>NZ_JAQGCZ010000001.1 GCF_027706845.1 Mycolicibacterium sp. BiH015
CCGAGAATTCACCGCCGGTAGCTGACACCCCAGCGTTTCCAGCTCATCCAACGCCGCCACCAGATCAGAACGGGTCAACAGGTCGACCTCGCACGCCGCCAACGCATCGAAGGCCGCACGCACCGCCGCCACCGCGGCCGCCACATCGCCTCTCGACATACTTCGAACATACATTCGACCACCGACAAATTCCGCCCGCCCGCACCGCCCGGTTGCGATCCCGCGCGAACTATGGCTGCCGGTCTCTCACAGAGCACCGACTACTCCCACCGAACCTCGTCCGGCGTCTTGTCATCGCGCAGTCCACGCCAACTGGGCTGCCGCAACCGGTTGTCCGACGTGCGTTCGCTGTAGCGCACCTCCCCCACCAACTCGGGACGCACGAATGTCACGCCTTTGGCGTCGGGGCCCGTAAGCCTTGCGGCGAAGGGTGATTCGTTGGTCTCCAACGGGGCCAGCACCTTCTTCAGGGCTGCCAGCTGCTTCTCGGTGAAGCCGGTTCCCACGCGGCCGACGAACTGCAGGCCGTCCTCACCGGGGATTCCGAGCATCAGCGCACCGATACCGCTCGTGCGTCCGCCTTCACCCTGGCGCCAGCCGCCGATCACCACCTCCTGGGTATTCCAGATCTTGTCCTTGATCCACGACGACGACCGGCGGCCCGGCTGGTAGGTGGAGTCCCGCTTCTTCGCGATCACGCCCTCCCAGCCGCGGGATCTCGCGTACTCCAGTGCCTCCGGGCCGTCACCGTCGAGGGGATCCGGCACGATCAGCCCGCCACCGTCGGCCAAGGCCTGCAGTATCTTTCGGCGGTCGCGGTACTTCGCCTTCATCAGCGGTCGACCGTCGAGGAACAGGATGTCGAACGCCCAGAATTCCAATCGTGTTGAGCGGGCGCGGTTCTGCATTTCGCTGAAGCTGGGCACACCTGATTCGTCCAGGGCGACGGCCTCGCCGTCGAGAATGACGTGATGGTCCGCGAGGTCGGCGGCGAGGGCTTTCAGCTGCGGGTATTCGCCCGTGACGTCCCGTCCGCGCCGCGAGCGCAGCGTCAGCTTGCCGTGGTCGGCCTCCACCAACAGTCGGTAACCGTCCCATTTGCCCTCGAATGCCCACTGCGCCTTGGTCAATCGCTCAACCGAGCCTTCGGTCGTCAGCATCGGCGACAGGTCCCCTACCGAGAGCTTGGGCTGATCCTTCATCCTGTGCGCGAGCCAGTTCTTCCCGTCGGTCTGGATCAGCGCGTAGCGGCCCTCGATCTTCTTGCCGTGCAGCGTGACGATCACCTCCCCGCCCTTGGCAGGACCGTCCGGGGAGTTGTCGTTGAACTTCTCGGTCTCGTACGTGCCGGTGTCCCAGACGTAGACCTTGCCGCCCCCGTACTCACCCTTTGGGATTTCGCCCGCGAAGTCGAGGTAGTCCATCGGGTGGTCTTCGGTGTGCACGGCAAGGTGATTCACCGACGGGGTGTCGGGCAGGTTCTTCGGTACCGCCCAGCTGACGAGCACCCCGTCCCGTTCGAGCCTGAAGTCGTAGTGCAGCCGGCGAGCGTGGTGTTCCTGGATGACGAACTTGTCGTTGCTGCCGGTTTCCGGCGGCTCGGCGGGCACGGGCTCGGGCGTCTTCGTGCGGTCGCGCATGCTGCGATACCGCGTCAGCTTGTCGGTGGCGGGCAGCGGCTCGTCGAGCCCGGCCAGCAGATCGCCGTCACTGTCCAGGCGCTCGAGAACCTCGTCGAAAGTCAAGTGCCGCAGCGTCGGATCCTCGATCTCGTCCCATGTCCGCGGCGCGGCAACGGTCGGATGTTCACGTCCGCGAAGCGAGTACGGCGCGATGGTGGTCTTGTTGCCGTTGTTCTGGCTCCAGTCCAGGAACACTTTGCCGTCACGCAGACTCTTCGTCATCGTCGCGGTGACGCGTTTGGGCATGGACTGCTCGAGCTGTTGGGCCACCCGCTTGGCCAGAACGGACGCACCTCGGGAGCTGATCGGTTCCTCCAGCGGGACATAAAGGTGAAGCCCCTTGCTGCCGCTGGTCAGCGGAAACGTCGTCAGCCCGATGTCGGTGATCAGATCACGGACCTCATGGGCGACTTCGCAGAGCTGACGGAAAGTCACCCCTTCGCCGGGATCGAGATCGAACACGATCCGCGTCGCGGGTCCCACCTGTTGGTCGACGAACCGCCACTGCGGCACATGGACCTCGAGTGCCGCCTGCTGTGCGATCCACGCCAGCCCTTCGACCGTGTCGATGACGGGATAGGTGGTGGTGCCCGACTTGTGCGCGATGGTCCCGCGGTCGAGCCAGTCCGGCGCCGACGACGCCAGTTGCTTCTCGAAGAACGACGACTCCTCGACGCCGTTCGGCCACCGTTTGCGGGTGACCGCCCGGCCCGCGATGTGGGGCAGCATCGCTTCGGCGACGTTGACGTAGTAGTCGAAGACCTCCGCCTTGGTCGTTCCCGTCGCCGGATAGAGCACCTTGTCCGGGTTCGTCAGCCTCACCCGGTCATAACGGTCCACCACTTCACCGTATTACCCAGAAATCGCCGGGTAGCGTCGAACCCGTGCGGGCATTGGTGATCGGGGAAGCGCTGATCGACATCGTGGAGCGCGACGGGCACGTGCTGGGCGAGCATGTCGGCGGGAGCCCGCTCAATGTCGCGGTCGGATTGGCGCGGCTCGGTCGCAGCGTCGACTTCCTGACGCACATCGGCACAGACGACTACGGTCGGCGTATCGCCGAGTACGTCGAATCTGCAGGCGTACATCTAGTTTCGGGCAGTACGGACGCAGCCAAGACCGCCACCGCGCACGCCCTGCTTGATGATTCAGGCTCTGCGACGTACTCCTTCGACATCGAGTGGGCGCTGTCAGGCACGCCCGAGGCAGCGCCCCCTTTGGTGGTGCACACCGGCTCTATCGCGGCGGTCCTCGAACCAGGCTGCCTGGCGGCCAAAGCACTGGTCGACACCTATCGGCTCTCGGCGACCTTCACATTCGACCCGAACATCCGCTCGGCGCTGCTCACCGACGCCGACGCGGCCCGGTCCCGCGTCGACCGGCTGCTCGAGCGGGCCGACGTCGTCAAGGCGAGCAGCGAGGACATGCACTGGATCGACCCCACGCGAACACCCGAACAGATCGCAAGGTCGTGGCTGTCGCTCGGACCGTCGATCGTCGTCGTGACGTTCGGCGGCGAGGGCGCGGTGGCCATGTGTGCCGCGGGGACCGTGCGGGTACCTGCGGGGAATGTCGACGTGGTGGACACCGTGGGCGCCGGAGACGCGTTCATGACGGGACTGATCGACGCTCTGTGGTCGATGGACCTGCTGGGTGCCGACCGCCGGCGCCACCTCGCAGCGATCGGGACCGACGCGTTGACCGCCGCGGTTCGGGCCGCGACGCTGACCTCGGCGCTCACCGTGGCCAAAGCCGGGGCGGACCTGCCCGACCGCGCCAGCCTCGAAAGCGCCCCCGCATCGGACATACTGGGCTGATGCGGTCCATCTGGAAGGGTTCCATCGCCTTCGGGCTGGTCAATGTCCCGGTCAAGGTGTACAGCGCCACCGAGGACCACGACATCAAGTTCCACCAGGTGCACGAGAAGGACAACGGGCGCATCCGCTACAAGCGGGTGTGCGAGGTGTGCGGCGAGGTCGTCGAGTACCGCGACATCGCCAAGGCGTACGAGTCCGACGACGGTCAGACCGTCATCATCACCGACGACGACATCTCCACGCTGCCGGAGGAGCGCAGTCGCGAGATCGAGGTGCTGGAATTCGTCCCGGCCAGTGATCTCGACCCGCTGATGTACGACCGCTCGTATTTCCTTGAGCCCGAGGGTAAGTCGTCGAAATCGTATGTGTTGCTCGCCAAGACGCTGATGGAGACCGACCGCGTCGCGATCGTGAATTTCGCGCTGCGCAACAAGACCCGGCTTGCGGCGCTGCGGGTCAAGGATTTCAGCAAGCGCGACGTCATGATGATCCACACGCTGCTGTGGCCCGACGAGATCCGTGACCCGGATTTTCCCGTGCTGGACAAGGAAGTCGAGGTCAAACCCGCTGAGCTGAAGATGGCCAGCCAGGTGGTCGACTCGATGACCGACGACTTCAATCCCGACCGCTACCACGACGATTACCAGGAGCAGCTGCACGAGCTGATCCAGGCGAAACTCGAAGGTGGCGAAGCGTTCACCACCGAAGAGCAGCCGCAGGAACTCGACGAGACCGAAGATGTGTCGGACCTGCTGGCCAAGCTCGAAGCCAGCGTGAAGGCACGCAAGGAGCAGGGCCGGTCCTCGGCGAACAACTCCGACGACGACGAGCCCGCCAAAAAGGCCCCGGCGAAGAAGACCGCCGCCAGGAAGGCGCCCGCGAAGAAGACAGCAGCGAAGAAGGCTCCGGCCAAGAAGGCCGCGAAGAAAGCAGCAGCCAAAAAAGGCTGACCTCGCGAATGCACCCTTTGTGACGAGATTTGGCTCAGATCCGTCAACAACCGTGCATTCGTGTCGCACGTCGCACCCCGCGCACCTCGAAAAGTAGAACGTGTTCCAGAAATTGGCCCCACGCTTCGGCTCTCCTTGCTAGCGTTTCCCGCGTCGACGAATGGAGGGCGCGCGTGATTCTGGACCGGTTCCGGCTCGACGATCAGGTGGCAGTGGTGACCGGGGCCGGGCGCGGACTCGGCGCCGCAATGGCTCTCGCCTTTGCCGAAGCAGGCGCTGACGTGCTGATCGCTGCGCGCACGCAGTCACAGCTCGAGGAGGTCGCCGAGCAGATCGACACCACTGGGCGCCGAGCCCACATCGTCGTCGCCGACCTTGCGCGAGCCGAGGACACCGCGGGCCTCGCCGCCCAGGCGATGGAGGCGTTCGGCAGACTAGACATCGTCGTCAACAATGTCGGCGGAACGATGCCGAACGCGCTTCTGAACACCAGCGCCAAGGACATGCGTGACGCGTTCGCCTTCAACGTCGCGACCGCGCACGCGCTCACGGTCGCCGCCGTGCCGCTGATGCTGGAAGGGTCGGGCGGCGGCAGCATCATCAACATCACGTCGACCATGGCACGCCTCGCCGGCCGCGGATTTGCCGCTTACGGCACCGCGAAAGCCGCGCTGGCGCACTACACCCGTCTGTCGGCACTCGACCTGGCGCCTCGCATCCGGGTCAACGCGATCGCGCCGGGTTCGATCCTGACCTCGGCACTGGAGATCGTCGCCAGCAACGACGATCTGCGCGATCCGATGGAGAAGGCGACGCCGATGAAGCGCCTCGGCGACCCGCTCGACATCGCGGCTGCCGCGGTCTATCTCGCCTCCCCCGCGGGCGCCTACCTCACAGGCAAGACGCTCGAAGTCGACGGCGGCCTCACCTTCCCGAACCTCGATCTCCCGATTCCCGACCTGTAAAGGATGTCGACATGGCCAACTCCTCCGCAATCAAAGTCGCTGCGATCGGCACGGGGAACGTCGGCAAGCATGCGCTCACCCAGCTGATCACCGACCCCCGGTTCGAGCTCACCGCGGTATGGGTTTCCTCAGAATCCAAAGCCGGTAGGGACGCGGGAGAGCTTGCGGGACTTCAGGATTCGACCGGCATCCTCGCGACGACCGACCTGGACGCAGTGCTGGCCACCCGGCCCGCGTGTGTGGTCTACACCGCGCTGGCCGACAATCGCCTGCCCGATGCCCTGGAGGACTACCGGCGCATCCTGGAGGCGGGCGTCAATGTCGTCGGCAGCAGCGCGGTGTTCCTGCAGCACCCCTGGCAGGTGCTTCCCGCAGAACTCGTGACCCCCATCGAGGACGCCGCGAAAGCCGGTAACGCCACCATCTTTGTCAATGGCATCGATCCCGGGTTCGCGAACGACCTGTTACCGATGGCACTGGCGGGCACCTGCCAGAACATCCAGCAGATCCGCTGCATGGAGATCATCAACTACGACACCTACGACAGCGCGGCGGTCATGTTCGACGTCATGGGCTTCGGCGGCTCGCTGGACGAGACGCCCATGCTGCTGCAGCCCGGTGTGCTGAGTCTGGCGTGGGGTTCGGTGGTACGTCAACTCGCCGCCGGGCTCGGCATCGAGCTTGACGAAGTCACCGAGACCCACAAGCGGGTACCGGCGCCGGAAGACTTCGACATCGCGGCAGGCCCGATCGCCAAAGGCACCACGGCGGCGATCCGCTTCGAGGTCCGCGGAATGAAAGACGGTGAGATCGCGGTAGTCCTCGAACACGTCACGCGGCTGCGTGACGACCTCTGCCCCGACTGGCCGCAGCCCGCCCAACACGGCGGCTCGTACCGGATCGAGATCACCGGCGAACCGTCCTACACCCTCGACCTCTGCCTCAGTAGCCCCAACGGCGATCACAACCACGCGGGTCTGGTGGCCACGGCCGCTCGCGTGGTAAACGCGATCCCGGCCGTAATCGATGCTGCGCCAGGAATTGTGACCGCGCGTGAGCTGCCCCTCATCACCGGCGAAGGCTTGTACGCTGCGAGCTGACTCCGCGTGGAAGGTCCTCCCATGAAAGCTCGCTTCGCCGCACTTCTCGCAGTGGGCGCCGCCTCCGCGGCGATCGCCGCCGCCCCGGCCGCGATCGCCCAGCCGAACTGCAGCACAACGGCGCAGGGCGGTGGTCCCGGCGGCGGCTCCACCAAGGTGTGCGAGACACCCGGCGACGCCGAAATCAGCACCATCCCGCCAGAGAACGCGACCTACTACTGGGGCGGGATCCTGCCGTTCGAGAACTACGGCCCCGTCCACTTCTGAACCGTTCCCGGCTCCGAATCGTGTTGTAGATCGGTGCGGAATCGACTCCGTTCCCGGATCGGTGACAGCCAAAGAGTTACCTCCCGAAACTGGCAAAGGTCTGTACGCTAAGCGATGACACTCGCTGGAAGGATCCTGAAATGAAGGCTCGACTGAGCGCTTTCGCTGCCCTCCTCTGCGCAGGCGGTGCAGCCGTGGCGATCGCCGCCGCCCCCGCCGCGCTTGCACAGCCGAACTGCTCCACGACTTCACGCGGTGCCGGCGGGGCCACCGAGGTGTGCCAGTCACCCGGCAACGCCCAGATCAGCTCGTCCCCCGGGGTATACGCGCAGCCGTGGTACGGCGGCGGCTTCTTCCCGTGGGAAGGCTACGGTCCCTACATTTTCTGAGGGGACCTCGACCATGAACACCGCCTACGGGCGCACCGGGTGGCTGCTCGCGGGTCTCGCCTTCCTCGCCCTGTTCGCGGCGCCCAGCGCGGCTGCAGCACCCGAGTGCACCGAAGTCGGCCAGACGGTGACGTTCTGTGAGACCAACGGCAGCACACAGTTGACCACGACGCCGCCGCCGTGGAACTACGGCGGCTGGCAGGGCATCGGTTATTGGCCGCTGGTCGGCGGCTACGGTCTCGGCCCCTGGTGAGGGCGAAGCAAAACCGACCCCAGACGCTACACATCGGAAGGTTTCGGCTACCCTAACTTTTCTATTCGTCATACCGGATAGAAAAGGGGTGTCGTGACACCGCACGTCCAACCGCAGTCGCGGCCGAGCTGGCTGCTACTCGGGCCCGCGTTCGTCGCTGCGATCGCCTATGTCGACCCCGGCAACGTTGCGGCAAACGTCAGCGCGGGCGCACAGTTCGGGTTTCTCCTCGTCTGGGTGATCGTCGTCGCCAACCTGATGGCCTGCCTCGTGCAATACCTGTCGGCGAAGCTCGGGTTGGTCACGGGCACCTCGCTGCCGGAAGCAGTCGGTGCGCGAATGGGCAGGCCGGCCAGGCTCGCCTACTGGATTCAGGCCGAATTGGTCGCGATGGCAACGGATCTCGCAGAAGTGGTGGGTGGCGCCATCGCCCTGTACCTGCTGTTCGATCTGCCGCTGCTCGTCGGCGGTGTGATCACCGGAGCGGTGTCGCTGATCCTGCTGCTCGTGAAAGATCGCCGTGGCCAACAACCTTTCGAGCGGGTGATCACCGGCCTGCTGCTGATCATCGCGATCGGTTTCGTCACCAGCCTGGTCGCCTCCCCGCCGCCGGCCGGCGCCGCCGCGGAAGGATTGATCCCGCGATTCGACGGCGCCGAGAGCATCCTGCTGGCCGCCGCGATGCTGGGCGCCACCGTGATGCCGCACGCCGTCTACCTGCATTCCGGCCTGGCGCGAGACCGCCACGGCCACCCGGAGGCGGGACCGGCGCGACGGACGCTGCTGCGGGTTACCCGCTGGGACGTCGGCATCGCCATGCTCGTCGCAGGGGCGGTGAACCTGTCGATGCTGCTGGTCGCGGCGAGCAATTTGCAGGGGATGGACAACACGGACTCCATCGAGGGCGCGCACGCGGCGGTGCAGAGCACGCTCGGCGCCGGTGTGGCGCTGCTGTTCGCGATCGGCCTGCTCGCCTCGGGGCTGGCCTCGTCGTCGGTCGGCGCCTACGCGGGCGCGATGATCATGCAGGGACTGCTCAGGCGATCGGTTCCGCTGGTGGCACGACGGCTCATTACCCTGCTACCCGCCCTGGCGATCCTCGCGATCGGCGTCGACCCCAGCCGCGCCCTGGTGCTCTCGCAGGTCGTGCTGTCCTTCGGCATTCCGTTCGCCCTGATACCGCTGGTCCGGTTGACCTCCGACGCGCAGCTCATGGGCACCGACGTCAACCACCGTGTCACCACTGCACTGGGCTGGGTTGTCGCCGGGTTGATTACCCTTTTGAACGTGGTGCTGATCTATCTGACGCTCGCCGGCTGAATGGGCCGCCGGCACAACTACTTCGCGTACGGGTCGAACCTGTGCGTGCAGCAGATGGCGCAGCGATGCCCCGACGCGACCGACCCCCGGCGCGCCACGCTCGCCGACCACGACTGGTTGATCAACGAGCGCGGGGTGGCCACAGTCGAACCATTCTCGGGCAGCGAGGTGCACGGCGTGGTGTGGCAGGTGTCCGACCGTGACCTCGCCACCCTCGACAGCGCCGAGGGTGTACCGGTGCGCTATCGCCGTGACGAGATGACGGTTGTCACCGAGGCGGGGCCGTCGACGGCGTGGGTCTACGTCGACCACCGGGTGGAACCCGGACCCCCGCGCCCCGGTTACCTGGAGCGCATCCTCGACGGCGCACGCCACCACGGACTGCCGGGCCGGTGGATCCAGTTCCTGGAGCGCTGGGATCCCGCCCATTGGCCCCACCGTCCCCAGGAGGCGAGTTCGGCTGCACCGCAGTCGCTTTCAGAACTATTGGCCGACCCCGCCGTCGTCGAGCAGTCGACCCTGCGGTCCAGATTCGGGTTCATGGCAATCCACGGCGGTGGTCTGGAGAAGATGACCGACGTCATCGCCGAACGAGCCGCCGACGCGGCCGGCGCGTCGCTGTATGTGGTGCGGCATCCCGATCAATACCCACATCATCTGTCGTCGGCGCTCTACGACCCAGCCCAGTCACCCCTGCTGGCGGAATTCCTCGCCCACGTCGACGTCGCAGTGTCCCTGCACGGCTACGGCCGGATCGGCCGCAGCACACAGCTGCTCGCGGGCGGGCGCAACCGCGCCCTGGCCGAACACCTGGCCCGCCACGTCGACATCCCCGGCTACCGGATGGTTACCGACGTCGATTCCATCCCACGGGAATTGCGCGGCCTGCATCCCGCCAACCCGGTCAATCTGGTTCGTGGCGGCGGCGCGCAGCTCGAGCTGTCCGCGCGGGTGCGCGGCACCAGTCCCCGCAGTTCGGTGCCCGCCGACGACGGCCTCTCCCCGGCGACCTCGGCACTGGTCCAGGGATTGGCACGCGCGGCCCGCACATGGAAACTACCGTCGCACTAGTGCGCCTCGCCGCCGCGCTCGCCGGAGCTCTGATCATCGCGTTCGTCGCGCCGTCGGCGCACGCGCAGCCCAGCCCCTTGGACGCCGCTCTCGCCGAGTCCGTCGCGGCCAACGGCCTCGCCGGAGCGGTCGCCGTGGTTGCCGACGGCGCCGCGGTGACGCTGTCGGCGGCCGGCCACACCGACGTGTCCACTCGCACGACATTCACGCCGCAGACGTACGTCCGGGTCGCCAGCATCACGAAAACCTTTGTCGCCGCGACAATTCTGCAGCTCGTCAGCGAGGGCAGGGTCGAGCTCGACGAACCGGTGGACACGTACCTCCCCGGGCTGATCCGCGGCGAGGGAATCGACGGCGCGGCGATCTCCGTGCGCCAGTTGCTGCGCCACCAGAGCGGATTGCCCGAGTACTTCGACGACACGACCGAGCCTCCGGCGCAGCCTGTCTCGCCGCGCGACCTGTTGTCGCAGGCACTGGCCAAGCCGGGCGCACCCCCCGGTCAACGGGTGCCGGTCTACACCAACACCAACTACGTCGTGGCCGGGCTGATCATCGAGTCCGTCACCGGCCGTTCCGCAGCCGACGAGATCACCCGACGGATCATCGCGCCCCTCGGACTGACCCACACCTACTTCCCAGCGGCCGGCGACACCGGGCTGCGCTCCCCGATGGCGCACGGCTACGAACTCGTCGGCGGCCGCCGCGAGGACGTCACCGCCGCGGAGCCGTCCGGGGAGTACATGGCCGGATCGCTGATCTCCACCAACGAGGACATGGCCGCTTTCATCACGGCGCTGCTCGACGGAAGAGTCGTCGCACCCGCGGAGCTCACGCAGATGACGGACACCGTCCCGTGGCCGCTGCACGGACCTGGGTTCGGGTACGGCCTCGGCTTGACCAGCATCGACCTGGGCTGCGGGGTGACCGTGTGGGGCCACGGTGGCGATCTCGCCGGCTACCACAGCGTCATGGCGAAGGCACCGGGGCGACCCGCGGTCTCGGTGACCTTCACACAGGGATCGCCCAACGTGACGTCCATCGTGGATGACCCCCGCTTTGCCGTCCTGACCTCGGTGTACTGCCGCGAATAGAGGTTTCCCATCCAGACCAGGCGCGGCTCCGAATACGTGATGTGGAAGCCATACGTGTGGGGAAGCGGTCGAACGCCTTCGTGGGCAGGGTGGGCGCCAGCCGGCTGACGGCGGTGGCGTCATGAACTCAGCCCTGTACCGCACCCGGATCACGCATCTGCGCCGCGCGCCCGTGCACCACTACTTCGAGCATCGCAGCTACAGCTGGTTCGTCGACGTGGACGCACTACCGCAGATGCCGGGCTGGCTGCGGCCCTTCGCCAGGTTCGACGTGCAGGACCACCTGTGGGAGGCTCCCGTCGACACACTGCGTGGCCGCCTCGACGCGTTCCTTGCCACCAAAGGGATTCAGCTTCCAGGCGGCAAGGTCTACGCCCTCTTCCAAGCCAGGGTGCTCGGCCACGTGTACAACCCGCTGAGCCTGTACTGGTGCCACGACGCCGACGGCGTGTTGCGTTACGTCATCGCCGAGGTGCACAACACCCACGGAGAGCGCCACGCGTACCTGCTCCCTCCCTCGGGCGTCCAGCCCACGATGGTGGACAAGAAGCTCTACGCATCCGCGTTCAACGACGTCGACGGACACTATCTGGTGCAAGCGCCCATGCCGGACGAGAACCTCGATGTCCGGATCTCGTTGCACCGCGATCACCAGCCGGCGTTCGTAGTGACACTGCGAGGCAACCGGCGTCCGGCAACCATTCGGCAGGTGCTCGCGCTGCAGGTGCTCTCCCCGCTGGCGCCGCAGATGAACGTACTGAGCATGCGGGTCCAAGGCACGTTGCTGTGGCTCAAGCGAGTCCCGATGGTGCCGCGCCCAGCCCACCGCAGTGATGACGACCGCGAGAAAGTGGACCAGCTGTGACGCGCTCCACGCCGACCCCGACAGCAGCGGCGTGAACGCGGTCGGCGGCCTGCGGCCTCGCGAAATCGGCGCCACGGCCCTCCAAGGTGCCGTGACTGCAACTGCATCGGCGCTGGTGGACGCTAGGCTACGGCTCGTGACCGCCGAACTCGACGCACTGTTGCGCCAGGTGGCCCGTCGCGACGCCGAAGCGTTCGCCACGTTCTACGACCAGACGCGCTCTCGCGTGTACGGGCTGGTCACCAGGGTGTTGCGCGATCCCGGTTACAGCGAGGAGACAATGCAGGACATTTATCTGCAGGTGTGGCGCAACGCAGGCAATTACGATCCGTCGGCCGGCTCTCCGCTGGCCTGGCTCCTCACGCTGGCCCACCGGCGCGCGGTCGACCGCGTGCGTTCCGAGGAGGCTGCCAGCTCCCGCGAGTCGCGCTACGGCGCGGCCACGGTGGAGCCTCCGCTCGATCACGTCTCCGACGCGGTGATCAGCGGTGATGAACGACGTCAGGTGGCCGACTGCCTGGACACACTCACCGACACCCAGCGGGAGTGCATCCAGCTCGCGTATTACGACGGCCTGACGTATGTCCAGGTGTCGGAGCGGCTGGCGGCAAACCTTGCAACCATCAAGTCACGGATGCGCGACGCGATCCGCGGCCTGCGTAGATGCCTGGGGGTCGCATGACCAATCCACACTCCGCCGACGACCTGCTGTCGCTGGCCACTCCGTACGCATTGCACGCGGTCACCGATTCTGAGGCCGCCGATATCGATCGTCAGTTGTCCGACGCCCCGCTGGAGGTCGCCGAGGCGTTCGCCGCCGAGGTGCGCGCGGTTCGGGAGACCATGGCCGTCATCTCGGCCGCCACCGCCGTCGAACCGCCTTCGCATCTGCGCGCCGAGATTCTGCAGCAGATCTCAGATGACAATGTGCGCACGCTGCCTACGCAACCGCGGCAGCGACGCTGGACCCGGGCCGTGCTCGCCGGGGCCGCCGCAGTGGCCATCGGAATCGGCGCGCTCGTCGTCGGCTACACGCTGCGGCCGCCCGCGACCCCGACGACCGCGGAGGAGATCTTCGCCGCGCCCGATGTGCGCACCGTCTCGGGTGACATCCCCGGTGGCGGCACGGCGACGGTGGTGTTCTCCCGGGAAGAGAATGCCGGCGTGCTCGTCATGAACAATGTGACGCCGCCGCAGACAGGCACCGTCTACCAGATGTGGCTCATCGATTCCGAGGGCCCGCACTCCGCGGGCACGATGGATTCCGGGCAGGTCGCACCGTCGACCACGGCAGTGCTCCCCGACCTGGGTACGTCGCAGACACTGGCGTTCACCGTCGAGCCGCCCGGCGGCTCGGCGCAGCCGACCACACCGGTGTTCGCGCAGCTGCCGCTGGTCTGACCGCGCCGGTCGACGGCGCTCACGGCGCTTCCAGAGTCGCTGCCGCGGCTTCGGCGATGACGTCGTCGACGTCATGGCGCTCGCCCCATGCGCGGCGCTGGCGGGTCGCGCCGTTGCCGCGCTCGGCGATCTTCGCCAGTTCCGTCGTGACGAACTCGTGGTCACCCGCGGCTTCCAGCGCGGGCCGGACGTGGTCGACGAGCGCGTCCAACAGACCGAGCATCGGCGCCGCGACGTGGTTCTCCAAGTCGAGGCCGTCACCGTCGATGCCGTTGCGGGCGGCCTTCCAGTACGCGGCCTTGAGCGCATACGGCGCCAGCGGCAGGACGGGGGCACCTCGACTCTCCTCGTCGAGCGCGGTCATCACGCACCCGCGGACCAGCGCGGCGAACAACACCGTCTCGGCCACCGTCGACGGGACATCGGCGACGCGTACCTCCACCGTCGGGAACTTCTTCGACGGCCGCACGTCCCAATAGACCATGCCGTCGTCGCGGATCACATCGCTGTGGAGCAGCATCTGGACGGCCGCGTCGAACTCGTCGGCCGAATCGAAATGCGGCGGCGGTCCGGCGCTGGGCCAGCGTGCCCACAGCACGCTGCGCCAGCTGGCGTGGCCCGTGTCGGCGTTGCGATAGATCGCCGAATTCGCCGTCAGAGCGAGCAGGAACGGCAGCCAGGGACGCAGCCGATTGCTCACCGCGATCGCGGCGTCGCGGTCGGGCACGGCGACATGGACATGGCAGCCGCAGATGCCCTGCTCGTGGGCGATCATGCCGAACCGCTCGCCGATGTCGTTGTAGCGCGGCGTATCGGTGACCGGGAAGTCGTGCGGCAGGGTGGGCGGCAACCCGACAGCGAGCAAACGCGCGCCGGCGCGCTCGGCGGCGTCGGCGACAGTCCTGCGCAGCCTGACAAGGTGCCCACGAAGCTCATCGACGTCGTCGACGACGTCCGTCGCCGTTTCGACCTGACAGCTAGTGAGTTCGAGCTGCAGTTCCACACCGAGGTCCGCGGCGCGGTTCGCGACCTCGTGATTGAGGCCGACGGGAGCCCCGGACTGCGGATGGACCAGGAGGAACTCCTCTTCGACGCCGAGGGTGGGGATGTCTGCCATGTCTCCAACGAACCGAAAATATTGATCCGGCCCGTCGGATTGTTCGACGACGGGCCGGATCGGGGTGATGAAAGCCGATTGCCTAATGCCCCGGCCCTATCCGGTTCAAACCTGGCTCTACGATCACGATGTGGCAACGGAATTCCGCTTCGGTGTCGGCGTCACGCGGGCCGGCTCACGCGCCAAGATCGAGGACAGCGCACGTCGCGCCGAGGCCCTCGGGTTCGATGTGCTGCACGTTCCCGACCACCTGGGCGGTCCCGCGCCATTCCCGGTGATGACGGCTGTCGCGATGGCGACCAGGACCCTTCGGGTCGGCACGTTCGTCATCAACTCGGCGTTCTACCGGCCGGCGCTGCTCGCCCGCGACGTCGGCGCACTCCACGATCTGAGCGACGGACGGTTCGAGCTGGGACTGGGTACGGGCTATGTGAAAGAGGAATTCGACGCGGCGGGCATCCCGTATCCCAGCGCGCGTGAACGGGTGGACCACTTGAAAGCCACCACCGAATACATGGCCGAGCACCTTCCCGACGTACCGCTGATGATCGCGGGCAACGGGGACCGCGTCCTGCGGATCGCGGCACGTTCGGCCGACATCATCGGCCTCACCGGGGGCGACCGGGCAGCCACGGCCGACGAGGATCCGCTGGCGGAGCGGATCGCGTTCGTGCGGGACGCCGCCGGGGACCGGTTCGGCGAGTTGGAGCTCAACGTCGCGATCACCGCGATGCCGGTCGACGACTCGGGGCAGCCCGATCTCACGATTCCGCGAATCTCGTTGCCCGGCTTGTCCGACGAGGAGCTGCTGCGGCACCCCGGCGTGTTGTCGGGGACGACCGACAAGATCGCCGAGCGGATTCGCGGTTACCGCGACGTCTATGGAATCAGTTACATCATCGTGCAGATGCGCCACGCCGAAGCGTTCGGCAAGGTGATCGAGTTACTCCGCTAGAGCCAGAGATACAGCCCGGACAGCACCGCCCACATCACGACGCAGTATCCCTCGAACGCGGCGCGCAGCGGGATCGGCGCGTGCCGCAACTCCATGAAGTCGAGCCCGACGAGACGGACCTTGATCGCGGCGATGCCGAGAACCAGGACGGCCACCATCGACCCCGTGCCGTGTTCTGCGCCGACGGCCCACGACACGACGGTCAAGGCGACGAGGAACAGCCAGCTGGCGCCGGCGCGATTCTTCAGCAGATTCAAAGCTCTCATCAGCTCACCAGGTAGAGAAGCGCGAAAAGGAAGATCCACAGCAGGTCGACGAGATGCCAGAAGCAGGCGCCCCCTTCGACCAGTGCGGTACGGGTGGTGCTGAGCTCGGCCCGCCGCGTCTGGCTCAGGACAAAGGACAGCGCGCCGAGTCCGAGGCAGACGTGGAACAGATGCAGCCCGGTGAGGATGAAGTAGTAGAGGTAGAAGTCGTTGGCGCCGGGCCCGTGACCGGCCCCGGCGAGGGAGACGTACTCGTAGACCTTGAGCGCGATGAATGCCACACCGAAACCCATTGCCGCCGCCACTGCGCGGGTCGCGATCTGCCGCGCACCTGCGCGTAATGCGTTGAGCGCCAGGACGACACACAGCGAGCTCGTCAGCAGCACCAGGGTGTTGACCACGCCGACGCCGATGTGCAAGGTGGTACGGGCCGCGTCGAAGACCTCGGGCGCTGTGGCGCGCTCGACGAGGAACGTGACGAAAAAGGCGCCGAAGACGAGCATGTCGCCGAACAGAAAGACCCAGGTGCCGCTCTCACCAGGGATCCGCCGCGCGTCGCGCGGCGGATGAGCGGTCGTCGTCACGCGGGGACGGGCTCGACCGAGAGGGCCTTCTGCTCGGCCTTGATCGACTTCAGCATCACCGCGGTGGTGGAGAACAGCCAGACCACCAGCACGAGACCCGGTATGTAGAAGGCGAATACGCCGTCCCACGCCAGCGGCCCGTCGTTGAAGACGACCACCACGCATCCCGGTAACGACAGGGTGGCGACCCACAGGTTGAGATAGCCGTACCACCGCGGGAAGGTCGGCGGGTCGGTCTTGTCCGTGAAGGCGGCGGCGGCCAGCGTCAGGTTCTGGATGATGATGGTGCCGACGATGCCGATGAACCACAGCCAGAACACGTCGTTGAGCGCCTGGGTGAGTTCGGCGGAACGCTCTTCGGGACGGTAGGCCGCAACGCCGAGGAAGAATTGCGGGAACAGCAGTGCCGGGACGAAGACCGTCGCCGCCATCAGCTGGGTCATCGACAGCATCCCGAAATGGCCCTCGACCCTGCGGATGCGCAGCACGATCGTCGCGAGGAATGGCAGCGCGAGAACGGCACTGAGCAGCGCCCCCGACACTCCGAACCGGATCCACAGTTTGTGGTCGACGAAGAACGTGGCGATCTCGTCCGCCGGGGCCGCCGGGGACAGAGGTGGAAAGAGTTGCGCGATACCGGAGAAGCTGGCGCCGTACAGAAGGATCATGATGGTGCCCGACCAGGCGCCGATGCGTTGCAGTGTCAGCTCCACGTCAGGCACGCTACCGGCCTCGACTCAAAGTTTTGACACTTTTGCCATAAGCGGCTTTTCCCGTTGTGGGCTCCGATCGGGAGCCAGGTAAGCTTCCCCCGGTTGTCGCCCCCGTAGCTCAGGGGATAGAGCACGGCTCTCCTAAAGCCGGTGTCGCAGGTTCGAATCCTGCCGGGGGCACTTTCTGTGTGTATTAGGTCGGCTGAGGCTTGACAGTTGCTTCGGCCTGGATCGGCTGCAATCCCCGTCGTGAAGCTAAACGGCACAAAGAATTGGGCGCGCGACGCCTCGATGCACCAGATTCAGGGTTAGCCAGTAAATCCGAATGCCATCGCCGATCAAGTATGCCGACGGCTTGCCGCAAACGATTTCAGCGACGTCGACCCGCCGCCGCGAGCGGACCAACTAACCATTGCATAACCTAAAACACAGCTGAGCATCAAGATCAAACCTCGACAACGCGTATATCGTCACCCACACCAGCCGCGGCGCGACCGACACCACCTTTCCTGCAAACGCCCACGATCTCTTCTCAATACTCAAGCGCCGGTTTGCCAGCACACATACAGTGGACGCGTCGAAACCACGGCAAAGGACCGCTATGCACACCGACGTCGAGAAGGACCCAGCGCTACCGAGTAGCCCAACGAACGAGACGGCGTTACCCATACGCCATGGAGTCCCCGACTCGTCTCAGCGCATCGAAACTCTGCGCAGCACGACGGGATATCGCCTCCTGACGTTCAGCCTCGACGTCGTGGCAGCGGCCGTGTCGGTGGCCCTGGCGCTCTGGTGGACCCCCGGTCCTGTAGGCGATCGCGGGATCGCCGCTTGGACTTGGTGTTTCGTGCCCATTCTGCTGTTGCTGCTGTCAACCCGCTCGTTGTACAGGTACAGGTTGAGTCCTCGTTTCCTCGATGACGTGGAACCCATTGTGACTTCGGTGGCAGTGGCCTCCCTGGCCACGCTGACCGTTCTGATGCTGGAAATCGACCGCCTGAGCGTGGGAACTGTCGTCGGCGAGTACGTTCGGCCGTCCGACGTCATCGTCCGTCTCTGGCTGTGCGCCGCGCTGGTGGTGCCTCTGGTCAGACTGATCCGATCGTCGGCAGTCAAGAGCCTTCGGCGACGATCCCTCCTCAGCACCCCAGTGCTGATCATCGGTTCGGGCCCTCTCGTCACCCACCTCATCGCGCGCATGCGCCAAACCCCCGAATACGGGCTGCGGCCGGTCGGGGTACTCGACGACGTCGAGCCGCCCGCTGCAGAACTGAGCGATGTCCCGTACCTGGGATCGACGGCTGTGCTGGAGATCGCCGCCCGCACGACCGGGGCCGAAGAACTTTTCATCGCGCCGTCGGCGATTCCCGACAACCAACTCGCGCAGACTGCCTTGCGCGCTCAGGAGCTCGGCATGCGCGTCCGCGCGGTACCTCGTCTGGCCGATGCGGTGGGCAACAGCACCCAGATCGAACATCTCGGCGATACCCCGCTGATGGTCTTGACCCGCACCGATCCCAAGGGCTGGCAATTCGCCATCAAGCACGGTCTTGACCGGGTCCTCGCGGCGCTCGCCCTCATCGTGCTGTCTCCGCTGTTTCTTGGCCTGGCACTGGCATTAAGGCTGAACTCGCCCGGCCCGGTGTTCTACACCCAAGAACGCGTTGGCCGCGACGGAAATGTGTTCTCGTGCTTCAAGTTTCGCAGCATGTATGCCGAAGATGGCTCCGCTGCGGCCTTCGCGCCCGATCGAGGAGCGGCACCCGGCGGCGTGGAGGGCGCCGATCGGCGCACCTGGATCGGCAAGAGGATGCGCAGGTTCTCCCTGGATGAGCTCCCCCAGCTCATCAACGTGCTCAGGGGAGAAATGAGTCTCGTCGGTCCCCGCCCCGAACGACCGGACTTCGTCGATCTTTTCGAGTTGCAGGTTCACCGCTACGGCCAACGGCATCGCGTCAAAGCCGGAATGACGGGCTGGGCCCAGGTGAACGGTCTGCGCGGACAGACGTCAATCGCCGACCGCGCCGACTTCGACAACTACTACATCGCCAACTGGTCGCTCATCCTCGACCTCAAGATCTTGATCCTGACGGCCCTCGCGGTACTTCGCGACGGCGAACGGTAGCGACCTCCGGCAATCACCGATTTCACCCACTCCGGGGGATGTCGCCCTGTGAGCTGACCGGCAGATTGAGCATCAGCGTAAGCCGGGCACCGGCTCGCGAAACGTTGGCGATCGGGTCGGGAGGTAGCGATGCGGAAGTCCTACTACGCAATACCGTTTCTGGCGGCGGGAGCCGTGGCCACCGGGTTGGCGTCCGCCGCGGCGGCGTCGGCAGGCCCGGTTCTGCTAGCGCCGATCCCGACCGAGTACCCGTGGTGCGAACTGGATCTGTACTGCTACGACAGCGATCTCGACATCGCCCTCAACCCCCGTAACGAGCGGCGAGACGTCGAATATGGCGGTGGCGCGGCATTCGGTAGCGAAGACGACGACTCATGAAGGCAGCACAGTGCCGGCATGTTCGACCCGACCACGTAGAGGAGTAGTGATGTCTGTTCTCGTCCGATCCGCAAGCGCGATGGTGCTCGCCGGCGCCGCACTGTTCGGCAGCAGCGCAACAGCCGCATCGCAGCCACCGCCGCCGGCGCCGAACTGCTCCGTCGCAGACCAGGCGGGCATTCTCTCCGGTGTCTCGGCGTCGTTGTCGGCGTACATGTTCACCCACCCGGACGTGAACTGGTTCTTCACCAGCCTGCGAGGGCTTCCGCCCGAGGAGAGGCGGGCCAAGGTCGACTCCTACCTCGACATGAACCCGCGCACGGCGGCGGAACTGCAGGGAATCCGCCAGCCGATGACCGATTTCCGCGCCCGGTGCGGGCTTCCGCCGGCCGGCATGCCCGACGCCTGAGACTCGCAGGCGGGGATTCCGAGTCCCTGGCTGATGTCGCCCATCGAGACGACAATGGCCGGATGGACCGAGAGGCGCTGGCAGAGTTTCTGCGTCGCCGCCGCGAGGCAATGCGGCCCGAAGACGTCGGGCTGCCGACGGGCGCCCGGCCACGGCGCACCGTCGGTCTTCGCCGCGAGGAAGTCGCCCAGCTGACAGGAATGTCGGTCGATTATTACGGGCGCCTCGAACAGTCCCGCAGCACCCAGCCCTCGCCTCAGATGGTGCGGGCGCTGGCGCGCGCGCTTCGACTCACCGACGATGAAACCGACCATCTGTACCGGCTGGCCGGCCACGCCGTTCCCGACCGCGTCGCCGCGGCGATGCATGTGCGGCCGGCGCTGCTGTTTCTTCTCGACCAGATGCGCGACGCGGCGGCGTTCATCTGCTCGGACACCTACCTGCTGCTTGCGCAGAATGACCTCGCGAAGCTCCTTATGGGCGACCGCACGACCGTCACCGGAGCGTTGCAGGAAAGCATCGCGTGGCAGTGGTTCACCAATGCGGACAGCCGGGCCAACGTACCCCTCAGCGACCACGACGAGCACAGCCAGGTGACCGTCGCCGACCTGCGCGCCACCTGGGCTCGTCGCCGCCACGACAGCGACGTCCGCGAGCTGATCGAGGCACTGATTGCCAACAGCGCCGAATTCGCGGAGTTGTGGGCACGCCACGAGGTCGCGGTGCGGCGTATGCAGCGCAAGACGTTCGCCACGAAGGTCGGCCCGATCACGTTGGAATGCGAAGTACTCGCCACCTACGACGGCCAGAACCTCGTGGTGCTGACTCCCCCGGCCGGCTCGTCTGCACTGGACGACCTACGTCTGCTGCGCGTGCTCGGCGACCAAGCCGTCGACTCGCACTGACCGCGCTAGGTGCCCCTGGTATCGATGACCTTCTGCGCGACCTCGACGAGTTTGACGTTGCTGTCTTGAGAGAGCTTGCGCAGCATCTCGAACGCCGCGACATCGTCGACGTCGTAGCGCTCCATGATGATGCCTTTGGCCTGACCGATCCGGTCGCGCGTCGACAGCGCCGACTCCAGTTGCTCGCTTTCCCGGCTGGCCAGGATCGCGGCGGCCGCGTGCGCGGCGAGCACCGCACCGATCGTCTCGGCCTCCCCGTCGAACGCATTGGGCTTCGTCGCGAACAGGTTCAGCGCACCCGCGGTCTGGCTGCTCGTGTAGAGCTTGAACGAGACTGCACTGAGGATCCCGAGTTCGACGACAGCCGGCGAGTACAGCGGCCACCGTTGCTCGGTACGGAAATCGTCGGTCCGCACGATGAGATCGTCGATCGCCGCCTGGTAGCACGGCCCCTCGCGGTACTTCATCTGCAGCGTGTCGAGCCGGTGCGGCAGGTCCGACGTCGTCGCCACCGAGTCCCACTTTCCGGACTTGCCGATCAGCAGGACACCGGCAGTGTCGGTTCCCGGGATCAGGCGTTGCGCTTCGGCCGTGACGTCGGACAGCACGTCCTCGACCTTGCGAGGCGCTGCCACTGCGCGGGCCAACTCCGCCATGCGCTGCGCGAGCTCGTGGCCGGACGGTTCGGTCATGGCTACAGAATCCCAAATGGAAGGCCGGGCGTACACAGCAGGGTTTGCTTCCCGACAGCCGGGGCAATGCAGCCGTGAGACAGGCGTGGCGGTCGACAGTAGCGCCTGTCGAGGTCTCGTCGGTTCAGAAGTCGAGCCGGCGGGGCCGTCCGCCCTTGGTCACTCTGTTAGTTGTAGTACGGTGCCGAGATGGGCTCGACGGGCGTGTGGATCCTCGGTGGCTATCAGAGCGACTTCGCACGCAACATCGACCGTGAGGGTCTGGACTTTTCCGGAGTGACGGCCGAAATCGTGAGTTCGACGCTCGACGCGGCCCGCATCGCCGCCTGCGAGGTCGGCGTCGTGCACGTCGCCAACGCCTTCGGAGAACTGTTCGCGCGCCAGGGGCACCTCGGTGCCATGCCCGCCACCGTCGAGGACGGACTGTGGGGCACGCCGGCGGTGCGCCACGAGGCCGCATGCGCGTCGGGCAGCGTCGCCATCCTGTCCGCCATCGCCGACCTGCGGTCCGGTGCGTACCGGACAGCACTGGTCGTCGGCGTGGAACTGGAGAAAACCGTGCCCGGCGACGCCGCGACGTCGATCCTGGGAACCGCGGCGTGGACCGGCCACGAGGGCGAGGACGCCAAGTTCATGTGGCCCCACATGTTCGACGCCGTTGCCGCCGAGTACGACCACCGCTACGGACTCGACCCGGCCCACCTGCGCGCCATCGCGTCGCTGAATTTCGCCAACGCGCGCGCCAACCCGCGCGCCCAGACCCGCGGATGGTCTGTACCCGGAACACTGACCGACGACGACGTCCAGAACCCGGTCGTCGAGGGTCGACTACGCCGCTTCGACTGCAGCCAGATCACCGACGGCGGAGCCGGCGTCGTCCTGGTCACCGACGACTGGTTGCGCGACCATCCCACCGCGAGGCCGCTGGCCAGAATCGACGGGTGGGGCCACCGCACGGTCGGGCTGGGCCTGCGCCAGAAGCTGGACCGCTCGCGGCGGGACGCCGCGGAGGGATATGTGTTCCCCCATGTTCGCACCGCCGTCCTCGACGCCTTCGACCGCGCCCACGTCACACTCGACGACGTCGACGGATTCGAGGTCCACGACTGCTTCACCCCGAGCGAGTACCTCGCCATCGACCACATCGGCCTGACCGCACCCGGCGAATCGTGGAAAGCCATCGAGGCAGGCGATATCGAGCTCGGCGGTCGGCTCCCGATCAATCCCAGTGGCGGTCTGATCGGCGGCGGGCATCCCGTCGGCGCGACCGGGGTGAGGATGCTGGTGGACGCCGCTCGGCAGGTCAGCGGCACTGCCGGCGCCTACCAGGTCGACGGCGCAAAAGCGTTCGGCACGTTGAACTTCGGCGGCAGCACCGCCACCACCGTCAGCTTCGTCGTCGGGAGACCATCGTGAGCATGACCGAGATCGCCGGCAAATTCCTGTCGACACTGCCCGACGACGACGACCACCCCTACCGCACCGGCCCTTGGCGCCCACAGACCACCGAGTGGGACGCCGACGACCTGGCCGTCGTCGAGGGGCAGATCCCGCTCGATCTCGACGGTGTATATCTGCGCAACACCGAGAACCCCCTACACCCCGCGTTGAAGAACTACCACCCGTTCGACGGGGACGGCATGCTGCACATCGTCGGCTTCCGCGATGGTAAGGCGTTCTACCGCAACAGGTTCGTGCGTACCGACGGCTTCCTGGCCGAGAATGAGGCCGGCGGCCCGCTGTGGCCCGGCATCGCAGAACCGGTCGAGCTGGCGCAGCGCGATTACGGCTGGGGCGCACGCACATTGATGAAGGACGCCTCGTCCACCGACGTCGTCGTACACCGTGGCGTGGCGCTGACGAGCCACTACCAGTGCGGCGACCTGTACCGCATCGACCCCTGTACCGCCGAGAATCTCGGCAAGGAGACCTGGAACGGAGGCTTCCCCTGCGACTGGGGTGTGTCGGCCCATCCGAAGGTCGACGACCGCACAGGCGAACTGCTGTTCTTCTCCTACAGCAAGCAAGCCCCGTATCTGCGCTACGGCGTGGTCGACGGTACCGGCGACGTCGTGCACGGCGTCGACGTGGAACTGCCGGGTCCGCGGCTGCCCCACGACATGGCGTTCACAGACAATTACGTGATCCTCAACGACTTTCCGCTCTTCTGGGACACGACGCTGCTGGAGCACAACATCCACCTACCCAGATTCCACCGTGAGGTGCCGTCGCGGTTCGCCGTGATCCCCCGCCGGGGTGACCCCTCACAGATCATGTGGTTCGAGGCCGACCCCACCTACGTGCTGCACTTCCCCAACGCCTACGAGGACGGCGACGAGATCGTGCTCGACGGCTTCTTCCAAGGCGATCCCGAGCCCGCCGACAACGGCATGGGCAATCGGTGGCAACGTGCATTCCGCTTCCTCGCGCTCGATCGCATGCAGGCCCGGCTGCACCGATGGCGGTTCAACCTGAAGACCGGCGCGGTGCGCGAAGAGCAGATGACCGACAGCATCAGCGAATTCGGCATGATCAACCCGGCGAACGCCGGTCGCCCCTACCGCTACACCTATGCCGCGACCGGTAAGCCCTCCTGGTTCCTGTTCGACGGGCTAATCAGGCATGATCTGCACACCGGCTCCGAACAGCGCTACGCGTTCGGGGAAGGGGTTTACGGAAGCGAGACCGCGATGGCGCCCCGGGTGGGCAGCAGCGCCGAAGATGACGGTTACCTGGTCACGCTCACCACCGACATGAACGTCGACGCCTCATACTGTCTGGTGTTCGACGCCGCGCGTGTCGAAGACGGTCCGGTCTGCACAATTCGACTGCCCGAACGGATCTCCAGCGGAACCCATTCGACGTGGGCACCGGGCGACGACCTCCCCCGCTGGCGAGAGCGCGACTCCGCTGCCGCCGCGATCGGCCTGTGAGCGAACCCAACGCCGTCGCGCGGATGCTCGGCCTGCTCGGCGACGAGTGGACGCTGCTGATCGTGCAGCGCGCCCTGCTGGGTGCTCGCCGCTATCGCGATTTCGTTGCCGAGCTCCCGGTATCCAACGCCGTGCTGTCGAACCGACTGCGGTCGCTGACCGGAGCAGGACTTCTGTCCCGCAACGAGTTTCAGCTCAATCCGCCACGTTCCGAATATCTGGTCACCCCGATGAGCCGCTCACTGTGGCCGATGCTGACCTCGATCTGGGAGTGGGAGCGGCGTTGGATCCCCGACCACCCCGAACCCCTGCCCCGAATGCGCCACACAGTATGCGGGGAAGAATTCGCCCCGCGGGTGGTCTGCCGAGCGTGCGACGAGTTCTCCGACGACAAAAGCATTGCCGCACAGTGGGGTCCGAGCGGATCCTGGGATCGCTCCATTCCGTCGGGTGCCACCCGTCGGCGCTCGTCCGCCCGTCGCTGCGGCGCCGCCGCGCTGTTCCCGCAGACCATAAGCGTCATCGGTGACCGTTGGGGGTTCGCACTGCTCGTCGCCGCATTCGTCGGCGTCGGCCGCTTCACCGATTTCCAGACTCAGCTGGGCGCGCCGCCGGTGACGATCGCCGACAGACTGAGCGTGTTCACCGAGGAAGGAATCCTGATTCAGAGCGAGGGTCGGTACCGGCTCACCGAGAAAGGGCGCGCATTCTTTCCGGTCCTGGTGTGCGCACTCGCGTGGGCTCAGCGGTGGTTTTCGTCCCCCGACGGTGCGGCCGTCATCCTGACGCACACGACCTGCGGCCGGCGATTCACCCCGGCCCTGGTCTGCGACCAGTGCCGCGCCCGCTTGCGCGGCGCCCAGATCCAACCGGTCTCGTAGACAATGGAGCCATGACCACCCTCGAAAACCGGCCCAACAGCGCGCTTCTCGTCGTCGACGTGCAGAATGCCGTCGTTGACGGGGCCTACCGGCGGGACGACGTCGTCGCCAACATCGCCGTGCTCGTGGACAGGGCGCGCCGCGAACGCGTTCCCGTGGTGTGGGTACGCCACCACGACGAGGATCTCGCGAAGGGTAGCGAGGGCTGGCAGATCGTCCCGGACCTCGTCCCGGGAGCCGACGAGCCGGTGGTGGACAAGAACTACGGCGATTCGTTCGAGGCCACCGATTTGGAGGACGTGCTCGCCGAACGTCAGGTTGGGCGTCTCGTCGTCACAGGTTCGGAGACCGACGCGTGTGTGCGCTCAACCCTGCACGGTGCCTTCACCCGCGGCTACGACGTCACCCTTGTGGGTGACGCGCACACCGCGGGCGACAAGACGCACTGGGGTGCGCCTGCGGTCGAGGCGGTGATCGCGCACACGAATCTGTATTGGGAACACCAGGCCGCCCCGGGTCGGACCGCGCGGGTCGAATCCACCGCCGACGTCGACCTGGGCCCAGGCTGACGCGCCCAAACTGAGCTTATGGTTGAGTTTTTGCTGAGATCGCGACCAAAGGTTCAGATTCGGCGCCGGTCGCCCCGGTTCAACCGGAAAAGCAGGTTGTTGCGGACCGAGGGCCACTCGATGTCGAGGATCGAATAGACGACGGTGTCGCGCCGCGACCCGTCGGGCAACAGTTGATGACTGCGCAGCACGCCGTCGAGCTTGGCGCCCAGGCGCTCGATCGCGTCGCGGCTCGCCGCGTTGAAGAAGTGAGTGCGGAATTCGACGGCGACACAACCTAACACGTCGAAGGCATGCCCGAGCATCAGAAGCTTGCACTCGGTGTTGACGCCCGTGCGCCGAACCCGGTCGACATACCAGGTGTAGCCGATCTCCAGCCGGCGGTTGGGGCCGTCGACGTTGAGATAGCTCGACGATCCGATCAGTGCGCCGGCGTGGTCGCGCACCACGAACGTCAGCCCGGTGTCGGGCGTCTGAGCGGCCAGGCGCGCCGCCACCCAGTCTTGCGCACTCGTCGACTTCGGCGCCCCGGTGAACCACAACGAATCGAGCGCACCACCGGCGACTTCCGACTCGATCTCCGGAAGATGTTCGCGAGCAAGGGGTTCAAGCGTGACGAAGCGCTCACCCGTCAGCGTGATCGGCTCGACAAACGCGCTCATCGCGCCCATGCCGCGAGCATGGTCCACACCGACAGCACCACGGCGACCAGCGCGACCGCACCGCCGACGTAGAGGCCGTAACCGGCGGACACCGGCGGGTACACGTAGAGCCGGTAGTACCAGACCGCCAGCGCCACCAACACAAGCGAGATCGCCAGCGCAGCCGACGATGCCAGCCGACCGGAGATGCCGCGCGCGGCCATGGCGCCCGCGACCACCAGCGTCGACGCCAGCAGCACGACCAACTGACCCACCCCGAATCCGGGAGGAGGCACCGGCATGGCGCCGGCCACCCCCCCGATGGCGTTGGCGCGTCCCCCGCTCTCGGCCGACGTCAGCCACGGCAGCCAGGCGCTGACCGCGACGGCTAGCGCGGACAGCGCGACCAGCCACCCCGGAAGCGCGCGAGCCATGCGCAGAAGACTACTAGGGTGAGCCGATGAGCGATCTTCCCGAATGGGCGCGTCGTCTCGACCTCTCGCCGCATCCCGAGGGCGGCTGGTTTCGGGAGACCTGGCGCAGCGAACTGACGGTCCCACAGTCGGTTCTGCCGCCCGATTACACCGGCCCCCGCAACGCCGGGACCGCGATCCTGTTCCTCCTCATGCCGGGTCAGCAGTCCGCCTGGCACACGGTGCGCAGCGCCGAATTGTGGCTCTATCACTCGGGCGGGCCGCTGTTGCTCGAAGTCGGATCGAGTCAGGACACCGCCGCCACCCATGTCCTCGGCGCCGACATCATGGCCGGCGAGCACCCGCAGTTCGTCGTACCGCCGGGGCACTGGCAGCGGGCGAAACCGCGCGACGACCAGCCCTGTCTGGTGAGCTGTGTCGTGGTGCCCGGTTTCGACTTCGCCGACTTCGTTCTCGCACCCCCTACCGACTGAGCAGGTCGACCGCCGCCGACACGAGTTCGGCGTTCCCTGCGGCGACCGACCCGTCGGGCATCGTCAGGGTGTCTTCCAGGCCGATGCGGGTCTGCACACCCCGCAGCCCCGCGTGTTGCAGTAGCGGCCAACAGCTTTCGTCGAGGCCGTGCAGCAGGACCGGTGCGGGCGACTCCGCCCCGGCCACGAGCGCCAGGAGTTCGTCGGCGGTGGCGGCGTCGCCGTCGGCACCCAGCTCGATCATCACGCGCATACAGTGCGCGGCGATGTCGGAGGCCGCCCAGGACCGCGCCGCCTCGGCGTGGAAGATGCCGACCTCCACTCCCAGTCCCCGGTCGAGCAGCAACCGCGCCAACTCCGGCGAACCGGGTTCATGCCAGTTCAGCGACGCGAAGTCCGGCAACACCGCCCAGCCGGCCACCGCGTCCAGACGCTGCTGAGCATCGGGCAGAGCCCAGAACCCTGTGGTGACACCAAGCGGCAACCCCGGCAACGCCTCGCGCACCGCGGCGACGGCGGCGTCCACCTCGGCAGCGAGCAGCGAATCCCTTCCGTCGGTGTTCTTGGGATGCATGTGGACGGCCTTCGCGCCCGCGCGATGAGCGGCGACGGCTTCGGCCGCGAGTTGCGCGGGGCTGACGGGCAGGTTCGGATGCTGGTCGGGTGTCCGCGCACCGTTGATGCACGCCTTGACATAGATCGTCGGGGTTGTGGTGTCCTGGTGTTCGCCGGGCATGGGGCCCATCCTTGTCTGCGGCGGACCGCTGCGCGAGGCAAGCAGATCGGCACCTCGCACCACGCGAGCCGCCTCGACCCGCTCGTCGTCAGGCGGGTATGGTCGGCGAAGCCGCGGTGTTCGCCTCATGGAGGTGCACACCCCTAGAGCGGGTCAAGGCCGAGTTGAACAGACAGCCGGGCCATGTCACGTCGCAACAGCACTTTGCAGACAGGAATGGGTCGCATGCCGAATACTTCAACCGAAGGTCCGAACGCCACCGCCAAGTCCGCGTGGCTGTCGAAGTCGGCGTCGGACACGCGTGGGTCGGACAAGAAGGAAGTCCAATTCCACTACGACATCTCGAACGAGTTCTTCAAGCTCTGGCAGGACCCGTCGCAGACCTACAGCTGCGCCTATTTCGAGAAGGACGACTACACGCTCGAGCAGGCTCAGCTCGCGAAGGTCGACCTGTCGCTCGGCAAGCTCGGCCTCGAGCCCGGCATGACGCTGCTCGACATCGGTTGCGGCTGGGGCTCGACCATCCAGCGCGCCGTGGAGAAGTACGACGTCAACGTCATCGGCCTGACGCTGTCGGAGAACCAGAAGCAGCACATCGAGACCAACCGGTTCCCCAACATCGACACCACCCGCAGCATGGAAGTCCGTTTGCAGCCGTGGGAGGACTTCGAGGGCAAGGTCGACCGGATCGTGTCGATCGGCGCATTCGAGCATTTCGGCTTCAACAAGTACGACGACTACATGAAGAAGACCTACAGCTGGATGCCCGAAGACGGTGTGCAGATGCTGCACACGATCATCATCCCCAGTGACGAAGAGATCAAAGCCAAGAAGCTGCCGCTGACCATGTCGAAGGTGCGCTTCATCAAGTTCATCATGGACGAGATCTACCCCGGCGGACGGTTGCCGCTGGCAGCGCAGGTCACCGACGCCGCGACCCGCAACGGCTACACCGTCACCCGCGAGCAGCATTTGCAGCCCCACTATGTGAAGACACTCGACACGTGGGCCGCGAACCTGAAGGAAAAGAAGGACGAGGCCATCGAGATCACCTCCGAGGAGATCTACGAGCGGTTCTACAAGTACCTGACGGGTTGCGCCGACCTGTTCCGCGACGGCTACACCGACGTCGTCCAATTCACTTTGGAAAAGCAGTAACTGACGGCCGTGTAGTAATTTGGCCACACGCGTTACCTGATATGGAGGTCGGCCGGGGATGACCGGGAGCAGGGTGCAGCAGCCGCCCGAGAGTGGCGACGACATGAAGCCTCACTTCGCGGAGGTTCAAGCTCACTACGACCTCTCGGACGACTTCTTCGGCCTGTTCCAGGATCCGTCCAGGACCTACAGCTGTGCGTACTACGAGCGTGACGACATGACGCTCGCCGAGGCTCAGGTCGCGAAGATCGATCTTTCGCTGGGCAAGCTGAATCTCGAACCGGGCATGACGTTGCTCGACATCGGCTGCGGCTGGGGATCGGTGCTGCAGCGGGCGATCGAGAAGTACGACGTCAACGTCATCGGGCTCACGCTGAGCCGCAATCAGTGCAAGTACGCCCAGGAACTGCTCGACGGGATGGACACCGAGCGGTCCCGGCGGATCCTGCTACGCGGCTGGGAGCAGTTCGACGAGCCGGTCGACCGCATCATCAGCATCGAGGCGATCGAGGCCTTCCCACAGGAGCGCTATGCGCCCTTCTTCAAAATGTGCAGCAGCGTGCTGCCCAGCGGAGGGCGCTTCCTGCTGCAGGCGATTCTGGGACACCCGCTGAAGAAGTGGCCGGAGTTGGGCATTCCGATCGTGATGTCCGATTTGAAGTTCATGCGCTTCATCGCCAAGGAGATCTTCCCCGGCGGTTCGGTGCCCGGCGAAGAGAACATCGTCGCCCTGTCCGCCGACGCCGGATTCACGCTGGAGCAGACGCAGTTCCTCAACGAGCACTACGTGCGGACGCTGGACACCTGGGCGGAGGCTCTGGAAGCCCACCACGAGGAGGCTGTCGCGGCAACCTCCGAAGAGGTCTACCAGCGCTACATGAAGTATCTGACCGGGTGCAGCGACTTCTTCAACCGCCGCATCAGCGAACTGGGACAGTTCACGCTCGTCAAGGCCTGACCCACCCCCGCCGGAATTGCATTCCAGCAGTTCCACACTCGAACTTTGCCTGCTGGAATGCAATTCCGGCAGGGGGTCGGCGCGTCAGGCCCGGCCGAACACCAACGAGACGTTGTGGCCGCCGAACCCGAATGAGTTGTTGATCGCGTACTCGAACCTCCCGCGGCGCGGCTCTCCGGCGACGACGTCGAGGTCGATCTCCGGATCGAGGTTCTTCAGATTGCGGGTCGGGGGGATCACGCCGTCCCGCAGCGCCAGCAGCGTCAGGATCGACTCGACAGCACCCACGGCTCCGACCGAGTGCCCGAGTGCGCCCTTCGGAGCGTAGACCGCGGGCTTGTGCCCGCCGAGCGCATTGTTGATCGCCACCCCCTCGGCGACGTCGCCGACCGACGTACCGGTGGCGTGGGCGTTGACGTGGTCGATGTCGGTTGCGGAGAGCCCGGCCAGCTCGACCGCGTGGGACATCGCGTAGCCGGCCCGCTTCCCGTTGGGGTCAGGCGCGACCATGTGGAAGCCGTCGGAAGTGATGCTGGCGCCCATCAGCCTGCCGAGGATCGTGGCCCCACGGGCCTTGGCGTGCTCTTCGGTCTCGATGACCAGCAGCGCACCGCCCTCGCCGAAGACGAATCCGTCGCGATCTTTGTCGAACGGGCGACACGCCCCCTCCGGATCCTCGTTGTTCGTCGACATCACGATGCGCATCTGCGCGAACCCTGCGATCGGGACGGCTTCGATGCGCGCTTCCACGCCACCGCAGATCGCGATGTCGGCCTCACCGAAGACGATCTGCCGCCAGGCCTGGGCCACGCCTTCGGATCCGGACGCACATGCCGACACCGGCGACAACACCCCGGCGCGCGCATGACGCTCCAAGGCGACCGCCGCCGAAGGTCCGCTGGGTGCATACTGCTGCACCACGGTGGGGTTGACCTGGTCGAGCCTGCCCTCCCGGAGGTGGTCGTAGGCGAAGGCGAGCTCCTCGACGCCGCCCATCCCGGTGCCGATCGACACCGCGAGGCGATTGGGATCGACGTCCGGCGATCCAGCGTGTTCCCACACGCGACGACCCAGCACCACAGCCATGCGCTGCACGTAGGAGAGTGTGTAGTTCTCCTCGGCGGTCAACTCCTCGTCGAACGTCTCCAGCAGGTGCCCGCCGATACGAACGGGCAGGTCGAACTCCTCGATGAACGAGTCTTCCAGCGTGCGGATACCGCTGCGCCCTTCCAGCAGCGCCTGCCATGTCGTCTCGGCGTCGGTTCCCAGCGCTGTCGTCATGGCCATCCCGGTGACCACCACGTTCGGAAACTTCGTCATGGATCCCCCTCGTACACTCCGATCCGTCGAACGCCACGATAGCTACCCGGATGCGGTCGGCTCACGCGAGACGTGCTCCAGGAGTAGCGGCTGCCGCTACGGGTAACAACCACTGTGTGAGCAAGGATGATTTCAAAAAGGGCGACAAAGTTACCTGGCAAAGCCACGGCAGTACCGCTGAGGGAACCGTCGAGGAAAAGATCACGTCCGACACCGAAGCGGCCGGCCGCACAGTGCGGGCATCCCAGGACGAGCCGCAATACCGGGTGCGCAGCGACAAGAGCGGCAACGATGCCGTTCACAAGCCCGATGCGCTGAAGAAGAAGTCGTGAGCGACGACAAGGGCACGTACGACGACTTCGAGGACGCGGTCAACATGACCGCCTCCGAGCTCAAGAAGTGGTTGGACACCGAGGAGTCGAAAGCCGTCGGACAGAAGTCATCCGGCGGCGGCGAGTCCACGGGACACCGCAGCGGACGGCGCATCGTCGAGATTCTCGGCACCAAGAAGGCCGAACTGTCCGACGACGACTACGCGCACATGCGCAAAGTCGTCGGTTATGTCCACCGGCACCGCGCGCAGGGTCCGTCCAAGGACGTCGAGCACTCCGACTGGCGATACTCACTGATGAACTGGGGACACGACCCCACCAAGTAGCTGTGCCGAGCAGACGCAAACTCGCATGTTCTTGTGCGATCTCGTGCGAGTTTGTGTCTGCTCGCGCTCAGGTGGCCACGCCGAGCACCGTCAGCGCGTTCTGTTTGTAGATCAGCGGGATCACCGCCGGGTCGACGTCGAGCGTGTCGAAGTCGCGACGCCAGCGGTCGATCTGGATGTACGGAAAATCGGTGCCGAAGAGCACTTTTGTGCGCAGCTGGCGGCCCATCGCGTGCACGAGCTGAGGCGGGAAGTATTTCGGCGACCAGCCGGAGAGGTCGATGTAGACGTTCGCCTTGTGGCCGGCAATCGCGATCTGTGAGTCGACCCACGGCACCGCGGGGTGGGCCATCACGATCGTCAGCTCGGGGAAGTCGGCAGCCACGTCGTCGAGCAGCATCGGGTCGCTGTAGCGGAGCTTGATGCGATGCCCGCCGGGGAGCCCGGCGCCCATGCCCGTCTGTCCGGTGTGGAACAGCGCGGGCACGCCCGCTTCGGCGATCGCGTGATAGATCGGGTAGTAGGCACGGTCGTTGGGCTCGAAGGCCTGCATGCTGGGGTGGAACTTGAAGCCCTTGACGCCGAAATCGCGGACCAGTTCGTGCACGCGGTGCACGGCATGGCGGCCCTGCCACGGGTCGACCGATCCGAACGGAATCAGTACGTCGTTGTTGCGTGCCGCGCCCGCGACGAGATCCTCGATCGAGTTGGGGGCGTGCCGCATGCCGTGGCGCGCGTCGATCGTGAACACGACCGCGGCGGTGTTGTGCCGCCGGTACTGGTCGGCGAGCGAATCCACGCTCGCGGTGACGCCTTCGGGCATCTTGAAGTACTTCGCGGTCGCCTCGACGAGCACGTCGTCATAAGCCTGGTGGCCGTGACTGTCGACCTCGACGTGGGTGTGGATGTCGATGGCCTCGACCGCGTCGAAATCGATTCCGTACTCGTACATGGGCCCTGCTCCTTTTGCGATCTCGGCGTGCTCAGTTGCAGTAGGCGCGACCGAGCACACCCAAATCACCGAGTCACGCCGGGGCGTAACCGAGGGCGGCCTTGGTCTCCAGATACTCGTCGAATGCGAATTGTCCCCACTCGCGGCCGTTGCCGCTGCGCTTGTAACCGCCGAACGGCGCGGCCATGTCGAAGCCGTGGTTGATCGCGACGGAACCGGCGCGGATCCGTCGGGCCACGGAGCGCGCCTTGTCCAGATCGGCACCGGACACGTAGCCGGCGAGGCCATAGTCGGTGTCGTTGCCGATCTCGACGGCCTGGTCGATGTCGTCGTAGCCGAGGATGCACAGCACCGGGCCGAAGATCTCCTCGCGTGCGATCGTCATGTCGTTGGTGACGTTCGCGAACACCGTCGGCTTGACGTAGTAGCCCTTGTCGATGCCGTCGGGTCGGCCGGTGCCGCCGACGACGAGCGTGGCCCCCTCGTCGATGCCCTTCTGGATCAGCCCCTGGATCTTGTCGAACTGCGCCTTGGACGCCACCGGCCCGATCGCGCTCTTGTCCTCGGGGTCACCGACCTTGACGGCACCCGCAACCTCGCGGGCGATCGCGATGGCTTCGTCCATGCGGGAGTTCGGCACCAGCATGCGCGACGGCGCGTTGCAGCTCTGTCCGCTGTTCATCATCATCACCGACGTTCCCGCGGTGACGCTCTTGGCGAAGTCCTCGTCGTCGAGCACGATGTTGGGGCTCTTACCGCCGAGCTCCTGGGTGACCCGCTTGACCGTCGGCGCGGCGTTGCGGGCCACCTCGATGCCGGCGCGGGTGGACCCGGTGAACGACACCATGTCGATGTCGGGGTGGCTGGACAGCGGGACCCCGACGCCCGGCCCGTCCCCGTAGACGAGGTTGTACACCCCGGCGGGCACCCCTGCGGCGTCGAGGATCTCGGTGAAGATCTGCGCCGAATACGGGGCGACCTCCGAGGGCTTGAGCACCATCGTGCACCCGGTCGCCAGTGCCGGGTAGACCTTGCAGGCGATCTGGTTGATCGGCCAGTTCCACGGCGTGATGAGCCCGCAGACCCCGATGGGCTCCTTGACCACCAGCGTGCTGCCGTGCTGCTCCTCGAACTGGAAGTTCTTCAAGACGTCGATCGCGGTGGCCAGGTGACCGAGACCGAGATTCACTTGTGGGCCCGCGGCCAGGGAGGCGGGCGCTCCCATCTCCTCGGTGACCGCTTCGGCGAGGTCACCGACACGCTTCTGGTACTCACCCATGATGGCCTGGAGCAGGTCGAGACGCTCCTCGCGCGTGGACTGCGACCAGGTGGCGAACGCCCGCCGGGCCGCGGTGGCCGCGAGGTCGACATCGGCCGAGGAGCCCAGGGCGATACGGCCGGATACTTCTTCGGTGGTCGGGTTGTCGACCTCCAGGGCGTTGGGCCGCACCGGCTCCACCCACTGGCCGTCGATGTAGTGCTTCAGGTAATCGCGCATAGCGTGCAGTCTTCCTCACATCGCAGAGTTACTGGGTGCCTTCGGCATACCAGGTGCGGAACCGGTCGTATTTGGGCATTTCCTCGGAGTTCGCCTTCGGGTCGATGCACACGTGCACCACGCCGACCTTTCCGCTGGCGTAGGCGCGCGCGATCGCGGGCCCGATCTCGTCCTCCTTCTCGACGTATTCGCCGTGGCAGCCGAAGCCTTCGGCGATCTTGTCCATCCGGACGTCCTTGCTCCAGTGCACTCCGGGCTGCGGCGAGGGCTGCTCGAACGTGCGCTTGTACACGCCGACCTCAAGGCCCCACTGATGGTCGACACCCACCACGCACACCAGCGGCAGATTCAGCCGCGCCGCCGTCTCGAGCTCGGCGATGTGAAACAGGAACGCCGAATCACTTGTCAGCAGCATGACCGGTCGCCTGCCACCCTCGGCGACCGACGCGCCGACGGCGTACGGCAGTCCCGTCCCGAGGTGACCGAAGTTCTGATTCCAGATCACGTCGCGCGGTTTGGACTGCGAGTACGTCCAACCGAAGATGACGGTGGCTCCGCCGTCACGAACCATGATCGGGTCCTCAAGTTCGTTGAAGGCCTTGGTCGACTCGACGACGTAGCGCGCCGGGTGGATCGGGGAACGACCAGACGGCGCGTTCTCGGCGAGTTGCGCAAGCTCCTCGGCGTCGGCTTTGATCAGCGTCTCGAGGTTGGGCGACGGTGTCCGCGGAGTGTCTTTGAGCGCCTGCACGAGCTGCGGCACGACACCGCGCAGGTCGCCGACGAGTGGCACGTCGAACTGTCGGTTGACGCCGATGGCGGTCGGATCTTGTTCGACGTACACCCATTTGCGGTTTGCGTCGTTGCCCGCCCAGTGCTGGGTCCGGCCGTAATGCATGGGCTCGCCGAGCTCGGTGCCCAGCGCGACGCAGAGGTCGGATTCCTCGACGGCCTGGTTCGCCGCCGGGGAGAACAGGTAGGGAAATGTCCGGTCCTGCAGTCCCGGGATGTAGGAGGTGCCGCCGGAGGTCTGGATGACGGGGCAGTTCATCAGGTCGGCGAGCTGCTTGACCTCCTGCTGGGTGCGTGAGGTGTGCACCCCGTGGCCGACCAGCAGGATGGGACTCCTGGCCTCGCGGATGAGCGTGGCCGCCCTCGCGACCTCGGCGGCCCCGGCTCCCTGGTTGGCGAGACGGTAGCGATGGGGCGGCAACGGATCCGGTACGTCGAGCTCTTCGAGGATGACATGCGACGGGTACTCGACGTAGCTGGGACCCGGGGTGCCGGACATCGACCGACGGATGGCCTCGCGGATGATCTCGTCGGTCTGGTCGGCGTATTCGATCGAGCTGCTGAACTTCACCGACGCCTCGAAAAGTGGTTCCTGCTGCACGAATTGGATGCGACCGCGACGCACCCGCCGCTCGGTGACACGCGCCCGCTGTCCGCCGAGAAAGATCACCGGTGAGTTCTCGACGAGCGCGCACTGGATTGCTCCTGCGATGTTGGCCATACCCGGCCCGAGAGTGCCGATGCACAGCCCCGGCTTGCCGGTCATCCGCGACGCCGCCTCGGCCATGAAGCCGGCGCTTAGTTCGTGGTGCGGTGCGACCACCGACCAGCCGCGGGCTTCCGCCTCGGTGAACATGTGCACGAAATTGGGATCGGGGATGCCGAACAAGGTGTTGACGCCTTCGGCCTCGAAGAGGTCCAGAATGCGTTTGTACACGGGTACGCCCATGAGTACTCCTTCTAGTGGTAGCGCTGTGAGAGTCGTTTGCGTTGCATTGCAGGCGAACCGAACAGTGACCGGTTCAGGGTGGCGCGCTTGAGGTAGGTGTGGATTCCGCTCTCCCACGTGTAGCCGATGCCGCCGTGCAGCTGCATGGCCTTGCCCGCGATGTGCACTGCGGCCGAACAGGTGTGGGACTTCGCCATCGCCGCGGGAACCGTTGCATCGGCGCCGTCGCCGACGGCTGCAACCGCGTCTGCCACGAGTTGGCGGGAGACCTCGATGGCAACCAGCATGTCGGCACACGCGTGTTTGACCGCCTGGAATGATCCGATCGGCCGTCCGAACTGGTGCCGCATCTTCACGTAATCGACTGTGGATTCCAGCATCTGCTCGGCGATCCCGAGGCTGTCGACGGCGATGGCGACCGTGGCTCGATCAACGACCGCGGAGGCACAGTCGGACGGCACGATCACCTCGGGAACCGCCCCGTCGGCGCTTACGGTCGCCAACGCCCGAGTCTCGTCCACGACGGGCTGTGCGCTGACGGTCACCGCGGATGCGGGGACGACGGCCACACCGCCGTCGACGAGGATGAGCAACCGGTCCGCGTCGACCGCATCGGGGACGAATTCGGCTCGCCCCGTGACCTTTCCCGAAGCGGCGTCGAACTGATCGGTGACGACCGCGAAGCGGCTGCTGCCGTCGGCGACGGCGGCGAGCAGCTCGTCCGGGGCGTGCTGCAGCGCAGCCACCGCCAGCGCCGCACTGCCCAGATAGTGGTTCGCGCCGGCGGCCCGCCCGATCTGGCGCAGGATCAGTGCCGTTTCGGTGAACGTGGCCCCGGCACCGCCGGCGCTCTCCGGCACCTCCAGCCCGGTCCAGCCGGCGTGGACGAGAACCGACCAGTCGATCTCACGGTCCTTGGCGAGCAGGTCGTTGGCGACCGAGCACAACTCGTCGTGGAACTCGGTGAAGGTGCTCACGCCACACTCGGCTCTCGGGGCAATCCCAGCCCGCGTTCGGCGATGATCGTGCGCTGGATCTCGCTGGCGCCGCCGGGAATCGTCCACTCCCACGAGCCGACGAAATCCAGTACCCAAGACCCGGATTCCCACCCGCTCGACATCGGCTTGGCCAACACGGTGTGAGCGGCGGGGCCGCCGATCTCGGCGCCGAAATCGGTGAGGCGCTGCAGCAGTTCGCTGTAGTACAGCTTGACGATGGATGGGTCAGCGGGCCCGGACGGCCCCTTTTCGACGAGGCGCCGGCACATGCCGCGCAGCGCGGTGAGTTCGGTTTCGAGTTGTGCAAGACGGTCGGCGACGATCGGGTCGTTGAGGTCGGCGGACTCGACGAGCCATTGGAAGCCTGCATTGCCGAGTCGCTCCGCGAGTTCGAGCATCGTCATGCCGCGCTCGGCGCCCAATGTCTCCTGCGCCGCCTGCCAGCCTTGGTTCTCTGCGCCGATCAGGTTGGCCGCCGGAATCCTCACGTCATCGAGGAAGATCTCGCAGAAATGCGAATCGCCGATGGCGTTACGGATGGGGCGCACCTCGACGCCCGGGGTGGCCATGTCGAGCAGGAAGTACGAAATGCCCTTCCGCTTGGGCGCTTCGGGATCCGTGCGGGCCAGCAGCAGGCACCAGTCGGCGTGCAGGCCGCCGCTGGCCCAGAGCTTCTGCCCACTGACGATGAATTCGTCACCGCGCCGCTGCGCAGTGGTCCGCAGCGCAGCGAGGTCGGATCCGGCCTCGGGTTCGGAGAAACCCTGCACCCAGATCTCGCCGTCCAGGATCGCGGGCAGGTGGCGTCGGCGCTGCTCGTCGGTACCGGCGACGAGCAGAGTCGATGCCGCGTGGTGAATTCCGACGAAGGCGAGCACGAGGCGGGGAGCGTCGTGGGCGGCCAGCTCCTGATAGAGCACCACCTGGTTCTCGACACTCATGCCGCCGCCCCATTCGGCAGGCCAGTGCGGCACCGCGTATCCGGCGCTGTGCAGTTCGGCGAACCACGCCTTCTGGAAGCGCACGAATTCGTCGTCGCTCACCCCGGTCTGGGCGGCCCGCCAGCCCTTCGGGATGTGGTCGCGACACCAGGCCCTGACTTCGGCACGGAAGCCGTCGACGCCGCTCATGCGTAGAGCCCTGTCAGCCCGCGGCGGCCCGCCGTGCCGGTCAGATGGTCCCGGGTAGCCGACAGGCCAAAAGGTAAGCGGCGCAACGGCTGGCTGTAGCGCGACAGCCAGGACAGCCGGGTCTCGTCACAGAAGCCGACCGCGCCGTGCAGCTGGTGGCACACCCGGAATATGACGTCGGCCGCTTCGATCGCGGCCATCCGCAGCGCGAGGGCGTCGTCGAGGGCGTGCGGCTGGTCGGTGGCCACGGCCCACAGTGCGTGCTTGGCGAGAATGTCGGTGCCGCTGCGTTCGACCTCGGCATCGGTGAGCTGGAACTGCACCCCCTGGAACGTCGCCAGCGTCTGGCCGAACTGCTTGCGCAGGCTGACGTGCGCCACCGTCAGCTCGATCGCGCGGTCGAGCATGCCGAGCAGTGTCCAGCACGGCAGTACCAGACCGAGCGCGACGTCGCGGGCGCCGCCGTTGTCGAGGGCCTCGGTTTCCAGCTCGGCGACGAAGCCGGCACCGGTGGCGCCGAGGCGGGTGACCTTCGACCGGCGACCGTCGAGATCGACTGCGACCCAGCGCAGGTCGATGCCGGCGATGCCGGCCGAAGGGCGGGCTCCGCCGATGACGACCAGTCCGTCGGCATCGATGTCCGTGGGCGCGGCGAGCCGTTCGGCGACGGGATACGGCAGCGCCCAGTAGCCGGCGCTGCGGCACAGCGCTGCGGCGGCTTCGACTCCGTCGCTGTCGGTGCGCGGTTCGAGCTCCCACGCGCCGAGCCCGTCCAGCACCGGGCCGACGAGCGATGCCCGCGTCTCGGGGGCCGCCTCGGCTTGCTCGACCAGCCGGTCGCCACCCGCGGATTCGAAGGCGTGCAGCGCCTGACGACCGAATTCCAAAGCGTCATCGGAGAGGTCCAGGATCATCTGGCCGCCGCCAGCATCGAACGCGACAGCAGAATGCGCTGCATCTCAACACTTCCCGACGACACCGTGGAGGCCTGCGAGTACCTCCAGTGATCCTCCACCTCGCCGAGGAACCAGGCCGCGCGATCGTCATCGCGGCGCACCTCCGCCGCGATATCCATGAGAACCTCGGCGCTGTCCTGGTCGAGTTTCGTCACCGCGATGCGGTAGGCCGATGCATCCCCGGGGGTGATCCGTCCGCTGCTCTGCTGGGCGACCACCCGGTAGGCGAGCAGTCGCGCCCGGCGACAGTGCGTGAGCATGCGCACCCACCGCCCGCGCAACTCGGCAGGCAGCGATTCCCACCGCTGCCCCAGCACAGCCGGCGCGGCGACGAGCAGCCGCTCGCATCGGGCGTAGCGTGCGATGCCGACCCGTTCGAAGGACATGACGTCCTGCACGATGGACCATCCGTGATCGACGGTGCCGAGCACGTCCGCCTGCGTCACGCGCAGCTCGTCGAAGAACACCTCGTTGAGATGGTGCGGACCCATCATGCACCTGATCGGGCGCACGGTGATCGCCGGATCGTCCATCCGCACAAGGAAGATCGTCAGACCCTGCTGCTTCTTCTCACCTTTGGAGGTGCGGGCCAGCAGAAAGCACCATTGCGCCATCGTCGCGTAGGACGTCCAGATTTTCTGGCCGCTGACCAGCCACCCGTCTCCGTCCGGCCGGGCCGTGGTGCGCAGCGACGCCAGATCCGAGCCGGCCTCCGGTTCCGAGAAGCCCTGGCACCAGATCACCTCACCGGCCGCAATCGGCGGCAGGTGGGTGCGCTGCTGCTCCTGGGTGCCGTGCCGCATGATGATCGGACCTACCCAGTTCACGCCCATGTACTGTGCGCCGCGCGGCTCGTGGTGCGCCCACATCTCCTCACGCACGACGGTCTGCTCCCAGACCGAAGCACCACCGCCGCCGAACTCCTCGGGCCAGGCCAGGCACAGCAGGTTGCGCTCGGCGAGCGTGCGACAGAATCGCTGTGCGGTGTCGAGGTCGGCAGGGTCATCGGTGAATGCGCCGAGGAAGTGTTGCGGCACATGCGCTTTGACCAAGTCACGCATCTGGCCCCGGAGATCGGCGGCTTGCTTGCCCATGTCGAAGTCCATCAGCTCACCCGCTCCGAACTGAGACCCAGCTCGTCGAGAACCGCGGCCGTGTCCGCCCCGAGTTCCGGCGCGGGTCCGCGCACTCTGCCCGGTGTGCGGGAGAACCACGTCGGCACGCCGGGGAACTTCACCGGACCGTGCGGGGTGTCGACCGTCTCGAACAGCCCCACCGCGTTGAGATGCGGATCGTCGAACAACGCATCCGGGGTGTTCAGTGGCGCCGCCGGAATCTCCAACTCTCCGAACAGCTCCAGCCACTCATCGGTGGTGCGCTCCTCCAACGTCTGCGCCACCAGACCGTAGACGGTGTCGATCTGGTGTGCCCGCGATTCGAGCGTCGCGTACAAATCCGACGCCCAGGCCGGGGCGACCGACTCGATGAATGCGTTCCAGTGCTTGTCGTTGTAGATGAGGGCGGCGATGTAGCCGTCCTTGGTGCGGTACGGCCTGCGGTTGGGTGCGACGGTGCGCGGATAGACGGCGGGCCCGAGCGGGGGGTCGAACATGGCACCGTTGGCATGCTCGACCAGCATGAAAGACGCCATTGTCTCGAACATGGCGACCTCGACCTCTTGGCCTTCCCCGGTCCGCTCACGATGGAACAACGCCATCGTGGTCGCGTACAGCGCAGTCAGCCCGGCCACCTTATCCGCCATGATGGTGCCGACGTAGTCCGCCTCGCCGGTGAGTTGCCTCTGCACAGACGGAATCCCGCACTCGGCCTGGATCGTGTCGTCATAGGCGGGGCGATCGCGCTCCGGTCCGCGCCTGCCGTAGCCGTAGCAGTTCGTGTAGACGATGCGCGGGTTGATCGCGGCGACCTCCTCGTAGCCGAACCCCAGCTTGGATATCGCCTTGGACCGCATCGAATGGATGAACACGTCGGCTCGTTCCACCAGCGCGCGCAGCGCCGCCCTGCCCTCCTCGGAGCGCAGGTCGAGCACGACACTGCGCTTGCCGCGGTTGACGTTGACGAACACCCCGCTCATGCCCGACACCGGGCCCACAGAGATGAAGCGGGTGTTGTCACCCTCGGGCGGTTCGACCTTGATGACGTCGGCGCCCATGTCCGCCATGATCTGGGTGCAGTACGGACCCATCACCATCGCGGTGAGGTCGACGACGCGGATCCCCGCCAGCGGACCCTCAGACATGAGCTGCTCCCTGCCCTGCTGTCTGCTGTTCGCCCGAGCTGCTCATCGCGGCGGCCATCGCGAAGCTGTACCGGATGTGGTCGTTGTGGCCGTCAGGGACCACAGGGAACGTCACGGGCTGCGTGCGGTCGCGGATCGCATCCAGGTGGGCGCCGACGTCGGCGATGCTCCAGGACGGACGGTAGACGCCGGGCGACTCGGTGACGGCGGCCGTGGCGACTCGACCGGCAAGGGCGATGAACATCTCCCCTGTCGCAGAGCAGGTTTCGTGGCAGAGATAGCCGACGACGGGTGCGACGAGTTCGGGACCCATCGGCGGATACGCGGAGGTGTCGATACCCTCGGCCATCCGTGTCACGGCGGCGGGGACGATCACGTTGCTCTTCACGTCATGTGCCGCGCCCTCCATCGCGGCGACATTGGACAACCCGATCACGCCTGCCTTGGCGACGGCATAGTTGGCGACGTCGTGGTTGCCGTAGAGGCCGCCGATCGACGACGTGAGCACGATGCGGCCGTACCCCGCCGCGCACATCATGGGGAAGGCGGGGCGCACGACGTGGAACGCACCCCGCAGATGCACGTCGAGGACCGCGTCGAAATCCTGGTAGCTCATGTCTTTCAGGGAGGCACGCCGCACGATGCCGGCATTGTGGATCAGGATGTCGATGCCGCCGAAACGTTCGCAGGCGGTGTCGATGATCGCCCGACCGCCGTCCGGAGTGGCGACCGACGCGGTACTCGCCACCGCCTGCCCTCCGGCGCCGGTGATCTCGCGCGCGACGTCGTGCGCCGGCCCAGTGTCGTCACCGTGACCGTCCAGCGCGCCGCCGGGGTCGTTGACGACCACCTTGGCACCCTGGGACGCCAGCAAAAGGGCGTAGGCGCGGCCCAGCCCCCGCCCGCCGCCGGTGACGACGGCGACGCGTCCGTCGAACCTGAGGTCAGTCACTCCAGTTCCAGCCCGTCGAGGTCGCCCGCGTCCCGCCACTCGGCGATGAGCTCGTCGAAGGCGTAGAAGCCGGGCGAGTAGAAGTCGCCGAGGAAGGAGCCGTTGCGCTCCGCGCCGCCCCGCCCTTCGTTGTTGTAATAGCCCGGCGTGCAGGATAGTTCGAACGCCGAGTTGTCGATGGACAGGTCACGGACCGTCGCCACCCAGGCGTCCTGCCCCTCCTGGCTGGGCTCCACGGTGGTGGCACCTCGGCGCTGGGCTTCGGCGATGATGTAGGCGATGTGCTTGGCCTGCTGTTCGAACATCGCCGTGGTGTTGGCCGACACGCCGCCTTGGATGAAGCCCATGAAGAACTGGTTCGGGAATCCCCTGCTCGTCATGCCGTGCAGAGTCTTGTAGTTGTTGCGCCAGTAGTCGAACAGCGAGAGGCCGTCCCGGCCTTCGATACTGTCGATGGCGAAGCGGCGACTGATCTCGGTGGAGATTTCGAAGCCGCTCGCGAAGATCACACAGTCGACCTCGTACTCGACACCGTCGGCGACGATGCCCTTCTCGGTCAGCCGTTCCACGCCTTTGCTCGCCGACACGTCGACCAGCGTCACGTTGGGGCGGTTGAACGTCTCAAGGTACTTTTCGCTGGACGTCGGCCGCTTGCACATGAACCGGTAGTACGGCTTGAGCGCCTCGGCAGTCTCGGGGTCTTCGACGATCTCGGCCACGCGTCGACGCAGCCGCTCCATGATCTTGTAGTCCTCTTCCTCTCGGAAGGCCATGATCTGTTCGATGGTCACCGCCGTGGGATCCTCGCTGCCCGCGATCCGCGCAGTGAGGTTGCGTCCCAGCTCAGTCCAGAAATCGCAGACCAGATCCGGCTCGCCGAAGACGACCCCGACGAACGGCGACCAGTTGTGGAAGTTGCGCTTGCGCTCCTCCTGCCAGCCCGGCTGAAGGGAAGCGGCCCACGCCGGGTCGGTCGGCGGGTTCGAGCGCTGGTCGACCGACGACGGGGTCCGCTGAAACACGTACAGATGCCGGGCATCCCGGCCGAGGTGCGGCACGACCTGGATGCCGGTCGCGCCGGTGCCCACGAGTGCGACGCGCTTGTCGGCGAGGTTGTCGAGACCGCCGTCGGCGTTGCCGCCGGTGTACTCGTAATCCCAACGCGCGGAGTGGAACACGTGGCCCGCAAAGTCCTTGATCCCTGGGATGCCGGGAAGCTTCGGGCGGTTGTAGGAGCCTTGCGCCATCACCACGAAGCGCGCCCTGATGTCGTCGCCGCGATCGGTCGCGATCTGCCAGCGTCCGGAGCCGTCGTCCCAACGAAGCTCGCGCACCTGCGTGGAGAACAGCGCACCGTCGTAGAGGCCGAAGTGCTTACCGATGTTGCGGCAGTGCTGGAAGATCTCGGCGCCATCGGCGAACTTCTTCGAGGGCATGAAGTCGAGTTCCTCGAGCAGCGGTATGTAGCAATACGCATCGTTGTCGCACTGGATTCCGGGGAATCGGTTCCAGTACCAGACGCCGCCGAAGTCACCCGCCATCTCTATGACGCGGATCCCGTTCACTCCGGCCTTCTTCAGGTATGCCCCGGCGAGCAACCCGGCGAAACCGCCACCGAGGATCACGACGTCGGCGTCCTCGACGATCGGGTCGCGCTCGACCACCGCCGTATAGGGGTCGACCTCGTAGAACTCGGCGAATTCCCCTTGCAGTTCCAGGTATTGGTCCGCCCCCTCGGGCCGCAGCCGCTTGGCGCGTTCGGCGGCGTACTTCTCCCGGAGCGCCGGAATGTCGATGTCGGTGGGCGTGTCGGTCGGCCCGCAGGGTGTCATGTGTTCTCCTTATCGGGATTTCGGCGTGCTTCGTCGCGCTGAGCGCAACCCGGCACGCCGGAAATCGCGCTACAACGCCTCGGGCTCTCCGGTGCCCATGTACTTGGACAGCTGCAGATGCAGGTTCACGGTGCTGCGTTCGCGATACGGGTTGGGCAGCGTGCCGGGGAAGCCCGCCGACTTCATACCCTGCTGCACGGCGGCCATGTTCGAGAAGTCTTGCGGCAGCACCGAAAGCCAGTTCGGCGAATCCTTGGGGGTGTAGGCCCATTCCGTCTCGGGCTCCCCACCTTTGGGGTACAGCTCGAAGACGGCGACCTCGAAGATGCACTTGTTCGGGTCGTAGCTCGGATCAGGACGTGCGGAGTAACACAGTGCGCTCGTCAGACCCTGCCCGACCTGGAAGTTCGGGAAGATCTGCCAGGCCGTGCCGCTCTGCCCGAGGATGTCGGGTGGGATGGTCGGCCAGATCACGCCGCGGGCCTCGTCGTCGCGCCGAGCCGAGGCCAGCCAATGTTGCAGCACCTGGTCGGCGGGCGTGCCCTCGGGCAGTTCGTCGACGAGTCGCTTGGCAGCGTTGACCAGTGTCTGCGTGGTGGTCGCGTTGGTCTCTTCCATGGTGTAGACCTGCATCTCGGCAGTCGAGATGCGCGGATCGCCGGTGCCGAGGCGGATCTTGGACTTGGTCTCGTCCATGCCCTTCGGCGCGTCGTAGCCGATGTTGCTGTGCCGACCCTGGGCCTTCGCCCAGCCCTTGAACTCGCCGAACTTGTTGAACTCCGGGTGGGTCGTGAACACATGGTAGGTCTCGTTGAAGGCCTCCATCGCGACCTTCCAATTGCAGTCGAAGTACAGCCATTTGCGCCACTTGTAGCGCATGTTCTCCAGTCCGAACGGGTCGAGGATCTTCGAGGCCGGGAACAGATAGTCGGCCAGGGATTCACAGTCGGGGTCCATGTTGATGAACAGCCAGCCGCCCCAGGTGTCGACCTGCACGGGGGCCAGGTGCGTGTTCTCCCGGGTCAGCTTGCCCTTCCAGTCGTCCTGTTCCCGAATGTGCGTGCATGTCCCGTCCAGACCGTATGTCCAGCCGTGGAATCCGCAGACGAACGATTTGCGGGCCCGCCCGACGGCGTTCTTCGCGCCGTCGGGGGTGTCGACGAGCCTGCGACCGCGATGCATACACACGTTGTGGTGTGCCGCGAATGAATCGGGGCCGGTGCGGACGACGATGATCGAGTCGTCGAGGATGTCGTAGGTCAGGTAGCTGCCCACCTCGGGGATCTCCTCGACGCGGCCCACCTGCTGCCACACCTTGCGCCACAGCTTGTCCCGCTCGGCGCGGGCATACGCCTCGGAGGTGTATGCGTCGACCGAGATGGTCATCGGTTCCGAAAGGTCCTCGGCGATCTCGCCCGTCGAGTCGTCCTGGTCCGCGTCGATCTCGATCGCGGCGTCGAGGTCGGATTCGGTATGGGTCACTAGATCCTCCTTATGGCTTCGCGGAAGGACTGGTCTTTCAGGAACAACGACGTGTTGTCGGCACCGAGGTGGGACCACTTCAGGTTCAGCCCGCCGTCGACGAGCAGTGTCTGCCCGGTGATGTAGCTGGAGAGATCGGACAGCAGGAACAGGATGGCGCCGGCCTGCTCTTCCGGAGTTCCCCTGCGTCCCATCGCGATCGCGGTGCGGTCGCGTTCGTCGTCCTCGTCGACGTAGGTGCGGGAGGCGGCGGTTTCGGTGACTCCGGGTGCGACGGCGTTGACCCGGATGCCGTCGAGAGCAAGTTCGACGGCCATCGTCCGTGTCATGGCGACCACCGCGGCTTTGGCTGTGCCGTAGGCGATGTGGAAGGGCGCGGTGTTCATGCCGCTGATCGAGGACACCGACACGATGGAGCCCTTGTTGCCGTTGCCGCGGATCTCGGCGGCGATCGCCTGGCTCATGAAGAAGGCGGTCTCGAGGTTGGCGGCGAACAGCGTCCGCCATTCCTCGCGTGTGACGCGGGTGGCCGGCATCCATGTCGCGGGCGCCGCGCCGCCTGCGATGTTGACAAGCCCGTAGAGGGCACCCTCGACGCTACGGACTCGGTCGATCACGGTGGCGACGCCGTCGTCGGTGGACGCGTCGGCTGCGACCGTAACCACGGGCAGCCCCTGCTGCGCCAATGGGGCGACGTGCTCGTCCAAGTTCTGCTGGGACCGACTGACCGCGACCACGGTGGCGCCCGCCTCGGCGGCAAGGCGTGTGATCGTCGTGCCGATGCCGCCCCCACCTGCTCCGGAGACCACGACGACGCGGCCGGACAGGCTGAGCGAGACTCCGGTCGACATCCTATTTGTCCGGACAAATAACGTTACTCTGCATATTGCAGAACACTATTCCGCAGCAATTATGTGGCCGTCAAGCTTCGGAATGCCGCCTCGGCGGGCCTATTGTCTGGACTAGGACGTCTTGCTAACGTCCGGATCCATGACACCGCCCACGACGGCGCAACTGCCGCCAGCTCGATACACCGCGGCCGTTCCGGCGGCCAGCGAGGGCTGGCGCATCGAACGTCTCACTCCACCGAGCCGGCTATTCGGGGCCAACGGCCTCCGGACGGGTCCCGACGGACGGATGTACATCGCCCAGGTGACGGGCAGCCAGATCAGCGCGCTGGACATCGCTTCGGGAACGATCGAGACGATCAGCCCGAAGGGCGGTGACATCGTCACTCCCGACGACCTGGCCTTCGACCCCGCGGGAAACCTCTACGCCACCGAGTACATGGAGGGCCGCGTCAGTGTCCGCGACACCGCGGGACGGACGCGTGTGCTGCGCGACGACATTCCAGCCGCCAACGGCATCACGACATATCAGGGCCGACTGTTCGTCAACGAGTGCCGCGAAGGCGGCCGATTGATGGAGTTCGACCTCGGCGGCGGCCCGCCTCGCGTGCTTCTGGAGAACCTGCCGTCGCCGAACGCGATGGAAGTCGGCCCCGACGGGCTGCTGTACTTCCCGGTGATGACCGCCAACGAGATCTGGCGGGTCAGCCTCGACCCCGAAGGGCAATCCGAGCCTGAGCGTGTCGCGACTGAGCTCGGTGTCCCCGACTCGGTGAAGTTCGACGCCGACGGCTTCATCGTCTCGACCCAGGTCGCCAGCGGCCAGGTGCTACGCATCGATCCCCGAACGGGCGCCAAAGCCGTTCTGGCTCAATTGAACCCGGGTTTGGACAACCTGACGATCATCGACGGCAGGCTGTTCGTGTCCAACTTCACCGGTGAGATCACCGAGGTTCTCGGTGACGGTGAGACGCGGACGCTTTTGCCCGGTGGATTCAACTGGCCGCACGGTCTCGCGGTGGGCCAGGACGGCAGGCTCTACATCGCCGACGGCACGTACTTCTATGCGCTCGACTCCGACGGCACGCGCGAAGCGGTGGCGATGCTGTTCACTCCCGGCTATCCGGGTTATATGCGCGGCCTCGCCGCGACCGGCGACGGTCACTTCGTCTGCACGACCTCGCTGGGCCAGGTCGGCAAGTACCGCCCCGGTGGCGAGACCGATTATCTGGCAACGGGTTACGATCAGCTCTACGGCGTCGCCGCCGGCGGTGATGGTGCGGTTGTGTTCGCCGAGCTGGGAGCCGGTCGCGTGCACGGCCTGCGGGGCGCGTCCACGGAGGTCCTCGCCGAGGGGCTCGCGGAGCCGTCAGGAGTGGCGTTCGGCCCCGACGGTGCACCGCTGGTCGCCGAGTCCGCTGTAGGCAGGGTGGTGCGACTGTCCAGTTCAGGTGTCGAGACCGTGGTCGACGGGCTGGTAACCCCGCAGGGCCTCACCGTCGACGGCGGGACTCTCTACCTCGTCGACGCCGGAGCCAAAGAGGTGATTGCCGTCGACCTGTCGACAGGTGTCCGCACTGCGATCGCCACCGGGCTCGCGATCGGCTCGCCACCGGGCGTCACGCCGAAGCCGCTCCGAGGAATCGAGCCGTTCTCCGGCCCCCAGGGGCCGTTCGCCGGGATCACGTCGGGGCCCGACGGCACGCTCTACGTTTCGGCCGACGGTGAGGGCAGCGTGCTGGCGGTCCGCCGGACATGACGACCACGGCAGGTGATCACCGCTACCTGCAGGTGGCGCGCGCCCTGCGCAAGGAGATCGTCGACGGTGTCTACCCGGTCGGCTCCCAGCTGCCCACCGAGCACGAGCTGTGCGAGCGGTTCGCGGTGAGCCGCTACACCATTCGGGAGGCGCTGCGCCGCCTGCGCGACGACAACCTCATCGCCTCCAAGCCGCGAGCAGGAACACTGGTGGTCCCCCGCCCCAGCACCAACTCCTACGCCCAGGACGTCATGTCGATCGACGACCTGCTCGCCTTCGCGCAGGGTGCACGTTTTGCGATCGAGACCAACGCGACGATCACCGTCGACGAGACACTCGCCGACCGCACCGGCCTGCCCCCGGGCACCGAATGGCTGGCTGTCAGCGGATTTCGGCGCGTCGACGACACCACGACGCCGATCTGCCGCACCGAATACTTCATCAACCGCAGCTTCGCCTCGGTGGGCCGCTTGCTGCAACGCCACAGCGGGCCGATCTTCCCCTTGATCGAGGACCTGTTCGGCGTCAGCGTGGTCGAGGTGCACCAGGAGATCTCGGCCGTGGTGCTGACGGCGGAGTTGGCGCAGCGCCTCGACAGCGAGCCGGGCGCTGCCGCACTGCAGTTGCAGCGCACGTACACGACGTCCGACGGTGAGATCGCGCAGGTCACCGTCAACACGCATCCGTCGTCGAGGTTCCGGCATGCGATGACGATGCGTAGGGTCAGGGATTCCACGTGAACACGCTGGCCGAGGCCCTGCATGAGGCGGCCGCAACGGCGCCGGACCGCGTTCTGGTGCGCGACGGTGACGTCGCAGTGGATTGTGCAACCCTGCTCGACCGGGCAACCTGCCTCGCCCACGGACTCATTCGCCGGATGCCGGTGGGCAGCGTGGTCTCGTTCATGGTCCCGAACTGGCATGAGGCCGCGGTGATCTACCTCGGCGCGACGCTGGCCGGCATGGTGGTGAACCCGATCCTGCCGTCACTGCGCGACCATGAGCTGAGCTTCATCCTCGCCGATGCCGACAGCCGGGCCATTTTCATCCCGGAGACGTTCGGCGGCCACGACTACGCCGCCATGCTGGACAGGGTCGTCGCGGGCCTGCCGAACCCGCCTGAGGTCGTCGCCCTGCGCGGCGCCTCCACCGCCTACGCGGACCTTCTCGGCGAACGTGGCGAGGTTCCGTCGCCGACGCTCGATCCCGCCGCGACGCGCATGATCATGTACACATCCGGCACCAGCGGCCGCCCCAAAGGTGTTCTGCACACTCACGCTTCGCTGGATGCCTTGATCGCTCAACTCGGCAGGTACTGGCTCATCGATCCGGGGGACACCTTCCTGGTGCCGTCCCCGATCGCGCACATCGGTGGGTCGATCTACGCCTTCGAATGCCCGCTGCTGCTGGGCACCCAGGCCGTCCTGATGCAGCGCTGGGAGGCCGACGCCGCGGTGACGCTGATGCTCGAACACCACTGCACGCACATGGCCGGCGCCACCCCTTTTCTCACCGGACTGCTGGCTGCCGCGCAGAACCGGGGCACGCGCCTTCCGGACCTGAAGGTGTTCATCTGCGGCGGCGCCTCGGTGCCACCGTCGTTGATCCGCCGTGCCGCAGACTATTTCGACCGCGCCGTCGTGACGAGGGTCTACGGGTCGACGGAGGTGCCGGTCACCACTGTCGGCTCGCCCGACGACGTCGACCGCGCGGCCGAGACCGACGGCCGGCCGGGGATCGCCGACGTGATCCTGGTGGATGGCGAGATCCGCGCCCGTGGGCCGCAGATGCTGGCCGGCTACCTGCACGCCGAGGACACCCGGGACGCATTCGACGACGCCGGCTATTTCCGTACCGGAGATCTCGGTCGCTGGACCGATGACGGCTATCTCGTGGTGACGGGCCGCGCCAAGGACATCATCATCCGCAACGGTGAGAACATCTCCCCCAAAGAGGTCGAGGACATCCTCGTCACGCACCCGGGGGTTGCGGAGGTCGCCGTCGTCGGTGTCCCCGATGAGCGCACGGGTGAACGGGCCGTCGCGGCCATCGTCGCCGCCGGGTCACCCGCTCCGGACGTGGCAGAACTGCGTGAATTCCTCGTGGGGCGGGGCGTCGCGAAGTTCAAGGCCCCCGAGCAGGTGGTGTGCATCGACGCGCTTCCGAGAAACGATGCGGGCAAGGTGCTCAAGCACACCCTCAGAGCCGGACTGTCGAAGGAGTCGTGACATGGTGGTAGCGATCGTCACCGGCGCTAGTAGCGGCATCGGATTTGGCTGTGCCACAACGCTTGCCGAGCAGGGTATGTCGGTGTTGGGCACGGGCCGCGATGCCGGCCGGCTCGCGGAGCTGGAGAAGCAGTCCGACCGGATCGCGACACTGGCGGTGGATCTGACCGAGGACGATGCGCCCCAGCGGATCGTCGCGGCTGCCCTCGAACGCTGGGGCCGCATCGACTTCCTGATCAACAACGCCGGCATCGGCAGCCCGAAGCCTCTGCACGAGACCGACGACGAGATGCTCGACCATTTCCTCGGCGTCATGCTGCGGGCGCCGTTTCGGCTGGCCCGCGACGTGATCGGGCACATGCAGCCGGGGTCGGCCATCATCAACGTCACGTCGACGTTCGCGGTTGTCGGCGGGCTGCGCGGCGGCGCCTACTCTGCGGCCAAAGGTGGACTGACGTCGCTGACGACGCACATCGCCTGCCAGTACGGCCCGCTCGGAATCCGCTGCAACGCAGTGGCTCCCGGCGTCACCCTGACCCCGATGGTGGAAACCCGCCTCGAAGACGAACGCTTCCGCAAGATCAACACCGAGATGACACCGCATCAACGGCTCGGCCGTGTCGAGGACATCGCGTCCACCGTCGCCTTCCTGTGCTCTGAGGGCGGCAGCTTCATCAACGGCCAGACGATCGTGGTCGACGGCGGCTGGAGCTCGACGAAGTACCTGTCGGACTTCGCGTTGAACTCGGAGTGGGTGGCGCGGCCGTGAACCTGTTCGCGCTGCTCGACCAGACCGCAGCACGCCACGGCGATCGCGGTGCGGTGTATCACGGTGAGCGACAGGTGCATACGTGGGCATCGCTGCGCGAGCGGGCCCTGCGCCTGGCGGGCTCATTCCGCGAATTCGGCCCCGGCGCACGCATCGCAGTGTCCAGCGAGAACAGGCCGGAGATCGTGGAGCTCATGTTCGCGATCTGGGCTGCCGAATGTGTCTTCGTGCCGATCAACTTCAAGCTGCACCCGCGCGAGGTGGAGCAGATCCTCGAGGACTCCGGCGCAGGCCGCGTGTTCACATCACCCAAGATCGGCGCACGACTGGCGTCGGAGACATCGGTGCCCATCGAGATCATCGCGTCCGCAGAGTACGAAAACCGTTGCCGCGCTGATTTGTCGAAGGTTCCGCGGGACACCGAGCCGGCACTGCTGGCGTGGTTGTTCTACACCAGCGGCACCACGGGGAAGTCCAAGGGGGCGATGCTATCGCACCGCAACCTGATGGCGATGACCGTCGCGCATCTCGCGGACTTCGACTCCCCCGACGAGAACTCCAGCCTCGTCCACGGCGCTCCGATGTCGCACGGCTCAGGTTTGTACGTGCCACCGTACGTGTTGCGCGGTGCCCGTCAGGTGGTGCCTGCGTCCGGCGCATTCGATCCCGACGAATTTCTCGATCTGTGTGAGCGCCATCCTGGTTGCAGCGCGTTCCTCGCGCCGACGATGGTCGCACGCCTGGTGCAAACCGGGCGGGCCCGCCCGGCCAATCTGAACACGATCGTCTACGGCGGCGGCCCGATGTACGTCGAGAGCCTGAAGAAGGCGATGGCGGCGTTCGGGCCGATCTTCGTGCAGCTGTACGGGCAGGGTGAGTCGCCGATGACGATCACCGGGCTGCGACGCCGGGACCACCTTGACGCCCCGGACGCCGTGCTCGGTTCGGTCGGGTATGCGCGGTCGGGTGTGGACGTCGCCGTGCTGGGTTCCGACGGTGCGCCGGCAGGTATCGACGAGATCGGCGAGATCGTGTGCCGCGGAGACGTGGTGATGTCCGGCTACTGGAGGAACCCGTCGGCCACCGACGCCGCGCTCCGGAACGGGTGGCTGCGCACCGGCGACATGGGATCGTTCGACGCGAACGGATACCTGACGCTGCGGGACCGGTCCAAGGACGTGGTGATCAGCGGCGGCAGCAACATCTACCCCCGCGAAGTGGAAGAAGCGCTTCTGGAACACACGGCCGTGGTGGAGGCAGGTGTGGTCGGCGCCCCCGACGAGGAGTGGGGCGAGGTGGTCGTCGCTTTCGTCGTGGGACAGGTCTCCGCCGCCGAACTCGACGCGCACCTACTGGAACGCATCGCGAGATTCAAGCGGCCGAAGCGGTACGAGTTCGTCGACGAGCTGCCCAAGAACAGCTACGGAAAGGTCCTCAAACGAGAGCTGCGCGCCCGGCTCGGATAGCCCGGCCTGACACGGAGCTCAAACGCGCAATACCTGCAACTACGTCGCCGGCGGCGCTACGATGGCCGCGTGGGTGGGGTGCGGGCCGGCTGGGCCGCAGTCAAGCGCGCGCAAATGTGGCCGGGAATCGCAACATCGGTGATGTGGGCCCGGACCGCCGGTTCATGCCTGGTGTTCGGCGGCATCCTGGTCGCACTCGTCACCACCTTGGCGCCGGACTACTTCGATAACTCCGCAGTTCAGTACGTCAACGCAGCGATCGCCACCTCGATCGGCGTCGTGGTCCTGTGGCGGGGTAGCCGCGTCACGCACTGGCAGTTGCACATCATCGTGGTTGCGGCGGCCGCGATGATCACGACGTGTGTGCTCGCTTCGAGCCCCACCGCCGCGGTGTCCATCGCTACGCTCTACGTCTTCATCGCCTGCGGTGCGTTCTTCGTCGCGTGGCCCACCGCGACGGTCTATCTGGCGATCGCGGTCATCTCCTGCGTGACGGCCATCGCTCTCACCCCCGGGGCTCCGTGGTGGGCGGGCTTCTTCACCTCCGCAGTTACGGTTGCGATCGGAACCCTGATCATCATCCTGGGTCACAGCGTCTCCAGGGCAGAACTCGACGAGGCGACGGGGGTGCCCAATCGGCGCGGCTTCGACCGTGTGATGGCCGCGGAGATCTCGCGCGCGCACTCCGTTGCGTCCGGTCCGGCGGTGATTCTCATCTGCGTCGACAGCTACGCGTCCATCCATGAGGAGTTCGGGTACCGCGCCGGCGACGAGTTGATGCAGCAGTTGGTCGCCTCGTGGCAGGGCCTGCTCGAGCCCGGGCAGGTCATCGCACGGCGGAGCAACGACGAGTTCATCCTCATGCTGCCCGCGGCGACCGAGCAGGACGCCCTGTCCCTCACGCAACGTCTCCGCAGCGCGACGTCGCAGGAATTCTCGGCAGGGGTGAGCGCGTGGGACGTCGGCGAACCCATCGGGTCCGTCCTCAAACGCGCCGACGTGGCACTGCGACGGGCGAAATCGATCGGACGCAACCGCACGATGCTCGAGTCCTCGCATCTGCCGACCCTCGCGGTACAGCTGCGCGACGCACTTTCGGCGGGCACGATCGGCGTCCGGTATCAGCCCATCGTCCGACTGTCGGAAGGGGACGCTGTCGTCGGTGTCGAGGCGTTGTTGCGGTGGGAGCCGGCCGATGGCTCCGACCTGCAGGCCGGTGAAGTGATTCGGGTCGCCGAGGACAACGATCTGATCTCCAAGCTCGATCAGTATGTGTTGCGGCGCGCGTGTATCGATGCGCTCTGGATGCAGCAGAACACGCCTCACCTGCGGTTGTCGCTGAGCGTCAACGTATCCGGGCTCGAACTGGTGGAGAAGGGTTATGTCGATCGGGTGCTGGAAACGCTCGCGTCCACCGGCTGGCCCGCCACCCAACTCGTACTGGAGGTCACCGAGACCGTCATCGACGTCGACAGGCCGTCGTCGATCCTTGCCCTGCACGAGCTTCGGACACACGGCATCAGGATCGCCATCGACGATTTCGGCACCGGGTACTCATCGCTGAGCAGACTCCAGAAACTGCCGACCGATCTTCTCAAGCTCGATGCCTCCTTCATCGCGTCCATCAGCTCGGCGTCGTCCTCAGCGCCACCACTGCTGCACGCCGTCGCGGGGCTCGCCGACGCGCTCGGCCTGCCGATCGTCGCCGAGGGAGTCGAAACCGCTCACGAGGCAAACGTGCTGCGCGGCATGGGATTCACCCTGGCGCAGGGTTTCTACTTCGGCAAGGCACAAACGCGCGAGGACGTCGTCAGCGTCGTCACGCGCGACAGACCGTGAGATGCGCTCAGGCGGGAGCGTGGTCCGCGTCCTCGGCGGTCGCCGGCGCGCCTCTGCGGCCGGACCGTTCGGCGAGCAGGAGGTCGCGAGCATCGAGCGCGGCACGGAGGTCGGCCACTAGCGGGTCCAGGCCGCTCACCACATAAGACCACGGATCATCGCCACAGGCGGAATGTCCTCGACAGCAATGATTCCCGCCGGCGCGCCGCAGACCCAGTCGATCGCGTTGACGGCCCTGGCCGCGGTCGAGACACAACCGGCCTCGGTGACGTCGAGAACCGGGTGAGACAGGTGGGTGGTCATCTCGATGCGCGGTTCGCCTTCGACGATGACCATGTGCACACCGTCCTGCCCTTGCGGCGGGTACTCCCACTCCGGCGCGGCAGCGGGCGTGAGTCGCGTGGTGTGCTCGACGGTGATGACGGGGACGTCGCCCCGCACCCCTTCGACGGCGAACCGCACCCCGGCCAACTGTCCCGGCTCGACCGTCATCATCGTGCACTCGATACGGTCGGGGGTGTACCAGGGCTCGTAGCGCTGCCGGACGTCGTCGAGCTTCACGTCGAGGTGGCTTGCGAGGTTGCGGACCAGGCCGCCGAACATCGACGTGATCACGCCCGGCTGGAACGCCATCGGCAGGTCGTCCTGCGGCGTGGTACCGAAGCCCATGGCCCTGCCGGTGTATTCATAGTCGTCGTAATTTCCGTAGTCGAAGACCTCTTTGACCGTGACCGATTCGGCGCGGGTCACGAGGCTCAGCGCCGCATGTACTGCAGTGTCGCCCGAGTAGCCGGGGTCGATGCCGTTCACATACAGCGACGAATCGCCCGCGGCACATGCCTGTTCGAGCGGCCCGCGCAGCCAGTCGTCGGTCTGGCGCGGCGTGACCAGCCAGACCATCGACGTCCCGACCACGTTGATGCCTGCCGCGAGCAGCTTCGACATCTGCTCGATGGCCTCCATCGGCCTGGTCTCGCCCAGCGTGGTGTACACCACGCAATCCGGTTTGAGTGCGATCAGCGCGTCGATGTCGTCCGTCGCCACGACACCGGTGGGTTCGGTCAGCCCGCACAACTGCGCGGCGTCGCGACCGATCTTGGACGGACTGGCGGCGTGTACGCCCACCAGCTCCAGATCAGGCCGCCCGATGATCGCTTTCAGCGAATGCCTACCGACATTGCCGGTGGAGAACTGCAACACTGTGTGCATCGCGTCAGACCGTTCCTGCTCAGTAGTCGGGGATGGGCAGGGGCGAGTTGTTCGAGTCGATGCCGCCGTCCACGTGGAAGATCGCATTGGTGGCATAGCAGTCGCGCGTGGACAGATACACGCACAACCTCCCGAGGTCCTCGACATCGCCGAGGCGATGCAACGGCGTCGCCTCCATCATCTTGTCCAGCGACCCGGGTAACAAGTCAAGGCTTCCTTGTAAACCGTCGGTCGCAAAGGAGCCGAGCGCGATCGCGTTCACCCGGATCTTCGGCGCCAGCTCCTGCGCCATGGCGCGGGTCAACGCCTCGAGCCCACCCTTGGCGACGCAGTAGGCGGTCAGGGCACGAATGCCGAATCGGGCGGACCCGGACGAGATGTTCACGATCGAGCCCCGGCCGGCCTCGATCATGTGCGGTGCGACGAGCTGACTCATGATGAACGCTGACGTGACGCACCAGTCGAATGTGTGCCGGAAGTCGTCATCGGTGATGTCGAGGAATCGCGCGTACGTGGACCCGCCGACGTTGTTGATCAGGATGTCGACACGCCCGAAGCGGTCCATCGCCGTGCTCACCACGCGTTCCCCGTCGGGTCGGCTCATCGCGTCGGCGACGAACGCCAGGCCCTTACCGCCGGCCTCCTCGATGCCTGCGATGGTCGCGACGATATCCGATTCGGTTCGCGCCGTGCCGACGACGGTGGCGCCCGCCTCGGCGAGAACCCGCGCAATCCCTTGCCCTACGCCTTTGCCCGCACCGGTCACGATCGCAACCTGGCCGTCGAGCGAAAACTGTTCCAGTGCCATGGATTCCTCCTCATCGAGGTTCGTGCCCATCTAACGGCCGGACCTGACTTAAGTCAATAACATGAGTTACCGCCGATTCACATGCAGACAGAAATCTGCACGATATCGTCCGTAATTTAACGCCTCTGCGTCTACCTACCCGAGGAACCCACCCGACAACGGGCCGTTGACTCTAGACTTTTACTGACTATAGTCAGCTTTTATGAATCTGCCAACGCTGAACCGGGGCCGTAGCCGTCAGCCGGCATCCGCTCCGCGGACATCCGCGAGCGGCCTCGAGGAGCACATGGAGGCTTCGCAGCGGGCGCAACGGCAAGCGGACAAGTGGCTCATCTCGGGAAGCCTCTTGATCGGTACGGCGGCACTCGGAATCTTCGGCCTTCCCCTGTTCCTGCGGGGCGTCTGGCTGCTCCGTAAGGCGCAGCGCGACGGCCTCTCGGTGCGCCCGATGCTCGTCACCCTCATCGGCTATCTCGTCATCATCGACGCCGCGATCAACACCGTCGGCTGGGCCCTGGACCTGGTCGCCAACCACACCATCTTGGCGCGAATCCTGTTGAACGGCTGGGGCGCAATGTTCGACGCCGGCTACTTCTGGCACTACAACGAACTCTGGCTCGGCGGCGCTGCCGGCCCGGGCGAGAAGGCCATGGAAGTCGGCATGATCCTCACCGTCTTCACGATGCGCATCGCGGCGGCCATCGGCTTCCTCCAGATGAAACGCTGGGGGCACCAGTGGATGATCATCACCTGCTGGATGGGAATCGTGATCTGGTGCCTCTACGTGTTCAACATGACGATGTACGCCGACGTGCGGTTCGCCGGTGTCGTGCTCCCCGTCGTCGGCTGGTGGCTTTACGACATCTTCTACATCACGCCGTTCCTCGCGATCCCGTACCTCCATTCGGTGAACCGGGAGATCTTCTCGGATTGACTCGATGACTGGAATCACTGATAACGACAGCTCGGGAAGGAGAGGGCGATGGCGCCACAGGTCAAGCAATCGGCGCGCGAGCTGCGCCGGCTGCAGACGCGCGAACGTATCCTGGGCGCTGCCATCGCCGAGTTCCAGGCCTCAGGTATGGCAGGCGCGGATGTCGGCGCGATCGTCTCCGCCGCAGGCGTCGCGCACGGCACGTTCTTCTTCCACTTCCCCAGCAAGGAGCACGTCCTGCTTGAATTGGAGCGACGTGAAGAAGCCCGCATGGCAGCCGAATTCGCGCGATTCCTGGATTCCGGGCATGACCTCGCTGCGGCCCTGACGAGGGTCGTCGAGCTGATATCCGGGCTGGAGCAGCGACTCGGCCCGCTATTGTTCAAAGAGTTTCTGGCGCTGCACTTCTCACCGACCCGACCCAGCAGGGACGAGTGGTCGGACCATCCGATCGTCGTCTCGCTCGTCCGTGAGATCGAACGCGCCCGCGGAGACGGTGAGGTTCACCCCGAAGTCGACGCGTTCTACAGTGCGGCATTCTTCCTGCTCGGCATCTACGGGGTCCTGACCACGGTCGCCAACGGTGCGGGACGGGACGCGATGCTTGCCAATTTGATCGTCACCGCCCGAAGGGGTCTGGAAGCCAGATGAATACCCGTTCGCACGAGAGGAACTGACGTGACCGGCTGGATCTGGGAGATATTGCGCTACGTAGCGGCTTGGGGCGGAACCGGACTCATCATCTGGTTCTGGTACTGGATGTTCTCCAACATCGGCACGTTCTGAAGCGCGGTCGGCGATGTCAGAACTCTCCGACACGCACGCCATGGCGGTCGAGCGCAGCTGCGCGCTCACCGCGGTGGCGTTGAGTGGTCAGCGCCGGACCGGCGCCCATCTCGTGAGTGGGCAGCATCGCGGCTTCGGCTTGAGTTCTCTGCTCGACCTCGTCCACGTGCCGTACCCGATGCCTGTCGGCGATTGGACCCGCCGAACGCTGACCTGCGGTATCGCGCTTCAATGTTCACCGTCGAAGGACCGGATCACCGGGTACCGCCTTCACGAATTGACCGGACGCGAACTGAGCGCGCTCACGCTCGTCGAAGCCGGCGTCGCGCTGGGATGGGTCACGGCGCACTGGCCGGGGCTACTCGCCGAACTGCGGCGCCTGCTGCCCGATCTCGACATCGCAGACCCCGACATGGACGCCTGGGTAATGCTCAACCGCGCCGTCGAATTGGCGCGCAGCCGCCAGACCCTCTCGGCGCACCCGATCCTCGGGACACTGCCGCGTGGCTACACTGCACCGCAGAGCCTGACCGACAAGCTGCGCCGCACGCTGGGACGGCTGCCGTGGACGATGAACCAGAAGCGAGTCCCCGCACCGCACTCCGTACCTGCCGGCGGTGAAGGCGGCATCAAGAACCCGAACCTGCCGCCACCGAGCCGCCCTCAGGACAACGACCTCGACATCACCCCTGACCACCGTCCCGGCATCCCCTACCCGGAGTGGAACGCGTGGACCGAGCGCTTCATGCCGGATCATGTCGCCGTGCTCGAACGGGCGCACCACGGTGCCGGGGGTCAGCCCGCCGCGATCGCCGTCGATGTCCGGAAGTGGTTCGAGAAGAACACCCACCGCGCCATGAAGAACCGGTTGGAGGACGGCTCCGACATCGACGTCGACCAATACGTGGGCCACTACATCGACGTGACCACCGGAGAAGCCGTCGAGCCCCGCATCTTCCGCGAGTTGCTCCCCGCCAGCCGCGACGTCACCACGGCGCTGCTGTTGGACGGCAGTTCCTCGCTGGGTGTGCACGGCGGATCGATCTTCAAGCTCGAACTGGCTTGTGCCGACGCGCTGTCACGCGCGATGACGACAGCCCGCGAACGCCACGGCATCTTCGTGTTCACCGGGAACACCCGCCACCGCGTCGAGGTCAACTGCCTCAAAGACTTCACCGACCGGCGCTTCGTCCCGCCGGGGAGCCTCGGGCTGTCGACTGCCGGATACACCCGCCTCGGTGCACCGCTGCGCCACCTGACGAGCAGGCTGCTCGCCCAGCCGTCGGAACGACGGCTGCTGATCGTCATCGGCGACGGTCTGATCTCCGACGAGGGGTACGAGGGACGGTACGCCTGGGCCGACGCCGCCCACGCCGTCGAGGAGGCCAATGACGCCGGCGTCTCGATGTACTACGTCGGAATCGGGCCCGTCCGTGTCGATCCACTTCCGGAAGTGTTCGGGCCCAAACGCTCTCAGCGGATACACCGCATCGAAGATCTTCCCCGGGTTCTCGCCCATGTCCACAAGGAGCTGGTAGCAGCGTGAGTACCTCTGACATCTACCTCGCGAACGGCAGTGAGGTGAAGCTGTTCGAGCAGGCCTACCGGCAGCGCCTGCCCGTGATGCTCACCGGCCCCACGGGATGCGGCAAGACCCGACTGGTCGAGCACATGGGCCTCCTGCTGAGCCGGCCCGTCGTCACCATCAGCTGCCACGACGACCTGACCAGCTCCGACCTGGTCGGACGGTTCATGGTGACCGGCGGGGACGTCACCTGGACCGACGGGCCGCTGACTCGCGCGGTGAAGGCAGGCGCCATCTGCTACCTCGACGAGGTGGTCGAGGCCAGGCACGACTCGCTGGCCGTCCTGCACTCGCTCACCGATCACCGGCGCACCCTCTATCTGGACCGCGCCGGCGAAGTCGTCGAGGCGCCTGAGACATTCATGCTCGTCTGCTCCTACAACCCGGCCTATCGCAACTCCCTCAAAGAGCTCAAACCGTCGTTCCGGCAGCGGTTCGTCACCCTGCCGATGCAGTACCTTCCCCCCGACCGCGAAGCCGAGGTAATCGTCGCCGAAGCGGGCATCGGGCTGCCGACAGCCCAGCGACTTGTCCGGTGCGCCAACGCGATCCGCACCGCCGACGAGGCGTTCCATTTCGAACCGCCGTCGACCCGCGTGGTGGTCACCGCGGCGCAGCTGATCGCCGCAGGCGCCACCGAACTGGAGGCTGCTGAAGCGTGCATCCTGGCCCCGCTGTCCGGTGACGGCGCCATCTCCGAGGGTCTGCGCGAGGTGGCAGCCGCCAGTCTCGCCGGCGCCGACAGCCAGAACCCCCACCGCTAGGAAGGAACCGACGACATGGTCGACCAGAAGGAACGCAAACGCAAGAAGGCTCTCATCATCCTGCAGATCGTCATCTACGGATACCTGCTGACGATGTTCGGAATCCAGCTCTATATGTCGTTCGCCCGGGGCTGGTGGGAGTTGTGAATCTCCCTCTGCTGAAGCAGAAGTCCGGCCTCAAAGCCAGCGTTCCGGCCGGCTCTGTCAATCTCGAAGAGCACCACGACGAATCCCGCACGGCTCAGCGTCGCGCCGACAAGTGGATGATCGCTGGCGCAGCGCTGATGGGGATGTGGGCGCCCGGCATCATCGGTCTACCGATCTTTCTCCGCGGCGTACTCCTACAACGCCAGGCACTTCGGGCCGGTCTGTCGGTTCGCCCCATGATCGTCACGCTGATCGGCTACCTGACCCTGATCGACGGCATGCTCAACAGCCTCGGCTGGGCGCTGGATCTGGTCGCCAACCACACGCTGATCAACCGGGTGCTCATGGTCGGCTGGGGCGCGATGTTCGACGCCGGCTACTTCTGGCACTACAACGAAGCGTGGATCGGCGGCGCCGCGGGACCGGGCGAGAAGTCGATGGTGTTCGGCATGATTCTCACCGTCTTCGCGATGCGCTGCGCCGCGGCGATCGGCTTCCTGCAGATGAAGCGCTGGGGCCACCAGTGGATGATCATCACCTGCTGGATGGGCGTCCTCATCTGGTGCCTGTACGTGTTCAACATGACGATGTACGCCGACGTGCGATACGCAGGCACCGTGTTCCCCGTCATCGGGTGGTGGCTCTACGACATCTTCTACATCACCCCGTTCCTCGCAATCCCCTACCTGCACACCGTCAACCGCGAGATCTTCTCGGACTGACCAAGCCTGAAGGAGCACGCCATGACTGCGCCAGAAATCACGCAAGAGAAGTCCGAGGATCTTCCCCCCGGCACCACGCCGTACTACGCCCGCATGCACAAATGGATCAAGCGTGCGGTGCTGGTGTGCCTCGTCGCACTCGTCATCGAAGGTGCGTTCACGCTGCCCTTCATGGCGGTCTACTACGGCTACCCCACCCTGAGCCTCACCGAAATCTGCAGTGAGCTGCTCAAGGTCCGGTACTCCGACGACAAGCTCGAATGCCAGGTGCCGTATCCGGCGCTGGGCCCACCCGAGGGCGCCGAGGGCAAGGACACCGCGCGGGACGAGTGGGGCATCCAGCCGGTGCCCCAGTACAACCGGATCGGATTCCGGGAACTCGTGAAGATTCATGAAGACCGGGAGGCACGCGAGGCAGCACAGGAGACTTCACCGTGACGCAGACACCGGAACGGCACGCCGAGAACTGGGATCTGCGCCACACGGATTTCAACGACAACGATTTTCTCTACGACGTGTACTCGGTGATGCGCGAGAAGTCTCCGTTCGCCCGAACCGACAACCCGTTCCTGAGCGCGACGCCGGCAGGCGCGTGGGTCGCGGTCCGTTACGACGAGTGCGTGAAGATCCTTCAGGACTGGGAGCACTTCTCCAGCAATCCGACGCCGGAGGGTGCCGAGCAGCTCGCCGGCGACCTGGTGATCACCCTCGACCCTCCCCGACAGCAGAAGTTCCGCAAGGTCCTCAATCCCTATTTCTCCCCGGCCAGGATGAAGGCCCTGCGCCCGGAGATCGCCGACGAAACCGACAGGCTGATCGACGATTTCATCGAGAACGGGTCGGGAGATCTCGCCCAGATCGCCTGGCGCCAACCCGGCGTCGTGTTCTTCAAATATCTGCTCGGCATGCCCGTCGACGACGTTCCGTTATGCGTCGAACTGACCGACACCGCACTCAACGGCGCGACCGAGGAAGCGCGGATGGGGGCCTGGGGCGGGTTGTACCAACACGTGCACGACGCGGTCACCCTCCGCAAGGATCAGCCGCCCCGCGACGACATGATAGACGTCCTGCTCTCCGCCGAGATCGACGGAGAGAAGCTGTCGTTCGGCGACGTCGTCTCCAATGCCATGCTCCTCGTTCAGGCGGGGCTCGAGACCACCGCGAGCGCAATGTCGTTCGCCTATAACTACCTCGCCACCAATCCGGCCGAGCGCGACCGTCTTATCGGCGCCCCTGACCTTCTCGTCCGCGCGGTCGAGGAGTTCATCCGGTTCGCCGGGTCGATTCACGGCATCCCGCGCACCGTTGCCAAAGAGGTCGAACTCAGCGGCTGCACCTTCTCGCCGGGTGAATCGGTGATCGTCAACTACGCTGCGGCCAACCGCGACGAGCAGCAATTCCCGCACGCTGACCGGTGCATTCTCGACCGCAAAGAGAACCGGCACCTCGGCTTCGGTGCCGGGGTGCACAGGTGTCTCGGATCGAACCTGGCGCGGTTGGAATTCCAGGTGGGTCTCGAACGGGTGCTGTCCCGGATGCCCGACGTCACCCTTGCGCCGGGGCAGGAAGCCAGATTCCACGGCAACTCCGTCACGCGCGGGTTCCGTTCGGTACCAGTCACCTTCACCCCGGGGACGAGGTCAAAAGCGTGACCTACCGGGTCGTGCAGTGGACGACGGGAAACGTGGGCCGCAAGTCGGTCCACGCCGTCGCCGCCAACACCGACCTCGAGCTCGTGGGCTGTTTCGCATGGTCACCCGACAAAGTCGGCAAGGATGTCGGCGAGCTCTGCGGCATCGACCCGCTGGGAGTCCGCGCCACCGATGACGTCGACGCCCTACTCGCGCTGAAGCCCGATTGCATCGTCTACAACCCGATGTTCGCCGACGTGGACACCCTGGTCCGCATCCTCGGAGCGGGCATCAACGTCGTCACCACGTCCGAGTTCATCACCGGCGACACCCTCGGCGACGGTAGGCACCGGATTGTCGAGGCCTGTGAGCAGGGCGGCGCGACCATCTTCGGCAGCGGCATCAACCCCGGCTTCATCCAGCTGTTCGCCGTCGTCACCGCAGGCATCTCCGACCGCGTGGACCGCATCTCCATCGTCGAATCCTTCGACACCACCATCTACGACTCCCCGGCCACCGAAATCCCCATGGGATTCGGCTATCCCATCGATCATCCCGATCTGCAGTCCGTCACCGAGAAGGGTTCCGGCATCTTCCGCGAGGCGGTTCAGCTCGTCGCCGACGCCCTCGGAACTCATCTCGACGAGATCCGCTGCGCGACGGACTACGCAGAGACCACCGAAGATCTGCACCTGCCCGGCGACTGGACCATCGCCGCCGGCTGCGTCGCGGGTATCGACGTGCGCTGGACGGGCATCGTCGACGGACGCGATGTCATCGAGATCCGGGGCATCTGGACGAAGGGCCAGGCGCTGCAACCCGCGTGGTCGACGACGTTCGGATACACCATCACCGTCGAGGGCAGACCCACGATCCGAAGCACGCTGAGCTTCGAACCGCCACCGGACTTCGTCGGCGAAACGCTGGATGACTACATCATGCTCGGACTGACGATCACGGCCATGCCCGCCATCACCGCGATCCCCGCCGTGGTGGCCGCACCTGCCGGCATCGCCACCTACACCGACCTGCCGCTGCTTCTTCCCCGCGGAGTTCTGACCACAAACTGAAGGACGATGTCATGGCTGACAAGCGTTACCGAGTGATCCAGTGGATGACGGGCGACGTCGGACAGGTCGGTGTTCGACACTTCGCCGACAACCCGGTGTACGACCTCGTCGGGGTCTTGGTACACAGCAACGACAAAGTCGGCAGGGACGCGGGCGAGATCGCCGGCATCGCACCGATCGGTGTCACGGCGACCGACGACATCGATGCCATGGTCGCCTTGCAGGCCGACTGCGTCTTCTACACACCGATCATCATGGACGTCGACACGGTATGCCGGCTGCTGCGGTCGGGCAAGAACGTCGTGACCACAGCCGGGTTCTTCCATCCTTCACCGGATTTCCGCGATCCGGCCGAACTGATCCGGGCCGCCTGCGTCGAGGGCGGCACGTCGTTTCATGGCGGCGGCATCCACCCGGGGTACGCCGGTGACATCCTGCCGCTCACGCTGGCGCGCGTGATGAGCCGAGTCGACACGATCCACGTCTACGAGGTCGTCGACGTCCTCAAAGACGCACCGCTGGATCACATCGACTGGATGGGGTTCGGCAAAGACAAGGAGAAATTCCTCTCCGAGCCAACAATTCTCGGGCTCGGGTTGCCGTTCTTCGCCCAATCCATGTACATGATCGCCGACGGTCTCGGCGTCACGATCGACGAGGTGACCGCCGCGGAGGTCGGTGTCGCGACCGCTGTCGAGGACATCGCGCACGACGAGGGCGCCATACCGAAAGGCACCGTAGCCGCGCAGCGCCACGAGTGGACGGCCTGGGTAGGCGGCAAACCGCTGATCGTCTTCCACGCGATCTACCTCACCGCAGCGCCCGAGCGCCTCGATCCGCCGTGGGATTGGGGCGAGACGCGCTACGAGATCGTCATCGAAGGAGACCCGCCGACCGAGCTCACCCTCAAGGGCGTCCGGGCGCCGGACGGGACCATGGCCCATCCCGGCTACGACTGGACGGCGATGGGGGCGATCAACGCGATCCCCGACGTGTGTGACGCACCCCCGGGCTGGCTCAACCATCTCGACCTCGGCCTGATCCGGCCGCGCGGGCTGGTGCGGCCGTGAGTGACGAAGCCAAGCTCCACCACGTCGTGTTCGCGGTCGCGCACGAGCGGCAGGCCGCGATGACGCAGATGTTCACCGATCTCGGATTCTCCTTCAACGCGGCCGAACTGACCGAACTCGGGGTGCAGGTCCAGCTCGACTGGGACCGCGGTATCGAACTGATCAGCCCGGTGCCGGGCTCGACCGCATCGGTCGCGGCGTCGGTGACCGAATTCCTCGCCCGGCACGGCGATGGCATCTACACCGTGGTGGTGCGGGTGCCCGACGCCGCGGCAGCCGAAGCGGTGACCGACCGGTACGGGTCGTCGGTGAGGTTTCGGCAGAGCTTCGCCGGGGATGGCTCCTATCTCGACGAGATCGACCTGTCCGTGCTCGGCCTCCCCCTGACCCTGCTCTCGACCAACATCTCATGACCACCACGCTGCCCCACGTCCTGTACAGCGATCTGCCGATGGCCGCCGACCGCGGCGTCGGGTGGTCGACCCTGCGCGACCTCGGTCCCGTCCTCTACGGCGACGGCTGGTATTACCTCACCCGCCGCGAGGACGTCCTCGCGGCGTTGCGCAACCCGGAGGTGTTCTCATCGCAGATCGCCTACGACGACATGATCAGCCCAGTGCCGTTGGTGCCGTTGGGGTTCGATCCTCCCGAGCACACCCGCTATCGCCACATCCGGCGGTCGAGCTGTACACCTACCTCACCGAAGCCGTTGCGCAACAACGAGACCAACCTCGGGACGGCGTTCTGTCGCAGGTGCTCCACGGTGACGATCCGCTCACCGACAACGAAGCAGTCGGACTGTCACTGGTGTTCGTGCTGGCCGGCCTCGACACCGTCACATCCACCATCGGCGCGACTCTGCTGGAGCTCGCCCGCCGGCCCCGGCTGCGGGCCTCGCTGATCGAAAATCCCGGCCGCGTGCCCAATTTCGTCGAAGAGATGATCCGGCTCGAACCCGCTGCGCCCATCGTCGGCCGGGTGACGACACGGCCCGTCACCGTCGCCGGTGTCGAGCTGCCACAAGGTGCGGAGGTGCGGCTCTGCCTCGGGGCGATCAACCGCGACGGCAGCGACGACCACTCCGGCGACGACTTTGTGCTCGACGGAAAACTGCACAAACATTGGGGTTTCGGTGGCGGCCCACACCGCTGCCTGGGCTCACATCTGGCCCGCATGGAGCTGAAACTCGTCGTCACCGAGTGGCTTGCCCGCATCCCCGAATTCGAGCTCGCGCCCGGCTACGTCCCCGAGATCACGTGGCCGTCGGCGACCTGCACGCTGCCGACGCTGCCGCTGATCCTGACGAATACGACCCCGTGACCACGACGACGAACCGGAGCGTGTTCGACGCCGGACTACCGACGCTGGACTACGGCTTCACCGACAGCCCCCAGAATATCTATCCGCAGTTCCGCGCGGCCCAGCAGATCGCACCCGTGGCCCTCGGCCCGATCGGCCCCGAGGTGCTGTCCTACGAGATGGCCCGCACCGTCCTGCGCGATCCACGGTTCGTGATCCCGCCCGGTATCCACCTCTCGGCGCACGGCATCACATCGGGACCTTTGTGGGACAGGGTGACTCACAGCATCTTGAACATGGAGGGTGAGGAACACCGCCGATTGCGCAGCCTGGTGTCTCGCGCCTTCACACCGCGAGCGACGGTACGCATGCACGGCGCGATCCACGCCGTGGTCAACGAGCTGCTCGACGCGGTGCAGGACGCGGGCAGGTGCGAATTCGTCGACGACGTCGCCCGGCCATACCCGATTCCGATCATCTGTGCGCTTCTCGGCGCGCCGCGCGAGGATTGGCAGCAATTCTCTCGATGGGCGGAGGACATCTTCAAGATCGTCAGCTTCGACTGCAACCTCGCCGAGGAAGAGCCCGTGGTGCTGAAGGCGTGGGGCGAGTTCGACGACTATATCGACGGCATGATCGATGCGCGCCGGCAGAACCTGACCGACGACCTGCTGTCGGACCTGATCCGCATCGAGGACAGTGGTGACCGTCTTGACGCCGCGGAACTGCGCATGCTGGCATTCTCTGTTCTGGTCGCTGGGACCGACACCACCCGCAGCCAGCTCGCCGCATCGATGCAGGTGCTGTGCGAGCACCCCGAGCAGTGGGCGGTACTTCGCGAGCATCCGGAACTCGCGATGCGCGCCGTCGAAGAGACGATGCGGCACTCCCCGTCGATGTGCAGCACTGTGCGCAGCGTGACCGCCGACGTCGAGATCGGCGAGTACACCTTCCCTGCAGGCACATTCATCGTCGTCAACACCTACGCGGCCAACCGGGACGCCACCGTGTACACCGATCCGGCCCGCTTCGACATCAGCCGAGACGATCCGCCGCCGATCCTGACCTTCGGCGGCGGCGTGCACTACTGCCTCGGCGCCAACCTCGCTCGCCTGGAGCTTGCCGAGGCGTTGACGATCCTGTCGGTTCGCGTGCCCAACCCGCGTATCGCGGGCCTCGTGCCGTGGAAGCCGCTGCTGGGCCTCAGCGGGCCGACCAGCCTCCCCCTGGAGTTCGACCGATGAAGTACAAGATCGATCCGGATGTGCTGCATGAAGCGGCCAAGCAGGTCGTCGGGCTGCCGGTGGACAGTGAACTGATTCCTCGCACCGTCGAATTGCTGGCCGCCGAATACCCCGACCTGATCGACTCCGCCCCGGGTCGCTGGGTTGGCAGCAAGGCAGGCGGTGTCCTCGGCAAGGTGCGGTTCCTCTACTTCAGTCCCCGCGAGTACCTCGTGATCTTCGGATCCCCTACGGGGACACAGGGTTTCTCGGGAAGGTACAAGCATGTCGACATTTACAAATTCCTGCTTGCCGGGCAGATCGACTCCTACGACCTCGAGTCCGACGACACGGTGGCGCTACCGCCGCTGCGCCCGGGTGAGCGCACCTGCCTGGAGCGCGGCCATGCCCGCGGATTGACCATCCACCCCGGCTCGTGGCATCTCGAATACGGGCGCGGTGCGGTCGCCACCACCCTTCCGTTCGCGATGGTGGACACATTGTTGGTGTCGCTTGAGTTCGAATCCGTGCGCCGCTCGACAGTGGAGTTCGCGAAGCTGGTGCGGCGCCGAAGAAAGTAGACGCGTTTTACGCTGAGGCCATGAGTTCTGCGTCACCTGACGAGTCCGCCGGCGATTCGATCGCGCACGCCCTGCGCGAAGACATCCTCGCGGGCCGACGAGCCGGGGGCGACCGACTGGTCGAAGAGACGCTTGCAAAGCAGTTCGGGGTTTCGCGGATCCCGGTGCGAGAGGCCCTGACCCGCCTGCAGTCCGAAGGCTTCGTGACGATCGTCCGCCATCGGGGAGCGACGGTGTCGACCACGTTGATCCAGGACAGCCGAGAACTGCTGCAGATTCGGCGAGGATTGGAAACGCTCTCTGCACAATTGGCAGCGGCCAATCGCGGCGGTGCGGCCGCAGACGAACTTGCCAGGATTGCGGCCGGCCGCGACGCACACGCAACGCCGTTTCACGAACTGGTGGCGATCGCGTCCGGTAATCGACAGCTCGCCGAGATGCTCGCGACGGTGAACCGCCGCGTGCAATGGGGATTGGGCGACAACCCGGAGGCATCTACGGGCGATCACCGAATTCTGGCGATGGCAATCGTCAACGGTTCGGTTGCGCAGGCCGGATACCTGATGGACGAGCACCTTCAGCGTGATGAGGACTACTTTGCGGAGAAATACGACTCCGACATCGGATCTGATTGTTAAACAATATTGGGCTTGTTTCCAAGCGCGTAACGTAACTATGCTGCAGGGCAATGCTAAAGAAACACAAGTCGTATACAACTCTCGTTAGCGCGATTGAGGTCAGGGACGACTTGCGGTCGGGCTCGCCGGCACGAGGGGTGTCGGTGTCACCACTCGTCACCACCGGAGCCCGTCATGTCCCTGAAAGATCGCTTTGTTTCCGCCCCCAACCCCGAAAGCGACGTGGATGCCGCCGCGCCCGGGCTGACCAGGGTCCTCGACCGCATCGGGTTCGGCCGCGTGCAGGCCGCCCTGATCCTGCTGCTGATGGCCGGATTGTTCTTCGATTCTCTCGAACAGAACTCGACCGGCGCCATGGGCCCGCTGCTGAAGGAGACGTTCGGCATCGGCAACGCCGAGCTGACGATGATCAACACCGTCACCGTCGTCGGCGGCCTGGTCGGCCGGCTGATCGGTGGTTACCTCGCCGACAAGTACGGCCGCCGCTTCGCACTGAGCCTCAACCTGCTCGTCTACACCCTGGGTGGACTGATCAGCGCAGTCGCCCTCAACTACGAGATGCTGCTGGCCAGCCGCTTCATCGTCGGCATCGGCCTCGGAGGCGAATTCACCGTCGGCCTGGCGATCCTGTCCGAAATCATGGCCACCCGCTACCGCGGATCCATGACGGCCACGCTGAACCTCGCGTCAGGCGGCTTCGGCAACCTCGTCTCGTTCGGCTTCTTCTGGCTGGTGCTCGGACCGCTCAACGACTCGCTCGGCGGCAACGACACCTCGTGGCGTTGGACCTACGTCATGCTGGCGGTGCCCGCCATCCTCGTGGTCTGGTTCCGTCGCTATCTGCCCGAGTCGCCTCGCTTCCTGCTGTCGAAGGGCCGGATCGACGAGGCCAACCAGAGCCTGACCCGCCTGGCCAGCGGCAGCGTCAAAGGCTTGCGGAACCCCGGTCCCACACAGGATTTCGTGACCGCCGACGACATCCCACTGCAGACCAAAAGCAGCTACGCCGAGGTGTTCAAGGGACAGAACCTGCGTCGCACCATCGCCGTCGGTACGGCCTCGTGGATGTCGTTCGGCGCCCAGGTGACCTTGCTGTTCCTGATGCCGATCCTGCTGATGTCTCGTGGCTACTCGCTGTCGGATTCGTTGGCCTACACCATGTTCATGCACATCGGTTCGGTGTTCGGCGCGCTAACGGCCTCGCTGCTGGCCGGCAAGGTGAGACGCCGTACGGCCGTCGGAGTGGCAGCCGTCGGCGGGTGCATCGCCGCGATCAGCTTCGCGGCGTTCGCCGACAGTGCTTGGAAGATCGTGGTTCTCGGCATGATCTTCAAGTACTTCACGATGATGACGAACACGCTGCTGTCGGTGTGGTCACCCGAGCTGTTCCCGACTTCGGTACGCGCCATGGGCACCTCGGTGGTCAACGGTATCGGCAACGTCGCCGGAGCGGTGATGCCGTTCGCCGCCCTGTTCTTCTTCGACCGGTGGGGTGTGCCCGGAGTGTTCTCGATGATCGCCGTGATGTACGTCCTGCTCCTGGTCGCCTCCCGCTTCGGACCTGAAACCTTCGGCAAGTCCCTGGAGCAGGTATCGGAGCGCAAGCGCGTCCTCACCCCGGCCTGAGCCCATCAACCCGATATAGAAAGGAACGAGACATGTTGCAGCTCAACATCTCCGCCACCGCACACGCGCTGAACTACCTACCCCAGTACTACGCCGATCACGTTGGTGTGTTCGCCGACCACCAGCTGGCGGTCGGCGCCACTGCCCGCGATCCGTGGACCGGCGTTCTCGACGACCTGGACTCCGGTGTGGCCGACGTGGCGCTGGGCGGACTGTGGGTGCCCGCCATGTATCACGCAGGCCCCCGCGATGTGACGGTGTTCGCTCAGGTGAACCACCAGTTCCCGAAGGCCCTGGTGACGCGAGAGCCCAGACCGAACTTCGCGTGGAGTGACCTGATCGGCAAGACCGTTCTGGCGCCGGGGATCGGCGGCAGCGCGCCGTACGCGTTCACCGCGGGTCTCATTCGCGAGTCGGGCGTCGATCCAGGGTCGATCACATTCCTGAGGGACCTCTCCACACCGATGTACGTCGAGATGTTCGGCGCAGGCCTGGGAGACGCGATCGTCACCGATCTGGTCACCGCAGAAGCGATGCAACGCAGCGCAACCGGCTATATCGCCGCCGACTATCTGGAGGTCGGTGGGCTAGGGCCCAACAGCGTCTACTACTGCCGCACCGACCGGTTCGGCGAGCTGTCCGAGCGTCTGGTCAGATTCGTCTCGGCGCTCCAGGAGTCGATGCAGCTGCTCACCTCGGCGGGAGTCGAGGATCTGGCACCGTTGATGCGCGACCATTGGCCGACGATGCCACTCGGGACGCTCTCGGGTGCATGTGAACGCATGCTGCACTCGCACACGTGGCATACCCCGGTCATCGACGCCGAAGCCACCGACAGGTGGACGGGAATTCTGTATGCGGAGAACATGATTACGCGTCAGCCTCGGTTCGAGGATCTGGTCGACACCTCGATCGTCGATCGACTCTCCGTACTGACTCCCCGATGACACTCATCCTCACCCATACGCAGATCAGCGACCTGCTTGATCGCGCCGAGGTCTACCGGGCGGTCGAGAATGCATTCGCTGGGCTGGCCCTCGGTGAGTACTGCAATCCGGCGCCGCGGGCGCTGCCACTCCCGGACCACGGTGCGGCACTTCCCATGATGGCAGGGGGCGCAGGGGTGACGTCGGTGAAACTGTTGTCGGACCTACCCGGCAATCGCGACCGTAGTCTGCCGACGCAGCGCTCGACGATCATGGTCACCTCCGGGGTGACCGGCGAATGCCTTGCGCTGCTGGACGGACGAGCCATCACCGCGATGCGGACGGCTGCGGCCAGCGCGGTCGCCACCGCACACCTCGCGCCCACGTCGTCGTCGGTTCTCGGCCTTGTCGGAGCTGGCAGCCTCGCCATCGAGCACGCGCAGGCGATCGCGGCCGTGCGCGGCATCACCGAGATCGTGGTGTGGTCGCGAAGCGCTGCGACTGCAGAAAAGTTCGCGAAAGCGACCGAAAACCTGCACACTGCAGTGATTTTCGCTGCATCGCCGCGCGACGTCTTCGACCACGCGGACATCGTGTGCACCCTTACGCCGTCCAGAGATCCGGTCGCATTCGGCGAGTGGTTCCGGGCAGGGCAGCACATCAACGCTGTCGGTGCACCTCCGCGACCGGACCACCGCGAGATCGACGGCGACGGCATGCGGCGCGCCCGCGTCATCGTCGACAGCCTTCCCACCGTGATGGCGAAATCGGGTGCCGTGCTGCTCGCACTCGAAGAAGGACTGATCACCGAGGCCGATATCGGCACCGAACTCGGACACGTCGTGGCCGGCACAGCTGTCGGCCGCCGATCCGACGCCGAGGTGACTCTTTTCGAATCCGTCGGCCTGGGCCTGCAGGATCTTGTCACCGCCAGGCTGGTGGTGGACCGGGCCTACGAGCGCGGGATCGGGACGACGGTGCACTTCGCCTCTTAGGCGGGATTGCACGTCGTGATGGAGTGGTACAAAGACTCCGACGTCCCCGAGGAAAGTAGGCCACATGCGTGTCGTCATCGCCGGAGGCCACGGCAAGATCGCACTCCTGACCTCGGCACTGCTTTCGGCGCGGGGGGATTCGGTAGCCGGCATCATCCGCAACCCCGACCACGCTGACGAAGTCCGGGTGGCAGGCGCGGAACCAGTGGTAGTCGACCTGGAGAACACCACAAACGGCGTGGTCTCGACGCATCTACGCGGAGCAGACGCGGTGATCTTCGCCGCGGGAGCGGGGCCTGGCAGCGGCGCGGCCCGCAAGGAAACCGTCGACCGCGATGCCGCGATCCTGCTGGCCGATGCGGCTGAAGCAGCCGGGGTGCAGCGCTATGTGATGATCTCGGCGATGGGCGCCGACGCGGACATCCCCGACGAACCGGATGAGGACGTCTTCACCACCTACCTACGGGCCAAAGGCGCCGCTGACGATGTGATCCGTTCGCGCACCGAGCTTCTCGCGACGATCGTGCGTCCCGGTCAGCTCACCGACGAAGCCGCCACCGGGAGAGTGACGATAGCCGAAGACACCGGCCGCGGCAGCATCCCGCGCGCCGACGTCGCCGCCGTGCTGGTCGCGGTGCTCGATGCACCGCAGACCGCGGGCACAACGTTCGACGTCATCTCCGGCGAGACCGAGATCGACGCAGCGCTGGCCTCTTTCGTTCTCTAGAACTGAGGAACAGGCAGGCCGCCCCATGTGATCGGGGCGGCCTGCTGGTCAACGACCCTCAGGACTCGCCGCTCGGGCGCTGCCGCCCGGGGCGCCCGTCAGTGCCGTCGGTGCCCTTGGTGCCGTCAGCACCCTTGGTGCCGTCGTTGCCCGTGTTGCCGCGGCTGCCGAATACGCCGCGGTCCCCGGCCTGGCCGCCCGTACCGGCCGAGCCGCCGGTGCCACCGGAGCCTCCAGTGCCGCCGGCTCCAGCCTTGCCCGCGAAGCCCGAACCACCTGAGCCGGGCCCGAAGTTTCCGCTGTTTCCGCCGTTGCCGCCGTCACCGCCCTCATCGCCATTCCCGCCGGTGCCGCCGTTGCCGCCGTTGCCGCCGTTGCCGCTGGTGCCGCCGAACAGCCCGCCACGGCCACCCTTGCCGCCGTTGCCGCCTGCGCCGCCATCCTCACCCGCGGTCCCGTCGCCGCCCTTGCCGCCGTCACCGCCGTTACCGCCGGACGAGCTGCCGCTGGCACCGAGTGCGCGGCCGTCGCCGCCCTGTCCGCCGCTGCCGCCTCGGGCGCCGGTGCCGCCGTCCCCACCGTCACCGCCGTCACCGCCGTTAGCCGCGCCGCTCTCCGTGGTTTTGGCGTCACCCCCTGTTCCGCCGTTACCGCCGGCTCCTCCGGGGCCACCATCTCCACCGGCGCCACCGTTCCTGCCGTTACACGGACCGATGTTGCAGGAGAAGTCTTGGCCTGCCCCGCCGTTACCGCCGCCGACACCTTCGGCCTCGCCATCGGCCCCTGGTGTACTGAAGTTGACGTCCGTCTCACCGTCTTCGGCCCGCGTTCCATTGGCGGTGGGATTGACACCGTCGGCGCCCTTCACCCCGTCACCCCCGCGGCCGCCGGCGCCGCCGTTGCCCACGATGAAGCCACCGTTCCCACCGCTACCACCCGCAGCCCCCGCACCGCCCACGCCCCCGGCTCCACCGTTGCCGAACAAGCCGGCGTGGCCGCCATCGCCGCCGAGCATTCCTGCCGACGAGCCTGCACCGCCGGCACCGCCGTTTCCGCCGAAGAGTCCGCCGTTTCCGCCGTTTCCGGCACGAACTCCGCCGCCGCTGAACCCGTTCCCGCCGTTGCCGAACAGGATGCCGCCGGCCTGTCCATTCGGGTTCAGCAGGGTCCCGTCGGCACCGTTGCAGATCAGACCGCACGGGCTGCGGTAGTCGATGGCCGCCGGCGCATTCGCGGCCTCTTTCTTCGCCGCGCTCCCGTCCTGCAGGTAGCCCCACAGTTGACCATCGGTCAGCGCCGCCGTGTCCGGCGCCGCCGCGGCGGTGCCTGCCCCGACAAACAGGCCGACTCCCACCACGGCGGCACCGCCGATACCAGTGGCGAGGAAACGGTGCACCGGTAACCGGTGAGCAGGTGAAGTGGAAAACCCTTGTCGGCGAGACGCCATGATGTAGACCCCCTGGCTGGATACCTGTCAGTTGAAAGAAGTACGGAACCAGCGTGCACCGTGGACGGGTCGACAGCTGAGGTAGTGGACTACCTGTCTTTGTCACAGATTTTGACGAACGCACCGCGGATCGCATCGTCGAAGCGGGTAGTTGCCCCACGCGCGCTTTACGAATTCCTGTCGAGCAGACGCAAACTCGCATGATCCGGACGCGAAACATGCGAGTTTGTGTCTGCTCGAGACTTAGGAGAAGACCGCCTTGAAGCGGTTCAGCGACTCCTGGATGTCACCCTTGAGCGCGGACGCGACCACCATTCCGATCGGTCCGAACAACGCAGGCCCGCCCAAATGAATGTCGAATGTCACGGTCGAACCCTGATTGCTGGGCTTGATCTTGCCCATCAGCTTGACCTTGACACCGCCCTTGCCGTCGCCGTTGAGCGTCATCGCCTCCGGCGGCTTGTAATGCACGACCGTCCACTGCACCCGGTTCGGCATGCCCTTCACTTCGACGATCGAGGCGATCTGGGTGCCCTTCTCGATGACGTCGGGCAGCGTGGAGCGCCACACCCGGTGGATGGACAGCCACTCCTTGTACCGCGATAGATCCGAGGCGGCTTCCCACGCCTTTTCAGGCGGGAGCGGAACGTCGACAGAGACCGAGAGTTTGGCCATGTCCTACGAGGTGGGCGGCGCCGTCGGCGGGGCCTGCGGCGGCGGGGGTGGCGGAGGGGTCGACGGCGGGGGTGGGGTCGGAGGCGCCGATGCGGGCGGAACCTGACCCGATTGCTGGGTCGGCGGCACCTGCCCGGTGTTGGTCTGGTCCGCGGTGTTATCGGCGATGGCCTTCTTCGCGGCCTCCTGCACCTTGTCGACCGTCGACGCGTACTTGCCCTGCGTCTTCTTGTCCACGAGGTCACCGGCCTTGTTGATCACCGTGTCGACCTTGTCGGCGTTCTTCGAGAGAAGATCTTTGGCCTTGTCCAGAAATCCCATAGACCTCAACTTACCCGTCGCGGAGACGCCACAATCTACGTTGTTCGCCCAGCACACGGCCCTGCACCCACCAGATCACCTCGATCGCGGCGGCACCCGCCAGCCCGATACCCAGGGCCATGGCGGTGATCGCCGCGTTCGACGGGTCGAGAATGAACAGCTCGCGGGCGAACGGGATGCTGAAGATGATGACGTAGGCCGCCCCCGACACCGCGACGAGCGCGACCCGCCACCACTCGTAGGGCCTTGCCACCACGGCCAGTACCCACACCGCAGCCACCAGCAGTGTGATCAGCGCCGCCGTCGAGGCCTGGGTCTGTTCCGTCTCCGTCGCCGCGCGGCCCTGGTATGCCAGCAGGTACGACGTGAACGTCGCGGCGCCCACCACGAGACCGGACGGCAGCGCCGACGTCATCACGCGGCGCACGAACCCGGGATGCGCGCGCTCGTTGTTGGGGGCCAGCGACAGGACGAACGCCGGGATGCCGATGGTGAACCAGGCCGCGATCGTCACGTGGATCGGCTGGAACGGGAACAGCAGCGGGTCGGACCCGAACAGCTTCGCCGACAGCCCGGCCAGCCCGACGAGAACAGCCAGCAGCACCGAGTACACCGTCTTGGTGAGGAAGAGATTCGAGACGCGCTCGATGTTGCCGATGACCCGGCGACCCTCCCCCACGACATACGGCAGCGTGGCGAACTTGTTGTCCAGTAACACGATCTGCGCCACCGCGCGGGAGGCGGAGCTTCCCGCGCCCATCGCGACGCCGATGTCGGCGTCCTTGAGCGCCAGCACATCGTTGACGCCGTCACCGGTCATCGCCACCGTGTGACCGCGGGATTGCAGCGCGTGCACCATGGCCCGCTTCTGGTCGGGCCGGACCCGGCCGAACGTCGTGTACTCCTCCAGAGTCTCGGCCAGCGCGTCCGGCTGGTCCGGGAGCTTGCGCGCATCCATCGTCTCGCCCTCGAGGCCGAGCGAACCGGCGACAGCGCCCACCGACACCGCGTTGTCGCCGGAGATCACCTTGATCGAAACCTTTTGCGAGGCAAAGTAATCCAAGGTATCTCTGGCGTCTGGACGGACGCGCTGCTCGAGCACCACCAACGCTGCGGGTGTGACGGTGCCCGGCGCCCGGGCATCGTCGACGGAGCAGTCGGAGGAGCCGAGCAGAAGCACCCGAAGCCCCTTCGCCCCGATCTGTTCAGCCTCCTCGGCCACCGACGAGGTGGGATCCAGCAGCACGTCCGGCGCTCCGATGACCCAGTTGCCGTGCTCGCCGTAGGACGTGCCGCTCCATTTGGTCGCGGACTTGAACGGGGCGGTGGCAGTGGCCGTCCAGCCGGGCGGCATCTTGTAGGCCTCGGCGATCGCGGCCATGCTGGCATTGGGGCGGGCATCGTCGGCGGCCAATTGCGCCAGCACGTCGGCGACGCCGCGTTCATCGATCTTCTTCACATCGCTGACGCGCATCCCGTTCTCGGTGAGCGTGCCGGTCTTGTCGGCACAGACCACGTCGACGCGCGCCAGGCCCTCGATCGCGGGCAGCTCGTTGACCAGACACTGCTTGCGACCCAGACGGATGACGCCAACAGCGAAGGCGATCGACGTCATCAGCACCAGGCCCTCGGGGACCATTGGAACGAGCGCTCCGACCATGCGCAGCACCGACTCCCGCCAGCCCGCATCGGTGGTGAACAGCTGGGTATAGATGATCAGCGCACCCGCAGGCACCAGCAGGTAGGTGATGAACTGCAGGATCTTGTTGATCCCGTTACGCAGTTCGGATTTCACCAGCGTGAACTTGCTGGCTTCCTCGGCGAGCTTGGCGGCGTAGGCTTCCCGGCCGACCTTCGTGGCACGGTAGGCGCCGCCGCCCGCGACGACGAAACTGCCCGACATCACCTGATCACCAACATCTTTGGCGATCGGATCGGCCTCGCCCGTCAACAGCGACTCGTCGACCTCGAGGTTGGCCTCCTCGAGGATCTCCCCGTCGACGACGATCTGGTCGCCCGGGCCGAGCTCGATGATGTCGTCGAGCACGACCTCGCTCGGGGCCAGCGGTGCTGTTCCGGACTGCCTGCGCACCAACGGTTTCGCCTGCCCGACGATGGCCAGCTTGTCCAGCGTCTGCTTGGCGCGCAGTTCCTGGATGATGCCGATGGCGCTGTTGGCGATGATCAGCAGACCGAACGCGCCGTTGATCACCGAGCCGGTGGACAGCACGATGACGAAGAGCACGCCGAGAATCGCATTGATCCGGGTGAAAACGTTGCCGCGAACGATCTCCGAGACGCTGCGCGCCGCGCGTGTCGGCACGTCGTTGGTCTTGCCGTCGGCGACCCGCGCAGCGACCTCGGCGTCCGACAGCCCGGTGACCGTTGGCGCGCTCACCTGACGAACACCCCTCGGCCGCCCTCGTCGAAGTATTCGAGTGTCAGCCTGCCGCCGTCGAACGTCGCCGTGGAAACCGTTCCGGGCGGGGCATTCTCGGAAGTCACGGGGAAGACGAATACGTCACCCTGCCAGGGATTCAGCTTGAAGAAACCCTTGGGACCCAACGCCAGCTCCAGCTGCCCGTCACGTTCGGTAACCGTCGCCGGTCCCCAGAAGTCGTTGTTGTAGACGCCCGCGTAGGAGGACAGCGGCCCGTGCGGCTCCGCATTCGCGGGGCGCTGCTGGCCGACGAGGGAGCCAAGCGGCGTCTCCATGTCCAGAAAAGCTTTGTTGTACAACGCATACCAGTCTTCGCGCACTTCACCGAACTGGACGAGATCGGCGAACTGCGCGGTCAGCGCTTCGGGCACCCCAGCCGGGGTAGCGTTGGTCAGCGCGACGATCGCGACGTCGGCTGACGGCAGGAACAGCGCATTGGTCGCGGCGCCCAGCTCGAAGGCCCCGGAATGGCTCAACTCTGTACGCGCCCCCGACGTGGTGCTCACGTTGAAGCCGTAGCCGTAGAACCCCGACCGCATCGCCGGCTCCGTGCCGCGCGCCGAAACGATCTGCGGGGTGACGGCAGGCAGCAGCGCTTGCGGGTCGATCAGCGGCTTGCCGTCGTGCTGACCGTCGGCGAGGACCATCGCCATCCACCGCGTCAGATCGTTGACCGAGGAACTCACTCCGCCCGCCGGCGACTGCGCCTGAGCGTTGCGCACATACCGCGGTTCGTAGCGGCCGTCGATGTGGATGTGGCCGACAGCGCGGTCGGGGCGGCCTTCGTAGTCGCCGAATTGGTAGCTCGTGTCCGCCATCCCCAGAGGTTGGAAGAGAGTTTCGGCGGCCAGGTCCTCCCAGCTCTTGCCCGTGCCCTCGGCGACCGCCTCAGCGCCCGCGGTGAGTCCGAAGTTGGTGTAGGCGTAGGAGGTCCGGAACTGCGCGAGCGGCAGCTGGCGCAACCGGTCCAGCACCTGTCGTCGGTCGTATCCGATCTCCTCGAGCAGATCTCCCGCGTGATCGGGCAGCCCGGAACGATGTGCGAACAGATCACCGACGGTGAGCATCTGCGTCACCGCAGGGTCCGACAGCGCGAACCACGGCAGCTTCGACACGACCGGGGTGTCCCAGCTGACCTTGTTCTGTCCGACCAGCGTCGCCACGACGGTGGCGCTGAGCGGCTTGGACAGCGACGCGAGCTGGAACACGGTGTCGGGGTCGACCTTGTTGGTCGCGTCATCGGAAGCGGTGTTGTTCTTGACGCCGAAACCCTTGGCGTACAACGTTTTCCCGCCGTGCACCACGGCCACCGCCATCCCGGGGATGCCCGATTTGGACATCAGCTCCTCGGCGAGCCCGTCGAGCTTACCGACCGCGTTCTCGATGGCGTTCTCCGGCAACGGCATGGCCGGAACGAGCGGAGGCGGGACGTCGGAGTTCGGGCTGGGTGGCGGGGTGCTCGATGCCGTGGGCTCGGTGCTGTCCGCGCCGCACCCGGCCAGCAGCGCGACGGCGACGACAAGCGCGGCCGCGCGGGCCCTTGGGTTCATGATCAGCACCGTAACGCCTCGTAGCGCGCTACGGCCGCCACCACGGGTCGTATGTCGAATCCGGCACGACCCGTTCACCGGGGATCGGTACCGCGATGCGCACCCGGTCGACATCTGCAGCGGCAACCAGCCGCTCGACCGGCTCGGCCCACGGGTGCGGCGCCAGCCGGAACGTCGCCCAGTGGATGGGCACCATGAGGCTCCTGTCCACATCAGCCAGATCCAGGTGGGCGCGCACCGCCTCCTCGGGGTTCATGTGGATGTCGGCGAAGGCGGGGTGGTAGGCGCCGATCGGTAGCAACGTCAGATCGAATGGACCGTACTCGGCCCCGATGTCGGCGAAGCTCTTCGTGTATCCGGTGTCACCGCCGAAGAAAGCTCTGTGTTGCGGCCCTGTGATCACCCAGGACGCCCACAGTGTCGAGTCCCGGGAGAACAGCCGGCCCGAGAAGTGCCGGGCGGGCGTACAGACGAGCGTCAGGTCGCCGATCCGGTGCGCCTCGTGCCAGTCCAACTCGACGATCCGGCTCTCGGGGATGCCCCACTTGCGCAGGTGCACACCGATGCCCAACGGCACCACGAACGGTGCCCGCTGGGTGCGGGCCAGCGCGACGATCGTGTCGATGTCGAGGTGGTCGTAGTGGTCGTGGCTGATCACCACGGCGTCCACGGCGGGCAGCGCCTCCAGCAGCAGTGGCACGTCGTGGAGTCGCTGCGGCCCCACCGCGCGCGACGGCGAACACCGCTCGCTCCACACCGGGTCGGCGAGGATGCGGTAGCCGTCGACCTCGATCAGGACACTGGAGTGGCCGTACCAGCTTGCCGCCGCATCGGCGGGTGTGGGGTCCCCCTTCGGGGGTTCCTTGAGCGGGATCGGGACGGGCGGTTTACCCAGCGCGCCGGCGTTGGCCAGATCGCGCAGCAGTTTGCGTTGCAGCTCACGGTCCATCGGCAGCCCCGATGATGAGGGCTCCAGGTTGTTGAACTTGCCGTCCCGGTAGTGCGGCGAACGACGGGCGACGGGCGCGATCTCGGCCGGGGTGGCGCCGAGCGCTTCCGACGTGCCCTGCAGTGCGCGCAGCACCCATCCGCCGGCCAGCAACGATGCCGTCCCGAACCCGTATCGGAGTGCGGTGCACACGACCATCACGCCCCCTTGAATTTCGGAGGCCGCTTCTCGATGCGGGCCACCTGAGCCTCGATGATGTCCTGGCTTGCCCATGCCCGGTCGAAGAGTTCCTGGTGCGCGGGCCAGGGGTCTTCGTAGGCACCGTCGTCGTTGAGCACCCGTTTGGCGTGCTGGAGCGCGAGTGGCGCGAACCCCGCGATTTCCTGCGCCCATGCCTGAGCGTCGGCAAGAGTGCCGATCCGATTCGCCATGCCGGTCTGGAAGGCCGTCTCGGCGTCGAGACGCTCGGCCGCCATCAACATGCCCCGCGCTCGGCCCGCCCCGACCAGGGACGTCAACCGCCGGATGCTCCAATTGTCCAGCGCTATACCGTATTTGGCGACAGGAAACTGAAAGTATGCCTCGGGCGCCACGACGCGCAGGTCACAGATCATCGACAGGATGACACCTGCCCCGATCGCCGGTCCGTTGATCGCGCCGATCACCGGCAGCGGCGCCCGGTCGATCGCGAGATTCAACGCTTTCGCCTTGTCCGGCAGCTCGTCGGCGACGCCCTGACCGCCCGACAGATCCGCACCCGAACTGAAGACGTGCCCAGCTCCGGTCAGGACGACGGCGCGGACGTCTTCGGCAGCGGCCTTCTCGATCGCCTCACGCAGACCGTCCACCAGCTCGGCGTTGAGTGCGTTGCGCCGCTCGGGGCGCTGTAGCTCCAGGGTCATCACGTGGCCGTCGCGGGTCACTCCAATCATGAGTCCACACTATTAGCCTTTTCCCTGTGAGCCGGATCGGAGCCCTCGCCCTGCGCGACGCCGTGCTCGACGAGGGGTCCTTCGTCAGCTGGGACGAACCGCCGCTGGCCGTCCCCATGTCCGCGGACTACCGCAGTGAGCTGGACGCCGCCGCGGCCGCCACCGGGTTCGACGAATCCGTCCTGACCGGTGAAGGAAGGGTGTTCGGCCGCCGCGTCGCGCTGGTGGCCTGCGAGTTCGACTTCCTCGCCGGCTCCATCGGCGTCGCAGCCGCCGAGCGCATCGTCGCCGCCGTGCACAGGGCCACCGCCGAGGGCTTACCGCTGCTCGCCTCGCCGAGTTCCGGCGGCACCCGCATGCAGGAGGGCACCGTCGCGTTCCTACAGATGGTCAAGATCGCGGCCGCTGTGGAGCTGCACAAGAAAGCCCACCTTCCCTACCTGGTCTATCTGCGGCACCCGACCACCGGCGGGGTGTTCGCATCGTGGGGTTCGCTGGGCCACGTCACCGTGGCCGAGCCGGGGGCGCTCATCGGTTTCCTGGGACCGCGCGTCTACGAGCATCTGTACGGCGAGCCGTTCCCGTCGGGCATCCAGACGGCCGAGAACCTGCAGCGCCACGGCGTCATCGACGCAGTGGTCCCCCTGGAGGTGCTGCGGGCCACCCTCGACCGGGCGCTCAAGGTCGTCGCCGATGTCCCGGCCGCGCCGCCCTCCCCACCTGCGATACCGGCGACCCAGCCGCTGCCCGACATCCCCGCGTGGGACTCCGTCGAGATCTCGCGTCGCCCCGACCGTCCCGGAGTGAGCTCCCTGCTGCGTCACGGCTCCACCGAACGGGTGCTGCTGTCGGGTACCGGACTGGGTGAGGACGCAACCACCCTGCTTGCGCTCGCGCGGTTCGGCGGCCAACCCGCCGTGGTGCTGGGACAGCAACGCGTCCCCGGCGGCCTCGTGGGCCCGGCGGCGCTGCGCGAGGCACGCCGCGGTATGGCGTTGGCGGCGAGCCTGCGGCTTCCACTGGTCCTGGTGATCGACACCGCAGGTCCTGCGCTGTCTGCCGAGGCCGAGGAGGGAGGGCTGGCCGGCGAGATCGCTCGCTGCCTGGCCGAGCTCGTCACCGTGGACACCCCGACCGTGTCGGTTCTTCTCGGCCAGGGCAGCGGCGGCCCTGCGCTGGCCATGGTGCCCGCCGACCGCGTGCTCGCCGCGCTGCACGGCTGGCTGGCGCCCCTGCCACCGGAAGGTGCCAGCGCCATCGTCTTCCGTGATGTCGACCACGCTCCGGAACTGGCTGCCGCACAAGGAATCCGGTCGGTGGACCTGCTGCGCAACGGGATCGTCGACACCGTCGTGCCCGAGTACCCCGATGCCGCCGACGAGCCGGAGGCGTTCATCGAACGTCTGTCGGCGACCATTGCGGGCGAGCTGCACCGGCTACGGTCGACACCCGACGAGCAGCGGCTGGCTGCCCGCTTCGAGCGCTATCGTCGCATCGGCTTGCCATCGTCGTGATTTCGGCGTGATTATCGCCGGTCAGCGCAACTACCACGCCGAAACTACACCTGCGATGCTGTTGCTGTGATTGTGCGTGCCGAGCCCCGGGACACGGAGTCGGCGCTTGTTTCCCAATTCTTGGCAACTGCGCGCACAGCGCCCGCCGGCCTGATCGTCGACGGCGAAGCGGGGATCGGGAAAACCACCTTCTGGTCCGCGGTCATCGCGCGCGCCGAGAAGGAGGGCTTCCGGATCCTGTCCGCACGGCCCGCGCCGACCGAGACCCGGTCAGCCTTCAGCGTGCTCGCCGACCTGCTGGGGACCGTCGACCTCGCCACCTTCGATACGTTGCCGCTCGTTCAACGCATCGCGCTCGACCGTGTCCTACTGCGCGGTGATGCCGGACCGGCCACCGACGAGCGAGTCGCCGCCGCCGCCCTGCGCTCGGTGCTGACGCTGCTGTCCGAGGCTGGACCGGTACTGATCGCGATCGATGACCTCCAGTGGCTCGACCCACCGAGTCGCACCGTGGTCGGCTTCGTGGCGCGCCGGTTGGCCGGACCCGTCGCCCTCGTCGCCACGGTGCGAACCGAGGTATCCGACGACACCGATCCCGCTGCCTGGCTGGAACTGCCGCACCATGGGCGACTGGACAGGTGCACGGTCACGCCGATGAGCTTGGGCGCACTGCACGCGATGATCAGCGCGAGTCTGGGACGCCGGCTGTCACGGCCACTCATCACCCGGATCCACCAGGCATCCGGCGGCAATCCGTTCTACGCCCTTGAGCTGGCGCGCACGCTGGACGAGACGAGTTCCGCAGCCTACAGTCCGCTCCCCGCTTCGCTGAGTGCGGTTGTCCGCCAACGGCTTTCTCGGGTGAACGACGATGTGGCATCGGTTCTTCTTGCCGTCGCGTGTTCGGCGAATGCCACGGTCAACCTGGTGGCTGCGGTCACCGACCTTGCTCCACCGAAGGTCCTCACCCTCGTCGAACACGCCGAGGCCGAGCACATCCTGGAGCTGCAGGGTCAGCGCATTTACTTCACCCATCCGCTGCTGGCGCACGGCGTGTACATCCAGGCAAGTGCCCCCCGGCGGCGTGCCATGCACCGCCGCCTCGCTCAGCAATCCGGCGAGCCAGAGGTGCGGGCTCGCCATCTCGCGTTGGCTTCGGTAAGTGCCGAACAGGCCACCCTGCAGGCACTCGACGCCGCCGCTGCTTCCGCCACGTCGCGAGGCGCGCACAGCACGGCAGCGGAGATGTTCGAGCTCGCCATCTCGCTCGGCGGCGATGATCCCCTGAGACGCCTGGGCGCCGCCGACGCATCCTTCAGGGCGGGCGCGCTCGACGCCGCGGACCGGCATCTGGCACCTCTGATCGACGGGTTGGAACACGGCACGCTCCGTGCCGCAGCCCTGATGCTGCGCGGCGCGGTGTACGGATACGGCGAGAGGTTCCGCGAAGCCGTGGAGGCACTCAGTGACGGTGTCGACGAGGCCGGGCAGAACATGACCCTGCGGGTGAACGGCCAGATGCTGATGGCGTTGGCGATCGGACTCACCGGTGACATGCGGGGCTCGTTCGAGCATGCGGTGCAGGCAGCGCACGACGCTGCTGCGCTCGGCAGCCCGGCCCTGACGAGCCAGGCGCTGACGCTGAGAACCCACGTCGGCTTCATGTACGGGCTCGGCCACGACGCCGACGCGCTGGCCACTGCCCTTGCACTGGAGGATGTTTCGGCCGCACCCGCGGCCACACTGCAGGCCGGCAACATCGCTGCGATCCACCGGTCCTGGACAGGTGATCTCGTCGGCGCGAGACCACAGCTCATCGAACTCGTACGGCTCTGCGAAGAACGCGGTAACGAGGTCGATGTGGTCTGGGCTCAGGAGTTTCTCACCATGGTCGACCTCTGGCTGGGCAGATACGCCGACGCCGCTGCGACTGCAGAGGACGCGCGGCTTCGGGCCGAACAGATCGGAGGTCATCTGTCCGCGATCACGGCACGAAATTGCCTCGCGGCTGTCGCCGCCTACCAGGGTCGAGAAGACGTCGCCCGCGACCATGCCGCGAGCGCGCTGACCGCCGCGCGGACGAGCGGGATCATGCACCACGCCACGGCTGCGCTGACGAGCCTGTCGCTGCTCGACGTGTCACTACGCAACTACGGGGCGGTGGTCGAGACCGTCTCGCCGCTGCTGAGGTCGTTCGATCCGGACCACGACACCGAGATCATGGTGGGCGCTTACCTACCCAACGCGATCGAGGCGCTCGCCGCGCTGGGGCGCCTCGGCGAAGCCGAGCCGATCATCGCTGCCCTGGAACGCAACGGCGCCACCCACGACCGTCCTTGGATGTGCGCCGTGGGTGCCCGCGGTCGGGCCCAGTTCCTCGCGGCCACAGGAGATTTCGTCGCTGCCGAAAAGTCGGCCTGCGAAGCGATCCGCCACCATGAGCGAATGCTCATGCCGTTGGAACTGCTCCGCACCCGACTGCTGCTCGGACAACTCCATCGCAGACTACGGCGCCGGTACGAGGCGACGAACATTCTCACCCACGTCGTCGAAGGGTTCGAAGATCTCGGGGCCGAACTGTGGGCGGCACGAGCACGGGAGGAACTCGGCCGGGTGAAGGGCTCAGGCGGCGACGCGCTCGGGCTCAGCGGGACCGAGCTGCGGGTCGCAGAACTGGCGGCCCACGGATTGTCCAACCGTGAGATCAGCACGGAGCTATACCTATCAGCCAAGACAGTCGAGAAGCATCTGACCGCGGTGTACCGGAAACTCCGAATCCGCTCTCGTGCACAACTATTCTCACGCCTGACCAATCCGTCTGAAGGCGGTTAGGCCAACGCCAGCGCGGCGAGCATCGCGCAGGAGGTCACCGCCAGGAACGGGACGCGCATCATGTTGCGGCGGGTCCACTTCGCGGCCGCCACCTCATCGACGTCGGCGGGGTCCTTGCGCTCGAACTCTGCTCCCTTGGGAATCAGGTCGAACAACGCCCACAACCGCATCGCGGCGTGGCTGACGAGGGCGACCAGCAGGGCGACGCCGACGCCGCTGTCACCCCAGGTGACGATCAGGGTGACGAGGAGCAGCACTTCGAAGATGACGGGGGCGGGCAGCCAGAATCGGACCCGCGAGATGCCTCCGTTCCGTGTCTGGATGATTCCGGGCCGCTTCGGCCAGAACGGGTCGACGACGAGCACCTCGTAGATCGCCCCGCCCAGGGCTGTGCAAGCCGCAAGTGTCGTCGCGGCGATCAGGACGAGCGTCGGGGTACCCACGGCATCCGATTATCCAAGTGCCAGGATGTGTCATGGCCGCCATCCAGCCATTCACCATCGCCGTCCCCGACGACGTCCTCGATGACCTCGCGCAACGCCTGAAGCGGACCCGATGGCCCGACGCGGAGTGCGTCGACGACTGGAGTCAGGGCATCCCGCTGGCTTACACCCGGGAACTTGCCGAGTACTGGGCCGACGGATACGACTGGCGTGCTCGGGAATCGGCCCTGAACCGCTTCGATCAGTTCACCACCGACATCGACGGTCTCGACATCCACTTCGTGCATCAACGCTGCGGTCGCGACGGCGCGTTCCCGTTGATCATCACCCACGGCTGGCCAGGATCCATCGTCGAATTCCAAAAGGTCATCGCACCGCTGTGCGACGCGGGCTTCGACGTGGTCTGCCCGTCGCTGCCCGGGTACGCCTTTTCGGGCAAGCCGGCGGCCACCGGCTGGGGTGTCGAGCGCATCGCGCAGGCGTGGGACACGCTGATGGAGCGCCTGGGCTATCGGCGCTACGGCGCGCAGGGCGGCGACTGGGGTGCCGCCGTCACCACCCAGATCGGCCGCAACGTCGGGGGCTGCGTCGCGATCCACACCAACATGCCGATGGGCCGGCCCCCGAAAGACCTCGGCGATCCCAGCCCCGATGAGCTCGCGGCGCTCGAGCGACTCGGCTACTACCGGCAGTGGGATTCGGGGTATTCCAAGCAGCAGGCGACCCGCCCGCAGACCCTCGGCTACGGGTTGGTCGATTCGCCTGTGGCACAGCTGGCCTGGATAGTCGAGAAGTTCTGGTCGTGGATGGACTGCGATGGCCACCCCGAGAACGTCCTGACCAAGGACGAACTGCTCGACAACGTGATGCTCTACTGGGCAACCGCCAGCGGTGCCTCGTCGGCCAGGCTGTACTGGGAGAGCTTCGGCAGCTTCACCGGCGGTGAACCCGTCACGCTGCCCACCGGGGTGGCGTCCTTCCCGATGGAGATCCTGCGCTCACCCCGCCACTGGTGCGAGGCCAACTACAACATCACCCGCTGGACGACGATGCCGCGCGGCGGGCACTTCGCCGCGTTCGAGCAGCCCGAACTCTACGTCGCCGACGTCACGGAGTTCTTCTCCGACTTCCGGTGACTGCTTCGTAGCCGAGCGAACGTGCGCTTTTGCACACATGTCCCCGGCGTGTTGCCGGGCAGACACGCGCGCTCGCGGTGCGAGGAGGGGGACGTCAGGCCAGCGACTGCACCCACGACCGGTGCAGCGCCGCGTAATGACCACCGTCGCGCGCGGTCAGTTCGCCGGGAGGCCCGTCTTCCACGATGCGGCCGTGCTCGAGCACCAGCACCCGATCGGCGATCTGCACGGTCGAAAGCCGGTGGGCGATCACCACAGCCGTCCGGTCGGCCAGCACCGTCTCCAGCGCACGCTGCACCAGTCGCTCGCTCGGGATGTCCAGTGACGACGTCGCCTCGTCCAAAATCAGCACCGCGGGGTCGGCCAGGAACGCCCGGGCGAACGCGACCAGCTGCCGCTGCCCTGCCGACAGACGTCCGCCCCTCTTGGCGACGTCGGTGCCGTAACCCTCTGGCAGTGCCTCGATGAAAGCGTGCGCACCAACGGCTTTCGCGGCTTCCCGCACTTGCTCGTCGGTGGCCCCGGGCCTGCCGAAGCGAATGTTGTCGGCGATCGTGCCGCCGAACATGAAGTTCTCCTGGGTCACCATCACGACGTGGCGGCGCAGGTCCGCCTGGGCGACGTCTCGCAGGTCGATCCCGTCGAGCGTCACCACTCCTGAGACCGGGTCGTAGAACCGGGTGAGCAGTTTGGCGATGGTGGTCTTTCCGGCACCGGTCGTACCGACCAGCGCGACCGTCTGCCCCGCGGGGATCACCAGGTCCAATCCCGGCAGAACGGGACGGCCGGGCACATACTCGAACTCCACGTCGCGCAAGGCGATCTCCCCGCGGACGTCACCGAGGTTCGCGGGATGTGCCGGATCACTGATCGCGGGCTTCTCCGCGAGCACGCCCGCGAGCTTCTCCAGCGCCGACGCCGCGGACTGAAAGGTGTTGAAGAACTGCGAGATCTCCTGCATGGGTTCGAAGAACATCCGCAGATAGAGCAGGAACGCCGCGAGCGTGCCGATCGTCATCTCGCCGTGCAGCACGCGGTATCCGCCGTAGAGCAGCACCACGCCTGTGGTCAGGTTGCCGACCAGCTTCACGCCGGGCATGAAGATCGCGAGCAGCTTGAAGGTGCGTTCGTTGATCACCCGATACCGGTCGGCGACCTCCTCGAAGATCTGCTGGTTGCGTGGTTCACGCCGATAGGCCTGCACCGCCTTGATACCCGTCATCGTCTCGACGAACTGCACGATGACGAGCGCTGAGATCTCGCGAACATCGCGGTAGGTCTTCGACGATTCGCGCCGAAACCACCAAACCAGCAGCACCAGAACAGGAAACGCGGCCAGACACATCAGGCCGAGCTTGACGTCGAGCACCACCAGCAGCACCGCCGTGCCCACCAGCGTCAGTACGGCGGTGATCAGGCTGTCGAAACCGGTCTCCAGCATGTCCTGGATCGCCTCGACGTCATTGGTGGACCTGCTCACCACCCGGCCGGAGGTGTAGCGGTCGTGAAAGGCAACGTCGAGTCGGCCGAAATGGCGGAAGACACGCCTGCGCAGTTCGAGGAGCACCTTCTGCCCGGTGCGGCCGGACCGTCGCAGGAAGTACATCCGGCTGACTGCCTGCACGACCACCACGCCGCAGAGCGTCGCGACGATCGTCAGCAGCGCCGTGGCGGGGCCACCCGCAAGCAACGGAGGTATCCCGTCGTCGATCCCTTTCTGCACCAGGATCGGAACCGAAAGTCGCGCAGCATTTTCCACGACGACGACAACCGCGAGGGCGGCCACGACCCAGCGGTACGGCCGCAACAGCGAGAACAGCAGTGCCCGCGCCTCCCGCCGCCGCGGCACCGACTCGTCGATCGGCAGGTCGGCGCTCTCATCGAACTTGCCGCGCCAATCAGTGCTGTTCATCGGCGCTCTTTGCTCTTCGCGCAAGCGCTCATCGGCCCCTCCCCAGGACTTCGTGATCCAGCCGGTCGCGCTGTCCGTCGTGCTCGAGGCGCGTGCGCTCCTCTTGTTCCTCCCAATCGCATTCGCGTTCGCAGCCGTCATCGAGCTCGTCATCGGCCGCCAGCAGATAGCGGTATTCGGGCACGCCCGCCAACAGCGCGGCGTGGGTTCCGACGTGGGTGATCGTGCCGTTCTGCAGCAGCGCGACCCGGTCGGCCAGAAGCACAGTCGACGCGCGGTGGGCCACCACGACGCCGGTGACGGAGTGCAGCACTCGCCTCAGCGCCTCTTCCACCACCGCCTCGGTGTGCACGTCCAGCGCGGACAGCGTGTCATCGAGCACCAGGATCTTCGGGTGCGCCAGGATCGCCCGCGCCAGCGAAAGCCGTTGCCGCTGACCGCCGGACAGACTCATCCCCTGCTCGCCGATCCGGGTGTCCAGACCGAAGGGCAGGTCGTACACGAACTGTGCGGCCGCCACCTCGACAGCCTGCCGCAGCTCTTCGTCGGTCGCGTCGGCGTTGCCGAGCCGCAAGTTCTCTGCGACCGACATCGAGAACAAGGTCGGATCCTCGAACGCGGTCGCCACGGCCTCGCGCAACGCCTGCAGGGACAGCTCGCGGATGTCCTGGGCGTCGATGCGGATCTCGCCCTCGGTGACGTCGTAGAGCCGGGAGAGCAGGCCCACGAGCACCGATTTGCCCGAGCCCGTGGCACCGACCAGCGCCAGCGTCTCCCCAGGCTCGACGGTCACCGTGACGTGCCGCAAAGCCCACTCGTCGGGTGGCGAGTCGGGAAATCTGAACCCGACGTTCACCAGCTCGAGCCGGCCACCGCGCGGCGTCTGCTCGCGCGGTCCGTCGGTGATCTCCATGGGCGCGTCGAAGATCTCTGCGATGCGATTGGCGGCAGTGAACGATTCCTGGGTCATCGACAGCAGGAAGCCCAGCGACGCGATCGGCCACACCAGCGAGAGCATCATCGTGATGAACGCGACGAGCGTGCCCATCGTGACGTATCCCTGTCCGGCGGCGTAGGCGCCGAAACCGAGCACGACGATCAGCGTGAGGTTGGGGATGATCTCCAGCAGCGTCCAGAACTTGGCCGACACCGAGACCCGGCCGACCTGGGTGTCGTACAGGTCGGTCAGCTGGTCGTCGAAGCGTTCGTAGACGTAGTCCTCACGGCCGAACGATTTCACGACGCGCAACCCGAGTGCGGCCTCTTCGACGTGGGTGGCGACGTGCCCGGCCTGGTCCTGGGCGAGCCGCGAGAGCCGCGTGTACTCCTGCTGGAAGTGCAGCACCGTCAAAGTGATCGGCACGATCGAGACGAGCACGACGACGCCCAGCGGCCAGTACATCGCCAGCAGGATGACCGTGACCACGGTGATCTGCAGGACGTTGAGGATGAGAAAGGTGAGCCCGAAAGACATGAAGCGACGAATCGTGCTCAGGTCGTTCATGATTCGCGACAGCAGCTGGCCGGATTGCCAGCGGCCGTGGAAGGACATCGGCAGGATCTGCAACCGCGCGTAGAGCTGCTTGCGGATGTCTGCTTCCACGCCCATGGTCGCGCGGGCGACCAGCCAGCGGCGGATGAACCACAGCACCGCCTCGGTGATGCCGACCGCCAGTGCCGCGGACCCGACCAGCCACAGACCCTGCTGGTCCTGGTGGCGCACGGGTCCGTCGATGACGGCCTTGGTCATCAGTGGAATCGAGATCGTCGCGACCAGGCTGATCAACGCCACCGTGATCATCACTATCCATCGGCCGCGGTACGGCAGCAGATAGGGCATCATCCGCCACAGGTCGGAACTGGGTCTGACCTTCTTCGGCGGCGACCCGATGGAGGGCGCCGCACGCAGGGAGTCAGGTCGGGAGTCAGCCACTTAGAACATCTTCCCATTGTGGGCAAGTGGATAACGCGTTCTCCGACTCCGCACCGAACTGGGTGCGGTACAGCTCGGCGTAGCGCCCCTGTTCTGCGAGCAGCTGGGCATGGGTGCCGCGCTCCACGATGCGCCCGCCTTCCACGACCAGGATCACGTCGGCGGCTCGTACGGTCGACAACCGGTGGGCGATGACGATCGAGGTGCGGCCCGCCAGCGCCTCGGCCAGCGCCTGCTGCACCGCGGCTTCGGACTCCGAGTCCAGCGCGGCCGTCGCCTCGTCGAGGATCACCACCTGCGGCGAGGCCAGCAGGACACGGGCGATGGTCAAGCGCTGCCGCTGCCCGCCGGAGAGCCGGTATCCGCGTTCCCCGACAACGGTGTCCAACCCGTCGGGCATGTCCGCGACGACATCGGCCAGCCGGGCGCGTTCCAGCGCCTCCCACAGATCCGCGTCGGTGGCGTTCGGCGCGGCCAGCAAGAGGTTGGACCGGATCGACTCGTGAAACAGATGCCCGTCCTGAGTGACCATCCCGACGGTCTCCTTGAGCGACGCGAATGTCACGTCGCGCACGTCGGCGCCGTTGAGCCGCACGGCGCCCGAGTCGGCGTCGTAGAGGCGCGCCACCAGCGCCGCGATCGTGGACTTCCCCGCTCCTGACGACCCGACGAGGGCCACCATCTGTCCGGCCTCTGCAGTGAACGAAACACCGTGCAGCACTTCGTCGCCGCCACGCTCGTCGAGTTCGGCGACATCCTCGAGCGAAGCGAGTGAGACTTGGTCGGCAGACGGATAGGAGAAGTGCACGTCGTCGAACTCGACGGTGACGGCGCCGCGCGGGACGGCGCCGCGCGGGACGGCGACGGCGCCTGGTCGCTGCCGGATCAGCGGGACCAGGTCGAGCACCTCGAAGACCCGTTCGAAACTGACCAGAGCACTGGCGATCTCGATCCGCGCGTTGGCCAGCGCGGTGAGCGGCGCGTAGAGCCGCGTCAGCAGAAGCGCCAGAGACACCACTGCGCCGGCCTGCAGGTGTCCGTCGATCGCGAGCACGCCACCCAACCCGTACACCAGTGCCAGCGCCAGCGCCGACATCAGCGTCAGCGAATTCATGAAGGTGGCCTGCAGCATCGACTTTCGGACGCCGATGTCGCGAACACGGCCGGCGCGCGTCTCGAACTCGCGGGATTCCGACCGCGTGTCGCCGAAGAGCTTCACCAGCGTCGCGCCCGGGGCCGAAAACCGTTCCGTCATCTGAATGTTCATCGTGGCGTTATGGGCGGCGGCTTCACGAGCCAGCGCGGCCATCGCCGCGCCGATGCGGCGCGCCGGAAACAGGAACACGGGCATCAACGCCAGGGACAGGACCGTGATCTGCCACGAGATGCCGAGCATCACGATGAGCGTGAGGGTCAGCGTGACGACATTGGAGACGACCCCGGACAGCGTGTCGGAGAACGCCCGCTGAGCGCCGATCACGTCGGAGCCGAGACGGCTGACGAGCGCGCCGGTGCGGGTGCGGGTGAAGAACGCCACGGGCATGCGCTGCACATGGTCGAACACGGCGGTCCGCAGGTCGAGGATCAAACCCTCCCCGATCGTCGACGAGAGCCACCGCGTCAGCAGGGATACCGCCGCTTCGCCGAGAGCGACCGCGGGGATCACCAACGCCAGCGCGACCACGGCGCGAACCGACCCGCCTCCGGTGATCTCGTCGACCACCCGGCCCGCCAGCAGCGGCGTCGCCACCGTGAGGATCGCGCCTGCGACGCTGACCACGAGGAAAACGGCGAGGCGGCGATGGTGCCGCTCCGAGAATCGCCAGATCCTGCGCAGCAGGCGGCGGTCGGCCAGCGAGCGCACCGTGCCGCCCCGCACCCGCAACTGCCCGTACAGGGATTGCCTTGCCGCTGCTTCCAAACTCACATAATCACCGTAGGACCTCAACATTCGTTGAGGTCAAACGATTCCTAGGGCGGGACTTCGGCGTGTTCCTCGCCGCCCAGCGACCACAAACACAGCTCAGACGACGCCGATGTACCCCAGCACGGCCGCCACCGCGACCAGCCACAGCGGATTGACCTTGGTGAACACGAACAACAGCGTGCACAGGGCCGTCAGCAGATAGGACCGCCAGTCGTGGTCGGCGGCCCGGCTCATCACCAGCGCCGTCGCCATGATGAGACCGACCGCCATCGGCGCGAGGCCCTTCTCCACGGCGGCGTGCCACGGAGCGTCGTGTGCGCGCTGCCAGAAGCGGGTGACGAAGAACGTCACGCCGGCGGCCGGCACCACCATCGCGACGATGGCGACCAACCCCCCGGCGATGGCGCCGGGAAGACCGCCGACTTCATGTCCCGCGCCATAGCCGACCAACGTCACGATCAGCACGCTGCTCGGCCCCGGCATGGTCTGCGAGATCGAGAAGATCTCGGCGAACTGCATGTTCGACAACCAGTGGTGATCGTTGACCGACCGCAGGTGCATCTCGGGAAGCACGACGTTGCCGCCGCCGATCGACATCAGCGACAACCCGCCGAACAGCAGAGCCATCTGCAGATAGGTGTTCACGCCGTCACTGCGCGGACTGCTCGGAGTCCGTCCGGGTTCCGCGTGGCCACGCCCACCACAGGCACAGCGGGACCAGGATCAGCAGCGTCACGAGCAACGGCCAGCGCACGACGCCGTTGAGTAGGAACGCCGCCGCGAACAGCGCCACCGGGATCCAGCCGGTCAAGCACTGCCGGCCGGTCTTGACCACCATCGCAACTGTCAGCGCAACCGCCGCCGACGAAGCGCCCTGCAGCGCACCGTGGACACCCGGCACCTCTTTGAACGTGAAGTAGGCCCAGCCGGCGAGCAGCGTCAACGCGACGGGGACCACCATCAGCCCCAGCACCGCGGCGAGGGCACCGGTGGCACCACGCAGCTTCGCGCCGACGAAGACCGCGATGTTGACCTGGTTGGCGCCGGGCAGGATCCGGCACATCGTCAGCGCCGACAGGAACTCCCTGTCGTCGAGCCACCGTCTCCGTTCGACGATGATCTCGCGCGACCATGCCGACAGGCCACCGCCGAACGAGGCCAGTGCCACGTGGTTGAACGCCGCGGCGATGGACAGATGCGAGACACGCGGCGCGGGTTCATTCATGGACGAGTTCGGGGTCGTACGGAAAGTCCGTCTCGTCGTGTTCCTGGGGTGCCAGCGGATCGGGGGCGTAGTAGCGGCGCGAGGACTCCCAATCCTGGGTGAACGTCTCGAGGAGGCGGTCGACGATCACCGGGTCGTCGACCGTGACGCCGAGTTCGCGGCGCAGGTCGAACGCGCTGCGATCGATGTTCATCGAACCCACCAGCGCACGCTCCCGGTCGACCATGACGAGCTTGGCGTGTGCGCGCAGATTCTTCTGCTTGTGCACCTTGATCCCGAAATAGTTCAGCGTCCGCAGGGACGAGAAGGTGTCGAGCACGTCGCTGTCGCTGATGCCGTGCCGTCCACCGCAGAGAACTTTGACCTTCACGCCGCGATCCGCGGCCGCGACGATGCGGTCGAGGATCACGGCGTCGACGAACTTCGGATGCTGGATGTCGAGGTACGTCCTGGCCGTGTCGATGAACTGCGCCATTACGACGCGCGAGTTCGAATTGCTCCACAGGAGTCCCGAATTGTTGGCAGGCACCCAGTTCCCGTGCGCCCAGTCAGCCTCGAAGACCTCGATGATCTGAGCGACCTGACTCGGGTCGGTGGTGACGACCCCGAAATCCCTGGTGCGGGTGAAGTACTTCGTGCAGAGATTGAAGGTCGCGATCATGGCCGCGGTGGTGTCGACAACCATCGACTTCTCGTGGGTCACATAGAAGGCGGGGTTGGTCCATGCGACAGACACCCCGGCGTCCCCGAGCCGGGCGAACGTCTCGTCGTTGGCGCGCTCGCCGCCCGACTTTGCGGCGTTCAGCATGACCTTGACGTCGACGCCCGCTCGGCTGCGCTCGATCACCGCATCGATGAGCGACTCTTCGGTGAACGTGAACTGCTTGATTCGCAGGGTGTCCCGCGCCGCGGCGATGAATTCCAGCACGGGACCTATACCGTCGTCGGGCTCGACGATCAGGTGCGGTTCCACTCGCCGGACGCTAGCAGCCGCAGGTCACCCGGTCACCTGTCGTCGCGGTGCGTTTTCGCGAGCTCCTGCTCGGCATCCTCGAGGGCGGTGCGCGCGGCGCGGATCCGCGCCAGAAGGTCCCCCGTCTCGTGCTCCTCGCGATCCTTGGCCCGAGCCTCCTCCATGGCGTTGAGGACGATGCCGATGAAGAGGTTGAAGATCAGGAAGCTGGCCAGCAGGACGTAGCTGATGAAGAACAGGATCGTCCAGTGCGACACCGTCTGCCCCATCGCCACGTTGTCCGGGAAGTTCTCCAGGGTCAGCATGACGAACATCGTCAGCATCGCCTGACCCACGTTGCCGTAGCCGCCCGGATCATGGTCGGCGAACAGCACCCAACCGACCATCCCGTAGATGAAGATCAGCACGAAGGTCGCAGCACCCAGGGAGGCGACGCCGGGGACGGATCGTCCTGCAGCGGAGACGAGTACGCGCAGGTCGGGCAGGAACCGGATGAGCCGAACGACGCGCAACAACCGGATCAGGCGCAGCAGCATCGCGTTGGCGCGCAGCCCCGGGATGAACGCCGCCACGACGACGAGAAAGTCGAAGACGTTCCAGCCGTCTTTGACGAACTCACGAGGTTTCTAGCCGCACGCCGTCAGCCGGATCAGCAGTTCGACGACGTAGATGGCCAGGAAGACGTTGTAGAGCAGGTCGAATTCGCGTTCGTGCGCTCTGGCCAGATCCGCATACGTACCCATCGCGAGCACGATGGCGTTGAGGACGATGACAACGACGATCGAGAGCTCGAACGCCGGGTGTGAGATCAGTGCGCGGAAGCGGTCCGCAATCGACGGAGACGACGAATTCGGCGCCGGGTCAGGCGGTTTGACCCCGACGGCGTCCGAGGATTTGAGCTGCACTACCACGTTCTAGCAAACAACGGTCCATAAATCATCATATTCGTCAATTAGTGTGCCCGAATCCGCGGGCACCGCCTCCCACGGAGGCGCGGGTTCATCGTGCAAGATTGCGTGCATGGACAGTGGTCTGGGCTCACCCCGGGTGCTCGTGGTCGACGACGATCCCGACGTCCTCGCCTCACTCGAACGGGGCCTGAGACTGTCCGGATTCGAGGTCTTCACCGCCGTCGACGGCGCCGAAGCACTGCGCAGCGCCACCGAGACGCGACCCGACGCGATCGTCCTCGACATCAACATGCCCGTCCTGGACGGGGTGTCGGTGGTGACGGCGCTGCGCGCGATGGACAACGACGTGCCCGTCTGCGTCCTGTCAGCGCGGTCGTCCGTCGACGACCGGGTGTCAGGCCTGGAGGCCGGCGCCGACGACTACCTGGTCAAGCCGTTCGTGCTGGCCGAACTCGTCGCGCGGGTTAAGGCGCTGCTGCGCCGACGTGGTTCGACGGCGACGTTCTCGTCGGAGACCATCACCGTCGGCCCGCTGGAAGTCGACATCCCCGGCAGGCGCGCCCGGGTCGACGGCGTGGACGTGGATTTGACCAAGCGCGAGTTCGACCTGCTGGCCGTGCTGGCCGAGCACAAGACCGCCGTGCTATCCCGGGCTCAGCTGCTCGAATTGGTGTGGGGCTACGACTTCGCCGCCGACACCAACGTCGTCGACGTCTTCATCGGCTATCTGCGGCGCAAGCTGGAGGCCAACGGGGCGCCCCGGCTGCTGCACACGGTTCGCGGCGTGGGGTTTGTCCTCAGGCAGCAGTAGAGGGCAGCCGTCTTGGTCGCGCTGTCCCGGATCTTCCGCAGAACTCCGTCGCTTCGGCAGCGGGTCGCGTTCACCAGCGCCATCGCGGGCGCGATCATCGTCCTCATCGCCGGCACCGTGGTGTGGTTCGGCATCACCGACGCCTGGAATGAACGACTGGACCGGCGACTCGACGAGGCGGCGGGATTCGTGATCCCGTTCCTGCCGCGCGGGCTCGACGAGATTCCGCCGTCCCCCAACGACCAGGACGTGGTGATCACCGTGCGCCGCGCCGACGGACAGGTGGCGTCGAACTCGAACGTGGTTCTGCCCGAACTGGAGCCGGGCTATGCCGACACCTACGTCGACGGGGTGCGCTACCGGGTGCGCACAGTGGCGCTGTCCACCCCGCAGCCGATGTCGGTGGCCGTCGGAGCCACTTACGACGCGACGATCGCCGACATCAACAATCTGCACCGGCGCGTGCTGATCATCTGCGCGCTCGCAATCGGCGCGGCGACCGTCGGCGGCTGGGTGCTGGCCGCGTTCGCGGTCCGTCCGTTCAAGAAGCTCGCGCAGCAGACCCGAGCGATCGATGCCGGTGACGAGGATCCCGACATCGACGTTCGCGGTGCCACCGAGGCCGTCGAGATCGCCGATGCCATCAAGGGACTCGTCGAGCGCGTATGGGAGGAGCAGGACCGCACCAAGGCGGCGCTGGCCTCGGCCCGCGACTTCGCTTCGGTCTCGGCGCATGAACTGCGTACGCCGCTGACCGCCATGCGCACCAACCTCGAGGTGCTTGCCACCCTCGACATGCCCGAGGAGAGCCGCACCGAGATCGTCAACGACGTGATTCGCACCCAGTCTCGCATCGAGGCGACCCTCGGCGCGCTCGAGCGTCTCGCCCAGGGCGAGCTGTCCACCGAGGACGACCATGTGCCGGTGGACATCACCGAACTGCTCGACCGGGCGGCGCATGACGCGATGCGGGTCTACCCCGACCTCGAGGTGTCGCTGGTGCCTGCGCCGACGGTGATCATCGTCGGGCTGCCCGCCGGACTGCGCCTCGCTGTCGACAACGCGATCGCCAACGCCGTCAAGCACGGCGGGGCGACGCGGGTGCAGTTGTCGGCGGTCAGTTCACGCGACGGTGTCGAGATCGCGATCGACGACGACGGAGTCGGCGTCCCCGAGGAGGAACGCAAAGTCGTGTTCGATCGGTTCTCGCGGGGCTCGACCGCGTCTCATTCGGGGTCCGGCCTCGGGCTCGCACTCGTCGCCCAGCAGGCCGAATTGCACGGTGGGACAGCGTCTTTGGAGTCCAGCCCGTTGGGCGGCGCACGTCTGCTGCTGCGCCTGCCCGGCCCCCGCTGAGCTTCGCCGAAGCTGCATTCCGCGCGCGTGAATCGGCGTTCGTGCCGCGTGGCATGCAGCTTCGCGGTCTAGCGGGTGGCCAGAAGGTCGATGACGAAGATGAGCGTCTTGCCCGACAGGCGGTGTCCGCCGCCGGCGGGACCGTAGGCCTGCTCGGGCGGGATCGTCAGCTTGCGCCGGCCGCCGACCTTCATGCCGGGGATGCCGTCCTGCCAGCCCTGGATCAGGCCGCGCAGCGGGAACTCGATCGATTCGCCGCGGTTCCACGAGCTGTCGAACTCCTCGCCGGTGTCGTACTCGACGCCGACGTAGTGCACCTCGACGTTGGCGCCCGGCACTGCCTCCGCGCCGTCGCCGACCACGATGTCGTCGATCACCAACTCGGTCGGAGCTGGGCCGTCGGGGAACTCGATCTCGGGTTTGGTAGCCATCCGACCACCCTAGACGCGGCCATCACCGGCACGGCACTGCACACTGGTAGTCGTGGCTACAGATGACGACATTTTGCAGACAGTCAACAACCTCGTCGCCGAGGAGCGCGATCTGCGCGACAAGCTGCAGCATCGCGAGATCGACGAATCCGAGGAACATCAGCGGCTGAAGGCGCTCGAGGTGCAGCTCGACCAATGCTGGGATCTGCTGCGGCAGCGCCGCGCCCTGCGGGCCAGCGGCGGCGATCCGGACAGCGCGACGGTGCGGCCCGAGGGCGAGGTCGAGGGCTACCTGAACTGAGCGCCCGGACCTGACAGGTTCGTGGGACTCGGCGTGTGCTCGGCGCCGAGAGTTCTTCTGGCACAACGACTAGGTGATCACCCGGGTGGGGGTGGCGGCAACGGCGCCGGGCCGGGCGGGAGGTTGACCCCGGGAGGCGGGGCGGTGCCCGGCAGCGGCTGACCGAGCTGCTCCTGCGGTCGCTGGCCGAGCATTCCGCCCTCGAGCTGACCGGCGCGGTACATGTCGATCCACCGCCCGAACCATTCACGGCGGCTCACGTCGGCATTCTCCGACCCGGGCGGCACGTCGAAGATGACGCCCTCCCCGGGCGCGGACGGGACGAGATACTGCGGGATTCCGTAGGCGTTGTTGAAGATGTTCAGGTCCGGGGGCCTACCCGGGCCGGCGCCCGGCGCAGAAGGCACCGCGTTCTGCCCGAGCACCGTGGCCGGATCCAACCCGGTGATCGACGGGATCCCGAAGGAGCCCGCTGCGGGCTGCCCCGCCTGCCCCAGCACCGCCAGTTCGTTCGGTCCAAGCGGCCCGAGCAGCGGCAGCGACGGTCCGGCAGGGGGTGCGGGGGTCGGGGCGGGCGGTGGCGGAAGTGGTTGCGCGGCAACGGAGCCGGCCGTCGCGAGCGCCGCCGCCGCCGCAAGCAGCAACCCCGCCGATACGCGAGAACAGTGCATTCGTCTCAGACCGCCTTCGTCACGCCGTAATACGCGACGATGTCGTCGTTGTCGGTGCTCGAACTGGTCATCGTCGCGTACGAACGGATGAACGACTGGCCGAGGCATCCGTCGATCTTGACGTGAATGTCCTTCAGTGTGACCCGCACCGGGGCCTTCTTGAAGGACTTCTTGTTGACCGTGACGGTCTGGACGGTTCCCGGCCGCGGATGGAATTCCAACACCCCCGTGACCGGAAACGCGATGCCGTCGATGAGCGGACTGACAAGTGTCGACCCTGTGGTCGAAGCACCCACACTGCCGATCAGACGCATCTGCTTGAGTTCGATGCCACAGCCGATCTGGTATCCGACCTCCAGAGTGCCGCCGGTCAATTCGGTGCTGCCGTCGCCGCTGACGTCACCGCCGAAGGTTCCGCCCACGAGATACTCGCGCGAAGAGACGGCGGTGGTCAGCGGTGCGACGGGTAGCTGAGTCTCCTCCCCCGCCATCACCGACAGCGTCCAGCCGTCCGGGGTGACGACGACGCTGGGCGGGGACGAGGCCACGACGCCGTTGTCGAGAGGCGGGGGCGGGGCCATGCCGGCCGGCGGTGCACCCGCGGGCACAGCGGGCGGCGGCAACACCGGTCCGGGTGGGGCCGGCTGGGCCGAGGCCTGGTGCGGTAGAACCAAGGCAAGGACGCACGATCCGGCCAGTGCCGCGAGGCGGGTCAACATGGGTCGGGCGGTACCTCTCGTCTCTCGGTGCTTGGTGAAAGCGACGTCAGACAACCTTGGTGACACCGAGGTAGGTGATGACGTCGTCGGCGTTGTCCGACGAACTGGTCAGGGTCGCATACGACCGGATGAACGACTGGCCCGCGCACTGGTCGGTCTTGATCCGGACACCGTCGATCGATACGCGGGTCGACTTGCCTTTGAACGTCTTCTTGTTGATCGGCACCGTCGTGACGGTGCCCGGCGACAGATAGACCTTGCCCTGCAGGGTGACCGACAAGGCAAGTGTCGGGTCGTCCCCGAACGGCAGCGCGGGCGTGAAGCCCCCGCCCGGATTGATTTCCTGTTCGTCGGAGATGATGCCGCAACCGATCTGGGCGCCGACCTCCAATGTCCCACCGGTCAACGTCGTGGTTCCCTCGCCGGTGATCGTCCCGGTGAACGTCCCGCCGAACAGATACTCCCGAGAGGACACGGCCGTCGTCAGCGGCGCGACCGCCTGCTGGGATTCGTTGCTCCCCACCACCTCGATGTGCCACCCGTCCGGTGTTTCGAGCACACCCGGGGGACCGGACATCACGGCGGCATCGGGCGGCGGTGGCGACGGGAGGGGTACCGCAGGCGGCTGTGCCACCGCCAGCGGTGGCACGGCCGCGAGAATCGCCACGAAGGCGAGCGCCAAAGCGACGAAGCGGTTCTTCATCAACGTGGGGGTGCCTCTCTCGGCCGTCCGACGACGTCGGTAACCAGGTGATCGCGAGCAGTATCAAGCAGATTGTTTGCCGACCAATGAATGCTCCCCAAACTTTCATTCCGCCGGCTGACTCCGGTCCGTTCCCCGCGATTCCGGTGCAGGTAATGGGCTACCTTACGTGGCATGTCCCGCGAGCACAGCCGAGACGACATGATTCACAGGTCGTCGATGTGTGCGCGTTGGGCGGGGCGGGCGAGCGCGACCGTGACTGTCGTCGTCGGCGCCGCCGTCGCGTTCGGCTCGGCGGCCGCGTTTGCTCAGCCTGTCGACGACACCGCGTTCGATCCCTTCGCCAGGGCTGCGGCCCAGACGCCGGCGCCGCCGGCAGACGATGCGGATCCCGCCGCCGTTGCCGCGTGTCAGCAATTCGCCGCGGTGCTACAGGGCACTTCGTTGTACTACGGACAGTTCGCCGACGCGCTCGAGACCTATGAGGATCCCGACTACTCCACCCCGTCGATCAGCACCGCCAATGTGCTGGGGCGCACGGCGCTTCGGCAAGGCGCCGGTCTGGCGCTCGGCGCGGCCAACACGCCGGGGCTCGCCCCGGACATCGCGGGCCCGATGCGGTCGTGGTCGCTGGGCGCCACCAAACTCCTCCTCAAGATGGGTCTGCGGACCTCCGGCGAAACGCTGAACCTCTCCGTGGCGGAGCTCAACGCGGACGCAACGACGGTCCAGACCGCTTGTGCCGCAGCCGGAACTCATGCGTGAACCCGTTTTCGACGCCGTCATCGTCGGGGGAGGGCACAACGGCCTCGTCGCAGCCGCGTACCTGGCCCGCGCGGGCCGGCGAGTTCGGCTTCTCGAACGTCTCCCCCACGTCGGCGGCGCGGCGGTTTCGGCTCATCCGTTCGACGGGGTCGACGCCCGGCTATCGCGTTACTCGTATCTGGTGAGCCTGCTGCCGCGCCGAATCGTCGACGACCTGGGCGCGCGGATACGGCTGGTACCGCGTCGCTTCTCGTCGTACACGCCGGACCCGACCCGCGGCGGCCGGACCGGCTTGTTGATCGGACCGGAATCGAACTTTGACGCGATCGGGGCCGCCGCTGACCAACGCGGTTTCGAGGACTTCTACCGCCGTTGCGCCCTGGTGACCTCACGACTGTGGCCGACGTTGACCGAACCCCTGCGTGCCCGCTCAGAACTCCGCACGGCGGTGATCGCCGACGGCGGTGTCGGTTCTGCACGGGCGTGGCAGGCCATGATCGAACACCCCATCTCCGAAGCGATCACCACCGCGGTGACCGACGACGTGGTGCGCGGCGTCATGGCAACCGATGCACTGATCGGCACCTTCGCCGCGCTCGACGACGAATCCCTGCTCCAGAATCGATGTTTCCTCTACCACCTGATCGGCGGAGGCACCGGCGCATGGGATGTACCGATCGGCGGCATGGGGGCCGTCAGCGGCGCGCTCGCCGCCGCCGCAACCGGCTTCGGCGCCGAAATCGTCACGGGTGCGGAGGTTTACGCGATCCATCCGGACGGCGAGGTGCACTACCGCCACGGCCACACCGACCACACAGTGGGTGCACAGCATGTGCTCGCCAATGTCACACCCGCGGTGCTGGCACGTCTGCTCGGAGAGACCGAGCCCGAGACCGCGCCCGGCGCCCAGGTCAAGGTAAACCTGATGCTTCGGCGGCTCCCACGGCTTCGCGACCAGTCCGTCACGCCGGAGCAAGCTTTCGGCGGTACCTTCCATATCAACGAGAGCTACCGCCAGCTCGACGCCGCCTACGCCCGAGCGGCGTCCGGTTCGGTGCCCGATCCCCTGCCGTGTGAGATCTACTGCCACACCTTGGCCGATCCCACCATCCTGTCGGAATCGCTGCGGGCCGCGGGCGCGCACACACTGACCGTGTTCGGCCTGCACACCCCCCACAGCCTGGCGACGTCGGACACACCCGATCGCTTCCGCGATACCCTCACCTCCGCGGCGCTGACGTCGCTGAACTCCGTTCTCGCCGAACCGATCCAGGATGTCCTGTGGCAAGACTCGGCCGGGCGTCTGTGCATCGAGACCAAGACGACCTCCGACCTCGAGGGTGCGCTCGGGATGACGAACGGCAACATCTTCCACGGCGCCCTGTCATGGCCCTTCGCCGAAGACGACGAGCCGCTGGACACCCCAGCCCGTCGCTGGGGCGTGGCCACAGACCATGACCGGATTCTGTTGTGCGGTTCGGGTTCCCGGCGGGGCGGGGCAGTCTCCGGGATCGGCGGGCACAACGCGGCCATGGCTGTGCTCGGGTTGTAAATTCCGTTGCGGGAACGGAACTCAGGAGCGGTCGAGCTTGTCGAGCAGCGCCCGCAATGTCGTGAGCTCGCCGTCGGACAGTGCGGCCAACGCTTTCGGAGCCGGGTCGTGCACGGTATCGATCGCGGCGACCGTCTCGCGGCCCGCGTCGGTGAGCGACACCAGCTTGCACCGCCGATTGGTCGGATCGACCTGCCGCACCACCAGGCCGCGGTCCTCCAGATCGTTGACCGCCACGGTGGCGGCCGGCGCGTCCACGGTGGCGGCCTCGGCGATCTGCTTCACGGTCATCGGGCGCCGGCTCAGGCGCATCAAGATCCGGACTCTGCTGAACGGCAACCCCGTTCGATCCACCACCGCCTTCTTCCATCCGTCGCGGTGATCGTGGACGAACGCGGCAAGGTCGGCCCAGATCTCGTCGGCGTGCGCGTCACCGGACATGGGCAGCCAATCGCGGGGCACCGGACACCAGCGGAGCGAGTCGCTCCGCGGACCGCATCGCCTTCGGGGAAGTCGCGTAGAAGCCGAGGATGACGATCACCACGCCCAGCGCCGTGCACACGATCCACAGCGGACGTGCCGCTGTGGCGAAGTCCACCCCCGCACCGCCCATCGCCCCGCCTGCGATCGAACCGCACAGAGCTACGCCGATACTCACGCCGACCTGACGACTTGTCGACGTGACCGCCGATGCTGCGCCGGCACGGTCGAGAGGCATTCCGCTCACGGCAGCGTTGGTGACGGGTGCGTTGACCATCGCGAAGCCGACCCCGAACACCGCGAAGATGATCAGCAGCTCCCACACCGGGGTGGTGTCGGTGAGGATGGTCAGCATCGCCGCGGCCGCGGCGATCAGCACGCCGGAGGTCACCATCGACGGCCGTGCGCCGAACCGTCCGACCAGCCGTCCCGATAACGGCGAGAAGACCAGGGCGCCAAGGGCAATGGGCAGGTAGATCAGACCCGTGTGCATCGCCGAAAAGCCGCGTTCGGCCTGAAGATACAGCGACATCATGAACAGGAAGGCGCTCCACGCAGCGAAGGCGCTGACGGCGGTCACCGTAGCCATGGTGAACGGGATGCTGCGGAAGAAGCGAAGGTCTACGAACGGGTCCACACGGCGCGACTCGTAGCGCAGGAACAGGGCGAAGGCCAGCACCGCGGCCGTCCCGAAACCGACGACACGGGCGTCGGTCCAGCCCAGCACGGGACCTTCGATGAGCGCGTAGACGACGCCGAACAAGAAGAGCACGGCCAGCGCCTGCCCGATCGGGTCGACGGAGCGCATCGTCGATGATCTGGACTCCGGCACAAAGACCTGGGTGAGCACGATGGCCAGTGCGCAGATCGGCAGGTTGATCCAGAACACCGCTCGCCACCCGATGGATTCGATGAGCAGCCCGCCGACGATCGGGCCGAGCGACATCGAGATGCCGACGACGCCGCCCCAGACGCCGAGTGCCCTGGCGCGCTCCACCTTTCCGGTGAAGATCTGCGAAATGAGGGACAGCGCAACGGGGTTGAGCATCGAACCGCCAATGCCCTGCAGAAGCCGCGCCCCGATCAGAACGTCGATGGTCGGGGCGAGGCTGCAGGCCAGCGAGCCCACCGCGAAGACGGTGAGCCCGATGTGGAACACCCGCCTGCGTCCGAACCGGTCGCCGGTGGCACCGGAGAGCATGAGCAGTGAGGCCAGCACCAGGGTGTAGATGTCGACCACCCATTGCAGTTGCGCCGGGGTCGCCGACAGGTCATCCCGGATCGAGGGAATGGCGACGTTGACGATGGTTGCGTCCATCGAGACGATCAGCAGGCTCAGGCAGCAGGACGCCAGGATGATGGCTTTGCGTCTGGGCGTCATCTCGACGGTTGCATTCACACAACTATTGTGAAACTACAACTGTTGCGAGGGCAAGTGGCAGAGGTGTGACGTTCGTCGGTGACGAGCGTGCGCGAACTGTCGGATACCGCGGTGTGTCGCCGTGCAGACCCGCGCGCTCGCGGTGCCGACGCCGCCGCGAACTGGCGGTGCCGCCGTTACCGGCCGTCGATCTCCGTGTAGTCGCGCTCGGTGTAGCCGGTGTAGATCTGGCGCGGCCGTCCGATCTTGTTCGGCTCGCCGTGCATCTCGCGCCAGTGCGCGATCCACCCCGGCAACCGGCCGAGCGCGAACAGCACCGTGAACATCCGGGTCGGAAAGCCCATCGCCCGGTAGATCACGCCGGTGTAGTAGTCCACATTCGGGTAGAGCTTGCGCTCGACGAAGAAATCGTCGGTCAGCGCGATCTCCTCGAGCTCCTTGGCGATGTCGAGCAACGGATCCTTGATGCCGATCTTGCCGAGGATCTTGTCGGCCTGCTCCTTGACGATGCGCGCCCGCGGGTCGTAGTTCTTGTACACCCGGTGGCCGAAGCCCATGAGCTTGACGTTGTCCTCGCGGTTCTTCACCTTCTTGACAAAGGTCGCGACGTCGTCGTCGCCGTCGCGGATCTTCGACAACATCTCCAGCACCGCCTGGTTGGCGCCGCCGTGCAGCGGGCCCCACAACGCGTTGATGCCACCGGAGATCGACGTGAACAGGTTCGCCTGTGAACTGCCGACCAGACGGACCGTCGACGTCGAGCAGTTCTGTTCGTGGTCGGCGTGCAGGATGAACAGCATGTCCAGCGCGCGCACGATCTCGGGGTCGACCTCGTAGGGTTCGGCCGGGAAGCCGAACGTCATCCGTAGGAAGTTCTCGACCAGGGTCAGCGAGTTGTCCGGGTACAGGAACGGCTGGCCCTCTGACTTCTTGTACGCATACGCCGCGATCGTTGGGAGCTTGGCCAGCAACCGGATCGTCGACAACTCGACCTGCTGCGGGTTGAACGGATCCAGCGAATCCTGGTAGTAGGCGCTGAGCGCATTGACCGTACTCGACAGCACCGGCATCGGGTGTGCGTCACGAGGGAAACCGTCGAAGAAGCGCTTGAGGTCCTCGTGCAGAAGCGTGTGCCGCTGAATCTGGGTGGTGAACTTCTCCAGCTGCTCGGCGGTGGGCAGTTCACCGTAGATCAGCAGGTAGCTGACCTCGATGAAGGTGGACTTCTCGGCCAGCTGCTCGATCGGGTAGCCGCGGTACCGCAGAATGCCGGCATCGCCGTCGATGTAGGTGATGGCGCTCTTCGTCGAGGCCGTGTTGACGAAACCACCGTCGAATGTCGTGTAACCGGTCTTGGCCAGCAACGACCCCAGAGCGATGCCGTCCGAGCCCTCGGTGGCTTGGACGATGTCAAGGTCAAGCTCGCCGCCTGGGTACTTCAGCGTGGCGTGCTGCCCGGCTTCGGCGTTATCGGCCACTGGGTTCCCTTCGGGTTCGTCGCGGATCACGGAGTCTGGCTACAACAGAGTCTGCCTACAAAAGGTAGTCCCATTCCCGCAGCGACGCCCGCGGGGGGCGGGTACAGCGTCAGACGGGCTGGCCAAGACCGGCGATTTCGCCCGCGAACTCGGCGAAAGTGTCTTCGAACGCGGTGACGACGTCGTTGACGTCGATGCCCGACACGCTCCGGTCAGCGAGATCGCTCATCGCGGTGATCAGCACTGCGCCCCATACCGCCGACATGAGCTTGACCCTGCGGTCACCGACCTGGGCGCCCATCCGGTCGGCGATGACGGCGTCGACCTTGCTGGCACGGTATTCGACCGCCGCTTGCCGCAGCGTGGCCGACGACATCACGATGCGCAGGATCTGCAACAACCGCTCCGAGGTCAGGGCACCCTCGGACGCAAGCTTGGTGTTGAGGGCCATGGCGACGAACGCCCGGCGCAGCGCTTCGAGATTGCTCAGGTCGTGGGGCTGGAACATCAGTTCGGATGCGGCACTGTCGAGCACCTCGTCGATGAGCGCCATCGCGATGGCGTCCTTGGTCGCGAAATAGCGGCTGAACGTGCGGGGCGACACCTCGGCGATGGCGGCGATCTGGTCGACGGTGGTGGCATCGAATCCCTGACGGTCGCACAGCCCGACCGCCGCATCGATCAAAGTGGCACGGGTGCGTCGCTTCTTGCGTTCGCGCAAACCGAGGACCGGCTCCCCCCTGAAATCAGCCACGCCCGAATGCTAACGCCTCAGCAGACGCTCCGCGGGCGAAAATGGCACGTTGAGACAACTGTCGCCGCCGGCGAATCGACAGAAATGGCCCCCATTTTCGCGCCCATTTCGCTCGCGTCCCCCAGGCGCGGGCAACCGACGAGCTAGGGCTGCAGACGTTCGACTGTGCCGTCCTGTAGCCGAATCCTGTTGTGCACCCGGTTCTCCCGGCCCTGCCAGAACTCAACCACCTCGGGCGCGATCAGATAGCCGCCCCAGTGCGGTGGAACCGGCACGGCGTCGACATCGGCGAACCTTTCGGTGACCTCAGCAAGCTGTCGCATCAAATCCGCACGCGAGGCGATCGGCTTGCTCTGGCGGGAGGCCCACGCCCCCAGCTGCGCGCCGCGCGGCCGCTTGCTCCAGTACTCGGCTGTCGCCTCCGGCGGCACCTTGGACACCGGACCACGCACATGGACCTGGCGGCCCAGCGGATACCAGACGAACGTCGCCGACGCGTAGGGACGAGCTGCCAGCTGCTCTCCTTTGTCGGATTCGTAGTTGGTATAGAACGAGATCCCCGACTCGTCGACGCCCTTGCACAACACGGTCCGGGTGACCGGCCTGCCCTCTGCGTCAACGGTGCCGACCACCATCGCGTTCGGCTCCGCGACACCCGATTGATGCGCCTCTGCCATCCACTGGTTGAGCAGGGTCACCCAGCCGACATCCAGCCAGTCCGCGTCCAGATCACGGCTGCCGTCCTTCTCCGCCGAACCGTATTCCACACGCATTCGCGCAAGGTCATCAGAAGTGCCCACGCGCCAAACGCTACGCCCACGGTGGGTGCGACAATCGGCGCATGACGACTGCGGTGCCGAAGGATTTCGCCCCAGGGCTTGCAGGGGTTGTGGCGTTCGAGACCGAGATCGCCGAACCGGACAAGGACGGCGGCGCCCTGCGCTATCGCGGCGTCGACATCGAAGATCTGGTCGCCAACGGCATCACCTTCGGCGAGGTGTGGGGCCTGTTGGTGGACGGCCGGTTCGGCCGCGGCCTTCCTCCCGCCGAACCCTTCCCGCTGCCCATCCACAGCGGTGATGTCCGCGTCGACGTCCAGGCCGGCCTGGCGATGCTCGCGCCGATCTGGGGTTACCCCCCGCTGCTGGACATCGACGACCAGACCGCCCGCGACCAGCTCGCCCGCGCCTCCGTGATGGCACTGTCCTACGTCGCCCAATCCGCACGGGGGATCTACCAGCCGGCCGTACCGCAGCGCACCGTCGACGAATGCGACACCGTCACCGCCCGTTTCATGACCCGCTGGCAGGGCGAACCGGACCCGCGGCACATCGAGGCCATCGACGCCTACTGGGTCAGCGCCGCCGAGCATGGCATGAACGCATCGACCTTCACCGCCCGTGTGATCGCCTCGACAGGCGCCGACGTCGCCGCGGCGCTCTCGGGAGCGATCGGTGCGATGAGCGGCCCGCTTCATGGTGGTGCCCCGGCGCGCGTCATCCCGATGATCGAAGAGGCCGAGCAGACCGGCGATGCACGCGCCGTGGTCAAGGGAATCCTGGACCGCAACGAGAAGCTGATGGGCTTCGGGCATCGCGTCTATCGGGCCGAGGATCCCCGCGCCCGTGTGCTCCGGGCTACGGCCCGACGTCTGGAGGCACCCCGCTACGAAGTGGCCGCGGCGCTGGAACAGGCCGCGCTGGCCGAGCTGCGCGAGCGCAGACCCGACCGCGCGATCGAGACCAACGTCGAGTTCTGGGCCGCGGTCATCCTCGACTTCGCCAAGGTGCCGCCGAAGATGATGCCTGCGATGTTCACCTGCGGCCGCACCGCCGGATGGTGTGCACACATTCTGGAACAGAAGCGGCTCGGCAAGCTCGTCCGGCCGTCGGCGATCTACGTCGGCCCGGAGCCCCGCAGCCCCGAGTCGGTCGAAGGCTGGGACCTGCTGGGTCGGAAATAGACCGGCGATGACCGCCTCACGCACTGTATTCCTCTCTGCCGCACAGAGTTTGGCGGATCTGGTGCGCCGCATCCCGGCCACGGCGTGGGAGAAACCAGGCCTCGGCGCATGGACTGTCCGCGATCTCGTCGGGCACACCTCCCGCTCGTTGATCACCGTCAGCACCTACCTCAAGGCCCCGGCGCAGCGCGAGACCGTCACTACCGCCGCCGACTACTACGCCGCCATTCGCGAACTATCCGCGGGTATGGGTGAGGACGCCATCGTCGAACGCGGCCGTCAGGCCGGACGCGACCTCGGCACTGATCCGGCCTCGGCGGTCGACGCGTTGGTGGCACAGGTGACCACCGACCTGGACGCCGTCGAGGACCCGTTGATCGAGGTGATCGGTGGAATCGGGATGCGGTTGAGCACCTATCTGCCCACGCGAACCTTCGAGATGGCGGTGCACGGTCTCGACATCGCGCACGCTGTCGGAATCGACTACGCCCCGCCGGCCGACGTTCTCGCCGACGCCACGGCGTTGGCCGCACGGATTGCCGTCGCGCTCGGACAGGGCACACCGGTGCTGCTGGCGCTGACCGGGCGCCAAAGGCTATCGCCCGGGTTCTCCGTCGTCTAACCCGTAGTCACACAGACGGATTGAGGGGCGTGCGCGGGCCGGTGGCGACGTTCGCCGCGTCGACTCCTCCCCGCCGCCGGGGGTCGGAGTCTCTCGCTGGGGCGCAGCACGGCGGGCACCGTCGTGAGCAGTATCTGGAAATCCACACGATCGTCGGCACGTCGCGATGAGTTTCCGGCCGACAATGGGTCAGAACCGACGTCCCACCCCTACCCGGTAAGGAACTGCGATGGCGATCGACAACACCCCCATGCTCGTCCCCCACCTCGTCGTGGACGACGCTGCGGCAGCACTCGACTTCTATGCCAAGGCGTTCGGCGCCGTCGAGATGGCGCGTCTGCCCGGGCCAGGCGGCAGACTCATCCACGCGGCCTTTCAGATCAACGGCGCCATGGTGTTCCTCAACGACGACTTCCCGGAGTACAACGACGGCAAGTCGAGCACCCCGACCGCGCTGGGTGGCGCCTCGGTGACCATCCACCTGCACGGGCCGGACGTCGACGGACGGTTCCAGCGCGCGCTCGACGCCGGCGCGACCGTCGTGAATCCGCTTGAGGACCAGTTCTGGGGCGACCGCTACGGCATTGTTCGGGATCCGTTCGGCCACCAGTGGTCGCTGGCCGAGACGGTCAAAGAGGTCGACATGGAGCAGGTGCTGGCCGAGATGGGCAGCCAGGGGTAGGCGCGCGGTCGAACGTGGGCCCTGTGCACGCCGATCATCGAATATGTGAGCAGGAGGCCCACGCTCGGCGGCTGAGCGTGGCCAGATAGCGAATTACCGGTGTGTTCCTGGCGCCCCCGCATTCCCCGATGGCGATAATTGCCGGGATGCGCCCCGACCGCGGGCACCAGATTTGAGGTGTGATCTGTGCTCTGGCTACTCCAGATGCCCGCGCCGATACTCGGCATCCTCTGGGTCACGCTCTTCGTCGGTCTGTCGGTGGGCGGCCTCGTCCTGTTCCGCAAGCTGGTGTCGCACACGAGGTTTGAAGGCTCCAACGCGGTGTCCGGCTCGGTGTTCCAGCTTGCCGGTGTCCTCTATGCGGTGCTCGTCGCCTTCCTCGTCGTCGTCGTGTGGGAGCAGTTCGGCGACGCCGAGGATGCCAGCGGGCTGGAAGCGGCGGCCATCGGCGACCTGCTCCGAGACTCTCAGGCGCTGCCGGAGGAGTCGCAGGACCTGATCCAGCGGAGTCTGCTCGCCTACACCAGGAACGTCGTCGACAACGAGTTTCCCCGCATGCGGCGCGGCGAACGGGTCGAGGACCAGAGCGACGAGCTGTATGCGGTCTGGGAGAGCTACCTGCAGGTGCAGCCGGAGACGCGCAACGAGATCGCGTTCTTCGATCACGCGATCGGCCGGCTCAACGATCTGAGCGCCGACCGCAAGTTGCGGGTCTCGACCGCGGACGCGTCGATCCCGGCTCCCCTCTGGGTCCTGCTGCTGGGAGGCGGCGGGGTGGTCATGGGCTTCACGTTCCTGTTCGGAACCCGCGACCTCTTCGTCCACGCCCTCGCGGTGGGCCTGACGTCAGCACTGCTCGCGTTCGTGATCTACCTGATCTTCATTCTCGAACACCCGTATGTCGGCGAGCTCTCGGTGCAACCCACGCCGTATGTCAACGTGATGGAGTCCTGGGCCGAAGAGTAGGCGTCAGCGAAGCAGACCGGCCAGCAGCCGCCGATGCAGTGGCGCCGCGGGTGCACTCGCCGCCACATCCCGCATCTCCGTGACCGAGATGAACTTCACGCGCGGGCGCGACCCGCCACCGCGCGCCACCTCGGCGTCGTCGATCGCCTTCCATCCCGCCGCATCGATGACGGCAGGCTGCCTGCCCCGCAGGAACCGCTCGAGAGCAGACGCCTTGTGTGCGGGTGCGGTGAGCAGACCGTCGTTGTAGTCGGCGACCAGGTTGTGAACGGTTTCGGCGGCACACGACTTGTTGGTGCCGATGAAGCCGGTCGGCCCACGCTTGATCCATCCGGCGACATAGGTTCCGGGGCTGCCCGCCACCCTGCCGCCTTCGTTGGGCACGACCGCCGCGACGTCGTCGAACGGGAGACCCCGAATGGGCTTGCCGCGGTAGCCGATCGAGGTCAGAACGAGCCTAGCCGACATCTCGACACGCTCGTCGGTTCCGGTGACCGTGAATTCCACGCCGGTGACCGTGTCATTGCCGAGGATCCGCGCAGGCGTCAGGCCGTAGGCGAGCCGGATACGGGGCCGGGTGATCGTCGCCGTCGCATCCCCGAGCTTGGCCAAGATCTCCAGCTTGTTGCGGGTGAGGGGGTCGGTTTCCTCGGCGAGGTCGGCGAGCACCCGCTGATGATCGGTGGGATCGAGGACGACCTCGCAGGCTGCCGTCAGTCCGATCAGTTCGGGCAGTGTGAATGCCGACGCAGCCGGACCGCGTCTGGCTGCGATCACCACTTCCTGCACGTGCGACCTGCGCAGCGCGTCGAGGGCGTGGTCGGCAATGTCGGTGCGCGCCAGAACATTCGGGTCGGTCGTCAACACGCGGGCGACATCGAGTGCGACATTGCCGTTGCCGACGACCACGACACGTTCGCCGGACAGATCCACAGGTAGGTCGACGAAGTCGGGATGGCCGTTGTACCAGGCGACGAACTCGGTCGCGGTGCCCGTGCCGGGCAGATCGATGCCCTCGACATCGAGCCGACGATCGGTGGGCGCACCGACCGCGTAGATCACCGCGTGGTGATGGGCGAGCAGTTCGTCATGCGTCAGATCGGAACCCACGTCGACGTTCAAGTAGAACGTGAAACCCGGTCGCGCAGCGATCTTGTCGAAGAGCGTAGTGACCCTCTTGGTGGTCTGATGATCCGGTGCGACACCGGCGCGCACCAGACCGTATGGCGTGGGCAGCTTTTCGAACACGTTCACGCGCACGCCCTGCTGGGTCAACAGTTCGTCGGCGGCATACATCGCCGCCGGGCCCGATCCGACGATCGCGACGGTCAACGGAGCGCCGCGCTGCGCATGTACCACCGGAGCCTCCAAGACCGGCGCCAGCTTCGACGTCGGGGGCAGCTTGCCTTCACGCTTCGGGTAGAACGCGGCGTTCAGTTCGATGAAGGGCAGCTGCTCGGGTTTCAGCTTCGAGTCGGGTGCGATGGCTCCGACCGGACAGGCCGACACGCAGGCACCGCAGTCGACGCACGCGACCGGGTCGATGTAGAGCATCTCGGCAGTCGCGAAACCAGGCTCGTCGGGGGACGGGTGGATGCAGTTGACGGGACATGCGTAGACACATGACCCGTCGCTGCAACACGACTGGGTGACAACGTGCGGCACGAGGTCTCCTACGCGGCGCTGACCACGTGCTGGCGGGCCGGCTCGCTGCGGTAGCGGCTGGGCTTGCCGTCGATCTTGCAGATCCGCCACATGAGCTTGGCCAGCGGATTCATCAGACCGGTCTCGTGGCAGAGCATGCGGACATCGCCGAACATGTCGCGGAGGAACTGCCGTGCGTCCGGGGTGCCGAAGAAGACTTCCTTTTTCACCGAGCGCGGGATGTCGAACTCGGTCCAGAACGCCTTCGGCGGGACGACGATCGCCTGGCACAGCACCCGCATGATGATCGGCACGTGCAGGGAGATCCACAACCGCTTGGCACGGCTCATGTGCGGCACACGCTTGCGCAGGTACTCATGGGCGAACGAGATGTGCCGCGCCTCTTCGGCCACGTGAATGGCCATGACGCGCTCCATGATCGGGTGCAGCGCTTTGCCTTCGCGCAGCACGTTCTTCTGGGTGTGGTCGATGGGTTCTTCACCGGCGAGGACACCGAAGAAGAACAGGACCGGCATCGGGCCCGCCGCGAGCGGGATGAACTGCGACAGCCACTTCAGCATGCGGGGCATGCCGGGCACGTCGGCGCCGATCCGGTTCACCATCTCCTGGAACATCAGGGTGTGGTTGCACTCCTCGACGGACTCGTGGAGGCAGTACCGGTACTCCGGGGATCCGTTGGGAACCCAGAATGCGTAGTTCATCAAACCGCGGATCAGGATCGATTCGAAGTGCAGGCCGACCTTGGCGACATTGGCCTGCCGCCACATCCCGATCTCGATCTGACGTTCCCTGGACTGGGCCTGGTACCACGGGTGCTTACCCAGCGGATCCGTGCCGGGAAGGATCCAGCGCTCGTCATTGGGTGTCACCGCAAACTCGGCGGAGTCCCAGTCGATGTCGGTGTAGGGGTTGAAGTTCCTTCGGACCGATCCTTCGGAGAGTGTTGTCAAAGTATCGACGTACTGGGCGTCGTCGAGGACGTCCATGTTCTTGCGCCAGCGGCGGACGACGCGCGTCTTCGCTTCCTTGACAGCCATTCGAAGCCTCCCGTGAGGTTTACATACATCGGCCAGTTGTCCAGTAACAGTACCCACGGTCCCAGGAATTAACCAGGGCCTTTTCCTCGATGTGGGTCAGCAGGGTTACTCCGGTCACATGTGATCCGAATCACTCCGAGGGCAGCCCCGGGCCCACACCCGAAGCACCCCATCTGCGGAACTACGCTTGAGCCATGGCCGAGACGCTGACCATCCCCGCTGACCTCAAGCCCGCCGACGGACGATTCGGCTGCGGGCCGTCCAAGGTTCGGCCCGAACAACTGCAAGCTCTCGCCGCCGCGGGCGACCTGTTCGGCACGTCGCACCGCCAGTCGCCGGTCAAGAACCTCGTCGGACGGGTCCGCGAGGGTTTGGGGCAGCTCTTCTCCCTGCCCGACGGGTACGAAGTCGTCCTCGGCAACGGCGGCTCAACCGCATTCTGGGACGCTGCCGCGTTCGGCCTGATCGACACGCGATCGCTGCACCTCACCTATGGCGAGTTCAGCGCGAAGTTCGCCTCGGCGGTGGCGAAGAACCCGTTCGTCGGCGACCCGATCGTCGTCAAGGCCGACCCCGGGAGCGCACCCGAGCCGCAGTCGGATCCGTCCGTAGATCTGATCGCGTGGGCACACAACGAGACCTCGACCGGCGTCGCAGTGCCTGTTGTCCGCCCGGAAGGATCGGACGACGCGCTGATCGCCATCGATGCCACCTCGGCCGCGGGCGGCCTGCCCGTCGACATCACCGAGGCCGACGCCTACTACTTCGCCCCGCAGAAGAACTTCGCCGGCGACGGCGGACTGTGGATCGCGATCCTCTCCCCCAGCGCCCTCGCACGCGTCGAGGCGATCGCCGCCGCAGGCCGGTGGGTGCCGGAATTCCTGTCCCTGCCGATCGCGATCGACAACAGCGTGAAGAACCAGACATACAACACCCCCGCGATCGCCACGCTGATCCTGCTCGCCGAGCAGCTCGACTGGCTCAACGGCAACGGCGGCCTGGACTGGGCGGTCAAGCGCACCGCCGATTCGTCGCAACGCCTGTACTCGTGGGCCGAGGCTGCGTCGTTCGCGACCCCGTTCGTCAGCGACCCGCAGTTGCGCTCGCAGGTCGTCGGCACCGTCGACTTCTCCGATGACGTCGACGCCGCTGCCGTGGCCAAGACGCTGCGCGCCAACGGCATCGTCGACACCGAGCCCTACCGCAAGCTGGGCCGCAACCAGCTGCGCGTCGGCATGTTCCCCGCGGTGGACCCCGAGGATGTGAGCGCGCTGACGGCGTGCGTCGACTATGTGGTGGAGCGGCTTTAGCCGCGACATTCAACCGGAGAACGGCTCTGACGGCTCACCGCGTGTCACTCCGGTTACGGACTGATAACGCAGTAGGGTGACCTGATTATCGGGCATGGCGTCAGCCCGGAGGAGGTCGCATGAGGGAGCTCAGGGTCGTCGGACTGGACATCGACGGCAAACGCATCATCTGCGAAACCGGCGACTCCGGCGAGAAGTTCGTCCTCCGGTCAGACGATCGGCTCAAGGCTGCCGTGCGCGGCGACAGGGCCGGATCCAACCAAACCGCGATCGATGTCGAGGTCCCAAACATGCTGCGCCCGAGAGAGATTCAGTCGAAGATTCGCGCCGGCGCGTCGGTCGAGCAGGTCGCGTCGGCCGCGGGAGTCGACATCGGGCGCGTCGAGCGCTTTGCCCATCCCGTGTTGCTGGAGCGGGCCCGTGCCGCCGAGCTGGCGACTGCGGCGCACCCGGTGCTTGCCGACGGCCCGTCGGTGCTCACCCTGCTGGAGACGGTCACCTCGGCACTGATTGCGCGGGGCCTGGACCCCGAAGGCACGGACTGGGACGCATGGCGTAACGAGGACGGCCGTTGGACGGTTCAGCTGGCCTGGAAGGCCGGCCTGTCGGACAACGTCGCGCACTTCCGGTATGCGCCGGGCGCGCACGGCGGCACCGTCACCGCGTTCGATGAGGCCGCGGCGGAACTGATCGATCCGAACTACTCGCGGCCGCCGCTGCGGCCGTTGGCTCCTGTCGCGCAGCTGGCCCTCGAAGAGCCCGAACCGGCGCCGGCGCCCGAGCCGGAACCCGTCGCCGAGACGCCCGAACCTGCGCCAGCGCCCGCGGCACCGAAGTCGCGCAAGGGCCGTCCCGCCGTGCCGGCGTGGGAGGACGTGCTGCTGGGCGTGCGCTCCAGCGGCCAGCGCTGACGTTTGACCTGAGCTCGTCAGACCGTCCCGGAGCCGGCCAGCGCCAGCAGCGTGACCCAGGCGGCAGCCACCCCGACGCCCGACCCCAGCACGAACCATCGCCAGACCGGCACTTTGCGCCACCCCCACACCGTGGGCGCGAGTCCGCCGACGGCGACGAGATTGAGCCCGGCGGCGAGCAACGGGTGCACCCGGATGAGCCCGATGGTGAGGACGGTGATCGCCGCAGCGATCACCGCGGCGACGAACGCCGCCACCGTCAGACCGGTGGCCCAGGGCGTCTCGTCGTTCACCCGCGGAGCCTATCCCGCTCGTAGAACGCCAGCGCTGCAGCGGTGGCGACGTTCAGAGAGTCGGTACCGCGCGACATCGGGATCCTTACCCGGACGTCGCTCGACCGCATGGTGTGCTCCTTCAGACCCGGCCCTTCGGCGCCGACCAGGATGGCTACCCGGTGCTCCGACAGCTGCGCCATCGCCTCGGCGAGCGTCTGGGCTGCAGGATCAGGCGTCATTGCCAGAAGACGAAACTCATTGTCCTTCAACAGTTTCAGGTCCTGCGGCCACTCCTGCGCCCTGGCAAACGGAACGAGCAGCGCGTGACCCATCGACACCCGCACGGCGCGGCGGTACAGCGGGTCGGCACAGCCGCTGCCGAACACCACGCCGTCGACGCCGAGCCCGGCGGCGTTGCGGAACACCGACCCCAGGTTCTCGTGGTCGTTCACGCCCTCCAGCACCGCCACGGTGCGGGCTCCGTCGAGCACCTGCGAAACCGAGAGCTCGGGCGCACGGGATGCCGACGCCAGCACGCCCCTGTTGAGGTGGAATCCCACGGCCTCGGCCATGACATCGGCACTGACCCGGTAGAACGGCGCCGTAAGCCCGTCGAGGTCGCCCCCGAGCTCAGCCAGGCGTCGATCGGTGCCCAGAAGGGCGCGCGGCACGAACCGCGACGCGATCATGCGTTGCACCACCAGCACGCCCTCGGCGATCACCAGACCCTTACCGCTGGGCAGGTCAGGCCTGCGGTCCACGCTGTTGAGGTCGCGGAAGTCGTCGAGCCGAGGGTCGGCCGGATCATCCACGTCGATGACGTCGACGTCACCGGAGAAGCCGTTGCCGATCATGGGAATTGGAGGCGACCGGCGGCGTGCACAGCGGTAGACAATACCCACGGCCCCGTCGCGGTCGTTTAAGTTGGCAGGCGATGGATTCTGATGCGACGGCCACCGACCCACAACCGCCCCCGCTGCCCGCGGCGCTGCTCGCGCCGGTCCCGGTCATCGTGACCATCACGTGCGCCTGGGTGATTGCCGCCGTATTGGCGTTCACGGTGCCCGCGCTGCACGACTGGCGGCCCATCACCGTCGCGGGGCTCGGCGTCGGAGTCCTTGGCACATCGATCTTTCTGTGGCAACGTCACTCCGCGCGCCGCGGCGACCGCGGCGCCCAACGCGGTCTGACGTAGGGAGAAAGCCATGGCAGCGCCGATTTTGCAGGCTGAGGTCGACATCAACGCCCCGGTGTCGAAAGTCTGGAACCTGGTGTCCGACTTGAGCAAGATGCCGCAGTGGAGCCCGCAGTGCCGGCTGATGAAGCCGGTCGGGCAGCTTCGTCAGGGCGCACGCACCGTCAACGTCAACCGCCGCGGTCTGCTCGTCTGGCCGACGACATCCCGCATCACCGAGTTCGTCCCCGAGAAGAAGCTGGCGTTCCGCGTCAACGAGAACCACACCGTTTGGAGCTACGAACTGGAGCCGACGGAGGCCGGCACGCGGCTCGTCGAGACGCGGCGCGCCGAGAACGGCACCACCGCGGTGTCGAACTTTCTCGTCGGGAAGTTCATGGGCGGTGTGCCGGGCTTCGAGGAGGAACTCATCGCAGGCATGAACCTGTCGCTGAGGCGGATCAAGGCCGCCGCCGAGAACTAGCTGTCGGCCGGCTCGACCAGATCGAGAACTCCGTCGTCATACGGATCGAACAACGGAGAGCCTGCACCCGGCGCCGCCGGCGTGTCGGAGTGTGCGCCACAGCCGAACTCGGCGTCGACGACGTGGCCGTCGGCGGCGTACTCGTTGGCGCACACGCCGAACATCACGCCGAGCGAACCGCCGAGCGGCACGTAGTAGCCGCAGTCCCGACACATCCGCCGAGTGGCCCGCGCCATTGCCGAACCCGGACCATATTCGCCGTCGTGCCAGCGCTGCGCGGCGTCGTTGCGTCCCCACAGGCTCAGCACCTGACGACGCCCGAGCCCGACCTCGACAGCGACCTCGTCGATCTGCGGATCGCCGGTTGCCATGAATCCGGGCACCAGGCGGGGGTCGTCCTGCGGCGGGGCCAGCAGGTCGCCCGGGCTGAGGTCTCCGGGGCGCACCCGCTCCTCCCACGGAATCCACTTCGGCGCCAGCAGCGCCGTCGGACCGGGAACGAGGACGACCTCGCTGATGGTGGCCTGAACTGCCCCCGGGCAGGCGGCGACGACCACGGCCCACTGCCAACCTCGATACCCGGGCAGGTCGGCCAGAAAGCGGTGGGTGGCAGCAGTCGGATCCTCGAAACCCGCACCTAGATACTCGCCGACGCTGTCCTCGCCGCTGAATTCGACGATCGCCGCGCGGGCTGCGTCGACGGCGCCCAGCAACACCGCTTCCAGGTCGGGTGCGGGGGCGACGAACTGCGCCTCAGGCGTCGTCTCGTCAGGCGATTCACCCGCTGCCGCGTCGTGCTGATCAGGTTCGGTCATGCTGTCCATCGCCTCCAATCTTGCCTGAACCGGGGAACGGCTAGCCACACCGGTCACCTGCACGGCCACTGTCGGGCCCATGGGGGAGAATCGAGTTGTGACCGGACCGCGGCGTGACCCTCGGGACCCTGACGGTCAGCAGGGTGGACGCTACTACCCGCCACGCCCACCCGCGGGAGAACACCCGGGGATGGCCAACTATCCGAGCGACCCGGCGATGCATCCCGGCAATCGCCGCCCGGGACGGCCGTACTCACCGAACGACAGCGGCAACCGCTGGCTGCCCCCGCTCGACGAGAACACACGTCGGAGCCACTCCTACGACTCTCCCCCGCGCCGCGAGCCGGGCGGCGAGAAGGTGACGGTGACGCGCGCCGCGGCGCAGCGCAGCCGTGAGATGGGGTCGAAGGTCTATGGCATGGTGCACCGGGCCGCGACCGCCGACGGTGCCGACAAGTCCGGGCTGACCGCGCTGACGTGGCCTGTCGTCGCGAACTTCGCGGTGGACGCCGCCATGGCGGTGGCGCTGGCCAACACGTTGTTCTTCGCGGCGGCCTCCGGCGAGAGCAAGGGCAAGGTCGCGCTGTACCTGCTCATCACCATCGCTCCGTTCGCCGTCATCGCGCCGCTGATCGGGCCGGCGCTGGACCGTTTGCAGCACGGTAGGCGCGTCGCCCTCGCCGCGTCGTTCGCGTTCCGCACGGTGCTCGCCCTGGTGCTCATCGCCAACTTCGACAGCGCCACCGGCAGCTTCCCGTCGTGGGTGCTCTATCCGTGCGCGCTCGGAATGATGGTGCTGTCCAAATCGTTCTCGGTGCTCCGCAGCGCCGTCACACCGCGGGTGCTGCCACCGACCATCGACCTGGTGCGCGTGAACTCGCGGCTGACCACATTCGGGCTCCTGGGCGGCACCATGATCGGCGGTGGTATCGCCGCCGCAGCCGAATACGGCTTCCAGTTGTTCCAGATGCCGGGGGCGCTGTATGTCGTGGTGGCCGTGACCGTCGCAGGCGCCGTCCTGGCGATGCGCATCCCGAAATGGGTCGAGGTCACCGAGGGTGAGGTGCCCGCCACGCTGAGCTACCACGGCCAGAGCGACGAGCTGCGCCGCGAACCACACCGTGGCAAGGAAAGGGCGCGCCAGCCGTTGGGCCGCAACATCATCACGTCGCTGTGGGGCAACTGCACTGTCAAGGTGATGGTGGGTTTCCTGTTCCTGTATCCGGCGTTCGTCGCGAAGGCCCACGACGCCAGCGGGTGGGAGCAGCTGCGCATCCTCGGCATGATCGGCGCCGCAGCGGCCGTCGGCAATTTCGGCGGCAACATGATCGCGGCCCGCCTCAAACTCGGCCACCCGGCGCGGCTGGTGGTGCGGTGTGCGCTGGCCGTCACGGTCATGGCGCTGGCAGCGGCGTTGAGCGGCAACTTGATGGTGGCCGCGGCTGCCACGCTCGTGACCTCGGGCGCCGCCGCGATCGCGAAGGCATCGCTGGATGCGTCGCTGCAGGACGACCTCCCCGAAGAATCGCGGGCCTCGGCCTTCGGCCGCTCCGAGTCCCTGCTGCAGTTGGCGTGGGTCGCCGGTGGGGCCACCGGCGTGCTCATCTACACCGAGCTGTACGCGGGCTTCACCACGATCACCGCCATTCTGATCCTCGGGCTGGCCCAGACCGTTCTGAGCTATCGTGGCGAGTCGCTGGTGCCGGGGCTTGGCGGAAACCGTCCCGTACTGGCCGAACAGGAAGGCGTACGGACGGATGCGACGGTGACCCGCGAGTGAAACGTGTTGTCGCGGTTCTCGTCACGGTGGCGCTGCTCTCGATGATCGGTACGGGTGTACTCGTGTGGCAGCTGACGCGCGACCATTCACCCGAGCTGCCCGAGATCTCGGCCTTCTCCCACGGCCACCTGACCAGGGTGGGGCCGTACCGGTTCTGCCAAGTTTTCAACCCGACCGACTGCGTCGTCCCCGCGTCTCAAGGCGAGCTCCCGGTGACCGGCAAGCACCCGGTGCAGTTGTCGATCCCCGAGAGCATCGCACGGGCACCGTGGGTGCTGTTGCGGGCCTACGAGGACGAGGACCTCATCGAGGAGTTCCGTCCGGGCACCAGGCTGGCGGTGACGATCCCCACCGTCGATGCGCAGCGCGGCCGGCTCACCGGCGTCGCGGTACAGCTGCCGACACTGGTGCGCGACGAAGCGGGCAACGAGTTTCCCGTGCCCCATGCCGAATGGTCGGTCCGCACGGTGTGGGACGACTCCGAGGAGTACCCGGAATCCTCAGCCGGCTGAGTGTGCTTCGGGCACACGCTCGCCCTCCGGCGTCGGCCCGGGCGGCGTTCCGTTTCCGAAAGGCCTGCCGCCCAGCGCTTCTCGGCCGTGGGGCGTCAACCAGTTCCGCAAGTCGGGGCCTTTGGGCACGACGCCGGTGGGGTTGATGTCGGAGTGCACGATGTAGTAGTGCTGCTTGATCTGCACGAAATCGGTGGTGTCGCCGAAGCCTGGCGTCTGGAACAGGTCGCGCGCGTAGGCCCACAGCACAGGCATCTCGGAGAGCTTGCTGCGGTTGCACTTGAAGTGGCCGTGATAGACCGGGTCGAACCGCGCCAGCGTGGTGAACAGTCGCACATCGGCCTCGGTGATGGTGTCCCCCACCAGATATCGCTGGTTTTCCAGTCGATCCGACAGCCAGTCCAGGGCGCTGAAGAGCCGGTCATAGGCCTTCTCGTAGGCCTCTTGCGACCCCGCGAAGCCGCAGCGGTAGACCCCGTTGTTGACCTCGGTGTAGATGCGCTGCGCGACCTCGTCGATCTCGTCGCGGAGCGGTTCGGGGTAGAGCTGCGGCGCGCCGTCGCGGTGGTGGGCGGTCCACTCCAGGGAGAAGTCGAGCGTGATCTGAGGGAAGTCATTGGTGACCACCTCGCCGGTGGGGATGTCGACGATCGCGGGGACCGTCACCCCTTTCTCGTAGTCGGGGATGCGCTTGTTGTAGGCGTCGCGCAGGAAGTGGATGCCGAGCACGGGATCGACACCGCCCGGATCGAGGTCGAAGGTCCAGCTGCGCTCATCGTGGGTCGGACCGCAAAAGCCAATGGAGAGAACATCTTCCAATCCGAGAAGGCGCCTGACGATGATCGTGCGGTTGGCCCACGGGCACGCCCTGGCGACCACCAGGCGGTAGCGCCCCGGCTCGACGGGATAGCCGTCACGGCCGTCAGCGGTGATGCGGGTGCTGATGTAGTTGGTGTCCCGGTTGAATTCTCCGCCGGAGGTCTCGCTCGCCACGTAGCTCATAGATCATTTAATACCCCGCCGAATCTGAACATATAGCCGAGTTTCTGCGGTCTGCGCGGTCGTAACTTCAGATTCGGCGAACGGAACCGGCGGCGCGGGACCTGCGTCATATTCACGTGAAGGTTTTTGTCGGCACTGAAGCGGTGGCGGCAGGCACGGTCACACGACACCAACTGAAGACCCGCTTCGTCGCTGTCTACCGCAACGTCTACGCATCGCGCGGTGTCGCCTTGACCGCGGCGGACAAAGCCCGTGCGGCATGGCTCTGGTCCGGTAGACGGGCGACGGTCGTGGGCGTGTCCGCTGCGGCCCTGCACGGCTCGCTCTGGATCGACCAGCGGCTACCCGCCGAACTCAACCAGGCCAGTCAGCACAAGACAGCGGGCATCGTCCTCCACTGTGAAGAACTGGACGACACCGAGATCGTTCGCGTTCAGGGCTTGCCCGCGGCCAGCCCCGCGAGGACCGCGTATGACCTTGGCCGTCGCAGGGGCTTGACGCTCGCCGTGGTCCGGCTCGACGCGTTGATGCGAGCAACGAACGTCAAGGCGGCAGACGTCCACGAGGTCGCTGACCGGCGTCGCGGCGCGCGGGGGATCGTCCAGCTGCGCACGGCACTCAACCTCGTGGACCCCGGCTCCGAGTCCCCACAGGAAACGCGCACGCGACTTTTACTCACCAAGGCAGGTCTGCCGCCCGAAGCTACGCAGATCGATGTGTACGACCGGCACGGCTACCACGTCGGACGAATCGACATGGGTTGGGAAACCTGGAAAGTGGGCGTCGAGTACGACGGCGCCCAACACTGGAACGACCCGCGCCAGCGCAGCCGGGACATCGACCGTCAGGTCGAGCTGGAATCACTGGGCTGGCGGATCATCCACGTCAGTGCAGACATTTTGCGTGACCGGCCCGCCACGATCGCGGTGCGGGTCTGGCAGGCGCTCCAAGCGGCCGGCGCGCCCGTACCTCCGCCGAATCTGAACTTATGAGTGCGATGCGGCGGAAAACTTCGCCACAAGCTCAGAGTCGAGGCTCGCGCCGCTGGACTTCAGGCGTCGAGCTCGCGGGCGACGGCCTTGACCACCTCGGATACGCGGCGTGCGACCTTGCGGTCGGGGTACTTGCCTTTTCGCAGCTCGGGCTGCACCGCGCCTTCCAACAGCGTGATCATGTCCTCGACCATGCCGTGCAGCTCATCAGGCGTGTGCTTGTGCTCGACAGTCGCCGCTTCCCGGCGATTGCGGCTGACGCTCGGCGGCGGGTCGATCAGCTTCACCTGCAGTGCCTGCGGTCCCCGCCGGCCGGCGGCCACGCCGAACTCGACCCGCTGCCCCGCCTTCAGACCTTCGACACCCGCGGGCAACGCCGAGGACCGCACGTAGACGTCTTCGCCCTCCTCCTGAGAGAGGAACCCGAAGCCCTTCTCGGCGTCGTACCACTTCACCCGCCCGGTCGGCACTGGTCTCACCTGCTGTCTGTCTCAAGTCGGGGTACATAAAGTAAGCGCCCCCGCCGGGACGCGTCCTGGGAGATCCTACTCGGACGGCGCTACGCCCAGCATCCCCTTATGTCGGTAGGCTGCAGGTCACCGCTGGAGGAAGAAAATGCGACTGGTCCTGAACGTCATATGGCTGATCTTCGGCGGCCTCTGGCTGGCGCTCGGCTATGTTCTGGCCGCGCTGATCTGCTTCGTCCTGATCATCACGATCCCGTTCGGATTCGCCTCGCTGCGCATCGCGGCGTACGCGCTGTGGCCGTTCGGCCGAACCATCGTCGAAAAGCCGGGGCCGCGCCCCGGCGCACTCGTCGGCAATGTGATCTGGGTGATCGTGGCGGGGGTGTGGCTGGCGATCGGACACATCACCACGGCCATCGCGATGGCAATCACCATCATCGGTATCCCGTTGGCGCTCGCGAACCTGAAACTCATCCCTGTGTCGCTGATGCCTTTGGGTAAAGAGATCGTCCCGGTGGGCGAGGCCCACGGTCGCGTGGTCGGAACCGTGCCGTGACGGTGGTTGCGCTCGGCGTGCCGTCGGTTCACCGGCCGGCGACCCCCGCCCCGGCCGACGGACCGCTGGTCGACACGTTCGGCCGCGTCGCGACGGACTTGCGGGTGTCGCTGACCGACCTGTGCAATCTGCGCTGTACCTATTGCATGCCCGCCAAAGGGCTGGACTGGTTGCCACGCGACGAGAAGCTGAGTTCCGAAGAGCTCATCCGTCTGCTTCGCATCGCTGTGACCAGGCTGGGCATCACTAGCGTCCGCTTCACCGGAGGCGAACCGATGGTGGTACCTCATCTCGAGGACGTCATCGCGGCGACGTCGGCCCTGTCGCCGCGTCCGGAGATCACGTTGACCACCAACGGCATCGGCCTCGCCCAGCGGGCCGCCGGGCTCAAGCGTGCGGGATTGGATCGCATCAACGTCTCGCTGGACACCGTCGACCCTGCCCGGTTCGCTGCCATCACCCGGCGCGACCGCATCGGCGACGTCCTCGCCGGCCTCCGCGCAGCCAAGGACGCGGGGCTGAGCCCGGTCAAGGTGAACGCGGTTTTGGACCCGGTCTCCGGGTTGGAGGATGCGGTCGCGCTGCTGAGGTTCTGCCTGGAACACGACTACCAACTGCGCATCATCGAGCAGATGCCGCTCGACGCCGGCCATTCCTGGCAGCGGGAGCGCGCGCTGAGCGCCGACGACATCCTTCGTGCACTGCAACGCCACTTCACGCTCTCGCCGGATCCGACGCCGCGCGGCTCCGCTCCCGCACAGCTGTGGCGGGTGCACGAAGGGACCCGCGTCGCCGGTCTGGTAGGGATCATCGCGTCCGTCTCGCACGCCTTCTGCTCCACCTGCGACCGCAGCAGGCTTACCGCCGACGGGCAGATCCGCAACTGCCTGTTCGCCCGCGAGGAAACCGACCTGCGCGGGCTCCTGCGGTCCGGCGCCGACGACGACGCGCTCGTGGCCGCCTGGCGTGGTGCCATGTGGGCCAAGGCCGCGGGGCACGGCATCAACGATCCCGGCTTCGTGCAACCCGATCGTCCGATGAGCGCCATCGGGGGCTGACCGATGGCTGCTGACATCCGAGTTCGCGTCACCGTGCGCTTCTTCGCAGCGGCGCGGGCGGCGGCAGGCACGGAATCCGAGACGGTCGATCTGCCTGCGGGTGCGACCGTCGACGACCTCGTGCACACATTGAAGGCTCGGAGTGAGTCGCTGGCCACGGTGCTGGCCAGGTGTTCGTATCTGCGTGACGGAGTCGCGGTGAGGGACTTGGGAGTTGAGCTCGCCGAAGCGCAGACAGTCGATGTTTTGCCGCCGTTTGCGGGCGGGTAGTCGGCCCCTCACCTGCAACCTATTCCGTGATTTACATCACATCACGGAATGGTCACGGGATGGCTACGACGAGGTTGAGGCGTCGGGCACCTGCAGGAACAACAGTCTCTCCTGGCCTTTTAGAGTTTTTTTAGTATTTGCCGCCGGCGCAGACACGGCAGAGAGCAAAAGGTGACGGCACCCAAACGAGCCGTTACGGTCTTGAACCAGGCCAATCGACCCCCACATTCCGATCGGCCCGCCGCACCACCAATCGCGCCGAGCTCCATCCGTTGGTGTGCGGGGACAACGAGACACACCTGGATGGAGGCGGGGGACCCACTGGTCCACCGACAGAAGGAGACCTGGAACCGTTTCGGTTCCTTGGGGTGAAGCCGTCGTCGTCACGACGAGGATGGCCGGGCAACCTCTCCAGCCCGAACCCGACAGCTGACCTCGCGGGCGCTTTCAGAGAGGAACCACGCGCACCTATGAGTGGACGGCACCGCAAGCCCGCTTCATCTGCCAAGAACGTCGCCAAGATTGCGTTCACCGGCGCAGTCATCGGAGGCGGAAGCCTCGCCCTCGCTGGCCAGGCCGGCGCAGCCACCGACAGTGAGTGGGACCAGGTAGCAAGCTGCGAATCCGGCGGCAACTGGGCGATCAACACGGGCAACGGCTATCACGGCGGGCTGCAGTTCTCCCCCGGCACGTGGTCGGGCCATGGCGGTGGCGAATTCGCGCCTGCGGCCTACCTCGCCACCAAGGAAGAGCAGATCGCGGTCGCCGAACGCGTCTTGGCGTCGCAGGGCAAGGGGGCCTGGCCGTCGTGCGGCGGGCCGCTCTCCGCCGCAACGCCACGCAACGTCGTGGACGAGCCTCCTGCCCCTGCGCCGTTCGATCCGCTCGGCCTCAACGCTCTGCTGCCGCCGCCTCCGCCGCCTCCGCCGGCTCCGTTCGCGCCTCCGCCGCCCCCGCCAGCGCCGTTCGACGCGATGGCCGCGCCTGCGCCGCTGCCCCCCGCACCGCTGCCGCCCGCGCCGGCACCTGCGCCGCCGGCTCCGGTCGACATGCTGGCTGCCCCGGCACCGCCGCCTCCCGCTCCCGACGCGCCGCCCCCGGCTCCGGTCGACATGCTCTCGGCCCCGGCCCCTGCACCGCTGCCGCCGTCCATCGGCCCGCTCAAGCTTGCGCCGCAGCCGCCCGCGCCCGCGCCGTTCGACGCGATGTCGGCGCCCGCACCTGTCGATCCGATGCCGCCCGCGCCGGCGGTGGATGTCGCCAACGTCGCACCTCTGGACGCCCCCCTCGGGGCGCCCGCCCCTGTCGAGGCCCCCACCGCGGTGATCGCGGCCGCCAACTGGGACGCCGCCCCCGCCCCTGCGCCAGACGGCCCCGCGGTGTGGTCGCTGGGCGTCGACGCACCGTTGCAGCCCGCTCCGGTCGTGCCGCCCGTTCCTCCGGCCCCAGCCCCCGCACCGGCCGTCGCTGCGCCCGCACCTGATCCGCTGGCACCCCTGGCGAATATCCCCGTCCCGGCCCCGGCCTACGACATCGCCAACCAGGCGATCTCCGGGGAGCTGCCGGTGCCCACCGAGGTTCCGCACCTCGCCAGCCCCGAGAACCTTCCTCCCGGCGCCGCTCTGGCTCCCCAGGGGCCGCAGGAAAGTGCGAATGTCACCTACCTCAAAGAGATCTGGCACGCGATCCGCACCCAGGAGATCTCGGGTTCTGACGCTCTGCTCGCGCTGACGCAGCGGCCGCTGACGGCGACCGGCGGTGGGCCGGCGCCGATGGCGCCGGTGGGTCCTGCTCCCGCTCCGATTCCCGGTGCTCCTGCTCCTGCTCCTGGCGCCCCGGCTCCGCTGGCAGCCCCGGCTCCGCTTCCGGCACCGGGTCCGCTGGCCGCTCCGGCTCCGGCTCCGGTGCTGCCTCCCGCCTGACGGGTCGCTAAGCGGAGTTGACCCATTCGTCGGTGCCGTCGGCGAAGAACTGATGCTTCCAGATCGGTAGCCGCTCCTTGACGCGGTCGACGAGCCGGGCGCAGGTCTCGAACGCTGCGCCGCGGTGGTCGGCCGCGACTGCGGCGACGAGTGCGGCATCACCAATGTGCAGGACGCCGATCCGGTGACTGACGGCGATCGCACGGATGCCGTGGGATTCCGCTGCGACTTCGGCGACGACCTCGGCAAGCGTCTGCTCCGCCGTCGGGTGCGAGGAGTACTCCAGTCGTGTCACCGTCCGGCCGGCGTCGTGGTCGCGAACGACCCCTGCGAACGCGACGACCGCTCCGGCCGACTCATGAGCGACGAGGTTCTCGTGTTCGGTCGAATCGATGGGCTGGTCGGTCAGTGCGGCGCGCACGACGAGTGTCATCGCGGGTGGTCCTTGCCTTGCAGTTGATCGAGTGCGTGGTCGAGGACGTCGGCGAGCACGCCGAGGCCGTCCCTCACGCCGCCGAGCGAGCCGGGGAGGTTCACGACGAGGGTCCGGCCCGCGACCCCGCAGACTCCCCGCGACAGTACGGACGTCGGCACATGAGGCAGACCGGAACGTCTGATGGCATCGGCCAGTCCGGGGATCTCATAGTCGAGTAGCGCGGCGGTGATCTGTGGCGTCGCATCCGTGGGCGAGATGCCGGTGCCGCCCGAGATGAGGATGACGTTCGGACTGTCGCGTAGCGCCGTTCTCAGCGCGGCGGCGACGGGATCACCGTCGGCGACGACGACGGGCGCCGGGGTATCGATACCGCGGTCGTTGAGCCACTCGACGAGGACGGGGCCGCACCTGTCCTCGTAGACGCCGCCGGAGGCACGAGTGGACGCGATGATGACGACGCCCGAACGCGTCACCGGGTCCACGTCCCCGTCTTGCCGCCCTCCTTGTGCACGACCCGGATGTCGTCGATGCTGGCGGCCCGGTCGACGGCCTTGATCATGTCGTAGACCGTCAGCGCCGCGACGCTGACGGCGGTGAGCGCCTCCATCTCGACACCGGTGCGGTCGGTGGTGCGCACGGTCGCGACGATGACGATGGCACCGGGGTCGTGATCACCGCCGACGGTGAAGTCGATGTCGACGCCGGTGACGGCCAGCGGGTGACACAGCGGAATGAGCTCGCTCGTCCGCTTGGCGGCCATGATGCCGGCGACGCGCGCAGTGGCCAGGGCGTCTCCCTTGGGGAGCCCGTTCGCGGTGATCATCGCGACGACGTCGGGTCGGGTGTGCACGGTGCCTTCGGCGGTCGCCACTCGCTTGGTGGCGTCCTTGGCGGTGACGTCGACCATGTGGGCCGCGCCGGTCTCGTCCAGGTGCGAGAGGCGGTCAGGCACCGCTACTTGTTGACGACGGTGACAGATTGGATGAACGGTAGTTCTTCGGCAGGCAGCGGGAACGTGATGTCGCCGAACGGGGACAGCGCCCCGGTGCGGTCGGCGGCCAGCTCACTGACCGCGTGGTCGTCGGCATCGGTCGTCGGCCACCCCGGATCGACATATCGGTTCTTCTTGTCATCAGCCACGCAGACATTGTGGCAGGCCGATCGCCGGCTGGCGAGGTCGGGAGGCTCCTTTACGCTGGTCAGCAATGAGCTCGAGAGCGAAGGCACCAGGCGTGCCGTTGGCCGCCTGGCTGGCGGACTCCGATGACGAGCAGCTGATCCGGCTGCTGCGTCTGCGGCCCGACCTCACCCAGCCGCCGCCCGGCAGCATTGCCGCCCTGGCCGCGCGCGCCGGTGCGCGCCAATCCGTGAAGGCGGCCACCGACGATCTCGACTTTCTGCACCTGGCGGTACTGGACGCACTGCTGACGCTGCACGCCGAGACGACCACCGCGACGTTCGCCGAGTTGACGGACGCCTTTGGCGAGCGTGCCGAAGGCGCCGACCTGAGGGCCGCCGTCGACAACCTGTGCGCGCGTGCCCTGGTCTGGGGCGACCTGACCGGTCCCGGGGCTCTTCGTGTCGCTGCTGAGGTCGCGTCGAGTCTGCCCTGGTATCCGGGGCAGGCCACCGTCGAGAGCACGGCGCTGTCGAGCGGCGATGTCATGCAGGCACTGGAGTCGCTCGACGACGCGGCACGGGATCTGCTGGACAAGCTGCTCGAAGGTTCTCCTGTCGGCCGGACACGCGACGCGTCGCCGGGCACCCCGCCCGATAGACCGGTGCCCCGGCTGCTGGCCGCGGGCCTGTTGCGCAGGATCGACGACGACACCGTGATCCTGCCGCGGCTGGTCGGTCAGGTGCTGCGCGGGGAGACCCCTGGCCCGGTGAGCCTGTCGAAACCCGATCCGACGGTGACGACGACCAAGGCCGCCGACGTCGACGCTGTCGCGGCGGGCGCCGCGATCGACCTCCTGCGCGAAGTCGAGCTTGTTCTCGAGAACCTCAGTGGCGCACCGGTTCCCGAGCTTCGCAGCGGTGGGCTCGGTATCCGCGAGGTGAAACGCCTGACCAAGGCCACCGGGATCGAGGAACGCCGGCTGGGCCTGATCCTGGAGGTCGCGGCGGCGTCCGGGCTGATCGCGCCCGGCATTCCGGAGCCGGACCCGTCCGACACCGCAGGGTCGGCGTGGGCGCCGACGGTCAACGCCGACCGGTTCATCGAATCGCCGTCGGCGGCCAAATGGCACCTGTTGGTGTCGGCGTGGCTCGACCTGCCGGGCCGTCCCAGCCTGGTGGGAAGCCGCGGCCCCGACGGCAAACCGTATGCCGCGCTGTCGGATTCGTTGTTCTCGACAGCCGCCCCGCTGGACCGCAGGCTCCTGCTCGACACGTTGGCGGAACTGCCGCCCGGCGCTGGGGTGGACGCCGACAGCGCATCGGCGGCCATGGTGTGGAATCGGCCGCGGTGGGCGGTGCGTCTGCAACGTGAACCGGTGGCCGACCTGCTCACCGAAGCTCACGCGATGGGTGTCGTCGGACGTGGCGCCATCGCCACCCCGATCCGGCGCCTGCTCGACGGCGACGCGGACGATGTCGTCATCGCCGCCATGGAGAAAGCGCTGCCCGCCCCGATCGACCACTTCCTGCTTCAGGCCGATCTGACCGTCATCGTCCCGGGGCCGCTGGAACGCGCGCTGGCCGAGCAGCTCGCGGCCGTAGCCAACGTGGAGTCAGCGGGCGCAGCCATGGTGTACCGCATCGACGAGTCGTCGGTCCGGCGCGCTCTCGATACCGGCAAGACTGCGGGCGAACTGCACAGCCTGTTCACTCGTCATTCGAAAACCCCTGTACCGCAAGCGCTGACGTACTTGATCGACGATGTCGCGCGGCGCCACGGACAGCTGCGGGTGGGGATGGCGTCGTCGTTCGTGCGCTGCGAAGACGCGGCCCTGTTGGCCCAGGCCGTCGCTGCGCCTGCGACCGAGGCGGTCGAACTGCGGTTGCTCGCGCCCACGGTCGCGGTGTCGCAGGCGCCGATATCGGAGGTCCTCACCGCGTTACGGGCCGCCGGGTTCGCGCCGGCCGCCGAAGATGCGACGGGCACCATCGTTGATCTGCGGGTGCGGGGAGCGCGCGTACCGGCGCCGGGACGTCGTCGCGGATACCGCCACAACCCGGTGCCGACCGATCAGACGCTGGCCGCCATCGTCGCCGTCCTGCGCAAAGTTGCCTCCGCGCCGTCCTCCGGACTGCGGCTGGATCCCGCGGTGGCAATCACGGAGTTGCAGCAGGCGGCCCACCACCAGGAGTCGGTCGTCATCGGCTACGTCGACCCGGCCGGGGTGGCCACGCAGCGGGTGGTGTCCCCCATCAACGTGCGCGGTGGGCAGCTCACGGCCTACGATCCCGCGTCGGGTCGGGTGCGCGAATTCGCCATCCACCGTGTTACATCGGTGGTTTCGGCCGACTCGAAGTAAACCTGACTAGCGGAACACGGTGACGGCGACGACGCCGGGCAGCAGGTTGGTCGCGTTCGTGTCGTCAGTGACGTACACCGACAGCGTCCTGGTTATGCCGAGCACGTCGAGCAGCCCTCCTCCGTACCTGGTCGCCTTGAACGTGACCGCCTCCAGCGCCTGCTTGTACTGCGCGATGGTGGCGGTTCCGGTCAGCTTCAGCTCCCCGGTCGCGGTGTTGTACGCGGCGGTGATCGGGTTCCCGTCGATCGGAGCGAACGCGAGGGTGTCGCCCGTCGTGAACCTGTCGGTGATCTTGACCGATGCGCCGCTGAGCACTGTCGAGTCGGTGTCGACGATGGTGGCGAGCGTGATCGGCTTGACTGTGTCGCCGACCGTCGGGAAGTTTAGAGCCGCCAGGCCGACGGTGACCACCGTCGGCCGATCGGGGTTCTTCACCAAAGCCGTTGTCACACCGGGGACGAGCGCGTTCAACCCGGAATCGTCGACGATGTTGATCGTCACCGTTCTGGGCACGCCGGCCCCACCTGTGGCCGAGAACGTCACCGCCTGCAGTGCGGCTGTGTACTCCTCCACCGATGCCGTCCCGGACAAGGTCAGCGTGTCGGTGCCGTTCCACGATGCGGTGATCGAGCTACCCGGTGCGGCGGTGAAGCTGAGCTTGTCACCTGTCTGGCGGCCCACTCCGAGCGCTACGACGGCTCCCGTCAGGACGGTCGAGTCGAGGTCGGCGATGGTGACCACCGGCGCCACCACCGAACCGGCGCCGCCGATCGTGTGGATGCCCGGCAGAGGCGGGGTGACAATCGTCGGACGCAGCGGCAGAACGGAATTCGCGAAGACGATGCCGGGGGCGGGGCTCGTGTCTCCGTCGCCTTCCGTGACGCTGATCGTCACGGTGCGTGGCAGGCCCAGTGTTGTGGCACTGAACGTGATGGATTGCAGCGCCTGCTGGTACTGCTCGACAGTGCCTGTGCCCGACAGTGTGATCGTCCAGTCGTTGGTCTGGGTGATGGTGACTGGATTACCCACGACCGCGGTGAACCCCAGTTTGTCGCCGTTCTGGCGATTGAGCCCGATCGTCACCACCGCACCGTCGAGCTGGCCGTCGTCGGCGTTCGCGATCACGACCGACGACAGCAGTTTCACCGGCGGCTTGCCGATCGTGTGAACGGGCAAACCGACCGGTGTCACGATGAGCGGCAACTCTGCGACGATGCCGGGGAGCACGGTCGCGGCGACCAATGCCGGCGCGAGGGAATCGACGTCATCGGCGTCGGTCAATGTGATCTCGACCGTGCGCGCGGGAATGCCGAGTTGAGTGGCGCTGAATGTGATTGCCTTCAGCGCGGTCTCGTAGTCGGCTTTGGTGGCCACGCCCGACAGGACGATCGTCCAGTCGTTGACGTAGTCGACGTCGATGTCGATGCCGTCGGGCACGTCGTAGCCCAATGTGTCGCCGGTCGACCGCGTCAGGTCACTGATGGTGATCGTGGCCTGTTGCAGCGATGCCGAATCCAGGTCTTCGATTTCGGCGACCGAGAGCAGTCTCACCGGATCGCCTCCCAGGAAATACGGCAGTCCCCCGACCGCCAGGATGGAAGGTGGCGCGTCCAGGGGCAGCCCGGGAAGAACGACAGTGGCGACGAATGCGGGGATGACATTCTCGAGCCCGTGTTGGTCGATGATGGAAAGGTCCACGGTGCGGGCGACCAGCCCGAGGTCGGTTGTGCTGAACGTTATTGCTTTCAACGCCTTTTCGTAGTCGTCTTGGGAAGCCAGCCCGGTGAACTTCAGCGTGTGGTCGTTGATCTGTTCGACGTCGATGTCGACGCCTTCGGGTGCCACGTAGTGCAACCGGTCGCCGTCCTGACGGCCGATGCCGATGGTGACGGTGGCCTCGGCCATCGACGGCGAGTCGACATCGACGATCGTGGCCGACGACAGCAGCGTGACGGGGTCGCTTCCGATCAGATACGGCAACCCGCCGGTGACGACCAGCGTAGGCGCCGTCTGCAGGACGGGTTTGGCCGTGAACTCGATTGTCTGCGTGTAGTTGTCACGCTGTGCGAGGCCGAAGATCCGGGCGATCGAGTGCAGTACGTTCTGGAGGCTGCCGAGGATGCCGGTCAGGTGCTCTGAATCATCGCGTATGACGACGTCGAACTTGACCGGCACCTCGTCGCCGATGACCGGCACCGTCGGCGTGTAGACAAACGCGCCCGTCAGAGGTTCGCGGAACACCAAGCCACCCTGGGGCTGAATGATCTCGTAGGTCAGCGGGTCCCCGTTGGGGTCGTACGCGTCGATGGTGATGATCGTCTGGCCGGTGAGGATCTGTTCGGTCTCGACCTCCCGAACCACCGGGGTCTTGTTGAAGAAGGTATGGGTTATCAGGCGGCGAATCCAGGCCAGTACTCCGTCGGTCACCGGGGACGGTGCGGGCAACTCGGGATCCGCTAGTGGCGCAACGGCGTTCGCGACAACAGCGTTGAGCACATGCGCCGCGGCAACGTCGTCGGCCGCAGGCGCGTCCACCTCGACAGCCTCGGTGGTGACCGGCACGGTTCTCTTTGTGGTGTGCCGAGCTGTCTGGGCGTCAGCGTCAGACCCTTCGGGCTCTCCCGCGGACTCTTCGTCCGCGGCAATCAGCTCGGCGGTCTCGTCGGCAAGGTCGGAGTCGGCAGCCTCGTCGTCAAGGTCCTCCTCGTCGCTCCCGAGGGCGCCTTCGTCCGACTCCTCCGACACGTCCTCGTCGGAGGTGGAGGCCGGGCCGTCGGCGCCTGACGGACCCGTCTCGTTCTGCGTCCCGCCGGCTGCCGAGGATGAGTCCTGGTCGGCGGACGCGCTGGATGAACTGCTCTCGGTCTCTGCAGCAGCCGTGCCGGTGGCCGAGTTCGCGATGGCGAGACCGATACCGAGCGAGACGGCCAATGCACCGACTCGGCCGATGTGGACTGCGTGCCGGGACTCGACGGTGCGTGCGTGCCTACGCGCCCCCGCCTCCTCAGGGTTGCAGAGATCCCTTTCCGACCAGAATCCTTGTTGGCTGCCGGCCGTGGCGGCGATCCTGTGGCGAGCTGCGCGTTCACTCATGTCACGACCTCCGTGTTGACGTCCCCACACCCGGCGCCCCGGCGGGCTTCGCCGCAAGCGCAAAATGACACTAGAGCAAAATAGTGATCGCCATCACAATAGCGCAAGTACGCACAAGGGCACGCCACGGCCAGCAAATGCCAGCAAGGCTGGGTGCTGGCCTGACGGACTCACGGCGAATGCTCGATGGAGCGACGGAAACGTGGCTGGGGTTCGGCGTATGGATCCGACAACGGGCTTCCGCAATGTGCCGAGAAAGCCCCGTAGCTCAGCGCCGACGGCCACCCGTCGGACGAACCTGAATAATGGGAAAACGTGACTTTTCGCGAGAGAACAGGCGGGACCGAGCGTGACTGACGGCCCGTTGATCGTTCAGTCCGACAAGACGGTGCTGCTCGAGGTCGACCACGAACAGGCCGGTGCTGCCCGTGCGGCGATTGCTCCGTTCGCCGAGTTGGAGCGCGCGCCCGAGCACGTGCACACCTACCGGATCACCCCGCTCGCGCTGTGGAACGCGCGGGCGGCCGGACACGACGCCGAGCAGGTGGTGGACGCACTCGTCTCGTTCTCCCGTTATGCCGTCCCCCAGCCCCTGCTGGTCGACATCGTCGACACCATGGCGCGCTATGGACGCCTGCAACTTGTCAAGCACCCGGCGCACGGCCTGACGCTGGTCAGCCTCGACCGCGCGGTGCTCGAGGAGGTGCTGCGCAACAAGAAGATCAGCCCGATGCTCGGGGCCCGGATCGACGACGACACGGTGATCGTGCACAACAGCGAACGCGGTCGAGTCAAGCAGATGTTGCTCAAGATCGGCTGGCCGGCCGAGGATCTTGCCGGGTACGTCAACGGCGAAGCACACCCGATCGATCTCGAGCAGGACGGCTGGCACCTGCGTGACTACCAGCAGATGGCCGCCGACTCGTTCTGGGACGGTGGATCAGGCGTCGTGGTGCTTCCGTGCGGTGCCGGTAAGACCCTGGTCGGTGCGGCGGCGATGGCGAAGGCAGGTGCGACGACGTTGATTCTCGTCACCAACACCGTGGCCGGCCGACAGTGGAAGCGAGAGCTGATCGCGCGGACGTCGCTGACCGAGAACGAGATCGGCGAGTACTCTGGCGAGCGCAAGGAGATCCGCCCCGTCACCATCGCCACCTACCAGGTCATCACCCGCCGCACCAAAGGCGAGTACAAGCATCTCGAGCTCTTCGACAGCCGAGATTGGGGCCTCATCATCTACGACGAGGTGCACCTGCTGCCGGCACCGGTCTTCCGGATGACGGCCGATCTCCAGTCGCGACGCCGCCTCGGGCTGACGGCGACACTGATCCGCGAAGACGGTCGCGAGGGTGACGTGTTCTCGCTGATCGGCCCGAAACGCTATGACGCACCGTGGAAGGACATCGAGGCTCAAGGCTGGATCGCGCCCGCCGAGTGTGTGGAAGTGCGTGTCACCATGACCGACAACGAGCGCATGCTGTACGCGACGGCCGAGCCAGAGGAGCGCTATAAGTTGTGCGCGACGGCGCACACCAAGATCGCAGTGGTGAAGTCGATTCTGGAACGTCATCCCAACGAACCCACGCTGGTGATCGGCGCCTACCTCGACCAGCTCGATGAGCTGGGCACCGAGTTGGACGCTCCGGTGATACAGGGCTCGACGAAAACGGCTGAGCGCGAGGAGCTTTTCGACAAATTCCGTAGCGGTGAGATCAGGACGCTGGTGGTGTCCAAGGTCGCGAACTTCTCCATCGACCTTCCGGAAGCCAGTGTCGCCGTGCAAGTTTCGGGAACGTTCGGATCGCGCCAAGAGGAAGCGCAGCGCCTGGGCAGGTTGCTGCGCCCGAAGGCGGACGGTGGCGGTGCGGTGTTCTACTCCGTGGTATCCCGCGACAGCCTCGATGCCGAGTACGCAGCGCATCGCCAACGATTCCTGGCCGAGCAGGGCTACGGCTACGTCATCAAGGATGCCGACGACCTGCTCGGCCCGGCGATCTAGGCGACTGTCACAGGATCAAGGTCAACGTTCCTGATGTCGTATTGCTGTTCAAGCCTTGAGCGTCACGGACGACCATCGTGATATTGCGGAATCCGAGAAGATTCAATCCGGTCTTCGAGAACCGCACCGACTGGAGCACGGACTGGTACTCGGCAACCGTTCCGAGTCCACTCAGCGTCAGCACGCCTGCCGAATAGCTGCCGGTGATGCTGCCCGTCGCCGTGAACGACAACACGTCCACACTCTGGACGTTGGTGATCGTGACGACCGCCTGATCCAGGAACGACGAATCGTCGACAATCACCGCCGTCGGGCTGACTACCTGTGCGCCGAGGAGCAGGACGCCTCCGCCCAGCGGGGCGGTCAGAAGCGGCGCCGAGTTCGCGGTCTGCGTGACGAGCGCTGTGGCGTTCGGGCTGGTGGCGCCCAGCGAGTCGGTGACCGTGAAGGTGATGGTCTTCACCGCTGTGGTTCCGGATGCGCCCGACGCGAAGGTCACCGACCGCAGGAGCTGTTGGTAGGTCGCGGTAGTGGCATTGCCGACGAAAGTCAGGACCCCGGTGGCGGTATCGAAGTTGCCCACGATTCCCGACGTCGGCGTGAAGGAGAGGACGTCACCGGCCGCGAAGTTCCCGGTGATCGCCACCGTTGCGCCGTCCATGTTCGCAGTGTCGAGATCGAGCACCGTGAGTAACGGATTCACCTGTACCGCAGTATTACCCGCGGTGTAGATCGGTCCGAGCAGCGTCGTCACCAAGGGTGCCAGGTTGACCGGCGCAGCGAGCACCGTCACAGCGACGGTGCCCGGGAGGCTCACAGAGCCTTCAAGATCGGTCACCGCGAAAGACACCGTCTTGATCGCGGCCAACGCCGAAGCGTCTGTCGACAACTGGACCGACCGGAGTGCGGTCTGGTAGTCGGCGATCGACGCGTTCCCGGTGAAAGTGAGGACACCCGTGCCTGCGTTGTAGATGCCGGTGATACCTGACGGTGCAGTGAAGGTGAGCTCGTCGCCGGATGCGAACCCTCCGCTGATCCTGACGGTCGCCCCTTGCAGTGTGGACGAGTCGATGTCGAGCAGGCTGACGCCGGAATCCACTGTCACAGGGCTGTTCCCAGCGGTGTAGCTCAGATTGACCCCAGACGTGATCACCAGCGGAGCGACGCTCACCGGCGCGTTGAGCACCGTGACCGCGACCAGACCGGGCCCGCTGGTATTGCTCTGCGCGTCGGTGACGACGAACGAGATCGATTTGATGGTTGCCAGCGCAGAGGGATCTGTCGAGAAGGTCACCGAGCGCAGCAGCTGTTGGTATGTCTCCTTCGACGCGGTGCCGCTGAAGGTCAGCACACCGGTGGCGGGGTTATAGGCCCCACTGATGCCGGCCTGTGGCGCAAAGGAGAGACTTTCACCGGCTGTGACGCCTCCTACGATCGAGACCACTGCACCGGACATAGTCGACGAGTCCGCATCGAGAATTGTCAAGTTCGGGTCGACGACCGTCGCCGAATTGCCCGCTGTATAAGACACATTCACCACTGACGTGACTACCGCCGGTGTTGCCGTGGTCGGTAGCGACACCACCGTCACTGTGACCGACCCTGGTGTGCTGACCCTGCTCGAATCATCGGTGACCTGGAAGGCGATGGATTTGATTGTGGCCAGCGCCGACGCATCGGTCGAGAATCGCACCGACCGCAACAGCTGCTGATAGTCGTCGATCGACGCTGACCCCGAGAAGGTCAGCACACCGTTGTCAAAGTCAGCGGTGATGCCGGTGGGCAGCGAGCCCCAGGTGAGGGTGTCGCCGACGTCCGGATCGGCGATCGTCACCGTTGCGCCGGTCATCGTCATCGAGTCCACATCAAGCACGATCACGCCAGGATCGACAGCGACGCTGGAGCCGCCTGCGGTGTAGGCGACATTGACCAACGATGTGACCACCAATGGTGTTGCTGCAGTCGGCGTCCCGATCACAGTCACCGCTGTGCTGGCAGCCGCACTGACATTGCCCTGGTCGTCAGTGGCGGTGAAGGACACCCGAGTGATGCCGGTGGTCGGCGATGTCAGAGTGACTGACGCGAGTAACTGCTCATACTCGGCGACCGTCGCGGGTCCGGTGAACGTCACCGAATTGGCGCCCGTGGTCACGGCGATGCCGGCCGGGACGCTGCCGTAACCGAGGACAACCCCGGCGGATGGATTGGTGATTGTCACGGTGGCGGAGTCGATTTCGTCGGAATCCAGGTCGGCGATGACCACGACGGAACTCACCACGGTCGGGCTTCCCGCCGTTCCCGTAGCCACCGGCAACGTCACCACAAGTGGCGTCACCTCTGTCGGCAGACCCACCACCGTCACCGCAGTCGCCGACGCGTCGCTCTGGTTGCCCTGATCGTCGGTGACCACGAACGACACCGACCGAATCCCAGCAGTCGTCGAGGTAAGGGTGACCGATTGCAGGAGTTGCTGATACTCCGCGACCGTTGCCCGACCGGTGAACGTCACCGAGTTCGCTCCCGCGGTCACCGTGATGCCGGTGGGCAGCGAGCCATACCCGAGCACGTCGCCCGGTTCGGCATTGTCGATCGTGACTGTCGCGGAGTCGATCTCGTCAGAATCGAGGTCGGCGATCACGACCACAGAACTGACTACGGTCGCCGAACCTGTCGTCCCCGCCGCCACCGGTAGCGCCACCACCAACGGCGTCACCTCCGTCGGCAAACCCACCACCGTCACCGCAGTCGCCGACGCATCGCTCTGGTTGCCCTGATCATCGGTGACCACGAATGACACCGACCGGATGCCAGCCGTTGTCGAGGTGAGCGTGACCGACTGCAGGAGTTGCTCATACTCCGCGGCCGTTGCCCGGCCGGTGAACGTGACCGAGTTCGCTCCCGCGGTCACCGTGATGCCGGCCGGAACGCTGCCGTAGCCGAGCACGTCCCCAGCGGACGGGTTCGTGATCGTGACTGTCGCGGAGTCGATGTCGTCGGAATCCAGATCGGCGATGACTACGACGGAGCTGACCACGGTTGGGCTTCCCGCGGTTCCCGTGGCCACCGGCAGCGCCACCACCAACGGCGTCACCTCCGTCGGCAGGCCGACTACCGTCACTGCAGTCGCCGACGCCGCACTCTGGTTGCCCTGATCGTCGGTGACGACGAACGACACCGACCGGATGCCGGCCGTTGTCGAGGTGAGCGTGACCGATTGCAGGAGTTGTTGATACTCAGCGACCGACGCCAGACCCGTAAAGGTCACCGAATTCGCACCCGTCGTGACCACAACACCGGTGGGCAGCGAGCCATAGCCGAGTACATCCCCAGCGGAGGGATTCTCGATCGTAACTGTCGCGGATTCGATTTCGTCGGAATCCAGATCGGCGATCACCACGACCGAGCTGACCACCGTGGAGCTTCCCGCGGTTCCCGTGGCCACCGGCAAGGCCACCACGAGCGGGGTGACCTCCGTCGGCAGACCCACCACCGTCACCGCAGTCCCCGACGCGTCGCTCTGGTTGCCCTGATCGTCGGTGACGACGAACGACACCGACCGGATACCGGCCGTTGTCGAGGTCAGCGTGACCGACTGCAACAGCTGTTGATAGTCCGCCACCGACGCCGAACCCGTGAACGTCACCGAATTCGCACCCGTCGTGACCACAACACCGGTGGGCAGCGACCCATAGCCGAGTACATCCCCAGCGGACGGATTGTCGATCGTGACTGTCGCGGATTCGATCTCGTCGGAATCCAGATCGGCAATCACCACAACGGAACTCACCACCGTCGGGCTTCCCGCGGTACCGGCCGCGACCGGCAACGCCACCACCAGCGGGGTCACCTCGGTCGGCAGACCCACCACCGTCACCGCAGTCGCCGACGCCGCAGACTCGTTGCCCTGATCATCGACCACGACGAACGACACCGACCGAATCCCAGCAGTCGTCGAGGTCAGCGTGACCGACTGCAACAACTGCTTATAGTCCGCCACCGACGCCGAACCCGTAAACGTCACCGAGTTGGCCCCTATGGTCACCGTGATGCCGGTGGGTAGCGAGCCATACCCCAGCACGTCCCCAGCGGAGGGATTGTCGATCGTGACGGTGGCCGACTCGATCTCGTCGGAATCCAGATCGGCGATCACCACGACCGAGCTGACCACCGTAGGGCTTCCCGCAGTACCGGCCGCCACCGGCAACGCCACCACCAACGGCGTCACCTCCGTCGGCAGACCCACCACCGTCACCGCCGTGGCGGCCGCGTCGCTCTGGTTGCCCTGATCGTCGGTGACCGCGAACGACACCGACCGGATACCGGCCGTTGACGAGGTGAGCGTGACCGACTGCAGGAGTTGCTGATACTCCGCGACCGACGCCAGACCCGTGAACGTCACCGAGTTGGCTCCCGTGGTCACGGTGATGCCGGCCGGGACCGACCCGTAGCCGAGCACATCTCCTGCGGACGGGTTCGCGATCGTGACGGTGGCCGACTCGATGTCGTCGGAATCCAGATCGGCGATCACCACAACGGAACTCACCACGGTCGCCGACCCCGTCGTCCCCGCCGCCACCGGCAGCGCCACCACCAGAGGCGTCACCTCGGTCGGCAGACCCACCACCGTCACCGCAGTCGCCGACGCCGCAGACTCGTTGCCCTGATCATCGGTGACGACGAACGACACCGACCGAATCCCAGCAGTCGTCGAGGTCAGCGTGACCGACTGCAACAACTGCTGATACTCCGCCACCGACGCCAGACCCGTAAACGTCACCGAATCAATACCAACCGACACTGTGACGCCGGCCGGAACGCTGCCATAGCCGAGCACATCCCCGGCGGAGGGATTGTCGATCGTGACGGTGGCCGACTCGATCTCATCGGAATCCAGATCGGCGATCACCACCACAGAACTGACCACCGTCGGGCTTCCGGCGGTACCGGCCGCGACCGGTAGCGCCACCACCAACGGCGTCACCTCGGTGGGCAGACCCACCACCGTCACCGCAGTCGCCGACGCCGCAGACTCGTTGCCCTGATCGTCGGTGACCGCGAAGGACACCGAGCGAATGCCGGCCGTTGTCGAGGTCAGGGTGACCGATTGCAGGAGTTGCTGATACTCCGCGACTGTTGCCCGGCCGGTGAATGTGACCGAGTTAGCGCCCGTCGTGACCACAACACCCGTGGGCAGCGAGCCGTACCCCAGCACATCGCCTGCAGAAGGGTTGGTGATGGTCACGGTGGCGGAGTCGATGTCGTCGGAATCCAGATCGGCGATCACCACGACGGAACTCACTACCGTCGCCGAACCTGTCGTCCCCGCCGCGACCGGTAGCGCCACCACCAGCGGCGTCACCTCGGTCGGCAGACCCACCACCGTCACCGCCGTGGCGACCGCGTCGCTCTGGTTGCCCTGATCATCGGTGACCACGAACGACACCGACCGAATCCCTGGGGCGTTCGAGGTCAGCGTGACCGACTGCAACAACTGCTGATACTCCACGACCGTTGCCCGACCGGTGAACGTCACCGAGTTAACGCCCGTCGTCACGGTGATACCGGCCGGAACGCTGCCATAACCAAGCACGTCCCCAGCGGACGGGTTCGTGATCGTGACTGTCGCGGAGTCGATCTCATCGGAATCCAGATCGGCGATCACCACCACAGAACTCACCACGGTCGGGCTTCCCGCGGTACCGGCCGCCACCGGCAACGCCACCACCAACGGCGTCACCTCCGTCGGCAGACCCACCACCGTCACCGCAGTCGCCGACACCGCACTCTCGTTGCCCTGATCATCGACCACGACGAACGACACCGACCGAATCCCAGCAGTCGTCGAGGTCAGCGTGACCGACTGCAACAACTGCTGATACTCGGCCACCGACGCCAGACCCGTGAACGTCACCGAATTCGCGCCCGTCGTCACCGTGATGCCGGTGGGAAGCGAGCCATACCCCAGCACATCGCCTGCAGAAGGGTTGGTGATGGTCACGGTGGCCGACTCGATGTCGTCGGAATCCAGATCGGCGATCACCACCACAGAACTCACCACGGTCGGGCTTCCCGCGGTACCGGCCGCCACCGGCAACGCCACCACCAACGGCGTCACCTCCGTCGGCAGACCCACCACCGTCACCGCAGTCGCCGACACCGCACTCTCGTTGCCCTGATCATCGACCACGACGAACGACACCGACCGAATCCCGGCCGTCGTCGAGGTCAGCGTGACCGACTGCAACAACTGCTGATACTCGGCCACCGACGCCAGACCCGTGAACGTCACCGAATTAACGCCCGTCGTCACGGTGACGCCGGCCGGAACGCTGCCATAACCAAGCACGTCCCCAGCGAACGGGTTCGTGATCGTGACTGTCGCGGAGTCGATCTCGTCAGAATCCAGATCGGCAATCACCACAACGGAACTCACCACCGTCGCCGACCCCGTGGCCCCGGCCGCCACCGGTAGCGCCACCACCAACGGCGTCACCTCCGTCGGCAGACCCACCACCGTCACCGCAGTCGCCGACACCGCACTCTCGTTGCCCTGATCATCGACCACGACGAACGACACCGACCGAATCCCGGCCGTCGTCGAGGTCAGCGTGACCGACTGCAACAACTGCTGATACTCGGCCACCGACGCCAGACCCGTGAACGTCACCGAATTAACGCCCGTCGTCACGGTGACGCCGGCCGGAACGCTGCCATAACCAAGCACGTCCCCAGCGAACGGGTTCGTGATCGTGACTGTCGCGGAGTCGATCTCGTCAGAATCCAGATCGGCAATCACCACAACGGAACTCACCACCGTCGCCGACCCCGTGGCCCCGGCCGCCACCGGCAACGCCACCACCAACGGCGTCACCTCGGTCGTCGGCAGACCCACCACAGTTACAGCGCTGCCCGCTGCCGCGCTCTGGTTACCTTGGTCATCGGTGACCGTGAACGACACCGACTTGATCCCTGCGCTCTGGGAGGTGAGGGTCACCGACTGCAGCAGTTGCTGATACGCCCCCACGGAGGCGGCGCCGGTGAACGTCAGCACACCATTGGCCACAGTGGCCGTCACGCCATCAGGCAGATCACCGTAACCAAGCACATCACCGGCACCCGGATCGTCGAGTATGACTGTGGCTGAGTCGAGTTCCTCCGAATCGAGATCGGTGATGATCACCACCGGGCTCACCGTGATCGCCCCACCGACCGTGCCGGCCGCCACCGGTGTCGTCACTACCAGGGGCGGCACCTCCACCGACAGCCCGACCACGGTCACCACCGTGCCCGCTGCCGCACTCTGGTTACCTTGGTCATCGGTGACCGTGAACGACACCGACTTGATCCCCGCGGTTGACGTCGTCAGGGTGACCGATTGCAGCAGCTGCTGATACGCCGCCACGGAGGCGGCGCCGGTGAACGTCAGCGAACCTGCACCCGTCGTCACGGTCACACCGGGCGGTAGCGTGCCGTAGCCCAACACCTCACCAGTGCCCGGATCGTCGAGGGTGATTGTGGCTGAGTCGAGTTCGTCCGAATCGAGGTCGGTGATGATCACCACCGGACTGACCGTGATCGCCCCACCGACCGTGCCGGCCGCCACCGGTGTCGTGACCACCAGGTGCGGCACCTCCACCGCCAACCCGACCACGGTCACCACCGTGCCCGCCGCCGCACTCTGGTTACCTTGGTCATCGGTGACCGTGAACGACACCGACTTGATCCCCGCGGTCGACGTCGTCAGGGTGACCGACTGCAGCAGCTGCTGATACGCCGCCGCCGAGGCAGCACCGGTGAAGGTCAGCACACCATTGGCCACAGTGGCCGTCACGCCATCAGGCAGCTCACCGTAACCAAGCACATCGCCGGCACCCGGATCGTCGAGTGTGATTGTGGCTGAGTCGAGTTCCTCCGAATCGAGATCGGTGATAATGACCACCGGACTGACCGTGATCGCACCACCCGCGGTGCCGGCCGCCACCGGTGTCGTCACTACCAGCGGCGGCACCTCCACCGACAACCCGACCACGGTCACCACCGTGCCCGCCGCCACACTCTGGTTACCTTGGTCATCGGTGACCGTGAACGACACCGACTTGATCCCCGCGGTCGACGTCGTCAGGGTGACCGACTGCAGCAGCTGCTGATACGCCGCCGCCGAGGCAGCACCGGTGAAGGTCAGCACACCATTGGCCACAGTGGCCGTCACGCCATCAGGCAGCTCACCGTAACCAAGCACATCGCCGGCACCCGGATCGTCGAGTGTGATTGTGGCTGAGTCGAGTTCCTCCGAATCGAGATCGGTGATAATGACCACCGGACTGACCGTGATCGCACCACCCGCGGTGCCGGCCGCCACCGGTGTCGTCACTACCAGCGGCGGCACCTCCACCGACAACCCGACCACGGTCACCACCGTGCCCGCCGCCACACTCGCGTTGCCCTGGTCATCGGTCACCACAAAGGACACCGACTTGATCCCCGCGGTTGTTGAGGTCAGGGTCACCGACTGCAGCAGCTGCTGATACGCCGCCACCGAAGCAGCACCGGTGAAGGTCAGCACACCATTGGTCAGAGTGACCGCGACACCGGGCGGTAGCGTGCCGTAACCCAGCACATCACCAATGCCGGGGTCTTGGAGGGTGATTGTGGCGGAGTCGAGTTCCTCCGAATCGAGATCGGTGATGATCACCACCGGACTGACCGTGATCGCATTACCGACCGTGCCGGCCGCCACCGGTGTCGTGACCACCAGGGGCGGCACCTCCACCGCCAACCCGACCACGGTCACCACCGTGCCCGCCGCCACACTCGCGTTGCCCTGGTCATCGGTGACCGTGAACGACACCGACTTGATCCCCGCGGTTGTTGAGGTCAGGGTCACCGACTGCAGCAGCTGCTGATACGCCGCCACCGAAGCAGCGCCGGTGAACGTCACCGAACCTGCACCCGTCGTCACTGTCACACCGGACGGAAGCGCGCCGTAACCCAACACATCACCGGCACCGGGGCTTTCGAGGGTGATTGTGGCGGAGTCGAGTTCCTCCGAATCGAGATCGGTGATGATTACCACCGGAGTGACCGTGATCGCGTTGCCGGTCGTGCCGGCTGCCACCGGAGTTATCACTACCAGCGGCGGCACCTCCACCGACAGCCCGACCACGGTCACCACCGTGCCCGCCGCCGCACTCTGATTACCCTGATCGTCGGTCACCACAAAGGACACCGACTTGATCCCAGCGGTTGTTGAGGTCAGGGTGACCGACTGCAGCAGCTGCTGATACGCCGCCACCGACGCGGCGCCGGTGAAGGTCACCACGCCATTGGACAGAGTGGCCGTCACGCCATCAGGCAGATCACCGTAACCCAGCACATCACCGGCACCGGGGTTTTGGAGGGTGATTGTGGCTGAGTCGAGTTCGTCCGAATCGAGGTCGGTGATGATCACCACCGGACTGACCGTGATCGCCCCACCGACCGTGCCGGCCGCCACCGGTGTCGTGACCACCAGGTGCGGCACCTCCACCGCCAACCCGACCACGGTCACCACCGTGCCCGCCGCCGCACTCTGGTTACCTTGGTCATCGGTGACCGTGAACGACACCGACTTGATCCCCGCGGTCGACGTCGTCAGGGTGACCGACTGCAGCAGCTGCTGATACGCCGCCGCCGAGGCAGCACCGGTGAAGGTCAGCACACCATTGGCCACAGTGGCCGTCACGCCATCAGGCAGCTCACCGTAACCAAGCACATCGCCGGCACCCGGATCGTCGAGTGTGATTGTGGCTGAGTCGAGTTCGTCCGAATCGAGGTCGGTGATGATGACCACCGGGCTGACCGTGATCGCGTTGCCGGTCGTGCCGGCCGCCACAGGAGTTGTCACTACCAGCGGCGGCACCTCCACCGACAGCCCGACCACGGTCACCACCGTGCCCGCCGCCACACTCTGGTTACCCTGGTCATCGGTGACCGTGAACGACACCGACTTGATCCCCGGAGCGGTCGAGGTGAGGGTCACCGACTGCAGCAGCTGCTGATACGCCGCCACCGAAGCAGCGCCGGTGAACGTCAGCACGCCATTGGCCAAAGTGGCCGTGACGCCATCAGGCAGATCACCGTAACCCAACACATCACCAGCACCCGGATCCACGAGTGTGACCGTGGCTGAATCCAGTTCCTCCGAATCGAGGTCGGTGATGATCACCACCGGACTGACCGTGATCGCCCCACCCACCGTGCCGGCCGCCACCGGTGTCGTGACCACCAGCGGCGGCACCTCCACCGCCAACCCCACAATCGTCACAGCTGTTGCTGCGAAACCACTTTCATTTCCCTGATCGTCGGTGACGGCGAACGACACCAATTTGATGCCAACAGTCTGCGAAGTCAAAGTCACCGACTGCAGCAACTGCTGGTATGCCGCCACGGACGCCGCCCCGGTGAACGTCACCGAACCCGCACTCGTCGTCACGGTCACACCGGTCGGCAGCGGCCCATAACTCAGCACATCTCCGGAGGAGGGATTGCTGACCTGGACGGTGGCAGAGGTTATCTCGTCGGAGTCGAGGTCGGTGATCGCGACGACGGGGCTCACATTGACAGCGCCACCGACCGTTCCGGCGGCGACGGGAAGCGTGACGACCAACGGTGAAAGCTCCACCGGCAATCCCAGCATCGTGACCACTGTGCCTGCCGCCAGGCTCTCGTTGCCCTGGTCGTCGACCACTGTGAATGACACCGACTTGATCCCCGCAGCCTGCGATGTCAACGTGACCGACGTCAGCAATTGGCGATAGTCGTCAATCGACGCCAATCCGGTGAAGACCAGGGATCCGTTGGCGGTCGTCACCGTGACTCCCTCGGGAATGTCACCGTAACCGAGCACATCGCCGTCATCGGGGTTGTTCAGGATCACTGTGGCGGAGCCGATTTGATCCGAATCGAGATCCGCGATCACCACGATCGGACTGATCGTGGTCACACTGCCTGCGGTGCCAGTAGCCAGGGGTGTTGTCACGACCAGCGGCGGGACTTGAGCGCTCACCCCCAGAACCGTGACGACGGTGCCCGCCGCCGGGCTCGTCAGACCCTGGTCGTCGGTGACGCTGAACGACACTGTCTTAATCCCCGCACTCGAGGACGTCAGCGTGACCGACGCCAACAGATGCTGGTAGTCGGCGACCGACGCGGCACCGCTGAACGTCACCGAGCCGCTTCCAAGGGTCGCCGTCACACCGGCGGGCAGCGGTCCGTACCCCAGTACATCACCGGACGTTGCGTCCTTGATCGTGATTGCGGCAGAGAGTAATTCGTCTGAGTCGAGATCGGCAATCACCACCACCGGGCTGATCGTGATCCCGCTTCCGGCAACACCGGCGCTCACCGGGGTCGTGACGACGAGCGGTGTGAGTTCGGTAGGCAGGCCCAGGAGTGTGACCACAGTCCCGACCGGGATGCTCTCGAGTCCCTGATCGTCGGTAACAGTGAACGACACCGTCTTGATCCCCGGGGCCGACGACGTCAGCGTGACAGATGCAAGCAGCTGCTGGTATGCGGCCACCGAGGCGGTACCGGTGAACGTGATCGACCCGTTGTCCGTTGTCACCACGACGCCGGTCGGGAGCGCCCCGTAGCCCAGTACGTCCCCTGCGGAAAAGTTCTCGACAAGCACTGTGGCAGAACCGAGTTCGTCAGAGTCGAGGTCGGTGATCACCACGATAGGGCTGACCTGTACTGCACCGCCGGCGGTTCCCGCAGCGATGGGCGACGTCACCACCAGCGGGGGCACCTGGACCGGCAGTCCGAGTACCGTGACGACGGTGGCGGCGGTGGCGCTTTCCAAGCCTTGGTCGTCGGTGACGGTGAAGGACACCGTCTTGACTGCCGCTGTGGTCGAGGACATCGTCACCGAGGCGAGTAGCTGCTGGTAATCCGACACAGACGCGAGACCGGTGAACGTCACACTGCCGTTGTCCAGCGTTGCCGTCACGCCAGGTGGCAAGGCCCCGTGCGCTAGGGTATCGCCGTCCGAAACATTCGCGATGGTTACCGTCGCCGACGAAAGTTGTTCGGAGTCAAGGTCTGTGATGACCACGACAGGGCTGACCGTGATCGGGCTTCCGGCGGTACCGGCCGCAATCGGTGTGGTCACCACCAGCGGAGGCACCTCGATCGGTAGCCCCAGCATCGTGACGACTGTGGCCACCGGGACGCTGCCCAGACCTTCGTCGTCGGTAACGGTGAAAGAGACCGACTTGATCCCCGCGCTCTGCGACGTCAGCGTTACCGATGCCAGCAACTGCTGGTATGCAGCGACCGACGCCGTACCGGTGAAGGTGAGGGATCCGTCGCCCGCCGACACCACCACTCCATCGGGAAGAGTGCCGCAGGACAGAACGTCTCCGTCTTCTTGACTGGTGACTTTCACTGTGGCACCGGTGAGTTCGTCCGAGTCGAGATCGGTGATCACCACGATGGGGCTCACCACAACGGCGGATCCGGACGTGCCTACGGCCACCGGCGAAGTCACCACCAGCGGTGGCAGGTCCACCGGGAGGCCGAGCACAGTGACGACCGTGGCCGCTGCGCCGCTGTCCAGATCCTGGTCGTCAGTGACGGTGAACGACACCGTCTTGATCGCCGCCGTCTGCGTCGTCAACGTCACCGATGCCAGCAATTGCTGATACGCCGCGGTGGACGCGGCCCCTGTGAAGGTAAGTGACCCAACCCCGGTCGTAACCGTCACACCCGTTGACAGGGGGCCGTACCCAAGCACGTCGCCATCGGCCGGATCGCTCAAGGTGACTGTGGCAGAGGTCATTTCATCGGAATCCAGATCCGTGATCACGACCACCGGACTCACGGTCACCGGGTTTCCGGGTGCTCCCGCCGCGACCGGCAACGTGACGACGATCGGGGGGATCTCCACGATGGGGTTCACCGTGATCGGGATCATCAGCGTCACCTCGTCCGGTTCGGCGATCCCGGCTGCCCGGCGAAGGAAATGGAAGACCCCTTGGACGACGCCGAGCAGGCCTTTCAGATGCTCTGACGAGTCACTGATCGTGACTTTGAAGCTGTCCTGGAGCGGAGTACCGGTGACGACGGTGGTCGGGGTGTAGACGAACTTGCCGGTGAGCGGGTCTCTGAATACCACACCGTGTGACGGCTGAACGATTGTGTAGGTGAGCGGATCCCCGTTGGGATCGCGGGCTTTCAGGTCGATGAGCACCTGACCCGTCACGATCTGTTGGGTTTCGACCGGTCCCCACTCGGGGGTCTCATTGAAGAACGTGTGCACGATCTGCCGGCGCACCCACGCAAGCACGGCGTCGAACCACGGGGCGCGCGCCGGTGTGGCAGGGTTGGTGAACGGCGACAGAACACTGCTGACGACGGCGGTCATGACATCGACGGAGGCGGTGCTGTCCTCAGGGGCGACCGACGCGACCGATTCCACGCTCGGGGCCGGTGGGGCGACCTCTACCGGAACGACGTCGATCTCGGCAATCTCGGTCGGAGCGACGTCGCCGGCGTCGGACCCGACGATCCCGTCATTGACGGCCTCCACTTCACCCGGATACGGCGCCGGGGTGGAGATGTCGGTATCGTCTGCCGGCTCTGCGGTTTCTGACGCGTCGGGCGCCGGGGTGGGATCGGCGTCCTGCGGATGATCCTCAGGCGACGACGCCTCTCCCTGATCGTCGGCAGCGGCCTCCTCTTCTGCACTTTCGTCGTCGACGGGACCGTCGACATCCTCGGTCGCACCAGATTCTTCGGCGACGGACCCGTCATCTTCTGAATCGGACGACTCGGTGTCGTCGGTGTGGGTTCGCGACGACGGTTTCGTCGATGACGTCTTGGTCCGCGACTGGGACTCAGCCCCCGCCGACGCGGAGGTGTCGGCATCCACGTCGGCGTACGCAACACCCGTCGAGTTGGCGACGGCGAATCCGACGCCCAGCGATACCGCGAGGGCGCCCACCCGTCCGATGCGTGCTGCATTGTTCGCAGTCGGAGGCTGCGCGTGTCTTTTTGGTCGGCTACGCGAGCTGCGCTCGACGAGGTCTGCGGCTGACCAGAAGTTCCGCTCGAAGTCGGCGTCGTGCCTATCTTGAGGATCGAGATGCCGGGACACGAATGCGCACATGTTGCCCTCCGTTTGCTGAGCACAGCGCAATTGACCAGAAAAGCTGGGATTGCGCGCCGTAGTCAACCGGACCACGCAGCCGAAGCGTCGGGGAGTTTTCGCGATGTAGTGACATCGGCGCATGCTTCGTCACGGCGCGCGCCCCGCCTCTCAGCCTCGGTTCCGGTTTGCTGCGTGGCGCGCAGTTCGTGGACGCCAGCGTCAGTAACGACAGAGCCTAGGCCAACGGAATGCTTGCATACGCGAGAAATGCCATCCGAGAATGGCGCGCCGATCTGCTGTGTGACTGCGGCATAGTCCATACAGTACGAAAACCGCAGCTCAAAGCTATCTACCATCGTCAACAGCCAATTTGCGCAAACGTAAATCTGTCGCTTTTTGGATAGTCGTGACGGGCGATACGCGCACATCTTCAGCTGTATGCGCGGATTACGATCGCACGCCGCGGTCCGTGTCGGTGAGAGAGACGATGATGCGTCCGCGGCCTCGAGCCTTCACCTCGTGCGGCGATGTCGGTAGTTGCTGCGCCGCGCCTCGTCCTCGATCTGCTTCCAGGATTCGGCCGCATCGAGCTCTCTCCCGACAGTTGGCAAGGGGTGTGCATTCGACTCGTCGCAGCGTTCGGCCCCGCCAGAGAGGATTGTGCGCGTCAGTATTTGCCCTGCAATTCTCACCGACGGACGGGATCGACGCTCTGCAGCCACGGCAACGACTCCGCCAGCGGGCGAGCGCGAGTCATGGAGTCCATCGTTCGTCGAACAGGCTGACTCCCTGCAGACATTGGGGAAGATCCGCGGCGCAGCGGAAAGTTGTCGACCGCGGGCCGACCATGAGATGCCGGACGGGCTGGTTTGCTGGACGCACGCCGTAGCGTCAAGCGTGCGCCCAGCACTGCCAAGCTTAGAGCAATAACGTGACTCCGTTAGCGTAATTAACGATCTAACTTGCGTACGCAACCAACCAGCAATGTCACGATTTGAGTCCTGCCACCAAATGCCCATTTCACGACTTCACATCTGCTTACACAGCAAATTTACACCAGAGACAATCAAGACGGTTTGCCCGGTCACGAACGGCCGCTATCACCGCCGAGCCGACGCTTCCCCGCGACGTCCTCCGTGAATTGATGACGAGGTCGATGAGACGGTCCCGAGCGATGACTCAAGGTCGCTGTAGATGTACCGGCGATCGTTTCGCAGGTGCGGCGTATCGTCGCCTTATGGGTGTCAGACGAGTGATGCCGGTCGTCACGGTCGACGAACTCGACCAGGCTGTTGAACAGTACCGGGCGGTACTTGGTCTGGACGTCGTGATGAACCACGGCTGGATCGCCACCCTTGCCGACCCCGACCACCGCCATCAGTTCAGCCTGATGACGCGCGACGCGACCGCGGCCGTCAACCCCTCGGTGTCTATCGAGGTCGACGATGTCGACGCCGCCCATGATGCCGCGGTGCGAGCGCAGCTGACGATCGTTCACCCACTCAGCGACGAGGACTGGGGCGTGCGCCGGTTCTTCTTCGCCGACAGCAAGGGCAACATCGTCAACGTGCTCAGCCACATGGCTTGACGTTCAACACTTCTCATGCGAGCGAGGGAATGACCTCGCGCTCGAACAACTCGATGCCGGTACGGTCGTATGCGGCTTCTGGGAAGTAGCAGATCACGTACTCGCATCCGAGGCCCCGCAGCCTCTGCAGCGTCTCCACGAGCTGTTCGGGTGTTCCGCTACCCGCCTGAGGCGTGCTCATCGAGTTCAGCATGGCGTCTGCGGCGGCCTCGCCGGTCAATCCGCTGATCCGCGAGCGCACCGCGGCGAGCCTGTCCCTGACCTCATTCTCTGTCGTCGCCACCACGACGTTGATGTTCGCCGATCGGACGATGGCGTCGAAGTCCGTTCCGACGTCGCGACAGTGGTCGGCCAGCACCTGCGACTTGTGCTCGAATCCCTCGGGTTCTGAGGTGAAGTTGGTGTACTGCGCGTACTTCGCCGCGATGCGCAGCGTGACCTTCTCGCCGCCTCCGGCGATCCACAATGGGATCCCGCCGTCCTGCAGCGGGCGGGGCGCCACGATGGCCCCGTCGGTCTGGTAGTGCTTGCCGTCGAAAGTGACGACACCGTCGCGCCACGCGTCCCGCATGATCTGCACGCCCTCGTCGAGCCGCGCGAGTCGCACCCCCGCCGAGGGGAAGCCATACCCGTAGGCCCGCCACTCGTGCTCGTACCAGCCGCCGCCGATGCCCATCTGCACCCGGCCCCCGGAGATCACATCTGTGGTCGCGGCGACCTTGGCGAGGTACGCGGGATTGCGGTAACTCATCGCGGTGCACATCTGACCCAACTTGATCCGCGACGTCGTCGCGGCATAGGCGGCCATCAGCGACCAGGCTTCGTGAGTGGCCTCGTCGGTGGGCACCGGCACGGTGTGGAAGTGGTCGTACACCCACAGCGAGTCCCAGACTTCTCCACTGTCGACATAGGTGGCGAGATCGCTCATGACGCGCCAGTGATCACGTGGTTCGATTCCGACGAGGTCGAGTCGCCAGCCCTGCGGGATGAAGAGTCCAAAGCGCATGATCCGACTCTAGGCGGACGTCAGATTCGGCGACGGTCGGCTGCTGCTACCAAGTTGTCACCCGTGATCAGTAGCGTGGCGAGCATGGCTCTTTCGAAGGAAGAACGCGAGCAGTTCCTGGCCGAACCGCACGTCGGCGCGCTGTCGGTGTCCAACGGTGAGAACCGTGGTCCGCTCACAGTGCCGATCTGGTACCAGTACACGCCCGGTGGCGATCTGTGGTTCACCACGGGCCGCGGTTCGCGCAAGCATCAGCTGATCGAAGCGAGCGGCTTCGTGTCGATCATGGTCGAGCGCGTGGAGCCCACGGTGCGGTACGTGGCTGTCGACGGCCCTGTGCTGCGCATCGAGCCGGGCACTGATGAGCAGCTCGTCGAGATGACGAAGCGCTACCTGCCACCCGAGAGTGTGGAGGGCTACCTCGAGTTCGCAAGGCGCGAGCACGGCGAGAGCGTGGCCGTGTTCGTCAAGACGGCGCACTGGCTGTCTGCCGACTTGGGCTCGATCTAGTCAGCCGTCGTAGAGCGCCGCGACAGCCGGCAGGCTCACCTTGAGGGCCGGGTTTTGCGGCAATTCGTCGACCACGGAGAACGCGACGGGCACGTTGTAGACGGGAAGTGCATGGCGCACCCACGTTTTGAGGTCGTCGTCGGAGGGCACCGCAGCGCCTGTGACGACTTCGATTGCCGCGAACGGAACCTGCCCGAGTCGGGGGTCGGGCACCCCGACGACGCAGGCGTCGCGCACCGCGGGGTGGGAGATGAGCACCCGCCTGACCTCCTCGGGTTGCACTTTGAATCCTCCACGGTTGATGGCGCCGTCGGCACGCCCGTGCAGGGTGACGAATCCGTCGTCGTCGATGCTGGCGATGTCCGTGGTGCGGATCCAATGCGGTCCGATCGGGGCAACCTTGGCCTCCAGCAGTCCCTGCGCTCCAGGTGGCAACACAGCTCCGCTGTCAGCGTCGACGATCCGCAATTCGGTATCGGGCAGGGCCCGCCCGACACTGTTGCGCTTCGATTCCCCGAAGTCACGCAGCATGTCGGCCGTCCACGCGCACAGTGACCCCGCGAATTCGGTTGCCCCGTAAGCGAGCCTGATGGGAATGCCGTACCGCTGCTCGAACTCATCACGCGTCTCGGGATCCAGCGGACCCGAAGCGCTGATCAGGAATTCGAGCGACGCGAGGTCGCCCGCGGGCACGTCCGCGTCGAGAAGCATCTTGATGACAGCGGGCTGAACACCGGCGCGGGCGATGCGGTGACGCTTGACCGCATCTACCCAGCCCTCGACACTGAATCGCTGCATCATCGCGACCCGACGCCCGTTGTAGATGCCTGCGATCAACTGGCACACCCCGATGCCGCCGAACTGCCAGTACGCGAATTCGGGCGGTGCATCGGCGGGAGCCTTCTCCCCGGCAGTCACGCTGAACACCGTGCGCTCCAGAACATGGATCTCGATCGCCTGCCGCTTCGGTGGTCCCGTGGTCCCGCTCGTCAAGATCTTCAGCGCCACACCTGGTTCCGCGGGCGCGTGGGGTTTCGTGGAGTCCCGCAATTGCAGCCCGGGGATGCGGTCGACGATCGGCTCGGTGAGCGAGATCGCGATCCCCGCACTACCGATCCGCCTTGCGGCGACCATGACCGGCGGTGTCCAGTCCTCGGTATCGGCCACGACTGCCGCGGGGTTGAGCTGCTCCACGTCGCGGGCGATAGCCTCCGGCGACTGAAACGAGTAGATCATCGCGACGGTGCGCCCGGCGGCCAAGAATCCTACGATGGCCGCGGCGTGTTGGAGCCGGTTGCGAACGATCAGACCTACCGGCGCATCGTCGGCAACCTCCGCCTCACGCAGGGTCGCAGCGATCACGGTCCCGTACGCCGCGACCTCCTTACCCGTGTACCAGCGCCCCTCGAATTCGATGCACGGGCGGTCGCCATAGTTGTTGAGCGCTGCGGCAAAGCTTGCGGTAAGCCTCTCGGTCACCCCGCCATTGTGGGTTATCGGACCGGGGCGGCGTAACGAGAACTTCACGCGGGCCTAACGCAGAGAAATGTGTATACGCGACTGTATACACATGACTCTTGCAGATAACAGCCATACCGCCGACGTGGCTCTCGGCGACGAATTCGAGCATGAACCCGTGCCCCGGTCCGCCAGGAGGTCGCTGTTCTCCGTGTCGGCCGTCTGGGTCGGCTTTCCGATGATCATGACCTCGGCGGTCTTCTCCGGCATCATCGTCTACAACCTCGGCTTCGTCACCGGCCTCATCGCCATCCTGGTCGGGGACTTCGTGCTGATGGGCTACGTGGGAACACTGAGCTACCTCGCAGGCCGATCCGGCAAGAATTTCGCCCTCACCGCCGCGGATACATTCGGCCGCAAAGGCTTTCGAGTAGTCTCAGCCTTCCTGTCGACCTTGGTGATCGGCTGGTTCGCTTTCCAGACCGGCATGGTCGGCTCCACGCTCAATGCGTCGTTGGGCTGGAGTGCTGGGTGGATCACTCTGCTTGCCGGTGTTCTGTTCGTCGCCCTGACATTCGTCGGTATCGGGGCGATCTCCTGGATCGGGGTGGTTGCGTCGGCGCTCTTCATCCCCCTCGGCATCGTCGCCATCGCCATTGCGGCACAGGACGGTGGAGTCGGTCCGGCGTTCTCCTACGCGGGTGGAGCGGGAGTGAGTGCGTTCAGCTTCGGTGTCGCGGTGACCATGACAATCGCGTGCTTCATCGACTCGGGAACCATGACAGCAGATTTCACCCGGTGGGCGCGCAACGGCAGGGAGGGCGCACTCGCCGCGTTCTCGGCATTCCCCATCGCCTACTTCGTAGCGCAGCTGGTCGGCGCGTTCGTCGTCGCGCTGGGCGCCTCCGCGGCGGCGGACAAGACCGGTGGTGACTTCTTGCATGTCTTGGTGGACAGCAGCGGCGTGCTGCTGGTGCTCGGTGTGCTGTTCGTGTTCGTCAATCTCGGCAGTGTGTGCGCTCACTGCCTGTACAACGGCGCGGTCGGTTTCGGCCACATCACCGGAAAAAGAATGCGGCAGTTGACGATCGTGCTCGGCATCGTCGGCACCGCGGCAGCCGTCGCCGGCATCTGGTCCTACTTCGAAGCCTGGCTCAGCCTGCTGGGCGTCCTGGTACCGCCCATAGGGGTCATCATCATCCTCGACCAGCTCGTCTTCGCCGCGCGCCGCACCGCAAACCCGTCCGGGCTGTCCTGGAAACCGTTCGCCGCCTGGGCGATCGGAGCCACGGTCGCACTGCTCACCCACTTCTACGCACCGCAACTGTCGGACGCCGTCGTGGCAATGGTCGTCGGCGGCCTTGCTTTCACAGCGCTCACGTTCCTGAGCCGGCCGACGACCCCCGATGAAACCCGAGCGGCCGAGCCGGTGCTGAGCGGAGAATCCGCATGACCGTCACCATCGACGCGAATCCCTATGTGTGGCCCTACGACGGGCACATCCCCCGCGAGCACACCGCACTGATCAACATCGACTGGCAGGTCGACTTCTGCGGCGAGGGCGGTTACGTCGACGCAATGGGATACGACCTCTCGCTGACGCGAACTCCGTTGGGCCCGGCGCAAACAGTGTTGCGTGCGGCGCGGGAGGCGGGCCTGTTCGTGATCCACACCCGTGAAGGCCACCGCCCCGACCTGTCCGATCTGCCGCCCAACAAACGGTGGCGCTCGGCCCAGATCGGCGCCGAGATCGGATCGCTCGGTCCGTGCGGACGGATTCTGACCAGAGGTGAACCGGGATGGGAGATCGTGCCCGAAATGGCACCCCTGGCAGGTGAACCCGTGATCGATAAGCCCGGCAAGGGCAGCTTCTACGCCACGGACCTGGAGCTGGTCCTGGCCAGTCGCGGCATCACCCACATCGTCTTCACCGGGATCACCACGGACGTCTGCGTGCACACCACCATGCGAGACGCCAACGACCGGGGTTATGAGTGCCTGGTCGTGTCCGACGCCACCGGCGCGACCGACTACGCGAACCATGTTGCGGCGCTGAATATGATAACGATGCAGGGCGGCGTCTTCGGGGCGCACGCACCAGCCGGCGCCGTCGTCGAGGCGCTGGAGAAGCTCGCGGCTAACCTGTAAACGCGCTGCGGTAATCGCTCGGGGTGGTGTGCATCTGGCGGACGAAATGATGCCGGTAGGTCGCAGGCGATTCGAATCCGACGCGGGCCGCGATCTGCTCGACGGACAACTCCGATGACTCCAGCAGCGCGAGGCTGGCCTGGATCCGCTGCTCCGTCAGCCATTTGATCGGCGTTGTGCCGGTGGCTTTCGCGAACTGACGCAGATAGCTGCGGCGCGACATCGTCGACTGGGCGGCCATCTCGTCCAGGGAGATCGGGCGGTCGAGCTTCTCCAGCGCCCAAGCCATTCCGGACGCGATACGGCCGTCACCGGCGGGGTCGGGGACGGGGGTTTCGATGTATTGCGCCTGTCCCCCGCCCCGATGCGGCGAGATGACCAACCGCCGCGCGACGTCGTTGGCGACTCGCACCCCTTTGTCGGATCGCACGATGTGGAGGCAGAGGTCCAGTCCTGCTGCGCAGCCCGCGCTGGTGAGGACGCGTCCGGCGTCGACGTAGAGCGGCGCCGGGTCGATGTCGATGTTCGGGTACGCCTCCTTGAGCAGATCCGTATAGATCCAGTGCGTTGTGGCGGTCCGACCGTCGAGCACCCCCGCGGCTGCCAGGGCGAACGCACCGGAACAGATGGAAACCAACCGGGCGCCGCGCGCGTCGGCGGCCTTGATCGCGTCGACGAGGTCCGGCGAGGCGGGTGCATGGACGTCGCCGACACTGGGGATCACCACGGTGTCGGCGTCGGCGAGGTCGGCCAAGCCGTAGGACGTTCGGACCGTGGCACCTCCGAGAAGGCGCAACTCGGTAGCCTCGGAACACAACTTGACCGAGTACCACGGCCTTTCGATGCCTGCCGAGAACCTCTCCGACAACTCGGTCATGCCGAAGATTTCCGCGGCGAGGCCCGACTCGAACCCTGACATACCGTCATAGGCGAGGATCGCGACAGAGTGCATGTCACTATCTTAACGAGTATCGGCACTAGGGCCACTTTCCTCGATGGCGGACCGTCGGCAGCATGGAGTGCATGTTCTACGAACGACCGACTCAGTGGACACGACTCAAGTCAAAGATCGCTCGATACAGTGTTTTCCGTCCACTGCTCGACATCGCCGCAGGTATGCACACCGCGCACGGCTTGGCGCACGGCGTAGCACCGGCGCCCACGGCGCGGGCGCGGGCGCGGGACTAGCGGCCCGGCGGTGTCGTCGGCATCGCGACGACCGCCGCCGCGCTGACCACCGCGACCGCGATCACGCCGGCGAACACCAGCGCGGTGCCCGCCTGCACCGTGGCGGCTCCGAGACCATGAATGTCGTTGCCCTGGAAGACCGAATTCGCCATCGCCCCGAATGCCGCAACACCTACAGCGCTGCCGAGAGACCGTGCGAACATGTGCGCACCGGTCGCGACACCACGATCTTCGGCGCCGACACTCGACTGGGCCGCAATAAGGCAGGGCAGGGCCAGCAGGCCCAGACCGCAACCGGTGACGAAGCACAGGCAGGCCACAAGGATTACGTCGGGATGATTGACCGCGGCGAGCAGACCTATCACCCCCACCAACACGACCGTCGCACCGACCAAGGCGGTCCGCTTGAATCCCACTCGCAGATAGATGCGTCCAGCCAGGCTCGCCGTCAGCGGCCACCCGATGGTGAGCGCGGTCATCGCCAAACCTGCCTGCACCGGCGCTGCGCCGACCGTCCCCTCCAGGTAAGTCGGGATGAACGACGTCAGGCCTATCAAGATCGCGCCCACGCCGAGGCCCACGACCGTCGTCGTCAGCAGAAGCCGGCGGGTCAGTACGAAGGCAGGCAGGATCGGTTCCGCAGCCCGCCGGGAAACGACCCAGAAGACGACCAGCAGCACGGCGCCGGAGGCCAGCGATCCGATGCTGGGACCCGACGTCCACGACCATGCCTGTCCCCCAGCGAGAATGGCGAGCACGACCAGCGACAGTCCTGACGTGAGCAGGGCGGCGCCCGCATAGTCGACGCGCGCCTTCCGGCGGTCGAAGTGATCCGAGTAGCGGCGCAACAGCATCCACGCGGCGATCAGGCACAGCGGCACATTGAACACGAACACCCCGCGCCATATGCCCCACTGCGCGAAGAGCCCACCGAAGGTCGGGCCGATCACGGAAGCCACCGCCCAGACACTGGCGAAGTAGCCCTGCACTCGCGCACGTTCGGCAAGAGTGTAGATGTCGCCGACGATGGTGACCGACATCGGTTGCACCGCACCGGCTCCCAGGCCCTGCACCACCCTCGCCGCGATCAGCGCGGGCATCGACCACGCAAACGCGCATAGGACCGACCCGGTCATGAACAGAGCGATGCCGACGAGGATGACCGGCTTGCGTCCGAACGTGTCCGACAGCTTGGCAAACACCGGCGTCGTGACGGCCTGGGCGAGCAGATAGCCGGAGAACAGCCACGGGAACAGAGCGGATCCGCCGAGTTCGGCGACGATGGTGGGTATCGCGGTCGCCAGCACCGTTGAGTCCAGCGCGACCAGGCTCAGCGCCAGCATGATCGACAACAGGACGGGCCCGCGTTCTGATCGGAACCCGACCCCGGCGACACTCAACGCCGGCGTAGCCCCTCAGTCCGCATTCGTGGACAGCACCGCGGTGCTGTGCGCCGCGATGGTGAGTCCCATTCCGTGCACCAGCGACGTCTGCGCACCCTCGACCTGACGGGCACCCGCGTCACCGCGCAACTGGGTGACAGCCTCGGTGAGCAGGAAGAGGCCCAGCATCCCGGGATGCGTGAACGACAGTCCGGCGCCGTTGGTGTTCAGCGCCAACGATCCGCCGGGTGCGATGTTGCCGTCCGCCACGAACGGCCCTCCCTCGCCCTTGCCGCAGAACCCGATGTCCTCCAACAGGATCAGCAGACTCGCGGTGAATGCGTCGTAGACATGGGCGGTGTCGACATCGGCCAGCGAACGGCCCGCCATCTCCAGGGCGATCTTCGACGTTTGGGCCGCCACCGTGCTCGTGAGGTCCGGCATGGCCGAGACAGCGCGGTGGTTGCTCGACTCTGAGAACCCGCGCAGATAGACCGGCGGATGCGGCAGTGACGCCGCACGTTCAGCGGACACCACGACCACCGCGGCACCACCGTCGGTGACGAGGCAGCAGTCCCGGGCGTGCAACGGCGTCGACACGATCTTCGACTCCACGACGTCCTCGACCGTCAGCGGTTTCGGGTAGGGCGGGTTGGGGTGCAGCAGCGACCATTGCCGCGCAGACACCGCCACCGATGCGAGTTGCTCACTGGTGGTGCCGAACTCAGCCATGTGCCGCTGGGCCATCAGAGCGATCGACGAGATGGGATGGATCAAGCCGTAGGGCTCCTCGTAGGCCGACCATTCGGCGCGGCTCACGAGCTTGCCCATGTCCGACCGTTGCGTGCTGCCGTAGGCGATGACTGCGACGTCGCACAACCCCGCGCCGATCGCGGCCGCCGCATGTCCGACATGGCTGACGAACGATGCCCCGCCGATGTTCGACGAATCCATGTACCGGGGGTGCATTCCAAGCCTCTCGGCCAGGTTCATCGTCGGGAACGAGTAATGCGAACTGGCGCTGAACAATCCGTCGACGTCCGCAAGTGTCAATCCGGCGTCGGCGACTGCTCGCCGGGTGGCCTCAGCCATCAGTCCTACCGGTGAGCGCCCCTGCGTCTGCCAGGTGTCGACCTCTGCGGCGCCGACGATCGCTGCTGTACCCCTGATACTCATGACACCGCCACGAAGTGTGCGAGGGTCATTTCGTCTGTCACATCCTCGAACTCGACCCGCACACGCTGACCGATTCGAGGTGCGCCGTCCTTCGTCGTCAGATCGGCGAGTGTGCGGAAGCCTTCGTCGAAGTCGACGAGCGCGATCGTATAGGGCACCGCGTCGGCGAAGTATGGATGCCCAGCTCGCTGCTGCACGGTGTAGGAGTACACCGCGCCCTTACCGGCTGACCACTGTCGTTGCACGCCTTGGCCGCACGCCGGGCAGAATTCCTGCGGACGGGCGTACACCGCATTGCACGCAATGCACGCGTAGTACGGCAGCCGGTGCTCTTTCAGATCGGCGTAATACTGCTTTTCCTCGCCACGTAGTTGAGGTACCGGCCGCTCACCGGGCCGAGGCTGCGAAGTCACGGTCGTATCCCTTCTCCTCGGCGGCAGAACGCAACTGGTGCTTGGCGATCTTCTGTGTCGATGTCTTCGGCAACGCGTCGATCTGCCGGTAGTACCGCGGCACCTTGAAGCGTGCCAACCGTTCTGCGGCCCAGTCGCCGATGTCGCCGAAGTCGAGCTCGGCGCCGTCGCGAGCAACGATGAACACCATGAGGTCCTCGTCGGTGAGATCGGACGGAACCCCGATGACCGCGCTCTCCAGCACCGCGGGATGTTCGTTGATGACGTTCTCGACTTCCAGCGACGACACGTTCTCGCCTCGCCGTCGCACGATGTCCTTCTTCCGGTCGACGAAGTAGTACTGGCCGTCGATGTCGCGGCGCGCCATGTCCCCGGTGAACAGCCAGCCGTCGCGCAGCGCCTCGGCGGTCTTTTCCGGATCGTGGAAGTAACCCAGCATGTGGGCCGGGCCCCGAAGAATCAACTCACCGACCTCGTTGTCGCCCAGATGATTTCCGTTCTCGTCGACGACGGCGGCTTCGGTGCGTGGCACCGCGGGATCCGGATGCTGGCGAGGAAAGCCCATCGCGCCGGCACGGCGCCGCTCGTCGAACGGTTCGAGCAGTCCGAACGTCGTCTCGCTCATCCCGAAGCCCGAGATCACCGTCATGCCGTAGCGCTTCTCCAGCGTCTCGCGCAGTTCGCCGGGAAGCGCGGGCACGCCGTAGGCCACCTTCACGCTGTGGTCGAGGTCGTCGTCGGCCGGTTCCTTCTTGCTCAGTATCAGGGTCATCGCACCGATGAAGTTGAAGACGGCGACCTTGTGCCTGCGGATGTCATCCCAGAACCTGTTGGCCGAGAAGCGGCGCGCGAGAACGATCGCCCCCCTTGCGCCGATCGCGCCCATCATCGAATAGGCCTGGGAGTTGATGTGGAACAGCGGCAGGCATGCGTAGATGCGGTCACCCTTCTCCATGCGCATCCAGTGCGGATATGCCTGGCCGGTCAGCACGAAGTTACGCTGAGACTGCATGACCGCTTTGGGATTTCCGGTCGTTCCCGAGGTGTAGATGAAGCTGACGACGTCGTCGGGCGACACCTCAGACGGCTCGGGTGCGGTCGCGCTCGCGCGGTCCATCAGTTCACCGAAGTACGGGAACCCAGCCCCGGCCTGCATTGCGTACACCGCTTCAAGCCCGGGCAGTCGCCCGACACTCGGCGCGATGATGTCGGCGTAGACGTCGTCGACGAGGACGAACTTGGCTTGGGAGTGCTCCAGAATGTAGTGCGTCTCGCGCTCTTTGAATCCCGTGTTCACCGCCACAAGCGTCGCGCCGAGCTTCGCCAAGCCGAACCATGCGTACAGGAACTCCGGTTTGTTGTCGACCATGAAGGCGACGTGGTCACCGCGGCGCACTCCGAGGTCATGCCAGACGTTCGCGGCCCGGTTCGCGTTCTCGTCGAACTCTCGGTAGGAGACCTGCCGCTCATCCCAGATCAGCAGCGGATCGTCGGGCACTTCGTCGACCGCCTGCTCCAGAAAGCGCCCGACGGTCAGTTCTGCCAAATCCACGTGTTCCTCCATCGAGACGTTGACGGCAACGGCGCCGGTCCGTGAATTATACGAGACACTGTCCTATTTTGTGAATCCCCGCCCGCCGTCACTGGCGGGAAGCCAATGCGCATTTACAGCCTCTTTAGACCGTTGACTGCACGGTTGAGGCCCGCGACGTCTTCTCGGTTGCCTACGGAAAGAGGTGTGGTCTGCTAGACATAAGGCGGGACATCGTCTTGTCCATGGAACCTTTGAGGCGGTCGGTTCTCCGACTACCCTCGTACCGACATCTGAGGGGGTGTGTATGACCAGTGACGAGGTCGACGAACTCGCCACTCCTACGTTCTCCGCCGAGGCCGAGCACCGCGGCGTCGCGACCAAGCTGTTCACCCTGCTGGAAGCGGTGGCAGCCGCACCCGACGGAATCAGCGTGCGCGAGGTCTCACGCGCCACCGGTATCGACAAGAGCTCGGTCAGCAGGATCTTCAACCAGCTCGCAGCGCTGGACGTGGTCGAGCAATCGCAGCTGACGGGCCGGTTCGAGGTCGGCCGCCGCTTGTCCTCGCTGGGCGAGGTCCTGCACACCCATAATTCCCTGTGGGGTCTCGCTGAACCCATCGTGCGCGACCTGGTAGCCCGCTTCGACGAAACGTGCTATTTCATTGTGCGCGAAGGGAACCAGGCCCGTTTCCAGGAGCGGATCGACTGCCGGCAGGCGATCCGGTACGTAATCGAACCGGGCGTGGTATCCCCGTTGTACGCCGGCGCGGCGGGCCGAGCAATCCTCGCGGGAATGCCAGAGGACGAAGCGACCGCCTACCTGGACAGCGTCACCGTCAGCCCGATGACCACCGAGACCGTCACCGATCGGGAGCTGCTGCGCAAGTTCGTCGAGCAGGACCGGGAGCGGGGATACAGCGTCAGCCTCGGCGAGCGCGTGGCCGGCGGCCGCGGGATCGGCGCGCCGGTACGTCGCGCCGACGGCTATTGCGTCGCTGCGATTCTGTGGACCTGCCCGTCGACGCGTTTCGACGTGACCCGCATCGACGAATTCGGCGCCGCAGTGCGCGAGGCCGGCCGCAACCTGTCCACACTGCTCGGATACTCGGCGTAGGAACACTCAGGCTGCGAAGCGTACGACGGTGCCTACCGTCATCAAGGTGAACGCGTCGGGCATACGCTCTGCCACCGCCCGCTGTGTGCGGAATCCACTGCAATGCATCGGTGAAACCCAGGCCGGCTCGCGCGCAAGCAGTTCGTCCACGGTGCGGTCGACCTTGGCCTGGGTGATACCGGCGTGACCGAGGTGAAAGCCGCCGAGCACCGCGTGCAGGGGCGCGCCCTCGCCGAGCTTCAACGCATGGTCGACCGCGGATACGACGCCTGCATGCCCGCACGGGTCCAGCACGATAAGACCGAGGCCCTTCACGTTGACGATCAGCGTCATGTAGTCATCTATCGGGTCGGAGCACACGTGACCGTCCCGCACTGACATGCGTCCGACCGGCACCTCTTCCTCGAAGTCGAGGGTTGTCGGTACTTCTCCGCTTGTCATCACGCCGGGTGCGATCTCCAGTGGATCCTTCAGCGGCACGACTGCAGCTCCGGCGGCGGTCAGCTCGTGCTCGGTGAGCGCCTTGTTGAAGTACTGCAGCGTGACGTCGGGGCGCTGGATGAGCCGCGGCGCGAACGCCGACGGGTGTACAAGCACGGGAACCCGGTACCCGATCTGCTCGAGGGCGGCATAGATTCCGCCGAAGTGATCGGGATGACCGTGGGACAGCACCACTTGATCGACGTCAGTCAGATCGATTCCCAGCAGCCTGGCATTGTGCACCAGCGGAATCGGACCCATACCGGCGTCGAACAGGATGGTCGTGGTGCGCCCCGCGGTCGTCGCCCTCAGCAGGAAGGAGATGCCGTTTTCGGCGAGCGGTGTTCCGCGCCGCGCGCCGAAATGCTCCGGCATGCCTTGGCGCGTGATGCCGGGCGAGTTCGACATCAGCATGTCGATGTAGTTGTCGACGAGAACGGTCAGAACCAGCTCGTCGCACTCACGCATGGCTGACGGCGACCGCTCTGGTCAGCAGCTGCTGTGGCGTGTGCACGAGCACCTTTTCCAGCGCCACCGGGTCGGTAATGGTGGCGCGCACCGTTGCGACGGGATCGGGGTCGGCCATGTCGAACGGATAGTCGCTGCCGAGCGCGAGCCGGTCGGCGCCGACCCGCTGCAGCAGGAACGCCAGCGAGTCCCGGTCGTGGGTCAGTGTGTCGAACCAGAACCGATCCAAGTACTGCGACGGCGCACGATCGATCCGCGACTTCGCTTCGGGCCGCACCTTCCAACCGTGGTCGAATCTACCGATCTGATACGGCAGGAAACCGCCGCCGTGCAACAGCGCAATCCGCAGCGCCGCATTGCGTTCAAGCACGCCACTGAAGATCAACGACCCCGCGGCCAGCGTGGAATCGGTTGGGTTACCGACAAAGTTGTGCAAGTAGTAGTCGTGCATCCGGTCGTGTCCGGCAACATCGGACGGATGCAGCACGACCGCGAGGCCGGCGTCAGAGATCATCGTCCAGAGCTCCGCGAACCGGTCGTCGCCGAGGTTCGCACCGGTGACGTTGGTGGCGACCTCCAGGCCGACCACCTCCGGGACGGACACCAGCCGTTGGACTTCCGCAATCGCCGCCTCGGGGTCCTGCATGGGCAGATGGCCCAGCACGACGAAGCGCTCCGGGTGGGCGCGGGCAATATTGACCAGCGAGTCGTTGTAGAGCTGCGCATGCGTGGTCGCGGCCTCGGTGTCGAGCTTGTACTGAAACTGCGGAGGCGGGACCGAGAGTGCGTGCACATTGACGCCGTCACGGTCCATATCGGCCAGTCGGGAACCGACATCGAACATCCCCGCCGGGAAAGGTCCGCTGACCCGTCCGTTCGGATAGTTGAAGTACCATCCTTCCCTACGATTTTGGATCTTCGGAGCAGCGGCGGGAACCTCGATCGCCAGCTCGTTGATGAACGCCTCCGGGACGATATGGGCGTGGATGTCAGTTGTCACTTCTTCTCCAGGTCGGGTCGTGCGATGGCGGCGGAACGCCAGAACACGATTTTGCGTTCGGCGAACCACAGGATGAGGTAGGCGATGAGGCCGAAGAGTAGGAAGATTCCGATGAGGACCCACACCGCCGGGGTGTCGAAGCCAGATCGGTAACGCTGCAGCAGGTATCCGAGCCCGGCGTCGGAACCGACGAACTCCGACACGATGGCGCCGATGATGGCGGTGGTCGCACCGAGTTGAAGGCCGCCGAAGATCACCGGTAGTGCCGCGGGGATCTTCAGCATGCGCATGATCTGCCACTTTGACGCACACAGCGAGCGCATCAACTGCACCGAATTCGGTTCCGCCAGACCGAGTCCGCTCAAGGTGGTGATGAACACCGCGTAGAAGCAGGCAATTGCGGCCTGGAAGATCTTGCCTTCGATGCCGAACCCGAACCACGTGATGATGACCGGCGCGAGTATCACCGTCGGAATGGCTTCGAGTGCGGAGAGGAACGGCAGATACGCCGTGCGCAGCCGGATAGAGGAACCCAGCAGCATGCCGAGGGAGAACCCGATCAGTGCGCCCAGCGCGAAGCCGCCGAGGATTTCGGTAACAGTCCGCAGAACGTGGTCGGAGAATCCGCTGGCTCCGAGCACCCGCGGCGCCGCCTCGATGACCGACTGCGGGGTGGGGAGCAGGATGGAGGGTACGAGACCGTTGTTCGTGATGTAGTACCAGATTCCGAACACCACAGGAGCAATCAGTGCTGTGACCAGGTACGGCGACAGCGTCCACCGTCTGCTCGGATTCTCGGCGCGTAACTCGGTGACACGCTCCTGAAGGGTCGTCATGACTTGCGTGACCTCGATTCTTCGGACCAGAAGACGACCCGGCGTTCGATTACATCCATGATCGACACCAAAGTTATTGCGATGATCACGACGACGATGATGACCGCGAAGGTCAACGGCATGTTGAGCTGTGACGAGAACTCTTTGGTCAGGGTGCCCAGGCCACCCGCCGAGGCAGAGAGGATCTCGGCGACAAGCACACCCGTGAACGCCATCAGCATCGCGTGCTTGACGCCGACCATGATCATCGGGACCGCAGAGGGCAGCTGCAGCTTGAAGAACGTCTGCGTGCGTGTGGCGTTCAACGACTGCATGAGCTTGAACTCGTTGGCCTTCGGTAGCGCCAAACCGACCATGGTGTCGATCCAGACCGGGAAGAAGCAGATGATCACAGCGATGGCGATCTTGCTGGGCGGCCCGAAACCGAGCCAGCCGATCAACAGCGGGGCCAGTACTATCTTCGGAAGGGCCTGGACCATGATCGCGTACGGCGTGATCGCCGTACGAATGAACGGTGTTGTGCCCAGGGCGATTCCGGCCGCCAAACCTACGCTGCAGCCGATCAGCCAGGCGATCACAACCGAAAAAAGCGTGCTGTACAGGTCTTCCCACCAGTAGCCCGCCGTGACCAGGCGGGCCAGCCCGGACAACACTTCGGACAGAGTCGGGAACAATGTCCGGTCCTCAAGAAGGCGCGGGCCGATCTCCCAGGCCGCAGCGAACACCAGCACACTGCCGACGCTGATCCACCAGCTGCTGCCCTCGCCACCGGACTTTGCAAGGCGCGCTTTGGTCGGCCTGACCCGCAGCGCCGATGTCACGACAGCCCGAGCAGGGTTCGGGCCCGCAGCGCCAGAGCGGCGAACTCCGGGGTGAGGGTGAGCTCTGGGCTGCGGGGGCGTTCGAAGGGCACGTCGATGACCTCGACAAGGCGGCCGGGACGCGCGCTCATCACGGCGATCCGGTCGGACATGAAGACCGCTTCGCTGATATTGTGCGTCACCAGGATTGCAGTCGCCCTCGAATGTGCCTGTAGGCGCAGCAATTCGGAGTTCATCGATTCCCGCGTGAACTCGTCGAGGGCACCGAAGGGCTCGTCGAGCAGCAGGAGCTTCGGGCTGTGGATCAGCACGCGGCACAGCGCCGCGCGCTGTTGCATGCCACCCGACAGCTGCCAGGGGTAGGACTTCGCGAACTCTGCGATGCCCACCATGGACAGCAGTTCTTCGGCACGTGCCCGGTACTTCTTCTTCGACTGTCCGAAAACCTCGACGGGCAGCAGTACGTTGTCGATCGTCGTGCGCCACGGAAACATCACAGCCTGCTGGAACATCATGCCGATGTCGCGGCTGGGTCCTGACATCGACTTGCCGTCGAAGGTGACGGTGCCCTGCGACGGGGCCAGCAGCCCGCCCATGATGTTCAGGGCCGTCGACTTACCGCACCCGCTGGGCCCGAGCAGGGTGAGGAACTCGCCGTCCATGACGTCGAGGTCCATCCCGCTCAGAGCGATCATTTCGTTGTCACCGCTGCGGTAGGTCTTGCTGATCCCACTGGCTCGCACCAGCGGGTCGGTCTTGGTCATGGTCATTGATTCCATCGCGGTTGCCGTCATTCCTCAGCCGGTGTAGTTCGCTGCTTGTTCCTTCACCTGCGCCCGATCGAAATCGTTGGCGAAGTCCAGAAATTGGGTGTTGAGAAAGGTGTCGAGGTCATACGGCGACGAGCTCTCCATCGTCGAGGCGATGGTGTCCAGGAAAATACGGGTCTCCTCGGGATCGTGCGCACCGATGCGCTCCGGATTCTTCGGCGGCACCTGCGTCAGCGAGAGGTCGAAGCGAAGCAGGCCCTGTGACACACCGTCGGCGTTGGCCTCGAAAGCGGCCGGGTTGGCTTCTTTGAGGAAGTTGATGCACGCCTCGTTGTTGGCGAGGCAGAATTCGATGCCCATCGCCGTCCCTCGCGAAAGTGCCTCCAGTGCCTGCGGTTTGGACTCGATCACTCTGGATGTCGTAATGATGCCGCGGGCCGGAAAGCCTTTGAACTCCTCCGGGGTGAGGTCGTTGAGGTTCAGACCGGCCGTCTGTAGTCCGAAGATGTCGTTGTACGCTGTCGAATACGCGTCGACCTGCTTGTTGGTGATGGCCGCAAAGGTCTCCGGCCCGCCGTCACCGATGGGGATGATCGTCACGTCGCTGATCGGGTCGATACCTTCCTGGCGCAGTGCGGCCTCGAGGAAGGCGACCTCCCCGCCACCGGCCTCGGAGACCCCGATCTTCTTACCCCTCAGGTCACCGATCGACGCGATGCCCGAGTCGTTGGGGGCGAAGACACCGAAGATCGCGCCGGTGCTGTAGGTGAAGATGTTGACCACGTCCTGACCGCCCAACAGCGCCTCGCCGACGGTCGGCATCGACGGGTTGCCGGCCTCGAGGTTGCCGGCGATGAGCTGTTCGACGGCGTCGCCGCTGCCGCCGGTAGGGACGAACTCGACGTCTAGCCCGAGGTCCTCGTAGTACCCGAGTTTGTCGGCGGCGAGCCAGCCCCACCACTCGGCGGTGAAGGTGTCGGTGGCGGCCATGCCCATCTTGATGGTTTGCATGCCACCGCTCTCGGCGCTTTCACCGCCGCTCGAACAACCGGCCAGGACTACCGCTCCGCTCGCCACTACGGCGAGCGCGGCAAGTCGTTTCTTCATCGCGAATCTCCTTTGGTCCGGCTTTCTTGCAAGAGCACTGCTGGCGGATAGAGGGGTGGTGTGAGGCAGACTTCTTGTCGCTATTAATGTGACAGGGCTAACAGCATCTGTCAAGACACTGTCTCGTTTTTATGGACGGATTTGACTGCATCGACAATTGCGGCCGCTACGTCGGATGTGCGCGCGTTGCCACCGAGATCCGGTGTGCGGACATCGGTCTCGGCCAGAACGTGGCGGATCGCCTCGATGATCGCGTCGGCGGCGCCGGGGTGCCCCAGGTGATCGAGCATCATCGCGGCCGACCAGATCTGCGCGATCGGGTTGGCCACCCCAGCTCCCGCGATGTCCGGTGCCGAACCATGGACCGGTTCGAACATCGAGGGGTGGTCCCGTTCGGGGTTGAGGTTCGCCGACGGTGCCATCCCGAGGCTCCCGACGATCGCGGCACCGACGTCGCTGAGGATGTCGCCGAAGAGATTTGATCCGACGATCACGTCGAGTTCTCCCGGGTGACTGATGAACCGCGCCGCGAGGGCATCGACGTGCATCGAGCGGTACTCGACGCCGCCGTGCCGTGCCACGACTTGAGCGGCTACGTCGTCCCACATCGTCATGGTGTGGATGATGCCGTTCGACTTGGTGGCCGAGGTCAGCCTGCCGCTGCGCGACTCGGCGAGCCGGGCGGCATAGTCGACCACCCGCTCGATCCCCCGCCTGGTGAAAACGGCTTCCTGGACGGCGAACTCGTGGGGTGTGCCTGCGAAGACTCGACCGCCGACTTCGGAGTACTCCCCTTCGGTGTTCTCCCTGACGATGAGGATGTCGATACCGGCTTCGGTGTCACGCAGTGGACTCGGCACCCCCGGGAAGAGCAGCGCCGGGCGGAGGTTCACATACTGGTCGAAGGCCCGGCGGATCGGAATGAGTAAGCCCCATAACGACACGTGGTCCGGCACGCTCGGGTATCCGACGGCCCCGAGCAGGATCGCGTCGTGGTTGGCCAGCGTGTCGATGCCGTCGGACGGCATCATCGCACCGGTCTTGAGGTAGGTCTCGCAGCTCCAGGGATACTCAGCCCAGTCGAGGGAGAATCCGAAGCGGCCCGCGACGGCCTCGGCCACGTCGATCGCCGCCGGCATCACCTCGTGACCGATGCCATCGCCCGCGATCACCGCGATGCGGTGAGCTCCGGACGCGGGCACTACTTGATGGCCATCGGGTTTACCGGGGAGCCGACGCCCTGGGTGATGGGAAGCGGTGGCGCGCAGAAGAAGAAGTCGTACTGGCCGTCGGCGGCGCAGTCGGCGCCGAGCTGCTCGAGATCAAAGATCTCGCCGACGAACAGGCCCATCGCGACAATGAAGACGCAGTGCAATGGCTGGAAGACGTCCGGCGTCTCGTTGGGCAGCACCTCCATACCCCAGGTGTCGGTGGCCACACCGGCGATCTTGCGCTCGGCAACCCACGGCACGCTCGCAAGACCAAGCCCGGGTGCGGGCCCGCCCGCATAGTCGCCCCACTTGCCGCGGCGCTCGCCGAGTTGCCCGGTGCGGATCATCACGAAGTCGCCCTTTCCGACGATGACACCGTGTGCCTGCTCGCAGCCTTCCAAGTCTTCCGCGGTGATGGCGTAGCCAGGTTCGAGCGCGTCGACACCCTTGTACCGGGCGATGTCGAGTAGGACGCCGCGGCCGGCGACGCCGTCGCGAGCCTGCGTGATGTCGTTGACATGCGCGCCCTTGCTCGTCACCTGCTTTGCGGGGAAACCGTTGTACATCTTGTCTTCGAACATGATGTGCGCCAGGGCATCCCACTGCGTACCTGACTGCAGCGGCATGATGATCATGTCGTCGGTGCCGCGGATGTGCCGGTCGTTGCCGCCGTAGAAGTCGTCGATGATGGTGCCGGATACGACGTCACCGCCGTCACGGAACATCAGGTGGATCGGATTGAATCGGCCGAAGCCCCCGATCTGCGGCCCGTTGCTGTCGACCGGAAGCGCCAGCGAGATCCGCTTCCCGGACCGGATGCTGGCCGCCGCGCGGGCGACGTCCGCTTCGGTGCAGTGATTCAGCGTGCCACGCTGATCGTCCTTACCCCAGCGACCCCAGTTCGAATATGTGGCGCTCAACTCTCGCACCGTCTCGACGTTGGGCTTGGTGGAAATCGACGTCATTCGATCAGTCCTCCCTCTGGATGTTTTCGTGCTGGTTGTCAGATCGACGCGGGCTGCGCCGATCCTTTCGGCGCGACGGCATCGATATCGGTGACGACGTCGATCAGGACGGGCCCGTCGGCAGAGATGGCCTGCGCCATGGCAGGTTTCAGATCGTTCGCCTTCTCCACCCGAAACCCTTTGACTCCCAGGGACTCCGCTACTCGGGTGTAGTCGACGTCGTTGAAGTGCCACAGCTCGTGGTGGCGGCCGTGCAGCGTGCCGCCATAGGCGGCTGTGTACGGGTTGATCTCCTGATTGAGGGAGCGGTTGTTGTTCACCACGACGATGAGCGGAACCTTCCAGCGGGCCGCCGTCTCGAGCTCGCTGAGGTGATAGAGCAGGCCCCCGTCGCCGGTGAACAGCACGACGCGGCGGTCCGGCCGACCGATCTGCGCACCGATGGCCGCGGGCAATCCCCACCCCAGGGAGCCTGCGGCCCGGATGAATCCGTCTCCCGCAGGCAGATCGAGATGGGCGGCGGTCCACATACCGGCATGCCCGGTGTCGGCAACCACGATGGCGTCGTCGGGCAACAGACCGCCGAGGCGGTCGGCGAGCCACTCCGGTCGCAGTGGAGTGCGCTCGACGATCTGCTCGCCGACCGACGCCCGCCACCGGCGGGCCAGATCGGCGCACCGGGCCGTCCATTCGGGGCGCTCCTGCGAATTGCACGACAGGGCGTCCAGCAACGCAATAAGACCGAGCTTGGCGTCGCTGACCACCGCGATATCTGTGTCGAAATGGCGGCCGATCTCCCGCGGTTCGATGTCGAGATGCACCACTCGGGTGCCCGCCGCGGGAACTTGCCAGTTCAGCGTGAGCTGGCTACCGGTCTGGCTTCCAACGTAGAACACCAGGTCGGCTTCCAGCAGCGCCTCGTTGGCGCTGGCCCGTGCATAGAGGCCCGGGATTCCCACGAGCAGCCGATGATCGCCCGGAACGGTGTCTTTGCCGTTCAACGACGTTGCGAGCGGGATGTCGAGTTTCTCGGCGAGCGCGACAACCTCCGCGCCGGCGCCCGAGGCGCGTACTCCCCCGCCGGAGACGATGACCGGCCGCTTCGCGCTGCGCAGGGCCTCAGCTGCGGCCGCGATGGCGGCCGGGTCGGGGGCGATCCGCAGGCCGGGCAGCGCGCGGATGCGCGGGACGGGGACGTCGGCGTCGAAGGTGTCGTTCTCGATGTCGTCGCCGGTGTGCCCGGCCAGTTCCAGATGGGTCGGTCCGGGCTTTCCCACGGTCGCGTCCCGGAAGGCCTGGTCCAGCTGGTCGGGAAGCCGATCGCCATGCATCACCTGCCGGCTCGACCGGGTCACCGGCTTGAAGAGCGGGAAGTCCTCAATCTCCTGGTAGTAGTTGCGCCCTCGACTCCATCGGTACGGTCCACCGGTCATCGCAATCACCGGCGAGCAGCCCAGGTAGGGATCGCGAAGTCCGGCAGCGAGATTGGCTGCACCAACGTTCTGCGCCATGCAGATGCCCGGCCTGCCCGTCGCCCGTGCGTAGCCGTCGGCCATGTAAGCGGCCGCCTTCTCGCCGTGCGTGACGATCCGGCGGATAGGGGTCTGCTCCATTTCGACAAGCGTTCGACTGAGCACTGTGGGAACGAGGAACACTGCCGTGACGCCGTAGGCATCCAGCGACTGCGCGAGGTATTGCGCGCCCGTCATGGAGGGCACATTCATCACCCTGTCTTAAGAGGCGAGACATTGTCTTGAATGAGACTGCCAGTGTCCTGGATCACTGTCAACACCGCAATGAGACGGCGTTGCACGACGTTTACGACAGCCGATGCGTCATGGCTTCGAGAGGAAGGCCACAGCGGGCTCTTTGCTCTCGTCGTCGACAGGAGTCCGCGCGACGGCGGTGACGGCTCCCGGCGGTCGGCTGCTGATCGTCGCGTTCGTGCCTGGCACGCCTATAGCGTTCCCGGCATCACTGCGGCTCAGGCCCGCAGAGCCGCCATCGCACCGTCTACTGTCGCGGTGCGCAACGCATCACGCGGGGCGTCAGGGAACTGAAGCACGCAATCCTGCAGGCCACCGAAGGCGATGACGGCCCGCGCCGACTGCTCAAGACTCGGAGCGGAGCCGAACACCAACCGACCCAAGCGATCTCGCCAGCCGAGCATGGCGTCGATCAGCCCCAGATCGGCGACGGTCGTCAGCTCAGCCACGATCAGGACGAGGTCCTCACGATGCCGGTAGTGAAAGTCGAAATACCCCTCCAATAGTTCTCGGGGCGTGGCGCGTTCACCGTGGGGCCTGAGTTCGTGATCGCGAACAAATCGTTCGCCGTCGTCGATCAGAGGCGCGATGATGCTGCGCACCAAGTCGTCGCGCGACTTGAAATGGTAGTAGAGGGCCGGCTTGGTGATTCCCAGCCGGTCCGCGATGTCCTGCAGGCTGGTGCGTTGAACACCTTTCTGGGCGAAGAGTTCACGGGCCACATGCTGAATGGACTTCCTGGTCTGCGGAGCCGATCGAGTCACGTAACCACCCTAGCCTACTTAACGTTCGGTAAGCTACGCTGAACGCATTTACCGACCGTTAAGTAAAGGAGGACAATGAAGGTTCTGGTACAGGGTGCAAGCATCGCGGGCCCAGTGCTCGCTTACTGGCTGGCCCGCTACGGGGCAGATGTCACAGTGGTCGAACGCGCACCCGCCCTTCGCAAGACCGGCGGTCACGCGATCGACCTCTTCCGGCCGGCAGTTGAGGTATCCGAGCGAATGGGGGTGCTTCCGCAGATCGAGCGACACGCCACGGGCACCACGGTGCTGACGGCGCACCGCCCGTGGGCCGCACGCCCCGCACGGATCGACTACCACAAGCTGGAGAAGACCATGTCCGACCGTCACGTCGAGATCATGCGAGACGACCTCAGCGAAATCTATTACAACGCAACCCGAGACGACGTCGACTTCCGCTTTGACAACCGGATCACCGCGATCTCTGACCACGGCTCCGTTACGTTCGCACAGGGTCCCGCGGAGCGATTCGACATCGTGGTCGGCGCCGACGGCCTGCACTCCGGAGTTCGCCAACTGATGTTCGGTGACGCGCCGGAGCGCTTCCTCGGCGGCTACCTGTCGGTGTTGTCAGTACCGAAAGAGCTTGCGCACGAGGGAGAGATGGTCGGCTACTTCGAGCCTGACCGCGTCGCCATGGTGTACACCGCTGACCACCTCGACGACGCGCGGGCGGTGTTCATCTTCCGGCCGCAACAACCGATCGACTATGACCACCGAGCGGTCGAACGCCAAAAGGACCAATTGCGCCTCGCTTTCGCCGGTGTCTCCGCACAAGTCGATCGGTGGCTGGCCGAACTGGGGCGCACCCCCACGTTCTACTTCGATGCCATCACCCAGTTGGAAATGTCCACCTGGTCGCGTGGGCGCGTGACACTGGTCGGCGACGCGGGCTACTGCCCCGGACCTGCTGTCGGCGGCAGCACCAGCCTGGCTGTCTACGGCGCCTACGTCCTCGCCGGCGAAATAGCCACAGCCGGGGGCGACTACGCGGCAGCCTTCGCGGCGTACGAGAAGATCCTGATGCCGTCGGTGCTGGGCAGCCGTAAGCTGGCCCGGGCGAACGCGAGGACACTGATCCCCGGAAGCCGTTGCGGCGTCAGGGGTCTCGTCGGCATCGGCCGCGCGATCACGCTGCTGCCGCTGGGCGTGACTCAGGCGCTCGCCCGGCTCAACGACCGGGGCATCCGGCTTTACGACACCATGCCGTTGCCCGAATACGACGAGTCCCCCGAAACCGCTGAGGTTTCGGGGGACTCGACAAACGAAACTATGCCTCCAGCGAAGCCGGCGGGTTGAAGCGCTCGCCGTACTTGGCTGCGAGCTCCTTGGCGCGAGCCACGAAGGCGGCTTTGCCGACCCCGCCTGCGCCCTGGTAGCCGACGATGAACTGCGCGCTACCACCGGTGTACGGCGGGAAGCCGATGCCCATGATCGAACCGATGTTGGCGTCGGCCGTGGAGGTCAGCACGCCTTCGTCGAGACACTTCTGGGTCTCCAGGGCCTCGGCGAACAGCATGCGATCGATCATGTCCTGCAACGGTATATCTGCGCCGCCTCCCTTGAAGGTGTCGGCAAGCCCCTCCCAGAGGCCGACGCGCTTACCGTCGACATACTCGTAGAAGCCCGCGCCCTTCAACCGCGACGGACGACCGATTTCGATCATCTTGTTCACGACGGCCTCGGCCGGATGCGGCTCGTAGGTCCCACCCGCCGCCTCCGTCGCCTTGCGGGTCTCGGTGGCAATTTTCTGCATCAGCTCGAGGTTGAGTTCGTCGGACAGCTGCAGCGGCGCCGCCGGGTAGCCGGCCTGCGAACCCGCCTGCTCGATGCTCGCCGGGGCCACACCCTCACCGAGCATGGCGAGCGCCTCGTTGACGAACGTGCCGATCACCCGGCTGGTGAAGAAGCCACGGCTGTCGTTGACCACGATCGGGGTCTTGCCGATGGCCAGGGTGTAGTCGAACACGCGGGCCAGCGCCTCGTCAGAGGTCTTCTCGCCCTTGATGATCTCCACCAGCGGCATCTTGTCGACCGGCGAGAAGAAGTGGATTCCGATGAAGTCCTCTTGGCGTTTCACGCCGGTCGCCAGACCGGTGATCGGCAGCGTCGAGGTGTTGGACCCCAGCAGCGCGTTCGGCTCGACGATGTCTTCGATCTCCTGGAACACCTTGTGCTTGAGTTCCTGGTTCTCGAAGACCGCCTCGATGACGAAGTCGACGCCCTTCAGGTCGGCCGGATCGGCCGTCGGGGTGATCCGGGCCAGCAGCGCATCGGATTTCTCCTGCGTGGTGCGGCCACGCTCGAGTGCCTTGGCTTCCAGCTTCTCGGAGTAGCCCTTGCCCTTCTCGGCGGCTTCCTGCGAAACATCCTTGAGCACAACGTCGTATCCGGCCTTGGCCGAGACGTAGGCGATGCCTGCGCCCATCATTCCCGCACCGAGCACACCGATCTTGCGGATCTCCTGCTTGGCGATGCCGTCCGGCCGCGAGGCCCCGCCGTTGATGGCCTGCAGGTCCAGGAAGAACGCCTGGATCATGTTCTTTGCGGTCTGGCCGGTGACCAGCGAGACGAAGTAGCGGCTCTCGATGCGGGTAGCGGTCTCGAAGTCGACCTGCGCACCCTCGACGGCAGCGTCGAGGATCGCCCGCGGCGCAGGCATCGGCGCACCTTTGAGCTGCTTCTTCAGCAGCGCCGGGAACGACGGCAGAATCGCGGCGAGCGCCGGGTGGGACGGGGTGCCGCCGGGCATCTTGTAGCCCTTCTGATCCCACGGCTGCGTGTGTGCGTCAGGGTTGGCCTTGATCCACGCCTTCGCCGCCGGCACCAGTTCGTCGACGCTGCCGACCAATTCGTCGACCAGACCAATCTCCTTGGCCTTGCCGGGCTTGAAGCGGGTGCCCTGCGAGAGCACCTCCATGAAGGCCTTCTGGATGCCGAACATACGCACGGTGCGTGCGACGCCGCCGCCACCGGGCAGCAGGCCCAGGGTGACCTCGGGCAGACCGATCACCACACCCTTGACGTCGGCGGCAATGCGGTGGTGACAGGCGAGCGCGATCTCCAGGCCACCGCCGAGGGCGGCACCGTTGATGGCCGCGACCACGGGCTTGCCGAGGGTCTCCAGCTTGCGCAGGTCGGCCTTGATGAACTCGACCTCGGCGAACGACTCGGCCGCGTTGTCGGGGCCGACGTTCATCATGCCCTTGAGGTCACCGCCGGCGAAGAAGGTCTTCTTCGCGCTGGCAATCACCACACCGGTGATCGAATCCACTTCTGCGACAAGCCTTTCCACGGCGTTGTGCATGGATTCCTTGTAATGCTCGTTCATCACGTTGGCCGAGCCGGTAGGGTCGTCCAGCGTCAGGGTGACGATGCCGTCAGCATCCTTGTCCCACTGAATGGTGTTCTCTGCCATAGTTTCTCAGTCCTTTTCCGACGCAGACTCGTACTAGACGCGCTCGATGATGGTCGCGACACCCATGCCGCCGCCGATGCACAGCGTGACCAGCGCGCGACGTGCGTTGCGTCGCTCCAGCTCGTCGACCATTGTGCCCATGATCATGGCGCCGGTGGCGCCCAGCGGGTGGCCCATCGCGATGGCGCCGCCGTTGACGTTCAGCTTCTCGTCCGGGATGTTCAGGTCCTTCTGGAACTTGAGCACCACCGACGCGAAGGCCTCGTTGAGTTCGAACAGGTCGATGTCATCGACCGTCAGGCCGGCACGGTCGAGCACCTTCTTGGTGGCCGGCGTCGGGCCGGTGAGCATGATGACCGGGTCGGCACCCGAGGTCGCGGTCGCGACGATGCGGGCGCGCGGGGTCAGACCCTGCGACTGCCCTGCACTTTCTGAGCCGATCAGGACCAGCGCGGCGCCGTCGACGATGCCCGAGCTGTTGCCGCCGGTGTGAACGTGGTTGATTTTCTCGACGTAGTGGTACTTCTGCAGCGCCACGTCGTCGAAGCCGCCCATCGCGCCCACACCGTCGAAGGCCGTGCGCAGCTTGGCCAGGCCCTCCATCGTGGTGTCGGCACGCATGTGCTCGTCGTGGTCGAGAACAACGAGGCCGTTCTGGTCCTTGACGGGAACGACGGACTTGGCGAAGTAGCCGCCCGACCACGCCGCCGCGGCCTTCTGCTGGCTGCGCAGCGCGTAGGCGTCGACGTCTTCGCGGGAGAAGCCCTCGATCGTGGCGATCAGGTCGGCGCCGATGCCCTGTGGGACGAAGCCGATGCGGTAGTTGGTCTCGGGGTCGCTGGCCCAGGCGCCGCCGTCGGAGCCCATCGGCACGCGGCTCATCGATTCGACACCACCGGCGAGCACGAGGTCGTCCCAGCCGGAGCGCACCTTCTGGGCGCCCAGGTTGACGGCTTCCAGCCCGGAGGCGCAGAAGCGGTTCAGCTGGAATCCGCCGGTGGTCTCCGGCAGGCCTGCCACCAGGCCGGCGGTGCGGGCGATGTCGCCGCCCTGATCGCCGACAGGAGACACCACGCCGAGGATGACATCGCTGATCAGGTTCTCGTCGAGGTCGGGGTAGCGCGCTCTGATCTCGTCGATCAGGCCGACGACCAGGTTGACTGGCTTGATCTCGTTCAGCGAGCCGTTGCGCTGCTTGCCGCGAGGCGTGCGGATGGCCTCGTAGATGAAGGCTTCTTCGGACATGTGCTCTCCAGGTCCTGTTCAGGTTGGTACCGCAGTCTGCAGACAAGCCACTACCGCGGGGAGGCTGATCCTCTATCGGCGATGCTAGCAGCCTCGCCCAACCGCTTGGTTGGGCCCCTGTGAAGCACGGCGAGCAGACGCAAACTCGCACGATCCAAGCGTGGACCGTGCGAGTTTGCGTCTGCTCGCGGTGGAAGGGGTGTCTAGTCCGGAGACCCTTCGGTGTCGTCGAAGAACGACCACTCGCCGTCGTGCTCGACCTCCATCCGCCAACCGAGTTCGGAGTTGTCCGCCTTCTGGTCCACGAACCAGGCGTGGGCATCATCGGCGCTCTCGATGTCCTTGGTGTCGACGACGTCACCCTGCGGATTGAGTACACGGTAGGTAGCCATGCCGACCGTGTTTCCCGCCTCGGGGCGGGTTCACACCTACGCAGGCTGCGACGTCACCGATTGCTCACAGCGCGAAGGCCCGTGGCGGCCCCGAGAGCGCCGCTTTCGTATCGGCCGACATCGGATCCATGATCTCGATGTCGCCGGCTTCCAGCCCGTCGAGAGCCAGCCGGACCAGATCCGCGGGAGCGATTACCGCATCGCCGGGAAGCGCGATTCCGTTGCTGCTGGCGAAGTCGAAGAGCGTCTGCGTGCCAACGAGTCCCGGGACGAGAGCCGCGACGAGCGTGCCCTGGCCGGCGAGTTCCACGCGCACCCCGTTGGTCAGACCCCACTCGGCGGATTTGGCCGCCGCATAGGCAGTGTTCCCTTCGACTGTCATCCATGCCGCTGCAGACAGCACGTTGAGGATGGCGCCACCCCCATTGCGGGCCAGGATCGGCGCGAACGCGCGAATCATGGCGAGGGTGCCGAAATAGTTCGATTCCATGGTTGCCCTGATGGCGGTCATATCTCCGGTGACCAGGCTTCCGCCGGCGGTTTCAGCGGCGTTGTTGATGAGTATCTGTACGTCCCCGGCACGCTGGGCAGCCGCGTCGACGGACGACTGGTCGGTGATGTCGACGCGAATAGCTTCGACGCCGGGTACGTCGACGAGTTCGGGACGCCGCGCCGCGGCGTAGACCTTGGCTCCACGCCGAACGAGTTCAACGGCGAAGGAATGCCCGATGCCGCGGTTGGCTCCCGTGACGAGAACCGTCGTGCCCTCGATTTTCATTGCGCTCCAGATGTTTTCGCGGAATATCATCAAGATGACCGATTGGTCACCTTCTACCGACTGAACCATAAGATGACCGAATGGTCAACTTGATATCCTTCGTCGGTGAATCTCCGAGCAGACGCGGCGCGCAACCGGGAGTCGCTGCTGAGCGCTGCCGAAGCGGAATTCGCCGAGCGGGGCGTCTCGGCTTCGGTGGCCGATATCGCCCGCCGGGCGGGGGTCGCCAAGGGCACGGTGTTCCGACACTTCGCCACCAAGGAGGACCTGATCGCCGCCATCGTGTGTCGACACGTCTCCACACTCGCCGACGCCGCGGCACAGCTGGCGGATGCCGACGACGCGGGCGCCGCCCTGCTCGAATTCCTCACCGTGGCGGCCGATCAACGACAACGCCATGATCTGACATTCCTGCAGGCGGCGAGCGAAGATGATCCACGGGTGGCCGAGATCATGGACCAGTTGCACGCGCGCCTCGGCACTCTCGTCGACCACGCGCGTGCCGCGGGCGCAATCCGGTCCGACATCACCGAGGCCGACATCTTCCTGATGATGTGCGCGCCGATCCACGTCGTCGAGAATCTCCGCGCGCCAGCGCCGTTGCTCTGGCAGCGCTACCTCGCCATCATCTTCGACGGGCTCCGACCGCAAGGAGCGCATCCGCTCCCGCAGCCGGCACCCGTCCTTGGCTATCCGGCCAGTTCTTCCACGCCGACATCGTCGAGCGTCGGATAGTCGATGTATCCCAAGGGCCCGGGGGCGTAGAACGTCGACTCGTCGGGCCGGTTCAGCGGCGCACCCTTTTGCAAACGTGTCAGCAGGTCCGGGTTGGCCAGGAACGCGCGACCGATGGCGGCCGCACTGATCACGCCCCAGTTCGCGAGCTTCTCGAGAAGCGCGAAGTCGGTGTCGACGGTGCGTGGGGTGTTGAGGACCAAGGGACCCTCCCATATGGTGCGCACCGCAGCGAACGCAGGCTTCGACGGCTCGATGACCACATGCAGATAGCCGATGCGCAATGGCTTGATCCGGCACAGCAGCGCCTCGTATGCGCTGCTCTCGTCGCGTTCGGACATGTCACCGGCCTTGTTCCCGGGTGAGATACGCAAGCCGACCCGCTCAGGGCCGATCTCATCGGCGACGGCTTCGACGACCTCGGCTGCCAACCGGGCGCGGTTCTGCGGTGAACCACCGTAAGCATCGGTGCGTTGGTTGACGACGTCGGAGAGGAACTCGTGCAGGAGATAACCGTTGGCAGAATGGATTTCGACACCGTCCATGCCTGCGTCGACGACGCGTCGGGCGGCGGAGCGGAATTGACCGACGATCGTGGCGATTTCACCGACCGTCAGCGCTCGCGGCACCGGCAGGGGCTTCTTCCCGGTCGGTGTGTGGGTGAGCATGTCTGCGGCGATCGGTGACGGCCCCACGGATTCGAAACCGCTGATCTCCGGATGTGCCATCCGCCCCACGTGCCATAGCTGGACAAACATCTTGCCGCCGGCGCGATGGACCGCTGACGCGATCTCCGCCCACCTGTCCTGCTGCCGTTCGGTGTAGATACCGGGGGTATTCATGTACGCGCCGTTGGCCTGTTCGCAGACGGCCGTGGCCTCGCTGATGACCAGGCCCGCCTGCGCCCGCTGCGAGTAGTACTCCGCGGCCAGCGCCGACGGGGTGCCGTCCGCATCGGCACGCGACCTTGTCAGCGGTGCCATGAAAATTCGGTTCGCCACCTCGACACCACCGATCGACGCGGGAGCCAGCAGCGCGGAATTTTCGCCGAGAGTGAAGGTCATGCCCCACTAAGCGCGCACAACTCTGGATTCATTCCCCGCTGCCCACGATTGCGGTCACCCGTATCTCGACGTGCATACCGGCCGCGCCGAGCACCGTGACACCGGTCTCGGTCCAGATCGGTGCTCGGTCGCCCATGCGCTTGCGAAACTGGTCGATCATGACGTCGTTGTGGGCGTCACCGATCTCCTCTGCACCGGGCGGCAACACGTGATAGGAGTTCACCGACACGACATCTCGCCATGTGGCGCCCGCGGTCTCCAGCACCCGTTCGACGTTGTCGAAGGCCGCGACGATCTCCTCGGCGAGATCGTCGGGAAATGTGAGGTCGTCAGACCAACCGCCCTGGCCGGAGATCTCGACCCGGTCTCCGATCCTGACAGCCTGGCTGTAGTGGCGCGTCTGCCGCAACTTCTCGCCCAGTCCAGGCGTGACAAAGAATTCGACGTCGGGCATGGTTGACCACCTCTCGTGATGACTTCAAGCATGAACCTAATGGACAATCACTTCATACGTGAAGTTATTCCGCTACGGTTCGGGCATGGCACGATCCGACGAACCGCGGTGGCTCGACCCGCAGGAGAAAGAAGCCTGGACAGGGCTGGTTTCGCTGATGATGCTCCTGCCCGGGAAGCTGGAGGCGCCGCTGCGCGCGGTTGACCTGACGCTTTTCGACTATCTCGTCCTCAGCCACATCTCCGAGGCACCGCAGCGCCGAATCAGGATGAGCGAGTTGGCCTTTCTGGCCAGCGGGTCGCTGTCGCGATTGTCCAATGTCGTGAAGCGATTCGAGCAGCGTGGCTGGGTGGTGCGATCGCCAGATCCGTCTGACGGTCGCTACACGATCGCCGCCCTCACCGATGCCGGCTATCGCGTAGTGGTCAAGGCGGCCCCGATCCACATGCGCGCGGTACGGGAATTGGTTCTCGACCCGCTGACAGTGACCGACCAACGGGCTCTCGCACGCATCGCGGCCAAGTTGCGGGTGCGGCCCGCCGACTTCGATTGACCGTCAGGCCAATTGGCGTCAGACATGTAGCTTGAGCCCGTCGACGATCTTGTCGACCACCTTCCGGTCGGCCCGCACGGCAACGCCCACGAGATCAAGATGTCCCCTGGCAACCGACGCGACCGCATCCCGGTTGGCCGCGTCATGGCCGGTACCAAAGAGCTCGGCGGTGAAGATCGCGGGCACGACACCTCTCGACAGCGCTCGATCGAGCGTTCGCGCCATCCGGGCCGTATCCGCGCGGAACACCATTACAGGTTGTCCGAACATCGGCGCATATTTGGTGCCGTCGGCGTCCGAGTAGTGCTCACCGATCGACTCCGTGGCCGTGGCCGCGATTCCACTGGACAGGAACGCCGTGGCATTGAGCTTCTGCCACATGGGCAGATCCTCGCGCAGGATCACGGCGATCTTCGTGTCGAACACAATCGTTTGATCGTTCATATCGGGAGACGCTAATCACCTGATCGTTGAAGTTGCGGTGACACCGAATTATGTTCGGATTCAGGCCCCGAGGAGGCACCATGGACGAACTGGATTCGGCGATCGTGTCCGCGCTGCAAGCAGATGGTCGGCGCACCAACCGCGACCTTGCCGCTGAACTGGGGGTGGCGCCGTCGACCGCGCTGGAGCGCGTGCGCGCGCTCCGTGACCGCGGCGTGCTGACCGGTGTGCACTATGTAGTGAATCCGGCTGCGCTCGGAAGGCCCGTGCAGGCGATGATCACGGTGCGTCTGCGTCCGCAAACTCGTCAGGTCGTTCAGGGTTTCCGGGATTTCGTGACGACTCTGCCGGAGACACTGCAGACGTTCGTGACCACCGGTACCGAGGATCTGCTCGTTCATGTCGCCGTGCCGTCGACGGAAGCCCTGCGCGACTTCGTGCTGGACTCCCTGACCAAGCGGCGCGAGGTCGCCGGGGTGAGGACAGATGTCGTCTTTGACCATGTGCGCAATCACGTTGTGCGCCCGGGCTGATGGCCTCGATGTTGGGTGCGGAGAACAGTGGCAGGCAACATGAGACCGCACGGCTCGGCTGTTCACCACCTGGCGGTTCGTCGCTGCCTGTTCGTCAGAATGGTGGTGGTTTGTTGCGTTCGGCGACGTAGGCGTCGTTGAGTGCGCGTTCGGCTTTGATGCGGTAGGCGATGGTTTTGGCGCGGTTACGTTTCCGCCGGGTAGGCATGGTGCGGATCTTGTCCGCGCTGGTGGGTGGCTGCGCGGGGAGGTCCAGCGGCGCGGTGGTGGTGTTGACGGTGGGGAACAGCAGCGCGGAGCCGGGCCGGGTGGTGTAGGTGCGTCCGGTGGGGGTGGTCCAGATGATGGTGCCGTCGGGATGCTGGGCGTCTGACCAGCCCGGCCAGAAGGTTTTGGCGAGGTGGTGTTGGCGGCACAGCAGTTTGCCGGCTGAGGGGTGGGTGGGGCCGACCGGCCAGGGGGTGGTGTGGTCGAAATCGGCGTAGGCGGCGGGGCGATCGCAGCCGGGGAATCGGCATGTCAGATCCCGTGCGCGCACCCACTCGTCGAGAGCGGTGCTGGGTCGATACCGGTTCTGGGGCTTGATTCCTGGCGGGGTTAGATGCCGGAGGTCAGCCCCGGCGGCGATGCGGGCGGCGATCTCTGCGGCGGGTACATGACCGAACCCCACGATCACTCCGGGCGGGGGCCGCAGGAACGCTGCGGGTCGATCGGTTTCGTCAGCAACGTCGCTGCCCTCGGCTGGGGTGTCCTCGGCGGTGCTCTCGGGGTCCTCGGCGCTCTCGGGGTCGTCGCCGTCGTCGGAAGTGTCGCTGCCCTCGGCTGGGGTGCCTTCGCCGTCGGCGCGGTTGTTGATGGCACGGCATTCGGGATCGTCGCCGTCGGTGAGCGGATCGGGCTGTGCGGTCAGCGCGGCGTTTTCGGCGTAGATGTGGACCACCACAGCCGAGCCGCGACCGTCGTCCACGGCCGCGGGGCAGCCGGGGGTGCCGCATTCACAGGCCAGGTGGAAGAACCCGGCTCCGATCGCGCCGTGGGCATCAGCTCGGCGCTGATCCAGGGTGCGCGGATCCTGTGGGCACACCCCCTGGGCCATCACGGTGAGCCGACGCCAGTACAGCGCAGCGTCAGGGCCTTTGAGGCGGGCGATGATCTCGGTGACACCCTCTGTGCTTTCGGTGATGCTCACCCCGCGGTCGCGGACCCGGGCCCTGGTCCGACGCAGCGCCGCCGGATCATGACGATCTACCCAGACATCAATCGCGTCGTCGAGTTTCTGTTTCGACAATCCACCCCAGTGCACCGCCCGCTCGACGATCTCAGCCTCGACCTCGGCCAACACCTCAGCGTCTTGAATGTTGGCAGTCCGGTGCACAATCCGGCGGACCAGGAACTCCGAAATCTGCCCGGCCAGAAACGCCGCAGCGATACGGGGTAGCCGGGTCAACGCCAGACCGACCTCCATGTCACCGGAGGCACGTCCGTGAGAAATCCGGGACGCCAACGAGATCTCGGCGGCCGCGGAATTCCAGGCGGCCTCGGTGTCTTCCTGGCACTCCCAGTCGTCGTCGTAGTTGCGGCGGGTCTTCTCGGCGATCAACAACAACCGGTGCGCTGATGCTGAGGCGATGGCGTCGGTCCACGCCGCGATCGCGGCGTCGAGTTCGGCATCGGCCATCCCGGCACACGACACCGAATCCGGCAGCCCTTCGAACATACAAGCGACTCTACCGACACCCCCCGACAAAACCGGCACCAAAAGAACGGCGGCTCAACGCAGTTACTTGCCGGCCTCTCGCCCTAGATCAGGATCGTCAGCGGGTTCTCGATCCGACGGACGAACGCCGCCATCCACTGCGCGGCCACCGCGCCGTCGATGACGCGGTGATCGGCTGACAGCGTCACGGTCATCACCGTGCCGACGGCCAACTCGCCATCTACAACCACCGGCTTCTGCACGGCCCCACCGACAGCCAGGATCCCGGAATGCGGCGGGTTGAGAATCGCGGAGAACTCCGTGACGCCGTACATGCCCAGATTCGAGACAGAGAAGCTGCCACCCTCGAGCTCGTGCTGCTTGATCCTCCCCGCGCGGGCACGCGACGCCAGGTCACCGGTCTGGGCGGAGACCCCCGAGATCGGCAATCGGTCCACACCACGCAGCACCGGGGTGAGCAGTCCGCCGTCCACCGCAACGGCGACCGCGATGTCGACGCCCGTGAACCGCCGAATCGAGTCGCCGTTCCAGACGACATTGGCATCAGGCACCTCGACAAGTGCCCCGGCAACGGCTTTCACGACGAAGTCGTTCACCGAAACCTTGGCGGTGCCGGTGTCGTTGATCGCCCGGCGCAACTCCAGCAGCGCATCCACCCGGCAGTCCGCGGTGACGTAGAAGTGCGGCACCGTGGATTTGCTCTCCGTGAGTCGCCGCGCGATCGCCTTTCGCATCGCAGTCAGCGGCACATCGACGAAATCGCCCTCAGCCGAGCCCTTTTCCTCGACGGGCGGGGAAGCAACCGGCACCGGAGCAGACGGGAGCCGGTCCAGGTCGCGGCGCACGATGCGCCCGCCCGGACCTGTTCCGGACACCGATGCGAGGTCAATGCCTCGCTCGCGGGCGATCTTTCGCACCAGAGGGGTTGCGAACAGGCGACGGCCGTTCTGGCTCGCCCGCGCCTCTCCCTTCTCCGAAACGACCTTCTCGGCCACCTTTTCGATTACCGGTGCACCCGACTCGGGGTCACGCACGTCGGCGTCGACCTCGTCGGTCTCCCCCGGTGCGGTGACCACCGCGATGGGGTCGCCGACCGCGATCGGCGTCCCGGGGTCGGCGAGCAGCCTCGTCAGCACGCCCCCGACTTCGGCCGCATACTCGACAACCGCTTTGTCGGTCTCGATTTCGGCAATCGGATCTCCGACAGAGATCTCCTGACCCACCGACACCAACCAGGTCTGGATCGTAGCCTCGGTGGCGTTGGCGAGCACTTCCGGCATCCGCACCACGGTGGCCATCAGAGATCACCCATCGCGACACGCATCTTCTCCAGCCCGGCGACGATCTCCTCGGTGCCCGCGATGGCGGCCCGCTCGAGGACCTTTGAGATGCTCGGCGATGCCTCCTCACCGGAGACTCGCTCGACGGGTTGGTCCAGCCAGTCAAAGAGCCGGCGCTGGATCTCGTCGGCCAGCCAGCCGCCATAGGAAGTGCCCCGCGCACCCTGCTCGACGATCAGCACCGCATTCGTCTTGCGCACACTGGCTTCGATGGTGTCCCAGTCGAGCGACGCCCGGTCCAGCCACCGCAGGTCGATCAGCTCGGCATCCATACCGGTCTGCTCGATCGCCTCCGCGCAGCGGGCCACCATCGACAGGTAGCTGATGACGGTCACGTCGTTGCCGGTACGGCGGATCGCCGCGCGACCCGGCGGGATGATGTAGTCGAGGTCGCCGTCGGGCACGTGGTCCGCGGTGCCGTAAAGATCGACGTGCTCGATGACGAGCACCGGATCTTGCAGTGCCAGAGCGGCGTTCATCAGGCCGACATAGTCTGCGGCCGTCGACGGGGCAACGATGCGCCAGCCCGGGCTGGTCGCGAAGATTCCGGCGGGATCCATCAGGTGCTGCGAGCCGTAGCCCGATCCCATTGCGACCTTGGTGCGCAGGACGAGCGGCACGGGGTTGTCGCCGCCGAACATGTGCCGGGCCTTGCCGATCTGGTTGAACACCTGATCGGCGGCGACCCACATAAAGTCGGGGTACATGAATTCGATGACCGGCCGGAACCGTCCGTCGAGGGCGAGCCCGCCCCCGAGTCCGGTGAACGCGTTCTCACTGATCGGGGTGCCGACGAGACGGTTCTCGCCGTACTTGGCCAGGCCCTTCGTGGCACCGTTGGTTCCGCCGTTGAGGCGGTGAACGTCTTCACCGAAGATCACGATGCGGTCGTCGGTCCCCATCCTGCGGTCCATCACTCCGGACACCGCATCGACGAACTTCGTTGCCCGCCAGGAACCTTCGTAGGTGGTTGGCTCAAGGACGTCCAGGGACCGCAGCTCACTGGCATCGCCCCGGACACCGACGTTGACGAATCCGGGGTCGGGCCACAGTTCGGGCCGAATGCGACGCTTACCCGGCGAGTCCGGATCCGGCTCAAGCAGCTCGGACACCGCGGTGTTCATTGCGTCCTGCACCTGCCTGCGCAACTCGGCCACACCGGCGTCGTCGATGAGGCCCAGCTTGATCATCTCGGCGGCGGTCCTGTCCAGCGGATCGCGGCTGCGCCACTGGGCTTCCTCGTCCTTGTGCCGGTACCCGAACGCGCTGCCGGGGTAGGGGCCGTTCTGATGGAAGAACCGGTACACCTGCGCCTCGACGACGGCGGGACCGCCCCCACTGCGCATCCGCCGGGCTGCCTGCTCGACGGCCAGATGGACGGCCAGTGGATCCATCCCGTCGACGCGCCACCCGGGGATACCGAATCCCTGGCCACGCACCGACAGACGCGGATCGGCGCTGATTTCGTCGACGCGGGTCGACACCGCGTACAGGTTGTTCTCGATGAAGAAGCAGAAGGGCAGTTTCCAGGCGGCCGCGAGATTCATGGATTCCAGCACCGAACCGATCTGGCTTGAGCCGTCTCCGAAATAGCTGATGGTCAGATCATCGGTGCCGCTGTGCTTTTGCGCCCACGCGTTGCCGGCCCCCATCGGGACTCCGCCCCCGACGATCGCGTTGGTGCCCAGCGCCCCAGCCTCGAACCACTGCAGATGCATGGAGCCGCCGCGGCCACGGCAGAAGCCCTGTGCCAGGCCGAGGATTTCGGCGAGCGTGCGCTGTAGCACCCGCTGAATCTTCGGCGTCACCGCGGCGGCGGGATCGATGGTGCCACCGCTGACGTGGTTCAGCGCTTTGGCGAGGAACTGATGGTGGCCTCGATGCGAGCCGTTGACCGCGTCGGTGGTACGCAGGCCGACGATCGAGCCCACCGCGCCACCCTCCTGGCCGATGCTGGAGTGCGCCGGACCGTGAACCAGGCCCTCGCCCGCGAGGTCGAGGACGGTCTCCTCGAATGCCCGGATCAGGTGCAGCTCGGAGAGCATCGTGCCCAGCAGCGTCGGATCAGCCGCCTGCCAGTCCTCGTCGGTGGTCGACAGCTCGATCCACGGGGCGCCGGTTTCCAGGCGGGTTTCGGTAGGCATAGCCCTCATCTCCATCGAACGGACACCCCGGTGGGACGGGTGTGGCGCACGTCCTACCCTAGCTCGATTGGATCCACTTTGGCCAGATTATGTTTTGAATTGCCGCCAAAAGGCGTACGGTAGACGTAATTGGATCCAGTAAGGATGATGCAATGCCTCTGCCCGGACTGGTCGGCACCGATCACATCGGTTTCACCGTGCCCGACCTTGAGCAAGCCCACGACTTCTTCGTCAGGGTCCTCGGCTGCACCCACGTCTACACCCTGGGCCCATACGCTCACGACGACGATTGGATGCAGGAACATCTCAACGTCCATCCCCGTACGGTCATGCAAGAGCTGCGGTTCTACCGGTGCGGCACCGGCGCCAACTTCGAGGTGTTCCAGTACGCCTCGGCCGACGGGCAGGCTCCACAGCCGCGCAACAGCGACATCGGCGGGCACCATCTGGCGTTCTACGTCCACGACATGGATGCCGCCGTCGAGTACCTGCGCTCCGAGGGGTTGCAGGTGCTCGGAGATCCGACCGCGAGCCGAAACGCCAGCGAAGGCCAGCGCTGGGTGTACTTTCTGAGCCCGTGGGGCATGCAGTTCGAGCTCGTCAGCTTTCCCGATGGGAAGGCCTACGAGGCCGACGCCGAGGTCCTGCTGTGGAATCCGAACCATCCGGCCGACTGATGCGCCCATGAACCAACCCCAGGTCCGCGACGGAGTCACCGGCGCGCGCGTCGCCGACGAACTGCGCGCTGCGATCCTGCACGGTGTGTATCCGCCGGGAACCCGGTTGCGGCAGGAGGAGTTGGCCAGTCAGTACGGCGCCAGCCGGGTACCGGTGCGAGAAGCGTTGCGAATACTCGAATCCGACGGGTTGGTCACCACGGTGGCCAACGCGGGAGCGTGGATCGCGCGGCTGAGTCTCGACGAATGCGTCGAGCTGTACCAGGTGCGCGAGCAAATCGAACCGCTGCTGCTGCGCTACAGTCTGCCGCAGCTTGCCGAGGACCAGATCGACCGCATGGCCGAACTGGCCGAGAAGATGCGGCGATCTCGCGACGTCGAACAGTTTTTGGAGGACGACCGCGAGTTCCACCTGCTGAGCTACGCCGGCGCGGACACCACGTTCCTCGGGCCGACGGTGGAGCGGCTGTGGAACACCACCCAGCACTACCGACGCGCCTTCACGCGGCTGCTCGACGACGACAGCCACCGCATCCTGCACGACGAGCACCACATGCTGGTGGCCGCGATCCGCGAACGCGACGCCGACGAAGCCGAACGCGTGCTGCTCGGCCACATCCGGCGTACCCGGCGCCAGCTCGCCCGTCACCCAGAAGTTTTCGACTAACCACCCCGCAACGAACAGGATTCCCCCATGGCGATCGCAACCATCAACCCCGCGACCGGCGAGACCGTCGACACCTTCGAGGCGCACGACAGCGCCGAGGTCGAGCGACGGGTGGCGCAGGCCTTCGAGGCCGCGCAGGCCCTGCGGGGCACCACCTACGCACAGCGCGCCGAGTGGATGCATGCCACAGCCGACATCCTCGAAGCCGATGTCGACCGGGCTGCCGAGATGATCACCCTCGAGATGGGCAAGCCGATCGCTCAGTCGCGCGCTGAGGTGCTCAAGTGCGCCAAGAACATGCGTTTCTACGCCGACAATGCCGAATCCTTCCTCGCTGCAGAAGAACTCAGCGATCCCTCCACGGTGTCCGCCTCCGCCGCGGGCACGGTGTGGCAGCCCCTCGGCGTGGTGCTCGCCGTGATGCCGTGGAACTATCCGCTCTGGCAGGTGATCCGCTTCGCCGCCCCTGCGCTGATGTCCGGCAACACGGGCCTGCTCAAACACGCGTCGAACGTGCCGCAGTCTGCGCTCTACCTCGACGAGCTGTTCGAAAAGGGCGGCTTCCCGGCCGGGTCGTTCCGGACGCTGCTCATCGGTTCCCGCGAGGTCGCCGCCGTGATCGAGGACAGCCGCGTCAAGGCTGTGACGCTCACCGGCTCGGAGCCCGCGGGCCGCTCGGTGGCGTCGACGGCAGGCCAGTCGCTCAAGAAAGCCGTCCTCGAACTCGGCGGCTCAGACCCGTTCATCGTGATGCCCAGCGCCGACCTGGAGCAGGCCGCCACCGTCGCTGTCAAGGCCCGCGTCTCGAACAACGGCCAATCCTGCATCGCCGGAAAGCGTTTCATCGTTCACACCGACATCTACGACGAGTTCACCCGACTGTTCGTCGCGAAGATGAACGCGCTCAAGGTCGGCGATCCGATGGACGAGGCCACCGACGTCGGCCCGCTGGCAACAGAGTCCGGTCGCGACGAGGTGGCCGAACTGGTGGACGACGCCGTCGTCAAGGGCGCCGAGGTGCTCGCCGGCGGTAGCGCACCCGATCGACCCGGTTTTTACTACACCCCGACCGTGCTGGCCGGGCTCACCGACGACATGCGCATCGTGCTGGAAGAGGCCTTCGGTCCCGTCGCATCGCTGTACCGGGTGTCCGACCGTGAGGAGGCTGCCCGGGTGGCCAACCAGACGACGTTCGGGTTGAGCTCTGCGGTGTGGAGTACCGACGCCGCCGAACAGGATTGGTTCATCGCAAACCTGGACGCAGGCGCGGTGTTCCTCAACGGGATGACGGTCTCCTACCCGGAGCTGCCGTTCGGCGGCATCAAGGATTCCGGCTACGGCCGTGAACTGGCCGCCGCGGGCATCCGCGAGTTCTGCAACCTCAAAACGGTCTGGAAGGCCTGACCCGAACGCGAAAGTGCGGTTTGATACGCGCCTTCGGGGCGTGCTGCGTATCAAACCGCACTCGCGGCGGGTAAGGGGTCCCGCCTAGTACTCGTTGGCGACGAAGAGTTCCTGGGCCGGGAACTTCGTCAGGATCACCGGACCGTCGTCGGTGACCACCACTTCCTCCTCGATGCGAGCCGCAGAGAAGCCGTCCGAGGCCGGCGCATAGGTTTCCATCGCGAACACCATGCCCGCCTTGATCTCCAGCGGATTCTCCAGCGAGTTCAGCCGCGAGATGATAGGACGCTCGTGCAGCCCGAGCCCCAGCCCGTGGGCGAACTGCAAACCGAACGCCGCCATCTCGTTCTCGAATCCGAAATCCTCGGCCTTGGGCAGCAATCGGGCGATCTGATCCGAGCCGACACCGGGGCGAATTGCGTTGATGGCGCGGTCCATCCACTCCCTGGCCGTCTTGTAGGCATCGCGCTGGCTCTGCGTCGCGCTACCCACGCCGAAGGTGCGGTAGTAGCACGTGCGATAGCCGTTGAACGAATGGATGATGTCGAAGAACGCCTGATCGCCGGGCCGGATGATCCGATCGGTGAAGTTGTGCGGGTGCGGATTGCACCGCTCCCCCGAGATCGCGTTGACGGCCTCGACCTGATCAGAGCCCAGCTCGTAGAGCCGTTTGTTGGCCAGCGCGACGATTTCGTTCTCGCGCACACCGGGTTTGAGCGCGTCGACGATGTCCTGATAGACCCCGTCGACCATCGCGGCCGCCTGGTTGAGGAGCATGATCTCGTCGTTCGACTTGATGACGCGCGCGTCGAGCATGCTCTGCTGGGCGTCGACCACAGTGAGGCCCTGTCGCTGCATTTCGAACAGGAACGGCGGCTCCACGATGTCCATGCCCACCGGGGCGTCCGCCAACCCCGCGTCGGTGAGGATGCCCTTGATCTCGGTGACGGCGTCGCGCATCAGCCCGGCATCGGGTGCGACGGCGCCGCGGAAGCCGAGAAACCCTGGGCGCCAGTTCTCCTCGGGCAGCCACGGCGAGTACAGCTTGTGGTGACGCACCGCAGACCCGAAGTCCCACAGAATCGGGTCGCCGTCGCGCGTGAGCAGACAATAGCGGATCATCTTGTCGCCCAGCGCACCACCGATCCACGTCTGCGTGGTGTAGCGGATGTTGTAGAAGTCGAACAACAGAAAGGCACCGCACCCGCTGGCTTCCAGGGCCGCCTTGGCCCGGCCTATGCGATAGTCCCGCAGCCGAGCGAAGTCCACCCGCTCCTCGTAGTCGACACCCATGTGGCCGGGCGCACCGAGGGGACGGGTCATGAATGCACCGGGGTCAGGCCGTCGTCGACGGGAACGTTCTCCGGCGTCAACTCGATGCCGGCGCCCTTGGCGACCTGCAACAGCAGCGTCGCGAAGTCCTCGTCGATGCCCAGCCCCGAACCGGCCGCCTGCGCGACGATCTGACGAGTCGCAGACGCGATCGGCATCGGCGACTTCAGCGCGTTGGCGGCCTCCAGACCCAGATCGAAGTCCTTCTGCAGCAACTCCATCGTGAACGTCGGCGTGAAATCAAGGTTCACGAACGCCGGCGATTTGTACTGGGTGAACGTCGATCCCATCACCGAGTCGTTGAGGAAGGCCAGGAAGTCGGCACGGCTGACCCCACCCTTCTCCACGAGCACGGTGATCTCCGCCATGCACTGCGTGACCACGCCCAGCATCAGGTTGTGCGCGATCTTCACCAGCCGCGCCACCTCCCCCTCACCGACATAGGTGACACTGCGGCCGAACACTTCGAGAACCGGTTCGATCGACTCGAAGACTTCACGCGGACCCGACACCGCTACCGTAAGCTTGCCCGCCGCAATCACTTTCGGGTTGCCGCTGACCGGTGTGGCCAGGAAATCGCAGCCCCGAGAGTTCGCCGCCTCACGGATGCGAGCGCTGGACTCGGCCGATACCGTCGACGAGTCGGCGATGATCCGCGGGGACTTCTCGCCGGTCAGCAGACCGCCGTCACCGAGCATCACCTGCTCGAGGTCCTTCGACGACGACACCATCGCAAAGACCAGGTCGCGGTCGGCGAGGTCGACAGGCCGGCCCACGACTTTGGCGCCCTTCTCGGCCAGATGCGCAGCCTTGGCCGCGGTCCGGTTGTAGACCGTGACGTCGTAGCCGGCGTCCAGCAGCCGGGTGATGAGCTGGGCACCCATCCGGCCTGCGCCGATCCAGCCGATCTTCAGAGTTGAGGCAGACATTCGCGTGATTTCCTATTCTTTTTGGTTCTAGCGGGCTTGGGGTTGAGCGGCCGGGTTGTCGGACGCCGCATCGTCGGATCCTGTGGGCGCATGCACCGCGCCACCGAAGTACAGGTCGGCGATCTCGGGGTTCGACAGGACGGATTGGGCCGGGCCGGTGAGCAGCACCCGACCGCTTTCCATCACGATGCCCGACGACGCCATCCGTAGACCGAACCGGACGTTCTGCTCGACCATCAGCACCGCCTTGCCGTTGGCCCGCATGATGGAGACCGCCTCGTCGATCACGGTGAGCGACTTGGGATCCAGGCCAAGCGACGGCTCGTCCAGAAGCACCAGCTTCGGGTCGAGCATCAGGGAGCGGGCGAACTCCACCATCCGCCGCTGGCCGCCGGAGAGGTTGCCGCACCGAATGCCGGTCTTGTCCCGCACCAGCGGGAACATGCCGAGCACTTCGTCGTAGCGCTGCCGCACCAGGGACCGTTGTTTACGAATGACGTAGGCGCCCATCAGGATGTTCTCCTTGACGGTGAGCGTCGGGAACAACCCGTTGCTCTGCGGCACCTGGGTCACCCCGTAACCGAGTACCTCGTGCGGTGCCATGCCGGTGATGTCGTTGCCGTCCAGCAGGATCCGCCCCGAACTGGGTTTGAGGATGCCGCTGACTGCGCGCAGCACGGTGGACTTTCCCGCACCGTTGGGACCGACGATGCAACCGAGCTCGCCCGCGCCGACCTCCAGGTCGACCCCCTGTAGGACGTTGCCGCCGCCGTAACCGGCGACCACCCCTTCGAGTTTGATCATGCCGGGTTCCTCTCCGCGGACACCTTCGATCCCTTCGACGGCGCCTCGAGCAGGTAGTCGTCGCCAAGGTAAGCGTCGAGCACCAGCGGATTCTTCTGAATCTGCTCGGGGGTGCCCTCGGCGATCACCGCCCCGCGCGCGAGAACCCTGATCGGGTCGCACAATCCGACCACGAACGGCATGTTGTGCTCGACCAGCAGGAACGTCTTGCCGCCGGCGTTGAGTTCCCTGATCAGGTCGCCCATCCGCTCGATCAGCGTCGGGTTGATACCGCCCGCCGGCTCGTCGAGCAGGATCAGCTTGGGGTCGAGCATCAACACCTGCGCGAGCTCGACCAGCTTCTGCTGACCGTAGGAAAGTGCTCCCGCGCGGGCGTCACGGTAGGCGGCCATGCCGACGAACTCGAGGAGTTCCCCGGCACGCGCGGCCTCCGAACCGCTCACCGCACCGAGCCCGAGCTGGCCGACCGAGAAGCTTCGCAGCGGCGCGACGACGTTCTCCAAGACGGTCATCTCGCGGAACAGCCGGGTGATCTGGAACGTGCGGCCCAGACCGTGGTGCGCCCGGGACCACGGCGACATGCGCTCCAGGTGCTCGCCGCCCAGGAGTATCTCGCCCTTGTCCGGCGTCATCGTGCCCGAGATCAGGTTGAACACCGTCGTCTTGCCGGAGCCGTTCGGCCCGATCAGCGCGGTGATGGATCCCTCCGGCACGGTGAAGCTGCAATCGTTGACGGCGTGGTTGCCGCCGAAACTCTTGTGCAGACCGCGGACCTCAAGCAGCGCCTTCCCGGTCGGCTGCGGTTTGCGTATCTCGGCCCGAACCAGCGGCCGGTCCAGAGGATTGAGTCGCGCCCCCGAAAGCCCGACGGTGCCTTTGGTTCTCGCCTTCTCGATCAGCGCCGCCGTCGTCGGCAGGATGCCCTTGGGCAGCACGATCACCAGCAGCACCAGCAAGCCGCCGAACAGGACCAGCCGGGCGTTGCCCCCGCCGAAGGCCTGGTTGGCGTAGATGTTGACGGGCTGGATGATGAACGCGCCCAACACCGGCCCGAAGAGCGTGCCGCGACCGCCCAGGATCACCGCGAGCACGATCAGCGCGCTGGTGATGATCGAGAACATGCCGATCGGGTCGACGAAGGACAGGTAGTAGCCGTACACCGAACCTGCCATGCCGACGAACAGCGCGCTGGCGCCGAAGGCGAGCAGCTTGTAGACCGGCGCGTTGACACCGATCGTCCCGGCCTTGCCCTCGTCCTCCCGGATCGCGATCAAACCCATGCCGAACTTGGTACGCCGGATCCACCACGTCATCAGAAGTGACAGCCCCAGCAGCGCGACGAGCGCCAGATGGAACGGCCAATTGCCCCATGACTCCGGCCAATCCGGCAACGGCAATGTCAGTCCGGAGGTGCCGTTGGTCACCGACACCCACTCGATCGCGACGAACTGGATCAGGAACAGGAACGCCACCGTGATGATGACGAACGCCGGCCCCCTGGATCGATAGGTCACCAGGCCGAGCAGCATCGCGATCACAGCCGCGACCACGCCGGCCACCGGCACCCACAGCAGCGGCTGGGTATCGGGGAATTTGGTCGCAAGGATCGCACCAACGTAGGCGCCGATGCCGATGAACGCGCCCTGGCTCAACGACAGGTAGCCGGTGAAGCCGGTGATGATGTTCAGGCCGCTGGCACCGATGGCCAGCACCAGCGACAGGATCACGACGTTCTGCGCCGACATGCTCGGAGACAGCGGGAACAGCAGGATCACCGCCGCCGCGACAGCGAGGAAGCCGCGGGCCGCCCACGTGTGCAGGCTCGGGTCGAGCAGGCGGGTTCTCAACGAAGAGTCGCTCATGCGACGGCGTCCTCTCGCAGGCGTGTGCCGAGGAGGCCTTGCGGCCGGGTGATCAGCACGATGATGATGACCAGGAACGGCACGGCCACAGGCCATTCCGCGCCCAGGTAGGCGGTGGCGGCCATCTCACCCACGCCGATCACCAGCGCACCGAGCACCGCCCCCGGCAGGCTGCCCAGCCCGCCCAGCACGACGATCGCCAGAAGCCTTGCGATCCACTGGTAGTGGGTACCGGGCAGGAACGGATAGATCGTGGACAGCATCGCGCCACCCGCGCCGAGCGTGGCAACGCCGATCGCGAAGGTGAGCGCGGCGATGGTCGTCACACTCACCCCCACGAGCAGCGCGCCACTCTCGTTGGACGACGCGGCCCGGATGGCCCGGCCCGCCCAGGTGCGGTTCAGCAGCAGGTACAGCCCGCCCATCACCAGGATCGCGATCACCGCCGAGATCGCCATCGCCTGCGGGATGTACAGGGGCCCGAGGGAAATGGAGGCGTCGGTGTAGGAGGTGACCACGGTGGTCGACGTGTTACCCCAGATGAAGCCCATCAGCCCTTCGAGCACCAGCGCTATGCCGAACGTCGCCAACACTGTCATCGTGACGTGCGCTCCCCGAACGTGGCGGATCACCAGAAGGTAGACCAGCCAACCGAATCCGAACATCACCGCCATGACGATCGGAATGGACAGCAGCGGGTCGAGCCCGAGGCTGCGCCACAGCGTGAAGGTGAGGAACGCCGCCAGCACGGCGAACGCACCGTGGGCGAGGTTGATCACCCGCATGACCCCGAAGATCAGGGTCAGGCCGGACGCCATCAGCGCGTAGAGCGCGCCGACCAGCAATCCGAGAATGAGTGTTTGGACAACGGAGGTCATGGGAGGCAACTCCTAAAGGTGTCGGCCGTCGGCACGCCGCGAACTAGAGCGCGCCGCCACGCCAGCGCACGATGGCATCGGAGGTGGCCACGTCGTCGGGCAGCACGACCTGGGAGACCCCGTCCTGCCACTGGCCCACGAGGAAGTCGCCCTTGGGGCTGCCGTCGGAGTTCCAGCTCAGCGTGCCGAGCAGAGTGTCAACGCTGTTGCTGCGCAACCAGTCTGCGAGTGCACTCTGATCGTCGATGGAACCGACCGCGTTGACGGCCGCGGACAGCACCTGCCCCGCGGCGAATCCGTCGGCGGCGTCTTCCGGCGGGCTCTGGCCGAACTTCTCGGTGAAGCGCTTGACGAACTCGGCATTGTCCGGGGTGTCCGACAGCGGGCTGTAGCTCGACGAGAACAACACGCCCTCGGCGTTGTCCGGACCGACGGCGTCGAGGTACTGCTGACCGTAGGTGGGAGAGCTGCTCTGGTAGAGGAAGGCCGGCTGGTAGTTCGCCCGGTTCATCGAACGGATCATGTTGACGCCGTCCTCGAACTGCGCGCCCTGGACCACCAGTTCGGCTCCGGCGTCCCGCATGGCGTTGACCACCGAATCGAAATTCTTGGTCGTGGCGGGGTACTGGTCCTTGTAGACCGTCCGGATGCCCGCAGCCGACAGGATCTTCTCGGCACCTTCGACCACGGGGCCGGCGAACGGATCGTCGAGCGTCGGGTAGGCGGCGGTCTTCGGTCGCTGCTCCGGCGGCAGGTTCGCGATCCACTCCGCGAACACCTTCGCCTGGTTGGTCGCGATCGCCTGCTGGGAGAAGAAGATGTATTTGAAGCCGCGGTTGAACATGTCCGGCGAGCCACACGACGGGCACACGAACAGCATGCGGTTCTTCTCGGCGATCGCCGAGGCGGGAATGTTCAGCAGCGACGACTGACTGCCCAGCAGCAAGTTGACCTTGTCCTGGGAGATCAGATTGTTGTAGTTGCTGACTGCGGTCTCCTGCTGGGTCGCATCGTCTTTGACGATGATCTCGACGTTCTTGCCGAGCAGACCGCCCTTCTCGTTGGTCATCTCGACCCAGACTTCGTAGCCACGTTGAGTGTCGAGCCCGCCCTGACTGAACTCTCCGGTCAGCGGCAGCGACGCACCGATGGTGATGGTGTCGCTCTCACCGCCACCGTCGGCGGTGCAGCCTGTCGCGGCGAGCGCTACCGCGGCGGTCGCCGCGATTGCGCGGAACATAGTGGTAAAGCGCATGTCCAACCTCTCTGTCAGACCGATTGCACCCTTCGCGACCTTCCCAGATGTTACCCAGGTCATATGCAATCGATTGCAGTGAACTCTTTCACAGCCCTTGAGAGGTGTCAACACCCTGTTCCGCGGTCGCCGTGAAGCGGGGAGGTGGACCGATCCCTCATATCGACACCCTCTCGCCGGCCGGCTATTTCCGTCCACCCCACGACAGTCCCTATAGTGGGCCGCAATCGATTGCACCCTCTTTGGAGCCCGCATGCCACCGACTGACACCGTCGTCATCAGGCCCTCGGCGGCTGCGTCAACCGGATGATCCTCATCCTGGCTGCGTTCGTGTCGATGGTCGACCGATCGGTGATGCCGCCGCTGGTCCCGGTCATCGCCGACGACATGGGAGTTCCGGTCGACGCTGTCGGTCAGTCGCTGACCGTGTACGCCGTGTCCTACGCAACCTTCCAACTGTTCTGGAGCGCGTTGGCGGCGCGCTACGGCCGGATCCGGGTTCTCGTCGTCTCCACCGGTCTCGGCGGGCTGGCCAACCTGGTCACCGCTTTCGTGCAGGATCCGGCGAGCTACAGCGTCATACGGGCGCTCGCGGCCGGAGCCTTCGCGGCAACCATCACGACTGTGCTGATCTACTACGGCGACACTCTGCCCCTCAGACAGCGCGCCGTGGCGACGGCGAACTTGGCAGCCGCGATTTCACTCGGCCTGGCGGCGGGAACGATCGGCGCCGGCGCGATCGCCCAGTGGTTCGGCTGGCGATGGACCTTCGTCGCCGTCGCCGTCCTCTCCTTCGCACTGATGCCGGGACTGCCGCGACTCAAGGAGGCGACCGGCGACACCGTGGAAAGGCTGGGGCCCTCACTGCGACGCCTCGCGGTAAACCGTTGGGCTGTAGCAATACTGGTCTTCACCGTCGTCGAGGGAGCATTGCTGATCGGCGTGTTCAACTACCTCGCGGTGGCCTTGCAGGAGACAGGCGCGACGGTTCTGGTCGCCGGCGCCGCGACGGCCGCGTTCGGCGCTGCGGTCGTCATCGCCAGCCAGCTGATGAAGTTGATCCTGGGACGCTGGCCTTCATGGGTCCTCATGGTGCTGGCCGGCGTGGCGATCATCGGCGCCTACGTGGCTGTCGCGCTTGATGTCTCGCTGATCACGGTGCTCACGGCGGCCATCCTTCTCGGGCTGGCGTGGGCACTCGGGCATACCACGATGCAGACCTGGATGACCGACGCCGCCGCCGACACCCGTGCCGTGGGTATGTCGTTCTTCTCGATCGCACTGTTCGTCGGCGCCTCGGCCGGAGCAGCGGCCGGGAACGTCGCGGCCGGCGCGCATCGCTTCGACGCGCTGTTTGCGGTCACGCTGGTGGTCTCGGTGGCGTATGCGCTCGCGACGAGCGTCGCGCGGGCCAGATACGCGGTCAGGGAATGAGCTTCAGGAGATCAGGACCTCTTCGCGCACGAGTTCGTCGAATCGAGTGACGCAGTCGTCGAGTTGGGGTGCGGGCAGGAATCGGCGACGCAACCCGACCAGGGTGTGCAGTGACGCCGAGTCGACGGCCCCGTCGATCAGTCCGCGGGACGGGTCACGCAGCACGGCCACGTGCTCGGCGGCGCTGTCCGGGCTCAGATGCAGGAGCCGGCTTGCGGAATCCGCTGCGGCGTCGTCGAGTTCGCCGACACTGATTCGCCCGGCCACCTCGGCCAGCACGCGCTGGAGCCGCTCGATCTCACCAACGCCCGCAGCGCCGCGAACACGCGCCAGCACGGTGCCGAGATACGGACCGAGCAGGGTCACATCGGCGAGCAGAGCGCACCCCCCGGCGCGGGCCGCCAGCTCATTGCCCGCGTTGAGCACGGTGACGTCGCACTCGCCCGCTCGGAGCGAGGCAGCGCGCTTCGGCGTCGATCCGAGGACGACGATCTCGAAGTCGTCGCGCGATGATCCGATCTCCTCCAGTAGTGCGTAGCAGACGAACGCGAAACCCGAGTTGGGAATGTCCACGGCCAGCCGTCCACCCGAGAGCAACCCGTCGAGCCCGGGGCGCGCCGCCAGGCTCAGCCCGAGTCCCCGGTCGAGGCCCGCGACGATCTCGACATCGAGCAGTTCGCCGAGGGGGTTCGCGGGCAGGAAGCGATACGCAAGCACGTTATCCGGACTGGTGAAGACCGCGTCGAATTCGCCGGACCGCAGCGAGGCGAATTGGGCGGGAGACGACGGCACCGGCACGTCACGAACGTCGAGGCCGGCCGCGGCCAACGCCCCGGTCGTGCGGGCCACGTCGAGCAGGACGGAGGGACTGAACACCCCGAGTGTTATCTGAGCCATGTCCTGCAATCGATTGTAGGGACGCTGATCAGCAGCATACCCACCGCGAATACCTGATTGCGAGCACGACCAATAGGCTCGACTGTCATGACGGTTCGCGGACTGCAGCCCTACGCGGTGACGATCTTCGCCGAGATGTCAGCACTGGCCGCCCGCGTCGGTGCGGTCAATCTCGGGCAGGGGTTTCCCGACGAGGACGGCCCGCCCGCAATGCTCAAGGCTGCCGAGAACGCGATCGCCGAAGGCGTCAACCAGTACCCGCCCGGCCTGGGCGTCGCGGCGCTGCGTCAGGCGATCGCCGACCAGCGCAAGCGCCGCTACGGCACCGAGTACGACCCCGACACCGAGGTCCTCGTCACCGTCGGCGCCACCGAGGCCATCGCCTCCTCGGTGCTCGGCCTCGTCGAACCCGGCTCCGAAATCTTGCTGATCGAACCGTTCTACGACTCCTACTCCCCCGTCATCGCGATGGCCGGATGCCATCGACGCGCGGTTCCCCTGCGGCGGGACGGCCGAGGATTCGCCATCGACATCGAGGCCCTGCGCGCCGCCGTCACACCGAAAACCAAAGCGCTGATCGTGAATTCGCCGCACAACCCGACCGGTATGGTGGCCTCTGACGACGAGCTTCGCGGGCTCGCCGAGCTCGCCGTCTCGGCCGACCTGCTGGTGATCACCGACGAGGTGTACGAGCACCTGGTGTTCGACGGCAGACAACACCGGCCGTTGGCCAACTATCCCGGGATGGCTGAGCGCACCATCACGATCTCCAGCGCGGGAAAGATGTTCAACGCGACTGGCTGGAAGATCGGCTGGGCCTGCGGGCCAAGCGATCTCATCGCCGGTGTGCGCGCCGCCAAGCAGTACCTGACCTACGTCGGCGGCGCGCCGTTCCAGCCGGCGGTGGCACACGCGCTGGCCACCGAGGACGCCTGGGTCGATGCACTGTGCGCCTCGTTCCAGGCCCGTCGCGACAGGCTCGGTTCGGCGCTGCGCGACATCGGCTTCGACGTGTTCGAAAGCTTCGGCACGTACTTCCTGTGCGTGGACCCCCGCCCGCTGGGCTATGACGACAGTACGTCGTTCTGCGCGCAATTGCCCGAAAAGGTCGGTGTCGCAGCAATTCCGATGTCCGCGTTCTGCGATCCCGCCGCTCCGCACGCCGACCAGTGGAAACACCTGGTGCGCTTCGCGTTCTGCAAGCGCGACGAAACCTTGGACGAGGCGATCCGCAGGTTGCAGGCCCTAAAGCGCCCCGGCTAGTTCCCACAGCGCGTCGTCGGGTGTGCTGCGGTCCAACGGACTCAGCACCACGTCGGTGGCACCCGCATCGCGATACCGTGCGAGAGTGCGGCTGATCGAGTCCGCATCTCCCAGTGCGGCAAGTTCGGCGAGGCTGTCGATCCCTTCCCGCGCAATGACTTTCTGGTAGGAGGGGATCTGGGCGTAGAACCCCAGCTGATCCTCCGCGAAGCTCCGCGCAGCCTCGACGTCGTCGGTGAGATGCGCTGGGACGAACGCGATGATCCTCGGCGCCGGCCGGCCCGCGTCGGCGGCGGCCTTCGTGATCGTCGGCGCGATGAACTCTTCGATGGTCCGCGGCCCCGCAAGGTACGGCAGAGTGCCGTCAGCCAATTCACCGGTGGTGTGGAGTGCTTTCGGCCCCATCGCCGCAACATAGATGGGCACCGGCGAACCGCCGGTCAGCGTGACCGGCCAGCTGGGCGCGGCGGTGAATTCGTCACCATGGAAATCGACTGCGCCGGTGTCGAATACAGACCGAAGGACGGTCAGATACTCCCGCAGGCGCGAGATGGTGTTCGGCCACGACTCCCCGAAGGCGGCCCGTTCGATGTCGTGTGCGCCGAGCCCGAGGCCGAGGCTGAAGTTGCCGCGAGCCGCGGCCTGAGCCGTTTGGGCCTGCGACGCCAGCGTCAGCGGGTGACGCGGATTGAACGGAACCACCGAGGTGCCGACGCCTAGCCCCGGAACTGCCGCGCCGACCAGGCCGGCGAGCGAGATCGCGTCGTGGTCGAACTGCTGCGCGAACCACACCCGCCCGACTCCCAGTTCGTGCGCGCGCCTCGCCTGGGCTACGTAGTCGTCGACGGCATTCTCGGCACCGGCACTTCCGAACAGCACGATCTCAGCACTCATATGCCGACCAACCTGCGCACCGGAGCGAGGTATTCCGGCGGCGCCGAAGTTGTCGCGCTACCGCGCCACTGCCAGGACTCGACGGCGCAGGTCTTCCAGAGCCACGTCGAGCACCATCTTCTTGGCTTTTCTCACCAGAAAGCCCGGATACGGCGCAGCGAGATCGAGGATCAGATCGAAGCGCACCCGTGTTCGCTGCTCGCCGACGGGGGTCAGGTTGTACTCGCCGTGCTGGCAGCGTTGCCGCGACGTCTGCTCGGCGTCCCACACCACCCAGTCGTCACCCCAGTGGTACTCCAGCATCTCCTTGTCGGACAGACCCATGATCTTGACGACCGTCCTGACGTGGTGCGGTCTGCCGTCGGGATGGCGATCCACCACCTGTGCCTGTTTGTGCAGGGACGACCACGAGGCCACCGCCTCGATGTCCGCCAGGGCGTCCATGATCGCCTCCGGCGGGGCTTCGATCTCCACTTCGCTGGAAGCTCGCACCGCCATGGGAGCAAATCGTAGTAAAGCGAGAGGCCTTGCGCAGAGGATTCTGCAGCTAACCTCGATTACCAGCCGATCCGCTCGATCGGCGACGCCGCCTGCGGTGGCCGGCCCACCGGACCCGGCGACGTCCGCGAAAACCGCGGTGCGGGAGCAGCCTGATCGACGCCGTGCGCCGTGATCATCGTGCCACGGGCGCGGAGATGCTCGCCGGCCGCCGCCTCGCGCCACGTCAGGACGGGTGTGACGCAGGCATCGGTGCCTTCGAAGACCTCCGTCCACTCGTCGCGGGTCCTCGTTGCGAACCGTTCGGCGAACAACTGGTGCATCGCGGGATATGACGACCGGTCGAGTTGCTGAGGCAGCTCGTCGGCGTCGAGTTCGAGTCCGCTGAGCAGTTGCGCGTAGAACTGTGGCTCGATCGCACCGACCGCCACGTACTTGCCGTCGGCCGTCTCGTAGGTGCGGTAGAACGGGGCACCGCCGTCGAGCAGGAACGACTCGCGCTCGTCGCGCAGCGCACCGGTTGCCTTCATCGTCCACGCCATCTGCGCCAGCGTGCTGACCCCGTCGACCATCGCGGCATCGATCACCTGGCCCTTTCCGGAATGCTCACGCTCGTAGAGCGCTGCGACGATGCCGACCAGCGCGAGCATCGAGCCGCCACCGAAATCAGCGACCAGGTTCAGCGGCGCGACAGGCGGCCGGTCCCGGTAGCCGATGGCAGACAGCACGCCCGTCTGCGACAGGTAGTTGATGTCGTGACCCGCCGACATCGCCAATGGACCGTGCTGACCCCATCCGGTGATGCGCGCGAAAACCAGCCGGGAGTTCATGGTTTCGCAGTCCTGCGGCCCGATGCCGAGCCGCTCGCAGGTACCGGGCCGGAAGCCGTCGATCAGCACGTCAGCCTTGGCGATCAGGGCCAGCAGCTGCTCACGTTCGGTCTTGAGATCGAGATCGACGACCCGCTTGCCGCGGTGCAGCAGGTCGACGTTCTCGGCAGGCATTTGCAGCCCGCCCGGGCGACGCACCCGCACCACGTCGGCGCCGAGGTCGGCGAGCATCATCGCCGCGTGCGGACCGGGTCCGATGCCACCGAGCTCAACGACCCGAATCCCGGCGAGCGGGCCCGCTTTCACCCCTTCAGTACCTTGTGCACCTGCTTTTTCAGGCCCTCGGTGGCAGTCTCGACGCCACCCTTCATCGTGCGCTTGAGGATGAACCCGGGAAGCGGCACCGACAGGTCGATCGAGATGTCGAACCGCACGCGTGTCTTCGCGCCCTCGGGCGTCAGCGTGTACCCGGCGTCCTGCGCCTTCAGCTGGCCCGCCGAGACCAGCGTCCACGTGACTTCGTTGTCTCCCCAGGTGTATTCGATCACCTGCTCGTCGGTCAGACCCGCCGCCTTGACCGTCATCTTCACCTGCTTGGGCCTACCGTTGTCGAATCGCTCGAGCACCTCAGCCTTCTGGTATTGCGGCGACCAGTCGGGCGTCGCTTCCACGTCGGCGATGACGTCGAGGATCTGCTCGGGGGTGGCGTCGATTACGACCTCGCGGGAGTCCTTGGTTGCCATGGCGAGACCATAGACCACCGCGGTCGGCATTCGGATCGAGATCACGGGACTGCACCCGTAGGCTCGCAGGCGTGAGCACTGTAGATCCGACGGTTCCTCCCAGCGGTACGGGCTGCGTCGAGTGCGACGCCGACGGGGGCTGGTGGGTGCACCTGCGACGGTGCGCGGCATGCGGGCACATCGGCTGCTGCGACGACTCTCCGGCCAAGCACGCGTCGGCGCACTGGCGCTCCAGCGGGCATCCCATCATCCGGTCGTTCGAACCCGGCGAGGACTGGTTCTGGAACTACGACACCAACTCCTATTACGACGGCCCAGAGCTCGCCCCGCCGGAGAGCAGGCCCGCCGACGAGACCGTGCCGGGGCCCCGCGGCCGGGTGCCCACCGACTGGATGGCTCAACTGCAGGCAGGCCGCGGCTGAATGAACCCGCCGGTGGCGGGGTAGTACACCGCGGTGACGAAAGACAAGCCAGAAACCACCGAGACCGACACGGCACCTGCGAACACCGACGATGACGTGGTCACCGATCCGTCCAAGGGCGACGACGACGGCAACGACTGGTCCGACGAGGGCGGCGCCACGCCGACTGGCCCCGCCACCGAGTGAAATCCGCCTAACCCTGGTCAGCGAGCGCCTGCTGGGCCGCGTTGTAGCCCGGGATGAACGTGATGCCCGGGCCGCCGTGACAGCCGGCACTCGCCAAATACAGGCCGTCGATCGGAAGTGGTTGGTTTTCATAGCCTTTCGGCCCGGGACGGTTGCGACCCATCTGCTCGGGATGGATGAGACCATGGCAGTAGTCGCCTCCCGGCGCTCCGAACATGGTGCCCATGTGCTTGGGCGTGAACGTGGTGTGGCGCAGGATCAGGCTCTCGAAGTCCGGTGCTAGCCTGGTGATCTTGTCGATCACCCGCTGCCCCATCTCGGCCTTCATCTCGCCGTAGCCGGCGCGCTGCTCGGAGAGCGGGAACCACAGTGAGAACGCCGACACCGCATGCTTGCCCGGCGGCGCCAGATCCGGATCGTTGGCCGACGGGATCTGCAGTGCGATGGCCGGATCGGCGGGCACGACGCCGCGCTGCGAGTCCTCCCACTGCTGCTGAAGTTCTTCGGGCGTGGTGAAAATACCGATGGCCGACTGGTATTCGGGGTCGTTGAGCACCTCGTAGGGCGCCGCGAAGGTGGGTGGCCCATCCAGCGCGAAGTGCATTTGCAGATAACTGCCCCGATGGTCGATGTGGGCGAATCGCTCCCGCAGCTCGGCAGGGACGGCGCCACCGTCGATGAGCTTGTTGACCGTCAGGTCGGGCGCGAGATTGGACACCACGATCGGCGCTGTCAGCGTCGACCCGTCCTCCAGCCGCACCCCGGTCACGCGTCCGTCTGCGACAAGGATCTCGTCGACCTTGCTGCGCAGGCGCAATTCCCCGCCCGCCGCGGTGAACATCTGAAGCAGGTGCTCGGTGACCGCACCCATGCCGCCGACGAACTTCTTGATCAGCGTCGCGTTCTCATCCGGCACGGCGAGCCCGAATGCCAGTGCCGCGGCGCTGCCGGGCGTGCACGGCCCGCGGTAGGTGGTGTTGACTGCCAGGAAGGCGAGCATGCCGCGCAGCGCGCCGTGCTTCTCGCGGTCCGGCAGGTAGCGATCGAGCACGTCGGTGACCGATCCGAACAGGATGTCACTGATGGCCTGGCGCTCGAATTCGTTGGTGGCACAGGCGAACATCTCGTCCAGCGTCTTGGGGGCCTGCGCCGCGTCGAAGCGCCCCAGTGCCCTCGTCGGCGCCTGACACCAGGCCATCAACCCCGCCATGCCGTTGACTGCCTCGGCGCCGTGCACCTCGTTGAGGTGGTTCAACAGCTTCATCGGGTCGGTGTAGTAGATCACCGGATCGTCCCCGATGCCGCGCAACTGCACCGACATGACGTCGAGGTCGACGGTCGGCAGGTCTGCGAGCCCGAGCGCGTCGCTGACGACCGCCGAGGTGGGCACCTGCACCGAGCCGGCGATCTCGAACCGAAATCCGTCGAAGAGTTCGACGGTCGAGGCCATCCCGCCGGCGTAGAGCTTGAAGTCGAGGCACAGGGTGCGTAACCCCGCCTGCTGCATGAGTGCCGCTGCGGTGAGACCGTTGTGCCCCGCACCGACGACGATCGCGTCGAAGTCCGTCATGCGCTGAGGCTGACACGGTGGTCATGTTTTGTCAATAATGACAAAACATAGGCGCGGTTAGTTCGGGTCCTCGATCCCGGTGCGTAGCAGCTCGAGTGCATGGCGGCAGAGCCGGTCCAGTTCGGGGAGCGACCTGTCGTCGCCGAGCATCCAGACCTCCATCGCCCCGAAGACCGCGGCAGCGATGCAGCGCGCGGTGACGGTGATGCGCATCCGTTCATCCGTGCCCGGCGACGCGCCGTTGGTTTTGGTCATGTGCTCTTCGACCGCTTCGGCGAAATCCGCCTCGACCTGCCGGATGTGCCGGACGATGCGGCCGGCGTCGAGTTCCTGGGACCGCATCGTGGCGATCTTGGTCACCGCCCAGCCGTCGTACGGTGAATCCATGATTGCGGCCTGCACCGATTCGATGATCGGATCGTCGGGCGAGCGCGCCGCCAGCGCGGACCGGAACCAATGCAAGCCCGCGTCGTAGTCGGCGAACAGCAGGTCGTGCTTGGACGCGAAATGCCGGTAGAACGTGCGCAGCGACACCCCGGCATCGGCGGCGATCTGCTCGGCCGTCGTCTCCTCCACCCCCTGCGCGAGGAAGCGCACCACGGCGGCCTGCCGTAGCGCTTCCCTCGTGCGCTCGCTGCGCACCGTCTGAGCAGGCCGGACCATGTGCGTAAATTACCCCACCCGGCCGCCCGGACTTGCGAACACGATCGTCTGATTTGACTTACGAGCCGGTGAGTCCGTTGACTGGCCTGAAGTAACCAACGTCGGGGGGACGTTTGTGAAAGTTCATCACCTCAACTGCGGAACGCTACGACCCGTGGCCACCCCAGACGTGGTGTGCCATGTGCTGGTGGTCGAGTCCGACGCCGGATTGGTCCTGGTCGATTCAGGCTTCGGCACACGAGACTGCGCCAACCCCGGCGAGTTCGGACGGGTACGGCGCAGGATCCTCGGACCGGTGCTCGACCACACGGAGACCGCTGCACACCAACTCCCCCTGATGGGTTTCGCGCTCTCCGACGTCCGCCACATCATCGTCACCCACTTCGACTTCGACCACATCGGCGGGCTCGCGGACTTCCCCGACGCCCAGGTGCACGTCACCGCGTTAGAAGCGTTCAGCGCCATGCGTTCTCGCTCGATTGCCAACCGGATGCGTTATCAGTCCTCGCAGTGGGCGCACGGGCCGCGAATCGTCGAGCACGACATCGACGGTGAGCCATGGCGAGGATTCGCCGCCGCACGAGAGTTGACCGAGATCGGGCCCGGCTTTGCGATGGTGTCCCTTCCCGGGCACACCGACGGGCACGCGTGCGTGGCCGTCGACGCGGGTGACCGCTGGCTGCTGCACGCCGGCGACGCGTTCTTCCACATCAGTCAGATCACGGGCGGAAACCCGCCGATGCCGAAAGCGTTGGCAGGCTTCGAGATGGCCGTCGCCAACGACCGAAAAAAGGTGAGGGACAACCATTCTCGACTTGTCGAGCTGTACCGGCGCCAGGAGCCCGATCTGAGGATCCTGTGCGCCCACGACCCCACGCTCTTCGAGCGCGCGAAGGCCGAAAGCTCCTAGCTCCCGGGCGGGCTGAGTAGCGCGATGGACGCATCGACGGCCTCATCGGTCACGTCGCTCATCCTGCCGCCCTCCTCCACCGTGATCGCGGTGAGCTCCCGAAGGCCGCCGAGCAGCATGATGATGCGTCCGCGTGACACGGGACCGATGCCCGCTGCCCGGAATTCGTCGGTTGCGCCCAGTGTTCCCACCATGTCGATGAAGTTGTCCATCGCGTCGCGCTGAAGTTCACGGGCAACGGCCCCGAGGGACGGCACGTCGCGAATCCAGCTGAGCATCAACGCCGAACGCGCCTCACCGGAGGAGATCCACGCCTCGATCGCCTGCCGCACCTGCTTCTGCCACGCAGCGCTGGGGTCGACCGCTTCCGAGATCTGCCGGATCTGATCGGCGTTGGCGTCCGACAGCAGAGCGACGAAACATGCTTCCTTGCTGTCGAAATGCTCGTAGAACGTGCGCCGAGACGTCCTGGCGCGCCGCACGATGTCGGCAACGGTGGTCTTCGGGTAACCGTCCTCGGCGATCGACTCCTCAAGGGCGTCGAGCAGCCGCTGGCGAAAATCCTTCATCTCACCCGACATGTTTCCATGCTCTAACGGCAGTAGTTGCGCGTCGCGAAGTCGATAGCCTGGCGGTAGAGGGGATCGAGGCCGCGCTGTTGCACCACCGTCGCCTTGGCCTGGTCGAGCTCGGCGCGACAGGCCGGCGAATGCAGCTTGCCCCACTCGTCGGCCATCAGCGTCACCATCTCGCGGTTGAGCGCGTCGATGACACCGCGCGACGAAGCCAGGTCGGGCGAGTCGACGGGCGCGACGGCCGGATCGAACTTCCACTGGGCCAGCCGGGTGTACTCGATCGCGACGGTCGCATCGATCTGGTCACGGAACGCCGTCGACACGTACGCCGGATCGATATCGAGGGTGGTTGCCTCCGCGGACACCGCGTCCAGGACTTGCTGCTCACGTACCGGATCCTCGATCAGCCCGCCGGTGTGGAACTTGTTCGCGGCGATCGGTTCGGCGACCTGCAGGCGGCGGGTGGCGGCGTCGACCAGATCCACGAGCGTGCTGTCGGGCTGCGCGGACGCGACGGGCGCAACCAGCGTCGCGCATGCGGAGAAAAGGAGGGCAGAAGCGAGGAGACGAATCATCGCAGACCATCATGCCCCGAAGTCGTGGTGGCCAGGGCCGGGATCGAACCGGCGACCTTCCGCTTTTCAGGCGGACGCTCGTACCAACTGAGCTACCTGGCCGGACGGCACCGATCACTTGCCTGCAAGTGCCTCGCCGTGATGGCGACCCTGACGGGACTCGAACCCGCGACCTCCGCCGTGACAGGGCGGCGCGCTAACCAACTGCGCCACAGGGCCTTACTGTGTTGCTCCTCCCACCGTAGTGGTCGTCGCGTGTACCCCCAACGGGATTCGAACCCGTGCTACCGCCGTGAAAGGGCGGCGTCCTAGGCCACTAGACGATGGGGGCCTATTCCGAATTCCTCCGGGGCACTCGCAACTCTCATGCCGTTGGGAGCTTCGATAGCTTAGGGTACGGACACCCAAATCCTCAAACGGGCTGCGTGCCGTATCCTTTTGCAGTCCACAAGACATTGCCCCTATAGCTCAGTTGGTAGAGCTACGGACTTTTAATCCGCAGGTCGCAGGTTCGAGCCCTGCTGGGGGCACCACAGGCCCGCCGTCAGAAGCCGGCGGGCAGCCGCGCCATGTCGGCGAAGAACGCGGCGACGTCCTCGTCGCGGTACTGCGTGAACGGCCCGAACAACGCGTCCGACCGCGGCTGCCATGACACCAATGCATCGAGAAGCTTCTCGCGCAGGCCTTCGTCGACAGCTACCCCGACCACAACGACCGCGCCGGTCGCGTCGTCGTATCGGCCGATGACCTTCGTCGTGTCAGCGTTGGACGGCGTCGCCCGCCAGATGTCCTCGACGACCATCGTGGCGCGCACGGTTCCGTCGATCACGGCGTCGATCTGTCCCTGCCACGGCGCCGTCGCGCGCAGGTCGAAGAAGTCGCGGAGATCGCGGCCCACGCGTTTCAGCACGATCGCCGGGCAGAAGTAGCTCGACGAGCACGACGTGTTGATGTAGCCGAACGTCGCCCCGCGCAGGTCTTCGATGCCGCCGGCTGGATCGTCTATGCGCACCACGAGCACGCTCGGAAGTCTCGTGCTGCCGGTGCGCTTCGACGTCACGATCGCAAGGCCGCGGTAGAAGTCGTCACCCGTGGCGACGAGACGGTGGAAATCCGAGATCGGCATGAACACGATGTCGGGCTCGTGCCGTGCGACGCTGCCGTCCAGCTCCGGGAGGTCGTTCGTGAGGCTTGTCGCGATGCCGAGGCCGGCGAGGAAGTCGCTCCAGGGTTTCTCGTCCACCGGAAGTCCGAGATTGCTGTCCACGAGAAATTGCATGGCGCTCCGCCTTTTCGTTGCGGTCGTCCCCGCCGAGCGCGCGCTCAATGCCCGCTGTGAACGGCGTGTCGCCGGGCAGACACGCGCGCTCGCGGTGCAAAGTCAGCGGTAGTAGACCTCGTCGCCGTCGGGGTAGCCGCCGCCGGTCGTCGTGATGTGCACGTGGTCGTAGTGACCGTAGCCGCCGGAACGGGCACCGCCAGGGGTGTAGTACACCCCGCGCCAAATCGCATCCTGGATGCCGAAGCGCTTCGCGTTGTCCAGCACGTAGGCGACGATCTGGTTACCCAGCGCGATGCCGGCCTCCGAGCTCGGGTTCGGGATCATCACGTCCAGCGCCAGGCCTTCGGGATGCCACCGCAGCGCGTCCTGACGCACCCCGCCGATGTTGTTGATCTCCGGGAAGACCTCGCTGATGCTGCGCGCGGTCAGGATCGTCCTGACTTGCAGTCCGCGTTCGGGTGCGACTCCGGCGGGCAGCGCGCGGCTCACCACTCGCCAGCGCGACGCGGAAGCCAGCGAGGCCGACTCCGCCGTCGGGCCGCCATCGACGATGAGGGGCGGTCCGGATGCAGGTGCGCCTGCCGCCACGATCTCGACGTTCCAGGGCGCTGCGGCATTGGGAAGGACGGGCGGCGGGGCGGAGGCGGGCGGCGCAGCCTCGACGACCTCGGAAGCCGGGCTCGTGTCGCTCTGAGACATCAGCAGGACGGCCGCGGGAGCCAGCGCGGTCAACGCGTACACGGACGGATTACGCCGCTTCTTCGGTAGGGAGTGCCGACCCACGCCCAGCAACATAACGAAAAATCGCGCAAAATACACCATCGAACTGCAGAACTGAACTCGACGCGCGGATCGTTACGCGACCGCGACCAATTGGTGAGCGAAGCTATATCCGCAGGTCAGGCGGCTGATTCACTACACGGCGACCAGTAATCCCGCCAGCACCAGGACGAGCAGAATTGCCCCGGCTGCGAGCACCGCACCGGCGCGGCGGGGCGCCGGCGCGGGAGCCTCCAGACTTGCCCGCATCTGCTCCGCCGTGACGAACCGCCACCGGGGATCGCGGGCCATCGCGCGTTCGATCGTGGTCACCAACGCCGGGTCGACGTCGGGCCGCAGAGTCGACAGCGGCGCAAGCGCGCCGGCGGCGATCGCGTCGGCCAGGTCGGTCAGATTCTCCTGCGGGTACGCACGCCGGGCGGTCAGCGCCTCGTAGGCCACGACGCCCAGGGCATAGAGATCGTCGCTCGGTGTCGCGGGCCTGCCCGCGATCCGGTCGGCGGGCAGATACGCCATCGTGCCGAAGACGCGGTTCGTCAGCGTCTGCGGCGTGTCCGGGCTCTTGGCCACGCCGAAGTCCGCGATCTTCACACCGCCGAACTCGGTGAACAGGATGTTGGCCGGCTTGATGTCTCGGTGCAGGACTCCGCACGAGTGCGCCGCGCTCAGCGCCGACAACACATCCCTCATGATGGCCCGCACGTGGTCGGCCGGCAGCGGGCCGTTGCGCGCCAGCACGTCGGCCAGGTTCTGCCCCGGCAGCCGCTCCAGGACGATGTAGTGCCTGCCGTCGTGCACCCCGGTGTCGTGGACGGCGACGACATGCGGATGGTTGAGCGCGGCGGCGGCTCGCGCCTCGGTGGCGAAGCGCCTGCGCGTATCAGGCTGAAGGGAGACCGCGGGATAGAGCAGCTTGACGGCCACCGGACGGCCCAGCCGCTTGTCCCAGGCCTCGCGCACCTCGGCCATGCCACCGCGGCCGAGAACGCGCCCCAACTGGTAGCGGCCGCCAAGGATCTCCGGCGCCTGCATACCTCCAAGCTAACCGGTCGGCGGTGAACGCAAACCTAACGCGCGGGCACCGTGGGGACCACAGATGTGTTCGGCCAGCACCCCAGCGGGCTGATCGCGGCCTCGCGCGCCGCGTCGAGGCACTTGCTCACCAGCACGTTCGGACTGTCCGACACGGATGCGGCCAAGATCTCGTTGGCGCGGGCCTCCGCTGCGGCGGTCTTCGCGCGCTGCTCGGCCACTCGGGTGTTCGCGCGTTCGGCGTTGAGCGCATTGATCCGGCCCTGGGTGGCCTCGTCGTAGCTGACGAGCGGGATGATCACGTTGATGATGTCGACCTGATCGCCGACCTTCGCCCGCAGGTTTTCGGCCACGTCGTCGCCGAGTGCCTGGATGTCGGTGCCCTCGACGTTCTCCGGCGCCAGCGGGTCGAAGTCGGAGAAGACCTCGTTGAGCGCGGCACGCAACTCCCGGGTGACCAGATTCTCCCGGACGTTGGCGAAGTCGCGGTAGTCGAGGAACAACTCGTCGGCGGCCGCAGGCTGGATGCGCCACCGCACGCTGTTGTCGACGTAGGCGGTGGAATTGTTGCCCAACCTGACCGTGGTGGCGTATTCGCCTGTGTGGTTGTCGATCTGGATGGCGCCGTCCATCTCGGTGACCTTCTGCCACGGCGCCTTGACATGCAGGCCGTTGGACAAGGTGCCGCTGGGTCTGCCCATCGTGGTGACGACGCCGATGTTGCGGGTGGACACGATGGTCGTACAGCCGAGAATCAACACCAGGACTGTCAGCCCGCCGCTGACGACGGCGATGCGCGCCCCTCGGGTCTTGCCCGCCGGGTTCTTGGCGGTGGCCCGGGACGCCAACGCGAAAACCGTGATCACGAGCAGCACCATGGCTGCGAACACTTCCCAGGTCACGGAGACCTCGCTTCGGACGGCGGCAGGTTGTCACGCGAATCGTATGATCAAGATCGATTCGCGACAGCGGAGTTCACCGACCTTTCGGCCGTCGTCACCCGATGGTGGCTCGTCGACCGGCTATCCCGACATCTCCCGGCCGGGCGGCTGGATCGAGCCACGGCAGTACGTTGCGCGGCGGTCAGACCTTCGGGCAGTAGAAGTGCGGGTCGTCGCGGTACTCGACGGGGGGCAGGTTGCGCGCCGGGGTCTGCACCAGCGGTGCGTCGACCGGCAGTCTTCCGGTGGCCCGGTCCCACGCCGAGCGCTTGCGCGGATGCATCATCACGCGTTTCGGAAACAGTTTGACGACGTGGAAGACGACCTTCCCGAACAGCCGATGCGCGCGTTCCTGACAGGGTGACCAGCTGTAACCCATCAGCTCCCGCACGGCAGGGTCGAACAGGCCGACCGTGGTGAAGTTGAAAAACCGTTGCATAGCACTGAGATTCAGACGCCACAGCCAGTCAGGCAGCCACTCCAGCGACGGATGCTTCGGCATCGTGGACAGGTCGAGCACCGTCCTGGCCGCCCAGTTGTTCTCAAGCACGTTGTGACACATGTGATCCCAGTACTCACAGAACTCTTCCCAGGACTTCGGGACCGGCCGCATGCTCATGCCGTACATGCGGTACCACGTGATGTGCTCGTCGAAGAGCTGCCGCTTCTGCGCCTCGGTGAGCCCACCGCCCAGCCACTCGGCGGCCAATAGGGTCGATTTGAAGAACGTCGCGTGCGCCCAATAGAACACCTCGGGGTTCAAGGCGCTGTACCGGCGGCCCTGCTCATCGACACCCTTGATCCCGATGTGGTAGTCGCGGACCTCGGACCCGGTCTGCGGGGCTCGGTACCCGTCGAACACCACTCCCCCGATGGGATACACCGATCGGAACAGCCGCGGCATTCGCTCCATGAAGAAGATGGAGTGCTGCGCGACGGCGGCGCCGAGTTGAGGGTGCATGTTCTGCATCGACCCGGCCCACGGACCCTGCAGCATTCCCGTCCACTGCCCGAAGTACCGCCAGGTCAGCGAATCGGGCCCGAGCGGCACCGGCGGGGCGTCGTAGCCACCTCCGGTCACGGGGCAGCCCACCGCCGAGACATCCGGCTCGGCGCCGGATGCGCTGGTCACAGGGCATGCCGCAGACGTATCTTGGGTCACTACTGCTCTCTTCGCCGACGAATCACGAAACTTTGACTACACACGTTGTCACTATGGAGCTTAGGAGGAGCGTGCCGTCCGGTCAACGACGCGGGAGATGGTCGGGTGTCCCGCTGGAAGATCGCCAAGCGCTGCGGCGCGACGAACTCATCGCCGCAGGCATCGGCCTGCTGGGCAGTCCGGGCGGACCCAACCTGACCGTGCGCGCCGTCTGCAAGGCCGCAGGCCTGACCGAGCGCTACTTCTACGAGAGCTTCGCCGATCGCGACGAATACGTGGCAGCGGTCTACGACGACGTCTGCGCCGCGGCCATGTCGACGCTGATGGAATCCGAGAGCATGCGTGACGCCGTCGAGCGGTTCGTCGCGCTGATGATCGACGATCCCGCCCGCGGCAGGGTGCTGCTGCTCGCACCAGAGGCCGAACCGGTTCTGGCCCGATCGGGCGCCCGGTGGATGCCGAACTTCATCGAGTTGCTGCAACGCAACCTCACCCAGATCACCGACCCCACCACGCAGGCGATGGTTGCAACAGGCCTGATCGGGGCACTCACTGCGTTGTTCACGGCATATCTCGACGGCAGGCTCGACGCGACTCGCGAGCAGTTCATCGACCATTGCGCTGAGCTACTGCTCAGCAGAGCGGTGACCTGAACACGCCCGCGACCTGCATGTGCGCTGCGGCGCGGCGGCTTGAATGTCACCGGGATACACAGATATATTGAGTGCAACCATCAGGTACAGATAACTGGGAGGTGTCGTGTCGAAAGACCTGACCGACCTGCAACTGCTGAAGGAACTCGAGCCCGTCGTCGAGCCCCTCGTGAACCGTCACATGCGGATGAAGAAGGACTGGAACCCGCACGACTACATCCCATGGTCTGATGGCAAGAACTACTATGCGCTCGGCGGCCAGGACTGGGATCCCGAGCAGTCGCAGCTGTCCGACGTCGCCCGCGTCGCGATGCTGGTGAACCTGCTCACCGAGGACAACCTGCCGTCCTATCATCGCGAGATCGCGATGAACTTCACCATGGACGGCCCATGGGGCTTCTGGGTGAACCGGTGGACCGCCGAAGAGAACCGTCACGGCATCGCACTGCGGGACTACCTCGTCGTCACCCGCAACGTCGACCCCGTCGAACTGGAGATGCTGCGCATCGAGCAGATGACGCGCGGCTTCTCACCCGGCCAGAACCAGCAGGTCGAGGCAGATCTGTTCGCCGAGAGCCTGTTCGACTCGGTCATCTACGTGACGTTCCAGGAACTGGCGACGCGCGTCTCGCACCGCAACACCGGCAAGGCGTGTGAGGAACCCGTCGCCGACCAGCTCCTGCAGCGCGTCTCGGCCGACGAAAACCTGCACATGATCTTCTACCGCGACGTGTCCGAAGCAGGCTTCGAGATCGCACCCGACCAGGCCATGAGGTCGCTGCACAAGGTGCTGCGCAACTTCAAGATGCCCGGATACACGATCCCGGACTTCCGCAGGCGCGCCGTCATGATCGCCTCCGGCGGCGTCTACGACCCGCGGATCCACCTCGACGACATCGTGATGCCGGTGCTGAAGAAGTGGCGCATCTTCGAGCGCGAGGACTTCAACGGCGACAGCGCCCGCCTGCGCGACGATCTCGGCCTGCTGGTCGAAGAACTGCAGGAAGCGGTCGACAAATTCGAGATCGCCAAGCACCGTCGCGAAGAGCGCCTGCGCCAGATGGCCGAGAAGAAGGCGGCCAAGAACCTCTTGGTGTCGTCATCAGCGTAGAAACCCCTACCGTCGACGCGGCCCGATCCTTGCGGATCGGGCCGATCGCGTTGCGCAGCCCCGTGGTCCTCGCTCCGATGGCCGGGGTCACCAACGTCGCGTTCCGCACCTTGTGCCGCGAGCTCGAACTGGCGCGGGCCGGCACCGTCAGCGGCCTGTACGTCTGTGAGATGGTGACCGCCCGCGCGCTCGTCGAACGCCACCCCGTCACCATGCACATGACCACATTCGCGCCGGAGGAGTCACCGCGGTCGCTGCAGCTCTACACAGTGGATCCGGTCAATACGTACAAAGCCGCGAAGATGATCGCCGACGAGGACCTCGCCGATCACATCGACATGAACTTCGGCTGCCCGGTGCCCAAGGTGACCCGGCGCGGCGGCGGCGCCGCACTGCCGTACAAGCGCCGACTGTTCGGGCAGATCGTGGCTGCCGCCGTCAAGGCCACCGAAGGCACCGACATTCCGGTCACCGTGAAATTCCGGATCGGGATCGACGACGAACACCACACACACCTCGATGCCGGGCGTATCGCGGCCGAGGAGGGAGCGGCCGCGGTCGCGCTGCATGCGCGCACCGCCTCGCAACGGTACTCGGGCAGCGCCGACTGGGATCAGATCGCCGCCTTGAAAGCCCACGTCACGAATGTTCCTGTACTGGGCAACGGTGATATCTTCGACGCTCGTGACGCGCTGGCCATGATGGCCGCGACGGGTTGCGACGGCGTGGTGATAGGCCGGGGCTGCCTGGGGCGGCCGTGGCTGTTCGCCGAATTGTCGGCCGCGTTCACCGGGACTGCGCCCGCGACACCGCCCACCCTCGGCGAGGTCGCGCAGATCATTCGTAGACATGGCGAGCTGCTCGCTGCGCATTTCGGAGAGGACAAAGGCATGCGGGACATCCGCAAGCACGTCGCGTGGTACATGCACGGGTTCCCCGCAGGGGCAGACCTCCGCCGATCGTTGGCACTGGTCAAGACCATTTCCGAACTCGACGACCTGCTCGCGGAGCTCGACCCGGACGTCCCGTTCCCCGCCGCGGCCAACGGCCCCCGGGGGCGCCAGGGTTCCCCGGCCTCGGTGACGTTGCCCGAGGGATGGCTCGACGACCCCGACGATTGCACGGTGCCCGCGGGTGCCGACGTGATGCATTCGGGCGGCTGACCAGCGACGAAACCAATCCGAGATCGTCTCGAAGCGGTTTCGAGAGATGTTCGAGAGGGAATAGACACCAGGCTTCGACTGGAGGTCTCTCAGGATGTCTCAGTACGATGAGGGATCAATTGCCCGGCTCCGGTGGCGGAGTCGGCACCAGTGCTTTATGACAGTTATCGGGCACACGGCGATCTGCGTGCCAGTGCGCAATGGCGCGCACACACCGCGACAAGCCGTGGAAGCTGGAAGGCCGGTAAAACATGAGTGACGGCGACATGGAGGACGCCGCTGCCACTCCTGGCCGCTCCGACAGCGATGACGGGGCCACCGACAGACCCGTCTCCGACTGGAGTACCCGATCACCGCGGCCGACGCCAGGCGCCGCGCCGTGGGAACGGAAGATCTCCGAACCCCGGGAGAAATCCCCGTCCACACTCCCTCGCGAATCGACCGGTCCCGTCACCGTCGCCGACCTCATCGCCAAGATCAACGGCGGCGCACCGTCCGCCGAACCGAAGCGTCACCGCGCTGAACCCGAGCACGAGTTCGTGGTGCACCCCGAGCCCGAGCCCTACCCCGACGGCGACGACCTCGACACCGCGATCCTGCCTGCCCTCGACGGGCGCCCTTCGGAGCTGCCGAATCTGACCGCGCTGCGACCGAAGCACGTCACGGCGCCCCCGCGCCGCGATCACAAGCGTGTGGCGATGGCCGGGCGGGTCGCTGCAGCATTGGTCGCGGTCTTTGCACTGGTGCTCACCGGCGGCGCCTGGCAATGGCAGTCGGCCAAGAACAACCTGCTCAACCGGGTGTCGGCATTGGACCCCGACTCCCGCGACATCGTGGATCCCAACGCGCAGTTCGGCGACGAGAACTTCCTCATCGTCGGCACCGACAGCCGTATCGGCCAGAACAGTGACATCGGCGCGGGCACCACCGAGGACGCCGCGGGGGCCCGCTCGGACACCGTGATGTTGGTGAACATCCCGGCCAATCGCAAACGTGTTGTGGCCGTGTCGTTTCCGCGCGACCTCGAGATCGAACCCATGAAATGCGAGCCGTGGAATCCCGAGACCCGGCAGTACGGGCCGATCATGGACGAAGAGTCCCCGATGTACGGCAAAGAAGAGGTCTACACTGAGTACAAGCTGAACTCGGCGTTCGCGGTCGGCGGGCCCAAATGCCTGGTCAAGGTCATCCAGAAGCTGTCCGGTCTGCACGTCAACCGGTTCATGGCCGTCGACTTCGTCGGTTTCTCGAAGATGGTCGACGCGCTCGGCGGTGTGGAGGTGTGCAGCACCACCCCGATCGAGGACTACGAGCTCGGCACCGTGCTGCCCACCGCCGGCCGGCAGATCGTCGACGGCCACACCGCGCTGAACTACGTGCGCGCGCGTCAGGTCACCACCGAAACCAACGGCGACTATGGCCGCATCAAACGCCAGCAGCTGTTCCTGTCGTCACTGCTGCGCTCGCTGATCTCCAAGGAGACGTTCTTCTCGCTGTCGAAGTTGAACAACGTGGTCAACATGTTCATCGGCGACAGCTACGTCGACAACGTCGACACCAAGGATCTCGTCGACCTCGGCCAGTCCGTGCAGGGTGTCACCGCCGGCCGCATCACCTTCATCACCGTGCCGACCGTCGGCTACGCCGACGAATGGGGCAACGAGATCCCCCGCACCGAGGACATGCGGGCACTGTTCGACGCGATCATCAACGACGACCCGCTACCCGAGGAACGCAACGCCGACAACACGCCGGTACCCGGCACCCCCGAATCTCTGACCAGCCCGTCACCTGCCGAGAACGGACAGCAGGACGGCAAGGAGGTCGTCGACGCCATCGTCACGGAGCCGGAGACGGTCACCGTGCAGGTGTCGAACTCGACCGCGCAGACCGGCCTCGGGGCGACGGCGGCCAGTGCGCTGCAGGCCTACGGGTTCAACGTGACGACCCCGGACGACTATCCGGGTCCGCTGTCACAGACGACGGTGTTCTTTTCGGCCGGCAACGAAGAAGCCGCGGCGACGGTGGCGTCTTCTTTTGCCAACGCAACCACTGAACGTGTCAACGGGATGGGCGACGTGGTGCAGGTCGTCCTCGGCAGCGATTTCGATTCGGTCGGCGCCCCATCCCCCAGCGGCTCCCCGTACCAGCTGACCGTCCTTCGCGGGACCAAGGCGCCCACGACCGAGCTGCCCGAAGATCTGACCGTGACCAACGCCGCCGACACCAGTTGCGAATAGCCGCGCGGGGCATTTTGGCAGGTGGCATTCACCTTTCGTTCACCGTCCACGTCGTGACGGTGGCGACGCCAGCCCGTAGGGTTGGTGCATGCGTACCGCTTATCACGAGCAGTTGGATGCCCTGACCAGCAGACTCGGCGAGATGTGCGGGCTTGCGGGGGCGGCCATGGAGAAAGCGACGCAGGCCCTGTTGCAAGCCGATCTGGCACTCGCCGAACAGGTGATCACCGACCACGATCAGATCTCCGCCCTGAGCGCCCGCGCCGAGGAAGAGGCGTTCGTCCTCCTCGCGCTGCAGGCACCCGTGGCCGGAGATCTGCGTGCCATCGTCAGCTCGATCCAGATCGTCGCCGACGTCGACCGAATGGGCGCACTCGCACTGCATGTCGCGAAGATCGCCCGCCGCCGCCACCCCCAGCACACATTGCCGGAGGAGGTCAACGGCTACTTCGCGGAAATGGGCCGCGTCGCAGTGGAACTGGGGAACAGCGCTCAGGAAGTGCTCATCACCCGCGACCCGGAGAAGGCCGCGCGAATCCGCGAAGAGGACGATGCGATGGACGACCTGCATCGTCACCTGTTCACGGTTCTGATGGACCGTGAATGGAAGCACGGGGTTGCCGCCGCCGTCGACGTGACGCTCCTCGGACGCTTCTACGAGCGTTTCGCCGACCATGCCGTCGAGGTGGCCCGGCGGGTCATCTTCCAGGTCACCGGCCGCACCGTCGAGGAAGACGAGCTGCCCACCGCCCACTGACACTCTGTTCCCCACGCGAGCAGACAGAAAATCGCCCCATCTCCTCGGAAATGGGGCGATTTCGTGTCTGCTCGCGCAGAGGGGTGACTATCCGAAACGACCCGAGATGTAGTCCTCGGTCGCCTTCTGCGTCGGGTTGGAGAAGATCTTCTCGGTGTCGTCGATCTCGATCAGCTGACCCGGCTTGCCGGTCGCCTCGAGATTGAAGAACGCCGTCTGATCGCTCACGCGTGCCGCCTGCTGCATGTTGTGCGTGACGATCACGATGGTGAAGTCCTGCTTGAGCTCGGAGATCAGATCCTCGATCGCCAGCGTCGAGATCGGGTCTAGCGCCGAGCAGGGCTCGTCCATCAACAGCACGTCGGGCTGCACCGCGATCGCGCGGGCAATGCACAGCCGCTGCTGCTGACCGCCGGACAGACCGCCGCCCGGCTTGTCGAGGCGATCCTTGACCTCGTTCCACAGGTTCGCGCCCTTGAGCGAACGCTCCGCGACCTCGTCGAGGGTCTTCTTGTTGCGAACGCCCTGCAGCTTGAGCCCGGCTACCACATTGTCGCGAATGCTCATGGTGGGGAACGGATTCGGCCGCTGGAACACCATGCCGATGGTCTTGCGGACACCGACCGGGTCGACACCGGCGCCGTAGATGTCGTCGCCGTCGAGAAGCACCGAGCCCTCGACGCGGGCGCCGGGGATCACCTCGTGCATCCGGTTCAGCGTCCGCAGCACCGTGGACTTTCCGCAGCCCGAGGGCCCGATGAAGGCCGTGACGCTGCGCGGCTCCACCGACAGCGACACACCGGCGACAGCGTGGAAGTTGCCGTAGTAGATGTTGACGTCTTTGAGGTCGAGACGTTTGGCCATGAAAGTTTCTCCTACTCAGACCTTTTTAGGGGCAAAGAATTTGGCGATGAACCGCGCACCGACGTTCAGCAGCGCGATGAGCACGACGAGCGTCAGCGCGGCACCCCACAATCGGTCTGTCGGAATGGGATTGGCGCCTGCGCCGGCCGATGTCTGGTCGAACATCATGCCCGGAAGCGAGCCCATGAAACCGCCGAAGAGGTCGAAGTTCATCGCCTGCGAGTAGCCCACCAGGATGAGCAGCGGCGCCGTCTCGCCCATGACGCGGGCCAGCGACAGCAGAATTCCGGTGACGATGCCCGACAGCGCGGTCGGCACCACGATGGCCGCAATCGTCTTCCACTTCGGTACGCCCAAGGCGTAGCTGGCCTCGCGAAGATCCATCGGCACGATCCGCAGCATCTCCTCGGTGGAACGCACGATGACCGGAATCATCAACAGCACCAACGCAAGTGCCACGGCGAAGCCGGACCGCTCGAAGCCCAGAGTGGCGACCCAGAGCGCATAGATGAACAGTGCAGCCACGATCGACGGGACACCGGTGAGGATGTCGACCATGAAGGTCGTGATCTTGCCGAGGCGGGTACCGCCGCCGTACTCCACCAGGTAGATGCCGACGAACACGCCGATGGGGATCGAGATGACGGCACAGACCGCCGCCTGCAGCAGTGAACCGACGATGGCGTGGTAGACGCCGCCTCCCGCCTGGAACGCGGTCATGCCGGCCTGCGAGTTCGTCCACCACGTGCTGTTCAGGACGATCCCGATGCCCTTGGCGACCACGGTGTAGAGCACCCACACCAGCGGTACCAGCGCGATCACCACCGACGCGGTGACCAACACGGTGGCGAGGTTGTTGCTGAACTTGCGCCGGCCGCTGACCCCTTGAAAGGTCGGCACCTTCACCGGCTGATCCAGAGTTGAAGAGGTCATGAGGCTGACCGGTCCTTTCCGGCAACCGCGGCACGCGCCAGCGTGTTCACCACGAAGGTCAGGATGAACAGCACCAGGCCGGCCGCGATGTAGGCACCCGCCTTGTACTGATCGTTGAATTCCGATGCCGCCGAGGCGATGAGGCTGGCGAAGGTGTAACCGGCATCGAACAGCGACCAGTTGAACGCGGCCTGGGTGCCGCGCAGGATGATCAGCAGCGCGATGGTTTCACCGAGGGCGCGGCCGAGACCGAGCATCGCGCCGCTGATGTAGCCCGACATGCCGAACGGCAGGACCGTCGTGCGAACCACCTCCCAACGCGTGGCGCCGAGCGCCAGCGCTGCCTCGATCTGGCCGCGCGGGGTCTGCACGAACACCTCGCGAGTCACCGCGGTGATGATCGGCAGGATCATCACCGCGAGCACGATGCCGGCGGTGAAGATCGTGCCGCCGCCCGCCACCGACGCGTTGCCGGTCGCAAACAGGAAGACCCAGCTCAGATTCTCGTTCAGCCACACCGCAGCCGGCTTGATGGCCGGGGCCAGCACGTACAGACCCCAGACGCCGTAGATGATCGACGGCACGGCCGCAAGCAGGTCGACCATGTAGGCCAGCGGGCCCGACACTCGCTTCGGCGCGTAATTCGTCAGGTAGATCGCGATGCCCAGGGCGATGGGCATCGCGATCACCAAGGCGAACAACGACACGAACACCGTCACCTGGAGCAGGTCCAGGATGCCGAAGCTCATCGCCGACGTGTCGGAGGTGTTCCAGGTACCGCTGTAGAGGAAGAAGTTCTCCTCGTTGCGCGCCAGCGCCGGGATGGCGCGCCACAGCAGGAAGAAGCCGATCGCGGCGATGATCACCACGATGAGGACGCCCGACCCCTCGGCCAGTCCGCGGAAGATGCGGTCGCCCGGGCGAACCTTCGAATTCTTCGAGGGGTCGGTCGAAATCGGTGCCGGCTCGGGGAAGGGGGCGGCGAGCGCCTCCCCCGACCCCGACTCCAACGGATTCGGTGTGGTCACTGCAGTTCCATCGAGCTTGTCGGTCATTCGGTCAAGCACCCATCCTCGCCGCGGTACGGCAGTTGCGCCAATGAACTAAGCGGTGGAACCGATGGCGTCGATCGACGTCAGCAGACGCTCCTTGAACTTCTCCGGCAGCGGGACGTAACCCGCGGCCGACAGTCCGCTCTGACCGTCGTTGGCGGCGACCGTCAGGAACGACTTCACGGCCTCGGCAGTCTCGGCGTCGTAGCCGTTCGAGCAGACGATCTCGTAGGTGGCCAGCACCAGTGGGTAGGCGCCGGCTTCCTGCGTGCCGTAGAGCGAGGCCAGGTCCAGCGTCAGGTCATTGCCCTCGGCGGCGAACTTGGCCGCGTCGATGGCCTTGCCTGCCGATTCGTCGGTCAGCTCGACGGGGCCGCTGCCGTTGTCGATCTGGGCGTAGGGGATGCCAGCCTGGTCGGCGAAGCCCTTCTCGACGTAACCGATGGCTCCCGGGGTGGCCTGCACGGCCTGCGCGACGCCGGCCGACTTCTGGGCACCCTCACCGGCGCCACCCTGGAACTCGCTGCCATCGCCCTTGGTCCAGGCGCCGCCCGAGGCGGCTTCCAGGTACTTCTGGAAGTTGTCTGTGGTGCCCGAGGAATCGGAGCGGTAGATCGGGGTGATGTTCACGTCCGGCAGGGTCTTACCCTCGTTGAGCGACGCGATGGCCGGGTCGTTCCACTTCGTTATCTGCCCCTGGAAGATCTTGGCGAGCGTGTCTCCGTTGAGCACCAGGCCCTCGACACCCTCGACGTTGTATGCCATCGCGATCGGGCCGAACACCAGCGGAAGGTTCCACGCCGGGTTGCCGCCGCACCGCTCGGCAGCCTGCGCCGCCTGCTCTTCCTTGATCGCCGAGTCCGAGCCGGCAAAGTCGACGTTGCCCGCGACGAACTGCTCGCGGCCCGCGCCGGAGCCGGTGGGGTTGTAGGAGAGGTTCTTGCCCTGGCACTTCTGGCTCCACACCTGATTGAACAGCGCGATCGCGTTCTGCTGGGCGGTCGAGCCCTCGGCGGTGACGGCGTTCTTGCCGCCGCAGTCGGCAGCAGACGCGGACGCAGACCCCGACTCCGACGAGCCCGACGGCGCGTTGTTGTCGCTACCGCAGCCGGCGAGCGTCAGCGCGGCGATCGCCGCGACCGAGACAGTCGTACCGAACGACTTGCCGATGATGTTGAGCTTCACTTATCCCACTTTCCTCGAACGTTCCCAGACGGCTCGAACTCTCCGGCAACGTATGCGTCCGCGGTGGACGGATAGCGGATGCTGGGTTAACGAAAAGTGAACAGGTTCAGCGACTTCACAGGTGAGGCGTAGCGGGGGCGGCGTACGCAACATCAGAATTGACCACCTCGAAACCGAGCCGTCGATACGTCTTCACCGCCGCGGTGTTGTCCGCTTCGACGTAGAGCATCACGTGCGCCTCACCTCCGAGACGCTCGGCCAGGTGGTGCAGACCCGTCAACGTCAACACAGCACCCAGCCCGCGCCCTTGCGCCGAGGGGTCCACCCCCACCACGTAGACCTCACCGAGCGACGCGGAATGCACCTTGGTCCAATGGAATCCGAGCAATTCACCGGTGTTTTCCTCGAACGCGAGGAAGAAGCCATTCGGGTCGAACCACGGCTCGCCGCGCCGCTCGGCGATGTCGGCTCCGGTCCACCCACCCTGTTCGGGATGCCAGGAGAACGCCGCGCTGTTCACCCGCAACACCTCCGCGTCGTCCCGCGGGCCGGCGTACGTGGTCAGACGCACGCCGTCGGCTGTCACCGGCGGCGGCAAATCCGCCAGCGGTCGCTGCATCTGGAGCAACTCGCGGACGGCGACGAGATCGAGCGCCGCGGCCGTGGCCCTGGCCGCGGCGAGGTTGCCGTGCGCCCAGATTCGGGTGTCGGAGCCGCCCGCGGCAAGCGCGGCCCGGATGAGGGCCGACCCGATACCACGGCGCCGCGCCGCAGGGTCCACGACGAGTTCGGCCATCGGCGGGGCATCGTCGCCGGCGGGAGTCAGGTTGAGGTAGCCCCGGATGTCGCCGTCGGTGGCGGCGAGCAGATGCCGGGTGCGGTCCTGGCCGAGTTCGCGAAGCACCTGATCACCGACGGGGGCGACGCCGTCGTACACCGTCGACGCGGTGATGAGGTCGCGAACGCGTTGCTGGTCGGCGTTCGACAGCTTCTCGTGCCGGCCGACCGAGACCGGCGGGCTCACTGACCGCGCAGCGCGTCGTCGAAGGAGTCGGAAACGCTGTCGGGATTCAGCGAGTCGGCGTCGTCCTCATAGTGGTCGTCGTGGTCGAGGTCTTCGGTCTCACTGTCGGGTGCGGGTGGCCGGCCACGTGCGGGTCTGACCGCCTTGTAGCCGACGTTGCGCACGGTGCCGATGAGGGACTCGTATTCAGGGCCCAGCTTGGCGCGCAGGCGTCGGACATGCACGTCGACGGTGCGGGTGCCGCCGAAGAAGTCGTAACCCCACACCTCTTGGAGCAGCTGCGCCCGGGTGAAGACCCGTCCGGCGTGCTGCGCCAGATACTTCAGAAGCTCGAACTCCTTGTAGGTGAGGTCGAGGGGCCGCCCGCGCAGCCGTGCGGTGTAGGTGCCCTCGTCGATGACGAGTTCACCGAGACTGATCTTGCCGAGGTTCTCCTGGTTGGCCATCCCGCCCCGGCGCCCGACGAGCAGCCGAAGCCGTGCGTCGATCTCCGCGGGACCGGTGCTGGGCAGAAGGATCTCGTCGAGCCCCCATTCCACGTTGACTGCGACGAGGCCGCCTTCGTTGACCACCGCGACGACGGGCACGGATGTGCCGGTGGTGCCGAGCAGACGGCAGAGACCGCGAGCGGAGGCCAGGTCGGTGCGCGCGTCGACGATCGCGACGTCGGCAGTACCCGCCTCGAGCAGGGAGGAGACCTCGGTGGGCGCGGTGCGAACATTGTGCGCAAGCAGTGACAGTGACGGCAGGACGGATTCCGGCTGCGGGTCAACCGTCAGTAGCAGCAGATCCAACTGACCCTCCAGCATCCGTGGAGCTCATCACCGGGACACCGCCGTACCTCTTTGTCGCGTGGTGACTTCCCAGATTCATGTCCGACACACGGCCGTTACCGGACCGATGGTTACCTCACCTTAGCGTGCTACCTGCTCGTAAGCCGTGCTGAACGCTGCAGCTGACCCGCGTCGGCAACAATGTCGGGGTGCGCAAGCTCGTCATCGGTGCCCTGGCGACCCTCACCGCGTTGCTCGTCGGCGCGGTGAGCACCGATTTCGGTGCGGCGATCAACGCCGAGTATCGCCTGGCCAGGAGCGTCCGCAGCGCTGCCGACCTCAGCTGGGACCCGTCTGTGGCGATCCTGGGGTTTCCCTTCATCCCGCAGGCGGAGCGCAGGCGCTACGACGAAGTGGAGATCAAGGCCAGTGGCGTTGATCACGCAGTGGTGGGCAAGGCCTCGCTGGAAGCGACCATGCACTCGGTCGGGCTGGGCGAATCATGGCTGATCCCGCCGGACGCGACGTTGGCGATCGGCAAGCTCGAGAGCCGTATCATCATCGACTCGACCCACATCGGCCGCTTCATGGGCATCCCCGACCTCCTCGTCGAGGCGCCGACGGCCGAAACGGAGGACTCCACCGGGGGCACGACCGAATCAGGCATTTCGAGCAGTCGCGGTCTGGTTTTCACCGGAACCCCGGACAAGGCCGGCTTCGACCAACGGGTCAGCATCGCCGTCGACCTGTCGATCGCCGGACCGGACGCCACCACGCTGGTCATGACTGCGACCGGGGTGCTGACCGAGCCGGGGACCGCCGATCAGGCAGTGCCCGAGCAGCAGATCCCCGCGGTGCTCGCCGCGTTCTCCGCAGAGCTGCCCGGCCAGAAGCTGCCGTTCGGAATCGCCCCCACGACGGCTGGCGCCCGCGGGTCAGACATCATCATCGAAGGCATCGCCGAGGGAGTAACCGTCGACCTACGGGAGTTCCGACTGTCATGAGCTCTTCGTGGATCGCAGTCATCGCCGTCCTGATCGCCGCGTTCGGCGTGGCGTTCGTCGTCGGTCGGCTGCTGACCTTGCGGTCGGGTCTGATCAGGGGAGCCAAGGAGTGGCCCACCCTCGGCGACGACGACATCGCCGAGCTGGGACTGTCAAAGGCGGGGCCGACGGTGCTGCACTTCACCGCCCTGTGGTGCGGACCGTGCGCAGCTGTGCGCCGAGTGGTGGACCAGGTGTGCGCGGACCTACCCGCGGTCTCCCATGTCGAGATCGACATGGACGCCAATCCCGAGGCGGCGCGTAAACTTTCGGTGCTTTCGCTGCCCACCACGTTCGTCTTCGACGCCGACGGTAGGCAGCGGTACCGCGCGTCGGGGGTGCCGACCGCCGCTGACCTGCGGTCAGCGCTTTCGGCGCTGTTGGCTTGATCACCCCCTCATTGGGTAAGCTGTCAGCCGTGCCAGCCCGCATCGAGCTTCTGCTCACCAAGCGCCGCGCAGTCGATCTGTGCCGCGTCGCGGGTTGTTGCTGTTGTTGTTGCAGCTGCTGAGTAGCCGCGCCGTTCTTCGCGCCGCACTCTGCGACAGGCCGTTTCGGGTCCGCCGCGCCCAGCCCTACCGGACAACAGGAGCACAACTATGTCGAACGTCACAGATCAGCGCATACCCGCACCGGTAGACGTGCGTGGACCGCGTTTCGGCGCCTGGATCTCCACTGTCGTCCTCGTCGCCGCGCTGCTGGTGTCCGCGGAAAGCCTCGTCGCGGCCGCCGTGATCCTCGGCGCGCAGGCCGTCGTCTTCGCGGTCGGCGCCACACTGGGCCCCCGGCGGCATCCGTACGGCCTGATCTTCGCCAGACTCGTGGCGCCGCGGCTGGGCCCCGTCACCGAACGTGAGCCGGTCCCGCCGCTGAAGTTCGCACAGCTCGTCGGCTTCGTCTTCGCCGCTGTCGGCGTCATCGGTTTCGCCGGCGGCCTCGCGCCGCTGGGCTTGGTCGCCACAGGACTTGCCCTCGTGGCGGCTTTTCTCAACGCAGCCTTCGGGATCTGCCTCGGCTGCCAGCTCTATCCGCTCGTCACACGCTTGACCCCCACCCATTAGCAATCGAAAGGAATTCCGACATGGCACGCTCCGACGTCCTGGTCACAGCCGACTGGGCCGAGAGCAATCTCGACGCGCCGAACACCGTCTTCGTCGAGGTCGACGAGGACACCAGCGCCTACGAAACCGGTCACATCCCCGGCGCGATCCGGCTGGACTGGAAGACCGAACTGCAGGACCAGGTCAAGCGTGACTTCGTCGATCAGCAGCAGTTCTCGAAGCTGTTGTCGGACAAGGGAATCAGCAACGACGACACCGTCATCCTCTACGGCGGCAACAACAACTGGTTCGCCGCGTACGCCTACTGGTATTTCAAGCTCTACGGCCACCAGAACGTCAAGCTGCTCGACGGGGGCCGCAAGAAGTGGGAGCTCGACGCGCGCCCGCTGTCCAAGGACGCTGTCAACCGCGAGAGCACCAGCTACACCGCCAAGGAGCCCGACAACAGCATCCGCGCGTTCCGCGACGAGGTCATCGCCGCGATCGGCACCAAGAACCTCGTCGACGTGCGCTCCCCTGACGAGTTCTCCGGCAAGATCCTGGCGCCGGCGCACCTGCCGCAGGAGCAGAGCCAGCGTCCCGGGCATATCCCGAGCGCCATCAATGTTCCGTGGAGCAAGGCGGCCAACGACGACGGCACCTTCAAGTCGGACGAGGACCTGGCCAAGCTCTACGCCGACGCGGGCCTGGACGGCGAGAAGGAGACCATCGCCTACTGCCGCATCGGTGAGCGCTCGTCGCACACCTGGTTCGTGCTGCAGGAGCTGCTGGGACACAAGAACGTCAAGAACTACGACGGCAGTTGGACAGAATACGGTTCCCTCGTGGGAGCCCCGATCGAGTTGGGAAGTTGATATGTGCTCTGCACCCAAGCAAGGACTGACGTTGCCCGCGAGCGTCGACCTTGAGAAGGAAACGGTCATCACCGGCCGTGTCGTGGACGGGTCCGGCCAGGCTGTGGGGGGTGCGTTCGTGCGCCTGCTGGACAGCTCGGACGAGTTCACCGCCGAGGTCGTCGCATCGGCGACCGGTGACTTCCGGTTCTTCGCCGCGCCGGGCACGTGGACGCTGCGCGCCCTGTCACCGGCCGGTAACGGCGACGCCAGCGTCGCGCCGTCGGGCGCCGGGATTCACGAGGTCGACGTCAAGGTCGCGTGAGTTCGGAGAGTTCACGCTCCGGTCACGGGGCGTTGCGCTGATCATGCTGTGAAAACGCTGCACGATTAGCTGTTGTCGGCGACTATATGGGTGAACCCGCACTTTAGGGCGCGGGCCACCCCGACACCTTCGCGGCCTGCCGCGATACCGAACACCTAGGACCCGACAATGAAGACCACGATCGCCTGCGCCGCATCTGCGGCCTTTGCCGCACTTGCTCTGTTCAGTGCTCCCGCGGCCTTTGCCCAGCCGGAGGAGGACTTCCTCACGGTGATCACCAACGGTGGTATCACGTGGCCGGCGGACAAGACCCCTCAGGTCATCGACACCGGGCGCGCCGTCTGCACCGACTGGTCCAACGGTGCCACCTTCGAGCAGGAAGTGGCCGATCTGACCAGTGTCACCGATTGGTCGGATTACCAGGCCGGGTACTTCATCGGCGCCGCCACGGGCGCCTTCTGCCCCGAGTTCGAGTGGAAAGTCAGCCAGTAACCGCAGTTTCACGATGCGTCGACGGCCGCCGGGAGAGGATTTCTCCCGGCGGTTAGACTTTCTGCTGTGGTGCTGTTTTTCGAACTCCTGCTGGTCGCGGCCGTCGTGGTGATCACGTGGTTCGCTCTGTACGCGCTCTACCGCCTCGTCACTGACGAGTCGTGAGCTCAGGCGACGAAGCGGTCGCCGCAGCTGCCGAACGAGCCAGGCAGACCGCCGCGCGCAACATCCCGGTTTTCGGCGACCTACCGCTGCCCTCGGACACCGCGAATCTGCGCGAGGGTGCCAACCTCGACGACGCCCTGCTGGCGCTGCTCCCACTCGTGGGTGTGTGGCGCGGCGAGGGCGAGGGTCGAGATGCCAACGGCGACTACCGATTCGGGCAGCAGATCGTGGTGTCGCACGACGGGCGTGACTACCTCAACTGGGAGGCGCGGTCGTGGCGCCTGGACGCCGAGGGCGCTTACGACAGTCACGACCTGCGGGAGACGGGCTTCTGGCGGTTCGTCAACGATCCGGGCGATCCTGCCGAATCGCAGGCCATCGAACTTCTTCTGGCGCACTCGGCCGGCTATGTCGAACTGTTCTACGGGCGGCCGCTGAACCAGTCGTCGTGGGAGCTGGTCACCGATGCGCTCGCACGAAGCAAATCCGGTGTGCTCGTCGGGGGCGCCAAGCGGCTGTACGGGATCATCGACGGGGGGGACCTGGCCTACGTCGAGGAGCGCGTCGATGCCGACGGCGGTCTGGTCCCGCACCTGTCCGCGCGGCTGTCGAGGTTCGTCGGCTAGTGCGTCGCTTGGGTGTGTACGCGGCGATCGCCGCGGCAGCGGCGGTCACCGCGTGCTCGGCGCAGTCCGAGCCCGCCGGGGAATCAACCCCGAGCTCGGTGACGCCGAGCGTGGGGCACGGTGCGTTCGCCTACTGCCTCAGTCAGCACGGTGTCCCCGCACCTCCGGGACCGGCCGCCGATCCGCCTGCCGGGGTCGACCGAAAGACCTGGGAGACGGCCATGTCGGAATGCGCGTCACTGGCTCCGGGACCCGGTCCTAGCTAAGCACCGGCGCGCGTCCCGCGTCGGCGAGCCAGCGCTGCTGCAGCAGCGCGAGCGTTCCGTCGTCCCGCAGTGAATCGACGGCCCAGGACACGCAGCGGGTGAGTGAACTGCCGTGGTCGAGCACGATGCCGAACTGCTCGACACCCGACTGGTCCGGGCCGCCGTCGTCGGGCAGCTGCCCGATCATGACGCCGCCGTTGAGTTCGTTGGCGACCGCGAACGCCGTCGGCAGGTCAGCGACCATGGCGTCGATCTTGCCGTCGACCAACGCCATCTTGGCGTCGACGTTGGTGTTGTAGACCTCCACCGGGGTGGACGTTTCCAGCGTCGTCGCCGCGCTGTGGCTCGTCGATCCGACTTGCGCGCCGAGCCGCAGCCCGCGCAGATCGTCGAGTGTCCGCGCCGTCGCGGCCGGCGAGGTGCGCACGGTGACCACCGCCTGGGTGACGTCGAAGTAGGGCGCCGAGAAGTCGACCGCGGCGCGGCGCTGCTCGGTGATCGAGAACTGGGACAGGTTGGCGTCGAAGGTCTTGGGGCCCGGCGCCAGGGCGGCGTTGAACGGAACCCGCACCCAGCGCACGTCGTCGGCGGAGTAACTCAGCTCGGCCGCGACGGCGTAGGCGAGTGCCGATTCGAACCCTTCCCCGTTGGTCGGGTCGTCCCCGAGGTACCACGGCGGGTAGACGGGCTGGTCGGCACCGAAGGTGAGGATTCCGGGATAGAGGGTGGCGAGCTCGTCTTTGCGGCACTTGGTTCCGTCCAGGGCGGGGGCGGTGACCGTGGCTGCGGGCGTGCACCCGGCGACGGTCAGCACCGTCAGTGCGACAACCGTCCTCCACCCTGCGATGGACGACGGAGGCATGGCCGCATCATTGCAGATTCTGGAGTTTGTGCAGCTTCAGATATGGAGCGGCCCCCGAGCCGTGGTTCCTGGTCGGACAAGACCAGAAGGCTCGGGGGCCGGGTGACTGCGGGGAATTCGCCAGCGCGCACAGGTGCGACGAGCGCTCTCCCGGCGCTGCTAGCTCGCAGCCACCTCACATGTCCATAAGTCACTCAATTTGTCGGACCACCTCCTTCCCTGTGTACACGCGACCGTACCCGCGCTTCGCCAGGGCGACAACCGATTTAGCGCTCAGCGATCGCAAAGGATGGCGGCGTCGACCAGTGCCGCCACCTCGTCCGCCAACGGTGTGTCCGGCAGGCGCACCCCGTCGAGGGTGTGTACGCGCGCCGCGAGGGTGATGCTGGAGATCAGCCACACCCCTTGTGCGCCAACGAGATCGGCGGGCGTGAGGGCCTCGTAGTCGCAGTCGTAGCCCTTGTTGCGGGCCACCTCGAAGAGCGCCTGCTGCGTGGTGCCGCGCAGGATCGGATACCAGGGCGGCGGCGTCAGCAGGCAGGTGCGGCCGTCCTCGGAGGATGTCGCGATGACGACCGTGGAGCGCGGCCCTTCCAGGATGTGGCCGTCGGTGCTGACGAAGATCACGTCGCCCGCGCCGTGCCGTTCGGCGTGCCGCAGCGCGGCCATGTTGATCGCATAGGACAGGGTCTTGGCTCCTGCCAGCAGCCACGGCATCGAGTCGCCGCCGTCGGAGGCCAGCCCGCGGGCCAGGGTCAGCGCGGCGAGGCCGTGGCGGCGCACATCGGCCACACGGCCCGGCACAGCGCCGATCGTGGCGTATGCGGTCGGCGCCGAACCGTGCTCCCGGCCGCGCGAGTACACCAGCCGCAGCACGCCTTCCTGCCCTCCGCCCGCCAGCCAGGCTTCGACCGCGACGTCGACCGCGGTACGCCACTGCGACGCGTCGGGTGCGGGCAGGTCGACCAACTGTGCCGAGTGCGCCAGCCGCGACAGGTGTGCCTCGAGCAGACATGGACGTCCGTCGCGGACGAGCAGCGTCTCGAAGATGCCGTCACCGCGCACGGCAGCGAGGTCGTCGGCGTGCAGAAAGGGCAATTGCGGGTCGTGCAGCTGCCCGTCGAGGGTGACGAGGACGCCCGGATGGTCCGCCATGGGAAATCAGCGTAGCCGCGGCGCCACGACCGCGAATCGTAGAGTTGAGGTATGGCTTGGACGTCCGAAGTACCCGCCCCCGACGACGGCCCCGACGCCGGCGCCGTCTGGCACTACGGCGACCCGTTCGGCGAGCAACGCGCCGCAGCCGACAGCGCCGTCGTCGTCGACCGCTCGCACCGCGCGGTGCTGGTGTTGACCGGGGCGGAGCGCAACTCTTGGCTGCACACCATCTCCAGCCAACACGTCAGCGCGCTGCCCGACGGCGCCGTCGTCGAGAATCTGAGCCTCGACGGCCAGGGGCGTGTGGAAGACCACTGGCTGCAGACGCAGCTCGACGGGCGCACGGTCCTCGACACCGAGCCGTGGCGGGGTGAGCCGCTGCTGGCCTTCCTCCGCAAGATGGTTTTCTGGGCCGACGTCGTCGTGGAACCTTCCGACCTTGCAGTGTTGTCCCTGCTGGGCCCTGCGCTCGCCGAGCAACCGGTCCTCGATGCGCTGGGGCTGGCCGCGCTTCCCGGGGAGGGTAGCGCGGTGGAGCTGGACGGTGGCGGTTTCGTGCGACGGATGCCCGGTTCCTGCCTCGAGGTCGAAGTCCTCGTCCCGCGATCCGACGTGGCAGCGTGGCGCGACAAGGTGGTGGCGGCAGGCGTGCGACCGGCGGGCGTGTGGACCTACGAGGCACACCGGGTCGCCGCGCAGCGGCCGCGACTCTTGGTCGACACCGACGAACGCACCATCCCGCACGAGGTCGGCTGGATCGGCGGCCCCGGGGTCGGGGCGGTGCATCTCGACAAGGGCTGCTACCGCGGGCAGGAAACCGTCGCCCGTGTCCACAACCTCGGCAAGCCGCCGCGGATGCTGGTGCTGCTCCACCTCGACGGCGCGACGGATCGGCCGAGTCCGGGTGACCCTCTGCTCGCGGGCGGCCGCACGATCGGCCGGCTGGGCACCGTCGTCGACCATGTCGATGAGGGCGCGATCGCGTTGGCCCTGATCAAGCGCGGCCTGCCGGCGGACACCGCGCTGACGACCGGCGGCGACGTACAGGTGACCGCCGCAATAGACCCCGATTCGGTGCCGCCTGCCGACGTCGTGGGCGCCGGCCGGCTCGCCATCGAGCGGCTGCGCGGCGGCGCCGTCTGAGGCTGCGATGTGAAAAGCGGCGCTTCATCAGGGCCTGCCAGCGCCACGGCCCAAGGCACGGTAAAGTGACCGCAGGACAATAAACACACTCAGATCGGAGCCGCTCAGTGATTGGGCCGCTCCGTTATTGCGCGAGGGGGTTCCCCCATGGGCCGCGGCCGGGCAAAGGCAAAGCAGACCAAGGTTGCACGCGAGTTGAAATACAACACGCCGCAGACCGATTTCGAGCGGCTACAGCGCGAGCTGTCCAACGCTCCCGACGACCACCGCAATGGCAGTGATGCGCCTGCGGACGACGGCTGGGCCGACGAGGACGACTGGCGGCGCTGACCCCGCCAGTCCTCAGAACCTGGGGTGCTGCCCCACGAGCACAGCTCGTGAACTGTCCTTGCTGCCTTTTTTGATGGTGCCGAGGGTCCAGCAGTTCAGGTGACGGGCGGTCAGGACGGCCAACGCGCGATCGGTGTCCTCCGGCGCGACGACGGCGACCATCCCGACGCCCATGTTGAACGTCTTCTCCATCTCGGCGCGATCGATTCGGCCGCGTTGGGCGATCATGCCGAATACCGGCGCGGGCGTCCACGTACCCCGGTCGAGTTCGGCGACGAGTCCGTGCGGGATGACGCGTTCCAGGTTGCCGGCGAGTCCGCCGCCGGTGACGTGGCAGAACGTTCGCACCTGGGTCTCGGCGGCCAGCGCCAGGCAGTCCTTGGCGTAGATCCGCGTCGGCTCGAGCAGCTCCTCCCCGAGCGTGCGACCGAACTCCTCGACGTGTCCTGCGAGGTTCATGTGGTCGATCTCCAGGAGCACGTGCCGGGCCAGCGAGTAGCCGTTGGAGTGCAGACCCGTCGATGCCATCGCGATGATGACGTCGCCGGGCCGGACGCGGTCGGGTCCCAGGACGTCGTCGGCCTCCACGACCCCGATGCCGGTGGCGGAGATGTCGTAGTGGTCCGGGGCCATCAGGCCCGGATGCTCCGCCGTCTCGCCACCCAGCAGGGCACAGCCGGCCAGCACGCAGCCGTCGGCGATTCCGGAGACCAGCTCGGCGACCCGTTCGGGCACGGTGCGTCCGACGGCGATGTAGTCCTGGAGAAAGAGCGGTTCGGCGCCGCACACCACGAGGTCGTCGACGACCATGGCGACGAGGTCGATGCCGACGGTGTCGTGCTTGTCCATTGCCTGGGCCACCGCCAGCTTGGTGCCGACCCCGTCCGTGGACGAGGCCAGCAGTGGCTCCCGGTAGTCGCCGCGCAGGGCGAACAGGCCCGCGAAGCCGCCGAGGCCGCCTCGCACTTCCGGCCGGGTGGCCTTCTTGGCGAGCGGCTTGAAGAGCTCGACGGCGCGGTCACCTGCTTCGATGTCCACCCCTGCTGACGCATACGAGATGCCGTCTCGTCCGGCGACGCCGCGGTGTTCGACCCCTTTAGTCATCGAGAGCAAGGCTACCCGCGTATCCCCCGCGAATCGCCGCCAGTATGCGTTGTGGTGTGACAGTGTGCCCTGCATGAATGGCACAAAGGCCGTCGGGCTTGCGCTGGTGGCCCTCACTCTGGGTTCGCTGGCCGTCTCACCCGCCACCCTTCCCGTCTCTGTGGCGACGCCACCGACCGGCGTGCAGGCCGTCACTCTTTCGCAGAACACGGTGAACGGCATCGACTACGTCATCCGCGAGATCACCATCGCCCCCGGGGGCAGCACCGGCTGGCACTATCACGACCCGACCGTGTACGGGATCATCCGCAGCGGCACATTGACACGGACGCTTGGGAACTGCCAGGTGGACGGCGTCTTCCCGGCAGGATCCGCGGTAGCCGAAGGCCAGGGTCCCGGGCACATCCACGTCGGCCGCAACCTGGGGACCGAGCCGCTGGTGATGTGGGTGAACTACGTCGCTCCGGCGGGCACCGCCCTGGCGGTCGAGGTGCCCGATCCCGGTTGCGGGTTTGCCTGAGCCATGAATGGGACATTCCCGCGCCATGCCTTCTGAGGATGTCCGCTGCCTGGTCACCGGCGCGACGGGTTATATCGGCCGCCGGTTGGTGCCTGCGCTGCTGGATCGCGGCCTTCGGGTGCGCGCGATGGCGCGCACTCCGTCGAAGCTGGACGGCGCCGACTGGCGCGACCGCGTGGAGGTGGCACGCGGCGATCTGACCGAGCCGGACTCGCTCGTCGAGGCGTTCGACGGAGTCGACGTCGTCTACTACCTCGTCCACTCAATGGGGACGTCGAAGGACTTCGTCGAGGAGGAGCGCCGATCGGCGCGCAACGTGGTCGACGCGGCGAAGAAGGCGGGCGTTCGGCGCATCGTCTATCTCAGCGGTCTTCATCCCGTCGATACGCCACTGTCCCGCCACCTCGCATCCCGGGTGGAAGTGGGCGAGATCCTGCTGGCCTCCGACATCGAGACGATCGTGCTGCAGGCGGGCATCGTCATCGGGACGGGGTCGGCGTCGTTCGAGATGATCCGCCACCTCACCGACCGGCTTCCCGTAATGACGACCCCCAAGTGGGTGCACAACAAGATCCAGCCGATCTCGATCGACGATGCGCTGTACTACCTCGTCGAGGCGGCGACCGCGGACGTGCCGTCGTCACGGACATGGGACATCGGCGCGCCGGACATTCTCGAGTACGGCGATGCGATGCAGGTCTATGCCGAGCTGGCGGGGTTGGCGACTCGCCGTTTCGTCGTGCTGCCCTGGTTGACGCCGACGTTGGCAAGCCGCTGGGTCGGCTTGGTGACGCCGATCCCGTCAGGGTTGGCGCGGCCGCTGGTGGAGTCGCTGGAGTGCGACGCCGTCGCCCACGAGAAGGACATCGATGCGGTCATCCCGCCGCCGGCGAAGGGACTGATGGGTTACCGGGATGCGGTGTTGCAGGCGCTCAAGCGGGAAGGCAACGCCGCTGAGGGTAGACGCCGGCTCCTGCAGTTCACGTCCGCAAAAGGGACGCTGAACCAGGCTTGAGAGCGGTCAGGGCCTGCACGACGGCCGAGCCGTCAGGGCCTGCGGAGCGCCGACGCGTTGTCGTTGTCGGACTGCAGGGGGATGCCGGTGCGCGCGGCGGTGGCCAGCATGTGCTCGATGACGTTCTTGCCGAGGGCTGTCTCGCCCGGCAGCTCGATCGGGTAGACGCCGTCGAAGCACGCCGAGCACAGCCGGGAGGCCGGCTGCTCGGTGGCGGCGATCATGCCCTGCTTGGAGATGTAGCCCAGGGTGTCGGCGCCGATTGCGTGGCGCACACCGTCGAGCATCTCTTCCTCGTCGGCGGTGTTGCTCGCGGCGTTGGCGATCAGCTCGGCGGGGGTGGCGAAGTCGATGCCGTAGAAGCACGGCCACTTCACGGGCGGAGATGCGATTCGCACGTGCACCTCGACGGCGCCCGCTTCACGCAACATCCGGATCAGGGCGCGCTGGGTGTTGCCGCGCACGATCGAGTCGTCGACGACGATGAGTCGCTTTCCGCGGATGACCTCGCGCAGCGGATTCAGCTTGAGGCGGATACCGAGCTGCCGAATCGTCTGCGACGGCTGGATGAAGGTGCGCCCGACGTAGGCGTTCTTCATCAGGCCCTGGCCGAACGGGATCCCGGACTCCTGGGCATAGCCGACCGCGGCGGGCGTGCCGGATTCGGGGACGCCGATCACCAGGTCGGCCTCGACGGGCTTCTCGCGGGCGAGGCGGCGGCCGATGTCGACGCGGGTGGCGTGCACTGACCGGCCGACGATCGTGCTGTCCGGGCGAGCGAGGTAGACGTACTCGAAGACGCAGCCCTTGGGGGTCGGGTTGGCGAAGCGGGTGGAGCGCACCCCGTCGGCGTCGATGGCCAGCAGCTCGCCGGGCTCGATGTCGCGGACGAAGGAGGCACCCACGATGTCGAGCGCCGCGGTTTCGGAGGCGACCACCCAGCCGCGGTCGAGGCGACCGAGGGACAGGGGTCGCACACCGTAGGGGTCGCGCGCGGCGTAGAGCGTGTTCTCGTCCATGAACGTCAGACAGAAGGCGCCTCGGACGGTGGGGAGCAGTTCCAGCGCGGCCTGCTCCAGCGAGGAGTCCGCGGCGCCGTGCGCGAGTAGCGCGCCGAGGATGTCGGAGTCGGTGGTCGCGGTGGCCGCGCCGCGGTTGCTCATCAGGCCTTCGTCGCGCGCCCTGGCCGCAAGTTCTGCGGTGTTGACGAGGTTGCCGTTGTGGCCCAGGGCGACGCCGGTGCCTGCGGCGGTGTTACGGAAGACCGGCTGGGCGTTCTCCCAGGTGGTGGAACCGGTGGTGGAGTATCGGCAGTGGCCGACGGCGACGTGGCCGGGCATGGCCGCCAGCGTCTGCTCGTCGAAAACCTGACTGACCAGGCCGAGATCTTTGAACACCAGGACCTGGGATCCGTCCGCGACTGCGATGCCGGCGGCTTCCTGCCCTCTGTGTTGCAGTGCATACAGGCCGTAATAGGTGAGCTTGGCCACCTCCTCGCCGGGCGCCCAGACCCCGAATACTCCGCATTCTTCTCTGGGCTGGTTCTCGGGCTCGGTGTCGAGCTGCTCGGCGGTCACGATCAGGCTGCTCCCTGGGGGCTGTGGGTGACGTCGCTCAGTCTACGGTGAACGACGGCGAAACGAGGAATCAAGCGACGATGTCGGGTGGTTTTGCCGCTGGGAACAACCATGTTTCACGCCTCGCGCATTCCTCAGCCGTTGAGTGTGACCAGTGGGAGCGCGTCTGCGATGTCCGCCGCCCGTGAACCCGACATCTGCACCGCGCCGGTGGCGGCCGCATCGGCGAGCGTCGTCAGCCCGGTGGCCAGCAGCAGCCAGGTCCGGGCATCGGTCTCGACGACGTTCGGCGGATTGCCCCTGGTGTGCCTCGGCCCCTCGATGCACTGGACGGCCACGAACGGCGGGACCCGCACCTCGACGGCCGCCCCCGGGGCGAGGGCGGCGAGTGTCCTGGCCGTGGCGCGGACCGCGTCTGCGAGCTCGGCCCGGCTGGGTGCGGCCATGGTGTCGTCGCGCAGCCAGCCGGCGAGGGCGGCGACGGCGGCCCGGGTCTTCACCGGGTCTGCAGTTCGGCGTGCGGCCATGATCCAGGTTCTCAAAGCGTCGGAGGGTCGGGCCGAACAACCCCGTCCACAGACTCTTGACCTCAACACTTATTGAGGTTTTACGGTGTGGCGCATGACCTTCACCGCCTTGGAGATCGAGTTCATGAAGCAGGCCGATCTCGGCCGGCTGGCAACGATTCAGCCCGACGGTACCCCGCAGAACAGTCCGGTCGGCTTCACCTACAACGAGTCGCTCGGCACCGTCGACATCGGCGGCTACGAGATGGCCAAGAGCCGCAAATTCCGCAACCTCGCCGTCAACGACCGGGTGGCCTTCGTCGTCGACGACATCACGTCCCGCGATCCCTGGCGTGTCCGGTGCCTCGAAATACGCGGTACCGCAACACAAGCCGAGGTCGACGGCGCCGCGATCATCCGTGTCACGCCGCGCAAGGTGATCAGCTTCGGGATCGACGATCAGAAGACCGAACCTCATGACCTCGTCGTGCACGTGCGCAACGTCTCTGCGGCGGCGAGCTAGCGATCTCGGCGCGATTCTCGCCGCCCACCGGCGATGATCACGCCCGAATTCCTTCGTGAAACAGCCAGTGCCGCAAGGGCTCCCGCTTCGTTGACGGCCAGATGTGCCAGCATGGGCGCGGCCAGGCTGCCCGACCGCGTGTACAGCCACGCGAATGCCCACCCGGCCACACCGGTGACGAACACCGCAAGGGGCACCGACTCCCCCGCGGCGCGGGCGTCGGGGATGTGGGACAGGCCGAACACCGCGGCGGTGAACACGCTGCCCCTGGTGTCTCCGAACGCGCGTGCGGCGGCCGAGCCGAGGGCGGCCCGGTAGGCGACCTCCTCGGACCACACCGTCCCGAGCGGGATGCGCAGCAGCAGCCACCGTGCTGCCGGGGCGGGCAGTTCACGCGCAGCCATGCCCGCGCGCACCGGCGGGATGCGGGTGCCCCATGCGACGGCGAGCACCACCGGCACAGCAGCAGCACCGCCCCACCGCAGCCCCTGCCAGAGTGCCGGCGGCCGAAGCCCCATCGGCGCGCGGACCAGAGGCGCCAGCACCGCACCGAATACCGCCTGGGGCAACGGATTCCACTTATGTGCGAGGCGCGGCACGATCACGCTCCAGCCGACCAACCCCGCCGCGAGCCCGACGGCACGGGCCGTGTCACGCACTAGTAGTCGCCGTCCTCGGTGTCGGTTTCTTCCAGCGCCATCCGGATCCGCTCGGTGTCCTCAGGGGTCCAACCGTCGGGCGGTGCGGCACCTGCCCACCCGTCCAGGATGAAGTCGCCGTAGTTGTGCCCGTGCCCACCGGGCACCGACGTGGCGTTGGTCATGTCGGCGGCCACCTGCCAGAACGTGATGATCGGATACCACCGCATTGATCGGGTGCGGTCGCGTCCCGGAGGCTCCGACAGCCAGTCGGGCCGGGTGAACAGCAGATCCTGTGACCACCACACGATCGGGTCGGACGAATGCTGCAGGAACAGCACTCTGGGCTCGTCCCAGGGCTGCGCCGCGTCGGCCGCGATTTGCGCCGCGTCGTTGCCTTGTGAGAACCGTACGGTGCGCCCGTTGTCGTATCGGGGTTCCACCTCGGGAGTACCGGGATCGCGGCGCACCGTGATGCCGTGCCACAGCGGGCTGGCGTTGGGCGGACCCACCCACAGCACCGAGGAGAATCCCATCCGCGCGATGTCGGGCAGCCAGTCGAAGGCACCCTGCCCGGCCATGGAGCCGAGGCTCTCGCCGTAGAGCACAAGGCGTGGGCGTCGGTCCTCCGGCAGTCGCGCCCACCGTTCGTGGATGGCGTCGATCAACATCCGCCCTGATTCCATGGACTTCTGCTGATCGCCGAGGAACGAGATCCAGCTGGGCAGATACGAGTACTGCGCCCCGACGATCGCGGTGTCGCCGTTGTACATCATCTCCAGTGACCGTGCCGCGACGGGGTTGATCCAGCCCGTCCCGGTGGTGGGTGCGATGACGAGCACCTCGCGGTCGAAGGCCCGGGTGCGTTCGAGTTCGCTGAGCAGAACCGCCATTCGGGCTTCGTCGGTGTCGGCGGTCTGCAGGCCGACGTAAGCGCGGATCGGTTCCTGGGCGGGCCTGCCGTTGATGCGTGCCAACTCGTCGGCGTGCGGTCCTGACGCCACGAAGTTGCGGCCCTGATATCCCAGGGTGTCCCATGCGGCGAAAGATTCTGGGCTGCCCGACCTTTCGGGCTCCTCCGGCTGGACGACACCCTCCCTGGTGGTGGTGTTCTGCGGTTGGAAGATCCGGTTGGCGCCTGCCAGGAAGCCGCGCATGAGCACACCGTTGACGAGCGTGATCACCAGGACCACCACGACGGCGGTGCCGATGAACAGCGCCATCTCGTCGGACAGGCGCCAGCGCCGGATCAGGAAGCGTGCCATCGTCTTGATGAGGTCGATCAGGACCCGTGCCGTGGCGATGCACAGGCCCGCGACCGCAACGGCGACGGCGATGAGCCGCAGGTAGCTCGCCGTGCTCGGCCCTTCCATTCCCATCAGTGAGGAAACCTGACGCTGCCAGGCCGCGGCCGGGATGACCATCAACACGCAGGCCCCTACGGAGAAGACCACCGTGACGGCTTTGAGGGTGTAGAGGACTCTCGGAGGGGGCGGCCACCACGCGCGATTTCTGAGCACGAATCGGCGCAGCATCCGTTCGAGGAACACGCCGATGCCGTAGCCGATGGCCGCGTTGATGCCTCCGATCAGACCCTGGAACAGCCAGTCCCTGGGCAGCAGAGACGGGGTCAGCGAGAGGCAGAAGAAAAGCGCGCCGAGCGCGACGCCGGTGAAGTCGAGGCGGAGCAGCCGCCACGCCCACAGGTAGGCGGGATGTGTGTCGGTGTCGCCCCTTTTCACCCCGGCAACCCGAATGTCACCCGAACAACCCGGGCAGCACGCCTTCCGACGTGCGCCGCAGCTCCTCGAGAGTCACGGTGAACTGGCCCTGCACCTCGATGGTGGGTTCGCCGCCGTCAGGGCCCTGGTCGACGACGCCGATGCGGGTCGCGGGCAGGCCGCGCGCCTCGCACATCGCGGTGAACCGGCTCTCCTCGGTGCGGGGCACCGCGACGAGCACGCGGCCCGCCGATTCGGAGAACAACGTCACGAATGGGTCGGAACCTTCGGGAAGCACGATGCGGCAACCGGTTTCGCCGGCCAGTGACGCCTCGACGGCCGCCTGGATCAGCCCACCCTCGGACAGATCGTGGGCCGCGGACACCAGTCCGTCACGGGATGCGGCGGTCAGCACCTCGGCCAACAGCTGCTCCCGCGCCAGGTCGACCTTCGGCGGTACACCTCCGAGGTGACCGGCGCTGACCTGCGCCCAGATCGAACCGTCGAGTTCGTCGTGGGTGTCGCCCAGCAGGATCAGCGTCTCCCCCGGCTCGGTGCCGAAGCCCGTCGGGATGCGCCGCTTCACGTCGTCCAGGATCCCGAGGACCCCGACCACCGGGGTCGGCAGGATCGCGGTGGTGCCGGTCTGGTTGTAGAAGCTGACGTTGCCTCCGGTGACCGGAATCCCCAGCGTTGCAGCGCCATCGGCGAGGCCCCGGACGGCTTGGGAGAACTGCCACATGACGCCGGGATCTTCGGGTGACCCGAAGTTCAGGCAGTTGGTGACCGCGACGGGCGTGGCCCCGGTGACGGCGACGTTGCGGTATGCCTCGGCGAGCGCCAGTTGCGCCCCGGCATAGGGGTCGAGCGCGGTGTAGCGACCGGACGCGTCGGTGGAGATCGCGATGCCGCGGCCGGTCTGCTCGTCGACGCGCAGCACACCGCCGTCGGCGTGCTCGGCGAGCACGGTGTTGCCGCGGACGTAGCGGTCGTACTGCTCGGTGATGAAGGCACGGCTGCACAGATGGGGGCTGCCCACCATCGCCAGCAACGTCGCCCGCAACTCGTCGCCGGTCTGCGGACGCTTCAGGGACGCCGAGGTATCGGCGATCAGGGCGTCCTGGCTGGCGGGACGCTCGACCGGCCGCTCGTAGACGGGGCCCTCGTGGGCGACGGTGCGCGGCGGTACGTCGACGACAGTCTCGCCGTGCCAGGTGATCTCGAGCCTGCCGCTGTCGGTGACCTCGCCGATCACGGTGGCGAGCACGTCCCACTTTCGACACACCGCCATGAACGCGTCGACGTTCTCCGGGGTGACGACGGCGCACATGCGTTCCTGCGACTCGCTGGACAGGATCTCCGCCGGCGTCATGTTGGTCGCTCGCAGCGGCACGGTGTCCAGCTCGACACGCATACCGCCATCGCCGGCGGACGCCAGTTCCGAAGTGGCGCACGACAATCCGGCACCGCCGAGGTCCTGGATACCGACCACCAGGTCGCCGGCGTACAGGTCGAGGCAGCACTCGATGAGCACCTTCTCGGTGAACGGGTCACCCACCTGCACGCTGGGCAGCTTCTTGCGCGATTTGGATGGTCGAGCTCCGCCTCCGGCTTCGTCTCCGTCCGAACCACCCTCGTCGCCCCCGAACGTCTCCGACGCCAGCACCGACACCCCGCCGATACCGTCGAGACCGGTGCGCGCACCGAACAGGATGATCTTGTTGCCGGCACCCGACGCGAACGCCAGCTTGAGATCTTCTTTGCGCAGCACACCGACGCACAGCGCGTTGACGAGCGGGTTGCCCGCGTAGCTGGCGTCGAAGATCGTCTCGCCACCGATGTTGGGCAATCCCAGCGAGTTTCCGTATCCGCCGATGCCGCGGACCACACCGTCGAGGACGCGGCGCGTGTCGGGGGCGTCGGCCGCTCCGAAGCGCAGCTGGTCCATCACCGCCACCGGCCGGGCACCCATCGCCATGATGTCGCGCACGATGCCGCCGACGCCGGTTGCCGCGCCCTGGTAGGGCTCGATGTAGGACGGGTGGTTGTGGGATTCCACCTTGAAGGTGGCCGCCCACCCGTCGCCGATGTCGACGACGCCGGCGTTCTCACCGATGCCCGCGAGCAGACTTTCGCGCATCTTCTCGGTGGTGGTCTCCCCGAAGTAGCGCAGATGCACCTTCGAGGACTTGTAGGAGCAGTGCTCGCTCCACATCACCGAGTACATGGCCAGCTCGGCGTCGGTGGGCCGACGGCCGAGGATTTCCCGGATGCGCGCGTACTCGTCGTCCTTGAGCCCTAGTTCCCGGAAGGGCTGGGGTTGGTCGGGAGTGGCGGCGGCCCGCTCAACGGTGTCTACCTCTTGGGTCAACCCAGACGTCACCGCGCCAGTCTAGCCAGCGCCGGCCTGCGACTCAGGCCACACAGAACGCGTTGCCCTCCGGGTCGGCCATCACCACCCATTCGAACTCGGGGCCGAAGTTGTTGCGCCCGGTCTCTTTGGCACCCAGTCCGACCAGCCGGGCGACTTCCGCCTCCCGGTCTTCGGCGTGGAAGTCCAGGTGCACCTTGTTCTTGCCGGGCGTCGGATCGGGCACCCGCTGGAAGCCCAGCGTGGGGCGCCCTTCACCGGCGACCATCACGAATTCGCCTGGCGCAACGGCATTCACGTCTCCACCCGCGGCCTTGGCCCACCAGTCGGCAAGCCCGTCGGGATCCACACAATCGAAGGTGATCATCTCCACTGTCATCGCCATGCCTGGCACCCTAGGTCAGGCCGGTGACAAAAAGGCCGCGAGTGCGGCGGAATAATCGGCGACGTCGGCTGCGCCCATCACCTCACGCGCGGAGTGCATCGCGAGCTGGGCGGCGCCGACGTCGACGGTCGGGATGCCGGTGTTGGCCGCCGTCATCGGTCCGATCGTCGAGCCGCAGGGCAGGTCCGCACGGTGCTCGTAGCGCTGCAGCGGCACCCCGGCCTGCTGACAGGCCAGCGCGAACGCCGCCGCGGTGCGGCCGTCGGTGGCGTAGCGCAGATTGGGCTGCACCTTGAGCACCGGTCCGGCATTGACCTCGATGAGGTGGCCGGGCTCGTGGCGTTCCGGGTAGTTCGGGTGGGTGGCGTGCGCCATGTCGCCCGACGCGACGATCGAGCCGGGCAGCCGGCGCAGGAAGTCCTCCCGGCTGCCGCCTCCGGCCAGCGTGATGCGTTCCAGCACGGTGAGCAGCAGCTCGGACTGCGCGCCGTGGTCGGACTGCGAGCCGACCTCCTCGTGGTCGAACAGCACCAGCACCGGCACGATGCCGTCGGGGCGCACCCCGAGGAACGCCTCCAGCCCGGCGTAGCACGTCGCCTGGTTGTCCAGCCGCGGTGCGCTCACCAGATCGCCGTCCACCCCGGCCAACCGCGACGGGTTGATGTCGTGGGTCATCAGGTCGAACCCGAGCACATCGTCGACGTCGACCTCGGCGTGCGCGGCCACGTACCCGAGGAACGACCGGGCACCCGTCCCGACCCCCCAGACCGCGTTGACGTGCCGCTGCGGGTTCAGCTCCACCCCTTTACGGTCCTCGGAGAGGTGGATCGCCAGCTGTGGCACCCGCAGCACCGGTTCGTCGATCCTGATGAGGGTGTGGCCGACCACCGCCCTCTTCCCGGTGCCCTCGCGCACCGAAAGCCGGCCGCTGATCCCGAGATCGCGGTCCAGCCAGGAGTTCAGCCAGGCGCCGCCGTAGGGCTGCAGCGCGACGATCTGCCAGCCCGAGACGAAGCGGTCGGGATCTTGCTTCACGCGCAGATTGGGGCTGTCGGTGTGGGCGCCGACGATACGAAACGGCGTGGCGACCGATCCCGCGCAGCGCCACGCGATCAACGACCCGGCCCGCACTACGAAGTAGTCACCCGCCCCCTGCCAGGCATCGGCTTCCGACAGCTCGGTGAAACCAGCCGACCGGAGTCGGTCCGCGGCGGTGCTGCACACATGGAAGGGCGACGGTGATGCGTCGATGAACTCACAGAGTCCCTGGGGGCTAGCTGGCATCTTTCCATCTTGACCGGTGTCCGGCTTGATCTTGACGCTAGGGTCCAGGGTGTGCCTCGTCCGCAGCCCATCCTGACGCCTCTCACACCAGCGGCGATCTTCCTGGTGGCGACGATCGACGAGGACGGCGAGTCCGTCGTGCACGACGCGCTGACGGGTTTCGGCGGGCTGGTCAAGGCCGTCGGATTCCGAGTGCCCGACGCTCACCTGAACTTGGTGGCCGGCATCGGCTCCGCGGCGTGGGACCGGCTGTTCTCGGGGCCACGTCCGGCGAAGCTGCACGAGTTCGTCGAGCTCAGGGGCACACGGCATCACGCGCCGTCGACCGCGGGCGACCTGCTGCTCCACATCAGGGGCGGGTCCCTGGATGTGTGCTTCGAGCTCGGCGGTCGGCTGCTGTCGTCGATGGCGGGCGCAGTGACGGTGGTCGACGAGGTTCACGGGTTCAAGTTCTTCGAGCAGCGCGACCTGCTCGGCTTCGTCGACGGCACCGAGAATCCCGACGGCCCCGACGCGGTCGTCGCCGTGCAGATCGACGACGATCCGGAGTTCGCAGGCGCAAGTTATGTGCACGTGCAGCGCTACACCCACGACATGGATGCGTGGAATGCGTTGAGCGTCAACGAACAAGAGCTCGTCATCGGCCGCACCAAGCTGGAGGACATCGAGCTCGACGACGAGGTGAAACCGGCCAACTCGCACGTCGCGCTGAACACGATCGAGGACGAGCACGGCAACGAGCTCGCGATCGTGCGGGCCAACATGCCGTTCGGCACGCTCGGGAGGGGCGAATCCGGCACGTACTACATCGCGTATTCGGCCGACCCGGCCGTCACCGAACGGATGCTGGCCAACATGTTCCTCGGCGACCCACCCGGAAACACCGACCGGATCCTGGATTTCTCGACGGCGCAGACCGGAACGATGTTCTTCGTCCCGACGATCGATTTCCTCGACGACCCGCCTCCGCTGCCTTCCCACAGCACTCAAAAAGTCTCAGCTGCAACTGTTTACGACGGATCGTTGGCGATCGGAAGCTTGAAAGGACACCCTTGATGAACAACCTGTACCGCGAGCTGGCACCGATCACCGATGCCGCGTGGGCCGAGATCGAGCAGGAGGCGACGCGCACCTTCAAACGGCACATCGCCGGCCGCCGGGTGGTCGACGTCAGCGAGCCGGGCGGGCCGGTGACGGCGGCGGTGAGCACCGGTCATCTGCTCGACGTCCTGCCGCCCGGCGAGGGTGTGGTGGCACACCTGCGCGACGCCCGGCCTCTGGTGCGGTTGCGGGTGCCGTTCACGGTGAACCGCACCGACATCGACGACGTCGAGCGCGGCTCGCAGGATTCCGACTGGGACCCGGTCAAGGATGCCGCCAAGAAGCTGGCCTTCGCCGAGGACCGGGCGATCTTCGAGGGCTACGAGGCTGCGCACATCAGCGGTATCCGCAAGTCGAGCTCATGCCCCAACCTCGCCCTGCCCGAAGACCCTCGTGAGATCCCCGACGTCATCAGTCAGGCGCTCTCGGAGCTGCGCCTGGCCGGTGTCGACGGACCGTACAGCGTGCTGCTGTCGGCCGAGGTGTACACCAAGGTCAGTGAGACCACCGCGCATGGTTATCCGATCCGCGAGCACCTGAACCGGCTCGTCGACGGGGAGATCATCTGGGCGCCCGCCATCGACGGTGCCTTCGTGTTGTCCACTCGCGGAGGCGATTTCGATCTGCAGCTGGGCACCGATGTGTGCATCGGCTATCTGTCGCACGACGCCGACACCGTGGCGCTCTACCTGCAGGAGACGTTGACGTTCCTGTGCTACACCGCAGAAGCGTCAGTCGCGCTGAGCGCTTGAGGCCCCACACTCCGCGAGCGCGCGCGTCTGCACGGCGACACGCCGCAATTCAGCGGCATTCAGCGCGCGCTCGCGGCGCCTGAACAGGGGTCAGGACACCAAAACCGCGTCCAGCGCGGAGTAGAAGATGCCCAGGCCGTCGTCGGACGGACCCGTCAAGGCTTCGGTGGCGTGCTCGGGATGCGGCATCAGGCCGACGACGCGCCCGTTGGCCGAGGCGATGCCCGCGATGTCGCGCATCGATCCGTTGAGGTTCTCGCGATACCGGAACACCACGCGGCCCTCGCCCTCGAGTTCGTCGAGCACCTCTTGGCTCGCGACGTAGCGGCCCTCGCCGGACTTCAGCGGAACCAGGATGTCGGCGCCCCGGTCGTAGCGCGTCGTCCACGCCGACGTATTCGACGCGACCTCCAACCATGTGTCACGGCAGATGAAGTGCAGCCCGGCATTGCGGGTCAATGCTCCGGGCAGCAGGCCCGCTTCACAGAGGATCTGAAATCCGTTGCAAATACCGAGCACCGGCATCCCTTTGTGCGCTGCCTCCACGACGGAGCCCATCACCGGGGCGAACCGCGCGATGGCGCCGCAACGCAGGTAGTCGCCGTAGGAGAACCCACCGGGCACGACGACCGCGTCGACGCCCTTGAGGTCGGCGTCGGCGTGCCACAGGTTGACGGCTTCGGCGCCGGCCAACCGAACCGCGCGGGCGGCGTCGATGTCGTCGAGCGTTCCTGGGAATGTGATGACGCCCACTCGGGTCATGACGAGCCCTCCCGGCTGATCGTCCAGTCCTCGATCACGGTGTTCGCGAGCAGGGATTCGGCGATCTCGGCGAGCTTGTCGTCGCCGATGTCGCCGTTGACCTCAAGCTCGAACCGCTTGCCCTGCCGGACATCTGAGATGCCCTCGAAGCCCAGCCGGCCGAGCGCACCGACGATCGCCTGGCCCTGCGGATCCAGAATCTCCGTCTTCGGCATGACGTGTACCACCACTTTTGCCACGGCGACACTCTACCTGCGGTGACGAGTCCGGCGCCTCACCGGCACGAGCCCAGGTAGGCCTCGCACAGGGGAGCTGCCATCGCGTCGAACACGTCGGTGTCGGGTGAGACCCCGCGCCACTCGACGGTCGGCGGGACCGTCGACCACAACGCCATCTCCACCAGGGAACTGCTGGCCGGATCGACGACGAGGTAGGTGTGCATCACGCGTCGCCCGCCGTCGCTGATGACCGCGGCGAGATCCATCGGCGTGCCGGTAGTGACCGACGGTGACACCTCCGCGGCGGTCATCTGGCAGGACGCCAGGGCCATCCGGGCCCATTCGAGGGATTCCAGGGCGTCGCGGCCACCGGCTACGGTGTCGCCGCGCCAGTGGATGACCTGAACGTGCAGGTTCCACTGGCCGGGCGGGTTCGCCACGTCCGCGTGGGAGGCGACGGCGAAGTCACGGGAATCGTCGTCGCGGCCGGGGGTGGCGCACCACGACTCGAATTCGAATCGTGGTGTCGTCACGGCGACGGCGAGGGCAGCGAGAGTGGGCCAGCGATAGATACCGGATAGCGGAATCGAGCCGGACTCGATCCACGCCGAGTCGGGGATGGTGTCACACAGCGGCGGGCAGGCACCCGGGGAGGATTGCGCCAACCGCGGAGTGGCCACGAGCCCCGACACCACCATGGCCAGCGCGAACAACAATCGCACGTACACCTGCACCCCCACATGCCGCTGCGAGCAAGAATATAGGGATGCAGCTCACACATTTCGGTCATTCCTGCCTCATGGCGAGCTTCGATAACGGTTCGGGTGACGCGACCACCGTGCTTTTCGATCCGGGCACGTTCTCGCACGGCTTCGAGGGTGTCACCGGCCTGACCGCGATCCTCGTCACCCACCAGCACCCCGACCATGCCGACACCGAGCGGCTACCCGCGCTCGTCGAGGCCAATCCGCAGGCTGCCCTGTACGCCGATCCGCAGACGGCGGCCCAGCTGGGCGGTGCGTGGCAGGCGGTCAGCGTCGGCGACGCGCTGTCGATCGGACATCTGACGGTGCGCGGCGCGGGCGGAACGCACGCGGTGATTCATCCGGAAATCCCTGTGATCGACAACATTTCGTACCTCGTCGGCGACGGCGAGCACCCGGCGAAGCTGATGCATCCCGGCGATGCGCTGTTCGTCCCCGACGAGCCGGTCGACGTCCTTGCGACCCCGGCCGCCGCCCCGTGGATGAAGGTGTCCGAGGCCGTCGACTATCTGCGGGCGGTCGCGCCGACGCACGCGGTGCCGATTCATCAGGCGATCATCGACCCGATCGGCAGGCCGATCTTTTACGGCCGCCTGACCGAGATGACCGACACCGACTTCCGGGTGCTCGAACAGGAGAGCGCGACCGCCTTCTGACCGCGAGCAGACAGAAACTCGCATGCATCCCGGGCGTGTCGTGCGAGTTTGCGTCTGCTCGCCGAACGTGGCGCCCTAGCCCACCGCTCGGGCGGCGGCGCGGCCCGCCGCGCGACCCGAGAAGACGCAGCCGCCGAGGAAGGTGCCCTCCAGCGACCGGTATCCGTGCACTCCCCCGCCGCCGAATCCCGCCGCCTCGCCTGCGGCGTAGAGCCCAGGCAGCACCGTCCCATCAGCACGCAGCGCCCGCCCGTCCAGATCGGTCTCGATGCCGCCCAACGACTTTCGCGTCAAGATGTGGAGCTTCACCGCGATCAGCGGGCCGGCCTTGGGGTCGGTGAGCCGGTGCGGGGCGACGACGCGACTGAGCCGGTCACCGAGGTAGCCGCGCGCCGCACGGATCGCCGTGATCTGGCCGTCCTTGGTGAACTTGTTGGCGACCTCGCGATCGCGGGCGGTGACCTCGGCCTCGACGACGTCGAAGTCCAGCGGCGCGACGTCGGGCACCGCGTTCATCTTCGTCACCAGTTCGCGCAACGTCGTGGCGCTGACGAAATCCACGCCCTTGTCGACGAAGGCGTGCACCGGCGCCGGACCTTTGCGGCTGCGCTCCAGCACGGCCCGGATGCTGCGGCCGGTCAGGTCGGGGTTCTGCTCCTGCCCCGAAAGGCCGAACTCCTTGGCGATGATGCGGGCGTTGAGAACGAACCACGTGTAGTCCTGGCCGGTCTGGGCGATGTACTCCAAGGTGCCGAGGGTGTCGAATCCGGGGTAGAGCGGCACGGGCAGCCGTTTGCCGTGCGCGTCGAGCCACAGTGACGACGGGCCCGGCAGGATCCTGATGCCGTGGCGCGCCCAGATCGGGTCGTAGTTGGTTATTCCCTCGGTGTAGTGCCACATCCGGTCTTTGTTGATGACGTGCGCACCGGCCGACTCCGAGATCTCCAGCATGCGACCGTCCACATGGGCGGGAACACCGCTGAGCAGCTGTTCCGGGACGCGACCCATGCGCTTGGGCCAGTACTTGCGGACGAGGTCGTGGTTGCCGCCGATGCCGCCGCTGGCCACGATCACCGCTTGCGCTCGAAACTCGAATGCGCCCAAGGCATTTCGTGAGGACGCTGCGCCCCGCACCGCGTCTGACGGCTCGAGCACCGCACCGCGCACACCGGTTGCCGCATCGCCGTCGATGAGCAGCTCGTCGACGCGGTGCCGGTGCGCGAATCGCACCAGTGGATTGCCGACCAGTCTGCGCGCGAAGATGTCGACCAGTGCCGGGCCGGTGCCCCAGGTGATGTGAAATCGGGGGACGGAGTTGCCGTGGCCGTTCGCGTCGTAGCCTCCCCGCTCGGCCCAGCCGACCAGGGCAAACGTCTGCAGGCCGCGCTCGCGCAGCCAACTGCGCTTCTCCCCTGCGGCGAAATCGACGTAGGCATGCGCCCATTGCCGTGGCCAGTGGTCCTCGGGGCGATCGAATCCGGCGGAGCCCAGCCAATCCTGCAGCGCCAGCTCGTGACTGTCCCGGATGCCCCAGCGCCGCTGTTCGGGGCTGTTGACGAAGAACAGGCCGCCGAACGACCAGAACGCCTGGCCGCCGACGTTGGCCTCGTTCTCCTGGTCGACGATCAGGACCTTGCGGCCGCGTTCGACGAGCTCACAGGCCGCGACCAGTCCGGCCAGTCCAGCCCCCACGACGATGACATCAGCGTCCATGACGCCAATCTAGACGCCGACGGATCAGCGAATGCGGCTATGCGGCGTCGGTCAGAGCTGGAAGAGGTTTCCACTCGTAGACCGACGGTGCGCAGCCGTACATGAGCGACAGATCGACGGCGTCGAGCATCGCCTGGCGCGGCCCGGGCCTGCGCAGATGCCGGGCGGCCACCGCCACGCGGACGACGCCGTCGCGGCGCGCGGTGCGCTCGGCGGACATCACCAGGGTTCGGCACCACCACGGCTCGGTCAGAAAACCCTCGCCGATGCCGAGCACGCGGCCTCGCTCTGTCTGCTGTCGAACCAGGTCGGTGATTCCGCTCAGACCTGCGACCAAACGAAAGCCGTTGCGAGGCAACGCTGTCAGCGTCCCTTGCGAGACGTTCCAGCCCGGCGCGGCGAAGAGCCGGGTGCGCAGACCGAGGTGTTCGAGCGTGCGGTCGGCGGCCATCAGCCGCAGATTGGCCTCGTGGGCGGGCAGCGTGGCGAATTCGGGGCGGCGCGTCTTGGTGGCGGCCTCGTCGAAGCCGTGCAGCACGATCGCGTCGCCGTCGACCCGCTGGTCGACGAGCCAGTCAACCGTCTGGGAGTCGCGATCCAGTCGGTACCCGTCCTTGAGCCGGGGTGCGACGAGGAACGACGCGGGAACCCCGCGATCCTCCAGCTGGGTGCGGAATGCGACGACCTCGGCGAGCGTGCGGTCGCTGATTCCGGAGATCGAGACGATCAGTTGTCCTGCCACGTTCGCAGTGTCGCAACGTCAGGTGTCCTGATAGTGGACAACACTCCGCGCGCAGGTGTCCGTGCGCCTACCGCGGCAAGACATCCTCGATGGCCGAGATGACCTCGGGATCGTCGGGAACGGTGCGCGGACGGAAGCGCCTGACCACGTTTCCACCGGGCGCCACCAGGAACTTCTCGAAATTCCACTGCACGTCTCCGGACTCGCCGGAGTCATCGGCCACCCGGGTCAACTCCGCGTACAGCGGATGCCTGCCGGCACCGTTGACCTCGGTCTTCTCCAACAAGGGGAACGTCACCCCGTAGTTGGTGGAACAGAACGTCTGGATCTCCTCCGCGGTGCCGGGCTCCTGACCCATGAATTGGTTGCACGGCACCCCCACCACCGTGAGGCCCCGGTCCCGGTAGTCCTTGGCCAGCTGTTCCAGGGCGGTGTACTGCGGTGTCAGCCCGCACTTCGACGCGACGTTCACGATCAGCACTGCGCCGTCGGCCAATTCGGCCAGTGTCGTGGACCGGCCGTCGAGTGTGGTGAGCGGGACATCGGTGAGGGTCATGACGCGAACGCTACTCGTCGCCCCCGGGTTCGACCGGACCCGGTGTGAACAGCATGCGCGCCACGCGCCGAGCAGTGTCGACGGCGTCGGTGTCGGTGTCGATGACGTCGTTGAGCCACAGCATCGCGAACCCGTGCACCAGAGACCAGGCCGCAAGCCCGGCGGCTTGGGGATCCTCCTTCGCGCGCCCGTCGTCGAGCGTCCCGACGCCCGAAGCCAGCTCGGCGCCGGCGGCAGCCTCGGCGGCGACCAGCTCAGGATCCTCGGGGTTGACGAGTGAACGGTCGAACATCACCTCGTAGTGCCCGGGATGTTCCACGGCGAACTGCACATATGCCAGTGCCGCATCGAGGAATTCGGGTCGAGATTCGGCGAGCGCTGCCGCGAGCATCCGCCATCCTTGCGCCGCCAGCGCGGTGAACAAGCCGCGCCGATCGGTGAAGTGGTGTGCCGGTGCAGCGTGCGAAACACCTGCCGCACGCGCCAATTCCCGAAGTGAGACGCCGTCGGCGCCGCGTTCGGCGACCAGGACCGCAGCCTGCGCCAGGATCACGGCCTTCAGGTCGCCGTGGTGGTACGAGCCCCTGGTCATGATGCGTCCCTGGGGGTCAGCCGGGTTGTGCGGCTTTCGCGACATCGAGAACCCACGCGTACTGGAACGCGGTTTCCTTCCACCGCTCGTAGCGGCCGCTGATTCCCCCGTGTCCGGCGTTCATTTCCGTCTTCAGCAGCACTTTGGCCGACTCACCGGCCGGATCGGTCTGCGCGTGACGCAGGGCCGCCACCCATTTCGCCGGCTCGACGTAGTACACCCTGGTGTCGTTGAGTGACGTCATCGCCAGAATCGCCGGGTAGGTCTTGCTCTCCACGTTTTCGTACGGAGAGTACGACTTCATGTAGCGGTAGACCTCCGGGTCTTCCAGCGGATTGCCCCACTCGTCCCATTCGGTCACCGTCAACGGTAGCGAGGGATCCAGGATCGTGGTGAGCGGATCGACGAACGGCACCGTGGCGAGGATGCCGGCGAACAGATCCGGCGCCATATTGGCCACCGCGCCCATCAACAGGCCCCCCGCACTGCCGCCGTAGGCGACCATGTTCTCGGGCCTGGTGACGTCGGTCCCGACCAGATGACTGCCGACGGAGATGAAGTCGGTGAACGTGTTGCGCTTCTCCAGCATCTTGCCGTGCTCGTACCACGGCCGGCCGAGTTCCCCGCCGCCACGGACGTGGGCGATAGCGAAGATCATCCCGCGGTCCAGCAGCGAGAGCCGTGCGATCGAGAACCGGGGATCCTCGCAGGATTCGTAGGCGCCGTATCCGTAGAGCAGGACGGGCGCCGGGTAGCGCAGGCCCGCCCGGTGGATGATGGAGATCGGAACGCGCGCACCGTCTGACGCGACAGCCCAGTCGCGCCGCTCGACATAGTCCTCGGGCCGGTAGTCACCGAGCACGGGCTGCTCGCGCAGCAGGGTACGTTCACCGGTGGCCAGGTCGAGATCGTAGATGCGGACCGGGGTGACGAACGACGTCGCGCCGATCCGCATTTTCGGCGCACTCCAGTTGGGGTTGGCCGACAGCCCGACCGACATGAGCTCCGAATCGAACGTGATGTCTTTCGCCTCACCGTAACCGCCGTCGCGGATCGGCCACAGTTGGATGCGCGGCAACGCATCCTTGCGGTAGCTCAGGACAAGGTGTCCAGCGAACGCGTCGATGGCGTCGAGCCGCACGTCCTCGCGATGGGCGATCAGCGTGCGGGTGTCGGTGGGATCGCTGACAGGCGCCTCGACGAGGGTGAAGTTCTCGGCGCCGTCGTTGTGCAGGATCAGGAACCGATTCTCCCCCCCGACGACGGCATGCTCGATCGAGTACTCGACCGAATCTCTTCGCGGCCAGACGATGTCGAATTCCGCCTGCGGATCGGCGGCGTCGGCGTAGCGCAGCTCCGAGGTGACCGCGCTGCCCGCCGCGATGATGACGTACTTGTTGCTGCGGGTGCGCCCCACTCCGATCCAGTAGCGTTCGTCGGCCTCGTGGTAGACCCGCTCGGCCGGCAATCCGGATCCGAGCCGGTGTCGCCACACCGTGTCGGGACGCCAGGCGTCGTCGACGGTGACGTAGTAGATCGTGGCGTTGTCGGCGGCCCAGGTCGCACCGGCTCCGATACCGACGATCTCATCGTCGTAGCGCTGACCTGTCCGTAAATCCTTGAAGCGCAGTGTGTATCGCTCGTCACCCTTGACGTCTACCGAGTACGCGAGGATGTTGCCGTCGACGCTGACGCTCGCGGCCCCGAGCGAGAAGAAGTCGTGCCCCTCGGCTTCGACGTTCTCGTCGAGCAGCACCTGCTCGCCCGGGATCTCGGTGTTCTCGTCGAGTTGCGGCGGGCTCCAGTCGTCGGGATCGGAGACAGGGCAACGACATTGCACGCCGTACTGCTTGCCCTGGAAGCTGCGGCCGTAGTACCACCAGTCACCGCGACGGGTGGGGACCGACAGATCGGTCTCCTTGGTGCGGGCTTTGATCTCGTCGAAGATCTTCTGCCGCAACGGAGCAAGGCCTTCGGTCACATGCTCGGTGAAGGCGTTCTCCGCCTCCAGGTAGTCGATGACGTCCTTGCTCTCCTTGTCCCGCAACCACTCGTACGGGTCGATGAAGACGTCCCCATGGTGTTCACGGCGGGTGTCGACCCGCTTGGCGATGGGCGCCGACACGTCACCGCTCACGCGGCTCCTCCGATCCAGTCGTCGAACTTCAGTCCCGAGATACGTTCGTAGGCTTCGATATAGCGCGCCCTGGTGGCGTCGACGATCGCTGCGGGCAGCGGAGGCGGCGGCTGGTCGCCGTGCCGGTCCCACCCGGATTCCGGGCCCGTCAACCAGTTACGGACGAACTGCTTGTCGAAACTGTTCTGCACCTGCCCCACCACGTAGTCGTCAGCGGGCCAGTAGCGTGACGAGTCCGGCGTGAATACTTCGTCGGCCAGCGTGAATTCACCACGGGCGTCGACGCCGAACTCGAATTTGGTGTCGGCGACGATGATGCCTTTGGTCAGTGCATGGTCGGCGCCCTGAATGTAGGTCGCCAGCGTGAGGTCCCGCAGCCGCGCGGCCCGGTCGGCGCCGATCAGGTCGACGACGTCGTCGAAGGTGATGTTGACGTCGTGTTCACCGAGGTCGGCCTTGGTCGCCGGGGTGAACAACGGTTCGTCGAACCTGCTGGCCTCCACCAGGCCGGTCGGCAGCGCGATTCCGCAGACCGCGCCGGTCTTCTGGTAGTCGATCAACCCGGAGCCGGTCAGGTAGCCCCGCGCGACCGCCTCGACGGGCAGCATCTCGAGCTGCTTGACGACGAGGGCGCGGCCCAGCACGTCCTCGGGGATGCGTTCGTCGTCGGGTGGTCCGGCGAGATGGTTGGGGGCGTCGACGAGTCCGAAGAAGAACACGCTCATCGCCGTGAGCACCCGACCCTTGTCCGGGATCAGCGAGTCGAGGACGTAGTCGTAGGCCGAGATGCGGTCCGATGCGACGAACAGCAGGTGCCCGTCGTCGATGCGATACAGCTCACGAACCTTGCCGCTGGCCAGATGCTGGTAGTCGGACAGAGCGGGACGCATCGGGCCAGCCTATCGGTCGTCCGGAAGGCGCCTCCTATCAAGGGCGACGGGGGAAACGTCGAAGGGCGAGCGAAGCGACGGGGGAAATACCGAGGGCCAGCGAAGCGGCGGGCAGGCGTGTTCTGATCGATTGCATGAAATCTCGGTGGATCCCGTACGCCACGACACCGGCGCGGCTGTTACGGCAGTTGGTCAGCGACGTTGTCATGATCACCTGGGCGGCCATCTGGGTGTGGGTGGGCAGCGCGGTGTATGCGGCGGTGTCGACCATCGCCGAGTTCGGATATCAGCTGGAGGGCGGCGCCAACGGTGTCGCAGGCAACCTGGACAACGCCGGGAACAGTGCCGATGACGTCCCGTTGATCGGTGACACACTCGCAGGGCCGCTGCGGGGCGCCGGCGACGCGGCCCGCGAGATCGCGGGTGCCGGCCAGTCCCTGGGGGTGACGGCGGGGTGGCTGGCGTGGCTGCTCGCGCTCGCTGTCGCGGCACCGCCGATCCTGGCGCTGATGATGCCGTGGTTGTTCCTGCGGCTGCGGTTCTTCCGGCGCAAGTGGACGGCCGTCACGCTGTCGTCGACCGCGGCGGGTGAGGAACTGCTCGCCCTGCGCGCGTTGGCAAATCGGCCCCTGCCCAAGCTCGCCGCCGTCAGTCCGGATCCGGTGGGAGCGTGGCGCAATCAGGATCCGGTCGCGATCCGGGGGCTGGCGGCCCTGGAGTTGCGGGCGTCGGGAATCCGCGCCGCCAACCTCAAAAGCAAGAACTGATCGCCGGAATTGCATTCCCGCAGGCCCCCACTCGCAGAATGTCTGCTGGAATGCAATTCCGGCGGTTTGGTCAGCGGCGGGTCATTTCAGCAACCGCTTCAAGGCCGTGCCGAACGGGTGCTTGGCGGTCAGCGAACCGAACCGCACCTTGCCGGTGACGACGAGGTGCAGAGAGCGCGACGGCGGACTCGACGTCACCTTGACCGTCGTGGACGACGCGACGTTGCCCACACCGTTGAGGTCGGCGGTGGCACCGTCGGGCAGGATCAGCTCAGTGGAACTGAAGTAGTCGTCGATGTCGACCTGCACCACCGGGCCTGGTAGCACTGCAGAGGTGAAATCCAATGTGATCGAACACATTCGGGTGACCAGACGGAGCTGCGGCGGTACCGTCCACCGACCTTTGCGGGAGATTCCCGACATCCAACTGCTCAACACCTCCGGTGCCGCCATCGCCGGTGCGGCATCACGCCGGATATGGGGCAGATCGGCGATGACGGTGTCGAGCTCACGGCGCGTGCGCGCCGCGATGACGACGTCGATCCGTTCGGTGTACTCGTCGAGGGTCAGCATGCCCTGCCCCACGGCGTGTTCGAGGATCTGGGTCACTGCGGCCCGGTCGGCGTCGGATGCCCTGATATCGGGTTGACGAGAGTCCACCGAACCCAGACTAGGCGGGCGCCGGCTGCCCGACGAACCGGTTTCCGATCACGGGACACCGCAACAGTTTTGCGTCTTAGAGGATCGCGCCCGAGGTGTATTTCGCCGCTTCGGGATAACGTCCGACCAGGTCGTCGACCGCAGCGACGACGCGATCGACCTGATCGCCGGCCGCCCCGCTGAACACCTGCTTGTCCGCCAGGGCCGCGTCGAGCGCCACGCGGTCCAGCGGCAGGCGGGGATCGGCGGCGAGCCGGTCCAGCAGGTCGGGTTCGGCGCCGCGCTCGCGCATCGCCAGCGCCACCGCCACCGCGTGTTCCTTGATCACCTCGTGCGCGGTCTCCCGACCCACGCCGGCGCGCACCGCCGCGATGAGGATCCGCGTGGTGGCCAGGAACGGCAGATAGCGGTCGAGTTCCCGCTGGATCACCGCCGGGTAGGCCCCGAATTCGTCGAGCACCGTCAAGAACGTCTCGGTCTGGCCGTCGAGTGCGAAGAACGCATCGGGCAGCGCCACCCGCCGAACCACCGAGCAGAACACGTCGCCTTCGTTCCACTGGGCACCGGCGAGTTCGGCGGCCATCGAGCCGTATCCGCGCAGCACCACCTGAAGTCCGTTGACTCGCTCACACGAGCGGGTGTTCATCTTGTGGGGCATCGCCGACGAGCCGACCTGCCCGGGGGCGAACCCCTCGGTGACCAGTTCGTGGCCTGCCATCAGCCGAATGGTGTGCGCCAGCGACGACGGCCCCGCACCCAGCTGCACGAGGGCCGAGACGACGTCGTGGTCCAGTGAACGGGGGTAGACCTGGCCGACGCTGGTGAACACCTCGGTGAAGCCGAGGAATTGGGCGACGCGGGTCTCCAGCTCGGTCAGCCGCGCCGTGTCGCCGTCGAACAGGTCGAGCATGTCCTGCGCGGTGCCCATCGGGCCCTTGATGCCCCGTAGTGGGTAGCGCTTGATGAGCTGTTCGACCCGCTGCAGTGCGACGAGCATCTCCTCGGCGGCCGACGCGAATCGCTTGCCGAGCGTGGTGGCCTGCGCCGCGACGTTGTGGGAACGCCCGGCCATCACCAGGTCGCGGTAGAGCGCCGCACGCTCGGCCAGCCGCGCGACGACGGCGACGCCGTGGGCGTGGACGAGTTCCAGCGACCGCCGGATCTGCAACTGCTCCACGTTCTCGGTGAGGTCGCGGCTGGTCATGCCCTTGTGGACGTGCTCGTGGCCGGCGAGCGCGTTGAACTCCTCGATCCGGGCCTTCACGTCGTGGCGCAATACGCGCTCCCGTGCGGCGATCGACGCGAGGTCGACACTGTCCAACACCCGCTCGTAGTCGGCGACGACGCCGTCCGGGACGTCCACACCGAGTTCGGTCTGGGCCCGCAGCACCGCCAGCCACAACCGCCGCTCGGCGACGATCTTCGCTTCGGGCGACCAGATCGCCACCATCTCCTCGCTGGCGTAGCGACTGGCCAGGACGTTCGGGATGCTCACGAACACACAGCTTAGAAGCACCCTGTCGTGCCGGACCTACGGCACAGTAGAGGCCATGCATTTCGTCGGGCTCGATCTCGCGTGGGGTGAGAAGAACCAGACCGGCGTCGCGGTGGTCGATTCCGACGGACGGCTGCTGCACGTGGGTACTGCGCACGACGACGACAGCATCGTGGCGGTCGTGGCACCGTTCACGAAGGGTGACTGCCTGGTCGCGATCGACGCGCCGCTGATCGTGAGGAACGCGACCGGGCACCGGCCGGCCGAGACGCAGTTCAATCGCGATTTTCAGCGGTTCGAGGCGGGTGCGCGACCGGCGTTCACCGACCGCCCCGAGTTCAAGCATCCGCGCGCGGCGCGGATCGCCGAACGGCTCGGCCTGGACACGGACCCGTCGTCGAGCTCGTCGCGCCGTGCGGTCGAGGTCTATCCCCATCCGGCGACCGTCGTGTTGTTCGAACTCGAGAAGACGTTGAAGTACAAGCGCGGTCCGTTTGCAGACCGACATCGTGAGCTGCTGCGGCTGATGACGCTGATCGAGGGCCTCGACGACGCGACGCCGAGGCTGCGCGCCAACCGCAGCGTCGCGTGGGTCGAACTGCGCAAGCGGGTCGAGGCCGCCACCAAGCCGAGCCACCTGGACCGCGACGAGGACCCGGTCGACGCGGTCATCTGCGCCTACGTGGGTCTGTACTGGTACCACCGGCCCGAGGACGTGACGATCTACGGAGACGCGTCAAGCGGCTACATCGTCACGCCGTCGCTGCCCGAGGCTCGCCGCGCAAAATCGCGCCCCCCGATCAAGACGCCGGCCCGGGCGGCGCCGTCGGCCGCGGTGGCCGACTACGCGGCCCGCCGGCCTGCTCTGGTGGAGGCGACGGACCACTATCTGCAGCTGGTCACCGCTCTTCTCGACGACGCAGGCATCAACTATCTGTCGGTCACCGCCCGCACCAAGAGTGTCGAATCGTTCGCCGCGAAGACGCGACGCCTTGCCCACGACGGCACGCCGCTCTACACCGAGCCCCTCGTCGAGATCACCGATCTGATCGGGCTGAGGGTCATCACCTATCTGCGTGAGGACGTCGACAGCGTGGCCGATCTGCTCGCCGAGGAGATGCGGCTGCTCGACGACCGCGACATGGGGCAGGAGACCGCACGCGAAGGTCGGTGGGGTTACGCCAGCAGACATCTGCTCGTCGGCGTGGAAGGCGTGCAGCAGCCGGCCTCGATCCAGGTGCGCACCGTGCTGCAGCATGCGTGGGCGGAGTTCGAACACGAGATCCGCTACAAGGGCTCGATTCCCGCCGCACACGTCCCCGACCTGGACCGGCGCTTCACGTTGGCCGCCGGCCTGCTCGAGCTCGCAGATCGGGAGTTCTCGGCGGTCAGGGAACGGCTCCGGACCTCGATGCCCGACACCACCGCACCCGAGACGACCAGCGACCCGCGGATTCCGACCGCGGTGCTGGCGACCTATCTGGGCAATAGGTTCCCCGATGCCGGGTGGTCGCGCACCGACCACTACTCGTGGATTGCCGGACTGCTGCTCGATCTCGGAATCGATTCCATCGACGAGGTCGACGACGTGCTCGCCGGTATCGACACCGACGCCGTCAATGCCGCCATGGGCTACCGGTATCCGGCGGGTGCAGTGCGCCGCCTCGACGATGCGCTGCTGGCCGTGTTCGGTCGCCGATACCTTGAGCTGCAAGGCAATTCGCACCGGACCAAACTGTTGGAGACCAGATTGGCACGGCTGGAAGCCGAGTCCTAGTCCGGCGACGAGCCCAGGTGCGTCGGGTCGGTGATGTGACCGTCCTCGATACCCAGCTGTTTGTTGATCTGCTGAGTGATGAAGAACAGCACGATGCCGATGACGACCAGCGCGCCGGCCACGATGTACTGCTGAGTGGGCCTGCCGGAGAACGGCAGCACGAGATACAGCGAGGCGATGAATCCGATCACCGGCAGCGCGGTCGGGGTCTTGAAGTGCCCGCCGGACGCTCGCACGTCGCGTCGCAGCACCAGCACTGCCACGTTCACGACGGCGAAGACGGCGAGCAGCAGCAGGCTGGTGGTGCCGCCGAGAATCGAGATGGCGTTGCTACTGGCGAACGTCGAAACGTAGGTGATGAGGCCGAAGGCGATCAACGTGGTGAAGACGATCGCCACCCAGGGGGACCGGCGGGTCGGATGCACCGTGCCCAGAACCGGGGGCAGGACATGCTGGCGCGCCATGCCGTAGATGAGCCTGCTGGCCATCAGCATGTTGATCAGTGCGGTGTTCGACACCGCGAACATCGTCATGAACGGCAGGATGTCGTCGATCGGCAGCCCTGGCGCACCGGCCTTGACGACCTCCACGAGCGGGGTGTCGCTCTCCTCCAGCTTGCCGATCGGCACCAGCGCGACGGCCACTATCGAGACGAGCACGTAGACGATGCCCGCGATGGTCAGTCCCGAGAGCAGGATCTTGGGGAACGTGTTGATCGGATCCTTGGTCTCCTCGGCCATGTTCACCGAGTCCTCGAATCCGACCATCGCGAAGAAGGCCAGCGAGGTGGCTGCGGTGACCGCGAGGAAGGTGTTCTTGTCCTCTGCCGTCTCGAACGCCACGATGCGGGAGAAATCGACGTCACCGCCGCCGCCGGTGAACGCCCACAAGCCCACCAGGATCACCACCAGCAGACCTGTGATCTCGACGACCGTGAGGACGACGTTGAGCTTCACGCTTTCTCCGACGCCGCGGTAGTTGATCGCCGCCAAGGCGGCCATGAACACCAGCGCCAGGATCAGCACGCCGGCTTTCGGCGCGTCCTCCACTCCGAAACCGGTGAAGAAGTTCGCCGCGAAGGCCCTGGAAGCCGTTGACGCCGAGGTAATTCCGGAGCACATCACCACGAAGGCCACCAGGAACGTGATGAAGTGGATTCCAAAGGCCTTGTGAGCGTAGAGCGCTGCGCCTGCGGCCTGCGGATACTTGGTCACCAGCTCCAGATAGCTGAACGCGGTGATGGTCGCGACAATGAATGCGACGAGGAATGGAAGCCATGCCGCGCCACCGACTTCGGCGGCAACGTCGCCCACGAGAGCGTAGACCCCGGTGCCCAGAATGTCGCCGACGACGAACAGCAGCAGCAGACCTGGGCCCATCACCCTCTTGAGCTCAGGCTGCGTTTCGGAGCTGTTCGTGCCGGCCGCGGTTTCTGACATCACGCCCTCCCCACTGGTTCGCTCGGATCACTCATCATCGACCCGTGAGACGAGATCTGCAGTATCAACGGGACAATCCGGCCAATTCCGTGCCGTATTCGTGATGTCGGACACCACGTCGATCAATGACGCGATGAGCTGCGCATCCTCATCACGCTGCCAGCCGAACGTCGTGGGACGTTGAGCTCGGTCATGCCAGAAGTTTCCCTCCCGAGCCTCTGGGCGGGTGGACACCAACCACACGGCGGTGTCAGCACCGTCGGCGGCGTCGCGCAGCAGCGGTTTGGTGAGCCGCCGGAATCCGGGCAACGCCTCGGCCACGCCGGGTGTTTCGACCCAACCGGGATGCATGCTGTACACGCGTACTGGACTCGCCACGAGCCGGCGCGCCCACGCCTGCGCCAGGACGACCTGCATCCGCTTCGTCCGTGCGTACACCCGGACACCGTTGTAGTCGCCGTCAGTCGATTGGAGTTCGCTTGTGTCCCAATGCTTCAGCGGCGCCGAGTACATTCCGCCCGAGGACATGAACACTACGGCGGCCTCGCCGGCGGCGGCCAGCAGCCCGAGTAGGTTCTCGGTCATCAGGTGTGGACCCAGCAGGTGGGTGGCGAGCTGAATCTCGTTCCCCTGCTTGGTTTCCGTGCGCTGCTTGGGCAGCACCCCGGCGTTGTGCACCAGTCCGTGCAACGCATCGATTCGATTCGCCAGATCCCCGGTCCACGCACGCACCGCGTCGAGATCGGAGACGTCACAGACTTCCTCGATCACCTGCGCGTCGGAGATCTTGCGGCGAATCTCGCCGGCGCCCCGTCTGACCTTGGTCTCGTCACGGCCCACCAGATGCACCGTGGCGCCCGATCGGGCGAACGATTCGGCCATGGCAGCACCGATGCCTGCGGTCGCACCGGTGACCACCACGCGCTTGCCGGCGATCGCGTTCGGCGGTTCCGCGGGCCACCACAGCCTGCGGATCCGGGAACCGACCCTGGTGTATCCGAGCACCTCGGAGCGGTCGAGCGCAGCGTCGACCAACGCACCCGCAGTGGCTGCGAATTTCACCACGACGGATTAGCCGGGCGAGTGCGAAAGCAAACGCATTTATTGAACGGTCGCGTCAATTGAACGGAGCCAGGACGTCAATCACGTCGATCAGGGTGGCCCGCGCCGTGGCCCGTGGACCGTCGCCTTCGCCGACGAGTGCGGCGACGACCGCACCGTCGACCGCGCACACCAGCGCGGTGACGAGTTCGGCCCGCACCGAACGTCCGGAACGTTCGACGACCTCGACGACGGCCTCGCTGCGCTGGCGCAGAATGCGACGCTGGATGTCGCGCAGGCCGGGCTGCCTGGCGCAGGCGATGTAGCGCTCGTAGCGCGAGATCATCTGCTCGGTGACACGTTCGGGGTTCTCTCCGACGAGCAAGTCGACGAGGATGTCGGCGGTGGACTCCGCTCCGCGCCTGCGGCGTGACAGCGCTTCGACGCGATGGTGGAGTTGTTCGCTCTCCCGCAAGCCGACGTGCTCGACCGCCTTGGCGATCAGGTCGTCCAGCGAAGAAAAGTAATACGTCGTGGACGCCAGGGGCAGTCCCGCTCTGCGCGCGACCGCGCGGTGTCGGACCGCGTCGAACCCCCCTTCGCACAGAAGGTCCGCAGCAGCACTGACCAGCGCATACCGTCGACGTTCTCCTTTGGGAGTGACCGCTGCCGTCACCCCATGCATGGTGCCAGCCGCGGGGTGTGGACATCGGGCTTTCGGCGAATCATCAGCCATTCTTCGGCCGTTACGGCGGGTCGCACCGGCGAGTCCGATGTCATGACAGTGCGATGATGTCGCGCATGCCGACGATCAACCGCAGGGAAGCGCTGTCGCTCGGTCTGCGCGCAGGAGTGGCGACGGCCGCCGGCGCCGCCGGGATGTCCGCGATGGCCGCGGCAGTGGCCCGGGCGGTACCGCCGGCCCAGACCCCGACGTATGAGACCGGTTCATTTGCCTCGGCCGCCCGCGGCGGAGCCACCGTCAACTGGGCCATCGCCCGCCCGCCCGGCCAGACCGCGCCACTGCGCCCGGTGATCCTGCTGCACGGCAAGGATTCCTCGGCGGGGACCGTGATGTCGATGGGCGTGGAGCGGTTCCTCGCCGACGCAGTCGCGGCGGGCTTGCCGCCGTTCGCGCTCGCAGCCGTCGACGGCGGCAACGGCTACTGGCATCGCCGTGCCTCCGGCGACGACTCGGGTGCGATGGTGCTCGACGAGTTCATTCCGCTGCTTACAGGGCACGGACTGGACACCGCACGAGTGGCGTTCCTCGGGTGGTCGATGGGCGGCTACGGCGCGATGCTGCTCGGTGCGCGACTCGGCGCACCCCGCACCGCGGCGATCTGCGCGGTGAGTCCGGCGCTGTGGACCTCGCCGGGGGCCGCCGCGCCGGGGGCCTTCGACGGCGCCGAGGACTATGCAGCCAACAGCGTATGGGGTCTGCGCGCGCTCGACGGCATACCGCTGCGCATCGACTGTGGTTTCGACGACCCGTTCGCTTCGGCGACGGAGCAGTTCATCGCACAGCTGCCGGCACCGCCCGCGGGCGGGTTCTCCCCCGGCGGACACAACGCAGCGTTCTGGTCCTCGCAGCTGACCAACGAGCTGAGCTGGGTCGCGCCGCTTCTCACCGCTTAGGGCTGGAGCGAAATCCGTCCCTCCGCGGCCGCCTGCCCGATGTCGTGGCGAAAGTGACTGCCGGGCAACCGGATCGCGCCGATCGCGGCGTAGGCCGCCTCGCGGGCCGACGTCAGGTCGTCACCGACGCCCACGACCGACAGCACACGCCCGCCCGAGGAGACGACGCTGCCGTCGTCGCGGCGCGCCGTCCCGGCGTGCAGTACCGAGGGGCCGTCCGCGCCGTGGATGACGTCCCCGACGCGCGGCCGTCCCGGGTAGTTCTCGGCTGCCAGCACCACCGTCACGGCGGCGCCGTCGCGCCACTGCAGCGGCGGCTGGGAAGCCAGCTCACCGGTGGCGGCGGCGCGGAGCAGCTGTCCGAGCGGCGAGTCGAGCAGCGCCAGCACCGCCTGGGTCTCAGGATCGCCGAAGCGGCAGTTGAATTCGACCACGGCCGGGCCGTTCGACGTGATGGCCAGGCCCGCGTAGAGCAGACCGGAGAAGGAGCTCCCGCGCCGGACCAGTTCCACCGCAACGGGTTTGACGATCTGGTCGACGATACGACGAGTCACCTCGTCGGGTAGCCACGGCAGCGGCGTGTATGCACCCATCCCGCCGGTGTTGGGCCCGGTGTCACCGTCACCGACCCTCTTGAAGTCCTGCGCGGGCAGCAGGGGTACGACGGTCTCACCGTCGACCACGCAGAACAGCGACACCTCGGGCCCGTCGAGGAAGGACTCCAGCAGCACCGGATGGCCGGCGTCGAGCAGGCTCGCCGCATGCGCCCGGGCCGCTTCGCGCTCGGTCGTCACCACGACACCCTTACCGGCGGCCAGGCCGTCGTCTTTGACCACCCACGCTGCCTGACCGCCGGGCGGGCCGAACCGGTCCAGGGCGGCGTCGAGATTCGCCGGATTGTCGACGATCTCGCTGACCGCCGTCCGCACACCGGCGGCGGTCATGACGTCCTTGGCGAACGACTTCGAACCCTCGATGCGGGCGGCGTCCCTGGTGGGGCCGAAGCACGCGATGCCGGCGGCCCGGAGAGCGTCGGCGACGCCGAGCACCAGTGGCACCTCCGGTCCGATGACGACGAGGTCGGCGCCGATGCGTTTCGCCAGTGCCGTGACGGCCTCGCCGGACGTCGCGTCGACCTCGTACTGGTCGGCGATGGCGGCGGTGCCTGCGTTTCCCGGCGCGATCGACAGTGCGTCGACCTCCGGGTCTCGGCGCAGCGCAAGTAGCAGCGCGTGTTCACGGGCTCCGGATCCAACCACCAGGACGTGCACAGATGCCCACCCTAGTGGCTAGGGCCGGTCAGAACGCATCGTGTCGGCCATACAACTTGACTTGTCGGTGTATGGTCGAAGGACGTGCCGTACATCACACAGGAGTGGAGCCCGATGACCGCCACCTGCCCCTTCCTGCCCCCGGGGTATGACTTCACCGACCCCGACGTCCTGCTCAAGGGCATTCCCGTCACCGAGTTCGCGGAGCTCCGCAAGACCGCACCTGTCTGGTGGAACGCACAGGAGGAGTCGATCTTCGGCGACGGCGGATACTGGGTGATCTCCCGCCACGAGGACGTCAAGGCGATTTCGCGAAACAGCACGCTGTGGTCGACCAACGCCAAGGGTGCGGTGATGCGGCTGCCCGACGGCGTGACCGCCGAACAGCTCGACCTGACCAAGGCGCTGCTGATCAACCACGACGCACCCGAGCACACCCGGTTGCGCAAGATCGTGTCGCGCCTGTTCACTCCCCGCGCGATCGCAGGGATGGAGCACAAGCTCGCCGCGTCCGCGCGCGAGATCGTGCGCCGGGCCGCCGAGAAGGGCAGCGGCAACTTCGTGGACGACATCGCGATGTCACTCCCCCTGCAGGCCATCGCCGATCTGATCGGGGTTCCGGAAGCCGACCGCGAGCGGCTCTTCGGTTGGACCAACGCGATCATGAACACCGACGACCCGGACTTCGACTCGGATCCGACGACGGCCAACGCCGAGCTGATGGGCTACGCGTACACCATGGCCGAGGAGCGCCGCCGCTGCCCGGCCGACGACATCGTCACCAAGCTGGTGCAGGCGGATATCGATGGAGAAGCGATGGGTGAGGTGGAGTTCGCGTTCTTCGTCATCCTGCTGGCGGTGGCAGGAAACGAGACCACCCGTAACGCGATGACCCACGGCATGAACGCGTTCTTCGACAACCCCGACCAGTGGGCAGTGTTCAGACGCGAACGCCCGGAGACGGCGATCGACGAGATCATCCGCTGGGCCACCCCCGTGCACTGTTTCCAGCGGACGGCCCTCACCGACGTCGAGGTCGGCGGCGTGACGGTCGCCAAGGGCCAGCGGGTGGGTCTGTTCTACAGCTCCGCGAACTTCGACGAAGACGTGTTCGAGAAGCCCTTCGTGTTCGATATTCTGCGGAACCCCAACCCGCACTTGTCCTTCGGAGGCAACGGCGCCCATTACTGCATCGGTGCGAATCTCGCACGCATGGAGATCAAGCTGATGTTCAACGAGATCGCCGACCAGATCCCCGACATCTCCAAGCTGGCCGAGCCGCAGCGGCTGCGCTCGGGTTGGATCAACGGCGTCAAGGATCTGCAGGTCGCCTATAGGTAGTCCGCCGACACGGTGGCCTAAAGTGCCCTCGTGCGCACCCACGGTTGGTCCGGGGCCAAACCGGCTTCCGACGAGGAGGCTGTCGCCCGCATCCTGGAAGCGGCCGGCAAGGCCATCGAAGAGCGCGGCACCGATTTCAGCATCTCGGACGTGGCGCGCACCGTCGGCGTCACCCGGCAAACGGTCTACCGCTATTTCTCCAGCACCGAGGCGCTGCTGGTGGCGGCCGCCGTCCACGCCGTCGACGGCTTCCTTGAGCGTCTGACCGCCCACATGGCCGGGGTCACCGAACCCGCCGAGGCTGTCACCGAGGCGGTGGCCACGGCGCTGGAGTGGTTGCCGCGCGAAAAGTACATCGGGCTGATGATGGTGCCCGGCGGGTCGACACACGTGCAGTCCGTCACCTCCGACATAGCACTGAACTTCGCACGGGACATGGTCGGGCGCCTGGACGTGGACTGGGAGGCGGCCGGTTTCGACGAAGCCGAGCTGGGCCAGCTCTCCGAGCATCTGCTGCGGGTCATCCAGTCCTTCGTGATCGATCCTGGACGGCCACCGCGGGCCGGTGACGAGCTGCGGGCGTACCTCCGCCGCTGGGTCGGTAACGCCGTCTCCAGCCGCTGAATTGTTGCGCGGGGGTGGCCCCGCACGGCTTTACAGTGGACGGGTGAGTGTGCTGGGCGGCTTCCTTTCCACGTGGACGCGGGCCCGAAGCACCTTCGGCGAAGGCGTACCGGAGCCGGGTGCCACCTTCGACAGCAGTTCCGCGCTGCACCAGCTGGAAGCCGACACCCGTGCCGCCGCACCAGCCTCCGTCTGGAGCGGCGCCGCCGCCGATATGTACGACACCAAAAACGCCGAACAGGTCCGAACGTTGTCCCGCATGGCCGAACTCGATCAGAGCATCGGCGTCGAGGTCGACCGGTCCGCGGAAGTGGTCGCCCACGGGCGGCGGCAGCTCGACACGGTCAGGGACTGGGTGCTGACGGCGGCCGGGTCGGTTCCGAAAGGTCCTGCGGGCGAACAGATGCTGGTGCCGATCGTCGCCAAAGGGTGCTCGGATATCACCGATATCGTGACGACCTCCAACGGCGAGCTGGCCACGATCGCAGAGCGAATTCGCACACTCGGCAGCGAGTACGGATCCCTCGGCGGCGCCGGCGAGCCGATGCAGGGCAACCCGCCACCCGTGGACCCACTCGAGGAGATTCTGCGCAGGTACCAGGTCTCCGAAGACCCTGACGGCACCCGCGAGTGGGAACCGCCCTGGCCGTTGAACATGATGACCGAACCCAAACACGTCACCGCGGCGGAGGCGCGCATCCTCGACGAGCTGTCGCCGCTGGAGATGCGGGACATGGACCAGATCAAGGACGCTGCGTCGGTCGAGGCGAAAGTTCGCTTCCCGCCGCAGAACGGCGTCGACGACACCGCCGACAACCACACCGACGCGTTCCGGCACACCTACTGGAACGCGTTGATGACACAGCGTTTCGGCGAGCAATGGACCCGCGACTTCGCCACGGCCCACGAACGGCTGCCGAACAATCCCGCCACCGCCGAGGCGATGGATCTGTACAACAACGAACTCGGACGCCAGATCGCTGTCGACAATCCCGACGCGACACCCGCGGAACTCGCCGACCTCGTCGAGCAGGCCGTCAACAACGGGGACACCGTGGTGATCGCCCCCGGCGGCGAACGGCTTGCCTGGAGCGACACCATCGCCCTCGGTGAGGCCGGGACGACTACGGCCGCAACAGTTCCCGGGCTGCCCCCGATGCCGACCGGCACCGGTCCGGGCGGGATCTACGATCCAGGCCAGCCGGGCGGCTATGGGACGTCGGCGGGAGGATACTGAGAATGCTCCGACGCACGTTCTGGACACTGCTGGTGATACTTGCGGCCGCCGGCTGCACCGTCTTCAGGGGAGCGATGGACATCGACTACAACGACCAACGGCTGAACGGCGGTCTCGAAAGCGTGCTTCACACAGGGCAACCCGCGCGCCTGAGCGACCTCACCTCATGGGAGTGGGACGAGGTACACCTGTTTCACGAGTTCAGCGAACGCGAGTTCATCCAGACGACGGTCGGGGAGCCCGTCATCAAAGCCGACTTCTACGGCTCCAAAGCGAGCCTGCTCGTCTTCGAGAACAACGGGACGCCCGTCAAAGCCGTAGGAATCAGCGGAGACTATCTTCGGGGGGCCCACCACGAGGTGACCTGGAATTCCGACGTCATCGCCCGCCCGCTGGGCAAGGGCTTCGTCGAGCTCACCCTCCCGCGGTGAGCTGAACGCCCGCGCCGAATGCACGGTTGTTGACGGATTTTCGCGATTTTTCGTCAACAACCGTGCATTCGCCGGTTTCCGCTAGACCACTGTCAGCGGCAGGGACTTCCGCTCCTCGAACACCCACGAAGCACCGCCACTGAACTCGCAAACCTCGACCTCGGGCTGTTTCTTGGCGGCGGTGTCGGTCTCGATGACGCGGACGGTCCAGTCAGACTCCGTACCGGACACCTCGGCGCGCAGATGCGGATCCACCGCGTAGGCGATGGCTTGCAGCGGAGCGTCGGACACCGGCGACACCAGCGAGATCCAGGAGCCGTCCTCGTAGGCAGGCGATTTGCGCACATGGACGAAGCCGGGGGCGACGTCGGCCGACACATAGGCCGCCGGGTTCAGCAGCGGGTGCAGCTCCAGCACCCGAAGCGCACCCTTGGCATCGCTGCTGAGCTTGAGCGCCTTGTGAATTCGCTCCGCAGCCACCCCGGCAATGCCGATCAGCTGCTTGGTGCGGATGGACCGGGCCAGCGCCGCGTCGTCTTTGGCCCGCTTCTCGACCGCGATGGTGAACGACTTCACCAGAAGATGCATCTGTAGGCACACCTCGTCGGCGATCCGGACCAGCGCCGAATGGGAGAAGGCGGCGAAATCGACGTCGGCGAGCAGCGGACCCGCATAGTCGGCGTTGCCCTCGTCGTTCGGGTCGATCGGATCGAGTTCGCACGAATAGGCATGGGTGGCGCCGACGATGTCAAGCTCGGGGATGAACGGCGCATCCGGATAGGACTCATCGATGATGACAGTCCATGCGCAGTGCGGATGACGGTCCGACGGCGTGCGCGGTGGGCGGTGGATGGGCCGCACCTGTGCCTTGGGATTGGTGGCCAGCGCCGTGGCGTCGAACGTGGGGTCCTCGATGTCGTGGCACATACCCCTGACGTAGTCCTCGCCCATCGGCTCGACGTCGAGCAGGGCACCACAGTGATCGAGGTAGAACTCGCCGTGCCAGCGGTCGTGCACGATGTAGCGGAAGTCCATGAACTGCGGTGGCGCACCGATATCGAGCTGCAGCCCCTTGAACAGCGTGAAGATGTCGACGCCTTCGTAGTTGAGCGCCTTCTGCATCCGCTTCGTATACAGCGGGCTCGACGCCGCCCATTCTTCGATGGCGATCTGCAGCATCTCCTCGCGCCCGAATGACGAGATGCACCAAGCCATTCCGGAGCGGTCGATCAGCTGTCCGATGAGCAGCAGCTCCGGCACCAGCGTCGCCAGCTCCTCGCGGGAGAGCGCCGCATATCTACTCGTCATGGACCGAGCCCCCGGAATGCATCTGCACCGCGGCGTTGACGTTCGCTTTCCTGTCCTCGCCTTCGCCCCGTTCGGCCGCCTTCTTGCGCTTCTTGACGACCTTGCTCACCGCACCGTCGAACTTGGAGCCCAGGGGGAACCCGAGGTATTGCGTCAGGAAGACCGCCATCTCCTTGAGCTCGTCACCGGTCATCTCGTCGTTGTGCAGCGCCGCGTTCGCCTGAATCTCGGCGAGCGCATCGTTGCCGAGCGCGGCCACCGCGGTCAGCGTCATGATGCGCTTGTCCCGCATCGACAGCCCGGGCCTGGTCCAGATGGTGCCGAAGAGGTGATCCACGGTGAGGTCGAAGAACGGATCGCCCTCGATGTTGGGCATCTCCCAGCCATAGACCTCGTTCATCTTCTCCAGGCCCTTGCGGCGCAGCTCATCCATCGCTGACTACTCCTTTGTCGTGGATGTCGTGTGGGGCACACCGAGTCCGGCGGCCAGGTCGCGCAGCGCGATCTCGGCCAACGGCAGTTCGACACCGGTGGCCTCGCCGAGCCCGAGCGCCAGCTTCAGATCCTTCTCGGCCAGGCCACGGGTGTGGACGAACATGTTGTACAGGAAATGATCCGGAGCAAGGGGTTTGGTGTCGTCGCGCACCATGATCGCACCGGGCCCGCCGCTTTGTGCATCGCTGTGCCGCACCACCCTGCCGAGCTTCTGCAGGTCGATACCGGACGCCTCGGCCAGCTTCTGCGCTTCGCACGCAGCGGTGAACCCGATGAAGGTCAGCATGTTGCGAGCGATCTTCATCTTGGTTCCCGCGCCCGGCTCCCCCGCGCGCACCACCATCGACGCCCACTTCTTGAAGACCGGCTTCACCCTGTCGTAGGCATGCTGGTCGGCGCCGACCATGACCGCCAGCTCGCCCTTATCCGCGGCACCGGCTCCGCCGCTGACCGGTGCGTCGACGACGTGAATACCTTTCGGCGCCAGCTTTTCTGCGAGTTCAGCAGCGGTTCCCGGCTCGATGGTGGAGTGAATCGCGATGACAGTGCCCTCTACCGCGTGCTCGGCGAGCTGTCCGACGACGTCACGCACCTGCTCGTCGTTGAGCACGGTGACGCTGATGACGTCGGCCGCAGCAACGTCGGCGATGTTGTCCGCCAGCGTCGCGCCCAGCTCGGCCAGCGGGGTCATCGCCTCGGTGCGGACGTCGAACACGATGAGGCCGCCCGGCCAGTCGACGAGCCGCTTCGCCATCGGTGCGCCCTGATTACCCAGACCGATGTACCCGAGCTTGAGCTCACTCATCTGATGATCTGTCCGCCGTCGACATTGAAGATCTGACCCGTGACCCACTTGGCCTGGTCGGACAGCAGGAACAGGCACATGCCGACCAGGTCGTCGGTCTCACCCATGCGCGACAACGGGATTCCCTTGACGATGTCGGCCACCATCTCCTGGGGTGTCGTCGTGCGGTTCGCCTCGGTGTCGATGGGTCCGGGCGCGATCGCGTTGACCCTGATGTTCTGGCCGCCGAGTTCGGTGGCCAGCTGCTGGGTCAGGCTGTTGACACCGGCCTTGGCCAGACCGTAGAAGTTCGAGTACAGCCAGGCCGCCGTCGACGATTGGTTGACGATCGCACCCCCACCGCGCTTGGCCATCTTGCGGTACACCGCGCGGGTGCAGACCAGCGCACCGTCGAGATTCACGCTCATGAACTTCTTGTAGTAGTCCCAGTCGACGGTGATCAGGAAGTCGAGCTTCATGCCGCCGAAGATCGCGGCGTTGTTGACCAGGTAGTCGATACCACCGAACTCCGAGAGCGCCTGCGCTGCCATGTCCTTGGCGGAGTCGATGTCAGAGACGTCGACGCGCACGGCGAGGGCGTTGCCGCCCTCGGCCTTGATGCCGTCGGCGACCTTCTGGGCGCCCTCGGTGTTGATGTCGGCGACGACGACGGCCGCCCCCTCACGCGCGAGTGCCTCGGCGTACGCCTGACCGATGCCGCCGCCCGCGCCGGTGACGATCGCCACCTTGTCCTTGAACTGATCCCCGTACAGGGCCATCGCTTTCCTTCCTAACCAGCTGCCGTCGCAATCGCCTTGATCTCGAGGTACTCCTCGAAACCCGCGAGCCCCATCTCCCGGCCGATGCCGGACTGCTTGTAGCCACCGAACGGCATGTCCGCCGAGTACCAGACGCCGCCGTTGATGTTGACCGTGCCCACCCGCAACCGCGCCGCTACCGCATTGGCGCGCTCCAGATCCGGTGAGAACACCGTCCCCGACAGCCCGTACGGCGAGTCGTTGGCGATCCGGACGGCGTCGTCGTCGCCGTCGTGAGCGATGACCGTCAGCACCGGTCCGAAGATCTCCTCGCGGGCCACCTTGGCGTTGTTATCGAGCCCGGCGATGACCGTCGGCTCGATGAAGAAACCGGTGTCGCGGTCGGCGGGACTCCCGCCGCCGCAGGCGAACCGGCCACCTTCGGCGATCGCGGAATCGAGGTAGCCCTGAATCCGATCGCGTTGCCGAGCGGAGATCACCGGCCCGCAGATGGTGCCCGGGTTGGTGGGATCACCGGGCTTGAGGCCGCCCATGGTGGCAGCGGCAGCTTCCACGGCCGCGTCGTAGCTCGCCCTCGGTACCACCAGCCGCGTCGTGATGGCGCAACCCTGCCCGGCGTGCATCGATGCGGTGAAGGCCGCCATTGAGCACGCGCCGGCGAGATCGGCGTCGTCGAGCACCAGGAATGCCGACTTTCCACCGAGTTCGAGGAAGACTTTCTTCAGGGTGGCCGAGCCGTCGGCCATCACCGCGCGGCCCGTGTTCGTCGAACCGGTGAACGAAACCATGTCCACGCGAGGATCTTTCGACAGCAGCGCGCCGACACCATGATCACTGGACGTGACGATGTTGATCACACCGGCCGGGAAGTCGGTGTGCTCGGTGATCAGCTCCCCGAGCACCGCAGCCGCCCATGGGGTATCGGGAGCAGGCTTGAGTACCAACGTATTTCCCGCTGCGAGCGCCGGGCCGATCTTGGCGAGGTTGATCTGATGCGGGAAGTTCCACGGCGTGATGGCACCGACCACGCCGATCGCCTCGCGCGCCACGGTGCGCTGCGTCTTGATTCCCATCGGCGAGGCGATCCCGAGATCGGTGCTCCACTGGTAGGACTCGGCAGTGTCAGCGCAGAAGCTCAGATCCTCGATGGGCCCCTCGAGCTGGGCCGCCGAGGTCAGCATGCGTGGCGCGCCCACTTCGGAAATAGTGAGATCCCGCAGATCCTCGACGTTCTTGCGCATCGCGTCCTGCAGCTGACGGATGCAACGCACACGCAGCTCGGTGTTGGTCGACCAGTCCGTCTCGTCGAAACTGCGGCGGGCCGCACCGATGGCGGCGCTCATATCGTCAGCGCTCGCATCCGCGGCCACCCCGAGGGTCTCCTCGGTCGCGGGATTGATGGTGGGAAACGTGCCCCCGCTTCCGGCCACCAGCTTGCCGTCGATGAGCAGCTTGCTGTCGCGATCGGCCAGGATTGCCATCCGACCTCCTGTGTCTGATTCCTGGACAACTGTCCGAAAGTATTCTTTGGAACCATAGCCGCAGAGATGCGCGGCAGGCAAGAACACCCTTTGATGCGGGCCAGAAAATCGCCGTGGCATGGAGTTTCATGGTTTAGCTTGCCTACTGAGCATGCCGTCCGATAAATTGGACATGTGTCCAGTGATGCTGTTGCGGCGCTCACTCCTGAGTCGGGGCACCCGCCTCGCAACCGCCGCCAGGAAGAGACCTTCCGCAAGGTTCTCGCCGCCGGCCTGGAAATGCTGCGCGAGTCGTCCTACGCCGATCTGACAGTGCGTGCGGTCGCCGCGCGCGCCAAGGTCGCCCCGGCCACCGCGTACACGTACTTCTCGTCGAAGAACCATCTGATCGCCGAGATCTACCTCGACCTCATGCAGAAGGTCGACTACTTCACCGATGTGAACGACAGCACGGCCACCCGAGTGGAGAAGACGTTGCGCACCATGGCGTTGACGCTGGCCGACGATCCCGAGGTCGCAGCCGCGTGCACGACGGCGCTGCTGTCGGGCAACGACACAACGGTGCGCACCGTGCGGGAGAAGATCGCCGGCGAGATCCACAAGCGCATCCGCGCGGCCGTCGGGCCCGATCCGGATCCTCGGACGCTGGCAGCACTCGAGATGACGTTTTTCGGCGCGCTGGTCAACGCGGGCAGTGGCGCTTTCACATACCACCAGATCGCCGACCGTCTGAGCTACGTGGTCGGCCTCATCGTCGGGGAGGACCGATGACAATTTCTGAGGTAGGGCTGGATCCCTACAATTACGACTTCCACGAGGACCCGTACCCGTACTACAAACGGCTCCGCGACGAGGCGCCGCTGTACCGCAACGCCGAACTCGGATTCTGGGCACTGTCGCGCCACCGCGATGTGCAACAGGGCTTCCGCAACAGCACGACGCTGTCGAACAAGTTCGGCGTCTCGCTCGACCCGGCCTCGCGCGGACCACACGCGTCGAAGACGATGTCGTTCCTGGCCATGGACGATCCCGACCACCTGCGCTTGCGGACCCTGGTATCGAAAGGCTTCACTCCCAGGCGGATTCGCGAGCTTGAGCCGCGCGTGACCGAGATCGCTGTTCAGCACCTCGACACGATGCTGGAAATGGCCGGCACCGACGCGACTGTCGACTATGTAGACGAGTTCGCGGGCAAGCTGCCGATGGACGTCATCTCCGAACTGATGGGGGTACCCGGGGCCGACCGGGTGCAGGTCCGCGCCTGGGCCGACGCGGTGATGCACCGCGAGGACGGCGTCACCGATGTGCCGGACTCGGCCATCGAAGCCTCGCTGAACCTGATCGTCTACTACCAGGAGATGGTCAAGGAGCGACGCAAGCAGCTCAGCGACGATCTGACCTCGGCGCTGCTGGAGGCCGAGATCGACGGGGACCGGCTCACCGACGACGAAATCATCGGCTTCATGTTCCTGATGGTGATCGCCGGGAACGAGACCACCACGAAACTGCTTGCCAACGCCGCGTTCTGGGGCCACCGCAACCCCGACCAGCTGTCCCGGGTGTATGACGATCTCGAGCGTGTGCCGCTGTGGGTCGAGGAGACGCTGCGCTTCGACACCTCCAGCCAGATCCTCGCCCGCACGGTGCAGGGCGAGTTGGAGCTCTACGACACGGTGATCCCTGACGGCGACGTGTTGCTGCTCCTCCCAGGTTCTGCCCACCGCGACGAACGCGTCTTCGACAACCCCGATGACTTCGTCATCGGCCGCGAGATCGGTTCGAAACTCATGAGTTTCGGCAGCGGCGCCCACTTCTGCCTCGGCGCCCACCTGGCGCGCATGGAGGCACGGGTCGCGCTGGCCGAATTGTTCAAGCGAATCCGCGGATACGAGGTCGACGAGGCCAACGCCGTCCGCGTCCACTCCAGCAATGTCCGCGGATTCGCTCACCTTCCGATTTCGGTGTCTCACCGATGAAGCCAATCTCCTCACAGGTCAGCTGAAAGGCCAGGCATGCCACGCTTCGAACCATTGCCCGACCGTCGCCCCGCACTGGTCGCAGGCGCCTCCTCCGGAATCGGCGAGGCCACCGCGATCCGGCTCGCCCGCAACGGTTTTCCGGTTTCCCTCGGCGCTCGGCGAGTGGAGAAGCTCGACGAGATCGTCGCCAAGATCCGCGCCGACGGCGGCGAGGCCATCGCCGTGCACCTCGACGTCACCGATCCCGACTCGGTGAAAGCCGCCGTCGAGCAGACGACCTCCGAGCTCGGCGACATCGAGGTGCTCGTCGCCGGGGCGGGCGACACGTACTTCGGCAAGCTCGACAGCATCAGCACCGAGCAGTTCGAGTCGCAGGTACAGATCCACCTCATCGGCGCCAACCGCGTCGCGACCGCGGTGTTGCCGGGCATGATCGAGCGCCAGCGCGGTGACCTGATCTTCGTGGGATCCGATGTGGCACTGCGCCAGCGGCCCCACATGGGCGCCTACGGCGCCGCCAAGGCCGCGCTCGTCGCGATGGTCACCAACTATCAGATGGAGCTCGAAGGCACCGGCGTGCGCGCGTCGATTGTGCACCCCGGCCCCACCAAGACGTCGATGGGCTGGAGCCTGCCCGCCGACTTGATCGGACCCGCCCTGGAGGACTGGGCCAAGTGGGGCCAGGCCCGTCACGACTACTTCCTGCGCGCGGACGATCTCGCCCGCGCCATCACCTTCGTCGCCGAAACCCCCCGCGGCGGATTCATCGCGAACATGGAGCTGCAGCCCGAAGCTCCGCTCGCGGCGACGAAAGAACGTCAACAGCTCAAAGTCGACGAGGAGGCTCTCAACCGATGACGACTGCCGTTGTGCCCCGGGTGTCCGGGGGCGAGGAAGAGCACGGACACCTCGAAGAGTTCCGCACCGACCCGATCGGGCTGATGAAACGCGTCCGCGAGGAGTGCGGGGACGTCGGTTGGTTTCAGCTCGCCGACAAGCAGGTGGTGATGCTGTCCGGTGCCGAGGCCAACGAGTTCTTCTTCCGGTCCAACGACAGCGAGCTCAACCAGGCCGAGGCCTACCCGTTCATGACCCCGATCTTCGGTGAGGGCGTGGTGTTCGACGCCGATCCGGAGCGCCGCGCCGAGATGCTGCACAACACCGCCCTACGTGGGGAGCAGATGAAGGGCCACGCGTCGACGATCGAGAACGAGGTCAAGAAGATCATCGCCGACTGGGGCGACGAAGGCGAGATCGAGTTGCTCGACTTCTTCTCCGAGCTGACGATCTACACCTCGACGGCGTGCTTGATCGGCCTGAAGTTCCGGGAGCAACTCGACCGTCGCTTCGCCCACTACTACCACCAACTGGAACGCGGCACCGATCCGCTGTGCTACGTCGACCCCTACCTCGACATCGAGAGCTTCCGGATCCGCGACGAGTCACGCGTGAAACTCGTTGCGCTGGTTCAGGAGATCATGGATGGCCGAATCGCCAATCCGCCCAAAGGCAAGGAGGACCGCGACCTGCTCGACGTTCTGGTCTCCATCAAGGACGACGACGGCAACCCCCGGTTCACGGCCAACGAAGTGACCGGCATGTTCATCTCGCTGATGTTCGCCGGACACCACACCAGCTCCGGCACGTCGGCGTGGACACTCATCGAACTGATCCGCCACGCCGACACCTATGCCGAGGTGCGGGCCGAGCTCGACGAACTCTACGCCGACGGCCAGGAGGTCAGTTTCCATGCGCTGCGCCAAATTCCGAAGCTCGACAACGTCGTCAAAGAGACGCTGCGCCTGCACCCGCCGCTGATCATCCTGATGCGCGTCGCGCAGGACGAGTTCGAGGTGAAGGGCTTCCCGATCCACAAGGGCGACTTCGTCGCTGCATCGCCGGCGATCTCCAACCGGATCCCCGAGGACTTCCCCGATCCCGACGCATTCAAGCCGGACCGCTACAACAAGCCCGAACAGGCCGACATCGCCAACCGGTGGACGTGGATCCCGTTCGGCGCGGGCAAGCACCGTTGCGTCGGAGCGGCGTTCGCCCAGATGCAGATCAAGGCGATCTTCTCGGTTCTCCTTCGCGAGTACGAGTTCGAGATGGCCCAGCCGCCGGAGAGCTACCACAACGACCACTCGAAGATGGTCGTGCAGCTGGCTCAGCCGGCGAAGGTCCGCTACCGCAAGCGCGTCAAGAACTGAGGCGGTTCTGTCGAAATGGGCTGCTACCGAGTTGAACTCGACGAGGACCTCTGCCAGGGCCACGCCATGTGCGAGCTCGAGGCCCCGGACGTCTTCAAGGTGCCCAAACGCGGCGTCGTCGAGATCCTCGACCCCGAACCCCCCGACGAGCTCCGCGATGCCGTGGAGCTGGCCGTCGACATGTGTCCCACCCGCGCAATATCCATCACAGAAAAGGACTAGCCCATGGCAACTCGCGAGCAACTCGAGGACTGGGTCCAGCGCTGGCTCAAGGCCAACCAGGACGCCGAGAAGGCCGGCGACTGGAAGCCGTTGGCGGAGTTCTACACCGACGACGCGACCTACGGTTGGAACATCGGGCCAAAAGAAGACGTGATGTGCGTCAACAAGCAGGAGATCCGCGACGTCGCGCTGGGCCTGGAGATGGAAGGCCTGGAGAACTGGGTCTACGAGTACCAGAAGACGCTGATCGACGAGAAGCAGAACGAGATCGTCGGTTTCTGGAAGCAGATCGCCAACAAGAGCGACGGCACCCGCGACGAGATCTACGGCATCGGGGGCAGCTGGTTCCGCCTCAACGATCAGCTGCTGATCGAGTGGCAGCGGGACTTCTTCGACTTCGGCCACGTGCAGAAGGCGTTCATGAAACTCATCGAGTCGGGAGACCTCACCCCGACGATGCAGAAGCGCATCGAGCGATCGTTGGCGGGCGAGAAACTGCCCGGCTACTACCCGATCGGCGAGGCGCCCGTCCCCATTTGGTGATCGCACCACCAAGCGGTTGCTTGGGGGTGCTGTGATGTGGCTAACTAGAGCCTCTAGTCTTGAAACTAGAGGCTCTAGTCGAAAGCAGGAGAGATGAAGACCAAAGGCGCTCTGATCTGGGAATTCAACCAGCCGTGGTCGATCGAGGAGATCGAGATCGGCGACCCCGTCAAGGACGAGGTCAAGATTCAGATGGAAGCGTCGGGTATGTGCCATTCCGACCACCACCTGGTGACCGGAGACATCCCGATGGCAGGTTTCCCGGTGCTGGGCGGCCACGAGGGCGCCGGTGTGGTCACCGAGGTCGGCCCCGGCGTCGAGGGGCTGGAGCCCGGCGACCACGTGGTGCTGTCGTTCATTCCCTCGTGTGGCGCGTGCCCGTCGTGTCAGTCCGGTCTGCGCAACCTGTGCGACCTGGGCGCGATGCTGCTGCAGGGCACCGCGGTCTCCGACAACACCCACCGCATCCACGCGGCCAAGGACGGCACGCCCGTCATCCCGATGACCCTGCTGGGCACCTTCAGCCCCTACATGGTCGTGCACAAGAGCTCAGTGGTGAAGATTGACCCGTCCATCCCGTTCGAGGTGGCCTGCCTCGTCGGCTGCGGCGTGACGACGGGCTACGGCTCGGCGGTCCGCAGCGCGAATGTGCGCCCGGGTGACGACGTCGTCATCGCCGGCATCGGCGGTGTCGGCATGGGCGCCCTGCAGGGTGCGCTCAACGCTGGCGCGCGCAACATCTTCGCGGTGGACCCCGTGGAGTGGAAGCGCGACCAGGCGCTGAAGTTCGGCGCCACCCACGCCTACCCCGACATCTTCAGCGCGATGGCCGGCGTCGCCGAGGTCACCCAGGGACGGATGGCCGCCAAGACGATCATCACCACCGGCGAGTTGCACGGTGAGGAGATCGACAACTATCTCAACATCACCGCCAAGGGCGGCACCTGCGTCGTCACCGCGGTCGCCAACATGGCCAAGTCGGATGTGACGCTGAACCTGTCGATGCTGACGCTGTTGCAGAAGAACCTGCAGGGCACCATCTTCGGTGGCGGCAACCCGCACCACGACATCCCGCAGCTGCTGTCGATGTACAAGGCGGGCCGGCTCAACCTCGACGACATGGTTACCCGGCAGTACAAGCTCGAGCAGATCAACGACGGCTACAAGGACATGCTGGAAGGCCGCAACATCCGCGGCGTCATCCGCTACACCGACGCCGACCGGTAACCCACCATCCCACCGACGGAATTGCATTCCAGCAGCGAAAGTGCGAGTGAAGCGCTGCTGGAATGCAATTCCGACGAAAGAAGGAACTGCCATGACCGAGACCGCAGCAGAACCTGACGTGTCCCCGGTTGTCGCGGCGTCACGCAACTCGTGGCGCTGTGTCCAGACCGGTGATCGCGAGGGCTGGCTCGCCCTGATGTCCGACGACGTCGTCGTCGAGGACCCGATCGGCGAGGCCGTCACCAACCCGGACGGCACGGGCGTGCGCGGCAAGGAAGCGCTGGCGGCCTTCTACGACAGCAACATCGGCCCGAACCAGCTTCGGATCACCTGCGAAGAGACCTTCCCGTCGAGCAGTCCGACGGAGATCGCCTACATCCTGGTGCTGGAGACCACGTTCCCCAACGGATTCGTCGCCACGGTGCGCGGCGTGTTCACCTACCGCGTCGGCGACACCGGTCTCATCACCAATCTGCGCGGCTACTGGAACATGGATGCCATGACGTTCTCCGAGGTGGAGAAGAAGGATTAGCCTCGCGGGCCGCTCGGCGGTCGTGGTCGGCGGCACCCGCGGAGTCGGCCTGGAAGTCGCCCGGCTGCTGGCCTCGCTCGGCGCCCGGGTGGTGGTCAACGGCCGCGACGGCACCGCGGTAGGCGAGGCGGCGCAACAGATTCCGGGCGCCATCGGCCATGCCGGCTCACCGGCCGAACCATCGGTGGCCGACGCGCTGATCCACACGTGTATCAGTGAGTTCGGCCGCATCGACATCCTGATCAACTGCGCGGGCACTGCCGAGCCGATCGGGTCGTCGATTCGCAACGTCACGAGTACGCAGTTCCGGGATCTGCTCGACGCGCACCTGCTCACCACATTCGAGACCTGCCGTGCCGCCGCTCCGCACATGGTGACCCAGGGGGCCGGCGCGATCGTCAACACCAGTTCCTTTGCCTTCCTTGGTGATTACGGCGGCACGGGCTATCCGGCGGGTAAGGGCGCCGTCAACAGCCTGACGCTGGCGATCGCCGCAGAACTGAAGGAACACGGTGTCCGGGCCAACGTGGTGTGTCCCGGCGCCAAGACGCGGCTGTCGACCGGGCCGGACTACGAAGCGCACATCGCCGAACTCAACCGCCGCGGCCTACTCGACGACGTCAGCTTTCAGGGCGCACTCGACGCGGCACCCCCGGAGTACGCGGCACCGACCTACGCATATCTGGCCAGTGACCTCGCCAGCGCCGTCACGGGCCAGATCTTCATCGCCGCAGGTGGATTCGTGGGACGGTTCGACCGCCAGACGCCGTCTATCGTCGCCTACCGCGGCCACCACGACGAGCCGCCGTGGACCATCGAGGAGATCGCGGCGCAAGTACCCTGACTCACGCCATAGGCAGCTGATGGCCGCGGAACTGCTCCCGCAGCGCGAGTTTGAGGATCTTGCCCGTAGCGGTGTGCGGCAGCTCGTCGACGAACACGACGTCGTCGGGTAGCCACCATTTGGCGACCTGACCGGCCAGATATTCGAGCACCTCCTCGCGAGTAGCCCTCTCGCCCTTGCGCAGTACCGCGACCAACAGCGGGCGCTCCTGCCATTTCGGGTGCGGCACTCCGATGACGGCGGCTTCGGCAATGGCCGGGTGGCCCACCGCGGCGTTCTCCAGATCGATCGAGCTCACCCATTCGCCGCCCGACTTGATGACGTCCTTGGCGCGGTCGACCAGCTGGAGATAGCCGTCGGGGTCGATCGTCGCGACGTCGCCGGTGGGGAAATAGCCCTCGGCATCAAGTTTGTCACCGCCCTCGCCTTTGAAGTAGCCGCTGGCGATCCACGGCCCCCGCACCCACACCTCTCCGAAAGCCTTACCGTCCCAGGGCAATCGGTTTCCGTCGTCGTCGACGATCTTGAGCTCCACGCCGCAGATGCCTCGGCCCTGCTTGAGCAGCAGCTGCGCCCGCTCGTCGTCGGACAGACCGTCGTGTTTGGGCAGCGGCCTGCCGATGACGCAGAGCGGGCTGGTTTCGGTCATCCCCCAGCCCTGCATCGCCTTCGCCCCGAAGTCCTTTTCGAACCTGTGGATCATGGACAGCGGCAGGGCCGCACCTCCGGTGCCCGCGAGCTGCAATCCCACTTCGTGCGGGTCGATTTCGGGATGCTCGTCGAGGTAGGAGAACAGCATCATCCACACCGTCGGCACACCTTGGGACTGGTTGATGCGTTCGGATTTCATCAGGGAGTACACCGATTCACCGTCGAGGTGCGGGCCGGGCATCACCAGCGTCGCCCCGACCATGGCAGCGGTGTACGGGGTGCCCCACGCGTTGGCGTGGAACATCGGCACCACGAGAAGGATCCGTGAGCCACTGTGGATGTCGTTGGTGTCGCGCGCGGCGTTCATGAGGGTGTGCAGCATCGTCGACCGGTGGGAATACAGAACGCCTTTCGGGTTCCCGGTGGTACCCGAGGTGTAGCACAGCGACGAGGCACTGCGCTCGTCGAACTCAGGCCAGTCGTAGTGCGTGGACTGCCGACCGATGACGTCGTCCCAGCAGAGCATCCGATCCTGGGGAATCCCTGGCACCACGGGCATGTGGTCACGATCCGTCATCACCACGAAGGTCTCGACCGTCTCCAGCGACGGCGCGAGTTGGCTCACCAGCGCCGCAAAGGTGATGTCGAAGAACAACACCCGGTCCTCGGCGTGGTTGAGGATGTAGGTGATCTGCTCGGGGAACAGGCGCGGATTGACGGTGTGCATGACCGCCCCTGCGCCCGAGACGCCGAAGTAAAGGGCAAGATGGCGGTCGCTGTTCCAGGCGAGCGTCGCGATCCGGTCGCCCTGCTCGATGCCGAGTTCGGCCAGCGCATTGGCGACCTGCTTGGACCGTTCGTTGACCTCGCGCCAGGTGGTGCGCCGGGTCAGTCCCTCAGGCAGTCGCGATACCAGCTCCGTGTCCCCATGGAAGGTCGCCGCGTATTCGATCAGCGACGAAATCACCAGCGGGCGGTCCTGCATCAATCCCAGCATCCCGCCAGGTTAGAGCGAACTCAGTACGCAAAACGACGCTTACGGTGCATTTGCGCGCCGCATCCACGGATGACGGCGTAGCTTCGGTGGATGCCCGCAGGGAAGCGCCGAATCGCAGGAGGTGTGGCCGCCCTGCTGGTGGCCGCAGCGCCCATCATCACCGCTGCGCCGGCGAGCGCCGGCTGCGTCTACGGAGGGCAGTTTCTCGGCAAGTGCGACGGACCCATCCAACCCGACGGGAACTGGGAACGGTGCATCACCGTGGCGCGCTACGTGCCTTCTGGCCTCAGCTCGCACCTGATCCCCGTGAAGAACTGCCAGTTCATGGGACCTGCGATCCGGCCGGCCGATCCGAACTTCGCCGACCCCCCGGTGCACATAGCCCCCTAGTAGCGTGGGCGCTATGGCGACCATCTTCACCAAGATCATCAACCGCGAGATCCCCGGGAGATTCGTCTACGAAGACGACGACATCGTGGCGTTCCTGACGATCGCGCCGATGACGCAGGGTCACACGCTGGTCGTACCGCGCGCCGAGATCGACAACTGGCAGGACGTCGAGCCCGCGGTGTTCGCGCGGGTCATGGAGGTCTCGCAGCTGATCGGCAAGGCGGTGTGCAAGGCCTTCGACACCGAACGCTCGGGCGTCATCATCGCCGGGCTGGAGGTGCCGCATCTGCATGTGCACGTCTTCCCGGCGCGCAACCTCAGCGACTTCGGTTTTGCCAACGTCGACAACAACCCTTCGCCGGAATCGCTCGACGAAGCCCAGGCCAAGATCAAGGATGCGTTGGCGCAGCTGCGCTGACCGACACCGCCTCGTCTGGGGATCCTTCGTCGGTGGCGTCGGCAATGCGGGGCAGACTCACCCGGAAACGGCAACCGCAGCCGGGTGCGGTGGTCACGCTCACCCGGCCGCCGTGCGCATAGACCAGCGAGTCGACGATCGACAGGCCGAGGCCGGTGCCGCCGCTGGCTCGCGCCCGCGACGAATCGGCCCGGTAGAACCGCTCGAACACGCGCTGGGCATCCTCTGCCGTCATCCCAGGGCCTTCGTCGCACACCTCCACCACCGCAGCAGAGTCCTCGGTGCCCACCCGCACCGTCACGCCCGCGGTTTCCGGGGTGTGCTGCAGCGCGTTGACGACGAGGTTGGACAGCACCTGCCGCAGCCGCGCCTCGTCGCCGAGAACCTCCGGGGTTCCGGGGCCGTCGAAGACTTCCATCCGGATCCGTCGTTTCGGCGCGATCGATTGCGCGTCGTGGACCGTGTCGCTGGCCAGCGCCAGCAGGTCGACACGGTGGTGCTCAAGTGGGCGCTGGGCATCGAGCCGGGCGAGCAGCAGCAGGTCCTCGACGAGCAGACCCATGCGCCGCGACTCGCTTTCGATGCGACCCATCAGCATCTCGACGTCGCGGGCGGCACCTTGCCGGTACAGCTCGGCGAAGCCACGGATCGTCGTCAGCGGTGTGCGCAATTCGTGGCTGGCGTCGGTGATGAAGCGCCGCATGCGGTCCTCGGAACTTCGCGCCTGCTCCGCCGACGACTCCGAGGACGCCATCGCCCGCTGGATCTGGGCGAGCATCCCGTTGAGCGCCAATGACAGCCGACCGACCTCGGTGCGCGGATCACGTTCGGGCACACGGCGATCCAACTGTCCGGCGGCGATCGCGGCTGCCGTCTGCTCGACCTCGGACAACGGGCGCAGGCTGCGATGCACCACCGCGTAGCCTGCGATGCCGAGTACCAGCAGCACGGCCGCGCCGATGCCAACCTGGGTGTACACCAGTGAGCGCATGGTCGACTTCACGTCGGACAGATCGATCGCGACGGTGGTGAGCTCACCGCGCAACCCGCGCACCGTCATCGCCCGCCACTGCACGTCCGAGTGGTCGACGGACCCGACGGTCACCGGTTCGGGTCCCACATTGTTGTCGGCCGGCAGCGCGGGTTCGGCTTCGCGGTCGTTGACGGCCATCCAGATGTGACCGTCCGGATCCATTCCGCGGACGTAGAAATCCGACGGCGGACGGGCCGGGTTGGGGTCGTCCACCGGAGCCGTCGGCAGCCGCCGAGGAACCTGGGCCCAGCCGCGCGACGCGTCGAGCAACGTGTCGTCGACGCGGTTCATCAAGCTGTGCTGCATGATCGTCGTGACCGCGATACCGGAGGCCAGCAGTCCGCACGCCACCAGCAGCAGGGTGGCCGCGACCAGCCCCACCCGAAGTGGGATTCCGCGTCTCAGGCGCCTGGTTTCTCCGGCCACACCGCCATTGTCCAGATCAGCGCCATCCATGGCTCTTCGCGCAAGCGCTCATCGCGGCTCACGAAGGACATAACCGACACCTCGCAGCGTGTGCAGCAGCCGCTTCTCGCCGGTGTCGATCTTGCGGCGCAGGTACGACACATAGGACTCGACGACGTTCACGTCGCCGCCGAAGTCGTAGCGCCACACGTGGTCGAGGATCTTCGGCTTCGACAGCACAGTGCCTGCGTTGATGATGAAGTAACGCAGCAGGGTGAACTCGGTCGGCGACAGCGAGACGGGCTCGCCGGCCTTCCACACCTCGTGGGTGTCCTCGTCGAGCTCGATGTCGGCGAACGTGAGCCGTGAGGTGCGCGGCTCCTGAGTGCCCGCGCCGGACCGCCGCAGGATCACGCGAAGCCGCGCGACCACCTCTTCGAGGCTGAACGGCTTGGTGACGTAATCGTCGCCGCCGAGCGTCAGGCCTGCGATCTTGTCCTGCAGCGAGTCGCGTGCGGTGAGGAACAAGGCGGGCGCCTCGATGCCGTCAGCCCGGAGCCGGCGGAGCACTCCGAAGCCGTCCATTCCCGGCATCATGACGTCGAGGATGATGGCGTCCGGACGCACTTCACGGGCTTTGTCCAGGGCGGCGGGGCCGCTGGAGGCGGTGTGGACTTCGAAACCTTGGAATTTCAGGCTGACCGACAGAAGCTCGACGATGTTCGTCTCGTCGTCAACCACCAGCACGCGGGCCTCGGGAACGCTCTGCGGTACGGGCATAGCCATAGAACCTCATGTTTCTCTCTTCAGTTGAAAATGTGCTGCCTGGCAGCTGTGCACTTCCTGTGAGTTTGTGCTTGCGCGGTCCATAGACTGGGCGGATGAACCTCGGCAAATCCCTGACCGATCTCGCATTCACGCCGGTACGGGTGGGTCTGGCTGTTGCCGACGCGGGTCTCGGGGTGGCCAAGAGCGGTATCGACCTTGCGCAGCGGACCCTGAGCGACGGCCGGGACATCGGGCGGCAGACCCCGACGTCGTTCGCCTCCATGCTGGGGATGCAGGATGCCGTTGAACGGGCGAACCGGCTGGCCAAGCTCATGGACGAAGACCAGCCGCTGGGCCGGGCGCTGGCTCCCGGCGGCCCGATCGACCGGCTGTTGCAGCCCGGCGGGGTGATCGACCGGCTGACGGCGCCCGGCGGCGCGCTGGACCGGATGACGCAGGAGGAGAGCGGGCTGATGCGGGCCATCGAGCCCGGCGGTCTCGTCGACCAACTGCTGTCCGAGGAAGGCCTCATCGACCGGCTCCTGGCCGAGGACGGCGTCGCTGACCGGCTGTTCGCCGAAGGCGGCGTCGTCGACACTCTGACGGCGCGCAACGGGCCACTCGAGCAACTCGCCGCGGTTGCCGACACGCTGAACCGTCTCGCCCCCGGCCTGGAAGCCCTGGAGCCGACGATCGAGGCGCTGCGCGAGGCCGTCATCGTGTTGAGCCAGGTGGTCAATCCGCTGAGCAACATCGCCGACCGGATCCCGCTACCCGGCCGACGCCTGCGGGGCAGGCCCACCTCCAGGCCCGTGACGTCGCAACGGATTGTCGACGCCGAGGACTAGTACGACTGACCGTCCGCGTATCGCTGCCGACGGTAGTGGCGGCCCTTTCCGCGATTCTTCGCCTTGTACGTGGGCAGCTGACTGTCGCAGTTGGGGCAGATCAGCCGCAGGTTTTCGCGGCGATCGTTGGTCGGATCTCCGTCGATGTGGTCGATGATCAACGTCAGTGCAAGGCCGTTCCACGAGCTCTTCAATCCGCAGAGGGCACAGCATCCTGCTTGCTGCTCATAGAGATAGTCACGGACGAAATGCCCTTGGTAAGACGTCCGGCGGCACACCCCAGTGGCGAGCCATGCCTCGAGTAACAACCGCCGCCGGTAGGACTGCTGACATGCGTTGCTGCAGAACACTTTCTGCTGCCGCTTGTACAGTTCGGCGCCACAACCAAGACAGGTCCTCGACACGTTCTGACGCTATCCGCGAGCACCGACATTGCGCGCAAGAGAGCCGTTCATCCACACCATCGCGCGGCCGCTTATGAACCCCACGGGGCAGAAGCTAGAATCTGACACGTCCGTTATGGGACATGCCTCCTTAGCTCAGTGGTAGAGCAGCATACTTGTAATATGCAGGCCATCGGTTCGATCCCGATAGGGGGCTCCATCGCTTGGCTGGCGCGGGTTGTCGGCGGCAGGCCGTAGCGTCCAGAGTATGAGTCGGTGTCGCAGCTGCGGTTCGCCCCTTCTCAAGCGCAGTCAGAAGATCTTCTGCAGCAACATATGTCAGGCCGAAGATCGGCGCAGGACCGGTACGCAACGTTGGCTGGAGTCCGGCGAAGCTTGGATCGACGGCCGTCGCGGTCACTACGTCCGGCAGTATCTCGCCACCGCCCAGTCGGGCCGGTGCGCAATTTGCAGCGGCCCGAGCACCTGGCTGGATCGACCTCTCGCGATGATCATCGACCACATCGACGGGAATCCCTCGAACAACCGCCGCGAGAATCTGCGGCTCAACTGCCCAAACTGCGACTCCCGATTGCCGACCTACAAGAGCCGCAACCGTGGCAGCGGACGGCACTACCGGCGGCAGCGCTACGCCGAAGGGCGGTCCTTCTGACGATCTCGCCCACCCATCGTCGCCGAAGCAATCGGTAACGTTTCCCAGACATCGGCAAGGAGGGCGGAATCGTGAGACGTCGTGTGCCCAAGGTCGCGGACCTCGCGCCGCTGATGCAGTTCAAGAAGCCTCAGCGCAACGCCAAGGCCCGCCGCCTGGAGAAGGCGCTGACCATCGAGGACCTGCGCCGCATCGCCAAACGTCGCACCCCCAGGGCGGCTTTCGACTACACCGACGGCTCAGCCGAGGCCGAGCTGTCGATCGCCAGGGCCCGACAGGCGTTCTCGGACATCGAATTCCACCCCGCGATTCTGCGTGACGTCTCCACCGTCACCACGGGCTGGCAGGTGCTCGGCGCGCCGGTCGCGCAACCGTTCGGGATCGCGCCCACCGGCTTCACCAGGATGATGCAGACAGAGGGTGAGATCGCGGGTGCCCGTGCGGCAGGTCGGGCGGGCATCCCGTTCTCGCTGTCCACTATGGGCACGGTTTCGATCGAGGATGTCTCACAGGCTAATCCGCACGGCCGCAACTGGTTTCAGCTCTACATGTGGAAGGATCGCGACCGTTCGATGGCCCTCGTCGAGCGGGCCGCCGCCGCCGGCTTCGACACGCTGCTCGTCACCGTCGACGTACCAGTCGCAGGCGCGCGCCTGCGAGACAAGCGAAACGGCATGTCGATCCCGCCGGCACTGACCCTGGGCACCATCGTCGACGCCATACCCCGCCCGCAGTGGTGGATCGATTTCCTGACCACCGAACCGCTCGCGTTCGCGTCCCTGGACCGCTGGTCGGGAACAGTGGCTGAACTCCTCGACACGATGTTCGATCCGACCGTCACGCTGGACGACCTCGCGTGGATCAAGACCCAGTGGCCGAACAAGATCGTCGTGAAGGGTATTCAGACCCTCGCCGACGCGCGACGGGTCGTCGATGTCGGCGTCGACGGCATCGTGCTGTCCAATCACGGCGGCCGCCAGCTCGACCGAGCCCCGGTGCCGTTCCATCTGTTGCCTGAGGTCGTGGCTGAGGTGGGCGACCGCACCGAGGTCATGGTCGACACCGGGATCATGTCCGGCGCGGACATCGTGGCCTGCATCGCTCTCGGCGCGCGGTTCACCCTCGTCGGCCGCGCATACCTCTACGGGCTGATGGCGGGCGGCGAGGCCGGAGTCGACAGGGCCATCGCGATTCTCTCCGAGCAGGTCGCGCGCACGATGCGCCTTCTGGGCGTTACGTGCCTCGAGGAACTGAGTCCCTCACACGTCACGCAACTCGTGCGTCTGGCCCCGCGACCCCCGTCGCCGTCCGGCTCGCTGTAGCGGCGTTTCCTGCCGTCCAGTTTCAACACCGCCCGGACGCGGCAATACTCGAAGGCAGTCGATACGAACCCCAACCTTGCGAAGGGCGGAATCTTGTCTCAAGCCGTGGAGTCGGACCCTGAAGACCAGGGCAACGAGGCTCCCGAGATCAATTTCGACGAACACCTCCACCCGGCCCGACCTCGATCGCTGCGGTTCCGGCCGCGTGTGCGGACCCCGTTCACCAGGCGCTCGCTGGCCCGCGACGGTTCGCCCACCGGCGACAACCCGGCGTACGTGTCCTGGTTGATCAGCCAGTCGATGCTCGCCGACGCCAACGAGATCAGCCAGCAGTTCTCCGGCCAGGGCTCGATGTGGCAGAACCCGTACGCGACGCCGAGCGCCCGCGGCGCGGTCGACACCGCCGCGGTGTGGTTCACGGCATACCCGCTGTCGCTGATCACGCGGTCCAACGAGTCGTTCCTCAAGGCGATGGCCGACGCCGACATGTGGAAGGCATTCGCCGAGATCGGCATCGAGGCGGTGCACACCGGACCGGTCAAGCGCGCCGGCGGCATCTCCGGCTGGGAGCTGACCCCGAGCGTGGACGGCCACTTCGACCGCATCAGCACCGAGATCGATCCGGCCTTCGGCACCGAGGACGAGTTCCGGCAGATGTGCGGCACGGCCAACTGGTACGGCGGCACGATCATTGACGACATCGTGCCTGGTCACACCGGTAAGGGCGCCGACTTCCGGCTGGCGGAGATGAAGTACGCCGACTACCCCGGCATCTACCACATGGTCGAGATCGACCCCCGCGACTGGGAGCACCTCCCGGAGGTGCCCTCCGGGGCAGACTCGGTGAACATCGACGCCGCCACCGAGGAGTGGCTCGACAAGGCCGGCTACATCATCGGCAAGCTGCAGCGCGTCATCTTCTACGCCGAGGGCATCAAGGAAACCAACTGGAGCGTGACCCGCCCCGTCGTCGGCATCGACGGGGTGGAGCGGCGGTGGGTGTATCTGCACTACTTCAAGGACGGCCAGCCGTCGATCAACTGGCTGGATCCCTCCTTCGCCGGGATGCGCCTGGTCATCGGCGACGCCCTGCATTCACTGACCGATCTCGGCACCGGCGGCTTGCGCCTGGACGCCAATGGATTCCTCGGCGCCGAGAAGACCGCGGCCGAAGACAGCACCGCCTGGTCAGAAGGCCACCCGCTGTCGGAAGCGGCGAATCACCTCATCGCCAGCATGGTGAGAAAGGTCGGCGGCTTCACCTTCCAGGAGCTCAACCTCACGATCGACGACATCCGTCAGATCGGCGAAGCGGGTGCGGACCTGTCGTATGACTTCATCACCCGTCCGGCGGTCCAGCACGCACTGGCCACCGCCGACACCGAGTTCCTGCGGCTTACCCTGCGCACCACGCTCGAGCTCGGCGTCGACCCGGCCTCCCTCGTGCACGCACTGCAGAATCACGACGAGCTGACCTATGAGCTCGTGCACTGGTCCACCGGACACCGCGATGACATCTACACCTACAAGGGCGACGAGGTCACCGGCGAACAGCTGGGCGAAATCGTGCGCACCGACCTACGGGAGAAGCTGTCCGGCGAAAATGCCCCGTACAACCTGGTTTTCACCACCAACGGCATCGCATGCACCTCGGCGACGATCATCGCTGCCGTCCTCGGCATCACCGATCTGGACGACATCAGCAGCGCCGAGCAGATCGACCGGATCCGCCGCGCACACCTGTTGCTGGCGATGTTCAACGCCCTGCAGCCCGGCGTCTTCGCGCTCTCCGGCTGGGACGTCTGCGGGATGCTGACGTTGCCGGCGACGGAGATCCCGGAACTGCTGCGCGAGGGTGACACCCGCTGGATCCATCGCGCCGCGCACGACCTGATGGGTGTCAACCCCGAGGCGACGCAGTCTCCTGCCGGAATGCCAAGGGGCAGAAGCCTTTACGGCTCCATTCCGGATCAGTTGGCCGATGACACGAGCTTCCTGCGCCAGCTGCAGGCAATTTTGAAAGTCCGCTCTCACTACGGAATCGCCACCAGCCGTCAGATCGACATTCCGGAGGTGTCGCAGCGCGGCATGCTGGTCCTCGTTCACCAGCTCGACGCGGTGAACCAATACCAGCTGACGGTGCTGAACTTCGCCAACGAAGACGTCACGGGCACTGTCCGGTCCGAGAAGCTGCCGCCGGGAAGCGAAGTGTCCGACATGTTTTCGGGAAAGATGCTGGCCACTGTCGACGACCTGCGCAGCTTCAGCGTAGAGCTGTCCGCCCACCACGGACTGTCGCTTCTCGTCGAGGCCCCGGCGGACGAGACCGCGCGCGACTGAGCAGCAGCGGCACGCTCGCCGCCCCGGTGTCGGCGCCCGTGCCGGCCGCCGCAAACGATGGCGTCGAGGGCGCCCGGCGATCGCGCGGTTACCCCACGACGACTGAGAGGTCTTCGCCGAGGGACCGACGGCGAGGCGGGTCTCCCTGGTGCGCAGCGTCCGGGAGTCCGGACGGGTTTCGTCGGCGGCCCCGCCGACGCCGGCATTGCCGGACCCTCGGCACTGCCGACTCTGCACTGGCGAGCCTTCGTCGGTGAACCTGAACCTGTTTGCTGCAGGCTGGCGCAGTACTGGACACAGTGCCAAATCTGAATGGTCACAGTAACGAAACGAAAGTTCTGGCGATTTAACCTTTTGCTCGCTGCGCACACCCGGATGCGTTTCAATAGACCAGGACGGACGGGGGCCGATACGAGCTGGATCGAAGGGGTTTCATGGGTGCCGCAACGTACGTCGGCCGGGTCGGCGGACTAGCCGTCGCGTTGGGCGTCGGATCAGCAGTATTTGCAGGCCAAGGCGTCGCGTGGGCCGACGACACCGATTCGTCGGCGTCCTCGACCTCGTCGTCAGCAACCTCGCAGACCGATTCCACCGACGCCAGGAGCCAGACCACCAAGGCGGACCGAGCTGCAGCCAACGAGTCCGAGGACACCGAGTCCGAGGACACCGACACCGACGCCGACGACGCGGTCGAGGATGCCGAAGTCGACGACGCCGTCCCGCAGGACGGGAGCGAGGCCGACACGGACTCCGATCCGGCCCTCGCGGACGAGCCCGACGTGGAGACGGAAACCGAACCGGCTGACGACCCCGACCTGCAGCCGGAACCCGAGCCGGCCGTCGCGGTCATCGACGCCCCCGCCGCGAAGGTCGCGACCACGAAGGCGACGGCCAAGACCGACGACCCCGGCGTCCTCCCGCAGGACACCGAGAAGATCACGGTGACGACGGGGGCATCCACGGCGTCGGCACCGAGCACGACGACGGTGTCCACGGCCGTGACCTCCGAGCAGGACGACGAGACGACCGACACCGCGACGAAACCGAACCTGATCACGGCGATCGTCAACGTCGTCACGAGCATGATCGACTGGGCGCACCAGAGGGCCGACGCGCAGCCCGGTGACGGTCCGCAACCACCGTTCCTGTGGGCTCTGATGGCCTTCGCACGTCGCGAGCTCGACAACCTCTTCGCGGCCCGCACCACGAACAGCCCACGCAGCACAGCCGTCGCGCCGACGAGCGTCGCACTGGGCGATACGGCGACGGCCACCGTGACCGCCGCCGCGATCTCGCCGTGGCTCAACCCTCAGGTCAGCGCTTCGACGCGGTTCATCGACTGGGTGACGGGGCCCAACGCGAACACCGTGAGCCGCTTCCAGATCTACGGCACCGACCTCGGCATCATGTGGGACAACGGCATCGTCGACAACCCGGCCACCCCCGAGATCGAGAAGCGCCAGATCCTGATGGCCTTCGGCGACAGCTTCGGCCTCCCCGGTATGCAGGGCAGGCACATTTACAACACGCTGTTCCGAAGCAACGACCGCGACCTCTCCGACGGGATCACCATCCCGAACGGAGAGTGGTTCAACGGCAACATGTTCGGCGGCGCACCGCTGGACGCACCCACCCGGGCCCGGCCGATCATCAACCGGCCCTCGTGGCTGCCGGGTTCGGTGACGCTCATCCCGACGGCCGGCGTTTCGGTCGTGACCCCTGACGATCCCCTGGCCAAGTTCGGTGTCACCCAGTACGTCAGCTTCATGTCGGTGACCAAGTGGGGTCAGGCCGGCCGGTGGACCACGAACTACTCGGCGGTCGCGTACTCCTACGACAACGGCGAGAATTTCGTCGTCGCCCCCCAAAGTGTCCGTTACAACTCCTTTTTGAGTGGCAACCGGAACTTCCAGCAGTCGGCGTACGTGAAGGGCGACGACGGCTACGTATACGTCTACGGCACCCCCAACGGACGGCAGGGCGCGGCCTACCTGGCCCGCGTCGCCGAGGAGAACATCCTCGACGTCTCGAAGTACGAGTACTACAAGAAGGCGTCCTCGGGCTGGTTCGGCAGCAGCACCCCGGCCCGCTGGGTCAAGGGCAGCCCGTCCTCGGCGTCGGCGATCATCGGCAAGTCCGGCGGCTTCCTCGGATTCACCAAGCCCGGCTACACCGTCAGCGAAATGTCGGTCCAGTACAACGAATACCTGAAGAAGTACGTCGTGCTGTACGGCGATCAGGCCAACAGGATCGTCATGCGCACCGCGGACACCCCCGAAGGTGTCTGGTCGGACGCGACGGTGCTGATGAACCAGCAGACCGGCGGCATCTACGCCCCTATGCTGCATCCGTGGTCACCGGCGACCGAGGGCGTCGGCTCAAAGTTGTACTGGAACCTGTCGCTGTGGTCGGACTACAACGTGATGCTGATGGAGACCGACCTCTCGAAGCTCTAGTCCCCGAACGAAATCGTCGTCTCCGAGCACCCCGTCACCGTCCGCCCTGACGGGAACGCCGCGGGGTCGGCTCCTTGGATGGCCGCCTGCCGGTAGTACGCGCGAGTGCGATCGGCGGCGCATTCGAAGTTCGCGTTGAGCACCTCGAAGGTGGCTGGGTCGGCACCCGGGATGGGCTTGCCCATCCAGTACACCTGTCCCTCGTCAGCCGCATACGGACCTTCGAGCGTACGGAAGGTGGCGGCGTCGGCGCCGGGGATCTGCGCGTCGAAGTAGAACACCTCCGCAGCGTCGCGCGAGTAGGCGCCCTCCAGTATCCGGAAGGTGGCGGGCGAAGCGCCCACGATCACGCGACCGTTGACGAACACCTCTTCGCCGTCCTTGGCGAACAGATAGTGGTCCTCGTCGGCGATGATCACGAAACCCCCTGGGTCACGCGACAATACGGAGCCGTCGGTCCAGTACACGTTGGTGCTGTCCCGGGACAGGTCGCCGCCGAGGAACGCGAAGTTCGCGGGGTCATCACTGATCGGCTGATCGTGCTGATACACCCGGTGACGGTCCTTGGAGAATCCGGGACGATCCAGGAGCTGGAACGAGTCGGCGTCAGCCCCGTCGAGCCGATGCCCGTTGATGTACACCTGCGCGCGATCGCGGGCATAGGTGCGGTCGAAGACCTCGAACGTGGAGGAATCCGCGCCGTCGACCCGAAAAGCCTTGCCAGGAAACGGGTTCAGATAGTAAACCGTGTCGTCGCGGATATGGTAGCCGGCCGCGTCGACAAGCGAGCTCGGCTCGTCGCCGCTGCTGCATCCCGCCAACAGCGCAAGCACCGCAACCGCGGCCGTTGCAAGGAGTCTGCGCATACGAACATCGAAGCATCTAGTCCACCGGCACATCGAGAATCGGACGTTCCGTTGCCGCACCCGGACCGTCGAAGTGCCACCATTCTCCGTCGTAGACGGTGAAACCGCCGGCTGTCATGGCGTCCCGAAGCCGGGCCCGGTTCGACTGCGCGACCGCGCTCACACCATCGGTGGCATACGCGAGGCTGCGATCGGTGAAGTCGTCGAAGCCGGTGCCCATATCCACCAGGCCATCGGCACCCGCGAGCGTGACATCCACCGATCGCCCCGCGACGTGGCTTCGCGCAAACTCCCCTGGGCGCGCCACCCATGCCGGGTTTGGCACCGCTTCGAACATCCGCACCTGCACCGCATGCGGCCGGTAGCAGTCCCAGAAGACGAGCCGCTCTCCGCCCGCGCGCAACAGATTCGCCGCTGTCTCCAGGCCCCGCGCCAGCGACTCGTGCACCATGCACCGGGCACCGGCCGGGTAGAGCGGCACCCCGACGAAGTTGTCCGCCGTGGCGTACCGCAGATCGATCACCGCGTCGGGTACGACGCTGCGCACGTCGACGAATCCCGCCGCCAGGGCCGCGTCCGACACCGGTGGGATCGGCGCCGCCGCGCCGGTGGCGGAAGGTCCAGCCGCGGCGACCGCAGCCAGGGCACCAATGATCAAGTAGCGCAGCGCGAAAACGCTCATCCTCAGAACTGTAGAGGTCCTCGGGCCCGGGACCGACACTTCGGCGGGCATACACTGCGGTCGTGCGCGACGTCCTGGATGAGTTGCTGCGGGTCTGGCAGGCCGGCGGCACCGCTGGGCTGTCCACTGTGGTGCGCACGATGAAATCCGCTCCGCGCCCTCCCGGCGCGGCGATGGTGGTGTCCCCCGACGGCACCGTCGCCGGTTCGGTGTCAGGCGGGTGCGTCGAGGGCGCGGTCTACGAGACGGCCAACGAGGTCATCGTCAGCGGAACTCCCGAATTGCAGCGCTACGGTGTGAGCGACGACGACGCGTTCGCCGTAGGCCTGACCTGTGGCGGCATCATCGACATCTTCACCGAGCCGGTGTCGCGCAACACCTTTCCGGAGCTGCGGGACGTCGCCGACGACATCGCCGCGCACCGCCCGGTCGCCATCGCCACGGTCGTGGAGCATCCTGACCCGAGCCGCATCGGAAAGCGGTTGATCGTCGGCAGGGAGTCGCGACACGGTTCGGTGGGTTCACCGCGTGCCGACGACGCCGTGGGCGACGACGCGCGCGGGCTTCTGCTCGCGGGCACCTCGGCCGTGCTGACCTACGGACCCGACGGCCAGCGTCAGGAGGCGGGGATGGAGGTTTTCGTCTCAAGCCACGCTCCGCGGCCCCGCATGCTGGTGTTCGGCGCCATCGACTTTGCGTCCGCGCTGGCCCGCCAGGCGGCGTTCCTGGGTTACCGGGTGACCGTCTGCGATGCCCGCCCGGTGTTTGCGACCGCCGCGCGCTTTCCCGACGCCGAAGAGGTCGTCGTCGAGTGGCCGAACCGCTATCTGTCCGCTCAGGTCGAGGAAGGCGCCATCGACTCGCGCACCGCGATCTGCGTGCTGACCCACGACCCGAAGTTCGACGTGCCCGTCCTGGAGGTCGCTCTGCGCCTGCCCGACGTCGGCTACATCGGGGTGATGGGGTCGCGACGGACCCACGACGACCGGATGAGGCGGCTGCGGGAAGCGGGCCTGACCGATCACGAGATGGCCCGGTTGGCGAGCCCGATCGGCCTGGATCTGGGGGCCCGGACGCCCGAGGAGACGGCCGTGTCCATCGCCGCGGAAATCATCGCGCGCCGCTGGGACGGAAGCGGTCGGCCACTGACCGAGACGATAGGGCGGATCCACCACGACGCGTGAGACCAACCCGGCGAGACAAAGCCTATGGAAATGTCGCTCTCGAATGCGATAACGTCACTCTTCGAAGCCTGAGGAGTGTGATCGCACGTGCCTGACACCGTGGTTGACGCCGCCGACGCCGTCACGACCCGCTACGCCGGCCGACGCATCCCCCGTGTGGAGGACGGTCGCCTTCTCACAGGTCACGGTCGGTTCGTCGACGACATCACCCGTCCAGGGATGCTGCACGCATGCTTCGTCCGCAGCCCGTTCGCCCGCGCCACCATCAACCGGATCGACGCGTCGGCAGCGCTCGCCTATCCCGGCGTGCACGCGGTGTTCACCGCCGCCGATCTGAACCCCGAGGTACGCGAGGCCTGGCATGCGGTCGCCGGTAAGGACGTCCCCGACACCCCGCGCCCGCCACTGGCCGAAGGCGAGGCCAAATTCGTGGGCGACCCCGTCGCCCTGGTCGTCGCCGACAGTCGCTACCTGGCAGAGGACGCCGTCGACCTCGTCGAGGTCGACTACGAACCGCTGCCCGCCATCGCCGACTTCCGCCGAGCCATCGGTGGCGCGGAAGTCGGTGTGCCCGTCGTCCATGAGGCCTACCCCGACAACGTCGCGGGCGGAATGGGCGGTATGCCGCCCGACGAGGAACTGTTCGCCACCGCCCCCTATGTCGTCGAGGAACGCATCTACCAGCAGATGTATGTCCCGGTGCCGATGGAGACGCGCGGGATGGTCGTCGAATGGACGCCGACGACGTCGGAGCTGACGGTATGGGCGTCCACCCAGACGCCGCACGAGTTGCGGGCCTTCGCCGCGAGGCTGCTCGGCATCCCTGCCCAGGGCATTCGGGTGATCATGCGCGACACCGGTGGGGCCTTCGGCCAGAAGGTGGTGCCCATGCGGGAGGACATGTGCATCCTGCTGGCGGCGCGCAAGGTTCCCGGCCCGCTCAAGTGGATCGAAGACCGCCGCGAGAACCTGATGTCGGCCGGACAATCCCGCCACGTCGACGGCAAGGTCCGGATGGCGTTCGACTCCGACGGCAAGATCCTGGCCGCCGACATCGACTTCGTCCAGGACGTCGGCTCCTACCCGACTCCGTACCCCGTGCTCACCACCGCGGCCATCGGCATGTTCTTCCCCGGCCCCTACCGCGTGCCCAAGGCCAGCTTCAACTACAAAACCGTCTTCTCCAACACCCCCGGTCTGCATGCTTACCGAGGCCCCTGGCAGTACGAAACCCTCACCCGCGAAATGCTTCTCGACTGCGCCGCGCGCAAGATCGGGATGGATCCCGTCGAACTGCGCAGAATCAACATCCTTCGGGGCGATGAGATGCCTTTCTTCAACCCGAACGGCATGCCGTACGACAACTGCGCTCCGGCAGACACTTTCGAGCAGGCCGTCAAGATCCTCGACCACGAGGGCTTCCGCAAGGAGCAGGCCGATGCGCTGGCCGAGGGCCGCTACATCGGCCTCGGCTTCTCCGCGTACATCGAGCCCACCGGCGCGGCGACCGGCCACCTCGCCACCGAGGGCGCGACGGTCCGGATGGAGTCCACCGGCAAGATCAACGTATACGTCAACGGTGGCTCGGCAGGAAACAGCATCGAGACCACGGTCGTGCAGCTCACCGCGGATGCGTTGGGCGCCAACATCGACGACGTGTCTGCCATTCAGGGCGACACCGCGGTCACCCCGTACGGGGCAGGCACGCAGGGCAGCCGCAGCGGACCGATGACCGCGGGCGCCGTCAACGAGGCGGGGTCGATCCTGCGCAGGCAGATCCTTGCGATCGCCGCGCAGATCCTCGGCGTCGAAGCCGGCGACATCGAGCTCGCCGACTCCCGCGCCAGTGTCCGCAGCGGCCCGGACCGCAGCGTCAGCTTCGCCGACATCGCCTACCGGTCCTACTACGACCCCGGGCAGCTCGCCGGTGTCAACCCGACACTGGAGGCGACCGCCCGGTTCAACTCGCAGGCAATGATTCACTGGGCCAACGCAACTCACGTGTGCACCTGCGAGGTCGACATCGAGACCGGCCACGTGACGCTGACCCGCTATATCGTCAGCGAGGACGTCGGCCCGATGATCAACCCGAATGTCGTCGAGGGCCAGGTCGCCGGCGGCACCGTCCAGGGCATCGGTGGTGCGCTGCTGGAGAAACTCGCCTACGACGAGGCGGGCAACCCGGTGGCGTCGACGTTCGTCGACTACCTGTTGCCGACCGCCACCGAGGTCCCGCCCATCGAGTTCGGCCACGTCGAGATCCCCGGGCCCGGCGTCGGCGGCTACAAGGGAGCCGGCGAAGGCGGAGCGATCGGTTCACCGCCCGCGGTGATCAACGCGATCAACGATGCCCTGGCTCCCCTCGGCGTCACACTGACCCAACTGCCCGCAACGCCGGCGACAATCGTCGAGCTCATCGAGGCCGGAAAGGACCACTGACGGTGGAACTGAACAACGAATTCCGGGTCGCGGTGCCCACCGCGAAAGTCTGGGAGGTCTTCACCGACGTCGAGCGGGTGGCACCCTGCCTGCCGGGCGCCACCCTGCTGTCTGTCGAGGGTGACACCTTCAACGGGGCGGTCAAGGTCAAGGTCGGTCCGATCACCGTCTCCTACCAGGGCGTTGCCACCTACAAGGAGAAAGACGCTGCGGGCCAACGGATCGTGCTGCGGGCCGAGGGCAAGGAGACCCGCGGCAACGGCACCGCGGCGGCGACCGTGACCGCACAGCTCACGGACGAGGGCGGCTCGACCCACGTCGACATCACGACCGACCTGGCGATCTCCGGCAAGGCGGCACAGTTCGGGCGCGGGGTGCTGGCCGACGTATCGGGCAACCTCATCGCGCAGTTCGCCCGGAGCCTGGAAGCCGAACTACTCGGCGGCGGGCAACCGACCACCACCCAGGCGCCGACCACCGAAACAGCCACCGCCGCAGCACAACCGGCCGCGGACTCCGTCGACCTGGTGAAGGTCGTCGCCCTGCCGCTGGCCAAACGGTTCGCCCCGGCGATCGCCGCGGCGGCAGCGGCGGGCGTGATCGGTTTCCTGGCAGGCAGAAGGCGACGCAAAACGCCTGCGGCCGTGCTCGCCGACGACCTTCAGGCCGTCCTCGCCCGGCTGTTGTCATGAAGGCCGCACCGTTCGCCTACCACCGCCCCGAATCCGTCTCGGACGCGGTGGCACTGCTCGGCAAGTACGGAGACGAAGCGAAAATCCTTGCCGGCGGCCAGAGCCTGGTCCCGATGCTGGCGATGCGACTCACGCACTTCGAGAACCTCATCGACATCTCCCGAGTCGAGGAACTGCGCAACATCGAGCTCCGCGACGGTGGTGTGTGGATCGGTGCGGGCACACCTCACGCATTCGTCGGAATGGACGACGAAGTCGCCGAATCTGTTCCGCTGCTGACGCTGTCGACCCCGCACATCGGCCACTTCCAGATCCGCACCAGGGGCACGCTCGGCGGAGCCATCGCACATGCCGACCCGGCGGCCGAATACGCTGCTGTCGCAGTCGCTCTCGATGCCGAGATCGAGGCGACGTCCGCGCGCGGTACTCGCACGATCCCGGCGGCGGACTTCTTCACCGGGCTGTGGGAGACATCCCTGGCTGCCGACGAGATCCTCACGGCAGTCGCCTTTCCGGTGTGGTCGGGACGGTGCGGCTTCTCGGTGCAGGAGTTCGCGCGCCGACACGGTGATTTCGCGATCGCGGGTGCGACGCTGGCGGTGGAGCTCGACGACGACGACAAGGTGCTCCGCTGCGGGATCGGATTGCTCGGCATGGGGTCCACACCCGAGCGCGGCACTGCGGCAGAGTCCGTGATCGTGGGCAGGCCCGTCGGCGACATCTCGGCCGAGGAGGTCGGGAGACTGGCGATCTCGGAACTCGAGGCCGTTCCCGCCGACCTCCAGGGTTCGGCGGCCTACCGATCGAAGGTCTGCGCCACGATGGTCGCGCGGGCATGGACAGAGGCAACCACGGCGGCTGTCGAAACCAGGGAGGCAGTCCATGCATGAGATCCCCGTCGAGGTCTCGGTCAACGGCCGGCGCCACTCGGCGACCGTCGAACCGCGGCTGACGCTGGCCGATTACCTGCGGGAGAAGTGCGGTCTCACAGGCACTCATCTGGGCTGCGAGCACGGCGCATGCGGCGCCTGCACCGTGTTGCTCGACGGTCAGGCGGTGCGCTCGTGTCTGGTGTTCGCTGTCCAGGTCGACGGCCAGGAGGTCACCACCGTCGAGGGGATCGCCGACGACAACGGTGAACTCTCCCCGGTACAGGCCGCTATGCGCGAATGCCACGGCCTTCAATGCGGCTTCTGCACACCGGGATTCGTCACCAGCATCACCGCGCTCCTGCGGGAGAACCCCACACCGACCGACGAGGAGATCCGCGAAGGCCTGTCCGGCAACTTCTGCCGATGCACCGGCTACCAGGGCATCGTGAACGCGGTGAAGCGCGCCGCCGAAACGATGAGCTGAATTCTCGCCAAAACTGCATTCCGGCGGGGATCTACTCGAACGTTCGCTGCGTAGATGCAGCCTCGTCGAGAACTATGTCGCGACGACTCCGCGCAGTCCGTCCGCGCCGAACAGCGGCTCGAGCATCTGCGACAGGTCCGGCCCGCGCCGCAGGCCGTGCCCGCCGTCGACGTTGATGACCTGACCGGTGATGAAGCTTGCCGCATCACTGAGGAGGAACACCGCAAGGTTGGCGACGTCTTCGACCTCGCCAACCCGCGGCAGCGGAGTACACGAGGCGTAATCCTCACTCAGCGCAGGGGTGTCGATGATCGGCGCCACCATGTCGGTCTTGGTCAGTCCCGGGCGGATGCCGTTGACCCGCACCGAGGACGGGCCCAGCTCGTCGGCGGCGACCATCATCAGGTGGTCCAGCGCCGCCTTGCTCGGCCCATACGCGCCGAACCAGCGGTGAGTGTTGCTCGACGCGATCGAGGAAATGCCGATGAACGATCCGCCGCCGCCGCGCACCATCTCGCGCGCGGAGTGCTTCAGCACGTACATGGTGCCGTTGATGTTGAGGTCGACCGTGTTGCGCCATGCTGCGGAGTCGATCTGGGTCAGCGGGCCGATGGTCTCCGAGCCCCCCGCGCTGTGCACGACACCGTCGAGCCTGCCGTGCCAAGCCGTCGCCGCCTCGACCAGCCGCGTCGCCTGCTCCTCGTCGGTCACGTCGGCGGGCTCGTAGATGACCTTGCCCGCACCGTCTCCAGCAGCGGACGTGATCTCGTCCGCGGCCGCGGCAAGCTTGTCGGCGTTGCGGCCCGCCAGCACCGCATTTCCCCCGGATGCGACGACGGCGGCGGCAACGCCTTTTCCGATCCCACTGCCACCGCCGGTGATCAGGTAGGTGCGATCTGCCAGCGACAGCAGCATGAGAATCCTCCGATAAAGAGAAGCCGAACTAACTAGAACAGGTTCCAGTTATACGTCACGGTTCGTCGCGGCGGGAGAGCTTTGGCGCCCCTAATGTGCGCCAGTCCGGCACATTCGGCGGCAGCCCGACCGGGTAGCGGTTCTCGTTGTACGCCGCCCAGTGGGCGTGCCCGAGCTCGTGGATGTGGAACGCGTGCCGGAGCGCCTCGGTGAACCCCATCGCATCGCTGGCCGCGTTCACCGAGTCCTTCACCAGAAGCGCCGCCATCGTCGGGCGCTCGGCGATCCGGCGGGCGAACTCCAGCGTCTTGTCCTCCAGATCGGCGCGGGGAAACACCTTCGACACCATGCCGAGCCGATAGGCCTCGTCGGCGTCAAGTGCGTCGCCGGTCAGCAGCAGCTCCTTGGCCTTGCGGGCCCCGAACTCCCAGGGATGTGCGTAGTACTCGACACCGGGCATCCCCATCCGCACCGCGACGACATCGCTGAACCTGGCATCGTCGGCGGCGACGATCAGATCGCACGCCCAGATCAGCATCAATGCCGCGGAAATGGCGTTGCCTTGCACCTGGGCAATGGTGATCTTGCGCAAGTCGCGCCACCGGCTGGTGTTGTTGAAGAAGTAGTGCCATTCCTGCAGGTACGTCCGCTCGGCGACGGCGTCCCTCGTCGCCCCGTTGAACGTGAAGGTCGGATGCTGGTCCGGTCCCGGCGCCCGTTCGGCGAGCGCCTGCTCGGACCCGAGGTCGTGGCCCGCCGAGAAGTTCTTGCCCCGCGCGGCCAAGATGACCACCCGCACCTCGTCGTCAGCCTCTGCGCGTCCGAACGCCTCGTCGAGCTGGACCAGCAGCGTTCGCGATTGCGCGTTCTGCGCGTCCGGCCGATTCAGCCAGATCCGCGCGATGCGGCCTTCGTCGAGCGTCTCGTACGTCACCTGATCCTGGTCAGCCACACGTTGCACACTACGGCGAAAGTGTCACGCTGCCCGCACAGGGGCCCTCCACCCACCTGGGAGTTGGCCACAGAGTTGGCTAAGGTTGCTCTATGCCCGCGAAACCTGACCCAGCTGAGATCGGTGACGTCGAACCGATCGCCGACGTCACCGAGCGACAGGCCCGCCGCGTCGTCGCCGCCTACGCCAACGACGCCGACGAGTGCCGCGTGTTCCTGTCGATGCTCGGCATCGGACCTGCGAAGCTCGCCGACGCGTAATGGCATCCGAGAGCGGTCCCGAGGTCCGCTCCGGGCAATCTGCTTCGGCTTCGGCCGACTTCGTGGTGGTCGCCAACCGGTTGCCCATCGACCGGGTGAAGCTGCCCGACGGCACCACCGAGTGGAAACGCAGCCCCGGCGGTCTCGTCACGGCTCTCGAGCCGCTGCTGCGGCGCAGGCACGGCGCATGGATCGGGTGGCCCGGCGTTCCTGAGGAAGCCGACGATCCTGACGCCTCTGACGAGCCCATCGAGCAGGACGGGATGACCCTCGTCCCGGTGCGCCTGTCGGCCCAAGATGTGGCCGAGTACTACGAGGGTTTCTCCAACGCCACGCTGTGGCCGCTCTATCACGACGTCATCGTGAAGCCGATCTATCACCGCCAGTGGTGGGATCGCTACGTCGAGGTCAACCGCCGCTTCGCCGAGGCCACCGCGCAGACGGCCGCCGAGGGCGCCACCGTGTGGGTGCAGGACTACCAGCTGCAACTGGTCCCGAAGATGCTGCGGATGCTGCGGCCCGACCTCACGATCGGCTTCTTCCTGCACATCCCGTTCCCACCCGTCGAGCTGTTCATGCAGATGCCGTGGCGCACCGAGATCACCGAAGGCCTGCTCGGCGCAGACCTCGTGGGCTTCCACCTGCCTGGCGGTGCGCAGAACTTCCTGATCCTCTCGCGCCGACTCGTCGGCGCGACCACCTCCCGGGGCAACGTCGGTGTCCGGTCGCGGTTCGGCGAGGTGCAGTTCGGCTTCCGCACCGTCAAGGTGGGCGCGTTCCCGATCTCCATCGACTCCGCCGAACTCGACCAGCAGGCCCGCAGCCGGTCAATTCGACAGCGCGCCAAGGAAATCCGGGCCGAACTCGGTAACCCACGCAAGATACTGCTCGGCGTCGACCGGCTCGACTACACCAAAGGCATCGACGTACGGCTGCGTGCGTTCTCCGAACTCCTCGAAGAAGGTCGCATCGACCCCGGCGACACCGTCCTCGTCCAGCTGGCCACCCCGAGCCGGGAACGTGTCGAGAGCTACATCGCCATGCGCGAGGACATCGAGCGTCAGGTGGGCCACGTCAACGGCGAGTTCGGCGAGGTCGGCCATCCCGTCCTGCACTACCTGCATCGACCCATTCCGCGGGAGGACCTCGTCGCCTTCTTCGTCGCGGCGGACGTGATGCTCGTTACTCCCCTGCGCGACGGCATGAACCTGGTGGCCAAGGAGTATGTGGCCTGCCGCAGTGACCTCGGCGGTGCCCTGGTACTCAGCGAATTCACCGGGGCCGCATCGGAATTGCGGCAGGCTTATCTGACAAATCCGCACCACCTCGAAGGTGTGAAGGACGCCATCGAGGCGGCTCTGAACCAGTCACCGGAGGACGGTAGGCGACGGATGCGCGCGATGCGCCGCCAGGTGCTGGCTCATGACGTGGACCGGTGGGCGCGTTCATTTCTCGATGCGTTGGCCAATAAACCGCAGCAGCCTGAGCCAGACCTCAGATCGGAGTGATGTAGCTGATCAGCCACTTGCCGTCGACCTTCTCGTAGTCGACGCGCAGGCGGCTGCCGTCATAGACGGGCTGGCCGTCCTTCTCCGTCACCGTCCGGTTCATGTACACCATCACCGAAGCCTTGGTGCGGTGTGCGTCCATCACTCCGGCACCCACCACGTTGGCCTGGCTGATCAGCTGGCGCTGTCGGGCCTGCGGGATGATGTCCTTGGTCGCGCGCTCTCGGAACTCCTGGCGGTAAGCCGGCGTGAGCAGCGGATAGACGTCGGTGAGGCTGCCCTCGACGGTCTGATAGTCGTACCCGAAGACCCGGGGGATCTGCTCGACGGCCAACGGGGGAAGCTCCGCGCGGGCCGACTGCTCGCCGCGCAGCTGCACCCCATCCCAGTACAGCCAGCCGCCGAGCGCGCCACCGCCGACGAACGCCACCGACAGCAGCACAATCACCGCACCCACGAGCCGGGCGGCACGCTTGCTCATCAGTTGCCCCCGTCGGGGTACTTGAGGTCGTACCCGGTCATGTGACCGTTGTCGTCCTCATGCACGATGACCCGCAGCCGGTAGGGCTGCGACGGCTTGTTCGTGCCGTCCATGTCGGTGACCGTCACCCGCACCGACACCAGCACCGCGGCGTTGTTGGTGACGTCGTCGATCGACTCCAGCGCGGCGCCGTTGATGACGGCTTCGGAGCTCGCGTTGGTATCGCGGAAGATCGCCTTCAGGTTGTCGACGTTGTTGTCCTGGCTCAGCATGTCGCGCAACGGGCCGCTGGTGCTGTCGACGAATCGGTCCACACTCTGGTCGATGTCGTTCTGGGTGTACGAGAACATGTTCACGACCAGCTGTGAGGCGGTGTCGACGAACTGCTGGTCGCGCGCGAGCTGCGCTCGCGCGTCGGACTGGCTGGACAGCATCCAGAGGATCCCGCCCGTCAGCAGCCCGCCGAGCAGCACCAGGATCAGCCCAGCAGCCAGCGCCACCGGCCCCCGGTTGGCGGCCCTGCGCGGAGGCGGGCCCACCGGGGTCACCGAGATCGGCTTGACCGGTCGCGGAACCGCGACCGTCACCTCGACTGCGGGTACCGGGGCCGCCTCGGGTGCGCCCGCCGGTCCCGCTGCCCGCGACGCCCGCCGCCGCACAGGGCGGCCTGCATCGCGGGGTGCCTCGTCTGTCACTGCTGTCCTACGCCTGCCTATGCCTGCTTGGGCGACAACATCAGGTCGACCCAGTTTTCTGCGGGCGCCAGTTTGTCAGTTCCCGGGGCGTACACGCCAGTTCCGCCCGCCGGGTCGACGAAGACGCCGTTCTGGTCGTAGCTTGCGCTGGCCTGCGGCACCGCTTCTGCCGGCAGCAACGGGCCCCCTGGCGCCGGCGGTGCGGCGGGTGGGGCGGCCGGCGGTGCGGCAGGGGGCGCGCCAGGAGCCGGCGGAGGCGCCAGCGGCGGCCGACCGTACGGAGGCACCACCTGGTCCGGCGGCGAGAAGTACGGCCACGGGGCAGGCATCGGACCGACCTCGTTGGGCGGGTACGGCAGCGGGAACGGCGCGTGGGGCGCTGGACCCGGTCCCGGCGCCACCCCTGGCGGCAGCTGCACCGACGGCGGGCCCGGGTCGGGGTCCACCTGCGGCGGGATGTTCGGGAACTTGTTGGGCGGCAGGATGTTTCGGCCGTCGGTGATCGGCGTGCCGTACGGGACGGGCGGACCGCGCCACGGATTGCTGCCGATGGGGACGTAGCCCTTCGGATCACGACACAGCTGCACCGTCGGCGCACGCTTGCCGGGGAACTCCTGGCACGGATAGTTGCGCGCACCGCGCACCACACTCGGATCGTTCTGCGCCACCTTGCAATACATGTCGGTGGGCAGCTCACGCAGGGTGGTGTCCGCGGGCGAGCGGATCTGGCTGGGCGGGATGAAGCCGACCGAGCACGGCGGCGGATCGCCGAGGTCGACCTTGAAGTCCAGCTTTCCGCCCTCGTCGGTGGGCAGCCCGCCGCCGACGGTGTTCAGCGCGGCGAGCAGGGCCGGGAACACCACGAGCGCGTGCTCGAGGGATTTGTTGTAGATGACGCCGATGCGCCCGAAGTTCGCGAGATTGGCGGCCAGCATCGGGAACGTCGGCCGGATGCCTTCGAAGGTGGTGTTGGCGGCTTCGGTCGCCCCCGGCACCGTCTGCAGGGTGTCCCGTAGCTGCGGATCGGCGTTGGCGACCTCACCGGTCAACCGCGCCAGTCCGTCAGCCAGCGACCGGATGTCGTCCCCGCTGCGAATCTGGGCCTCCAGGAACGGGCCGGCCTGGTCGATCAGCTGTGAGGTCTGCCCGTAACTCGAGTTCGCCTCGTCGATCAACAGCCGTGACGACTGGATCAGCCGTGCGAGCTCGGGGCCGGATCCGTTGAATGCCTTGAACGTTTCTCTGAGCAGATCCTGCAACCGGCTGTCACCGACGCTGCTGATCAGAGCGTCGGCCTGCTGGAGCAGGCCGTAGATGTCCTGCCCGATGGCGGTGCGATCCAGACCGATGTTGGAGCCGTCGCTCAGGGTCGCCTGGGCGGGGTTTTCCGGCGGCACGAGGTCCACGTACTGCTCACCGACCGCCGAGACACTCTTGACGGTGGCGGTCACATTCTCCGGGACCGGTGTCCCGCTCTGGAGCCGCATGTGCGCGACAACTCCGTTGTCGCTCAGGCCCACGGACTCGACCCGACCGACGGTGACCCCGCGGTAGGTGACGTTCGCGTTCTCGTACAGGCCGCCGCCGGCCGAGAAGTCGGCGGTGATGTTGTACGAGCCGATCCCCACGGCCTCGGGCAGACGCAGATAGAAGATCGAGATGCTGCCGACCGTCAGCACGGTGACGACGGCGAAGATCATCAGCTGGATCCTGGAGAGGCGATCGATCATCAGGGCGCCCCCTCATGCTGCGTGGCGGTACCCGGCGGGATCTTGAACGGATCGGCCGCCTGACCGGACAGGTTCGACGTGGCGCCGACCAAGAAGTCAGGTGTGTTGATGATCTCGTTCATCCGCTTCATGTTCGGGTCGAATCCGAGCGACGTGGTGAGCACCGTCTCACCCAGCCGTCGCAGCGTCAGGTCGAAGGTCACGAAGACGTTCAGATAGTCGCCGCGCACTGCCCTGCGCAGGTACTTGTAGTGGAACGGGAACGTCGGCAGGAACTCCAGGCTCTTGATGAAGTAGTCGGCGTTGTCGTTGAGCGCCTTGATGATCGGATACAGATCCTTGAAGTCCGCCGCGAAGTCTTCCTTGGTCTCCTGCAGGATCCGCGACCCCAGCGTCGCGAAGGTGCGCAGCGCAGCGAACGCGTCGACGATGTTGGTGCGGTTGCGGTTCAGCACGTCCAGCGCAGCGGGCAACGTGTCCAGCGTCCGGCCGAGGCTGTCCTTGCTGCGGGCCAGGATGCCGGCGAATCGGTCGAGACCCTCGGCCGCGGCGATGATGTCGTTGGTCTGGCGGTCCAGTGAACTGGTGAGCTCGGCCAGCCGAGGGATCAGCTCGGCGAAGGTGCCCTCGCGGCCGACCACCGCGTTGTAGGTCTCCTCGGTGATGTCCTGCAGCGCACCGAGATTGCCCTTGTTGACGACCACGCCCAGCGAGGACAGCACTTCCTCGGTGCTCGGATACCTGGCGGTGTTCTCCTCCGGGATCTCCGAGCCCTCCACGAGACGTCCGACGGGCGCGTCGACGGGTTCGGCGAGTTCGATGTGCTGCGAACCGAGCAGTGACGTCTGAGCCACCCTGGCGATGGCGTTGCTCGGCAGGTCGACGTTGCTGTCCAGGGACAGTTTCACCGCCGCGAAGAACGAGCCGTCCTCGCGTTGCACCGCTTCGATGCCCGACACGCTGCCCACCGTGACGTCGTCGACCATGACCGGCGAGTTCTGCGGCAGCGTGGTGACATTCGGCAGCTGCACGGTGATCGTGTACGAGCCGGCACCGTGCCCCGCCGTCCCGGGCATGTCGAGCGAGTTGAGTCCGCCGAATTGGCAGCCCGCCAGCAGCACGGGCAGTGTGCCGAACGCTGCGGCTTTTCGAAGAACAGATGCCTTGCGCATCATCCGCCCGCACCTCCCGGCACCGGAGCAGGGCCCGGAACAGCGCCGGGTGCAACGGTTTCGGGTCCACCGACGTGCGAGCTGGAGCCCTGCGGTGTCGCCGTACCGGGCGCCGCCTCCGGCGCCGGCGGCAGCAGCAGTGACGCCAGGTCGGCATCCGGCGGGATCACGGGCGGGGTGACGCCGGGCGCATTCTGCCACTGCAGGTACGGCACCGGTGTCTCGGCCTTCGCCTCCGTCGCGGGTGTGTCGTAGATGACCTGTCCCTTGTACGCGGTGATGCTGTTGATCGGGTGGAACAGCAGCGGCGGGTAGTTCATCGCGATGCGCTTGAACACCGGACCCATCCGCTGCCTGCAGATCTCGGCCCGCTTGTAGTTGTCCGGCGATGCGCCGACGTCGAAGGTGCCACCGCAGATGAACTGCACCGGGTTGCCGAAGTTCGGCAGCGAGAGCAGCCCGCCGACCGTGCCCTGCGCGGGGTTGTAGATGTTGTAGAAGTTCGACAGACCGTTGGGCGTGACGTGCAGCACCTGCTCGATGTCGTCGCTGTGATCGGTCAGGATCTGTGTGAAGTCCGCCAGTTTGCCGACCTGGTCGATCAGGGCTTGGTTGTTCTCGTTGAGGAGTCCGCGAACATCGCCCAGGGCCTGGTTCAGCGTGCCGAGCGTGTTGTCCAGATCGGTGGTGCTGTCGGCCAGCACCTGCGACACCGATGCCACATGGTTGGTGAACTGGACGATCTGCTCGTTGCTGTTCGAAAGTGCGTCGACGAGCACCTGCAGATTGCGGATCGTGCCGAAGAGGTCGACGCGTGAATCGCCAAGGCGCCCAGCAGTTTGCGACAGCTCGCGCACGGCCTGGCGGAAGGTGTCACCGCTACCGTCGAAGGTGTCGGCCGCCTGGTTCACGAACTGGGTGAGCGGCCCCTGCACCGAACCCGGTTGCGGGCCCAGCTGCGCGCTCAGCTGCGTCAGCTGCTCCTTGACCTCGTCCCACTCGACGGGCACCGCGGTGCGGTCGGGACCGATCTCGGCACCGTCGGCCATCACCGCCCCGCCGGTGTAGGCGGGGGTCAGCTGAATGAATCTGGCGGCCACGAGATTCGGGGCGATGATCAGTGCCTGCGCGTTCTCGGGGACCTTGACGCCATCGTCGATCGACATCGTGATCTTGACGTCGGTGGCGCGCGGCTCGATCGAATCGATACGTCCGACCGGCACGCCGATGATGCGCACCTGGTCCCCGGCGTACAGACCCACGGCGGACTCGAAGTAGGCGACGACCTTGTTGCCGGTGCGCGACGGCCACACCAGGTAGGCGCCGATGGCGAGCACCGCCACGAGCACCACCGCCACCACGGCGCGCACAACGCGATTCTGCGAAATGGTTTGGCTCATGGCGACTTCGGCCTGATGATCATGCGTTCGGAGATGAACCCGCGCAGGTAGTCGGCCAGGCTGTCGGGCAGCTTGCCCGGCTGGAAGTAGGAATCGAGCAGCACCTCTGCCAGTGAAGCCGGGGGCAGACCGTACAGGTTGATGTTGAAGCCCGAACCGGAACCGACGACCTCACCGAGCGCCGTCGCATACGGCGGCAGACGCTTGAGCGCCTCACCGATGTGCTCGCGCCGCTCCAGCAGGTTGTCCATCACGAGGTTCAGCTTCTCCAGCGCCGGCCCGAACTCGACCCTGTTGTCCGCGACGAACCCGGACAGCTGCTCGGATACGTCGTCGATGCCGGCGATCAGGTTGCTGAGGGCCTGGCGCCGCTCGTCGAGCGCGGCGAACAGCAGGTTGCCGTCGACGATCAGTTGGTTGACCTGGCCGGCCCGCTGCGCGAGCAGGTCCGACACCCGCTTGGCGTGGCCGAGCAATTGCTCCAGCGCCTCGTCGCGCTTGTTGAGGCTGCGAGACAGATCGGTGACGCCCTGCAACGCGCTGCGCAGGTGCGGGGTCGCGTCGCGCAAGGAGTCGGTCAGCGTCTGCAACGCCTGCTCGAAACGCGGCTTGTCGAGCTCGCTGGCGTTCTGACCCAGATCCTGCAGCGCAGTGTTCAAGGTGTACGGGGTCGTGGTGCGGCCCAACGGGATCGACGTTTCCGAGCCGCTGCCCTTGGGGGTCACGGCAAGGGACTTCTCACCCAGCACGGTGTCGGTCTTGATCGCCACCAGGGACTGGTCGCCGACGCGCACTCCCCTGTCCACGGTGAACGTCACCTTGGCGGCGTCACCGGCCAGCGCCACGCCGGTGACCTTGCCGACCTTGATGCCCGAGACGTTGACGTCGTTTCCGGGGGTGATGCCGCCCGCGTCGGTGAAGAACGCCTCGTAGTTCTTGCCCTGCGGCATGAAGGGCAGATTGGCGTAGCCGAACGACACCAGCACCAGGCACGTCACCAGGACGATGCCGAAAATCCCTGTGCGGAGCGGGTTCGAACTGTCCGGCCTAGCCATCCTCAGAACACCTGCCCTTCGACGGGTCCGGCGGTCCACCGAACGGGATCAGGATGTCGCTACCCGCCGGCCCATTGATCTTCATGCGGATCGAGCAGTAGTAGATGTTGAAGAACGCTCCATAGGCGCCGAGGGCATTGAGGCGCAGGTAGTTCTCCGCCAACGGCTCGATCACCTTGTTGACGTCGTCCTTGCGCTCGTCGAGACGCTGGGCAAGCGGACGCGCGTTCTCGATGACGCCCTGCAACGGCCTGCGCGACTCCTGCAGCATCTCGGTGAGGTCGACCTCCGCCTGTGCCAGCGGCCCGATGGCGCCCGCGATCGGGTCTCGCCCTTCGGCCAGCCCGGTCAGCAACTTCTGCAGCCGATCCACGCTGGCGTCGAATTCGGCGCCCTTCTCGTTGACGGTGCCCAGCACGGTGTTGAGGTTGGTGATCACGTCACCGATGAGCTGATCCCGCGCAGCCAGGTTCTGCGTGAAGGCGCTGGTGCTGGAGAGCATGCTCGACAGCGCTCCGCCCTGACCCTGGAGCAGTTCGATGACGGCACTGCTGATCTCGTTGACCTTGTTCCCGTCGAGGCCTTTGAGGACGGGCCGCAGACCACCCAGCAGGGCGTCCAGGTCGAGCGCCGGTTCAGTGTTGGTGATCGTGCCGCCTCGCGGAAGTTTGACCAGATCCCCTGGCCCCGAGGTGATCTCGAGGTAGCGGTCACCGACCAGGTTCTCGTAGCGCACGACCGCCTTGGTCGAGGTGTAGAGCTGGTACTTCTCGTTCACGGTGAAGGCCACGTCAACCGTGTTGTCGGGGTTGAGGGAGATCTCCTCGACGGTGCCGACGGGCACACCGGCGATGCGGACGTCCTGGCCGCCCTTGAGGCGCGACGCGTCGGAGAAGGTCGCGTGATACCGCTGGTCGGAACCGAATCGGAACTCGCCGAAGATCACGACCAGCATGCCCGCCACCAACAGCATGACGACGGTGAAAACCGAGACGTTGACGAGGGTACGGCGGTGATTCACTAGAAGTCGTCCCTCTCCGCGTAGGCGCCGTTGAACAGGAACTGCAGAGTCGACGGTGCGTCGAACTGCAACTCGGTGTTCGGCTGATAGGGAACGTAGGCGTTGTCGGTCACGAGGAACGGCGTCCGATACCAGCTGCCGCCGTACTGCTTGCTCGGAACATCGGGTAGGCCACGGCAATTCGGTCCGCCGGAGGCGTTCACGATCGGCAGGCTCTCCGGATAGGTGTAGGCCGGCGCGCCGGGGATGAAGCTCGACGAGACGAACAGACCTGGCCGGGTGCCGCCGATGACCGGGGCGAACCGGTCGATCGCGTTCGCCGTGCCCTTCAGCACGCACGGAATCACCGGGGAGTATTCGCCGGCGACCTTCAGCGGGGCGCGCAGCCGCTGGATGGCGGCGATGTAGTTGTCGGCGGCGGGCTCCAACGTCGCGGTGCCGTTGTTGGCGAGGCCGGTGGCGGCCAGCAGCGTCGCGTTGAGGTTGTCCTCTTCGTCGACGATGGTCTGCGAGATCTGCGGTGCGTTCTCCAGGATCCGGACGAGATCGGGTGCGGCGTCACCGTAGATGTTGGCGACCTCGGCGGCTTGCCGCAGGTCCTCCTGCACCGTCGGCAGCTTCGGATTCAGCTGCGCCAGATAGGTGTTCAGACCCGACATCAGCGCACCGACGTCGTCGCCGTTGCCGCGCAGGCCCTCGCCGAGCGCGGACAGGGTGGCGTTGAGGTTGATCGGGTCGATCTTGGCCAGCACATCGGTCAGCGTCTGGAACAGCGTGTTGACCTCGAGCTGCACATCTTCGGCCTTGACCTCGGCGCCTGGCTCAAGCGGTGTCGGCTTCGGATCTTCCGGAGGAAGGAACTCGACGGCCTTGGCGCCGAAGATCGTGGTGCCCGCAATCCGCACCGGTGCGTTCGACGGGATGTACCGCAGCTCGCCGCTTCGGATGGCCAGCGTCAGCTTCGCCTGATTCCCTGCATACTCGATCGACTCGACCTCGCCGACCTGGATGCCGCGGTATTTCACCTTGGCCTTGTCTTCCATCACCAGACCGGCGCGCGGGGACAACACCGTCACGGTGTCGGTCGAGGTGAAGGCCGCCGTATAGGACAGGTAGGTGAAGACGGCAGCGACGAGCACCAGCGCAGTGAGGATCGCCGCAGCGATCCTCACGTGGCTGCGCTTCGCGTCACCGTCGGCCATCAGATTCCCGCCTCATCCGGAGAGGTTGAAGTTGCCGGAGGCGCCGTAGACGGCGAGGGAGATGAACAACACGATCGTCACGACCACGATCAGCGAGGTGCGCACCGCTTGTCCCACGGCGATGCCGACGCCGACGGGGCCGCCGGAGGCGTTGTAGCCGTAATAGGTGTGCACCAGCATCACCGCGATGGACATGACGATGGCCTGCAGGAACGACCAGAGCAGGTCGCTCGGGATCAGGAACGTGTTGAAGTAGTGGTCGTACAGACCGGCGGACTGCCCGTTGATGTAGACCGTGGTGAACCTGGCGGCGAAGAATGCGGCCAGCACCGACAGCGCGTACAGCGGGACGATCGCGATCAGCCCTGCCATCAGCCGGGTGGACACCAGGTACGAAACAGAGTGCACCGCCATCGATTCGACGGCATCGATCTCCTCGGCGACGCGCATCGCGCCCAGCTGTGCGGTGGCGCCGGCGCCGATGGTCGCCGCGAGTGCGATGCCTGCGATCACGGGAGCCACGATGCGGACATTGAGAAACGCCGACAGGAAGCCGGTGAGGGCTTCGATACCGATGTTGCCCAGCGACGAGTAGCCCTGCACGGCGATGACGCCACCGGAGGCCAGCGTCATGAACGCGGCGACACCCACGGTGCCCCCGATCATGACCAATGCGCCGGTGCCCATGGTCATCTCGGCGATGAGGCGGATCGTCTCCTTGCGATACCTGGTGATCGCGTTGGGGATGTAGCGGATCGATTCGCCGTAGAACAGTGCCTGTTCGCCGACTCCGTCGACGACCTTCGGCACCCCGCGGAACAGGCGCCGGAATCGGACTGTGGCGTCGTAGCTCATCAGCGCACCAGCACTCTCACGCCGATCGCCGTCATGATCACGTTGATCACGAACAAGCAGATGAACGCGTAGACGACGGTCTCGTTCACGGCGTTACCGACACCTTTGGGTCCACCCTTGACGGTCAGCCCGCGGTAGCAGCCGACCAAACCGGCGACGACCCCGAACATCAACGCCTTCACCTCGGCGAGCAGCAGCTCTCCGAGCCCGGTCAGCACGGTCAGTCCGTTGATGAACGCGCCGGGATTGACGCCCTGCAGGAACACCGAGAAGACGTAGCCGCCGGACAGACCGATCAGGCAGACGAGTCCGTTGAGCAGGAGCGCGACGAACGTCGACGCCAGGACGCGCGGCACGACGAGACGTTGGATGGGGTCGATGCCGAGCACCCGCATCGCGTCGATCTCTTCACGGATGGTGCGCGCGCCGAGGTCGGCGCAGATCGCGGTGGCGCCTGCGCCGGCGACGACGAGCACCGTGACGACCGGGCCCAGCTGGGTGATCGTGCCGAACGCGGTTCCCGCGCCGGAGAGGTCGGCCGCGCCGATCTCCCTCAGCAGGATGTTCAACGTGAAGGCCACCAGAACCGTGAACGGGATCGCGACGAGCAGGGTCGGCACCAGCGAGACGCGAGCGATCATCCAGGTTTGCTCCAGGAACTCCCGGAACTGGAAGGGGCGACGGAAGGTCTTGACGAAAGTCTCCAGGGACATTTCGACGAACCCGCCTACGGCCCGCGCAGGCGCCGCAAGCGTTTCGATCAACCTCGGCTCCATTCTCGGGACGGGAGGACATGCCCGCACCAACCTGTGGCGAATTGCCTCGCACCGGCGGTCCGCGCTATGTTCCCACCCCCGCGTTAAGCACTGCTCTTAGTGAGCCGGATCATACTAACTAGAACGTGTTCGCAGTGTCAAAGAACGGCTGAAACGCACCAAATTCTTATATTCACGCTGCTCAAAGCCACTGTGACATGGATCATTCTAGAACGTGTTCTACCCGCCTGCGGTCCCCGACAACCGAGACTGTCAGTCTGGGTCGCCCAGCCCCATCGCCGCCGAGAAACTCTTTTCGGGATCGCGGTCAGCAAAGTAATTCTTCAACTCGTCCGACAGCGCTGAGGGATCCCAGGCGTCGCCGTCCGCACTGAACTGCCGCTCCGCCGTCGGAGCCGCGATAAGCGTCACCGTCGGACCATAAACGATGAAGAGCTGTCCGTTGACCTCTTCGGCAGCAGGCGAAGCCAAGAATCGGACCAGGTTCACTACATGCTCGGGCGACAGCGGGTCGATCGCGCCGTCGGCGAGCTCCGGAGCGTCACCGAACACCCCGGCGGTCATGGCCGTGCGGGCCCGCGGCGCGATGGCGTTTGCGCGCACACCGAAGCGACCGAGGGCTCGGGCCGCCGACAGCGTCAATGCCGTGATGCCGGCCTTGGCGGCACCGTAGTTGGGCTGTCCGACGGGGCCGGACAGCCCCGCTTCGGACGACGTGTTGATGATCCGTCCGTAGATCTGCCCGTCCCCGGCCTTGGCCTTCGCGCGCCAGTAGGTGGCGGCGTTGCGGGTCAGCAGGAAGTGGCCGCGTAGGTGCACCGCGATGACGGCGTCCCACTCCTCATCGCTCATGTTGAACAGGATGCGGTCGCGGGTGATGCCCGCATTGTTGACGACGATCGCCAGCCCACCGAGCCCGTCGGCGGTCTCGACCAGTTCGTCGGCCGTCGAGCGCTCGCTGATGTCGCCGACAACCGCGACGCCCTTGGCGCCCGCCGAGGAGATCTCGTCGAGGACGTCGGACTTGTCGAGCGCCGCGGCGATGTCGTTGACCACGACGGTCGCGCCCGCCTTCGCGAGGCCGATGGCTTCGGCGCGACCGAGCCCGGCCGCGGCCCCGGTGACGACGGCGACGTGGCCGGACAGATCTGTATCAGTCAACTTATTAATACCTCTAGTCGTGTCGGATCAGGGCGGCGCGCGGGCATTCGGCGATCGACTGCTCGGCCACCGCTTCCTCGTCTGCTGGCACCGGATCGGCCTTGACTACGGCGTAGTCGTCGTCATCGAGGTCGAACAGGTCGGGGGCTATTCCGACACACACGGCGTTGCCTTCGCAACGGTCACGATCCACTTCCACGCGCATGAGTCTCTCCTGCCGGTCCTTCGCTGGTGGTCCGATCTTGCCGGGCACCCAGTGTCGCAGCACCCTGGACCCCAAGACTAGAACGTGTTACAACCGGGGAGGAACCGAGGGCTGGCACACGGGCACCCGGATCAAGGCTCGCAGACAAGTAAGGACGACGCGATGCGTATCGGCTACACGCCTGAACAGGAGGAGTTGCGTCGCGAACTGCGTGCGTACTTCACCAAGCTCATGACCCCCGAGAGGGCCGAAGCGCTGGCTGCCAGCGACGGCGAGATGGGGCGCGGCAACGTCTACCGCGAGACCGTCGCGCAGATGGGCAAGGACGGGTGGCTCACCCTGAACTGGCCCAGGGAGTACGGCGGCCAGGAGCGTACGCCGATGGAGAGTCTGATCTTCAACGACGAGGCCGCCATCGCCAACGTCCCGGTGCCGTTCCTGACCATCAACAGCGTCGCACCGACGATCATGCACTTCGGCACCGAGGAGCAGAAGAAGTTCTTCCTTCCCAAGATCGCCGCGGGTGAACTGCATTTCTCGATCGGCTACTCCGAGCCCGGCGCAGGAACCGACCTCGCGGCGCTGCGAACCACCGCCGTGCACGACGGCGACGACTATGTGATCAACGGTCAGAAGATGTGGACCAGCCTCATCGCCTACGCCGATTACGTCTGGCTGGCGGTACGCACCAACCCCGAGGCCAAGAAACACCGCGGCATCTCGATGCTGATCGTGCCGACGACGGCGGAGGGCTTCTCCTGGACGCCGGTGCACACCATGGCCGGTGTCGACACCAGCGCCACCTACTACCAGGACGTGCGCGTGCCGAAGACGGCACTGGTCGGCGAAGAGAACGGCGGCTGGAAGCTGGTCACCAACCAGCTCAACCACGAACGCGTCGCACTGGTGTCGGCGCAACCAATCTTCCTCGCGCTCAACGCAGTTCGCGAGTGGGCGCAGAACACCAAGGACGCCCACGGCAACCGTCTCATCGACTCCGAGTGGGTGCAGCTGAACCTGGCCAGAGTGCACGCCAAGGCCGAGGTGCTCAAGCTCATCAACTGGGAGCTGGCATCCGCCGATGACATCGCACCGTCGCCGGCCGACGCATCGGCGGCCAAGGTGTACGGCACCGAACTGGCCACCGAGGCGTACCGGTTGTTGATGGAGGTACTCGGCACCGCCGCCACGTTGCGGACGAACTCCCCGGGGGCGCTGTTGCGCGGCCGTATCGAACGTATGCACCGGTCGTGTCTGATCCTGACGTTCGGCGGCGGTACCAACGAGATTCAGCGCGACATCATCGGCATGGTCGCGCTCGGCCTGCCCCGAGTGAATCGATAGGGACGGAAGTCAAAGCGATGGATTTCAAGACGACCGAAGCCAGTGAAGACCTGGGTGGCCTGGTACGCACGATCACCGAGTCGGTGTGCACACCGGAGCGCCAGCGCGAACTCGACGGGCTCGACGAGCGATTCGACAAGACTCTGTGGCAGAAGCTGATCGACGCCGACATCCTGTCGACCACCTCTCCTGAGTCGTTGGGCGGCGGCGGTTTCGGAGTGCTGGAGGAGGTCGCCGTGCTGGTGGCCCTCGGCCGCCAGCTCGCCGCGGTCCCCTACCTCGAATCCGTGGTGCTCGGCGCTGGGGCCCTGGCCAGGTTCGGCTCCGAGGCGCTGCAGCAGGAATGGGCCGCAGCCGCCATCAAGGGCGACAAGATCATCGCAGTCGCTCTCGACGGCGAGATGGGCGAGGGGCCGGTCCGCGCCCAGGGCAGCGGCGACGGCTTCACGCTGACCGGGACCAGAACCCAGGTGGCATTCGCGGTGAGCGCCGACGCCTTTCTGGTTCCCGCCGAAACCGACTCCGGGCTGGCGGTTTTCCTGGTGGCGGCCGGCGACGCCGGCGTGAAGGTCACGGCGCTCGACACCACCGGGCACGGCAGCGTCGGCGCACTCGAGCTGCAGGGAGTCGGCGTGGGCGCAGACCGCCGGGTCGGCGGTGCCGAGGTCCACGACTGGCTGGTGACGCGTAATGCACTGGCCCGCAGCGCCTATCAGCTCGGTGTGCTGGAGCGGGCGCTCGAGCTGACAGCAGCCTACGCGCGGGAGCGTGAACAGTTCGATCGCCCGATCGGAAGCTTCCAGGCCGTGTCGTCGCGACTCGCCGATGGGTACATCGACATCAAGGGCCTGCGGCTGACGTTGACCCAGGCGGCATGGCGTCTCTCCGAAGACCTGCCGGCAGACGTCGACGTGGCCAGTGCCGCGTTCTGGGCCGCCGAAGCGGGACACCGGGTCGCGCACACCACGGTGCACGTCCATGGCGGGGTCGGCATCGACACCGACCATCCGGTGCACCGGTACTTCCTGGCCGCCAAGCAGACCGAGTTCGCGCTCGGCGGGGCGACGGGGCAACTGCTGCGCATCGGCCGCGAACTGGCCGACACCCCCGCCTGACGAATCCGGTGCCGACCGTCTCGTCGTTGCTTTCGGCCCTCACCGAGGTCGACGACCGAGGTGTGCACTGGGTGGACCCTGACACGGACGCCACGTCGTTCGTCAGCTGGCGCAACCACATTCGCGATGGCGCTGCGTTGGCCGCCGCCCTGCGAGCCCGGCTTGATCCGGACCGCCCGCCGCATGTCGGGGTGATGCTGGGAAACACCCCGTTCTTCGGCACGGTTCTGGTCGCGGCGGCGCTGTCGGGTATCGTGCCGGTCGGGCTGAACCCGACCCGGCGCGGCGACGCGCTGCTGCGCGACATCGCCCACGCCGACTGCCAGCTCGTGCTGGCCGATCGGCAGAACACCCAGGATGGGGTCGCCTCGATCGACGTCGAATCACCGGACTTCCATGCCGAACTCGCGGCACATGCGGACGCCTCGGTCGATTTCCGGGCCGCCGATCCGGACGATCTGTTCATGCTGATCTTCACCTCCGGGACGAGCGGAGACCCGAAGGCGGTGCGGTGCACCCACGAGAAGGTGGCGTTTCCGGGCGTCATGCTCGCCGAGCGGTTCGGGCTTGGCCCGTCGGACACCTGCTATTTGTCGATGCCGTTGTTCCATTCGAACGCGATCATGGCCGGATGGGCGCCCGCGGTTGCCGCGGGTGCGTCGATCGCCCTGCGCCGCAGGTTCTCCGCCTCGCAGTTCATTCCGGACACCCGCCGCTTCGGTGCGACGTACGCCAACTACGTGGGAAAGCCGTTGTCGTACATACTGGCTACGCCGGAACGCCCCGACGACGCCGACAACCCGTTGCGCGTGGCGTACGGCAACGAGGGTGCTCCAAGGGATCTGAGCCGGTTCTCGGAGCGCTTCGGGGTGCAGGTCGTCGACGGATTCGGTTCCAGCGAGGGCGGGGTGTCCATCGCGAGGACCCCCGACACCCCCGAAGGCGCGCTCGGCCCGCTGGTGGGCGGGGTGACGATTCTCGACGTCGACACCGGCGCCGAATGTCCGCCGGGTGTGATTGGTGAGTTGGTCAACACCGAAGGGCCCGGGCAGTTCCGGGGCTACTACCGGGATCCCGAGGCCGAAGAAGATCGGATGCGTGGCGGCGTCTACCACAGCGGCGATCTGGCCTACCGGGATGAGAACGGTTTCGCCTACTTCGCGGGCAGGCTCGGCGACTGGATGCGGGTGGACGGCGAGAACCTGGGGACCGCGCCGATCGAGCGCATCCTGATGCGCTTCCCGGGTGTGACGGAGGCCGTGGTGTATCCGATCCCGGACTCCGCCGTCGGCGACCAGGTGATGGCCGCGCTCGTGCTGCCCCCCGACGCCGCCTTCGATCCGGACGCGTTCACCGAATTCCTGGATGCACAGGGCGATCTCGGCCCCAAACAATGGCCGAAGTACGTCCGCACCTCCACCGAGCTGCCCCGCACGGAGACGTTCAAAGTCCTCAAACGGCAGTTGTCGACCGAAGGCACCGACTGCATCGACCCGGTCTACAAGATCGCGCGGCCATGAACGGCACGCGCCGGGCTGACATCGCCACGATGCTGCTCGACCGTGTCGGCGATGAGCACCTCGGCCTGCGCACCCGCGAGCACGACTGGACCTGGGACGAAGTCGTCGGCGAATCAGCAGCACGCGCCTCGCTGGCAACAGGACTGCACGACAGAAAACTCGGGCCTCTCCACATCGGCGTCCTGCTCGACAACGTTCCGGATTTCGCGTTCTGGCTCGGCGGCGCCGCACTCTCAGCCGCGACGATCGTCGGGCTCAACCCCACCCGCGGCGCGGCGGATCTGTCCGCTGACATCCGGCATGCCGACTGCCAGCTGATCGTGACGGATACCGCGGGCGCGCAACGCCTGAACGCCCTCGACCACGGGGTTTTCCCAGACAGGGTGCTGGTCGTCGACGACCCGGCATATCAACGCAGGCTCGACGCCCACCGCGGCAAGCCCGCAGCGGCGGCCGACGCGGGCGCGGACTCGCTTTTCCTCCTTCTCTTCACGTCGGGCACCACGGGAACGTCGAAGGCCGTCAGGTGCAGCCAGGGTCGGCTGGCGAGGATCGCCTACGCCGCCACTGACAAGTTCGGCCACCACCGCGGGGACGTCGACTACTGCTGTATGCCGCTGTTCCACGGCAACGCGCTGATGGCGCTGTGGGCGCCAGCGCTGGCCAACGGCGCCACAATCTGCCTCACGCCGAGCTTCTCGGCGTCCCGATTCCTCTCCGACGTCCGATATTTCGACGCCACGTTCTTCACCTACGTCGGGAAGGCGCTCGCGTACCTGATGGCGACGCCCGAACGACCCGACGATGCCGACAACACGCTCACACGCGGCTTCGGCACCGAAGCATCGCCGGAGGACCAAGCCGAATTCCGCCGACGCTTCGGCGCCGAACTCTTCGAGGGCTACGGCTCCAGCGAGGGTGGCGCCGTGGCGACCCCGGACCCCGCAGCGCCACCGACCGCCCTCGGCAGACCGGCGCATGACGGCGTGTCCGTCGTCGACCCCGAGACCATGCGGCCCTGTCCGCCGGCGGTTCTCGATCCACAGGGCAGGGTCCTCAACGGCGACGAGGCGGTCGGCGAGATCGTCGATCGCCGGGGCGCCGGAGACTTCGAAGGTTATTACCGCAACGACGCGGCCGACGCCGATCGGCTGCGCAATGGTTGGTACTGGTCCGGCGATCTGGGCTATATCGACGGGGCAGGTTTCCTGTACTTCGCCGGGCGCCGAGGAGACTGGATCCGCGTCGACGGCGAGAACATATCGGCGCTGACGGTCGAACGGGTGCTGCGTCGCCACCCCGGTGTCATCACTGCCGGCGTGTACGGCGTTCCCGATCCGCGATCCGGCGATCAAATCATGGCCGCTGTCGAGGTGGCCGAACCGGATTCGTTCGACGCCAACGCGTTGGCCGACTTCCTCACACAACAGAAAGACCTCGGCTCCAAGGGGTTTCCTCGACTCCTCCGCGTCTCGGCGAACCTGCCCGCCACCGGGTCGAACAAGGTTCTCAAACGGGAACTTCAGGCCCAGCGCTGGTACACCGACGACGCGGTGTACCGCTGGACGGGGCGGGGCCGGCCCGAGTACCGCCGGATGACCGACGCCGACCGCGCGGCGCTGGATGCGGAATTCGCCACGCATGGAAGGGAACACCGTGTCTGACTGGCATGAGACCACCGACGTTCTCGTGGTGGGTTCCGGAGCGGGTGGGGTGACGGGGGCCTACACCGCGGCCCGAGAAGGGCTCGATGTCATCCTGGTGGAGGCCACCGAGAAGTACGGCGGCACCACCGCGTACTCGGGCGGTGGCGGAATGTGGTTCCCGTGCAACCCCGTCCTGCAGCGCGCCGGCACCGACGACACTATCGACGACGCACTCGAGTACTACACCGCCGTGGTCGGCGACCGCACGCCGCGGGCTCTTCAGGAGACCTACGTCCGCACCGGAGCCCGGCTGATCGAGTACCTGGAATCCGATGAGCTGCTGAAGTTCTCACTGCTGCCGTGGCCTGACTACTTCGGGAAGGCACCCAAGGCTCGCGCCGACGGCATGCGCCACATCGCCGCCAAGCCGTTGAAGGTGGCCGCCGCTCCGGATCTCCGTGAACTGGTCCGCGGCCCATTGGACGCCGACCGGCTCGGCGCACCGCAGCCCGGCGACTACTTCGTCGGCGGGCGTGCCCTGATCGCCCGGTTCCTCGCCGCCGCGGCGCGACATCCGCACTCGTCGGCGCGGTTGAACACCGAGCTGACCGAGCTTGTGGTCACCGACGGCGCGGTCACCGGCGTGGTCGTCGAATCCCACGGACAGCGCTCTCGGATCCGAGCCCGGCGCGGAGTCCTGCTGGCCGCAGGTGGTTTCGAGCACAACGACGAGATGCGGGCCCGCTATGGCGTGCCCGGCAGTTCCCGGGACACCATGGGTCCCTGGGGAAACAGAGGGCTGGCCCATCTGGCCGGCATCGCGGCCGGTGCCGACACCGACCTGATGGACCAGGCGTGGTGGTCTCCGGGTTTGACCCACCCCGACGGTACCTCGGCCTTTTCGCTGTGGTTCACCGGCGGAATCTTCGTCGACGACGACGGCAGACGGTTCGTCAACGAATCGGCCGCCTACGACCGCATCGGCCGTGCCGTCCTCGCGGCGATCGACGAAGGCAGAGTCAGCTTGCCGTTCTGGATGATCTACGACTCCGCCGGAGATGGAGGCGGGCTCGTGCCACCGGTCAAGGCCACCAACGTCTCGATGGTCGAGCCCGAGAAGTACGTCGCAGCAGGGCTCTGGCGCACCGCGGACACGCTAGAAGAGCTCGCCGCCGATATCGGGGTGCCCCCGAGCAATCTGGTGGACACGGTGGCGCGGTTCAACGAGTTCGTGCGACGAGGCGTGGACGAGGATTTCGGCCGCGGCGACGAAGCCTACGACCGGGCGTTCTCCGCGGGCGCGCCGCCGTTGTACGCCATCGAGAAAGGTCCGTTCCACGCCGCCGCGTTCGGAGTCTCCGACCTCGGCACCAAAGGCGGATTGCGCACCGATACCTCGGCGCGGGTGCTCGATGCCGACGACAATGTGATTCCGGGACTGTACGCAGCAGGCAACACGATGGCCGCACCCAGCGGCACCGCCTACCCGGGCGGCGGCAACCCGATCGGCACCAGCATGGTTTTCAGCCACCTGGCCGTGCTGAGCATGAAGGAGCGCGAACAGAGATGACCGATATCCGACTGATCGACACCGGCAAGGCCATGACGCGGTTCGCCCGCGGCTGGCACTGCCTCGGACTGGCGGACTCGTTCCGTGACGGTCAGCCTCACGGCATCGACGCTTTCGGCACGATGCTCGTGGTGTTCGCCGACTCCCATGGCGACATCAAAGTCCTCGACGGCTACTGCCGTCACATGGGTGGAAACCTGGCGCAGGGCACAGTAAAGGGCGACGAGGTGGCCTGCCCGTTCCATGACTGGCGCTGGGGTGGCGACGGGCGCTGCACGCTCGTCCCGTACGCGAAGCGGACCCCCCGGTTGGCCCGCACGCGCGCCTGGCAGACGACCGAGGTGAACGGGCAGCTGCTGGTGTGGCACGACCCCGAAGGGTCTTCTGCACCGGCTGAGCTGATCCCGCCCACCATCGAGGGTTACGACGAGGGCCGGTGGTCGCCCTGGCAGTGGAGTTCGATCCTCATCGAGGGTGCGCACTGCCGCGAGATCGTCGACAACAACGTCGACATGGCGCACTTCTTCTATATCCACCACGCCTACCCGACGTACTTCAAGAACGTCATCGAAGGGCACACAGCCAGCCAGTTCATGGAGTCCAAACCGCGGCCCGACTTCACCACGAATCCCGAGAAGCTCTGGGAGGGAACGTATCTGCGCTCCGAGGCGGCCTATTTCGGGCCGGCGTACATGATCAACTGGCTGCACAACGATCTCGCTCCGGGCTTCACCGTTGAGGTGGCGCTGATCAATTGCCACTACCCCGTCACCCACAACTCGTTCATGCTGCAGTGGGGTGTGGCGGTGCAGGAGATGCCTGGGCTGCCCGCGGACAAGGCAGGCAAGCTGGCCGCCGCGATGAACCGATCGTTCGGCGAGGGGTTCCTCGAAGACGTCGAGATCTGGAAGAACAAGTCGCCGATCGAGAATCCGCTTCTTACCGAGGAAGATGGCCCCGTCTACCAGCATCGGCGTTGGTACGAACAGTTCTACGTCGACGCGGCTGACGTCACCGCCGACATGACGGACCGTTACGAACAGGAGGTCGACACCACCCACGCCTACGACCTCTGGCAGCAGGAGGTCGAAGAGAACATGGCGGCGCGACAGAACGAGAAGAATGCACAAATCGGTGCGACGTGAGTACATCTACTCACAGAGCAAACCCCTGATCATGATTTACGCTTCGCTGGACATGACGAAACGTCATACGACAGGAGTCCAGCTATGAAGCTCACGGTTGCCACCCGCTCTGCCGCGATCGCCGCGGCCGTCGCGCTCATCGCGACCGGCTGCGGCGGCTCGGATTCGGGGTCCAGCGAAACCAGTTCGTCCGAATCCGAGACCACCACGTCGACGTCGGAGACATCGGAAACCACGTCGACAAGCGCTGCGGCGCCGACCACCGCGCGGATCGCGCCCCGCCAGGAAGCTCCAGCGGGCCCGGCACCGACGATCGCCGACTACATCAAGGAAAACGGAATTCAGGAATCGGCGGTAAAGCGCGGAGATCCAGGCGCTCCGATCATCGACCTGCCCATCCCTGAGGGCTGGGAGGATGCCGGACCGGACACTCCCGAATGGGCGTTCGGCGCCATCGTCTACACCGGACCCGAGGCGGCCGAGTACACGCCGAGCATCGTCGCGATCGTCTCCAAGCTGGTGGGCGACGTCGACCCGCAGGCCGTGCTCGATGCGGCGCCCGGCGAAGCGACCAACCTGCCCGGATGGACGCCGATGAGCGACGGCAAGGTCACCACGCTGGGCGAGTATCCGGCGTTCCAGCTCGGCGGCACCTGGGTTCAGGACGGTGTCACCAAGGTCGCTGCGCAAAAGACCGTGGTGATCCCCGGCAGCGACGGCTCGTGGTATGTGTTGCAGCTCAACGCCGATGGACTGGAGAACCAGATCGACATTCTGGGCCCGGCCACACTCGCCATCGACGACGAAACCGTCATCACCCCGCAGTAACTCAGCGCGAGAGGACGGTCAGCCGGCCAGCGACGGGACCACGGCTTCGATCAGGTGCGGACCGGGCTCGGCGAAGGCGTCGGTCAGCGCCGCCGCCAGCTCCTCGGCCGTGGTGACACGACGGGCGGGAACACCCATCCCCCCAGCGATTTTGACGAAGTCGAGGGCAGGACGGCCGAGGTCCATCAATTGCAGGGCATTCGGGCCGGGGCTCGCCGCGTTGGCCGCTTCGACACGCTGAAGCTCGATCCGCAGGATGTCGTAGGCGCCGTTGCTGAAAATCACGGTAGTGACGTCGAGGTTCTCGCGCGCCTGTGTCCACAGCGCCGACACGGTGTACATCGCCGACCCGTCAGCCTGCAGGGACAGCACGGGTCTGCCGGGGGCGGCCATGGCGGCTCCGATCGCGGTGGGCATCCCGTAGCCGATCGCGCCGCCGGTCAGTGTCAGCACATCGTGGGCGGGGGCACCCGCCGTCGCCGCGGCGATACCGATCCCTGCCGTGTTCGATTCGTCGACAACGATCGCGTTCTCGGGTAACAGCGCACCGACGACCGCGGCAGCCGAAAAGGACGTCAGGTCTCCCGACGGCAACGGCGGCCGTGCGGCGGGGGCCACCGCAGCGACGCTTCCGGGCGCGAGTTCGTCGGCGATGCGCTGCAGAGCGGTCGCGGCACCCGAGTGCTTCGCGAGCGTGTGTACTTCGCAGTTTTCCGGGACGAGGTCACTGGCTCGTCCCGGGTAGGCGAAGAACGACACCGGAGATGGCGCGCCCGCGAGGATGAGATGCTCGGCGCCGGCGAGTTGCTCCTCGGCGGCCTCCGCGAAATAGGCGAGCCGTTCCACGGCCGGCACGCCGGCCCCGCGCTGCAGCCGCGTCGGGAACGTTTCGCAGAGCACCTTCGCACCCGTCGCTTGGGCGATGCGAACCGCCGCCGACAGTCCGGGAATCCGCGACGCGTCTCCCCCGATCAACACCACTGACGGGGAGCCGGAGGTCAGCGCGGTGACGGCGTCGCGTACCGCGTCGTCCTCGACGACGGGCAGGTGCGCGTCCTGCGGATCCGGTTCGATGGGCTCGGCGTCGCTCCACGAGATGTCGGCGGGAAGGATCAGCGTCGACACCACGCCGGCGCGGCTGGCGGACACCGCATCGGCGGCATCGATCGCGATTTCGGCTGTGTCGAGTGTGCGGCGCACCCAGCCGGACACGGTGCGGGCCACCGCGTCGATGTCGGATTCCAGTGGGGCGTCGTATTTCTTGTGATACGTCGCGTGGTCGCCGACGACCACGACCATCGGCACATGCGCCCGCCGGGCGTTGTGCAGATTGGCCAGGCCGTTACCCAACCCAGGGCCCAGGTGGAGCAGCACCGCGGCGGGCCTGTCGGCCATGCGCGCGAAGCCGTCCGCGGCGCCGGTGGCCACACCTTCGAACAGGGTCAGCACACCTCGCATCTGCGGGACCACGTCCAGAGCTGCGACGAAATGCATCTCCGACGTGCCGGGGTTGGCGAAGCACACGTCCACGCCGTTGCCGACGAGAGTGGTGAGAAGACAGTGGGCGCCGTTCACATCTGCTGTTATACGCCCGCTCAGCTGTCGCGAATACCGTCCAGGCGCTTGGACGCTGCCTCGAATCCGCTGACCAACTCGGCGATGATGTCGGCGACGGGCCGGATCTCGTTCATCCGGCCCACGATCTGGCCGACCGGCATAGCGACGGTGGTGGGATCCGCCGACTCGCTCATCCGCTGGTGGGCCTCGCTGACGAGGATGTTCTGCAGCGGCATCGGCAGCGGCTCGGGGGCACCTTCGGCGTCCCACGCGTCGGTCCACCGGCTCTTGAGCAGGCGCGCCGGCTTTCCGGTATAGATGCGCCTCCGGACGGTGTCCGCGGACGTGGCCTTCAGCATGGCTTCCTGGATCACCGAACGGCCCGAGTCCAACCGCACGCCGAGGTCGTACTCGGCCGAGGTCAGGAAGGCCGATCCCATCCAAACGCCCTGCGCGCCAAGGGCAAGCGCCGCCGCGACCTGGCGCCCCGTGCCGATACCACCTGCGGCGAGCACCGGGGCTCTACCGTCGATGGCGTCGACGATCTCGGGCCACAGCACCATGGATCCGATCTCGCCCGTGTGCCCACCGGCCTCGTGGCCCTGTGCGACGACGATGTCCACGCCGTTCTCGACATGGCGCAGAGCATGTTTCGGTGAGCCGGCCAGCGCCGCCACGGGCACGCCCGCCTCGTGCACCTGGTCGATGACGTCTTTGGGCGGCGAGCCGAGTGCGTTGGCGATCAGCTTGATCGGGTGCTTGAGCGCGACCTCGACATGGCTGCGCGCCACCGAATGCAGCCATCCCAGAACACCTTCGGAGCGTTCCTCATCCTCGGGCAACGGGGGCACCCCGAGGTCGGCGAGGGTCTTGTCGACGAACTCGCGGTGCTCGTTCGGGATTAGCTTGTTGATGTCGACCGACGTACCTTCGGTCGGGACCTTGGCCGGCATGACGATGTCGACGCCGTAGGGTTTGCCGTCGGTGTTCGCGTCCATCCACTGCAGGACGTTCTCGAGGTCGTCGGCGTCGTTGAACCGCACGCAGCCGAGCACGCCGAGTCCACCGGCCTTGCTGACCGCCGCCGCGACCTTCTCCGACGGGGTGAAGACGAATATCGGGTATTCGATGCCGAAGCGATCGCAGAGTTCGGTTCTCATCTCTCAGTTCACCGCCACGTGCTTCTCGTGGACGTCGTCGGCGGGACGTTCCTCGGTGGTGTCCTTGGCCCAGCGGTAATCCGGCTTGCCCGCAGGCGACCGCTTGACCTCGTCGACAAGCCACAGGCTGCGGGGCACCTTGTATCCGGCGATCTCGCGGCGCACGAACGCGTCGAGCTCGGCCAGCGTCGGACGCGTTCCCTCCCGCGCCTGCACCACGGCCGCGACGTGCTGGCCGAACCGCGGATCCGGCACACCGACGACCAGTGCGTCGAAGACGTCGGGATGCCCCTTGAGGGCAGCCTCGACCTCTTCGGGATAGATCTTCTCGCCACCGGAATTGATCGACACCGAGCCGCGCCCCAGCATCGTCACGGTGCCGTCGGCTTCCACCTCGGCGAAGTCGCCCGGAATCGCGTACCGCACACCGTTATAGGTGCGGAAAGTTTCGGCCGTCTTCTTCTCGTCCTTGAAGTAACCGACCGGGATGTGGCCGCACTTGGCGATGATGCCGCGCTTGCCCGAACCGGGCTCGATTTCGTTGCCGTTCTCGTCGAGCACCTTCGTGTTCTTGTCGATGGTGACGCGGGGGCCGCCCGTGTGCGACTGTCCCTTCGCCACGACGCTGGTGCCGCCGAAGCCGGTCTCCGACGAGCCGATGGAGTCGGTGATGATGCGGTTGGGCAGCAGCTCCAGGAACTTCTCCTTGAGGCTGGTGGAGAACAGCGCCGCGGTGCTGGCGAGCAGGAACAGCGAGTCCAGTTCGTAGGTGTTGCCCGCATCCTGATGCGCCAACAACGCGTCGAGCAGCGGCCGCGCCATCGCGTCGCCGGTGAAGAACAGCAGGTTCACCTTGTGCTCGTGGATCGTCCGCCACACCGCGTCGGCGTCGAATTCGGGTGTGAGCACCGTGGTGTGGCCGGAGAAGATCGACATCCAGGTACACGATTGGGTGGCGCCGTGGATCATCGGCGGGATCGGGTAGCGCACCATCGGGGGGTTGGCCGCGGCCTGCTTCGACAGGTCGTATTCGTCGGCGACGGGCTCTCCCGTCGCGAAGTCGGTGCCGCCGAACAGAACTCGGTAGATGTCCTCGTGGCGCCACATCACGCCCTTCGGGAAACCGGTGGTGCCGCCGGTGTAGAGCAGATAGATGTCGTCTTCGCTGCGCGGGCCGAAGTCACGCTCCGGGGAGCCCTGCTCGAGCGCGGAGTAGAACTCGACGCCGCCGTATCGCTGATAGTCGTCATCAGAGCCGTCCTCGACGACGAGGATCGTCCTGACATTCGGGGTCTCGGGCAGCACGTTGGCCACCCGGTCGGCGTAGCGGCGCTCGTGGACCAGCGCGACCATGTCGGAGTTGTCGAACAGGTACTTGAGCTCACCCTCGACGTAGCGGAAGTTCACGTTGACCAAGATGGCGCCGGCCTTGATGATGCCGAGCATCGCGATGACGATCTCGATGCGGTTGCGGCAGTAGAGGCCGACCTTGTCGTCCTTCTTGACGCCCTGGTCGAGCAGATAGTGGGCGAGGCGGTTGGCCTTCTCCTCCAACTGGGCGTAGGTCAGCTGTTCGTCACCCGAGATGAGGGCGACGCGGTCAGGCACGGCATCGATGGCGTGCTCGGCGAGATCGGCGATGTTCAGGGCCACGGCTCTAAATTAGAACGTGTTACATTTCGTGACAAGTCGCTGTCTTCGACGAGGAAAGGCGCATGCCCGTGACTGAGCCGCAAAATGGTCCCGACGCACTTGTTGAGCAGCGCGGACACACATTGATCGTGACGCTGAACCGGCCGGAGGCGCGCAACGCGCTGTCAGGCGAGATGCTCTCAATCATGGTGGACGCCTGGAACCGCGTCGACGACGATCCGGAGATCCGGACATGCATCCTGACCGGGGCGGGCGGCTACTTCTGCGCGGGCATGGACCTCAAAGCCGCATCGAAGAAGCCGCCGGGCGACTCGTTCAAGGACGGCAGCTACGACCCGTCGAAGATCGAGGGCCTGCTGAAAGGCCGCCGGCTGAAGAAACCGCTGATCGCTGCCGTGGAAGGCCCCGCGATCGCCGGCGGTACCGAGATCCTGCAGGGCACCGACATCCGCGTCGCCGGCGAGAGCGCGAAGTTCGGCATCTCCGAGGCGAAGTGGAGCCTCTATCCGATGGGCGGGTCCGCGGTGCGGCTGCCGCGCCAGATCCCGTACACGATCGCGTGCGACCTGCTGCTGACCGGACGCCACATCACCGCGGCCGAAGCCAAGGAGTACGGGCTCATCGGCTACGTCGTTCCGGACGGCACCGCGCTGGAGAAGGCGCTGGAGATCGCCGAGGTGATCAACAACAACGGCCCGCTGGCCGTGCAGGCCATCCTGAAGACCATTCGTGAGGCCGAGGGCCTGCACGAGGAAGAAGCCTTCAAGCCCGACACCGCCAACGGCATCCCGGTGTTCCTCAGCGAGGACGCCAAGGAGGGCCCGCGCGCCTTCAAGGAGAAGCGGCCGCCGAACTTCCAGATGAAGTAGGGCGGACTGCGCCTAGTGTGCATTCAGCTCACTTTCTCGCCCTAGTGGGATCTGGATACGCATTAGGGCGGGGTGGGCGTCGAACGAACTTCGTCGAAGCGTGCCAGCGCAACCCCGCGATCGGCGTCGTGGAATCTCTCGCAGCGGTCGCCGAGTTCTCCACTCACAGTCATGAGCGCGATCTGCCTCCACTTGACGTGGAATCCGTCTCCTGTGGTTCCCGTTGTCATAGTCGCGACGACAGCGCCTTCGTCACTGAGGAGGTGAACTCCTTCAACGTAGACGTGCAGGTCGGGAGCGAGTTCCCACGAGGCGTCCACGTAGGCGAGGAAATTGTTTGACTTCGCCTCCGCAATCGCCGTCTGCAATCGGTGATCGAGCACGACACAGTCGCCGGCGACCGGTATGGGCTCACGCCGGTTGAAACCGCTGTCGCTTCAGTGATCACCCGCCACACCGGAGCCCGCCGCCTGCTTCGCCTGCGAGATACCGCGCGTCGAGTTCGGCAAGGGCCGCATCGAGGTTGTCGTGGTCGAACACCACCGCGAGCTTCACGAGTTCGTCGGTGTCGACCTCCAGCACCAAGAGTGTCTCGATCGCAGCAGGGCGGTCGGCATCAGCCGTGTCACGGAAGAGGTAGCGACCCAGCATCAGATTGTCCCCCCGGACCGCGAGAGTCTCTATCTCCAGTCGCCAGCTTTCGGCACCGGTGAACAACAGCGCTTGTGCGAACTCCGCGTCTATCGGTCCCCTGTAGTGCATACCTTTTCGCCGGTCGTCGAAGACGGCATCGGCGCTACATGCCTCGAGATAGCCGTGAATATCTCGGCTATCGAACGCCGCGGTAAGGCGACCGTTCATTCGCGTGGCCGCATTAAACCAAGGCACGGATTCTGCGCCGAGTTCAGCGAAGCGTGCTAGTGCAGCGGCGGTACCAGATTCGTCGAAGATCTCGCAGCGACTGATCATGTCGTCTTTCACCCTGAGGATGATCACCTCGCGCCACTCGGCGTCGAAGCCTTGAGACGACGATGTCGAAGACGTCGCTTGCGTGAAGACCGCTCCGCTATCTGCGAGCCGGTGCACCGTCACGATGCGATGCTTCACGTGTCGCGCGACGTCGACGGTCGCGCGCATGTACTGCGTCATCTCGCCGGGGGCAAAGTCGATGACGGACCGGTGGTCGATACTCACCCAGTCTGGAGTGGTGGGCGGTAACTCATGGCGGTTGAACGCCGTACTGGCGTCGATGATCGCCGACCACGTGCGCGCGTGTGATGCCGCCTCGCCGGCGAGGTACCGGGCGTCGAGTTCCTCGATAGCGGCATCGACGTCGTCGACGTCGAACATCACGATGGCTGAAATCTGCTCGTAGTCATTGATTTCAGCGAGTTGTAGTGAGTCGATGCGGAATGCCTCGGGGTCGTTCTCGAATGGGGTAGCACCTCGAACGAGCACCAGGCGATCACCACGGGTGGCGATCTCGGTCGCCGCGAAAAAAGGGACAGCGGTTTCCGCTGCCTCTCGCAGATCCTGCATCGCAGGTCCGCGACCGTGCCGGATCCCTGCGTTCACGACGGACCGGCGATCCTCGTTGTACAGGTCGTCGGCCAGCATGGCCGCCAACGCATCGAAGTCGCGGGCGGCGTACGCGGCGCGAAATTGTCCACAAACCCGGGTCGCCGTGTTCGCGAGAGTCGTTGATGCCTTCTGCAATTCGTCGAAACGCGCCAAGGCCGCGCTGACATCGGAATCATCGAAGAGCTCACAGCGAGAGAACAAATCACCTTCGAGCGTGACGACATCAATGACCCGCCACTCCGCAATCAGCCCGTCGCGCGAGGCGCCCTTTGCGACGTGAGTGAAGACCGCTCCCGTGCCGCTGACCCGGTGCACGGATTCGATGTACATCCGGCTGTGGACCATATCGCTGAAGCCGACGCGCAGATAATCGGTCAAGCCGCCGGGTTCGAACCCCGCAACCGTGCGGTGGTCAGCGTCCGCGAAATCGGCTGCAAGCGCTGGTATCCTGCCGTGACTGATCTCGGCAAAACCGCGGGCTATGGCGGAGTACGCGCGCGCATACGGCTCAGGGAGGCTCGCGACGTAGCGGGCGTCGAGTTCTTTGACTGCGGCGCCGAAATCGTCCTCGTCGAAGCTGATGTCCGCGGTAATCCGACCATCGGCGTCTACCTCGAAGAGGGTGAGAAAAACTACCTCGGCACTTTTCTCCCCATCCGAGACACCTGCGCGATGGAGGGAGAGCGCGTCACCTCGGATAGCCAGCGTCGTCGAGTCGATTCGAGCGGCCCCCAGCGCAGCCAGGGTCCGGAGATTCATCAACTCCGCTAACACCCCGACGAGGCGGTTACCGCCGATGACATCGCGACGGTCCTCGCCGATCACTGCGGCAGAAAAAAGCTTCTCAATCGCATCCCAGTCGCCGCGGGCGAAGGCTGCGCGAACGTTATCCGCCGCGCAGGTTGCGGAGTTAGCCAGACGACCAGAACTTTTCGTGATCTCCCCGAACACACCGAGCGCGGCATCGAGATCTGCCTCGTCGAACAGTTCCGTTCGCGCGCTCAACGGACCGTCGAACTCGACCACGCTGATCGACCGCCATTCGGCCTCGAACCCTTGCGTCGACGTTCCGGTGAGGACCGTCGTGACGACCGCTGCCGAATCCGCCAGTGCGTGGACGGCCTCCATACGCATTCTGAGGTCAGGCGTGTCGCCCCACGATTCACTGACGAAGGCCATCATGTCCCCAGGAGCGTGGTTGGCTCCGGATCGATGATCGGCATCGACGAAATCCGCTGTCGTCAGGGGGGCCTCGTGCCGATTCAGCCTGGCGCACCCCTCGACCATCCGCCACCAGGTGTCCGCGTACTGGGACGCTTCGCCCGCGACATACCGGGCCTCGAGTTCTGCGAAAGCCGCGTCGAGGTCCTCCACGTCGAAGACAGTTCGAGCGACGAGTCGGTGATCCGCGTCGACCTCGACGACGTCCACGATCTCGACACTGAACCCGTCCGTGCGTTCATCGCTGACACTGGCCTTCGCCCGGCTCAGCGCCAGGCGTTCGCCTCTGGTTGCCACCGTCGTCGCCGTGATGACCGTCAAGCCGTAGTCTGCGAGTGATCGAAGTTCGCCGATGAACGCGTCGCGGCCTCGGATGATGCCGCCGTTGACGGCCCGGCGCCGATCGTCTTGGGACACATCGTCGGCGAGCAGATCGTTCATGTTCTGCCACTGCAGATCGGCGAAGCAGGCCAAGAAACGATCGTGTATACGACTGGCTGCGTTCTGGGCTCGCGAGGCGGGTCGGTTCAATTGCTCGAATCGCGCCAGCGCGCGATCGAGATCGTCGGTGTCGAACAATTCCGTCCGACTGATCCGACCCCCCTCGACCATCAGAATGGCGATATCGCGCCATTCGGCGTCGAAGCCGTCGCGCGACATCCCCGTCGCCAAGTGCGTCACGACCACCCCGCGGTCGGTCAACCGATGAACGGTCTCTGCCCGGATGCCGGTTCCGGGCGAGTCCTCCCACGCGGCCTGCAGATATGCATTGAGCTCGCCGGGAGCGAACGCGGCCCCGCGACGATGATCGAAGCTCGTCTCGTCGGCTGTTGTCGCATAGAGTTCTCCGCGGTTGAAAGCCGCGTACGCACCTGCGAATGCCACCCATGTCTCCGCATACCGGGCTGCCTCCCCGGCGAGATAGCGTGCGTCCAGTTCCTCGAACGCGGCGTCGAGATCGTCGGAATCGAACGCGACACCCGCGGCAAGTCGACCCTCGGCATCGACCTCCGCGACGATCAGCACAGACGTTCCAAATGCCTCAGCCCCCCTGCCGCCAGAGACGTGGTATCGACCGAGCGCCAGGCGGTCACCACGGGTCGCGACAACCGACGATTCACAATCTGTCACACCGAGCTCCGCGACCGCCCGCATGTTGGCCAGTACCGCGTCGCGGCCACGTTGAACGCCGCCGTTGACCACGGAGCGACGGTCGTCGTGGGTGACGCTTTCGGCGAGGGTCTCGACCATGGCGTCCCAATTCCCCACCTTGAATTCGCCAAGGAGACTCTTGTACACGCGGCTCGCTTCATTGCCCTGCGGGCCCGCACCCAGGTCCGACGACTTGTCTCCCTCGCCCTGGGTCGGTATCGCAGGACTCGCTGCCAGCGCGTGCATTTCAGCGAAAGCGGCCTCGCGGTCCTCGATCTCGAACCACACCTGAAGCGCGATCCTGCCGTCGTTGTCCAGGGCGAACAGCGCGTACGCCTGGTCTTGGGGCGCGCCGGGGGTCTCGTCCGCTGTGCCCAAATCCAAACGTGTAAGTGCCAGACGTTCCCCCGCAACCGCGACGATGACGGGACTGTGTCTGACTGCACCCGAGGCGCGCAGCCGCTGTGCCTCCACCACCCATTCGTACGCTGAAAGCCCCCGCTGCGGAAAGCCGATGATCTTACGGCGGCTCTCGACGGACACGATGGACGCGAGCTCCCGTTCGGCGTCGATCCAGTCTTCACGAGCGACGGCGGCATCCAGCCGGCGGAGCACTTTTGAGCACGCGTTCGCCGGCTCAGGGTCCGTGCGCTCCGCGTCAGGCGCCGCTTTCGGCACCTCGGTTTCGATCAGCATGCGCGCCTTGGCGACGAGCGCCGCGGCGCCTTTCAATTCGTAGAGCTCCGCAGCACGCTCGGCCGCGGCACGTGCTCTCGTCTGGTCGCCTCCCACCTCGTGCACCACAGCCAGGGCCAGGCACGCGTCGCCGTGGTCGACCAACGCGTCTGTGCGCTCGGCGATGGCGACCCCCTCCTCGGCTACGCGCCGGGCTTCGCGGTGCGCTCCGTCGCGCGCGAGCAGCTGAGCCCGCACCGTGCGCCAAGCGATCGAAGCCTTGAGCGCGTGACCAGCCAGACGTTCGCTCTCGGTGCAGAGTTCGTCCGCTTCGGAATACCTTTCGAGCGCCAGACACGCTCGCGCCAAGAGCGCGGCGGTCTCGGCGGTGTCAGCGTCGAGCCTCATACGGCGGAAGCCGTTGTAGGCGCGCCTGAGATGTTCCTCCGCGGCAACAGGATCGTCTGCGATGAGCTCGACGATGCCCGCAAACTGCTCGACTTCCAGCAGCGCGTGGCGCATGCCGAGCTCGACGAGGGAGCGCCTCGCCGATTCGATCAACTGCCGCCCCGCCCCGGCCCTCCCCCGGAAGGCGTCGAGCACACCCTGACACCGGGTCGATGTAGCTTCGACCATCGGCGAACCGGTCGTGATGCGCAGCAGCCGAACGACATCGAGACACCGTCCACCGGCACGCGGAACCGAGTTCGGTCCCCACAAGGCGGCAAGCGGCGCATTGGCCAACACCGCGTTCACGCGACGGTGCTCGCGTGCGCGGCGCGCTGCGGTCAGCGCCTGGTCTAACGCGGTTTCGCAGTCGCCGATGCGGCCCAGCCGGCCCAGACATCCGGCACGCACGGTATGAGCCATCGCCTCACCGGCAGCGTCATCCAGCGCCGCGAACTCCGCCGCTGCGGCGCTGACGGACGACTCGATCTCGTCCAGCCGCTCGGATTGAACGAGGACCGTAAGCTGGCCGTCGAAGCATGTTCCCCACGCCGACAGCCGACCTGAATCGCCTGCAACCGAACGCAACTGCGCGACAGCGCCCGTCGCCGCCGCCACATCGCCTGCAGCCAGTAGCGCCTCGCATCGCGCGATCAGCAGTTCAGCCTGCACCTCATCGCGATCGGGAAGTTCGTCATCGATTTCCTCGAGTGCATGTAAAGCCTTGTCGTATAGATCGGCCGCGCCCTCGTACGCCAGCCTCGCCATGGCTTGATCCGCAGCCCGCCGGCAGTAGTCGACGGCTTTCGCGGCGTTGCCCGCCCACGCGCATTCGAAGTAGTGATAGGCCAACTCCGCCAACAGCTCGTCGCGAGAACCGGATTCGGTCTCCAGCGCGGTGGCGATCCGCTGATGTAGCCGCATCCGCCGCACCGACGCCAACTCGGCCAACAGCGACTGCCGCACGAGAGCGTGGTTGAAGCGGTACAGCCCGCCGGGCTCCTCGATGACAATGCCCGCCTTGCGCGCCTCATCGAACGCGTCGACGAGATCGGCTTCTACCACCATCTCCACCAGATCGATCGCGAATCGGCTGCCCACCACTGCAGCGGCACCCAACGCCTTGTTCGTCTCGACCGAAAGCCGGGACAACCTGCGGGTCACGGCTTCTCGGACGCCCTGCGGTAGCGTGCTCGGGTCCCAACGGCCTCCGCTCTCGTCGACGTGTCGAAGTGCCTCGATGAGGAAGAACGGATTGCCCCCGGTTACCGACGCAAGGGCTCGGGCCAACTCCTCGTCGTCGTAACCCGATGCCGCGAGGTACTCCGTGACGTCGTCCTGGTCCAGCCCGCCGAGCTGCAGTCGATCAGCCGTGCCGTCGCGGTTCAGATCCGCGAGCATCGCCGCCAACGGATGGGATCGGTCCAGGTCAGTGCTGCGGTAGGTGCCGACGATCTGCACGCGGGCGTGCTCGCCGAACCGCAGCAGGTGCCGCAACAGCAGGAGCGTCGGCTTTGCCGCCCAATGCAAGTCGTCGAGCACGAGGATGATCGGCGCCTCCGCCGACACGTAGCCCAGCAACGCGACGACAGCGTCGAAGAGTGCGTACCGTTCGGTGTCTGGATCGGCGCGGGTGGGTGACGCAATTTCGGGAAGAAGATCGGTCAAGCCGGGCACGAGCGGCAGCAGCGCCTCGACGCCGCGCTGGCCGCGCAGGCGATCGGAGCCCACGCACGGCACCACGGATCGCAGTGCTTCGGCGAACGGCTGATAGGGAGCACCGAGGTCCTCGTCACACCGGCCGTACAGCACCATGGCGCCTTGTTCGTACGCTCGACGCGACCACTCCGCGGCCAGCCGCGTCTTCCCCACGCCGGGCTCACCGGCGATCAGCTCGGCGCGGGCTCCAGTGTCCAGCGTCGTCTGCCATCCGGCCAGCAGCAGCTCCAACTCCCCCGACCGACCGACGAACGGACCAGAGCCGGCCAGCACTGCCGGCATGGCGGGTCGTTCCATCGGCGCGTCGACGGTCGGCGGGCGTACCGCGTCGGCGCTCCCCAGCCGCAGCTCGAACACCCGCTCCGGACGCACGAGGTTCTTCAGCTGACGCGTTCCGAGGTCATCGAGCACCACGTCGTCAGCGAGCGAGTCGATGACGAGCTCGGCTGTCGCGCCCGAGCAGAGGATCTGCCCGCCGTCGGCCAGCGAGCGCAGGCGCGCGGCGCGGTTGACCGCGCGGCCGAAGTAGTCGCCGTCGCGGAACTCGACCTCACCGGTGTGCAACGCGATGCGGATGCGGACCGGCTCGGCGGGTGACCAGTCCTCGTGCCCCATCGCCTCCTGCAACTCGATCGCTGCGGCGGCCGCACCGGACGGCCTGTCGAACACCGAGAACGTCGCATCGCCCTCGCCGCGCGTCTTGATGAGCCGCCCGCCGCGGAACGTGACCACCTGCTCGACGATCTCGTCGTGACGCGCCAGCGCCGCCGCCATGGCATCGGCGTCGCGCTCCCAGGCCGCGGTCGATCCCTCGATGTCGGTGAGCAGGAACGTCACCGCCCGAGTAACCACCGAATGGTGATGCGCCGCTGGTAATTCCAGCGAGACGTCCTGCGCGACGATCGCACCCTCGAGACGACGGAGGTCCGGTCCCGGATCCACTCCCAGCTCCTCGGCCAGCAGCAACCGCACTCGCTGATAGGCCGCTAGGGCCTCACCCTGACGACCGGCACGGTAGAGCGCGAGCATGAGCTGGCCCCAGCGCCTTTCGCGAAGTGGCGCATCGGCAATCGCGGCTTCCAGCTCACCGATGATCTCCGCGGCCCGGCCTGAGGTCAGCAACGCGTCGGCACGATCCTCGACGAGGGCGGCGTGGTCCTCCGTCCACCGGGTCTTCTCGGATCGTCCGCGACGACCATCCGGCAGCTCGGGCGTGCCGCGCCAAAGCCTGAGCGCTTCGTCGAAGCGGGACACCGCCTCACCCGCGTTCCCCGCGCTCGTCGCCGCGCGGCCCAGCGCGGCGGCCTCCGCATACCGGGTGGCGTCAACCTCGGCATTGACCACCCACCCACTGCCCATCGTGAGCACGAAGCCGTCACCGAGCGCGCGGCGCAGCGCGGAGATATGGGTCTGTAGAGCCTTCGCGGCGGTGCGAGGCGGCTCGTCGCCCCAGAGGAGTTCGACGAGGGTATCCGCCGCGACCACGGACCCGGCGTGGAGGCCGAGCATCGTCAGGACCGCACGAGGTTTGGCGCCGGGAATCGCGACCGGCAGTCCGAACTGCCGGACCTGCAGAGGCCCCAGAACCCCCAGCTCCATCCGATGAATCGTAGCCACGCCACGATCGTCTGGGCGCAGATTCAACGCGCAGTCAAGATCAGGTAAAGGTGGCTATGCCGCGCTTTCGTCAGCGTCCCAGAGCCGGTCGATCTCGTCCCGACCGTCGGCCAGGCTGTGTGCGGCAAGAGGTTTGAGTTCGGCCATCGCCGGGTTGGTCTCGGCCATGGTGAGTTCGACGACGATGAAGCGGGGCCGTAGGCCGGTGAGTGACACACCGTGGGTGAGCCAGGTCTGTGCGTGGTCCCATCCTTCGCGCGGGGTGCCGGGCCCGTAGCCTCCGCCACGCGTTTCGATGGCGATCAGTTCCGTGTCGCCGAGAAGTCCCCTGCCGGTGTCCGTGTCGATCGACAGCCCTGGCGCGACGATGTGGTCGACCCACGCTTTGACAGTGCTCGGAGGGCCGAAGTTGTACAGCGGCAACCCGAGGACGATGGTGTCCGCAGCCTTGATCTCGTCGATGAGCTCGCCGCTGAGCGCCGCCGAGGTATCCGGATTCAGGTGCGGCAGCGGGTCAACGGCCAGGTCGCGGTAGGTCACAGTGCCATCAGGGTGGGCGGCGCGCCAGCGCTCCACGGCTCGGGCAGTGAGCGCACGGCTGACCGAACGGTCACCCTGGATGGACGAATCGATGTGAAGAAGCTGCGCCATGATCGACTCCCTATAGATCATTTGTGTTGTACAAACTATCAATACAACGGAGGCTCCCGACTCATTCCCGTAGGCTGACGCGATGAGCACACGTCCGCGACAGGAGTTGCTGCTCGGCCCCCTACTCGATCTGGTCCTCCGGCGGCTGCGAGGAGCCGCCGAGATCGAGGTCGCCAAGGTCGGGTTGCGGACGCGACACATCATCGCGCTGACGCTGCTGCGTGATTTCGGCGAGCAGGGCCAGGCCGGGCTGGCCGAATCGCTCGGTATCGACCCGACGAACGTCGTCGCGCTGCTCAACGAGCTCGAATCCATTGGTTTGGTGGAACGGCGACGGTCCCCGCTGGACAGGCGCCGCCACACCGTCGTGCTCACTGAAACAGGCAGCGCCCGCCTCGCCGAGGCCGAGGGGGCACTGGCCGCGCTGGAGCAGCGGATGTTCGCGGGCTTGGACGACGACGAGTTGACCAGACTGCACAACCTGCTTCAACGAGCAGCAGCGGTCACGGCGGGAAGGGCCGAGTCGACGATCGCGAGCTGCGTCGCCGACGGCGAAATTTGTTGAGAAGCTAGCCGAGCACCTTCGCCGACGGCGTGAACACCACGGGCATCGACTCCAAGCCGCTGACGAAGTTCGCCGGTCGCAGCGGCAGCATGTTCTCGTCGGCAAGCCGTAGGTCGGGTAGCCGGGTCAGCACCTTGGACATCATGATCTTCAGTTCCAGCCGGGCCAGCTGGTTGCCCAGACAGAAGTGGGTTCCGAAGCCGAAAGCCAGGTGGCTGTTCGGATTCCGGTCGATGCGAAAGTTCTGCGGATCGCCGAACACCGACTCGTCGAAGTTGGCGGATTCGAACATCAGCATGATCTTCTCGCCCGACTTCAGCGATGTGCCATGGAACTCGGTGTCGGCGGTCAGCGTCCGGCACATGTTCTTCACCGGAGACGTCCAGCGCAGAGTCTCCTCGATCGCGCCGGGAAGCAGTTCCAGATCCTTGGTCAAGCGCTGCCACTGATCCTGGTGGCGCAGCAGCTGCTCAGTGCCCCCCGACAGCGTGTGGCGGGTGGTCTCGTCCCCGCCGATCAGGATCAGCAACGTTTCGAAGACGATCTCGTCGTCGCTCATCTTCTGGCCCTCGACCTCGGCGTTGACGAGAATCGAGAACAGGTCGTCGCGGGGGTTGGCGCGCCGGTCGGCGATGACTTCCATCGTGAACGCGGTGTACGCGGCGAAGGTCTCCATCAGCTTCTGGACGACGGTCTCGTCGACGGTCGACGAGAGGCCGCACACCAGGTCGTCGGACCACTTCAGGAGCATGTCGCGCTCTTCGGGAAGCACGCCGAGCATGTCACCGATGACGGCCATCGGCAGGGGCGCGGCGATATCGCGGACGAAGTCGCACTCCCCACGCTCGCAGACGGCGTCGATCAATGTGTCGCAGAGCTTTTCGATCGACGGCACCTTGTCCATCACGCGCTTGCGGGTGAAGCCAGAATTCACGAGCTTGCGCCGCAGGATGTGCGCGGGATCGTCCATGTCGATCATGTACGGCATGCCCGGTTGATCCGGGCGGATACCGCCTGTGCTGGAGAACAATTCGGGGTTGCGCTCGGCGTCGAGTACCGCCTGATAGGTCGTCGCGGCGGCCAGGCCGTTGCGATCCCGGAAGACCGGCTGGTTCGCCCGCATCCACGCGTACGCCTTCCGCGCCGCGGGGCCGTCGGCGTAGAAATTGCCATCGGCCAGGTCGACATCCAGGTCGACGGTGTGGCCCGAAAGGGTCGAGGTCATCGGTTTCCCACAATCTTCGAATCGGCGAATGTCATGTCGACGTTGGCTGCTGAACTCGACACCAGCGCACGCTTGGGCAAGCCTAGGGCGGAAAGCTCTGCGGCGTAGGGATGTTCGCCCAAACGAAGTTGGACACCGCCGGGGCGATAGCGCACCCCGGAGAGCACCATCTCCCCCTCCGTCTCCCGAGTGACGCCGTCGAGGTGCGAGTACGTCGAGTGCACCTGTCTGCGACCGCTGAGCGGGGGGATGGGCAGGCCGGGAGCGAACTCCATGCTCAGGACGTGCTGCCCGCCGATGCTCAGATCGAAGCCGAACTGGCGTCCGGCACGGACGGTAAAGTCGGCCATCACCTTCGGGTATCCCCAGATGGTTCGGCCGGCCTCGAGGGTGAACGACTGGTCGACGGGCAGGTGGTGCACGAACGCGCCCGCCGACTGCAGCGCCTGCAAGCCGCTCGCGCTCGATCCCGGCGGGTTGACCATCACGTTGGTGCCGTATTCGTAGTACTGACCGAGATCGGTGTCCTCGTAGCGCATCAACATCAACACCACGAGCGCGCGCCGGCCGCCCCTGCCGAACCGGCACACCTGTAGTCCGCTGTAGTCGATCATCCGCTGGGCGGCGTCGGCGTCGACGGCGAACATCGCGGTGTGCTGATGGGCGGTGCGCACCCGCACCGGCATCGTCAGGACGGTGCCCGCGATGGTGTGTTGGGAGGGCGGAGAGACAGTGCTGTCGGTCACACCGTCAATCTAGATCCTCACTAGACACTAGGCAACAAAGTGTCTAGTCGAGGTCAGACGAGTGCAGCCAGATCGCGGATCTGCTCGGGTGAGCGGGCCCCGACGACCATCATCGTGACACCCGAGGCTTCCCATGCCTTGATCTGCTCTCGGACATAGGCGAGGTCGCCGACGATCGCGGAGTCGTCGACCAATTCGTCGGGGATTGCCTTGGCCGCCTCGTCTTTGCGATCGCTGCGGAACAATTTGGTCACGTCGTCGACGACCTCCGAGTAGCCCATACGGCGGTACACGTCGGCGTGGAAGTTGGTGTCCTCAGCACCCATTCCGCCCATGTAGAGCGCAAGGTGCGGCTTCATCAGCTCCATGATGGCGGGACGGTCGTCGGTGACGACGACCTGCGCCGTCGCGCAGATCTCGAAGGTCTCCCGCGTGCGTCGTGCACCCGGCCGGGCGAAACCCTCGTCGAGCCACTCGTTGTACATGCCCGCGATGCGCGGCGAGTAGAAGATCGGCAGCCAGCCGTCGCAGATCTCGGCGGCCAGCGCGACGTTCTTGGGCCCCTCGGCGCCGAGCATCACGGGGATGTCGGCGCGCAGGGGGTGGGTGATCGGCTTCAGGTTCTTCCCCAGGCCGGTCGTGCCCTCGCCGCTCACGGGCAGCGGGTAGTGGGGTCCGTCGCTGTGCACCGGCGCTTCGCGCGCCCAGACCTGCCGCAGGATGTCGATGTACTCGCGGGTGCGCGCCAGCGGCTTCGGGAATCTCGCGCCGTACCAGCCCTCGACGACCTGGGGCCCGGACACGCCGAGGCCGAGGATGTGCCGCCCACCGGACAGGTGGTCGAGGGTGAGGGCGGCCATCGCGCACGCCGTGGGCGTGCGGGCGGACAGCTGAATGACGGACGTTCCCAACCGCATCCGCGTCGTCTCCCGGCCCCACCACGCCAGCGGGGTGTACGCATCCGAGCCCCACGCCTCGGCGGTGAACACGGTGTCGAAGCCCGCCTCTTCTGCCGTCGCGACCAGTTCTGCGTGGTTGGTCGGCGGCTGCGCGCCCCAGTATCCGAGCTGCAAACCCAACTTCATGCCACTCGTCCTTCCGGGCCACCGGGGCCGCTTCTTGAAACCATACTTAGAACCTGTTCTACTCGATGCCGTGACCACCAGCCAAAGCAGCCCGGTGCAGATCGATCCGCATGAGCCGCCGCTTTCCGCTCCGCTGAAGCTCGCATTCGACTACACCCGTTCAGTAGGACCGCTTCTCGGTAAGTTCTTCACGGCACTCCGTGAGCGGCGAATCGTCGGAGTCCGCGGTTCCGACGGCAGGGTCCACGTACCGCCGCCGGAGTTCGACCCCGTCACCTGGGAGCGATTGACCGAGATCGTACCGGTGGCCAGCGTCGGCACCGTGATGTCGTGGACGTGGCAGCCGGAGCCGCTGGAGGGTCAGCCGCTGGCCCGTCCGTTCGCATGGGCGCTGATCCTGCTCGACGGTGCCGATACGCCGCTGCTGCATGCGGTCGATGCAGGCGGTTCCGACGCGATCACCACCGGAACCCGTGTTCACGCGCACTGGGTGGACGAACCCGTCGGCGCGATCACCGACATCGCGTACTTCGCACTCGGCGACGACCCCGAGGATGTCCCGCCGCCACCGGAGGGCCTCGATCCGGTGACCATGCTGGTTGTCCCGACCTCGATCGAAATCCAGCACACCGCTTCGCTTCCCGAGAGCACCTTCTTGCGGGCACTGCAGCAGGGCAAGTTGCTGGGCGCGCGCACGGGCGAGGACGGCAAGGTGTACTTCCCGCCGAAGGAAGCCAACCCGGCCACCGGCCTCGAGCTCGACAACTACGTCGAACTGCCCGACAAGGGCACGGTGACGACGTTCGCCATCATCAACATCCCGTTCGCCGGGCAGCGCATCAAGCCGCCCTACGTCGCGGCCTACGTGCTGCTCGACGGTGCCGACATCCCGTTCCTACACCTCGTCACCGAGATCGACCCGAGCGAGGTGCGGATGGGCATGCGGGTTCAGGCGGTGTGGAAGCCCAAGGAGGAGTGGGGCCTTGGCATCGACAACATCGACTACTTCAAGCCCACAGGCGAACCCGACGCCGACTACGACACCTACAAGCACCACCTGTAAAGGGATTTGACACTCATGACCCACCAGCGAGAAGCGGAGCGGATCGCGCATGTCTGATGTTGCAGTAGTGGGCTTCGCGCACGCACCCCACGTCCGCCGCACCCACGGCACCACCAATGGCGTCGAGATGCTGATGCCGTGCTTCCACCAGCTCTACGCCGAACTCGGCCTCAAGCAGACCGATATCGGCTTCTGGTGCTCGGGGTCCTCCGATTACCTTGCGGGCCGGGCATTCTCCTTCATCTCGGCCATCGACTCCATCGGCGCCGTACCGCCGATCAACGAGTCACACGTCGAGATGGACGCCGCCTGGGCGCTGTACGAGGCCTACATCAAAATCTTGACCGGCGAGGTCGAGACGGCCCTGGTGTACGGCTTCGGCAAGTCGTCGGCCGGCACACTGCGCCGGGTGCTGGCATTGCAGACCGATCCGTACACCGTCGCCCCGCTGTGGCCCGACTCGGTGAGCATGGCCGGTCTGCAGGCCCGTTTCGGACTCGATTCCGGTAAGTGGACCGCCGAGCAGATGGCGCAGGTAGCACTCGACGCACAGGCCGCGTCACCGCGGGTGGACCGCTTGGAATCGGGCACCAGCGTCGCAGAGCTGCTCGAGCAGCCGTACTTCGCAGAGCCGTTGCGCCGCCACGACATCGCACCGATCACCGACGGCGCGTCGGCGATCGTGCTCGCGGCCGGGGACCGTGCCCGCGAGCTGCGGGAGCGTCCCGCCTGGATCTCCGGGATCGAACACCGCATCGAGACGCCGGTTCTGGGCGCCCGCGATCTGACCACCTCACCGTCCACTGCGGCTTCGGCAGCCGCGGCGACCGGTGGCGACGTGTCGTCGATCGAGATCGCGGAGATCTATGCGCCGTTCAGCCATCAGCAGTTGATCCTCAAAGAGGCGATCGGGCTCACCGACAGCACGACGATCAACCCGTCCGGTGGTGCGCTGGCCGCCAATCCGATGTTCTCGGCGGGCCTGGAGCGGATCGGCTTCGCCGCGCAGCACATCTTCGAGGGCAACGCTTCTCGGGTGCTGGCCCACGCGACGAGCGGGCCTGCGCTGCAACAGAATCTGGTCGCCGTCCTGGAGGGTAAGTAGCCGTGGCTCCGCAAACAGGCAAGAAGCTCGCAGCCGTTCTCGGTACCGGCCAGACCAAGTACGTGGCCAAGCGCACCGACGTCTCGATGAACGGTCTGGTTCGCGAGGCCATCGACCGTGCACTCGACGATGCCGGCGTCACGTTCGCCGACATCGACGCCGTCGTGGTCGGCAAGGCTCCGGACTTCTTCGAGGGCGTCATGATGCCCGAGTTGTTCATGGCCGACGCCACCGGTGCGTCCGGCAAGCCGCTGATCCGCGTGCATACCGCGGGCTCGGTGGGCGGTTCGACGGCGGTCGTGGCCGCCAGCCTGGTGCAGTCCGGCAAGTACCGGCGCGTGCTGACGATGGCCTGGGAGAAGCAGTCGGAGTCGAATGCGATGTGGGCGTTGAGCATTCCGGTGCCGTTCACCAAGCCGGTGGGCGCCGGAGCGGGTGGGTACTTCGCTCCCCATGTGCGCGCCTACATCCGGCGGTCGGGCGCTCCGGTTCACATCGGAGCGATGGTGGCCGTCAAGGACCGTCTCAACGCGGTGAAGAATCCGCTGGCTCATCTGCATCAGCCCGACATCACGCTGGAGAAAGTGATGTCCTCGCCGATGCTGTGGGATCCGATCCGCTACGACGAGACCTGCCCGTCGTCCGATGGTGCGGCAGCGCTGGTCATCGGCGATGAAGAAGCAGCCGATGCGCGTGTCGCAGAAGGACATCCGGTCGCGTGGGTGCACGCCACGGCGTTGCGCACCGAACCGTTGGCCTATGCGGGGCGCGACCAGGTCAACCCGCAGGCGAGCCGTGACGCCGCTGCCGCGCTGTGGAAGGCGGCCGGGATCACGAGCCCGATCGACGAGATCGACGTCGCCGAGGTCTACGTGCCGTTCTCCTGGTACGAGCCGATGTGGCTGGAAAGCCTGGGATTTGCCCCGGAGGGCGAGGGCTGGAAGCTCACCGAGGCCGGTGAGACGGCCATGACCGGACGTATCCCGTTCAACCCGTCCGGAGGCGTGCTGTCGTCGAATCCGATCGGCGCGTCAGGCATGATCCGATTTGCCGAGTCGGCGATCCAGGTGATGGGCAAGGGCGGCGACCACCAGGTGCAGGGCGCCCGGAAGGCTCTCGGCCACGCGTACGGCGGTGGGGCACAGTACTACTCGATGTGGGTGGTCGGCTCGGACAAGCCGGGCGCCTGACGCAGGCAGCCCTGCCATACCGTCTGGACCAGCCGGTCGATCGACTCGTCGTCGAGGGGCGGCATGCCGAACATCAGCCGGTAGTAGGGCGGTGACACGAGCGCGTCGACGGCGACTTCGACGTCGGCGGCCACCGGCAGTTCGCCGGTGCCGACGGCGTCGCGCACGATCGCGGCGATGGCGCCGCGGCGCGGGGTGATCCACTGGTCGAACAGAGCGTGCTCGATTGCGGGGTCGGACGCCGACGCCGCAATGACGTTGCGCAGCAAGGGTCCGACCTCGGGATCGGCGAGCAGGCCGAACAGCGCCCTGACGTGATGGGTTATCGCGTCGACGGAGCTGCTTCCGGGCGGCCGCGTGACCGAGTTTCGCACTCGCTCGTAGAGACCCTCGAGGACGATGGAGGCCGCCGAGGGCCACCACTTGTAGATCGTCGTGCGGCTGACTTCGGCGCGTTTGGCGATGGCGTCCACGGTTGCGGCCGCGGACCCGCCGCGCAGGGCCAGTTCGGCGGCAGCCGTCAACACGGCATTGCGCACCGTTTCACTGCGAGGACGGCCGCGGCGGGGCGGATGCTGCTCGTCGTCCACCCCCTCAGCTTATTGCGGGCACCCGCCGTGAACCGGCCGCCGCGACGATCAGACTGAGGATCGCCGCGACGACCCCGAATCCGAACATGACGGGATAGCTGACCCAGCGAGACAGGAACGCCATGGCCGCGGGCACACCGAATCCGAGGTAGCAGAGGCTGTAGAAGATCGCCGTCATGCCGGCCAGGTCGTCGGGCCCGGCGATGCGTTGAATCTCTTGCAGGCCGGCCAGCAGCGCCATCCCGTACCCGGCGCCGAGCATTGCCGCGGCCAACAGAGCCGTCGGCACCGTCACTGCGACCGCAGCCCACACCGCGAAAGCCATGCCCGACACGACGAGCGTCAGGGCGACGACGATGCCGGCACGACCCGCGACGAGGTTGCGTCCGAACTGCTGGACCCCGAAACCGACGCCCAGCGTGACGGCGCACAACAGGGCGGAGAAAGCTATCGGCGCCGAGGCGACACGGTCACTCATCAGTGCGGGAAGGATGGCGTACGCCGACGCGCCCGCACCGAAAACCCATGGGGCGACGGGCACGACGACGGCGAGGAAGCGGCGGCGTGACGCGCCGGGGATGGCGAGATCCCGCCACCATGGCTCTCCTGCGTCGTGACGCGCGCGCGTCTCCGGTGCCGCGACGAGCAACGCGGCAGCACCGAGCGCCATCGCGATGTTGAGGGTGTACGGCAGGACCGACGGCGCCGGTCCCCATTCCGCGATCACGCCGGCAACACCTGCCCCGAGTCCGAAGCCGGCGGTCAGGCTCATCGCGGCGCGGCGCGCACCCGCGCCGCTGTGTTCCCACGGCGGGCTGGACAACTCCTTGATCCAGCTGCCCCCGACCGCCATCGCGAGCCCGAGTGCAAGCCCACTGAACACGCGGCCGGCGGCGAGCACGACCGCCGAATGGGCGCCGGTGGCGAGGATCAGGGATCCGACCGCGGCCAGCACGGGAGCGGGCAGCATCAGCGGTCGGCGTCCGTACCGATCCGACAGCGGTCCACCGATGAGCAGCGCAGGGACGATACCCAGGACGTAGGCGAACAGCAGGAGATCGACCGTCACAGCGGAAAAGCCGTCGTGCACTCGATACATGACCAACAGCGGCGTGAACTCGTTGCCGCCCCACGCGACCGCGAACGTCGCCGCGGCAACAGCCATCCAGCGCCTGGTACTGCGCACGGGGAACTGGCTGAGCGTCGGTCGCGTCGTCGTCGCGGTCACTTCGCCCGCCCTTCATTAGTGGACACTCTGTCCACTATATATCGGACAGCGAGTGGGTATCTCCACCGAGGGAGTGCCAAAAGACACATTTTCGGCTGGTGAGCAGCGATTGGATTGCCCGGATGAGGGCAAAACTGTAACGTGTTCTAGTTAGAGACCTAGAGTTTGGGAGGCCACAGGTGAGTACGGAAACCACCGGGGCAACCGCCGGCATTCGCGAGATCGACACGGGGGCCCTGCCCGACCGCTTCGCCAGGGGTTGGCACTGCCTGGGGCCGGTCAAGGACTACCTCGACGGCAAGCCGCACGGTGTCGAGATCTTCGGGACGATGCTGGTCGTCTTCGCCGATTCGAAAGGTTCCCTGAACGTTCTGGATGGCTACTGCCGCCACATGGGCGGCAATCTCGCCCAGGGTGAGATCAAGGGCGACGAGGTCGCCTGCCCGTTCCACGACTGGCGCTGGGGCGGCGACGGCAAATGCAAGCTCGTCCCCTACGCCAAGCGAACCCCGCGACTGGCCCGCACCCGCGCCTGGCACACCGACGTGCGCGGCGGTCTGCTGTTCGTCTGGCACGACCACGAGGGCAACCCGCCGCAGGAGGAAGTCCGTATCCCGGAGATTCCGGAATGGTCCAGCAGTGAATGGACCGACTGGAAGTGGAACTCGATGCTCATCGAGGGCTCCAACTGCCGCGAGATCATCGACAACGTCACCGACATGGCGCACTTCTTCTACATCCATTTCGGCCTGCCGACGTACTTCAAGAACGTCTTCGAAGGACACATCGCAAGCCAGTACCTGCACAATGTGGGCCGGCCGGATGTCAACGACATGGGCACCGCCTACGGCGATGCCTCCCTCGATTCGGAGGCCAGCTACTTCGGGCCGTCGTTCATGATCAACTGGCTGCACAACAAGTACGGCGACTTCAAGGCCGAGTCGATCCTGATCAACTGCCACTATCCGGTGACCCAGGATTCGTTCGTGTTGCAGTGGGGCGTCATCGTCGAGAAGCCCAAAGGACTCGACGACGAGACCACCGAGAAGCTGGCCACTGCCTTCACCGACGGTGTCAGCAAGGGCTTCTTGCAGGATGTCGAGATCTGGAAGCACAAGACCCGCATCGACAACCCGCTGCTCGTGGAGGAAGACGGCGCGGTGTATCAGATGCGCCGGTGGTATCAGCAGTTCTACGTCGACGTCGCCGACGTGACACCGGACATGACGGATCGCTTCGAGATGGAGGTCGACACCACGATCGCCAACGAGAAGTGGGCCGTCGAGGTCGAGGAGAATCTGCGGGAGAGGGAGAACCTCAAGGCGCGCGAAGCCGAGAAGGCGGAATCGCCGGCGACATGACTTCAGCGAGAAGCGGAGCGGGTCGCGCATGACTTCAGCGAGAAGCGGAGCGGATCGCGCATGACTTCAGCCAGAAGCGGAGCGGATCGCGCATGACAGACGCCCCGGATGTGGATCGCCTCGCCAAGTCGATGCTCCAGCTACACGGGCATGACGAAGACGAGCACGACCACGGTCGGCCGACGGGGGACAACGCGACTGGATCGTGGCGCAAGGCACCGGATTTCGCGTCCGATCCAGATCGGGCCGCGGCGGTGCGAGAAGGCACCGACCGCGACCGCCAGCGATATCTCACCTCCGGGCTGGTGTCTGTCGACTGCCGTTTCTGCCACGTGACCGTGCAGGTCAAGAAACTCGGACCCGCGCACACCTCGGTGCAGTGGAACGCCGACGCCACCCGGCGCTGCGCACACTTCTCTGAAATCCGGGATGCCGGTGGGGATCCCGCGCGTTCGCGGTCCTGCCCTCGGCTTGCCGACAGCATCCGGCACGCCGTCGCCGAGGGCTGCCTGGAGGAGTATTCGAGTGCGCCCTCACCGGGCGACGGCGAGCCGTCATAGGTTCTTGAAGCGTTCCTTCACTTCCTCGGCGGTCAGGCCGTAGTCCGCCAGCGAGTAGGTGTGCTTCGGCGCCCGCGGTCCCTTTTTGCTCTCCTCGTGGGTGTTGCGCACCGACTCGCGGGCCTCGTCGGTGTACTCGATACCGAAGGCCCGGTAGATGTCCTCCACGGCGCCGACCGGGTCTTTGATGAGCTTGAAGTAGTCGAGATCGTAGAACTGTGCCGGATCGTGCTTGGCCCGTTCGGCGTTGAAAAGTTCCAGTCCGCGCGACCACGTCTCCATCGAATCGGCACCGATCACGTCCCCGGTGAACGTGTTCGACCACCCCTCGGTGGTGTGCTGCGCGAGCGAGCACATCGACGCCATGATCGTCTCGGCCGGCCGGTGGCATTGCACCACCAGCGCGTCGGGGTAGGTCGCGAACAGTGCGTCGAGCGCGAACAGATGGCTCGGATTCTTGAGCACCCAGCGCTTGTCGCGATCGTTGAGACCGATGAGCTGCAGGTTACGGCGGTGCCGCTGATACGGCTTGGTCCAGTCCTGCCGCGCCAGCCACTGCGCGTAGGTCGGCACATGCGCCAGGGTCTCGTAGGACACCGAGTGCAGGGACTGCCGCAGCAGCTGCCAGCACTCTTCCACCTCGTCGGCGGTCATGAAGTGCAGACCCGTGTAGTCCGGATTCTCTTCGTGCGCTTTGGTGAACTGTGCGTCGAGCTGCTGGAAGACCGGGTTCTGCGACCAGGTTTCGCGCGGCGGCCGCGGTTGCGGAAACTCGGCCAACCACAGTTCGAGGCCCTGGTGCCGCGGATCGCCGGCCAGCAACCGGTGCACGGCGGTGGTACCGGTGCGGGGCAGCCCCGTCACGAAGATCGGTCGTTCGATGGGCACGTCGGCGTGCTCGGGGTACTGCTTGAAGGCCGCCTCCGAAACGAGCCGGGCCACCAGAGCATTACGGATGAAGAATCGATGCATCTTGCTGCCGAGTTCGGTGAGATCGGCCTCGCGCTGGAAGGCTTCGAGCAGGACGCCGAGCGCCTCACGGTAGTTGTCGTCGTCTGTACCGAAATCCTCGAGACCGCAGGCTTTGACTGCCGATGCGTGCAGGTCTTCGACGGTGCCTACGTTGGTCCGTCCACTCATCAGGCTTTGTACTCCCCGCAGTTCACATCGAGTGCCTGGCCGGTGATGCCGCTGGACAGATCGCTGGCCATGAACAGGATCGCCGACGCGACCTCGTCCTCGGTGGGCAGTCGCTTGAGGTCTGATGCCGCAGCGGTGGCCTTGTAGATCTCTTCGACGGTGGTGCCGTACTTTCCGGCCTGGTGGTTGAAGTAGGACTCCAAGGTGCCGCCCCAGATATACCCGGGCAGAATCGAATTCACTCTGATGCCCTGCTCGCCGAGCTCGGTGGCCAGCGTTTGTGACATCGCCAGCAGCGCCGACTTGGCCATCTTGTAGGCGCCATACTTGGCCTGCGAATGGCGCACGACCATCGAGTTCACGTTGACGACTGAGCCTTTCGACTCGGCCAGGGCGGGAGTGAAGGCTTGCACCATGCGCAGGGCGCCGAAAACCGTCAACTCGATCGCGTCTCGCATGTGCTCGAAAGTGGTATTGGCGAACGGCTTCATCGAGGGAACGCGGAAGGCGTTGTTGATGAGGACGTCGACCTTCCCGTAGGCCTTGAGCGATTCATCGACGAGATTGTTCACCTGCGCCTCGTCGGTGATGTCGGTGCCCACCGAGACGGCACGCCGACCGAGGTCGGTGATCTGTTTGGCCACGTCGTCGAGACGTTCGACGGTGCGCGCCGCGAGCACGAGGTCGGCACCGGCCTCCGCGCAGCGCCGAGCGAGAGTGGTACCGAGCGCCGGCCCGACCCCGCTGATGACGACAACCTTACCGTCCAGAAGTCCTCCGGAACCCGTCACGCTAACCCACCATTCTTTCGCCGATCTGCTTCTGGCGCAGTGCGATCCGCGCTCGCCAGTCTTCCGCCGAGATCTTGTTCGCTTCGTAGTACGGCAACGCAGCGCTGACCTTGTCGACGTCTATCAGCTCCACCGTCGGCCCGTCAGCGGCCGTCATCTCGCGAGACACTCGCTGCCATCGGAACTGCAGGAATCCCTTGCGGTGCCCGAGGGTTTCCACCCAGTTCGTCACGCCTGGATTCTGATCGGAGACGACGATACGGATCTTGCCGTCCGGGTCCGCCTGAGCCTGAGTGCCGTTCAGCGACGTCTGATGGTTGATGTAGTCGAGCGAGATGTACCACAGGCTGCCGAGCTGGAATCCGAGATAGGGGGCGTCGGTGACAGGCAGGGTGATGACCAGCGCCTGATCTTCGGTGAGGTCGAATTGGCCGGCCGACGAGTACTGCGTGGCGAGGCCGCCCGGGGTAAGCCTGGGCGGAACCATCTGGTTGGGCGGGCTGTCGTTGTAGAACCACTGCGGGAACTGCAGCCACGTCTTCACCCGCTGGACGAGTTGCTTACCCGCGACCGCGTAGCGCTTCTCGATCAGCTCCTTGGTCAGGGGTGGCGGCGCGGTTCCGGCCGTGTCGGTTCGGTAGATCGCGAACGAGCCGCGCTCGGCGGACCAGTCGTTGTAGACCTCTCGAATCACCAGCTGAGACGGCGTGGCCGGCGTGAAGCGCCACTCGAACGTGCCGTCGTCGGCGATGTCGAGTTTGCGGTCGTCGAAGGCCGTGTCGCTGTCGGGCACCACTTCGTCGGTGTACTCGCCGCCGAGAAGCTGGAAGCTCACGTCGGTGGTGGTGCCCCGAGTGCCGGTCACGACGTATTCGTGGCCGGCTTGCACGCGGGTGCCGAAGTACATCGTGTCCGGGTTGTCGAGACCCATCTTGGTGAACGGCCCGGTACCGCTGTGCAGAAACGGGTGGTCGCGGTCGTAGTCGAACGCCACATGCGTGCACGCGGCGATACAACCGGCGAGGTACTGGAGTCCTTCCAGCAGATCTGCCTCGGATTCGATGAACGGGGCGGTGGCGACCAGGTTCTCGGCCTCGGCGATGGCGTCGGCCAGCGGCTTCGCAAACACAGCATCGAAACTAGAACGCGTTCTACCCAGAGTCAATATATCGACCGTGTTGTTTCATATTTGGAACGCGTGCGGCTACATTACTGGGATGGTCTCGCCGATCCAGCCCACCCGCTCTTCGCCGCCGACCGATCGGGTGGTCCGGCTTCTTGATTTTCTGGCCAGCCGGCCATCCGAACGCTTCGGGGTGTCCGACCTCGCGCGCCGCATCGGTCTGAGCAAGCCGACCTGTCTCGGCATCGTCACCTCACTCGCCGAGGCGGGGTATCTCGTCCGCGACCCGGCGGACAAGACATACCGACTCGGTCCGTCGCTGATCACGTTAGGGCACAAGGCTCAGGAGTCGTTGCGCGTCAGCCCCGCTGCGCGCGAACAACTGCGTCGACTCTCGGCACGGTTCGCCGCCACCGCGGCGCTGTCGGCGGTGGTCGACGATCGCATCACGCTGCTCGATCTGGTGGCGCCCGCCGGTGCCGAGCCGGGGGTTGAGGTGGGGCAGAGCTATCCGTTCGCCCCACCCGTGGGCCTCATGTTCGTGCTGTGGGACGACGAGGCAGAACGCAATTGGCTTGAGATGCAGCCGACTGTGCCGTTGCGAATGGACATGGAGCGGCTGAGTCGGGTGACTGCGCGCTGCCGCGCCGACGGCTACCTCGTGGAACGGTTGACGCCCGGTGGCCGGCGGTTGTACTCACTGATGGCCGGCATGCCGACCACCCTGCCCGGCGAGTTGCGCGCCCTACTCGGTGAGCTGGTGTCGGATATCGGCGAGCGCGTGTATCTGCGCGACGAGAGTCCGAGCCGCAAGCGCGTCGACATCAGCGTCATCTCCGCTCCGGTGTTCGACCATTATCGGCGCCAGGTGATGGTGACCTCGATGCACATCGGAAAAGCATTGACGGACAACGAGATCGCTGTGCGAGCACGTGCCGTCGTCGAGACGGCCGACGCGGTCACCGCACATTTGGGCGGCGAGAAACCCGTGTTCTAGGTCTCACGCTCACGACGTGCTGGCCAGCGCGAACGGCAGCACCTGCTGCGCACCTGCAGACCGCACCGTCCGTGCGGCCATCGTCAGAGTCCACCCGCTGTCGGCCATGTCGTCGACGAGTAGCACGGGTCCACCAGCCACCTGGATCACGGCGGGATCAGGTGGGGCGAACGAACGGTCGAGCGCGGCGACCCGGTATGCCGAGTTCGCTGCAGTCACCGGCCGCCGATCCGGCGCGTACCGCAGCACGCCGAGGTCGGTGAGCCGGCCCAGTTCCGCAAGCCTGCGAGCCAGCGAGGTGATCAACACCGGATGGCGCACGGAGTCCACCGCCATGACAGCCGTCGGCCTCGTCTCCCAATCCCACGACGCAAGCACGTTCACCGCGGCTTGGACGACGTCGTCGGACACTTCCGCATCGTCGGCATCGAGCAGGGCGCGCAGCCGAGCTCCCCAGCCGAGATCGGTGAGCCGGCCGATGACGCGTCCCGACTCCGGCCCGTCGGTGATCTTTCCGCTGAGGTCGAGGCCAAGCTTGCCGAGACCCGTCGGCCACTGCTTGCGCGGCGCGAGCGTGACGCCGGGCCTCATCAACCGGTGCCGGGAGTCTTCGGCCACCGCTGCGTCGACGTCAGCGGAATACCGTGCACCGGAGCAGTTGTCACACCTGCCGCATCGCTCGTCGTCGCCGAGTTCCGGGTCGTCGAGCTGCCTACGCAGGAACGCCATCCGACATGCGGTGGTGGACTGGTAGTCGAGCATCGCCTGCTGCTCGCGCTTTCTGGCCTCGTCGAGCGTGCGATAGCGCACCTCGTCGTAACCCCACGGTTGCCCGGTGGCGATCCAACCGCCCTTGACGCGGCGCACCGCCCCGTCGACGTCGAGCACCTTCAGCACCATCTCCAGACGTGACCGGTTGAGGTCCACGAGCGGCTCCAGAGCGGCTGTCGACTGCGGCCGCTCGGCATCCAGGGCATGAATCACGTTGCGCACCATGGCTTCTGACGGGAACGCCACCGATGCGAAGTACCGCCAGACATCCTGGTCCTCATGACCGGGCAGCAGCACCACCTCGGCGCTGTCCGTCGAGCGGCCCGCACGTCCCACCTGCTGGTAGTACGCGATGGGCGACGAGGGCGCCCCCAGGTGGACGACGAAGCCGAGATCAGGTTTGTCGAAACCCATCCCGAGAGCGGATGTCGCGATGAGGGCCTTGACCCGGTTGGCGAGCAGATCGGCCTCCAGCTGCTCCCGTTCGGCCGCCTCGGTGGCCCCCGTGTAGGACGCGACCTTGTGCCCCTGTTCGGCCAGCAACGCCGCCACATCGTTGGCCTGCGCCACCGTGAGTGTGTAGACGATGCCAGACCCTGGAAGCGAATCCAGGTGTGCAACAAGCCAAGCCGCGCGTTGGGCCGGGTTGCCCGCCTTCACCACGGATAGCCGCAGTGACTCGCGGTCGAGCCCCCCACGCAGTACCAGGGTGTCCGCGTCACCACCCACGCCCAGCTGCGCGGCGACGTCCGTGACAACGCGGTCATTGGCCGTCGCCGTGGTGGCGAGCACCGGAACGTCGGCGCCGAGGTCGGCGATCAGCGTTCGGATCCTGCGGTAGTCGGGCCGGAAGTCGTGGCCCCAGTCCGACACGCAGTGCGCCTCGTCGACGACGACCAGGCCGGCGTCGTCGGCCAACGCGGGCAGCACTTCGTCACGGAAGTCCGGGTTGTTCAGCCGTTCCGGGCTCACCAGCAGCACGTCGAGCTCACCGCCCCGGACCCGGTCATGGATTTCGGCCCAGTCCGCCACGTTGCTCGAGTTGATCGTCGCCGCATGTACCCCCGCGCGGTCTGCGGCCGCGACCTGGTTTCGCATCAGAGCCAGCAACGGCGACACGATGACCGTCGGCCCGCGCCCTGCGGCGCGAAGCAGCTTGGCGGAGATGAAATACACAGCCGACTTGCCCCAGCCCGTGCGCTGCACGACAAGGGCGCGGCGCCGGTGCACGACAAGCGCCTCGATGGCCGTCCACTGGTCATCGCGCAGGACGGCGTCCGGGCCCGCCAGTTGTTCGAGGATCGCCTGTGCGTCAGCCCGGGTCGCGGTCATGTATCCATCGTGCCCGGGGGTCCGACGGGTCAGGACTTGGCAGCCTCCTGCTCGCGTTTGATTTCCAGCGCGATGTCGATGAGTTGGTCTTCCTGGCCGCCGATGAGTTTGCGTTGCCCGGCGCGGTGCAGCAGCTTGTGCGCGGGCACTCCGTAGCGTTCGGACTGGCGGATGGCGTGTTTGAGGAAGCTGGAGTACACCCCCGAGTAGCCCATGATCAGCGCGTTACGGTCCAAGAGGCACTCGGCGGGCATCGCGGGCGCCACGACCTCCTCGGCCGCGTCGGCGATGTCGAAGAAGTCGATGCCGGTCTTGACGCCGATCTTGTCGAACACCCCGATGAGCGCCTCGACCGGCGCGTTGCCCGCACCGGCGCCGAACCGCCGGCAGGAGCCGTCGATCTGCTTGGCACCGGCACGCACGGCCTCGATGCTGTTGGCCACGCCCAGTCCGAGGTTCTCGTGCCCGTGAAAACCCACCTGGGCGTCATCGCCGAGTTCGGCGACCAGCGCCGCGACCCGGTCACGCACCCCTTCGAGCACCAACGCACCCGCCGAATCCACCACGTAGACGCACTGACACCCCGCATCGGCCATGATCCGGGCCTGGACGGCCAGCTTCTCCGGGGAGATGGTGTGGCTCATCATCAAAAACCCGACGGTCTCCAGCCCGAGCTCACGCGCCAGCCCGAAATGCTGAATCGACACATCAGCCTCGGTGCAATGCGTCGCGATCCGGCAGATCGAACCACCGTTGTTCTGGGCCTCTTTAATGTCTTCCTTGGTGCCCACACCCGGCAGCATCAGGAACGCGATCTTGGACTCGGTGGCCGTCTCAGCGGCCAACTTGATCAGTTCCTGCTCCGGGGTCTTGGAAAACCCGTAGTTGAAACTCGACCCACCCAGACCGTCCCCGTGGGTCACCTCGATCACCGGCACCCCGGCCGCATCCAGGGCCGCCACGATCGCCCCGACCTCATCCTTGGTGAACTGGTGGCGCTTGTGATGGCTTCCGTCGCGCAGCGACGTGTCGGTCATCCGCACGTCCCACATCGGATTGAAGAAAATGTCCTCGGTACTCATGCGTGGCCTCCTGTCGTGGCTGCCAGGATTTCCTTGGCCACCTCTTCGCCCACCTTCGTGGCCGCGGCGGTCATGATGTCCAAATTCCCCGCGTACGGCGGCAGATAGTCCCCGGCACCCTCGACTTCGATGAACGTCGTCACGACATGATTGCCGCCGTTGACCACCGACGGCTCATCGAACTGCGGCTCATTGAGCAGCCGATACCCCGGCACATAGGTCTGCACCTCGGCCACCACCTCCTTGATCGACGCCGTGATCGCCGCGTGGTCGGCATCCTCGGGGATCGCGCAGAAAATGGTGTCACGCATGATCATCGGCGGATCCGCCGGATTCAAAATGATGATCGCCTTACCGCGCTGCGCGCCACCGATATCACGCACCCCCGCACTGGTGGTCTTGGTGAACTCATCGATGTTGGCCCGCGTGCCCGGGCCCGCCGACGCCGAGGACACCGACGCCACAATCTCGGCATAAGGCACCCCGACCACGCGGCTGACCGCATACACGATCGGGATGGTCGCCTGGCCACCACAGGTGACCATGTTCACGTTCGGCGCATCCAGATGCTCACGCAGATTCGCCGGCGGGATCACCCCCGGCCCCACCGCGGCCGGGGTCAGATCAATCGCCCGAATACCGGCCTCGGCGTACCGCGGTGCGGCATCACGATGCACATAGGCACTGGTGGCCTCGAACACCAGATCCGGCTTCTCCGACTGCCCCAGCAGCCAGTCCACCCCCTCATGGCTGGTCTCCAACCCCAGCGTGCGCGCCCGCGCGAGCCCCTCACTCTCCGGATCGATGCCGATCATCCAGCGTGGCTCAAGCCATTCCGAACGCAACAACTTGTACAGCAGATCGGTGCTGATATTGCCCGACCCCACGATCGCCACAGTTGCCTTATTGCCAGCCATCCACGGCTCCTATTCGAAATCCAGTCGTACTGAACCTAACCCGGCGAAGTCGGCAACGAAATGGCTGCCCGGGGGTGCATCTATCGCACGCGTGCACGACCCCGGCAACACGATGTCACCAGCGCGCAGCCGCACTCCGAAACTCTCCACCTTGCGGGCAAGCCACGCCACCGCGGTCACCGGATTGCCCAGCACCGCATCGCTGCGGCCCTGCGCCACGACCTCACCGTTATTGGTCAACACCGCATCGATGTTCTTGATGTCAATGTCTTTCGGCGACACCCGCGCCTCGCCCAGCACCCAGCCCGCCGACGACGCGTTGTCCGCGATCGTGTCGCACAACTTGATCTGCCAGTTGGTGATCCGGGTGTCGATCAACTCGATCGCCGGCGCGAACGCCGCCGTCGCGGCCAGCACATCATCCTCAGTGCACCCCGCCCCGGGCAGATCGTCCGACAGGATGAAACCGACCTCCACCTCCACCCGCGGATACAGGTAACGGCCCGACGGCACCGGTCGATCCTCGAACACCTGCATCTCCTCCAGCAGATGCCCGTAATCAGGCTCGTCGACGCCCATCATCTTCTGCATCGCCTCAGACGACAGCCCCACCTTGTGACCGATCACCCGCGCCCCCTCGGCCACCCGCCGACGAATGTTGATCAGCTGGATCTCGTACGCATCCACCACATCGATATCGGGATGGCCGTCAGTCAACGGCGCGATCGGCACCCGGCTACGCTCAGCCTCAGCCAGATCCGCAGCCAACTTCTCGCGCACATCAACGGGCAACATTTGTGAAGTCCCCTCGTTTCGTCGACCGGCACAGTTGTTAGTCGGCCGGGCAATTCTATAACGTGTTCTACATGACGCAGCAGGAGTATGACGTCGTCGTGGTGGGCAGCGGGGCTGCCGGTATGGTTGCCGCCCTCACCGCGGCCCACCAGGGCCTCTCGACAGTAGTCGTTGAGAAGGCGCCGCACTATGGCGGTTCGACGGCCCGGTCCGGCGGCGGCGTGTGGATCCCGAACAACGAGGTGCTCAAGCGCGACGGCGTTAAGGACACTCCCGAGGCGGCGCGCACGTACCTGCACGCGATCATCGGCGACGTCGTGCCCGCGGAGAAGATCGACACCTATCTGGAGCGTGGCCCGGAGATGCTGTCGTTCGTGTTGAAGCACTCCCCGCTCAAGCTGTGCTGGGTGCCCAACTACTCCGACTACTATCCCGAGACACCGGGCGGCAAGCCCTCCGGCCGTTCCGTGGAGCCGAAGCCGTTCGACGCCCGCAAGCTCGGCCCCGACGAGTCGGGCCTCGAGCCGCCGTACGGCAAGGTGCCGCTGAACATGGTGGTGATGCAGCAGGACTACGTGCGTCTCAACCAGCTCAAGCGCCATCCGCGCGGGCTTCTGCGCAGCGTCAAGGTCGGTGTGCGGTCAGTGTGGGCCAACGCCACCCGCAAGAACTTGGTGGGCATGGGCCGTGCGCTGATCGCGCCGCTGCGCATCGGTCTGCAGAAGGCCGGTGTCCCGGTTCTGCTGAACACCGCGCTGACGGATCTCTACGTCGAGGACGGCGCGGTCAAGGGCATCTACGTACGTGACATGACTGGCCCGGAAAGCGCAGAGCCGCAACTGATTCGAGCTCGCCGGGGCGTCATCCTGGGCAGCGGAGGTTTCGAGCACAACGAGCAGATGCGGGTGAAGTATCAGCGCGCCCCCATCACCACGGAATGGACCGTCGGCGCGGTGGCCAACACCGGCGATGGCATCCTGGCCGCCGAAAAGCTCGGTGCTGCACTCGATGTCATGGAAGACGCGTGGTGGGGCCCGACGGTTCCGCTGGTCGACGCCCCGTGGTTCGCACTGTCCGAACGCAACTCCCCCGGCTCGATCATCGTCAACATGGCAGGCAAGCGGTTCATGAACGAATCCATGCCTTATGTGGAGGCATGCCATCACATGTACGGCGGCAAGTACGGCCAGGGCCCCGGCCCCGGCGAGAACATCCCGGCGTGGCTGGTGTTCGACCAGCAGTACCGAGATCGCTATATCTTCGCGGGATTACAACCGGGGCAACGCATTCCGAAGAAGTGGATGGAGTCCGGCGTCATCGTCAAGGCGGATACGCTGGAGGAACTCGCCGAGAAGACCGGCCTCCCCGTCGACGAGTTCAAGGCGACGGTCGAACGGTTCAACGGTTTCGCCCGTTCCGGGGTTGACGAGGACTTCAAGCGCGGCGAGAGCGCGTACGACCGTTACTACGGCGACCCGACCAACAAGCCGAACCCGAACCTGGGCGAGATCGCGAACGGGCCGTTCTATGCCGCCAAGATGGTACCCGGCGATCTGGGCACCAAGGGCGGCATCGTCACCGACATCAAGGGCCGCGCACTGCGCGATGACGGCTCGGTCATCGAAGGGCTCTATGCAGCGGGCAACGTGAGCGCCCCGGTGATGGGCCATACCTACCCCGGGCCGGGCGGAACCATCGGTCCCGCGATGACCTTCGGCTATCTGGCGGCGCTTCACCTGGCAGGGAAGGATTAGGCGTGCCCATCAATCTCGACGAGGCCATCGGCGCGGAGCTTCCTCCCGTCGAATTCTCTTGGAGCAGCAGCGATGTCCAGCTCTACCATCTGGGACTCGGGGCCGGGGCCGACCCGATGGACAAAGCGGAGCTGCGTTACCTGACTGACGGGACTCCGCAGGTTCTTCCCACTTTCGGCAACGTGGCGCAGAGCTTTCACATGACCGAGCCACCCGCGGTGAAGTTCCCGGGCATCGACATCGAACTCAGCAAGGTCCTGCACGCGAGCGAGGCCGTCACGGTCCCCGGTCCGATCCCCGCCGCGGGCACGGGTATCGCGGTGACCCGGTTCACCGAGATCTGGGATAAGGGCAAGGCGGCGGTGATCTGGTCGGAGACGGAGGTCAAGGACCCCGACGGGACCTTGCTGTGGACGCAGAAACGCTCGATCTTCGCCCGCGGCGAGGGTGGATTCGGCGGCGACCGTGGGCCGTCCGGATCCTCGGCGGCACCGGACCGCGCCCCCGACCTTGAGTTGTCTGTGCCCACCTCCCCGCAGCAGGCGCTGCTGTACCGGATGTGCGGCGACCGCAACCCCTTGCACTCGGACCCGGACTTCGCGGCGGCCGCGGGCTTTCCCCGCCCGATCCTGCACGGGCTGTGCACCTATGGCATGACCTGTAAAGCCTTGGTGGACAACCTGCTCGACGGGGATGTCAGCGGCCTGAAGTCCTACGGGGCGCGAATGGCAGGCGTCGTCTTCCCCGGCGAGACGCTAAAGGTCCGTGTGTGGAAAGAGGACGGGGCGTATACGGCGACCGTGACCGCGCCGGAGCGCGACGACGCTGTCGCGTTGGCGGGTGTGGAGTTCGTTCCCGCCTGACGCGGGCTACTTGCAGAGCTCGGTGATCTTGTTGGACGTCGCCTGAGCGTCGTTCATCCGGTTGATCTGATTGGGGTCGTCGCCGGGGGCACCTGCGAGCTGACCCATGCCGATGTACTCCAAGTTGTTGGCGAAAGATCGCACGGCGTCGGCGAGGTCGGTCGGCACCTCGCCGTCCAACCGCGACAGCAGGAACTGCCCGCCACCCAGAGTTGCGAGCCGCGCATTCGCCGCAACCGCTTGGGTCGCCACCGGGTCGGGCCCGAGATTGGCATTGGTCTGCAAGGAGACCGCATTACGCACGAGGGTGAACGCGGAGCAGACGCGTGCCTTGGGGTCGGTCGACTGGTCAGCGGTGGCCGCCGAGGTCTCACTGGTGGGCGACGGGGCGCTGACCAAAGCGAAGATCGCGACGCCGAGGGCCGCGAGTGCGACCACCAGGGCAGCGATGACGAGTTGACCGGTACGACGCGATGACGCTACAGAATCCGACACGGGCGCGATCATACCGGCAAAGCACCCGCGAAAATGCTCTCCCGCCAAAGGCTTTGATCACCGAAGTGAAAAGCGGGTTCACCGGCCACACCGGTGAACCCGCTTTCGAACTTACTAACTCCTAGGTGGAAGGCGTCTGACCAGAGTCCGGGCTGGACGGCGATCCATCGTTGCCGTCGTCGCCGTCTCGGCCGATGACTCCCTTGGATCCGCCCGTACCACCGCTGCCGCCGGTCGCGGTTCCGGTGCCTTCGGCGTCGCCGTCGCCACCGTCGCCGCCGTCACCGCCGTTGCCGACGAAGGGGCCGCCGTTGCCGCCGGCACCACCGTTGCCCCCCTTGCCGTTACCGCTGCCCGGAGGGTCGCCTTCCTCGTCGGGGACACCGCCGGTTCCGTCGCCGCCTCGGCCGCCCTTGCCTCCGTTGCCGGTGACATTCGAGTCGCCGCCTACGCCGCCGTTGCCGCCGGTCGCATTGCCATCGAGGCTCTCCGCGAGACCGCCCTCGCCGCCGTCGCCGCCGGTGCCGTTCAGGGCTTCGCCACCGGCACCACCGTTGCCGCCCTTGGCGTCGGCGTCGCCGTAACCGAGGCCGGAACCACCCCAGCCTCCTTCGGCTCCGTCACCGACGCCCCAGTCGCTACCACCGGTGCCACCATTGCCGCCGGTCGCGGTCTTGCCGTCGGCTTCGGCGATGCCGTCGCCACCATCGCCACCGACGCCGGCCTTGCCGTAAGCGGCGTCGCCGCCATTACCGCCGCGGCCGCCGGTCGCATTGCCGTTCACCGAGCTGGCGTCACCGCCCCGGCCGCCGGCGCCAGCGCTTCCGAAGCCTGAGGTTCCGAAGCGGCTCCCGCCACCGTCGCCGCCGCGACCACCGGTCGCATTGTTGCCGCCGGCCTTGTCACCGGTGAAGTTGCTCGTGTTGTCGTCGTCGCCGCCTCGACCACCGGCGCCGCCTGAGCCGAACAGGGATCCGTCCCCGCCGGCCCCACCCGCGCCTGCCGACGATGTCTTGTTGCCCTGGGCGTCGTAAACGGCATTCACACCGTTGCCGCCGGCGCCACCATTGCCGAACAGGTAGCCTGCGTTCCCGCCGCTGCCACCCTTGGCGCCGGCGCCGCCGTTGCCCCCGAGGATCCCGCCGTCGCCACCGTTGCAGGCGTCGCCGGTGCAGTCGGCAGCCGCGTCCAGGCCGTCGCCGATCAGCCAGCCGCCGGGGCCGAACATCGGGCGGAGCGCCGAGGCGCTCGGCGCGTCCAGCGCCGACGATGTCCCCGCGCTGCGCGAATCCTTGCGGTCGCTGCCGCCGTTGAGCGACAGGAACAGCAGTTCTTCTTCATTCGAGACGAGTTGCACCTGGATGTCGTTCGGTGCCTGCGCATCGTCGATCAGCGTCAGCGTGCCGACGCCCGCAAGTGCCGCCCCCGCGACACCTGCCGAGATACCGGCCCCCAGATACGTGCGGATTGACGCCGAGCGATCGATCTTCTTGGCGTGCCTTGCCATTGTCGTGCCCCCTGAGAAGGTAGTTAACGTCGGGTCGAGTCGCCCGATCATCCACGTCAGGCAACGCGTAGACAGTCTTACCAGAGCGAAGGTCATATTTTCGGCTTTTGCTGGACCCTATTTCAAGGGTTCACCTGCCGGCTGCTTTCTGCTACCGGTCGGATGCGTCCGTTCCGGCGCGATCCACTCCTGGGCGACTGCCCGAGTTCTCGAAATTCGTATCGCTTGCCACAGTGGCCACAGGTCACGTGCGCGAATGCGCACAAACCACCGGTGGAAAGCCTTGAATTCTCGGTGAAGACATCGACTACCCGGCCCGGGTGCGCGCCGAACCGAACAACGACCTCAGGACCGATCCTTGCGTTTGCTATGGAATCGGCGTCGCAGGGTAGGTGCCGGCAACGTCGGTCACGCTGGCGAAAAGTGGCGTCCTATGCCATCCAGCTGCCCTTATCGTGGGGGCGTCTATCGGTCAGCAACTATCGCCAATCCACTCCCCACGGGGATTCGGCGCGACCGCGTCAGTCACCCGTCCGAGCCCCCTCAGCGAGCTGTTAGGTTGCCTCGGGGGAGAAACCTCGCTGCTCGCTCAACGAAACCAGGAGGAAATCACGTGAAGATCAAGCCCGCAATGGCTGCTCTCACCACCGTCGCGGCGGTCGCAGTGGCCCTGACGGGAGCATCCGTCGCATCGGCCGAAACCGAGACGCAGTGGCTCGGACAGCCAGGCGAGCTCGTCAACGGCAACGTCGTCCAGCATTGGACGGTCAGTCATCTGAAGCCGAGCTCCGACGTCATCCCCTACCGACCGAGCGGCACCCTGTGGGAAGCCACCGCCAGCGACGAGGCGATCTCGGGCAACGTGACGCCGATCATCTCCAATCTCAACGCTCGCGCCAAGAACGGCGACACCTACCGTGTGCTCTTCGGAGTCGCGACGGAACAGGGCGTGAACCCGTCGACGCTGGCGCAGGGTCAGAAGACCTCGGGCAAGATCTACTTCGACGTCACGGGCGAGGCGCCCGACAGCGTCTTCTACAGCAACGGCGACGGCGAACAACTGCTCTGGCTACAGCCTCCACCCGTACCGGCGGCCACCGGGTCCGGCAGCGGCGGATCGTCGTCGTACAACACCGGAACATCGTCGTCGTCCGGATCGTCGGAGAGCACGCCGGCTGAGAGCCCGGAAGCAGCACCAGCCTCGGCCGCACCCACCTCGATGCCTGCTGCCCCGACCGCCATGCCCGCCGGTAGCGCAGGCACGCCGTTGCCGGAAGGCAGCTCGGGTACACCGCTGCCGGCGGGCAGTGCGGGTACCCCGCTGCCGCAAGGCAGCTCAGGCACCCCGCTGCCCGCAGGTAGCGCAGGAACCCCGCTACCCGAGGGCGCCGCCGCGGCAGAGGCTTCGCCTGCTCCGGTTCCCGCCGCCGTGGCACCTGCCCCGCAGGGCAGCTCCGGAACCCCGTTGCCTCAGGGCGCGGCCCCGGAGCAGTCTGCACCGGCTGCAGGCGCTCCCACCACAACGGCCGTGGTCCCCGCACCGCCTGCCTGAGAGCGACCTACGTATCCGGGCCGCCTGCCGAAAGCAGGCGGCCCGCTTCGTGTCAGGAGTGCGAACTCCACCATGTGTAGAGCTGAACCATGTTCGGTCCTTGCGGGCCGGACTGAACCTCGCTGACCATCAGGTTGGCATCGGTCGTCCACGCGACCGTCGGCTTGCTCTGCTGGAACCCGCACACCAGGGTGCCCACCTCCAGCTCCGGTGTGGCATTACGACGCCAGGGTCCGGGTGACTGGATGTTGCCTGGACAGTTGACGACCGACGTCGCGCCGATGACCTCGTCGAAAAGTGCCTTGAGGGATTCGTCGTCACCGGCGAGGGTGTAGGTCGCCGACAACGGGCCGCCGGGATCGGCGTTCTTGTCGCAAGTGACCTGTGCGAGGGCACCTTTCACCGGCACCACGGCCTCACAGGAACCTTCGGGGTAGCCGGGCGGCAGCATCCCAAGCAGACGCGCCTGCGCCTGCTGCTGCGATTCGGTTTCGGTCGTGCTCGCGGTGGCTGCATCGGAGTCGTCCCCGGCATCGGACGATGGCCAGAACACCCACGCGAGTATTCCGAGCCCGACGATCCCCAGGCCGGCGGCGACCGACAACATCAGGGGCCTGCGATCCCTGTGCACCGGGCGGGGATTCACCTCCATCGGGCCGTCATAGCGGGGCTCCCACTGCCTGGTCTGCGGCGGAGGCACCTCGCCGACATGGAGCGGCCCGGTGTCCTCGTCCTCGGGATGCGGTTGGCCGGAGCTCATTTGGCCAAGGGTAGTTGGCCGGTCGCCGCGGTTGCGCGAGGCACACCTCACACGACCGGACGCCGCATTGTGCTCAGCCGAGGATCAAACCCGACGTCGGCACTCCGGTGCCCGCGGTAACCAGCACATGCTCCACATCCGGCACCTGATTGACCGACGTTCCGCGCAGCTGGCGCACGCCCTCGGCGATGCCGTTCATGCCGTGGATGTACGCCTCGCCGAGTTGTCCGCCGTGCGTGTTGATCGGGAGCTTTCCACCCAGCTCGATCGCGCCGCCCGCGATGAAGTCCTTCGCCTCGCCGTTGCCGCAGAAGCCCAGTTCTTCGAGCTGGATCAACGTGTACGGAGTGAAGTGGTCATAGAGGATCGCCGTCTGGATGTCGGCGGGCGACAGACGGCTCTGCTGCCACAGCTGGCGTCCGACCAGTCCCATCTCGGGCAGGCCGAGTTCCTCGCGGTAATAGGAGTACATCGTGAACTGGTCGGCGCCGGCAGCCTGCGCCGCAGCCTCGATGGTCGCAGGCCTGTGCTTGAGATCCTTGGCCCGCTCGGGGGTGGTGACCACGATCGCCACACCACCATCGGTCTCCTGGCAACAGTCCAGCAGACGAAGTGGTTCGGCGATCCACCGTGAGTTCTGGTGATCCTCGATGGTGATCGGCTTACCGTAGAAATGCGCCTTCGGATTGTTCGCCGCGTGCTTGCGGTCCGCGACCGACACCGCACCGAAATCAGCACTGGTTGCGCCGTATTCGTGCATGTAGCGCCTGGCGATCATCGCCACCGAGGCGGCCGGTGTGCTCAAGCCGTGCGGATAGGACCAGCTGTACTCGACCCCGCGGGAATCGGCGTTCACCGTAAGACCGGTCATGACCTGGCCGAAGCGGAACTCCGACCGCTCGTTGAAGGCGCGGTAGGCGACCACGACCTCGGCCACGCCGGTCGCGACCGCGAGGGCAGCTTGTTGCACCGTCGCTGCCGCCGCACCGCCGCCGTAGCCGATCTGGCTGAAGAACGTGAGGTCGCCTATTCCGGTGGCACGAGCGACAGCGGTCTCCAAGTTCGAGTCCATTGTGAAGGTGACGAGGCCGTCGACATCGGCAGGCTTCAGGCCGGCGTCGTCGAGCGCGTCGAGAACGGCCTCGGCGGCCAGCCGAAGCTCGCTGCGGCCGGAGTTCTTCGAGAAATCGGTGGCGCCGATCCCGACGATCGCAGACTTGCCGGACAGCCCCGATTTCATGCGTTGCCTCCGAAAGTGATTGTGGCGGTGGCTATGACGTGGTCACCGAGGCTGTTGCTACCCGTGATCCTGAGCGTCACGAGCCCATCCTCGATCGCCGTCACCTCGCCGGAGAATGTCACCGTGTCGTAGGCGTACCACGGCACCCCGAGTCGCAACCCGATGGTCTTGATGACGGCGGTCGGGCCAGCCCAGTCGGTAATGTAGCGCTGCACCAGACCGGTATCGGTCAGGATGTTGACGAAGATGTCCTTCGAACCCTTGGCCTGGGCCTTGTCCCGGTCGTGGTGGACGTCCTGGTAATCGCGGGTGGCGATCGCCGTCGACACGATGAAGGTCGGATCGCCGTAGAGTTCGAGCTCGGGCAGCTTCGTGCCCACCTCGTACGAGGGCGCCGTCGGTGCGCTCATGCTCGAGGCTCCCATGCGTACAGCGTCCACGCCGGGCTGATCTCACTGTCCGGAAAGTCGATATAGGTTGCGCGCACTGGCATTCCGATCTGCACAGAATCCGGGTCCACCCCGCGCAGCTCACCGAGCATCCGGACGCCCTCATCGAGCTCCACCAACGCGATGACGAACGGCAGCGTGCGGCCGGGCACCTTCGGCGCATGGTGGACGACGTAGCTGAACACCGTGCCGTTGCCGGTAGCGACGACATAGTCGGTGGGTTCATCCTTGGCGGCCCATACCGCAGGGACCGGCGGGTGCTGCAGGGACCCGTCCGGGCGCTTCTGGATGCGCAATTCGTGGGCGTTGACACCGTCCCAGAAGAACTTCGTGTCCCGTGACGAGGCCGGTCGCATCAGCTTGTCGGGATCGAGGTCCTCTGGCACCGCGGACGTGACTTCGCCGCGCGGCGTGAACTTCATGATGCGCCACTTCATCTCGGCGACCAGCTCGTCGTCGGCGGTGGTCCAAGTGATCAGCTGGTTGATGAAATAACCCTCACCGAGCGCCGTCTGCTTGGGACCCACCACGTCGGTAATCTCGGCGTGGATGGCGAGCTCCTCACCCGGCTGCAGGTAACGGTGATACGTCTGTTCGCAATTGGTCGCCACCACGCCGACATAGCCGGCATCGTCGAACAGCGCCATCATCTTCGACAGCGGGTCGTCATCGGAGCGGCCCTCGCCCAGACCGCCCATCGTCCACACCTGGATCATCGCCGGTGGCGCGACAATACCGGGATGGCCGGCTGCCTTCGCGGCCTCCGCATCGACGTAGATGGGGTTCCTGTCGCCGATCGCATCCACCCAGTGGTGAATCATCGGCTGGTTGACCGGATCTCGGCCCTGACGCGGTTCGCTCTTTCCCTCAGCCTTGATCTTGTCGATACTCGCCTGCAGGTCTGCGCTCATCTGATCACTCTCGGGACCTTGAGACCCGACGCCGCAATCTGCTCGCGCATCACTTCGTTGACGCCGCCGCCGAAGGTGATGACCAAGTTTCGTTTGGTCATCTTGTCCAGCCAGTCCAGGATCTCTCCGGTCTCCGGGTCGGCGGGATTGCCGAACCTGCCGACGATCTCCTCGGCGAGCCGGCCCACCTCCTGAATGCGTTCGGTGGAGAAGACTTTCGTCGCGGCCGCGTCGGCGACAGCGATGGTCTCCCCCGATGCGGCCACCTGCCAGTTCAGCAGCTCGTTGACCCGCCAGATGGCCTTGATCTGGCCGAGCAGTCGCTTCACGTCGTCGTGCTCGATCGGCGTCACGCCATCCGAGCCCGGCTTCGACGCCCACGCGTGGACCTGATCGTAGATGCCGGCGACACGACCGGCCGGGCCGAGCCCGACCCGCTCGTGATTGAGCTGGGTGGTGATGAGCTTCCAGCCACCGTTCTCCTGCCCGACGAGCATGTCGGCGGGCACCCGCACGTCGTTGTAGTACGACGCGTTGGTGTGATGAGCCCCGTCGGACAGGATGATCGGCGTCCAGGAGTAGCCGGGGTCCTTGGTGTCGACGATCAGGATCGAGATGCCCTTGTGCTTGGCGGCTTCGGGATCGGTACGGCACGCCAGCCAGATGTAATCGGCGTCGTGGGCGCCGGTGGTCCACATCTTCTGGCCGTTGACAACATATTCGTCACCCTGCCGAACCGCCGTCGTGCGCAACGACGCGAGATCCGTGCCGGCCTCCGGCTCGGAGTATCCGATCGCGAAATGGATGTCGCCGGACAGGATTCCGGGCAGGAATTTCTTCTTCTGCTCCTCGGTTCCGTATACCTGCAGCGTCGGCCCCACAGTCTGCAGCGTCACCAGGGGCAGCGGCACGTCGGCGCGGTTGGCTTCGTTGACGAAGATCTGCTGCTCCACCGGCCCGAAGCCCAGGCCGCCGTACTCCTTGGGCCAACCGACACCGAGCTTGCCGTCCGAACCCATCCGCTTGATCACCGCGCGATAGGCCTCGTTGTGCCGGTCCGACTCCATCGCTGCCGCCTCTTCGGGCGTGATCAGCGTCGAAAAGTATTGCCGCAGTTCAGCTTGCAGAGCCCGCTGCTCGGGGGTCAATTCGATGTACATGTTTACACTCCCACCAGGTCTAGCCGGTGTGTCGGACCGCCGAGAACCCGGGTCAGGTCTTTGATCGACGAGTAGTAGCGGTCCATCGGGTACGTGATGTCCATGCCCATCCCGCCGTGGAGGTGGTGGCACAGCCGCATCGCCGGGGCCGCCTGTGAGGTCAGCCAGTATCCGAGAACGGCGAGATCGTCGTCGGCGTCCAGCCCTTCCGACAACAGCCACACCACCGATGTCGACAGCAGCGAGATGGTGCGGGACGCGATGTAGACGTCGGAGAGCTGTGCGGCGACAGTCTGGAACGTCGACAGCGGCCTGCCGAACTGCTCTCGGGTGGCGACGTAGTCCGCGGTCAGGCGTAGCGCCCCGGCGACGAGGCCCGACGCGAACGCTCCGATCGTCGCGAGCGCGAGCTGATTGACCCGGTGCACCGTCGCGTCCTTGAGGACGTCGTCGTCACCGACTGCGACACCGTCGAACGTCACGACGTACTCGTCGGATCCGTTGGCCGCCGGGGTCTTGGCGACGGTCACTCCGTCTGCCTTCGCCGACACCACCGCGACGCCGGAATCGGTGGTCACCACCAGCCAATCCGCTTGCGCGGCATACCCGACCGCGATCTTCGTGCCGCTGAGCGTCCCGCCGGCCAACGAGGCGGACGGCCGCTCGGGAAGCTGCGCTCCGGGCTCGTTGAGTGCGAGCGCCACAATCGAGCCCTCGCTCACACCGGCGAGGAACCGATCTTGCTGCGCGTCGGTGGCGAGGTCGAGCAGCACAGCGGTCGCGCCGAGGGTGACGAGCGCGGGACCGACCGTGCCATGCCTGCCTATCTCGGTCAGCGCGGTGGCGATCTCGGCGAGGCCGACACCGTCACCGCCGAGGCGTTCCGGCACGGCCAACGCCGTCACACCACCAAAAACCAGGGCTTCCCAGCTGTTTTCACGATCGAGCACCGAGGTCACCACATCGGCGACGGCTTGCTGCCCCTCGTCTGGACTGAAATCCACCGACTCCTCCTTGAGCCTTCGCCAGTCTAGTGCTGGACCGGGCAGCCGCTACCGGTGTAGTCGACCTGCCAATGCTTGATGCCGTTGAGCCATCCCGACTTCAGCCGTTCGGGGTCGCCGATCGGCTTGAGATCCGGCATGTGGTCGGCGACGGCGTTGAAGATCAGGTTGATCGTCATCTTCGCCAGGTTGGCACCGATGCAGTAATGGGCACCCGTGCCGCCGAACCCGACGTGCGGGTTGGGGCTGCGCATGATGTCGAACGAGTGCGGGTTGTCGAAGACCTCTTCGTCGAAGTTGGCTGAGCGGTAAGACATCACGACCCGCTCGCCCTTCTTGATCTTCACGCCGCTGAGCTCGGTGTCCTCCAGTGCCGTGCGCTGGAACGCCGAGACGGGAGTGGCCCAGCGGACGATCTCGTCGGCGGCAGTCTCCGGCCGCTCCTTCTTGTACAGTTCCCACTGCTCGGGGTTCTGCGAGAACGCGATCATGCCGTGGGTGATCGAATTTCGCGTGGTCTCGTTGCCTGCGACGGCGAGCATGACGACGAAGAAGCCGAACTCGTCGTCAGAAAGCTTCTCACCCTCGATGTCGGCCTCGATCAGCTTGGTGACGATGTCCTCCGTGGGGTTTTGCGCCCGCTCCTCGGCCATCTTCATCGCATAGGTGATCAGCTCGAACGAGGACATCGCCGGGTCGACGTCGGCGTACTCGGGGTCCTCCCCCGCGGTCATCTCGTTGGACCAGCGGAACAACTTGTCGCGATCGTCCTGCGGCACACCGAGAAGTTCCGCGATGGCCTGCAGTGGAAGCTCGCACGACACCTGCTCGACGAAGTCCCCGGAGCCCTCGGCCTTCGCGGTCTCGGCGATCTTCTGTGCACGCGCTCGCAATTCGTCTTCGAGGCGGCCGACGGCGCGCGGCGTGAAACCGCGGGAGATGATCTTGCGCAGACGGGTGTGCTGCGGGGCGTCCATGTTCAGCAGGACTGCCTTCTGCAGGTCGATCGCGGAGCGCTCCATCCCCTGCGGCCACACCGGGATCGCGCCGTCGGGTGAGCTGCCGAAGACGTCGTTGCGCTTGGACACTTCTTTGACATCGGCGTGCTTGGTGACCAGCCAATAGCCTTTGTCACCGAATCCTCCCGTGCCACCCGGCACGTCGACCCAGTGGATAGGCTCGGACTTGCGCAGTTCGGCAAGTTCCTCGACCGGCAGGCGCTCGAGGTTCAGGGTCGCGTCGAGAAAATCGAAGTCGGGCGCGACGGGGCACGTGTTGGGGCCAGGCATAAGAAAGCTCTCCTCAATTGCAACGTGTTCTAGTGCCAGTAAAACACGGCTTCTCCGCAGATCAAAGGTGCGGGGGCATCGCAGCTTGGCAAGCTGATGAAACGTGTTCTAGCCTGACGGAATGGGTACCCCTGTCATCGTCGAAGCCACCCGCAGCCCCATCGGCAAGCGCAACGGCTGGCTGTCCGGTCTGCACGCCACCGAGCTCCTGGGAGCGACACAGAAGGCGCTCGTCGACAAGGCCGGCATCGAAGCAGACCTCGTGGAGCAGGTCATCGGCGGCTGCGTCACGCAGTTCGGCGAGCAGTCCAACAACATCACCCGCGTGGGCTGGCTGGTCGCCGGTCTGCCCGAGCATGTCGGCGCGACGACGATCGATTGCCAGTGCGGCAGCGGTCAGCAGGCCAACGGACTCATTGCGGGCTTGATCGCCACCGGCGCGATCGACGTCGGCATCGCGTGCGGCGTCGAGGCGATGAGCCGCGTCGGGCTCGGCGCCAACGCCGGCCCCGACCGCAGCATCATCCGGCCGTCGTCGTGGGACATCGACCTGCCCGACCAGTTCACCGCGGCCGAGCGCATCGCCAAGCGACGCGGCATCAGCCGTGAGGACATCGACCAGTTCGGCTTCGAGTCGCAGCTCAAGGCCAAGCAGGCGTGGGCGGAAGGCCGGTTCGATCGGGAGATCAGCGGCATCGAGGCCCCGGTGCTCGACGAGAACAAGCAACCCACCAGCGAACGCCACATCGTGAGCAAGGACCAGGGTCTGCGTGACACCACGCTCGAGGGTTTGGCCTCGTTGAAGCCCGTCATGGACGGCGGCATCCACACCGCGGGAACGTCGTCGCAGATCTCCGACGGAGCGGCCGCGGTGTTGTGGATGGACGAGGACAAGGCCAAGGCCCTCGGCCTGACGCCGCGCGCCCGCATCGTCAGCCAGGCGCTCGTGGGCGCCGAGCCGTACTACCACCTCGACGGTCCGGTGCAGTCGACCGCGAAGGTGCTGGAGAAGGCCGGCATGAAGATCGGCGACATCGACATCACCGAGATCAACGAGGCGTTCGCGTCGGTCGTCCTGTCCTGGGCCCGCGTACACGAGCCCGATATGGCCACGGTCAACGTCAACGGCGGTGCCATCGCGCTGGGCCACCCGGTCGGCAGCACCGGCAGCAGGTTGATCACCACCGCATTGCATGAGCTGGAGCGCACCGATAAGACGACGGCGCTGATCACGATGTGCGCCGGCGGTGCTCTCTCAACCGGCACCATCATCGAGCGGATCTAGTGGCCGTCCCGGAGGCCGAACGAATTGCGGCGGCCCAGGCCTACATCAGCGCGCTGGCCAGTCATCGGGCCGACGACGTGCCGTTCGCGCCGGGGTGCACACGCGTCGAGGTCGGCCTGAAGACCGGTTTCTCGGGAAATCATCTGCGCCGCAGCCTGAACAATGGTCTGCAGTACCGCGTCATCAAAGCCGTGACGACGCCGGAGTTCACTGTTGACGGAGACACGGTGCGAGCACGGTTCGAACTGTCGACCAAACCGAGGCTTGCGGGCCGCAGCGTCGGCGCCCGCATCGACGAGACATTTTTGATCCCGGCCGACGACCCTTCCGGACGCGCACAGATCCACCACATCAACGCGTCCATCCGTCCCTTTCTCGCCCGTTAGGATCCCCGCATGGCCGAGAGCCCGAAGCCCCCGAAACCCCTGAGCCCCAAGCAGGTCGAAGGCCTTAACTCCAAAGCGGTGGGCACCGGCATCAAATGGATGTCCCGGTTCAACACCTGGGTCTACAAGGCCACGGGCGGACGGCTGGGAGCGAAGTGGCGCGGCGGGTCGAACCGCTTCTCGGCGCCGCCACCGGTGGGGATCCTGACCACGATCGGCCGCAAGTCCGGCGAGCCCCGCGACAGTCCCCTGCTGTTCCTGCGCGAGGGCGATCGCATCGTCTTGGTCGCCTCGCAGGGCGGACGCGCGACGAACCCCATGTGGTATCTGAACATTCAGGCCAATCCTGCGGTCACCTTCCAGTACAAGAGCGAGAAGCTGAAGCTCCTCGCCCGGGACGCCACCGACGCCGAGCGTGACCAGTACTGGCCCAAGCTGGATGCGATCTATCCCGACTTCGCGAACTACCGGTCCTACACCGACCGCAAGATACCCATCCTGATCTGCGACCCGGTCTAGCGTTGGACCTCGGGCCAGCAAACCGTCGACTACGCTCGGTTGCATGGGCGACAGCGTGCCGGAATCGGGTGGCGCGCGAATCGGTGTCGCCATCACGACGGTAGGACGGTGGCCTGCACTTCGTGAGCTCCTCGGCGACCTCGCAGCACAAACCCACCCTCCGCAGGTGGTAGGGATCGCCCACCATGACGCCGCGCAGTCCGCGGAGCTGGCTGCCGTGGTCGCACCGTTCGCCGACACACTGCAGATCCGCACCGTGGTCAGCCCGCGTGGAATCTCCAACGGCCGCAACGCGGCAGCTGCGGTGATCGCCGGGGACGTCGACTGGTTGTGGTTCCCCAACGACACCAGCCGCGTCGACAGGGATTTCCTGGAACGGATCGGGCGGCACTGCCGGCCACCGACAACCGTCGTGGCCGTGCAACTGGTCGACAGGGAAGGGCCCAGGAACCCCCTACCTGCGCCCGGAACCGAACCGAACCGGCGCACCGTGTGGGGAGCGATGGAGCCCGCGACCCTCCTGCGGCGTGACGCGTTCGAGGCGGTGGGCGGCTGGAACCTCGCTTTCGGTTCAGGTGCGGACACCCCGTGGCAGTCCGGCGAAGGCCCCGATCTGTTGCTCCGGATGGCCGAACGCGGAGATCTTTCGGTGGCGTGGGTGGGCGACATCGTGGTGCATGCGCAGACGGAGTTCGCCCACCTGCCGCCCCAGGAGCGCCGTCGCAAACAGCGAAGCTACGGACGCGGCGCCGGTTACGTTCTGCGGACGTGGAATTACCCACTCTGGTACAAGGCAGCGCACCTGGTGGCCGCCGCCCTGATGCCGATCCGGAACCCGAAGAAGTTCGGCGTCGGCGAGGGTTTCGCCTTGCTGATCGGCCGCACCGAAGGCGTGCTGGGACGGACGTTCTCGAACAAGGAAGACAATCGAGCGATTCTCCGATGACCCCCGGGCACAGGATCTTCGCTCGTCTGCTGTCGGTGGTCCTGGTCGGTTTCGCTGCCCTGTCCTGCGGAACGCCCACCCCGCAGGTCGAGATCGGGATGACCCTGCACTCGCGCGGCGCCGACAGCACTGCCGTCAAGCGTCAATTCGATGTCATGTCGGCGATGAAGGCGACCTGGGTCAGGGTGGACATCGACTGGTCTGCGGTGGAAACCCGACGCGGGCAGTACGACTGGTCCTACCCCGACCTGGTTGTCGACGAAGCCGCGTCCCGCGGAATCAAGGTGTTGGCTGTCGTGTCCTTCACCCCGGAATGGGCCCGCCCCTCCACGCCGGGGGACAGCGTCGCGGCGCGTCGCTCTCGGCCCGAAAACCTCTCCGAATGGGCGTCTTTCGTGCGTACCACCGCCGAGCGCTACGCACCGCGCGGCGTGCACAGCTGGGAGATCTGGAACGAACCGAACACGACGAACTTCTGGCCGCCGCGCCCCGAGATCAACGAGTACGGGACCCTGTTCTGGGTCGCCGCGGACGCGATCCGGGAGGTCCACCCGGATTCCACCATCCTCATCGGCGGTCTCGGCCCTAAATTCGAGGAACCGGACGCCGAGATTGCGCCTGCCGACTACCTCGAGCAGCTCTACGCCAACGGCGCCGCCAAGCGCGCCGATGGAGTCGCAGCACACCCCTACAGCTTTCCCGCGCTTCCGATGGACGACCCGCAGCGGATGACCGGCGGTTTCAAGGACCTGCCCGCACTGCGGGCTGTGATGGAACGCCATGGAGACGGCGCGAAGAAGATCTGGATCACCGAGTTCGGCGCGCCAACAGGTGACGGACCCCACGCGGTCTCCGAAGATGACCAGGCGAACGCGCTGCTGGAAGCCCGCAAGCAGGCCGCCCAATGGGAATGGGCGGGTCCGCTGATCTACTACGAACTGGTCGACGGCGGACCGGACCTCGCCGACACCGAGCAGAATTTCGGTGTGCTGCACGAAGACCTCAGCCCCAAGCCGGCCGCGGACGCGCTGATCGAATCAGCGCAGGGCTGAGGCGATCAGGACTTGCCGAGTTCGTCGGCCACCGCTTCGGCGGCCGGCCGCAGCGACAGGTCCGACTGGCGGTTGGTGACGTGGGCCCAGCCACGTGCGGCGAGTTCGGTACGGTCGCCGTCACTGGCCCCGTACTTGCGCAGGAGCGGCACCAGGGATTCCGCGTCGTAGGGATTGAAGTAGTCCGCACCGTCACCGCACGTCTCACGCAATGCAGGGATGTCGGATGCGAGAACCCCGGTGCGAGAAGCCATCGCTTCGATCGGCGGAAGACCGGCACCCTCGTGTAGCGATGGCATGACCAGAAAATCGGCCCCTGCGACCAGTGCGCGCAGAACGGCGAAGTCGAGGCGACCCATCACCTCCACGCGATCGCCCAGCCGAGCAGCGAGCGCACCCACTCGGTCGTCCCCGTCACGCAGCGCTTCACCGCTGCCTGCGATCACGAGCTTCTGCGGAATCTCCTGTATCGCTTCGGCGTACGCGGTGAGCAGCAGCGGCAGGTTCTTGTGCCACTTGGTGTTGCCCACGTAGAGGATGTACGGCCCCGCAACGGGTGCAAGGCTCGGATCCGCCGGAGTGAACCATTCGTCGTCGACCGGAATCGGGGTCACCATCACCGGTGCCGACGGTGCCATGTCCGTCAGACAGGCGGCGGTCGCCAGCGACGGCGTGAAGATCTTGCGGGACCGCCGCACGTCCAGGTTGAGCATCACGCGGGCGTAGGCTTGCCGCGCCCGGTTATGGCCGCTGACTTCCTGTTTCATGATGTGCAGGGTGTCGTGCACGGTGACGAACAACAGTGTCGTGCGGTTACCGGGGCTGAAGGACGCGAACGGGAATGGATAGTGAGGTACCCAGAATCCGCGTGGGCGAACGCTTTTCAGGGCGCGGTGCCACGCCCTCTGCTCGGACAGTGAATACATCGGCGCCACCTCGTGTTCGGAGACGACGGTCGTGCTTTCCCGCAACGGCGGCGTCGCGTGCTCGTTGACCAGGACCGCCAGCGTCATCCCGCGTTCGGCGAACACGGCCTCCAGATGGGGAAGCAACGTGCCGATGTACGTGCCGATGCCGCTCTGGCGGAGGTGACGGGCGTCGAAGAGGAGGTCGACGCGTCCACCCACCGACGATGCAGACATGGCTACGTGAGACGCCCTTCCAGCTGAGGCAGGAAGTCGGGTTTGTCCCACATGCGTTTGAGGGTCTCGTCGAGCTCATGCTCGGGGCTCCAGCCGAAGACGTCCTTGATCCGTGAGATGTCCGCGCCCAGGAATGGGCGGTCCACCGCGCGCATCCGGCTCTCGTCCTGGCGCACCTCGAATTCCAGGCCGAGCACCGAGCGCATCCGGTCGACGATCTCGTTGACCGAGTACTGGTTGCCGCTGCCAAGGTTGACCACCTCGCACATGCCTGCGTCCGGGGAGGACCCGAGCGCGGCGGCCGCGAAACCGCTTGCGGCGTCGAGGACATCGATGTAGTCGCGCTTGGGCCAGGTGTTGCCGAGATAGATGGCCTCCGGATTGTCGCGCAACTGGACGACAATGGCGGGAAGAAGGTGGGGGTTGGTCTCACCCGGGCCGATGACGTTGAACAGACGGACGATCACCCCGCGGAGTCCGCGACTGGCAGCGAGTGCACGCACGTACACCTCGCCCTGCTCCTTGGTGTAGCCGTAGATGTCCACAGGTTCCACCACGGAATCGAATTCGCGATGAGCTGCCTCATCGGGCCGATACACCGCGCCGCTGCTGGCGAACACGAAGCGGGTGCCCGGAGCGCACGCGGCGAGCAGGTTGACCGTGCCGGTCACGTTCGTCGCGACGGCGTTGGCCGGGTCGCTGTCGCACTCGGGGATGTAGTGGATCGCGGCGAGATGGACGATGACGTCAGGAGCGACGTCCTCGATCAGCGCCTTCGTGGCAGCCGCGTCGCGGATGTCGACGCGGCGGAACGTGAACCCGTCCGGCTCGCCCTCCAGCCATTCGGGGGTGCCGTACCGCAGCAGGTCGGCAACCACCACATCGGCACGAGATTTGAGGTGGCGCACCAGTTCTCTGCCGACGAAACCTGCACCACCCGTGACCATGATTCGCATGCCCTACCCCGCCTCTCGCGTCTCAAGCCTTGCTTCGCCCCGCGACTGCGAGGGCGTGCGTCTCCAATGTCTTCGCGATGTGCGACCAGTCCAGCGAATCGGCGCCGCTCACACCGGCGTGCGAATAGACGTCCCAATCGGCCTCGGCCGTCAGCAGCGCCTCGGCGAACTCCGCCTCCGCGGTGCCGCAGACCACCCCGGCTCCGTACTGCTTGACGACGTCCGTGGCGCCGTTCTCTGGAAAGTCGGCGGTCACCACGGGTAGCCCGCTGGCCATCGCCTCGGCGATCACCCGGGGGAAACCCTCTCGGCGACTGGGCATTCCGAGCACCACGGATCGCGACAGCAGGTCGATCTTCTGCTCCTCGTCAACGGATCCGAGGACGCGGATCCGTGCGGCGACGGGAGACCGGCGTGCATGGTCTTCGATATCGCCTCGCGACGGCCCGTCTCCGGCGATCACCAGATCACCCGAGAAGCCGCGATCGGCCGCGAGAGCGAATGCGTCGATCAGCAGGGGCAGGTTCTTGTGCGGGGCGAGTCGGCCGACGTAGAGCGCTCCGGAACGTTCTGCACGCGGTGCGGCGCGGTACCGGGACGCGACGATCCCGCTGGGAAGGACGCCGCAATCCCGTTGCGACTGTTCGCGTATCGCCTCGGCGACCGCTTCACTGACAGCGAAGTTCATCCCTACCCATTTGGGTAGCTGCGCCTGGAGAAGACTCAGGAACGGGTCTTCGCGGATTTCGCACCAATGCACCGCGCTGCGCGCCCTGACGGCTCTGGGAAGCGCGGTGACGTGCATGAGGGGCCACTCGTTGAGCAGGAAGAAGTCGTACTGCTCGCGACTCGCGAGGCGCCGCACGGTGGCACTGAATCGGACGATGTCAGCCCAATCGCGGCGCATGGCGGCTATTCGAGGAGCCTTGTAGCGACCGCTGTTGGGATTGCGGCGGACCCTCACGCCGTTGATCGTCTCGTCGTCGGCGAGGCCGGGTTGGTGGCCGATACAGAAGACATCGACGTGGTGGCCGCGGCGGATCATCGCTTCCCCCAGCTCCTGGAAGAAGATCTCTTGCCCGCCAACGCTCGGATAGTAGAGCTCGGTGAGGAACGCGAACCGCAGGGCACGGCGTTGGCCCTGCAGCGGCTCCATTCGTTCCGTCCCCCGTACCCCGATCGGAATGTCGGGTCCCGATCGTACCTGCGATGCGCGGACCCGGGAGCGTGTCAGGGACAACTGGGCAAGAGCCTACGGGCGCGCTGCGGGTCACACGGTCGCCACAGCCGGCCGCAGCACACTGGCCTTCGTCCGTGTTGGCGGTGAGGGCCGCGGGGTTGCGACTGCCCGGCGGCCGCGCTCGGCTAACGGATGACGGGTCACATTCGCTGTCTGTCCCGGACGATTTTCCGGCGACTTCATCATCGACTGCGGGCGCTGGGGCACCGCCGGCGGACCCAGCGGAGGCCGACGTGCGTACAGCAACTTTGCTGCAATGCAGACCTGCCGCAGTCAACCTGATTGCAGGAGCGGGTCTTTGCGTTCGCAGTTAGCCACTATCGTGGCACCTGTGTCGCGGATCTTGAACAATCACTCGGCAACCCGCAGCACCGCACACTTGCCCATCGCACGTTCTGAATTTCGCAAATTGGACTATCGGCCGCCGCGAACCAGCTAACTGAGGCGAACTTCGTGATCCGCAAACGAATTGCGTCGGCGCCTCTAAGATACGACGTACCGAGCTAACACGAGCGGGGGGACGATTGCCTGCCCGAGTGTCGAATGCGGTGGGGAGGCCATGATGAAGGTGGCGCTCGTCCACGAGAGACTGACCGAGATCGCCGGCTCCGAGCACGTCGTCACGGCATTGTCCCGCGAATGGCCCGACGCCCCGGTCGCCATCCCCATCGCCGATCTTCGCGTCGCCGCTCCGTTCCTATCTCAGGTGAAGACGGGTTCGCTGTCCTCGCTGTACCGGATGACCGGCTACCGCAGCTATGCTCCGCTTCTACCGCTGGTGCCCACCTGGCTCAGGCGATGCGACTTCTCCTCGGCAGACGCCGTCATCATCAGCCACCATGCTTTCGCAGTCGCCGCGGCAGATGCCGCCAGCGCGAAACCGACTGTGCTTTACGTCCATTCGCCGGCGAGGTGGGCCTGGGACAAGAGCATGCGCGCCGAGGAGTCGTCGTCACGCCCCGGCTGGCTCGCGCTCGAACTGTTGTCGCGACTGGCGATGAGAACCGAACTGGCATCGGTTCCGAAGATCACCACTGTGGTAGCCAACAGCACCGCGGTCGCGGCGAGAATCCAGGCCCAATGGGGCCGCACTGCCGATGTCGTCCATCCACCGGTCAACATCGACTTCTACAAGCCGGATCCGGCCGAGCAACGCGAGGACTTCTTTCTTCTACCTGGTCGACTCGTGCCGTACAAAAGACCGGACGTCGCGATCCGAGCCGCTGCCGCCGCCGGTGTGCGGCTGATCGTCGCAGGCGATGGACGCGAGTCGATCCGCTGCAGAGAACTCGCCGATGGTGCGGACATCACCTTCCTGGGCCGGGTGTCCGACGACGAACTCCGCAGCCTGTATCGGCGAGCGAAGGCGATGCTCATGCCGGGCGAAGAGGATTTCGGCATCACCCCGGTGGAGGCAATGGCTTGCGGGACACCGGTCATCGCCCTGGGCGTCGGCGGCGCGCTCGACAGTGTGGTCGAGGGCCACACCGGGACCTTCGTGCGGCCAGGCGACGACGGTGAGGTGATCGGTAACTTCTGCGACGCGCTCGCGTCCTTCGACCGTGGCGAGTTCGATCCTGTGGCGATCCGGATGCACGCCGAACGGTTCGCGCCGGAGGTCTTCCGCAAAAAGATGGGCGCCATCGTCACGCAGGCAGTCTCAGCCGTTTGCTGACGGCCGATCCCCGACTCGTAGCACGTTTCACTTGATCGTTTTCAACAAGTGCGTCAACAACCGCTTCGCGGGCTTATCGTTAGTGAGTGATCTCACTACCCGGCTTCGACGCCTGGCTCAACAGCATGGTCGAAGAGCAGGCAGCGAAGGCTCAGCAGACTGCGGACGAGTACGTCGCCCAGGCGGTCGCCGCCCAACTGATGGCCGACGTCACGCGTCGCAAAGAAGATCATCGCGAGTTGCTGGCACACCTGTCCGACGCCGATATCAGCGTCGCTGAGCAGTCCGCGGGACCGCAGTCGGTGGTCGCGGACCCCGAACGGCTCGAGGCCCTCTATGCCACCGGGCTCCTCGATGCACCGCGGGAGCAGGTCTACGACCGCATCACGGACATGGCCGCGAGCGCCCTGGCGGCACCCGGGGCGGCCATCTCGCTGGTCGACATCGACCGGCAGTTCTTTGTCAGCATGCACGGCTCGCCCGCAGAGGCACCGGAAGATCGGCAGACCTCGATCGACCGATCGGTGTGTCAGTACGCGGTCGCGTCGGGGCAGCCGCTGGTGATTTCCGACGCCCGGGAAGACCCGGTGCTCAAGTACAACCCCGCGGTCACCGACGGCACCGTCGTGTCCTATCTCGGCATCCCGCTGATCGACGGCGGTGAGCATGCCATCGGCACTTTGTGCGTGTGGGACACCGGTCCCCGTCAGTGGACATCGGGTCACGTGACGACGTTGCGCGATCTGGCGCAACTGGCGACGGACCGGATATTCGCGAAGTAGGGCCCGGAACTCAGGCCCCGTAAACGGGAACCGGGGTCCGCGCTTTGGCGAGCAGATCGGCGACGACCGGACCGAGTTCGGCGGGGTCCCATTTGGCGCCCTTGTCGATCTCCGGCCCGTGCGCCCATCCCTCGGCCACCCGGATCTTGCCACCCTCGACCTCGAACATCTTGCCGGTGACGTCGCGGGACTCGACGGAGCCCAGCCACACCACCAGCGGTGAGATGTTCTCAGGCGCCATCGCGTCGAAATCCTTGTCCTGCGTGGCCATCATGTCGGCGAAGACGGTCTCGGTCATCCGTGTGCGGGCCGACGGCGCGATCGCGTTGACGCTCACGCCGTAGCGTCCCATCTCGGCCGCGGCCACAAGAGTCAGTGCGGCGATGCCCGCCTTGGCGGCGCTGTAGTTGGCCTGCCCGACGCTGCCCTGCAGGCCGGCGCCGGAGCTCGTGTTGATGATGCGCGCATCGACCGACTCGCCGGCCTTGGACTGCGCCCGCCAATACGCGGCGGCATGTTTCATCGTGGCGAAGTGGCCTTTGAGGTGCACCGCGGTGACGGCGTCGAATTCCTCTTCGCTGGTGTTGGCGAACATGCGGTCGCGCACGATCCCGGCGTTGTTGACCAGAACGTCGAGGCCGCCGAAGCTTTCAATGGCGGTCTGGATGAGGCCTTCGGCCTGGGCCCAGTCGGCGACGTTGGCACCGCTGGTCACGGCTTCGCCTCCGGCGGCAGTGATTTCGTCGACGACGGACTGGGCGGCGCTACCACCGCCGGCGGCCGAGCCGTCGAGGCCGACGCCGATGTCGTTGACGACGACCCGCGCCCCCTCCGCGGCGAACGCCAGGGCGTGCGCCCGTCCGATTCCGCCACCGGCACCCGTCACGATGACCACGCGGCCGTCGAGCAATCCCATTGCTTAACTCCTCTTTTGAAACGTCATTTTGCGATGTCGGCACTCGTGGTCGACAGGTAGTGCGGCGGCTCCCCGCCGCCATGCACCTCCAGTGAGGCACCACTGATGTAGGACGCCGCGGGCGAGGCAAGAAATGCTGTGGCCCAACCGATGTCCTCAGGTTTGGCCAGCCTACCCAGCGGCACGTTCTTCGATATCGCGGCGATCGAGTCGGCGTCGCCGTAGAAGAGCTCGGACTGTTCGGTTTCGACCATGCCGACGACGACGGAGTTGACACGGACCTTCGGCGCCCACTCCACGGCCAGCGTCGAGGTCATGCTCTCCATGCCTGCCTTCGCCGCCCCGTAGGCGACGGTGCCCGGGGTGGGACGGCGTCCGCTCACGCTGGTGATGTTGATGATGGATCCACCCGTTTCCTGGGTCTGCATCACGGCGTTGGCATGTTGTGAGATCGACAGCGCGCCAAGGAGATTCAGTTCGACGATCTTGGTGCTGAATTTGGCCGACGCATCGGCGGCGAGTACGTAGGGCGAACCGCCGGCATTGTTCACCACGACGTCGAGGCGTCCGTGGTCGGCGACGATCCCGTCGATCAGTTCCTTGACGGCGGCGTCGTCGCGGATATCGCACGGACGGAACTCGTAGGGAGAGCCCTCGACCGGCCGGCGCGCGCAGGTCACCACGGTGGCTCCCTGAGCCGCGAAGACTCGGCTGATCCCGGCACCCACACCGCGCACCCCTCCGGTGACGAGCGCGATGCGCCCGGTCAGCCCCAGGGAGATGCCCGCAACGGCACTGTCGACGGTGTCAGTCACTGTGCTAGCGTACCAAGCAAGTGCTTGCTTAGGTAGCGACCCAGGAGTTTGCATGCCAATCACCACAAAGTCCGTGGAGCCGGGCATCGTCTCGGTCACGGTCGACTATCCGCCGGTCAACGCCATCCCGTCGCGCGGCTGGTTCGAACTGGCCGACGCGATCACTACTGCAGGACGCGACCAGAGCACGCACGTCGTGATCCTGCGCGCCGAGGGCCGCGGATTCAACGCGGGCGTCGACATCAAGGAGATGCAGAAGACCGAGGGCTTCACCGCGCTCATCGACGCCAACCGCGGATGCTTCGAGGCCTTTCGCGCGGTCTACGAGTGCGCCGTGCCGGTGGTCGCCGCCGTCAACGGGTTCTGTGTCGGCGGCGGCATCGGTCTCGTCGGCAATGCCGACGTGATCGTCGCGTCCGACGACGCCAAGTTCGGGCTGCCCGAGGTCGAACGTGGCGCGCTCGGTGCCGCGACCCACCTGTCCCGCCTGGTGCCCCAACACATGATGCGCCGACTGTTCTTCACCGCGGCCACCGTCAGCGCCGAGACCCTGCACCATTTCGGTTCGGTGCACGAGGTGGTGCCGCGCGCCGATCTCGACGAATCCGCACTACGCGTGGCTCGCGACATCGCCGCCAAGGACACTCGCGTGATCCGTGCCGCCAAGGAAGCGCTCAACTTCATCGACATCCAGCCGGTCAATGCGAGATACCGCATGGAGCAGGGTTTTACGTTCGAACTGAACCTGGCGGGCGTCTCCGACGAGCATCGTGACGCGTTCGCCGGTACGGACAAGGGATCCAAGTAATGGCAGACAAGAGAACGACGCTCGACGAGGCGGTGTCCTCGATTGAAAGCGGCATGACGATCGGCATCGGCGGCTGGGGGTCGCGCCGTAAGCCGATGGCGTTCATCCGCGCGCTGCTGCGCACCGACGTCACCGACCTGACCGTCGTGACCTACGGCGGCCCCGACCTCGGGCTGCTCTGCTCGGCAGGCAAGGTCAAGCGGGCCTACTACGGATTCGTCTCGCTGGATTCCCCGCCCTTCTACGACCCGTGGTTCGCCAAGGCCCGCACCTCGGGCTCGATCGAGTCGCGCGAGATGGATGAAGGCATGTTGCGCTGCGGTCTTCAGGCCGCCGCGCAACGGTTGCCGTTCCTGCCGATCCGCGCCGGGCTGGGCAGTGACGTCCGCGCCTTCTGGGGAGATGAGCTCAAAACCGTGCGATCTCCGTATGGAGACGAGGAACTGATCGCCATGCCCGCGCTGAACCTGGACGTGGCGCTCGTGCACATGAACCTCGGCGATCAGCGCGGCAACGCGGCCTACACCGGAATCGACCCCTATTTCGACGACCTGTTCCTGATGTCCGCCGGGAAGCGCCTGCTGTCGGTCGAAAAGGTGGTCTCGACCGAAGAGCTGGTGAAATCCGTTCCACCGCAAGCACTGCTGATCAACCGCATGATGGTCGACACCGTCGTCGAGGCACCCAATGGCGCTCATTTCACCACCGCCGAGCCCGACTACCGTCGCGACGAGAAGTTCCAGCGGCACTACGCCGAGGCCGCCGCTTCGGACGAGACGTGGGCCGAGTTCGTCAAGACCTACCTGTCGGGCAGCGAGGCCGATTACCAAGCAGCTGTCCGCACCTTCACGAATGACCTGGAGGCGTCCAAGTGATCTCCACCACCCGCGCCGAGGTGTGCGCCGTCGCATGCGCCGAATTGTTCCGTGACGCAGGCGAAATCATGGTCAGCCCGATGACGACGATCGTGTCGATCGGCGCCAGGCTGGCGCGGCTGACCTTCTCCCCCGACATCGTGCTTTCCGACGGCGAGGCCCGCCTTATCGCCGACACACCAGCCATCGGGGCCTCGGCCGCGATCGAGGGATGGATGCCGTTCGGCCGCGTATTCGAGACGCTGGCGTGGGGCAGGCGGCATGTTGTGATGGGGGCCAATCAGATCGACCGCTACGGCAACCAGAACCTGTCGGCGTTCGGCCCGCTGCAACACCCGACGCGTCAGATGTTCGGGGTGCGCGGCGCACCGGGAAACACCATCAACCACGCGACCAGCTACTGGGTGGGCAATCACAGCAAGCGGGTGTTCGGGGAGTCGGTCGACATCGTGTCCGGCATCGGCTGGGACAAGGTCGATCCGGACAATCCCGCGTACCGGTTCGTCAACGTCTACCGGGTGGTCACCAATCTCGGCGTCTTCGACTTCAACGGACCAGACCACCAGATGAGAGCGGTGTCGCTGCATCCCGGTGTGGACGCCGAGCAGGTCGCCGAGAACACGTCGTTCGAGGTACACGGCCTCGGCGAGGCCGAGACGACCCGACTGCCCTCAGGCGAAGAGCAGCGGCTGCTGCGCGAGGTGATCGACCCTAAAGGGCTGAGGGACCGCGAAGTGCGAGAAGTAAAGTGACGTCGCTCAAGACTGCGCTGACCGAACTGGTCGGCATCGAGCATCCCGTCGTGCAGACCGGCATGGGCTGGGTCGCCGGTGCCCGCCTCGTCGCGGCGACCTCGAACGCGGGCGGCCTCGGCATTCTCGCGTCGGCCACGATGACGCTCGAGGAACTGACGACAGCGGTGGCCAAGGTGAAAGCCGCCACCGACAAGCCGTTCGGCATCAACATCCGTGCCGACGCCGGCGACGCGAACGACCGCGTCGACCTCCTGATCCGCGAAGGAGTCAAAGTCGCCTCCTTCGCCCTGGCTCCCAAACCCGACCTCATCGCAAAGCTGAAGGACGCCGGCGTGGTTGTCATTCCTTCGGTGGGCCTGGCCAAGCACGCCAAGAAGGTCGCGGGCTGGGGCGCGGACGCCGTCATCGTGCAGGGCGGCGAGGGCGGCGGGCACACAGGTCCGATCGCGACCACACTGCTGCTGCCGTCGGTGCTCGACGCCGTCGCCGATACCGGCATGCCGGTGGTCGCCGCGGGCGGCTTCTTCGATGGCCGAGGTTTGGCGGCCGCACTGTCCTACGGTGCCGCGGGTGTCGCGATGGGCACGCGCTTCCTGCTGACCAAGGACTCGACCGTCCCCGATGCGGTCAAGCAGAGATACCTGCAGGCCGCGCTGGACGGCACCGTCGTCTCGACGAAGGTCGACGGGATGCCGCACCGGGTCCTGCGCACGGGGCTGGTCGAGAAGCTCGAGAGCGGATCGCCGATCCGCGGCCTGTCCGCCGCGGTGCTCAACGCGCAGAAGTTCAAGAAGATGTCCGGCATGACGTGGAAGTCGATGATCACCGACGGCCTGGCCATGCGGCACGGCAAGGACCTGACGTGGTCGCAGGTCGTGATGGCTGCCAACACCCCGATGCTGCTCAAAGCGGGCCTGGTCGAGGGCAACACCGAGGCGGGTGTGCTGGCGTCTGGCCAGGTGGCCGGAATCATCGACGATCTGCCGTCGTGCGCCGAGCTGGTGCCGTCCATAGTTGCCGAGGCCGTCGACCAGCTGCGGAAAGCCACCACCTACATCACAGAATGAAGACAATAGCTTCATTCTGATTTAGTGAAGCTATTATCTTCATATGTCTCCGATGAAGATTGGCGCTTCATCGCCGGTGGCGACTTTGATCGGTGACGTGGTGGGTTCGCGCGAGTTCCCCGACCGCCGCGAGCTTCATCGTCGCCTGGGTGCGGCCCTGGCCGCCGTCGCAGATGATGCTCTCGACCCTCCCCGCCTGACGGTCGGCGACGAGTTCCAGGGCACCTTTCGCACGGTCGGGTACGCGATCGATGCCGCGCTGACCCTCCGTCTGAGCCTGGCACCCGATATCGACATCCGGTTCGGGATCGGCTGGGGCGACGTCGCCAAACTCGACGACGCGTCCGGCATCCAGGACGGGCCGGGCTGGTGGGCGGCACGAGAAGCCATCGAGTGGACCGCGGCGGCCCAGCAACATTCAGGCTCGTCCCTGGTACGTACTGCATTTCGCAACCTTGCGGGGACCGGAGCCGAGCCACACGCCGTCAACGCGGCGCTGATGTGTCGGGACCATTTGCTTGGATCGCTGGATGAGAGGTCGCTGCGCATCCTGACGGGGTTGCGGGCGGGCCGGTCGAAGAAGGAGTTGGCCATGACGGAGGGCATCAGCGCCTCGGCCGTGTCCCAGCGTGCGAACCGCGCCGGCGTCGATCTGATCCTCGTTGCGGCGCAGGAACTCCGGGGGGTGCCGTGAGTGTCCTCGCCGTGCTTCTGATCGCGCTCGGCATCGCCGACATCTGCTCGAAGCTGACGCGACGCCGCTGGCCACCCCTGGTTGCCGGGCCGCTCACCGTGGTCGCCTGCGCAGCACTCGCGGGGCTGTGGCACCTGGGCGACATCGTGCTGCTGATCTGGTCGGCGGCGGTGTCGACAGCCTGGGTGTACTTTGGCGCGAAGGCCGAGCGCACCGGCGCCCACCAGGGCAGAGCGCTGACCGTCTTCGGTGTCGGGCTCGCCGTGCCGCTGATCCTCGCCGGCTGGACGTCACCGGTGGGCGGCATCGTCAAACCGTGGCTGGGATGGGTCGACCTGGTCCCCGACCTCGACCCGGATCGCGCCGCGATGATTCTCGGGGTGCTGCTGCTCCAGCTCGTGACGGCCAATCAGTTGGTTCGTCTGATCCTCGGCGCGGTGGGGGCGGTTCGCCCGGCAGGCCAACCGCAGCCGTCCGACAGGCTCAAGGGCGGCAGGCTCCTGGGTCCGATGGAGCGCCTGCTCATCGTCGGGCTCGGGCTGGGCGGCCAACTCGGTGCTGCGTCGGCGGTGATCGCCGCCAAGGGAATCATTCGTTTCCCGGAGCTCAACGCGCAGCGCAAAGACGCAGACGATCCCGCGGCCTCCGGCATCGACGAGGTCACCGAGTACTTCCTGGTGGGCAGTTTCGCGAGCTGGCTGGTCGCCATGGCGGGGTTGGTCCTCTCGGCGAACTGATCCGGTCGTTACGGCCACGGCGGGTCCCCGGGATTCATAAACTCGGCCCGGTGAAGACCAATGCCGCCATTCTGTGGGAGTACGGGTCCAACTGGACCGTCGAAGAAATCGACCTTGACCCACCGGGTGACGGCGAGGTGCTGGTCTCCTGGGAGGCCACCGGCCTGTGCCACTCCGATGAGCACATCCGCACCGGTGATCTTCCCGCGCCGCTCCCGCTGATCGGCGGACACGAGGGGGCTGGAATCGTCCGGGAGGTCGGCGCCGGAGTCGTCGGACTCGCGCCCGGGGACCACGTCGTCGCGTCGTTCCTGCCCGCATGCGGTCGCTGCCGCTTCTGCTCGACGGGACATCAGAACCTGTGCGATCTCGGCGCGATGATCATGGCGGGCACCCAACTCGACGGCACCTACCGTCGTCATCACGCCAACGGCCAGGACATCGGCGTGATGGCGCTCGTCGGCACCTTCTCGCAGTACGGCACCGTGCCCGAGGCGTCGATAGTGAAGATCGACGACGACATCCCGTTGTCTCGCGCCTGCCTGCTGGGCTGCGGTGTCACCACGGGGTGGGGTTCGGCGGTCAACACCGCTGATGTGCAGCCCGGTGACACGGTCGTCGTGATCGGGTTCGGCGGCATCGGCAGCGGTGCGGTGCAGGGGGCGAGGCTGGCGGGAGCCGAGAAGATCGTCGTGGTCGAGCCTGTAGAACAGAAGCGAGAGAAGGCGATTCAGCTCGGAGCGACCCATTTCGTCACGTCACTTCCCGAGGCGACCGCGCTGGTGGCCGAGCTCACCCGGGGTGTGATGGCGGATTCGGCGATCCTCACTGTCGGCCTGCTGGAGGGCTCGATGCTGGAGGACGCGGCCAACATCATCCGTAAGGGCGGGGCGGTCGTGATGACGGCGCTGTCGACGATGGCTGACAGCTCCCCCACGCTCGGGATGATGATGTTCACGCTGTTCCAGAAACGGCTACTGGGAAGCCTTTACGGCGAGGCCAACCCGCGCGCCGACATCCCCCGGCTGCTGTCGCTCTACCGCGAGGGCAAGCTCCTGCTGGACGAGACGGTCACCCACGAGTACAAGCTCGCCGAGGTCAACGAGGGCTACGAGGACATGCGCGAGGGCCGCAACATCCGCGGCGTCATCCTGCACGACCACTGAGTCCGGCGAGCGGTGGGTCAGAGCTTTTCGATGATCGTGACGTTGGCGGTGCCGCCGCCCTCGCACATCGTCTGCAGTCCGTAGCGGCCGCCCGTGCGCTCCAGCGTGTTCAGCATGGTCGCGAAAAGCTTTGCACCCGTTGCGCCGAGCGGATGCCCGAGCGCGATGGCGCCGCCGTTGGGGTTGACCTTCTCGGGGTCGGCCTTCGTCTCCTTGAGCCAGGCCTGAACCACCGGCGCGAAAGCCTCGTTGATCTCCACGGTGTCGATGTCGTCGATCGAGAGCCCGGTCTTGTCGAGGGCGTAGCGCGTCGCGGGGATCGGGCCGGTGAGCATGAAGACCGGATCGGCGCCGCGGGCGCTGATGTGGTGAATGCGGGCTCGCGGCTTCAGATTGTGTGTCTTGACCGCGTTTTCGGAGGCCAGCAGCACCGCACTCGCCCCGTCCGAAATCTGGCTGGCCATCGCCGCGGTCAGTCGGCCGCCGTCGACGAGCGTCTTGAGGCCTGCCATCTTCTCCAGCGACGTGTCGCGTGGACCCTCGTCGATCGCGAAGCCGTCCACATCGATGATCTCGTTCTCGAAGTGTCCGGCGCGGATGGCCGCCTGCGCGCGCTGGTGGCTGGTCAGCGCGAACTGCTCCATGTCCTCGCGGGAGATGTCCCACTTCTCTGCGATCAGCTCGGCGCCTCGGAACTGGGAGATCTCCTGGTCGCCGTAACGGTGCAGCCAGCTCTTGGATTCGTTTGTCGGCGAGGTGAATCCGAACTGCTCGGCCACGGTCATCGCGGAGCTGATCGGGATCTGGCTCATGTTCTGCATGCCACCGGCGACGATGAGGTCGGCAGTGCCCGACATGATGGCTTGCGCGCCGAACGAGATGGCCTGCTGGCTGGAGCCGCACTGGCGGTCGACGGTGACACCGGGGACCTCTTCGGGGTAGCCCGCGGCGAGCCACGACAGCCGTGCGATGTTGCCTGCCTGTGGGCCGATCGCGTCGACGCAGCCGGCGATCACGTCGTCGACGGCGCCGGGGTCGACGTCGTTGCGCGCGAACAGCCCCCGCCATCCGGCAGCGCCGAGATCGACAGGGTGCACTCCGGCCAACGAGCCGTTGCGCTTTCCGATGGCGGTGCGGACAGCATCGATGACGTACGCCGCTGGTGTTGTGGCCATCAGAGGACTCCTTCGTTGGTTATGCCACCGAGCACGATGGCGAGGTACTGCCGTCCGACCTGTTCGGCCGTCAGTGGGCCGCCGGGTTGGTACCAGCGCACCGACACCCAGGTGGTGTCACGGATGAATCGGTAGACGAGGTCGACGTCGAGGTCGGGGCGGAACTTCCCCTCGGCGACGCCCTGCTTGAGGACCTCGATCCACATCTTCCGCTGTTCGCGGTTGCGGTCTTCGAGGAATCCGAACTGTGTCAGCGGTTTGAGCCTCTTGGCCTCGTCCTGGTAGATCACCACCTGCGCATGCCGGTGTTCGATGGCCTCGAAGGAGACCATGAACAATCCCTTGACGCGCTCGAGCGGGTCCGCCGTGCTTTCGACGGTCTCGCGGTAGCGGGTGAACACCCAGTCGAGAAAGTCTTTGAGGACCTCTTCGACCATCTGCTCCTTGGACTTGAAATGGTGGTACAGGCTTCCGGAGAGAATCCCGGCCGAATCCGCGATGTCGCGCACGGTGGTGGCGCGCAGGCCGCGGTCGGCGAACATCGTCGCAGCGAGCTGCAGCAGCTCGTCGCGCCGACTGGGAAGCGCCTTGTCCACTGGGCCAGGATAGCAACCAAGCGCTTGCTAGGTAAGCGTGCCCGCGTCAGCGGGTGTCGGACCAGTATTCAGAACAGTCCGTCTGCGGGTCGACTGCCTGCCGCGAGGCTTGCCAGCGGGACAGATTGAACTCGTACCACGGGTCGCGCTCCGCCATCCGGTAGCTCGCGCACGCGCGCACGGGCTCCGGCAGCCGCGCCAGCGCGGGCTCGATGTCGGGGGACAGCCGCAGCAGGTAGGCGGTGTCCAGCAGGCCGGTCTGCTCGAAGCGATCGATGTTGCGGTCGGCGATGAGCCGCTCCGGGTTCGTCGCGGCAAGCCCCAGCAGTGCCACTGCACCCGCCAGCAGAACCGCCCGCGGTAGCCACCGTCCAGTCATCCGGATACCGGCGACGGCGATGAACACGAACACCGCACCGAGCCACAACTCGATCGTGATCACCATGAGCCGCTCGGTGCTGAAGCCATAGGCCTGCTGATACACCCACATCCGGTGAATCGCCGAGATCACGACGACGACCGATGTCACGCACAGCGTGCCGACCAGGATCCGCAGCAGCCGGCGACCCTGTGCCGTGTCACGCCCGGCGACGCGGATGACGGCGGACAGGACGAGCAGGGTCAGCGCCGATACCCACAGCAGCTGCCAGAAGCCCGCTCTGGCGTACTCGGCATAGGTCAGACCCTCGGTCTGCAGGACATGCGTGTGGCCGCCGAACAGCACGGTCGCCTGCACGGCCACGAAGCCGATGAACAGCAGGTCGAGTACCGCCAGCGGCACCGCCCATTCCCAGTTCGGCACTGGCCGCATCGTCGGCGGCGCCATGGCGTCGAGCCGCGGCAGCACCCGGATCAGATAGCCGGCGAACAGCACGAAGCACACCACGATCATGAATACGACTGTGCGGGCGAAGAACTCGTCGCCTCGCCAGGCGGGAACGAGGTGGTCCACCAATTGGGCGAACGCGGGATCCGCCGAGACGAACAGCGCTCCGAACACCAGGGTGAGGACCACGGTGACGGCTGCGACGACCGCGATCCGCGCGGCGCTCACCCCTCCTGCGCGACGCAATCCGTCTTCTGGGAGTGCGCGGCGCACCCACCCGGCGACGCGGGCGGGGAGCACCCACGGGACGAACGGACCGCTGAGGACTGCGGTCCAGGTCCGGCCGCCGGCGAGCGTGCCCCAACCGACCAGCCACGCCGTCATGATGCAGAGCACACCCAGCCATTCCGCGGCCAGCAGCCCAGGCACTGCGAGCAGCAGCAGAGTCAGGACGATTCCGAGCCACTCACGACGACTCGGGCGCCGTTCTGCCGTCAGGTAGACGACACCGAACACCATCAGGCCCACCATCACGTAACCCGCGCTCAGTGTGCCGACCCGCCAGATCGCCGAGCCGACCACACCGGCGATGAGCGCGCACAGGACGAGCGCCCGGGGCGCGGCGGCCTGCGGCGGATTCGGCCAGAGCCGGTGCGGCCAGATCGACCATCCGGGCTCGCCGTAGCGCGGCAGCATCGGACCGAGCGACGGGGGCGGTGGCGGCAGATGGCCGTGCGGATGCGGATATGTGATGGGCGCCGGCTGATTCACCGTGTCTCCTCCCCCGGCGCCGGCGCCGGGATCGTGACCCCGATGCGGCATCCGGATCTGGCCTCCATCACTTCGATGGTGCCGCCGTGCAATTCGACCGCCCAGCGAGCGATCGCCAATCCGAGCCCCGTGCCGCCCGCTGATGTGGCACCCCTGGTGAAGCGTTGAAAAACTCGCTCGCGTTCGGCCGGCGGGATTCCCGGCCCCTCGTCGCACACCTCGAGTCGCAATTCGGATGCCGCCGTCTGCCTGGCGAACACCGTGACGCGGGCTCCCGCCGGGCTGTGTCGGATCGCGTTGTCGACGAGGTTGACCACCACTTGCCGCAAGCGGGCCTGATCGCCGACCGCGACCAGATCGGGCGGCTCGACCCGGACCGCGACCTGCACTCCTTCGCTGGGGACGGTGACGTGCCAGATGGCCTCGTCGAGGAAGTCGCCGACGCGAAAAGAGCTGTGCTGGAGGGAGATCGCTCCGCCTTCGAGCCTGGAGAGGTCGAGCAGGTTCGTCACCAGCTCGCTGAGCCGCTCGGTCTGCGCCAGTGCCATGCGCATCGTCTCCTCGTCGGGTTCGGCGATCCCGTCGACGACGTTTTCCAGAAGGGCATGCAAAGCGGTGATCGGCGTGCGCAATTCGTGGGACACGTTGGCGATCAGACCGCGCCGGTACTCGTCGGCGGCACCGAGATCGGCGGCCATCTGGTTGTAGGCCGTTGCGAGTTGTCCGACCTCGTCGCGGGCGGTGGCTCGCACGCGCACGCTGTAGTCTCCGCGCGCCATGGCGCGCGCAGCCGCGGTCATCTGGCGCAGCGGCGACGTCATCCCGTGCGCGAGGAAGTAGGTGAATGTCAACGATGTGGCCAGCGCGGCAAGCAGGGCGTAGCGAAACTGCCAACTCGCTCCGATCCAGAACGTGAACGAGGCCAGAAGTATCGCGGTGCCGACGAGCAGACCCATCTTCATCTTGAATGAGCCGAAGGGATCGAGCGGCCGGGGCAACCGATCCCAGATATCGCTGAGCTTGGTCATTTTGACGGCGAGCCGTCCATCGGGCGGGGCAACTCCAGCGCGTAACCGACGCCGTGCACGGTGCGGATGAGCTCCGAGCCCAGCTTGCGGCGCAACGCTTTCACGTGGGTGTCGACGGTGCGGCTCTCCACCCCCGAACCCCAGCCCCACACGTGTTCGAGGAGTGCGTCCCGGGATACCGCGGTGCGCGGCCGTCCCGCCAGAAAGACCAGCAGGTCGAATTCTGTTCTCGTCAGATGTATTTCGTCATCACCGCGGTGCACCCTTCGGGCCTGCAGGTCCACCCGGTTGTCTCCGACCCACAGAGCCTGAGCAGTCGCGGCGCGTTCCACGCGACGCAACAACACCCGGACACGGGCGACGAGTTCGCGCATGCTGAATGGCTTGGTCAGGTAGTCGTCGGCGCCGACGCCGAGACCGACCAGCATGTCGGTTTCGTCGCTGCGGGCGGTCAGCATCAACACCGGGATCGGGTGCACCGCCTGGATACGACGGCACACCTCGAGACCGTCGAACCCGGGCAGCATGACATCGAGCACCACGAGATCCGGCGGGGCCGTGGTGGCCGCCTCGACCGCGGACGGCCCGTCCACGGCGGTGTCCACCTGGAAGTCCTCGGCGCGCAGCCGGGTGACTACCGCAGCCAGGATGGTCGGCTCGTCCTCGACCACCAGGATTCGCTTCACACATCAGACTGTAGGGGCCGGATATGGGCCTTTCGGGCAGCGATTGTGAAGAAAATGTGGAGATCTACCCGGCTAAGAAGCCGGTGGCGACGGGGCGTTGTCAGCCGGAGCGGGTTGTCTGCGCCTGCGGCGCAGACTCGACCACAGGATTCCGACGAGGATCGCGACAGCCGCCGCCACCGCGACGGCGATGCCGATGGGGGCCCACGGCGGTGACGTTTCCGCCGGAGATGCTTCCGCGACGTCTTCGGCGGCGGGCTGCGCGAAAATCGAGAGGTTGGTCGCGACACCGGCCCTGCCCGCGGCGAGCACGTCTCCGCTGAGCGCCGACCATTTGCCCTCGAGGCCGTCGATGTAGGTGAACAGCGGATCCACCAGATTCCAGCCGTCCGTCGTCGTCACGAGCACGACGGTGCGGTCCCGGGGCCGGTCGGCGAACACCTGGATCGAGCCCAGTCCGTCGCCGATGTTGGCGCTCAGTTCCGCGGGAAGATCGTCGACGCTGACGTCCGCACCGTCACCACTGATCGGAGGGCGCAGGGAAGTCTGTTCCAGCGCAGCGGATTTGGCGATGATCAGGGCACCGGAGTTCGCGTCCCCCGCCGTCTTGACGTCGACCACCTTCGGCGTCAGCTGCCGGTTTGTCAGGCCGGCGATCGCTGCGACCACGCGCCCGGCGTAGACCAGCTGATCGGGACTGCTCCCGTCGAACGCGACCAGAAAGCTCGGGGAGAACTCCGATGGCAGGGCGTTGAAACCGCCGAGCGGGGGTCCGCCGCGCGTGATCGTCAGCGACGACTTCGGGTCGACCTGGAAGCTCATCGGCGCGATGAGGGGTCCGCACACCTGCTGCGGGGTGTAGGTGAGCGCGATGTCCAGGTTCAGGAACTGGCCCATCGTCTGCCCCGGTATGTCGAAGCGGGCGTCCAGGCGTCCGGTCGTGTCGAGGAGGGATCGATAGACGACATTTCCGTCTGCGGAACGGACGACCACCGCGGCGGAATCCCGGTCCGGCACCGGGGTGTAGTCGGCGAGGAGGTTCACAGCCACGCTGCCCACCCGGCCGTTCCCCAGCTGCGAACGACCGATGCCCACCCGGAGGTTGCTCGACCGAAGCACTTCGGTCCTGCCGCTCAGATTCAGTTGAGCGAACGTGAACGTGTCACTGCTGGGCACCTCTCCGGAACCCGCCTCGTCGACGCGCGCCGTCGGCACCTGCACCAACGACTGCAGTTCGTCGACGAGCAGGGAGACCTGTGTGGACAGCGTGTCCCCGTCTCCCGAAACGCGTAGGTAGGCGCCTTGAGCACCGGCGTTCTCGACGCGCAGGCCGGCTTCGCCACCCCGCTCGACGACGACCGCCCGAGACAGCGGACCGGCCGGCGGCGGCGATGCGCCCCGCGGCCGGTTGACCACAGCGACGTCCAGCGGCAGCGGGTTGTAGATCCGAGCCAGCGTGGCCACCAGCAGCAGCACGGACTGCTGCTCGGCGACGTCGGGGTCGTCAGGAGCGTAGATCGTCACCCGCTCGAGCACCGGTGGGAAGAAACCGGCGATGGTGGTCACCGGCGGCTCGACGCCGGAGAACACCGTCGCCAGGTTCGTCACGGTCAGCTGCTGCAGGGGTCCACAGAACTGACCTTCGTATTGGCTGGAGAACTGACCCGGGTTGCCGAGCGCGCGCACCGTGAAGGACAACTCGACCGAGGAATCCCGAACCCGCGCTGCGGCGATGTCGACGTCGAAGGGTGTCTGCGCCCGCGCGGGCCCGGCGGGCAGCAAATCCACGGTGCCAAGCAGCCTGCCGTCGGCGTCGGCGATCTCGACGTAACCGGCGTCGATGTTCAACGGTGTGTTGATCGTGCCGCGCAACCGCGTCGCGGTGAGGCCCGCAGGCACCGGCACCGAAAAGCTCTGACTGTCGTTGGGACTGAGGAACAGTTCACGTTCCATGCCGAGGTCGGCCCAACCCAGGGTCACACTGGCCACCTCTGGCGCGGGCGCATCGTCGCCAGGTTGGGCGTGTGCAGAGGCGGTGAACACCCCCGGTGCGAACAACACCATGACTGAGACGAGCACCCGCACGACGCTGGTGCGACTCATAGCCTTTCCCCCACAGAAGAATTGACGCGCGATTGCCCCACGTGCTCCGCAGCCCGGAATCGCCGCAGCACCGATGACCATTCTGAACTGACCGGGTGCACCCTGTTCCACTTTCGCGTGTTCGGCCTTCGTATTCTCGACAGGGGTCGGACTATACCGGCGGACACCGCAGGCTAGTGCCCTAATCGGCAGCTGGCAGACCGTGTCGGAAAGTTTGCGTTCGCCGGTTCTGCGCCCACGCATTTCGGGCCGGAGTTCTTCCCAGTTCCCCCCGCCATCAGCGATGACACGGCATGATCCTTCTTGGCGACGAGCAACCACCTGGGATAGCGTGGTGCGACTTGAGCGCTGGCAGGAGACCTGGCGTGCGAGCGGCAGGTGTGAGGGAGGGCAAGAGCGGTGAAGGGTCGCAGTTGACTGTCCAGGATTTCGTGCAGATCTTGCGCAGCCGGTGGAAAATCATCTGCGCCACAACGGTCCTCGCGATTCTGGCGGCCATCGCCTACTCGCTCACCATCGCGCCCAGTTATCAAGCGTCCACCCGACTGTTCGTTTCGACCACGTCCGATGGCAACAACACCCAGTCCAATGACGGCGGTCTGTTCGCCCAGCGCCGGGTGCTGTCCTACGTCGAGTTGGTGACAGGCGACCTCCTCGCACAACGCACCGTGGACAAACTCGGACTCGACATGAGCGCGTCCGACCTGAAGAGCAAGGTCGAAGCCACCTCACCGACCGACACAGTCCTGATCGACATCACCGTGACCGACACGTCTCCCACCCGGGCACGCGACATCGCCAACACCTTGTCCGACGAGTTCGTGATCATGGCTGCGGGATTGGAGACACCGGAACTGGGTGCGCAGCCCAACGCGCGGGTCATCGTGCAGGAACGTGCCGAGGTACCCGGCCTCTCGGCAGCGCCGACTGTTCGGAACGCCGCACTTGCGGCGGTTCTCGGGGCGCTCGCAGGCATGGCCATCGCGGTGTTTCGCGGCCGCTCCGACGACTCGCTGCGAAGCGGGGAAGCCCTGGAAAAGATCACCGGCACCGGACTGCTCGCCGAAATCCCCTCGGAAGCAAGGTTGGCCGATAATCCGCTCATCTCCTTCGATTCCGACCACACCAGTGCGGCCGAAGCCTTCCGTGACCTGCGGGTCAACATCAGGTTCCTCGAGGTGTCCGACGGCCCGCGCGTGCTTGTGGTCGCCAGTGCGATGCCGGAGGAAGGCAGAACCGCGACCGCAATCAACCTCGCGCTCGCCCTTGCCGACTCGGGAAACAACGTCGTGGTCGTCGATGGTGATCTGAGGCGTCCCAGGGTCGCCCGCTACCTGAATCTCGCGGAGGAGGCCGGCCTGAGCACGGTACTCACCGGGGCAGCCCGTGTCACCGAGGTGCTGAGGGAAACCGGCCGTCCCCGCTTGACTGCGCTCACCTCCGGCCCCCTGCCGCCCGGCCCGGTCGAACTCCTCGAATCACGAGCGGCCACCGAGGTCTTGAACCAATTGGGCAGCCAGTTCGACTACGTCGTCATCGACACGCCGTCGCTGCTGAAACCGGATGCCGCCATTCTCGCGGCCGCATCGCAGGGTGTCCTGATGGTCGCGCGCTTCGGTAAGACGACGCGCAACCAACTGACCGAGGCGGTGCGCTCGGTGACGCGAGGCGGTGCGCCGCTGCTCGGAACCGTCTTGACGATGGTGCCCGCGAAAAAGCCGGCGAAGGGCCACACCTACTACGGCGCAGGACATTCCGCATCCTCGGATCCCCAACAGCCGCGCCGCGGATCGCACCGGAACTGACGCCTCGGCGGATTCATGGAGCGAGACGTTGTCCAGCCCACGAGCCGGCGAACGACGTTCGTCGCGTCGCGTCCGCGGTCTCGCGGCGTCGATCCCGGTCCGCCGACGCGCCATACCGGTTCGCACATGACGTTTTCGACGGCGCCGACACGGTTCCTACGCGACACCACCGCGGACTACAGAGCCGGCGACCGGGCGCTCGCCCTCGTGATCATCACGTCGATCGCCCTCGTCATAGTTCCCGAAGTCATCAACTACCTGCTCGTCAAGCACGCGCCGGATCAGAGCATCAATCAGGCACTGGCCACCGCGGAGACTCCGGTGGCGGGACTGGCCCGATGGGCGCTGTCCGGTGCGCTGCTCGCCGTGAGCTCGCTGGTCATCCTGATGCGCGGGCATCCCAACCGCGACATCACCTGGCTGCTCGTATTCCTGCTGGCGCTGAACCTGCCGTACCTGGTCGGCCCGGATCAGCCTGGCCCGTCAGACCTGGTCAAGATCATGCTGGCCAATCTGGTTCTGCTGGCCATCTGGAACACCGGCGCCCGGGTCGCCGAGCTGAAGTGGATACCCATCCTGGTCACCGGCGTGGGCGCCTACTCGTTGATCGGCGCCCTGGTCATTCCCGAGTACATGATGTACAACGTCGTTTCTCGAAAGTCCCTGATCTTCGGCTGGGAGCTGGCGGGGCCCTTCGGACAGAGCAACGCACTCGGGATGTACTGCGCCATCGCGTTCTCACTCGTGCCGCTCATACCGGGACATCGATGGCGCATCGTGTGCGGAGCGATACTGTTCGCCACGATCCTGGCTTCCGCATCGAGAACATCGCTCATCGCCGTCGGTTTCGTCATTCTGTGGTGGTTGATCTGCCGAGCCAGATCCGGTCGCTCCCTCCGCGTCCCGGGAACCATCCTGGCGGGGACAGCGGCGGTCGCAGCCTTCGTGATCCCGCTGCTGAGGTGGGACCCCGACAGCTTCACCGAGCGAGCTTTCATCTGGAAAGGGGGCCTCGAGCTCTGGGCGCAGTCCCCGGTCGTGGGCTCTGGCTACAACTGGTTCTTGACCCATGGGCAGTCGGAGGCGGGGGTGATCCTGTGGGCTGGAATGGGTACAGGGCACAACATCCTCATCGACACGCTGATCAAGTTCGGGCTGTCGGGGCTGGCATTTCTGCTGCCGATATGGGTCGGTGCCGTCTACGTCACCGGCACCATGCGCATCACGCGGCAGCAGATCGCGTTATTCGGCTACCTGACCGCGTTTTTCGTGTTGTCGATGACGGAGGCGGTGTGGCACATGTGGCCCAATATCCAGCAGTTCCCCACCAGTGCACTCATTTTCGCGACTCTGCTCATGTCACGTGACCGAGGTGGCGACACGGAGCGCGCGCTGTGACCACGACGGCGCATCCGGCCCGGCGGGTTCTCTACTCCGGGTTCCACTACCTGCATCACAACCCCGGTTCGGGGTACGACGCGGTGGTCGCCGATCCCCGCCATTACGTCAGCGGAGCGCAGCTCCCGTTCGCCGATCGGCTCGAATCGACCGCGCCGCGCCACCTCAACTTCCTCCTCCTGGACCTGATCACGGTGCTCCGCGCGCTGCGCTACGACACGGTGCACTACTTCTATCCCGAATCCACCGCGTACCTGTCACCCTGGATTCTCCGCCTCCTCGGGAAGCGAATCGTGTACACAGTCCATCTCGATGACTCGCAATGGTTCGGGGAGACCCGCAGCGTGCACCACCGGATCAAACAGAAGTCGATGCGCGCCGCACATGCGATCGTCGTTCTGAGCGCTCAACAACGCGACGTCTTCCACGCGGCGCTCCCGGACAAGGTGGTGAGCTTCGTTCCGCACGGGTTCACGTTCGACGACGGGAGCGAGCCTCCCGTGGAACTCTTCGCGACACGTACCGAAAGTCCCCGCCGGCTGGTCGTCGTGGGTTCCAATTACCGCGACTTCGACATGCTGGAACAGATTCTCGCCCAACGTGGCTCGCGCCCTGTTCAGATCGACCTCGTCGGCATGGACGAAGCTGCGAGAAGTCGATTCAGGGGACGGGACGGCGTGGTGTGCCATCCGCGACTGGACGCCGACAGCTACGTCAGACTGCTACGAGAATCGTTCGCGCTGTTGCTGCCGCTGACGTTCGCGACCGCGAACAACGCGTTGTTCGAGGCCTACAACTGTTATCTGCCCGCATTCGTCAGCCGCATCGACGGCGTCACCGACTATGTCGCCGACGGCGATCGGTCGTTGTTCTCCTCACCGGAAGAGTTCTGGTCGAAGTACGACGCACTCGCCGCCCTCGACGCCTCGGAGTTGCGCGAACACTGTATTGCCCTGAATTCCGCTGCCCGTGGCCGGTTTTCGTGGGACAAAGTGCGAGCCGAGCTCGCGGAAGTCTACAAGCCCGATCGTTGATCGACGGATCAGAGCTTGCGCTTGCGCACGTTCGCGAGGATCTGCAGGAAGTCCCGCAGTTCGCCTCTGAAGACCGGGACGGGCAGGAGTAGGGCCACGACAACAAGTGCAGAGGCGGTGGCAGCGGTGAAAGTCCAGATCGCGGACCACCCATTTCGGGCCAGAACCTCGCTGACCACCAGTCCGACGCCGACCACCGGCGTCAGAAGCGCGAGGCGTACCAGTGAGGGCTTCAGGAATTCCAACGCCGGGAGGCCGAGCTTGTGCAGCCCGATGAGAGTGGACGACAGCCAATTCAGCAGCAGGCTCAGGGCGTACAGCGCAGCCACCCACACCGCCCCATGCGTGTTGAAGATGAAATATGTGGCCGTGATCGGGATCCACACCGAAGCGTCGATCGCCCACAGAAGACCCATGCGACCCTTCCGGGTGTACATCCAATAGTTCACGTAGCCGAAGATCTGGAACAGGCCGCCGACGGCGAGGATCTGGGCGATCCGCCCCGACGGACGCCATTCGGGGCCGAACAGGATCTCGATCAGGTCTGCACCGCCGATGATGATGAGCGCGAGAATCGGCAGCAGGGCATAGGCCATGGCGAGTTGAATCCGCTTGGCTGCCGCCACGAGCTTCGGTCCGTCTTCGACGTGCGCGAGGATCGGCACGACCACGCGGGTGAGGGGTCCTGCCAACTGGACGAGGGGGAACGCGACGAGCTGAAAAGCCCGCGTGTACAGACCCACCGCGGTAGCGCCGAGCGCCTGCCCGATCGCGGCGGGCGCGGCGTACACCGCGGCGTAGTTCGTCACGTCGATCCCCAGCGAGGCGGCCCCAAGGGAGACATGCTCTTTGACTCCCTGCAGCCGCGGTAGCGACCGAGGCACGTAGCGGGACAGCGCCACCAGGGACACCACTAGGACGACGGCCGCCGTGCCCTGCTGGAGCACGACCGCCCAGTACCCGGCGCCTTGCACAGCGGCGATGCAGGCGGCGACCAACGCCACCCCCTGGGCGATAGTGTCAACCGAGGCAAGCGATTTGAACTTGTGTGTGCGCGCCAGCTCAGCCCGGAATTGCGGGGCCATTCCTGCGATACCGACGAACAGCGCGAGCCATCGGGTGACCTCTTCGAGCCGCGGCTCACCGTAGAACGCTGCGATCGCCGGGGCCGCCAACCACACCAGCCCGGCGGTGGCCATGGCCAGGACCGTGTTGATGTAGAAGAGACTGTCCCGAATCCGGGGGTCGAGGTTGGCTTCCCTCATGATCGCCAGCGAGAGGCCGAAGTCGCTCAGGACCGACGTCACCCCGATGATCGAGGTCACCATGGCGACCAAGCCGAAGTCGGCCGGTGTCAGTAGGCGCGCCAGCAGGATCAAGCCGACCAACTGGATCACGGTGCGGGCCAGCTGGCCGATGATGACCGCGACTCCGCCGCGGACGGCGGTTCCCTGGAGGGAGCCACCGTCGGGAGCCGTCACGCGAACGCCGATCCGCGAACGTCGCCCCCCGCGATCTCCCCAGTCACTGCCCGATCGTAGCTCAGCTAACTCGAAATCCAGGCGACTCGGACTAATCGTCCGACGATCAGATCAAGGTCCGCTGAAGCCCGCGGCCGGCGGTCTGTCAGCTCCGTTCGACCGCCCGAAGATGACTCCGAGCTTTTCCTGGTAGATCGGCACATACCTGGAATCGAAGCGCGGATCGTTGAGGAAGGCGTCCACCACCATGAAGCCGGTGCTGTACTTCCCGTCGACGCGCTGTGTCGATTTGTCTCGTTTGGTGACGATCGCCACGTAGTCGTAGTCACTACCGAAGAAGTGGTCGTTGTCGACTCGCGTGAAATGCCGGCCGTCGACATCCTTGGCGATGTGCCTGTCCAACAGGCCGTACAGATCGTTGAAGTACAGGTCGTCGTTCAGATACGGGATGAGACCTGCCTCGGCAACGAGCACACGCTGACCCGGCCGGGCGATCTCGTGCAACTGATCCGCAACTGCCTCGTAATATGGCGTGTACGGCTGTATTTCGAGGTCAAGACCGGATGCGATCGGCTTGTACCTGGCGTCGATGTAATCACGCTGCACGAAGCTCGATATACCGACGACGAGAGCGGCCAGTACAAGACCGGTCAGTAGTTTTTGACGCGATACGTGTGAAAGATCGACCTGATCGATGATCGCGAATATCACCAGCGGCAGCACCGGAAGAACCAATCGGAAGGACGGCATCCAGTCGCCCCCCGCATACACGGCAAAAGCGCACTGCGCGACGATGACGCAGTACATCGGGGTGAGTACGCGATCGAGGGTCCGCCCGCGCTTGAAAAGCACCAGAAACAGGTATGGGACGACGGCAAAGCCCACAAAAAGCAGGACGTAGCGCGCGCCTTCCTCGAAAGCCGCCAGCGAGGGACTGTTCTTCGCATACAACGAGTTCGGGGCCAGGTCGCCGAAATACCACAGTCGAAGCGCACTGAATCCGACGATCGTCGCGGCCGTCCAGGCCAACGCAGGCAGCGGGAAAGGCAGCTTGTCCCCGGCAGCACCCTTACCTCTCCTCGCCACGAGTATGCCGAGAAAAAAGCGACCGGATACATCACTGCTTCCGGGCGGGAGATAGTCAGGAGTCCGAGTACAGCCGCAAAGCCGACCGCGTAGCCAATCGCTGCGCCCTCATGCCACCGGTAGTAGAGCAGAAAGGAGAGTGCGAGCAGAAAGGTGACGAGAGAGGTTTCCATTCCAGAGACGTTGTAGGCGTTGAGGAACGGACTGACCGCCAGTATCGACACCATCAGTCCGATCGCAACGGGGCCATTTCCGCGCAGTCGCGCCAGTCTGTATATCGCTGCAATCGTCAACGCACCGAAGACGACGCAGAGGATCTTGGACAAATAGAACAGCGCTAGGTGACTCGTCAGGCCGGTGATGGCCGCAACTGCGGTGACGAGGATCAGCCACGTGGGATTGGAGTAGGCCTCTACTGGCTCACCGGGATTGAACACGGCCCCGTGTCTGGCAAGGAGATTGCGACTGTAGCGCAACGTGATGAAGACATCGTCTATCTTGACGTTGACCAGGTCCAGGCAGGCGATCAAGTACACCACGCCCACACCCACCGCGAATACGCGTGTCCGGTGGGCAGAGTTTCCTTGGTTGATAGCTCGGGAATTCGCGGCCGAGAATGCGCGCATGCAGCCACCCTTCGTCCGCCCAGAATTATGCATGCTGTGGGGCGGGCGCTACCGTGAATCGCCTCCGCCGGCGAATCGAACGGTCAGGCGCGCTGGCTCGACACCGAGATGACCTCGCCGGTCAGGTAGCTGGAGTAGTCGCTGGCCAGGAACGCGATGGTCGCCGCGACCTCCCACGGCTCGGCGGCGCGGCCGAAGGCCTCGCCTTCGGCGAGCCGGTCCAGTAGTTCGGAACTGCTTGTCTTCTCCAGGAACTTGTGCCGGGCGATGCTCGGCGAGACCGCGTTGATCCGCACCCCGTACTCGACGGCTTCGATTGCGCTGCAGCGCGTCAGAGCCATCACGCCCGCCTTCGCCGCCGCGTAGTGGGACTGCGAATGCTGGGCGCGCCAGCCCAGGACGCTCGCGTTGTTGACGATGACGCCGCCGTGCGGGGCCTCACGGAAGTAGCGCAACGCGGCACGCGTCGCGCGCATCACCGACGTCAGCGTCACATTGAGGACGCGGTCCCACTCGTCGTCGGTCATGTCGATCACGGGCGTCTGGCCGCCGAGGCCGGCGTTGTTGACCAGCACGTCCAGTCGCCCGGCCTTGCGAACCGCTTCGGTGATCAGCGCATCGACGGCTTCTGTCGACGTCACATCGCAGACGACCGCGTCGACCTTGCCGAGGCCGAGCGCGGCGAGCTCGTCGCGCGTCTCACCGAGCCTGCGCTCGTGATAGTCGGAGACGACGACGTCGGCCCCCTCTGCGAGCGCACGACGGGCCGTGGTCGATCCGATGCCCGTGCCCGCGGCGGCGGTCACGAGGACAACCTTGCCCTTGAGCAGGCCGTGGCCCTCGATCTCCTTGGGAGCTACCGAAAGATCCGTCATGGTTGTCTCCTCTTCGCGCAAGCGCTCATCGGTACTAGCCCTTCGCCTCTCTGGGCAGGCCGAGCACGCGCTCGGCGATGATGTTGCGCTGGATCTCGTTGGATCCGCCGTAGATCGTGTCGGAGCGGGAGAACAGATAAAGCCGCTGCCATTCGCTGAACTCACCGTCGGGCAGCGCCAGGCCGGCTGCACCTTCCACGTCCATCGCGATCTCACCGAGCTCGCGATGCCAGTTCGCCCACAGCAGCTTGCTTACGTTGTCCTGGCCCGGTTGCTCGACATCCATGGTCGCCAGCGCGTAGGACCGCATGGCCTTCAGGCCTGCCCAGGACCGCACGAGCCGTTCGCGGATCAGCGGATCGTCGGCGGCACCTGTCTTTTTCGCCAGCTCGACGAGATTGGAATGCTCACGCGCGTAACGGATCTGCTGGCCGAGCGTCGAGACGCCGCGCTCGAAGGTCAGCGTGCCCATCGCGACGCGCCAGCCGTCGCCTGGCTCGCCGACCACGAGATCGGCGTCGGTACGGGCGTTGTCGAAGAACACCTCGTTGAACTCGGAGTCACCCGTCAGCTGGATGATCGGGCGCACCTCGACACCGGGCTGGTCGAGCGGCACCAGCAGATACGACAGCCCTGCGTGGCGTTTGGAGCCTTTCTCGGTCCGGGCCACCACGAAGCACCATTGGGCCCAATGTGCGAGCGAGGTCCACACCTTCTGGCCGTTGATCACCCAGTGGTCACCGTCGAGCGTCGCAGTGGTCGACACGTTGGCGAGGTCACTGCCCGCACCCGGCTCCGAATAGCCCTGCGACCACAACTCGGTGACGTCGAGAATCTTGGGGAGGAAGCGCTTCTTCTGCTCCTCGGTTCCGAACGCGATGAGCGTCGGCCCCAACAGTTCCTCACCGAGGTGGTTGACCTTGTCGGGGGCGTTCGCCTTCGCGTACTCCTCGTAGAAGGCGACGCGGTGGGCCACCGACAATCCTCGACCACCGTATTCCTCCGGCCAGCCGAGGCAGGTCAGCCCCGCGGCCGCCAGATGCCGGTTCCATGCGAGGCGTTCTTCGAAAGCTTCGTGTTCTCGGCCGGGGCCGCCCAAACCCTTCAGCGCGGCGTAGTCGCCGACCAGATTCTCGGCGAGCCAGTCGCGGACCTCAGCCCTGAACTCCTGGACCTCTATCACCCCTGTAGGGTAGCCTACCAAGCACTTGCTTGGGTACCCGGATTGCTACAGGAGCTTCGATGACGACCCCCCCGAGGACCACGCCCGCGGTTCTCGAACGGATCGCGCGTGAGCTCCCCGACCACCCCGCCGTGGTGACCCCGCAACGCACGCTGACCTACGCCGACCTGCGGGCCGAGGTCCGGCGGGCCGCCGCGGCGATGATCGACTTCGGCATCCAACCGGGCGACCGCGTGGCGATCTGGTCGCCCAACACGTGGCACTGGGTCGTCGCGTCGCTGGCAACCCACCACGCCGGTGCGGTGCTCGTCCCGCTCAACACCCGCTACACCGCCAGCGAGGCCGAAGACATCCTGTCGCGCACGGCCGCGCCACTTCTCTTCGCATCCGGCGAGTTCCTCGGCGCCGACAAGGCCGCGAGCGTCGACCGCGATTCCCTACCGGCACTGCGTCATATCGTGCGCATCCCGATCGAGAAAGCAGACGGGACGTGGGACGACTTCGTGGCCGGTGGCCAGGATCTCGCGGCGGTCGACGTCCGCGCGGCGGCGGTCGACTCCGACGACGTCTCCGACATCCTGTTCACCTCCGGCACCACCGGACGCAGCAAGGGTGTGCGATGTGCACACCGTCAGTCGCTCGACGCGTCCGCGGCGTGGGCGGCGTGTGGCGAGGTGACCAGGACCGACCGCTACCTGTGCATCAACCCGTTCTTCCACAACTTCGGCTACAAGGCCGGCATCCTGGCCTGCCTGCAGACCGGCGCGACGCTGTTCCCCGAGTTGACCTTCGATCCCGAGAAGGCGATGCGCGCCGTGCAAGAGCACGGCATCACCGTCCTGCCCGGCCCGCCGACGATCTATCAGACCCTCCTCGACCATCCCAAGCGCGCCGAGTTCGACCTGAGCTCACTGCGATTCGCGGTCACCGGTGCGGCCACCATCCCGGTCGTGCTGATCGAGCGGATGCAGAACGAACTCGACATCGACGTCGTGCTCACGGCGTACGGACTCACCGAGGCCGCGGGGTTCGGCACAATGTGCCGTGCCGACGACGACGCCGTAACCGTGGCGACGACATCGGGCCGGCCGATCGCCGATTTCGAACTGCGCATAGGGGATTCAGGAGAAGTCCTGCTGCGCGGGCCCAATGTGATGCTCGGCTACCTCGACGATGACGACGCCACCGCCGCGGCAATAGATGCCGACGGCTGGCTACACACCGGCGACATCGGCGAGCTCGACGCCGCAGGTAACCTGAAGATCACCGACCGGCTTAAGGACATGTACATCTGCGGCGGGTTCAACGTGTATCCCGCCGAGATCGAACAGGTCCTGGCACGCCTCGACGGCGTCGCCGAGGCCGCGGTGATCGGCGTGCCCGACGACAGGCTCGGTGAAGTCGGCAGGGCCTTCGTGGTCGTCAAGCCCGGCGCCTCCCTGGACGAGGAGACGGTGATCGCTCACACCAAAGAGCATCTGGCGAACTTCAAGATCCCGCGCTCGGTGGTCTTCCTCGACGTACTGCCCCGCAACCCTGGAGGCAAAGTGGTCAAACCGCAACTGCGAGAGATGATGTAAATGGACCTGAACTTCGACGATGCGACGACCGAATTCCGGGCCGAGGTGCGCGACTTCCTGGCGTCGAACAAGGACTCATTTCCCACCGAGTCCTACGACACCGCAGAAGGTTTCGAGCAACACCGCCGATGGGACAAGGTGCTCTTCGAAGCCGGGTTGTCGGTGATCACCTGGCCTGAGAAGTACGGCGGCCGCGACGCGACGCTTCTGCAGTGGGTGGTCTACGAAGAGGAGTACTTCCGCGCGGGGGCTCCCGGCCGGGCGAGCGCCAACGGGACCTCCATGCTGGCGCCGACCCTGTTCGCACACGGCACGCAGGAGCAGCTGGACCGCATCCTGCCGAAAATGGCCAGCGGCGAGGAGATCTGGGCACAGGCCTGGTCGGAGCCGGAATCCGGCAGCGACCTGGCGTCGCTTCGTTCCACCGCGACCAAGACCGACGGCGGCTGGTTGCTCAACGGGCAGAAGATCTGGAGCTCGCGGGCCGTCTTCGGTGAGCGCGCGTTCGGCCTGTTCCGTTCCGACCCGGAGGCGCAGCGCCACAAAGGCCTGACCTACTTCATGTTCGACCTCAAGGCCGACGGCGTCACCGTCCGCCCGATCGCGCAGCTCGGCGGCGACACCGGCTTCGGCGAGATCTTCCTCGATGACGTGTTCGTCCCCGATGAGGACGTCATCGGCGCCGTGAACGACGGGTGGCGCGCGGCGATGAGTACGTCGAGCAACGAGCGCGGCATGTCGCTGCGCAGCCCGGCCCGTTTCCTCGCCCCCGCGGAACGCCTTGTCGCACAGTGGAAAGACAACCCCGATCCCGCCTTCACCGACCGGGTGGCCGACGCCTGGATCAAGGCACAGGCCTACCGCTTGCACACCTTCGGTACCGTGACACGGATCTCGAACGGCGGGGAGCTGGGCGCGGAATCGTCGATCACCAAGGTGTTCTGGTCCGACCTGGATGTCGCGCTGCACCAGACCGCGCTCGACCTGCGCGGCGCCGACGGAGAGCTTGTCGATTCCGTGGCCGATGGCCTGCTCTTCGCCCTCGGCGGTCCGATCTATGCCGGCACCAACGAGATTCAGCGCAACATCATCGCCGAGCGGCTGCTGGGCCTGCCTCGAAAGTAGACGAACGTGAACTTTGAAATCGACGAACAGCAGCGGGACTTCGCTGCCAGCATCGACGCTGCGCTGGGCGCCGCCGATCTGCCTGCGGCCGTTCGCGCGTGGGCCGCCGGTGACACGGCACCGGGACGCAAGGTGTGGGCACAGCTGACGGACCTCGGCGTGACGGCTCTGCTGGTACCCGAGAAGTACGACGGCATCGAAGCCCACCCCGTGGACCTGGTCGTGGCGCTCGAGCGGCTCGGCAAGTGGAACGTGCCGGGGCCCGTCACCGAATCAATCGCGGTGGCACCGGTGCTCCTCGGAGACGACGAGCGGGTGGGGGCGTTGGCCTCGGGTGAGCTGATCGCCACCGTGGCCGCGCCTCCCCTGGCACCCCGCGCCGTCGACGCAGACACCGCAGGGCTCATCCTGCTCGCCGAAGATGATTCCGTCAGCGACGCGACGGCGGGCCAGCAACACGAGTCCGTCGACCCCGCACGAAAACTGTTCGAGGTCAGCGCATCCGGTGAGTCCCGCAACGCCGACGTGGCACGCGCGCTGGAGTTCGGTGCCCTGGCGACGGCGGCACAATTGATCGGCGCCGCGCAGGCGATGCTGGACGGATCGGTGGAGTACGCCAAGCAGCGCAGCCAGTTCGGCACCGTCATCGGGACCTATCAGGCGATCAAGCACAAGCTGGCCGATGTTCTGATCGCGATCGAGCTTGCGCGTCCGCTGGTCTACGGGGCTGCCCTGTCGCTGGCCGACGGTTCACCGGATGCCGCCCGCGATGTCAGCGCAGCGAAGGTCGCCGCGGCCGATGCCGCGCTGCTGGCCGCACGGTCGTCGTTGCAGACGCACGGTGCGATCGGCTACACGCAGGAACACGATCTGTCGCTGCTGTTGCTTCGGGTGCAAGCGTTGCGACCTGCGTGGGGAGATCCGACATGGCACCGCAGGCGAGTGTTGGAGGCATTGCAGTGAGCGAAGAACGGGACCTGCTGCGCGCCACTGTCGCCGCACTCGTCGAGAAGCACGCCTCCCCCGAGGCGGTGCGCGCGGCGGCGGCATCGGAGCTCGGCTACGACGAGAAGCTGTGGGCGATGCTGTGCGAGCAGGTCGGCGCCGCGGCGCTGGTGATTCCAGACGATCTCGGTGGCGCCGGCGGTGAATTGGGCGATGCCGCCGTCGTTCTCGAAGAGCTCGGCAAGGCGCTGGTGCCGACACCGCTGCTCGGGACGACACTGGCAGAGCTGGCGCTGTTGTCGGCCGACGAACCGGATGCCGAACTGCTCGGCGGTCTTGCCGAAGGCACGGCGATCGGCACGGTCGTGTTCGACGCCGGATACGTGGTGAACGGAAACGTCGCAGACGTTGTCATCGGTACCGACGGTGAAAACCTCACTCGCTGGACTTCTTTCGACACGACGCCCGTGGTGGCGATGGACATCACGCGACCGCTGGCCGCCGTCCAGGCGACCGAGACCGCGCCGCTGGGTGCGGACCCCGGCCTGGTGGACATTGCGGCGATCTTGTTGGCCGCCGAGCAGATCGGCGCGGCGTCGAAGTGTCTCGACCTAACCGTGCAGTACACGAAGGACCGGGTGCAGTTCGGCAGGCCGATCGGTAGCTTCCAGGCGCTCAAGCACAGGATGGCCGACTTGTACGTGGCCGTGCAAACGGCCAAGGCAGTCGTGGACGAGGCGGTCGCCGATCCGTCACCGACGTCGGCAGCGCTGGCACGGTTGGCGGCCAGCGAAGCGTTCTCGAAGGTCGCCGCCGAAGCGGTGCAGATGCACGGCGGCATCGCGATCACGTGGGAAAGCGACATCCAGCTGTACTTCAAGCGCGCACACGGCAGCGCGCAGCTTCTCGGGGGTCCGCGCGAGCAACTGCGTCGCCTCGAATCCGAGGTGTTCTAGCCTGACCGAATGAGTGTTTCGCTGCGCGCCGGCATCCCGCCCTTCTATGTGATGGACGTGTGGCTTGCCGCGGCCGAGCGTCAGCGCACCCACGGCGACCTGGTTAACCTGTCCGCCGGCCAGCCGAGCGCGGGTGCCCCGTCGGCGGTCCGCGATGCGGCCGTCGCAGCGCTGAACCGCAATCAGCTCGGCTACACGGTCGCCCTCGGAATCCCCGAGTTGCGCGCGGCCATCGCCGACTCCTACCAGGCACGGCACGGGCTGTCCGTCGACCCGGACGACGTGGTCGTCACCACGGGATCGTCGGGCGGCTTTCTGCTCGCCTTCCTGGCGTGCTTCGACGTCGGCGATCGCGTCGCGATAGCGAGCCCCGGCTACCCGTGTTACCGCAACATCCTGTCGGCGCTAGGCTGCGAGGTGGTCGAGCTGCCATGCGGTCCGGACACGCGCTACCAGCCGACGCTCGAGATGCTCACCGAACTCGAACCGCCCGTGTCGGGATTGATCGTCGCGAGCCCGGCCAACCCGACCGGCACCGTCATTCCGCCCGAGGAGCTCGCGGCGATCGCGGCCTGGTGCGAGTCGTCGGGAGTGCGGCTGATCAGCGACGAGGTGTACCACGGTTTGGTCTATCCGGGCGCTCCGGCGACCAGCTGCGCGTGGGAGACCTCGCGGGAATCGATTGTGGTCAACAGCTTCTCGAAGTACTTCGCGATGACGGGGTGGCGGCTGGGCTGGCTGCTGGTGCCGCAGGAGCTGAAGCGGGCGGTCGACTGCCTGACCGGGAACTTCACGATCTGCCCGCCCGTGCTTCCCCAGCTCGCGGCCGTGGCGGCGTTCACCCCGGAGTCGATCGCCGAGGCTGAGGCGCTGCTCGACGGCTACGCGGCCAACCGGACCCTGTTGCTGGACGGACTGCGGGCGATCGGCATCGACCGGCTCGCCCCGACCGACGGTGCGTTCTACGTGTACGCCGACGTGTCCCACGTGACCACGGACTCGCTGTCGTTCTGCTCGAAGCTGTTGAACGACACGGGAGTTGCGATCGCACCCGGCGTCGACTTCGACACGGTGCGGGGCGGCGCCCACGTCCGGTTGTCGTTCGCGGGTCCGTCCTGCGACATCGACGAGGCACTGCGCAGAATCGGAGCGTGGCTGCGTTGACGAACGGCACCACGTGAGCGCGGCAGCCCAGCGGGCGCCGCTGCTGGCGGCGGGCTTCACGACGGCGTTCGGCGCCCACGCCGTCGCCGGGACCCTCGGCACCACGACGACAGGGACGGCGGCCTCGCTGCTGACCCTCGGTGCGCTGCTGGCGATCTACGACGGCGCCGAGGTGATTCTCAAACCCGTCTTCGGGACACTGGCCGACCGGATCGGGGCGCGCACCGTCCTGATCGCCGGGTTGCTGGTCTTCGCTGCGGCGTCTGCGTTGTATGCCATTGCCGACGACCCCGCCTGGCTGTGGGCGGGCCGATTCGGACAGGGTGTCGGTGCAGCCGCATTCTCGCCTGCCGCATCGGCTCTCGTCGCGCTGTTGACCCCTGCGGCTGCACAGGGTCGGGCGTTCGGAACCTATGGGTCATACAAGTCGCTCGGGTACACCCTGGGCCCGTTGGTGGGCGGCGTGATCGTCGCACTCGGCGGGCTTCGGTCCCTGTTCGCGGTCATGGCGATACTGGCGATCGCCGTGGCGGTGTGGGCGGCGATTTCCGTCCCGTCGGTCCGCCCGCAGCCCCGCGAACGCCAGACGCTCGCCGACACGTTGCGACGTTTCTCCGAATCTTCCTTCATCACACCGACGATCGCGCTGGCTACCAGCACGGCCGCTCTGTCGGTCGGCGTCGGCTTCCTTCCGGTTCTGGGCACCCAGGCCGGTCTCTCTCCTGTCGTCACCGGTGCCGTCGTGTCGGTTCTCGCGCTGACGACGGCAATCGTGCAACCCCTGGCGGGCCGCGCACTCGATGCGGACAGGCTCACTGTGATGGGCGGTATCGCGATCGGGATCCTCGTCACTGCCGTGGGTTTGGTGCTCGCGCTGCTACCGGGACTGGTCGGGCTGCTGTGCGCAGCGATCGTCATCGGCGCAGGCTGCGGGCTCATCACGCCACTGGCTTTCACGATGCTGGCGAGGTCGACGCCCGCGGACCGGCTGGGTCAAACCATGGGCGCGGCCGAGATCGGCCGCGAATGCGGGGACGCCGCAGGCCCGCTCGCGGTCGCGTCGATCGCCGCCGTCACCAGTGTGCCGTTCGGATTCGCCGGGTTGGCGATCGTCGTGTCGCTGGCGGGCGTCATGACCGTGGGAATCAGCCGAGCGCGCGGACGTATCGGACGTGCGTGACCGGGGCTCCGCCGATCGTGTCGACGCGTCGCGCTTCGTCGGGAGTCCAGCCGTCGCTTTCATAGAACCGTCGCGCCCGCAAGTTATCCTCGAGGACCCATAGCACGCTCTGCTCGAAGCCGTTGGCGCTCAACTCCTCCCGTGCCTTTGCGATGAGGAGGCGGCCGACTCCGCCACGCCACCGGCCAGGGTCGACGTACATCGCCCACACCTCGCCGTGACGGTCCATCCCGTCGTCACGGCACCGCCCGATGGTGACGAAACCTGCAATACCGGCATCCTCGGCGACCAGCGTGACGGGCCCGTCCGGAAGGGAGGCGTCGAACGTGTAGTTCTCCGCCCTCTCGGCGACCGACAGCCCGTCCAGATACGCCTGCGACACGATCGAGCGATAGCCCTGCTGCCATGCGCGCATGTGGACGTCGGCCACCGCGAGCGCGTCGCGAGGCTCTGCACGACGAACTCGAGTCACGGCAAAAGTATCGCGCGGATCTGTCGGGGAGGCGGTGTAGCGTCGGCTTCATGTTCGAAAGTTTGTTCGATATAGATTCCGGGGCGTCGGAGGCGCAGTTGCGGGAGCTGGTCGAGCGCTGCGAGGAACTGAAGTCGAAAGCTGCTGCGGCTCAGGCCCGCGCGACGGCGTTGTGGGCACAGAAACGGGCAGTCGCCGAGCAGGCTGACGGCATACCGGCCAGGAAGCGCGGGAAGGGATTGGCCTCCGAGATCGCGCTGGCGCGTCGCGATGCCCCCGCCTGCGGTAACACCCACCTAGGCATGGCTAAAGCACTGGTCAACGAGATGCCCCACACTCTGTCGGCTTTGGAACGAGGCCAGCTCTCGGAGTACCGCGCGTTGCTGATCGTGCGGGAGTCAGCATGTCTGTCGATCGATGATCGCCGCCGGCTGGATGCCGAGCTCAACGAGGAGGCTCGCGGGTTCGAGGGCTGGGGCAATCGGCGAGTGGCGGCCGAAGCGAAGAGAATCACCGCGCGCCTCGATGCGGCGGCTGTGGTGGAACGAAACAACAAGGCCGTCAAAGACCGTTGCGTGACCACCCGTCCAGCCTCCAACGGCATGGTCTACGTGACGTTCCTGATGCCACTGGGTCAAGGGATTGGCATGTACGCCACGCTCAAGCGCGAAGCCGACGTGTGCGGCGACGGTCGCTCCCGCGGGCAAGTCATGACCGACACCGCGTATGCGCGTGTGACGGGAAAGCCTGCTGCAGAACCTGTTTCGGTGTCGCTGAACCTGGTGATGGCCGACACCACGCTCGCCGGTGACGACACCGAACCGGCATGGTTGGACGGCTACGGACCGATCCCGGCCGGATTTGCCTGCAAGCTGACCGGTGACGCCGTCGCTGACGCGAAAGCCAAGGCCACGCTGCGGCGGTTGTATCGTCACCCGAAGTCGGGGCAGTTGGTGGCCATGGAGTCGCGGTCGCGGATCTTCCCGAAGGGACTGGCCGATTTCATCGGGATCCGGGACCGCACATGCCGGACCCCATATTGCGACGCCCCGATCCGCCACCGAGACCACGCCACCCCCGACCGCGACGGCGGAAAGACCAACGCGCTGAACGGGCTCGGGGCGTGCGAAGCGTGCAACTACGCCAAGGAGGCCCCAGGCTGGAGGGTTGCCACCAGCGAGCGCGATGGGGAACACAGAGCCGAGTACACGACGCCGACCGGGGCGACCTACCGGTCCATGGCGCCGCCGCTGCCCGGGATTCCGGTGCGCGAGAAGGTCAGCCTCGCGGAAGGCCGAATCAGCATCGACCTCGTCACGTTCAAAGCCGCATGACGCTATGCGAGGCCGGTCGAGGAGCGCCGGCGGCGGGAGATCGCGTCGACGCTCGCCGCGAGCAGAAGCACGCCACCGGTGACCAGGAAGTTGATGTACGACGACTGGTTCAGCAGGCCAAGGCCATTGGCGATGGTGGCGACGACCACACCGCCGATCACCGCATCAAGGGCACGGCCCTTGCCGCCGAACAGGCTGGTGCCACCGATGACGGCCGCGCCGACCGCGTACAGCAGAACGTTGCCCGCGCCCGAGGATGCCGACACCTTGCCGGCGTAGGACGCCGCGATGATTCCGCTGAGCGCAGCCAGAGACGAACACACGATGAACACCGAGACGCGAATCCGGTCCACGTTGATCCCAGCGCGCCGCGCAGCTTCGGCGTTTCCGCCGACCGCGTAGATGTGCCTGCCATACGACGTGCGCTTGAGCACCACCGTGAGCACGATCAGCAGCACCAGGATCAGCGGCAGAACATAGGGGATGCCGCTGATCTCCGCCCTGGCGTTGACGCTCCGATTGACGCTGAGGATGTAGGTCACGCCCAGCACCACCGCTGCGACGGCCGCCACTCGCACGACGACGACACCCAACGGCGAGTTCGCCAGGTTCAGCGCCTTCTTGCGCCGGTAGTTGTAAAACTCCAGAGCGGCGAAGACGAGCACAACGACGAGTGCGAGCGCCCAACCGACCGTGACGGGCAGGTTGCTGATCGTCAGACCACGGATGACGGCATCGTCCACACGCACCGAACCGCCCTCGCCGATGAGCTTCAGCGTCACGCCCTGCAGGCCGAGGAAGAACGCCAAAGTAACGACGAACGACGGGATTCCGAGTTTCGCCCGCAACAAGCCGATCACGAGGCCGATGACGGCACCGATCGCGGTCCCCGCGAGAATCGCCGCCCACCAGGGCCAGTCGAGATTGACGACGGTCAGCGCCATTGCGCAGGCCGAGACACCGCCGGCGACGCCCGCCGACAGGTCGATGTCGCCGAGCAGCAGCACGAACACCAGTCCCATCGCCAGCACGCAGATCGAGCCGGCCTGGGTGATCAGATTGGCCAGGTTCAGCGCCGACAGGAAGCGGTCGTTGGCCAGGCCGAAGACGATGAACAGAACGACGAGGCCCAGAACCGCCGGCAGCGAACCCATGTCACCGCCACGCACACGCCCGAGGTAGCCGCGCACCGCGTCGCCGAACGTCTGATCCGACCGGGTGTCCTCGGCGAAGTCCGCGTCAGCCAGTGTTTCGGAAGTCATCTGTCCTCTGCTCACATCGACTCAGCCGCCTGCGCGGGCGCAAGGCCCAGACCGCCCGAGCGCCCCGCGGTGATCAGTTCCACCACCTGGCCGTGCGTAACCTCCGACGCCTTGACGTCGGCGGCCACCCGGCCGAGGTACAGCGCGCAGATCCGGTCTGCCACTTCGAAAACATCGTTCATGTTGTGCGAGATCAACACCACCCCGAGCCCTTGAGCGGCGAGCCTGCGCACCAGATCGATCACCTGCCGCGTCTGCGCAACACCGAGGGCGGCCGTCGGCTCGTCGAGCAGCACCACCTTGGAGTTCCACAGCACCGACTTCGCGATCGCCACAGTCTGGCGCTGCCCGCCGGACAGACTCGACACCGGCTGCCGCACTGACTTCACCGTCCGCACGGACAACGATGTCAACGCGTCGCGGGCCATCGTCTCCATGCGAGCCTCGTCGAGCATCCCCCGGCTGGTGAGTTCACGGCCCAGGAACATGTTTTCGACGATGTCGAGGTTGTCGCACAGCGCCAGATCCTGATAGACCACCTCGACCCCGAGCGCCGACACGTCGTTGGGGCTGCGCACCGTCACCGGCTTGCCCTCGAACAGGTAGGTGCCGGTGTCGATGGGATGAATTCCCGCGATCGCCTTCACCAGAGTCGACTTGCCCGCGCCGTTGTCGCCGACCAATGCCGTGACCTGGCCGGGGTAGACGCGGAAGTCGACGTCGTGCAGCACGTGGACGACACCGAAACTCTTGTTGACGCCCTGCAACTCCAAAATGGGGGCGACAGATCCGGTCATCGGTCGTCAGGCTCCCGCGGCCGAGCACATCGCGGCGAACTGACCCGCGCACACCTCTTCCTTGGACTGTCCGCCGTCGTCGAAGACGATGTCGATGTTGTCCTTGGTGACGGATTTCGGCGTCAGCAGCACCGACGGCACATCCCGGCCGCCCGTGTCGTCGCGCGAGGTGCTCGTCGTTTTCGGCTCCTCGCCGTTGGCCAGCGCGATCGCCACCTCGGCGAGCGCATTGGCTTCTTCGGTGGCCGACTTGTAGACCGTCATGCACTGGGTGCCCGCGAGGATGTTCTGCAGGCCTTCAACCGTGGCGTCCTGGCCGGTGACCGGAACCTGGCCCGCACGCTTGTTCTTCTCCAGGATCGAGATGACCGAACCCGCGAGGCCGTCGTTGGCGGCGTAGACGCCGTCGACCCGTCCGTCGGCCGCCGTGTAAAGCTGCTCGAAGATGGTCACCGCCTTGTCGTTGTCCCAGTCGGGCACCGCCTGCTCACCGACGATCGTGATCGACGGCGTCTTGTCGACCACCGAGTGCGCACCCGCGCTGAACAGCGTCGCGTTGTTGTCGGTCGGAGATCCGTTGAGGAACACCACATTCGCGGGCTTGCCGCCGAGGCAGTCGACCAGTCCCTGCCCTTGGAGTTCACCGACGACGTTGTTGTCGAACGAGACATACACATCTGCGGAACCACCGAGGGTGAGGCGGTCGTAGTCAATGGTCTTCACGCCCTGGGCGGCGGCCTTCTCCTGGATCGAGGCGCCGCTGTCGGAGTCCAGATTGACGATGGCGAGCACCGTGACACCGTCGGCGATCATTCCGTCGGCAATGGTGGCCATCGTGTCGGCCGATCCTTCGGCGTTCTGGATCGTGTACTCCACGCCGGCTTCCTTGAAGGCGGCCTCCAACGCGGGCCGGTCCTTGGTTTCCCACCGGACCGACGACTTCGTGTCGGGCAGGATCACGCCGACCTTGCCGCCTCCGCCCTCGGCCGACTGCGAATCCGAATTGGAGCCGCACGCGGTCAGCGTCATGCTGACTCCGACGGCGGCAGTGACGAGCAGGGTGCTGGTTCGCTTCACGAAATTCCTCCGAACACGTCGTGGCAGATTTTGTTGTCTGATATCACATATAGCGTGACGTGGGTCACGTCAGGTCTGGATTGGCCGTTTTTCGGTGTCCCGCGGTTCACCGTGCGCCCAACAGATGCTCGATGGCCAGCTGGTTGAGAGTGACGAAACCGCAACCCTTTCCGCCGAAGTAGGCGCCGGTCTCGAAGTCTTCGTACGCCGTGCGGTCGCCGAGCAGATCGGCATAGGACTCCCCGTCGTTGAGCGTGGGGGTGCGCAGTTCCGCGACCTTCGCCGCCGCCATCGCCTCCTGCACGGCGGGGTCCGCCCGGAACGCGGCCGCGCGCCGCCGCAGCAACAGGTACATCCGCATGTTGGCCGCCGCCGACGCCCACACGCCGCTGACGTCCTCGGTGCGGCTGGGCTTGTAGTCGAAGTGCCGCGGCCCGTCGTAGGCCGGCCCACCGTCGGGTCCGCCATTCTCGAGCAGATCGACCAGAGCGAACGCGTTCGCCAGGTCGCCGTGGCCGAACACGAGATCCTGGTCGAACTTGATGCCTCGCTGACCGTTCAGATCGATGTGGAACAACTTGCCGCTGTAGAGCGCCTGCGCGATGCCGTGTACGAAGTTCAGTCCGGCCATCTGCTCGTGGCCGGTTTCGGGATTGACACCGACCATCTCGGGGTGGGCCAGGGTGTCGATGAAGGCCAGCGCGTGTCCGACGGTCGGCAGCAGGATGTCACCCCGCGGCTCGTTCGGCTTCGGTTCGATCGCAAACCTCAACCCGCTGCCCTGGTCGATCACGTACTGGCACAACAAGTCCAGCGCTTCGCGATAGCGGTCCAGGGCCGCGCGGACGTCCTTGGCGGAGTCGTACTCGCTACCTTCGCGGCCACCCCACATGACGAATGTCTGCGCGCCCAGTTCCGCAGCGAGATCGAGATTGCGCAGGACCTTGCGCAACGCGTACCGGCGCACCGAGCGGTCATTGCTGGTGAACCCACCGTCCTTGAAGACGGGCTGGGTGAACAGGTTGGTCGTCACCATCGGCACGACGAGTCCGGCCCGACTGAGCGCGGAGCTGAAGCGGTCGATCGCTTGCCGGCGCTCGACGTCGGAGCTGCCGAACGCGAACAGATCGTCGTCGTGGAACGTCACGCCGTACGCGCCCAGTTCGGCCAGCCGCTCGACCGCCTCCACCGCATCCAGCGCAGGCCGCGTAGCCACCCCGAACGGATCGACGCCGGGCCAGCCGACCGTCCAGAGCCCGAACGAGAACTTGTCGGACGGACGCGGTGTCAGATCGTCCGCTGCGGTGACAGCGGAGTCCAGGACGGTCATCGGGTACTCCCTCGGGAATCACGGCTGCCGGAAAAGGGCGCCGAAAGCGAAAGACTATGATTTTGTTCTCTGTGCGAACATAAGATGTGGCCTGCGACACTGTCAAGGCCGAATCAAGGGACGGGAGGCCGGTGAAACCGACCGAGCAGCGCCCGGCCGTGCGCCGGGTGCTGGGCCGCACGACGGGTGTCGGCACCAGCACCGACGATGTTCGGCGACGCAACCTGTCCAGCGTCCTGACGCTGGTACACCGCCATCGCGCCCTCAGCCGCGCCGAGCTCACCCGGCACACCGGCCTGTCACGTTCCACCACCAAGGACCTTGTCGAAGAACTCGTCGCGCGGGGTCTGGTCGAGGAATCGCCCGCGCCGTCGGTGTCGCAAGTCGGGCGGCCCAGCCCCATCGTGCGGCCCAGCAATCGGGTGCTCGCCATCGCGGTCACCCCCGAGGTCGACGCGGTCACCGTGGGCGTCGTCTCGCTCGGCGGCGCAGTGCTGCAGGTCATCCGGCAACCGACCGATCGAATCCCGACCCCGGCCGAGACGGTCACCATCGCCGCCGCTGCGATCGCCGACATCGGCCGCACCCTGGGCGAAGAACAGGTGGTGACGGCCGTCGGAATCGCGGTTCCCGGTCTCGTACACGCACCCGAATCCGTCGTGCAGCTCGCACCGAACCTCGACTGGCATGACGTCAGGATCGGCGAGATGCTCAGCGCCGCAACGGAACTTCCGGTGTATGCGGCCAATGACGCCAACGCGGGAGCGATCGCCGAGCACCTGTTCGGCAAGCACCAGAACGCCGAGCACCTGATCTACGTCAACGGCGGGCCCAGCGGTATCGGCGCCGGCTTCGTCGTCGCCGGCGGGCTGCTCGACGGCGTCGCGGGCTATGCGGGCGAACTCGGTCACACCTATGTCGGCGGTGTCGAACAGTGCCACTGCGGCAGCATCGGATGCTTGGAGACCGAGGTCACCCAGGCGCCCCTGGCGCGGTTGCTCGCCGAATTGGACGGCGACACAGGTTCCGATCCGCTCGCGCACACACATGCCGAACGCGACGTGCTTAACCGACAGGCAAAGTCCTTGGCGATCGCGCTGGGCAATGCGATCAACATGCTCAACCCTCGCCTGATCGTGCTCGGCGGATTCCTGCGCGTCTTCCCGGCGTTCGCCGCGGCGGCCCTGCACGAAGAGCTGACCCGGCGCAGCATGGGCGCGCCGCGCGACCTCGTCCGCGTCGTGCCCGCGACCCTCGGCGCCGACACCTTGGTCATCGGCGCGGCCGAACTGGCCTTCGCGCCCGTACTCCTCGATCCAGGAAGGTACTAGGAATGGCACTCGTGGCGGGTATCGATTCATCGACCCAGTCGTGCAAGGTCCAGATCTGCGATGCGGACACCGGCAAGGTGGTGCGCTCGGCCAGCTCGCCGCATCCGGACGGCACGGAGGTCGACCCCCGGCATTGGTGGGACGCCTTGCGCCGCACCGTCGAATCGGCCGGCGGACTCGACGACGTGTCGGCCGTGTCGGTGGGCGCTCAGCAGCACGGCATGGTGTGCCTCGACTCCACGAGCGAAGTCGTCCGAAATGCGCTGCTGTGGAACGACACCCGCTCAGGTGGGGCTGCCGAGCAGCTGGTCGGTGAACTCGGCGGACCCGACGAGTGGGCGCGTCGCACCGGCGTCGTTCCCGTCGCGGCGGTGACCGCCACCAAGCTGCGCTGGCTCGCCGACCACGAGCCCGAGCATGCGGACGCGACCGCCGCAGTCTGCCTGCCCCATGACTGGCTGACGTGGCGTCTGCGGGGTTCCGCCGACATCGCCGACCTCTGCACCGACCGCAGCGACGCCAGCGGCACCGGCTATTTCGCCGCCGAGGACAACAGCTACCAGAGCGATCTGCTCGAACTCGCATTCCGCGGGCGTCGCCCCGCACTACCCCGCGTGCTCGGACCGAACGAGCCGGCCGGCACGACGCCGCACGGCGCTGTCCTGGGCCCCGGAGCGGGCGACAATGCAGCCGCGGCCCTCGGACTGTCCGCCGGACGCGGCGACTGCGTCGTGTCGCTGGGGACGTCGGGAGTGGTCAGCGCCGTGGGCGATGCGGCTTCGCACGATCCGGAGGGCATCGTCGCCGGCTTCGCCGATGCCACCGGACGCCAGTTGCCCTTGGTGTGCACGCTCAACGGAGCACCCGTCCTCGCGGCGGTCGCAGCGATGCTGCAGGTCGGCTTCGACGAGTTCGACAAGCTCGCACTGTCCGCCACGGCGGGCGCCGACGGCCTGGTCCTCGTGCCGTACTTCGAAGGCGAGAGATCGCCCAATCTGCCGCATGCGGCCGGCGCGCTCCACGGGGTGACCACACGGAACCTCAACTCCGCCAACATCGCCCGCGCGGCGGTCGAGGGCCTGCTGAGCTCGATGGCCTACTGCATCGACAAGATCAGTGAGCAGGGCGTAGAGGCCGATCGCATCATTCTCATCGGCGGCGGGGCGCGCTCGGAGGCCGTCAGGCGAATCGCTCCCGCGGTCTTCGGCAGAGCCGTGGATGTGCCACCACCGGCCGAATATGTCGCCCTCGGCGCGGCGCGACAGGCCGCATGGGTGCTCTCCGGCGATGCATCGCCCCCGGACTGGTCGACGGACTCGGCCGTCCGCTACGAGGCGGCCGCGACCCCCCAGGTGCTCGAGCAGTACCACGCCGCCGAGGATCTGACGCTGCGCTGAGTCAGGTTCGCCGCTGGGCGACGTACCAGTCCAGCAGCGCCGGATCGTCGACAGCGCTGCGCTCGACCACCTTGGCCGGGTCCCCGCCCTGGAACAGCTTCTTGACCGGCACCTCCAGCTTCTTGCCGGTGCGCGTATGGGGAATTCCCGGGGCGACGATGATGTCGTCCGGAACGTGGCGGGGGGACACTCCGGTGCGCACGGTGTCGTTGATCTTCTCGCGGAGCCCCTCGGTCAGTTCGATGCCCTCCGCGAGCACGACGAACAGCGGCATCCAGTAGCCACCGTCGGGCTGCTCCGCGCCGATCACCAACGCCTCGACCACTTCGGGCAAACTCTCGACGGCCTGGTAGATGTCGGCGCTGCCCATCCGGATGCCGTGCCGATTGAGCGTCGAGTCCGAGCGGCCGTGCACGATGACGCTGCCGTGGTCGGTGAGGGTGATCCAGTCGCCGTGGCGCCAGACACCGGCAAACATCTCGAAATAGGCTCCGCGGTAACGGCTTCCGTCCTCATCACGCCAGAATCCGATGGGCATCGACGGCATCGGCTGGGTGATGACCAATTCGCCCACCTCGCCGCGAACCGGATGGCCTGATTCGTCCCACGCATCGAGGGCAACACCGAGGAACGGAGCGGACAGCTCGCCCGGCCACACCGGCACCGTACGCACTCCACCCACGAACGCCGACACCACATCGGTGCCTCCGCTGATCGACGCGACCTGAACTCCGACGTGATCGGCCAGCCACTCCGACGTCGTCGCCGGCAGCGACGATCCGGTGATCCCGACGGTGCGCAGCGCCGAAAGATCATGCGTCCTCGCCGGTTCCGCACCGGCCTTGATACATCCGAGAACATAGCCGGGGCTGGTGCCCAGAACTGTGGCACGCACCCGCGCGGCGATGTCCCACAACGCATCCGGGCGGCCCGCCGACGGACTGCCGTCGTAGCACACGATGGTCGCCCCGACCAGCAGGCCGGCGACCTGGAAATTCCACATCATCCAGCTCGGGCTGGTGAACCAGAAGAAGGTGTCATCGCGGCCGATATCGGATTGCAGTGCAACGGCTTTGAGGTGTTCGACCACGACACCGCCGTGACCGTGCAAGATGCCCTTGGGTAAGCCGGTGGTCCCCGACGAGAACAGGATCCACAGTGGGTGGTCGAACGGCACGGCGACACCGCGCAACGAATCGCCGCTGCTGTCGGTGAGATCGTCGGCGGTGAACGTCGCGGTCAGCGTCGGCAGTCCGTCACGGAGCGTGGCCACGTCGTCGCGCTTGTCGCGGCACTTTCCGCCGAACACGTACCCGTCCGCTGCGACCAGCACTTTCGGTTCCAACTGGCCGAGACGGTCCAGCGCGGCTCTGGCCGAGTAGTCCTGGCCGCATGCGCTCCACACCGCGCCGAGGCTGGCTGTCGCGAGGAACGCGATCACCGCCTCGGGGTTGTTCGGCAGGTAACCCACGACGCGGTCGCCGGGGTGCACACCTGCGGCTCGCAGCTTGTCCGCGAACGCCGCCGAGCGGCCGAGCAGTTCAGCCCAGGAGACCTCGCGGTCGGGCGCGTCCTCACTGACGTACACGATCGCGGGCCGGTCGGTGCGCGCGTGGCGTGCGACCTGGTCGACGTAGTTCAAGGTTGTGCCGGGAAACCAACGGGCCCCGGGCATTTCGGCGTCATCGAGGACGCGCTCGGCGCGTGGCCCCAGCTCGAAGTAGTCCCAGAGCGCCGACCAGAACCCTTCGATGTCGTCCACCGACCACTGCCAGAGGGCGTGGTAGTCCGCGAACTTGGTGCCGGTGCGCTGCGCGGCGAAACGGGTGAAGTCGGTGACGATGGCGCCGTCGACGTCCTGCTCAGTGGGGGTCCACTGCGGTGTGGCCGCCACTGCCGTCATCGGGCGCTCCATCCGCCGTCCATTGTGTACGACGCACCCGTGACCATGCCCGCGGCAGGCGACGCCAGCCAGGTGACCAACGAGCCCACCTCGTCCGGCTCGACGAGACGCTTCACCGCGCTCTCCTTGAGCAGGATGTCCGACACCACTTGATCTTCGGCGATGTTGTGCGTTCTGGCCTGGTCGGCGATCTGCTTGGTCACCAGCGGGGTACGGACATAACCGGGGTTGATGCAATTGCTGGTCACCCCGTGCGGTCCTCCCTCCAGCGCGGTGACCTTCGACAGCCCCTCCAATGCATGTTTGGCGGTGACGTAGGCGACCTTGAAAGGAGACGCACGCAGCCCGTGGATCGACGAGATGTTGATGACCCGGCCGAACTCGTTGCGGTACATATGCGGAAGGGCGGCCCGAACCAGCAGGAACGGCGCCTCGACCATCAACGCCAGCATGGACCGGAACTTCTGCGGCGGGAACTGGGCGATCTCACTGATGCTCTGCACGCCCGCGTTGTTGACCAGGATGTCGGTCTCCAACGACAGCGATTCCAGCGTCTCGACATCGAGAAGGTCGAGCGTCCAGGAAGATCCGCCGATCTCCTGAGCCACCGATTTCGCGCCGACGTCATCGATGTCGGCGACGGTGACCGTGGCGCCGGCGGCGGCCAGCGACCGTGCGCACGCCGCGCCGATTCCGCTGGCACCACCGGTCACCAGTGCGGTGCGGCCGTTGAGATCGGTCATACGGCGCGCGCCTTGCCCTCGGAGCGCGCGACGTCCTCGGCGTCGGCGACATCGAGCGTCTTGAGGTCCAGCCCGTTGGTCTCCCGGGCCACCACCACCGACACCAGCGTGATGGCACATGCGATCGCGAGGTAGATCGCGATGGGGACCGGCGAGTCGTAGATGTCCAGCAGCTTGACCGCGATGAGCGGTGCCAGCGATCCGGCGACGATCGATGTCACCTGGTAGCCAAGGGAGACACCGGAATACCGCATCCGGGTCGGGAACATCTCGGCCATGATGGCCGGCTGCGGCGCGTACATGAAGGCATGGATGACCAGGCCGAGCGTGACCGCCGCGGTGATGATCACGTAGTTGTTGCTGTTCATCATCGGGAAGGCGAAGAAGCCCCACGTCGCGCCGAGAACGGCTCCGACGATGTAGACGGGGCGGCGGCCGAAGCGGTCCGACAGGTGGCCGACCAGTGGCACGACCGCGAAGTGCACGAGGTGCGCGACGAGCAGGTACCGCAGGATCGAGTTGGTGTCGGTGCCCACCTGAACCTTCAGATACGTGATCGTGAAGGTGACGACCAGGTAGTACATGATGTTCTCGCCGAAGCGCAGACCCATGGCGGTGAACACGCCTCGCGGATACCGCTTCAGCACCTCGACGACGCTGTACGACGACGCCTTGATCCGCTCCGCTTCCTGTTGTGCCGCAACGAAGATCGGTGCGTCGGTGACCTTGGTGCGGATGTAGTAGCCGATCAGCACCACCACGGCCGACAGCCAGAACGCCACGCGCCAGCCCCAGGACAGGAACGCATCGTCGGAGAGGGTGCCGGTCAGGATCAGCAACACGACGGTGGCGAGCAGGTTGCCCATCGGCACGCCGGCCTGCGGCCAGCTAGCCCAGAACCCGCGCTGCCTGTCGGGGCTGTGCTCGGCGACGAGCAGCACCGCTCCGCCCCACTCACCTCCGACGGCGAAGCCTTGAATGAAGCGCAGCGCTACGAGTAATCCCGGCGCCCAGTAGCCGATCTGCCCGAACGTCGGCAGACAGCCCATCAGGAAGGTGGCGACGCCGACCAGCAGCAGGCTGAACTGCAGCAGCTTCTTGCGCCCGTACTTGTCGCCGAAATGCCCGAACACCACGCCGCCGACCGGGCGCGCGACGAAGCCGACCGCGTAGGTGGCGAATGCCAGGAAGATCGCGTTGAGCTCGCTGGTGGTCTCCGAGAAGAACACCTTGTTGAACACCAGCGTGGCCGCCGTGCCGTAGAGAAAGAACTCGTACCACTCGACGACCGTGCCCGCCATCGAGGCGACGACGACGCGCTTGAGACCCTTCGAGATCGACCCCGGCTCGCTTGACCGAGAGTCTTGTTGCGTGCTCATCGCACACCCCTCTCTTGTGATGACCGCCACAGCTGTTGTGAGTATTCATGCAGCTACCCACCGCAGCAATGGCCAAAACTGCACCATCTATCTGCAAAAATGCAGAGATGGTGTCTCCCATCCGGCGGCCCAGCGCCGATGATCTGCTGGTGCTGCTGTCGGTGGGCCGGACCGGGAAGTACACCGCCGCAGCCGACGAGCTCGGGCTCAACCACACGACGATCAGCCGCCGAATCGCCGCGCTGGAGGCGGCGATGGGCGGGCGCGTTCTGGCCCGCGTCGCGGGCGGCTGGGAGCTCACCGAGCTCGGCCGCGAAGCGCTTGCCGCCGCCGAGGCCGTCGAGTCGGCGGTTCGATCATTGACCACTGATTCAGCCGGGCGCCGCACGCTGGAAGGCGTGGTCCGGATCTCGGCGACCGACGGCTTCTCCGCCTATATCGCCGCGCCTGCGGCTGCGGCGATGCAGCGCGAGCATCCCAAGGTAGCGGTGGAGATCGTCGCCGCGACGCGTCGGGCGACCCAGCAACGGTCGGGCCTCGACATCGAGGTGGTCGTCGGTGAGCCGAAGGTCCATCGCGCCGAGGCGCTGCGTCTGGGCGACTATTGCCTCGGTCTCTACGCCTCGCAGAGCTTCCTCGCCGAGCGCGGTTCCCCCACCGACGTCGCTGACCTGCAGAGGTTTCCGCTCGTCTACTTCATTGACTCGATGCTGCAGGTCGACGATCTGGACCTGGCCGCCAGCTTCGCCCCCGCGATGCGCGAGTCCGTGACGTCGACGAATGTCTTCGTCCACGTCGAGGCGACCAGGGCGGCGGCGGGCATCGGGCTGCTGCCCTGCTTCATGGCGGACCGGCACCCCGACCTTGTCCGTGTCCTGCCTGTCGAGGTGTCGATCCGGCTGACGTATTGGCTCGTCACGCGTGCCGAGACCCTGCGCAGGCCCGAGGTGGCCGCCGTCGTCGGCGCGATCCGAGAACGGGTCGCCGATCAGCACGACGTGCTGCTGGGTCGGCACTAGCGTTGTGCCATGCCATTCCTGGACACGGACAAGGGGCGGGCCTACTACCGCCACTGGGCCGCAGACGACCCCACCGCCGCCGTCGTCTTCCTGCACGGCTTCGGCGAACACACCGGCGTCTATCACCGCTACGGCTTCGCGCTGAACGCAGCCGGCATCGATCTATGGGCAGTCGACCAATTCGGGCACGGGCTCAGTCCGGGTGACCGAGGTGACTTCGGCACCATCGAGGACAGCTCCGCACTGGCCGATCAACTCACGGAGCTGGCCGCTCAGCGCGGCGTCCCGTTGATCGCGCAGGGCCATTCGTTCGGCTCGATCGTGACCCTGTTCCGGTTACTCGACGATCCCGAGCGGTACCTCGCCGGCGTCGTCTCGGGCGCGCCACTGGCGCCGATACCGGAGCTCCTCGATGCGGACACGTCGTTCGACCTGGACCCGGACTGGCTCTCTGCGGACCCCTTCTACATCGACTCGATGATCAACGATCCGCTGGCCTTCGTCGACGCCGACGGTACGGCTCTGGCGCGTGAACTCGACCGCGGCTGGGACCGGTTCGGCGCGGAGTTGCCGTCACTGGCGGTGCCGACGCTCGCGGTCCACGGCGCCATCGATCCGATCGCCCCGATCGGCGCGGTGGCCGCCTACGCCGACCAGATCGCCCCTCTGCAGCTGGCGGCGTTCGAGGGTCTGCGGCACGACATCCTCAACGAGACCGAGCATCGTGCCGTCGCGGCCACGATCACCGACTTCATCGCAGGTCAGCTGAGCTGATGCCGAGTTATCCACAGCAGTTGTGCACAGTGGGGATGAATCACACGCGTGTGATTAGGAACCGAGGAGCAAACGCGTGGCATCCTTCACGACGCGGCGGCGTGTGCTGCGCGGATGGTCCGCTGCGATCAGGTGGTCCCCGATGACCAGGGAGAAGGCGAGCAGAGCCCGCGCCTCGACATCGGTCTCGTCCCCGGACATCGTCGCGATCAATTCCCGCAGATAGTCCATTCTGCGGTTGTCGACCCGGCGCAGCCGCGCGGCGACCACGTCGTCGCGGCGGGCCCAATCCCGCACGGCCAGATCCAGCGGAAGCAACTCCGGAGAGAAGGTCAGCATCCCGGCCTTGCGAACCTTGCTCTGCGGGTCGCCGCCCTCCGTCTCGACACGCTGGCGAACATCGTCGATGCTGCGCCGCTCCCACGTGTCGAGCATGGCGTCGACCAGTTCACCCCGGCTTCCGAATTGACGGTAGAAGCCGCCCCGGGTGACTCTGAGCCGCTGCGCGAGCACCTCGACCCGAACAGCGTCGGGACCGTCCTGCGCCAACACAACGAGACCCGCATCGATCCACGCCTCCCTGGGCGTACGCACTGGCGGTGGCATGCCATTCATCCTACGATAGATACAGTACTGTTCTGTATCTATCGTAGGAGGCGAGTCGATGATCGTTGACCGCATCGAACCGGACGACGTGCTTCTGGCGTGCACGACGCTCAAGGTCATCGATCACGTCGATGCCCATCTCCTGCGCACCGATGCCAGGCGGAGCCCGCAGCAGTGGTCCAGGGAGATCCTCGAAAACGTCTCGGCGACGCGACAGCTCAGCCTGCGCGCCGGGTGGACCCTGCTCGGCATCAAGCTCCGGCACGGTGACCGCGATGCTGTCGCCGGCTGGTCGGTAGCCTATGACGACGCCGAATACATTCGGCTGCGCAGCGATTCGTTCACCGGGCTGACGGGCGAGTTGGTCACACGGGTAACCGACGCAGGTGTCGAGTTCGCGACGTTCGTGCGGGTGGACGGCGCCGTAGCGCGATTCCTGTGGGACCGAGCACTCACAGCGCACCTCATGATCGTCGCCACGTTGCTCGCCGAGGCCGGGGAGCGCGTGCGCTAAAGCCAGGTGTCGTCGGTGGTCGCGGTGAGGAAGGCTTCGAGGTCGTTGCGCCAATCGGCGGGTGTGTTCTTCTCCGGCTCGATGCCGGTGTACTGGCCCTGGTAGAACAGCAGCGGTCGCGGCTTCCTCTTCGGGACATCCGAGAGCGAGTTCACGGCCCCGAACACCACGAAGTGGTCGCCGCCGTCGATCACCGAGTGCACCGAGCAGTCGATGTGCGCCAACGAGCCGTCGATGATCGGGGAGCCGAGCTTCGATGGGCTCCAGTCGATTCCGGCGAACTTGTCCGGCTCCCGGGACCCGAAGCGGGCCGACACGTGCTGCTGGTTCTCGTGCAGGATGTTGACGCAGAAATTGCCGCTCGCCTCGATGGCCGCCCAGGACCGCGAAACCTTGGTCGGGCAGAACAGCACCAGCGGTGGTTCCAGAGACAGCGCCGCGAACGACTGGCACGCGAACCCCACGGGCGTGCCCTCGTGCACGGTGGTGATCACGGTGATGCCGGTGCAGAACTGCCCCAGGACATTCCGGAACGTGCGCGGGTCGATGGGAGGATTCGACACGTCTATTTGAAGCCGACGCTGAAGTCGTGCCCCCACAGCGAGACGGCCGTGCTCTCCCGGGCCACCCAGTCCTTGTCGTCGACTTCGAGCCCCTCGCAACCGAACTCGATGTCGAAGCCGCCGGGTGTCTTCATGTAGAAGGACAACATCTTGTCGTTGACGTGCCTGCCGAGTGTGGCCGACATCTTCACCTTGCGGCGCAGCGCGCGGTCCAGGCACAGACCCACGTCGTCGGCTTCGCCGACCTCGACCATGAGATGCACGATGCCACTGGGGGTTTCGCCGGGCATGAACGCGAGGCTGTGATGGCGGGGATTCACGCCGAGGAAGCGCAGCCACGCGGGCGCGCCATCGGCGGGGCGGCCCACGAGCTGCGGGGGCAGCTTCATCGAGTCACGCAGGAAGAATCCGAGAACGTCGCGGTAGAAGTGCAGCGTCTCGGCGTCGTCGCGGGTCGTCAGCACCACGTGTCCGAGGCCCTGCTCTTCGGTGACGAACTTGTGCCCGTACGGGCTCACGACGCGACGATGCTCGAGAGCGACGCCGTGGAACACCTCCAGCGTGTTGCCCGACGGGTCGTCGAAGATGATCATCTCGTCGACGCGGCGGTCGGCGAGCTGAGTGGCCGTCGCTTCCTTGTACGGCGTCCCCTCCAGGTCCAGCCGGGACCGGATGTCCTGCAGCTGCGCGGCGTTCGCGGTCTCCCAGCCGGATTCGAGCAAGCGGTCGTGTTCGCCGGGGACGATGATCAGCCGCGCGGGGAACTCGTCCATCCGCAGATACAGCGCACCCTCTGTCGGGCCACTCCCCTCGACCATGCCGAGGACCTTGAGCCCGTACTCGCGCCACGCGCCGACATCAGTGGCCTCGATGCGCAGGTAACCCAAAGACTTGATCGTCACGATCTGCCCCCTTTACGTCTTGAGGAAATCGATGGTGAGTTTGTTGAACTCGTCGAACTTCTCCAGCTGCGCCCAGTGGCCGCACTGCCCGAAGACGTGCAGCTGCACCCGTGGAATCTGCTTGAGCGCCACCAGCGCACCGTCGAGCGGATTCACCCGGTCCTCGCGGCCCCAGATCAGCAGTACCCGTTGACGCAGCTTGTACACGTCGCGCCACATCATGCCGAGCTCGAAGTCCGCGCCGGCGAACGACTTTCCCATTGCCTTGGTCGCGGCAAGCGATTCGGGCGTGCTGGCGATCCGGAAACGCTCCTCGACCAACTCCGGGGTGATCATGTTCTGGTCGTAGACCATGATGCGCAGGAACTTCTCGATGTTCTCCCGGGTGGGCTCGGCGGCGAACCTGCCGAGCAGCTTGACGCCCTCGGTCGGGTCCGGCGCGAACAGGTTGACATTCAACCCACCCGGCCCCATCAGGACCAGTTTGCCCGCGCGCTTGCCGTTGTCGAGCGCGAACCGCACCGCGGTGCCGCCGCCGAGCGAATTGCCCACCAGGTCGGCACTTTCGATGCCGAGGTGGTCGAACAGGTTGAGCAGTGCGGTCGCGCTGTACCGGTTGTACTGCTCGTGCTCGGTGTGCTTGTCGGAGTGCCCGTAGCCGGGCTGATCGACGGCCAGCACGTGAAACTGCTGGGCCAGCACCGGGATGTTGCGTCCGAAATTCGACCAGCTCGACGCCCCCGGCCCACCACCGTGCAACAGCACCACGGTGCGCGCGGCCGGGTCGCCGGCCTCGTGATAGTGCAGGCGCATATCATCGCGAACCTGCGCGTACCGCGAGGTGGACTCAAACGTGATCTCCTGCTGCTGAGCCGCTTCTGCGGCGAAGGACGTCACTAGACCATCGTGTCCTGAGGCGGCAGGCCGAATGCGTCGTTGCCGAAGATGAGGTAGGCGCGCTCCGGCTCGTTGGCAGCATGCACCCGACCGGCGTGCGCGTCGCGCCAGAACCGTTGCACCGGCTGATCGAGCTGCAGCGCCGTGGCACCCGATGCTTCGAACAGCAGGTCGATCGAGGCGATCGCACGCGCGGTGGCGCGGACCTGGTCGCGACGGGCGGCCGCGCGCAGCGAGAACGGGATCTCCTGACCGGACTGCAGCAGCCGGTATTCCTCACCGACGTTGCCGATCAGCTGGCGCCAGCCCGCGTCGATGTCGCTGGCCGCCTCGGCGATTCGAATCTTGGCGAACGGATCTTCCTTGGACTTCTCACCGGCGAATGCGGCGCGCACGCGCTTGCCCTGGTGTTCGACATGGGCGTCGTAGGCACCGTAGGCCATGCCCATGATGGGTGCGCTGATCGTCGTGGGATGCATGGTGCCCCAAGGCATCTTGTAGACGGGGGCGGTGTTGGTCTGGTAGCCGCCGGCGGTGCCGTCGTTCATCGCCTTGTACGACAGGAACCGGTGGCGGGGAACGAACACGTCCTTGACGACCACGGTGTTGCTGCCGGTGGCCTTGAGCCCGACGACGTTCCACACGTCGTCGATGCGGTAGTCGCTGCGCGGGATCAGGAAGCTGCCAAAGTCGACCGGCCGGCCGTCCTTGATCACCGGCCCGCCGAGGAACGCCCAGGTCGCGTGGTCACAGCCCGAGGACCACTGCCAGGCCCCGCTGACGAGGTAGCCGCCGTCGACCACCGTGCCCGCGCCCATCGGGGCGTAGGAGGACGACACCCGAACCGTGGGATCGTCGCCCCACACGTCTTCCTGGGCCTGCTGGTCGAACAGCGCCAGGTGCCAGTTGTGCACGCCGATGATCGAAGACACCCAGCCCGTCGATCCGCACGCACTCGCGATGCGCCGGACAGCTTCGTAGAACAGGGTGGGATCGCACTGGAAGCCACCCCACTGCTCGGGCTGGAGAAGTTTGAAGAACCCGACCTCGTCGAGTTCGTCCACCGTCTCGTCAGGGAGGCGCCGCAGTTCCTCGGCCGCCGCGGCGCGCTTGGCGATGCGCGGCAGAAGATCGTCGATACCGGCTAGAACCGACTGCGCGTCGCGCTGTTCAATGGTTGTCACTGGTGTGCCTCCCGGGGCGTGCGAGCTGACGTATCAAAGATTAGAACACGTTACGATTTGTGTCGAGTAGCGCTGTCCTGTGGACGCTGGACCTGCGCACATGCATTTCTGTAACCTGTTCTAGTTATGACCAACCTGAGCGTGGAGAGAGGGCCCCTCTTGTGACGGACGTTGCCGCCGACGAGCCGCTGGGCAGCCATGTCCTCGAACTCGAGATCGCCCACGTCATCGAGGAGACGACGGATTCGCGTTCGCTGGTGTTCAAGTCTCCCGCCGACGCTCCGGTTCCACCAGAGAAACTCCGCTATTCCCCCGGGCAGTTCCTGACGCTGCGTGTGCCCAGCGACCGCACCGGGTCGGTGGCCCGCTGCTACTCGCTGTGCAGTTCCCCGTTCACGGGGGATCCACTGACCGTCACGGTCAAGCGGACCGCCGACGGATACGCCTCGAACTGGCTGTGCGACAACGCCCATGCCGGCATGCGGATGCACGTCCTCGCACCGTCGGGCACCTTCGTTCCCAAAACCCTCGACACCGATTTCCTGCTGCTCGCGGCGGGCAGCGGCATCACGCCGATGCTCGCGATCCTCAAGTCGGCGCTGTCGGAGGGCAGCGGCAAGGTCACGCTGGTCTACGCCAACCGCGACGAGAAATCCGTCATCTTCGCCGAGACGCTGCGCGACCTGGGCGCCAAATATCCCGACCGCCTCACCGCGATCCACTGGTTGGAAACCGTGCAGGGGCTGCCCAACGTGCAGGCGATGTCGGAACTGTTCGCGCCCTACCGCGGGCGGGAGGCTTTCATCTGCGGGCCGGGGCCGTTCATGGCCGCCGCCGAGGAAGCACTCAAGCTCGCCGGGACGCCGGCCGACAAGGTCCACATCGAGGTGTTCAAGTCGCTCGAGTCCGATCCGTTCGCTCGCGTCACCATTGCCGCCGATGATCCAGACAGTGACGAAGGCCCGGCCACCGCTGTCGTGACCCTCGACGGCACCACCCATGAGGTGACCTGGCCACGCAAGGCGAAGCTGCTCGACGTGCTGCTGGACAAGGGCCTCGACGCGCCGTTCTCCTGCCGCGAAGGACACTGCGGCGCCTGCGCCGTGCTGAAGAAGTCGGGCGACGTCGAGATGGAAGTCAATGATGTCCTGGAGCAGCAGGATCTCGACGAGGGGCTGATCCTGGCCTGCCAGGCGCACCCGAGAACCGATTCGGTCGAAGTCACCTTCGACGAGTAACGAGGGGATTACCTTCATCACGATGAACCGGCTTGCAGGAATGGCGGCGCTCACTCTGGCGGCGACGGCGGCGCTCGGCAGCGCACCGACGTCAGGCGCCGCGTCCAACACGGGCGTGTCCTCGATCCCCGTCGACCCGGCCACCCAGATCCAGATGCACATCACCGCCAACTGCGTCGCGGCCGAGGCCAAGTGCTACTTCAACACCTCGGCCAACCTGCTGGGCCCCGGCGGCCCCACCGGGTTCCCCGGTGACACGTGGGCCCGGCAGACGGTGACGCTGCGGAGCTCCGATCGCGACGTCTATCAGGAAGCCTGGTACAGCGCCCCGGCGGGCGTGCCGCGAGAACTCAAGGGCGCCAACCACAACAACGTCTTGTCGAAGCTGTACAAGGGCCTGCGCGACGTCGAGATCTCGGTGACGACGTTCGGCGGCGGACCCATCCAGCGCTTCACGACCGACGGCGACTCCAGGCCCCTGGACTGGTCCACCGGCCAGCCCGCCACCGGTGCCGACTTCATCGCCTGCTCGCAGATCCAAGTGGTCTACAGCGGCGTCAACCTGACCACCCCGACCGCCTGCGCCCAGACGACGTTCAGCTAGCGCGGCAGGCCGAGCAGCCGCTCGCCGGCCACCGTGAGCAGGATCTGCTCGGTCCCGCCCGCGATGGTCAGGCAGCGCGTGTTGAGGAAGTCGTGCACCAGCTTGTCCACCACGACTCCCGCGCCTTCGGACAGATCCATCCGGTACTCCGCCAGGGCCTGCCGGTAGCGGACACCGATCAGCTTCCGTGCGCTTGCCTGGGGCCCGGGATCCTGGCCGTCGACGGCGAGCTGCGCGATGCGCTGGTCGAGCAGCGAGCCAACCTGTGCCGTAACGATCAGCTGGCCGAGCTGATCTTGTTGCGCGCCATCGAGATCCAACTCTGAGACGACGTGCAGCAGCTCCTCCATCGGATTGCCCAGCGCCGTGCCCTGGGCCATCGCGACGCGCTCGTTGGCCAGCGTGGTCCGTGCCAGCCGCCACCCGTCGTTGACCTGTCCGACCACCATCTCGTCGGGGACGAAGACGTCGTCGAAGAACACCTCGTTGAAGAGTTCGTCTCCGGTGATCTCGCGCAACGGCCGGATCACGATACCCGGGCTCTTCATGTCGACGAGGAAGTACGTGATGCCCTTGTGCTTCGGAGCTTCGGCATCTGTGCGGGCCAGGCACACCCCCCAGTGCGCCTTCTGCGCCGCCGACGTCCACACCTTCTGCCCGGTGAGCTTCCAGCCGGAATCATCCTCCGCACGAACGGCTTTCATCCGCAGCGCCGCCAGATCCGAGCCCGCGCCCGGCTCGCTGAACAGCTGGCACCACGTCAGCTCGCCGCGCAGCGTCGCGGGCACGAACTGCTCGACCTGCTCGGGGCTGCCGTGTTCGAGGATCGTCGGCACCGCCCACCAGCCGATCACCAGATCCGGCCGCACCACACCTGCGGCCGCCAACTCCTGATCGATGAGCAACTGCTCGGCCGGACCGGCGGCCCGCCCGTACGGCTTCGGCCAGTGCGGCGCCAGCAGTCCGGTGTCGGCGAAGGCGACCTGCCGCTTGTCTTGCGGCGCGGCAGCGATCTCGGCCACCTTGGAAGCGATTTCGGGTCGCAGATCGGCCACCGAGTCGAGATCGATATGGAGCTCCCTGCGCAGACCCTGCTGCGTCAGGTCCGCCACCCGACGCAGCCACCGCGACCGGCCGCCGAGGAACTGCGCGATGCCGTAGGCCCGGCGCAGGTACAGGTGCGCGTCGTGTTCCCAGGTGATGCCGATTCCACCGAGCACCTGGATGCAGTCCTTGGCATTGGCCTTGGCCGCCTCGATACCGACCGAGGCCGCCAGCGCCGCCGCGATCGACAGCTGGGCCGCATCGTTTTCGCCGGCGGCGCGCGCCGCATCCGACGCGGCGACCGACGCCTGCTCGGAGCGCAGCAGCATCTCGGCGCACATGTGCTTGATGGCCTGGAAGCTGCCGATCGGCTTGCCGAACTGCTCGCGCACCTTCGCGTACTCCGTCGCGGTGTTCAGCAGCCAGCGCGCCAGACCCGCCGCCTCCGCGGCCAGCAACGTCGCCGCGAGATCGACGACGCGCTGAGCCGGCACGTCCAGTTCCTCGGCGGGCGCATCCTCAAGGACGACACGCGCGAGGGGCCGGGAGAAGTCGGTCGCCTGAAGGGGTTCGATGGTCACCCCCGGCGCGGCGCCGTCCACCAGCAGCCACGTCTGCCCGGCGGGCAGAAGAAGCAATCCAGCGGCGTCCGCACCGAGCACGAAGGCCGCGCGGCCGGACGCCTTGCCGCCGGCGTAGGCGAGGTCGGCGTCGAGCGTCAGGCCTGCCGTGCGCTCCCCCGTCGCGAGGGCTTCGAGAAGTTCGGCCTGTGAATCCGGCAACACCAGGGTGGCCAACGCCGTCGTCGCCACCGGTCCGGGAACCAGCGCCGCAGCCGCCTCGTCGACCATCGCCGCCAGGTCGGCCACCGTGCCGTCCGCGCCGCCGTGCTCCTCGGGCAGCGCCACGCCGAAGATCCCTAGTTCAGCGAGTCTGCCGTACGGGGCGCGCCAGGCGTCGGGGTCACCGTGCTCGACATCGCGCGCGGCTTCGACGGCTGCGGACGAAGCGGCCCAGGTCCGCACCAGTTCTCGGGCGGCGGACTGTTCATCGGTGGCGACCGCCGAGGTGCGGGAAAGGCCAGTGGACACCGGGACTCCTAGCGTTTGGGCGAGAAGACGGTGCTTCCCACTAGAACGTGTTCTAATAGTGCCAGCGTTCGAGCGTCAAGTCGAACGCCATTACAGCAGGACACGTCGGTGTCGCGTCGGCACGGAGGTGAGAAATTCGTGATGGGCATGCGTATCGTTTTCTCAGAGATCGCATCACTAAGGAGCCACTCACCGCATGTCTGGGACGTCCGAGTTGTCTGAGATATCCGGGGGTAAGTCACCGTCTGACTCCCGCCCACGTCAGGTCATGAACGTGGCGGTGCTGGCCGAATCCGAGCTGGGGTCCGAAGCCCAGCGGGAGCGCCGCAAGCGCATCCTCGATGCCACGCTGGCGATCGCGTCGAAGGGCGGCTACGAAGCGGTTCAGATGCGGGCCGTGGCCGAACGCGCCGACGTCGCCGTGGGCACGCTTTACCGATACTTCCCGTCGAAGGTCCACCTGCTGGTGTCCGCGCTGGGCCGGGAATTCGAACGCATCGACGCCAAGACCGACCGCGCGGCACTGGCCGCAGGGGCGACGGCCTATCAGCGCCTCAACATCATGGTCGGCAAGCTGAACCGGGCGATGCAGCGCAACCCGCTGCTGACCGAGGCGATGACACGGGCCTTCGTGTTCGCCGACGCGTCCGCCGCCGGCGAGGTCGACCACGTGGGCAAATTGATGGACTCCATGTTCGCCAGGGCGATGAGCGACGGCGAACCCACCGAGGACCAGTACCACATCGCGCGTGTCATCTCGGACGTGTGGCTGTCGAATCTGCTGGCCTGGCTGACCCGGCGGGCCTCCGCGACCGACGTCGCCAAGAGGCTGGACCTGGCCGTGCGACTGCTCATCGGAGACGGCGACCAGCCTAAGATCTAGGCCGTGAGCCTGCCGCCGGAGTTGCTGAACGTGATGGACTCGGCGGCGGCGACACCCCGGCTGCTGGTCACCTCGGATTTCGATGGCACCCTGGCGCCGATCGTCGACAATCCCGCCGACGCCCGCCCTCTGCCCGCGGCGGCAGCCGCGCTGATCGAGCTGGCCGCATTGCCGGCGACGTCGGCCGCACTGATCTCCGGACGCGCACTCCAGACGCTGCGCGAGCTCTCCTCGATGCCCGAGACAGTCCATCTGGTCGGCAGCCACGGCGCCGAGTTCGAGGCCGGGTTCGCCCACCAGATCGATACGACGCTGTTACAGACCATCACCGACGCGCTGACGGCGATCGCGGCGGACAAGCCCGGCGTGGCCGTCGAGACGAAGCCGGCCAGCGTCGCGCTGCACGTGCGCAACGCATCCGCCGCCGACGGTGAAGCGGCGCTGGCCGCCGCCTGGGATGCGGCGGCGCACTGGGACGCGCACGTGACGACGGGCAAGGCCGTGCTCGAGTTCGCAGTCGTCGCCACCGACAAGGGTGAGGCCGTCGACATCCTGCGCGGCGAGAAGGACGCGACGGCCGTGGTGTTCTTCGGCGACGACGTCACCGACGAGAAGGCCTTCGTTCGGCTCGGCGACTCCGACATCGGCGTGAAGGTGGGACCCGGCGACACCGCGGCCGCCTATCGCATCGACTCCCCTCACGAGGTCGCGGCCGCGCTGCGGTATCTCGCCGACCGACGGGCCGAAAGACCACTTGCCTGATCGGCAATATCGTTTGCGGCTCTTTCCTCCACGAATCACATTGGGAGCATGACTGATTCAGCGGTCGCTGCCGAGTGGGACGAGCGGTACACGACCTACGCCGATCGCATGCCCGACGACGCCCCGAGCGCGGTGCTCATCGAGGTGGCCGGGTTCCTCACGCCAGGAACCGCGCTCGATGTCGGCTGCGGTATCGGCGCCAACGCCATCTGGCTTGCCGCACACGGCTGGGACACGACCGCGCTGGACGTCTCCCAGGTCGCCCTGGACCGCGCCGCCGCGCGAGGTCGACGCGCGGGTGTCGACGTCCGATGGGAGTGCGGACGTCTTGAGGACGTCGCGGTTGCGCCAAGCGATTTCGTCGTCGCGCACTACCCGGCACTGCGCCATTCGCCCGGACAGGACGCCGAACGCGCACTGCTCGCGGCCGTCGCACCGGGCGGCGCACTCTTGGTCGTCCATCACGCGAACGTCGAGCTCGAATTGGCGAAGGCACACGGGTTCGACCCGTCCGACTACGTCAGCCACGACGACGTCGTCGGCGTCCTCGGCGACGGCTGGGACGTCACGGTCGAGCGTGACCGTCCCCGCGACGTGCCCGCCGGTCTCGACGGCCAGCACACCCACGACGACGTCATCGTGGCGCGCAGGAACCGCTAGGCCGGCGGGCCCGACGTGCGTCCGCGGACCACTTCGGTGTCGAGGATCTCGATGACGGGCAGGCCGGTCCGCGGCGGACTGTGCAGGATTTCCCCTGCGCGACGGCCCTTCTCGACGCTCGGCTGGACCACCGTGGTGAGTCCACGCTGACGCGCCTCGGGCACACCGTCGAACCCCGTCACCGTGATCTGCCCGGGCACGTAGATGCCTTTCGCCCGCAGATGGTCCATCGCCGACAGGGCGAGCACGTCGGCCGTACACATCAGCGCCGTGATCCGAGGATTGGCCTCCAGGGCCACGTCGGCGCCCGCACCGCCGGACGCCGGCAGGTGCTCGTAGCTCTCGACGACGGTCAGCGATTCCGGATCCATACCCGCCGCGGACATCGCGTCGTGCACGCCGCGAATCCGTTCGCTCTGGACGTGGAAGTGCGGCGTCCGGACGCGCTCCGGGTCCGCCAGTGCCGGACCGGGACCACCGTGCGGCCAGTCGCGGCCCAACCGCATGGTGAGCAAGCCGATCTCGCGATGACCGAGCTCGATGACGTGTTCGGCGAGGCGGCGCATCGCGGCGCGATCGTCGATGCCGACACGCGATGCGCCGGGAACACCTTTGGGCTGATCGACCACCACCACGGGGAGGTGCCGCTGCAGGACGGCCGGCAGGTAGGGGTCGTCGTCGGAGGCGGAGTAGACGACGAAACCGTCTACTCCGGCGGCCAGCACCGCCGCCGATCCGTCGGCGACGCTGCGGTTGGGCCCGACGGCGACCAGCAGCAGGCCCTGCCCGACCGTTTCGCACGACTCGGCAAGCCCCGCAACGAAATCGAGGGCCGCGGGGTCGCTGAACGAGTAGTTCAGCGGCTCGGTGATCACCAGGCCGACCGCCCCGGCCTTCCGGGTCCGCAGCGAGCGCGCCACCGGATCCGGACCGGGGTACCCGAGGCGCTTCGCGGTGGACAGCACCCGTTCTCGCAATTCCGCCGACAGCTGGTCGGGACGGTTGTAGGCGTTGGAGACCGTGGTGCGCGACACCTTGAGCTCAGCGGCGAGTGAGGCCAGGGTCGCGCGCCGCCGCGGCGTCGGACTCCTGGACATGCTCCCCGAGGTTAGTGGATGCGGTCTCGCGAGACGCGTCATGCACCCGCGCGCGCCGCGGACCGCGAACTCGGCCGCGGCACCCGGCAAGCTGCCCACACCACCAGCCACACCGCGCATGCGATCGTGACGATCACGAAGCTCGGCGGCAAGTTGAACATCGCCGACAAGACCAAGCCCGCCCACACCGATGCCAGGCCGATGACCGCCGACACGGCCATGGCCAGGATCGGCCGCGCAGTCAGCATCAGAGCCGTGGCCGCCGGCGTCACGACGAGCGCGAAGAGCAGCAGTGTGCCCACCGCCTGAACCGCCATCGTGACCGTCACGCCGAGCAGAACCATGAACGCGATCGACAACGCCCGCACCGGGACACCCTTGGCCTCGGCCACCTTGCTGTTCACCGAGGTGAAGAGCAGGGGACGGAAGATGAACGCGACGCCGGCGGCGGTCAGGACGAGCAGCGCGAAGAAGGACAGCAGCTGCTGGGAACTGATGGCCAGCAGGTTGCCGAACAGCACGTTGGTCAGCGTCGACGAATTGCGGGTGGCCAGTGAATTGAAGAACAGACCGAGGCCGGTCGCGAACGCGAGCACGGTTCCCGTGGCAACCTCGCGATCCGAGGTCCGCTTGCCCAGCGCGCCGATCACCAGCGCGCCGCCGATGCAGAAGACGCCGAGCCCCGCCGCTGCGGGCAGACCGATCAGCACCGCACCTGTCGCCCCCGGAAGGCCGATGTGAGCCAGTGCGTGGGCGGCGAACGCGGAGTGCCGCACCACGATGAAGTAGCCCATCAGGCCGGCCGCGAGCGCCACGATCGTGCCGCCCATCCAGGCGTTGCGCATGAATGAGGAGCCGAGGATGTGCAGCCAGTTATCCTGATAGCCGAGCGCGACGACCGTCTCGGTCATCCCCCGCTCCGCATGTAGAGCTCACCCTGCAGCGTGTGCGCGACCTGGATCTTGGTCCCGTACATGTGCGTGAGCAGACTCGAGTCGACCACCTGGTCGAGGGCGGCGTGGTGAGCGTGTCCGTCCAGGAGATAGATCGCGCTGTCGAGCACGGCGAGCATCGGGTTGAGATCGTGCAGGACGACGAGGATGGTCACACCCAGCTCGCGCTTGAGGCGGGCGAGTACCACGACGATCTCATGTTGGGTACGCAGATCCAGTGACGCCAGCGGCTCGTCGAGGATGAGCATGCGCGGACGTGACACCAGAGCGCTCGCCAGGGCAATCCGCTGCCGCTGCCCTCCGGAGAGGTCCGAGAGCCGCCGATCGGCGACGTCGATCGCATCCACCCAGCCCAGCGCCTCGTCGACCCGGCTGCGATCGGCCGCCGTCGTCCGGGAGAAACCCCAGCGCCGGCCGGTCAGGCCGAGCAGCACGGCATCGCGTGCGCGAATGGCCTCGTTGGCGTTGGCATCGTAATTCTGTGGCACATAACCGATCTCGTCGTTCGCCGTGCCCGGACGGTTGCCATGGACCCTGACCGAACCCGCCGAGATGGGGAGCAGACCCAGGATCACCTGCAGCAGGGTGGTCTTGCCCGAGCCGTTGGGACCGATGATCGCGACGAACTGGCCGGAGTCGACGCGGAAGCTCGACTCCGACCACACGGTCCGTCCGGCACGTTCGACGCTGACGTTGTCGAACTCAAGCGCGGGGTCGAACTCCAGCGCGGCCGGCTCAGGTGGTGACATCAAAGGCCTTGGCAAGTGCGTCGAGTTGCGCCACCTGCCAATCCTGGAACGTCTTCGCCTCGGGGGGCAAGGTTTCGGTGACGTCGACCACCGGAATGCCTGCCTGCTCGGCCGCCGAGCGGATCTGCTCGGGCACCGAGCCCTCGGTCTGGGTGTTGTAGATCAGCACGTCGACACCGCGGGTGGACAGCAGATCGAGGAAGGCGTCGAGGTCGGCAGGTGACGGTTCGCTCTCGTTGGCGGCGGCGACCCGGTAACCCTCGGGAGTCCGGTTGGTCAATCCGAGCGCGGCAGCCATGTCGTCGAACACGCTTTCGCTGGCCGCGTACGCCTTTCCCGCTGCGCCGTTCTTGATCGCTGCGATCGTGTCGTCGTAGGGCTTCATCGATGCTCCGAAATCGGCGCGGCGCTGCGCGAAATAGCTTGCGCCGTCGGCAGCGAGCTTGCTGAGTTCAGCGGTCACCGCGTCGCTGACACCGTTGACCGCAGTGGGGTTGTACCAGACGTGCGGGTTGGCTTCCCCGTGTTCGTGGCCGTGCTCACCCGCGTGGTCGTGGCCTGCCTCTTCGTGTCCTTCGTCTTCATGCGCTTCATGGCCGGCGAGCTCGACGGCGTTGATCACAGCGGCATCGGGGGCCGACGTCTCGGCCAGCTTCGCGGCCCACTCGTCGTAATGCCCGCCGTTGAGAACCACCATCTGTGCACCCTCGAAGGCGACGGCGTCCGACGGCGCGGGCTCGTAGTCGTGCGGATCGACGGACGAACTGGCCAGCACCGTCGTGACGTTGGCGCAGGCGCCACCGAGTTGGGAGACGATGCTGCCCCACTGGTCGACGCTGACCACGACGTTGACCGGTTCGGTCGGGCAGTCGCCTTGCGCGCTGTCGGACGCGCTGTTGTCCGTACCGCTGCAGGACGCGAGTGCGAGCGGCAGCAGCGCTGCCAGTGCCACAGCCAGCGGACGCACCCTTCGAGGCGAACACATCATCACCCCGCAACGATAACCGTTTTCATTAGTAATCGCACACCCTGCTACTCAGGTCCGATGGCCACCGGCCTCTCTGTCTCCCCGGACCACTGCGACCACGAGCCGGGAAACAGCTTTGCCTCGACGCCGGCCGCACGCAGAGCCGCGATGGTCACCGCGGCCGTCACACCCGAGCCGCAATAGACGGCGACCTCACCACCTGCGGCGCCGCGCTTCTCGAAGAATTGCGTCAGGTCCGTCTCGGCCAGGAACGTCCCATCGGCTTTCAGTGCCGCCGTACTCGGAGCATTTCGCGCGCCCGGAATGTGCCCGGCGACGGGGTCGACGGGTTCGGTCTCACCTCGGAAGCGCTCGGGTGCGCGGGCGTCGAGCAGCACTCCTTGGAACCGCGTGACCTCGTCGGCGGTCAGGGTGGACAGCGCGCCCTGGTACAGATCCTCATGACGCACCGAAACGGTGCCCGGTTCCTTTGTCACAGGGCCTGTTTCGAGTTCGCCGCCCGCCGCCGTCCACGCCGCCAGGCCGCCGTCGATAATCCGCACATCGGAGATCCCGGCTGCCGTCAGCACCCACCAGGCACGGGCGGACCCGGCCCGGTTCCAGTCGTCGTAGACGACCACCGGGACGCCTTCCCTGAGCCCCCATCGTCGCGCTGATTCCTGCAGGGCTGCGCCCGACGGCAGCGGATGCCTGCCGCGGCCGGTCACGTTGTGGTCGGACAGCTCCTCGTCGAGCGAGACATAGACCGCACCGGGCACGTGCCCCCGGGAGTGCGCCTCGCGTCCGTCGGGCTCGGCCAGTTCCCAACGGACGTCGAGAACACTCACGGGCTCGCCCGAGGCGATCAGATCCGCCAGTTCTGTTGCGGTGATGAGGATGTCAGAGCGGGTCATATCGCCATCGTGCCACCCAGATCAGTGATCGTGTCCCATGGCGCCGCTGAGCTCGTTGGGCGTCTGATCACCACATCGACCTCGACACGGTCGGATAGCGCACTAGCCTGAGGACCATGACCGCGGTCGACCTGAACGCCGATCTGGGCGAGGGCTTCGGGGTGTGGACCCTCGGCGACGACGACGCGATGCTCGACATCGTCACGTCCGCCAACGTCGCCTGCGGGTTCCACGCCGGCGATCCCGCCACGCTCGCGCGCGTCTGCCGTGCTGCGGCGCAACGCGGGGTCAAGATCGGCGCACAGGTCAGCTACCGCGACCTCGCCGGATTCGGGCGGCGGTTCATCGACGCCAGCCCCGAGGACCTGACTGCCGATGTCATGTACCAGATCGGTGCGCTATCAGCACTGGCCGAGGCCGCCGGCTCGACGGTTTCATACGTGAAACCCCATGGGGCCCTGTACAACTCGATCGTCACCCACCGTCAGCAGGCACACGCCGTCGCCGAAGCCGTGCACGCCGTGGACCCCGCGCTGCCCGTGCTCGGGCTCGCCGGATCGGTATTCTTCGCCGCCGCCGACGACCTCGGTCTGCGCACCGTGCCCGAGGCGTTCGCCGACCGCTCCTACCGCGCCGACGGCCAGTTGGTGTCCCGACGCGAACGCAATGCCGTCCTGCACGACCCCGACGAGATCGCCGACCGCGTCATCTCGATGGTCACCAAAGGACGGGTCGATGCCGTGGACGGCTCGACGATTCCGATCTCCGTCGAGTCGGTGTGTGTGCACGGGGATTCGCCTGGCGCGGTGCACATCGCGACCGCGGTACGCGAAAGACTGATCGGGCACGGAGTCACGCTCTCGCCCTTCAGCTGACGCCTGCCTCCCGGTTGGCGCTGCGCACCACGCTGTCGAGCAGGCCGGGGATGGCCGCGTCGACCTGCTCGCGACGCAGTTTCTGGTAGACGAGGCCGTCGACGACGAGCCGCTCGGTCACGCCGGCCTCGCGAAGGATCTTGAAGTGGTGCGTCGCAGTCGACTTGTTGATGCCGTCGTAGAGGGCACCGCACTGCAGCGGAGTTCCGGCGTTGTACAGGCGCCGGACGATCTCGAGCCGAACGGGGTCGTGGATTGCAGCCAGGACCTGCTGCACGGCAGCCACGGGATGAGTCGGGTAGGCCGCCTGCTCCGTGACCAGCGCTTGGTCGGTCATGGGAATAAGCCTCGCAATACTCGGTTTGATCTACGTCGAACCGAGCGTACGCTCAGACGGGTTCGATGTCCGTCAAACCGCACTTTACAGAGGTGACACCGACATGGTCGTGTTCGAGCGCTCGATCGCAGAGACGCAGCGGTGGGCCTACCCACTGCTGCTCATCCTCAGCGGCGTCGCGCTCGGCGTTTCCGGCCTTCCGGCTCCGCTGTATGGCATCTACGAATCGAACTGGCACCTGTCGCCGCTGGCCACCACCGTCGTGTTCGCGGTCTACGCCGTGGCGGCGCTGGCCGCCGTGCTGGTGTCCGGCAAGATCTCCGACGTCGTCGGCCGCAAGCCTGTGCTCGTCGGTGCGCTGATCGCGCTTCTCGTCGGCCTCGGGGTCTTCCTGATCGCCGACAGCATCGCCATGCTGCTGCTGGCGCGCACCATCCACGGCGCCGCCGTCGGCTCGATCGTCGTCGCGGGGGCCGCCGCGCTGCTGGACCTGCGGCCCGACCATGGGGTGCGCGCCGGACAGCTCAGCGGCGTGGCCTTCAACATCGGTATGACCGTCGCGATCCTGGGCTCCGCGCTGCTGGCGCAGTACGCGCCCCACCCTCTGCGTACGCCCTACGCCGTCGTCGCCGTCATCTGCCTGATCGTCGGTGTCGGGCTGCTCGCACTGCGCGAGCCGCATACCGCACGAACCCGCGGCCCGATCCGGATCGCCAAACCCGCCGTCCCGTCGGAGATCCGCGGCGACTTCTGGTTCTCGGCGCTCGGCGCGATGGCGTCCTGGTCTGTGCTCGGCGTGCTGCTGTCGCTGTATCCGTCTCTGGCGGCCCGGCAGACCCACATCGACAACCTGGTCTTCGGCGGCGCCGTCGTGGGCACCACGGCGTTCGCGGCCGCCCTGGCACAGCTGGCCGCCACCCGCATCCCCGCCAGGTACTCGGCCATCATCGGCGACGCGGGCATGGCGGTGTCGCTGCTGCTGACCATCCCCGTGCTGCTGACCCACCAGTGGCAACTGGTGTTCGTCGCCGCGGCGCTGCTCGGCGCGACGTTCGGGCTCGGCTTCGGCGGTTCCCTTCGCCACCTGTCCGATGTGGTTCCCGCCGGCAGGCGCGGCGAGACAATGTCCGCGTTCTACCTCCTGGCGTATTCGGCGATGGCCGTGCCGACGCTGATCGCCGGTTGGGCCGCGACGCAGTGGGATCTGGCAGCGGTGTTCCCGTGGTTCGCGGGCACCGTCGCCGTCGCGTGCCTCGGCGCGGCGGTCGCCGGCCTACGCAGCACCAGGGCCGCCCGCGCCGCCGCGCTCTGAACCCTTCGTGATCTGACGGCTGGCACAATGGCCGACGTGACAGTCGGGACAGCGTCAATGCGACGGCGCGTCGGCTCGATGCACATCCTGGTCGCCGCAGTTGTAGGACTCGCACTCGTCGGCGGAACGGTGCGCACGTTCGTCTCCGGGACCCCCGATGTCGCCACAGCGGCCACAGTTTTCTGTGGAATCTTCGTGCAGGCGTTGCCTTTTCTCGCTCTCGGCGTCCTTATCAGCGGTGCGGTGGCGGCTTTCGTGACACCGGATCGATTGGCGCGCTGGGTGCCGAAGCGGCCCAGCGCCGCCATTCTGGCGGCCGGGGTCGGCGGCGCGGCGTTACCCGGATGCGAGTGCGGCTCGGTGCCGGTTGCCCGGCGCCTTTTCGGTGAAGGCACCGTCGGCGCGGCGGCCTTGACGTTCATGCTCGCCGCGCCCGCGATCAACCCCGTCGTGCTGGTCGCCACCGCTGTCGCATTCCCGGGGGAACCTGCGATGGTGGCAGCGCGGTGCGCGGCATCACTGATCACCGCAATCGTGATGGGGGCGTTGTGGTTTCGCTTCGGTCAGCCGCGATGGATCACCAGGCAGCTGCCCCGGACACAAGCCCAGGACGGCCCGCGGTGGACGGTGTTCTCCGAAGCTGCGCGCCACGATTTCCTGCAGGCCGCTTCGTATCTGGTGGTCGGCGCCGCGGCCGCCGCGGCGTTGCACGTACTCGTCCCGGCCTGGGTATTCGAGCATCTGGCCGGCCAGTTGCTGCTCGGCATCCTCGTGATGGCGCTGCTCGCGGTGATCCTGGCATTGTGCTCGGAAGCCGACGCGTTCGTCGCGGCGAGCCTGTCAATGCTGCCTCTGCTGCCGAGACTGGTGTTCCTGGTGGTGGGCCCGGCGGTCGACATCAAGCTGTTCGCGATGCAGGCGGGCATGTTCGGGCGGGCCTTCGCAGTTCGATTCGCACCTGTCACCTTCGTCGTCGCAACGCTCACAGCCACCTGCATCGGACTTCTGTTGGTGGGCAACCGATGAGCCGCGAGACCGAAAACGCCCTGCTGCTGCTCGTCGGCGTCAGCACCGCAATCGTCACTCTCAGCGGCGCCTACACGCGTTACGTCAAACCCTCTCTGCAGCCGTGGCTTCTCGCCTCGGCCGCGCTGCTGATCGTGCTCGCGCTGGCGGCGATCGTGCGTGACGTCCGGCGCGGTCGACACGCGGACGTCCACGACGGGCACTCTCATAGCTCAGCAGCCTTGTGGCTGCTGATCGTGCCGGTCGCCTTGCTGGCCTTCGTGGTTCCACCCGCGATCGGGCCGCAGACCGCGCGGCCCGCGGTGGCCGAGGTGTCGACCGATGTGCTCCGTAGGCCGTTCCCGCCGCTGCCCGACGAGCACGCACCGGAGATCTCACTGCCGGATCTGCTCATTCGCATCGCCCAGGACTCCGCAGGCACCCTCGACGACCGGCTGGTCAGCGTGCGCGGCTTTACGATCGACGACGGCGGCCGAACGGATCTAGGGCGGGTGGTCATCCTGTGTTGCGCCGCCGACGCCCAACTTGCGCGCATCGCGATGACCGGACCGGCCGTGTCGGCGGTGTCACAGCTCCCGGAGGGTTCCTGGGTTCGCGTCGAGGGCAAAGTTCCTGCTGGGCAGGTTGATTCGTCTCGCAGCAGCATTCCGTGGATCGAGATCACGGCCGCGGAGCCGGTCGAGGCACCGGAGAACACGTACAGCTACTGACCGCGGCGAACCCCGTACCGGCGATTGAACTTCTCCACCTGACCTGCGGCGTCGACGATTCGCTTGTTTCCGGTCCAGAACGGATGCGAATCAGACGAGACCTCGACGACGACGAGCGGGAACGTTCGGGGCCCGCCCGGCGTATGCCATTCCACGGTGCGGTCGCTGTTGATCGTCGATCGGGTCAGGAACATGGTCCCGGTGTTCGCGTCCTGGAACACGACCGGGTGATAGTCGGGATGGATCCCTGGCTTCAAGGTCGGCACCCTTCTGTTGAAAATCATTGTCAATATCGCGGCAGCCTACTGGTGAAAACGGTTTTCAGAAAGTGGCCGCCGCGGCTGCCCCAGGCGCGCTGCCTAGGGTGGCGTCATGCGCCTGAAACCTGGGCGCCCTGACCTCAGGGCCTACGCGAAGTACTTCGACCTGCCGCCCGCGGCGCCGTCCTCGCCGGTGACGGTGACATGGGCGGGCGTGACGACGCTGCTCGTCGACGACGGCGCCTCGGCGGTGATGACCGACGGCTTCTTCTCGCGTCCGGGCCTTCTGACCGTCGCCGCCCGGCCGCTGAAACCGTCGCGGCCACGCATCGAGGCGGCGTTGGCCCGACTTGGCGTACAACGACTCGATGCCGTCACACCTGTGCACACCCATTTCGACCATGCCATGGATTCCGCCCAGGTGGCGCGGCTCACCGGCGCCCGGCTGATCGGCGGGACATCGGCGGCGAACATCGGTCGCGGCCACGGTCTGGACCGGATCGACGTCGTCACCCCCGGCGAAACTGTGAGCGCCGGCGCGTTCGACATCACTCTGATCGACGGCGCCCACTGCCCGCCCGACCGCTTCCCCGGCGAGATCACGCAACCCGTCAGCCCGCCGGCGCGGGCATCGGCCTTCCGGTGCGGTGAAGCGTGGTCGACGCTGGTGCACCATCGCCCGACCGGCAGGCAGATGCTCATCGTCGGCAGTGCGGGCTTCGTCCCCGGAGCGCTGGACGGACGGCACGCCGACGTCGTCTATCTCGGCGTCGCCCTGCTGGGACTTCAGCCCGAGAGCTACCTCGTCGACTACTGGACGCAGACTGTGCGCACCGTCGGCGCCCGCAGGGTGGTGCTCATCCACTGGGACGACTTCTTCCGCCCGCTGGACAAGCCGCTGCGCGCGTTGCCGTTCGCCGGAGACGATCTCGACGCCTCGATGCGGGTGCTCACCCGGCTCGCCTCCGATGACGGTGTCGCCGTCCACATGCCGACGTTGTGGCAGCCGGCGGATCCATGGAGCTGACCCTCTCGGTCGCCTCGCTCATCGCGGTCCTCGCGTTCGCTCTGTTCCGGCCTCACCGCTGGCCCGAGGCAGTCGTTGCGGTTCCCGCCGCAGGCCTCGTCATCGCGGCGGGTGCAGTCTCCTGGGAGGACGCCGCCGCCGAGGTGTCGGAGCTGGCGCCCGTGGTGGGGTTCCTGGCGGCCGTACTCGTCCTTGCGCGGTTGTGCGACGACGTCGGTCTGTTCCACTCGGCGGGCGCGATGATGGCACGGGCCACCGCAGGTGGCCAGAACCAGCTGCTCGCATCGGTATTCGCGATCTCAGCCGCTGTCACCGCGATCCTGAGCCTCGACGCGACCGTGGTCCTGCTGACCCCGGTGGTGCTCGCGACCGCACGCGCGCTGGCCGTTCCCGCCCGTCCGCATGCCTACGCCACGGCGCACCTGGCCAACAGCGCGTCGCTGCTGCTGCCGGTGTCGAACCTGACCAACCTGCTCGCCTTCAGCGCGGCGGGGCTTTCGTTCCTGCACTTCACCGCAGCGATGTCGTTGCCCTGGGCGGCCGCCGTTCTTGTCGAATTCGCGCTGCTTCGTTGGCTTTTCCGCAAGGACCTCGCTGTCGAACCACGCCCGGCGCCCACCGAGCCGCTGGATGTCCCGCTGTTCGCGCTCGTCGTCGTCGGCCTGACCCTGGTCGGATTCGCCGTGACCTCGCTGCTGGGCATCTCCCCGGCATGGGCGGCGCTCGCCGGCGCACTCGTCCTCGGCGCCCGCGCGCTCGCCACGCGACGGACCACGGTCACCAAGATCGTTGTGGCGCTCGACATCCCCTTCCTGGCCTTCGTGCTGTGCCTGGGCATCGTGGTCGTCGCCGTCATGAACAACGGACTCGAGGCCGCGATGCACCGCGTCATCCCCGACGGCCAGAGCCTGCCCGCGTTGCTCGGCATCGCCGCGGTCGCCGCGGTGCTGTGCAACGTCGTCAACAACCTGCCCGCCGTGCTGGTGCTGCTACCGCTCGTGACGTCAGCCGGACCTGCCGCCGTGCTCGCGGTGCTGATCGGTGTCAACGTCGGCCCCAACCTGACCTATGTCGGATCGCTGGCGAACCTGTTGTGGCGCGGCGTTGTTCGTCGCGACATCAAGGCGGGCTTCGGCGAGTTCAGCCTGATCGGCCTGGTGACCACCCCTGCCGTGCTGGTCGCCGCCGTCCTGGCCCTGTGGGCGTGGATCCAGATGTTCGGGCTCTAGCCGCGACGCTGTCTGGCGACCTCGGCCAGCACCACACCGGCTGCCACCGAGGCGTTGAGCGACTCGGTGGGCCCCGCCATCGGGATCGACACGATGCGGTCGCAATTCTCGCGGACCAGCCGCGACAGACCCTTGCCCTCCGAGCCGACCACAATGACGATCGGTCCGTCCGCCTCGATCTGATCGATCGTGGTGTCCCCTCCGGCGTCGAGGCCCACGATCTGCAGGCCCGCATCGGCCCACTGCTTGAGTGTGCGATTGAGGTTGGTGGCCCGCGCCACCCGCAGCCGCGCCGCTGCTCCCGCGCTGGTGCGCCAGGCAACCGCGCTCACCGATGCGGAACGTCGTTGCGGAATGACGACGCCGTGGCCACCGAAGGCCGCCACCGAACGGACGATCGCCCCGAGGTTGCGCGGGTCGGAGATGTTGTCCAGGGCGACCAGAAGTGGCTGTGCGCCGTCTTTTTTGGCTTCGCGCAACAGATCGTCGGGGTGCGCGTAGTCGTACGGCGGCACCTGCAGGGCGACGCCCTGGTGCATGCCGTTGGCGGCGATGCGGTCCAGATCGTGGCGGGGCACCTCCAGGATCGCGATCCCCTTGTCGGCAGCGATCTGCACCGACTCGGTGAGCCGCTCGTCGTTGTCGGCACCGAGCGCGACGTACAGTGCGGTGGCAGGCACCCCCGCACGTAGGCATTCGACCACCGGATTGCGGCCGAGGACGATCTCGGTCTCGTCGGTTTTCTTGTGCCTGCCCTGGGCCGAACGGGCGGCCTTTGCCGCCCTCTTGCCTGCCGGGTGATGGGGACGATCCTTGGCGGCCGGCGTCGCGCCCTTGCCCTCAAGGCCGCGGCGGCGCACACCTCCGGAGCCCACCGTGGGCCCCTTCTTCGTTCCCGCTTTGCGCACCGCACCGCGGCGCTGCGAATTACCCGCCATCTATTTGTCCGTTCCATCCAGCAGCGACCACTGCGGGCCGTCGGCGGTGTCGGTCACCTCGATACCCGCCTCCTTGAGGCGGTCTCGGATGGCGTCGGCTTCGGCCCAGTCGCGCTGCGCTCTGGCTTCCTCGCGACGACGGACCTCGGCGTGCACCAGCACGTCCACCGCGGCCAGTGCCGCCGACGTCTCGTCGCGCGATTCCCACCGTTCGTCGAGTGGGTCGGCGCCCAGGATGCCCATCATGGCGCGGATCGACATGGCGTGGGTGAGCGCGGCGTCGTGGTCGCCCGCGTCGAGCGCCCGGTTGCCTTCCGCGCGTGCGGCGTGCACCTCGGCGAGCGCGGCCGGGACCGCCAGATCGTCGTCGAGGGCGGCACCGAACCTCGGCGTCCACTCGCCGGGAACCACAGCGCCAACCCGATTCCGTACCCGGTGCAGGAAATCCTCGATACCGGTGTACGCCTTCGCCGCATCCTGAAGCGCCGTCTCGGAGAACTCCAACATCGACCGATAGTGCGCACTGCCCAGGTAGTAGCGCAGCTCTGCAGCCCGAACCCGTTGCAGCACAGCAGGAATCGCCAGCACGTTGCCGAGCGACTTGCTCATCTTCTCGCCACCCATGGTGACCCAGCCGTTGTGGAGCCAGAAGCGGGCGAAACCGTCTCCGGCCGCCTCGGCCTGCGCGATCTCGTTCTCGTGGTGGGGGAACACCAGATCCATTCCGCCGGCATGGATGTCGAAATCCGCGCCGAGGTATTCCTGGCACATCGCCACGCATTCGGTGTGCCAACCGGGGCGGCCGCGGCCCCACGGCGTCGGCCAGGACGGCTCACCCGGTTTGGCCGCCTTCCACAGCGTGAAGTCCCGTTGGTCGCGCTTGCCCGTCGCCACACCCTCGCCCTGGTGGACGTCGTCGATCCGGTGACCCGAGAGCTTTCCGTAGTCGGGGAGCGACGACACGTTGAAGTACACGTCGCCGTCCCCGGTGTAGGCGTGCCCGCGGTCGATGAGCCGCTCGATCAGCTCCACCATCTGGGTGATGTGCCCGGTGGCGCGCGGTTCGGCGGACGGCGGAAGCACACCCAGCGCGTCGTAGGCGGCGGTGAACGCGCGCTCGTAGGTGGCCGCCCACTCCCACCACGGCCTGCCCGCGTCCGCGGCCTTGTTGAGGATCTTGTCGTCGATGTCGGTGACGTTGCGGATGAACGCCACGTCGAAGCCCTTGGCGGTCAGCCAGCGGCGCAGCACGTCGAAGGCGACGCCGCTGCGAACGTGCCCGATATGGGGCAGACCCTGCACCGTCGCGCCGCACAGATAGATCGAGACGTGGCCGGGCCGCAGTGGCGCGAAATCGCGCACACCGCCAGACAGGGTGTCATAGAGCCGCATGACAGCTGCGGGGCGTTCGGTCACGACGGGCCAGCTTACCGGCCTTTTCGGGCTTCACCGTCATCGGTGCTAGCCGGCGATGACGAGGGCCGTCGCGATCGCCGCGAGTCCCTCCCCCCGGCCGGTCAGACCGAGACCGTCGGTGGTGGTGGCTGCCACCGACACCGGCGCGTCCAGCAGTTCGGAAAGCAGCTTCTGCGCCTCCGATCGTCGCGGACCGACCTTCGGACGATTGCCGATGACCTGCACCGCCGCGTTTCCGACGTGCAGCCCCCGCTCGGTCAGCAGGGAGTGCACATGGCGGAGCATGTCCGCCCCGCTGACCCCCTGCCACTGCGGCAGACCGGTGCCGAAGACCTCGCCGATGTCGCCCAGGCCCGCTGCCGAGAGCAACGCATCGCAGAGGGCATGGGCGGCGACGTCACCGTCCGAGTGGCCCGCGCAGCCGTCTGCACCGTCGAACAACAGGCACAGCAGCCAACACGGGCGACCGGACTCGATGGGATGAACGTCGGTACCGAGACCGACGCGGATGTTCATTACCGCCTTCAGGAGGCGGCGGCCAGAACCTCGTCCAGGATCGTCGAGGCCTTGGCATCATCGGTGTTCTCGGCGAGCGCGAGCTCACCGACGAGGATCTGACGGGCCTTGGCCAGCATGCGCTTCTCGCCTGCCGACAGCCCGCGCTCCTGATCGCGACGCCACAGATCACGAACGACCTCGGCGACCTTGTTCACGTCACCGGAGGCCAGCTTCTCCAGATTTGCCTTGTACCGACGCGACCAGTTGGTCGGCTCCTCGGTATGCGGGGCGCGGAGAACCTGGAACACCTTGTCCAGACCTTCTTGTCCGACGACATCGCGCACGCCCACGTATTCGGCATTGTCTGCGGGAACACGAACGGTGAGATCTCCCTGCGAAACCTTCAGGACGAGATATTCCTTCTGCTCGCCTTTGATGGTCCGGGTTTCGATCGCCTCGATCAACGCAGCACCGTGGTGAGGATAAACAACGGTGTCTCCGACCTTAAAAATCATCAGTTTCGAGCCCCTTTCACCCCTCGATGTTAACACGGCCCGCAATTGGGGGCGGAACAACGATGCAGGTCAGGGGCACAGTCGGTGAACACTAGGGGTTGACAGGCCAGCGAATCCGTGCATCGCAGGCGACCGCTGTCACCGCCCCGCGGCCACTGCTGCCCCTCCGCTACCGCGGGCTTTCCTCACCTACTACTCTGCATAGTCGAACGGCCGGGGCCGCCTGGACCCGGCATGCCACGCCGCCCCGTCGGCCGAGCAGGAGGTCCCCAGTGAACCCCTTCAAACGGCGCTCCTCGGCCGGTGCGGCCATGGCTACGTGCGGACTGGCCGTCTCGCTGGTGCTGAGCGGGTGTGGCGCGGGTCAGGTCTCCCAGACCGCGACCCAGGAGCCGGCCGTCAACGGCACGAGTGGCAAAGCCGGTCCCATCGCATTGCGCAACGTCCACATCCGCGCCGAGCAGTCGACCGACTACGTCGAGCCGGGCTCCGAGGCCGAACTGATCTTCGTGGCGGCGAACACCTCCGCCGACGTCCCCGACAAGCTGGTCTCGATCACGTCCGACATCGGCTCGGTGACCCTGACCGGTGGAGGCGACGTGCCCGTCAACGGGTCCCTCATGGTGGGCGCGCCCGACGGCCAGGCCACCGCGCTGGAGGCTGTCGAACCCGCCGATGCCGCCGAGGCCACCATCGAATTGAGCAAACCGATCACCAACGGGCTCACCTATGACTTCACCTTCACGTTCGAGAAGGCCGGTGAGACCACGGTCGCCGTTCCGCTCTCTGCCGGGGAGGCGCCGCGACGCGAGGCGGCCGGCAGCTCCGAGGAATCCGGCGGACACTCCGGCGGACACTAGGCGACACGGCCGCTGACAACGCGGTTCTGTCGGTGCGTGCGGTTACCGTCAGCGCGTGGCCCGGACAAATTCGAAAGTACGTTCGCAATATCGTTGCTCCGAGTGCCATCACGTCACGCCGAAATGGGTGGGCCGCTGTCCTGACTGCGGCACCTGGGGCACCGTCAACGAAGTCGCCCTGACCGCAGTCGGTGGTTCGGCGACGCGGCGGGCCGTCGCACCCGCTTCACCCGCCGTGCCGATCAGTTCGATCGACCCGGGAACCACGCGCCATTTCCACACCGGAATCAGCGAGTTGGATCGCGTCCTCGGCGGCGGCCTGGTCCCGGGATCGGTCACGCTGCTGGCCGGTGACCCCGGCGTCGGGAAGTCGACGCTGCTGCTCGAGGTTGCGCACCGGTGGGCCTCCACCGGTCGACGCGCGCTGTATCTGTCCGGCGAGGAGTCCGCGGGCCAGATCAGGCTGCGCGCCGAACGCACCGGATGCACCCACGACGAGGTGTATCTGGCCGCCGAATCCGACCTGCAGACCGCCCTCGGCCACATCGACGCGGTCCAGCCCAGCCTGGTCGTCGTCGACTCGGTGCAGACCATGTCGACCACCGAGGCCGACGGGGTGACCGGCGGCGTCACCCAGGTGCGTGCGGTCACCACCGCACTGACGATGACAGCCAAGACGACCGGTGTCGCGATGCTGCTCGTCGGTCATGTCACCAAAGACGGCGCGATCGCCGGTCCGCGCTCGCTGGAGCACCTCGTCGACGTCGTTCTGCACTTCGAGGGCGACCGCGCATCGGCACTTCGCATGGTCCGCGGAATCAAGAACCGCTTCGGCGCCGCCGACGAAGTCGGTTGTTTCCTGTTGCACGACAACGGAATCGAATGCGTATCCGACCCGTCGGGTTTGTTCCTCGACCAGCGCCCCAAGCCCGTGTCCGGCACCGCGGTCACCGTCACCCTCGACGGCAAACGCCCGATGATCGGCGAGGTGCAGGCGCTGATCGGATCGCCCGCCAGCGGCAGCCCGCGCCGCGCCGTCAGCGGCATCGACTCCTCACGCGCCGCGATGATCACCGCCGTGCTCGAGAAACGGGCCAGGCTGCCGGTCGGCGCGAATGACATCTACCTGTCGACGGTCGGCGGAATGCGACTGACCGATTCGTCGTCGGATCTCGCCGTGGCGCTGGCGATCGCATCGGCGTTCACCGACCTGGCACTGCCCACCACCGCGATCGCGATCGGCGAGGTCGGGCTCGCCGGCGACCTGCGGCGGGTCACCGGGATGGACAAAAGGCTCTCCGAGGCGGCGCGGCTCGGCTTCACCTACGCCGTCGTACCGTCCGGGGTGTCAGGCGCGCCCCGCGGGCTGCAGGTCCTGCCCGCCGACAACATCGGCTCGGCATTGCAGGTGTTGCGACGGATCAGCCAGAATGACGCGAGCCAGGGACGGTGAGGATTGTGGGGTGGCCGTGAAGTCGTCGACGGGCAGGAGCTCGCGCACTGTCGTGCCGATGACGCGTCCCACCCTGCGCGAGACGATAGCGCGGCTCGCGCCGGGGACGCCGCTGCGCGACGGGCTCGAGCGCATCCTGCGCGGCCGGACGGGCGCCCTGATCCTGATCGGTTACGACGACAGCGTCGAGACCATCTGCGACGGTGGATTCTCCCTCGACGTCCGCTACGCGCCGACCCGGCTGCGTGAGCTGTCCAAGATGGACGGCGCCGTCGTGCTCTCCACCGATGGCAGTCGCATCCTGCGCGCCAACGTCCAACTCGTGCCCGACCCGTCGATACCCACCGAGGAATCCGGCACCCGGCACCGCTCGGCCGAGAGAACAGCCATCCAGACCGGTTATCCGGTGATCTCGGTCAGCCATTCGATGAGCATCGTGACGGTGTACGTCGCCGGTGAACGCCACGTCATCCCCGACTCCGCGGCGATCCTGTCGCGGGCGAACCAGACCATCGACACGCTGGAGCGGTACAAGACGCGCCTGGACGAAGTCAGCAGGCAGCTTTCGACCGCCGAGATCGAGGACTTCGTCACGCTCCGCGACGTGATGACCGTCGTCCAGCGCCTCGAGATGGTGCGCCGCATCAGCCTCGAAATCGACTCCGACGTGGTCGAACTCGGCACCGACGGGCGCCAGCTCAAGCTCCAGCTCGACGAACTCGTCGGCGACAACGAGACGGACCGCGAGCTCATCGTGCGGGACTATCACGCCAACCCCGACCCGCCGACCTCGGCACAGGTGAGCGCCACGCTGGAGGAGCTCGACAGCCTCTCCGACAACGAGCTGCTCGACTTCACTACGCTGGCAAGGGTTTTCGGTTACCCGTCGACTGCCGAAGCGCAGGATTCGGCGATGAGTTCGCGCGGCTACCGTGCGATGTCCGGCATTCCGCGGCTGCAGTTCGCCCATGTCGATCTGCTGGTCCGCAACTTCGGCTCACTGCAAGGCCTGCTCGCGGCCAGTGCCAGCGACCTGCAATCGGTCGAAGGCATCGGCTCGATGTGGGCGCGCCACATCAGGGAGGGCCTGTCACAGCTGGCCGAGTCGACGATCGCCGACCGGCTAGCCTGACCTATCCGACGGGTGCGGGTACCGGAGCCGGCGCGGGTCCGGGCGGCGGCGCCTGAGCTGGCTGGGCCAGGATGAACGGCACAGGCGCGGATCTCAGATTCCCGAGCTGGACGACCAGGTTGTAGGTGCCCGGCCCGATCGGCTGCCGCGGCAGCGGGCAGTTCGGCGCCGAACCCATTCCCGTCCAGGTCACTTCGGTGGTCACCTGTTCGCCCGGCTGGAACGTCTTGATCAGCGTCTCGTTCGACGGAGCGCAGTCGAGGTTCGACCACAGCCGCTGGTTGTCGAGGGAGTACACGTAGGCGGCGAGGACCGCGGCACCGACGTCGCGCTGGCACGCGACCAGGCCGATGTTGGTCACGACCATGGTGAATTTGGGCTGGTCGCCGACGATGAACTGCGGCTGGTTGGTGATGCCCTTGACCGCGAGCGTGGAGTCCGGGCAGTCGTCACCCTCTTTGAGAATCGGCGGCGGCACCACCGCGGCCGTCGGGGTCGGCGTTGGCGGTGGTGCCTGTTGTGCCGGCGGCTGGATCGGGGACTTGATCTCGGGGTTCTCGCCCGGCAGCGGCGTCGGCGCAGCGGCCTGGCCGGTCTGCGCGGTGGACTCGCTGGCAGTCGGCTGCTCGGTGCTCCTGGTGTTCAGCACGACCACCGTGACGACGGCGACCACGATCCCGATGACCAGCACCGCGACGCCGAGCGCAAGCGCCCTACGTCGCCAGTAGATTTGCCTGGGCAGCGGCCCATGCGGTTCCAGATCCAGCACAACATCACGGTAAGGGCACGTCACGCCGCCCTGTTCGACGCTGCCCGGCGTGTCGCCTAGCTTTCGCCGATGTCGCCGATATGGTCGCGCAGCACCACCTGTCCGTCGGCCAGCTGATACGTCACTCCGGCGATCGCGAGCCGGTTCGCCGCCACCGCCTCGGACACCGCGGTCGACCGCTCCAGCAGCTGCTTGCCGGTCTCCGTGACGTGCCTGGCTTCGAACTCGTCAACCCGCGACAGTCCTTCGCGGCGACCCGCGAGAATCGACGGCGTCACGCGCTCCACCACGTCGCGGATGTAACCGCCCGGGACGTCGCCGGTGTCGATGGCCGCCAGCGTTGCGCCCACGGCGCCGCAACTGTCGTGGCCGAGTACGACGATCAAAGGCACGTTGAGCACATTGACCGCGTACTCGATGGAGCCGAGCACGGCGCCGTCGATCACATGCCCCGCGGTACGGATCACGAACATGTCGCCCAAGCCCTGATCGAAGATGATCTCGGCGGCCACTCGGCTGTCGGAGCACCCGAACACGATCGCGGTCGGTTTCTGCGCCCCGGCGAGGCTGGCTCGGTGCGCGGCACTCTGGCTGGGATGCTCGGCCTTCCCCGCGACGAAGCGCTCGTTACCCTCCTTGAGTGCTTTCCAGGCTGTCAGTGGACTCGTGTTCGGCATGGCCGTCATTCTGCCCCAGGCGGTCTCGATGATCGATGCGAAGGCGTTGATTGCCTGGTACACCCGCGCGCAGCGCGACCTGGCGTGGCGACGCCCCGGTGTGTCGGCGTGGCAGATCCTGGTCAGCGAGTTCATGTTGCAGCAGACACCCGTCGCCCGCGTGGAGCCGATCTGGCTGGCGTGGATCGCACGCTGGCCCACCCCGTCTGCGACCGCCGAGGCCGGGGCCGCCGACGTGCTGAGGGCCTGGGGCAAGCTGGGTTATCCACGACGTGCCAAAAGGCTGCACGAATGTGCCACCGTGATCGCGACCGAGCACGGCGATGTCGTACCTGCCGACGTGGAAACCCTGCTGAGCCTGCCCGGCATCGGCACCTACACAGCCCGCGCCGTCGCCTGCTTCGCCTACGGCAAGCGGGTGCCGGTCGTGGACACCAACGTGCGCCGGGTGGTGGCACGCGCGGTCCACGGCCTGCCAGACGCGGGGTCACCGTCGACGCGCGACCTCACCGACGTCGAAGCTTTGCTCCCCGACGACGAGACGGCACCGCAGTTCTCGGTGGCGTTGATGGAGTTGGGCGCGACGGTGTGCACGGCGCGAAGCCCACGGTGCGGGTTGTGCCCGCTGGAACACTGCCAGTGGCGGGCCCGGGGTTTCCCGGCGGGAACCGCGACGGCCAAGCGAGTGCAGAGGTATGCGGGCACCGACCGTCAGGTTCGCGGCCGACTTCTGGATGTGTTGCGCGCCAAGGACTCTCCGGTGACCCGTGCCGAACTGGACGTCGCGTGGACCGTCGACACCGCGCAGCGGGACCGGGCGCTCGATTCGCTTCTCGTCGACGGATTGGTGGAGCAGACCGCCGACGGACGGTTCGCCCTGTGCGGCGAAGGGGACTGAGGATCAGGCGATGACGGCGATGTCCGGCTCGGCCGCGTTGAAGCGCCGCCGGTAATCCGACGGTGTCACGCCCACGATCCGGCGGAAGTGGTGGCGCAACAGCGTCGCGGTTCCGAACCCGGACCGCTCGGCGATCTGATCGATGTCCAACGTGGACTCCTCGAGCATTCGGCGCGCGTACAGCACCCGCTGATCGGTGACCCACTGCATCGGGGTGCGGCCCGTCTCCTCGACGAACCGGCGCGCGAACGTGCGGCCCGACATGTGGGCGCGGCGCGCCAGCGTCGTGACAGTGTGCGGCTTGTCGAGGTTGGCCAGGATCCAGTCGAGGTGCGGCGCGAACCGCTCCGAACACTTCACCGGGATCGGCTGGTCGATGTACTGCCGCTGACCGCCGTCGCGCTGAGGCGGCACCACCATGCGGCGGGCGATCTTGTTCGTTACCTCGCTGCCCAGTTCGCGACGGACCAGGTGCAGGCACGCATCGATGCCCGCGGCGGTGCCCGCGCTGGTGATCAGGTTGCCGTCGTCGACGAACAGCACGTTGCGGTCGACCTTCGCCGTCGGGAACATCTCGGCCAATGCATCGGCGTGCATCCAGTGCGTGGTGCACGGGCGACCATCCAGCAGACCCGCCGCGCCGGCGACGAAGGCGCCCGAGCACACGGTCAGGATCGTCGACCCGGATTCCGCGGCCCGCCGCACCGCGTCCAGCGCTTCGGGCAGGTAGGTGCCGTTCTGGCTTGCGATCGCAGGAATGGCCACCAGGTCGGCGCCGATCAGGTCGTCCAGACCGTGGTCGGGGACGATTGTCGCGCCGACCGATGTTCGCACGGGCCGACCCGGCTCGGGTCCACACACTTTGAAATCGAAGTTGGGTACGCCGTCGGCCGAGCGGTCGATGCCGAACACCTCGCAGATGACGCCGAACTCGAAGACTGCGAGGCCGTCGAGAACCAGCGCCGACACCGTCTTTATCGCCATGGCAGTATCTTATCGACGCGTGTCGCTTCTGCCACTGTTGGCGGTAAGTTGTTCAAGCGGAGCATTACTGCCATGAGTACCGCACTGGCCTTTCTGATCCTGATCTCACCGTTCGCCCTCGCCGCCCTGCTGACGTGGGCGGCCAACCGTTCCGGCTCGCTGCGCCTGCACATCGACCAGTTCCGCTGGGCCGCGCCGATGACGGGCCGCCTGTTCGAGGACCGCGACTCCGACCGGGTGCTTCACGACGTGGACGCCATCCGCACGCGATTCGAAGAGCACCCGAGCTGGCCCGTCTCAAGCGCGTCGGGTGAACGTCGATAAGAACGCTTCGACGGCCTCCCGGTATTTCAGCGGAACGTCGTCGTGGATGAGATGACCCGCGCCGGGCACGTGTACATACGTCGCCCGGCGCGCCGTCTCCGCCATTGCCGCCATCTGCCCCGGCGGGGCAACCGACCCCTCCGCCTCCAGCAGCAGGGTCGGCACCGACACCGCACGCCACTGCTCCCAGTAGTCCCGTCGCCCCCACTCCGCCGCGATCTCGATCCACGCCTCGGGATGGCCGTGCAGCCGCCAGCCCGTCTCCGTCCGGTCGAACGCCTCAAGGAAGTACTGCCCCGCCACGGGCCCGAACTCCGCGAACACCTGTTCGGCGGTCTCGAATTCCACTGGCAGCGCGTGCACCCACGGCTCCCACGGGCCCGTCGTCCTGCCTCGGAAATCAGGCGCCATGTCCTCGACCACGACGGCCGCCACCAACTCGGGCCGCTCGGCCGCCAGACACCAGGAGTGCAGCGCACCCATCGAATGGCCGACCAGCACCACCGCCTCGCCCAACGTCGCGACGGCGTCACCGAGATCGGCGACGAACCGCTCGGTCGAGATCGGATACGGGTCGGACACGTCCCGGCCGCGGTGCCACGGAGCGTCGTAGGTGTAGACGCGACCATGCCGCGTCAGCCACGGCAGCTGACGGGGCCACGTGCTCCCACGGCCCATCAACCCGTGGACGAGCACCAGCGGGCGGCCCTCGCCGCCCCGGCACGTCAGCAGATCCATTGGGTCATCATGCCGACCCCGCGCGGTAGCCTGAAGCCCATGTCCGCCAAGAACCCTGTGGTGAAGATCAACGCCATCGAGGTACCGCCCGACGCGGGTCCGGAGCTGGAGAAGCGGTTCGCACACCGCGCGCATGCCGTCGACAACCAGCCGGGCTTCCTCGGGTTCCAGCTGCTGCGTCCCATCAAAGGCGAGACCCGCTACTTCGTGGTGACCCAGTGGGAGTCCGAAGACGCGTTCCAGGCGTGGGCATCCGGGCCGGCCATCGAGGCACACGCCGGTGAGCGGAAGAACCCCGTGTCCACAGGGGCGTCACTGCTCGAGTTCGAGGTCGTTCTTGACGTCGCAGGGACCGAAGAAGGGGCGTGACGCGGGCCGGGCCCGGCGCCGAGCGATCACCTGTGCGGTCGCGCTCGTCACTGTCGCGGCCCTGGCCTGCGGTTGTGCCGGTACCCGACCGGCGCCGGCCGACGCGGCATACGGCGTGCCGATCCAGATCAACACCCCCCAGGGCCTGCGGGCCAAGCAGACCATGGACATGCTCAACAGCGACTGGCCGATCGGTGAGGCCAACGTCCGCACCATGGCCGTCCCCGACGTCGTCGAACACGTCGGAGTCACGCTCGACAGGATCTGGTGGGACCGCCCGTTCACCGTCACCGACGTCGAGGTGGGTGCCGGATACGTCACTCTTGCCGTGCTCAACTCGTACCGCGTCGCGCAGACCATCCGAGTGCGAACCGACGAAGCGGGCATGATCGACCGCTTCACCGTCGATCTCGTCAAACCCGAGATCGACGAGTGGAGCGACATCGACGAGCAGCTGACCTCCTCGGGCGCGCGGTACTCCTACCAGGTGGCCAAGGTCGACAACGGCAGGTGCGAGAAGATCGCGGGATCCAACACCGACGAGTCGCTGCCGCTGGCGTCCATCTTCAAGCTGTACGTGCTGCTCGCAGTCGCCGATGCGGTGAAGGCCGGAACGCTCGAGTGGTCCGACACGCTGACGATCACCGAAGAAGCCAAGGCCGTCGGCTCGTCGGGGTTCGACGAGCTTGAGCCCGGGGCGACCGTGACAGTGCGCGACGCCGCCCAGCAGATGATCTCGGCCAGCGACAACATGGCGACCGACCTGCTGATCAATCGACTCGGACCGGGCGCGATCGAACGCGCACTGGTTGCGGCGGGCCACCACGACCCCGCGAGCATGACACCGTTCCCGACGATGCACGAGCTGTTCTCGGTCGGCTGGGGCACACCCGACCTGCGCGAGCAGTGGAAGACCGGCTCCCCGGCGGTGCGCGCGCAGCTGCTTGCGCAGACGAACACCCGCCCCTACGAGCCGGATCCGAAGCGCACGCACATGCCCGCGTCCGAATACGGCGCCGAGTGGTACGGCAGCGCGGCCGACATCTGCCGGCTGCACGCCGCGTTGCAGCAGGGCGCCGTGGGCGAGGCCGCACCGGTGAAGGACATCCTGTCGTTCCTGCCCGGCATCGACCTCGACCGCGCCGAGTGGCCCTACATCGGGGCGAAGGCCGGCAACCTGCCCGGCGACATGACGTTCAGCTGGTACGCCGTCGACAAGACCGGCCAGCCCTGGGTGGTGAGCCTGCAGTCGAACTGGCCGGAGTTCCGCAGTCAGACCGCGGCGGCCTGGCTGATGTCGATCGCCCGGCAGACGTTCGACCTGATCCCTAATTAGACCGGAGGGTCCATGCGTGGCCCCGGAAATGCATCACCGTGCGGCTCACCGGAGCAATGTCGATGCGCCAGAACGATTTCGGCGGTGCGTCCAACGCGACCAGAACGGCCGCGCGCACGACCGCCGGGTGGGTGACGGCCACGATGCGGGGGTGCTCCGTGCGTCCGGCGGTCAACGAGTCCATCCACCGGCCGACGCGCGCGACCAGATTGACGACGGATTCGCCGCCGTGGGGCGCGCGGGTCGGGTCGGTCAGCCAGATCGTCATCTCGGCGGGCGGCACCCGGGCGAGGAAATCTCCCCGCCACCGGCCGCAGTCGAGGTCGGTAAGCCCGGTCTCGATGACCGGAGTCAGGCCGAGTAGTTCCGCTGTCTGCTGGGTGCGCGATTCGGGGCCGCAGACGGCATGCCCGCCGGCCTCGACCTCGACTGCCTGGATCTGCCTGCGACCCAGGTCGTTGACCGGCTCGTCGGTGGGAAACCGTCCGGCTGCCATCGCATCGGTCATGGCGTGCGACACGAAGGTCAGCCGGACGACCTCACTCACCGAGAATCACCGTGCGACGGGCTGCTTCCGTTCGCTGAGCAGACGCGACACCAGGGCGGCGAACACCACCCCGATGGTCGCGTAGATGACGACCTGCGTCCCGAACGAGTACAGGCGGAAGTCGTAGAGCAGGTCCGCCGGGAAACCCTCGTAGACGATGACGCCCGCGTCGTCGACCAGCGGACCGGGGGTTTCGTCGATCGTCGGCAGGATCAGCATCACGACGGCGACCGCGACGAGGTACGCCGCGCCGGCGGCCAGGGTCGCGTTCCAGGCGCCCAGCTTCGGCGCCCACCGCCTGCCCAGCACCACCGCGCCGACCAGAATGGCGACCGACAGCACCACCATCGCGAGGTACAACAGCGTCCGCTGACGGATGGTCTCGTCCAGGCTCAGCGCCGGCGGGCTCGCCGGATACTTCAGCGCCGGCACGATGTAGAGGCTCACCAACATGCCGCCCGCAACGTAGAGCGACGTCAGGCGGGCCGAGATGTTGCCGATCCTGCCGTAGGTCACCGCGAACGCGACGGCGAACAATGCGCCGATGGCCAGGCTGAACAGCAGCACGCCGAGCCCCATGCCGATGTTCATCTGCACGGCGCGAGTGAACCCTCCGCCGTCCTCGCCGTGGCTGTGCCCCGCGACGCCTGCCGCGGTCTCCATCGCCTCGTGTGCCGCGGCGATGCCGTCCTCATAGCCGATGGCCAGTTCGATCTTCGGTTCGACGAAGATCCGCGCGAAGATGAACGCGAGTACGCCTGCGACGGCGCCGGCCAGCAGGCCGCGCCCGATGATCTGCTTCTCCATGTTCGGTTGTCCCTGTCTGCCCGGTGACTCAGTGGCAGGGGAAGCCGAGAAGGTGGCGGGCGTCGTGCACGAACTCGTGGATGTAGGTGTTGCTGCCGAAGACCGACGTCGCACCCTGATCCATCCCGATGAAGTAGAGCACTGCGAGCGCGAAGAACGCGGTCAACGAAAGCCACAGCGCGGCTTTGCTTCCCGAGAAGTCGATCGCCCCTGCGTGTCTCTTGCTCGCCTCAGGAGAAGTCATGTGTGGTTCCTTTCCGGGATTTCGCGTCCCGACCAGAGTTGCGACGGACACCGGGTCTGACTTTCACAGTGGCGCGACCGTTCTGGAATCCCACCAGATTCCGACGCCCGTCGATTACTCGAGCATCGTAAGCCAAACAGGGCGGTCACCCTCCCTTGGTTCGACTTTTGGGAGAGGACCGCCCTGCTGGGTTGTTCAGTTATTCGGCTGCAGACGCTCCTGCGGCACCGGCCTGCGCCAGATCCGGCTCGGCATCCGCCGCGGACTCGGAACGCTTCGGCCCACCGGAGAAGGTGAACCGGGCGTCCTCGCCGGCGCCTTCACCGTCCCAGTTCTCGACGTCGACGGTGACGAGCTGGCCGGGTCCGACCTCGTCGAAGAGGATCTTCTCCGACAGCTGGTCCTCGATCTCGCGCTGGATGGTGCGGCGCAGCGGCCGGGCACCCAGCACCGGGTCGAAGCCGCGCTTGGCCAGCAGCGCCTTCGCCCTGTCCGTCAGCTCCATCGTCATGTCCTTGGCAGCGAGCTGCTTGGACACCCGGCCGATCATCAGGTCGACCATCTTGATGATCTCGTCCTGCGTCAGCTGGTGGAAGACGATGATGTCGTCGATGCGGTTGAGGAACTCCGGACGGAAGTGCTTCTTCAGTTCGTCGTGAACCTTCTGCTTCATTCGCTCGTAGTTGTTCTCGCCGCCGCCCTGGGTGAACCCGAGGCCGACCGCCTTGCTGATGTCGCTCGTACCGAGGTTCGAGGTGAAGATCAGCACGGTGTTCTTGAAGTCGACCGTGCGACCCTGACCGTCGGTCAGGCGGCCGTCTTCGAGGACCTGCAGGAGGCTGTTGTAGATCTCCTGGTGGGCCTTCTCGATCTCGTCGAACAGCACGACCGAGAACGGCTTGCGGCGCACCTTCTCGGTGAGCTGGCCGCCCTCCTCGTAGCCCACGTACCCCGGAGGGGCACCGAAGAGCCGCGACGCGGTGAAGCGGTCGTGGAACTCGCCCATGTCGATCTGGATGAGGGCGTCGTCGTCACCGAACAGGAAGTTCGCCAGCGCCTTGGACAGCTCGGTCTTACCGACGCCGGACGGCCCGGCGAAGATGAACGAACCGGACGGACGCTTGGGGTCCTTCAGGCCGGCGCGGGTACGGCGGATCGCCTTGGAGACCGCCTTGACCGCATCCTCTTGACCGATGATCCGCTTGTGCAGCTCGTCCTCCATACGGAGCAGACGGGTGGTCTCCTCCTCGGTGAGCTTGAACACGGGGATGCCGGTCCAGTTGCCGAGCACCTCGGCGATCTGCTCGTCGTCGACCTCGGCGACGACATCGAGATCGCCTGAGCGCCACTGCTTTTCACGCTCGGCACGCTGTGCGACGAGTTGCTTCTCCTTGTCGCGCAGGCTCGCGGCCTTCTCGAAGTCCTGGGCGTCGATCGCCGACTCCTTCTCCCGGCGCGCGTCGGCGATCTTCTCGTCGAACTCGCGAAGGTCTGGCGGAGCCGTCATCCGGCGGATGCGCATCCGCGCGCCCGCCTCGTCGATCAGGTCGATCGCCTTGTCCGGCAGGAACCTGTCGTTGATGTAGCGGTCGGCCAGGGTGGCCGCCGCCACCATCGCGGAGTCGGTGATCGAGACGCGGTGGTGCGCCTCGTAGCGGTCCCGCAGACCCTTGAGGATCTCGATGGTGTGCTCGACGGTCGGTTCACCCACCTGGACCGGCTGGAAGCGGCGCTCCAGCGCGGCGTCCTTCTCGATGTACTTGCGGTACTCGTCGAGGGTGGTGGCACCGATGGTCTGCAGCTCACCGCGCGCGAGCTTCGGCTTGAGGATGCTCGCGGCGTCGATCGCGCCCTCGGCGGCACCTGCGCCGACGAGCGTGTGCAGCTCGTCGATGAACAGGATGATGTCGCCGCGGGTGTTGATCTCCTTGAGCACCTTCTTCAGGCGCTCCTCGAAGTCACCGCGGTAGCGGCTGCCCGCGACCAGCGAGCCGAGATCCAGGGTATAGAGCTGCTTGTCCTTGAGAGTCTCGGGCACCTCGCCGTGCACGATCGCCTGGGCCAGGCCCTCGACGACGGCGGTCTTGCCGACGCCGGGCTCGCCGATCAGCACCGGGTTGTTCTTGGTGCGGCGGCTCAGCACCTGCATGACCCGCTCGATTTCCTTCTCGCGGCCGATGACCGGGTCGAGCTTGCCTTCCATCGCGGCGGCGGTCAGGTTGCGGCCGAACTGGTCGAGCACCAGCGACGTGGACGGGTTGCCCGCCTCGCCGCCGCGGCCTCCGGTGCCGGCTTCGGCGGTCTCCTTGCCCTGGTAGCCGCTGAGCAGCTGGATGACCTGCTGACGCACCCGGGTGAGCTCGGCGCCGAGCTTGACGAGCACCTGGGCGGCGACACCCTCACCCTCACGGATGAGCCCGAGCAGGATGTGCTCGGTGCCGATGTAGTTGTGGCCGAGCTGCAGCGCCTCGCGGAGGCTCAGTTCGAGCACCTTCTTGGCCCGCGGGGTGAAGGGGATGTGCCCGGACGGCGCCTGCTGGCCCTGCCCGATGATCTCCTCGACCTGGCTGCGCACGCCCTCGAGCGAAATGCCCAGCGATTCGAGTGACTTGGCGGCTACGCCCTCACCCTCGTGAATGAGTCCCAGCAGGATGTGCTCGGTGCCGATGTAGTTGTGGTTGAGCATCCGGGCCTCTTCTTGAGCCAGGACGACAACCCGACGTGCACGGTCGGTGAATCTTTCGAACATCCGTGGTTACCTGCTCTCCATCGCATAGTGGAGGTGCTGCACTGTTGCCATTGCGATCCGGCCATGATCCAGCGCTGTGCACCTACGCCGTCCACTCTAATGGGCGACGGCATGGGGCGCCCCGCCTGCCGCTCCTAAAAGGGGTGACATCGCGAGCGACAGATGGAAACCACCCCACGCTGCCAGGAGTAACGAGACGGACCTGCGAATCGTTTCCCGGACCGCGGGTGAAAAGGTTCGCCTCTAGCGAACGCGAATGGCTTTTTACGTGGCCGCGTGGAATGCGTCAATTACGTCGGCAGGAATTCGGCCACGAGTTGACACATTGTGACCGTTTCTGCGAGCCCATTCCCGGATTGCCGCGCTCTGCTCGCGATCGATGGCCGCGCGACCCCGTCCCGTGCCGACGGAACGTCCACGCCTACGACCACCTACACGGCGACCTGCTTCCACCCATTGCTTCAAATCATTTCGGAGCTTTGCGGCGTTCTTGGCAGAGAGGTCGATCTCATAGCTCACACCATCGAGACCGAATTCCACGGTCTCGTCGGCGGCACCTTCACCGTCGAAATCGTCGACCAAGGTGACGGTAACTTTTTTTGCCATTACCCCACTGCCCTTCCCAGATACCAGATGCGCGGAATGCCCCGCATCTCCGGCACCAATCTGCCATAAATGGCCGAACCATTCAACAAGGCTCGATTTCGTTGCAGTTCAGTTGCCGTGTCGGCGAACAATCGGGAACAAAACCGTCTCCCTAATCGACAACCCCGTCAGCGCCATCAACAACCGGTCGATTCCCATTCCCGTCCCGGTGGTCGGCGGCATGCCGTATTCGAGTGCCGCGAGAAAATCCTCGTCAAGCGCCATTGCCTCGTCGTCACCTGCGGCAGCGGCACGCGCCTGGGCCTCGAACCTTTCCCGCTGAATGATGGGATCGATCAGCTCCGAGTAGCCGGTCGCCAACTCGAAGTTACGGACATAAAGGTCCCATTTTTCCGTCACGCCCTCGATGCTTCGGTGCGGACGGGTCAGTGGGGTCGTCTCCACCGGGAAGTCACGCACGAACGTCGGGGCGTACAACTTGTCGCCGACGGTGAATTCCCATAGTTCTTCGATCAATTTCCCGTGCCCATAACCGCGATCGCGCGCAATCTCGACGCCGAGCTCATCGGCGATACGCCAAAGTCGTTCAACAGAAGTCTGCGGTGTGATCTCTTCACCGAGGGCCTCCGACAATGACGGATACATGGAAATGTTCTGCCATTCACCGTCGAGGTCGTACACGCTGCCGTCGGGCAACGGCACTTGACGGGTGCCGATGGCTTCGTCGGCGACCTCCTGAATAAGTTCACGGGTGACCAGGGCGGAATCGTCGTACGTGCCGTAGGCCTGATATGTCTCCAGCATCGCGAATTCCGGTGAATGCGTGGAATCGGCGCCTTCGTTTCTGAAGTTCCGATTCAGTTCGAATACCTTGTCGAATCCGCCGACCACGCACCGCTTCAGGAACAGCTCGGGAGCGATGCGCAGGTAGAGGTCGGCATCAAGGGCGTTGGAGTGCGTCACGAACGGTCGCGCGGCGGCCCCGCCTGCCAGCGTCTGCAGCATCGGCGTCTCGACTTCGAGAAAGCCGCGCCGTTCCAGAGCCGAACGCACCGCACGCACCACTGCCACGCGCTGGCGCGCGATGGCACGGGCTTCCGGCCGCACGATGAGGTCCACGTACCGCTGGCGAACGCGCGACTCCTCGCTCATCTCCTTGTGGGCAACCGGCAGCGGGCGCAGTGCCTTGGATGCGATCTGCCATGAGTCGGCCAGTACCGAGAGTTCACCGCGGCGCGAGCTGATCACCTCGCCGTGCACGAAGACGATGTCACCCAGGTCGACATCGGCCTTCCAAGAATCCAGTGACTCCTGGCCCACCCGGTCGAGGCTGATCATCACCTGAAGCTGCGCACCCTCGCCCTCCTGCAGCGTCGCAAAGCACAGCTTCCCGGAGTTGCGCGCGAAAATCACCCGGCCCGCGACGCCGACGAGGTGACCGGTTTTGGTGTCCGCGGCCAGATCGGGATACGCGACGCGCAACTCCGCAAGGCTGTGGGTGCGGTCGACCTTCACCGGGTAGGGGTCACGTCCCTCGGCAAGCAGCTTCTCGCGTTTGGCCTGACGGATCCGGAATTGCTCAGGGATATCGCCGAGAGCATCGTCAGGAGAATCTGGGGGCGTCACGACGAGCCAGCTTAAATGAACACGTGACCATGTCCGGCATCGCTGCGAGCGCGGGCGGCTTCGACGAACGCAAGGTTGCCGCCCTCGCGGACGAGCCACTGGACTGCAGCCACAAGGGGATTCCGCCGGCCTGGTGGGGACGCAGTGCGAACGAGATCGTCGAACAGGCGCCGAACCTGTTCGACGCGGGGGTCACCGGACCGGTCTGCGTCCTGCGGGCCGACGCCCTCGCGCACAACCTGCACACCATGGCCGGCTGGTGTCGGGCCCGGGGTGTGGAACTGGCACCGCACGGTAAGACGCACATGTCGCCGCAGTTGGCCGCCCGGCAGCTGACCGCCGGGGCGAGCGCGATCACCGTCGCGACGGCGGGTCAGGCCGCGGTGTTCCGGGAGTTCGGGTTCTGCGACCTGGTGCTGGCCAACGAACTGGTCGACGACGCCGGGCTGCGCTGGTTGTCGGCCGAGCTGGACCGCGATCCGGGAATGCGGTTCGTGTGTTGGGTGGATTCGGTGCGCGGGGTCGAGTTGATGACAGCGGCGCTGGCCGGCGCGCGGCGCCCCGTCGAGGTGTGCGTGGAGGTGGGGCTGCCCGGTGGGCGGACCGGGTGCCGCTCGGCGGCCGAGGTCGACGCTGTCGCGCGTGCGGCGGTCGCGTCACCGCGACTGCGACTGGTCGGTGTGGCCGGCTACGAAGCGGCACTGGGTCAGTCGCTCGACGACGACGCCGTCGCGGCGGTGACCGCACACCTCGCCGATGTGCGGGCCACCGTCGTCCGGCTTTCCGCCGTGTTCGAGACCGACACGGTCTTCGTGAGTGCCGGCGGCAGCACGTATTTCGACGTCGTTGCCGAGGCGCTGACCGGCTGGCCAGACGGTCTGTCCGTGCGCCCGGTGCTGCGCAGCGGCTGCTACCTGACCCACGACCACGGCCTGTATGCGCAGACGTCTCCGTTGACCCGGGGAGGCGGTGACGCACTTCGGCCGGCGCTGGAGGTGCACGCACAGGTGGTGTCGCGACCTGAACCCGATCTGGCGATCGTCACGATGGGCCGCCGCGACGTGTCCTTCGACCAGGGCCTTCCGATTCCGCTGGGCCTGGGTGGCAGCGTCGTCACCAAGCTCAACGACCAGCACGCCTACGTCCGGCTCGACGCTGCAGTCGACGTCGGCGACCGGGTGCGATTCGGAATCTCGCACCCCTGCACGACCTTCGACAAGTGGCGGGCGATTCCTGTTCTTGACGCCGACGACCGCATGGTCGACGTCGTGCGGACTTTATTCTGACGTTCTAGACGCGGCCCTGTTTGAGCTTGCCGTTCTTGTTGTCGCGGTTGCGCTCGAACACCAACCGCAGCCCGTCGAGGGTCAGATGCTGGTCGTAGTGCTCGACGGTGCGCAGATCGGCGAGCACCATCGTGGCACCGTGGCCGGTGGCCACGACGTTGACATCGCTCCCACCGAAACCGTCGACGTCGTCCCGGATCCGGTTCACCAAACCGTCGACCAGACCGGCGAAGCCGAACACCGCACCGGCCTGCATGCATTCGACGGTGTTCTTGCCGACCACCGACCGGGGCCGGGTCAGCTCGACGCGACGCAGCGCCGCCGACCGTGCGGCCGCCGCATCGGAGGACACCTGCACACCGGGTGCGATCGCACCTCCGAGGAACTCGCCCCTGGCCGACACGACATCCACACAGATCGACGAACCGAAGTCGACGACGATCGCCGCGGTGCCGAATTTGTGGTACGCGGCAAGGCAATTCACGATCCGGTCGGCCCCGACCTCCTTCGGATTGTCGACGAGCAGCGGGATCCCCGTGCGCACCCCGGGCTCGATGAGCACGTGCGGTACCGACGGCCAGTACTGCTCCAGCATGACCCGCACCTCGTGCAGCACCGACGGCACCGTCGACAGGCCCGCGGCACCGGTCAGCCTTTCCGCGTCGTCACCGATGAGCCCGTCGATGGTCAGCGCGAGTTCGTCGGCCGTCACCTCCGACTCGGTGCGAATCCTCCAGTGGTGCACCACTTTCGCGTGGTCACCAGAGCCCGAGATCAGCCCGACGACGGTGTGGGTGTTGCGGACGTCTATTGCGAGCAGCACGACGTCAATTCCTCCAGGGCAATTCGTGACTGTCCCCTACCGGGGCCCGCGGGTGCCCGTCGATACCCCCGCTGGCACCGATGTCGATGGCGATGTTGTCGATCAGACGGGTCCGTCCGAGCCGGGCCGCGATCAGCATCCGGGCCGCCCCCTCGGCAGGGGCGGGACCGAGCTTCGGGTCACGCACCTCGAGGTAGTCGAGTTCGAGCGCGGGGACCTCGTCGAGGACGGCGCGGGCCGCGTCCAGGGCGCCCGCCGCCCCGGTCGACGCGGCATACATCCCGGCGAGCAGCGCCGCCGACAGCGCGCCGGCCTGCTCCCGCTGGACCGGGTCGAGGTAGCGGTTGCGCGACGACATGGCCAGTCCATCTGCTTCGCGCACGATCGGCACACCCTGAATCTGGACGTCGAGGTTCAGGTCGGACACCATCTGCCGGATCAGAGCCAGCTGCTGGTAGTCCTTCTCGCCGAAGTAGGCGCGGTCCGGGTTGACGATGTTGAAGAGCTTCAGCACGACGGTCAGCATTCCGGCGAAATGCGTTGGGCGCGAGGCTCCTTCGAGTTCAGAACCGATGGGGCCGGGATGGACGGTGGTGCGTCTGCCGTCGGGGTACATGTCGTTGGCGGTAGGGGTGAACGCGATCTCCACCCCTTCGGCGCGCAGCAGCGCGAGATCCTCGTCGAGGGTGCGCGGGTAGGCGTCGAGGTCCTCGCCGGCACCGAACTGCAGCGGGTTGACGAAGATCGAGACCACCACCACGGCGCCCGGCGTCTTCTTCGCCGCTCTGACCAGCGTGAGGTGACCTTCGTGCAGGGCTCCCATGGTCGGCACCAGCACGATGCGTCTGCCTGTCGTGCGCAGGGCGCGGCTGACGTCGGAGACGTCACGCGGCCGCTGATAGACGTTGAGTTGTCCTGCAACAAATTTGGGTGCATCACGATTCTTCATCACTGTCCTGCTTCCGCCAGCGCGTCAAAGACGGCCTCCGGGGCGTGCGCACGTTGGGCCGTCCGCCACGAGTTCGCCCGGTATGCCTGTGCCAGATCGGGATTCACCTCGTGCAACGCCTGCAGGTGGCCGGACACCGCCGCGGCGTCACCGCGCGCGACGGGACCGGTGAGCGCCGGCTGGCCGCGCTGCAGCGCGTTCTCGAGCGCGGCGCGGGCCAGTGGGCCGATGATCCGCTCGGCGATGCCGCCAGGGGCGTCGCCGACCGTTTCCTGGCCGAGCAACTCCTGCCCCCACAGCGCCGCGCGCAGCGCGTCGACAGCATCGAGCAGCACCGTGACCAGGTGGTTGCTGGAGTGCGCCAGCGCCGCGTGATACAGGGTGCGGGCGTCCTCGCGCACCCGGAACGGTTCGCCACCGATCTCCAGCACCAGCGATTGCGCGATGGCATAGCCGATTTCGTCGCCCGCGGTGATGCCGAAGCAGGTGCCCCGCAGGCGGTCGACGTCTTCGTCGGTGCCCGCGAACGTCATCGCCGGATGGATGGCCAGGGTGATGCAGCCCTTCTCCGCCAGCGGCGCCAGCACGCCGATGCCGTTGGCGCCCGAGGTGTGCACCACGATGGTGTTCGGCCGTACCGCGCCTGTCGCGGCCAGACCCGCCACCAGGGCGCTGAGTTCGGCGTCGGGAACGGCGAGCAACAAGAGTTCAGACCGGCCCGCCACCTCGTCGACCGGCAGGATCGGGGTGTCGGGGAGCCACCGCTGGGCCCGCGCACGCGAGGCGTGCGACACCGCGCTGCAGCCGGCGACGACGTGTTCGGCGCGCTCGAGAGCCACCCCGAGAGCGGTGCCGACGCGGCCCGCAGAAATCACACCGATCGTCAGACGGGCCGGGCGGAGTCCGTCGTGGGGGTTGTTCCCGCCGGCGGAGGGCTGCAGCATCGCAGTCGACCTCGCTGTTTCTCTGGCTTCGTTCCGGTCAGCTCCACGGGTACCGGACGGTCGCTACGAGCCTAGCTCAATCGCCTCGGCGCCTCCGCCGACCGCCGCCCGACGGGGTGGCCTGCAGGCGGGCCAGCAGTTCGGCGACCGACTGGCCGCCCGTGTGGGCGCCTCCCTCCGTCTCGGACTCCGCGAGCTCCTGTTGCGGTTGCTGCTCCGGTCCCGAGTAATGCCTGCCGCGCGGCGGCTCGGGCTGCGGTTCGGCAGCCGCGGGGGGCGGCTCAGGAGTCGGCGGTGGCGGCGGCGGGCCCTGTTCGGGGGCGCGGCGTCTGCCGACGTATTCGCCGGATGCGTCGTTGGCCGGGGCGACCCAGTTGCTGCCCGGCTCACCGGCCGGAATCCACTGTCCCTCAGCGGGAACCGGCTGCCACTGCGTTGCCGCGGGGGCCGGTTCCTGCGGACGTGGTTGCGGAGGCGTCGGTGGCGGAAGCGGCAGCCACGGGAACTGGGGTTCGGCCCGGGCAGGCTGCGGTGGCGGCGTGGGCGTCGGAGCCTGCGGAGGAGGAGGTGCCCACTGCGCTTGGACGGCATCCTCCGATCGGTGCCGGCGTCCCCCGGCCTGCTCGCCGGCTCGGCGATGCGCGCCGCCCGCGTCGGCGGGCTGCGCCGCCCACCCGCCTTCCGGGGGATGCGGCTCTGCGGGGACGTCGATGATCGGGCTCTCATCCGTCTCGGGCGCATGGTCCTCGACGTTGTCGTCACGGTCCTCGGTATCTATCCGGCTGCTGCTGACCCGACCGGCGGTGCGCTCGGTCTCGATCGCGGGCCGGTGCGACAGGTCCGCGTCGAACAGATACTCGAGATTGGCGCGCAGGGCGGCGAGTTCGGCGCGCAGGGCGGCCACCTCGTCGGCGGACTGCGCGCGAATCTCCGACGCCAGCTCCCGGCGCAGGTGCGATTCGACGGACAGTTCGTACTCGCGGCGCGCCGAGATCTCCCGTTCCAGTTGCAGGTCGTACACCAGCTTCAGGTCGCGCACCTTGGCCTGATCGCTGTCACTCTGCCTGCGGTAGATGACCGAGACGAACGCTGCGATGACCGCAGCCCACAACGCGATGATCACGGCAAGCTTGAGCAACTCGACACGATTGGTGAATACCAGGGCAGAACTGGCCACGATCGCGAGCACCAGCAACGCCGTCATGAGAATCCAACCCGGCCTTCGGCCACCGCGCCTGAGGCGGCCGCCGCGGGTCGGATCGATCATGGGGCGACTGTACCCGCCACAGGTCATCTCGCGTGTCGACCTCGGCGGCGATTCGGCCGGCAGCGCCCCGATTTCGGTCAGCCCGGGGCCGGGTCGGCGTTCTGCGACGGATCGTCCGGTGAGGTGCAGCAATGCTGTAGCCACATCGCGGCGACGACCAGCGCCAGAGCGCACAGTGCGGCGACCACCGCCCCGGAGGTGTCCTCGGCCGCGACCCGCAACGTGCTGCGGCGGGGCAGCAGGTAGGCCAGCACGGCCAGCCACCAGCCCAGCACGACGCTACCCATCCACGCCGATGCCTTGGCGATCACCACCGTCCGCGCCACCGCGAGCGGGTGCAGACGCCCGGCCCCCACCCCGATCTGCCCATCGCGGATCCTGGCCCGTACGTAGAAGGCCCACCCGGCTATCGCGACCGCGACGCCCAGCAGCGAGATCCCGGTCCACACGGTGATCGGCGGGAAGACGCGGTAGACGACGTACATCAACAGGTATCCGGCGATGGCCGCGGCGGCGATGGCCGCGGCCAGATCGCGCTTGCGGGTGAGGCCCATCAGCTGCGATCCGACAGGCGCAGGTGCAGGTCGGTGCGGCGCACACCGGCCCTCTCCCCCGCATCGATAGCGTGCAGGCACGCCGCCGCCGGACGGGCCCGTCCGTCGACCGTCACCGTGGCGCCGGGATCGACGGCCAGCCACGGAATCAACACGAACGCGCGCACGTGGGCGTACGGGTGCGGCAGCGTGAGGTCCCGATCGTCGAGCAGCACCTCACCGTCGGTGCCGATGCACGAAACGAGGTCCACATCCAGCGTGCGCGGACCCCAGTGCTGCTCCCTGACCCGTCCCGCCGCATCCTCGAACTGGTGGGCGCGGCGCAGCCAGCCGTGGGCGTCGAGTGCCGGATCGTCGGCAAGCACAACGGCATTCAGAAACGGGTCCTGCTCGACACCGCCCCAGGCATCGGTCTCGTAGACCGGCGACACCGCGACGGCGCCGGCGCCGAGGCCGTCGAGCACCGACTGCAGATACGCCAGCCGATCGCCCATGTTGGAGCCGATGGACAACACCGCCCTCACACGGCACCCCGGCCGCCACGCCGCGACCGCCGCGCCACCACGGCAACGTCGTTGAACTGCAAGGGGATCGGAGCGGACGGTTTGTGCACGACGACCTCGACGGCATGGGCCCGCTCGTCGCGCATCACGTCGTCGGCGATCTCGCCGGCCACCGTCTCGATCAGCTGACGCGGTGGCCCGGCCACGATCTCGGCGGCCCGCTGCGCGAGCACGCCGTAGTCCAGGGTGTCGGCGAGGTCGTCGCTGGCGGCCGCCGCGGCCAGATCGATCCACACCGTGATGTCCACGATGAAGTCCTGACCGTCCCGGCGCTCATGGTCGAAAACGCCGTGGTTGCCGCGAACCGTCAACCCCCGCAATTCGATTCGGTCAGCCATCGGATCCCGCCTGCCATGCCGCCACCACTGCCAGCGCGTCGACCGACGCGCGCACATCATGCACCCGGACACCCCAGGCGTGATTCCAGGCCGCCAGAGCCGAGACGACCGCGGTGGCCGTCTCCCGACCGGACGGCGGGCGGGGTTCACCGTCGGGTCCGGCGAGCAGCGCACCGAGGAAGCGTTTGCGGGACGCGCCGACGAGCACAGGTATGCCCGTCGCGACGAACTCGGGAAGGGCGTGCAACAGCGCCCAATTGTGTTGCGACGTCTTGGCGAATCCGAGACCGGGATCGATGATCAGGTTCGCCGGGTCGACGCCCGCGGCGACCGCCGCGTCCACCCCGGCCATGAGTTCGTCGCGAACTTCGCCCACCACATCGCCGTAGGCCGGCGCCTCGTGCGGATGCGCACTGCCGACCGAGCGCCAGTGCATGAGGACCCACGGCGCGCCGGAGTCGGCGACCACCCGAACCATATCCGCATCCGCCCTGCCTCCGGACACGTCGTTGACGATGTGCGCGCCGTTCTCCAGCGCCGTCCGCGCGACGGCAGCGTGCATCGTGTCGATACTGACCGTGATGCCTTGCTGGGCAAGCTCTTTGACCACCGGGAGGATGCGGGATGTCTCGACCTCGGGATCGATGCGCGTCGCGCCGGGTCGCGTCGACTCACCGCCGACGTCGACGATCGCCGCGCCCTGGGCCGCCAGCTCGACCCCGTGTGCGATGGCCCGGTCACGGTCCAGGAAGAGGCCGCCGTCGGAGAACGAGTCATCGGTGACGTTGACGACGCCCATGACCTGCACGGCGCTGGTCCCGTCGCTTCGCTGGCCCCAAGGAGTCACTTTCGCAGGATCAGGTCCAGGGCTTCGGCGCGAGATGCCTTGTCGGTTTTGAATTGCCCGCGCACGGCCGACGTCGTGGTGCGTGCGCCGGGTTTACGGATGCCGCGCATCGCCATGCACAGGTGCTCGGCCTCGATCACGACGATGGCGCCGCGCGGGTCGAGCTTGCGCATAAGGGCATCGGCGATCTGGCTGGTCAGCCGCTCCTGAACCTGCGGGCGCTTGGCGTAGAGGTCGACCACGCGCGCGAGCTTCGACAACCCGGTCACCCGGCCGTCGGCGCCGGGGATGTAACCGACATGGGCGACACCGTGGAACGACACCAGGTGATGCTCGCAGGTCGAGTACATCGGTATGTCTTTGACCAGCACCATCTCGTCGTGCTGCTCGTCGAACGTGGTGTTGAGCACGTCGTCGGGATCGGTGTAGAGCCCGGCGAACATCTCCCGGTAGGCGCGCGCCACCCGGGCCGGAGTGTCGAGCAGACCGTGCCGGTCGGGGTCCTCCCCGACCGCGATGAGCAGCTCCCGCACCGCGGCCTCAGCTCGGGCCTGATCGAAATCGGGGGTGGTGAGCGTGGCCGAGTTGTTGTGCGACCGCGTCATCGGAGTCTCCGTTCGGGTGTGTCGGCCGGTGGTCAGTCCTGGCCGGGAGGGCTGTTGCGCCCGTTCTCCCTGCCGCTCTCGTGGCCGGGGCCCTCCTGCTGGTCGGGCGCGGGTGCACCGCCGTGAGGAGCATGTTGCCCCGGCTGCGGGTACGGCTGATACGGGGGGTAGCCCTGATAGGGCGTGCCCTGCGGGCCGGGCCCCTGCCATCCGCCCTGCGGGGGTGGCGGCGGGTACCAATAGCCTTGCGGCTGTTGCTGATTCGGGCCGCCCTGGTGCGGACCGCCGGGTGGAGGCGGCCAGCCCGGCGCATGCCACCCCGCGGGGGCGCCGTAGTCGGGCTGGGTCGGCCCGGCAGCCGGCGCACCGTTGGACCCCGGGACGCCGTGCGAACCGTTGCCGCCGTTCTTGTGCGCCCGCTCGGCCGCCGCTTTGGAAGCCTGCGCGATGGCCGTCTTGAAGGCAGGCTCCGGAACCGGCTTGGGCCACGGCTCGCCGCGTTCGATGGCCAGCTCGCCCGGCGTCTTGATCGGCGGCTTGTCCGACGGCACGCGTCCGCCGAAGTCGTCGAACATGGTCAGGCGCGGGCGCTTCTTCACCTCGCCGAAGATCGCCTCGAGCTCGACGCGGTGCAGCGTCTCCTTCTCCAGCAGCTCGCCGGCCAAGGTGTCCAGGACGTCGCGGTACTCGGTGAGGATCTCCCACGCCTCGGTGTGGGCAGCCTCGATGAGCTTGCGGATCTCGTCGTCGATGATCTGGGCGACCTCGTGGCTGTAGTCGGCCTGCGTGCCCATCGTGCGCCCGAGGAACGGGTCGCCGTGCTCGGTGCCGTAGCGGACGGCACCGAGCTTGGAGCTCATGCCGTACTCGGTGACCATCGCGCGGGCGATCTTGGTGGCCTGCTCGATGTCGGACACCGCGCCCGTCGTCGGCTCACGGAAGACGAGCTCCTCGGCGGCGCGCCCGCCCATCGCGAACACCAGACGCGCGATCATCTCCGAGCGGGTCATCAGGCCCTTGTCGTCCTCGGGCACCGCGACGGCGTGCCCGCCGGTGCGGCCGCGCGCCAGGATCGTCACCTTGTAGATCGGTTCGATGTCAGGCATCGCCCACGCGGCGAGGGTGTGTCCGCCCTCGTGGTAGGCGGTGATCTTCTTCTCCTGCTCGCTGATGATGCGGCCCTTGCGGCGCGGACCGCCGACCACGCGGTCGACCGCTTCCTCCAGTGCGGGTCCGGTGATGATCGTGCCGTTCTCGCGGGCGGTGAGCAGTGCCGCCTCGTTGATGACGTTGGCCAGGTCGGCGCCGGACATGCCGACGGTGCGCTTGGCCAGACCGTCGAGGTCGGCGTCGTCGGCGATCGGCTTGCCCGCCGAATGGACCTTCAGCACGGCGCGGCGGCCGGCCAGGTCGGGGCTGGACACCGGAATCTGGCGGTCGAAGCGGCCGGGACGCAGCAGTGCGGGGTCGAGGATGTCGGGCCGGTTGGTGGCCGCGATCAGGATCACGCCCTGGCGGTCACCGAAGCCGTCCATCTCGACGAGCAGCTGGTTGAGCGTCTGCTCGCGTTCGTCGTGGCCGCCGCCGAGCCCGGCGCCGCGCTGACGCCCCACCGCGTCGATCTCGTCGACGAAGATGATGCAGGGGCTGTTCTGCTTGGCCTGCTCGAACAGGTCGCGCACGCGGGAGGCGCCGACGCCGACGAACATCTCGACGAAGTCCGAGCCCGAGATCGTGAAGAACGGAACCCCCGCCTCGCCGGCGACGGCGCGGGCCAGCAGCGTCTTGCCGGTGCCGGGAGGGCCGTAGAGCAGCACGCCCTTCGGGATCTTGGCGCCCAGTGCCTGGTAGCGGCTCGGGTTCTGGAGGAAGTCCTTGATCTCGTAGAGCTCCTCGACCGCCTCGTCGACACCGGCGACGTCGGCGAAGGTGGTCTTCGGCATGTCCTTGGAGAGCTGTTTGGCGCGCGACTTGCCGAAACCGAAGCCCATTCGGCCGCCGGTCTGCATGCGCGAGAACAACACGAACAGGCCCACGAGCAGCAACAGCGGGAGCATGTAGATGAGCAGCGTGCCCAGGATGCTGCTCTGGTTGACCACGGTGTTCGTCTTGGCGTTCTTGGCCTGCAACGCCTCGAACAGCGTGACCCCGTACCCCGTCGGGTACTTGGTGATGATCTTGTTGCTGTTCTCGGTGTCGCCGTTGCCGTTCTTCAGCTCGAGACGCAGCTGCTGCTCGCGGTCGTCGATCTGCGCGCTGTTGACGTTGTCGCTGTTGATCTGCGCCATCGCGACGGAGGTGTCGACGGGCTTGTACCCGCGGGTGTCGTCGCTGAAATAGAAGAAAGACCAACCCAGCAGCAGCACGACGGCGATCACCGTGAGTGTGCGGATCACATTCTTACGATTCATATCAAGTGTGCGGCCGGTGGTCGTCGTCTCCCGGCCCAATCCTTCCAATACGCGCAGCTGGAATAGTCAAGGCTACCGCTAGACCAACGTCCGGAAGTTCCCGACGGTTGGGCTGCTCGCGCCCAGTGTGCATCCACGGCGTCGATTCGGCTCGTTTCCCGCCCTGCGCGCACACTGGACGACGTGCGGTCGCGGATGATTCAGACCAACGGTGTGACACTCCGGGTAACCGAGGCCGGGGAGAAGGGGGCGCCGGTCGTGGTCCTCTGCCACGGCTTTCCCGAGCTGGCGTTCACGTGGCGACACCAGGTGCGGGCGCTGGCCGACGCGGGCTATCACGTGCTGGCGCCCGATCAGCGCGGCTACGGCGGCTCCGACAAGCCCGCCGCCGTCGAGGCCTACAACGTCGCCGAGCTCACGGCAGACGTGGTCGGGCTGCTCGATGACGTGGGCGCCGTACAGGCCGCACTGATCGGACACGACTTCGGGGCCGTGGTGGCGTGGGGTGCGCCGCTGCTTGCGCCCGAGCGCTTCGCGGCGATCGCCGGGCTGAGCCTGCCGCCGGTGCCCAGACCCCGGGTGCCCACGACGCAGGCGTTCCGCCGGGTCTTCGGAGACCGGTTCATGTACATCCTCTACTTCCAGGACCAGGGCCCCGCCGATGCCGAACTCGACCGCGACCCCGCGACGACATTCCGGCGACTCTTCGCGCTGACGACGGCCGGCCGCGAAATGGTGGGCGAGTCCGGGCCGGAGGGTTTCCTGGATCGCATCCCCGAACCGGGCGGCATCCCCGACTGGATCAGCCAGGAGGACTTCGACGTCTACGTCGACGAGTTCACCCGCGGCGGCTTCACCGCGCCGCTGAACTGGTATCGCTGTTTCGACCTGAACTGGGAACTGACCGCGCATACACCCGCGCCGACGATCACCGTGCCGTCGCTGTTCATCGGCGGCAGCGAGGACGCGACGCTGGCCTACACACCGCGGGACCGCGCCGGCGAGGTCGTCACGGGCGACTACCGCGAGGTGATGATCGACGGTGCGGGCCACTGGCTGACCGAGGAGCGTCCCGACGAGGTCTCGCGCGTGCTGCTGGACTTCCTCGCGCCTCTGCGCTGACACCCGCTCAGCACCGCTAGGGTGCCAGGCATGCCCCTCGCAGCGCGCGCGAAGACAGTCAGGAATGCCCTCACCGCCTTCGCCGCCGCAGGGTTGACCGCGGCCGCGATCACGGGCTGCGACGCGCAGAGCGGTTCGGCGGCGCAACCGGGTGCGGACAGCCGCCAGGTCACGGTGGTCGGCTCCGGCGAAGTGCAGGGCACACCGGACACGCTCACGATCAACGCCTCGATGGAGTTCCTCGAGGCCGACGCCACGGCGGCGATGAACCAGACCAACCAGCGACAGCAGGCGGTGATCGACGGGCTCGTCGGGCTCGGTATCGACCGCAAGGACATCGCCACCACCGCCGCCGATCTCGCGCCGCAGTACGGGTCGGACAACACCGCCATCGCGGCCTACCGGGCGACCAACTCCGTCAACGTCACGATCCGCGATCTGAACAAGGCCTCCGATGCGATCGGCCTGATCGTCAGCACCGGCGGCAACGCCACCCGCATCAACTCCATCGCCTACTCCATCGAGGACGACTCACAGCTGGTCCGCGACGCCAGAGCCCGGGCCTTCCAGGACGCCAAAGACCGTGCGGCGCAGTACGCGGAGCTGTCCGAACTGAGCCTCGGCAAGGTCATCTCGATCTCCGAGTCCGGTGGCGCGCCGCCACCTGTGCCGCTGCCGATGCAGTCGCCACGCATGGAGGCCGCGGTGCCGATGGAGCCGGGGCAGCAGACCGTCGGCTTCTCGGTGACGGTGGTCTGGGAACTGACCTAAGCCGTCAAGCTCGCCGAATGCACGGTTACTGAAGAACTTTCGGCGAGCTACGTCAGAAAGCGTGCGTTCGTCGATCAACTGGCGGGACCGACGACTGGGCCCACCAGAACGGGGATGCCGTTGAGCACCGCGGTGCCCGAGAGCGGGTCCAGCACTGAACCGTCGTTGAGCTGGTTGGCGTTCACCCCCGGTTGACGGGCCGCCAGCGACTGCCCGGTGCCTGTCCGGTTGTGTCCCCACCCGTGCGGCAGCGACAGCACGCCGCGGCGGATGTCCTCGGTGACCTCGACCGGCACCACCAGCTCGCCGCCGGGGCCCTTGACGATCGCGGTGTCGGTGACGCCCAACTCGGCGGCATCGGCAGGGTGTATCCGCAGCGTGCACCGGTTGCTTCCGCCCGCCAGAGCGGGCAGGTTGTGCATCCAGCTGTTGTTCGACCGCAGGTGCCTGCGGCCGATCAGCACGAACCCGTCGCCGCGCCGATCGAGCGCCGCGCGAAGCCGTGCGGCATCCGAAACGCATTCCGGCGGTGCTAGTTCCACCTTTCCCAACGGGGTCCGCAGCACGTCGGGCAGCCTCGGCTGCAGCGGGCCGAGGTCGATGCCGTGCGGCGCGGCTTTGAGCCGCGTCAGTGTCAGCCCGTCGGGCCTGGCGCCGAACGCATCGCCGTACGCCCCGAGGCGCAGCATCATGTCGAGGCGCCGCTCGTAGCCGGGACCGGCGGGCAGCATCGCCGTCAGCTCGTCGACGTCGCGGCCTGCGACCGGGGAACCCTCGTCGGCCGTCTCCTTGGCCAGGGTGGTCGCGATGACCTGTTCGTCGACCAGCGCCGGATCGGCGTCATAGCCGATTCCGTAGAGCACCAACGCGATCCGAGACAGGATCTCCGCCTCGTCGGGCCTGCCGTCCAACGGCAGAGCGGGCGGCGAATAGCGCGCATTGTTGCGCACCGCGAGACCGTTGAGCGCGAAGTCGAAGTGCGGGCTGCGTGACGGCGGTGGCGGCGGCAGGATGACGTCGGCGTGGCGGGTCGTCTCGTTGAGGTACGGATCGACGCTCACCATGAACTCGACGCGCTCGAGCGCCCGGTCCAGCCGGTCGCCGTCCGGGGCGGACAGCACCGGATTGCCCGCGATGGTGATCATCGCCTTGATCTGTCCTTCGCCGGGCGTCTCGATCTCCTCGGCGAGCGCGGCAACGGGCAACTCGGACAACACTTCCGGATGACCGGAGACCCGACTGCGCCAGCGCCCGGTACGAAATCCGCGTCCTCGACGGTCCCCGCGAGGGCCGGCAGCAACCGGTGACAGCGGGAACATCGCACCGCCCGGCCGGTCCAGGTTGCCGGTCAGGACGTTGACAACGTCGACCAGCCAGCTGCCCAACGTACCGAATTCGACCGTGGAGGTGCCCATTCTTCCGTACACCGCCGCGCTCGGGGCGGCGGCCAATTCTCTTGCCAGCACGGCGATGTCGTCGGCGGCGACCCCGCAGTACCCGGCGACCGCCTCGGGCGTGAAATCTGTTGCCAGAGACCGAACCTCGTCGATGCCGGTGACGTGGTCGGCGACCGAACCCAGGTCCACCAGATTCTCGGCGAACAACACGTGCACGACCGCCAGAAGCAACGCCGCATCGGTACCCGGCCGTGGTGCGAGGTGACGGTCGGCCAGCTCCGCGGTGCGGGTGCGCGCCGGATCGATGACGACGAGGCGTCCGCCGCGCTTGCGCAGCCTTCGGAGCTTGCCCGGGAAATCGGCGGCGGTGGCGAGGCTTCCGTTGGACACCAGCGGGTTCGCCCCGATGATGACGAGGTAGTCGGTGCGGTCCAGATCGGGCACCAGGAAGGCGACCGGGCTGCCGAACATCAGCCCCAGCGACACATGCTTGGGCATCTGGTCCAGCGTGCTCGCCGAGAACACCTGGCGCGTCCCGAGCCCGCGGATGATCAGCGGCGGATACAGCGCTCCGGCGACGGTGTGGGCGTTCGGGTTGCCCAGGTACACCCCGACCGAGGCGCCACCGTGATCGCGGACCGCGCCGCCGAGGCCCTCGGCCATCGCGGCGAACGCCTCGTCCCACGTCGCCTCCGTCAGCACCCCGTCGCGACGGACCAGTGGCGCGCTCAGCCTGTCGGGGTCGTTGTCGAGCTCGCCGAAACTCGCCCCCTTGGGGCAGATGAACCCGGCGGAGAAGACGTCGTCACGGTCACCGCGCGCACCGGTCACGCGCCCGTCGTCGATGGTCAGCGTGAGACCACAGGTGGCCTCGCAGAAAGGGCAGATGCGTAACGCCGTTTCGCTCACGCCCTCGATCATGCGCCGCCGGCTACTCCTGGTAAACCTTCGGGTCGAGCGTGCCGATGAAGGGCAGGTCCCGATACCGCTCCGCGTAGTCGAGTCCGTAGCCGACGACGAACTCGTTCGGGATGTCGAACCCGACGTATTCGATGTCGACGTCCGCCCGCACCGCTTCGAGCTTGCGCAGCAGCGTGCACACCTTCAGCGAGCGTGGACGCCGCGTCGCGAGGTTGCGCAGCAGCCAGGACAGCGTCAGACCGGAGTCGACGATGTCCTCGACGATCAGCACGTCGCGGTCGTTGATGTCGCGGTCGAGGTCCTTGAGGATGCGCACCACGCCGGACGACGACGTCGACGAGCCGTACGAGCTGACCGCCATGAACTCCAGTTGCGTGGGCAGCGGGATCGCCCTGGCGAGGTCGGTCACGAACATGACCGCGCCCTTGAGCACCGTGACCAGCAGCAGGTCCTGCCCGGATGCCGCATCCCGGTAGTCGGCGGCGATGAGCTCTGCGAGTTCGGCCGTCTTGGCCTGGATCTGCTCTTCGGACAGCAACACCGACTTGATGTCCCCGGGATACAAGTCCGCAGTCGGCGCAGGCACGTGCACAGCCTAACGGCAGAAGTGGGTGCCGACGTCAGACGGGTTCGCGGTACAGCGTCAACACGCCGTTGCTGCGTCCGGCGAACAACCGCTCGCGCGCCCGCCCACCGGGGACCGCCACGCCTCCCTGACCGCGCCAACGGGTGACGAGTTCGTCGACGGCGCGGATGTGTTTGTCGGTCAGCCCGCAGGCGCCACCGGCCAGCAACCAGCCTCTGATGACCCGACGCCTGATCGCGTCGGGCAACGCAGCGAGTGCGTCCGTGCCCGGATCGCCGTCGAGACGGGCGAGGGCCTCGGCGGCGATCCCGTCGAGCGCCTCGGTGTCCTCCCGCAGTGCGGTCGCGGTGCGCGCCAGCGCCTCGGCCACCCCTCCGCCGAGCACCCCCTCCAGCAGTGGCAGTACCTCGCTGCGCAACCTGGCCCTGGTGAAACGCGCGTCGGCGTTGTGCGGGTCGTGCCACGGCGTGAGTCCCAATTCGGCGCAGGCACGATGTGTGACGGCCCGCCGAACGCCCAGCAGTGGCCTGCACCACGGCGGGTCGTGGGGCCGCATCCCCGCGATCGACCGCGCACCCGATCCGCGGCCCAAACCGAGCAGCACCGTCTCGGCCTGATCGTCGAGGGTGTGGGCCAGTAGGACCGGGGCTCCCCTTCTGGCGGTGTCGAGGGCGCGGTAGCGGGCGCTGCGGGCCGCTGCCTCCGGACCTCCTTCGGTGCCGACGTCGACGCGCAGGATCTCGGCTGCGACACATCCCAGGGCCAGCGCCTGTTCCTTCGCGGTGGACGCGACCTCGTGCGAGCCCGGCTGCAGCCCGTGGTCCACGATCAGCGCCGTCGTGGGCAGCAGCGCCGCCGCCGCGGCGGCGAGCGCCAGCGAGTCGGGACCACCTGAGAGCGCCACACACCACCGGTCCTCGTCGGCGGCGTGGTCTCCCACGAAGGCGCTCAGCGCCGCACGCAGCTCGGCTACAGCACCCGGTCGATCCATCGCTGCGGCTCGTCGATTTCCGTTGGCAGAGGCAGAGTTCCGGCGTCGGTCCAGATCGCGTTGAACCGTTGCATTCCGACCTTGGCGACCACATCGTCGACGAAGGCCTTGCCCTTGGTGTACTGGTTCATCTTCGCTTCCACACCCAGCAGCGCGCGCAACAACCGCTGCAGCGGAGGCTGTTTGCGTTGCCTGCGCTGATCGAAGCGCTGCCTGATCGTCGCCACCGACGGCACCACCGCAGGGCCGACGGCGTCCATCACGTGTTCGGCGTGGCCCTCCAGCAGGGTGCCGAGCACGAGCAGCTGGTCGAGGGCTTTCCGTTGCGGCTCCGACTGCACCGCACGCAGCAGCCCGATCACGCCGGTCGAACCGAGTTCGGGCTCACCGTTTTTCACGACCACCTGGCGGTCACGCACGTAGTCGGCCAGCCTGCCCACCATCTTGGTGACGTCGTCGCCGGCATCCTCGGTCAGGACCGCGAGCGCGCTCGACATGTGCTCGGCGAGCCACGGATTGGCACGGAACTGCACGCGGTGGGTGACCTCGTGCAGACACACCCACATCCGGAAATCCTTGGGGATAACCCGCAGTTGGCGTTCCACGGCTATCACGTTGGGGTACACCAGGAGCAGCTCGCCACCGCTGGCTGAAAACGGGTCGTACTGACCCAGAATCCCCGACGACACGAACGCCAGCACCGCACCCGTCTGGACACCTGCGACCCGGCCCGTGAGCATCCGGGGCTTGGCGCCGTCACCCGTCACTTCCCCGTGACCGCCGCCGGTCATCGCCCGCATCGACTGCGCCGCGGCGTGAATCCACTGCGGCCGGTTGACGATTCGCGCCTCCGGGACCTCGCCGCCCTCGATCAGCCCGGTGACCTCGCGCACCGGCAACTCGGAGGCACGCGCGGATTCGGCGAGCTGCTCGATGGCTTGGTTGCGCGTGTAGTCGGTGGTCTGCGGCTCGGGGCGGGCCAGCTTTCCACCCAACCCCGCGGCCAGATTCCAGTCGACGGCGTTTCCGACGTTGAAGCGAGCCTTACTGGTTGAAGTCATCGGCATCCGCATGATCGAAGGGTCGCGGCGAACGCGTCGAGCGAGGTCCGCCCGGTCGGTCCCGCATCGTTGGACAGCAGGGCGAAGGTCAGCACGCGGCCGCTCTCGTCAGTGACGATGCCCGCAAGGGTGTTGGTGCCGGTCAGCGAACCCGTCTTCGCGCGCAGATAACCCACCGCGGCGCGACCTGCGTCGGTGTCGTGATAGCGGTTGGACATCGTGCCGCTGCCGCCGGCGATCGCCAGCAGGTCCACCATCGGCCGCAGCGCCGGTGTGGATTCCCCCGCCGCCGCCTGGATGATCCCGTCCAGGGTCGCGGCCGTCAGGCGGTCGTCGATCGACAGCCCGCTGGAGTCCAGCAGCCGAGCCCCTGCGGTGTCGATGCCGGCCTCGTCGAGGCTGTCGAGCACGGCCTGCGCCGCACCGGCGAAGCTCTGCGGCCGGCCGCGGGCTTCGGCGACCTCGCGACCGATCGATTCGGCCATCACGTTGTCGCTGCTGTGCATCATCTGGCGCAGCCGCTCCATCAGCGGTGGCGACTGCACCGACGCGATCTCGTCACCGTCGGTGCTCCTGTTCACGACGGTCACCTTGGCCGGATCGATCCGCAGGGCCACCGCCAACGCACGTCCGGCGTCCAGCGCGGGCGTGCGGGAGCGGCGCGACTCCACGCTGACGGGCTGGGTGCGCCCGCCGTCGAGCATGACCGCCTCCATCGGCGCGATGTCGCCGCCGTCGATGTCGAGGGGGTCCCAGCCGGGCGCCATCGTCGGCCCGCTGTAGGCACTGACGTCGACCTGGACCGACCTGACGTCTACCCCGCTGCGCCGGATCTGGTCGGCCAGATCGGAGATACGCGCCGCGTCCCGGTACCAGGTGTCCTCGTCGCGCGGCGCCGCCGACAGCGTCTGATCCCCGCCGCCGACCAGCACGACGACACCCGGAGACGTCGCCACCACCCGCGTCGTCAACCGGGCATCACGGTCCAGCGTCAGCAGCGCCGCCGCCGCGGTCAGCACCTTGTTCGTCGACGCGGGCTGCATCGGCACCGTCGCGCCCTGGGCCCACAACTCCTCACCGGTGACCGCATCGGTGATACGCCCGGTGAACGTGCCCAGGTTGGGGTCGGCGGCCACCATGCGCAGCGCCGCGGCGAGCCCCCTCCGCGTGGGCATGTCGGCGGACTCGGAGACGGGTACGACGCCGGGATCAGCTGTGGCGGGCGCCGGGGCCGGTTCGACGGCCACCTGCTCGCTCGGCTGGCGCGCCGCCACCAGCGCGGCCGCGGCGACCACGACGACGACCAGGAGCAGCACCGACACCCCGACGATCCAGTACGTGGATCGGCGCCACCGTGTGGGCCGCATAGCTCTCCTGATCCTGCCCGGCTCGCCGGGACCACCCCAGCCACCTCTTTAGTGCAGGGTATCCCTCGTTTACTGTTGACCCGCGTCGTCAGCAGACCAGCACACACCTAGGAGTCACGGCCGTGCAGTTCGATGTCCTTATCGAGATCCCGAAGGGTTCGCGCAACAAGTACGAAGTGGACCACGAGACCGGAAAGGTCAAGCTGGACCGCTACCTGTTCACGGCGTTCGGCTATCCCACGGACTACGGCTACATCGAGGACACCCTGGGCGAGGACGGCGATCCGCTGGACGCGCTCGTGCTGCTGCCCGAGCCCGTCTTCCCCGGCTGCATCCTGGAGGCCCGCCCGGTCGGGATGTTCCGGATGACCGACGAGAAGGGCGGCGACGACAAGGTGCTGTGCGTGCTCGCCGATCCGCGCTGGGACCACATCCAGGACATCGGCGATGTGTCGAGCTTCGAGCTCGATGCGATCAAGCACTTCTTCGTGCACTACAAGGACCTCGAGCCCGGCAAGTTCGTCAAGGCCGCCGACTGGGTGGGCCGCGAAGAGGCCGAGGCCGAGATCAACCGGTCCATCGAGCGGTTCAAGACCGAGGGCCACTAGATCCCTCGCACGAATTTGCGTGCTCGTAACACGACGTAACGTGCGCGCCGTTTGACGATCCGATCATGACGGTGTGTTGCTGCATCAGGGAATCGGACTGGACGCGTTCAACGCGCTGCCGATGCGCCGCGCCGTGCACGCCGTCTACGAGTGCTGCTACAGCGTGCCGCTGGCCGCAGACCTGGCCCGCGCCCGCCCCTTCGACTGCCACGACCGGCTCTTCCGGTTCGCCGACACCCTGCTGTTCGGGCTCGCCGAGGAATCCATCGACTCGATCCTGCAGGCCTACCCCGATGTCGGCAGGCGGCCCGGTAGCGAGAAGTCGCAGGCCGAACAGTGCGCGATCATCGACGAGCGACCCGAGGTCATGGCGGAGCTGGCGTCGGCGTCGAAGAACTACCTCGACCATTTCGGGTTCGGCTTCGTGATGTTCATCGACGGCTACGGCGCCGACGACGTGCTGGCCACCATGCGCGACCGCATGCACAACGACGTCGAGACCGAACGCAAGATCGTGCGCAACGAGTTGGCGCGCATCAACCGGACGCGTCTGGAGCGCATGCTCGGCCCCGAAGGCGGCTACGACAACTGGTGAGCCGGGCGTCAGGACGCGCGCGGCTGTTCCCGCATGTCGAGCCTGCCGAGGACATCACGTCCCACCGTGCCCACATCCTGGCGCGGTGATGCGGGGATCAGCGTCACGCCGTCGGCCACCTCCGCCGATGCGATGTCGGCGATGAGGCCGGCCAGGCCGTCGACCGTGCCCGCGTAGTGCACGGTCGCGGCATCCACGTCTTCCAGAGGACCGAGAGCCTGCTGGGCTGAACGGAAGTCACCGGCGACCGCGACCGTCACGTCCAGAATGACCGCCACATCCTCGGCGCCCGCACGGATCCGGGCCCGCACCCGCCTCGCCTGCTGCAGGTCCGGCGCGGTGACCCGGACGATCTGCTGGCCGCCGCCGGTCAGCTCGCTGACCCCTCGCTCGTCTGCCACGAAAAGTCGCACCCGGCCACGCTAGCGAGCGGCCGGGTGCGACGCACTCTTTGCAATCAGCAGGAGCGCAAAGGGCGATCAGCGGGTGTGGTCGCTCTGGGGATCCGCAGGAGTTTCGTCGACCGTCGACGTGCCGTTGTTGCGGACATCGTGCACGCGGGTCTTGTACAGGCTCGCCGCCGTCGTGATCAGCAGCGTGACGATGATCACTCCCAGCGATGCCAGCGTCGGGATCTCGGGTACCGGGACGTGCTCGCCACCGTTGATGAAAGGCAGCTCGTTCTCGTGCAGCGCGTGCAACAGCAGCTTGACGCCGATGAACCCGAGGATGAACGCGAGCCCCTGCGACAGGTACACCAGCCGTTTGAGCAGGTCACCGAGCAGGAAGTACAGCTGGCGAAGACCCATCAGCGCGAACACGTTCGCCGTGAACACCAGGTACGGCTCCTGCGTCAGGCCGTAGATCGCGGGAATGGAGTCCAGCGCGAACAGCAGGTCGGTGGTGCCGAGTGCGATGATCACGAGGAACATCGGCGTCATCAGGCGCTGGCCGTTCGCTCCGCCTTCTCTGACCCAGAGCTTTAAGCCGTCCCACTGATCGGTGAACTTCAACCGCTTCTGGGCGAACTTGACCACTGCGTTGTCGCCGTCGTCGTCGTGGTCGGTGTCTCTGACCAGCTTGATCGCCGTGTACACCAGGAATGCGCCGAAGAGGTAGAAGACCCACGAGAACTGGTTGATCGCGACCGCGCCCAGCGCGATGAAGATGCCGCGGAAGATCAGCGCCAGGATGATGCCGACGAGCAGCGCCTGCTGCTGGTAGATCCGCGGCACCTTGAAGCTGGCCATGATGATCAAGAAGATGAACAGGTTGTCCACCGAGAGGCTGTACTCGGTGAGCCAACCCGCGAAGAACTCGACCCCGTACTGGTGGCCGTGGAACACCCAGGTCCAGATGCCGAACGCGACCGCGAGTCCGACATAGATCGTCAGGGCTGTTCCGGTTTCGCGCCGGGATGGCTCATGGGGCCTACGCCCGATGACGAGGACATCGAAGAGCAGGATGCCGATCGTCACGGCGAGCGTGATGCCCCACTCAAGACCACTTACGTTCATCAAACCTCCGGTCGTTTCACACGCCGGAGGTCTCTTCCACCACCGCCGAACGACGGTAGGCCCACAGCACCGGTCATCCGATGACGGACGACGTGATGACGACACTGCGGCGAAGGAATACTCCCCTCCAAGCGGCTCATTCTGCCAGGCGGCTGCCCGACACGCGAAACAAGCAGCCCGACGGCAGGAGGTGACCCCGGACGCTTAGTAGTTTGTACCCGTGACAGCGCCGGATCGAACCCCCGAGATCCCCAGTCAATATCTGCTGTCCGCGTACGCGTCGGCACCCCGCACCTTGATCGACATCCTCAACGAGACGGCCCGCCGCTACCCCGATGCGCCCGCGATCGACGACGGCACCGTGCAGCTCACCTACGCCGAGCTCCTCTCCGATGTCGAGGACAGCGTGGCGTGGCTCGGCGCCCGCGGAATCGGCCGCGGCGACCGCATCGGAATCCGGATGCCATCGGGCAGTTACGCGCTCTACGTCGCGATCCTGGCCACCCTGGCCGCGGGCGCGGCGTACGTGCCCGTCGACGCCGACGATCCCCAGGAGCGGGCCGATCTGGTCTTCACCGAGGCGGCCGTCGTGGCGATCATCACCGAGAAGGGTCTGGTGCGCGGGCCCGGCTCGTCCCGCGGCTGGCGCGCCGCATCACCGCTGAGCCGCGACGACGCCTGGATCATCTTCACGTCCGGGTCGACGGGCACACCGAAGGGAGTGGCCGTCACCCACCGCAACGCGGCGGCGTTCGTCGACGCCGAGGCGAAGATGTTTCTGCAGAACAACCCGCTGGGTCCCGGCGACCGCGTGCTGGCCGGGCTGTCGGTGGCCTTCGACGCGTCCTGTGAGGAGATGTGGCTGGCGTGGCGGCACGGCGCGTGCCTCGTCCCGGCCCCACGGTCGCTGGTGCGCAGCGGTATGGACCTCGGCCCGTGGCTGGTGTCGCGCGACATCACGGTCGTCTCGACGGTGCCGACGCTGGCGTCGCTGTGGCCCGCCGAGGCGCTGGAAGCGGTGCGGCTGCTGATCTTCGGCGGCGAGGCCTGCCCTCCCGAGCTCGCCGAGCGGCTCGCGGCGGGCCCCGACTCCGCCGGCCGCGAGGTGTGGAACACCTACGGCCCCACCGAGGCGACGGTCGTCGCGTGCGCGGCGCGTCTGGACGGAAAAAGTGCGGTCAGCATCGGCCTGCCGTTGCCCGGTTGGGATCTCGCGGTCGTGGACAAACAGGGCGAGCCGGTCGCCGTCGGGGAGGTCGGTGAGCTCGTCATCGGCGGCGTCGGGCTGGCGCGCTACCTCGACCCGGAGAAGGACGCGGAGAAATACGCGGCCATGCCCACTCTGGCCGGACGCGGCCATTGGAGCCGCGCCTACCGCAGCGGCGATCTGGTGCGGCTGGAGATGGACGGCCTCTACTTCATGGGGCGCGCCGACGACCAGGTGAAGGTCGGCGGCCGCCGTATCGAGCTCGGCGAGGTCGACACCGCGCTGGTCAACCTGCCCGGCGTCAGCGGCGGAGCGGCCGCCGTCCGCAAAACCGCAAGCGGCACACCGCTTCTCGTAGGCTATATCGCCGTCGCGCCCGGACTCGAGGCAACTTTCGACGTCCACGACGCCCGCGCCCGGCTGTCGGAGTCGCTGCCCGCAGCGCTCGTCCCGCGCCTCGTCGTGGTCGACGAACTGCCCACCCGCACGTCGGGCAAGGTGGACCGCGACGCACTGCCGTGGCCGGTGGGTGGCGCCGAGGACGACGACGGCGCCGATCTGGGCGGTGGCACGCTCGGCTGGCTGGCCGGGCTGTGGCGCGAGGTGCTCGCGGCGCCGATCGACGGACCCGAGGCCGACTTCCACGCCCTCGGCGGCGGCTCGCTGTCGGCGGCACAGCTCATCGCCGCACTGCGGCAACGCTATCCGCAGGTGACCGTCGCCGATCTGTACGACCATCCGCGTCTCGGCTCGCTGGCCGGCTATCTCGACGAGCTCGACCCACCGCCGGCGGTCGAGACGCGTGTCGTCACGCCGGTGTCGCGGCTGACGCAGGCGGTACAGGTGGCGCTGACGGTGCCCCTGGCCATGCTGACCGGGATGCAGTGGGTGGTGTGGCTGGCGATCGCCAACAACGTCGCAGCCGAACTGTCGCTGGTCGACTGGGCGCGCCCGATCGACTGGTGGTGGGTGCTCGCCGGTTTCCTGCTGTTCGTGACCCCGCCGGGACGCATGGGCATCGCGGTGTTCGGCGCCCGCGTCCTCGTCGGCGACCTGCAGCCCGGGACGTACCGGCGCGGCGGCTCGGTGCACCTGCGGGTGTGGCTCGCCGAACGCCTCGCCGAGGCCAGCGGCGCGGAGAACATGGCCGGCGCGCCGTGGCTCGTCTATTACGCGCGACTGCTCGGCAACAAGGTGGGCAGCGGCGTCGACCTGCACTCGGCACCCCCGGTGACCGGCATGCTGACGCTGGGCCACCGCTGCTCCATCGAACCCGAGGTGGACCTGACCGGGCACTGGATCGACGGCGACCTGTTCCACGTCGGCCCGATCACCGTCGGCAACGACGCCACCGTCGGCGCGCGCACCACGCTGCTGCCCGGGGCGGTCGTCGGCAAGAACGCCGACGTGGCCCCCGGTTCCGGCGTGGTCGGCAAGGTGAAGAACGGCCAGTACTGGAAGGGTTCGCCCGCGATCAAGTCCGGCAAGGCCAAGCATCCGTGGCCCGACCACCGCCCGCCGCGGGCCCCGGTGTGGGTCGCGATGTACGGCATCACCTCGATGCTGCTCGGCGCGCTTCCGCTGGCCGCGCTGGCCGCAGGCCTGGCGGTCGTCGGGTGGGGGGTGCGCGGCACCACGTCCGTTGTCGACGCGATCGTGCCCGCGCTGATGTGGATCGTGCCCGCCACGATGGCGGCCGTCGTCGTCTACGCGACGCTGACGTTCCTCGGCGTGCGGATGCTGTCGCTGGGCCTGCGGGAGGGCTACCACCCGGTGCGCAGCCGCTCGGGCTGGCAGCTGTGGGCCACCGAACGCCTGATGGACGGCGCGCGCAACTACCTGTTCCCGATCTACGCCGGCCTGCTGACACCGTGGTGGCTGCGCCTGCTCGGCGCGAAAGTCGGTAAGGGAACCGAGATCTCGACCGCGCTGCTGATCCCGAAGTTCACCGTCGTCGACGACGGCGCGTTCCTCGCCGACGACACCATGGTGGCGTCCTACGAGCTGGGCGGCGGCTGGATCCATGTCGCACGAGCGACGGTCGGCAAGCGCGCGTTCCTCGGCAACTCGGGCATCACCCAGCCCGGGCGAAGAGTTCCCGACGACGGCCTCGTCGCCGTGCTGTCGGCCACACCGCACAAGGCGAAGGCCGGCTCGTCGTGGCTGGGCAGCCCGCCGGTCCGGCTGCGACGCAAGCCGACGGCGGCCGACGCGCTGCGCACCTTCCACCCGTCCCCGCGTCTGAAAGCACTGCGGGCCACCGTCGAGACGTTCCGGTTCGTGCCCGTCGTCGTGACGTTCGCGATCGGGGTGGCGGTGCTGTTCGCCATCCAGTCGCTGGCCGTGACATACGGCTGGGTCTGGGCCACCCTGGCCGCCGGGTTGATCCTGCTGGCTGCGGGCGCGGTGGCCGGCGGTATCGCCGTCATCGCCAAATGGCTTCTGGTGGGCCGCATCACTGCGATCGAACATCCGCTGTGGTCGTCGTTCGTCTGGCGCAATGAGGTGTCGGACACCTTCGTCGAGACCGTCGCCGCGCCGTGGTTCGCCCGCGCCGCATCGGGTACGCCGGTGATGAACCTGTGGCTGAGGGCCTTGGGCGCGAAGATCGGACGCGGCGTGTGGTGTGAGACCTACTGGCTTCCCGAAGCCGACCTGGTGACCCTGGAGAGGGGTGCGACCGTCAACCGCGGTTGCGTGGTGCAGACGCACCTGTTCCACGATCGGATCATGCGGATGGACACCGTCGTCCTGGAGGAGGGCGCGACACTGGGCCCGCACTGTGTGGCGTTGCCCGCGGCGCGGATCGGCGCGGCCGCCACGGTGGGGCCCGCGTCGCTGGTGATGCGCGGCGACGAGGTTCCGCCGTCGACGCGGTGGCAGGGCAATCCGATCGCGCCGTGGAATCCGCCTCGCAAGAAGCGTGGCGGCGCAACTGATCCCAAGCCCAAGAAGCCCGCAGCCGCGTGACGGTGCGCAAACGGGCCCGAAAGTTGAGCACGCCTCCCGTCATCGACCCGTATCTGCCCCATGCAGGGAACTTCGGTTACCGGGTGTCGCGCTACGAGCTCGAGCTCGAGTACAAGGTGGCGATCAACCGGCTCGCCGGGTCGGCGACCATCACGGCCGTGACGCTGGCCGAACTCACCACGTTCACCCTCGACCTGTCCCGTGCGCTGTCGGTGACCAAGGTGACCGTCAACGGCACGCGGCCCGCCCAGTTCCGCGCTGCGGCAGGAAAACTCCATATCACCCTGGCCGAGCGGTTACCCGCCGGCGCGGCGATGACGATCGCGATCCGCTACGGCGGAACCCCGCGCCCGATCCGATCCCTGTGGGGCGAGGTCGGTTTCGAGGAGCTCACCGAGGGGGCACTGGTCGCAGGTCAACCGAACGGTGCGTCGTCCTGGTTCCCGTGCGACGACCACCCCAGCGCAAAGGCCAGCTTCCGTGTCCAGATCGCGACGGAGACACCGTATTTCGCCCTGGCCAACGGCAAGCTGCTCGCCAAGCGTGCCCGCGCAGGCATGACGACCTGGGTCTACGAACAGGCGGAGCCCACCTCGACGTATCTGATGACCCTGCAGATCGGGGTGTACGACAGGCACCGCATGGCCAAGAACGGTGTCGAGATCTTCGCGGTGCTGCCGTCTCGGCTGCGCACCGCCTTCGACCACGACTTCGGCCGTCAACCGCAGATGATGAAGCTCTTCACCGAACGGTTCGGACCATATCCGCTGGCCACCGGTTACACCGTGGTCGTCACCGATGACGACCTCGAAATTCCGCTTGAGGCACAGGGCATTTCGATATTCGGCGCCAATCACTGCGACGGTAGGCGGGGCTCGGAACGTCTCATCGCCCACGAACTGGCCCACCAGTGGTTCGGCAACTCCGTCACCGTGCAGCGCTGGCGCCACATCTGGCTGCACGAAGGATTCGCCTGCTACGCCGAGTGGCTGTGGTCGGAGCACTGCGGCGAACGCAGCGCCGACGAATGGGCCCGCCACTACCACCACCGGCTCAAGAGTTCGTCGCAGAACCTCGTTCTCGCCGACCCGGGGCCGCGCGACATGTTCGACGACCGCGTCTACAAGCGCGGGGCTCTCACTCTCCACACGCTGCGCAGGCGTATCGGCGACACGAACTTCTTCGACCTACTTCGGGATTGGACCGCCCGCTACCGGCACAGCAGTGTCGTCACCGACGACTTCATCGGTCTGGCCGGGCAGTACTCCGACGATTCGCTGCGCTCACTGTGGGCGGCATGGCTGTACTCGACACGGGTACCGCCGCTGGACAGCGGGTCGTGACCGACGCGACTGCGGGGCCCTCGGGCGCGGTGAGCCGGGGCAGCGTGGTCCGGGTCGGGGCGGCGACGGCGATCTCGGCGCTGTGCGGATATGCCGTGCTGTACCTGGCGGCCCGTGACCTCGAGCCGGCAGGATTCTCGGTGTTCGGTGTGTTCTGGGGCGCGTTCGGGCTGGCCAGCGGCGCCGCGTTCGGGTTGCTGCAGGAGACGACGCGCGAGGTGCGCTCCCCGTCAACCGATCCCGCAGGCGGACGCACCCACCCGTTGCGCGTCGCCGCGGCGGTCGGGCTCGTAGCCGCCGCCGTCATCGCTGTGACGTCGCCGCTGTGGTCGGCGCGCGTGTTCACCGACGCCCGCGTGCTCAGCGTGGTGCTGCTGTGCGCCGGACTGGCCGGCTTCTGCCTGCACACGACACTGCTGGGTGCGCTGGCCGGGATGAACCGGTGGGGCGAGTACGGCGCGCTGATGGTCACCGACGCCGTGCTGCGGGTCGCCGTCGCCGTGGCGAGCTTTGTTGTCGGCTGGGGGCTCGGCGGCTATCTGTGGGCGACCGTGGCCGGCGCGTTCGGCTGGGTGCTGATGCTCGTCGTCTCCCCCGCGACCCGCGCCGCGGCCGTGGTGCGGACGCCCGGGGGGACCGTGGCATTCCTGCGTGGCACGGGCCATTCGATTGCCGCCGCCGGCGCCAGCGCGATCCTGGTGATGGGCTTCCCCGTCTTGCTCAAGGCCACCTCCGAAGACCTCGGCGCGGCGGGCGGCGTGGTGATTCTCGCGGTGACGTTGACGCGGGCACCGCTGCTGGTCCCGCTGACCGCGATGCAGGGCAACCTGATCGCGCACTTCGTCGATCAACGCGACCACCGACTGAAGGCGCTCATCGCACCGTCGGCCCTGGTCGTCGTGGTCGGCGCGGCGGGTGTGGTGCTGGCGGCGGCGTTCGGGCCGTGGCTGCTGCGCGAGGCTTTCGGCGCGCAGTACGTCGCCGCCGGGGCGCTGCTGGGGTGGCTGACGGCCGCCGCGGTGGGCATCGCGCTGCTGACGCTGACGGGCGCGGCCACCGTCGCGGCCGCGCTGCACCGGGCCTACGCGTCGGGATGGGTGATCGCCACCGTGGCGTCGACGCTGCTGTTGCTGCTGCCGCTGGACCTGGAGGTGCGCACGGTCGTGGCCCTGCTGTGCGGACCGCTGGCAGGCATCGTCGTGCACCTCGCCGCGCTTGCCGGGCACCGCCGCCACATGGCGCCCACCTATGCTGCGATCGATGACTGAGGAGACGACATGAGCTGGCTGGTGACCGGCGGGGCCGGCTACATCGGTTCGCACGTGGCCCGAGCAATGCTCGACGCGGGGCTCGACGTGGTGATCATCGATGACCTGTCCAGCGGGTTCGAGGCGTTCGTCCCGGACGCTGCGGCGTTCGTCAAGGGCACCCTGCTCGATGCGGCTCTGGTCGAGGACACCCTCGAGAATGTGAGCGGTGTCATTCATATCGCCGGCTACAAGTACGCCGGTGAATCCGTGAAGCGGCCGCTGCACACCTACGAGCAGAACGTCTCGGCGACGGTCATCCTGCTGCAGGCGATGGAGAGGCGAGGCGTCGACAAGATCGTCTTCTCCTCGAGCGCGGCGACATTCGGCACGCCCGACGTCGCGATCGTCGACGAGTCCACGCCGACGACGCCGGAATCTCCCTACGGCGAGACGAAGCTGATCGGCGAATGGCTGCTCCGCGATGCCGGCCGGGCGACCGGGCTGCGGCACACGAGCCTGCGGTACTTCAACGTCGTCGGATCCGGATCGGACGATCTGTTCGACGCGAGCCCGCACAACCTGTTCCCCAGGGTTTTCGACATGCTGTTCCGCGGCGAGACGCCGCGCATCAACGGGGACGACTACCCGACGCCGGACGGCACCTGTGTGCGCGACTACATCCACGTCACCGACCTCGCGCTGGCTCACGTCGCCGCGGCACGCCGGCTCGCCGACGGGCTGGACGTCGAACCGGTCTACAACCTCGGCAGCGGGTCGGGCACATCGGTGCGCGAGATCATGACCGCGATGAGGAAGGCCACCGGCATCGACTTCGAGCCGGAGATCATGCCCCGTCGCCCCGGGGATCCGGCCCGCATCGTCGCGTCCGGGGACCTCGCGGCGCGTGACCTGGACTGGAGTAACCGGCATACGCTCGACGAGATGGTCACTTCCGCGTGGCGAGCACGCCAGCATGCCGGGGACGCGTATCCCCGCTAGTTCCGTGAGATCTGCCGTCGCCCGTGTCGCCGTGGCGCTCATCGCGCTGCATCTGGTGATCCGGGCGGTGCTGGCCTTCGGTGGCTACTTCTACTGGGACGACCTCATTCTCGTCGGCCGTGCGGGCACCCAGGGCCTGCTGTCGCCGCAGTATCTGTTCGACGACCACGACGGGCACGTGATGCCCGGCGCCTTCCTGGTCGCCGGCGCCATCACCCGGCTCGCGCCGCTGAACTGGATCGGACCGGCGCTGAGCCTTGTGGTGCTGGCGTTGCTGGCATCCCTGGCGCTGCTTCGCACGCTGCACGTGATTCTGGGCTGGCGGCCGGTCCTGCTGATCCCGCTGACGTTCGCCTTGTTCACCCCGCTGGCGGTACCCGGCTTCGCGTGGTGGGCGGCGGGGCTGAACTCGCTGCCGATGCTGACGGCGATGGCGTGGGTCTGTGCCGACGCAGTCCTGTTGATCCGCACCGGCAATCAACGTTACGCCGTGTCCGGTGCTCTGGTGTACTTCGGCGGGCTGCTGTTCTTCGAGAAGTCGGCGATCATCCCGGTCGTCGCGTTCGCCGTCGTCGCACTCCACGGGTACGTCACCGAGAGTGCGTCCCTGCGTGAGGTGTGGCGGCGCGGCGCACGGCTGTGGGTGTCGTCGCTGGCGCTGACGGCGGCCTGGGTCGGCGTGTACCTGTTGGTCGTCGATCAGCAGCGCTGGAGCTTCGACCTCGCGATGACGTGGGAACTGTTGCGCCGCTCCGTCACTCACGGCATCGTGCCCGGCCTCGTGGGAGGCCCGTGGGACTGGCAGCGCTGGGCACCGGCATCGCCGTGGGCGACTCCGCCGGTGACCGTCATGGCGCTCGGCTGGCTGGTTTTGGTACTCGTCGCGGCGGTGTCGCTGATGCGCAAGCGCCGCCTCGGCCCGGTGTGGTTGGCGGCGCTCGGGTATGCGGTCGCGTGTCAGGTTCCCATCTATCTGATGCGCTCCTCGCAGTACACCGCGTTGGAACTGGCGCAGACGCTGCGGTATCTGCCCGACCTGGTTGTCGTGCTGGCGCTGTTGGCGGCGGTCGGGCTGTGCGCACCCAACCGGAGTTCGGCGTGGCTGGACGCCTCCGCGCGGCGCACGGCCGTATCACTGCTGCTGGCAACAGCTTTCGTGGCGAGCAGCCTCTACTCCACCGCGACGTTCCTGACGAGCTGGCGGGACAATCCCGCCCAGCCGTATCTGCAGAACGCGGGCGCGGCCCTGGCGCAGGCACACGCGACCTCGCCGGAACCCATGCTCGACCAGGAGGTGGACCCCCTGGTGTTGCAGCGGGTGGCATGGCCGGAGAACCTGGCCTCGCACATGTTCGCGCTTCTGCGCGACCGTCCCGAATTCGCCTCGGCGACAACCGATCTTCGCATGCTGGATGTCGCAGGTAATCTGGTGGATGCGCACGTGACGTGGGTGCGCAGCATCCGTCCGGGTCCCGACGACCGGTGCGGGTATCTCGTCCAGCCCGACTTCCCGGTCCGGATGCCGCTGGACGGGCCGCTGCTGCCCGCCGACTGGACCGTCGAGCTCAACTATCTGGGCAACAGCGACGGGTCGATGACGTTGTCGTTGTCCGACGGCGAGCAGGTCAAGGTTCCTGTCCGCCCCGGCCTCAACCGCGTGTACGTCCGGCTGCCGGGAGCCGGCGACGCGATCACCGTCGACGCCACCACCGCCGCGCTGTCGGTGTGCGTCGCCGCCGGACCCGTCGGATTCGTCGCGCCCGTGAGGTGACCCGCACGCGACGCCAGGGGTCTCGATTGTGTAACGGAACTCGCCGGCATCGCGACGTATCGATAATGAAGGCGAAGCTCGTCGGTGCGTTCGCGATCAGCGCGGCCGTCATCACGACCATCGGCACGACCGCTGATTTCTCAGCGCAGGCCGACGTGGCGACCGGGCTGTATGCCGGCGTCAACCAGCTTCGTCAATCGTGCGGGGCGGTCCGCCAGGATCCACGCCTGACCGCGGCGGCCCAGCGGCACGCCAACGACATGCTGACGAACAGCAACTTCAGTCACGTGGGTTCGGACGGCTCGTCACCCGGTGCGCGAATGGCGGCTGCGGGATTCAGCCAGGCCACCGCCACCGGGGAGATCGTCTTCTGGGCCACTGGCTCGTCTGCCACCGCGGATGCCGCGCTGGGCTTCTGGATGGGCAGTCCGGGACATCGGGCGATCATCCTCAACTGCGAATTCGCCGCGGCCGGCTTCGCCACGGCGTCGAACGGCACGATGATGACGGCCGTGGGCGATTTCGCGTCTCCCTAGCGTTTGCTCTGCCCCGACCCGCCGCTCGCGAAACGCGCACGCGCGAGTCTCGAAAGCGTCTCATTCTCAACTGATTCCGATACAGACAGGTATCAAACCGGATCGAACGTCTCTGTTCGGAAACGACACATTCCACGCCGCCACGAATGCCGATAAATTTACGCAGTCGTTCTGATGGCGGCCTTGGAAAGTGTGATTGTCAGTGAAGGAGTGGTAGTTGATGGCGGTCTTTGATCGACTCAGCATCAGAGTGGTCGCCGTCGGCGCCGGCCTGTGCAGCGTCGCGTTGGCGTTCAGCCCCGGCGTGGCGCAAGCCGGTGGAGGCGAATGCTTCTACAGCTCTGCGGGCACGGATCCGGCCGGGGCCGCGGCGTGCGCGCCGATGTCGGAGATGGCCGGCGTTCCGATGGCGCTACCCGGCCCGGTCCCGCCGCCGCTGGCACCGCCGGTCGTACCGCCGCCCGTGGCACCGCCCCCGGTTGTCCCGCCGGTCGTCCCACCGCTGGCACCACCGCCGGTCGTCCCGCCTGTGGCTCCGCCGCTGGCGCCGCCACCGGTCATCCCGCCGGTGCCTGTTGCGGGTGCCGCGGCGGGCGGACTTCCGCTGACGACGATGGGCGGGCTCGCGGGCAAGGGCGACATGACCGGTCCGGCACCCAGTGGTGCGCCAGTACCCGGCCAACCGACCGCTCCAGGTCCCACCCGGTAGCGCAGATCCGACGGCCCGCCCCCTGGGGCGGGCCGTCTTTGCGTCTCGTGCGCGATCGTCCCGCAACGCCAGAAGCGCCCGTCTCAACGACGGGCGCTTCGTGTCGATCGCGGCGGAATTCTACCGGGGCACCGCCTGCGGCACCTCAACGCTGTTCTCGCGCACGATGATCGGGTCGCCGATGTTGACGGTGTTGAAATACCATTCGGCATCTTCGGTGCTCAGCCCGACGCATCCGTGACTGCCGTTCTCGTAGCCCATCTGGTTGACCGCCCACGGAGCCGAATGCACGAAGAGGCCTCGCTGCGTGAACCGGACGGCGTATTCCACATCCAGCAGATAGCCGTCGGGAGCATCGACAGGAATGCCCACGCTGCTCGAATCCATTGTCACGTCACGCTCTTTGGCCAAGACGGAGTAGACCCCGACCGGGGTGGGGTACTCCGGTCGGCCCATGGACGCCGGGAACACCCCGTGCTGCCCCCAGAACGGCCGATGGTGCGGCGCCGGCAGCTCAGAAGGGGGCTTCCCGTCGATCGTCACGGTGAACGTGTGGTCAGAAAGGTTGGCGACGCCGACCACGGCGGGGCCGACGTCGAATCTCCGGGTCGGCAGGTCACCCACCGTGAGCTTCACGGTGCTGTGCGCAGGCCAGAAGGAGGTTGGAACCCACTGCGCCACATTGCCTTCGACCCATTCGAAGGTGCCGGTCATGGGCGGCTCAGACTCGACGCGCATCGCGCGCTCGGCGGCGCGCCGGTCGACTACCACGCGGTCGAAGGTGATGACCAGGGGATGCGCCACTCCGACAACCGCACCCTCGGCGGGGAGCATCGACGCGATATCGAGTTGCGGTGTCCAACTTGCCACTTCGTTGACCTCGACCGGAGCGACAACCACGGTCGAAGCCACGATGCCCACCACGAAGGCACTCCGCACAGCCACGCGCATGGCACTCCGTATCATTCGAGGTTGCAGCGCCATCGGACGATGGTCGAAATCCAACGATAGTGCGCGAAAGTTGTTTCCAATCCTTCGATTCGATCAAATGTTCATCACGCTTCGGCATCGCCGCGCTGACCCTCTCGGGGTGAATCCGGAAGCGGGACGGCAGGATTGACGTACATGCCGCACTGCACGCAGGAGACTTCTTGGCCGCCCGGCCACCGATGGCCTCGCGAGCGTGCGGTGAGGGCGGGAAACCGGCGATCCGCCCGCCGTGGGCGCACGCTCGGCGGACAGGGCCGAGGATCTTGGAGCCGCCTGGGGGAATCGAACCCCCGACCTATTCATTACGAGTGAATCGCTCTACCGACTGAGCTAAGGCGGCGTGCTGGGCGATGAGCGCTTGCGCGACGAACCAAGCACCCGTGACCGGCGTGGTGAGTCTACGGTAGGTCCCCCGCGCCGCCCAAAACGATCCCCCGGTCAGCTGCGCAGCGCCTGCCCCACGGTGCCGACCATCGCGTCGACCGCGAACTTCGGCTTGACGTTGACCGCCAGCGCTTCGCGGCATTCCAGCACGGCTTCGATACAGCGCAACAGCGCCTCGGGCGAAGCGTGGGCCGCCATCGCGGCCACCTTCTCCGCCATGTCGGGGTGGTTGGGCGACACGTTCGCCGCACCCGAGGACACCAGCAGCGCATCCCGGAAATACGTCGCGAGGTCGATCAGCGCGCGATCCAGCGCGTCCCGCGACGCCCTGGTCTGCCGTGACTTCTGTCGCTTCTCCAGGTCCTTGAGAGCGCCCGCGGCGCCGCGCATCGTCCCGGCGGTGCCCTTGCCCGTTCCTCCCGCGCCCAGCGCCGTCCGCAACTCCTCGGCCTCGGTCTCGTTGCGGTCCTCAGTAAGAGCCCTCGCCTCCGCCTCGGCGGTGGCCACCAGCTCCTCGGCCGCGGCGTACGCCCGCGACGGGGTCGCGGCGTCGCGCGCCAGCCCCAGCGCCCGAAGCCGTCGCTCACGGGCCTGCCCGTCGGTCGCCAGCCTGCGGGCGCGCCCGACGTGGCCGCCACTGACCGACGCAGCCCACACCGCGTCCTTCTCGGGCAGCCCGTCCGAGTCGATCAGTACCCGCGCGATGGCATCCACAGGCGGGGTGGCCAGCGCGACGTGTCGGCACCGCGACCGCAGCGTGATCGCGATGTCCTCGGGGTCCACCGACGGCGCGCACAACAGGAACACCGTCGACGGCGGCGGCTCCTCGACCACTTTGAGCAGCGCGTTGGCCGCACCCTCGGTCAGGCGGTCGGCGTCCTCGATCACGACGATCTGCCAGCGACCGGTTCCGGGCCTGCGCGACGCGATCTGCACGATGGTGCGCATCGCGTCGACGCCGATGGACAGACCCTCGGGGATGATGCGCCGGACATCGGCATGCGTGCCCGCCATGGCCGTCGTACAGGCGCGGCACTCTCCGCAGCCTGGTGTTCCTTCCGAGGTGCATTGCAGGGCCGCGGCGAAGCACAGGGCCGCCACGGAACGCCCGGACCCCGGCGGACCGGTGATGAGCCATGCGTGCGTCATGGTCCCGGTCGCAGCGCCGGCCTCGCTGTGAGCGGAATCACCGCGTGCCGCGCGTGCTGCGGCCACCAACTCCGTCTCGACTGCGTCCTGACCCACCAGGCGCGAGAAAACACCGGCCATCGCCGATAACAGTAATGCTGCGAACCGACACGTCCGTCCCAGACGCCACTTGAGGGTCAGCTCGGCCGGATACGGTAAACCAATGGCCGCCGAAGCGATCGAGATCGGACGAATCAGTGCATTCGTCCGATGGGTCGCGCGCACCCCGTGGCCGGTGTTCACCCTGGGCATGCTTCAGGCCGACATCATCGGCGCCCTGCTGGTACTCGGCTTCCTCCGTTTCGGGCTACCCCCCGAGGACCGCATCCAGCTGCAGGACCTGCCCGCATTCAACCTGGCGATCTTCCTCGGCTACCTGTTCGTCTCGTTCACCGTCGCGTCGTACTTCACGCTGCGCATGCTCATCCCGGTGATGCGCTGGCAGCGGCGCGACATGCTGCTCGGGGACCGCGACCCCGCCGACACCGAGGTCGCGCGCATCCGCGCACTGAAGATGCCGTTCTACCGTTCGCTGATCAGTGCGACGAACTGGCTGCTCGGCTCGGTGGTGTTCATCGTCGCCAGCTGGCCGGTGGCCAGCAAGTCCGCACCCGTCGTCGCGGTCGCGACCGGCCTCGGCGCTACCGCGACCGCGATCATCGGGTATCTGCAGTCCGAACGCGTCCTGCGACCGGTGGCGGTCGCGGCGCTGCGCGGTGGCGTGCCGGAGAACTTCCGGGCACCCGGCGTCATCCTGCGCCAGGTGCTGACCTGGGTGCTGTCGACGGGCGTCCCGCTGGTGGCGATCCTGCTGGCATTGGTGGCCAGCAAGTTCGACGTCCTGACCGCGCCGGCCGACCGGGTGATCACGACGATCCTGCTGTTGGCGATCGTCGCGCTGGTGATCGGGCTGTCCAGCACGGTGCTGGTGGCCATGTCGATCGCCGATCCGCTGCGCCAACTGCGCTGGGCGCTCGGCGAGGTGCAGCGCGGCAACTACAACGCACACATGCAGATCTACGACGCCAGCGAGCTCGGGCTGCTGCAGGCCGGGTTCAACGACATGGTGCGCGACCTGGCCGAACGACAACGCCTCCGAGACCTGTTCGGCCGTTACGTAGGCGAAGACGTCGCCCGCCGAGCCCTCGAGCGCGGCACCGAGCTCGGCGGCCAGGAACGCGACGTGGCGGTGCTGTTCGTCGACCTGGTCGGCTCCACACACCTGGCCGCGACGATTCCGGCCGCCGAGGTGGTCAACCTGCTGAACGAGTTCTTCCGCGTCGTCGTCGACACCGTCAACCGGCACGGCGGGTTCGTCAACAAGTTCCAGGGTGACGCCGCACTGGCCATCTTCGGTGCCCCGATCGAACACCCCGACGCGTCCGGGGCCGCGCTGGCCGCCTCCCGTGAGCTGCACGACGAGTTGATCGAGGTGCTCGGCGAAACCGAGTTCGGCATCGGGGTGTCTGCGGGACGAGCCATCGCCGGGCACATCGGCGCGCAGGCCCGCTTCGAGTACACCGTGATCGGCGACCCGGTCAACGAAGCCGCCCGGCTCACCGAGCTGGCCAAGTTGGAGCCCGGCCACGTGCTGGCGTCCTCGATCGCGGTCTCGCAGGCACTCGATGCCGAGGCACTGTGCTGGGACGTCGGCGAGATCGTGGAACTGCGTGGACGGACGGCGCCGACTCAGCTCGCGCGACCGGTGAACCTGTTCACGCCGGGCAGCGTCGACGGTCAGGTTGCCGACGACGTGTCCAGCAGGACTCGCTAGGCCTTCTTGGCGGCTTTCTTGGCCACCTTCTTGGCGGGCGTCTTTTTGGCGGCCTTCTTGGTCGCCTTCTTCTTCACCGGTCCGCGCGCACGGCGATCGGCCAACAACTCCGACGCGCGCGCGTCGGTGATCGACAGCACGTCGTCGCCCTTGCGCAGACTGGCGTTGGTCTCGCCGTCGGTGACATAGGGCCCGAACCGGCCGTCCTTGATCACCATCGGCTTCTCCGAGACCGGGTCGACACCGAGCTCGCGCAACGGCGGCGTCGCCGCACCCTGCCTGCCGCGGCGTTTCGGCTCCGCGTAGATCTTCAGCGCCTCGTCGAGGGTGATGTCGAACATCTGCTCCTCGGTGGCCAGTGACCGAGAATCGGTGCCGCGCTTGAGGTATGGGCCGTAGCGACCGTTCTGCGCGGTGATCTCCTCACCGCTGGCCGGGTCGACGCCGACGACCCGGGGCAGCGACAGCAACCGCAGCGCGTCCTCCAGCGTCACCGTCTCCAACTCCATCGACCGCAGCAGCGAACCGGTGCGCGGTTTCGGACCGGTCGGCTTCTTGCCCTTCTTGGCGCCGCTGCCCGCAGTGCCATCGTCGGGGTCACCCGACGCCGGTTCCGGCAGCACCTCGGTCACGTAGGGGCCGTACCGTCCGTCCTTGGCGACGATCTCGTGTCCGGTCTCCGGGTCGACTCCGAGCGAGCGGCCCTCCTGCGGTGTGGCGAACAGCTTCTCGGCCAGCTCGAGAGTCAACTCGTCGGGAGTCAGCTCGTCTTTGAGGTTGGCGCGCTGCGGTTTGAGCTCACCGTCCGGAGCTTCAGGATCGATGACCATCCGCTCGAGGTAGGCGCCGTTGCGTCCCACGCGGACATTGATCGCGCGACCTTCTGCATCGTCGAAGAGCTTGATGGAGTTGACTTCTCGGGCGTCGATCTCTTCGAGGTTGCCGCCGACAAGCTTCTTCAGCCCGCCCGCGCGGGCGATGGATCCGTCGACGCCGTGCTCGCCACCGAAGTAGAAGTTGTTGAGCCAGTTGGTCCTTCGCTCGTTGCCGGAGGCGATCGCGTCGAGCTCGTCTTCCATCGCGGCGGTGAAGTCGTAGTCGACCAGGCGCCCGAAGTGCTGCTCCAACAAGCCGATCACCGCAAACGCCACCCATGACGGAACCAGCGCGCTGCCCTTCTTGTGGACGTAGCCGCGGTCCTGGATGGTCTTGATGATCGAGCTGTACGTCGACGGCCTGCCGATCCCCAGGTCCTCGAGCGCCTTGATCAGCGATGCCTCGGTGTAGCGCGCGGGCGGCGACGTGGTGTGACCGTCGGCGGTCAGGTCCTTGGCGTCGACGCGCTGGCCCTGCGTCAGGTTCGGCAGCCGGCTTTCCGCGTCGTCGGACTCGCCACCGGCCAGATCGTCGATGCTCTCGACATAAGCCTTCAGGAAGCCGGGGAAGGTGATCGTGCGGCCGCTGGCGTTGAACACGACCTGCTCACCGGTCCGGGCGGCCCCGCCGATACGCAAGCTCAGCGTCGTGCCGCGCGCGTCGGCCATCTGCGAGGCGACGGTGCGCTGCCAGATCAGCTCGTAGAGCCGGAATTCGTCGGTGTCGAGTTGGCTGTGCAGCTGGCCCGGCGTCTGGAACACGTCGCCGGCGGGACGGATGGCCTCGTGAGCCTCCTGCGCGTTCTTGACCTTGCGGGTGTACTGGCGTGCCGTCGGGTGCACGTACTCCTCGCCGTAGAGCTGGCGGGCCTGGTTACGTGCGGCCTCAACAGCGCTCGCCGACAGGGTCGTCGAGTCGGTACGCATATAGGTGATGTAGCCGTTCTCGTACAGCCGCTGCGCGATGCTCATCGTGCGCTCCGAGGAGAACCGCAGCTTGCGGCCCGCCTCCTGCTGCAGCGTCGAGGTCATGAACGGCGCATACGGCTTGCGGGTGTACGGCTTCTGCTCGACGGACGTGACGGCCAGCTGGGCGCCCCGCAGGCCACCGGCCAGCGCGTTGGCGGCGCTCTCGTCGAGCACCAGCACTTCGTCGGGCTTCTTGAGCGCACCGAGGGAGTCGAAGTCGCGGCCGGTCGCGACGCGACGCCCGTCGACAGTGTTGAGCTTGGCGACGAAGGTCGGGGGGCTGGCCTGCGCGTCGGACACGCTGGCGTCCAGCTCGGCGGTGACGTCCCAGTAACCGGCGCTGCGGAACGCCATCCGCTCGCGTTCACGCTGGACGATGATGCGGGTGGCCACCGACTGAACGCGGCCCGCGGACAGTTTCGGGGCGACCTTCTTCCACAGCACGGGGCTGACCTCGTAGCCGTAGAGCCGGTCGAGGATGCGGCGGGTCTCCTGGGCATCGACCAGGTCGTTGTCGAGGTCGCGGGGGTCCTCGGCGGCGGCCCGTATCGCGGGCTCGGTGATTTCGTGGAAGACCATCCGCTTGACCGGGATGCGTGGCTTCAGCGTCTCGAGCAGGTGCCAGGCAATGGCCTCGCCCTCGCGGTCACCGTCGGTGGCGAGGTAGAGCTCGTCGACGTTCTTGAGCTTGTCCTTCAACTCCGCGACGGTGCTCTTCTTGTCGGGGCTGATGATGTAGAGCGGTTCGAAGTCGGCGTCGACGTTCACCCCGAGGCGGGCCCACGGTTCCGATTTGTACTTGGCAGGCACGTCAGCGGCGGCCCGCGGCAGGTCGCGGATGTGCCCACGAGACGATTCGACGATGTAGTTGGAGCCCAGGTAACCGGCGATTTTGCGCGCCTTGGTGGGCGACTCGACTATGACGAGTCGCCGCACTGACCCGTTTCTGCCGCTGCCGCGGTCCTCGTCAGCCACTTTTGAAAAGCTCCACTTCTTCTGCTGCCTGCGGATTGCATTTACTCATGCGACCCGCCCTGGCAACTGACAATTTCGCACCCCGGGCTTGCCGACGCAAACCGTCCCTCCCCTGCCGGGGCGCCGCGGCCCGGCTAGATCCGCGGCCACTGCGACAACGCCTCGGCGACCGCAGGGGGTTCCCCCACGTTCTCTACCAGGCGCGATAGACGTCGTCGTCCACTGATGCGCAGCGCCGGATGCGACCCTCTGGTACCGATGAGAGTCGGCGCGATCCCGACCCTCATCATCGCCGACGCGAGCGCAGAATGCGTGTCGGGCGCGTGGGGGTCCAGTCCGAGCAAGTAGCGATCGGCTTCCGGAGTGCCTGACGCGAGCGTCCAGGCCCGCAACTCCCGCGGCCCGGGCAACCAGTGCGGCGGGACGGTCTTGACCGCTCCTCGGGTCCACTCAGCGGCAATCCCGGCCAATCGGGCGTCCGCCGCGGTGCGCACCAGCGGGTTGTTCTCGTCGGTGCGGGCGATCTCGGGTTCCAAACCGGCATCGGCGATCATCACGGCCAGCGCCTCGGCGCGCCACAGGTGCTCGACCACCACCGACAGCCGCGCCGCCCCGCTGACGAGCACCACCTGCCCCGGCCCGGCCAGCAGGCCCGTCAGATCGGCGATCGCCGGGGGTACCGACTCCGCAGAAAAGAAGGACAGCTGGCTCACACCGACGAGATTAGGCCAGCGGCACCCGGCAGACGTGTGACCCGGCCGCAGGTCCCGGTCCCACAAGAGATCACCCCCGCGTCATCCGAGTGGACGGCGCGGGGGTGATGTGAGGTCTTTGGTGTTGTTCTGCTCAGACGGCGCGAACGCCGGTGGCCTGCGGGCCCTTGGGGCTCTGGCCGACCTCGAACTCGACCTTCTGGTTCTCTTCCAGGGTGCGGAAGCCGGAACCCTGGATTTCCGTGTAGTGGACAAAAACATCAGCGGAGCCGTCCTCGGGGGCGATGAAGCCGAAGCCCTTCTCCGCGTTGAACCACTTCACAGTTCCCTGTGGCATCTTTCGTACTTTCCTTCTCTATATTCACCGGGTGCGGTCCGCCGCTTCTCGGCAGTCCGGGCCGGTTCCGACCGCCATACCTTCGTGGAGTGCTCGGAACTCGACCCGACCTACAACCCTCGCAGGAACCGCGATCGCAACGTCGTTCCTGCGAGTGCTAGTACACGAACACAGAAGCTGCGACCGCGATCAGTCAACCACGTTCATGGCTGTGGCGACAGTCTCGCGGTCATCACATGGTGAACAATTCACGTACAACAAGTTCTGGGCCGGGTTTTGGGAGGCCCGGGTACTTAACCGGAAGGGTCCGATGACAGATCCGGTGCCGGATTTCGGCCGCGAGTTGCTCGCATGTGCGGTCGAGGGCACCCCCGCCGACGAGCAGCCGCTGCGCCATGTCGCGGACCTGGCGCCGAGGCGGGCGAGGACGCACGCGTGGCCGCTCTGGGCGGACCCAGATGTGGTGCGGGCGTTCCATGCTCGCGGCGTCGAGTCGCTGTGGTCGCACCAACTGGCCGCGGCGCAACTCGCTCGCGACGGACGCCATGTGGTGTTGAGCACGGGGACCGCGTCCGGCAAATCACTGGCCTACCAACTACCCATATTGACGGCATTGAAGGACAACCCGCGGTCGCGGGTGCTCTACCTGTCCCCCACCAAGGCACTCGGCCACGACCAATTGCGCGCCGCCGCATCGTTGACGGCCGCGATCCCCGGCCTCGACGACGTGGCGCCGACGGCCTACGACGGAGACAGCCCCTCGGAGGTACGCCGCTTCGCCCGGGAGCGATCACGATGGATCTTCTCCAACCCCGACATGATTCATGTGTCCCTGCTGCGCAACCATGCCCGCTGGGCGGTGTTCCTGCGCAATCTCCAATACGTCGTCGTCGACGAATGTCATTACTATCGAGGCATTTTCGGCTCGAACGTGGCCATGGTGCTACGTCGGCTGTTGCGTCTGTGCGCACGGTATTCGCCGACAGAGAGCATGCCCACCGTCATCTTCGCCAGCGCGACGACGTCGCAACCCGCAGCGACGGCATCCGAGCTGATCGGGCAGACGGTGGCGGAGGTGACCGAGGACGGCTCACCCCAGGGCGCCCGCACCGTCGCGCTCTGGGAGCCTGCCCTGATCCCCGACCTGTTCGGCGAGAACGGCGCTCCGGTACGGCGTTCCGCCGGCGCCGAGGCTGCCAGGGTGATGGCCGACCTGATGGCCGAAGGAGCCCGCACATTGACGTTCGTGCGCTCCCGCCGGGGAGCCGAACTCGCAGCGCTCGGCGCCAAGGCCCGGTTGGCCGACACCGCACCCGAATTGGCGGAGCAGGTCGCGTCCTACCGTGCGGGGTACCTCGCCGAGGATCGCCGTGAGCTCGAACACGCGCTCGCCGACGGCAGGCTGCGCGGGATGGCGACCACCAACGCGCTGGAGCTCGGAGTCGACATCGCGGGCCTCGATGCCGTTGTGCTGGCCGGTTTTCCGGGAACCGTCGCGTCGTTCTGGCAGCAGGCCGGCCGGGCGGGGCGGCGCGGCCAAGGAGCGCTGATCGTCTTGATCGCCCGCGACGATCCGCTGGACACCTACCTGGTGCATCATCCGGCGGCGCTGCTCGACAAACCCATCGAGCGGGTGGTGATCGACCCCGCGAATCCGCACGTGCTGGGGCCTCAGCTGCTTTGCGCGGCAACCGAATTACCACTGACCGACGCCGAGGTGCGGATGTGGGACGCCGAGGCGTTGGCCGCGACCCTCGTCGACGACGGACTGCTGCGCCGCCGCCCCAACGGGTACTTTCCCGCACCGGGGCTGGACCCGCACCCCGCTGTCGACATTCGTGGCTCGGGCGGTGGGCAGATAGCGATCCTGGAGGCGGGCACGGGCCGAATGCTCGGCAGCGCGGGAGCGGGTCAGGCCCCGGCGTCGGTACACCCTGGCGCCGTCTATCTGCATCAGGGCGAGAGCTATGTCGTCGATTCCCTCGACTTCGAGGACGGGATCGCTTTCGTGCACGCCGAGGACCCCGGTTATACGACGTTCGCACGCGAGATCACCGGCATCACGGTCACCGGGCCGGGGGAACGCACCGAACACGGGCCCGTCACCGTCGGCCTGGTGCCCGTGTGTGTCAGCAACACCGTGACCGGATATCTGCGCCGCCGCCTCGACGGCGAGGTGATCGATTTCGTCGAACTGGAGATGCCGACACGCAACCTGGAGACGATGGCGGTGATGTGCACCATGACCCCGGAAGCGCTGCAGGACAGCGGTATTGATCCGCTACGGGTACCGGGGTCGTTGCACGCGGCCGAGCACGCCGCGATCGGGCTGCTGCCGCTGATGGCCAGTTGCGACCGCGGCGACATCGGAGGGGTGTCGACGGCGGTGGGCCCGGTGGACGGCTTGCCGACGATCTTCGTCTACGACGGCTACCCGGGTGGCGCCGGCTTCGCCGCCCGCGGATTCCGCACGCTGAGCCAGTGGTGGGAGGCGACCGCGTCGGCCATCGAGGCCTGCGAATGCCCGACGGGCTGCCCGTCCTGTGTCCAGTCGCCGAAATGCGGCAACGGCAACGACCCCCTCGACAAGGCCGGAGCCGTCCGCGTGTTGCGCCTGGTCACGGGCGCCCTGGCGGCGGATGGTGGTATCGGTCGTCGGTAGGATCTGTCCATGGCCCACGACTGGATGCTCGTGGAGACACTGGGCACGGTGCCCGTCGTCGTCGCGCACGGTGCCCACACCAAAGACCTGATTCCGATCGGCACCTTTCTGCGCCGCAGCCCCCACCTGATGGCGATCCAGACCGCCATCGGCGAAACGGTGCGTGGTGCGACCGGCCTGAGCAGCATCACACCCAAGAACGACCGGGTGATCCGGACCGAGGTGGTCCAGATGTCGGACGGCCGCATCCACGGCGTACAGATATGGCTGGGAGCGCCCGACGAAGCGCCGCCCGAGCGCCCGCTGGTCGGCTCGCTGATGTGGGACCTGACCGCGGGCACCGCGACCGATACCGTCGAATCCCTTCAGGTGGGCGGATGGGATCCGGCCAAGCAGATGACCCACGGGCGCGCGTTCGCCGACGACCTGCCGCGCCGCGAATTGAAGCGCAACGAAGCAGAAGTCATCAGCATGGTGATCAATCCCGAAGCGGGAGTGACGATCTGCGACACCTGGGATGTCATCGACTACCGGGGCGAACCGATCACCGTCGGGTTCGTCGCGCGATCGGTGCCCGAAACCCAGGACGACGGCAGCGAACGGCTCATCTGCCGCGCGATGAACTGGCGCACCGTCCGGGAGGGCCCCGGCCTCCAGCACGACCTGCTGGCGCAGCGCATCCTCGACGGGCTCGCGCAGCCTGGTGTGCACCGAGCCCTTGTGGACCCGAAGAACTGGACGCTGTTGAAGTGGCTGGACGACCCGGTGCCGTTCTTCGACTGGCGGGCAGGCATGGCCCGCGAGCGGGCCGTCCATCCTCATGATCGACAGACGATGCAGAAGATGGCCGCCGACTTCGACACCGGGGCCGCCAGCGGCGTGCTGCGAATGGTCAGCCATCACGGCGGCTGGACCCCGGTTCACGTGACGGTCAACCGGGTCGAACTCGGAGAAGGCATCCACGCCGGCCTTGCGTCACTGCGACTGCCGACGACGGCCGAACTCACCGCCGCGGGTATCGAGGAGCGCCCCGACTCGGGGATGCACTCGGGCGACGACACAGCGCGCAGGGCCTAAGCGCCGGACATCGGAGCCTCAGGGTTTCGGCTTCTTGCCGTTCCCGTTGCCATGTCCGTTTCCGTTCCCGGGCCTGTCCGGTTTCACCGGTTCCTCGACCACGGGTTGCGGTGCGGGTTGGGTGACCGGAACCATCGGGAGCGCCGGCGGCGGAGTGCTGGTCGGCCGCGGGGGCGGCACGCTGGTACTGGTGCTGACGGTTTCCTGGGGCGCGGTCGACGTGAAGGGGTCCAACGCCAGGGCGAGCGCGGCGAGGGCGAAGGACGCGAGGACGGCGGCTGCGAGCAGAAACGCGCGCCTGCGGCTTTTCGGCCGGTCGGGCGGAGCCACGAAATGTGTTGTCGGGTCTGGCAGCGGCTGGGCGAGCACCCGCGTCGCCGGTCTGGGAGGCTGCGCACCCGCGGTCAGGGCCGTCACATCGCCGGCGAGTGCGGCGCGCATCTGGGCGGCACTGCCGAAGCGGGCGCGCGGATCTCGGTTCATGGCGCGGTCGATGACCGCGGCGAGCACAGGATCGACTCCGGTCCGGGAACTGAGCGGCGGCGGTGGCGAATCGACGATGGCGCGGGCGAGCGCGACGGGGTTGTCCTGGGGAAAGGCGCGATGCCCGAGGAGCGCCTCGTACCCCATCAGACCCACCGCGTAGAGGTCGTCGGAGACCGATGCGGGCGCGCCGGTGACCCGCTCCGGACTCATGTAGCACATCGTGCCGATGACCTGCCCGGTCGCGGTCAGCGCGGCGCCGGCGCTCTTGGCGATACCGAAGTCGGCGACCTTCACCGAGCGGCCGTCGGCGGAGAGGAGGACGTTGCCGGGCTTGATGTCGCGGTGCAGCACACCGGCGGCGTGCGCGACGGTCAGCGCTGCCAGCACATCGTCGAGCATGGACCGAACCTGCGCCGGGGGCATGGGCCCGAGGGCGATGACATCGGCGAGGGTGCGGCCCGGTAGACGCTCCATCACGATGAACGGTGTGCCGTCGTGATCGCCGAAATCGTGGATCGCGACGATGTTGGGGTGCGACAGTGGCGCAGCCGAGCGTGCCTCGACTTCGAACCGTCGGCGCGCGTCGGGGTCGGCCTGAAAGCTGGGATGCAGCAGCTTGACGGCGACGGGACGGTCCAGTCGCGTGTCCCAGCCGTCGCGAACCTCCGCCATCCCACCGATGCCGAGCGGGCCGCGGACTTCATAGCGGCCGACAAGCGTCTCCGGGCCCGTCATACGGGCTGCGTATCCCGCCTTGCGCGGGCGTAAACCCCGCAACGCCGGCCGCTGACTGCGCCTTGACTAGGCCGGTCCGGCGCGGGCGACCGCGCGGGCGTGGGCGGCCCCGAGAAGCCGCAGCGAGACCGGGGCCTCGACCGTCACCGTCAGATCGAGGTCGTCGACGGAGCACGCCACGGCGGCCGCCGCCATCCTGTGGGCTACCGCCGACGCCCGCGCGCACGCAGGTCCGACACCGGCAGGCACCGCCGCGGCCCCGGCCAGGGCGGCGAGGTCGGCGGCAGCCTGGGCCTGATGGCGTGCCACCACCGCCGCGCCGATCTGTGCTCCGCCGACCGTCAGGGCCAGCAGTACCGCACACATCGCCGCCGCGACCAGGCTCGCCGAGCCCCGCTCATTGTCGTCCTTCCTCGGTGGCGGACACGCTCTCGGCGCTGATCGACACCATCGGCAGCAGCGCCGATCTCGCGGTGACCCTCGCCGCGACGAAATCCCCGTCGCGACGAACATCGATGACCGCGCCGGGCGGTGCGATTCCTTGCGCAATGCGCGTCGCGGATGCAGCGTCACCTCGTGCTGCCAGCCGCGCGGCTTCGCGTGCCGCGTCGATGCACCGCACCTGCATGCTGATCGCGGTAAGCCCGGCCAGACAGACGGCCAGGACGGCCACCAGCGCCACCACGGCGAATGCCGCTTCGGCAGTGGCGATTCCGACATCGCCACTCAGACGTTCGTGCTCAGAGCCCGGTTGATGATGTTGGTCAGCGCAGTCACGATCGAATCGCCGGTGACGACCGTATAGAGGATCGCCCCGAACGCGGCCGCCGCGATCGTGCCGATTGCGTACTCGACCGTCGACATCCCGTCGTCGGCGACCGCGAGGACGATCAACCGTGTCCGCAGATCCTGAAGGCGTTGTCGCACCATGGTCTCTCCTTTGCATTCCGTCACAACACTCCTGTTTGCAGAACTTCACCGGCCAGCCCCGCGACCACGGGCACGATGCCCAGACACAGGAACGCCGGGAGGTAACAGAGCCCGAGAGGGCCGGCCATCAGCACCGAGGCCCGCTCGGCTCTCGCGCTCGCCGCATCGGACGCCTCGCCGCGCAGCTGCACGGCCAGATCCTCGACGCCGTGGGCAAGCGCGCTACCGGATGCCGCCGACCGCCTTGCCATCCGCAGGAAGGCCTGCAGGTGACCGTCGGCCGCGGTGTCCGGATTCGCCCAGGCGTGCGCGGGTTCAGCGCCGAGCGCGAGAAGGTCGGAGGCGCGCTGCAGCAGAGTCGCCATCGCCGCGGGGGCCGATGCGGCCACTGCGGCTGCGGCCGTCGACACCGCCATACCCGATCGCAGGCACGCTGCGAGCACGTCGAGGCTTGCCGCCACAGCGAGGGGGTCCTCGTCCGGTTCCCGTCTCTGCTGATCGCCCGCGATACGAGGGCCGCTTCGTGTCCGGCCGAGCGACACCGGCGGCAAGGCGAGAACTGCCGCGGCCAGAAGCACCGCCGACCAGATCACGCCAGCACCCGCGAGATGATCCGATCCGACCACAACAGGCCGCAGCACACGAACAGCGTGCCCACCACCAACAGCCATTCCCCAGCCCCACCGGACAGCAGGAACGTGAGCGGCTCGGCTCCGATGGCGTGGCCGAGGAGCACCCCCAGAAGCGGAAGGCCCGCCAGTATCGCGGCGGTGGCTCGCGCGCCGGCCATTCCCGCCTCGACGCGGCCCCGAAACCGCTCCCGTTCGGCGACATCCCGTTGCGCGGCTTGCATCAGGGTTGCAATCGCCAGACCGTGCGTTTGTGCGAGTTGCCAGCACACCGCGAGCCGATCCCAGTGACCGGGCGTCGGCGACGATCGGCCCTCGGTGCGCAGACCCTCCGCGACATCGGCCCCCAGCACAGCGCGCGCCGCCACGGCGCCCAGCGAGGCAGCCATCCGGCCGTCCGACTCCTGCGCGGCGGCATCGATGGCAGCCACGGGGTGGGCACCGACACGCAGTTCACCGACCAGGATGTCCAGCGCCCCCTGTAATGAGGCCCCTTCATCGGCACGCTGGCGTCGTCGCGCCGCGATGCGACGCCTGACAAGCAGCGTGCCGAGCAGCATTCCCAGCGCCGCCGCGACCATCGGTGTCGAGACCAGCGACACGGCGACGCATGCCGCCCCCGCGCCCGCGGGCGCGGGCAGTGCCTTCCGTCGGCCGGCGGCCGACAGCAGCGCTCTGGCGCGCCACCGCGCGTCGGCGGGCAGGAGCAGCATGGCCAACCCCAGGGCCAGCGCCGACGCAGCGGTCACGAGAGCCTCCGTGCGCCGACCATGTCGCGCAGCAGGTCGGCCCCGGACCCGAATCCGCGTTCGCAGTGCCAGCAGGAGGCGACCTCGACGCGGCCGTTCTCTGCGCGGCGCAGTACCCCCACCTCGCTGAGCCGGCGGCGCCCCGAACGGTCTCTGGCCACGTGCAGCACCACCTGAATCGCGGCCGCCAGTTGGCTGTGCAAGGCTGCCCGGTCCAGACCGCCGAGCGCTGCCAGCGCCTCGAACCGGGCAGGCACCTCCGCGGGGCTGTTGGCGTGCACCGTGCCCGACCCTCCGTCGTGGCCGGTGTTCAGTGCGGTCAACAGGTCGACGACCTCAGCGCCGCGAACCTCGCCGATGACGATCCTGTCGGGCCGCATCCGCAGCGCTTGCTTGACCAGATCGCGAACTGTGACTTCGCCGGCACCTTCGACATTCGCGTTGCGTGCGACCAGCTTCACCAGATGCGGATGATCGGGCGCCAATTCGGCCGCGTCCTCGACACAGACGATGCGTTCCTGTTCGGGCACCGCGGCCAGCAGCGCGGCGAGCAGTGTGGTTTTCCCCGCGCCCGTTCCGCCGGACACGACGAATGCCAGGCGCGCCGCGATCACGTCCTTCAACAGCGCGGCAGCATCGTCGTCGATGGTGCCCGCGCCGATCAGCGCATCCAGGTTCTGGTTCGCAGGTCGCAGAACCCGCAGCGACAGGCATGTCCCCGCAGCCGCGATCGGGGGCAGCACCGCATGCAGGCGAACCGTCAGAGCGCCGCCCGGGTCACCGGCGCTCAGACCGGACAGATGACCGTCCACCCACGGCTGGGCTTCGTCGAGGCGCCGACCCGCACTCAATGCCAAGCGCTGCGCCAGCCTGCGCACGGCCGATTCATCAGCGAATCGCACCGCTGACCGCCGCAGACCCATGCCGTCGTCGACCCAGACCGAGTCGGGTGCGGTCACCAGGACGTCTGTCGTCCCCGGCGCCGACAGCAAGGGCTCGAGAACGCCTGCGCCGACCAGTTCCGTCTGCAGCTCGCGCATGCTCGTGAGAACTTCTGCATCGCCGAGCACACCGCCGGACTCAGCTCTGATGGCGGCGGCAACCACACTCGGGCGCAGCGGGACGGCCTGTGCCGCGAGACGCTCGCGGACCCGCTCGACCAGGGGCGCACTCATGCCGCCACCGTCACGCTCTGCAGATGCGGGCTCTGGCAAAGGACGCCCAGCACCTCGCGGGCGGCCCTTCCCAGCGGTGACCGCGGCCGCAACCGCAAGCCACCGCGCTCCAACGCCGCTTCGATTCCAGGCTGCGGCCGCATGGCGGCCAGGACCGGCAGACCGATGATCCGCGCGACGTCGACGGGCCGAAGGCCGCCCGGCGCCGGGCCGCGCACCACCACACCGGCGTTCGGATTGGCCGCCGTGACCCACTGCGCGGTCGCCGCCGCGGCGGCGCACGATCGCACATCAGCCGGGGTGACCAACACCACGAGATCCGCAGACGCCAACGCAATCTCGCTGGCGGCGCTCGGACGCCGAGCCACGTCGCACACCACGGTGACGCCGCCCCGGCTGCCCGCGTCGATCACCGCACCCAGTGGTGCGCCATCGATGTCGTTGCTGAATCCGTCACCAGACAACACCCGACTTCCCGACAGCACCGTCACCCCGTGGCGCTTCGGGAGTGCGTCACGAAGCGCCGGATAGCTCACCCGGCCTCCCGCCAGCGAAAGATCGGGCCACCGGAGTCCGGGCTGGGTCTCACTGCCCAGCACCAGGTCGAGACCGCCACCCCACGGATCGCCGTCGACGAGAAGAGATCCCGAGGCCGCCTGGGCGATCGCGGTTGCGAGAACCGACGCCCCGCCACCGCCACGACCTGAGACGACCGCGACGACCGGACCGCGCACGCCCGATTCACCGCCGGTCTCGGTGGCATCCGCGAGGACCGTCATCAACTCGCGATCCTCCGCGGGCAACGTCACGATCTGTTGCGCACCGACGGTGACGGCGGCTTCCCAATCCGCCGCCGCGGGCGGCCCGGCGCTGATCAGAAGCACGCGAGAGCGTCGAGGCAGCCCGCGGGCAGCGCATCGACGCGCGGCGGCCGAGTCGACCAGCACCGCTGCGGCGCCCATCCAGACACGCCGGCTCGACGGATCACTCGTACGCACGATCCGCAGGCCGGCGGCCGCGACGACCCGGTCTATTTCGGCGTTGAGGACCTCGTCATCAACGAGAGCAAGGATGCCGTCCGTCGCGTTCATGGGTCCAAGCCTGCGGCGGAACAGAACAACCCGAAAGGGTCACAGCAAGGATCTGTGGATCAACTCGGATCTGTGGACAGATCGCGAACCGACGTGCGGACGGATTGCGAAACCTGTCGGTGAAAACACCATTCCGCAACAAATTAACGTCGAATGATCTATCCGTCTGGCGAAAACACCCCACAAAAAGGGACGACCCCCGCCAGGGGGGGAGGAGGCGGAGGTCGTCGTGTATCAGCCCCGGGGGGTCGGGCTGATGCACACCCGGCATAGGCCGAGTAGAGCCCACTATACACACGCCTGACAGGGCCAGCGCAAGTATCGAAATGGCAACAACGCATTGTGTCGCGACGAAAGATTACAGATCCAGACACGTGTCGTGATCTGCCAGTTTGTACGATCGGGCGCGATCTGTCACGCAGCCCACCTCTATGCTGACCGTGTGACCTCACCCGATCCGGCGGATGAGAGTAGCCAGGCGCGCGATGCGTCCGCCTCATCGGACCGCCCCACTCGCACCGCGGCGTTCTTCGATCTCGACAAAACCGTCATTGCGAAATCGAGCACTTTGGCTTTCAGCAAACCGTTCTTCAGCCAGGGGCTTATCAACCGGCGCGCGGTGCTGAAGTCGACCTATGCACAATTCCTGTTCCTTATGTCGGGCGCGGACCACGAGCAGATGGACCGGATGCGGTCCTACCTGACGAACATGTGCGCGGGCTGGGATGTCGAGCAGGTCAAGGCTGTCGTCGGCGAGACCCTGCACGAGATCGTCGATCCCCTCGTGTTCGCTGAGGCCGCCGAGCTCATCGCCGACCACAAGCTCTGCGGCCGCGATGTCGTCGTGGTGTCGGCTTCCGGAGAGGAGATCGTGGCGCCGATCGCGCGAGCCCTGGGCGCCACGCATGCGATGGCGACGCGGATGGTCGTCGAGGATGGCAAGTACACCGGCGACATCGCCTTCTACTGCTTCGGCGAGGGCAAGGTCGAAGCGATCCGCGCGCTGGCCGAACGCGAGGGTTACGCGCTCGAACATTGCTATGCCTACTCGGACTCGATCACGGATCTGCCGATGCTCGAATCCGTGGGCCATCCCACGGTGGTCAACCCGGACCGGACCCTGCGCAAAGAAGCCGTCGCACGCGACTGGCCGATCCGCACCTTCTCCAAGCCGGTGTCGCTGCGCGACCGGGTGCCGACGCCGTCGGGCGCCGCCGTCGCGACCACAGCCGCTGTCGGGCTGAGCGCACTCGCGGCCGGCGCGTTGACCTACTCGCTGCTGCGCCGTTTCGCGTTCTGAGTCGAGCCCTTGCAGGTAGCTGGACCGCGCTCGTAACGATCAGGGATCGCGACCCAATTGACCCTTGATGTGACCGGAGTCACGGAGTACAAAGGAAGCACGGAAGCCGGGTGAGGCCAAGGTCGAGCCGGAAGAGAAGGCTCGATCTCCCGACCTCGGCTCCTAGCACGGGGCCTGCGAACCCACGCGGAGCACATACCGCGAAATAGGTAAGAGTGTTGCGGGCCTGCGTTATTGCGAAGATCGGACGACCTCGACGGTCCTTTGGGTGGGGCTGCGGTCGAAGCGGAGCGCAAGAACGCCGAGGCCACCCACGCAACCCGAAACGCACGCTTGGTAACCAGCGCCCCGCGCTAGCGGGCGGTGAGCCGATGTGGTCGCAAGACCATTCGGAGCACCGCCCGCTTCATGTTGCCAGGGCCTGTGAGCAGAAGGCCTAGGACTGCGAGGCCGCAGCGATCGACAGGGCTTCCCGCGCGCCTGCGTGCAGCGCCTCGTTACTGAGAAGCAGCCATGCCGTGAGACCGTCCGGAGTGCCCGAGGCGAATCCGCGTGCCGCCGCCCGGTAGTCGTTCGAGCGCTTCATCCAGTGCATCTCGGGCACGCCGAGTCCGTGCGGGTCCAGTCCGCTGGCAATTGTGATCAGCCGCGAGACTCCGCGCGCCACCACGCCATCGGCACTGCCGAACGGTTCCAACGTCAGCAGCTCGCCGTGCGCCACCGCAGCGAGCACCGTTGCGGGCACTCGCGTTCCGCCGGTCGCGAGGTCGGCCATCAGTTCCAGGCGGCGGCCCGCCCCTTCCCGTGGCCTGCCCAGTTTGTCGTCGGAGACGAGGTCCGCCGCGGCCAGCGAGTGGAGCCGGGCGATTGCCTGCAACGGCGCGCGTCGCCACACCCCGATCAGGGCGCCCTCACCACCCTCCAGAGCCTCGGCGACGCGCAGCGCGCCGGCGAGCACGGGGTCGCTGCGGCCAGGCGGCGAATCGCCGGAATCTCCTCCGTCCGGCGAGAACTGCAACGGCCCGCCGTCCAGTACCGACGACGCCCGGGCGGCGCGCAGCGAGGCTTCGGCGGCGGTCTTGGGCCAGCCGCGCAGATTGGTGCGGTGCCGGTGGGCTCTGCCGAGCGCCTCGCGCGCTTCCTCGCCCGCGTCGGCCACACCGGGCAGCTCGGTCAGCGGAGCCAGCGGGTCGGTCACGCCCCAGAAGATACCGTTGGACCGGCGAGCCCTGACGTTCGTCGCGCCGCAGATGCCGCCTGCAGCCCCGGATGTGAGTTGCCAACGTCGATGCAACGTTGGGTGACTACCCTCACAGTTATGACCGAGACGCACGTGGACGCCCAACCGTCCTATCCTCCGGCCCCCGAATTCACCGAGAACGCCAATGCCACGGCCGACCTCTATGACGAGGCCGAGGCTGACCGGCTCGCGTTCTGGGCCAAGCAGGCCAACCGGCTCAGCTGGGACACGCCCTTCACCGAGGTGCTCGATTGGTCTGAGGCGCCGGTCGCCAAGTGGTTCGTCGGCGGCAAGCTCAACGTCGCCTACAACTGCGTCGACCGCCACGTCGAGGCGGGCAACGGCGACAGGGTCGCGATCCACTGGGAGGGCGAGCCCGTCGATCACTCGCGCAGCATCACCTATGCCGAGCTCAAAGACGAGGTCTCCCAGGCCGCCAACGCGCTGACCGAACTCGGCCTGAAGTCCGGGGACCGCGTCGCGATCTACATGCCGATGGTGCCGGAGGCGATCGTCGCGATGCTCGCCTGTGCGCGCCTGGGCGCCATGCACTCCGTAGTGTTCGCCGGCTTCTCGGCGTCCGCGCTCAAGGCCCGCATCGACGACGCACAGGCCAAGCTGGTGATCACCACCGACGGCCAGTACCGCCGCGGCAAGGCGGTGTCCCTCAAGGAAGGTGTCGACGAAGCCATCGAGGGGCTCGGCGACAACAGCCCCGTCGAGCACGTACTCGTGGTGCGCCGCACCGGGATTGACACACCGTGGACCGAGGGTCGCGATCTCTGGTGGGACGAGGTGGTGCCGAAGGCTTCGACGGAGCACACCCCGGAGGCCTTCGACTCCGAGCATCCGCTGTTTCTGCTCTACACCTCGGGCACCACCGGCAAGCCCAAGGGCATCATGCACACCTCGGGCGGATATCTCACCCAGGCGTCCTACACACATTTCAACGTCTTCGACGTCAAGCCCGAGACCGACGTGTATTGGTGCACAGCCGATATCGGCTGGGTCACCGGGCACAGCTACATCGTGTACGGGCCGCTGTCCAACGGCGTCACGCAGGTCGTCTACGAGGGCACCCCGGCCTCGCCCGACGAGCACCGCCATTACCAGGTGATCGAAAAGTACGGTGTCACAATCTATTACACCGCTCCGACGCTGGTCCGCACGTTCATGAAGTGGGGTCGCCAGATCCCCGCCGAGCACGACCTGTCGACGCTGCGACTTCTCGGTTCGGTCGGTGAGCCGATCAACCCCGAAGCGTGGCGCTGGTACCGGATGGCGTTCGGCGGGGACAAGACCCCCATCGTCGACACCTGGTGGCAGACCGAGACGGGCGCGATCATGATCTCGCCGCTCCCCGGCGTGACAGAGTGCAAGCCCGGATCGGCGATGCGCGCGCTGCCGGGAATTTCGGCCAAGATCGTCGACGACGACGGCAACGAGCTCAAGCCCGGCACCGATCACGGCGAACAGCCGAGCGGCTATCTGGTGCTCGACAAGCCGTGGCCGTCGATGTTGCGCGGCATCTGGGGCGACGAGGAGCGCTACCGGGAGACCTACTGGTCGCGGTTCGCCGAGCAGGGTTGGTACTTCGCCGGCGACGGTGCCCGGTACGGCAAGGACGGCGAGATCTGGGTGCTGGGCCGCATCGACGACGTCATGAACATCTCGGGGCACCGCATCTCGACCGCGGAGGTCGAGTCGGCGCTCGTCGGGCACTCCGGTGTGGCCGAGGCCGCGGTGGTCGGTGCGACCGACGAGCACACCGGCCAGGCGATCTGCGCGTTCGTGATCCTGAAGTCGAGTGCGCACGGCGGTGAGAAGAACATGGTCGACGAGCTGCGCGCCGAGGTGGCCCGCGAGATCTCGCCGATCGCCAAGCCGCGCGAGATCCACGTCGTGCCCGAGCTGCCGAAGACGCGCAGCGGCAAGATCATGCGCCGGCTGCTGCGCGACGTCGCCGAGGGCCGCGAACTCGGCGACACCTCGACGCTGGTGGACCCGAGCGTGTTCGAGGCGATCCGTGCCAGCAAGTAGGCGCCGGGCGTAGGTGCGGTAGATCACGCCTGCGCCGGCATTCGGTTTCGCTCCGGGGATCCGTCTTCATGACTGATACACGATCCCGAAAGGAGCGATCACATGAGCGCACTCACCAACTCCGACCGCAAACCGGCCCGCCGTTCGGGCGGGGCCGCCAAGGCGACACTGGTTCTCGCACTGATCCTGACCGTCGCTCTGGCGGTCTTCGCCTTGCAGAACACCGTGCACACCACGATCAACTTCGTGGGCTGGAACTTCGATGTGGCGCAGGGTGTCGCGCTGCTCGGTGCCGCAGGCGTGGGCGCAGTGATCGCGCTGGTGATCAGTGCCGCGTTCCGGCTCCGCCGCGCCGTCCGTTGATCTAGGAGCCGATCGGCCGGAACCCGGTGCCCGGTCGTCCTTTGGCGGCGATGTCGGCCAACTGCGTGTTGATCGACATCGTCACGGCGGGCGTGTGCAGCGGGATGAACTTCACGACGCAGGTCGGCAAGTCCTCGGAAAACGCTCCGTGGATCATGCCGACGAGACGGTTGTTGACGGTGACGGGCGCGCCCGAGTCGCCGGGACCCCCGCACACCTGGTTGACGATCGTGCCGGGTTCCTGCCCGGGTCCCCAGGTGACGCCGCAGGAATAGCCGGTGGTGCGGCCGAGCTTGCAGGCGACGTCACCGAACGCCGGGTCGGGGCCGAGGCCGTCGATGCGGAAGCCGTTGACCTCGTTGACGGGCGTGACCTTGGCGGGATCGAACCTGATCACCGCGTAGTCGAGGATGTCGTTGCCCGCCACCATCTCGCCCACCAGGCCGGCGTTCTCGACACCTTCCGCGGCGACGACGGCGCCGGGGCCGCCGCAGTGCGCGGAGGTGAAACCGATCAGGTCGCCCTTGTTGTCGGTGCCGATGGCGGTCAACGTGCACAGGGTTTCGCCGTTGACCACGAGTCCCGACCCGCCGCCGAGCGGGATCGGCGGCTGTGCGTGCGCTGGTCCGGCGGCGAACGAGGCCGCAGCGCCCAGGCAGGCCGCCACGCTCACGAGCACGGCACGAACCGTCAGCCTGAGGCTGTGGGTTCTCACGAAGTCACTCCCCATATCCGAAACAGTGAGCGCCCGACCCGCCCAGCAAGGAACCACGGCAGTCTATCGTCGGCCGGAATCGTTTAGGGCGACGCCACATGGCAACATGAACGCGACCAGGAACCACAGGCGGGAAGGAAGCTTGTCGTGAGCGACCGCAGGAACGGCGTGCCCAACACCGTGACGTCGATACCGCTGGTGGATCCCCACGCGCCGAAGCCGGATCCGTCGATCGGCGATCTGGTCAAGGATGCGACCGCGCAGGTGTCGACGCTGGTGCGCGCCGAGGTGGAGCTGGCCAAGGCGGAGATCACCCGGGATGTGAAGAAGGGCCTCACCGGCAGCGTCTTCTTCATCGCGGCGCTGGTGGTGCTGTTCTACTCGACGTTCTTTTTCTTCTTCTTCCTCGCCGAACTGCTCGACAACTGGCTGTGGAAGTGGGCCGCCTATCTGATCGTGTTCGGCATCATGGTGGTGCTCACCGGCGTCCTTGCGCTGTTCGGGTATCTGAAGGTGCGCCGCATCCGTGGTCCGCAGAAGACGATCGAATCGGTCAGGGAGCTTCCCGAGGCGTTGACGCCGGGTCCTGACAAGAAGGCCGTGACCGCTGCCGACGGTCAGCAGGGACCGCAAAAAGACCCGTCAGGCTGGTAGTGGGCCGACCCGATCCGTCGGTTGTGCGCATCGGCGGACCGTGGCGACATCTCGATGTCCACGCCAACGGGATTCGGTTCCACGTCGTCGAAGCCGAGCGCGCCGACGGCGTTGACGACACGATCGACCCGTCGCGGCCACTGACCGATCGTCCACTGGTCATCCTGTTACACGGGTTCGGGTCGTTCTGGTGGTCGTGGCGCCATCAACTGCGGGGTCTGTCGGGTGCCCGTGTGGTGGCCGTCGATCTACGCGGCTACGGCGGCAGCGACAAGCCGCCCCGCGGCTACGACGGCTGGACGCTGGCCGGCGACACCGCGGGCTTGGTGCGCGCGCTCGGCCATAACACCGCCACACTCGTGGGCCACGCCGACGGAGGTCTGGTCTGCTGGGCCACCTCGGTGCTGCATCCCCGAGTGGTGCGCGCGATCGCCGTGGTCAGTTCGCCGCACCCCAGCGCGTTGCGGACGTCGACGCTTCGCCGGCGCGATCAGGGCCGGGCTCTGCTGCCGTGGATGTTGCGCTACCAGATGCCGATGTGGCCCGAACGCGCGTTGACCCGCCATGACGGCGCTGAGCTGGAACGCCTGGTGCGGAGCCGCGCGAGCGCCACGTGGCAGGCCGGCGAGGACTTCGCCGAGACCATCGCCCATATGCGCCGCGCCATTCAGATTCCGTCGGCGGCGCACTGCGCGCTGGAGTACCAGCGCTGGGCGGTGCGTAGCCAGCTGCGCAGTGAGGGCAGGCGGTTCATGCGGTCGATGCGGCGGCCGCTTGCGGTGCCGATCCTTCATCTACGCGGCGACGCCGACCCTTACGTGCTCGCCGATCCGGTGTACCGGACCCAACGCTATGCGCCGCACGGGCGCTACGTCTCGATCGACGGTGCCGGGCATTTCGGCCACGAGGAAGCGCCTGCGGCGGTCAACGAACAGCTCTCGCGGTTCCTCGCCCAGGTGTACGGCTGATCAGCCGGCGGTGATGCAGGTGCCGGTGGCGACCCGGGCGACGTTGCCGACCTTGGCCATCTGCGCGGCCACCTCCTGGGAGGTGAGCACGAATCCGGTGTCGACGTCGTCGACGGCGGCACCGAACACCACACCGAGCACCTTGCCCTGCCGGTTGATCATCGGACCGCCCGAATTACCCTGGCGCACAGTGCCTCTGATCGTGTACACCTCGCGGGTGACGGTGGTGCTGCGGTAGATGTCGGGGCCGTTGAGCTCGATGACCTCACGGACCCGCGCCGGTGTCGCGGTGAAGTCGCCGCCACCGGGATAGCCCATGACGATGCCGTCGGTGCCGCTGGGTGCGAGCTCGTCGACGAACTGCAGCGGGGCCGACGGCAGGTTGGGCACGTCGAGGATCGAGATGTCGGCGTCCGGGTCGTACGACACGACGCCCGCGTCATAGGTCTGCCCGTCCACCTCGACGGTCACGCTGTCGGACCCGGCGACGACGTGCGCATTCGACATGACCCGGTTGGGGGCGACGACGAACCCGGTGCCTTCGAGCACCTTCTGGCAGCTCTGCGCGACCCCGCGGACCTTGACCACGCTCGGCTGGGTGGTGCCCACGACAGCCGACGCCGCCAGCGTCGGATCGGGCGCGTCGACCGCGGCGACGGGCGTCGGGCCGAACGGTTTGAGAACGTCGTGCAGCCCCGCGGTCTCCCACAGCGACGACAGCCGGTTGGGCACCGACCGCAGCCAGCTGGGCGCCACCGCGTCGACTTCCGCGATCACCCGCGAACCCTGGACGGCGGCAGCGAGATTGGGCTGGGGCGAAGACACCAGCGCCGTGCCCAGCAGCCAGGCTGCGGTCAGCACGAGCACCAGTTGCAAGGCCACCCCGACAACCGAGTCGGCGATACGCAGACCCGGGTTACGGATCGCGCCGCGCACGGCCCTGCCGAGGACCACGCCCGCGATCTCGCCGATCACGACAAGCACCAGGATCAGGAAGAGCGTCACGAAAAGCTTGGTGCGGGGCCCGTTGAGATGGCTCACCACGTGCGGGGCGAGCAGGATTCCGGCAGCCGCGCCGAGCACTACCCCGACGAGGGCGAGCAGCGAGCCGGGCGCCCCGGACCGCCAGCCCGAGATGGCGGCGAGGAGCGCGATGGCGAGGATGGCTATATCGAGCCACTGTGACGAGTTCATCGTTGCGCATCACCGTAGCTGCCCTCGGCGTCGAGTAACGCCATTGCATCGCTCAGTTCGTACAGTTTGTCGTTTTCCCACGGCACCGCCCAGCCCGCGACGTCGAGCATCGCCGCGATCACCTGGCCGGTGAAACCCCACACCAGCATCTCGTTGAGCAGGAACGCCGGGCCGGCCGAGCGCCGGGTGTTCTCGCTGCGGTACACCATGATCCGGTTCTCGGGGTTGACGAACGCGCGCACCGGAACACGGGCGACGTGCGCCGTCTCGTGCTCGTCGACGACGCCCACCGGACCCGGATCGGGCGAGTACGCAAGCACGGGCACCACGTGAAATCCCGACGGCGGGATGAACATCTTCTCCAGGGTCGCCAGCGGCCGCAGCCGGCTCGCCTCGATGCCCGTCTCCTCGGTGGCTTCCCGCAGCGCGGTGTGCACGGGGCTCTCGTCGTCGGGGTCCGCCGCGCCGCCGGGGAAAGCGGCCTGTCCGGCGTGATGCCGCAGCGTCGACGCGCGGACGGTGACCAGCAGGTCGGCATCGTCGGGCAGGGTCCCGCGCTGGCCGCCGGCCGGCCCGGAGAACAGCACGAGCACGGCGGCGTCACGTCGGGCCCCGGTCACCGCGGCGGTGGTGTTGGCCGCGGTCAGCGCCGCGAGTACCTCGGCGGGGACGCGGCGACGGTAGGCGGCCTTGACGGCCCCGGGCTGGTCGACCAGCGGTGCGAGCCAGGGCGGGGCTGCAGATGGAGACAGCTCACCCTCTCGGCAATCCCAGCTCACGCCACTCCAATCTTCGCGTCGACCGCCGCGGCGATCTCGTCGGCAGTCGCGAACGACCGGGGCAGGATCTCGGCAACGCTACCGTCGGCGCGCAGCACCACCGTCGCAGGCATCACGTTGGGCACCTTCAGCGCAGCGGCGATGGTGCGCCGACCGTCCTGAACGGTCGGCAGGTGCACGCCCAGCTCTGCCATCCTGAGCAACGCGGCCGTCTCGTTCTCGTCCTGGTGCACCGTCAGCACGAGCACCTCCGACCCGACCCGTTGCTGGTATTCGGCCATCGCCGGGAGTTCGTCGGCGCACGGCCCGCACCAGTAGGCCCACAGGTTCAGCACGACGGGGCGGCCGGCGAGCGCCTCGGCGATGTCGACGCGTGAGCCGTCCCCCACGCATTCGAGCACGATGCCGCGCAGCGCCTCTGGACCCGGCCCGGCGCCGGGCTCCGGGCATGGTTGTAGTTGCGCCTCGGCGCGCGGGCCTGCGAGAGCCTCGGCGGTGTCGGCATCGCGGCGGTCACGCGCAGAGACCAAATCCTGGCGGGCCGACGGCGCGGATGCCTCGTCACCGAGTTCCGAATACAGCGCGACACCGAGCGCGATGAGGATCACCAACGCCACGATGCTCCAGCGGGCCGACGCGCTCACGGGGCCTAGAGGCCGGCCAGCGCCAGCAGATGCTCGGTCTCGGGACCTTTGACCAGCGGTGCCGCGATGAGCGGGTCGGTTGGCCCTGCGCCGTAGGACGGGCAGTCCTTGGCCAGCACACAGACACCGCATGCGGGTTTGCGTGCGTGGCACACGCGCCGCCCGTGAAAGATGACCCGGTGACTCAACAAGGTCCACTCGCTGCGCTCGATGAGGTCGCCGACGATGTGTTCGACCTTGACCGGATCCTCCTCGGACGTCCACCGCCAGCGCCGGACGAGCCTGCCGAAGTGGGTGTCGACGGTGATGCCGGGGATGTCGAAGGCATTACCCAGGATGACGTTGGCCGTCTTGCGGCCGATGCCGGGAAGCGTGACGAGCTCGTCGAGCGTGCGCGGCACCTCGCCGTCGAATCGTTCCTCGAGCGCCTGCCCGAGTCCGATCAGCGAATTGGCCTTGTTGCGGTAGAACCCGGTGGGGCGGATCAGCTCTTCGAGTTCGGTGCGGTCGGCGGTGGCGTAGTCCCGCGCGGTGCGGTACTTGGCGAACAACGCCGGCGTCGTCATGTTCACCCGCACGTCGGTGCACTGCGCCGACAGGATGGTCGCCACCGCGAGTTCGAGCGGGGTGGTGAAGTCCAGCTCGCAATAGACGTGCGGAAAGGCTTGTGCGAGAGTCCGGTTCATTCGGCGGGCGCGACGGACGAGACCCAGGGGGGTCTCTTTGTCCCACTTGGCAGAAGACGCCCGGCGGGGTCGTTTGGCCACGGCCCGGCCCTCGGCCGACGACTCACTCACGGTCACCAGGCCAGCCTACTGACGAGCTATGACACTCCCGGCCGTGGATCGGTCTTTAACGTGGACTTTTTGTGATCCCAACGAGATCTTGGCCGTGTTTACTTCGTCCTTGTGTCGTGGTTGCTCGTCGCGCTCATCCCGGGTTTGTTGATGTTGGCGACCCTCGGGCTCGAGCGCGTCGAGTCGGGCCTGCGGCGCGACACGATCACGCCGGCCGACGTCGACACGTTCGCCCAATCCGGGGTCGACCGCGCGCTGCACAGCATTCATCGACGTGTCGACGTAAGCGACGCAACGGCGCGCGACTTCATCCAGCAGATCTCGGCACCGGGTTTGCCGACACACGAGTATCTCCAGCACCTCGCCAATACGGAGTTTCGGCAGACCCGGCATGCCAATCGTGTGTAGCGTGGGCTGGTCACGCTAGGGGTGTCCTCGTCGGCAACGTCTGCGACGGCGTACCTCTAGACTGACCTGGCGATCTTTCGAGGTCGTGATTTGTCTGACAACCGAACGCTTTTAAGAGGGGCAACGTGGACGAGATCCTGGCCAGGGCCGGAATCTTCCAGGGTGTGGAACCCAGCGCAGTCTCCGCGCTGACGAAGCAACTACAACCCGTCGACTTTCCCCGTGGGCACACCGTGTTCGCCGAGGGCGAGCCCGGCGACCGCCTGTACATCATCATCTCGGGCAAGGTGAAGATCGGCCGGCGTTCGCCGGACGGTCGGGAGAACCTGCTGACGATCATGGGCCCGTCCGACATGTTCGGTGAGCTGTCGATCTTCGATCCCGGCCCGCGGACGTCGAGCGCCACCACCATCACCGAGGTGCGCGCCGTGTCAATGGACCGTGAGGCGCTGCGGGCGTGGATCGCCGACCGCCCCGAGATCGCCGAGCAGCTGCTGCGCGTACTGGCCCGTCGCCTTCGCCGCACCAACAACAACCTCGCGGACCTGATCTTCACCGACGTGCCCGGCCGTGTCGCCAAGCAGCTGCTGCAGCTCGCGCAGCGCTTCGGCACCCAGGAAGGCGGCGCGCTGCGGGTGACGCACGACCTGACGCAGGAAGAGATCGCTCAGCTCGTCGGGGCGTCCCGGGAGACCGTCAACAAGGCGCTCGCCGATTTCGCCCACCGTGGCTGGATCCGCCTGGAGGGCAAGAGCGTATTGATCTCCGACTCCGAACGCCTGGCGCGCCGAGCTCGCTAGCGATTCGGCGTGCTGGGTTGCGCTGCGCGCCACTCGGCACGCCCAAAAACTCAGCGCCGCAGGTAGTTGAGCTGGGCCTGCACCGACCATTCGGCTGCGTCCCAGAGCTTTTCGTCGACATCGGTGTAGACGTGTTCGACGACCTGTCGCGCGCTCGCGTCCTCGCCGAGGTGCCGTAGGGCACCCCGCACCTGCTCGAGACGGTCCTCGCGATGGGCGAGATAGCTGTCGCTGACGGCCACCATGTCGCCGAGTTCGGGGCCGTGGCCCGGCAGCACCGTGCGGTGCCCGAGCCCGCGCAACCGGCGCAGCGATTCGAGGTAGTCGCCGAGGTCGCCGTCCTCTCTGTCGATGACGGTCGTGCCGCGACCGAGGATGGTGTCCGCGGTCAACACCGCATCGTCGACCAGGAAAGAGACCGAGTCCGCGGTGTGACCGGGCGTGGCCATCACGGTGATCGACAGGCCCGCCGCGTCGATTACCTCCCCGTCGGTCAGCGATCCGCCGAGTCCTCGCTGGAACCCGCTGCCCACCGATCGGACGACCGCCCCGGTCAGGTCGACCATCCGGTCGATTCCGCCCGTGTGGTCGGTGTGCCGGTGACTGATCAGCACGAGCGGGATCGGGCCGAGGGCAGCCAGACGCTCGATGTGTTCGTCCTTGTCGTCGGGCCCGGGGTCGATGACGACCATTTCGTCGGTGCCCGGACCGCGCAGCACCCAGGTGTTGGTGCCTTCCAACGTGAGCAACCCCGGGTTCTCGCACAGCAGCACCGACGCGGTGTCGGTCACCGGCCGCAGCAGTCCGTAGGCGGGGTGCTCCACTGGGACGTCCTAGCCGATCTCCGCGATGACTTCCACTTCCACCGGCGCGTTGCGCGGCAATTCCGAGACTCCGACCGCCGAGCGGGCGTGCGCGCCTGCCTCGCCGAAGATCTCTCCGAACAGCTCCGACGCACCGTTGATCACGCCGGGCTGCCCGTCGAAGCCGGGTGCCGACGCGACGAAGCCGACCACCTTCACCACCTTGACCACCGAGTCGATGCCGACGAGCGCGTCGATCGCCGCCAACGCGTTCAGGGCACACTGGCGCGCCAGCGCCTTGGCATCATCGTGCGGCACGTCGGCACCGACCTTGCCGGTCGCCAGCAGGTTGCCGTTGTGGATGGGCAGCTGACCGGCGGTGTAGACGAGGTTGCCGGTGCGCACTGCGGGCACGTAGGCCGCCAGCGGCGCCACCACCTGCGGCAGCTCGATGCCCAGTTCGGTCAGGCGGGCCGACCAGTGACTCATTTGGCTCGCTTCAGATACGCGACGTGCTGCTCGCCGGTCGGGCCAGGCAGGACCGAGACGAGTTCCCAGCCGTCCTCGCCCCACTGGTCGAGGATCTGCTTGGTCGCGTGCGTCAGCAGCGGAACGGTGGCGTATTCCCATTTGGTCGCTTCGCTCACGCTGCCCACCTCGTCTGTTCGCTCATGCGGCTGAGCTTATCCGGCCGCCGAGCCGCTATGGCTAGCATGCTGGGGTGGCTACCACTTCTCCTGGGACAACGGACGGTCCCAAACCGGTCGGCTGGCCGTCGCGCCTGACCAAAGCGCGCCTGCATTTCGTCAGCGGCAAGGGCGGCACCGGCAAATCGACCATCGCTGCGGCGCTCGCTCTCGCGCTGGCCGCAGGCGGCCGCCGCGTCCTTTTGGTGGAAGTCGAAGGGCGCCAAGGCATTGCGCAGCTCTTCGATGTGCCGCCGCTGCCCTATGAAGAGGTCAAGATCGCGACCGCCGAACGCGGCGGCCAGGTCAACGCGCTGGCGATCGACACCGAAGCCGCGTTCCTCGAGTACCTCGACATGTTCTACAACCTGGGTCTGGCCGGCCGGGCGATGCGCCGTATCGGCGCGGTCGAGTTCGCGACCACCATCGCGCCGGGCCTGCGGGACGTGCTGCTGACCGGCAAGATCAAAGAGATCGTCACCCGCAACGACAAGGAACAGCCGCGGGGCAAGGGGTCCAAGTACGACGCGGTGGTCGTCGACTCGCCACCGACCGGCCGCATCGCGCGCTTCCTCGACGTGACCAAGGCGGTGTCCGACCTCGCCAAGGGCGGTCCGGTGCATTCCCAGGCCGAGGGCGTGGTCAAGCTGCTGCACTCCGACCTGACGGCTATTCACCTGGTGACGCTGCTGGAGGCATTGCCCGTCCAGGAGACACTGGAGGCGATCACCGAACTTCGCGAGATGGGTCTGCCGATCGGCAGCGTCATCGTCAACCGCAACATCCCGACCTACCTGGCGCCGGATGATCTGGCCAAGGCTGCCGAGGGCGTCGTCGACGCGGACGCGGTGCGGGCCGGCCTTCACACCGTGGGAATCACGTTGTCGGAGGCCGACTTCGCGGGTCTGCTCACCGAGACGATTCAACACGCGACCCGGATCGCGGCGCGCGCCGAGAGCGCACAACAGCTGGCCGATCTCGACGTGGCGCGGCTCGATCTACCCGCGATTGCCGACGGTGTGGACCTCGGAAGTCTGTACGAACTTGCCGAAGAGCTCGCCCATCAGGGCGTGCGGTGACTGGAGGACCGCGGTGACTGGAGAGAAACGATGAGCACGACCCCGGCGGCCCTCGACATGGCCTCGATCCTGCGGGACACCTCCAACCGCGTCGTGGTGTGCTGCGGCGCCGGCGGTGTCGGCAAGACGACGACCGCCGCCGCAATGGCGTTGCGGGCAGCCGAATACGGGCGCACCGTCGTCGTGCTGACGATCGATCCGGCCAAACGGCTTGCGCAGGCGCTGGGCATCCGCAGTCTCGGGAACACGCCTCAGCGGGTGCCGTTGGCACCGGAGGTCACCGGCGAGCTGCACGCGATGATGCTCGACATGCGCCGCACGTTCGACGAGATGGTGGTGCAGTACTCCGGGCCGGGAACCGCGGACGCCATTCTGGACAATCAGTTCTACCAAACTGTGGCCACCTCTCTTGCCGGCACGCAGGAGTACATGGCCATGGAGAAGCTGGGACAGCTTCTGGCAGAAGACAAATGGGATCTGGTGGTCGTCGACACCCCGCCGTCGCGCAACGCGCTGGACTTCCTGGATGCCCCGAAACGGTTGGGCAGCTTCATGGACAGCCGGCTGTGGCGGATGCTGCTGGCACCCGGGCGAGGGATCGGCCGATTGGTGACGGGCGCGATGGGCCTGGCGATGAAGGCGATGTCGACCATCCTCGGCTCTCAGATGCTGTCGGACGCAGCAACTTTCGTTCAATCACTGGATGCGACGTTCGGTGGTTTCCGAGAGAAGGCGGACCGCACCTATGAGCTGCTGAAGCGGCGCGGCACCCAGTTCGTCGTGGTGTCGGCACCCGAGCCCGACGCGCTGCGCGAGGCGTCGTTCTTCGTCGATCGCCTCTCCACCGAGCACATGCCGCTGGCCGGGTTGATCCTCAACCGCACGCATCCGACGCTGTGTGAGCTTCATGCAGACAAGGCCGAGGAGGCGGCCGAGGAGCTGGAGAAATCTCAGCCCGACTCGGTGGCAGCCGCCGCATTGCGCATCCACGCCGCGCGTGCGTCGACAGCCAAGCGGGAAGTCCGGCTGCTGTCTCGGTTCACCGGCGCGAATCCGGCGGTCGCCATTGTCGGCGTGCCGTCTCTGCCGTTCGACGTGTCCGATCTCGAAGCGCTGCGGGCGATCGCGGATCAGATCTGCGTCGAAGAGTCGGCCTGAGAATCGGGGAAGCCGCGCCCAGGCAAGCGCGGCGTTCACCGAACCGGGATTTGTGGTGTCTGGCAGGTGAGCCAACCCGCGAATCAGGCAATCGCGGCTTAATTGCTGCCAAACTCCGCCGGACTAATTAGCCAGCAGTGCGGTGTTTGCGCTGGGCGGCAAAAAAGTCGGCCCAGGAAACAACCTCGGGGTGCTGCTTGAGAAGCGCGCGACGCTGACGCTCGGTCATGCCTCCCCACACACCGAACTCCACGCGGTTGTCCAAGGCGTCGGCGCCGCATTCCGCGATCACCGGGCAGTGCCGGCAGATCACCGCGGCTTTGCGCTGTGCGGCCCCACGGACGAACAGCTCGTCCGGGTCGGTCTGGCGACACCGAGCCTGCGAAACCCAAGCAATACGGGCTTCTGCCTCCTTGCCCTGCACAATAAGCTGGGCAGATGGATTCAACGTGGTGTTACGAGCCGCGGGCTTGATAGTTGACACCAGCGATCCCCTTATCGTTCTGGCCGCGCCCCGACAACGCAGACGACTGTTTACCCTCGCGTCGATTGCTAGTGCGATCTACGCCACATTGCGAGTACTGGGTGTGACCTGCATCGCACTGTGCGCTCAATTTAGGTGGTCACAGCCATTCTGCGCAATAGATTCGTGACCACTTTTTTGGGACGACCGTGCCGTCAAATGTGTACAGTGCCGATCTTCGGCGATTGACATGCCCTGACAGGAGCCGTTCGAGCTGCTCGAGAGAGGCTCCGGCGGGACTCGTCGCTAGTCTGTACGCATGCCGGAGCACCCCCCGACACGCCCGCCGCGCGCGGTCACGGTCATCAAGCTCGCCTGGTGCGTCCTGCTCGCCAGCGTGGTCGTCGCCGGCCTGCTGTTTCCCGTCGTCGGCGGATTCGGCCTGCTGTCCAACCGCGCCTCCGATGTCGTTGCCAACGGCTCCGCGCAATTGGTCGAGGGCGAGGTGCCTCAGGTCTCCACGATGACGGACGCCAAGGGCAACATCATCGCGTGGCTCTACACCCAGCGACGCTTCGAGGTTCCCAGCGACCAGATCGCCAACACGATGAAGCTGGCGATCGTCTCCATCGAAGACAAAAGGTTTGCCGATCACAACGGCGTCGACTGGCAGGGAACTCTGACGGGCCTGTCGGGCTACTTGTCGGGCAACCTCGATACTCGCGGCGGCTCGACCATCGAGCAGCAGTACGTGAAGAACTATCAGCTGCTGGTGATCGCCCAGACGGACGCCGAGAAGCGCGCCGCGATCGAGACCACGCCCGCGCGCAAGCTGCGCGAGATCCGCATGGCGCTGACGCTCGACAAGACGTTCACCAAGCCCGAGATCCTGACGCGCTACCTCAACCTGGTGTCCTTCGGTAACAACGCGTTCGGCGTGCAGGATGCCGCCCAGACGTACTTCGGGATCAACGCCTCGGAGCTGAACTGGCAGCAGGCCGCACTGCTGGCCGGCATGGTGCAGTCGACGAGCACGCTGAATCCCTACACCAACCCCGATGGCGCGCTGGCCCGTCGCAACGTCGTGCTCGACACCATGATCGAGAACCTCCCCGAGTACGCCGAGGAACTGCGCGCGGCCCGCCAGCAGCCGCTCGGCATCCTGCCGCAGCCCAAGGAGCTGCCCAGGGGCTGCATCGCCGCGGGTGACCGCGCGTTCTTCTGCGACTACGTGCTGGACTACCTGGCCAGGGCGGGCATCAGCAAGGACCAGGTGGCCAAGGGCGGCTACCTGATCAAGACGACGCTGGAGCCCGACGTCCAGGCGTCGGTCAAAAACGCGATCACCCAGTTCGCCAGCCCGGATCTGCCCGGCGTCGCGAGCGTGATGAGCGTGATCAAACCCGGCAAGGAATCACATCCGGTGCTCGCGATGGCGAGCAACCGCACCTACGGCCTCAACCTCGATGCCGGAGAGACGATGCAGCCGCAACCGTTCTCCCTGGTCGGCAACGGTGCGGGGTCGGTGTTCAAGATTTTCACCACGGCCGCGGCCATGGAGATGGGGATGGGCATCAACGCCCAGCTGGACTCCCCGTCTCGGTTCGAGGCGAAAGGTCTGGGAAGTGGTGGCGCGCGCGGCTGTCCGCCGGCCACGTGGTGTGTGCAGAACGCGGGCAACTATCGGGGCACGATGAGCGTCACCGACGCGTTGGCGACCTCCCCGAACACGGCTTTCGCGAAGCTGATCGCCCAGGTGGGTGTGCAGCGGACCGTCGACATGGCGGTGCGCCTGGGCCTGCGGTCTTACGCGCTGCCCGGCACGGCCCGTGACTACGACCCCGAGAGCAACGAGAGCCTGGCCGATTTCGTCAAGCGTCAGAACATCGGCTCGTTCACCCTGGGCCCGATCGAGGTGAACGCCCTCGAACTGTCGAACGTGGCGGCGACCCTTGCCTCCGGCGGTGTGTGGTGCCCGCCGAATCCGATCGCCGAGCTCTACGACCGCTACGGCGAGCCGGTGTCGGTGACGACCGAGACGTGTGAGCAGGTGGTTCCCGAAGGCCTGGCCAACACGCTGGCCAACGCGATGAGCAAGGACGACACGGGAGCGGGTACCGCCGCAGGAGCGGCCGGCTCGGTCGGCTGGAGCCTGCCGATGTCGGGCAAGACGGGCACGACGGAGTCGAACCGGTCGTCGGCGTTCCTGGGCTTCACCAACCAGTACGCGGCCGCGAACTACATCTACGACGATTCGCCGGCGCCCACGGAGCTCTGCTCGTTCCCGCTGCGGCAGTGCGGTTCGGGGAACCTGTTCGGCGGCAATGAGCCCGCACGGACGTGGTTCACGGCGATGAACCCCATCGCGACGGCGTTCGGTGACGTGGCGCTCCCTCCGACCGACCCTCGATATGTGGAGGGCGCACCGGGCTCGAGGGTGCCGAGTGTGGCGGGCCTGAACATCGACACCGCGCGCCAGCGGCTGCGGGAGGCCGGCTTCCAGGTCGCCGACCAGCCCACTCCGGTCAACAGCGCATCGTCCTACGGCACGGTGGTCGGTACGTCGCCGAGTGGCCAGACAGTGCCGGGCTCAATCGTCACTATCCAGATCTCCAACGGAATCGCACCGGCCCCACCGCCGCCGCCTCCCGGCGCTCCGCCGGGCGGGCCTCCGCCGCCGGTGGGGCAGACGGTCATTCAGATCCCTGGCCTGCCGCCGATCACGGTGCCCGTGCTGGGACCGCCGCCGCCACCCGCGCCGCCGCCACCGCCGCCGGGCTGACCCCGACAGACTGTCGCTTCCAGGCTCTGGCAGTAGTCTGGCGTTCATGTCTGCTTCAGCCGGTGACATTCTGAAGACCACGGCCGTCGCCTCCGTCGGCACTCTCGTCGCGGGCATCGGATACGCATCGCTGATCGAACGCAATGCCTTCGTCATGCGTGAAGCGACCATGCCGGTGCTCTCGCCGGGCTCCTCGCCGCTGAAGGTGCTGCACATCAGTGACATCCACATGCGGCCCGGGCAGCGGCGCAAGCAGGCGTGGCTGCGCGATCTGGCCCGCTGGGAGCCCGATCTCGTCGTGAACACCGGCGACAACCTGTCCCACCCCAAGGCCGTTCCGTCGGTGGTGCAGGCGCTCGGTGACCTGTTGGCGGTCCCCGGCGTCTTCGTCTTCGGCAGCAACGACTACTTCGCGCCGAAGATGAAGAATCCCGCGAACTACCTGACGAAGCCGACCCACCGAATTCACGGCGAGCCGCTGCCCTGGCAGGATCTGCGGGCGGCGTTCACCGAGCGTGGCTGGCTGGACATGACCCACACCCGCCGCGAGTTCGAGGTGGCCGGTCTTCACATCGCCGCCGCCGGCGTCGATGATCCGCACCTCACCCGCGACCGGTACGACACCATTGCCGGTCCGGCGAGCCCGGCCGCGAACCTGACACTGGGGTTGACGCACTCCCCCGAACCGCGGGTGCTCGACCGTTTCGCCGCCGACGGCTACCAGCTGGTGATGGCCGGTCACACCCACGGCGGCCAGCTGTGCCTGCCGTTCTACGGCGCGATCGTCACCAACTGTGATCTCGACCGGTCTCGCGTCAAGGGTCCGTCGCGGTGGGGTGCCCGCACCCAGCTACATGTGTCCGCGGGTATCGGCACGTCGCCGTACGCACCGCTGCGCTTCTGCTGCCGCCCCGAGGCGACGTTGCTGACACTGGTCGCGGCGCCGACCGGTGGCTCCGACACCGGCTCACGAGCCGGTCAGCAGCATCCGACCGTATCGGCGCGGTGAGCCCGCCCGGCCTTTGTCGCCGCCAGTCGCGGGCGTGGGTGGACAACGCGGTCCGGCTGATCGAGGCCGACGCTCGCCGCAGCGCCGACACCCACCTGCTCCGCTATCCACTGCCGTCGAGCTGGTCGGGTGATGTCGACGTCGCGCTCTACCTCAAGGACGAGACGACCCACATCACCGGCAGCCTGAAGCACCGGCTGGCGCGCTCGCTGTTCCTCTATGCGCTGTGCAACGGGTGGATCGGCGAGGACACCACCGTCATCGAGGCGTCGTCGGGTTCCACGGCCGTGTCGGAGGCGTACTTCGCGGCGATGCTCGGGTTGCCGTTCATCGCGGTGATGCCGGCGTCGACGAGCGCCTCGAAGATCGCGCTGATCGAATCACAGGGCGGCCGTTGCCATTTCGTCTCGGAGTCCGCTCAGGTCTATGCCGAGGCGCAGCGACTGGCAGCCGAGACCGGCGGGCATTACCTCGATCAGTTCACCAACGCCGAGCGGGCCACGGACTGGCGCGGCAACAACAACATTGCCGAGTCCATCTTCGAACAGCTCGGCGAAGAGTCCCACCCGGTGCCGGAATGGATCGTGGTGGGGGCGGGCACGGGTGGCACGAGCGCGACGATCGGCCGCTACATCCGCTACCGGCGCTATCCGACGCGGCTGTGCGTGGTGGACCCCGAGAACTCCGCGTTCTTCCCGTCGTATCAACGCGACGATCCGACGCTGGTGACGGGAAAGTCGTCGCGGATCGAGGGGATCGGCCGTCCGCGCGTCGAGCCGTCATTCCTGCCGGGCGTCGTGGACCGGATGGTGTCGGTTCCCGACAACGCGTCTGTCGCCGCGGCGCATCACGTGAGCCGGGTGCTGGGCCGGCGGGTGGGCCCGTCGACGGGGACCAACATCTGTGGCGCGTTCAGTTTGTTGGCGGAGATGGTCCAGCAGGGGTGCAGCGGATCAGTGGTCACGCTGCTCGCCGACAGTGGCGACCGCTATGCGGACACCTATTTTTGTGACGAGTGGCTCAGCAGCCACGGCATCGCGCCGTCGGAATCGGCTGGATCGCTGGCCGAGTTCGAGCGCTCCGGCCGCTGGCCCTGATCCTTCGGGCGGCTCCGCGTCAGCGGTACATCGGACGTCAGGAACAGCCAGAGTGCTGCCAGCGCGAAGAAGCCCAGGTAGATCGATGCTCCCAAGCCAGTCATGTCACGCCCCGTTTCGGTCGATGTCGTCTTTCAGTGTGCATAACGCCACCGACACGTCTGTTCCTTCCCACGGCGTGTCGTAAACCCGATAGCCGTTTGGCTTCGACGGTGTCCGGTGCGATACGCTGTCGTGGCTTCACGCGGGGTGTGGCGCAGCTTGGTAGCGTGCTTCGTTCGGGACGAAGAGGTCGTGGGTTCGAATCCCGCCACCCCGACTCGTGTGTTCGCAGGTAGAGGGCCCTGACTGGTTAGCCAGTGCAGGGCCTTCTTTCGTTCCAGTCCGCAGCTGGTCCGCAGCGGGTTTTAGAGAGTTGGTTCGAGCATCGTCCAGAGCCGCTGAAACCAGCTCTAGATCATCGGGGAATAGGTCGGCATACGTGTCCAAAGTAAGCACCGCCGAAGCGTGCCCCAACATCGTCTGCACCGCCTTGACGTTGGCGCCGGCGCTGATGGCCAGTGAAGCGGCGGTATGGCGAAGATCGTGCGGCGTTACCACCGGGAAGCTCACGTCCTCCATGATGAGCCGGTTGACCGCTTTGGCGAACACTCGGCGCCGCCAGTTCGATACCCGCAGCACCCCGCCCTCTGGCGCGGCGAAGATCAGGTCATCGGGTTTCTTGCCGATCATCAGTGCAGCGAGTTCGTCAGCAAGGAATGCGGGAAAGGGCACCATCCGTTGCTCATAGGACTTGGGTGACGACCACTCAAGTTGGCCCTCGACCTCCGTCACTGATTCCCGCACGTGGACTCGACGGCGAAGCATCTTGGCGTCGCTGACCCGTAGGGCTGCCATCTCTCCCCAGCGCAGCCCCGTGTAGGCCAGGAAGCGCACCACCGTCGCATCCGGCCCGACTTCGATCGCGAGTTGCTCCACCTGTCGGTGCGTCAGATAGCCGCGCGGCCGCCGCTTACGACGAGGAAGCTTGATCCCCGCGCATGGATTGCGCACGATCCGTCGATCCTCAACAGCCATCTCCAGAATTTGGCGCAAGATGCCGACGGCGTTCTCAACGGTGGCCGGGCCCGCACCGGATGATGTCATCGACTGGACCCAGCCCCGCACGTCGGTCGTCTGGACATCGGCAACAGCCACTGCTGACCAGCGCGGCTCCACGTAAACCGGCCAGGTGTACCGTCGCGTCGACGCGGTGGTTTTCTTGAGATGGCTCTGCGTTCCGAGCCACTTTGCGTAGAGCTCGCCGACACTGACGCGACCGGCCTTTGGAGCCACATAGGTTCCAGTCACCTGCGTGGCGACGATCTCATCGAGCCAGGCTTGAGCATTCACTTTGCGATCGAAGGACTTGGTGTTTTCTTGGCCCTGGTCGTCTACATACCGGGCTAGCCAACGGCGCCCCTTGCCGGCACGCACAGATGGACTGCCATCTGCGCGACGCCAGCGGTCCTCGACCCCGCTTCGGCGATTACGCCTCTGCATCACTGTCGTCTGACCCGCCTTGCTTGCCGACGGCTGCGCCTTCCCCCGACGGTCTTGCAGTGAACAGATCTTCGACGGAAGCGTTGACGATCCGTTGGAGCACGCCACCTAGCCGCTCGTCGACGTCTTGAACTTCGAATTCCGGTTGAGCGGACCGCAATTCGCTCAACAGGTCCTCCAGCTCACGTACTACCATCTCGTGCGCATCCAATTTCTCGGACCGGTTGCGCAGCCGGCGAAGTCGGTCTTTGGCCTCCGGGCGGAGCTCCAGAAGCTCCTGCATGGTACGGGCGTAGTGCCCCAGCTCTGCAAACGCAAAACGCCCGGAGCGCATCCGCTTCTCCGCGAATTTCCGCACCTCCAGGACCATGCTCAATGGGTCTGGGCCTGAAGGCATCAGTAGTTGCTGAAGATCGGTGTTCAGACAGTCGGCAATCGCGGCCGCCTCCCGCAGCTTGACTTCGCGGTCACCGCGTTCGATTCGCGTAACGGCCGAGGGGTCGAGTCGAACACCCTGGCCCTCCAACGCCTCTGCGAGTTGCCTCTGACTCCAACCCCTCTGTCCTCGCGCTATGCGCATGTTCCGCCCAAACGTCTGGCCGAAGTCTTCGTCAGCGCTCGGCGGAGGATCTCCATGCACAAATCACACTGTAATGCTTGACCCGCACCAGGGAAAGTGCGATCGTTGGCGGTGTTGATTCAGCATTATGATGTGAAAGGAACATCAAATGAGCATCATGTCAGCCCGCCAAGTCTCGGATCTCACTGGTGTGCCAGTGGGCACTCTCCGGTACTGGCGCCATGCCGGGACAGGCCCAGCAAGTTTCACGTTGGGGCGTCGAGTTGTTTACCGACGCAGCGAAGTCGAGCGATGGATCGCCGAACAAGAGAGCGCAACCCGCCGTGGGGGTGACGGCGCCGCCTGAACCAATGAAATGAGAGACCCTGGCTGAGCCCCAGGGCCTCTCGGAGAACTGCCACCCTTCGCAGAGGACGGTTCATGTCGATCTTAACTCCCGATCGCGGTCCCAAGGATCGAAAACTTGCCCACCACCGACAAGAGCAAGACCCTGGTTTCTCGCACGGTGCTACACGATGAACCCACTAACTGAGCCCGCGGAAACGGCCTACCAGCGGATCCTTACGGCGCTCGATACCAATAATCGCCAAATCAATGTCCGCGATGACCGTGCTACGGCACAGTGCCCGGCCCACGATGACCGGAACCCGTCACTTGCCGTGACCGCGATAGAGGGTCAGGTGCTCATTTACTGCCATGCGGGCTGCGACACCGAATCGGTAGTCCGCGCGCTTGATATGACGCTTGCTGACCTGTTCGATACTCCCCGCGGTGCCACGTATGTCTATCCCGACGAGCGCCGGGTGCATCGTGACCCTCACAAGCGGTTTCGCCAGTCCGGTAATACCCGCGGACGCAGCTTATTTCGCGCTGACCTAATTGCGAACGCCGAGCTCGTCTACGTCGTCGAAGGCGAGAAAGACGTCTTGGCGGTCGAGGCGGCGGGGGGCACTGCCGTCTGCCCTGCGATGGGGGCGGGCAAATCAGCCAACTTTGACTGGAGTCCGTTGCGCGGCAAGAAAGTCGTAATTGTTGCCGATAGAGACGAAGTAGGACGCCGTCACGCGTCTGCGGTGGCGATACACCTCTATGGCATAGCATCCAGCGTCACCATCGTCGAACCACGTTCAGGTAAAGACTTTGCTGACCACTATGCAGCTGGTTTCAGTCTTGCCGACCTTGGAGCTGTCGTCCATGCACAGAGCGAACCGGAGAATATGTCCCCAAGACCCGCCTCGCAGGAAAAGAAGTCTGCTGCCGTAAGACTCGTCGAGCTGGCCAAGGAGCAATACCACCTAGGTTGCACCGACGACGGTGAGCCCTTTGGGGCCAAAAAGTCACAGCCGCATATTGCTATACCTCTTCGCGGTGGCCGAGCCGGGTTGCGATCAGACCTTGCTGCTCAATACTTTTCGGACAACGGGACCGCGGCGGGCGGTCAAGCACTTATGGATGCCATTTCGATTCTCGACGGTCTAGCGGCGCGGGAACAGCCGGAACGCCTATACCTGCGGGTAGCAAGTGCAGCAGATGCCGTTTACGTCGACACTGGGCGACTCGATGGCCAGGTCTTTCGAATAAGCGATGGCACGTGGTCGCTCCTTCCGTCGGCACCAGTTCGATTCCTGCGAACCAAGTTGACCGGTGAAATGACCCTCCCTTCCGGGGAGCCGAAGCTCGGCTTGCTATGGGAATTCATCAATGTGGCTGTCGAAGACCGCCCCATCCTCTTGGCCACGCTTATCGCAGCCCTCGTGAGCAGCGACACGCCACATCCGGTATTAGCCCTTTTCGCCGAGCAGGGCAGCGCGAAAAGCACTGTCACGAGACTGATTGTCGATCTGATCGATCCGTCGCCTGTGCCTCTCCGACAGGCACCTCGCGACGCCGATTCGTGGGTAACGGCGGCTGCTGGCTCTTGGGTTGTCGCCCTCGACAACTTGTCTGGTATCCCACCATGGCTTTCAGATTCATTGTGCAGAGCGGTGACTGGAGACGGCAGCGTCAAACGTGCCTTGTACACGGACGGGGGCCTATCGATCGTGAGTTTCCGCCGATGCCTCATTCTCAATGGGATCGATGTCGGTGCGTTGCGCCCAGATCTCGCGGAGCGACTCGCTGTGGTGGAACTCAAGAGGATCGATCTACGCTCCCGAAGAACAGAATCAGAGATCTATCAGGAGTGGGCGAGGGCTCGTCCGAGGATCATGGGCGCTCTGCTCAATCTCGCAGCGACAGTGCACAATGGCCGACCCGTCGCCAACCTCGGCTTCACTCCGAGGATGGCCGACTTCGCTCGCCTGCTGGCTGTAGTGGACAGCGAAATGGGAACGAATGGACTTGCGCGCTATATGGCCCGAGCGAACCAGCTGAGCGAAGATAGCCTTCAGGGCGATGTCTTCATCGAGTCGATGCGCAACAGTTGCACTGAACCGCTACTAGGGAAGACGGGCGCCGAGCTCCTGGCGATTGTGCAGCCGACCGGCGACGGCGGTCGGCGTCCTTTTGGATGGCCCAAGAACGGCCGCGACGTCACCACGGCGCTGAAGCGGAACGCCACTGCTCTGCGTGCTTTGGGTTGGACAATCGAGGACGACGGCGCCCGTAACCATCGGAATGTGCTGCTGTGGTCGATCCGTCCGCCGCAGGAAGATAAAAGTCGGAATTGTTCCTCGCAATCCTCGCACCCCGTCACGTCGGGAAGACCGCTCACAAAGAACATGGCTTCCTGACCACGCCGAGAACACGTTGGCACCATTCGTTACCGCGCCACAGCCCGTGGGTGATCCTGTGTTGGTCTCAGTGCAGCCGTGGACGCGTGGCCGCGGACGGGGCGAATTGTCTCTCGCTTTAACCGTTCGGCGGGTATGGGTCCTTCTTCCCCACGGTGTCGGTGTTACGAATCTGATTGTTGTCTTTGCGGTGGTCGCGGACTTCACCGCCGCCGCTGCGTTGTGCGAACCCGCGTGCGGCGTCGTGGGCTTCGGCTTGGGTGTCGTAACGGCCGGCAGCACGGTCGGCGCCTGCGCGTTTGGCGCTCCAGTCACCTGAGGTCTTGTCGTATTGCACGTCGTAGTCAGCCATGTTGTTGGTCCTATCCGCTCGAATGGTTATCGCTGATCAAGCTACTTCTGTAGTACGACATCGACGGTTGTCTCATGAGGCTTGTTGTTGTTCGTGTTCGATCTCGTCGATGAGACTGCGCAGGGTGCGTGTGCCGAGCTTGCGGACCTCCTCGCTGAGGTAGTGCTCGTTGACACGATCGCGCAGTGCGATGGCCTCGGTGAGGCGGTCGACTTCCATCGCGCCACGCCAGGGCGCGGGACGGCGAAGCGTCTCGGCTACCTCGCTGGATCGGGCGTGCAGGTAGTGCGCGCGCCGGTCATCAAGGGGCCCGGTGACGCTATTGCGGCACGATCCGATACGGCATCCGACACGGGTGCGGATATCGGTGTGGCTCAACAATTGTCGGGCGGCTTTGGCCGACACGGTGGCGCCGAGGGCAGGTAGATAGATGCCGGCAGCAGCACCACCGCCCTGGTCCTTCTCCGGATCGGGAGCCTTGCGGTAGCGCGACATCGTTTGGGCGTGGTTGACCTTTTCGAGCATCCCGAGGCCGACCGAGTAGGCATCGGCGTGGCCCATGGCCAGCGCAGCGCGGCCAATATTCCCCGACAGACCCAGGGTGACGGTCATGCCGTATTCACGGAACTGATCGAGCACTCCGAAGGCGGTGCGGATCTTGCGGATGCCTTCGTCATCGCCACCGAGGGGGGAGAACCGGATCTCGATGTCAGCGATGCCGGCGCCGGCGTATTCGGCGGCCAGATCGATGCCGAGGCGGGTGATCACCGTGGTCGCCACGGTGATCACGGCCCGGGTGGACTTGTCCTGTCCGACGGCGATCCGGGTGCGTTCAGCTAGGTCGATATTCAGGCGCGCGGTGCGCTCATCTGTGACGTAGAAGTGCGGTGCGGTGATGTGCGTGCTCAGCTCGGGGTGCTTGTCGATGGTCAACTCGACCAGGGCGGCGCGTGCTGCAAGGTTGCCAGACAGGGAGTCGATGTCGTAGGGCTGACCTGTCCAGAGAGGCAGCTTTTCCAGGTCATATCCGGGGGCGGCGAGGCGCTCTGCTGCTGGCTCCCAGTACACGGACAACCCTGCTTCGATGGCGGCAGCGGCAGCATCTTTCTGATGACGCGCAGCTTTGGTGTCGAGGGTGATCGCCGCGGTGCCGGTGTGCTCGCGGGACAGGAAATCTTCGACCGGTTTGTGATCGTTGGGTCCAAGACGAAACTGAATCCCCATCGTCGTGAAACTTCCTCTCGCCTGCGGGCGTCGTTTCGTGACAGAATACATGACATAGAGACCGACAAAAGGAAGACAGGCGGACAAATATGGCAGTTAACGCGCTCGCCTCGACCGTGTCGAGTGCGATCGAGCGCTTGGGATTGACCTACGAGGAGGTCGGCGGCATCGTCGACGCCTCCGCACGTTCGGTGGCGCGATGGACCTCCGGTCAGGTCGTCCCACAACGCCTCAACAAGCAACGACTCATCGAATTGGCGTATGTCGCGGACGCCCTGTCCGAAGTACTTCCGCGCGATCAAGCCAACGTATGGATGTTCTCGCCGAACCGCCTGCTGGCCCACGCCAAACCAGCCGACCTGGTGCGAGACGGTGAGTATCAACGCGTCTTGGCGCTCATCGACGCGATGGCTGAAGGGGTCTTTGTGTGAACAACGGGCTCGACGAGGGCATGGTGCAGCGCATTGATGCGCGCGGCACCGTCACGTGGTCAGGAACGTGCTACCGCTACACCACCGCCCACCGCGACCCATTATCTGGCGAGGGAGCGCGGCGATTCGGCGGCAGGTGGAACCCCGCCTCGTTGTTCCCGGCGATCTATCTAACCGATTCCGCCCAGGCGTGCATGGTCGAAGTGGACCGGGCGGCACAGGCGGCATCCACCACCGCAGAGAAGATGCTCGAAGCCGCCTACCGGGTGCATACCGTGGCGGTCGAGGAGCTGGCGGTGCTGGATCTGACGACCACAGAAGCCCGCGAAGCGGTCGGCCTCGACGACGACGATATCCATGGCGATGACTGGTCGGCCTGCCAAGTAGTTGGCCATGCCGCCTGGTTCCTCCATGTGCAGGGTGTCCTGGTGCCCGCGGCCAGCGGCGTCGGGCTGGTGATAACCGCCTACGAACAACGCACCCGCCCGGGCCAGCTGCGGGTCTCCTCCAGCGAGGAGCTGACACCCACCCGCTACCGCGAATTACGACAATCCTGAACGTGCAACGGTTCACCGGACCTAGGGAGATTAACGTGACCGCCCAAGATCGTGGCAGCGCCCGCCTGGCCAAACTGTTGGCTGACCCGCAACGTGCAGCTCGCGTGGCTGCCATCCGCGAGCAGATGAACCCGCCCAGCCACGATTCGCCCGGTCTCGACGACCCGACAAGAGCACCGCGCAGCATGACGGTCGACGATCTGCACCGCGCCGCCGACGCCGCCAACGACGTGAACAATTCCGACGTTATGGACGCCGCGTGGCGACGCTCAACCTGATGTGCCTGCGCTGATGCGCTAAATCGGCAGTGCTGCAAAGGCTCTCGATATACGACGTAACAGCTTGTGCACGCCGGCGTCGATGTCCGCCTTTAGGCTTAAGGCATGCACCCGAGTTCAGGCGCACACGGGACGGGGCCTGTACTGGCCCCTCAACCGCTGCACCCTCACCCACGAAGTGGTCGAGGATTGTCGTTAGGACTGGCCTCGCTGGCGGTACTGCTTTCCACCGCCGCTCTGGTGGTTGCTTTGCTCGGATTGGTACGTGAGCCCGGTCAGACGAGTCGGGTCGAGCCATCACCACCCGCGACACCGGCGTTGGACGACGCAGCGGGTGATCAGGTGCTGTGCGCAGAGATCGCGCCGCTGATCAAGGAAAGTTCGAGGAGCAAGACAGAGTTTACAGGGCTAGGCGAGCCGGGCTCCCCGGAACGCAACGCGGAAATTCCGAGTTTTGTTGCTAGGACTGAGGATTGGGCTTCTCGTGCGCAGGAAGTCCTCGACGCACACGCCGAACCACCACGGTATCTGACTCGTACACTGCAGCGCTATATCGACGATCTACGGCTGTTTGTTGACGGGCTGCGCCCCGGACCCTCACCCGATTCTGATCGAGCGATCTGGACAGACGGCGTTGCGGCTCTCAATGGACCCCTTCAAGTGTGCGCGGCGCTAGGGGTTGAACTATGGCAGCGGTAGCGCCAACCTCGGCCAGTTCCCGGTCGATACCTTCTAGGCCGTACTCGCCGCGCATTGCGGGACCGGCGTGGCCCCGGACTTCACCGGAAGCATGGCTGGAAACCGCGAATGCCCTTCAGCAGAAAAGTGTCAACCTCAGCACGTCGGCAGCGGCGATTCGGGGGGCGGTCGAGGAGCTCGGCAGCTCAAACTCCGGACAGACAATCGACGCTATGTGCGAGCGCGGCTACCGCACAGCACAGACAGTGACCAATCAATCGGATCTTTACGGCGACATTGCCAAAGCTGTCAAAGAAACCGCTGAGCTGATCTGGCACGCTCAAGATCGGATCGACGAGATCGACCGTAAAGCCCACGAAGAAGTCGACCGACTCAAACAGCAATTCTCCGCAACCGCGTCATCTTCGGGAGCGGGCGCAGCGGCGGCAGCACTCTACGCAGCGACCGAAGCCATCATCAACTCCGCCGCCGCCGAAGCGCTCGGGGTGGCCACTGATACGGCCGCAGCCATCGCTGAGCAAGCTGGCCGTATAGACGGCCAACCGGGAGGCGCAGTTGAGAGCAGCGAGAATCCGACACTGCAGGGACTCAGTCAACAAAGCGGATCCGGTACCGGTGGAACGACGGCCGATTGCGCACCCACCGGTACGCCGCACAGCACGCAACCCCTCAGCTCCGGGCAGGGCGAAGAGCAGCCACCACGCGCTGCAGAGTTAGAACCGGGAGTTGATGGCAAAGAAACCCCGGATGTCGGCGACGACACAGCATCGGACGGGCCAAACCCAGATGAGCAGAGCCAGGGAAGTGCGAGTCCCGCTACGCCGGCCACTACAGAAGGAAACACACCAAAGCGTGAGCCACCCACGGCTGACTCGCTAGAAGGCACTTTGGCGGGAACGCCGATGCCAATGGCCCCGATGACTACACCGGCGGGCGGCAGTGGGGTGTCGTCTACGGGCAGCGGTGTCGGCGGCGGACTGAAGATGCCAGGCTCGGGTGGCTTGTCGGAAGCTGGGCCTATTGCTCCAGCCAGTAATGCTGGCGCGTTGGGTTCTGGGTCGAATCCGGCTGCAGCGGGGTTGTCGTCAACGTCGGCGGGCGCTGGCCTGCCGTCTGCGTCGGGTGCGGGGACGCCGACGCCTCCTTCTGATTTTTCGCGGGGGTTCAACGCAGGACTGGCGGGTGGTGGTTCGGTGTTGCCGCCGCCGGTGGCCCCGTCGCCCGCGCAACCGGCGAGTTCGACGGCTGGTGCGTATGGGTCTCCGAGTGCTGGGGGTGCGCCATCGGTGTCGGCTGGCGGCGGTCCGGTGGCACAGAGCGCGCCGCCAGCGGCTGCGGGCGGATCGACGGCGCCAGCTGTGCCGGTGGGGACACCGATGGTGTCACCGGCACCTGCTCCTGGGGGTCCGTTGCCGCCGTTTAATTCCGACCTTGCGCCGCGCCAGGTGTCTCCAGCGTCTGTGTCCTCCCCGCCTGGTGCACCAGCAGCCCCGCCGTCGTCGGCTGCGGGTGGGCCGGGAACACCGCTGCCTCCTGGAGTGGTGGCGTCGGGAAGTGCCGCGGCCGCTGCGGGTGCGGTGGCGGGAGCGAAATCGGCCGCGGCTGATCCGTTGCTGGCCGACGCGTGCGCGTTGGTGGAGGAGCTGATGGAGGCTTCTCGCCAGTACGGCACCATCGACTGGTGTGTGGGGGTGTTCAAGACACCTGCGAAAACCCTGACAGTGGTGACATCCGGCGAGGGAGCGGGGTTCATCCCGGCGGGGGTGCATCTACCCAAAGGGGTGGAGTCGTTGTTCTCGGATTCTGGGTTGGACAACGCTTTTCGGCGTCGCTGGTTCGGCTGGATCAATCCAGCGCAGACCATGGTGGCTTACGGGAAGTCGGTGACCGCGCTGAATCCCAATATTGAGCTGTGGGCGGTGGCGGTATCGACGGGCTTCGGCGGATCAGCACAGCCAGCCCGCGCCGCCGGTGTGCCGCACTATGCCGACTGCCAAATGCACACCGCCGATACACCCCTGGGCGGGGGTGTGGTGCAGCCCTCGTTGGATGAGACCCGGCTACACCGCTTACAGGCCCTCAATCCTGCCGCCTACGCGCAGCTGGACACCGCAACCCCGGTCGACGTGCGCGAATCACTGGCCATCACCAGACAGACTGCGAACGTGACGTTCACCCAGGCCAGTGAACTCCTGTCACTGCCGATACCGCCGCTGCTGCGAGAAATCGCCACCCAGCTCGACCGAGGCACCGCCATCACCGAAGCGCAGTGGGACGAACTCGCTAGTGCCGTGCTACCGATGGCGATCACCGACAGCTCGGGGCAGCGGCCCGGCCGGATCGGCACCGACACTGAGGCGTCGTCGTACGCGCGAGTGCAGCACAATTTGGCCCGGCTCGCCGAGCTGCTGCTGTTGTGGCGCCACGGTGCCCCAGACCACCGGGAGGTGGTCTATCTGGCCCACCACATCGCTGCTGAACGCCAACTTTGGGTAGGCCATGAGGATGGCGGTGTTCGATGAATGCGGACGTATCGGTCAACCAGTGGAATCCGTTAGAGGTAGCCGCTGAAGCGACAATCGCTGCCGCCACAGCCGCGTTGGTGTGGGAAGGCCCAGACAGCTACGGGGTGCTGGAACGGGTAGCCGGGGCCACAGCGAAAGGCATAGCAACAGCTCGGATAGCCGCCGAAATCATGGCTGACGTCACCACCTCAGTTCAGTTCACTGCGGCCACCGAACATGCGCGCGGCGGCGCTGTCGCGGGGCTTCCGGGGTGGCTGGCGCCGCGGTGGGCGGCGTCCGTGCGTGGCGCTCTGGACGAACTCGAAGCCGCCGGGCGGCCCGGCTACGCCATGGTCAAGGCGATCACCTGGCCTGCCTTGCGCAGCGTCGCGGGGTGGACCCGAGACGGGCCGCTGCAGACATGGCAGACCGCTCTGATCGTGGACGAAGCGCAGACTGCTCTGGCTCACCGCGTAGGCGTCTGGGCATAGGGCTCAGAGTTCGAGGCCACCGACGTCGCGGCCACGACCGCGGGAGCGTGATCGTTCGGTGCTGCGCTCCAGTCCGGCGCGGAAACGCTCGTAGGCCTGGTGACGATTCTGCTGGGTGCGGGTGTGGTCGCGCCAGGCGGCCCGCCAGGTGCCGCGGCGTTGCTCATGGCGGTCGAGGACCTCGCCGATGATGTCGGGGAGCTGTTCGCGGGCGGTGTGTTCGGCTTCGATGTGCATGGTGCGGGCGCGGTCGTCGTTGGCCAGGATCATCTCGAGAGCGTGCGCGGCAGCGTGTTTGGTGCCGCGCCGGGCCACATGCATGCCCGCGGAAGGGGCGCTGTGTTCGTGGTCGGCTTCGCCGCTGAATCGGGTGTAGAGGTAGGCGTGGTTGGTCTGGCGGCCGCGGCTGAGCCCCACGTAGGCCTGGGTGCGGGAGGCGGTCTCGCCGAGCACGGTGTGGGCGGTGTCGACGGTGACACCTTGAGCGGCGTGCACGGTGACGGCGTATCCGAGGTGGACGTGCTGGCGTAGGTAGTCGCCGTCGAACAGGACGCGGGCTTTGTCGGTGAGCCGTTCGGCGGCGACGCGGTTGGTGGTTTCGTCGACACCGGCTACCCGCCACCGGTTGCCGTTGCGTACCTGATTGACTGTCTGCCCTTCACGGTGGTGGGGGCCGGGGTGCACGGTGATCGTGGCGTCGTTGTCGCGGCTGACGATGATGTCGCCGACCCGCACCGTTTGGTCGCGGGCCACCTGCGCGGCGGGTCCCTCGGTAGTGAGGGTGTCGTGGAGGCGCTGGTTGAGCGCATCAGCGATGTCCCAGGTATCGCAGACCAGCAGGGTGTCGCGTCCGGCGGCGCGGTCATCGAGGTAGGCCGCGAGGGCGTCGACGGCCATGCTGACCTGATCGCCGGTGCGCAGCCGGTCGTGGCTGCGGTACCAGCGGACCGCTCTGCGGAGCCGGTTGCCGCGCCCGTTGCGGATCGCCAGCGAGGCGTCGCGTTCGGCCGGATCGCGCATGCGCCACACCTGCGAGAGGCGCTGGGTCCAGGGCAGCTCGGTACACAGTTGGTCGAACATGCCGCCGCGGGCCTTGACCGGGGCCAGCTGGTAGGGATCCCCGACAAGGACGGTTTTCGCCCGAGCGGCGGTGGTGGTCTCCAGCAGCTGCCGCAGCTTGGGGGTGGCCACCATGGACGCCTCATCGACGACCACCACGGTGCGGTGATCGAGGGCCAGGGTGCCGGTGTCGAGCTGGTGCAGCGCTTTGTCGAGGGTCATCCCGTGATCGCCGCCGCCGTCAGCGAGTGCTTGGTCGACCGCGGTCCCGGTGGGGGCGAGCACCAGCACCTCTCTGTTGGCTCGGTGAGCGGCGGTGCGCAGGGCTTGCAGGGAGTGGGTTTTCCCGGCGCCGGCCGGTGCGGACAGCGGATTGACCAACCACGGCGACATGCCGATCGTGGCCACCGCGCGCGCCTGATCAGGCGACAGCGCGGCCAGCTCGCTCGAGCGCACATCTAAGCGCGCACACGCATCGGCAGCGCCTGCGGCGTCGAGTACGCGCATCTCCTCTTTTAGGATCGCGGTGAGCGTGAATTTCTCGTGTCCTTCGCGCTCATGTGCGGCGCGCGGTGCGCTCACCCGCAGACCGATGCGCGCTGCGAGGTCCTCGATGTGCGCCCGGACATCCCGGCCCTCACCAGGATCTTCCCCGTAGGGCATGACCGCGCCGACCAGCTCGACGACATCGGCGCGCGTGAACGCGGCCTTGTCGATGCGCGCTAGCGCGGCGGCGATGCGCGCCCGCCCGGGGATGTGCGCTTGTGCGCGCCGCGCAGCGCGCGCGGCGAAGTGCGCGTCGCGGTCCAGATCCAGACCGCGCGCATCAGTGCGCCACATCGCTTTGAGTTCGTCCCAGGCGAGCTGCTCGGGTTTGGTGGGCCGGGTGGCTTTCTGCGCGGTGGCCAACTGCGCGGCGGTCGGCTCACCGTCGACGACGACCAGGTTGTCTTTGGCCCATTCCCGCAGCCGCGTCGAACGCTGCGACCACGCCTTGATGCTCGCGGCAGTGACGCCGGCGATCTCGGCCATGCCGGAATGCTCGTCGACGGGCTGCCATTCGAAGCCCCGCTCGGCGTGCAACTCGTGGCGCAGCGTGGCCTGGTAGATGATCCCGGCGGCTTTAGCTTCGTGATACAGCGACTTGGAGTCGATCGACACCAGCCGCCCATCAGCTCTGACCTGGCGATTCGGCACGATGACATGGGTGTGCAGGTGCGGGTCCCCGCAGCGGCTCGTCTCGTGCTGATAGGCGATCGCGACCAGCCCGGGCAGCCGCTGGAGGTCTTTGTTGCTGGTCAGCGGGTTGTGCACCCGGGTGTACCCGGCGTGTTCGTGCAGGTAGGTCATCGCGGCTTCGACTGCTTTGACGTGGGCGTTCTGCATGACCTTTTCGGCCACGTCGTCGGTCAGCGACCGCAGCAGCGACACACTCTTGGGCGCGGCGAACATCAGGTCAAACCCGTGCACCCCGTTGGTTCCGAACGCCCGGCCGGCCTCCCCATTAGGCGTCACGCCGTCGTCGAGCCAGCGTGCCGCTACCTCGGTGTCAGCAAACCCGCCGTCAAGTGCGGCGCCGTCGAGTCCGGTGGCCTCACCGACGGTGGCCTTGTCGCCGACCACGACCCAGGTCGGGACCCGGGTGTCGCCTTCGGAGTAGTACTCGCCCAGGCCGCCGCCGGCGGCCTGACGGTCCATCGAGGCTTGCCGGGCCTGATTGGCGGTGTCGTTGTAGTAGCCGATGCTCCAGCGACTCAACCGCGAGATCGTCAGCACGGTCGCACCGCCACCAGACCACCTCACCAAGCCGGACAGGCCGCCGACAGGCGGCCGGGGTTCGGGCGCGCCAGCGCCCGAAGCCGAGTATTGCACACCTTGTGCCAATGTGCCGGTCTGTATCTGCTTGCGAGCCAATGGGTTTGATGGTCTGCTTGGAAGCGATGGTAGCGGGCGATGGGCCATGAAGGGTTCGGATTCGGTAGGAGTGTTTGTAGTTGGCGTTGAGGAGTATTGATTGGGTTGCGGGACCTGGAGGTCCGTTGTTGAGGGAGGTGACGAACCGGGAGCCGACATATTGCAGGCAGGTAGGTAGGACGAGCCGTCTCAGCGTCGCCGGCACGACCGCGTCTACGCACGAATAAAGAGGTGTCTTGTTAACTGCAGTTCGGCTGGGCACTTGGCGAGAATACGCAGGGGCGAGCTTGTCGGTCGGGCTGTTTAACCTCGGCAGCGTTGACCTTGTGGACCGGGGGCTGTGATGGATGACGAAGCCGAGTTGAGAGCGGTCGAGGGCCTCGATGTCGCGAAGGTCGGTGCGGTTCTGCATGGCGAGGCCGGGTCCTTGCCGTGGCGGTTGGTCGACGGATCGGGTGCAGAAATTGTCCACGTCAATCTATGGTTGGCCGATCTCGACGCTTGCGACAACTCACCGGCGACGTTGCGCGCCTATGCGTATGACCTGCTGAGCTGGACTCGTTTCCTCGATGCGGTGCACGTTGCCTGGGCAAACGCGACGCGAAGTGAAGTTCGTGATTGGGTTCGGTGGTACCGATGTCGGGCGAATCCTCAACGGCGCCGAGGATCGGACAGTCACCGGCCCGCGCCGGGCTCGGTGAATGAGCTGACCGGCAAGCCTTACCTCGACTCGTCGTACGCCCGGTCGGCGATAAATCGTCGTCTCTCGGCTCTTAGCGGCTTCTACGAGTTCGCTCTCGAGTCCGACTTGGGGCCGCTGATGAATCCGGTACCGAAATCGCGTGGAGATATCACTCGACTCGATGCACATGGTCAACCTTTCGACAGTCCAAGCCATCACGAGAAGAAGCGCGCCCCATACCGGCAAAAGTTGACTGATCGAGCGCCGCGCGCACTCAGCGACGGCCTCTACGAGGAGGTGTTCGCCACGCTGAGAACCAACCGGGACCGGGCCATCGTCGCCACCGCGATCTCTTCCGGCCTACGAGCCAGCGAATTACTCAGTATGCGGCGGGGTTTGCTTCATGCCGCGGATCAAACAGCGGAGATCATTCCCAAGGGCGGCAGTGGAAGTCGTGCTCTCGTTCGCATCAGTCCAGCAGCGTATCTCTGGATCGCCCGCTATCTTGCTGAGCGCCCGGTGGGGCCTCCAGACGAGCCGGTCTGGATGACGTTGCGCGGCTCCCGACGGCCACTGACTTACTGGGCTATGCGACAGATCCTGGAGCGCAGTAACGCGCTACTGGGCTCCAATGTCACCATGCACGACTTCCGCCACACTTTCTGCATGCGGCTCGCGCAAGACGAGAACATGACGATCGCGGAGATGCAGGAGCTGATGCGCCACTCGTCGATCGCCAGCACTACCCGTTACCTGCGGCCCAGCCTCACCGAACTCATCGACAAACTCGACCAGCACTGGAGCAAGCCCCCTATGCCTCCACCCGTGCCGGGGAAGGGCTACGCGGCAGAAGACCTCCAGGTGTTGTTTGGGCGGACCTTCTGATGCCGCGGGTTCTTACACGTGCACAGTCACTGGTGAGTTCGTCTGTGTTCGCCAACCATCCAGTCGAAGTGTTGCCGCCGTTGTCGCCGATGGCCGAGAACCACCCGTGGTTCGGAAACACCGTCACCGCCGTTGAACGCGAGCGCATCATTGCTTCCGGGCTTCCTCTGGTGATGGCGCGGATGAGTGCGAAGTATCGCAGTGAGGCCGAAGCCCGCAGCGGCGCCCGGCTCTGGCTGAGCCGACTGCTGGACTGGTTGGACGGCTACGCCGGCGAAAGCTATCAAGACCGTTGGAAAGCCAGCGATTCCGACAACCAGCCGAAAGCTTGGTGTCCCGCCTTGTCGACGGGTTCATACACGCGGCTTGGGGCGCGGCTGTCAATCAATGCCCTCATTCTCCTGGGCGTGATTCGCCCAGGCTACGACTGGCTGATCGAGAACAAACAGGCCCGTTTCTACCGCGACTGGACAACCACCCACGAACCCGCGGCGTGGGATCGCTACTTCGCCGCTGCCGAGCACGAGGGCGCACCCGAACTGAAGACGTGGCGAGCCGTCACCCACCTTGTGCGCATCAGCATCGTCAACGGACTGCCAATCACCGAGTTGCAGAGCCAGCACGTGTTGGGCTACCGAAAATTTCTGACCACGACCGGCAGGACGCCGGGCGATCTTCACGCCATGTGGCACTACGGACGCCGCGGCGGGCTGTTCGCCGGTGAAGCCGACGATCTGCGGCGCTACCTAATAGCCAAACGCCTCAATCCCACCGAACTGGTCGACCGCTTCGACGTGCGAGCCCCCAGCGTTCGCAGGCTCTTGATTGCCTACCTTGCTGAAATCGCCGCCGGCCAAGACTACGCCAGCCTCGACGGAACAAGCCGAAACCTGGTGAAGCTGTTCTGGAAGCCGATCGAAGACGCCAATCCCGGCATCGACACAATCAGCCTGACCAGAGCCCAGGCGACAGCATGGAAGGAGTGGTTGCGCACCAAACCAGACGGAACACCGCGCCGCCACGCGGAGAGCATTCTGGGAGCGGTCCGCAGCTTCTACCTCGATGTGGCCGCCTGGGCCCACGAGGATCCCTCAACGTGGGCGCACTGGGCTGTCGCGTGTCCGGTCAGCATCCGCGACGTCCGAGGTCAACAGAAGCGCCGGGCCCAGCGGGCACACCGCATGCAAGCACGCACCCGCACCCTCGCACCGCACATCGATGCACTCGTCGCCGCGGCCCGAGCCGCCTACCTGCAAGCCGTCGAGTTGCAAGACGCAGCCAAGACCGCGCCGGTCGAAGAACCCTTCTCCGTGCAGGGGAACACCTACATCAAGCACGCCCCGCGCAAACACGCCGATCGGGTACGCATCAACACCCTGCGAGATGGGGCAGAGACACGAGTGGACCTACACCACAACGTTACCCGCGCCTTCATGACGTGGACGATCATCGAGATCCTGCGTCACACCGGCATCCGGATCGAAGAGATGCTCGAACTGACCCACTTGAGCATTAAGCAGTACCGCAAGCCCGATGGCACCGTGATCCCGCTCCTGCAGATCGCACCCAGCAAGACCGATCAAGAGCGGATATTTCCCTGCAGCCCGGAGTTGACGACCACGTTGGCGAGACTGGTGGAGTTTGTCAGCATCGACGGCCGGGTCCCGCTGTGCTGCCGTATCGACACGCAGGAGCGCCAAGTATCGGCGCCGCTGCCACATCTGATCCAGATCCGCGAGGGCGGACGTTCCCGCGTCATCAACCAATGCACAGTCCGAAAATGGCTGTCGGAGTTGGCCAACGACATGGGCTTGACGGGCGCCGATGGTGCCGCGCTCTATTTCACGCCCCATGACTTCCGTCGCATCTTCATCACCGACATCGTCAACGCTGGTTTTCCCATTCATCTGGCCGCAAGGATCGTGGGCCACAACAACATCGAAGTCACCCGTGGATACACCGCGGTGTATCAGAAAGATGTCTTCGAAGCGTACGACCGCTTCATCGACAACCGCAGACAAGCGCGACCCTCCGCCGAATACCGTGAGCCCACACAAGTTGAGTGGGACGACTTCATCGAGCACTTCGGCCAGCGCCGGATTGCGCTCGGCAACTGCCATCGTCCCTACGGATCTGACTGCACTCATGAACATGCTTGCCTTCGCTGCGATTTTTGCGAGGTAGAGCCCTCCCAGGCTGAAAGGCTCGACGCGATTCGCGACAACCTTCGCGCCCAGGTCGACGAAGCCCACAAGAACCGGTGGCTGGGCGACGTGAATCAGTTGCGCATCACCATTGAGCACGCCGACCGCAAGGCGGCCAGACTCGCAGCCCTAGCCGACGCGGCCCCAGTACTTCTGGCCCCGCGCACGTTCTGACAGCACCGGCAAGGCTGCCTCTGTCAGCCCTCGTGCTGGCTGGTGACATACAGAGCGGGCGGCTCGCTCGGACAGAGTGAAGACCTGATCACTATCAGCGCGAGTTCACCAAGTGTTCGCTTGCCCGCAGATTCGATGTCTGTCAATATCGATGTATGTCGAATCCAGAGGGCGCGGTCGCGGACGCGTGTTGCGTGACGCCGCCGCTGCTGCGTGAGCCGTTGAGTGAGCCGACCGCAGTCGAGGTGGCTAGAAAGTTGAAGGCGCTGGCTGATCCGGTGCGGCTGCGGCTGTTCAGTGCGATCGCCAGTCATTCCGGTGGTGAGGCATGCGTCTGTGACGTCTCGGGTGGGATTGATGTCTCGCAGCCCACGGTGTCGCATCATCTCAAGGTGCTGCGCGACGCTGGCTTGCTGACGTCGGAACGCCGGGCGTCGTGGGTGTATTACGCCGTGGTCCCCGAGGCGCTGCGTGAGATCGCAGCGCTCTTGGATCTCGATACCGCAGCCTTGGCAGGGGTGACGGCATGACCGACACGGTGGCCTCGAATTCCTCGACGCCGGTGGTGGGCAAGTTGTCCACCCTGGATCGGTTCCTGCCGGTGTGGATCGGTGTCGCGATGGTCGCCGGGCTACTGCTCGGTCGGGGGATTCCGGGGTTGAATACCGCGCTGGAAAGCGTTCAGGTCGACGGTATTTCGTTGCCGATCGCCCTCGGCCTGTTGATCATGATGTATCCGGTGCTGGCGAAGGTCCGCTATGACCGCCTCGACACCGTGACCGGCGACCGCAAACTGCTGCTGTCCTCGTTGTTCTTGAACTGGGTGTTCGGTCCGGCGTTGATGTTCGCCCTGGCGTGGCTAATGCTGCCCGACCTGCCCGAGTACCGCACCGGGCTGATCATCGTCGGTCTGGCCCGTTGCATCGCCATGGTGATCATCTGGAACGACCTGGCCTGCGGCGACCGCGAAGCCGCCGCCGTCCTGGTCGCGCTGAACTCGATCTTTCAGGTCATCATGTTCGCCGTCCTGGGCTGGTTCTACCTGTCAGTCCTGCCCGGTTGGCTGGGCCTGGAGCAGACCACCATCGCCACCTCGCCGTGGCAGATCGCCAAGTCGGTGCTGATCTTTTTGGGCATCCCACTGCTGGCCGGCTACCTGTCGCGCCGGCTCGGGGAGAAGGCGAAGGGCCGCGACTGGTACGAGTCGAAGTTCCTGCCCCGGATCGGGCCGTGGGCATTGTACGGCCTGCTGTTCACCATTGTGATTCTCTTTGCACTGCAGGGCGATCAGATCACCAGCCAGCCGCTGGATGTGGTGCGGATTGCGCTGCCCCTGCTGGTGTACTTCACGATCATGTGGGGTGGGGGCTATCTGCTCGGCGCCGCGATCGGTTTGGGCTATCAGCGCACCACGACGCTGGCATTCACCGCGGCGGGCAACAACTTTGAGTTGGCCATCGCCGTCGCGATCGCCACCTACGGTGCCACCTCCGGCCAAGCCCTGGCGGGGGTGGTCGGCCCCCTTATCGAGGTCCCCGTCCTGGTCGCCCTGGTCTACGTATCACTGGCCCTGCGGCGACGTTTCGCCGATCAGAGCACTGCATCTTCAGCCACTATCTCGACGACGAAGGAGTCGTAGCACCATGTCTAACAGCCCCGCCGCCGTCCGGCCGCACCGCGACCTGTCCATCGATCAACAGCACGCCCTGACCACCGCGGCGACACGGCTGGAGCGCGATTTCGGCGACAGCTTCGGCGTCGAGACGATCGAACGGTTCCTGCACACCTCCTATGACCAGTTCGCCGGCCGCGCCACCATCCCCAACTTCCTTCCGCTGCTGGCCGAACGGTTCGCCCGCCAACGCCTGCACGCCCTGGCTCGAGTGGAGGGCAAGATCAGTGACGGCAAGCCCACCGTGCTGTTCCTGTGCACCCACAACGCGGGTCGTTCCCAGATGGCGCTGGGTTTCTTCACCCACCTCGCCGGCGAGGACGCGGTGGCGTGGTCGGGTGGCTCCGAACCCGGTAATGCCATCAACCCCTCGGCTGTCGAGGCGATGGCCGAGGTCGGCATCGACATCACCAGCGAGTTCCCGAAGCCCTGGACCGACGAGATCGTCCAGGCCGCCGACGTGGTGATCACCATGGGCTGCGGCGATGCCTGCCCCATCTTTCCCGGCAAGCGCTACGAGAACTGGGAGTTACCCGATCCCGCTGGCCAAGACGTCGATGCGGTCCGACCCATCCGCGACGACATCGAAGAACGTGTCCGACGCCTGCTCGCCGAACTCAACGTCACCGCCCGACAGGCCTGACCCGATGAGCGAATCCTCAAAGCCCTCGGTGCTGTTCGTGTGCGTGAAAAACGGCGGCAAATCGCAGATGGCCGCCGGATTGATGCGCCAGGTTGCCGGCGACACGGTGATCGTGTACTCGGCCGGCACCAAACCCGGCACCGCGGTCAACGAGCTGTCCGCCCAGGCCCTTCTCGAAGTGGGTGTCGACATCACCGCTGAGCAGCCCAAGCCGGTCGACTACGAGCTGGCTCGCGATGTCGACCTCGTGGTCACCCTCGGCCGCGAAGCCACCTTGGATCCGCTGCCGGGCACGCGCGTGGAGAACTGGGACACCGACGAACCGTCTGAGCGCGGCATCGACGGCCTGGACCGGATGCGCCTGGTCCGCGACGACATCGCCACCCGCGTCCAGCAGCTGCACACCGCGCTGACCAGTTCCACGTCCTGACACCCACCCAAACCCGGTTTCGCAGCTGCAGCGCGGCGGCACAAAACCCTTTTCCCTCTCGATGCCACCGAGGAGACTTCGTCATGCCCGCACGCCACATCGTCGCGATCGGCGGCAGCGACGCCGGAATCAGCGCCGCCCTACGCATCCGTGAACTCGACCCCAGCACTGACGTCACCGTGGTCGTCGCCGACGCCTACCCGAACTTCTCCATCTGCGGCATCCCGTACTACGTCTCCGGGGAGGTCACGCACTGGAGCAATCTGGCGCACCGCAGCGCCGACGACCTGGCCGCCACCGGCATGCGGGTCCTCACCGACACCCGCGCCACCCGAATCAACGTCGCCGAGCACACCCTCGACATCCTCGACCCCACCGGGGCGCCCACTGAACTGTCCTATGACGCCCTGGTGGTGGGGACCGGCGCCGTCAGCGCCCTCCCACCGATCGACGGCCTGACCGGACCGGGCGCACTCGGCCCCAAAGATGGCGTGCACCTGCTGCATTCGATGGGCGACACCTTCGCCGTCATGGACTCCTTACAACAGCGCGACCCCAAGACCGCGGTCATCATCGGCGCCGGCTACATCGGCCTGGAAATGGCTGAAGGACTCACCACCCGCGGGATCGCCGTCACCCAGATCGAGGCGCTCCCCGAAGTGCTCCCGACCGTCGACCCCGAGCTGGGCGCCCTGGTCCACGACGAACTGGAACGCCACGGCGTGCAGGTCCTCACCAACACCACTGTCTCCGCCGTCACCCGCACCGCCACCGGCGCGTTGACGGTGACCGCCCACCGGGGCGGCGAAACACTGCAGCAGACAGTCGATTTCGTGCTCGTCGTGGTCGGTGTGAAGCCTGATGTGGAGCTGGCCGCCGATGCCGGCGCCGAACTCGGAATCAAAGGTGCCATCGCCGTCGACGAGTCCATGCGCACCAACCTGGCGGATGTGTTCGCCGCCGGGGACTGCGTGCACACCCACCACCGTCTCCTCGGCCCGACGTGGCTGCCGCTGGGCACCACCGCCCACAAGCAGGGCCGCGTCGCCGGGGAGAACGCCCTCGGAGGAGCGGCACGCTTCGCCGGCAGCCTCGGCACCCAGGTCGTCAAAGTCTTCGACCTGGTGGCCGCCCGTACCGGCCTGCGCGACCACGAAGTACTCGCCGCCGACCGAGGCTGGACACCGGTCACCACCGCGGCCACCCCGGATGACCACAAGGCCTACTACCCTGGCGCCACCACCATCCACATCCGGATCACCGGCGACCAACGCAGCGGCCGCCTTTTAGGTGCCCAACTCGTCGGCCACCGCAGTGCCGAAGTGTCGAAACGGGTCGACACCTACGCCACCGCACTCTTCCATGAGATGACCGTTGACGGACTCTCGGCGCTGGACCTGTCCTACACCCCGCCGCTGGGATCACCGTGGGATGCCACCCAGATGGCCGCCCAGGTATGGACACGGACTCTGTTGTCCGGCGCCGTTCGCTAGTACCGGCATCAACGACGGTACCGTCCCACGCTTTTTCGGCCCCTGCTGACGGTCGGGCCGCTGGTTCATCTGCAGCGGGAACCGATTGCACGCGGACCCGGATAGGCTCCGTTCCGCGCGAAGACAAACTCACCGGCTAAACCCGTCATCGACGCAGGTGTGCGAACCCGTCGCCGCAGCCGAGGGCGCACGTCGGATCACAGGTGCGCTGCCTGTCTGCCGGTGCGAGCAACAAAGGATCAGCCCCGCCCAGCACCTGGGGCGACTCGACGCCCGCACTGCATCGCGCTAGTGCTCGCGCGGATGCGCCCTTCGGCATCTCCCTTAGATGATCAGCGGTGCTCGCGAGACATGTCTGGCACTGTCAATGTCAGTTCATATTCCGTTCATACTACTTGTGTTTTGTGTACCCGACAGAACGATGAACCGGCACCTGGATGTGGACTTCGAGGTGTCTCAGCGATGAGGAGATGCATGTGAAGATCCGCCTTCGGAAGCGCGCGGGCTGGGCGGCGATGGGTGCGGCCGCCGCATTGGCGTTGACGGCCTGCGGTGGGGGTGGCAACGGCGGCGCCTCGGGAGTGGAGGGCCAAGTGTCTGGTCCGGTCGTCATTGATGGCTCCAGCACGGTTGAGCCGCTGTCGTCGGCGGCCGCGGAGCTGTTCATGGAGCAGCACCCGGATGTCAACGTCACGGTGGGCACCTCGGGCACCGGCGGTGGGTTCGAGAAGTTCTGCGCCGGCGAGACCGACGTCTCGGATGCGTCGCGGCCGATCAAGGACAGTGAGATCGAAATCTGCACCAAGAACGGCATCGAATACAGCGAGCTGATCGTGGCCAACGACGCGCTGTCGGTGGTGGTGAATAAGGAGAACACCTGGGCGAGCTGCCTGACGGTGGACCAGTTGACGAAGATTTGGGCGCCGGGCTCGACGGTCAAGAACTGGAATGAGGTCGACCCGTCGTTCCCGAATGAGCCGTTGCAGTTGTTCGGTGCGGGGTCGGATTCGGGCACCTTCGATTACTTCACTCAGGCCATCAACGGGGAAGAAGGTGCTAGCCGCACCGACTACAACCCCACCGAAGACGACAACGTGACGGTGCAGGGTGTGTCGGCCACCAAGGGCGCGCTGGGCTACTTCGGCTATTCCTACCTGGAAGCCAACGCCGACAAGGTGAAGGGCATCGAGGTCGACGGCGGCGACGGCTGTGTGGCTCCGTCGGTGCAGACCGCTCAGGACGGCACCTACAAGCCGCTGTCGCGGCCACTGTTCATCTACGTCTCCGACGCTGGCCTGGCCAAGCCGCAGGTGGTGGCGTTCGCGGACTTCTACCTGGATTCCAACACCGACATCGTGGAAGCGGCCAAGTTCATCCCGTTGACCGAGGAGCAGCTCGCGACGGCACGTGCAGACCTCGACGCGTTGCACGCCAAGGAAGGCAAGTGAGTTCACAGTCTGTGACCGCGGGCGCCCCGACCGATCCTGGTCTGGGCGCCGGCGGTGACCTGATCACCGGTCGCCGCCGCCCCGGCGAAGCCGTTATCAAGGCACTGCTGGCGTCCTCAGCGTTCCTGTCGGTGGCCGTCACCGTGGGCATCGTGATCGCGCTGCTGACCCCGCTGCTGACGTTCTTCCAGAACGTCAGCATCGTCGAATTCCTCACCGGTACCACCTGGACGGCCGGCTTCGGGGCCAAGACGTCGTGGACGGATAAGCAGTGGGGGGTGCTGCCGCTGGTGATGGGCACGCTGACCACGACCGTGATCGCGCTCGCGGTGGCGGTACCCCTGGGTTTGGGTGCGGCCACCTACTTGTCGGAGTACGCCAGCGAGCGTGTCCGACGCACCGTCAAACCCATCCTGGAAGTCCTGGCCGGCGTGCCGACAGTGGTCTACGGCGTCATCGCGTTGACACTGCTGACCCCGGTGCTGCAGTCGGTGACCGGCGCGCAGATCTTCAACAACCTGTCCCCGGGCATCGTGATGGGTTTCATGATCGTGCCGACGGTGGCCTCGCTGTCGGAGGACGCGATGTCCGCGGTGCCGCGAGCGATGCGCGAAGGGTCCTATGCGTTGTCAGCCAATCGCATGCAGACCACGGTGCGGGTCGTGATTCCCGCCGCCCTGTCCGGAATCGTGGCCGCGATCGTGTTGGGCATGTCGCGGGCGGTCGGGGAGACGATGATCGTCGCGATCGCGGCGGGCAGCCAGCCCGTGTTCACGATCAATCCGCTGGTGGGCGCTCAGACCATGACGGGATTTATCGCCCAGGTCGCCAGCGGTGACGCCCCGCAGGGCAGCCCGGTCTATTACTCGCTGTTCGCGGTCGGGGCCCTGCTGTTCCTGATGACCCTGGTGATCAACATCTTCAGCATCGCTTTGGTGCGCAAATATCGACAGGCCTACTGATGACTTCGCAAACGATTGATCCGCCCGTGGCCCGCCCGGACCTGAGCACCGACAACAAGACCAAGCCCGACATCGGCTCGGTGGTGTTCGCCGCAGCGCTATGGGCGTGCCTGGTTGTCTCGTGTCTGTTCCTGCTCGCAGTGTTGGGCGCGATCCTGGTGGAAGGCCTCTCCCGGCTGGACTGGGCATTGATCTCCGAGCAGCCCTCACGGTTGCGGCCCGAAACCTCCGGGGTGCAGTCAGCGATCTTCGGCACGCTGTGGGTGATGCTGGGCACCATCGTGTTGGCCTTGCCTGTCGGCATCGCCGGCGCCATCTACCTGGAGGAATACGCCGACAACACCCGGTGGTGGAACCGGCTGATCGAACTGAACATCCAGAATCTAGTGGCGGTGCCCACCATCATCTACGGCATCTTGACGTTGGCGTTCGTGGTGCGCGGACCGCTGTCGATCGGGCCGGTTGCACTGGCCGGCTCGGCGGCACTGGCGCTGCTGATCCTGCCGGTCATCATCATCACCACCCGCGAGGCGTTGCGGGCGGTGCCCCGCGACATCCGGGATGCCTCGCTGGCGTTGGGCGCCAGCCAATGGCAGACCACCTGGCGACAGGTGCTGCCGTCGGCGGTGTCCGGTATCGCCACCGGCACGATCCTGGCGCTGTCGCGGGCCATCGGCGAGGCCGCGCCACTGATCCTGGTCGGGGCCACGGTGTTCGTCACGGTCAATCCCGACGGGGTGCTCGACCGCTACACCGTGCTTCCGGTGCAGATCTTCAACCTGGTCAAGCTACCCGAAGCCGACAACGTGAAGTTGGCCTGGGCCACGATCCTGCTGCTGATGATCATCCTGCTCGCGATGAACGCGTTGGCGATCTGGATGCGCAACCGCTTCCAGCGCCGCTGGTGACCGACCACCCCCACTTCCAGAAAGACTTCCTCATGAACGAGTCCACCCCCGCCACCCTGCCCACCGCCGCGTCCGCTGATCTCGACGAGCAGGACAAAGCCCTCCTCGCCAAGCTGAACACCAGGAAGGTACCCACACCGCCGTCGCAGACCAAGGTGTCCGCCGGCATGATCACCACCGAGGACCTCGGCGTCAGCTACGGCGACTTCCTGGCCGTCGCCGGGGTCAACCTGGCCTTCCAGCGCCACGAGATCACCGCCCTGATCGGCCCGTCCGGGTGCGGCAAGTCCACCGTGCTGCGGTGCTTGAACCGGATGAATGACCTGGTGCCCTCAGCGCGAGTACATGGCACAATCCGCTTCCGCGGCACCGACATTCACCAGGACGGCGTGGATGTCATCGAACTGCGCCGCCGGGTCGGCATGGTGTTCCAGAAGCCCAACCCGTTCCCCAAATCCATCTACGACAACGTGGCCTACGGGCCGCGGGTGACCGGCATGAAGCCCGCCAGCATGGACGATGTGGTCGAAGAAGCGCTGCGCGGGGCGGCCCTGTGGGAGGAAGTCAAAGACAAACTCAAGCAGAACGCCACCGGCCTGTCCGGCGGCCAACAGCAGCGGCTGTGCATCGCGCGCACCATCGCCACCCGCCCCGAGGTGATCCTGATGGACGAGCCGTGCTCAGCGCTCGATCCCATCGCCACCGCCAAAATCGAGGATTTGATGGTGGGCCTGGCCGAGCAGTTCACCATCATCATCGTCACCCACAACATGCAGCAGGCCGCCCGGGTCTCCCACCGCACCGCCTTCTTCACCGCCGAGGCCGACGAACACGGAAAACGGCTGGGCAAGCTCGTCGAATACACCACCACCGAGGCGCTGTTCTCCAACCCCGAAGATCCGCGCACCGAGGCCTACATCAGCGGCCGATTCGGCTAACAGCACCGACACCAACGTTGCACCGTGGCGGTGTCGTCGTCGACGACCACAATGAGCAGACGGCCTACACGCAGGCCGTCTGCTGCCGACACCGCCACGAGAGGCGACTGCGTTGACCTCCACGCCCCCGCCCGCACCGCACGACATCGTGACCGCCGGGCCGCTGCGCGTCGACCGCGCCAGCCACCAAGCCACCTTGCACGGGCACACCGCGATCCTCACCGCCCGCGAACTCGAGGTCCTGCTGTTCTTCTGCGCCCAACGCGGCCGGGTGTGCAGCGCCGAAGACATCGCCGCCGTCGTGTGGGGCCAGTCGCAAAAAACCAACAGCATCGCCGTGCACGTCAAACGCCTGCGCGCCAAACTGCCGCTGGAACGCACCCACGGCGGCCCCCTCATCTGGAATGTCCGCGGCGCCGGATACCGCCTGGCCCCGGTCCTCGTCGACGACGCCGAACCGCATCTGGCCGCCCCCCACTCGACCGCCATCGTCCCGGCGCTCCCCGCCCAACCAGAAGCCCCACCCGCGCCGCCAGCCTCTAGACAAACCCCTAATGACTCAGCCATCATTGAGGCAATGAATATTGAGCGATCGGTGTCGGTGGAGCAGCGGGTGGCCATGCACGCCGCGCTGGCTGACCCCCACCGTCTGCGAATCGTGGATTACCTGGCGCTCGGTGACGCGTCGCCGTCGGAACTGCAGACCGCGCTATCCATGCCGTCGAACTTGGTGGCCCATCACCTCAACGTGCTGCAGGCCAGCGGCCTGGTGCTGCGCGACACGTCGCACGCCGATCGTCGCCGCACCTATGTGCGGCTCGCCCCGACCGGCCTGCGGGATCTGCTGCCGGTGACGTCATCTCCTGCGTCGCGGGTGGTGTTCGTCTGTACGCAGAACTCGGCGCGCAGCCAGCTGGCCACCGCCTTGTGGAACCAGCAGTCAGCCATTCCGTCCACCTCGGCGGGCACCCACCCCGCCGACCAGATCAACCCGCTGGCCGTCGATGCCGCGCAGCGCCACCGCCTTACGCTCGCCGATCAGCAACCCCAACTGCTCGACGATGTGCTGCGCCCCGACGACCTGGTGGTGGTGGTCTGCGACAACGCCCACGAGCATCTACCCACCGGACTGGCGCGGCTGCACTGGTCGGTCCCCGACCCGGTGACCGCCGCGCAGCCGTCGGCGTTTGACGCCGTGGTCGATGAATTGTCCGGGCGCATCAGCACTCTCGCCCATGCGGTCGGTACCTAAGGAGGGGAATGTGACCAGCGTGTTGTCGCCGCGTGCGGCGCTGTCGGTCGACCAGCGGCAAGCCATGCACACCGCGGCCACCCGGATGTGTCGCGACTACGCCGACACGTTCAGCATCGAGACCATCGAGGAGTTCCTGTACTCCTCCTACGACACGCTCGCCCTCGGCGCGGCGATCACCAACTATCTGCCGCTGCTGGCCGAACGCTTCGCCCGGCAACGCCTCACCGCGCTCGCCACAGTCGAGGGGCACCCCCGCGACGAGAAACCCATTGTCTTGTTCGTCTGCACCCACAACACCGCGCGCTCGCAGATGGCGATGGGATTGTTCACCGCATTGGCCGGCGACCGCGCCGTGGCCTGGTCGGCAGGCTCGATGCCCGGCCGCGTTGTCGACAGCGAGGCCGTGACGGCGATGGCCGCACATGACATCGACATCTCCGGCGAATACCCCAAACCGTGGACCGAGGAGATCATCCGCGCCGCGGACGTCGTGGTGACCATGGGCTGCGGCGATGCGTGCCCCGTCCTGCCTGGGCCGCGCTACCAGAACTGGAAGATCGACGACCCCGCCGGTTGTGCCCCAAGCAGGGTCGACTGCATCTTCGACAACCTCGACGACCGGATCCGAGATCTGCTGACAGAGTTGAACATTGAGCCCCAGCTGCCCGCCGGGGCGGCGACGTCATGAACACCGCACCGGGAAGCGTCGTGGCGCGGTTCGTCGGCTGGGTGCGCTCCGGCTACCCCACAACCGCTCCCCGTGGCGGGCACTGCGCCGCACTGGCGCTGCTCGGCAACGACGAGGTACACCCGGTCGCGGCAATCCTCGCGCTGCAGAACGACACCCCCACGCAACGGCGGTGAACACCACCGGCACGCTGTGCTGCGCGCACCCACCGGCCTCCGGGGAGGCCCAACCCACCCCATGGGCAGTCGTCCTTGCGGCGCTGCGCCGCTACGAGCAGCACCGCCACAGCGTCGACGTCCCGCCCCGCACCCGCGCCTACGGCGTCGCGCTGGGCCGCTGCATCAGCGCTCTGCGCGCGAACTACTGGAACGGCCACCTGGACCCCGACATCATCGCCGACGTGGAGGCCGTGCCCGGCTGGCACTGGGGAGACCCGCCCCCAGGCGCGTGGCGGACCGCCCTGCGGTCGGCGACCGCCGCCGCCCGTCGACACCGCGGCGGCGCCACACCTCCCTACCCCCGCCGGGCGGGTGGCGTCGATCTGCAGGCCTGGTGTGCGCGACAGCGCGCCGACTACGCGGCAGGCCTGCTGTCACCGGCCCAGATCGACGCGCTGTCCGCGTTGCCCGGCTGGGACTGGGATCCCGACGAGCACCGGTGGCGCCAGGGTCTGACGATGTTAGTGGAGTTCGTCGACTCAGGCGGCGACCTGGCGATGCTGCACCGCGATCTTCGGGTCAACGGGTTCGCGTTGGGGCGATGGTGGCAGCGCTGCCACGAAGACTGCCGCGCCGGTGTCCTGTCCGCCGAACGGCGGGCGGTCCTGGCCGCCCTGTTCGCCGATAACTGTTGCCCCGACCCGTGGAGCGTCGGATACCTTGTCTTGCAACGTTTCTGCGACGCTCAGGGCCACGCACGGCCGCGACAGAATGCGGTTGTCGACGGGTTTCGGCTCGGCTGGTGGGTCACCGTCCAACGCCGGCAACGCCGCCGCGGCGCCCTCAACGCCGAACGCATCCACCTGCTGGATGCGTTACCGGGCTGGCAATGGAACCCCGGACGCGGGACCCGGCCGCCCCCGGCGCACCCACGCCGACCACAGGTGATCAGCCGCGCTGGCTGACAGCCAAATTCACCCCGGACGGGTCGGCAAGCCTTGGTCTGGTGGCCGACGCCAGCAGCGCCCCCACCGCGGCGATTGCGCCGAGGGCAACGAACATCGCGGCGTACCCGCCGAGCAGGCTGGCCAACGCCGCGCCGACGAACGGTCCGATCGCGGTGGCGACCATGATCGGGGCATTCAGATAGGCGCTGAGATGGCCGTAGTGGGTGGACCCCCAGCGTTCGGTGACCGCGGTGGCTTGCAGCAGCGTCATGATGCCGCGCATCACGCCGGCACCGATGGCCACCGCCACCAACGCGGCGTAGGAACTGAACACCCCCAGCAGTGCCGTGGTGGTGGCGACACCGGCCATGATGAGCACCGTGCGGGGCACGACACCGACGCGGCGCACCAAGCTCTGATAGCCCAGGCGACCCAGCACCTGCCCGGCGCCGCCCAGGCCGAGCGCGACCGCCGCAGCCCCGGTGCTGATCCCGCGTTGGCTCATCAACGGGACCAAATTGGCGATCACCGCATACGACGCGAGCCCGGCCAGCGCAAACGCCGCCACCAGGGCAAGGAACGGCACGCTGCGCGCGGTGCGGCCCGGCGCCTCGACATGGTGATGCTGGGTGACCACCGGCGGCCACGGGCGCCGCAACCCGAAGAAGTGCGCGGGGATGGTGATTACCGCCATGATGACAGCGAGGACGAGATAGGTGTGGCGCCAGCTCATCTGGGCGGACAACGCCGCAGTCAGCGGGGCGAACACAGTGCTGGCGAAGCCGGCCACCAGCGTCAGCACCGTTAGTGCGCGGACCGCGTCGGTGCCGAAGAACCGGGTCAGCGCGGCGAAGGCCGGTGCGTAGAACACCGCGCCCATCGCCACCCCAGCCAAAACCCACGCCGCGACGAACCACCCGTAGGTCGGCGCCGCGACGACCGCCACCACCGACAGCGCGCCGAGGATCGAGCCCGCAGTCATGATCCAGCGCGGACCCACCCGATCCAGCCACCGCCCGACCGGGATGCCGACCACCGCCGAGGTCACCAACCCGGCGGAGAACGCCGCGGTCACCGTTGGGGCGGACCAGCCGGTGTCGGCGCTGATCTGCTCGGAGAGCACGGTGAAGGCGTAGTAGAGCACGCCCCAGCTAGTGATCTCGGTGACGCACAACGTCACCAGCACCCAGCGCAGCCCATGCCGGGCTGCGCTGGGTGCCACAGAAGAACCCGCCGGTGTCATCCGCCAACGGGGTTGAGCGACAACGACAACGGTTGCAGTGTCGACGGCGCGGGTCCGCAGCACCCGCCGCCGGCGTTCTCACCCTCGGGGCTGTCAAACAACCCGGCTCCGTTGCACACCCCGGTATCAGGCAATGTCAGCTCCACCCGGCGGGCGGCCTCGTGGTCACCGGCCAGTTCGGCAGCGATGCTGCGGACCTGCTCATAGCCGGTCATCGCCAGGAACGTCGGCGCCCGCCCGTAGGACTTCATCCCCGCGATGTACAGATTCGGCTCCGGGTGGGCCAACTCGGCGGCGCCGTGCGGCAACACACTGCCACAGGAATGCATGTTCGGATCAATCGAGCCGGCCAAGTTGACCGGGGCCTGCAAGATCGGATCCAGCTCGATGCGCATCTCCGACAGGAACGACAGGTCTGGCCGGAACCCAGTCAGGACCACCACGTGATCAGCCGGCGCCAGAGCCCGCCCGTCCTCGGCGGTCACCACCGCCTGGCCGTCGACCAGATCGATGCGCTCGGTGCGGAACCCGGTCGTCAGGGACACCCGGCCGGCCTCGACCGCTTCCTTCGAGCGCACACCCAGAGCGCCGCGCTGGGGCAGTTCATCGGCGGCACCACCGCCGAAGGTGTCCTCCGACACCCCGCGGCGCAGCACCCACGTCACCGTCGTCGAGGGATCCTTGCGCACCACCTCGCCGAGCTGAATCACCGCGGTCATCGCCGAATGCCCGCTGCCGACCACCACCACATGCTTGCCCGCCAACCCTGAGGCCTGCGCGAGCGTCGGCGGAACGTAGGTCAGCACACCCGAGGCTGCGGCCGCGCGTTCCCCAATCGCGGGAACTCCGTCAGCGCCAGCAGGATTGGGCTGGCCCCAGGTGCCCGAGGCGTCAATGACCGCCTGGGCCTGCACCCGGCACTCCGTGCCGTCAGCATTGCTCACGTGCACGACGAACGGCGTCTCCGCCCGGCCCGGGCTCACCAGTCGGTCGCGACCCAGCCGCGACACTGCCTCCACTCGCGCGCCGTACTGCACGCGCTTGCCCAGGGCACCGGCCAGCGGCGCCAAGTAGCCGTCGATCCACTCCCGACCGGTCGGGAACCCCGCCTCATGAGCAGTCCAGCCCGTCGATTCCAGCAGCCGCGCAGCGGCGGGGTCGACCAGCTCGGGCCACGGGGAGAACGTGCGCACGTGCTCCCACTGCTCGACCGCCGACGCTGGGCTGCCGCCGGCCTCCAGTACCAACGGGGTGAGTCCACGCTCCAGCAGGCGCGCGGCCGCCGCCAAACCTAGCGGTCCGGCCCCGATCACCACGACGGGCAACTCCGACATGCTCAACCTCCTCTTATCGACGTTCTTCGATGGGATCGATGGTGCTCGACCCATCGATATTTGTCAATGCGTGTGTCATCATGGATGACATGGCTACCGCGATCGCACCGTTGACCTCCAGCGACGTGGCTGCCTGCTGTTCACCGCTCACCGGCGGCGTGCTCGACACCCCGGCCGCCGAACGCCTCGCCTCGGTGTTCAAAGCCCTCGCTGACCCCGCCCGGGTCAAGCTGGTGTCCCTGATCGCGGCCTCTGAGGGCGGCGAAGCCTGCATCTGCGACCTCACCGAACCACTCGGCCTGAGCCAACCCACGGTGTCGCACCACATGAAACTGCTCGTCGACAGCGGCCTCGTCAGCCGAGATCAACGCGGCAAATGGGCCTACTACCGCGTGAACGCCGAAGCTTTGGACCGCATCGCCGCCGCGGTGTCGACCCATCCGGCGTGACTAATTCGGAGTCGATGGACGGGCGGCCATGGGCTCTCCGGCCTTGGTCAGCCCTGGGAGAGTTGCGCGTGCGCTCTGCGCTCGACGAACAATGGAACGAAGTCCCGAATCCGGCTGTGTTCGAACTGGGCGTAGGCGCCCTGGACGATCGCGTTGATGCGCTCTACTGGGACGTCTGTGTGGCGGTCTGCTAGTCGACGCTCGACTTCTTCAACCATGACCCGCTCATCGATCTCCGGCACTTCGCCAGCTTGCCCCCGTGGCCAGGTGCCGTCAACCGCAGAGATGGCGCCCGTTCACCTCACACCCGGCCATTGAATCCGTGAGGTCAGGCAAATGCGATGATTTATGAAATGAGCAATGACGAGTCCGACTTGGCGCAGGCACGCCGACTGTTGGCATCGTTGCAAGAGAACATGATTCACACAACGAGGATGATCGAGAAGTTCGAACGGCAACGCCCCGCGGGGTCATCCGCAGGGCCGCGAGAGCGTGTGCTGCGTGGTGAACTCTCCGAAATCCACGGGTACGTCAACCGCATCTACGAACGGTTTCCGGTTGCGTCCAGCAGAGTGGTGTACGAGTCGGACCTGATCAGCGGTACCGGCGTGTCGTAGCCGAATGATTGAAGGTCATCGCGTGATTCTTCGAGAGACCGTCCAAAGTCACTCGAGCAAAGGAATCAACGCGATGACCACTGCCCACAATATCGACCTGCCCGCCGTGCTCGCCGAACGACTCACGACCACCCATCCCGACGTACTGCGCGAACTGCTCGCCACGTTCATCCACACTCTGATGGGTGCTGAGGCCGACGCGCTGTGCGGGGCGGGATACGGCGAACGCAGCACCGAGCGCACCAATTCCCGCAACGGATACCGACACCGCCAATTCGACACCCGCGCAGGCACATTGGATCTCGCGATCCCCAAGCTGCGGCAGGGCTCCTACTTCCCGGACTGGCTCCTGGAACGCCGCAAGCGCGCCGAGCGGGCTCTGACCACCGTGGTCGCCACCTGCTACCTGCTCGGTGTCTCGACACGGCGGATGGACAAACTCGTCGAAACCCTCGGCATCACCAGCCTGTCGAAGTCGCAGGTGTCGGTGATGGCCAAGGAACTCGACGCCGCCGTGGAAGCGTTCCGCACCCGCCCCCTGGACGCCGGCCCTTACACGTTCGTCGCCGCCGACGCCCTGGTCCTCAAGGTCCGCGAGGGCGGCCGGGTGGTCAACGTGCACGCCCTGATCGCGGTCGGGGTCAACGCCGAGGGCTACCGCGAAATCCTGGGCATCGACGTCACCACCGCCGAGGACGGGGCGGCTGGCTGACATTCTGGCGCTCGCTGACCGCCCGCGGCCTATCCGGGGTCAAACTGGTCACCAGCGACGCCCACGCCGGGCTGGTCGCCGCGATCGGCGCCACCCTGCCCGGCGCAGCCTGGCAGCGCTGCAGAACCCACTACACGACCAACCTGATGGCCGTTACCCCCAAGTCGTCGTGGCCCTGGGTGCGGACCCTGCTGCATTCGGTGTTCGACCAGCCTGATGCTGAATCCGTTGCTGCACAATATGACCGGATCATCGACGCCCTGGACGACAAGCTACCTACGGTCGCCGATCACCTCGAAGCGGCACGGCCGGATCTGCTCGCGTTCACCGCGTTTCCCAAGCAGATCTGGCGCCAGATCTGGTCCAACAATCCCCAGGAACGGCTCAACAAGGAGATCCGCCGACGCACCGACGTCGTCGGCATCTTCCCCGACCGCAACGCCCTGATCCGCCTCGTCGGAGCGGTACTGGCCGAACAACACGACGAATGGGCCGAATCCCGGCGCTACCTCGGCCTCGACGTCCTGAGCAAATCACGCACAGTCAACGACACACCGACCGAACAGGAGGCCACCCCCGCGGTACTGACCGCCTGAACCATTACCTCGAAGAATCACACGACGACGTCGTACACCACGTCCCTGGACTTGACCCGGTTTCCCGAGACACGGCCGTAGCGCGGTGCAGGTGAGCGAGGCAAACGCCTCCTGACATTGACGTCGGGTTGATCTAACCGTCTCCTGAGGGCATGGAACCCGTCGAGATCACGCTGTGTGGGTGGCGTCGCCCAGCCTAGGATCGGTTCGCTTGTGGGCGGCGGGCATCTTTTGTTGGGACGCAGCGGCAATGATCGCGCCGAGAAGGTGACGCAGACGTGGTTCGTCACCCTGCCCGAGGTAGCAGTCCAGCCAGCTGGCGGTGGCGGCCACCAGGTCGTCGCTGAGGGCGATGTGGTTGCGCGCGATGGCGGTGATCAGGGCGTCGATTGCGGTGAACGTTTCGCCGATACCCAGGGTGATGTAAATGCGGTCGGCCTCGACTCTGCTGAGATGCGGGCGCGCGGTGGCAGCCAGCTCCCAGGCCAAAGCGGCATCGTCGGGCGCTTTACGCACTGGAGTTTTGCGCGACCCGGACAACTGGACCCCTTTCTTTGGCGTCTGATCTGTCTTCTACGGTAGAGCGTGGCCAGACCTGGCGCGCGCTGGTCGACCCACCGATAGCGGCGGCCGACCAGGGACAACGCGCTGGGCACGCCATCGTTTTCCTGCCGTTCACTGGCTAGCTGATCTCGGCACCGCTTGTGAGAACCCTGCCTGTCTCAAATTCAAAGAAATGAGACGCTCCCGCGCGGCTGGCATTGTGGTCACATCGCTCCAGGTCGGGTGTCTCATTTCTTGTCGCACACGGCTTGTCTCAGATCCTCGATGTCGGTAGGTCGATGAGACCTGTGATTGCCGTGACTGCGTTAGTGGAAATCCCCTCGGGCGAGGTCCGAGCCACGTGACGGGACCTCGCCGGATGTCCGAGTTGACTAGTGCAGATAAGATGGAGCACGGCTACCGTTGGCTTGCTGCGCCGTCCATACGGGCGGTGCCAACCATCGTTGTGGTCAGACGCGAGCTAGTCTCTGACGGAGTGCCGCGGGAAGCTGAACGCTAGCTAACACGTCAAAGGACGAGCTGCCGCAATTGCGAACCATCGCGGCGACACGCATGCATCATTCAACTTCTGAATCGCGTTCCGATCTATCGTCGCGGTCGTGAATATTCCGCCGCTAATCCATGAGCTGTGCGACCAGTGCGCGGCCGCGCTAGCAGATGGCCATCCAGGCGAGACCTTCAGCGTCACCCACGCGGGGAGACAGATTGCCCAGCTCCAGCTCGCCGGGCAGCGTCAATCCCGCAGCGTGCCGCCTCCGCGCCACCCGGTGTCGCCAGAGACTAAGTCTTCGAGTCAGCAACGTTTTGATGGCATAGCGAAGCTCCGTGAAGGCCGAAATAGGGCCTAATCAAAGTTGTACCGCGAATCGCGCTGAGTTCACCGGGCGGCGCCGCTGAAGTGCCTTGGTTCGCCGGGAGTCGATTGCGAAGATCGGCCACGGAAGATTGCTGCAACGAGGGTCTGCTTGCTCACGGTAACGTCAGATGAGCCGCCGTAAGTGTCGAAAGGGGGGCTGGTGCCGAAGACCGTTCGCGTGGTTCCCGAAGATCTGCATCTATCCGCTGCGACCGTCGACATGCACGCGGACACCGTCCGGGTAAAGCACGCAAGCGCTGATAGCCGGATCGAGGGCGCGCAGCGAGGACTCCCGGCGGGCTCGGCAGCGGTGCTGACCAGCACCGTCGCGAAATGGCAGGCCGATAGCACGGCGCTCTTTGCCCGGATGGTCGACCACAGCACTGGTCTGCGGACCAGCGCCACCGCCTACGTGACTACCGATACGGACAACGGGGCGAGAGTACAGGCGGCGGGCAACCAGATCCAGCCCGAAATCAATTCCTAATCGTCGGGTCGCATGACCGTTTCCATCGAGGACATTGACCGCTGGGACGCCGGCGACGTCCGCGAGGTCTTTCACGCCACTCGTAGTCGTGCTGAAGCCGCGTTCGAGGCCTCCGACGGCATCGCGGAGCTGCCGGCCTTCGGAACGTGGGGCGGCGAGGCATCCGAGGCAGCCAAAGAATCGATCGGTCAGATCCGCAAGGATCTCGACGCGCACGGCAACGAAGCACTCGCCGTCGCTCAGGCGGCCCGCAAAGCTGCCGACGACGTCGAGGCGGTCAAATCCCGCCTGACGCAACTGCGAGCCGACGCCACCAGCGCCGGCTTCGAGATCTATCCAATCAGCAACCAGGTCTTGCTCGGCCCGGCACTAGAAGCCAACATGGTCGAGGCACTGGCTGCCGAGGCGACGCGACAGGAGCTACAAGCGCGCCTGACGGCAATTCTGGCCGAGGCCGCACGCGTCGACCAGGAACTCGCCAGCGCAATCGCCATGGCGACAGGTGCAGAGCTGATCCCAGAGGGGCCACACTCGAACGACCCCGCAGTGCAGGACACGCTGACCGATCCGCCCGAGGATCCGCAACAGTTCCACGACGCCTGGGAAAACCTGAGCCAAGAACAAAGGGATTGGCTGTACGAGCAGGACCACGCCATCGGCAACCACCCCGGCATGCCCTTCGAGGACAAAGACCATTACAACCGGAAGCACCTCAGCGAGCTGCAGGCCACCAATCAAGCCGAGCTGGACCGCTTAGCCAAAGAACATCCCGGGTGGACCGATGGTCGACCTGACACGCCCAACCCCAGCCCACCAGGCTTCCAGGAGTGGAAAGCACAGTGGGACAACGCAAACAAGACGCGACAGGGATACGAGCAGGTACAGCGGGCGCTGGAATCACCTGATGGTTTGCAGCGCTACCTCGGCCTCATCGATGACCAGGGCCACGCCGCGGTGTCGATCAACAATCCTGACACGGCCATCAGGAACGGCACGTTTGTTCCCGGCACCGGGCAAGACCTGAGCCGACTTGAATACAGCACGTCGAAATCGGAAGCAATGCTGCAGGCAACGCTCGAAGCCGACCGCAACCTCAAGGTTGGAGATGTTTCGATGACGACCTGGATGGGCTACGACCGCCCAATGAGCATCCTCACCGATGCCCCGTCGCCTAGCTTCGCGCATGACGGCGCCGCGGCGCTGGACGACTTCCAAGCCGGGATGCGCGCCTCACATGACCTGGCCGCTGGCCCGTCCGTCAACACAGTGATCGGTCACAGTTACGGTTCAACGCTGGTGGGTGCAGCTGGACTGGACGGTCACCTCGATGCCAATAACGTTGTGGCCGTCGGTAGTCCCGGTGTGCTCGCCGACCATGCGAGCGACCTCAGCCTGGCACCCGGTGCGAACGTCTTCGCATCGCGCGCCGAGAACGACCTCATCGGCATTGCCACCTACGCGACACTCGGTCCAGATCCAATGGGCCAGGGCTTCGGCGCGATTCCGTTCGAGGCGGCGCCCGGGGCGGCCGGGCCTTTCGGCACGCCCACGATCGACGCCCACAGCAGCTATTGGTCCCCCGGCAATCCTGCGCTTCTCAACATGGGGCGCATTATTGCGGGCAGGACCGATGTCACTCCGCCCACGTTCACACCATGACTGGACAGGACTGCATGAGTCGCGTAATCACGATCGCCACTGTGGCAACGCTCCTACTTGCTGCATGTTCGACGTCCGAGCCTGAATCACTCGGTCCACCGGTACCGACAGGTGCCACTGAAATACCCGGAGGGCCAATGGAACCAACACCTATCGTGCCGTCGCCCGTCGTGCCGGAGAGCCAGCGACAAGCGCAGGACACGATCAATCGCTATCTTTCCGACACAGTCAACGCCATGCCCAAGGGGACCACGTTGGACGGAACCCGCTACATCGTCGGAGACGGCACCTCCTTCTGCGAAGACAACCCGAGTGGAGACGATCCGCCGGTCAGGGTGACCGACTGGCGCGACGTCGAACCGACCGCGGAAACGGACTTTGGGGCGCTTATTGGCCAGACCGGAGAACTATGGAAAAGCTGGGGCTGGCAAGTGCTGGAGCGCGACGGCTTCGACAAACCGAACCGATTTGGTTACGCACCAGACGGATACGTGCTCCAGATAAGCGCGCGCCCCGACCCAACCCAGCCACCATCATTGATCGCCTCCTCGCCCTGCTTCCCCGAGAGTCGGCGTGACAGTGGTGTCCGCAAGATTCCGGTCATTCGCCAAACCCCGTGATCTGCCTCTGCGGTCGCTTACCGGCAACCTCAATTTCGTTACTGCTCAGTCGTTCAGCCGATTTGTGCAGCGTGCCTCGCGAGGGTTGCGAGGGAGATATCGGGCGAGCGTCTTGACCACGAGCGAGAGCCTGAAGCGGCGACACAATTTGCATTTACCTAGTTCTCTGCCGACCGTGCATTAAATCTGCGCCACACGGCCCGTCAGAACTGCCTCGCTCGGAGAGGACCGTTCCTTAGCTTAGCTAGCTAAACTCATGCGCTAGAGTTGCGACTGACGATTGCGCTTTATGCCTCGACGGTCGGGCTGGCGATGGGTCACGGTCCCTCGGTCGGCACATTGTCGAGGAGGGCTTCGAGCTCAGGAGGTCCTAGGCGTTGCGCCTGTGAGGCTTTGTCATTGTCGTCGAACTCGATGCCCTCGCCGATCAGCATCTCCATTGGATCGCGGGTGTCCGCTGGGTCATGCCATTGAAATTTGAAGCTTATGGACCCGTCGCTGCTGAGGACGCGGTACGCGTTCGTTACTGCCGGGTCGTGGGCGATGTGATTAGCGGTCGGCTGTGCCGCCGTTCCTGCGAGTTCAGCCAGGTCGCCGTAGGACGTCCACGAGCCGGCCGGCAGTGCCGCAACGGCTTCGTCGACGCGTGTCCAATCGAACCCAGATCGCGCCGTCACAACTCCCGGCACAGGGGCGGACCACAATTCGATTGCGGCATCGGCGAGCACCTGCGAACGCTCCTGAATTTCGTCGACTCCCCACTGGGTAGCTGCGGCGAGTTGCTCGTTCAGCTTGAGGTCTGAATCTTGCAGAATCTCCTGCTTGCGCTCAAACAGCTGGTTCGAGAGCTTCGAGTTCCACGCTGTCAGCGTCAAATTTCCTAGGGTGTGGCCGAGTCGCTCGAAGACTTCGCGGGGATCGTGGCCGGCATCCGTCAGCTGCTTCTTCCACCCGTCGCTAAGGGTCTGCGGCATCACGTGTTCGATCGACAGCTTGGCTGAGTCAAAGTCAAGATCAACCTCGGCGCGGAGATGCGATTCGAGGCGCTGGAGAACCAACCGCTGCTGGTGGGGTCGCCCGTTCGAGTAGTAATGCACAGTGGCGATGCCATCGCGAACACGATCGTCGTCAGGCCACCGTTTGTCGCGTGACAGCTCCCGGCGCAGCGCTACGTCGATTGGCTCACCCTGGGGCAGATTGCTGATGACTGCGATGAAGAGTCGATTCAGGACGTTCGTAGGTACGTCGACGACGTAGCGCCTGACGATGAAGGACTCGATGGCTTCGAGGCACGACTCCGCCTGCGCACTGCTGACGCGGCCTGCGTCCATTTCGGAGTAGATGTGCAGCAGCAACGGATAGGTCGTGCCGGCACCCCAGCTACGCAAGAATGCCAGGTGCCTCAGCGCCTTCTTGCTGAGTCCCAGATCAGATGCCGTGGAACTCGGGTCTGCTGGCTGCAAGAAGAGGGCGTAGTAGGCGCCTCGCCGCGCGAGCCGCCTAACGTGATCTTCGAGGAAATCGAGATCAGCCGCCGACGGCTCTAGGCGACCTCGTGCCGCTCGGTAGACATCGCCTTGTTTGATGAACTCCCCGGTCGACTGGAGGTCGTCCCGAACAAGCCCCTCCAGGCCCTCCACCCCGAGTGCCTTTTCGAGCGGACGCCAGTGCTGTGTATAGACGGTGTTCGAGCGCGGTCCCAGCGCCATGAACAGATAGTTTCGGAGCAGGTCGGATTGGGTCAGTCCTACTCCCGTAGCGTTGATGGACTCAAAGATCTTGTGGGGTCGCTCGCCTTCGGAAACAGTCACGAAGACCAGCGCCAATCTGTCGCCGATCGTCGTCGCCAGCCGTTCTGGGATCAGCTCGCCGGCTTCGCGGAGCGCGCTGATCTTCCGGTGGAAGAATCGATAGGCGTTCACTATCGCGCTATGTCCGGACACGTTGAGTGGATCAGTCAGCACTATCCAGTACGGAGCAGCATCCTCGTCGCCCGGAACGAGACGCGCCCATCTGGCCGAACCCTTCGGCTCCGTGTCGTTGATGAGGTACTTCTTGTTCAGCCGATCGAACTGATCGGGATCGTCGAGCGCCGCAACATCCCGCAATGCTGCAAGCGCGACGGACAACGTCGTCAGACGCTGCTGACCGTCGACGACGCGAAATTCGCGGAAGTCGTGCAGCGGGTCGGCGTCCTTTTCGACCGCCACGATGCTGCCAATGAAGTGCTTCGGGATGGCGCTCCCATCCGCGAGCGCTCGGTACTGTTCGGCGATGTCTTGCCACAGATCTTCTTGCTGACCCGTCTTCCAGCGATAGTGCCGCTGGTACAGCGGCACCTGAAACTGGCGGTCCTGCGTCATCAGATCGCGGAAGGTCCCCTCCTTGGCACGCATGTACCGGAGGATAGCTGTTTGTCTTCGCTATTGGTCCGAGCGAGATCGACTGGACTAGTTCGAGAACGGCCCCTCTGCCTCGATCTTGGGTCCATTCGCCGCACATAGGCGATCTTGTGCCTCGCGGCGGGCTCCGGCCCATCGACGTCGCGATTTGATGGGGCATCGGGACGTCAAGACGATGCTCACCGTCTACGCGCACCTCATCAACACGGACGGCCACACCGGCAATGTGGCCGCACTCGGAGCGCCGTCCGCGGCCGCACAGAAAGCCAACTGCGACAACGTGACTACGCTGCAACGTTGAGCGATCTACGACCGTCTGCGTCGGCTTCGCCGGGTGATCGCGTCGAAAGTCCCGCTGTCACTCAGCGTCTTGAACGAGGTGTATAGCGCCTTTAAACGGGCATCGATGTCTACCCGACCTCTGAGTCCGAACACTGCATCTACAGCGCGGTCCAGTTGCGCATGGGCACGTAACAGTTCGGTCGGCATGTTCTGCGGGTGGTACAACTCGGCGAGCGTGCGGTCTGGATACAGAGCTCGCGCCTCAAGCACCGCCTTGCCAGCCGCGCAGATCGCCGTTCGTTTCGCAGCAGTGACCTCCGGCAGCGGGAAGTTATTCCACATGATGGTGCTGGAGAAGGATGGATCGGACTTCATGCGTCCGCCCACTGCCTTCATCCATGTGATGAGCATGGAAGAACCAGCAATCGAGAACAGGAAGCCATCGGGATCGTCAGCGCCGTAGACCTTATTCGAGATGATGGTTCTGGGTTCTAGCTCCGCGATTGGCAGGTAGAGGCGGCTTTCTGACGACACCTCGGGGATCCCGACAAACTGCTGCTCGGACTGGAAACCGATTTGGCGGAATAACCTTGGCCGGTCTGCCCATTCACGGGTGCTCTCGGCGTCCGAATCCAACCGGGCCTCCTCGACTCCCTTCAGCCGTCGTCGTAATTCTGCCGAGGCTCTTAAGTGCTTTGGCTCGAGGTCAATAAGCCACAGACACCAACGAGGCGTGTCGTAGAGCATCTCCCTCGCACCCACGTACGGCCTCAAGTACGGGCTCATGTTGGGGTCAGCCGCCACCGCCGGGTACTCCGCTGCGTCGACGATCAGAAACCCACCATCGGTGGGTTTGGACCCGTAGTGCACCTGCGGAAGTGAAGGCGACAGTGGCCGAGTTCGCTTGGGCACCAGGAAGTCCGGACCGTCGAGTAGATAGCCGTTGATGTTCTTGGCTGGAGAAGCGGCGGGAGCGCCTCGCGGAGTCGCATATGTGTAGATCACCGGAGCGGGGGTGCCGCTGCCGCCGCGATCGAATCCGACGATGACGCAGTGCACGACCGCAGCGTTTGGCGCCTCGGATGTCCACGCAAACGTGCGATGGGCGAACCGGATGCGCCAACCGGCCTCAAAGATCGGCCCGAAAACGCGATGGGTCTGATCTCCCTGGGTGATCGAGTTAGTGGACACGAATGCGAAGCGACCCGGTATCTGGCCGTAATAATCAATCGCCTTCTTGTACCAGCCCGTCACGTAGTCCATGCGGCTGGTGCTAGATAGTCCCCACACCGCCCGCAGTTCGGCCAGTTGTTCCGCAGAGCGCGAATGATCGCCCATGAACGGCGGATTGCCGAGCAAGTAGACCTCAGGGGTCGGAGCGACTACGGTCGCCCAATCCACCTGCAGCGCATTGTCGACGGTGATGTGCCCGGATTCGATGAGCGGCAGAGGCTCCGGGGCCACAGCGATTGCAAGTTCCATTGCTTTGTTGGCTTGGTGGTTGACCAGGTGCAGCGCTAAGCCAGCGATTCTGGCTGGCCAGTCATCGATTTCGATGCCAAAGAAGTGATCGATTTTGACCCGCACTATATTCTCAGCGAACAACTCGCGCTGGTAGTTCTCGCCAAGTTCCTGTAAACGAACCAAGATGCGGAGTTCAAGCGCACGCAACTCCCGCAAGGTGACAACCAAGAAGTTGCCGCAGCCGCACGCCGGGTCGAAAATTCTTAAGTTGCCGAGTGCATCGAGCAGCCGCTTGAGGGCAGCTTTGCTGTGATAGTTGTCGGTAAAACGCTGATTGAGTTCGTCGAGAAAAAGCGGACCGATCAGCTTCAGGATGTTCGTCTCGGTGGTGTAGTGCTCGCCGAGTTCGTCACGAGCTTCCTTATCCTTCACTGCCTGGAAAAGGGAACCGAAGATGGCGGGCGAGATTGCGTCCCAGCTGAACGCACAACAAACCAGGATTGCTTCGCGTACCTCCTTGCGGAACGAAGGAATCGGTAACGGTTCCTCAAAGATGCCGCCGTTGACGTACGGGAAGCGCGCAATTAGTTCATCGAGCGAAGCGGAACGCCTACTTACATCGGTGTTCATTGCCTGGAACAACACGCTCATCTGCGCGCCAAGGTCGCTGCCGTCCTCCGCTGTTCGAGTCTCGATGAACTCGGCGAATAGATCGCGTTCCCAAATGGCAGCATCATCGGCATATAGGCAGAAGAGCGTGCGGGTCAGGAATACCGACACCTGGTCGTCATGAAGCCCTGCGGATTCGACCTCCTGGTACAGGGCCGCCATGAGCTGCGCTGCCTTAATGGACGCCTTCTCTTGCTGCTTTGACCCAAAGCCCCGGACCTGATAGCCAGCAAGGAAGCCCAAAACCTCGGCGTTGCCGGGCAATTCCTCCAGCGTGAACTCAGTGACAGCCGTGTCTTCGCCGTCTGCGCCCAGGTCGAGTACTCGGAACTTCGTGAAGTCGCTGCTGATCACGTACCGCGGGTATTCCGCCTCGCTGAGGCCATCGAGATAATCAAGTGCCTGTTCTTCGGCCTTCTCCAGGTCCTCGCCAGCCGACTTCATCTCGATGACGGCAAGTCCTGGAATCAGCGCGTCAATGAAACCTTGACGGCCGGTGCTGCTGCGTTGCGCTCGCCTTTCGTAGAGTGCGGCGCGAGTCCTAGGCAGGCCGAAAGCGCCCAGCAGTTCCCGTACGAACTCTTGGCCTTCTCCGCGCTCGTAACCCGCATGACTCCGCCACTCGGCCGCGAACGCGGCGCAGCGGCTCCTTATCTCATTCAGCGAAAGCGCCTTAGGCATGGGCAGCAGCCTAGGCCGAGGTTGTGACGATTTTTTTGGACGCTCCTATCATTGCTGCCGTTGCGGTGTATCCCGCCAGCTCGGAACCCTTACGGGGCCGCCCGTCTCAGCCGAGGGACAACCGGCAAAGAATGCCTGTCCAGCGCGGAGCCGATGACGGGAAACGGACCCGCGTGTTCAGCTAGGCAAAGTTGCTGAGGACGCCCGGAGATACTCGTACAAGTTCGCTTTCAGGGCCTCTACCTGCACGTGCAGTCCGCTGGCATCCGAGGCGATCCGTTGCTGTTTACGACAACTTGCAACATGGACGCGACGATCTCGCAACGTCACAAGGACGCTGGTTGGGTTTGGTCGCTCAGATCCATAGCGTAGTTAGCATGCCTAACGAATGGGGGTTGAGTAATACCGTGAACGACACGCTCACCAAGCGCCAGGTTTGCCGACGGGGCTGGCACCAGTCCTGCGCCTACTCGCAGTCGTCACATACCCCGCTCGTCGGCAATGCTATCCAGGGATGCTCGGGGCAAAACTTCGGCGGTTCAGCACGCTTAGCCAGCGCGCGTTTGTACTCCCGCGTCGCCTGCGCCTTAGGCGTGAGTGCCGGCCGACCGCCATCGGGCGGCAACTCCGCACCGAAGAATCTGTAGCACTCAAACCGCTCTTTAGCCGCGTGGTCATCGAGATGCTCAAGGCTAGGCTCGCCGTCAACGTTCTGCCGGTTCCTCTCGGCTGCTAGCAGCGCGAACTTGTAACCGGGACCAACCGTGCCGTCCGAGGTGACGCACAGAGACGTGAGCTGCGGCCATCCGTTCGCGGTGCAGACCTTGATGACACGCCCCAGTAGATTGCCAACCCAGTTCTGCACCAGGGCGTTGTGGGTAATGCCAGACTTGTCCTTCACGTAATCGGCGAGCTGGGTATAGGTGACGAAGCCGTGGTAGCGCTCGGCCGCCGAAAGCAAGATCTCAACAGCGAATGGTTCCCACGCGTCGTAGGCGTCCTGCATCTCCACGTACTTGCCATCTTTATCGTGCGGCACAGAGCCCCCTGTCCGTTTGCCGTTGCCGTTACTTTCGCACACCAGACCGACGTGTCGAGTCGTCGCAGCAGCGCCACCTACCATCCCCACCGTGGCTGAATAATCACATCCCGAGTGGATTGGCGAGGCGCGCCCCGGCGTCTCGATGGTGCACTTCTGTGCACAAGCTGATCCGATGCCGACTGCCTCCCAGGAATCCGGCACGATGCATGGCGCCTTTCCGGGCCACCGATGCAGCCCTCCAGTCCGCAGTCAGTTCGCAGCGGCACTTGATGTCGCCGACATCACCCAACGCCACCAACAACGATGACCTGGTACTTGTTGCCCGAGACAACACAACCAACTCAGTCGAACTCGCTGGTGTCGTGGTTCGGGACGAAGAGGTCGTGGGTTCGAATCCCGCCACCCCGACTGGTGTGAATCAGAAGAGGCCCTGATCCGATTTCGTCGGTCAGGGCCTTCTCGTTGCGCGGCCGCCGCGAAACTGGTGTCGGGCCCTGCCACCGACATGACTTAGCGTTGAGGCGTGCTGCCTTCCCGCTCCCGACTCGAGAGCTGGAGTCCGGATTCTCTGACATTCACCGGTAAGGCGGTCCACGAACGCGCGCGAGCCATCGCCGACGCGGTGACGACGTTGAGCACCAACATCGCGACGATGCCGGACACCAGGGCGTGGTCGGGTGACGCTCATGACGCGGCGACGCAGATGTTCGAGCGGGCCGACACCTCGACCAGGTCGTTCGAGGCGTACACCACCGCACTCGGTGACGCCCTTATCGCCGGTGCAGGCAGCATCGGCGAAGCGCGAACAGCGTTGTTGGACATAGCCGATCAGATCGATATGACGGGCCGGTTGCACGTCACCGATCAATGGGTGGTGTTGATCAACGGCGCCACTATGACTCTCGAAGAGGCGGCGGAGCTCGAAAGGCGCGCGCAGGCAGAGCAGGGCATCGTCAACCGACTGCTGGTGGCGGTGGGTGCCGCCGACGCCGCGACGGCAGACAGTCTCGCCGGCGCCGCGAAACCGCATGGATTCGAAATGCCCGGCGCTTCCGACGACCCGTTCAGCATCCCGACAGCTGGCTCGCAGCCACCGATCGACGAAGTCCCCAACCCGTCGAACCCGATGGGCATGATGCAACAGGCCATCATCCGCGATACCGACATGGCCCAGACCGTCCGCGGCACCAAGACCGAAACGACCTACGACCCTGAGACCGGCGAAGAGATCTCAACGACGACAACGATTTACAAGCAGGACGGAAGCAAGCACATCATCACGGCCAATGCCCGCCCCACCTTTTCAGATCGAGGACCGACCACCACTGAAATTCACTACGACAAGAATGGCAACGAAATCTCGGAGACCAGCTCGTTCACGTTCAATGACCTGGGGGACCATGGGATGAGAAACGCGCATGTCACCACGGTCACGTTTCCGAATCAAACCGTCACCACGCTCGTCGAGTACCCCGGTGGCGGGAGGAGCGCCACAGTCCACGTGCCGGGTCGGCCGCCGGCGGATGTGCCACTGGAGCTCTTCGACAAACCGATCTTGACCGCGACCGAAAGTGCACTCACCGGACTGGAGTCCGCGCGCGGCCTCCCGATGCTGTCGCAAGAAGCCGCCGAACGGGTGAAGATCGGAGCCAAGTACGGCGGCCCTGCGCTAGGTATCGGTTCGGCATTGTGGGACGTGGCGACAGCAGAAACCGGGTTCACCCGGTGCGTGGCCGCGGCAGAGGGGGTCACATCTTTCACGACGGGAACGCTTGCCGGTGTGGCGGCGTCGGAAGCGGGGCCTGGGACCGCCATTCTGGTCGGAATTGCCGCCTCCGAAGGAGGTACGGCACTCGGTAATTGGATAGGAAACACCTTTTGTCCTCGATGAGAAGTCCTGCACGACCTATCGTGCTCGCCGTCGCATTGGCTGGAATCGGCGCTTTCACCAGCTACTGGTCAGTGGTGTGGGCAGTCCGCGGCAGCTACGTGACCGCACTGATCATGCTGGCTGTGACCGTTTGGGGCTTCGGTTTCGCGGCGTACTTCACCAGCACTGCCCTAGGGGTAGGGAAGCCACGAATCGAAAGCGGCAATTCGGGCACTCTGCTTCGCCCTCCGAGGTTCGTCGACACGGTAACCATCGCGCCAGTAGCAGCAATGACATTGGCCTGTGTACTTCATCTCGTCTTCGCCCCACTCGGCATGGTGGACTATGTGACGAGAGGCATTGTGCGGGCCGTTCCTCTTGCCTGCATTTTCCTTGTGCTGTTTGGTGTACCGACGCTATACCGGATGGTCAAACACAAGGGCGGCGGACACCTGCGGGTCGACACGGCCGGCTACGAAGTGTGGAACAGCCACTGGAACTCGTTCAGACGTGGCTCGTGGGATGAACTCGACGACATCGCGGATCACAAACGCAAGGGGCGGAAGCCTTTCAACGAGCTGATCGTCTTCGTTCCAACTAACGGACCCGAAGCCGTTTTGTACTCCGACGCCCTCACAGATGACAGCGACGCACTGCGCGAATGGGTGCGGTTCTATTGGCAGCACCCGGAATACCGTGGCGAGCTGCTCGACGAACGAGCCCTGCAACGCCTCGACAAACAAGCGTTCACCACCGGGTGACGTCCGCGATCATGCCGTTGACGTACGCGGTGAGCGTCTCGACGTCGACGGGTTCGGCATTCTCGGCATCGCCCGAATCGAAGACATAGTCGCCGTCGTCGCGGATCTGGACCCACCGCAGGATCGAGAGTGCCGGGTTGCTGCGCACCTGCATCGTCCCCGTCGATACCACGTCGCGGACGCTGGCACGCGGGACCGTCACGTCGGGCGGTGGCGGCGCCAGGAAGTCGAGGTCGGACTCAGGGGTCGCATCCCGACTCGGTTCCCCGCTGGCCGTCACCGCGATGCGCGGGTGCGCGCCCGCGCCGACCAGCCCGATCGATTCGACGATGGCGGGACCCATCATCTCCGGCGACACCGTGTAGATGTCGACGACGTCCACACCACGGTCGCTGCCTTGCACCGCGACGAACGCGTGCTCGCCCGACCGTAGACCGTGCAGACGCAGATCCGGCGTGTCCTCGACGGAAAGGCGCACCCGGCACTCCACGCAAACATCGGGACGCACAAGGGTTTCCACCCATGCGCGCACCGCATGCAGCTCATCGTTCAACCGCTCGTCAATCGGGCGCACCTTCCTGGTGGCGAGCCACATTGACCCGACCGGTCGGCTACGACCGAGCGGGAACGGCAACGAATCGAGGCCGTACAGTGCGCAGGTCGCTTCCAGATCGACCACTGCGATGGTGGCCGTCAGTTCGGACCAGATCGATTCCGGGAGGCTCAGCCTGGAAGTCACAAGACCATTCTCCGGTGCAGCAGTGATGAGTTCTGACACCAGACTGGACAACTCTCTGAAGCATCTGGCGGAACTCGCCGAGCGCCCTTAGGTGGCGCGCCTCAGCGCTTGCGGCGCGGGATATCCGGCACACCGGCCAGCAGGCCCCGCTGCGGGATACCGTCGATCGGCTCGGCAGCGACCCCCACTTCGGCGAGCACGTCGTTGGCCGCCAGCACTCCCGACATCGACGAGCGCTCCATGAGCCCGGAGAGGTACGGCAGTTCGACGAAGTCTCCGGCAACCCGCAGGCCTCGGGCATCGGTGCGCACCCGGGGCCGCGAGCCGGAGGAGCCCGGCGGGAACGCCGGAGCCGTCGCCTCCAGCCGGTTGTGGCTGTGCAGCACCTTCGCCTCGGAGGTCTCCGGCCACAGCACCGCCAGTTCGCGGCGCAGCGCAGCCGCCGCGCCGTCGGCGTCGTTCAATGAGCAGGAGTACGAATGCAATTCGATGATCGAGCCGCCTGTGGACACGGCCCACCGCCTGCTGGGTTCCTCGAGCCGGGAGTAGATCGCGATGGAATCCAGGTTCGGCTGGCCCGTCACCGCACTGAACACCGCCCTGTCGGCGGCGACGTCACGGTCCAGCCACAACCTGCTGACCGCGAACGGCGGTGCCACGGTGAGGCTTTCACAGAGTCCGGCCAGCTGGGGCGCCACCGTTCCCAGCGCAGACGCGCCCGCCAGCGACCGCAGCGCACCGGGGTCGAGCGCCAGGGTGAGGTGCCTGGTCGACAGCGCCTCCCCACTGTCGACCTCGACGCGCCACCCGTGGCGTTCGGGTGCGACGCCCGTCGCCGAGACACCCAGCCGGACGTCAGCCCCGTGTCGAAGCAGGTGCTCATGCAACGGATTCCAGATCGCTGTCGCGTAGTCGGTGTTGGGCACGTCGAAGCCGATGCCCTCCGGGTTGCCCAGGAAGTAGTAGTGGAACATCGCCACCAGCTCTGCCGCCGACAACGCGTTCTGGTTGCAGAAGAACGACCGGGCGAAGGCTTCGAACAGCATGCTCCGGGTGCGCTCGGTCATGCCGAGACGGTCCAGGAAGGCCGCCGCGTCGACGTCGTCGAGTTCGGCGATCGTCGTGGCGCGGTCGTAGGCCAGCAGCGCCCGTCCCGCTTCCGGGTCGGCGCGCAGCATCTCGGCGCGGGTCAGGCTCTTCGAGCGCAGCACCAGCGCCAGCAGGTTCAGCGGGGGCGCGGCAGGTAGACCGGACAGATCTTCGGCGGGCCAGGTCGCCGAGATCACCGGGTAGTGCGGCACCGGGTCGAGGAAGGTCAGGTCCGGGTCGGCTCGACGGAGAATCGCAAGCCATGTGTAGTAGTGGCGGAAGAACGCGTGAAAGCCATGCTCGATGATCTGCGTGCTGCCGTCGGGCAGTGATTCCGGCCAGGCGCCGAGCCGCCCGCCGAGGTGGCCTGCCGCTTCGAGGAGGGTCACGCGCACGCCCCGCTCGGCAAGCACCACGGCCGCGGAGACCCCGGCGATTCCGCCACCGACCACCACTGCCTCGGTCCCCGGCGGAACATCGCGGGCAAGCGTGGGATCCGGCGTCACCAGGCGGACGCGCCGCATGCGCAGCGGCGCCGCGCGCCGCCTCAACGGGTCAGCCACGACGCCGCCACAGGGCCACCGCGAACGGGATCGCCACCGCACCCATGATCACCCCGCCGGTCACCGCCGAGCCCGGCAGACCGAAGAACACCGCGTGCGCCATGACTGACGAAAAGTACACCCACAGGTACAGCGTCGCCGCGGGCCCCGACGGTCCGTCCCCGTGACGCAGCGTCGCGTTCAACAGGCCGAGCACCACCACCGACACCAGGAGCCACCCGGCGTAATTCGTCAGCGGCACACCGGGAATCAAGGGCAGTCCCGGTTCGGGATCGAACCAGAACCAGTGCCCGGCGGCCACCATCTGCGGGTCCAGGAACAGGTCCCACGCGGTCAGCGCGAACGCGCCGATCAGCACGATGGCGACACCTCGCCGCGCGAGCGTACGGGCCACCACCAGCGCCGGCCACGCCATCATGACCCACGCCAGCGGGACGACCAGCGGGACTCCGAGCAGTTCGGGCCCGAGTGTGCCGGTGTAGGCGTAGGGGCCGAACGGAAACCCGGTCGCGACCCCGACCGCCTCGGCGAACAGACCGCCTCCGCCGGCGATCGCGATCAGCAGCACCGCGCCGTTTCTGCCGTGTAGTCGCGCCACGTCGGCTACCGATGCCATGAAGAAGACGATCACGCTCGTCACTGTCACCGAGGTGCGCCACGGCTCGGGCATCAGCGGGTACATGATTTGCACCGCGATGGCCGCGGCCACCAACGACCAGCTGACGCGCGACGCGCCGAATCGGACTACTGGAGCGACCAGAGCCACGCGTGGACCTCCGGAATCGATGATGGACAGCGACGATGTCGTCGTACTTGCGACGGGCGCAGCGGCAGGGGTCCGTAGAGTTTGCAGATGCCTGGTGCTCGCCTGCCTGAAACGCTGCGGATTCTGACCGTGGCGGGGTCTGTGCTGGCCTGTGTGGGTACCACCCACCAGATTCTGAACCAGCGCCTGCTGCGGCGCCCACCCGCCGATCCGCCGCCGGTGGACACCGCTGTGTCGGTGCTGATCCCGGCGCGCGACGAGGCACACCGAATCGCGCCGACGATCCGGTCGGTGCTCGCCCAGCGTGGCCTGAACGACGTCGAGGTGGTGGTTCTTGATGACAACTCCATTGACGGTACCGCCAACGTCGTCGAATCGACCGCGGCGGGCGATCCGCGGCTGCGGATCCTGACCGGCACCGCGCCGCCGCCCGGGTTCCTCGGCAAGCCCCACGCGTGCGCGCAGCTGGCGGCGGCCGCTCGCGGCGAGATCCTGGTGTTCGTCGACGCCGACGTGACCCTGGCTCCTGACGCGGTGGCGGCGGCCGTCGCCGTTCTGCGGGGGCCGGAACCGTTCGATCTGGTCTGCCCGTGGCCCCGTCAGGTCGCCGTCGGTGTGCTCGCCCGGTTGATCCAGCCGCTGTTGGCGTGGTCGTGGCTGACCACCCTTCCGCTGCGGGTCGCCGAACGGTCCCGGCGTCTGTCGATGGCCGTGGCCAACGGCCAGTTTCTCGTCGTCAGTGCCGACGCGCTCGCCCGTGCGGGCGGGTGGGAGGCGGTGTCGGGGTTGGTGCTCGACGACATCGGGTTGGCGCGCGCCGTGCGGTCCGCCGGCGGCCGTACCGGGCTGGCGGACGGGTCGCGCCTGGCGTCGTGCCACATGTACCTCGACGGGCGCGAACTCTATGACGGGTACCGCAAGTCGCTGTGGGCCGCCTTCGGCTCACCCGCGGGTGCGGCGGCAGTCGGTGCGGCGTTGCTTCTCATCTATGTCGTCCCCGCCGTCGGCGCGGTGCGCGGCCACCGGGTCGGAGTGCTCGGCTACGCCGCTGCGGCGGTGGGGCGGGCACTGGCATCCCGATGGTCGGGCCGACCGTGGGACGCCGCGGCACATCCCATCTCCGTCGTCGCGCTGGTGTCGCTGCTGGCCGCGTCCTGGGTCGGCCGGCTGCGAGGCACCCTGCACTGGAAGGGCCGCGCGCTGTGAGCGCAGTGGTGGTCATCGGTGCCGGCCTGGGCGGGTTGGCGGCTGCGGCGCGACTCGCGGCGGCCGGCCACCGGGTGAGCGTCTTCGAGGGATCCGCCGAAGTCGGCGGCAAGTTGGGGGTGTGGGAACGCGACGGATTCCGGTTCGACACCGGTCCGTCGCTGCTGACCGTCCCCGCCGTGCTGGAGCAGTTGTTCACCGATACGGGCGGGCCGGGGGACCTTGCGCTGGAGCCCGTCGAGCCCGCGTTCTCGTACTTCTTCGCCGACGGCACGGAGTTGACGGTGCCGCACGACCCCGCGCGCATTCCGGAGGCGTTCGACGTGGCTTTGGGCGCCGGCGCCGGAGACGCGTGGCGGCGGCTGCACGCCCGGTCGCGGCGACTGTGGGAGCTGGTCGGTGAGCCCGTGCTGCGCCGTCCGGTGTCGCTAGCGACATTGGCCCGGATGAGTGTCCGGCCGGCCGATCTGCGTGCGGTCGCGCCGTGGCAGACCATCGACGGGCTCGGCAGGAGCCTGCTGCCGGATGCGCGAATGCGGATGTGGCTCAACCGGTATGCCACCTACTCGGGTTCCGATCCACGCCGCACCCCGTCGGTGCTGGCGGTCACGTCGTTCGTCGAGCAGGAGTTCGGCGCCTGGTACGTGGCCGGGGGTTTGCGCCGGATCATCGACGCAGTTGCCGCCCGCTGTGACCAGCTCGGCGTGGTCATCCACACGGGTAGCCGGGTCGAGGGGGTGCTGACAGACGGCGGCCGCGCGCGAGGCGTGCGGGTGGGCGGACGCGAGGTTCCCGCCGACGTGGTGGTGTGCAATGCCGACGCCAGCTTGTTGTACGACGGTCTGTTCCCGCCGGGCGTTGCGGCTCGTGCGCGGCGCCGGGCCCGCCGCACGCCGCGGTCGATGGCGGGCTTTGTGCTGCTGCTGGGGCTGTCGGGTCGCGCCGCGGGCGCGGCGCACCGCGTGTACTTTCCTGCCGACTACGACGCCGAGTTCGATGCGATCTTTGGGCGGCGGCCGCACCCGGTGACCGATCCGACCGTGTACGTGCACGCCCCCGACGATCCTGCGCTGCGCCCCGACGACGACAACGAAGGCTGGTTCGTCATGGTCAACGCCCCGACGCACGACCCGGACGGCGGGGTCGACTGGGACGCACCCGGCCTGCGTGAGCGCTACACCCGGCAAGTTCTGGACGTCCTCGCCGCCCGCGGCGTCGATGTCGCGGACCGTATCCGCTTCGTCGAGACGGTGACGCCTGCGGATCTGCAGCGCCGCACCGGCGCCCCGGGCGGCGCGATCTACGGCACCGCGTCGCACGGCCCGCGCGCGGCGCTGCGCCGCCCGGCCAACCGGGGTGCGATTCCCGGTCTGTACCTGGTCGGCGGGTCTGCCCACCCCGGCGGTGGTATCCCGCTGGTCCTGATGTCGGCGGAGATCGTCGCCGGGCTCATCGGTCCGGCGGGAACTCCGTCGGGATCGTCCGCCGCACACCGATGACCAGTTGCACCATGCCGACGATCCCGACCACGGTCCACGTGACGGCCAGCGCGGTGGCCCAGTCCCACCCCATCGGGGGTATGCCGGCGGGGGATGCCGCCGCGCCGATCGCGGCCGCTGCCACCACAATCAGCCGCGTAGGCCGTTCGGCGACGGTGACGGCACCGACGCCGGGCATCCCGACCGACTGGGCCCGAGCGCGGAGGTATTCCATCACCATCAGCAGTGCCAGCGACGCCAGCACCCAGGGCAGGGGCGCACCGAGTGCCAGCAGTGCCGCACCCAGTGCGAGATCGCCGAGACGGTCGGCCACCGCGTCGACGACCGCGCCGAGGGGGCGCGCGCGACCGGTGCACAGCGCGACCGCGCCGTCGAGGCCGTCGAAGAAGCCGGAGGCGACGACGAGCAGGGCCGTCAGCACCGGCCAGCCAGCTACCGCCGCCGCCCACGCCCCGACCAGTGCCAGCAGACCGAGCAGCGACAGCGCGTCTGGCGGGATCCGCAACACCGGCCCCCTGGTCAGCGCCCAGATCATCCGCAGCCAACCGCGCACCAGCAGAGACGGCTGCACTCCACTGTGCAGCGAAGACCAGTGCGCGTTGTCGGCGGTCCCGTCGGCCGGCCCGTCCGTCATCACTCCAGCCTGCCAGGGACGCCGATGAATCGGGTGCGCAAACTGGCCTCGGACATCGGCAGGACATTCCCGGTCAGCGATCTCACGCTGTGGGCGGCAGGCGCGACCTATTTCGGGGTGATCGGGCTCGTGCCGCTGGCCCTGGTGTCGTTGTGGGTGGTTGGCAGGCTTGTCGGCGAGGACGCCGTCGTCGCGGCCATGGACGCCGGGATCGCCGGACTGCCCGCCGGGCACGGCACCCCGGAGGCGTTGCGGACGCTGACGTCGGTGGCGCTGGCGATGTCGTGGACGCAGGCGCTGGTGGTGTTGTTCCCGGCCAGTCTGTACGGCGAGGGCCTTCGGCGGGCGTTCGTCCAGATGACGGCCGCGAAAGACAAGCTGACCGGCTGGCGCGGCCGGGCCGGGCTGCTCGGCGTCGCGGCGGTCGCGCCGTTCCTGGTGCTCGCCGTGCTGGCGTCGTCGTCCTATGTGGGGCCGCTGTATGCGGCGGGCGGGTGGTCGATGGTGTGGGGCGTGGTGGTCGCGTTCCACATCGTGTGGATCGCGGTGTCGACGGCGCTGCTCGGGGTGTTCGGCCTGATTGGGCCGGGGCGGCTGCGGCTGCGTCCCGTCGTGATCGGCGCTTTCGGCACGGGAGCCATCGTCGCCGGGTTCCTCCAGGGATTCCTGCTGTTTCTGGCCATCCCGATTCCGTGGTCGGCGCCGTTCGGGGGCCTGCCCATCGTCGGCGCGGTGACGGCGCTGGCGCTGTGGCTGTTCGTGATGCACATCCTGGTGCTGTGCGGATTCCGCGTCACCGTGGTGCTCGACGAGCTGATGCGCGCGTAGCGGGCACAGCACCTCGATGGTCGGCGGGTCAGCGGTGGTCTGTCGGTGGCCTGCGGCACGATATCGGCATGCTCCCGGGTGACACGGCTTCGCTGCGCAAGGCGCGCGGCGCGTTCTTCACCCCCACCCCGGTCGCGCGCTTCCTCGCAGGCTGGGCGGTGCGGCATCCCGGCGACGCCGTCCTGGAACCGTCCTGTGGTGAGGCGGTTTTCCTGCACGAGATCGGCCGCCGCGGCGAGCATGAGGGCCCGCTCGTCGGAGTCGAGATCCACGAAGAGTCCGCAGCCGCCGCCGAGCGCAGTCTGCGGGCCGGCGGCGTCGATGTCACGATTCATGAACGAGACTTCTTCGTGCACAACGAGTTCGGCACCTACGACGCGGTGGTCGGCAATCCGCCCTACGTCCGCTATCAGGATTTCGCGGGAGAGTCCCGCGCCCGGGCACGGCAGGCGGCATTGCGCGCCGGGGTCAGCCTGTCCAACCTGGCGTCGTCCTGGGCGGCGTTCACGGTGCATTCGGCACTGCATCTCAAGCCGGGCGGCCGGTTGGGGCTCGTGCTGCCTGCCGAACTGCTCAGCGTCAACTACGCCTCCGGCGTCCGGCAGTTCCTGATGGACCACTTCAGCTCGGTGGGCCTCGTGCTGTTCGACGAGCGTGTGTTCCCCGGGGTGCTCGAAGAGGTCGTGCTCCTGCTCGCCGACGGATTCCACCCTGGCGGCGGCAGCGGAGCCACGCACATGCAGTTGTCCCAGGTTCGTGATGCCGCGGCGCTCGACGGCGAAACCCTCAAGCGGCGCTGGGCGCCTCCTGCCAATGGGGCCAAGTGGTCGGCCGGGCTGATGTCGGCCGCGGGTCTGTCCGCCTTCGACGCCATCGTCGGCAGCGACGCGTTCACCTCTCTTGAGACGTGGGGCGATACGACGCTGGGCATGGTGACCGGCAGCAACCGGTTCTTCACCCTCTCCCCCGCCAAGGTCGAGGCGCTCGGATTGGCGCAATCCGATGTCATCGCGTTGTCGCCGCCGGGTTCGCGCCATCTGCGCGGCCTCGGGCTGACCGCACACGCGCTGCACGCCCTCGGGGAAGTCGGCCGTTCGACGTACCTGTTCCGCCCGGCGACGCAGCCCTCGAAGGCGGGATGGCACTACATCCGCTCCGGCGAGGATCTCGATGTGCACTCCGCCTATAAGTGCCGTGTCCGAAACCCGTGGTGGCGTGTGCCCTATCTGCGTCCCGCCGATCTGTTCCTCACCTACATGAATGCCGACACCCCGCGGCTGACCAGCAACCGCGCCCGCGCTCATCACCTGAATTCGGTGCATGGTGTGTACCTGCGTGACGAGTTGCGCCGAGACGGCATGAACCTGCTGCCTCTGGCGTCGTTGAACTCGGTGACCCTGCTCGGCGCCGAGACGGTGGGGCGTGCCTACGGTGGTGGCATGCTGAAGATCGAGCCGCGGGAAGCCGACGTGTTGCCGGTGCCGTCACCAGATCTCGTGCGCGGCAATGCTGCGCAGCTGCGCAGTGCCCGGCCCGCGGTGGCGAGGCTGCTGGGCGAGGGCCGTCTGCTCGACGCCGTGGCCGTGGTCGACGAGGCGCTGCTGATCGGCACGTCGAGCCTGAACCGGCGAGCGCTCGGGGCCATCCGCCGGGACCACGCCGGTCTCACCGCACGCCGTGTCGCCCGGGGAAAAGCCAACGGTGGCAGGTAAACCGAGTTCGAAGTCCCTCGCCTGGCCGCTGTTCGACGCGATCGTGGACCGGTCGGCGTTCAAGGACGTCAACCCGTGGACCACCGAGGGCGCGTTTTCTCCTGACTATGAGGCGTTGCGCAGGCTGCTCGCGGTGCCGATCCTGCTCGGCGCGGAAAGTCGTTCGGGCGTACCGGCCCTCGCGCTGGACGTGTGGGTCGCCTACGAATTGCGGCGAGCCGGTCTCGATCCTGACGCGGTGTGGCCTCGCGCGGAGGCGCCACGCGTGGTCGACCGCGACGTGCTGAACTTCGTCAGGTCGATCCCGAAGTCGGCGCGCAAGGAGCTCATGGAGCGGCTCCGCGCCGGCGGCGGTATCGGTGCCGCCTCGGCGAACATCGCAGGCAAGAACTACTTCAAGCAGGTCGACGTGATCATGTCGTCCTGGCAGACGGGCCCCGAGTTGCTCATCTCGACCAAGCGCATGGACTCGTCGTTCGGCAAGAACGCCGCCAACCGCGTCGAGGAGTCCTACGGCGATGCCAAGAACCTCGCCCTGCGCCACCCCCTGGCCGCGCTGGGCTTCATGTACTCGCTGCGGTCCACGGCCTACACCGAGGAGCGCAGGCAATTCGACTGGATCGTCGACCTTCTCATCAAACTCGGCCGAGAAGACGACGCCTACGATGCATGTGCGCTCGTCGTTCCGGAGTGGGAAGGCGACGCACCGATCGACGAGCCGCCCGCCGCCGATGACGCCGTCATCGAGCCGTATCTCTTCGAGATCGACGAGGGGCACGTCGACGATCCGCCGGCTATCGACGTGACGGCGCAGCTGGCCGTTCTGCCGGACGTGACGTTGCGCACCGATCTGGTGCCCGACGAGCTCAGCCCTGCCCGATTCTTTGCCCGGATGCTGACCATCGTGCTCGACAACTCGAACATCACCCAGCACGAAGAGGCGCGGCTGCGGCGCAGTCAGGCCGTCGGCTAGGGTCTGCCACTCGTGCGCTCCGACATCGACGACACTCGCCGACGGCTCGCCCGTGCGCAGCGCCGGTGGACGGTGATCGCCCTCTGCGCATCGCTGTTCCTGGTCGCGGTCTACCTTCTGGCCGTCCGCACCACCACCGGCCAGGCCGTCGAGAACGCTGCCCTCAACGGCGCAGAACAGGTCGGCGAGCGCGCGTTCCTCGCGGCGAGCAAGGCGCTGAGCACCATCACCTATTCGTCGCTCGCGCTGGCCACCGTACTGGTCGGTGCGGTCGGGCTCCTGAGACGCCAGGTTCATCTGGCAGTGGCGGCTATGGCGGTGATCCTCGGTAGTCAGGCCGCCACCCAGATCCTCAAATACGTTGTGCTGCAACGGCCCGAGCTGCTGACCACCAACGAGTATCTGGAGAACACCCTGCCAAGCGGCCACACGACCGCCGCGATGTCGGTGCTCTTCGCGACGCTGATCGTGATGCCCTACCGGTTCCGCGGGGTCGCCATGTTCGCCGCCCTCACCTGGGCGGTCGGCATCGGCGCCTACACCGTCATCGCGCGCTGGCACCGGCTCTCCGACGTCCTGGCCGCCGACGCGGTGACACTGGTGGTGGCATGCGGCGCAGCACATTTCCTGGCCCGCACAGACCGCATCCGCGCGGTCGTGTCTCCCGGTGCGGCCCGGTACACGTTGCGGACGGTGTTCGTCGGGCTGGTTGCCTTCGTCGGAACCGTGAGCCTCGCACTCGGCGCGGTGTCTCTGCTCGCCGCACTGTCCGAGGACATCGACGAAGCCGTGGAGTGGCAGTTGTTCCTCAGCGCCCAGTGGTTGGCGGCGGCGGGGTCGATCTTCGCGGCACTGCTCTTCTGGTGGACGTGGCACCGTCTGGAGACCAAACAGCGCCGCGACCCCGTTGCGGCCCGCTAGTCAGGCAGTCGGTTCGCTGGACCCCTTGTCGACGTCCGGGGTGTCCTTGTCGGGGTCTTTCTCGGTGTCGGCGGATTCCGAAGAGGTGGAACCCTCTTCGTCGTCGTAGATTCCCTGACCACGGGTCATGGATGAAGCCTTTCAGTGTGACGCGGAGCGGAGCTTGTCGAGCAGCGGCGCTGCTGCCTCTTTCAGGAACGCGTCCTGGGTGTCGCCACCGATCTGGACGAGGGCGATGTCGGTGAAGCCGGCTTCCCAGTATTCGCGGACGGAATCGACGATGGCATCGAGGTCGGGTCCGCACGGGATCGATTCGGCGACATCCTCTTTGCGGACGAACTGGGTCGCCCCGTCGAAGCCGGCGGTGGTCGGCAGGTCCGCGTTGACCGCCCATCCTCCCGCGAACCAGCGGAACTGGTCGTGGGCGCGCTCGATCGCCGCGTCGCGATCAGGGTCCCAGCTGATCGGAATCTGGCCGATGACGCGGACATCGCCCGGCAAGCCGGTACCCCTGCGCGTCTCGTGCCAGGAGTCGACGAGATCTTTGTCGGGTTGCACGGCGATCAGATGGTCGGCCAGCGGCGCGAACATCTCCACCGAGCGGTCACCCGACACCGCGGCGGCGATCGGCAGGGGCACGTCGGGTACGTCCCACAGCCGCGCGGAGTCGACCTCGAAGTATTCGCCCTTCCAGTCGACCATCTCGCCGGTCTGCAGTTCGCGAATGATTTGGATGGCTTCCTTGAGCATGTCCTGCCGCCGAGCCACGGTGGGCCAGCGTTTGCCGACAACGTGCTCGTTCAGATTCTCTCCGCTGCCGAGACCGAGTGTGAAGCGACCGTCGGCGAGGATCTGCAGGGTCGCCGCCTTTTGCGCGACGATCGCCGGGTGGTAGCGCAGCGTCGGGCAGGTGACGTAGGTCATCAGCTCGACACGTTCGGTCGCGTGGGCGACAGCGCCCAGCACCGACCATGCGTAGGGCGCGTGACCTTGCGACGAGAGCCACGGAAAGTAGTGGTCGCTCGAGACCTCGAAGTCGAAGCCCACCTGCTCAGCCGATACCGCATAGCTGACAAGGTCTTTCGGTCCGCTCTGCTCAGTCATCAAGGTGTAGCCGAATCGGGTCATGCGCGTCATGTACCCGGGGTGGCCGAAGCAAAACGGCGTCCTGCACTGGACCGCTGCCGATCTTGACGGATACGGTTTACCCGCAGCTACCACCCCATTGCCCAAGCCAGGAGGCGTGGTGGAACTCATCGGCCGCGGCGACGAGGTGCAAGCACTGGATGCGTTGCTGTCCGCCGTGCGCGGCGGGCAAAGCCGAACGCTGGTACTCAGCGGGCCGCCCGGCATCGGGAAGACAGCCCTCCTCGAAGAGACAAGCGCAAGGGCCGCCGACTGCCGTGTGGTGCGCATCGCCGGCATCGAGTCGGAGATGGAATTCGCGTTCGCGGCTCTGCAGCTCGTGTGCTCGGCCATGTGGGACGACATCGACGCCATCCCAGTACCGCAGCGGACTGCCCTGCTGCGCGCCTTCGGTGTCGATCAGGGCCCCGCTCCCGATCCGTTTCTCGTGGGACTCGCGGCGTTGGGCCTGGTGTCCGAAGCCGCTCGGCACCGACCTCTCGTGGTGCTCGTCGACGACCACCAGTGGTTGGACAGGGCCTCTCGACACGTGCTCGCGTTCGTCGCGCGTAGGCTCGTCGCCGAATCCGTCGCCATCGTGTTCGCCACTCGCACCATCGGCGATGAGCTCCGTGGGTTACCCGAAATCGTGGTGCGTGGCCTCCGCGATACCGAGGCACAGACGCTGCTGGCGCGTCACATCGACGGCCCACTCGACAGTCGGGTACGTGATCAATTCATCGCGGACGCCCATGGAAACCCGCTCGCGCTGCTGGAGTTGCCACGTGCGGTGAGCCGAGCCGAACTCGCGGGCGGGTTCGGCTCGCCGGGAGCGCCGTTGACCCACAGCCTTGAGGGCGCTTTGAGACGCCAGATCCAGGATCTTCCGCTGCCGAGCCGTCGGTTGTTGGCGCTGGCGGCCGCAGACCCCGTCGGGGATCCGTCTGTGCTGTGGCACGCAAGCGACGTCCTCGGGATCGACACCGGGGCGGCGGCCCCCGCTCTGGACGCCGACCTGTTCGCGATCACCAGCAGGGTGGTCTTCCGCCATCCGCTGATCCGGGCGACCGCGTACCGATGCGTGCCCATGTCGGACAGGCAGCAGATCCATGCGGCGCTGGCCGCGGTCACCGATGCGCGGCTCGATCCCGACCGGCGGGCGTGGCATCTGGGGCTGGCATGTCTGGCTCCGGACGACGACGTCGCGGACGAGCTCGAGCGCAGTGCGGGTCGCGTGCAGGCGCGAGGCGGGATGACCGCCGCGGCAGCATTTCTCGAACGCTCATCCGAGTTGACGTCCGACCGGGCCCGCCGGTGCGACCGCACCATCGCGGCCGCCTCGGCCAAAGCCGACGCCGGTCTTCTCGATGCAGCCAACGATCTGCTCAAGCGCGTCGAGGGCGGGTATCTGACGGACCTGCAGCGGGCTCGTGCGGATCTGGTCCGCGCACACCTGGCCATGATCACCAGTCACGGCAACGACGCTGCTCCGCTGATGCTGAGCGCTGCTCGTCGTCTCGAATCGATCGACGCGCGGTCGGCCCGCGAAACCTACCTCGACGCGATGTCTGCGGCGCTCTTCGCCGGCCGACTCGCTGCCGAGGGCGGAAGCATGCTCGATGTGTCGGAGGCGGCAAGCGCGGCGACTCGGGTTCTCAGCACCCCGGGCCCGGCAGACCTGCTCCTCGACGGTTTGGCGACCCAGTACAGCGCCGGGTTCGACAAGGGATTCCCTGCCGTACGTGAAGCACTGTCCCGGTACGGCCAAGGCATGCAGATCGACGACGAGCTCCGCTGGATGCTGCTGGCGTGTCTGGCCGCATCGCGGGTCTGGGACATCGAGCGACATACTTCGCTGTCCATTCGGTATCTTGAGATCGCGCGGGCATCCGGCGCGCTCGCCCATCTTCCGTTGGCTTTGAGCAGCCGATTCCTCCCGCTGATGATGACGGGCGACTTCGACGCGGCGGCGGAGGTGGCGCTCGAAATGGGCGCTGCCATAGACGCTATGGGCAACAGTCTGAGTCCCTACTGTGCCATCGTCCTGGCGGCCTGGCGAGGCCGGCGCGCGGAATTGGAAACATTGGCCACCGAGGCTCGCGTCGACGCCGAACGCCGCGGCGAGGGACACGGGCTGACGGTGATCGCCTGGGCCGAGGCGGTCATGGCCAACGGCAGAGGCGATTACCGGACCGCACGCGACCGCGCCTCCTACGCGTCTGCGTGCCGGGGAGACGGTGGTGCGTCATGGTGGAGCCTGTGCGAGCTGATCGAATCCGCCGCGCGTCTTGACGACCTCCCAACCGCCACTGCAGCATTCGAGCTCCTCGCCGAGTCGACAACATTGAGCGCCACCGACTGGAGTCTGGGCATCGAGGCACGCTCACGCGCCTTGGTCAGCGAGGGCGACTGCGTAGAACACCTCTACCTCGAAGCCGTCGAGCGTCTCGCGCGCGCGGGATTGCGCCCCGACCAGGGGCGCGCCCATCTGCTGTATGGGGAGTGGCTCCGCAGACAACGCCGCCGGGTCGATGCGCGCACCCACCTGCGGTCCGCGCACGACCTGTTCACCGGCATCGGCATGGAAGCGTTCGCCGAGCGCGCCGAGCGCGAACTGCAGGCGACCGGTGAGACGGCGCGGCGCCGGACCGCGCCGCCGACAGTTGTCACTCTGACCCCGCAGGAGACGCAGATCGCCCGCCTCGCCCGGGAAGGGTTGTCCAACCCCGAGATCGGCGCTCGCCTGTTCATCAGCGCTCGCACCGTCCAGTATCACCTGGGCAAGGTTTTCACCAAGCTCGGTATACATTCGCGCAGTCAGCTCGACCGTGCGTTGCCCGACATCGACCGCCACTGAACTGCCCTGACTGGCCAGTGGCAGATGCGAACAAGGCGCCTGGCTTGACACGATGCGGGCCACGGTTCGACAACCGAGGAGTCTTCATGAAGATGCGGGCAGCGCGGATGTACGGGTACAAGCAACCGCTGCGGCTTGAGGAGATCGACGTTCCCATCCCGGGACCCGAGGAGGTGCTCATCCGGGTCGGTGGTGCAGGCATGTGCCGCACCGACTTTCAGCTCATCGACGGATACTTCGACAACGGTTTGGCGATGGACTTCCCGATCACGCCGGGCCACGAAGTCGCCGGCTGGGTCGACGGGATAGGCTCCGCCGTCCCCAAGTCGGCCGGATTGGCCGAGGGCGACCAGGTCGTGGTGTTCGGCAGCTGGGGCGACGGAGCGTGCCGCCAATGCCACGAGGGCAACGAGCAACTGTGTGCACACGGCGTCTGGGCTGGATTCGGCCGACACGGCGGATATCAGGAATACATGCCCGTCGACTATCGGTACCTGATCAAGGTTCCCGGTCGGGGCGAGCTGTCGCCGGACAACTTGGCCCCGCTGACCGACGCAGGCCTGACGCCCTACCGCGGGCTCAAGAAACTGCGCGCGGCAGGCCATCTCGGCCCTGGCCGCATTGTCGCCGTCTCCGGCGTGGGCGGACTCGGCAGTTATGCGACGCAGTACGCCAAGCTGCTCGGCGGCGGGGCGCAAGTGATCGCCTTCGCGCGCAGTGACGAAAAGCTGAAGATCGCGGTGGACAACGGCGCCGATCACGTCGTCAACGTCCGCGGCAAGGACACTGATGCCGTCCGATCCGAACTCGAATCACTCACCGGTAGAGCTGATTTGGATGCGGTCATCGAATGCGCCGGATCCGAGGATTCGATACGACTCGCCTTCTCGTTGCTGGCAACCGAAGGAGCTGTGGCTTCGGTTGGGCTGATCGGCAACCGCGTCGACATTCCGCTGTTTCCTCTGGTGGCACGCGAATACACCTTCTACGGATCATTCTGGGGCAATTACAACGACCTCTCCGAGGTGCTGGCGCTCGCTCGGGCAGGGCAGATCAAACACTCCGTCACCAGGGTGCGCTTCGACGACGTCAACGAAACGTTGGACGCCATTGCAGCCGGCGACGTTCTGGGACGGGCGGTGATCGTCTATGACTAGTGCCGCAGCGGTTCTCCGCTTGCCTCTGATCGCACTGCTGATGATGTTCCTCGCGAGCCAGGCGACGGGGCCGGCCATGGCGCAACCCCACGATGAGGCCGAATCCCGCAACCTCGCCACGGTGCAACGCGGATTCGATGCCTGGAGAGCCGGCACAGGTAGCCCGTACGACGCGCTCGCCGACGACGCCACGTGGGAGATCGTCGGGAACTCGGCGGTGTCCCGCGTCTACACCAGCAAGGAGGACTTCCTCGCCGCGGTCATTCGGCCGTTCAATTCCCGAATGTCGCAGCGACTCGTTCCGACCATTCGCGACATCTACGCCGACGGTGACACCGTGATCGTCTTCTTCGACGCCGAAGGGACTGCTCGCGACGGTGTTCCGTACCGGAACACCTACTCGTGGTTCCTGACGTTGCGTGAGGGCAACATCGTCAGGGCTTCCGCCTTCTTCGATTCGATCGCCTTCAACGATCTGTGGGAGCGCGTCCCCGCCGGCTGACGTTGTCAATTCCGCCGGTGATCGACAGGATGGTGCCCATGACCTACGACGTCGGCGGTTATGGGCCGGCGGGGCCACCACCCCCGAGCGCGGTACCCCCGGGCTATCCGCCACCCGGTTATGGTCCGCCCCCCGGGTGGGGTCCGCCGGCGGGCTACGGTCCACTGCCGGGCTACGGTCCATCGCCCGGCTGGCAGGCACCGGGATACCCACCCGGTTACGGGGCCCCCGGATATCCCCCGCCCCACGGCCAGCCGCCGGTGATCAAACCCGGCGTCGTTCCGCTTCGCCCGCTCACGCTGTCGGACATGTTCAACGGCGCCGTGGCCTACGTCCGCGCCAATCCCAAAGCCACACTGGGTCTGACGACGATCGTCGTGGTGATCGCACAGCTCATCACGTTGGTGCTGTCGCTTTTTCCCCTCGCCTTCACCAGCGACCTCGCAAGCACTCTCGAGGGCGAGGCCTCTGCGGAGGTGATCATCGGCTGGATGGCGTCGGCGCTCGCAGGCGCTCTCGCGACGGCCCTGTCGATGACCATCTTGAGCGGGTTGCTCACCGTGGTCATCGGCCGTTCGGTGTTCGGATCGGGTATCACGATCGGCGAGGCGTGGCAGCGGCTCAAACCCCGGGTGTGGGCGCTCATCGGGTTTTCGCTGCTCAAGACACTCGCGTTCGTGCTGTGGTTCGCCCTGGCGGGCGGGCTCATCGTCCTCGCGGTGTCGACCGTAGGCGGCGTCGGAGCGTTCGTCATCGCCGCACCCCTCGTGCTGATCGCGATTCTGGCGGCGATCTGGGCGTCGGTCATGCTGACCTTCTCGCCGGTGATCATCGTGCTGGAGCGCAGGGACATCATGACGTCGATCACCCGTTCGTTCTCGCTGATCAAGGGCGACTTCTGGCGCGTGTTCGGTATCTGGTTGCTCGCTTACATCGTCGCGCAGTTCGTCGCCGGTGCCGTGTCGATCCCGTTCAGCATCGGCAGCCAGGTCGCACTGACCGTTTCGGCGACCACGGCGTCGTTCATGCTGTCGCTCGTGCTGGCCTCCGTCGGCGGTGCCATCGGGCAGATCATCACGGGACCTTTCACGGCCGGGATCGCGGTGCTGCAGTACACCGACCGTCGCATCCGTGCCGAAGCCTTCGACCTTGTCCTGCAGACGGGTGCCTCTGCAGGCCCGTACGCTCCGGCCAACTCGACCGACGACCTCTGGCTGACCGGCCCGCGTTGACGTGTCGACGATAGACATCGACCGGGACGCCGCACACGACGCCGCGCAGTCCGAGCTCGGGAAGTCGATCTACCCGAAACCGTCGGCGCTCGATCTGATCAGCGACTGGCTGGAGGAGGTGTTGTACCGTCTCACCGCAGGAGCGTCGGACTTCCCGGGGGGCTGGCTTACCGTGTCGGTCCTGGTGATCCTGGTTGCCGTGGCCATCGTCGTCGCAGTCCGCATCGCCCGGCGTGCCATGCGCAGCAGTCGAAACGACGCACCCGCGCTGTTCGGCGATCACATGCTCAGCGCGGCTGAGCATCGTGCGACGGCCGAACGCTTTGCGGCATCGGGAGATTGGGCTCCGGCCATCCGTCATCGCCTCCGCGCCATCGCGCGCCAGCTGGAGGAGAACGGCGTCCTCGATCCCGTACCCGGGCGCACCGCAACCGAGCTCGCCCGCAGCGCGGGCCGTGCGCTGCCCAGCCTGGCTGGTGAACTGCGCACCGCTGCAGACATTTTCAACGACGTCACCTACGGCGGCAGGCCCGCAAGCGAGCAGCAATACCGGATGATCGCCGAGCTGGACGCCAGGCTCGGCAAGCACACCGCGGCGCCCCCCGACGGTGCGGGCGACGTCATCGCCTCCCAGCCGTGGGCCGAGGTGCGATGAGCGCACGCACCTCGACAGCGGTCGGGACGACGATCGCGCAGCGGTGGCGCGGCGCACGATGGGTGCTGCTGGCCTTGGCCGCCATCGTCGCTGTCGCCGCGCTGACCACGTGGCTGACCGCACCTCGCCCCGGCGGAAGGCTCGACCCGGCGTCGACCGCACCCGAAGGCGTGCACGCGCTGATGGCGTTGCTGCGCGACCACGGCATCACCGTCATCGAAGCCGACTCGATCGCCGATGTGGAGCGCGAGGCACGCGACGACACCCTGCTGGTCGCAGCACAGACCTTCCACCTCTTCGACGACGAACTGCTGCAACGTCTTTCCGAGCTTCCCGGCGACCGCCTTCTGATCGCGCCCATCGGCAGGACACGCGAAGCGCTGGCCCCGGAGCTGGAGCGCGTGGACACCACCGAGTACACCGGCCTGTCGCCAGACTGCGATCTGCGCGAGGCAAACCAGGCGGGCACAGTGCAATTCGGGGTTGCCGATACCTTCGAGGCGAAGGGCTCCGTACCGGTCACCCGCTGCTACGACGGTGCGCTGACGCGCTACATCGACAACGGGCGCACCGTCACCGTGGTGGGTAGCGACGAGTTCGTCTTGAACTCAGGTCTGCTGGACGAGGGCAATGCGGCCCTGGCCATGAACCTGGCCGGCACCCAACCCCGGATGATCTGGTACGCACCGCAGCGCAGCGAGGGTGGTGAATCCTCCGGGTCGGCCGAGTTCACCGATCTTATTCCGGCCCAGGTGTATTGGATGGTTGTGCAGCTGGCGGTGGGGGTGGCTCTGCTGGCGTGGTGGCGCGGCAGGCGGGTAGGGCCGCTGGTCGCCGAGCAGTTACCGGTGGTGGTGCGCGCGTCGGAGACCGTCGAAGGCCGCGGCCGGCTGTACCGGTCGCGGCGCGCCAGGGACATCGCCGCCGAGTCGCTTCGTACGGCGGCGCGGCAACGCATGCTGCCCCGTCTCGGTCTGCACCTGACGGCGTCTCAGTCGGAGGTGATCCAAGCCGTCGCGGATCGCAGTGGCCTGGACCCCCGGACCGTCGGCCATACCCTGTACGGACAACCGCCGGCGACCGACGCCGATCTGGTGAATCTCGCCCGCGCACTCGACGACATCGAAAGGCAGGTCGCACAGTCGTGACAGAGCCCACCCATCACGAGGCTGCCCGCAACGCGCTGATGGCCCTCCGAGCTGAGATCGCCAAAGTGGTGGTGGGCCAGGACGCCGTGGTGAGCGGTCTGGTGATCGCCCTGCTGTGCCGCGGGCACGTGCTGCTCGAAGGTGTTCCCGGGGTGGCGAAGACACTGCTGGTGCGCACCCTGGCTTCGGCGTTGCAGCTGGAGTTCAAGCGGGTCCAGTTCACTCCGGACCTGATGCCCGGCGACGTCACCGGCTCGCTGGTCTACGACGCACGCACTGCCGAATTCGAGTTCAGGGCGGGTCCGGTGTTCACCAACCTGATGCTGGCCGACGAGATCAACCGCACCCCACCCAAGACGCAGGCCGCGTTACTGGAGGCGATGGAGGAGCGGCAGGTCAGCGTCGACGGCGAGCCGCGCGCTCTGCCCGACCCGTTCATCGTCGCCGCGACGCAGAACCCGATCGAGTACGAAGGCACCTATCAGCTTCCCGAGGCGCAGCTCGACAGGTTCCTGCTCAAACTCACTGTGCCGCTGCCGCCGCGTGATCAAGAGATCGCGATCCTGACAAGGCATGCGCGCGGTTTCGATCCGCGCGACCTGTCGTTCGTGAAGCCGGTCGCCGGACCTGCGGAGCTGGCCGCGGGCCGCGAAGCCGTCCGTCAGGTCCTCGTCGCGGAGGAGGTTCTCGGCTACATCGTCGACATCGTCGGCGCGACAAGGCATTCCCCGTCACTGCAGCTCGGGGTGTCGCCGCGTGGCGCGACGGCACTGCTGGCCACGGCCCGGTCCTGGGCGTGGCTGTCGGGACGGGGTTATGTGACGCCCGACGACGTCAAGGCGATGGCCCGGCCGACGCTGAGGCACCGCGTGGCGTTGCGGCCGGAGGCCGAGTTGGAGGGAGCCAGCGCCGACGGGGTGATCGAGGGCATCCTGTCCTCGGTTCCCGTGCCGCGGTAGTGGTTCTCACCGGTCGTGCCGGGCTGATCGCACTGCTGTGCGCGCTGCCCGTGGTGCTCTCCCCCAGTCCCGCATCGACTTTCGCGGTGCTGGCGGTTCTGCTTGCCGCCGCTGTGATCCTGGATGTGGCATTGGCGGGCAGTCCGCGTTCTCTGCGGTTGACCCGAGGAGGGCCGGTGTCGGCCCGGCTCGGACAACCGGTGGGTGTAGCGCTGACGGTGGACAACGGCGGGCGCGCCCGATTTCGCGGAGTCGTCCGCGACGCCTGGGCGCCGAGCGCCCGCGCCCAGCCCAGGACGCACCTGGTCGATATCGCCGCCGGACAGCGGGTTCAACTCGATACCACGCTGCAGCCGGTACGCCGCGGCGATCAGCACTCCGCACTGGTGACCGCGCGATCGGTCGGCCCGCTCGGGCTCGCCGGGCGGCAGGGCTCGCACCGCGTCCCGTGGCACGTCCGCATCCTGCCGCCGTTCCTGTCGCGTAAACACCTCCCGTCGCGGCTGGCGCGGCTGCGTGAGCTGGAAGGCATGACGCCGGTGCTGATTCGCGGGCAGGGCACCGAATTCGACTCGCTGCGTGAGTATGTTGTCGGGGACGACGTCCGTTCCATCGACTGGCGCGCCACCGCTCGCCGCGCCGATGTGGTGGTGCGGACGTGGCGCCCCGAACGGGACCGGCGGGTACTGATCGTGCTGGACACCGGGCGGACGTCGGCAGGCCGGGTGGGGGTCGATCCGACTGCTCTAGATCCCAGCGGCTGGCCCCGGCTCGATTGGTCGATGGATGCCGCGCTGCTGTTGGCGGCGTTGGCTGCCCGGGCGGGCGACCACGTTGATTTTCTGGCCCACGACCGGGAGACGCGCGCGGCCGTGGTCAATGCGTCGCGCACCGAGCTGCTGGCTCATCTGGTGGCGGCGATGACGCCGCTGGAACCGGCACTGGTCGAGTCGGACGCCCGGGCGATGGTCGCCGCGGTTCAGCGCCGGGTGCGACGGCAGGCGTTGGTGGTGATCCTCACCGATCTCAATGCCTCGGCGATCGACGAGGGTTTGCTCACCGTGCTGCCGCAGCTGACCGCCAAGCATCGGGTGATTGTCGCGAGCGTCGCGGATCCGCGGGTGGACAAGCTTGCGGCCGGCCGCGCCGACGCCGTCGAGGTGTATGACGCCGCCGCGGCGGAGCGCTCGCGCAACGACCGCCGGGCCGTCGCATCGCTGCTGCGCAGGATCGGTGTCGATGTCGTCGATGCTCCGCCGGAGGAGCTCGCACCAGACCTCGCCGATCACTACCTGGCGATGAAAGCAGCGGGCCGCCTGTAGCCGCCATTCCCGCGCGAGCAGACACAAACTCGCATGGTTTGGCCTCGATTCGTGCGAGTTTCTGTCTGCTCGCCGATGCCTATCAGGCGGTCGGGACCACGTCCGGGGCGTTCTCGATGTCGCCCGTCTCCCCGGCGCGCACGGCCTTGCGGCCGAAGTACACGACATATCCGACAAACGCCGCGAAGGCCGCGACGCCGATCAGCACGCGCACGAACGTCGGCAGCGGTGACGGAGTCACGAAACCCTCGATGGCACCGCAGACCAGCAATACCGCCACCAGCCCGATCGCCACCGAGATCACCGCGCGCCCCTGCTCGGCCAGTACCTGTCCGCGCGGACGGTCGCCCGGAGAGATCACCGACCAGCCGAGCCGCATCCCGACGCCGGCGGCGACGAACACCGCCGTCAGCTCAAGCAGTCCGTGGGGGGTGATCAGCCCGAGGAAGATGTCACCGCGACCCGCCTCGAACATCAGGCCCGCATTCACGCCGAGGTTGGCAGCGTTCTGAAAAAGGATGTACGGGATGGGAATTCCGAGAAGCACGGCCGTCGCGATACATTGCGCGGTCACCCAGGCGTTGTTCACCCACACCTGTAATGCGAACGAGGCCGCGGGATGCTCGCTGTAGTAGTTGGCGAATTCGTGGTTGACGATCTGTTCGATCTCACTCGGCGTCCCGATCGACGCCTGCACCTCGGGGCTGCGCGCGATCCACACCGCGATCACCGCGGCGACGACGTAGAACGCTACGCCCGATGCCACGATCCACCGCCAGGATCGATACACCACGACGGGGAACGACACCGTCCAGAAGCGCACGAACTCCCGCCACAGGGGTGCGTGGGCGCCGGTCACCACCGCGCGCGCCCGCGCCACGAGACCGGACAGCTTGCCCACCAGAACGGCGTCGGTGGACGAGGACCGCACGATCGACAGGTGCGTCGACACTCGCTGGTACAGATCGACGAGCTCATCGACTTCCGCACCGGTGAGATGCCGCTTGTTCTTCACAAGCTGTTCGAGGCGGTCCCAGGTCGGGCGGTTCGCCAGGACAAACGCATCGACATCCACTCCCGGGATTTTAGTAGCGTGGCTGGTTATGGTCGGCCAGCAGCAACCCGTGGTGACCGGCGACGCGGTCGTTCTGGAGATCCAGATCGCCCAGCTGCCGGTCCGAGCGGCGTCGGCATTGATCGACGTCGCCGTCGTCATGCTCGTCTACGTCATCGGCGTGATCCTGTGGGCCGTGACGCTGACCGACATGGATCCGGCGTTCTCCGCGGCGGTCCTCATCATCTTCACGGTGGTCGCCCTCGTCGGCTATCCCACGGTGTTCGAGACGGCCACCCGAGGTAAGACGCTGGGCAAGATGGCGTTGGGGTTGCGGGTGGTGTCCGAAGACGGCAGCCCGGAGCGCTTCCGACAGGCCTTGTTCCGCGCACTGTCGGGGGTGATCGAACTCTGGATGCTGACGGGCGGTCCCGCGGTGCTGTGCAGCCTGCTCTCGCCGACGGGCAAGCGCATCGGGGACATCTTCGCCGGCACCGTCGTCATCAGCGAGCGCGCACCCAAACAGGCTCCACCCCCGGCGATGCCGCCGCAGCTGGCATGGTGGGCATCGACGCTGCAGCTGTCCGGACTCAGTCCGTCCCAGGCGGAGATCTCTCGCCAATTCCTGGCACGAGCAACGCAATTGGATCCGCAGGTGCGTGACCAGATGGCGTACCGGATCACCGCCGACGTGGTCGCCCAGATCTCACCGCCGCCACCGCCGGGAACGCCGCCCGCGATGGTCCTCGCGGCCGTCCTCGCCGAGCGGCACCGCCGCGAGCTGAGCCGTCTGCAGCAGGCCGCGGTTGCGCCGGGACCACCGCCGCCGCAGTGGTTTCCACCTCCCCCGTCGCCACCGCAGCCTCCTGCGGCACCACCCGCACGTAGCGAGGACGGGTTCGCCCCACCGTCCTGACCGTCACAAGGGCCTACGGCGTCAGCCCCACTGATTACCGGCGATCCAGTTCCCGTGGAATCCGTACGGAACCCGTTGGGGGAGCTTGATTCTGGCGACCGGCGGGCCTGCGAAGTCGGACGCGTCGATGACGACGAGATCGCTGCCGTTGCGGCCGGGGTCGTACACGTAGCCCAGGTACCAGCCGCTGCTCTCGTCGGCTGGTCCCGACGTCGACGGCACGAACACCGCCTCACCGGGACCCCCGTCGCTGCCGAAGCGATGCTCCTCGGCCGCCCCGGTCGTGAGATCGTGCCGGACCAGGCTGGCATCGCCGACCGAGACGGCGTAGCGCGCGGGAAGCGTCGCGAGACGATCGTCGATCCTCGGGAACTCGACGATCCTGTCGTCGAGCTGGCTCTCCCTCACTGTGCCGTTGTGCAGGTCGATCGTCCACGTCCACATCACGCCGTCGGCATCGAATCCACCGCTGTGCCGCCATAATTCGGGGTAGCGCACAGCCTGCACCGTGATCGTGCGCGCATTGTCGTACGCGTTCGCGACGTGAAAGACGTAGCACGGGTCGATCTCGAACCAGCGCACCTCACCGTGCGGGTCGTCGCGGCGCAACACGCCCAATCTGGCGCCGTAGTCGTCGTCCCAGCGGTAGGGCATGTCACCCTCGCCCTTGGCCGCGATGTCCACGTTGAACACAATCGGCAGATCCATGAACACCACGTAGTTCGCCGTGAGCGCGAAGTCATGCATCATCGTCAGTGCGGGGACGTCGAGCGGACGCTCGATGACCAATTCTCCGTTGGCATCTGCCCGGTGGTAGGTGACATGCGGGGTGAACAGATTGCCGTATCCGAAGAAGTGCAGCTCGCCGGTGGTGGGGCAGATCTTCGGATGCGCGGTCATCGAGTCGACGAGCTTGCCACCGAAGTCGTACGCGCCCAACGTTTTCAGGTCGCTGGTGATCTCATACGGCAGTGACGACTCGACCAGGGCCAGCGTTTTACCCGCGTGGTTGACGACGTGGGTGTTGGCCACGCTCGCCCGCAGGTTGCGCGTTCCGTCCTCGTTGTAGAGCGGGAACGGATCGACGAAGCTGTCGGTGCGCACCCAGCGATTTCGGTACCACGCCGCGCGCCCGTTCTCGATGCGCACGCCGTGCACCATGCCGTCGCCGGCGAACCAGTGCTGGGTCGCCTGGCGCGGGTTCGGCCCGTTGCGCAGGTACCAGCCGTCGAGCTCGGCGGGAATGCTGCCCTCGACGGGGAGGTCGAACGCCGTCAGCTCGTCGGCGACAGGTGCGTAGTTGCCGACCTGGAAGAACTGTCCGGTGCCGAACAAGGTCGAGTCGGTGGTTTCGGTCATGGGCTGGCCTCTCCTGAAGTGGTGCTTCCACACTGACACCCCACAAGTGACATGTCAATAGTGGAGTGTCAGCATCTCGCGCGTCGATAGTCCAGTTCTGGAATGTCGGGCCGTACGATGCCGCCATGAGCCTTCGGATCGCAGCGCTCGGCCTGCTGGCCGAGGGCCCGGCCAGCGGGTACGACCTGCTCAAGCACTTCGAGAAGTCGATGGCCAACGTGTGGCCGGCAACCCAGAGCCAGCTCTACTCAGAGCTCAACAAGCTCGCTGCCGGCGGCCTGATCGAAGTCATTGCCGTCGGACCGAGAGGCCGGAAGGAGTATCGGATCACCGACGACGGCCGCGCCGAGTTGGTGCGGTGGGTGATCAGCCCGCAGGACGATCCGCCCTTCCGCAGCGCGGCGCTCCTGAGGGTTTTCCTGCTGGGGTTGATTCCGATCGAACAGGCGCGCTCGCATCTGCAGCACATGGCTGAGCACGCCGACAGGGAGATTCGGCGGCTCTCCGAGCTGCGCGACTCGCTCACGTGCGGGCGCGAGGTCGACGCGTCTGACGAGGACTTTTTCGGCTTCGCGGCGCTCGACTACGGCTTGCGGCTGAACGCGATGCAGGCGCAGTGGGCGCGGTCGGTCATCGACATGCTTGGACGCTGATCTCAGCTCTACCGTTGCATCACGATAGTTTCCGATATATCGTCTACGTATCGGAAGCGCAGTCCGTGCTTCCTCTCGAAAGAAGGACACACGACATGAACACCCCTATGGACACCCCTGGACCGTTCGGAAACAGCCCCTTCGGGGGGCGCGGCTTCGGCTTCGGGTTCAGCCCCGAGGACCGCAGGACCCTTCACGAGCAGCGCAGGCAGGCCCGCCGCGAATTCCGCGATCACGTCCGCGAGCATCGTGGCGACGCCGGTTTCGGCCCCGGGTTCGGCTTCGGCCCCGGAAAGTTCGGTCCCGGTTTCGGATTCGGCCCCGGCGGCCGCCGCGGCGGACCCCGGGGCGGCGGACGCGGCAAGCGCGGCGACGTCCGCGCGGCGATCCTCAAGCTGCTGACGGACCGCCCCATGCACGGCTACGAGATGATCCAGGAGATCAACGAGCGCAGCCAGCAGCTATGGAAGCCCAGCCCCGGCTCGGTCTACCCCACACTGCAACTGCTCGTCGATGAAGGCCTGCTCGTCTCCACCGAGGCCGAGGGCAGCAAGAAGCTTTTCGAGCTCACCGACGAAGGCCGCGCCGCCGCGGAGAAGATCGAGACGGCACCGTGGGACGAGATCGCCTCCGACGCAGACCCCGGCGCGCTCGGCCTGCGCAATGCCGTCGGCCAGCTCGCCGCCGCTGTCATTCAGGCGTCCCACGCGGCCACAACCGAACAGCAGCAGCGCATCGTCGACATCGTGAACAACGCCCGCCGCGAGATCTATCAGGTCCTTTCCGAGGACTGACCGAACACGTTGGGAGGGAGTGACGCTCTCCCCCTCCGGGGCGTTTTCTTTCGGTCACACCGGAAGAAAACGCCCCGGACGCGTGTAAGTAGGAAGCATGGACAGCTACTCCCTCGGCTCGCACACAGTCGGACGCGTCGGCTTCGGCGCCATGCAACTCCCGGGTCCCGGCGTCTTCGGACCGCCCCGGGATCACGACCAGGCGATCGCCGTGCTCAAACGAGTCATCGAACTCGGCATCAACCACATAGACACCGCGCAGTTCTACGGACCGAACGTCGCCAACGAACTGATCCGCGAAGCCCTGCACCCCTACCCCGCGGATCTCGCCCTGGTCAGCAAGGTCGGCGGCAAACGCGACGACCAGGGCAACTGGCTCGCCGCCCAGCAGCCCGACGAGCTGCGTCGCGGCATCGAGGAGAACCTCAAGACGCTCGACACCGACAAGCTCGCCGCCGTGAACCTACGAGTGTTCGCCGGTGAAGACCCCAGCGCCCCGGCTGAGGTCGACCGCGAGTTGTTCGACGCCCAGCTGACGGCGATGATCGCCGCCCGCGACGAGGGCCTCATCGACGGGATCGGGTTGAGCAGCATCAGCATCGACCACTTGCGGATCGCGTTGGAGCGCACCGAGATCGTCTGCGTGCAGAATGCCTACAACCTCGTCGACCGGACGTCGCAGCCCGTCCTGGAACTCTGCGCTGAACGCGACATCGCGTTCGTCCCGTTCTTCCCCCTCGGCTCGGGCTTCACGCCCGACAACCCTGTGCTCAATCATCCCGCCGTTGCGCGCGAGGCGGAGAAGCTCGGCCGCACGCCGGCGCAGATCGCGCTGGCCTGGACACTGTCGGTCGCACCGAATGTGCTGTTGATCCCGGGTACCTCCTCGGTGGGGCACCTGGAGGAGAACACCGCGGTACGCGACATCGAGCTCGACGAGGAGACGAAGCGGGAGCTCGACGCCGCCGCCTGATCGCCTGCGCCGGCGGGACCAGGTCCCCGCGATTTACGTTTTCCCAGCTGCGGCCAATAAAATCGCCGTCAACATGAGCAATTCCACCGCCGTTTCCACCGAGGCGCGCCGCCGCAGAACGTTCGCCGTCATCAGCCACCCCGACGCAGGCAAGTCCACGCTGACCGAGGCGTTGGTTCTGCACGCCAAGGCGATCACCGAGGCGGGCGCCATCCACGGCAAGTCCGGCAGGCGCTCCACGGTGTCGGACTGGATGGAGATGGAAAAGGCGCGCGGCATCTCGATCACGTCGACGGCGCTGCAATTCCCGTACACCACGAACGCGGGTGAGGTCTGCATCATCAACCTGCTCGACACCCCGGGCCACGCGGACTTCTCCGAGGACACCTATCGGGTGCTGACCGCCGTCGACTCGGCGGTGATGCTGATCGACGCGGCGAAGGGCCTCGAGCCGCAGACGCTGAAGCTCTTCCAGGTGTGTCGGCATCGCCGGATCCCGATCATCACGGTCATCAACAAGTGGGACCGCCCCGGCCGCCACGCGCTGGAATTGATGGACGAGATTCAGGCGGAGATCGGTCTGCGGCCGACACCGCTGACCTGGCCGGTGGGCATCGCCGGTGACTTCAAGGGCGTGCTGGACCGGCGCACCGGCAAGTTCATCCGCTTCACCCGTACCGCCGGCGGCGCCACCGCGGCCCCCGAGGAACACATCGATCCGTCCCGCGCCCACGACGTCGCAGGCGTGGACTGGGATACCGCCGTCGAGGAGTCCGAGCTGCTCGAAGCCGACGGCGCCGATTTCGATCCCGAGACGTTCCTGGACTGCACCTCGACGCCGGTGCTGTTCACCTCGGCCGCACTCAATTTCGGGGTGAACCAGCTGCTCGACGTCCTGGCGCAACTCGCACCGCCGCCGGCCGGGCAACGTGACGTCGACGGCAACCTCCGCGAGGCCGACGCCCCGTTCAGCGCCTTCGTGTTCAAGGTGCAGGCGGGCATGGATTCGGCCCACCGGGATCGCATCGCGTATGCGCGGGTGTGCTCGGGCACCTTCGAGCGCGGGGATGTCCTCACCCACGCCTCCACCGGAAAGCCGTTCGTCACCAAGTACGCGCAGTCGGTGTTCGGGCGGGAGCGTTCGACCCTCGACACGGCGTGGCCGGGCGACGTCATCGGCCTGGCCAACGCCGCGGCGCTGCGGCCGGGCGACACTCTCTATCAAGACGTCGCGGTGAAATACCCTCCCATTCCCAGCTTTTCGCCCGAGCACTTCTCCGTCGCGCGGGGCAGCGACCCCAGCAAGCACAAGCAGTTCCGTAAAGGCATCGAGCAGCTCGACCAGGAAGGCGTGGTCCAGGTGCTGAAGTCGGACCGTCGCGGTGACCAGGCCCCGGTCCTGGCCGCCGTCGGGCCGATGCAGTTCGAGGTCGCCAGCCACCGGATGACGGCCGAGTTCAGCGCGCCGATCTCGTTGGAGCCGCTTCCCTACACGGTGGCCCGCATCTGCGAGCCCGAGGACGCCGAGCTTCTGGCGAAGCTGGCGTCGGTGGAGGTCTTCACCAGGACCGACGGGGTCATGCTCGCGGTGTTCTCCACAAAGTGGCGGCTGGAGAACGTGATACGGGAAAACCCGGACGTGAAGCTGCGGTCACTGGTGGCCGCCGGCCAGTAGTCAGTCGACGTCGACGGACGGGGTGGAGCTCCAGCTCAGCAGCAGGTTCAGCGCGTCGCGCGACGGTGAACCGGCTTCGGTGGTGTAGACGAACAACGTCTGGTCGGCGTCGCCGGGCATGGTGAAGGTCTCGAAATCGACGGACAGCTCGCCGACGACCGGATGGCGCAGCCGCTTGGTGCCGTGGGTCCGCTGGAACACCCGGTGCTCGGACCACCATGCGCGGAATTCCGGGCTCGCGGAGGACAGTTCGTCGACCAGTGCGGCAGCGACCGGGTCGTTCGGATCGTTACCCATGTCCAGCCGCAGATTCTCGACCGCCGATCGGGCCTGGATCTCCCAATCCACGAACAGGTCTCGCGCCTGAGCTGAGGTGAGCATCCATCGCGCGTAGTTGCGCTGGGGTGGCCGCATCGCGTCGAAGTCGGCGAACAGCGCACGGGCGGCTTGGTTGCTGGCCAGCACATCGGTGAGCCGGCCCAGGATGATCGCCGGGGCGGTGTCGAGCGAGTCCAGCAGTTGGTACAACCCGGGGCGTATCCGCTGCACGGGCCGAGAGGCCCGACGCCGGTGTGACGGTGCGCCGACCAGGTGGCCCAGGTGGGCACGCCCGGTGCTGTCGAGGTTCAGGGCCCGCGCGATCGCGTCGAGCACCGCGGACGACGGCGTGATCCGCCGCCCTTGCTCCAGCCGCGTGTAGTAGTCGGTCGACACCCCGGCCAGCAGGGCGACCTCTTCGCGCCGCAGACCCGGGACGCGACGTACCCTGGCGTCGGCGGGAAGGCCCGCCCGCGCCGGATCAACCGCGGCACGAGCGCGTTTCAGGAAGTCCGCGAGTTCGCGGTTGGCATCCGCCACAGTCGCCATCATCGCAGAAACAGTCAGCCTGCAGGTAGGACAGCGAGTCCTAGGTTGTGGTGACCCAGCCCGCACAGAGCCTGTTATGGCCGCCCACCGCGTTCGGCCGTTCCCCAGAATGGGTGCATGCCGTTCTCAAAAGAGTTCGGTGACAGATGATTTCGAGGAGACATCATGGCTTACCCTACCGACGCCCCCGCCACCTGGTTCGTGACCGGCGCTTCCCGCGGCCTCGGTCTCGAACTCGTCCGGCAGTTGCTCGAGCGGGGTGACAACGTCGCAGCGACCACCCGGTCGTCCGAGCGGTTGCTGGGCGCACTGACCGGCGTCGACACCGATCGGCTGCTGCCCCTGCAGGTCGACCTTGCGGATCCCGCCGCGGTCGAGGACGCTGTCGCCGCCGCAGTGCAGAGGTTCGGGCGTCTCGACGTCGTGGTCAACAACGCCGGCTACGGCCTGATCGCGGCGGTCGAGGAGATCACCGACGCCGAGGCACGGGCAATGTTCGACGTACAGGTGTTCGGAGCATGGAATGTGCTGCGAGCAGCCATTCCTCACCTGCGGGCCGCACGCAGTGGCCACATCGTCAACGTGTCCTCGATCCTTGGTTTGATCGCCTTCCCCGGCTGGGCGCTCTACAGCGCGGGCAAGTTCGCGCTCAACGGGCTCAGCGAGGCGTTGGCGCAGGAGCTGGCCGGCTTCGGCATCAACGTCACCATCGTCGAACCGGGATACTTCCGCACCGACTTCCTGACCCCCGAGTCGCTGGCACTGCCGGCCGCCGCCGGGGACGCGTACCCCGCGATCCGAGAAATGACCGAGCAGCATCTGCACATGCAGGGCACCCAGCTTGGTGATCCGGTCAAGGGCGCCGCGGCGATCATCGACATCGCGGTGAAGGGGACGGGTCCGCTGCACCAGCTGCTCGGCTCGGACGCGCTATCGCTGGCCCAGGGGCACATCGACTCTTTGACCGCCGACGTGGAGGCCGGCCGCGATCTGGCGCTGTCCACCGATCACGCGTGACCGGTCAGTCGAGCAGTTCCGGCTGGCACTACTGCGCGAAGTGCCGCTAGCGGCCTGGCCGCGACCTGCGTTCGGCCGGAAGCATGGGCGTATCGACAACCCGGAGGGAATCACCGATGCGCAACGATGTCCGAGACGACCTGGTCCTGTCCCATGCTGTGGTGACCGCCGACGTGAATGTCGCGTTCGACCATGTCGACATCGCCGAATGGTTGAAAACCCTTCCCACCCATGAGTATCAGCGCTGCGCTCCGGGTGATCACAAGGCCGCCGGTTACACCGTCGACGACGACGGGACGCCGATGTCCATCAACGTGGAGATGATCGGCACCGGCCTGGTGGTGCAGCAGTACCGTTTCGAGGTCGCTGGAACGCACTACTGCAAGATGGTGTCGCTCTCGGATGTGCTGACACCCCACGGTTGGACCACCACCCAGGTGATCTGGGAGCTACAGATGGAGCAGATCGACGGTGATCGTTGCCGGTACACCAACACGGTGACGTCACATCCGACCGAGCATTTCCTGACGTTCATCGCCGAGAACGGCCAGACATTCGCTGAAGCGGCTGCAGCACGGCAGGATTCGTCGGGACGGCACTGTCAGGTCGAGACGCCGTTGTACGCCGAAAGCATCAGCCGGTGGGCGCAAGCCCGCATGTCGGCATCGGTGGCCTGAGGATGCCCTCGGCCATCGTCTTCGACGCACCGGGAGACCCCGATGTCCTGAGATGGCGCCGGATGGACGTCTTGCACCCGGGCCCCGACGAGGTGGTGATCGCCGTGCAGGCGGCCGGCGTCAACAACGCGGACCTCATGCAGCGTCGCGGGCGCTACCCGCTACCGCATGGTGCACCGCCGGTCTTGGGGCTGGAGTGCGCCGGCACGATCACCGCGGTGGGCGCCGACGTCGCCGCATGGTCGGTCGGTGACGAGGTGTGCGCCCTGCTGGACGGCGGCGGCTACGCCGACGAGGTCGTCGTGCGCGGTAGCCAGGTGATGCCGATACCTACCGGGGTGTCGGTGGTCGAGGCTGCCGCGATTCCCGAGGTGGCCTGCACCGTCTATTCGAACCTCGCGATGATCGCCGGACTCACAGCCGGCCACTCGGTGCTGATCCACGGTGCCGGCGGCGGGATCGGCACGTTCGCCATCCAGTGGGCATCCACGATCGGCGCCGACGTGATCGCCACCGCGGGAAGCGATGAGAAGACCCGTGCGGGAGAACAATTGGGTGCGCGAGTGGGCATCAACTACCGCACCCAAGACTTCGTGGCAGAGTGCGCGGCAGCGACCGGCGGCCGCGGTGTCGACGCGATCCTCGACGTCGTGGGATCTGACTATCTCGCGCGCAACATCGAATGCCTGGCGTCGGACGGACACCTCGTCGTGATCGGTGGTTCCGTCGCGCCGGCCCCACTCGACCTCGGTCTGCTGATGTCCAAGCGCGCGAGCGTCACTGCGACGATGTTGCGCGGACGTTCGGCCGCACAGAAGGCCGCGATCGTCGAGGGGGTGACGCGCGATGTGCTGCCCCTGTTCGCCGCCGGCGCCATCCGAGTGGTCGTCGACACGGTGGTACCTCTGTCCGAGGCGGCCCGAGCCCATGAACTACTCGAGTCGACAAGGACCGTCGGCAAGATCATTCTCGACAACCAGCACTGATCAGTCGACGTCGACCCAATCCAGGGTTCGCTCAACGGCTTTGCGCCAACCGGCGTACCCCGACTCGCGTTGGTCCTCGGACCACTGCGGTGTCCACCGCTTGTCTTCCTGCCAGTTCGCACGCAGGTCGTCGGTGCCGTCCCAGAACCCGACGGCCAATCCGGCGGCATAGGCGGCGCCGAGCGCTGTCGTCTCCGAGACCACGGGTTTGACGACGTCGACGCCGAGCACGTCGGCCTGGATCTGCATGCACAGGTCGTTGGCGGTGATACCGCCGTCGACCTTCAGAACCTCAAGGTGCACATCGGAATCGGCCTCCATGGCGTCGACGACGTCGCGGCTCTGATAGCAGATCGCCTCCAGCGTCGCGCGGGCCAGATGTGCGTTGGTGTTGAAGCGCGACAACCCGACGATGGCGCCGCGCGCATCCGACCGCCAGTACGGGGCGAACAGGCCGGAGAACGCGGGCACGAAGTACACGCCGCCGTTGTCCTCGACCTGACGGGCCAGCGCCTCGCTCTGGGACGCCCCGCTGATGATGCCCAGCTGATCACGCAGCCACTGCACCGCCGAGCCGGTGACGGCGATCGAACCCTCCAGGGCGTAAACGGGTTTGGCGTCATTGAATTGGTAGCAGACGGTGGTGAGCAGCCCGTTCTGCGATCGTACGATGTCCTCACCGGTGTTCATCAGGAGGAAATTGCCTGTGCCGTAGGTGTTCTTGGCTTCCCCGGCGTCGAGGCAGACCTGTCCTACCATCGCTGCCTGTTGATCGCCCAGGATGCCGGTGATCGGCAACTCACCGTCGACCACCGACGTCACACCGAACGGCTCAGTGGTCGACGACGGTCGGATCTCGGGAAGCATCTGACGCGGAATATCGAAGAACCCCAGCAGTTCGTCATCCCAGTCGAGGGTTTCCAGGTTCATCAGCATGGTCCGGCTGGCGTTGGTGACGTCGGTGGCGTGCACACCGCCGTGGTGGCCGCCGGTCAGGTTCCACAGCACCCAGGTATCCGTCGTCCCGAACAGGGCGTCGCCCTTCTCGGCGGCGTCGCGCAGACCGTCGACGTTTTCCAGCAGCCACTGCAGCTTGCCGCCCGAGAAGTAGGTGGCCGGCGGCAGACCGGCCTTCTGCCGGATGACGTCGCCGCGGCCGTTTCGTTCCAATGCCGAAGCGATCCGGTCGGTGCGGGTGTCCTGCCAGACGATCGCGTTGTAGTACGGCCTTCCGGTGCGGCGGTTCCAGACCAGCGACGTCTCCCGCTGGTTGGTGATGCCCAGTGCCGCGAGATCACCGGAGGACAGGTTCGTTCTGTTGAGCGCCGAAGCGAGCACCGATGCGGTGCGCTCCCAGATTTCGACGGGGTTGTGCTCGACCCAGCCCGCTTTCGGCAGGATCTGTTCGTGTTCGAGTTGGTGACGCCCGACTTCGGCGCCGTTGTGGTCGAAGATCATGCACCGCGTGCTGGTGGTGCCCTGGTCGATTGCAGCGACGAAGTCGGCCATGGCTCCATGATGGACTACGAGGCTGCACTGATCTCCCGAACGCCTCGCCGCCGCACCGGGGCGCGCTAGAGTGCGCAGAGGCGCGACGGAAAGGTGCCGCTCATCAAAACTCGACCCCGCCGCTGCACGCTCGCCGGCGTCGCCGCCGCCTTCACGGCCGCACCGGTCCTGCTCAGCGCAGCCGCCCACGCCCAGCCGGCTCCCCCACCCGTGGATCCCCGGATCGGGTGCGAGTCGCCCGAGTTCGGCGGCGTCTTCGTCCCCGTCACGGCGACGTATTCCGAATGCCGATACATCGTCACGGGCAGCTTCTACTACGACGGCTACGACAACGGCGTCTACACCGGCACGCTCGTGTACCGGGACGGGGCGAAGGTTCCGACAGAGCGCCCGAAGATGCCCGAAACGTTCACGGCGCCAGGCGGCGTTCCGCTTCTCCTACCGTTCGGATGACGCCCTGAAGACCGCGCCACGGACGGCAGGCCTCGCGGACATGCCGCGTGGCGGGCCGAACGCGTCGTGCCTGGATCGGCTGCTGGAAACCGATCGGCTGGAGTACCTGGACCGCGACTCCGACGGAGACGACAACCTCGAAGCGATGAAGCGCAGCGTCGTGCGCGCGCTGGACTGGACCGGCGAGGTGTTCGGCAATCACGAGCGGTTCGCGAAGATCGCGCTGGACGAGGTCGCTGACGTCCCCGACCCCAGGATCCTGGAACTCGGTGCCGGGCACGGAGCGCTGTCGCGCAAACTGCTGGACTGGCATCCGAGCGCGCACGTCACTATCACCGATGTCGAACCGGCCTCGGTGGCCGCGATGGCGGCCACCGATCTCGGGTCGCATCCCCGCGCCGAGGTGCGGGAAATGGATGCGACGGATCTGGACGCGGCGGACGGCGAGTTCGCGCTGGCGGTGTTCGCGCTGTCGTTTCACCACCTTCCTCCCGACGCCGCGGCTAGGGTGATCGCCGAAGGCACCCGCGCCGCGGACACGCTGCTCATCATCGACCTGCCGCGTCCGCCGGCGCCGTTGCATCTGCTGCGGCTGGCCTCGATGCTCCCGCTGGCGCCGGTGATCCCGTTCGTGCACGACGGCGTGATCAGCTCGTTGCGCGCCTACAGTCCGTCGGCGCTACGCGCGTTGGCGGCACACGCCGGGCCGTCCATCGACATCGAACTGCGCGGCGGGTTGTTCAGTCCGCAAGTGGCAATCCTGCGGCGCCGATAGGCTCGGTCCCGTGGGCGTTTAGAAACCTCCAAGCGCTCAGTCGGATCTTTCTTCCTACAGGCAGCAACCAACGCAGTCCTCCAGGAAGGAAGAACATGAAGTTCGACATCTGCGGCGCCTTCCGCAACGGCTTCTCCCTGCAGGACGTGATCGCGGCTACCAAGCACGACAACCCCGCCCTCAGTTGGTATGGCGCCGGCTATGTCGTCGGGGTCGCCACGCGGACGCTCTACTGACCGCCGAAACACGTTTTTTGACAACATGATTCGTCATATGAGCCGTCCACTGGCGCGCGCCCGAAAAGCTCGCGCCTGATTCACAGGGAGGAGTTCAAAATGCTTCGACGTCTGATCTGTCGAAAGACCCGCGGACGGGGTAGCCGCGTGTGACCACCGTGATCGAAACGATCACGGCTTGGAACCCAAGGAGGTGAGAAATGACTCGCAAGATCAATGCCGGTTGACGCGCCGCAGAATCATCCGCGGCTGAACCGACACGAGACCTGCCTCGACCCGCGCGCAACCACACCATTAATTCGCTGACGGCCGGCCGTCAACAAAGGTACTGACGGATGTCTGAACTGGTAGTGCACCTAACGAGCGGAGTCTAGTGTAGACAAATTGACGATTGCTGTTCTTGTACGGGGGGACCATGGAAGGAACGCCTTTCGGGCGCTACCAATTGGTGGATCTGCTAGGTCGCGGCGGCATGGGGGAAGTGTGGCGCGCGTACGACACGGCGACAGATCGTGTCGTCGCCCTGAAAGTGCTCCCTGCCCAGTGGGCTCAAGACGATCTCTACCTGCAGCGATTCCGCCGCGAGGCACACGCCGCAGCCCGCCTGACTGAACCGCACGTCGTTCCCATCCACAACTACGGCGAGATCGAGGGTCGACTTTACGTCGACATGCGTCTCATCGACGGTAGCGATCTGCACTCACTCCTCACCAGCGGTCCGCTGTTACCCGCCCGTGCCATCGCGATCATCGAGCAGGTGGCGATGGCGCTCGACGCCGCGCACCACGAGGGCCTCGTCCACCGCGACGTGAAACCGTCCAACATCCTGGTGGCCCGTTACGACTTCGCCTACCTGATCGATTTCGGTATCGCTCGCGCGTCTCAACAGACTGCCCTGACCAATTCGGGCCACTTGGTGGGCACCGTCCAATACATGGCGCCGGAACGGTTCCGCGAGGGTGCCTGCGACGTTCGCTCGGATGTCTACTCGCTGACATGCGTTCTGGCGCAGTGCCTCACCGCAACGGCACCGTTCTCCGGCCAGAGCGTCGAGCAGCAGATGATGGCGCACCTCACGGCTCCTCCACCGCAGCCTTCGCAGATCAACCCCGGCGTGCCCGCAGGGTTCGATGCCGTGATCGCCAAGGGGATGGCCAAGAATCCCGATGACCGCTATCAGACGGTTATCGAGCTCGCCGAGGCCGCAGCCAGAGCTCTCGGCGGGACCGCAGCCTCCACGGCAGGCCTGCCGGCGACGATGGCCGGGGGGCTCGACGACAGCGAGTTCGCGGCGACGATGCTGGGGGACGGTCCGCTCAACACCGCGGCGCCTGACACATTGGATCCCGGAGGTGTCGGCAGTTCGATCGACAACCTGCTCGATCGTGCGGTCGCGGCGATCAACCGCGGCGATCGCGACGTTGCCTCAGCGCTCGCCGACCAGGTGCTCGCAGTCGACCATCGCAACGCCGAAGCCGAGGACCTGCTCCGCGCACCCACCACGGGCGGCGAAATCCGACGATTGACCCTCGTCTCGGCCGACCTCGTCGACGGCGCCGACATGGCGATGCGCATGGATCCGGAAACCCACCGACTTCTCGTCGGCCGGTTCCGCGACCTTGTCCGCCAGACAGCCGACCGGTACGAGGGCCACGTCAGCGGAACCAAAGGCGATGGATTGCTCGTCGTATTCGGCTACCCCAACGCGCACGAGGACGACGTCTACCGTGCCGTCCAGGCGGGCCTTGACATCTCCCGCGACGTCGAGCGCCTCGGCGAACAGGCCCGTCGTCGGTTCAACACGACCATCGAGGTCCGGATCGGCGTGCATCGCGGGCCGGTCTATCTCGACGACAATCAAGACGACGTCTACGGATTGGCCGTCACACTGGCCGCGCGGGTGTCTGCCCTTGCACCCGCCGGCGGTGTCGCCGTCTCACATTCCGTGGAACCGTTGATCCGCAACGCGTTTGACCTGGAGAGCCTCCCCGCGGAGGCGATGGCCGGCACCGACGAAGTCATCAATCCCTTCCGCGTTCTGGGTGAACGCGCCTACGCGGCAGCGACACCCATGGGTCCGCTGGTCGGTCGCGATCGGGAGTTCGCCAGACTCCAGAAGAGCTGGGAAAGAGCCCGAGCGGGAACATTGACCACCCCGGCGATCGTCTTCCGAGGCGAAGCGGGCATCGGCAAGAGCCGACTTGCCGCGGCAGCTTCGGAACTGGCGCAGCAGGACGGAGGGACCGTCCTCGAATTGGTCGGCTCCCCAGTGCATACGGATGTCGGCCTGTATCCCGCACGACTACTCCTGGAGCGGCGCGCGGGCATCTCACGGGTGACAGAGCCCGCCCGCAGACTCCAGCTCCTCGAAGCCGAGGTGAGGGCTCAAGGATTGAACGCCGACTCCGAGATTCCCCTGCTGGCACCCATTCTCGGGCTGGACGCATCACTGGGCTACCGAACTCCGCAGGCGGAGGGCCGCAAACTTCAGGAGTTGATTGCCACGGCGCTGAGGGAGTACCTCTTGGCCGCACTCGGCAAGGGACCGGGACTGCTGCTCGCCGAGGACGCGCACTGGTTCGACCCGTCCACGTTGGATGTTCTGAGTTCGCTGCTGAATACAAGCGACGGTCGTCTACTCGCCGTGGTCACTGGGCGCGACGGTAACTGGCTGCCTGACAACTGGCCCGCCAAGGTGTTCAATCTCGCTCCGCTGACCGACCAACAGACCGATGAGCTGGTGCTTGCCCTAGACCCGAGGATCGCGCCCGAACAGTGTGCGGCCGTCAGGCAGCGCTGCGGCGGCGTCCCGTTCTACATCGAGCAGGTGGTCAACGGACTCGGCTCCTCCGGCGATACCGATGGGCCCACCGTCCCCGACTCTCTCTATGAGCCGCTGTTCGCCCGCCTTCTCGCTGTCCCGGACGTCGTGCCCGTCGTCGAAGCAGCCGCAGTCATCGGCCGCCATGTGGATCGTGGACTGCTGGTGGCCGTCTCCGGGCTGAGCGAAGACAAGGTCGACGACGTCATCGACGAGCTCGAAGACGCGAAGGTGTTCGAACCGCACGGACCCGACGCGTGGAAGTTCCGGCACGAGCTGCTCCGTGAAGTCGCCGCCGAATTGGCGCCGCCGAGCGTACGACGTGCGCTGCACGGCAAGACGGCTGACGTCCTGATGGAAGTTGCTGCCGGGGAACCAGACTGGCGGCTAGTCGCCAGTCACTACGAGCACGCCGAGCGCCACGCCGATGCCGCGACGTCCTATCGGCGGGCATCTGCTGATGCGCGTCGGCGCGGCGCCCTCGAAGAGGCTCGCACCTACCTCAGACATTCGTTGACACAGGTGGCACTGTGCCCGCCGGGTCGCGACAGAGATCGCCTGGAGATCGAGCCCAGGCTGGAACACTGCTTCCTCACGTCGACCGCCGAGGGGTACCAAAGCCCCTCGGTGACTGAAGATTTGGAGCGGTGCCTGCAACTCGTCGGCTCTGACCTGCACGACGATCAAGTCTTCGGGACGTTACTCTCGGTCAGCAGCTACTACATCAACAAGTCCGACCTGCGCCGCGCCCGTCAGCTTTCAGAAGTCATGCTGGCCAAACCAGACGAGCAGAGGCAGCAGTGGAGCCCTGCGGTAGCCTGCGTTCTCGGAATGGCCGCCTTCATGCGCGGCGAATTCGAGCAGGCTCGAACGCACTTTGAAGAGGCCAGCCGCGGTTTCGACGACCAGGGCCAGAACAGCATGGAAGAACTCTGGTTCATACCCTGGGACATCGTCGCACTGGCCTACGAGCACCTTTCGATCTATCACCTCCTGCACGGCGACATCGCCGAAGCCGAAATCAACATGGCGAAGGCAGTCAGCAGAGGAGATGAACTGGCGTTCCCGTGGGGGCCGTACAACCAGGCCTACGCCAGTCACATCGAGATCTGGTTGCGATGCGAAGCAGGACAGCTCGACCGCGCGGAAAAGCTCGTCACCAATATGGTCGAGCACGCCGAGCGTTACGGTATCGACTTCTGGCAGGCGCTCGGAGCGACCCTCGGGGTGGGGATCGTTCACGGCCAAGTTTTGCTGAACTCCGATAGCGTTGAGGTCGAGCAGATCTCAACGCAAGTCGAACAGCTCACACAGTCCACCGACCTATGGCGATCCCTCGGGCTGTACGCCTACCAAACTCAGTACGACTGTGTCATCGGTCGACTCCTGATCGCTGCCGGCCGGCTGGACGAGGCACGCGAACGGATCAACACGGCATTGCAGATCGCCGAGGACACCGGGATGCACTTCTACGATGCGGAACTGCTGCGCGCTCGGGCGAAGACGTACCTCGATCCCGACACCAGAGCAGCTGACCTCGAGGCTGCGGCGGAAGTGGCCCGCCACCAGGACGCTCCGCTGTTCGAACTGCGATCGGCGCTCGATGATTTCGAACTTCGAGGTGGAGAAATTCTGCCGGCGCTTCGCGAGGCGCTGGACAAGCTTCCCGGAGATTGCGAGCTTCCAGAAGCAGTTCGGGCACGAAATGCTCTCACTGTCGGGCAGCTCGGCGCTTAGGATTGCCCGGCCTCGGTCGCGGGTGCTTTGGAGGTGAGCTCCAGCGCGAGCCCGATGCCGGAGAACAGTGCCGCCATGGCCACCGGGACGACGAGATAGAGGCCGAGCAGGATTTCGATGACATTGCCGCCGAACAGCGAGGAGACCAGGTCTCCCGCAGCCAGCCACCATGCCCAGGTGCCACCCACGAGCAGGACGATGCCGCCGATGATGCTGAAGGCACCGTAGCCCGCCAGCCACAAGGGCTCGTCGTTCTCGGTGACACCACGCAGCTTACGGCTCAGCGCTTCTCGGGAGCGTGGTGAAAGGTCGGGCTCGTCGAGGTAGTCCGAGAGCGCAATGTGTCCGTCCACTTCGAGGATAGGCATACCGTTCTCGAAGATCCCGATCAGTTGGGTGATTGCCAGACGCCAGCAGACGCTGACCAGCAGTACCGATCCGGCGACGGTGTGCGTCATGATCAGCAGCACCGACATGGTCACGAGGTCCACAGCCAACCCGGCGAGTGCGTTGACGATGCGAGCGCGCTTCGGCAGGGTGATCCCGTCCGAGCAGTCGACGTAGAAACACATGGCGCCCCAATAGAATCCGCAACCGGCAGACCGCGGGGTGCGCCCGTAGTGAACCAGCGCCACCGCGTGCCCGAGTTCATGGAGGCCCGACAGGGCAAATCCCAGCAGCATTCCCACCGTCGCGTCCACCCACGGATCGCTGCTGACCTGCGGACCGTCCGGGCGGCCCATGATCAGGCACGCAAGTCCGGCGATGACGATCACTGTCAGCGCGAACCGGCCCGACCACGATTCGATCACCGGCATGACCACGCGGTGGACCCGGCGCGCGATGCTGTCGATGCCGGTGAACTCGATCCCCGAGCGGCTGAATGTCACGCGCTTGACAGGGGTTATGTCGATGGCCCCTAAAGGCTGATCAGAGATCACTTGTTCCGCGACGAGCGCATCGACAAGCTCGCAGTCGGCACCGGTGCCACCGAGCCCGAGCTTCACATCGTCGAGCGTTGCGGCATCGCGGATCAGCGCCGGGATCTCGCCGGCTCGGTCGTGGGCGATCAGCAACGGAGACCCGCCCGGGGTGCAGACGATCAAACCGCGCTTACTCACCCGCCAGCTGACGCCCTCGGCGAAGGCGAGGGCATTGTCGGAGTCGCCGATCTCGGCGAGCTGCGGCAAGGGTGCCTGCGCAATGGTGTCGGTTGGTTTTCCGGACATCGTGGCCCTGCTTTCGAAGTCGTGTGTCTGCCGTCGGTGTGCCCATACGGTCTGCGGTCGGTCTTGGAGCTTTCTAAACGGCCTTGGCATCACCCCGGGTGCGCCGCTGCGAAGCGGACGCACCCGGGGGATGGTTGGAACGGCACTCGAATCTCCCCCAAGATTCTCGTGCGTTCCGAGACAGTGCCGCCTCACGTGGATCGTCATCGCCGCTGTCCCCTCAACAGCAGCGAATCGTGGATCGTGAGGCGGCAGGTCGTAGGGTCAGCGACTGCCGCGTCGACCTCTGGTCAGCCGGCGTTCGATCCGTCGAATCAAGTCTTTCCACCTCCTTGCGCCCTCACTGAACGCAGGGTCGCGGGGTGGGCTTGGAAGTTTCTAGGAGGCGGCTACTCGCCGGAGGAACGGTCTATCTCGAAAGTGAGCGCGGTGTCGCCGATCGTGATCCGGTCACCGTCGGCCAATGCGGCGCTTCCTTGAACCTTTGTGCCTTGCAACATTATTCCGTTGGCAGAACCGGCGTCATTGATGACGTGACCGGCGCCGGTGTAGAGGATGACGGCGTGGTAGCGACTGGCTCTCGGATCGGTCATCACGACATCGTTTCCGCTGTGACGGCCGATTCTCGTGACCGGACCCGCGACCGGGTAGACGGTGCCGGCATCGGTCCGTAGCGCTGCGCCGGCTGACGGCGTGAAGGCCAGGTGGTGTGCCGTGGCGATCAAGGTGTCGGCGGCGGTCGTCTTGGCCGAGCGCTCGACGTTCAGTGGCTGCTGTTGCAGGATCGCGTCGTGGAGGTCACGGACACTGGGGTCCGGGTCGATCCCAAGCTCCTGCGCCAGCAGTGATTTCAGGCGGCGAAACGCCTCCAGCGCGTCTGACTGGCGTCGGGTGACGTAGTAAGCGGTCATCAACTGTGCCCAGAGCGGCTCGCGGAACGGATGTGCCGCGACGAGTTTTTCGAGACCGCTGATCACGGACTCGGCACGTCCGCAGGCGATCTCTGCTTGGGCGTGCATGGTGTGCACCGAGACCTTGTCCTCGGTCAGCGCGACTGCAAGCGCTTCGACGAAGGCGAAGTCGCGGAGATCTTCCAGGAACTCACCGCGCCACTCGGAGAGCGCGGCTTCGAAATGGGTGCTCGCATCCTCGAATCGGCCCACTGCCGCAGCTTCGAGACCCTCGCTTCGGCGTTGGTTGAACCGGCCGAGGTCGACATTGGCGTCTGCGACGACCAGCCGGTAGCCGGGCGCGGCCTTCTGCAGTATGTCGCGGCCGTCGGCGCCGCCGGTACGGAATAGGCGGCGCAGGTTGGAGATGTAGGCGTGCAGGCTGGCGCGCGACTCCGACGGCGGGTCCTCGCCCCACACAGCGCTGACGAACGAGTCGGTGGCCACGACTCGGTTGCGGTTGACCAACAGCGCGGCGAGCACGGCACGCTGCTTCGGTGTCCCTGCAGGGATGGGCGAATCGCCGACCGACATCTGCAGCGGTCCCAGCACGGTGAACGCCGGTCCCGGTGTCGCCATCCCGATCAGCCCCCTCCTCGGATTCCCATGCTGACCATAACCGGCCGATGACCAGCGAAGAGGCAGGACACCGGCACCGTCACACGGACTCCAAGAAACCGCCAAGAACGCGCCGCGACAGTGTCTCCATGAATCACGAGAACCGAGAAGTAAACACCCTTCGCCAGTTGCAACGCCGGTTGACGCGCGGCAGGCGTAATAGCCGATGACCGGACGAGCACCGAGCTTAAGGAGGTGACCGAGATGATTCGACAACTTGAGCGCCGACTCGTTCGTGGTCGATCCGGCGGTCGCTAGAACATCAATCTCTGGAGCTTCGAAAGGAGGCAAACCAATGATCCAACGACTAAGGCCTCGCCGGACTCGCGCCCGGCGATCCAAGATGCGCGGCACAGCGGCTTCATCAATACCTCACCGACGGGAAAGTGAATTGATCGAGCACGTGTCACGGCGAATAATCCGCCACCGGCGCCATCGGGCTTAATCCACAACGTCCATTTGAGCGACGCAATTCAGGAGGTGACAGCGATGCTTCAACATATTCAGCGACGACTCACGCGGGCCAAGCGCAACAGGTAGCAGCACAGGAGAACGGCGACACCCGAAGTGTTTCGAACCCTACGACATCAGTTGACTCACGGTACGCGCCGCGGCGAACCGCGGCGAATAGTCCACTGCATCGGCATACGAGTGAATTACCGACTCAACCGACGTCTTAGTCGGGCTCGACGGCTCACGGCTGTGACACCAATGCAGGCCCTGGTCACTCCAGTGCGACGACGAATGCACCGCCGTCTTACCCGCGTACGGCGAACTGGCCGTTGAACTCGGCATCACCACAACCGCGAAAGGCAGGTGACCCAATGATCCGACATATCGCACGCCGGCTCGCGCGCCACAGGCGTCGGGGCGGTTGATCTCCACCGAGATCCAAGAGACACGACGGGAATCCATCACGATGGTCCACCACACACGGCGAAGAATCACACGTGCGCGGCGCCACAAGATGTAACCGGGGTCCGTCGCCCTCGATATGGCTTGATGATCCAACATCGAGACCGACCACTTGGTCCTGGGTAGACGCCAAAACAGTTGATCTGCAACGGTTCTGATTGGAGACGGAATGCTACGAACAGTGCAACGGCGGCTGGCGCGCGCCCGGCGACACCGGCTATAACCGTCGTCGAAGAGACCGCAATTTGGTTCGAATCCAGAAAGGAGAGTGACCTTCCGATGATCCGTCAAACTCACCGACGACTCACCCGCGGCTTCCGCCGCGGCTGACCACCGCATTCAGATGACGATCGACCAGAGGAGGCGACATCGATGATTCACCTCATGAAGCGCCGGTGTACCCGCGCCCGGCGCCATAGAAGCTAACCGGGACGTTCCACAAGTCAGGTTCCTACGCGGAGCCCGAAAGGAAAATGCGTGATCTTAAATCTGCAACGCCGGCTGACGCGTTCCCGGCGCCATAAGCAATGACCACCTGCCCGCTTCGCCCGACGCGGACACGGCTTAGTTGCGAATCATCGCAACAGTGGAACACACGCGGCTCGAATCCAGAAAGGAGAGTGACCCTCCGATGATCCGTCAAACTCACCGACGACTGACCCGCGGCTTCCGCCGTAACTGACCACCACATTCAGATGACGATCTACCAGAGGAGGCGACATCGTGATTCACCTCATGCAGCGTCGGTGTACCCGCGCCCGGCGCCATAGAGGCTAACCGGGACATTCCACAAGTCAGGTTCCTACGCGGGGGCCAACTACATCCTCCCGATCACCGGCTTATCAGCTGAACCTTCACTAGGCTCGGTCCCGTGGGCGAAGAACTGAAGCAGGCCGAGTTCAGTCGCGCGCACCGGCGCGAATACCGCCGCAAGGTGCAGCTCTGCCTCGACGTGTTCGAGACCATGCTGGCGCAGTCGAGCTTCGACTTCGAGAAGCCGCTGACCGGCATGGAGATCGAGTGCAATCTGGTCGACTCCGCCTATCAGCCGGCGATGAACAACTCCGACGTGCTGGAGGCGATCGCCGACCCGGCGTATCAGACCGAGCTCGGCGCCTACAACATCGAGTTCAACGTCCCGCCTCGGCGCTTGCCGGGGCGGGCCGCCCTCGACCTCGAAGACGAAGTCCGCGCGAGCCTCAACGCCGCCGAAACCAAAGCCAACAGCGACGGTTCGCACATCGTGATGATCGGTATCCTGCCGACCCTGATGCCCGAGCACCTCACGGGCCGCTGGATGAGTGAGTCGATCCGCTACCAGGCTCTCAACGATTCGATCTTCACCGCGCGCGGCGAGGACATCCTCATCGACATCGCCGGACCCGAGCGGCTCAGCCTGCAGACCGCGTCGATCGCACCCGAATCCGCCTGCACTAGTATGCAATTGCATCTGCAGGTGTCGCCGGCCGACTTCGCCAGCAACTGGAACGCCGCCCAGGTGATCGCCGCGCCCCAGCTCGCCCTCGGAGCCAACTCGCCGTACTTCTTCGGCCACCATCTGTGGGCCGAAACGCGCATCGAGCTGTTTACCCAGGCCACCGACACCCGCCCCGACGAACTCAAGACCCAGGGCGTCCGTCCCCGCGTGTGGTTCGGCGAGCGCTGGATCACCTCGATCTTCGACCTGTTCGAGGAAAACGTTCGGTACTTCCCGTCGCTGCTCCCCGAGCTCTCCGACGAGGATCCGGTGGCCGAACTGGCCGAGGGCCGCACCCCGCACCTGTCGGAGCTACGGCTGCACAACGGGACGATTTACCGCTGGAACCGCCCGGTATACGACATCGTGGACGGGCGTCCCCATCTTCGGGTGGAGAACCGGGTGCTGCCCGCAGGCCCGACGGTCGTGGACATGATGGCGAACTCCGCCTTCTACTACGGGGTGCTGCGGGCACTGTCCGAAGAGGATCGCCCACTGTGGACCAAGATGAGTTTCGCTGCCGCAGAAGCGAATTTCGTCGCGGCCGCCCGTCACGGGATGGAGGCGAGGCTGTACTGGCCCGGCGTCGGCGAAGTGACGCCCGACGAGCTCGTCCTGCGGCAACTCCTCCCGCTGGCCGAGGAGGGGCTGCGTCGCTGGGAAGTGTCCGCCGAGGTCCGGGACCGCTACCTCGGGGTGATCGAGGGACGCGCCAAGACGGGCCGCAACGGTGCGGCATGGCAGTCCGCCACGGTCTCCGCGCTGCAGGTCCGCGGGATGAGCCGGCCCGAGGCCCTGGCCGAGATGCTGCGGTTGTACTGCGAGCGGATGCACGCCAACGAACCGGTGCACACCTGGGACCTGCCCGGCTGAGTCCCGCGGGTACCTTGGCGTCCATGGCCGAGGTGATGGACTGGGACAACGTGTATCGCGGCGAGAGTGAGTTCGAGGGACCGCCGCCGTGGAGCATCGGCGAGCCGCAGCCCGAACTCGCCGCCCTGTGGCGGGACGGCAAGTTCCGCAGCGAAGTGCTCGACGCCGGATGCGGGCACGCCGAGCTGTCACTGGCCCTGGCCGCCGACGGCTACACGGTGACCGGCATCGACATCAGCCCAACGGCGGTCGCGGCGGCCACCGAGGCCGCCGCCGAGCGCGGCCTGTCGGAACGTGCGTCCTTCGTCGCCGCCGACATCACCTCGTTCACCGGATTCGACGGCCGGTTCTCCACGATCGTCGACAGCACGCTCTTCCACTCCATACCGGTCGAGTCACGCGACGGGTACCTGCAGTCGGTGCACCGGGCCGCCGCAGCCGGGGCCGGATTCTTCGTGCTCGTCTTCGCCAAGGGCGCGTTCCCGCCCGAGATGGAGCAGGGCCCCAACGAGGTCTCGGAAATCGAACTCCGCGAAACGGTTTCGACATACTGGACCATCGACGACATCCGTCCCGCGCTCATCCACACGAACGTGCCGAAGATTCCCGGCATGCCGCCCCCGCCGCTGGACATGCTCGACGACACGGGCCGGATGCGGATGCAGGCGTTCCTGCTGAGCGCCCACAAGGCGTCCTAGCGCCTCACACCCCGAGGTCGCGGCGGAATCGGGGCGGGATCAGCAGATCCTCGGGGCGCAGTTCGTGGACCGACGACAGCCCGAGCCCCAGCAGCGCGGAATCGATTCCGCCGCGCAGGATGTCGAGAACGTTCTCGACGCCGGCCTGGCCTCCCGCGGCCAGACCCCACAGATATGCGCGGCCGATCATCACCGCGCGGGCGCCGAGCGCGACCGCCTTGACGACGTCGCTGCCCCTGCGGATGCCGCCGTCGAGGACGATCTCGACCTGGTCGCCGACGGCTTCGGCGATCGCGGGCAGCGCACGGATCGGCGCCGGGGTGCCGTCCAGGTTGTTGCCACCATGGTTGGACACCGACACCGCGGTCACGCCGGCATCGACGGCGCGCTTCGCATCGTCCACGCGCATCACACCTTTGAGCATGAACGGCCCACCCCACTGCTCACGCAGCCACGCGATGTCCTCCCACGTCGGCAGCGGTGTCTGCATCCACTCGCCGTACGCACCGAAGAACGTCGGCGCCTGCCCGCCGTCGGAGAGGTTGGGAGCCGTCAGATCCGGCACGCGGCCGGTCCTGGCGAAGTCGAGAAGCCAACGCGGCCTGCGGATCCCCTCGGGAGCGAACCGCACCATGGCCTTGAGGTCCATCTTCTCCGGAATCGAGGGGCTGCCCCAGTCGCGCCCGTTGGAGAAGGACCAGTCGGTCGTGATGATGAGGCCGACCGCGCCGGCGGCGCGGGCACGTTCCATCCGCGCCAGCAGCTTGTCACGTCCGCCGGTCCAGTACATCTGGAAGAACGTCTGCGGATTGGCCGCGGCGACCTCTTCGATGGCCTTGCTGGCGAACGACGACAGTCCGATCGGGATGCCGCGGGCCGCGGCCGCACGCGCCACCGCGACCTCGCCGTCGGGGTGGACGGCCTGGACGCCGGTGGGTGAGATCAGGACGGGCATCGAGAGGCTTTGTCCCATCACGGTTGTCGCCACGTCACGCTTGCTGGACAGCCCCGCGACATGCGGTGCGAAGCCCAGCTCTGAGAACGCCGACAGATTGTCGCCGACGGTGATGCCCTTCTCCGATCCGGCGACCAGGGCACTGTAGACGCTGGGTGGCAGGCGCTTCTTCGCGCGACGCTGTGCTTCGGCGACGGTCTCGAACCAGGACATGCTCGTCTCCTTCATCCATCGACGACGTTATGACGCGCAGCGCCGGAATGGACTCGCCGAATGGGCAGTTTCCCACCCATCCGGACGGGCCGCATATCACACCCGATCGGGGCGCGCATAGGACCCATGCACACTAATAGCGTTGTCGGACATGGCGACAGCTGTTCTCGACCCCCTTGCGCCGGCACCGCACGGCACGTGGAGCGGTCGCGGTGTCCGGGTGACTCGCAGACAGGGCCTGCATCGCCGGCACGGCGGTCGGCACACCGTCTGCACGCCGCGCTTCTGCGCGCAACGCCAGGGTGCCCTCTTGACCGTCGAGCATGACCTGACGCCCGACGAACTGTGCGATGAACTGGCGGTGATGCTCGCCGAACAACTCGTCGACACCGGTGCCGTGCGTGGGCAATCAGAGTTCGAACTGGTCTTCACCGGCATCGTGCGGTCCACCGTTCACGGCGGCCTGCCCGCGTGGCTGCGGTTCTACCGCAACTCGCTGGACAAGCTCGAACACGGCACCACACCGTTCGCCGCGATCCATACCTGGGCCGCCGGGCAGGTCCAGGGCAGCCGCATGGTCGATCTCGGGTCGTGCTTCGGATTCTTTCCGCTGAGGATGGCGCGGCGCGGGATCGAGGTAGTGGCAACAGATCTCAGCGATCCGGCGATGCACCTGCTCAAGCAGATCAGCTCACACCTGCGGCGGCCGTTGACCACTCTGGCATGTGACGCCGCCGCGGTGCCGCTCCCCGACCGCAGCGCCGACACCGTGACGGCATTGCACCTCATCGAGCACCTGCCGACCGACGCGATCACCGCAGTGCTCGACGAGGCGGTCCGGCTGGCCCGCCGCCGGGTGGTGGTCGCCGTGCCGTTCGAGGATTCGCCGCGGGAATGCTACGGGCATATCCAACGCTTCGACCTCGCCACGCTGCGGCGGATGGCCGATGACATGGCCGAGCGCCATCGCGGAATATCGGCCCGTGCCTACGAATTCCGCGGCGGCTGGCTGATCCTCGACCGCTGACTCGCACCGCAGACTCGCACCGCGAGCGCGCGTGTCTGCACAGCAACACGCCGCGGATCGCGTCGGTCAGCGCGCGGTCATCCCCGACGAGCGCGCGCGAGATACCAGGAACGCCCGCGTGTCGGCGCGCAGACACGCGCGCTCGCGGTGCAACAGCTGCTAGATCAGGCCGCGCTTGCTGGCCGCGTAGACCGCCTCGGCCCGCCGGCTCACCTCGAGCTTGCGCATGATGTTGCTGACGTGAAACTTCGCCGTGGTCGCCGAGATGTAGAGCTTCTCGCCGATCTTGTTGTTGGACAACCCCGCTGCGAGCAGCCGAAGCACCTCGACCTCACGATCGGTCAGCTGCTGGCGTGGTTCGGCGCGGCCCGACAGCGACCGCACCACTGCGGCTGCGCTGCGCGAATCGAACGCGCTGTCACCCGCCGAAATAGCCCGGATGGCACGCACCAGCTCCGTGGTGTCGACATCCTTGACCACGTATCCGCGCGCCCCGGCGTGGACGGCCCGGACCACCAGATCCTCGTCCAAGAACGTCGTCAGGATCAGCAGGCCCAGCTTCGGATACGTCTCGGACAGCTTGGCGCACAGGGACAATCCCTCGAACTCCGACCCCGCCGAGAGCTTCAGATCCAGTAGCACGACGTCGGGATCGGTGGCTCGCACGATCGTCTCGGCCTCGCTTTCCGATGCCGCCTCGCCGACGACCACCAGGTCGTCGGCGCGCTCGAGCACCGATCGGAGACCCTGCCGCAGGATCGCATGGTCGTCGACGAGGACCAGCCTGATGGGTTTCATGTGCTCACACCTTCTGATCGCGGAATGCGAGCCACCACACGCACCCCTCCGATGCGGGAGCGGTAGACGTCGAACGTCCCCCCGTGTTCGCGGGCGCGCGCCTGCATGTTGGCCAGTCCGCGATGATGCCCGTCGACGTCGGCGGCCTCGGCCAGTCGCAGCATCAAGCGCAGCTTGGCTGGGTCACCGGTCCCGTCGTCGGAGATGGACAGGCTGACCGCGTCATCGCGGTAGGACAGCCGCACCACGGCACGAGTTGCGTTGCCGTGCATCGCTGTGTTGAACAACGCCTCTCCCGCGATGCGCAGCAGCGCATGCTCGATGTCGCTGGCGAGCTCGGCAGCGTCGCCCTCCACGCGCAGGCTGACCCGCAGATCTTCGGGCATGTGCACCGTCGCCAGCTGGTCCAGCATCTCCGCGAGGCTCGACCGGCACGCGTCACCCGGTTGGTTCAGCGCGTAGATCGCCGAGCGCAGCTGCTCGGTGGCCGAGCGCGTCAGATCCTTGGCCAGATCGAGCCGGCTCACCAGCTCGCCTGAGCTGTCTTGTTCACCGATCTCGCTGCGGCACACCTCGATCTGCATTCCGGCCGACAGCACCGTCTGCGCCACGCTGTCGTGGAGTTCGCGGGCGATACGATGCCGCTCGGAGTTGAGCACCTGGTGCCGCTGTGCGGCCCCGAGCTCACGCTGCGTGGCGAGCAGCTCGGCGTTGCGCGCTTCCGAATGAGCCAGTAGGGAAACCGATTTGGTGAACAACGCCGAATTCTGCAGGGCCACCGCGGTCTGGCTCGCGAGGATCCGCATCACCACGCCGTCGGTGTCGTCGAGGGTGCGGCGCGGGGGTGTCCACGCGGCGAAGGCACCGATCACCTCGCCGTCGAGTTCGATCGGTACGTGGGCATGGTGCCTCTCGATCACGGGCTGCCGGAACTGCGCCAGCTGGCCGCGCAAGATGTCGTTCAGTCGGTTCAGGACGACATCGGGCAGCGACTGGCCGGGATCCTCGGCTCCGGAAAGCCCTTCGAACGCATAGGCCACGCCGGCGGAGTCCAAGATGAGGTGTCGCACGCTGGCCTCGGGAAGGGCCCCGTCGGCCAGCGCCAGCAGTACCCAGTCCGCGTCGAGGTTCGCCCGCGCCGCCTCGGCCACCGCGCGCACCAGATTCTCCGGGCCGTCGGTCGTCTGCACCAGCGCGCGCGAGATGGTGTCCAATGCGGTGACGACGCGGTCCAATCGTTGTGCGGTGAGCCGCAATTCAGGGTAGAAGCGTCCCTTTCCGGTCCGCAGTCCGGTGAGTCTGGCCAGGTCCGGCATTCTGGCGTCGGCGGCGGTCACATCGCCGCCTGAAACAACGCCCGCATCTGAGCTTCGTCGGCCTCCCGCGGGTTGGTGCTCATACATGCGTCCTGCAGAGCGGTTTTCGCCAGCCGCGACAGATCGTCCTCGTGCACACCGAGTTCAGCGAGACCGCGCGGCACCCCGACGTCGCGGGCCAACGCATCGATTCGCTCGGCCAGCGCGAGGGCCGCCTCCGCGGCGGGTGCACCCGGATCGGCGACTCCCAGGCACAGGGCGATCTCGCGGTACGGCTCCGGATCGGCCTCGGCGTTAAACCGGATCACATGCGGAAGCAGCACGCCGTTGATGACGCCGTGGGGCAGGTCGAGCAGTCCCCCGACCTGATGGCTCATCGCATGCGCGGCGCCGAGGATCGCGTTGGTGAACGCCAACCCGGCTTCGAGCGCGGCCTGTGCCATCAGGACACGGGCGGGCATCTCGTGGGGACGCTCGATGGTCGCCACCAAGTTGTCGGTCACCATCTGCACGGCTCGCAGCGCGTGGTGGTCGGTGAGCTGGTTGTGCCCCAACGACACGAACGCCTCGATGCCATGGGTGAGCGCGTCGAGTCCGGTGGCGGCGCTCAGCCATTGCGGCATCGTCGTCAACAGACGCGGATCGATGACGGTGATGTCGGGAACCAGAGCTCGTCCCAGGATCGTGATCTTGGTGTGGCGGACGGTGTCGGTGACGATGCAGAACTGCGAGACGTCGGCTCCGGTGCCGGATGTCGACGGCACCACCACCAGCGGGGGGATCGGCATCTGTGCCTTGTCGACACCCTCGTAGTCGAGGATGTGGCCACCGTTGGCCGCCAGGATCGCCACCCCTTTGGCGGCATCGATCACCGAGCCGCCCCCGACCGCGACGATGACGTCACACCCATGCTCGGCGTACGTCTGAAACCCCGCCGCGATCTCATGGTCTTTCGGGTTCGGCGTCAGATCGCTCCAGACCCGGCCGTGCACGCCCTGGTCGGCCAGATGTGTGACCATCTCGTCCGACCAGCCCGCCTCGATCAGGCCGGGGTCGGTGACGAGCATCGGCCGCAGTGCGCCCAGACGTACGGCCGCGTGTGCGGCCTCGACCATCGAATCGATGCCGAAGACGATCTCGGGCGCGTGGAACTTCAGGAGGCGTGACGGTGTCGCCGCGCAGCCGCGGTCGTGGTCGGGGCGCAGCGCCGGGTATCGCGCCTTGGCCGCCGTCGCGCCGGTGTCCGCCGTTGTCACTGTCTCGCCTCGCCCCGTCCGCTCCGGGCGCACCGACTGTGACCCGGACAACACTGTCCGGTCCAGCGTACGACCCCGCCGGGTCACCTCCCAACCGCTTCGGCCGCGAACTCGTGCGCCGCGGTCTGGAGTCCCGTCAGGTCTTTGACCACGCGGACGCGGTCGCAGAATTCCGCGTAGGACGGCAGATCGCAGCTACCAAGACCCCACGAGAACCGGGGCTCGGGCGTCAGCCACACGGTTTCGCGGGCGCGCCGGGTGATCTCCTCGAACGCCGCCAGGTTCGCGTCCTTGGCGTTGTTTCGGCCGTCCCCGAGCACGAGCACCGTCGTGCGGCGGGTGACGGCGGAGGAATGCTCGGCGAGGAACTCACCGAATACGCTGCCGTAGTCGGAGTTTGCTGCCACGTCGATCACATCGCCGCCGAAGATGAGGCCGAGGGCTTTCTCGCTGGGATGGTCGCGGAACAGCTCGGTGGTCTCTGCGACGTCGGCGACGAACACGAATGACCGCACCTGGGTGAACAGGTCCTGCAGTCCGTGTACGAGGTTCAGCGTGAACCGCGACGTGGCCCGCACCGAGAGGCTGACGTCGGCCAGCACGACGAGGCGGGGCCGGTCCTCGCTGCGCCGCACCGTGACCGGCATGAACGGCACACCGTCGAAACGCATGTTGCGACGCATCGTCTGCCCGGGATCCACCCGGCCGGCGGCCGCGATCCGACGGCGGTGGGTCAGTGCGCCGTGCAGGGTGCGGGCCAGCCTGCGTAGCGAGTCCTCCAGCTCGGCGCGCTCATGCTCCCCAATGCGGTCGACGCGAGCTTCCCGCCGTTCGCGCGATTCGACGATCGTGGTCTCCAACGCGAGCAACGCTTCGAGGTGGCGCTTCAGCGCCTGCGGTAGGTTCTCCAGGACGCCGGCCAGCCGGCTGCGCATCGCCGCAGCATCGAATTCATCGCCCGCGGAGCACACTTCGTCTTCCAACCATCCGAGCAGGGCATCCTGCTCGGCGATCGTGAGCTCGGCGTCGACGGCCGTGCCTGCCGACGCCGCAAGCTCACCTGCCATTCCCGCACCTGACAATCGGTCGGTCGCCAGCTGCACGCGGTAGGAGTCCTCGGCGCCGCGGCGGGAGTCCTTGGAGAAGGCGATCTCGGCGGTGAGAGCGGCGAGGTCGATCTTGTTGGCTTCCTGGTGCAGGTTGTAGCGCTGCGCGAGATCTTCGTGCTTGAAGAAGTCGCGGATGCTCGACGGTTTCCCGTGTTCGTGGCCGGGTTCCGGTGTCTCACTGGGCTCTTCGGACAAGGTGAAAGATTCGAGCTCCCCCGAGTCGACGAGGTCGTCGTGGGCGTGGGAATGCCCGTGGCCGTCGTCGCCACCCCCCACCCGGACCAGGGCGAAGAACGCGTCGAAAATCTCGTCGAAGACCGATTCGTCGCGCTGATCTTTGACCAGGGCCACGCGCAGCGCGGTGCGCAGCACAGTCCGGGAGGACAGCACACCGGGCTGCCCGGCGCACCGCATCGCGTCGAGCGCCTCGGGGACCGAGACGCGCACCCCGCCGAGACGGAGCAGTCGGACGAACCGGTGCAGGGTCGCCTCCATGGCTACAGTGCCCTGCGCCGGCCCAGCGTCGCGGTGGCCGATTCCTGCCCGGCCTTCTTCGGCGTGCCGTAGTACCCGTCGGTGAAGCGTCCCGGCTTGTCCTTCGCCGCACGCACCGCGCGTCCGTCGTCGTGATCGTGGTGGTCATGGTCGTGGTGGTCATGGTCATGGTCGTGGTGGTCATGGTCATGTCCGTGCGCGTGACCGTGTCCGTGCGAATGACCGAGATCTGAGGGCACTTTCGCGTTCGGATCGATCAGGCGTGGCAGCGCATCGAGTGCCTTGCGGACATCCTTGTCGTACTTGACCACGACCGAGACGGTGTCGGAGAGTATCCGGGCGTTGAGTTCGTCGACACCCAGCACCGCCAGGGTTCGTGCCCAGTCGATCGTCTCCGAGATGCTCGGAGCTTTGCGCAGTTCGAGTTCACGCAGACCGCGGACGATGTCGACGAGCTCACCGGCCAGGGCGTCGGGGAGTCCGGTGTTCTTCGACCGGACGATCTCCAACTCGCGTTGCGCTGCGGGGTAGTCCAGGAACAGGTGCAGGCACCTGCGCTTGAGCGCAGCGGCCAGATCGCGGGTGTTGTTCGACGTCAGGACGACGTAGGGCGCATGCTTGGCAGTGAACGTCCCGACTTCGGGAACCGAAACCTGGTACTCGCCAAGCAGTTCCAACAGCACTGCCTCCAACGCCTCGTCCGCGCGGTCGATCTCGTCGACGAGCAGAACCACCGGTTCCTCGGAGCGCACCGCCTCCAGTAGCGGCCTCGGTGCGAGGAATCGATCGGAGAAGAAGACACTTTCCTGGGCGCCGATCCGCTCGACTGCATCCCCCAGATTCGGGGCGTCCGAGACGATCTGGCCGATCTTCTCGCGCAGGATCTGCGTATAGAGCAGCTGCTTGCCGTAGTCCCATTCGTAGAGCGCCTTGGTCTCGTCCTGACCTTCGTAGCACTGCAGACGCAGGAGCCGCCGCCCGGTCGCGGCCGCGAGAGCCTTCGCCAGTTCGGTCTTGCCGACTCCCGCCGGGCCCTCGATCAGGAGGGGCTTGTCCAGCCGGGTCTGCAGGAACACCGTGGTGGCGAGACGCTCGTCGGCCAGGTAGCCTTCCCCGGCGAGCGCCTCACGCACCTCGTCAACAGATGAGTACATGGTCAGGGCAGCAGTTCGTCGAGGCTGCCGTTCATGCAGTGCTCGACCACCGGTCGCACCGTGTCGAAGGTGCACTCCTTGGCGTTGCCGGGCGTGCACGCGTCACCGAGCACATGGTTGGTGATGCGATCCACGTCGGCCTTGTCGCCCTTGATCACCTTGGCGTTCTCGTAGAACTTCGTCGGACCCTGGCCCAGTCGGTTCTTCGAGTAGCTGTCCTGCTTGACGTCGACGAAGCGTTCGATGATGTTGACATCGCGCAGCAGTCGGATCGCCGCGGCCAGCGCGGCATCGGCGGCCTGGACATCGGTCATACCGTAGGTGTCCACACCCATCGCCTGCGCGATGTCGGCAAACCGCTTGTAGGCCACCGGCATGTTGAACGCCCACACCCGCGGCAGCGCGATGGCGTTGTTCAGGCCGTGGTGGGTGTCGTAGAACGCCGACACGGCATGCGAGATCGAGTGGATGATGCCCAGACCACCGGAATTGAAGGCCTGTGCGGCGATGTACTGCGCATACATCATGCCTTCACGACCTTTGAGATCTGTTCCGTTCCAGGTGGCTTCGCGCAGATTTTCGGCGGTCAGCTTGATGGCGCGGATCGCGTTGCCCAGCGACGGTTCGAAGTTCAGTCGCGAGACGTAGGGTTCGGAGGCATGCGCGAGGACGTCGAAGCCGCACTGCGCCGTGTAGTCGACCGGGCATTCGTAGTACAACACCGGATCGTCGACGGCCAGCGTGGCGACCGAGGCGTCGTCGAAAGCGACGTACTTGTGCGGGTTGTCGGGGTCGGTCGTGGTGTCGGTGATGACGTAGGCCCATGACGTCTCCGACCCGGTGCCCGCCGTCGTGGAGATCGCGATGTGTGGCGGGTTCTTGGGGTTCTCGCTCTTGTTGAAGCCCTCGAAATCGTTGACGTTGCGGCCGTCGTGGGCGATCGAGATGCGGGCGCCCTTACAGGCGTCGTGGGTGGACCCGCCACCGATGGAGATGAAGCTGTCGCACTCGTTCTCCTGGTAGAGCTTCACCGAGTCCATCACGTTGTAGTCCTTGGGATTGGACTCCACCTGGTCGTAGACGACGACCTCCAGACCGTGCCATTTCAGTGATTCGGCCATGTTGTGCACGATGTCAGTGCCGCGCAGTCCCGAGCTCATCAGCAGGGTTCGTTTGAAGCCCATCTTGAGAGCCTCGGGCCCGACCATCTCGTGGGCGCCGGGTCCCATCATGGCTCGGGGAAACGGGTGAAATTCCTTGATGGGAAAGGGCTTGAGGAGATCTTCGACCTTCATGGCTGGTCCTCTCGAGGCTAGATGTCCGATGCAGCACGGGTGTCGGACACCACGCTAGGCACGCGGACGTGAGCCACGGAACAGCTTCTGGGCAAGACCGAATCGTCGGGCAGCACAAGTGCACTCGACCGGGTAGGGAGCTACCTACCCGGTTGGAGAGGTACCCGCGCGCGCAGGCTCGCGGGTCTGCCCGTCGGCGTCCTCATCATCGTCGAGCATCGTGGCCTCGTCGAACGGCCGGTCCCCGTCGAGCACCTCGTTGAGTCGATCGCTGTCGACCGTGCCCGTCCACGATCCGACCAGAACGGTCGCGACGGCGTTGCCGGAGAAATTGGTCAATGCACGTGCCTCGGACATGAACCGGTCGATGCCGACGATGATGCCGACGCCGTCGAGCAGTTCGGGCCGATGGCTTTGCAGGCCGGCGGCCAGCGTGGCCAGTCCAGCGCCGCTGACGCCGGCGGCGCCCTTGGACGCGATGATCATGAACGCCAGCAGTCCGAGCTGCTCCGGGATCGACAGCGGGTCACCGAGGGCGTCGGCGATGAACAGCGACGCCATCGTCAGGTAGATGGCGGTGCCGTCGAGGTTGAAGGAGTATCCGGTCGGAACGACGATGCCCACGGTTGCCGGTTTGACACCGGCATGCTCCATCTTTGCGATCAACCTCGGCAGGGCCGACTCGGACGACGACGTCGCGACGATCAGCAGATACTCGCGAGCCAGATACTTGGCCAGCTTGAAGATCGACACCCGCGCGACCGCGTACAGCAGTGCACCCAGGACGCCGAAGATGAAGATGACGCACGTCAGGTAGAACGCCAGCATCAGGACACCGAGCTGGATGACAGCGTCGAAGCCGGTGTCGCCGACCACTTCCGCGATCGCACCGAACGCGCCGATCGGGGCCAGCCAGAGCACGCCGATCAGGATGCGGAATACCAGCTTCTGCAGCGACTCGATGCCGCGCAGCAGCCCTTCGCCGGTCTGGCCCATGCCCTGGATGCCGAAGCCGACGAGCAGCGCCACGAAGAGTGCCTGCAGCACATTGCCTTCCGTGACCGCCGAGAACAGCGTCGAGGGAATGATGTCGGAGATGAACTCCATTGTGCCGCCGGCTGATTCGGCTTCACCGGCGAGCTCGGCGCCCTTACCGGGATCGTTGGGCACGTTGAGTCCGGTTCCCGGGCTGATGATGTTGCCGACGACGAGACCGATCGCCAGCGCGATCGTCGACATGATCAGGAAGTAGGCGATCGCCAGACCTCCGACTTTGCCGACAGACGCCGCGGCACGCACCTTGCCGATGCCGAGGACGACGGTGCAGAAGATGACCGGGACGATCATCATCTTGATCAGCTTGACGAACAGCTCGCCGAGGACGCCCAGCGAGGCTGCGGTTTCGGGTGCGACAAGGCCGACGACCACGCCGGCGACGACGGCCACGATCACCAGAATGTAGAGCCAGTGGGTGCGGTCGCGCTTTTTCTTCGGCTTGTTCTCGGACTCGTCGTCCTTGGTAGCAGTCATCCCGGCACATCCCTCCACGTGTGGTGGTGGGGGAATAACCACAAGTGCGCCACATCACACCCGGCTCTTGACCCAGGTCAGTCTCGGTGTTTGGATCTGAACAACGTTCGAAACCGAACAACGTTCGAAAGGTCCGTGATGCCCCGAACACGCAAAGCGGAGTCTGTGCTCCCTTACGGCGCGCTCGATCGGGAACACCTGGTGAAACATCTGCTCGAGCTGGCCCGCAGAGTTGGCGTGGAGAACGTGACGATGCGGGCGCTCGCAGCCGAGGCGGGCACGTCGGCGTCGTCGGTGTACTACCACGTCAAAGACAAGGCGGCGCTGCTCGATCTGCTCGCCGAGTCGGTGCTCGGCGATATCGCCATCCCGACCGAGGGCGACTGGGAGCAGCGCATCGCCGAGCTCCACACCAACGCCTGGCGGGCCATGGTCGGAGTCCCAGGGATTGCCGCCCTGCTGCAGCAGCGCTCGCTGGCCGGTCTCGCAGGAACCATGGACCGCGCCGCGAAGTCCATCATGGCCGAGTCCGGTTGGCCCTCGGAGGATCTCGACGCCGCCCACGTCGTTCTGTACATCCACCTGCTGGGCTCGGTGCAGCTCGAACACCATCTGCACGGCACGGGCTCCGACGCCGCCCACGCCACATTTCACCAGGGTCTGCGCACCATCCTCGCCGGGTTGCGCACCTGCCGTCCGTCCACTCTGTGACACCGAAATTCCACCCCGTCGCTTCGGATTTGGAGATCGCAATGTCGTATCCGCTGCACTCACCGGCGTTCTACTCGGGTGACCCGTTCCCGGCATACCGGGAACTGCGCGCCACCGACCCCGTCCACTGGAATGAGGAGCACGGCTTCTGGGGGCTGCTCAAGTACGAAGACGTCCGGTACGTCTCCACCAATCCCGCGCTGTTCTCGTCGGCGCGGGGTATCACCGTTCCGGATCCGGCGATCGAGAACCCGGTGATGGAGGGCAGCCTGATCTTCACCGATCCGCCGCGGCACCGACAGCTGCGCAAGCTGATCAATTCGGGATTCACGCGCCGCCAGGTCGCGATTCTGGAGCCGAAACTGCGCACCTTCGCGCGCTCGGCGCTCGACGCGATCGACCCGACTGCGGGCATCGAGTTCGCCGAACAGATCGCAGCGCCGCTGCCCACCCGGATGATCGCCGAGCTGCTGGGCGCCCCCGACCAGGACTGGGAACAGTTTCGCCGGTGGTCGGATGCGGCGGTCGGCATCGACGACCCCGAGATAGAGCTCGACACGTTCGCCGCGATGGGCGAGCTCTACCAATACTTCGAGGCATTGATTGCCCTGCGCCGGACCGGTGCGCTCAACGATGCCGACGATCTGCTGTCGGTGCTGGTGGCCGCCGAGGTGGAGGGCGTGCGCCTCAGCGACCAGGACCTCCTGCAGTTCTGTCTGCTACTGCTGGTCGCAGGCAACGAGACGACGCGCAACCTGATCGCGCTGGGCACTCTGGCGCTCATCGAACACCCTGAACAACTGCAGCTGTTGCGGCAGCACCGCGAGTTGATCCCGTCGGCGGTCGAGGAACTGCTCAGATTCACCTCACCGGTGGCGAACATGACCCGCTGCGCCACCCGCGACGTCGAAATCCGAGGACGGCTGATCCGGGAAGGGCAGTACGTCACGATGCTGTACGGGTCGGCCAACCGTGACGAATCGGTGTTCGGACCCACCTCCGAGCGGCTCGACATCACGCGCAACCCGAACCCTCACCTGGCCTTCGGATGCGGGGAGCACTCGTGCCTGGGGGCTCAACTGGCGCGGCTGGAAGCCTGCGTCCTGTTCGAGGAGCTGCTGGCGCGCTTCGAGCACATCGAGCTCGACGGTGACGTCGTGCGCATGCAGGCCACGATGGTGCCGGGGGTGCGCCAGATGCCCGTGACCCTGCAACAGGCCCGGCTGCCTGCCTGAGCGCCGCCGTCGACACGTCGGCAAACACTGAACTTCCTCGGGTGTTGGGTACACAATGGTTAAACCGTCAACCCACTGCTACGAGACGAGTCCGACATTCAGTCCATCAGCGCTCTGTCGACGACGCAGCTGGATGCCGCTGTGTCGGGGCGCGGTCTGGTGCCCGCCTTCCAGCCCGTGGTGACGCTCCCGGATGAGGTGGTCGTCGGTTACGAGGCGTTGGCGCGCTGGCCGTCCCTGAACTCTCCCCCGCCGGCGGATGTGTTCGCTCATGCCGCGGCGACCGACCGATTGGACCAACTCGACCACGCGTGTATCCGCTCGGCGGCGCGCGCCGCCCTGGACGTCCCCTCGGCTGCGGGCATGCTGCTGCTGGTCAACTGCGAGCCGACCACTGCGGGCATCGACATGCCCGCGGGTACCGACTTGTCCCAAGCGGTCAGCAATTTCAGCTTGATGTTCGAGCTGACCGAGCGGGGACTGTTGCGTGATCCCCCGGCGCTGCTCCGAAAGGTGGCTGCACTGCGCGCGCTCGGCGTCATGATCGCGCTCGATGACATCGGCGCCCATCCGGATTCGCTGGCGTTGCTCGACATCATTTCCCCCGACGTGATGAAGATCGATCTGAGACTTGTTCAGCGGCAACCCAATCAGCTGCAGGCACGCACCATCGCGGCCGTCATCGCCCATCACGAACGCACCGGCGCGACCATCTTGGCCGAGGGCATCGAGACCGACGAGCACCTGGAGCAGGCGCTCGCCTACGGCGCCACCCTGGGGCAGGGCTACCGATTCGGCCACCCCGGAGCTCTGGGCGCGGTGGATCGCAGCTCCGGCGTTCTGCAGCTGCCGCCGCCGGCCGGACAGCCCGAAACGTCCATGACTCCGTTCGAATTGGCAACCGTGCACAGCGGGGCGCGCACGATGCGCAAGCGAACCCTGATCGAACTGTCACGCCACCTCGAGCGTTTGGCATCAGCCGCCGAGAGTCCGCCGATCGTGCTTTTCACCCTCCAGGAGCAGGGCAACTACCGAGGCCAGACGCGGAACAACTTCACCGCGCTCGCGAAGAGGTCGCCGCTCGTCGTCGCCTTCGCCGTGAATGCCGTGGACGAGCTCGACCCGGCCCTGCGGTGGGTCGACATCGATGCGGGCGATCCGATGGCGCTCGAATGGGACATCGTCGTGATCGGCCCCGATACCGCCGCAGCCCTGATCGCTCGCGAACTTGAGCCACCCGGCAGCGCTGCCCGGGAAAACGATCGTCGCTTCGAAACCGTCATCACCTTCGATCGCTCCCGGGTCGCGGAGCTGGCGCGCAATCTGCTCTACCGTTGCCCGGCAATTCCGTCGAGCGACGCCGCACTCAGCGCGTGACAGCCGTCAGGGCCTTGGCGACGACGTCGAGGTCGTCGTCGGTGACGTCGACGTGCGGAGAGATTCGCAGCGCGGGATGATGCATCTGGCGTGGCGCACGCTGGATACCGACATATGTCGTCACGACGCCATGCTCGGCGATCAGGCGCTCCCGCACCTGTGCGGCGTCGACATCCTCGGGTGGCTGCAGGGTCGTGATCGCGCTCGGCTCGTCGACGTGTTCGATCACCCGCCAACCGGGCACATCGGCGAGCACCGTGCGGGCGGCCGCACCGACCTCTCGCAGCCGGGCCTGCATCGCAGCAGGGCCTGCGGCCACATGCTCACCCAGGGCAACCGAAAAACCCAGCTGTAGCCCGACATTCGTCTCCGCGTGGCTGAGCCGCGCCCGTGTCGAATCCGTCAGCAGGCCGGGACGAGTGGCCACGAATCCGACCCCCCTCGGGCCTGCGGTCCATTTGCGTGACGAGGAATAGAGGGCGTCGGCGCCGATGTCAGCCAGGTCCAGATGCGCGAAACCCTGTGCTGCATCGACGATCATCGGAATGCCGTGCCCGTGGCACGCGCTGGCCATCGCATGGATCGGCTGCACGATCCCGCTGTGGCTACCCAGCACTGTGAAATGCACCAGCGCAGGCGGATGGTGAGCCAGCGCGGCCCCGATCGCGTTGACGTCGAGGCGACCGAACTCGTCGACCGGCAGCGGCCGGATGTCGAAACCGTGCCCGGCCATGATTGCCAAATTCGGGCCATACTCGCCGGGCAGGCACGCCACCGTCCGCTCCCCCGGCCAGTCGCCGAGCAGGATATCGAGCGCATGATTGGATCCGGTGGTGAAGGAGACGTCGGCATCGGGCATCCCGAGCATGGCACGGACGGCGGCGCGGCCCGCATCGAGCGCCGGCGCCGCGGCCTGCGCGGCGACATAGCCGCCGACCTCGGCCTCGTGACGGGCATGCTGGGCCGCGGCCTCGATGACGGCGTAGCTCTGGCGCGAGCACGCCGCGCTGTCCACGTGGACTCCGGCGGCGGGCGGGCGCGCGGCGCGCCAGGTCTCGGCGAGCGTCATGCGACCGATTCCATCACTTCACCGCAAGGGACAGACCGAAATCGCCGGCGTCGTCGGTCCACCAGTGAGTCCGGCGCAAACCCGCGGCGGCCAGTTCGGCCTCCACTCCTTCGGGCCGGAACTTGCACGACACCTCGGTCAGCATCTGCTCGCCGTCGGTGAAGTCGACGTCGAGATCCAGTGCCGCGATGTGGACTCGCTGTGCACAAGCGGAGCGCAACCACATCTCGATGCGCTCCTCGTCGGCGTTCCACACCGCGACGTGGTCGAACTGGTCGACGACGAAGTCGGCGCCGAGCTCGCGGTTGACCACCGTGAGGACGTTGCGGTTGAAACGCGCTGTGACGCCGGCGCTGTCGTCGTAGGCGCGCACCAACCGGTCCGGGTCTTTGACCAGATCCGTGCCGAGCAGCAGCGCGTCACCGGGCTGCATCATCTCCGACACCGAAGCGAGGAATTCGGCCCGTGGCCCGGATGTCAGATTGCCGATCGTCGAGCCCAGGAACGCGACGAGGCGCCGGCCGATCCGGGGAATCTTGCCGAGATGTTCCTCGAAATCTCCGCACACGGCCTCGATCTCGACGCCGGGGTACTCGTCCTGGATGGCGGCGCCGGCTGCCCGCAGCACACTGGAGTCGACGTCGAACGGGATGAACCGGCGCAGCGATCCACCGTCGCGCAGGGCGTCGAGCAGCATGCGCGTCTTCTCCGACGTCCCGCTGCCCAGCTCGACGAGCGTGTCGGCGTTCGACGCGTCGGCGATCTCCGTGGCCCTCGCCGTGAGGATCTGCGCCTCCGTGCGCGTCGGGTAGTACTCGGGCAAGCGGGTGATCTGATCGAACAGATCGCTGCCTACTGCGTCGTAGAACCATTTAGGCGGCAATGTCTTCGGGCTTTGCGACAACCCGTGCCGGACGTCGCGACGTAGCGCCTCCTCGGCGGCGTCGGCGGCCAGATAGTTCTCGAGTGCGAACATCGTCACGATCCTCTCAGCGGTGTCAGGTGCACGCGCGAATCTTCGACTTCGACAAGGTGCCTGTCCGGAATCTCCTGCCACCCGGGCTCGTCGTCGTAGGGTTCGCTGGCGAGTACCACTCCGTCGTCGCGGCGGAGGATGGACAGCGTGTCGCCCCAGGTGGTGGCCAGAAGCCGGAAACCGTTGCCCGCCACGATGTTCAGCCGGGCGTTCGGGTCGTCGGCGGCAACGCCGGTGATCGTGTCCGCGAGCGCGTCGATGTCGCGGTCGAAGATCAGCGCCGCCAGCAGCGCGCTGTCATTGGTCGACTCGGCGTGCCGCGCGGCGGGCAGCACCGCGCGGTCGACGATTCCGTTGTGGGAAAGCAGCCACGTGCCGTCGCTGAACGGGGCCGACGCGGACGCCTCGATCGGCATGCCGACCGTCGCCGAACGTACCGCGGCAACCACGCATCCACTCGACAGCGCAGGCGCCACCGAGGCGAACGACGCGTCACCCCACAGGGGTGCCGCACTGCGCCATCGCCGCGGCACGCCGCCGTCGAAGAAGCCGACGCCCCAACCGTCGGCGTTCATCAGGCCGTGCTTCTGGCGTCGCGGGGCATAGGACTGAACCAGCAGTCCCGATGGCGGCTCGAGCACCAACGATGCCACCGAGACGGGCTCGCCGAGCCACGCCAGATGTCTACACATCCCACGCCAGACGGACGCCGGAGAAAATCTGCCTGCGGATCGGATGATCCCAATTGCGGAAGCTGGGACGCAGAATGCTCGACGCGACCGCCCAGGAGCCTCCGCGCAGCACGCGGTACTCGGCCGACGTGGTGCCCTCGAAGAACGGCTCCGAATACTGCTTGTAGACCATCGGCGTGAAACCGGGCCAGGGCCGCAGCGGTGAGGTTGTCCACTCCCACACATCGCCCAGCATCTGCTCGGCCCCGTATGCGGATGCGCCACCGGGATAGGCGCCCACGGGTGCGGGCCGTAGTGCTTCGCCGCCCAGGTTGGCCAGCTGGGCATTGGGTGTGGTTGCGCCCCAGGGGTATCGGCGTCGGCTCCGTGATTGCGGATCCCACGCACACGCCTTCTCCCACTCGGCCTCGGTGGGCAGGCGCGCCCCCGCCCAGGCCGCGTACGCCTCGGCTTCGTAGTAGGTGACGTGCTGGACCGGTTCGTCGGCCGGGATGTCCTCGACATGACCGAACCTGATCCGGGTGCCGTCGGCGTTCCAGAACAGCGGGGCCGTCAGGCCGGCCTGTTGTCGATGCGCCCATCCGGCGGCCGACCACCAGCGCGGCTCTCGGTATCCGCCGTCCGCAATGAACTGCCTCCATTCGGCGTTGGTCACCGGCACTCGTCCGATGCGGAAGGCGGGGACGTCGACGGTGTGCGCGGGGCGTTCGTTGTCCAGGGAGAACGGCTCGGTGGCGGCGTCCACCCCGAGGATGAACTCTCCTGCTGGAACCAGCACCGACGTGCCCGCCAGCCCGGACCTACCGCTCGGCAGAGGCCTTCCGCGGTCGAGAAGGGGGGCTCCGGTACGCAGGCTCAGCGCCTGCAGCATCGTCTCGTCGTGCTGGTTTTCGTGGCTGGTCACGAGTGCGAAGGTGAACGCGTCGGGGTGGTCGTCGGGCAGCGCCTCGAGCTTGTCCAGCGCCCGGCCCCGGACTGTCGCGCAGTAGTTGCGAGCGTCGGTCGGCGGCAGCAGCGGCAGGTCGACCCGGGCGGCGCGCGAATGGACGAACGCGTCGTAGAGCTGGTCGACCTGCGGGGTGAGCAGACCGGGCCGCTCGGGATTGCCTCCCCGCAGCAGCCAGAGTTCTTCCTGCTGACCGATGTGCGCGAGGTCCCACACCAGCGGGCTCATCAGCGGGTCGTACTGGCGGCGCAATTCCGCGTCGTCGAAATCGACGAGCCGCAGCGTGCGGTCCCTGGCTTTGGTCAGTTCACCGGCGAGCGTCTCGCGCGTCGTCACAACTCTCCTCGCGCCAATTGGTTGACCGCATCGGCGATCCCGTACTTCACGGCCCGGTCGGCGAAGTCGTCGGCCGGGCTGCGTCCCTGTTCCACCGAACGCATCAACAGCGACATGGATTCCTCAAGTTCGGCGGGCACGCCTTCGGCAGCGGCCTCGACGCACCGGGTGGCTGCGGCGTGCAGCCGCCGGTCTTCCAGCCCGATCTGGGCGGCACGGTCCCACGCCGTGGCCACCGGTTCGGTGGCTTCGGCGGCGATGTCGGCGGCGGCAGGGTCGTCGAGGAGGGCGGAGAGCGTGACGACGACTGCCGGCCAGAGCGCATCCGGCACGCTGTCGAGATAGCGGATTTCAAGGAAGCCGCGCGGCCGCACGGGCGGGAACAGCGTGGTCAGGTGGTATTCGAGGTCGGCAATGGTTGGCCGCCGGTCGCCGAGCTGCACCCGGCCGTCTGCCCAGTCCGCGAACGGCACCCACTGCGAGACGGGTGTCGGGTCCGGTTGGTGCACGAGCATCACCGGTGCCCTCAGCGCGTAACGCGCCCAGTCGCTTCCGGGGTCGTCGCCGTTGTCGCCGAGGATCGGTCCGGAACGTGCCGAGTCCAGCCTGCTCCAGATCAGCTGGCGCGTGGAACGCCATCCGGTGAACCCGCCGCCCAGCAGAGGTGAGTTGGCAGCGATCGCGATCATGGTCGGGCCCAGCGCATGCGCGAGCCGCACCCGGTCCGCCCATCCCGAGCGCGGTCCCGCTTCGAGGTTCACCTGAACCGACGCTGTTGACGTCATCATCGCGGCGCCGGCGTCACCTGTGCCACTGTCGCGAAAGAACTGCTCCATCGATGCGTACCGCGCGCCGGGATTCACACGCCCGGGCGGCCGCAACGGATCGGCGCCGAGCAGCACCAGCCCGAGTCCGTTCTGGGCGAACGCGGCCCGCAGCACGGCGCGGTCTGACGCCATCGCCGACACCGCGCCGGCGGTGTCGGCCATCGGCGGACCGGAAAGTTCTACGGCACCGCCGGGCTCAACCGTGACGAGGCTTCCACCGGGCAACGGCGGGAGCTCTGCGATCCTGGCCGTGAGTTCGTCCCAGCCGGGCCGCCGGAACGGATCGGTCATGTCATAGCAGTGCGCCTCGATCTCAAGGCCGACCGGTCCTACCGGGCCGTCTTTCAAGCACGACTCGACGATGTGCTGCGCGGCCGCTTCTGCGCTGCTCAGAGCCCCCTTGCACTGGTCGACGGCATCATCGGACGCCATGGTGCCGGCCATCAGCCACCCCCTCCGGGTGTGGAACGATCGCTCTCGTCTGTACCCATCATCCAGAGCCGACCGACAAAGTCTCCCGTTTTAATCAGTGACTTGCCGGTGACATTTGACAGGCGCTATTGCCCCAGCGTGTTCTGCATGGCCTGGGCCAGCACGTTGACCGCGGGACCGCCGTTGCCCGACTGGCACACTTTCGCCTGCAGCAGAACGTTCTCGCGCAGCCGCGTGGTCAGGAAGCACCGCCGGTCGGTGCGGGCTTCCTGCTTGACCCAATTCGCATCGCTCGCCGAGGTCGGCCCGCCGGTGAAGGTCCATACCTGGGTGGTGAAGTTGTCCAGATGCATCGCGGTGGTCTGACCGCTGCAGCCCACCGTCCGGTCGACGAGCCGGTAGAACGCCCGGTTGGCCGCGTCGGTGGTGGCGAACACCCCCACCGCCTGTTTGACGAGGTGCGTCATGTCGGTCGGCGATTCCTGGGCGACGGCGCCGCTGAACGACGCCAGGTCCGGGTCGTTGTAGACCTCGGGCAGCCCGATGTCGGCCCAGTTGTTGCACGCGGGATTGTCGACGTAGAACGCCTGGAACGGATTCGTGAACGTCGACTCGAACCCCATTCGCGCCCCGACGATGTTGCCGACGGAGCCCTTGTTCAGCACGGCATAGTTGACGACGCCCGGATCGGACGGGCGGGCCGTCGCCGGTGCGGCGAGCGCGAGTGCGGCGCCCACCGCCAATCCTGATGCGACGAACCGGATCACAAGACCTTGGCCTTCAGCGTGACGTCGATGTTGCCGCGGGTCGCCTTCGAGTACGGGCACACGCCATGGGCCTTCTGCATGAGGTCATCGGCGACGTCCTGGTCGAGGCCCGGCAGGTAGCCGATCAACTGCGCGGTCAGACCGAAATCGCCCTCGGCATCTTTTCCTATTCCGATCTGGGCGGTGATGCCGCTGGCCTCGTCGAGGCTGACCTTCTCGTTCTTGGCGACGAGCCGCAGCGCACCGAGGAAACAGGCGGCGTAGCCCGCCGAGAACAGCAACTCGGGGTTGACACCCTCACCACTGCCGCCCATCTCCTTCGGCGGACGGGTGTCGAGGTCGATCTTCCCGTCGGTGGACTTCACGTGACCGTCGCGGCCACCACCGGTCGCCGTGGACTCTGCGGTATAGACGACTTCGATGCTCATTCACCCGATCATGCCAGCCGCGCCTCGTCGGCATCCCAGTCGCCGAAGGGGTCGGCGTAGCGGCCCCACTCCTCGGGACGCCGCATCTCGACCTCGGTGAGCAGCGCCCCCTGCAGAGCCGCCTGGATCTCGGCGGGGTCGGCGCCGCACGTCAGGATCGTCATCGACGTGTGTCGATCGCCGTGCCGGTAATCCCAGATCAGATCGGCCATCGCGCGCCGCTCCGGGCTGACGTAGGCAACTTCACGAGACGTCATGGCGGCCAGCCACTTTCCCGCACGGGCGACCCGCAGACCGCCGCCGGCCGACTCCAGCCACATCGCTTGATCCGGCTGGCTCGCGACCCACAGCCGACCCCTGCTGCGCACCACGCCGTCGAGCAGAGAGTCGACAGCGGCATGCAGCCGCTGCGGGTGGAAGGGTCGGTGGGCCTGAAACTCGAAGAGGCGTACCGGACCGGCAGGTTCCAACGGCGGTTGACCCGCCAACAGGGAGCCGTGCGGATCGTCGCTGCGGCCCCGTCGCGCGTCGGACTCCAGATTGGCCAATGCCAGCTTGAGACGTTCGGTCCCGACCGTGACACGCGCGCGGGGCGCGAGCCGACGCGCGACGGCCAGGGTGTCGGGATGCGGACGGGTGAGCACCAGGACGTCGGCGAACTCGACCTGCGCGACGGCCACCTGGGCCACCGTGCGGCCGTCGTCGAGCTCGTCCTCCCCGAGCGCTTCTACAAGCCACGACGACGTGTCGACGGCAGTCACGACCGCGGCGATGGCCACGTCACGCGACGCTGGTGAGTGGCTGATGGCGAAGCAAACGGGTTCGGGCTCCATCCAGGGGCTCAACCGCACTGCGATCCGGTCGACGTCGGGCCTGCGATGGAGGCGGCGGAGGTGCTCCAGCAGATCGTTGCGCACCGTGCACGACATGCAGCAATTGGTGAGCTCGAGGACCGCGTCGGCGCTGACCGCGATTCCCCGCTGCATGATCGTCGTCTTGCGGAGCACGACGTGCCCGTCGAAGTGGTGTTCGACCAGCGCCGTCCCCGGTCCGTCCAGAAGCACACCGGCGATGTCCTCGGCCTCTCCCCGGCCGGTCACGACGACAACTGGAGTGCGCATCAAGCCTCCTCTAATGGGAATGATTTTCAACAACCGCGTGTTGACGCTACAGTCTTCGAACGAGGTTGTCGAAAATCATTTTCATTAGGAGAGACCGTCATGTCCGCCCACTGCCAGGTCACCGGCCGCGCGCCGAGCTTCGGCAACACGGTGTCGCATTCGCACCGCCGAACCCGTCGCCGCTGGAACCCCAACATTCAATCCAAGACGTACTACTTGCCATCTGACGGACGCCGCGTCACCCTGCGCGTCAGCGCCAAGGGGATCAAGGTCATCGACCGCGACGGCATCGAATCCGTGGTGGCGCGTCTGCGCCGGGAAGGGATCAAGGTCTGATGGCGCGCAACGAGATTCGTCCGCTGGTGAAGCTGCGCTCCACCGCGGGCACCGGCTACACCTACGTCACCCGCAAGAACCGGCGCAACGATCCGGACCGTATCGTGCTGCGCAAGTACGACCCCGTCGTGCGCAGGCACGTCGACTTCCGCGAGGACCGCTGAATGGCGAAGAAATCGAAGATCGCCCAGAATGAGCGGCGCCGCGAGATCGTGGCACGTTACGCCGATCGCAGGGCCGAGCTGAAGCGCATCGTCAAATCCCCGTCGTCATCACCCGAGGCCCGAGTCGCCGCGCAGTCCGAACTCAATCGTCAACCGCGCGACGCGAGCCCGGTCCGCGTACGCAATCGCGACTCGGTCGACGGGCGACCGCGCGGGCATCTGCGCAAGTTCGGCCTGTCCCGCGTCCGCGTGCGTGAACTCGCCCACGAGGGACATCTGCCCGGCGTTCGGAAGTCCAGCTGGTGAAGCGTAGATCTGCGGACACGGCCGCGCCGAAGAAGCGCCGAAACCTGCTGAAGCAGTTGGGAATCGAGCATGTCGACTACAAGGACACGTCGACGTTGCGTCAGTTCATCTCCGAGCGCGGCAAAATCCGGTCACGGTCCGTGACCGGCTTGACCGTGCAGCAGCAGCGCCAGGTCACCATCGCGATCAAGAACGCGCGCGAGATGGCACTGCTGCCCTATCCCGGACAGGGCTGAGCCCGCCAGTGCGCCGAATGCACGCTTGATGACAAAGATTCGCCCATTTACGTCATCTTCTGTGCATTCGGCGCAGCCGAGGCGTTAACCGCCCGCGCGCACGCCTTCTTCGATCTTCTTCCCGAGGTCGGGGTCGATGTTCTTCCAGTATTCGAAGACCCGCGAAAGCACCGGTTCCTTCACGCCGTCGAGCACGTGCCCGATGATGTTGCTGGCCAGACGATCCCGAGCGTCGTCGTCGAGAACCTCGCGGACCAAAGTGCTCGCCTGACCCCAGTCGTCGTCATCTTGGCGCAGAACGTAAGCAGATCGGACCATGTCGCCGTCGGAGGCCCAGTGGACCTCCGAGGCACGCCGAGGGTCGGCTTCCGGCCCGCCCATCGAATTCGGCGTGTACACCGGATCGGTCGCGTTGCGGATCCGCATCGCACCGTCTTTCGAGTAGGCGTTCACTTCGACATGGGGCTCGTTGACCGGAATCTGCTTATAGTTCACGCCGAGACGGTGCCGGTGCGCGTCGGCATAGGAGAAGCCGCGGGCCAACAGCATCTTGTCGGGGCTCAACCCGGTTCCCGGCACGATGTTGTTCGGCTCGAACGCGGCCTGCTCCATCTGGGTGTGGTAGTCGACGACGTTGCGGTTGAGCGTCATCTTGCCGACCTCGTGCAGCGGGTAGTCGCTGTGCGGCCACACCTTCGTCAGGTCGAACGGGTTGTACCGGTAGGTCTTTGCGTCTTCGAACGGCATGATCTGCACGTGTAGCGTCCAGCTCGGGAAATTGCCGTCCTCGATCGCGGAGAACAGATCCCGCTGGTGGTAGTCACCGTCTTCGCCGGCCAGCTTGTCTCCCTCGTCCTGTGTGAGGAACTCGATGCCCTGGTCGGTCTTGAAGTGGTACTTGACCCAGAACAGATCGTCCTGAGCGTTCAGCCAACTGTAGGTGTGGCTGGAATAGCCATTCATGTGCCGCCACGTCTTCGGAATTCCCCGGTCGCCCATCAACCACGTGACCTGATGCGCCGATTCCGGTGACAACGTCCAGAAGTCCCACTGCATGTGGTGATCACGAAGATTGTTGGCCGCCATCCGCTTCTGGCTGCGGATGAAGTTCTGGAACTTCATCGGGTCGCGGATGAAGAACACGGGAGTGTTGTTGCCGACCATGTCGAAGTTGCCCTCGGACGTGTAGAACTTCAGCGCGAAGCCCCGCGGATCGCGCCAGGTGTCTGGGCTGCCGCGCTCTCCGGCCACTGTCGAGAAGCGGGCCACCATCTCGGTCTTGGCCCCGGGCTGCAGGAACGCCGCCTTCGTGTACGCGCTGACGTCGTGGGTGACCTCGAACTGACCGAAGGCACCACCGCCCTTGGCATGGGGCTGACGCTCCGGAATGCGCTCGCGGTTGAAATTGGCCATCTGCTCGATCAGGTAGTGGTCCTGGAGCAGGATCGGACCGTCTGATCCGACGGTCAGGGAGTGCTCGACGCTGGGGACGGGAGCGCCCGCGTCGGTCGTGGCGTACTTCTCACTCATGTTTCTCCTCGGGGATGGGCGGCTTCCGTGCTGGGCCGTCGATCACGAAGGCCCGAGTACCCGAAACATCCCGAAAGCGAAACGGTCAGGGGCGAGGTTGCGTCGTCGGCGCCGGCGCGGGCGGGCCGGGCGGCCGGGGGACGTCGATCATCGGCCCGGGACCGAACGGGCCTGCGAAGGCCGGGCCGCGCTCGAAGCCGCCGGGAGGACCCATCGGGAACATGGCGGGACCGGGCCGCATGACCATGTCGGGGCCGCGCATGTGGTCCCGAGGACCGTCGCCAGCGTGCTTGCCGACGATGAAGCCGGTGCCGAAGATGACGGCGATGGTGAACACCGAACCGGCGACGATGCCAACCCAGGCAGCCACCTTGTTCAGCCGGCTCGGTGGCTGGGGCACGTAGATCGTCTGGGGCGTCACCGGCGGCGGAGGGGGACCCGCCGCCGGTGACGCGGTCAGCACAGGCCCCGTCGGTGGCTCGACCTGCTCGGATTGCTCGGACTGTTCGGGTCTGACGTCGCTCATGGCCATGATCATTCGCCGCTTTCCACAGTGTCGATTAGGTGTCAGCTGTGAATGGGCTATGAGGTCACCAGGGCTTGATCGGGTTCACCGCGTACTGGATGACGCGGTACGGTGTGCCGCCGCGCGGCATGGTGTTCCACTGGCTGACGAAGACCCGCACCGCATCCGGAGTGGAACTAGGCGATATGTAGCCGCCGTAGGGCTGGGCGAGCCGGTTGTCGTACGGAGGGGGCAGGTCCTCGGCCCGCTCCGGCCAGGGAGCCGCGACGACGACCGTGGTCATCGGCGCGGTGCCGAGCTGCGTCGGGTCGTTGGCCACGCGGATCTCCATGTTGCCGGTGGTCGCATTGAAGTAGGACAGCATCGTCATACCGTCGATTTGCCGCACGCTCATCTCGCCCACCTTGTCGGGCCACAGCGGCGCCGGCTCCCCGCCCCATGACGTCCCCGTCCAGCCCTGCCACGTGGCCCTGTCGGTGAAGGTCTGCGGCGTCGCCCGGTAGAGCACCACCGGTCCGCTGCGGTCGAAGTTGTTGGCCACGATGTACACCCAGCCGCGCTCCGAATCGGCGGTCGGGATCGGGTCGTAGTAGCCGCTGATCTGCGTCTGCCTGCCGCCGGCGTAGGCCGCGTCCCGTTCGGAGTCCGGCACTGTCACCCAATTACCTTTGCCTGCTTCGGCTTTCACCAGTCGCGAGGTCTGCGGCCGCAGGTCTCGGGTGGTTGTCACCATCATCCAGTTCTCGCGGTTGATCTCGATGATGCCCGCGGGCAGTTGCGATTGCCCTGGCGGTGTCGGGTCGGCCAGCAGTGGGGTGTCGACCCCGGTCACCCCGTCGTAGCGCACGCCGCCCGGGTCTTCGAGCGAGTCGCCCACCACGTGCAGTGCGATCGGCGAGTACCACCCGCCGAATCCGACGGCCTGTCCGGCGAAGCTGTCGCCACACACCTGCAGGGTGCCGCTCGGGAACTCCATGAATTCACAGAGATCGGTCGCGCCGATTCCGTAATCAGCTGTGGGGGTGCCCGTTCCGGCCGCCGCCGCCAGCCGCAGCACCTGCCCCGGCATCAGCGGCGGCAAGGCCACCGGGGTGGCTGTCGCCGCCGGAATTGCATTCCAGCAGAGAAATGCCGAGAGAAGGCCTGCGGGAATGCAATTCCGGCGCAAACTAGCCCTGCGCGGCCAGGAGTTCGGCAATCTGGATCGTGTTGAGCGCCGCGCCTTTACGTAGGTTGTCACCCGAGACGAACAGTGCGAGTCCGCGACCGTCCGGTACACCGGGGTCCTGCCGGATGCGGCCGACGAGCGAATCGTCGGCCCCTGCGGCGGCCAGCGGTGTGGGAACGTCGGTCAGCGTCACCCCGGGTGCGCCGCCGAGGATCTCCGTCGCGCGCGCGACTGAAAGGGGTTGGGAGAACTCGGCGTTGATGGAAAGCGAATGCCCGGTGAACACCGGAACGCGCACACAGGTGCCGGAGACCAGCAGCTCGGGAATGCCAAGAATCTTGCGGCTCTCGTTGCGCAGCTTCTGATCCTCGTCGGTCTCGCCGGAGCCGTCGTCGACCAGTGAACCGGCCAGAGGGACGATGTTGAACGCGATCGGCGCGACGTACTTCTGCGGCGCCGGGTAATCAAGCGCCGACCCGTCGTGCACCAGCTGCTCGACGCCGTCGATGACGGCACGCGCCTGCGTGGCCAGTTCTTCGACGCCTGCCAGGCCACTGCCCGAAACCGCTTGATAGCTCGACACGATCAGCCGCGTCAGACCGGCCTCGTCGTGCAGCGGCTTGAGGACCGGCATCGCGGCCATGGTTGTGCAGTTGGGGTTGGCGATGATGCCTTTCGGCCTGTTGCCGGCGTCGCGCTCGAAGTTCACCTCGGACACCACCAGAGGAACATCGGGGTCCTTGCGCCACGCCGACGAGTTGTCGACGACGACGGCACCGGCGGCCGCAAAGCGCGGCGCCTGCACCCGCGACATCGTCGCGCCCGCGGAAAACAGCGCGATGTCGAGTCCGGACGGATCAGCCGTCTCGGAGTCCTCGACCTCGATCTCCTGACCGCGGAACTCCAGCTTCTTACCCGCCGAGCGGGCCGAGGCGAAGAACCGCACCTCGGTGGCGGGAAAATCGCGTTCCACCAGGAGGTTTCGCATGACTTGGCCGACCTGGCCGGTCGCCCCTACGACACCGATGCGCACCATATTTTTCTACCGCCCTGTCCCTGCGTAGACGACAGCTTCCTCGTCGCCGCCGAGCCCGAAGGCGTCGTGCAGCGCCGCGACGGCGCGGTCGAGCTCAGTGTCTTTGATGAGTACCGAGATCCGGATCTCCGACGTCGAGATCAGGTCGATGTTGATGCCCGCGTTGGCGAGCGCCTCGCAGAAGGTCGCCGTCACACCGGGGTGCGAGCGCATCCCGGCGCCGATCAGCGAGACCTTTCCGATGTGATCGTCGTAAAGCACTCGGGTGAAACCGATCTCATCCTGAAGCGACGTCAGCTTCTCCACCGCGACCGGACCGCTCTCGCGCGAACACGTGAAGGTGATGTCGGTCTTGCCGTCCTCGACCTTCGAGATGTTCTGCAGCACCATGTCGATGTTGACATCGACGTCGGCACACGCGCGGAACACCTGTGCGGCGTAACCGGGGACGTCGGGCAGGCCGACGACCGTCACCTTCGCCTCGCCGCGGTCGTGGGCAACTCCGGTGAGGATGGCGTCTTCCATAGGGATGTCCTCGATCGATCCTTTGACGATGGTGCCGGGCCTGTCGGAGTACGACGACCGGACATGGATGGGCAGGTTGTAGCGACGCGCGTACTCGACGCAGCGCAGCATCAGCACCTTGGCGCCGGCGGCTGCCATCTCGAGCATCTCCTCGAAGGAGACGGTGTCGAGCTTCTGGGCGTTCGGCACGATCCGTGGGTCGGCGGTGAAGATGCCGTCGACGTCGGTGTAGATCTCGCACACGTCGGCGTCGAGCGCGGCGGCCACCGCGACCGCGGTGGTATCGGACCCGCCCCGGCCGAGCGTGGTGACGTCCTTGGTGTCCTGGCTGACACCTTGGAACCCCGCGACGAGGACGATCTGGCCCTCGTCGAGCGCCGCGCGCAGGCGGGTGGGGGTGACGTCGATGATCTTGGCGTTGCCGTGCGTGCCGGTGGTGACGACGCCTGCCTGGGATCCGGTGAACGACCGTGCCTGTGCGCCCAGCGACTCGATCGCCATTGCGACAAGCGCGTTCGAGATGCGTTCACCGGCGGTCAGCAGCATGTCGAGTTCACGGACCGGCGGAGCGGGGGACACCTGCTTGGCCAGGTCGAGCAGTTCGTCGGTGGTGTCGCCCATCGCTGAGACGACCACGACGACGTCGTTGCCCGCCTTCTTCGTCTCGACGATGCGCTCGGCCACACGACGGATCCGCTCGGCGTCGGACACCGAGGATCCGCCGTACTTCTGTACGACGAGCGCCACTTGCTGGACCTTTCGAATCGGGGGAATCCCGATCAAGGATAAGGGCTGCGCGCACGTGATTTTTCCCGCCGGTGGCGTCGGTAACCTGCACCACATGCCCGATCGGCTCGCCGATACCTCGGTCCCCATCCATCCCCCGATCGCCGCCCGCTGGAGTCCGCGGGCCTTCGACGCCGCCGCGGAGGTACCCGAGGATGACGTGAACGGGCTGCTGGAGGCCGCCCGCTGGGCGCCGACCTGGGGCCATCGTCAACCGGTGCGGTTCCTCGTCGGACTCCGCGGCGACCAGACGTTCCGCGCTCTGTCGGACCTGCTCAGAAGGGGTAACAGCTACGCGAAGGCGGCGAGCGTCCTGATCTTGCTGTGTGCCGATGAAGGCGAGGACGAGCGGACGAAGCTGTACTCCACGGTCGACGCCGGCTCGGCGATGGCCAACCTGCTCATCGAGGCCGTCTCGCGCGGATTGATCGCGCATCCGATGGCCGGATTCGACGTTCCTGGCGCAGCCGAGACGTTCCGTCTCCCGGACACCCTGCACCCGGTGGTCATGATCGCCGTCGGTCGGCTCGGCGACTACGCAAACCTGACACCCGAGATCGCCGAGCGCGACGCCCGGCCGCGCGAAAGGTTGCCGTTGACAGAAGTGGTGCTCAACTGGGATTGAACTGCCGCGAATGCACGGTTTCTGAGCGAATTCGGCTGATTCTCGTCAGAAGCCGTGCATTCGCGGAACCGTTCGGCCTTCCAACGCGCCTAACGTTATGTGCGCGAACTCGTCGTTGCCTCGGAGGCACTGGCCGCCGGAGAGTTGACCCGTCACGACCTCCGACGCCGGTTTGTCAAGGTGCACCACAACGTCTACGCACCGGCCGGGCTGACGCTGACTGCCCGAGATCGCGCCTATGCGGCGTGGCTGTGGTCGCGACGATCAGCCACGCTGGCGGGACTGTCGGCCGCGGCGATGCACGGTGCGCGGTGGATCCCGTCCGACGCCCCTGCTGAACTCACACGCGTCCGCTGCGGGAACGCCCACGGCATCGTGATCCACCAGGAGTCGCTTCTCGACGACGAGGTGTGCCTGGTACAGAGCATCGACTGCACGACGGCGGCGCGCACTGCATTCGACCTCGGCCGGCGAATCCCGGGGGACGAAGCCATCATCCGAATCGACGCGCTCCTCAATGCAACCCGCTGCCCCATCACGGAAGTCAGCAGGGTCACCGCTCGTCACCCCGGCGCGCGGGGAGTCCGTCGTTTGAGGAAAGCCTTGGAGTTGGTCGACGCAGGGGCGGAGTCACCCCAGGAAACGCGCGTGCGCCTGTTGCTCGTCAGGAGCGGGGCACCCAGGCCCGAGACCCAGATCCCGATCAGAAACGCAGCGGGCAGGGTCGTCCGGCGCATCGACATGGGTTGGCCCGTATACAGCGTCGGAGTCGAGTACGACGGCGAACAGCACTGGACCGACCCGGCCAATCACGCCGACGATATCGCCCGTCTGGAATTTCTGGCAGAGCGCGGATGGACCATCGTCCGCGTCAGCGCGGGCCACCTGCGACGCGAGCCCCGCGACATCTGGCGGCGCGTGGACCGCGCACTGCGTCAGCGCGGGTGGCCCGGCCCCTGATCCCCGGCCACCGAGTGCACGCTTTCTGACGGAAAATCGCCGGAATTCGTCAGAAACCGTGCATTCGCGCCATAGCCCCGCTGCCCGACTACGCGACGCCCAGGAACGTGAAGGGTTCGGCTTTTTGAAACTGCGCGCTCGTCTCGCCGGTGTAGACGGTCTTCTGCCCCTCACCCAGGTCCAGGCGTAGTGTCGGCGCCCCCTCGCTGAGGTCGAGGTTGTTCACATCGACCCAGAAGGTGCTCGGCGACAACGCCGATTCGAAGAAGTAGCGCAGCGCCGTGTGGTCGATGGCGGTGCGCCACCGCGTCGACGAGATGTTCGGCGCCTCGGGCGTGGTGATTCCGTAGGGAACCGATGCGTTCCGCACGACACCGAGCGCGACGGCGACGGCCTCCAGCGGGTCAGCGGTCTTGGGAACCGCATCGATGTAGAACGAGGCGCGGACGAACCGGTCGGCGGCGCGGTTGGTGCCCGGCAGCATCACCGTCCCGCCGATCTCCCTCCAGTACTCGGAGATCGCCAGCTGCTTGTCGAAGATCGGCGAATTCGTCATCACCTGGAACTCGCGGCCGTGATGGATCACCTGCTCGCCGTCGATGTACTCCACGATGGCGCTGTCGCCACTGGCATCCGACAACGCCAGATGCAGTGTCGCCAGTCGCTGCTGGCCGGGCACCTCGATGGGCACGATGTGCAGCGGGGTTGCCGACAGCGCAGCGACCGCCTCAGCCACCGTCGCGTAGTTGTCGAGGATGTACTGCGCCCACAGCGACAGTGACAGCGCCGAATGGGCGCCCGCTGCCGAGGGGTACTTCGACTCTGCGAGCCACAACAGGTTGGCGGCGAGTCCCGCTTCGTTGAGGCCGTCGGTGCTGGAGATGTCGTAGCCGCTGGCCACGACACTGCCGTACTTCGAGGTCCACTCCAGCGAGCCCGGCCCCGCGCTGCCGGTGCGCGCCACACCCCGCGGGAGCGCCCACAGATTGGTGCCGATCTCGACTTCCCAGTCCATCGACCGTCCCGTGACGATCCGCTCACCGGTTCCCAGATACACGACGCGTGTGCACACGCGATCAACGTAGCGCCGTCGGCACGCCGAAGGTCGTTACTCGCTGGAAACGCAACGCGACCACTGTGGTAACAGAAGCGTCGGTAACTGTCGGGTGAACGGCTCCGCCTCGGAGCCGCGATCTCCAGGAGTTGGAATGGATGTAGTGGACACCGGCACCACGGCTTTCATGCTGTGTTGCATCATCGGGCTGACGCTGATGATTCCCGGACTCGCGCTGTTCTACGGCGGCATGGTCTCGGTGAAGAGCTCGACCAACATGATGATGATGACCTTCGGCGCCGTGGCCGTTGTCGGCGTCATCTGGGTTCTCTTCGGTTTCTCGATGGTCTTCGGCACCTCCTACGGCGGCTACCTCGGCAACCTCACCGAGTTCGCGGGCATGAAGGATCTGCTGGAGTCACAGACCACGATCTCCGGGCTGCCGATCAGCCTCTTCTCCATCTTCCAAGCCCTGTTCGCCGCGATCACGGTCGCGCTGATCTCGGGGGCGGTCGCCGACCGGATGAAGTTCGGTGCGTGGATGGGCTTCGCGACGCTGTGGGCCGTCCTGGTCTATTTCCCGGTTGCCCATTGGGTTTTCGCGTTCGACGGGGTCGTCACCGAAGACTCGGTCGGCGGCTGGATCGCCAACAAACTGAAAGCGATCGACTTCGCAGGCGGTACCGCGGTCCACATCAACGCGGGCGCGGCGGCCCTCGCGGTGGCCATCGTGCTGGGCAAGTCGAAGAACTGGGGACAGCTGCGCAGGCCGCACAACGTGCCGCTGACCCTGCTGGGCGCCGGCCTGCTGTGGGCGGGCTGGTATGCGTTCAACGGCGGTTCCGCTCTGGCCGCGGGCAACTCGGCCGCGATCGTCATGGTGACGACCTTCGTCGCGACATGCGCCTCGACCCTGGCCTGGATTGCGGTCGAAAAGTTCAAGGACGGCCACGTCACCGGCGTCGGTGCGGCATCCGGGGCCATCACCGGCCTGGTCGCCATCACCCCGGCCTGCGGTGCCGTCACGCCGGTCGGCGCGATCATCCTCGGTGCCATCGCGGGCGCGATCTGCGTGTACGCGGTGGGCCTCAAAGACCGCTTCGGGTATGACGACTCGCTCGATGTCGTCGGGGTGCACCTGGTGGGCGGTGTCGTCGGCACGCTGCTGATCGGCTTCCTGGCCAGCGATTCGATGCCCAACGCCACCAACGGCCTGTTCTACGGCGGTGGCGTGGAGCAGCTCTGGAAGCAGGCGGTCGCCGCGGGCGCGGTCATGGTTTACTCGTTCGCCGTCGCGTTCCTGATCGCTTTTGCGCTCAAAAAGACTGTCGGCATTCGCATTTCGCCCGACGACGAGGAAAAGGGCATCGACGCGGCGTTCCATCGCGAGGCCTCGTACGAGTTGCAGCCCACGTCGGCTTAAGGCGTATGACGGCCGGTGCGGGTCCAGGGGCCCGCACCGGCCGTTTTCATTGTGCGCCGTGTTTCCTTTAGTGATACTTTGATTCCCAACAAGAGACAAGGACTGAGATGGCCCCTACGCTCCAGGACCTCACGACGGACGCCGGAACCAGGTTCGTCCTCGCATTGTTCGTCGACCTGCGCGGCAAGCCGTGCGCCAAGCTCGTGCCCGTCGAAGCGGTCGATCTGCTGGCGACCGAGGGCGTCGGTTTCGCCGGCTACGCGGTCGGCGCCATGGGCCAGGAGCCCAAAGATCCCGATCTGATGGCCATCCCCGACCCGGCGTCGTTCACCCCCGTCCCCTTCATCAAGGACGGACTGGCGATCGTGCACTGCGATCCCCACGTCAACGGCGAACCGTGGCCCTATGCACCGCGCGTCATCCTCAAGTCACTGATCCAGCGCTGCGCGGACGCCGGATTCGAACCGTGGGTCGGTGCCGAGGTCGAGTACTTCCTGTTGTGCCGCAACGCCGATGGCTCCGTCTCGGTCGCCGATGCCGCGGACACCGCCTCCCAGCCCTGCTACGACGCTCGAGGCGTCACCCGCATGTACGACCATCTGACCGCCGTCTCGACCGCGATGAACCAGCTCGGTTGGTCCAACTACGCCAACGACCACGAAGACGGCAACGGGCAGTTCGAGCAGAACTTCACGTTCGCCGATGCGCTGACCACCGCGGACCGGGTCATCACCCTGCGCTATCTGCTCTCGATGATCGCCGCCGAGCGCGGCATGATCGCCACCTTCATGCCGAAACCCTTCGGCGACAAGACAGGAAGTGGACTGCATCTGCATCTGTCGCTCACCAGCGGCGGCACCCCCGTCTTCCCGGCAGGAGGGGACGGGCTCGATGAACGCGGCCTCGGGCTCTCCGACACCGCGTACGGCTTCATCGGCGGCATCCTCGAACACGCCTGCGCACTGCAGGCGGTGGTCGCACCAACCGTCAACTCCTACAAGCGGACCGGGGCGGTCAGCACCGCCTCGGGGGCGTCGTGGGCGCCGCGGCTGCCCACCTACGGGGGCAACGACCGGACCCACTACATCCGCGTTCCAGACTCCGACCGGATCGAGATGCGTGGCGGAGACGGATCTGCCAACCCCTATCTGGCGATCGCAGCCGCACTCGGCGCGGGTATCGACGGCATCAAGCGAAGTACCGATCCGGGGGCGGTCGGCTCGGGCCTGAGCACACGCGCTTTGCCGCCCACCCTGTTGCACGCGGTCGACGAGTTCGAGGCCGATCCGGTCGTCACAGGGGTTCTCGACGCCGCGGGTGCCGGCGTCGCCACCTACTTCGCCACGATCAAGCGCGAGGAGTTCTTCGCCTACCACAGCTCGGTCAGCTCTTGGGAGCTGGACACCTATCTCACCGCGTTCTAGGACGAATTCGCTCCAGGAAAGAGGTCAAGCCATGTGCGGGATCGTCGGGTTGCACCTACGGACGCCCGAGCTCTATCCCCGGCTCGGTCAGCTGCTGACCGGGATGCTCTGCGAGATGGGCGATCGGGGCAGCGATTCGGCCGGCGTCGCCGTCTACGGCGACCCAACGTGGTCACCACCCGGCCACGGCTGCGTCTCGGTGGCCGACCTGGGCACCGGCTCGACCGAGGACACCACCGCGGTTGCCGCATCCGTTGGCGCAACCCTGGGTGGCGACGTCTCGGGTTCCGCCGTCGGGGTCAGCCACGTTCTGTCGGCCGCAGTGGATTCCGAGGTGCTGTTGTCCGCGGTCCGTGCCGCCTATCCCGACGCGCTCATTGCCGGATTCGGCTCCGACATGGCAGTTCTCAAAGGTGTCGGTCATCCACGGGTGCTCACCCACGGGTGGGGTCTGATGGATGCACAGGGATGGCAGGGCGTCGGGCACACCCGGATGGCCACCGAATCGGCCGTGACCCCCTCGGGCTGTCACCCGTACGCCGTCGGCCCGGGGCAGTGCATGGTGCACAACGGCTCGTTCGCCAACCACGCCACGATCCGCCGCGAGCTGCGCGCAGCCGGTGTGGTTTTCGACAGCGAGAACGACACTGAGGTGGGCGCGCGGTTCATTGCCGAGCAGCTCTCGCAGGGCCGCGATGTCGAAGGCCTATTGAAAGAGCTGTGCGCCACCTTTGACGGCTTCTACACCCTCCTGGTGTCCAACCGCGATTCTTTCGCTGTGGTGCGTGATGCGATCGCATGCAAGCCCGCCGTGATCGCGGAGACGGACGAATGGGTCGCCATGGGCAGCGAATACCGCGCCCTGGCAGGACTTCCCGGTGTCGGGAAAGCCAAGATCTGGGAGCCCGAGCCCGAGGTGGTGTACGCATGGCAGCGATAGATTTCTCCTCGCGCGAGCGCTCGTCGGCGTTAGTCTTCGACCTGCAGGCCACCCCGCTTCGCGAAGTCAATGCCGCGTTGCACACCCCGGGTCTGGCCGGCGAGGTCGTCATCGAGAACCCTGCGGGAGCACACAACGTCGCCGTAGGTCTCAACGCGCCGGTGACGGTCACCGTCGACGGACATGTCGGCTACTACGCCGCCGGTATGAACCAGCAGGCCGACGTGCTCATCAACGGCAACGCAGGCACCGGCGTGGCGGAGAACATGATGAGCGGCTCGGTGTGGGTGAAAGGCGACGCCTCGCAGTCGGCGGGCGCGACCGCCCACGGGGGCCTGCTCGTCATCGAGGGCAATGCCGCTGCGCGCTGCGGCATTTCGATGAAAGGGGTGGACATCGTCGTCGGCGGCAACGTCGGCCACATGAGCGCCTTCATGGCGCAGGCCGGACGGCTCGTCATCCGCGGCGACGCGGGCGAAGCGCTCGGCGACTCCATCTACGAGGCCCGCATCTACGTCCGCGGTGAGGTGGCCTCGCTGGGCGCGGATTGCATCGCGAAACCCATGCGGGAGGAGCACCACGAGGAACTCGGACAACTCTTGAAGACAGCGGGGTTCGAAGGCGACGACACCGGCGCCTACACGCGATACGGATCCGCACGGAGTCTGTACAACTTCCACGTCGACAATGCGAGCAGCTACTGATGACCTACACCAGTGACGAGCGGGCGCGTCTCGGCCTGCGCGAATCCGCGACCTTCGACCGGGCCACCATCGCCGCGATCCAGCGCGCCGCCGAGACCGGCATCTACGACATCCGCGGCTGGGGCGCCAAGCGGCCGCTGCCCCACTTCGACGACCTGCTCTTCCTCGGCGCGTCGATGTCCCGCTATCCGCTCGAGGGATACCGCGAGCGGTGCGCCACCGACATCGTGCTCGGCGACCGATTCGCCAAACACCCTCTGCACCTGGATATCCCGGTCACGATCGCCGGCATGAGCTTCGGGGCGCTGTCCGGCCCCGCCAAGGAGGCGCTGGGGCGCGGAGCGAGCGAGGTCGGCACGTCGACGACGACCGGTGACGGCGGCATGACCCCCGAGGAGCGCGGCCAGAGCAAGTACCTCGTCTACCAGTACCTGCCGTCGCGGTACGGCATGAACCCCGACGACCTGCGCAAGGCCGACGCCATCGAGGTGGTTCTCGGCCAGGGCGCCAAGCCCGGCGGCGGTGGAATGCTGTTGGGGCAGAAGATCTCCGAGCGTGTCGCCGGGATGCGTACGCTCCCCGAGGGTATCGACCAGCGCTCGGCGTGCCGCCATCCCGACTGGACCGGCCCCGACGATCTGACCATCAAGATCAACGAACTCCGCGAGATCACCGACTGGGAGAAGCCGATCTACGTCAAGGTCGGAGCCACCCGCACGTACTACGACGTCAAGCTCGCGGTGCACGCGGGCGCGGACGTCGTCGTGGTCGACGGTATGCAGGGCGGCACGGCGGCCACCCAGGACGTGTTCATCGAGCATGTCGGGATTCCGACGCTGGCGGCGATCCCGCAGGCGGTGCAGGCCCTGCAGGAACTGGGCGTTCATAGGACCGGGGCGAGCGGAGCGACGGGAAGAAGAGGAGTCCAGCTCATCGTGTCGGGCGGCATCCGAAACGGCGCCGACGTCGCGAAGGCGCTGGCCCTCGGTGCCGACGCCGTCGCGATCGGCACCGCGGCGCTGATCGCCCTCGGCGACAACCACCCGCGGTACGCGTCCGAGTACGAAAAGCTCGGCAGCGCAGCGGGTTTCTATGACGACTACCAGGACGGCCGAGATCCCGCGGGCATCAGCACGCAGGATCCCGAGCTCGCCGCGCGTTTCGACCCGATCGCCGGCGGACGACGTCTGGCCAACTTCCTGCGCGTCCTGACAATGGAGGCCCAGACCATCGCCCGCGCCTGCGGCAAGTCCCACGTGTGCCACCTCGAGCCCGACGACCTCGTCGCGGTCAGCATCGAGGCGGCCGCGATGGCCAAGGTTCCCCTTGCCGGCACGGACTGGATCCCCGGGCAGAAGTGGTGAGCGAGACCGCGGACGTCGTCATCGTCGGCGGCGGCATCGAAGGGTCTGCCGCGGCGTGGGCGCTGAGTCGGCGCGGCGTCACCGATGTCGTTGTGCTGGAGCGCAATACCGTCGGCTCAGGCATGACCGGAAAGTCCAGCGGAATCGTGCGGTGTCACTACGGGGTGAGCTCTCTGGCGGCGATGGCGGCCGACGGACTTAAGGTCTTCGAAAGCCCCCAACAATTTCTGGGAGATCAGGTACTCGACATCGGGTTCCGCCAGACCGGCTACGTCGTCGGTGTCGGCGAGCAGAACGTCGAGGCGATGCGCAAAAGCCTTGCCGCGCAACAGTCCGTCGGCGTCGAGACCGCGGAGATCGACAAGGCCGACGTCGCGGAACTGTGGCCGTTCGCCGATCTCACGCCGTTCGCGGCGTTCGGCTGGGAGGCCCGCGGCGGCTATGGAGACGCCTACCAGACCGCGCAGGCGTTCTCGACGTCCGCGCGCGCCTCCGGAGTGCGAATCCGCCAGGGCACCACCGTCTCCGGCCTGCTCGTCGAGGCAGACCGCGTCACCGGAGTGCGGCTGGCCGACGGATCGGAGATCTCAGCGGGCACGGTCGTCGTCGCGACCGGTGTGTGGACGAAGCCGTTTCTGCAGTCGTACGGCATCGACGTGCCGATCAGGGTCATCCGCGAACAGATCGTGATGATCGACCCGGGTGTGGAAGTGGGAAAGGTGCCCGTCTTCTCCGACCTGGTGTCGCTGCAGTACGTGCGTCCTGAAGTCCGCGGCGAGATCCTCTTCGGCAACAGCGACCTGCCCGGCTACGCAGACATCGACCCGTCGGACCCGGACAATTACCTCAACCGCGCCACCGACGACTTCGTCGACCTCACCGTCGACAAGGTCGGCACCCGCTTCCCCGGTTTCCCGGACCCGTCGATCTCGGGCAGCTACGCCGGCTGCTACGACGTCACCCCCGACTGGAACCCGATCATCTCGCGGGCCCCGCTGGACGGGCTCGTCATCGCCGCGGGGTTCAGTGGACACGGTTTCAAAATCGCTCCTGCCGTCGGCACACTGGTCGCCGACATCGTGATCGACGATCGCAGCAGCGACCCCCGCATCCCCGCGTCGGACTTCCGGTTCTCCCGCTTCGCCGAGAACGACCCGCTGAAGACGCCCTACCCGTACGTCGGGGCGGGACAGATGCGCTAGACAGGTGCACTGTGGCTTCTCCTGACGATCTGCTGCGCAACACCTCGGGGACAGCGCGGGACCGCGACCCCGCAGCGCCGGTCGAAGAGCTCGAGATCGAGTCGGCGATCGGTCGCAACGTGCGGTTGCTCCGGCAACAGCAGGGTCTGACGGTCGCCGAGACGGCAACCCGGATCGGCATCTCGAAGGCGATGATGAGCAAGATCGAGAACGCGCAGACCTCGTGCAGCCTGTCGACGCTCGCGCTGCTGGCCAAAGGTTTCGACGTTCCCGTGACCAGCCTGTTCCGCGGTGCGGACGTGGAACGGCCCGCCGCGTTCGTCAAGGCGGGCACAGGTGCGGCGATCGTGCGCGAAGGCACCCGCGAGGGCCACGAGTACCAGCTTCTGGGTTCCCTGCGCGGCGAGCACAAGCGGCTGGAATGTCTGCAGGTCACGCTGTCGGAGAAGAGCCAGACCTATCCGCTGTTCCAGCATCCCGGCACCGAGTTCATCTACATGCTCGAAGGCGTCATGGACTACAGCCACAGCCGCTCGGTGTACCGCCTGCACCCCGGCGACTCACTGCAGATGGACGGCGAGGGCGCCCACGGTCCCGTCGACCTCGTCGAGCTACCGATCCGCTTCCTGTCGGTGATCGCCTTCCCCGACTTTCAGGTCTGACGGGTTTGGACGCGCGCAGGCGCAGGAGTAAGGTGTGGCCCGTGCAGCGGGTGCTCCTTCTCGGACGCCGCGACGGGGTCTGATCCAGACTGGCCTCCCGTCGCGGGTGTTTCGCGATGCGCCGGTCTGAAGTCCACTGGGTAAACCCCAAGACCACCCCGGAGTCACACCATGACTGAGAATTACAACCCTTCCACCGATGCCTTCAGCTCGGTACGCACCATCTCCACCCCCGCGGGCGACCCGCATCCCGGCCAACCTACCTGGAACACCCAGCGCGCCTCGCAGATGCCGGTGGCTCGCTACCGCAGCTTCGACGAGGAAGTGGAGCCGATCCGGCTGCCCGACCGCACCTGGCCCGAGAAGGTCATCACGACCGCCCCCGCGTGGTGCGCTGTCGATCTACGCGACGGCAACCAGGCGCTGATCGACCCGATGAGCCCCGCGCGCAAGCGTCGCATGTTCGACCTGCTGGTCCGGATGGGCTACAAGGAGATCGAGGTCGGCTTCCCCTCGGCGTCGCAGACGGACTTCGACTTCGTCCGCGAGATCATCGAGCAGGGCGCGATCCCCGACGATGTCACGATCCAGGTGCTCACCCAGTGCCGGCCCGAGCTGATCGAACGCACCTTCCTGGCGTGCGAAGGCGCACCCCGCGCGATCGTGCACTTCTACAACTCCACCTCGATCCTGCAGCGGCGCGTGGTGTTCCGCGCCGACCGCGACGCGGTCAAGAAGATCGCCACCGACGGCGCCCGCATGTGCGTCGAGGAGGCCAAGAAGTACCCGGACACGCAGTGGCGCTACGAGTATTCGCCCGAGTCCTACACCGGCACCGAACTGGAGTACGCCGTCGAGGTCTGCAACGCCGTGGCAGACATCGTGGCGCCGACGCCGCAGTGGCCGCTGATCGTCAACCTGCCCGCCACCGTCGAGATGGCCACACCCAACGTGTACGCCGACTCGATCGAGTGGATGAACCGGCACCTGACGCCCCGCGACTCGATCATCCTGAGTCTGCACCCGCACAACGATCGCGGAACCGCGGTCGCCGCAGCCGAATTGGGCTACGCGGCCGGCGCGGACCGCATCGAGGGCTGCCTGTTCGGAAACGGCGAACGCACCGGAAACGTCTGCCTGGTGACGCTGGGCATGAACCTGTTCTCCCGCGGCGTCGACCCGCAGATCGACTTCTCGAACATCGACGAAATCCGTCGCACCGTCGAGTACTGCAACCAATTGGGCGTACACGAACGGCACCCCTATGGTGGCGATCTGGTCTACACCGCGTTCTCCGGCAGCCACCAGGACGCCATCAACAAGGGCCTGGATGCGATGAAAGTGTCTGCCGACGAACGGGGTTCAGATGTTGATGACCTCCTGTGGCAAGTTCCGTATCTGCCCATCGACCCGAAGGACGTCGGCCGCACCTACGAGGCCGTCATCCGCGTCAACTCGCAATCGGGCAAGGGCGGCGTCGCCTACATCATGAAAGCCGACCACGGCCTGGTGTTGCCTCGTCGCCTGCAGATCGAGTTCTCGCAAGCCATCCAGCGGATCACCGATGGCGAAGGCGGTGAGGTTTCGCCGAAGGAGATGTGGGACGCGTTCTACGAGGAGTACCTGGCGCCGATCAGCCCGCTGGAGCGGATCCGCCAGAAGGTCGACGCGGCCGAGGTCGACGGCGGCACCGACACCATCACCGCCGTCGTGAAGGTCAACGGCGAGGAACGCGAGATCGTCGGCGCGGGCAACGGCCCGCTCGCGGCGTTCGTCGACGCGGTCGGCGCCGTCGGGTTCAACGTCAACGTGCTGGACTACTCCGAGCACGCGATGTCGGCGGGCGAGGAAGCTCAGGCCGCGGCCTACGTGGAAGCCGAGATCGGCGGCAGGACGGTGTGGGGTGTGGGCATCGCGACCTCGATCACGACGGCCTCGCTGCGTGCGGTGGTCTCGGCGGTGAACCGGGCCGCGAGGCAGAGGGCGGTCTGAATCACGTGGGGTGGTAACTGTGAGCCGTCGCATCGATGCCTGAACGCAGGCTGTCGGCCACGGGTGACGATCTCGGGTACCGACTCCTCGGGGGTGCCCTCGTCCTCGTTGCCGGTATCTGGGCGGTGGCCGAACTCGCGGGCGAGTTCCACCGCGGCGAGCGGTGGAATGCCCTTGCGGTGCTCGCAGCGATCGGTGTGACGGCGACGTCGCTGGGGATGTTCAGCTTCATCGTCATTCGGGCCGCGCGTATCCGGCGTACAGGATTGGTATTGCGCGACAACGAATTTCAGTTGGGCAGTCACCGTTTCGCATGGAGCGAGGTCGACGGCTTCACCGTCGTGCGCGACTCGGAAACGAACCTGCCCACGCACGTGAAGGTGGTCTTGGCCCGTGACGCGTCGCCGGGACCAGCATTTCTTCTCGCTGCGGTGATCGGCCGCCTCGGTATCCGGATCTCCCCGGCATACCTGCCCACCCAGGGTTTCGACACTGGCGGCCGTCCGCTCGACGGTGTACTCCGGCAATGGCTGCACCGCGCTCGCATGAACCGCCCGGACACCGACTAGACGAATACACCCGCGGCCACCGCGGCCAGTGTCGCGTCGACGGCGCGCTGGGCGTCGCGCGGCCGGGGTGGCGTGGTGTCGGTCAGGAGCCGATAGTAGAGCGGCGCGGAGATGTGCCTGATGACCTCGTCGGCGTCGGTACCCGGAGGCGCCTCACCGCGTGCGACGGCGTCAGCCACGACAGGTGCCAATTCGGTCAGCCGGGTTCGATAGAACCCCGCCAGCGACTCTGCCGTCGCCGCGTCGCACGTCGCTGCGGCGATGACGGCTTTGAACAGCGGCCCCTGCCGCTCGTCGGCCAGTGTCCGCTGAATGAGCTTGGCAATGCTGAGCAGATCGCCGCGGAGGGTGCCGGTCGCGGGGCGCGGGGTCGAAGTCGCCGCCATGTCGGCCAGCAGATCCGCGACCAGTGCGGGCACAGTTCCCCACCGCCGGTAGACGGTTGTCTTACCAACCCCGGCGCGGTCGGCGATGGTCGTCAGGTCCAGGGCGTGCAATCCGGCGACCGGGAGAAGGTCAGCGGCTGCGGCCAACACCGCTGCGCGTACCGCTGCGGTGCGCCCTCCGGGTCTCGCTGCCACCCACCCATCTTAACGGGACCAGGGTTTCATTAATTCGCGACGGGTGCTACTGTGCCGTTAACGGGAACAAGGTTCCGATAAGGGAGTACCCATGCAATATCGGCGCGTAGGACGATCCGGCCTTCTTGTGTCCGAGATCGGCTTCGGTGCAGCCACATTCGGTGCTTCCGGAGAGTTCTTCGGGGCGTGGGCAGACACCACCGTCGACGAGGCGCGCAACCTTGTCGACATATGCCTCGACGCGGGCGTGACACTGTTCGACACCGCCGACGTCTACTCCGACGGCGCTTCCGAGTCGGTCCTCGGTCTCGCACTACGGGGTCGTCGGCACCGAGCGATCATCTCGACCAAGGCCGCGTTGCCCACCGGTCTGGGCTGGGACGACGCAGGGACGTCACGCCGCAGGCTCATCAGCAGCGTCGACGCAGCCCTGCGCCGGCTGCGCACCGACTACATCGATCTCTTCCAACTTCATGCCTTCGATGCGGGCACACCCGTCGAGGAGGTGCTCGACACGCTCGACATGCTGGTGCTCGCAGGCAAGATTCGCTACGTCGGCGTGTCGAACTTCGCGAGCTGGCAGTTGATGAAAGCGCTCGCCGTGGCAGACGCCAACCACACCACCCGGTACATCGCCCACCAGGTCTACTACTCGTTGATCGGCCGCGATTACGAGTGGGACTTGATGCCGCTCGGCCTCGACCAAGGTATCGGCGCACTGGTGTGGAGTCCGCTGGGGTGGGGACGCCTGACCGGCCGGATCCGCCGGGGCGCACCACTTCCCACCGTCAGCCGCCTCCACGCAACCGCCGCTGCTGGTCCTCCCGTCGACGACGATGTTCTCTTCGATGTCGTCGATGCTTTGGGCGAGGTTGCCTGCGAATGCGGCAAGGCCATCCCGCAGGTCGCACTGAACTGGCTGCTGCGCAGGCCGACGGTGTCATCGGTCATCGTCGGAGCTCGCACCCCGGATCAACTGAAAGACAACCTGGGTGCCGGCGGATGGTCGTTGTCCGAGGACCAGGTTCGCCGCCTCGATGCGGTCAGCTTTCGCGAACCGGGCTACCCACACTTCCCCTACGTCCGGCAGGACGGATTCGCCAGGCTGAATCCTCCCCTGTTCGGGACTGTCTGAGAACGACGGTCATTCGGCCGCCTTGGTGGCTCGAAAGAACGTGACCGCACCGGTGAGCCGAACGTGCCTGGTCCCGGTCACCTCGCAGTCGAAACCTGCAGCACGGATCAGTTCCGGTAGTCGTGCCGCAGCATGACTGTGGTCGTGGCCGGTGATGCGGGAAAGCAGACCCGGCCGGTGGATGTCCCCACCGACATCGACGATGTGCAGTCGACCGCCGGACCGCAACACCCGAAACACCTCCGCCAATGCGGCAGCCTTCACATCGTTGTCGAGGTGGTGCAGCATCATCGACGACAACACCCGATCAAAAGTTCTGTCGGCGAAGGGAAGTCGCTGAGCATAGGCCACGTGCAGCTGCACGCGGTCGGCCTGACCGATCTTGCGGCGGGCTCGCGCCAGCGCACCGGGGTCGGGATCAGTTGCCGTCAGCCACGCCTCGGGCGCTACTCGATGGGCGCGCATGGCAAGATTGCCGGTGCCGCAGCCTATTTCAAGGATACGGCCAGCGTGGTCGAGGTCGGCTGAGGCGATCAGCTCATCGTAGATCGGCCCGAATCCCAGCAGGCGAGTGATTAGATCGTAGCCGGGCAGCAGGAAGTCGCGGCCCGCGGCCGGTAGATAGTCATGGTCGTTGCCCCAGGTGCGTACCACAGAATGTGGATGATGTTCGGTCATGATGTCCAGTCTTCGGCTTGAAAGTTAAAGATTGTGAGGGCATGTTCGGCAAAACTTGGATTATCTTCGGCATATGACGCAACTCGCCAGGTTCACCGGGCGACGTGACGGGATACCGATCTACTCGTACCTCACAGAGTTCGGAATGCCACCGGTGTCGCTGCTCGAACTGGACCGAGTCGCCCTGCCCGACAGACACATCCACGAGTTTCCGGTGCTTGTCTATCATTTCGGTTCCGGGCTCGTCGACGTCGTCGCCGCCGGTGCTGCTGTCGATCCACCCGGTTGCGACGATCTCGCACACGCCGTGGCGGTGTTCTTCGACCCCACCGCGCTGGGCGAGGACGCCCGATCGCCGTGGCCGACCTGGCGGGCGCATCCACTGCTGTTCCCGTTCCTGCACGGGCACTCCACCGGCCTGCTGCGGCTGGAGGTGCCGGCAGAGCGGCGCGAATTCTGGACGGCCACCCTCGCGTCGATCGACACAGAGTTGACCAGCCGACCGGAAGGCTATCGGCAGGCGAGCGTCGCCTACTTGACCGTCCTGCTCATCGAACTGGCGCGGATGACCGGGGGAACCACCGCCGACCTGCGACGCAGCGGCGAACCGCTTCTGGCGAAGGTCTTCGAGGTGATCGAGCGCCGTCTCAGCCAGCCACTCACATTGCGCGACGTGGCGCTGGAGTGCGGTCTGACGCCGGGGCATCTCACGACGGTGGTCAGGCGCCGCACCGGCCGGACAGTTCAGGAGTGGATCATCGAGCGGCGGATGGCGCGAGCGCGGTCACTGCTGTCGGGAACAGACCTACCCGTACGGGAGATTGCCGCGCGCCTCGGCATCTCTGATCCCGGATACTTCACCCGAGTCTTCCGACGCGCCCATGGCGAGTGTCCGCGAAGCTGGCGGGCCAAGCACATCAGAACAGCGTGAACTGGTCTCCGTCCCGCGACTGCTCGGTAAAGGCCTCGATCTCCGACCCGCCGATGACGGAGTCGATGTGCCGCATGAACGCGGCGCTGGCGAGCGTCGGGACACCGAGTTCCCGGGCCTGATAACCCTTGCCCTGCTCGGGCGCTTCGACGTCGCACACGACGAGGGAGGTGTTCACGTCGACCGCGTCGGTGAACGCCAGCCCGGCGTGCAGGATCCGCTCGACCAACTCTTCGTGGGTGTGGCTGACCTCCGCCGACAGCGCGACGCGCATTCCCTGGACCAGCGGGCGACCCTCGACGAAGGGGCCCGGGTTGGCGTACGGGCACGGCAGCCGGGCGGCCGTCGCCTTCAGCGGCAGCAATTCGTCGTGCGTCACGCGACCGTTGGGCCACCGACGTCGCGTCACCGGGTGCACCGGCAGCCACTTGCGCCGCTCCTGCGCGCGTACCAGGACGGGTTTGAGGATCTGCGCGAGCACCATCGCGTCGTCGAGTGCGTCGTGCGGCTTCATCTGCGTGACACCGTGATGGGCCGCCAGCGTCTCCAAACGCAGATTGTCCAGGCCGAGGTCGAGGCGCCGCGCCAGTTCTACGGTGCACATGACGGTGTCGACGGGCAGCTCCGCTGACACCATCTCGGCCTCGGCGGTCAAGAACGAGTAGTCGAAACCGACGTTGTGGGCGACGAGTGTGCGCCCCTCCAACACGTCGCACAGATCGCCCACGACGTCACCGAACGTCGGCTGGCCCGCGAGCATCTCCGCCGTCAGCCCGTGCACATGGGTCGGCCCGGGATCGACACCCGGGTCAAGCAGGCTGTACAGGCTCTTCTCGACGTTGCCATCGTCGCTGAGCGCCAGCGCTGCGATGCTGACGACGCGCGCCTGACCGGGCCGGAAACCAGAGGTCTCGACGTCGACGACGGCCCAGCCCGCGCCGTCGGTGCCGGCGGGCCGACCCCAGCGACGTTCGGCGGTTGAGCTCATGAACCGAGGATGGCACGCACGGCTGACATGCCTTGCTCCATCTCACCGCGTGTCGGCCGCTCTTCTAAACTGCCGGGGATGGTCACTGCACGTGGACGAGTCGCGCTCGCCGCAGGCGCGGGCGCACGCTGGGCGTCTCGCGTCACCGGCCGAGGAGCAGGCGCGATGATCGGCGGCCTGGTCGCGATGACGCTGGACAGGTCGATCCTCGCCCAGCTGGGCCGCGGCCGGCGCTCCGTCGTCATCACCGGCACCAACGGCAAGTCGACGACGACCCGGATGACGGCGGCCGCGCTGGCCACACTGGGCGGGGTTGCGACCAACGCCGAGGGCGCCAACATGGACGCCGGCCTGGTGGCGGCGCTGGCCGCCAAGCCCGACGCGACGCTCGCCGCCCTCGAGGTCGACGAGATGCACGTCCCGCACGTCTTGGACGCGGTACCGGCCGCGGTCACGATCCTGCTGAACCTGTCGCGCGACCAACTCGACCGTGTCGGGGAGATCAATCACATCGAGCGCACCCTGCGCGCCGGGCTGGCCCGCCATCCGTCGACGGTGGTCGTCGCCAATTGCGACGACGTGCTGATGACGTCGGCGGCCTATGACAGCCCGCACGTGGTGTGGGTGGCCGCCGGTGGCGGCTGGGCCAGCGACTCGGTGAGCTGCCCGCGTTCTGGCGAGGTCATCGTCCGCGACGGCAGGCACTGGTATTCAACCGGTACGGATTTCAAACGGCCCGACCCCGACTGGTGGTTCGACGACACCCACATCCACGGGCCGGACGGGTTGTCGCTGCCTATGACGCTCACCCTTCCCGGCACCGTCAACCGCGGTAATGCGACCCAGGCGGTGGCCGCCGCGGTGACATTGGGCGCCGAGCCCGCTGCCGCAGTCGCCGCCGTGTCCGCCGTCGACGAGGTCGCCGGCCGCTACCGCACTGTCCGGGTGGGCAACCACACGGTGCGGGTGCTGCTGGCGAAGAATCCGGCCGGATGGCAGGAGGCGCTGTCGATGGTGGATCGCGACGCGGCGGGTGTGGTGATCGCCGTCAACGGCCAGGTGCCCGACGGCGAAGACCTGTCGTGGTTGTGGGACGTGCGGTTCGAACACTTCGAGACGGTCACGGTGGTGGCCGCCGGTGAGCGCGGTACCGACCTCGCGGTGCGGCTCGGCTACGCCGGCGTCGAACACACCCTGGTGCACGACACGTTGGACGCCATCGCCGCGTGTCCGCCGGGGCACGTCGAGGTGCTCGCCAACTACACGGCGTTCCTGCAGTTGAACAGGCGGCTGCCATGACCGAGTCGGCGGTGCGGATCGGGCTGGTGCTGCCCGACGTGATGGGCACCTACGGAGACGGCGGCAACTCCGTGGTGTTGCGGCAACGGCTGCGGCTGAGGGGAATTGAGTCCGAGATCGTCGAGATCACCCTCGACGATCCGGTGCCTGCGGAGCTCGATCTGTACACACTCGGCGGCGCCGAGGATTACGCCCAGCGGCTGGCCACCAAGCACCTGATCCGCTATCCCGGCCTGCAGCAGGCCGTTTCGCGCGGCGCTCCCGTGCTGGCGATCTGCGCGGCGATTCAGGTGCTGGGTCACTGGTATGAGACCTCGGCCGGTGAGCGGGTCGACGGCGTCGGGATTCTCGACGTGACGACGTCGCCACAACCTCAGCGCACGATCGGCGAGGTCGCGTCCACCCCGCTGGTCGAAGGCCTCACCGAACCGCTGACAGGTTTCGAGAACCACCGTGGTGGAACAGTTCTCGGGCCGCAGGCGCGCCCGCTCGCGGCGGTGACCAAGGGTGCGGGAAATCGGGCGGGTGACGGCATCGACGGCGCCGTGCAGGGCAGCGTCGTCGCGACCTATCTGCACGGCTGCTGCCTGGCCCGCAACCCGCAGCTGGCCGATCACCTGCTCGGCAAGGTGGTGGGCCCCCTTGCGCCGCTCGAACTTCCCGAAGTCACGCAACTGCGCAAGGAACGGTTGGCGGCGCCGCGGCGGGTCTAGCTTCGGGCGTCACGCCGCTCGTGCCCGTGCGAACTGGGCTTCACTGATCTCGAGGTGGCACCCGCGGCTGACCAAGGCCTCTTCGACTCGTGCCAGCCAGTCATGCGGCCGGTCCTCGGCGATGACTCGGATGACGATCCAGCCCTGTTGCTTCAGCATCCGCAGCCGCGCGATGTCCTTGACGTACTGCTGCCGGTCCTTGCGGTGATGGTCACCGTCGTACTCGACGGCGACCCCGTACTCCGACCACCCCATGTCCAGGAACGCGACGGGCCGGGATCCGTCGACGACGGGGATCTGCGTCTCGGGACGCGGAAATCCGCAGTCCAGCAACCACAGTCGGAGAATGCTCTCCCGCGGTGACGCTGCTCCCCCGTCGACGAGCGGAAGCAATTCGCGCAGTTGTCCGATGCCTCGGGAGCGCGGATGCCGATCAGCGAGGTCGAGCACGTCGGCAATGTCGTAATGCTGGTTCCACATCAGCGCGTCCAAGCGTGCGAGCGCCTCGAACCTTTCGAGATGGCGCCCCAGGTCGAAGGCGGTTCGTTCCCGGGTTGTCACGGGAAGGCCGCAACGTCGAGTGATCTCGTCGGGCTGCAACCGCTCGGTGCGCAGAACAAGGCCCTCCTGGGGCCGACCTTTCGCCCCGGTCATTTCGATCGGTGTGGCCGGATCCACCCACGGTGCGCCATGGAGTGCTGCCGCCGCCGACCCCGAGACCACGCCCTTGCGCCCCGTGGCGAGCCACGCTCCGATAGCCCGGTCACGCACCGTGATCTCAACGCCCTTGCGGACGAATACGCCGCGGTAGAGCTTCGTGTAGTCGCGAGCCAGTTCGTGTCGGGTGACGACACCAGCCCTGACGGCTTCGCCGCCGAGAATGACCTTGCCCATGGGCGTCATGGTGCCAACAGCCACTGACAAGCGTCGAAATCCACCTTTTGCAGCCGTTTTACGAGTAGACCTCTGCAAAAGGTGGATCTCGGCGTGAAAAGCGACGGTGCTACGCCATTGCGCGTCGGCCCGCCAGCGCACGCCCCAGCGTCAGCTCGTCGGCGAACTCCAGATCCCCGCCCATCGGTAGCCCCGACGCGATGCGCGTCACCGAGAGCCCTGGAATGTCACGCAGCATCCGCACCAGGTACGTGGCGGTCGCCTCACCCTCGGTGTTGGGGTCGGTCGCGATGATGATCTCGGCGACGTCGACACCGTCGACCCGTTCGCCGATCCTGTTGAGCAGCTCGCGGATTCGCAGTTGGTCGGGCCCGACTCCGGACAGCGGGTCCAGCGCCCCGCCGAGCACGTGATAGCGCCCGCGGAACTCGCGGGTCCGCTCGACCGCCTGGACATCCTTGGGTTCCTCGACCACACAGATCAGCGACGCGTCACGGCGCGGGTCGCTGCAGATCCGGCAGCGCTCCGCGTCGCTGACGTTGCCGCACACCGCGCAGAACGTGACACCGTCGCGCACCCGGTTCAGGACGGCGGTGAGCCGGTCGATGTCGGGCGGCTCGACCGACAGCAGATGGAACGCGATCCGCTGGGCGCTTTTGGGCCCGATACCCGGCAGCTTGCCGAGCTCGTCGATCAGATCCTGAACTGGTCCTTCGAACAAGTCACATACCCGGCAGGCCCAGGCCGCCCATGCCGCCGGCCAGCGGTCCCAGCTTGTCGTGGGCGAGGATGGTGACCTGCTTGGCGGCGTCGGCGATCGCGCCGACGATGAGGTCCTGCAGCGTCTCGACGTCCGACGGATCGACCACCTTAGGGTCGATCGCAACGCCGACGACCTCGCCGCTGCCCTTCATCGTGACCTGCACGAGGCCGCCTCCGGCCTGGCCGTGCAGTTCGGCGTTGGCCAGGGCTTCCTGGGCTTCCATCAGCTGCTGCTGCACCTGCTGCGCCTGGGCGAGCAAGGCAGACATGTCGGGCTGGCCACCAGGTTCCATGACTGATCCTCTACGTATTGATTGCAGTGCGGTATCGACTTGGTTGCGCTCGCCCCTCAAGCGGCACTTCGGGCTTTCAGCCTAGTCGGCGCTCGGGCTACCGTGGCGCCGTGCCCATGCCAGCCAGCCTGCGTGTCGGGGCCGCTGCGGTGGCCGCACTGCTCGTCGCGGCGACCCCTGCCTTCCCCGCGCAGGCCGCCCCGGCCAACATCGCGGGCAAGATCGTGTTCCTCGATCCGGGCCATCAGGGCTCCATGGAAGGGCTGAGCCGTCAGGTCCCGACCGGCCGCGGCGGCACCAAGGACTGCCAGGCCAGCGGCACCTCCACCGAGGACGGCCTCGCCGAACACACCTTCGCCTGGGACACCACCCTGCGCATCCGTCAGGCGCTGACGGCCCTGGGGGTGCGCACCGCGATGTCGCGGGGCGACGACACCGGGCCCGGACCGTGCGTCGACGAGCGTGCCGCCATGGCCAACTCGATCAGGCCCAACGCCGTTGTCTCGATCCACGCCGACGGCGGCCCACCCACCGGGCGGGGCTTCCACGTGCTGTACTCGTCGCCGCCGCTCAACGCCGCTCAGGCCGGGCCATCGGTGCAGTTCGCCCGAATCATGCGCGATCAGCTGGCGGGGTCGGGTATCCCGCCCGCGACCTACATCGGCACCTCCGGGCTCAATCCGCGCCAGGACATCGCCGGTCTCAACCTCGCGCAGTACCCCTCGATCCTCGTCGAGCTGGGCAACATGAAAAGCCCTGTGGACTCGGCGCTGATGAAGACCCCCGAGGGTAGGCAGAAGTACGCCGATGCCGTCGTGCGCGGCATCGTCGCATTCCTGCAGCAGGGTTAGGTGTTCTCGACGCCGAGAGTGCCCTCGACCTCGCGCTTGAGGTTGCCGAGCACCTCGGCCTGAATCTTGCGCAGCCCGATCGGTGCGAACGTCTTCTCGAAGAAGCCTCCGATGCCACCCGCACCCTGCCAGGACGTCTTCACCGTCACCGACGAGCCCGGGCCTGCCGGTGCGACGGTCCAGTTGGTCACCATGGACGAGTTGGCGTCCTTCTCGATGACGGTGTGTCCCGCGACGTCGACACCGGCTTTGACATTGCGGGAGCGCGACTTGGTGGCCTGCAGCTTCCACTCCGCGACGGTGCCGGCGCCCTGCCCGCCCTCGAGCACGCGGTAGCCGCTGTAGTGCTCGGAGAGGATCTTCGGGCGCATGGCCTCGTAGTCGGCGACGGCTGCCAGCACCGTCGCCGGATCGGCGTCGATCAGAACCGTGCTGGACGCGCTGACCTGTCCCATCAGTGCAAACTCCTTGTTCGTGTGGGGGCTCAAAAAGCTGTGAGCAGTGACGCTGCGGTCGCATCGCCTGCTACCGGGGACTAGCGTATATGCGTGTCTGTTGCCTCGACTGACGCACGGGCCGCTCACGCCGACGGTGTGCAGCGGTTGTTGGCCAGCTATCGGGCGATCCCCGCCGATGCCGCCGTACGCCTGGCCAAACCCACGTCCAACCTGTTCCGCGCCCGCGCGAAAGCCACGGCCAAAGGTCTCGACACCTCGGGGCTGACCGGCGTCATAGCCGTCGACCCGGCATCGCGCACCGCCGACGTCGCGGGCATGTGCACGTACGAGGATCTCGTCGCCGCCACCCTGCCGTACGGGCTTTCACCGCTCGTGGTGCCTCAGCTCAAGACCATCACCCTCGGCGGCGCCGTCACCGGCCTCGGAATCGAATCGGCGTCGTTCCGCAACGGACTGCCCCACGAGTCCGTGCTGGAGATGGACATCCTCACCGGCACCGGCGATATCGTGCGGGCGTCGGCCGACGAGAATCCTGAACTTTTCCGCGCGTTTCCGAATTCTTATGGCACGCTTGGCTATTCAGTCCGGCTGCAGATCGAGTTGGAAGCGGTCAAACCGTTCGTGTCGCTGCGCCACCTCCGCTTCCATTCGGTGCCCGAACTGATCGACGCCATGGACAGGGTCATCGAGACGGGCGGACTCCACGGCGACCGCGTCGACTACCTCGACGGGGTGGTGTTCAGTGCCGACGAGAGCTACCTGTGCGTCGGGATCCAGACCGGCACGCCGGGCCCTGTCAGCGACTACACCGGCAAGGACATCTACTACCGCTCCATCCAGCACACCGGCAACGACTCCGCCGAGATTCACGACCGGCTGACCATCCATGACTATCTCTGGCGTTGGGACACCGACTGGTTCTGGTGCTCAAGGGCATTCGGAGCGCAGAACCCCCGGATCCGGCGGTGGTGGCCGAGGCGGTACCGGCGAAGCAGCTTCTACTGGAAGCTCATCGGCTACGACCAGAGGTTCGACATCGCCGACCGCATCGAGAAACGCAACGGTCGTCCCCCGCGCGAGCGGGTCGTGCAGGACGTCGAGGTCCCGATCGAGCGAACGGTCGACTTCCTGCACTGGTTCCTCGATACGGTGCCCATCGAGCCGATCTGGCTGTGCCCGCTGCGCCTGCGCGACGACCGCAGCTGGTCGCTGTACCCGCTCAGGCCGAACCACACCTATGTGAACGTCGGCTTCTGGTCCTCGGTCCCGGTCGGCCCCGAGGACGGGCACACCAACAAGATGATCGAGCGGAAAGTCAGCGAGCTCGACGGGCACAAATCCCTGTACTCGGATGCCTATTACTCCGAAGAGGAGTTTGATGCTCTCTACGGCGGGGAGATCTACCGGACCGTGAAGAAGACCTACGACCCAGATTCGCGTTTCCTCGACCTCTATGCGAAGGCGGTGCAACGGCAGTGACCACTTTTCGGGAGCGCGCGGACGGCCCTTCGTACGATCCGGACCGCAGGCTGACGTTGGCCGAGGTTCTGGAGATCTTCGCCAGCGGTCGTTTACCGCTGAAGTTCACGGCCTACGACGGGAGCAGTACCGGACCCGATGATGCGGCACTGGGGTTGGAACTGCTCACCCCACGCGGAACAACCTATCTGGCAACGGCTCCCGGCGATCTCGGTTTGGCGCGGGCCTACGTATCCGGCGATCTGGAGATGTTCGGTGTACACCCGGGCGATCCCTACGCACTGCTCACCGCGCTGGTCGAGAAGCTGAATTTCAAGCGGCCACCGGCCCGTGTACTGGCCAACATCGTGCGTTCGATCGGCATCGAGCACCTCGTGCCGATCGCACCGCCGCCACAGGAGGCCCTACCGAGATGGCGGCGCATCGCAGAAGGCCTGCGACACAGCAAGACTCGCGACGCCGACGCCATCCACCACCACTACGACGTGTCGAACACCTTCTACGAGTGGGTGCTCGGGCCGTCGATGACCTACACGTGCGCCTGTTATCCGCACCCCGACGCCACCCTGGAGGAAGCACAGGAGAACAAGTACCGGTTGGTGTTCGAGAAGTTGCGGCTGGCTCCCGGCGATCGATTGCTCGACATCGGGTGCGGATGGGGTGGAATGGTCCGCTACGCCGCCCGGCACGGCGTCAAGGCCATCGGGGCGACGCTGTCGAAGGAACAGGCCGAGTGGGCGCAGGCCGCCATCGAGCGGGAGGGTCTCGGCGATCTCGCCGAAGTTCGCCACAGCGACTATCGGGACGTGCGTGAATCACAGTTCGACGCAGTGTCTTCCATCGGCCTGACCGAGCACATCGGGGTGGCGAACTATCCCTCGTACTTCCGGTTCATCAAATCCAAGCTCCGCAGCGGCGGACTGGTGCTCAACCACTGCATCACCCGTCACGACAACAAGACCGGGCCCGCAGCGGGTGGATTCATCGACCGGTACGTCTTCCCCGACGGTGAACTCACCGGTTCGGGACGAATCATCACCGAGATGCAGGATGTCGGGCTGGAAGTCGTGCACGAGGAGAACCTGCGCCACCACTATGCGATGACGCTGCGCGACTGGTGCCGAAACCTCGTCGAGCACTGGGACGAAGCCGTCGCCGAAGTCGGGCTGGCCACCGCGAAAGTGTGGGGTCTCTACATGGCGGGCTCGCGAGTCGGCTTCGAGCAGAACTCCATTCAGCTGCACCAGGTGCTCGCGGTCAAGCTCGACGAGCGTGGCGGAGACGGTGGACTTCCGCTGCGGCCGTGGTGGAACGCCTGACGTTCTAACGCAGGGGGTTCCAGCGCAGAAAGACGTTGCCCTGTCCGCGCAGTGCCGGCGCGAGCTCGGGGTGGTGGCGGGTCAGCACCGACGTCATGTCGTTGTCCTCGACCCAGGCCATTCCCTCGGGAGTGTAGATCCGCGGCGTGAAGTCGACGCTGTAGAACCGGTCGCTCTTCAGCCTTCGCGTCGCCATCAGCACGAAAATGCGAAATGCCGTCTCGCCGAACGCAAACCCGCGGGGAAGGCGCTCCCCGTACATGCCGACCACGGTGTCCACCGCGTCGATGTCGCCGTAGATGTGGCGCAGCTTCTCGGCAGTCTCCAGGCTTCCTCGGCTGATCTCGTCGAAGCTGCGCGCCCGCGGCAGCCGCAGACTCTCCCGGAAGTCGTTGTAGCGCGGCACTCCGCGCTCCCGTGACCGCAGCACATCGACCGCATTGAGGTCGATGGTCAGCGCGTCCAACCGGTCGAATCGCTCCATGAAACGCGGGCTGTTGTGCAGCGCGAGCGCTCCGGCCTCACCGATACCAAAGGTGTACATCGCGGTGCCCTGGCCGATCTTTTCCAGCGCACCCCGCGAATGCGTGCTGCGGAGGTCGTCGAACGCGCACGACAGGGACGGGGAACCGTCGAGCGTGACGAACCCGAAGTCGTCCGGCAGCAGTGGATGCATGCGGTACACGGTCACGAACTCCTCGGTGACCGAATAGGGCGCCGCGTGATGGTCGGTTGCCGATCCCGGGATGCCGCTGATGAAGTCACTGGAACTGAGCCGGCCGGCAAGTCTTTTCACCCGTTCGCCGGCGGCGCCGAACCAGTTCCCGCGCATGCCCTGCTCGAGTGCCGGATGTCCGAGCAACGCCGGGGTCCATTCCAGGGTGTGGATCTTGGTGATGAGCGCGGTGGTGACGAGGCGGGCCTTGTCGAAAAGCTGATCGTCGGACCAACGGGGATACGCCGAGGCGAGCTTGTCGCAGATGGCGTTGTGCTCGTTCATGAACAGCGTGGTGAGCAGTTCCAGACCGAGCCACCACCCCTCGTTGGTCAGGAAAGGATCCTTCGGTGCGGGATCGGTGGCGATGAACCCGCCGTCGTCGATGGCCAGCTTGCCGCCCTCGCCGCTGCGCACCGCCTCCTGCGCCGCGACGGTGCTGCCGTAGATCTGCGAGCCGTCCCACCAGTGACTGTCGACGTTGAGGTAGGTCTTGGAGGCGGTGTCGCCCGACGCGGTCGGGTCGTCGGGCGTCGCCGGGACGCGGACCGGGTCGGTCGGCCATTCGTAGCCTGCGGGCCGGGGTACCTCGATCATCCGGTCGGTGGTGGTGCCGTGACTGAACCAGTCATGCACCTCGAACTGCAGCCACGCCGCGGCGAGCACGTTCACCTGTCCCGCACCCTTGAAGGTCTCACGCCGGAGGAGTTCGGTGCTGATCGTCAGCGGGTTCGGATCGAACAGTCGCGGCGGTTGCTCGGCAGGAGCCGACGCGGGCGCCAGGTTGCGCCCGAAACGTGTGCCCGCCATGCCCATCGACGGTGCCGACAGGTCGTTGTAAGAGCCGTCGACGGTGCGCACCGTCAGGTACTCGTGGGGCTCGCGCGCAGGCGCTTCCGGAGGCGACCCGTCGTAGGTGTCGAAGAGGTTGTCTTCGCGGAGCCGATTGCGGATCCCGACCAGCGACAGCAGGCCGAGCGTCGGCGGCAGGTTGTCCCAGCCCCACCGGCGATCGAGAAACTCGGCGAGCTTAATGAACACGCGGTTCGACATGTCGCCCTCCCCTCCAGGCAATGACGGCCAGACCGGTGTTGACCGCGGAGATGCCGACAGCGGTGAGCCCCTGCTTGCGGGGCAGGTCGTTGCGGACGGTGGTGACGGTCGCCGACGCGGTGTCGGCGGCGTGGATCAGCACGGCCAGCTTCTCCGCCCGCCGTAGCTCGTCGCCCGTCAGCAGCAGCAGGTCCAGGCCGATGAGCACGGTGCGGATGCCGAACATGCGGAACGGGTAGGTTCCCGAGCGATCCGTCGCGGTGTCGACGCCGAGCCGGCCGAGAAGTTTCTCCGGGATCAGCAGGCCTGCGGCCCCGTTGAGGATCCGAATCGTCGCGAGCACCTTGCGTGCAATGTCGGGGAGCACCATGGATTGATCATGGCGTCTCGGCGCCCTGCGTGCCTGCGTAGTCGGGTACCTGTTTGCCGGCTAACCGTCGATGCGGCGTGCCCCGAGTTCGTTCTGCAGCAACTCCAGTGCCACCTCTTCGGGATCCCGCCGAGGCGCGGCGGGATCGGCATTGCTCGCTTCGGCCAGCATGTCCTCTTCGTCGTCCTCGGGCGGTGGCGGCGGGGTCTCCGGCGGGGGGATGCGCTCGACGCGGGGCCGCTGCGGCGCGGCGCGTTGCGGCGGAGCAGCGGGCGGCGCGGCAGCCGTGGGTGCCGCAGGCGCTTCGCCCCCGGTGTCGCACCGGATCTTCCAGTCCACGCCCAGTGCATCTTTGAGTGCTTCCCGGATGACGTCGGCGTTGCGTTGCTCGACGAGCCGCTTGGCCAGCGGCGCAGATTCGTGACTCAGCACAAGGGTGTCGCCCTCGACGGCACGCACGATGGCCCCGGCGAGCATCACCTCGGTGGTGCGGCTTCGCTCACGGACCTTCTCACGCACCGTCGTCCACATGGTGCGCACCGCGGCCGCATTCGGTTGCCCCGCGGCGACGGCGGCGGCAGGAGTCACCGGCGGGGCCTCCACAGCCGGTGCCGACGGTTGACGGAGCGGCGGCGGTTCCGGGAGCGGTTCAGGGGTAACGGCTTTCGGTGCGGGTTCGGGTGCGGGCTCCGGCTCCGGCTTCGCCTGCGGTGCCGGAGCGGGCTTGGGTGCGGACTCCGGTGCGGCGGTTTGGGCCGGGGCTTCGCTCTTGCGCACGAACTGCTTTCGGGGGGCGGCGGCCGCGCCCGCAGCGATCTCGTCGCTGGCCGGGATCGACAGGTCGAGCCGGGTTTCGATGCGTTCGACGCGCTGCAGCAGTGCGGCCTCGGTGTCACTGGCCGAGGGCAGCAGCAGCCGTGCGCACACCACTTCGAGGAGAAGCCGCGGCGCCGTCGCTCCGCGCATCTCACCGAGTCCGGCGTGCACCACCTCGGCGTAGCGCGTCAGCGTGGCGGTCCCGAGCCGCGCCGCCTGGTCGCGCATGCGCTCCAGGACGTCCTCGGGTCCGTCGACCACACCTCGCGCCACCGCGTCGGGGACGGCCTGCAGCACGATGAGATCCCGGAATCGCTCCAGCAGATCGGTCGCGAACCGGCGCGGGTCATGCCCGGCGTCGATGACGCCTTCCACCGCACCGAACAGCGCCGCCGAGTCGCCCGCGGCCAACGCGTCGATGGCGTCGTCGATCAACGCGACGTCGGTGGCACCCAGCAGGGACAGGGCGCGCTGATAGGCGACGTGGTTCCCGTTGGCGCCGGCGAGCAGTTGGTCCAACACGCTGAGCGTGTCACGGGGCGAGCCGCCACCGGCACGGATGACGAGCGGATACACCGCGTCGTCGACGTCGACGCTCTCCGAGGTGACGATCTTCTCGATCAGCGTCCGCATGGTCCGCGGCGCCAGCAACCGGAACGGATAGTGATGGGTGCGCGACCGGATAGTCGGCAGCACCTTCTCCGGTTCGGTCGTGGCGAACACGAAGATCAGGTGCTCCGGCGGCTCCTCGACGATCTTGAGGAGTGCGTTGAAGCCTGCGGTGGTGACCATGTGCGCTTCGTCGACGATGAAGATGCGGTAGCGCGACTGCGCAGGCGCGTAGAACGCGCGGTCACGCAACTCTCGGGTGTCGTCCACACCGCCGTGGCTCGCGGCGTCGAGTTCGACGACGTCGACGTTGCCCGGGCCGTTGGGGGCCAGTGCGACGCACGAGTCGCAGACCCCGCACGGCGTGGCCGTCGGTCCCTCGGCGCAGTTCAGCGACCGGGCGAGGATGCGCGCCGACGACGTCTTGCCGCACCCGCGGGGGCCGGAGAACAGGTAGGCGTGATTGATGCGACCGGAATTCAGCGCCGTCGACAGCGGCTCGGTGACGTGTTCCTGGCCGATGACCTCTGCGAAAGTCGCCGGTCGGTACTTGCGGTAGAGAGCCACGGGAGAAGGCTACCTAGTCGGTCCGACGGCGGACGCGCTACTTGTCGGCCAGCAGATGCTCGGCGGCCGCGAGCAACGCACACGTCGAGAGCCCGTCGATGGCCGTACGCAGGTCGGAGGTCGCGGGGAACGTCGGCGCGATGCGGATGTTCTTGTCTTCCGGGTCTTTTCGGTACGGGAACGACGCTCCGGCCTCGGTCACGGCGATGCCCGCTTCCTTGGCCAGCGACACCGTTCGCTTAGCCGTCCCGGGCAGCACGTCGAGGCTGATGAAATAGCCGCCCTTGGGTTCGGTCCAGGACGCGATCTTGGACTCGCCGAGCCGGTCCTCGAGGATCTCCAGCGCAAGCGCGAACTTCGGCGCCAGCAGTTCCTGGTGACGCCGCATGTGCAGTCGCACGCCGTCGGCGTCGCCGAAGAACCGTGCGTGGCGAAGCTGGTTGACCTTGTCGGGACCGATCGACCGCTTGGCCGCGTGCTGCAGGTACCAGGCGACGTTGCCGAGCGAACCACCGAAGAAGCTGACCCCTGCACCGGCGAACGTGATCTTCGAGGTCGACGCGAAGATCAGCGGCCGGTTGGCGTGGTTGGCCGCCGTGGCGAGACCGAGGATGTCGACCTGCCTGACGAAGTCGTGGGTGAGCGTGTGGACGGCGTACGCGTTGTCCCACATGATCCGGAAATCGGTTGCCGCCGTTTCCATTTGGACCAGCCGCCGGACCGTCTCCCAGGAGTAGGTGGTGCCCGTGGGGTTCGAGTAGACCGGCACGCACCACATGCCCTTGATCGCCGGGTCCGCGGCGACGAGTTCCTCGATGAGGTCCATGTCGGGGCCGTCGTCGAGCAATGGCACCGAGATCATCTCGATGCCGAGGCTCTCGGTGATCGCGAAGTGGCGGTCATACCCCGGAGACGGGCAGAGGAATTTCACGCCGGTGCCGTCGCGAAGGTCGTCGATCCACGGGCGGGGCGAATCCACGCCGCCGTGCAGCAGCGAGTAGACGACCGTGTCGTGCATGAACTCGAGGCTGGCGTTGTTGCCCGCGATGAGGTTGGGCACCGGTACGCCGAGAAGCTCGCTGAAGATCGCCCGCAGCTCGGGCAGACCGTGCAGGCCACCGTAATTGCGCGTATCGGTGCCGTCGGCGTCCTTGAAGGCGTCGGGGCCTTCGCCCGGCAGTGCGAGCAGACCGTTGGACAGATCGAGTTGCTCGGCGCAGGGCTTACCGCGGGTCAGGTCGAGGCGGAGGTTCTTGGCCTGCAACTCGGCGTAGTTGCGCTGCTGCAGTTGGTGCTGTGCGCGCAGGTCGTCGCGGCCCAGCGAATGAAACGACACCGCTCGCCTTTCACCGTCGATGAACGAATGGGGGGCATGAAGGGGACCCCGCGCACCCGCCAGAGCCCGTTGACCCTTGCTGCCTTCCGGCCCTGGGGGAGTTCACAGGATAGACGCCGCGCGGGGTCCACGGCGAGTGTAATACCCCGACGCTGCTCCCCCGCCAGCGAGGAGCTCAACGGCAGATTTGGGGTACCACCAGGGCGGTCGGTTACCATGACCGGCGGAGGATTCGCCTAGTGGCCTATGGCGCTCGCCTGGAACGCGGGTTGGGTTAACAGCCCTCAGGGGTTCAAATCCCCTATCCTCCGCACTCGCCCGGGGTGCGACCGGCTGACGACTCGCACGATCGCACCCCGGGCAACACGATCGAGGAGGGTTATGGGCCGCACCGCTGCGGTGATCTGGCACGCGTCGTTCTCCATCGCCGCCGGGGTCCTCTACTTCCTCTTCGTCCTGCCGCGGACGCTGGAGCTGCTCGGCGACACGTCCCACACACTCGGAACAGTTCTTCGCATCGCGACCGGCGCGTTGATCGGGCTCGCCGCGCTGCCCGTGGTGTTCACGCTTCTGCGCACCCGGGCGCCGGAGTTCGGCACCCCGAAGCTGGCGCTGAACCTGCGCTCCGTCGCCATCGCACTGCATGTCGTTGCCGGTGTACTCATCGTCGCCGCGGCCATCAGCGAGATCTGGTTGTCCCTGGACTCCGCCGGGCAATGGTTGTTCGGGGTCTACGGAGCCTCCGCTGCTACAGCGCTCCTCGGCGTGTTCGCGTTCTATCTCGCATTTGTCGCCGAGATGCAGCCGCCGCCTCCGAAGCCGCTGAAAGTCAAGGAGCGCACGAGTCGGCGCGGCCGCACAACCGACACCGGTGAGGATGCCGAGGCGGACGAGACCGATGAGGCAGCGCTCGAGCCGGCGACGGACTCGGATGACGCCGACGCAGATTCCGGCGCCGACGAGGTAGAGAGCGCCGACGACGGGGTAAAGGTCGTAAGTGACGAGAACGACGCCAAGTCCACGGCCGACGAACCCGAGGCCGACGGCAAGCTGCAGAATCGGCGCCCCACCGGCAAGGGAACGGTTCTCGGGCGGCGCAAGCGGACCCGCGGCGGCGTCGCCGTCGAGGACTGATCGTCTGACGTCACGTCGACAGCGGCGGACGTCGCCGCCACTATTGATGGGTATGGGCATTATTCGCCGACAACGGACGCTGCTGCTGGCGCTGGCCGCGATCCTCGCGCTCCTTGCTCCCGTGGCGCCCGCCGCGGCGGCTCCCGGTGACCCCCTCGCCGCGGCCGAGCAGGTGGAGCCCGCCGTCGTGCGGATCGACACCGCAGTGGACTACCAGGGCGTCGTCGGCCTCGGCACCGGGTTCGTCATCGACCCCGGTGGCCAGGTCCTGACCAACTTCCACGTCGTACAGGGCGCCGACCGCATCACCGGCACGGTCGGCGGCAGGCAGTATCCGGCGCAGATCGTCGGCTACGACCGTGGACGCGACATCGCCGTCATCCAGCTTCTCGGTGCGGCAGGTCTGCCCACCGCGCCGATCGGCGACACCAATGTGCTGGCGCCCGGAGAGCCCGTGGTCGCCCTCGGGAACGCGATGGGCTCCGATGCACCACTGACCCGGGAGGTCGGGACGTTGACGGCCTTCGGGCGCACCGTCGAGGCCGAGGACACCCTGACAGGCTCGACCGACGAGCTCACCGGTCTCTTCGAGTTCGCAGCACCCGTACGCGCCGGAGATTCGGGAGGCCCGGTGATCGACTCCCGAGGTCAGGTCATCGGCGTCACCACGGCGGCATCGGTCAACTTCCGGATGGGGCCGGGCGGAAAGGGCTTTGCCATCCCGATCAACGACGCATTCGCCGTGGCCGGCCAGATTCGCGCCGGGATCAGGTCCGACACCGTTCACATCGGACCCCCGGTACTGCTCGGCGTGGGCGTCCGCACTGCCGGGTCGGACCTGCCCGGCGTGTTGCTCCAGGACGTGATGGTGGGCGGTCCCGCCGACCTGGCAGGGCTGCGACCCGGCGACACACTGCTGGTGCTCGACGGCGTCCAGCTCGACTCGGCGCGCACCCTGACGATGGTGCTCGACCGGCACTATGCAGGCGACAGCCTCGACATGACGTGGATCGACCGTTCGGGCCAGACCCGCACCGGACGGGCAGTCCTCACCCCGGGCGTCTGATTGGTCTATTCACCCAGGGTGGATGTGCCTCGAACCCTATGCTGAGCGAGTGCCCAACAATGCGCCGTACCGCGTCGTGCAATGGACGACAGGCAATGTCGGTAAGTCTTCGGTCGCGGCGATAGCCGCCAATCCCACGCTCGAACTGATCGGCTGCTACGCCTGGTCGCAGGACAAGGTCGGCAAGGATGTCGGCGAGCTCGTCGGGATCGAACCGCTGGGCGTCGCCGCCACGAACGACGTCGACGCGTTGCTGGCGCTCAAGCCCGACGTCGTCGTCTACAACCCGATGTGGATCGACGTCGACGAGCTCGTGCGAATCCTCGAGGCGGGCGTGAACGTCGTGGCGTCGGCCTCGTTCATCACCGGCCGCAACCTGGGCGACGGGCGGGACAAGCTCGTCGATGCGTGCCTGCGCGGCGGATCGACGCTGTTCGGCTCCGGCGTCAGCCCGGGATTCGCCGAACTGCTGGCGATCGTCGCGGGCACCGCGTGCGACCGGATCGACAAGATCACGATCGCCGAGTCCGCGGACACCACGCTCTACGACTCGCCCGAGACCGAGCGGCCCGTCGGCTTCGACATGGCAATCGACGACCCTGCGCTGCAGCCGATGGCCGCCAAAGGCACCGCGGTGTTCGCCGAGGCTGTCCAGCTGGTCGCGGACGCCCTCGGAATCGAGCTCGACGAGATCACGTGCGTATCCGAGTACGCCCAGACGACAGAGGATCTCCCGATGGCGTCGTGGACCATCAAGGCGGGACACGTCGCCGGCGTGTACGCCAGCTGGCAGGGGATCGTCAACGGCAAAACCGTCATCGACATCAACGTCCGCTGGAAGAAGGGCCAGACGCTGCAGCCCGACTGGCAGCTCGACGACGACGGTTGGAAGATCACCATCGACGGCCGTCCGACGGTCAACATGCAGATCGGCTTCCTGCCGCCGCAGGACATGATCGAGAACGCGAAGACCCTGGAAGACTTCTTCGTGCTCGGCCACATCATGACCGCGATGCCGCCCATCCACGCCATCGCGGCAGTCGTCGCGGCGGAGCCTGGCATCGCGACCTACAACGACCTGGCGCTGCCCCGGCCCCGAGGCGTAGTACCCACTGGCTAACCTGTCCCCGTGAGCGTTCGCGGCTGGCTGTTGTTCGCCGCGATGAGTGTCATCTGGGGCATCCCCTATCTGCTGATCAAGGTTGCGGTAGAAGGGGTTTCGGTACCCGTGCTGGTCCTGGCGCGCACCGCGGTAGGGGCTCTGGTGCTGATCCCGCTGACCTTGAGCCGGCGCGCGTGGGCTCCGGTGCTGGCGCACTGGAAGCCTGTCTCGGTGTTCGCGTTCTTCGAGATCATCGCGGCGTGGCTGCTGCTCTCCGACGCCGAGCGGCACATCTCGAGCTCGTTGACGGGCCTACTGATCGCGGCCTCGCCGATTGTGGCCGCGGTGCTCGACAGGCTGACCGGCGGCAGCCAGCCATTGACGGCCAAGAGGCTGGCCGGTCTCGCCGTCGGACTCAGCGGGGTCGCGGTCTTGGCCGGCCCGGAGCTGACCGGCGGCAGCGCGTGGCCCGTCACCGAGGTGCTGCTGGTCGCGGTCTGCTACGCGATCGCACCGTTGGTCGCCGCGCGCTATCTCGGCGATGTGCCGACGATGCCGATGACGGCGGCCTGCCTCGGGCTGGCCGCGGTCGTCTACGCCGGTCCTGCGGCGATGACCTGGCCGTCGCAGATGCCCCAGACGCGGGTGCTCGTCGCGATCGTGCTCCTCGCGGTCGTGTGTACGGCCGTGGCATTCATCGTGTTCTTCGCGCTCATCCGCGAGGTCGGTGCGCCGAAGGCTTTGGTGTTCACCTACGTCAACCCCGCCGTGGCGCTCGGTGCCGGGGTTGTCATCTTGGACGAGCCACTCACGCCGTGGCATCTGCTCGGACTGGGGCTCATCCTCGCCGGTTCGGTGCTGGCGACCCGGCGCCAGGAAAATCCGTTGAGTTGACGGGCCGTGTGCGGTGGCATGGAGGCATGTCCGCTGCGATCTGGCCGCTGTTCGGGCTCGAGGTCTCGAGTCCGCGGTTGTCGCTGCGCTACATCGATGACGAACTCGGGGCCCAGCTGGCCGACTTGGCGGCCGAGGGTATCCACGACCCGGCCACCATGCCGTTCTCGGAACCGTGGACGGACGTCGAAGCGCCCGAGCTGCAACGCAATTCATTGCGCCACTTCTGGCGCTGCCGTGCCGAGACCACCACCGAGAACTGGCATCTGAACATGGCGGTGCTGGAGCACGGCGACGCCGTCGGCGTGTGCTCCGTCGATGGCGTCAAGTTTCCGGTGACGCGCACCGCGACCACCGGCTCATGGCTCGGCCGCCGCTACCAGGGCAGGGGCCTGGGCCGCGAGATGCGCCAGATGGCTTTGCACTTGGTTTTCGCCGGGCTGCACGGCCAGTGTGCCCGCACCCGGGCCTGGCACGACAACGTCGCGTCGCTGGGTGTCACCCGATCGCTGCCCTACACCGAAGACAGCTCCACGATGGAGGTGCGTCGCGGCGCCGAGGACACGATGCTGTCCTTCTCGATGGCTCGGGAGCAGTGGGAGACCGTGCGCCGCAACGACATCGAGATCCACAGTGTACGGGCCGCGCGGGAGTTCCTAGGGATCTAGCCCGCAGCCCGCAAGGCCTGGGTGACGACCTCGATCACCTTCTGCGGTTGCTTCTCCAGGAAGAAATGGCCGCCGGCGAAGACGTGGACGTCACCGCCGCCGGTGGTGTGCTCGTGCCATGCGCGCGCGGCGGCGTCGCTGGTCTTCGGGTCGTCCAGCGCGGTCATCACGACGATGGGCGCGCTGATGCTGACGTCGGTGCCGCGGTGATAGGCCTGCAGCGCGCGGTAGTCATTGCGGAACGCGGGCAGGAACGTCGACAGCAGTTCGGGATCGCTCAACACCCGCGGGTCGGTTCCGCCGAGTTCGCGCATCACACCGACCAGGGCAACGTCGTCCTTGAACTCGCGTTCGTCACCGTAGCGGCTCGGCGCCCGCGAGCCCGACGCGAAGACGGTCAGCACCGGCCGCCCCGTCGACGTCTCGTAGCGGCGGGCCACCTCGAAGGCCAGCACGGCGCCCATGCTGTGTCCGAAGAACGCCGTCGGCTTCGCGGGCAGCGTGCCGATCTCGGTGAACACCTGGTCGGCCAGCGCGTCGATGGAGTCGACGAACGGTTCGGCGTAGCGATCCTGACGGCCCGGGTACTGCACACCGTAGACCTCGAACTCGGGCGACAACGCCGTCGACATCGGGAAGTAGTAGCTGGCCGATCCTCCCGCGTGCGGAAGACACACCAGGCGCACGCGGGCGTCGGGGGCAGGATGGAAGTTGCGCAGCCAACGACTACGCGGCGCGGTCGTCACGGCGCCGGGGGCGCGTCGGCAGGCGGCGCTTCGCCGGGCGGCGGAGGCGGCGGTGGCGGGGCCCCCTCGACGACCTTGAGAACATTGGCCGACAGTCGAGCACCCGGTGCGACCTCGACGGAGACGTCCTTGAAGATCTCAGCTTGTTGGCCGCTGACGGTGAATCTCCCGGGCTGGGGAGCAAGACCCCCGACCACCTCGTACTCCACGGTGAAGGGCGTCTCCGGGAAAGGATGCAGACCAACGTATTTGGGGTCGATCGTGTACGTGTACAGGCAGACGGTGTTGCTCGGGTCGCACTGCGAGGCGGTGACGTTGACGGTGATCTGGAACTCCTTGGCGGTCGGCACCGAGGGCGGCGGCGGTGTCGGCGGCGTGTACCGGGGCGAGGTCGCTTCCTGCTGCTGGTCCCGGCTGCCGAAGATCATGAAGGAGGCGATGCCGATACCGCTGGCGAGCATCCCGACGATCGCCACGGCGGCGAGCAACTTCCGGAGCGTAGCCTTCGCCATGCACAGCAGGGTAGCGGCACGGGTCAGTCGGCGATGCGATTGCCCGCTTCGTCCCAGTGCGCGGCGACCTTCTTGCTCGGTTGCACGCGCGGCGGTTCGCCCGGCATCTTCGGGTAGCTCGGCGGGTACGGCAGATCCCCTTCGCCGCGTTCCTCCTCATCGGCCTTGGCCATGTCAAGGAGCACCTCGATGGATTGCGCTGTGTCGTCGATACCCGCCCACGGATCGGGTCGCGACGCGACGAAGTCGGGCACGGTCTGGATCGTGTAGTCGTCGGGTTCGGCGTCGCGCAACTCCTCCCACGTCAGCGGTGTAGACACCGTCGCGATGGGCGTCTTGCGCGCGGAGTACGCCGACGCGAACGTCCGGTCCCTGGCGTTCTGGTTGTAATCGATGAAGAGCCGCTCCCCCCGTTCCTCTTTCCACCACGACGTCGTCACCGCATCGGGGGCGCGCCGCTCCACCTCACGGGCCAGGGCGATCCCGGCGCGGCGCACCGCGATGAAGTCCCAGTCGGTCGCGATACGCAGAAAGACGTGCACGCCGCGGCCACCCGAGGTCTTCGGATAACCGACCAGGCCCAGCTCGTCGAGCAACGGTTTGAGGACACCGGTGGCCACCTCGCGGGCCTCGGCGAAGCCGGTGCCTGGTTGGGGGTCGAGATCGATGCGCAGCTCGTCAGGATGCTCGGTGTCCGGGCAGCGCACCTGCCACGGGTGCAGCGTCACGGTGCCCATCTGCGCCGCCCAGACGATCGCCGACGGATGAGTGATCTTCAGCGCGTCGGCGGTGCGCCCGGAAGGGAAGGTGACAGTGCAGGTTTCGAGATAGTCGGGATGCTTCTGCGGGATCCGCTTCTGGTAGATCTCCTCGCCTTCGATACCGTCGGGGAACCGCTGCAGGTGCACCGGCCGGTCCCGCAGCAGGGTGACCATCCAGTCGGCGATCGACGCGTAGTAGTCGACGAGCTTGCCTTTGCTGCCGTCCTTCCCGAGCTTGGGAAAGTAGGGCTTGTCAGGGTTCGTCAGCCGGACCTTGACCCCGTCGACATCGATTTCTGTTGCGGGACTGGGCATTATCGGACCCCATTCCCCGTCGCTTCGCTCGCCCCGGTCTCCAGGACGTCGTAGAGGTCGAAGCGCAGCGGCACGTCGAGCTGGTCGAATCGACAGCTCTCCGGATCGCGGTCGGGCCGCCAGCGCAGGAACTTCACGGCGTGCCGGAATCGCCTGCCGTTGATGGTGTTTCCTTCCATCTGGTCGTAGGCCACCTCACAGACCTTCTCGGGCCGGACCGGGATCCAGCGCTTGTCGGCGGCGGAGTTCCACCGACTGGGTTCACCGTCGCGCATGTCGTCGCCGATGCGCAATGGCTCCAGATCGGCGAGCAGCGACAGTCGCGCCTTGGCAGTGAATGATGCTGCGCCGCCCACCATGTGGAGCTCGCCGTCGTCGCCGTACAAGCCGAGCAGGATCGATCCGATTCCCTCGCCGCTCTTGTGGATCCGGTACCCGATGGCGACGCAATCGGCGTCGCGGTGGTGTTTGACCTTGATCATCTCCCGTTTCCCGGGAAGGTAGGGCCCGTCGAGACGCTTGGCGATCACCCCGTCGAGGCCCGCGCCCTCGAACTCCTCCAGCCACTGGGCGCCGAGCTCGGGGTCCTCGGTGGTCCGGGTGACGTGGCACCACTGCTTTTCGTGGACCCCCTCTGTCAGCGCCTCGCGGCGTGTGCGGAACGGCTCTTTCATCAGCGAGGTGTCCCCGACAGCGAGGGCGTCAAACCCGATGAAATGCGCGGGCGTCTCCTCGGAGAGTTTGCGCACGCGGGACTCGGCGGGATGGATGCGCTGGCTCAGCGACTCCCAGTCCAGGCGCGTCCGTCCGCCGATCTCACGCGGGACGACGATCTCGCCGTCGAGCACGCAACGCGGCGCCAACTCGTCGCGCACGGCGTCGCGCACCTCCGGGAAGTACCGTGCCAGGTCCTTCCCGCTGCGCGACAGAAGCACCACGTCATCGCCGTCGCGGAACACCAATGCCCGGAAGCCGTCCCACTTCGGTTCATAGGACCACACGCCGGTCTCGTCGGGCACCTTGGTCTGCGCCTTGGCCAGCATCGGCTCCAGCGGTGGTCGTACGGGTAACGCCATACCAGTCATACTCACGCAGACCCGGGTACCCCGACAATCTCATCGGCGATCAACAAGCGCGTTCCGCACGGTCCGGCATTGGGATGCGAAGAAGCGCCGAGAGATCGTGGCGCGTGGGGACAGCATGTCGAACGCGTGGAAGGCGCCCGGAGCGATGTGCAGGTCCACCGCCACGCCCGCTTCACTCAGGCGCGTCCCATAGGCCAGGCCTTCGTCGTGAAACAGGTCGAGGGTTCCCACGCCGATCCACGCCGGCGGCAGGCCTACCAGCTCCCGGCGACGAGCAGGGACGGCAAACTGAGGATCTGCACCGTTGAGATACCACTGCCAGGCTAGCTGGTTATCGCGCGCCGACCACATGACCCTGGGCGGCTACCCGGCTCCCGCGCCCGTGCGATCGTCCAGCATCGGGTACACCAGCATCTGAAGCGCGGCAGCGACCTCCCCGCGATCACGAGCGAGCAGCGCGAGCGCCGCCGCGATACCTCCCCCGGCGCTGGCCCCGCCGATCGCCAACCGTGTTGGATCGACCCAGGGTTGCCGGCTCAGCCACAGCAGCGCCGCGTAGCAATCCTCCAACGGCGTCGGATAGGGATGCTCGGGTGCCAATCGATGATCGACCGCCACGACCGGAACATCGGTGGAGTTGAACAACATCCGGCAGAATCTGTCCTCCTGCGCGGCGCGACCCATCACGGTGCCGCCGCCGTGGATCCACAGCAGGGCCGGACCCGGTTCGTCTCGACAGGCGCCTCGGTGGATACGGACCGTCACCTCGGAGTTGACGACAGCCGCGGTGACGTCACGACGACGGCCCGCGCGGGCCGCGACAGCCATCGCCGCTCTCGGTATTGTCAAGCCGCGGTGCAGCGCATATCCGCCCGGCAGAACCCCTGCCAGAAAGCGCAACTGGGGATCGACGTCGTCCAGACCTGCTCCGATTCTCGCCACAGTCACACGCCGTTGATCGCCGCGTCCCATTCTCGGTGCAGGTGCTGCACCAGTGGCTCGGAGCGTCCGATGATGATGTTGTCCAACCTGTTCTCGGCACCGCGCTGGCACGCTTCTGCGGCCGGGAAGTCCTCGTCACGCAACACCGCTGTGGCTCCGTCGAACCCGGCTTGCGCCAACACACGATCGTCGTCGCTCACCATCGGGCGTAGCGCGCCGCCGACCATGTGGACAATGCACGTGCCGGGTGTGGCTGCTGGATAGATGCGCAACATCAACGTGGACACCGGCGATTCGACGAGCACGCAACTCGGGAAGATTCCGTAGACCACTGATCCGCTGAACCGCTCCGGCCAGTCCTGCTCGGGGACGCCGCGAAGTTCGGCGATGTTGCGAAAAGGGAAGGCCCAGCGGCAATGTGCACCGAAGACGTCGAAGACCGAGTTGTTGCTGACGATCGGCGCGAGGGTGTCCTTGTGCAAGAACGGGAAGTGGTATCCCTCGAAGTTGACGTCGACGGCCAGCTTCCAGTTCGCCCGCAGGGGAAGGTCCACGCTCTGCGCGTGTGCGTAGTGCTCGAATCCGAAATCTGCGAGATCGGCCGCGGCGTCATCGAGGAAGCCGTCCACCGACACGGAGTCGTCGAGTGCCACGACGATCAGCCCGGCCTGCTCACCGACCGGCAACGCCCGCAGTCGCACCTGTGACAGTTCCACACCATCGAACATGCGACGTCCGGGAAGGCTGGCCAGCCTGCCGTCGGCGTCGTAGCTCCATGCGTGGTAGGGGCAGGTGAACCGCGGCGCGCGTCCGCAGCCCTCGGCCACCTGCGCGCCGCGGTGGGCGCATACGTTGACGAATGCCCTTGCGGCACCGTGGCTGTCGCGCAGAAGCAGTACCGGCGTACCCATGACCTCCTTGGTGGTGTAGTCGCCCGGCTCTGCGATTTCTCCGCCCCAGGCCACGACATGGGGAACCTGGCGCATCATCTTCTGGTCTGCGGCGAATCGCTCCATACTGGTGAAGGTGTCGGCCGGGATGACCGAAGCTACCTCGGCGATGTCAAGCGTGTTCGCTTCGACGTGGTCCAGGACTCGGCGCGTCATCGATGGCACAGAGGGCAATTGGGTCGAGGTGTATTCGGCGGCCCGGCGCACGGGTGCGAGAACATCGTCGAGTCCTGCCCCGGCCTCGAAGGAAAAGGTCTGCTCGCTCACGAAGTGCGCTCTCCTATTGTGTACCACCTTGCCGCGCTGCGGGGTTCGGTGTTGAAGCGTTGGAACCACCGGTCCGCGAACGCCGGCAGGCTCTCCGTCTCGGGGTCGTGACCCGGCCCCTGCGAGCGCACCAGACCGATCATCATGTCGACCAACTCCCGCCGCGGGACGCCCGCGTACGTCGCCTGATCCGGGGTCGAAAGCCTGCGGGCGGCGCGTTGAGCGGCGCGAAGGGCACCATAAGACAACCCCTGCGGAATCAGCGCGGCCAGGTACCCGCCGTCGGCGGCGGGCACGTGCCTGCGGAAGCCGGTGGAGACGATGCGCAGGATCTCATCGATGTGTTTGACCACGCCCGCAATGGTTTTCACCCGATACGGATAACTGTCGTGGATCGCGTCATACACCTTCAGGGCCGAACTGCGGTGCTCGATCTCCTCGACGAAGTGCCACAGGAACAACGATGCGACCCGTTCGTCACCGGGCGCGAACAACTTGTCCTCGTGATCCAGAAAAACCTTGAAGTACGGCGTGAACGTGGCCTCCACGACGGCGGTATAGCCGAGCCGCCACGCCAGTGGCTTGGTCGCGGTCAAGTGGTCGAACGACGCGGTTACCGAATTCATGGTCTCGCGCAGGCCTGGCCATCGTCGCGTCAACGCACGGACATGGCTTGCGTGGGCCGCCGAGTGCTGGGCCTCCTGACGCAGGTACGCGTTGGCTTCATCAGCTACCTCGGGATCGCGAATCAGCGGAATTCCCTCCCGCGTCGCGTCGACGATGAACTTCTCGAAGCCCGGTGCGAAGAAGGAGATCAGGTTGCACTGCATGGCGAAGGCGGGCCGAGCCGGGTTCCAGTTGAACGGGACATCGTCGCCTGCGAAGTCGAACCGCACCCGACGTACCTGGAGGTCTGTCATGACTTCACCATTCGACTGGACATTCCTTGTTATGTGTCAACCCTAACGCTAGCATTGCGCCTCATGTGGAACAACAGCGCAAGCACCGTCAATCCGGCAGATGCGAGCGCGCTGATCGGGTTGCCGTTCAACGAGTCCGACGAGTTCATCCGCGACGCGATCGATAAGGCCAGCGTGCCCGCGCTGTTGATGTCGATGGTGCACATGACCGGCGATCTCGGGCTGCTCCGGGAATTGCCCACCCCCTTCATGTTGATCCCGATGGATCTGCAAGGTGCCATGAGCGAAGCCGACAAGGAAATCGTGCGCAACCGGGCCTACGACGTGGTGCGCGAATACCGGGACTGCGGCTGCCCGCCCCCGTTCGTTCCGGATGCCGAACAGCGACGCATGATGCTCGACGCCATCTCCGCTGGTGAGGTCACCGACGAGTACGTCGAGTACGTCGCAGCGGATCTTCGCCTCACCGACAGCGACCAGGTCGGCCCACCGTTGGCCTCGACGGCTCAACAGCGAAGCGATTTCCCGGTTGTGGTGATCGGCTGTGGCGAAGCAGGGCTGCTGGCAGGAATCAAGCTCAAGCAGGCCGGAATTCCGTTCACCATTGTCGACAAGCAGCCCGGAGTCGGGGGGACGTGGCGGGCGAACCGTTACCCGGGATGCCGTGTCGACATCGCCAACCAGTACTACTGCTACTCGTTCGAACCCACGGATCACTGGTCGCATTACTACTCCGAGCAGCCGGAGATCCTCGCCTACCTGGAACGGGTGATGGACCGTCACGGGGTCGGCACCCATGTGAGATTCTCGACCGAGGTGACGGCGGCGTCGTGGGATGACGATGCATCGTTCTGGCGGATAACCGTCCGTTCTGCCTGCGGCGTTGAGGAGGAATTGTGCGCGCGTGCGCTGATCTGCGCGGTGGGTCAGTTCAGCAATGCGGTGATCCCGGACATCCTGGGGGCCAGCACCTTTGATGGTCCGTCGTTTCACACCGCCGACTGGCAGGACGATGTCGACCTCGCTGGTAAGCGCGTTGCGGTGATCGGGGCGGGCGCGAGCGGCTTTCAGCTCGTTCCGGCAATCGCCGACGTTGCCGAACACGTCGATGTCTATCAGCGCACTCCGCAATGGATGGCACCCAACGTCGACTATCACGCGTCGATCCCTGAGGGCGCCAGGTGGGCAATCCGCCACCTGCCCTACTACGGTCGGTGGTTGCGGTTCCTTTCGTGGTGGCCGCTGACCGATGCTGCGCAGGACCGTGTGATGGTGGAACCCGGCTGGGACACCGACGGAAAGTCCTGTGGACAGGCCAATCACGCGGTGCGCGAGATGCTGATCGCCTGGATGCGCACCTTCACCGACGACGAGGACCTGCTCGACAAGGTCATCCCCGACTACCCGCCGATGGGCAAGAGGATGCTTCAGGACGACGGAACCTGGCTCAGGACGCTGCAACGCCAGGATGTCGAATTGATCCGCGACGGCATCGCCGAGATCGATCCCGTTGGGATCACGACTGCCGACGGCGTGCACCGGGATGCCGATGTACTACTGTGGGCCACCGGATTCGACGTCAACCACCAACTCGGTCCTGTCGAAATCCGTGGCCTCGGCGGAGTTTCCCTCAATGAGGAGTGGGGCGATAGCGCGTATGCCTATCTGGGTGTCACTGTCCCAGGTTTCCCGAACTTCTACTGCATGTACGGCCCGGGAACCAACGCCGTCAACGGGGCGAGCATCATCTACAACTCGGAATGCCAGATGCGCTACATCATGGGATGCATCGACATGGTGATGGCCGCGGGCGCCAGGAGGGCATCACCGAAGGCCGAGGTCTGCGCCGACTACAACCGCCGCAACCAGGACCGCCTCAAGCAGATGGTCTACACCCACCCGAAAGTAGCCAGCTACTACAGGAACACCTCCGGCGACGTCCCTACGCTGTACGGCTTCCGGATCGTCGACTACTGGAAATGGACCAACAGGGTGAATCCCGACGATTACGAGATCGCTCACTAGGAACGCAGCTCGTACCTATGTCTGCACATAGTCGCCGACGAGCCGGTGCACAACATCGGGTGAATCGAGGTGCATGAAATGCCCTGCGCCCTCGACGATGTGGTGCACGCTGCCCGGCGGCAGGACGTGCGTGCCCAGTGCACCTATCCGGGCATCAACGGCACCGTCGACTCTCCCGTGCATCACCAGCATCGGCGTCAGCGGTACCCCCCGGAGGGCGTATCGGTCGAGTTCCTTGTGGTGTCTGCTGCGGCGCACCGGTCGCAATGCCGCGCGGTAGTAGGACAGTGCCGCGTTTCGATGGGCACGTGTGCACAGGCTGTCCCACACGTGCCGTAGGTCTTCGGTGGCGTCATAGCCGGGCGGGCACCAGTCCAACCACAGGCGGGGTAGCACGCGATCCAGCGCGGCCTCCGACATCGAGGGCACTTGTTGAAACAGGATGTACCAACTCATCCGCATCTGACGCGGCAGCGCGCGAAGCAAGGCGCGGCCCCTGCCCGCACCCGGCGTGAGTCCCGCCACGAGGGGCACACCCATCGACACGACCTTCTGGAAAGGGTTGTCCGGATGGGCGGCCAGGCCGTTGGCGGTTAGACCGCCCCAGTCGTGACCGACGACGACGGCGTCGCCGCTCCCTCCCAGGGCCGAGTAAAGAGCGAGCGCGTCATACATCAGTGCGCCGATACCGTAATCACCGTCGGGTGCGAAGCCGGTGGGCGCGTATCCGCGGGTGAAGGGTGCGACTACGCGAAACGCTCTGTTCGCAAAGTGCGGTCCCAGATGCCGCCACGTCCACGCGGAGTCCGGATAGCCATGCAGACATAGCATCAGCCTCCCGTCCGCAGGACCCCAGGCCAGCGCTTCGAAACGCAGGTGAGGGAGGTCGACAGTGAGCCTCTCCGGGTGGTAAGTCATACCGCCGCAACGCTCGACCGGTCGGACGCGTAGCCCATCGGCGCGTTGCGCGCTCGGCCGTCGGCCCGCAGAAAGCTGCCGGTCCGTTGTGTGCCAACGAGATCCGTTGGCTTGCCGGCTGCGAACACCGTGCGACCGGCCACCATCACGCGCTTCACGGTGGCGTCGTTGCGGTTGACCATTCTCCTCAGTCCGCCGAACGCGTCGATCGCTGCTTCGCGATAATCGTCCAGCGACGCATCGAGCCGGTCAGGGTCGACGATGAGGACATCAGCCCAGTCGCCGATCCGCAGATGTCCGGCGTCGAGGTGATACCAGTCTGCGAGCTCACCGGTAAGCCGGTGCACTGCACGTTCCACAGTCATGAATTCCTGGCCGGCGCGCTGAGCGTCGCGCACATGGCGCAGGAAGCGCAGCCCGCAGTTGTAGAACGCCATGTTGCGCAGGTGAGCGCCGGCGTCGGAGAACCCCATCTGGATACCGTCCTTGACCGCGAGCTGTCGGAGCATTTTCGGTCGATGGTTGGATATCGTGGTGCGCCAACGCAATTCCGTGCCGTGCTCGAGCACGAGATCGAGGAACGCGTCCACTGGATGCAAACCGCCACGCTCCACGCCGACATCGCCGAACGATTTGCCGATCAGGGACTGGTCCGGGCAGGAAACTATTTCAGCATCGAAGAAGTCTCGATGCCATGCCCGTGGACCGAATTTGCTGTCGTAATCCTTGCGGAATTGTCTGCGATACGCCTCGTCCTTGATCAGTTCGTCGCGCTCCATCTGGGTCCTGAGGTGCAGTGCCGCTGCGCCGGAACCGAATTCCTCGAAGATGACAAGGTCGATCCCGTCGGCGTAGACCTCGAAGGGTACGGGAAGGTGCTGAAAGCGAAAGTCGCCGCCCAGGCGATTGACGAGGGCCGCCAATGCCACCGTGAACCACATTCCTGCGGGAGCAGATTTCATGTCTGCGGCCGCAAGCAGGCTGGTCTTCAGGCGTGGGCGTCCGATTCCCAGTGACTGCAGCGCCTGCGACACGATGTTGTGCGGATGGGTGATGTCAGGGCCCGATTGCAGGGCACGGTCTCGACGCCGCAAGAGGGACTTGAGGCGCCTTAGTTCTCGCGCCTTCGCGTAGGTTGAGGGCAATGTCCGCGACCGGCACACCTCGCCGTCGATCCGGTCGAAAAGTAATTGTTGCGAGGACAGTCCGATGAGTCCAGCATCGAGGGCCTCCTCCAGCATCGCCTCCATCCGGGCCTGTTCGGCGCGGGTGGGCCGGACATCCTTCCGTGTCGCACGGTCGAGTCCCATCACAGCGACACGGATGTCCGAATGCCCGATGAACGCCGTCACGTTGGGACCGAGTGGCAAATCCTCCAAAACCTCGACATATTCCTGCGCCCCAGTCCATGTCTTGCGCTCGCCGACGATGCGCACTACGTGCTCGTGCGGGATCGCCTCCACTCGGCCGAACAGGTCGGCCGCCTCCGAGGCGGTCACATGCACCGTGGACAGCGAGCACGATCCCATCACGATGGTGGTCACGCCGTGCCGAAGTGATTCGGTGAGGGCGGGCGCGGCCAGCACCTCGGCGTCGTAATGGGTGTGAATGTCGATGATCCCCGGCATAACCCAATGCCCCGCGGCGTCTACGACCTCGTTCCCCTGGATGTAGTCGGTCGTGATCGCTGCTACGCGCCCATCCCTGATCCCGATGTTGCGCACTGCAGACGCGGCCCCCGTGCCGTCGAACCAGCGGCCGTTCAGTATCACCTTGTCAAAAGGCATCCGCGCGCTCCCTCGATTGACGATCCGCTGACTTGACAGTTTATCGATACCGTCAACCCTTTCGTGTTAGTTTGCCGCGGTGGGATTCCTGAAACCCAATATGCCGCGGATCGACGTGGCGGAATGGAGCGCGCTCGGCCGATCAGACCGCATCAAACCGATGGCCCGCCACATCGCGGAAAACGGTATGGGTAACCCGGACGTGTTCTTCGTTCTGTACGCAGTGAAGATCGGGCTCTACATCCTCGGCGGCCTGCTCTTCGCGCTGAGCACCTCCGGCATCGACGGTTGGGGAGCCATCGGAAACTGGTGGAGTGAGCCGATCGTCTTCCAGAAGGTCGTGCTGTGGTCACTGCTGTTCGAAGTTCTGGGTCTTGGCTGCGGCTTCGGACCGCTGACGGGTAAGGTCGCGCCGCCGATGGGCTCGCCGCTGTATTGGTTGCGCCCAGGGACAATCCGACTTGCCCCGTGGCCCGGCAAGATTCCTTTCACGGGTGGCGATCGGCGCACGGTTGTGGACGTGGCGCTCTACGCCGCCCTCTTGGGGACCACCCTCTTCGCGCTCGTCTCCGACGGTTCCGGGCCGGTCAACGGCTTGAGTTCCTCAATCGGGGTAATCCCGCCGAAACGTATCGTCGCGGTTTTGGTGGTCCTGGCGGTAATTGGATTGCGGGACAAGGTCATCTTCCTCGCGACGCGTGGCGAGGTCTACGGATCTTTGACGGTGACATTCTTGTTCACTGGACCCAACATGATCGTCGCCGCAAAGCTGGTCATGCTCGCGATCTGGTTGGGTGCCGCAACGTCAAAGCTGAACCGCCACTTCCCTTTTGTCGTGGCGACGATGATGGCGAACAACCCGCTGGTGCGGTCGCGATGGATGAAGCGGAAATTCTTCCGCCGGTTTCCCGACGACCTACGGCCGAGCCTGCTCGCGGCGTACCTCGCGCATTTCGGCACGCTGATCGAGATCGGCGTACCCCTTGTGCTGTTCTTCTCCTCCGGCGGAATCGCCACTCATGTCGCGGCCGCGACCATGGTGGTGTTCCACCTGGTCATCCTGACGGCCATCCCGCTGGGCGTACCGTTGGAGTGGAATGTGTTCATGCTCTTCGGGATTGGCTTCCTGTTTGTCGACAAGGCCACGATCCGGCTGGATGCGATCACCGAGCCGTGGCCCATCGTGGCGTTACTCGCCGTCATCGTCGCGACGATTGTGGTCGGCAACCTGTTTCCCACCAAGGTCTCGTTCCTGCCCGGTATGCGGTACTACGCCGGGAACTGGGACACCTCGCAATGGTTCTTCACCGAGACCGCCAGCAGAAAACTCGCCGACCGTCGAATCGGACTCGGACTCATCCAGCACAAGCAGATCGAGAAACTGTCGACTCCGCAGGGCGCCCAACTGGCACTGGGTCTCGGTCACGCCTTCCGCGCGATGTATGCCCACGGCAGGGCTCTGATGACGTTGTGGGAACACGTGATCCCACCAGGTTGCGACGCCGAGTACACCGTCATCGACGGTGAGCCGGTGGCTGGCTACGCGGTCGGTTGGAGTTTCGGGGACGGCCATCTGCACAACGAACAGTTGGTCGCCGCACTGCAGAGCCGGTGCGGGTTCGCACCTGGGGAACTGCGAGTCCTGATGCTGGACGGCCAAGCCATCCATCAGCAATGGCAGCAGTACCGGATCGTCGACGCCGCCGGCGGTGAGATCGAACGCGGCACCTTCCGTGTCGCGGACGTCGTGTGCCGGCAACCGTGGGAACACGACGTACCGATCACCGTTGATGCCGGGCGATCTCGGCGATGACCACGGGTCCCAGCCACCGACGCACGTAGTCGCGCAGCGCTGCGCCGGTCCGCTGCGAGGGGCCGGGGTCCACCATGAACGACTGCAGCATCCGCAGCATGTACTCGACGAGATCGTCGATGCCCTCATCATCGAAACCGAGCGCTTTCCAATCGACATCGAGACTGGAGAAGATGCCGTGGGCGAACTGCTTGGACATATCCGACGTCACCTCGTTCGAGGTTCGGCCCAGGTCGTTGGCAAGCATCAGTTGGACGGATTTGTCGCTCGGCAACCATTCGAGGGTGTAGGCAAAGCTTTCCACGAGTGCGTCCACAGGGTCGGTAATACCGCGCAGGTGCGCGACCAGTTTCTCGATGTGCCGTAGCCCGGATCGAGTCGCGACCGCCTCGACGAGCGAATCGCCGGGAAAATAGTTGTAGATGGTTTGGCGCGAAACTTCAAGAGCCCGCGCGACGTCCGCCACCCTAGGCGTCGCGCCGCGCTCATCAATGGCGGCGCTCGCCGCGTCGAGTATTCGCTCGATCGCCTCTTCGTCACTCGCAGGGGTGGCCCCGCCCCACCCGTGGGTGCGCATGACCACGCATCCTAGACGGCCGCTACCGTTTCGGCTGCGACCATCGCCCCCGGGTGGCGTGAGGGGGCTACTGGGCGCCCGACATCGAGGGCAGGAACGTGACGACCGCGGGAAATGCGATCAGCAGCGCGACGACGACGAGGTCGGCCACCACGAACGGCACGATGCCGCGAAACACCCTGCCCAGGTCGGCCTCCCGCACCGCTCCGGAGTAGACGAACGCGTTCATGCCCACCGGAGGGGTGATGAGCGCCATCTCCGCGACCTTCACGATGAGAACACCGATCCAGATGCCGTCGAAGCCGTAGCCCGTCAGGATCGGATGCAGCAGCGGGGCCGCGATGAGGATCATCGAGATGCCGTCGAGGAACATGCCGAGTGGCAGCAGCACCGCCAGGCAGGCGATGAGGACCACATACGGCGGCAGATCCGCGGCCGTCACGGCATTCACCAGGCTGGTGCTCGCCCCGCTGAGGGCCAGCACATAGGTGAACACGCCGGCGCCGACCATCAGCAGGAACGTCATCGCGGTCAGCCCGACCGCCTCCCGCAGCGACTCCTCGACGTTGCGCAACCACGCCGACGGGCGGCTGCGCAGCAGCAGGATCACGAGGGCGGCGAAGGCTCCGAACGACGCGGCCTCGGTAGGGGTGGCCACACCCAGGTAGATGGTGCCGACGGACACCGCGAAGATGACGACCAGATAGAGGAATCCGGTGATATCGCGGCCGGTCGGTTCGCTGATTTCGTCAGCGAAGTCGTGTGTCGCCGAACCAGATCCGGCGCCGACGTGCACCAGGTCCCGATCGGCGACGTGGCGGCGCTGCCAGGCCACCAGCGCGACGATCGTCACCGCGTAGACCGCGATGGTGAGCAGCCCGGGACCGATCCCGGCGATGAGCAACTGTCCGATGCTCTCCTCGGTGACGACGCCGTAGAGCACGAGGACGATCGACGGCGGAATGAGCACACCGAGCGTGCCGCCGGCGCAGACGACACCCGCGGCGAGCCGAATGTTGTAGCCGGCGCGCACGATCGCATCGGTCGACACCCGGGCCATCGTCGCGACGGTGGCGACGCTGGATCCGGTGACCGCGGCGAACATCCCGGAGCCGGCCAGCGAGGCCAGCGCCGGGCCACCCGGGAGTCGCCGGAACGCCGACGTCGCCAGGTCGAACGCAGCCTGGGCAAGTCCGGCCCGAACGGCGAACACGCCCATCACGATGAACAGCGGAATGATCGTCAAGGAATAGTCGGCGGCCGTCGAGAACGGTTGATTGGCGACGGTACTGACTCCTGCGCCGGTGCTGCGCAGGATCAGCACACCGGCCAGCGCCGACACCATCAGCGCGAGGCCGACGTGCAGTCGGATCGACAGCAGCGCGAAGAACAGGACGAGGACGACGACGAGTGCGGCGATGGTCGCGGCGGTCATCGGCGGTCTCCGTTCTTCTCGGCGCGCTGGGTCGAAAAGCTGTGCAGCTCACGCCAAATGGCGACCACGAAGAACGCTGCGAACGACAACAGCACGACAACCTTGGCCGGCCAGGTGGGCAGCCGCAGGATGTCGTTCGTCGTCTCGCCGCGCTCCATAGCGCTGATCAGGACCTCGCCAAGCCCCCAGGTCATCAGCGCGCCGAGCCCGATCAGCACGGCAGCCCTCAGTGCGGAGAACACCAACCGCGCCCGGGCACCGAAGCGGCGCTCCACGAGTTCCACGGAGACGTGGCGGTTGTCGGCCTCCGCGGACGCCAGGCCGAGGTAGGCGGTGGCCACCAGCAACATCGTCGACAGGTCGACGGTGCCGAGGATGGAACGGTCCCGGAGGTTTCTGCTGAGAACGTCGGCGACGGTGAGCAGAATGATGATCAGCAGCAGCAGCCCGGCGATCAGACCCATACCGCGGATGAGTCGGGTCAGCGGGCGCGGCAGGTCGACATCGGTATTCATCGGTCCTGCCCTTCCAAGCACTCGACGAACGGATCGGCATAGGTGGATCGCTGCGACTCTTCGGTGATGATCCGGCGGAAGTCGGCCAGCACCCCCTCGGCGTCGTAACCGCGCTCGGTGTAGCGATCAACCCACTGCCGGTCGATTCCGGCCCGCTGCTTCCAGTCCTGCACCGCGTCGGCGGGCATGGCTGACAGCGGTGTTCCGGCCTCACGGAGGTCGGCGCAGGCCCGATCCCCCAGGGCGTCCATCTCCGCGAGCCCGTTGACGATCGCATTCTCGGAAGCCTGGGCCAACGCATCCTGAATCTGCGAGGGCATCCGCGCCAGCACTTCGGCGTTGATGACCACGATCGACGATCCGTAGGTGCCGATGCCGGGGTCGATGAGGTTCGGTGTGCTCTTCGCCAGCCCGAACGTCGGCAGGTTCGCGATGGCCAGGGAGGTGTATCCGTCGACGATGCCGCGCTCCATCGATTCGTAGACGTCGGTGGCTGTCATCGCGACAGGGTTCGCCCCCACGGCGAGCAGCGCCTCGGACGTCAGACCGCCTGAACGGATGCTGCGACCGACCAGTTCAGTTGGCACACGGGCGCTTTCGTCGAGACCGAGGACTGCGATGCCGACCGGGAGCGGGAACAACAGGCTGACCCCCTGCCGGTCGAAATCGTCGCGGTAGGTCTCGTTTTCCGTGTAGAGCCGCTCGGTTGCCCGCATCTGGACCTCGGGATTCTTTGTCTCAAAAGGCAATTCGATCACGGTGTACATCGACAGGTCCGACGCCGAGTAGATCGAACCGACCTGGGCCAGGTCCGCGCGGCCGTCCAGGGTGGCCTGCAGCGATTCGTCGGCTCCGACCAGGCTCTGCGAGTAGTGGAAACGCACACGCACTGCGCCGTCGGTGAGCTGCTCGATCTCCCGTGCCCACCGCTGCACCGTGCGCGACTGGTCCGACGTCGGCGACGAATAGGTGGTGTAGTGCAGGACGTATTCGCCGTCGCGCTGTGCACACGACACCGGCGCGAGGGCGACGATCGCCGTCGCGGCCGCGGCGATCACCCGACGTGTCCGGCCCATGTCAGGTCCTCGGTTCGACCCGGTAGCGCCGCAACGCCAGGGCCGGGTTGACGGTGCGGACGTGAGCGAGGCGGTCCCGTTCCAGTACGGCGACACCGACACCCTCGGCTTCGCCCAGCGACGCGAGCGGAATCCCCATCGGGTCGAGGATGGCGCTGTTCCCCGACCCTCCCGGGGCGATCTGGTCGGCGGCCACCAGGTAGACCGTGTTCTCGATCGCTCGTGCTCGGATCAGCGTGTTCCAGTGATACTCCTTGAGCGGTCCGGGAACCCACTCGGCGGGTAGGGCGACGACGTCGGCTCCTGCGTCGACCAACGCCCGCGTCGACTCGGGGAACCGCAGGTCGTAGCAGGTCTGCATGCCGACGGTGAAACCGTCAAGCTCGAGGAGCTGCGGGGTGGACGGATGCGCCGCGAGCACACGGTCGGATTCCTTGTACCCGAAGGCGTCATAGAGGTGGACCTTGCGGTAGACGGCGGCCACCGCGCCGTTCTGCAGCGCCACCAGGGTGTTGTGGATGCGCCCCCCGGAAGCGGATTCGTTGGTTCCGACAACGACACACAGCCCCAGCTCGGCGGAGGCCGCAGCCAGGCGGGTGACCGAGGGCCCGTCCAGCGGTTCGGCGCTGTGGACGAAACGGTCGTCCATGGCAGCGGCGGTGAACACGGCGAATTCGGGCAACACCACAAGGCGCGCGCCCAGATCTGCGGCACGCTTCAGCAGGCCGATCATCGTGTCGATGTTGGCGCTCTTGTCTTCTCCAGGCGCAAACTGGCCGATTGCAGCAGTCAGGCTCATCGGGCGGTCACCAGCTCGGCCTGGATCTGGCGCAGATTCTCCCGTGTCGCGGTGAAGCCGTTGAGCATCGCGCCGAACTGCATCACCGCGACGATCGTGTGCGCGCCCTCGGCCAGGGCCAGCTTCTGCTCGGGTTCGGTCCAGGCCGGAAGCACCCAGGGCTTACCCGCGGCGTTCGCCGCGCGCCCGAGATGACGGATATCGGCGAGGTCCGCCTCCGTCGCCGCGTAGGCACCCCGGTCACGACGCAGCGACAGATCCGACGGCCCGATGAAGATGCCGTCGACGACCGGCAGCGCGAGGATCGCGTTGATCTCGTCGAACGCGGATCCGTCCTCGATCATCGGGTAGCAGTGGACGGTGCGGTCCTGGGCGGTGACCCACTCGTCGGTGAAACCGCGGTAGTTCGAGGTCCGACCGCCGGCGAACGACCGGTCCCCCAACGGGGGGAACTTCGCGAAGCCGCAGATCTCGGCCGCGTGTGCGGCTGAGGTGATGTGCGGGATGGCGACGGCGTCGGCGCCGAAGTCGAGAGCCTGCTGAATCGGGCCGCGTTCGGGGCCGAGCACCTTGGCGATGACGCGCATTCCCTTGGCGCGGATGAACGGGATGATGGCGTCGAGTTCGCGCAGATCGAAGAAGCCGTGCTCGATGTCGAGGACCACGGTGTCGTACCCGGCGAGGTGTCCCATCTCGACGGCCGGCGCCGACGGCTCGGTGAGCCAGATCGCGACGCGCGGCTCCGAGGCGGCCCCCTTTCCAGCGGTGAACCCGTTCTCGAGTGGTGAGGACATTCGGCACCTTTCCGTGCGGCTGACGGACTTTCAGACGGTAGACATGTTGTATACACGAAGAATGCACTGAGTGTAATGGTTGAATGACCTCATGTCAGTGCCAACGACCCGCACCGATACGCGGCCTGCCAGAACGTCCGCGGGCCAGCGCGCCTACGAATGGATCCGAGACGCGATCCTGCGCGGCGACTTCGCCGAGGGGGAGTTCATCGACGAAGTCGCACTGTCGGAGCGGGTGAACACCTCGCGAACCCCGGTCCGGGAAGCTCTGCAGCGCCTGCAGGTCGAGCGCTACATCGACCTGCTCCCCCGGCGCGGCGCGCAGGTCCGCGTGGTCACCGCCACAGAGATGCGGGAGATCTACCAGGCGAGAATTCTGCTGGAATCCGATGCGCTGCGCGGCATCTGCCGCCGCCACGCCGGGGCGCCGGAGGAGGCCGAGGCGCTACTCGCCGAGATGGAGCAGGCCGGCGAGGCCCGGAACTGGAATGCCTACGCACAACTCGACTACCGCTTTCACGCCGCGATCGTGCGCCATCACGGCAACGCCGTGATCGCCGATCTGTACGACGCGCTGCAACCCCGCCAGGTCAGACTGGGGACGCGCACGATGATGGAAGCACCGGGGCGGCTGCCGACGATCGCCGCCGAGCATCGACAACTCGTCGCGGGCATGCAGGCCCACGATCCCGACACGTGCGTCAGTGTGCTCTCGACGCATCTGCGCGAAGTGCCGGAACTAATCGATGCGTTCGGCGGCGACAAGTGACATCGACCGCGGAGTGACGTCAGGCGGCGCCGAGCGTGACCTCGACGGCTGGGCGGTCCGCTGGAAACGGTTCGGATCTTGAAGCGCCGGCTCGGATCAGAGCATCATGATCCGGTGACAGAGCAGCTGCAGGGGCATTGCGATCCGCGGTTCGAGAAGGTGTCGGCCGCGCTCGGCGCCGCCATCGACTGTGGGGAGGAGCTCGGAGCGTCGATCGCGGTCGACATCGGCGGCGAGCTCGTGGTCGACCTGTGGGGCGGACACGCCGATGCCGCACGCACTGTCGCCTGGACGGCCGACACGATCGTCAACGTCTGGTCGTCGACCAAGACGGTGACCGCGCTCGCCGGCCTCATGATGATCGACCGCGGGTTGATCGCGGCGAACATGCCGGTCGCGCAGGTGTGGCCGGAGTTCGGCACCAACGGCAAGCAGTCCGTGGAGTTCCGGCATCTGCTGTCGCACTCCTCGGGGTTGGCGGGCTGGGATCAGCCCCTGACGGTGCAGGACCTGTTCGACTGGGAGGTGTCGACCAGCGCGCTCGCCGGGCAGGCCCCATCCTGGACACCCGGCACCGCCTCGGGATATCACGCCCTCACACATGGCCATCTCATCGGCGAGGTGGTGCGGCGGCTCACCGGGCTCTCGCTGAAGCAGTTCGTCGCCGACGAGATCGCCGGCCCGCTCGACGCCGATTTCCAGATCGGCGCGCGGCCGGACGACAGCGATCGGATCGCCGAAATCGTCACTCCGGCAAATCCTCTCGAGGGTATACCGCCCTTCGCCGAGTGGACCGCGCAGATGGTCTCGGCGTTCACCAACCCGCCGCTGGATCCCATGATCGCCAATTCCGACGCATGGCGCGCTGCCGACATCGGTGCGGCCAACGGTCACTCGAATGCCCGCGCGCTCGCGAAGATCCTGTCGGTCATCTCGTTGGGAGGCGAGGTCGACGGCGTCCGGTTGTTGAAGCCCGAAACCATCGAGCAGATCTTCGACACCCAGGTACACGGCCCTGATCTGGTGTTGGCGGGGCATCAGATCCGGTGGGGGCTGGGCTTCGGCCTACCCGAGCTGACGACGATTCCGTACGTCCCCGATCGCAAGATCTGCTTCTGGGGCGGCTGGGGCGGATCGTGGGAGACGATGAATCCCGAGACCGGGGCGACGATCGCCTACGTCATGAACAAGATGGGGCCGGGCATCGAGGGAAGCGAACGCACCGCCCGCTACCTGACACTGATCTACGACGCCCTCGACTGACACGCGTACGGTCGGCCCCGACCGGCACGATGGCGTTGTTCTACGGTTACGCCCGTGCCGACTGATCCGCGCGGGCTGAGGACGGACGCGCCGCTGCTCGACGCCTGGTTGCGATTCCAGGAGATGCCACCGACTCCATTCACCATTCCCGGACACAAGCAGCGGCACGACCTCGTCGGCGACGTCGTGGCCGGGGATGTCCCGCTGTATGCGGGCCTGGACACCATGAAGCTCAGCGCGGGCGTGGTGGCCGACGCCGAGGCGCGTGCCGCACGGCTGTGGGGTGCCGACGTGTGCCGGTTTTCGGTGGGTGGCTCGACCCACGCCAACCAGGCGTTGGCGCTGGCGCTGGCCGACCGAGACGGCGCTTCGGTCGTCGTGAGCCGAACCCTGCACAGGTCGATGCTCCTCGGTCTGGTCCTGGCGGGTCTCACCCCGCTGTGGGTGCGCCCCGAAGTCGACGCGACCACCGGCCTTCCACTGGGTGTCGCCGCGGCATCAGTCGAGAAGGCGTTGCGCGCGCATCCCGAGGCCACGGCGGTGCTCGTCGGCGACCCGTCCTACGTCGGCACCATCGGCGACGTCGCAGCGCTGGCCGGCACCGCCCACGCCCACGACGTCCCGCTCGTGGTCGACGCGGCCTGGTCTGCACATTTCGGCTTCCATCCCGAACTGCCGAGGCACCCTTTGCAACTCGGCGCCGACGCGATGGTCACCAGTGCCCACAAGACGCTGCCCGCCTGGAGCCAGGCAGCGCTTGTCCTCACCCGCGGCAATCGCATCGACCTGGCGCGGCTCGACGCAGGCGTGGAGGCGACCCATACGACCAGCCCGGCGGGCGCCATCCTCGCGAGCATCGACGCGGCACGGGCACTGTTGGAGCGGGACGGCGAATCTCTTCTGGGAGAGGCGCTGTCAGCGGTGCGAACCGCCCGCGAGCGCCTCGCATCCGTCGACGGTCTCGTCGTGCTCGACAGGCACGACGTCGATCCGCTGAAGCTGACGATGGTGCTTCCCGGCACCGGGGCCGACGGCATCGCCGTCGAAAACGACCTTCTGGCAGTGGGATTGCCCGTCGAGGCCGCCGAACGGGACACCCTCGTCGCGCAGGTGTCCCTGGCCGACACCGCCGAAACGCTCACCCGCCTCGTCGACGAGCTCATCGCATCCATTGCGCGGCACCGCGGACCGGCGCGTCCGATCGTCACCGGTGCGGCCTATTCGGTGGCGCCGGTGACGGTCATGCCGCCGCGCGTGGCGTTCTTCGCCCCGCACGACACCGTCGCCTTGCAAGACGCCGTCGGACGCGTCAGCGTCGAACTCGTCGCTCCCTACCCGCCGGGCATCCCGATCCTGGCGCCGGGCGAAGAGATCACCGTCGACGTCATTGCCGCGTTGGAGAAGGCGCGTGCCGATGGCATCCGGATCGCCTACGCCGCCGACCCCACCTTGGGCACGCTTCGTGTGGTCAGCTGACCGGACACGGGACAATGGCCCCATGAAGCTGCCCGTGATGCCGCCGGTGTCGCCGATGCTGTCCAAGGCGGTGAGCGAGATCCCCGAAGGTGCGTCCTACGAACCCAAATGGGACGGCTTCCGGTCGATCCTGTTCCGCGACGGCGACGAGGTCGAACTGGGCAGCCGCAACGAGCGGCCGATGACCCGGTACTTTCCCGAGCTCGTCGACGCGGCACGCGCCGAACTGCCGCCGCGGTGTGTCGTCGACGGCGAGATCGTCATCGCCACCGGCGAGGGGCTCGATTTCGAAGCTTTACAGCTGCGTCTGCATCCGGCCGCGTCCCGGGTCCGGATGCTGGCCGAGCAGACGCCTGCTGCGTTCATCGCTTTCGATCTGCTCGCCCTCGGCGACACCGATTACACGGTGCGCCCGTTCGCGCAACGGCGTGCTGCGCTCGTGGACGCGCTCGGCGGTGTCGGACCCAGTTTCCACGTCACGCCGGCGACCACGGACGTCGCGACGGCACGGCGCTGGTTCGACGAGTTCGAAGGAGCGGGACTGGACGGCGTCATCGCCAAACCGCTCGAGGGGTTGTACCTGCCGGACAAGCGGACGATGTTCAAGATCAAACACCAGCGCACCGCCGACTGCGTGGTGGCGGGTTATCGCGTGCACAAATCGGGTGACGACGCAGTCGGTTCGCTGCTGCTCGGGCTCTACGACGCGGACGGGTCACTGGCGTCGGTCGGGGTGATCGGCGCGTTCCCCATGGCCCGGCGCCGCGAGCTGTTCACCGAGCTGCAGCCGCTGGTGACGGCATTCGAGGATCATCCGTGGAACTGGGCTGCACACGTCGACCCCGAGGTAGTGCGCAAGTACGGCGGCGGGTCGCGCTGGAACGCAGGCAAAGACCTGTCCTTCACCCCGCTGCGACCCGAGCGCGTGGTCGAGGTGCGCTACGACCACATGGAAGGCCGGAGGTTCCGGCACACAGCGCAATTCAACCGCTGGCGGCCTGATCGCGACCCCGGCTCGTGTACCTACGAGCAGCTCGACACACCGGTCACGTTCAGCCTCGATGACATCGTGCCGGGCCTCGGCCGCACGAGTGCCTGACGTAATAGTTGAATCACCCGCAACGACTGCGCGGATGCGGGTTTCGTTCTAGGGTCAGCCTGATCATGATCAGCCGGTCAGCGCGGAAAGAACACGACATGACGCAACGGACCCATCTGCCCATCCCCAGCCGGCCGCGGACCGGACTGATCACCTACGACGCCAAGGACCCCGACACCCGCTATCCGGCGATCGAGCCGGTGCGGCCACCCGAGGGCGCACCGAATGTGCTCGTCATCCTGCTCGATGACGTCGGCTTCGGCGCATCGAGTGCCTTCGGCGGACCGTGCCGAACTCCGACGGCCGAAAGGTTGGCGGTAGACGGGTTGCGATACAACCGCTTTCATACCACCGCACTGTGCTCGCCGACCCGGCAGGCGCTGCTGACCGGCCGCAACCACCACTCGGTCGGAATGGGCGGTATCACCGAGATTGCCACGGGTGCACCCGGTTACAGCTCCGTGCTACCCAACACCATGTCGCCGATCGCCCGTACGCTCAAGCTGAACGGCTACAACACGGCGCAATTCGGCAAATGCCACGAGGTGCCGGTGTGGGAAACCAGCCCGATCGGCCCCTTCGACGCCTGGCCGACCGGCGGCGGAGGTTTCGAGTACTTCTACGGGTTCATCGGCGGCGAGGCCAACCAGTGGTATCCGACGCTGTTCGAGGGCACCAACCCCATCGAGGTGACGAGCACGCCCGAGGACGGGTACCACTTCATGGCGGACATGACCGACAAGGCGATCGCATGGATCGGACAGCAAAAGGCGCTCGCCGCGGACAAGCCGTTCTTCGTCTACTTCGCCCCCGGTGCGACCCACGCACCGCACCATGTTCCGAAAGAGTGGGCGGACAAGTATCGCGGCCAGTTCGACGAAGGCTGGGATGCCCTGCGCGAAGCCACTTTTGCACGCCAGAAGCAGCTCGGGGTGATTCCGCCGGACTGCGAGCTCACCGCCCGACACGCCGAGATCCCGGCCTGGGATGACATGCCCGACGACCTCAAACCGGTGCTACGCCGGCAGATGGAGGTCTACGCCGGCTTCCTGGAATACACCGACCATCACGTCGGTCGCCTGATCGAGAGCCTGCAACGGCTCGGCGTGCTCGACGACACGCTGATCTACTACATCATCGGCGACAACGGCGCGTCAGCGGAGGGCACGCTGAACGGCACCTACAACGAGATGCTGAACTTCAACGGCATGGCCGCGATCGAAACCCCGGAGTTCATGGCCGAGCGCCTCGATCAGTTCGGCGGGCCCGATTCCTACAACCATTACGCCGTCGGCTGGGCGCACGCGATGGACACGCCCTACCAGTGGACCAAGCAGGTGGCCTCCCACTTCGGCGGCACCCGCAACGGCACGATCGTGCACTGGCCCAACGCTATTCACGCCAAAGGTGAGATGCGCTGGCAGTTCCACCACGTCATCGACGTCGCACCGACGATCCTGGAGGCCGCCGGGCTGCCGGAGCCCTTGTTCGTCAACGGCGTGCAGCAGCACCCCATCGAGGGGGTGAGCATGCTGTACTCGTTCGACGACGCCGATGCGCCCGACCGTCACCAGACGCAGTACTTCGAGATGTTCGGTAACCGCGGCATCTACCACAAGGGCTGGACGGCGGTCACCAAACACAAGACACCGTGGCTGTTGGTCGAAGACGATGTGCCTGCCTTCGACGACGACGTCTGGGAGCTCTACGACACCACCAGGGACTGGTCGCAAGCCCGCAACCTGGCCGCCGAGATGCCCGACAAACTCCATGAGCTGCAACGGCTGTGGCTGATCGAGGCGACGCGGTACAACGTGTTGCCACTCGACGACGATGTCGCGCGACGGATGAACCCTGACGTCGCGGGCCGGCCCATTCTCATCCGCGGCAACACCCAGCTGCTGTTCGGCGGCATGGGACACCTCTCGGAGAATTGCGTGCTGAACCTGAAGAACAAGTCTCACTCGGTCACCGCGGAGATCCAGGTGCCCGACGGTGGCGTCGACGGCGTCATCATCGCCCAGGGCGCCAGCATCGGCGGCTGGGCTCTCTACGCGCACGACGGCAAGCTGAAGTACTGCTACAACCTGGGCGGAATTCAGCACTTCTTCGCCGAGTCCGAATCACCGCTGCCCGCCGGTGACCACCAGGTGCGGATGGAGTTCGACTATCGGGGCGACGGGCTGGGCGGGGGTGGCTCGGTGCGGCTCTACGTCGACGGCGACCAGGTCGGCAGCGGCGAGGTGGCTGCCACGCTGCCGATGATCTTCTCGGCCGACGACGGTTGCGACGTCGGGCTGGATTCCGGATCGCCGGTGTCGCCCGACTACCGCGCGGGCGACACCGCGTTCACCGGCACGGTCAAGGGTGTCCAACTCGCGATCGCCGAGGCGGCCGGTGCGGACGGACACCGGGTGTCCCCGGAGGAGGCGTTGCGCGTCGCGATGGCCCGCCAGTAGCCGCTGGCCGTTTTCGGCCCGGGGCCAAAGTTGCTGCCAACCGGAATGCCCGCCCCGGATAGCGGCTTGTACCTGACATGGATCTCGGACTCAGCATTCCCATTCTCGACATCGACGGCGGCACCACAGCGATCGGCCCCGAGCTCGCCAGGGTCGGTTCGGCGGCGGAGGAGGCCGGTGCGAACTCGCTGTGGTTCATGGACCACTTCTTCCAGATCGAGCCGACCGGATTGCCCGCAGAGGCCAACATGCTGGAGGGCTACACGCTGCTCGGTTATCTCGCCGGACACACCTCGCGGATCAGCCTGGGACTTCTGGTCACCGGCGTGACCTATCGGCACCCCGGGCTGCTCGCCAAGACGGTGACGACCGTGGACGTGCTGTCGGGCGGGCGCGCGGTGCTCGGTATCGGCGCGGCATGGTTCGAGCGCGAGCACGTCGGCCTCGGTGTGCCGTACCCGCCCCTGGCAGAGCGCTTCGAGCGACTCGAAGAGGCACTGCAGATCTGCGACCAGATGTGGGACCCGAACAACAACGGTCCGTTCGAGGGCAAGCACTACCGACTGCAGGAGACCCTGTGCAACCCGCAGCCGATCAACAAGCCGAAGGTGCTCATCGGTGGCAGCGGCGAGCGCAAGACGCTACGCCTGGTCGCCCGCTACGGCGACGCCTGCAACCTGTTCGGCACCTCGACCGACGAGGTCGCCCACAAGCTGCGCGTGTTGCGTGGGCACTGTGAGGACGCGGCGCGCGACTACGACGCCATTCGCAAGACCATCATGGTCAACGACCTCAGCCCGGCACCCGACACCCGCGACGAATTCGTCAGACTCATGGGCGATTACGCCGAGCTCGGCATCGACGAGGTGATCGTCTTCCCGCCGACCGGCTCGCCCGCTCAGTGGATCGACAGCATCGCCCCCACGGTGAAGCAGCTGTCCGAACTGGGCTGAGTTACCCCGCGAGCAGATGCAAACTCCGGCGTGTCCCCGACGGCACGCCGGACTTTGTGTCTGTTCGTCCCACTCTTGACCTAAACAATGGTTGAGGTTGCAGCCTGGGTGCATGAAACAAGTACTCAGCGATCTCTGGGAAACCCGCACCGATTCGCCGTTTCCCGGCCTCACCACCCACGCGTATCTGTGGACCCCGTCCCATGTGCTGTTCTACTCCCCCGCCACCGATGCGGATTTCGACGAACTCGCCGAACTCGGCGGCGTGCGAGACCAGTACCTGTCACACCGCGACGAGGCAGGTCCGATGCTCAAGAGCATCGCCACCCGCTTCGGCTCGACGCTGCATGCGCCCAAGGATGACATCCCCGACATCCGGGCGCATGCGCACGTCGACGTACCGCTGCGCGGCAGGCACACCGACGACAACGGTGTGGAGATCATCCCCACTCCAGGGCATTCGCCGGGCAGCGTCTGCTACCTGGTGTCCGGTGCCGAGGGTCGTTATCTGTTCACCGGGGACACATTGGTCCGCAACACCGAAGGGCAATGGTGGGCCGGCTACATCGAGGGATTCCACCAGCCCAGCGATGCCGACACCATCGCCGCCAGCCTGCGCGTGCTGGCCGACGTGACGCCCGACTACGTGATATCCAGTGCCTTCCAGGGTGACTCGGCAGTCACCCGCATCGACCCGGCCCACTGGCGCGGTCACGTCGCACACGCGATCGCAGGTCTGCCTACCGGCGCGCGTACATAGCGACCAGCCCGCGGGCCACCGCGAACCGCGGGCCGTGCACGCCGTCGATGTTGGCTCGTCCCACCACCACCGGCACACCGCGGAGCGCTTCGCCGACCGTGCGCATCAACTCGTCGTCGAGCGCTCCGCCGCCCGCCAGGACCATCGCGGTGGGCAGCTCGTCAAATACGCTGAAACAGCGAGCGATATTGGCTGCGACCGTCTCCTGCTTGATCGCCAGCCGCAGGCTTCGCCACTCCTCTGCGGCAAGGCGATTGGAGAACGGCACCAGGCCTGCGCTTCCCCGCGTGCACAGCCGGCCGATGGCGTCCGAGGATGCCGGCGAGTCCAGGAACACCCGTCGGCCGTCCTCTTCGTGCGCGACGTGCGGGCCCTCGACCCGCACGGCCGGGGTGCGCTTCACCGTCTCGGCCAGCGCACGCGGGATGCCGAGCACGCGAGCGACGGCAACGGTGATGGATTCCCCGGCCCCGGCCGCCACCACCGTCTGGTGAGGTCCGATGAGATCCACTGTGCCGCCGCCGATATCGCAGACGAACGATCCGGCAGGCAACCCGGGGGTGGTGCGCGCCCCCCACGCGGCCGCTTCCGGTTCCGTCGCCAGTGTGCGCGCCGGCCGCCCCGTCAGGTCGGTCAACACGGCTGCGGCATCGGCCGCTTCCTCGGCGGCCAGCAATGCCACCACCGTGCCAGCGGCGTCGGCGACACCGCGACGCAGCCATGCGCCGTTGTCGATCGACGCCAGGTCGGTGAAGAACGCGTCGTGGACGGCGAGCCCCTCGGACGCAGCGGGTAGGGCCTGCAGACGCACGCCGGTGACCCGTCCCGGCACTGAACGGCGCAGCACCGCGTGCGCCTCGGCGGGCGAGTACCGCACTGTGACATCGCCGGTGCCACCGTCGCCCCGGATATCGACCCAGTCCTCGTCCGCCGCGGGGGGCACTGCGGGTTCGGTGCGCGGTGTCACCGCGATCGCCGCCGAATCGGCCAGCTCCCGGCAGAATTCGGCCACCTCGCGCAAGCTGCCGGGCGGCAGCCGCAATGCCGCCGACAGTGCGATCGGATCCGCCATCGCCCGGTAGGCGCGCCCCTCTTCGACGACCTCGACGGCCACCAGCGCGCCCGGCGCCAGTCCCGCCACGTCCGCCTCGTCGACCACCGGCACATCCACTGGGATGCGATTGCGGATCAGCACGGCATCGTCCTGAGCGGCCACCACACCGACCACCTGCCAACCACGTGCGACCGCCGAGGTGATCTCGCGCGCGGCGACTTCGAAGTCGACGGTGTCGTCGACCGATACCACCACCGGCCCGTCTACCCGGTGTGCATCGAGGTCGACGAGCCGAACATGCCGGCCGACACCGTATCCGGTGCCGGCCGGTGTGCTCGCGTCCGGACGGCGCAGGCTGCGCACCGGTGCGGACGGCGAGAACGCGGCGGGTATCGGCGCGGTCGCGGTGTCGACGGGCCGCAGCGCCGACAGCAGGAGTTCGTCGGCGGCCACCCCCGCGCTGACCTCGATTCTGTGCAGCAATGCCGCGGCACCGTCCAGCGATTCCGCGCTCCCTTTACGTCCCCGGGTCGGCGCCTGGTCGTGCGCGATCGTGGTGACCGCCTCGCCGTCGATGCGGGCGAGCACGATCTCAGTGGTGTGGTTGCCGATGTCGATACCGGCGACCGTGCGGGTCAACGCAGAAGACCGCGGCGCGCGTATGCGGCCGCGGCCTGCTCGACGAGCGCCGCGCACCGCGGTGCTCCGCCGGCGAGCAGCGACGTCCGCAGCTCCTCGAGCTCGGCGGCTGTCGATCGGTGCGGTCGGAGCGCCTCGTACAGCGCCATCACCTGCTCGTCGTCGATCGTCGCCAGTTCAGCTGCGCGGCGGAAGTTCTCGGCAAGCTGTGGGTTGCCGCCCTCCTCCGCTACGGCGGCCTGATGCGCCAGAACAGCCGGCTCCATCCGCAGATCACCCAGCCCGAGCTTCCCGTCGACGGCATTCTGGACCGTGATCTCGCTCATGAGTGCTCGACCCTCACCGTCATCGGAGGCTGGCCGGGTTCGGACGCCTGCCGTTCCAATGCGACGAGCGCGACCGCCCTGGCGTGGTAGCGCGCGGAGATGGACTCGTCGGTGCCGCCGGTGAAGATGGGTACCGGCGCCATGCCCTTGGCGTGGCGGGCCGCGTTCTTGCCCAGCTCGCGGTACATCTTCGCGGTCAGCAGGGGCGCCACACTGAACAGTTCGAGGTTGGCCAGCGGCGCCAGGTCGCGGCGGTGGATGAGCGCTGTGCCCTTGCCCTGCAGGCCGATTCCGATACCCGAACCCGACAGCCGGGCCGCGGTCAGCCCGATCAGGCCGACGTCGATGGTCGAGCGCACCCGCACCGTCCTGGCGATGCAGCCCTCTTCCTCCAGTCCCGCCGAGATCTGCCGCAGCACCTCCCCGATGGTGAGCCCGCACAGGCTCAGCCACACGCTGCGGCCCCACGCGGGCGACAAACCGATGCACACTTCGCGCGGGTCGCTGCCCTGTTTCGCGGGCTCGATGTCGGTGACGGTGACGTGGCCGCGATGCTCGTCCTGGTCGGCTGTCAGTTCCGCCCCGCTGCGTGCCTGCCGGACGGCATCGATCTCCGCGCGGCGCTCTTCGGTCGGTGCGTAACCCGTTGCCGGGCCGGTGTAGTCGTTGGGGTCGGTCAGCTTGGACAGCACCCGGAACTGGTCGTCGAAGATGGCCGACGTCTGCAGCTGGTCACCGCGGAGTCGCTCGCGAGTCAGCGTCGTGATGGCCTCGGCTTCCTCGGCGTAGCCGGTACGGTGCAGCGACGCGATCACGTCGAACACCGTCAATTGTCTGGCCTCGATCGACGCTGCGGCTTCTGCCACCATCTTCGGGTGGCCGGCAGGGAGGTCGCGGGAACCGTTGGCGGCCACCACTTCCTCCACGCGGGCGTCGTCGTAGTCGGCCAGGCCCAGGTCGCGGTATACGGCCTGAACGGCTTTGGCTGCGCGCCGGCGCACGGACTCCAGATGCTGCGGTGTCACCGTCCGCAGACCGCCGTCGGCGCCCCAGTCCCGTTGCAGCACCAGGAAATCGTCCATGTCATCGGAGTTGAAATTCGACAGGGCGAACGCATTGTCGTAGCGGGGAATCGAGCCGAACCCGGAGAAGATGAAGTCGGCACCGGCCAACAGGACCGGCAGCGTGTGGGCGCTGCGGCGGATGTCCGATTCGGAGATCAGGTTGTCGTTGCCCGCGCACGATTCGAGGTCGCGCATCATGACCATCAGGTTCTCGGCGAGCAGTTCCTTCATGCCGTCCGGTACCGATGCCACCACCCCGACCCCGTCGATACCTCCGTTCTGCACGCCCTGCGATCCGAGCGCACGCGCCAGTGAGACACAGCGCGATTCGAGGTACAGGATCGAGCACTTCTCGGCGGCGCCCATCAGTACCTCGGCGCCGCCGCCACTGGTGACACGCATCTTCAGACCGCGCGACGCGTATGCCGAGGTCAGGATCGCCTTGCTGAACGGGGTGTCGTCGCCGTCGACAAACACCTGCTCGGTGCCGTAGATCGAGATCGTCTCGGCGTACGACGTCAGGCCGCGCAGGCCCAGGCGTAGCTCCAGGGCCTCTTCGATGGAGCACTGGGCCATCGCACCCGGGGAGCCGACCTGCGAACCGATCAGCAGCGCAACCGCGTTGGACGGTGCGTCGCCCAGCACCGGCACCGTCGTCTCCACCTCACGGAATCCGTAGGCGACCGCGGAGGCCGCATCGGCGGCGATCAGCAGCGGGTCGTCGAGCTGGTTGGTGACGTGCGCCTGGTTGCTCGGGGTGCGCCGTGCCCGCATCTTGGCCATCGCCATCTGCATCTCGACCGGTGACATCACCGCGATGACTCGGGCCAGCTTCGCCGGAGTGGTTCCGCCGATCAGCCGAACCACTTCCGCGCGAGGCACATTGATGTCCACCGCCATCCGAGCCAGCGTGACGTCGTCGAGCGCCATTGCCTCCTCGGCGACCTCGAGGTCGATGCCGTAGCGGGCGATGAACTCGTCGATGACGTCGAACTCTGCGGCGTCTTTGCCGTCGAGTTGAGTCACCTCCCCGCCGCTGACCACCAGCGACGGGGAGGGGTCATGGGGGCTGCGCATCGCCACCAGGCCGAGCGCGGCGTCCGGGACGCTGAACCCGTCGAGGTTGACCGGCTTCGAGTTGAGTACCCGGAACCTGCCCAACTCGTCAGCCAAGACGCCCTCCTACTCGCGAACTGCTAGTCCCGGATTTCGCTGTCCTCGTAGACGATCCGTCCGATCAACTCGTACCGTCGCGGGTCGTTGAACTTGAAGTACAACGCGATCGCGGCGCCGAGGGCGAACAGGCCGACCACGATCCATGGTGTCAGCTTGAACAGCAACGTGCCGGATGCGGCGCCGGCCGCGGTGTCCTTGTGAACCCACAGCAGGTACACCACGTACAGCATGCCGACACCGCCGAGCAGTGGGGCGAGGAACGTCTTGAACCAGTGCGCGCTCGACGGGTGGTTCTTGTGGAAGTGGAAGAACGCGATCACCGCGAAGGCACACAGCGACTGCACGATGAGGATCGCCATGGTGCCCAGGATGGCGAGCAGGCCGTACAGGTGGACGTAAGGATCCATGTCGGCGGCGAAGAACGCGAGGATGAGCACCAGCGTGATGGCGGACTGCACGAACGACGCGATGTAGGGCGAACCGTGCTTGTGGTGGGTGGCGCCCAGTGTCTTCTGCAGCCCCGAGGACAGGCCTTCGCGACCGAGTGCGTACAGGTAGCGCGATGCGCAGTTGTGGAACGCCATGCCACAGGCAAAGGAACCGGTCACCAGGAGCAACTTGAACAGCGCAATGGCCCAGTCCCCGTAGGTGGCCTGCACGGGGTCGAAGAAGATGTTGCCCGCCGTCGCGGAATCCTGGGCCAGCTCAACGGCTTTCTGCGGTCCCGTACCGGCGATGGCCATCCATGAGATGAACACGTAGAACAGTCCGACACCGAGCACCGCGATCATGGTGGCGCGGGGGATGATCTTCTTCGGGTTCTTGGATTCCTCGCCGTACATGGCGGTCGATTCGAAGCCCACCCATGACCAGAACGCGAAGAACAGGCCGAGTCCGGCGCTGGCACCCGCGATTCCGGCCGCCGGTGTGAACGCACCGACCGGATTGAGCGTCTCCGCGACAGCGAAGCCCTCAGGGCCGCCACCCTTGAACAGCACGGCCAGGGCGCCGAGCGAGAGCATGAAGATCTCGGTGATCAGGAAGACGCCGAGCACCTTGGCGGTCAGGTTCACGTCGAAATAGGTCAGCACGCAATTCAGCACCAGCATCAGCAGCGCCGGTGCGAGCCACGGCACGGTGATCCCAAACTGCGTGGCGGCGAAGTCGGCGAAGAAGTAGGAGAAGATGCCGATCAGCGAGCCCTCGAACACGATGTAGGCCATGGTGATGATCAGGCCGCTGGCCATGCCCATCACGCGGCCGAGGCCGTGCGAGATGTAGCCGTAGAACGCGCCGGTCGCCGTGATGTGCTTGGCCATCGTCGCGTAGCCGATTGCGAACAGCCCGAGCACGATGGTCGCCACCAGGTAACCGGCCGGGGCGTGTGATCCGTTTCCGAATCCGACAGCGATCGGGACGTTGCCGACCATCGCGGTGATGGGGGCCGCGGTCGCGACCGCCATGAAGATGACGCCGACCGTACCGACGGCGTTTCGCTTGAGGCGCTGGACTGAATCCGCCGGCGCGGTTTCGCGGGGAACGACGTCTTCGCTCATCTACTCGATCCCTTCGGGAGCGCTGGAAAGCTGCTGGTACAGCCCACAGTCGGACACATTGTGGCCTGGGCCACAATGGTGGACCTGAGACATATTGGCACTACCAATTACGCCGCGCAAGCGCTGTGGCCGATATGTTGACACAAATGGTCCGACCTTTTACGTTGGGCCGGTGCACGACTACGGCGCATTCTCGTTCGAGTCCAAGGCCCAGGTTCTGGAACTGTCGAAAAAGTTCTGGAACCCCGACAAGACGCAGTTCTGGACTGACTCCGGCGTCGACCTCGTCATCGACCGTAGACAGGACTACTTCCTCTGGGACATGAGCGGTCGCCGGCTCATCGACATGCACCTCAACGGCGGCACATACAACCTCGGCCACCGCAATCCCGAAGTGATGCAAGCAATCATCGACGGGATGCAGTACTTCGACGTCGGCAACCACCACTTTCCCTCGGTCGCGCGGACCGCGCTGGCTCAGCGTCTGGTCGAGTCCGCTCCGGCGTCGCTGACCAAGGTGGCTTTCGGGTCCGGCGGCGGTGAGGCCATCGACATCGCGCTCAAGAGTGCCAGGCATGCGACACAGCGCCGCAAGATCGTCTCGATCGTGAAGGCCTACCACGGCCACACCGGACTGGCCGTGGCCACCGGCGACGACCGTTTCGCCAAGCTGTTCCTGGCGGACCGCCCCGACGAGTTCGTCCAGGTTCCGTTCGGCGACGTCGATGCGATGGACCAGGCACTGCGCGGCAGGGACGTGGCGGCGGTGATCATGGAGACCATTCCGGCGACGTACGGGTTCCCCCTGCCGCCGGCCGGTTACCTCGAGGCGGTCAAGGATCTCTGCGAACGCTACGACGCGCTCTACATCGCCGACGAGGTGCAAACCGGGCTGATGCGCACCGGCGAGATGTGGGGCATCACCAAACACGGCATCGACCCCGACATCATGGTGACCGGCAAGGGCCTGTCGGGCGGGATGTACCCGATCACCGCCGCCCTGCTCAGCGATCGTGCGGCGCAATGGCTTTACCAGGACGGCTTCGGGCACATCTCCACGTTCGGAGGCGCTGAGCTCGGGTGTGTCGCCGCCATCAAGACGCTGGAGATCACCGGCAGGCCCGAGGTCCGGTCGTCGGTCGCCCAGATCGCCGACTTCTTCGCCACCGGCCTGGCGCGCATCCAGGCCAAGCACCCCGACTGGTTCGTCGGGATCCGGCAGAACGGTGTCGTCATCGGTCTGGAGTTCGATCATCCCGAGGGCGCCAAGTTCGTGATGCGCGAGCTCTACGAGAACGGTGTGTGGGCGATCTTCTCGACGCTGGATCCCCGTGTGCTGCAGTTCAAGCCAGGCCTGCTGCTGAGCCTCGAACTGTGCCGGGACGTACTCGATCGCGTCGAGCTCGCGGTCGAGCGAGCGCAGCTCGCCGCTGCCGAAGCCTCCGCCGCGAAGTAGTCTCCGACGATGGCGGTAAGTGATGACGTTGCGGTCGCCGAAGAGGCGCTGGCGGAATTCGACCTGCCGCAGGGCTCGGCGCTTCGGCTTCTCAACCTGTCCGAGAACGCCACCTACGCCGTCGAGGAGCCCGGCACCGGGCACCGCTCGATCCTTCGGGTGCACCGCAAGGATTACCATCGGCGCGACCAGATCGAGTCGGAGCTGAGCTGGCTGGACGCGTTGCGGCGTGACAGCGACCTCGTCGTGCCCACCGTCCTGCCCGCCCGCGACGGTCGCCGAGTCGTCACCGTCACCCATGACGGGGTGGAGCGATACGTCGTGCACTTTGAAATGGTCCCGGGCGCCGAGCCCGACGAGAACTCGGTCAAGACAACGGATTTCCACAGCCTCGGCTGCATCACCGCCGCGCTGCACGACCACGCCCGCAGCTGGCAACGGCCCGCGGAGTTCAGTCGGTTCGCCTGGGACTGGGAGCACAGCCTCGGCGACTCACCCCGGTGGGGCCGCTGGCGCGACGCCGTCGGAGTGGGCGCGCAGGAAGCCGCCGTGCTGGAGCGCGCCGAGAAGCTGCTGCACGACCGGCTCGCCGAGTACGGCACCGGCCCCGACACATTCGGTCTGGTGCATGCCGACCTCCGGCTGGCCAACCTGCTCGTCGACGGGGACACCATCACGGTCATCGACTTCGACGACTGCGGATTCGGTTGGTATTTCTACGACTTCGGCACCGCGGTGTCCTTCTTCGAGGATCATCCGTCGGTGCCCGAATGGCAGGACGCCTGGGTCAGCGGCTATCGGAGCCGACGCCCCATGGATGCGCGCGACGAGGACATGCTGGCCTCGTTCGTCCTTCTGCGCCGGTTGCTCCTACTGGCCTGGATGGGAACGCACAGCCACTCCAAGGAATCCCAGGCCATCTCCGTCACCTACGCCGCGGGCAGCTGCACGCTCGCCGAACGCTACCTGTCCTCCGACGGCCACCGGCTGACCTGAGCACTGAGTGAAAGGCGCGATACGCATGTTCAATTCGCTACACGGCCGTTCGGCCGTCGTCACGGGCGGGAGTAAGGGCATCGGGCGAGGCATCGCCGAGACGTTCGCCCGGGCCGGCGTCAACGTCGTCATCACCGGACGCACCCAGGCCGACATCGACGCCACCACCGCTGATCTCGCCGACGCTCCCGGTTCCGTCACCGGGATCGCCGCCGACGTGACAAGTCCCGACGACTGCCGCCGGGTCGTCGCGACCGCCGTCGAACGCAACGGGGGCCTCGACATCGTGTGCGCCAATGCGGGCATCTTCCCGTCCGGCCGCTTGGCCGACCTTACGCCCGAGGACCTCGAGCAGGTCATGGGCGTGAACTTCAAAGGCACCGTCTACATCGTGCAGGCGGCCCTGGAACCACTGGCGGCAAGTGGGCACGGCCGGGTGATCATCACGTCGTCGATCACCGGCCCGATCACCGGATTCCCCGGCTGGTCACACTACGGCGCGAGCAAGGCCGCGCAGCTGGGCTTCGTGCGCACCGCCGCGATCGAGCTGGCCCCCAAGAAGATCACCGTCAACGCGGTGCTGCCGGGCAACATCGTCACCGAGGGCCTGATCGAGATGGGCCAGGCCTACATGGATCAGATGGCCGCAGCTGTTCCCCAGGGCCGGCTGGGGGCGGTGGCCGACATCGGCAACGCGGCACTGTTCTTCGCCACCGACGAGGCGGCCTACATCACCGGCCAGTCGCTGGTGGTCGACGGCGGCCAGATTCTCCCCGAATCGCCGGAGGCCCTCGCCGACCTCTGACGGGGCCTATCCTAGATTTGGTCATACCAAATTGATCGGCCAGGAGGTGCCGTGCCCACGCAGACCGAGGAGCTACGGCGCCGGATCGTTGCCGAGATCAACGCCGGGGTTCCTGGAACCAAGCTCGGCAGCGAACGCGAACTGGCCGAGCACTACCGCACCAGCAGGTCAAGCCTGCGCCAGGTGCTCGCAGCGCTGGAAGAGGCAGGGCTGATCGACCGCGTCATCGGCCGCTCCGGGGGTATTTTCATCAGCCACGCGCAAGTGCAGCGCAACCTCTCCGACGTGGTCGGGGTCCCGGCATTCCTCGCCAGCCAGGGCTACGTCGCCGGGACGCGGGTGCTCTCGACCAAGATCGGCGCGCCCGACGCCACCACCCGGCAGGCACTCGGTATCACCGTCGACGACTTCGTCGTCGAGATTCAGCGGGTTCGCCTCGCCGACGGGTCCCCGATCTCGCTGGAGCTGGCGCAGTTTCCGGCCGATGCCTTCCCGGGTCTGCTCGAGCAGCAACTGGGTGGCTCTCTCTACGAGATCCTGGAGACCAAATACGGGCTCGTCGCCTCCCGCGCCGACGAACACATCGAGGCCGTCAGCGCAACCCCTGAGGAGGCGAAAATCCTTGGTATCAAACCGAAATCCGCGTTGCTGCTGATCACCCGGGTCACTTACGACCAGAACGACACCCCGTGCGAGTTCTCGCGTGACCTCTTCCGCGGCGACCGCACCCGGCTCGCCGTCACGGCGCAGGGCCGCGGCGTCAGTGCTCAACCGTCGGGTGCCGCGGCGTCGGTGGCGCTGCAGAGCCAAGCGGGGTGACGGGCCCGCCCGGCGCAGGCAGGTTCGCGCCGAGTCCGTCGGCCGATCTGCACATCGGCAACCTCCGAACCGCTGTGCTGGCATGGCTGTTCGCCCGCTCGACCGGTCGCCGCTTTCTGATGCGCGTCGAGGACCTCGACGACCGCACATTCACCGACATCGCCGAACGCCAGCTCGCGGACCTGGCTGCCATCGGTATCACATGGGACGGGCCTGCAACTCGGCAGACCGAGCATGCAGAGCGCTACGAGGCGGTCGTCGACACGCTTCGCGACCGTGGACTGCTCTTCGAGTGTTACTGCACCAGAAGAGACATCGCCCAGGCGCCGCGCGCGCCCCACGCGCCCCACGGCGCCTACCCGGGTACCTGCCGGGACCTCAGCGACTCGGCGCGCGACCGCCGGCGGGCGGAGACGGGACGACCGCCGGCGCTGCGGTTGCGCACCGCCGTCACCGAATTCACCGTCACCGACGCCCTGCACGGCGACTACACCGGGGTGGTCGACGATTTCGTCGTGCGTCGCGGTGACGGTGTGCCCGCCTACAACCTCGCGGTCGTCGTCGACGATGCCGCGTCGGGGATCGACCAGGTGGTGCGCGGCGACGACCTGCTGTCCTCGTCGCCCCGGCAGGCCTACCTGGCCGAGCTGCTCGGGCACCCGCAACCGGTCTACGCCCACGTGCCCCTCGTGCTGAACGCCGACGGCGCGCGCCTGGCCAAACGCGACGGCGCGGTCACTCTCGCCGAGATCGGTGTGCCCGAGGCGCTGACCCAGATCGCCGACTCACTGGGGTATCGAGGGCACACCGTCGACGAGATGCTCGACGAGTTCGACCCCCGGCTATTACCTCGCACGCCGTGGGTATACCGGCCCGGGTGAGCAGAACTCTTGGGCGGCTCCGGATAGATTGCTACGGTCCGCCGATGCGCTATCCACGACGAGTCCTGCCTGCGCTCATCGCAGCGCTCGCGGTACTGCTCACGTCTTGCGGGTCGTCGGGCACCGGCGAGAACTCCGTCGAGTCCAGCGGCGTGCTGCGGGTCGGCACCGAGGGCACCTACGCGCCGTTCAGCTATCACGACCCGGCCACCGGGCAGCTCACCGGATACGACGTCGACGTCGCACGCGCCGTCGGTGAGAAGCTCGGCGTCAACGTCGAATTCGTCGAGACCCCGTGGGATTCGATCTTCGCCGCGCTCGAAGCCAACCGCTTCGACGTCGTCGCCAACCAGGTCACGATCAGCGAGGAGCGGCAGCAGAAGTACGACCTGTCCGAGCCGTACGCCATCGGCGAGGGCGTCATCGTCACGCGCGCCGACGACGACACGATCAAGACGCTCGCCGATCTGCGGGGCAAGACCGCCGCACAGAGCACCACCAGCAACTGGGCGCAGGTCGCCCGCGATGCGGGGGCGCGCATCGAATCGGTGGAGGGACTCACCCAGGCGATGGCGCTGCTGAGCCAGGGCCGGGTCGACGTCGTGGTCAACGACAGCCTGTCGATCTACGACTATCTGGCCACCACCAACGACACGTCCGTCAAGATCGCGGGCACCACCGGCGAGAAGAGCGAACAGGGCTTCGCGGCACGCAAGAACAGCGGTCTGCTCCCCGACCTCAACGCAGCGATCGGCGAGCTCAAGGCCGACGGCACGCTCGCCCAGATATCGCAGAAGTACCTCAAGACCAACGCATCCGGGGGCCAGGACGCCGCGGCGCCGCAGCCGAGGTCGGCCCTGCAACTGGTACTCGACAATCTGTGGCCGTTGGCCAAGGCCGCGCTGACGATGACAATCCCGTTGACGATCATCAGCTTCGTCATCGGTCTGGTCATCGCGCTGGGAGTCGCTTTGGCGCGGCTGTCCTCCAACGTCGTGCTCTCCAACCTTGCACGCTTCTACATCTCGCTGATCCGCGGAACCCCGCTGCTGGTGCAATTGTTCATCGTGTTCTTCGCGCTGCCCGAGTTCGGCGTCAAGATCGACCCGTTCCCGGCGGCCGTCATCGCGTTCAGCCTCAACGTCGGCGGCTACGCAGCCGAGATCATCCGCTCGGCGATCCAGAGCATCCCGAAGGGGCAATGGGAGGCGGCGGAGACGATCGGCCTGAACTATGTCGGCACGCTGCGACGGATCATCCTGCCGCAGGCCACCCGGGTCGCGGTGCCGCCGCTGTCGAACACGTTGATCTCGTTGGTGAAAGACACCTCCCTGGCCTCGACCATTCTGGTCACCGAGCTCCTGCGGCAGGCCCAGATCATCGCGGCGCCGACCTTCGAGTTCTTCGCCCTCTACGGCACCGCCGCCGTCTACTACTGGGTGATCTGCCTGGTGCTGTCGTTCGGCCAGGCCAGATTCGAACGACGACTGGAAAGGTACGTGGCCAAGTGACCGAAGGTCAGCCAGAGAACCGGATCGTCGCGCAGGACGTCCGCAAATCGTTCGGCGAACTGCATGTCCTGCAGGGGGTTTCGTTCACCGTTGCACGCGGGACCGCGACCGCGATCATCGGGCCGTCCGGTTCGGGCAAGACGACGCTGCTGCGGACCCTGAACGCGCTCGACGTTGCCGACTCCGGGGTGATCCGCGTCGGCGACGCCGAGATCGACTTCGCCGCAAAGCCGGTGCGTAAAGACGACTTGCGCCGCTACCGCGCACAGAGCGGCTTCGTGTTCCAGTCGCACAACCTGTTTCCGCACAAGACGGTGCTGGAGAACGTCACCGAGGGTCCGGTGGTCGCCCAACGGCGTCCGAAGGACGAGGTCGACGCTGAAGCCCTCGAGCTCCTGGACCAGGTCGGGTTGGCCGACAAGCGCGACCAGTACCCGTTCCAGCTTTCCGGCGGGCAGCAGCAGCGCGTCGGCATCGCGCGGGCGTTGGCGCTCAAGCCGAAGGTGGTGCTCTTCGACGAGCCGACGTCGGCGCTCGATCCCGAACTCGTCGGCGAGGTCCTCGCAGTGATCAGGGACCTCGCTGTCGAAGGCTGGACGCTGGTCGTCGTCACGCACGAGATCCAGTTCGCCCGACAGGTTTCCGACCAGGTGCTGTTCACCGACCGGGGGGTGATCCTGGAGCAGGGCCCGCCCGCGGCCGTCATCGGCGACCCCCAGGAGGAGCGGACCCGCCAGTTTTTGCAGCGAATCCTCAACCCGCTGTAGGAGCTGACGTGAGAGGGTGTCCGACATGGCAACCCAGGAAGCAGACGTCCTCATCGTCGGTGCGGGACTGTCGGGGCTGATCGCCGCCCGCACGGTTCTGCAGGCGGGACTCACACCGCTGATCCTCGAAGCCGACAATCGGGTCGGTGGACGCATCCTCACCGAGCAGCTGGGCGGCCTGCCGATGGAACTCGGCGCGCAGTGGATCGGTGACACCCACCACCGGATGTTCGCGCTCGCGGCCGAACTCGGGGTCCAAACCTACCCACAGTACGACGACGGCGAAACATCGTATGAGCTCGCCGGCACAGGAGTGTTGCGCGGCAACGATTTTCACTCACGTTTCACCGACGAGCTGGCCGAGCTGGAGAAGGTGCTGCGGCGTCTCGACGAGCTGGCCGCCGAGGTATCGCCGGCCACGCCGTGGACCGCCCCGCACGCCGCCGAATGGGACGCCATCACCGCCGGCGCCTGGTACGACGCCCAGGGTTTGTCGCCGGTGGCGCGGACGCTGCTGGAGATCTGCACCGTCGGGATCCTCGCGGTCCCGACGGTCGAGGTGTCATTCCTGCACCTGCTCTTCACGATCCAGACCTGTGGCGTCACGTCGGAGTTGTTCGCCGAGTCCGAAGGCGGCGCGCAGACGACGAGGTTCGTCGGAGGGACCGCGGAGATCCCGAACCGGCTCGCCGCCCTGGTCTCAGACCACATCGTGTTCGAGTCCCCCGTGCAGTTGATCGAGCACGGCACCGACAGCGTCACCGTCCACTGCCGCGGGGGACGCACCGCCAAGGGCAGGCGGGTCATCGTCGCGCTGTCCCCCATGCTCGCCGGGCGCATCGGCTACGACCCGCCGCTGTCGGGCTACCGCGACCAGCTCACGCAGCGCATGCCGAACTCGGCCGCCATGAAGGCGTTCTTCGTCTACGACGAACCGTTCTGGCGAACCGACGGCCTCAACGGCCAGCTGATCTCCGACATCGGCCCCGCGCGGATGTCGAACGACACCTGCATCCTCGGCGACGACCACGGTGTCATCCTGCTGTTCCTGGAGGGCGAGCAGGCCCGCACCCACAGCCACTGGTCGGAGGAGGAACGGCGTGCCGCGCTGACCGCCGAACTGGTACGCCACTTCGGAGACAAGGCCGCCAAACCGCTGCACTACCTCGACGGCGAGTGGGGCAGCAGGCAGTGGACCCGGGGCTGCTACAACGCCAACTGCGGACCGCTGGTGTGGACGACCTACGGCCCTGCACTGGCCGAGCCGATCGGTCCCATCCATTGGGCATCCACCGACACCGCCACGGAATGGAGCGCCTACATGGAGGGTGCCGTGGAAGCGGGTGAGCGCGCAGCCCGCGAGGTGATCGAGGCGCTCACCTAGACCGCGACCCGCAGGAGTTCGGAAAGCCCTGTGCGGTGCAGCATCTCGGCCTTCAACCGGTCCGTGATTGCTTCGCTCTCAATTTCCGTGCGGATCAGCGCTGTTCAACGTCTCGACGACCTTGTCGTAATCGCCGCGGGCCTCGCCGTAGCGCAGGAATTTCACGCGCTCGACCTGAATCTCCTCGGCCTCCGGTTCGGACTCGAGAATGCTCATGACCTCCGAGACGAAGTCGTCCAGCGGCATCGCAAAGCTGCTCTCCCGCTGTCCGGGAAGCAGGTCGGTGGCAACAGACGGGGGTATGAGTTCTTTGAACTCGATGTTGGTGTCGGCCAGCTGCAGTCGAATCGATTCGGTCAGCATGTGGATCGCCGCTTTCGACGCGTTGTAGCTCGGGGTCGCCTTCAACGGCGCAAAGGCGAGCCCCGAGGAAACGGTGATGACAGCGGCCGACGGACGGGCCTGCAGGTGGTGGATGAAGGCGGCGAGCAACCGGATGGGACCGAGGACGTTGGTCGCGACGACGGCTTCGGCGGACTCCAGGAAGCCCTCCGTGTGATGCCAGTCCTCGACTTTCATGATCCCGGCCATCGCAATGATGGTGTCGAGCCCGGGAAACCGCGAGAGGACATCGGCGGCAGCTGCCCGGATGCTCGCCGGATCGGTGGTGTCGATCTGCACGGTGCCCAGCTCGGGTCGGTCGGCGGCGATCTGCTCGAGGAGTTCGGTGCGCCGGCCGCCGACGACGACGGTGTTCCCCCTGTCTGCCAGCGCATGCGCCAGAGCGAGGCCGATGCCGCTGGTCGCACCTGGGATGAACACGGTGTTTCCGGAGATCTTCATGCGATGTGTCCTTTCTGGGAGTGCGGTCAGCCGATACAACTCGACGTTGCCAGAACGACATCCATAAATCTCATGCATTCCTATGATCAGCACCATGCATGTGATGCATACCCTTCGGGCCGACCTCAACCTGATTCCCGCGTTGGCGGTGCTGCTCGACGAGCGGCACATCTCCCGGTCTGCGACTCGGCTGGGGTTGAGTCAGCCGGCGACCAGCCGGGCGTTGCAACGACTTCGAAACCTTCTCGGCGACGAGTTGCTCGTCCGGGATCGGGACGGTTACCGACTCACTGCCCGCGCCCAGGTGCTGCACACCCAGCTCGCCGAGGTGCTGCCCGCCCTCGAAGCCCTCGTCTCCCCCGACTCGTTCGATCCCGCTTCGGCGAGCGCTCGCGTCGACATCGCAGGTACCGACTTCGCCGTCCATACCTACGGGGCGGCCATCTGCGCCAGGCTGACGGCCGATTCCCCCGATGCCCCAATACGGTTCCACAGCTGGCGATTCGAGACAGCCGCCGAGCAGATCCATCGGGGAAGCGTTGATCTCGGACTCTTCGGCGGCTTCATGGCTTCTGACCTCACGTCGTCCGAACTTCTGACCGAGCGGTTCGTGTGCGTGGCCGATGCCGACCACCCGACCATCGAAAGCGGTCTCAGCCTGGACGACTACTGTCGACTGCGGCACCTCGTCGTGGATGTCGCCGACGGCATCCAGCCCGATGTCGATCTCCCGCTGCGCGCGCTCGGTAGGCAGCGCACGCCGGCGGTTACCGTGCCATACCACTCAGCGGTGCCGTTGATACTCGTCGGCACCGGCCTGGTGGCAACGATTCCCGAGAGCCTGGCCAACCTTTGGCCACCGATTCACCGTGTCCGAATCGTGCCCGCGCCCAGAGAGTTCCGACGACTGCCATACCGAATGATCTGGCATCCCGCCTACGACAACGACCGTCGACACCGCTGGTTGCGATCAGCAGTGCGGGCCGCTGTCCGCGGCTCCGCAACTAACCCGTGAGAATCAGCAGTTCCGCCATCCCGCGCAGCGTCACATTCTGCTTGTAGGTCGGCTCCTCGGCGAGTTCGGCGTTCGGGAAGCGTGACGTCAGCGCGGTCAGTGCGACGGCGGCCTCCAGCCGCGCCAGCGGGGCGCCGAGGCAGAAGTGCGGCCCTTTGCCGAACCCGAGATGACGGATCGTCTCGCGGTCCGGATCGAACTCGTCGGGCCGCTCGACGGCGTCCGGGTCGCGGTTGGCGGCAGCTGTCAGCAGCAGCATGTTGTCGCCCTGCGCAACGGTGGTGCCCCCAATCGTGATGTCCTCGGCCGCGATTCGGCCCACCAGCTGCACGGGTGGGTCGTAGCGCAACGTCTCCTCGGCGACCGCCGGAGCCCGCTGCGGGTCGGCGACCAGAGCCGACCACCGGTCGCGGTCGCGCAACAGCGCCAAGGCTGCGTTGGCGATCAGGTTCACCGTCGTCTCGTGCCCGGCGATGAGTAGCAGGTTGCATGTCGCGACGATCTCGTCCTCGGTCAGTTGGTCCCCCGATTCCTCGACATGGATCAACCCCGACATCAGATCGTCGCCGGGGTCTTTCCGGCGCTTGGAGATCAGGTCGCGCAGATACCCGCGCAACCACAGCCCCGCCTCCATCCGCTGATCGAAGTTTCCGTCGGTCGATCCCGTCACCGTGAAGAACGGATCGAGTCCCTGCGCCAGCAACGCCGACGCGGCGCTGAACTGCGGCTCATCCTCCAGCGGGATACCGAGCAGGCGGCAGATCACCGCGACCGGAAGCGGATACGCCAGCCCGGCGACGGCATCCCACACCCCGTCGGCCTCGTCGAGGAGCCTGTCGACCATCGCGACGATGTCAGGTTCCAGCGCCTTGACCACCTTGGGCACGAACGCCTTGCTGACCAGCCTGCGCAACCGGGTGTGGTCCGGCGGGTCGAGGAACAGGAAGCCCGGCGGCCCGAACGGGCGCGGCTGCGCACCCTCGGCGATCGCCCGCTTGGCCACGGTGGACTTCAGCCGATCGCTCGCCGCGGCGGGATGACGCAACACCTCGTCGCAGTGGGCGTAGCTCGCGAAGACCGTCAGGTTGTTGCCCGGCAGATGTATCGGCCCTTGGGTCCGGATCTGGTCGTAGACGGGATACGGGTCTGCCCGAACGGCGGGATCGAGCATCTGCACCAGCAGTGACTGCGGTTGGGCGGCGGTCGTCATGTTGTTATTGTGCACGCGTCTAAGAAGACGCTGGTGAGAAGTGCCGAACGTCGGGGCTGTGTACGCCATTGGGCCGATCCGCGTGCACGCGGCCCACGGTCGGCGCAGTGCGGTCAGGACTTGGCCGCGTAATAGCGCCCCAAGACGTGGTCGCGCAGCTCGTCGAAACGGCCGGCCGGGATCGCGGCCCGGATGTCGTCGAGCAGGCGGATCACGAACCGTTCGTTGTGGATCGTGCACAGCGTCGCGGCCAGCAGCTCCTTGGCCTTGAACAGGTGGTGCACGTACGCCCGCGTGTAGTTGGCGCACGTGTAGCAGTCGCATTCGGCGTCGATCGGCGTGAAATCGCGGCGATACCGCGACCCGGTGATGTTGTAGCGGCCGTGCACCGAGTACACCGCAGCGTTGCGCGCGACCCGCGACGGCGAAACACAGTCGAACGTGTCGGCGCCTGCTTCGACGGCGGCGAAGAGATCGTCGGGCTCGCTGATGCCCAGCAGGTGCCGCGGCTTGTCGGCGGGCAGTTCACTGGTGACCCACCCGACGATGGTCGCGAGGTTCTGTTTTTCCAAGGCGCCTCCGATTCCGTACCCGTCGAACCCCCTCCCGTCCTCGTCGACGATCTCGAGCAATCCCCGGGTGGCCTGTCGGCGCAAGTCCTCGTACTGCGCGCCCTGCACCACGCCGAACAGCGCCTGCGGCGGCTTGTGCGACCGGATCTCCGAGAGCCTGCGATGCTCGGCCAGGCACCGCACCGCCCACTCGTGGGTGCGCCGCACCGAACTCTCTTGATACGCGCGGGTGTTGACGAGGGTGGTCAGCTCATCGAACGCGAAGATGATGTCGGCACCCAGCTGATGCTGGATGCCGATCGACACCTCCGGAGTGAACCGGTGCGTCGACCCATCGAGATGGGACCGGAACGTCACCCCGTCGTCGTCGACGTGGGCGAGACGCTCCTTGCCTTCGGCGATGATGTCGTCGGCCTGGACCCGATCGGTGTCCATCGCCAGTACCTTCTTGAATCCGACGCCCAGTGACATCACCTGAAACCCGCCGCTGTCGGTGAATGTCGGGCCAGGCCAGTTCATGAACGCGCCGAGACCGCCCGCCTCGTCGACTATATCGGGGCCCGGCTGCAGGTACAGGTGGTAGGCATTGGCGAGAATCGCTTGCGCGCCAACTTGTTTCATGGTCTCGGGCAGGACGGCCTTGACGGTCGCCTGGGTGCCCACCGCGATGAAGGCGGGAGTCTGAATGTCGCCGTGGGGCGTCCGGATCGTCCCTGTGCGGCCGAGCCGTCCTGGTAAATCCGCATCAACACTAAAAAACGGGCCGGTCACGTCGTAGATTCTGCACTGTGCGCACACACTGGACTGGAACTGCTTCGGCCATGGCGGCCGCGCTGGCACTGGCCGGGTGCTCGTCACAACCTCCCGAGTACACCCCACAGCCCGGCACCCTCGTCGCGGGGACCGCGCAGATCACCGTGAACGGTGCCGATGTGGGCACCACCAACTCCGTGCAGTGCGACCCGGCGGGGAGACTGATGATGATGAGGACCGGCGACCCGGGCAACCCCGAGGCACCGGGCATCTCGGCCATGATCGAGAGCCAGGACGAGCTCGTCGTCCGCGAGGTCGGCATTCTCGACCTCGGGGGCTTCACCGGCAGCTACAACGAAGGGCTCGGTGGCGAGGCGACGGTGACGATGACCGGGCGGACCTACGACATCCAGGGAACCGCCGACGGTTTCGACACGGACAACCCCAGCTTTCGAACAACAGGCAACTTTCAGATCAAGATCGCCTGCTGAACGCATTTCTGTGATCATACTGCTCGAGATGATTCGCGGTCTCGGCGAATCACATGACGCAAAGGAGTACCACGATGAACCGCAACATCCTCGTTGCAGTGGGTGGCGCAGCGATGATCATCGCAGGCCTGTCGGGCTGCGGCTCAGATAAGTCCGAGACCTCCGGGGAGACCTCCCAGGCCGCAGCGGCCGAGGGCAAGAGCACCGTCACCATCGACGGGACCGACCAGGAGGTCACGGGCACCGTCGTCTGCTCTGACATGGGCGGCAACACCAACATCGCGATCGGCGATGCGTCGACCGGCGTCGGCGCAGTTGTCACCACAGGCGATTCGCCCACTGTCGTCTCGGTCGGCCTCGGCAATGTCAACGGTGTCACGCTCGGCTACGCCAGCGGTGCGGGACAGGGCGAGGCCAAGGTGGAGAAGGACGACAAGACCTACAAGATCTCGGGCACCGCGACGGGCGTCGACATGGCCAACCCGATGCAGCCGGTCAACAAGCCGTTCGAGATCGAGGTGACCTGCCCCTAGCGACCTCCGATGCGCCGGCGCGGATCAAGGACGGGAGTCCGCGCCGGCGGATCAGGAATTCGGCGACGACCACATTGGGCAGCCAGCACAGAAACGGTACCGGCGCATAGGCGTTCGCGGCGGCGACGTCCAGGTCGACACCGAACGGCATTTGGATCAGGATCAGCATAAAGAACCACATCCGCAGCGTCGGCGCCGCGTAGGTCAGCGCGAAGCTGCGGATCATCCATGCCTGATGTTCGGCGAAGTCCCCTTCACGGGCGCTCCGGTATCCGCGGTATGTGGTCCAAAGCCACAGTGCCGCAAGCGTTCCGAAGCCGAAAAATCCCGTGAACCCCACCGAGCTGAAGAACGCCATCACCAGCCCCGAGGCGGCACCGACCGACACCGCCGCGACGTAGCTTCGGCCGATCCAGCGGTGTGCGCGACGGGACCGCTGCCGCAACCGGCGGGAGAATTGAAATCCGCCTATCAGCAGTGCCACGCCCGCGGACACGATATGGATGTAGAACACGTACTGGATCAGGGTGGGACGCTCGGCATAGGTACCGGCGAGACCCACGCCGCGCTCGGCCAGCGTCCCCAACGTTCCGGCGAAGTATTGCGACGGCGAGAACACCGCGACGGCCAGTGACGTCAGCAGCACGGCGAGCCACGGGATGTGCCTGCGAGACCGGACAGACCGACTGGTGGGCGCGGTCGATTTTTCTGTCATCGCGGCGATCCTCCTGACGTGCACTGGTCACAGTGCCGAATTAAACCTTACGGTTGTAAACACACAGCAGTAAACATAATTCCCGGCCTAGACTTACAGCCGTTTACTCGATCGGAGGCGCGATGCCGGCACGTCAGCGCAACCCGCGGGGCGAGGGCACTCGGCTGCGCGACGAACTGCTCGCCGGCGCGCAACGAATCCTTGAGCGCACCGGAAACGAAGACGACGTGACTCTGCGTGCCGTCGCCCGAGAAGTCGGCGTGTCAGCGCCGTCGATCTACGCTCACTTCGCGGACGGGAGGGCCATGGTCGACGCCCTTGTGGACCGGACCTTCGCGGAGTTGTCGACACTGTTGAAGGCGGCGCGGGACGGTGCGGAGCCCGGCGAACGCCTCTTCGCGATCTGCAAGGCCTATATCGACTTCGGAGTCGAACAGCCCGAGCGGTACCTGACGCTGTTCGAACGTCGCCGGACGTTGGAGCGCAGCGAGCTGCCGGCCGACGGTAACCGGGCCTTCCTCTACGCCAACGGCGCCGAGTCGTTCGCCATCCTGGCAGCTGCGATCTCCGAAGCCACCGACATCACAAGCGGTTCAGCCGAGGAGGACGCAGCCCTGCTGTGGGCGGGGCTGCACGGCTACACATCTTTGCGCAGCAGCATGCCTCGGTTCCCGTGGTTCGCCGACGAGGAGCGCGTCTGCCGATTGTTGGTCGACCGCGCGACCCTGGCCGCGCGCACTCGCGCTCAGAAGGGTGTATAGCCGGCGGCCGACTGCCGCAGCTGCCAGATCTGCGGGGGACAGAGTTCGTTCACGGCCTGATTGATCAGGTATCCCGCCTGGTAGTAGTCGGTGGTTCGGAAGTCGGCTTTCACCTGGTTCACCAGATCGGCGTAGCTCATCTTCGACGCGACGCGCGCGCAGATCGAGTTGCCGTACGCGATCGCGGCGTCGGCGTTGGGGAAGTTGTAACCCGGACGGACGTGCACGTTGACCAGATAGGCGACGACGTCGGCGTTCGATGCCGGCGCCGTGACCAGAGCTGCCGACGACAGCAGTCCGGCCGACAGCACCCCGACCAGCGACTTCATGGACCATGAGCCTACGCCCTGAGGCGTGCTGCGGTGGCAATGCGGGCAAGCCCGCCCGCCGCCCCCGTCGGGAGATCTAGGGTGTAACCCATGAAGCTGATGGCAGTGACGGCGATCGCCGGTGGTCTCTTCGCAATGCCGCTCATCGCCGCCGGCAACGCGTCGGCGCTGCCGGGCGTCTGCGACGGGGCTGACTGCGTGCCCTACGTCAACACCGAGGCGCAGCTCGGCGAGCACTGCACCCAGAACACACGCTACAACTACGGTTTCGACGCGTCCGGCAACACGTTGGCCTGCAACTCGAAGAGCACCTGGATCTCGTCGCCTCCGCTGGTCGGCGTTCGTACGCTGCGTTCACCCTGCGATTCCTCCGGTGTCGCGCAGAGCCCCGACGGAGTTCCGCTCAAGTGTGACGGCGGAGCCTGGTCGGCCGACTACTGGACGATGTTCTACGGCTGAGGACCATCCGCTGTCCCACCCGCCGCGCGCCGTCTGTCCCGCGCATGTCGAAGACCCGATCCTGCGCAACCACATCACGACGCAGGCCACCGAAACCCACTGCAGCTACTGCGGACTGTCTGCGTCAGCGCCCTTCGCCGCGGCGCTAGACGTGTTCTTCGAAGCATTCATGGTCGGAGTCGGCGTCCACTTCGAGCCTGCGAGCACCCCCGGCGTGGACCCGGAGCAGGTCGGACGCGAAATCCTTGGAGAAGCGGGCATCTCGCACAGTGGACTCGTCGCCGATGTGTTGACCGAACTCGGCCGGAATCCCTACTGGGCACCCCGGGAACACCGGAGCGGCAACCGGTTCGAACAGCTGGCCTACAGCTGGGAAGCGTTCAAGCATCTCGTCAAACATGAGATGCGGTACTTCTTCGCCGCGAAGAGAACCGGCCCCGGTAGCGGCGACGACATGACGGCCATGCAATTACTCAAAGCCGTGTCCGATCTAGGTGAGAACAATCCGGCGGTGTGGCCCGCACCGTGCCCCGGCCGACTCTTCAGGGCTCGCATGGCGACCTCGGAGAAGGAGGCTTCGCAATGGTTACACGCCTCAGATCTCGGTCCCCCACCACCCGAGCGAGCTGCCTCCAACCGGATGAGCCCGGCGGGCATCAGCATGTTCTACGGCGCGACCGACCGCGCGACGGCCATCGCCGAGGCGGGCGCCCACGCTGCGCATCGCTATGTGGTCACAGGCGAGTTCACCCCCACTGGGGAGATCCGGCTCATCGACCTGACGAATTTGCCCACACCCCCGAGCATCTTCGACGCCGCCGCCCACCTTGAGTACTTCGTCATCCGGTTCCTCGACCGATTCATCCACGATCTGACGCTGCCGGTCGAACTCGACGGTCGCGAGCACATCGAATACGTTCCCACCCAGGTATTCACCGAGTACTTCCGGTATGCATTCCCCGGGCAGGTCGACGGGCTCATGTTTCCCAGCACACAGGGTCCGGGCAACAACGTCGCCATCTTCTTCGGCCCGAATCGCTGCGCCGACCAGGGACGCGAAACCGAGCACACGCGACTTCGCCTGGACACCAGCACACTGAGAATCAGCAGGGTGATCACCGTCGCACGCTGACGCTATCCCCGGCGAAAACCGCTGCCGCTGTAAATGAGCGGCAGCGTCGCCGTCGTCGCGAACCCCGGTGGCGCGTCACACACCGCGGAAACGGCATTGAGTACCTGCATCGCCGTCGCGACGTTCGCCGATCGCACGTGCTCTTCCATACTGGCCTCCCGGCGAAGGCTCGCGAGTGAGAAGAAGTGCGTCTGCATCGTCGGATCACCTTCGATGGTCAACGTCCAACCGTGCCGAGGCCTCGGCCAGTGGTTCGGGTATTCGTTGCCGACCGTCCACAGCGCCTCGATCTCCACGAGCGGTTCACCGTCGCGGAGTCCCGTCCAGTTCCACCGCTGCCCCGCCGTCGTCCCGGCCCGCAGCAGATGGTCGAAGATCTGGTGGTCTTGCTGTGCGGCAACAGCTTCGACGGTCGCGGTCACCTCGTCGAGATCGGCTTTCAAGGCATCCCCGATGAACCAGACCTGCTCGGAGAAGATCGAGCTGTTGAACGCCAGGAACTCGGTGGCGGTCGGACTGATCGACTCCACCGGATCGCCGAAGGCCATGTTGTCGAACGTGATCCCGGTGCTTTCGTAGGCCGACCAGTCGGCACGCTCCTGCAGCGTGATCTTCTCGATGGTGCGACTCATACCCGAAAGCGCCAGTGGCAGAACCCCCGACAGGTTGCCGGGATTCAGACCGCTGCCGTGCACCGAGGTAGCGCCCCGCTCGCAGGCGGCGAGCACCCTGTCGCGGTCGTCGGCCGCCATCCGGCGTGGATGGAACATGAAGGCCATGGTGGCGACGTTCTTTCCGCTGGCCAGGACGGCACACACGTCGTCGACCCGCGCGGTCCGCGGGGTGTAGAGCACGCAATCGGCGTCCATCGCGAGGATCTCGTCGACATCCGTGGTGGCGGTGACGCCGATCGGTTCGCGGCCCAGGATCATCCCGATGTCGGCGCCGTGCTTGTCGTCGGAGTACACCCTGGCGCCCACGAGTTCCAGGTCGTCCCGATGGTCGAGAATCGCCGTTATCATTTCCGATCCGACGGCCCCAGTGCCCCACTGAATCACCCGATACACAGGCGGACGGTAGCAGCATATGGTTACGGCCGTGACCAATCGCATCCAAGAACTGCTCGGCGTCGAATACCCGGTCGTGCAGGCGCCGATGACCTACATCGCGCGTGCGGAACTTGCGGCGGCGGTGTCCGAGGGCGGCGGACTCGGGATGCTGGAGACGCTGACCCCCGAAGGACGGGCAGACCTGCTGCGGGTGCGCGAACTCACCGACCGCCCGGTCGCGGCGAACCTGATGATCCAGGGGTGGAAGCGGGATCCGTCGATCGTCGAGGTCCTGGCTTCGGCCGGGGTTCGACACGTCTTCACCTCCGCCGGCGACCCGGCGCTGTTCACGTCGCGGCTGCACGACGCCGGCATGACGGTGGTGCACGTGGTCGGCTCGCTCAAAGGCGCGCTGAAGGCGGCCGACGCGGGGGTCGACGCGCTGGTGGTCGAGGGTGTGGAGGGCGGCGGCTTCAAGTCCGCGCTCGGTGCGTCGACGATGGTGCTGCTCCCGCTGGTCGCCGCCCATGTCGACCTGCCACTCATCTGCGCGGGCGGCATATGCGACGCCCGCTCCGCTGCGGCAGCGGTGGTCCTGGGCGCCGAGGGACTGCAGATGGGTACGCGCATGCTCGCCAGCGTGGAGGCAGCAGTGCATGCAAACTTCAAGGACGCGATCGTCGCGGCCGACGATGCGGGCACGATCCTGCTCGACGTCCCGGGCAACCCGACGATGCGGGTGCTGCGCACGGGGCTCGCCGCCCGCATCGGTGAGCACGACCCGTCTGCCCAACTGCTGGGACGCATCACCGACCTCTACTTCGAGGGCGATCTCGATGCCAGCGTCGCCAACACCGGTCAGGTGTCGTCCCGGATCACCGACCTGCAGCCCGCGGCCGAAATCGTGCGCCGAACGTGGAGCGACATCCAGGCGGTACTGGACGAGGCGCGATCCCGGCTCGGTTGATCGGACGGCCGATCGGGCACACTCGTTGGCATGGACGGCGACTATGACGATGGCGGACCCGACGACACCCTGAGCCCGAGCGAATCGCTCGACTCCGACGAGGTCCGCAACGACGACGGCGACATCGTCGTCGACCCGCCCGATCGGTGGATCGAAGCCGAGGAGCACCAGACCCTCGACGAGCAACTCGCGGCGGAGGTCCCCGACATCACCCCCGATGCGGAGCCGCTGGACGACCGACCGACGCGCCGCAACCTCGGGCAAATCGACGGCACCCCCGAAGACGGCGACTCCTTCTTCACAGTGGTCGACGACGACGAACGACAGCGTGTCCCCGGCGACGACGAGGTGGACGCCATCATCGAGGACTAGCCCAGTGCCGTTCTTCGATGCAGGTTCGGTGATTTCCACCGATGGGGTGGACGGACTCCATCTCACCGCGCAGGCCAATGTCACGCTGGGACAGGCACTCGCAGGACCGGTGACGCGACTTCTCGCCGACAGCTAGGCCGGCTACGCGCGAATGACGACCGGCCCCAAGGCCTCGTAGCGCCGCGCGTCGTGGGGATCGAGCTCCGATCCCGTGACGATCGATTCGAAGTCGGAGACCTTCGCGAAGCGGCAGAAGCTGCTTTCTCCGAATTTCGAGTGGGCGGCGACGAGAACGGGTCTGCGTGCCACCGCGACGGCGGTGCTCTTCACCGCGGCGACGGCAGGATCGGGTGTCGTCAAGCCGTGCTCCAACGAAATCGCGTTCGTGCCAAGGTAAGCCACATCGATCACCAGGCTCGCGAGCATGTCCACCGCCCAGTGATCCACCGTCGCCAACGTGCGGCCCCTCATCCGTCCTCCGAGCAGAAGCACGGTCACGGTGCGGCTGTGCGCCAGCGCCTCCGCCGCCAGCAGCGACGACGTGACCACCGTGAGCTCCTCTTCGGCGAGACGCTCGGCGATCAGCCGCGGCGTGAAACCTTCATCCAGGTACACGGTCTCGGCTCCGTGCAGCAGTTGGGCGGCCGCGCCTGCGATCCGGTGCTTTTGCGCCAGGTCCACCTGACTTCGGTACTCGACCCCCGATTCGAAAGCCGCGGTCTCCATGGGGACTGCGCCTCCGTGCACCCGCTTGAGCAAGCGGCGGCCGGCCAGCACCTTGAGGTCACGCCGAATCGTCTCGCTCGCGACATCGAGTTCGGTCGCGAGCGAGGCGACGTCCACCCGCCCGCGGGTGCGGGCGAATTCGACGATCCGGCTCTGGCGGCTCTCGGAATCCACCAGGACAGGCTACTTTTGGGAACCCATCAAGATCGACCTGACCTCCTCTGCCGTCGTGGCCTCCCGCAGGCGCGTGACCTCGTCGGCCTTGAGGAACACCTGCGCGATCTTGGTCAGCAGGGCCATGTGGTCCTTGCCCGCACCGGCGATACCGACGACGAACTCGGCAGGCTTGCCGTTCCAGTCGACCGGCTCGGCGTAGCGGACGATGGACAGCCCGGTGCGCCGGATGGCGTCCTTGGCTTCGTTGGTGCCATGCGGAATGGCCAGTCCGTTGCCCATGTAGGTGGAGATCGAGCTCTCGCGTTCGTGCATCGCGTCCACATAGGCGGGCTCGACCGCGCCGGCGGCGACCAGCAGCTGACCGGCCTCGGTGATCGCATCGGCCGTCGACGTCGCCGAACCGTTCATGACGATCGACGACAGCGGCAACACGTCCTCACCCGTAGCAGCAGGCTCGTCGTCCTCGACCACGGCCGTCGCGACGCCGCCGCCGTTCGACGCCTTGAGCTGCTCGACGATCTCGTCGTAGCGCGGGCTGCTCATGAAGTCGTCCACGGACACGTGGATCGCCGAACCGGTCTTCTGGCTCGCCCGCGCCGTCAGATCCCGGTGTGACACCACCAGGTCGTAGGTGTCGGTGAGGTTGGAGATCGCCGAGTTGGTGACCTTGACGTCTCCGAAGCCGGCCTGCTGAATCTTTCTGCGCAGCACCGAGGCCCCCATGGCCGACGAGCCCATGCCCGCGTCGCAGGCGAACACGATCGATTTGATGGGTCCGGTTGAGCCGTCTCCTGCACCGACGAGATGGGAGGCGACGCTCGACTTCTTACCCTTCATCGACTCCATCGACGCGGTCGCGGCGGCCAGATCCGGTTCGTCGGTGGCCTTGTCCGTCTTGAGTAGGAACGCAGCCACGAGGAACGACACCGTGGTCGCACCCAGGACCGACAGCGTCACGCCCAGGAAGCTGCCGCTCGCGGTCTGGGCGTAGATCGCGATGATCGAACCGGGCGCGGCCGGTGCGCGAAGTCCCGAGCCGAACAGAACGTTGATGAAGACGCCGGTCATGCCGCCCAGGATGGTCGCGATGATGAGCTTCGGCTTCATCAGCACATAGGGGAAGTAGATCTCGTGGATGCCGCCGAAGAACTGGATGATCGCCGCGCCCGGAGCCGACGCACGTGCGGCACCCTTGCCGAAGAACATGAACGCCAACAGAATTCCGAGGCCGGGGCCCGGGTTGGTCTCCAGCAGGAACAGGATCGACTTGCCGGTCTCGAGAGCCTGTGTGGTGCCGAGCGGGGTCAGCACGCCGTGGTTGATGGCGTTGTTGAGGAACAGCACCTTGGCGGGCTCGATCAGGATGGAGGTGAGTGGCAGCAGATCGTTGTCGACGAGGAAGTCGACGGCGTTGCCTGCGCCACGGGTGAACGCCGAGACGATCGGTCCGATGGCGAAGAACCCGAAGACCGCCAGGATCATGCCCAGGATGCCTGCGGAGAAATTGTCGACGAGCATCTCGAAGCCGGGGCGGATCTTGCCTTCCCACAGCGCGTCGAGCTTCTTCATGCACCACCCGCCGAGCGGTCCCATGATCATGGCGCCCATGAACATCGGGACGTCGGCACCCGTCACCACGCCGATGGTGGCGATCGCGCCGACCACCGCGCCGCGGTTGCCGTGGACCATGCGTCCACCGGTGTAACCGATGAGGATCGGCAGCAGGTAGGTGATCATCGGGCCGACGATTCCGGCGCCGTCGTACGAGCCCCAGCCGCCGATCTGGGCAACCCAGCCATCGGGGTTCTTCAGGCTCGCGAAGATGCCCTGCAACCAGCCCTGCTCGATGAACAGCGCGGTGATCAGGCCCCAGGCGATGAAAGCGCCGATGTTGGGCATGACCATGTTGGACAGTGCGGTGCCCAGCTTCTGCACGCGCACTCGCACCCCTGTCCGCGGCGGCGCGTCTTGGATCGTTGCTTGCGACATCAAGTCCTCCGATTTGTGGTCTCAGCGGCGGGTGATAACGGTCACATCCCTCTGTAAAGCCCAGTACACCGCACAAATGGGCATGATTGCAAGCATTCGGTCAAAATCGGTCAAAATTTTGAGTGGTTTTGTGCCCGGTTGGCAGATACAGTGGTCAAGAGCACACCGATGGCGCCGTCGAGAGGACTACCCACCATGAAGGCCTTGCGCTTCTACGCCCCCGAAGACGTCCGACTCGAAGACGTCCCGGAGCCGACGTGCGCGCCCGACGAGGTGAAGCTGCGGGTGCGCAACTGTTCAACCTGCGGCACCGACGTCAAGATCTTCTACAACGGCCACCAGAACCTCACCCCGCCGCGCACCATCGGCCATGAGATTGCCGGCGAGATCGTCGAGGTGGGTGCCGAAGTCAACGCGACCTACGGCAGCAACTGGCAGGTGGGCGATCGTGTTCAGGTGATCGCGGCGGTGCCCTGCGGTGAATGCCATGAGTGCCGCAAGGGCTGGATGGCGGTATGCCAGAACCAGACCTCGATGGGTTACCAGTACGACGGCGGCTTCGCCGAGTTCATGATCGTGCCGCGGCAGGTGCTCAAAGTGGATGGGCTGAACCGCATTCCGGACAATGTCGGCTTCGACGAGGCGTCCGCGGCGGAGCCGTTCGCATGCGCCATCAACGCGCAGGAGCTGCTCGGAATCGAAGAGGGCGACACCGTGGTGGTGTTCGGGGCGGGGCCGATCGGCTGCATGCACATCCGCATCGCCCGTGGCGTCCACAAGTGCGGGCCGATCTATCTGGTCGACGTCAACGATGCGCGGTTGAAGATGTCGGCCGATGCCGTGAACCCCGACGGGGTCATCAACGCCGCCGAGGTGGACGTCGTCGAGAAGGTCATGGAGCTCACGGGTGGGCGTGGCGCCGACGTCGTCATCACCGCCACGGCCGCCAATATCGCCCAGGAGCAGGCGATCTCGATGGCCGCACGCAACGGGCGCATCTCCTTCTTCGGCGGTCTGCCCAAGACCGACCCGACGATCACGTGCGACTCGAACCTCGTGCACTACCGCCAGCTGCACATCCACGGCGCCAACGGTTCTGCACCCGAACACAACAAGCGTGCCCTCGAGTACATCTCGACCGGCCAGGTGCCCGTCAAGGATCTGATCACCCGCCACATCCCGCTCGACGACGTGCTCGACGCGTTCCAGATCGTCAAGAAGGGCGAAGCGATCAAGGTGACGGTGGAGCCCGCCCCCGCGGACATCCCCGCAGGGGTCTGACACCCTGGGCAAACGTTTGCCGAATCTGCACGACGCGGTATAGGCTCCCCCTCGCCGGAGACAGCGGGCACTACGTTCGCGTACCCGGCATCGGGGGATGGGGGCATCTGCATGGGTCGACACAGCGTGTCGTATATCGCGGCACAGCAATCTGATTCGACGGGTTCGTCAAAAATCGGATCCTCCGCTGGATACGTAGGCCGGGTCGGACTGCTTGCCGTCGCCCTGGGTATCGGCGCCGCCGTCGCCGGCGGCTCTGCGATTGCCAGTGCCGAGCCCGCCGCGAGCTCCGAAGCGAGCTCGGCGCAGTCGGCGGACCATTCCCGCACCACCAAGAGCTCGTCCACGCGTCCGTCCCGCGACACTGCCGACGACGAATCCGAAACAAGGACCGACACCGACCCAGGGGCCGACGACCCCGGCTCGACGCCGCCGTCATCCCTTGACGGTGTTCGACGTGGCGGTGATCGCGACGACCGCGATGGCGCCGAACCTGACACGGACATCGAAGCCGAGGAGGCCGCAGACGAGGAAGCACCCTCCGCCGACGACGAAACCTCCACGGAGTACGGCGACATCGGCAAGTGGATGCTCGATTCGAGCGGCGACATCGCCGACTACGGCGGCTTGCCCTACCAGGGCAGGACGGTGCTCGAAGCGATCAACGTCGTCATCGTCGATCCGACATCGAGGTCTTCCCTCGAGGCCACCTGGCGACTCAACGCCGCCATGCGCCGCGCCGGATTCCCACCCCGCCTCATACACAGCACCGGATTCCGTGGACTCATCGACGGCGAGCGCTATCGTCAACAGCCGCGTGGCCTTCTGGTGGGCTACTCGGACGACTTTTTCCTGCTGCCCAACAACCACGGCCGGATCTTCGGGCCCGACCCCGTCGAGACTGCGACCGGATACGTCTGGAGCGGCTCGTTCAGCACCGAGGAGTTCGTCTTCTATCAGGGGCTGCCCCGCCACGGCTATATCTCGTCGAACGCGGCCCGTGACGCCCTTGCCGCGCAGCTGATCGCGAGCGGACGGGCGACATCGGGCGGGATGGTCTCGCTGGACAACGCATACAACACCGCCACCACGACGACCGGCGATCACGACGGCTTCGCCGTGGTGGTCACACTGAACGGACTGCGCGCGGCCACTGCCGCGAGGGACGCCGCGGCGCTCGTCGCGCGCCGAGCGGGCACTTCACGCACGTGCGTGGACGCCGACGTTTCCGCCGCCTCGCCGGCGCTGTCGTGTGGAACGGCCGTCGCGCCCCGGTAGAGATCCACGTTCGAGCAATTCACGCAGTGTTGCTTCACCTCCGAGATGGTCGGCGGCCTGCAGGGTGCTGACCGCACCCGTTGCCACCCGATCGACCATGCCGAAATTCGACGGTGGTGTAGATTACAGGTCCATGAGTTTGCAAACGAATTGCTGACTCTTCCTTTGCGTTACGCGACTGACCGACTGGCAAATTGAATATCGCGGGCTGACCGCCGAGCTTCGGAGGCGACCATGTCAATGGTTGGCACAAACGTGACTTCGCCTTGCCCGAAAAAGCACCCCGTCGCGCATGAACCGAGCGTGGTGGGCACAACGTGAACGGACTCTCGCGCAGCGTTGTCGAGCACCATGACCAGAGTTCAGCGCCGCTGTCAGCAAACGAGATTGACGCCGACACCCGGCGCCTGATGCTTCGCCACATGATCGTCACGCGCGCGGTGGACGACGAAGCCGGCCGGCTGCAGAATCAGGGCTCGGTCGATCTGTGGCTCTCCTGCCGCGGGCAGGAAGCGGCTCAGGTCGGTTCCGCAATGGCGCTGGCCGACACTGCCACCATTTTCCCCAGCTATCGAGAACACGCCGTCGCCATCGCCCGGGGCATCGACGGGGTCGACGTCGTCGCGCAATGGGCCGGCCGCACGTTCTGCGGATGGAAGCCGCGAGAGCACAGGTTCTTTCCCTACACGCTCGTCGTGGGCGCCCAGACCCTGCACGCCGTGGGCTATGCCCTCGGACAGCGACTCCAGGGCTCGACCGAACCCGTCGCGGTCTACTTCGGCGATGGTGCCACCAGCGAGGGAGATGTCTCCGAGGCCATGAACCTCGCCGCCGTCGAATCCGCCCCGGTGCTCTTCATCTGCCAGAACAACGGCTGGGCCATCTCCAAACCCAGCCGCGACCAGATGCTGACCGGCATTTCCACGCGTGCCAACGGGTTCGGCATCAAGTCCTGGTCTGTGGACGCCACCGAACCCGACAGCACCTACGTGCACTGCGTCGAGGCGTGGCGCCATGTGCAGGCCACGGGATCGCCGGGTCTGATCGAACTGCGCACCATCCGCACAGCGGGGCACAGCAGTTCCGACGCCCACACGCTGTATCGCGATCGCGACGAGATCGCCGCCGCGGCGGCCGACGATCAGGTCGCCCGCTACCGGCAACTGCTGTACAGCGAGGGCGTTGTCGACGATTCCTGGTTGGAGCGCACCGACACTGAGGCGATGGCTGCCGGGCAACGCCTGATCGAGGCGCTCGGGAAATGACCAGCACCCGCACCGCCAGCCTGGCGGACTCGCTCAACGGCGCGCTGCACCGGTTGATGGACGACGACAGCTCGGTCGTACTGATCGGGCAGGATATCGGTGCCCTGGGAGGCGTTTTCCGCGTCACGCGCGGTCTGCAGGAACGCTTCGGCCGCAACCGCGTTCGCGACGCTGTGCTCGCCGAGTCCTCCATCGTCGGACAGGCCATCGGAATGGCGATGAGCGGGCTCAAGCCCATCTGCGAGATCCAGTTCGAGGGCTTCGTCTACCCCGCCATGAATCAGATCGTCACCCAGGCGGCGCGCATCCCAGCCCGATGGAACGACGACATGCCGCTGCACCTGGTGATACGGATCCCGGTCGGCGGCGGGATCAGGGCTGTCGAGCATCACAGCGAATCCAACGAGGCACTCTTCGCACACTCGCCGGGACTGCACGTCGCCTACCCATCACATCCCGACGACGCTGCCGACATGCTCTCGTACGCCGTCGATCTCGGAACACCCGTGGTCTTCTTCGAACCCAAGCGCCTGTACTGGAACCGCCGCCTCCAGCCCCGCGAGACCCCGCAGGCCAGTTCCCCCGAGGGCGCACGCCTGGTGCGCCGTGGCGGCAGCAATCCCGACATCACCGTCGCCGGATACGGAGCAATGCTGGATGACGTGCTGCGCGCCGCCCAGGTTCTCGAGGGCTCGATCGACGTCGAGGTCGTCGACCTGCGATGGATAGCACCGATGGACACCGGCACGGTGATCGAATCGGTCGCGCGGACCGGGCGCCTCCTCGTCGTACACGAAGCGATCGAATTCTGCGGTGTGGGAGCAGAACTCGTAGCCGCCGTGACCGAGCGGGCATGGGATACGCTGCGGACGCCGCCACGGCGGCTGGCGCCGGAGCGGAGGACCTACCCGCCCGCCCATTTCGAGAAGGACTACCTCATCGATGTCGCCGGCATCGTGAGGGCGATCGAGGAGACGTGCAGGTGAGCGACAGCATCGACATCCTCGTTCCGGAATTCGGTCACGGGCTGACGGAGGCGCTCGTCATCGAATGGCTTGTCACAGTGGGGGACAAAGTCGAGCGCGGTGACGTCGTCGCCGTCCTCGAGACCGACAAGAGCAGTGTCGACTTGTTGGCCGAGAAGCCGGGCACGGTGGCCGAAATCGTCGTCGCAGCCCGGTCGATCACGACTTCCGGTTCCGTGTTGTACAGGCTCCACGAGTGATCTGAAAGGCGAAACAATGCCATCCATCGACGAACGCATGAACCCGATCGTGCTGAAGTTCGTGCGCCGCCGGGTGCCCGATGCCGAGGTCTCCGACTTCGACAAGGCGATCTGGGATCTGGACCTCGACTCGCTCGACATCGCCGAGATGGTCGAGATGCTCGAACAGGAGTTCAGCGTGGACGCCGACCTCGAAAAGGTCGACGACTGCACCAGTCCCGCTCAGATCAAGGACTACTTCCGGGCACTGATCGGGACCGAATGAGCGCTGGGATCGTCGACATCGCCACGGCGACAACCGGAGAGCACATCCCGAACTCGTTCTTCGACTCGATCGGGCTGACCGACGAATGGATCCGCAGGCGCACGGGCGTGGGTGCGCGCTGGTGGATGGACGACTCCGACGAGCTCGACGACGTCGCGGCACGCGTCTGCGCACCGCTGGTGCAACGACACCGCGACCGTGTCACGTTCTCGGCACTGATCGTCGTCAGCAGTTCTGCCGGCGGGGCGGTGCCAGGTATCGCGCAGAGTGTCGCGACGAAGTCCGGCCTACCGACCGACGTCTTGGCGTTCGATATGAGCGCTGCCTGTAGCGGTTTCGTCTACGGCCTGATCAATGCGCTGTCGCTGTGCGAGTCGGGCGGCGGGGCGGTGATCGTGTGTTGCGTGGAGGCGATGTCGCGGATGCTCGACAAGACCGACCGCAACACCGGTCCCCTGTTCGGCGACGGGGCTGCCGCCGTCGTCATCGAGCCCCGGGCGGAGTTCCGAAAGCACCAGTGGCACGCCGGATGTGACGGTGAAGGTGCGGATCTGATGCGCGGCCAGCTGGGCAAGGGCATTGCGCTCGATGGGATGCGGGTCTACCACCGTGCTGTCCGGACGATGTCCGACACCGTGAATCGCCTGCTGGACAACGACATCAAGCCCTCGATCCTGATCGGCCACCAGGCCAATTCCCGGATATTGGAGCGCCTACAGGAAATCGACACCGGTGGTGCCGTGTTCGTCGACCGCGTCGAGAACTTCGGCAACACGTCGTCGGCATCGATCCCCCTCGCACTCGGGGCATGTGTCGCCGAGAACTCGATCCCGTTGTCGGGCAGGGCGATGCTGGTCGCCTACGGCTCGGGCGAGGCGTGGGGCGGGGTGGCTGTCGACTACGACCTCACCGACACCGCAGATGCCGGATAGTCCACAGACGGTCCTTGTCACAGGGGCCTCACGCGGGGTCGGTGCCGAGGTCGCGGTGCGACTCGCCGGCCCCGGCCGCCACATCGTCGTGAACTATCGCGAAAAGGCCCGCCGCGCAGCCGAGGTCGTCGAGCGCATCATCGCTGCCGGGGGCAGCGCCGTGTCCGTGGGGGCGGATCTGTGCGACCAACACGCCGTTACGGCAATGCTTTCCACCATCGAACGGCTGGATGTTCTGGTGCTCAACGCTTCCGGGGGCATGGAACGCGGAGCCGACCCCGGCTATGCCATGCAGATCAACCGGGATGCCCAGGCGGCGCTGGCCCGACGGGCGCTCGAGGTGATGCCTGCCGGCGGACGCATCGTCTTCGTCACCAGCCATCAGGCGCACTTCCACGACACCAAGCCGGTGCCCGCGGAGTACGAGGCGGTCGCGGCGAGCAAGCATGCGGGTGAACGCGCACTGAAGAACATGCGGGCGGTCCTCGAGCGGCACGGGGTGGAGTTGGTGGTGGTGTCGGGTGACATGATCGAGGGCACCTTCGTAGTGCGCCTGCTGGAGCGCTCCAACCCCGACGCCGTGGCACGACGCCGGGCCGCAGGCCCGCTACCGACCATCGAGGAGTTCGCCGCGGCGATCGTCGAATCCGTGGACGCCCCTGGCCTGGACGGACACACGGTCTACGTCGGCGGCGCCGACTACCTGGGAAGGGTCTGACGTTTCAAAATCCCGACGTTCAGGTATCCACCCCGGGTGGCTCGACTTCGAGCCGAACCTGCGGAAGGAACGCACATGGGTGCCGACGACAAGGCAAGCAACAAGATCGACGACCTCGGCGGCAAGGCCAAGGAGGGTCTCGGCAAGCTCACCGGAGACAAGAGCACCGAGAACGAGGGCAAGTTCGACCAGGCCAAGTCCAGCCTCAAAGATGCCGGCGAGAAGGTCAAGGACGCTTTCAAGAACTAGCTGTCAGGAAAAGCCCCGCACCTGCATCGCAGGCTGCGGGGCTTTTCGTATGGCGGTGGCGGAGGGATTTGAACCCTCGGACGGGGGTTACCCGTCACACGCTTTCGAGGCGTGCTCCTTAGGCCGCTCGGACACGCCACCGTGTGGCAGCTTACCGATGGACTCGTCGTGGACCAAAACGCCGCCGGCCTTCGACGAGCGCGCGCAAAATGCCGGGCCCGCGCGGCGCGTCGGCGTACAGACCCGCGCGCTCGCGGTGCGAGTGGGCGTCAACCAAAACGCTGGCGGGCGAAGAACTCCTCCAGCGGCGCCGCACACTCGGCTTCCAGCACTCCCCCGCGCACCTGCGGCCGATGGGTGAGCCGACGATCGCGCACCACATCCCACAGCGAGCCGACCGCGCCCGTCTTCGGTTCCCACGCGCCGAACACGACCCGCCCGATCCGGGCCATCACCAGCGCCCCCGCGCACATCGTGCAAGGTTCGACCGTCACCGCCAGCGTCGCGCCTTCCAACCGCCAACCGTCACCGAGCGCCAGCGCCGCGGCGCGCAACGCCAGGATTTCCGCGTGCGCGGTCGGATCGCCCAGCTCTTCGCGGGCATTCGCCGCGCGCGCCAGCTCCGTGCCGTCCGCCGCGACGACGACCGCACCGATCGGCACATCGCGTGGTCCTGCCCTACGGGCGGCCTCCAGCGCCGAACGGATCAGGTCTTCGTCGGTCAACGGCTCCGGCCCGATCGCCGGTTCACCGGCCCAGACGCTCGAGCACCGCCGAGAGCTCGTCTGCGAAACCCATCTCACGCGCGATCCGGCCCACCTGCTCGTCGGCGTAGAGGTCGTCGCTCTCGTCGAGGATCACCCCGAGCACCGCCTCGGGCAGTCCGATGTCGGAGAGCACGCCGAGGTCCCCCTCCTCGAAGGGGTCACACCGCTCGAGCTCCTCCTCGTCGATGTCGGCGTCGAGCTTCTCCAGCACCTCGGCCGCGATGTCGTAGTCGAGTGCCGCAGTGGCGTCCGACAAGAGCAGCCGAGCCCCGGACGGAGCGGGCCGCACGATCACGAAAAACTCGTCGTCGATGTCGAGTATGCCGAAAACCGCTCCGGCGCTTCGCAATTCACGCAGTTCCGTCTCGGCGGCCGTGAGGCTGGTGAGGGCGGCAGGCCGCATCGCGCTGCAGCGCCACTTGCCGTCCTCCCGGACGACGGCCACGCCGAAGCCGTCCGGAACGTCGGTTGCCCGCTCCTGCTTCTGTGCACTGTGCGCTCCCATAGGCGCTAACGGTAGTCCCCTACCTGGGGCTTTGCCAGCACGCTCGTAGGCTGGGCACGTGACGAATACACCCGTGTGTGTGGTCGGCCTCGGGTTGATCGGCGGTTCGCTGATGCGGGCGGCCAGAGCCGCGGGCCGAGAGGTGTTCGGCTACAACCGATCGGTCGAAGGCGTGGAGGCGGCCCGCTTCGACGGTTTCGACGCCACCACCGACCTCCACGAGGCCCTTACGCGGGCCGCGCAATCCGGCGCGTTGATCGTGCTCGCCGTCCCGATGCCGGCACTTGCGCAGATGTTGCGTCACATCGGCGCCACCGCCCCCGAGTGCCCGCTGACCGACGTGACCAGCGTCAAGGGCGCCGTGCTGACCGAGGTCGACAAAGCCGGGCTGCTCAGCCGGTTCGTCGGCGGCCACCCGATGACGGGCACGGCCCACTCGGGCTGGACAGCCGGGGATGAGCATCTGTTCCGGAACACACCCTGGGTGGTCGCTGTCGACGACCACGTCGACCCCGCGGTGTGGGCCATGGTGATGCACCTCGCGCTGGACTGCGGCGCGTTCGTCGTCCCCGCCCGCTCCGACGAACACGACGCGGCGGCGGCGACGATCTCACACCTGCCGCACCTGCTCGCCGAGGCGCTCGCCGCGACAGCCGGTGAGGTCCCGTTGGCGTTCGCCCTGGCCGCGGGGTCCTTCCGCGACGGCTCCCGCGTGGCCGCAACGGCGCCCGACCTGGTCAGGGCGATGTGCGAAGCGAACGCCGCTCAGCTGTTGCCGGTACTCGACCAGGCGCTGCGCCGGCTCGTGGACGCACGCAACCAGCTGGCCAAGCACCACCCGGTGGCTGAATTGGTGGAAGCCGGTCACGCCGCGCGGATCCGCTACGACAGCTTCAGCCGACCACAGATCGTCACCACCGTCCTCGGCGAGGAGGGTTGGCGCGATGAACTGGCCGCCGCCGGGCGTGCGGGCGGCGTGATCAGATCCGCGCTGCCAATCCGGGGTAATCGACGATGAAACCGTCGGCGTCGACGGAGATCGTGGTGTCGGCGACCGGCGAGCTCAGCTTGATGCCGTCCGCGGTGGCCGCATAACTGATCGTGGCCACGTCCACCGCCAGGTCAGGCACCCGGACGTAGACGACCGGCACGGTCACCGACTCACCGCTACCGGGGAGGACGCCGAGGCGGCGGATGGGCAGGGCGTTGAAGAACGGGCTGAACACCATGTCCACGTCGAGTGCGCCGTCGAAGGAGGATCGACGGGTCTGGCCGGAGTGCTCTTGCACCAGCCACATGTTCTCTTCGTCCCGCGCTATGGACAGTTGACGCTCTCGCTCGGCCAACGTGACCGTGAGCGACAGCCGTTTCGTCGCGCCGTGTTCGTCGGTGACCAGGTCGTACGACGCACTGAAGGCGGGATGCGCGGGGGTTGCGGCCGCCACCACCCGCCCGTAGGCCTTGATGCGGTTCACCGAGCACTGAACGCGAACAGACTCCATCTGAAGTTCGTCGTGCGCTCGCCAGGTCAATACGGCGGGCCAGGTGTTCGTGCCCGAGCGATCGCCTTCACTCATGCCTCTACCGTAGTCGGCGGGTCACCGCGTTCGTGGCGGGCTTCGGAATCGGGGCGAGAACGAGATTCGAGCGCAACCTCGTCGTCGAGAAACGGCTGCGGCATCGAGCCGGGACGACGCAGCCTGCCGGTGCCGGGAACCGACGCCCACACCGCGAACGCCAGGGCGCCGTCCAGGATCAACGCCAGCACCGTGACCATCAGCGCGCCCACCAGCGCGAGGTAGAACTCGCGCACCTTGATGCCGTCGATGAGATACCGGCCGAGCCCGCCCAGGCTCGCGTAGGCCGCGACCGTCGCCGTGGCGACGATCTGCAGGGTCGCGGTGCGCAAGCCCCCGAGAATCAGCGGCAGCGCATTGGGTGTCTCCACCCGCAGCAAGATCCGCGTCTCCGTCATGCCCATCGACCGGGCGGCATCGACCACCGATCGGTCGACGTTCGCGATGCCCGAGTAGGTGCCCGCCAGCAGCGGCGGAATGCCCAGCAGCATGAGGGCCACCGTCGGCGGGATCAGGCCCAGCCCCCAGAGGAGCACGCCGAGGAGCAGCACGCCCAGGGTGGGCAGCGCCCGAAGGGCGTTCACGCCGGTGACGACCAGGAAGGTGCCCCGGCCGGTGTGGCCGATGAGCATGCCGAGCGGCACCGCGATCAACGCCGAGAAGAACACCGCGATCACGGTGTACTGGAGATGCTCGAGAATTCGTGCCGTCAGACCGGCGGGGCCACCCCAGTTGGCGGCGGTGAAGATGAATGACAGCGCCTCGTTCAGAAAATTCATGTCCGCGCCCCGGCTTTCGCGGTCTTCGTGGACGCTCGAGTCCACGGCGTCAATGCCTTGCCCGCCAGCATGATCAGGGTGTCGATGACGATGGCCAGCACGAAGATCGCGATAATGCCCGCGATGATCTGGTCACTCTTGTTCGCCTGGTAACCCTCGGTGAACCAGGTGCCGAGGCCGCCGATGCCGATGACCGAGCCGACGGCGACCATCGAGATATTCGTGACCGCGACGACGCGCAGGCTGGCGATCAAGACCGGAAGCGCCAGTGGCAGTTCGACTTTCAGCATCCGCGTCAGCGGCTTGTAACCGACCGCGGTGGCCGCGTCGAGCACAGCCGGTGACACCGCGTCGAGCGCCTCCGGTACCGCACGCACCAGCAGCGCGACCGTGTACAGGGTGAGCGCCACGATGACGTTGGCCTCGTCGAGGATGCGGGTCGGGATGATCAGCGGCAGCACCACGAACAAGGCCAGCGACGGGATCGTGAAGATGATGCTCGCCGTCACCGTGGTCAGGCGCCGCAACACCGTCGTGCGTTGTACGAACGCGCCCAGCGGAACGGCGATCACCAGACCCAGGACGATGGGTACCAGTGACAGCCGCAGGTGGATCAGCGTCAGCGTCCACAGATCGTCGAGGTGGGTGAACAGATAGCGCATGCGCTCTACCCGAGTTCCGGGATCTGCCGCTGCTTCTGCAGAAGTTCGAGGACATCGGGTGCGCGCACCCCGCCGATCAGATGCCCGTGCTCGTCGACAGCGACCCCGAGCCCCGTCGGGGACGACAGTGCCGCGTCGAGTGCCTGCCGCAGCGTGCCGTCCGGGCGGAAGAACGATCCCCCTCCGACGGTGCAGTCGTACAGCGAGTTGCCTTTCCGGTGCAGCGCAACACCTTCGGCGTTCATCCACGCATACGGCGTCTTGTCGGCCTTGGTGATCAGCACCCAGTCCTCGGGGCCCAGATCAAGGCCGTCGATGTCGGACTCGGGCGCGTTCGGCACGTCGTGCAACGCCAACCCGGTGGCATGGAAGAACTGAAGCCCGCGGTAGCCGCGGTCGGCACCGACGAAGGACGACACGAGTTCGTTTGCGGGGTTGGACAACACGAACTGCGGGTCGGCGTACTGCTGCAGTACTCCGCCCCGGCCGAAGACGGCGACCTTGTCGCCGAGTTTGACGGCCTCGTCGATGTCGTGGGTGACGAACACGATCGTCTTGCGCAATTCGCTCTGCAGTCGCAGGATTTCGGTCTGCAGATCCTCGCGGACCACAGGATCGACGGCGCTGAACGGCTCGTCCATCAGCAGGATCGGCGGGTCGGCGGCCAACGCCCGCGCCACTCCGACGCGCTGCTGTTGGCCTCCCGAGAGCTGGGCCGGATAGCGGTCGGCCAGCTTGGGATCCAGGCCCACCCGCTCGAGCACTCCGAGCGCGGATCTGCGTGCGCTGCGCCGTGATTCGCCGCGCAGCACCGGCACGGTGGCGACGTTGTCGATGACCCGAAGGTGCGGCATCAGCCCGGCACTCTGGATCACGTAACCGATCCCGAGGCGCAGCTTGACCGCATCGACCTTCGTGACGTCCTTGCCGTCGACGGTCAATGTTCCGGAGGTCGGTTCGATCATCCGGTTGATCATCCGCATCGACGTGGTCTTGCCACAGCCCGACGGACCGACGAACACCGTGAGGGTGCCCTCCGGCACCTCCAGGGTGAGGTCGTCGACCGCGACGGTGCCGTCGGGATACTTCTTGGTGACGTTCTCGAAGGTGATCACGTGCCTGCGTCCCCTATTTCCCGATCGGTTCGTTGAAGCCGTTGTCGGCGATCCACTTCTGCGCGGCTTCGTCGGGATCGATGCCCTGATTTCCCTCCACCGAGGTGTTCAGCGCTATCAGGGCTTCGGTGGTGAGCTTTGCGCTGACCGCGTCCAGCACCGTCTTGAGGTCGTTCGACATCTTCTGGGAGGCCACCAGCGGCACCACGTTCGCCGCCAGGAAGACGTTCTCCGGATCGTCGAGCACCACCAACTTGCTCTGCTCGATCGCCGGCGAGGTGCTGAAAATGTTGGCAGCGGTCACCGTTCCGTCGGTCAGTGCCTGCACGGTCGCGGGACCGCCACCGTCGCTGATCGCGATGAAGTTCGCGGGCGCGATGTCGAGGCCGTACTTCTCCTTCAGCCCCACCAGGCCTGTCTGTCTGGTCTGAAACTCCGACGGCCCACCGACTTTCACCTCCGGGGAACGCGTCGCGAGGTCGGCGATCGACTTCAGGTTCCAACGCTGCGCGGTCTGCTCGGTCACGGCCAGGGTGTCTTTGTCCTCGGCCGGTGACGGGTAGAGGATCGACAGATCACCGGGCAGCGCCTTGAAGAGTGCCAACAGCACCGTGTCGGGCGTGGTGGCGGTGCTCTCGGCGTCGAAGTACTGCAGCAGATTGCCGGTGTACTCGGGGATCAGGTCGATCGAATGATCCTGCACCGCCGGGATGTACGTCTCGCGGCTGCCGATACCGAACTGGCGGGTGATCGTGAAGCCGTTGGCTTCCAGCGCCTGGGCGTAGATCTCGGCGATGATCTTCGACTCGGTGAAGTCCGCCGATCCCACCTTGATCGTCTTGAGGTCCCCGGATATCTCACCGCCACCGAGCGGATTGGAACTGCCACACGCTGCCAGAAACAGTGCGACCAGAGCGAACATCGCGGTGAGGGCGAGGCTCTTGGAATGTCGGGACCGTTGCATGCGAACGTCCTTTCGGTTTCGCCGACCATACGTCACGCGCGTTTCGGTTTCATTCAAAGCCGTTAGGGGCAAAGATGGAGCCATGACCAGCGATCCGTTCGCGTCGCCCGACCAGCCGGCGTTCGACGCCCCCGGCACTGCTCCTTCGGGCAATCCGCCGCCCCCACCGGAATCGGCGGTGAAATTCACCAAGGCGGCCGCCATGTGGGGCTCGCTCGCCCTGGGCTTCCTGGTCCTGATCGTTCTCCTGATCTTCATTGCGCAGAACACCGAGTCCACGCCGCTGCAGTTCCTCGGCTGGGAGTGGTCGCTGCCGTTGGGCGTCAGCATCCTGTTCGCGGCCGTCGCCGGGGGTCTGCTGACGTTCGCGGTCGGCGCGGTCCGGATCTTCCAGCTGCGGCGCGCCGCGAAGAAGAACCTCAAGGCCGGCCTGTAGCGGTTCACCGGATCGAGACCAGCTGCTCGATCGAATCCCGCGGCAGTTCACCGTCGACAGTCGCCGTGACGGACATGTTGTTCACGCTGATCTGACCCTTGTGGTTGTCCAGCCACGCGGTGTCAGCGGCGTCGCGACCTGTCGCGATCCGGACCATCGACTGCCGCGGAGCCAGGCACGTCGCATCGACCACGCGCCACTGGCCGTCGACAAAGGCCTCCGCGACAGCGTGGAAATCCATCGGCTGGCATCCCGGCGCATACACCGACACGAGCCGTGCGGGAACGTTGACGGCACGAAACAGCGCGATGACCAGGTGTGCGTAATCGCGGCACACACCGGATCCGGCGAGCAACGTGTCGGCGGCGCCGTCGATCGGATCGCTGGAGCCGGGCACGTAGCTCAGCCGCGCACCCACCCAGGCGGGCACCTTCTCCAAGAGCTCGACCGAATCGGCGATGTCTCCGAATTCGGTGGCCGCGAAGCCGAAGAACTTGTCGGCCTCGGCGTAACGGCTCGGGCGCAGATACGTGGACAGGTCGAGGTCCCGCAGCGGCGCCGGGTCGGCACTGCCGATGACGGTCGCCGAATAGCTGACCTTGAGATTGCCGACTGGCGCGTCGAACTTGTGGATACGGTTGCCGTGGTCACCGCTGATCTCTTGAATCCGGCTGAGCGGAATCTCCTTGCCGTTCAGGGTGAACGACAGCGTCTCCGTCACCTCGGCCCCGGGCTGCGGCGCCACGGCGATCTGGAATTCCAGCGTCGTCTCGTCGGAGATCTCGATATCCAGTTCCGCGCCGACGTCACGTTTCATGGGTTTCACTGCTGGCCGCTTCTTTCCGGTCCGGGAGAGGAATTTGTTGGGGCGCGTTAAAGGCACGCGCTTCTCTACCCACCGGTGACCAGCGGCGAAACCTCGAAGTCAGGACAGCGCCGACAACCCCGCTGCGACGAACGGCCGCACGGCTTCGTCGACCTTGTCGGTGCCCTCGGCGACCCCGCCGCCGACCCGCGCCCGGTAGGCGATGCCGGCAGCGATGATGGCGACCTTAAAGTAACCCAGCGCCATGTAGAAGTCCCAGTGATCGAGGGGTTTTCCGCTGGCCAGCGCATAGCGCTGGGCGAGATCGTCGGTCGGCGGCATCAGGTCGCACGCCCACGCCGCGTCGTCGTGCACGACGTTGAACGTCGGCAGGCGGTACACACACATCAGCGCGGCGTCGCTGAGCGGGTCCCCGAGCGTCGACATCTCCCAGTCCAGGACGGCGGCGACCTTCGTCGGGTCGGTGTCGTCGAGGATCGTGTTGTCGATGCGGTAGTCGCCGTGCACGATAGAACTCCGCGTCTGCTCCGGCACGGACTCGGCCAGCCGCTCGTGCAGCTTCCTGACGTCGGCATCGGAGGGGTCGTCGTCGCGTTTGACCAGATCCCACTGCGAACCCCACCGCCGGACCTGGCGTTCGAGGTATCCGCTGGCCTTACCGAAGTCACCGAGCCCCACCGCGTCGGGATCGACCTCGTGCAGATCGGCGAGCACCTGGATCAGCGAGTCGACCACGGCGCTGATGACCGATTCGTCGCCGAGGGCGGCCAGCTGCGGTGTGTGCCGGATGACGCGTCCGGGGACCCGCTCGACCATCTGGAACGGGGCACCGAGCACAGAGTCGTCGTTGCTCATCGTGATGGCTCGCGCAACGGGAACCGCGGTGCCGGCCAGAGCGGCCACCACCTTGTACTCGCGGGCCATGTCGTGCGCCGACGGGGTCAGCCCGTGCAGCGGCGGGCGGCGCAGCACCCACTCCGACGCATCGTCGCCGACCAGGAAGGTCAGGTTCGACCTGCCGCCGGAAATGAGCTCGGCGCGCAACTCGCCGCTGCGGGCAACACCGACCTCGCGCAGGTGTCGGTCCAGGGCGGCGAGGTCCAGTCCTTCGAGCTCAGTCACGCAGAAGTGTTTACCACCTGTGGTTCCGCGGCAGCAGGTCCCATACATGTTCGGTGCCGTTGACGCTGGCGACGGCGAGACGCTCGCGGCTGGACGACCACAGCAGCCTGGTCACCGATGCATAGTCGACGTGGAACGACAGCAGGCGCTCGGTGCCGAGGATCTTGTGCAGCAACACGTTGATGACGCCGCCGTGGCTGAACACCGCGACGGTGTCGTCATGATCGGCGCTGGCGACGACGTCGTCGATGCCCGCGGAAATCCGCGCGAGAAAGGCCTTCTCGTCCACGCTGCTCGGCAAGTGCCCGTCGATGAGCCGCTGCAGTTCTTCGGGATGCTCTCTGGCGATCTGTTCGATCGGGATGTAGTGCGGCAGGTCGCGGTCGTACTCGGCGAGCCGATCGTCGATCTCGATGGGCAGGCCGAGTTTGTCGGCGACGGGCCGCCCGGTCTCGACGGCGCGCACCTGCGGGCTGCTCACCAGGCGGGTGATCGGGAAGCGCGCCAGCGCGTCGGGCAGGCGTTTGGCTTGCTCGATGCCCTCCTCGGACAGGCTCGGATCCGAGCCCTGCCCGGGTTCGCTCCGCAGAGGTAACGCATGTCGGACCAGAAGCAATTGCACCGTGACACCATATGGCCCGTGGCTGGATATACGGATCGGCTGTTCGACCTGACCGATCGCGTGGTTCTCGTCACCGGCGGCAGCCGCGGGCTGGGCCGCGAGATGGCGTTCGCGGCGGCACGCTGCGGCGCCGATGTCGTCATCGCCAGCCGCAAGTACGACTCCTGCGTGGCGACCGCCGACGAGATCGCCGCCTCGACGGGCCGTGCGGCATTCCCCTATCAGGTGCACGTCGGCCGGTGGGACGAGCTCGACGGGCTGGTCGACGCCGCCTACGACCGGTTCGGCCGGGTGGACGTGCTGGTCAACAATGCCGGGATGTCGCCGCTGTACGAGTCGCTGTCGACGGTCACCGAGAAGCTGTTCGACTCCGTGGTGAACCTCAATCTCAAAGGGCCGTTCCGGTTGTCGGCTCTCGTCGGGGAGCGCATGGTCGGCGACGGCGGCGGTTCGATCATCAACGTCAGCTCCAGCGGTTCGATCCGGCCCGCCCCCGACATGCTTCCGTACGCGGCCGCCAAGGCCGGGCTGAACGCGCTGACCGAGGGGCTCGCGAAAGCGTTCGGGCCGACGGTGCGGGTCAACACACTGATGGCCGGGCCTTACCTGACCGACATCAGCAAGGCCTGGAATCTCGGTGAGCAGAACAATCCGTTCCGGCACCTACCGTTGCAGCGCGCCGGCGATCCCCGCGAAATAGTCGGTGCAGCACTATTTCTGATGTCGGACGCGTCGAGTTTTACGACGGGCTCGATTCTGCGGGCCGACGGAGGGGTGTCCTAGCGCGGACCTCTAATTCGGTGTCGGCGGCGGCGGTTCGTAGGGGTGGTACCACTTCCATTGGACGCGTTCACCGGTCGGCCCGCGGTAGGCGGGGACATTGGGCGCAGCTGTGGTCGGTGGCCGCGCCAGCGATCCGCGGCGCATCACCTGCCCGTCGCTGTCGGTGACCATCAGCCGATGAGCGGGACCGGTGATCGTGATCAGGCCACGGTGATGCGCCCGATGATGATATGGGCACACCAGAGCGAGATTGTCGAGTTCCGTCTGCCCACCATCTTCCCAATGGACGAGGTGATGGGCATGCAGCCCGCGGGTGGCCCCACACCCGGGCACGACGCACGTGCCGTGATCACGACGCTCCAGTGCCCGACGCAGCCTGCGGCTGATCGTGCGTGTGGACCGGCCCGAACCGATCGGCTGCCCGCACCGTTCGAACCACACCTCACATGTGGCATCACACAACAGATACTGACGATCGGCGTCGGCGAGCACCGGACCCAGATGCAATGTGGAGACTGACTTTTCGATATCGACATGCACCACGACTGTGGTGTGCTGCCCGTGCGGGCGCCGGGCGACATCAGCGTCCCAGCCCGCCTCCACCAGGCTCATGAAGGCATCCGTAGTGGTCGGCATCGGCGGTGTCTGCGGACCCTCGGGGTTGGCGCCGTCCTCAGGGTTGCGGTCGCTCTTCCAGTCGGCGATCAACCCGTCCCGATGCGAAGCCAGCGCGGCGTCGACCTTGGCCGCTTCCAGGTTGTGCAACCGGATCCGATACGTCGTGTACTCACCCTTGGCACTCTTGGTGACCGACGGACCCGGCTCTGGCCGTGGCTGCCGATCGGGCTGCGGCTCGGCCACCACCGCCGTGCGCAGTTGGGCCACCGTCATCTTCTCCGCCAGATGAAGGTAATGACTGTCCGCACCCGGGCCCGACCGCTCGGCGATCACCCCGACCTGATCCAGCGACAGTCGGCCCTCCCGCAGCGCAGCCGTGCAACGCGGCAACTCGTCCGCCCTGTCCGCGATCGCCATCACCGTCTTGGCGTTGTGCGGCGACACCCCCGTCTTCCACGCGATCAACTCGCCCATCGGCCGGCACCCCGTCGTCGACCACAACCCGTCCCGATCGATCTCCGCGGCGATCTCGACAATGCGGCCGTCGATCGCATTGCGCTGGCCCGTCAGCTCCGACATCTCGTCGAACAACGCCTCCAACCGGGCCATCCGCGGAGGGCTCGGCTGGTAGGACGGTAGCCGCGAGGACATGACTTCATCATGCCCTCGGGCACCGACAAATCTCGGCGGTCCGCGCTACGGCGTGATGATGTTGAAGTCTGGGTCCGGTTTGTCGAGCACCGAGACCAAAGACGCCAAAACCTCGGCATCGCCTGCGATCTCGAGACCCGGCGACGAATCGTCGCCAGCCGCAAGTGTGAGCAACCGCAGCTTCGAGGCCAGCGTGACCGTCGCCTGCGCGGTCGCCCCGTCGGCTGCCACCTTGCGGTACACCAGCACTCCGTTGCGCAACGAAAGTCGGTAGTTGGTCGCCGTATCGAGGAACGTGATGTCGATGGCGAGGTCGAGATCCCATGCGCGAGGACCGTTCACACTGATGGCCAGCACGTCGAACATCTGCTCAGGGGACAGCTGCGACACCATCGTGGTCGACGTCACTTGTGTCGGGGTGCCGAAATTGCCCTCCCGCAGCTCGGTGGCACCGGCCAGGTAGAAGTTGCGCCATGTCGCGGTCTCGGCGCCGTAAGCAAGTTGCTCCAGGGTGTCGGCGTAGAGCTTTCGGGCACTTTCGTGACTTTCGTCGGTGAAGATGGCATGGTCGAGAAGAGTTGCTGCCCAGCGGAAATCGCCTTCGTTGAAAGCAACCTGCGCCAGCTCGACAACGCGGTCGAGCCCGCCCATGGCCGCGACGTAGCGCGGTCCGATCGCCTCGGGTGGATGTGCCCACAGTCGCGCCGGGTTCCCGTCGAACCAGCCCATGTACCGCTGGTAGACGGCCTTAACGTTGTGGCTGACGGAGCCGTAGTAGCCCCGGGCGTGCCATGCCTGCTCCAGTGCGGGCGGCATGGCGAACGTCTCGGCGATCTCGATGCCGGTGAAGCCCTGGTTGAGTTGGCGCAGCGTCTGATCGTGCAGGTATGCGTACAGATCCCTTTGCAGAGAGAGGAATTCGACGATGCGGTCTTTGCCCCACGTCGGCCAGTGGTGCGAGGCGAACACCACGTCGGCACGGTCGGCGAAGGTGTCGATCGCCTCGGTGAGGTAACCCGCCCAGCCGTGCGGGTCACGCACCAGCGCCCCGCGCAGCGTCAGCAGGTTGTGCAGATTGTGGGTGGCGTTCTCGGCCATGCACAGAGCGCGGAATTGCGGGAAGTAGAAGTGCATCTCGGCGGGCGCCTCGGTGCCGGGGGCCATCTGGAACTCGATGTCGACGCCGTCGATGGTGTGCGTCTCGCCGGTCTCGCGAATGTCCACCGTCGGCACGATGATGGCGACCTCGCCCACCGACGGCGTCTGCCCCAGCCCGCAGCCGACCTGGCCCCGCGGGCCGCGCTGGAGCACGGTGCCGTACATGTACGCGGCGCGGCGGGTCATCGCCGTGCCCGCATAGACGTTCTCCTGCACGGCGTGTGCGGTGAATCCCTCCGGCGCGAGGACGGCGACCTTGCCCGCGTCGACATCGGCCTGCGAGGTCACGCCGAGGACGCCGCCGAAGTGGTCGACGTGGCTGTGCGTATAGATCACAGCGGTGACGGTCCTGTTTCCGCGGTGCTGCCGGTAGAGGGCGAGAGCGGCCGCGGCAACCTCGGTGGACACCAGCGGGTCGATCACGATGATCCCGGTGTCACCCTCGACGAACGTGATGTTGGACAGGTCGAAGCCACGGACCTGATAGATGCCCTGGACCACCTCGTAGAGCCCCTGCTTGGCGGCCAGCGTCGACTGCCGCCACAGGCTCGGGTGCACGCTGGTCGGCGCATCGCCGGTGAGGAACGCGTAGACGTCGTTATCCCACACCACCCGGCCGTCGGCGGCTCTGATGACACAGGGGTTCTGCGCGGCGATGAATCCGCGGTCGGCGTCGGTGAAATCCCGGGTGTCTTCGAACGGGAGGGTGTCGAGATGCCTGCGGTGGGCGTCTTCGATCGTCGGGGTGGGGGGCTTGCTGTCCATATCGCGAAGCCTGCCACGTCCGGCCCCGACGCGGTGTCTACTGGCGCAATGGGTACCCGCAGAGTCGTCACCGGACACGATGCGTCCGGAAAATCGGTGTTCGCCAGCGACGAGATGGTCGAGCCGCGCAGGCCGGTGCTGCTGCCAGGTTCGGAATTCACGATGCTGTGGGGCGGTGACGAGACGCCGCACTTCCCTGACGACGGGTCGATGCCGAACTGGCGCACCTACTTTCCGCCCGTCGGCGGGTTCCGGTTCTCGATGTTCACCCTGCCGCCGGGCACCGCCACCGCGCGCACGGACGACCTCACCACCGAGGAGGCGATCGCCGACGGCGAGGAGAAGCTGCCGGGGCTGCTGGGGTACATGGAGCTCGACGATCCCGGCATGCACACCACCGACACCATCGACTTCGAAGTGGTGCTGGAGGGCACCGTGATCCTCGAACTCGACGACGGCGCCGAGGTGACGCTGCACCCCGGGGACACCGTGGTACAGAACGGAACTCGGCACCGGTGGCGCAACCCCGGCGACGTCCCGGCGCGGCTGGCGCTGTTCGTGTGCGGCGCCGAGCACGACAGGGTCACCCGTCCCGGCTGAGCCGCTGGTGCGTGCGCTTCGACGCGCGCCGGGGTGAAATTGGTGCACGGACCCCCTCCCGACGGCCCATAGGCTGCTTGCCGTGAAGGGCTCGGTCGAGGTCGTGGTGGCGGAACTGCACGCGGCAGCCGAGCGGCTGCGCGACGCCGGACAGCGGCTTCAGGACGGGCTGTCCAGCGTGGACCTGGAGACGCGGCAGCTGCTCGGTTCGGGTTGGAAAGGCGGCGCGGCCTCGGCGTACGCGCCCGCGTGGGACCAGTGGCACACCGGAGCCGGCCAGGTCGTGCGCGGCCTGCAGACCATGGCGGACCTGCTGAACCTCTCAGGAAAGGAGTACGCCAAAACCGACCAGCAGTCCGGCGACGCGCTCAACGCGACGATGCAGACCGGCGGCGGTGGCGCGCTCGCCGGAGGTGGTGGCGGCGGTGGCGGCACTCCGGCTGCGGCTGCGCGGACCTCCGAGCCGCTGTCAGGGCTGGCCCAGATGATGAACCTCGAGCAGCTGGGCGGCTTCCTGCAGCAGGGCGCCCAGATGGCCGGTGGATTCGTCGAGCAGGTGTCGTCGATGGTCGAGGGGGCCGCTGCCGGCGGGGACACTCAAGGCGGAGTGGCGCCGAACCCCGAACCGCAGTCGGAAGTCGATCGCGATGAGAAGCACAGGGATGAGCCATGAGCGGCCTGGTGGTCGACTTCGACGCGCTGCGCGCCGCGATCACGCACATGGAGGAGTTCGGTCGCGAAGTCACCGAATGCCTTGACGACATCACGCACACGATGACGATGCTGCGTGGCTCGTGGGAGGGCGCCGCATCGGATGCGCAGACGCAGGCCCAGAAGCAGTGGGAGACAGGCGCGGAGCAGATGAAGGAAGCGCTCACCGCGTTGCAGAAGGTCGCGGACACCGCGCACAAGAACTACTCCGACGCGGTGGCCAAGAACGGTCAGATGTGGCAGGGATGACCATCGGGGGGCCACGGGGTGCGGATCGAGGTTGACCCGGAGGCGCTGATCGCCGCGGGTCAGCAGACCGGTGCGATCGGCGCGCAGTTGGCTCAGCTGTCGGATGCGCTGGGCGCGGCGCTCGGCGGCGGCATCTCTTCGGGCATGGATCCGGCGGGGATGAACTTCGGCCTGAAGTACGGCCACCAGGCCGGCGAGTTCACCTCAGCGGTGGCCGACGCGGCCAATGCCTTCGCGTCGGTGGGCATGCTGTTGCAGGCCACCGGCTACAACTACCGCAACGCAGATGCCGCCGCGACGATCGGCGGTGCGGGACCCTCGGGCGGCCTTGGTGCCGAGCCCGGCAAGACCTTGCCCGCGCACGTGCCCGCCGGCCCCAACGGCGTCACCGTACCGCCGCCGGACAAGTGGTACCTGATTCAACCGTTTCTGCAGGTGCTGCCGGGGATTGGCTTCTTCTCCGGGGCTGCGATGACCTGGCCGTCGGGCAACGCCCCGATCATGGGCGTGACCGCGGCGCAGTGGCGCAACTTCGCCACCGGGTTCGCGCTGATCGAGCCGCAGATGAGCGGAATCAAGAGCGTCGTCGGTGCCCAGCAGATCCCCGAAAGTGCGGCGATGACGACGGCGCTGGAGAGCCTGGGCACGGCGATCTCGTCGCTGGCCGAGGTGTCGAACTTTGTCGCACAGTCGATTACGGACTTCGCCTCGGGCGTGCAGGCGACCCAGGACGCGATCCGACGGATACTCGACCGGCTGTCGCTCGACGGCCTGTGGGACACCGTCAAGGGAGTCTTCACCGGTGAGGCCGACGACATCCTGCGCGAAGTCGCCCACGACGTCAGCGCGGTGCTGCACAACTTCCAGCAGCAGGTGAAGGGCATCGTCGGCTTGCTCGACGAACTCACCGGCATGATCGGCGACGCGGCGACCGCGTTCCAGAAGTGGATCCGCCCGATCCTGGTGCAGACCTTCGGCGAGGGTGTGGGCAACCGACTCGCCGACGGTTTGACGCTGTACACCGACATTCAGGTGGGCGCGGTCACCGGGTTGATCGGCACTGTGTCCGGGGTCGTGGCGATGGCCGACCCGGACACCTGGAAGGGCATGGCCGAGATGGCGTTGTCGGTGGCCAAGGACCCGTCGACACTGCCGGGGGTGCTGGCCAACATGGGGAAGGAGTTCGTCGCCTGGGACAAATGGTCGGGCGATCATCCCGGCCGGGCTGCGGGTGAGGCTGCATTCAACATCGGCTCGCTGTTCGTGCCCGGCGGTGCGCTGTCGAAGACCGGCAGCGTCGCCAAAGGCCTGAACCTCAGCAGGCACGTACTCGAAGAGGGGCGGCTGCCCAAGCTCGGCGAGCTGGGCAGCTGGACCCGCGCAGCACCCAATACCGTTGAGGCGCCGCATGTTCCGGAGTTCCGCCCCGGAAGCGCTGTGCCGCCGCTGCGGCCCGAGGGACTTCCCGGCGGCGCGGGCCCCGGTGCACCGGGGACGGGTGCGGCACCGAGCGGGTCGACGCCCTCAAGTGGTAGCCCTCCCGGCGGGGGTCCGCAAGGAGGCGGCCCGCGTCCTGGTGAGTCTTTGGCTCCGAGTAGCCGGCCGTCAGGTGCCGAGGGCGGTGCCGGACCGCGCGCACCGCTCGATGCGGGTGGAAGCGACGGCTCGCCGGGTCCGGCGGCGTCGCCGAACGGGTCGCCTGCCGGGTGGACGCCCACGGCGTCGCCCAGCGGGGGCTCGGGCGAGGCATCGGAAGCACCGAACGAGCCACCGGCACACCCGGCTGCTTCGCCAGAGACATCAACCGGAGGTTCGCCTTCGCAGGGCGTACCGTCAGAAGCACCGCCAAATGCTGGGCCGCAGCACCAGGCGGACGCGCCCCACTCAACGGCCGAGCAAGATCATCACCTGCATTCGCCTGTGCATAGTCATGAGCCGTCTGGCGACGGCTGGCACAGACTCGAGGACAAACCCGACGATCCGAGTTATGGGCAACCACTCGAGCGCCATTGGGAATCAGGCGATTATCCGACGCCAAACGACGTCAATAGACAAACCTTCGACCTGGTCGAGCATCCCGAGGAGCCCTATGGGCACGATGAGCACGGGAACGCTCTCACCAAAGAACAATACGCTGAGCGATATAACGAAGTCGGACCCGAGGGCGAAACTTGGCATCACTACCCTCCAAATGATGGAGCGGTTGCAGGGACACGGGTGTTGTATGAGTCGGGACACGCATTCCTTCGCGACTATGGTGGGAGTTTGGACCGGATCGGCCGCGATACTGGCCCCTATCTCGGTGTCATGCCCGACGGCGTAGCACCGTCATTCGAAGCGCGGTCACTTCCTGTGGCTTCGTTGGAGTTGCCTTATCGCACCTTCGACTTCAGGGAGCTGCCCGAGGGATGGTCCATTGAGATCTCGCAGGTAGCACCCGCGTTCGGCCGGGACGGGGGTGCTTTGCAAGTCCTCATATACGACGACACGAACAACCCCGTGTCGGTAAAGCGACTTCTGAAGGACGGTGTACTCGAATGACAGCGCCAACTGTTTCACCGCAGCTAATCGCCTGGGCATCCACTGCCCGCTATGCTTTCACGCCTGAGGACGATTCGGGAGCGGCGTTGTTTTGGACGAATCCAGGTGGTGAGACGCGCCTTTACATTCGCCAAGCGAAGGACGCCTTTGTACTGACACAAGCGGACCGCGCATCCGAAGAATACTTTCGATTGTCCAGCCCGGAGTTGGACACGATCGAACGCTATCTCTACTCGGAATTCGGCGCGGACTCAAGGCTTTTAAGCAACTTGCCGCGGGTGAAGACTCCGACCAAAGCAACCGAAGTTGCAGTCGGTTACCAAATCGACGAGTCTGACCCAGACGGTTTTCGTGTGCTTTTCGACGCAAAGGGCAATCCCGTGGCAACCGCAAGAGGAAGGGTCAGCGGTATGTCAACTCTCGTCGAGTTGTCTCACTTGGTCTCGTCCTCGTTGGAGGACATCATCGCCTCCTACCGAGATCCCGAAGGCCTTCCGCTTTTTCATATCTGAGATCGTGCCGGCGCATCTGGCAACCAAGCATGAAAGTTCCGAAGTGGTCGCTAACCCAGACTTCACGTTGAATGCCATGAAAGCGGGGTAGAGGTACGCGAAAGTACCTGTCCTGTAATGAAAGCTGTATGTCCCTGGACGCTCAAGAGACGACCGAAGGCTGCGCAACGACCGCCCGAGAAGTGGGAGGCCGCCGAGGGAGTTTTCTGGGGTGCCCGTCCGCCGGCGATGGCAGATCCGCACACGCTCTTCTTCGCAACTGCGACAGGGGAAACGTACTTCTACCTGACGGATGAAGACGGAACGTATTATGTCGATTCCGAGGAGCGCGGTACGCGGGTACGACTTCGCATGTTCAGAGCGCTCGAGGATGTCGAAAAGTACCTGTTGCGCGCGATCAGTCAAGGCGCTCGCCCTGGGCGGTACGCCGATACACACCGATTCCGTTGGCGCAGAGCGGGTTTACATCCGCGTGTCACCCTGGCGTTTCCCGATGCCGAGAAGCTTCCCGGCAGGGTCACCGTGACTGTCGACGATGAAGGTCTCGACAGAGGGGGGACGGAGTGGATTGTTCGAGCCGGAAGACTTTGACAGCATCGAGGTGGAAGAGACGCGACGTGCTTGACCGCTTGATTTGCAGAAGCTCCTCAAAGTCGGCGAGTACGTCGCGATCATGCGCATCACGTCATCGCAGTCGCCAGAGCTGGCTCCGCCGGCATATCGAACCTCGTGGAACTCTCCCACCTCGTGTCAGCCCCGATAGCCGACATCATCGCGTCCTACGAGGGCCCCGAGGGTCGTCCACTGTTCGCGGTGTGACGTCGGCTAGGAGCCCGTCACAAACCCCAGCACCGTCAGGCCGAACACGCCGAACAACAGCAGCGTCCCCGCCACGTCCGACACCGAATTCGCGCCCACCACCGCCGTCACCACGCCCAGCAACACCGCCAGCGCCACAAATCCCAGTCGCAGACCCAACAGAAAGCGTTGCCGCACAACAGCACCGAGCAAGGGACTAGGCACGGTTCGCGCCACCCACACCAGCGGAACCACCAGTGCCAGCCCCAGCACACCGGCGGCAATGCGCGGCAACACCGTCGGCATCCCGTCGTCGTTCGCGGCCATCACCACGATCAACGCCACCGCCGGAAACACCACCGACGCCGTCGCCATCCGCAGCACCCGCACCAGCGCCAGCCCGATATTGTCAATCACCAACGGGTGCAACGCTTGATTCGCACGGTCGGCCGTCAGTAACCCCCGCACCGCCTGCGTGAGCGTCCCCCACCTCAGCCTGTTCACCGCGAGATTGTGGTGTCCCAGCGCGTGATCGGGCGCGATCCGCAGCGCCTCCAGGTACTGCTGTTCAGCGGCTTGCGCACCCCATACCGTCCGGAAGATGTCACCGCGCAACACCAGAGCGTCCGGGTTGGTGGAATCCAGCCGAAGAGCGTCGTCGAGGACCGCCAACGCCTGCTGATCCTGCCGCGACTCATGCAGCAGGCTGGCATATGTGTACAGCGCGAGCGGCGACCGCGGGTGTTCGCTGACCAGACGCCCCGCCATCGACAGCGCGTCAGCGAGACGGCCCTGCCCATGCAACGCGAGCGCATAGAGCCGCATCGCATGCTCATTGGATGGCTCGACGGTCAACACCGACCATGCCGCCGACGCCGCCGCCCCGTAGTCTTTGGCGCCCAGGCTCGCCTGCGCGGAGGCCGTCATCGTGGCAACGTCGGACATCACCGGAGAATTTTATCGGCGCGCGAAGGGGGCGCCCCGCACCTCTTGACGGGCCGCACCCCCTCGGCACGCGAACGTCACTCGCGCATCGCCAAGGCGAGACGGCTGATCTCGGCGTCTCCGTATCCCGCGACGACGGTGGCGTCGGCGTAGCGCTTCATCGCCTTCAGCGCGCCCGCGTCGACGCCGCTGCTCTCCGACGTCTCGATCAGGTGTGCCAGCGACGACGCTACCGAGCTCACCGACGCGCTGACCTCGTCGTGCCGATCCGCCTCGACGCGCTCGGCGATCTCCGTGAAGACAGGCGGCAGAATCCCTGCGATTCCGAGCACATGGGGCAGCAGCTCGCCCGGTGTGATGCCCTGTGCTCGTGCGGTTTCCAGGGCGTGAAGAAAGCCGCCGGTAGCGCTCCAGAAGACGTCGAGAAGGGCCATGTCGTATGCGGCAGCACGGCCGTGGTCCTCGCCGACCCACGTGGCTCGCCCCAGGACCTCGAACAGCGCGCGGTGCTGATCGAACAGATCCTGCGGTCCGGCGTAGAGCACGCTGGTATCCGGCGTTCCCATCACGTCGGTGGGGGTCATGATGGCGCCGTCGAGGTAGCGTCCGCCCGCGTCGGCGACCAGCTTGGCGGTGCCGCGTGCCCGGCCAGGGGTGTCCGAACTCAGGCCGATCACCACACGTCCAGCGACTGCGGTGCCTGCAGCGGCGAGCACTGCGTCCACGGCGTTGTGGTCGACGACGTTGACGAGGGTGATGTCACCGGCGGTGACGGCCTCGGCGGGGTCGGGCGCCCATCGCGCGCCACGGGAAAGCAGTTGCGCGGCTTTGGACTCCGTGCGATTCCAGACGGTGACGCTGTGCCCGGCATCGAGTAGCGCACCTGCCAGGGCCCGGCCCATCGGGCCCAGTCCGATGACGGTGACGGTGGTCATGCCGCCTCCTCCGGCGTGTTGATGCTCTCGATGACTCGGGCGAATCCGTGGTCGCCGAATCCTGCATCGATCTGGCGTTGGATGAGTCGCTGGATGGTGTCGATGAGCTCGGTGCCGACGCCCTGGGATCGGCCTGCGTCGATGATGTCGGTGAGATCGCTGAACACGAGGCTCTGTTGCCCTGGTACCGAGAAGTCTGCGCCGTCGATGACGGCGGCGTACTCGGCCACCGACGGCGCAACGGCCTGTAGCCACGGCACCGCCCTCTCGGCGAACTGTGTTGCGGTGACCCCTGCGCCTGCGACCATCGCGGCGCCCTGGAAGAAGCCGACGAACATCGCGTACATACCGGCGAGAAGTGCGAGGTCGTAGAGCGAGGCCATCCCGGCATCGGGCCCGAAATAGTCTGCGGAGCCCCAGACTTCGAGCAGTCCGCGGTGCGCATCGAAAACATCGCGCGACCCACTGTAGAAGACCGTGGACCCCGGCGTACCGATCATCTCCGGGGTCGCCATGATGCCGCCGTCGAGGTATCCGATCCCGGCGGCGCCGGCCCACTGCGCAAGTTCCCGCGCACCGTCCGGCGACGTCGTGGTCAGGTTGATCACCTGCCGTCCACCGAGGACGCCGGCCACGGGGTCGAGCACCTCGTGCACCGAGGCGTGGTCGAACAGGCATACCACGACCAGATCGGCGGTCGCGATGGCGTCGGCGACGGCGTCGGCGACCTTTGCACCGCGGGCTTCGAGCGGTTCAGCCTTAACGGCGGAACGGTTCCACACCGTGGTGCGGTGGCCCGCCTTGAGCACCGCTTCGGCCAGCGCCGTGCCCATCGCACCCGTCCCTAGGAATGTCACTGAGGTCATGACACCATCGTGGACGGGGTGCAAACTTTCGGACAAGTACCCACTATTTTGTGGGGTACTTACCGAACAGAAACTATTGGCCCTGACCTGCTGGAGGTTGCCATGGCGGCACTGGGGAAGTACACGTGCGGGCTCGACGCGGCGATGGCCGTCGTGTCAGGCAAGTGGGTGCCGTTGATCCTGTGGGAGCTCAGGGACGGACCGGTACGGTTCAACACCCTGCACCGCAATCTGGCGGGCATCTCGCAGAAGATGCTGACCCAGCACCTCAAAGATCTTCAGGCCTATGGGGTGGTGCACCGGGAGAGTTATCACGAGGTGCCACCCCGAGTGGAGTACTCGATGACCCAGGCGGGGCGGGAACTGCTGGAAGCCCTTGAGCCGATGGGCAATTGGGCCGAGAAGTACATCGGCATCATCTGCGCGGCCGACGCAGGCTAGTTCCCGTGTTCGGCGAGCCACGCGTCCGCGCGCCGCTTCGACGCGCGTGACAGCCACGCGTCCTGAATCAGCTCACGCAGTTCGGTGACGCCGATCTCGCCAAGTCGACTGGCACGCACCAGAACCGACGGGTGGCCGTTGAAGTGGTCGGTGGTGAAGAACGGTGACTTCGGATCCTGGGTGAGTGCGCGTTTGTCGTCCTCGGATTCCACCCAGATGACGATGACGTCGGCGTAGCGTTCTCCGGTGTCCGGGTCGAAGGCGTCGGGGCGGGGCGTGCGGAAGAACACGAACGACTTGTTGCCCACCTGGTAGATCGAGTTCTTCGCCCGCGGCCCCTCGATCCGGGTCACATGCGGCATCGAGGACGCGATCGCATGGACGTCGTCGACGGTGGCGGGGCGGTCGCTCATCGGCGCGCTACCTTGTGCAGGGTGACGTCGGACAGCACGCCGCCCTCGACCGTCGCCGTCATGTACGTGCAGTGCGGTTGCCGGCGGCGATCGGTCGGCGATCCCGGATTCAGCAGTCGCAGGCCACTTTTCGACGTCGCATCCCACGGGATGTGACTGTGGCCGAAAACCAGCACGTCGGTGTCGGGGTAGCGCTTCGCCATCCGCTCGTCACGCCCGCCCGAGCCGCCCGTCTCGTGTGTGACGGTGAAGCGAAGGCCGCCCAGCACGACATCGGCGCGCTCCGGTAACCGGGCGCGCAGTTCGGGACCGTCGTTGTTGCCCCAGCAGGCCACCAGTCGCTTCGACCGTCCCTCAAGCGCGTCGAGCAGGTCCGGTTCGACCCAATCGCCGGCATGGATCACGATGTCCGCATCGTCGACCTCGGCCCACACTTGCGCGGGAAGGTCTTTCGCCCGCTTCGGAACGTGCGTATCGGCGATCAGCAGTAGGCGCACATTTCCAATCTAGCTCCGGGGCGGTGGGGACCAGCCGTCAGCACGCCAGCACACCATGTCGATCTCGACCAGGCTGCCGACCGCCAGCCCGGTGACGCCGACGCACGTCCGCGACGGCAACCTGTCCGGGAACCATTTCGCGTAGGCGACGTTGAACGCGTCGTAGTCGGCCCAGTCGATCAGATAGGCACGCACCGACACGACGTCAGCCAGCGCTCCGCCGCACAGCTGCACCACTTGCGCGAGGTTGCGCATCACCTGGTCCGTCTGGGTGGATACGTCGTCCCCGACGACCGCGCCCGTCACGTCGGTGGGCATCTGCCCTGTGACGTAGAGGGTTTCGCCGGCGGCGGTGGCATGGGAGAACGGCGCCACGCCCGGCGGCACCCCCTGGTCGGGAGTGAACGTGAAAGCGCGGATTCCGGTCACAGCGGCGTCCAACGCGGGAAACAGCGCTTCTCGATGCGGGCGTGCACTCCCAGCCGTTGATCGACGACCTGGGTGACGGTGAAGTCGACCGCGACCGACATGAAGGAGTACGCGTCGGGTCGGCTGAGACCGAAACGGCTGCCCAACAGGTCGAGCGTGCGCAATGACGCCGCCTTCATCGCGTCGTCGAGACTGTCCCCGAAGCCGTGCACCAACAATTCGCCGGCCGTCTCGAGTACGGGGACGGTGAAGGGCAGGTCGCGCCGAAGGGTGAGGCGCACCAACGCGTTCAACGAACTTTCCAGTGCGGTTCCGCTGATCTCGCCGTCGCCCTGCGAGACATGCGGGTCCCCGACGGAGAGCAACCCGCCGTCAACCTGAACGGGGTAGTACATGCGCCCGCCGGACCCGATGCGCCAGTTGTCGACGTTGCCGCCGTGGTCGCCGGGAGGGACGGAGGACACCCGCGCCGGCTCGGCGGGCGCGACGCCCATGGTGCCGAAGTGCGGACGAAGCGGGACCACGACACCCGGCATCGCAGGGGTACGAGCGGTCGAATCCGGGGCGACGATCACGCCAGGACGATCGGCCAGCGGGGTCGTCGACCATTCGTAGCCGAACACCGCCCGCGCCAGCATCGCGTCGGTGTCGAGCTGATAGATCGTCACGCGCTCTTTCGGGATCTCTGGATAGAGATAGCCCCAGTGCGCCGCCAGATTCGAGCCGTACGGCAGTCGAGGCACCGCGTCGAGGATGTCCACCTGGAGCACGTCGCCGGGGCGGGCGTCCCGTAAGGCGATGGGTCCGGTCAGCAGGTGCGGGCCCGGGCCGCGGTCGGTGACCCTGTCGAAGACGTCTGCCGTGCCCTCGTCCATCAGGAGGTCCGGCGCATCGCCGGCGTGATGGGTGAGGGTCTCGATGGAGACCAGATCACCGGAGTCGACGGTCAGCACGGGGTCCAACCGTGGATCGAAGTAACCCCAGTGCACCGTCTCGGCGGTCGCGGGAAGCACATGCTGCATCGATGGATCATGCCAGCGAAACCGGTTTCCAGCCGGGTGGCGGATCTTCGCCCACGCGGCCGTCGACGGCTTCCCGGAGCAGATCGGCGTGCCCGGTGTGGCGACCGTATTCCTCGATCAAGTCGCATACCAACCGACGAAGGCTGGCGTGGTCGCCCTGCTCGTCGTGGACTGAGGCGAGCTGGTCGAGCCCACCGCGCTCCAAAGCCCCGGCGAGCCGCGCCCGGGACCGGGCGACGGCGTCGTGCCAGAAGGCGTAGAGCTGCTCGGGGCTGTCCGCGGAGGCGGAGGTGAATTCCCAGTCGTCGGTGCCGTCATGCAGCGACCTCCAGGGCTCGCCGAGCCGATCACCGGCGAGTTTGCAGGCGAAGAGATAGTCCTCGTTGAGAGCGAGGTGCTTGAGCAGGCCGCCTAGGGTGAGCGCCGAGGCTCCGATCCGCAGGTGCAAACCTGCCGCATCCAGCCCGTCGGCCTTCCACAGAAAGGTGGTACGGAGTCGCTCGAGAGCACCGACGAGATGGTCGACTTCGCTGCCGGCAAGCGGCGGCTCCCACGGGGTGTCAGTGTCGGCCATGAGGCAAACCTAGAGCGCGCCCGAAGGGATTCGAACCCCTAACCTTCTGATCCGTAGTCAGATGCTCTATCCGTTGAGCTACGGGCGCTTGGTCGTACCTGTTCAGTTGTGACCGCCGGCGAGCCGGCCATCCTGCACGCCGGCGAGCCGGCCATCGTGCGCGGAGGCGAGAGGATTTGAACCTCCGGCCCGCTTTAAGGCGGGCAACTCATTAGCAGTGAGTCCCATTCGGCCGCTCTGGCACGCCTCCCGACGTTTACCGCCGCGCCGATGAGAGTACACAGGCCCTACGGTGCGAAGCAAAGCAGATCGACGCGGGCCATAAACTGTCCCGGTGCCTGCCCGTCTGCGCCCCGAACTCGCCGATCTGCCCGCTTACACGCCGGGCAAGACGGTGCCCGGGGCCATCAAGATCGCCAGCAACGAGACCGTCCACGGGCCGCTGCCCAGCGTCCGGGCCGCGATAGCCAAGGCCGCCGAGGGAATCAACCGCTATCCCGACAACGGCTACGTCGAGCTCAAGGAACGCCTCGCCAAGCACGTCAACTTCGCCCCCGAACACATCTCGGTCGGCTGCGGCTCGGTCAGCCTGTGCCAGCAGTTGATCCAGATCACGTCGACCGTCGGCGACGAGGTGCTCTTCGGCTGGCGCAGCTTCGAGATCTACCCGCTGCAGGTGCGCACCGCCGGCGCGACGCCGGTGCAGGTCCCGCTGACCGACCACACCTTCGACCTCGACGCGATGCTCGCGGCGATCACCGACCGCACCCGGCTGATCTTCGTATGCAATCCGAACAACCCGACCAGCACGGTCGTCGACCCGGACGCGCTCGCCCGCTTCGTCGAAGCGGTGCCGCCGCACATCATGGTGGTCCTCGACGAGGCCTACATCGAGTACATCCGCGACGGCCTGGTGCCCGATAGCTTCGGCCTGGTTCGGGCCCACACCAATGTGGTTGTGCTGCGCACCTTTTCGAAGGCGTATGGGCTGGCGGGCCTACGCATCGGATACGCCGTCGCCGAACCCGACATCGTGACCGCACTGTCCAAGGTCTACGTCCCCTTCACGGCGACCAGCGTGTCGCAGGCCGCGGCGGTCGCGTGCCTGGACGCCGCCGACGAGCTCCTGGAGCGCACCGACGCCGTCGTCGCCGAACGCGCCCGGGTGTCCGCGGTGCTGCTCGACGCCGGCTACGACATCCCGCCGTCGCAGGCCAACTTCGTGTGGCTGCCCCTGGTCGGGCGGGCCCAGCAGTTCGCCGCCGATGCGGCCAACAACCGCATCATCGTGCGTCCCTACGGTGACGACGGCGTCCGGGTGACCGTCGCCTCCCCGGAAGAGAACGACATGTTCTGTGAGTTCGCCCGCCGTTGGATCGGAGACAACGCGTGAGCCCCCGCGAGACGTTCACCGAGCTCATCCAGCGTTCCGAACCGATCACCGACGCCGAGCTCGACGACTTCTGGGCCACCTTGGCGCCCGCCACCATCGAGTTCATGCTCGGTGAGTGGAAGGGCGGCGAGTTTCAGACCGGCCACAAGGCCAACGGCTTCATGAAGCGGCTGAACTGGTTCGGCAAGACGTTCCACTCCGCCGCCGACGCCAAGCCGCTGGTGTGCCTCGATGCCGACGGGAACAAGTTCTCCAACACCGAGGCCATGAACGGCGAGGCCAGCCTGTGGATGGAGGAGTTCCGCGGCGAGACGGTCGCGTCGATGGTCTACGACGGCAAGCCGGTGCACGACCACTTCAAGGTCGTCGACGACAACGCCGTGATCGGCATCATGAGCGGCAAAGGTGCACTCGACACCAGTTCCGGCACCCCGCGTCACCTGTACTTCTACCTCGAACGGGTCTAGCCGCATATCGTGGCCGGGATGAGGACGCACGTGCGGGTGACCGCCGCGATGATCGGGCTGGCGGCCGTGTTGGGCACGGCGGCGTGCACGCAGACCACCGAAGGTGTCGTCGCGCAGACGACCGAACCCGGGCCCCCGCTGCCGTCGTCGGACGACACCCCGACCGACGAGCCCAGCATCCCCGGCCTCCCCGGCCTGCCGGACATCGAGATCCCGAACCTGCCGCTGCCGACGCGCAACACCGACGTGCCCGAGGTCCCCGCACCCGCGAACTCGCTCCAGATGACCTGCGACGAGTACAACGCGCTCGACGAGGCGACGCGGGTGGCCGTGGTGCGCGAGATCCTCTCGCAGGAGGGCAATCCGCTGGGACCCGACGGTGAGTTCGTCGGGCAGATCCTCGCCGACGCGGCATGCCAGTTCCTGCCGAGCGCGACCGTCAGCGAGGTCTTGATGGGCGGGGCCGGGGGCTGAACTAGCCTCTGTCCCCATGAGCACTCACGAAGCCCTCACCGTCGACATCGCCGACCACATCGCACAGGTCACGCTGATCGGCCCCGGCAAGGGCAATGCGATGGGCCCGGCGTTCTGGGCCGAGTTGCCCGTGGTGTTCGCCGAGCTCGATGCCGACCCCGAGGTGCGGGCGATCATCCTTACCGGCTCCGGCAAGAATTTCAGCTACGGCCTCGATCTGATGGCCATGAGCGGCACATTGTCGGCGGTGATGAGTGACGGGGCGACGGCCAAGCCCCGCGCCGACTTTCACGCCCACCTCAAGACGTTGCAGCAGTCCATCACCGCGGTCGCCGACTGCCGGACCCCGACGATCGCGTCCGTGCACGGTTGGTGCATCGGCGGCGGAGTCGACCTGATCTCGGCTGTCGACATCCGCTACGCGAGCGCGGACGCGAAGTTCTCGGTGCGAGAGGTGAAGCTCGCGATCGTCGCCGACGTCGGCTCGCTGGCGCGGTTGCCGTTGATCCTGTCGGACGGGCATCTTCGCGAACTCGCTTTGACGGGTAGAGACATCGATGCACAACGTGCCGAAAAGATCGGTCTCGTCAACGACGTCTACCCCGATGCCGAAGCCTCGCTTGCCGCGGCGCGCGCCACCGCAGCCGAGATCGCCGCCAACCCGCCGCTGACCGTCCGCGGCATCAAGGACGTGCTCGACGAGCAGCGCACCGCACAGGTCTCGGCCAGTCTGCGGTATGTGGCGGCTTGGAACTCGGCCTTTCTCCCGTCGAAGGACCTCGGCGAGGGCATCAAGGCGATGTTCGAGAAGCGTCCGCCGAACTTCACCGGGGAGTAGTCCGGGGCGGCAAGGTCTCGGGCAACGCCGCGACACACAGCAGGCTGACCGTCGCCAACCCGCCCATCATCAACGCGACGCCCCACCCGCCGAAGTGGGCGGCCAGCACCGGCGACAGTACCGGCGGCAGTGCGCCACCGATGATCGCGCCCATGGTGTGCGACAGTGCCGCAGCCGTGTAGCGGTGCTCGGTGGCGAACGTCTCCGGCAGGAATGCCGCCAGCGGTCCCATGCACAGACCGACGAAGGCATACGTGACGATGACGGTCAGACCGAAGACCAGATGGTTGTGCATCTCGACGAGCGGGAAGACCGCGAACGCCCACGGAGCGGCACATGCGAAGGTGCACAGCGAGACTCGGCGCCGCCCGTGGGAGTCGCTCAGAATCGCGGTGACGGCCGCACATCCCACCGCACACAGACCGCCGACGACGTTGACGAACAGCACCGAGTTCGTCGAGTAGTCGAGATGGTCTGCCGCGTAGTGCGTGATGAACGTGCCGGCCTGGAAGGCCAGCATGGCCGAGCAGATCGCCACGCCACCGGCCAGCAGCACCGAGCGGCCCTGTGTGCGCAGGAGGGTGAGGAGCGGAATGCCGTGGGTCGGCTTCGTCGCGGTTTCCGAGAATGCCGGCCTCTCTTTGACTTTGAGCCGGATGATCAATGCCGCGACGATGAGGACCGCGCTGAGGAGGAACGGAATTCGCCAGCCCCACTGCATGAACGCCGGGCTGTCCTCACCGAAGACGACGTGCACCGCCAGGAACACGAAGTTGGACATCACCAGTGCGGTGCCCAGCCCCAACTGGGTGAACATCCCGTAGAAACCGCGCCGATCCGCGGGCGCGTTCTCGGCGCTCATCAGCACCGAGCCCGCCCACTCCCCTCCGACCGCAAACCCTTGCATCAGTCGCAACGTGATCAGCAGCAGCGGGGCGGCGATTCCGATCGTCGCCGCGCTCGGGATGAGGCCGACGCCCACCGTGGCGATACCCATCACCATCAAGGTCGCGACGAGGGTTCGCTTGCGGCCCAGACGATCTCCGAAGTGGCCGAACACCGCAGCGCCGACCGGTCGGGCGATGAACGCAGCGGCGAATGTTCCGAGGGAAGCGGTCGTCGCCATCACATGGCCCAACTCGGGGAAGAACACCGTGGGGAACACCAGCGCCGCGGCGGTGCCATAGATGAAGAAGTCGTAGAACTCGATGGCCGAACCGACGTAGCCGGCCGCTGATATCCGCCGCAGGTCTCGGTGATCACCACGGTCGGCACCGATGGCGGTCATTGTGTTCGCTGTCATGAGCGTCAGTATTCGCTCAGCTACGGCGCAGGCCCAGCCGCCGATCGGCCCCGACCATGTCCACCGATCGGGGGACATGGTCCTGAGTCACACGGTGCTCATCGTCTCGATGACGGCACGGTTGCCGCCGCTGCGCTTGGCGGTGTACATGGCCGCGTCAGCGATGTGCACCAGCCTGTCGATCGTCAACCCCCGCGTGGCCACCGCCTCGAACGGCACGACCGCCGCTCCGACACTGGCCGTGATTGCATGCGGGAGAGCCGAAATCGCTTCACACAGCCGCACCGGCAGCCGCTCAGCTTCGCCCGACGGCACCGCGTCGGTGACGAGAAACTCCTCTCCGCCCGCTCGCCCGATGATGGCTGTCGTCGAGTTCGCCTGCCGCAGTGCCCATCCCACGGCAGTGAGCACCTGATCGCCCGCGGAGTGACCGAAGGTGTCGTTGAGCAGTTTGAACTTGTCGAGGTCGATCATGATCACGATCAGGCGCCGGTCTCCACCCGGAGTCGTGAGCAGCGTTCTGGCCCGCTCGTAGAACGCGCGACGGTTGAAGACGCCTGTCAGCGCGTCCTGATCCGAACGCACCACGTCGGCTCCGAGGGTGCGCACCAGCGCCTGAACCGCCAGCGGTACGCCGGCGCTGACCTCGACGATCACCCAGAATCCCGAGATCGCGATCTGACTGCTGACGCCTGCTTCGACGACGCGCACCGCACACACCGCGGCAAGGACGATCGAGACAGCCATGCTGCACGCCACGGCCTTGAAGCTGTGGAACATGGCCAGGTAGACGCCGAGCACCACCAGGCCGCTACAGGAGACGAGCGCTTTGACGGGATCTGCCACCAGGATGCACACGACGAAGATCAACCCACCACTGATTACCAGCGCAAGCGACTGGCGCCGGGTCGGCCACCCCCTCACGTACACGACGGCGAAACCGACACCCACGGCGACCGAGGCGATGAGTAGGACGACGCCGGCCACATTCGACGGCGGGCCGACCAGCCCCAATGGCATGGGCACCAGTGCAGCGCAGAACACCACCATCAAACGGCGCGTGGGGACGGCGAGCCCACGCGCATAGAGATAGCGGCTCAACCATTCGAATTGGCCGGACTGCCGCCACCAGCGGGCCACGAAGCCGTCCAAGCCGGTGTCCTCCCTTGCGATGTCAGGCCAGTCTGCTCCACATCGCGGACGGATATGGGAGTAGTCCAGGAATCGTCACAACGGGAAAGAGTCACCGTTTGGCGGTGGCGGAGGGATTTGAACCCCCGGACGGTGTTAGCCGTCTCTCGCTTTCAAGGCGAGTGCATTAGGCCGCTCTGCCACGCCACCGCGGGACAGTCTAAACGCGACCGATTTTGGCTGACGTTCCGCCGGCTTTGAGCCCCGCACTGATGCGACGGCAGTTCTCCCCCATCGCCGTAACCTGCGGGCGGCTCAGCCGGTCGAGGAAGTGCGCGCGGACCGCGGCCCCATAGGTCTCCATCGCCGAGGCCAGGGCCGTCCTGCCCTCTGCAGTGATGCTGGCGAGCACTCCGCGCCCGTCGTCCGGGCTGGCGCCGCGGACCACGAGGCCCTGCACCTCCAGTCGATGAATCTGGCGCGTCACCCGACTGGGCAACGACATCAGCGATTCCGCGACATCGCCCATCCGGGCCGCCCCGGTCGGCGACTTGGCCAGCAGATCGAGAAGCCGGACGTCGTTCAATGTCAGTCCGTGCTCATCCGAAAGCGACCGGTTCATGGTCGCGTACAACCGCAACGCAGCATCCAGAAAGTTCTGCCATGCTCTTTGCTCAGCAATGTCCAAACCCGGCGTATCACTCGCCGTGCGTCCCCCGATGATCCCCTCCATTCGCCCATAGTAGGTCCGTCGTGGTGTTGCCGTTGGGGAAATTAATGGCTGTTTCCGCAGCGTAGTAGCGTTGCATCAATGCAAGCGATTGTGGCGGACCCCCCTGGCGAGCTCACCTGGCAGTCCGTGCCGGACCCCGAACCGGGCTACGGCGAAGTCCTCATCAAGACCGCCGCTGCCGGGGTCAACCGCGCCGATCTTCTGCAGGCGGCCGGCAACTACCCGCCGCCCCCGGGCGCCAGCCACATTCTCGGGCTCGAAGTGTCCGGCACGATCGCGGGCGTCGGCGACGGTGTGTCGCAGTGGCGGGAGGGCCAACCCGTATGTGCCCTACTCGCGGGTGGCGGATACGCCGAGTTCGTCACCGTTCCCGCAAGCCAGGTGATGCCGGTTCCCGACGGGGTGCCGCTGCCCCACGCGGCGGGACTCCCCGAGGTCGCCTGCACGGTGTGGTCGAACGTGGTGATGACGGCCGGCCTCGCCGCGCCGGGGCTGTTCCTGGTCCACGGCGGGGCCAGCGGTATCGGCACTCACGCGATCCAGGTTGCGAAGGCGCTCAACTGCCGCGTCGCGGTCACCGCCGGTTCGCGCAACAAGCTGGATCTGTGCGCCGAATTGGGCGCCGACATCACCATCGACTATCGCAACGAGGACTTCGTGAAGGTCGTTCGCGAGGCCGACCCGGACCACCCCGGGGCTGACGTCATCCTCGACATCATGGGTGCGGCCTACCTCGACCGCAACGTCGAGGCGCTTGCCAGCGACGGCCGGCTCGTGATCATCGGCATGCAGGGCGGGGCGAAGGGGGAACTCAACATCGGCAAGTTGCTCGCCAAACGCGGCAGCGTGATCGCGACCGCGCTGCGGTCCAGGCCCGTCACCGGACCCGGCGGGAAAAGCGACATCGTCGCTGCCGTCACCACCGAGGTCTGGCCGTTGGTCGCCGACGGGCTCGTGCGCCCCGTCATCGGTGCGGAGTTCCCGGTCACCGAAGCCAAGGCCGCCCACGAACTGCTGGCTTCCGGCGATGTGTCGGGAAAAGTTGTTCTGCGCGTTACCGATTAGTGGTCAGCCGAGCGAGGCGAGCGCACGAACCAGCTGGTCGACCTCGGCCGAGGTGTTGTAGTGGGCAAGACCGATCGTCACCGCTCCGCCGATGTCGTTGACCCCGATGACGTCCAGAACCTGAGAACTCGCGTTGGCGATCGCGAGGATCCCGTTGTCGGCCAGGCGCTGGACGACGTGCTCGGCCGGCACGTTGTTGATGACGAAGGTGAGCACCGGGATCCGCACCTCGGGGGCTCCGATCACCGTAACCGTCGGCAGCGAGCGCAGCGACATCAGCAGGTACTCGAACAGTCCGTCCAGGTAGGCCGACGCCGACTGCATCGACACCGACAAGCGCTCCCTGCGTGTCCCCTGCGCTGAATCATCAAGTCCAGCAAGGTATTCGATGCTGGCCACCACCCCGGCGAGCATGCCGAACTGATGCGAGCCGAGTTCCAGGCGTTCCGCCCCGGTGGCATGCGGATTGAGCGACACCGAGCCGAACGCGTCGATCATCGACGGGTCCCGGAACACCAGCGCCCCGATCGGCGGGCCGCCCCACGCCAGCGCATTCAGTGCGACGACGTCGGCATCGGTCTCGGTGATGTCGATGAGCCGATACGGTGCGGCCGCCGAATGGTCGACGACCACCAGACCGCCGACCTCATGCGACAACTTGGTGACCTCACGCAGTTCGGTCACCGTCCCCAGGGTCGAGGATGCCGACGTGATGGCGACCAGCCGGGTCGGCCGGGTCACCAGGCCTTCCCACTGCCAGGTCGGAAGCTCGCCGGTCTCGATGTCGACCTCGGCCCACTTCACCTTCGCGCCGAACCGGTTGGCCGCCCGCAACCACGGCGCGATGTTCGCCTCGTCGTCGAGACGGGTCACCACAACTTCGTAGCCGAGCCCCAGCCGCACCGACGCCGCGTCGGCCAGCGAGGTCAACAACACGGCGCGGTCGGCGCCGAGCACGACACTCGACGGGTCTGCCCCGACGAGGTCGGCCACGGCTTGTCTGGCGGCGGCGAGCACCGCGGCGCTGCGCCGGGCGGCCGGATGGGCGCTCGCCGTTGTCGGCATCGACCCGCGAAAGGCGGTCGACACCGCGCGGCCCACGGAATCGGGCAGCAGCATGCCGTTCTGGGCGTCCATATGCACCCAGCCATCGCCCAGTGACGGGTGCAGACCACGCACCCGGGCGACGTCATATGCCATGTCAGCCCACCTTAGTGCGTCTGGGAAATTCGCCGTACCACCCGTTTTGCCGGACAGTGCGACGGCCGCCCGACCTCGCCGTTTACGGCCCGCGCCCGAGAGGGCACGGGTCATCCGGCCAGCAATACTAGTCGAGTCACACTGTGCCACGAAGGCCCACCGGCCCGCCCGGCGCCACTCGCCGGCAGGCGAATTCGCTGGCCAACGCCGGTCCCAAGGCCCACCTGCTGCGTCTGCGACGCGGGAGACCGGCCGTCCTTCGCTGGACAAATCACGTTCGTAGGAGAAGATCTACGACGACGGCGAAGCTGCGTCGCGCAAGTCGCGGAGCCCGAACGTACTAGGCGAGAAATGCTGGGGCACTCTTAGAGACATGGCTACCAATTCCGACGACGACCAGATCGAGATCATCGGTGACGGCGAGACCGACATCGACCGTGGTGGTGACGGCAAGTCGCTGACCGATCTCGTCGAACAGCCCGCCAAGGTGATGCGGATCGGCACCATGATCAAGCAGCTGCTGGAGGAGGTGCGTGCAGCCCCGCTGGACGAGGCGAGCCGTGGGCGGCTCCGCGACATCCACCGCACCAGCATCAGCGAGCTCGAAGACGGCCTCGCGCCCGAACTGCGCGACGAGCTGGAACGGCTCACCCTGCCGTTCACCGAGGACGGCGTGCCGTCGGACGCCGAACTGCGCATCGCGCAAGCACAGCTGGTCGGCTGGCTGGAGGGCCTCTTCCACGGCATCCAGACGGCGCTGTTCGCCCAGCAGATGGCTGCGCGCCAGCAGCTCGAGCAGATGCGCCAGGGCGCGCTTCCCCCCGGTGTGAGCATCCCCGGACAGCGCGGCGGGCCCGGGCATCCCGGCACCGGTCAATACCTGTGAGAGCCGCGTGACCGGCCCTCACGACGAACCGTTCATCGAGACCCGCGATGCGTGGGTCGAGTTCCCCATCTTCGACGCCAAGACCCGGTCGCTGAAGAAGGCGTTCCTCGGCAAGGCAGGCGGGGCGATCGGGCGCAACGACTCCAACGTCGTCGTCATCGAGGCGCTGCGTGACATCACGCTGTCGCTGAAGATGGGCGACCGCGTCGGCCTCGTCGGGCACAACGGCGCAGGCAAGTCGACGCTGCTGCGGCTGCTGTCGGGCATCTATGAACCCACGCGGGGAGTGGCGTCGGTGCGCGGACGTGTCGCCCCCGTCTTCGATCTGGGCGTCGGAATGGACCCCGAGATCTCGGGCTTCGAGAACATCATCATCCGCGGGCTGTTCCTCGGGCAGACCCGCAAGCAGATGCTGGCCAAGGTCGACGAGATCGCGGAATTCACCGAGCTCGGCGATTACCTGCAGATGCCGTTGCGCACCTATTCGACGGGTATGCGGGTGCGCCTGGCCATGGGTGTGGTCACCAGCATCGACCCCGAGATCCTGCTGCTCGACGAAGGTATCGGCGCGGTCGATGCGGACTTCCTCAAGAAGGCGCAGTCACGCCTCGCCGACCTGGTGTCCCGCTCCGGAATCCTGGTCTTCGCCAGCCACTCCAACGAGTTCCTCGCCCGCCTGTGCAACACGGCGATGTGGATCGACCACGGCACCATCAAGATGGAAGGCGGCATCGAGGAGGTCGTGCGCGCGTACGAAGGGGAGGACGCGGCGCGGCACGTCCGCGAGGTGCTCGAAGAGAACGCGCGGGAGAACCGGTCCGCATGACGGACTCCGTATGCGCCGTCGTCGTCACGCACCGGCGGCCCGACGAACTGGCGAAGTCACTCGATGCGGTGTCGTCCCAGAGCCGCCCTCCCGACCACCTGATCGTCGTCGACAACGACGACGACGAGGCCGTCCGGGATCTGGTTGCCGCTCAACCCGTTCCGACGACCTACCTCGGTTCGCGCCGAAACCTGGGCGGGGCGGGTGGTTTCGCACTGGGGATGCTCTATGCGCTGAGCCTGGGTGCCGATTGGATCTGGTGTGCCGACGACGACGGACGTCCGCAGGATTCGGAGGTCCTGGCCACCCTGCTGGCGTGCGCCGAGCGGCACGGCCTCGCCCAGGTTTCGCCGATGATCTGCGATCTCGACAATCCCGACAAGCTCGCCTTCCCGTTGCGGCGCGGGCTGGTCTGGCGGCGCTGGGTCAGTGAACTACGCACCGACGCCGAACTTCCCGATCTGATGCCGGGCATCTCGCACCTGTTCAACGGTGCGCTGTTTCGCGCGTCGACGGTGGAAGCGGTCGGGGTGCCGGACCTGAGGCTGTTTTTCCGGGGCGACGAAACGGAGGTTCACCGAAGGCTTCTGCGTTCCGGTCTGCCGTTCGGCACCTGCCTGCAGGCCATCTACCTCCATCCGCAGGGCAGCGACGAGTTCAAACCGATCCTGGGCGGCCGCATGCACACCCAGTACCCCGAGAACGAGATCAAGCGCTACTACACCTACCGCAATCGGGGATACCTGCAGTCCCAACCCGGGATGCGCAAGCTCGTCCCGCAGGAATGGCTGCGGTTCGGCTGGTACTTTCTGGTGTCCAAGCGCGACCCCGCGGGATTCCGTGAGTGGGTTCGCCTGCGGCGCTTGGGCAGACGCGAGAGGTTTGCACGACGGTGAGGTTGGAACAACTGTGACGATCATGGATGCCGCGGCGCAGTCCAGGACGTTCTCGCGGGCATGGGGCGATTTGGTTTCCGGGTTCGGCAAGCGCGAACTCTGGCTGCATCTGGGCTGGCAGGACATCAAGCAGCGGTACCGGCGCTCGGTGCTGGGTCCGTTCTGGATCACCATCGCCACCGGCACCACCGCCGTGGCGATGGGCGGCCTGTACTCGATGCTGTTCAAACTCGAACTGTCCGAGCATCTTCCCTACGTCACGCTCGGCCTGATCGTCTGGAACCTGATCAACGCGTCGATCCTCGAGGGCGCCGAGGTGTTCATCGCCAACGAGGGGCTGATCAAGCAGCTGCCGACGCCGTTGTCGGTGCACGTCTACCGGCTGGTGTGGCGGCAGATGATCCTGTTCGCCCACAACATCATCATTTTCGTGATCATCGCCGTCGTCTATCCGAAACCCTGGAAGTGGACAGATCTCGCCGTGGTTCCTGCGCTGGGGTTGATCGCGCTCAACTGTATCTGGGTCGCACTGTGTTTCGGCATTCTGGCCACCCGCTACCGCGACATCAGCCCCCTGCTCAACAGCCTGGTGCAGCTGCTGTTCTTCATGACGCCGATCATCTGGAACGAGTCCACGCTCCAGGCCCAGGGCGCCGGAAGCTGGGCCAAGATCGTCGAGCTCAACCCGCTGCTGCACTACCTGGACATCGTGCGCGCGCCGCTGCTGGGGGCCGATCAGGAACTGCGGCACTGGGTGGTGGTCATCGTGCTCACCATCGTGGGCTGGTCCTTCGCGGCTCTGGCGATGCGCCAATACCGGGCGCGCGTGCCGTACTGGGTGTGACGCTCAGCTGCTCAGGCCGATGACGTCGGGCTCCGGGCCGAAGACGAACCGTCTGCCCGACACCGACTGCGGCGTGATCCGCACGAAGCGTTCCTTCTGGGTGGCGATCCACGGGTAGAGGCCGGCGCGCCGGGCATCGGCGACCTCGGTCGCCGTGGCGAGCAGCCTGGCCTTGCCCCGCACAATCACGCTCCAGCCCTCGGCAACGTTGTGGTCGTCGGCTTCGAAGACCACATACTCGTTGAGCGCGGCGGTCAGGAGTTTGGTGCCCTCGGCGGTGCGGAACAGCACGGTCCTGTTCTGCACGACGAAGTTCACCGGGAAGATCTCGGTCCAGCCGTTGACGGTCGTCACGAGCCGACCCAGCGACACCGAACCCAGCAGGGCCCAGCTTTCGGTGTCGGTGAGTTCGGTGACCGCGGCGCCCGATGCCGTTGTCGCGTCCATGGAATCGATCGTCGTCTCCGCCGGGAATCTGTCCTAGAGTCCAATGGCACTTCTCGGGAACGTCTACCGTTATGCAGATATGAGCATTCCGCCATATCTGCCGCCCTCGGCGCCGACGCCGGGCCCAGGCAACACTCTGCTGTGCCCGAAGTGCGCAGGCGTCATGAAGACCTACGAACGCAACGGAGTCCACCTGGAGCAGTGCGACTCCTGCCGTGGCATCTTCCTCGACTTCGGCGAGCTGGAAGCGCTGACGCAGATGGAGAACCGCTTCATGCAGGCCGCGCCGCCGCCGATGCCCCACCAGGGCTACGGCTACGGGCCTGGCTGGGGCAAACGCGGTAACAAGCACTACCGCAAACAAGGAATGGGGCGGCTGTTCTTTTCCAGCTAGCCCATCCGCGCGCACGCGTCGACGAGGGCTTGCTGCGCGTCGTCGGTGTCTCGGTGAACCAGTCCCGAGGCCGCCGAGTGGATGACGGCTGCGCGCGCGAAGGGTTCGAGGACGGGCCACGGGTCGCCCTTCGGCAGCGCCGGCCCGTCGTAGGCGTCGAGGAATGCCGCCCAGTCGTCGTCCGGGATCAGCCCGGCGGCCCAGAATCCCGCGGGCCGCGCCAGGTCCCACACCGGATCGCCGAGGCCGACGTCGTCGATGTCGATGAGCTGCCATCGCGCCGGCGTCCTGCCGAGCTGGCCGAGATGCCAGTCGCCGTGCACCAGTGTGATCGGTCGCCCCGGCGAGCCGGCGCGCCACACGACGTCGGGCAGGTTCGCGGCGGCAACCCGAACAGTACGCTGCACCGCGCCCGGCCTGCCCCGCAGATTGCCGACCGCCCGCCGCAGGCGTTGCGGCCAGCCGTGGGCCGGAGCACCGACGGTGACGGGTTCGGTGTGCAGCGCCGCCAGCAGTGCGGCAGCGTCGGCCCACGGCGCCGATTCGGGTTCTGCAGCAAGGGTTTCCACTCGCGGCCAGCTTGTCCGCCAACGCTGCCCGATGGGCTCGGGCACGACTGACAGCGGAGTCAACAGCACCTCGGACGCCTCGGCGATTCGGAGGCGCTGTGTCAACTGCCGGGGGTTCGTCCCGACCCGGTGCAGCTTGTGGACGACGTCGCCGTCGAACATGATCTCGGCACCGGATCGGGTCTCCACGAAACTGACGGTAGGTCAGCGGCGCGCTATCTCGGCGTGGACCGCGACGTTGATCCGGTTCCACGCGTTGATGGTGACGATCATCGCGATGACCTGGCCGAGTTCCCGGTCGGAGAACACGCCTGCCGCGTCCTCGTAGACGTCGTCGGGGACGCCGTCGGCGCCGAGCACGGTAACGGCTTCGGTCAGCGCCAGCGCGGCGCGTTCGGTCTCGTCGAACAGGTCGCCGGCCTCGGTCCAGGCGGAGAGCAGGTCGAGCTTCTGCTCGTTCACCCCCATCTTGCGGGCGTCCCGGGTGTGCATGTCAAGGCAGAAAGCGCATCGATTGATCTGCGACGCACGAATTTTGATGAGCTCGCCGAGTTCGGGATCGACGTCTTTGGCCGAGGCCGCCGACAGCGTCATCATCGCGTCGAACAACTCGGGGGAGGTCTTGTACATCTTGATGCGGCTCTGGGTGGCGTGTGTCGATGTCATGGCTTCGACGCTAATCCGGACTGTCCCGCCTTGGTGGTTCAATGTGGGCGTGCATTCATGGGCCAATTCTGGGACGCGGGATCTCCACCTGGACCTCCGCGAAGCCCTGACGCCCGGTGCCCGAGGCGCCAAGGATGCGCTCATCGCAGCCCTGCGCGACGCGGTGCGGTCCGGTCGCCTGGCGCACGGCACGGTGTTGCCGCCCTCGCGCACGCTGGCCGTCGATCTGGGGTTGGCCCGCAACACCGTCGCCGATGCCTACGCCGAACTGGTGGCCGAGGGGTGGCTGGCCTCGCGGCAGGGAGCGGGCACATGGGTCGCAGGCACGTCTTCTGCTCCACGGGCGGCGCTGCCGTCGCGTCCGTACGGAGCGCGCGTCACCCCGGTGCACAACCTCATGCCCGGGTCTCCCGATGTCGCGGAGTTCCCACGAGCCCAATGGGCAACCTGCATGCGCAGGGCGTTGATGAACGCTCCCACCGAAGCCCTCCGGGTGGGCGATCCACGCGGGCGGCCTGAATTGCGTTCTGCCCTCGCCGAATATCTCGCCCGCGCCCGCGGGGTGAGGGTGTCGCCGGACACTGTGGTGATCTGCGCCGGGGTCCGTCAGGCAGTGCAACTGCTGGTCCGGACGATCGGCGATCCCGTCGCCGTCGAGGCGTACGGATTGTTCCTGTTCCGGGACGCCATCGACGAGTGCGGGGCTTCCAGTGTGCCGATCGGTGTCGACGAAAAGGGCGCCGTTGTCGACGAACTCGACGGGCTCGACGTCGGGTCTGTGCTGCTGACTCCCGCGCACCACAACCCGCTCGGCATGTCCCTGCACCCGTCGCGGCGCACCGCCGTGGTCGAATGGGCCTCGCGCACAGGAGGGTTCGTTCTCGACGACGACTACGACGGCGAGTTCCGGTACGACCGCCAGCCCGTGGGCGCGTTGCAGGCGCTACGACCCGATCGCGTCGCCTACCTCGGATCGACGAGCAAGAGCCTGTCGCAGGTTCTCCGCCTGGGGTGGATGGTGTTGCCGGAACGACTTGTGGATCCCGTGATCGCCACCGCGGGGGGGCACCCGTTCTACGTCGACGCGATCTCCCAGCTCACGTTGGCGGAGTTCATCGCATCGGGGTTCTACGACCGGCATATCCGGCGGATGCGGATGCGGTATCGCCGTCGCCGCGATGCTCTCGTCTCCGCCCTCGCCCCGTTCGAGGTGGGGGTCAGCGGGCTCGCCGCCGGAGTGAATGCTCTTGTCACGCTTCCCGACGGCGCCGAACCCGAGGTGCTGCGACGAGCTGCGGAGGCCGGCATCGTTGTGGTGGGGTTGTCGATCATGCGGCATCCGCTGGCCGATGTTCCCGATCGGGACGGCCTGGTCGTGGGGTTCGCGGCCCCGGCCGAACATGCCTTTCCCGCAGCGGTTTCCGCATTGTGCGAGGTGTTGCGCGCCAGCGGGTTGTAGCTTCTGACGTATGACAGGTGACCGCCGACCGATGAGCCTCTACGAGAGGTCGTTGGAGCGTTTCGCACGCACACCGGCCGGCACGTTCTTCGTCAAGCGCGTGGCACCTCGTATCGACCCGCCACTCTTGCGGCTCAGCGGAGGTCGGTTCAGCAGCGTGTTTCCCGCGCCGGCCATGCTGTTGACGACCACGGGAGCCAAAACGGGTCTACGTCGTACTCTGCCGCTGCTCTATGCAACGGATGGCGAATCGCTGATCGTGATTGCGTCGAACTACGGTCGGCCGGGACACCCGGCTTGGTACCGGAACCTCGTCGCGAACCCGACGGTCGAGGTGCTGGCCGGAAAGCGTTCCGGCACATACACATCCGTCGAGATCACGGATCCGGCGGAGCGTGCGGCGGCATGGGACAAAGCGCTCGACGTATACGCCGGCTATGCCGACTATGAGATGAAAGCCTCGCACCGGACCATCCCGGTGATCAGGCTGGTGCGCGCGTAACAGGTCGGCGTCAGCTGGCGCGCCGGCTCGTCACAGTCAAGCCTTATCCCCAACCTGTCAACCTTGGCCGGGGTTATCCACAGGCGCAACAGACTAAGAAGCTTGTGGGCGGATAGCCCGGCACAATGGAACGCATGTTCGACAGTTCGGTGCCGGAGCCTGGCCAGTTGGCCGGGTTGACCGCTGCTGAACTCATCGATGCCGCCACCGCGACCGGGCGCGCGGAGAACGCCGCGTGTGC
>NZ_JAQGCZ010000002.1 GCF_027706845.1 Mycolicibacterium sp. BiH015
AGATACCCGATGCGCTCGGGCGCCCGGCGGATGATCGCGATGTTGTCCCCACCGCAATAGGAGATGTGCCCGGTGTCCAGGCACAGGTTCACAAACCGCCCGTCGGTGCCCTCGAGGAACCGGTAGACGTTGTCTTCAGTGTCGACATGGGAATCGGCGTGCGGGTGGTACTGCGCCCGCACCCCGTAGGTCTCGAACATCGCCTTGCCGAGCGCGTTCATACCCTCGGTCTTTGCCGCCCACTGCTCGACGGTCAGGGTGCGCTCTTCGAGCACCGCGCCGGTGGACGGATCGCGCCACATCTCCGGGATCACCACCACATGGCTGCCCCCGACCGCGGCGGTCAGCTTGGCGACGTCCTCGACCTGCGACCACACCGCATCCCAGGAATCGTCTCGATGCAGGTGCTCGAACACCGTGCCCGCCGACAACTTCAGGTCGCGCGAACCCAGCTCATCGGACAGCTGCGCCGGGTCGGTCGGCAGATACCCGTAGGGCCCCAGCTCGATCCACCCATACCCCGCCGCGGCCACCTCATCCAGAAACCGCGTGTAGGGCGTCTGCTGCGGATCATCGGAAAACCACACCCCCCACGAATCCGGCGCCGAACCAACGGTAATCGTGCTCATCGTCTGTCCTTCAGCTAGCGATCGGACGGGTTGATCAACGGACGCTGAACCTTCTTCCAATCCGCGTACCGAGCGTAGGCCTGCTGCGTCGATTCCAGGGTCGACACCTCGCTGACGGGCACGTCCCACCACGAATGGCTGTCCGGAGCAAAGATCAGCGGGTCGGTCTCGACGTAGATGACCGTGGTGCGGTCGCTGGCCTTTGCGAGCTTGACCGCGTCGGAAAATTCCGCGGCAGTGCTCGCCTTGATGACGTCAGCACCGAGGCTGGCGGCGTTGGCGGCCAGGTCTACGGGCAGATGCCCACCATCGAGTCGGCCCGCTTCGCCTCGGTACTGGTACGACGTGCCGAAGCGTTGGGAGCCCAACGATTCCGACAGACCGCCGATCGAAGCGAATCCATGATTCTGAACCAGAACCGGGATGATCTTGACACCTTCCTGCACCGCGGTGGCCAACTCGGTCGCCATCATCAAATACGAACCGTCGCCCACCATGACGAACACGTCGCGGTCCGGTGCGGCCATCCGGACGCCGATCCCGCCCGCGATCTCATAGCCCATGCAGGAGAACCCGTATTCGACGTGGTAACCCTTGCGGTCGCGCATCCGCCACAGTTTGTGCAGATCGCCGGGCATCGAGCCCGCGGCGCACACCACGACGTCGCGAGGGTCCGAGAGGGTGTTCACCAGGCCTATCACCTGGTTCTGGTTCAGTGCCTCCCCGTCTTCGGTGCGGTACGCCTCGGAGACGGTCTCGTTCCACTCGGTCATGAGTTCACGTGCACGCCTAATGTATTCGTCGCTGACCGAGTAGTCGCCGAGCAGTTCGGCGAGCGCGTCCAGCGCCTCGCGCGCATCGGAGACGACGCTGATGCCGCCCTGCTTGACCGAGTCGAGCGACGCCACGTTGATATTGACGAAGCGGACATCAGGATTGTTGAAGGCCGTGCGTGAGGCCGACGTGAAATCGCTGTAGCGGGTGCCGATTCCGATGATGACGTCGGCTTCGCTGGCCAGTGCGTTGGCCGCCGTGGTGCCGGTCGACCCGACGGCACCGACCGAGCGAGGATCCTCATGCAGCAGCGATCCCTTGCCGGCCTGAGTCTCACACACCGGGATTCCGCTACCGGCTACGAAGCGAGCCAGAGCGTCGCTGGCGCCGGAGTAGATGACCCCGCCGCCGGCGACGATCAGTGGCTTCGTCGCCGAACGGATCACGTCGGCGGCCTTGGCGATAACGGCACGTTCCGGTTGTGGCCGCGCGATGTGCCAGGTGCGCTCGACGAACAGCGATACGGGCCAGTCGAACGATTCCGCCTGCACGTCCTGGGGGAGCGCCACCGTCGCGGCACCGGTCTCGACAGGGTCGGTGAGCACGCGCATGGCACCCAGTAGCGCCGCAGGCAGTTGCTCCGGGCGCCATACGCGGTCGAAGTAGCGCGACAGTGGCTTGAATGCGTCGTTGACGGTGACGTCGCCCGAAGATGGCAGCTCAAGTTCTTGCAGGACCGGGGAGCTCACCCTGGTCGCGAATGTGTCTGACGGCAAAAGCAATACGGGCAGCCGGTTGATGGTGGCCAGCGCCGCGCCCGTCAGCATGTTCGTCGAGCCGGGGCCGACGCTCGCGGTCACAGCCCACGTCTGGGTGCGATCCTGCTGGCGTGCATAGGCGACCGCCGTGTGCACCATGGCCTGCTCGTTGCGGCCGAGCACGTACTTCAAGCCGGGCTCGGTGTTCGATTCGGCCGCTTCCACCTCGTCCTGCAGCAGCGCCTGGCCGATGCCGGCCACATTGCCGTGGCCGAAGATGCCCAAACAGCCGGCGAAGAACTTGTGCCGTTCACCGTCGCGTTCCACATACTGGTTGGCCAGGAAGCGAACGGTGGCCTGAGCGACGGTGAGCCGCTTGGTCGGTTCGTTGTCGACGAGCTTCTCGGTCGACTTCGGCGCGGTGGAAACCACTGTGTCATTCCCCTTTTCGCGAAGACAATGTGAAAGGCAGGCGCGGGTCGATCTCCTGGTGCTCCCAGCTGCCGCGCAGCCAGGTGTGTTTGGGATCGTCGCAGATGAGCCAGGCGCGGGTGGGACCCGAGCCGGCCATCACGTTCAGGTAGTACATGTGGTGACCAGGTGCTGCGATGGACGGGCCGTGGTAACCGTGGGGGACGAGCACGACGTCTCCGCTGCGGACCTCTTCGAGGACCTCGATCGGCCGTCCGGGCGTCCCATAAACCCGGTGGTACCCGAAGCCCGGTGTCCCGGCGGGAGAATCGTCGATCTCGAAGTAGTAGATCTCTTCGAGCTGCGTCTCCACGTCGGTGTTCTCGTCGTGCTTGTGGGCGGGATAGCTCGACCAGTTGCCGCCGGGCGTGATCACCTCGCACGCGATCAGCGAGTCCGCTTCGAACGCCGTTGCGGTGCCGAAGTTGTGCACCTGGCGGCTGCAGTTGCCCGCGCCGCGCAGCTCCACGGCGACGTCGGCCGCTGCGACGCGGCGGTTCGGGAACGCCTTCGTCGCGCGCGCACCGCAGATCGCGATCCGGCCGTGCCCCGAGATGTCATAGGCCTGTTCGATGCCCAGGTACACCATGTCGGCAGGACCATCGAACACCGATGCCCGCGGCGTCAGCTCGAACCTGTTCTCGCCGCACACAACGGCCCCGCCACCGGACAGCGGCAGGATCATCACCTCCGTGTGCCCGGTGTTCAGGGATATCGAACCCTCCGCGCCGAGATCGACGACGTGCAGCGAAGATTCGGCCCATCCTGCGTCCTCGGGCGTGATCGCCACGGTGAACGGGGCCGACGCACTGTTGGCCTCGATGTACAACGTGGAATTCATCGCACCATCGCCACCGCGGTCGCGACGGCGGAGCTGACGTCGTCGTCGGGTGGGTACAGCAGGGTGCGGCCGACGATCAGGCCGCGCACCGACGGAAGGCACAGTGCCTTCTCCCAGCTGGCGAAGGCCTCCTCTGGATCGGCCGGGTCCCCACCGAGTAGCAGGGTGGGCATGGTGGTCGATTCCATGACGCGGTCCATCTCGTCCACGACGGGAAGCTTCATCCAGGTGTACGCCGATGTCGAACCGAGTCCCTGGCCGATGTGCACGGACTTGATCACGGCATCGGGGGAGAGGTCGTTCTTGACCTTGCCGTCGACCCGGGTGGACATGAACGGCTCCACCATCGCGATCAGGCCATGGGCGGCGAGCTCGTCGACGGCCTTGGCGCACGCGGCCATGGTGGCGACGGTGCCCGGATCGTCGAGGTCGATGCGGCACAGCATTTTTCCGCCGTTCATGTTCGCCGCCGCCGTGGAGGCCGCCGTGGCACCGGTCATCCGGTCGTCGAGTTCGAAGGTTGCGCCCGCCAGCCCGCCCCTGTTGAACGAGGAGAACACCACCTTGTCCTCGAGCGCACCGAGAAGCACGAGGTCGTCGAGAATGTCGGCGGTGGCAAGCACGCCGTCCACACCGGGATCAGCAAGCGCGGCGCGTAAGCGGTCGAGCAGGTCGGTCCGGCTGTTCATCGCCGAGGGACGGGAGCCCACCGCAAGGGCGCCTCGGGCCGGGTGATCGGCTGCCACGATCATCAGCCGTCCATTGCCACGCACCGTCGGCCGTGTCCCACGGTGCGCCCAGGCACGTGCGACCGCGCCGGGGTCGCTAGCCCGGACCTCGGTGATCTGTGCGTAATCACGGCACAGGGCGGACTCAGACATTGACGGCCCCCACTGCGGTCTGTTCGGCAAGTTCGGCTACCTCGGCGGCGGTCGGCATGGCGGTCGAGCATTCGAGGCGGCCGGCCACGATCGCCCCGGCAGCGTTGGCGTAGCGCAACGTCTTCTCCAGTGACCACCCGCTGAGCAGCCCGTGGCACAGGCTCCCACCGAACGCGTCGCCGGCGCCGAGTCCGTTGACGACGTCAACTTCGTTGGGCGGCACGGTAACCGACGAATGACGAGTCTTACCCAACACGCCGCGCGGACCCTGCTTGACGATCGCCAACTCGACGCCGAGGTCGAGCAACGCCTCCGCGGCCTTGTGCGGATTGGACTCGCCGACGGCGATCTCGCACTCCTCCCGGTTCCCGACAGCAACGGTCACGTGCGCCAGCGCCTTGCGAACCTGCTCGGTGGCGGCACCGGGTGTCGTCCAGAACATCGGGCGGTAATCGAGGTCGAGCACCGTCAGCGGCCTGCGCTCGCGCAGTTCCCATGCGGCGAAATGCGCACTGCGGCTTGGCTCCTCGGAAAGGCCCGTGACCGTCGACCAGTAGAGCCGCGCCGAGCGCACCGCGTCGGCGTCGATCTCGTCGGGCCGGATCTGCAGATCCGGCGCGCTGGGCTTGCGGTAGAAGTACAGCGGGAAGTCGTCCGGCGGGAAGATCTCGCAGAATGTCACCGGAGTGGGGAATTCACCGTGGGTCGCGACGTAGCGGTTGTCGACCCCGAGGCGGGCGAGTTCGGCTCGGACGTAGCGACCGAACGGATCGTCGCCGACGCCGGAGATGAGGGCAGATCGGCTGCCCAGACGCGCGGCAGCGACCGCGACGTTGGCGGCACTGCCGCCGAGGAACTTCCCGAACGTCTCGACCTCCTCGAGGCCGACTCCGACCTGGAGGGGGTACACATCGACGCCACTGCGCCCGATGGCGAGTACATCGTATGGATGGTTGGTCATCACAAGTCACTCCGACGGATAGGTGTGGGTGGCTGCCTAAGACTGTGCCCCTGGTCACGGTGCGGTGTCAAGACTTTGTCCTGACATTCTATCTTTATCTCAATCGGTGTTAGTATTCAGCGTCTGTTGACTGGCCCAACACAAGATCGGAGCCGATGTGCCCCTGACAGTGGAGCTCGACAGGTCAAGCCCGGTTCCTCTCTACTACCAACTCGCCCAGGCGATCGAGGCCGCCATCCGGGATGGCGAGCTCTCGCCCGGTGACCGGTTCGAAAACGAACTCGCGCTGGCCAAGCGGTTGACCCTCTCGCGCCCCACCACCCGTCGCGCCATCCAGGAGCTCGTCGACAAGGGCCTGCTGGTGCGTAAGCGAGGTGTCGGCACCCAGGTCGTCCAGAACCCCGTTCACCGCCGCGTCGAGTTGACCAGCTTGTTCGACGATCTCGCCCGGGCGGGTCAGGAGCCCACCACCAAGTTGCTCAAGTACCAGGTCGGGCCGCCCGACGAAGAGGTCGCCCGCGAGTTGAACATCGCCGAGGATCGCGAGGTGGCCTCGATCCACCGATTGCGTTGTGCCAACGGCGAACCCCTCGCCTTGATGATCAACCACCTGCCCGCCGACATCGCACCCGATTCAGAAGAGCTCGAGACCAACGGTCTCTATCAGTCGTTACGGGCACGCGGCGTGCACATCCGGCTTGCCCGGCAACGCATCGGCGCGCGCAGCGCCACACGTGCCGAGGCGCAGCTGCTGGACGAGAAGCCGAATGCACCGCTCCTGACGATGGCGCGCACCGCATTCGACGACTCCGGTGCCGCGGTCGAGTACGGCAACCATTGCTACCGGGCCTCGCGCTACTACTTCGACACGACGCTCGTCGACCGCTGACCTGATCCCGCCGGAATTGCATTCCCGCAGGCCCTCACTCGCAAAAGCTCTGCTGGAATGCAATTCCGGCGGAGGTCAGCTGAATGCGGCGCGGAACGCCTCCAACGCCGCCTCGCTGCCTTCGACGCCGGCACCGGAGGCCCAGGCCTCCATGCCGATCGTTCCCGCATAACCGATCTCACCGAGCGCGGAGGCGACCGCCGGGTAGTTGATCTCACCCGTCCCGGGCTCGCATCGGCCCGGTACGTCGGCGATCTGGATCTCCCCGATCGCATCGCCACACCGTCTCACCAACTCGATCAGGTTTCCTTCACCGATCTGGGCGTGGTAGAGGTCCAGCATCATCTTGACATTGGGATGGCCGACGCCCTCGACCAGGGCGAGCGTGTCCTTGGCGCGGGCGAGTGGAATCCCGGGATGATCCACGATGGTGTTGAGATTTTCGATGCAGAACGTCACCCCTGCCGCAGCCCCGAGTTCGCCGAGGCGCTCCAGGGTGCGCGACGCGGTCAGCCACATCTGGCCGGTGGCGCGCTGCCGTGGCCGTGCCGCGCGACCGTCGACGAGTTCAGCGGTATGCAGGTTCAACCGCGTCACGCCGAGTCTCTGCGCGGCCTGGATGCTGAGCTCGGCGGTGCGAATCACCTCGTCACAGGTGAGCGGGTCAATGAGATCGCCGTGCAGGTAGCCCGTCATGGACGTGAACGTCGCGCCGGTCGCCGCGAGCTCGTGGAGATTCTTGTCGTGCCAACTCCAGATCTCGACAGCGAAGCCGAGTTCGTCGATGCGCTTCACCCGATCCAGGATCGGCAGATCGCGGAACACCATCTCCGAGCACACGGCCAACTCAAAGCTCACCGCCGAACTCCTTTCAGGACGCCGGAAGATCTGGCATCGACCGATCTTGTTGTCCTGAGACCTGTTTGGTCTCCGATCACGGTCGAACCGGGCACAGAACCTCGGATCTCGCCGAGGAGGGACTAGAACGTTCTAGTACGTTAGGGCTGCAGGGGCGATTCGTCAACGACGGAGCTGGAACGTTCTAGGCTATCGCCCGTGAACCGCAGACCGACGCTGGAAGACGTGGCCGCCCGCGCCGGTGTATCGCGCGCATTGGTCTCCATCGTGATGCGCGACGCGCCAGGAGCCAGTGACCACACCCGCGAGCGGGTCAAACGCGCGGCCGACGAGCTCGGCTACCGTCCGGACCCGCGCGCCCGCCGGCTGCGCCAGCACCGCTCGAATCTGATCGGCCTGACTTTCGCTGCGGGACAGGATTTTCACGCCGATCTCGTTGACGGGGTGTATGTCTCGGCTGACGCGCTCGGTTACGACGTCGTCCTCAGCGCGGTGACCCCGCATCGTGACGAACTGCGAGCGGTGCGCACTCTCACCGACGATCGGTGCGAGGGCTTGATTCTCATCGGGCCTCGAATGCGTGCCGGTCGGCTCGGCGACCTTGCCTCCGGAATGCCTGTGGTGGTGATGGCGCGGCGGGTTCGAGGCGTCGACGCGGTGCGCAGCGACGACGTGGCGGGGGCCGTTGTCGGCGTGCAACACCTGCTTGAGCTGGGGCACCGCCGGATCCTGTATCTGGACGGCGGTGGTGCGCCGGGAGCGGCGGAACGGTTACGTGGCTACCGGCGGGGGGCGCGAGACGCCGGTGTGCCCGAGGCCGTGCGTCCCGGTGGTCTCACTGAACGCGAGGGTGCCGCCGCGGCGGCGGCGATGCTAGAAACGGGCAACCTTCCCGACGCGGTGTTCGCGTTCAACGACAGATGCGCACTCGGTGTGATGGATGTGCTGATTCGGGCGGGAGTGCGAGTACCGCAACAGATCTCGGTGCTCGGGTTCGACGACAGCCCATTCGCCGGGTTGGCTCACATTCAGTTGAGCACCATTCGGCAGGACTCGGCTGGACTCGCGGAGGCGGCGGTGAGCCGTCTGGTGTCCCGCCTGGATGGTGACGGCGCAGGTGGTGCGCCGACCGATATCGTCCAGAAACCGACTTTGGTGGTTCGCGGGTCGACCGCGGCCAGGAAGGCCTGATCTGCGAGGATGCCAGCCGACAAATGACATGCAGTCCTAATGTCAGGACAAAGTCTTGACTTTCTGGTGTGAGCCGTATTACATCACCAGGGAGGCGTGTCGCCCGGCACCACCCCGGGAGGGCGATGAGGGCGTCGCGACAGTCTCGACGACAAGGAGAAGCAATGACGTTCAAGCGGCTCGCGGCGTTCGCCGGAGCGGGCATCATGGCCCTGGGCATCGTGTCGTGCTCGTCGACCGGCGGAGCGCCCGAGCAGTCCGGTGAGGGTGGGGGTGGCGGCACCGTCGACACGCCGCGCATGACGATCGCGATGATCACCCATGAGGTACCCGGCGACTCGTTCTGGGACCTGATTCGCAAGGGTGCCGAGGCCGCGGCGAAGAAGGACAACATCGAGCTGCGCTACTCGAACGACCCCGAGGCGCCGAACCAGGCCAACCTGGTGCAGACCGCCGTCGACAGCGACGTGGACGGCATCGCCGTCACGCTGGCCAAGCCCGACGCGATGCAGGCCGCTGTCAAGGCCGCAGAGGCCAAGGGAATCCCGGTCGTGGCGTTCAACGCGGGAATGGACGCGTGGAAGCCGATGGGCGTCAAGGAGTACTTCGGGCAGGATGGTCGTATCGCAGGCCAGGGTGTCGGCGACCGGCTGCGTGCCGAGGGTGCCACCAAGGCGATCTGCATCATTCAGGAGCAGGGCCACGTCGACCTCGAGGCGCGCTGCGCCGGCGTGAAGGAGACCTTCCCCGCCACCGAGATCCTCAACGTCAACGGCAAGGACATGCCCTCCGTCGAATCCACGATCACCGCCAAGCTGCAGCAGGATCCGAGCGTCGACTACATCGTCGCCCTGGGCGCCCCCTTCGCGCTGACCGCTGTGCAGTCGGCCAAGAATGCCGGCAGCACCGCCAAGATCGGTACCTTCGACACCAATGCCGCCCTCGTCGAGGCGATCCAGGCAGGCGACGTCCAGTGGGCAGTCGACCAGCAGCCGTACTTGCAGGGGTACCTCGCCGTGGACTCTCTGTGGCTGTACCTCAGCAATGGCAACGTCATCGGCGGCGGCCAGCCCACACTGACCGGACCTGCGTTCATCGACAAGTCGAACATTGACGCGGTCGCGGAGTACGCGAAGGGCGGCACTCGATAGTGACTACCCAGGAGGCTCTCGACGTCGCCGGCCACAAGGTGGTCCGCGACGAGCGCGTCAAGGAACGGAACCGCCTGCAGCGCATTCTGATCCGCCCCGAGATGGGTGCCGGTATCGGAGCGATCGGCATCTTCATCTTCTTCCTGATCGTGGCGGCGCCGTTCCGCGAGGCGGCCTCGTTGGCGACCGTGCTGTACGCCAGTTCGACGATCGGCATCATGGCCTGCGGTGTCGCGGTGCTGATGATCGGCGGCGAGTTCGACCTGTCGGCGGGCGTGGCCGTGACGTTCAGCTCGCTGGCCGCGTCGATGCTTGCCTACAACTTGCACCTGAATCTTTGGGTGGGGGCGCTGCTTTCGCTGATCCTGGCGTTGACCGTCGGGTTCTTCAACGGCTTCCTGGTGATGAGGACGAAGATCCCCAGCTTCCTGATCACGTTGAGCACGTTCTTCATGCTCGCGGGCATCAACTTGGCGGTCACCAAGCTGGTGGCCGGTCAGGTCGCCACCCAGAGCGTCAGCGACATGCAGGGCTGGGATTCGGCCCAGAAGGTCTTCGCATCGTCGTTCACTCTGTTCGGGGTCAGCATTCGCATCACGGTGGTGTGGTGGCTGGTGTTCACCGCGATCGCCACCTGGGTGCTGTTCAAGACGAAGGTCGGCAACTGGATTTTCGCCGTCGGCGGAGACGCGGACAGCGCTCGCGCCGTGGGTGTTCCGGTCACCAAGGTGAAGATCGGGCTGTTCATGTTCGTCGGCTTCTGCGCCTGGTTCGTTGGCATGCACCTGCTGTTCGCGTTCAACACCGTGCAGTCCGGCCAGGGCATCGGCAATGAGTTCTTCTACATCATCGCCGCCGTCATCGGAGGCTGCCTGCTCACCGGTGGCTACGGCACTGCGATCGGTGCGGCCATCGGTGCGTTCATCTTCGGTATGACCAACCAGGGCATCGTGTACGCCGGCTGGGACCCGGACTGGTTCAAGTTCTTCCTGGGTGCGATGCTGCTGTTCGCGGTCATCGCCAACAATGCCTTCCGCAACTACGCAGCGAAGAAGTGATCCGATGACCATCTCAGTCGAAAAGGCAAGCAGCGATTCCCAATCCGGTGGCAGGGTGCCGTTGGTCGAACTGCGCAACGTCGGCAAGACCTACGGCAACATCACTGCCCTGAAGGACATCTGCCTTCGGGTGCACGCCGGCGAGGTGACCGGCATCCTCGGCGACAACGGCGCGGGCAAGTCCACGCTGATCAAGATCATCGCCGGCCTGCACCAGCAGACCGACGGGGAACTGCTCGTCGATGGTGAGCCGACCAGGTTCGCCTCACCCGCCGACGCGCTGGGCAAGGGCATCGCGACGGTCTACCAGAACCTCGCCGTCGTGCCGCTGATGCCGGTGTGGCGCAACTTCTTCCTCGGCCAGGAGCTGCGCAAGAAGTCGTTCCCATGGTCCCTGGATGCCAACGCGATGCGTGCCACCACGCTGACCGAGCTGGCCAAGATGGGGATCGACCTGCCCGACGTCGACGTACCGATCGGCTCACTGTCCGGCGGTCAACGCCAGTGTGTGGCGATCGCGCGGGCGGTGTTCTTCGGGGCGCGGGTGCTGATCCTCGACGAGCCGACCGCGGCACTCGGGGTCAAGCAGTCCGGGGTGGTGCTCAAGTACATCACCGCGGCCAAGGAGGCCGGATTCGGCGTGGTCTTCATCACGCACAATCCCCATCACGCACACATGGTCGGTGATCACTTCGTGCTCCTCAACCGCGGCCGCCAGAAGCTCGACTGCACCTACGACGACATCACCCTGGAACACCTCACCCAGGAGATGGCCGGCGGTGACGAGCTGGAAGCGCTCACCCACGAACTGCGCGGCGCCAAGAACTGAGTCGGCGCCGAACTGGGATTCCCGGTCGTGATGCGGCACAACATCACGACCGGGAATCCCAGTTCGGCGTGGGCGGTCGTCGAGGCGGGGTTCGGGGCCGAGGGCACCGGGTACGTGTCGCCCATGACTATCTCGACACTGAAGACAGAAGACGCGGGACCGAAGGCTGTCAGCCGCAGCGTGCAGGTCTCGGCGCCGGTTTCCACACTCTTCGACCTCATCGCCGACCCACACCGTCACCCGGAGATCGACGGATCCGGGACCGTGCGCGACGTCGACGTCAAAGGTCCGCACCGGCTGAACGTCGGTGACAAGTTCACTGTGGGGATGACGCAGTACGGTCTGCCGTACAAGATCACGTCGAAGGCCACCAAAGTCGAGGAGAACCGGATCGTCGAGTGGGAGCACCCGCTCGGGCACCGGTGGCGCTGGGAACTCGCCGAAGTGGGCCCCGGCGCGACGAAAGTGACGGAGACCTTCGACTACTCCACGGCTAAGGTTCCGCTGGTCATCGAGCTTCTCGGGATGCAGAAGAAGAACGCCGACGGCATCGAGTCGACACTGCGGGCGTTGGCGGAGAAGTTCGACGTGCACTGAACCGGGCCACCTGGTCACCGCGCCATGGCCGACGTCGGTGTGCGCGCCGTTTCCCGCCGCTCACGAAGCGTTCATGGTCTCGACATGGTGTCGGTACGGCTGTCGGCGGGCCGGTGCGGCCGACGCCCGGCACAATGAAGCCATGGACAGTGATCGCGAATACCGCGTGCACGCCCCGGTGTGGCGTGACCCGCTGTCGGCGGGGTGGCGAGCCCACCGCGGACTCCTCCTGCTGCGCCTGCGCTGGCATGAGCGCCGCACGGAGACTTCCGAACCGACAAATCCGAGTTGAGCGGCCGGCTCGGCTGGTTCGGCGTTGGCGCCGGTTGGTCGGCGTGACGCAGGGTCGGTGGTGAGCACCGGTATCGGTCAGAGACCGAGAATGTGGACCGTCTCTGCGCGCATGTCGACCTTGCGAACCTTCCCGGTGACCGTCATCGGGAAGTCTTCGACGATGCGGACATAACGAGGGATCTTGTAGTGCGCCAGCTTGCCGTCGGCGAACTGGCGAATCAGGTCCGCGTCCAGCGTTGCAGCACCCGGTCGCAGTTTGATCCAGGCACAGATCTCCTCGCCGTACTTCTCGTCCGGGACACCGATTACCTGCACGTCGTCGATATCGGGGTGGGTGTGGAGGAACTCCTCGATCTCTCGCGGATACACATTCTCTCCGCCGCGGATCACCATGTCCTTGATCCGGCCCACGATGGTGCAGTACCCGTCGTGACGCATCACCGCCAAGTCGCCGGTGTGCATCCAACCTTCGGTGTCCACGGCCTCGCGCGTCTTGTCCTCGTCTTCCCAGTAGCCGAGCATCACCGAGTAACCCCTGGTGCAGAATTCGCCTGGCGTTCCGCGCTTGACGATCGCACCCGTGTCGGGATCGATCACCTTGATCTCGACGTGCGGGTGTGCGCGCCCGACAGTGGCGGTGCGGCGCTCGAGGTCGTCGTCGAGCAGCGTCTGGCAAGACACCGGCGAGGTCTCGGTCATGCCGTAGGCGATGCCGACCTCGGACATGTTGAGTTCGTTGACGCACCGCTTCATCACCTCGACAGGGCAGGGGGATCCGGCCATGATTCCGGTTCGCAATGACGACACATCGGACTGCGCCAGGCCAGGGTGGCCGAGGATTGCGATGAACATGGTCGGGACGCCATACAGTGCGGTGCAGCGTTCCTGCTCGACCGCACGCAACGTCGCCGCGGGATCGAAAGCCGTTGCCGGAATAACCATGGTCGCGCCATGCGTGCTGCATCCCAAGTTTCCCATCACCATCCCGAAGCAGTGGTAGAACGGCACCGCGATGCACAATCGGTCCTCGGGGCGAAAAGCGATGAGGTCGGTGACGAAGTAGCCGTTGTTGAGGATGTTGCGGTGTGACAGCGTCGCGCCCTTAGGGGATCCTGTTGTCCCCGAGGTGTATTGGATATTGATCGGGTCGCCGTTCGTCAGTGTGGACATCCGTGATCGGAGCTGACCGTCGGAGACGGTGGCCGCCCGTGCTCGCAAATCGGTCCAGTCCGCTGAACCCAGAAAGACAACCTCGGCCAGTTCCGGCGCCTCGGGGCGTGCGTCGGCGACCATCTGCCGGTAGTCGGAGCCTTTGAACTCCGTCGCGGCCACCAGCAGCCGCATACCGGAATGGTTGAGCACGTACGCCAGTTCGTGACTGCGGAAGGCCGGGTTAACCGTGACCAGTATCGCGCCGACCTTCGCCGTCGCGAACTGGAACATCGTCCACTCCGCACAGTTGGGCGCCCAGATGCCCACACGGTCGCCCTTGTCGATGCCGGTGGCCATCAACGCCTTTGCCAGCGTATCGATTTCGGCATTGAGCTCACGGTAGGTCCAGCGCCGTCGGGTGGTCACTTCGACCAAAGCCTCATTGGCGGGATACCGCGCCACGGTGCGCTCGAAATTCTCCCCGATCGTCTCTTCAAGCAACGCGCGATCGCGCGGACCTGCCGCGTAGGAGGCGTCCACGGCATAGAGCTCACGCAGTCGGGACTTCAGTACCTTGCCACTTGCGTTGCGCGGCAATGCGTCGGCAAGAACCAACCTGCGGGGTCGCTTGTAGCCGGCGAGGTGGGCGCGGCAGTGCGCCTCTATCTCATCGTCGGTCGGGGGGAGTGCGTGACTCCGCGGTACGACCACAGCCACCGGTGTCTCGCCCCACGTCGAATCCGGCAATCCGATGACGGCGACCTCGCCGACTTTCGGGTGTGCCGCGAGCACATTCTCGACCTCTGCGCTGTAGATGTTCTCGCCGCCGGAAATGATCATGTCCTTTTTGCGGTCGACCACATAGACATAGCCGTCGTCGTCCTGTCGGACCAGGTCACCAGAGTGGAACCACCCACCGCGAAACGCCTCAGCGGTCTCGTCGGGCTTGTTCCAGTACTCTTTCATCACCAGCGGGCCCAGGTATACGATCTCGCCGACCTCTCCCTGGGCAACATCGTTCATGTCGTCATCCACCACCCGCATCTCGACGTTGAGCATCGGTGTACCCACGGAACCGATCTTGCGCAGCGAGTCATCACCGCGCAGCAGACACGTGATGGGGCTGCACTCCGTCTGGCCGAACGCCGCGATGATCTCCGCGTTTTCGAAGGTGTCGTGCATGGTCTGCAGCAGCGTGGTCGACGCCGGAGCGGCTCCCCACCACACCCGGCGCAGCCGTGAGAGGTCCTTCGATCCGAGATCTTTCCTGTCGCAGACCATTTGCCACTGTGCGGGTGTCATCCAGCACGACGTGACCCCCTCGTCGACGACAGTGTCCACGATCGCGCCGGGGTCGAACCCACCTGACGGAGGAATGACAACCTTCCCGCCCGTGAGGAATGTCGGCAGCATCCCCGACACGCCCGCGGTGTGGAACAGCGGCGCCACCGCCATCCAGCAGTCGTCGTCGTGCCGGTGGCCCAGCGTGCCGATCGAGCTGAACGCGTGCAGGTACAGATTGCGGTGGGTGAGAACCGCCCCCTTCGGGAATCCGGTGGTGCCCGAGGTGTACATTATGAACGCGGGATCGTCGTCTCGGACGATCGCCTCAGCCGGCACAGGTTCGGCCTCCTCCATGATGCGATCCAGAGTGCCGCCGATGGTGATCACTGTGTGCAGTGCGGGGAGTCGCAAAAGACACTGTCGGACAGTGGGTTCGAGACTGGCATCGATAACCAGCGCGGCGGCTCCGCTATCCGCGAGCACGTAGGCGATCTCCTCGGCGGCCAACCGGAAGTTCACCGGAACCGCGATGGCTCCCAGACGCAATGCGGCGAGCCACGACTCGACCAACTCGATGCTGTTGAGCCCGAGTACCGCGATCCGATCACCGATACGAACACCGCGTGCGGACAGGGCGCTGGCAAGCCGTGTCACTCGGTCGTCGAGTTCGGAGAATGTGCACCGTCGGCGCGTGTCGACGAAGGCACACGAGTGGGGCCTGATGTGGGCGTGCCTCATGAGGACGTCGCTGAGCGTGATTCCGGTGTTCATGGTGGCTCCTTGCACGTCATGTGTTCACAGGCCGACACGGTCTGCCAGCAGAGCGCGGTGGTGGGCGACACCGCCGAAGAGTGCCTCGGTGGTCTTGGCGCGGCGCAGGTACAGATGAAGGTCGTGCTCCCACGTGAACGCGATGCCACCGTGCACCTGGAAGGCGGCACCGGCGCACGAGGTGAAGGTGTCGGCGGCCTGGGCTTTGGCCAGCGGTGCGGCGATACGCAGTTCCTCGGGGTCGCCGGCGCACATCGAGGCAAACATCACCGCGGCCCGGGTGGCGTCGATCTCGATCATCATCTCGGCACACGCATGTTTCACCGCCTGGAAGGAACCGATTGGTCGATCGAATTGCTCCCTGCGGCAGGCGTATTCGACAGCCATCTGCAGGCAGGCTTGCGCTCCTCCCAGCATCTCGGCGGCCAGCAGTACTCGAGCGACGTCGAGCATCAATTCGATTTCGGCGGGCTCCGCCGCGGTGAGTTGCTGCGCGGGAGTCGCATCCAGCAGAAGCCTCGCGACGGGCCTGGTGATATCGAAGGACGGTAGCGGCTCGACGGTCACCCCGGGATCGCCCGCCTGTACGACGTAGAGCGCGACTTCGCCGTCGCGGACGGCGGGGACCACGAACACGTCGGCGACGTGACCGTGCAGTACCGGCATGCAATGCCCGGACAGCACGGTGCTCCCCGCGCGCGTCTGCGCGTGCATCGTCGCCGACGCCGGATCGGTGACGTCTGCTCCCGCCGCGGCCAACGTCCCGACCTGTTCACCCCGGAGCAGGCCGGGTAGCAGGGTGGCGCGCTGCCGGTCATCGCCCAGGCGGAGCACCGCCTCGACGGCGAAAACACTGGCCGCCAACGGGACTGGGGTCAGCGAATGCCCGAACTCCTCGAACGCGATCGCGGTCTCGACGAGGGTCGCGCCGGATCCGCCCCATTTCTCCGGCACGTGCAGGCCGGGTACCTCAAGCTCGGTGCAGGTCCGCCGCCACAGAGCGTCGTCGTGGCCGCCGGCGGCTGCGACCGCGCGCACCCGCGGCATCGGTGCAGTGTCGTCGAGAAAGCCACGCAGAGAGGATCGCAGCTCGAGGTGTTCGGACCCGTATCGGAAGTCCATCTCATCGGCCTGTCGCGGCGATTAGCGCGTGCTCGCGACTGGGGCTGGGTTCTCTTGGCAGCCCCAGCAATTGCTCACCGATGACGTTGCGCTGGATCTGCGAGCTACCCGCATAGATCGTCGCCGCCTTCGCGTAGAGAAACTCCTCCATCCAGCAGGCGGGCGAGTTGGGTGTGCCGGGCTGCGGGACGATCAGAGCTTCACCATTGCCTGATCCGGCCGGGCTGAGGACCTCCAGCCCGAGGACGTCGGTGGAGAGCTCGGTGTAGCGCCGGAAATACTCGCTCCAGATGACCTTGCTGATTGCGGCTTCACGGCCGGGTCGTTGGCCGTTCAGCAGCAACGTCAGCCCCTTGTACCCCTGGTAACGCATGATCTGCACGCGCGAGTAGCACCATGCGAGACGGTTTCGAATGTGCGGATCGTCGTTCACTCCGCGGTCACGGGCGAGCTGGCACAACCGGTCGAGGTCGCGCCCGAAGTTGATGGCGGCCGTGGTGACCTGGGATCCGCGTTCGAATCCGAGGACGGTCATGGCGGCCCGCCAGCCGCCACCCGGGCTTCCGACCACATTGGCGCGGGGGGTGCGCGCGCCCGTGAAGAACACCTCGCTGAACGAGGCGTGACCCGCGGCATTGACGATCGGCCGGACAACGACGCCGGGTTGCTCGATGGGTACCAGCAGCAGCGACAGGCCCCGATGTTTGGGTGCCTCGGAGTCCGTGCGTGCGAGCAGGAAGATCCAATTCGCGGTCACGCCCGCAGACGTCCAGATCTTCTGGCCGTCGATCACCCATTCGTCGCCGTCGAGCACGGCGCGGGTGCGAACCGACGCGAGATCCGATCCCGCCTCGGGCTCGGAGAATCCCTGACACCATCGATCCTCGGCGGACAGGATGCGGGGAAGGTAATGGCGCTTGTGTTCTTCGGAGCCGAGCGCGATCAGCGTGTTGCCGAGCAGTTGGATGCCGATGGCGTCGTTCTCCAGCGGCTCAGGGGCGCCCGCACGGGCGAGCTCTTCGTCGAGCACGACCTGTTCGATCACGGAAAGCCCCGCGCCACCGTAGTTTTTGGGCCACGAGACGGCCACGAGCCCGTTCTCGGCAAGGGTGTCGCGCCACCGCAGGGTGGCCGCCTTGCGCGCCTCGGACGGTAGCGCGCCCCCACCTGACCATCCCGGCGGAAGATGTTGGGCGAGAAAAGCACGAATCCTGTCGCGGAACGCTTCTGCCTGCGGGGGGTAGTCGATATCCACCGTCGTGTTGCTCCTTTGCGTCAGGGGCGGTTCTTTGCCGCGGGTAGAATTTCGGGTGCGAGCCGCCAGTCCTCCAGGCCATATTCGACAGTCCCGATGCCCAACGCGTTCCCGGTCGCCTCGGACCAGTACGCGTGGTTGAGCTGATGGAGGGTGAAGCATGCGTCGAGGGCGGTGGAGAGGCCCATCGCATCGACGCTCTGGTTCACCGATTCCTTGATGAACAGTGCGGTCGCAGTGGGCAACTTCGCGATGCGCCGGGCGAACTCGACGGTGTGCTCCGACAGTTCGTCGTTGTTGAACACCTTGCTCACCATGCCGAGGGTGTGGGCCTCATCGGCGCCGAGCGAGTCGCCGGTGAGCAGCAGCTCCTTCGACTTGCGGGGACCGAATTCCCACGGGTGACCGAAGAACTCGACCCCGCACATGCCCAGCCGCGTCCCGACCACGTCGGCGAACACCGTGTCCTGGGCCGCCACGATCAGGTCGCAGCACCACGCCAGCATCAGGCCGGCCGACAGCACGGTGCCGTGCACCTCGGCGATCGTGATCTTGCGCAGATTGCGCCAGCGACGAGTGTTCTCGAAGAAGTAGTGCCATTCCTGCCGGTGCCGCGACTCGACTCCGCCTGCAGTTCCGCCGTTGCATCGATAGCTCGGGTGCTGGCCGGGCCCCGGGGATCGCTCCCTGACGTCGTCGGAGGAGCCGAGATCGTGGCCCGCCGAGAACGACGGACCCGCGCCGCGCAGGATCACGACCCGGACGGCGTCATCGGCTTCGGCGATCGCGAAGGCTCGTCCCAGCTCCACGAGCAATCCGCGGTTCTGGGCGTTGCGCTGCTTGGGACGGTCGAGGGTGATTGTTGCGATCCGGCCTTGGTCGATGAGTTCGTATCCGATGTAGTCGAAGTCCTGCACGGATCACTCCCTTCTGCGGGCTGTAGCGGCGGTGCGGTCTCACCGGATGCCGTGTCCTTGTGCGCTCTAAGCCGTCATGGCCGGCCCGTGCTGCGCGCACTGGCCGTGACCTCAGCAGGTTACGCAGGCTGATTGCAAAATGTCCATAGCCAATACGCGCATATGATCTTCCTGAGAACAATAAATACGCAAGACAAGTGCATCTTGCATCTGATGATGTATCTTGCTAGTACTGTGGTGTACGTCGCAATCGGGCATCGTGGATATCGGGGTGCAGCGCAGGCAAGCGTTCGTCACCGCCGAGGAAGGTTGAACATGGAGATCGGGATCTTTCTCATGCCGGCTCACCCGCCGGAGCGGAGCCTCTACGACGCGACCCAGTGGGACTTGGACATCATCGAACTCGCCGACCAACTGGGCTATGTCGAGGCCTGGGTGGGTGAACACTTCACAGTGCCCTGGGAACCCATCTGCGCCCCGGACCTGTTACTCGCGCAGGCTCTGCTCCGAACCAAGAACATCAAGCTCGCACCGGGTGCTCACTTGCTGCCCTATCACCACCCCGTTGAGTTGGCGCACCGCGTGGCGTATTTCGATCACCTCGCCCAGGGCCGGTTCATGCTGGGTGTCGGAGCGAGCGGAATTCCCGGCGACTGGGCACTTTTCGATGTCGATGGGCAGAACGGCGAGCATCGTGAGATGACGCGCGAAGCGCTGGAGATCATGCTCAAGGTCTGGACCGATGACCAACCATGGGAGTTTCGCGGAAAGTACTGGAATGCCAACGGTATTGCGCCGATGTTCGAAGGTTTGATGACACGGCACATCAAGCCGTTCCAGGCGCCGCATCCACCGATCGGCGTGACCGGCTTCAGCGCCGGCTCCGAAACGCTCAAGATGGCCGGCGAACGCGGCTACCTACCGATGAGCCTCGACCTCAACACCGAGTACGTAGCGACGCACTGGGACGCGGTGCTTGAAGGGGCCGCCCGCAGCGGACGGACACCGGACCGTCGTGACTGGCGACTGGTCCGGGAAGTCGTGGTCGCCGAGACCGACGAGGCCGCTTTCCGTTATGCCGTCGAGGGCATGATCGGCCGCAATATGCGCGAGTACGTGCTGCCGACCTTCCGCATGTTCGGCATGACGAAGTACTACAAGCACACTCCGACGGTGCTCGACGAGGATGTCACCGCCGAGTACCTCGCGGAGAACACATTCGTGGTGGGATCCGTCGAGACGGTAGTGGACAAACTTGAGGCCACCTACGACCAGGTCGGCGGCTTCGGCCATCTGTTGATACTGCAGTTCGACTACAGCGACAACCCCGGACCGTGGAAAGAGTCGATGCGGCTCCTCGCCGAGGAGGTCATGCCCCGGCTGAATGCGCGCATCGCGGCCAAGCCCGGGATCGCGCTCGTCTGATCACCGGCATCGAGGCAAAGGAGCCAAGCACGTGACGGTTCGTCGAGTCACTGTGGGATATCTGGACGGGACGCAGAAGGCGATGCCGGTCCGTCCGGATCAGTCCATCCTCGAGGCGGCCGAGGAGCATGGAGTCGCGATCGTCAACGAATGTCAGAGCGGGATCTGCGGGACGTGTGTAGCAACGTGCACGTCCGGTGAGTACGAGATGGGTAGGACCGAAGGCCTGTCGGCAGTCGAACGGGAAGCGCGAAAGGTGCTGACGTGTCAGACCTTTCCCACCACCGACTGCAGCGTCGAGCTGCAGTATCCCGCAGACGACAACGCTGCCCACCTGGTCACCGGTCAGGGTGTGGTCACACAGGTCGAGCTGATCTCGGCGACCACCGCGATCCTGCGAGTGGACATCTCCAGCCTGGGCGCCATCGACTTCAGGGCCGGCCAGTTCGCCCAGCTACGGGTTCCCGGCACCGATGTCTGGCGCAATTACTCCTATGCCCATCCCAGCGACGGCCGCACCGAACTGGAGTTCCTCATCAGGCTCCTTCCCGACGGGGTGATGTCGAACTATCTGCGCGGCCCTGCCAAGGCCGGTGACGCCATCGCAGTGCGGTGCAGCAAGGGAAAATTCTTCCTGCGGCCGATTGCGCGGCCGGTCGTTCTGGTGGCAGGCGGTACCGGGTTGTCGGCGATTCTGGCCATGGCACAGAGCATGCCCGCCGATCCTGGAGTGCCGGTCCACCTGCTCTACGGCGTGACCTCCGTCGAAGATCTCTGCAAACGCCAGGAACTCGACGACCTTGTGCGGCGTAACCCCGGTCTCGCAGTCAAGATCGCCGTCGCACGTCCCGACCCCGCATGGGACGGCGTGACTGGCGTCGTCACGGACCTGCTCGAGCCGGACATGTTCGTCGACGGCAGCGCCGACGTCTATCTGTGCGGACCGCCGGCCATGGTCGAGGGAACTCGACACTGGCTGGAGAGCAACGGCATTCACGATGTCGGGGTTTTCTATGAGAAGTTCGTGGCCAGCGGAGCCGCACGAAGACGCACGGTGCCAAGGCTCAACCACGACGGTATCGACCTGGCCGAGGTGCGTAGCCGGGGCCGGGGGACGGCCGTGGTCGTCGGAGGCAGCATCGCCGGCATCGCCGCGGCCAAGGCTCTCACCGAGACCTTCGAGCGGGTCATCGTCCTGGAGAAGGACCAGCCGCACCGACGGCGGGAGGGCAGACCCGGCGCGGCCCAGGGCTGGCATCTGCATCACCTCCTCACCGCCGGCCGGATCGAATTGGAGCGACTGTTTCCGGGCATCGTCGACGACATGGTCCGCGAGGGCGCGTTCGATGTCGACATGGCCGCCGAGTACCGCATCCGGCTGGGCGGCTCGTGGAAGAAGCCAAGTACAGGGGACATTCAGATCGTGTGTGCGGGGCGCCCGCTGTTGGAATGGTGCATCCGGCGCCGGCTCGACGACGAACCCCGGATCGCGTTCCACTATGAGTCGGAGGTGGCCGACCTGGTCTACGACCGGCATGCCAACTCCGTCCTCGGTGTCGCGGTGGACCGGGGTGAGGCCGAACTGGACGTCATCGCAGCGGAATTCGTGGTCGACGCCTCAGGCAAGAACACCCGGTTCCCCGAGTTTCTGGATCGCATCGGTATCGGAGCCCCCGACGTCGAGCAGGACATCATCAACTGCTTCTATTCGACGATGCATCACCGGGTCCCACCGGAGCGGCAGTGGCGGGACAAGGTGATGATGATCTGCTACGCGTACCGGCCTTTCGAGGACACCTATGCCGCGCAGTACTACACGGACAGTTCCCGCACGATACTGTCCACCACCCTCGTTGCCTACAACTGCTATTCGCCGCCGCGCACCGCCAAGGAATTCCGTGCGTTCGCCGACCGGATGCCCTCGCCGGTCGTCGGCGAGAACATCGACGGCCTCGAGCCCGCATCGCAGATATACAACTTCCGGTATCCGAACATGCTGCGCCTGCGCTACGAGAAGATGCACCGCCTGCCGCGTTCCCTGGTGGCGATCGGCGACGCTTACACCAGCGCCGATCCTGTCTCGGGACTCGGTATGACGTTGGCAGTCAAGGAAGTTCGCGAACTCCAGATTCTCTTGGCGGACAGGGCGCCGGCGGATCCCACGCTGCCAAAGCAGTACTACCGCACGATCAGCAAGCTCGCGGATACGGCGTGGTTCGTCATCCGGGAGCAGAACCTGCGCTTCGACTGGCTCAAAGACGTCAAGAGCAAGCGTCCGTTCTATTTCGGTGCGCTGACCTGGTACATGGACAGGGTCATGGAGCTTGTGCACGACGACCCGGCCACCTATGCCGACTTTCTGGCGGTCGTGCACCTCGTCAAACCGGCCGCGTCGCTGATGACCCCCAGAGTCGTGGCGAAGGTTCTCGGCAAATGGGCGCGCACGAGGTTGTCCGGTCAGAAAACACTAATCGCCCGCAACTACGAGAACCGGACCGTCCCGCCCGTCGATCAACCGAGCCGGGCCGCCGTACTCCCGGTCGGCACACACTAGAGAGGCAGGAAGGTCGCAGATGTCCCAGACTCACCGGATTCTCGACTGCCGAGGCACCCGCATCCATGCCGTCGAGGATGGCGAGGGCCCGTTGGTCGTCCTCGTCCATGGCTTCCCGGAGTCCTGGTACTCCTGGCGCCACCAGATCCCGGCCCTCGCCGGGGCAGGCTATCGCGTGGTAGCCATCGATCAGCGGGGATATGGGCGTTCGTCGAAGTACCGAGTCCAGGAGGCCTATCGAATCAAGGAGCTGGTCGGGGACGTCGCCGGGGTGATCGACGCCTACGGTGAGGTATCTGCGGTGGTCATCGGCCACGACTGGGGTGCGCCCGTGGCATGGACGTTCGCGTGGCTGCACCCACAGCGGTGCCGCGGTGTGGTCGGTGTCAGCGTTCCGTTCGCAGGTCGCGGAATCATCGGTCTGCCGGGCAGCCCATTCGGTGAGCGCCGACCCGACGAGTACCACATCGAGCTTGCCGGACCCGGCAAGGTTTGGTACCAGGATTACTTCTCCTTGCAGGACGGCATCATCGCCGAGGCCGAAGAAGATCTGCGCGCGTGGCTGTGGGGACTGACATACACCGTCTCCGGCGACGGCATGATCGCCGCGACTAAGGCTGCCGCCGACGCGGGCGTCGACATGGCGGCGATGGACCCGATCGACGTGATCCGGGCGGGGCCTCTGTGTATGGAGAAGGGTGCCCGTCTCAAGGATGCATTCAGCTATCCCGAGACGATGCCGGACTGGTTCACCGAAGCCGATCTCGATTTCTACACAGCGGAATTCGAGCGCTCCGGGCTCGGCGGTCCGTTGAGCTTCTACCGCAACATCGACAACGACTGGCAGGATCTCGCTGACATGGAGGGCAAGCCGCTGACGCCCCCTGCGATGTTCATCGGAGGCCAGTACGACGTCGGAACCACATGGGGGGCCGAGGCACTCGAACGCGCCCACGACGTGATGTCCGACTACCGCGGGACACACATGGTGGCAGATGTCGGTCACTGGATTCAGCAGGAGGCGCCCGAGGAGACGAACAGACTGCTGCTCGGATTCCTCGGCGGTCTTCGCTAGCGGAACGGGTGCAACCGTGGAACTTCGGGTTCGCCCCGCCGACATGGAACTTCGGGCCTACTCCACAGACACTGACGAATTGCGAAAGACGTTCGGCTGCTTCCCGTCGGGTGTCACCGCCATCTGCGGACTCGGTGATGGTGTCCCGATGGGGATGGCGGCCAGCTCGTTCACGCCGGTGTCCCTCGACCCGCCGTTGGTGTCGATCTGCGTGCAGAACACATCCGCAACGTGGCCGGTGTTGCGCCGCCTACCGCGGCTGGGTCTCAGCGTCCTTGCCGAAGGGCAGGACCAGACATGTATCAGTCTGTCCCGCAGAGTCGGTGACCGGTTCGCCGACGTGTCCTGGATGAGCCGCTCCAACGGCACGGTTTTCGTCCGAGGGGCGACAGCCTGGCTGGACTGCCGCATCCACGACGAGCTGGTGGCGGGCGACCACACCATTGTGCTGTTGCAGATCTGCGCCCTCGGTGGCGACCCGGATACGCCGCCGCTCGTCTTCCACGCCAGCCGGTTCCGCCGCCTCACCGGGGCGGCGACAGTAGGGGCGCAACAATGAGAACGGCCGACGGGCGCGTGCGAAGGGCGGTGTCCGCGCTCGCCGCCGGACGTCCCGTCGTGGTCAACGACGACACGGACCACGACAGCGGGGCGCACTTGGTCTTGGCCGCCGAAGCCGCGAACCCCCCCGTCATGTCCTTCATCGTCAGGCATGGCACCGGACTTCTCAGAGTTGCCTTGCCCGCCGCAGAATGCGATCGGCTGGACCTACCGCCGATGTGCGGGCGTCTCGACGAGAAAGCCACCGCCGGTGGCCACCGGGTCGCTGTCGATGTGATCGGCACGGGCACAGGCATATCAGCGACCGATCGCGCACGCACCACAGCGGCGCTCGCTGACCCGGAGTCGCGGGCCGCCGACTTCCGGCGACCCGGCCACGTGATCCCGGTTCGGATCCGAGACGGCGGTGTGCTGGAGAATCACCGGGTCGTCGACGCGGCCGTCGACCTCGTGCGGCTGGCCGGCCGGCGGCCGGCGGCGGCCTTCTGCGAGGTGGTGTCACGCACTGATCCGACGACCATTGCCCGGGGCGGCGAAGCTCTCGAGTTCGCTGTCGAACACAGTTTGGCGATTGTCAGCGTCGGCGAACTCGCGGCGCACCTGCGGCGCACCGAGCCGCAGGTGGCTCGGGTCGCCGAGACGGTCATTCCGACCGCCTCTGGCGTGCACCGGGTCATCGGATTTCGCGAAATAGCCACTGGCGACGAGCACCTGGCGGTGATCGTCGGTTCGACCGGCTCAGACGGGCCCGTCCCGCTGCACGTCCATGAGGAATGCGTGTGTGGGGATGTGTTCGGTTCGACATCCTGCCGGTGCCGCGCCGGCTTGGACGCCGCACTCGCCGAGATGGCCGCACACGGCAGCGGTGTGATCGCCTACCTACGCTCGGGCGCCCCGTCGTCGGAACACACGTCGTGCACCGTGGAATGGATGCTGCGCGATCTCGGCGTTTACTCCGTGCGCCTCACCGATGACGGACCGGGCTTCGGCCTGGTGATGTTCGGGGCGATCCGCTCTGCCGCGGTATGAAAATACGTGCAGATCAACCAAATACAGAGGTGAACAGATGACGCATCCGGACCTTGCCGGCAAGGCCACGATCGTGACGGGCGCAGGCGCCGGAATTGGGCTGGCGATAGCGGAGCGACTCGCTGAGGAGGGCTGTCGCGTGCTGTGCGCGGACATCAACGGCGCCGCAGCCAAAGACGCGGCGACCAGAATCGGGCGCGGCGCCGTCGGACACACTGTGGATGTCAGCGACGAAGATCAGGTCATCGGCATGGTCGAAGCCTGCGTCGCCGAATTCGGCGGCGTCGACAAGCTTGTCGCCAACGCGGGCGTCGTCCACTTCGCGCCCCTCGTCGAGACAACGGTCGAGGACTTCGACCGTGTGACGGGAATCAACCTGCGAGGCACGTGGCTGTGCACCAAACACGTGGCACCGAGGATGGTCGAACGCGGCGGCGGTGCCATCGTCAATGTGTCGTCACTGGGTGGCGTGGTCGCGGCGGGAGGCACCGCGGCCTACGGAATGTCCAAGGCGGGGATCATTCACCTGAGCCGCATGACCGCAGCCGAACTGCGTTCTGCGAATATCCGTTCCAATGCGCTGCTGCCCGCATTCGTCGATACCCGGATGCAGCAGGATGCGATGGCGATGTTCGACGAGGCGCTCGGCGCCGGTGGTGCGAACTCCATGATCGGCCGGCTCCAAGGCCGGATGGCGGGGGCGCAGGAGATGGCCGCGGTGGTGGCGTTCCTGTTGTCCGACGACGCCTCGATGGTCAACGGCACTGCGCAACTCGCCGACGGCGGCACGCTTGCGGCGCTCTGGTGAGACCGCCTCAGGTCGGTGATGCGTTGGTCCTGCTGGTGAGGATTGCCAGCGCAATAGCGGTCATTTCACGTTCCACCCCGGCGCGACGGGTCAGATGCCAGGTGCGTGCAACATCTTCGATGAAGCTGATCGCCGCGGCGACAAGCAATTTGGCCTCCGCTACGCTGGTCTCGGGATCAATTTTGCGGACGACGTCGATCCACAACGTCTGGCGATCGGCCTCGTTCCTGGCGTAGGCGTCGCGGACCTCGGCTGAACCGTGGGACAGTTCGGTAATCGTCACCGACACCAGATCGGGATACTCCAGGCTGATGCGCACTCGGCCCGCGACAAGCGCTCGCAGCGATTCCTCAGTCCCCGGCTCGGTTCGAAGTGCCCGAATGCATTCGAGCGCGCACCAGTCGTCGAAGCGGCGGATGAGCGCGTCGAGAATCGCCTGCTTGGACGAGAACGACCGGTACAGCCCCGGGCCTGCGATGCCCGCACCGTTGCCGATCTCCACAGTGCTGACAGCCGGATATCCCTGCGCGCGGAACAGTTTCGCGCCCGTGGTCAGCAATGTCTCAAAACGGGAGAACTGTGGGCCCGGTTCCTCCGCCGATTCCCCGATTGACTGCAGACTTGCGACGGCAGGCGTGTGAGCCGCCGCGAGACACGCGCCGAACAACAGCCGATGCAGGTCGTCCTTGGCCAGCGTGAGGTTGTGACGTCCGAGGCTGGTGATGGTGCTGGACACCGCCCATGCTCTCAACTCGGAATGCTCATCACTCAATTCGGGGACCTCGAGGGCGATGGCCTTCTGCATTCCCGCGACGATGGCATTGATGCGGCGCCGCACCTGTGAGCGTTCGGTTTCGTCGAGATAGCGCGCCTCGCGCTGCCACAAGACGGTCAGTGACCGGGATGCGACCGCAGCGGTGATGAGATCGGGCAGCTCCGCACGCAGCGGAAGATGGTCGGGGGTTGCTTCGCCTTCGGAAAGCGGTCGGACGCTGAGGTATTGCTCCTGCCCGGCCCGAATGGCAGCGGCCAGCAGGGCCTGCTTGTTGTCGTAGTGACGGTACAGCGCGCGTGCGGTGACGCCCGATGCTTCGGCGATGTCCTCCAGCTTCACCGAGTGGAAACCGCGGTCGATGAACAGCCGAACGGCTTGTTCGAGGATCTGTTGCTTGCGGTCTTTGGGCCGGCGTTTGACAGCGGGGACGGCGGGTTCCACAGTGCTGCGCCCCCTTCCCGCTGACATGCTTCTCACCCGATCCTGCCAGACGCGGTCACCGGCAGACGCGGTGCCGGTGACGCGAGTCGCGCACGGCTACGCCGGGATGCATTCCACGTGGCAACCTCCGTCGGCACGCTCGACTCGTCCTGTTCTCATCCCTGATCCCTTCGGTTCCGCACGGCGGCGGGTGGGGTGGCTGCCCGTCGCCTGAGGTCGAGCTATTGTCCGCATTGTTGATATCACCAAAAGACATTATCGCACCAGAAATAGCCATGAAGTGTATTTATCAACTATCGAGGGCCGCAGAATGGCAATATTGCTTATAGACATCATGGCGGCTGGCCGCGTAGTCTCGGGTGTCCACGACCACTTCGGACCATTCGGATGGCCAGCATGATCAGCTCGGGCGGCTTTCGGCGCAGATGCCGTGACCGGGGGACCCCGCGTTACAGACAGCAAACGGAAAAGATGCACCTCGCCGGCGTGCCGTGCCCCGTTCGGGGGAGGCTTATACCTCCTTCTGGAAGCTGCGACCTGATGGTCGAGCTCGCTAGCGTTCGGGCCATGCCATCAGAGCCCGATGGCTTCCCGTACGCGTTCGGCCTCGAGTCCGCGGGGCTGACGAGGACTTGCGCGGGGAGCCGTCTCCCCCGGGGCGACGCGGGACGAGCCTTGTGACCGGTGCTGCTGTCGCGACGAAGCCGGTTCGGGCGGTCGGCGTTTTCTTCGCGATGTCCCTCGACACGATCGTGCTGATGTTTCGCAGGCCGTTCGCGTGGCGCGAGTACGTCATCCAGACCTGGTTCGTGGCAAGGGTATCCGTCGTTCCCGCCCTGATGTTGACCATGCCCTACTCAGTCCTGCTCGTATTCACCTTCAACATCTTGCTCAACGAGTTTGGCGCGTCGGACTTCTCGGGGACCGGTGCGGCGATCGGCACCGTGAACCAGATCGGTCCGATTGTGACCGTACTCGTGGTCTCCGGTGCCGGAGCCACAGCCATGTGCGCCGATCTCGGCGCCCGGACGATCCGCGAGGAGCTCGACGCCCTGCGCGTGATGGGAATCAACCCCATTCAGGTGCTCGTGGTGCCGCGGGTGTTGGCAGCCACCACCGTGGCTCTCGCCTTGTCGGCGTCGGTGATCATCGTGGGTCTCAGTGGAGCCTTCTTCTTCTGTGTCTTCATCCAGCATGTCTCTGCGGGTGCGTTCATCTCGGGGCTGACGCTGCTGACCGGCGTCGGTGATGTGGTCGTATCTTTGGCCAAGGCAACCCTTTTCGGGCTCGCGGCCGGACTCATTGCGTGCTACAAGGGGATCTACGTCGGTGGCGGACCCGCAGGCGTCGGCAACGCGGTCAACGAGACCGTGGTGTTCACCTTCATGGTGCTGTTCGCGATCAACGTGATCGCGACCGCGGTCGGCATCCAGTTCACGGTGTCGTGAGATGACGTCATGAGCTCGGGTGCACCCAGTAGGCCCTTCGGGCGCCTGACCAACCTCGTCGATGATTTCACCGCAGGGTGGAATCGGATCGGTGGACAAGCCCGCTTCTACGCGGAGACGCTGGCCGCCATACCTGAGGCCGTCGTCCAGTACCGCAGCGAGTTGTTGCGTCTCATCGCGCAGATGGGTTTGGGCAGTGGGGCGTTGGCCGTCGTGGGTGGGACCGTCGCAATCGTCGGCTTCCTGACCATGACCACCGGGGCGCTCGTTGCCGTGCAGGGATACAACCAGCTGGCCTCCGTGGGCTTCGAAGCACTGACCGGATTTGCATCGGCGTTCTTCAACGTGCGCCTCATCGTTCCCGGCACGACCTCGGTGGCGCTGTCGGCGACGATCGGTGCGGGCGCGACTGCGCAGCTGGGCGCAATGCGGATCAACGAGGAGATCGACGCGCTGGAGGTGATCGGAATCCGCAGTGTCACATACCTTGCCGCCACCCGCGTACTGGCCGGGGTCATCGTGGTCATCCCGCTGTACTGCATCGCCGTCATGATGGCGTTCTTGGCGGCCCGCTTCGGGACCACGGTGATCTACGGCCAGGGGTCGGGCGTCTACGACCACTACTTCGGTACCTTTCTGAGCCCCACCGACCTGATCTGGTCCTTCTTCCAGTGCGTCGCGATCACCGTCGTCATCATGCTCGTCCACACCTACTACGGGTTCACGGCGTCCGGGGGACCGGCAGGCGTCGGGGAGGCGGTGGGGCGTGCGGTGCGCACCTCGATGGTGGTCGCGGCGGTCGAGATCGTGATGATCTCGTTGGCCGTTTACGGCCAGTCCGGCAACTTCAACCTGGCGGGTTGAGGTGCGGCGCCCGGGACAGCCTCGTGTGCACAATGCGTGGTGGACAGCCATGCTCTTGGGTGTCGTGGTCGCGTTCTTGTTGGTGACCGCCGCGGTCTACAGCGGAACGTTCCGCTCGTCTGTGCCCGTCACCTTGACGTCGGACAGATCGGGTCTGGTGATGGAGACCGGCGCCAAGGTGAAGCTGCGCGGTGTGGAGGTCGGCCGGGTCAAGAGCATCAGCGGTGGTGATGGGCACGCCAGTCTCGAGCTCGCGATCGACCCGGATCAGATCCAGTTCATTCCGGCCAATGTCGCGGCAAAGATAGAGGCCACCACGGCTTTTGGCGCGAAGTTCGTCGACCTCGTCTATCCCGATGACCCGAGCCCACATCGGCTCTCGGCCGGCGCGGTGCTGCGCTCGGAGAACGTCAGCACCGAGGTGAACACCATCTTCGGCAACCTGTCCGATCTGTTGCAGATGATCGATCCCGCAAAACTCAACGCGGTGTTGACCGCCGTCGCGGACGGCGTCCGAGGTAAGGGCGAACGGATGGGGCAGGCGGCTTCTGATCTCAACGTCGTTCTCACCGCGCTCAACGAGCGCAACGACACCATTCGCCGGGACTGGCGGTCATTCAGAGATTTCAACGACACCTATGCGGCAGCGGCCTCCGACATCGTCACCATTCTCGATGCCGCGAGCACCACGAGTGCTACCGTTGTCGGCCACTCGTCGCAGTTGGACACGCTGCTGCTCAACACCATTGGCTTGTCCCGATCGGGAACCGAGCTTCTCGCTTCGAGTAAGGACAGTTTCACGTCGCTCGTCGGAACTCTGGAATCGACCACGAGCCTGCTGCTCAAGTACAGCCCCGTCTACACGTGCTGGCTGCAAGGTGCGACATGGTTCCTCGACAACGGCGGATTCGACGTATGGGGCGGTGGGAACGGACGCACCGTCCAGTTCGACATCGGCCTGCTGTTCGGCAACGACCCCTACCAATACCCCGACAATCTTCCTGTTATCGCCGCCAAGGGCGGTCCCGGTGGGAGGCCCGGTTGCGGATCACTGCCCGACGCGACGAAGAATTTTCCCGTCCGGCAGCTCATCACCAACACCGGGTGGGGCACTGGTCTGGACCTTCGGCCCAATCCCGGGATCGGACATCCCTGCTGGGCCAACTATTTTCCGGTGACGCGGGCAGTTCCCGAAGCGCCCAGCGTCAGGCAATGCCTGCCCGGTCCGGCGCCGGGTCCGATTCCGTATCCGGGCGCACCGCCGTATGGGGCGGCGCTGTACGGGCCAGGTGGCGTTCCACTCTGGCCCGGCCTGCCACCCGCCCCGGTACCGCCGAAGCCGTGACCAGGCCAGACCACCACAAGGAGTAGACCGGGTGAAAGACGACTTCAAGGGCGCTGCGTGGCGCCTGCTGATTTTCCTGACCGCGTGCGCATTCGGGACATTCGCGCTGCTGACAGTGTTCGCGCAGTTCCGATTCGGCGACGGTGACACATACTTCGCCGATTTCACCAACGTCTCTGGGCTCAAGAGCGATGACATGGTTCGGATCGCCGGCGTCGAGGTGGGCAAGATCGAGAACATCTCGTTCAACCCGGACTCAACCGTCAGGGTGGAGTTCGGCATCGACGACACCGTCGTCATCACCGACGGAACGCGAGCTGCGGTGCGCTACGACAACGTGATCGGGGGGCGATATCTGGCGTTGGAAGAGGGCACCGGTGGATTGACCGCACTGCCGGCCGGGGCGACCATCCCCCCGGAGCGGACACAGCCCGCCCTCGACCTGGACTCGGTGATCGGTGGGTTCAAACCGCTCTTCCGGGCGTTGGATCCCGATCAAGTGAATGCCCTGAGCGGGCAGTTGATCTCGGTGCTGCAGGGACAAGGTGCCACGATCGGATCGTTCCTTCAGCAGGCCGCCGCCGTGACCAACACGCTCGCCGACCGCGACGTGCTGATCGGTCAGGTCATCGACAACCTCAACGTGGTACTGGGCTCCCTGGGGGGACAGACCGACCGGCTCGACACCGCCGTGGCCTCGCTGTCCGAACTGGTGCACGGGCTGGCCGAACGCCGGGTCGACATCTCCAACGCCGTGGCGTACACCGACGCCGCCGCCGGGTCACTCGCCGATCTCCTCGCCCGGTCGCGCGAACCTTTCGCGAAGGTGGTTCACGAGATCGACCGGACGTCAACGATCGCCGCGACAGACCGGGACTACCTGGACACCTTGCTCAACACCCTTCCGGACAAATACCGGGCACTGGGCAGGCAGGGCATGTACGGCGACTTCTTCAGCTTCTACCTGTGCGACCTGATCCTGAAGGTCAACGGCAAAGGCGGCCAGCCGGTCTACGTGAAGATCGCGGGTCAGGACAGTGGGCGGTGCGCACCGAAATGAAGTCGTTCACCGAACGTAACCCGCTGCTGATCGGCGCCACCGGCATCGTCGCGGTATCCACCGTCGTCATCGGCGCACTGCAGTATCACAACCTTCCCATTGTCAACCAGGTCACCACGTACTCCGCGCAATTCAGCGACGCAGGAGGCCTTTTCACCGGGGCAACTGTCGAAGTGTCCGGGTACCCGGCCGGTCGAGTCTCGAGCATCGAACTCCACGGATCCGCTGTTCTGGTGCACTTCGCGATCGACAAGAACATCCGGATCGGTGATGCAACCGAGGCTGCGATCCGAACCAAAAGTCTGCTCGGCACCAAAATGCTGACCGTAACGCCACGCGGCGACGGGCAACTCGACGGACCGATCCCGATCAGTCGTACAGTGTCGCCGTACCAGCTGCCCGACGCCCTCGGCGACCTCGCCGAAACGATCAGCGGACTGGACACCAACCAGCTGTCGACCGCGCTGGCGACGTTGTCGGAGACATTCGCCGACACGCCCGAGGAACTCCGAAATGCCGTCCAGGGTGTCGCGCGGTTCGCTCAGACGCTCAACAATCGCGACGCCCAACTTCGCAACCTGCTGGACAACGCCGCGGCGGCGACCGGAGTGCTCGCCGACCGCAGCGAGCAGATCGCAGCTCTGATCACCGACACCAATTCGCTGCTGGCCCAGCTGCGCACCCAGAGCGCCGCAGTGGATCACATCTGGAACAGCATCTCTGCCGCGTCCCAACAGCTCAAGGCGTTCATCGCCGAAAACCGCCAGCAATTGCGTCCGGCACTGGACAAACTCAATGAAGTCCTGGCGATCGTCGACAACCGCAAGGGCAGGTTGCAGCAGGCGGTCACGTTGCTGAACAAGTATGCGATGTCGCTGGGGGAGTCGCTTTCGTCGGGGCCGTTTTTCAAGGCTTACCTCGCCAATCTACTTCCGGGCCAATTTGTGCAGCCCTTCGTCGACGCCGCGTTCTCCGACCTTGGACTGGACCCCAACGTGCTTCTGCCATCGCAGCTTTCCGATCCTCAAACCGGACAACCCGGAACACCGGCGCTTCCGGTTCCTTTCCCGCGTACCGGCCAGGGTGGTGCGCCTCACCTGAATCTGCCCGACGCCATCACCGGCAATCCCGGTGACCCTCGTTATCCCTACCGGGAGCCACTACCCGCACCCCCGCCAGGCGGACCCCCTCCCGGTCCGCCCGCGCTCGCACCAGGGGTTACCCCGTGACGCGGCGCACGTGGGTGCGCAGCGGCCTGGCCGTCGTGCTGTCACTGGTGCTGACCGCCGGGGTGCTCGTCGTCACGCGAGGCGCAAGCGGTATCGCGAAGATCTGGATCACCGGATATTTCGAAAACAGCAACGGTCTGTACGCCGGGGACGACGTCCGCATCCTCGGAGTTCCGGTGGGCCGCGTGGAGCGCATCGAGCCGCTGCCGACTCAAGCGAGGATCACCTTCTGGGTCGACGCGCGCTACTCCGTGCCGGCCGACGCCAAAGCCGTGATCCTGTCACCGCAACTGGTCACAGGTCGCGCGATCCAGCTCACCCCCGTCTACACCAGCGGACCGGCGATGGCCTCGGGTACCGTCGTCGGCCGGGAGAGCACCGCCGTGCCCGTCGAATGGGACGACGTCCGAATCCAGTTGCAGAGGGTCACCACGCTGCTCCGGCCGACAGAGCCGGGCGGCGTCAGCACATTGGGAGCGGTGGTCAGTACGGCCGCGGACAACCTGCGTGGGCAGGGTTCTGCAATCCGGGACACGATCGTCAAACTCTCACAAGCCCTTAGCGCCCTCGGCGATCACAGCGACGACATCTTCAGCACGTTCACCAACCTGTCGACACTGGTGTCAGCGCTGCATGACAGCGCCGACCTCCTCGAACAACTCAACCAGAACATGGCGGCGGTGACATCGCTGATCGCCGACGATCCGAACAAGGTCGCGCGCACCATCGAAGACTTGGGCGCGGTGATCGGAGACGTCGAAGACTTCGCGAACGAGAACACCGAAGCGATCGGCACCGCATCGGACCGACTCGGCTCCATCAGCGACGTCCTGGTCGCCAGCCTCGACGACATCAAACAGACACTGCACATCGCCCCCGGCACCGTCTCGAACTTCTACAACATCTTTGAACCGGCCAACGGTTCGCTGACCGGTGCGCTCGCCGTGAACAACTTCGCGAATCCGATCAGCTTCATCTGCGGGGCGATCCAGGCGGCTTCGCGGCTCGGCGCCGACCAGTCCGCCAAGCTGTGCGTTCAGTACCTCGCGCCGATCGTCAAGAACCGGCAGTACAACTTCCCTCCGATCGGCGAGAACCTATTGGTCGGAGCGCAGGCCAGGCCCAACGAAGTCACCTACAGCGAGGACTGGATGCGACCTGACTTCGTACCGCCCCCTCCGCCGCCACCCCACGTGGCCACGGATCCGGCTGCAGGCTTGACCGGAATGATGCTGCCGCGCACAGGGAGTGGGTCGTGAGGCGCCGACTGTGGGCCATCGTCATGCTTGTCGCGGTGACGGCGTGGGTGGCGGGCTGCGGCGACTGGCGTGGGCTGAATTCGCTGCCCATGCCTGGTACCCAGGGCGGTGGCGCCGGATCATTCGAAATCCAGGCGCAGTTGCCCGATGTCAACAACATCCAGCCGAATTCGCGGGTCCGCGTCGGGGATGTCAACGTCGGAACCGTCACCAGAATTGAGCGCCAAGGCTGGCACGCGCTGGTGACGATGCGACTCGACGGCGAGGTGAACCTCCCCGAGAACTCCACCGTCACCATCGGACTCACCAGTCTTCTCGGTTCCCTGCACGTCGAGTTGGCGCCTCCTGCGGACGTCGCACCCGTGGGCCGGCTGCGCCAAGGCTCGCTCATCCCGCTGGAACGCGGCGGCGCGTTCCCGAGCACCGAGCAGACGCTCGCCGCGCTGTCGGTGGTTCTCAACGGCGGCGGGCTCGGCCAGGTGCAGGACATCACGGAAGCGTTCTCGACGGCCTTCGACGGGCGCGAGCAGGATCTTCGGAGCCTGGTCGGGGCACTGGACACCTTCACCGGGAACGTCAACGAGCAGACCGGCGACATCATCGCCGCCACCGAAAGTCTCGACAAACTGGTCGCTCAGTTCGTCGCCCAGCGGCCCGTGCTCGACCATGCGCTGGAAACGCTTCCGGAAGCGTTGGCCGTCCTCAACGGTCAACGACAGAATCTCATCGATACCGCTGACCAGTTCGGTAAGTTCAGCGCGCTCACCGTCGACACGGTCGACAAGACGAAAGACAATCTGGTCGAGGAAATCAACGACATTGGCCCGGTACTGCAGGCTCTCGCCGATGCGGGGCCGAGTATGACGCGGGCGCTGTCACTGATCCTCACCTTCCCGTTCCCGAACGAGACGATCGAGAAATGGCAGCGAGGCGATTACGCCAACCTGACAGCAGTCGCCGACCTCACGCTCAGCCGCATCGATTCGGGCATGTTCACCGGAACCCGGTGGGAAGGCGACCTGACCGAACTCGAATTGCAATGGGGCAGAACGATCGGACAGTTTCCGAGTCCCTACACCCGTGCCAATCCGCTGACCGTGCCGTACCGCTGGGATCAGGGACCCTAAATGCGCCTCACCAGACGAGTTCAGATTCAACTCGTGCTGTTCACCGTGATCGCGGTGACGGCCACCGCGGTGATGGGTCTGCACTTCATGAAGTTGCCCGCCAAGCTTTTCGGCGTCGGCCGCTACACCGTAACGATGCAGCTGTCCCAGACCGGCGGCCTCTACAGCGGCGGCAACGTCACGTACCGCGGCACCGAGGTCGGCAGGGTCGAGGAGGTCCGTCTCACCCAGACGGGTGTCGAGGCCGTGCTGTCACTGAAGTCCGGCATTGATGTGCCGTCCGATCTGCGAGCCGAGGTGCACAGCCAGTCGGCGATCGGCGAGCAGTACGTGGCGCTGCTCCCGCGCACAGGGGAGGCCAGACCGCTGCGCGACGGTGATGTCATTCCGCTGGCCGACACCTCCGTGCCCCCAGACGTCAACACCTTGCTCGCCGACGCGAACACGGGACTTCAGGCGATCCCGCGTGACGACCTCAAGACCGTCGTCGACGAGTCCTACGTCGCCGTCGGCGGGCTCGGACCCGAACTGTCGCGGATCGTCGCAGGGTCAACCGATCTCGCGATCGAAGCGCGCCGCCACCTCGATCCGCTCATCACGCTGATCGACCAGGTTGCGCCCGTTCTGGACTCACAGACCAACACCTCGGACGCGATCCAGGCGTGGGCTGCGCAGACGGCAACGGTGACCACCCAACTCAAACAGCGCGACGACACGATCGCCCACGTCATCGACGACGGGGGTGCGGCGGCTGAGTCTGTGCGCCAGCTGGTCGACCGGGTAAGGCCGGCCCTGCCGATCCTACTCGCCAACATGGTCAGCGTCGGCCAGGTGGCGCTGACCTACCACGACAACATCGAGCAGTTGCTCGTGCTGTTCCCTCAGGTGGTGTCAGCGGCGCAGGCCGGTTTGGTGGCCAACGTGGACACCAAGCAGGACTATAAGGGGCAGTACCTGAGCTTCAACCTGAACATCAACCTCCCGCCGCCGTGCACCACCGGCTTTCTACCCGCACAGCAGCAGCGGTCAGCAGTGTTCGAGGACTCGCCCGAACGCCCCGCGGGAGACCTGTATTGCCGTGTCCCGCAGGAATCGCCGTTCAATGTTCGCGGCGCGCGCAATACGCCGTGCGCCACCGTGCCGGGTAAGCGGGCACCGACGGCGGCGATGTGCGAGAGCACGGAGAGTTACGTGCCGCTCAACGACGGATTGAACTGGAAGGGTGATCCGAACGCGACCTTGTCGGGACAACCGGTCCCGCAACCGCCACCCTCCCCGCTTCCCGCGCTGCCGGCGGCCGAATACGACCCTGCGACAGGCAGTTTCATCGCCCCCGACGGCAAGCGCTACTCGCAGGGCGATTTGGCCCAGGGTGCACCTGCCGAGACGTGGCAGTCGATGTTGCTTCCACCGCCGTGACCCCGGCAACCCTTCGCTGAAATGCCCCGGGCCCCAAATCTGCTTTAGCAAATCTTCTCTGCCGCTGCGGTTTTGGTGCCGGTTTTGTCGGTGGGTGTCGGTAGAGTCGCTTGTATGTTCGAAGGGTTGGCGGATTCTGCGTCGTGTGCCCGGATGGCCGATGCCGAGCTCGACGCCGCGATCGCGGCGTGGACAGATGCCATCGCCTCAGCATCAGCGCACCGGCTGTTGTTGATCGCGGAGAAGACCCGCCGCAACTACGACGACGACTGGGAGTGCCAGGAAGACACCGAGGCCGCCTGGAATTCCGCGGCCGCCGAGATCTCGTTGGCTTCCAGAATTTCTCACGGGCGTGCCTCCGGTGATATGGAGGTCGGGCTGGCGTTGACCCGGCTACCCCGTATCGCTGCGGCGTTTCTGGCCGGGCAGCTCTCAGAATTCCTGGTCCGCCGAATTGTGCACCGCACCGCCAACATTCAAGACGCCGAGGTCCTGGCCACGGTGGAAGCCGAGATCGTCGAACGGGCGGTGCACTGGGGTGGACTGTCGAAACAGAAACTCGACGACGCCATCGATGTCTGGGTAGACCGCCATGATCCCGCCGCGCTGCGTCGGACCAGGGCCCGGGTCCGCGACCGCGGGGTGAGCATCACCGAAAGCAAAGAGGGTGTCACCGAGATCATCGCCCGCCTCAAAGGTCCTGACGCTGCGCTGTACTGGCGGCGGCTCACCGTGATGGCCCAGGGGGTGTGCCCGCAGGATCCGCGCACCCTGGACCAACGGCGAGCTGATGCCCACGGCGCGATCGGAGCCGGGTTCTTCCACCTGGCCTGTGAATGCGGCACCCCCGGCTGCCCTGCGGCCGTGGATGACGGCCGCGGCTCGGCCGTGGTGGTCCACATCTACGCCGAAAACGCCACCCTCACCGCCCAACCCGACCCGCTCACCAACGGCGACGACCCCGAATGCCAAGCCAACAACAACCGCGCCGCAGAATCCCGCGACACCCCCGCCGAGGATCACGAGGGCGCCGCCGAGGACACCCCAGCCGAGGGCAGCGACGTTGCCGACGAAACCGATCGACCCGCAGCGTTCCTGCGGCCCCCGCCCGGAGTGATCGTCGGGTTCGGTCATGTACCCGCCGCAGAAATCGCCGCCCGCATCGCCGCCGGGGCCAACCTCCGGCATCTAACTCCGCCGCCAATCAAGCCCCAGAACCGGTATCGACCCAGCACCGCTCTCGACGAATGGGTGCGCGCGCGGGATCTGACATGCCGATTCCCCGGCTGCGATCGCCCCGCCGCCTACGCCGATTTCGACCACACCACCCCCTGGCCGGTCGGCCCCACCCACCCCTCAGCCGGCAAACTGCTGTGCCGCCAACACCACCTCGCCAAAACCTTCTGGCCGGGCTGGTCAGACGCCCAGCATCCCGACGGCACCATCATCTGGACCACCCCCACCGGACGCACCTACACCACCCGGCCCGGCTCCGCGCTGCTGTTCCCCACCGTCAACACCACCACCGCGCCGCTGGACCTCCCCGCGCAGCCACCCACCAGCGCGGACAAGATCCGCACCATGCCCACCCGGCGGAAACGCAACCGCGCCAAAACCATCGCCTACCGCATCAAAGCCGAACGCGCACTCAACGACGCCCACGTCACCGAACGCAACAAACCACCACCATTCTGACCCGGAACTTTCAGTCGGCGATGATGCTCAGCTCGCCGGACGGGCACATCCTGACTGCCTTGCGGCCGTGCTGATCTGGCGGTCACCTACAAAAGCCCCGCCGAAGCCGCCTCGGCGCACGCGCGATTGGCCAGCGTGCCGTCGCGCTGACCCACAGCCTGTGTGGATACCGAACGCTAGCGGGGCTGCATTCCGGCCGCGATATAGGCCTCGTCGATCAGTGCCATGTTCGCCACCGCGTCCTCGACAGTCAGCGGCGGCGGCTTTCCCTGCTCGACGTGGGCGGCGAAGGCCTCGAGCTGATAGGTGTAGGACGCGCGCGTCCCGTGGTGCTCGACGGTCGTGCCGTCCTCGGTCGTGATGGTCAGCCTGTCGTCGTCGCGCGGCTTGATGAAGTTGTGCACGAAGGCTTCTCCGCGGGTGCCGAGCATCCGCAGCGTGAACGAATAGTCTTCGTCGACCATCGAATTGGTCGTCGATGCCGTCACCCCTGAGGGAAACACCAATTCTGCGTCGAATCGTTCGTCCACCCCGGCGGATCGCTCCACAGCCGTCGCCGTCACGACGGACGGTTCACCGAACCTGCGCATGACGTGCAGTGCGTAGCAGCCCAGGTCCATCAGCGCGCCGCCGGCCAGTTCGAGCGACCACCGAGGATCGTCGGGCTGCGGGGTAGGCATTCCCATCCGGACCTCGATGCGGGTCAGGTCGCCGATCGTGCCGTCGCTCGCCACGGCCAGGACCCGCTGATTGACGGGGTGGAACAGGTAGTGGAACCCCTCCATCACCGTGATGGCAGCGGCGGCAGCGGCATTCGCGACACCCGCCGCCTCCTCGCGGTTGCGGGCGAACGGCTTCTCGGTCAGCACCGGCTTGCCTGCCGCCACCGCGGCCATATTCCACGGCGCGTGTAGAGCGTTGGCCAGCGGGTTGTAGATGACGTCCACTTCAGGGTCGGACACCAGATCCTGATACGTCGGCACGATCCGATCCACACCGTACTTGTCGGCGAATATCTGCGCACGCAGCGGATCTCGAGCAGCGACGGCGACCAGCCGATGCCCCAGCTCTTGGGCCGGCTCGACGATCGCCGATTCGGCGATGCGTGACGCACCGAGAATTCCGATGCGTAAGCTCATGACGAGACGCCAGCTGCGGCGCCCTGCAGGAAGGCAACACTGGCCAGCACGTCGCCCAACGGACCCTGGCCCGGCTGAGGATCCGCATCGAGTATCTTGTCCTGCTCCATGACATACCAGCCGTCGAAACCGTTGTCCTCCAACGTCTTGACGATTCCGGCGATGTCAACGTCCCCCGCGCCCAGCGGGACATACATTCCCGCCGCCACAGCCTGGGTATAGGTCAGCTCCCCGGACTGCACCTTCGCGGCCAGTGCGGCGTCAACGTCCTTGAGGTGAGCGTGTTTGATGCGCTCGGGCGCCTCGGTGGTCAGTGTCAGCGGGTCGGTGCCGCCGATCAGCAGGTGTCCGGTGTCGAGGCACAACGGGATCCTCGAGCCCGTGAGTACCCGGTCGACCTCGGCGCGGGACTCGACCATGGTGCCGACATGTGGGTGCAGCACCGCGGTCAAGCCTCGCGCAGCGACGATATCCGCCAACCGATCGAGGTTGGAAAGCAGAGTCGCCCACTGCTTTTCGTCGAGTATCGGCCGCGCATCGTAGCCGTCGAGGCCGGTTGCAGCTGCCAGCACCACCACTCCTGAGCCTGCGGCGACCAGCGACTCCAGCGGAGCGGCGAGGTCATCGGCGGGGTCATGGTCGTCCTGGAAGAGAACCACCGGCACGAATCCGCCGACGCATGAGAGGCGGTAGCCGTCGAGCAACTGCACCAGCTCGACGGTGTCGGTGGGCAGGAAGCCCTCCGGCCCCAACTCTGTTGCACTCAGTCCGGCCTGGCGCATCTCGGTCAGCACACGATTGGCGCTGAGCTGATGGCCCCAGCCCGGAACCTCACATACGCCCCAGGAAATCGGGGCACCAGCGATCTTCACTGCTGTGTCTCCTTGCGAACCGACTCGATGGCCACGGGGACGCCCCGGCGCAGAGACTCCGTCGCGGCTTCGGCGATCCATGCGACCTCGACCGCGTCGGCCACCGTGGCGCCCTGGATCGGGCCTCCCTCAACAACTTTCACGAACGCAGCTAGCTCGGCGCGGAACGCGTCGGTGAACCGATCCATGAAGAAGTGGTGCGGTTGACCGGTCGGGAAGTCATGAGCGGGGTCGGCATTGAGCACTGGTGCACCCTGGTCCCAGCCGGCGACGACGGAGTCCTGGAAGCCGTGTACCTCGAGCCGGCAGTCATATCCGCGTCCGTTGTAGCGGGCAGCGGAGACGACACCGAGTGCGCCACCGTCGAAGCGGACCACGATGGCCGCGGTGTCGACATCTCCGTACTCGGTGAACAGCGGATCACCCTGCGCGCTGCCGGTCGCGTACACCTCGACGACCTCTTGTCCGGTGACCCAGCGGATGACGTCGAAATCGTGCACGGCGCAGTCGCGGAAAATGCCGCCGGATCCCTTGATGTAGTCCATCGGCGGGGGAGCAGGGTCCATCGTGGTGCTGCGGACCGTCGTCAGAGCGCCGAGCGAGCCGCTGTCGACGGCCTGCTTGACGGCGGCGAACGCCGCGTCGAAGCGACGTTGATAGCCCACCTGCACCGGGACCCCAGACCCGGCGATAGTGCCAGCCACACGGGCGCTCTCGGATGCCGTTGATGCGATGGGCTTCTCGCAGAAGGTCGGCAGACCGCGTTCCACGGCCGCGAGCGTCAGCTCGGCATGGGCCGGGGTGGCCGCCGCGACGATCACTCCGTCGATGCCCGAGGACAACAGCTTGTCGACCGATTCCACCGGGGTGGCACCATATTTCGCGGCGACCTCGCTGACGATGTCCGGTCGCTCGTCGGTGATCAGAAGCCCGGAGACCTCGGGCAGATTGGTGAGGGTGTCGGCATGGAAGGCGCCGATTCGGCCGAGCCCGATGAGGCCGAGGGTGGTCATGGCATTCTCCGTTCGTTCTGATCGCGAAGCGCGATGTCGAGGTCTTGTTCCGTGAGGTTGTTGGCCAGTGCATCGAGCACGATGTCGACCTGGCTGGGCGGCGCCAGGCTGCCGATGGGTTGATCGCTGTCCAGGTTGGTGGGGAACGCGTAGCCCTCTGCCGTAGCCACGACGACGTTCTCCACATCGCGGTACGGCCGCCCCGCGGCCTGCATGGCCAGCAGCTTGGGATAGACCGCGCGCACCATCGCCGTGCGATCCATCGCCTCCATCGCCCGACCGAACGGCGAGCTGATCTGCAACAGGTTCGCGATGCGCCTGATGGCCGAGTGTCCTGTCGAGAAGTTGCTCCCCGCACCGTGATAGAGCGCCGGGTTGAAGAACACGGCGTCACCCTTCCTCAGCGGCAGTTGTACGTGATGGGCTGCGAAGTAATCGATGAACTCCGGCCTGTTGAACGCGATGTAGCCGCCGATGAAGCGCTGCGAGTGGGGCAACAGCATCGTCGGGCCGCTTTCGACCGGCATGTCGCAGTGCGCGACGGCGCCCTGCAGCGTCAGCGTCGGAGAGGTGCGATGAATGTGTGCCGGATAGCGCGCGAGATGGTGCTCCGGCACAAAGCCGAGGTGGTAGTCGCGGTGCGGAACCTGAGCCGTGCCGCCCGGGTTGACGACGTTGACCTGCGAGGTGATCTGGTACCGCGGCCCCAGCCACGCCTGGCACACCACGGCCAGCGCATCACTGGCGTAGTAGTCGACGAACACCTCGGGCTCGCGCAGTGCGAGCTTCTGAGCCGCGTTCCAGATGCGGTCGTTGGCGCCGGGCGTGCCGAAGTGGTCGCCCGCCGCGCGGCCGTCGGCACGCTGCGCCTCGATGATCGCGAAGAAGGCCTCGCTGGCACGGTCCACTACGTCGGCGTCGAACGCGCCGGCGAATACGACAACGCCGGGACCGTCGGCCAGGGCGCGGATGAGTTCTGCTTGCAGCTCACGGCGGTCGCTCGCCTCAGCCATCGCAGTGGCGTCGTAGACAACGACGTTGTCGCGGACGTCATTGGCGTGCGGGTAGTCGGCGAGGTCGGTGTCGCACTCGACCTGGGCGCGGAAATCGTCCAAGTCGAAATCCGCTTCGCCGAGCCAGGGCGACTGCGCGGCGTGGATCGGCCGCTGGATGGACGTTGCCATGACCGTTAGTCTTGCTGTGATCAGGACCGCAATCAACGGCAAAAAACCATCAAAAAAACCTCAAGAATCGGGGCCAAGTAGACGCTTAATCGCACCTTCGAAAACTTATGCGTGCGACTTTGTGTCAGGTCGCCGAGTGTGACGAGAGTGAAGGGGTCAAGTGCCGCACCGTTACAAAGTCCGCGAGATCGCCCAGCAGTGCGGGCTGAGCGAGGCAACGGTCGACCGTGTCCTCAACAACAGGCCGGGTGTTCGACAGAACACCATCGCCGAGGTGAATCAGGCGATCGCCGACCTGGACAAGCAACGTGCGCAGTTGCGCCTGAACGGCCGTCGCTATTTGATCGACGTCGTCATGCAGACGCCGCGGCGCTTCTCCGACGCCTTCCGCGCCGCCGTCGAGGCCGAATTGCCCGCCTTCGCGCCCGCGATGGTGCGGGCCCGCTTCCATCTCTGGGAGTCGGGATCCGCGGTGCAGATGGCCGAGGCGCTCACTCGCATCCGCGGAAGCCACGGTGTGGTGCTCAAGGCTCAGGACGACCCCGACGTGGCGGAGGCGATCGATCGCCTGGTGGAGTCGGGCGTACCTGTGGTGACCTACACGACGGACGTGCCCGCCAGCTCCCGCTGCGGATATGTGGGCATCGACAACCACGGAGCCGGCGTCACGGCCGCCTACCTGGTCGAGCAGTGGCTGGCGGGATCACCCTCGGGTGTCCTCATCACGCTCAGCCGCACCGTTTTTCGCGGCGAAGGTGAGCGCGAGGTCGGATTCCGGTCTGCGCTGCGCGCTTCGGGGCGGGCCGTCGTCGAGGTCAGCGACAGCGACGGCATCGACGCCACCAACGAGCGACTCGTCCTGGAAGCTCTTGAGGCCAATCCCGGCGTCGAGGCCGTGTACTCCGTGGGTGGCGGCAACTTGGCGACAGTCGCGGCCTTCGAGAGAATCGGCCGCGACTGCAAGGTGTTCATCGCCCACGACCTCGATGCCGACAATCGGCGTCTCCTGCGAGAAGGTCGGATCTCTGCGGTCCTGCACAATGACCTGCGCGCTGATGCGCGACTGGCGCTACGCCTGATCCTCCAGGAGCGAGGCGCTTTGCCCGTGGAGCCGGCGCGGCCTGTGCCCATCCAGATCATCACGCCCTACAACGTTCCGGTCCATTACTGAATGGGCCATCGCCGGTGCTAGCTGGCTGCTACTGATTGGTAACTATTTCTAAGAGCGCGACATGTCTCGCCACCGTGACGAACGCCACAGTTTTGTCTCACGCGCCGTCGGCGTGCGGCGCTGATCAGTGCGTTTTGCCGCCGTCCATGTCTGCGCAACCTCGACGCCTGGTATAGGACTGCCTAAGAGAAGTGCAATAATCGGTACTCACAGTGACACCAAACTTGGTGAGCTCCCACTGACGGCGCGTCACGTCGATTGCGACACGGTGGAAATTCGCCAGATGTAGGCCTCAACAGCACCGGGGAAGACACGAAAGGCAGGCGAGTGGGAGAGAACGGCAACGTGGCCAGCCCAGTCTCAGGAGCGCCTCGGCAGAAGCTCGAGAAGGTCGTCATCCGATTCGCCGGTGACTCCGGCGACGGTATGCAGCTCACCGGAGACCGGTTCACCTCCGAGGCCGCCTTGTTCGGCAATGATCTTGCGACGCAACCGAATTACCCCGCCGAGATCCGGGCCCCGCAGGGCACGCTGCCCGGTGTGTCGTCGTTCCAGATCCAAATTGCCGACTACGACATCCTCACCGCGGGTGACCGTCCCGACGTGCTCGTCGCGATGAACCCGGCCGCGCTCAAGGCCAATGTCTCCGATCTTCCGCGCGGCGGCCTCATCATCGCGAACTCGGACGAGTTCACGAAGCGCAACCTGGCCAAGGTGGGCTACGACGCGAACCCGCTGGAGAACGAAGAGCTCTCCGACTACGTCGTGCAAGCCGTTCCCATGACGACACTGACACTGGGTGCGGTCGAATCGATCGGTGCCACGAAGAAGGACGGCCAGCGGGCCAAAAACATGTTCGCCCTCGGGCTGCTGTCGTGGATGTACGGCCGCGAACTCGAGCACAGCGAGTCCTTCATCCGCGAGAAGTTCGCCCGCAAGCCCGACGTCGCCGAGGCCAACGTTCTCGCGCTGAAGGCCGGCTGGAACTTCGGAGAAACCACCGAGGCGTTCGCGACCACCTACGAGGTGTCTCCCGCCAAGCTCAAGACCGGGGAGTACCGGCAGATCTCCGGCAACACCGCACTCGCCTACGGGCTGATCGCCGCCGGTCACCTGTCGAATCTGCAGATCGTGCTCGGCACGTACCCGATCACCCCGGCGTCGGACATCCTGCACGAGCTGTCGAAGCACAAGAACTTCAACGTGATGACCTTCCAGGCCGAGGACGAGATCGCGGGTATCGGCGCCGCCATCGGAGCCTCCTACGGCGGGGCGCTGGGGATCACCAGCACCTCCGGCCCCGGCATCTCGCTGAAGTCGGAGGCGATCGGCCTCGCGGTCATGACCGAGCTGCCGTTGATCGTCATCGATGTCCAGCGCGGCGGCCCGTCCACGGGTCTGCCCACCAAGACAGAACAGGCTGACCTGCTGCAAGCCATGTTCGGCCGCAACGGTGAGTCGCCGGTGGCGCTGCTGGCGCCGCGGTCCCCGTCGGATTGCTTCGACATCGCCGTCGAGGCGGCGCGTATCGCGATCAATTACCACACCCCGGTGATGATCCTGTCCGACGGCGCGATCGCCAACGGCTCGGAACCCTGGGCAATCCCCGACATCTCGTCCTACGAGGGCATCGAGCACACCTTCGCCAAGGAAGGTGAGCCGTTCCAGCCGTACGCGCGCGATCCCGAGACGCTCGCACGCCAGTTCGCCGTACCCGGTACGCCGGGGCTGGCGCACCGCATCGGCGGTCTTGAGTCGGCCAACGGCTCAGGCAACATCAGCTACGAACCCAAGAACCACGATCTGATGGTGCGGCTGCGTCAGGAGAAGGTCGCCGGTATCGCAGTGCCGGACTTGGAGGTCGACGACCCGACCGGTGATGCCGAACTGCTGATGCTCGGCTGGGGCAGCAGCTACGGCCCGATCGGCGAGGCCTGCCGTCGTGCGCGCCGCAACGGGATCAAGGTCGCGCACGCCCAGCTGCGCCACCTCAATCCGTTCCCGGCGAACCTCGGCGATGTGCTGAACAAGTACGCCAAAGTGGTGGTGCCCGAAATGAATCTCGGCCAGCTGGCGCTGTTGTTGCGCGGAAGGTTCCTTGTCGATGTCCAGTCGGTGACCAAGGTCGAGGGAATGGCGTTTCTCGCCGACGAGGTGGAGGGCATCATCGATTCGGCACTGGATGGCACCCTGGCCGAGAAGGAAACCGAAAAAGCGAAGTTCGCGCGGCTGGCGGCGGCCACCGTCGAGGGGGTAAGCGCATGACCTACAAGCGCTTGCGCGAGGAGGCGAAATGACTGACCTGATTGGCAGCGACCTGGGATTGACGGACGCGGCCCTGACGAAGACCAGCTTGGTCCCCAAGGCCGACGAGCCGCAGAAGGGCAAAGACTTCACCAGCGACCAGGAGGTCCGCTGGTGCCCGGGTTGCGGTGACTACGTCATCCTCAACACGATCCGCAACTTCCTGCCCGAGCTGGGACTGCGCCGCGAGAACATCGCGTTCGTCAGCGGGATCGGCTGCTCCAGCCGGTTCCCGTACTACCTGGAGACCTACGGTTTCCACTCGATCCACGGTCGTGCGCCGACCATCGCGACCGGTCTGGCGCTGGCTCGCGAGGATCTGTCGGTCTGGGTGGTCACCGGTGACGGCGATGCGCTGTCGATCGGCGGAAACCATCTGATCCACGCGCTTCGACGCAATATCAACATCACGATCCTGCTGTTCAACAACCGGATCTACGGGCTGACGAAGGGGCAGTATTCGCCCACCTCGGAGACGGGGAAGGTCACCAAGTCGACGCCGATGGGCTCGCTGGACTACCCGTTCAATCCCGTCTCGCTGGCGCTCGGCGCAGAAGCGACCTTCGTCGGCCGGGCCCTGGATTCCGACCGCAAGGGTCTGTCCGACGTACTCAGGGGCGCCGCGCAGCACCGCGGTGCCGCGCTCGTCGAGATCATGCAGGACTGCCCGATCTTCAATGACGGCTCGTTCGACGCTTTGCGCAAGGAGGGCGCCGAGGAGCGGCTGATCAACGTCGTCCACGGTGAGCCGATCACGTTCGGCGCGGACGGCGAGTACTGCGTCATCAAGTCGGGGTATGGGCTGGAGGTTGCCAAGACCGCCGACGTTTCGGCTGACGAAATCGTGGTCCACGATGCGGCCCTGGAGGATCCCGCCTACGCCTTCGCGTTGTCCCGGCTCTCGGAGCAGAACCTCGACCACATGGTCATGGGGATCTTCCGCCAGGTCAGCAAGCCCACCTACGACGACGCGGCGCGTCAGCAGATCGCGATGGCGCGTGACAGCAGGGCTCACGACACCGCAGCGCTGCAGGCGCTGCTGCGCGGAAAAGACACCTGGACTGTCGACTGACTGACCTCTGGTGTCCGCTGCGCTAACGTCACCTGTGTGACGTCGTCGCTGCCGTTGGCTGCTGTGGTACTCGCCGGTGGGGCATCGAAAAGGATGGGCCGAGACAAGGCCACCCTGCGGGTCGACGGGTCGCCGGGGTCGCCGACCCTCGTCGAGCGCGTGGTCTCTGTGGTGAGCGCGCGATGTGAACCGGTTTTCGTCGTCGCCGCTCCGGGCCAGGCGTTGCCGGCCTTGGATGCCGTCGTGCTCCGCGATGAGGTGATGGGAGTGGGACCGCTGCTGGCCACGGCCAGGGGACTTCGCGCCGCCGCGGACGCGGGTCGCGAGCACGCGTTCGTCTGCGCAGTCGACATGCCCGCGTTGACCGCTGACGTGATCGACACCCTGGCAGGGCCGGCGGAGCGCCTCGATGTCGATGCCGTGCTCCCGTGGGACGGCCGCGATCATTACCTCGCGGGCATCTATCGCACCGCGCTGCACGCGGTCATCCCCGGCCTGCTCGACGCCGGACACCGGAGCATGCGGGGGCTGGCTGATTCAATCGACACGCAGCGAATCGTGATGCCCGAGCAGCCGGCACTCGCCAATGTCAACACCGTCGCAGACTTGGAAGCGGCGCTACCGCCCAGGCTGTCCAGCAAACCGGCCTTCAAATAAAGGGGAATTCGTCATTCGTGCGCAGCAATTATTGCGTCGCGAATAATTGCGCTGATTATTCGTCATGAAAGCGGGCGGCCGCGCTGAGGGCTAGGCTGCGCTGACGGCCATCTGCGGTGTATGCGATTACGTAAAGCCCTGGCGGTAAACGTTTTTCGGCAGGGATGCCAGCGCAAAGGAATCTGTTTCATCATCTTTCGTGACCAGATTGGACGTCTTCGTCTGATCACAAGATGGAACGATCCGCTGCGCTTCCCTTGCGCATTTCTCCTCCTTCGGTGGCGGGTCGCGATCTTCCGAGCGCGCTTGCTGTCATGTCCGCCTGAGAAGTGTTGTCGCGCAGCACTTCCAAGACTTCCACAGGGTGGGTGGCGGTAAAGGATCATATCGGCACGGCACCTCCACGGAGCGGGAGTGGTCGATCGACTGCATTGTGCGACAAAGGATTCGGTGCTGATCGGGGCTGCCGCGCGAGGGCTTGGGTCCAGCGAATCCGTAAGGACATCGAATTGCGCCGATGGATGTGTTGTGGCTGCGTCCAAGTGTTTTCGCGCCACGTTGGCGCGGTGGCGGCGTCTCGCCGCGTGGGCCAGTTCACAAAATGACAGTGATTTGGCTCACCTTCCGGACGAATCGGTGCCGCGTCGACAGCCGCGTCAAACGCATGGTTGACCTGCGCGGACCACCGGCATTTAGGCCCGTGATCTTTCCGTGATCTGTTCGCAACCCGTTCTCCATCGAGATGACTTTGCCGAACGAGGTTTGTACGGTCCCAGTCAGCTTCTTACGGAGCAAATAACTCAAAAACCACGAACCAGCGTGTGAGTGGAGCCCGGGCGGTCAGTGACTACCCGCGCTGCCGGGTTCTCAACCCGGTGAGGTCCTTGGCGACCTCCCCTGCCGTGCCCGACCGAGACGGCGCGGCCCAATCACCCCGCCTGCTTGCAGGCTGCACGCCCGCGCGACCCACGTGTCGTTGCGGGTGTCGATGGCGCGCGCGCGGCGAAAGGATCGAAGTTGAAGAACATCCGCAAGACGTTTGGGCTGGCCACCATCGCTGGAGCGCTCGCTGTGGCGCCGATGGCACTGGGAGCCGGCACCGCGAATGCGGACGGCGTCAACTGGGACGCTGTGGCCGCCTGCGAATCGGGCGGAAACTGGTCCATCAACACGGGGAACGGCTACTACGGCGGCCTGCAGTTCACCATGGGCACCTGGCAGTCCAACGGCGGCTCGGGTTCCCCGCACACCGCCAGCCGCGAAGAGCAGATCCGCGTCGCCAACAACGTCCTGCAGACGCAGGGCATCGGCGCGTGGCCAGTCTGCGGTTCGCACGGCTGACCACCCACAGCTGCGAGGCGGTGCCGACTTCGGTCGGCACCGCCTTTTCGTCCGTGAGGCCTCATATACCCCGCTTCTTCTCAGATGTCTCTTACGTCATATAAGCAACTCCTAAAACTTTCATCTCTCCGGTAACAGGTGACGACCATCACTCGACAGTCCGGGTAGCCGCATCGTGAACCGAGCACCACTTCACTTTCGGGCCTCAAGTCATAACGGTCGGGGAAGGACCGCAGAGATGAACGTTCGTAAGGTTGTCAGCAAGGGCCTCCTGGCCGGCGCGATCTCCGGAGCTCTGGCCGTCGTGCCGATGGCGATGGAGGGCGGCACCGCCACCGCGCACGCCGATTCGGTCAACTGGGACGCGATCGCGCAGTGCGAGTCGGGTGGCAATTGGTCGATCAACACCGGAAACGGTCACTACGGAGGCCTGCAGTTCAAGCAGGCCACCTGGTCGGCCAATGGTGGCGTCGGCAACCCCGCTTCCGCGCCGCGGCACGAGCAGATCCGCGTCGCCGAGAACGTGCTGCGCACCCAGGGACTGAAGGCCTGGCCGAAATGTGGCGCCAAGGGCGCTGCGGCTCAGGTGTGGGGTAACCCCGCCCCGGTCGCTCCGGTGCCCGCCTCGAGGCCCGCGTCGGCCAACGGTTGCGCAACGATGCCCACGTCGGTCTTCGGCGGAATCATCGACCTTCGCAAGATGTGCACCGCACTGTTCGTCCCGCGCTCCGCACGCTGAAGCACCTACTAACCGGCGGCATCTGCCGCGGTCGGGAGGACGAAAGCGGACCCCGCGGCGATCCATGCCAGATGCGACGTCACCACTCGCTCCGGAATCAGCGCCGTCGTCCGGCTGGCCAGACCGCTGAGAAACGCCGGCCGCAGGTTGACCACTCGCCCGATCGTCCGCGATTCGCGTACCAGCGCGCGAACCCTGCGTTTCCGGAACGACCCGAACCGCTCGAACGCCGCCGCAAGGTCGGGCGCCAGCTCGACGAAGCGAGCCAGGATTGCCGCGTCCTCGATGCCCTGGCAGCCGCCCTGGCCCAGGTGTGGCCGCATCGGATGGGCGGCGTCGCCGACGATCACGGCCCGATCGCGTGACCAATACCGGGGCTGGGCCCGGTCGTAAAGGTCGTTGCGGAGCAGGTCGCCAGGGTCGGTGCGGGCGATGAGTTGCGGAATCGGGTCGGCCCAGCCCGCCAGTTTGGCGGTGAGGTAGGTATGTTCGCCGTCCGGGGCGCTGCTGCCCTCAGCGGCCCGCTCAGTGGCGAACCAGTAGGTGTGGTCGGGGCCCAGCGGAACGTGACCCACTTCCGCTCCCGGGGCCATCGTCTCGCCGGCCAGATCGGGATCCAACGCGTACGCAGCCACTCCGCGCCAAGCGGTGTATCCGGCATAGCGGGCGGGCAGCGGACCGTTCAACGTCTTCGCCACGATCGAATGGACGCCGTCGGCGCCCACCACCGCGTCGGCCTCACGGTAGGTGCCGTCCGACAGCGTGATCCTCGCCCCGGCATCGGTGACGGAGACCGAGGCGGCTGACTTGCCCGCCTGGACGGTTCCCGGCGGGAGTGCGCCACGCAGGATGTCGGTGAGCGCGGACCGCCGGACGACCACCAGGGGTTCACCCAGCGCTGCGACGATGCGCTGCGCCGAGGGGCGACGCAACCATGTCCCGTCGCGCCAGCGGATCGCCCCCGCGGTCACGCCCCCGCCCGCGCCGCGTACCTCGTCGCCGAGTCCGATCTGGTCGAGCGCGGCCAGCGCGTTGGGCCAGATGCTGATGCCTGCCCCCGAGCCGACATCGGTGCGCTGTTCGACGACGGATACGTCGTGACCGATGCGCTGTAAAGCGACGGCAGTTGCCAGACCGGCGATGCCGGCGCCGACGATCACGATGTGCGCGGGCATGAGGCGACACTAGCGGGCTTGCAGCGGCAGCCGCCACGGCGTCGCTGTGTTACGAAGAGTCATGGCCGCAAACCCGGTATCTCCGACGCCCTTTCACGCTCTCGATGCCTACCTGGCGCTGCCGCGGGTCTCCGGTCTGGCGGTCTCACCGGACGGGTCGAGGGTGGTGACGACGGTCGCGCAACTCAACGACAAGTGCACCGAGTTCGTCTCCGCCCTCTGGGAGCTCGACCCTGCGGGACGAAAACCCGCTCGCCGCATCACCCATGGCGTCACCGGGGAGTCGTCGCCGGAGTTCACCGCTGATGGCGACCTGCTGTTCCTCGCCGCGCGTCCCACCCCAGACGACGACAAGCCGCCGAAATCGCTGTGGTGCCTGCCCGGCTCCGGCGGCGAGGCCTACGAACTGTGTGCCCTTCCCGGCGGTGTGGACGGCGTCCGGTCGGCCGGCGGGGCCACGGTGGCCGCGTCGTCGATGCTCCCGTCGTCGTCGGACGTCGACGCGGATGCCGCCCTGCGGAAAGTCCGCAAGGACACCAAGGTGTCGGCAATCCTGCACACCGGCTACCCGGTGCGTGCCTGGGATCATGACCTCGGCCCCGCGCAGACGCATCTGTTCCTCGCCGACGCCGACGGCCCGCGCGATGTGACTCCGGCGCCGGCCGACGGCTTGCGCGAAGCACACTTCGACGTCAGCGGCGACGGAACCTTCCTGGTCACCTCGTGGAGCGTTCCCACTGCCGGTGCCGCCCTGCGGAGCACTCTGGTCCGCGTAAATCTGACCACCGCCGAGCGGTCGACGATCGTCGACGACGAGGCGGCCGATGTGGGATCCCCGGTGCTCGCACCGGACGGGGGAGCGGTCGCCTACCTTCGTGAAACCATCTCCACACCGCAGCAGGCGCCGCGAATCACGCTCTGCGTCAAGAATTTTGGGCAGGATACTGGTGAGATCACGGCAGAGTGGGACCGGTGGCCGACGTCGGTGACATGGTCGGCCGACGGCTCCATGCTGATCGTGACTGCTGATGACCACGGCCGTGGCCCGATATTCGAGGTGCACCCTGACACCGGCGCGGTGCGGTCGTTGGTGTCCGACGACTTCACCTACTCCGATGTACGGTCGGCACCCGGCGGCGTGCTGTTTGCGCTCCGCAGTTCGTACGCGACGCCCGCGCACCCGGTCCGCATCGACGCCGACGGGTCGGTAACCGTCCTCGATTGTGTCGATTTTCCCGAACTTCCCGGTGAACTCACCGAGCTCACCGCCGTCGCCGGCGACGGAAGTACGGTCCGCTCGTGGATGGTCGTCCCGCGCGGTGAAGACCCCGCGCCGCTGCTGCTGTGGATTCATGGTGGTCCGCTCGCCAGCTGGAACGCCTGGCACTGGCGCTGGAATCCGTGGCTGATGGTCGCCCAGGGCTACGCGGTGCTGTTGCCCGACCCGGCGCTGTCCACCGGCTACGGCCAGGACTTCATCCAGCGGGGCTGGGGGGCTTGGGGTTCCGCGCCGTACACCGATCTGATGGCGGCCGCCGACGCGGCGTGCGCCCATCCGCGCGTCGACGCGGCACGGACCGCGGTGATGGGTGGGTCCTTCGGCGGCTACATGGCCAACTGGATAGCCGGGCACACCGACCGCTTTGCGGCCATAGTCACCCACGCCAGCCTGTGGGCCCTCGACCAATTCGGCGGGACCACCGACGGCAGCTACTGGTGGGCCAGAGAAATGACCCCGGAGATGACAAGCGCGAACTCACCGCACCTGTTCGTCTCCGAGATCCGCACACCGATGCTCGTCATCCACGGTGACAAGGACTACCGGGTGCCGATCGGGGAAGCGCTGCGACTCTGGTACGAGTTGTTGAGCCGTTCTGGCCTGCCCGCCGCCGAGGACGGCACCACAGTGCACCGATTCCTCTACTTCCCCTCCGAGAACCACTGGGTGCTCAGCCCCGCGCACGCGAAGATCTGGTATCAGGTCGTGCTGGCATTCCTGGCCCAGCACGTCCTCGGGCAGGACGGCGACCTGCCGGAGGTGCTCGGGTAGCGTCCAACCCATGAGCGCAGGCAACGGAGCAAGCGAGCAGAACCACGACCGCGAGCACGACATCGTGCTGTACGGCGCCACGGGATTCGTCGGGAAACTGACGGCGCAGTACCTCGCCACGGCGGGGTCCGGCGCACGTATCGCCCTCGCCGGCCGGTCCACCGATCGCCTGCTGGCGGTGCGCGAGTCGCTCGGTGAAGCGGCGAAGGACTGGCCGTTGATCGTGGCCGATGCGTCCGAACCGTCGACCATCAACGCGATGGCCGCGACCACGCGTGTCGTCGTCACCACCGTCGGTCCCTACCTGCGCTACGGTCTTCCGCTTGTCGCTGCGTGTGCGGCGGCGGGCACCGATTACGCGGACCTGACCGGAGAGACGCTCTTCGTCCGCAAGGCCATCGACCTCTATCACAAGCAGGCGGTCGACACCGGGGCTCGCATCGTGCACGCCTGCGGATTCGATTCAATCCCTTCGGATCTCACGGTCTTCGCGCTGTACCGGCAGGCCGAGCGGGACGGCACCGGACAACTGGGCGACACCAATTTCGTGGTGCGCACGTTCGCGGGCGGGGCGTCGGGCGGCACGATCGCGTCGATGGTGGAGTTCGCCAGGGAGGCCTCCGGCGACCCGGACGGCCGACAACTCGTCAACGATCCGTACACGCTGAGCCCGGACCGCGGCGCCGAGCCTGAGCTCGGCGCCCAGCCCGATGCCCGCTGGCGGCGAGGCCGCGACATCGCCCCTGAGCTCAACGGCTACTGGGTCGGTGCTTTTCCGATGGCGATCCCGAACAGCCGGATCGTGCGGCGAAGCAATGCACTTCTCGAATACGCCTACGGCAGGCGCTTCGAGTACGCCGAGCAGATGAGTCTCGGCCGCTCGGTGGGCGCACCCGTCATCGCGGCCATGGCCACTGCAGGCAACGTCGCCACCATGGAGCTCGGCACCCGCTACATCAACCGGGTGCCGCGCGCCGCACTGGAAAGGGTGCTGCCCAAGCCGGGGACGGGGCCCAACGAGCAGACGCGTGAGCGCGGCCACTACACCGTCGAGACGTACACCACCACGACCCAGGGTGCGCGCTATGTCGCCCGGATGTCCCAGCAGGGCGACCCCGGGTACAAGGCCACGTCGGTGCTCCTCGGCGAGAGTGGGCTGGCGTTGGCGCTGGACCGCGACAAGCTCTCCGACCTGCGCGGAATCCTCACCCCTGCGGCCGCCATGGGCGACGCGCTGCTCGCCCGGTTCCCGGCAGCGCATGTGTCGCTCGAGGTGTCACGACTGAACTAGCCCATCGGGGGCAACGCACCGTCTCGCAGCCACTTCCTAGAATGGCGCGGTGACCTCCCAGCCCCATGCCAACGGTGACGCGCGCAGCGTCCCCGCGCTCGACTCCCTGCCCAAGTCCTGGGACCCGGCAGCAGTAGAGAGCGAGCTGTACGAAGGCTGGGTCAACGCGGGCTACTTCCGCGCCGATCCGTCCAGCGGCAAGCCGCCGTATTCGATCGTGCTGCCGCCCCCCAACGTCACCGGCAGCCTGCACATGGGTCACGCCCTCGACCACACGCTGATGGACGCGTTGACCAGACGCAAGCGCATGCAGGGTTACGAGGTGCTGTGGCTGCCGGGTATGGACCACGCCGGCATCGCCACTCAGACCGTGGTGGAAAAACAGCTCGCCGTCGACGGCAAGACCAAGGAGGACTTCGGCCGCGAGCTGTTCATCGAGAAGGTGTGGGACTGGAAACGCGAGTCCGGGGGCACCATCGGAGCGCAGATGCGCCGCCTCGGCGACGGCGTCGACTGGAGCCGCGACCGCTTCACGATGGACGACGGGTTGTCGCGCGCAGTGCGCACGATTTTCAAGCGGCTCTTCGACGCGGGGCTGATCTACCGCGCCGAGCGTCTGGTCAACTGGTCTCCGGTGCTGGAGACGGCAATCTCCGACCTGGAGGTCAAGTACGAGGACATCGAGGGTGAGCTGGTCTCGTTCCGCTACGGCTCGATGAACGACGACGAACCGCACCTGGTGGTCGCCACCACCCGCCTGGAGACGATGCTCGGCGACACCGCGATCGCGGTGCACCCCGACGACGACCGCTACCGCGACCTCGTCGGCAAGACGCTGCCGCACCCGTTCCTGGATCGCGACATCGTCGTCGTCGCGGACGCGCACGTCGACCCCGAGTTCGGCACCGGCGCAGTCAAAGTCACGCCAGCACATGATCCCAACGACTTCGAGATCGGGCTGCGCCACCAGCTGCCGATGCCCACGATGCTCGACACCAAGGGCAGAATCGCCGACACCGGAACCCGGTTCGACGGCATGGACCGCTTCGAGGCGCGGGTTGCGGTGCGGGAGGCGCTGGCCGCCGAGGGGCGCATCGTTGCCGAGAAGCGGCCCTACCTGCACAGCGTCGGACACTCCGAGCGCAGCGGCGAGCCGATCGAACCGCGGTTGAGCCTGCAGTGGTGGGTCAAGGTGGAGTCGCTGGCCAAGGCTGCCGGTGACGCGGTTCGCAACGGTGACATCGTGATTCACCCGAAGAGCCTGGAACCGCGCTGGTTCGGCTGGGTCGACGACATGCACGACTGGACGATCTCGCGGCAACTGTGGTGGGGCCATCGGATCCCGATCTGGCACGGACCCAACGGCGAGCAGGTGTGTGTCGGCCCGGACGAGACGCCGCCGGAGGGCTGGGAGCAAGACCCTGACGTGCTGGACACCTGGTTCAGCTCGGCTTTGTGGCCGTTCTCCACGATGGGCTGGCCCGATCGAACGCCCGAGCTGGAGAAGTTCTATCCGACAACCGTTTTGGTGACCGGTTACGACATCCTGTTCTTCTGGGTGGCGCGCATGGTGATGTTCGGCACGTTCGTCTCCGGCGACGAGACGATCACCCTTGACGGTGCACGCGGCCCGCAGGTGCCGTTCGAGAACGTCTTCCTGCACGGGCTCATCCGCGACGAGCACGGCCGCAAGATGAGCAAGTCGAAGGGCAACGGCATCGATCCACTCGACTGGGTGGAAATGTTCGGTGCCGATGCCCTGCGATTCACCCTGGCCCGCGGCGCGAGCCCCGGTGGAGACCTCGCGATCGGTGAAGACCATGCCCGTGCGTCCCGAAACTTCGCCACCAAGCTGTTCAACGCGACGCGCTTCGCGCTCCTGAACGGCGCCAGCCCTGCGCCGCTGCCGCCCGTCGATGAGCTCACCGATGCGGACCGCTGGATTCTGGGCCGGCTCGAAGAGGTTCGCGCCGAGGTGGATTCGACTTTTGACTCGTATGAGTTCAGTCGGGCGTGTGAAGCGCTCTACCATTTCGCCTGGGACGAGTTCTGCGACTGGTATGTCGAACTCGCCAAAGTGCAATTGAGCGAGGGCATCTCCCATACGACCGCGGTGCTCGCCGCAGTGTTGGACAGCCTGCTGAAGCTGCTGCACCCGGTGATGCCGTTCGTCACAGAGGTGCTGTGGAAGGCACTGACCGGGGGAGAATCGCTGGTTGTTGCGCAGTGGCCGACGCCGAGCGGCTTCGAGACGGATCACGTAGCGGCTCAACGGATTGCCGACATGCAGAAGCTCATCACCGAGGTGCGCAGGTTCCGCAGCGACCAGGGTCTCGGAGACCGGCAGAAGGTGCCGGCCCGGTTGTCGGCGATAGAGGCAGCAGGTCTGCAGGCCCATGTCCCCGCGGTGACCGCGCTGGCTTGGCTGACACCGCCTGCCGAGGGCTTCAGCGCTTCGGCGTCGGTGGAGGTGAGACTGTCGGCAGCGACCGTGGTCGTCGAAGTCGACACATCCGGCACTGTCGACGTCGAAGCCGAGCGTCGAAGGCTTGAGAAAGATCTCGCCGCCGCGGAGAAGGAGCTGTCGGGAACCTCGGCGAAGCTGGGCAACGATGCGTTCCTGGCCAAGGCGCCAGCCGAAGTCGTCGACAAGATCCGCGGCCGTGCGCAGGTGGCAGGCGAGGAAGTGGAGCGGATCAAGGCCCGCCTGGCGGCACTTCCGGCCAGCCGGTAGCGGAGCGAATCGCCGATGTCATCTGTCGAACCCACGCCCGACGAGGTCGCCGCCCTATTGCAGGTCGAGCACCTGCTCGACCAGCGGTGGCCCGAGACCAAGATCGAGCCCAGCACTGCGCGGATCTCCGCGCTGCTGGAGCTTCTGGGTTCGCCGCAACAGGGCTATCCGTCCATCCACATCGGTGGGACCAACGGCAAGACGTCGGTGGCCCGGATGGTCGACGCTTTGCTCACCGCATTCAGCCGTCGGACGGGACGCACCACCAGCCCGCATCTGCAGTCGGCCGTCGAGCGCATCTCCATCGACGGCAGGCCGATCAGCCCGGCGACCTACGTCGACACGTATCGGGAGATCGAGCCTTTTGTCGAGCTCGTCGACCGGCAGTCAGAAGCCGCTGGCGGGCCTCGGATGAGCAAGTTCGAGGTGGTCACCGCCATGGCGTTCGCGGCATTCGCCGATGCGCCGGTCGACGTCGCCGTCGTCGAGGTCGGACTCGGCGGCCGCTGGGACGCCACCAACGTCGTCAACGCACCCGTCGCCGTCATCACGCCGATCTCGGTGGACCACGTGGACTATCTGGGTGACACGATCGCGGCGATCGCCGGAGAGAAGGCCGGGATCATCACCAGGCAGGCAGACGAGCCCGTGCCTGTGGGCACAGATCTGAGCACCGTCGCGGTGCTCGCGCGTCAGGTGCCCGAGGCGATGGAGGTGCTCCTCGCCGGATCGGTACGGGCCGACGCGGCTGTGGCCCGGGAGGATTCGGAGTTCGCCGTCCTCGGCAGGCAGGTGGCCATCGGCGGCCAGATGCTCGAATTGCAGGGGCTCGGCGGGGTGTACTCCGAGATCTTCCTGCCGCTGCACGGCGAACACCAGGCGCACAATGCGGCGGTGGCGCTGGCCGCCGTCGAGGCGTTCTTCGGTGCCGGCGCCGACCGCCAACTCGACATCGACTCCGTGCGCGCCGGCTTCGCATCGGTGAAGTCGCCCGGTCGCCTCGAGCGGTTGCGCAGCGCGCCAACGGTTTTCATCGACGCGGCGCACAACCCGGCCGGGGCCGCCGCGCTGTCGGAGGCGCTGCGCGACGAATTCGACTTTCGTTTCCTCGTCGGCGTCGTGTCCGTCATGGGCGACAAGGACGTCGACGGCATTCTGGCCGCGCTCGAACCGGCGCTCGATCAGATCGTCGTCACCCACAACGGTTCACCGCGCGCACTGGAGGTCGCGGAGCTGGCCGTCAAGGCCGAGGAGATCTTCGGGCCCGAGAGGGTCATCACCGCGTCGACCCTTCCCGACGCCATCGAAACCGCCACGGCGGTGGTCGAGGAGTCCGGCAACGACACCGACAGTGCAGGCATGAGCGGCGCGGGAATCGTCATCACCGGTTCGGTGGTCACCGCAGGCGCGGCCCGCACCCTGTTCGGAAAGGACCCGGCATGACGACCCAGGCACCGGATCCCTGGAAGAGCTTCCGCGGCGTCATGGCCGGCACGCTGATCCTCGAGGCGATCGTCGTGCTGCTCGCATTGCCGGTCGTCGGCGCTGTCGGACCAGGGCTCACCGGATTCTCGATGGCCTATGTCATCGGCGTCGCCGTGCTACTGATGCTGATGGCCGGCGTGCAGGGCAGATCGTGGGCGATCTGGGCCAACATCGGCGTGCAGGTGCTCCTCGTGGCCGGCTGGTTCATCTATCCCGGGATCGGCTTCATCGGACTGCTGTTCCTGCTGGTCTGGCTGCTCATCGCGTACCTGCGGGCCGAGGTGCTCCGCAGGCAGAAGCGCGGCCTGCTGCCAGGACAGCGCCCCATCGACGACTAGGCTGTCTGGCGTGACTGAGCGAACTCTCGTATTGATCAAGCCCGACGGTGTGCAGCGCCGCCTCATCGGAGAGATCATCAGCCGAATCGAAGCCAAAGGCCTTTCCATCGCAGCCCTGGAGCTGAAGAACGTCAGCGACGAAACCGCCCGCGCCCACTACGCGGAGCACGAGGGCAAGCCCTTCTTCTCGTCGCTGCTCGAGTTCATCACCTCGGGCCCGGTCGTCGCGGCTGTTCTCGAAGGCCCGCGCGCCATCGCCGCGTTCCGGCAACTCGCCGGCGGCACCGATCCCGTCGAGAAGGCCACCCCCGGCACGATTCGCGGTGACCTGGGTCTGGAGACCCAGTTCAACCTGGTACACGGATCCGATTCGCCCGACTCTGCCGCCCGCGAGATCGAGCTCTGGTTCCCCGGTCTCTGACAGGATCTCGCCCGAGCTAACCCGGCCTTCTCGGATCACCCTCCGAGATGTGGGATACTGGTCGCGGGTGACCGGCCTTACAACCCGGGTCGGCCATCCGAATGAAGACTTTGGCGAGCGCGACCACCGCTACATCGGTGCGGCGCAGCCGTCCAGCCATCATTCAGACAGGCACCGGGACCGTTCCTTCGGGATCACTCGGGGCGAGACCATAAAAAGTTCGGGAGTAGGTAGCCCGGATACAGAATCGGAAGCCCTCGCGTGGCCGCGTCAGCAAACTGACGCGCCCGGGGGCTTGAGGAGAATACGTGGCCGACAATGAGAATTTTCAAGCACCATCCCACGACCTCGCGGAAGCGCCTCAGCACGTAGCTGACGCGCCTGCCGAAGCAAAGGATGCTCCGGCGCCCGAGAAGCTGAGGGTGCATTCGCTGGCCAGAGTGCTGGGAACCACCAGCAGGCGGATCATCGACGCGCTCAACGAGTTCGACGGCCGCGCCCGCAGTGCTCACTCGACGGTGGGTCGCGAGGAGGCCGACCGCGTACGCGAGGCGTTGGCCGCCTCGGAAGCAGCGCCCGCGGCGGAGTCGGTGACCGAGGTCGCCACCGACGCCGTCGAAGCGCAGAGCGAGCCCGAGCCCGTGTCAGCAATCCCGGAGCCGGCTGAGGAGGACGCCGCTGAGGAGGAGCCGGAGTCCCGGCTGATCCTGGAGGCGCCGAGTTCTCCCGCTGCCGCCGAGCCCGCCGACTACCTTCCGCTGTTCGTCGCCCCTCAGCCCGTGCGCTTAGACGAACCCGATGCCGACAGCGATGACGACGACGCCGACGATTCGGACGACGCGGACGCCGAGGCCGAGTCGGACGACGATCAGTCCGGGCGGCCCGCCGCCAAGCGGCGGAGGCGCGGACGCCGGGGACGTGGACGCGGCCGAGGCGAGCAGAGCGACGACGCCGCCGCCGACTCCGATCCCGACGGCGAGGCCGACCCCGAGAAGACTTCGTCGGGCGAGGGCTCCGAGGACCAGGACGACGACAGCGGAGACGACGACGGTTCGGGCGGTGACGGCACCAATCGCCGAAGGCGCCGCCGCCGGCGGCGCAAGTCCGGCTCCGACGACGACAGCGACAGCAACGGCTCGCCCGACGACCCGCCCAACACCGTCGTCCACGAGCGCGAACCCCGGAAGTCCGGCAAGGGTGACAAGGGCGACAAGAGCGACGAGATCCAGGGGATCAGCGGCTCGACCCGTCTGGAAGCCAAGCGGCAGCGCCGCAGGGACGGCCGCGACGCCGGACGGCGCCGGCCGCCGATCCTGTCCGAAGCCGAGTTTCTAGCCCGCCGCGAAGCCGTGGAGCGGACGATGGTGGTCCGCGACAAGATCCGCACCGAACCGCCGCACGAGGGGGCCCGCTACACGCAGATCGCGGTGCTCGAGGACGGCGTCGTCGTCGAGCACTTCGTGACATCGGCAGCGTCCGCGTCCCTGGTCGGCAACATCTACCTCGGAATCGTGCAGAACGTGCTGCCCTCGATGGAGGCGGCGTTCGTCGACATCGGGCGCGGCCGCAACGGCGTGCTCTACGCGGGGGAGGTCAACTGGGAGGCCGCGGGCCTGGGCGGTGCGCAGCGCAAGATCGAGCAGGCGCTCAAGCCCGGCGACTACGTCGTCGTACAGGTCAGCAAGGACCCCGTCGGCCACAAGGGCGCCCGCCTGACCACGCAGGTTTCGTTGGCCGGTCGCTACCTGGTGTACGTGCCGGGGGCGTCGTCGACCGGGATCAGCCGCAAGCTGCCCGACACCGAACGACAGCGGCTCAAAGAAATCCTGCGGGAGGTCGTCCCGCAGGATGCCGGCGTGATCATCCGTACGGCGTCCGAGGGAGTCAAAGAAGAGGACATCCGCACCGACGTCGAGCGTTTGCAGAAGCGCTGGACTGAGATCGAGGCCAAGGCCGCCGAGATCACCGAGAAGAAGGCCGGCGCCGCCGTCGCCCTCTACGAAGAACCCGATGTGCTGGTCAAGGTCATCCGCGACTTGTTCAACGAGGACTTCTCAGGTCTGATCGTGTCGGGTGAGGACGCGTGGAAGACCATCACCGACTACGTGAACTCGGTGGCCCCCGAACTACTCCCGCGGATGACGAAGTACCAGCCCGCGACCCCGGACGGACCCGATGTGTTCGCCGTTCACCGCATCGACGAGCAGCTGGCCAAGGCGATGGACCGCAAGGTGTATCTGCCCTCGGGCGGCACGCTGGTGATCGACCGGACCGAGGCCATGACAGTTGTGGACGTGAACACCGGAAAGTTCACCGGTTCCGGCGGAAACCTCGAACAGACCGTCACCCGCAACAACCTCGAGGCTGCCGAAGAGACGGTGCGGCAGCTGCGCCTGCGCGACATCGGCGGCATCGTCGTCATCGACTTCATCGACATGGTGCTGGAGTCGAACCGGGATCTGGTCCTGCGGCGGCTTACCGAGGCGCTGGCCCGCGACCGCACCCGGCACCAGGTGTCGGAAGTGACGTCGCTCGGACTGGTCCAGCTCACGAGGAAACGCCTGGGTACAGGCCTGATCGAGGCATTCTCGACGACCTGCACACATTGCGCGGGTCGGGGGATCGTCCTGCACGGGGATCCGGTCGATTCGGCGGCGGCCACCAACACTCGCAAGGCCGACAACGGCAACGGTGGCGGCGGTGGCCGGCGCGGGAAGCGTGGGAAGCGCGGCGGTCGCAGCGAGCAGGAAGTTCAGGTCGCCAAGGTGCCGGCGCACTCGCCCGGCGAACACCCGATGTTCAAGGCGATGGCCGCAGCCAACGGCAAGCACGAGGACGACGAGCACGATGAGGATGCCGAGGACGGCGCCATCGCTGCCGAGGATGTCGCGGAGCTCGATACCGACGCTGCCGTCTCCGGAGTGCAGGACGACGAGGATGACTTCGCCGACGAGGATGGCGACGAGGATTCCGATGACGACTCGGACGAGGATGAGATCGACCTCGACGATGACGACGACGAGGACGAGGACGACGACATCGAGGAGCTCGACGACGACTCCGACGATGAGGATGACGACTCCGACGATGACGCCGACGACTCCGATGACGACGACGAGGACTCGTACGACGACGATGACGAGGACTCGGAGGAGGACGACCCGGAGGACGACGTCGAGGAGCGGCCCGTCGCCGCTCCGGTAGGTAGGCAGCGGAGGCGGGCTGCCGCCCGACCCGCTGGTCCGCCCAGCCGCGACTGAGCGGTTTGACCCTCCTCCCGCTGGTCACGTACCCTTGACCAGTTGTCTCCAGGGCCTGCCCACAGCCGGCCGGAGACGGGACGAGATCCCACCCAGACCCGCACGCACGCCGTCAGGTGTTGCGCGCCCGCACGCAGAGCAGAGGAAGACCAAGCGATGGCAGCGAACACAGCCACGTACGCGATCGTCAAGACCGGCGGCAAGCAGTACAAGGTCGCCGCCGGCGACATCGTCAAGGTGGAGAAGCTCGACGCCGAGCCCGGCGCCTCGGTCTCGCTGCCCGTCGCCCTGGTCGTCGACGGCGCGAAGGTGACCACCGACGCCAAGGCGCTGGAGAAGGTCGCGGTCACCGGCGAGGTCCTCGAGCACACCAAGGGCCCGAAGATCCGTATCCACAAGTTCAAGAACAAGACCGGCTATCACAAGCGCCAGGGTCACCGTCAGCAGCTGACGGTGCTCAAGGTCACCGGCATCAAGTAACGACGGGAGCGACAGACATGGCACACAAGAAGGGCGCTTCCAGCTCACGCAACGGTCGCGACTCAGCCGCCCAGCGGCTCGGCGTCAAGCGGTTCGGCGGGCAGGTCGTCAAGGCAGGCGAGATCCTGGTCCGCCAGCGCGGCACCCATTTCCACCCCGGCGTCAACGTCGGTCGTGGCGGTGACGACACGCTGTTCGCCACGGCACCCGGCGCCGTCGAGTTCGGCACGAAGCGCGGCCGCAAGACCGTCAACGTCGTCCGCGCCACCCCCGCCGGCGAGGCCTAGGTCCTTTACGTCGGAATCGACGTTTTGCGCCGACCGCCCTCGCGATCCGGCACGCAAAACGTAGATTTCGTCATGGAAAGGACGTCCGATGCCTCGCTTCATCGACCGCGTCGTGATTCACGCGCGGGCGGGCAACGGCGGCAATGGCTGTGCCTCGGTCCACCGCGAAAAATTCAAGCCGCTCGGTGGTCCCGACGGCGGTAACGGCGGCCGCGGCGGCAGCATCGTCTTCGTGGTCGACCCGCAGGTTCACACGCTTCTCGATTTCCATTTCCATCCGCACGTGGTGGCGCCGTCCGGCAAGCAAGGGGCCGGCAGCAATCGTGACGGAGCGGCCGGGGCGGACCTGGAGGTGAAGGTTCCCGACGGCACCGTCGTACTCGATGAGCACGGCCAGATCCTCGCCGACCTCGTCGGCCCGGGTACCCGCTTCGAAGCCGCTGCAGGCGGTCGGGGTGGTCTCGGTAATGCCGCTCTGGCATCGCGCGCACGCAAGGCACCGGGCTTCGCGCTGCTGGGCGAGCAGGGCGAGACCCGTGATCTCACCCTTGAGCTCAAAACCGTTGCTGATGTCGGCCTGGTCGGCTTCCCATCGGCGGGAAAGTCGTCGCTGGTCTCCGCGATCTCGGCGGCCAAACCCAAGATCGCCGACTATCCGTTCACCACACTTGCCCCCAACCTCGGTGTCGTGTCGGCCGGTGAGCACACCTTCACCGTCGCCGACGTTCCCGGGTTGATCCCGGGTGCGTCGGAAGGCCGCGGCCTGGGGCTGGATTTCCTGCGACACATCGAGCGTTGCGCTGTGCTGGTGCACGTCGTCGACTGTGCGACGCTGGAGCCCGGTCGTGATCCGATCTCCGACATCGAGGCCCTGGAAGCCGAGATCGCGGCGTATCAGCCCACGCTGCAGGGTGATTCGACGCTTGGGGATCTTGCCGACCGTCCACGTGCCGTGGTGCTCAACAAGATCGACGTTCCCGATGCACGTGAGCTTGCCGACTTCGTGCGCGATGAGGTCGCCGGCCGTTTCGGCTGGCCGGTGTTCGAGATTTCAACGGTCGCCCGAGAAGGGCTCCGCCCGTTGACGTTCGCACTGTGGGACATGGTCGCGGCCTATCGCGCCGCTCAGCCCCCGGCTGTGCCTCGACGCCCGGTCATCCGGCCCATCGCTGTCGACGAGACGTCGTTCACCGTGGAGCCCGACGGTCACGGCGGTTTCGTCGTCAAGGGCACCCGGCCGCAGCGATGGGTGGCGCAGACCAATTTCGACAACGACGAGGCGGTCGGCTATCTGGGTGATCGGTTGGCTCGCCTCGGCGTCGAGGACGAACTGCTGAAGTTGGGAGCGCGGCCCGGCTGCGCGGTGACGATCGGCGACATGACGTTCGACTGGGAGCCGCAAACCCCGGCCGGTGTCGATGTGCATCTGTCAGGCCGAGGCACCGACGTCAGACTTGAGCAGAGTGATCGGGTCTCCGCTGACGAGCGCAAGGCCGCGCGCAAGGCGCGAAGGCAGGGCGGCGAGGACGCGGACGACGAATGAGCGCGCACCGCAACGCTATTCGCAAGGCGCGCTCGGTCGTCGTGAAGATCGGCACGACAGCGTTGACCACGCCGTCGGGCATGTTCGACGCCAGCAGGCTGCAGTACCTCGCCGACGCGATCGAGGCGCGGATGAAGGCTGGGTCCGACGTGGTGATCGTGTCCTCGGGCGCCATCGCGGCGGGCATCGAGCCGCTGCGACTCACCAAACGGCCCACCGATCTGGCCACCAAACAGGCCGCGGCCAGTGTCGGGCAGGTGGCCCTGATCAACTCGTGGAGCACGGCGTTCGGTCGCTACGACCGCACGGTGGGTCAGGTGCTGCTCACTGCCCACGACATCTCGATGAGGGTTCAGCACACCAACGCCCAGCGCACCCTCGATCGGCTTCGCGCGCTGCATGCGGTGGCCATCGTCAACGAGAACGACACGGTCGCGACCAACGAGATCAGGTTCGGCGACAACGATCGGCTGTCCGCGCTGGTGGCCCACCTCGTCGGCGCCGATGCTCTCGTGCTGCTGTCCGACATCGACGGCCTGTACGACAGCGATCCGCGAAAAGGCAATGCGCGCTTCATCTCCGAGGTGTCCGGTCCGGCTGACCTCGAAGGGGTGACGGCCGGCCGGGGCAGCCATCTGGGCACCGGCGGCATGGTGTCGAAGCTGTCATCGGCGCTGCTGGCGGCCGACGCCGGCGTGCCGGTGTTGCTGGCGGCGGCAGCCGACGCCGCGGCCGCCCTCGACGATGCGTCGGTGGGCACGGTGTTCGCGCCTCGGCCCGAGCGGATGTCGGCACGGCGATTCTGGGTGCGGTACGCCGCAGAATCGGCCGGTGCGCTGTCCCTCGACGATGGGGCTGTCAGAGCCGTTGTGCGTCAGCGCCGCTCGCTGCTGCCTGCCGGGATCACGGCGCTGTCCGGCAAGTTCTTCGGCGGCGACGTCGTCGAACTGCGCGACCAGGGCGGCACGATGGTGGCCCGGGGGGTCGTCGCCTACGACGCGGCCGAACTGGCGACGATGCTCGGCCGCTCCACCTCGGATCTACCTGCCGAGATGCGCAGGCCCGCTGTGCACGCCGACGATCTCGTCGCGGTCTAGTCCTTGAATGGCCTCAGATACAGTGCGCTCCAAGTGATCTCGGTAAGGACGTCGGCCAGTTCGGCATCGAAGGACGCCGGCCTGGTTGGCAGGGTCTGCTGGCAGGTCCGCTCGACCATCCAGACCAAGGTGCTGGCGGTCGTCGCCGGGGGGAGATGTGGGCGGATGGCTCCGCTGGCCTGGCCCGCGGCGATCACCGCTTCGAACCCCGCCGTAACCTCCTCCAGTAGTTCGCGATAGGTGTCACCGACCGCGCTGTCGTAGGCCGCCAGCTCGTTGAGTGCGATGAGCACCGGTTGATGTCGGCGGTATGCGGCGATGATCGCCACCATCGCCGCATGCACCGTGCCCGGATCCTGACGGGCCGACTCCGACCACCACAGTTGTGCCGCACCGGTGAGATCACCGAAGACCTGCGAGGCAAGGCGGCGCAGCAGGTGACCCTTGTCCTCGAAGTAGATGTAGAAGCTCGCCCGCGATATCCCGGCCTCGGTGGCAAGACGATCGACGCTGAGCTCGGTGAAGCTCGTCCCGTCGCCCATCAGGCGGTCGGTTGCTTCGAGCAGTCGACGTTCGATCTGCTCCCGGCGCTCCTGCCTGGTGGCTTGGGTCTTGCGGGTCAGCGACGGCATCGGCCCAGCTTAACGTGCCCTTCGGCAGCTTGACTAGACACGGTGTCTAGGCTTAATGTCCAAACCATGACTGTGACCGACCACACATCGACCGCCCGGGCATTCGATCCGATTGATCTGTCGTCGCGAGCCTTCTGGTCGTCGAGCGCAGACACCCGCGAGGTGGCGTTCGCCGAACTCCGCCGCGAGCGCCCGGTGAGCTGGCATCGGCCCGTCGACGATGCTCTGATGCCCGATCCGCTCGACCAAGGGTTCTGGGCGGTCACCAGGCACGCAGACATCGTCGAGGTCAGCCGTGACAGTGATGCGTTCTGCTCGGGCAAAGGCGTGTTGTTCGAGAACGTCCCCGAGGAACTGCTCGAGGCGTCGCAATCGTTCCTGGCGATGGACGCGCCGCGCCACACGCAGATCCGGAAGGTGGTGCACGCGGCCTTCACGCCTCGACAAGTCCGCCGGATCGAGGACTCGATCAAGGCGAACGCCGCCGCGATCGTTACCGAATTGCACGCTGCCGGGCCCGGTGCGGATTTCGTCGAGCACTGCGCCAAAGAGCTTCCGGTGCGCACTCTGTCGGACATGGTGGGCATACCCGCCTCGGAACGCGATCACGTCGCCGAGGCCGCCGACGCCATGGTCAGCTGGGCGGATCCGGTATATCTGGCCGGTCGCAATCCGCTCGAGGTGCTTGTCGAGGCGCAGATGTACATGCACCAGGTCGCGCTGAGTCTCGCCGCGCAGCGCCGCGAGACCCCCGGCGACGATCTTTTCAGCGCGCTCGTCCACGCCGAAGTCGACGGCGCACGACTCACCGACGCCGAAGTGGCCGCGTTCTTTGTCCTTCTCGCGGTGGCCGGCAATGACACGACGCGACAGACGGCGACCCACGCGGTCACGGCGCTCACTCGGCATCCTGATCAACGGCACTGGTTGACTGTCGATTTCGACGGCCGTATCGACTGCGCGGTGGAGGAGTTCATTCGCTGGGCGACACCGGTGATGACGTTCCGCCGGACCGCGACTCGCGACTACGTACTCGGAGCCCAGCAGATCAACGCCGGCGACAAGGTCGTCATGTTCTACTCATCGGGCAACCGGGACGCCGAGGTGTTCGAGGATCCTGCACGGTTCGACCTCAATCGAAAGCCGAACCCACACTTGGGCTTCGGCGGCGGCGGGCGCCACTTCTGCCTCGGTGCGCATGTGGCGCGCGCTCAGCTGCGGGCACTCTTCCGTGAGCTGCTCACCCAATTGCCGGACCTGGAGGCCGGGGAACCGTCACTGGTGCCGGGCAACTTCGTGCACGCGATCCGCAGCCTGTCGGTCAACTGGTGAGATCGGCTGTCACAGGTAGTTCGTCGGCGAGCAGCGCAAGCATCGGTGAACAACCGTTGTCGATCTTCACGGTCGCCAGGTCATCGCCACGCGTGGGGCCGCGGTTGATGATCGCGACCGGCATGGCCGCCGCGGCGGCATGGCGCACGAAACGGTAGCCGGAGTACACCGTCAGCGAGGACCCCGCGACCAGCAGTGCGTCGGCCTCGTCGATGAGTGAATATGCTTGTTCGACACGGCCTTTCGGGACACTCTCGCCGAAATAGACGATGTCGGGCTTGAGCATGCCGCCACAGCGGGGGCAGTCGACGACTCGGAAGGACGCGGTGTCGGCGACCACTGCGTCGGCGTCGGGAGCCACGGCGATGCCGCCGAGAGCCGCGGCCCGCTCCGCGAAACCCGGGTTCGCCTCGTCGAGCAGATCGGCCAGCGCGGCCCGTGTCATCGTGGAGCCGCAGTTCAGGCAGATCACCCGCGCATAGGTGCCGTGCAGGTCGATGACCTTCTGGCTACCCGCCTTCGAATGCAGCAGGTCGACATTCTGGGTGATCAGTCCACAGACGACATTGGCACGTTCCAGCGCCGCCAGAGCGCGGTGCCCGGCATTGGGCTGGGTGCGGTCCATATGCCGCCACCCGAGATGGTTGCGAGCCCAATAGCGCTGCCGGAACACCGCGTCGGAGGTGAACTGGCGGATCGTCATCGGATTGCTCGGCGGGGAATCCGGCCCCCGGTAGTCGGGGATCCCCGAATCGGTGGAGATTCCTGCGCCGGTCAGCACCGCAACGCGTCTACCTCGCAGCAAGGCGACGAGTTCGGGTGCTTCCACCCCCCCGAATGTAGGCGATCAGCCCTGGTGGCTGTGTTCCTGCTGGTCGGAGGCCTCCGCGTTGCCATTGGTGCGTTGATGAGTGAAGTCATCGTCGATGTCGTCGTCACGGTCTTCGCCGTCATCGTCGTCGTGTTCGAAACCCACGATCTCGACAACCTCGATGTGCTTCTCGGTGCGGTTCTCGTCGGACAACGGCACCGAGACGGTCAGGATGCCGCGGTCGTAGATGGCGTTGACGTCGTCCTCGTCGGCACCGTCGGGCAGGGGGAGGCTGCGGCTGAACGAGCCGTAATTGAACTCCGAGCGACCGCAGTTGTCGCCGGGGCGCGATCGCTCGGCGGTGATCGTGACGTGGCCGTCGCGGACGGTCACCTCGATGTCCTCCTCGGGGTCGACACCGGGCAGCTCGGCGCGGATCTCGTACATGTCGTCGTGCAACTCGTCTTCGACGCGGATCGCGCGGCCTTCGAAGAGCGGACGCAGCGCCGGGAAGGACGGCAAGTTGTCGAAAAGCTCCACGAGCTCGGACAGCAGGGGAATTGACTGGCGTTGGGTGGCAACCTTGTTCATGCGCCTACGATGCGCGCCGGAGGGAAAATCCGCGGATCGCGCGTGGTGCGGTCGGGGAAACGGCAGGCCAACACGGGGCCCGGCGGCGCGGTCCGGCACTAGCAGACGATGTTTCTCGCGCAGCGCGCTGAAGCGGCCTGTATCGGGCGCCGAACCGCCGAGTTGTCCGGGCTGACGAATAAGCGTGGCGATCGCGGGCAACAATGAGGCATGGATTTCTACTCGGCGTATCAGCAGGGCTTCGTCCGCGTCGCTGCCTGCACGCAGCAGGTTGTTCTGGCCGATCCCGCAGCGAACGCCGCAGCAGTGCTGGAGGTGGCGCGGGAGTGCGACGCCGACAATGTGGCACTGGCCGTTTTTCCGGAGCTGACGCTGTCGGGCTATTCGATCGAAGACATCCTGCTTCAGGACGCGCTGCTGGACGCCGTTGAAGAGGCCCTGCTGGAAGTCACGGCGGGTAGCGCCGATCTGATGACGCTCTTGGTGGTCGGCGCACCGCTGCGATTCGGCCACCGGATCTACAACACCGCCGTCGTCATCCACCGGGGCCGGGTTCTCGGGGTGGTGCCGAAGTCTTACCTGCCGACCTACCGCGAGTTCTACGAGCGCCGGCAGGTCGCTGCCGGCGATGACGTGCGTGGCGTTATGCGGATCGGAGACGAGGACGCGCCGTTCGGTCCGGACTTGCTGTTCGCCGCGACGGACCTGCCCGGATTCGTCCTGCATGTCGAGATCTGCGAGGACATGTTCATGCCGATCCCGCCGAGTGCGGAAGCGGCGCTGGCCGGAGCGACTGTGCTGGCCAATCTCTCCGGCAGCCCGATCACCATCGGCCGAGCCGAGGATCGCACCCTGCTCGCCCGCTCGGCGTCGTCGCGGTGTCTGGCGGCCTATGTCTATGCCGCCGCGGGCGAGGGGGAGTCCACGACCGATCTGGCCTGGGACGGCCAGACGATGGTGTGGGAGAGCGGAGTCTGCCTGGCCCAGTCGGAGCGGTTTCCCTCGGGCGCAAGGCGTTCCGTTGCCGACGTCGACTTGGAGCTGTTGCGTGCTGAGCGGTTGCGGATGGGGACGTTCGACGACAACCGGGTGCATCACGGCATCACCGCCGACAACTACCGGCGCGTTGACTTCCTGCTCGACCCGCCGCCCGGTGACATCGGGCTGCGCCGCGAGGTGGAGCGGTTCCCGTTCGTGCCGGCGGATTACTCACGACTGCAACAGGATTGCTACGAGGCTTACAACATCCAGGTTTCCGGTCTGGAGCAGCGGCTGCGGGCGATCGGCTCCCCGAAGGTCGTCATCGGGGTGTCCGGTGGTCTGGACTCCACCCATGCACTGATCGTCGCGGCCCGTGCGATGGACCGCCTGGGCAGGCCCCGCAGCGACATACTCGCATTCACGCTGCCCGGGTTCGCCACGGGAGATCGGACCAAGGGCAACGCGGTTCGCCTCGGCGAGACGCTCGGTGTGACGTTCGCCGAGATCGACATCAGGGAGACGGCGCAGCTGATGCTCTCCGAGATGGACCACCCGTTCGCCCGGGGCGAGAAGGTGTACGACATCACGTTCGAGAACGTGCAGGCCGGTCTGCGCACCGACTATCTGTTCCGGCTCGCCAACCAGCGCGGCGGTATCGTGCTCGGCACCGGCGACCTGTCAGAGCTCGCCCTTGGCTGGTCCACCTACGGGGTCGGCGATCAGATGTCGCACTACAACGTCAACGGCGGAGTTCCGAAGACGTTGATTCAGCACCTCATCCGGTGGGTGATCTCGTCGGAACAGTTCGAAGACGCCGTCAACGAGGTGCTGCAATCGGTGCTCGACACCGAGATCAGCCCCGAGCTTGTTCCGGCGGGCGAGGACGAGGAGATCCAGAGCAGCCAGGACAAGGTGGGACCTTATGTGCTGCAGGATTTCTCGTTGTTCCAGGTGCTGCGGTACGGCTTCCGCCCCTCGAAGGTGGCGTTCCTCGCGTGGCATGCGTGGAGCGATGCGAACAAAGGTGACTGGCCGCCAGGGATCTCGGAGGACCAGCGTCCGTCCTACTCGCTCAAGGAGATTCGGCACTGGCTGCAGGTGTTCGCCCAGCGGTTCTACTCGTTCTCCCAGTTCAAGCGTTCGGCTCTGCCCAACGGCCCCAAGGTGTCGCACGGTGGGTCGCTGTCGCCGCGCGGTGACTGGCGCGCGCCGTCGGACATGTCGGCCCGCATCTGGCTCGACGAGATCGAGAAGTCGATTCCCGCGGAGTAGCCCACAGTTCGCGAAACGCACCCACGGTAGCTGCGGCGCGTCACGCACTACCGTGGGGGCGCTTTCGCGAAACCGCGGGTTACAGCCTGCCGTCGATCCGCAGGTCGGGATGTACCCAGTCCGGCGATCGGCGCTCCTTGAACGCCAGAAAGCCTTCGATGGATTCGGGGGCGCCAAGGCTGGCCTGCATGCCGATGCGGTCGTACAGGCCGATGTAGTCGTCGATGCTCGACTTGACGACGGATCGGGCCTTGGGGGCGGTCCGACAGCAGGCAGCGAGGATGTCGCGCGCCGCCTGTTGCAGTTCGTCGTGGGGGACGATCCGCGCGACCATGCCCCAGTCGTGGGCCTCTTCGGCTGTCAGCGTCCTGCCGGTGAACATCAGGTCGCGGGTGCGCACCGGGCCGATCAGCCGGGCGAGCATGTGGCTGTAGTAGGTGTCGGCGATGCCACGGTAGAGCTCGGGAACACGGAACGTGGCGCGCTCGCTGACGACCGCCATGTCGGCGCAGAGCGCGATCTGCAGCCCCCCGCCCTGGCACAGACCGTTGACCGCCACCACAACTGGTTTTGCCGACTGGCGAAGCGTGTCGAACGGCAGGGCGTCCATGCCGAGCGCAGGCCCGAACGTCATCCAGTTGTCCGCCCCGCCGCCACCCATGTCGCCACCGGGCGCGAAAACATCGCCGGTGCCGGTAATGAGCAATCCCGCCAGGTCCGGATCGGCCTCCACATGCTTGACGGCGTATTTGATGCCGAAGTACATCGCGGGGCTCATCGCGTTGCGTGCCTCGGGCCGGTCGAGCCGGCACACCCCGAACGGGCCTTCGCGGGTGAAGTGCAGATAGGGCGTGCCCAGCCAGTCGCCCTCCGGGGGGCGGGGGGGAGACGGCTCTGCGGGGCGGAGGGGAGACGGCACTGCGGGGCGGGGGGGAGACGGTTCTGCGGGGCGGGGGGCGGTGGTCATCCTGCGGTTCTCCCGTCGGCCTCAGGACGCTCCCATCACGTCCTCGATGGCCTCACTGTAAGGCGCACAGTCGCCTGCTCCGTGGACCAGTGTCGCCAATGCGCCCGCCGCGCAGGCACGGGCCAGCGCGTACTCCACCCCATCCGGCCAGCTAGTGGCCAGCACGCCGGCGAACACGTCGCCCGCGCCTGTGGTGTCCACGGCTTCGACCGCGGGCGAGGCGATGTCGAGACGCTGCTCGCCGACGTATCTGGCTCCGCGTGAGCCGCGCGTGATGACCAGGTGCGGCACCGGACGGTCGGTCCACGGCGCGGCCTCGTCTTCGTTGACGACGACGACGTCGAACAGCTGCGCCAGGCTTGCCGGGTCGTGCGGCATGGGCGAGGCGTTGAGGACGGACACCGCTCCCGAGGACCGCGCGATCCGTGCCGCGGCGACGGCGGTGTCGAGTGGTATCTCCAGCGACACGAGCACCACGTCGCTGTCGGCCACCACCGCTTGAGTGACCGAAGAGCTCAAGCTCAAGTGGCCGTTGGCGCCCGGCGCCACCACGATGCAGTTCTCTGCCTGCGCGTCGACGAGTATCGCCGCGGACCCGCTGGGACCGGGGATCGTGGCGATCCCCTTCAAGCCGACGCCATTGGCGCGCAGATGTCCGCGCAGCTGGGTGGCCGCACCATCGGTACCCAGCGCCGCCACCAGTTCGACCGTGGCACCTGCGCGGGCAGCCGCCACCGCTTGATTGCCGCCCTTGCCGCCCGGGGAAGGCCGCAGAGAGGACGCCAGTACGGTCTCACCGGGTCGTGGCAGCGACTCCACGGCGAACGTGAGATCGGCGTTGACACTGCCCACCACACAGAGGCGCGTCGCCATAACCGTCCAACCTAGTGGGTGGCGCGCCGAGCGCTGGCGCGAGGAGCGGTCAGCAGTGCTAGACACGTGTCGAACGTATCGACCACGTTCGATACGCTGGCCTGATGAGTGTTCAGGCTCCGACCGTCCCTGACTTGCGCGAACAGGTCCACGACGCCGCACGCCGTGCGCGGGCGGCCGCCCGCGCGCTGGCCACGCTCAGTACCGACACCAAGAATCGCGCGCTGCGCACCGCCGCCGATCACGTCCTGATGAACACCCGCGCCGTCCTGGAAGCCAACGAGGCCGACCTCGACGTCGCCCGCGCCGCGGGAACCCCCGCCGCGATGCTCGACCGCCTCGCACTGAACCCGGCCCGGGTCGAGGGCATCGCAGACGGCCTGCGACAGGTGGCCGGGCTTCCCGACCCGATCGGCGAGGTGCTGCGCGGTCGCACGCTTCCCAACGGGCTGCAGCTGCGCCAGCAGCGCGTACCGCTGGGGGTGGTCGGCATCGTCTACGAAGGCCGTCCCAACGTCACGGTCGACGCCTTCGGGCTGACGCTCAAGTCGGGCAATGCCGTTCTGCTGCGCGGGAGTTCGTCTGCCGCGAACTCGAACGCCGCACTGGTCGATGCCCTGCGCGCAGCGCTGGCCACCGAGGGACTCGACGTCGATGCGGTGCAGCTGCTCCCCAGCGAGGACCGGTCCAGCGTCACCCACCTGATCCAGGCGCGCGGCCTCGTCGACGTGGTGATCCCGCGCGGTGGCGCCGGGCTGATCGACGCCGTCGTGCGCGATGCGCAGGTGCCGACCATCGAGACCGGTGTGGGCAATTGCCATGTCTACGTTCATGAGTCGGCCGATCTCGACATGGCCGAAGCCATCCTGCTGAACGCGAAGACGCGCCGGCCCAGCGTGTGCAACGCCGCCGAGTCGCTGCTGATCGATGCCGCCATCGCCGATTTGGCGGTGCCCAGGCTGACCGGCGCTCTGCAATCGGCCGGGGTGACGGTGCACGCCGACCCGTCCGAGGACGAACTGCGCACCGAGTTCCTGTCGATGGACATCGCACTCGCGGTGGTGGACGGGATCGACGCGGCGATCGCCCACATCAACGAGTACGGCACGGGTCACACCGAAGCCATCGTCACGACGAATCACGCTGCCGCACAACGTTTCACCGAGCGGGTGGATGCCGCGGCGGTGATGGTGAACGCGTCCACCGCGTTCACCGACGGGGAGCAGTTCGGTTTCGGTGCCGAGATCGGGATCTCCACCCAGAAGCTGCACGCCCGAGGCCCGATGGGTCTACCGGAACTGACATCGACCAAGTGGATCGTGTGGGGCGACGGCCACACCCGACCGGCCTGAGCCTGAGGAGAAACCTTGACCGTCCCCGCTCCCACGGAGCCGCTGTTCGCCGACATCGACGACGTCGCGCGTCGGTTGGCCGAGACCGGCTATCTGCCGGACACCGCCACCGCGACCGCGGTGTTCCTGGCTGACCGGCTGGGCAAGCCGCTGCTGGTGGAAGGGCCGGCGGGTGTCGGGAAGACCGAGCTGGCCCGCGCAATCGCGCAATCGACCGGCTCGGGACTGGTTCGGTTGCAGTGCTACGAGGGAGTCGACGAGTCCCGCGCGCTGTACGAGTGGAACCACGCCAAGCAGATCCTGCGCATCCAGGCGGGGCACGGCGACTGGGACCAGACCCGCGACGACGTGTTTTCCGAGGAGTTCCTGCTGACCCGCCCGTTGCTCACCGCGATTCGGCGCACCGACCCCACGGTGCTGCTGATCGACGAAACCGACAAGGCGGACATCGAGATCGAGGGGCTGCTGCTGGAGGTCCTCAGCGACTTCGCGGTGACGGTGCCCGAACTGGGCACGATCACCGCCGAGCGCAGGCCGCTGGTGGTGCTGACGTCCAACGCGACGCGCGAGCTGTCCGAGGCCCTCAAGCGCCGATGCCTGTTCCTGCACATCGACTTCCCCGACGCCGACCTCGAGCGGCGCATCCTGCTCTCGCGGGTCCCCGAGTTGCCCGAACGCCTCGCCGAGGAGCTGGTGCGCATCATCGGCGTGATGCGGGGGATGGCGCTGAAGAAGCTGCCGTCGGTCGCCGAGACCATCGACTGGGGCCGCACGTTGCTGGCCCTGGGCATGGACACCATCGACGACGAAGTGATCGCGGCGACGCTCGGCGTGGTTCTCAAGCACCAGTCCGATCAGGTCAAGGCCGCCGGGGAGTTGAGGCTCAACTGATGCCGCCCCGACGTACCCGCCCGCAACAGCCCCTGGCGCCCCACGGAATACCCGGCCACCTGGTGGAATTCGTGGAAGCGCTGCGCGGGCAAGGGATCTCGGTTGGTCCGTCGGAGACCGTCGACGCCGGCCAGGTGATGGCCGCGCTCGGCCTGGCCGATCGCCGGGTGCTCCGTGAAGGTTTGGCGTGTGCGGTGCTTCGCCGGCCCGATCACCGCGAGACGTATGACGCACTGTTCGATCTGTACTTCCCTGCCGCACTCGGCGCCAAAACCGTGCTCGAAGACGACGACGGGGACGAGGGTCTGCCGCCCGAGGACATCGAGGCGCTGCGGAGCGCGCTGGTCGAGATGCTGACCGAGAACGAGGAGTTCGCGAACATCGACGAACGCCTGGCGGCGATGATCGCCCAGATCGTCGAGGCGTACGGTCGATACAACTCCAGCCGGGGTCCGTCGTACTCGTCCTATCAGGCGCTCAAAGCGATGAGCCTCGACGATCTGGAGGGCAGGCTGCTTGCCGGTCTGCTCGCCCCGTACGGCGACGAACCCACCCCCACACAGGAGCAGATCGCCAAAGCCCTTGCCGCCCAGAGGATCGCGCAGCTACGCAAGATGGTCGAGGGGGAGACCAAGCGGCGCACCGCCGAGCAGTTGGGCCGCGATCACGTCCAGATGTATGGCGTGCCGCAGCTCGCCGAGAACGTCGAATTCCTGCGCGCCTCGGGAGAGCAGCTGCGGCAGATGCGCAGGGTGGTCGGTCCACTGGCCCGGATGCTGGCCACGAGGCTTGCGGCGCGCCGTCGACGTTCTCGTGCAGGGGAGATCGACCTGCGCAAGACGCTGCGCAAGTCGATGTCCACCGGTGGAGTGCCGATCGACGTGGTGCTCAAGAAGCCGCACCCGGCCAGGCCGGAGCTTGTGGTGCTCTGCGATGTCTCGGGGTCGGTCGCCGGGTTCAGTCATTTCACTCTGCTTCTGGTCCACGCGCTGCGCCAACAGTTCTCCCGGGTGCGTGTCTTCGCGTTCATCGACACCACCGACGAGGTCACCGAGCTGTTCGGACCGGACGCCGATCTCGCCGTCGCGGTGCAGCGCATCACCCGAGAAGCGGCCGTCTACACCCGCGACGGACACTCCGACTACGGCCACGCGTTCGTTTCTTTCCTCGACAAGTTCCCGAACGTGCTGTCGCCGCGCAGCTCACTGCTTGTTCTCGGCGATGGTCGCAACAACTATCGCAATCCGGAGACGGATCTCCTCGCCCACATGGTCAACGCCAGCAGGCACGCGCACTGGCTGAATCCCGAGCCAAGGCATCTGTGGGGCAGCGGCGACTCGGCAGTTCCACGCTACGAGGACGTGATCACGATGCACGAGTGCCGTTCCGCCAAGCAGCTCGCCACCGTGATCGACGCGCTGCTGCCCGTCTAGTTTCCGGACGCCCGGGCGTTTGAGCGGCGGTCGGCGGGTGAACACCCGGAGTGCGTGAATGAGCCCGAGAAAGGAACCACGATGGCACTTGACGATGACGACATGACCACAGCAGGTGGCGGTGGAGAAGGTACCGCCGACGGGGGCTCGAACCCCGAAGGGCACGACGGCGGCGCCGACGGAACCGCCGGCGACGATTCAGGCGAGGGAACCGCCGATGGCGGCTCGAACCCCGAGGGTCACGACGGCGGTGCCGACGGAACTGCCTGAGGCCGGCATGCTCGGCCGATGTGTGGCGACTGATCCCGGCGTGTTCGCCGCCGAGTATTGGGGCTGCAAGCCGCTGCTCAGTCGCCGCACCGCGCTACCCCGCGACTTCAGCGATCTCCTGTCACCGAGTGCGGTTGACGAGTTGATCTCTGAGCGCGGGGTGCGCGCTCCCTTCATCCGGATGGCCAAGACGGGCAACGTGCTGGCCCGCAGCTGCTATACCGGGCCCGCTGGCTTCGGCGCTGAGATGCCCGACCAGACCGACTCGGCGAAGGTGTTGGCGGAGTTCGCCGCCGGCGCGACGATCGTCCTTCAGGGCCTGCACCGGCTGTGGCCGCCGCTGATCGAATTCGTCAGGGGCCTCACCGACGACCTGGGGCATCCCGTGCAGGCGAACGCCTACATCACCCCACCGGACGCCCAGGGCTTCGAGCCCCACTATGACGTGCACGACGTGTTCGTCCTGCAGGTCGCGGGCGAGAAGCACTGGACGGTGCACGACCCGGTGCACCAGCACCCGCTGGACTCCCAGCCGTGGACCGAACACCGCGACGCCATCACCGCACGCGTCCGCGACGCGCCCGCCATCGACACCGTCCTACACGCGGGCGACGCGCTGTATCTGCCGCGTGGCTGGGTGCATTCCGCCCGCTCCCTGGACACCACCTCGATTCACCTGACGATCGGCGTATCGGCGCTGACATACCTCGACGTGGTGCGTGCGGTGGTCGATACACTTCGCGGCGACGAAGAGTTCAGGAAATCTCTGCCCATGGGCATCGATGCCGCCGACAGCGGCGAAATGGCTTCGACGGCAAGCAAAGTAATGGCACAACTGGCCGACACCCTTCGTGATCGGGTGGCCGACCTGAGCGACGAGACCGCCGCCCACCTGTCCGATCGTTACGCCGAGCGGACGAGGCCCGTCGCCGTCAGGCCTCTGTCCACCCTCGACGCGATGGCCACCGCCGGCTCACTGCCGGTGCGCTGGCGCCACGGGCTGATCGGCACCCTCGAGCACCTCGGGGAACAGGTTCGCCTGCGGCTGCCGGATCGGACCATCACGTTCCCGAAGTCGTGCGCCACGCCACTGGAGGCGCTGCAACAGGGGCTCGTCGTGGATGCGGAGTCACTGCCGGGGCTCGACCACGCGGACTCAGAAGTGCTCATTCGTCGTTTGTTGCGCGAAGCCGTGGTGGTGTCGGCCGGGAGCGGGACGGCACAAGGTTGAGCCCCGGACGTACGCCGTGCAGTGATCAGTCGTTGGCGCGCAACGACCCCATCTACGGCACGGCGGGTGCAGGACGGTCCTGGGCGATGCTCGAACTGTCCGGCGGCTGGGGACACTCGGCGTTCCTCGACTCTCCCTCCATCGTTTCCCGCGAACTCGGGCGGAGCATCTGCCGCCGCGTCGAAGCCGCGGGCCTGCGAGTCGCCGCGATCCGCCGGCCGGGGCGTCGGCAGGAGAAAGCGCGCTGGCGATGGTTCATCGCGAACTGCGAAGAGGGCAGCGAGGCGCTCTACGGCGGAGAGGTGGACGACGCCCGCGGATACCTGGACATCGCGCTGGACGGCTCGGACGGCGAACCTGTCGACGGCCCGCTTGTCGCGGTCTGTGCGCATGGCAGGCACGACCAGTGCTGCGCCGTACGCGGACGGAGCGCGGCATCGGCCATCGCGGCCCGATATCCCGAATTCACTTGGGAGTGCTCACATTTGGGCGGTGACCGATTCGCGGCCACCATGCTGATCCTGCCCGAGGGCCTGTGCTACGGACGCGTCGACTCGACCGACTCCGCCGGCCTGGTGGCCAAATACCTCGACGGTCGGCTGGACCACAGGTATCTGCGCGGACGTACCTGCCTACCTCACCCAGTGCAGGCTGCGCAGTATTTCGCGCGCGAGTCTCTCGGCGACGACCGTATCCATGCCCTGTCACCGCTGAAGGTCGAACACAGGCAGCACGAAATCCACGTGCAGCTCCGCACGGATCCGGGCTCCGTCGATGTTGTCCTCACGGAAAAGATGTCGGAGCCGTTGCTCTCGATGTGCCGGTCGACGGTCGCAGGCGCGGTGCGCACATTCGAATTGATATCGATCTCGTCGAACTAAGGAGGCTCTTCGGATGGCGGACATCATCGACCTGGTATATGCCGACCACGACTGGATTCGTCGGCAATTCTTCTTGTTGGACAACGCGAAATCTGATGCCGAGCTCGCCGCGATCTGGGACGCCCTCGGCGACCGCCTCGACGTCCACGCCGAAGCCGAGGAGGCGGTGTTCTACCCGGCGCTGCTGAAGCACGGCGGCAGCGAGGATCGCGGCAATCCCGAGGGCGACCCGGAAGACGAAACCGAGGACGCCATCACCGACCACAACGCGATCCGCGACGCGATCCGCCGCTCACGCCAACACAAGCCGGGTACCGAGGAGTGGTTCGACGCGGTCTTCGAGGCCCGCAAGGAAAATGGCGAACATCTCGACGAAGAAGAGCGCGAGGCGATGCCGGACTTCATCAAGAGCGCCTCGCTGGAACTCCGGCATGAATTGGCGATGAAGTGGTTGCGGTTCTACGCCGAGCGCGAGACGACGATCAACGTCGACAACCGTGACAAGGACGCCGACGACTACATCGCCGAGCACTCCTGAGCGCCTCAGCCCTCGTCGTCCATCGCCGCCCGCAGGAAAGGCAATAGCCAGCCCGAAATGGGCCACACCGCGGCAAGCGCTACCGCGCACGCCCCGGCGACGACCCCGGCGATCGCGCGGTGCTTGCGACGACTGGGGTCGGAGAACGCGCCGCTGCGCAACAGCAGGAATGTGGTGGTGAGCCAGCCCGCCAGGTAAAGGGCACCGAGCGCATATCTCATATGTCACCGTTGTACCCCTTCGCGGGCCCCACCGCCCTGGCTGCTGCGCAGTGCGTGCCGGACAACCTGAGTATTGCCTGTTAGGAACGCTGAACATTTCCTGGGAATCAGCAAATCGTATGAAAGCCATTCTCTAGGTGATTTGCAGGCAATTGCCAGGGATTCTCAAGCATTCTTGCAGATTGACTCAACGGTCACAATGCGCTTAAAAAAGCTGGCAGACAACAACTTTAAAACGATTCGTGTTCATGAAGGCGCGAAAACGCAGTGTCGCGGCGATGGCGCATTCGCCGCGCGTTCGCCGCTCTTCGCTGCTAATGTAGCAATGCCTGAAAATCCATTACTCGGACACTTGTGTCCTTCTGATCGAAGGGAAAGCCATGGCTAAGCACGCCAAAGCACCCGCCCGCAGCGGGACGAAGCTGGGCGCAGTCGGCCTCGGTTCGTTCTTGATGGCCGCAGCTTTCTCGGGGCTGGGCGCGGGCACTGCCAACGCCGATATCCAGGAGATCGCTCCCAGTCCGCAGGTGACGAGCAGGCAGGCCTCTCAGAACGCGGTGATCCGGATCAACGACTTCGGTGTGGCCCGTGGCATCTCGGAGGCGCGCCTCGGGGATGCCGGTGAGGTATCCGCCACCGGCAGCAGCTCGACCGAGGTGCGCGACACCAGCAAGGCGGTCGTCGGCACCAAGGCCTCGCCCTTCGAAGGGGAGTATCCGGTCGGCCCGCCGATCGGCGACTTCTGATCCGCTAGCAGGACTCGACGTTCAACCCGCTTCGTGACACTCATTCGGCGAAGCGGGTTGAGACGTGCTCGGCCCGCGCCGGACGTCACACCAGTGTGAGCGTGACCGTTCCGCCTTTCGGATCGGCGCCCGCAACCAGCGACCACGGTGCACGGTAGATCCGTCCCGGCGCCGCAGGCCAGGGCGTGCGCTTGGTCGCAAGGACTCGGCCGTCCTGAACGGCGCGAAGCTTGGGGAACCTGCGGTACTCGTCGGTCCAGAGCAGCAGGTCGCCGCGCGTGGGCGCGCCCCCGTCAGGGGAGATCAGTTGCGGTGTCACCCATCGCAACGGCGCCTCGACGCGGATCGGCGCACCCTGTGAAGCGGAGGGGAGCTCGTCCCCGCGGCGCAGCCAGGCCTGCACCCCGGCTGCGACGTGGCGACCGTCGAGCGCCGCAGCGTCAGCGGTGTCCACCGGATGCAGCAGGTTGCCGACCGCGAACACCCCGTGGCGGCTCGTTCGCAGCACCGTGTCCACGACGGGCCCGCGGGTGGCCTGATCCATCTGCAGTCCCGCGGTCCGGGAGAGCTCGTGGTCGGGTATCCAGTCCCCGGTGAAAACGACAGTGTCGCAGGGAATGTCGCGGCGTCGGCCGGACCCGATCTGTTCGACGGTCACTGACTGCACCCGCTGCTTGCCGTGGATCCCGACAAGCCGGCTGCCGGTCATCACAGGTCCGTCCAGCAGCATGCGGCCCGCCGCGCGGAATGCCGCGTACGCCTCGGCGCGGGGATAGCCGCTGACCATGGCCACCGTCGCGCAACCGGCTTCGCGCAGGGTCAGAACCGCTGACCAGCTGACCAACTCGGCCCCCACGATCACCGCCCGCCGGCCCACCTCGGCGTGGTGCAGATGTACCAGGTTCTGGAGCTGACCCGTGGTGTAGACCCCCTCCGGTCGATCGCCGGGGACAAGCCGGGCGGGACGGGGCCGTTCGCGCGCGCCGGTGGCCAGAACGACGGCATCAGCGGTCACGCTGCGGACCCCGCGAGGTGACGTCACCTGGAGCGCGCGGTCCCCGGACCAACCGGTGACCATCGCCTCCGTCTCGAGGGTCGCGCCTGCGGCAGCCGCCGACTCCGTCAGCCGACGCGCATATGCCGGTCCTGACATGAAGCGATGCAGGTCGCGCAGTCCGTAGCCGAGATGGTCGCTGTGCCGCGGGATCCCGCCGGTGCGGGACTCACGCTCCAGGACGAGGACTTCACCGTCGACATGTGGCGCCAACGCTGCGGCGGCGGTCAGACCGGACGGTCCGCCGCCGACGATGGCCACCGCGACATCGCTCATGTCGCCACCCCGGCCTGCAGCAGAGCCTGCGTGTGCGCCCCGCAGTAGAACCCTTGGCATCGTCCGTTCATCACGCGGGTGCGCCGCCGAAGCCCGTCCAGGTCGGCGGGCGGTATCGGGGAGTCGAAGGTGTCACGGATCTCGCCTGCGCTGACACGTTCACAGAAGCAGACGATGCGGCCGTACTCGGGATCGGCGTCGACGCGCTCTGGATCCTGGTAGGGGCGGGGCCCGATCTCGCCGAGGTTGGGCATCCGCGGAGGTGCGGGCAGATCGTTCCGTTCGGTGACGTCGATTCCGGCGTCAGAAAGAAGCTCGACGACGTATTCGGCGATCGCCATACCCGAAGTCAGTCCGGTGGAACGGATTCCGCCGACGAGGACGTAGCGCTGCCCGGCGCCGAGGTCGATGAGATAGTCGTCGTGCTCGGTGGAGGCGCGCAGTCCCGCGTAACTCGCGGTGATCTCCTCGTCGAACAGGGTGGGCATCAGCGCGCGGCCCTTCGACACCAGGAACTCGAAGCCGTCCTCGGATGTGCCCGTGGCCGTTCGGTCTTCGAGGTTCTCCGAGGTCGGGCCGACCATCACGTTGCCGTAGATGGTCGGGCTGACGAGCACTCCCTTCCCTCGCGATGACGGCACGGCCAGGACGATCAGCGGCGCCATGGGCCGGGCGAGCTTGTCGAACACCAGCAGCTCGCCGCGGCGCGGAATCACCGTGAAGCGCCGGTATCCGAATTTCTGGTCGAGGTGGTCGGCGCCCAAGCCTGCGGCGTTGATGATCCAGCGGCCCTGCAGATCCCCCGCGGTGGTGTGCAACGTCGTCACGTCGGGCCCCGCGACGACGTCCGTCACTCGGGCCCCGCGCAGCAGCCGAGCGCCGCGAGCGACGGCGTCGGTCGCCAGCGCCAGGTTCGTCGTCCACGTGCAGATGATCGATTCCCCGGGCACCGTCAAGCCGCCCAGTGCGCCTGGCCCCAGATCGGGCACGCGGTGGTAGACCTCGTCGGACGCCACGATCGTGCATTCGTGGTATCCGTTGGCTTCGGCCTTCGCCTTGAGTCGCGGCAGCGCGTCGGCCTCTTCGTCGGTCCATGCGACGAGCATGGCGCCGGTGTGCTCGACGGGGATACCGGTCTGCGAGGCGTACTCGCTCAGCAGTTGATAGCCGCGGGCGACAAGTCGCGACTCGAGGGTGCCCGGCGTCGAGTCGAATCCCGTGTGCAACAACGCGGTGTTGGCCTTGCTGGTCCCGTCACCGACATCGTTGCGGGCCTCCACCAGCGTGACCGAGAGTTCGGTGCCGGCCAGTGCCCTCGCGATCGCACAGCCGACGATTCCGCCGCCGATCACGATGACATCTGATATCACGCTGAAAGCTCCTGCGCCAGAGCGTTGTCCGCTGCGCGCCGCCAGCGGTCGAGGAATTCGGCGGCTCGCTCGACCGGCCACCGGGGTTCGTAGGTGTGCTGCGGAGACCATGTCCCCACCGCGTCTCGCGGGGAGGTGCCGGGTTCGACCGCGAGCCGGGCGCACGCCGCTGCGCCCAACGCGGTGGCGTGCATCGACGGGTACACGTCTACCGGGATCTGAGCCAGATCGGCCTGGGCCTGCATCAGCGACGCCGAGCGGGTCAGACCGCCGTCCACTCGCAACCGCGTCAGCGGGCTGCCCAGGTCGGCGGCAACGAGATCGGTCAGCGCGGTGACTTGGGCCGCGATGCCTTCGACGAGCGCCCTGACCAGGTTGCCCCGCCCGCTGGACAGTGTCATCCCGGTGAACGACGCCGTCGCTGCGGAGTCCCACCACGGCGCCGCGAGCCCGGCGAGCGCGGGCACGCAGATGACGCCCTCGCTGGATTCGGCTGTGGCACTGTCGATCTGGTCTGCGGACGGGATGAGGCCGAGGTCCACGGCCCACCGGATCGCCGCGGCGGCCGTGTACACCTGACCGTCGATGCAGTAGGACGTTTCGTCGCGCAGGCGCCAGGCCACCGACGTGGTCAGACCGGATGTCGATCGCACCGGGTCCGGACCCAGCTGTGCCAGCAAGAAGGCGCCCGTGCCGTAGGTGCACTTCGCCGACCCCGCCGTCAGGCAGCTTTCGGCGAGCAACGCAGCCTGTTGGTCGACGATCAGCCCTGTCACCGGCAGTGAAGGGCCGAAAACCTCAGTGGTTCCGACAATCTCGTCACTTGCGACGATGTCGGGCAGCGTTTCGTCGTGGAGGCCGAACAATGCCAGCAGTTGGTCGTCCCATGCCACGGTGTCGAGCGCAGCGATCAGAGACCTGCTGGCCGTTGACGCATCGGTGACGAATGCGCCGCACAGTCGGTGCACCAGCCACGTGTCGGTGGTCGTCACCACGCCGTCGCGAGTTACGTTGGCGCGAAGCCACGCCATCTTCGGAGCGGAGAAATAGGGGTCGAGCACCAGGCCGGTGCGCCGTGCCACGTCCTCGGCATGGTCGGCGAGCCCACCGCAGAGCGACTCGGCCCGCCGGTCCTGCCAGACGATCGCGGGTGAGAGGGGCTCTCCGGTTGTCCGGTCCCATGTCAGGACGGTTTCACCCTGGTTCGCGAGTGCCACCGCGGCCACCGGCACCGCGGCCTGCGCGAGCGCCTGCCTGCCGGCCGCGACGACGGAATCGAACACGGCCTCGGGGTTCTGCTCGACTCCGCCACCGGCCAGATAGTCGGGGCGCAGGGCAACTTCGGCAGTCGCGATGACCCGTCCCGCCGCGTCGACCACGACGGCCTTGGTGCCCGACGTGCCCTGGTCGATGGCCAGGATGTACTGCATCGGTAGTCCCGTCATTCCCTCAGTTCAGCGTCGATCGAATGCATGTCCGGCATCGACAGACCCTGCTTGCCCCGTCTGATGAGTAGGTATGCCAGGTAAGCCGCGCCGATCGCGACCATCACCAGGACATAGAGCCAGGCTTGCTCGAATGCTGCGTCCCTGAACAGGGCCAACTCGAAGGCGAGCCACACGACCGCGACCGTGAGAATCGGGATCTCCCATGCTCCGAGATCGAACTTGGTCGACACCGGCAGCGTCTTGCGTTTGACCAAATAGAGCACCACGGTCGCGGCGTACATCACCGCCGGGAGCAGAGTTGCCGCGCCGAAGAGGGTGAACAGAGCGGTTTCGGAATGGGCGAACACCGCCAGGATCAGCTGGGCCAGGAAGAAGTACAACAGCGTGGCCTTGAGGGGGGTGTGGAACTTCGGCGAGATCTGATTCCACTGCTGCCATCCGGGGAAGCGTTGGTCGCGCGACATCGCCCATATCACCCGGACGCCGGTGATCATGATGACGAGACCACAGGCGAAGATCGCAAGAACCACCATCAGCAGCAGAAGCGTGCCCACCGCCGATCCGAGAGTCCTGTTGATGACGTCGGCGATGGGCGTCCCCGACTCGGCGAGCGCGACAGGGTCACCGGCGGCCAGCGTGACGGCGACGATGAACACGAACCCCAGCACGCCAGAGGCGAGCACGGCCTGCCACATCGCGCGCGGCACCACACGTTCGGGGTCGTGGGTTTCCTCGGCGAGATTCGCCGCGGATTCGAAGCCGACGATCGTGAACGCGCCGAGCAGGAAGCCGAGCATCCACGGGCCGGCGGAGGTGAGGTCGCCGAAGCTCCAGTAGCCCTCACTCGGGATCGCTCCGAGGCTGAAGAGATTCGAGAAATCCATGTCGCCGCGGACGGCGGCCACCACTAGAAGCAGCACCGTCAGGGCGGCCATGCCGATGAGTTCCAGTGTCACCAGGCTGTTGTTGACCCGCTCGGCCCACGGTGTGGAGACTGCGACCAGAAGCGCCTGACCGGTGAGCACGGCGGCGGTCATGATCCAGGCGATGGTTGCCGTGCTCTCGTAGTTCAGCAGCACAGGCAGGATCGTCGACGCGATCGTGTAGTCGACAGCGACGACGACGATCGCCAGGAATGTGAACGAGATCCACCCGATGATCCAGCCGAGGATCGGGTTGGCGAGGCGGGACATCCACTGGTAGTGGTAGCCGGTCACCGGGATTCGCGCCGCGAGCGCGCCGAGTACGAACGCGACGGCGAGCTGGCCGACGACGGCGATGGGCCACGTCCAGATCCCGGCCGGTCCGGAGCTGTTGAGCACCGCGCCGTAGGTGGTGAAAATGCCCGTCGCTATGGAAACGAACGCGAACGCGACGGCGAACGACGCGAACTTTCCCGTTCGCCGCTCCAGCGACTGGGTGTATCCGAACTGCGCGAGTTCCGCGGAATCGCTGCGCGATGACTGGTCGGACATGTTCAACTCTCCGTCTCACCGGTGGTATAGACCATGTGGTTGAACCAAAGTATCGGACAGCATGGCCCATCGGTCAACGACGTCACGAAGTGTTTACACCGGCCATGTGGTAACCGAAGTCGACTTACGTCGCTACGCTGCAGGGATGCCCTCTGGCACCCCCCTTTACATGACGATCGCCACCGACGTCCGCGACCGCATCGACACCGAACAGATGGGGCCACATACCCTGCTGCCGTCCGAACGCGAGCTGGCCGAGCATCACAAAGTCAGTCGCATGACGGCGCGTCAGGCACTCTCGCTCCTCGAAAGTGAGGGTGTCGTGTACCGCAAGCCGCCGCGTGGGACGTTCGTCGCCGAACCGCGGGTGCGGTTCCACGTCGGCAGCTTCTCGGAGGAGGTCGCGAGGATGGGACGGCGGCCCGCCGCCCAGCTTTTGTGGGCCGAGCATCAAGTCGCCAATCCCGCGGTGCGCCGTGCCCTCGGCCTGGAGGACGGCGCCGCCGTCCACGTTTTCCATCGGTTGCGCAGCGTCGACGACGTGCCCTTCGCGCTGGAGACGACGTTCCTGCCCGCCGCGCTGACCCCGGGCATCCTCGACAACACCGACGACGGCTCGCTGTGGGCGGTACTGCGCTCCCGATACGGGATCGAGCTGGCACGGTCGACTGCCGTGCTCGAATCGATCGTGCTCGACGATGCGTCGAGTATGCAGTTGGGTGTGCGTGCGGGGTCTGCGGGGACCTTGCTGACCCGCAACACCGTGGACAACACGGGGCGCTGTGTCGAGTACGCCCGTGACGTTTACCGCGCCGACCGCGCCGCGTTCGAGGTGTCGGAGGTTCTGCAGTCCCCTCGGCTCTCCAGCGTCTGAGTCGGCCTGAGGCCTCCGTGGCACTCCCGTAAGCTCGCTATTTGTGCAAGAAGGCGGGCCACGTCGGAGGCGGCTGGGTGTGATGGGTGGGACATTCGATCCCATCCACAACGGGCACCTCGTCGCGGCCAGCGAGGTCGCCGCTCTGTTCGATCTCGATGAGGTGGTGTTCGTCCCCACCGGCCAGCCGTGGCAGAAGCGCAGCCGCGCCGTCACCGCCGCCGAGGACCGGTACCTGATGACGGTGATCGCGACCGCCTCCAACCCGCGGTTCTCGGTCAGCCGGGTCGACATCGACCGCGGCGGGGCCACCTACACCAAGGACACGCTGCGCGACCTGCACAACCAGAACCCGGACGCGGACCTCTACTTCATCACCGGCGCCGACGCTCTCGCCTCGATCCTGTCGTGGCAGAACTGGGAGCAGATGTTCGCGATCGCCCGGTTCGTCGGCGTCAGCCGGCCGGGGTACGAGCTCGACGGCAAGCACATCTCCGCGGCGATGGCCGAGTTGCCCGCCGACGCACTGCACCTGGTCGAAGTGCCCGCCCTGGCGATCTCGTCGACCGACTGCAGGATCCGCGCCGAACAGTCGCGACCGATCTGGTACCTGGTACCCGACGGAGTCGTGCAGTACGTCGCAAAACGGAACCTCTACAGCAAGACCCCCGCAGGTGAAGGAGACCGTCCCTGACCGCCACAGAAGAAGCCATCGACATGGCCACCGTCGCCGCGCGGGCGGCGGCGGCCAAGCTCGCCGAAGACATCGTCGTCATCGACGTGTCCGGCCAACTGGTCATCACCGACTGCTTCGTCATCGCGTCCGGAAACAACGACAGGCAGGTCAACGCGATCGTCGACGAAGTCGAGGAGAAGATGCGGCGCGCCGGCTACAAACCCGCGCGCCGGGAAGGCACGCGCGAGGGCCGATGGACCCTGCTCGATTACGTCGACATCGTGGTGCACATCCAGCATCAGGACGAGCGCAAGTTCTATGCGCTGGACAGGCTTTGGCGTGACTGCCCGACAATCCCGGTGGATCTCGCCGGCGCCGAGGGCTCGGAGGCCCCGGAATGACGATCCGGCGTCTGGTCATGCTGCGGCACGGACAGACCGAATACAACGCGGGTAGCCGCATGCAGGGACAGCTCGACACCGACCTCAGCGACCTCGGCCGTGAGCAGGCCGTGTCCGCCGCCGAGGTGCTCGCGAAACGCCAACCCCTGCTGATCGTCTCGTCGGATCTGCGGCGCGCCCTCGATACCGCCGTCGCGCTCGGAGACCGGTCCGGTCAGGCCGTCAGCATCGACACCCGGCTGCGTGAGACCCATCTCGGGGACTGGCAGGGTATGACCCACCTTGAGGTCGACGCGATGGCGCCTGGCGCCAGGTTGGCCTGGCGCGAGGACGCCCGATGGGCGCCGCACGGCGGGGAAAGCCGCGTCGACGTCGCCGAACGCAGCCTGCCCCTGGTGCGGGAAATCGTTGCCCAGCAATCAGAGTGGGGTGTCGTCGATACGGACCGGCCCGTCGTCCTCGTGGCGCACGGAGGGCTGATTGCCGCACTGACCGCCGCGCTGCTGGCGTTACCGGTCGACAACTGGCCGGTGCTCGGCGGTATGGGCAACGCGAGCTGGGTGCAGCTTGCCGGGCACACGCGCGACGGTGGCGACCCAACTGCCTTCGACGACATCCGGTGGCGTCTCGACGTCTGGAACGCCTCGGCGCAGGTCGCCAACGATGTTCTCTGACGGGGCCTCTGCTCGCAGGACCCTGCTGGTGTTCTGCGACTCGCTGTCGTACTACGGACCGACCGGTGGGCTACCTGCTGACGACCCGCGTATTTGGCCCAATCTCGTTGCCGGACACCTCGACTGGGATGTCGAGTTGATCGGCCGGATCGGGTGGACGAGCCGCGACGTGTGGTGGGCGGCGACGCAAGACCCGCGCTCGTGGGCGGCCCTGCCGAGGGCGGGCGCGGTGATCTTCGCGACCTCGGGCATGGATTCGCTGCCGTCGCCGCTGCCGACGGCGCTACGCGAGCTCATCCGCTACGTGCGCCCGCCCACGGTACGGCGATGGGCGCGTGACGGATACGGGTGGCTGCAACCCCGCCTGTCGCCGATTGCACGCCCGGCGCTGCCTCCGCACCTGACGGTGGAATACCTCGAAATGACAAGGGCGGCCATCGACTTCAACCGCCCCGGAATCCCGGTCGTCGCGTCACTGCCGTCGGTGCACATTGCCCCGACGTACGGGATGTCGCACCGGGGCAGGCCGGGAACGGTCAATGCCATCACGCGCTGGGCCGCCGAACACGATGTGCCGCTGGTCGACCTCAAGGCTGCCGTCGGCGAGGAAGTGATGAACGGCAGGGGAAACCCCGACGGCATTCACTGGAACTTCGAAGCCCATCAGGCCGTCGCCGACCTGATGATCAAGGGACTGGCCGAGGCGGGCGTGCAAGTGTCCGCCTCCGGCAGTTAGTGATCAACCATGCCTGTGGTTGTAGTCAGCGATTCCTCGTCGCGCCTGCATCTCGATGAACGCAAGCGGTGGGACATCCGTGAGGTGCCGCTGCATGTGCTGATCGACGGAACGGATCTGCGCGACGGAATCGACGAGATCCCGTACGACATCCACGACCGGCCGAAGGTGACGACCGCTGGTGCCTCGCCCGCCGAACTCGTCGACACCTACCGTCAAGCCCTCGCCGACAGCCGGGGCGACGGCGTTGTCGCCGTTCACCTTTCGGCCGCATTGTCGAGTACCTACAGTGCGGCCGCGACTGCAGCGCGCGAATTCGGGGCATCGGTGCGGGTCGTCAACTCGCGCTCGGCGGCCATGGGTGTCGGCTTCATCGCCAAGGCCGCGGCGCAATGCTCAGCAGCCGGGGGAGACATCGACGCGGTCGAGGCCGCCGCGCGGTCCGCGCGGACCCGCTCGCACGTGTTTCTCGTCGTGCATCGTCTGGACAACCTGCGTCGCAGCGGGCGGATTCGCACCACGGCGTCGTGGCTGGGAACGGCCCTGGCGCTCAAACCGCTGCTGTGCCTCGACGTCGACGGACGGCTGGTCCTCGACCAGCGCATCCGCACCGTCAGCAAGGCACACGCCGCGCTCGTCGAGCGTGTCGCAGAGGTGGTGGGCGAGCAGGCTGCAGATGTCGTGGTGCACCACGTCGACAACCACGATGCCGCCGACCAGCTCGGTGCCGCACTGACACAACGACTTCCGCAGCTGTCCTCCCTCACCGTCGCCGACATGGGCCCGGTGCTGTCGGTGCATGTCGGTGGCGGAGCTGTCGGGGCGGCCGTCCAGGTTGCCCCGGCATGACAAAGGGGCGCCTCCAAGAAGGCACCCCTCGTCGATGGTCCGGCCTGATTGTCCGCTCAGCGGACCCGGCCTGATTGTCCGCTCAGCGGACCCGGCCTGATTGTCCGCTCAGCGGACGTTCACGTAGTAGACGTAGCCCGTGATCGTCTGCTGATAGGTGCGGTCGCTGAAGTCGTCCATGACGGTGCCGCGGATCGGGGCGCCGCGATTGACGCTGACGACGTTGGCGTCGGCCAGGGCGACATCGGACTGCCGCTGAACGATGACACGATTGCCGTCGGCCTCCAGCTGGCTGATGGTGGCCTGGGCGTCACCCGTACCGGTGGGGGCGGCCAGCGCGGGGGCTGCCAGTCCCAGCACGGCGGCGGACAGTCCGGCTGCTGCTGCGGCGGCGGTGATGCTGAACTTCTTCATGGTCTTGCTCTCTTCCCTTATCGGGTCAAAAGCCGTGGAGCGAATCGCGCGGTTTCGACGTTGCTGTGTCGTTCGCTCGATCAGTCGAGCGATCTGACCCGTTAAACCCGCAGCTCAGGCCAATAATTCCGCTGGCAGAAATTGAACGCCGCGGTGGCAGGATCTCGCCGACAGGTCAGACCGAGGACCTTCCTGTGATCGGCGGGAGGTCGGCAAGGGTCACGATCCCCGGCTTCGCGGCGACGACTGCGGGCACGGCATTGGTCACCGGCATCGCTGTGTAGATCATCCCCAAACCCATGAAGCCGGGTTCAGTCCAGTCCTTGGGCGGCAGGCAGTGCACCACGGTGCGCATGTTGGGAAGCCCGAACACCTGCACGACGTGCCCGTGCTCCAGGGGTTTGGGAGGTGTGACGTGCTCGCCCATGATCCAGTTGAATCCGACGCTGACGACGTTGTGGTCGCCGACCCAGCCGCGGTGATAACCCATGACGCCGCCGACGGTGCCCTTGGGGATCGTCATGAAGCCGAGATCGCTGTCGCCTGTCGCCGGGGTGAAGGTGACGTCGAAGGTCATGCGGTCGAGGTTGGCGCCGATTGCATCGGCCATCATCGCCGCAGACTCGGCGAACACCTCGCTCTCACGGCGCACACTCTCGGCGAGTCCCGGAGTGTTGGGGTCCTGAGAGAAACCCATGGCCGTCTGGGTGCCCGCAGACTCGTAGGTGGAGCAGTCGACGGACTCGGTGATGCGGATCTCGTCCACCCGCTCGCATGCGCCGGAGAGCACCATGCCGACGAGGTTGCTCATCCCTGGATGGGCGCCGCTACCGAAGATCGTGGAATTACCCGCCTGACAAGCCTTTTGGATGCGGTAGAGATCCTCGGGTGTCTGCTTGCCGCCGGTGATCCACGCGGCGCTCGAACACACGTTGATGCCCGCCTCGAGAAGGCGCACCAACTCGTCGACGCTGGGCCACAGCGGGTTGTAGCAACAGGCGTCCGGCTTCAGCGCCACCAACTCTTCGATGTCACTGGTGGCTTTCACACCGGTCGGCTCGGGCCAGCCCGCCAGGTCGGCGGCATCCACCCCGACCTTGTCGGCACCGTGCGCGAAGACGCCGACGAGTTCCATGTCGTCGCGGCCGATGATCGCGTGCAGCGAGCGTCGTCCGATGTTCCCGGTGGTCCACTGGATGACGCGCAGCGGAGCGGCGGTTTTCCTGGATATGGCGGACATGACAGACAGGGCCCTCTCGTCGAGCGACGCTGACCGTCGCTTCTTCCTTCAACGAGCAAGCTACTGCCTCTAAGGTGACCGCATGAGCGACATGGCGCCGGTGGCAGTGGTGACCGGGGCGAGCCGCGGGGCCGGACTGGGTATCGCCACCGCGCTGGCGTCGCTGGGGTGGCGCGTATACGGCACCGGCCGTTCCGTTGCGCGCGAGCCCGAGTGGGGCACCGGGGTCCGGGTCGATCACGGCGACGACGACGCCGTCGGACGCGTGTTCGAGCGTGTCGGCGCCGAGACGGGGCGCCTCGATCTGCTCGTCAACAACGCGGCCGTGATCTCGGATCAGCTGGTGAGCCCGAAACCTTTCTGGGAGAAGCCTCGCGATCTCGCCGACGTGCTCGATGTCGGCCTGCGGTCGGCCTATATCGCTTCGTGGTACGCGGCTCCGCTGCTGACGGCGCAGCCGCGTGGCCTCATCGCCTTCACGTCGTCACCCGGATCGGTCTGCTACATGCACGGTCCTGCCTATGGAGCGCAGAAGGCCGGCGTCGACAAGATGGCAGCCGACATGGCGGTCGACTTTCGCGGCACCGGAGTCGCCACGGTGTCCGTGTGGCTGGGAATCCTGCTGACCGACAAGCTCCGCTCGGCCTTCCAGGGCAATCGCGTCGCGCTGGAATCCTTCGCCCAGCAGGCAGAGACGCCCGAGTTCGCCGGACGTGTGATCGACGCGCTTTACCGCGATCCCGGTCTCGGCGACATCAGCGGTCACACGGTGATTGCAGCCGAAATGGCAGCCCGGTACGGCATCACCGATGACGGGCGCACGCCGCCGTCGCACCGGGACATGTTGGGAGCACCCCGCGTTCCCAGTTCGGTGATCGTCCGCTGACCGCTAGGGGCAGATGAGACTCCACAGCCTGTTGGCGCCTGACTGGACCGCCATGCCGGTCAGGATCTCGTCCCAGTGGCGCACCGACCCGTATTCGGAGCGCCATGCCAGCGCTGCGCGGGTGAACTCGTGCAATCGATGCTCGCTGGTGGTCCCGATCGCACCGTGAACCTGATGGGCGTTGCGCACCACCACGGTCGCCGCGTGGCCCGCGCACGAACGAGCGGCCGCGACAAGGAATTCCAGCGACGGCGAGGACCAATCCGAGGCTGTCGCGACCGACAGCGCGGACTCCGTCGCACTCCGTGCCAGTGCGGCTTCGGCGGCGATGTCGGCGATCTGATGCTGCACGGCCTGAAATTTGGCCAGCGGCCTGCCGAACTGGTGACGGGAGGTGGTGTGCTCGATGGACAAGTCGAGCGCACGGTCCAACGCGGCGCACACCTGAATCGACCGCACCAGAGCAGATCTGAGTCTCAGCTGTGCCAGCAGGTCACTGCTCACCGCGACGCCCTCCAGCGTGGCCGGATCGACAGTGACACCGTCCCTGGGCTCGCCGATCATATTGGCACCGGGCGTGATTGAGAGCTCATCCACGGACACGTCGGCCACGGCGTAGCTGCCGTCCCGTGGCCAGACGACGGCGATCCTCTCGGCGCGTGAGGCCCACGGCACAGCGGTCCCGACGCCGCGCTCGTCCAGCACGCACACCGTCCGTGTCGCCGCGTCGCACGGGACTCCGACCGAATCGAGAAGCCAGCAGGCCAGTAAGTCGTGTTCCGCCAGGGGGATCCGGGCACCGTGGCGTACCGCCGCGGACAACAGCTCGGCTGCCTCCATCCATCCTGCGCCGCTGCCGCCGGAATTCTCGGCACCGGTCAGCCGCACCAGGCCGAGCTCGTCGAGCCGGCGCCACACGTCGGCGTCTCGACCGTGCTCGGCGAACACCGCATCCATCATCTCCGCCAGAGCGGGGTCGACTCCCGGTGTCGTCACCGCATCCCCAGACCGCGCGCGATGACCCCGCGTAGCACCTCGTTGGTTCCGCCGCGCAGAGTGAACCCGGGGCGTTGGTCCACGGCAGCATTGGACAACAGGCAGAAATCCTGTCCCGCAGCAGGTTCTGCTGACAGATGCGCGAATTCGGCGATGTCGCCCTCAGTGGTGGTGCCGAGCACCTTGACGACGGCGGCGGGAACATCGGCGGGTTCGAGCCTCTCCAACGCCCCTGCCACTGCCGACGACATCTGGTGCAATCCGGCGATGCGAGCAACCAGGCGGCCGAGTTCGGCGCTGCGCGGAATATGCTGCGCGGCCATGCTTTCCGCGCACTTGTCCAGCAGGACGAATGTCGAGAGGAAGCGCTCGGGTCCGCTGCGCTCGAAGGCCAACTCGGAGGTCACCTGTTGCCAGCCCTCGCCGATCGTCCCGAACACCATGGTGTCGGGCACGAATACGTTGTCGAGAATCACCTCGTTGAAATGATGGGCACCGTTCATCGACACGATCGGACGGATGTCCACGCCCGGCCCGCGCAGATCGACGATGAACTGACTCAGTCCCGCGTGGCGGTGCGCCGGATCGACTGGCTCGGTGCGGACGAGCGCGATGAACGCGTGCGCGAGATGAGCACCTGAGGTCCAGACCTTCGTGCCGGTCAGCGCCCACCCGCCGTCCACGCGCTCCGCCTTGGTGCGCACGCTGGCCAGGTCGGAACCGGAATCCGGTTCACTCATCCCAATGCCGAAGAAGCATTCGCCGCTCGCGATCTTCGGAAGGAACTCCCGCTTCTGAAACTCGGTGCCGTACTTGAGTAATGACGGCACGATCTGGCGATCGGCGATCCAATGCGCCGCGACCGGGGCGCCTGCGGCCAGCAGTTCCTCGGCGACGATGAACCTGTCGAGGAAGGAGCGGCCGTGCCCGCCGTAGGCGACGGGCACCGTCATCCCGAGCCATCCGCGTTCGGCGAGCGCTCGCGTGAAGTTCTCGTCCCAGCTGCTCAGCCAGGCGTCAGGGGACGGAGTGAACGTACCCGCGGCGAGTTGTTCGGCGAGGAACCGGCGCACCTCGGCCCGCAGGAATGCGCCGGCGGACGCGTCAGCGGTGGACGGTGGTACCAATCGGGATAGCGCCATCAGTCTCCTCGGCCTTCCTCGGCGGCGGACATCTCCTCGGTGGGGGTGTCGTCAGGGGGAGGCGTAGCCGCGGCCTTGTCGGGCGGAGTCAATGCGATGCCCAGCGCGAGGAAGAACGCGGCCGTCAGGGCACCGCCCAGGTAGTGGTTCATCGGGCCGCCGGGTGAGATGAAGCTGCCGGGCGGCCCGATGATCGTGATGGTTTCGATCAGTTGTTCCACCGTGAACACCGCGGCGGCGGTGCCCAGCCAGCGGGGCAGCTGACCTTCGTTGGCAGACAAGAGAATCGGGATCGCAACCAGGATGTGGGCGATCGTGGCAACCGGAAGCCACATCGCTCCGATGTCGTCGATGGCTCTCGCCGTCCCGACCGTCACCTGGCCCGGACGCAGCGCGGGCCCGGCGATGAACCACACCGAGATGCACAGCTGCGCGACGGTCACCGCGGACCCGAGGGCGAACAGGTGTGCGGGTGGCCCGACGAGGCTGTCTCGGGCGAACGCCAGGACGACGACAACGGCGAGTACCGAGAACGCCAGCAGAAGTGCCTGGATGCGGACGACGCCGGGCTCGGGATTGGGCAGCGCGGGAAGCACCAGCACGGCTGCGGCGTAGAGCACCGCGAACGCGATACCTGCGATCATCGGGGCTCGGCGATTCATATTGAAGAGCAATGGTAGCCCCGCGCACGCGAGGAGCGGTCGGGCATCTGCGCACGCGGAGAGCGGTCAGGCATCAGCTGTCCCCAACGCCGAATTCATCCACAGGCTGCGCCGGTCGGCATCGTGACGGTCCGTCATCGTCACCGGGCGGCAATACCGTCGTCCCATGTCCACCGAATTGCCTGCCGATCGCCCGCGGCGACGCCTCGGATCCGGCGACGGCGCCGACGCCGCGGACGACGACCCACCGGACACGTCGCTGTCGAGGTGGCTGCCCGCGCAGACGCAGTCCGGCCCGTCGGCGTGGCTGTCGAAGATCCGTGCCGATCCGGGGCGCGCCGGTGTCGTGGCACTCGGCGTGGTCGGGGTCATCGCCGTGCTGGTGACCGTTCTGACATTGATTCGGGACAGCCCGCCCGCAGTGGTCTCGGCCAAACTCCCGCCTGTCGAAATGGTCTCCTCGGCGGCCCCCACGTCCCAGGCGCCGGCAGGTCACGGGCAGCCAGTCGTGGTCAGCGTCGTCGGTCTGGTCCACACCCCGGGCCTGGTCACCCTCGACCCCGGCGCACGGATCGCCGACGCGCTCGACGCCGCGGGCGGTGCACTCGACGGCGCCGACGTGCTGGGCCTGAACCTGGCGCGGCGCGTCGCCGACGGCGAACAGATCGTCGTGGGCATCGGTGCGCCGCCTGGGCAGCCGACTGAAATGGGTAGCTCGGTTGTGGCTCAACAGCCGGCGCCCGCGGCCGCGACCTCCGCCGAAGATGCCTCGGCTGCAACGGGTTTGATCGACCTGAACGCTGCCACCGCCGAACAGCTCGACACCCTGCCCGGTGTCGGACCGGTGACGGCCGCGGCAATCATTGCGTGGCGCGATGCCAACGGCCGCTTCGACAGTGTGGACCAGCTTGGAGACGTCGACGGCATCGGACCCGCCAGGCTCGACAAGCTGCGTGACCTCGTCCGTGTCTGACCGCGGTGGATCTGCGACTCGTCCCGGCCGCGCTGACAAGCTGGGCGGTGACGGCCGGCGGCATCCTCTGGTTCCAGGGCGGTGCGGCCGCGGTGGTCGTGAGTGCGGTGGCGCTCACCGCCGGCGCGGGCTGGTGGGCCGCACGTCGCGGTGCGGGCGTTCGCGGTCGCCGGGCGCTGACGACGAGTGTGCTGGCGGTGGCACTCGTCGGAATTGGGTTTGCAGTGGCCGTGACGGTGCGGGTGGGCGCGGTCCAGAGTCACCCAGTTACACAGTATTTCGGTTCGATCACCTCGGTTACGGTGATGCCGTCAGAGGCGCCGCGAGTTCTCGATGGTGGCCGCACGCTGATCCGCGGGTCGCTGTTGGTGCTCGACGGCGCCGAAACCTCCGGCGATGTCGTGGTATTCGCCTCGGGGGCGGATTACGCGATGCTCACGGCGGGGCAGCCGGCGGCATTCCGTGCTCAGGTCGGGCGACCCAAGCGGCGCGACCTGAGCATCGCGGTGCTCTCGGCGACGGGCGAGCCGGTGCATGGCGAGGCGGCGCCGATCCTTCGGGCGGCTCATCACCTGCGTGTGCGATTCGCCGATTCCGCTCGGCTGACGCTCCCTCCCGCCGAGGCCGCGATGCTGCCCGCCCTCGTCCTCGGTGACACCTCCGCGGTGACTGCAGAGACGACGGCTGAGTTTCGAGAGTCCGGCCTTTCGCATTTGACCGCGGTGTCCGGCGCCAACGTGACGATCGTGTGCGGGGCGGTGCTGATGTCCGCGATGTTGATCGGACCGCGGGCGGCGGTCGGGCTGGCGGCAGTCACGTTGGTGGCGTTCGTGATCGTCGTCCAGCCGTCAGCGAGTGTGTTGCGTGCCGCAGTGATGGGTGCGATCACTCTGCTGGCGGTGCTGTCGCATCGGCGGCGTCAGGCGCTCCCAGCGCTGTCGGCGACGGTGATCGCGCTGATGATCGGCGCACCGCAGCTGGCCGTGGATATCGGGTTCGCGCTGTCGGCTTCGGCCACCGCGGCGCTGGTCGTGCTTGCTCCGGTGTGGTCGCGACGGCTGACCGGGCGGGGCTGGCCGAAACCACTCGCAGACGCTGTCAGCGTGGCGCTGGCCGCGCAGCTTGTCACGGCGCCCCTGGTGGCGGGAGTGTCGGGTTCGGTCAGCCTGGTCGCCGTCGCGGCGAACCTCGTGGTCGCACCGGTGATCCCGCCCATCACCGTCATCGGGACGGCGGCGGCCGCGTTGTGCGCCGTGTGGCCCGCCGGTGCCGAGTTGCTCATCCGCTTCACCGGTCCAGAGGTGTGGTGGCTGCTGGGAGTGGCGCGCTGGGCCGCGGAGATGCCTGCGGCGTCGGTCCCGGTGCCGCCGGGTGTCGCGGGCGTGGCCACCGTCGTGGTTGCGGCAACGGTGATCGGGGCGGTGTGGCATTGGGCGGTGTCGGCGGGACGTGACACCATCGACCGGTGAGTGTGACGGGCCTGCACCTGGTTCTGGGTGACGAGGAGCTTCTTGTCGAACGCGCGGTGACGCGGGTGCTCACGAGCGCCCGCGCGTCGGCTGGGACATCCGACGTACCCGTCGATCGCATGCGCGCGGGTGAGGTCAGTGTCAGCGAGCTCGCCGAGCTACTCAGCCCGTCGCTGTTCGCCGACGAGAGGGTGGTCGTGTTGGAGGCCGCCGCCGAGGCCGGGAAGGACGCTGTCGCGCTCATTCAGAACGCGGCAGCCGACCTGCCGGAGGGCACCTTGCTGGTGGTCGTCCACTCCGGCGGGGGCCGGGCGAAGGCGCTCGCGGATCACCTCAAGAAGGTGGGCGCCGAGGTGCATCCGTGTGCACGGGTCACCAAGGCGTCCGAGCGGGCCGACTTCGTCCGCAAAGAGTTCCGTGCGCTGCGCGCGAAGGTCGACGACGCGACCGTGACCGCCGTGCTCGACGCGGTCGGTTCGGACCTTCGCGAGCTTGCTTCGGCTTGCTCGCAGCTGGTGGCCGACACGGGAGGCACGGTCGACGCGCCGGCGGTACGCAGGTATCACTCGGGTCGGGCCGAGGTGAAGGGCTTCGACATCGCCGACAAGGCCGTGCTCGGTGATGTAGCGGGAGCGGCCGAGGCGCTGCGCTGGGCGATGATGGCCGGCGAACCACACGTGGTGCTCGCCGACGCGCTGGCCGAAGCCGTGCACACGATCGCGAGGGTGGCACCGCTGTCGGGGGATCCATACCGACTGGCTGGTGAACTCGGTATGCCGCCGTGGCGTGTGCAGAAGGCCCAAAAACAGGCCAGGCGCTGGTCGCGGGAGTCGGTGGCGGAGGCGGTGCGGCTGGTGGCCGCGCTCAACGCCGACGTCAAGGGCGTCGCGGTCGACGCGGATTACGCGCTGGAGAAAGCAGTCCGCTCAGTCGCGCAGCTGATAAGCGAGTAACAGCTGGTCAGCGACTGAGCGGTGGGAGCTGGGTTCTGAGCCCGAAGCTCAGATCTTCTGAAGAGCCTTGGCAAGCGCCGACTTGCGGTTGGCGGCCTGATTCTTGTGGATGACGCCCTTGCTGGCGGCCTTGTCGAGCTTGCGGCTGGTCGAAACCAGCAGCTCGCCGGCCTTTTCCTTGTCGCCGGCCTCGATGGCTTCACGGAAGCCGCGAACCGCAGTGTGCAGCGACGACTTCACCGACTTGTTGCGCAGCCTGCGGCGCTCGTTGGTGAGGATTCGCTTCTGCTGCGACTTGATGTTGGCCACGCGTGTATTCCTTCTAAATCTCGACTGAGTTGCTGAAGTCTTGGGGCGCCCGCACGGGCGCAGCGACTGTTCAGGGTACCAGCGAGTGGGTAAAACCCCCAAAGCGAGATGGACTGGCCTGCCGAAATGGCCAGGATGCTGCAGCATGTCATTGGGCATTCACATGCTCGCGCAACGTGCGCCCGGCAAAGAGTAGGGGACATCTTGGCGACCGAAACAGCACGGCCCGCGAAAACCGCCGCAAAGACAGCTGGCAAGCGGCATGACGGGATTTTCGGGGGCTACAACAAACTCGGGTCGTACGCCAAAGCCTTCGACGAGATGTTCGACTCTCATGGCAACGTCCGCGGACCCTACAAGGGCATCCACAAGGAGCTTGCCCCGTCGGACGTGTCCGACCTGGAGGCTCGCACCGAGGCACTCGGTCGCGCGTTCATCGACCAGGGCATCACGTTCTCGCTGTCGGGCCAGGAACGGCCTTTCCCGCTGGACCTCGTGCCCAGGGTCATCTCGGCGGCCGAATGGACGCGCCTTGAACGCGGCATCCGGCAACGGGTCATGGCGCTGGAGATGTACCTCGACGACATCTACGGCGAGCAGGAGATCCTTCGCGACGGCGTCATCCCGCGCCGGCTCGTCACGTCCTGCGAGCACTTCCACCGCGAGGCGGTCGGCATCGTCCCGCCCAACGGCGTGCGCATCCACGTTGCCGGCATCGACCTGATCCGCGACGCGCAAGGCAACTGGCGGGTGCTCGAAGACAACCTGAGGTCCCCGTCGGGTGTCTCCTACGTGATGGAGAACCGACGCACGATGGCGCGCGTGTTCCCGAACCTGTTCGCCACTCACCGGGTGCGCGCCGTCGGCGACTACTCATCTCATCTGCTGCGCGCCCTGCGTAACGCCGCCGCCAACAACGTCGCCGATCCGACCGTCGTCGTGCTCACGCCCGGCGTCTACAACTCCGCCTACTTCGAGCACTCGTTGCTGGCCCGCCAGATGGGTGTCGAGCTCGTCGAGGGTCGTGACCTGTTCTGCCGCGACAACGCCGTCTACATGCGCACCACCGAAGGTGAACGCCAGGTCGACGTCATCTACCGACGCATCGACGACGACTACCTCGATCCGATGCAGTTCAAGCCCGACTCCGTGCTCGGTGTCGCTGGAGTCCTCAACGCCGCGAGGGCGGGCAACGTCGTCATCTCGAGCGCTGTCGGCAACGGGGTGGGCGACGACAAGCTCGTCTACACCTACGTTCCAACGATCATCGAGTACTACCTCGGCGAGAAGCCGCTGCTGGCCAACGTCGACACGTTCCGCTGCTGGCTCGACGACGAGCGCGAAGAGGTACTGGACAGGGTGGCGGAGTTGGTCATCAAGCCTGTCGAGGGCTCGGGCGGCTATGGGATCGTGTTCGGTCCCGACGCGTCCGAGAAGGAGCTGGCAACGATCACCAAGAAGATCATCGCCGATCCGCGCGGCTGGATCGCCCAGCCGGTCATGCAGCTCTCGACGGTTCCCACCCACATCGACGACAAATTGGCGCCCCGCCACGTCGACCTGCGCCCGTTCGCCGTCAACGACGGCAACGACGTGTGGGTGCTGCCGGGCGGCCTGACCCGCGTCGCGCTGCCCGAGGGCTCGCTGGTGGTGAACTCCAGCCAGGGCGGTGGCTCCAAGGACACCTGGGTGCTTGCCTCGCGAACGTCGGTCGCCGATCGCGAGCTCGCCGCGGCCGAAGTGGTGCGCTCGCTGCCGACCACGGCGAGCAAGAACGGCAGCAAGAACGGCAAAGTCGACAACACGCAGGATCAGCAACAGCAGCAGAACCAACAGTAGGGGGCGCTGAAATATGTTGGCACGAAACGCCGAATCGTTGTACTGGATCGGGCGCTACGTCGAGCGCGCGGACGACACCGCCCGGATTCTGGACGTGACCGTCCACCAGCTGCTGGAGGACTCGAGCGTCGATCCGGACCTGGCCTCGCGCACGCTGCTCAAGGTTCTCGGGATCGAGCCGCCCGATGAGCGTCTCGATGTATGGTCGCTGACCGATATCGTCGCGTTCAGCCGCGAGACGTACGGAGGCTGTTCGATTGTCGAGGCGATCTCGGCGGCCCGCGAAAATGCCCGAGGCGCACGGGAAGTCACCTCGACTGAGATCTGGGAGTGCCTCAACACGACGTACAACGCACTGGCCGAGCGGGAGCGCGCGGCCAAGCGGCTGGGTCCGCACGAGTTCCTGTCCTACGTCGAGGGCAGGGCGGCGATGTTCGCCGGGCTGGCCGACTCCACGTTGAGCCGCGACGACGGTTACCGCTTCATGGTGCTCGGCCGCGCGCTGGAACGCGTCGACATGACGGTGCGCCTTCTGCTTTCACGTGTCGGGGACAGCGCGTCCTCGCCCGCATGGGTCACCCTGCTGAGGTCCGCAGGCGCGCACGACACCTACCTGCGGACCTATCGTGGTGTGCTCGACGCAGGCCGGGTGGTCGAGTTCATGTTGCTGGATCGGCTTTTCCCGCGCTCGATCTTCTACTCGCTGAGGCTGGCCGAGCACAGCCTCGACGAATTGATGAACCGCCCGCACAACCGTCTCGGTGCGACCGCCGAGGCGCAGCGTCTGCTCGGCCGGGCCCGCAGCGAGCTTGAATTCCTCCAGCCCGGAGTGCTGCTGGACTCTTTGGAGCAGCGGCTGGCCGGTCTGCAGCAGACCTGCTTCGACGTCGGAGAAGCGTTGGCGCTGCAGTACTTCCACTCCGCCCCCTGGGTCGCGTGGACGGATGCGGGACACAACGCGTTGGTGATCGAAGAGGGAGAAATTTAGATGTGGCGGATGCGTGTGGTGCATTCGACCGGCTACGCCTACAAGTCGCCGGTGACGGCCTCGTTCAATGAGGCGCGCCTGACGCCGCGGTCTGATTCGCGGCAGAACGTGATCCTCAACCGCGTGGAGACGGTTCCGGCAACCAGGTCCTACCGCTACGTCGACTACTGGGGTACCGCGGTCACGGCATTCGACTTGCATGCGCCCCACACCGAGCTGGAGGTGACTGCCTCTTCGGTGGTCGAGACCGACCGGCCCGAGGCGCCCAGGGACAAAGTGACGTGGGCTGACCTGGCGACCGAAGCGGTGGTCGACAAGTACGACGAGGTGTTGGCTCCCACCCATTACGTGCCCGCGAGCAAGCGCATCGAACGGGTGGGCAGGCGCATAGCGAAGTACCACGAGCCCGCCGAGGCGGTCATCGAGGCGGCGCGCTGGGTGCAGGCTGAACTGCAGTACGTCCCCGGGACCACCGGAGTGCACACGTCCGGCGTCGAGGCGCTGCGAGAAGGCAAGGGCGTGTGCCAGGATTTCGCTCATCTGACGTTGATGCTGTTGCGCAGCATGGGTATTCCGTCGCGCTACGTCTCCGGTTATCTACATCCGAAGAAGAACGCGAAAGTCGGTGACACCGTCGACGGCCAGAGTCACGCCTGGGTTCAGGCGTGGACGGGGGAGTGGTGGTACTACGACCCGACCAACGACGCCGAAATCAACGAGCAGTACGTGAGCGTCGGAGTAGGCAGGGACTACTCCGATGTGACGCCGCTGAAGGGGATCTACTCGGGCGAGGGATCGACCGACCTCGATGTGATCGTCGAGATCACCCGGCTGGCTTAGCTGTTCGGGCGCACACGCCCGGGTGGACCTCGACGCGATGGAGGTCGTCGCCGATCTCGATCTGGCGGTCGAACTTCGAGGCCGCCAGTGCGCGCCAGTCGTCCTCCTGACCGGGCTGCAACGTCGGCACATAGTGGGTGAGGATGAGGATTCCGACGCCGGCCCGGGCGGCGGTCTCGGCGGCCTGCTCGACCGAGGAGTGGTAATCGCAGATGTCGCGGATCCGCTGTACCGGCATCGCGTCGATCAGATCGCGGCGGATCACCGTGTGCACCAACGCCCCTGCGCCGGCGGCCAATTCGTCGAGTCCTTCGCACGGTACCGTGTCGCCCGCCAGCACCACCGATGCGCCGTTGTGCTCGATACGAAAGCCGATGGTGGGTGCGACGGGTCGGTGATCGGTCGGGCCGACACGGATGGACACCTCGTCACGGCCCCATACGACGCCGCCGGTCACCTCTTCGACCTCGACGGGCGGGGGCGTCGTCAGGTCGGCGTGGTGGGCGATGCGATAGCCGATGTCGAAGCTGAATGCCTTCAACATGTTCTCGACGACCGCGGCGGTCCCTGGGGGGCCGATGATCGGCAGTGGTGGCAGGTCCGGTGCGAAGTTCGACACCCACCGGGTGATCAGGACGTCGCCGAGGTCGGCGATGTGGTCACTGTGCAGATGCGTCAACAGCAGCGCGGTGATGGCGTTGGCGCCAACGCCGACGGCGGCGGCCCGCTGCAGGACGCCGCGACCGCAGTCGACCAGGAAGGTTTGTCCGCCCGCGCGCACCAGGGTCGACGGACCGGCGCGCCGAGCGTCGGGGATCGGGCTTCCGGTACCGAGCAGCGTCACTTCGATCATGCCGCCAGGTATACCGGCCCATAGCGCTGCGCGCGCCGGAATCGTGCGGCGACCGCCGGTTGTTCGCGGCTCCACCCCACGTGGGCGTCCGGCGACTCCTGTCCTCGACGGCGCCACCGCGGGCCGGGGTTCGCCGACAGTGATCGATTCGGCAACGTGTCCTTTCCGGCGGGAATGGACCCAGTTCGGCAACGGGCGCAATCGCGGATCCGTTCCGTCGCGAACGTACGCAGGAGTAACCTGATGTGAGCCAGGTCACTCAGGGAGATGTCGATGCGGATATCCGACGTACTGCGCAACAAGGGTGCGACGGTCGCCACGATCACACCCGAGACCTCTGTCGCCGGGCTCCTGACGGAGCTGTCGATGCACAACATCGGGGCGATGGTGGTGGTGTCGCCCGACGGGCTTGTCGGCATCGTGTCCGAGCGCGATGTGGTGCGTAAGCTCCACGAGATGGGTGCTGACCTGCTCCGCCGTCCCGTCTCGGAGATCATGACCAAACTCGTGGCAACCTGCTCACCGGACGATTCCGTCGACAGTTTGAGTGTCCTGATGACGACCAATCGCGTGCGGCACGTCCCCGTCGTCGTGGACGGCCGCCTCGCGGGGATCGTGAGCATCGGCGACGTCGTGAAGACCCGTATGGAGGAGCTCGAACGCGAACACGAGCAGCTCCAGGCCTACATCACCCAGGGTTGATGTCCGACGTCGATGTCCGGTTCGCGCAGAAGCCGGACGTGAAAGAGCTGTCGCACGTGCTCGCGCGGGCATTCTTCGACGACCCCGTGATGATGTGGATGGTGCCCGACGAGACCAAGCGCGCCCGGGCGCTGCCACTGGTGTTCGGCGCAATGACGCGCCACCACTTCATCGGCAACGGAGCAGTACAGACCGCGTCACGAGCCGGCGTGATCGGCGCCGCGGCGCTGTGGGACCCGCCCGGGCGGTGGAAGCAGACACCGCGCGAGGAGCTCCGGATGATGCCGAGCTTCCTGCGAGCGATGGGCTTACAGGTGGGGCGCGGCATGGGCATCTCCGACCTGATGAAGAAGAACCATCCCGAGGAGCCGCACTGGTATCTCGCTGTGATCGGCAGCGATCCCGACGTGCGCGGGGGCGGGTTCGGGCACGCGTTGATGACGTCGCGACTGGACAGGTGCGACAAGGAGGGCGCGCCGGCCTACCTGGAGTCCAGTAAGGAGTCGAACGTGCCGTACTACATGCGGTTCGGCTTCGAGGTGACCGGCGAGCTCACGATCCCCGACGGCGGCCCGACGATGTGGCAGATGTGGCGCCGACCAGGCTGATCAGCACACCTATTACGACCACGAGTACTCGGCGCGCAGCCGCGCGGCGACGACGTCGAACATCGTCCGCTCCAGCACCGCGCCCTCGCGCCTGATGCCTTCCTCGGGCACGTCGAGCACCCGGTCGAGGCGCACCCAACTGGCTCTGCCCTCGTAATCCCAGGTCCCGCTGCCGATACCGACCCAGTTGGGGTCGTCGCGGTGGTGGTCCTGGCTCGAGAGCATCAGCCCGAGCAGGATGTTGCTGTCGCGGCCCACGACGAGCACGGGACGGTCCTTGCCCCTGGTCGGGTCGTCTTCGTAGACAACCCAGGTCCAGACGATCTCGCCGGGGTCGGCGCGACCGTCGAGATCAGGGGAGTACGACACCTTGCGGGCGCGGTGTGCGGTAGGGACGAAATTGCTGGAGACGGGACGGCCCGCCGGCAGCGCGGGTGTGCTCTTGTCGGCCGTGCCGGCCAGGACGTCCAGACCGATTCGGATGCCCTGCTGGATGCCGCGCTGGAGCGTGTCGGATCTCTGCAGTTGACGAACCAGTTTCGGCGCCTCGTTGAACACGAGGTTCTCGGTGCTCTTGACCAAGAAGCGTTGAAACGCCTTGAAAGGCGATGCCGATGTGGCCATACCCGACAAGCATAGGCGCTGAGGAGCCGAGTCGAACGCGCCTCGATTGGGCTGCGGGGTGCTGCGGTCGATACTCTGGTTGGGCCTGATCAGGCTGACAGATCCCGCTCACCAGGAGATTCCCATCAGCAGCTTCGCCGACAAGACGTTCACTGCGCCGGCGCAGATTCGGAACTTCTGCATCATCGCCCACATCGACCACGGCAAGTCCACGTTGGCCGACCGGATGCTGCAGCTCACCGGCGTCGTGGACGAGCGCTCGATGCGGGCCCAGTACCTCGACCGGATGGACATCGAGCGTGAGCGGGGCATCACCATCAAGGCGCAGAACGTGCGGCTGCCGTGGAAGGTGGACGACGAGGAGTTCGTGCTCCATTTGATCGATACGCCTGGCCACGTTGATTTCACCTATGAGGTGTCCCGCGCGCTGGAGGCGTGTGAGGGTGCGGTGCTGCTGGTCGACGCAGCGCAGGGCATCGAGGCGCAGACTCTGGCGAACCTTTACCTGGCGCTGGATCGCGACTTGACGATCATCCCGGTGCTCAACAAGATCGATCTGCCCGCCGCCGACCCCGATCGGTATGCGGGCGAGATCGCCCATATCATCGGTTGCGAACCCGAGGATGTGCTGCGCGTGTCGGGCAAGACCGGCGCCGGTGTCGCCGACCTGCTCGACCATGTGGTCCGAGAGATCCCGCCGCCGCAAGGCGATCCGGACGCGCCCGCCCGGGCCATGATCTTCGACTCTGTCTACGACATATATCGCGGCGTCGTCACCTACGTGCGCGTGGTCGACGGCAAAATCACCCCGCGTGAACGCATCGCGATGATGTCGACGGGCGCCACCCACGAACTGCTCGAGGTGGGGATCGTCTCGCCGGAGCCCAAGCCGTCCGACGGTCTCGGCGTCGGTGAGGTGGGTTACCTGATCACCGGCGTGAAGGACGTACGCCAGTCCAAGGTCGGTGACACGGTGACGACGGCGCGCAAGGGCGCGACCGAGGCGCTCACCGGCTACCGCGAACCCAAGCCGATGGTGTACTCGGGCCTGTATCCGGTCGACGGCTCCGATTACCCGGTGCTGCGCGAGGCGCTGGACAAGCTGCAGCTCAACGACGCGGCGCTGACATACGAGCCGGAGACGTCGGTGGCGCTCGGGTTCGGGTTCCGCTGCGGGTTTCTCGGGCTGTTGCACATGGAGATCACGCGGGAGCGGCTGGAGCGCGAATTCAATCTGGACCTGATCTCGACGGCGCCGAACGTCGTCTACCGCGTCGTGAAGGACGATGGAACCGAGCTGACGGTGACCAACCCGTCGGACTGGCCGGAGGGCAAGGTGCGGTCCGTGTTCGAGCCGGTCGTCAAGACGACGGTCATTGCGCCGAGCGAGTTCATCGGCACGATCATGGAGCTGTGCCAGGCCCGGCGCGGCGAACTCGGCGGAATGGACTACCTGTCGCCCGAGCGCGTCGAGTTGCGGTACACGATGCCGCTTGGCGAGATCATCTTCGACTTCTTCGATTCGCTGAAGTCGCGCACCCGCGGCTACGCCAGCCTCGACTACGAGGAGGCCGGCGAGCAGGAGGCCGATCTGGTCAAGGTCGACATCCTTTTGCAGGGCGAGGCCGTCGACGCTTTCAGCGCCATCGTGCACAAGGACGGTGCGTCGGCGTACGGCAACAAGATGACGACCAAGCTCAAGGAACTGATCCCGCGCCAGCAGTTCGAGGTGCCGGTTCAGGCTGCCATCGGGTCGAGAATCATTGCGCGCGAGAACATCCGGGCCATCCGCAAAGACGTCCTCTCCAAATGCTACGGCGGCGACATCACGCGTAAGCGCAAGCTGTTGGAGAAGCAGAAGGAAGGCAAGAAGCGGATGAAGACGATCGGCCGGGTCGACGTTCCGCAGGAAGCGTTCGTCGCCGCGCTGTCCACCGAATCCGTCGCCGATAAACCCAAGAAGTAGGTCAGGTCGTGAGCCGGCGGGTGCGTACAGGTGCCGTGATGGCCGCGACCGCGCTGTCGGTGTGGACGACGGCCTGCACCAGTGTCGTGGACGGTGCGGCCGTGCGCGGTGACAGCGCCTCGCCCACCGTGATTCTGGGGGAACGCGACCTCGACGGCATCCTGCTGGACGACGAGGAACTCAACGGTCTGCTCGGCGGTTCGGACATCGAAGTCACCGATGAAGTCGACGAGATGACCGACGATTCGGGGGACGTGTCTGATCCCGACTGCATCGGGGCGCTGTACACCGCAGAGGAGCCGGTGTATGCGGATACCGGGTATGCGGCCGTGTTGACGCGGCTCGCCAGCGAGTCGGGTGACGAGTACGAGCACTGGGTGGAGGAGACCGCGGTCGTCATGCCGTCGGCAGTGGCTGCCGAGGAGTTCGTCGCCGAGTCGGCGCAGCAGTGGCAGGGCTGCGCCGGGCGGACCGTGTCGATCAGCGACGGCGAAGAGTGGTACGACTGGGATCTGGGCGACGCCGTCCGAACCGACGGCATCCTGAGCCAGAAGTCGACGGCCCTGGATTCGATCGAATGGCAGTGCGAACACGCCCTCGCTGCCGCGTCGAATGTGGTGCTGGAGGCGTCCGTGTGCGCCGAACAGATCACCGACGAAGCGACGGCATTGCTTACCGAGATGGTCGCGAAAGTCGCCGAACGGTAATTGCGCGCATGCTGATTCAAAAGCTTTCGGCAGTGAAAAGCGTTGTCGGACAACCGTTGCTTGGATTTCCGATTCTTGGTCGCGCTGTTCTGCGGTGCTGTGTGTCCTCAGAGGCCTAGCGTGGTGGTGTGGAGGACTCGCCTACGCCGTGGCTGATCGCGCAGGCAATCGAATCGGCGGGAATCAAAGAACTCTGGTTCTGGGCCGCGGCGCTGCTCGGCGCCGCGCTGGTGCTCATCGGCGGCATGCTGTTCTGCGCCTGAGGACCTGCACCGCGAGCGCGCGTGTTTGCACCGCGACACGCCCGCAATCTCCGGGGTTCGCGCGCGCTCGCTCTCGGCGAGTGCGCGCGGAATGTGCTTTGGTGACTGCCGCTTATATTCTCGATGATTCGAAGTCTTGGCGGTCTACTGGCCGGCGACCTGCCTTACTGCTCGGTCCTGCGTGGGCACGTCGGTGCGGACGCGGTTGCATGAAGCTCGGCCGCCGAGTGCGGCAAGGCGCGGGAGCGCACCGGTAGGTGTCGCTGGTGCCTTGCCGCGCAGGCATTTCGGCTCGTCGTGATTGCTATGGACCGGCAAGGCCGGTGTTTGCCGAACGATCGGTGCACGACTGCGCCGGCGTGCCCGCCAACGTCGTCAGATAGCCCCGACCGGCAATTGACCTTGGCGACAACGTGATCGTGGTTGCTGATTCTGTCGGCCCGCGCCGTGTTGCGAGAACTGGACGCGGCCCCGAGGAGCCATAAACTCCCCTTCATTTCGGCGGCGCAACGAATCGGAGTGAGTTATGGCGGTGACCCTGGCCAAGCCCGTCACGGCCATGGGTGACTTCTTTGTTCTTGCCGCAGAGACGTTCTCCGCAGCAGTGCGTCCGCCGTTCGCATGGCGTGAGCTCATCGAGCAGATCTGGTTCGTCGCGAGGGTGTCGATCGTACCGACCCTGGTGCTGTCGATCCCGTACACGGTCCTGATCGTCTTCACCCTCAACATCGTGCTCATCGAAGTGGGTGCGGGCGACCTGTCCGGCGCCGGCGCAGCGCTCGCGTCGGTTACCCAGGTCGGCCCCGTGGTCACCGCCATCGTCGTCTCCGGAGCGGGTGCCACCGCGATGTGCGCGGACCTCGGGGCACGCAAGATTCGGGAGGAGATCGACGCGATGAAGGTGATCGGGGTGAATCCCGTTCAGGCTCTGGTTGTTCCGCGGGTCATCGCCGCGACCTTCGTTGCTCTGATGCTGTACTCGGTCGTGGCCGTCGTCGGACTCACCGGCAGCTACGCGTTCGTGGTATTCGTCCAAGACGTCACGCCGGGTGCGTTCGTTGCCGGCATGACCCTGCTGACGGGCCTACCGCAGGTGATCGTCTCGCTGGTCAAAGCACTGCTGTTCGGCTTGTCTGCTGGCCTGATTGCCTGCTACAAGGGACTTTCCGTGGGCGGCGGCCCCACCGCGGTCGGCAATGCGGTCAACGAGACCGTCGTGTTCGCGTTCATGGCGCTGTTCCTCATCAACATCCTGGCCACCGCGTTCGGTGTGAAGGTGGCGCCATGACCACCTATGAGCGCGCTGTCGATCGCACCCGGAAGCTCGGCGAGCAGACAGCCTTCTACGGTCATGCCCTGGCGTCCACCGCAGACGCGGTGCGGCGCTATCCCGCCGAGGTGCTGCGCCTCATCGCCGTGATGGGAATGGGGACAGGAGCGCTGGCCGTCATTGGCGGCACGGTGGTCATCATCGGATTTCTGACGCTCTCGACCGGGGCACTGATCGCGGTGCAGGGCTACAACACGCTGTCCAACGTCGGAATCGAGGCGCTCACCGGGTTTCTCGGCGCCTTTCTCAACGTCCGGTTCATCGCCCCGGCGACGGCGGGTGTGGCGCTCGCGGCGACCATCGGCGCCGGTGCCACCGCGCAGTTGGGCGCCATGCGCATCAACGAAGAGATCGATGCGCTTGAGGTGATGGGCATCCGCGCCATCACCTACCTGGCGTCCACCCGGATCGTGGCCGGCGTGCTCGTGGTCATCCCGCTCTACACCGTCGCGGTGCTGATGTCGTTTCTCGCGACGCGCTTCGGCACCACCGTCGTCTACGGGCAATCCCGTGGCGTCTACGACCACTACTTCTCGACCTTCCTGCATCCCACCGATCTGCTGTGGTCGTTCATCGCCGCTTTGTCCATGGCGGCAGCGGTGATGGTCGTGCACACCTATTACGGCTTCACGGCGACCGGAGGTCCGGCGGGCGTTGGCGAGGCTGTCGGGCGGGCGGTCCGCACCTCGGTGACTGCAACGGTTTTCGTGCTGCTGACGATCACACTGTCCGTCTACGGGCAGTCGGGGAATTTCCACCTCTCGGGATGACTCGATGAAAGACAACTCTCCCCGTGGTAGCGGAGTCGACCCGATCTGGTGGGCCCCGGTGCTCTTCCTTGTCGTCATCGCAATCAGCGCGATGACCGTCCTGCTGTTCTCGGGGACACTCAAGCGGTCAGTGCCGGTGACCGTGGTCTCCGATCGGTCCGGTCTGGTGATGGAGAACGGCGCCAAGGTCAAGCTCCGAGGGGTCGAGGTCGGCAGGGTCGACGGCATCGGGGCGCAGACGAGCGCCACGGGTGAAGATCTGTCGACGCTGAAGCTCAAGATCGACCCTGGCCCGTTTGCTTTGCTGCCGAGCAACGTTGGCGCCGAGATCAAGTCAAGCAGCGCTTTCGGAGCCAAATACGTGGACTTGATCGTGCCGGCCGACGATCCCGGCCGGGAACCGTTGAAGCCGGGCGCCGTGCTGCGCTCACGGAATGTGACCGTCGAGGTCAACACCGTCTTCGAGAACCTGATGTCGGTTGTGCAGTCCATCGATCCCGCAAAGCTGAACTCCGTATTGACCGCGGTCGCGGAGTCTCTGCGCGGCAAGGGTGACGCGATCGGCCAGGCGATTACCGGTGCCAACACTGTGCTGCTCGCCGTCAACCCGCGGATGGCGACCGTGCGGGAGGACTGGCAGCTGTTCGGTCAGACCATGGCCACGTATTCCGATGCGGCACAGGACATCCTGGCGGTGTTGGATTCCTTCTCCACGACCAGCGGGACACTGACCGCGCAGGCGCAGGCGCTCGACGGTCTCCTGCTGTCAGCGGTCGGCTTCGCGCAGGCAGGCGTCAACACCGTCGGCGGGAATCAGCCCGCGCTCGTTCGAGCCATGAACATCCTCGACCCGACGACCGCGCTGCTGATGAAATACTCGCCGACCTACACCTGCCTGTTCCAGGGAGCGCAGTGGTTTCTGGACAACGGCGGCCGTGATGCACTGGGCGGCAACGGTAAATCCGTCATCATGGACGCCGCGTTGCTGTTCGGGGACGACTCCTACCGGTATCCGCAGAACCTTCCGAAGACCAACGCCACCGGAGGGCCCGGCGGTAAACCGAGCTGCGGCTCGCTGCCGGACGTCAGCAAGAACTTCCCGGTGAAGTACCTCGTCACCGACACGGGATTCGGAACCGGTCTGGACGTGCGGCCCAACCCCGGTATCGGGTTCCCCGGTATCGCCAATTATTTCCCGGTCACCAAGGCGGTTCCCGAGCCGCCCCGCATCCGCTACCCGGGCGGCCCGGCGCCCGGCCCCCTGCCTGCCTACCCCGGGGCACCGCCCTATGGCGCACCGCTGTACGGGCCTGACGGCACACCGCTGTATGCGCCCCCGCCGGGAGGTCAGCCGTGAGGGGACGCAGCCGCAAGGTCGCCGTTCTGGTCGCAGTCTTCACGAGCGTGTGTCTGATCTTCATGTTCACGCTGGTAACGGTTTTCGGCCAGTTCCGATTCGATTCCACCTCCGCCTACAGCGCCGTGTTCACGAATGTCTCCGGCCTCAAAGGCGGCAACTTTGTGCGCATCGCCGGTGTCGAGGTCGGCAAGGTTGGGGACATGACGCTGCACAAGGACGGCACCGTCACCGTCGAGTTCAACCTGGACAGCAATCTGACGCTGACCGAGGCGACCAGGGCGGTGGTGCGTTATGAGAATCTGATCGGCGACCGCTATCTCGCCCTCGAGGACGCGCCCGGATCGGTGCGCATACTGCAACCGGGCGCAACGATCCCCGTCGCACGTACGGCACCGGCGCTCGACGTCGACGCTCTCATCGGCGGCTTCCGCCCGCTGTTCCGGGCGCTGGATCCCGACCAGGTCAACGCGTTGTCCGGCGAACTGCTCCGGGTGTTCCAGGGCCAGGGCGGCACGATCTCCTCGGTTCTGGCGCAGACGTCGACGCTGACAGCAACACTCGCGGGGCGCGACGAGCTGATCGGCCAGGTGATCACGAATCTCAACACCGTACTCGGCACGTTCGCCACGCGCGACGACCAGTTCGCCAAAAGCCTGGACAAACTGTCGGAGTTGGTGCAGGCGCTTGCCGGCCGCCGGGACGACATCGCGACCGGGGTGGCCTACATCAACTCCGCCGCAGGAACCGTCGCCGACCTCCTGACGGTGGCCCGCGAGCCGATCAAAGAGGTTGTCACGCAGACGGATCGGGTGGCGGGGCAGGTGATGGCCGATCGGGATTACGTCGACGACCTCGTCAAGACGTTGCCCGATGCCTACCAGATCCTGGCCCGCCAGGGACTGTACGGCGACTACTTCGGCTTCTACCTGTGCGACGCGGTGCTCAAACTCAACGGTAAAGGCGGCCAACCGGTCTTCGTCAAGGTGGCGGGCCAGGACTCGGGACGGTGCACACCCAAGTGAAGAAGCCTATGGTCAAGCCGCTCGCCGAACGCAACCGATCCACCGTCGGCATCGTCGGGATCCTCATCCTGACCTTCGCCGTCATCGCCGCGTTCTCCTACGACGAGTTGCCGTTCATCAAGCGCACCAACGACTATTCCGCATTCTTCTCCGAGGCGGGCGGCATCAAGGCGGGTAGTGACGTGCGGGTCTCCGGAATGAGTGTCGGCAGGGTGTCCGACGTGGCACTCGACGGCACCGCGGTACGTGTCGAGTTCACCGTCAGCGACAGCGTCGAACTCGGTGACCGGACCGAAGCGGCGATCAAGACCGAAACAGTGCTCGGCACGAAGATGCTGGAGTTGACACCGCGCGGTGACGGAACCCTCTCGGCGGCAATTCCTCTGGACCGCACCACGTCGCCGTACGACCTGCCGACGGCGCTGGGCGAGCTGACGACGACGATCAGTGCGCTCGACACCACGCAGCTCTCGGAGTCGCTGACCACGTTGGCGCAGACCTTCGCCGACACTCCGCCCGAACTCAAGACCGCACTGCGTAGCGTCGCCGATTTCTCCGACACGCTGAACGCTCGCGACGATCAACTGCGCAACCTGCTGGCCAACGCCAACAGTGTCACCGCGGTGCTGAGCAAGCGTAGCGACCAGATCGCGGCCTTGGTGGTGAACTCCAACGCACTCCTGGCGGAGCTTGTGGCGCAGCGTGATTCGGTCGATGCGCTGATGAACAATCTGACCTCGGTGTCGCATGAGATTTCGGCCCTTGTCGCCGACAACAGGACCCGGCTCAAGCCCGCCGTGGACAAGCTCGATGGTGTGCTGGACATCCTCGACAACCGTAAGCAGGAGCTGCAGCGCACGCTGTATCTGCTGCGGCGCTACGCGATGTCGTTCGGCGAGGTGCTGGGCGCCGGTCCGTTCTTCAAAGCCTCGCTGGTCAACCTACTGCCTGGCCAGTTCGCGCAACCCTTCATCGACGCCGCTTTTTCCGACCTGGGACTTGATCCCAGCGTGAAGGTTCCCTCCGAACTCGTCGATCCGGGTGTCGGCCAAGCCGCAACTCCCGCGCTGCCGGTGCCGTTCCCGCGCACCGGCCAAGGTGGCGAACCCCGGCTGACGTTGCCCGATGCCATCACCGGCAACCCAGGAGACCAGGGCTGCGGGCCACCCGGCCTTCCGCTGCCAGGGCCGACCGGCTGCTATCCCTACCGCCCGCCGCTGCCCGCGCCTGCGCCCGGCGGGCCACCTCCCGGGCCGCCGGCTCTCGGACCCGCGACCGGTGAGCTGCCGACGCCCACGTTCGGTCCACCGGTACCCGACGCGCCGCACGGAGGGCAGTGAGATGGCAATCTCGATCCGCACGCTGCGCATCGGCACGGCAGTGAGCCTGGTACTGACCCTCGTCGTAAGCATCACAGTCGTCGCCACCCCATGGTGGGGCAACGTCGGCCGCAACACCTTCGTTGCCTACTTCGCCAACGCGAACGGTCTCTACGCCGGGGATGAGATCCGCATCCTGGGTGTCGCCGTCGGCACCGTCGACCGCATCGAACCACAGCCGCAGAACACGAGGGTGACCTTCTCGGTCGACTCCCAGTACTCGCTGCCCGCCGACGTGCGCGCCGCGATCCTGTCGCCGTCTCTGGTCACCGCCCGTGCCGTTCAACTCGTCCCGGTGTACTCCGGCGGCCCCCGATTGGAGGCGGGCGCGACGATCCCGCAGGAACGCACCGCGGTTCCCGTCGAATGGGACGACTTCCGCACGCAGTTGGAGAAGCTCACCGATTCGCTGCAGCCGACAACGCCGGGCGGCGTGAGTCCTGTCGGGGGGTTCGTCAACACCGCTGCGGCCAACCTGCGCGGCGAAGGCGCAACCGCACGCGAGACCGTCATCAAGCTGTCGCAGGCCCTGTCGGCCCTCGGCGACCACAGCAAGGACATCTTCAGCACGGTGCGCAACCTCCAGTTGCTCGTGACAGCGCTGTCCTCGAGTAGCGACCTGCTGGCCGCGTTCAACGAGAACCTGGCGACGGTCACCACGGTCCTCGACAACAGCCCCAACGAGTTCGCCGACGCCACAGAGGGACTCGACGCGGCAGTGACGGACCTCCGTGGATTTCTGACCGAGAACCGCGAAGGTCTCGGTGTCACGTTCGACAGGCTCAACACCATCACGTCGGCGATGCACGAAAGCCGGGGCGACATCAAGCAGGTGCTGCACATCGCACCCACGGTGTTCCAGAACTTCATGAACATCTACCAGCCCGCGCAGAGCGCCGTGACGGGCATCCTCGCGCCGGTGAACTTCGCCAACACCGTCCAATTCATCTGCAGCGCAATACAGGCAGCGTCGCGGCAGAACTGGGAGCAGTCTTCCAAGCTTTGCGTGCAATACCTGGCGCCGATCATCAAGAACCGCCAGTACAACTTTCCGCCGCTGGGCGTCAACCCCTTCGTCGGCGCCGCCGCACGTCCTAACGAGATCACCTACAGCGAGCCCAGACTCAACCCGAACCTGCCACCCGCGGTGCCGGTCGCCGCTCCCGCGCAGGCGCTGTTACCGCCCGTGCTGCCCGCAGAGGCGGCCACTCCGACCGATCCCGCTCTGGGACTTCCTGGTCTGATGGTCCCGGCGGGCACCCCGTGAAGGGGGCCACCGCAGCGCTGCTGCTGCTGTTGGCGCTGACCGGATGCCAGTGGCGAGGCCTGAACTCGCTGACGCTGCCGGGTACCGCAGGAGGTGGCGACGGCTCCTACACCATCCAGGCGCAACTGCCCGACGTCGTCGTCATCCAGCAGAACACCAGGGTCCGGGTGGCCGACGTCAACGTCGGCAACGTCACGAAGATCGAGGTGCAGGACTGGCACGCGCTGGTCACGATGCGCATCGACGGCGGTGTCCAGCTGCCCGGGAACGCGACGGCGAAAGTGGGACAGACGAGCCTGCTCGGGTCCATGCACATCGAGCTGGCGCCACCCGTCGGCGAACCCCCGCGCGGCCAGCTGCACGACGGCTCGGTGATTCCGCTGTCGGCGGCGAGCACATACCCGACCACCGAACAGACGCTGGCGTCGGTGTCCATCCTGCTCAACGGCGGCGGGCTGGGGCAGCTGCAGGAGATCAACCAATCTCTGGCTGTGGCGTTCGCAGGCCGAGAAGACGAGATGCGCAGCCTGCTCGCACAACTCGACACGTTCATTCGTGAGCTCAACGTGCAGACGGACGACATCATCACCGCGACAGAACAACTCAACGGTCTTGCCGCGCAGGTCGCTGCCAAGGATCAGGTCGTCGACCGAGCGCTGACCACGATTCCGCAGGCTCTCGCGGTGCTCGCCGAGGAACGGGACAAGATCGCCGAGGCCATCGACGCACTCGGCAAGTTCAGTGCGATCGCAACCTCGACGGTCAACCAGACCAAGGAATCTCTGGTGTCGAACCTACGCAACATCGCCCCCGTGCTGAGGTCGCTGGCCGACGCGGGGCCGTCGCTGACGAAGGGCCTCGACTTTCTGGCCACCTACCCGTGGGTGAAAAGCACGATCCCCAACTGGTTTCGGGGCGACTTCGCCAACATCACGCTCGTTGTCGACCTGACGTTGAGCCGCATAGACGCCAGCATCTTCACCGGCACGCGCTGGGAAGGCGACCTCACCGAGCTGGAGTTGCAGTGGGGGCGCACCATCGGTCAGATGCCCAGCCCGTACACCGCAGGCAACCCCCTCATCGCCCCTTATCGCTGGGGAGGGTACTGAGGTGTTGCGATTGTCCAGGACCGTCTGGATCCAGCTGACAATCCTCGCAATTGTCACCGTAGTCGCCTGCGGCATCATGGCTTTCAGCTTCGTCAACGTGCCGGCGCTGGTCGGGATCGGGCGCTATGACGTGACGCTGGAACTACCGGCATCCGGAGGTCTCTATCCGACGTCGGTGGTCACCTACCGCGGCACCGAGGTCGGGAGGGTGACGTCAATCGACGTCACGCACGACGGCGTGCGCGCCGACCTGAAGCTGAATTCCGACATTCCCATACCCGCTGGGGTCAGGGCGGCGGTGCACAGCCGCTCGGCGGTCGGTGAACAGTTCGTCGAGCTGACCCCCGGGGCCGAAAGCATCAGCACCGAGTTCCTGCGGGACGGCGACGTCATCCCCGCGGGCAGTACGCAGGTTCCTCCCGAGATCGGAGGCCTGCTGGATGCGACGAACCGCGCGCTGTTGGCGATCCCGCCGGAGAACCTGCGCACCGTCGTCGACGAGTCCGCTACGGCGGTCGGGGGGCTGGGCCCCGAACTGGGGCGCATCATCGACGGGTCCACCGCCTTGGCCATCGATGCGGGACAGACGGTGGACTCGATCACCCGGCTGATCGACGAGGCGCCGCCGGTGCTGAAGTCCCAGGTTCAGACCGCGGATTCGATTGAGACATGGGCGCACCGGGTGTCATCGATCACGGGGCAGTTACAGGCACAGGACGCCGCGTTCGGGGATCTCCTCAGCCAAGGCGGCCCGGCGCTGGCAGAGGGTCAGGCTTTGTTCGACCGCCTGGCCCCAGCGCTGCCGATGCTGCTGGCCAATCTCGTCAGCCTTGGTGAGATCGCCGTGACGTACCGCCCCAACCTCGAGCAGCTGCTGGTCCTGTACCCGCAAGGCACCGCGGTGATGTCGGCGATCGCGCTGGCCAACTCCGGTACCAAACAGGATTACCGGGGCATCTATCTGGACTTCAATCTCAACCTGAACCTGCCGCCGCCCTGTAATACCGGCTTTCTGCCTGTACGCCAACAGCGTTCACCATCCGACGTCGACGCCCCGGAACGCCCGGCAGGGGAGTTGTACTGCCGAGTGCCGCAGGACTCGCCGCTCAACGTCCGTGGTGTACGCAACATTCCGTGCGCCAACGATCCGGCCAAGCGGGCGCCGACCGTTGAGCTCTGCGAAAGCGATCGCCAGTACGTGCCGCTCAACGACGGCTTCAACTGGAAGGGCGATCCGAACGCGACCCTGTCGGGCCAGGGCGTCCCGGAGTACGCGCCCGGAACCGACCCGCGCCTCACTCCGCCGGCGGGTACGGGTGAGGCGATCGCGCAGCCGAACCCGCCGACGGCCCTCGGTCCGCCTGTGTCCGCACCGCCGATCGCATTCGCTCCCTACGACCCGGCAACCGGCGACTACATCGGCCCGGATGGACGCCGCTACACCCGGGCGGACCTTGCGCACCCCCAACACACGACATGGCAATCGATGCTGACGGGTCCCTGATGGCACCGCTGGCCGCGGCCGACGTGACCCGCGACCGGACGCACGCGCCGCCCGTCAGCCGACATCGAGGCGGGAGACGCGAGACTGCTGGTCGGGATGCCTCAGTCCCAGATGCTCCCGCAGGGTCGTGCCGCTGTACTCTTCTCGGAACACGCCACGCTCCTGCAGTATCGGAACCACCTTCTCGACGAAAGGAGCGAGCCCGTCCGGTGTCACGTGGGGTACGAGAATGAAGCCATCGCTGGCATCGGACTGCACGAGGTGGTTGATCGAATCAGCCACGGTCGCAGCAGACCCGATGAAGTTCTGACGTCCTGTGACTTCGATGATCAGTTCCCGGGTGGTCAGCTTTTGGGCCTCGGCTCTGGCGCGCCACTCGTTGGCGGTGGCCACGGGGTCGCGGTACATCCGCACGCTGGCCCTGCCGTGTGCAATGGTGTTCTCACCGACGATTGGATCGACCGTAGGAAGCGGTCCGTCGGGGTCGTGATCGGAAAGGTCGCGGTTCCACAGCTGTTCGAGAAATTTGATTGCCGTCGCGGGTGACACCTGTGCCAGTCGGACATCGTGGGCTATGTCGGCGGCTTCGGCGTCGGTGTCGCCGAGAACGAAGGTCGCGGCGGGCAGGATGAGCAGTTCGTCATGGCGGCGGCCGTATTTCGCCAGTCGGTCCTTGACGTCGGCGAAGAACGTCTGCCCCTCGGTCAGGGTGCCGTGCCTGGAGAAGATGGCATCGGCGCTCGATGCCGCGAATTCGCGTCCGCGGTCGGAGTCGCCCGCCTGGAAGATCACCGGCCTACCCTGCGGGCTGCGGGGAACGTTGAACCGACCGCTGATATCGAAGTGAGCGTCCTGATGGGCGAAAGTGCCTGCCTGGGCGTCCGACAGGAACACGCCACGGTCCTTGTCGGCGACGACCTCGTCACCTCGCCATGAATCGAACAGTGCCCTAGCCGCGTTCAAGAAGCTCTCGGCGCGTTCGTAGCGCTGGTCTTCGGCGAGGAAACCTCCCCGGCGAAAGTTTTCGCCGGTGAAGGCGTCCCAGGAGGTGACGACGTTCCAGGCAGCTCTACCCGCGGACAGGTGGTCGAGCGTCGCGAATTGCCGTGCCACCTCGTATGGTTCGTTGAATGTCGAGTTGATCGTGCCGGCCAGGCCCAGGTGCTCGGTGACCGCGGCCAACGCAGCGAGCACCGTGAAGGTGTCTGGGCGTCCGACAACGTCGAGGTCGTAGATCTCACCGCCCTGCTCGCGTAGTCGCAATCCCTCGGCGAGGAACATGAAGTCGAACTTCCCCCGTTCAGCCGTCTGCGCGAACCGCACGAACGAATCGAATTCGATATGGCTTCCTGACGAGGGGTCGCTCCAGACGGTGGTGTTGTTGACGCCGGGAAAGTGTGCGGCGAGATGAATCTGCTTAATCGGCTTGCTCATCGGGTCCTCCTGGTGAGATCAGACCGAGGTGTAGCGGTTGGCCGGCCGGGACAGTCCGAGAATCTCGCGCAGGGTCGCGCCGTACGCACCGCGGAATACCCTGCGTCGCTGCAACTCCGGCACCAGTCCGTCGGTGATCTGGGTGAGATCGTGAGGGAGCGTGGCCGGGCGCAAGCGCAATCCCGCGGCGCCCGCAGAATGCCATGCTTCGATGAGGTCGGCGAGCTGGGCCGGGGTCCCGGTGAAAATTCCGGCGTCACTGGTGAATTCGGAGCCGGCACGTTCATCGAGGCGACGCCGGCGCTCCTGTGCCCTAGCTGGGCTCTGATCGAGCACGACCACAAGATCGGCGAACACCAGAACCGAGCGTCCCTCTACACGTGCTCGCGCCGAGATGGCGTCGACAACCGCGGTGACCTCGGCGGTGTCGCGCGGAGTGACGAATCCGACGTCGGCGCTGCGGGCGATGAGGCTGTGAGTGGCCTCCCCGTGACTCAACGCAGCAACGACGGGTTGGCCCTGCGGGGGTCTCGGAGTGATCGACGGTCCTCTGACGGAGAAGGAGGCGCCCTCGAAGTCGATGTAGTGCAGCTTCGTGCGGTCGACGAAGCGCCCCGTCGCCACATCGCGGATCTCGGCGTCGTCCTCCCAGCTGTCCCACAATCGCCGTAGTACCTCGACGTAGTCCGCAGCCTCGGTGATGAGCTCTGCCGGTGACGTCTGCGTGATGTCACGGCGGCCGAAGTGGCGCGCCGCCTCCGGGCTGGCGGTGACCTGGACGCGCACCCCGGCTCTGCCCAGGCTGACGTAATCGAGCGTGGCGATGGCCTTCGACAGGTGAAACGGTTCGGTGTGCGTGACGACCGCGGTCGGAAGCACACCGATATGGCGTGTCAGCGGTGCCACCCGCGACGCGATCAACACTGCGTCCAGACGCCCGCGAACCCGGTCGACCCGGTCGTCCACGTGTGACGGGTCCTCGTATTGCAGTGTGAGGGCATCTTCGATGGTGACGAAGTCCAGATGGCCCCGTTCTGCCTCGGTCACCAGATCGGCCCAGTAGCCGGCGTCCAGAAGATCGGTGGGCCGCGCGTCCGGCTCCCGCCACGACGCCGGGTGCCATCCTGTCCCGTCCAGGGCGACAGCGAGGTGCACAGGCGATGATTCGCCAACGGGGTCTCTGGCTGGGGAGTCTTCGACAGACACCGGCACTCCTCATTCTCGTTCGTGGTCCTGCACCAGAACTGTCGGGGCGCCCAGATGATTCCTGGCGGGATCGTCCGCGACACAGATGATCGGTCCGCGGAGAATATTCTGCCCGCGACTACGCGACCCCAGAGGAGATGTGCGCAGCGTGATTTCTCCGTCGCCGGCGAGGCAGAGCGGAATCGCCTCGCAAGCGGCGCCGCGTCGAAAGCCTTGGCTGCGCCGACTTGGCCGGTCTGGCGCGGCCCGCGTTTGATGGACGCCGGGCTGTGCACTTGGTAAAGCTCACATGGAGTTGATGTCTGGGCCCGGCTGCGGTTCTGCGTGACGATCCCTTCATGACAGCGGTCTGGCAGGCAGCCGAACTCGAGGCAGAGGACTACTGGAGTTGGCAGCTGCGAGGCAGTTGCCTGGACTATCCGGCAGACTTGTTCTTCCCCGACGGGGATCGCCGCGCCGACCGCCGCGAACGGGAAGAGAAGGCCAAGCGAATCTGCCGGGACTGCCCGGTCCTGAATCGCTGCCGAGAGCACGCGGTGCGGGTGCCGGAGCGGTACGGCATCTGGGGTGCGACGACGCCGCGGGAGCGCGGCGTGCCACCGACACACCGCGGCAGATAAAACAATTCACGCTGACCGCAATAATTGAGCAACGAGTGCTGCGTCCCTACGGTGCGGTGAGCATCATCCCATGACACCCGAAGGACGCCCGTAATGTCTGAAGCAACGTTGCCCGGTGAGGGATTGGTAGCAAACCCAGACGCGCCACCTGATTCGCGCCGGCTGCGGGGCAATCTCGGTGTCGCGTCGATCGTCTTCATGGTCGTCGCGGCGGCGGCACCACTCGGTGTGATCGGCGGGGTGGTTCCGCTGGGTCTGGCCGCAGGCAACGGTGCGGGTTTTCCGGCGACGTTCATCGCGGCGACCGTCATCTTGCTGCTGTTCTCGGCGGGTTTCACCGCGATGACACCGCACGTTGCAGAGGCGGGCGCCTTCTTCTCCTACGTTCGCCAGTCGCTGGGTAATCCTGTCGGCATCGGTATCGCGTTCGTGGCGATCGTGAGCTACGTGGCGCTCGAAGCGGGCGTCTACGGCCTGCTCGGCCCGGCCGGAGCCGGTGTGATCGAGCTGTTCGGCGGGCCCGCGATCCCGTGGTGGGTGGTGGCCGCGGTCGCATTCGCCGTGACGACGTACCTGGGCTACCGCAACATCGAGTTGTCCAGCCGCGTGCTCGCGGTGTTGCTGACCGCCGAGATTGCGATCGTGGCAGTGCTGGACCTCGTCATCGTCGTGCGTGGCGGTGACCACGGGCTGTCGTCGGGCATTGTCAATCCGGACGCGATCTTCTCGGGATCCCTCGGCATCGGCCTGCTGTTCGCGATCATCAGCTACGTCGGCTTCGAGGCCACCGCGATCTTCCGCGACGAGGCCCGCACTCCTGAGCGCACGATCCCGCGCGCTACCTATGCGTCGCTGCTCCTCATCGGCATCTTCTATGCGATCACGAGCTGGGCACTGGTCTCGGCATGGGGCGACGATCAGGCCGTCACTCAGGCCACGGACAACGGTGCCACCTTCCTCGGCGACACAGCGGCACGGTACATCGGCGTATTCGGTGCCGACGTCATCACCGTGCTGTACTTCACCAGCCTTTTCGCGTGCATCCTGGCGTTCCACAATGTGGCCTCGCGCTATATCTTCGCGCTCGCGCAGAAAGATGTGCTGCCGGCGTCGCTGAGCCGCCCGCACACCAAACATGGCTCCCCACATACGGCTTCGCTGTTGATCTCCGGTGTCGTGGCAGTCAGCGTAGTGCTGGCGGTGGTGTTCCAGCTCGATCCTGCCGCGCAGTTCTACACATGGTTCGCGGGTGCGACGACGGTCGGCATCGTGGTGCTGCTGATCGCGACCAGTGTGGCGGTCCTGGTGTTCTTCGGCAAAGACCGTCGCGGTGAATCACAGTGGCGGGTGCGCATCGCCCCGGCGCTCGGGCTAGTCGGGTTGCTCGGATCGCTGGTGCTGATCCTGACCAACCTCAGCGACCTCGTCGGCGGTTCAGGTGTTCTTGCGTGGGTCATCATCGGGTTGCTCGTCGGCGCATTCGTCGCGGGCACCGTGGTCGGCCGCAAGGTGTCGGCATGACCCAGTTGTCCGAGCGTGCCGTCACCGTGGGTGCAGACAGGGTCAGGGAAGGGATTGCCGACGGCTCGCTGACCGAGATCGAGGTCGCGTGGAGCGACCCCTTCGGCCACGCCGCAGGCAAGCGCATCCCGGCTGCCCAGTTCCTCGATCGAGCCACCGGTACCGGTTTCGCATTCTGCGAGGCGGCACTCGGATGGAACACCGACGGCACAGTGATCGACTCGCTGAATCTGACGAACTGGGATGGCGGATATCCGGATGTGTATGCGGTGCCGGACTTCTCGACGCTCACACGGCTACCGTGGCGGCCGGGGGTCGGTCACGTCATCTCCGACATCGTCACTCATCATCGCACTCCGTCGCTGCTGGACGCCCGCGGCGTGCTGCGTCGGGTACTCAGCCGGCTGGAAGGTCTGGGGTACACGGCCAAGGTCGGCGTCGAGTTCGAGTTCTATCTACTGAACACCGACGGGTCGCCGATCATCGACCGGATCCAGGCCTACTCTCTGGAGAACGCGAACGCGCTCGACCCGCTGATCGCCGACCTGTACGAAACCCTGGGCGCCTTCACGCGTTTGGAAGGTATCCAGACCGAGTACGGACCGGGACAGGTGGAGACCAACCTGGTGTACACCGACGCACTGGCCGCGGCCGACGACAGTGCCCGGCTCAAATACGCCGCCAAAGAGGTGGCGCGCAGGCACGGTAAACTCGCCAGCTTCATGCCCAAACCCTTCTCTGAGCACTCGGGAAGCTCTGCGCACCTGCATATCTCGCTGTGGCGCGACGACCAGCCCGTTTTCGATCCGGAGGATGGTGCCGAGAGCCGGGATGCGCGGTACGCCATTGCGGGCCTGTTCGAACACCTGCCTTCGATCACTTTGTTCGGCGCGCATTCCGTCAACGCGTACCGCCGGTTCGCGCCTGACACGTTCGCACCCGACACGGTGAACTGGAGCCGAGACAACCGCAGCGCCGCCATCCGCTCGCTGATCGAAGACGCGCCCGGGTCTTCGCGCATCGAATTACGCTCCGGTGCCTCCGATTCGAACCCGTACTGGTTGATCGCGTCGGCCCTGGCGGCGATCATCGCGGGACTGGAGGCGCGGCGGGAACCGCCGCAGGCCGCGCGAGGGAACCTTTACGGCAAGGGCACACCGCTTCCCGATTCATTGGGAACCGCTGTCGCGTTGGCCATTCAGGACGACACCATCCTGGACATCCTCGGCGAGCAGTCAGTGCTCGACTTCGCCGCGATCGCGCGCAGCGAATGGGATCAGTACGTCGGTCACGTCAGCGACTGGGAACGTCACCGCTACCTGGCCACGTCGTGAGCGAAGCGGAGATTCGGGCAGCAGTGACCGCGCCCCGGTTCGGGGTATGGGCACCGGTGTACGGCAATCATGGTGCCCGCCACCACCCGCTGGACCCGCCGGATGCCAGCTACCGCCGCAACCGCGACCTCATCGTGCACGCCGAAAGGGTCGGATTCGACGCGACGCTGGTGGCCCAGCACGTGATCCATCCCAGTGACGTCGAGGACGACGTGCTCGAGACGTGGTCGACGTTGGCAGCCCTGGCCGAAGCGACGGAGACTATCGAGCTGATCGGAGCGATCAAGCCGTTGCTGTTGAACCCGTTGGTGTTCGCCAAGATTGCCGCGAACATCTCCGACATCTCAGCCGGTCGCCTCTCGATCAACGTGGTCAGCGGATGGTTCCTGCCAGAGCTGGAAGCCCTCGGCGTCGGCGGCCTGGACCACGATGACCGCTACGCCCACACCAGGGAGTGGCTGGACACCGTGACCGCCTTGTGGGCTGGTAAGCAGGTCGACACCGGCGGACGGCAGCCTGCGCTGGTGCGGCCGGTGCCGCGAAGCGTGCCCCCGGTGTACGTCGGTGGGGAGTCCGAGCCGGGCCGCGCGCTCGCGGCGGCGACCGCCGACGTCTTCTTCATCAACGGCAGGCCACTGGCCGACACCGAGGACGTCATCGCCGATCTGACATCGCGCCGGGCCGCCGGCCCGCCGCTGCGGTTCGGCCTGTCGGCGTTCGTGATCGCCCGGGAGACCGATGCCGAGGCGCAGGCGGAGGCCGAGCACCTGCAGGCGCTTGTCGACGCCGAGGTCCGCCCGGAGATCTCCGGCGGCACCGACCCGAAGACTCAGATGTACAAGGTGCTGGCGGGAACCAGCCGCGTCGGTTCGAACGGCGGCACGCTCGCGGGCCTGGTCGGCAGCTACGACACCGTCGCCCACCGGATCTCGGCGTTCCACGCCGCGGGCATCGAGCTGTTCATGCTGCAGTTCCAGCCGATCGAAACCGAACTGGACCGGTTCGCCGAACACCTCATTCCCCGATTCCGCTGACCCAAGGAGCGATGATGACCGTCACGGCTACCGGTGAAGTGACCGGCGACGTCGCCGAGCGTCTGGCACGGCTCTCGCCGATCGTCGAGGCCCTGCGGGCCGAGGATCCATCTGCCGAACGGGAACGGGTCCTGCAACACGACGCGGTCACCGAGTTGCGCCGCACCGGCGTTCTGAGCCTGCGGGTGCCGAAGCGGTACGGCGGCCCCGGCGGCAGCGTGCGGGACGTGCTGTCCGCTGTGATCCACATTGCTTCAGGGAGTTCCAACGTGGCGCAGGCCCTTCGGGCCCACTTCGGTTTCGCCGAACGCCTGCTGAGCAACCGGGCCACCGAGGCCGAGCGGTTCGAGTGGTTTCCGAAGATCAACGCCGGCCTCGTCTTCGGCAATGCCATCACCGACGCGAAGGGCCGCACGCCAGGCAGTTCGGACACCACCGTCCTGCCCGACGCCGACGGCGTACTGCGGCTCAACGGCCACAAGTTCTATTCGACAGGAACGCTCTACGCCGACGTCATCGCAGTGTCGGCAATTGATGCCCGCGGCAATGACGTGCAGGTCATCGTGCCGACCGACCGGGCCGGTGTCGAGCTGTTCGACGACTGGGACGGATTCGGGCAGCGCACCACCGCCAGCGGCGCCACTCGATTCACCGAGGTCGAGATCGCGCCGGTCGAGGTGACGACGGTGTCCGACGGGAACCACCTCGGGCACAGCACCACGTTCCTGCAGCTGTACCTCGCGGCCGTGGCTGCAGGAATCGCCGTGGCAGTGCGCAACGGTGCCGTCGACTACGTACAGACGCGGGCGCGTCCGGCGGCCCACTCATTGGCCAACCGTGCCGCCGAGGATCCGTTCGTGCTGCATGCCGTCGGTGAGATCGGCGCTGCCGCAGCCGCTGCCGAGGCGCTGGTGCTGTCGGCGGCCGACGCTCTCGACGCACTGGTCGACAGCGGTGCTCAAAGCGATCCGTCTGCGCTGGCCGACGTCGCGGTCGTCGTCGCGGCGGCACAGCTCGTCGCCGAACGGCTCACACTGGACGCCGCCCAACGACTTTTCGACACCGGGGGAGCGTCCGCGACGTCGCGGAAGCTGAACCTGGACCGGCACTGGCGCAACATCCGCACCGTGGCCAGTCACAATCCGCTGGACTATAAGGCGCACGCGGTCGGCAACTACCTTGTCAACGGAACGACACCGCCGGCCAACGGCTACTTCTGATCCGTCGACTCGCACCGCGAGCGCGCATGTCTGCACTGCGACACGCCGCACTACGCGGTGCGCGACGCGTGTTCGTCTCCGTCGAGCGTGCGTGAAATGCCACGCACGCCCGCGCGCCGCTGTGCGGACGCGCGCGCTCGCGGAGCGGGTCGGCGGCCGAGTCTAGGTCGCCGCTTCCAGCGCGCGCCGCGCGTAAGCGCGGACATCGGCGTCTCGGTCGTCCAGCGCGCCGGAGAGCGCCTGGCGGGCCGCATCCTCCGAGGAAGCCCACCGTGTCAGGCTGAGCACCGCAGCCTTGCGCACGTCAAGGTGAGGATCCGAGAGTGCCTGCGACAGCGGTGGAACAGCGGTTGACGGTGACGGCGCACCCGCCAGCGCGCGTGCCGCGCCCTGGCGGATCTGCCATGCTGACGCCGCCAGTGCCTTCTCGACCGCCGACACGTCGGCGTCATCCCAGCCGATCTCTCCGATCGCAGCCAGCGCCGCTGCCCGCACCAAAGGATCCGTATCGTCGATCAGAAGCCGCACCGTGGTGGCCCCGCGGCGCAATGTGCCGAGGCCATTGGCGACAGCGATGCGTACCTCGCGGTTGGTGTCGCTGTGGGCCTCGGCCACTCCGTCGACATCGTCGACGGACACCAGTGCGCGCACCGCGTCGATACGCACCCGATGGTCACCGTCAGCGGCGAGGCGCCGGTACAGATCGCGGTCGCCCGCGCGTCGGGCGGCCAGCACGTAGACCGCAGCACCACGTACGACAGGATCTGTCGAATCGACATACCGCCGAATGGGTTTCGGATCCGGTATCACTTCGACGAGTTCACGGATCCCGTCCGCTGCAACCTGTCGCACCTCGACGTCCTCGTCGCCGAGTGCGGCGATCAGCGGCTTCGAATAGCCATCGCACAACGTCTCGGTGAGTACGTCCACAGCGGTTCGGCGGACACCGGCATCGACATCGCCCAGGAAGGGTTGCAGATCGGTGATCGAGGGTTCGTCCATGGCCAGCACCGCCGCGATCCGCGGGGACGGTGGCTGCGCGGCCGGTGCTGCAATGCGTGACACCTCCGATGCCGGTGCCCGGCCGCCGGCGAGTTCGGGTTCTGCCACAGGGATGGGTTCGGTTTCACCACTTGGCAATCCGTCCAGCCCGGGCACCGGCACGAAGTACGGCGCAACGGGACGCTTGAGGAACTCGATGTCGCCGCCGTCGGTCTTGCGCAGGTTGAGGTGGTAGCGCCACTCGGTATCGTTACGCTCGGGCAGGTCCCTGCGGTCGTGATACAGCCCCCAGCGGGACTCGGTGCGGGTCAGCGACGACCGCGCCGCCATCTCGGCGCAGTCACGGATGAACGACACCTCCACCGCGCGCATCAGCTCATGCGGTGTGGTGACGCCGATCCCGGCCACCTCGTCCCGCATCCGCTGAAATGCCTCCACGGCCAAGGACAGCTTCGTCGCCGTCTTCGGCGGCGCGACATAATCGTTGACGAAGCGGCGTAACTTGTACTCGACCTGCGGCTGCGGAGGCCCGTCCGGGTTACGCAGCGGCCGGTAGATCAGCTCGTGCGCGGCGGCGACCTGATCGGCCGGAAGCCTTTGGGGCGCAGTCACGTCGGCGAGGGTGGATGCTGCGTGCGCGCCCGCCAAATCGCCGTAGACGAAGGCGCCGATCATATAGTTGTGCGGCACACAGGCCAGATCACCCGCCGCGTACAGGCCCGGCACAGTGGTGCGCGCGTTCTCGTCGACCCACACCCCTGAGGCGGAATGGCCACTGCACAGCCCGATTTCGGAGATGTGCATCTCGATGTCGTGTGTGCGGTAGTCGTGGCCCCGGTTGGCGTGGAACGTTCCGCGGGTGGGGCGCTCGGTGGTGTGCAGTATCCCTTCTAGCGCGCTGAGTGTCTCGTCGGGCAGGTGGCTGACCTTCAAGTAGATGGGGCCGCGCGCCGATTCCATCTCGCTCTTGACCTCGGCCATCATCTGCCCGGACCAGTAGTCGGAATCGACGAAACGCTCGCCGTGTGCGTTGACCTGGTATCCGCCGAAAGGGTTGGCGACGTAGGCGCATGCCGGCCCGTTGTAGTCCTTGATGAGGGGGTTGATCTGGAAGCACTCGATTCCGGACAGCTCAGCGCCGGCGTGGAAGGCCATCGAGTAGCCGTCGCCGGCGTTCGTCGGGTTCTCGTAGGTGCCGTAAAGATAGCCCGACGCAGGGAGCCCGAGCCGGCCGCACGCCCCCGTGGCGAGGATGACCGCCTTGGCTGCGACCACGACGAACTCCCCGGTGCGGCTGTTCAGCGCGGCAGCGCCGACCGCCCGACCTTCACTGGTGAGCACCCGAACCGGCACCAGCCGGTTCTCGATGCGGATCTTCTCGCGCATCGTGCGCTGCCGCAGCACGCGGTAGAGAGCTTTCTTGACGTCCTTGCCCTCGGGCATCGGCAGGACGTAGGAGCCCGACCGGTGCACCCGGCGCACCGCGTACTCGCCGTGCTCGTCCTTCTCGAACTTCACGCCGTAGCGCTCCAGCCGCTGCACCATCGCGAAACCGCGGGTGGCGGTCTGATAGACGGTGCGCTGGTTGACGATTCCGTCGTTGGCACGCGTGATCTCGGCGACGTAGTCCTCGGGTGACGCCTTGCCCGGGATCACTGCGTTGTTGACGCCGTCCATGCCCATGGCCAGCGCGCCGGAATGGCGCACATGGGCTTTCTCCGACAACAGCACCTCAGCACCGTTCTCGGCCGCCGTCAGAGCCGCCATGGTTCCCGCGGTGCCGCCGCCGATGACAAGGACGTCGCAGTTCAGGCGGACGGCGTCGTCGAGAGAGGGAATCTGCATCAGGAAACAAGCTCCGAATGGTCGAGTGCGGCAATCACCTCAGCGCGCAGCGCGGCGCGTGAGACGAAGCTGTCGCGGGGGGACGGGACGTCGAGCAGGGCCCGTAACGGCTGACCGGCACGGCCGAGGACGGCGATGCGGTCACCGAGCAGGAGTGCCTCATCGACGTCGTGGGTGACGAAGACGACGGTCGTCGGGTGAGCGCGCCAGGTGTCGATGAGCAGGCGCTGCATCGTGGATCTCGTCTGAGTGTCCAGGGCCCCGAAGGGTTCGTCCATCATGACGGCCCGGGGTGCGCCTGCGAGCCCACGAGCGAGCTGGACGCGTTGGCGCATCCCGCCCGACAGGCTCTTGGGCAGGTACTTCTCGAATCCGGCAAGCCCGACGTCGCCGATCCACCTGAGGGCTTCCTCACGGCGGCCTTGCCGGGGGCGGCCGGCGAGTTCGAGCGCAAGCTCGACATTGGATTGTACTGTGCGCCAGGGCAACAGGGCGTTGTCCTGGAACACCATGGCCCGATCCCGGGATGTGGTGGCGACCCTTGTGCCGTCGGCGACCACGTCCCCGCTGTCGGGAGCCAGCAGCCCGGCCAGCGCCCGTAGCACCGTGGACTTTCCGCAGCCGGAGGGTCCTGTGAGCACCAGGATCTCGCCGGACCGTACGTCGAGGGTCAATCCGTCGACCACCGGGGCCCCCCCGTAGCTCAGGACGAGGTCCCGCAGTTCGAAAGTGAGCCCTGTCATTGCGATTTCTCCTCACCGCGCGGCAGCCACCGCGTGACGCGCCGACCGATCAGTTCGACTGCGGCCGACGTCGCGAAGCCGAGCACACCGATCGTGATGATGCCGACGAACACGTCGGGATAGGCGAGCACCGTGTAGGCCTGCCAGGTCCGGTAGCCGACGCCGAGGCGTCCGGAGATCATCTCTGCGGAGATGACGCAGATCCAGGCGACACCGATTCCGACTGACAACCCGCCGAAGACTCCGGGAAGTATCCCGGGCACCACGACTCGCACGATCACATCCCAGCGGCTGCCGCCGAGTGTGCGCACCGAATCCTCCCAGAGCGTCGGCAATGCACGCACAGCGTGACGGGTGCTGACCATGATCGGGAAGTACGCGGCAAGGAATGTGATGAACACTATTCCCGCTTCGTCGGTGGGAAACAGCAGGATCGCGACGGGCACGATCGCGATTGCAGGGATGGGGCGGGCCAGTTCGGTGAGGGGCCCGAATACGTTGGCGAACTTCGCCGATCGGCCGAGCAGGATTCCGGTGACGACCCCGGCCACGGCGGCGATGGCGAACCCGGTGAGGATGCGAATCAGCGACTGACCGAGGTCGAGCCAGTACTCGTGGGTCGAGATCCGGGAACCGAGGGCGGCGACGATGTCGGTGACGGTGGGCAGCGTGTCGAAGCGCAGCCAGAGCCGAACGTCGTTGGCGGTCAGCACCTGCCAGAGCCCGACCGCTGCAGTGACCGACCCGATGCGCACCAGCCACGAGAGCCACGGCGTCTTGCGCGCCGCGCTGGATGGCGGCCTGACGGGGGTGATGGCGGCGGGGACGTCGGTGGTCATCAGCGCGGGGGGCGTGGTCATACCGCTCCTGCCAGTGCCTGCTGATAATCCACGATCGCCGCGCCTGGGTGCGCGTCGGTGTACCGCTCGGCGCCCGCGGCGGTGCCGAACGGAAGGTGGCGCTGTCCGTCGCGGACCCAGAACGACTTGTCGGCATACCAGCGGGTACCGAACTCGGTGTCGGGAATGTAAGCGGCGCGAACCGTTCGACCGTCGGCGGTGGCTTCTCTGACGGCGCGCAGCAGGCAGTCTGGGTTGGCGGCCGGCTGTGTGGTCGGGGCGCCGTCGATCCACAGTTCACCGGCGAGCTCGGCGTCGGTCACGGCGACGTTGCAGACCACATCCTGCCCGCGCAGTGCGGAGGGATTGGCGGTGCCGGCCAGGGCGGCCTCGTAGTCTTGGCCGCGCTCGGCGAAGGCTTTTCGAATTGCGGTATCGGACACGAAGCCGTCGACGTCGAGCGGCGCGAACTCGCCGATGGACTGCAGGTACGGCACGTCACCCTTGAGGGCTTCGACCAAGGCCGGCTTCAGCGCGGTGTCAAAGCTGGTTCCGCCGGGGCCGTTGTAGAGATAGACCACCTCCTCGGGCAGTCCGCTGCCTTCGGCGACGAGCTCGGCCGCTTCCAACGGATTGTCGTTGAGGAAGTCGGTCGCGTCGAGCTGCGCCTGCAGGAACGCGTCGAGCACCTCGGGGTGCTGGCGGGCGTAATCCTGCCGCACGACCACGCCGTGGAAAGTTGGATAGTTGCCCTCGGCGCCGTCGTACAGCAGCGTGGCCTTGTCCTGGAAGGCGAGGAGCCCCGGCCAGGCTACGAACTGCGAGAGCGCCTGCGCCTGACCGGATTCGAGTGCGGAGGCGCCGACCTGCGGTTGCTGGTTCAGGACCTCCACGCCCGTCTTCGGATCAATGCCCGCGTTGTCGAGGGCACGGACCAAGGTGCCGTGCCCTGCCGAGCCCACGCTGGCGGACACCTTCTGCCCCTTGAGGTCGGCGACGGTACGGGCGGGGGAGTCCGGAGGGACGACGATCATGTTGAGTGAGCCGGTCGGGCTGTAGCCCGTCACCGAAACGAGTGCGGTCCTGGCTCGCTCGTTGGTCTGGGTCTTGGAGCCGTTGATCAGCAGCGGGTAGTCGCCCATCGAGCCGATGTCGATCTTTTCTGCGACCATCTGCGCGGTGATCGGCGCGCCGGTGTCGTAGTCCTGCCAGTCGACGACGTACTTGTGGCCGCCTTCTTTTGTGATGTCGTCGAGACGCTGCTCGAGAAAGCCTTTCGCCCGCAGCAGTGTTCCGGCGGTGACGGTGTTGATGGTCTTGGATTGGTAGCCGATGACGACGCGGACAGTGTCGTCGGACTGGGATTGCGTATCGAGTGTGCAGGCGGTCAAGGAGGCCGCGGTGGCTGCCGTGAGCAGCGCTGCGAGTGCACGTTTCATGACGTGGTCCTTGGGGTTCGAGGTGGCTAGCGAATGAGGTAGGGCATGTTGACCGTCACGGCGCCGGTGGGACAGCGGGCGGCACACGGGCCGCAGTACCAGCATTCGTCCACGTGCATGAACGCTTTCCCGTTCTCCGGGTTGATGGCCAGGGAGTCGAGTGGGCAGATCTCCACGCACAAAGTGCAGCCCTCGATACACAGCGATTCGTCGATCGTGACGGGCACGTCCACTCGCTGAGTGACCTGAGCCATTACAGTCCCCTTATCAGATTGCTGCGCAACGTAATTCGATCGCCGCGCATCCGGATGTATTCGAGATCGACGGGCCTGCCGTCGTCGAGGTGGGTCAGCCGTTCGAGCAACAGCAGCGCCGCGTTTTCGGGTACCTGAAGGATCGCCGCGGAGTGTGCGTCGGCCGTTACGGCCTCGACGGCGACACCGGCGTGGCCGAGCCGCTGAGAGGTGACGAGTTCGATGAGCGAGAAGACGTCATTGGTCTCCAACGAGTGCTCGATGACGGCCTCGCCGACATCGCGGGCGAGGTAGGTCATGTCGAGGCTCAAGGGCAGTTCGCCGAGATATCGGAGGCGTTCGACGAATACGACAGGCTCGCCAGAATCGAGTCGAAGCTTGTGCGCGACCGACGGCGGCGCGGTCACCACCATGGTGGCCCGCACCTCGTTGCGGATCTCTCCGTAGCCTTTGAAGGTTTCCTTGAGCCCGACGAGTGCGTCGAGACCGTGGTCGTACTTGCGGATTGCGACGTGGGTGCCGATCTTGGGCTCCCTGTCGATCAGTCCTTCGGCTTTGAGCACCGTTAACGCTTCCCGCACAGCGTTGCGGGAGACCAGGAACTCCGCGGCCAGTTCGGATTCGGTGGGAAGGCCGTGCTGATAGCCGCCTGCATGTATCTGGTGGCGGATCACGTCAGCGACAAGCCGGGCCTGGTCGGCGCGCGGCCTGCGCAATGGTGTGGGCGCGGGCGACGCGTCGCGGACGGGATCCGTCACCGAGTTCACCTCGTGTCGTCTTGGGCTGCAGCAGCGGAAAGTGCTGGTGGTGACCGTAAGGCGGGGATGGTGAACAGCCGAATGCTGCGAACGCCGCAGTGCGCGGGCGACGTGCCTTTACGCCGCCACAACGCCACGCTGACCTGCGTCGATCAATGTCGTCGGCGGCATTACGCCACCTGCTCACCCATCGCCGAATTTCCGATCGCGATGAGTCGAATTGCGCCCGCTGGAATGGGGTCCCCGTCGGTGTTCGCGGCGGCCGACATCCCGACCTGAGGTCGCCGCGCTACGACATCCGCGTTGCGCCGACTACGCCAATACGTCGATCAATTCGCCGACCGTGTGCGCGGACTCCAGCGGGTGGCGCAGGTGTCCCGACGGATTCACCGAGTAGCTGTTGCGCCGGCCGACCTTCGTCTTCTCCAGGTAACCCTCAGCAGTCAGATCGGCCAGGATGGCCTGCACTGAGCGCTCCGTGATCCCGATGAGCAGGCTCAGTTCACGGGCGGTCAGCGATTCCCGCGCCAGGCACAACAAGACGTGGGCGTGGTTGGTCAGGAACGTCCACCCGCGCGGCGGACCGCCGGACTCGACGAGAGCCTTGACGCCGGCCTCGGGCGCTTTCTTCGACCGCCCGCGGGTGGCTGCCTTCTTGGGGGTGCGCGCCGGCGGGGGCGTCTTCGGCGTTCGTTTCGCAGCGACCATCGCAAGACATGGTACGGCCCATTCGTGTGAAACATTTCACTAATCCAGCGCGTCGCTAGTCGGCTTTTCGGTTCGTGTCGCGAGCAGGCTCCACACGATGGACACTGTGAGCGTCACGACGATGACCCCAAGAGTTAAAGGAATCGGAAGTTTGCCGACCGGAGTTTCGGACAGGATGAGCTTGACGCCTGCGAAGGCCAGCAGCACCGCGAGGCCGTAGTGCAGGTGGGTGAACCGTCGGAGCAGCCCTGACAGGCAGAAGTACAGGCTGCGAAGGCCCAGCACCGCAAAGGCATTGGCGGTCCAGACGATGAACGTACTGGTGGTGATCGCCAGCACTGCGGCCACCGAGTCGATCGCGAAGATCAGGTCGGTCGCCTCGACGGCGATCAGGACGACGAAGAGCAGCGTGGCCATCCGCTTGCCGTTGACCCGGGTGAACAGTTTGTCTCCGTGGTAGCGCGGATCTGTCGGGATCAGCCGCTGCACCAATCGCACGATCAGGTTCTTGTCCGGTTCGAGTGTTTTGTCGTGCTGGAAGGCCATCTTGTAGGCGGTGTAGATGAGGAACGCCCCGAAGATGTAGGCCGTCCAGAAGAATGCGGCCAGCAGTTCGGCGCCGATGAAGATGAACACCAAACGGAACAGCAGCGCGCCGATGACCCCCCAGAACAGCACCTTGTGCTGATAGTGGTCCGGCACCGCGAAGTAGGTGAAGATCAGCGCGAAGACGAAGACGTTGTCGACCGACAGGGCCTTCTCGATCAGGTAACCGGCGTAGTAGGTTCCCGAGACCTCGGCGCCGTACGCCCACCAGACGATCACGCCGAAGCCAAGTCCCGCGGCAATCCAGATGGACGACCACACCGCGGCTTCGCGGAAGCTGATGACATGGTTGTCGCGGTGCAGGAAAAGGTCGATCGCCAGCATCACCGCGATGGCCGCGGTCAGTGCGGCCCATCCCCACAGTGGAACGACTACTGCGTCGGCCATCGGTCTCCCTGAATCTGGTGAATTGTCGGTATCAAGTCAGCTGGTGGTCGGCATTGCCACCCCGATGCGCACCTCGCGGACGCCGGAGACCATCCGCATCAGCGCCGTGGCGATCCGACGCTCTGCCTCACTGGCGAAGTGTCCGGCGACAAGCGCAGTGCCCTGCCGCACCTGGGCGATTCACCGACGCTTGCCGGTGTAGCCATCGAGCACCTTCTGCGCTCCCACCGCGACCGCGGGCGCAGTCATCGCAGTGTTCGCCGTCGCTTCACCCGCGGTGCCGCCGCGAAGTACGTCACCGGCGGTGAGAGAGCCGAGAAGGCAACCAGATCCATTGACAACGGGCAGGCCGGCGTAGCCGTAATCGGCCAGCACCGTACCGGCTTCACGCAGTGGCGTCGGGGACCGCACCGAGACCACCGGGTGAATCATGACATCTCCTGCGCGCACCGTCGGCGTCCCTTCTCTCAAGGTCATAGTGCGAACAGTAACACACGAAAAAAAGTTCGTTACAGACCGGCCTCGCAGAGGTGTAGGAAAAAACACAACATTTGACACGCGCAATGCGTTACACGTAGTTTGATTCGTATGTTGGTGTGGGACGAAGCCACCGCCCTCGTGCTGTTGCTCTTGGCACCGTTGTCAGCTGCCCTGGTAGCGGCCGCACTCGGCCGGAGAGCGCCGATGCTTATGGCGAGGCTCGGATCTCTCTGTGCGGGAACAGGATTCATTCTTTCCGTCGGACTCGCCGTGAGTGCCGCCCGCGGCGACCAGGTCACCGTCGGAACAGGTGTTTTCGCCTTCGGCGCCGACCGATTGGCAGTGACGGTGCTTCTGCTGATCTTCGGGGTAAGCATCGTGGCACAGGCGTTTGCGGTGCGCTACCTCGCAGGGGATCCGCGGGCCTGGTGGTTCACGACCGGCGCCGGCTTGCTCACCACAGCGTCCGCCGTGATGGCAACAGCCACGACAATCGTCGGCGTCGCTCTCGGCTGGACTGCGGCTGGTGTCGCCTTGTGCCTCCTCCTGGGCACCTACTGGCATCTCGACAGCGCTCGCGACGGAGTCCGCCGTGCCGGGCTGGCCTTTCTGATCGGCGACAGCGCCCTCTGGCTTGCCGTCGGACTGATCTACGTCATGACGGGCAGCGTCACCCTGGCCGACCTGCCGGCATCCCAACTCGACGGCGCTTCAGTATTGGTCGTGGTCGTGCTGATCGTCACCGCCGCGCTGTCCCGATCTGCGCAACTCCCGTTTCACCGGTGGCTGCCCGCGACTCTGGCAGCGCCGACCCCGGTGTCGGCACTGCTCCACGCCGGCGTGGTGAATGCCGGCGGGATCCTCCTGATCCGGCTGAGTCCGCTGCCCACTCCAATGCTGGCCACCGCCCTCATCGTCACTGCGGGCGCAGCAACGATGGCCTACGGCGCGGCGGCCATGCTTGTAAAGCCGGACATCAAAGGCACGCTCGCTTATTCGACCATGGCGCAGATGGGGTTCATGATCCTGACCTGTGGGCTCGGACTCTGGGCTGCGACAGTGATCCACCTTGTGGCCCATGGCTTCTACAAGGCCACGCTGTTCCTTTCCTCCGGCTCTGCGATCGCCCGCCATCGTCGGCTCATCGCGCTGCCCGCTGCACCGCGCCTGGATGGCCGCCGGCGGCTGTTCAACCAAAGCGCAGCCGCAGCACTGCCATTGGCCGCATTGCTCGCCGCCACTGGGCTGTTCTCGACCTGGACGCACACTCATGCCGCCGAGCAGGCCCTGCTGCTGTTCGCCTGGGTGACCGGTGCGGCGGCGACCTGGGGGTGGCTACAGCGCCGGCCCGACATCACCGGCGCAGTCGGCGCCGCGGCCGTCCTGCTGCCCTGCGCGGTGGGTTACGTCGCAGTGATCAGTGCGATTGCCGCTTTCCTCGCGCCATCGCTGCCGGAGACCACGGTCGCTCCGTTCAAAGTCTGGTTGACCGTGACCGCCGCCGCCATCCTGCTCGGCGCGCTGGCGATCGTGCGCCGGTCCCCGGTCGCCATGGCCCTGCGCCGAACCGTGTACACCCAGGCGCTCAGCGCAGCAACCGTCCAACCTGCCCCCGGAGGATCATCGCGATGACCGATTCCACGTCGACCGAACTGGACTCCCGGCGTGCGCGACTGCGCAGCGACGTTCGAATCGCCGCGCGGGTGCTGCCGACCCACTATCCCCTGGATACCTTCATCGCGGTCAACCCCCTGGCCGGTTTGCAGGCCATGCCGTTCGAACAGGCCGTTCGACGTGCCGGCGACCTCTACGGGACACCGGGCACCCTTCGCGAGGCGATGTTCCGCGAGCTGTACCACGAAGGCCGGATCACCGACGCCGACCTCGATCGGACGCTCCTGCGGCGCTACCCGATACTGGCCGACGAGCCGGACTTGCAGCTTGGCAACCGCAGGCTGAGCGCGACCGCGCTGTTGCGTGCCGATCTCCTGCATGGCATTCCCGCCCCAGAACCGCGGCGGCTGTACCGAACTCGGGCCGAGCAACAAGGAATTGAGGCGGCCTGCGTCGTCGACGCACAAACCTGTAAATGGATGGCAGCTTTCCTCGGCGAGGCGGGCTGGCCGATGCCCGGCAGGGAGCAGGGCTTCTACAGCGCGTGGCGGGCACTGGCGCCGACCGACCGGACTTTGCCGCGGACCCTGCGCACCCGGCTGCGCGGCATCGCCGAACGTCCCGACGACGGCGTGCTGAAAGCGCTTGACGCCCTGAGAATCTCGGGTCAGAACCGGGTCACCTACCTGCAGGCCCATCTCACCAGGCTGCCGGGATGGGCCGCGCACGTGAACTGGTGCGCCGATCGTGACGGCGGCATCGATCTGTTGCAGTACCTGGCCATGCGACTGATTTATGAAGCGGCGCTTCTGGAGAACCAAGACGATCAGCTCGCGGAGCCGGTCGTGTCCGCCCCGTCCACCGCCCGGGATCGCGCCGCGCACCTCTTCACGGTGTGGGGCCTGGGCGCCACCGAGTCCGACCTGGCCACCGCGGCGCGCATCCTCGCCGCATTACCCGCTCCTGCCCGTCCTGTCATCTGGCAGAACGCCTTCGAGGCTCACTACCAGGACCGGCTTCTCGCCGACCTGGGGTCCCGGCCGCCCTGCAGCCCGGAACTCGCGCACACCCAACTCGTCACGTGCATCGACACGCGCTCAGAAGGCTTGCGTCGCCACCTCGAATCATGCGGCGGTTACCAGACCCACGGATTCGCCGGGTTCTTCGCCGTCGCCATCCGATTCACCGACCTCCTGGGCGGTGCACCAGCTGACCTCTGCCCGGTGCTGATCCGGCCGCATCACACCATCGCCGAACAACCCGCGCCTGACGCCCGCAGCGTCGCCGAGCGTCGCCTCAGCGGCACGATCACCCTGGGTGGGGCCGAGTCGGCCTACCACGCTGCCAAGGAGTCTCCGGCAGGCCCGTTCACCCTCGCAGAAGCCGCCGGCTGGATCGCGGCCCCGCTGTCGGCGGCCAAGACCTTGGCCCCAGCTGCCGTCGCCAGCGTGCGGAGAAAGCTGCGCGACGTGATCACACCCGAGGCGCAGACCATGCTCACAGTGGAATCGATTCCGCTGCACGAGCGTGTGCTCTTTGCGCAGGTGACCTTGAAAACCATTGGTCTGACAGCCGGATTCGGGCGACTTGTCGTCCTGTGCGCGCACCACAGCGGCACCGAGAACAACCCGTATCAGGCGTCACTGGACTGCGGCGCCTGCGGTGGGCAGGGCGGTGGCCCCAATGCCCGAACTGCGGCGCACATCCTCAACCAGTCCGAAGTCCGTGACGAGTTGCGCAACGCAGGAATCGACATCCCGGATCACACCCACGTGGTGGCCGCTCTGCACGACACCGCCACCGACCGCGTTACCGTCCTCGACGATCACCTGATTCCTCCCAGCCACCGCTCCGACATCGACCGGCTCGAAACCGATCTCGCTCGTGCTGGACGGGCGCTGGCAGCCGAGAGGTGCGCGGTGTTGCCCGGCGCTCGGCGGAGCTCCTCACCGCGCGCCGCCGCCAGGCACGTCGGGCGCAGGGCGGTCGACTGGGCACAGGTGTACCCGGAGTGGGGGCTGGCCGGCAACGCCGCATTCATCGTCGCGCCGCGCGACGTCACGCGCGGACTCGACCTGCGTCGTCGAACCTTCCTGCACTCCTACGACGCCGACGCCGACACCGACGCCACCGCACTGGAGACCATCCTGACCGCACCCATGGTGGTGGCACAGTGGATCAACTGCCAGTACTACTTCTCTACTGTCGCGCCCGACGTTTTCGGGGCCGGGAGCAAGACCGTCCACAACGTCGTCGGAAACGTGGGGGTGATCGCCGGCCACACCGGCGACCTGCGACTGGGCCTGCCGTGGCAGTCGGTGAGCTACGGGGACCGGCTGTTGCATGAACCGCTGCGGCTCCTCGCGGTCATCCAAGCGCCGCTGGCCCGCATCGACACGGTCGTCGAGCGGAATCCGATTCTGCAACAGCTCTTCGGCAACGACTGGATCGTCGTCGCCGCCCGCGAAGACGCAACGGACTCATGGCAGCGCTGGACCCGCGCCGGCTGGCGGTCCTGGGCTGAAACCCAGCGCGCACAACCGTTTTACGACGAGGAGATGATCCGATGACCCCCAACCTGACCAAGATGACCAAGATCGAAGTCGTCGTCGGAGGAACCGACGCGGCGGCGGTGCGCGAGCTCATCGGGAGCGTCGGCGCCACCGGATACACCAGCCTGTCCGGGGTTTCCGGCCTCGGCCATCACGGTTATCGCCAAGGCCGACTGCTGTTCAACCAGCAGGCGACCCTGGAGTTGATCATCACCGTCGTGCCCGACAACAAGGTCGAGGCTTTGCTCGCAGGTCTGCGGCCGCTGTTGGACGCGTCCTCGGGCGTGATGTTCGTGACCGAGACCTACGTCAGCAGGCCCGAGTACTTCAGCTGATCCACCATCACGAAAGGACGAAGAGCTCATGACCCTTCCACTTGCCGCGTGGCAGCAGCTGCGTGACCGCGAACGGCCGTCGTACGGACAGTCGCCAGATCGACCCGTCGCCGCCGTCTTCCGGTGCGCCGACGCCCCCGTCAGCATTGACGCGGTGTTCGGTCAGGACGCCGGCGCGCTGTTCGACGTCAGCACCTGGGGCCACGTCGTGGACAAGAGCGTGCTGGGCAGCCTCGAGTACGCCGTCGAGAAACTCAAGGTTCCGCTGATCGTCGTCCTCGGCCATGACGACTGCCCGGCCATGCAGGCGGCGCTGCGGGCATGGGAACACGCCGAACTTCCCGGCGGGTCCATGCGCAGGGTGGTCGAGCATGCGCTGGCGTCGGTGGTTCGGCGCGGGACAGTCGCCGACTCGGTCCAGTCGGTGGCCGCGGCCCATATCGTCGAGACCGGTGTCGCCCTGATGCAACGCTCTCCGCTGCTGTCCAGCCGAGTGGACGACAGGACCTGTGGAATCGTCTGCACCACAGTCTCTTCCACTGATGGCGAGGTACAAGTTCACGCCGCCATCGGCGCCGTCGACGAGACCCTCGGTAGGGTCTTTGAGCTCGTATAGATCCCGCGTCACGCGTCATCCGCGCCCCGTCACACATGAGAGCGTCAAGGAGCGGCCATGACCAACCTGCGTCATGTGGGTAGCGCCAAGCTCGTCGCCGTCACAGCCGCGGCACTCGTAACCGTGTTCAACCTGACCGCGGTCTCGGCGGCACTGCACCCGATGCTCGGGTTGGTGACGCTGGTGGTGGCCCTGCTCGTCACCGTCGCGTGCGTCGACCGGTTGGGGCATCGGTGGGCACCGGCAGCGATGCGCATATTCGAGAAATGTTGCCGCTCAACATCGAGGCATGTCGACGGCCAGTAGCGCCGGCGCCTGCCGAGGCGGTGTGGCGACGCCACGCCAGAGCACTCGTCGGGGCGTTCTGCGCGCGCTCGCCTCCGGTGAATGCGCGTGGAATGCCAGCCGGGCCGGCGTGTTGCCGTGCTGACACGCGCGCTCGCGGTGCAGGGTGAAGTATTGAGGGTTCTCTGAACTCGGTCGCGCGCCCCGCCGCGGCGTGCTACCCAAGACATATGTCGGGGAGATTCGGTGCCGGTGCGGTGTGCGTCGTATTCGGGCTGTCCGGGTGTTCCGGCGCCCCGGTCGACGCTCGGCCCGTCGTCACGATCGTCGAAGCGGCCCAGCCGTCGGCGGCAATTCCGCTGGGCCAGTTCCTCCCCACCGCGCCTGAACTGTCCGTGGCGTTGGGCACCGGTCCGAACAGCCTGATGGGGCCGGCCGTCGAAGGTCGCTCCGACATCTTGCTGAGCACCGTTGCCGACGGACAGGCGGCGCCGGCGGAATGTGTCAGTTCCGCCTACCGGCTCCAGCGGATCGTCTATGACGCCGAACCCGTGCAGTCGGTGGCCACCAGCACGTGGGCCGGTGGCGGGTTCGACGCGCCGCCGGTGACCGGCTTCTTCAGTGTCGTGAAGATGGCGAGTGCCGGCGCTGCGCAGGAATTCTTCGCGTCGATGACGGGCCAGTGGCGACGCTGCAACGGCCAGACGGTGTCGTTGCAGCTACCCGGCCATGGCGCCGACGAGGTCAGCAGGATCACCGACGTCACCTTCGGCGAGCGAGTGCTCTCGGCGAATGTGCTGCACACCTCCGCGGGAACCGAATCACCGACAGCATTGCGCGCTGTCGGGCTCGCCGGGGATTGCATCGTCGAAGTGGAACTCAGCGACCCTCGGCCCTCCGGTGATGCGCGGGGCGCAGTCGCGGTCGCAGACGTCATCCTCGACAAGATCGCCGCGACTCGCTGAAAGAACGCTGTACGTCGCGGGCAGTGTGCTCGATGGCCCACAATATGTCGGTGAGTGAGTCCGTTGCCCGCCGTTGCGCCTTCCTCGTCGGCGTGTTCACGGCAGCATCGGTGCTGATCACAGGCTGTGTCAGCACGACCGTGGGGCAGGCGGTCCGCGGTCATGGAGCCGGTTCGGTCGATGTGCCACCACTCGACGAGGCCGAGCTCGACGAGATCCTGCTGACCATCGGAGAGATCAACGGCATCCTCGGGTCGACACAGATGAAGGTCACCAGCGAGCTCGACGAGATGACCGACAATTCCGAGAAGGTGTCCGATCCTGACTGCCTGGGCGCGGTGTACGGCGCTGAGGCGCCCGTCTACGAGGGCACCGATTGGACGGCTGTGCGTGACCAGGTGGCACGTGAACCCGGCGAGGACAATGACCACTGGGTGGAACAGACCGCGGTGCTCTATCCGGCCGAGCAGAACGCCCAGGATTTCTTCGACCGTTCTCTGGCAACGTGGCAGGACTGCGCGAACGACGCGATCGTCGTGGGCGAGGGGGAGTACATCTGGGAACTCGGCGACGTCTCTGTCGATGACACCTTGATCACGCAGATGACGACTCAGGAAGGCGCCGACGGCTGGGCCTGCCAGCACGCGCTGTCCTTTGTGTCGAACGTGACGGTCGAGGCGTGGGCGTGCGGCTACGACATCACCGACGAGGCTGCCGAGATCGCAGACGCCATGATCGCGAACGCGGCACAGTGATGTGCGGCGTCACGGACCGCCCGTGCGCAGACCGTCGACAAGCACCTCGAGGAGCCGGTGCCGCTGCGCGGCGTCGCGGTCGGGCTGATCCCCGACCCACGTGATCGCCGCGGCCATGTCCATGACGTCCTGCACGGTGACATCGTCACGGACCACGCCCTGGGAGATGGCGCGGTCGATCAACGCCGCGCCCGCACTTCGCGCCAGATGACATGTGCTGTCGGTGTTGTCGTCGGGGTGTGGAGGGCTCGCCAAGGTCGCCGCCAGCCCTTTGAAGATCGCGCCCTGCTCGATGTAGGCCTGCAGCCATTCGCGGAGTGCGCCGACCGGATCGGCGGCTTCCAGTAGCCGAGTGCCGCGACCATGCAGGTCGCTCAAACCCTCGTCGATCACGGCGAGCACCAACGCGTCCCGGTTCGGAAAATGTCGGTACAGCGTGCCGGGTCCGACCCCCGCGGCTCGTGCGACGTCGTCCAACGAGGCGCTCACCCCGTGCTCGGCGAAGGCGTCGTGCGCGGAACGCAGGATCAGCTCACGGTTGCGGGCTGCGTCGGCGCGACGGGGACGCGCGGTGGCTGTCGTACTCATCGATGCCCCTCCCAGAGCCACGTGGACAAACGGAGACACCCTCCATATATTGACCGGAGACAGTCTCCACATCCTACTTCGAGGAGCCTCCGAATGAACATCACCCTGACCGTCGTGCCGCCGCCGGATGCCGGACTCGACGCCGTGTTCGACGGCATAGCCGACGCCGCAGCGGCAGGGTTCACGCGCGCGTGGGTACCGCAACTGCCGCCGGTGACCGAAATGACGGGGTGGGACGCACTGACCGCACTGGCGGTCGCCGGCTCCCGAACGCCCGACATCGAGCTTGGATCCTCGATCGCCGTCGTGTACGGGCAACACCCCTTCGTCCTGGCCCGCCAGGCACTCACGGCGGCGGCTGCCACTGGAGGCCGATTCATTCTCGGTATCGGCGTCAGTCACAAGTTCGTCGTCACCGACGCGCTGGGGTATTCGTACGACGCACCGGTGGCGTATCTGCGCGAGTATCTCGAGGTCCTTGGGCCGGCCCTTGCCGGATTGCCCGTCGAGCACCACGGGCCGCAGATCACGGCGGTCGGTCAGTTGAAATTCCCCGTCGAGGCGCCGCGGATCGTGCTCGCGGCGCTGGGCCCCAGAATGCTCGGTTTGGCAGGCCGGTTCGCCGACGGCGTGTTGACTGCATGGACTGGTCCGAAAGTGGTTGAGCGCGAGATCATTCCGCAGCTCACCGATGCTGCGGCGGAGGCAGGACGGCCGGTGCCGCAGGTGATCGTCGGTCTCCCCGTGAGCATCACCGATGACGTCGAAGCCACCCGCGCCGAGGTGAACTCCACGTTCAGCGTGGCGCGTGAGGTGCCTAGGTATCGCGCGATGGTGGAGAAGGAGGGCGTCAACAGCATCGCCGACCTCTGTCTGGTCGGCGACGAATCGGAGGTGATGCGCGGCCTGAAGAGGTTCGCCGACCTCGGGGTCGACGAGTTCAGCGCCCTCCCGGTCGGCGACAACGCCGCCCGCGCTCGCACCGTCGCCTCGCTGCGGGAGATTGCGCTCGCGACGGTTTGAAACCTCGGCAAATCGGCAGCGGCTCAGTATCTTCCGTTCGGTGACGCGTGAAGTCCACCTGCTGACCTTCGGGAACACCCGCTCGGCGGGTCCCTGGCGGCATCCCGACATCGACAGTGGTACCGCAGCCGTGCGCCGCCACCTCATCGACCACGCCCGCACCGCGGAGGCCGCGGCGTTCGACGCGGTGTTCTTCGCCGACGGGCTGAACTTCGGGCCGCCCGCGACCTGGCCGTACAAGACGACCGAGGACTTCGAACCGTTCACCACCGCCGCTGCGCTGTCGTCGGTGACCGAACGCCTCGGCTTGGTGCTCACCGGCTCTGCCACGCTGCAGCACCCCTACCACCTCGCCCGGCAGCTACTGTCGCTGGACCATCTCAGCGCCGGCCGCACCGGTTGGAACCTCGTCACGAGCTTCGCGCAGGCCGCCGCCGACAACTTCAGTGCCAACGGCGTCGTCGAACACGACGAGCGTTACCGAATCGCCGACGAAGCGATCGACGTCGTCAAACAGCTCTGGGACTCGTGGGGCGACGGTGCGATTGTCGCCGACCGGGATGCGGGAATCTTCCACGATGTCAGCAGGATTCACGTGCCCAACCATCGCGGCCGGTATTTCGACGTAAAAGGTCCCCTCGGCGCCGCCCGCTCACCGCAGGGCCAGCCGGTGATCTTCCAGGCCGGATCTTCGGACACCGGCAGTGTCTTCGCTGCCCGACATGCCGAGGTGATCTTCACCGGGCAGGGTGACCGCACCCGCGCGCAGCAGTTCTATCGCAGAATCCACGACGAAGCGGCGCGGCAAGGACGGAAATCGGCACCGCTGATCACGCCGTCGCTGCGCTTCATCGTCGGCTCCACAGAGGAAGAGGCGCGCCGCGTCGAGCGCACCGCCTATGAATACTTCAGCCCCGAGTATCAGGCGGGCTGGCTTCTCGAGGTCGATGTTGATGTCACGAGCGCCGACCTCGACGGGCCGGTACCGGCCTCGGCGTTCCCGGACAGCACCCAGACACATCAGACCGCCCTGGCCGGCTATCGCGCGCTCGCCACCGAAGGAAACCCGACCGTCCGCGAATTCCTGTATCGCACGGTTAGTGGATGGGGTGCCCGCGTGGTCGGCACGCCAGAGCAGATCGCCGACGAGATAGAGGACTGGTTCACCTCCCGAGCGGCGGATGGCTTCGTCCTGCAGGGATCCGGACTACCTGGCCAGTTCACCGATTTCGCGGAGCAGGTGGTCCCGGTGCTGCGGAAGCGGGGGCTGTTTCGCCACGAGTACAGGGGCACCACGCTTCGAGATCACCTCGGGCTCGACGCCCCCCGCAACCGAAACGATGTCGCGTCGTGAGCGCGGAACCGTTCGTCCTGTCGGCGTTCACCATGTCGACCGTGTCACACGGGAACTACGGCCTCTGGCGGCACCCGGCGGACACCACGTCGCGCTACACCGACGTCCGGTACTGGGTGGAACTCGCCCAGCTGCTCGACGACGGCGGGTTCGACGCGCTCTTCATCGCCGATGCCGTCGGCCAGCTCGACGTGTTCGGCGGTGATGCGTCCGCGGCGCTGGCCCGAGCGGTGCAGACCCCGGTGACCGACCCCCTGCTGGCCGTGTCGGCGATGGCGGCCGCCACAGAGCGGCTGGGGTTCGGGATCACGGTGTCCACCACCTATGAACACCCCTATCTGTTGGCGCGCAAGTTTTCCACGCTCGATCACCTGACCGGCGGCAGGATCGGCTGGAACATCGTCACGTCACTGCTGGACAGTGCTGCACGCAACATCATCGGACGGGACAGACAGATCCCGCACGACGAGCGCTACGCCATCGCCCAGGAATTCGTCGAGGTTGCTTTCAAACTCTGGGAGGGCTCGTGGGAGCCTGGCGCGGTGCTGCGCGACCGCGAGAGCGGCGTATACACCGATCCCGACAAGGTCCACCCGATCGCGCACGAGGGCAAGTACTTCAGCGTGCCAGGAGCGCACCTCGTGGAGCCGTCGCCACAGCGCACTCCTGTCCTGTTTCAGGCCGGGACATCACCGGCGGGTCGTGAATTCGCCGCCCGCAACGCCGAACTGGTGTTCGCCAGCGATCCACGTCCGGAGGTGCTGCGCCGCAACATCGAGGACGTCAAACGGAGGGCGCTGGCACATGGGCGCAGTCTGCAGTCCATCAAATTCATCACCTCCGTCGAGATCGTCACCGACAGCACCGATTCAGCCGCTCAAGCCAAAGCCGACGAATTGGCGCACTGTCACGACCTAGAGGGAGGACTGGTACTGCTCTCGGCGCTCAGCGGAGTGGACTGGTCCCAGTACGGAGTGGACCGGCCCATCGAACAGTTCGACACCGACGCGAGCCGCTCCATCCTGGCGGCGGTGGACGACCCCGATAGCCGGCAAGCGATCACGTTGCGCGACTACGTGGGCGGGCTGGGCGGCTTCGGCGGGCAACTGTTCGTCGGCTCCGCCAAGACGGTCGCCGACGACCTTGAGGCCTATGCGGAGCGGTCGGGAGTGGACGGGTTCAACATCGCCTATCACGTCACCCCCGGAACCTTCGCCGACGTGGCCGAGTACCTGATTCCAGAGCTCCGCCGACGCGGGCGCGCGCGCACGGGTGGCGATCCGGTGCCGCTGCGCCAGAGACTGTTTGGCGGGTCCAGCCCGCTTCTCCCCGAAGACCACCCGGCTGCCAAGCTCCGACAGAAAAGAATCTTGCCGATTTGATCGCTCCCGGCGAATGCCGATGTTCCGGCACCGTGACATGTACATAACCCTGTCGTTAATTCGGCTGTGTGCCTAAGGGTTTTCACGTTCACGTGATGGCCCTGGCGTACGCCGGACGCTGTAGAAAGCGGGCTCGCCATGTCCACACCCATCCGCCCCGAAGTAGCGCTCTCGGGCCGCAGTCTCGCCGCGGCCGAGGGGATCGGTCTCAAGCGTGAAGCCGTCGGCGCGTGGGGCGTCTTCGCCCAGGGCCTTGCGGCCGCCGCGCCGAGCGTCGCCATCGCCGTCGTACCGTTCTCTCTGTTCGTCGCCGCAGGCAAGGGCGCGGCGTGGGCGGTGCTGGTCGGTCTCGGAATCGTCATTCTGATCGCGACCACCATCAGTTTCCAGGCCAAGCGCACCGTGTCCTCGGGCTCGCTGGGTACGTACACGGGCAACGGGCTCGGTCCCGGGTTCGCCTTTGCGGCCGGGTTCAGCCTCCTGATCGGCTACATCGGTTTCGCCACCACCGGCACGCTTGGTGGCGTTCTGTACCTCGACGCGTTCCTGGAATCCATCGGCCTTGGCTCACAGGATCATTGGTTCCGGCTCCTGTTGGTGATCGTCGTAGTGGCCGCCGCCGTCTACCTGCCCTACCGAGGTGTCTCGATCTCCGCGAAGTACGAGCTCGTGTTCGAGCTGATCGCCATCGCCTCGATCTTCGTGATCATCGTCGGCGCCTACCTCAGCTACGGCATCCGGATCGACTGGGAGCAGTGGAACCCCGCTCACCTGGCGTCCAGCTCGACCTTCGTCGCCGCCGTGGTGGCGGTCGGCTCCTACGCGGGCTTCGAGAGTGTCGCCTCGCTGGGCGCTGAAGCCAAAGACGCGCACCGTAACATCGCCAGATCCCTGCTGCGGGTGGTGTTGATCCTCGGGGTGCTCTACATCGTTGCCACCTACCCGCAGATCCTGTTCTTCGACGGGATCGACGGCGACCGCGCCGTGCTGCCGCAGCTCGCCGAGAGTGCCGGCGTGGCATGGGTGAACCAGGTCGTCAGCGGCGCAGTGGCCATCGCGTTCATCGTGTTCGTCACCGCGGTCACCACAGCCGGTGCGCGCTCGCTGTTCACGTTCGCCCACGAAGGGGCGCTGCCGAAGGCACTGACGCGCGTGCACCCTCGCTACGCGACACCGTGGGTCGGTGTGCTGTTCATCGGCGCACTGGCGCTGACCTTCTCCGTTGTCGCAACGTTCAGCTCCGCAGGTCGGCTGGTCTTCGACGTCTACGGCGGGTACGTAGCCACGTGGGGCTTCCTGATCAGCTACCTGTTGGTAGTCATCGCGACGCCGGTCTGGCTCTATAAGATCAAGGCGCTGACGCCGGCGCGGCTGACCGTGTCCGCGGCGGCGGTGCTCGGGCTCGCGTATGTGATCTTCAGCAACTTCTATCCGGTGCCCGAATTCCCCTTCAACATCCTGCCGTTCATCTTCGGCGGCATCCTGGCCGCCGGCTTGCTCTGGTACGCCTACCTGAGCAAGGCCAGGCCGGAGGTGGCCCGGCGCATCGGCACTATTCAGACGCTGTCGGAAGAAGAGCAGCAGCGGCTCGCCGATGAGGGCATCCTCGACGTCCTGGCGCACAGCGAGCCCGAGACCGACGATGACGACGATCCGCAGTCCAGGCGGGACCGCGAACCGGTCGCCCCGTGACCGTCGCGGTATCTCGTGCAGAGGCCGCCGCAGCGGTCCGGGACAAGTTGAGAGAGACTGCGGCGCAACGTGATCAGCTGGGTGCCGACCCGCTCGACGAGATCGACTGGCTACGGGAGACGGGGCTTCTCGGGATCTTCATCCCCGACGAGTACGGGGGTGGCGGGGCCACGTGGTCGCAGGTGGCTCAGGTGGTTCAGACGATCGCCGAGGCCGACTCGTCGATCGCGCACGTGCTGCTGTATCACTACTTCGGGAGCCTGGCAGGAACCCGCGGTGAGAACGGCTTCGTGGGTACGCATCGGGCGCGACGCATCGCCGAGAACCGGCTGTTCCACGGGACTGTCGCGCAGGCGGCGTACCCGCCGCTGATCCTGGCGACCCAGACATCGGACGGTTTTCGCCTCAACGGTTCCAAGCCGTTCACCAGCGGCGCGGCATTGGCCGATGTTCTGCTGGTGTGGACCGTCTTCGACGAGGGCACCACGCTGCTCGGCGACGACGTGTCGGGTCAGCTCGCGACCTTCCACGTCGAGCGCACGGCGCCGGGAGTGTCCTTCGGCGGCGACTGGGACAATGTCGGACAGCGCCTCACGGTCAGCGGCACGACGACGCTGGCCGACGTGGCAGTCGGCACCGCGGATGTAATCGGCTACGGCTACGGCGTCACCGAGGCCACCGCCGCCGACCACCTGGACGTACTGCACATGTATGCCGGCTTCGCGTCGATCTTCACCGGTATCGCCGTCGGTGCACTCACCGAAGCGGCGGACTACACCCGCGGTCGTTCGCGGGCGTGGGTCGAGTCCGGTCGCGAGCGCGCCACCGACGATCCGCTCATCCTCGAGCGCTACGGGCGGCTCTGGACACAAGTTCAGTCCGCAATCGCGTTGAGCGACAGAGCGAATGTCACGCTCGATGCCGTCCGGGCCGAGGGAAGTGGGCTGTCCTGGGAGCAGCGCGCAGAGGCCGTGACGCTGATCAACGCGGCGCGTGTGCACGCCAGCGACGTCGCGTTGTCGGTGTCCAGCGGGCTCTTCGAGCTGACCGGCGCCCGGTCGACCGCGGCGGCGGACGGCCTCGACAGATTCTGGCGCAACGTCAGAACGCTGAGCCTGCACGACCCGCTGCCGCACAAGCAGGTCCAGATCGGCGACTTCTTCCTCAATCGCACCGAACCGCCCCCCGGCTTCTATTCGTGATCGCTTCTGCACACTCTGGAGGTTCCATGACACTGACCGATCATCGCCGTGTGGACACTTGGGTGTTGACCACGGCTACACCACACGATCATCCACTGATCGCCGACTTCCTGGCTACCACCGACGGGTTGAGTGGCCGCAAATTTGCGGCCGATTCCCGCGACGTCGCAGAGCAACTCGCAGGTGCTTACCCCGGGGCGGTGACCGTGGTGCGGGACGGCGCCGGCCGCGTCCGCGGCTATGCGTCGCTGAACCAACCCCACGGGCTACAGCCGGAGATCGTCGCGGACGTGGTTCTGGACCCGCAGAGTCCACCGGAGCTCGCCGACGATGTCGTCGATGGACTCGTCGCTCGATTCGCCCGGGAAAGTGCCTCGCTTCCCGGTTCGTTCCTCCGGGCCTTCGTCGGCGACGATCAGACCTTCCTCATCGACGCCCTGCTCCGCCGCGGAGGCGTGCGGGAAGGCCAGTTCATCAGGACCCGCAAGCCTCTCGACGGTGAGGACCCCGAGGAACTGGCGGCGGTCGCCCTCGCCGGTATCACGGTCGTGGGCTGGCCTGAAGTCCTCAGCCGGGGACTTGGCGAACAGGTCCGCCAGGTGCAGTACGACACATTCCTCGAACATTTCGGCAACATGTCGAAGACGCCGGAACTGTGGCAGCATCACATCCACAGCCGCTCCTTCGCACCGGATTTGAGCATCGCCGCGCTCGACGACAGCGGTGCTGTGGTCGGCTACGTACTCGGATCCGTGTACACGGTGGGGACGGGGGTCGCCGAGGAGCGCAGCGCGCATACCGACTACATCGGCGTGCGGCGGGCGCGACCAACGTCGTCGCGGCATCGCCGAATTGCTCCTGCGCAAGATCTGGTCGGCTGCGCTGTCGCGTGGACTGTCCGTGGCCTCGTTGGGCACCGACATCAACAACCGCAGCAATGCCCACCTCCTCTATGAGCGGCTGGGATACGTGGCCGTCGAGCGCCAGTCCGCCTACCGGATCGAGGCCCCCTCACAATGACCCATTCCGCGACATATCTGGCACGGCCGACCGCGGACCTCGCCGAACTAGCGGACCGTTTTGAGCCCGTGTTCGACAAGGTCGCCGAAGGCAATGCCGACAGGGAACGCCACCGGGTGTTCCCGAACGAGCAGGTGAAGCTGCTCAACGACGCCGGCTTCGGGACATTGCGGATTCCGGTGCAGCACGGCGGTTTCGGAGCCTCGCTGGAACAGACCTTCTTGCTGCTGGCTGATCTCGGTGCCGCCGACTCGAACGTGGCGCACATCTGGCGCAACCACCTCGCGTTCGTCGAGGACCGGCTCAACGCGCCGGTGTCCGACGCGAACAACACGTGGATCGAGCGCTTCCTGGCCGGCGAGTTCGTCGGGGGCGGCTGGACGGAAGCCAACAACGTCACGTTGGCGAATATGGCAACGACCGTGACGGCCGAGGACGATCACTGGGTGGTGACGGGGTCGAAATACTATGCCACCGGCAGTCTTTACGCCGACTGGCTCGATGTCATCGGGCGTGACGGCAGCGGGGAGCTGTTGACGGCGTTGGTGCGCCGCACCGACCCGGGAGTCACGCTGATCGACGACTGGCGGGGTTTTGGCCAGCGCACCACTGCCAGCGGTTCGGCGCGGTATGACGGTGTACGCGCCGAGCGCGGTAACGTCTTTCCCGCCGCCGAACGGTTCAGCTATCAGCCGCACTTCTATCAGATTGCGATGTTGTCGGTGCTGACCGGAATCACCCGCGCCGCTCTGCGGGATGGGTCGGCGGCTCTGGCTGACCGCACGCGCAACTATCCGCAGGGTCTGACGGCCAAGCCCACCGACGATGCTCAACTGCTGCAGGTGATCGGTCAGGTGTCCGCCGACGTGTTCGCGACCAGAGCAGCACTGGGACTCAGTGCCCGCAGCCTCGACGATGTTGTCTCAGGACGGATCTCTGGTGACGACGCCCGTGCGCGGCAACGGCTGATCGACGCCGAGGTTGCGGTCACACAGGCCCAGCTGGTGATCATCAACGCTGCGCTGCAGGCGACCACCACGATCTTCGATGCGCTCGGCGCGTCGGGCGTTTCGGAGGGCTTGGCCCTCGACCGGCACTGGCGTAACGCGCGCACGCTGGCGTCTCACAATCCCCGCGTCTATAAGGCTCGTATCCTCGGCGACTGGTTCATCAACGGCAAGGATCCGGTGCCAGACTTGGCAGCGCTCGGTCGCGGCGGACAGGGCGACTAACGAGGTCATTTGCCTTTCACACCAGTCCTCGTGATCGCAGCACCGCCCCGGCCCCTTCGGCGAACCAGTAGGCCTCCTCGACGTGTGGCTGCCCAGACAGGATGAAGTGGTCGATGCCGAGGTCGTGGTATTCGGCGATCCGATCGGCAACCTCGGTGTGGCTTCCGACGAGCGCGGTCCCCGCGCCTCCCCGTACCAAGCCGTAGCCCGCCCACAGATTGGGTGAGATTTCCAGATCCGCGGTGCGGCCTTTGTTGAGAGCCGTCATGCGCCGCTGGCCGACGGACTCCGACCGCGCGAAAACCTCCTGGGCCGAACGGATCCGCTCGTCGTCGATAGCCCTGAGCAACCGTTCGGCGTGGGCCCACGCCTCCGCCGACGTGTCCCTGCTGATGACGTGCAGACGAATTCCGAACTGCAACGTCCGGTTGTGGGTGGCCGCGCGGGCGCGCACCCGGTCGAGCCGTTCGGCGATCTGGGCGGGCGTCTCCCCCCACGCCAGGTACGTGTCGACGTGTTCGGCCGCGACTTCTTCGGCGGCAGCGGATGCGCCGCCGAAGAACACCTGCGGGGGATCCCAGTCGCCGAAATCGATTCGGGCGCCGCTGACCTGATAATGGTGGCCGGCGAAGTCGAAGGTCGAGTCACGTGGCGCGGAACTGACACCGCGCAACACCGACAGAAACTCTGCTGTGCGACGGTAGCGCGCATCGTGGTCCAGATGATCGCCGAATCGCGCCTGCTCGACCGGATCTCCGCCGGTGACGATGTTGAGCAGCAGTCGCCCGCCGGACACCCGCTGGAACGTGGCCGCCTGGTGGGCGGCCAGCGTGGGGGAGATGAACCCGGGACGGAACGCGACCAGGAACTTCAGCCGCCTCGTGACCTGGCTGAGCGCGGCAGTGGTGATCCAGGCGTCCTCACACCACGTGCCGGTGGGCGTCAGTACCGCCTCGAAGCCGAGAAGCTCTGCGGTGCGGGCAATCTCACCCAAATAGGCGATCGTCGGTGGACGGATGCCACCTGCGGTCGGACCCAGGTGTGAATCGTCACCGGAGCCGACTATTTCCCGACTGTCCCCATTGGTGGGTAGATACCAGTGGAGATGAATGCCCATCAGAACGCTGGGTAGACGTCGCCGCCGGGCCAGCGCTGCTCGATGAACTCCTTGGTCTGAGGGCTGTGCAGCAATTCGTTGAGCTTGACGATGTTCGGATCGTCTGCGTTGTCCTGGCGGCTGGCGAGGAAGTTCGCATACGGATTGTTGTCGGTCGACTCGACGATCAGCGCATCCTTGAGGGTGTATCCGGCATCGAGGAAGTAGTTGCCGTTCAGGATCGCCAGGTCGACGTCGGGGACGGCTTTGGCCTGCAGATCGGGTGCGGCCTCGATGAACTGCAGGTTCTTCGGGTTGCCCACGGTCTTCACATTCACCGGACCGTCGGTCGGAAGAGTTACCAGCCCTTTGGTTTCCAGAAGTTTGAGTGCTCTCGCCTGGTTGCTTCCGTCGTCGGTGATGCTGATCCTGGCACCGTCGGGGAGTTGCTCGGCGCTGGTGATCTTGTCGGAGAAGGCGGCGTACGGCTCGATGTGCACACCCGGGAACTCGTGCAGCTGATAGCCGAAATCGGCGACCTGCTCTTCGAGATAGGGCTTGTGCTGGAAGTAGTTGGCATCGATGTCGCCTTCGGAGAGCCAGCGGTTGCCGAGCGAGTAATCGTCGAACACACGGATGTCGAAGTCCAGGCCGGCGTCCTTGGCGGGGCCGTTCTTGATGAACTCCAGGATCTCGGCGTGCGGTACCTGGGTCGCGGCCACCGTGATCCGTTCGCTCTTGTCGTCACCGCCACCCAGCCACAGGAAACCGGCGACGGCGATCACCACCACGACAATGGCACCGAGCGCGAGGTACAGCGGGGTCTTCCGTTTCGGCGGGCCGACGGGAGGCTGGGCGGGAGGGGTTGTGGTCATGACGATGTCCTTTCAGTTGAAGCTCGGGGAGTGAGGGGTGGTCAACGGCTGGGTGTCGCGTCAGGCGGACAGTCTGTCGGCAGCGTCCACTTCGACCGCATCATCGCCACCCCCTCGCCGCGCCCGATGATCTGTGCGGCGGGCGAAGTAATCGCCCACAACTTGAAAGATCTGCGCCAACAAGATCAACAGCAACACTGTCGACCACAGCACCGGGCCGTCGTAGGATCGCGCGCCGTAACGGATCGCGAGGTCACCCAGGCCGCCGCCGCCGATGACGCCGGCCAGTGCTGAAAAGCCAAGCAGCGCAATGATAGTGATGGTCAGTCCGGCGATGATGCCGCTAATTGACTCGGGTAGAAGCGTTTTGGTGATGATCTGCCAGCGCGTCGCGCCCACGACGCGTGCGGCGTCGATCTTGCCGCTGTCCACCTCGCGCAGCGACGCCTCCACGAGCCTGGCGAAGAACGGGATCGTGCCGATCGCCAGCGGCACCATTGCGGCGACGGTGCCGAGGCTGGAGCCGACCAGCAGTCTGCCGAGCGGCCACAACGCGATCACCAGCACCAGGAACGGCAGTGATCGTGTCACGTTGACGACGACACCCAGGGTGCTGTTGAGCCAGCGCACGGGGGAGAGGCCACCCGGCGAGGTGACGTACAGGATCACGCCCAGCGGTATCCCGAACAGGACGACGAACACGAACGGGACGAACACCAGTTGCAGGGTCTGGTTCAGGGCCACCAGGAGGGCATCCGTCTTCAGCAGGATCGAGTCTTCGAGCCACGCCGTGAAGGAGTCCGCGAAGCTCATGCCGGCACCTCGGGCGCGGGGACCACGAAGCCGAGGCCGTGCCGGGAGAACCACTGTGAGTATTCGTCGACGCGATCCGGGGCAGGATGGCCGTTCCCGGACAGCCCGAGCTGAAACTGCGAGACGGTCTGGGTTCCCAGGCGCAGCACCTCGCCGTCGATGATGCGCACATCGGTGTTCAGCTCCCTGGCGAGCGCGCTGATGAACGAGGCCGACGAATCGGTGCCCGCGAGCACGTTGACGATGAGTTCACCCGCCGCCGGTTGTGGTGGCGCGCCCAGTGGGGGCAGCAGACCGGAATCCGGGTTGCTGGCCACGTCGGCGAGATCTCCTTGCACGACGACACGGCCCTCGTCGAGCACGGCGACGCGGTCGGCGATCTGACGCACGATCGCCAAGTCGTGCGTGATAAGCAAGATGGTGACGTCGAGTTCGTCGCGCAGGTCCGTCAGCAGCGCCAGGATCTCCTGGGTGGTTGACGGATCCAGCGCACTGGTCGGTTCGTCGGCGAGAATCACGGACGGCTTACCTGCCAGCGCTCGGGCGATCCCGACCCGCTGTCGCTGGCCGCCCGACAGTTGAGCGGGGTAGGCCTCCCCGCGGGTGGCCAGGCCCACCAGCTCAAGGAGCTCCTGTGCGCGGTGCCACCGTTTGGTGCGGTCCCAGCCGGCGATCTCCAGCGGGTACTCGATGTTGGCGCGCGCCGTGCGGTTGTCGAGCAGGTTGGCGGACTGGAAGACATTGCCCAGCCGACGGCGCGCGGTGCGCAGTTCGCGCTCGGGCAGCGCCGTCAGATCCTGCCCGTCAAGCACCACCCGACCGCGGGTCGGCCGCTCCAGCAGCGCGATGTTGCGTACCAGGGTGCTCTTGCCCGAGCCGCTGCTGCCGACGACTCCGAGAATCGCGCCTTGGTCCACCGAGATGCATACGCCCTCGAGCGCCCTGGTGCTGCCGTAGACCTTCGTCAGGTCTTCGGTGTAGATCGACATACCTTCCTCACCGTCGAAAAGCTGTGCACAGGCCTAGACATTCATGCCGAAAACGGCTGAGGTGCCCAGCGTTCTGTTCAGCGAGGTTGAAAGTTGCCGAGTGTCAGCTGGCGGCGGCGAGCGTCCCGGTGCGGCTGGTTCTGATCAGCTCGCCCCAGGCGCTGAAGGCCTCGGCATGGTCGGCCGACGAGGATCCGCTCGCGACCGCCACCAGGCCCGAGGCGATCGCACCCAGGCCGATGCCGGTCTGGTGCACCACTCTCACCAACTCTTCGAAGGCCTCGGTGCGCGCGCATCCGCGCAGTCCGATCAGGATCCCGACGGCGACATCGATGATTTGACGAGATGTCTCGTCTGTCCCGGTGAAACTCATGGCAACGATGGTCCGCCCGGCGGCGGTCTTGCGGGAGTGTTCTGCGCGGGCAGACGCAAAACCGCGACAGTCCCGTTACACGGGCGCGTTCGCCGGTTGGAATACGCCCGAGCTGTCGGCTTCCTCCTCGGCGCGGATCACATGGACGACGGCGTTGATCAAAGCCAGGTGGGTGAACGCCTGCGGGAAGTTGCCCAGGTGCCGTCCGGTGCGCGGCTCGATTTCCTCGGCGTAGAGATGCAGGGGGCTGGCGAAGGACAACAACCGTTCGCACAGGTGCCGGGCCCGGTGGATCTCGCCGATCTCGACCAGCGCAGACACCAGCCAGAACGAGCAGATGGTGAAGGTGCCCTCCTCGCCGGAGAGACCGTCGTCGGTCTCTTCGGTCCGGTAGCGCAGCACCAGGCCTTCTTCTGTCAGCTCGTCGGCGATCGCCAGCACCGTCGCCCGGATGCGCGGATCGTCGGGCGGCAGGAACCGGGTCAGCACCGCCAGCAACAGGGAGGCGTCCAGCGCCGGGTCGCCGTACCTCTGGGTCAGCACGCCGCGCTCATCGACGCCGTGCTCCAGAATGTCGGCTTTGATCTCTTCGGCGATCGCACGCCACTGCTGGGCGTAGGACTTCTCGCCTTCCAGGTCGGCAAGTTTGGCGCCGCGATCCAGGGCTACCCAGCACATGATCTTGCTGGAGGTGAAATGCTGCGGTTCGCCGCGCACCTCCCAGATGCCGCGGTCGGGCTCCCTCCAGTGTTTGATCGCTTCCTCGACCTGCTCCTTGAGAACGGGCCACAACGTCTCGGGGATCTGCTCACGCGACTTCGTGTGCAGATAGACCGAATCGAGCATCGTCCCCCAGATGTCGTGCTGCATCTGGTCGAAGGCGCCGTTGCCGATACGCACCGGACGAGCGTTGTCGTAGCCGGACAGATGGTTGAGCTCTTCCTCGACCAGCGTGCGTTCCCCGCCGACGCCGTACATCACCTGCAGCGGATGACGTTCGCCGTTGTTGGCGCCGGATACATCGGCGATGAACGCGAAGAAGTCGTCGGCCTCGCGATCCAGCCCGAGCGTGTAGAGACCCCACAGCGCGAAGGTCGAATCGCGGACCCAGGCGTACCGGTAATCCCAATTGCGTTCACCCTGAGGCGTTTCCGGCAACGACGTGGTCGGCGCGGCCAGCAGTGCACCGGTCGGGGAGTAGGTCAGGCCCTTGAGCGTCAACGCGCTGCGCTGCAGATACGCCCGCCACGGATGGTCGGGGAAGTCGCCGACGTTGATCCACTGCCGCCAGCACTCGCTGGTCTGCCACATCTTGTCGGCGGCCTCGTCGAACGTCTGCGGCGCGGGGTGACCCGACCAGCTGAGCGCGACAAAGACGTTGTCACCCTCCTTGAGCCGGGTGCGCGCGCGAGCCTCACGGCCCTCCAGCCCGATGCGCAGATTGGTCGTGAGCCGCAGCGTCGGGTGGGAGTCGGGGTCCTTCGTCGCGCGCGCGATCGCCTCGCCGTAGGCCTGCGCCGAGTACTCCCATTGCGCGCTGGTGCGGTGGTAGTCGAACGACGGTTCGCAGCTCATCACCAGCTCGACAGTGCCGCTCACGCACCGCACCGTGCGCAGCAGGATGTGCTCGGCATCCCAGTCCATCGGGGTGCGGCGGTGTGTGCGCGAGCGGCGCTCCAGGTCGTGCCACGGTCCCATCACCAGCGCGTCCCGCACGATCACCCAGCCGGTGTGGGTCTGCCAGGTGGTCTCCAGGATCAGGCTGCCGGGCAGATAGCGCCGAGCGGCGGGCACCGACACCCCGTACGGGCCGAGCCGGAAGTGACCGGCACCGCGGTCGAGGATTGCGCCGAACACGCTCGGGGAGTCCGGGCGCGGCACGCACAGCCACTCCACCGACCCGGCTGAGGAGATCAGGCACTGGGTCTCGCAGTCGGAAAGGAACGCGTAATCCGCGATAGGCGGGAACGGGTTCCGCAGTGGGCCGGCGGTGGCGTACGGCGTGGGCGAGGGCAGGGTCAACGCCGTCGATTCCCCGTTGGAAGACACCCCGCGGGAGGTTTCGGGCTGCTGCAAGACCATGGGCACATCATCGACCGTCGGATGCCTCGGCGTCTACCGGAACACCCCGTGAGGTGGGCGCCTCCGAGACGCCTAGGCTGGCCGGGTGGACGGCTTCCTCAACTGGTGGGACGGAGTGGAGTTGTGGCTCTCTGGGCTGCCGTTCGTCGCGCAGACGGTTGTCGTCATGCCGGTTGTGTTGGCGTTGGCCTACGTCGCCGCGGTGGTACTCGACGGTCTTCTCGGCAACGGCATCAGGATTCTGCACCGTATCCGGCATACAGATGAAGACGCAGAGGAGCCGGAGGTGGCTCCGTGAGCGCTTGCGCGAAGAGGAGATTGCCCCGATGAGCGGTATGCCGCGCTCCCGTGTGACGCTGGCGCTCGTCGCCTTGATCGTCCTGGTCGTCGTGATGTGGGTGCTCACGCGCTGACAAATCCGTCGGCTCTGTTATTCTTCGCGCCATGCAATCGGCGTCCGGCAACAAGGGTGGCCACATCGTGGCCCTCATTGCCGTGGGTTTCGCTGCCGTTGCTGATGTGTGTTGTTGTCGCTGACACCCTGCCCGTTCGTGGCTCGGCGTCGGTGACGGCTGTGGCATAACTGCCTTTCAGCAAGAACCTGCCTTCCCGCGACGGGTCCATCCTCGGAATCCCGAAACCGGAAAGGTCATTCATGCACAAGATCCTGAAATCTACGAAGCGCTGGCGCACTGCCGCCGCGCTCGCGACCACCGCAACTGTGCTGGCCGCGTGTGGCGGCGGCGCCAGCGACGTAGCCGGGGGCGAGGGTGGCAGCGGTAGTGCAGAGACCACGCTGACCCTGGTCGCGTTCGCCGTGCCGGAGCCAGGCTGGTCGAAGGCTGCACCCGCGTTCGCCGCGACCGAGGAAGGCAAGGGCGTCGAGGTCACTGCTTCCTACGGCGCCTCGGGTGACCAGTCGCGCAGCGTGGAATCGGGCAAGCCGGCCGACGTCGTCAACTTCTCGGTCGAACCGGACATCACCCGCCTCGTCAAGGCCGGCAAGGTCGACGAGGACTGGAACGCGGGCCCCAACAAGGGCATCGCGTTCGGCTCGATCGTCACGTTCGCGGTTCGCCCCGGGAATCCGAAGAATATCCGCACATGGGACGACCTTCTGCAGCCCGGCATCGAGGTCATCACCCCGAGCCCGCTTAGCTCCGGTGCGGCGAAGTGGAACCTGCTTGCGCCCTACGCCTACGCCAGCAACGGCGGACAGAACCCGCAGGCCGGCATCGATTTCGTGAACAAGCTCGTCACCGAGCATGTGAAGCTGCGTCCCGGCTCGGGTCGCGAGGCCACCGACGTGTTCCGTCAGGGCAGCGGCGACGTGCTGCTCGCCTACGAGAACGAGGCCCTGAACTTCGACCTCGAGCACGTCAACCCGGCGCAGACGTTCAAGATCGAGAACCCGACCGCGGTGGTCAACACGAGCCAGCACATCGAGAAGGCGCAGGCGTTCGTCGACTTCCAGTTCACCCCGGAGGGTCAGAAGGTGTGGGCCGAGGCCGGCTTCCGGCCGGTCGATCCTGCGGTCGCCGAGGAGTACAAGGACAAGTTCCCCGCGCCGGAGAAGCTCTGGACCATTGATGACCTCGGCGGTTGGAGCAAGGTCGACACCGAGCTGTTCGATAAGGACAACGGCACCATCACCAAGATCTACAAGCAGGCGACTGGATGACTTCGGTCGTTGACCCGAACCCCGAGGCGATCCGTCCGGAGCTGAGCCCAGCTCCGGGCGGGCGGCCCGGGTTCCGCCGGCCGGGCGGCGCCTCTCTTCAGGTGGGCGTCGCGGTGGTGTGGCTGTCCCTCATCGTGCTGCTCCCCCTGGGAGCGATCGTCTGGATCTCCGCCAAAGGCGGCTGGGAGGCCTTCGTCTCGGCGGTCACCTCGCCGTCGGCGCTGGCGTCGTTCAAGGTCACCTTGACCATCTCGGTGATCGTGACCCTGGTGAACCTGGTGTTCGGCCTGTTGATCGCTTGGGTGCTGGTACGCGACGATTTCCCGTTCAAACGGATCATCGACGCGATCATCGATCTGCCGTTCGCGCTGCCCACGATCGTGGCGAGCCTCGTGCTGCTCGCTCTCTACGGCCCGTCCAGCCCGGTGGGAATCCATATTCAGCACACCCCGTGGGGCGTCGGCGTCGCGCTGGCCTTCGTGACGTTGCCCTTCGTCGTCCGCGCGGTGCAGCCCGTGCTGCTTGAGCTCGACCGCGAGGTCGAGGAGGCGGCGGCGTCGTTGGGGGCCAACAATCTGACCATTTTCTTCTCGGTCATCTTGCCGGCGCTGGCCCCGTCGTTGCTGTCAGGTGCCGGTCTCGCCTTCTCGAGGGCCATCGGCGAGTTCGGGTCCATCGTGCTCATCGGTGGAGCGATCCCCGGGGAGACGGAAGTGTCCTCGCAGTGGATCAGGACGCTGATCGAGAACGACGACCCCGCCGGTGCTGCCGCCATCTCGATTGTGTTGCTTGTAATTTCATTCGTCGTACTGTTCATCCTGCGTTACTTCGGCGCGCGGGCCGCCAAGCGCGAACAGGCGGCGCGATGACTCTCTCGGTGCCGACAAAGCTGATTCTGCGCTTCATCGCGATCATCTACATTTTCGGACTGCTGATCGTGCCGCTGGGCGCGATCCTGTGGCAGACATTCGCCCCCGGCCTCGGCGAATTCTGGGCGTCCATCACCACCCCGGCAGCTCAGTCGGCGCTGTCGCTGTCGCTGCTCGTCGTCGCGATCGTGGTGCCGCTCAACGTCGTGTTCGGAGTGTCGACCGCACTGGTGTTGGCGCGCACCAAATTCCGCGGCAAGAACGCACTGCAAGCGGCAATCGACCTGCCTTTCGCGGTGTCACCCGTGGTCGTCGGCGTCGCGTTGATCGCATTGTGGGGGACCGCGGGCCTGTTCGGCTTTGTGCAGAACGACCTCGGTGTGAAGATCATCTTCGGCTTTCCCGGGATCGTACTGGCCAGCATTTTCGTGACCCTGCCGTTCGTGATCCGAGAAGTCGAACCGGTGTTGCACGAGATCGGAACCGACCAGGAGGAGGCGTCGGCCACGCTCGGCGCCAGCGCGTGGCAGACGTTCTGGCGGGTGACCCTCCCGTCCATCCGCTGGGGACTGACCTACGGCGTGGTCCTCACCGTGGCCCGCACGCTCGGGGAGTTCGGTGCCGTGCTCGTCGTCTCGTCGAATCTTCCCGGGCAATCGCAGACGCTCACGCTGCTGGTTCACGATCGCTACACCCGCGGCGACGACTACGGCGCCTACACCATCTCGACGGTGCTGATGGCCGTCGCCGTGACAGTGCTCATCGCGCAGATCGTGTTCGACGCGCAACGCAAACGCACCAGAACCGAAGACTGAGTAGGGGAGTCGGATCCATGACTGAATTCGCCATCGAGGTCAAAGGCGCGAACAAGCACTACGGAGACTTCGCCGCCCTCGACAACGTGGACTTCGTCGTTCCCAAGGGGTCTCTGACGTCGCTGCTGGGCCCCAGCGGCTCTGGTAAATCGACGTTGTTGCGCGCGATCGCGGGACTTGACCAGCCCGACTCGGGAACCGTCGTCATCAACGGCCGCGACGTGACCAAAGAGCCACCTCAGCGTCGCGGTATCGGCTTCGTGTTCCAGCATTACGCGGCGTTCAAGCATCTGACCGTGCGGGACAACGTCGCGTTCGGCCTGAAGATCCGCAAGAAGCCGAAGTCGGAGGTGAAGACCAAAGTCGACGACCTTCTCGACATCGTCGGACTGGGCGGTTTCAAGGACCGCTATCCGGCGCAGTTGTCCGGTGGCCAACGACAGCGCATGGCTCTGGCCCGCGCGCTGGCCATCGACCCCGAGGTGCTCTTGCTCGACGAACCCTTCGGGGCCCTCGACGCCAAGGTGCGTGAGGATCTTCGCCTCTGGCTTCGCAGGCTGCATCACGATGTGAATGTCACGACGGTGCTCGTGACCCACGACCAGGCCGAGGCGTTGGACGTGTCCGACCGGATCGCGGTCCTGAACAAAGGACGCATTGAACAGGTCGGGACGCCCGTCGAGGTCTACGACCAGCCGAAGACCGAGTTCGTCCTGGGCTTCCTCGGCGCGGTGTCGGCACTCGACGGTGTGCTGGTGCGCCCGCACGACATCCGGGTCGGCCGCAGTTCCGAGCTTCCGGTCGCCGCCGACGGCACGGGCATCGGTACCGCGGTGGTCGAAGCGACCATCGACCGCGTGGTCAAGCTTGGCTTCGAGGTTCGCGTAGAACTCACCGACGCGACGACCGGCGCGCCGTTCACCGCGCAGATCACCCGCGGCGACTCCGAAGCGCTGGGGCTCAAGTCGGGCGACACCGTCTACGTTCGGGCGACGCGGGTGCCTCCGATCGCCCGGTCGCTGGAAGCCCCGGGCATCGTCGGCCGGTCGGAGCCGGTGCCCGCGAGCTGACGTGGAGTTGTATTTCGCCCATGACATGGCCGGAGCTTCTGGCAGTGAGCTTCGCGCACTACGTTCTACGCTGGGTCTACTGGCGATCGGCACCGGGGGCTTCTACGTCGGCGAGTCACTGGGATGAGCAGGTTTGGACGAGGGGACGTGGGACAGGCATGACAGATGCGATCGTCGTCCGCGGCGCGAACAAGCACTTCGGTGATTTCGCGGCGCTGGACAACGTCGATTTCACCGTGCCCAAGGGGTCGCTCACGTCGCTGCTCGGACCGAGTGGGTCCGGAAAGTCGACGCTGCTGCGTGCCATCGCCGGCCTCGACAACCCGGACACGGGCACCGTGGTGATCAACGGGCGCGACGTCACCAACATCCCACCGCAGCGCCGCGGCATCGGATTCGTCTTCCAGCACTATGCGGCGTTCAAGCACCTGACCGTCCGCGACAACGTCGCATTCGGACTGAAGATCCGCAAGAAGTCGAAGTCAGAGATCAAGGACAAGGTCGACAACCTGCTCGAGGTCGTCGGGCTCGCGGGCTTCCAGAATCGTTACCCCAACCAGCTCTCCGGCGGCCAGCGGCAGCGGATGGCGCTGGCGCGGGCGTTGGCGGTCGACCCGGAGGTGCTTCTGCTGGACGAACCGTTCGGCGCGCTGGACGCCAAGGTCCGCGAGGACCTGCGCGCCTGGTTGCGGCGACTGCACGACGAAGTGCACGTCACCACCGTTCTCGTCACCCATGATCAGTCCGAGGCGCTCGACATCTCCGATCGGGTCGCCGTCCTGAACAAGGGCCGCATCGAGCAGGTGGGATCGCCGAGCGCGGTGTACGACTCGCCGGCGAACGCATTCGTGATGTCGTTCCTGGGTGCCGTCTCCTCACTGAACGGAGTTCTGGTGCGTCCGCACGACATTCGCGTCGGGCGCAACCCGGACATGGCGATCGCGACGAGCGATACCACCATCCAGGCGACCGGAGTCACCCGAGCGGTGATCGAGCGCGTCGTCATGCTCGGCTTCGAGGTCCGGGTGGAGCTGCTCAACGCGGCGACTCAGCAACCGTTTACCGCACAGATCACCCGTGGTGACGCAGAAGCGTTGGGCCTCAAGGAAGGTGACACGGTCTACGTGCGCGCCACCCGCGTGCCGTCCCTGCCCACCGACGAACCGGTCGCCGTTTCCTCGGTGTGACGGTCGAGCTCACGCCGCTTCGGTCGGCAGCAGTCGATACAGCAGATCCGTCAGCGTCAGCAGCCCTTGCCCGGACGGTCCGTCGACGACCACCAGGTGATTGCGCGTGTCCCGCATCAGCGTGAGCGCCTCGTAGACCGGGGTTGTCTCCGGCAATGTCAGTACCGGTCGCATCAAATCGCGGGCGGGGGCGTCTCCGGTCAGGCTGTCGCGTACGTGAACGACCCCGACGATCGCCTCACCGTCGCGCACCAGTAGCCGCAGGTGTCCCGTGGTGCGGGCTTTCTCCTTGATCCGGGTCGGCGGTGCGTCGACCGAAACGTCGCTGTAAACCCCGCCGCGGCGCGCGACCTGACCGACGGTCAGCGCTTCGAGTTCCAGCGCGCTGGCCAGATTGGCGCGATAGCTCTCATCGAGGGTGCCCACTGTCGCCGAGTGCTCGACGAGCTGGCGCAGCGCGTCGGGATTCTGGGTGTCGGTCAATTCGTCGACCGGCGTCACCCCGACCTGGTGCAGGCACCAGTTGGCCGCGCTGTTGAGGGCGCGCAGAAGAGGCCGCATCACGAACATGAAGCCGCGCATGGGAAGTGCCAACATCGTTGCCGACTTCTCCGGGTGCGCGATGGCCCATGACTTGGGCGCCATCTCGCCGACCACCAGGTGAAGGAATGTCACGATCACCAGTGCCAGCACGAATGCGCCGACATCGGCGAGCAGCTTCGGAGCCCCGAGGTCGTTGATCAACGGCGTGATCGCCTTCTGGACAGCAGGTTTGGTGATCGCACCGAGCAGCAGGGTGCAGGCGGTGATGCCGAGCTGGGCACCGGCCAACAGCAGAGACAACTCGCTGGCACTGCGCAGTGCCGCCCGAGCCGACGCGCTGGTGGCCGCGGCATCCTCAAGTCGGTTGCGGCGCGCGGCGATCAACGCGAACTCCACGGCCACGAAGAACGCGCTGGCCGCGATGAGCGCAACAGTCACGGCGACCACCACCCACGGGTTACTCATCGTCGGCCTCTTTCCGGGGCACAAGTGACGTGTGGGTGACGTATACCGTTGCCGGGACGCGGCGTTCGATGGAGCGGACTTCGGCCGAGAGCGTGCGGATCGGGGGCTTCACATCCTCGACGAGGTCCGCCGGATCGGCCGGAAGCTCGATGACGACCGAGTCGCCGACCGCGGGCAGCCCTACCGCATGGGCGATGACCATTCCTGAGACGGTTTCGTAATCGCCGGGGGGAAGACGAAGGTCGAGCATGCGCTCTGCCTCATCGAGCGGGAGGTCGCCGGCGAGCAACCACCCGTCGCCGTCGGCGACAATGTCGGCGTCGGTGTCGATGTCGTGCTCGTCGTCGATCTCGCCGACCAGTTCCTCGGCCAGATCCTCGATCGTGACGATGCCGGCGACACCGCCGTATTCGTCGATGACAACGGCCATTTCGTCGCGACGCCGCTCCAGGTCACGGACGACGTTGGGAAGTGGCAGCGTCTCGGGAACGAAGACGGCGGGCCGGCAGTGTTGGCCGGCCGTGTCGGTCGGCGAGACCGAGCCCAGCAGATCGTGCAGATGGATCACGCCCACCACATCGTCTCGGTCCGTGGCCGTGACGGGGTAGCGGGTGTGCCCGGACGCCATGCGCTGCAGCACCTTGGACACGGGCTCGTCGGCGGGCACGGTATCCACCCGGGAGCGCGGGATCATCGCGTGTTCGGCTGTGCTGGTGGGAAAGTCGAGGATACGGTCCAGCAGGGCGGAAAGCTCACGCGGGATTTCACCGGCGTCGCGCGAGGCTGTCACGATGTGCTGGAGATCGCGCGGTGTGGCGGAGTGTTCGACGTCGTGCACCGGTTCGATGCGCAGGGCGCGCAGCAGCAGGTTCGACGACTGATCGAACAGCCAGATCAGCCACCCGAACAGTTTCAGGTAGATCGTCGTCGACATCGCCAGCCAGCGGGCGAGAGGTTCCGGCCGCGCAATGGCCAGATTCTTCGGGAACAGCTCTCCGAACAGCATCTGCACGATCGTCGACACGCCGATGGCGACCACGCCGCCGATCCCGACCACGACGGCCGTCGGGATGCCGGTGTCACCGAGGATCACCTCGAACCCGCGACCGATCAGCGGCTCGGCGACGTAGCCGACGAGCAGACCCGTGACGGTGATGCCCAGCTGGGCGCCCGAGAGCATGAACGAGGTGCGACGGGTGACGGTCAAGGCGCGCGCAGAGGCGGAATCACCCGCTTCGGCACGCGCTTTGAGCCGGGACCGGTCCACGGCCATGTAGGCGAATTCCTGCGCGACGAAGTATCCCGTCAGCACGGTGATCAGAAAGACGACGATAAAGCCAGCGAGAATTCCGAGAACGGCGGTCAGCACGTGACCGCCTCGGGTCTATGAGGTTGCATCGAGTCCTTGTTCGCAGATAACGGCGTCGTCGACCACTGTACCGACGCGGCGACAGTGCTCGATTACAGTGCCGGCACGCGGTCCATCCACGGCACCGCTTCTTCGAGCTGACCGGCCAGCCGGAGCAGGAGCGCTTCGCCCGACAACGGGGCCACGAACTGGACCCCGAGTGGCAGGCCGTCCGACGTCTGATGCAGCGGCAGCGAAATAGCCGGACGCCCAGTCAAATTCGCCAGCTGGGTGTACGGAACCCAGCCGAGATTGTCGTCGACCATGTCGTCGACGATCTTCGTGTACCGCAGGAAACGCGCGGTCCGCGTCTTGAGCAACACGTCCGACCCGCGCTGCAGAAGCTCGGGCAGGTCGAACTCGCCGATCTTCGGCGGGGGTGTCGCCAATGTCGGTGTCAGCAAGAGGTCATAGCGTTCAAAGAACGTCGTCAGTCTGCGCGTGTGCTCGTGGCGGCGCGCAACGGCATCGATGTAGTCGACGCTGGACGTCGCCCGGCCCAGGGCCGCCATGATGAGGGTGTCCCGTTCGAAACCGTCGTCTCCTGCCCCGGAAATCCGCTTGGTCTCCTCGACCTGCCAGGCGAGGGTGGCGAACCAGGTGAGCAGGAAGTCCCGCGCGAGCGCCGCGTCGTCGAACGGCGCCTCCGGTAATTCCTCGACGACGTGACCGAGCTCGGTCAACGCCTGCGTGGCCGCCTCCACCGCGGCATACGCCTCGCGATGCGGGTCCGGGGTGATCGCCGAGGGAACCCGGACGCCGATCCGGAGCTTTCCGGGATCCTGCCCGACGAAGGAGGCGAACGCCGATTCGGGGAGCGCGGGAACATAGGGACCACCGGGTTCGCCGCCGCAGAGGACGTCGAGCATCGCCGCCGTGTCGCGCACGGACCTCGACACGACGCCGTCGACTGCCGCGCCGTGCATCGGCTCGCCGGCCGAGGGACCCGACGGGGTCAACCCGCGGCTCGGCTTGAGGCCCACGAGCCCGCAGCATCCCGCCGGAATCCGGATGGAGCCGCCGCCGTCGCTGGCGCCCGCGCACGGCACAATGCCCGCCGCGACGGCGGCTGCGGCGCCGCCAGACGATCCGCCCGGAGAGCGCGACAGATCCCACGGGTTGCGCGTCGGACCCCAGACCACCGGTTCGGTGATGCCCTTCGCCCCGAACTCGGGCGTGTTCGTCTTGCCGAAGATGACCAGGCCGGCGTCGATCCAGCGTTGTACGACCGTCGCGTGCTCGGCTGCGGGCGTCGAGGTCAGCGCGCGCGAACCCGACGAGGTGGGAAGCCCTGCATAGTCCTGTCCGAGATCTTTGATGAGGAACGGCACGCCGGCGAACGGGCCCGCGAGATCCGCAGTCGGCGATGCCGGAACGTCGCGCACGATCGCGTTGATGCGGGGGTTCACCTCGGCTGCGCGTTCGCGCGCCAACGCGAGAAGCTCATCCGCTGTCACCTCTTTGTCGGCGACCAGCTTCGCCAACCCGGTGGCATCGAACGTGCGGTACTCGGTGAAATCCATCAGCTCACAGTAGGCGTGTTGTGTTCGGCGCCGAACAAGAGATTCCCTATCGCAGAAACCGCCCGGCGCGGCCACCGTAGGCTTGCCGCATGGACGTGCTGCTCGGCATCGATATGGGAACGGGGAGCACCAAGGGCGTCCTGGTGGATGCCACGGGCACCGTACTCGCCACCGAGACGATGCCGCACAGCATGAGCCTGCCGCGAGCCGGCTGGGCTGAGGTCGACGCCGAAGAGTTGTGGTGGCGCGAGGTGTGCTTGATCAGCTCGACCCTGACCAGCCGCATGCCGGCGAATGCGTCGCTGGCAGCGATGTGCGTCAGCGGTGTCGGGCCGTGCCTGGTGCTCTGCGACGACGACCTTCGGCCGCTGCGTCCGGCAATCCTGTACGGCATCGACACCCGAGCTGCGGCCGAAATCGATTCTCTCACAAGGGAGTTCGGTGCCGAACAGATTCAGGACAAGGCCGGCACCGTATTGTCGAGTCAGGCGGTGGGCCCCAAGATCGAGTGGGTACGCCGACACGAGCCGCACGTCTTCGAACGCGCGACGCGGTGGTTCGGGTCGAATTCCTACATCACCGCCAAGCTCACGGGTGAATATGTGCTCGACCATCACACCGCCAGCCAGTGCGATCCCCTCTACCTCACCCGGGAATTCACGTGGAACGAGCCGTGGGCGCACCGCATCTGCGGGCATCTCCCCCTTCCCCGGTTGGTGTGGCCCAGCGACGTCGTGGGAACCGTCACCGCGGCCGCCGCCGATGCGACCGGCGTGCCGGCGGGCACGCCGGTGACGGCAGGCACCGTCGACGCATACTCGGAGGCGTTCTCCGTGGGTGTGCGCCAGCCGGGTGATCAGATGCTGATGTACGGCTCGACGATGTTCCTGGTTCAGGTCATCGGCGAGTACCACAGCGATCCGACGCTGTGGACAACCGCTGGTGTCGAGCACGGCAGCCTCGCGCTGGCCGCCGGGACGTCGACGGCGGGAAGTCTGATCGGCTGGCTGCAGGGCGTCACCGGCGACGCCTCCTTCGACGACCTGATGGCCGAGGCGCAGGGGGTGCCGCCGGGCAGTGAGGGGTTGCTGGTGGTGCCCTACCTCGCCGGGGAGCGCACGCCGGTTTTCGACCCGCAGGCCAGGGGGGTGGTGGCCGGACTGACGTTGCGGCACAACAGAGGTCACCTGTTCCGCGCCGCCTACGAGGGCATCTCGTTCGGCATCCGCCAGATCCTGGAGCGCTTCGATGACGCCCACACCGGCAATCGGACCGTGGCGGTCGGCGGTGGCCTGCGCAGTCCCATCTGGGCCCAAGCCGTCAGCGACATCACCGGGCGAACTCAGCTCGTACCCGAACAGGCCATCGGTGCCAGCTTCGGCGATGCGCTGCTGGCGGCCATCGGCGTGGGATTGGTTCCGCCAGAGACGGATTGGGCGCGCATCGCCTATGAGATCACACCGGATCCGTGCAATCGGGAACTCTACGACGACCTGTACGCCACCTGGCGTGAACTCTACCCCGCAACCCGGCAGCAGGTCCATCGCCTGTCGGCGATCGACACCGCGTAGCTCAGCCCATCGTGTAACCGCCGTCGACGGGTATGTCGACGCCGTTGATCATGCTGGCCGCATCGGAGGCCAACCACACCACCGTGTCGGAGACCTCGCGGGGAACTGCGAAGCGGCCGAGTGGAATTCGGGCGAGCATCGGGCGGGCTTTCTCTTCCTCGCCCCACACCCGTTGGCCCATCTCGGTGAGTACGACCGTCGGGCACACCGAATTGGCGCGGATACCGTGTGGTCCCAGTTCACGGGCAAGAACCTTGGTCGCCATCACGAGGCCGGCTTTGGACACGCAGTACGCGTAGTGATCGGGTAGGGGGGCCAGTGCGGCGGCCGAGGCCACGTTCACGATCGCGCCTCCGGTGCCCTGCTCGGCCATCGCCGCCCCGACTGCCGCCGCGAGTAGTGCGGGCGTACGGAGATTGACCGCGATGGTGGCGTCGAAGAGCGCGGGGTCGGTGTCCACGACCGGCTGGGGATGGGAGATACCGGCGTTGTTGACCAGCACGTCCAGCCCCCCGAACACGGCACCTGCCTCCTGCGCCAGCCGCTCCGGTCCGTCTGGCTGCGCCAGATCCATCGCGACGGAGGCGACTTCGACCCCGTAGGTACCTGTGAGTCCGTCTCGAGCGGCACGCAGTTCGTCGATGTCGCGGCCGCTGAGCACCAGGTTGGCCCCCGCCGCGGCGAACGCTCGGGCGATGTCTGCGCCGATGCCTTTGGTCGCACCGGTGATCAGTGCGCGCTTGCCGTCGAGTCGAAGCGCAGCCGCGGGATGCGCGGCGGCCAAGGTGCTCACGTGAGGGGTCCTTCAGGTGTCGGTGTCGGCGGTCACGGTCTGCAGGATGGCGGCCGCCGTCGACGGATCGGTCACCAGCTGGTTGAAGTAGCCACCGCGGGCGCCCGCGATGATCGAGTCGACCTTGTCGATACCGACCGCCACCGCGATGGTCACCGGCACTTGGCGCAGCGCCTCCAGCTCGACTGCGATCAGGCGGTCGTGTCCTTCGAATGGAACCTCGGCACCGGCGCGGTCATAGAAGCGCGAGCACACGTCGCCGACCGCCGCGCGCAGCGAATCCGAGTGAGTCGGCACGAAGCGGGGGATGTCCGACCGCATCAAGGGCGGTGCGCCGACGCCCATCAGCGCACACCGTGCCCGCGGCCACAAGTGCAGCACGCGTTGGATGCTCGGGTCGTTCAGTAGCGAGGGATAGAGGTCCGGTCCTGGAAGTGCCGGCGCGAAAAGGTAATTGGGTCTGCCGCCGATGCGGTTGGCGATCAGCCGCGTGATCTCGTTGGTCTGATACCACTCTTCGGGTTGGTCGTTGCCGCCGACGGTCGGTGCGACCTGGACCCCGGGCAGTGAGACCAGGTCGTACTGACCGACCTCGTACACGGTCCGTCCCGACGACACCAACAGGACGTCGCCGGGGAGCAGCTCCGCTGCCGAGAGCGCACGTCCCACCGCGGGTGCCAGCGCGGCGCCCATGACGTCGACGACCGTCCGGCCTGGACCGGGATTGGGCATTTGATGGCAGAGGAAGACCGTGGTGATCGACAGCGCCCGGGCCAATCGCTCAGCCAGTTCGCTGTGGGCGACCTCGTCCGGTGGGACGACCTCGATGCGCACGATGCCCTGGCGTTTCGCCTCGGCGAGAAGGCGGCTCACCGTCGCGCGACTGGTCCCGAGTTGCGCCGCGACCTCGGCCTGCGTGGCTTCTTCGGTGTAGTACAGCCGCGCAGCGGTGTAGAGGAGCGACGCCGGGAAGTGCCCGGCGTCAGTGTCACTGGAGGACCCGTCGACGCCGGTCGGCGGCATTGGCTGCGCGGACCGGGGCACCTGACGAGTATGACACTGAACACCTGCTCGCGAACATAATTTCTCTGAACAGATGTTCTGGACATATGTGCACAGCAGCGTTAATGTGACTGCAACCACACCTTGCCAGTCGTGTGATCGGCCGAATTCGAACAGTGCGCCGCAGCTGAAGGAGTCACAGATGCCCGAACAGATCCCCGAGAAGATGCAGGCCGTGGTGTGCCATGGACCGCACGACTACCGGTTGGAGGATGTGGCTGTTCCGCAGCGGGGCCCCGGCGAGGCCCTCGTCAAGGTGGAAGCGGTCGGGATCTGCGCCAGCGACCTCAAGTGCTACCACGGCGCGGCCAAATTCTGGGGCGACGAGAACCGCCCGGCATGGGCCGAGACCATGGTCATTCCCGGACACGAGTTCGTCGGGCGCGTCGTCGCACTCGACGACGAAGCCGCGCAGCGCTGGGGGATCGCGGTCGGTGACCGCGTCGTATCGGAGCAGATCGTGCCGTGCTGGAAATGCCGCTTCTGCAAGCGGGGTCAGTACCACATGTGCCAGCCGCACGACCTGTACGGGTTCAAGCGTCGCACCCCGGGAGCAATGGCCAGCTACATGGTCTATCCGGCAGATGCGTTGGTGCACAAGGTCTCTGATGACGTGGCCCCGCACCACGCGGCTTTCGCCGAGCCCCTTTCGTGTTCGCTGCATGCCGTGGAACGTGCCCAGATCCTGTTCGAAGACGTGGTCGTCGTCGCCGGTTGCGGGCCGATCGGGCTCGGCATGATCGCAGGCGCCAAAGCGAAGAACCCGATGCACGTGATCGCCCTCGACATGGCTCCCGAGAAACTCGAACTCGCGAAGCGCTGCGGAGCCGACATGACGATCAACATCGCCGAGCAGGACGCCGTCGCCATCGTCAAGGATCTGACCGGCGGCTACGGCGCCGACGTGTACCTCGAAGGCACCGGACACACATCGGCGGTGCCGCAGGGGCTCAACCTGCTTCGCAAGCTCGGTCGCTACGTCGAGTACGGCGTCTTCGGCAGCGACGCCACCGTGGACTGGAGCATCATCAGCGACGACAAGGAGTTGGACGTCCTCGGCGCGCACCTCGGTCCGTATTGCTGGCCGGCGGCAATCAAGATGATCGAGTCCGGCGTGCTGCCGATGAACGAGATCTGTACGCACCAGTTACCGCTGACCGAGTTCCAGAAGGGCCTCGACCTGGTTGCCAGCGGCAAAGAGTCGGTGAAGGTCTCCCTGATCCCCGCGTAATCGAAGGGTCGTTCGGCGATGAATCGTTTCACACCATCGGGTCCGCGGATGACGCGGCGAGAGATGTTGGCCGCGTTGGGTGTTGCCGGCGCGGCAGCCGCCAGCCTGCCCGTCCTCTCGGCGTGCGGCGTCGGCGGCAAGGCCACCGCGCCCAATGGGGCCTCGGAGGTCAGCGGCGGATTCGACTGGCGCAAGGCGTCGGGTTCGACGATCAACATCCTGCAGACACCGCACCCGTACCAGAAGTCCTACCAGCCACTGCTGTCCGAGTTCACCGACCTCACCGGGATCACCGTCAACGTCGACCTTGTCCCGGAGGCCGACTATTTCACCAAGCTCAACACCGAGCTCGCCGGCGGATCGGGTAAGCACGACGCATTCATGCTCGGCGCCTACTTCATCTGGCAATACGGTCCCCCGGGCTGGGTCGAGGACCTGAACCCGTGGCTACAGAACAGCTCGGCCACCAACGCCGAGTACGACTTCGAGGACATCTTCGAAGGGCTGCGCACCTCGACCCGGTGGGATTTCACCCTCGGCAATCCGCTCGGCACCGGCGGACAGTGGGCGATCCCATGGGGATTCGAAAACAACGTGGTGGCCTACAACAAGGCCTACTTCGACCAGCGCGGCATCACCAGGTTGCCCGACAACCTCGACGACTTCATCCAGTTGGCCGTCGACCTGACCGATCGTGCCGAGAACCGTTACGGCATCTCGACCCGCGGATCGAAGTCGTGGGCCACCATCCATCCCGGGTTCATGACGCAGTACACCCGCCAGGGAGCCGTCGACTACACCTGGAACGGTTCGGAACTCGTCGCCGAGATGGACAGCGACCAGGCGATCGACTTCACCAGGAAGTGGATCGAGATGCAGCACAAGGCGGGCCCGACGTCCTGGACGACTTACGACTACCCCAACGCCACCGGTGATCTGGGCGACGGCAAGGCAATGATGGTGTTCGACGCCGACAGTGCGACCTACCCCAAGAACAAGCCGGGCGCCAGCAAGGAGGCCGGCAAGCTGGGGTGGTACGCCGGACCCGCGGGGCCCGACGGCAACTACAAGACCAATCTGTGGACCTGGAGTTGGGCGATGAGCGCCAACTCGCGCAACAAGCTGCCGGCCTGGTTGTTCATTCAGTGGGCCACCGGCAAGGAATCGATGAACAAGGCCGTCGAAGGCGGTACGTATGCCGATCCCGTGCGTAAGTCGGTGTTCGACACCACCTTCAAGCGGATCGCGGCGGACCAGTTCGGTTACCTCGAAGCCTTCGAAACCGTGATCGGCGAGTCCAAGATCCAATTCACGCCGCAAAAGAAGTTCTTCGACACCACGCAGAACTGGGCGGTGGCGCTGCAGGACATCTACGGCGGCGACGACGCGGCCACCCGGCTACGCAGCCTGGCCAAGACCAACACCTCGAAGGTCAACCTCTAGGAGCCTGCCACATGACAACTCAGACCCAGGCACCGACGACTTCGCCTGAGCAGCCTGCCAGGACCGCCGGACGCGATCTGCCGGAAGTGCCCACGTGGCGCCGAAAGCTTCGGCCCTACCTGCTGTCAATCCCGGCGGTCGTCATCGTCATCGGGATCCTCTACCCGTTCGCGGTGGGCGCCTACTATGCGTTCCTCAACTACGCCGCGGTCAACCCCGATCCGCACTTCGTGTGGTTCCAGAACTTCGCCTCCGTCCTCGGCGACCAGGTGTTCTGGAAGAGCGTCCAGGTCACCGCCGTCTTCGCGCTACTGGCCACCACCATCGAGACGGTGCTCGGCGTCGGGCTGGCGCTCCTGCTCAACCGTTCGTCGATCATCGGCAAGATCTTCGAGAAGGTGTTGATCCTGCCGCTCATGATCGCGCCGGTGATCGCGGGCGTCATCTGGAAACTCATGTTCAACCCGCAATTCGGCATTCTCAATCACGTTCTGGGCCTTGGGAACACATTCGACTGGCTGTCGGCGGGCAACGCGCTGTTCTCGGTCATCCTGGTCGACATCTGGATCTTCACTCCCTTCGTGGCGATCCTGGTGCTCGCGGGAATCCGGTCACTGCCCCGTGAACCGTTCGAAGCCTCGGAAGTCGACGGTGCCGGCTGGTTTTACATGTTCCGCAAGCTCATGCTGCCGATGCTGTGGCCGTACATTCTGGTGGCGGTCATCTTCCGGTTCATGGACAACCTCAAGGTGTTCGACCACATCTACGTCCTCACCGCGGGCGGGCCCGGCGTCGCGACCCGCACACTGCAGATCGGGGCGTTCGAGGACTCCATCATCAACCTGGACTACTCCCGCGGCAGCACTTACATGCTGCTGCTCTGGATCATCGTGTTCATCACCGCGCGCTACCTGGTCAGCGTGCTCGGCAAGGCGCAGCGTCGGGCTGCCGGAGCGGAGTCTTGAAAATGTCACGGGTCATGGCGCGTTCCGAGCTGCTTCCCGGTCAGAAGCGACTGTCGATCGGGTCGGTGGCCGCTGATGCGGGATTGGTGTTCTGGTTCCTGTTCAGCCTGTTCCCCATCTTCTGGATGGTGATGCTGGCCCTCAAGAACGCCGAACAGCAGACCACCACCTACTTCTCATTCAGCCCGACGTGGTCCAACTTCGCGACGGTGCTGTCCGACCGTGGCACCGAGATGACCAGCGTGGACTTCAAGGCGTCCTTGCTGACCAGCCTGCTCAATTGCGGTGGTGCGGTGATCGTCTCGTTGGTCATCGGGATCCCCGCGGCGTATGCGGCCGGACGGTGGAAGTACCGCGGCAGCGACGACCTGATGTTCCAGATGCTGTCCTTCCGGTTCGCCCCGGAACTGATGGTCATCGTGCCGCTGTTCGTGATCTACAACCAGATCGGGTTGTTCGACACCAAGGTCGGCATGATCTGGGTGCTGCAGCTGGTGACGATGCCGTTGGTGGTCTGGATCCTGCGGTCCTACTTCCAGGACCTGCCCGAAGATCTCGAACACGCCGCGCTCCTGGACGGCTACACCCGTAAACGGGCGTTCCTGATGGTCGCGCTGCCGATCGTCCGGCCGGGTATCGCCGCAGCGGCGTTGCTGGCGTTCATCTTCGCGTGGAACAACTACGTCTTCCCGCTCATCCTCGCCGACACCAACGCCGGCACGGTGACGGTGGCCATCACGAAGTTCCTCGGTGGCGGTGGGCAGGCGTACTACAACCTGACCGCGGCAGCGGCGATCATCGCCGCGCTACCGCCCCTCATCCTGGCGTTGACCATCCAGCGCTATCTGGTGCGGGGCCTGTCATTCGGGGCGGTGAAAGCCTGATGGCCACAGTGACGATCTCGGATCTGCGCAAGACCTTCGGCAAGACCAAGGCGGTCGACGGGATCTCCGTCGACATCGCCAACGGGGAGTTCTTCGTGATCCTCGGGCCCAGCGGGGCCGGCAAGACCACCACCCTGAAATCCATTGCGGGACTGGTCGATGTAGACGGCGGCACCGTCACCATAGGCGGTACCGACGTCACCCGCGTCGAGCCCTACCACCGCAACGTCGCGATGGCGTTCGAGAGCTACGCGCTGTATCCGCAGAAAACGGTGCGCGAGAACCTGGCCTCTCCGTTGAAGTCCGGCCGAACCGGCAAGTACACCGACGGGGAGCGCGCCCAGCGCATCGACCAGGTGACCACCACGTTGGGCATCAATCACCTGCTCGACCGCTACCCCCGTGAGCTGTCCAACGGTCAGCGACAACGCGTCGCGCTGGGCCGGGTGCTGGTGCGGCCCGCGGACCTGTACCTCCTCGACGAACCGTTGAGCCACCTCGACGCCAAGCTGCGTGCCGCCATGCGTGCCGAACTCAAACAGCTTGGCGCGATGTCGAACACCACCACGCTCTATGTCACCCATGACTACCAGGAGGCGCTCGCACTCGGCGACCGCATCGCGGTGATGAGGGCCGGCCGGCTGGTGCAGATCGGCACACCGGAGGACATCTGGCACCGACCCGCCGACACCTTCGTCGCGCGTGCACTGGGGCAGCCCGAGATCAACGTGCTAGAGGGCGTCGTCGACGACGGCTCGATCCGGCTCGGCGACGGGTCATTCGGGGTACCCATTCCCACCGACGTGCGATGCGACCGAGGTGATCGGGTACGAGTCGGCCTGCGACCGTGCGATATCCAGGTGACGGACCCGCAGACCGACGGAGCTGCGATTCGCGGACGCGTGGTGCTCGCCGAACGCCTCGGGCGCAACGTCGAGCTCACCGTCGAGGTCGGCGGTGAGCAGTTGATCGTGCTGGCGTCGGGGCGGGGAGGTGTCGAGGAGGGTGCGCACACGGCGTTGACCGTGTCCCCGTCAGACGTCCACGTCTTCGCCGACGGTGAGGCTGACAGCGCACGTCTCGGCCAGGCTGACCGCGAATCCGCATTGGAGGCAACACCGTGACTGTGACGACCACCCGCCCAGGCCATCCCGCCGGGTCGAGGGCAACCGCGCAGAGCCTGACACTGACGGATCTGGTGAAGACCTATTCGTCACGAGGCCGCGAGGACGTCACGGCCGTCAAGGGCATCGACCTCGCCATCGAACCAGGAGAACTGGTGGCGCTGCTCGGGCCGTCGGGCTGTGGCAAGACCACCACGCTGCGGATGATCGCGGGATTGGAAACGGTGACAAGCGGTTCGATCCGGATCGGGGACCGGGAAATCTCGCAATTGCCTGCGGCCAAACGCGGTATCGGCGTCGGCTTCGAAAGCTATGCGCTGTACCCGCCCCTGTCGGTGCGGGAGAACCTCCTCTACGGGTTGAAGGCGCGCAAGGTCAAAGGCGCCGAGACGATGGTGGCCTCGATCAGCTCACGACTCGACATGGACGACATGCTGGATCTGCGACCGGCCAACCTGTCGAGCGGACAGAAGCAGCGGGTCGCGCTGGCCCGGGCGCTCGTTCGAAATCCACCGGTGCTGCTGCTCGACGAACCGCTGAGCCACCTCGACGCCTCGGCGCGTCAGCGGGTGCGCCGCGAATTGAAGGTCTTGCAGCGCGAATTCGGCTACACGACGATCGTGGTCACTCACGACCAGGTCGAGGCGCTGTCGCTCGCGGACAGGCTGGCCGTGATGGATGCGGGGGTGGTGCAGCAGTTCGGCACCCCCGACGAGGTATTCGACGATCCGGCCAACCTGTTCGTCGCGCAGTTCGTGGGCGAACCGCAGATCAACGTTCTACGGGCGAGGGCCCGAGTCATCGACGGGCGGGTGTGGGCCGAGATCGGTTCTGACGCAGGACGGCTCGCGACATCAGTGACCGGGATCGCCGATGGCGCCGCGGTGGTCGTCGGCGTCCGGCCGCAGGACTGCGCGATCACCCCTGATGCCGACGCCGGTTTGACCGCGACCGTCGCCTACTTCGAACACCTCCTGGAGTTCGGTCTCGCGACGAGCACGGTGCCCGGCTTGGAGGACGGCATCGTCATACAGACGCCGGCAGCCGACACCTACCAGCCCGAGCAGCGGGTTGCGGTGACCGCACCACCTGAGCGCGTCTACCTGTTCGATCCCGATACGGGGGAGCGGTTGCGATGACCAAGCTGTTCAACGATCCCGCCCGGTTCACCGACGACATGTTGGTCGGTTTCCTGGACGCCAACGCACGTTACGTCGTCGGCGTTCCCGGTGGCGTCGTACGTGCGCACAAGACACGGCCGGGCAAGGTCGCCGTCGTGATCGGTGGCGGGTCCGGCCACTACCCTGCGTTCTGCGGGACGGTCGGCCCGGGCTTCGCCGACGGCGCGGTCGTCGGCAACATCTTCACCTCACCGTCGGACGAGGACGCCGCATCGGTGGCCCGCGCGGCCGACGGCGGTGCCGGTGTGCTGCTGACCACCGGTAACTACGCCGGTGACGTGATGAACTTCAACCTCGCCGTCACCCAGCTGCACAGCGAGGGCATCGACGCCCGGTACTTCGCGGTCACCGACGACGTGGCGAGCGCTCCGCGGGGCGAGGAGGACAAGCGGCGCGGGATCGCCGGTGATTTCACCGTTTTCAAGTGTGCGTCGGCGGCTGCCGAGGAGGGCGCCGATCTCGAGAACGTGGTCCGTGTCGCGGAGGCCGCCAATGCGGCGACGCGCACGCTGGGGGTGGCCTTCGACGGCTGCACGCTGCCCGGCGCCGATGCACCGTTGTTCACCGTGCCCGACGGCCGGATGGGCCTCGGCCTGGGAATCCACGGCGAGCCCGGTGTCGCCGATCACGAGATGCCCTCGGCGGCAGGGCTGGCCGCCACCCTGGTCGACGGAGTGCTCGCCGACAATCCCGACGTCGCATCGCAGCGCATCGCGGTGATCCTCAACGGCCTCGGCCGCACCAAGTACGAGGAGCTGTTCGTGGTGTGGGGTGAGGTGGCGCGGCTGCTGCGCGAGCGCGGCTACCAAATCGTCGAACCGGAGGTCGGCGAGCTGGTGACGAGTCTCGACATGGCGGGGTGCTCGCTGACCGTGATGTGGCTCGATGAGGAGCTCGAACGCTACTGGACCGCGCCGGCCGACACCCCCGCCTACAAGAAGGCGGGCGCCACCTTGGCGGCGCCCGCGGGCGAGCGGCGCACCGCAGCCGACGTCGAGGCGGCGTCCAGTGCACCGCCACCGTCCGAGTCGTCCGACGACGACGGCCGTGACGGTGGGCGGGTGGTCGCGCGAATCTTCGACGCGCTGGCCGAGATGCTGGCCGATGCCGAGGAAGAACTCGGCCGCATCGACGCCGTTGCCGGCGACGGGGACCACGGACGCGGGATGGTCAAAGGCGTCAACGCTGCGCGCGATGCCGCGCACCATGCCGTCGACGAGGGCGCCGGACAAGGGTCGGTGCTGGCGTCGGCAGGCAGGCAGTGGTCGGCCAAAGCCGGCGGGACGAGCGGGGTGCTGTGGGGCGCTTTCCTCACGCGGCTGGGCGCCCGCCTGGGCGACACGGGCACACCCGACGGGTCCACCATCGCCGCCGCGCTCCGCGACGGCTACGACGCGCTGATCGAACTCGGCGGCGCGGCGCCGGGGGACAAGACAATGCTCGACGCACTGCTGCCGTTCGTCGATGACCTCGAGCGTCGCGTGAACGACGGCGAACGGTGGCAGCAGGCGTGGTCGGCGGCCGCGGAGGTGGCCACCGAGGCAGCGCGCGCGACAGCCGATCTGCAACCGAAGGTCGGGCGGGCCCGTCCGCTGGCCGAACGCAGCGTCGGCACCCCTGATGCGGGCGCCACCTCGCTGGCGATGTGTGCGCGTACCGTCGCCGACTGCTTCACGCTCACCTCCAAAGGAGATCGCTGACATGACAACCGATTCCCGCGGCCTGCGCATCGTCGTCGGTTCCGACGACGCCGGCTACGAATACAAAGAGGCGCTGAAGGGTGACCTGCGGGCCGACGCCCGGGTCGCCGACATCACCGATATCGGCGTCGGCGCCGACGACAACACCGCCTACCCGCACGTGGCGGTGACGGCGGCGCGTATGGTCGCCGAGGGTAAGGCCGACCGAGCGCTGCTGGTGTGCGGCACCGGGTTGGGCGTGGCGATCAGTGCCAACAAGGTCCCCGGGGTCCGCGCCGTCACCGCGCACGACAGCTTCTCCGTCGAACGCTCGGTGCTGTCGAACAACGCTCAGGTGCTGTGTTTCGGACAGCGCGTCATCGGCCTCGAGTTGGCCCGTCGGTTGGCCCGCGAGTGGCTGGGATACCAGTTCGACCCGCAGAGCGCCTCCGCCGACAAGGTCGATGCCATCGGCAGCTACGAGTCGACGGCTGGGTCCACCACAACATGACCACGGTCGAGACACTTCTCGAATGTTCCGAAATCCGAAAGAGTTTCGGCGGGGTCCCGATCCTCAAAGGTGTCACCCTTCGCCTGGAACCGGGTACGGTCACCGCGCTCGCCGGTGAGAACGGCGCGGGCAAGTCCACGCTGATGAAAATCATCAGTGGTCAGTACAGCGCCGACGCGGGGACCGTGGCGCTGAGCGGCGCCACGCTGGCACCGGGCAATCCCCGAGATGCCGTCCGCCACGGCGTGGCGATCGTGCCGCAGGAACTGGCGTCGATCGAGGACATGACGGTCTACGAGAACCTGTTCGTGGGACGGGAGTTGCGCCGCGGGCCATTTCTGAACCGCGGCGCGATGATCGCCGAAGCACGGGAGACCTTGGGTCTCTTCGACGTCGCCATCTCACCCACCGCGCGGATGGGCAGTCTTCCCGTAGGCCTTCGGCAGATCGTCGAGATCGTCAAGGCCGCGCGCACCGGCGCGCGGGTCATGATGCTCGACGAGCCGACGTCGGCGATCTCCGAACGTGAGGTCGAGGGGCTCTACCGAATCGTCCGGAGGTTACGCGACCAAGGTGTGGCGATGGTGTACACCACCCACAAGATGGCGGAGATCCGGGCCATCGCCGACCGCGTCGTCGTGCTGCGCGACGGCGGGCTGATCCTCGACGAGCCGATCGACGAGGTCACCGACGACGACATCGTGACCGCGATGATCGGCCGTGAACTCGACGCACTGTTCCCCGAGCGGCCACTTCCGACCGACGAGACCGTGCTGGAAGTTTCCGATCTCCAGGTCGACGGCGCCTCGGAACCGGTGTCGTTGACCGTGAAGGCCGGTGAGATCCTCGGTCTGGCAGGCCTTGTCGGCGCGGGCCGTACCGAATTACTGGAAGCGCTGTTCGGTGCTCGCCACACCGCGTCAGGTTCCATTACCGTGCGTGGGCGCCACGTCAAACGCAACCAACCGGCGGCGGCCATCGCCGCGGGCATGGCGATGGTGCCCGAGGACCGCAAGCTCTCCGGTGCGGTGCTGTCGATGAGTGTGCTCGACAACGCCACCCTGCCGCGCCTGGGGGCCTTCTCGTTGTCCGGCTGGCTGCGGCAGAAAGCCCGCACCACAGCCGTTTCGGACGCGATGTCGTCGGTTCATCTGCGTAGCCGCGGCCTCGGCCAGGAGGTCGGCACGCTTTCGGGTGGCAACCAGCAGAAGGTCGTGTTGGCGCGCTGGCTGACCGGTGACGTCAACGTGCTGCTGCTCGACGAACCGACCCGTGGAGTCGATGTCGGCGCACGCAGCGAGATCTACCGCATCATCACCGAATTGGCGGCCCAAGGCATGGCGGTGGTGATGGCGTCGTCGGATATGCCCGAGATCGTCGGCCTCTCCCATCGGGCATTCGTGATGCGGGCCGGTGCGCTGGTCGGTGAGCTCGACCGCGACGCGCTGGACCATCCGGCAGTCCAGGAATCCGTCTTCCGGATGGCCACCGCTTTGGACCAGGCATCGTCGGCCGCGCCGGCCGACACAGATCAGGAGGCAGCATCGTGACCACCAAAGTCGACGGGGAGGAGACCGCCTCCTCGCGCACCCGCAGCGTGGCGTCACCCGCCACGGGTGAACCGGTCCGGTTGTTCTCCCGGGCGTGGTTCGCCGGGTTGGCGCTGCGTTACGCGATGGTGCTGGTGATGCTGCTCGTCATCGCCTACTTCAGTTACCGCAGCGCGCGATTCAGCACTCCCGACAACCTTGTGACGATCCTCGTCGCTGCCGCGCCGTTCGCTTTGATCGCGCTCGGCCAGACGTTGGTGATCCTGACCGGGGGCATCGACCTGTCGGTGGGAAGTGTGATCGCGGTGTCGGCCATGGCCGGTGCGGCAACGGCGAAGGCGAACCCCGGCCAGGTGTGGCTGACCGTGCTGGTCGCCATGCTGGTGGGTCTCGCGGTGGGCTGCCTCAACGGTTTCCTGGTGTCCCGCATCAATGTTCCGCCGTTCATCGCAACCCTGGGCACATTGACCGCGGGATCCGGTATGGCGTATGTGATCGGCGGCGGCGCCCCCATCAACGGACTGCCCGCAGAGTTCGGTGCGATCGCCAACACCAAGATCCTGGGCCTGCAGATTCCGGTCCTGCTGATGATCGTCGGCATCATCGCGTTGGCCATCATCATGAAGCGCACCACCTACGGAATGCGGGTCTATGCCGTGGGCGGCAACCGCAACGCTGCCGAAATCGCCGGCATCAACGCCAAGAACGTTTTGTTCAGCGTCTATGCGTTCTCCGGCCTGCTGGCAGGCCTGTCGGGGGTCATGCTGGCGTCGCGGGTGATCTCCGGACCCCCCAACCTGGGCCAGGGCTACGAGCTCGACGCGATCGCCGCGGTGGTGATCGGCGGAGCCAGCCTCATGGGCGGCCGTGGGTCGGTGTGGGGAACCGCGCTGGGCCTGTTGATGATCCAGACACTCAATAACGGCCTCGACATCCTCGTGGTGCCTGCCTACTGGCAGGACGTCATCAAGGGTGTGCTGATCGTGGCGGCAGTGGCCGTCGATGTGTGGTCGTCGCGCCGACGAACGTGACGCCTGCCTGCACTCCATCCCATCCCACCAAGAAAGAGGACACATGAGACTTCGAACGAAGGCGTTCGCGGTTGCCGCCGCCACCACGCTCGGGTTGAGCATGACGGCCTGCGGCGCGGGCGATCCCGAGGCCAACAGCGACAGCACCCGCATCGGTGTGTCGGTGTATGACATGAGCTCGTTCATCACCGCGGGCAAAGAAGGCATGGAAGCCTATGCCGAGGACAACAACATCGAACTGGTCTGGAACTCGGCCAATCTCGACGTCTCCACCCAGGCCAGCCAAGTGGATTCGATGATCAACCAGGGTGTGGACGCAATCATCGTCGTACCGGTGCAAGCGGATTCACTGGCACCCCAGGTCGCATCGGCCAAGGCCAAGGGGATTCCGCTGGTTCCGGTGAACGCGGCACTGGACAGCCCCGACGTCGCGGCCAGTGTGCAGCCCGACGATGTTGCCGCGGGCGCCCAGGAGATGCAAATGATGGCCGATCGGCTCGGTGGCCGAGGCAACATCGTCATTCTGCAGGGACCGCTCGGGCAGTCCGGTGAGTTGGACCGCAGCAAGGGCATCGAGCAGACACTGGCGAAGTACCCGGAGATCAGGGTGCTCGCCAGGGACACCGCGAACTGGAAGCGCGACGAGGCCGTCAACAAGATGAAGAACTGGATCTCGGGCTTCGGACCGCAGATCGACGGTGTGGTCGCACAGAACGATGACATGGGTCTCGGTGCACTGCAGGCGCTCAAGGAGTCGGGTCGCACCGACGTGCCGATCGTCGGCATCGACGGCATCGAGGACGGCCTCAACGCCGTCAAGAGCGGCGAGTTCATCGGTACCTCACTGCAGAACGGCACGGTGGAGCTCGCGGCAGGACTCGCGGTGGCCAACGCGCTCGCCAAGGGTGAGCAGGTGAACACCAAGCCCGTCTACGTGATGCCCGCGATCACCAAGGAGAATGTCGACGTCGCGATCCAGCATGTGGTGACCGAGCGCCAGCAATTCCTCGACGGGCTGAGCGAGCTGATCGCCAAGAACCTCGAGACCGGAGACATCGCCTACGAGGGCATCCCCGGTCAGACGCAACCGTGACCCCGGGGGTGACGCCGGAGCCCGGCGACGTCGATCTCGACTTCCGCCTCGACGGCAAGGTCGCCCTGGTGACCGGTGCAGCCACCGGAATCGGGGCGGCCATTGCCGCGGCCTTCTCGCGCAAGGGAGCCCGCGTGGCAATCGTCGACCTCGACGAGGCCGGCGCCGCCCAAGCTGCCCGCTCCCTGCCTTGCGAGAGCCGCGGGTTCTCCTGCGACGTCTCGGATTCGGGCTCGGTGCGCCGCACCGCAGATGCGGTTCGCGAGGCGTTCGGGCGAGTGGACATCCTGGTCAACAGCGCGGGCATTGTCGCCCTGGCACCGGCCGAAGAGCTGTCGGAGCAGGCGTGGAACGCCACCATCGACGTGAACCTCAAAGGCACCTTCCTCATGTGTCAGGCGGTCGGTTCCGCAATGATCGAGGCCGGCGGCGGGGTCATCATCAACATGGCCTCACAGGCTGCCAGCGTCGCCCTCGACCAGCACGCCGCCTACTGTGCGTCGAAGTTCGGCGTTGTCGGATTGTCGAAAGTGCTTGCGTCGGAATGGGGTCCGCGTGGTGTACGGGTGAACACCATCTCGCCGACGGTGGTGCTCACCGAACTGGGACGCAAAGCCTGGGACGGTCCACGGGGCGATGCGCTGAAGAAGTTGATCCCCGTCGGGCGGTTCGCCTATCCGGAGGAGATCGCCGCTGCTGCAGTGTATTTGTCTGCTGACGCATCGGCGATGGTCAACGGTGCCGACCTTCTCATCGACGGGGGCTACACCATCCGCTGAGCCTGACCGTGTAGTCCCGACGTCAGGCGGCTGCTCGGTGCGCCCGCGCGGAGTCGAACCGGTCCAGGATGGTCTCGGCGACCTGCCGGTGCGCCCCGAGCGGTGCCGACATCGGAATACGCTGTGCGGAGGCGAATTCGGCGACACGGTCGGTGATGCGCCCGTGCGCGAGGAACCACGGCGCGATGACCAGCCGGGTGGCGCCGCGGCGTCGCAGCAGATCGGCAGCTTCCGCCAACTTCGGCTGGGGTCCGGTCGCGAAGGCGGCCGTCGCCGTCCAGCGGGTGCTGTGGGTGACTTCGTCGGCGACCGACGCCGTGCGGGCATTCGCGTCTTGGCGCGAGGAACCGACTGCAGTGACAAGCACGCCGACGTGCGGATCCAGCCGCGACACCCCGGCGTGTTCGAGGCGCTGGCGCAGGACATGGATGAGTCGGTCGTCTTCTCCGAGGACCTGGCTCTGCACGACGTCGGCGCCGGACTCCGCGATCATCGCGGGGATGTCCACGCGTGCGTGATAGGCGTCGGCGAGCAGCAGCGGCACCACGACCGCTCGCCGCTCACCCAGAGACGCCAACACATCGCGCAGATTCGGAGTGTTCTGCTCGCAGAACGCGATGCGCACATCCAGGCCCGGCCGCAGCGCCCGGACGCAGTCGACGATCGAGCGTGCCGTCGCGGCGGACCGCGGGTCCGCACTGCCGTGCGCCGTGAGGACGAGCGTCACGAGGCGTGCAACCCGCATTCCGTCTTGGACTGACCCGCCCAACGACCGCTGCGCGGGTCGGCGCCCGCGACGGGCTTGTTGGTGCACGGCGCACAGCCGATGGACGGATACCCCTCGTCGACAAGCGGATTCACCAGGATGCCGTTGGCGTCGATGTAATCCTGCATGTCGTCATCGCTCCACGCCGCCAGCGGGTTGATCTTGACCAGCCCGAAAGCCTTGTCCCAGCTGATCAGCGGCGCGTTGGCGCGAGTGGGTGCCTCGACTCGGCGGATACCGGTCACCCACGCGCTGTAACCGCGCAGCGCCTTCGACAGCGGCTCTACCTTGCGCAGCCGGCAGCATTCGTTGGCGTTGCGCGCGAACAGGTTCTTGCCCAGCAGCGCATCCTGCTCTGCGACGGATTGCTCGGGGCGCACGTTGACGACGTTGACGTCGTAGACGGCCTCGACCGCGTCGCGGGTGCCGATGGTCTCGACGAAGTGATATCCGGTGTCGAGGAAGAGCACGTCCACGCCGGGTCGAACCTTGGCCGCAAGATCGACGAGTACCGCATCCTGCATGTTCGACGCCACGATGTAGTCGCCGGGGCCGAAGTTCTCGTCGGTCCAGCGCAGCAGGTCCTGCGCCGTGGCGTTCGGCCCCAGTTCGGCGGCCCCACGTTCGGCCAGCTGCTGCAAATCGGTGTCACTCATCGTGTCCGTCATGCACTCACCTCAAATCCGCGTCGTCTGCTCGAAGAGCCCACGTAGCGAAACGCTCACCCTGCTCGCGTTGTTTCACAAAATTGCGAACAACTCGTTCGATGTAATCACCGAGTTCGGTGGCGAGCACCTTGTGCTGGCGCAGCTTGCGCCCGAACCCGCTGTCCAGGCCCAGGCTTCCGCCGAGGTGAACCTGGAACCCCTCCTCGGGACCGTTCCCGTCGTCCACCATCTGGCCCTTGAACCCGATGTCGGCGACCTGGATGCGGGCGCACGAGTTGGGGCAGCCGTTGATGTTGATCGTGATCGGCACGTCGAGCTGGGAGTTGATGTCCTCCAGCCGCTTCTCCAACTCGGGGACGAGCACCTGCGAGCGACTGCGGGTCTCGGCGAAGCTGAGCTTGCAGAATTCGATGCCCGTGCAGGCCATGAGGTTGCGGCGCCAGTGCGACGGAGTTGACGGTAGCCCGAGGGCGTCCAGTCCTGCACGCAGCTCATCCAACTTGTCGTCCGGGACGTCGAGGATGATCAGCTTCTGGTACGGCGTGAAGCGGATGCGGTCGCTGCCAGCGGCCTCGGCCAGGTCGGCCACCTTGGTCAAGATGGTGCCCGACACGCGGCCGGCGATGGGCGAGACGCCGACGGCGTTGAGCCCGTTCTTGAGCTTTTGCACGCCGACGTGGTCGATGGGCCTGGTCACGGGGTCAGGTGCGGGCCCGTCGATGAGCGGCCGCTTCAGGTACTCCGTCTCGAGAACTTCCCGGAATTTCTCGACACCCCAGTCCTTGATCAGGAACTTCAGCCGTGCCTTCGCACGCAGGCGGCGGTAGCCGTAGTCGCGGAACACGCTGACCACGCCTTCCCACACGTCGGGTACCTCGTCCAGGGGCACCCACGCGCCGACGCGCTGGCCGAGCATCGGGTTGGTCGACAGACCGCCGCCTACCCAGAGGTCGAAGCCGGGACCGTGCTCGGGATGGTTCACCCCGATGAACGCGACGTCGTTCACCTCGTGCACGACGTCCTGCAGGCCGGAGATCGCTGTCTTGAACTTGCGCGGCAGGTTGGAGTACTCCTTCTTGCCGATGTAGCGCTTGACGATCTCGTTGACCGCGGGCGTGCCGTCGATGACCTCGTCGAGAGACTCACCGGCCAGCGGGGAGTTCAGCACCACGCGGGGGCAGTCGCCGCATGCCTCGGTGGTCTGCAGACCGACCTCGTCGAGGCGGCGCCAGATCTCCGGCATGTTCCTGACGTCGATCCAGTGGTACTGCACGTTCTGCCGGTCGGAGATGTCGGCGGTGTCCCGGGCAAATTCCGTCGAGATGGCACCGAGGGTGCGCAGGGCGGCAGCGGTCAGTGCGCCGCCGTCGCTGCGAACCCGCAGCATGAAGTATTCGTCTTCGAGCATGTCGGTGTTCTCGTCACCGGTCCATGTGCCGTCAAAACCGGGCTTCCGCTGGGTGTAGAGGCCCCACCAGCGGAAACGACCGCGTAGATCACCCTTGTCGATGCTCTCGAAGCCTTGTTTGGCGTAAATGTTCTCGATGCGGGCCCGCACATTGAGCGGGTTGTCGTCTTTCTTGGATTGCTCGTTGGCGTTGAGCGGCTCGCGGTAGCCGAGCGCCCACTGGCCCTCGCCGCGGGGGCGCTTCACGGGCTTGTTCTGTGCTGTCGTCATGGATGGGCTCCTGTTCGGAGCCGGCGTTCAGATCGCGCTTCGCACCGGGGGCTGTCCGGCGGGGCAGATCCGGCGGCCAGCTGGAATGCTGATGGGCAGGGTCTACACGCTAGGGAAGACAGCAACAGGTACAGACGCGCTTGAAATCGACATGGCGGCGCGCCACCAGCGAGACCCGGCGAGGGAAGCTGTGGGCTGCAGTCACGGATCCGATTGTGCCACGGACACCCACATCGGCCCTAACCGGCCGAGATTTGCGCTCAGGGTGAGCGAAAGTCCGCACGGCGTGGCAGCTGGGACACTGGTGGCATGCCTGTCACCGCGGCGCGTGCCGACCTGCCTGCGATGCAGGCGCGTCCGCAGGGGCCGTTCGGCATCTATATCCACGTGCCGTTCTGCGCCACGAGATGCGGATACTGCGACTTCAACACCTACACCGCCGGCGAGCTGGGGGGTGCGAACGCGGACGGCTGGCTGGCCGCGGTGCGGACCGAGCTGCGCCTGGCCGCGGGACGGCTCGGTGCGACTCCTGACGTGCAGACGGTGTTCGTCGGCGGGGGGACACCGTCACTGCTCGGTGCGGCAGGGCTGACGGCGGTGCTCGACGCGATCCGGGACAACTTCACGCTGGCGCCCGGCGCCGAGGTCACCACCGAATCCAACCCCGAGTCCACATCGCCGCAATTCTTCGCCGACGTGCGCACCGCGGGGTTCACCCGCATCTCGCTGGGGATGCAGTCCACCGCACCGCACGTCCTGGCCGCCCTGGACCGGGTGCACTCGCCGGGTCGGGCCCTCGACGCCGCCCGTGAGGCCCGTGCCGAGGGCTTCGACCACGTCAACCTCGATCTGATCTACGGAACGCCGGGGGAGACGGACGAGGATCTGTTGCGCTCCGCCGATGCGGCCATCGAGACCGGGGTCGACCACATCTCCGGATATGCGCTCATCGTCGAGGACGGCACCGCGCTCGCGAGGCGGGTGCGGCGCGGCGAGATCCCCGCCCCCGACGACGACGTGCACGCGCGCCGGTATGAATTGCTCGACGGCCGCCTCACCGACGCCGGGTTCGACTGGTACGAGGTGTCGAACTGGAGCCGCCCCGGCGGGGAGTGCCGACACAACCTCGGCTACTGGAACGGTGGCCAATGGTGGGGCGCGGGTCCCGGCGCGCACAGCTATGTCGGCACCACACGCTGGTGGAATGTGAAGCATCCCAACGCTTATGCCGACACGCTCGGCGTGGGTGACTTGCCCGTCGCCGACTTCGAGGAACTGGACGCCGAGACCGCCCACGTCGAGGACGTCATGCTGCGGGTCCGGCTGCGTATCGGCCTACCGCAGCGACTACTCTCGGATTCCGAACGGCAGCGCACGTTGCGTTTGGTTGCGGACGGACTCCTGCAGGTGCGCGACGACCGCCTCGTGCTCACCGACCGCGGTCGCCTGCTCGCCGACGCGGTCGTGCGCGACGTGTTGACCTGACGGTCAGAGAAGTGCCGCGGCGAGCCTGCGCCACTGCTCCCGCGGAAACTCTCGTGGATCGGCGGTGAGTACCTGGACGCAGACATGGTCGGCGCCAGCATCAAGGTGCTCCTTGACGCGGTTCCTGACGGCGTCCTCGTCGCCCCACGCGATGATCGCGTCGAACACCCGATCGCTCACCGAGGACAGGTCCTCCTCGGTGAATCCCAGGCGTAGCAGGTTGTTCGCGTAGTTCGGCAGCCCGAGATAGGACCGCAACCAATCGGTGCCGATGGCACGGGCCTCGTCACGGTCGTCGGTCAGCAACACGGTCTGCTCGGGGAGCAACAGCGGAGCCTCGCCCAGGACATCGCGAGCCTCGCGTGTGTGGTCGGGCGTGGTCAGGTAGGGGTGGGCGCCGCCGGCCTTCGTCGCCGACAGCTGGAGCATCTTCGGTCCGAGTGCGGCGAGCACCCGGTTCTTGTGCGGCACCGGCTCCGGCGTCGCGTCGATCGCGTCGAGGAACTTCTCCGTCGCGGCCAGGGGCTTGCGGTACAGGCCCGGCTCCTTCGAGTCGATCAGCGGTGCGTGGCTGACGCCGATACCGAGTAGGAAACGTTCGCCGTGGGTTTGGGTCAACGTCGCGTAGCGCGACGCCACGTCGGCGGGCTCGTGCATCCAGAGGTTGAGGATGCCCGTCGCGATGACCGTCTTCTCGGTGGCCGAAAGAAGGTTCTCGACGGAGTCGAGCACCGGCCCGCCGACGTCGGGGATCCACAGGGCGGTGAAACCGAGCCCGTCGAGTTCCGACGCGGCTTCGGCCGCTTCCTCCGGATTTCCGTATCGCAGTTGAGAACTCCACAGACCGACACCAGACAGCTCCATACGTCTACTCATACCGTGCCGGTCACCCGGGGCGCTACGGTCGTGGTCATGGCCTTCGATCCGGGCGCCGTTGCCCGCGCGTTCTCCGAACACCGCTTCGACGACGCTCTCGGTCACCTCGCCAGGGATGTGAAGTGGACGATCGTCGGGGGCATGGTTCTGGAGGGCGCCGACGCGGTGCGACGCACATGCCAGGACACCCTGGAAAGTCTGAAGGGCACCTCGGTGGAGTTCGACCGTCGGGTGATGGCTGAAGGCGCCGGCGTCGTCGCCGTGGACACCGTGGTCCGGTATGTCCGGCCTGACGGGGTGACGGCCGTCGCGAGCTGTGCCATCTACGAGTTCGCCGGCGAGCAGATCACGACCATCACGTCGTATGCGGTCGAGGTGGATCCCGAGGATCCGGGGGCGCAGCCGCCGCCGCGGATGTGACGAACACCGCTCACAGGAAACCCACAGCGCGCGCCGGGTAGCTCACTGTGAGCAAAGTCGTTGTGCCAGGATGTCCGGCATGCCGCGGGTCTTAGGGAAGGCTATCCACACATCGCCGGCACGGCCGACGTGGGGCTGAACAGCGCCCAGCCCCCCGCTCCGATCGCCATCGTCGGCATCGGCTGCCGTCTGGCGGGCGACATCACCACACCCGAGGACTTCTTCGCGTTCCTGCTCGACGGCCGAAGCGCTGTCTCGCAGGTGCCGGCTGAGCGCTGGGAGCCCTACCTACAGCGGGATCCCCGCAACGCCGCAGTCCTGCGGGAGACGACGCCGTGGGGCACGTTCCTCGACGATCTCGCCGGATTCGACGCCGACTTCTTCGGGGTGTCCCCCCGTGAAGCCGAGCTGATGGACCCGCAGCAGCGCCTGGCGGTGGAAGTGTCGTGGGAGGCCCTCGAGCACGCGGGTATCGCGCCGCGGTCGCTGGCGGGCACCGACACCGCCGTGTTGATGGGAGTCAATTCCGACGACTACGGCAAGCTTCTCATGGAGGACCTCGCCGGAATCGAAGCGTGGACGGGCATCGGCACGTCGCTGTGTGGCGTGGCGAATCGCGTGTCGCATCTGCTCGATCTGCGCGGACCGAGTGTCGCGCTGGACGCCGCGTGTGCGGCCTCGCTCGTCGCGGTGCATCAGGCCTGCCAGTTGCTGCGGGACGGTGAGACATCGCTGGCGCTCGCGGGCGGCGTCAGCGCGCTCATCGGCCCCGGCCTGACCCGGGTTCTCGACGTGGCGGGTGCGACCGCCCCCGACGGGCGCTGCAAGACATTCGACGACGCCGCCGACGGTTACGGGCGCGGCGAGGGTGCGGGCGTGGTCGTGCTCAAGCGGCTCGACGACGCCCTGCGCGACGGTGACCGGGTGCTGGCCGTGGTGCGCGGCGGAGCCGTCGCACAGGACGGGAGAACAGTGGGCATCATGTCGCCGAACGGCGACGCCCAGGCCGACCTGTTCCGGCTGGCCTGCCGCGTATCCGGCGTCGATCCATCCAGCGTGGACTACGTCGAGGCGCACGGAACCGGCACGCCCACAGGCGATCCCGTCGAGGTGAGCGCGCTCTCGGCGGTCTACGGAGCCGGTCGCGGAGATGCGCCCTGCGCCATCGGTTCGGTCAAACCCAACGTCGGGCATCTCGAGGGCGGCGCCGGGGTGGTCGGGCTCATCAAGGCGACCCTGGCGTTGCATCACGAGATGCTGCCGCCCACGGCCGGGGTGAAAAACCTGACCACGGCGGTCGATTGGCCCAGCAGTGGCCTGCGTGTGCCCACGGACACGGAAGCCTGGCCGCGCGGTGGAACACCGCGCCGGGCCGCGGTGTGCAGCTACGGTTACGGCGGCACCATCGCCCACGTCCTTCTCGAGGAGGCGCCGGCCCCGGCAGAGATCCGAACGTCCTCTACACCAATATCTTTCATCCCGCTCTCGGCGCGCTCGGAGTCCCGGCTCACCGCGCAGGCCACGGCGTTGGCCGCCCGGATGCGTGCCACGGAGGTCGCCGTCGGCGACGTCGCCGCCACGATGTGGACCCGCCGATCGCAGGAATCCGTACGGGCGGCGGTAATCACCGATGGTCTTCCCACTGCGCAGGCCAGGGCCGCCGCCCTCGGTGCGCTTGAAGCGATGGCCGCACAGGTCCGCGATCCCCGCGTCGTGACGGGAACCGTCATGCCCGGCGCAGAAAACGGTGCGGTGTGGGTCTTTTCAGGGCACGGCTCGCATTGGGCCGGCATGGGCCGCGAGCTGTTGGCGACAGAGCCTGTCTTTGCGGCAACGATCGACGAGGTCGACGCGGTGTTCGTCAGGGAGCTGGGATTTTCCGCCCGCGCGTCCCTGACCGCCGAGGATCTGGGCGGCACCGACCAGGTGCAGGCCCTCACCTTCGCGATGCAGGTCGGTCTCGCAGCGGTGCTCAAAGCCCGCGGAGTGACCCCCGCCGCGGTGATCGGCCACTCCGTCGGTGAGGTCGCGGCATGCGTGGTGGCGGGCGTGTTCGACCTGACTCATGGAGCGGCCGTGGCGTGTTACCGGGCCAGGGGTTTCCGGTCCGTCATGGGCGACGGCGCAATGGCACTGGTGCGGCTGCCGTTCGACGAAGCGGATCGGCGGCTGGCGGGCCGTACCGACGTCGTCGCCGCCATCAGCGCGTCGAGCTATTCCACTGTGGTCTCGGGCACTGTCGCCGCCGTCGATGAGATCGTCGACCGGTGGAGTGCCGACGACATCACAGTGCGCCGAGTGAATACCGATGTGGCGTTCCACAGTCCCGCGATGGACGGGCTCACCGAGGAATTGGCGCGGCTGGTGGGTCGACTCCCGCATCCGGGGCGCGCGCGTGTGCCGCTCTACACGACCGCGCTGGAGGATCCGCGCTCGGACATGTCACGGGGCCCCGGGTACTGGGTGGCGAACTTGAGGGGCCGGGTGCGGTTCGCCGAGGCAGTCGAGGCCGCGTCCGAGGACGGGCACCGCTTGTTCCTTGAGGTGTCGGCGCACCCCGTCGTTTCCCACTCGATCGTCGAGACATTGCTCGGGCTGCCTGTCGACGCGCATGCCGTGGTGCCCGTGCTGCGACGCGACCAGCCGGAGCGGCGCTCGATAGGAGCCGCCGTCGCCGCGCTCTACTGCCACGGGGCCCCCGTGGCGCACGGCCTGACCACGAGAACCCGATGGGCCGCTGATCTGCCGGGAACGCAGTGGCAGCACCGCCGGTTCTGGCGCACCCCTGCACCGCCGCCCGGGACCCGGGCGCTGCACGACCCGGCGACCAACACGCTTCTCGGCGGTGCGCTCGACGTGACCGGGGAGGTGCCTGCCCGAATCTGGCAGACCAGGCTGGAGATGGACAACCGTCCCTATCCCGGTGACCATCCGGTGCAGCAGACCGAAATCGTGCCTGCAGCAGTGCTTCTCAACACATTCTTGAAGGCCGCGGGGTCAGGGCTGACCGATGTGCGGTTGCGCACCCCGGTTCCGCCCGGCCGTCCCCGCGACATCCAGGTCGTCCTGCAGGACCGCTCGCTGCGCATATCGTCGCGGCTCACCGCCATCGACGGAGCGGACGCCAACGCCGACCTGCCCGGCGGCTGGCTCACCCATTGCAGTGCCGTCGCCGCGATCGACGAGGACTTCTGCGGCGACTTTGTGGGCGAGTTCGACGACGCGACGGGCAGCGGTGCCGACGACGCCTGGGCTCGGTGCGCCGAGCAACTGCCGCCCAGCCACGTGATCGATACCCTTGCCGGCGTCGGCGTAGCTGCGATGGGCTTCGGCTGGCAGGTGCTCGAATTGCGCCGCGGTGACGGCGAATTACTGGCGCGCGTGGCGGCGGAAGCCGACGGGTCGACGCCGACGACGTGGGCAGGTCTGCTCGATGCGGCGACGTCGGCCGCGTCCACCGTCTTCGACGGCCCCCCGCGGTTGCGGATGCCCGCCAGGATCGACCGCGTGCACGTCTGCGGCGAGCCCCCAGCGGTGGCGGTGTTGCACATCCGTCGTCGAGGTGGCGCGACCGCCGACGTGTCGATCGCCGACGAATCCGGCGCAGGCCGCGCCACCATCACAGCGATGGCCTTCGAGGAACTGGAGAACCCCGGCGGGAGCGATTTGTCCCGGATGTTGCACCACGTCGCGTGGTACGAGACGCCGGTGGATGCCGGTGACGGTCCGGCCTCGGTAGTCCTGGTCGGTGGCGCCGACGACGACATCGCCTCTGTGCACAATGATCTCACCGTCGCTGGGGTGCCGACTCGCCTCTGCACCGGTGTGGAGCAATTGCCGGACGCACTGGATCGGGACTGTGTGGTGCTGCTCCTCCCTCGCGCCGACGATTCGGCGGCGATCTGTGCCGAGCAGGTGCTAAACACTCTCAAAGGCCTGCACGACAAACGATCTCAGGCCAGGCTGTGGGTGTTGACGCGTCGTGTCCACGAGGGCACCAACCTGGTGCACGCGCCGCTGTGGGGAATGGCCCGTGTGACCGCCGCCGAACATCCGCAGCTGTGGGGCGGAGTGATCGATCTCGCCGACGATCCGGTTCCCGCGGGTGTCCTGGCTTCGATGCACGGTCACGGCGTCGTCGTGGTTCGCGACGGCGCGGTGTTGACTGCGCGATTGACGAACGCGCGCCCCGCAACCGGTGCGCCGATGACATGCACCCCGGGCGGCACGTATGTGATCACCGGCGGAACCGGCGCGCTGGGACTCAGGATCGCGCACCGCCTCGCCGATCTCGGCGCGCGACGTCTGGTGCTGCTGTCGCGGTCCGGCATACCCCACCGCGACCAATGGTCCGCCGACCACCAGACCGACGCGATACGTGCGGTTTCGGCATTGGAGGAACGCGGTGTCACCGTGCACGTTGCGGCCGTGGACATCGGTGCGCCCGATGCGGGCGATCGGCTGCGTGCGGTGCTGCGGGACATGCCCGCTGTCCGCGGTGTGGTGCACGCGGCCGGGGTGGAAGCCGGTGCGTTGCTGCTGAGCACGTCGGCTGACGACCTGAGGACCGCGATGCGCCCGAAGGTCGAGGGCACGCTCACCCTGCACGAGATGTTCCCGCCGGAGCAACTGGACTGGATGATCCTGTTCTCCTCCTGTGGTTACCTCGCGGGCTTTCCGGGGCAGGGCGCCTATGCGTGCGCCAACGCGTTCCTGGACGCGGTTGCGCGCCACCGCCGCGGTCTCGGGGACCGCACGGTCGCGGTCGCGTGGACCGCATGGCGAGGCCTCGGAATGGGATCGACGTCGGAGTTCGTCGCCGCTCAACTCGAAGCGCTCGGCATGGGAACGGTGGGCGCCGACGACGCACTGCGGGCCCTGGACTCGGCGATGCGCGGCGATGAACCGAATGTTGTTGTGCTACCCCTTCTTCCAGAGGCCTCGGCCGTGCCGATGTTCGCCGACGTTGCGCCATCGCCAGATTCGGCGTCAGGTCATGTCGAGTCCCTGGCGGGGCCTGGCGACGACGACCTCGACGAATGGGTGGCGCGGCAGGTCATTGAGGCAGTCGCCGCCGAACTCGGGCTCGTCACCGACGACGTCGATCCGCGGGTTCCGTTGGTCGAGACCGGTGTCGACTCGATCATGACCGTTGCGTTGCGGCGGGCACTGGAGAAGCGGACCGGGCTGGTGTTGCCGCCCACGCTGTTGTGGGAGCACCCGACGGCTGAGGCCGTCACCGACCGCATCCTGGAACTCCTGACTCCGCAGCGCGAAGCCGCAGGCCACAAAGCCGAGGTCTCCTGACCGTCGCCGGATGGGTTTGGCGACGTCAAGAATCCTTCAAGGATCCGATGAGTCGGTTCTTCCACTCTGCTCATAACACCCGCACCGATGGGGAGGCGGGGACAGAGCTGGAGGAGCCAGAGCATGAATCTCACCAACTTCGCCCGAGCCGCGCTCGTGGCCGGCGCCGTCACCGGCGCGTCCCTCGGGATGGCCGGCAATGCCGCTGCCACCACCGTTTCGCACGCCGCGGCGCCCGTGTCATCGATCGCTGCGCCGAGCACTTTCGCGCCGGCACCCGTCACCGCGCTGGGATCCTGGCGGGGTAAAAAGGACGACGACGGTGGCGACTCGGGCGGCGACGTCGGTGGCGACTCGGGCGGCGACGTCGGTGGCGGCGACGACTACTCGTCGGCCGTCGACGACGCGGGTCCCGACTACGACACCGGTGCCGACTACGCCGAAGTGCCTGACGACCCTGCACCCGCCGAGGAATCCCCTGACGTCGTCGATGCGCCCGACGATCAGCCGCCAGCGCCGGAGAGCGACGCTCCGGACACCGACTCGAGCCCAGAAGCGCCCGAGGCGCCCCAGAGCCCGGAAGCCCCGCAGGCGCCTGAGGCTCCGGAGACGCCCGAAGCTCCGGAAGTGCCCGAAGCCCCGCAGGCGACCGAGGAGCCCGAGGCGCCGGAAGCGCCTGAGGCCCCGCAGGCCCCCGAGACGCCCGAAGCCCCGCAAGCCCCTGAAGCTCCGCCGGCCCCGGAAGCGCTCGCGCCGCCGCAAGCGCCGGAAGCGCCGGAAGCCCCGCAGGCTCCGGAAACGCCGGACACCCCCGACAGCCCGCCGGTGAACGCCGACCCGACGACGGCCACACCGCAGGACATCGACTCCATGCGCACCAGCATCATGAGCAGCTTCTCGGGGAGCTCCTCCTGGAGCTCACAGGTGTCCGCCTGGAACTCGTCCTGGCTCAGCTACAACACGTACGGCCTTCCGGTTCTGTTCAACTCCTACGCCGCGCCAATGGAGGTCTTCTACACCTACGGCGGCGCTACCCGGACGGTCACCATCCCGCCCCAACAGCGCGTCGTGCTGCCGGCGACCACGCCGGGCCGCTACGGCTTCACCTCCGTGGTGCGCACCCCGCAGGGAGGCGTCAGCCACGTATCGGTCGGCAGCTTCACAGCCGGCGGTGGTGGCGGGCATCCTGCTCCGACGCAGGGCGCGTCCGCTCCGCAACCGCAGCGCAACGTGTGGGTCCAACTGAACTACTCGACGGGCACCTCACAACCGTTCCGCGTCGGATCCTTGACCGATCTCGGTGAAGACTCCGCGGTCGGCGCTCACCGGGTGCTCATCGACGGCTCGGTGTCGGCGTGGGGTGAATGGTCCAAGAACCCTGACGGCTCAGCGCAATTCGAGGTCTCCAAGACCGATCAGTTGCCGGGCCTGACCGCCCCGTCCGAGGCGCCGCTGCCCGGCTACGACGTCTCGCTCGTCTCCAAGGAGTCGTCGGCCACCACCGGTGTCACGCAAGTCCTGCCCTGGGTCGCACTCGCGGCGGGTGCCCTGGGGCTCGGTTCGGCCGGAGGTGCCCTGCTGATGGGGCGCCGCCGCCGAGCCGAAGGCAGCCAGTAGCAGGGCTGCCGGAGCCGGGGGCGTGGGCGCACAGCCCACGCCCCCGGTCTTCGTTCACAATTGACCCGGCGAGCGGTGCGAGAGAAAGGGAGCGTCATGGCCGAACGTGCTCTGGGCTTCGGTGTCCTCGGCCCGCTGCAGATGACGACCGGGGGAGTCGAGGTCCCGGTCGGCACACCCAAGCTGCGCGCAGTCCTGGCGATGCTCGTGATCAACCGCAACCGCGCGGTAGCCGTGGACTCGCTGATCGACGCGGTATGGCAGGAGGTGCCGCCCCCGGGGGCACGCGCCAGCCTGCATTCCTACGTGTCCAATCTTCGCAAACTCGTCGGCAACACCGGGGCAGACCCACAGACGACCTTGGCAAGCGCTCCGCCGGGGTACCGCCTCACCCTCCCCGATCAACAGTGCGATCTGGGGCGGTACACCGCCCAGAAGGCCGCGGGGGTGCACGCCGCCGCGGCAGGCGATTTCGAGAAGGCCAGCGCACACCTGGCTGCGGCGCTGGCGGAGTGGCGCGGACCGGTTCTGGAGGACCTGCGGGGGTTCACATTCGCCGAGCAGTTCGCGACCGCACTCCAGGAGGACCGCCTCGTCGCCGCCACCGCACGAGCCGAGGCCGAACTGGCCTGCGGGCGCGCCGCCACGATCACCGGGGAGCTGGAGGCGCTGGCCGCCGAAAACCCGTACCGCGAACCGCTGTGGGCGCAGCTGATCAGCGCCTATTACCTCGGCGAGCGGCAATCGGAAGCGCTGTCCGCCTACCAGCGGCTCAAGACGGCCCTCGCCGACGAACTGGGCATCGACCCGGGACCGACGTTGCGTGACCTGCACGACAGGATCCTGCGCCAGCAACCCCTGGACGTGAAGCAGGCGGCCAGACAGACGGCGGTGGGTGCCAAGACCGTCCTCGACCAACGCACCCTGATCGACGGTGGGAACTCCTCGGCGTGGCTCGTGGATCCGACCGGCCATCGTCACCTGCTCACCTCCGTCGCCACCCGCATCGGCAGAGCACCGGACAACGAGATCGTCATCGACGATCCGAAGGTCAGCCGCACGCACGCGGCGATCATCGACACAGGCACCGGCTACGCCGTGACGGACCTGCGCTCGGCCAACGGCATAGAGCTGGGAGACACGCGAGTGCAGGGTAGCGCCCCGTTGACCGGCGGGGACCGGTTCCGAATTTGCGGGCACGTCTTCACCTTCGAATTCGGTGGTACGCCCGTACCGTAGGGGCGACGCGGCCTCTCGGTGGTCGCAACCGACGAGAGGCGGCTATGGACGACGCCCCGCACAACATGCGGGTCGGCACCCGGCTGGGTCCGTACCAGATCAACCGACTCATCGGCCGAGGCGGCATGGGCGAGGTGTACGAGGCGGATGACACCGTCAAGGGCCGCACAGTGGCATTGAAGCTGCTGCCCGAATCCCTGTCGCACGACCCGGCTTTCCGTGAGCGGCTCCAGCGCGAGGCACGCGCCGCGGGCAGGTTGCAGGAACCGCATGTGGTGCCCATTCACGACTACGGCGAGATCGACGGCCATCTGTTCGTCGACATGCGGCTGATCGACGGGACCGACCTGCGCAGCGTCCTCGCCGCGGAGGGCCCGTTGGCGCCGGCTCGAGCGGTGTCGATCATCCGTCAAGTGGCAGCGGCGTTGGACGCCGCGCACGCTGCGGGCATTACGCATCGCGATGTGAAGCCCGAGAACATTCTCATCACCCCTGATGATTTCGCCTATCTCGTCGATTTCGGCATCGCGAGTGCGAGCAGCGACAAGACGCTGACCGAAATGGGCGCAGCCATAGGAACTTACGCGTACATGGCGCCCGAACGGTTCAGCGCCAGGCCGGTTGATCACAGGGCGGACGTATACGCGCTGGCCTGCGTGCTGCACCAGACCTTGACGGGCACTCAACCCTATGTCGCCGACAGCATCAGCATGATGATCACCGCCCATCTGGTCGATCCGCCGCCACGTCCGAGCCAGGTGCGCCCTGATCTGGCCCAGGCGTTCGACTCGGTTGTCGCGGCGGGGATGGCCAAGCGTCCCGAAGAGCGGTTCGAGAGCGCGGGTGCGCTGGCACGGGCGGCGCAGGCGGCGCTCGGCTCTTCAGATCAGCCCGCAGCACCCGCTCCGTTGACAGGGGCCGTGCCATCGGCGGCGCCGCGGGAGACACAGCGGCGAGGTCGGCGCCGGCCACTGCTCGTCTCGGGCGCCGTGGCCGCTGTTGTGCTGCTCACCGCGGGAGGCGTCGCCGCGTGGGCGACGCTGCGCTCGTCGGATTCGGCGTCGGCGATGTCGTCGACGCTGACGTTGACACGGACCGTCACGAACACGCCCCGGGTACCGATGAGCACCACGCGCGCATTCACGCCCGCCGAACGCCAGCTCATGACACTGGTGCCCGATCCTGCCGCATGCGTGCCGAATCGCAAGTGGGACAATGCTATTGCGGCATTCGACTGCAAACCCACCGAGAGCGGCGATGGCCACGAGCGCGCATTCTTCGCTCTCTACAGCGATGTCGACCGGCTCCAGGAGGACTTCACGTCCGTCATCGGAGACGACGAACTCACCGCATGTCCGGGAACGGATGGTTCGCCGACCAACTGGGACTTCAACAGCGGCGACCCCGATGAGTCCGAGGGGATGCTGGCGTGCGGCGAATTCGACGGCAGAGCCGACATCGTCTGGACGAAGACGTCGGATCTGCTGCTCGGCACGGGGCAGGGCAACAATCTCGACACCCTCTACAAGTGGTGGGCCGGCATTGCCTGACTGTTCCCAACGTTCTCAAGGATTCGTCAAGAATCCGCTGAGTCACCCGTTCCATGCTCTCTGTCATCCGGCGCACCGGCGCCGCAATCAGAGAAGGGCCGCAGATGAAGAACTTCCGCCTCACCGTCAGGGCCGTCGCCGTCACGGCACTGTTGTCCGCAGCCGTCACCGGCCTCGGCGGCGGCATTGCCAACGCCGCCGAGAACAGTCACGGCCATTACGGCGATCCGGATCAGGCCAGCCAGTACTGGGTTCGGCAGACCCTCGACGACTGCTCGCTCATGGCGACGGCCGACGTGGTGGGGCAGCTCACCGGCAACCAACCCTCCGAGGAGGAGATCGTCGGTTTGGCGGGCGCGACGCCGAGCGCGCACCACGAAGGTGTGGTCTATCTGCCGCCGTCGAATCCCGACGACTCGGACTCGGGCAACGGCACCGACTCGCGGGACCTGCCGATCTTGTTGGCGCACTACGGCATCGGAGCGGTTTACACCGACGATGACGTCGCCGATGCGACGAATGTGCCGACGGGAATGGACGCATTGGAGCGGGTGCTTGGCGCAGGCAAGAAGGTCATCGCGGGGGTGAACGCCGAGACGATCTGGGACGAGGACGGCGATCGCACCATCGGCGATCACGACCTGGTCGTCACCGGAATCGACACCGGAGCAGGCGTGGTGCACCTCAACGACAGCGGGACCGACGACGGCGCCGACGAGCAGGTGCCGATGCCGGTCTTCGAGGCCGCCTGGGCCACCAGCGGCCACGACATGGTGATCACGAACTGAGCCGCCGGATCACCGGGCGCTGAGAAGCGCCACTAACTGTTTCTTGTCGACCTTGCCCACCGCGGTGGTGGGCAAGGCCGACACCGGGACGAGGACGTCGGGTCGTGCATGCGTGGACGCACCACGCTCGTCCAGGAACGCGTTCAGTTCGGCCAACGTGACCGGCTTGCCCGAGAAAACCACTGCGGCACAGATCTTCTCGCCGAGGTACTCGTCGGGAAGGGCGACCGCGGCCGCGGCGTAGACGGCCGGATGGGTGTGCAGGTGGTCTTCGAGGTCTGTTGCCGATACGGTTTCCCCGCCGCGGTGGATGACGTCTTTGATGCGGCCCACCACCTCGACGTAGCCGGCCCTCGGACCGTCGGCGAAGATGCGAACCCGGTCGCCGGTGCGGTAGAAGCCGTCCGGCGAGAATGACCGCGCGTTCGCCTCGTCGGCCCGGTAGTAGCCGTTGAGCGTGTAAGGCCCCCGTACCAACAGTTCGCCCTCTTCACCGGGTGGCACCTCGTCGCCGTTGTCGTCGACGACCCGCATCTGGTCGTGTGGCGACATCGGCCTGCCCTGCGTGTGCACCACCACGTCCACGGGGTCGCCGGGACGGGTGAAGTTCAGCATCCCCTCGGCCATCCCGAAGATCTGCGACATGCCCGGCGTGAGCCGATCGAGGATGAAGCGCGCCTCTTGCGGGCTCATCCGGGATCCGCCGACCTGAACGTAGCGCAGTGAGGTGGGCAGCACCGGCTCCCACTCGCACGCTTGAGCCCACACCTTGGCCAGCGCATTGACCAGGCCGGTGACGGTGATCGCGTACCTGTCGATGAGTGCGAACGCGTTCTCCGGGCTGGGGTCGGCGGTGAACACGGTGGTGGCGCCGACGGTCATCGACCCCAGCAGCCCCGGGCAGGCCAGTGGAAAGTTGTGTCCGGCGGGCAACGCCACCAGGTAGGCGTCCTCCCCGGTCATGTCGCAGGCCTGTGCGCAGGCGACTGCGTTGTAGAGGTAGTCGTTGTGGGTGCGGGGGATCAGCTTGGGCAGGCCCGTGGTGCCACCGGAGACCAGCAGCAGTGCGGGCAGGGCCGGGTCGACGGCGGCACGTTCGACCGGAGGGCCGTCATACGTGGCGATCGAGGACCAGGGCAGAAACGGCCCGCAATCTCCGTCGACGATCACGTGGCGCAGCGATGCGTGCTCGCCGACGAGGTCGGTGGCCATCTCGCGGTAGTCGAAACCGGCGGCCTGGTCGGGCACGATGAGTGCGACCGCGCCGCTGACCTCGGCGAAATGTCCCAGTTCGGCGGTCCGGTGTCCGGGAAGGCACATGACGGGAACGGCTCCGGCGCGCAGCAGACCGAACAGGGCGACCGCGAACTGACACGAGTTCGGCAGCTGCAGCAGCACTCGGTCACCGGCAGCGATGCCGAGGTGCGCGAGTCCGGCCGCGGCGCGGTCGGCCAGCGCGTTCAGTTCCGCAAACGTGTATGAGCGCGCGTGGTCGACGATCGCCGGTTTGGAAGGCCAGGCCGCCGCCGCGTCGGTCAGGATCGAGTCGAGCGCCCGGTCGGCCCAGTAGCCTGCCCGTCGATACTCCTGGACTCGGTGGTCGGGGAAGGGGACGAATCCGCGCGCCAGGTCCGGACGGTCTGGTCCTCGGTCCGGTCCGCGCTGATGGTTATCGCCGCGATAGGGCAGGAATCCGGTGCTCATCAGTCAATTCGCCGCTCTGGGTAGGAGTTCTCGGTGACCCGAATATAGGGTAGCCTCCTCAAAGTTAGGGCAGCCTGCACTTAATTCTGTAGCCCGTCGAGGAGGTTGGTGAGTTTGGCGCCGACGACTGCACAGTCGGTCCGCGACGAGGTTGCTGAGCTTCTCGGTGTGAGCGCGGACGAACTCGATCCGCAGGCCGATCTCATCGCCTCGGGCCTGGACTCGATCCGGATGATGTCGTTGTCGGGGCGGTGGCGCAGACAGGGTATCGACGTCGGCTTCGCGGCGCTGGCTGCAAACCCCACGGTGTCGGCGTGGACCGACCTCGTGGCCGGCAGCGCCGCCCCGGCTCCCGCCCAGGTCCCCCCGTCCTCGGTCGCGGAGACCGAGGAGGAGACGTTCCCCCTCGCGCCGATCCAGCACGCCCTCTGGGTCGGTCGCAACGACGATCAACAGCTCGGCGGCGTGGCGGCCCACCTCTACATCGAACTCGACGGCGAAGGGGTGGATCCTGCCCGGCTGCAGACCGCCGCGACCGCACTCGCCGCGCGGCACCCCATGCTGCGGGTCGACATCCTGCCGGACGGCACCCAACGGATCAGCGACCGCGGACTGCCCGTCACGGTTTACGACCTGCGTGACCGCGATCCCCAAGACGCCCAGGCGCGGCTCGACGAGATCCGCGACGACAAGTCGCATCAGATCATGCACGGCGAGGTTCTGCAGATCTCGCTGTCACTGCTGCCACAAGGCCGGACCCGCCTGCACGTCGACTTGGACATGCAGGCCGCCGACGCGGTGAGCTACCGCAACTTCATGTCCGACCTGGCCGAATTCTACAGCGGCGGAACGCTTCCCGACCTCGCCTATACATACCGTGAGTACCGGGCGGCGCTGACCGAAGCGGTGTCGGAAACCGAAGAGGATCGGCAGTGGTGGGCCGAACGAATCCCCACCCTTCCCGAAGGCCCTGCGCTACCCCTGGTTCCGCGCTCAGAACAGGCCGACCCGCGGCGAGGCACCCGACGTGTCCACGTCTTCGACGTCGCCACCCGTGACGCTCTCTTCGCCGCGGCGCATCGACGCGGCATCACACCAGCGATGGCGGTGGTCGCGTCCTACGCCGGCACCTTGGCGCGCTGGTCGACCAGCCGCCGATTCCTGCTGAACCTGCCGATGTTCGGACGCGAGCAGTTCCACCCCGATGTCGACAAGCTCGTCGGGGACTTCACCTCGTCGCTGATGCTTGATGTCGACCTCACTGAGGCCCACACCCCGATCTCTCGCGCACGCGTCCTGCAGGACACCCTGCACGCCACCGCGCGCCACTCCAGCTATTCGGGACTTTCGGTGCTGCGGGATCTGACCCGCCACCACGGCACACCGGTCCTGGCGCCGATCGTCTACACCAGCGCGCTGGGGCTCGGGGACCTCTTTGCGGGCAAGGTCACCGAGTTCTTCGGCCGTCCGGTCTGGACCATCTCGCAGGGCCCCCAAGTACTGCTCGACGCGCAGGCCACACCGGTGGCCGAGGGACTCATGATCAACTGGGACACCCGGGAGGACGCGTTCCGGCCCGGTGTCGCCGACGCGATGTTCGCCTATCACATCGCCGAGCTCGAGCGCCTCGCCACTGACGAATCGTCCTGGGAGGCGGTGGATCTGTGTGCCGTCACGCCGGAGCAGGCGGCGGCCCGCGACGCCGCCCGTGCCGTTGTCGGGGCCCCCGCGGCGCCCAGTGGCGATGCACTGCACGACGGCTTCTTCCGCCGTGCCCGAACGCACCCCGACGCACCAGCGGTGTTCAGCACCGCCGGTGACCTGTCCTACGGAGAACTCAGGCAGCAGGTGCTGGCAGCGGCGGCCGGCCTGGACGTCGCCGGTGTCCGCCGGGGCGATGCCGTCGCGGTGATGGGGCCGAAGAACGTCGAACAGATCATCGCGCTACTGGCGATCTCGGCGGTCGGCGCGGTGTACGTGCCGGTCGGTGTGGACCACCCGGTGGAACGGGCTTCCCGGATGCTCGCCAACAGCCGGGCGCGGATGGCGCTGGTCTGCGGCGACCAACCTCCGACGACAATGCCCGCTCTGACCGTCGCCGAGGCGATCAGGGTCGGCAGCCGAGCGAATGGACTCGTCCGTCCCGCAGTGGATTCCGCTGAGCTGGGCTACATCCTGTTCACCTCGGGCTCGACCGGTGAGCCCAAGGGCGTCGAGATGGCACACGACGCCGCCATGAACACTGTCGAGTTCATCAACGGGCACTTCGCAATCGGCCCGCAGGACCGCTGTCTGGCGCTGTCGACCCTCGAATGCGACCTGTCGATCCTCGACATCTTCGGCATGTTGCGCGCCGGCGGATCGATCGTCGTCGTCGACGAAGAGCGTCGCCGCGATCCTGACGAGTGGGCTCGGCTCATCGAACGGCATCGTGTCACCGTGCTGCACTTCATGCCGGGGTGGCTCGAGATGCTCGCAGCGGTCGACGGGGACCTCTCGTCGGTGCGCGTGGTGCCCACCGGCGGCGACTGGGTGCGCCCCGAGCTGGTGCGCGCGCTGCGAAAGCGCGCTCCGCACATGCGGTTCGCCGGCCTCGGCGGCGCCACTGAGACCGCCACCCACAACACCGTCTGTGAGGTCGGCGAGCTCCCGGCGGACTGGACGTCGGTACCGCTTGGTGTACCGCTGCCGAACAACGTGTGCCGGGTCGTCGGCGCAGACGGACAGGACTGCCCCGACTGGGTTCCCGGCGAACTGTGGGTCAGCGGCCGTGGCGTGGCGCGGGGCTACTGTGCCAGGCCAGACCTCACGGAGCAACGCTTCGTCCGGCACGACGGCAGGACGTGGTACCGCACCGGCGATCTGGTCCGGTACCGGACCGGCGGCGTCATCGAGTTCGTCGGGCGCGCCGATCACCGCGTCAAGATCAGCGGCTACCGCGTCGAACTGGGCGATGTCGAGGCCGCACTGCGCGGACTGCCCGGGGTCGACTCTGCCGTAGCTGCCGTGGTGCCCGCCGACAGCGGTCGCGATGTGCTCGCCGCAGTGGTCAGCGCCGATACCGGCGCGGCTGGGCTGGAATCCGGAAAGATCGCCGCCGCGATGGCCGGACTTGTTGCACCGCACATGGTTCCGCAGATCATCGTGACCACCGACGACATTCCCTACACGGTCGGCGGCAAGATCGACCGGGTCGCGGTCTCATCCCTGCTTGCCGACGCCGACGTCCTCACCGGAGTCGGCTACCGTGCTCCTGCCACGCCGCTGGAGGCCGCGCTGTGCGCGATCGTGGGATCCGTGCTCGATCGCGACCGGATCGGAGCCGACGACGACTTCTTCGCCGTCGGTGGAGACTCCGTGCTGGCGACTCAGGTCGTCGCTCGATTACGGACCTGGCTGGACATTCCCGCAGCGGCGGTCGCCGACATCTTCGGCACCCGCACGGTGGCAGCGCTCGCTGCCCGGCTCACCGCGAACGAGGCGTCCAGCGCCAGGCTGAACGAGGTTGCCGAGCTCTTCCTGGAGGTCTCGGGCATGGACGGCGCAGAGGTTGCCTCCGCGCTGGAAACCATGCCATGACCGGCGTGCCGACCCACCTCGACATTCCCTCGTGGATCAAGCGATTCCCGGGTGAGGGTGCCTCGCCGACCATCGTTTTTCCTCATGCCGGTGGTGCGGCCGCTGCGTACCGTAACTTCGCCACCGCGTTGGCCGCCAAGGGTGTGGACACCTTCGTCGCCCAGTATCCGCAGCGTGGTGAAAGGCTCAAGGACCCCGCTCCGGACACCGTGCCTGAACTGGCCGCCGAGATGCTGGCAGCCGTCGACTGGACGCAACTGGGGCCGCTGCGGCTGTTCGGCCACTGCATGGGTGCGCTCGTCGGTTTCGAGTTCGCGCGACTGGCCGCCGAACGAGGGATCGCCGTCCGTGAGCTGTGGGCGTCGGCCAGCCAGGCGCCGTCGACCGTGGCGGACTCCCGGCCCGCACCGACCACCGATCGTGAACTCCTCGCTGACATCGTCGACATGGGTGGCACCGATGCGCGCCTGCTCGACGACGAGGACTTCCTCGACTTGCTGCTGCCCGCGGTGCGCGCCGACTACCGCGCCTTCAACCGGTACACCTGCGAGCGCGGCGTGCGCATCGGTGCCGACATTCATGCCATCGGCGGCGCCGCTGACCACCGGGTCGATCAAAATTCGCTGCGCCAGTGGCAGTTCCACACCGACGGCGTGTTCACCTTCACCCAGTTCGACGGCGGCCACTTCTACATCGACGACCATCTCGACGACGTCGCCGAACTGGTGAGTTGCACATGAACGATGAGGTGGCTTCCCCCGTCGCTCCGCTGCGCTCCGCTCGCCCTGAGGACCCCGTCGTCATCGTCGGTATGGCCATCGAAGCGCCCGGTGGGGTGGAGAACACCCACGACTACTGGGCCCTGCTGCGCGAACAACGCGAAGCCCTCACACCGTTTCCCGACGATCGCGGCTGGTCGCTGCGGACCATCCTCGACGGATCACGCCGCGAAGGATTCAAGCGCATCCACAACCTGGGTGGATTCCTCTCCAGTGCAGGCGCATTCGACCCCGAGTTCTTCGGCATCTCCCGCCGCGAGGCCATCGCGATGGACCCCCAGCAGCGGGTGGCGTTGCGGGTGAGTTGGCGGGCGCTGGAGAGCGCGGGGATCAACCCGGACGATCTGGCCGGGCACGACACCGGTTGCTACATCGGAGCCTCCGATATGCGATACGGCCCTGAGATGGACCAGTTCTCGCACCACAGCGGGCATCTGATCACGGGCACGTCCCTAGGTGTCATCTCCGGGCGCATCGCCTACACGCTCGGTTTGGCCGGCCCCGCCATGACCATCGACACCTCGTGTTCGTCGGCGCTGTCGGCGCTCCACGTCGCCGTTCAGGCACTCCGGGCGGGGGACTGTGATCTCGCGCTGGCAGGTGGGGTGTGCGTGATGGGCTCGCCCGGATACTTCGTCGAGTTCTCCAAACAACACGCGCTGTCCGACGACGGGCACTGCCGTCCCTACAGCGCCCACGCCAGCGGCACCGTATGGGCCGAGGGCGCCGGAATGTTCGTGCTGCAACGCAAGTCCGCTGCGCAGCGGGACCGCCGGACCATCCTCGCCGAGATCCTCGCCAGCTGTGCGAATTCCGACGGCAGGTCGGTCGGGCTCACCGCGCCCAGCGGCGAAGCGCAGACCCGGCTCTTCGCGCGGGCCATCGCCACCGCGGAGGTCGACATCGCCGATGTCGGCATGGTCGAGGGCCACGGTACCGGCACCCGCCTCGGTGATCGCACCGAACTCGGCTCTCTGGCAGCCACATACGGATCGGGCGCACCCGGCAGCGGGCCGCTGCTCGGCTCCGTCAAATCCAACGTCGGCCATGCGCAGGCCGCCGCAGGTGCGCTCGGCTTGGCCAAAGTGCTCCTGGCCGCCGAGCATGCGGCCGTACCCGCCACCTTGCACGTCGATGAGCGCAGTCCTGAAATCGACTGGGAGGAAAGCGGGCTGCGGCTGGCCACTACATTGACGCCCTGGCCGGCAGCCCGGGGTGTGCGGCTGGGCGCGGTGTCGGCTTTCGGGATGAGTGGGACGAACACCCATGTCGTGGTCGCTGTGCCGCAGGCAGCGGGACAGAGCGAGGCTGCTTGATGTCGCCTGGCGCACTGCCCGACGGGAGGGTGGCGATCCCGCTGAGTTCCCACGCGGACGACCTCGTCGCCGAGGACGCTCGGGCGATACTGCAATTCCACCAGCGGACGAATTGCACACCGGACCGCATCGCCACCCACATGGTCACCACCCGGCGGATTCGCCGCCACCGCGCGGTCGTGCGGGCACATGACGGTGACGAGCTCGCAGAAGCCCTCCGCGCGGTCGCGGACGGCCGGGAACATCAACTCGTCGCACGGTCCTCGCGCCGAACCACCGGTCGAACCGCCTTCGTGTTCGCGGGCCAGGGAAGCCAGTGGCCGTCGATGGGCGCCGAGTCCTACGACCGGCTGCCGTCATACCGCGCCGAGGCGGACCGGCTCGACGCGGCCTTCTCCGCAGCCGGCTTACCTTCACCCCTGCGTTTCCTGACCGCAGCCGCCGACCCGCTGTCTGTATCCCAGTTCGAGCTTCAGAGTTCGCAATTCGTGCACTCCGTCGCGCTGGCCGCGGTGTGGCGCGGCTACGGCGTCCTGCCCGATCTGACCATCGGCCACAGCCTCGGAGAGATCGCGGCGGCCTACGTGGCGGGGACCATCACCCTCGTCGACGCGATCGCAGTCCTCGCGGCGCGTTCCCACGCGATCGAGAGCATTCCCGGGGACCACGGCGTCGCGGTGCTCGGCCTCGACCAGGACCAGGCCGACGAGATCATTGCGGACACCCACGGATGGCTGGAACTGTCAGGTGTCAACGCATCGGCGACAGTCGCGGTGTCGGGGGAGCGGACAGCGGTCGAGGCACTCGTGGCAGGTGTTCGTGCCCGCGGCCAGTTCGCACGGCAGCTCGCGATGAGTTTCCCCGCGCACACGACAGCGATGGAAGCCCAGCGCGAAAGCTTCGTCGCCGCGTTGCCCGCCTCGATGTTCGCCGACTCGCCGGTGCAGTTCATCGGGTCCGCCACCGGATCGGTCGTCGACCCCGGCACCCCGTTCGGCGACTACTGGTATGCGAACCTGCGCAACCCGATCCGGTTCGACCGAGCCGTGCAGAGCGCTATCCGGGCCCACGCCGACACCTATGTCGAGATGTCGGCTCACCCCTCCCTGCTGATCGCGATCGAAGACGGTCTCGAGCGCGCCGGAGTCGGCGAAGCTGCCGTCCTGCTCGGATCGGGTCATCGTGACCGGCCGGTCACCGAAACCCTCGCCGAGAACATCGCAGCCGCCGCGGCGGCCGATCCGGCCTACCGGTGGGCCGACCTGCTCTCCGGCGACGCCGTACCGCTGCGCGGGTTCCCGGGGGCCCCGATGCGGGCCGAGCACCTGTGGGCCTCGGCCGAACCGCTGCCGTCCATGGCCGGCATCACCGTGACGGCCGAAGCCTGGCGTGCGCGAAACCGGAAATCGCGAATCCTGCCGAGAACCGTCGCTGTCGTCGGGATGTCCACGACGGCAACGCGTGTCGAGGACCTTCGCGACGCCGTGACGCGACACGCGGGCGCGACCCTGACTTCCGCGGCCGACGCCGAGCTCGTGATCGCCGTCGCCCCTGCATCCGAACAGTCCGCTGTCGTGGCGGCGATCGGGGCGCTGGCGCGCGGCATCGACGACGGGATGCTCGACTACGCGGGCTCGCTGGGCCCTCGCTGCCGCGACGTGTGGTTGCTGACCGCGGGCGCAGAGCAGGTTCTCGCGAACGACCCCGTGGCCGACTTCGCGCAGGCCGCGCTGGCCGCGATGCACCGCAGCATCGGGTTCGAACATCCCGACCAGAGTTTCCACCACCTGGATCTGCCGGCCGCACCGTCGGCTGCCCATCTCGAGGCGGCGCTCGACGTCATGCTCTGCGAGGCGGGAGAATTGGCGCTGCGCGGCGGTGGCGAACTCTACGCTCGCGCCCTCGGAGACGACGCACCGGCGGCGCCTCCATGGCCGCTGGATTCTGGTGTCCTCGACAACGTCGTCATCACCGGAGGGTCCGGAGCCATCGGACTGAGCTACGCCCGGTACCTCGCCGCGCACGGGGCGAAACGGATGGTGCTGCTGAGCCGCGGCGGTGTGGACCCGTCCAGTCTCGCCGGCCTCGCAGCCGAGATCGTCGCGCCCGCCTGTGACATCAGCGATCGCGCCCAGCTTGCGACAGCGGCTTCCCTGCACGCCGATGGTGAGGCGACGTTGATCGTGCACGCGGCCGGTACGGCCCGTTTCGCCAACCGCGCAGACGTCGTCGGCGCAGACGTGATCGACACGGCCGCAGGCAAGATCGCAGGGCTCGAGGCGCTGACCGATATCTGGCCGATACGGCACGACGCGCGAATCCTGTTGTGCTCGTCGGTGACCGGCGTCTGGGGTGGCAAGGGGGTGGCCGCGTACGCCGCGGCCAACCGCATGCTCGACGTGATGGCGAGCCGGCTGCGCGCAGCGGGCAGAAACTGCACCGCCGTGCGCTGGGGGTTGTGGCAGGGCAGCGGAATCGTCGATGCGGCCGAGATCGCACGCGTCGAACGTGCCGGCCTCCGTCAGATGAACCCCGAGGCCGCGATCGAAACCAGCCTGCACGACTATTCGGCCGATCCGCTTGTGCTGTCGGCGGACCCGGACAGGATCCGGATGTTCTTCGGGGGCGACGAGAACGTCACCGCCGTCGAATCCCCGCCGACCGGCTCCGACCAGCAGATGGACCCATCCGCTGCCGTGCGCAGCCAGCTCGCCGCCGTTCTCGACGTCGACGCCGCCGCTCTGGATCTGCATGCGTCACTGTTCGACCTCGGCGTGGACTCCCTGCTCGCGCTGGATCTTCGCAAGCGACTCAAGCGGTTGACAGGACGGACCGTCCCGCTGGCTTCGCTGCTCGGCGGAATCACCGGCACAGACCTGATCGCCGATCTATCAGAGAAAGTGGATGCTTCGAGTGACTGACATCGACATGGGCGCCCAGCTCGACGAGCAGCGGCTCGAACTTCTGCGTCGCAAGATGCGCGAACGTGGACTCAGCGCCGCCGCGGGCGACACTGCCGCCGACGCCCCTGTCCCGCTGACCGAGGGCCAGCTGCGGATGTGGTTCGTCCACGCCGCTGATCCCAGTGGCGCGCTACTCAACATCAGCCTGTCGTACCGGATCATCGGCGACGTCGATGTCGCACGACTCCGCGATGCGGTGAACGCCGTCGCGCGACGGCACCGCATTCTGCGCACCACCTACCGCGTCGACGACGCCGAGTCCGGTTTTCCGATACCTGTTGTACATCCCGATCTGGTGCCGGGATGGGCCGAGCACGACCTGTCGGAGCTCTCCGAGCGCTCCCGTGAGCTCCGGCTCCAGGTCCTGGCACAGCGCGAGTTCGCCAAGCCGTTCCATCTCGGCGCGGAATCCCCGTTGCGTATCACCGTGATCCGGACCGCAGCCGACGAGCTCGTGATGCTGCTGGTCGCACACCACATCGCCTGGGACGACGGCTCGTGGGAGGTGTTTTTCAGCGACCTCACCCGCGCCTACACCGGTGAAACGCTCACGCCCGCTCCCCGTCCTTCGGCGCCGCCGTCGTTGACGGATGACGAGGACGTCGCCTACTGGCGCACAGTGATGGCGGATCCGCCGGAGCCGCTGGAGCTTCCCGGGCCCACCGGGTCGGCGATCCCGACGAGCTGGCGCTCGCAACGCACCGTGGCGCACCTGGGTCCCGAGGTCGCCGAGCGGGTCATCGCGGCTGCCGACGGCGCCGGGGCCACGCCGTATGCGGTCATGCTCGCGGTCTTCGGTGTTCTCGTACACCGCTACAGCCACGTCGACGACTTCCTGGTGGCGACACCGGTGCTCAACCGCACCGGTCACGACGAGGACGTCATCGGCTACTTCGGCAACACGGTCGCGATGCGGCTGCGGCCGAAGTCGGGGATGACGTTCCGCGACATGCTTCATCAGACCAGGGACACCGTGCTCGGCGCCTTCGCCCACCAGCGGGTGGGACTCGACCGGATGGTCCGCGAACTCAACCCGGACCGCCGCCACGGCGCGGAACGGATGACGCGTGCCAGCTTCGGGTTCCGTGGCCCGGACCGGTTCGGCTTCACCCCGCCCGGGGTGACCTGCGAGAGGGCAGAGCTGCGTTCACATCTGACGCACCTGCCGCTGGGCGTGATGGTCGAGTTCGACGCCTCGGGAATCGACGTCGAACTCGAGTACCTCGTCGAGATCATCGAACCGGGCCTGGCCGCGCAGCTCATCGATCACTACACCGTGTTGTTGAACAGCGCACTCGATCATCCCGACACACCGCTGAGCGCATTGCAGCTGATGAGTCCCGAGGACAGCGCATGGCTGCGCCAGGTGTCCCACGGCCCCGAATTCCGGACGCCGGCAACGACGATCAGTGATCTGGTGCAGGCCCAGGTGGAACGCACCCCCGACAGCACGGCCGTGGTGTACGAGGGACGGCATTACACCTACCGGGAGATCAACGAGGCTGCCAACCGCGTGGCGCACTGGTTGATCGGCCAAGGCATCGGCGCCGAGGATCGCGTGGCGGTGCTCCTCGACAAATCGCCCGAACTGGTCGTGACCGCGCTGGGCGTGCTGAAAGCCGGTGCGGTGTACCTTCCGGTCGACCCCACCTATCCGCAGGACCGTCTCGACTTCATCCTCGGCGACTGCGACGCGAAAATGATTGTGCGCCAGTCACCGACCGACATCGACGGCTACCGCAACGACAACCCCACCGACAGCGACCGCGTGCGTCCGCTACGGCCCGACAACACCGCCTACCTGATCTACACCTCGGGTTCCACCGGGCTGCCGAAGGGCGTACCGGTGCCGCATCGTCCCGTCTCGGAATACTTCGTCTGGTTCAAGCAGGACTACCAGGTGGACGCCGGCGACCGTCTGCTGCAGGTCGCCTCGCCCAGCTTCGACGTGTCGATCGCCGAGGTGTTCGGCACGCTGGCATGCGGCGCGCGTCTGGTGATCCATCGACCAGACGGTCTCAACGACATCGGCTACCTCACAGACCTGCTACGCGACGAAGGCATCACAGCAATGCATTTCGTGCCGTCGCTGCTCGGCCTGTTCCTGTCGCTACCCGGGGTCAACCAGTGGCGGACGCTGCAGCGGGTGCCCATCGGCGGCGAAGCGCTGCCGGGCGAGGTGGCCGACAAGTTCCACGCCACCTTCGACGCGCTGCTGCACAATTTCTACGGGCCCACCGAGACCGTCATCAACGCAACCCGATTCAAGGTCGAGGGGCGTCAGGGCACCCGAATCGTGCCCATCGGCAAGCCCAAGATCAACACGCAGATCCACATCCTCGACGACGCCCTGCAGCCGGTGCCCGTCGGCTCGATCGGTGAGATCTACATCGGTGGAACCCATGTGGCGAACGGCTACCACCGCAGGCCCGGACTGACCGCCGAGCGTTTCGTGGCAGATCCGTTCACTCCCGGCGCGCGCATGTACCGCTCGGGTGACCTCGCCCGCCGCAATGCCGACGGTGACGTCGAGTTCGTCGGGCGTGCCGACGAACAGGTCAAGATCCGCGGTTTCCGGATCGAGCTCGGTGACGTGGCTGCCGCAATCACCGTCGACCCCAGTGTCGGACAGGCGGTCGTCGTGGTCAGCGATCTGCCGCCGCTCGGCAAGAGCCTGGTCGCCTACCTCACACCGGCCGACGGCGCGGTCGTCGACGTCGATCGGATCAGGGCTCGTGTCGCCGCGGCGCTACCGGACTACATGACCCCCGCCGCGTACGTCGTCGTCGACGCCATCCCGATCACCGCCCACGGCAAGATCGACCGCGCCGCGCTTCCCGAGCCGGAAGTTCAAGCCGTCACCGAGTTCCGACAACCGGCCGCCGGCACCGAGCAGCAGTTGGCGGTAATGTTCGCCGAGCTGCTCGGCGCCGATCGGGTGGGTGCCGACGACTCGTTCTTCGACCTCGGGGGTCATTCGCTGCTGGCGACGAAGCTCGTCGCCGAACTGCGTGCGCGGTTTGGCGTCGAGCTCGGAGTCCGCGACATCTTCGAGAACGCCACCGTCGTGCGGCTCGCCGCGCATCTCGACACGATCGCCGTCGGCGACAGCGTCAACGCGAGGCCCCGTCTGGTGGCCACCCCACTCGACGGTCCCGCGCCGCTGTCGTCGTCGCAGCTTCGGTCGTGGTTCGGTTACCGCATCGAGGGCCGCAGCCCGATCAACAACATCCCGTTCGCCGCGCGCCTGTCGGGACGGTGCGATGTCGACGCCTTCGTCGCGGCGATCCGCGATGTCGTCGAACGCCATGCCATTCTCCGGACCACCTACCGCGAAATCGACGGAGTGCCCTATCAGATCGTCCATCCCGCGGCCGATGTGGCGGTACGGCGCGCCCGCGGTGACGGCGAGGAATGGTTACACGCCGAGCTCGACCGCGAGCGCAAGCACACCTTCGATCTCGAAGAGGACTGGCCGATCCGCGCCGCGGTGTTCGGGGTAGGCGACGAGCATGTGCTCTCGGTGGTCATCCATCACATCGCGGGCGATCACTGGTCAGGAGGTGTGCTGTTCACCGACCTGGTGACGGCGTACCGGGCCAGGAAGCAGGGCGACCGCCCCGGGTGGGCACCACTTCCGGTGCAGTACACCGACTACGGCGCGTGGCAGGCCCGGCTGCTCGGCGACGAAGCGGGGATCGCCGGACCTCAGCGCGAGTACTGGGTTCGCCAGCTCGACGGCGCACCCGTGGAAGCGGGCCTGCCCCTCGACTTCCCCCGGCCGCGGCTGCCGAGCGGCAGGGGCGACGCCGTCGAGTTCACCATCGACGAAGCGACCCGAGACAAGTTGGCCGCGCTGTGCCGTGAACTCGGCATCACCGAGTTCATGCTGCTGCAGGCCGCGGTCGCCGTAGTGCTCCACAAGGCCGGGGGTGGATCAGACGTCCCGCTCGGCACGCCGGTGGCGGGGCGCTCCGAAGCCGAACTCGAACAGCTCGTCGGCTTCTTCGTCAACTTCGTCGTGCTGCGCAACGACCTCAGCGGCAACCCGACCCTGCGTGAGGTGCTCAGCCGTGCCCGCGCCATGGCGCTGTCGGCCTACTCGAACCAGGACGTGCCGTTCGAACAGATCGTGGAAGCCGTCAATCCGCCACGCACACTGGCGCGCAATCCGCTGTTCCAGGTCGTCGTCCACGTCCGCGAACAGCTGCCGCAGTCCCAGATGATCGATGCCGACACCCGGTTCACCGTGCTGGAGCCGACATTCGACATCGCACAGGCCGACCTGTCGCTGAATTTCCTCGCCAGCGAAATCGGCTACCGCGGCTACCTGATCTACCGGCCGGAGCTCTACACCCGGCAGACAATCGAGCGTCTGGCCGGCTGGCTCGGCCGAGTCGTGACGGCGTTCGCCGAGAACCCCGACCGCACACTGCGCGACGTCGACATCGCGTCACCGGGTGAGAAGCAGCGGATCACCGAGGACTGGAGCAGGGGTGCCCAGGTGCACGTGCTTGACGGCGAGCAGCTTCCGGCACCGGTGGGTGTGTTCGGTGATCTCTACCTCGGGGGCGGACCGTTCGCAGGGGTCGAGCTCTACCGCACCGGTGACCGCGCCAGGTGGGGTGACGACGGGCGGTTGGAGATCGTGGCGGGTCGCTCCGTCGTCGTCGAGACGGCGCCGGAGCCGGTCGAGTTCGAGCCGCCGCGCACGGACACCGAGCGGGCGCTGGCGGTGTTGCTCACCGATCTCCTCGGTGCCCAGGACGTGGGGCGGCACGACGATTTCTTCGAACTGGGCGGCGACAGCGTGCTCGCCGTGCAGCTGGCTGCGCGGGCCCATGACGTCGGAATGGAGCTGACCGCTCGGATGGTTTTCGAGCATCCCGAGGTCGCCGCCCTGGCAACCGCGGTCGACTCCGGTGCAGGAGCCGGTGAGCAACGTGCGGACGTCCACCACGCGCCGATGTCGGCCTCGGGACTGTCCGAAGACGAGCTTGCCGCCTTGACCGAGTCGTGGAGCAACATGCGGGACGCCGTCCGATGAAGGCTGCTCCGTGACCCGAGCACAACCCAGGGCCGACAAGGCGGCCATCGAGGACGTCATGGCGCTGAGCCCGCTGCAGCAGGGCCTGTTCTCGATGGCGACGCTGACCGATGACCGCGATTCGGTCGACCCGTACGTCATCGCCATGGCGGCCGACGCGGTCGGCACGATCAATGTCGACCTGTTGCGCGAGTGCGCTGCGCTGCTGCTGGTACGGCACGCCAACCTGCGCGCCAGTTTCATCCAGGGCAACCTGAGCCGAGCCGTGCAAGTGGTGCCCGCGCACGTCGAGCTTCCGTGGCGTCATGTCGCCGCCGGCTCAGACGAGGAGCTTCGTGACATCGAGAAGAACGAGCGCACAACGTCGTTCGACCTTTCTCGGGGCCCCGTCATCCGGTTTCTGCTCATCGAGGCGCCGCAGCGATGGCGCTTCATCGTCACCGCCCACCACATCCTGATCGACGGTTGGTCACTGCCGCTGTTCATGGGCGAGCTGCTGACCCTGTACCGCGCACAGGGCGACACCGCAGCGCTGCCCGAACCGCCGCGGCCCTATCGCGACTACATCGGCTGGCTGGCCGGTGTCGACCATGAGGTGAGCCGCGAGAAGTGGCGCAACCACCTGGCCGGTGTGCAGGCCCCGACACTGCTGACCCCGGCTCTGACCGCGACGACGCCCACCGGCCGCCCGCAGCTGACCGAGGTGAAGCTCGACGCGAACGCCACCCGTGCACTCGCCGAGTCCGCCAGGAGCCGCGGCGTCACCGTCAACACGCTGATCCAGATGGCATGGGCCAACCTGCTTTCGGTGCTCACCGACCGGCGGGACGTGACGTTCGGCGTGACCGTTTCGGGCCGGCCCGCGGAACTGGCCGGTGTCGAACGGATGGTCGGCCTGTTCATCAACACGGTGCCCCTGCGGGTGCGCCTCGACCCCATCCTGACCGTCCGCGAGCAGTGTCTGAGGCTGCAGCGGGAGGCCGCGATCCTGCGCGACCACTGCTACCTCGGCCACTCGGAATTGCGCGCGCTCGCCGGCGTCGGCGAACTGTTCGACACCCTGCTGGTGTACGAGAACTTTCCGCCGGGCGGACTCGTCGGCCAGACCGAATTCGAGGCCGGCGGTGCGGTCTTCACGCCGTCGGCCCTGGAGAGCCTGTCGCACTTCCCGGTCACGATCGCCGCACACCTCGCCAATGACGAGCTGACGGTCTTCGTCGAGGTGATCGACGGTGCGCTGGGACAGCTGCGACCCGACGAGTTGGGCAGGCGTGTGCTGCACGTCGCACAGCGTCTGATCGGTTGCTGGGACGGGCCACTGCGCGACGTCGGCGTCCTTCTGTCTGCAGAAGCTGCGACACCGAGCGCCCGAGTGGCAGAGTCGCCGTCCGCCAACGGGATTCACACCCGGTTCACCGAGATCGCGGGCAGCAGGCTCGGTTCGGTGGCACTGACCTGGGGTACCGGCGGTAGCGTCGGTTCCCTGACCTATCGCGAACTCGACGAGGCCGCCGACCGTGTGGCATCCGCGTTGCTCGGCGCCGGTGTGACGGCAGAGACCCCTGTTGCCGTGATGCTGCGGCGCGGACCGGATTACGTCGTCGCGATGTTCGGTGTCCTCAAAGCTGGCGCCGTGGTCGTGCCGCTGGACCCGACTATGCCCACGGAGCGGATCAGCGACATCCTGGACCAGTCGGGGGCGCGTGTGCTGATCGACGACGCGTATCTGGCGTCGCCTCCCGTCGAGACGCCGTCGAGCTATCGCCCTGTCGATGTCCTTCCCGAGCAGGCCGCCTACATCGTGTTCACCTCGGGCACCACGGGCAGGCCCAAGGGTGTGATCGGAACCCATGGTGCGGTGCTGGCCTACGCCGAAGACCATGCCGCCCACGTCCTGCGTCCCGCCTCGGCGAACATCGGGCGCCCGTTGCGCGTCGGCCACGCCTGGTCCTTCACGTTCGACGCCGCCTGGCAACCACTGGCCGCGCTGCTCGACGGCCACTGCGTGCACATCGTCGGCGACGAATCGCAGCGCGATGCAGAGTCTTTGGTACATCAGATCGGCCGCTTCGGGATCGATCTGCTCGATACCACGCCGTCGATGTTCGCCCAGTTGTACGACGTCGGACTGCTGACGACCGTCCCGCTTGCCGTGCTGGCACTGGGCGGCGAGGCGGTGAGCGCGTCGACGTGGCAGCTGATCGGTGACGAATGCGCCCGCACCGGGATGTCTGCGTTCAACTGCTACGGGCCCACGGAGACCACGGTGGAGGCGGTGGTGGCGCCCATCGACGGCTATTCGCGTCCCTCGATCGGCGAGCCGACGCAGACCACGCGCGCCTACGTGCTCGACGCCTGGCTGCGTCCGGTGCCGGACGGTGTGACGGGGGAGCTCTATCTGTCCGGGGGTCAGCTCACGCGCGGTTACCTCAACCGTCCCGCCGAGACGGCGCAGCGTTTCGTCGCCGACCCCTTCGTGGCCGGGGAGCGGATGTACCGCACCGGCGACGTGGTCCGACGCGGCGCCGACGGCGGACTGCAGTTCCTGGGCCGCGCCGACGACCAGGTCAAGATCCGCGGATTCCGCGTCGAGCCGGGCGAGATCGCCGCGGTGCTGTGCGCGCATCCCAATGTCGCCGATGCGCATGTGTCCGTCGAGCAACGGGATCGACACGCCCGGCTGACGGCCTATGTCGCCGGTGGGGCGCACCCACCCGAGACGGCAGAACTGCGTTCTCTGATGGCGAAGCGGTTGCCGCACTACATGGTTCCGCAACGGATCGTGATCGTGACCGAGCTGCCCCTGACCCCGCACGGGAAGGTCGACGACGCCGCGCTGGCCGCAGTGGCCCTCGACGGCCCGCCGTCGGTCGCCCCCGAGACTCCCACGGAAACAGCATTGGTCGACCTCTTGACCGAGGTGCTCGACGGCGAGCAGGTCGGCGTGACCACAGACTTCCTGGAGATGGGACTGGACAGCATCGTGGCGTTGACGCTGGTGCAGGCCGCCCGCCGCCGCGGCCTGGCGATGCGCGCCCGTCTCATGTTGGAGTGCAACAATATTCGAGAGCTCGCCACTGCCATCGACGCCGGCGATCGTGATCTGATGCCGGCTCCGGTGTCTGCCGAGCGCTTCGGGGAGGTCGCGCCCGCCCCGATCATGGCGTGGATGTACGAGTGTGGACGCTTCCGCCGCTTCACCCAGAACGTGCTGATCGCGTTGCCCTCAGGCATCACCGAGCGGCGCCTCGAGCAGGTCCTGCAGGGGCTGCTGGACCGCCACGACATGCTGCGCTCGACACTTGACGGCCGCCGGCTGAGCACCCGGGCACCCGGCGCAGTGTCGGTGCGCGACGTGCTCGTGACCGTCGACGCGTCCCCTTACGATGCCATACCGGCCGAAGCGGTTGCTGCGCTTGACCGTATCGACCCCCGCGCAGGATCGATGGTGCAGGCGGTGTGGTTCCGGCAGGGCCCGCCGGTGCTCATGCTGTGCGTGCACCATCTAGCCACCGATGTGGTGTCGTGGTACATCATCCTCGGTGCCCTGGCCGAGATCGACCGCGAGATCGCGGCGGGACGCACCCCGGATACGGTGGGCGAGTACACCACCTTCCGGCAGTGGACAGCCATGCTGCACGAGCGAAGCCGATCCGACGAGGTCGCCGCCCAGGCTGACTACTGGGCTGAGACGCTCGCTGCGCCGGACCCGTTGCTGGGCTGCCGTCTCCCCGATCCGCAGCGCGACACGTGGGCGTCACTGGCGCTGACCGACGTCGTCACCGACCCGGTCACCACCCGCGAGATCCTGGACCGCCTCGACGGTGCGGGATTCGAGATGCGCGACTTCCTGCTCGCCGCATTGTCATTGACGTTGGCCTCCTGGCGGATCGAACGCGGGCAGCCGGCCCACCACGGTGCGCTCGTCGCCCTCGAAGGCCACGGCCGCGAGGACACACTCTTCGACGACGTCGACACGTCGGCGACCGTCGGGTGGTTCACCTCGGTGTATCCCGTGCGGCTGGGCGCGGGGGAGGGGGCAGTACACGTCAGCGCCGTCGGACGCGATCCCGCCGCAGCGCGCACGTTGATGCGGGCCGTCGCCGATCAGGTTGCGGCCGTGCCCAATCGGGGTCTCGACTACGGGCTGCTGCGCTACACGCGCTCCGACTCGCGGCTGGCCCATCTGCCGCACCCGCAGGTCGAGTTCAACTACATCGGTCGCCACGATCTGCGTGGCGACGGCGCCGCCGCGCAGTGGTCGCTGATCACCGATGGCGAGCTCAACGCCCATATGCCCGCGGCGGCCGAGCCCAATCTGCCGCTGCGGTACACGTTCGACGTCATCTCCGTTGTCGCCGGCGGTGACGGCACCTCCGACGGGCCTTACCTGCGGACCAGCTGGCGGTGGAGCCCTCAGCTGTCGACCGCGGACGAGGTGAACCGGCTCACTGACCTCTGGCGTCAAGCCGTCGTCGTCCTGGGAGAAGCGCTATGACACCGGCTACCGCAGCAAAAAGGTCCACACCCACTCTCGCGGTGGTCGGCGCCGGACCCAAGGCGATCGCCGTGGCCGCCAAGGCCGCCGAACTTCGCCGGATGGGTGTCGGCGTGCCCGACGTGGTGGCCGTCGAACGCAGCACCGTCGGTGCCAACTGGCAGGCGGTCGGGGGCTGGACCGACGGTCAGCACCGGCTGGGCACCAGCCCGGAGAAAGACGTCGGATTCCCGTACCGTTCTTCGTTGGTTCCGCGCCGCAACGCCGAATTGGACGAGCGGATGATGCGTCACAGCTGGCAGTCCTACCTGATCGCCAGCGCGCAGTTCGCCGAATGGATCGACCGCGGCCGCCCGTCGCCGACGCACTGGGGCTGGAGCCGATATCTGCGCTGGGTCGCCGACAACGTCGGCATGACGGTCATCCACGGTGAGGTGCTCCGGATCTCCGTCGACGAGCACCGTTGGGCGCTGGCCACCCCGCAGCAGACCGTCCATGCCGACGGCGTCATGATCACCGGACCGGGGCAGGCGCAACGCTCGATCCTTCCGCACGATCCGCGGGTGATGTCGATAGCTCAGTTCTGGGAGCGCGCGGCCCGTCCCGACCTCATCGTGGCCGAACGTGTCGCCGTGATCGGAGGCGGTGAGACCGCCGCGTCGATGCTCAACGAGCTGTTCCGTCACCGGGTTTCGACGATCACCGTCATCTCCCCGTCGGTGACCCTGTTCACCAGGGGCGAGAGCTTCTTCGAGAACGCACTGTTCTCCGATCCGACGGACTGGTCGAGCCTGACGGTGGCCGAGCGTCGGGATGCGCTGGGGCGCACGGATCGAGGCGTCTTCTCGGCCCGTGTGCAGGATGCGCTGCTCGCCGACGACCGCATCCGCCATCTCCGCGGCCGCGTGGCCCACGCGGTGGCTCGGGATCAGCGAATCCGGTTGACGCTCAACTCCAATCGCGGCGGCGAGGCGCTGGAGACAGTGCACGGGTTCGACCTGGTCATCGACGGCTCCGGGGCGGATGCGATGTGGTTCGAGCCTCTGTTCAGCCAGGACGCCCGTGACCTGATCGAACTGGCGCTGCGTGCGCCGCTGACCGGCGACTCACTTCAGGAGTCGATCGGCCACGACCTGTCCGTCGACGGGCTCACACCGAAGTTGTTCCTGCCCGGCCTGTCCGGCCTCATGCAAGGGCCGGGCTTCCCGAATCTGAGCTGTTTGGGCCTGCTGTCCGACCGGGTGCTGGGAGCCCGGTACCAGGGGGACGCCGGCGACCGGTTGACAAGGAGAAGCGATGAGCACCAACCCGTTCGATGACGAAGACGGCACCTTCTTTGTGCTGAGCAACGACGAACAGCAGTACAGCCTCTGGCCGGCTTTCGCCGACATCCCGGCCGGGTGGCGGGTGGTGTTCGGCGAGAGCACGCGCAGCGACTGCCTCGCCCACGTCGAGCAGAACTGGACCGACATGCGCCCACGGAGCCTGCGCGAAGCAATGTCTTGACGGCCTGACCCGGGCTCTGTCTCACCCTCGGCCGGCGAAGCCGGCAGGCTCGTCCATGTCGAACACCCTGGCGTGCAGAACCGTCCTGTTACGCAGCGCCGCGCGCACGGCGCGGTGTAGGCCGTCTTCGAGGTAGACGTTCCCGCGCCACTTCACCGCGTGGGGAAACAGGTCGCCGTAGAAGGTGGAGTCTTCGGAGAGCAGCCGGTCGAGGGCCAGCACGGTGGTCGTCATCACCAGCTCGTCGAGGCGGATCTGGCGGGGTGGGATCTGTGCCCACTGCCGATGCGACAGGCCGTGGTCAGGGTAGGGTCTGCCGTCGCGAACCCCTTTGAAGATCATCGACTGCGCCTTCGCTGCCCGTTGCCCTCGCAAGAATTTGGTTAGGTCCGTTAGATTAACCCGCGCGCGCCGAGCACGCTGCGTTCGTCACCGTAAAATGAACGCAACCGGGACCGGTCTACTTCAGGTGGGTGAACAATGGGCAGCGCGGACGAACGTCGATTCGAGGTACTTCGTGCCATCGTCGCCGATTTCGTCGCCACCAAGGAACCGATCGGGTCCAAGTCCTTGGTGGAGCGTCACAATCTCGGCGTCTCCAGCGCGACGGTGCGCAACGACATGGCGGTTTTGGAGGCCGAGGGTTACATCACGCAGCCGCACACCAGCTCCGGTCGCGTGCCCACCGAGAAGGGCTACCGCGAGTTCGTCGACCGTCTCGACGACGTGAAACCGATGTCGGGCGCCGAGCGCCGCGCCATCTTGTCGTTCCTGGAGTCCGGCGTCGACCTCGACGACGTCCTGCGCCGCGCGGTGCGGCTGCTCGCACAGCTGACCCGGCAGGTGGCCGTCGTCCAGTACCCGACGCTGTCCACCTCGACTGTGCGCCGGCTCGAGGTGGTGGCGCTGACGCCCGCTCGGCTCCTGCTGGTGGTGATCACCGACTCGGGGCGGGTGGACCAGCGCATCGTCGAACTGGGGGACAGTATCGACGAGGCTCAATTGGGTCAGTTGCGCGACCTGCTGGGGCAGGCGCTCGAGGGCAAGCCATTGACGGCCGCCTCGATCGCAGTGTCGGACCTGGCGTCGCATCTCAACGGTCAGGGTGGACTGGCCGACGCGGTCGGCCGATCAGCAACGGTGCTGGTCGAGACATTGGTCGAGCACACCGAAGAGCGGTTGCTGCTGGGTGGCACCGCGAACCTGACGCGGAACACCGCCGACTTCGGCGGGTCACTGCGGTCGGTGCTCGAGGCGCTGGAGGAGCAGGTCGTGGTGCTGCGCCTGCTGGCCAAACAGCAGGAGGCGGGCAAGGTGACCGTAAGGATCGGTCGTCACGAAACCGAGGCCGAGCAGATGGCGGGGACGTCGGTGGTCAGCACCGCGTACGGCAGCTCGGGCAAGGTGTTCGGGGGCATGGGCGTGTTGGGTCCCACACGGATGGACTATCCGGGAACTATCGCCAACGTCGCCGCGGTTGCTCTCTATATTGGCGAAGTCTTAGGTAACCGCTGATCTGGCGCCCCTAAGGGTTTGAACGGATCGGACGGGTGGGAAAGGTTGAGCGTGGCACGCGACTATTACGGGCTGCTCGGAGTGAGCAAGGGCGCAAGCGATTCGGAGATCAAACGTGCCTACCGCAAGCTCGCCCGCGAGCTGCATCCTGACGTCAACCCCGACGAGGGTGCGCAGGCACGGTTCCAGGAGATCAGCGCCGCCTACGAGGTGCTCAGCGATCCGGAGAAGCGCCGCATCGTCGACCTCGGCGGCGATCCCCTGGAATCCGCGGGCGCAGGCGCCGGCGGGTTCTCCGGATTCGGCGGTCTCGGAGATGTCTTCGAAGCATTCTTCGGCGGCGGCACCTCGTCGCGCGGTCCTGTCGGCCGTGTCCGCCCCGGATCGGATTCGCTGCTGCGCATGCGGCTCGATCTCGAGGAATGCGCGACCGGCGTGACCAAGCAGGTCACCGTCGACACCGCGGTGCTCTGCGACCTGTGCCACGGCAAGGGCACCCACGGTAATTCGACACCCGAGACCTGCGACACGTGTGGCGGGCGCGGTGAGGTTCAGACGGTGCAACGGTCGCTGCTCGGTCAGGTGATGACGTCACGGCCGTGCCCTGTCTGCGGCGGCGTCGGCGAGGTCATCCCGAACCCCTGTAACCGCTGCGCCGGCGACGGCAGGGTGCGGGCGCGGCGCGAGATCAGCGTCAAGATCCCGGCAGGGGTGGGCGACGGCATGCGGGTGCGGCTGGCCGCGCAGGGTGAGGTCGGGCCCGGCGGCGGACCGGCGGGCGACCTGTACGTGGAGGTTCACGAGAAGCCCCACCCGGTTTTCCTGCGCGAGGGTGACGATCTGCACTGCACGGTCTCGGTGCCGATGGTCGACGCCGCCCTGGGAACCACCGTGTCGGTGGATGCGATCCTCGACGGACCCATCGACATCACGATCGGTGCCGGCACGCAGCCGGGCTCGGTCACCACTCTGCGCGGGCACGGGATGCCCCACCTGCGCTCCGGCGTGCGCGGCGACCTGCACGCCCACATCGACGTCGTCGTGCCGTCCCGCCTCGACCATGAAGACATCGAGCTGCTGCGCACCTTGAAAGAGCGCAGCCGCGACACCGCCGAGGTGCGCAGCGCCCAGGGCAGCGGCGCCGCCTCACACGGCGGCGGCATCTTCTCGAGGCTGCGCGAGACGTTCACCGGGCGCTAGTGCGCAGTCTCTTCTACGTCGACGCCGTTCCGGCAGCCGGTCAGGTCGTCGTCGTCGATGGCGAAGAGGGGCACCACGCGGCGACGGTGTGCCGCACCCGCTCCGGCGAGCATCTCGATCTCTCCGACGGTGCCGGCATCGTCGCTCACTGCATCGTCGAGGACGTCGCCAAGGGCCGGCTGACTGCCCGCGTTCAAGACCGTCGATCGGTCGACCCACCCGTCCCGACCGTCACCATCGTGCAGGCGTTGCCGAAGTCGGACCGCTCAGAGCTCGCAATCGAACTGGCCACCGAGGCAGGCGCAGACGCGTTCGTCGCGTGGCAGGCCTCGCGTTGCGTAGCCCGCTGGGACGGCGCCGCGAAAGTGGAGAAGGGACTGCGCCGCTGGGCCGCGGTCGCACGCTCAGCCGCCCGTCAGTCGCGTAGGCCCTACGTCCCTGGTGTCGACGGTGTCGTCTCCACGCGCGATCTGGCCGAGTCGGCGCGCTCTGCGGCCCCCGGTTCCGCGCTGGTGCTGCACGAGTCGGCGACCCGGCCGCTGCCCGAAGCGATCCCGGCCGACCCGGTGGCGCTGACACTGATCGTCGGCCCTGAGGGCGGCATCTCCGACGACGAACTGGCCACGCTGACCGAGGCCGGCGCGGTGGCGGTGCGGCTCGGCCCGTCGGTGCTGCGCACGTCGACCGCGGCCGCGGTGGCACTCGGCGCGCTCGGGGCTCTCACGCCTCGGTGGCGCTGACCGGACGCGAGGCGCAGGACCCCTGTGCACACCCCCCGGGGGTAGCAGCCCGCCGCCAATTTAGATAGGTTAGCCTTCCCTCTGACCGCAGAAGCTCGCGGGCCGACCAGTCTTGAAGCCAATCTGAAGGACTCCCGATTCTCACCCGTGTGACCCGTGCCTGGATACCTCTGGTCCTGGTGCTCGTTCTGGTCGTCGGGGGCTTCGCAGTCTGGCGGATCCGCAACATCTTCGGCTCCCACGAGTTACCGACCTACGCCGGAAGCATGTCCGAGGACTCCAACAGAACCGATCCCAAGCGCGTGCGCTACGAGGTCTTCGGCAACCCGGGCGCCACCGCCGACATCAACTACATCGACGCCGAGGGTGACCCCAACCAGGTCGTCGGAGCGGCTTTGCCGTGGACCGTCGAGGTCGAGACCACCTCGCCGGCGATGGTGGGAAACGTTGTGGCACAAGGTGACGGCGACTTCATCGGGTGCCGGATCTCCGCGGACGACGTGGTGAAGGACGAACGCACCGCCTACAACTACACGGCCTACGTCTACTGCTTCACGAAGTCCGCATGAAACTGTCCGCCACGCCACGCACATCCCTGCGGGAACCCACCTTTCCCGCGCGGGTGATCCGTCGGCTGGCTGTGCCGATCATCCTGATGTGGGTTCTGCTGGTCGTCGCCCTCAACCTGCTGGTGCCCCAGCTCGAGGTCGTCGCCGCGCAGAACGCCGTCTCGATGAGCCCGAGCAACGCGCCTTCGATGCAGGCGATGGCGGACATGGGTCGGCTGTTCGGCGAATCCGAATCCGACTCGATAGCACTCATCGTGCTGGAGAGCGCCGAGCCCCTCGGCGACGACGCGCACGCCTACTACGACCAGCTCATCGACAAGCTCGAAGCCGACCCGGACCACATCCGCAACATCCAGGACACCTGGGGCGACCCACTCACCCAGGCGGCGGCACAGAGCTCCGACGGCCGGGCGGCCTACGTCACGCTCTATCTCGCCGGAAACATGGGCGAGACGGAATCCAACGAGTCCGTGGCAGCCGTCCGTGACATCGTCGACGGTCTCCCGCCCCCACCGGGTGTGCAGGTCCACGTCACCGGACCCGCTGCGCTGACGGCCGACGTGAACATCGCCGGCGAGAGCAGCATGGCGCTGATCCTGATGGTCACGTTCGTGGTCATCATCGTGCTTCTGCTGTTCTTCTACCGGTCCATCACCACCGTGGTCCTGCTGCTGGTCATGGTCGGCGTCCAGATGTCGATCGCCCGCGGCGCCGTCGCTGCGCTGGGCCACTTCCAGGTGATCGGGCTGTCGACGTTCGCCACCAATCTGCTGGTGTCCCTGGCCGTCGCCGCCGGCACCGACTACGCGATCTTCCTGGTAGGCCGCTACCAGGAGGCGCGCGCCTCCGGGGCGACCCACGAAGAGGCCTACTACGAGATGTTCCACGGCACGGCGCACGTCGTGCTCGGCTCCGGTCTGACGATCGCGGGCGCCATGTTCTGCCTGTCGTTCACCCGGATGCCCTACTTCCAGAGCATGGGGGTTCCCTGCGCGGTCGGCATCATCGCCGGCGTGGTGGTCGCGCTGACCCTCGGTCCCGCGATCGTCACCGTCGGCAGCCGGTTCGGGTTACTGGAACCCAAGCGCGCCATGCGGATTCGGGCCTGGCGCCGAATCGGCATGATGGTCGTGCGCTGGCCCGGCCCCATTCTCGTGGCATCCCTGGCCCTGGCCCTGATCGGCCTTGCTGCGCTCCCCGGCTACCAGACCAGCTACGACGACACCCGCTACATCCCGGAATCCATTCCGGCGAACGCCGGTCTGAAGGCGGCCACCGAACACTTCTCGCTGTCCCGCATGAGTCCGGAAGTCCTGCTCGTGGAAGCCGACCGCGATCTACGCAACCCGTCGGACTTCCTGATCCTCGACCGGCTCGCCAAGAGGGTGTTCGGCGTCGAGGGCGTCGCCCGGGTCCAGGCACCGAGCAGGCCCGACGGCGCCCCCATCGCGAACACGTCGATCCCGTTCCTGATCAGCATGCAGGGCGTCGGCCAGCAGCAGAACATGAAGCTGATGAAAGACCGCATCGCCGACATGCGGACCCAGGCTGACGACATTCAGAAAACCATCGACACGATGAAGACGATGTACGCGCTGATGTCGAAGTTCTCGACGATCACCACCGACATGATCGACGACATGACCGACATGCGCGACACCGTCCACCAGATCCGCGACATGGTCGCCAACTTCGATGACCAGTTCCGGCCGATCCGCAACTACTTCTACTGGGAACCCCACTGCTACAACATCCCGCTGTGCTGGTCGTTCCGTTCCCTGTTCGACTCGATGGACGGCATCAGCGTCATGACCGAGACGTTCGACAAAGCCGTGGCGAACATGGACGAGATGAAGACGCTGCTGCCGCAGATGCTCGCCACGTTCCCGCCGATGATCGAGACCATGGAGAGCATGCGTCAGATGATGCTGACGACGTATGCCACCATGGGCGGCTTCTACGACCAGATGGACGAGCTGACCCGCAACTCGACCGACATGGGCAAGGCGTTCGACGAAGCCAAGAACGACGATTCGTTCTACCTGCCGCCCGAAGTCTTCGACAATCCCGACTTCAAGCGGGCGATGGAGAGCTTCTTCTCACCCGACGGCAAGACGGTGCGCATGCTCGTCGCACACCGAGGCAACCCGACCACCGAAGACGCTCTGCAGCGGGTCGAACCCATCAAGATCGCGGCGATCGAGGCATTGAAGGGCACGCCCCTGGAGAACGCGAAAATCCAGCTGGGCGGCACCGCGGCCACCTTCAAGGACATGTCCGACGGGTCGCGCTACGACCTGCTGATCGCGGTGATCTCGGCGCTGTGCCTGGTGCTGATGATCATGCTCGTGCTGACGCGCAGCCTGGTCGCCGCGCTGGTCATCGTCGGCACCGTGACGCTGTCGCTGGGCGCCTCGTTCGGGATCTCGATCCTCATCTGGCAACACATCGTCGGTATCGAGCTGCACTGGATGGTTCTCGCGCTGTCGATCATCGCGCTGATCGCGGTGGGGTCGGATTACAACCTCCTGTTGGTGTCCCGGTTCAAAGAGGAGATTCCGGCCGGAATCAAGACGGGAATCATCCGTTCGATCGGCGGGACCGGCAGCGTGGTCACCGTCGCCGGCGTCGTGTTCGCGCTCACGATGGCATCGATGGTGGTCAGCGACCTGCGCGTGATGGCCCAGGTCGGCACGACGATCGGGCTGGGCCTGTTGTTCGACACGTTCGTCGTCCGGGCGTTCATGATGCCGGCGATCGCGACGTTGCTCGGACGCTGGTTCTGGTGGCCGCTGGTGGTGCGATCGCGTCCGCTTCGCCCGCGGCCGCCGCAGCAGGAAACGACCGAGTCGACGCAGCCGATCCCGTCCACTCGGTGACCGAAGCACGGCAATCTGGTTGGGGCGTTGCAGTCGTGCGGGCTAAACTGGGTTTTTGATGGCAGGCCCCCTCGGGACGGAACCCAGAAAGCAGGCAGAAAACCACACGTGGCGCCCCGCGAAAATGCAGACCAGAACGCATCTGGTTCTCAGGTCCGCACCAGCATCACAGTTCCGCCCCAGTACGTCATGGGTCTTCTGGGATCTTCTGACGAGAATCTGCGGGCGCTGGAACGTCTGCTGACCGCCGACATCCACGCCCGCGGCAACGCGATCACCATCTCCGGTGAGCCCGCCGACGTCGCCCTGGCCGAGCGGGCCGTCTCAGAGCTGATCGAGATCGTCGCCAGCGGACAGCAGCTGACCGCGGACGCGGTGCGCCACAGCGTGGCGATGCTGGCCGGCACCGTCGAAGAGTCGCCCGCCGAGGTGCTCACACTCGACATCTTGTCGCGCCGCGGAAAGACGATCCGGCCCAAGACGCTCAACCAGAAGCGATATGTGGACGCCATCGATGCCCATACCATCGTGTTCGGGATCGGACCCGCCGGAACCGGAAAGACCTATCTGGCGATGGCCAAGGCCGTCAACGCCCTGCAGACCAAGCAGGTCAACCGGATCATCCTGACCCGCCCCGCGGTGGAAGCCGGTGAGCGCCTTGGGTTTCTACCCGGCACTCTGAGCGAGAAGATCGACCCGTACCTGCGGCCGCTCTACGACGCACTGCACGACATGATGGATCCCGAGCTGATCCCGAAGCTGATGAGCGCCAACGTGATCGAGGTTGCGCCGCTGGCGTACATGCGTGGCCGTTCGCTCAATGACGCATTCATCATTCTCGACGAGGCGCAGAACACGACCGGCGAGCAGATGAAGATGTTCCTCACCCGGCTGGGTTTCGGTTCGAAAATGGTTGTGACAGGCGATGTTACGCAGGTCGACCTGCCCGGAGGGGCCCCGTCCGGGCTGAACACGGCGATGCGGGTGCTCGGCGACGTCGACGACATCCACTTCGCCGAACTCACCAGCGCCGACGTCGTGCGCCATCGCCTCGTCGGTGAGATCGTCGATGCCTACGCCAAATACGAGGAGCCGACGCTGATGAACCGCGCACAGCGGCGTGCGTCCGGTCCCGGTCGTCCACGGCGGTAACAGGACTGAACATATGAGTATTGAGGTGTCCAACGAATCGGGCATCGACGTTTCCGAATCCGAACTCGTCAGCGTCGCCCGTTTCGTCATCCGCAAGATGGACGTCAACCCCGCCGCGGAATTGTCGATGGTACTGCTCGACACCGCGGCGATGGCCGATCTGCACATGCGCTGGATGGACCTGCCGGGCCCGACCGATGTCATGAGCTTCCCGATGGACGAACTGGAGCCCGGCGGCCGTCCGGATGCTCCCGAGCCCGGACCGTCGATGCTGGGCGACATCGTGCTGTGCCCGGAGTTCGCCGCAAAGCAGGCCGCCGACGCCGGCCACACTCTCGGTCAGGAGTTGGCGCTGCTCACCGTGCACGGTGTTCTTCACCTGCTGGGCTACGACCACGCCGAACCTGACGAGGAAAAAGAGATGTTCGCGCTGCAACGCCAGCTGCTCGAGGAGTGGGTGGCCGACCAGGTCGAGGCGTACCACCTCGACCGGCAGACCGAGAAGGACCGTCGATTGCTGGACAGGTCGCGCAACTTCGAAGATTTCAACGACGGCGACACTCGGTGACCAACGTCGGGCAACTCATCAGTGCGGTTCTGTTGGTGGTCTTCGGTGGTCTGTTCGCCGCCACCGACGCCGCGCTGAGCACCGTGTCCATCGCTCGTGTCGAGGAACTCGTCCGCGAGGAACGGCCCGGCGCAACCCGGCTGGTCCGCGTGATGCTGGACCGTCCGCGCTACATCAACCTGATCGTGTTGCTGCGCATCGCCTGCGAGGTCAGCGCGACGGTGCTGATGGCGGCCTACCTCGACGACTACCTCGGCGTCAGCAGGGGTCTGATGGCCGCCGCAGGCATCATGACGGTCGTCAGCTTCGTGGTGGTCGGTGTCGGGCCCAGGACCCTCGGAAGGCAGAACGCCTATCAGATCGCTTTGGTGACAGCGCTTCCGCTGCAAGCCATCTCGGTGGTCCTCACCCCGATCAGCCGGTTGCTCGTGCTGATCGGCAATGCCTTGACCCCGGGCCGCGGTTTCCGCAACGGACCGTTCGCCTCCGAGATCGAGCTGCGCGAAGTGGTGGACCTGGCCCAGCAGCGCGGGGTGGTCGCCGACGACGAACGGCGGATGATCCAGTCGGTGTTCGAGCTGGGTGACACGCCGGCCCGGGAGGTCATGGTTCCGCGCACCGAGATGGTGTGGATCGAGAGCACGAAGTCCGCCGGGCAGGCGACGTCACTGGCGGTTCGCAGCGGCCACTCCCGGATCCCGGTGATCGGAGAGAACGTCGACGACGTCATCGGTGTGGTGTATCTCAAGGACCTCGTTCAGAGGACGTACTACTCCAACGACGGCGGCCGCAGCACCTCGGTGACGGACGTGATGCGCGAGGCCGTCTTCGTGCCCGACTCCAAGCCGTTGGATGCGCTGCTGCGCGACATGCAGCGCGACCGTGTGCACATGGTGCTGCTGGTCGACGAATACGGCGCCATCGCGGGCCTTGTCACGATCGAGGACGTCCTCGAGGAGATCGTCGGCGAGATCGCCGACGAATATGACACCGACGAGGTGGCGCCGATCGAGGATCTCGGGGAGTCGACCTATCGGGTGTCGGCACGGCTGCCGATCGAAGACCTCAGCGAGCTCTACGACATCGAGTTCGACGAGGACCTCGACGTCGACACCGTCGGCGGCCTGATGGCGCTGGAGCTGGGGCGCGTGCCGCTGCCCGGGGCGCAGGTGCAGTGGGACGGTCTGCTGCTGCGTGCCGAGGGTGGGCCTGACCCGAGGGGCCGGGTCAGGGTCGGCACCGTACTGGTCACGCCTGTCGAACGGGACGACGAGGACGCGGAGGAACAGGGATGAGCGAGTCGAAGTCGTTGAACGATGAGGACGCCAAACTGGTGGTGCTCGCTCGCGGTGCCATGGGCCGAGCCGAGGCAGGCAGCGGCGCCGCGGTGCGGGACCTGGACGGCCGCACGTACGCCGGTGCGCCGGTCACGCTCGACGCCTTGACCCTGACCGCACTGCAGGCGGCTGTCGCGGCCGCGGTGTCCAGCGGAGCCGCCGGCCTGGAAGCAGCCGTGCTCGTCGGTGGATCGGCCGACGATGCGGGTATCGCGGCGGTGCGGGAGCTGTCGGCGGACGCAGCCGTGATCGTCACCGATCGTGCCGGCAACGTGTCGTGACCGAGCAGGCCGAATTCCGTTCCGGCTTCGTCTGTTTCGTCGGCAGGCCGAACACCGGAAAATCCACGCTGACCAACGCTCTGGTGGGCACGAAGGTCGCGATCACGTCGAACCGGCCGCAGACCACCCGACATACGATCCGCGGCATCGTTCACCGCGAGGACTTTCAGATCGTCCTCGTCGACACTCCGGGGCTGCATCGGCCCCGCACGCTGCTGGGCCAGCGGCTCAACGAGCTGGTGAAGGACACCTACTCCGAGGTGGACGTCATCGGGATGTGCATCCCCGCAGACGAGAAGATCGGGCCGGGTGACCGCTGGATCTACGAGCAGATCCGCGCCGTGGCGCCGAGGACCACGCTGATCGCCATCGTCACCAAGATCGACAAGGTGTCCAAGGACCGGGTGGGCGAGCAGTTGCTCGCGGTCAGCGAGCTCGTCGGGCCCGACACCGACATCGTCCCCGTCTCGGCGACGTCGAACACCCAACTCGACGTGCTCGTCGACGTCCTCGTCTCGAAGCTGCCGCCGGGTCCGGCGTTCTACCCCGACGGTGAACTCACCGACGAACCCGAAGAAGTCCTGATGGCCGAGCTGATCCGGGAAGCGGCCCTCGAAGGTGTGCGCGACGAGCTCCCCCACTCGCTGGCGGTGGTGATCGACGAGGTGGAGCAGCGTGAAGGGCGCGACGACCTGATCGACGTGCATGCCATCCTCTACGTCGAGCGCGACTCGCAGAAGGGCATCGTGATCGGCAAGGGCGGTGCCCGCCTGCGCGAGGTCGGCACCGCGGCACGCACGCAGATCGAGAAGCTGCTCGGCACCAAGGTGTATCTCGACCTGCGGGTGAAGATCGCCAAGAACTGGCAGCGAGATCCCAAACAGCTGGGACGGCTCGGCTTTTAAGTCACTCGCACCCGACGCTGGCGTTAATATTGCGCGACAGGCGCGTAGTCGGGTTCCGGGGGTGCGCATGACAGCGTGTGGGTCCTGTGGCACCGTGCTGGCCGAAACCGCCAAGTTCTGCAATGAGTGCGGGACACCCACGGCGGTCCGTGACAGTACGGCCAAGTACAAACAGGTCACCGTGCTGTTCGCCGATGTGGTGCGGTCCATGGACCTTGCGGCCGCGGTGGACATCGAACGCCTGCGAGCGATCATGGTCGATCTGTTCCAGCGCTGCACCGCGGTGGTGCAGCGTTACGGTGGGCTGGTCGAGTACAACGGCGACGGCGTAATGGCGTTGTTCGGTGCTCCAATAGCATTGGAAGACCATGCATTTCGCGGCTGTCTCGCGGCACTGGCGTTGCAGGAGGAAGCCGGGCGGTTGGCTGCCGAGGTGCAACGCGACGACGGCGTCACACTGCAACTGCGGGTAGGGCTGAATTCGGGCCGGGTGATCACCGGCGAAATCGGCTCGGCGGCAATGGGATATCGCGCCACCGGGCTGACCGTCGGAATGGCGCAGCGGCTCGAATCGGTCGCTCCGCCGGGCGGTGTGATGTTGTCGGAGTCCACCGCTCGATTGGTCGAACATCGCGCCGTACTGGCGGAGCCGGAGTGGCTGCGCGTCAAGGGGGCCGCCGAACCGGTGTGTGCACGAAGGCTCGTGACCGTCCGCTCACATGGTGATGTGGCCGGGCGGGCCGACGGAAGCCTGGTGGGTCGTCGGTGGGAGATGGCGGCTCTTGAGGCGATGATGGAGCGCGCGGTCGGCGGGCGTGGTGCCGTCGTGAACGTCATCGGACCGCCGGGAATCGGAAAATCCCGCATTGCCAGGGAGGTTGCGACGCTGGCGGCGGCGCGCGGGCTCAGCGTCGTGTGGGCTTTCTGCGAATCCCACGCGCAGGATCTCTCGTTCGGTGTGATCACCGCACTGCTACGGGCGGCACTCGGCGTGACCGACACCGATGACCGCGAAGCGGCCCGCACGAATGTTCAGAGGCAATTCCCGGATGCCGACCCACAGGATCTGTTGCTGCTCAACGACTTCTTGGGCATCGCCGATCCCGCCGCGCCGCTGCCGCAGATCGATGCCGATGCCCGGCGACGGCGCGTGACCGCGTTGGTCAATACGTTGTCGTTGTCGCGGAAGGAACCTGCGCTGTTCATCGTGGAAGATGCACACTGGATCGACGCGGTCAGTGCATCGATGCTGAGCGATTTCCTCGCCGTCCTTCCGCGCACACCGTCGATGGTCCTGGTCACGTCGCGTCCCGATCATGGCGGCCCACCGACCTGGGTGTCAGGCACCCAAACGGTGGCGCTCGCCCCCCTTGGGGACTCCGACACCGAGCACCTTCTGGACGATCTGATGGGAACAGATTCCTCGGTGGGCGACCTGGCGTCGGTGATCTCCCACCATGCCGCGGGGAACCCGTTCTTCGCCGAAGAGATGGTCCGGGAACTGGTGCAGCGCGGCGTTTTGCAGGGCACCCGTGGCGACTACACGTGTCAGGTGGACGCCGCCGAGGTCAGCGTCCCGGTCTCGGTGTACGCGGCGATCGAGGCCCGGATCGACCGACTGAGCGCAGCGGCGAGACAGACGTTGAGCGGTGCGTCGGTGATCGGTGCTCGGTTCAGCGCCGAATCGCTCGCCGCGCTGGGGTTTGAGGTGACGCTCGACGAACTCCTCGACACCGACCTGATCGATCAGGTGCGCTTCGCCCCGTCCGCCGAGTATGCGTTCCACCATCCGCTGATCCGCGCGGTGGCCTATGAGTCTCAACTCAAATCCGATCGCGCTCGGTGGCATCGACGTGTGGCGGACGCGATACAGAAGCGTGACCCCGACGCGGCGGACGAGAATGCCGCGCTGATCGCCGAGCATTTGGAGGACGCGGGCGAGGCACTCGCCGCGTACAGCTGGCACATGCGCGCTGCAGGTTGGTCGGCGAGCCGCGACCCCGCGGCCGCGAGACTGAGCTGGAAACGCGCTTATCGCATTGCGGCGGAGCTGCCCGCCGACGATCCTGCTCATCTGCCGATGCAGATCGCCCCCGCCACCATGCTGTGCGCTACCGACTGGCGGGACGCGCACGTGACCAGCCACTTCGAGGAACTGAGGGCGCTGTGCCAGGCGGCGGGCGACAAAGTGTCGCTCGCCATCGGAATGTCGGGGCTGGCAACCGAACTGCTCTACGCCGGGCGCACGCGTGAAGGTTCTGCACTGGCATCAGAGCAGATGGCGCTCCTGGAATCAATCGGCGATTCCGACCTCACGATCGGGTTGGCGATGCTCGCCTTTCTCAATTGGTTCGATACCGGTGAGTGCCACAAGATCCTGCCGCTGGCTCAACTCGTCATCGAGCTGGCCGACGGTGACCCTGCCAAGGGAGCAGGCTTGAGCTTGGGGTCGCCTCTCGCAGCATGCCTGGCGTGGCGTGGATTTGGCCGCTGGTGGCTGGGCCATCTCGACTGGCGAGCAGACCTCGAGGAGGCCGTCGCGATGGCTCGCGCCAGCGACCAGGAAACCCTGGCGGCGGTCGTTTCATGGACCTACAGCGGCCCTATCCAGTACGGGGTGCGGCGAGCCGACGACGCCGCGGTACGGCTGATCGAAGATGCCGTGAAGAATTCCCACGGCTCCAGTAACGCGGCGGTGGCCATCGTCGTCTACACGCTGGGGACCGCGCTCTTCATCCGGGGAGGCCCGGGCGACCGCGATCGCGCACTCGACGCCATGCACCAGGTGCGCGACCTGTGCGTCAGCGAGCGTGCGCCGTTCCTGGTTCCGGTCATCGACATGTGGTTCGCGAAGCACAGGGCCGAATGCGGCGACCTCGATGGCGCGATAACGGCGATGCGAAGCGCCGTGGACAGCCTGCTCCGAGCGGACAGAATGGGCTTCGGGCTCTGGAGCGCATGCGTTCTGGTCGAGACGCTGTTGGTTCGCGGCCGCCGGACCGATATTCAGGACGCGGAGGGATTGATCGCCGGCTTGAGTGCCCGGCAGGTCGACGACGGCCGAGGCATATTCGAAGTCTGGCTGTTGCGGCTGCGTGCCCTGCTTGCTCGCACCCGCGGAAACGACTCCGAACATCGGGAAATGTCGCTCAAGTACCGGGCCGCGGCTGAGAAATACGGTTACGAGGGGCACATTGGTCAAGCGCCGACGGTGTGATCTCCCAGCGATCGAAGAATGTCGGCGGTGAGCTCGGGATGGGGATTGGACTCGACGAACATGCGGTATCCGTGCTCGGATGCCCAGCGGACGGCATGCCCGAACAGGGTGGGATGGCCCAGGTTGGCAGACCAATAGTCGGCGTCGAGTATCGAGGTGTCCAATGCAGCACCGGTCACTGTCGAAATGAACGCGACCTCGGCGGTGCGCGGCCGCAGACCGCAGAGCTGTTCGCGCAGAGTTCTTGCCCAGGTGTCGCCGTGCTCGGCTGCCGCGCACGACGAATCGAGGGCCTCGATCGCGCTGAGGGCTCGGCTGCGGAGCACGACCACCTTCGCCGCGTCGGGGAGCGACAGCGCGCCCGCGACATACGCGGCGGCCGCCTCGCCCAGGTTGTCACCGAGCACGGCGTCCGGTCGCATGCCCAGCGCCTGCCACTGCTTGGCCAGCGACACCGTGATCGCGAACAACACCGGCTGCGCGACATCGATACCCGAGGGTTCCACTTCGCTGTTCAACACGTCGAGTAGGGACCAGCCGACGAGCTCCGCGAAAACCAAGTCGCAACAATGGATGTGATCGGCGAACAACGGCGCTGCGTGCATCATTTCGACAGCGTCGTGCCTGCACCGGAGCCCCCGATCGGGGAAGACGAAGACTGTCTTGCCTGTCGGGACCGAGCTGTCGTTCAGCCGCCATCGAATGTGCGGATCCAGCATGATCGTGGTGCTGATCCAGCTGATGCCGGGCACGCGTCCGGTGTTTACCGCATCGATCACAGCCGGTGCATCTCCCGCTGCATCGCCGCATCCTCCAAAAACTCGGAGCGGCGGGGTGGGTAGTGTCGCGGCCTCGGCGTCGGCGCGTCAGAGGTTCGGATAAGCACCCCGACGATGCGCGCGAGGATGCTCCTGCGCGGTAGCCCGACAGCTGCCGCCGTGGCCATCTTCACCTGTTGCGTGGTGATGAGGACCAACGGCTGATGTGCGTGCGCGTTCTCATGTGGTGATTGAGCGGCGTCAGCCTGCGCTTGCTCCGGCGTCGTCGTCACGAGCTTGGACATCGGTACCCCCTCAGGCGTAGTGACCGTCCGATCGTCGCCTGCGGGGCGTGCGTCAACAGCAGTAGTCCGCCACTGCAATTGAGGGCCGACAGATCTTCAGTAGCGTCTCGGCGAGTTCGTGCGCAGTGCAGTAGCCGACTACTGCGTCGGTTCGGGACCGGATGGGCGACGATTCTCGGTACCGCGTTGGATGCGGAACCCAGCGCACGCCGTGCCGATCGTCAAATGTCGAGCCGCGGAGCCGGTCAGGTCAAGACGTCGAGGTGGGGGAGGCCGTCACGACGACCGGCGAATCTGCGGGTCGCCTGATCGGTGCGGCGTTCGCGCTGGGCGGTGGGTCAGCGGGGCGGCTTGCGTGTCCGCCGCGACAGCAGCGCGGCAAGTTCCTCGCGGGTGGTGGTTCCCGTCTTCGACATTGCGCGGTAGATGTGACTTTCGACCGTACGCACCGAAAGCGTCAGGCGCTCGGCGACAGCCCGGTTCTGCAATCCCTCGCCGATCAGCATGACGATCTCGTACTCGCGTTCGGTGAGCGGCAGATCCTCGCTGGCCAAACGGAGCGCCGGGGTGTCCGCGCCGCACTGCTGCGCCAGGGCTTGAGCACGCGTCGAGCAAGTCAGCGCAGATCCTCGTCTGTTGCGGCGGCGGTGACTGAGAGCCGCCTGGGCAGCCGCGTCGATGGCGGCGACGATGTCACCCGCACCTTCGAATTCCACTGACAGCGCGGCCAGTTCGGCGGCATCGTCATCGCGCAGAGCCGCGGCGAAGCGCGAGGCCAAACCCACTCGTGGGCCTTCGACGAGCACTTCGAGCTCCCGCAACCTGTCCGAACGGGTTCGATCACCGAACTGGACCGCCGTCTGAAGGCAAAGCACCTCCGCGGCGAAACGACCGACCGTACTTGACCTTTCGGCAGCCTCATGCAGGATGTCGATCGCCTCACTGACGGCGCCCTGACAGGCAACCACCCAAGCTCGGGCGAGACTGTGCTCGTGGTCGAGCGATCGGAACGGTCGCTTCATCCCGTCGAGCGTCGTCAGGGCCGACACCGCCTCGTCGGTGCGGCCACACATGGCCAGCGCCATCACCTGCGGTATGAGATAGCGGTGACCCCACCCTAGAGAGTGGTTGGCGCACAGCGCGTTCACGGACGCTTCCAGCGATGCGCACGCGTGGCGCAGGTCGCCGGCGCCCAGCGCGGCCCGCCCCGCCACCGCCGGGCCCAGCAGCTGCGCCGTCCCGGGAAGGGTCATGGCCTGTGCGAGGACCTGTTCGGCGACATCCACGGCGTCGTCGAGTCGGCCGGCCAGCCACAGGGCACTGACGTGTGAGTCGGCGATGTTGAACCGCATGTGAGGGGCGTCCAGAGAGCGTGTCGCCGCGAAGTATCCGGCTTCGGCCTTCTTCACCGCCGCATCCGTGCGTCCGGATTCGGCGTCGATCGTCGTCAGCACCCAGGCGAGCTCTGCACCGACGACGGGGGGCATGTGCTCGAGTTCGAGATCTGATGCCGCCTGCAGTGCGGCATCGGGTTGGTCCATCGCGAACCAGTAGACGGTGAGGAAGGCGTCGATATATCCGCGACACCCGGGTTCGAGGACGGCCACATCGTCAATCACCTGCTTTGCGCCCGTCGGATCGCCGAGCGCCCACAGCAGATTGCTGGCCCGCAGGAATGCCAGCCTGGCTCGCTCGCAGTCGGTCAGCCGCGCGGTGTCGATCGCGGCAAGGGCGGCGTCAGCTTCGCGTCCGCGTCCGAGCCACGAAAGTGCATGAGCGCGCAGGAAATCGGCTTCGAGTCCGGCGCCGAATCGGCTCGCTGCGCCGGCGAGGCGCTCGGCGAGCGTGAGGTCCGCGAGCCACACGGCGCCATGTGCTGCCCGTGTCAGCAGGTCGGTGTCAGGGTCCAGATCGGAGTCCAAGGTCAGCGACGCGCGACGCACCAGGACGTGGATGTCGCCGCCGGTGCCCGACGAGGTGAGCGCGGTGGCGACCTGCCCGCGCAGTCGTCGAAGTGTGGTGGCCGGTGCCCGCTTCCGGCGTACCTCGCTGTAGAGGGGATGCGCATTGCGTACATCCACGCCCGTCGTGGTGGTGTGCAGCGATATGAGTCCACGAATCTCGGCTTCTTCGATTGCCTCTGGATCGGCGATTTGGCGCAGCGTCGCCAACTCGATCGGTTCTCCCACCGCCAACACATCGACGACATGGCCGACCGGAGCCGGCAGCGAGCCGATGCGGGATTGGACGAGTTCGACCAGTCCCGGCGGTATGACCGGGTCACCGGTCCACCGCCACCTGCCGTTGACGTTTTCGAAGTGCCCGTCGGCGAGCACCTGCTCCACGATCGTTCGGAGATAGAGGATGTTGCCGAGTGTCAGAGACCAAAGTCGTTGCACTGCATCGGCATCCACCGGTGCACCGAGCGTCTTCGACAGCAGCACCGAGGTATCGGCCAGCGGCAGCGGTTTCAGATCGATCCGGTCGAGCTGGCCGGTCCGCCAGATTTCCTGCACCGCAGTCGGAATCGGCTCGCGGTCGGGGACGGTGAGTATGACTTTGGCCGCGGAGCGCTGAACGATCTGTTGGACGACGAACGTCGACAGGTCGTCGAGCAGGTGCGCGTCGTCGACGCCGAGGACGACCGGGTCGTTCGCCGGCGACGCGGTCAGCGAATCGATGACTCCGCGCAACAGGTGTACCGGCTCGGTGACGCCCGGCGGCGCCCATGCGGCGAAGGCACCGAGCGGGATGGCCCGCGCCGACGATGTGCCGACCACCAGGTGGGCGTGGCATCCGCGAGAAGCAGCTGCGGACAGTACCGCTCGCGCGATCCGGCTCTTGCCGATCCCCGCCGAGCCGAAGACGACGACGCCGTCGGCATCCGGCGCCGACAGCGCGGCTTCGACAGCTCGCAGCTCCCCGGAGCGACCAATTAACGGCCACGACAATCGCACGCCATGAGCCTAAGAGCGCCACAGCTGCGACGCGCGGCATTTTCGCGAGGTCTGTGAACGCGTCGGCTACCCCGGCTGGCCGTAGACCGCGACCACCACGGAGCGGTCCAGGCTGTTCTCCGACCAGACGCCGATCTGCGTGTTGGCGCAGTTCGACATGATCGCCATGTAATCCGGGCGGTAGTACCAGCGGTTCATGATCTCGATGCCGCTGATGGCCAGCGCAGGATTGATGGCGACGGTTTCGGCGACCTTACCGACGAACCCGGCGCGGTTGGCCCGGTCCTGCACTGTCGAGCCGTCCGAGCCGATGTCGCCGTCGAGGGCCCGGTTGTTCAGCAGGTCCCTGGTATGCCATTCGGCGGCCAGTTGAAGCTGCGGGTTGATCTTCAGGTCGGTCTTGCAGTCGGCTTGATGCTGGATCGTGTAGACGTTCACGGCGACGCTCTCGTTGAGCCGCCGGTTGTCGGCCTGGGCTGAGGGCATGCCTGCGACCGTGGCGCCCACGAGCGCCACCGCGGGCAGGCCATGCACGATCTTGCTGACGGTCACAGGCGGGAGATTACGCGACCTGACCGGCCAGTGAGCCCGGAGCTGCCATATCGGCACTCGCTTTCGTGCGTGCATCGGACACCGTGGGATCGGGAACTGTCGGGGGTTGAGGCGCCCACCAGTTCTCCGGCTGACGCATCGCCCAGCCGTTGAGCGCTTCGAGCGCCGCGGCCAGCGACACCAGAAGCGGTTCGCTGTTGGCAGGACCCATCAGCTGCACCCCGATCGGTAGACCATCCGAGGTGAACCCTGCAGGGACGTTGATCGACGGCCATCCCACAAGATTCCACGGCCACGTCACCGGGCACGCCTGGATCATCATCCGGTCGGTGGCGAGACCGCCGAGCTGGTCGAAGGCGTGCACCTTCGGCGGCGGCAGCGCGGTGGTCGGCGCCAGAACCACGTCGGCCAGGTTGAAGATCCAGCCGATGCGCTGCTGGGTCGCGGCTTCGTGGGCGCGCGCCTTGCGCAGCGTGTTCTGCGACAGCAGCCATCCCATCCGGGCGTTGGATCTGGTCCGCTTGTCCCAGGTAACCCCGCGGCCGAGCCGATCCATCCATTCCGGGATGCCCGCGGTCGAGCGGGCCAGGAAGTTCCACGACATCCGCAGGTTGTATTCCGGGTCGGCCGTGACGATGGAGTGGCCGAGCTGGGAGAGCTGGTCTGCGACGTTCTCGAGCGCTGTCCGGATCTCGGGGTGCAGGCGGGCTCGGAAACCGGTGAACGGGAACTTCGTGGACATCGCGATGCGCAGCGGCCCCGGCGCGCGCGACACATAGTCGGAGACCTGCACCGGCGGCGGCGTGTGGAGGTCGCCGGGCGTGTTGCCCGACGCGGCGTCGAGCACCAGCGCCGCATCGGAGACCGTGCGAGCGAGCACGCCGTTGACGGTGATGCCGTTGAACGCCTCGGGTAGCGGCCACGTGGAGATCCGTCCGCGCTGCGGTTTGATACCCACCAGGTGCGTCCAGGCCGCGGGGATCCGCACGCTTCCTGCCCCGTCGGAGCCGATCGCGGCGGGGACGAGCCCGGCGGCCACCGCCGCGGCACTGCCGCCCGAGGAGCCGCCGGGGGTGTGTTCACGTGACCACGGATTGCGGGTGTGGCCGAACGCGGGCCCGCTCGTGAACGGCCACTGACCGAGCTCACAGGTGTTGGTCTTGCCGACGATCACCGCTCCGGCGGCACGCAACCTGCGCACCACCTCGGCATCGGTGTCGGCGGCGGGAACCTCGCCGGCCGCGCCGAACCGGGTGGGCACTCCGGCGACGTCGACGTCGTCCTTCACTGCGATCGGAATTCCCAGTAGCGGCTTTTTGGACAGGTCGGTGCCGGCGCCGCGGAGGCGGTCGGCCTCGGCCGCGTCGGCGAGAGCCTGCTCGGTGAACACCACCCGGAACGCGTTGAGGGTGGGCTGGCTGGCCTCGATGGCCTCCAGCGACCGGCGTACCAGGTCGACGGATGTGGCATTGCCACTGGCGAGCTGAAACAACTGGTTGCCCACGGTGGGCAATCGGGCGGGGGAACGGCGGGGAGGGGGAGAGTCGACCATCACTTACGAGAATATCGGCGCTGCGGACCGGAAAACGTCCCCCGGCAGTGGGAGACTGGCCGGATGCGTCTGTACCGGGACCGGGCGGTGGTGCTGCGGCAGCACAAGCTCGGTGAAGCCGACCGGATCGTGAGTCTTCTGACTCGCGATCACGGCTTGGTGCGCGCGGTGGCCAAGGGTGTGCGGCGCACCCGCAGCAAGTTCGGTGCGCGGCTGGAACCGTTCGCGCACATCGACGTTCAGCTCCATCCCGGACGCAATCTGGACATCGTCACCCAGGTGCAGGCCATCGATGCGTTCGCTTCCGACATCGTCAGCGACTACGGCCGCTATACCAGTGCCTGCGCGATGCTGGAGACCGCGGAACGCCTCGCGGGCGAGGAGCGCGCACCGGCACCCGCGTTGCACAAGCTCACTGTCGCGGCGCTGCGCGCCGTGGCCGACGGCACCCGGCCGCGCGAGCTCATCCTCGACGCGTACCTGCTGCGGGCCATGGGCGTCGCGGGCTGGGCGCCTGCGCTGACAGAGTGTGCACGGTGCGCTGCCCCGGGGCCGCACCGGGCGTTTCACGTCGCCGCGGGGGGAAGTGTGTGCGTGCACTGCAGGCCGTCCGGGTCGGCAACTCCGCCGCAGGGTGTGCTGGACCTGATGGCCGCGCTCTATGAGGGTGACTGGGAGCACGCCGAGCTCTCGATCGCGTCGCATCGCAGTCAGGCAAGCGGGTTGGTGGCCGCGCATCTGCAATGGCATCTGGAACGGCAGCTGCGCACTCTGCCGCTCGTCGAACGGGTGGCGCACGTGCCCGGCATATCCATCAGGCAGGATGTTGCGCATGGCAACGGCACGGACTGGGCGGCGGAAGGGAAGCTACCCACAGCTGCCTCCGGCGCCTGACGACTATCCCACCTTCCCGGACAAGTCGACCTGGCCGGTGATCTTCCCCGAGATTCCCGCCGGCACCAACGGGAGGTTTGCCCGCCCCCCTCAGCACACGTCCAAGGAAGCTGCGCCCCAGATCCCTGCCGACCAGGTGCCCCACCACGTCGCAGTGGTGATGGACGGCAACGGCCGCTGGGCCACCCAGCGCGGGCTCGGTCGCACCGAAGGTCACAAGATGGGCGAGGCGGTGCTGATCGACATCACCTGCGGCGCCATCGAGATCGGCATCAAACACCTCACCGTCTATGCCTTCTCGACGGAGAACTGGAAGCGCAGCACCGAGGAGGTGCGGTTTCTGATGGGATTCAACCGCGAGGTGGTGCGTCGCCGCCGCGAGAATCTCAACGACATGGGCGTTCGGATGCGCTGGGTCGGTTCGCGTCCGCGCATGTGGAGCAGCGTCATCAAGGAATTCGACATCGCCGAGCAGATGACCGTCGACAACGACGTCATCACCATCAACTACTGCGTGAACTACGGTGGCCGCACCGAGATCGTCGAGGCGGCACGTGAACTGGCCCAGGAAGCGGTCGACGGCAAGATCAAGCCCGGGCGGATCAGCGAAGCGCAATTCGCCAAGCACCTGCATCGAGCCGACATTCCCGATGTCGATTTGTTCATCAGGACATCGGGGGAGCAGCGGGCGAGCAACTTCCTGCTGTGGCAGGCGGCATACGCCGAATACGTCTTCCAGGACAAGCTCTGGCCGGACTACGACCGCCGCGACCTGTGGGCCGCCTGTGAGGAATACGTCCACCGCAACCGGCGCTTCGGCAGAGCCTAGGGGTCTTGATGGACCTGGCGGAGCGGCTCGCCGTGGTGCTCACGGACATCTTGCCCGTGACCCGGGAGGACGACGGGGCGTTGACGGTGCAGCACGAGGCGACGTTCGCGTCCCTACGCGTGGTGACCATCGCCGAGGACCTCGACCTGGTGTCGCTGACCCAGGTATTGGCGTGGGACCTGCCGCTGGACAGCAAGATTCGCGCCGAGGTGGCCAAACACGCCCAGGACACCCTGCTGGGGACGGTGTCGCTCGTGGAGAAGATCGGCGCGACCACGAAAGGATCGGGACGTCCGAAGAAGGCCGGTGACGTGTTGCTGCGCTACAACTTTCCGGCAGCCGGCCTCACCGACGATGCCCTCCGGACGCTGGTGCTGATGGTGCTGGCCACGGGAGCCGATGTGCGGCGCGCGCTGACCGCCTAGGGTCGAGATCATGCGTATTGCGGTGATCATCGTTGGCGTCGTTGTCGCGCTCTTCGGTCTGTTGTTCGCGCTTCAGGGTTTCGGCGCGGTGCAGGGCAGTCCGATGAGCAGCACCACCACGTGGTCGGTCCTCGGCCCCCTGATCGCGATCGCCGGGATCGCCGTGGCCGTCGCGGGCTCGCGAATGGGGCGCAGACGGTAGCTTCACATCGGCGGCGCGGCTATGCCGTCGTCACCGCCGGCGGTGAGCAGGTCGTGGAGGGCTTCCGACGTCGTATGGGCGGCAGTCGAGAATGGTTCGAGGACAATGTCGACGCCCGTCGTCCTGAGTTGTTCCGCATCATGTCGGGTGTGCGCAGTCAGGGCGACCGCGCCGGCAAACGTGCGCTCGCGAAGCCCCTGCAGCAGAGCGAGGTTTGTCTGCAGAGCTGGTATCGCGCTGATGACGTACTTGGCCCGGTCCAGCGGAAGGGCGTCCAGCAGCGCCAAATCTTCCGCGCTGCCGAAGGTCGTTTCAACCCCCTTCCGACGATGCGTATCCACCCCGTGAGGATCGAAGTCGACGCCGAGGACTCGATGACCTGCGCTGGTCAACCGCTCGGCGAGATGACTGCCGAAACGCCCCAAACCGAAGATGATCACGTCGAAATCGTCCTCTCGTCCAGAATCGTGCCGGTCGCCCCGGTGTCTTCGCTCAAGGATCGACAACCACGGTCCGGACCACTGGTACAGCTTGTGCGAATACGTCGTCATGTATGTCGATACGGCTATCGTGATCAATCCGACGATGGTGATCAGGCTTGCAGTCGCGTTGTCGAGATGGCCGAGGGTCATGCCGAGCGCAACGAGGATCAGTGAGAACTCGGAGATCTGGGCGAGCGGGACGCCGACGAAAAAGCTGACGCGAATCGGATAGCGCATCAGCGACATGATCGCGACGACGATGAACGGCTTGGCCACCAGGACGAAGATCGACAGAACCGCTGCCGCCGCAAGCTGGTTGCCCGCCTCGTCGAAATCGAGCCTCGCGCCGAGGTCGAGGAAGAAGAACAACAACAAGAAGTCGCGCAGGCTGACCAGGCGCGCTCCGAGCGCGTCACGAAACTCGGTGCTCGCCAGGGACACTCCCGCGAGGAAGGCGCCGACCTCGGAACTGAACCCGAGCCACTCGCTCAACGATGCGATCGACACGGCATAGGCCACACCGAAGAGCACGAGCAATTCCTGAGATCGTGCGACTTGCGGCAACAGCCAGGGCAGGACTGAGCGCATCAGAGCCCAGACGCCTACGAGCAGTGCAAGGCCTTTGAGCGCCACGGTCACGATGCCCGCTCCCAGGGCGACGTCTCCGCCGTCGTGGCCGGATGCTGTCAGCGCGATCATCACCAGCACGACGGCGATGTCCTGGACGATGAGGATCCCCAGAGTGATCCGTCCGTGCAGCTGGTCCATCTCACGCTTGTCGGACAACAGCTTCACGATGATGATCGTCGATGAAAAGGTGACTGCCACGGCAACATAGAACGCCGCTTCACTGCTCATTCCGAGTGTGATGGCAATCAGATAGCCGAGGACGGAGGTGAGCAGCATCTGGCCGACGCCGGTGATCATCGCTACAGGCCCGACGCTGCGGATCATGTGCAGATCCAGGCGCATCCCGACGAGGAACAGCAGGATGGCCAGACCGAGTCTGGCCAGTAGTTGTGTGGTGGTGTCCGCTGACACCCATCCGACGCCAACCGGGCCGACGACGATGCCGACCACAATGAACGCCACGATCAGCGGCTGCCGAAGCCTGGTGGCCACCAGCCCCGCCGCGGTGGCGAGAGCGAGGATGATCGCAATGGTCGGAAACGGGTGAAGATCCATATCCGCTGTCGGATCAATCGGGCCGGACGACTACCGGAACTCGCATCGCCAGTGAATCATCGACGCTGACAACACATCTCCCGAAATCGGCGGCGGTTCCATCGCTTACATCCTCGTGTCGTTGCGACTTGTCTCTGATGACAGTAAGGGCGGCCCTCGCGGTCATCCAGGGGCCTTCGTCCCGGGTCAGAACGTCAGCAGAGGACCTCCGGCCCTATCGCGGGTGTACGTGTGAGGAGTCCGATCCGGCAGTCGGAGTCGACGCCGCGAATCCCGTGAGGTCGGGACCAACGGCCCTGATGCGTTCGCGCGTAGCGCCATAGTGTCGTGGCCAGGTTCCCGTCAAGGAGGTGCGCTATGGACTGGCCGACCGCTGCCGTACTCATCGCGGCAATTTTCGCGATGATGGCGATCGTGAGTACCTATATCGCGTCACGGTTCTCGAAATGACCACAGGGCGCGCGCCTTCCGGGATCGTCGTCGGTGTGGACGGTTCGCAGGAGGCCGGTGCGGCCGTGCGTTGGGCCGCCCGGGAGGCGCACCTGCACGGCCTGCCCATCACCCTGATGCACGCGGTCAGGCGCCCGATCGTCACGTGGCCCCTCGCACCGTCGGACCACATCGCGATCGAGGGCGAATTGCAGAATGCCGAGGATGCGCTGAAACACGCCCGTCAGGCGGCCTTGGCGATCGCGGACCAGGGGCAACCGCTTGACGTTCACATCGAGATTCCGCGATCGGGCGCGGTCGAGGCACTGGTGGATGCGTCCAAGGACGCACATATGGTGGTCGTGGGCAGCCGCGGGATGGGACGCATCGGCCGACTGCTGCTCGGGTCGGTCAGCTCTGGTCTGATCCACCATGCGCGCTGTCCCGTCACCGTGGTGCGCAGCAGGATGGGGGAGTTGCCCGACGACGGCGCCCCGATCCTGCTCGGCGTCGACGGTTCGCCGGTCTCGGAGGCCGCGACCGCGCTGGCGTTCGAGGAGGCCTCTCGGCGCGGTGTGGACTTGATGGCGCTACACGCATGGAGTGACGTGGGTGGGTTGCCGCTGCAGGGCGAGGAGTGGCGTACGCGCAAGCAGCAGGCCGAGGAGATCCTCGCCGAACGCCTCGCCGGCTGGCAGGAGCGATACCCCGATGTGAAGATTCGCCGTCAGTTGGAATTCGACGAGCCGGCCCGTCAGCTCGTGGACCGCTCCGGCACCGCCCAACTCGTCGTGGTGGGCAGCCACGGCCGCGGCGGGTTCTCCGGCATGTTGCTCGGATCGGTCAGTTCCGCTGTCGTCCAATCCGTCGACATTCCGGTGACGGTGGTGCGGCCGCGCGGCTAATTGCCCGAGGCTGCGACGGAGCAGTTGCGGCAGACCCCGAATATTTCGATGGTGTGGTGGATATCGGAGTATCCGTGGGCTTTGGCGACTTCGGACGCCCAGTTCTCGACGTGGTCACCCTGGATCTCTACGGTCGAGCCGCATATCCGGCAGACAAGGTGATGGTGATGGTCGTCGGAGCACCGCCGGTAGACCGATTCGCCGGTGTCGGTGCGCAGCGTGTCCAGCACGCCCGCAGTGGCCATCTGCTGCAGGGTGCGATAGACCGTGGTCAGTCCGACTCCCTCACCGCGCTGGCGCAATTCGTCGTGCAACTCCTGGGCCGAACGGAAGTCGCTGGTCTTGTCCAGTAGCGCGCGAATCGCGGCGCGCTGCCGCGTGGCGCGGCCTTCTGTCGTCATCAGCCGTCCTCGCCCGCATGGGTCACGGCCGCGACGACGATGTCGGTCAGGTGATGATCGGCCAAGCGGTACAACACTTCTCGTCCTGATCGTGACCCTTCGACGACGCCGGCCGACTTCAGGATGCGCAGATGCTGGCTGACCAGAGGCTGCGGCACGTCCAGGATGTCGACGAGCTCGTGGACGCAACGCGCTCCTTCGCGCAGCTGCAACACGATGGCGATGCGCACCGGCGCGGCGAGCGCCCGCAGCAGATCACCGGCAGTGTCGAGAACCGCGCGCGGAGGAAGCTCGGTTGCCGACGGCCCGCCGTGATCGTGGACATCCGACGAGTCCGGGATACTGGAAACGGTTTTCATTAGGTCCCACGATACATGCGCAACCGTGCATGTCAATCGGGGATATCGCGTGAGGCACGCTGCCGGCCTCGCTACGCTGTCAACCCGTGGCTCCGTCATCGATCATCGACACCGTTGCAAACCTGGCGAAACGCCGTGGCCTCGTCTTCCAGTCCGGCGAGATCTACGGCGGCACCAAGTCTGCCTGGGATTACGGGCCGCTGGGCGTCGAGCTGAAGGAGAACATCAAACGGCAGTGGTGGAAATCGGTCGTGACGGCTCGGGATGATGTGGTGGGGCTCGACTCCGCGATCATCCTTCCGCGTCAGGTGTGGGTGGCCTCCGGTCACGTCGACGTGTTCAACGACCCGCTGGTCGAATGCCTGAACTGCCACAAGCGGCACCGCCAGGACCACATGCAGGAGGCATACGCGCAGAAGAAGGGTCTCCCAGACCCGGATGCGGTGCCGATGGACGACATCGTCTGTCCCGACTGCGGGACCAAAGGGCAGTGGACGGAACCGCGCGACTTCAACATGATGCTGAAGACCTACCTGGGCCCGATCGAGACCGAGGAGGGTCTGCACTATCTGCGGCCCGAGACCGCGCAGGGCATCTTCGTCAACTTCGCCAACGTGGTGACGACAGCGCGCAAGAAACCGCCGTTCGGTATCGGCCAGATCGGCAAGAGCTTCCGCAACGAAATCACCCCGGGCAACTTCATCTTCCGAACGCGCGAGTTCGAGCAGATGGAGATGGAGTTCTTCGTCGAACCGTCGACAGCGCCGGAGTGGCACAGGTATTGGATAGACACGCGGCTGCAGTGGTACATCGACCTCGGCATCAATCCGGAGAATCTGAGGCTCTACGAGCACCCGCTGGAGAAGCTGTCGCACTACTCGGCGGGTACCACCGACATCGAATACAAGTTCGGCTTCGCGGGCAATCCGTGGGGTGAGCTGGAGGGTATCGCCAACCGCACGGACTTCGACTTGTCCACGCATGCACAGCATTCCGGTGTCGACCTGTCCTTCTACGACCAGGCCAACGACACCAGGTTCGTGCCGTATGTCATCGAGCCGGCAGCGGGCCTGACACGCTCGCTGATGGCGTTCCTGGTCGATGCCTATCACGAGGACGAGGCGCCGAACGCCAAGGGCGGTGTCGACAAGCGCACGGTCTTGAAGCTCGATCCGCGGTTGGCGCCCGTCAAGGCCGCGGTGCTGCCGCTCTCGCGCCATGCTGACCTGTCGCCGAAGGCACGAGATCTCGCCGCCGAGTTGCGTCAGCTGTGGAACGTCGAGTTCGACGATGCCGGGGCCATCGGCCGCCGCTACCGCCGCCAGGACGAGATCGGCACGCCGTACTGCGTGACGCTGGATTTCGACTCGCTGGAGGATCACGCCGTCACGATCCGCGAGCGCGACGCGATGACGCAGGAACGCGTGGCCATCACCGAGGTGAGCAACTACCTGGCGACCCGCCTCAAGGGTGCGTGATTCCTTCGCTCGCCAGGGCGAGACCTTCCTCGCGTGACGTCGCGCCGACGTAGCCCAGTTCGCTTCGAGCGGCCGTGTCGTCCACGGTGTAGGGCCGGCCGATCATGCGGACCATGGTGCGCGACAACGGGGGATCGGTTTCGGAACTGCGCAGCGTCGCGCCGATCTCCAGCACGCGCCCCACGTTGTACGCCAGCGCGTACGGGACTGAGCGGACGCGGTCTATCGAGACGCCGTGGTTGTGCGCCATCCCGGCGATGAAGTCACGGAAGGTCACGGTTTCGCGGTCGGCGACGAAGTACGGGCGGCCGCCCTTGCCGCGATGGAGGGCGCATTCCACAGCCTCGATCACATTGTCGACATGCACTGTGCTGTAGGGGTATTCACCGCGATTGATGAACGCGAACTGCCCGCCGGCCACACGGCTGGGGATTTCGCGGCTGAACATGTCGCCGGCGCCCCAGATGGCGGGGGGACGGATCGCCACGGTGCGGAAGCCGGGACGGTCGGCCGCCAACACAGCAGCCTCCGCGGTGGACTTGCTGGCGATGTAGGGCGAGAAACTGGATGGGTACGTTGGCGCGGACTCGTCGGCGTCGTACAGTGCAGAGCCTCGGTCATCCATAACGACAGCGCCGGCACTGACATGGACGAACGTGGTGGCACCGGCGCTCTGGGCGGCAGCGAGCAGGGCCTGCGTGCCGTCGACGTTGGTGCGGAAAAAGCGATCCCGGCGACCGGTGAATCGAAAATAAGCTGCCGCGTGGACAACGGCGTCGACCGACGGAAGCGCGGTGTCGGCAGGTGCGTCGAGGTCGGCGGAGACGGGCGTGGCGCCGAGGTCTTGGACCGTGGTCGCCGCTTCGGGGGAGCGTGCCAGCGCGAACACCTGATGCCCGTCACGGGCCAAGCGCCGGATCAGGCGGCTTCCGACGAATCCGGATCCGCCGGTGGCGAGAATTTTCATGGTTGTTTTCCTTTCGGGTGGGGCCGGCAGATCGCTCGCAGGGCGTCATCGCGAAGGTGGGCGACCATGTCGGGGTGCGGCGTGCGGTCCCACGCCGGGGTATATAGCGACGCGGCCGCATGGGCCGAGGCCCATGCGAGTTCGGCGGCCGCATCGGCGTCCATGGCCAGACGCCCGGCGTCGGCCACTGCTTGGATCTGTAGCCGCAGAAGATCGCGGGCCTGGTCGGCGGCGGGGATGTCGGCGCCCTGGAGCACGCGAGCCACCATCGCCGAATAGAGGCGGGGCCGTTCGGCCGCGAAGCGTACGTAGTTGTCCCAGCCGTTACGCAGCCCGATCTCTGGGTCCGGCGCTACTTCCACCGCCGCCTTGCGGGTAAGGAACTCCGCGAATGCCTCGGCAATCGCCGCGCTCAGAAGACCGTCGATACTGCCGAAGTAGTGGTACAGGGTTGGCGCGGTGACGCCGGCGATGTCGCACACCGCGCGTGTCGAGAACTGGTCCTGGCCGTCCCTCTCGAGTACCTGCAGAGCGGCGGCGAGAAGTTTGGTTCGGCTGTCCACGACGGCCACTATAGCGTCATTATATTTTTATGTAAAGGCGATACTATAGCGACGATATATTCGAGAATTTCGATGTGGTCCCGCTAGAAGCGGCCCCCGCCCCCGCTGTAGCTGCGGCCCGATGACCGCGACGAGCCCCCGAACGACGACGGCCGGCCCAGGCCGCGTCCACCGCCGAAGCCGCCCCCGAAGCCGCCCCGCATCGCGCTGCCGAGGATGTTGCCGATCAGGATCCCGCCGATCACCGCCCCCATGTCGGAACCGCCGCCACCCCAGGTTCCGCCTCCGCCACCCCATCCGCCGAAATGCTGCTGGGCGGCGTTGACGTCGTTGTTCGCCAACGACTGTGCCTGCGCGGCAAGGGTTGACGCGCCGTTGGCGTGTGCGATGGCCTCGCTGAGGTTGATCTCTTTCTTGTCCTGGGCGGCCTGCAGTTGCCGGACCGCCTCGGCCAGTCGGGTGCGTGCCTCGGGTCCGATGCTGCCGCGGCGCGTGTCGATGAAATCCGAGACACCGCGCACCCGTGACTGCGCGGTCATCAGTGCCTGGTCGTAGGCGCGGCTCATCCGCTCCATCGCGGCGCGCTCTTCGGCGACGCTGGCCAGCAGTAGATCGAGGTCGGCGTCGGCCTTCGTCAGCCGGGTGAAAGCGCCGAGCGGATCCGTGTTACCCGCGTGCTGCGCGTCGGTGACGGCCTTGCTCGCCGCGGTGCGGGCCGCCTCCAGCTCTTCCCGGTGCGCGCTGTTGGCCTGCTGCAGTTGTGTTGTCGCAGCGGCGATGCCGTTCTGGATGTCGGCGATCGCCGCGGGTAGCGAGGCGACCGCCCGGTTGATGTCGCTGCCCACCGAATCGATCGCATCGAGCAGCGTCCTGGCCTGCCCGAGGGACGACTCCGCGGCCCGGACCGCGTCGACGAGTCCCATCTGCTGGCCCGCCGGACGGGCCACGAGAGCCCTTGCGGCGCTGATGGTTTGGTCAGCGAACGTCAGCCGCTCCTTGGCGGCGCCGACATTGTCTGCGACAGAGGCCAGCGCGGACGCGTCGAACTGAGTGTGCAGCGCGGCGAGCGCCTGTTCGGCCGGACCGAGCCGCGCGGTCAGATCGACCATCTGCTGGGTCAGGCCGTCGAGCCGCGAGGGCGCGTTGATGACGAGGTCGCGAAGCTTTTCGAACGCATCGCCCTGGGCCTCCAATTCGTCGTCGGCGCGCGCGGCTGCCACGATGGACCGGGTCAGCAGATCGCGGCGTTGCTGCGCAGTCTCCGGTACGGCGTCATCCAGGATCTGTCGCACGTTGAATGCCTGCGCCAAGGCTGTGCGGGCGTTGTCGACGGCGCGGGTGAACGGTGCCGTCCGGTCGGGGCCGAACTCCTCGACGGCCAAAGCCAGTTCACCCTCGCTGGTGCGCACTGCGTTGTCGACGTCGACGACGATCGCCTTGCTCAGATCGTCGAGCGCGTCCAGCGGCACCGACGCCAGCGCGTTCGGGTCCGCAGGGTTGACGCGACGCGCGGCCTCGAACTGTGCTGCGCGAAGACGTCGTCGACGCCGGCGCGACCACAACCACAGCATGACCAGTGCCACGCTCAACACGGCGAAGATGAACAGCAGTGTCAGCCATGACATCCCGCCACCCGACGACCCCGACGTCGCCGAGGTCTCGATCCCGTCGGCGGCTGCGACGGCCGCACCCGCGAAATCGCGGCTGCGTAGCGCCGGCTCGATGACATTGGTCTGCAGCGACTGCGCCGCGCTCTGGGACATGATCGCCGTCGGCACCTGGAAGGCATAGGCCCGCTCGCTCGTCGCGATCGCCAACAGGGCGTCGCGGTCACCGAAGTCGCTGAGCTGCATGGTGGTTCGTGCCCAGCCCGGTGCGCTCTGGCCGAAGGAGTCCACGTAGACCACCCACAGCCGCACACGCTGCCCGTCGTAGAGCTGGGTCAGCGCATCTTCGACCTGGATCAGCTGCTCGGGCGAGAGCACGTCGGCCCGGTCTGTCACGTAGTCAGGAACACGGAACGGCGGCTCGGCGGACGCCCCCGGCGCGCAGAGAAGTCCGACGACGATGACGGCGAGCAGCATGCTGAGCAGGCGGGCGACGCGCATGTCCGCCAATCTAATGCGGCGCACCCCCACGGCTACGCTTACCGGCCTGATCGCCCCTGGCAGACTGTGCGTCGGTGTCCACAGATCTCACGCAACGCGATCCCTACAGCGAGTTCGACCGCCAGCGCCTGGTGGTCGAGCTGCCCAAGGGTGCCGCGTTACCGGGCACCGGCACCGAACACCGCACCGATTTCGCGCGGGACCGCGCCCGTGTGCTCCATTCCGCGGCCCTGCGGCGCCTCGCCGACAAGACGCAGGTGGTCGGCCCTCGCCAGAGCGAGACGCCCCGTACCCGGCTGACGCATTCGCTCGAGGTCGCCCAGATCGGCCGCGGGATGGCGGTTGGATTGGGGGCCGATCCCGACCTTGTCGACTTAGCCGGCCTTGCGCACGACATCGGGCATCCGCCGTACGGGCACAACGGGGAGCGGGCGCTCAATCAGCTCGGGGAAGCGTGCGGTGGCTTCGAGGGCAACGCGCAGAACTTCCGGATCCTGACCCGGCTTGAGCCGAAAGTCCTGGTGCGCGAGCACCACAAAGAACGTAGCGCCGGGCTGAACTTGACCAGAGCGGCGCTGGACGCGGTGACCAAGTATCCGTGGTTCCGCCCGCCCGAGGGCGGCAAGTTCGGGTTCTACGCCGACGACGCGGAGGCCGCGGCCTGGGTGCGCGGCGACGCGCCCGACCGGACGTCGTGTCTGGAGGCGCAGATCATGGATTGGGCCGACGACGTCGCCTACTCGGTGCACGACGTGGAAGACGGCGTCATTTCGGGGCGCATCGACCTGCGGGTGCTCGCCGACGACGACGCCGTCAATGCGCTGGGACGGCTCGGCCAGTCGCACGGCATGGGCGGTGGGCTGGCGGCGGCCGACCTGGTCGAGGCGGCGGGCAGACTCTCGGTGCTGCCGGCGGTCGCCGCTGTCGGCAAGTACGACGGCACGTTGTCGGCGTCGGTGGCGCTCAAGACGATGACGAGCGAGCTGGTCGGACGGTTCGCGTCGTCGGCTATCGCCGCGACGCGCCACGTCACGGGGCCCGGCCGGCTGGTCCGTTACCGAACCAATCTCGAAGTTCCCACGGTGGTGCGCGCCGAGGTCGCGGTGCTGAAGATCCTGGCGCTGCAATTCATCATGTCCGACCCGAAGCATCTCGATCTGCAGGCGCAGCAGCGCGACCGGGTCGAGGCGGTCGTCGACTTCATTCTTTCCGGCGCACCCGCGACACTGGACCCGTTGTTCGTCCCGGAGTTCAACGCGGCGCACGATGATGCCGCGCGGCTGCGGGTGGTGATCGACCAGGTGGCATCGCTCACCGAAGGTCGGCTGGAGCGGCTCGAACCCGCGTAACCACATCCGTTGCGGCCTCTAGACTGGCCGGGTGGCGGCCGAAGTGACTCGAGGACGGGGCAGGATCCCCGATCGGGACATCGCCGCGATCCGCGAACGGGTCAGCATTGAAGACGTCGTCGGCGACTACGTTCAGCTTCGGCGCGCGGGAGCGGACTCGCTGAAGGGTCTGTGCCCCTTCCACGACGAGAAGTCGCCGTCGTTCCACGTCCGGCCCAACCACGGCCACTTCCACTGCTTCGGTTGCGGGGAGGGTGGCGACGTCTACGCGTTCCTGCAGAAGATCGAGCACGTCAGCTTCGTCGAGGCCGTCGAGCTGCTGGCCGACCGGGTGGGCTACACCGTCACCTATACGGGGGCGTCCAACACCAACGTCCAGCGTGACCGGGGCAGCCGCAGCCGATTACTCGCCGCCAACGCCGCAGCACAGGAGTTCTATGCCGAAGCGCTGCGAAGCGAGGAGGCTGCGCCGGCGCGCCAGTACCTCCAGGAGCGCAATTTCGACGCCGCCGCGGCCGCCAAGTTCGGCTGCGGGTTCGCCCCGTCCGGCTGGGACACCCTGACAAAGCATCTGTTACGCAAGGGATTCGAGTTCAAGGAGCTCGAGGCCGCGGGCTTGTCGAGGGAGGGGCGGCGCGGCCCGATGGATCGCTTCCACCGCCGCCTGCTGTGGCCGATCCGCGCCAGCGGCGGTGAAGTCATCGGATTCGGGGCGCGCCGCATCTTCGACGACGACCCGATGGAAGCCAAATATGTCAACACCCCGGAGACGGTGTTGTACAAGAAGTCGTCGGTGTTGTTCGGCCTCGACATGGCCAAGCGCGACATCGCCAAGGCGCACCGGGCCGTCGTCGTCGAGGGCTACACCGACGTGATGGCCATGCACCTGGCGGGTGAGACGACCGCCGTGGCCTCCTGCGGCACCGCGTTCGGTGACAGCCACTTGGCGCTGCTGCGACGACTGATGATGGACGACAACTGGTATCGCGGCGAGTTGATCTTCGTGTTCGACGGTGACGCCGCGGGCCAGGCCGCCGCGCTGAAGGCCTTCGACGGTGACCAGCAGGTGGCGGGCAAGTCGTTCGTGGCGATCGCCGCCGACGGCATGGATCCGTGCGACCTCCGGTTGAAGTCGGGAGACGGAGCGCTGCGCGACCTGGTAGCGCGCCGCATTCCGATGTTCGAGTTCGCGGTGCGCAGCCTGATCCCCAGCGGCGACGTCCTCGACAATGAACCGCAGGCTCAGGTCGACGCGCTGCGCCAGTGCGTACCGCTGGTGGCCAGAATCCGCGATTACGCGCTGCGCGACGAATATGCGCGCCGCCTCGCAGGCTGGACGGGCTGGCGCGACGAAAGTCAGGTGCTGAGCAGGGTCCGTGAGGAGGCCACCAAGCGCGGCATGCCCGACAGAGGTCGGCGGCGTGCCGCCACGAACGAGTCGTCGCAGCCTGCCGCCCGCGGCACGGTGGCGGCGGAGCAGGTGGTGGCCCGTCCCGACCCTGCAGATCCGACGCTGTGGCCGCAGCGTGAGGCGCTCAAGTCGGCGTTGCAGTTTCCGGTGCTGGCCGGTCCGGTCTTCGATTCGCTGGCTGCTGAGAGCTTCACCCACCCCGGTTACACCGCGGTGCGGGCAGCGATCGAGGCCGCCGGCGGGACGTCGTCGGGTAAAACCGGGGCTGAGTGGATCGAAGCAGTGCGTGAGCAGACCTCTTCGCCTCAGACCGCCACCCTGGTCAACGAGTTGGGTGTCGAGGCCATCAACGCCGACGACGAGAAGTTGCCGCGCTACATCGGCGGTGTAATCGCCAGGCTGCAGGAAGTGTGGATCGGACGCCAGATCGCCGAGGTGAAGTCGAAGCTGCAGCGGATGTCGCCGGTGGAGCAGGGAGACGAGTACCACGCGCTGTTCGGCGACCTGGTGGCTATGGAGGCCTATCGCCGCAGCTTGCTGGAGCAGGCCAGCGGTAACGACCTCACTGCATGATTCCGATAGGCAGGTTATGGTTATGCTGCTGCAATCCGTCGGGGAGAAGGTGAGCTTTCAGTGTCGGTGAACAAGCTGGTGAGCGGGATCCAGACCAATAAGTCTCGGGTGATCGCCGGGGCGATCGCGGCCGCCGCCGTCGCCTTTCCGCTCTACGCATCCCTGACCACTGCCGAGACTGCTTCGGAGACCACCGCCGCGCCGCGGTGCCTCGCGTGGTTCGGCAACCAGGCAGACGGCCACTGCCTGTCCTACTCGAACGGCAGCGGCGTCACAGTCGGCTCGCCGAACGTCGGCTTCGGGGAGAACGGTTTCGGGGTCTACACCGGACCGCTGATGCCGGGCACCACGATCAGCCAGGGCATCGGCCAGTGGGGCAACTGACCTAGCTCCGCTTCTTCACCATCGACTCCGGCTCCAGAACCTCGGTGCCGGAGTCGATGTGCGTCAGCTTCACCATCGCCGGGTCGGGTGACACCCGCTCGGCGATCTTTCGTCGTCCCGCTTCGATGACGGCCTTGGCGGCTGGACTGGCGGTGACGGCACGATAGGTGCCCGAGATCTGCTCGAAACGCCGCCTCCCGGCCTTCGTTCCCAGCACGTACCCGACAGCCGCTGCGGCGACATACCCGATCACAGGGGCCCTCCAGGGGTTGGATTGGTGGTTGACGTCTTGATGTCCATCCTGCCTCACGTCCGGCACACGGCGCCCACCCGGCGACGCATTGGCACGCGCGCGCCGACGTAGGCTAGAGTGCTCTCTGGCCCGCGGCACAGACCGCGGGAGGGCAATCCCCTGTAGCTCAATTGGCAGAGCATTCGGCTGTTAACCGAAGGGTTGCTGGTTCGAGTCCAGCCGGGGGAGCCACCGCACACCGCCTCACCGCACTCGCGTCCTAGGTTGCGTCAGAGATCGCCTGACGCAACGTCTTTCGCGCGGTAGCAGAGCCCTCCGCGAGGAGCCTGCCTATCCTTGAACCATGCGACTGTCGCGTCTGCGCATTCTGACCCCGGTCCTGCTGACCTTCGGGGTGGCCGTCGCCGGGTGCGGCTGGAGCCCACCATCCCCGGCGCCCACCAGCTCGGCTGCGGCGGCCGAGTGCGGTTCCGGACCGACCAGCCAAGATGTCGAGGCCGAGTTCGCTCTGCTGCCGCCTGCGCCGTGGCGCGAAGTATCGCGGGGCAACGCCGCTGACTGCCGTCTGCAATGGGTGGTGGTCACCTCGGGGGATCAGCCCGACGCCTTGCAGCAGGTGCTGTTCTTCGAAGACGGGGCTCCGGTCGGTTCACCCACGATGGATCCCCGGCCCTACATCACAGTCACCGCGCAAGGTGAGCACGATGCCGTCGTGCAGTATCAGTGGAGCCAGGGGCAGGACGAACCCTGCTGCCCGACCGGCATCGGCACCGCGCGGGTCACCCTCGAAGACGGCAGGCTGACGATCCTCGACCCGATTCCCAACTCCTGACGTCGTTCAGATGACGCCCGCGCTGGTTGCGTTCTGCGGGGTGTGCTCGTCGGCGTCGGGGATGTGCTCGGGGTGCAGCATCTCGGCGTAGCGCAACTGCTCAGGGATACCGAAACCGTCGACGAGAAGCTCGGCGTAGGGACGCAGCCGCCGGCAGCGGTCGTTGATGCCCCGCGTCACCGCCTTCGCACGTTCGGTCGACAGGAAGCGGTGTTCGACAAACCAGGCCTTGTCCTCCTCGATCACCGACAGCGCGTACAGGTCGCACACCATGCCCAGGATCTCGCGGGCCGTCCGGTCCTCGCAGGACGCGATACCCGCCACGAACGCCTCCAGGATGATGCGATCGATGTGGGCCTGCGCGACGTGGAGCACATGGTCTTGCACCGAGTTGAACGCTTCGAAGGCGCTCATTTCCTTGGACTTGCTCTGCAGCCGGCGCGCGACCGAGGCGAGCATGTACTCCTCGCGGTCCTCGAACATCTTCACCTGGGTGCCGCGGTTGAAGAGGCTGCCCTCCTCTTCGTTGTCCTCACGGGTGTCCAGGATGGTCTGCATAATCGTCTGTGCCGCAGTGCGTTTCATCACCCGCTCACCGGCGAACCGCGCCGCGAACCCCACCCATTCCACTGGGCTCATGCCCTTGATGTCGTCGGCATAGGCGGTGAGCAGTTCCTTGGCCACCAGCTGAAAGAGCACGTGGTTGTCGCCTTCGAAGGTGGTGAACACGTCGGTGTCGGCTTTGAGTGCGATCAGCCGGTTCTCGGCCAGATAGCCTGCGCCGCCGCAGGCCTCGCGGGCCTCCTGGATGGCACGGGTGGCGTGCCAGGTGTTGGCAGCCTTCAGGCCGGCCGCGCGGGATTCCAGCTCGCGCTGTTCCTCGGGGTCGGGGTCGTCGGCGGTCTGCAGTTCGTGGCACTTGGCCACCAGCTCGTTCTGGGCGAACTGCAGTGCGTAGGAGCGGGCGATCAACGGGAAGAGCCTGCGCTGGTGCACCAGATAGTCCATCAGCAGCACCTCACCGCCGTCGGGATCGGAGAACTGCCTGCGCTCCAACGCATATCGCGTGGCGATGTCGAGAGCAACGCGGGCCGCGGCGCCTGCGCTGCCACCGACGGTGACGCGTCCGCGGATCAGGGTCCCGAGCATCGTGAAGAAGCGACGGTTCGGGTTCTCGATGGGTGAGCTGTAGGTGCCGTCGGGTGCCACGTCGGCGTACTTGTTGAGCAGGTTCTCGCGCGGGATGCGGACCTGGTCGAACTGGATGCGGCCGTTGTCGACACCGGGGAGCCCGCCTTTGTAATGGCAGTCCGAGGTCGTCACCCCCGGCAGGTCCTCACCCTTATCGTCGCGGATCGGCACCACAAAGCAGTGCACGCCGTGCTTGGTGCCGTCCGGGGTGATCAACTGTGCGAAAACGGCTGCGACGCGGGCGGTTTGGGCGGCCCCACCGATGTAGTCCTTGCGGGACGTGCGCGTGGGGGAGTCGATGACGAACTCCTGGGTGGCTGGGTCATAGGTGGCCGTCGTCTCCAGGGACTGCACGTCGCTGCCGTGGCCGGTCTCGGTCATCGCGAAGCAGCCGAGGAGGTCGAGGTCGATGAGCCTTTTGACGTACGCCTCATGGTGGCGCTCGGTGCCGAGATTTTCGATGGCGCCCCCGAACAGCCCCCACTGCACGCCGGCCTTGACCATCAGGGAGAGGTCGCTCATCGCGAGCATCTCGATCTGCGTGACGGCGGCGCCGACGTCGCCGTTGCCGCCGTGCTCTTTCTTGAAGCCGTCTTCGGCGGCGCCGCGTGACGCCATGATCCTCATCTGCTCAGCAACTTTCGTGCGGGCGATGACGGTGTTGGGGGTGTAGTGCGGTCGGAAGATCTCGTTGCTGAGTTCGAGGCGCATCCTGTTCTTCACGTCCCGGAATCGGCCGTCGAGACAGTTCCGGAGATGCTCCGCAGTGGTGGTCATATCTCGACGGTAGCCCCAGATGAGGCCGCGCAAACTGTGATGTCACAAACCTAGGCGATCCTCAGTCATCTGGCAGTCGACGAAGGGTGTTCAATCATCGGCATGACGCAGTCAGCTGAGGGCCCTCGTTCGCCGACCGGCACGCCTCACGTCGCTGACCACAAGCACGCGGACGTCAGCGGGGGTTGGTTGCGCGCAGCCACCTTCGGAGCGATGGACGGTCTGGTGAGCAACACTGCTCTGATCGCCGGCGTCGCCGCGTCGGCCAGCGCTCAGACGGTCGTCCTGAGCGGCGTCGCCGGACTGCTGGCCGGGGCGTTCTCAATGGCGTTGGGCGAATACACGTCGGTGACCACCGCCAACGAGCAGATCGAATCGGAGGTCAAGGTCGAGAAGCGAGCGTTCCGTAAGCATCCGCAGGCTGAGCGCGCCGAGTTGACGGCAATGCTGACCGAGATGGGATTGTCGCCGCAGACGGCGGCCAAGGCCACCGAGGAGATCCACCGCGACGAGGCCAAGGCGATGAACTTCCACCTCGTCCAGGAGCTCGGGGTGGATCCGCGGGAGAAGCCGTCGCCGTGGGTGGCGGCGATCTCGTCGTTCTTGATGTTCGCGACGGGAGCCGTCATCCCGCTGATCCCATACCTGCTCGGGTTCGAGTCGCTGTGGGCCGGGCTGGCGTGCGGTGGGGTGGGCCTGCTACTGGCCGGCGGTGCCGCGGCGAGCTTCACGCGGCGGCCGATCGTGCTGGGCGCGCTGCGTCAGCTGGTCCTCGGCCTGGCGGCCGTCGGTGCGACGTATCTGGTCGGCCATCTCATCGGCGCTACGGTCGCCTGACCCGCCCCCGTCGAACCTGTTGAGCGTCAGAGCAATTGGTCGACTCGCCCGCGGTCAGTTGCCGACGGTGACGGCGGCGGCCTCGTCGCTGAGCTCGTCGATCTCAGATTCCGGGGCGTCGACCTGGGTGAGATGCCCGCGCGCGCAGAACAGCACCACGGCAGCCAGCAGTACTGCGCCGGCGCCGACCCAGAACGGCAGATGCACGCTGACCTTTTCGCCGAGCACACCGGCGAGCCACGGTGCGACAGCGGCGCCACCGAAGCGCATGAAGCTGTAGGCGGCCGAGGCGACGCCGCGGTCGACGGGGGCGGCCTTCATGACGGTCTCGGTGATCAGCGTGTTGTTGATGCCGATCCAGAGCCCGGCCGCCACGACGCAGGTGGCGAGGACGACCTTGTCGTCGGTCCACACCGCCATCGCCACCAGCGTTGCGGTCATCAGCAGCAGATTGACGGCCAGTGTCGGCACCGTACCGAACCGGTGCTGCAGTCGCGGCGCGACGAACACCGAGGTGAACGCCAGCGCGAGGCCCCATCCGAAGAAGATCAGGCCGATCTCGTGCGCGCCGAGGTCGAGCGGGAACGGGGTGAACGCCAGCAGCGTGAAGAAGCCGAAGTTGTAGAGAAGCGCGGTCAGGCCGACACCGAATAGGCCGCGGTGACGCAACGCGCGAAACGGGTCAGCGAGCGTCGTGGCGCGTTCGGCGCGTGGCGTGGCGGGTAGCAGGAACGCGGTCACGACAAGGGCGAGCGCCATCAGTGCGGAGACGCCGAAAAAGGGTCCGCGCCACGAGATGGAGCCGAGGACGCCACCGACGAGCGGGCCGACGGCGATACCGAGGCCGAGCGCCGCTTCGTAAAGGATGATCGCCTGCGCGACAGACCCGCGGGCCGAGCTGACGATGGTCGCCAGCGCGGTGGCGATGAACAGCGCGTTGCCCAGGCCCCACAGCGCCCGCCAGCCGACGATGCCGGTGACGCTGTCGCTCAGTCCGGCGAGGCCGGCGCCGGCGATGATGATGACCAGGCCCAGCAGCAGCGTCCGCTTCGGCCCGATGCGGCTCGCGACGACGCCGGTGACCAGCATCGCAACACCCATGACGGCCATGTAGCTGGTGAACAGCAGCGACACCTGCGAGGGCGATGCGTTCAGGTTGTCGGCGATCGGTTTCAGAATCGGATCGACCAGTCCGATGCCCATGAACGCGACGACGGAGGCGAAGGCCACGGCCCAGACGGCCTTGGGTTGGGAGCGAAGCATAGGGGGACTATATAGAAGAACTATAGATCTGCTCAAATTTGTCAGCCGTGAACAAGCCCACGGTGAATGGCGGAATAGCGCAGCCGCCCACCTGTTCGCGGACCGTCAGCGAGCGACGGCGCTCGGAGTGGTGGCGTCTTCGATGATGCGCTTCATGATGACGACGGCCTGTGCCAAACATTCGCGGTCGGCGTCGGACAACTGCTCGAGATAGGGGTCGACCGCCGCGCCCCGGTCGGCGCGCGCCTGGCGCAGTGCGGCGACACCGTCCGCCGTGATCCGGATCAGCACTGCGCGAGCATCGTTGGGGTCGGCCGCGCGGGTCACCATGCCGGCGTCTTCGAGTCGCCGCACCTGAGTCGTCATCGTTGGCTGCGAGCAGTGGTCGAGTGCGGCCAGATCGGAGATACGCGCCTCGCCTCTGTCCTCAATCGTGGACAATAGGCGTGCCTGCGCGAACGGAACGGGCATCCGCAGCCGCTGGTTGGCGAGCCGGTTGATCCGGGCCACCACGGCGAGCAGGTCTGATCCGAGAGTCGACGACATTCGTTCATAGTTACATAGGTTTACTATGTTTTCAAATGTCGGCGGCGCCCCGGAGTGTCGCCGGTCACAACCTCGGGACGCCGGCCGCTCTCAGACGACTGGCAGAATCGAGAAATGACCGCGGCCGGCCCGGAGAGCGCACCTCGACGGACGGGATCGCTTCAGCCGGTGGAGCTCGCGCAGGCCGCTGTGATGGCGGCGCTGTGCGCGGCCATCGCCATCATTGCGGTCGTCGTACCGTTCGCCGCCGGCCTCTCACTGCTCGGGACCGTTCCGATGGGGCTGCTCGCCTACCGCTATCGGCTGCGGGTCCTGTTGGCCGCGACCGTCGCGGGCGGTCTGGTCGCCTTCCTCATCGCCGGTATGGGCGGTTTCATGACGGTCATCAACTGCGCCTACATCGGTGGTCTCACCGGCATCGTGAAGCGCCGCGGGCGCGGCACGCCGACCGTCCTGGCCTGCGCCCTCGTCGCAGGTGCATTGTTCGGGCTGGCGATCGTCGCCGCGCTCGCGGTGTTGAGCCGCCTGCGCAACCTCATCTTCGAATCCATGACGGCGAACATCACCGGCCTGGCCGCCGTCATCGAGCGGATCCCCGGCCTGGAACCGTTCGCCGAACGCCTCACCAGGGACTTCGCGACCGCGCTGCACTATTGGCCCTTCGTCTTCTTCGCCTCCGGAATCGTCAGCATCACCTTCGTCAGCCTCGTCGGCTGGTGGGCGCTGTCGCGGGTGATGAAGCGCCTGCTCGGCGTTCCGGACGTGCACAAGCTGGAGGCATCGACCGACACCGGTGCGATCGCGCCGATTCCGCTCACACTGACCGACGTCCGCTTCCGCTACCCCAATGCCGTCCACGACGCGCTCGGTCCGGTCTCGCTCGAGGTACGGCCCGGTGAACGCATCGCAGTCACCGGCGCCAACGGCTCCGGCAAGACGACGCTGATGCTGGTGCTGTCCGGCCGCGAACCCACGACAGGGACGATCGAGCGTCCCGGTGCTGTCGGGTTGGGCAAACTCGGCGGCACCGCGGTCGTGATGCAGCACCCCGAGAGCCAGGTGCTGGGCACCCGCGTCGCCGACGACGTCGTGTGGGGTCTGCCGCCGGGCACCGATACCGACGTGGAGCAATTGCTCGGCGAGGTCGGCCTCGACGGGCTGGCAGAACGAGACACCGGTGGACTGTCCGGAGGCGAACTGCAACGCCTCGCCGTCGCCGCGGCACTGGCCCGTGAGCCGTCGCTGCTGATCGCCGACGAGGTGACCAGCATGGTCGACCAGGACGGGCGCGAGGGGCTGATGACGGTGCTGTCCGGATTGACGAAGCGCCACCGCACCGCACTGGTGCACATCACCCACTACAACGACGAAGCCGACGTCGCCGACCGCACGGTGGCGCTGGCGGGCCACGGCGCAGCCGCCGACAACACCGAAATGGTTCAGACGGCGGAGGCGCCGCCCGCGACACCGCAGGCCGACACCCCGCGCGGCGCGCCCGTCCTGGAAGTCAAAGGTGTCGGACACGAGTACGGCAGCGGGACACCGTGGGCGAAGACCGCTTTGGACGGCGTCGATTTCGCCGTACACGAGGGTGACGGCGTGTTGATTCACGGTCTCAACGGCTCCGGCAAGTCGACCCTGGCGTGGATCATGGCCGGGCTGACCGTGCCGACCACCGGGACATGCCTGCTCGACGGAAAGCCGGTGTCCGAACAGGTCGGCGCGGTCGCCATCTCGTTCCAGGCGGCCCGCCTGCAGTTGATGCGCAGCCACGTCGCCCACGAAATCGCCTCCGCCGCAGGTTTTTCGGTGCGCGACCGCGACCGGGTCATCGCGGCGCTCGGCAATGTCGGCCTCGATCCCGGGCTGGCCATGCGGCGGATCGACCAGCTCAGCGGCGGGCAGATGAGGCGCGTGGTGCTGGCGGGTCTGCTCGCCCGCTCACCCCGCGCACTGATTCTCGACGAACCGTTGGCCGGGCTCGACGCAGCGTCACAGCGGGGCCTGTTACGCCTGCTGGAGGACCTGCGCCGGCGGACGCGGCTCACCGTCGTCGTCATCTCCCACGACTTCGCTGGGCTGGAGAATCTGTGCCCGCGCATCCTGCACCTGGAGAACGGGGTACTGGCGACGGCACCGACGGCGGCCGGGGGAATGGCATGACCGCTCCCGCGAAACCGCGCAAACCCCGCAGGCAGGTGGTGCTGCTGCGGCCGGTGCCGGGGCGTACCGCGATCCACGAACTGTGGGCGGGCTCCAAGTTGCTCATCGTGGCGGGAATCGGTGTGCTGCTGACCTTCTACCCGGGCTGGGTGCCGATCGGCGCCGTGGCGCTGCTGGTCTTCATCGCTGCGAGGATCGCGCGGATACCGCGCGGAGTCCTGCCCTCGATCCCGGGTTGGCTGTGGGTGCTACTCCTCCTGGGTGCGGTCACCGCGACGTTCGCAGGCGGAAGCCCCGAGCTCGGCGTGGGTTCGGTCACCGTCGGTCTCGGCGGACTCCTCAATTTTCTACGCATCACCGCGTTGTCGATCGTGCTGCTGGGACTGGGCGCCATGGTGTCGTGGACGACGAACGTCGCCGAGGTGGCGCCAGCAGTCGCCAAGCTGGGCCGGCCGTTACGGCCGTTGCGCGTTCCCGTCGACGACTGGGCGGTCGCACTTGCGTTGGCGCTGAGGGCGTTTCCTATGTTGATCGACGAGTTCAGCACCCTTTACGCTGCGCGCAGACTGCGGCCCCACGACGTCGACGGCGACCGCCGGGCGCGTGGACGACGGCTGGCCTCCGAGCTGATCGACCTTCTGTCCGCGGCGATCACGGTCGCGCTGCGCCGCGCCGACGAGATGGGAGATGCGATCACTGCCCGCGGAGGAGCCGGTCAGATCTCCGCCGTACCGTCAGGACCGAAGCGTCGCGACTGGGTGGCCTTCGCCGTTGTCATCCTCGTGTGCGGGATTGCCCTCGCGCTGGAGCTGACGATCCTGGGGACGAGCGGAATCCGAAGCTGATCTACATTGTGAAGGCGTGACAGCCCGAACGATCGACGCGGACTTCCTTGCGCTGCCGCGTCACGCCCTCGCCGACGCAGCGCTCACCGCGGCCCGGCAGGCGGGTGCGAGCTACGCCGACCTCCGAATCCATGCCATCACCACCGAGACCGTGCAGTTGCGCGACGGCGCGTTGGAGACCGCGGTCACCGACTACGAGATCGGCCTCGCGGTGCGGGTGATCGTCAACGGCACGTGGGGGTTCGCGTCCCACGCCGAGTTGTACACCGGCGCGGCTGCAGACACCGCGCGGCGTGCTGTACGGGTCGCGACCACCTTGGCCCCCCTCAACGCCGAGCACATCGAACTCGCGCCCGAACCCGTCTACCGCGAAGTCACCTGGGTGTCCAGCTACCAGATCGACCCGTTCTCGATTGCCACCGGAGACAAGATCGCGGTCCTGGAGGACTACTCGGGCAGGCTGCTCGCCTCCGATGGCGTGGATCACGTCTCGGCATGGCTGCACACCGCCAAGGAGCAGACGTTCTATGCAGATACGTTCGGCTCGTCGATCACTCAGCAACGGGTGCGCATACTCCCGCGCCTGGACGCTGTCACCGTCGACGCGGCCGCCGGCTCGTTCGACACGATGAGCACGCTGGCGCCCCCGACCGGTCGTGGCTGGGAGGCTGTAGTCGGCGACGAAGTCTGGGACTGGGCGGGCGAACTCGCCGAACTGCCGTCGCTGCTGGCCGAGAAAGCCAAGGCCCCCAGTGTTGTTGCCGGACCCACCGACCTGGTCATCGACCCCACCAACCTGTGGTTGACCATCCACGAGTCGATCGGGCACGCCACCGAATACGATCGCGCCATCGGCTACGAAGCCGCCTACGCGGGAACGTCGTTCGCGACGCCGGACAAGTTGGGCCGGATGAAGTACGGGTCGCCGGTGATGAACGTGACGGCCGACCGCACCGTCGCCCACGGATTGGCCACCGTGGGCTTCGACGATGAAGGGGTGCGGGCGCAGAGCTGGGATCTGGTGCGCGACGGGGTGTTCGTCGGTTACCAACTCGACCGGGTTTTCGCGCCGCGGCTGGGCGTCGGCCGGTCCAACGGCTGCTCCTACGCCGACTCCGCACACCATGTTCCGATCCAGCGGATGGCCAACGTCTCTCTGCAGCCGGGACCTGACGACATCAGCACCGACGAGTTGATCAGCCGGGTGACCGACGGTCTGTACATCGTCGGCGACAAGAGTTGGTCGATCGACATGCAGCGCTACAACTTCCAGTTCACCGGGCAGCGCTTCTTCCGGATCAAGGACGGCAAGCTCGACGGCCAGGTCCGCGACGTCGCCTACCAGGCGACCACCACCGACTTCTGGGCGGCGCTGGAAGCCGTTGGCGGACAGTCGACCTGGCGTCTCGGCGGTGCATTCAACTGCGGTAAGGCGCAACCCGGCCAGGTCGCCGCGGTCAGCCACGGCTGCCCGTCGGCTCTGTTCCGCGGAATCAATGTCCTGAACACGCGCGAAGAGGGCGGGCGATGATCGGCGCACAACTGGTGACCGACGTTGCGCTGGCCGAAGCGCACCGGCTGGGCGGGGCCGACGAGACCATTGTGCTGGTGACCGACCGGGTCGACGCGTCACTGCGGTGGGCCAACAACACGATGACCACCAACGGCGAATCCACCGGTCGCACCACCACGGTCATTTCGATTGTGCGGCGCAACGATGACGCCCATGTCGGGTCGGTGCGTTCCAGCGCGGTCGACCCGGCCGTCATCACCGATCTGGTAGCGGCGTCCCAGAAGGCTGCCGCAGCCGCACCGCCGGCGCGCGACAATGCTCCGGCGCTGCCGGGTGGTGACGCCCCGCCGGACTGGGACGACGCGATTCCGCGCACCGGCGCCGAGGCGTTCGGCGGGGTTGCGAACTCGTTGACCCGTGGTTTCCGCGGCGGGGACACGCTGTTCGGTTACGCGCGGCACATTCTCGAGACGACGTTCGTCGCGACCTCGTCGGGCTTGCGCCGCCGGTTCACCCAGCCGAACGGTTCGGTGGAGATCAACGCCAAGCGCAATGGCGCCAGCGCGTGGGTCGGCGTGAGCACACCCGACTTCGTCGACGTGCCAACGGATTCGATGCTCGACGAGCTGGGCACGCGGCTGTCGTGGGCTGCCCGCACCGTCGAGCTGCCGGCCGGACGGTACGAGACGATCATGCCGCCGTCCACCGTGGCCGACATGATGATCTACCTGACGTGGACGATGGGCGGGCGGGGCGCTCAGGAAGGCCGTACCGCGCTGGCGGCTCCGGGCGGCGGCACCAGGGTGGGGGAGAAGCTGACGTCGCTGCCGTTGACGCTCTACTCGGATCCCTCTGCGCCGGGTCTGGAATGCACGCCGTTCGTGACGGCCACGAGCTCCTCGGAGCGGTCCTCGGTGTTCGACAACGGCTTGCCGATCGAGCGACTCGACTGGATCCGTGACGGCGTCATCAATGCACTGGCATATCCGCGTGCGGCGGCCGCGGAATTCGGCGCGCCGGTCGCGGTCGGTGCGGACAACCTGCTGATGACCGGTGGCACGGCCAGCCTGCCGGAGATGATCGCAAGCACCGAGCGTGGGCTGCTGCTGTCCACGCTGTGGTACATCCGCGAGGTCGACCCGTCGGTGCTGCTGTTGACAGGCCTGACGCGCGACGGGGTCTACCTGGTCGAGGACGGTCAGGTCACGGCCGCGGTCAACAACTTCCGGTTCAACGAGAGCCCGCTGGACCTGCTGCGGCGCGCGAGCGAAGCCGGTGTCAGCGAGGTGACTCTGCCCCGGGAGTGGGGCGACTGGGCGACGCGCGCGAAGATGCCGTCGCTGCGAATACCGGACTTCCACATGTCTTCGGTGAGTCAGGCGCAATAATCACTGGATGACTGATGAGCTGTCCAAACGGCTGGCGCGGCTGGTCACGCTGTCCTCGGGGGACGACCGGGCCGATACGTTGATCCGGCTGACGTGCGGACGGACGCTGTCGCTACCGCCGTTGCCGTCGCCCACGGACGTCCCCGAAGGCCGTACCGACGAGGACGCCGTCCTGGTGGCGTTCGCCGAGCAGTTCGCGGTCGACGTCACGGGGATCGGGGACAATCAGCGGGCGCGTTTTGTGGAAGTGTTCGGCGACAACGCTTATCGGGTTGTCGTGGCCATCTTCATCGCGGACTTCGTCCCGAGAGTCTGGGCAGGATGCGAGGCCCTTGGGCTCGGTAAGCCGGGGTTCGCACCCGAGGTCGAGATCGACCGCGAGACTGATCCCGTAGGCAAGCTGCTGGGCGGGTTCGTGCCGGCGGTGGCGCGCCTGCATGACGTGGATGCGGTGACGACCGAGGTGGTGCGGTTGCGTGGCGCTGAAGCGCACAACTGCAGACTGTGCAAGTCGCTGCGAGAAGTGCATGCGCTCGGCGCGGGCGGCTCGGAGGACATGTACCAGCAGATCGCCGACTTCGAATCGGCGGCCGATCTGACCGAGGCGCACAAGGCGGCGCTGCGCTATGTCGACGCGCTGGTGTGGACGCCGTCGCGGATTGACGCCGATGTCGCCGGCGGGATGCGCAAGCACTTCTCGGAGAAGCAGATGTTCGAGATCACCATGGACATCATGCGGAATTCCTGCAACAAGATCGCGGTGTCGATGGCCGCCGACGCGCCGCGGGTGGCCGAGGGCACCGAGCGTTATGAGGTCGACGAGCAGGGGCAGACCATATTCGCCTGAGCGGGCGTGTGCGACCATGATGGCCGCGTTCTGCGCATCGGGGCGGTAGCTCAGTTGGTTAGAGCCGGGGACTCATAATCCCTTGGTCGCGGGTTCGAGCCCCGCCCGCCCCACTTGCACAATCCCGCCTGGGCGTCGAGAGTGCGCTCAGGGCGGGTACTGGCAGCAAATTGCGCCCTCACCACACTCTCGGCGGCGCGTAAGGCTACACAGCCTTCGAGTTCACCTGTTGCGGGGTGATGCGGAGTGCGACCCGGGGCTTGCGGCCCCTGGCGAGGATCGCCTCGATGGTCGTGATGATGTGAAACTGGGCGCCGTACTTGCGGCGAATGAGCTGTTCGGCTTTCGCCACCGCCATGGGTGAATCTTCGACGACGGCCGTGCCCAGCAGTTCGGGATCGACCGGATCGACCTTGCCCATGCGGCTGGAGCGAATCACCACAATGCGCGGGTCCCGGCGCACCCGCTTGACCTTCCACGCATCGGCCGGTGTCCACGCGACGAGGTCATCCCCGTCGGAAGCGATCCACATTGCCGAGCCGACCGGTGTCCCGTCCCGCTTGTAGGTCACCAGCGAGACGAACTGAGTCTCGCCGAGTTCCTTCGCCAGCGCCGCCACATCCTCTTGCATAGGCCCGACCTTACTGGCGAACCGCGGTCGCGGGTCCGGGCTTCGGACCGACCCCCTGGATGAGGTAGTTGGGGCGCGGCAAACAAGTAGTCAGTACGCTATCGCTCCCTCGCCGCAGGCAGAAACATTGGCGTCGATCGCTGTCCGCTCTGACAACCGAGGCATCACGATGGCTGCTGGTAGAACCTCCCGACGCTCCGACAAGAAACAGGGCGATAGACGCGCGAACAATTCCCGTGCTCGCTGGCTGGGCGCTGGCGCCGTCGCCGCAGGCCTGGGAGTTGCGCTGGCGACCAGTCAGGGCGTTGCCAACGCCGACACTACCGGCGACGATCACCCCTCGGCCTCCAGCAGTGACGCCACGCCGTCGACCAAGGCGGATTCCGCGCGGGCGTCGGCGCCTCAAGCAGATGCCGACTCCGCTGAAGCCGACACTGACGAGAGCGCCGACAGCGACATCGGTGAGGAACCGGCTTCAGACCCTGTCGAATCCACAGACGACGATGAGCCGGACGCCGCGGACGGGACCGAGGTTCCCAGCGATCACGACGAAGCATCGGAGCTGAAAACTGAGGTATCCGATGTGTTGACAGAACGTCCCGCCAAATGGCGCACAGCAGATGAACGGGCCGCCGAAGATGAGGCAGCGCAACACGATTTGGAATTCGCGTCCACCGAGCAATCGCCGTCACCGGGGCCGGCGACACCGATCGACGCCGCCGACGCCGGGCCCCGCGTCGCGGAGGTCGTCGCAACGCCTGTGACGTGGCGCGCGATCGTTTCCGACGTGCTGACCTGGATCGGTCTGCCGCCGCTCCCCTCGAACTCGCCGATACCGGCGCTGCCTGTGCCTCGGCTGCTGGAGTCGCTCTGGCTGGGTGTCCGGCAGTCGCTGTATACGTTCAACAATCGCCGCCCGGTCGCCGAGCCGACCGTCGGCGAATCCGACTCAACCACCGGAGTGGTGGTCGGACAACTCAACGCCGTCGACTACGACGGCGATGCGCTGACCTATGTGCTTACGACACCGCCGACGGAGGGGTCCGTAACCATCGACGCCGCAGGTAATTTCGTCTTCACGCCGAGTCCCGATCTCAAACAGCGTGGTGGCCAGGACCAATTCGTCGTCACTGTCGACGACAAGACAGGCAACCCACCACATCTCCACGGATTGCTGGACCTGTTCGGCGTGGTCCCGCCCACCAGGGCGACCATCCGCGTAGAAGTGGATCCCGTCAATGCGGCTCCCACGGCGACGGTTATCTCGATCGGTGAGGCACACCCCCAGAATGGTGCCATCACCGGCGTCGTCGCCGGTGCGGACGAAGACGGCGACTCCGTCACCTACGCCGTCGGCACGGCTCCGGAGAACGGTGCACTGACTGTAGATCCCGTGACCGGCGTGTGGACCTACACCCCGGCCTTCGTTGCCCGGGTTCGGGCCGCCGCCCGTCTTGCGCCCACCGAAGACAAACAGGACACATTTGTTCTGATTGCCACCGACGGCGTTGCCGAGACGGCGGTTCCGGTCACTGTCGCCGTTGTCCCGCCGCACAACACCGTCATTGCGACCATTTCCGTAGGCAACCGGCCGACCGACACGGCGGTGACACCTGACGGGGCCTACGTTTACGTACCGGTGTCGAGTGACGACGCCGTGTCGGTCATCGACGCCGCCAGCAACACCGTCGTCGCGACCGTCGCGGTCGGAGCCGGACCGCAGGCGGTGGACATCAGTCCGGACGGAAGTCGGGTTTACGTAGTGAACACCACCGACTCGACGGTGTCGGTGATCGATACAGCCACCAAGACTTCCGTGGATACGATCGTGGTCGAAACATCGCCTCGCGCAATCGCAATCAGCCCCAGCGGTAGCCGGGCCTACGTGACCAACGGCGGTGACGACAGCGTGTCGGTCATCGATACCGCGACCAACCAGGTGATCGGCACGGTGGCTGTCGGCGCTAACCCGTCCGGGATCGTCGCCACCCCAGACGGTGCCCGCCTGTACATCGCCAACGAGGACGACGACAGCGTTTCGGTACTCGACACCGCCGCGAACACGCTTCTCACGACCATCGACCTGGGCCGCGTGATCAGCGACCGGGAAGTCGACGCCGGCCCGCTCGCGATCACGATGAGCCCGGGGGGCGACCAAGTCTACGTAGCGAACTACAGTCTCTACCCGGAGAATTCGGTATCGGTCATCGACACGGCCACCCATGTCGTCGTCGCAGAGGTGCCGGTCGGGATCTACTACTCGCTTGGTGCTGCTACCAGCACCGACGGGGCCTACGCGTATGTCACTACGTTCCCGGACAACACCGTGACGGTGATCGACACCGCCACCGCTCGGCCGATGGCGATCATCGCCGTCGGGAACTGGCCTGTCGGGCCGTCCGTGAGCCCTGACGGCAGCCACATTTACGTTCCCAACGCAGAGGACGGGACGGTGTCGGTCATCTCCGTTCTGCCGCCCGGTAACTACTCCAACAGCGCGCCGACAATCACCAGCGCCATCGACAGCATCGACTTGCAGACCGGGGTGAGCACCGGCAGAGTCACCGCCGCCGACAATGACGACGACTACCTGGACCTGCTGCTGGCCGCGCGGCCAGCGAAGGGCACGGTGGTGTTCAACTCGAGCGACGGAACCTGGACCTATACACCGACTTTGGCGACCCGCCTGCGCGCGGGCTCGTTCGATGCGACCGATGATGACAAGGAAGATACTTTCGTCGTCGTCGCCAGTGACGGCTACCAGGCCACCCCCGTGATCGTCACCGTGAACGTTTCGCCGCTGCAGATCAACGCGCTCGACACCATCCCGGTAGGCGGCTTCCCTGATGATGTCGCGGTCAGCGGCGATGGTTCACGCGTCTATGTGACCAACAGCGCACCGTCTGCCGTTTCAGTCATCGACAGCACCTCCCATACGGTCACCGCGGTCGTCCCCGTCGGAAGAGGTGTGAACCGTATTGCCGTGACGCCCGACGGTAGCCGCGCCTATGTATCAGACTTCGTCGACGAGGCGGTCTGGGTGGTCGACACCGTCTCCAACACAGTGGGGTCCCGCATTCGGGTGTCAAACGGCTGGCTCGGCGTCGCGGTCAGTCCCGTCGCCAGCCAGTCGAGGGCATATGTCGCCACCTTGACCGGCGTGGCTGTGATCGACACCGTGAGCAATACCGTTGTCGGCAATATCGCATTGCCGGTGACAGCGCTCGACCTCGCGGTGAGTCCCGACGGGGCGCGACTGTACGCGACACTGCCCACGGTGGACGGGGTCGCGGTCATCGATACGGCGACCAACACCATGATCACGCGCCAGGATGTCGGCGATAGTCCCGACGATATCGCCGTCTCCGCGGACGGTAGGTTCGTCTACGTCGCTTCCGATGAGGGTGTAGACGTCATCGAGGGGCTCGATCACGTCGGCGACGTCGACACTTCATCGCGGGTCGGGGGAGTCGCCGTCACTGCCGATGGTGTGGCGATCTTCGTCACCGATGCCGCCGCCGATTCTGTGTTGGTCATCGACCCGGTGTCCAGGGAGGTGGTTGCGTCGGTTCCCGTCGGGGACGGGCCGATACGGCTGGCGGTATCACCTGATTCGACCCGGGTCTACGTCGTCAATGAGGTTGACGCCACCGTGACGGTGATCGGGCTCATCGCCGTACAGTGAATTTACCGTTGGCGCAATAGTGCCGTGAGTTCCGCACGGCTTCGTGTGTTGGTTCTCACCGAGGCGCGATAAAGGTGCCCTTCGACGGTACGCACAGAAACTGACAGCCGCCCCGCGATCTCCCGGTTGCTCAGACCTTCGGCGGCCATCGTGATGATCTCGCGCTCACGAGCGGTAAGTGTCGGTGGCGCAGCAACTTTGGTCATCGCCGGTGTTCTCACCCCGCCGCAGCTTTCGGCGAGGGTTCGGGCCCGTACGGTTGAAGCGCGTTCAGCGTTGCGCTCGCCTGCCTGACGGTGCATCTCAGCGGCCTGAGCGGCGGCATCGGCCGCCGCAAGAAGATCGCCGAAATCCTCGTAGGCCCGCGAGGCGGCATCGAGAGCGGCGCCGTCGTGTGAGGCCAACGCAGCGGCGTGGGCCGCAGCCGCTGCCGCTCGCGGCGTGTCGACGGTGGCGGCTAGTTCCGCCAGCCGCAGCGCTCCCCGCGCGTCTCCGAATTGGGCGGCGTACTGCAGGCACGACACTTCCTGCGAAATCTGGCCATGCGCCGAGGCATCGTCAGCGGCCCGTCGTGCCTCGGAGACCGCGCCGCTGATCCACCCTTGCGCGGCGCGCGTCCACGCCGATGCCAGAGCCAGCTGCGGTTCCATGTAGCCGAAGGTGCCGTGCCGCATCGACTCGAGGTTGTCCAGCACTTCGACGGCGCGCTCCACCTGCCCGGCAATCGCGTAGGCAGCCGCGTGTTCGATTCCGTAGCGATATGCCCAGCCAAGTGCATCGGCACCGGCAATGACCGACTCGAATTGACGAACCGCTGACTGCGCCCGCCCCGCGGACAGGTCGGCACCACCGGTCATGCATTTGCTCCAGTGCAATCCTGTGGGTCCATCGGCGGCGTCCCGGATGGCATCGACGACGCGCCGGGCCTCGGTGAGGCACCCCGCCATCCTGAGGCCCCAGGTGTAGAACTCAGCGAAGGTGATCAGCGGCATCGACGCGCTGCCCGAGGAGCGGGCCAACGCATAGGCCTCTTCGTGGAGCTTGCGCATGTCCGAAAGTCGGCCTTGCTCGGACAGGGATATGACCTTGGCCACCATCGCCATCATCCTGGCGAGGTCGGGAAGCGCGGGTGATGACAGGGCGGTGTCGGCCGCCGCGAGCGCGACTGTGACGTCGGCGCGTGAAGCCGCGGCGACGGCTGTCAATGTTGCCACTGCAGCCGAAGCCTGTGGGCCCGAATAGCTTTCGGCGACCTGGCTGAGTGCCGCCTCGGCATCCGCCAGCTTGCCGGCGGCATGGAAAGCCCATGTGCGCAGGAAGTCAGCCTGAAGGCGAACCGGTTCGGGCGCGTCGGAGGCGGCGACCGCGGCCAGCAGAGCGGCAGCTTCGTCGACCCTTCCGATGTTCATGAGGTTGGTGGCGTGGGCGAATTCGGCGGGCCACCCCCCGCCGCGGACCACCGCGGCGTGCGACAGACGCAGCGCAAGTGGTGCGTCCGCGAGCGACAGGGCGATCTCGGATGCGCGCAACATGTCCGCGGGGTCGGCATCGAGATCGGAATCGAGGGTCAGCACGGCGCGCCTGAGGAGGGTACGCACGTCCGAATCGGTCTCCCTCGCCAACGCCGACGCGACCAGTCCGCGGAGCCGTCGCAACCGAAGCGGTCCCGCCGTGGCTTTGCGCGCCTCACCGTACATCGGGTGCGCCAGCCGCGCCCCCGTCTCGCCCGACGTGGATTCGACTGTGGTCAGCCTGCGCGTCTCGGCTCGTTCCAACGTGCTGGAGTCGACCAGTTGCGAAAGCACACGAAGGCTGAGCGGTTCGCCGACGGCCAGGAGGTCGACCACCGTAGCTACGTCCTCGGGGAGTGTGCCCATATGCCGCACGATCATCTCGTTCAGTGACGGTGACACCACGAGTTCGCCTGTCCATGACCACAACCCGCCGTGCATGGCGAGTCGTCCCGCGGCCGTCTCATGCTCGACGATATGGCGAAGATAAAGCGCGTTGCCCTTCGTCAGGCGCCAAAGTTGTTGCGAGGTGGACGGATCGAGCGGCCCGCCAAGGGCCGCCTCGACCAGGCTCGCGCTGTCCGGCCGTGTCAGCGGGTCAATGTCGAATCGCCTGAGATGTCCGTCTGTCCACAGCGAGGTGATGGTGTCCTGGATCGCCTCACCGTTGCGGACGGTCAGGATTACCCGAGCAAGCCGCCGGACGGCAATTTGTTGCACCACGAACACCGAAAGCTCGTCGAGCAGATGCGCGTCGTCGATCGCGATCACCAATTCGGGTTCGGAGCCGACGAGTAGTGCGATCACATCCTGGGCCAGCGAGATCTGATTGTCCGAACCTCGCGGGACCCAGGGTGCCAATGCGCCCAGGGGAATCGCCTGCGCCGACATTGATGCAGAGACCCACCGGGACGGGTGATTGCTGCGCTCCAAGGCCTCGCGCATAAGTCGAGTCTTGCCCACGCCTGCGTCGCCACCGACGACTGCGCCTGCGACGGCGCCGTCGGGGCTAATCGCCTCAGCGATAAGCTCCAGCTCACGGGAACGACCCGTGAGCGGCCACCCGATCTCCACCGAGACAGCCTATGGGCAACCATCCGCTAGAGCTCGGGTGATTTCGATCGAAAATTAACTGACAGTGACCATGTCTCCAGTGCCGCCCGGGACTGGACGCACGGCCAGCTTTGCGCGGCTGTCGAATTCTCGCGCCACGTCCGCGGAGCGGCCGGCGGCGATGAGGTCGATGTCCTCGTTGAGCTGTCTGTTTGGCGGTTTGTTGGCTGGTGCCGCCGATGAAGGGAACGCGGTCGCCGAGGGGCCCGGCTGAGGAAGCGAGCACATGTGAGATCAGGTGGTCGCGCTCGACTTGTCCTGTGGAAGGGGCGAATCGAGCGGCCACGGCGTCGTCCGGCGCGCACAGACGGCTGTGACGACGGCGGGGACATCGGTGGTGCTGTCGCCGACGGTGGGGCGGTGCGCGAGGTAAAGGATGGCTTGTTCGGTCGTCGCAGCCTCAGTGCGGGCCCAGGTCAGCGCGGACGCCTTCGGCGTCGATTCGCGCTGTGGCGTTGGCCGAACCGCGTTATCGCCGGCGGGACGCCGTTGCTTTGCGACGTTGTTCGGGTCACGCAGGATTGCGGCGGTTGATGGACAATAACGTCGTGCTTGCCCAGGGGGTAGGTGAGTTCGCTTCTGCACCATCTCGTTAGCGAACTGCGACAGAGGAGGCGTCCGGCGTCCTGCTCTCGATTGTGTCTCCTTCACCCACAGCAGGCTTCCCCCGTCACCCGGATGAGTATTCATGCGCAGCGTGATCGGATCGACAACACAGGGTCAAAGCATAGACATATGCGAATAGCTCTATGTATGCTGGCAAGCGACGGGCGGCCGGCACAAAGCGCGGCACGAAAGGACGGTGGACACAATGGTTCATTCCTCGACCCGCGATCGTGAACTGTACGACCGAGAGATGGGCGCGGCCAAAGTGGCGGCTTCGGCGCAGGAGCGATGGCTCCATCTCGAGCGTGCACATATCGTGTCGCAGCCCTATCCGTGGCTGCATACGCGAAACCACGCCTCGATGCTTTATCTGGCCGTGCGTCAGCGAGATCGGCGTGAAGCGCTCGGTCAGCTCATCCGGGTGATCGTCGCGGCGCCGGGTTCCCTCACCGGGCGTTATCCTCCGGGGAATACCGGCCGAGCCGCGGCCGGCTTGATGACTCCCATGGCGATTCCGGCAGATCTGTTGGCGGAGCTCACTGATTGAGCGTCATCACGATCGCTCGCTCTCATCGCACCAAGCCGCCTGACGCTTGTGTCTGCACACGGACAGCTTCTTTTTGCAGCCTATGCGGCCGTTGGCGATCGCGCGCGCATCGCCGTGACGCCGCCACCGATGACCAGGGCCATCCCGAGATAGGTGCTCAGCGTGGGCGCGTGGTCCCACACGATCCAGTCGATGACCGCGGTGAAGACGATGACCGTGTAGATGAACGGCCCGAGCTTCTCCGCAGAAGCGTAGCGATACGCCACCACGATGAGGATCTGTGAAAACAACTGCGCGAAGCCAAGTCCGATGAGCCAAGGCCACGCAGAGAGCGGAACCGGCGCCCAGTCAGCGACGGCGATGGGAATCGACAGAAGCGTGGAGAGCGCGAAGTAGTAGAAGAGGATCCGGGTCACGGGTTCGGTCGCGCCGAGCCAGCGCACCGTCATCATGGCGACAGCCAACATCAAAGCGCCTGCGAGAGCCGAAAGTTCGCCGATGCTGAAGCCATGTCCCTGCGGTTGCAGCACCAGCATCACTCCGGCAAAGCCCAGGCCCGCGCCGATCCAGGTGGCTGCAGCGACCCGTTGCCGCGTGACCGCCCATGCAATCAACGGCATCCACAGCGGCGCACTGTAGGTCAGAAGCGTGGCGTTGGCCAGCGGTATCCGCTCGATCGCGAAGAACAGGGCATACCAGCATCCCGTGCCCGCGCCCGCCCGCAGCAGGTGCAAACCGATTCTGCTGGTGCGAAGAGAGCGCCATCCGCCCTTCACCGCCACCGGTAGCAGGAACACCAGGCAGATGGCGTTCTGAAACAGAAGGAGAACACCGGTCGAGGTGTACTGTCCGGAGACTTTCGCCAGTGTGCCGACGAGCGCGACGCAGAAGAACGCGGAAGTGGTGAGAACTGCGCCCAGGCCGAGGTTCTCGGTCCGGTACCCCGAGCCCTTATCGGATGTCACGGGGTTCCGGCTGAGGTGTGGATCGCTTCATGACTCCGTTCAGCAGCCGCGGAGACACGATGTCGAGGGCTCGCAGCGGCAACATCTTTCGTGGCGCGATGCGGACAGGACGCGTGCGTGCGGCGACCACCATCCACTCGGCGGCTTCGTCGGCGCTGAGCGCAGCCAACCCGTCGTAGGCACGCGTGGGCGCAATCATCGGCGTGGCGACCAGCGGGTAGTAGATGGTTGTCGAAGTCACACCTAAGGAAGCCAATTCGTTGTCGATCACCCGGCTCACGGCGCTCAGTGCAGCCTTCGACGCGTTGTAGACGCCGAAAAGCGGTGACGATTCCGGCATCACCCGCCAGCTGGAGATGTTGATGATGTGCCCGCCACCTCGCTCGACCATCCCCGGTGCCAGCCCACGAATCAGTCGCAGGGGCGCGTAGTAGTTCAGTGCGATGGTGCGCTCGACATCGTGCCAGCGCTCCAGCGACTCCAGCAGCGGCCTGCGGATCGAGCGTGCCGCGTTGTTGATCAAGATGTCGACCGGACCCGCGGTGCGCGCCAGCTCGTCGACGGCATCGAGGTCTGCCAGGTTCGCCGGCATGGCGATCGCGCTGCCACCCCGCGCAGTGATCCGCGCGACCACGCTGTCGAGCAGATGTGCGCGGCGTGCCACAACGATGACTGTCGCCCCGTAGCTCGCCAGCTTCTCCGCGGCCGCTTCGCCGATCCCTGAGGAGGCACCCGTCAGCAGAATCCGCTTGCCGCGCAGGTCGACTGGCGTGCGTACCCCGAGGTGGGGAAGCGGCCGCATCCCGGTCAGGCGCAGTGCCTTACGGATGCGCCGGCCCGAGGCATTGTGCCGTCCGCGGTCGGCCGTTCCTGTCCCCACCGTGCCCCCTCCGCGCGGTGTGAATGTGATGACCGCCCGTCGACCATTCTGGGAGATCAGTGGTGCGAAGGACGGGAAATCGCCACTCGGGATGTGCGCGGTGCGCCGCGGTGTTCTCAGAGCACCGTCCCGAACCGCTGATCGGTGTAGCGCCGCAGGCTGACGAGCGCTCGGCCGTAGGTGCGCTTCATGACGCGTCTGGCCACCCATCTCGCGAACCACGATGCGCCGACCGGGTTCTGTGCCATCGTCCAGGTGAGTCGGCATCCCTGCGCCGTGGGCTCGATGCGGTAATCCTCGGCGGATGCACGCACCCTGGGGTCTGAGCATTCGTTGAAGCGGAACGCCAAGTGGGCCGGGGTCTCCCATGCGATGAATTCTTCGACCGCCGTCACCTCACCGCGCATCAGGATGATCCTCGTGCTGCCGACGCCGTACGGCGCGGGACTCTTCCAGGCTGCCTTTTTCACGACATCGAACCACTCCGGCCATGCCGGCGTGTCGCTGAGTACCTCGAAGAGTTGTGCGGGCGCAATGGGGAAATCGGCTGTGGTCACGACGCGGAATGGGGCGTCTTCGATGAAGTCCGGGCCCACGCGCTCACATGGGTACATCGCCTCCACCACGCGAACGTACTCCTTGAGTGTTTCCGATGTTCGGAATGCGTAATCAGCGAGCTTCGCTCAGCGCGTTGCCCGATCGCCGACGGGCTGACAAGATTCCGGGCCGAATCGTTCCGCCCGGGACGGTCTGAGCGAGGACAGCGCGATCACCGAAAGCCGCAACTACGCCGACGCCGAACAGGCGCGGCTTGAGGCGGTGCACCGTTATCGGGTCGCGGATACGGCTCCGGGAGCGGTGTTCAACCGCGTCGCCGGGCTGGCGGCACGTTCCACCAACGTCCCGATGGCGATCGTGTCGATCGTCGGCGGTGACGAGGTGTCCCTGATTGCGACCCACGGTTTCGGCGAGGACGTGCGACCCGTTTTGCCCTGGGACCCTCTGCTGGCGTCTGCAGCGTCGAGCGATGCCGTCGAAGTCGTCGACGATGCGCGCAGCGATCCACGGGCTGCCGCCAGCGAGTTCGCGCAGGAGCACCGCATCCGTTTCTACGCCGCGGCGCCGATCGTCACCTTCGACGGACACCGACTGGGTGCTGTGGCGGTGATGGACACCGAGACCCGACAGATCTCCGCCAGCCACCTGATGATCCTCGAGGACCTGGCCGCAATCGTGATGGAGCAGCTGGAGCTGCGCCTGTCGACGCTGGATGCCCTCACCCTCGAACGCCGACTGCGCGGCGACGCAGAGACAGCTCGCGACGACGCACGACGGGACCGCGACAGCGCCGAAGAGAGCAGAGGTGCCGCCGAACGGGATCGGGACGAGGCCCGCAGGCAGCGGGACCAGGCCAGGACCGATCGCGGAATCGCCGAACGCGACCGCGACTCGATCGAGGAATACGCCACCGCCCTGCAGCGCACCCTGCTCCCGCCATCTCTTCCCCGCATCGAGGGGCTGACAGCGGCAGCCTATTTTCGTCCCATCTCGTCGCGCCGGATCGGCGGCGACTTCTACGACTTGTTCAGTCTGGGCGGCAATCGATGGGCGTTCTTCATCGGAGACGTGCTCGGGCACGGAGTCGATGCCGCGGTGGTGACCTCGCTGATCCGCTACACGCTGCGGTCGGCGGCTTTGCACTACGACAACCCGACCTCCGGTCTGTACGAGCTGAACGCCGTGCTGCTGCGCGAGGTCGAACCGCGACGGTTCTGCACGGTGCACTTCGGAACCTTGCAACCCGCCGACGACGGCGACGGATTCACCGTGACCATCGCCACCGGCGGTCACCCACCCGCCTTGCTCGCCGACCCGGCCGGAAAGAACGTCCAGTCCATCCGGCCCGGTGAGGGCATGCTCGTCGGGGCGCTGCCCGACGCCGTCTTCGACGTGTGCTCGGTGACCGTGCGTCCCGGTCAGTTCCTGGTGTTCTTCACCGACGGGCTGGTAGAGGCACGCCTCGGTGACAGCTCGTTCGACGAATCGGCACTGTCCGCGTTCGTCTCCGAACACGCAGGCGCCGGCCTTGCGGCGTTGATGGACCAAATCGCCACGCTGGCACCCAAACTGGATCAACGCGACGACATTGCGGTGTTGGCATTCGAAGTTGCGGCAGACATTCCCGCGTAACGGCGACGCCGCCCACGCTTGCCGTGTACTGCTTCTAGGCGAGCACCACACGACCGAGGAGCGCACGTTGACGATCAAATCGGCGATCGCAGCCATGCTGGCTGCGTCGCTACTGCTGACCGGATGCCAAAAATCTGAGCAGCCCCCAGCCGCGCCTGCCTATCCGTCCGGGCCGGTCACCATGACTGCGGGCGCCAACCCGGGCAGCGGCTTCGACATCACCATCCGCGCCGTGGTCGACGCGCTGGAGAAGGAGAAGATCGTCGAGGTGGCACTCCCGGTCGAGAACCGGCCCGGAAACATCGGCGCCGACTTCCTCGCGACGATGGTCGAGGAGTACAAGGGCCGGGACGATCAGGTGTCGGTGACGTCGCTGTCGATGATGATGAACGAGTACCGCGGCATCTCCGAGTACGGATACCGCGACGTCACGATGATCGCGCGCCTGATGACCGAGTACTACATCGTCCTCACCGCACCCGGGGCGCCGTATCAGAACCTGAGGGATCTTCTTTCGGCAGTCCGTGACGACCCCGCCGCCGTCGCAGTCGGTGCCGCGACCGACGACCAGGCCCCGTTCGACCTCCTGGTGACGGCCGCGGGGGGAGACCCCGCACGCATCAACTACGTCAGCTTGGAAGGTGGAGCCGAACAGGCCGCTGCGCTGACGGCCGGGCAGATCGACGTCGCGATCGCCGGCGTCAGCGAAGTCGTCGATTCGCTGGCGTCTGGTGCCTTGAAACCGTTGGGCGTGCTGTCCGAGGAGCGGCTACCCGGACTCGACGCGCCGACCGCGCGGGAACAGGGTTTCGACGTCACGCTGTCGAATTGGCGCGGGCTCTACGGGCCGCCGGCGATGCCCGATGTCGCGGTGAAGTACTGGCAGGAAGCTCTCGCCAGGATGGTCGAGACGCCGACGTGGAAACAGACAGCCGAGCGCAACCAGTTCACGACCACCTTCATGGTCGGTGACGAGTTCCAGAAGTTCCTGGCCGAGACGCAGGCCGATCTCAACGCGGCGCTGGCGAGTTAGGCGATCCGCCCGCGGGGCCGTGCGGGGGCGCTCAAGGACGTAATGCCGCCGCCGTATGGTGGTAACACATGGATGTCTCCCTCTTGGCTTTCGAATGGACGGACACCAGTAGGCACTGGCTCATCGAGGTTCCCATCAGGATCGTCGCCTACATCGCCGTTGCCCTCGTCATTCGCTACATCGCACACCGCATGATCGACCGGACCACGATGGCCCGCAGCCGCACGGAGCGCGGCCTCGGCGAGGCGGGTCGTCCGTCGAGGACGCCGCCCATCGTGCGACGCCTGCGCGACCGTGTGCCGTCCTCGGCGATCAGCGAGCAGGTGATCGCGCGTCGCCAGCAGCGAGCCCAGACCATCGGCTCGGTGCTGAAGTCGACGGTGTCGATCGTCCTGCTGATCTGGGTCGTGCTCGCGGTGCTCAACGTGCTCGGTGTGAACATCGCCCCGTTCATCGCGTCGGCCGGCGTGGTCGGACTGGCGATCGGCTTCGGCGCGCAGAATCTGGTGCGCGATTTCGTCACCGGGGTGTTCATGCTCCTGGAGGACCAGTACGGCGTCGGCGACACCGTTGACCTCGGTGACGCCGTGGGTGAGGTCGAGAGCGTCGGCCTGCGGATCACCACTGTCCGCGACATCGACGGCACGCTCTGGTACGTCCGCAACGGTGAGATCGCCCGGGTGGGCAACATGAGCCAGGAGTACGCCGTCGCGCGCATCGAGGTGCCGGTCGCGTTGAGCGCCGATGTCGACCGTGCCGAACAGGTCGCCATCGAGGCGGCCGAGGAGGCGGTGTCGGATCCTGCCCTGGCCGGCAAAGTGCTCGGTGAGCCCGAGATGCTCGGTGTGCAGGAACTGTCCCCGGACCTCATCAAGCTGCGGATGACGGTGAAGGTGCGCCCGAACGCGCAGTGGTCCGTGCAACGCAAACTGCGGCGGGCGATCCTGCGCGCCTACGACGAGCACGGCATCGACCTGCCCTACCCGACAGGCCGCATGCAGGCCGTCGGCGATCAGGCCATGTGAGAGCGGCTCACCAGCCCGCCGACCCGGGGCCGCCCTTGAAGGGGCCTGCGATCCAGCTGGTGATCCAGCCGCCGTAGAACCCGCCCGGCTGAGGCACCACCTCTTCGCCGTTGACGGTGCATCGGTCGACCAGGCTCGCCATCACTGCGACCGCTCCGGTGAGCTCGACGAATGGAGCCGACGGTGCGGGATATGTCCACGCCGCCCGCCGGGCGACGGCAGCGGGAGTCACCAGGTCGAAGTAACTGGCCTGGCCTTTCCATTCGCACCACGACGACCCGGTCGTGGGCCGCAGTGATCCCTCGACGAAACACCCCGGTGGAAGGTAGTAGGTCGGCGGGTGGCTGGTTTCCAGAACACGCCACGCCGTGTCCGTCGCCGCCACGGTCTGCCCCCCGAGTTCGACCGTGATCGAGCCGGCGAAGGGTTCCAACCGAGGCGGACGCGGGTAGTCCCACACCGACTCTTGACCTGGGCGTGGCTTATCGGGAACGGGCATGACCCGAGTCTAGGAACTCGCTGAGAGGGGTGGGAACGGTGCAGGCTGTCCCAATGACGACTCGTGAGCACACCACATCGCGCACGTTGTTCGGTCACCCGATCGGGCTGACCAATCTGTTCGGCGTCGAACTCTGGGAACGGTTCTCCTTCTACGGGATGCTGACCATCCTGGGGTATTACCTCTATTACTCCGTCACCGAGGGAGGGCTTGGCCTGCCGCAGTCCACCGCGACGGGCATCGTCGGCGCCTACGGAGGATTGGTCTATCTGTCGACTGTCCTGGGCGGCTGGATCGCCGACCGCCTTCTCGGCATGGAGCGCGCGGTGTTCTACGGCGGTGTCGTCGTGATGGTCGGCCACATCGCCCTGGCCGTCCTTCCCGGCCTCGCCGGCGTCGGCGTCGGCCTGGTGTTCGTCGCGCTCGGCTCGGGAGCGTTGAAGGCGAATGCGTCCTCACTGTTGGGCACGCTCTACGAGAAGGGAGACGTGCGCGCCGACGGTGGCTTCACCCTGTTCTATCTGGGGATCAACCTGGGAGCGTTCATCGGCCCGTTGGTCACCGGTCTGCTGCAGACCAATCTCGGGTTCCACTACGGCTTCGGAGCGGCCGCGATCGGGATGGCGCTGGGACTGGCGCAGTACATCTTCTTCCGGCGCAACCTCGGAGACCACGGGCGGGTCGTGCCGAACCCGTTGCCGCGCAACGCTGTCGGCAAGACCGTCGGGGTGTTCGTGGCGGTACTCGTGGTCATCGGTGCGGCGGTCGCCCTGAGGTTGGTGACCCTCGCGAACTTGTCCCAGGTCACGACCGGTGTCATCGTCGTCGCCTCGATCGCCTACTTCGTGGTGTTCCTTCGAAGCCCGAAAGTTACTGCTCCGGAACGGGTCCGGGTCCGGGCATTCATTCCGCTGTTCGTCGCGAACGCCGTTTTCTGGTCGCTGTTCCAGCAGATCTTCACCGTGCTCGCGGTGTACTCCGACGAGCGGATGAACTGGTCGATCTTCGGGTGGGTCGCGCCGTCGAACTGGATCGGGTCGATCGAACCGGTCTGGATCATCGCGCTGTCACCGTTGTTTGCGATCCTGTGGACGCGACTGGGCAACCGGGCGCCCACCACGCCGCGCAAGTTCTCCTACGGTGTCATCGGCATGGGCCTGGCGTTCCTGTGCTTCGTGCCTCTTGCCGGCGTCAGCGCCGTGCCGGCGCTGGCGGTGCTGGCGATTCTGGGCGTCTTCGCCGTCTCGGAACTGCTGTTGTCGCCGATCGGGCTGTCGATCACCACCAAGCTCGCGCCTGAGGCGTTCCGCGCGCAGATGATGGCGCTGTATTTCTTCTCGGTCGGTATCGGCACGTCCATGTCCGGTGTCCTCGCCGGCTACTACGACACCTCCCGTGAGGCAGCCTATTTCGGCATCCTCGGCGCGGTCGCAGTCGCCGTGGGCGTGGTTGTGTTCGCCATCTCGCCGTGGATCAGCCGCCAGATGGCGGGCGTTCACTGATCGGTGAGCTTGACCCGGGCCACCGTCGACAGTTCGTCGTTGTCCTCGGGTTGTTCGAAGAACACCTCCGCGAAGCGGCCATGCGCTTCCAGGCTGGCGATCGTGTTGCCGAACTGTGGCCCGCTCAGGTTTGCCCAGGTCATCGGCAGATCGGGCGAACCCGCGCGCTTGGCCCAGCGCCGGGTCAGGCGCGCGACCCGCGGTGACCAGGCGAACTTGAAGGCCGGTTTGACGGGAGCGGGCACATAGTTGTGGACAGGCGAGCACACCAGTTGGTGCACCTTCGTCTCACCCGTTTCTCGGAACAGCGCACGCGCTGCGTAGCTGTGGTGGACGTCTCCGGAGAGCACCGAGATCGTCGCCGGTGAACTCTGTGCCGCCGCTTCGATCATGCCGCTGAAGCGCAGGAAGGACTGCAGGAATGCCGGCCAATGCTCCAGATCCGCTGCCTGCCGGATCTTCTCGGCGATCGTGCCTCGCAGGCCGGGGCGGTCTGCGGCAATCTCGTTGATGATTTGCAGGTCCCCGAGCGCAGGCGGGAGGAGCCACGGCAGCGACGATCCGATGAGCAGATGGTCCACCGAGTCGAGGTTGTCGGCGACCTGCTCTTCGACCCACCGAAACTCCCGGTCCCCGAGCATTTTCCGGTCGCCGCTGTCGAGGATCCGGGCGTTGCGGGAATCCACCATGACAAGGCGGCTGCGTCCCAGATCCCATCGGAAGCTGAATCGCAGACCCTTGTCGCCGTCGACCTCGTAGTCGGCGCGGTCGGCCAGTTCGACCAGAAGGGGCCAGCAGTCACCCTCGGCGGCCATCACCTTCTGGTAGTCCTCGTCGGCCGCCAGTTCGGCGGGACTGAGATTACCGAGATGCTGATACACCCAGTAGGACCCGAGCCCGGCATGAATTCGGTCGCGCCACCACGGCTTCTGGTTGACTTCCGCCCTCCACGGCGCGGAGGTGTTCCAGTCGTCGCGGATGTCGTGATCGTCGAAGATCATCGCGGTCGGCAACGTCGAGAGGATCCACCGAATCTCGGGGTCGCCCCACGTGTGCCGGTAGAGCCGCTCGTACTCGGTATAGGTCACGACTTCGTCCGGCGGCCGCCGCTTGGAGGTCCGGCGGCCGGCCAGCTGGCGACGGGCGTCGGGAGTCAGTTCGTCGGCGTAGACCTGATCCCCGAGCAGTATCAGCGCGTCCGGCAACTCTTCGACCGGCATCGATGTCAGGCGGGTGGCGAAGCAATCGAGCGCGTCGAGTCCGAGCTTGTCGTCCAGCTTTGCGTCACCGGTTTTCGGATAGCGGCATGAGCCGAAGATGACCTTCAGTCGATCGGCGGTCCTGGGGCCTCGTGTCCTGATGACGCTGGGCGGAAACTCCGAGTCAGGTTCGGGCCAGGCCTTCACCCCGTCGATGCGCACCTCGTACTGGAACACCGAGTCGGGGGCCAACCCCTCGACGACCACCAATGCGTAGTGACACTGGTCGACTTGAAATGTTTTCGCGGAACAGCCGAGTATCTCGACTTCCGCCGGTGCGTCGGTCTGCACCCACACCACGGCGGTCGTCTCGCCGACATGTCGCAGCACCGGGCCCAGAGCAAGAGTCACCCGATCCACCATAGGCCACTAGAGCCCGAGCGCCACGGGAGTTGCCGGCGGCCCTTCGATGAGCAACTCTCGCAACAGTTTTGGCAACGCCCGGGGCGAGAACAGCTCGCCGGCGGTATGGGCGGCATCCATGGCCGCCAAGGGCCACCATCGCTGCTCGACTATCCCTTCGGAATCCGGGTGGCCGGGCGACTCGGGCGGCACACCGCTTGCCGGTGTGAACTGGTCGACGGGGATCAGGAAATAGTGGTTGACGACGCCGGAGAAGCCCTGCGCGCGCATCCACGGCATCGTGACGCTCTGAATCCACACCAGCCGTGGTGCGTGGTCGGCGGTCAGGACCAGACCGGTTTCCTCGTGCAACTCCCGGGCGAGCGCCTCGACGTGGGTCTCACCGGGCTCGACACCCCCGCCGGGGCCGGCCCACACGACGTAGTCGTCGACTCGGTGCCGGGCGAGAAGGACGCTGTCGCCGTCGACGAGAAGTGCGCGACAGGAATGGCGCAACGGCGGGTCGGTCACTGTGGAAACGGTAGCCGAGTACGGGTCGATGATTTTTCCGGCTTCGGGGTGTCTGTACCGGCGACAGTGGAAGGAGGGAGTCCATGGTGATCGTTTCGGGGCACCTCATGGTCGACCCCCGGTTGCGCGGGGCGTATCTCGACGGCTGCGTGGCTGTGGTCGAGCAGGCACGCCGTGCGGCGGGCTGCCTCGACTTCGCGATCAGTGCCGACGTGATCGACGCCGGCCGGATCAACGTGTACGAACGCTGGGAGTCGCAGGCCGCGGTGGACGCGTTCCGCGGCAGCGGGCCGAGCGACGAGCAGCAGGTATCGATGCTGTCGGCCGAGGTGTCGGAATATGACGTGGCGGACATACGGATTCTCTCCGGCGGCACGGACGGGGGCGAAACCGTCCGCATTTTGCGCGATCACTGATCCGAATAACGAAACAACTTTGGCCATATACCGCGGATGAATTGACGCACACGTAATAGCATTCGCCCATGACGCAGGCAACGACCGATGCCGAGGGCAGTCCTGACGGTAAACACAGTGCGGCGGAGTCGCCCAAACGGGGCCCCGCAGCGGCGATCGTGGTCGTCCTCGTCGTGGTGCTGCTCTACGCGGCTTCGGTGTTCGCCTACTGGTTCTTCTCCGGATCGGCCCGCGAACTGGACAGCCCGGACTTTGGCGACGGCTCCGAAACCGTCGTGCTGGTGACCGTCACCGGCATCAAGACCCTGGACAACAAAGTCGATGCGAAGGTGCTCGTCATTCCCGAGGACGGGCTGACCGATCCTCGGCTCGACGTGTTGACCGAGGATCTCTCGGTGCGGTTGTACCCGTGGAACACGTTGGGAGATCTGAATTTCCCCGCCGGTGCCGCACCGGCCGAGGTGACAACGACCATCGATGTCAGCGGGGACCCCACCACGTGGCCCTTCGATGCCTATAAGACGGACGCGATCAGCGCCGACGTGCTGGTCGGGGAGGGTGACGCCCGCGAATTCCAGCCCGCGCGCGTCGAGATCGAGGCAGCAATCCAGGGGTGGGACATCTCGAGCGAAATGGTTCCGCCGTCGCCGCAGTCCTATTCACAGGCCGGCGACGAAGCCGTACAGCTCACCTTCAAGCGCGCGCTCGGCCCGCTGGCTTTCGACATCGGTATCTGCCTCGTCCTGATCATGCTGCCGACACTGGCGCTCTATACCTCACTGAAGGTCTTCTTCAGGAGAAAAGAGTTCCAGATGCCGTTCCTCACCTGGTATGCGGCAATGCTGTTCGCGGTCGTTCCGCTACGCAACATTCTTCCCGGGGCACCGCCCCCGGGCGCGTGGATCGACATCCTGCTGGTCATGTGGGTCATCATCGGGTTGGTTGCCTCGATGCTCGTCTACGTCGTGATCTGGAAGAAGCGGATCGACTAGCCGCGGTCGGTGTCCGAGCTGATCGTCGAATTTGCCTCTGCAAACTGATTGCGGTGGCTTTCCGCAGGCCGAAGCCCGAGTTTCGATGCTCGTCGCCGGAATGTCCGGAAAGTTTGCTGAGCGATGGTACGTTCCTCGCTGAGCGCAATGTGAGGGGTCACTGTGGATGGGTGCCTGAAGTCGCGGACGCCGGGTGGTCCAAGGCTGGGGTTGTACTTGGGGCTCGTCCTCGCCGGCATCGGTGTGGGTATGGTCGTCGGCCAGGGTGTCGCCGTCGCGAGCCCCGCGGACACTGAAGGCACCTCGCAATCGGACGACGCGTCCGGCGACGCGTCGACGACCGCGGGCCCCAGCAGCGACCCCGCCGACGCCGCCGATGACACCTCAACGGACGCGGCAGTCGACGACACCGATGCCGAAGCCGACGACGCCGACACCGACATCGAAGCCGAGGTCGAGGCAGCCGAGACGGCCGAGGCCGGCATGCGCACGCAGTCGCACAAGCGCTCGCGAGCGACGCTTGCCGATGCGGCTGCCGATGACGAAGAGCCGTCTTCCGACATCACCGCGGCCGCCGTGGAAGATACCGCCGAGGTCGACACGACGGAGGCCGCGACCGAGTTCGCAGCCGCCGCGCCCGCCCCGGCGGTCGAACGTGAGCCCACGGTGGGCAGCCTGGTCAGTGCGCGCCCCGTCACCGCCGAGAGCATCGTCACCGACGTGCTGACCTGGGTGGGGCTGCGCTCGGCCGACGACGACGCACCCGCGCCGGTCACACCGGTGTCGGGGCTGGTCGAGTCGCTGTGGTTGGCTGTCCGCCAATCTCAGTACACCTGGAACAATCAGCGTCCGATCGCCGGCGTCATCATGTCGGGCCCCGGACCCGACGGTGTGGTCGCGGGCAATCTCAATGCCGTCGACTACGACGACGCGGCACTCACCTACGTCCTTGTCTCCGGGCCTTCCCACGGCCGCGTGGTGATCGACGCGCTGGGGCGCTTCGCCTATACGCCCGGCGCCGCGGCCGCGGGCCGCGCCGACACGTTCACCATCCGCGTCGACGACACCTCAGGCAATCCGTTCCATGTGCACGGGTTGCTCGGACTTCTCGGCATTGCCAGGCCCACCGAGGTGACGGTGTCCATCGCGGCGACATCACCTGCGAGCCTTGGCATTCCATCCACGTTGGACATCGACGGGCTGAGCTCACGCGACGGTGTGGAGGTCACCACCGGCAGCGCGGGCGCCGTTCGGGTGATCGAAGGCAGATTCACCGACCAGGTGGTGGTGAATGCCGCTGACGCCGCCGCCGTCCTGAACGCACTCGCACCGGTGCTCGGCGCTCCCTCGGACTTCGCCGACCTCGCCGAGGTCTCCGCATCGACGGTCGGCGACGGCGACACACTCGAGCGCTTCTACCGGTTCACCGAAACCATCGGCGGCATCACGGTTCTCGGCAGTGAAGTCGTTCTGGTGACCGACGCCGACGGTGACGTCACGAGCGTGTTCAACTACTACCGCGCTCTCGGTGACGATTTCAACATCACCCCCGACGCCTCCATCGACGAGGACGCCGAGGTCCGCCGCGTCGCCTCCAGCGCCTACCTCGGTCCGAACGCCGACCCGGCATCGATCGGAACATTCCTTTCCGCAAGCACCTTCACCAACGATCTGGTCGTCTATACCGTCACCGACGACGAGACGCCCGCGCTCGCGTGGCGCGTGGTGGTGCACGTCCCCGACACAGGTGAGCTCGCCCCGTCGGGTGCCACGGTGATGATCCACGCCGACGGCGAGGACGCGGGCACCGTCATCGTCACCGTTTCCAACGCGCAGGCGGCCGCTGCGGTCACCACGGCGAAGGACTGGCTCGGCGACACCCGAACCATCACGATCGACACCCGAAAGGTGTTGTGGTTCAGCTCCTCCGAGATGTCGGACCCGACACGCAACATCACGACGTACAAGACCTCGTACGGGCTGTTCGGCCTCGGCTCGCCGGTCCTGCCCGGCAAGGTGGTCAAGCGAAGCCTGTTCGGCTGGGACACTTCGGCGGTGTCCGCGCATGCGAACGCCGCAGTTGTCTACGACTACTTCAAGAACGTGCTCGGACGCCAGTCTTACGACGGTGACGGTGCGAAGATCGTCATCAGCATCCGCTACCGGCCGGCTTCGTCGCCGCTGGGCTATACGAATGCGTTCTGGGATCCGACGATTCAGCAGTTCGCCTTCGGTGACACAGGGGTGCTGCAGGCCGACGTCGACATCGTCGCCCACGAGTTCACCCACGCCGTCATCAGCAGCATCCTGGGCGACACGGCGCTGGACTCCGGCCAGCCCGGGGCGCTCAACGAGGCCTATGCGGACATTTTCGGGGTCCTCGTCGAAGGGGCCAGCGGGGCCGATCGGTGGTTGATCGCCGAGGATTCCGGCAACGGCACCATCCGCAATCTCGCCGACCCGACCTCGGTCACCACCTCCTACGGGCCTTATCGCGACCGGCTGAGCAAGGCATACACCGGCAGCGGCGACGACAAGGGCGAGCACGTCAACAGCACGATCTTCAGCCACGCCGCGTACCTGATGATGACCGACGCGGCCACCGTCGGCGTCTCCGATGTGACCTGGGCCAAGGTCTTTTACCATTCGATCCCGCGGCTGAGCGCGACAGCGCAGTTCGCCGACGCGCGGGCGGCAGTGCTGAGCTCGGCATCGGAGCAGGGGCTCACCCTGGCCCAGCGCTCCGCAATCGCAGCGGCCTTCGACACCGTCGAAATCTACGGCGCGCCAGTGCTATCCGTCGCCGTCTGACCGGTCCACCAGGACGGCGCCATCGGGGCGCCCACCGAGTGTCTGCAATTCGATGGCCGACCCCGCAGCGGTGAGCCGGATGATCTGCGCCAGTTCTGCGGGCGCATCGCACTGGACATAGTGATCGGCGCAGGGCACCACCCAGTAGCGGTTGCGGCCGGGCTGATTCCTGAGATAGGCCTGCCAGACGTGGTTGGCCACGCGCAGGGGAGCGACGCTGTCGTGCAGCCCCCAGATCAGTGTGGTGTCAACCTCGATCGTGGATAGTCGCTCCAGCCAACCGGTCTCGTCGGCGGCGCGCTCGTGGAGATACTTGACGGTGTCGGGCAACACGCGGACTCCGTCGTTGTGGGCGAAACAGCGGGCCAACGCGGTGATCTCGGGATCGTCGCCGCCGCGCCGCGGCGTGAACGTCGTTGCTCCGAGGCCTGCGGCCAACATCTCCGGTGTTGTGGCCGCTGCGGTCGCACGGCCGGTGGCGTCGTCGAGCAGCGCCACCTGGAACGCCGTCAGATTCGCCAGCGGCAGATAGATGTTGGCGTTGGTGAGGAAAACGTCCACCGGCAGCGCACCGATCTCGTCGAGCATTCCCAGCGCGATCATGCCGATGCTGCTGCCGCGGTCATGGGTGATCATCCGGAAGTCGTCGAGCTCCCACACGGTGGTGATCGCGTGGGTCAGCAGCCGCGCATCGTCGTAGAGCGAATAGGTATAGGGCTGCGGCGGTTTGTCGGACATTCCGTACCCGGGGAAGTCGAGCACGTAGATGTCGAACTCGGCCGCCAGTTCCCGCGCGAGCCCGTGGTAGTCGACTCCCGACGTCGGGAAACCGTGCACACAGACCAGTGCCGGCGCGCCCGGTGTTCCGGTGCGGCGCCAGAACACCTCCACCTCGGCTCCGGCGTTGGACGCTGTGGTGGAAACCCAGGTGAACGTCGCGCCGTCGCGGTGCCAGTCATCGAAGATGTCCACTCGTGAAAAGCTAGTTCTTTGATATCCCTTCAGGAGGTGTTTTCGGTGTCGCCGAGTCCGGTGTCTCCAGGCCCAGCGCCCGACCACTCGTTGCGCGCTGTGCTCGCACTGTCGGCGCCCATCGGACTGGCGTTCATACCGCTGGGTATGGCGCTGGGGTTCCTGGTGGTCCATGCCGGGCTCGCGTGGTGGTGGGCGCCCACGTTCGCCGCCGTCATCTACGCGGGGTCGTTGGAGTTCTTGATGGTGCACCTGGCCGCGACGGCCGCTCCGATCGTGACCGTCGCGCTGACGACCTTCGTGGTGAACTCGCGTCACGTCTTCTACGCCTTGTCGTTCCCGTTGAGCCGCGTCCGCGGGGTGCTCGGCAAGGCCTACAGCACCTACACGCTGTCCGACGAGGCGTACGCCGTGGGGGTCAGTCCTGAGGCGCAGACATGGACCACCCGTCCGATCCTGTTGATGCAACTGCTGTTTCATCTCCTGTGGGTAGCCGGTGCCACGCTCGGTGGGCTCGTCGGAGAAGCGTTGCCGATCGACCGCCTCGTCGGCCTGGACTTCGCGCTGACCGCGTTGTTCATCGTCCTCGGTATCGATGCGTTTCGTCAGCGCCCGGACTGGCCGACCGCGGTGATCGCATCGGCATGCGCGGTCGGGGCGTGGCTGATGGTGCCGGACCAGATGCTGGTCTCGGCTTTCACCGCATTCACCGGTGTGCTGGTGGCGCGGATGTTGTTGCAGCGCAGAGCAGGGCGGACGTGACGGTGCCCGACAACGGATACATCGTCCTGCTGGTGGTGGTCAGTGCCGGCATTACCTGGGCCCTGCGCGCGCTACCGTTCGCCGTGCTGGTGCCGCTGCGAGACAGCGTGGTCGTCAAGTACCTGAGCGTCCACATGCCACTCGGGGTCATGGCCATCCTCGCGATCTACACGCTGACGACCGTCGCGGGTGACACGACCGGTCAGCTGTTGTGGTTGATCGTCGCCGTCGCAACGACAGCGGGGCTGCACGTGTGGCGCCGGCAGGCGTTGCTGAGCATCCTGGTCGGCACGGCAACCTACGTCACGCTGATGTCCCTCTGGGGCTAGTCCTTGGCCTGAAGGTAGGCGACGAGCGCATTCGTCAGCCCGCGGCGGGCGACGTCGAGATCGGCGTAGGAGCCGAGCTGGCGTTCCGACACCAGACCCCTCATCGCGCCCGGGATCAGCGTGGCGACCTCGCTGACGCGCTCCGGATCGACGCCCAGGCCGGAGAACGCGCTGCGGCAGATCTCCAGCCACGACTGCCCCCAGGAATAGAGCTCGGCCGCGGTCTGCGGGTACAGCCGCTCCAACTCGGCATGGTCGCGGGGCAGTGCAGCCCGCAGGTTCTCGATGGCCCGCGAATCAGGTTCTGCCAGTCCGTCGTACAGCGTGTCGATGATGCTTGCGACCCGGTCGCGCAGCGGCGCGTCGGCCTCGACAGCGGCGAACACGTCCGCCCGGCGTTCGGCGGTGCGGTGCAGGACCGCGGCCCAGAAACCGTCCGCGTCCCCGAACTGATATTGCACCGCCCCCCAGGTCGCGCCGATGTCCTTGGCGATCCGGTTCGCCGACACCGACCCCGGTTCGCCGGAAGCCAGCGACTTCAATGCCGCCTCCAGCATGTTCTCCCGCGTGGCCTGTCCGCGCCGATTGGGTCGCCGGGTGGGCGCATCGACGTCGGTCATGACAGGGAGACTACAGAGTTTTCGTAGAGGCCACTATGTTTCTTTCATTGAGTGCTCTACGATTCGGTCCATGGCCAAACCGCCTCTGTCGATGAAACCGACCGGCTGGTTCCAGGTCGCGTGGTCCGACGAGATCGGGATCGGCGACGTGCACGCGATGAAGTACTTCGGTCAGGAGATGATCGCGTGGCGTGCGGAGTCCGGCGCACTGACCGTCATGAACGCCTACTGCGAACACCTTGGAGCGCACCTGGGGTTCGGCGGCACCGTGCACGGTGAGGTGCTTCAGTGCCCCTTCCATGGATGGCAATGGAATCAGGCCGGCCGCAATGTCTGCATCCCCTACGAGGACCGGCCCAACCGGGGGCGCCGCATCAAGACCTACCCCGTCGTCGAACGCAACGAGTCGGTCTACATCTGGCACGACACCGAAAACCGCGACCCCTTCTTCGAAGCGCCGGATATCTTCGCCAGCTTCGGCGACGACTCGACGATCGAGGACTACTACCCGCAGCAACGGCTGTTCGAGCAGGGGCACGAGATGCACCCCCAGTACGTACTCGAAAACGGAGTCGACTTCGCGCACTTCAAGTATGTGCACGGCACGCCCATCAACCCGATCTTCACCCGTCACGATTTCGACGAGCCGGTCTCCTACGTCGATTTCACGATCACCTTCGAAGGTGACGATGCGCAGAAGATCGAGGACGTCGGCAGTGGGGTCGAGGCGATCAACGGCGGACTCGGCATCGCGGTGACCAAAAGCTGGGGGATGATCGACAACCGCACCATCTCGGCGATCACCCCGGTCGACGATTCCACCTCCGACGTGCGGTTCATGGTCTACATCGGCAGGCCGAAGGGTGAGGTGCGCAACCCCGAGCGTGCCCGGGCCAAGGCCGAGGAATTCGGCCTCGAAGTCATCCGCCAGTTTCGTCAGGACATCCACATCTGGGCACACCAGCGCTATTCGGATCCGCCCGCTCTGTCGAGCTCGGAAATGAAGGGCTTCACTGCGATCCGTGAGTGGGCCAAGAAGTTCTATCCAGACGGCAAGGGGGGCAGCGCCGCCGAGCTCGCTGCCCAATCGGCTCACTGACTCTCCCAGAAAGGTTCTCGATGACGATCAGGGTTTTCCAGGTGGCAACCGGCAATGTCGGTTCCGAGATGATCAAGCGGATGGCCGACCAGCCCGATCTCGAACTCGTTGGCGTGCATTGCTATTCACCGGACAAGATCGGCAAGGATGCAGGCGAACTCGCGGGGATCGCGCCCAACGGGGTGACGGCGACAGGCACGATCGAGGAGATCATCGCCGCCGAACCGGACGTGGTGACCTTCCACGGTGTGTTCCCCGACGAAGACCTCTACGTCACGGTGCTCGAGGCCGGAATCAACATCGTCACGACCGCAGACTGGATCACCGGCTGGCACCGCGACCGCAACCACCCGCATCCCTCCGGCAAGCCCGTCACCCAGCTACTCCAAAAGGCCTGCGAGAAGGGCGGTTCCACGTTCTACGGCACCGGCATGAACCCCGGCCTCAACCAGATCCTCGGCGTGGTGTGTTCCGCCGACGTCGCCGAGATCGAGAACATCACGACCATCGAGTCCGTCGACGTGTCCTGCCATCACTCCAAGGACACCTGGATAGAGGTGGGATACGGTGCGCCCGTGGACGACCCGGAAATCCCGGGCAAGTTGGAAAAGTACACCCGCGTGTTCGCCGACAGCGTCTACATGATGGCCGACTGCTTCGATCTGACCCTCGACGAGGTGACCTTCAGCTACGAGCTCGGTGCGTGCACCAAGGACGTCGACCTCGGCTGGTACAAGCTGCCGAAGGGTTCACTCGGCGGCAACTACATCAAGTACCAGGGCATGGTGGACGGAGTCCCGCGCGTCGAAACGCACCTGGAGTGGCAGATGACCCCGCACACCGATCCGAGCTGGGACATCAAGGGCTGCTACATCACCCAGATCAAGGGTGATCCGAACATCTACAACAAACACATGATCTTCCCGAAGCCCGGCGTCGACCTCTCCGATCCGGCGAGCTTCGCTTCGATCGGGATGACGGTCACCGGTATGCCGGCGCTGGCGTCGATCAAGTCCGTGGTGGCAGCCCGACCTGGGATCATCACCAGCGCCGACCTGCCGCTGCGCGGCTTCGCCGGACGCTTCAAGCTGTAGGTTTCTCCGGGTCGGACTCCTGGTCGCTGCCGGCCTTGGTGGTTCTGCGGTTGTGCGGTTTCCGGCATTCGGGCCGCCTGCGCGGCAGCGAGTCAGCCGGCACCCTTGCCGTTGTCGACCCGATAGATGGCGCCGTGCACCGCGGCGGCGTCGTCGCTCGCCAGAAACGCGATCGTCTTGGCGACGTCCTCGGTCTCCATGAACCCCCGTGGTGAGGCGATCCGCAGGATGAGGTCCCAGTCGGCGTTGTCCGGCGCCTCGAACTCGGTGCTCTGCGCGGTCGGCATCCCGCCCGGACAGATCGCGTTGACCCGCAGCTTCTCCTTGGTGAACTCGATGGCGAGCGCCCGTGTGAGGCCGATCAGTCCATGCTTGGCGGCGCAGTAGCCGGCCGAATAGACCTCGCCCTCGACTCCGGCGATCGACGCGACGTTGACGATGTTGCCGCCCGTCTCCAGCAGATGGGGTAGCGCCGCACGACACAGATAGAACGGCCCGTTCAAGTTGACCGACAGGTCCGTGGCCCAATCGTCGTCGGTCATCGAGACGGTGTGCCGCATCTTGTGGAATCCGGCGATGTTGGCCAAGACGTCGAGCCTTCCGAACTCCGCGACGCAGTCGGCGACCGCCTGAGCGCACGCGTCCGACGACGTCACGTCCACGGACCGGAAGCTGCCGTTCGGGATGTCGGCGAACACCTCGGCCATGCGGGAGGCGTCGCGTGCAATGCCGAAGACCGTGGCACCCCGCTGGGCGAACAGTTTCGCCGTGGCGGCGCCCAGCCCTGCCGACGCTCCCGTGACCAGTGCGACCTTGCCGCTCAGTTGACTCATGCCCATGACTTTCTCACGGGCCCTTCGCTCAGATGGCGGCGCGTGGTTTCACCGGCGGTACGGCCGCGAGGAGGTGGCGGGTGTATTCCTGTTCAGGCGAGGCGAACAACTCGTCTGCGGGCCTGTTCTCGACCACGCCACCGTCGCGCATCACGAGCACCTGGTGGCTCAGCCGGCGGATCACCGCGAGATCGTGGCCGATGAGCAGGTATGTGAGTCCGAGTTCGGATTGCAGCCGCAGCAACAGGTCCAGAACCCGCGCTTGGACGGACACGTCCAGCGATGCCGTGGCCTCGTCGAGGATCAGCAGATCCGGCTCTGCGGCCAGCGCGCGGGCGATACTGACCCGCTGGCGCTGTCCGCCGGAGAGCTCATGAGGATAGCGCCGGGCGAAATCGGTGGGAAGCCCGACCAGTTCGAGCAGTTCGTGGACGCGCCGCCTGCGGGCATCTTTGCCGTCGGCGAGCTTGTGGACGACCAGTGGCTCCGCGATCGCATTGTCAACGCGGCCACGCGGATTCAGGGAGGAGAACGGATCCTGGAACACCAGCCCGATACGGCGGCGCATCTGCTTGGCGGCAGTTCCCTTGACGTGCAGGACGTCTTCCCCGGCCAGTGTCGCCTCACCCGCGTCCGGCTTGACCAGCCCGGTCAGTGCCGCGGCGACGGTGGACTTGCCCGAACCGGACTCGCCGACCAGGCCCAGCGTGGTGCCACGCCGGATCTGGAACGACACGTCCTTGACCGCATGCACGGTCGAGCGCCCGGCCGGGGTGGACACGGTGAACCGGACATCGAGTCCGCGCACCTCCAACAGGCTCTCCGCATCGGTGACCGCGGGCGGCCCGGAACGGTCGAGGACAGGCCGTGCCGCCAGCAGGTCGCGGGTGTAGTCCTCGCGGGGACGGTCGAAGACATCCATGATCGGCGCCTGCTCGACCGTCGCGCCGTCCCGCATCACCGTCACGTCGTCGGCTACCTGGCCGATGACGCCGAGGTCGTGGCTGATCCACACCACTGCGGTCCCGAAATCGTGCTGCAGCGTCCGCACCAGCTCGATGATCTGCGCCTGCGTCGTGACATCCAGCGCGGTGGTGGGTTCGTCGGCGATCAGCAACTCGGGGTCGCACGCCAGCGCGATCGCGATCATCACCCTTTGGCGCTGCCCGCCCGAAAGTTGGTGCGGGTAGGCGTGCAGCCGCACCTCGGGATCGGGCAAACCGACGGCATCGAGGAGCTCGACGGCGCGCGCAGTCGCGGCTCTTCGGGTCAGATCCCGATGTGTCTCAAGCGATTCGGTGATCTGGCGTTCCAGGGTCAGCAAGGGGTTGAGCGACGTGCCGGGATCTTGGAAGACGAACCCGATCCGGGCCCCGTGCACGCTGCGAAGCACCCGGGGCGTCGCGCCCACCAACTGCACCTCGCCCCCGAGCGTGCTGGATCCCGACACCCGCGCGCCGGGAGCGTCGAGCAGACCCGTGGCAGCGAGCACGGTCATCGTCTTGCCGGAGCCGGATTCGCCGACGATGCCGACCGTCTTCTCACGATCGACGTCGAACGAGACGCCGTCGACGACGGTGCGCGCTCCGATGCGCACACCGAGATCCTTCACGCTCAGGACGCTCAACGCTCACGCCTCCGTGGCTGTTTGGTCGGCTCCCGCCTCCGTGCCTCGATCGTGGTGCGCTGCTTGGGATCCAGCACGTCACGAAGCCCGTCACCGAACAGGTTGAACGCGAGCACGATCACGAAGATCGCGGCCCCCGGAAACACCGCCATCCACCACGCCATCGTGACAAAGCCCTGGGAGTCGAAAATCATCCGCCCCAGCGACGGCTGCGGCGGCTGAATTCCCAGGCCCAGGAACGACAGAGCGGCCTCGGAGAGCATCGCGAACGCCAACGACAGCGACGTCTGGACGATCAGCGGCCCGGCGATGTTCGGCAGAATGTGGCGCGACAGAATGTAGAGGTCACCGGCGCCCATCGCGCGGGACACCGACACGTACGGTTCGGTGCGCACACCCAGTGTGCTCGCCCGCGCGACCCGCGCGAAGATCGGTGTGTAGACGATGCCGATCGCCAGGATCGTCGTCGTCACTCCCGGGCCGAGGATGGCCACGACTGCCAACGCGAGCAGCAGCACCGGAAACGCGAACATCACGTCCACGACGCGCATCAGCACGGCGTCGAGCCATCCGCCGCGATACCCGGCAATGAGGCCGATCGTCACCCCCACGATCACGGCGAACGCCACGCTGACCACCGCGATCCGCATCGACGCCTGCGTGGCGACCAGCACCCGGGACAGCACGTCCCTGCCGAGTTCGTCGGTGCCGAACCAGTGCGAGCCGCTGGGCCGGGCAAGTGCATTCGGTACGTCGACGTCGTTGATGCCGTACGGGACGATCCAATTCGCGGTCACTGCAACGACAGCCACCACGACAAGAGCCACGGAGCTGACGAGTGTCACCGGGTTGCGGGCGAGCAACCGCCACGACGCCAGCCGGCCGGTGTCGGTGTCGGTCTTGTGGACTGTCATCCCAATCGGATCCTTGGGTCAACGACGGCGTAGAGCACGTCGACGAGCAGATTGATCACCAGGAACAGTGCGGCGATCAGCAAGACCGCGCCCTGGATCAACGGGTAGTCACGGGCGGCGACCGCGTTGAACACCAAGCGGCCCAGGCCCGGCCAGGCGAACACCACCTCGACGACGATGACGCCGCCCAGCAGCGTCGCCAGCTGGATGCCGGTGATGGTCAGGATCGGCACGAGCGCGTTGCGTACGGTGTGCCGGAACGTCACGATGCGCGGTGACAATCCTTTCGAACGGGCGGTGCGCACATAGCCCGACGCGGCCACCTCCAGGACGGCGGATCGCACGTACCGGGTCAGGATCGCCGCCGCGACAACGCCGATCGTCACGCCGGGCAGGATGATGTGGCGCAGCCAGCCCGCCGGATCCTCGAACAGCGGCCGGTATCCCGAGGTGGGGAGCCAGCCCAGGACCGTCGAGAACAGCGCGATCAGCAGGATGCCCATCCAGAAGTCCGGGATCGAGACGCCGAACTGACTGGTGACACGCACGATCACGTCGCTGAGCTTGCCCCCGCGCAGCGCCGAGTAGATGCCCGCGGGCAGCGCGAGCGCCAGAGCGATGACGATGCCGGCGAAACCGAGCGACAGTGTGGCGGGCAGCCGCTCCAGCAAGGTGAGGGTGACGGGATCGCCGTTGCGGAAGCTGACACCCAGATCCCCGGTCAGCGCCGAACCGATGTAGCCGAAGAACTGTGAGATCAGCGGGCGGTCGAGACCGCTGGCCGAGCGAAGCGCCTCGTAGGCCTCCGGGGTGTAGCGGGTACCCAGTGCGATCCGCACCGGGTCGCCCGGCACCAGGTGCACAAGTGCGAACACCACGACCAAGACGCCGAACAGCACCACCGCGGAATACAACAGTCTGCGCGCGATAAAGCGAAGGACCACGGCTACGTCCCCCCGTCCGCGTTCAGCGTCGCGCTGCGGAACCGCACCGCGCCGTCGCGTCGGGCCTCGTAGCCGGACAGGGCAGGATTCCAGGCCTGGATCACCGAGGGGTTGTACAGGTAGATGTAGCTGACTTCGTCGGCGATCAGCGTTGCCGCCTTGGCATAGACGGCTTTCCGGCTGGCCTCGTCGGTGTCGACGCGGCCGGCGTCGAGCAGGCGGTCCACCTCGGGGTCGGAGAATTTCTGGGCATTGCTCGTGCCGTCGGTGTGGTGCTGGGCGTAGTAGAAGTCGTCAGGGTCGATGTTGCCGAGCCACCCCATCATGAGCATGTCGAAGTTGCCCGAGTTCTGCTCGTCGAGCCACGTGGCGAAGTCGACGGTCCGAATGTCGACCGTGATGCCAAGCGGTGCAAGGTTGTCCGCGATGATCTGGGCCGCGGTCACCGTCTCCGGATATTCGGTGGTGACCAGCATGTCGAGGCTCGACGGCGCAGCGCCGGCCTGTTCCAGCAGTTCGCGCGCCTTGTCCACTCCGCCCGAGCTGTATCTGTCATACGGCGTGAACCACGGGTTGCCCTGGGGGATCGCGAGTTGGTTCTTCGCGGCGGTGCCGTAGCTGGTCGCCTGCACGATCGCATCGCGATCGATGGCGTAGGCGATCGCCTGGCGCACGCGGACGTCGTTCCACGGCTCGCGTGCCTCGTTGAGCGCCAGATACCAGTAGTCGTTGCTCGGGGTGACCACAAGTTCCAGCGATTCGTCGTCACGCAGTTGGGTGACCCGTTGTGGCGGAACGGAGTCGGTCCAGTCGATCTCGCCGGCCTGCAGCGCCGACAGCGCGGTCGACGGCTCCGAGATGAAGCGGAAGGTCACCCCCGAAACTTCGGGCGGGCCGCCCCAATAGGACGGGTTGGCGCCGAGCGCTATCGAGTCACCGCTCTTCTGCCCCAGGAAGCTGAATGGCCCGGTGCCGATGGGACGGGTGGCGATCTGGCCGCTCTCGACGTTGGCGCGCGACACGATTGCCATGCCTTTGAACCCGCCGAGGTTGGTCAGCATGTTCGGCGTCGGCCGATTGACCCGCAGTACCACTGTCTCCGGGTCGGGCGCCTCGACGGCGGTCACCGAGCTGAACTTGTCGGAGTTGGTGAGTTGCTCGTCGATGATTCGGCGGTAGGAGTAGACGACGTCGTCGGCGGTCAGTGGTGTGCCGTCATGGAACGTGACCCCGGAGCGTAGCCGGAACGTCCACGTCAGCTGGTCGGGGCTGACCTCCCACGACTGGGCGAGGGCGGGCTGCATTTCGAGGTTGGCGTCCGGCTCGACGAGCGTGTCGAACACATTCTCCAGCACCTCGAACGAGAAGTACGCGGACGTCTTGTGCGGGTCGAGTTGGTCCGGTTCGCCGGCGATCGCAGCGACAAGGCTGCCGCCCGCGCCCTGCCCCAGATCGACGCGCTGGCCCGTCGAGCAGCCGGTCGCCAGCGTCATCAGCGCACATACGACGAGAACAGCGGCGCGAACCGCCATTCTCGCCATATGCGACCACCCCGGGACTCGAGCTTGCTGCGGGACGTCTACCCGATAGGCCGCAGGGCAAAACGCGTGAGGCGACAAACCCGTGACTTTGTCCACCGTGAGCTGAAATACTGCTCGGCATGACAATGCTGCGCGGTCTGGCCGCGGTCGCCGTGCTTGCCGGAGCATCGGTGGGAGCTGCCGGCCCTGCGCAGGCGGACACCCCGGTGATGGAGGGCGTCTACAACTACGTGTCCGAGGGTCAGACGGGCTTGTGGTCCTTGTACCCATCCTGTGTGCCCACCGTCGGTGATCTGCGGGTGAATCTCGAGCTGCCGGTTGCGTGTCAGATCCACGTCGGACCGTCGGACGGGCTCACCGGCGGTGACGCACGTTTGGTCGGCGGAAAGTGGAGCTTCACGACACCGAAGAACGAGGGCATGGAATGCCCGGACGGCACCTTCGCGCCGACGGTCGAGGTCTTCACCTTTACCGAGACATCGGGCACGCGCAGCATCTCGCACAGCGGCGGCTGCGGTATGCCACCGGGAATCGTGAACATCCCGTTCACACTGACCTTCAAGGAGCCACTGCCGATCCCGGTCGACAGGTACCCGCTGATCTGTGAGCCCGGCGGCCTGCGACGCTGCTTCTGAGATGGGCGCAACTGCGGTGAAGCGTGTGGTGATCTGGGGGACCGGTTTCGTCGGCAGGATGGTGATCGCCGAAGTCGTCAAGCATCCTCGCTTCGAACTGGTGGGGGTCGGAGTCAGCAATCCGGACAAGGTCGGCCGCGACGTCGGCGAGATCTGCGGGCTGGGTAGGGATCTCGGTCTCGCCGCGACCGACGACGTCGACGCGCTGATCGACCTCAAGCCGGACGCGCTGGTGCACTACGGTCCGACTGCTGCACATGCCGACGCCAACATCGAGCTGATCACCCGCTTCCTGCGGGCGGGAATCGATGTCTGCTCCACCGCGATGACGCCGTGGATCTGGCCCACGATGCATCTGAACCCACCCAACTGGATCGAACCCATCACCGTGGCTTGCGAACTCGGTGAGTCGTCGTGTTTCACCACAGGCATCGACCCCGGATTCGCGAACGACCTGTTTCCCATGACGCTCATGGGACTGTGCTCGGAAGTTCGCAAGGTCCGCGCCTCCGAACTGCTGGACTACACCAACTACGAGGGTGACTACGACCGGGAGATGGGCATCGGCAAGCCGCCGGAGTTCCGGCCGATGCTGGAGAACTCCGACATCCTCGTCTTCGCCTGGGGTGCAACGGTTCCGATGATCGCCCACGCCGCGGGCATCATGCTCGACGAGATCACCACGACCTGGGAGAAGTGGGTGACGCCCGACGAGCGCAAGACAGCCAAGGGCATCATCGCGCCCGGAAACGTCGCTGCGGTCCGGTTCACCATCAACGGGGTGTATCAGGGTGAGACGCGTATCCAGCTGGAGCACGTCAACCGCATCGGTCACGACGCCGCACCGGAATGGCCGTCCGGCAACGAGAACGACGTGTACCGGGTCGACATCGAAGGCACGCCGAGCATATTCCAGGAGACCGCGTTCCGGTTCACCGACGGTTCGGGACGTGACGCCGCAGCCGCGGGATGCCTGGCCACGGGACTGCGTGCCCTCAACGCCGTGCCGGCCGTCAACGATCTGTCGCCGGGCTGGGTCACCGCGCTGGACCTGCCGCTCATCCCTGGCGTCGGGACGATCCGCTAGGCCGGCTCGCACGGCGGTGCCGATCACTTCGGACGTTTGACCAGCACCACGTGGGCGAGCGGAATCTGCATCTGTTCGGGAGTGGCCGCGAGCCGTTCGGCCACACCGGCTTCGAGCCGGTCGAGCAGCTCGGCCACGCGAGAGGACGCATCGTCCTGCAGCGCCCTCAGCAGCGCCGGAAATACCGCGGCCCGTGCGAAATCGGCCCACTTGGCCCCGAAAGCCTTTGCGTCACCGTCGATCCGATATCGGTTCCAGAAACGGTCGTCGCCGTCGAACACCTCCACGTGGTCGATGGCGAGCTGTTCGAATCGTCCGGAGGGCGCGAACGGCGCTGCGAAGTCGGCGGCGCGGCGCCCGACGGTCGGTATGCACATGGCGGCCACCTCGGTGTCGGTGATGAGCCCACAGCCCGCCAGTCCGGCCAGAGTGTCCATGATCGCCGCCAGCAGCGGCCGGTAGCCGAACTCGCCGTCCTCGCTGATCGCCATCGTCATCACGACCAGGCGACCGCCCGGGCACAACTCGCGACCGCGGAACGCGACGAACTCGTGCCAGTCGTGCGCGGCTTGTTTGGCGAACGCGGCGCGCACCTGCTCGTCGGAGCACTGGTTCACCTGGATGTGGTCCTCGATGCCGCACGGGACCCGGCTGAGCCAATGGATCGCCCATGAACTCCACCCCAGGTTGACGCTGTTCGAAGGCAGTATCTGGGAGTAGAAGGACCTCCCGACGGCGGACGCGAACGTCGCCCGGTCCTTGCGCAGATAGGTGTCCGGGTCGTTCTCCAGGTTGTGGAACATCTCGCAGAAATCGTTGTCCGGACGGTCGGTGTGCGCCACCAGCACCGAATGCTCAGGACGGGTTCGCTTGCGTAGCACCGCTATTGCCGCACCGATGGGCAGCAGCGAGTTCAGCCCGTTGGAAGCGCCGTAGTCGGCGATCACAATCGGCTGCGGCGGTTTGGGAATCGGCACCTCGGCGGCGGCCTTCTCGAACACGGCAATGGCAGGTGTGAGTCCAGCGGCTTGCAACCGCCTGGCGGCGCTGTACGAGCCGCTGTCCATGGGCTCCGGCCGCACGACGATGCTCGACTCCGCCATCCCCCGACGGTAATACTCGCGCGGCAAACGCGCCGCCGAACGTGAGGCCGTGACACACTTCGCGGGTGAAAAGACGTCTGGGGCCGAAGATCGCGGCGATCGTCGCCGTGTGCACGCTGGTCGTCGGAGGCGGCGGCCTCATTGTGTCGCTGTTGCTCGGTGCGTTGGTGTTCGACGACTTCGACGCCTACGGCGAAGTCCCCGTCCCCGGCTCTGGCAGCCTCCATCTGCCCGACGGCGAGGTCACGATCAACTTCCACACCGCGGTGACGGGTAGTTCCGGCGGCGGCTTCCCCGTGCCACCCCTGCGGATCAGCATGGCGGGGCGTGACGGCCTGCCCGACCCGGTGCTTAACGAGGTGATGGGTTCGGTGACATCGGTGAACAACGATGTGCGCGTGCGGGTATGGACGGCCCAGATCGCCGAGGCGGGCGTGTACGACATCGAGACCGGGGGTGAGGTCAATGGCTACATCAAGCCTGCACTGGCGTTTGGTCGCGACAGTTCGCCCGGTTGGATGCCGTGGGTGTTCGGGGGGCTGCTCGCCGCAGGTGTCGTCGAGCTTGCTGCCGCGGTGCTCTGGATGGTCCGCGCGGGGCAGGCGCCGCAGCCGGCTCGGGCTCCGATCAGTCTCGACGAGCCGTCGTGGCCCGGGCCGATCCCTCCGCCGGTGGACACCTACCAGCCCACCGACCACGGCGTGCGGATGGAGGAGCTCAAGACGCTGGCCGCCCTGCGGGATTCAGGCGCGCTGACGGAGGCCGAATTCCAGGCCGAGAAGCGGCGCGTCCTCGGCAGCTAGTGTCCCCGGTTCAATAGGCAGCTCAGCTGCCGCTGTTCAATAGGCAGCTCAGCTGCCGCGGGCCACCCATTCGTCGTAGTGCACGATCTCGTCGCCGACGGTCGTGGTATCGCCGTGCCCGGTGTAGACGACGGTTTCGCCGGGCAGTTTGCCGAGGCGTCCCGAGATCGACTCGAGAATGGTCGGGAAGTCCGAGAACGAGCGGCCCGTCGCGCCCGGCCCGCCCTGGAACAGCGTGTCCCCGCTGAACACCGCGTTGAGCTCGGGCGCGTACCAGCACACCGAGCCCGGGGAGTGCCCCGGTGTGTGCAACCCACGCAACTCGGTGCCGGCGACCTGCAACGTCTCACCGTCGTTCACGGAGCGGAAGTCGCTGTCGCGGTGCGTCATTCGCCACAGCACCTCATCGGCAGGGTGTAGGAGCACCGGCGCGTCGAGGGCCTGCCCGAGTTGGGGCGCGACCGTCACGTGGTCGTTGTGCCCGTGAGTGCACACCACGGCGATCACGTGACGGCCGCCGACGGCTTCGATGATGGGGTCGGCGGTGTGGGCCGCGTCGAAGACCACCACCTCCTTGTCGTCACCGACGAGCCAGATGTTGTTGTCGACGTCCCAGCTACCGCCGTCGAGTTCGAAGGTGCCGCTGGTGACGAGACGGTCGATGGTGCCCACTAGAGGACCACCACCGAGCGCAGTACCTCGCCGGCGTGCATCTTGTGGAACGCGTCTTCGATCTGGTCGAGTCCGATGCGTTCGGAGACGAACTTGTCCAGGGGGAAGCGGCCCTGGAGGTAGAGCGAGATGAGGGTGGGGAAGTCGCGTTCGGGAAGGCAGTCGCCGTACCACGAGGACTTCAACGACCCTCCACGGCTGAAGAAGTCGATCAACGGCATCTCCAACGTCATGTCAGGGGTCGGGACGCCGACCAGAACGACGGTTCCGGCGAGATCGCGCGCATAGAACGCCTGTTTCCACGTCTCGGGACGGCCGACGGCATCGATAACGACGTCGGCACCGTTGCCGTCGGTGAGGTCCTGGATGGTCTCCACCGGATCGAGTTCCTTGGCATTGATGGTGTGGGTGGCCCCGAATTCGCGCGCCCAGTCGAGCTTGCGGTTGTCGGTGTCGACGGCGATGATCCGCTTGGCTCCGACCAGTCGCGCACCGGCGATCGCCGCGTCACCCACACCGCCGCAACCGATCACGGCGACGGTGTCGTCGCGGTTTACCGCACCGGTGTTGATCGCCGCGCCCAGGCCGGCCATCACACCGCAGCCGAGCAGGCCCGCCGCGGCGGGGTCGGCGGCCGAGTCGACCTTCGTGCACTGGCCCTCGTGGACCAGGGTCTTGTCGGCGAATGCGCCGATGCCCAGGGCCGGGGTCAGCTCGGTGCCGTCGGTCAATGTCATCTTCTGGGCGGCGTTGAAGGTGTCGAAGCACAGGTGCGGGCGGCCGCGCTTGCAGGCTCGGCACTGGCCGCACACCGCACGCCAGTTCAGGATCACGAAGTCGCCGGGCGCCACGTTGGTGACGCCCTCGCCGACGGACTCGACCAGACCGGCGGCTTCGTGGCCGAGCAGGAACGGGAACTCGTCGTTGATTCCGCCTTCGCGGTAGGTCAGATCGGTGTGGCACACGCCGCAGGCCTGGATGTCGACGACGACCTCGCCCGGGCCGGGATCGGGGATGACAATGTCGACCACCTCGACCGGTTGACCTTTCGAACGTGAAATCACACCGCGCACCGTCTGAGTCATGCCTGAACCCTAATGGGTCGACCGCGAAGTGGAACAGTGTCCAAACCGATGTCCATAGAGCCGGGCCGCTGATCCGTGGGTATTGGATGCCTCTCGCTAAACGAGCAGGCCGATCGACCCGCAGAGCGATACCGTAGATGCGCGATGTTGACCGACACTCAGACCGATCTGCTTTCCGCCGCGCGTGCCGCGCACCAGCGGTTGGACTGGCGCGCCAGCTACGAGGCCTTCGATCTCGCGAGCCGGCATGCGGCGCTGAGGACCGATGATCTCGAGGCGTTCGCCTACGCGGCCTGGCGGCTCGGCCACGTCAAGGAGGCGAGCCGGGCAGCCGAGCGGGTGTTCGCAGAACTCACCCGAACCGATCCCGTGGCGGCCGCGATGAAGGCGAACGAGCTCGCGCTGGCGTGGCTGGTTCGCGGAGACATCAACATCGGGCAGGGCTGGATGAACCGGGCCCGCAGACTCCTCGCCGCCGCCGACGAGAGCGGGGCCCACGGCTTTCTGCTGTATCTCGACGCCGTGGTAGCGGTGCTGGCGCAGGACCTCGATGCCCTCGGCGCTCACGTCCGGGCGCTGCGGGAGATCGCGGTGCGGTTGGACGTGCCTGCGCTGACGGCGCTGGGCCTCATTGCCGCCGGCCTCGAGGCAATCTTGCACAAGCGCACCGCCGAGGGCTACGCGCTGATCGACGAGGCCATCCTGCCATTGGTCGCCGACCAGGTGCCGATCGAATGGGCCGGCGACATCTACTGCATCGTCCTGCACCACACCCACAAGCTCGCCGACCTTCCGCGGATGCGGTCCTGGACGCAGTCCATGGAGCAGTGGTGCGGGCTGTCGGGCTCGGTGCCCTACGGCGGGGTGTGCGATGTGCACCGGCTCCAGGTACAGGTAGCCACCGACGATTACCGAGTGCTGCAGGATCGGCTTGAGCGAGCCAGCCGCGCCCTGTCGGAGGTGAACGGATGGGCCGCTGCCGAGGGCTACTACCAACTCGGTGAGGTCCGTCGCCTGATGGGCGATTTCGCGGGTGCGACAACAGCTTTCGATCAAGCCAGAGCCCTCGGCATGGATCCGCAGCCGGGTGCGGCCCTGCTGGCGTGCCGACGCGGAGACTCGGCGGGCGCATGGACGGCGATCCGGCTGGCGCTGGCCGGTGGCGACAGGCTTGCGCGAGTTCGCCTGCTGCGGGCAGCTGTGGAGATCGCCCTGGGCCGCGACGCCCTCGACGAGGCCGAGAGCTATTGCTGCGAATTGGAAGACGACGCGCGGGCATTCGGCACACCGGGATTTCTCGCCTGGGCGGCACACGCCCGCGGGGCCGTGGAGGTGCGCCGCGGTCGCTTCGGCGCGGCGGTCACGGCGCTGCAGAATGCCCTGCGCGAGTACCGGATTCAGCAGTCCCGCTACGAGACCGCCGAAGTGTATGAATGGCTGTCGCTGGCGCGGCGCGGACTCGGTGACCACGATGCCGCTGCGGCCGACGCCGCGACCGCGGACGCGATCTACGCTCAGCTCGGCGTCGAGCCCGCCGGTATCTGCGGGACGCCGACACCGGGCGGACTGACCCGACGTGAACTGGAGGTGCTGTCCCGCATCGCGGGTGGCGCCACCAACCGGCAGGTCGCCCAGCAGCTGCACCTGTCGGACAAAACCGTGGGACGGCACCTGGCCAACATCTACGCCAAGCTCGGGGTGTCGACCCGCACCGCGGCGGCGAACTGGGCGCATCAGCACGGTGTACTCACCGAACACGCCTGATCTGCATCATTTGCACCATCGGCTGAGACGGAAATTCCATCGATCGATCGATTCGTTCGAACCAGGTTGTCCCCTAACGTCATCGCCATGACAACTGTGAACGTCAACCCGGTGCACACCGCCGAGTCCACCGAGGCCTTCGCGCAACGTCTCGTCGAAACCATCGACGCCGCGAGCGTCGCGCTGCTGCTGTCGATCGGGCATCAGACCGCCCTGTTCGACACCATGGCCACGCTGCCGGCCGCCAACAGCACGCAGATCGCCGACGCGGCTGGCCTCAACGAGCGCTACGTCCGGGAGTGGCTCGGTGGCATGGTCGCCGGGCGCATCGTCGATTACGACGCTGCGACGCAGACATATTCGCTTGCCCCGGAGCGCGCCGCGGTGCTGACGCGCGCCGCGGGTCCGGACAATCTGGCCCGCGTCGCGCAGTTCATCCCGCTGCTCGGTGAAGTCGAGCAGAAGATCATCGACTGCTTCCGTCACGGCGGCGGCCTGTCGTACTCGGAGTATCCGCGCTTCCACACCCTGATGGCAGAGGAGAGCGGCGAGGTCTTCGACGCCGCCCTCGTCGACGTGATCCTCCCCATGGTCGACGGCCTGCCCGAACGCCTACAGGCGGGGGCCGACGTCGCGGACTTCGGTTGCGGCAGTGGGCATGCCATCAACGTCATGGCCCAGGCCTTCCCCGCCAGCCGCTTCGTCGGTATCGACTTCTCCGACGAGGGCCTCGGTGTCGGCATCCGCGAAGCGCGCCAGCTCGGGCTGGCCAACGCGACGTTCCAGGCGGCAGACGTGGCCGCCTACGGCGAGGTCGAGGCGTTCGATGTGGTCACCGCGTTCGACGCCATTCACGACCAGGCTCACCCCGGCCGCGTGCTGGAGAACATCTACCGGGCGCTGCGCCCCGGCGGCACGTTCCTGATGGTCGACATCAAATCGTCGAGCCGTGTCGAGGACAACGTGGGCGTGCCGCTGGCCACCTACCTTTACACGGTGTCGACGATGCACTGCATGAGCGTGTCGTTGGGCCTCGACGGTGACGGGCTCGGGACGTGCTGGGGCCGCGAGCTGGCCATGTCGATGCTCGCGGACGCGGGATTCAGCGACGTGCAGGTGCGCGAGGTCGACTCCGATCCACTGAACTTCTACTACATCGCGCGCAAGTGGGACCGGGGCAGAATGCAACGGTGAGCGCTCTCGACGTCCTCGACGACTGGCCGGTCCCCACTTCCGCTGCCGCGGTGGTGGGGCCATCCGGCGTTCTGACCCGCCACGGTGACACCGGGCGGCGGTTCCCGCTGGCGTCGGTGACCAAGCCGCTCGTCGCGCGCGCCGCGCAGGTGGCCGTCGAGGAAGGCGCCGTCGAGCTCGACACCTCGGCGGGCCCGCCGGGCGCGACGGTACGCCATCTGCTGGCCCACACCGCCGGCTACGAGATGACGTCGTCGAAGGTCATCGCCGCGCCGGGCACACGGCGGATCTACTCCAACTATGGGTTCACCGCGCTCGCCGAGGTGATCGAGGCAAGCTCGTCGATCGCGTTCGGCAGCTACCTCACCGAGTCGGTGTTCGAGCCGCTCGGCATGACGGACACCGATCTCGAGGGCGGCAACGATGCCGCGGGGTTCGGCGTGACGTCGACCGTCGACGATCTGGTCTCGTTCGCAGGCGACCTGCTCGCGCCGGTGACGGTGTCGGAACAGATGCACGCCGACGCGACGAGCGTGCAGTTTCCTGGCCTCGATGGCGTCCTGCCCGGCTTCGGCGTCCAGCGTCCCAACGACTGGGGGCTCGGTTTCGAGATCCGCGGCGGCAAATCTCCGCACTGGACCGGGGCGTCCAACTCAACCCGCACATTCGGCCATTTCGGCCAGTCCGGGACGTTCCTGTGGGTTGATCCGGACGCCGCGCTTGCGCTCGTCGTGCTGACCGACCGCAAATTCGGCGAATGGGCGCACTCGGTGATGCCTGCGCTGTCTGATGAAGTCCTAAGAGAGTTCGGGGCGGACTAGCGCAACACACGTCTCACAAGGCACAATAGACCCGCAAGTCACAGAACTTTATAGGCGCGCTCAGCTGGATCATCTGCTGCTCGGAAACCACCAGGTCGTTGGGGAAGACGTCCCTCGTGGAACCGAAGGAGTAGAGGATGCGTGCAGCGAACCAATTCGCCGACGCGACGACCGGTGTGGTGTACATCCATGCCTCACCCGCGGCGGTGTGCCCGCATGTGGAGTGGGCTCTGTCGTCGACCCTCAACTCGAGGGCGAATCTGAAGTGGACCCCGCAGCCTGCCATGCCCGGTCAGCTGCGCGCCGTCACCAACTGGGTCGGGCCGGTCGGCACCGGAGGCCAGTTGGCCAACGCGCTGCGCTCGTGGTCCGTGCTGCGCTTCGAGGTGACCGAGGACCCCAGCAGCGGTGTCGACGGGCACCGCTGGTGCCACACCCCGCAACTCGGCCTGTGGAGTGGCGCGATGAGCGCCAACGGCGACGTGATGGTCGGCGAGATGCGCCTGCGGACACTGATGGCCGGCGGGGCCGACATGCTGGCCTCGGAGCTGGATTCGGTCCTCGGGACGGCGTGGGACGAGGCCCTGGAGGCTTACCGGGACGGCGGCGAAGGTGCCGAGGTGAGCTGGCTGAGCAGGGGAGTCGGCTAACGGCCGACCGATAGGTGAATGGGGACGAAGAAGTACGGCGCGGGTCCGCGCCACTGAAACACCTCGGCTTCGAACGCCCAGTCCATTCTCGGAACGTTACGGCCGGAGAATCTTCAGCGCGTTGGGGACGGCGGACACCTCCACGGGGAGCGGACAGACGTACTCACCGTCGGCATAGGCATTGATCCCGGGGCTGTCCACGCTGATCGTGCGCGCTCGCTTCGTGCTGACCTCGTCCAGGTCGACGTGCGTGCCCTTGAACACCGTCGGGAACAGCCGGATCAGCCGGGTACGTGACGCCGATGCCACCATCGTCGCGTCGAGCATGCCGTCCTTCGGATCGGCGCCGGGGCAGATCTTCATTCCGCCGCCGTAGCTCTTCGTGTTTCCGAACGCGGCGAGCGTGAGCTCGGTGTCGACCTCGGAGCCGCCGTCGAATGACAGCCGGAATGGCAGCAGCCGCAGCTTCGAGATCTCGGCCACCATTGCCAGGTTGTACCGCATCCGCCCGTGCGGCCACGTCATCCGGTTGGTCCGATCGGTGACCAGCGAGTCGAAGCCCGCGGCCATCACGGTGCCGAACCATCGGTCGGTGCCGTCGGCGCCCGTGATGCGGCCGAGGTCGACGCGATCTGCTGTGCCGTCGACGATGATGTCGGCAGCGGCCTCCGGGTTCTTGCTCGGGATGCCGAATTCGCGCGCATGGTCGTTACCGGTGCCTGCCGGGATGAGCCCGAGCGGAATGTCGGTCTGCGCCAGGACCTGCAGGGCCAGGGAGATGATCCCGTCGCCGCCGACCACCACGAGGGCGTCCATCCCACGCTCGAGGGCGCCCTCGACGAGCTGCCGCGCGTGCGCGGAATCGCGGCCGGCGATCGCGACGACGTCCACGCCGCGCTTGTGCAGCTGCGTGATCGCCCGCTCGGCGGCATGCGGGGCGCTGCCATGTCCGGATGCCGGGTTGGTCAGCACCGTCACGCGTGTCATGGAATCAGCTTGCCCGGGTTGAGAATTCCGGCCGGATCGAGCGCGGCCTTGACGGCCCGCAGAATCGTGACACCGAGGTCGCCGATCTCGTCGCGCATCCATGGCCGGTGGTCGGCACCCACAGCATGGTGATGGGTGATGGTGGCGCCGGTGCGCACCATCGCATCCGACGCGGCGGCTTTCGCTGCGCGCCACTGCTCGACCGGGTTTCCCCGCTGTGCGGCGACGACGGTGAAGTACAGCGAGGCGCCGGTCGGATAGACGTGCGAGATGTGGCACAGCACCAGCGCCGGCGTGCCGGAATCGGCCAGCGACCTCGTCAGCGCCTCGGTGACGGCGCCCTTGAGGGCGGGCACGTTGGACCAGTTCGTGGCGGTCTCCAGCGTCTCGCACAGGGCGCCGGCCGACAGGAGCGCGTCGCGCAGATACGGCGCGTTGAACCGGCCATGCTCCCATGCCCGCGCGGGACCTTCGCCCAGTGACGTTCCGCCGTTGGCGGCCAGGAGGTCCTGGGTTTCGGCGTGCCTGCTCGCCACGTGCGCTTCGGTGCCCTCGAATGCCGTGATGGCCAGGCATCCGCCGGTGATCGTCTGCTCGCCGATGCTCTCAGTGGTTGCGAGGTTGACCCCGGTCTCGGCTTCGTCGGACAGCCGGATCACCGTGGGGCCGGTGCCCGTCTGAACCACGGCGCGCAGCGCGTCGGCGCCCGTCGCGAAGTCCGGGAACGACCAGGCCTCGTAGCGTGTCGCCTCCGGTACGGGATGGACGCGAACGCGGACCCTGGTGATGATTCCGAGAGTTCCTTCCGAGCCGATCAGCAGCTGGCGCAGATCCGGACCGGCTGCCGATTCGGGAGCCCGTCCGAGGTCGAGGACGCCGGCCGGGGTGACGGCGCGCAGACCGCGGACCATGTCGTTGAATCGGCCGTAGCCGGCGGAATCCTGGCCTGACGAGCGCGTCGCGGCGAATCCGCCGATGGTCGCGAACAGGAAGCTCTGCGGGAAGTGCCCGAGCGAGAAGCCACGCTCTCCGAGAAGTCGCTCCGCTTCGGGGCCCGACAGCCCGGCGCCCAGTTCTGCCTCCCACGACACCTCGTCGAGGGAGTGCAGGCTGTCGAGCCTGCGCAGATCCAGCGAGACGACGGCTTTGAAGTCGCCGCGGGCAGGGTCGAGCCCTCCGACCACGCTGGTGCCGCCGCCGAACGGAACGATGGCGATGCTGCGGTCGCCGCAGAATCGGAGGATCTTCGCGATCTCGTCCTCGGTACCGGGAATGAGCACTGCGTCCGGTGCATCCTGGACCCCGAAGTCTTTGCGGCGCAACAGGTCCAGAGTGGACTTTCCGCCGGCGCGCAGAAGGCGGGCGCGGTCGTCGATCGTCACGTGCTCGTCGCCGAGGATTGCGCTCAGGCCCTCTCGGTCGGCTGCGGACAACGCCGACGGGCGAAGCCGCACCTGGTCGATCGTGGGCTCCTCGACGCCACCACCCTCGATGCCCAGCGCCTGTTCGAGCAGTGATCGGATGGCGGGGGAGAGCGGCTTGGCCGCTGCCGGGTCACCCCACGCGTTCCACTGCATCGGCGGGTCGCTGGGACGGGCATCAGCCGGAATCATGCGTTACAGTATTACAGATGGTGTCAATCCGTAACTCGGAATCGAGCGTTGAGCAGCGAATCCTCGACGCTGCTGCGGCGTGCATCCTCGCCTATGGGGTCGAGCGCACCACCATGACCGAAATCGCCCGCCGCGCCCGGGTCAGCAGGCCGACCATCTACCGACGCTGGCCCGACATCCGCTGGGTGATCGCCGAACTCCTGACGGTGCGAATCTCCGGTGTGCTCGACGCCGTCCCAGACGCTGGAGTCAGTCGCGAGGACCTCGTCGATCGGGTCGTCGCGATCGCAGAGCATCTCCGCCGCGACGAGATCGTGATGTCGGTGATCTTCAACGCGCCGACGCTGGCGATGGTCTACATCACCGAACGTCTCGGAACCAGCCAGCAGTTGCTCGTCGACGCCCTCGCCGCGGCGATCAAGGCCGGCCAGGAAGACGGCAGCGTGCGTAACGGCGATCCGTACGAGATGGGTGCGATGTGCCTTCTCATCACGCAGTCGACCATCCAGTCGGCGCAGATGGTGGAAAAGATCCTCGACCGCGACGCACTCAGCGTAGAGCTGGCGCATTCATTGAACGGATATCTGAAACCATGACCGGCTCAACGGCATTGAACGCGGCGCGGCGTTCGGCAGAGCTCGCCGCACTGTCCGGCGGCGAGGCCGTCGACATCGTCGTGATCGGTGGAGGCATCACGGGAACGGGCATCGCCCTCGACGCGGCCACCCGGGGGCTTTCCGTCGTTCTGGTGGAGAAACACGATCTGGCTTTCGGGACCAGTCGCTGGAGCTCCAAACTGGTCCACGGCGGGCTGCGCTACCTGGCCAGCGGCAATGTCGGGATCGCGAGGAGAAGTGCCATCGAGCGCGGCATCCTGATGACCCGCAACGCGCCGCACCTCGTGCACGCGATGCCCCAGTTGGTCCCGCTGCTTCCCGAGATGAACATGGCGTCCCGGGCACTGGTACGTATCGGCTTCGCCGCGGGGGACGGTTTGCGCCGGCTCGCAGGCACTCCCGCGACCACGCTGCCGAGGTCGCGCCGAGTCGACGCCTCGACCGCTATCACGTTGGCGCCCAGAGTGCGTGGCCGAGAGCTCGACGGCGCCCTGCTCGCCTATGACGGGCAGCTCATCGATGACGCGCGCCTGGTCACCGCCGTCGCGCGGACGGCAGCGCAGCACGGGGCGCGGATACTCACGCGGGTGGCCGCCTCCGATGCGTCCCGCGACTCGGTGACCTTGACCGACACCCTGACGGGTGAGTCGATGTCGGTGCGTGCGCGCGCCGTCGTCAACGCAACCGGTGTGTGGGCGGCCGACGTCGACCACTCGCTGAAGCTGCGGCCCAGCCGCGGAACCCATCTGGTGTTCGATGCCGAGGCGTTCGGGAATCCGATTGCCGCCCTGACGGTTCCGATTCCCGGCGAGATCAACCGGTTCGTCTTCGCGATGCCCGAACAACTCGGACGGGTATATCTCGGACTTACCGACGAAGATGCGCCCGGCCCGATACCCGATGTCCCGGAACCCACCTCGGCCGAGGTGACGTTCCTGCTCGACACCGTGAACACCGCGCTGGACACCGCACTGCGGCCCGACGATGTCAAGGGGTCCTATGCGGGGCTGCGGCCGCTGATCGACAAGGGCGAGAGCCGCACCGCCGACGTGTCGCGCGAGCATGCCGTCACTGAATCGCCCTCGGGTGTCATCAGCGTGATCGGCGGCAAGCTGACGGAATACCGTTACATGGCTGAGGATGTCGTCAACCGCACGGTCCAGCTTCGCGGTCTGGCGGCGGGGGTGTGCCGGACCCGGAACCTGCCGCTGGTGGGCGCGCCGTCGAATCCCGTTGCGACGCTAAGATCGTCGACCGACCTGCCGGGTTCGCTGGTGGCGAGGTTCGGTGCCGAGGCGCCGAACGTCATCGCCCGAGCGTCCTGCGAGCGGCCGACCGATCACGTGGCCGACGGAATCGACGTCACCCGGGCGGAGTTCGAGTACGCGGTCACCCACGAGGGAGCGCTCACCGTCGACGACATTCTCGACCGTCGCACCCGCATCGGCCTCGTCGCAGAGGACCGTGCGCGAGCCGAAGATACGGCCACAGAGATTCTCGCCGAAACTGCATCTCGTGCGGGGAATCGCGAGTAGCGACCGCGCGGAATGCAGTTTCGGCGCTAGATCACAGCGGGATGTTCTTGTGGCGGCCGCGGCGCGCGGGCGCCTCGGCCAGCGCCTGGGTCAGCTTCGACCGCGTATGCGCCGGGTCGATCTTCTCGTCGACCACACCGATCTCGATGGCGGAATCGACACCGCCCGCGATCTTCTCGTGCTCGATGGCCAGCGCCTCGTGCAGCGCCTCGCGCTCCTCAGGCGCGGCGGCGGCCAGCTTCTTCTTGTGCAGGATTCCGACCGCGGCCTTGGCTCCCATGACCGCGACCTCGGCCTCGGGCCACGCGAACACCTTGGTGGCGTTCAGCGAACGAGAGTTCATCGCGATATAGGCCCCACCGTAGATCTTGCGGGTGACCAGGGTGACACGGGGGACGGAGCACTCACCGAACGCGTGCAGCAGTTTCGCCCCGCGACGGACCACGCCACCCCACTCCTGGTCCACACCGGGCAGGTAGCCGGGCACGTCGACGATGACGACCAGCGGGATGCCGAAGGCGTCGCACAACCGCACGAAACGTGCTGACTTTTCCGCACTTTCAGAGTTCAGGCAGCCGCCCAGACGGAGCGGATTGTTCGCGATCACGCCGACCGTGCGGCCCGCGAGCCGACCGAGGCCGACGACGATGGACGGCGCCCAGCGGGACTGGAACTCCTCGAACGGCACGCCGTCATCGAGCAGAGCCTCGACCAGCGGGTGCACGTCGTAGGCGCGCCGGGCCGATTCCGGCAGGAGCGCCTTGAGATCCGAATCCTGGGCCTCGGCCTTGGTGCGGTCGAAATGGCCCTGCTGGCAGAACAATCCGACCAGGCGACGGCCGCGCTCGTAAGCGTCGAGCTCGTCGTCGGCGACGATGTGGCACACACCGGACTTCTTGTGGTGCGCCTCGGGTCCGCCGAGGGACACCATGTCGACATCCTCGCCGGTGACGCTGCGCACGACGTCGGGGCCGGTGACGAAGACCTTGCTGTCCGGCGCCATGACGATCACGTCGGTCAGCGCCGGGCCGTAGGCGGCACCGCCGGCGGCGAACCCGACGACCACCGAGATCTGGGGGATGTAACCCGAAGCGCGGATCATCGCCTCGAAAACCAGACCGACCGCGTGCAACGCCTTCACACCCTCGGCGAGGCGGGCACCCCCGGAATGCCAGATGCCGACGATCGGGCTCTGCTCCTCGATCGCGACGTCGTAGGCGTCGACGATGTGCTTGCAGCCCTCGATGCCCATCGCGCCGCCCATGACGGTGCCGTCGGTGCAGAACGCGACGGTGCGCACACCGTTGACGGTGCCCGCCGCAGCAAGGACGCCGGACTTGTCGCGCTCGTGCAGCAAGTCGACGCTGCCGTCGTCGAAGAAGGTCGACAGTCGCAGCAGCGGATCGCGCGGGTCGAGGGATTCGTTCGCGTCGAGAGCGGGGCGGTTCTCAATTGTCGTCATGGTTCTCCTGCGTACTAGTACTTGCCGAAGGCGAGTGCGACATTGTGCCCGCCGAATCCGAACGAATTGTTGAGTGCGTATTGGTAATTGCCCGGCCGAGGCCCGCCGGCGACGACATCGAGATCGATCTCGGGATCAAGGTTCTTCAAGTTCAACGTCGGCGGGACGACACCGTCGCGCAATGCCTGCACCGTGAGGATCGACTCCACGGCGCCGACCGCGCCGACGGAGTGGCCCAGCGCCGATTTGGGTGCGTACACGGCGGGGCGGTAGCCGCCCATCGCGGTGTTGATCGCTCGACCCTCGGCTACGTCACCGACGCTGGTGCCCGTCGCGTGAGCGTTGATGTGGTCGATGTCGGAGGGTTTGAGACCGGCGAGCTGGATGGCGCGCGTCATCGCGAACGCGGCACGTTCACCGTCGGGGTCGGGAGCGACCATGTGGAAGCCGTCCGAGGTGATGCCGGCTCCCATCAGCCGGGCCAGCGGCGTGGCGCCGCGCGCCTTGGCGTGCTCCTCGGTCTCGATGACCATCAGGGCGCCCGCCTCACCGAAGACGAACCCGTCGCGGTCCTTGTCGAACGGGCGGCATGCCCCGGCGGGATCGTCGTTGTTGGTGGACATGACGATGCGCATCTGGGCGAAGCCTGCGATCGGCACCGCTTCGATGCGCTGTTCCACACCACCGCAGATCGCGATATCGGCCTCGCCCATCACGATGTTGCGCCAGGCCTGGGCGATGCCTTCCGACCCGGAGGCGCACGCCGAAACCGGAGTCACTACACCGGCTTTCGCGTGGCGCTCCAAGCCGACGACCGCGGACGGGCCGTTGGGCATGTACATCTGGACCGACAGGGGAGAGACCGACCGCAGGCCCCGCTCGCGCAGCCCGTCATAGGCGAATACGAGGGCCTCGGCGCCGCCGAGACCTGTGCCGATCGACACGAGCAACCGCTCGGTGTCGACCTCGGGCGAACCGGCGTTCTCCCACACACGCCGGCCCAGCACCGTGGCCATCTTCTGGACGTACGACATCCGCCGGTTCTCGACCTTGGTGAGCTGAGAATCGAACTCTTCGAGTAGGTGACCGCCGATACGGACCGGAAGGTCGAACTGCTCGACGAACGGATCATCGAGTTTGCGGATTCCGCTCTGTCCGTCGAGCAGCGACTTCCACGTCGCCTCGGCATCGGTCGCCAGACTCGTGGTCATGGCGATTCCCGTGACCACGACGTCTGGCAGTCCGTTGCCTGTCGTCGGCGAAGCCATACTCAGCCGCGCGTCCTTTCTGCCTACTGCCTCTGCGATCTAGTAACGACCGAAGGCCAGAGCCACATTGTGGCCGCCGAACCCGAACGAGTTGTTGATCGCGTACTGGTAGTCGCCGTATCGAGGCTCACCCGCGACGACATCGAGATCGATCTCAGGGTCGGGTGTCTCGTAGTTAAGTGTCGGCGGAATGACGCCGTCACGCAGGGCGAGCACGGTGAGCGCCGATTCGAGGGCGCCGACGGCACCGATCGAGTGGCCCAGCGCCGATTTCGGCGCGTAGACCGCGGCATGCTCCACACCGGCCACGCGGATGGCGTTGGCCTCCGCGGTGTCGCCGATCGGGGTGGCCGTGGCGTGGGCGTTGACGTGGCTGATGTCCTTGGCGGACAGGCCTGCCGTCTCCATCGCCCGCTTCATCGCCTGGCCGGCCCGCAGACCGTCCGCCGCCGGCGCGACCATGTGGAACGCATCCGATGTGACACCGGCACCCATGAGCCGGGCCAGTGGCTTGGCGCCACGGGCCTTGGCGTGCTCTTCGGTCTCGATGATCATCAGCGCGCCCGCCTCGCCGAAGACGAAGCCGTCGCGGTTCTTATCGAACGGCCGCGACGCACCCGCGGGATCCTCGTTGCGTGTCGACATGGCGCGCATCATCGAGAACGCTGCGATGGGCAGTGCCTCGATGCCGCCTTCCACGCCGCCGACGACTGCGAAGTCAGCATCGCCCATGACGATCTGACGCCAGCCGTGTGCGATGGCCTCCGACCCGGACGAGCACGCCGACACCGGGGTGATGACCCCGGCGCGGGCGCCCAGTTCCAGGCCGGCGACCGCCGCGGCACCGTTGGGCATGATCATCTGAACAGCGAGCGGGGACACCTTGCGGGGCCCGCCCTCGTTCATCGCGTCGTAGGTCTCGACGATCTTCTCGCCGCCACCCAGACCGGTGCCGATGACCACCGCAAAACGGTCCGGGTCAACCTCGGGCGTGCCCGCGTTGTCCCAGAGGCGCCGTGCCAACAGCTTCGACATGCGCTGCACGTAGGACATGCGGCGCATCTCGATGCGTGTCATGTGGCTGTCGACGTTGTCGACGAGGTGGCCACCGATACGCACCGGCAGGTCCCACTTGTCGACGAATTCGTCTTCGAGGATGCGGATACCGCTCTCGCCCGCAAGCAGACCCTTCCACGTGCTCTCGATGTCCGCGGCGAGGGCCGTGGTGGCCTCAATGGCGGTCACCACGACGTTAGGAAAACCGCCGTTGGCAGTGGAAGGTCTGGTCACTTGTCGCCCGTGATCTGTGCGCGGATGGCGGCAGCGGCCTCGGGGTTCTCTTCCTCGAGCTTCTGGATGTAGGCGACGACGTCACCGACGGTGCGCAGGCCGGCAAGGTCCTCGTCGGGGATCTTCACGCCGTACTTGTCTTCGGTCTGCACGGCGATTTCGACCATCGACAGCGAGTCGATGTCCAGGTCGTCGACGAAGCTCTTCTCCGGAGTCACCTCGGAAGGCTCGATGCCGGTGACCTCTTCGATGATTTCGGCGAGGCCGGCGATGATTTCGTCCTGAGTGGCGGGCACAGTGGCTCCTTCTATCTATTTCTTGTGTTGTTACCGATGGAGATTGACGAACGTTTCGATATGGACTTGCACCTGGTCAGGCGCGGAGCGTCTCCGCAAGAGCGTCCAGGTCAGCGGGGGACTTGACGGCATGCGTCGGAGTCCCCCGAAGCTCACGTTTGGCGATTCCGCTCAGCGTCCCCGCGGGCGGGAACTCGACGATCGCGGTGACACCCAGTTCCTTCATGGACTCGGTGCACAGATCCCAGCGCACGGGCCGGACCATCTGGGCCACCAGCTTGGCGACCGCGTCAGCGCCCGACGACACCGCACGGCCGTCGGAGTTCGAGAGCAGGGTGACGCTGGGTTCGGCGGGGTCGATGCGGTCGGCGACCCTGGTGTACTCGTCCAGTGCCGGGGCCATGTACTGGGTGTGGAACGCGCCGGCAGTGGCCAGCGGACGCACGCGGGCACGGGCAGGAGGATCTTCGGCCAGCTTCTCCAGAGCGGCGACCGCGCCCGCGGCCACGATCTGACCGACGGCGTTACGGTTGGCGGGCACGAGGTCGAGCGCTTCGAGCCGTGCCAACACCTCGGCTTCGTCACCGCCCAGCAGGGCGGACATCCCGGTGGGCTCCAGTGCGCAGGCCTTGGCCATCTCCCTGCCGCGTGTCGCGGCGAGCGAGACGGCCTCATCGGCAGAGATAACCCCGGCGATGGCGTAGGCGGCGATCTCACCCACCGAATGTCCGGCCGCGAGGATCTCCTCGTCCCCGGTGAGGACCTCGCGCTTGGTCAGTTCCTCGTACGCCAGCAGTGTGGCGGCGACAACCAAGGGTTGCGTCACCGCGGTGTCGGTGATCTCCTCCGCGGTGGCGGTGGTGCCGAGACGCCCAAGATCCAAGCCGCTGATCTCCGACCACGACGCGATCCGATCTGCGGCGCCGGGCAGCTCGAGCCACTCGGCGAGCATGCCGGGAGTCTGCGAGCCCTGTCCGGGCGCGAGGAATGCGAGCACAGTCTTCTGAGGCACGTTCTTAAGAGAACCTTATGAAGACAGATTTGAGCGGTGTAAGAGATTATGAACCTTGTCTTAGGTTTTTGTAGAGAATCCACAAATCCGCATGTGATGCGACTCCAGCGAGACCTCGCCGCAACCTGATTCTTCTAAGAGTGGCCGGCAGTTGTGACCGAGCCAACACCGATGACCTGGTCTGATCTTGATGCAGCAGGCGTCGACAGCTGCGCTTGTCGGGTCAGACGGCCCACCGATGCGGCGACTCGTAGGACGTACGCATCGCGCGGCACTGTGGGATCGCGACCGGTGAAGTCGGCGATCCGCTTCAGCCGGTAGCGGACGGTATTTGGATGAACGAACAATTTGCGTGCGCAAGCCTCGATCGCGCCGCCGGAATCGAGATAGGCGTCCAGCGTCTCCATGAGTGCCGGGCCGGCGTCCGCGAGTGGTCTCATCACCTCGGCCTCCAGCGCACCGGCCGCGGTTGTGTCGCCCAGCAGCGCCCGCTCGGGAAGCAGCTCGCGTGCGGTCACCGGGCGAGGCGCACCGGCCCAGCCGGCGACGGCGTTCATTCCCGCGATCGCTTCCGTGGCGCTACGGTGCGCGGCGCCCAAGGTCGCCGCAGTCGGACCGATCACCACGGGACCGTCGGCGAACACCTTCATCAGTTCGGACAGGAACCGGTCTGTCGGCGACAAGCTGCCCGAGATGATGGTGACGAGCCAGGTGCCGTGCACATCGGACAGCGCTGCCCGTCCGTTCCGGTTCGCCACATCGTGGACGTCCTCCCCGGAGAAATCCATGCGGTCGGGGCGCGGCAGGCCGACGATCACCGTCACCGCCCCGGTTGCGTCCCAGTTCAGCGCGGCGGCCTGAGATTGCAGTTCGGGGCCGATATCCCCGCGCACCACGGCGTCGACCAGGTTGGCTTCCATCCTGGTGTCCCAGGCTCCGCGGGCCTCCGCCTGATCGGCGTAGGCGCTCGCCGCGGCGAACGCCAGGTCCCGGCTGTAGCGCAGGATGCCGGCCGTCAGTGCAGCCAGCTGTTCCTCCGATCGGGCCAGCAACGGCACCACCTCTTCGAAGAACTCCATCGTGACCCGGACCATCTCGACGGACTGACGCAGCGCGATACGCCTGCGCAGGTCCTGGGGCACCACCTCGAACGCCTGCGCGGTGTAGCTGACGTTGCTCTGGGGGTCACGCATCCACTCGACGAAATTGACCACCGCGGTCTGCACGACGAGCTGGACGCTGGCGCGCTGGGAGGCTTCCATGTCGGCGAAAAACGGCAACCGTTCCTCCATGGCGTGGACCGCCTCGGTCGCCAGCCGGCCCGAGTACTGCTTGAGCCGGCGCAGCGTCGCTTCCGGGACGTTCCCCAGGACCTCGACGGTCGATTTCGGCGGGATGAACCGGCTGTTGTCCACCATCCCTAAAATCTACGCCAGCTTTTGTACGAAACCTCCAGGGTCAAGCGACTCTCAAGCCCAATGTCGTCGCTACGCGACTCTCAAGCCCAATGTCGTCGCTACGCGACTCTCAAGCCCAATGTCGTCGCTACGCGACTCCGGGGTCCGACGTCTGCTCCGGCGCCGCCATCACATCGTCGATCTCGTACTTGCGCGCCGCGTCGACCGCGACCGAGATGTCGATGTTGCCGTCGCGGGCCAGCCCTTCGAGAACGCCGACCACGATGGATTCAGCATCGGTGTTGTAGTAGCGGCGGGCCGCGGGGCGGGTGTCGGAGAAACCGAACCCGTCCGTGCCGAGGGTGATGTAGGTGCCGGGCACCCACGGGCGGATCTGCTCGGGCACGGCCCGCATCCAGTCGGATACCGCGACCACGGGTCCGGCCGCGTCGGCCAGCACCTGGGTCACGTACGGCGTCGCCGCAGGGCGGTCGGGGTAGCGCAGCTTCTCTTTCTCGATGGCCACACCGTCGCGGTTCAGCTCGCCCCAGCTGGTGACCGACCACACGTCGGCGGCCACATCCCATTCTTCGGCCAGCAGCTCGGCAGCCTTCAGCGCCGACGGCATCGCGACACCCGAGACCAGGATCTGTGCGGTGTTCGACTTCTTCTCCAGCGCCGACTGGTAGCGGTAGATACCCCGCAGCAGGCCCTCGACGTCGATGCCTTCTGGCTCGGCCGGCTGCACATAGGGCTCGTTGTAGATCGTCATATAGAAGTAGACGTTCTCCGGGTTCTCCCCGTACATGCGTGCCAGGCCGCTTTCGATGATGTAAGCGATCTCGTAGGCGAACGCCGGGTCGTAAGCCACAACGGCCGGGTTGGTCGCCGCCAGCAGCAGCGAATGACCGTCCGCGTGCTGCAGACCCTCACCGACCAGCGTGGTGCGGCCTGCGGTGGCGCCCAAGACGAAGCCGCGGGCCATCTGGTCGGCGGCGGCCCACAGTCCGTCGCCGGTGCGCTGGAATCCGAACATCGAATAGAAGATGTAGATCGGGATCATGGGCTCGTTGTGGGTGGCGTACGACGTCCCCACCGCGGTGAACGACGCTGTCGACCCCGCCTCGTTGATGCCCTCGTGCAGGATCTGCCCGACTTCGCTCTCCTTGTAGGCGAGCATCAACTCCGCGTCGACGGCGGTGTAGAGCTGGCCGTTTCGGTTGTAGATCTTGAGGCTCGGGAACCACGAGTCCATGCCGAACGTGCGGGCCTCGTCCGGAATGATCGGAACGATCCGCTTACCGATCTCCTTGTCCCGCAACAATTCCTTGAACGTACGCACAGTGGCCATCGTGGTGGCCACCTCCTGCTTGCCCGATCCCTTCTTCAGCGCCTTGTAGGTGTCGCGACCGGGCAGCGTCAGCGCCTTGGTCTTGGTGCGCCGCTCGGGAAGGAACCCGCCGAGGGCACGGCGCCGGTCGAGCATGTAGCGGATCTCCGGTGCCTCAGCACCCGGGTGGTAGTACGGCGGCAGGTAGGGATTGTCCTCGAGCTGCTCATCCGAGATTGGGATGCGCTGGGCATCGCGGAAGTCCTTGAGATCTTGCAGCGCAAGCTTTTTCATCTGGTGGGTGGCGTTGCGGCCCTCGAAGTGCTTGCCCAGCGTGTAGCCCTTGATGGTCTTGGCGAGGATGACCGTCGGCTGGCCCTTGTGTTCCATCGCCGCGTGGTAGGCCGCGTACACCTTGCGGTAGTCGTGCCCGCCGCGCTTGAGATTCCAGATCTCGGAATCCGTCATCGGCTCGACGAGCGCCTTGGTGCGCGGATCGCGGCCGAAGAAGTGGTCGCGCACATAACCGCCGTCGTTGGCCTTGTACGTCTGGTAGTCACCGTCGGGCGTGGTGTTCATCAGGTTCACCAGCGCGCCGTCACGGTCGGCGTGCAGCAAGGCGTCCCACTCGCGGCCCCACACCACCTTGATGACGTTCCAGCCCGCGCCGCGGAAGAACGATTCCAGCTCCTGGATGATCTTGCCGTTGCCGCGCACCGGACCGTCGAGGCGCTGCAGGTTGCAGTTGACGACGAACGTCAGGTTGTCGAGGCCCTCGTTGGCTCCGACCTGGATCAGGCCGCGGCTCTCGGGCTCGTCCATCTCGCCGTCGCCGAGGAACGCCCACACGTGCTGCTTGGAGGTGTCCTTGATGCCGCGGTCGTGCAGGTAATGGTTGAAACGAGCCTGATAGATGGCGTTCATCGGCCCGATGCCCATCGACACCGTCGGGAACTCCCAGAAGTCCGGCATCAGGCGGGGGTGAGGGTAGGACGGGAGCCCACCGCCGGGGTGGCTGTGCTCCTGGCGGAAGCCGTCCAACTGGTCGGCCGTGAGCCGGCCCTCCAGGTAGGCGCGGGCGTAGACGCCCGGGGACGCATGGCCCTGAATGAAGATCTGGTCGCCGCCACCGGGGTGGGACTTGCCGCGGAAGAAATGATTGAAGCCGACTTCGTACAGTGCCGCAGAGGAGGCGTATGTCGAGATATGGCCGCCCACACCGACTCCCGGCCGCTGTGCGCGGTGCACCATGATTGCCGCATTCCAGCGGATCCAGGCCCGGTAGCGCCGCTCGACGTCCTCGTCACCGGGGAACCAGGGCTCCAACTCGGTCGGAATGGTGTTCACGTAGTCGGTGGACGTCAGCGACGGGATCGCGACGCGCTGTTCGCCGGCGCGCTCCAGGAGGCGCAACATCAGGTAGCGCGCTCGGGCCGGTCCGGATCGCTCCACCAGTTGGTCGAACGACTCCAGCCATTCGGCGGTCTCGTCGGAATCGATGTCGGGCAGGTACGACGCGACACCTTCCCGGATCACCCGTACTCGGTCGGGTTCTGTTGTGCTGCTGGAGTTTTGGGCCAGATCCTGGCGCACGAACTCGGTGGTCAAACTTCCGCTCCTTGTTAGGCGGTGGCAAATGCACGCACGCGTCGGCTCAGCGGGTTACTTCGCATTAGGCGTGCGCAGGTTCCATCCTTGTCTAATCCTGCCCCATACGCACTAGTGGGTCGGTGAACTGCCGAGAACCCGCGAACGTCGGCCGCAAGCCCGGCTCGACCCGGTAACGTCTGCACGTGTGCTGATGGGTCGGCTGAGCCCCCGTGTGCGGATCGCCGCCTCGATCACAGGCACGCTCGCAGCACTGGCCATGATCATCGTCGGGTGCACCAACGTCACCGACGGCGATGCCTCGGTGGCAGAAGGGGACGCGCCGCTGTACCGGGCGTCGGTGACCGCGTCGATGGAGGAGTCCGCGGCGAGCTCGAGTGCCCGCGAGTCCGAGAGGCAGGCCTCGCTCACCGTGGAGGCCGTGCGCACCTCATGCGAGGCGATGAGTTCGAGCAGCGCGGAGGCCATCGGCGCCGTGAACAGCTACGTCGACGCGTTCAACACCAATCCGGCCGACGTTTTGCGAACCGCGGGCCCCGCGATAGACGCCCTCAACCACAGCGCGGACCTGGTCGCGGGCAGCATCTCCGACCCGCTGGAGCCCGATCTGCGCGACTCGCTCAATGCCTGGGTCGACGCCGCCCGCGGAGTGGCGACGGCCATCGCCGGAAACTACGGGACGGACGAATTCAACGCCGCGATCGCGCTCCTGAACGACTCCAAGACCACCGCATTGGACCGGTGCGATGCGGCATACCGATGAACCTGCCGCTAGATGGCTTGCTGTATGGCCCCGGCATGCGACGATAGGTCGATGACCGGGCGCAGGGTGCGCCCGTGTCGGCTGAAGGAGGACTGACCGTGGTGTCGGCGGGTGACCCCCCGAACTACGCCCGCAAGCTGGGCATCCAAAAAGATCAGGTTGTGCAGGAGTTGGGCTGGGACGAGGACACCGACGACGACATCCGAGCCGACATCGAGGACGAGAGCGGCGGCGAGCTGCTCGACGAAGACGCCGATGAGGTGGTCGACGTGGTGCTGCTGTGGTGGCGCGACGGCGACGGAGATCTCGTCGACAGGTTGATGGACGCGATCACGCCGCTGGCCGACGATGGCGTCATCTGGGTTGTCACTCCGAAGACCGGCAAGCCCGGCCACGTGCAGCCCGCCGAGATCGCCGAGTCCGCACCGACCGCCGGACTGATGCAGACGTCGTCGGCCAATCTGGGTGACTGGATCGCCAGCCGTTTGGTGCAGCCGAAATCGAAAGCCGCCGGCAGGCGTTGACCGTCTCGGTCGGCGATCCGGCACCGGACTTCACGCTTAAAGACCAGAACAACCAGCCGGTGTCGCTGTCAGGTTTCCGCGGCATCAAAGACGTGGTGCTGGTCTTCTTCCCCCTCGCCTTCACCGGGATCTGTCAGCGCGAGCTCGACGAGATCCAGAACAACATCGGCGATTTCGTCAACGACGGGACGGCGACGTTGACGATCTCGGTCGGTCCGTCACCCACTCACAAGGTCTGGGCCACGCAGCGCGGGTTCACGTTTCCGGTGCTGTCGGACTTCTGGCCGCACGGAGCGGTGAGCCGGGCCTACGGGGTGTTCAACGACGCGTCAGGTTTCTCGAATCGCGGCACCTTCGTGGTCGATCGCTCCGGCGTAGTCCGCTTTGCGGAGTGCAAGCAACCGGGGGAGCCGCGGGACCAAGCTGCCTGGACCTCAGCGCTGGCCGCGCTGCGGAACTGAGCAGATTTCCGCTGGCGCGTGAGATACGGGTAACCTGCCCGGGATCGGGCGCGTAGCTCAGGGGTAGAGCTCTGGTTTTACACACCAGCGGTCGGCGGTTCGAAACCGTCCGCGCCCACCACAGTTGGTGCATCAGGATTCGGCCGTCATTGGCTGGGTACGTCTCGGACATCGGCCGCTCAGCCTCCGCGGTCGGATTCCTGCCGTCGATGCGAACGGGACACCGCGATGACGAGATCATTGGCCACTCAATCCACCACCGAACTCGGCGGTAGCCGCAGTGTGCTGGCGCGCCAGAAGCGCGACCACGTCGAACTAGATCGACTACTGCGGGCAATCGACGCCACGTCGGGCCGAGATCGTCAGGAACAGCTGACCCGGCTCTGTCGACTGGTCTTCCCACACGCCTTCGCTGAGGAGTCGGTTCTTTGGCCTGTGATACGACGGGTTCTGCCCGACGGGGAGCAGTTGACACTGACGATCGAGCGCGAGCATCAGGAGATCAACGAACTGTTCACCGAACTGGAGAAGACCGATCCGGACGGCGCGCGCCACGGCGAACTGTGGAGCAGGATTGTCACGCTGCTGCGGGAGGACGTCCGTGACGAGGAGGACGTGCTCCTACCCAAGCTGCAGGCTGTACTGTCGCGGAACCAGTTGGTGATGCTGGGATTTGCCTGGGAGGCCGTGCGTCAGACGGCGCCGACCCGTCCGCACCCGGTGGTCGCCCGTCGACCGCCGGGCAACGTCGCGGCCGCGGTGCCGTTGACGCTCACCGACCGCCTCCGCGACCATCTCGACCGCACGGCGCGACGTGGTTCCGGGCCTCTGTCCTCGGCCTCTCGAAGGGCGTCGGTGGCACTGTCGCGGGTGGCGGGTCTCGTAGAACACGTTCCGCCGCTGACTCGCGGGGAAGACCCCAGCACCCACGCCACCGCGACCTCGTTGGGCCGCCGGAACGACAAGGTCCAGGGCAGGTCTTAGAACTACGCGGCGGCTCGTTGACTCCCCTCAAAAGAGCTGTCTCGCAAGACATTCCACAGGTTCGAGGTCTTGGACGCTGTCGCCGAAGGCCTGCGGTCGCCGTCAGCAGCACCCCTTGGCGGGGCGCTCGGCCAGGTGCGCGTGCTCGGCGTTGTCGGCGCCCTGTACCGCTGACACGAACTCGTCCAGGTCGATCCGGCGGCCACCCAACCACGTGCCCGTCACCTTCACGGTGTCGATCAGGGCATCCGGGTCAACCGTCCACGGATCTGCCGTCAGCTCGACGAAATCGGCCAGCTTGCCCACTTCCAGCGACCCGACCAAGTGTTCGCGGTGCAGGGTGCGCGCGGCGTCGACGGTGTGGGCCCGCCACGCCTGGTCCAACGTGATGGCCTGGTCCGGTCCGTGCACGCCGCCCGCGCGAGTGCGGCGCGTGACTGTGGTTGCGATGTTGACCACCGGCGTCGGCGGCGACACCGAGCCGTCGTTGTGCAGCGAGACGCACGCACCCGAGCTCACCGCATCGTTGAACGCGGCCCACCGGGAGCCGTGCTCGTGGTCGAAGATCTCGCCGTCGAGCAGATCACCCCAGTAGTAGTACTGGAACGGCGACATCGACACGTGCACGCCCAGCCGCGCAGCCCGGTCGAAGTGCTTGCGGGTGCCCGCCCCGCAGTGTTCGAGCCGCCAACGGTGGTCGGTGCCCAGCAGGTTGTGACGGGTCAACGCATCCTCGTACGCGTCCAGCGCGAGATCCAGAGCGAGGTCTCCGTTGGCGTGGAACGCCATCTGCCAGCCGGCGGGCGCAGCGTGGTTCAGGATCGCGTCGAGTTGTTCGCGGGTGTAGTTCATCGAATCGGCGCCGCCCGCGGTGGCCGGGTCGATTCCGGCGGTTCGGGTGGTCTCGGTGTCGAGGTAGGGGAACGAGATCGCGATGTTGCCCACCCAGGGGGAGCCGTCGGTCCACAGCTTGACGCCCGCCTTGGTGAGCCAGTTCTCGCCGGCGGTGAAAGAGGCCGGCGCCGAATAGGTGTCGGTGGTCGACACCTCCCACATGCTGATGCGCAGCGGGCACGACGGCGCCGCAGCGAGCGCCTCGTAGCCTGCCGCGAACTTCGGGTCGTACGTCATGTCCGATGTCGAGGTGTAGCCGCCGCGCGACATCAACGCGTAGTACAGCGCCCCGGCGACCAGTGGGTTGCCGAGCTTGGCCATGATGGGGCCGGTCACCGCCGTGAGCACGCCCAGCTCGAAACCCTGACCGTTGAGTGAGCCGTCCGCATTGCGCCCGTAGCGGGAGGCCACCGGGTCTTCAGGCGGATCGTCATCCCAGCCGTAGCTCTTGATGAGCGCGGAGTTGAAGTAGACGCCGTGGCCGGAGTTGTCGGTGACCACCGCAATGCGGTCGCCGAATACTTCGTCGAGCTCCGGCGCCGTCGGTTTCGGATGGCCGTGCAGCAGCGCGTCGAAGCCGGCGAACAGCAGCGGAGTATCGGGATCGCTCGTGGCCAGCGCATCCGCGAACACCGCCCGCACGTCCTCCCACGTCGGACAGTCCCACGGCGCGACGGAACGCGCCGGCGCCTGGGTGGCCACTCCGCTGAGAAGGGGATGACTGTGTGGCTCAACGAATCCCGGTGCCAGCGCGGCGGCTCCGGTGTCGACGACCTCTGCGCCGGGTACCGCTGCCCGGCAGTCGTCGAGGCTGCCGACAGCGACGATCCCCTCGCCTGACACGGCGACGGCCTGAGCGCGCGGGGCGCTGTCGTCCATGGTGATGATCGTGGTTGCTGTCAGGATCACGTCGCCCATGGCCACAGTGTGTCACCCGAGCCTCTCGCGCCCGGCCGAAATGCGCTGTGAGACGCTGCCCCGGTGTTCGCTCACGGGATCGGCATCGCGGCAGGCGTGGTGGCCGACGCGCTGCTCGGTGATCCGCGGCGGGGTCATCCGGTGGCCGTGTTCGGCAGCGTGGCAGCGGCTTTGGAACGCCGCACCTACTCCGACGACCGGCGGGCCGGGGTGCTGCACACCGCGGCGCTGCTGACCGCCGTCGGTGTCATGGGCGCGGCCGCCGAACAGGCGGGACGGCGTCGTGGCACGGTCGCCGAGGCTGCATGTGTCGCCGCGGCGACCTTCGTCGCAGCCGGGGGGACGACGCTGTGCCGCACCGGTGAGCGCATGGCCCAGATGCTCCGTGACGGCGAGGTCGACGGAGCACGTCGCCTTCTGCCTTCGCTCTGCGGTCGCGATCCGTCCGTGCTCGACGCGCCCGGCTTGACCCGTGCGGCGCTCGAGTCCATCGCGGAGAACACCTCCGATGCCCAGATCGGGCCGCTCCTGTGGGCGGCAGTCGGCGGCACGCCCGCAGTGCTGGTGTACCGCGCCGCCAACACCCTCGACGCGATGATCGGCAATCGGTCGCCGCGTTATACCCGGTTCGGCTGGGCGGCCGCCAGATTCGACGACCTGGTCAACCTGGCACCGGCGCGGGCCACGGGCCTTCTGGTGATGGCGTGCGCGCCGCTAGTGGGAGGGTCGCCTACCGGCGCCTGGCGCGCATGGCGACGGGACGCGGCCAAGCACCCCAGCCCGAACGCCGGTGTCGCGGAGGCAACGTTCGCCGGAGCGTTGGGCATACGCCTCGGTGGGCCCACCCAGTACGCCCACCAGCTGGAGATCCGACCGACCCTCGGCGACGGCCGGGTGCCCGACGTCGACGACCTGGCGCGTGCCGTGCGGTTGTCGCGGGCCGTTCAGGCGCTCGCAGCTGTCGTCGCGGTCAGCGCCGCTTGCCGTAGCGGTCGGCGAGCTTCTGCTCGGTGGTTAGCGGTCCACGGGTGTCATCGTTTTCGGCGGACAGGGTGTCTGCTGCCGCCTTCTCGCGCCTGCGGATACGGATCTCGGAATACACGAAGTAGCCGACGCCGATCGGCGCGATGATCCCGAAGGCGATCCACTGGATGCCGTACGACAGGAACGGCCCCGCGTCGAGATGCGGCAGCGGGATGACGCCGAGCCCACCTGGCTGGCCGTCCACCAGCTGCAGGTACGAACCCGCCAGCGGCACACCGGTCAGCGACGAGATCTGCTCGATGTTGATCGAGTAAACCTGCGTGCCGCCGTCGGCCTCGAACGGCGCCTTGTCTCTGGCCAGGCCCTCGGAGTCGCGCAACCGCGCGGTGATCGTCACGGTGCCCGCCGGGGGTGCGTCGATCGGCGGCACCGCCGACCCCGCGACCGGCCGCACGTAGCCGCGATCGACGAGTACCGTCGGGCCGCCGTCCACCGCGAACGGCACGAGGACCTCGAAGGCGGGGTCGCCGTCGATGAGGCGCAGGCGAGCGAGCACCTGCGCATCGGGCAGGTAGCGGCCCGTCGCCGTCACCCGCCGCCACTGCTCGTCGGGAGCCGCTGAATCCTGTTGCGGCAGAAGCGTCGTCACCGGCACCGGGTCGGCCTCCAGCGACCGGGAGATCTGAGCGTTTTCCCGCGAGGTCTTGGTGTTCTTGCCGAGCTGCCACGGCGCGAGCACCGTGAAGCAGAGGTACGCGAACGCCAGGACCACGACGAACAGCGCGAGCCATTGCGGCCGCAGCAGGAACGCCCACCGCCGCATGTCAGCCGGCCTGCTCTCGCTGCGCGAGCCGGTCGTCCACCCACCTGTGCAGCCCGGGCAGCGCGGCGTCGATGACGGTGAACGTCTCCTCGAAGTCGTCCTGTGTGCCGTAGTAGGGGTCCTCGACATCCAACGCGTGCACCCCCGATCGCGGATCGAAGGACCGCAGCATGCGCAGTCGCTCGGCGGGCACGCCCGCGTGTTGCAGCATCCGCAGGTGGTTGCGCCCCAACGCGACGACGAGGTCCGCGGCGAGATGGTCGTCGGTCATCTGGGCGGCGCGATGCGCCGTGGGGTACCCGTGCTCGCGCAGCGTGTGGCCCGTGCGCCGGTCGGCCGGTTCACCTTCGTGCCAGTGACCCGTGCCGGCACTGGTGACTCTGACGACCTCGGCGAGCCCGCGCTCGGCGATCTGGTGGGCGAACATCTTCTCGGCCATCGGGCTGCGGCAGATGTTGCCGGAACAGATGAACGTGACATGCAGCTGCTCAGACACCGAGCACCTCACGCAGATCGTCGACGCTGGCGACGTGGGCGAGCGCGCCGCGGTCGCCGTCGGCGAAGTCGCGGTGCCCGTATCCCCAGCCGACCACGATCGTCCCTATGCCGTGCGCGGCGGCGCCTTCGACATCGTGTGACCGGTCGCCGATCATCACGACCCGGTCGGGAAGCGGCGCCAGCTGCCGCAGCGCGTGGGCGACCACGTCGGCCTTGGTCGAGCGGACACCGTCGGGACTGGCACCTGCGATGACCTCGAAGTACGTGTCGAGCTCGAAGTGTCCGAGGATGCGCGCCGCGGTGGGCTCGGCCTTCGACGTCGCGACCGCGAGCCGGACGCCTGCCGCCCGGAGGTCGTCGAGGAGCCCGACGACGCCGTCGAACGGCCGGTTCATCGACCAACCGCGTGCCGTGTAGTCCGCGCGGTACGCGGCGATCGCGGCATCGGCGGACTCGCCGAGCCCCATCTGCTGCAGCGTGATGTGCATCGGTGGTCCGACGATGCGGCTCACCAGGTCTCCGTCGGGGACGGTCGCGCCGACGGAATGCAACGCGTGCCGGAAGCTGGCGACGATGCCCTCGGCGGAATCGGTCAGGGTGCCGTCGAGATCGAAGATCACCAGATCGCCCCGGCCCACCGGGGTGGCATTGCGGGGGCTGTCCAGCATGTCTGTCACATGGCCATTGTCCCTGAGACGGGTGGCTGCCCGGATCGTGGGCCCGTGCGCACTACTGTCGTGATGTGGCAAGTGTCCGGCTGATCGACGTCATCGACGTGCTCGAGGCCGCCTACCCGCCGCGCCTCGCGCAGAGCTGGGACTCCGTCGGGTTGGTCTGCGGGGATCCGTCGGAGCCGGTCGAATCGGTGACGATCGCCGTCGACGCGACCGCCGACGTCGTGGCGCAGGTGCCTGACGGGGGTCTGCTGCTCGCCCATCACCCGCTGCTGCTTCGCGGCGTGGACACCGTGGCCGTCGGGACCCCCAAAGGCGCCCTCATCCACTCGTTGATTCGTACCGGCCGGTCGCTGTTCACCGCTCACACCAACGCCGACAGTGCGTCGCCCGGGGTCTCCGACGCGCTGGCCGACACCTTGGGTCTGGAGGTTGTCGAGGTGCTCTCGCCGGTGCCGTCCGGTCCTGCGCTCGACAAGTGGGCGGTGTTCGTCCCCCCTGCCGACGCGGAGGCTGTCAGGGCCGCGATGTTCGCCGCCGGCGCGGGACACATCGGCGACTACTCGCAATGCAGCTGGAGTGTGCCCGGGACGGGGCAGTTCCTTCCCGGCGACGGTGCTGTGCCGGCGATCGGTGAAGTCGGCGTTGTGGAGCGTGTCGAGGAGGACCGGGTGGAGATGGTTGCACCCACCTCGCGCAGGGGCGCGATCGCCGCCGCCCTGCGGGCCGCCCATCCGTACGAGGAGCCGGCCTTTGACGTCATCGAGTTGCGGACCCCTCCGGGAGACGTCGGCCTCGGCCGGATCGCGACGCTGCCCCGTCCGGAACCCCTGTCGGCGTTCGTGTCTCGCGTGCGTGACGCACTACCCGCGACCTCATGGGGAGTGCGCGCCTCCGGTGACCCGGAGTCGACGGTGTCCCGCGTGGCGGTATGCGGAGGTGCCGGGGATTCCCTGCTCGCCGAGGTTGCTGCCGCAGGTGTGCAGGTCTACGTGACGGCCGATCTGCGGCACCATCCCGCCGACGAACACCGACGGTCCTCCGACGTCGCGCTGGTCGACGTCGCCCATTGGGCCAGTGAGTACCCGTGGTGCCACCAGGCCGCAGCCGTGCTGCGCACACATTTCGGCGCATCGCTGCCGGTCACGGTGTCCGACGTGCGCACAGATCCATGGAATGTCGAGGGGTCACCAGATGAAAGCTGATGTTTTTCAACAACATTCGCTCCTGCAGTTGGCGGAATTGGACGCCGAGGTCAGCCGGGCCGAGCATCGGACGAAGAACCTTCCCGAACAGAAGGCGGTGGGGGAAGCTCAGGCATCGCACCGCGAGGCCAGGGACCGACTCGCCGCACTGCAACTCGCGCTGGCCGACATCGACGCGCAGGTCGCGAAGTTGGAAACGGAGATCGACGGTGTGCGACAGCGGGAGGACCGCGACCGCGCACTCATGGCCGGTGGCTCGGTGGACCCCAAGCAGCTCAACGACCTGCAGCACGAGCTCGAAACCCTGGAGCGGCGACAGTCCAGCCTGGAGGACGCCGAGCTGGAGCTCATGGAAAAGCGCGAGGAACTGTCCGCGGATCAGGACCGAGAACTGGCGGGCGTCGAGGATTTGCAGAAGGCGCTGGCGGAGGCGGAGCGTCTGCGCGACGAGGCCCGCGCTGAACTGACTCAGCTCATCGAGACATCCGCGGTCCGGCGTGCCGAGCTGGTCGCGCAGATCGACGAGGCGCTGGTCGCGCTCTACGAGCGACAGCGGTCACGGACAGGTGTCGGAGCGGCGCCGTTGCAGGGCCGGCGGTGCGGTGCATGCCGGATCGAGATCGACCAGGGGGAGTCGGCGCGGATCGCGGCGGCGGCCGACGACGACGTGGTGCGCTGTCCGGAATGTGCGGCGATCCTGTTGCGTGTGACCGGTTTCCGCAAGTGAAAGTGATCGTTGAGGCCGACGGCGGTTCCCGCGGCAATCCGGGTCCCGCCGGATACGGCGCGGTCGTATGGTCCGGTGATCGGCAATCCCTTCTCGTCGAGGCGAAATCGGAAATCGGCACGGCCACCAACAACGTCGCCGAGTACCGAGGATTGATCGCGGGCCTTCAGGCCGCAGCGGAGGTCGGCGCTTCGGAGGTGGAGGTCCTCATGGACTCCAAGCTCGTCGTGGAGCAGATGTCCGACCGCTGGAAGGTCAAACACCCCGACCTGATCCCGCTGCACCGGCAGGCGCGCCGGCTCGCTGAAGGATTCTCGTCGGTGAGCTACGCCTGGATCCCCCGAGAGAACAACAGCCACGCAGACAGGCTCGCCAACGAGGCGATGGATGCGGCGGCGGGTCCACAAGAACGTTCTGCCACAACGGCGGTGACCACCAACCCGGCGGGATGGACAGGTGCCAGAGGGGCGCCGACCAGGCTGCTGCTGCTGCGTCACGGGCAGACGGCGCTGTCGGTGGAGCGGCGCTATTCGGGTCGAGGGAACCCGGAGCTCACCGAACTCGGCACACGTCAGGCGGACGCCGCCGCGCGCTACCTCGGGGACAGGGGTGGCGTCGATGCCGTCCTCGCGTCACCGCTGCAGCGGGCTTTCGACACTGCGACGGCAGCGGCGAAAGCTCTCGGTCGCGACGTCACCGTCGACGACGACCTGATCGAGACGGATTTCGGTGCCTGGGAAGGCATGACGTTCCAGGAAGCCTCCGAGCACGACCCGGATCTGCATCGCAGCTGGCTTCGCGACACCTCGGTTCGACCGCCGGGCGGCGAGAGCTTCGACGACGTCGCGGCACGGGTCCTGCGCGTCCAGAAACGCATCATCGCCGATTATCCGGGCCAGACCGTGCTGGTGGTTTCGCACGTGACGCCGATCAAGACCATGTTGAGGATGGCGCTCGCGGCCGGACCGTCGATTCTGTACCGGCTGCATCTGGATCTGGCATCCCTGTCGATCGCGGAGTTCTACCCCGACGGCGCGGCATCCGTGCGCCTCGTCAACCAGACGGCCTATCTCTGATCGGTGTGCAGATGCACCCGCTCGCCGTGCAATCCGAACAGCGCGATCGCCTCGACCGGGCCGTCGACCGCGCCGAACCAGTGGGGCGTCCACGTCGAGAACTCGACGGCCTCACCGGGTTTGATGGTGAAGTCGCGGTCGCCGAGGATGAGCCGGAGCCGCCCCGAGAGTACATACATCCAGTCGTGGCCCTCGTGGACGGGAAGTTCCGCAGGTGGGGTGCGCCTGCGGGCGCTGATCCGGATCTTGTGAGCATGAAGCCCTCCGGCGGGACCTTGACCGGTCAACGGCCAGAACGTGATCTGGTTGTGCGTGTGGGACTGTCCGCGAATGCGTGGGTCTTCGACCTCGGGGGTGCGCAGCAGTTCGTCGGTGCTGACCGACAGCGCGGCGGCCAGCCGCGGCAGGTGGTCGAGGGCGAGGCGCCGCTTCCCCGACTCCAGACGGCTCAGCGTCGAGATGTCGATGCTGGACCGCGTGGCGACGTCTTCGAGCGTCATGCCGCGCTGTATTCGTAGGTCCCGCAACCGCCGCCGCACCCGGGCATCGACACCTTCCTCGTCCTCGTTTGCCTTCATGGCAAATCAGCTTGGCAGAACGCTCGGGGTGCGGGCAAGGTCGTGGCATGGACAAGATCTGGGATTGCGTGATCATCGGCGGAGGCGCCGCCGGGTTGAGCGCTGCGCTGGTTCTGGGCCGGGCGCGACGTGAAACGCTGCTGATCGATGCCGGAGCGCAGAGCAACCTTGCGGCTCACGGTATCGGTGGCCTGTTGGGATTCGACGGCGTGCCCCCCGCGCAGTTGTACGCACAGGGGCGGCACGAGTTGACCGCCTATCCCAACGTCGAGGTCCGCTCAGGCGAAGCCGTCGCTGCGGACGGGACCGTAGGCGACTTCGCCGTGGAGTTGGCCGATGGCAGCGTGGTACGGGCTCGTCGGGTGCTGTTGGCGATGGGGATGCGGTACGAGTCGCTCGACGTGCCGGGTTCGACGGAGCTGTGGGGAGGTTCGGTGTTCCACTGCCCCTTCTGTCACGGATGGGAAGTCCGCGACAAGCCACTGGCCGTACTTGCCGACGGGGATCGGGCGGTGCACATGGCGACGCTGCTGCGCGGGTGGAGTGACGATGTCGTCCTGCTGACAGGAGGGCCGGCCGAGCTGACCGACGAACAACGATCGCGACTGGCCCACGTGGGAATCAATATCGACGAACGGCGGGTGGTCGAATTGCGTTCAGCCGAGGGCGAATTGCAAGCCGTGGTGTTCGCCGACGGCACCAGTCTGGCACGCAATGGCCTGCTGGTTGCGACGACGCTGCGCCAGCGTTCCGCGCTCGCGTCGAAGTTGGGTGTCGCGTTCGCTGCGGCCAACCCGATGTCGACGGAGTCGATCGAGATCGATGCGATGTATCGGACCTCGGTGCCGGGTGTCTTCGCTGCGGGTGATGTCAGTGCGCAAATGCCGCAAGTGGCGGCGGCGATCGCGGCTGGTTCCGCCGCGGCCGCATCGATGGTGGCGAGCTTCTTGGAGGAGCACGATGTCTGAGGTCAAACAACATTGGGAGGATCGGTACTCCGAGCGGGAGCGGATCTGGAGCGGCAAAGTCAACCGTTGGCTGGCCGAAGTCGCCGCGCCGCTGGCGCCGGGACGGGCGCTGGACCTCGGGTGCGGGGAAGGCGGCGACTCGCTGTGGCTGGCCGAGAACGGCTGGGAGGTCGTCGGTGTGGACATCTCGGATACGGCGCTCGGCCGTGCCGCCGAGGAAGCGGCTCGGCGAGGGCTGACCGACCGTGTGCGGTTGGTGCAGATGAACCTTTCGGAGTCGTTCCCGGTAGGCATTTTCGACCTCGTGTCGGCGCAGTTCCTGCAGTCGATGGTGCATCTCGACCGCGAACGGATCTTCGCCTCCGCCGCGCGCGCGGTGGCGCCGGGCGGTCTGCTGGTCGTCGTCGACCATGGCGCCGCGCCTCCATGGGCCAAACACATCAAGGACCACGTGTTCCCGACGGTCGACGAGGTACTCGGAACGATCGATCTCGGTGCGGGTCAGTGGGAGCACGTGCGTGTCGGCACCGTCGAACGCGACGCCGTCGGGCCGGATGGCCAGGCCGGAGTGCTGATCGACAACCTGATCGTGCTGCGGCGGTTGTCCGAGGGTTAGTTGTCGGCGGGTCGGTGTAGCGTCGATCTCGTGGTCGAACATTTGTTCGAGATAGATCCGGAGGCGTCGGAGAAGGACCTGCGGATCCTCGTCGAGCGCTGTGAGGAGCTGAAGTCGAAGGCTGCGGCCGCGCAGGCCCGCGCGACGGCATTGTGGGCCGGCAAGCGCGCGGCGGCCGAGCGGGCTGCCGGGGTCGCGGCCGACAAGCGTGGGAAGGGGCTGGCGTCAGAGATCGCCTTGGCCCGCCACGACGCGCCGGTGAAAGGCAACCAGCATCTTGGGTTCGCCAACGCGCTGGTGAACGAGATGCCGCACACGCTGGCCGCGTTGGCGGCCGGAGTGTTGTCGGAGTATCGGGCGACGTTGATCGTGCGGGAGTCGGCGTGTTTGTCCCTGCGGGATCGTCGTCGGTTGGATGCCGAGTTGTGCGCCGACATGTCGACGTTGGTCGGTTGGGGTGACAGACGGGTCGCCGCCGAGGCCGCCAAGATCGCCGCACGCCTGGATGCGGCGGCGGTGGTGGAACGCAACAACAAGGCGGTCAAGGATCGGTGCGTCACCACCCGGCCTGCGCCCAACGGGATGGTCTACGTGACGTTCCTGATGCCGCTGGCCCAGGGCATCGGCATGTATGCCGCGCTGAAACGTGAAGCCGACATGTGCGGCGATGGCCGCTCGCGCGGGCAGTTCATGTGCGATACCGCCTATGAGCGGGTGACGGGCCGCAGCAGTACCGCACCGGTCGATGTGAGCTTGAACCTGGTGATGGCCGACACCACACTGGCCGGTGATGACACCGAGCCGGCCTGGCTGGACGGCTATGGACCCATCCCGGCGGGGTTCGCGTGCAAGCTCACCGGCGACGCCGCCACTGATAAAGCTGCGAAGGCGATCCTGCGCCGGCTCTACCGCCACCCGTCATCGGGGCAACTGGTGGCGATGGAATCGCGGTCGCGGATCTTCCCGAAAGGATTGGCCGCGTTAATCGGAATGCGGGACCGAACGTGCCGGACCCCGTACTGCAACGCCCCGATCCGCCACCACGACCACGCCACCCCCGACCGTAACGGCGGAAAGACAAGTGCGGTCAATGGTCTGGGTGCCTGCGAGGCGTGCAATTACGCCAAAGAAGCACCCGGCTGGCGGGTGACGACCCGCGACCGCGGCGGCGCCCACCACGCCGAATTCCTCACACCCACCGGGGCCAGGTACTACTCCTTGGCGCCGCCGCTGCCGGGCATCCCGGTGCGTCAGAAGATCAGCCTCGTCGAAGGCCAACTCAGCATCGACCTCGTCACCTTCGCAGCCGCCTAGCGTCGACGGTCAGGCGCCGGCAGGCACTTCCGCCAACTGGGTGAGTCGCACGCTGTTTCCGGATGGATCGCGGAATCCGCAGTCGATGCCATAGGGCATCTCGTGGGGCTCCTCGGTGAACTCGACGCCGCGGGCCTTGAGTTGTTCGTAGCTGGCCCGGCAATCGTCGGTGGTCAGGAAGACCGTGCCCGCGAATCCTTTCGCGGTCAGATCGAGGACCTGTTTCTTGGTGGATTCGTCCATGACGGGCTCGCCGGGCACGGCCATCAGCACGATGGACACATCGTCCTGTCCGGGTGGGCCGACGGTCAGCCAGCGAAAGATACCGTCGACGTCGGGCAGCGAAACATCTTGGCGCACTTCCATACCGACCTTCTCGGTCCAGTACTTCAGGGCGACTTCCTGGTCGTGGACCCAGAGATGGGCGCTTGCGATCTTGATCATGCGGCCGACGTTACGGCCGCAGGGTTCACCCCGTCTTCTCCGCGTGTGCTGTCTTTCGGGTGTCACGGGCCAGGATGCAACTCGGGATCCGGGCGTGGATGGCGGCCGGCGGCATCGACGCCCGATAGGCCGCCGGCGGCAGTCCGTAGGCGCGGGCGAAGGTGGTGGTGAATGATCCGAGGCTCTGCAGCCCGACCATCACGCAGATGTCGGCGACCGATCTGTCGGTGTGGCGCAGCAGCGATGCGGCGCGCTCGAGCCTGCGCGTCTTGAGGTATGCGCTCGGTGACTCGCCGAAGGTCCTCGTGAACATCCGGCTGAAGTGCGCCCGCGACAAGCCGGCCGCAGCCGCGAGGTCGTCGACGGTGATCGGCTCCGAGTATCGCGAATCCACGAAGTCCTTGGCCCGCATCAGGTAGCGGGCAGGAGGGGCCTGCGCCATGTACTCAGTATGGCCTCGCGGCGAGCGCGGCATTCATTACCTCAAACGGGACCTGAACCATTACCGTGTTAGGGCGGATGAGCTGGCCGGGCGGCCGCGGCACCTGGTGTCGAGGAAAGTCCGGACTTCGCAGAGCAGGGTGATTGCTAACGGCAATCCGAGGTGACTCGCGGGAAAGTGCCACAGAAAACAGACCGCCGCCACGGAGTCTTCGGACGACGGGGAGGTAAGGGTGAAAAGGTGCGGTAAGAGCGCACCAGCATTCCGGGTGACCGGAGTGGCTAGGTAAACCCCACCCGAAGCAAGGCCAAGAAGGCCGCAACCTGGTTGCGGCCGCGCAGGCGCCCGAGGGCTGCTCGCCCGAGCCTGCGGGTAGGCCGCTTGAGGCACCCGGCGACGGTGTGTCCAGATGGATGGTCGCCGCCTCGCCGCCCGATTGGGCGGCGAGGAACAGAATCCGGCTTACAGGCCGGCTCATCCGCCCCCGGGCGAGCTCAGGACTTGACCGACTTGTCGAGTGCCTTGAGCGCATCCTCGATCTGTTCCTCGCAGCGGCGGGCCAGATCGTCCTCCAGCTGGTACAGCAGACCGTAGGTGAAGGTGTCCTCACCGGCTGCGTACGCGACCTCGGCCTGCCGGCTCAGATGCGTCCGGCTGACGACGCTGTCCTGGTGGTCGCCGAGCAGCGATTGGATGGCCTTGGCCCGGTCGGCCACCTTGTTCTCGCCCGTTGCGGCGGCGGTGTAGCGAAGAGCCTTGGCGCGCTTACGGATCCGGTGCAGCGCTTCGTTCGAATCGTCGGCGTTGACCTCGGGGTCCTTCGCGGCGGCGCGAGCCGCCTTGGCGGCCTTGCGGACTCGCTTGTACGCCGCGTCGATCGTCAGCGGGGCGGGCTCCTCGCCGGGAGCCGACGCGGCGGACCCCGAGGCGACCAGCGCTTCGAGCGCGTCGAGCAGCCGGAAGTAGCGCTGCGAGCGCATCGCGGCCAGCGAACGCTTCCAACCCATCTGGTACCGCTTCTTGGCGCCTTCCACGAGCCTTTCCCGCACGGGGCCGCGCACGTTGGCCTCGGGCAGCGCGTCGATCGCGCGCTCGTAGCGTTCGGCCAGCACCTCCGCGTCGCGGGCCACACCGAGGACCGCCGCGAGTTCCCGCAACTCGTCGAGGATCCACCCATGGTCGGCGATGTCGAAGGAGCCCTCCGACGACTGCAGCAGGCTACGGATCTTGCGGGTCGTCACCCGCATCTGATGGACCGAATCCCACACGTCGGAGCGAACGGCGCGGTCCCACGCGATCAGTTCGGCGACATTCTGCGCCACAGCCCGGCGCACGGGGTCGCTCGACTTCGTCGCGGCGAGCCCCGGGGTTTCGTCGGACTCCGGGGTGCTTGTCGCAAGAACGCGCGCCAGCTTCGACCCGTGCCCGGCCGGCGCCGCCCCCGCGTCCAAGAGCCTGTTGGTCAGCCGGTCGAACACGGCGGTGTCGGTACCGGGCTTGAGCTCGAGCTCCCACTCGCGCCAGAACTGCTCCTCGCCGCCTTCGGCACTGGCGGTCACCTGGTCGTCGCAGAACTCGGCCACGGGCACACCGTCGGGTCCGTACAACAACTCCACGATCCTGGTCGTGTTGATTCGCGCGACCGGTGCCAGCGGGCGATCCCGCACGATCGCCAGCACGACATCGCGAAGGCTCTCCGGCACCTGCGCCGCATCGCCGTCGAGCGGGGCGTGCACTTCGGTGCGGGTGTCGGCGCCCGCCGGCAACTTCAGATGCCATCCCGCGTCGGTCCCGCCCGTCCGCCTACGCAGGGTGATCTTGTGCCGGGCCAGGTGACGATCGGGCGTGTCGAAATACACAGCCGCCAGGGACTGTGACGGCGACCGCTCGACTCGGGCGATCGCCGACAATCCGTCGAAGGACGGGGACACGGTGGACTCGACCACCTCAAACTTGCGCTCGGTCTCCGTGTACCTGGAGGTTTCGGGCGATTTCGGGGCCATGGTCACCTTTGTCTCTGGTGCGGTCGGGGACCATAGCCTGCCATACGGAGATGAAGCCACCCGCCGGTTGCGGCTCGGCACCAAGATCATTTTTCCGATGCCGAGCGGTGTGTTGGCGCGTTTTTGTGTCAGCGTCTCTTACAATTTTCTTATGAGTCTAGGGATGAGGCTCGACGACTATCTGGACCACGAAGGTGCCATCGCGATTCCGGCTGGCACCACGCTGACCTCGTTCCTGGATCGCAACGCCGCCGAGCTGCGTGATACGCCTGCATATCGCTATCTGGACTTCGATCACGACCAGACCGTGGAGCTGACCTGGACCCAGCTGATGTCGCGCCTGCGGGCCGTCGGCGCCCGGCTGCAGCAGGTGACCAAGCCCGGCGATCGCGTCGCCATCGTCGCGCCGCAGGGTGTCGAGTACGTCATCGGCTTCTTCGCCGCGATTCAGGCCGGCACCATCGCCGTTCCATTGTTCGCCCCCGAACTGCCCGGCCACACCGAGCGGCTCGACGCCGTCCTCGCTGACGCGACGCCCTCGGTGCTGCTGACGACAACGGCCGCTGCGGAATCCGTGCGCCAGTTCCTTCGCGCCTTGCCCCGCGATCGCCGGCCGCGCGTCATCGCCGTGGACGCCGTACCCGACGAGATCGGCGCCGCATTCGAGCCCGCGCACCTTCAGACCGACGACGTCGCGTATCTGCAGTACACCTCGGGCTCCACCCGCGCCCCGGCCGGCGTCGAAATCACCCACCGCTCGGCGTGCACGAACGTCGTCCAGATGATTCTCTCGGTCGGGCTCGACCAAGACATCGACAGCGTCAGCTGGCTGCCCCTCTTCCACGACATGGGCCTGCTGATGATCATGTTCCCAGCGCTGGCGGGCGGTTACCTCACGCTGATGTCCCCGGTGGCGTTCGTGCGCCGCCCCTTCCGATGGATCCGCGAACTCGGCGCTTCGGACCGTCCGACGTTCGCGGCGGCACCCAATTTCGCGTTCGCGCTCGCCGCGCAACGGGGTCTGCCGCCCCAAGGCGAACCGCTCGACCTCAGCAACGTCAAAGGGCTGATCAACGGGTCCGAGCCGGTCAGCATCGCCGCCATCACCGCGTTCAACGAGGCGTTCGCCCCGTACGGCTTGGCGCCCACCGTGATCAAACCTTCCTACGGGATGGCCGAAGCGACGCTGTTCGTCTCGACGACCGCCCCGGACGCGGAGCCGACCCTGATCCACCTCGATCGCCGGCAGCTCACCCTGGGTCACGCCGTGCCCGTCGACGCCGACCACCCGGACGCGGCCATCCTGGTCTCGTGCGGCACCGTGGCGCGCAGTCAGTGGGCGGTGATCGTCGATTCGGCCACCGAGTCCGAGCTGCCCGACGGCGAGGTGGGGGAGATCTGGCTGCACGGCGACAACATCGGCCGCGGGTACTTCGGGCGTCGCGAAGAGACGGAGCTGACGTTCAACAACAAGCTCCAGTCGCGCCTGTTGCACGGCAGCCACGCCGAGGGTTGCGCCGATTCCGCGCTGTGGCTCCGAACCGGAGACCTCGGCGTCTACCTCGACGGGCACCTCTACATCACCGGCCGCCTGAAGGACCTCATCATCGTCGACGGCCGCAACCACTACCCGCAGGACATCGAATCCACGGCGGCCGACGCGTCCAGAGCGGTTCGGGCAGGCTTCGTCGCCGCGTTCTCGGTGCCCGGGAACGGTCGCGAAGAGGTCGTGATCGTGGCCGAGCGCGCGCCCGGCGCGGGCCGCGCCGAGGCGGCCCCCATCCAGGAGGCGATCCGCGCCGAAGTATCCCGCCGCCATGCGGTGCCGGTGAAAGAAATCAAACTCGTTGCCGCAGGGGTGATTCCGCGGACCAGTAGTGGCAAGCTGGCGCGCCGCGCATGCCGGGCGCGCTATCTCGACGGCACGCTCTGATCCGCGGACGTTACAGTCCGGGGTGTGACTGACTACCAGACCATCACGCTTGACCTGGCCGGCCCCGTCGCCCGAATCACGCTGAATCGGCCCGACGCCGCAAACGGTATGAACGCCACCATGACTCGGGAACTCGCCGACGCCGCGGCGCGGTGCGACACCCCGGCCACGAAGGTCGTCGTCATCACCGGGGCGGGCCGGTTCTTCTGCGCGGGCGGCGACCTCAAGGACTTCGCCGCGGCGCCGAGCCGGGGACGGCACATCAAAGGTGTCGCCGACGACCTGCACCGCGCCATCTCGACGTTCGCACGGATGAGTGCCGTGGTCATCACGGCAGTGAACGGCACCGCAGCGGGTGCCGGCTTCTCGCTGGCAGTCACCGGCGACCTGGTGCTGGCCGCCGAATCGGCGTCTTTCACGATGGCCTACACCCGCGTCGGACTCAGCCCCGACGGCAGCTCGTCTTACTACCTGCCACGGCTGATCGGCATCGCCAAGACCAAGGAGCTGATGCTCACCAACCGAACGTTGTCTGCCGACGATGCGTCCCGGTGGGGTCTGGTCACCGAGGTCGTCGCCGACGGTGCACTCGCAGCACGCGTCGACGAGCTCGCCGAGCAGATGGCGACGACAGCGGCCGGGTCCAACGGCGGCATCAAGGCGCTGCTGCTCGGCACGTTCTCCAACGGCCTGGAGGAGCAGATGGAGCTCGAAGGCCGGCTCATCGCCCAGCTCGCGGAATCGTCCGACGGACGCGAAGGCGTCGACGCGTTTCTGGCGAAGCGCAAGCCCGAGTTCGGCTGACTGGTCGACTAGTAGGAGTGCTCCTCGGCGGGGAACACGCCGGTTGCCACTTCCTGGGCGTAGTCGGCGGCGGCGCGGCGCAACTCGTCGCCCACCGCGCCGAACCGCTTGACGAACTTCGCCGTCTTGCCGTTGGTCATACCGGCCATGTCCTGCCACACGAGAACCTGTGCGTCGCAGTTCGGTCCCGCACCGATCCCGACCGTCGGGATCGTCAGCTTGCCGGTGATCTGGGTGGCCAACTCCGCAGGCACCATCTCCATCACCACGGCGAAAGCCCCGGCTTCCTGAACGGCGATCGCGTCGTGAATGGTCTGCTCGGCGGCATCGCCGCGACCTTGGACACGGAAGCCGCCGAGGCCGTTGACGCTCTGCGGCGTGAAACCGATGTGGGCCATCACCGGGATGCCTGCTGCGGTGATCGCCGCGATCTGATCAGCGACGCGCTCACCGCCTTCGAGTTTCACCGCGTGCGCACCGGTCTCCTTGAGCATGCGGGTGGCGGTGGCCAGCGCCTGCGCGGGGCCGGCTTCATAGCTGCCGAAGGGCAGATCGGCGATGACGAGTGCGTGCGGCGCGCCCCGTACGACGCCGCGTACCAGCGGAATGAGTTCGTCCACGGTCACCGGCACGGTGGTGTCGTATCCGTACACGACATTGGCGGCCGAATCGCCGACCAGGAGCACCGGAATTTCGGCCTCGTCGAACACCGCGGCGGTCGAGTAGTCGTATGCGGTCAGCATGGCCCACTTGTGGCCTTCGGACTTCCACTTGTGGAGGTGGTGCGTCCGCACTTTCAGGCGCGGCTTGGAGGTCTCGACGACAGCACCATAGACGGTCTGCTCAGACATCGTTGTCCCCTAATCGGGTTCGGTCGTTGTGAATCCTCGTGGCCGAAAACGGTCCCCGGGTTCGCTGACACAGACAGTCTGCCACCACGTCACCAGAAGTTGAACAACGCGTTAAGTGGACTTGCTCACACCCCAGATGGGCGGGCTACCACGTTCGACAAACCGCGCGACCAGCTGTCGCCGGGCATCCGTGCGATGCCCGAGTTCGGTGAGCGGATCGCCGACGCCCCGTTCAACCTCGATCGCCCAGGGGCGTAACCAGGTTTCGGGCATGTTCGCCAGATTGGAAACCGGCATCGACCATCCCGCCGAGCGGCTGCGGGCCATTGCGCACGCGAATTCGATTGCCAAGCAACACAGTCGGCGATCTCGGCGACCTTGCTGCAGGATTGGACGCAATTCGCGGCGCCGTTCAGCTCGGATGCCAGGTCGAAGCGATGTATCCGCTCGGTCCGATCTTCCACGGATCGGGACTGTGGCATCCCGCGCCCGGCCACGCGCCTCGCCAGCGCAGATCGCCGTTCATGGCAGCATGTCTTTTCATGAAGCTCAAGACCGCGGTCGCACGGCCCGGCCTGCTGTTCGCGCTGCCGGTGATGCTCGTCGCGGGCTGCAGCGAGGTGGTGGACGGCAACGCGCTGATTGCGGTACCGCGGCCGGGGACACCGATCCAGTGGGGTCCCTGCGAGGCAGGCGCGTCGGATCAGACCGGAATCCCGCCCGGCGCCGAATGCGGCATGTTGTCGGTCCCCGTCGACTGGGACAACGCCGACGACCCTAGTGGCGACGTCGCCCAGATCGGCCTGCTCCGCGTCAAAGCCACCGGCGACAAGATCGGTTCGCTGCTCGTCAACCCGGGCGGGCCGGGCAAGTCCGGCAAGGAAGCGGCCGCATCGATGGCCACGACCCTGCCCGCCGAGTTGCGCGAGCGATTCGACATCGTCGGCTTTGATCCCCGCGGCGTCGCGAGCTCCACACCCGCGGTGTGGTGCAACAGCGATGCCGACAACGACCGGCTGCGCGCCGACAACGTCGTGGAATACACCCCCGAAGGCGTCGCGCACCTGGAGAACCTCACCCGCGAGTTCGTGCAGCGCTGCGTCGACAAAGTTGGCGAGGACTTCCTCGCCAACGTCGGAACGGCAAGCGTCGTCAAAGATCTCGATGCCCTCCGGGCCGCCCTGGGCGACGAGAAGCTGACATACCTCGGGTATTCGTACGGCACCAGGATCGGTGCGAGCTACGCCGAGGAGTTCCCGCAGAACGTGCGCGCCATGGTTCTCGACGGCGCCATCGACCCGAATGCCGACCCGGTGGAAGCCGACGTGCGGCAGGCGGCGGCGTTCCAGCAGGCATTCGACGATTACGCGACGGACTGCGCGATCGACCCCTCGTGTCCGCTCGGTACCGACCCCGCCAAAGCGGTCGACGTGTATCACTCGCTGGTATGGCCCCTGGTCGACAAACCCGCAGAGACCGCCGACCCGCGCAAACTCAGCTACAACGACTCCATCGTCGGGACCATCCTGCCGCTGTACTCACCGGGCCTGTGGCGTCACCTCACCAAGGCGCTCACCGAGATCAAGGACGGCCGCGGCGACACGATGCTCGCGCTGGCAGACCTCTACATGGGGCGCGACGCGCAAGGCCACTACAACAACGGCACCGACGTGCGCGTCGCCGTCAACTGTGTGGACAAGCCGCCGATCACCGACCGCGCCACCGCCGTCGAGCAGGACCGCCGGGTCCGCGAAGCCGCACCGTTCATGGCCTACGGCGAGTTCACCGGATTGGCTCCGATGTCGACGTGCAGCTTCTGGCCTGTCCCGCCGACGAGCACCCCGCACGAGATCAACGTGACGGGCCTGCCGTCGATCCTGGTGATCTCCACCACCAACGACCCGGCCACGCCCTATCAGGCGGGTGTGGACCTGGCCCGCCAACTGGGCGGCACTCTGGTGACGTACGAAGGCACGCAGCACACCGTTGCCTTGCAGGGCGATTCCTGCATCGACGACATCGCGACGCGTTACCTTGTCGACGTGACGGTTCCGGCCCCGGACACCCGGTGCTGACGGCGCCGACCTGAGAACTCGACGTCCGATAACAGCCCGGTCTCTGTTGGATTCCAGGGGGCGCTGCGCGAAGCGATTCCGTGCAACGATGTCTGCCATGCTGCGCGCCGGACGGATGATCGCGGCGCTGGCCCTGACCGCGGCTGCGCTGTGCCCCTCGGCGTCGGCTGCGCCGCTCGCTGTCGACCAGCCGTATTCCGTTGCGCCGGTATGGAGTTCATGCGCGTCCTTCCTCGGCGACGTTTCCGGGATTCCGAGCGCGCAATGCGGGACGGTGGCGGTTCCCGTCGACTACGCCCGACCCGACGGCGCCGCGGCCCAGCTGGCCGTCATCAAGGTTCCGGCGACCGGACCGCGGATCGGCGTGCTGATCGTCAACCCCGGCGGGCCCGGGGCGTCAGCGGTGGACACCGTCGCATCGATGGGGTCCGCCCTTGCGGGCACCGAAATCCTGCGGCGATTCGACCTCGTCGGCATCGATCCGCGAGGCGTCGGCCATTCGACACCGGAGCTGCGCTGCCGGACGGACGCCGAGTTCGACGCCTATCGCACCGAACCACTCGCCGACTACAGCCCGGCCGGGGTGGCCCACATCGAAGACGTCATGCGCGAATTCGCCGCGCGGTGCTTGGACCGGATGGGGGCCGATTTCCTCGCCAGCGTCGGTACCGCGACCGCGGCACGCGACATGGACGTCGTCCGACAGGCGCTCGGCGACGAGCAGGTCAACTACCTCGGCTTCTCCTACGGCACCCAGTTGGGCGCCGTCTACGCCGCCCGCTACCCCGACCGCGTGCGCGCCATGGTTCTCGACGGCGCCGTCGACCCCAGCCTCGACCCGATCACCGAAAGCCTCAACCAGATGGCGGGTTTCCAGCGGGCTTTCGACAAGTACGCGGCCGACTGCGCCGAGTCGCCGGGCTGCCCGCTGGGCACCGATCCGTCCCAATTCGTCACCCGTTTCCAGCAGCTCGTCGACCCACTCGTCGCACGTCCCGCGCCGACGACGGACCCCCGTGGCCTGAGCTATCAGGACGCCATCACAGGTACGGTCAGCGCCCTGTACTCACAGCGCTTCTGGCCCTACCTGACCAGCGGTCTGCTGGGCCTGCAACGCGGCACCGACCCGGGCGACCTGTTGCTGCTCGCCGACGACTACCAGCAGCGCGACAGCAACGGGCACTACGCGAACCGGCAGGACGCGTTCAACGCGATCCGTTGCGTCGACGCCGAATTCCCGACCGATTCGGCGACGTGGGTCGAGGCTGACCGCCGGGCGCGCGAGGTCGCCCCTTTCGTGTCCTACGGCGCGTTCACCGGGTACGCCCCGCGCGACGTCTGCGCGATGTGGCCGGTGCCCGCCACCTCGGTGGTCGGAGAGGTCGGGTCGCCGGGCCCGGGCAAGGTGGTCGTGGTGTCCACGACGGGAGATCCCGCGACGCCCTACGAGGCCGGCGTCGGTTTGGCGCGCCAGATGGGCGCCAGCCTGATCACGTTCACCGGCACCCAGCACACCGTCGTGTTCAACGGCGACGCCTGCGTCGACACGGCCGTCGTCGCATTTCTGACCGACGCCACGCCGCCGCCCGCGGGATTGCGCTGCTAGCAGCGCCGTAACACAGAATTAACAGGCGGAACCTAGGCTTCGACCATGGATCGGCAGAAGGAATTCGTGCTGCGCACGCTGGAGGAACGCGACATCCGCTTCGTCCGGTTGTGGTTCACCGACGTGCTCGGATACCTGAAGTCGGTCGCGATCGCCCCCGCCGAACTCGAGGGTGCCTTCGAAGAGGGCATCGGATTCGACGGCTCCTCGATCGAGGGCTTCGCACGCGTGTCCGAGGCCGACATGGTCGCCCGGCCCGATCCGTCGACCTTCCAGGTCCTGCCGTGGGCCGACAGCTCCGGCAAACACCACTCGGCGCGGATGTTCTGCGACATCACCATGCCCGACGGATCGCCGTCGTGGGCCGACTCGCGCCATGTGCTGCGCAGGCAGCTGTCCAAGGCCAGCGATCTCGGTTTCTCCTGCTACGTGCATCCCGAGATCGAGTTCTTCCTCCTCCAGCCCGGGTCCGACGATGGCACCCCGCCCGTGCCGGCCGACAACGGCGGCTACTTCGACCAGGCGGTCCACGACTCGGCGCCGAACTTCCGTCGCCACGCGATCGACGCACTTGAGCAGATGGGCATCTCGGTCGAGTTCAGCCACCACGAGGGTGCACCGGGTCAGCAGGAGATCGACCTGCGCTACGCCGATGCGCTCTCGATGGCCGACAACGTGATGACCTTCCGCTATCTCGTCAAGGAGGTCGCCCTCGGCGACGGCGTGCGGGCCTCGTTCATGCCCAAACCGTTCGCCGAGCATCCGGGTTCGGCGATGCACACACACATGAGCCTGTTCGAGGGCGAGACCAACGCGTTCCACAGCCCCGACGATCCGCTACAGCTCTCCGACGTCGGAAAGTCGTTCATCGCAGGCATTCTCGAGCACGCCAATGAGATCAGCGCCGTCACCAACCAGTGGGTGAACTCCTACAAGCGGTTGGTGCACGGCGGTGAGGCGCCGACGGCCGCGTCATGGGGCGCAGCCAACAGGTCGGCACTGGTGCGAGTCCCGATGTACACGCCGCACAAGGTGTCGTCGCGGCGCGTCGAGGTCCGCAGCCCCGACTCGGCCTGCAACCCGTACCTGACGTTCGCGGTCCTGCTCGCCGCCGGCCTGCGCGGCATCGAGAAGAACTACGTCCTGGGCCCGCAGGCCGAGGACAACGTGTGGAGCCTGACGTCCGAAGAGCGCCGCGCCATGGGCTACAAGGAGCTGCCGGGCAGCCTCGGGGACGCCCTCGGCCAGATGGAGAACTCCGAACTGGTCGCCGAGGCGCTCGGCGAGCATGTGTTCGACTTCTTCCTGCGCAACAAGCGCCAGGAGTGGGCGAACTACCGCAGCCACGTCACGCCCTACGAGCTCAAGACCTACCTGTCCCTCTAGGCTCCCTGTTGCCGGACGAGCGGCGCCCCGCGCTACCTTGATGGGCGTGCCCAAACCCGCGACGCAGCGACCGAGGCTGCCCGGCGTCGGCCGGCTCGGACTGGTGGAACCCAGGGCGCAGGCCGACCTCGACGCCCTCGGGTGGAACACCGACGCCCACGTCGAACTGCTGTGGTCGCTGTCGCGCGCTCCGGACGCCGACACCGCCCTCAAGGCGATAGTGCGGCTCTCGGAAGCGCTCGGGCCCGGCTGGGCCGAGGTCGACGCCGCACTACTCAAAGACAAGAGTCTGCGGGGACGGCTGTTCGCGGTTCTGGGATCCTCACTGGCTCTCGGCGACCACCTGATCGCCAACCCCGAGTCGTGGCGTCTGCTCGCGGGACCGGTGAACTTGCCCTCGGCGCAGGAACTGCGGGACATGTTCGCCGAACAGGCCGACGCGACAACGGGTTCCACCCATGCCGCGGTCCCGCCGCTGCGCACTCTGTATCGCGACCGGTTGCTCGTCCTGGCCGCGCTGGACGTCGCATCCACGGTGGAGAACGAACCGGTCCTGCCGTTCACCGTCGTCGGTGAGCACCTCTCCGACCTCGCGGACGCGGCGTTGGCCGCCGCGCTGCGCGTCGTGACGGCCTCGGTGTGTGGTGACAAGCCCTCGCCTGCGCTGACCGTCGTCGCGATGGGCAAGTGCGGTGCCAGGGAACTGAACTACGTCAGCGACGTCGACGTCATCTTCGTCACCGACGACGACTCGCACAGCAGCCTGGCGCTGGCGACCAGGATCGCCGGCGAGATGATGCGGCTGGCATCCGATGCGTTCTTCGAGGTCGACGCGGGTCTGCGTCCCGAAGGCAAACAAGGGCAGCTTGTGCGGACGCTGGATTCGCACATCGCCTACTACGAACGCTGGGCCAAGACGTGGGAGTTCCAGGCACTGCTGAAGGCACGCCCTGCCGCCGGCGACATGGAGTTGGGTGCCCGCTACATCGAGGCGCTGATGCCGATGGTGTGGACGGCGTCCGAGCGCGAGGACTTCGTGCCCGAAGTGCAGGCCATGCGCAGGCGCGTCGAGGAACTGGTGCCCGCAGGCGTGCGGACCCGCGAAATCAAGCTCGGCACAGGCGGTCTGCGTGATGTCGAGTTCGCAGTGCAACTCCTGCAGCTCGTCCACGGCCGCAACGACGACTCGTTGCACGTCGCGTCTACCGTGAACGCCCTGGCGGCGCTGGGCGACGGCGGCTACATCGGACGCGACGACTCGGCGAACATGACGGCGTCCTATGAGTTCCTGCGCCTGCTCGAACATCGGCTGCAGCTGCAACGCCTCAAGCGCACCCACATGCTGCCCGAGGCCGATGACGAGGAGGCGATGCGCTGGCTGGCACGGGCCGCCCACATGCGGCCCGATGGCCGCCACGACGCCCTCGGGGTTCTGCGTGAGGAGCTCAAGCGACAGAGCCACCGGGTGTCGAGGCTGCACGCCAAGCTCTTCTATCAACCCCTGCTGGAGTCGGTCGGCGAAGCCTCCCTTGGGCTTTCGGACGGTATGAGCACCGATGCCGCCGAACGTCAGCTCGCCGCGCTCGGCTACGAGGGGCCGCAGAGCGCACTGACGCACCTGGCAGCGCTCACCGGTAGCTCCGGGCGCCGCGGCCGAGTGCAGCAGGTGCTGCTGCCCACGCTTCTCGACTGGCTCTCCGACACGCCCGACCCGGATGCCGGCCTGCTGAACTACCGCAGAATCAGTGACGAGCTCTCCGAACAGCGTTGGTTTCTGGCCACGCTGCGCGACGAGGGTGCGGTGGCCAAGCGGCTGATGCACGTGCTCGGCACGTCGGCGTATGTGCCCGAACTGTTGATGCGAGCACCCGAGGTGATTCAGCTCTATGCCGACGGCCCCAACGGGCCCAAGCTCTGTGACGTCGACACCGAAGGTTTCGCAAAGTCCTTGGTGGCCTCGGCGGCCCGCCATTCCGACCCGCTGCGGGCGATCGCGGCGGCACGGTCGCTGCGGCGGCGGGAGCTGGCCCGCATTGCGTCCGCCGACCTGTTGGGCATGCTGGACGTGACGGCGGTCTGCAAGCAGCTCACCATGGTGTGGGTCGCGGTACTGCAGGCAGCCCTGGACGCGATCATCCGGGCGAATTCACCTGAAAGTGGCCCGCCGGCGCGGATCGCCGTCATCGGAATGGGCCGTCTCGGCGGCGGTGAACTCGGCTACGGCTCCGACGCCGACGTGATGTTCGTCTGCGAACCCAATGCGGGCGTGGAGGAATCGGTCGCGGTGAAATGGTCGGTCAGCGTGGCCGAACAGGTGCGCGCGAGGCTGGGCACCCCCAGCGCCGACCCCCCGTTGGAGGTCGACGCAAACCTTCGGCCCGAGGGACGCAGCGGTCCGCTGGTCCGCACACTGGCGTCCTACCAGGCGTACTACACGCAGTGGGCGCAGCCCTGGGAGATCCAGGCTCTGCTGCGGGCGCACCGCGTCGCAGGCGATCTCGAGCTGGGGGAGCGGTTCCTCCTCATGGTCGACAAGACGCGCTATCCCGCGGGCGGGGTGTCACCCGAGGCGGTCCAGGAGATCCGCCGCATCAAAGCGCGGGTGGACGCCGAGCGTCTTCCGCGTGGTGCCGACCCGAAGACGCACACCAAGCTGGGCCGGGGTGGATTGGCCGACATCGAATGGACGGTGCAGCTGCTGCAACTGCGGTTCGCGCACAAGATCCCGGCGCTGCACAACACGTCGACGCTGGAGGCGCTGAACGCCATCGGGGCGGCCGAGTTGATCGCCGAGGGCGACATCGAACTCTTGCGCGACGCGTGGCTGACGGCGACCCGCGCCCGCAACGCGCTGGTGCTGGTGCGGGGCAAGCCCACCGACCAGCTGCCGGGGCCAGGCAAGCTGCTCAACGCGGTGGCGGTGGCCGCAGGATGGCCCAACGGCGATGGTGGCGAGTTCCTCGACAACTATCTGCGTGTGACGCGCAGGGCAAAAGCCGTGGTGCTCAGAGTGTTCGGAGGCTAGGTGGATTTCGCATTCGAGGCGATCAGCGCCGAGGATTACGACCGGCAGCGCAGCAGCTATGAGCCGCTGGCGGACGCGCTGCGGCGCCTCATCGACGTCGGCATCCACACCGAGGTCGATGACGCGACAGTGCAGGAAGCGATGCGCCACCTGGCAGCGGCTGAGGAACTGCTCGGCCGTGCGCAGAGAACCGGCCGCTCGACGCTGCGCCACGCCGATACCGGCCGCCCTGTCGCGTGGGCGAATCCGGCTGTGGGACTGCGCAATGCGATCGCGCCACCAATGATCATCAACCACGAGCCGGACGGCAGCTGCTGGAGCGAGTTCACGCTGGGGCCCGCCTACGAAGGGCCGCCAGGATGGGTGCACGGCGGGATCGGGGCGCTGGTGCTCGACCACATTCTCGGCGAGGTGGCCAGTGGCGGTCTCACTCAGCCGCGGTTCACCGGCACGATCACGTTGCGCTATCACCGCGGTACTCACTTGGGCCGGGTGCGTGCGGAGGCGTTCGTCGAGCGGTCCGAGGGTGTGAAGACGTTCGCCCGCGGATACCTCAAGGACGACGACGGCGTCACCGTCGAAGCCGACGGGGTGTTCATCACTCCCGCGTGGGCACGTGACGCCGGATGAAGTTCTATGTGTCGACTGCCTTTCTCGACACCCGTGAGGCTGTCGAGATCGCCAAGGCCGCAGACGATCTCGGCTACCACGGCATGGCGATCCCCGATCATGTGATCAATCTGGAGACGCTCAAGACGCCGTATCCGTACACCAAGGACGGCAAGAGGCGGTGGGAGGCGTTCACCGACTGGCCGGACCCGTGGGTGATGATCGGCGCGGTCGCGCTGGTGACGTCGCGTCTGCGTTTCGTGACGACGGTGTATCTACCCGCGATGCGGGACCCGTACTCGGCGGCCAAAGCCATTGGCACAGCTGCGGTTCTGGCTTCTGGGCGTCTTCAGCTCGGTATCGGTGTGGGGTGGTGCCGCGAGGAGTTCGAGCTGCTGGGTCAGCAGTTCGAGCGTCGCGGCAAGCGCACCGACGAGATGCTGGAGCTGATGAAGGCGCTGTGGTCGCCGGGGTGGACGGAGTTCTCCGGCGAGTTCTACACGGCGCCGCGGCTGGAGATGGAGCCGACGCCGCCGCCCATCCCGATCTACGTCGGCGGTCTTTCCGATATCGCGCTGCGTCGTGCGGCCCGCCATGATGGCTGGATCGGTGATCTGATCACCACCGACCAGGCGCTGGAGCGGGTCTCGGTCGTGCGCCAGTTGCGGGCCGAAAAAGGCCTGGCGATGGATGATTTCGAGGTCATCACCCCGCTGACTGACGCATTCCTGCCCGAACACTTCGAGCGCGCGGCCGCCGGCGGGATCACCGGCATCATCACGATGCCGTGGATGTTCTACAACGGACCCGACGCATCGCTGGACCAAAAGATCGACGGGATGCGCCGGTTCCGCAAGGACCTGGGACTAGACGACTGAGGTTGGTGAGTACACCACGCGCAGGGTGTTGCTCTGCTGGTAGTTGACATTCAGAAGGAAGATCTGAACCAGACGGTCGCCGCCCGCACCGCTGCCGGAGTGGCTATAGGTGATGGTTCTAAGTACGGCCTGGTAGTCGGCGGGGCTTGCGAACCCGGAGATGGTCAGCCAACCTTCGTCCTTGTCGTAGTTGGCGAATAGGTTGCTACCCGCAGGAATCTTTACGGACAGTGAGTCGCGATCCTCGTCCCAGTCGTCGAAGAAAACGTTGGCACTTCGGATCTGGCCGCCGTCCGGGTCATTGATCGTTACGGCGCCCGACGCGATCGAAAGGGAAGGCGTGTCGTCGACAGGGGTGATGGATACGGTTTTGGATGCCGTCGCGCTCGACGTGCCGTCGGTGATCGTGAAGACGATCGTGCGCGGCCCCGGTGGGACGTCGCTGCTGTTCACGTACAACGTTCCTCGCAAGGCCTGCTGATACTCCGTGACGGTGGCTTCGCCGGAAACGGTCAACACTCCGGTGTCGGGGTCGTACGTCCCGTAGATGTTGTTGGTGTCCCAAAACTTGAGCCGGTCGCTGGCATCTACACCGATGATCGTCACAGTGGCCCCAGTCAGGATGCCACCCGGGTCGCCAAGGGTCAGTTGGCCATCGACCACGCTGTCCGTCTGTTCCTGCGCGACTGTCGTGCCCGCTGACGTCGTAATGGTGGGAGCTCCCGAAGGGACGCCGGTGGTCGAAATGTTGACTTCGACCAGCACCGACGCGGTACCACCCACGTGTCCGTCATCGACGGTGACCGTGAACGAATCCTTCTTGTCTGCGGCCGTGGCGCCCGAAGCGCCGGCCGCGGCCCGTGCTTCAGCGGTGGGCTTGTAGATGAAGGTGCCGTCGCTGTTGACGACGAGGGTTCCCTTCGGCGTGGTGGTTGGTCCCTGGTAGGTCAGAGCATCGCCGTCGGGGTCTGACGCTGTCACGCGACCGCTCACCGTCCCCGTTGCCGAGACGGGCGGTTCGGTGGTGTAGCTGCCGCCCGTCGGAGGGGAGTTCTTCGGCAGGATCGACACCGTGACTGCCACCGTCGCGGAATCGCCGTGGCCGTCGTCGACAGTCACCGTGAATGTGTCCGTTTTCGCGGAATTGGCTGCGCCCAATGCCGCGGCAGCGTGGCGGGCATCATCGTTCGGCGTATAGACGAAGTTGCCTGCGGGATCCATGGTTACAGTGCCTTTGGCGGTGGCCGCCGGCGCGCTGTACGTCAAGGTGTCTCTGTCCGCATCCGTTCCGGTGACCTTGCCGGTAACGATGCCGGCCGCGTTCGGCTCTCCCACCGCAGCGGTAGCTGTCGGCTTCGCGTTCTTAGGGCTGATGGTCACGCTCACCACGATTGTGGTGACGGCGCCGTAGCGGTCTGCCGCTTCCACTTCGAAGGTGTCGGTCTTCGTCCCGCCCGGGGCCGCGGCCGCGTGCCGGGCCACGGCCGTAGGTGTGTAGGTGAAGTTGCCGCTGTCCTCGACGACCACCCTTCCCAGCGGGGTGTCGGCCGTCCCGCTGTAGCCCACCGAGTCACCCTCTGGGTCAACGGCGTTGACCGAACCCTTGATCGCGCCCGTCGCGGTGTTCGGTGCTTGGAAGGTGGGCGTGCCTGCGCGTGGGGCGGTGTTGGCGGGTGCGATCTTCACTGACACGGCGACCGTCCGAGTACCGCCGTGGCCGTCGTCGACGGAGACGCGGAACCCGTCTCTGTCTGTGTACCAGGTATCGCGGGCCTGCTCACGTGCGTCAGCCGACGGCGTGTAGGTGAATGTTCCGTCGGGCCGCACCTCGACCACGCCGTCGCCCGGGGTGGTGGCGGTGAAGCCGAAAGCATCCCCGTCGCTGTCGCGGGCGGTGATACGACCCGTCACTTCGCCACTCACTGCGTCTACGCCGTCGACCGTCGACCGTACGCGGGTCGGCGTGCTGTTGGCGGGGCGGATATTGACCGTGACCGGCACCCCGACGACGTTCCCTGTGCCATCGCTGATTTGAACGGTGAAGGTCTGCTGTTTGTCGGCGGCGGTCGCGTTGGTGGCTGCTGCGGCGTGGCGCGCTGCGGCGGTCGGCGTGAACGTGAACGAGCCCCGGCTGGTCACCGTCACCGTTCCTTTGTCAGACGGTGCAGGAGCGGTGTAGGTCAGTGGGTCTCCGTCGGGATCGGTCGCGTTCAGCCGGCCGGTCACCCTGCCGGTGAACAGGCCAGGCCTACCGACGGTTGGTGTCGCCGTCGGCAGGGCGGCCGCGGGCAGAGCAGCGCTTTCAGACGTCGATTCCCGTCCCTGCTCGCGACGTGCTGCGCCGAACATGAACAGCAACGCCGGCGATACCGCAGGAAGGCCGGGCGCGGTCGTGGAACCGGCCAGCCCCGTCGGCTCTGACGACAAGGAGACCGTAGCGGTTTCAGACGGCAGGTCAGCAATGGGCGACGGCTCTACGGCGACGGTCGCGGTGGGCGCCTCGACGGCTCGAGCTTCAGCAGGTTCCGGAGAAGGTGCATTCGTCGGCACCTCATCGGCCTCGATCGTTTCTGCCGCTGGCGGCTCGTTCGTCTCTGCTGACCGTGCGATGCTTTCGTTCTGAGTGACGCGCTCGGCGCCAGCCTTACTGCGCCGGTGTCGCCCCGATGGTTCCGACTCGGTGACGTGCCCGTTGCCGCCGTCAGCGGCCTCATCCTCGACATCTTCGCCCTCGTCAGCGTTCTCTTCGGCGTCCGTTTCGTCTCGACCCCGCTCGTCCGCCGCCGCGCCTGCTTCTTCGCCCGCGGCCCCGGCATCAGAGCCAGGTGACTGCGGCGAAGTGTTCTGTCTTTTGCTGGTGGCCGTATGATCGGCGGCGGAGGAGTCGGCGCTTGCAGTGTCGGCCCATGCCACTGCCGGCGCCGCCCCGATCCCCACACCGACCCCGAGCGCGATTGCGAGGGCTCCTACTCTGCCCACATTCCTTGCATAGCCCATCGTTTCCAGCCTCCCCCGTAACGGCCGCATCGACGTGCCGTGGGTTCAAGTTATCGATGGGGGGTGCTCCCGGGGAATAGGGGATTCTCCTATTCCTAACGGAAAGACAGTTGCGGGACTGGAAGCGGGCAAAGTCGAGGCGCGATCAGAATCGGCCGTTCCGCCAGAATTCGTCGCAATTGCGCCGTCCCGAAGCCATGCCGGCGCCTGGCGGTTGCACGAGGCATTCACATGTGGCCGAGTGCGTGAGCGCGAATGTAGGCTCTCGCGGCGGTCATGACGCACTCGTCCGGTCGGTGGACATAAACGGTTGTGGTGCCTAAGTTTTCGTCGAAGACCAGCCATCAGCCACGCGTTGGTGTGGTGACCACGTCGGTGATTGGACAGTCCGGCTGGTGACGTTGACTACGACAAGCCGACGCGGCCAGGTCGCATTCTCAGTACCGGGGACGGCGGAAGCGGCTCAACAGCCCGCCGCGACGGGCGGGTTGGGCCGCCGGCGCGGCGGTAACCGGGGGAGCGGCGGTCCCGGTGACGACCCTGCCGCGGCGGACGCCCGAACCGCCTGCGACCCGACGGCGTCCGTCGACCGAGAGTGCGCCGCCACCGAGTGTGGCGAGAAGCAGGAACGCGAAGCAGAACAACAGCGAAGCCTCACCGCCGTTGCCGCCGGCCGCAGGGTCGTAGGGCCAGAAACTCGCGGGCGTGCCACCGAGGATGCCCCAGTGCTGCCACAGGTAGGCCACCGCCATCTCGCCGGACGCGATGAACGCCGCGATGCGGGTGAACAGGCCGATGGTGATCAGGATCCCGAGGACGAACTCGAGGACACCGGCGAACCAGAACGGCCACGTGCCGACCGGGACGGCCTGACCCAGCGGCCACCCGAACAGCTTCATCGTGCCGTGGAAGGTGAAGACGAGGCCGAACACGATGCGGAAGATGCTCAGCACCGGCGACGAGTAGCTCGCGAGACGTGCGTCGAAGGTCGTCATGCGGTGAAGACTACCCACTCGACACGGCGACGACGCGCAGCTCAGGCGTGAAAAAGCCGGACGCCCGAAGGCGCCCGGCTCTTTCGAAGTGAACGTCGCGTCGACGTCGCCGACTTACACGTCGTAGTACAGCGAGAACTCGTACGGGTGAGGACGGATCTGGATCGGCATGATCTCGTTCTCCCGCTTGTACGAGATCCAGGTCTCGATCAGGTCGGTGGTGAACACACCGCCCTCGGTGAGGTACTCGTGGTCCTCTTCGAGCTTGTCGATCACCGACGCCAGCGACGTCGGCGCCTGCGGGATGTTCGCGGCCTCCTCGGGCGGCAGCTCGTAGAGGTCCTTGTCGACCGGTGCGAGCGGCTCGATCTTCTTCTTGATGCCATCGATGCCGGCCATCAGCATCGCCGCAAACGCCAGGTAAGGGTTGCCCGAGCTGTCCGGGCAACGGAACTCGAGCCGCTTGGCCTTCGGGTTGTTGCCGGTGATCGGGATACGCACGCACGCCGACCGGTTGCGCTGGCTGTACACCAGGTTGATCGGCGCCTCGTAACCGGGCACCAGACGCTTGTAGGAGTTCACCGTCGGGTTGGTGAACGCCAGCAGCGACGGAGCATGGTGCAGGATGCCGCCGATGTAGTGGCGGGCGAGATCCGACAGCCCGGCATAACCCGACTCGTCGTGGAACAGCGGCTTGCCGTCCTTCCACAGCGACTGGTGGGCGTGCATGCCGGAGCCGTTGTCACCGAACAGCGGCTTGGGCATGAAGGTCACCGTCTTGCCGTTGGCCCAGGCGGTGTTCTTGATGATGTATTTGAACAGCAGCACGTCGTCGGCGGCGTGCAGCAGCGTATTGAACTTGTAGTTGATCTCGGCCTGCCCGGCGGTACCGACCTCGTGGTGACCGCGCTCGAGGGTGAAGCCGGCGTTGATCAGGTTCGTCGACATCTCGTCACGCAGGTCGACGTAGTGGTCGTACGGCGCGACGGGGAAGTAGCCACCCTTCGGGCGGACCTTGTAACCGCGGTTGGGGCTGCCGTCGGCCTCCAGGGGCTCCCCGGTGTTCCACCAGCCCGACTCCGAGTCGACCTCGTAGAAGGTGCCGTTGATGCGCGAGTCGAAGCTGACCGAGTCGAAGATGTAGAACTCGGCCTCGGCGCCGAAGAACGCGGTGTCGGCGATGCCGGTGCTGGCCAGGTAGTTCTCGGCCTTGCGGGCAACATTGCGCGGGTCCCGCGAGTAGGCCTCCCGGGTGAACGGGTCGTGCACGAAGAAGTTGAGGTTGAGCGTCTTGGCGGCCCGGAACGGGTCGATGCGTGCGGTTTCGGGATCCGGCAGCAGCATCATGTCCGACTCGTGGATCGACTGGAACCCGCGCACCGACGAACCGTCGAACGCGAGGCCGTCCTCGAAGACGCTCTCATCGAACGCCGAAGCCGGGATCGAGAAGTGCTGGACGACACCGGGCAGATCGCAGAACCGGATGTCGACGTACTCGACCTGTTCGTCCTTGATCAGCTTGATGATGTCGTCGGCGGTCTTTTCTGCCACTTATTGCTCTCCTTTGACTTTGGTAGCCCGCCGGTGACGCTATGGACACGATGTTGCACGGCAGTCAACCGCATGTTGCGTGGACGTTACGCGTGCCCGCATATGCAGCCCTGCCGAGGCGTTCCCGGCCGCCACCTATCCTTACAGCATGGCCCGCACCATTGGGTCCTGGCTTTCGGGACCGTCGCAGTCAGACGATTCCGGCCAGCGGTCCACCTATCCCGGCGAACGTCTCGGATTCCCTGAGTCCGGTCCCGGCTCGATCGCCCGCTTCGGCCGTCGTATCGCGGCGCTCTGCATCGACTGGCTGGTGTGTTACGGACTGGCGGCGCTGGCCATGACGTTCGGGTGGGTGAGTCTGGGTGCCCTCTCGACGGCGGTGCTCGTCGTCTGGCTGGTACTCGGCATCGTCTCGGTGCGGCTGTTCGGCTTCACCCCGGGCCAGCTCGTGCTCGGCCTCAAGGTGGTCGCCGTCGACAATCGCCAGCACGTCGGATCGGGGCGCGCGCTGGCCCGCGGCCTGCTGATCACCCTCGTGATCCCGGCGCTGTTCACCGATTCCGACCTGCGCGGGCTGCACGACCTGGCGACGAAGACGGCGGTCGTCAAACGGTAGGTCAGGCCTGATGGCGGATCCGGCCGTCCATCATCGTCATCGTCACCGTCGCGCCGTGTATCTCGTGCGGGTCGATCTCGAAGATGTTGCGATCCAACACGATCAGATCGGCCAGCTTGCCCGCTGTCACTGAGCCCACCCGGTCGTCGCGCCTGATCTGATACGCCGCGCCGAGTGTGTTAGCGTGCACGGCCTCCTCCACCGTGAGGGCCTGATCCGCTGGGGCGAGCACCGGCGCATCCGGGCTGCCGATCAACTGCCGCGTCACCCCGATCTGGATGGAGTCCAGCGGCTTATACGTGGAGAAGTAGCCCGCCGCGGGCCAGTCTGTGCCCAATGAGATGCGGCCGCCGGACCTCAGCACGTCCCGCGCCCGGTAGAGGAGCTCCTTGCGTGGGGCACCGTAGCGGGCGCCCATGTTCTCGATCGTGTCCGGGTCGGCCGACATCCAGTTCGCCGAGAACTGCGCGGTGACGCCCAACTGTCCGAATCTCGGCGCGTCGCTGTCCGCGACGTAGACCAGGTGCGCGACCGTATGGCGCCGGTCGCGCGGTGGGTTGGCGGCGATGGCGCGTTCGATGGCGTCGAGGCCCACGCGTGCCGTGCGTTCGCCGCAGGCGTGGATGTGCACGTCGTGGCCCGCGGCGTCGACGTCCCCGACGAGCCGATGCCACTGCTCCTCGGTGAACGGGGAGGCACCCGTCGAATCGGGTTTGTCCGCGTAGGGCTCAAGCAGCCACGCGGTGTAACCGCCCTGGGTGCCGTCGCCGATGATCTTCACGACCTCGACCGAGACCAGGTCGCTCGCGACCTCGTCGCGGAGGGCGGTGAACTTCTCGACCGTGCCCTCGATCGGCGTCGTTCGCACCGAGTACGACGCAACCACCCGGAACGGCAGCAGATCCCGCTTCTCGATGTCGGTGTAGATCCGCAGGATCGACCCCTGGTCGTCGCCGATGGGCGGGACCCCCGCATCGAAAACCGAGGTGATGCCCGCCGCGGAGGCCTTCGGTAGCCAACCCTCGATCAGCGTTCCCATGGTCTCCGGCGAGATCGGCTCGACGGCGTCGACGAGACCGAGGACCGCATTCACCTCCAGGACGTATCCCGTGGGCTCGCCGTCTTCGTCGCGGGCGTAGTAGCTGAAGCCGGGCACCGGGTCGGGGGTGTCGCGGCCGACCCCGGCCATCTCGAGGGCCTTGCTGTTGGCCCACAGACTGTGGCCGTCGATGGCGAAGAAAAAGCCGGGACGGTCGGGCAGCACGCGGTCGAGCTCGGCGCGGGTGGGGCCCAGCGGCCCGAACATGTCGACCCGCCAACCGAATCCGCGGACGACCCCGGTCGGGTTGGCCTTCGCGTAGGCGGCGATGGCGTCGAGCGCCTCGGCCAGCGTCGGCACTTGAAGGTCGACGCCGGACGTCAGGAAGGCACCGAGGAACGGATGCGTGTGGCCTTCGACGAAGCCCGGCATCAGCAGCCGGCCGTTCAAGTCGATGATCGCGGTGTCGGGACCTGCGAACCTCAACGCTCCGGCGCTGTCACCGACCCAGGTGATCGTTGTTCCGGTGACGGCGACGGCCTCGGCCCACGGGACTGAGTGGTCCACCGTGTAGACGCGGCCATTGTGGAAAACGACATCCGCGGGCACCGTCTCGATGGGCTGATCCTCGGCTCCCGGTGCGGGCTCAGCCGAGCACGCCGCCGCCGTCGCGACGACGGCGGTCATCGCAGCGGTGCGCAGCACGGTCCGCCGGTCGGCTTGGATCGAAAACGCTGCGCGGCGTCCGAACGCGGCGAAATGCGGCGCCCATTCGCACGCGACGCACATCCGGCGTCAGCGGCGCCGCACGGTGCGCTGCACGCCGCGCATCTTGGCCTGGGCCGGCAGTGGGCCCTTCGGCATCGCGGCCGGACCCACCTTTGTGCCGAGCGCCGCCAGCTTGGATTCGATCGAGTCCATCTGCTTCGCGGTGATGTTGGCAGGCAGTTTGTTCAGGTGCCGTTCCAGCTTCGCCAACGGCACCTCACCCTCGCCGTTGCCGATGATGATGTCGTAGATGGGGGTGTCGCCGATGAGCCGGGCCGTGCGCTTCTTCTCCTGCGCGAGCAACGGTTTGACGCGGGTGGCCGACCCCTCGCCGACGAAGATCACGCCGGGGCGGCCGATCACACGGTGCACGGCGTCGAAGTGGCCCGTCGCTGCCACGCCAGGGGTGACGCGCCACTTGCCCCGAAGGTTGTCCAGCGCCCACGCGGCCGCGCCGGTCTGACCCTCGGCCTTCTTGTACACCGACTTCTGGGCGCGGCGGCCGAAGATGATGAACGCCACCAGCGCGCCGAGCACGACCCCCAACGGGATCAGCATGTACATGGTGAAGCCGCCGGCGAAGACGCCACCCACCACAGACAGCGCGACGATCAGCACGAACGCGCCGATCATGTAGGGGAGAAGGCGTTTGTCCTCTTTGCGCTGGATCTGAAACGCCTGCCACAGCTGACTGCGCCGCTGCTTGGAGGCCGCTTTGCGAGCGGCTTTGGCCTCGGCCTTGGCTGCCTTGACCTCAGCGGGGTTACGCGATTTCGCCATTGGACAAGGATACGGCCGCCCGAGAAGGCCGTGCGGCCACCGTCTGCGCGTACAGCTTCCCGGCCCGGTAGGACGACCTGACAAGCGGGCCGGCCAGCACACCCGAGAAGCCGATCTCCTCCGCGTAGCGCTGGTGCTCGACGAACTCGTCGGGATGTACCCAGCGCTCCACCGGATGGTGGCGCGGCGACGGGCGCAGGTACTGCGTGATGGTGACGATGTCGCAGCCGGCGTCGTGCAGATCGTGCAGCGCGGTGCGGACCTCGTCGGGCGTTTCGCCCATGCCGAGGATCAGATTGCTCTTCGTGACGAGACCGAAGTCGCGGGCGGCCGTGATCACCGAGAGGCTGCGCTCGTACCGGAACGCAGGCCGGATCCGCTTGAAAATGCGGGGAACGGTCTCGACGTTGTGCGCCAACACTTCCGGGCGCGTGTCGAAGACCTCGTTCAGTTGCGCTGGGTCGGCGTTGAAGTCGGGGATCAGCAGCTCGACGCCGGTGTCGGGGTTGAGCGCCTTGATCTGGCGGACCGTCTCGGCGTACAGCCATGCGCCGCCGTCGGGCAGATCGTCACGCGCCACGCCCGTCACGGTGGAGTAGCGCAGACCCATCGCCTGCACGCTCTCGGCGACGCGGCGGGGCTCGTCGCGGTCCAGCTCGGCCGGCTTGCCGGTGTCGATCTGGCAGAAATCGCAGCGGCGGGTGCACTGTTCGCCGCCGATCAGGAACGTCGCCTCGCGGTCTTCCCAGCACTCGAAGATGTTCGGGCAGCCGGCTTCCTCGCACACGGTGTGCAGACCCTCGCGGCGCACAAGGCCCTTGACCTCTTTGTACTCGGGCCCCATCCTGGCCTTGGTCTTGATCCACGGCGGCTTGCGCTCGATGGGCGTCTCGGCGTTGCGTACTTCCAGACGCAGCAGCTTGCGGCCTTCCGGAGCGATAGTCACTGGGCCGATTCTACGCTCGCAGCGGGTGCGACACCGACCGCGATGCGGCCGTCGAGTGCGTCGAGAACGGCCTCGGCCACCCGGTCGACGACATCGGCCACGCCGACCGTGCGGCCCAGTTCCGCGGTCAGCGACGTCACGCCGGCGTCGGCGATACCGCACGGCACGATCGAACCGAACGCGCCGAGATCGCAGTCACAGTTGATGGCGAACCCGTGCAGCGTCGTCGCCCGTGCCACCCGGATGCCGATGGCCGCGATCTTGCGGTCAGGGCGGAGGCCGTCGCCGGCGACCCAGACGCCGGAGCGTCCCTCGACCCGCCCCGTCTCCAGGCCGAACGACGCGCAGACGGTGATCAGCGATTCTTCAAGGCGCCGAACGAAATTGACGACGTCGAGGGGCTCGGCCAATCCGATGATGGGATAGCCCACCAACTGACCGGGGCCATGCCAGGTGATCTTGCCGCCCCGGTCGGTGTCGATGACGGGCGTGCCGTCGAAGGGCCGCTCCTCCGGCAGGGTGCGCCGCCCCGCCGTGTACACCGGCGGATGCTCCAGCAGCAACAGCGTGTCCGGACCGCCCGCCACACGCTCGTCGGCCAGCTGTCGCTGCAGGTCCCATGCAGTCTGGTAGTCAACCGAACCGAGCGCGCGGACCTGCACCGGATCAGAACTCGAGCGGATCGACGACGTCATGGAAGTCGACGCTACTCACGCTGAGAAGCCGTGGCGAATGCCAGCGCCTCACCGATGGTGTTGTGGTGGAAGTGGAAACCCGCCCGCTCCAAGGCCGCCGGGATGGCACGCTGGCCGCCCAGCACTTCTTCGTCGGCGAATTCTCCGAGCACGGCGCGCAACGCGAACCCCGGGACGACGAACGGCGTCGGCCTGTTCACCGAACGGCCCAGCGCGGTGGTGAACTCCGCGTTGGTCACCGGAGCCGGTCCGGTCATGTTCACCGGACCGGACACCTCGTCGTGGGAGATCGCGAACAGCATGGCCCGCACCTGGTCTTCGATGCTGATCCACGACATGTACTGCCTGCCGTTGCCCAGGCGGGCCCCCAGACCCAGCGAGAAGAGCGGCTTGATGCGCCCCAGCATCCCGCCCGACGGCGCCATCACCAGGCCGGTGCGCGTCAGCACCACCCGCACACCGGACTCCGCGGCGACAGCGGTCGCGGCCTCCCAGTCGACGGCGAGCCTGGCGAGGAAATTGTGGCCGGCTCCGGCCGTTTCATCGACAGGTGTGCTGCCGGTGTCGCCGTAGTAACCGACCGCACTGGCGTTGACCAGAACGGGCACACCCGCGTCGACAACCGCGTTGGCCAACACCTCCGTCGGGCCGATGCGGCTGTCCCGCAGGCTCTGCTTGAAGGCACCGGACCAGCGCTTCTGCCCGACATTGACGCCGCAGAGGTTGACGACAGCGTCCACCCCGCGCAGCGCGGTCGGATCGAATTCGCCGGTGTCAGGGTTCCAGAACACCTCGTCGGCATTCGACGGCGCCCGCCGCACGATGCGGATCACCCGGTGATCGGTGGCTCGCAAGGCATACACGAGCCCGGTACCGATCAGACCGGACGAACCCGCAACCGCGACAACCGAATCCGATGGCAACGACACTGCTGTCTACAGCCCCAGATCGGCCTCAAACGCACCCTCTTCCAGGCGGCGCTTGATAGTCGTGACGAAGCGGCCGGCGTCAGCGCCGTCGATGAGGCGGTGATCATAGGTCAACGGCAGGTAGGACACCGACCGCACACCGATCGACTCGTTGCCGAACTCGTCGACGATCACCCGCGGCCGCTTCACGATGGCGCCGGTGCCCAGCATCGCCGCCTGCGGCGGCACCAGGATCGGCGTGTCGAACAACGCGCCCTGGCTGCCGATGTTGGTGATCGTGAAGGTGCCCCCGGACAGCTCGTCGGGCTTGAGGTTGCCTGAGCGGGCGCGCCCGGCGATGTCGGAGATCGCCCGCGCCAGCCCGCCCAGAGACAGATCGCCGGCGTTGTGGATCACCGGGGACAGCAGCCCCTGCTCGGTGTCGACCGCGATGCCGAGATGCTCGGCGTCGTAGTAGGTGATCTCCTTCGACTCTTCGTTGTAGCTGGCGTTGACGTTCGGATGCAGCTTCAACGCGTCGATGACCGCCCGGGCGATGAACGGCAGGTACGTCAGGTTCACGCCTTCGCGCTCGGCGAACTGAGCCTTGGCCTTGGCGCGCAGGGCGACGATCTTGGTCATGTCGACCTCGTGAACCTGGGTCAGCTGCGCTGTGGTCTGCAGCGACTCACGGGTCTTCTTCGCGGTGATCTGCCGGATGCGGTTGGCCTTTTGCGTCGTACCGCGCAGATGCGCCAACGCGCCCTCCGGTGCCGGTGCAGGCGCCGCGGGCTTCGACGGGGCGGCGGCCGGTTCGGCCGCCTTGGGAGCCTTGCTCTCCTCTGCGGCGGCGAGCACATCCTGCTTGCGGATGCGTCCACCGACACCCGTCCCCTTGACCGTCGAGAGGTCGACGTTGTTCTCGCTCGCGAGTTTGCGCACCAGTGGCGTCACATAGGGGCTTTCGCCCGACCCGGCGGCTGCCGGTTTGGCCTGAGGCTTCGGCTCGGCCTTTGGCTCCGGCTTGGATTCCGGCTTCGGCTCGGCCTTGGGCTCCGGCTTGGCCTCTTCCGACGGCTTCGCCTCGGGCTTGGTCTGCTTCGGCTCGGGCTCAGGCTCTGGCTCAGGTTCCGGCTCGGGTTCCGGCTCAGGCTCCGGTTCGGAAGTCGCTTCGGCATCGGCGTCGCCGATCTTCGCGAGCTCGCCGCCGACCTCGACGGTGTCGTCTTCCTCAGCGGTAATCGACAGCAGGGTGCCCGCCACCGGCGACGGGATCTCGGTGTCGACCTTGTCGGTGGAAACCTCGACCAGCGGCTCGTCGACCTCGACGCTGTCGCCGACCTTCTTCAGCCAGCGGGTGACCGTGCCTTCGGTGACCGATTCACCCAGCTCCGGCATCTTGACCGACGTGCCCGACCCCGAGCCGCCCGACGACGTCGCCTTGGGCTCGGGCTTCTCCTCTGGCTCGGACTCTTCCGGCTCCGGCTCGGACTCGTCCGCCTCGGGCTCCGGCTCGGACTCCTCAGCGGGCTCGGACTCCTCGCCGCCGTCACTGTCCTCGCCGTCGTCCTCGCCGGCGTCGCCGATCACGGCGAGCTCGCCGCCCACCTCTACGGTGTCGTCCTCCTGGGCGATGATCTTCTTCAGTACACCCGCGGCGGGCGACGGGATCTCGGTGTCGACCTTGTCGGTCGAGACCTCAAGAAGTGGCTCATCCTCTTCGACCGTGTCTCCCTCTTGCTTCAGCCAGCGGGTGACTGTCCCCTCGGTAACGCTCTCTCCGAGTGCGGGCATCTGGACGGAGATGGCCATAGTGTCGTGGCTCCCTTGCACGGTCTGTCGAGGTATCTGAGCTGTCGCATCCCATCCTGTCACGTCCGCCGGGACCTTTCGCCGCGGACGGGTGTACTCCTTGCTCTGGCACTATCGAAGTAAGGAAGAGGCGAGGGGATGCCCGGAAGGAGCAAGCCCAGGTGGGACTGTTCGACAGGCTCCGCGGTCGGAGCCGCAAAGGTGGATCGGCCACCCGCGACCCTCAGGCAGATCTTCGCTATCTGCGCCAGTGGGTCGCCGAGCACCACGGTGTCGAGGCCTTCATCGAGCCCAAAACCGCGGTCACCGAACTCACTGTCGTGCTCGTCGCCGCCGACGGCGAGTGGACGCGGCGCCGCACCGGTGGAGACGCCGGTGCCCGCCGGCTGTCCGAGCGCCTCCAGATCCCGGTGTACGACGTGCAGAAGGTCGGCTATCCGCAGCGGATGCGTGACTACGACGCGCGCCGGCGCATCGAGCGCAAGCGTGCCGCCCGCGAGGAACTCGACCGCTAGCGGCTTGGGTACTGTCCGCCCGTGAGCACGCAGCAGTTCCTCCACGAAGGAAATCCGGACGGGCCGACCCTGCTTCTGGTGCACGCGCATCCCGACAGCCCGGACGTCTGGGATCCCGTCGTGGAACTGCTGTCCGATCGGTTCAGGATCGTCCGCGCCGAGGCGGACGAGTTCGCGGCCGGGCTGGCCCAGGCCGCCGGTGACACCACGGTGCACGTGCTGGCGCACGGCTCCGGTTCGGTCGCCGTCTGGCAGTACCTGACGGACTCCGGCGCATCCGGCCGGGTCGCGTCGTTCACCTCGGCCCCGGGGGCGCGTGCCGGGCGCCTTCGTCGGCTCGCCGACGGACTCGGGCGGCTCGCGAAGCGCGCGCCTGCGCCGGGCGGCGCTTCCGTCGACATCCCGGTTCAGGTGATCGTCGCTGCCGGGGACCGCTCGCGGTTCCACGACGAGGTGGCATTCCGGGCGTCTCGGCTGTGGCGGCGCGACGTCAAAGCCGCCCTCACCACCCCTCACGTCCTCGCGCGGTCGGTCACGCAACTCGTCGACCATCTCGACGGCGCTCCCGCCGCTCGAGAACTTCTGCGCGCCGAGGTCGGTCGGCCGCGCGCTGCGTTCGGCGACACGCTCGTCGCCGTCACCGGCGCCGCCAGCGGCATCGGGCGCGAGACCGCGCTGGCCTTCGCACGCGAAGGGGCCGACATCGCGATCAGCGATGTCGACACCGCGGGGCTGGGGGAGACGGCACGGCTCGTCGCCGCCGAAGGCGCGCAGGCTTTCACCTACCGCGTCGATGTGGCCGATGCCGATGCTGTCGAGTCGTTCGCCGACCAGCTGTGTGCCGAGCACGGGGTGCCCGACATCGTCGTCAACAACGCCGGTGTCGGCCACGCGGGGTTCTTCCTGGACACTCCCGCCGAGGAATACGACCGGGTGCTCGACATCAACTTCGGCGGCGTCGTCAACGGATGCCGGTCGTTCGGAAAGCGGTTGCGCGACCGCGGCGTCGGCGGGCACATCGTCAACGTCGCGTCGATGGCCTCCTACACCCCCGTCAACGTGATGAACGCCTACTGCACGTCGAAGGCCGCCGTCTTCATGTTCTCCGATTGCCTTCGCGCAGAACTGGATTCACACGGAATCGGTCTGACGACGATCTGCCCCGGCATCATCGGAACCAACATCGTCAACACGACCCGCTTCTCATTGCCCGACGAGCGCAGCTACGACACCGAGACGATCCGGCGCCGGGTGCGCCGCGGCTTCGCGGTACGGCGCGTGGGGCCGGACAAGGTCGCGAAGGCCATCGTGGCCGCAGTGAAGTCCAACAAGCCGGTTCGCCCGGTCACCACCGAGGCCTACCTCGTCTACGGCGCCGCCCACGCCGCCCCGCAGGCGATGCGCAGCGCCGCCCGCGGCGGCAACATCATGTGATCAGCCGCGTGCTGCGATATCTTCCAGGACCGCGAACATCGTGCGCGTCGGCACCCCGGTGCCGCCCTTGGGGGTGTAGCCCCAGGGCCCGCCCGAGTTGTATGCCGGTGCCGCAATGTCGATGTGAGCCCACTCGACACCGTCGGCGACGAACTCGCGCAGGTAGGTGCCCGCGACCAACATGCCCGCGAAGCGCGATCCGCTGACATTGGCCAGGTCGGCGACCGTCGACTTGAGGTCGTCCTTGAGTTCTTCGGGCAACGGCATCGCCCACGCGTTCTCGCCGACAGCCTGGGAGATCTCAGCGACCCGGTCGCGGAAATCGTCGCTACCCATCACGCCGGGCGTGCGTGCACCCAACGCCACCGTCTGCGCACCGGTCAGCGTCGAAGTCTCGATCAGATAGTCGGGCCCGTCCTCGCACGCCCGCACGATCGCGTCGGCCAGGATCAGCCGACCCTCGGCGTCGGTGTTGAGGACCTCGACGGTGGTGCCGCCGTACTGCGTCAGAACATCGCCGGGCCGCTGCGCCGTCGACGACGGCATGTTCTCGGCCATCGGTACGTAGGCGACCACGTCGATCGGCAACTTCAGCCGGGCAGCCAGCACGACTGTCGCGATCACGGCGGCCGCACCGCCCATGTCGGAGGTCATGTGATGCATGTTCGCGGCGGGCTTGATGGAGATGCCACCGGTGTCGAAGGTGATGCCCTTGCCCACCAGAGCGACCTTCTTCGCCTTGCGGCCGCCACCGCGGTGGGCCAGGCGCACCAGCCGCGGCGGGCGTGACGACCCCTTGCCCACCCCGATGATGCCGCCGTACCCGTCCTTGGCGAGCGCCTTCTCGTCGAGCACCTCGACGTCGAGTCCGGCGTCTTCACCCAAAGCCTTTGCGCGCTTGGCGAAGTCGGCGGGAAACAGGTGGCTCGGCGGAGTGTTGACGAAGTCGCGGGCGGTGGCGACCGCGGTTGCGATGGCCTCGGCGCGCGCAGCCGCATCCTTGGTCGCGGCCTTCGTGTCCGGGGTGAGCGCGGTGATCTTGCGGACGCCGGCGTCTTTGGGTGCGGTCTTCTCGCTGCGGAACTCGGAGAATCGGTAGGCACCCAGCACCAGGCCCTCGATGGCCGCCTCCAGGTCGAGATGCGACAGCGTGGTGTAGACGTTCTCGACGCCCGACAGCGACCGCGCCGCGACGCCCGCCGCGCGGCGGATCGTCTCGGCCGACCACTCGTCGCGGGACTTGCCGAGCCCGACGGCGAGCACGCTGCCGACCGGGAGGCCCGGCACCACGATGCGCGTGAGCTGCTCGCTTCCACCCTTGGCGCCCAGCGCCTCAAGCGCGGCCTCGATCTCGCCCACCGCCTCGGCGGGAAGATAGCCCTGGGCGACGACGGTGGCGCGGTCACCGTCCGTCGACCCCGAAACCACGGGGACGATCAGAACCGACGAGTCGGCCCGCCGCTTGGGCAACGCGCTTGCGACCGTGACGGCGGGGGACTGGTAATCGGGGGAGGTGCTCACGAGGGTTCACCCTAACCACTCGGCCACTAGGGTGGTTGGTCGTGAGTGACAACCTGTTGGCAGGCCCCCTGGAGAACCGGCACCGCGAGCTCGGCGCGAGCTTCGCAGAGTTCGGCGGATGGCTGATGCCGGTGTCCTACGCCGGAACCGTCGCCGAGCACACCGCGACCCGAACCACGGTCGGACTCTTCGACGTCAGCCACCTCGGCAAGGCACTCGTGAAGGGCCCGGGCGCCGCCGACTACGTCAACTCCGCCTTCACCAACGACCTGCGCCGGATCGGCCCGGGCAAGGCGCAGTACACGCTGTGCTGCACCGACTCGGGCGGTGTGATCGACGACCTCATCGCCTACTACCTCTCCGACGACGAGATCTTCCTCGTACCCAACGCCGCGAACACCGCGGCGGTCGTCGCCGCGCTACAGGAACGCGCGCCCGCCGGGTTGACCATCACCGACGAGCACCGCTCGCGCGCCGTGCTGGCCGTACAGGGGCCCCAGTCGGCCTTCGTGCTCGGCGCTCTCGGTCTGCCCACTGACATGGACTACATGGGGTTCGCCGACACGAAGTTCGGCGGCGTCGACGTCCGGGTGTGCCGGACCGGATACACCGGCGAACACGGATATGAGCTGTTGCCGCTGTGGGATCACGCCGCCGTCGTGTTCGACGAGCTGGTGGAAGCCGTGAAGTTCGCGGGTGGCGAGCTGGCCGGCCTCGGGGCGCGCGACACCCTGCGCACCGAGATGGGGTACCCGCTGCACGGACACGAGCTCTCCCTTGACATCTCGCCGCTGCAGGCCAGGACGGGATGGGCGGTCGGGTGGAAGAAAGACGCGTTCTGGGGCCGCGAGGCCCTGCTCGCCGAAAAAGAGGCGGGCCCGCGACGCACCCTGCGGGGTCTTAAAGCGGTCGGGCGCGGGGTGCTGCGCCCTGATCTCACCGTGCTCGACGGGGACACCCCGGTCGGCATCACGACGTCCGGAACCTTCTCTCCCACACTGAAAGTCGGGATCGCACTGGCGCTGATCGACACTGCGGCCGACATCTCCGACGGCGCGCGAGTCGCCGTCGATGTCCGCGGTCGCCAGGTGGAGTGCGAAGTGGTCAAACCGCCGTTCGTCGACACCCGCACCCGGTAAATCGCTGGGCAGCCGGTTATACAATCTGCTGCATGACTGATCACCTCGAGTTCACCGTTGATCGCAATGCGAATCCGGCGGGCGACGAGGTACGGGCCGAGATTCTGGCCAACCCGGGTTTCGGCAAGTTTCACACCGACCACATGGTGTCGATCGACTACACCGTTGCCAACGGTTGGCACAACGCCCGGGTGATCCCGTACGGACCCATCGAGCTGGACCCCTCGGCGATCGTCCTGCATTACGCGCAGGAGATCTTCGAGGGGTTGAAGGCCTACCGGTGGGCCGACGGGTCCATCGTGTCGTTCCGCCCGGAGGCCAACGCCGCCCGGCTGCGCAACTCGGCGCGGCGCCTTGCCATCCCGGAGCTGCCCGACGAGCTGTTCATCGAATCGCTGCGGCAGCTGATCGCCGTCGACGGGCAGTGGGTGCCGCCCGCAGGCGGCGAGGAGTCGCTGTACCTGCGGCCGTTCACCTTCGCCACCGAGCCCGGCCTCGGTGTCCGTCCGGCCGACGAATACCGCTACATGGTGATCGGGTCCCCCGCGGGCGCGTATTTCCCGCGCGGTATCAAGCCGGTGAGCGTGTGGCTTTCCCATGAGTATGTGCGCGCCTCACCCGGCGGCACCGGAGCCGCGAAGTTCGGCGGGAACTACGCCGCATCACTGCTCGCCCAGGCCGAGGCGGCCTCGCACGGCTGCGACCAGGTCGTCTGGCTGGACGCGATCGAACGTCGGTACGTCGAAGAGATGGGCGGGATGAACCTGTTCTTCGTCTTCGGCAGCGGCGGCACCGCGCGCCTGGTGACACCGGAGCTGTCGGGCTCGCTGCTGCCCGGCATCACGCGAGATTCATTGCTGCAGTTGGCAACTGACGCAGGATTTGCGGTCGAAGAGCGCAAGATCGACGTCGACGAGTGGCAGAAGAAGGCCGCCGCCGGTGAGATCACCGAGGTGTTCGCCTGCGGGACCGCCGCCGTCATCACCCCGGTCTCGCACGTCAAATACGGCTCCAGTGAAGGGGCAGGCGAGTTCACCATCGCCGACGGCGAACCCGGCGAGATCACCATGGCGCTGCGCGACACCCTCACCGGTATCCAGCGGGGCACCTTCGCCGACACCCACGGCTGGATGGCGCGACTGTCCTAGCCGATCGCCAGGCCCAGCGCGGCGACCGTCGTCGTCACCTCGACAGCGGCGCCGAGCACGTCGCCGGTGATGCCGCCGAACCTGCGCACACAATGCGCGACCAGCGCAGCGCTGCACGCGACCGCGATCAACACCACGAGCGGCCCCTGCCAGAGCCGCTCGGTGGCCCCCGCCGCCGCCGCGGCGAGCGCTGCGACCCAGGCGACGACCACCCACCCCGGCTGGGTTCCTGCGACGAATCCGCCCAGCGTGCTGCCTGCCGCCGCGGGAACCCCGCGCCGGCAGGCGGCGACGACGGCCACCCGGCCCGCGACCACCGCGACGAACACGCCCTGCCACCCTGATTCGGCGAACGCCAGGGCCTGAATGAGCACCGTCACCGCGACGGCGGCCACCCCGAACGGTCCCGCCCTGCCGTCGCGCATCACGGCCAGCGCACGCTCGGGCGGGCCGTAACAACCCAGCGCATCGGTGGTGTCGGACAAGCCGTCGATGTGCAGTCCGCGGGTGAGCAGGAGCAGCAGCGCCACCGTCACCGCGCCGGCCAGAGCGCCGCCGCCGAAGGCCAGCCAGCCGGCCCACCACGTCGCGGCGGCCAGCGCACCGAGTGCCGCGCCGGCGACCGGCAGCGCGGTCAGCACACCGCGGCCCACGTCGGCTGTGATCCGTGACGGCATCGGCAGGACCGTCGAGAACGCGAAAGCGCCTGCCAGGGAAGAGATCACGACACGGATCATCGTCTAGCCCTTGCCGATCCCGGCTTCCTCGAACGTGGCCATCGAGGCCAGGGTGGCCACTGCGGCGCGCAGGACGGGCAGTGCGACCAATGCGCCCGACCCCTCGCCGAGCCGCATGTCGAGCTCCACGATCGGGTCCAGATCCAAGTGGCGCAGCGCGAGCGTGTGCGCGGGTTCGGTGGAGCGGTGACCTGCGCGCCACCACAGCCGGGCGCCCGGCGCCAGCTTGTCGGCCGCCAGCGCCGCCGCCGTCACCACCACGCCGTCCAGCAGCACCGGGGTCCGCCGCACCGCGGCCTGCGCGAGAAAGCCGGTCATCGCCGCCAGGTCGGCACCGCCGCAAATGCGAAGCAGCGCAATGGGATCCGCGGTGATCCTGCGCGCCCGATAGAGAGCGTCCCGGACGGCCGCGGTCTTGCGGGACCAGCCGCCGTCGTCGATTCCCGTTCCGCGACCGACCACCGCGACGGGTTCGGAATCGGTCAGCGCGGCGATCAACGTCGTCGCGGGAGTCGTGTTCCCGATGCCCATGTCGCCGGCGATCAGCAGATCGGCTCCCGAATCGACCTCCTCGTCGGCGATCGCCCGGCCCGCGTCGATCGCGGCCACCACCTCGTCGGGAGTCAGCGCATCCTCGACGGCGATGTTGCCGCTGGCGCGCCGGATCTTGTACCCGCCGATGGCTGCAGACAGCGGCTCCTCGCAGTCGACGGCGATATCGGCGACGCGGACACTGGCGCCCGCCACCTCGGCGAGTACGTTCACCGCCGCTCCGCCGGACGCGAAGTTGGCGACCATCGCCGCGGTCACCTCCGCGGGATACGCGGACACCCCGGCGGAGGTCACGCCGTGATCGCCGGCGAACACCACCACCCTGGCGCGCTCGAACTGCTTGGGCGGGCAACTGCCCTGGCATGCCGACACCCAGATCGAAAGATCTTCGAGGCGGCCGAGCGCACCCGCCGGTTTCGTCAGAACCGTCTGCCGGTCCCGCGCCGCCGCTGCGGCCTCGGTATCGGGCGCGGGAATATCAGGAAAGTAGGCCACCTGCGGCGTCACGCAACGCGGGTGCCGCGCTCGACCTGCGGCCGGGGCGCGCGCATCCGCCGCAGCTGCGAGGCGCGGCTGGCGGCGTAGAAGCCTAGCTTCCAGCCGGATTCGGTGTTGTCGGGGAACTTCGCATCCGCCATCTTGTTCACCTTGCGGCCGAGAACGAATCCGTCGATGACCATGATCAGCACCAGCACCAGCATCGCGGGGGATACCAGCGCCTGCACCTGCACCGACGGGACCGCCAGCATGATGAAGATCATTCCCAGCGCGGCGGGCATGAACAGGCCGAGCAGGTTGCGTCGCGAATCGACGACGTCGCGCACATAACGCCGCACCGGGCCCTTGTCGCGCGGCAGCAGATAGGCGTCCTCGCCGGCCATCATCCGTTCGCGCCGCTGATTCATCTCGGAGCGACGTTCGGCGCGCTCGACCTTACGCTCCTCGCGAGACAGCTTCGGGCCGCGCAATTCCTTGCGACGCTTCCTGGCCTCGGCGCTGGTCATCGGGGCCGGCGCGACCGGACCGCGTCTGCGGGTCGCCTCGCTGCGCTTCGGGGTCGGTTTGCCCTTCGGGGCGGTCGTGACGCGTTCGATCGGTGGCGCCTCCGCAGCGCCGCCGGTGTCCTTTCCGGAGGGAACCGAATCCCCGGGATCTCCAGCGTCATCGTTCTTGCGGCCCAGCAGCTTCACGGCTCCCAGGTTACTTCTCCACGCACGGCGGACCCAATCAGTCCCGGGATAGTCTGCCGTGGTGACAGGCGCCGAAACCCCCGCCAGAAGCGTGCTGATCGCCCCGGACTGTTTCGGCGACAGCCTGACCGCCGTGCAGGCTGCCCAGTCCATCGCCGACGGGTGGCGGACCTCGCGGCCCGGCGACACGCTGACGCTCGCGCCGCAGTCCGACGGCGGGCCAGGGTTCGTCGAGGTGCTGGCGAGCCGTCTGGGCGAGACCCGCACGCTCACGGTCAGCGGTCCGCTGGACGTCGACGTGGAGGCGCAGTGGGTACTGGACCCCGGTCCGCCGGTGACCGCCTACATCGAGTGTGCGCAGGCGTGCGGCCTGGCGCTGCTGGGCGGCCCGCCCACCGTGCGCACGGCGCTCGACGCGCACAGCAGGGGTGTGGGTCAGCTCATCGCGGCTGCGCGCGCCGCAGGGGCCGGGCGCATCGTCGTCGGCTTGGGCGGCAGCGGAAGTACCGATGGCGGCCGCGGCATGGTCGAGGCGCTCGGTGGGCTCACCGCCGCGCGTGAACTCCTCGCCGGCGTCGAACTCATCGCCGCCAGCGACGTCGAACATCCGCTGCTCGGCCCGATGGGCGCGGCAGCGGTGTTCGGGCCGCAGAAGGGCGCCGACCCCGAGACTGTCGCCGTGCTCGAAGAGCGGCTCACGGCGTGGGCCGAGGATCTCGATGCCGCAGCAGGCCGGCGGGTGCGCGACGATCCCGGCGCGGGCGCGGCCGGCGGCATCGGCGCGGCCCTGCTGGCGCTCGGCGGACGCCGCGAGTCGGGTGCGGCGATCATCGCCGAACACACGGGCCTGAGCTCCGACGTCGCCGCCGCCGACCTCGTCATCACCGGGGAGGGCCGGTTCGACGACCAGTCGCTGCACGGAAAGGTCGTCAGCGCGCTGGCCGCGGGGGCGCGGTCACACCGCATTCCGGTCCTGGTGTTGGCCGGGCAGGTCACACTGGCCGAACCCGCCCTGCAGGAAGCGGGGATCGACACGGCCTACTCCCTGACCGACCACGCGGGATCGGTGCAGAAGGCGATCGAGGACGCGGCAAACCAGCTCACCGGACTTGCCGCCGAGGTCGCCGCGCGATGGCAGTAGCTCGCCGTCGATGGGGAATACGGCCGAAACCAGGTACCGTTGAGGAGGTGGAGCCACCCTCGAACGGCAGGGGAGACCGGCTCCGCCCACGTACATCCACACGGGAGATTCCATGACTGTTCAGGACGAGTCGGCTGTGCAGGCTGGCCAGACCACCGAGGCTGCGCACGGCGTGACCCTGACGGATGCCGCGGCGGCCAAGGCGAAGGCCCTGCTCGACCAGGAGGGTCGCGACGACCTCGCGCTGCGGATCGCGGTCCAGCCGGGCGGATGCGCCGGCCTGCGCTACAACCTGTTCTTCGACGACCGCTCGCTCGACGGCGACCTGACCGTCGACTTCAACGGCGTCGAGCTGACCGTCGACCGGATGAGCGCCCCTTACGTGCAGGGCGCCACGATCGACTTCGTCGACACGATCGAGAAGCAGGGCTTCACCATCGACAACCCCAACGCCACCGGCTCGTGCGCCTGCGGCGACTCGTTCAACTGAGCTAGTACTGGCCGGCCGTGCGCGGCAGATACGAACACACCAGGATCTCGTTGTCGACCGAGATCAGCTGCGCTACGGCCTGCTCGTCGGTCCCCTGCGGCTGATTACGCGTCGAACCACTGGCGGGCAGCACGCGCATGGTGAACAACACCTGTGCCTGCGTGGGCGAGGACAGGACCATCTTGTCGATCGACGTGACCTCGGCGCTGTCGTATTGCTTGCGGAAGGCGTCGCTGGACAGCCCGGCCAGCGCGAGATCTGACCGGCGCTCCTTGACCGCGTCATAGAGCCCGCACAACGTGTGGCGTGCGACCTGCTCGTCATCACCGTTGGACAGCGCGTCCAGGTAATCCTGGATCGCCGCCTGCGCGGACGCATCTGTCAGCGCACCCGTCGCCACCTGATCGTCCCGTCCACTGCGCAGGGCCACCGCGGCGACCACACCCACCACCGCCAGCACGATCACCACCGCGACGGCGATCAGAACCCATGGGGCGCGCTTGCGCTTCGGATACTGCACGGGCGGCGGGAGTGTTCCCGGATAGGACGCCTGGATGCCGCCCGGATAGGGCTGCGCGATCGGGGGGTAGGTCTGCTGGGGGTAAGGCTCCGGATACATCTGGGGGCCGGCTGGTCCAGCGCCATATGGGGGCGGGTAGGGACCAGTCATCAATTTGCTCCCGGGAAGGTCGGTCGGATCCTGCGGCATCTACAGTGGCCGGGCAGGCACTCATAGGCAGGTTAGCGCACCTCGACGGGTAGACCCTGTCCGTGACCTGCCGACGTGAGCAGCTTCAATGGGCTGACATTAGGCTGAAACGCCAAACGACGAAGGGTGGGACTGCGTGACCATCGCGGTGACCGGATCGATAGCAACTGACCATCTGATGCGCTTTCCGGGGAAGTTCTCCGAGCAACTCCTGGCCGATCACCTACAGAAGGTGTCACTGAGCTTCCTCGTCGACGACCTTGTCATGCACCGCGGCGGCGTCGCAGGCAACATGGCCTTCGCAATGGGCGTGCTCGGCGGGAATCCGACGCTCGTGGGTGCGGTCGGTGCGGACTTCGACGACTACCGGCAGTGGCTCACCTCGCACGGCGTGAACTGTGACAACGTGCTGGTCTCCGAAAGTGCGTACACGGCGCGGTTCGTCTGCACCACCGACGAGGACATGGCACAGATCGCGTCGTTCTACCCGGGCGCCATGTCCGAATCGCGCAACATCAAGCTCGCCGACGTCGTCGCCAAGACCGGATCGCCGAGCCTGACGATCATCGGCGCCAACGATCCGGAGGCGATGTTCCTCTACACCGAGGAATGCCGCGCCCTGGGATTGGCGTTCGCCGCCGACCCCAGCCAGCAGCTTGCCCGGCTGTCGGGCGAGGAGATCCGCAAGCTGATCGACGGCGCGACCTATCTGTTCACCAACGACTACGAGTGGGATCTGCTGCTCCAGAAGTCCGGCTGGTCCGAAGCCGAGGTGATGAGGCAGATCCAGCTGCGCGTGACCACCCTCGGGGAGAAAGGTGTCGACCTCGTCGGGCGCGACGGCACGTTCGTCCACGTCGACGTCGTGCCCGAGACGCACAAGGAAGACCCGACCGGAATCGGCGACGCGTTCCGCGCCGGCTTCCTCACCGGCCGCGACGCCGGCCTGTCGCTGGAGCGTTCGGCGCAGCTCGCCTCGCTGGTCGCGACCTTGGTTCTCGAGGCGCCCGGCCCGCAGGAATGGTCCTGGGACAAGGATTCCGCCGTGGCGCGCCTCTCCGACGCCTACGGCGCGGAGGCGGGTCGGGAAATCGCCTCGGCGCTCTAGAGCTGAACGGGGTAGCTCGGCTCGCTGATCTGAGGGGTGACGCTCTTCTCGACGAAGATCGCGTACCACAGCATGAAGATCAGCACCGTCCACAGTCGACGGCTGTGATCGGTTGCGCCACTCCGATGTTCGTCGAGCATCGTGCGCACCGCGGCAACATCGACCAGGTGGCCTGCCTGTGACGAGTCGACGAGCGAGTACGCCCACTCCAGGAGTTCGCCTGACCGCAGCCAGTGCCGGATCGGTACGGGGAAGCCAAGTTTCGGCCGGTTCAGCACATGGGCGGGCACGATCGGCTCCAGCGCGCGACGCAGCGCGTACTTGGTCGTCGACCGCGTGATCTTCTGGTCGTAGGGCAGTCGCGACGCGACCGCGAACACCTCGGGATCCAGGAACGGGACGCGCAGTTCCAACGAGTTGGCCATCGTCATCTTGTCGGCCTTGACCAGGATGTCGCCGCGCAGCCACGTGAACAGGTCGATGTGCTGCATCCGCGCCACCGGATCCCACCCCTGTGATTGTGCGTACACCGGTGCGGTCACGTCGGTGTGCACCCAGTCCGGGCGGAATCCCGGCAGCACAGACCGCAGGTGGGCGTCGGAGAAACTGCGCGCATTGCCGTAGTAGCGCTCCTCGAGCGTCAGTGAACCGCGATGCAGCAGGCTCTTGCCGCGCATCCCCTCGGGCAGCGGGCCCGCCATCTTGCCCACCGATTTGCGGATGCCGCGCGGGAGGTAGTCGAAAGGCTTGAGCGACAACGGCTCCCGGTAGATGGTGTAACCACCGAACAGCTCGTCGGCGCCCTCGCCGGACAACACGACCTTGACGTGCTTGCGTGCCTCCTTGGCGATGAAATACAGCGGCACCAGGGCCGGGTCCGCGACGGGTTCGTCGAGATACCAGACGATCTCGGGAAGCGCGGCGACGAACTCCTCCTGTCCGACGACCTTGGTGACGTGTCGGGCGCCGATCGCCTCCGCGGACGCCACCGCCACGTCCACCTCGGAGAACCCCTCGCGTTCGAAACCGGTGGTGAACGTGATCAGCCTCGGGTTGTGCCGCATCGCCAGCGCGGCGATCGCGGTCGAGTCGATGCCGCCGGACAGGAACGCGCCGACCGTCACATCAGCCCGCATGTGCTTGGCGACCGAATCCTCGAGCGCCCTGGTGACCTCGTCGTAGCGCGCCTGCTCTGCACCTGCTGTGGTTGGCACCGCGTCGAAGCGCGGCGTGAAATAGCGCTCCCCCTCCGGGGGCGCGCCGGGACGGATGCGGGCGAAGCTGCCCGATTCGAGCCTGCGGATGCCGCGGTGCAGCGTCTCGGGCTCGGGGACGTACTGCAACACCGTGTAGTGCTGGACGGCGCGCTCGTCGATCGCCAGATCGATGCCGAGCTCGTCGGCGATGTCGAGAAGACACTTCTTCTCGCTGCCCACCGCGGTGCCGCCGGCCCCGGTGGCCATGTAGAGCGGCTTGATGCCGAACGGGTCTCTCGCGCAGAGCAGTTCCTGCTCGACCGTGTCCCACAGCGCGAACGCGAACATGCCCCGCAGTCGGGTCAGCGCGTCGGTACCCCAGTAGTGGTACGCGGCCAGAATCGCCTCGCCGTCGCCGTCGGTGTGGAAGACCGCGCCGTGCTCGGCGGCAAGTTCTGCGCGTAACTCCAGGTAGTTGTAGATCTCACCGTTGAACACCAGGGTGTAGCGTTCTGGCGCCGCGGCCGGGCCCCACCGCAGCGGCTGGTGGCTGTGCGCGATGTCGATGATCGACAGTCGATTGAAGCCCAGCACGACCCGCGCGTCGTTCCAGGTGCCGGGCTCGTCGGGACCGCGGTGACGCATCTGGGCGGACGCCCCCGACACGGCCTCGACGATCGCGGGGGAGACGTCAGACGAGGGGTCGGTCACCAGGGCAAGCAGTCCACACACCGCGCCAGTATGCCCAATCGTCCGGTCGCTTCGCGCCTTCGCTGTGGCGTGGTCTACGCTGCGTAGTATTCAGTGCAGCCGTCTGACCGTCCCCCGGTCAAAAGACTTAGTAGGAGGCGCCAACGTGCCCGCTCGCGGCCTGAAGTTGGTGGCATTGTCCCTGCTCCTGGGCGGGACGGCGGTGCTACTCAGCGGATGCAGCTGGTCTGAGGTGCTCGGCCTCGGGTGGCCGAACGGCATCACCCCCGAGGGCCATCTCAACCGTGAACTGTGGATTGGCTCGGTCATCGCGGCATTCGTCGTCGGTGGCATCGTTTACCTCCTGCTGTTCTGGACGATGGCGTTCCATCGCAAGAAGGCGTCCGACACGGAACTGCCCCGTCAGTTCGGCTACAACATGCCGCTGGAGCTGACGTTGACGGTCATCCCGTTCATCATCATCTCGGTCCTCTTCTACTTCACCGTCGTGGTGCAGGAGGAGATGCTCAACAAGGAGCCCAACCCCGAGGTCGTCATCGACGTCACCGCTTACCAGTGGAACTGGAAGTTCGGCTACCAGAAGGTCGAGTTCGCCGACGGCACGCTGAGCTATGACGGCGCCGACAACGAGCGCAAAGAAGCCATGGTGTCGCGTCCCGAAGGTGAGGACGAACACGGCATCGAGGAGGTCGGCGCCCTCAACGGACTCAATCCCGAGGACCGCACGTACCTGAACTTCGACAAGATCGAGACGCTCGGCTCCACGAGTGAGATCCCGGTGCTCGTCGTACCGTCGGGCAAGCGCATCGAATTCCAGATCGCCTCGGCCGACGTGATCCACGGGTTCTGGGTGCCGGAGTTCCTGTTCAAGCGCGACGTGCTGCCGAACCCCAAGGAGAACAACTCCGACAACATCTTCCAGATCAGCGAGATCATGCAGACCGGCGCCTTCGTCGGTCGATGCACGGAGATGTGCGGCACCTACCACTCGATGATGAACTTCGAGCTGCGGGTCGTTGAGCCCAACGACTTCAAGGCCTACCTCGCTCAGCGCGAGGCCGGCAAGACCAACGCCGAGGCGCTGCAGGCGATCAACCAGCCGCCGCTGGCTGTCACCACCCAACCGTTCGACAGCCGCCGCGGCGAATTGGCGCCCGGGATGCCCGAGGCGATCAGGTAAGGACAGCAGATGCACATCGAAGCCAGGTTGTTCGAGTTTCTGACTGCGTTCTTCGCGCTGTCGACCGTCGTCTACGGCGTCCTGACGCATCTGTTCCAGGATCCCGGCGGCGTGGAGTGGGCGGGGACCACCGCACTGGCCCTGACCACCGGCCTGACCTTGATCACCGGAACGTTCTTCCGCTTCGTCGCCCGTCGCCTCGACACCCGGCCCGAAGACTATGAGGACGCCGAGATCGCAGACGGCGCGGGGGAGCTCGGCTTCTACAGCCCGCACAGCTGGTGGCCGATCATGATCGCGCTGTCGGGTTCGGTCACCGCGGTCGGTATGGCGATGTGGCTGCCGTGGCTCATCATCGCCGGCGTCTGCTTCATCCTGACGACGGTCGCCGGGCTGGTCTTCGAGTACCACACCGGACCCGAGAAGCACTGACCGAAGCCAAGGTCACAATCAGGGCATGAGTTCGCCCGCAACCCGCCTCGGGAGATCCGTTCGAGTGCCGCCGTTGGGTAGTGTTGCCGAGGCGCCATGAGCCGCTGCGGCAACCACCGGCGCTGCAGAAGCAGTCGAGAAGGATAGACGTAGATGAGCGGGCCGAATCCTCCCGGGCGGGACTCTGGCAGCTCTGGCCTTCCGGGCGACGAGCCAGGTAGCGCCGCCGACGACGCGACACAGCACGTCAGCGGCGCGAGTGGCGACAACCCCGACACCGGTCAGACCGACTTCTATTCGCGCGCCTATTCGGCGCCCGAGTCCGAGCAGTTCGTCAGCAGCGCCTACGCGGGGTCGTCGGACATCGTCCCGTACGACTACGACAGCTACGACTCGGGCAATGCGGGTGACCTGCCACCGCCGCCACGTTGGCCGTGGGTCGTCGGCGTGGTCGCCATCGTTGCGGCGATCGCCCTGGTGGTGTCGGTCTCGGTACTAGTGACCCGCACCGACACCGACAACCTGGCCACCCCGGAGACGACGACCCAGTCCGCGCCGCCCGTGCAGGACGAGATCCTGACGACGACGCCTCCGCCGCCCCCGCCACCGCCTCCGCCGACGACGGAGCCGCCCCCACCTCCTCCGCCGGAGACCGTCACGGTGACCGAGCCTCCGCCTCCTCCGCCGCCGACCGAAGCGCCCCCGCCTCCGCCGCCGCAGACCACCGAGGCGGCGCCACCACCGCCGACGACCACGACGCGGGCAGGACCACGCCAGGTCACGTACTCGGTGACCGGGACCAAGGCGCCGGGCGACATCATCACCGTCACCTACATCGACGCGTCGGGACGCAGCCGCACCCAGCGCAACGTCTACATCCCGTGGTCGTTGACGGTCACCCCGATCTCCCAGTCCGAGGTCGGCTCGGTGCAGGCGTCGAGCCTGTTCCTGGTCAGCCGGCTCAACTGCTCGATCACCACCAGCGACGGGACCGTGCTGTCCTCCAACACCGGCAACGCCGCTCAGACAAGCTGTTAGGCCACCTCACCGCCGATGACATATCTCACTGACGCGAGACCCGGCGCCGGATTCGACGTCGCCGCACTCGACCGCACCGACCGCCTGCTGCTGGGCGGCACCATCGCCGTATGGCTGGCCGCTCTCGGCGCCGGCGTCGCCGCCACGGTGGCGCTCGTCGACCTGGGCAGCGGGCACACGGAGGCCGCCGGTGACTCCGGTACGCCGTGGATCCTGTACACCATCATCGGGGTCTCGGCTGCCGTGATCGTCGCAGCCGTACCACTCCTCCTGCGGGCTCGGCGGGCGCCTGACGAGGAGCTGACGCCGGTGGAGAGGCGGCTGGCTCAGCAGGCGGCGGAGAGGGCGCAGACCCCGCTGCGTGCCGGCGATGCCCTGACCGAGAAGCTGCGCGTCCCGCCCCCTCCGTTGGACACCAACAGCGGACGCCTGCCGCGAATTCTGCAGTCGCCGGCCATTGCGGCCTCCGTCGCCAGTTCGCCGGCTATCGACAGGCTGTGGCTCCGCAACACCGCCGCCCTGGTATGCGCCATGGGCGCTGCAACGCTGCTGATCTCCGTGGCGACGTATCTGATGGCGATCGACAATGCCACCGTCTCCTGGGCGCTTTACGGGGTCGCAGGTGTCGTCACGGTGGGAATGGTCGCCATCCCGTGGTACTTCCTGCGCGAGCTCCGCGCCGAACTGGGCACCTGAGCCGTTCGCTGCCAAGCGTCGAGTGTAGGCCCGAAAAACCAGTCCGCCCCAGCCATTTCGGCTGGGGCGGACTGGTTTGTCGGAACCGAGTGGGGGTCAGTGGTGACCGTTGCTCGAACCGTTGGACGAGCCGTTGGAGGCGCTGGTGCGCTCCTGGTGCTCGCGCAACGCCGTGAGCGCTCGCTGTTCGGCCGCATGCGCGGCCTCGGTGATCGCCTCGTGCTCGGACATCGGATCTCCCTTGAGGAAACCGCCCGTACCCGGTGCGCCTGCCGAACCCAGCTTGTTCATCCGCTTGGGCAGTGCTGCGCCCTGGTATTCGAGCGGGATCGGGTGGCCGTGGTCGTCCACCGGGCCGAGTGGCTGGTGCAACTCGACATACGCGCCGTGCGGCAGCCGCTTGATGATGCCCGTCTCGATGCCGTGCTCCAGCACCGCGCGGTCGCTGCGCTGTAGACCAACCGCCCAGCGGTAGGCGACGAAGTAGACGATCGCGGGAAGCACGACCATGCCGATGCGGCCGATCCACGTTGTCGCGTTCAGCGAGATGTGGAACTTCAGCGCGATGATGTCGTTCATGCACGCGAAGGTCAGCACGATGTAGAACGCGATCGCCGCCGAGCCCACCGCCGTGCGTGTCGGTGCGTCACGGGGACGCTGCAACAGGTTGTGGTGGGCGTCGTCGCCGGTCAGCTTCTTCTCGATGAACGGGTACATCGCCAGCAGCCCGAAGATCAGGCCCATGCCGACGGCAACCCACACGCCCTGCGGGATGGTGTGCCCGAACGGGTAGAACTCCCACGCCGGCCACAACCGGATGAGGCCGTCCGTCCACATCATGTAGAAGTCGGGCTGGCTGCCCGCGGACACCTGTGAGGGTTTGTACGGACCCAGCACCCAGATCGGGTTGATCTGCAGCAGGCCGCCCATGAGGCCGAGGATGCCGACCGTCATCGCGAAGAACGCGCCGGACTTCACCGCAAAGACCGGCATGACGCGCACGCCGACGACGTTGGTCTCGGTGCGGCCGGGGCCGGGGAACTGCGTGTGCTTCTGGAACCACACCAGTGCGAGGTGAACTCCGATGAGCGCCAGGATGATTCCTGGGATCAGCAGGATGTGCAGCGCATACAGGCGGGGGATCAGGATCTCGCCGGGGAAGTCGCCGCCGAACAGCGCCCAGTGCATCCAGGTGCCGATGACCGGGATGCCCATCGTGATGCCGGACAGGGCGGCCCGGATGCCGGTGCCCGAGAGCAGGTCGTCGGGCAGCGAGTAACCGAAGAAGCCCTCGAACATCGCCAGGATCAGCAGCAGCGAGCCGATCACCCAGTTCGCCTCACGCGGACGGCGGAACGCGCCGGTGAAGAAGATGCGGGCCAGGTGGACCATGATCGACGCCGCGAACAGCAGCGCCGCCCAGTGGTGGACCTGCCGGACGAACAGGCCGCCGCGGACCTCGAAGCTGATGTCGAGGGCCGTCTCGTAGGCGCGGGACATACCCACACCGCGCAGCGGCTGGTAGACGCCGTCATAGGTCACGTGCGTCATCGACGGATCGAAGAACAGGGTCAGGTACACGCCCGTGATGAGCAGCACGATGAAGCTGTACAGGGCGATCTCACCGAGCAGGAACGACCAGTGTGTCGGGAACACCTTGTTGAGCTGGCGGCGCACCGCAGCCGAGGGGTGGTACCTGGAGTCGATCGCCTCGCCCTGCTTGGCGGCGATCTCGGCTGCGGTTGGACGTGGGCTCATGACTTCCGCTCCCAGAATGCCGGTCCTACGGGTTCAATGAAGTCGCCGTTGGCGACCAAGTAGCCGTCCTGGTCAATCGTGATCGGCAGCTGCGCCAGCGCACGCGCCGCGGGGCCGAAGATTGGCTTCGCGAAATGCAGTGCGTCGAACTGCGACTGGTGACACGGGCACAGGATGCGATAGGTCTGCTGCTCGTAGAGCGAGGACGGGCAGCCCAGGTGCGAGCACACCTTTGTGTACGCGAACAGCTCGCCGAAGTTGAAGCTCTCCTGGCCGCGGCGCTTGACCACACGCGGCATGTCGAGGGGCTTGATGCGGATCAGCATCACCGGGTTCCGCACGCCCATCGCGATCTCGACGAGGTGGTGCTCGGACTCCACGGTCGTTCCGTCACCGTCGGATTCGCGCCACGGATACACGGTCTCCATACCGCCCGCGTCGAGATCCTCCGGACGCATCTTGACGAACGGTGACTCACCCGGCTTGCCGGTCGCGCGGGCAAGGAAGATCGTCTCGCCCTTGTAGCGCGGGGTCCACCCCGACGTCCACAGCACGGCCTTCATGCCCTCGGCGGTCGGGACCACCGGCTTCCACGGGTTCTTGATCAGACCGCCGACGAAAGCGATGAGGGTGCCGACGCCGAAGGCGCCGAGCCCGATGCCCATCGAGAGCCCGATCATCTTGCGCCGCTTGATGGTCGAGGATTCCAGCGCGTCGCCGAGATTGGCGGCGACGGTCTTGCGCTGGATCTCGGGCGAGGCGCCGTCGTGGCGGTCCTGGATGGAGATCTCTTCGGGGATGAACTTCTTCTGGAACATCACCGCGCCGACGCCGATCGCCAGGATCGACAGACCGAACGTCAGCCCGTAGAGGGGAGTGGCCAGCGAGTACAGGAACTCGCCCTCGCCGCCGAACGGGACGTACTCCCACGGCCAGAACAGGAAGATCAGCAGCAGAGCGAGGCCCGACACACCGCCGAGCAGAAGCCAGTACGCGACCGCACGCTCGGCGCGCTTCTCGGCCTTGGTGCCGGGAACCGGCCAGCGCGGCTCCTTGTAGACGATCTCGACACCGTCGAGCTTGCCGCCGAGTTCCAGCAGTTCCTCGCGGGACATCTTCGCCAGTTCGGCGTCCGTGGGTTGCCCGGGGACACCGGCATGGCCGGGGGCGTCGGTCCCCTTGATGTCGTCGCGCTCGTCACTCATGCCCGTGCTCCGATCCAGAGGGCGGCGGCGATGACAGCCACCATGCCGACGATCCAGGCGACCATGCCCTCAGACGTGGGCCCGAAGCCGCCGAGTCCCAGTCCGCCCGGCGTCGGCGTCTCCGCCGCCTCCCGGACGTAGGCGATGATGTCGCGCTTCTCTTCCGGGTCGAGCTGACGGTCGGAGAACTTCGGCATGTTCTGCGGACCTGTCACCATCGCGGTGTAGATCTGCGCGGGGGTGGCGGGCCCCAGGTCGGGCGCGTACTTGCCCGACGAGAGTGCACCGCCCTTGCCGGTGAAGTTGTGGCACGACGCGCAGTTCAGGCGGAAGAGGTCGCCACCGCGCGCGACGTCGCTGCCGATCAGCGACTGCTCGGCGATCTGGCCGTTCTCGTCGCGCGGGACGACGGGGCCGCCGCCGTTGGCCTGGACGTACGCGCCGAGGGCGTCGATCTGCTCCGGGTCGAAGGCCGGATCCTTGCGCTGGATCTGCGCCTCGTTGCGCATGGCGGGCATACGACCGGAGGAGACCTGGAAGTACACGGCTGCCTCGCCGACACCGATCAGGCTGGGCCCGCGATCGGCGACACCCTGCAGATTCACGCCGTGGCACGACACGCAGGAGGTGTCGTAGAGCTGCTGACCAGTGCGCAGCATCGCCGACGCGGACTCGTCGGCGACGGCCACCTGCGGGGACGGCGTCAGAGTGGCGGCCAGGCCGCCTGCCATCACCAATCCGCTCAGCAGCAGCAGTGCGGCCGTGACCCGACGGCGAAGCCGTCGGCGCGACTTGCTGGTCATCGAACCCCTTCTGTTTTCAGGCTGTTTCGTCGAAGGACGCATCGGGTGGTCGATCATCTGACGAAGTAGATGACGGCGAACAGGGCGATCCACACGATGTCGACGAAGTGCCAGTAATAGGACACGACGATCGCGGCGGTGGCCTGTGCGGGCGTGAACTTGCTCATCCGGGTGCGGATCAGCAGGAAGATGAAGGCGATCAGACCGCCGATGACGTGCAGGCCGTGGAAGCCGGTCGCGAGGTAGAAGACCGTGCCGTAGGCGCTGCCCGGGATCGTGGTGCCTTCTTCGACCAGATGCAGATACTCGTAGCCCTGCCCCAGCACGAAGAAGAGGCCCATCGCGAAGGTCAGCGTGTACCAGCGGCGTAGCCCGAAGACGTCACCACGCTCGGCCGCGAACACGCCCATCTGGCAGGTGAACGACGACGCGATGAGGACCAGCGTCACGGGCACCGCGAGCGCAAGGTTCAGTTCGGTCGGCTCCGGCGGCCAGTTGCCTTGGGCCTGCGCGCGTGCCGTGAAGTACATGGCGAACAGCCCAGCAAAGAACATCAACTCACTGGACAGCCACACAATGGTGCCGACACTGACCATATTGGGTCGGTTCAGCGAATGCACGCGCGACGTGATTGCGGTTCCCGACGTCCCTACAGCGCTCGTCACAGAGCAAGTATGACGCTTTGTAGTTGTTGAACTCCACCCGGGTCGAGCAATTCGTCATAATCGCGTTCGTGACTAGCCCCGCGCCCCAGCCCTCGACCCCCACCTGGCCGCTGATTCTCGGCAGACTGACTACGGTCCAGGGCCTGCTGCCCGGCCAGGCAGCTTGGGCGATGGACCAGATCATGAACGGCTCCGCGACGCCCGCGCAGATCGCCGCGTTCGGCGTGGCGATGAAGATGAAGCGCCCTACGTCGGGCGAGGTGGGCGAGCTTGCCGACATCATGCTCAAGCACGCGCGCAGGGTGCCGACCGACGTCATCGGAAACCACACGGTGGACGTCGTCGGCACGGGAGGCGACGGTGCGAACACGGTGAACCTGTCGACCATGGCCTCGATCGTCGTGGCCGCCGCGGGTGTCCCGGTGGTCAAGCACGGCAACCGGGCCGCGTCGTCGCTGTCCGGTGGCGCCGACACGCTCGAAGCACTGGGCCTGCGCATCGATCTCGGTCCTGAGGAAGTCGCGCGCTGCGTCGCCGAGGTCGGCATCGGGTTCGCGTTCGCGCCGCAGTTCCATCCGTCCTACCGGCACGCCGGGGTGGCCCGCCGCGAGATCGGTGTCCCCACGGTCTTCAACCTGCTCGGTCCGCTGACCAACCCGGCGGGGCCCAGGGCGGGTCTGATCGGTTGTGCCTGGGGCGATCTCGCGGAGGTGATGGCCGAGGTGTTCGCCACCCGTGGGGCCAGCGTGCTGGTGGTTCACGGTGACGACGGCCTCGACGAGCTGACGACCACGACGACCAGCACCATCTGGCGCGTTCAGGCCGGCACCGTGGAGCGGCTCAGGTTCGATCCGGCCGCTTTCGGTTTCGCGCGGGCCGACATCGCCGAACTGACCGGTGGCGACGCGGCGGCGAATGCGGAATCGGCCAGGGAGGTGCTCGCCGGTGCACGGGGTCCGGTGCGCGACGCCGTAGTACTCAACGCCGCCGGTGCGCTGGTGTCACACGCGGGCCTATCCAGCGACGCCAAGTGGGTTCCGGCCTGGGAGTCCGGGCTGGCGCGGGCGCAGGAGGCCATCGACTCCGGCGCTGCCGAGAAGCTGCTCGCGCGTTGGGTGCGGTTCACACAGCAGCTCTGAACTGACCGGTTCCGAGTCGCGGAGCTGTTCGGCTGCCAGCCGCGCCGAACGCGCCGTGGCTGCCCAGGCCGCCCAGCGGCCCGCGGCGTGGGCCGGCGAACAGTAACCGGCGTCGGCCCGCACGATCCGCACGCCCGGCTGGGCGAGCCACCGCGCGATCAGGCCCGTCTCTTCGACGAGGGCGCCCCCGAGGGGGCCCGCCGAGGGCAGCACAGACTGTGCGGCCGCGGTGAGCGCGTCGACGACCGGCATCGGCGGTACCCCCCGTGGCGCGACGCCCGCGGCGGCGAGCTGTCCGTGCCGGACGACCGCGAGATGCCAACCCCGTGCGCCGTCAGGTTTGGCGGCGACCAACTCGGTGATCCCCGACAGCGCGCGCAACCGCTGACCGCGCCACAGCACGTCGATGGTCGCGGCGGTGTGATCTCGCAGCCGCGCGGCGGTCTCGTAGCGATTCCGCTCGGCGAGATCGGCGATGTGCGCAAGCGCCGCCTCCAGCGGGCGCCCGCACCGCCCGTCGATGAGGGCGAGCGCGGCGTCGGCGGCGGCGTCGTACCCGGCGGCATCGACGCCGCGGACCGCCGGGCAGGGGGAGACCTCCCGCTCCGGGCACGACGGACCGTGGATCGCCGATCGGCCCAGCCGGTTCGTGCACGTCCGCACCCCGGTGAAGCGCGCGATCAATGCGGCGGTCTCCAGCGCGTCGGCGCGCGACCGGAAGGGCCCCACCGCGCTCTCGGTGCGCGGTGTGCGCACCGCCGAGAACCGCGGGAACGCCTCGTCGGTCAGAGTCACCCACCACCACCGGTGCGGGAACTTGGACCGCTTGTTGTACGGCGGCGCGTGCGCGGCCAGCAGCCGCAGCTCGCGCACGCCCGCCTCGAGGTCGTGGGCGCACTCGACGTGGTCGACGGCGGTGGCCAGCGAGGCCATCTCCTTGATTCTGGTGCGCGGGTCGGCGCCGTTGAAGTACTGCCCGACGCGACGGCGCAGATCGACGGCGGTGCCGACGTAGAGCACCTCGGCCGACGGCCCGCGGAACAGGTAGACGCCGGGACTGCGGGGCATCGCACGGGCGAGGTGACGCTTGCTGCGCTGCGCCGGAGTGACATCGGGGAGGTAGCCGCGCAGCTCGGAGTAGGTGTGCACGCCCTGGTTGCCGACGCGCTCGATCAGACCGTGCAGGACATCGACGGTGGCGCGGGCGTCGTCGAGGGCTCGGTGGGTCGGCGTCGTGGAGGCGCCGAACAGCTGGGCCAGCGCCGAGAGGCGGACGCTCGGGGCCTCGTCACGGGTCAGGACGCGCCGGGCGAGGGTGACCGTGCACAGCACCGGCGGTTTTGGCCAGGGCAGGTGGCTGCGTTCGGCCGCGGCGCGCAGGAACCCGACGTCGAAGCCGGCGTTGTGCGCGACGAGCACTGCGCCGCGGGCGAACTCGAGAAAGGCGGGAAGAACGGCATCGATGGTGGGGGCGTCGTACACCATCGCCGACGTGATGCCCGTCAACGCAACGATCTGCGGCGGGATCGCACGGCCGGGATCGACCAACGTAGCAAACTCGCCGAGGACTTCGCCGCCGCGCACTTTGACCGCCCCGATCTCGGTGATCTCGTCGTGGTGGTCGCCGGAGGAGCGGCCGCCGGTGGTTTCCAGGTCGACTACGACGAAGGTGGTCTCGCGCAGCGTCGGGTCGGCGAGCGGATCGACATCCGCGAAGCTCAGCTGACCCATGTGCTGAAGGTAGGTGCCACGGCTGACAACTTCGGTGAAGCAGAGCCGAGGGTGCCGGGTTCGACTTGTCGGACTTGTCCCGACTTGTCGGTGGCCGTCGATACCGTGCGGACGACTGCAAGCGAGAGGACATTGCGATGGCTCAGAATCAACGGCCACCGGGGCAGGACGCCGACGACGGCACGGTGAAGATCGATTGTGACGACTGTGCCGTGCGCGGTCCTGGATGCCAGGATTGCGTCGTCAGCGTGCTTCTCGGCGTTCCCGAGACGCTTCAGGTGGACGAGCGCCGGGCTCTCGAGGTGCTGGCCGAGGTCGGGCTGGCTCCCAAGTTGCGGCTGGTCCCGATCCACCGGCAGAGTGGTACCGGAGTCGCCTGACGACACGCATCGGTCGGCCGCTCCCGATCCTTGACGATGGCTGCTAAATTTGCCTCTTCCGTTGGACAAGGCCGTTGCCGTTTCGTAACCTGTCTGAGACCAAAGTGAGTTCGAGGCGGCTCGTCACGGCAGTTGAAGGACGCAAAAATCTTGAGGCTCGACCGCGCGCACAGCAGCATTCGCCGTTCTCGGCAACCCCTCATCAGCTTGTTGGCCGCCGTGGCTCTGGCCGCCGCCGTGCTGACGGGGCAGGCCTACGCCGATCCCGCCGAAGACGCTCTAGCAAAGCTCAACGATCTTTCCCGCCAAGCTGAACAGACCACCGAGGCCATGCACTCGGCTCAGCTGGACCTCGACAACAAGCTGGCGATCCAGCAGGCCGCCGAGACCAAACACGCCAGCGACATCGCAGCCATGGAGTCCGCCAAGGCGCAGCTGAGCGATTTCCAGAGCAAGGTCGACAAGCTCGCCGCCGCGCAGTACATGGGCGGGCGCGCGTCCGGTTTCGACGCAATCCTCACCGCTTCGTCGCCGCAGGGACTGATCGATCAGCTCTCCGTCCAGCGGGTCATGGCCGGCGAGATGCAGTCGCAGATGGCCGCCTTCCGTGACGCCGGTGCCCGGGCCGAGGTCGCCGAACAGGCGTCGGCAGCCTCGGCTGCCGAGGCCAAGACCGCCGCCGAGCAGGCCGCCGCGGTACGCGCGGACCTGCAGTCCAAGCAGAGCCAGCTGCAGACCCAGATCGCGATCGTCAAGGCACAGTACGAAGCGCTGACCCCGGTCCAGCGCGAAGCGCTCGCCGCCGCACCGCCGCCGCCCCCGGTGCCGGCCGCCGCACCGCTACCGCCGCCGCCCGCTCCGGGGCAGGACCCCGCCATTCTCGCCGCACCGCCGGCACCGCCCATTCCGGGTGCGCCTCCTGCTCCGGGCCTTCCAGGTGCCATCCCGCCCGGCGATGTCGCCCCGCCCGGATCTCCGGCCGCCAACACCGTCATCCAGGCCGCGCTGAGCCGTATCGGTTCTCCCTATTCGTGGGGTGGATCCGGCCCCAGCGCCTTCGACTGCTCCGGTCTGGTGATGTGGTCGTTCCAGCAGGCCGGAATCTCGCTGCCGCATTCCAGCCAGGCGCTGGCCCGTGGCGGGCAGCCGGTGTCGATGGATCAGATGCAACCGGGTGACCTCGTCACCTACTACTCCGACGCCTCGCACGTCGGCATCTACATCGGCGACGGCATGATGGTGCACGCGTCCACCTACGGCACACCGGTGCGCGTCGCCCCGGTGGACAATGCGCCCATCTACAACGTCCGTCGGTACTGATCCGTCCAGGGGCACCCGCTCCGCCACCCGTCGCCGGCTCGGTGCGGTACTCGGCGCCGAGCTTCTTTTGGCGGTGTTTCTCGTCAACGGTCCGCAGCTGGCGCCGCCGGGTCCCGCGGTCGCCTCTCCCGTACCAGACTCGCGACCCGCGCAACTGCCGGGGACGCGCTCGGTGTCCACGCCCGACGGCCGCACCGCGCAGCTGATCGATCTCGGTGCGATAGGCGGGCGCACGCTGATCGATCGCATCGCCGCCGAGATGCCGGGCGCCACCGAAGCTGTCACCGCGTTCTGGGGTTCTGACTGGCGTCGTGACATCTCCATCGTCGTCGCGGGATCCCCGGAGCAGTTCGGAGTCCTGGCCGGAGGGGGACCCGATATCGCCGCCACGACCACCGCCGACCGCATCATGTTCTCGCCAGGCGCGACCGCGATGAACGACGCCAATCTGCGAACGGTGTTGCGCCATGAGCTTTTTCACTACGCCGCCAGGCCCGACACCGCAGCCGATGCGCCGGTGTGGCTCACCGAAGGGGTCGCCGACTTCGTCGGCCGACCGCCGGCCCCGACCGCCCCAGCCGCACCGACCGCCCCAGCCGCACCGGCCGCGCTGCCGACGGACGCCGAACTGACCGAACCCGGGCCCGGACGCTCGGCCGCCTACGACCGCGCGTGGGAATTCGCCACCTATATCGCCGACACCTACGGCATCGACAAGCTGCGGGCGCTCTATGTCGCCGCGTGCGGACACGGACACCGCGACGTGGCCACCGCGATCCGGGAGGCTCTCGGGGTGGATGTATCCGAGGTGTTGCACAGGTGAAGCGGATTCTGTTGGTCAGCAACGACTTTCCGCCGCGACGCGGCGGCATCCAGTCCTACCTGGAGGCGCTCGTCGGCCACCTCGTGGCCTCCGGCGACTTCGCGCTGACCGTGTATGCGCCGAAATGGAAGGGCGCCGAAGATTATGACGCGGTGGCGGCCGCGACGGGCTATCAGGTGGTCAGACATCCGGGGACGCTCATGGTTCCCGAGCCGACGGTCGCGCTGCGGATGCGGCGCTTGATCGCCGAGAACGACATCGAGACCGTATGGTTCGGCGCCGCGGCGCCGCTGGCTCTGCTCTCACCCCTGGCGCGGGCCGCCGGTGCGCACCGCATCATCGCCAGCACGCATGGCCACGAGGTCGGATGGTCGATGTTGCCGCTGGCGCGAACGGCCCTGCGCCGCATCGGCAATGACACCGACGTTGTCACCTACATCAGCGACTACACCCGCGGCCGCTTCGCATCCGCGTTCGGCGCGCAAGCAGCGCTCGAGCACGTACCGCCCGGTGTGGACACGGACCGTTTCGTGCCCGACGAAGTCGCCAGGGCCGAACTACGGGTCCGTTACGGACTCGGCGACAGGCCGGTGGTGGTGTGTGTGTCCCGGCTGGTACCCCGCAAGGGCCAGGACATGCTGATCCGGGCGCTGCCCGCGATCCGGCAGCGGGTACCCGGCGCCGTGCTCGTCATCGTCGGCGGGGGACCGTACCGCACGTCGCTGCACCGCCTCGCGCACACCTTCGGCGTCGCCGAACATGTCGTGTTCACCGACGGCGTGCCCGGCGACGAGCTACCGGCCCACCACGCGATGGCCGACGTGTTCGCGATGCCGTGCCGGACACGAGGATCCGGCCTCGACGTCGAGGGGCTCGGCATCGTCTATCTGGAGGCGTCGTCGGTCGGGGTTCCGGTGGTTGCGGGCAGGTCCGGCGGCGCCCCGGAGACCGTCGTCGACGGCGAGACGGGTCACGTGGTCGACGGCTGGGACGTCGGCGCGATCGCCGCGGCGGTCGGCGATCTGCTCGCCGACCCTGCCCGCGCCGCCGAGATGGGCGCCGCGGGCAGGCGGTGGGCCGTCGACAACTGGCAGTGGAGCAGGCAGGCGCAGCGCCTCTCGCGGCTGCTCTAACCCTTCGCGTACAGAGCGTCGATGTCGGCGGCGAATTTCTGCGCCACCACCTTGCGCTTCACCTTCAGCGTGGGCGTCAGCTCGCCGGTGTCCTCGGTGAAGTCGACGGGCAGGATCCGGAACTTCCGGATCTGCTCGGCTTTCGACACGGCCTCGTTGGCGTCCTTGACCGCCAGTTCGACCTCGGCCCGCAGGTCGGGATCGTCGGACAGATCGGCGACCGATGCCCCGGGATCCTTGCGGTTGCGTTCCTTCCAACCCGGAAACGCTTCCGGGTCGATGGTGATGAGCGCCGCGATGAACGGCTGCTGATCGCCGACGGCCATGGCCTGGCTGATGAGGGGGTGTGCGCGCAGGCGGTCCTCCAGCAGCGCGGGGGCGACGTTCTTGCCGCCCGCGGTCACGATGATCTCCTTCTTGCGGCCGACGATCGACAGGAAGCCGGCGTCGTCGATCGCCCCGAGATCGCCGGTGTGGAACCAGCCATCGGTGAAGACGGCCTTGGTCTCCTCCTCGTTGCCCCAGTAGCCGTGGAACACGACGCCGCCCTTGACCAGCAGTTCGCCGTCCTCGCCGAGCTTCATGCTGTTTCCGGGCAGCAGCTTGCCCACCGATCCCACTCGTAGGTCGCCGACCCGGTTGACGGTGATCGCGGCGCTGGTCTCGGTCAGCCCGTAGCCCTCGTAGATGGACAGCCCGACGCCGCGGTAGAAGTGTCCGAGCCGGGCACCCAACGGCGCCCCGCCGGAGATCGCCGCGTGGCAGCGTCCGCCCAGCGCGGCGCGCAGCTTGCCGTACACCAGCTTGTCGAAGACGGCATGCTTGACACGCAGCAGCAGACCCGGCCCGCCGGTGTCCTGCGCCTTGCTCCACTCGATCGCGGTTTCGGCGGCAGCCGCGAAGATCTTGCCCTTGCCGCCGTTCTCGGCGTTGAGTTCGGCGGTGTTGTATACCTTCTCGAACACCCGCGGGACCGAGACCACCAGCGTCGGCTGGAACACCGCGAGCATCGGAACGAGGTTCTTGATGTCGCTGGTGAACCCCAGCGTCACCCCGTTGGCGAACGCACCGATGGTCAGCGCACGGGCCAGTACGTGCGCCAGCGGCAGGAACACCAGCAGTTTCTCGCCCTTGGCCAGATGATCGGGAAAGCATGCCTTGGCGCCGCGGATCTCGTAGAGCAGATTCGAATGGGTGAGCTGGCAGCCCTTGGGGCGTCCCGTCGTGCCCGAGGTGTAGATCAGCGTCGCGGCATCGGAGGACCTGATGCCGGCAACCCGCTCGTCGACAGCGGTGGCGTCGACCTCGTGGCCGGCCTCGGCCAGTTCGTCGATCGCGGGAGTGCCGCTGCCGTCGATGACGTACACCTTGCGCAGTTGGGACAGCTCGTCGCGGTGCTGCTCGATGCGCGCGGCGTGCGCATCCGTCTCGGCGATGGCGGCGACGGCACCCGAGTCCGCCAGCACGAACCTCACCTGCTCAGCCGAGCTCGTCTCGTAGATCGGCACCGTCACCGCGCCGACCGACAGGATCGCGAAGTCGAGGATCGGCCACTCGTAGCGGGTTGCCGACAGCAGCGCGACCCGGTCTCCGGGCTGAATACCCTGGGCGATCAAACCGCGTGCCGCCGAACGGATCTGCTCGGCCGCCTGCCTGCTGGTCACGTCGACCCAGCTGCCGTCGACGAGACGCTGGAAAATGACGTGGCCGGGGTCGTCGCGCTCGTGGAGATATACGGAGCTGACGATGCTGTCGTGCTCGTCGACGGTGAACGGTGCCGGAACGGTGAACTCACGCGAAGTCATCGGAGTTGGAGACCCTCTCGCTTTACAGGCCGCAATGTGTTGTACAGCGTAGTCGTCCCTCGGCCGACCCTGGCCGGGCATGTGTGAAGCTTGTTGGTCATGAACAGCATCCAGATCGCCGACGAGACGTTCATCGCAGCCGATCCCGTGGCTGTCGGCGAGGCGGTTGCCGACAAGGCGAACTGGACGCGGTGGTGGCCCGACCTGCGGCTGTCCGTGGTCGAGGACCGCGGCGAGGTCGGACACCGCTGGACGGTGACCGGTGCGCTGACAGGGACCATGGAGATCTGGCTGGAGCGAGTGGGCGGGGCGCTCGATGGCGTCATCCTGCACTATTTCCTTCACGCTGAGCCTTCCGGCGCGGCAGCCTGGCAGTTGGCGAAAATGAATCTGCCGAAGATGAACCATCGCCGCCGGGTGGCCGGCAAGAACATGGCCTTCGAGGTGAAGCGCACGCTCGAAGCGAACCGCCCCGTCGGCGTATCGCGGTTGGCGTGAACATTTACGGCTATACCTGCGGCGGGGGAGTAGATTTCTGGCCAGCGACCAGACCATAGCGGGAAGGCTCCAGTGGCAGACAAGACGGCGCAGACCATCTATATCGATGCCGATCCGTCGACGGTGATGGACGTCATCGCCGACATCGGTTCCTACCCGGACTGGGTCGCGGAGTACAAGGAGACCGAGGTTCTCGAAGCCGACGCCGAGGGTTATCCGAAGGTGGCCAGGCTGGTTCTCGATGCCGCGGTCCTCAAGGACAGCATGGTGCTGGCCTACGACTGGCCCGCCGACCACAAGTCGGTGACGTGGTCGCTGGTGTCGAGCACGCTGCTGAAGTCGCTGGACGGTGCATACCGGTTGGCGCCCAAGGGTTCTGGCACCGACGTCACCTATGAGTTGTCCGTCGATCTGATCATCCCGATGATCGGGCTGCTCAAACGCAAAGCCGAGCGGCGTCTCACCGACACCGCTCTGAAGGATCTCAAGAAACGAGTCGAGGCTGACTGAGGGCGAAGGTGTCGCCCGGATCAGTCTGTTCGTCGGCAAGGGCGGCGTAGGTAAGTCGACGCTGGCGACCGCCACGGCCGTGCGGGCAACGCGCGCCGGAATGCGGGTCCTTCTGGTGTCCACCGACCAGGCCCATTCCATCGGTGACGTCCTCGGCGTGCACCTCGTGCCCACGGGGGGCAGGGACCCCACCCGTGTGCTGGCAGAACTGGACACCGCCGAATCCGGCGGTGGTTCGCTGGATGCTCTGGCGCTCGACACGTTGGCCCTGCTGGCCGGTCGCTGGCCGGGGGTTGCGCATCCGCTGGCGGAACGATTTCCCGACTCGGACATCGGAGACATTGCCTCAGAAGAGCTTTCGGCGCTCCCCGGGGTGCAGGAGGTGCTCGGTCTGTTCGAGGTGGGTGAACTCGCGAATTCCGGGAATTGGGATCTCGTGGTGGTCGACTGCGCCTCGACGGCGGATGCGATGCGGATGCTGACGTTGCCTGCGACGTTTGCGCTCTACCTGGAGCGCGCCTGGCCGAGGCATCGCCGGTTGTCCACTGCCGACGACCCGAGGACGGCGCTGGTGGTCGGCGTCCTCGAGCAGATCGGCGCGGCGACCGACGAGTTGGCCACGATGCTGACCGACGGGGACCGGGTCAACGCGCATCTGGTGCTGACGGCCGAGCGCGTCGTCGCCGCAGAAGCGATCCGGACGCTGGGGACGCTGTCGCTGATGGGAGTGCGGGTCGCCGAGCTGATCGTGAATCAGGTTCTGGTGCAAGACGATTCGTTCGAATACCGCAACCTGCCTGCGCACCCCGCCTTCGACTGGTACTCGGAGCGGATTTCCGAGCAGCAGATCGTGCTCGACCAACTCGACCACGCCATCGGCGATGTCCAGCTCGTCATGGTGCCGCACGTGGCGGGCGAACCGATCGGCCCCAAGGCGCTGGGCGAACTGCTCGAGTGTGCCCGCAGGCGAGACGGGTCGCCGCCCCCGGGTCCGCTGCGGCCGATCGTGGACCGCGAGTCGGGAACCGGCCTGGATGCGGTGTATCGACTGCGGCTGGAACTATTGCAGGTGGACTCGTCTGCCCTGTCGTTGGGTAGGGTCGACGACGACTTGATCATCGGCGTCGGCGGTATGCGGCGTCGCGTTCGCCTCGCATCGGTGCTGCGGCGGTGCACCGTCATCGGCGCGCAGCTGCGCGGCAGCGAGTTGACGGTGCGATTCCGACCGAATCCGGAGGTGTGGCCGCGGTGAGTGGGGCTCACTCCGACCTGGGGCCCGAATTGCGCGCGCTGGCCCAGTCGATCCTGGACAAGCTGGACCCCGCGATTCGACTGGCCGCCGCTCGTGCGCAGTCGGCGAGCAACACCCCGGGCCGCTGCCAGCAGGTGTGGTGCCCGGTATGTGCCCTCGCGGCCCTGATCTCCGGTGAGCAGCATCCGCTGCTCGACGTGGTCGCCGAACACAGTGTGGCGCTGCTGACCCTCGTCAAGACGATGGTCGACACCGTCGACGGGAACGCAGCGGGGTCACCGCTGCCTCCCGATCCACCGACCCCCGGCGGTCCCGACACACCCGGGCCGCCGTCATCGCCGCCGCCGCCGGGGCGCTATCAGCACATCCCGGTCGACGTCGAGGAGTAGCGACAGCCGCGGTCGGGTAGAACTACTCAGCCGGCCATGTGGTCGCAGGCACAGGCCGTGGGTAAAGTTGTCGCAGACATATTGACCGCGCCGCGGTCGGTGATCCGGAGGGGACATGTGGTACTGGTTTTTCAAGTACGTCCTTCTGGGCCCGTTGCTGGCTTTGATCGCCCGTCCGAAAATCGAAGGCCTGGAACATATTCCGGCTGACGGATCGGCGATTTTGGCGAGCAACCACCTGGCCGTGATGGACAGCTTCTATCTGCCGCTGATGGTCCGCAGGCGGATCACCTTCCTCGCCAAATCGGAGTACTTCACCGGTACCGGGGTCAAGGGACGTTTTCTCGCCTGGTTCTACACCGCCGTCGGGCAGGTGCCGATCGACCGCACCGACGCCGACAGCGCGCAGGCGGCGCTGAACACCGCCGAGCGCATCCTGGGTCAGGGCAAGTTGCTGGGCATGTATCCGGAGGGAACGCGCTCGCCGGACGGCAAGCTCTACAAGGGCAAGACGGGCCTGGCCAGGCTGGCCCTGCAGACCCAGGTCCCCGTGATTCCCGTCGCGATGATCGGAACCGACCGGGTCAACCCCCCCGGGAAGGGCTTGCGGCCGGGACGGGTGACGATCCGGGTCGGCGCGCCGATGGATTTCACCCGCTTCGACGGGCTGGCCGGCAACCGCTTCATCGAGAGGGCGGTCGTCGACGAGGTGATGTACGAGTTGATGCGCCTCTCGGGCCAGGAGTACGTCGACCTGTACGCGGCGGACGTCAAAGAGGGAAAAGGTGACGCCGCGCCGAAGCCCCCTACCCGGCTACCGGAGGCGGCGGCCGGTTAGGCCTTGAGCACCTTTGCGGCGGCGTCCGTCGTGGCGGGTTGTGCGGCGTCGTCGCCTCGTCGGACCGTGACCGTGCCGATAACCACGATGACGGCCAGAGCCCACCACAGATAAGAGCCGCCCGCCAGCTGCCGCCACAGCGATGCCGTCGTTTCGCGGTGTTCGGGCAGCAGCGTGATCGGTGTCCACACCATCAGCGCGAGACCGACCGCCGACACGGCACCGAGGGCGACGTGCCGCAGGCGTACCGCCAGGACGGCGGTCACCAGCACGGTCGGCAGCACCCACACCCAGTGGTGCGACCACGACACCGGCGAGACCACCAGACCGAACATGGCGACGCTGAGCAGCGCCAGCACCGGCTGCTCCGCGCGCAGCGCCCTGCGCGCGGCCCACACCGTCAGCCCCAGCACCGCGAAGCACAACGCCGTCCACAGCACGAACCGCTCACCTTCACCGAGGCCGAGACGAGCCAGCGCGCCGGCGATGTTCTGGTTCGTGTTCAGGGTCGCCGTGCCGATCCGGTCGGTGTTGCGAACCGTCTCCGTCCAGTACTCCCACGAGTCCCGCCAGGCGAACGCGAAACCGGCCAGCGTCGCGATGACCGCCGACAGGGCGGCCACCAGCAGGGAGCGGGTGTCGCGGCGGAGGAGGAAGTACAGCAGGAACACCGCGGGCGTCAGCTTGACCGCGATCGCGATGCCCAGCAGCATGCCGCGCGGCCACGGGGTCCGGCGGGGCACGCAGTCGGCTATCACCAGCGTCATCAGCACGACGTTGATCTGGCCGAAATCGAAGTTCGCGCGGATCGGTTCCAGATAGATCACCGCGGGAGCGACGATGGCCGCCGCCAGCCAGCAGCGACGCATCCAGGCGGGTTCGCCGGTGATCTGCGTCGCCGGCCACACGTCGAGGCGCGTCAGCACGATGACGGTCGACACCAGCAGCAGGATCAGCGTGGTCGCGGTGATGGCGACGCTGGCCGCATCGAGGGACAGCAGTGCGAACGGCGAGAACGCCACCGCGGCCAACGGCGGATAGGTGAAGGGTAGTTCGAGGCCGCCCTTGGTCTGGAACATCCGACCGTCGGCGTAGAGCACCTGACCGTCCAGCCAGGCCTGGCCGCCCATGCGGTAGACGTCCATGTCGATGCGGTAGGGGATGTGTCCCAGCAGGCTCCACCCCGCTGCGGCCAGCGCTGCCAGCGTCAGAAGCTGAAACACCCGCCACGCGAGCCTTGGCCCCCAGTTACTCATGTCGATGACCAGAGTATCGGGGCCGACCGGCGAGTCGTCGGGTATCCCGGCCGCGACACACGCAGGTCGGCGTAAGTTTTCTGCGTGAGCACGGACCTGGACCTCCACTGGGACTTTTCACTGCACGTCCCGGAGTCCCGGCAACCGCTGATGTGGTGTCTCATCGCGTTCATCGTCACGTTCGCCATCACCCGCACGATCGTGCGGTACATCCGAAGCCACGCAGGTAGCGACAAGCCCCGTAAATGGTGGCAGCCGCGCAACATCTCCGGTGGGGGCGGTCTGCACATCCACCACATGGTCATCGGCGTGATTCTGGTCATGGTCTCCGGGGTGGCGATGGTGACGATGGCGGTCGACGGAGGGGTACCCGAGTTCACGGCCGCGTCAATCCTTTTCGGCATCGGCGCCGCGCTGGTTCTCGACGAGTTCGCGTTGATCCTGCATCTGTCGGACGTGTACTGGGCCGAGGACGGCCGCACGTCGGTGGACGCGGTGTTCGTCGCGGTTGCCGTCGCGGGCCTGCTGATAGTGGGTTTGGACCCCTTGTCGTTCTTCGACGTCGGGACGTGGGAGGACGACCCGACCGTGGGGATGCGCACCGTCGTGGTGGTGGCCGCGCTGCTGAACCTGGCGCTGGCCGTGATCGTGCTGCTCAAGGGCAAGGTCTGGACCGGTCTGGTCGGTATGTTCATCACGCCGCTGCTGGTCGTCGGCGCGATACGGCTGTCTCGGCCGCACGCGCCGTGGGCGCGGTGGCGCTACACCGGACGGCCGCGCAAGATGCACAAGGCGCTGGAACGGGAACGCTGGTTTCGTCGTCCGGTGGTGCAGGCCAAGCTGTGGCTGCAGGACGCGATCGCGGGGATGCCGAAGTTCCCTGACGACGCGCTGGTCGACGAACAGCTCGATCGCGAGATCCACGCCGCCCCCGCGCCGGCAGTTCGCGAGCCGGCCGAACAGAAAGCCTTGTGAGTTGCGGTACTTCTACGACACCGAGTTCATCGACAACGGCCGCACCATCGAGTTGATCTCCATCGGCGTGGCAGCCGAGGATGGCCGCGAATACTATGCCATCTCAACGGAATTCGACCCCGAGCGGGCCGGCCGCTGGGTGCGTAAGAACGTTCTGCCCAAACTGCCCTCGCCCGCCTCTCCGCTGTGGCGTTCGCGCAGGCAGATCCGCAGCGAACTGGAAGACTTCTTCGGCATCGACGGCGACGAGCCGATCGAGCTGTGGGCATGGGTGGGCGCCTACGACCATGTGGTGCTGTGCCAGTTGTGGGGGCCGATGACGGATCTGCCGCCGGCCATCCCGAGGTTCACCCGCGAGTTGCGCCAGTTCTGGGAGGAGCGCGGCTCGCCCCGGATGCCGCCGCGACCACGCGATGCCCACGACGCGCTCGTCGACGCGAAACACAACCTGCTGCGCTTCCGCCTGATGACGGGACGCTGAGCCCGCCGCCGCACTGACATGCGGTTTTGCGGCGCGGTTACGATAAACCTGTGAACTGGACTGTCGACGTGCCCATCGATCAGCTGCCTGCGCTTCCGCCGCTGCCCGAGGACCTGCGGCAGCGCCTCGACGCGGCACTGGCCAAGCCTGCGTTGCAGCAACCCTCGTGGGATGCCGGCCAGGCCGCCGCGATGCGCAAGGTTCTCGAAAGCGTGCCGCCTGTGACGGTGCCCTCGGAGATCGAGCGGCTGAAACGGCAACTGGCCGACGTCGCGCTCGGCAAGGCCTTCCTGCTGCAGGGCGGTGACTGCGCCGAGACCTTCGTCGACAACACGGAGCCGCACATCCGCGCCAACATCCGCACCCTGCTGCAGATGGCGGTCGTGCTCACCTACGGCGCGAGCATGCCGGTGGTGAAGGTGGCCCGCATCGCCGGCCAGTACGCCAAGCCGCGGTCCTCGGACGTCGACGTGCTGGGGCTGAGGTCCTACCGGGGCGACATGGTCAACGGCTTCGCCCCGGATGCCGCGGTGCGCGAGCACGATCCGTCCCGCCTTGTGCGTGCGTATGCCAACGCGAGCGCCGCGATGAACCTTGTGCGTGCGCTGACGTCGTCGGGCATGGCGTCGCTGCACCAGGTGCACGACTGGAACCGGGAGTTCGTGCGGACCTCGCCGGCAGGCGCGCGTTATGAGGCGTTGGCCGGCGAGATCGACCGCGGACTGCGCTTCATGAGCGCCTGCCGCGTCGACGACCGCAACCTCGATACCGCCGAAATCTATGCCAGCCATGAAGCTTTGGTGCTCGACTACGAACGCGCGATGCTGCGCTTGGATACCGGCGATTCCGTCGACCCGGCGGAATCTTCCGCCTACGCGCCCCGCCTGTACGACCTCTCCGCGCACTACGTGTGGATCGGAGAGCGCACCCGTCAGCTCGACGGTGCCCACGTCGCCTTCGCCGAGGTGATCTCGAACCCCATCGGCATCAAGATCGGCCCCACCACGTCGCCGGAGCTGGCTGTGGAATACGTCGAGCGGCTCGACCCGAACAACGAGCCCGGCCGGCTCACGCTGGTCAGTCGGATGGGTAACCACAAGGTGCGCGACGTGCTGCCGCCGATCATCGAGAAGGTGCAGGCCTCCGGCCATCAGGTCATCTGGCAGTGCGACCCGATGCATGGCAATACCCACGAATCGTCGACGGGTTACAAGACACGGCATTTCGACCGCATCGTCGACGAGGTGCAGGGTTTCTTCGAGGTGCACCACGCGCTGGGCACCCACCCCGGCGGCATCCACGTCGAGATCACCGGCGAGAACGTCACCGAATGTCTCGGTGGCGCACAGGACATTTCGGACACCGATCTGGCGGGACGCTACGAGACCGCCTGTGATCCGCGGCTCAACACCCAGCAGTCGCTCGAGTTGGCGTTCCTGGTCGCGGAGATGCTCCGCGATTAGACAGGAGCGGAGATGCTCCGCGACTAGACCGGAGCGGAGATGCTCCGCGATCAGAGCAGGTTCGGAAGGTTCGCGCCCAGCGTCCATGCCCCGGCCGCAGCGAGCCCGGCCAGCGTGATGACCGCGACGACCCAGAAGAAGAGTGCCCGCCTCGCACGCTGGCGCGCCCAGTAGAAATGCTCCAGGTCGATGCCGGCGAATCGGCCTGTCTCGGAGGGGTATTCGTCGTCCTCATCGAATTCGTCGAGATCGTCGGTGATCGCGGGGAGCTCGTCGCGGGTGAAGACCTTGGTGTGCCGGTGCCCGGCCCGCCTGTCGAGGTTGACCGTCGTATCGGACGAGATCGGGTGCAGCCCTGAAGATCCGGTGGCGGCGCCCAGTGAGTTGTGCGACGCGGAGTTCTTCGGGGCGGGAACCCGGAAGTACGGGAGCGCCAGCTCCTGGGCGATCGTGTCGAGTTGGTCAGCCATCTCGGCGGCGTCGGCGAAGCGGCGGCCCGGGTCCCGCGAGGTGGCACACTGCACCAGATCGTCGAATTGCCTTGGGACACCTTCGATCGCACTGCTGGGTGGCGGGACGTCGCGGTCCATCCGCTGATAGGCCACCGCCAGCGCGGTGTCACCGGTGAACGGGGTGTGGCCGGTCAGCAGCTCGTAGACGAGGACGCCGACGGCATAGACGTCGCCCCGGGCATCGGTGTCGCCGGTGGCGACCTGTTCGGGGGCGAGATAGGCGGCGGTGCCGAGGATCACGCTCGTCGAGGTGATCTTGGCGTCGGCGACCGCCCGGACCAGCCCGAAATCGGCGATCTTGACCTCGCCGTCGTCGCTGATCAGGATGTTCTCGGGTTTGATGTCGCGGTGTACCAGGCCCGCGTGATGTGCGGCAGCAAGACCGCCGAGCACGGGGCGCAGGACGGCGGCCACCGCGTGCGGCGGCATCGGGCCGCGCTCGCGCAGCAGCTCTCGTAGCGTGCCGCCTTCCACGAGTTCCATCACCAGGAACGGGTGCTGACCATCGAGACCCTGGTCGTAGACGGCCACCAGACCCGGATCCTTGAGCCGCGCGACGGCGCGTGCCTCTCGCTGGAACCGCGTCATGAAGTGCTCGTCACCGGCGTAGCGCGAGTCCATGATCTTCAGTGCTACGGGACGGTCGAGGCGCAGGTCGAGCCCGCGGTACACCCCGGACATGCCACCGGTCGCGATCAACGCGTCCACGCGATAGCGACCATCCAGCACCGCACCGCGCAGCGGGCTGGACTGCTGGTGGGTCTCCATCGGACTCATGGTACGAGCCTCAATCGTGAGAAGAGTCGGGGCCGAAGATGGGCGTATGGTCCTAGACTTTGTGCGATGAGCAGCATTCCGACTGCCGACGACGTTCTCGATCCCGACGAAGCGGTCTACGACCTGCCCGCGGTGGCCCAACTCTTGGGCATCCCGGTGACGAAGGTGCACCAGCAACTCCGCGAGGGGCATCTGGTCGCGGTGCGGCGCGACAAGACCGTGGTGGTGCCGAAGGTCTTCTTCGACGACACCGGTCATGTGGTGAAGAGCCTGCCCGGACTCCTGGTCGTGCTGCACGACGGCGGGTACACCGAAACCGAGATCGTGCGGTGGCTTTTCACCCCCGACTCCTCACTGACGATCCGGCGCGACGGGTCCACCGAGGGGCAGGCTAATGCCCGGCCGGTCGATGCGTTGCACTCGCATCAGGCTCGTGAGGTGGTTCGCCGCGCTCAGGCGATGGCGTACTGACGTCGACGCTGGAGCCGTCGGCGGCCTTGTACTTATAGAGCCAATACCAGGCCCCGGCCGCGCACGCCGACGCGAGCAGGACGTGGGTCCACGAGTACATCCCGTGCGCGCCGTCGGGCCGCCAGATCACGGTGATCCACGTCGAAAATCCCGCGATCAGGGCGATGGACGGGCGGGACTGCGCCAGCGCGGCGACCACCGCGAGGGGCCAGGTGTAGTACCAGGGCAATGCCGCGGGCACGAACAGCACCACCACCGCCATCACGAGGGCGATGCCCATCAGCGCGTCCCGGTCGGTATGGCGGTAGCGCCACCACAGCAACGGCGCGGAGATCGCGATGACCGCGACGCCGATGATGCGCGTCGTCTCCAGCACGGCATAGAAGTTCACCGGCACCACCAGCCCGACGAGGACGTTGGTGAGGTTCGCGATGGCGGTGGGGACCGTCAGCCAGTTGATGATCTTGACCGAGCCTGCCAGCGCGGTCAGCCAGCCCAGCCCGACCCCGGCGGCCAGCGACAACACGGCAAAGACCGTCACGAAGATGAGCAGGGATCCCGCGGTGGCGGCGGTGAAGGCCTTCAGCGGCGCAAATCCGCGGCGCTCGCGGAGGTTGCGCGCCCACACCCACACCATGAACGGAAGTGCCAGTCCCGCGGTCGCTTTCACCGCGACGGCGACCGCGATGAGGGTGACGCCTGCGATGTTGCGGCCGCCGAAGCACAGCGCGATGCCCGCCATCATCAGCCCGACCATCAGCATCTCGTTGTGCACACCACCCATCAGGTGGATGATCACCAGCGGGTTGAGCACCGCGATCCACAGTGCGGCAGCGCCGCTGGCACCGACATGGCGGGCCACTCGGGGCGCCGCCCAGATGAGCAGTGCCAGACCGGGAAGCATGCACAGTCGCAACAGCATGGTGCCTGCGACGACGTCGTTGCCGACGATCATGGTGACGAACTTCGCCACCAGGATGAAGGCGGGACCGTACGGCGCGGTCGTCGTCGTCCAGATCGGGCTGACGTTGTCCAGCAGCGAGTTGACGTTCTCGATGGGGCCGACGAGGTAGGGGTCGAACCCGTCCCGCAGCAGGGCGCCCTGCGCCAGATACGAATAGGTGTCCCGGCTGAACAGCGGCACGCTCAGCAGTAGCGGCGCCAGCCAGAACCCGGTTGTGGCGAGCATCGTGTATTCGGATACATCCCCGGGTCGCTGCGCTCCTGCCCGCCGTCCAGCGCTGCTCCCGATCACCCGGCGGCCCAGCCAGAGCCATGCGAGCAGCATCATCGCCACGCCCGTCCAGAGCAGCAGCGAGGACACCACCAGCCCGTGCCCGAAGCGCAGCCAGGACAGGTGCATCGACTCCAGAAGCGGATCGTGCACTCGGGTGCTGCCCGCGCCGAGGCCGCCCGCGGTCAGCAGGATGGCGCCGAGCGCGCCCACCACTGCGGGCCGTGCCTCGGGTGAGCGCGCGAACACCGTGAGCCGGTGAAGCTGTTCCTGGAGGCCGTTTTTCGGGCGTCGGGCCGCGGCGGGCTCGGACATGCTCGGGGTCATGCTGCTAGGCGGACCGGTTTGCGGCCAATCTCGCGAGCTCGGTGAGCCCTGCCTTGGCCTGGGCGTCGATCGGCGCCGCGTTGAGGATCTGCAGCGCGCGCCGGGTCAGCGTGTCGATGCGGTTCTCGACGGCCGCCAGCGCGCCGACGGATTCGATGACCTGGCAGACCTCTTTGACCTGGGCGTCCGTCAGGTCGGTGCCGACGGAGGTGCGCAGCAGTTTGGCCGCGATCGGGTCGTGCTCCTCGGCGAGCCCGACCGCCTCGGCGAGCAGCACCGTGCGCTTGCCCGAGCGCAGATCGTCGCCCGACGGTTTTCCGGTGACGGCTGGATCGCCGAACACGCCGAGGACGTCGTCGCGCAGCTGGAACGCCACCCCGAGGCTGGTGCCCAACTCATGGAAAGCCTCGAGGATCTCGGGGCAGTCGGCGGCCGCGGCGGCGCCGAACTGAAGGGGCCGGGAGATGGTGTAGGAGGCGGTCTTGTAGATGTTGACGGTCAGAGCCGAGGCGACCGTTTCGGATCCGCTCGCCTCGTTGACGATGTCCAGGTACTGACCGCCGAGGACCTCGGTGCGAATCGCCGCCCAGACCCGCCGGACACGGCGCGCAGCGTCGGCGTCGATGCCCGCGGTGCCGACGATGTCGTCGGCCCAGACCAGCGCCAGGTCGCCGAGCAGGATCGCTGCGGAAAGGCCGAACTGTTCCGACGGCCCGTGCCAGCTGTTGCTGCGGTGACGTTCGGTGAAGATCTTGTGCACGGTGGGCAGGCCGCGCCGGGTGGCCGATGCATCGATGACGTCGTCATGGACGAGGGCGCAGGCGTGAAGGAGCTCCAAAGCCGAGAACAGCCGCAGCACGTGGGGCTCGGGTTCGGTGCCGGCAACGGCGCGCCAGCCCCAGTACGCGAAGGCCGGGCGCAGGCGCTTGCCGCCGCGCAACACGAATTCCTCGACGGCTTCGGTCAGGACGGCGTAGTCCGCGCCGATGTAGGCGGCGTCTCGACGACGCTCCCGCAGATAGTCGCGGAGCTGTTCGGTGACGGCCGCTGCCAGCTCGACGGCTGACGGTGCCGTGGCATCCACGCTCAGCGGGCGCCCCTTTCTCTGTCGGCAGATACGGCTTTCGGGTGTTCAGCGTAGAGCCTGTGACCCGGGGAAGAGCAATTAAGCGTCAGCGCGTCTGTTCCTGCGGTTCACCGGGCCGTGGCGACCGGTCCCTGCTGTTGTAGGCCAACCAGCCGGTGATGCCTGCCACCACGAGGGACGCGATTCCGAGCCAGATCGCCGCGCCGGTGAACGACCGGGCGCTGGGGTCGGTGTAGCGCGCCTGGGCGTTCATCGTGCTGACCACGCCCGGCCGCAGTTTCCATTCGACGACCGACGAGGAGATCTGGTCGCCGTTGGTGGACGTCACCTCTCCGGGGAAAGCGACGGACAGCGAGACGTCGGCTTCGGGGTCGCTCAGCGACGTGAGGTCGGCGCGGCCTTCCAGGATCACGAGGTCACCTGCGCGTCTCAGCGAGATGTCGACGCCGGCAGCGTCGCGGTTCATGCTGGCGAGCTGAGGCAGTTCGGCGAACGTGAGGTCGGAGAACACGGCCTGCGAGCCGACGTAGTCGTCGCGGCTGTACTCGGAGACGGCCACCTTCTGTGCGAAGGGCAGGTTGTTGAGCAGCTGGGGGCCCTTGTCGTTGTCGTCGCGGGGGATGGCTGCCGCGACGATCTGGCCGGACACCCGGTCGTCGGGGGACACCGTGATCGACGCTCTGATTCGCACACACCCGATCAGCGAAGGCGCCACCACCAACAGCAACAGCACCAGCGCGAGAAGCCGTCGGCGGGTGCGGTGACGATTCAGCACCAGGTCATCGTGCCAGATGGCTACGGCATTTGAGTTCAGAGAGGCATCCGCTTTCAGAGAGGGAGGGGACGGCCGAGGATGGCGAATGGACGCGGGTCGCCCGCAAAGTGGTAGCCGCGAATGACGTCGGTGAATCCGAGGCGACGGTAGAGCCGCCATGCCCGGTTGGCCTCGCCGTTGATCTCCGGCGTGGACAGCAACACGTGTTGTTCCGTCCGGTCGACGAGCAGCCGGCGGATCAGCGCTTCACCGAGTCCGCGGCCCTGGGCCCTGGGGTGGATGTGGAGCTCGGTGAGCTCGAAATAGCTTGTCATCAGCTCGGTGATCCGCGCGCCGTCGGCGCCGCTGCGCCGCAGGCCGGACACCACCTGTTGCTGCCACCACTGGTCGGGCGCACCGCAGTAGCCGTAGGCGACACCGAGCATCGGCGCGGTCGTCGGCGGTGTCTCCGCGGTGGCGTCATCGGGCACTTCGACTGCCGCGACCGCTTTCCATCCCCGCCTGCGAATGTGTTCCAGCCACATCGACGCCCGCTGATCCTCGGTCCCGCGCGGGTACCGCATGGCGTCGACATAGACGGCCAGAGCGTCGCCGAGACGCTGTTGCATATCTTCCGGCGACAGTTCGATCAGACGTGTCGCCAAGTGTCTGCCCCTCCCGATGGTCGATCGCGCGGCCAGCCTCCATTATCGGGAAGACCATGCCGTGCTTCCCACTGGCGGTGCACGTCATAGAATCAGGCGACGAACAAGGTGGTACGGCTCAGATTCAGCTCGTATCATTGTTGTTAAGTGCCCGTACACGCGGGCACACCTGATTTTGAACGACTGCCACGCCCCGGCAAGAGGGAGGGACGAATGCCACTCTCCGATCATGAGCAGCGCATGCTCGACCAGATCGAGAGCGCGCTCTACGCCGAGGACCCCAAGTTCGCGTCGAGCGTACGCGGTGGGACTCTGCGGGCACCTTCCACTCGGCGCCGGCTGCAGGGAGCAGCGCTGTTCGTGCTCGGCCTGGCGATGCTCGTCGCCGGCGTGGCGTTCAAGGCGACCATGATCGGTAGTTTCCCGATCCTCTCCGTGATCGGCTTCATCGTCATGTTCGGCGGCGTCGTCTTCGCCATCACCGGTCCTCGGGTCGGCAAGGGCGATCGCGTGCCCAACGACATCTCGGCCCAGCGGCAGAAGCGCGCCAAGGGCAACGGTGGATCGTTCACCAGCCGGATGGAGGACCGCTTCCGTCGTCGCTTCGACGAGTAGTCGACAGCTCGAACCCATAGGGGGCAGCCCATAGGGCTGCCCCTCTTTTTTGCCCCACCACGCCCCACCTCGGTGTCCGCGGCTCCCTTTCGCGCCGATGAACTGGGGTTTTGCGACGTGCTTCTTCTGGTGCGGCGCCAGGCGCGCACCGCGTTTCTGCGCATTCGACCTGTTGGTGGGGGCGAAGCGCGAAACGCCACCCACTATTTGGAGCAAAGTGGGGCATTGTGGGGTAAAGTGGCGGACAACGGAGCGACCGGGGTTCCGTTGCAGGAAGGGACTGCGAGGTGACGAGATGTTCTTCGGCACCTACACACCCAAGCTCGACGACAAGGGGCGGCTGACGTTGCCCGCCAAGTTCCGCGACGCGCTGGCAGGAGGGTTGATGGTCACCAAAAGCCAAGATCACAGCCTTGCTGTCCACCCGAGGGCCGACTTCGAGGAGATGGTCGCCGAAATTTCCGCGAAGGCCAAGCGCGGTAATCCCCAGGCTCGCGCCTACCTGCGCAACCTGGCCGCAAGTACCGACGAGCAGTACCCGGATGCACAAGGCCGCATCACCCTCTCAGCAGAACACCGCCGCTACGCAAACCTGACGAAGGACTGCGTGGTCACGGGTTCGATCGGGTTCCTGGAGATCTGGGACGCCCAGGCATGGCAGGACTACCAGGAGCTTCACGAAGAGAACTTCTCCGCGGCCAGCGATGAAGCACTCGGCGACATTCTCTGATCTGGCCACCGGCCCGCAGGCCCGTGCCGTGCGGCCTCTGCCCGAACCGGCCCTGACGTACTTCCCCGACGTCAGGTCCGCGCTCTCGGGCAGGGACCTCACGGCAGGGGCCGCCTCAATCTCACAGAGTGCAGCGATGGTGGACGAGCCTCATATTCCGGTCCTTCTCGACCGATGCGTCGAATTGCTCGCACCGGCCCTGACGCGCACGAGCGACGACGGAACGGGCGCGACGCTGGTCGACGCGACGCTGGGCGCCGGGGGGCATTCCGAGCGGTTCCTCACCCAGTTCCCCGGCCTGCGGATCATCGGCCTCGATCGCGATCCCGATGCGCTGCAGCTCGCCGGTGATCGCCTGGCCGCGTTCGGCGATCGGGTGACGCTGGTGCGCACCCGCTACGACGGCATCTCCGATGCGGTGGCCGCGCACGGCGGAAGCGTGGACGCGATCCTGTTCGATCTCGGCGTGTCCTCCATGCAGCTCGACAGGGCCGAGCGCGGCTTCTCCTATTCGGCTGACGCGCCGCTGGACATGCGGATGGACTCAGGATCCGATCTGACGGCCGCCCAGATCCTCAACTCCTACGACGAGAAGGCACTCGCGCGTGTGCTGCGGGAGTACGGCGAAGAGAAATTCGCCGGACGTATCGCCTCCTACATCGTGCGTCGCCGCGCGACGACACCGTTCACCACGACCGGCGAGTTGGTGGAGCTGCTCTACGACGCCATCCCGGCGCCGGCACGGCGCACCGGCGGCCACCCGGCCAAGCGCACATTCCAGGCCCTGCGCATCGAGGTCAACGCCGAACTCGAGTCGCTGCGACTCGCCTTGCCCGCCGCGCTGCAGGTGCTGCGTCCCCGCGGCCGCGTGGCGGTGATGGCCTACCAGTCGCTGGAGGACCGGATCGTCAAGACCGCATTCGCCGCCGCCACCGCATCGCGGACACCGCCCGGGCTTCCCGTCGAGCTGCCCGGCCACGGGCCCGAGTTCGTCGCGCTCACCCGCGGCGCGGAGCGTGCCGACGCCGAAGAGATCGAACGTAATCCGAGAAGCGCCCCGGTCCGGTTGCGCGCAGTGGAGAAAGTTGGGGGACAGTAGCGATGAAGGCAAAGAAGCCCACGCGCACCACGGCGACCGGATCCTCGCGTTCCCGCGAGTCGGCCAAGAAGCCCAAGGCCAAGCGCACAGGCAGGGGAGTGCGCGAGACCAAGCGCGCCGCCGTCGACGCGCCGCCCCGTGGCGGTCGCAAGGCTGCCCGCGATGCGCGGCCGGCGCGTTCGGCGCCGCGCACCACCCCGATCGCGCGACCCGCCGACGCTCCGGCGCGCCCGAAGAGCGCCAGTCAGGCGAAGGCTCGCGCCAAGGCGCGGAAAGCCAAGGCGCCCAAAGTCGTCCGGCCGCCACTACGTGAACGGCTTCTCGTCAAGCTCGCGTCGATCGAGCTGAACCCGCGCAGGCTCGTGTCGCGGGTTCCGTTCGTCGTGCTGGTGATCTCGGCGCTGGGTGTCGGTCTCGGCGTGACGCTGTGGCTGTCGACAGACGCTGCCGAGAGGTCATACCAGCTCGGCAATGCCCGCGAGCTCAATCAGGCTCTGATGCAACAGAAAGAGGCCCTCGAGCGTGACGTGCTGCAGGCCCAGGCCGCGCCCGCACTCGCCGAGGCGGCCCGGGAATTGGGCATGATCCCGTCGCGGGACACCGCTCACCTGGTGCAGGACCCGGCGGGCAACTGGGTGGTCGTCGGCACCCCGAAACCGGCCGAAGGTGTTCCGCCGCCGCCGCTGAACGCGCCACTGGCCGATCCGGTACCGCCGGCGCCCCCGGCGCCGCGGGTCGTGGAGCCGCGTGAGGTGCCCGTGCGCGTCCCGTCCGCCGCCACCCCCCTCGCCGCTCCTGGCCTTCCCGCGGCTCCCGCCTCGCCGGGTGTCGAAGTGCCGCACGCGGTTTCGGGACAGCTCCCCGTTCCCGGGCCGGTGCAGGCTCCCGTCGCCCAGGCGCCGGTGCCTCCCGTCGCGCCCCTGGATGCCGGGCCGCCGCACCTGCCGCCGGGCACTCCTGTCGGACCGTCAGCGCCACTGGGCACCGAACAGTTCGCGCCGACCGCGCCCGCTGTGCCCGTGGCGCCGATGCCACCCGCCGCACCCATGGCACCCGCGACGCCCGGGGCGCCCGCATGAGTCGCGGGACAAAGCCCGGCAAGCCCGGCAAGGCGGTCGCCGAGGTGGCTTCCAAGCCTGCTGCCAAGGCGCCTAACCAGGAGCACTCGGCACGGGCCAGGCGCACGCGTCAGCCGCTGCCCCAGAACGGTTTGCGCAGCGCGTCGTTCGTGTTCCGCCATCGTGCGGGCAACGCGGTCATCTTCCTGCTGCTGGTGGTGGCCGCGGCGCAGCTGTTCACGCTGCAGGTTCCCAAGGCCGAAGGGTTGCGCGCCGAAGCGGCGGGTCAGCTGAAGGTCACCGACATCGATCCCGCACTGCGCGGATCCATCGTCGACCGCAACGGCGACAAGTTGGCGTTCACCACCGAGGCCAGGGCGCTGACGTTCCAGCCGGTGAAGGTGCGGAAGCAATTGGAGGAGGCCTTCCAGAAGAGCGGTGAGCAATCCGACGAGGCGCCCGAGCCCGATGCCCGCCTCCGTGAGATCGCCGCGGAGATCTCGCAACGGCTCGGTAACAAACCCGACACTGCGACGGTGCTCAAGAAGCTGCGCAGCAATGAGACATTCGTGTATCTCGCCCGTGCGGTCGATCCGACGATCGCCGATGCGATCACCGCGAAGTTCCCCGAAGTGGGTGCCGAGCGCCAGGACCTGCGCCAGTACCCCGGTGGCGTGCTGGCCGCCAACATCATCGGCGGCATCGATTGGGACGGGCACGGCCTTCTCGGACTTGAGGATTCGATGGACTCGGTGCTCGCCGGCACCGACGGTTCGGTGACCTACGACCGCGGCTCCGATGGTGTGGTGATCCCGGGCAGCTACCGCAACCGTCACGACGCCGTCAACGGATCCACGGTCACACTGACCATCGACGACGACATCCAGTTCTACGTGCAGCAGCAGGTCCAGCTCGCCAAGGACGCGTCCGGGGCCAAGAATGCCTCCGCTGTCGTCCTCGACGCCAAAACCGGTGAGGTGCTGGCGATGTCGAACGACAACACCTTCAACCCGGCGCAGGACATCAGCCGTCAGGAGAACCGGCAGCTGGGGAACCTGCCCGTGTCGTCGCCGTTCGAGCCGGGCTCGGTGAACAAGATGATCACCGCGGCTGCCGTCATCGAGAACAAGCTGACCACCCCCGACGAGGTGCTGCAGGTTCCCGGGTCGATCAACATGGGCGGCGTCACCGTCGGTGACGCGTGGGAGCACGGCACCATGCCCTACACCACCACGGGTGTCTTCGGGAAGTCGTCCAATGTCGGCACACTGATGCTGGCTCAACGGCTCGGACCGGAGAAGTACGCGGAGATGCTGAAGATGTTCGGGCTCGGGCAGCGCACCAGCGTGGGTCTGCCCGGCGAGAGCTCGGGCCTGGTACCGCCGATCGACCAGTGGTCGGGCAGCACGTTCTCCAACCTTCCCATCGGGCAGGGTCTTTCGATGACCCTGCTGCAGATGACCGGCATCTACCAGACCATCGCCAACGACGGTGTCCGCGTCCCGCCGCGCATCATCAAAGAGACCGTCGCACCGGACGGCACCGTCACCGCCGAACCCCGGCCCGACGGCATCCGGGTGGTGTCGGCCGAAACGGCCCGCACCGTGCGCGACATGTTCCGCGCGGTCGTGCAGCGCGACCCGATGGGCGTGCAGCAGGGAACGGGTCCGCAAGCCGCGGTCGAGGGCTATCAGATCGCCGGAAAGACGGGTACCGCACAGCAGATCAACCCGGCCTGCGGCTGCTACTACAGCGACGTCTACTGGATCACCTTCGCCGGCATGGCGCCTGCAGACGATCCGCGCTACGTCATCGGCGTGATGCTCGACGCACCACACCGCGCTGCGGACGGCTCGCCGGGATCGTCGGCCGCCCCGTTGTTCCACAACATCGCCTCATGGCTGCTGCGCCGCGAGAACGTGCCGCTCTCGCGTGATCCGGGTGCGCGGCTCACGCTGCAGGCGGGCTGACATCGGGGTCGGCGCAGCGACAGGCAGATGTGGTGCCCGGGCGGTCGGTACTGTGTCAACGCCATGAATCTGCGCCCCAGCCATCCCGTCGGTCTGTCGCTCGACGCGTTGCCCGGTCTGGTCGCCGCGGTGCCGGCCGACGCCGCTGCCCTTCCTGAGGTTTTGCTCACCGGCGTCACCCTGCGGGGCCAGGACGCCCAACCGGGAGACCTGTTCGCCGCGCTGCCCGGGTCCCGGGCGCACGGGGCCCGTTACGCGGCCGCGGCCGTCGAGCGTGGTGCGGTGGCGGTGCTGACCGACGAGGACGGTGTGGCCGAGATCGCCGAGCGCGACGGCCTGGGGGTGCCGATCGTGGTGCACGCGCAACCGCGCGCGGTACTGGGAGAGGTCGCCGCCGCCGTCTACGGACGGCCTTCGGAGCATCTGCGCGTCATCGGCGTGACCGGCACGTCCGGCAAGACCACCACCACCTATCTCGTCGAGGCCGGCCTGCGTGCCGCGGATCGGGTGGCGGGACTGATCGGTACCGTCGGCATCAGGATTGACGGCCGTCAGCAGCAGGGTGGCCTGACCACTCCGGAAGCACCCGAACTGCAGGCGCTGCTGGCGGTCATGCTCGAACAGGGGGTGGACACCGTCGTGATGGAGGTGTCCAGTCACGCATTGACCCTCGGCCGCGTCGACGGCGTGTCGTTCGCCGTTGGCGGCTTCACCAATCTGTCGCGGGACCATCTCGACTTCCATCCGACGATGGAGGACTACTTCGACGCCAAGGCGCGGCTGTTCGACCCGGTCTCACCGACACACGCCGCCGAGTCGGTCATCTGTGTCGACGACGAGTGGGGCCGGGCGATGGTGGCCCGCGCCGGGAAGGCGGTGACCGTGAGTGCGACAGGTCAGGCCGACTGGCGGGTCGAGGACATCCGCCGTGCACCCGGCGGCGTGCAGGAGTTTGTCGCCGTCGACCCCGCCGGGGTGCACCACAGCCTGCAGATCGGGTTGCCGGGCAGCTACAACGTGGCCAACTGCCTTCTGGCGGTGGCACTGCTCGATGCGGTGGGGGTGTCGCCGGAACAGGCCGCACCGGGACTGCGCGCCGCCGCCGTGCCGGGCCGGCTGGAGACCGTGGACCGCGGCCAGCCGTTTCTGGCGCTGGTGGACTACGCCCACAAGCCGGGCGCGTTGCGCGCCGTGCTCCAGACCCTCCGCGATCAGGGCGACGGCCGGCTGGCGGTGGTGTTCGGCGCCGGCGGCAACCGGGACACCGGGAAACGTGAGCCGATGGGCCGGGTGGCCGCCGAGCTGGCGGACCTCGTGGTCGTGACCGACGACAATCCGCGCGACGAGGATCCCGCCGCCATTCGCGCGGCGATCCTGAAAGGCACGCTCGGCACCGCCGCCGAGGTCGTCGAGATCGGTGACCGACGTGCCGCGATCGATCATGCGGTGGCGTGGGCACAGGCAGGGGACATCGTGTTGATCGCGGGCAAAGGCCACGAGGCGGGCCAGACCAGCATGAGGCAGACGCGGCCCTTCGACGACCGCGAGGAGCTCGCCGCGGCGCTGGAGGCGCGGTCGTGATCGCGCTGACCTTGCGCCGGATCGCCGAGATCGTCGGAGGCCGCCTCGTCGACGTGTCCGCCGACGAGGCCAGTCACATCGAGGTGACGGGCACCGTGGAGTTCGACTCCAGGAAGGTGACGCCCGGCGGTCTGTTCCTCGCGCTTCCGGGCGCACGCTCGGACGGGCACGACTTCGCCGCGGCCGCCGTCGCCGCCGGTGCGGTGGCCGTGCTGGCGGCCCGCCCGGTCGGGGTGCCCGCGATCGTCGTCGACCCGGTAGCCCCGGACGCCGCGGCGGTTGGGACGGCCGGGGTGCTCGAACACGACGCCGACGGCTCCGGCGCGGCGGTGCTCGCCGCGCTGGCGCGGTTGGCTGCCGCCGTGGCCGCCGAGCTCGTCGCCGACGGGCTGACGATCATCGGCATCACCGGCTCGTCGGGCAAGACGTCGACCAAGGACCTCATCGCCGCCGTCCTCGCGCCGCTCGGGGAGGTGATCGCCCCGCCGGGGTCGTTCAACAACGAACTCGGCCACCCCTGGACCGTGCTGCGGGCCACCCCCTCGACAGATTTCCTCGTGCTGGAGATGTCGGCGCGTCACCCCGGCAATATCGCGGCTCTCGCCCGGATCGCGCCGCCCTCGATCGGTGCCGTGCTCAACGTCGGCACCGCCCATCTCGGCGAGTTCGGCTCTCGTGAAGCCATCGCTGCGACCAAATCCGAACTACCACAATCGGTTCCGGCGTCCGGTGTGGTCGTCCTCAACGCCGACGATCCGGTCGTCTCCGCCATGGCGGACAAGACGGCCGCCCGCGTCGTGCGGGTCGGTCGCGGTTCCGACGCGCAGGTGCACGCCGACATCAGAGCCGAGGATGTCCACCTGGATGAACTGGCGCGGCCCAGTTTCACACTGCACGCGGCCGGCTCCCAGGTCCCCGTCACCCTCGCGGTCCACGGTGACCACCAGGTGTCCAACGCGCTGACGGCTGCGGCCATCGCGCTGGAGTGCGGCGCCACGCTGGAGCAGGTGGCGGCATCACTGGCCGCGGCAGGTCCGGCGTCGCGGCACCGGATGCAGGTCAGCACCCGCGGCGACGGCGTGACGATCATCAACGACGCCTACAACGCGAACCCGGATTCGATGGCCGCCGGACTCAAAGCGCTCGCCTGGATGGCCCGGGGCACCCGGAGCTTTGCCGTGCTGGGCGAGATGGCCGAGCTCGGTGAGGACTCGATAAGCGAGCATGACCGCATCGGCAGGCTGGCTGTGCGCTTAGATGTCTCTCGACTCATCGTCGTCGGATCCGGGAGGCCTATGAGCGCCATGCTGCACGGGGCAGTCATGGAAGGGTCGTGGGGATCGGAGGTGACCCAGGTCGCCGACGCCGACGCCGCGCTCGCTCTGCTGCGCGCCGAACTTCAGGCCGGCGACGTGGTTCTGGTGAAGGCCTCCAACTCCGCCGGCCTCGGTGCGCTGGCCGATGCGCTGGCAGCCGACGACACCGGCGAGGGCGCCCGATGAGGCAGATCCTGATCGCGGTCGCGATCGCGGTGGCGGTGTCGATACTGCTGACCCCGGTGCTGATCCGGTTGTTCACCCGGCAGGGGTTCGGCCACGAGATCCGCGAGGACGGCCCGCCCAGCCACCACAAGAAGCGCGGCACTCCGTCGATGGGTGGCGTGGCGATTCTGGCCGGGATCTGGGCCAGCTATTTCGGCACCCATCTCGTCGGTGTGCTGATGGACGGTAAAGGCCCGTCGGCCTCGGGCCTGCTGGTACTCGGGCTTGCCACGTCGCTGGGTGTCGTCGGTTTCCTCGACGACCTCATCAAGCTCCGGCGCGCGCGCAATCTGGGTCTGAACAAGACGGCCAAGACGGTCGGAATCCTCGTCGCCGCGGTGCTGTTCGGCGTGCTCGCGCTGCAGTTCCGCAACGCCGACGGGCTCACCCCGGGCAGTGCCGAGCTGTCGTACGTGCGCGAGATCGCGACGGTCACCCTGGCGCCCGCGGTGTTCGTGTTGTTCTGCGTGGTGATCGTCAGCGCATGGTCGAACGCGGTGAACTTCACCGACGGGCTTGACGGCCTCGCCGCGGGCGCGATGGCGATGGTCTGCGCGGCCTATGTGCTGATCACGTTCTGGCAGTTCCGCAACGCGTGCGCGACCAGCCCCGGCGTGGGCTGCTACAACGTGCGCGACCCGCTCGACCTCGCGATCATCGCCGCGGCAACCGCCGGAGCCTGCATCGGTTTCCTGTGGTGGAACGCCGCGCCGGCCAAGATCTTCATGGGTGACACGGGGTCACTGGCGCTCGGCGGCGTCATCGCGGGCCTGTCGGTCACCAGCCGCACCGAGATGCTCGCGGTCGTCCTCGGCGCCCTGTTCGTCGCGGAGGTCACCTCGGTCGTCGTGCAGATCCTGGCGTTCCGCACCACCGGCCGCCGGGTTTTCCGGATGGCGCCGTTCCACCACCATTTCGAATTGGTGGGATGGGCCGAGACGACGGTGATCATCCGGTTCTGGTTGCTGACCGCCATCGCCTGCGGGCTCGGTGTGGCGCTCTTCTACAGCGAATGGCTGACCACTGTCGGGGCTTGAGCCCCTGGTCGAGGGCGCGCGTGTCCTCGTCACGGGCGCGCGCGTCACCGGCCAGGCCATTCTCGCGGCGCTGGCACCACTCGGGGCGCGTGCGTCGCTGACCGACGACAGCCCCGCCGCGCTGACCGCGTTCGCCCGACAGGGCGTCGAGGTGCTCGATCCCGCCACCGCCGTCGACCGGATCACCGACTTCGAGCTCGTGGTGACGAGCCCCGGTTTCCCGCCCACCGCGCCTGTGCTGGCCGCCGCCGCGGGTGCAGGTATCCCGGTCTGGGGGGACGTGGAGCTGGCCTGGAGGCTGGACCGGTCCGGCCGGTTCGGCCCACCCCGGACATGGCTGGTGGTGACGGGCACGAACGGGAAGACGACGACGACGTCGATGCTGTTCGCGATGCTCGAGGCGGCGGGCAGGCGGGCGGTGCTGTGCGGAAACATCGGCGACCCGGTCCTGTCGCTGCTGGATCGTCCCGCCGATGTGCTTGCCGTCGAGCTGTCCAGCTTCCAGCTGCACTGGGCGCCGTCGCTGCGCCCTGAGGCCGGCGTGGTGCTCAACGTCGCCGAGGATCACCTCGACTGGCACGGCTCGATGCAGGCGTATGCCGCCGACAAGGCGCGGGTCTTGACGGGCCGGGTCGCCGTCGGGGGCATGGATGACGCTGTCGCGGCCGAGTTGCTGCGGGATTCTCGGGCCCCGGTCAAGGTGGGCTTCCGGTTGGGCGAGCCGGAGCCCGGCGAGCTGGGTGTTCGGGGCGGGATGCTGGTCGACCGGGCTTTCGGTGACGATGTGGCGCTCGCGGCCGCCGACAGCATCCCGGTGGCCGGACCGGTTGGTGTGCTGGATGCCCTCGCGGCGGCGGCACTCGCCCGCGCGGTCGGCGTGTCCGCGGAGGCGATCGCCGAGGCGCTGGCGGCCTTCCGGGTGGGCAGGCACCGCGCCGAGGTCGTCGCCGTGTCCGAGGGCATCACCTACGTCGACGACTCGAAGGCGACCAACCCGCACGCCGCCCGCGCGTCGATCACGGCGTTCCCGCGGGTGGTCTGGGTGGCCGGAGGTCTGCTGAAAGGTGCGTCGGTCGACGAGATGGTCGCCGCGACGGCGCATCGCCTGACCGGTGCGGTGCTGATCGGGCAGGACAGAGCGGTCATCGGCAACGCGTTATCGCGACACGCGCCGGATGTCCCCGTCGTCGAGCTTGTGACGGGGGAGGATTCTGTGGTGCATGAGAACGATGTTGTCGGTGTTACTCGTGTGACTCGGATGGTCGAGGTGGGCACCAAACCGCTCGGTGAGGCTGTCATGGCGGCCGCCGTCGAGGCGGCACGCGAGCTGGCCAGGCCGGGTGACACCGTGCTGCTCGCGCCCGCCGGCGCCTCGTTCGACCAGTTCACGAGCTACGGACACCGGGGCGACACGTTCGCCGCCGCCGTCCGTGCAGCGACCGGGTAGACCCGTGAGCGCCATTCTCGACCGGTTGCGCAGCCGCCGCGCCAACCCGGCGAACGACGACGGCCAGACCGGCACGCCGGCCGCCGCGCCGCCGGCCGCTCAAGCCGCAATCGCCATGCCGCGCACCCGCGTCGGCGCTTGGCTGAACAGGCCGATGACGTCGTTCCACTTGATTGTGGCCATCACCGCGCTGCTGATCACCATGGGTCTGACGATGGTGCTGTCGGCCTCGGGCGTGTACTCCTACGACACCGACGGTTCGCCGTGGTCGGTGTTCGCCAAGCAGCTGCTGTGGACCGTGGTCGGACTGTTCGCGTTCTACGTCGCGCTCCGGATGCCGGTGGCGATCATGCGCCGCTTCGCCTTCCTCGGGTACGGCTTCACGATCGTCCTCCTGGTGCTGGTGCTCATCCCGGGAATCGGCAAGGTGGCCAACGGTTCTCGCGGCTGGTTCGTCGTCGCCGGTTTCTCGATGCAACCCTCGGAGCTGGCCAAGATCGCGTTGGCGATCTGGGGCGCCCACCTGCTGGCGGCCCGGCGCATGGAGCACGCCTCCCTGCGCGAGATGCTGGTGCCACTGGTGCCCGCCGCGGTGATCGCACTGGCCCTGATCGTCGCGCAGCCCGACCTGGGGCAGACGCTCTCGATGGGTGTCATCCTGCTCGGTCTGCTCTGGTACGCCGGCCTGCCGCTGCGGGTGTTCCTGACCTCGCTGGGAGCGGTCCTGGTCTCCGGCGTGATCCTGGCCCTGGCCGAGGGCTACCGATCGGCGCGCGTGCAGTCGTGGCTCAACCCCGGTGCCGACGCCCAGGGTTCGGGCTATCAGGCCCGGCAGGCCCGTTTCGCACTCGCCAACGGCGGTGTGTTCGGCGATGGTCTCGGCCAGGGCACCGCCAAATGGAACTATCTCCCCAACGCGCACAACGACTTCATCTTCGCGATCATCGGGGAGGAGCTCGGCTTCATCGGCGCCGCGGGTCTGCTGGTGCTGTTCGGGTTGTTCGCCTACACGGGCATGCGGATCGCCCGCCGCTCGGCCGACCCGTTTTTGCGCCTGCTCACCGCCACCGCGACGCTGTGGATCCTGTCCCAGGTGTTCATCAACGTCGGCTACGTCGTGGGGCTCCTTCCCGTCACCGGCCTGCAGCTCCCGCTGATCTCCTCCGGCGGCACCTCGACGGCCACCACGCTGCTCATGATCGGCATCATGGCCAACGCCGCGCGCCATGAGCCGGAAGCGGTGGCCGCGCTGCGGGCGGGCCGCGACGACCGGGTCAACCGCATCCTGCGGCTGCCGCTGCCCGCGCCCTATGTGCCCACCCGCACCGAGGCCCTGCGCGACCGGCTGCGTCGCCGTCCCACCAAGCACGACAAGGCCCCCCGCGCGGCCAAGGACAAGAAGCCGTCCACCAAGTCCAAGCCCCGCAAGCCGCAGCCCGCCCGGCACCCGGTGCGCTCGGGCAGGCCGTCCGGCGGTTACGGTGATGGCCAGCGCAATCAGGGCCGGAGGGCCCGCACACTGGAAGGTCAGCGTTACGGGTGACGGGGAGTTCTTTCCCGGCGGGGCAGGAACGCCCCGGCCGGGGGATATCTGTCGTTCTCGCCGGCGGCGGCACGGCAGGCCACGTCGAACCCGCGATGGCGGTCGCCGATGCGTTGACCGCGCTGGACCCACAGGTGCGCATCACCGCGCTGGGCACCCATCGGGGGCTGGAAACCAGGCTGGTGCCGCAGCGCGGATATGACCTCAAGCTGATCACCCCGGTGCCGCTGCCGCGCAAGCTCTCCACGGACCTCATCCGGCTGCCGATGCGGGTGCGCAAGGCGGTCAGGGAGACGCGGGCGGTGCTCGACGAGGTTTCCGCCGACGTCGTCATCGGGTTCGGCGGTTACGTCGCGGTGCCGGCGTATCTGGCCGCCCGGCGCCGCGTGCCCGTCGTGGTCCACGAAGCCAACGCCAGTGCCGGATGGGCCAACAAGGTCGGCGCCCGGTTGGCCGTGCGCGTGCTCTCCGCCGTTCCCGATCCCGGTCTTGGACGCGTCGAGGTGGTGGGAGTGCCTGTGCGCGAGACGATCACCTCTCTGGACCGCATGGCGTTGCGCGCGCAGGCACGGGCGCACTTCGGATTCGCCCACGACGCAAAGGTGCTGCTGGTCTTCGGCGGGTCACAGGGCGCGCAGTCGTTGAACCGGGCGGTCTCGGGGGCTGCCGAAAGCCTTGCCGCAGCGGGTATCTCGGTTCTCCACGCCCACGGGCCGAAGAACACCCTCGAGCTGCCCTCACCGCGTCCGGGAGACCCGCCCTACGTGACTGTGCCGTACCTGGACCGGATGGATCTCGCCTATGCCGCTGCAGATCTGGCGGTGTGCCGGTCGGGGGCGATGACCGTCGCGGAGGTCAGTGCGGTGGGGTTGCCCGCGGTGTATGTACCGTTGCCCATCGGTAACGGCGAGCAACGACTGAACGCACTCCCGGTGGTCGAGGCGGGCGGCGGCATTCTCGTCGATGACCGTTCTCTCACATCGGAATTCGTCGCAGGCACGGTGACCGATCTTCTCGGCGACGAGGCCGCTGTCAAGGCGATGACGGCCGCCGCGGTGCGCGCGGGGCACCCGGAGGCGGCACGCCGGGTGGCCGAGATCGCGCTCGACGTCGCTCGCGGGGGGCAGCGATGACCACGGACCTGCCGGAGGAACTGCAGCGCGTCCACATGGTCGGCATCGGCGGAGCCGGGATGTCGGGTATCGCGCGCATCCTGCTCGACCGCGGGGGACTGGTGTCGGGGTCGGACGCCAAGGACTCCCGCGGGCTGATCGCGTTGCGGGCCCGCGGTGCCCAGGTGCGCGTCGGCCACGATCCGGCGGCGCTGGACATGCTGCCCGGAGGGCCGACTGCGGTGGTCACCACGCACGCCGCGATCCCGAAGACCAACCCGGAGCTGGTCGAGGCCCGAAACCGGGGGATTCCCGTCATCCTGCGGCCGGCCGCACTGGCCACGTTGATGGCGGGTCACACCACGCTGATGGTGACGGGTACGCACGGCAAGACGACCACCACGTCGATGATCATTGTCGCGTTGCAGCACAGTGGTTTTGACCCGTCCTTCGCCGTCGGTGGCGACCTCGGGCAGGCGGGCACCAACGCTCACCACGGCAGTGGGTCGTGCTTTGTCGCCGAGGCCGACGAAAGCGACGGCTCTCTGCTGGAGTACAGCCCGGACATCGTGGTCGTCACCAACATCGAGGCCGACCACCTCGACTTCTACGGCAGCGTCGAGGCATACACCGCGGTCTTCGATCAGTTCGTCGAGCGGATCCGGCCCGGCGGTGCGCTGGTGGTCTGCGCCGATGATGCCGGCGCGGCGGCGCTGGGGGAGCGTGCCGCGGCGCTCGGGGTGCGAGTGCTGCGGTATGGCAGCGCGAATGGTCTCGACGCCTCCCTGGCCGAGTGGAGTCAGCAGGGCACCGGCGCGGTCGCCCAGATCAGGTTGCGCGGCGAGACCGGCAGCCGTGTCGTGCGACTGTCGGTGCCGGGCAGGCACATGGCGCTCAACGCGCTGGGGGCTCTTCTGGCGGCGACCGTGGCCGGTGCACCGGTGGACTCGGTGCTCGACGGGCTCGCCGGGTTCGACGGCGTCCGACGCCGCTTCGAGTTGGTCGGCACCGCCAACGGGGTCCGGGTTTTCGACGATTACGGCCATCACCCCACCGAAGTCCGCGTCACGCTCGCAGCCTTGCGTGCCGCAGTCGAAGGGCAGGGACGCGCGATCGCGGTTTTCCAGCCCCATTTGTATTCGCGCACACAAACTTTCGCCGCCGAGTTCGGTGAGGCGCTGAGCGCCGCCGACGAGGTCTTCGTGCTGGACGTCTACGCAGCGCGGGAGCAGCCACTGGCCGGCATCAGCGGGGCGACCGTCGCCGACGCGGTGACCGCACCGGTGACCTATATCCCGGATTTCTCCGCGGTCGCGGCGCGGGTGGCCGCATCCGTGGCCCCCGGCGACGTCGTCGTGACGATGGGCGCCGGTGATGTGACGCTGCTCGGCCGCGAGATCCTTGCCGAGGTTCAGGCGAGGGCATGACGGAGCCGACCGAACCCGAGACGGCCGAGACGTCGGAGCAATCCGAGACACCGCAGCCGTCCGAGGCGCCGGAGCCATCCGAGGCCGAGGACTTCGAGGGTCCGCGGCGGCGCGCTCGGCGCGAACGCGAGGAGCGGCGTGCGGCCCAAGCCAGGGCCACCGCCATCGAAGAAGCCCGCCGGGAAGCCAAGCGCAAGGTGCTGGGCCGGCCCGAGCCGCAGACGAGGACCCTCGGCCGCGGCACCGTGCGGGGGCTGAAGGTTCTGATGTGGACTGCGGTGCTCGCCGTCGTGGTCGTCGGCCTCGGGCTGCTGCTGTACTTCACGCCGATCATGTCGGCACGAAGCATCGTAGTGACCGGAGTCGGTGCGGTGACGCAGGAAGAGGTGGTGGCCGCGGCAGCCGTCGCGCCTGGGACGCCGTTGCTCCAGGTGAACACCGATGCCGTCGCCGAGCGCGTGGCGGGCATTCGCCGCATCGCCTCGGCCCGGGTGCAGCGTCAGTACCCGTCGACGCTGCGGATCACGATCGTGGAGCGGGTGCCGGTGGTGGTCAGGGATTACCCGGATGGCGTGCACCTGTTCGACAAGGACGGCGTCGACTTCGCCACCGGCCCGCCGCCGCCTGGAATTCCGTACCTGGAGACCGACAACCCCGGGCCCAATGATCCGGCTACCAAGGCGGCGCTGCAGGTGATGACGTCGTTGCGTCCCGACGTGGCCGCCCAGGTGGGCCGCGTGTCGGCGCCGTCGATGGCCTCGATCACGCTGACGTTGATCGATGGACGCACCGTCGTGTGGGGGACGACCGACCGCACGGAGGAGAAAGCCCTCAAGCTGGCGGCTCTGCTGACCCAGCCGGGCCAGGTCTATGACGTCTCCAGCCCGGATCTGCCGACCGTCAAGTAATCCGCCACACGACTCAAGAATTTCGTGTCGTTTCGGCGCGCCTGCCCGGCATGTGTGGCACCCGGCCCTACCGTTCTGGTTGCGCGGAACAACTTGACATAACTCTAAGCCTCTTGTTGAGGTTGAGGGTTTGCTCCAGCGGTTATCCGTACCAAGGCAGGCAATCCGAAGGCAGGAAGGGCACCCATGACCCCCCCGCATAACTACCTCGCAGTCATCAAGGTGGTCGGCATCGGCGGCGGTGGCGTCAACGCCGTCAACCGGATGATCGAGCAGGGTCTCAAAGGCGTCGAGTTCATCGCGATCAACACCGACGCCCAGGCGCTGTTGATGAGCGATGCCGACGTCAAACTCGACGTCGGCCGCGATTCGACGCGCGGCCTCGGCGCAGGCGCGGACCCCGAGGTGGGCCGCAAGGCCGCCGAGGACGCCAAGGACGACATCGAGGAGCTGCTCCGCGGCGCCGACATGGTGTTCGTGACCGCTGGCGAAGGCGGCGGCACCGGCACGGGCGGGGCGCCCGTCGTCGCATCCATCGCGCGCAAGCTCGGCGCGCTCACCGTCGGCGTGGTGACGCGACCCTTCTCATTCGAGGGCAAGCGGCGCAGCAATCAGGCCGAGAACGGCATCCAGGCTCTGCGCGAGAGCTGCGACACGCTCATCGTCATCCCCAACGACCGGCTGCTGCAGATGGGTGACGCCGCGGTCTCGCTGATGGACGCGTTCCGCAGTGCCGACGAGGTGCTGCTCAACGGCGTGCAAGGCATCACCGACCTCATCACCACGCCGGGGCTGATCAACGTCGACTTCGCCGACGTCAAGGGCGTCATGAGTTCGGCGGGCACTGCGCTGATGGGCATCGGCTCGGCGCGCGGGGACGGGCGCGCTCTCAAGGCCGCCGAGATCGCGATCAACTCGCCGCTACTGGAGGCGTCGATGGAGGGTGCGCAGGGCGTGCTGCTCTCGGTCGCCGGCGGTAGCGACCTGGGCCTGTTCGAGATCAACGAGGCTGCCTCCCTGGTGCAGGACTCCGCTCATCCCGACGCCAACATCATCTTCGGCACCGTCATCGACGACTCGCTCGGCGACGAGGTGCGTGTCACCGTGATCGCCGCCGGCTTCGACGCCGCCGGACCGGGTCGCAAGCCCGTCACCGGCGAATCGCAGGCCGCGGCAGCACAGGCGGCGGCTCCCGTCGCGTCCGGCAAGGCCGGCCGGGTGAACTCGACGATCTTCGAGCCGTCCGACCCGACCAGCGTGCCGGCCGGCCACACGAATGGAGCCACGGTGCGGATCGGCGGCCCGGATGACGGTGGCATCTCCGATGATGACGTCGACGTCCCGCCGTTCATGCGCCACTGACCCGTACGGTCGCACTATGGCTCTTCGGGTCAGGCGTGTGACCACCACCCGCGCCGGCGGGGTGTCGAAACCCCCCTTCGACACATTCAACCTGGGTGACCACGTCGGCGACGATGCCGCTGCGGTCGCGGCCAACCGGCACCGCCTCGCCACGGCCATCGGGCTGGGCGACGACGCGGTGGTGTGGATGAACCAGGTGCACAGCGCCAACGTCGCGGTTGTCGACCACGGTGGCCGAACCGTGCCTGACACCGACGCGTTGGTGACGACGACGCCTCGGTTGGCGCTGGCGGTGGTGACCGCCGACTGTGTGCCCGTGCTGATGGCCGACGCGCGAGGCGGCGTCGTGGCGGCGGTGCACGCGGGCCGGGTGGGCGCGGCGAGCGCGATCGTCGCGCGGGCGCTGGAGACGATGGTGAGATCGGGCGCGGATGTCGGCGATGTGTCGGTGTTGCTGGGGCCCGCGGTCAGCGGTCGTAACTACGAGGTGCCCGAGCCGATGGCCGCCGAGGTCGAACGCGCGCTTCCCGGCAGCCGGACGAGAACGAGTCGCGGCACGCCGGGCCTGGATCTGCGCGCCGGAATCGCCGCGCAGCTGCGGTCGTTGGGCGTCACGTCGATCGACGTCGATCCGCGGTGCACGGTCGACGATCCGAACCTGTTCAGTCACCGGCGGAACAACCCGACGGGGCGGTTGGCGTCGCTGATCTGGTTGGAGCCCGGGCGATGACGTCCCGCGAGGAGGAGCTCGGCACGGCGCTGACAGCGTTACGCGACCGGCTACACCGTGCGGCGGCGCACGCAGGACGAGATGTCGCCGACATCGAGCTGCTTCCCGTCACCAAGTTCTTCCCGGCCTCCGACGTGATCGCGTTGCACCGGCTGGGCTGCACGGCTTTCGCAGAGTCGCGGGATCAAGAAGCCGCTGCCAAGGTCGAGGAGGTCGGTCGACAGATCGGGTCGGCGCAGCTCCGCTGGCACATGGTCGGACGGATTCAGCGCAACAAGGCGCGTTCGGTGGCGCAGTGGGCGTATGCGGCGCACTCCGTCGACGGTGCCAAGGTGGTCGCGGCGCTCGACCGGGCCGCCTCCGATGCCCTGGAGGCAGGACGGCGATCCGGGCCGCTGAAGGTATATGTGCAGGTCAGCATCGACGGAGACGAAGCGCGAGGCGGGATCGACGTCGAGGCGACCGAGCGCATCGACGAATTGTGCGCCGCGATCGACGGGGCGGCGGGTCTGGAACTCGTCGGCCTGATGGCCATTCCGCCGCTGGGATCGGATGCCGGCGAAGCGTTCGCACGCCTGCAGCGGGAGCGTGACCGGCTGCAACCGCTCTATCAGCAACGCTTGGGACTGTCGGCGGGAATGTCCGGCGATCTGGAATCGGCGGTCCGACACGGATCCACTTGTGTGCGTGTCGGTACCGCTCTATTGGGGCAGCGACCGCTAACGTCACCGGAAGTAGTCACACCAGTCACACCTTCATCACAGGCACCGCAAGAAGGGTCCGAACAATGAGCACACTGCACAAAGTCAAGGCCTACTTCGGTATGGCGCCGATGGATGATTACGAGGACGACTACTACGACGACGACGACCGCGGCCCCGCGCGCGGTTACCGCCGCTCGCGGGAGGACCGCTTCGAGGACGAGGGCTATTCGCGCGGGTATGACGATCGCGCTCGCGAGTACGACGAGCCCGCGGCCTACCGTGGCGGGATGCCCGGTGGATTCGACGACTCCCGATTCGAGCCCCGCATGCGAACCCCGCGCGAGTTCGACCGCACTCCACCGCGTTTCGGCGCCATGCGCGGTTCGACCCGCGGCGCGTTGGCGATGGATCCGCGCGGAATGGCCGAGCTGTTCGAGGCCGGCAGCCCGCTGGCCAAGATCACCACGCTGCGCCCCAAGGACTACAGCGAGGCACGCACCATCGGCGAGCGGTTCCGCGACGGCACCCCGGTGATCATGGATCTGGTGTCGATGGACAACGCCGACGCCAAGCGGCTCGTCGACTTCGCGGCCGGGCTCGCCTTCGCGCTTCGCGGTTCGTTCGACAAGGTCGCCACCAAGGTGTTCCTGCTGTCGCCGGCAGATGTGGACGTCACGGCCGAGCAGCGCCGCCGCATCGCCGAAGCAGGCTTCTACGCCTACCAGTAGTCAGGCTCGTCACCCCGGGTAGGCTGACTCCGTCGCACTCATGTTGCGGCCCAGGCTGCACATGGCCTGTTGTCAAAGTCACACATCTGCCTGAGTGAGGTCGGCTTCGTTGGCGCTCTTCTTCGAAATCCTGGGTTTCGCGCTGTTCATTTTCTGGCTGCTGCTGATTGCCCGGGTCGTGGTCGAGTTCATCCGCTCGTTCAGCCGTGACTGGCATCCGCGCGGAGTAACCGTCGTCCTGCTGGAAATCATCATGACGCTGACCGATCCGCCGGTGAAGCTGATGCGCCGGATAATCCCGCAGCTCACGATAGGTGCGGTACGCATCGACCTGTCGATCATGGTGCTGCTTCTGATCGCCTTCATCGGGATGCGCCTGGCGTTCGGCGCCGCGGTCTGACCCGTGCCGGGCCGCGACGATCCGGTGGTGAGGCCGCGGCGAATACAGCTTTGCGGCATTCCGGGCGGTGACCGGGAAAGTTGAGTTTCGGTATTAATTATCGACCTCTCCTGCAACCGCCGGGTCTGGTGTGACAGGATGGACGCCAGTTACGTTCCAGTAAGGCTTTACACTTCGTGATCAGTTGACGGTCCAGACTTCAAGGGGGCAGACGATGCCGCTCACTCCTGCCGACGTGCACAACGTGGCGTTCAGCAAGCCACCCATTGGCAAACGCGGCTACAACGAGGACGAGGTCGACGCCTTCCTCGACCTGGTCGAAAACGAGCTGTCTCGCCTCATCGAGGAGAACACCGATCTGCGTCAGCGGGTTGCCGAGCTGGACCAGGAACTCGCCAGTGCCCGCGCCGGTGGAAGCGCCGCTCAGCCGACACAGACCCTGCCAGTTTACGAGCCGGAGCCCGAACCTGCACCGGCTCCAGCTCCGCAGCCCGTGTACGAAGCGCCGCCCGCGCAGCAGCAGCCCGCCGCTCCGGCTACCGAGGATCAGCATTTGCGTGCCGCCAAGGTGCTCAGCCTCGCGCAGGACACCGCCGATCGTCTGACCAACAGCGCCAAGGCCGAGTCGGAGAAGATGCTGGCCGACGCGCGTGCCGAGGCCGACCAGCTGGTCACCGAGGCGCGGCAGACCGCCGAGACCACCGTTGCCGAAGCCCGGCAGCGCGCCGACGCGATGCTGGCCGATGCGCAGAACCGGTCCGAGACGCAGTTGCGGCAGGCTCAGGAGAAGGCAGACGCCCTTCAGGCGGACGCCGAGCGCAAGCATTCCGAGATCATGGGAACCATCAATCAGCAGCGCACGGTTCTGGAAGGTCGCCTCGAGCAGCTCCGCACCTTCGAGCGCGAGTACCGCACCCGTCTGAAGACCTACCTGGAGTCGCAGCTCGAAGAGCTGGGGCAGCGAGGCTCGGCCGCACCGGTGGATTCGGGAGCCAACAACGACGGCGGCTTCAATCAGTTCAACCGGGGCAATAACTGACCGCGTGTCCGTAGCACCTAGGGTGGGCCCATGCTGATCGTCGCGCTCGTGCTCGCCGTTGTCGGTCTCGCCGCTTTGGTGATGGCTGTGGTCACAAGCAACGAGCTCATCGCCTGGGTGTGCATCGCCGCCAGTGTCATCGGTGTCGTGTTGTTGATCGTCGACGCCATCCGGGACCGCTCGAAGAGCGATGTCGATGAAAAGCCTTCTGAGACTGACGTTTTCGAAGAGGGCGAAGCCGACTACGAGGACTACCCCGACGAGGCGCCGATCGCCGAGGAGTACGACGAGACGTCCCGTGATGACACCGTCGCCGTCGATGTGGCGTCTGCGGAGCAGCCCGGAGAACCGTCGGACGACGAGAAGCCGAAAGGCTGAGCGCTGCCCTCAGTGGGGCACCGCTAGCAGCTGTCGGACTTCGTCGTCGCTGACCTGATGGAAGTCGGCGAAGACCTGACCGACGGCCTGGAAGTTTCCCGGCATGGTGGAACACACCACCTGGTCGGCTTCTTCGCGCAGTAGCCGGCACACCGTCGCGGGACCCACCGGAGCGCCGACAACCACCTGCTCGGCTCCGGCCTCACGGACCGACCGCACCGCGGCGACCATGCTGGCTCCAGTGGCGATGCCGTCGTCCACCAGTACCACCACGCGCCCGGTCACCTCAAGCGGCCCGCGGCCACCGCGGTAGGCCAGTTCCCGGCGATGCAGTTCTGCGGTCTCCCGGGTGATGGCATCGCGCACCTGCTCATCGTTGATTCCGAGGCTTCGCAACAGGTCATGGTTGAGTACCACGCCACCGCCGGTGGCGACCGCACCCATCGCGAGCTCCGGCCACTGCGGAACACCGAGCTTGCGGACGAGGCACACGTCGAGTGGGGCGTTCAGGGCCCTGGCGACTTCCGCTGCGATCGGGACTCCGCCCCGCGCCAGTCCGAGGACGAGAAGGTTCTGCAGTCCGTTCGGCGGCCCTTGGTAGGGAGCCAGGTAGGGGGCCAGGTCGCGCGCCAGAACCTGGCCCGCGTCGCGGCGGTCCCGAAAGGTTCGTCTTTTGTCACTCATGGCGCAGCCCTTGCAACGAGTACCCGTTCGATTATGGGGTTATCCACCGGTGGAAACGAGGGAGACCATGGGCATCGAGTTCGAGAGTGTCGTCGACCATCCGCGCGAGGAGGTGTGGAACTGGTTCAGCCGACCGGGCGCTATGCCTCGGCTGGTGCCGCCTTGGCAGCCGATGACGGTGATCAAAGAAGCCGAGTCCCTCGCCGATGGCACCGCGGTCTTGGGGCTGCCCGGCGGGTTGCGCTGGGTGGCGCGCCACGACCCGTCCGCCTACGTGGTCGGCAGCCGCTTCGTCGACGAGTTGTCCTCTCACGGCATCGCGTCGTGGCCGCCGCGGGTGATCGGCGGCTGGCGGCACATCCACACGTTCTCCGACGTCGGCGCACAGACCCGGGTCCATGACGAGGTGGACGCGGTGGTGCCTGCCGCAGGGCTGCGCTCGACGTTCGTCTACCGCCACCGTCAGCTCGCCGACGATCTGGCTGCGCACCGCAGAGCTCAGGCGGCAGGGATGTCGCCCATGGTCATCGCGGTGACCGGATCCTCGGGGCTGGTCGGTTCCGCACTGAGCGCATTCCTGACCAGCGGAGGTCACCGGGTCATCAGGCTGGTGCGCGGTGCGGCCAGTGGGGCGCACGAGCGGCGTTGGGATCCCGAGGCGCCCGCGGCGGACCTGCTCTGCGGGGTCGACGCCGTCGTACACCTGGCGGGCGCGTCCATCGCGGGACGGTTCACCGACGGGCACCGCAGGGCGATAAGGGACAGCCGCATCGAGCCGACACGGCGTCTGGCCGCGGCTGCGGCGTCGGCGGAGAACGGTCCACGCAGCTTCATCTGTGCCTCGGCGGTCGGGTTCTACGGTTTCGATCGCGGTGACACCCAGCTGACCGAGGACAGCGCGCGCGGCGACGGTTTCCTCGCCGACGTGGTCACCGATTGGGAGGCGGCGACGGTGCCGGCGTCCGACGCCGGATTGCGCGTCGTCAAGGTGCGGACGGGAATCGTGCAGGCCGCCAACGGAGGAACGCTGCGCCTACTGCGTCCGCTGTTCGCCGCCGGATTGGGTGGACGGCTGGCCAGCGGCAGGCAGTGGTTGTCGTGGATCGGGCTGGACGATCTGATCGACATCTATCACCGGGCCCTGTACGACGAGCAGCTCAGCGGTGCGGTGAACGCGGTCGGGCCGGAGCCGGTGCGCAATACCGAGTACACCGAGGAGCTCGCGCGGGTGCTGCACCGCCCGGCGCTGGTGCCGGTGCCGTCGTTCGGGCCGCGATTGTTGTTGGGGGAGCAGGGCGCCCGCGAACTGGCGGAGGCGAGCCAACGGGTGGTCCCGTCGAAACTGCTCGGTCTCGGTCACGAGTTCCGCCACCGTGATGTCGCCGACGCGCTGGCGCATCAGCTCGGTCGCGAGTGACCTGCCACGTGTGTCAGGAAGCCACGCACCAGGGCGCGAATCCTGCCCGCGGTGTCCTCGGCGAGTTCTGTTGTGCGAGTCAGTAATTGGTCGCAATCCAGGCCTGCGGAGGCAACGTCGCCGGTGTGATCGGCGGCGAGCCAGACCTTGAGCAGGTCGGCGTCGACCTCCGGATGGAACTGCAGTGCCAGTGCGCGGCCGAGGACGAACGCTTGGGACGCATCGGGAGTCCTGGCGATCTCGGTGGCTCCGGGCGGCAGGGTCCAGCGGTCGAAATGCCACTGGAACCACGGTCCACCCGGCACCACATCGGGCCGGTCGGTGGGGATGTCGTACCACCCGATCTCCGGGCGGGGTCCGCGCGATACGGTCCCGCCGAATGCCTGGGCGAGTAGCTGCCCGCCGAAACAGACCCCGAGCAGCGCGATGCCAGCGTCGGCCGCCTCGCGCACGAGCTGCATCTCGGTGGTGACCCAGGTGTCCACGAGCGCCTGGTCGTAGACGGGCCACGTCGCACCGAGCGGAACGACGACGTCGTATCCGGACGGATCAGGGAAGTCGACGTCACCAGCGGGGTGGGCGGCCCGTTCGGCCGGGACGACCTCGAAAGTGTCGATGTCGAATCCGTGTTCGGCGAACGCCTCGCCGAGGAGTGCCGGGGTCGCGATGTGCTCGTTGAGCAGAAACAGAACCTTGCGTGCCACGCCGGTCATTATCGTCGCCCGCCCGCTGACCCCGGTGGTCGGTTCCAGACGGCCGGTCCGTCGCGCCGGCGTTCGCGCATCTGCCTGCAGACAGCAACAGGGCCACCTCCGCGGAGGTGGCCCTGTCACCAGGGAAGCTACTTCACGTTGACGTAGTAGACGTACCCGGTGATGGTCTGCTGGTAGGTGCGGTCGCCGAAGAAGTCCCGGACGGTGCTCCGGATGGGAGCGCCGCGGTTGACACTGACCACGCTGGCTTGGTCCAGCGGGGTGTCGGATTGCTTCTGGACGATGACGCGGTTGCCGTCGGCTTCGAGCTGGCTGATCGTGGCCTGTGCATCGGAGCCGGTGGGTGCTGCCAGCGCCGGCGCGGCCAATCCGAGGACGGCGGCGGACAGTCCGGCTGCTGCAGCGGCGGTGATGCTGATCTTCTTCATGGTGGTGATGCTCTTCCCTGTGTCGGGTCGGAGCCGTGGAGCGTGTCGCGCGGTTTCGACTTTCTCTTGTTCTTCTCGATCGTGGTGATCTGACCTGTAAAACCAGCAGGTCAGGCTATAAATTCCGCTGGCAGGATCTGATGGGCGGTTGGCAGTATCACGTCGATGAAATTCGCCTTCCAGGCTGTCGTGATCAGCGCAGCGCCGCGACCAGCAAATTTGCCAAGACGGCCTTACTTTATTGACGGTGACGATGGAGCATTTGCCACGCCGCAACGAGGTATAGCCGAATCGCGAAATCCGCACAGACGGTCGACGCGTCTCTGATAGCTGTCACGGGTTTTGTCGCGCACGGGAGCGGTGTTCAATTTTTGGACAATCGCTCACGTGTTCGGTTCGCGGACGGGTATCTCGATCCATATTTCCGCCATTCGCTGAAGGATCCGGGGGGTCGGTGTAAAGCAGCTTTACACAGGTAAATCGGCTAACAAACCTTTTCGACCAAGTTTGCGGGGTGATGGCTCGTCTGAGTGCGACGGTATTAGCGGTGGCTGCTTGACGATCAGCCGACACTGGTGTTCTATGCATTTCGACGTCGTCAATTTCACGTTCGTGATGTTGATCGAAATTAGCCAACGTCCCACCGGTCGGGGATGGGAAATTGATGGGAGTGAGTTGCTGATGGGCTACGGAAGATTCGTCGGTCGCGTCGGTGTGTTAGCTGTTGCTCTGGGGATAGGGCTCGCGGGTCCGTCGGTCGCGAGCGCCGACACCACCGATGACAGCACCGCAGGCGAGTCGCGTTCGGAAACGACCGCGCAAGCGCGGGGCACCACCAAACAGGACGTCGCACCGTCCCCAGCGGCCCGTGATGCCGCACCGGACGACGAGTCCGACGGGGTCGACGAGGAGCCGGCGGAGTCGCCGCAAAGCACTGATACCCCAACGGAATCCGAAGCGCACGACGACGCCCCAGATCTCGAAGACTCCGATTCGCAGCCCGACGCCGACGCGGACGACGATTCCGAACTCCTCGTCGAGAACACCGATCACGCGCCGGAAGACGCGACCGGTGACGACGCGGCCGGCACCCGCGCGGATCAACCCGAACCCGAAACCGAGCCCGACGCCGCGGATGAGGCACACGATCCGTCGGCTCCGAGCGTGCCGGCGAGCGTCGCCGACACGTCGGCCGCCGCGCTCGAGGACACCGCTTCCGTGTCGCTGTTCTCCTCGGCCCCCGGGACGGCAACCACGGCGCAGCCCACGAGCCTCACCAATATCGTCTCCACATTCCTCGGCCTCCTGGGCATCGGACCGTCGGCGGGCAACGGCACCGCACCCCTGCCTGCGTACGAGTTCGTCACGGCGGTGTTCGGCGCGATCCGCCGGGAGATGGACAAGCTGTTCGCCAACAACGGCCCATCGGCAGGGCTCGCGTCGACCAGCCAGACCACTCCCGGCGTCGTCACTGGCCTGCTGACCGCAACCGATCCCGAGGGCGACAAGCTCGTCTACTCGGTCGTCCAGGCGCCCACCCGCGGGACGGTCGAGGTCGACGGCACCGGCACGTTCATTTACACCGCCGATCCTGAGAGCGGCGCAGGTGCCGACACGTTCGTCATCCAGGTGCGTGACGCGGGCTTCCACCTCATCTCGGTGACGCCGACAAGGGCCCAGGTGCCCGTCACCATCACCCTCGATGCCGACCGTCTTGTCACGCAGACCACGTCGCAGCGCACCTCACTGAGAAGTGCCACAGTCAGCACCCTCGCCGCGAGCGCCTCGACGACAGGCACGATCTACCACATCACGACCTCGGGCGCCGACATCGTCGGCTTCAATCCCGCCAGGGACAAGCTGGACCTCGGCGACGTGTCCGTGCACAATTTCATCGTCGTCGACACCCCCGAGGGCGTCGGATTCCGCAATCCGTGGTCCGGCGAAACCGCGGTGCTGCAGGGTGTTTCGCTGAGCCAACTCACGGTCGACAGTTTCACCCCGGTCATCAACGACCATCTGCGCCAGGACCTTTCCGGCGCGCTGGCCTGGGAGCAGGGCATCACCGGTAAGGCGAACACCGTCTACGCGCGTTCCCACGAGGTCGGCCAGATCGATCGGGTGGCCTTCAATGCGGCCACCGACGTGGTGGACTTCCGCTATTTCGGGACCCGCGAGCAGCTGTTCATGAACGACACCCCCGAGGGCGTCGTGATCTCCAACGCCGGTACCGGTCAGGCGCTGATCTTGCAGGGCGTCACCAAGAGTCAGCTCACGGTCAAGAACTTCGTCTTCCACAGCGCCCAGGTCCGCGAGGACCGCCTGCATCAGCAACTCGGCATCGGCACCGTGCCCGATTCCCAGGTGCTGCCCCAGGGTGTGCCCATCGCAGGCACCAACAACTGGCCGACCGCCGCTGGCACCGGCCAGCCGCCGTCCGGCCAGACCGGCACGACCACCAAGATCGACTGGCTGTACGGCAGTCACACCACGGTGAACTTCGACCCCAGCAAGGACAAACTCGACTTCGGCTGGTTCAAGGCCCATGAGTTCGACGTCACCGAGGTCGGTGGCTCCACGAAGATCGCCATCACCGCCAACAATCAGTCCTACACCCTCAGCGGTGTCGCGATCGGCGAACTCACGACGAGCAACATCGTCGCGCTCGACGACGGGGCACGCACCAAGTGGGCCAACCTCATCTACAGTGCGGGACAGACGGTTACGCCGCCGAAGCTCTCCGTCAGTGACGCCACGGTGTCCGAGGGCAACAACGGTACAACGACGATGACGTTCACCGTCACGTTGTCGAAGGCCTCGACCGAACAGGTGACCGTCAGCTACAGCACGAGTAACGGCACCGCCACCGCGGCAGGCGGCGACTACGCACCGGCCGTCGGCACGCTGACCTTCACCCCCGGCCAGACCTCCAAGACGGTCAACGTCACGGTCAACGGGGACACCCTGGTCGAACTCGACGAGCAGATCACGCTCACGCTGTCTGCCCCGGTCAACGCCACCATCGCCGACAGCTCCGGAACCGGCACAATCCGCAACGACGACGTCGACCAGGCGCCGACAACGCCGCCGAGCGTGTCCATCGCCGACCTGTCGGTGACCGAGGGCAACGGCGAGCACAGCCATTTCATGTTCGTCGCGTCGCTGAGCAAGGCTTCGACGGCGACGGTGACCGTCACCTACACGACCTCCAACGGCACCGCGACCGCCGGCGCCGACTACACCGCCACCACCGGCACAATCACCTTCGCTCCCGGCGTCACCTCGCAACTGGTGCACGTGGACGTCATTGGTGACAGCGTTGTCGAGGCCAACGAGACGTTCGTCGTGACACTGTCCAACCCGGTCGGCGCCACCATCGCCGACGGTTCCGCGACCGGCACCATCACCAACGACGACACCGTCGTGACGCCGGGCGTCGGCGGTGTCAACTCCGGCAACCCCGGGGACGAGCTGTGGGGCGAAGCCTTCTTCGCGCCGTACGTCGACATGGGTGCGTGGCCGGTGCCGAACCTTCTGGCCATCGCGCAGCAGCGCGGAACCTCGCTGCTGACCCTCGGGTTCCTGCAGGCCACCCCGGACGGGAAGCTGGCGTGGGCGGGATTGCCTGCGCTGACACCGGATTCCACCTTCGATCAGGCCAAGGCGATCAACCAGTCCATCGCGGCGCTGCAGGCCGCCGGCGGTGACGTGATGATCTCGCTGGGCGGCGCGTCGGGCACCAGCCTGGCGCAGTGGTATGCGGCCCGCGGGCTCAGCGCCCAAGCGCTGGCCACCGCGTACGCCGGCATCGTCACCACCTACAGCCTGAACCGCATCGACTTCGACATCGAAGGTGCCGCGGTGGCTGAACCGGCCTCGATCGCGCTGAACGCCCAGGCGCTCAAGCTACTTCAGCAGCAGATGCCCGAGCTCGAGATCTGGTACACCCTGCCCGTCCTCCCCACCGGACTGACCGCCGACGGTGTCAACGTCGTGCGCAAAGCCCTCGAAGCGGGGGTGAAGCTCGACGGCGTCAACATCATGGCGATGGACTACGGCGAATCGGCCGCGCCGACGAGCGGCCCCAACGCGAAGACGATGGGCGCCTACGCCATTGCGGCCGCCGAGTCGACCCACGCACAGCTGACGACGCTGTATGCCGGCCACGGCCGAACCTTCGGCTGGAACCAGCTCGGCGTCACACCGATGCTCGGCGTCAACGACGTGCTGACCGAGGTGTTCACCACTGCCGACGCGCAGGCGCTCGAAACCTTCGCCCGCGCCAAAGGCTTGGGCATGCTGTCGATGTGGTCGATCAACCGTGACCAGCCGGGCAACATCGGCCAGGCCACCACGAACACATCGGGCACCAACACGCCGGCGGGCGGTTACAGCGCAGTCTTCAACGACTACGGGACGGTGAATCCCATTTCGGGCCCGCCGCCGGCCATTTCGATCGCTGATCTCGCGGTGGCCGAGGGCAACGGCGATCATGCGCACTTCATGTTCACCGTGACGCTGGACAAGCCGTCGACCGAACCGGTGACGGTGCGCTACACCACCTCGAACGGCACCGCCATCGCCGGCACCGACTACACCGCGTCGTCGGGTGTCATCGAATTCGCACCCGGCGTGACGTCACGCACCGTGCACGTCGACATCCTCGGTGACACGATCGCCGAATCGAACGAGACATTCACCGTCACACTGTCGACGCCGACCGGCGCGACCATCGCTGACGGCACCGCCACGGGCACCATCACCGACGACGACGGCACCACCCCGACACCGGGCAATGTCGCGGTGAAGTACACCGTCAACGACAACTGGGGATCGGGCTATACCGCGACGGTCGAGGTGACTGCGGGAACCTCCGGGTTCAACGGCTGGACAGTGGAATTCGACACCCCCGCGCAGATCGGCAACATCTGGAACGCCGAGATCGTGAGCCGAGTCGGGAATCGCTACGTGGTCCGCAACGCCGCGTACAACCCGCAGGTCGCAGCCGGGCAGACGGTGAGCTTCGGCTTCCAGGCATCACCGGGCGGTGGATCGGCCACGGCTACCAACTTCGTCGTCAACGGCGTGCCCGTCGGCCAGAACCCGACCACAGTCCTGCCGAAGGCCTCGGTCGCGGATGCGACAGTCGCCGAAGGGTCCAGTGGCAGCAAGAATCTGGTGTTCACGGTCACGCTGGACAAGGCGTCGACGACACCGGTCACCATCGCCTATGCGACGTCGAACGGAACCGCCTCGGCGGGAACCGATTACACGGCGAAGTCGGGCACGGTGACGTTCGCCGCGGGTGTGACGAGTCAGCAGATCTCGGTGCCGGTCCTCGGGGATACGGCAGTGGAGTCCAACGAGACGTTGACGTTGACGCTGTCAAACCCGACCGGGGCCACCATCGCGGACGGGTCCGCAGTGGGCACCATCACCAACGATGACGTCGCCCCGGTAATCCCGCCGAAGGTCACCATCTCCGATGCGACAATCACCGAGGGGGCCAGTGGCACGAAGAATCTGGTGTTCACCGTGACCCTGGACAAGGCAGCCACAGCACCGGTCAGTGTCGCGTATGCGACGTCGAACGGAACGGCCGCCGCCGGTGCCGATTACACCGCGAAGACCGGAACGCTCACCTTCGCGGCGGGCGTGACGAGTCAGCAGATCTCGGTGGCGATCCTCGGCGACACAGCAGTGGAGCAGAACGAGACGTTCACACTGACGCTGTCGAACCCCAACGGCGTCACGATCGCCGACGGCAGCGCCATCGGCACGATCACCAACGACGATGTCGCCCCGTCCCCCGGTAATCCGTCGGCCACGATGGTCGTCAACGACAACTGGGGTTCGGGATTCACGGCCACCGTGACCGTGGCTGCGGGAACGTCAGCACTGAACGGTTGGACGGTGGAGTTCGACACCCCGGCGCAGATCAGCAATATCTGGAACGCCGAGATCGTCAGCCGGGTCGGTAACCACTACGTGGTGCGCAACGCCACCTGGAATGCGGGCGTCGCGGCCGGCGCAACCGTCACCTTCGGGTTCCAGGCCTCACCGGGCGGCGCCTCCGCGACGGCGACCAACTTCAAGGTCAACGGGCAGAGCGCCCCCACCCAGCCGCCGGCAATCACCGTCGCCGACGCAACCGTCAACGAAACCAACAGCGGCACAACGCAGATGACCTTCGTGGTCACGCTGTCCAAGTCGTCGACGACACCGGTCACTGTCACGTATGCCACCTCCAACGGCACAGCCACCGCAGGGGTCGATTACACCGCCAAGTCCGGAACCGTGACCTTTGCACCCGGCGTGCTCTCGCAGCAGATCCAGGTCTCCATCACCGGTGACACCACTGCGGAACAGAACGAGACGTTCACACTGACGTTGGCAAACCCCAGTGGCGCGACCATCGCCGACGGCTCCGCGCTGGGCACCATCACCAACGACGATATCCCCGCGAATGTGTCGCTCAGCATCTCGGACGCGTCGGTGACCGAGGGCGCCCCCGGAACGGGTGTCGCGCCGGGCTGGTTCAGGACGTCGGGCAATCAGATCCTCGACTCGGCGGGCAATCCGGTGCAGATCGCCGGCGTCAACTGGTTCGGCATGGAAAGCGAGACGTTCGCCCCGCACGGCCTGTGGACGCGCAACTACAAAGACATGATGAACCAGATGGCGGCACTGGATTTCAACACCATCCGGCTCGCCTACTCCAGCGAGATGCTGCACACCACGGCGGCGCCAAACGGCATCGACTTCTTCAAGAACCCCGACCTGGTCGGACTCACCCCGGTGCAGATCATGGACAAGATCGTGGCCTATGCCGGTGAGATCGGGATGCGCGTGATCCTCGACCACCACCGCAGCAGCAAGGGCGCAGGCCCCAACGGCAACGGTCTCTGGTACGAAGGCTCCTACACCGAAGCCGCGTGGATCAACGACTGGAAGATGCTCGCGCAGCGCTACGCGAACAACCCCACCGTGATCGGCGCCGACCTGCACAACGAACCGCACAGCGGAACGTGGGGCGGCGGGGGAGCCACCGACTGGGCCGCAGCCGCCGAACGGGCGGGCAACGCGGTGCTGTCGGTGAACCCGAACTGGCTGATCATCGTCGAGGGCGTGGCCGACTACCAGGGCCAGTCCTATTGGTGGGGCGGGAATCTGATGGGCGTCAAGGATCGGCCCATCGTGTTGAACGTGCCCAACCGCGTCGTGTACTCACCGCACGACTACCCGAACTCGGTGTACGCGCAGCCCTGGTTCCAGCAGGCGAACTTCGGTGCCGCGCTGCCGGACAAGTTCGAGCAGATGTGGGGTTACATCTATGAGCAGAACATCGCCCCGATCTACCTGGGCGAGTTCGGTACCCGGCTCACCGATCCCAAGGACGTCGTCTGGTATGAGGCCATCACGTCGTACCTGTCCGGCGACTTCGACAACAACGGCACCATCGACATTCCGGCCGCCACCCAGGACATGTCGTGGACGTTCTGGTCGTGGAACCCGAATTCCCGTGACACCGGCGGCATCCTGGCCGACGACTGGAACACGGTCAACGCGAACAAGATGGCCTACCTGGAATCCATCCAGTTCGACTTCGACGACAGCAGCCCGGGCGTGCTCGCCCAGTTCGTCGTGTCGCTGGCGGCCCCGCCGACCCAGGCGGTCACCGTGCAGTACGCCACCGCGAACGGCACCGCGACCGGCGGAAGCGATTACGCCCCGACGACAGGAACGCTCACCTTCGCTCCCGGTGAGACGCGCAAGACCATCACCGTGGTGGTGTTCGGCGACACGGTGATGGAAGGCACCGAGACCTTCGTCGTGACGCTGTCGAGCCCGACCGGTGCCACGATCACCGACGGCACAGGGGCAGGCACCATCGCGAACCGGCCGACCACCGTTTAGTCGAAGACGGCTAACCCGCGATCCGGTACCGGCGTTCCGGGCGTCCGACTCCGTACTGCAGGCGGAGCTCGAGAGCGCCGGTACCGAGATAGTGTTCGAGATAGCGCCGAGCGCTGACCCGGGAAATGCCCACCAGGTCAGCGCATTCGGCTGCCGAGACCTCACCGGCATCGCGAACCGCTGCCAGCACCAGCTCGCCGGTCTCCGCTCCGAGACCTTTCGGCATCGCCTTCGCCGTCGCCGGCGTGACGGACGGCCCGCCGAACAGCGTGTCGATCAGGCTCTGGTCGGCTCCACCCGCGGACTGCAGCGCGTCCGCGCGGGACGCGAACGCCAGCAGTTTCGCCTCCAGTTGCGGGAACTCGAACGGCTTGATGAGGTAATCCGCTGCGCCACCGTCGAGCGCGCCCCTGACCGTGTCGAGCTCGCGGGCCGCGGTGATCATGATGACATCCACGCGGTCGGCTTCAGAACGCAAGCGCTGCAACACATCCAGACCGGTCATGTCCGGCAGGTAGACGTCCAGCAGAATGAGGTGCGGGTGCAGGTCGCGGGCCGCCGAGAGCGCTTCCTCGCCGGTGCGGGCCACGCCGACCGCGCGGAAACCTTCCACACGGTCCACGAATCGGCGGTGAATCTCGGCGACCATGAAGTCGTCGTCGACCACCAGCACGTCACGCATGGCTGGACACCGCGCTCAACCGCACCAGGAACTGCGCGCCGCCATCGGGGCTGTCGCTGACGTCGATCGTGCCGCCGTGCTGCGCAGTCACCAACCGCACCAGGGCCAGGCCGATACCGCGCCCGCCGGGCACCTCTGGTTTGGAGGTGACCCCGCGAGCGAAGATCGCCTCTCGAAGATGCTCCGGGACACCAGGTCCCGTGTCGATCACCGAGATCGTCAATCCGTCGGTGTCGTCGATGCGGACCGTCACCGACGCGTGCGCCGCACCGACGGACACGTCCACCGCGTTGTCGATGAGGTTGCCCAGCAGCGTGATCACATCGGTGGCCATGGCAGGATCGAGAGCTGCCAGGTGGGAGTTGGGGTCCAGGCGCAGATCGACGCCGCTCTCAGCGGCCAGCGACGTCTTGGCGATCAGCAGCGCCGCGACGGCGGGATCGGAAATCCGTTGCGTCACCGCGTCGCTGATCTCGGCACGTCTGCGTGTCAACGTGCCCACCAGATCACGCACCGAATCGTACTCACCGAGTTGCACCAGACCCGAGATGGTGTGCAGTTGATTGGCGAATTCATGGGTCTGCGCGCGCAAGGTATCGGTCACGCTCTTGTGGGAGGACAGCTGGCTCTGCAGTGCGGCCAGTTCGGTGCTGTCGCGCATGGTCGTCACGGTGCCGATCCGCATCCCCTGACTGGTGGCGGCGCGGCGGCTCAGCGCCAGCACCCGTGTCCGTGTCGCAATGACTGTGTCTTTCGCGGCCTGGACGTCATCAGGCGACATCAGCAGCGCTACCACCGCCGGATCGATTCCCACCGCGTCGACGCGTCGGCCGACCGCGCCACCCGGCACTCCGAGCAGATCCTGGGCACTGTCGTTGAGTAGCGTGATCTCGCCCTCGTTGTTCACCGCGATCACGCCTTCCCTGATGCTGTGCAGGAGGGCTTCCCGGTGGTCGGCGAGGCTCGCTATCTCGGCGACTTCCAGGCCGCGGGTGTGTCGCTTGATGCGCCGCGACAGCAGCCACGACGCAACCAGGCCGAGGGCTGCGCCCAACCCGAGATACACCAGAAGACCTTCACCCGCGCCGCTGAGCAATTCCCACACCGACGGGTACTGTTCGCTGACCGACGCGACGGCCAGCACGTCACCATCGGTGGACAGAATCGGAACCTGGCCCACGAGGCTGTGCGTGCCGTCGATGTCGGCGTCGCCGAACCACGCACGGCCCTCGTCGGCTCGGCTGGAGCCCAGGTCCACCCGCGCACCGCTGCGAGACGGGTCCGACGACGCGCGCACGGTGCCGTCGGGGCCGAGGAACTCGGCGAGGCTCGCGCCCGAGAGTGCGACGGCGCGGTCGACCTCCGGGGCCAGCGTGCGGGAGACGAACGGGTCCGGTGGCACCTGTTCTGCGCGTTCCCGCACGATCGGCGTCGACGCCATGTTCTCGGCCACCGCGATCATGCGTTGACCGCGGACCTCTCTGAACTCGCCCTCTGACTGGGCCACCGAGACGGCAGCGACCGCGATCAGCACGACGGCGACCACCATGAGCTGGAAGACCAGGAACTGGCCGGCCAGGCTGCGCATGTACTTAATGACCAATACCTTCTTTGCGTCCACATGGGTGACGTGGGTCACTGCCGGGGTCCAGTATTGCTGAGCATCACAAGTGATTGGGGACGTCATGTTCGTATCCGGCAGGCGCAGACCGAGCATCGGCCTGGTCATCGCCGTCTTGGCCGCCTTACTCGTGTCGGCGTGCGGGGTCACGCGCGGCGAGGACACCAGTCTGCACCGTCTGCGGATGATGGTGCCCAACAGTCCGGGCGGCGGTTACGACCTCACCGCACGCACCGCCGTGAAGATCATGGAAGACGACGACATCACCGGCCGCATCGAGGTATTCAACGTGATCGGCGCCGGCGGCACCGTCGCGATGGCCCGGCTGATGAACGAGGAGGGCAACGGCGACCTCATGATGATGATGGGGCTCGGCGTGGTCGGTGCCACCTATACCAACGGTTCCAAGGCGCGCGCCTCCGATGCGACTGCGCTGGCCAAGGTGGTCGAAGAACAGGAAGGCATCCTCGTTCCCGGCGACTCGCCGTTCCGTACCGTGCAGGATTTCGTCGCGGCGTGGAAGGCCGACCCGGCCAAGGTCACAGTGGGCGGCGGATCCAACCCCGGCGGCCCCGACCACCTGTTCCCGATGGAGACGGCCAGAGCCGTGGGCGTGGATCCCGCGAAGGTGAACTACGTGTCCTATGACGGCGGTGGTGACCTGCTCACCGCGCTGCTCGGCAACAAGATCGCCGCGGGAACTTCGGGCCTGGGTGAGTACGTCGACCAGATCGAGTCCGGTCAGGTGCGTGTCCTGGCCGTGTCCGGTGACGAGCGGGTCGAAGGCGTCGACGCGCCCACACTGACCGAGGCGGGCATCGACCTGACCTTTACCAACTGGCGCGGAATCCTTGCGCCACCCGGGATTTCGGAGGAGGACCGCGACGCGATGGTCAAGGTGCTCGAAGAGTTGCATGCCACCGATGCCTGGAAGGAGGCGCTGGTGAAGAACGGCTGGAGCGATGCGTTCATGACCGGAGAACCGTTCGAGAAGTTCCTCGAAGAACAGGACCAGCGCGTGGAGACGACGCTGACCGATCTGGGGCTGGTATGAGCACCGACACCACAAGGCCCGATACCACGAGGCCCGACGCCGCGCAACGTCCCGATTACGCGCAGTACGTCGTCTGCGCGGTCATGGTCGTCGTCGGCGCATTCCTGCTCTACGACGCCCTGTCACTACCCGGCGGCTACGCCAAGGTCGACCCTGTCGGGCCGCGCCTCTTCCCGATCGTCATCGGCATCGGGCTGCTCGTGATGGCGGTCATCCTGGCCGTCGCCATTCCGCGCGGGTCCAGGGGCGAAGCCGACGCCGGTGAGGACATCGACCCCGACATGCCCAGTGACTGGCGCACCGTCGGCCTGCTCATCGGCCTGTTCGTCCTGCTGATCGTGCTGGTCGAGCCGCTGGGGTGGGCCATCGCCGGCGCGCTGTTCTTCGCCGGCTGCGCGACCGTTCTCGGCAGTAAGCACTACGTGCGCAACATCGTCATCGGCGTCGTGCTGGCCCTGGGCAGCTTCTACGCGTTCTACTCCGGGCTCGGAATCCCGCTGCCCGCAGGCATTCTCGATGGGATTCTGTGATGGAAAATCTCGACTGGCTTCTGCAGGGGTTCTCTGAGGCCGCCACCCCGATGAACCTGCTGTACGCCGTCATCGGCGTGCTGCTCGGCACCGCGGTCGGCGTGCTGCCCGGCATCGGCCCCGCCATGACCGTGGCGCTGCTGCTGCCGATCACCTACAACGTCAGCCCCAGCGCGGCGTTCATCATGTTCGCAGGCATCTTCTACGGCGGCATGTACGGCGGCTCCACCACGTCGATCCTGCTGAACACCCCAGGTGAGTCCTCGTCGGTCATTACGGCGATCGAGGGCAACAAGATGGCCAAGGCCGGCCGCGCCGCCCAGGCTCTGGCCACCGCGGCCATCGGCTCGTTCGTGGCCGGCTCTATCGGCACCGCGCTTCTGGCTGCGTTCGCCCCGGCCATCTCGCGGTTCGCCGTCACCCTGGGGGCTCCGTCCTACCTGGCGATCATGCTCTTCGCGCTCGTCGCCGTCACCGCCGTGCTCGGCTCGTCGAAGATGCGGGGCATGATCTCGCTGCTGCTGGGTCTCGCGATCGGCATCGTCGGCATCGACTCGCTGACCGGGCAGCCGCGCGCCACATTCGGCATCCCGCTGCTGAGCGATGGCATCGACATCGTCGTCATCGCCGTCGCCGTGTTCGCGGTCGGCGAGGCACTCTGGGTGGCTGCCCACCTGCGCCGCAGGCCCGCCGATGTCATTCCCGTGGGACGCCCGTGGATGAGCAAGCAGGACTGGGGACGGTCATGGAAGCCGTGGCTGCGCGGAACCGCCTTCGGGTTCCCGTTCGGTGCGCTGCCCGCAGGCGGCGCCGAGCTCCCGACGTTCCTGAGCTACATCACCGAGAAGAAGCTGTCGAAGCACCCCGAGGAGTTCGGCAAGGGCGCCATCGAAGGCGTCGCAGGCCCCGAAGCCGCCAACAACGCCTCGGCGGCAGGCACTTTGGTGCCGATGCTGTCGCTGGGCCTGCCCACCAATGCCACGGCGGCGGTGATTTTGACCGCATTCGTGTCCTACGGCATCCAGCCCGGGCCGACGCTGTTCGACAAGGAACCCCTGCTCATCTGGACGCTCATCGCGAGCCTGTTCATCGGCAACTTCCTGCTGCTGGTGCTGAACTTGCCGCTGGCGCCGCTGTGGGCCAAGCTGCTCCGCACACCGAGGCCCTACCTGTACGCGGGCATCCTGTTCTTCGCCACGCTGGGAGCGTTCGCGGTCAACCTGCAGCCCCTCGACTTGGCCCTGCTGCTGATCTTCGGACTGATGGGCCTGATGATGCGCCGCTTCGGACTTCCGGTGCTGCCGTTGATCATCGGTGTGATCCTCGGGCCTCGCATCGAGCGCCAGCTGCGGCAGAGCCTGCAGCTCGGCGGCGGCGACTGGGGCAGCCTGTTCACCGAGCCTGTCGCAATCGTCACCTACGTGTTGATGGCGCTGCTGCTGTTGGCACCGCTGATCCTGCGCCTGATGAATCGCAGTGAGGAGACGCTGCTCGTGGTCGAGGATGACAAGGATCAAAGGGAGAAGGCGGTACAGCAGTGACCATCGTCGTCGGATACACGGCCGATCCGTTCGGTCACGCAGCGCTGGAACACGGCATCTCTGAGGCGAAGTTGCGTCAGACCGATCTGCTCGTCATCAACGCCACGTCCGGAGAGTCCTACGTCGACGCGCGCTTCGCCGGCCAAACCGAGGTCGGCGACGTCCAGGCACGGCTGACCGAGTGCGGGGTGGCGTTCGAACTGCGCCAGCCCGTCGGAGTGGATCCCGCCATGGAGCTGTTGGCCGCGATGAACAACGACGGTGCGCAACTTCTGGTGGTCGGAATCCGGCACCGCAACCCGGTCGGGAAACTCATGCTCGGCAGCGTCGCCCAGAAGGTCATCCTGGAGTGCCCGAAACCGGTGCTCGCGGTGAAGCCCGACGAGGCGTGATCCGGGTGTGACAGCCTGAAGCGATGGGACGGTATGCAGGCGCCTTCGGGCCGCACGCACCAGAAGCCACGTACGTCGAACACGACTACCCGGAGCAGCTTTTCGACACCGGGGAAGTACAGCTGAACTACGCCGTCGCCGGCGAGGACACCAGACCGCCGTTGCTGCTCATACCCGGGCAGTCCGAGTCGTGGTGGGGATACGAAGCCGCGATGCCGATGCTGGCCGAGCACTTTCACGTGCACGCCGTGGACCTACGAGGGCAGGGGCGCTCGACGCGCACCCCGCATCGGTACACGCTCGACAATGTCGGCAACGATCTCGTGCGGTTCATCGACGGTGTGATCGGCAGGCCCGCGTTCATCAGCGGGCTGTCCTCGGGCGGGCTGGCCAGCGCCTGGCTGTCGGCCTACGCGAAACCGGGCCAGGTCATCGCCGCGTGCTGGGAGGATCCGCCGTTCTTCAGCTCGGAAATCGATCCGGTGCTGGGGCCGTCGATCACCGACAGCATCGGTCCGCTGTTCGGAATGTGGGCGCGTTATCTCGGCGACCAGTGGAGCGTCGGGGACTGGGACGGCTTCGTCGCGGCCGTTCCCGACGAGCTCGCCGACTGGCAGGCACACGTCGCGCTCGTCGTCGGCACCGCCGAGCCCGCGCAGAACCTTCGCGAATACGACCCCGAGTGGGGAAAAGCCTTTCTCTCAGGCACTTTCGCGGCCAGCTGCCCCCACCAGGTGATGCTGAGCCATGCGAAAGTGCCCGTGCTGTTCACCCACCACTTCCGGATGATCGACGAGGCGTCCGGCGGGCTGATCGGTGCGTGCACCGACGTGCAGGCGGGTCGCGTGAGCCAACTCGTCAAGGGCGCCGGACAGTCGCTGACCTACCGGTCTTTCCCGATGATGGGTCACTCGATGCACGGCCAAGACCCGACGTTGTTCGCCGAGACGCTCATCGCGTGGTTCGCCGGATTCACGCCGTGACCGGACGTGCACGCGTCCGTCACGCGCCGGCGAGATCCATCTCGGCGGGGTTCGCGCCGCTGATCGCCTGCGAGACGAAGCTCTTCGTCGTCAACGGTCCGCCGAACTGCTGCAGCAGGCCGCCCTCGTCATTACGGCCGAGGTCGACGGGTTCGAAGCCGAACCGGGAGATCAACTGTGCGACCTCGTCGTTGGCGGCGGAATCGTTGCCGGAGACAAACAGCACCCGGCGGCCACCGTGTCCGTCACCGGGTTCGCGGGCCAGCACCTTGGCCCACGTGTGGCCGAACGCCTTGACCACACGCGCGCCGTTGGCCCAGTCGCCGACGAGGTCCGATGACGGCCGGCCACCGAGGTCGGCAGGGGAGAAGGTCGAGTAATCGATGGCGTTGGTGGCGTCGACGATGATCCGGCCTTCCCAGTCGGCGACCTGCGCAACAAGATCCCGAACGGCGTCGAAGGGAACAGCGAGGATGACGACGTCGGCGGTCAATGCCTCTGCCACGTCGACCGCACTGACGTGAGGACCGATCTTCTCCGCGACGGGTCGCACCGCGTCCACGCCGCGCGAGGCGGCCAGGCCGACCTCGATGCCTGTTCGGACGAACTGACCGGCCACGGCCGTGCCGATGTTGCCTGCCCCGATGATGGCGTACCGCATGACGAGCTCCTCAGTTCGTGATACGTGATGCGTCACCTAACTGCTGGGGTGGGGTCTGCTATTCCCGGGCCGATGATGAGCGCCCCCCGAACTCTTCCGCCACGGCGTCACGTCAACGGGCCGGCACGGGTGTCAGGACACCGTCAGCCGGATGGTCCCGTCCACCTCTTCGATGGGATAGCTGCGTACGGATAGGTCCGCACCGGAAACCTCGCTGCCCGAGCTCAGGTCGAAGGTATGGCCGTGCAGCGGGCAGACGATCACGCAGTCATCGGCCAGGCCGTCGGCGAGCGGACCGCCCCGGTGCGGGCACACCGCGTCGACCGCCCGCAGCGACCCGTCCCGCAACCGGAACACCGCCACCTGTACGCCGTCGACCACGACGGTGCGGCCCTCGCCGACCGGGATCTCCTCGACCCTCATCTGAGCCCTCGGCTCTTCGCGCAAGCGCTCATCGCAGCCCTCGGTTCTTCTCGCAAGCGCTCATCGCAGCCCTCGGTTCTTCTCGCAAGCGCTCATCGCACGGGCACCTGGGGGAGCGGCAACAGCGGCAACGACGACCGGAACTGTCCGACCGATGCGGGTTCGCGGCCGTCCTGCCACGGGTCGCGATAGGCGTCCACCGACTTCTGCATCCGCGCGTCGAGGCCGGCCAGAAAGTCCTCGTCAGGATTGTCGATGAGCACGTCGCGCAGGTGCTCGATACCTACCCGCGGCACCCATTTATAGGTTCGCTCAAGCCAATTCGCGCTCTCACGGTAGTACTGCAGGAACCGGCCGGTCACCGTGATCACCGTGTCGGGGTCATCGACGGTAGCGAGCAGATCGCCCTTGCGGATGTGGGCGCCCGCCGCGCCGCCGACGTAGATCTCCCACCGGCCGCCGTCGACCGCGACGACACCGAGGTCCTTGCACAGCGCCTCCGCGCAGTTGCGGGGGCACCCGGTGACGGCGAGCTTCATCTTCGCCGGGCTCGCCAGACCCTTGAAGCGCTCCTCGATCGCGATGCCCAACGCCGTCGAATCGCCGACGCCGTAGCGGCAGAAGTCGCTGCCAACACAGGTTTTCACGGTCCGGAAACTCTTGCCGTAGGCGTACCCGGACGGCATGTCCAGGTCCGCCCACACCGAGGGCAGGTCTTCCTTGCGCACACCCAGCAGGTCTATGCGCTGCCCCCCGGTGAGTTTGATCATCGGAATCTCGTACTTCTCGGCGACGTCGGCGATCTTGCGTAGCTGCGCGACGTCGGTCACCCCGCCCTTCATCTGCGGAACCACCGAGAAGGTGCCGTCGCGCTGGATGTTCGCGTGCACCCGGTCGTTGATGAACCGCGCGTCACGCTCGTCGACGAACTCGTCGGCCCACATCATGTCCAGCAGCGAGGCCAGCGCCATCTTCGATCCGGCGTCCTCCCTGCCGTCCGGGGCGAGCGCGGCGAACACCGAAGAGACCGAATGCAGTTCGAGATCGCGGATGTGCTGCATCAACGTCGGCTTGTCATACGGAACACCCGGGACATACCACGACGCCGACGGATCCTCGGTGACGGCGCCGCCCGCCGCCCACTCGACGACCTGGCAGACCAGCTCTTTGCACGAGCCGCAACCCTTGCCCGCCTTGGTCTTCGCCATCACACCGGCAACCGACGTCTCGCCATCCTGGACGCACGACACCAGCGCGCCCTTGGACACCCCGTTGCAGTTGCACACCTGGGCGTCGTCGGCGAGTTCGGCCACCCCGACACCCACATCGGGTGTGCCGATGTCGAACATCAACGCCACCCGCTCGTCGGGCAGGGGGAGACCGCTGTCGAATGCCTGGGTCAGGAAGGACACCTTGGACACGTCCCCGACGAGGGTGGCGCCCACGAGCTTTCCGTCACGGATCACGATCGTCTTGTAGACGCCGTGCTTGGGTTCGCAGTACTGCACGAATTCGTCGTCGGGTCGCTCGGGCGCCTTGACCCCCATCGACGCGACGTCCACGCCGGCGACCTTGAGCTTCGTGGCCACCCGCGACCCGTGGTACGCCGACGTCAGATCGGTTCCGGTCAGATGGTCGGCCAGCACCCTGGCCTGCTCCCACAGCGGCGCGACGAGGCCGTAGACCTGGCCGCGGTGCTGCGCGCACTCACCGACGACGTAGACGTCGTCGTCATCGACCGAACGCATGTGGTCGTCGGTGACGATCGCGCGTTCCACGGTGAGGCCGGCGCGCTGGGCCAGGCCTACATTGGGCCTGATGCCGGCCGCGATCACCAGCATGTCGCAGTCGATGCGGGCGCCGTCGGAGAACAGGATTCCGGCCAACCGACCGTCGTCGCCGACGATGACTTCTGTGGTGCGCTTCTCGGTGTGCACACCGATACCGAGGTCCTCCACGGACTTTCGCAGGATCGCGCCTGCCGGATCATCGAGCTGGGCGTTCATCAGGGTCGGGCCGGCATGGACGACGTCGACGGCCATTCCGCGGCTCTGCAGTCCGCGGGCGGCCTCCAACCCAAGCAGCCCGCCGCCGATCACGACGGCTTTGGTGCGGTTGGCCGCCTCGGCGATCATCGCCGCCGTGTCGTCGAGCGTGCGGAAACCGAACACGCCGTCGGCCAGCGTCTTGTTGTCCCGCCACAATCCTGCCATCGGCGGGAAGAACGACCGACTGCCCGTCGCCAGGATCAGCTTGTCGTAGTGCAGCGTGGTGCCGTCGTCGGCGTGCACCAGATGGGCGAAGGTGTCGAGGCGCACCACCCGCACGCCGGCTCGCAGATCGATCCCGTTGTCGGTGTACCAGTCGAGCGCGTTGAGAAAAAGGTCCGACGCGTCAGCTTCGACGTCCTGGCTACCGGCAAGCACATTCGACAGCAGGATGCGGTTGTAGTTGCCGTAGGGCTCGTCACCGAACACCGTGATCTGAAAGTGGTCGCCGCCGCCGCGGGCGAGCACCTCCTCCAGCGCGCGGATGCCCGCCATGCCGTTGCCGACCACCACCAGACGCTGGGCCATCGCTAGACCTCCACCAGACCCAGGTCGACGACCACCGTCCCTTTCACACCGTCCGGCGCTGCGACGTAGAGCTCGAGCACCGTGTCACCCAGGAGGTCCTCCACCACGCGCAGCGCGACGTGGGTGGCGCCCTTTGCGGCAATCGGGAAATACCGCATCGGCGTGCCGTCACGGAACAACACCACCGTGATCATCTGCTTCGTGGAGTTGCCGCCGCGGAAGTACACGGGCTGGGTGGTGGCACCGGCAGGCACCACATACCGCAGAGACTCGTCCAGCGGCACCGGTTTGTCGTAACCGACGCCGTCGAACTCGAACGCGCCCTGCAGGAAACGGGGACTGCTTCCGTCTGTCATCCTTCGAAACTAAGAGGAGCGTGTTTCGCGTTCGTTTCCCCCGCAAGTCCCCTGTGAATCCCGGCTATCACAGTCCAGCGGCCTCACGGTGAGCACATCGGCAGTGTGAGGGCGAGTTTTCAAACCGGTCATCGACGTGCAACGGACAGGGAATGGCCTGGCCTTTCACTTGAGCCATGGCAACAACCGCAGTCCGCAAGCGCGATATTGAGCACTGGGACCCCGAGGACGTCGAGGCCTGGGAATCGGGGGGTAAGGCGGTAGCAAAGCGCAACCTGATCTGGTCGATCGTGGGCGAGCACGTCGGGTTCTCCGTGTGGTCGATCTGGTCGGTGATGGTGCTGTTCATGCCGCAGAACGTCTACGGCATCGACGCGGCGGGCAAGTTCTATCTGGTGGCCGTCCCCACGTTGGTCGGCGCATTCATGCGCATTCCGTACACCATCGCACCCGCCAAGTTCGGCGGCCGCAACTGGACGATCGTCAGCGCGCTGCTGCTGCTCATCCCGACGGTGCTGACGCTCTACTACATGAAGAATCCCGCGTCCTACACCACCTACCTGGTCATCGCCGCATTCGCAGGCCTCGGCGGCGGTAACTTCGCGTCGTCGATGACCAACATCAATGCGTTCTACCCGCAGCGCCTCAAAGGCTGGGCGCTGGGGCTCAACGCCGGCGGTGGCAACATCGGCGTCCCCGTCATCCAGCTCATCGGACTGCTGGTCATCGCGACGCTCGGCAATGCCCGTCCCGAAATCGTCTGCGCCATTTACCTTGTCGCGATCAGCGTGGCCGCCGTCGGCGCCGCACTGTTCATGGACAACCTGCGTAACCAGAAATCGAACTTCGGCGCGCTCGTCGAGGCGATGCGGTTCAAGCACTCCTGGGTGATGAGCTTCCTCTACATCGGCACCTTCGGCTCGTTCATCGGATTCTCGTTCGCGTTCGGCCAGGTCCTGCAGATCAACTACCTTGCAGGCGGGGACACCGCCGCGCAGGCGTCGCTACACGCCGCCCAGATCGCCTTCCTCGGGCCGCTTCTCGGATCCATCTCGCGCCCGTTCGGTGGGAAGCTGGCCGACCGCATCGGCGGCGGCAAAATCACGCTCTACGTGTTCGTCGCGATGATGTTCGCCGCGGGTGTGCTCGTCACCACAGGCGTTCTGGATGACGCAGCCGCCGGAGCACCGTCGGGCGGCCAGATGATCGGCTATGTAGCAGGATTCATCCTGCTGTTCATCCTGTCCGGCCTGGGCAACGGCTCCACCTACAAGATGATCCCGTCGATTTTCGAGGCCAAAGCCCAAGGCCGCGACGACCTCAGCCGAGACGAGAAGGCTGCGTGGTCGCGGGCCATGTCCGGCGCACTGATCGGATTCGCCGGCGCCGTCGGCGCGCTGGGCGGGGTGTTCATCAACATCGTCCTGCGGGCGTCCTACGTCAGCGACGCAAAGTCGGCCACCATGGCGTTCTGGGTGTTCCTCGGCTTCTACGTCGTCTGCGCCTTCGTCACCTGGTTTGTTTTCCTGCGACTGCAGGAGCACCGCGCCCACAGTGGTGAGCACATCGGCCGCGCGTCCGACCCGGTCCCCGTCGGGTAGCCGGTGACGCGAACCGCCTGCTCCTACTGCGGGGTCGGGTGCGGGATCTCGGTGGAGACCCGCACCGACCCCGCTTCGGGTGTCCCTGTCATCGCGAGGGTCTCCGGAGACAAGCTGCACCCCACCAACGTCGGGCGGCTGTGCACCAAGGGCGCGACCCACGCCGAGATGATGGCCGCGGCCGACGGCAGGCTCACCACGGCGCTGCTGCGGCCCTCCCGCGACGCGGAACCGGTGGCTGTCGATGTCGAGGAGGCACTCGCCGAGGCGGGAGCGCGACTGCGGGCGATCGTCGACGAGCACGGCCCCGACGCGGTCGCGCTGTACGTCTCGGGACAGATGTCGATCGAGGCACAGTATCTGGCGACCAAGCTGGCCAAAGGATTTCTGCGCACCGTTCACATCGAGTCGAACTCGCGGCTGTGCATGGCCAGCGCGGGCACCGGCTTCAAACAGTCGCTGGGCTCCGACGGCCCGCCCGGTTCCTACACCGACTTCGATTGCACCGACCTGTTCTTCGTCATCGGCTCGAACATGGCCGACTGCCACCCGATCCTGTACCTGCGGATGGCCGACCGGCTCAAGGCGGGCGCCAAGCTGATCGTCGTGGACCCGCGCAGAACCTCTACGGCCGACAAGGCCGACCTCTACCTGCCGGTCCGGCCGGGCACCGATCTCGCGCTGCTCAACGGCATCCTGCATGTGTTGGTCGAGAAGGGCGCCATCGACGAGGCGTTCATCGCCGAGCACACCCAGGGCTGGGAGGCGATGCCGGAATTCCTCGCCGACTATCCGCCCCACCGTGTTGCGGCCATCACCGGGCTTCCCGAGTCCGACATCCGCACCGCCGCCGACATGATCGCCGAGGCGGGGAACTGGATGTCGTGCTGGACGATGGGCCTCAATCAGAGCACCCACGGTACGTGGAACACCAATGCGATCTGCAACCTGCACCTGGCGACCGGCGCGATCTGCCGGCCCGGCAGCGGCCCGATGTCGCTGACGGGCCAACCCAACGCCATGGGCGGCCGCGAGATGGGCTATATGGGGCCGGGTCTGCCCGGCCAGCGTGTGGTGCTCTCGGCGGATGACCGTGCGTTCGTGGAAGCCGAGTGGGATCTCGACCCCGGCACCATCCGCATCGATGTCGGTCCGGGGACCGTCGAGATGTTCCGTCAGATGGCTGACGGCGACATCAAGGCCGCGTGGATCATCTGCACCAATCCCGTTGCCAGCGTTGCCAACAGGGCTGCGGTGATCGCCGCCCTGGAGGCCGCCGAGCTGGTCATCACCCAAGACACCTACACCGATACCGCCACCAACAGGTACGCCGACATCATGCTGCCCGCCACGCTGTGGGCGGAAACCGATGCCGTGATGGTCAACTCCGACCGCACCCTCACCCTGCTACAGCAGTCCGTCCCGCCCGCCGGTGACGCGCGGCCGGATTGGGAGCTGATCTGCGGGGTCGCCCGCCACCTCGGCTTCGGCGACGACTTCGACTACAAGTCGAGCGAGCAGATTTTTGACGAGATCCGCCGGTTCCACAATCCCAGGACCGGTTACGACCTGCGCGGTGTCACCTATGAGCGGCTGCGCCAGACGCCGGTGCAGTGGCCGTGCGCCTCACACGAGCAGCCGGACCGCAACCCGATCCGGTACCTCAACGACGGTGTCTCCCAAGATCTTTACACCGATGCCGCCGGGCGCACACCACGGTTGGCGTTCGCGACGCCGTCGCGGCGTGCGGTGTTCCATGCCCGCCCGCACATGGACGCCGCCGAACTGCCCGACGAGGACTTTCCGATGGTCCTCAACACCGGCCGCCTGCAGCACCAGTGGCACACCATGACCAAGACCGGCAGGGTCGCCAAGCTGAACAAGCTCAACCCGGGACCATTCGTCGAGATCCACCCTGAGGACGCTGCGGCACTGCAGATTTCGGACGCAGCGGAGGTCGAGCTGGTCACCCGGCGTGGCCGTGCCGTACTGCCTGCCGTCGTCACCGACCGGGTGCGCCCCGGCAACACCTGGGTGCCGTTCCACTGGAACGACGAGCACGGGGAGAACCTCACCGTCAACGCGCTCACCAACGACGCTGTCGACCCCGATTCGCTGCAGCCGGAGTTCAAGGTGTGCGCGGTTCGGTTGACTCCGGTTCCGGTGACGGCGAGCGATCCGGAGCTGACAGGAGACGAAAGCCTTTATCTGGCCGGGTTTTTGGCCGGAATCGAGCAAGGACGTCCCGGCGTGCCCGTCCTTCCGGCGAGCGCGCCCGTCGGTGCCAGGGCCCGGCTGTGGATCGACGGCCTGCTCGCCGGACGGTATTCGAGGCTCGACGACACGGTGCCTGCGCCGGAGACCGGGCCGCTGGTGCTGTGGGCCTCGCAGACGGGCAACGCCGAGGAATTCGCGGGGAGGCTGGGGGAGCGCCTCGCCGGCGCCCGCCTGCGGGCGATGGACGACGTCGACCTGGCCGAGCTGCCCAGTGCCGGCGAGATCGTCATCATCACCAGCACCTTCGGCGACGGCGGACCACCGGACAACGGTGCGAACTTCTGGGAACGCCTCGAGTCGCCGGAGGCGCCGTCACTTGACGGGGTGCGGTACTCGGTGCTCGGCATCGGCGACCGGTCCTACGACAACTTCTGCGGCCACGCGAAATCACTCGACGCCCGGTTGGCAGACCTCGGCGCGACGCGCATGCTCGAGCGAACGGACTGCGAGGCGTACGACGACGAGCCGATGAACCGTTGGGCGGAAACCGTTTCCGATCTAATGGCCGCGCCGTCCACCGCGCCCGCGCCGGCACCGACCGTGCCCGCGCTGTTCACCCGCGCCAAGCCCGTCGACGCTCCGCTGTGCCGCAACATTCGCCTCACCCCCCGGGACGCCGCCAAAGAGGTGCGGCAGTTCGGTTTCGACATCAGCGCCCACGATGTGACGTACTCCGTCGGAGACTCACTCGGGGTGTGCGTGGTCAATTCGAGTTTCGCTGTCGAGACCTGGCTTTCGGCAACGGGATTCAACGGTTCCGAAGCGGTCCTGGTCGACGGTGTGCAGATCTCCCTGCGGGAGGCGCTGACGTGGCACTACGACATCTGCAAGGTGACGTCGAACCTCGTCACGTTCGTCGCCGAACACTGCCCCGACGCGGGGACCGCAAAGAGGCTGCGCAACGATCGCGGAAAACTCGACAAGTGGCTGGTGAATCGCAACGGGATCGATCTGGTCCGCGAATTCCCGGTTCGTGCCGACGCCGAGCTCTGGCAGGAAGTGCTGGTGCGGCTCACGCCGCGCCAGTATTCGATCTCCTCCAGTCCGTTGGTCAGCCCGAACGAGGTGCAGCTGACCGTGTCGGTTGTGCGCTACCGCGGAGCCGACGGCGGGCCGCGCGGCGGCGTCGCCTCGACCTACCTGGCCGACCTTCCCGACGGCACCGCCGTGCCGGTGTTCCTGCAGCGGTCTCCGCACTTCCGGCCGCCGGACGACTCCGAGACGCCGATGATCATGGTCGGGCCGGGCACCGGTATCGCGCCGTTCCGCGGGTTCCTGCAGGAGCGCCGGGCGCTCGGTCACCGCGGACCCAATTGGTTGTTCTTCGGTGACCAGCATCGGGCGCAGAACTTCTACTACCGGGACGACCTGCAGGACATGGTCGACGACGGTTTCCTGAACCGGCTCGACCTCGCGTTCTCCCGTGATCAGCCCGAGCGTGTCTATGTGCAGCACAAGATGCTCGACTACGGTGCCGACGTGTGGCGCTGGCTCGACGACGGCGCCCATTTCTACGTGTGCGGTGATGCCACCAGGATGGCCAAGGATGTCGACGACGCCCTGACCGACATCCTCCGCACACACGGCCGGTTGAGCGCGGACGCGGCGCGCGACTACAAGCGTGAGATGGTCGCCGAGAAGCGCTACGTGCGCGACGTGTACTGACCTGCGCAAACAAGGTCGAAAAAAACTCTCGCAAAAAGTGAGGGAATCGGGAGTGCCCTCAACTCTTACCGGTGAACGCGGCCCAACCAAGGGCAGCGACCACACCGAGGAGAAGCCATGACCACCATCACGCACCGCATCGCCACCGCAGCCACCCTCGCCCTGGGATCTGCTGCCCTCGCCTTCGGAGCCGCAGCGACCGCGCCCGTCGCCAGTGCCGCGACGTTCCAGGAGATCTGCATCAACGACCCCGCCTCCTATGCCATCGGCGCCGTGCGCGGTGTCTATTCCACCGAGAAGCGTGGTGTCGACCGCTACGAAATCTGCAAGGTCTACAGCGCCGCGGGCGCGCTCCTTGCCACCGTCAACGTGCCGAACTACGGCTACTACAAGCTCGTCGAGCCGGTTCGGCCTCCGCTGTCGGTCGACCAGCCCGTGCAGTCCCCTCAGCCCACCCCGTCGCCGAAGTCGCCGCTGTCGGTTCAACGATGACCTCCGCAATCGGCTGGTGTGCACGACGCACACCAGCCGATTGCACTAGTATCCCCGCCACACCCAGGGGGGTGACCTATGGCATACAGCCCGCAGGACGCTTCACTGGTCCGCGCCGCGATCGACGGGGACAAGCAGGCGTTCGCCGCCGTCTACGACCGCTATGCCGACCGAATCCACGACTTCTGCGTCGGAATGCTGCGCGATCGCGATGCCGCGGCCGACTGCACGCAGGACACTTTCGTTGTTGCCGCGCAGAAGCTTTCGCAACTGCGGGAGCACAACCGGCTTCGGCCCTGGCTCTACGCCATCGCGCGCAACGAGTGCATGGCCCGGCTGCGGGCATGGCAACGCGAACAACCCAGCCAGGATTTGCCCGACATGCCCTCTGACGAAACCGATCTCGCGACCTTCGCGGCACGCGCCGAGCTCGCCGATCTGATCGAGGCGGCCAGCGGCGGACTGTCTGAGCGAGACCGCGCTGTGTTGGAATTGGCGTACCGGCACGATCTCGACGGCCCCGAGTTGGCCGATGCGCTCGGCGTGACGGCACGCAACGCGAACACCCTCGTCGAGCGGATGCGCGAGACGATCTCGCGGTCGCTCGGGGCATTGCTGGTGTGCCGCCGAATCAAGGCCGATCCGGCCCGGTGCGCCGAACTGGCCGAAATTCTCCGCGAGTGGGACGGCGCGATGACGGTGCTGCTGCGCAAGCGCGCGGCACGCCACATCGAGGGCTGCGCGACCTGCAGCCACGAACAGAAGCGGTTGGTCACGCCGGCCGCACTCCTGGGCTCGACGCCGATCGTCATTCCCGCCCCGGGATGGCTACGGGATCGCACGCTCGACGACATCGAATGGCCGCCTTCGCGGACTGATGCCGGCAAAGCATGGTGGCCGGAGCGTGATTTCGATACCGGTGACCCCTCGCGCACGGTGCGGTACCGGGTGGCCAGAGGTGCGGCAGCCGTCGGCCTGGTGATGATCGGACTCGGCGGTGCGGTGCTGTTGGCGCAGCCCGACACTGTCGGCGTCGTCCCCGCCGATCGCATCGCGCCGATGACGGCGACCACCACGACAACGTCTGAGACACCTCGGGCGACACTGCCGCCGACAACGGCACCGGGCGTAGTGCCGCGTTCCGCACCGCCCATGGTGTCCACCACAGCTGCGGTGCCGACTGCGCCCAGCACGACGACCGTCGTGACGACCACCGAGGATTCTCCACCGCCGCAGCGGCGCACCACCACGACAGAGCCGCCCAGCGTGAACCGCACCCCACCGACGACGAGAACCTCTGCGCCGCAGCCCGAACCCGAACCGGTGCAGGAGGAGCCGGAGGAGGAGCCGGAGGCGCCCTCGATCCAGCCGGACAAGCCGTCGGTGACGATCGAGCGTCCGACTCCCGGTCAGATCTCGCCGATCGAGACATGCACACCCATGAATCCATGCCAGGAGGGTCCGCCGGTCTTCAGTTGAGGCGACTGATCGGGCATTTCGCCGACGAGAAGCGCTCGCGGCTGCCACCATTCGACCATGCAGACACTCCGTGCGATCGTTGTCGCCGCTGGACTGGGCGCCGCGGGGATGGCCCCCCCTGTCGCCGGCGCCATTCCGGGGTACACGCCGTGCCCCTCACCGCCGGGCCAGCAGTACGAGGTCATCGGTGGCGCCACGTGTGAGGACTCCTGGGTGGCCCAGTCCTATGACTACGAAAGCGGCCCCAAGTACCAGGAGTTCGCGAACTTCACCTGCTACGCCAGCACTGCCGACCAAAAGCCCGTGCTCCTGACCTGCGTGTCGGACACCGGCGGCGAATTGGTCGTGTCCGCCGTCTAGCGAGCGGACTCCACCGACATGACGCGGGGGCGCGCGGCCACCAGCAGTGCGCCGACGACGAACATCACCACCGTCACCACCGGAAACCTTCCGCTCGGCGCGAACCCCTTCGCGGACAACAGGCTGAGCGCCACGGCGCATGCGCCGGTCCCGGCATAGAGCATCGCCTCGGCCACGGGGGCGGGCACCGGGACGGCGAAGGTCGGCATCGACGCGGCGAAGATGCGCCGCTGCCAGAACAACAGGCACAGCAGCGCCGCGGTGACGACGGCCAGCACCAACTCCCATTCCAAGCGGGCCAGCCACCAGGCACCCGAGCCCAGCGGCGGCTGCGGCAACAGGCCCGCCGGGTATGCGATGACCGTCACGACGATGACGGGCAGCATGTGCCACAGATACAGCGCCATCACATTGTTGTTGGCGACTCCGATGATTCGTGGCCAAAGGCCGTGTGCCAGAATGCGATTCAACAGCGGTGCGATCGCGAACAGCACGCCGATCTGTGCTGTCGCCAGCGCCAGCAGCGCCAGCGACGGAGGAGCGGAGTTCTCCACACGGTCACCCGGCACGCCGATCATCGCGATCGGGTACGGCCCCCACGTGACGAGCATCGGCAGCGCGGCAGCAGCCACCATGGCCATTCCGAGGAGTACGCGGCGGCCCAGAAGGCCTCCGTGCCAGGCTATCCCGAGTTGGTAGATGGCAGCCCAGCAGAAGAAGTAGTTCGCCATCCGGATTTCCTGATGGCCGGTGCTGATGCCCACCACGTCGACGACGACGAGACAGATGACCAGCACCGCGGGTACCGCGAGCCCCCAGCGCTGATGTGCCGCAACGGCGATCGGTGTCAGCGTGACGACCATCAGGTACACCGCCAGGAACCACAGGTGCATCGCCACTGCCCAGCCGCCGAGCTCGAGCACCGACCCGTCGATGCCCGCCAGGTGCAGGGCGCCCATCACGACGAGCACGAACCCGGCGTAGACCGCAGTGGGGCCGAGCGTGCGCGCCACCCGGCGTCGGATCCACTCCTGACGCGAGGTAGCCGGGTCATGGCGGCTCCACGAGACCGCGCTGGCATACCCCGCGACCGCGAAGAACACCGGAACCACCTGGAAGCCCCACGTGAGCCACTGCGTCCAAGGCATCAGCTCGAGGGGATTGTCGCGGCCGAACTCACCGTCGCGGTACGTCATGACCGACAGCAGCCAGTGCCCGATGACGACGAGCATCACCGCGGCGGACCGGTACAGGTCGAGCGCGATCTCGCGAGGGGGTGCTCCGGTGGTGTTCATCAGCCCCATTCTGGGGCCCACTGCGCCGCTGACGCGGTAGGTGGAAGAAGAGTGTCCGAGGGGGGACTTGAACCCCCACGCCCGTTAATAGGGCACTAGCACCTCAAGCTAGCGCGTCTGCCATTCCGCCACTCGGACCTGCTGTGCGGCAGCTAAGGCTAGCGGATGAGCGGCCCCAGGCCCAAACCAGACACCGGCGCTGTTACAAAGGGACATGTGAGTGGTCCTTCATCGCCGGCCGACGAGGTCGTCGACCTCGTCAGCACGCTGATCCGGTTCGACACCTCCAACACCGGGGAGCCGGCCACCACCAAGGGCGAGGCCGACTGCGCGCGCTGGGTCGCCGATCAGCTTGCCGAGGTCGGATACACGACCGAATACATCGAGGCCGGTGCGCCGGGCCGCGCCAACGTGTTCGCCCGGCTGGAAGGCGCAGACCGTTCCCGGGGCGCGCTGATGTTGCACGGCCACCTCGACGTGGTGCCCGCCGAAGCGTCCGACTGGAGCGTGCATCCGTTCTCCGGAGCTGTCGAGGACGGCTACGTGTGGGGGCGCGGCGCCGTCGACATGAAGGACATGGTCGGGATGATGCTCGCGGTCGCCCGACACTTCAAACGGTCGGGGATCGTGCCGCCGCGCGACCTGGTGTTCGCGTTCGTCTCCGACGAGGAGGCTGGCGGGAACTACGGATGCAAGTGGCTCGTCGAGAATCGTCCGGACCTGTTCGACGGGATCACCGAGGCGGTCGGAGAAGTCGGCGGGTTCTCGCTGACGGTCCCGCGCCCGGACGGCGGCGAACGCAGGCTCTACCTCATCGAGACCGCCGAGAAGGCGATGCTCTGGATGCGGCTGACGGCGCGTGGCCGGGCCGGGCACGGGTCGATGGTGCACGACGACAACGCCGTCACCGCGGTTGCCGAGGCCGTCGCCAAGCTCGGTAAGCACCGTTTCCCGATCGTGCTGACCGAATCCGTCGAACAGTTCCTCACCGCCGTCGGAGAGGAGACGGGTTACGCGTTCGATCCGGCCTCGCCCGATGTCGAGGGCACGGTGGCCAAACTCGGGGGGATCGCCAGAATTGTCGGCGCCACGCTGCGCGACACCGCCAACCCGACGATGCTCAAAGCCGGCTACAAGGCCAACGTCATACCGGCCACGGCCGAGGCCGTGGTCGACTGCCGGGTGCTGCCTGGCCGGCTCGCCGAGTTCGAGCGGGAGGTCGACGAAATCATCGGTCCCGACGTCAAGCGGGAGTGGATCACCAACCTGCCGTCGTATGAGACCCCGTTCGACGGCGAGTTGCTCGACGCCATGAACAACGCGATCCTCGCCACCGACCCCGACGCGCGCACCGTGCCCTACATGCTGTCCGGCGGCACCGACGCAAAACACTTCGCCCGATTGGGAATTCGTTGTTTCGGCTTCGCCCCGCTGCGGTTGCCGCCCGATCTGGACTTCGCCGCCCTGTTCCACGGCGTCGACGAACGGGTACCTATTGATGCGTTGACCTTCGGCGCGCAGGTCCTCGAGCACTTCCTGCTGCATTCGTAAACAGCATTCGTAAACAGACTGAAAGGATTTCCTCTCATGGCTTTTGATTACGACCCGTACTCGTTTCTGCCCGAGTTGCCCACCTTCACCCTGACCTCGGAGTCGTTCACCGACGGGGGAGTCTGGGGCAATGACCAGGTCAGCGGGATAATGGGCGCCGGCGGGTCCGATGTGTCGCCGCAGCTGAGCTGGTCCGGATTCCCGGAGGAGACGCGCAGTTTCGCCGTCACCGTCTACGACCCGGACGCGCCGACAGGGTCGGGTTTCTGGCACTGGGCGGTGTTCAACCTGCCCGCGACGGTCACCGACCTGCCCGCCGGGGTCGGGGACGGGAGCGCCAGCGGATTTCCCGGCGATGCTGTCACCTTGGCCAACGACGCCGGCCTGAAGCGGTTCGTCGGCGCCGCCCCACCCGCGGGCCACGGCGTGCACCGCTACATCGTCGCCGTTCATGCGGTCAATGTCGAGAAGCTCGATGTCCCGGCTGAGGCCACACCCGCCTACCTCGGGTTCAACCTGTTCGGCCATGCGATCGCCCGGGCGCTGATCACCGGGACGTACGAACAGCACTGATCAGCGAGATTGCGGGCAGCGCCGCGAGGAGGAACAGCGCCCCGGCCATCGCGATGTACAGCGCGACGCCCGTTCCGGTGCTGATGACGGCGTCGCCGGGGATGCGTGTCGCTTTGAGGATCTCGTTGCCGGTAAAGGTGAAGACAACCGAACCGAGAGCCATCGACACCGACACCAACCCGGCGACGGTGCCCTGCCGCTGCGGCGGCTCCAGACCGGTCGCCGCGGTGTAGCCCGACGTGCCGATCGCGCCGGCCGCGACACCTGTCATGGCTCCGCAGGCAACGGCCATCGGTAAGCTGCAGACACCTGCCAGCATCGCGAAAGTCGCTGTCGCGCCCAGGATTACACCGGCAAGCAACGGTACGGCCGGTCCCAGGCGCCCGGCGACCCAGCCTGCGCAGGCGCCGCCGATCACGATGCCGAGATTGGGTGCGGCCAACAGCACCGCCACCGCGTCCCTGCCGCCGAACCCGTAACCCAGGTCGAGATCGACAGGTACCTGCGCGACGATGCTGGTCAGCTGCAGCATGCTGCGGAACGCCCCGGCCGCCAGCACCACTGTCAGCAGCGTCAGCAGGACCGGCCGTCGCAAGGCGCGAATGTCGACGAGGGGTTCCTCGACCCGGCGGGCCAAGAACATCCAGCAGCCCAACGCGGCGGCTCCGCCCGCCAGTAGTGCGACGGCGCCTCCGGAGAGCCAGGCCAGCACCGCAGCCAGCCCCCCGCCGAGCAGGAGCGCACCGACCACGTCGACCCGGCCGGAGCTGCGGACCGGCGACTCCGGTACCACCCAACGCACCGCCAGCGCCGCCACGGCGGCCATCCCGGCCGCCACGAGGAACACACCGCGGAAGCCGAGAACGTCGATCACCGGCTGCATCAGAAACGGTTCGACAACTCCCATGGCCGACGAGCTGGACGTCACGACGCCGATCACGCCCATGGCGGCCCGCGGACTGCAGATCTGCAGGACCAGTGCCACCGACAGAAAGATCGTGGCCAGGGCAGCGCCTTGAAAGAGGCGCCCTACCAGAAAGATCCAGAAGTTCGGGGCAGTCAGGCAGATGGCGGCGCCGGCGCACGCGATCAGCAGCGTCGCGACGAGCACGCTCCGCTTGCCGTAGAGGTCGGAGCATTTGGCGAGCAGCGGCGACCACATCGCTCCGGCAAGCATCGCGCTGGAGCCGAGCCACGCGGCCTGATCCGTACCGAAATGTTCCAGCAGCTGCGGCAACACCATCAAGGGCGAACCGATGGCCACATCGGCCAGCACGTTGGCGAGCGTCAGAACGACCGCCCACAGTGCAAGCTTCACACCCGCAGCGCCCTGTTGCGCTCGGCGATGGCATCCCAGGTGGCAGGCAGCATGCGGTCGCGACCGCGGTCCACGGAGTGCTGGGCGAAGGCGACATAGGGTCGTTGCCGCGACTCGTACCGAGCGAACGCCCCGGAGAAGTCGCCCCCGGCGAGCTCTTCGGCGAGAAAGTGGGCCCCGGTGAGCGCCAGGGAGGTGCCCCGCCCGGACAGGTACGCCGCGCAATACCCGGCGTCGCCGACGAGCGCGACGCGCCCACGATGCCAGCACGGCAGGTGGATCTGGGCTGCCGCGGTCAAGTAGAACGAGGGGTCCGCGACGGCGACGTCGAGCAGTTCCGGGATCCGCCACGAGCGGTGCCCGGCGAACGCGTCGACCAGGATCTGTTTCTGAGCGTCCAGGTCGCGATAGTCGTAATCGATTGGCTCGGACAGGAATTGGAAGGCTGCGACGGCCTTGCCGCCGTACCGGAGCAGGCCCGCCATCCGGCCGGGCGTGTTGTGGATGGCGTTGGGCCCCGGGGCGTGGCCCTCGCCGGGATGCTCGGCGAGGGCGAAATAGACCCCGAGGTGCTTCAGGTACTGCTCGTCGGGCCCGAAGATCATTCTGCGGACGGTCGAGTGCTGGCCGTCGGCGCCGATCACGATGTCGTAGCGTCCGTGGTGGCCCGAGGCCAGCTGCGCGGCTCCGTCCGCGGACAGGGCCTGGATGGAGTCGCCGAAGCGGAACGACACCGAATTCGCGACCGCGTCGGCGAGGATATTCATCAGATCTGCACGCAGCAACTCGATGTCGTCGTCCGAGTCGCTCATTTCTGCGACCGGGACGGCGGCGATCGGCCGGCCGGCACCGTCGACGAAGTAGGTCTGCTCGGACATCCGGATCCGGCGTTCTCTGATCGAGCGGAGTACTCCCATCTGATCGGCGATACCGATGGCATCGCCACGGATGTCGATCGGGGTGCCGGAGGTTCTGAGCTGGGCGGCACTTTCGACGACGGTGACGACGTGCCCGCGGGAGCCGAGCTCGAGGGCGCACGCGAGGCCGGCGATGCCGGCACCGGACACCAGGATGTCCATCAATTCTCCTTAAAGAAACAAAATGTCGCTTTAGCGAAGACGGTACCACCCGTTTGCGACAATCGGCAGCTATGGAATCCGCCGATGAGAGTGAGCGGGCCCGGCGCCCTGGCGGCCGCAATGCGCGGGTGCGGGCTCAGATCCTCGCTGCGACCGCCGAACTGGTGGCACGCGACGGCATCGCCGGCTTCCGGTACGAGAACGTCGCGGAACTTGCGGGTGTGCACCGCACGAGCGTCTACCGCCATTGGCCCGACCGTGAGCAGCTGGTGGTCGACGCGGTGCTGAGCTACGCCGATGAAATGGCGTCGGTTGCCGACACCGGTGACATCCATCGCGATCTCGTCGACTTCTTGGTCGCGCTGGCCGACGGGATGCAGACCCCGTTCGGCCGGGCTCTGGAGCAGGCCATCCAACCTCCTCGGGAGCATGAGTCCGTCCGGGCGCTGACCAGGATCCTCGAAGGTCGGGTGGACGCCCTGCGTCGCAGGGTCGACGATGCCGTGGGCAGGGGTGAGCTACCGGCGGTCGACAGCGCCTTCCTGGGTGAAATGATCTCGGGCCCGGTGCATCTCATCGTGAACCGGGGGATACGACCCTTCTCTCGTGACGATGCGGAACGGATCGTCACGGTCGTGCTCGCCGGTATCCGGTCGACGTCGCGCTAACGCGCCGCCGAGCCGACGGCGTCGGATAGCGACGCGAAACCGTTGTCGCGCAGGCGTTTCGCGATACCTTCGTTGATCGTCTTGGCCCACAGTCCACCGCCGTAGACGAAACCGGTGTACCCCTGCAGCAATGACGCGCCCGAGGTGATGCGGTCCCACGCGTCCTCGGCGGTCTCGATCCCGCCGACACCGATCAGCACCAGTCGGTCTCCCACGCGGGCATACAGCCTGCGCAGCACCTCTGCTGCACGGTGCGCGACCGGAGGGCCCGAGATACCGCCGGCGCCCAGCGCGTCGACACCCGGTGTGGCGAGGCCGTCCCGCGAGATCGTGGTATTGGTGGCAACGATCCCCGCGAGGCCGAGTTCGACCGCGAGATCGGCGATGTCGTCGATGTCGCTGTCGGCAAGGTCTGGTGCGATCTTGACCAGCACCGGGGTGGACGTCTCGGCCAGCACGGCGGACAGGATCGGCCGCAGCGACTCGACCGACTGCAGGTCGCGAAGTCCGGGGGTGTTGGGGGAGCTGACGTTGACCACCACATAGGCCGCCAGCGGGCCGAGCAACCGCGCGCTTTCGGCATAGTCGTGCGCCGCCCGCTCCGGCGGGGTCGCCTTCGTCTTGCCGATGTTCACGCCGATCGGCACATCGGAGCAGCGGCGGGTGAGCTGAGTCGCCAGCGCGGCGGCTCCGTGATTGTTGAAACCCATGCGGTTCAACAACGCCCGGTCGGCGGGTAGCCGAAACATCCGTGGCGCCGGGTTGCCGGGCTGCGCGTGCGCCGTCACCGTGCCCACCTCGGCGTAGCCGAAACCTAGCGCACCCCACGTGTGCACGCCGAGGCCGTCCTTGTCGAAACCGGCGGCCAGGCCCATCGGTGCGGGGAAGCGGACACCGAACACCGTGCTGGCCAAGACCGGATCGTGCGGCGCGAGCCGGCGGGCCAGCCGGCGGCGCAGCGGATCTGGGGTCGTGGCCGCCCTCAGCCCGGCGAACACCCAGGTGTGGATTCGTTCGGGCGGCACCAGGAAGAGTGCCCTGCGCAGCGCCGCATACATCACAGCGCTGGCTGATCCGGTCCGGCTGGTCCGTCCGCACGCTTCTTGCGCCGCAACAGCACCCGTCGCGAGCCGTCGGTGTAGAGCCGCACCCGGTTGAGCTCCCAGCCGCGGTACTCGGCCTCGATGGACAGTCGGATCGACGCGGTCACTCGCGTCACGTCCGGCGGTAGCCGCAGCGGAATCCACTCATAGTCGGCGGAGTCCTCGGCAACCGCCTGGCTCCACGCGGCGGGCATCCGGCCTCTCGCGGTCACTTCCCGGCCCCCTCGATCACCTGTACACCCTCTCCTGCGCCCGACACCACGTACAGGGTGCCGGAAGCGTCGTCGAACGCCAGCGAGTTCGGTTGCTGCACGGTTCGATATCGCACCTTCTCCACGGGTATGCCGGTCGCCAGATCGTAACCAACGACGGTGTTGACCGCCGTCTGTGCAACCCATGCCAGGCCGGACGTGTTCCCCGAGCCGGCCAGTCCGTACGGCGAATCCGGCACCGGGTAGCGCTGCCTCAGAATCAGCGGGTTCACGCTGTAGACAAGCAGCTCACCGCCGCGGGTGTCGGCGACCAGGACGCGTCCAGCCCCGTCGGAGGCCATCGTCGTCGCACCCTCCCCGGCGCGCAGCGCGTGTTCGGAGCTCGTGCCTTCTTCGTTGAGGCTCGTCACCGACGTCTGCCCCCGGTCCAACACCACCGCGGTGTTCCCCTGAGCGACAACGGCATCCACCCTCGCGAAGATCTTCAGGTGAGCGCCGACCTCGGTGTCCGACGACAGGGTGTACACCGCTCCGTCGGCGCTGCCCAGCACCAGCCTGCCGTCCGCGCGGCGCGCGATCGCGGTGAAGTCGACACCTTCCTGGCCGTTCACGCCGACCTTGGTCACGTCTGCGCTGGCGGCGTCTAACCGGAAGTAACCGCCCCGCGTCGACAGGAACACCGTGCCCCGGCCGTCACCGGCCATCGCCGTCGCGGTGCCGTCGAGCTCGACCGGCGACGGCGCGCCGGCCCCAGCGAACACTGTGACCGTGGACCGCTCGCCGGTGCCGGGGGACAGCACGAGCAGCGAGCGCGTCGCCGGGTCGAACACTGCGGTCTGTGCGGGCGCTGCCAGCGGGCGCACGATGCCTGCCGGGGTCTCGGTCACCTCGGGTGACTGCGCGGCCCGAGCAGGGTCAACGGTTGGCGGGGCGGAGTCCGCCGGATCCGACGAGCATCCCGCAACAGCCGCCAACGTCAACGCGGCAACACCCAACCGGGCCGTCAGGCAACGCGTGTTTGAAAAAGACAGCAACGGGTAGCTCTCTGGTTTCGAGTGGGCGGAAAATCTACCGGGACGCCAGTCTATGCACCGTCGCGCGGCCGATCGGGAGCGTCCGGGCCGCCCCGCGACTCCAACGGAGGTATGGTCCATACCATGACCCTCGCGACGGACAGCGAAGTGACCGGCCAGGGATTCACCGTCGAGGACATCACCACGGGTGTACATGCCAGCGGTTTCGGTCAGGTCGGTGACGGGCGCAGCTTCTCCTTCCATGTGGAAAAGCAGGCCCTCGTCGTCGAGGTGTACCGGCCGCGGCTGCGTGGCCCGGTACCCCAGGACGAGGACATCGTGGCCACGGCCAGCCGCCGTCTCACCGACATCGACATGACCGACGAACGCAGCCTCATCGCAACGGTGCGCGACGCGATCGCCCACGCACAGCCGGTGGCGCGAAACGGGCGCTAGGCGCCTGACGCCTCGTCTCACGGTACGGTCGTCGGCGTGACGGGGGAGATGTCGTGGCTGCAGGTCGTCGTCCTGTCCGTGCTTCAGGGCCTCACCGAATTTCTGCCGGTGTCCTCGTCGGGACACCTCGCGATCGCCTCCCGGGTCTTCTTCGAAGACGACGCCGGCGCCTCCTTCACCGCAGTCAGCCAACTCGGCACCGAAGCGGCCGTGCTCGTCTACTTCGCCCGCGACATCGTGCGGATCGTCAAGGCGTGGTTGGCCGGTCTCTTGCGATCCGGCGAGCGCAGCGCCGACTACTGGCTGGGATGGTGGGTCATCATCGGCACCATCCCGATCAGCGTGGTCGGGCTGCTGTTCAAAGACGAGATCCGCACCGGTGCCCGCAATCTCTGGCTCGTTGCGACGGCCATGATCGTGTTCTCCTTCGTCATCGCGGCCGCCGAGTACGCGGGCAGGCAGAGCCGCCGCGTGGAGCAACTCACCTGGAAAGACAGCGTGATCGTCGGTTTCGCCCAGTGCCTGGCGCTGGTGCCCGGCGTGTCACGATCGGGGGCCACGATCAGCGCAGGCCTGTTTCTCGGAATGGAACGCGAACTCGCCGCACGCTTCGGCTTCCTGCTCGCGATCCCCGCGGTGTTCGCCTCCGGCTTGTTCTCCCTGCCCGACGCGTTCGATCCGGTGGGTGAGGGAATGAGCGCGACCGGGGCGCAGCTGCTCGTGTCGACCGTGATCGCCTTCGTGGTCGGTTTCGCGGCGGTGGCCTGGTTCCTGCGGTTCCTGGTCCGGCACAGCATGTACTGGTTCGTCGGCTACCGGATCATCCTGGGCACAGTGGTGTTGATCCTGCTCTCTACTGGAACGGTGGCGGCCATATGACGGTTCTCCTGCTGCGCCACGGCCGGTCGACGTCCAATACCGCCCACACCCTGGCGGGCCGCTCAGAGGGCGTCGACCTCGACGATCGCGGCCGAGAACAGGCGTCGGCACTGGTCGATCGGCTGGCCGGTCTGCCGATCAAGGCGATCGTGCGGTCCCCGCTGCTGCGGTGTGAGCGCACCGTCGAGCCGCTGGCACAGGCGCTGAACCTGCAACCGATCGTCGACGAACGCATCGTCGAGGTCGACTACGGCTCCTGGACGGGGCGCAAGATCAGCGATCTGGTCAAGGAACCGCTGTGGGGGGTGGTCCAGCAGCAGCCCAGCGCGGCGGTGTTCCCCGACGGAGAAGGGCTGGCGCACGTCCAGGCCCGCGCCGTCGCGGCAATCCGGGACTGTGACCGCAGACTCGCCGACGAGCACGGCTCCGACGTGCTGTGGGTGGCCTGCACCCACGGCGATGTCATCAAGTCGGTGCTGGCCGATGCCCTCGGCACCCATCTCGACAGTTTCCAGCGGATCAACGCCGACCCGGCCTCGGTGAGTGTGATCCGCTACACGCCGATGCGCCCGTTCGTCATCCACGTGAACCACACGGGCACCACGCTCAACGCGGCGCTGTCGGCGCCTCCTCCCGCGGAGAAGTCTCAGGACGGCGACGTGCCCTCTGGTGACGCCGTCGTCGGCGGCTCCACCGAGTGAAGCGATCCTGAGTGTTCCCGGTATTTTGGAGGGTGCCATGGCCCGCGAAATCCACGTCTTCCGCACACCCGACCGCTTCGTGGCCGGGACCGTCGGCCAGCCGGGAAACCGGACGTTCTACCTGCAGGCCGTCCACGACAAGCGCGTCATCTCGGTGATCTTGGAGAAGCAGCAGGTCGCGGTACTCGCCGAGCGGATAGCCGCTCTGTTGCTGGAGATCAACCGCCGCTTCGGCACGCCGATCCCGCCGGAGACCGGTGAGGTCGAGGACCTGAGCCCGCTCATCACCCCCGTGGACGCCGAATTCCGGGTCGGGACCATGGGCCTGGGATGGGATTCGGAAGCCCAGACCGTCGTCGTCGAGCTGCTCGCGGTCTCGGAGACCGAGTTCGACGCCTCGGTCGTGCTCGACGACGCCGAGGAGGGGCCCGACGCCGTCCGGGTGTTCCTGACCCCGGAGTCCGCCCGCCAATTCGCGACCCGGTCCAACCGCGTCATCTCGGCGGGTCGCCCGCCCTGTCCACTGTGCGAAGAGCCGCTGGACCCCGAAGGCCACATCTGCGTCCGAACCAACGGTTATCGGCGCGGTGCGCTGTCGGGGTCCGACGATGACGAAGTCTGAGGTCCTCGACCGCGGAGAGCTCTCCGTGATCGGACGGATCCGCTCTGCGAGCAATGCGACGTTCCTGTGCGAGGCAACCCTCGGGGAACGCGTGCAGCACTGTGTGTACAAGCCGGTGCGCGGTGAGGCGCCGCTGTGGGACTTCCCGGACGGCACGCTGGCCGGCCGGGAGCTCGCCTCCTATCTGGTGTCAGCCGCTCTCGGCTGGAATGTGGTGCCCTACACCATCATTCGGGACGGGCCGGCCGGTCCCGGGATGCTGCAGAGCTGGGTGGACCAGCCGGGCGACGACGAGGGCAACCCCGTCGACGATGCCGGCCCCGACTTGATCGACCTGGTTCCCGCAGGCAAGCTTCCGGCCGGATTTCTGCCGGTGTTGCAGGCCTACGACTACGCGGGCGCCGAAGTGGTCCTGGTGCACGCCGACGACGACCGGTTGCGTCGCATCGCGGTGTTCGACGTGCTGGTCAACAATGCCGACCGCAAGGGCGGGCATGTGCTGCACGGGGTCGACGGCGGCGTGTACGGCGTCGACCACGGTGTCACGCTGCACGTCGAGGACAAGCTGCGCACCGTGCTGTGGGGTTGGGCCGGCAAGCCCGTCGACGACGAGACCCTGGCTGACATCGAAAAGCTCGGCGATGCGCTCAAGGCCGACCTCGGTGCCGAGCTGTGCAACCACATCACCCCCCGGGAGGTCGCCGCGCTGCGCTCCAGAGTCGTTGGCCTGCTGCGTAATCCGGTGATGCCCACAGCCGATCGGCGGCGGCCTATCCCATGGCCGGCGTTCTGACGGACGCGGCCCTGGCCGCGTCGGTGGCCGTCGAGGCCGGTGAGCTGCTGCTCGAGATGCGCGAGCGGATGGGGTTTTACGACCCCTACGAGCTCGGCGATGCCGGCGACATGCGTGCCAACACTCTGATCCTGGACCGGTTGCACCGTGCGCGCCCGCACGACGCGATCCTGTCCGAGGAGGCCGTCGACGACGTGTCCCGCGTGCACGCCGACCGTGTCTGGATCGTCGATCCGGTGGACGGCACCTACGAGTACTCGATGCCCGGGCGCGCCGACTGGGCCGTGCACATCGCGCTGTGGCAGCGATCGGCTGGAACGCTCACCGACGCCGCGGTCGCGCTGCCCGCGCGCGGCGAGATCTACCGCAGCGACACCGTCGCGCCGCCGCCACCGCGCCCCGACGGGCCGATACGGATCACCGCAAGCTCCAACCGGCCGCCGGCGATCCTGTGGCGGATTCGCGAACAGCTCGACATCCAGCTGTTCCGGATCGGCTCGGCAGGGGCCAAGGCCATGGCGGTGGTGCGCGGCGACGTCGATGCCTACCTGCATGCGGGCGGCCAGTGGGAATGGGACTCGGCGGCGCCCGCGGGCGTGCTGTGGGCGGCCGGCCTGCACGCGAGCCGGCTCGACGGATCCCCGCTCATCTACAACCGCCGCGACCCCTACCTGCCGGATCTCCTGATGTGCAGGCCCGAGGTGGCCGACACCCTGCTGACGGTCATCCGGTCGGGAATGAAATAGCCGTGGCAGTTGTCCCACTCGTCGATGTCTAAAGTCGACGCTATGAAATCGTGGCCGGCGCCGAACGTTCCGGTGCTGCCTGGGCGTGGGCCGCAGCTGCGGCTGTATGACAGTGCCGACCGGCAGGTGCGGCCGGTGAGTTCGGGCTCCACCGCGACGATGTACGTGTGCGGCATCACGCCGTACGACGCGACACACCTCGGCCATGCGGCGACGTACCTGACGTTCGATCTGGTGAACCGAGTGTGGCGCGACGCCGAGCACGACGTGCACTACGTGCAGAACATCACCGACGTCGACGATCCGCTGTTCGAACGCGCGCAGCGCGACGGTATCGGGTGGCGCGAACTCGGCGACCGCGAGACCGACCTGTTCCGCGAGGACATGGCCGCCCTGCGGGTACTGCCGCCCCGCGACTACGTCGCCGCCACCGAAGCCATCGCCGAAGTCGTCGAGCTCGTCGAGAAGATGCTCGCCTCCGGCGCGGCGTATGTCGTCGACGACCCGCAGTATCCGGACGTCTACTTCCGTGCCGGCGCCACCGTCCAGTTCGGCTACGAGTCGGGCTATGACCACGACACCATGGCCGCGCTGTTCGCCGAACGTGGCGGCGACCCCGACCGGCCAGGCAAGAGCGATCCGCTCGACGCGCTGCTGTGGCGCGCAGAGCGTCCCGACGAACCGAGCTGGCCTTCCCCGTTCGGGCCCGGCCGACCCGGCTGGCACGTCGAGTGCGCCGCCATCGCCATGAGCCGCATCGGCACCGTCCTCGACATCCAGGGCGGCGGTAGCGACCTGATCTTCCCGCATCACGAGTACTCCGCCGCGCACGCCGAATGTGTGTCGGGCGAAAGGCGTTTCGCGCGCCACTACGTCCACGCCGGGATGATCGGCTGGGACGGCCACAAGATGTCCAAGAGCCGCGGCAACCTCGTGCTGGTGTCGCAGCTGCGCCGCGACGGAATCGACCCCGCCGCGATCAGGCTGGGCCTGTTTGCCGGCCACTATCGCGAGGACCGCTTCTGGAGCCCCGCCGTGCTCGACGAAGCACAGCAGCGTTTGTACCGGTGGCGCAGTGCGACGACGCTGGACGCCGCTCCTGATGCCGCCGACGTCCTCTCCCGGGTGCGCCGCTACCTCGCCGACGACCTCGACACTCCGAAAGCGCTTGCTGCTCTTGACGGTTGGGCTACCGATGCGCTGTCCTACGGAGGTCGTGACGCCGACGCGGGGCGCACGGTCGCAACCGCGGTGGACGCGCTGTTGGGAATTCAGCTCTAACAGCGCCCCACGGGGTAGGTTTGGCCATGCCTTCTGTGGCCGGAAAGACCGTGTTCATCACCGGCGGCGCCCGCGGTGTCGGTGCCGAGGTCGCGTCGCGGCTGCACGCCAAGGGTGCCAACCTCGTGCTCACCGATCTCGACAAGCCGCCGCTGGCGCAACTGCGTGACCAGCTCGGGGTTGATCGGGTGCACACCGTCGTCGCCGACGTACGTGAGCTGTCGGCGATGAAGGACGCCGCCGCCAGTGCGGTCGACCGGTTCGGCGGCATCGACGTGGTCGTGGCCAACGCCGGAATCGCCTCCTATGGCTCTGTTCTCACCGTGGATCCGGCTGCTTTCGCGACGTTGATGGACGTGAACATCACGGGCGTGTTCCACACGGTGCGCGCGACGCTGCCGTCGGTGATCGAACGGCGGGGCTACGTGCTGATCGTGTCGTCGCTGGCGGCGTATGCGGCGGCGCCCGGTCTGGCGGCGTACAACGCAACCAAGGCCGCGGTCGAGCAGTTCGCGAATGCGCTGCGCCTCGAGGTGGTCCACCGCGGGGTCGCGGTCGGGTCGGCGCACATGTCGTGGATCGACACCCCGATGGTCCGCGACGCCCGGGCCGACCTGTCCACCTTCGGCGAGATGATCGGCAAGCTGCCGTTCCCGCTGAACCAGACCACGTCGGTGCAGGACTGCGGTGAGGCGTTCGTGTCGGGCATCGAGAAGCGCAAACGGCAGGTCAACTGCCCCGCCTGGGTCGGACTCGTCCGATGGCTCAAACCTGTCCTGTCGACCCCGCTGGGCGAGCTGCCCGTCCTGAAGTTCGTGCCCGACCTCCTTCCACGGATGGACGCCGAAGTCGCAGCGCTGGGCCGGTCGCTGGGTCAGCGAACCAGAGATCTGGAGGAACGGTGATGCCTTCGTTGCACCGCGTCGGCGTCCTGCTCGCCACTATCCTTCTGCTCGTGTCCTGCTCCACCGACGACACCGGCAAGGACGCCGAGTCCACGACGGCGGCACCGCCCCCCACCGAAGCGGCTGTCACCCCGGAGGAGGCGCGCGCCATCGCGAAAGAGGCCTACGTCTACGGCTTCCCGATGGTGGACAACTACCGCGTGCAGTACAGCTACTTCGTCGACAAGGAAGATCCGGAGTACAAGGGCGGGTGGAACGACGTCCACAACACCGCCCGCGTGTACACGCCCGCCGACACCGCGATCCAGACCCCGAACTCGGACACGCCGTACTCGGCCGTCGGCGCCGATCTGCGGACCGAGCCGCTGGTGTTGACGGTGCCGCCGATTCAGCAGGACCGCTACTACTCGCTGCAGTTCGTCGACGGGTACACCTACAACTTCGCCTACGTGGGCAGCCGCACCACCGGCAACGGCGGTGGGAAATATCTGCTGGCCGGGCCGAATTGGCGCGGAGAGAAGCCCGAGGGCATCGACGAGGTGATCCGGTCGGACACCGAGTTGGCCTTCGTGCTGTACCGCACCCAGCTCTTCGGACCCTCCGACCTCGGTGAGGTGGAGAAGATCCAGGCGGGTTACCAGGTGGCGCCGCTGTCGGTCCATCTCAACCAGGCCTCACCGGCCCCCGCACCGCCCATCGACTTCGTGCCGCCGCTGACCGCCGACCAGCAGAAGACCTCACCGCAGTTCTTCGAGATCCTCGACTTCGTCATGCGATTCGCTCCGACACTCCCCGAGGAAGAAGAGCTTCGTTCGCGGTTCGCCAGGATCGGCCTCGGAGCTGACGGGGGCTTCGACGCCGATGCGCTGAGCCCTGAGATGCGCACCGCGGTCGAAGGGGGAATGGCTGACGCCTGGGCCGAGTTCAACGGCTTCAAGAAAGACAAGGTCGACACCGGTGAACTTGGCTCGGCGCAGTTCTTCGGCACGCGCGAGGACCTCAGGGGCAACTACCTCTACCGGATGGCGGGCGCGGTGCTCGGCATCTACGGCAACACGGCAGCCGAAGCCATCTATCCGGGCGCGTTCAACGATTCTGCGGGTGCCCCGCTCTCCGGCGCCAACAGATACGTCTACCGATTCCCGTCAGGGCGGTTGCCGCCGGTCAACGCGTTCTGGTCGCTGACGATGTACCAGCTGCCCGCCAGCCAGCTCGTCGAAAACCCGATTCAGCGGTACCTGATCAACTCGGCCATGCTGCCGAGCCTGGTCGCCGACCCCGACGGTGGTTACACCGTCTACGTCCAGCACGAATCACCCGGTATCGAGAAGGAATCCAACTGGCTGCCCGCACCGGAGGGTCCGTTCGCGCTCGTGCTGCGGTTGTACTGGCCGAAACCGGATGCCCTCAACGGCACGTGGAAGGCGCCGCAACCGCAGAAGGTCTAGCGCCCGCGCCTGCGCAGGTAGCGCTCGAACTCCGCCGCCAGTGCATCGCCGTCGATCTTGCCCAGCGCCTCGTTCATGTCGACCTCGGCGTCGCCGCGTTCCTCCAGCGACTGGACATACTCGGCGATCTCTTCGTCCTCCGAGGTCATCTCGGTGACCGCCTGCTCCCACTCCTCAGCTTGGGCGGGCAGGTCGGCCAGCGGCACCTCGATGTCCAGGACGTCCTCGACCCGGCGCAGCAGCGCCACGGTCGCCTTCGGGTTCGGCGGCTGCGAGACGTAGTGCGGCACGGCGGCCCAGAACGTCACCGCGGGGATGCCGGCTTGTACGCAGGCGTCCTGGAACACGCCCGCGATTCCCGTCGGCCCCTCGTAGCGGGTCTCTTCCAGCCCGAACGTCTTCGCCGAGTCGGGCGAGTACGCCGCGCCGGACACCGGAACCGGGCGAGTGTGCGGCGTGTCGGCCAGCAGCGCGCCCAGGATGACGACGGTCTGCACGTTCAGCTTGTCGGCGATGGCCAGCAGTTCGGCACAGAAGGTCCGCCAGCGCATGTTGGGTTCCACGCCGTGCATCAGCACGATGTCGCGATCGCTGCCGGGCGGGCGGCAGTGCGAGATCCGCATCGACGGCCACACCAGCTCGCGGGTGACGCCGTCGACCTGCCTGATCACCGGCCGGTTGACCTGGTAGTCGTAGTACGACTCGTCGTCGATCTCGACGATGGTCTCCGCCTCCCAGATGGCGTCCAGGTGCTCCAGGGCATCGCTGGCGGCGTCACCGGCGTCATTCCAGCCCTCGAAGGCGGCGACGATGATCGTGTCGCGCAGGTCGGGCAGGTCGGATCGCTTCGGACCGCCGAAATCCGAGGGAGTCACCAGGCCAGCGTAAGCCCTGTCCGGGGTCGATGACGGGCATCGACCCACCCCTGCGTCGCGCAGCGGCACAAACGCGGTCGCTGCGGACACGGTCGGGGTGAAATACGTTCGGCGGCAGCCTGGTTAATCTTGATACGTATGTCATCGCCGCTGTGGTCTGTGACTTGTTCGGATTGCAGCGAGAAGTGGGCGTCCAGACGTCGATCTGGTGACGACGTAGACTTTTCACCGTCGAGAGGCGTTGCAACGGCTGTCGGGGGCAAACTTCCCGGTATCCGCCACGCTCGGCAGAGTCAAGGACGCCTTCCGTTACGGAAGGAGTGTTGGTGACCGTCCTCAATTCAGACACCGATACACAGGCCAATACGACATTCGCCCCGAACATCCGCCCCGACTGCACCGAGGAACTCACTGCCGCGCTGCGCAGGCGGATTGTCGTGATCGACGGCGCGATGGGCACAGCGATCCAGCGGGACCGGCCCGACGAGGCCGGCTACCGCGGTGACCGGTTCACCGAGTGGCCGACCGCCCTCCAGGGCAACAACGACCTGCTGACCCTCACCCAGCCGCAGATCATCGAGGGGATTCACCGCGAGTACCTCGAGGCGGGCGCCGACATCCTGGAAACCAACACGTTCAACGCGAACGCGATCTCGCTGTCCGACTACGACATGGCGGACCTGAGCTACGAGCTCAACTACGCGGGAGCCGCGCTGGCCCGCAAGGCCGCCGACGAGTACAGCACCCCCGACAAGCCGCGCTACGTCGCAGGTGCCATCGGGCCGACGACGCGGACCGCGTCGATCTCACCGGACGTCAACGACCCCGGGGCCCGCAACGTCTCCTACGACCAGCTGGTCGCCGCGTACCTGGAGGCCGCCAACGGACTCGTCGACGGCGGTGCCGACCTCATCATCATCGAGACGATCTTCGACTCGCTGAACGCCAAGGCGGCGGTGTTCGCCGTCGAGACGCTGTTCGAGGAACGAGGACGCCGCTGGCCGGTGATCATCTCGGGCACCATCACCGACGCATCCGGGCGGACGCTGTCCGGCCAGGTCACCGAGGCGTTCTGGAACGCGATCCGGCATGCCAAACCACTCGCCGTCGGCCTGAACTGCGCGCTGGGTGCCCCGGAGATGAGGCCCTACATCGCCGAGATGGCGCGGATCGCGGATACGTTCGTGTCCTGCTACCCGAACGCGGGGCTGCCGAACGCGTTCGGCGAATACGACGAATCCCCGGAACGTCAGGCGTCCTACATCGCTGACTTCGCCGAGGCCGGCCTGGTCAACCTGGTCGGTGGGTGCTGCGGCACCGCGCCGCCGCACATCGCCGAGATCGCCAAGGCCGTCGACGGTAAAGCTCCCCGCGAGCTGCCCGAGATCGACGCGGCCACCCGGCTCTCGGGGCTGGAACCGCTCAACATCACCGACGACTCGCTGTTCATCAACATCGGTGAGCGCACCAACATCACCGGCTCCGCCCGGTTCCGCAACCTGATCAAGGCCGAGGACTACGACACCGCACTCTCGGTGGCGCTGCAGCAGGTCGAGGTCGGTGCACAGGTCATCGACATCAACATGGACGAGGGCATGATCGACGGCGTCGCCGCGATGGACCGCTTCACCAAGCTGATCGCGGCCGAACCCGACATCAGCCGCGTTCCGGTGATGATCGACTCCTCGAAGTGGGAGGTCATCGAAGCCGGTTTGAAGAACGTCCAAGGCAAGCCGATCGTCAACTCGATCTCCCTGAAGGAGGGCGAGGAGAAGTTCATCCGCGAAGCCAAGCTGTGCCGCAAATACGGCGCCGCGGTTGTCGTGATGGCGTTCGACGAGCAGGGCCAGGCCGACAACCTGGAGCGCCGCAAAGAGATCTGCGGGCGCGCCTACCGGATCCTGACCGAGGAGGTCGGCTTCCCGCCCGAGGACATCATCTTCGACCCGAACTGCTTCGCGCTGGCCACCGGTATCGAGGAGCACGCGACCTACGGCATCGACTTCATCGAGGCGTGCGCCTGGATCAAGGAGAACCTGCCCGGGGTGCACATCTCCGGCGGCATCTCGAACGTGTCGTTCTCGTTCCGCGGCAACAATCCCGTCCGCGAGGCGATCCACGCCGTGTTTCTGTTCCACGCCATCAAAGCCGGCCTGGACATGGGCATCGTCAACGCCGGCGCGCTGGTGCCCTACGACTCGATCGACCCCGAGCTTCGGGACCGCATCGAGGACGTCGTGCTGAACCGCCGCGAGGACGCCGCCGAGAGGCTGCTGGAGATCGCGGAGCGGTTCAACAAGAAGGGCGAGTCCGAGGACCGCGGGGCCGCCGAGTGGCGGTCGCTGCCCGTCCGCGAGCGGATCACCCACGCCCTGGTCAAAGGCATCGACGGCCATGTCGACGACGACACCGAGGAACTGCGCGCCGAGATCGCCGCGGCGGGCGGGCGCCCGATCGAGGTGATCGAGGGACCGCTGATGGACGGGATGAACGTCGTCGGCGATCTCTTCGGCTCCGGCAAGATGTTCCTGCCTCAGGTGGTGAAGTCGGCCCGCGTGATGAAGAAGGCCGTGGCATACCTGCTGCCGTACATCGAAGCGGAAAAGGAAGAGTCGACCAAGCAAACCAAGGACACCAACGGCACGATCATCATGGCGACGGTCAAGGGCGACGTCCACGACATCGGCAAGAACATCGTCGGGGTCGTGCTGCAGTGCAACAACTACGAGGTGATCGACCTCGGCGTGATGGTGCCTGCCGCCAAGATCCTGGAGGCGGCCAAGGAGCACGATGCCGACATCATCGGCCTGTCGGGCCTGATCACGCCGTCGCTGGACGAGATGGTCAACTTCGCCGTCGAGATGGAACGCGAGGGGCTGGAGATCCCGCTGCTGATCGGGGGTGCGACGACGTCGCGTGCCCACACTGCGGTGAAGGTGGCCCCGCGCCGCAAAGGTCCGGTGGTCTGGGTCAAGGACGCCTCGCGTTCGGTGCCGGTCGCGGCCGCGCTGCTCGACGACAGGCAGCGGCCCGCCTTGCTGGAGGCCACCGAGAAGGACTACGCATCCCTGCGGGAACGGCATGCCCAGAAGAACGAGCGGCCGATGATCACCCTCGAAAAGGCGCGCGCCAACCGCACGCCGATCGACTGGGACGGCTACACGCCGCCCGCGCCCACGATCGGTCTGGGAGTCCGCGAGTTTCTGGACTACGACCTCGCGGAGCTGCGCGAGTACATCGACTGGCAACCGTTCTTCAACGCCTGGGAGATGAAGGGCCGGTTCCCCGACATCCTCAACAACCCGGCGTCGGGCGAGGCGGCCCGCAAGCTCTACGACGACGCGCAGGAGATGCTCGACACCGCGATCAAGGAGAAGTGGCTCACGGCCAACGGCGTGATCGGCTTCTTCGCGGCGAACGCGGTCGGTGACGACATCGAGGTCTACACCGACGACAGCCGCACCGAGGTGCTGACGACGTTGTACAACCTGCGCCAGCAGGGCGAGCATCGCGAGGGCATCCCGAACCGGTCGCAGGGCGATTTCATCGCCCCCAAGGAAACGGGTCTGCGGGACTACGTCGGCGCCTTCGCCGTCACCGCGGGGCTGGGCAGCGGTGAGAAGATCGCGGAGTTCAAGGCCGCCCACGACGACTACAGCGCGATCCTGCTGGAGTCGCTTGCAGACCGGCTGGCCGAGGCGTTCGCCGAACGCATGCATCAGCGGGTGCGCACCGAGTTCTGGGCCTATCAACCCGACGAGCAACTCGACAACGACGCGCTCATCGCGGAGAAGTACGTCGGAATCCGGCCGGCGCCGGGTTACCCGTCCTGCCCAGAGCACACCGAGAAGGTGACGCTGTTCAAGTTGATGGACGTCAAGGAGCGCACCGGTATCGAGTTGACCGAGTCGATGGCGATGTGGCCCGGTGCCGCGGTCAGCGGCTGGTACTTCTCGCATCCCCAGTCGCAGTACTTCGTGGTCGGCCGGCTGGCCCAGGATCAGGTCGCCGACTACGCGAGGCGCAAGGGCTGGACCCTGCAGGAGGCCGAGCGCTGGCTCGCACCGAACCTGGGTTACAACCCGGAGGACTGAACCCGCCCGAAGCAGGACGGTTTCGGGTGCGGGACTTCGACTTTCGGGACCGTGCGGCGCGGTTGGCGCGAGGAGGCCGCCGCGTGCCAGAATGGCTGCGTGCGAGCGGTGCTGTGGGACATGGACGGAACGCTCGTCGACTCCGAAAAGCTGTGGGATGTGTCACTTTCGGCGCTCTACGCGTCTTACGGCGCCTCGATGAGCCGCGAGACCAGGACCGCGCTGGTCGGGGCGTCGGCCGAAGAGACCATGGTCACGGTGTACTCCGAGATCGGCCTCGAGCCCGATCCGGCGGCGATGGCGGAATCGATCCGGTGGCTGCACGACCACACCGCCAGGTTGTTCGACGACGGCCTGCCGTGGTGCCCGGGGGCGCGCGAGATGCTGGACGCCCTTGCGGCAGAACGCACTCCGATGGCTCTGGTGACCAACACCGCCCGTCCGTTGGCCGAGCGGGCACTCAACAGCATTGGCCGCCACTACTTCTCGATCACCGTGTGTGGTGACGAGGTGCCCAGCGGAAAGCCGGCGCCTGACCCCTACCTGCGGGCGGCAGAACTGCTCGACCTCGACCCGGCGGACTGTCTGGCCGTCGAAGACTCGGTGACGGGTACCGCGGCCGCCGAGAAGGCCGGCTGCGCTGTGCTCGTGGTGCCCAACGATGTCCCGGTGCCGGGAGGTCTGCGCCGTCGCCACGTCAGCTCGCTGGCCGAACTCGACGTCGATGGCCTGCGCCGGGTCTATGCCGAGATCGACCGCGAATTGCGCGAACGCACCGCCTGACAAACGCATAGACAGGCTCACTTGCGGGAACACCCCCGGCGATAAGTGTTCGAGTGCTTGAATGTGATTCGTATCACGCAACGGTGCGGGAAAGGTCGTCGCATGGCCGGTCAAGGTGGTCCAGTCGGGGAGAGCCCCGAGATCTTCGAAGAAGGCCAGGACTTTTCGTCCGGCAAGACCGCGGTCAGGATCGCGTCGGTGGCCGCGCTCGGCGGCCTGCTGTTCGGCTACGACAGCGCGGTGATCAACGGCGCCGTGTCGTCGATCGAGAAGACGTTCGAGATCGGCAACGCAGAGCTCGGTTTCGCGGTGGCGTCCGCCCTGCTCGGCGCCGCGGCCGGCGCCATGACCGCGGGCCGTATCGCCGACAGGATCGGCCGCATCGCGGTGATGAAGATCGCGGCGGTGCTGTTCCTGATCAGCGCGATCGGCACCGGCTTCGCCCACGAGGTGTGGACTGTCGTGCTGTTTCGCATCGTGGGTGGCATCGGCGTCGGTGTCGCCTCGGTGATCGCGCCGGCCTACATCGCCGAGACCTCGCCGCCCGGCATCCGCGGCCGGCTCGGATCATTGCAGCAGCTGGCCATCGTGTCCGGCATCTTCGCGTCGTTCGCGGTGAACTGGGTCCTGCAGAACCTGGCCGCCGACAACGATCCGATGAACGATCTGTGGTTGGGTATCGAGGCATGGCGATGGATGTTCCTCGCCATGGCCATTCCTGCGGTCCTGTATGGTGCGCTGGCCTTCACCATTCCCGAGTCGCCTCGTTATCTTGTTGCCAGCCACCGGATTCCGGAAGCCCGCCGGGTGCTGACCAAGTTGCTCGGCCAGAAGAACCTCGAGATCACCATCACGCGCATCCGCGAGACCTTGGAGCGTGAGGACAAGCCGTCCTGGCGGGACATGCGCAAGCCGACGGGCGGGATCTACGGCATCGTGTGGGTCGGCCTCGGGCTGTCCATCTTCCAGCAGTTCGTCGGCATCAACGTGATCTTCTACTACAGCAACGTGCTGTGGCAGGCGGTCGGTTTCAGCGCCGACGAGTCGGCGATCTACACCTTGATCACATCGGTCATCAATGTGTTGACCACGCTGATCGCGATCGCGCTGATCGACAAGATCGGCCGTAAGCCGCTGCTGCTCATCGGATCTTCAGGCATGGCGGTCACCCTGATCACCATGGCGGTGATCTTCGCCAACGCGACGGTGAACCCCGACGGCACCCCGAGCCTGCCCGGCGCGTCCGGTGTGATCGCGTTGATCGCGGCGAACCTCTTCGTGGTGGCGTTCGGCATGTCGTGGGGCCCGGTCGTGTGGGTGCTGCTCGGCGAGATGTTCCCCAACCGGATCCGCGCCGCCGCGCTCGGCCTGGCCGCCGCGGGACAGTGGGCGGCCAACTGGCTGATCACGGTCACATTCCCCGGTCTGCGCGAGCACCTCGGCCTCGCCTACGGCTTCTACGGGCTGTGCGCCGTCCTGTCGGGCCTGTTCGTGTGGAAGTGGGTCATGGAGACGAAGGGCGTGTCGCTGGAGGACATGCACGGCGAGATCCTGCGCGAGGACAAGGCCTCGGCGAACTGAGCGCGCGCCGGGCGATGGCAAACCGGTTGCCCCGGCGTGACAGAATCGCCAAACGTGAAGACCTTCGATGCGCTGTTCGCCGAGTTGAGCGAACGGGCACGCACACGTCCTGCCGGTAGCGGAACCGTCGCCGCTCTCGACGGCGGCGTGCACGGCATCGGCAAGAAGATCCTCGAGGAAGCCGGCGAGGTGTGGCTGGCCGCCGAACACGAGAGCGACGACGCCCTCGCCGAGGAGATCAGCCAGCTGCTCTATTGGACGCAGGTGCTGATGCTCTCGCGTGGCCTCTCCCTCGACGACGTGTACGGAAAGCTCTGACATGCTCAGGGTCGCCGTCCCCAACAAGGGGGCGCTCAGCGAATCGGCCTCGGAGATCCTCTCGGAGGCCGGCTACCGCCGCCGCACCGATCCCAAGGACCTGACCGTCGTCGACCCGGCGAACAACGTCGAATTCTTCTTCCTGCGGCCCAAGGACATCGCGATCTATGTGGGCTCCGGCGAACTGGATCTCGGGATCACCGGCCGTGATCTCGCCGCCGACGCCGACGCCCCGGTGCGCGAACGGCTGGCGCTGGGCTTCGGCTCATCGACCTTCCGCTACGCCGCACCGGCGGGCCAGGACTGGCAGATCGCCGACCTGGCCGGCAAGCGGATCGCCACCGCCTACCCCAATCTGGTCCGTAAAGACCTGTCCGACAAGGGAATCGAGGCCACAGTGATCCGCCTCGACGGTGCTGTGGAGATTTCCATCCAACTCGGCGTGGCCGATGTCATCGCCGACATCGTCGGTTCCGGACGCACCCTCGGGCTGCACAACCTGGTGGCGTTCGGCGAATCGCTGTGTGACTCCGAAGCCATCCTGATCGAGCGGGCCGACTCCGAGGCCGATCCCGCGCGCGATCAGCTGGCCGCCCGCGTGCAGGGCGTCGTGTTCGGGCAGCAGTACCTGATGCTCGACTACGACTGCCCCCGCACCGCGCTGGAGAAGGCCACCGCGGTCACGCCGGGCCTCGAATCACCGACCATCGCACCACTGGCCGACCCCGCGTGGGTTGCGGTGCGCGCCCTGGTTCCGCGGCGGGACGTCAACGCGATCATGGACGAGCTCGCGGCGATCGGCGCGAAGGCCATTCTGGCCTCCGACATCCGCTTTTGCCGGTTCTGATCTAGACCGCTCATCGCGCCGCTGCGCGTGTTAGCGTCGCCGATGTCCATCCACCCCACGGAGGTTCGATGACGCAGGTTCTCGCCCTCGTTCTGGCCTTGTTGATCGGTGTGATCGCCGGCTCGCGCGCGATGACGGCACCCGCCGTCGTGGCGTGGGGTGCCATGCTCGGCTGGATCGACGTCACCGACAAGTGGTCGGAATGGGTGGCACATCCCATCACCGTCACGGTGCTGACCATCCTGCTCGTCGGCGAGCTGATCACCGACCAGTTACCCAAGACCCCGAGCCGAAAAGTGCCGGCGCAGTTCATCACCCGGCTCGTCACCGGCGGCTTCTCCGGGGCTGTCATCGGAAGCGCGTTCTTCCACACGTTCTCCGCCACCGGCGCAGGTGTTGTCGGTGCCGTGCTCGGCACGCTGGCCGGTGCAGCGCTTCGCGCCAAACTGTTCGAGTCCAACAACGGAAACGACCGTCCCGGAGCGTTCACCGAAGACGTCATCGCCGTCGGCGGTGGCTTCCTCGTCGCCTTCCTCGTCAGCCTGGTCTAGGCGACTGATGCCAGAGCGATTCGACGCGATCATCGTCGGGGCCGGCCAGGCAGGCCCGCCGCTGGCCGGGCGGCTCACCGCCGCCGGGCAGACCGTCGCCGTCATCGAACGCAAGCTCGTCGGCGGCACGTGCGTGAACTACGGCTGCATTCCGACCAAGACTCTGGTCGCCAGTGCGCACGCCGCGCACCTCGCGCGCCGCGGCGGCGACTTCGGCATCGGCACCGGAGAGGTGTCCGTCGACATGGCAGCGGTCAAGGCCCGCAAGGACAAGATCAGTGGCGGCGATCGCGAAGGTCTGGAGAACTGGCTCGCCGGCATGGAGGGCGCCACGCTGATCCGCGGGCACGCCCGCTTCGAGGATCCGCACACCGTCCGCGTCGACGACCGGCTGCTGGAGGCCGACCGCATCTTCCTCAACGTCGGTGGCCGCGCCGTCGTCCCCGATATGCCCGGCCTGGCCGACATCGACTACCTGACCAACGTCGGAATTCTCGACCTCGATATCGTGCCCGACCATCTGGTCATCATCGGCGGCAGTTACATCGCGCTGGAGTTCGCCCAGATGTACCGGCGATTCGGCGCGCAGGTCACCGTCGTCGAGAAGGGGCCGCGGCTCACCGGCCGTGAGGACGAGGACGTATCTGCCGCGATCAAGGACATCCTCGAAGCCGAGGGCATCACCGTCGTCGTCGGCGCCGATGCGATCAGTTTTGCCAAGTGCGACAAGGCATCTGGGGGCGTAGCAGTCACCCCGCGCGAGGGTGCCGAGCCGATCGTCGGCAGCCACGTCCTCGTCGCGGTCGGACGCACACCCAACACCGACGATCTCGGCCTCGATGCCGCGGGTGTCGAGACGGACAGTCGCGGGTACGTCGTCGTCGACGACCAGTTGCGCACCAGCGTGCCGCACATCTGGGCGATGGGCGACTGCAACGGCAAGGGTGCATTCACCCACACGTCGTACAACGACTTCGAGATCGTCGCCGCCAACCTCCTCGACGATGATCCGCGACGGGTCAGCGACCGCATCAGCACTTATGCGCTCTACATCGATCCGCCGCTGGGACGAGCCGGATTGACGGCCGACGAGGTGCGCAGGTCGGGTCGAAAAGCGTTGGTGGGCAAGCGCCCGATGACGCGGGTGGGCCGTGCGGTGGAAAAGGGCGAGACCCAGGGCTTCATGAAGGTGGTCGTCGACGCGGAGACCGGGCAGATACTGGGCGCATCCATCCTCGGCGTCGGTGGCGACGAGGTCGTTCATCTCATTCTCGACGTGATGACCGCGAAGCTGCCCTACACGGCGATCTCGCGGACCATGCACATCCACCCGACGGTCAGCGAACTCGTCCCGACGCTGCTGCAGGACCTGACTCCGCTCATCTAGCGACGACCCTTGACTGTGGCTTGCGTCACAGTAATATGACCACTGGTCACATCAAGCCTTGGAGGCGCGATGCCGACGGTGACATGGTCTCGTCTGGGCGCGGATCGCCGCGCGGCGGTGGTGTCTGCCGCCGAGGCGGAGTTCGCTGCACACGGTTTCTCCGCGGGCAGTCTCAACGTCATCGCCCGGCGCGCCGGTGTCGCGAAAGGCAGTCTGTTCCAATACTTTGCGGACAAGCGCGACCTGTATGCGTTCATCACGGACGTGGGCAGCCAGCGCGTCCGGGCCTACATGGAAGAGCAGATCGCCAGACTGGACCCGGCCCGGCCCTTCTTCGAGTTCCTGACCGACCTGTTCGACGTGTGGGTGGCCTATTTCGCCGAGCATCCGCGAGACCGCGCGCTGCACGCCGCGGCCAGCTTCGAGGTCGACACCGACGCTCGCGTCAGCGTGCGTGCCGTCGTGCACCGTCACTACCTGGAGGTGCTGCGCCCACTGGTCCGCGATGCGCAGCAGCGCGGGGATCTGAGTGCCGATGCCGACATCGACGCACTGCTGTCGTTGCTGCTGATGCTGTTGCCGCACCTGGCGCTGGCGCCGTACGTGCGCGGTATGGACCCGCTGCTGGGGCTCGACGAACTGTCGCCCGACCAGCCCGCACTTGTCGCACGGCGCTATGTCGCCGTGCTGGCGGCCGCGTTCGGAGCGGCCGCCGAGAGACAGGCAACCCCCCACACCGAAGGAGTGATCACATGACGAGAACACGGTCGGACTCGCTGGCCGCAGGTGGACTCAACTGGGACAGCCTGCCGCTGAGACTCTTTGCCGGAGGCAACGCGAAATTCTGGGACCCCGCCGACATCGACTTCTCCCGGGATCGCGCCGACTGGGAATCGCTGACCGAGGTGGAGCGGGACTGGGCGACACGGCTGTGCGCCGAGTTCATCGCCGGAGAGGAAGCGGTGACTCAGGACATCCAGCCGTTCATGGCCGCCATGCGGGCCGAGGGACGGCTCGGCGACGAGATGTACCTCACCCAATTCGCCTTCGAAGAGGCCAAACACACCCAGGTGTTCCGGATGTGGCTCGACGCCGTCGGCATCACCGGCGACCTGCAGGGCTACCTCGACGAACTCCCCGCGTATCGGCAGATGTTCTACGAAGAACTTCCCGCCTCGCTGGACGCACTGTCGAGTGACCCCTCACCTGCTGCCCAGGTGCGCGCGTCGGTGACCTACAACCACGTCATCGAGGGCATGATGGCGCTCACGGGATACTATGCGTGGCACCGCATTTGCGTCGACCGCGGCATCCTGCCCGGGATGCAGGAGCTGGTGCGCAGGATCGGTGACGACGAACGTCGCCACATGGCGTGGGGCACCTTCACGTGCCGCCGCCACGTTGCTGCCGACGACGCGAACTGGTCGGTGTTCGAGTCGCGGATGAACGAACTGATACCGCTGGCACTGCGCAACACAGAAGACGCGTTCGCGCTGTACGACGAGATCCCGTTCGGCCTGACGATGGACGAGTTCCAGAACTACGCTGCCGACAAGGGTATGCGGCGCTTCGGCACGATCGGCAGCGCGCGCGGACGCCCACTCCACGAGATCGACGTCGACTATTCACCTCTGCACCTGGAGGACACGTTCGCCGACGAGGACCGCGCAGCGCTCGCCTCCTGAGGGCGGGCCCGAACCTCGTCGATCATCGGCGTCGCTGCACCAGCAGCGTCTGCGCGCACGTGCCGATGAAGCCGTCCCGGTCGAAGAGGTCGGCGGTCGTCGCGCCGATGCCGTCGGGGCCGATCGACCCACGGGCGCGCAGTCCGAAGTCCTGTCCCCGGGGCAGCCGGTGGAGATGAACGACGGTGTCGGTATTCATGAACATGAAGTCCTGCGGATCCAGCGCCGCGCCGATTCCGTTCGCCGAATCCACCACCATCGCCAGCCTCTGCAGCGGCGTCGTCGGCTCCGAATCGACAAGGGGCACAAGGGGGCTCAGCCATGCCACGGCGCTGCCGTCCTGATCGGGCTGTCTGCGCCAGCTGATCGTCTCCAGATAGCCGGGCGCGCCCTCCCATGCGTGCGCGACGGCCGTCGCCTCACCTTCGGCCAGCGGCGGGTAGCGGTCGGTGACCGCGTCGCGAGTGTCGCTCGGCTTCAGCAGCCATGCGGAGACGCGGGCAACAGCCCTACGTGCTCCGTCCGGACGGTCGGCGAGCATCTCGGCGGCCATCATCGAGATGCGGCTGCCCGGCCGGTCGACCCAGGCGCGCACCCGCACGGTCGTCACGGGGATCGCACCGAGGATGTCGAGCGTCAGCCTGCCGACTCGCAAACCGGTTCCGGCGGCGCGGTTTTCGATCGCCCTGGTCAGCAACGCCAGCGGCGGGGAGCCGTGCTGGATCTGAGGATCCCAATTGCTGCGGGTGCCGTCGGTCGAGGCGAAGACGTCGAACTCGCCGTCGGTGCCCAGGCGATGGAAGAGGCAGTCGATCACGCTGCGGGCTCTGCCTGCAACACCGCGTCGGGATCGCCGTCGTCGAGCACCTGAGGCCAGCCCGGATACGGCGGGGGAGTACCGCCGAATGCCGGGCAGTGTGCGTGATGGGCGCACCAGTCGCACAGCCTCGACGGGCTCGGGCGGAAATCCCCTGTCGCTCCGGCAGATTGGATGGCACGCCAGATCGCCATCAACGTCTTCTCGAACCGCTCGAGCTCGTCGAGGTCGGGGGTGTAGTCCAGCACCTGTTGATCGGCGAGGTAGAGCAGCCGCAGCCGGGCGGGCAGCACCCCGCGGGAGCGCAGCAACGCGACGGCGTAGAACTTCATCTGGAACATCGCCTTGAACTCCGCCAGCGCCCGCGCTTCCGGCGGAGCCTTGCCCGTCTTGTAGTCGACGATGCGCACCTCGCCGGTCGGGGCGACGTCGATGCGGTCGACGAAGCCGCGCAGCAGCGTGCCGTCGGCGAGTTCCACCTCCACCCGCTGCTCGCAGCTCTGCGGGTCGAACCGGGTCGGATCCTCCAGCCGGTAGTAACCCGACAGCAGGGTGCGCGCCTGTTCCAGCAGCTCGGCCCGCATGCCGGGCTCGATGTCGGAGGCCAGGGACGGCTGCTCGGCGACAAGACGGTCCCAGGCCGGCGTGACCAGGGCAGTCGCCGTCTCGGGCACCCGGGCGGTGGCGGGCAGCGCGTAGAGCTGCTCGAGGGCGGCGTGCACGACGGAACCGCGTACCTGTGCGGTGGAAGACGGCTCCGGAAGGCGGTCTATCGCGCGGAATCGGTACAGCAGAGGGCACTGCTTGAAATCCGCGGCGCGCGACGGCGACAACGCGGGGCGTCTCACCGGCTCGTTCATGGGATTCACAGTAGGACCGCGGTCGGACAACCCCGGAGACCCGGCCCGGCGCGTCTACTGGCAGGCTGGTCAACCGTGCGCAGAACAGGCCCGTTCGAAGTCGGTGATCGAGTGCAGCTCACCGATGCCAAGGGCAGGCGCTACACGATGCTGCTCAAGCCTGGCGGCGAGTTCCACACCCACCGAGGCATCATCTCCCTCGACGACGTCGTGGGGTTGCCCGAAGGCAGCGTGATCAAGTCGACCAACGGGGACCAGTTCCTCGTGCTCCGGCCGCTGCTCGTCGACTACGTGATGTCGATGCCGCGCGGCGCCCAGGTGGTCTATCCGAAGGATGCGGCGCAGATCGTCCACGAGGGCGACATCTTCCCCGGTGCTCGGGTGCTGGAGGCGGGAGCCGGCTCGGGTGCGCTGACGTGCTCGCTGCTGCGCGCGGTCGGGCCGCAGGGGCGCGTGACGTCCTATGAGCTGCGCGAGGACCACGCCGAACACGCGCTGCGCAACGTCGTGACGTTCTTCGGCGAACAGCCGTCGAACTGGGATCTGGTGACCGCCGATGTCTGCGACTATGACGGGCCGGAGGTCGACAGGGTGGTGCTGGACATGCTGGCCCCGTGGGAGATCCTGGGCACGGTCGCGAACGCGCTCGTCCCCGGCGGGGTTCTGATGATCTACGTCGCCACGGTTACCCAGCTGTCCAAGACCGTCGAGGCGCTGCGCGAGCAGCAGTGCTGGACCGAGCCGAGGTCGTGGGAGAGCATGCAGCGAGGCTGGCACGTCGTGGGCCTGGCGGTGCGTCCGGAACACACGATGCGCGGGCACACGGCGTTTCTGATCAGCGCGCGCAAGCTCGCGCCCGGCGCGGTCGCTCCGGTTCCGCTGCGCAAGAAGCGACCGACGATCTAGTCGTCGGTGCTCTTGATGAGTCCGCGCCGCGCGGCGAGCAACGCGATTTCGGGGCGGGCGGCCACCAGGCGTTCGGCGGCGTCGAGGACGTCCACCACGTGCGCGCGGTTAGCGGCGACCAGGGCGATACCGATGCCCGCGCGCCGGTGCAGATCCTGGTCGCCGCTCTCGGCCGCCGACACCGCGAACCGGCGCGACAACTCGGCGATCAACGGCCGGACGACCGAGCGCTTCTGTTTGAGTGAGTGCACGTCACCGAGCAGGACGTCGAACTCCAGCCAGCCGATCCACATGCGGTCAGCGCGGCGGGCTCGCAGCGGCGGTGTCGAGCTCGAGCAGCAGGTCCGCGGTCTGCCGCGTCAGCAGCCACGACCCGTCGGAGGGCGAGAACTCCATCGGATAGCGGAACTCGCTGCCCTGGGGGTTGGCCTGCTTGATGACCATCGTGGTGACGACATTGCCTGGCACAGCCTGTGACCATGCCAGGTCCCTCGCCTCGAAGGTCAGGGGCAGAGCCGCATTGTCGCGCAGCGCGATCGCGAAGCGGTCGAGGCCGGCACCCTCGTCGGGAGTGCCCTGTTCGATCAGCGTGATTTTTTGGTCGCCGGGAACTGCCGGATCGGCCAGCCGGGCCATCACGTCGGTCAGAGCGTTCGCGGGCGGAAGCGGAGGGCCGCCCGGAGAATCGGGAATCGGATCGGAGTGCCCGGCCGATGGCGTGGGCGCGGCTGTCGAGGACGGGGTGACTGCGGGAGGCTCGGGCTGACCACACCCACTCAGGAACCCGGACAGCCCGAGCGCCGCCACACCCAGTGTGGCGGCGCAACGGACTGAGAAGGGTGGACGCGCCGGCGTCACAGTTCTGTCAGAAGCGGTCAGCCACCGACGGCGCTGAGCAGCGCCAGGGCCGACTGCTTCGAGATCTGCCAGCCGGTCGGGCTCGGGCCCGCGACGAAGACGACGTTCTGGGAGGCCGCCGCGCCCGTCCGCGCGGTCGCGGTGACGCTCGCGGTGGCCACCGGGCCGTTCTGGTCGATGTTGGACACCACGAAATTCAGCGGGAAGTAGCCCTGCGCGGCGGCATTGTTGTAGCTGTTGTCCGCGACCCTGGCCTCGATGCGGCCGAGGCCACCTTCGATGTAGGACCCCTTGCCACCTGCGAACGATCCCGGGCCGGCGAGCGCGCTCAGCGTCGTCACCAGCGGACCCTGGAGATCGGGAGCGGGAGCGGCAGGCAGCGGCGCACCGAACGCGACGGGCGAGGCTGACGCGATCCCGGCACCGGTTGCAATCGAGGTCACACCCGCGGCTGCACCACCGACGAATGCGGCGGCTGCTGCCCCAGCGGTAAGGCTGGTAACGAGGGATTTCAGGGTCACGGCTGTCCTTCCGTTCTGCCGAACTGATCTACAGAGGCTAACAGTGTTGCTGGTGTGTCGAATTCCTAGAGCACACACAATGTCTGAATCGCCGGTAGCTTTGAAGTTGTTACCGCACCAACATCGGGTGTGGGAAAGGAGCTCAGCATGAGTGAGTCCGAGCGTTCCGGAGCCTCTGACGCCTTTGGAACATCCCCTAGTAGCCACCTGTCCAGCGAAGACGCGGCAGAGCTCGAACAGCTGCGACGTGAGGCAGCGACCTTGCGAGAACAGCTCGAGAATGCTGTTGGTTCCCAAAGCGGTTTGCGCAGTGCACGAGATGTTCACCAGCTCGAGGCGCGGATCGACTCTCTGGCCGCCCGGAACGCCAAACTGATGGACACCTTGAAAGAGGCGCGCCAGCAGTTGCTGGCGCTCCGGGAAGAGGTCGACCGGCTCGGTCAGCCGCCCAGCGGCTACGGCGTGCTGCTGGGCGTGCAGGACGACGACACGGTCGACGTGTTCACCTCGGGTCGCAAGATGCGGCTGACGTGCTCGCCCAACATCGACACCAAAGCGCTGAAGAAGGGCCAGACGGTTCGTCTGAACGAGGCGCTCACCGTCGTTGAGGCCGGCACCTACGAATCCGTGGGTGAGATCAGCACGCTTCGCGAGATCCTCGCCGACGGGCACCGGGCCCTCGTGGTCGGCCACGCCGACGAGGAGCGCATCGTCTGGCTGGCCGAGCCCCTGGTCGCGGCCGAGCATCTGCCCGAGGATTCCTACGCCGACGAGAACGATCTGACCGACGACCGGCCCCGCAAGTTGCGGCCCGGCGACTCGCTGCTCGTCGACACCAAGGCCGGTTACGCGTTCGAGCGGGTCCCCAAGGCCGAGGTCGAAGACCTCGTGCTCGAAGAGGTGCCCGACGTCAGCTACAACGACATCGGCGGGCTGGGTCGTCAGATCGAGCAGATCCGCGACGCGGTCGAGCTGCCGTTCCTGCACAAGGAGCTCTACCGGGAGTACTCGCTGCGGCCGCCCAAAGGTGTGCTGCTCTACGGTCCGCCCGGCTGCGGCAAGACGCTGATCGCCAAGGCGGTCGCCAACTCGCTGGCCAAGAAGATGGCCGAGGTTCGTGGTGACGACGCCCGCGAGGCGAAGAGCTACTTCCTCAACATCAAGGGTCCCGAGCTGCTCAACAAGTTCGTCGGTGAGACCGAGCGTCACATCCGGCTGATCTTCCAGCGGGCCCGTGAGAAGGCCTCCGAAGGCACCCCGGTGATCGTGTTCTTCGACGAGATGGACTCGATCTTCCGCACCCGCGGCACGGGCGTGAGCTCCGACGTCGAAACGACCGTCGTCCCACAGCTTCTCAGTGAGATCGACGGTGTCGAGGGACTGGAGAACGTCATCGTCATCGGCGCCTCCAACCGTGAGGACATGATCGACCCGGCGATCCTGCGGCCCGGCCGCCTGGACGTCAAGATCAAGATCGAACGGCCCGATGCCGAGTCGGCGCAGGACATCTTCAGCAAGTACCTCACCGAGGATCTACCGATCCACGTCGACGATCTCGCCGAGTTCTCCGGCGACCGCTCAGCGACGATCAAGGCGATGATCGAGAAGGTCGTCGACCGGATGTATGCCGAGATCGACGACAACCGGTTCCTGGAGGTCACCTACGCCAACGGTGACAAGGAAGTCATGTACTTCAAGGACTTCAACTCCGGCGCCATGATCCAGAACGTCGTGGACCGGGCCAAGAAGAACGCGATCAAGGCGGTGTTGGAGACCGGTCAGCCCGGTCTGCGCATCCAGCACCTGCTCGACTCGATCGTCGACGAGTTCGCCGAGAACGAGGATCTGCCCAACACCACGAATCCTGATGACTGGGCCAGGATTTCGGGCAAGAAGGGCGAGCGGATCGTCTACATCCGTACCCTCGTCACCGGCAAGTCGTCGAGTGCCAGCAGGGCGATTGACACCGAGTCCAACCTCGGGCAGTACCTCTAACCGGGAGCCGGGTCCGAGGTGATCGCCTCGGACCCGGATTCGGCACGGACTGTTCACATCCCTGACTTCGTCGTGTCATCTGGCGCGCGTATTTTTCGCGCCAAAGTCATCACGATCAGGGAGCCTCATGAAGAGCTATGCCGCACGCGTCCTCGCCGTGTCGTCTCTGTTGTTCGCGACGGCGGTGGGCGCCGCAAGCCCCGCGATGGCCGACGAGTGGAAGATGCCCGACGTCGAGGGCGAGCTTCTCCAGAGTGCGACGGACGCCGTCCTGGAGGCCAGCGAGGGCGCCGTCTCCCCGGAGACGTCGGTTGCGTCGGGACCGCCCTTCGAGCAGATCAACCTCACCTATTGGGAGGTGTGCTCGCAGTCGCCAGAGGCCGGCGAAGAGGTCTCCGGCGACACTCCGCCCGAGCTTGAGGTGGCGCGACCCAATCAGTGCTGATCACGCCAGCAGCGAATAGCTGTTCGCGAGATCGTCCTGCAGCACGCTGGCCTTCACCGTCGTGGTGTCCACTCGCAACGGCTCATCCAGCGTGCGGGTCCGGTAGCTCCATCCGTCGGGCAGCGTAAGCCTGGAGGCCAGGTCGGGCAGGTCGTCCAGTGTCAGGTTCGGTTCGACGGTCTGGCTGTAGGTCTGCATGACCCATTGGCGGCCCTCGGCGTCGACGAGTTCGAACACCGGGCTTCCTGCGTCGTAGATGAACGCGGCTCGTCGGTCGACCCGGTTGACCGAATACGGCGAAGGATTCATCGACGACAAGGCGACCGTCGCCTGCCGCAGCATTTCGATGCCGCCGAACGTCTCCCGCTCGGTCTCGGTGCCGCCGTCTTTCTCGATGTGGCTCATCAGCCAGTAGCGCGGCCCGTTGAGCAGCGCGGCGACCGCGTGGTGTTCGGCCGCGATGGCCTGCGCGTCGAGTTTCGTCCACAGTTCAGCGGGGCAGTCGTTGAGCGGATAGGTGTTGTAGACGGTTGCCTGCGGGCCGGTGTCGTCCACATGCACGAGGAGGACCTCGCCGTAGCGCTTACCGAACACGTTGGTCACGACGTGAATGTAGCCCGTCGCTCGATCTCAAGGTAGGCATCGCGCCCGGCCAGGCTGACCGCGACGTCGTCGATCAGCGGTTCGAAGAAGCGCTGGCGATAGAGCGGGTCGACGCTGGTGCTCACCGTGAAGTACAGCCCGGACAGCACCGCGACGAACAGCGAGGTGTGCACGACGGTCTGCGGTATCGGGATGTGGACACCGAACCACGTTCCGGCACAGGGGGGCTCGCCGACTGCGCACATCTGCTCGGCCGACCACAGGACGGTGACGTCGTCGGGGATCGCGATGATCCCGAGAGCCAGGAAGAACGCGAAGAGCCCGGCGGTGAACAGCACGACCTGGATCGCCTGCGACACCACCATGACGGCCACGACGTTCATCTGCTCGGCCTTCGACAACGGTGTGCGGGTGGCCGGATCGGCGGGTAGCGACTCCAGTGGCGTACCGGCCAGCAGCGCGTGGGGATCCTGACGCTCGGATCGGTCCTGGCGCAGGGCCCTGACCTCGTCGCGGATCGTGGCGACCATGAAGAACAACGCCACGGCACTGAGGAAACCGATTGTCTGCCAGAGCCTTTCGCGACTCATGCGGGCCGCCAGCTGCCACAGCTCACCGGTGAAGTACACGACCACCGTCAGCATCAGAAGCGGCAGGGCGCGGCTCATCAGTGTGCCCAGCGCACCCAGTTGCAGCCACGCGAACCGGAAGGCCCACAACGCGATCGAGCCGAACCCCAGGTAGGTCAGCCAGATCGCCAGCAGCGATATCACGACGAAGATCGGCGCCTCGGTGGCGGCGGCCTGCGACCATCCGCTCACGGTCAGCGGCATGACCACCACGAAGATCGCCATCACCAGAACCGCTGCCCAGCGGCGCAGCGCCTCGCCGACCCGCGTGCCCAGCCGATGCAGGATCTCCAGGACGAAGGGCGCCGCGACGAGCACCACCGCGATCGCGCCCAGCCTGGCCGCATACCCGTAGTCGGGTTCGTCGCCCGTCAGGTCGGCCGCGAGCATGGTCAGCGCGGTGAGCGCGCCGACCGCACTGACCATCGGCGCCGACCGCCGGACGAGCTTGCGGGCCCGGACCCGACGGGTGAGCACCAGAGGCAGGCCCCGATGCAGGAACCAGTCGTGGATCGGCCGCAGCCCCTCCGGCTTCGCCGCGCTCATTGCCCGGCCGTCACGGTGCGGTAGCGGTCGCGGGCCACCAGGGTGAGCCGCAGATCCTCGAGCAGGGGGTCGAGGAACTGCGCCCGGTACTCCTTGTCGCCGACGGCACGCGCGGCCAGGTACATGAACGTCAGCGCGACGAGGAACATCGTGATCTGGATCAGCGCGTTGGGCACCGGCAGCGTCATACCGAGGAAATGGCCGTCCAACGACGCGTTGGTGGTCAATGCGGCCAGCAACTCCGGGCTGATCAGAATCAGGCCGAGGGTGAGGAACAGCAGACCTGTCACCACCGAGACCGTGAGCACCTGGACGATCTGCGACATCGCCAGCACGAAAACCACGTTGAGCCGCTCCGGTTTGGACAGCGGCACCCGCCGCGGGCGGTCCGGCATCGCCGCGAACGGAGTCCCGGCCAGCTGTTCGGCGTCCTCGGGCCGCTTGGCATCAGGCCGCAGAATCGGACGTACCCGGCTCAGGGTTCCCGAGACCAGGAACGCGACAGCGATGAGCATCAGGAAGATCAACCCCAGCCAGAGCCGGGGACGGCTGATGATGCCCGCCATCGTCCAGACCGGCCCGTTGAAGAAGACCAGAACCGTCAGCAGCATCACCGGCAGGGCACCGAGAAGCAGGTTTCCGATGGATGCAAGGTTGCTCAGAGTCATCCGGATCGCCCAGCCCAGAATCGCGCCGACTCCCGTTGCGGTACAGACGAATATCAGCACCACGACGATGAGCTCGGCGACCAGGTCGGCGAAGACACGAGCGCTGGGGCCCGCATAGATGCTGCCGACAGTCGAGATGGCCAGCGACGCCGAGGACACCGTCGCACGCAGCCGTGCGTCATCGGTGCGCGACACGAACCAGCCGATCAGCCCGGCGAGGGGGACGACGAGCAGTAGGACCGCGATCACGAACCATTCGGTTCGTGTCGGCGCGCCGTTGATGTCGACCGTGTATTCACCGGTCACGCCGACGACGAACATCGAGAACGTCATCATCACGGCGAGTCCTGCAAGGGTGGGCGCCGACCGCGTCCATACCCGTGTCACCAGGACACCTGGGCGCAGCACGGCGGGCAGGCCGTGCCGGAGAAACCAGCGCTCGGCCGCGAGCCTGTCCGCGGTCTTGGGGGTCTCTGCTTTCTTCGAGGCCATAGCGGGTAAATCTCACCACGCGAGAGGGCCCGCCGCGCGGACCTTTACGCTGGTCGGTATGCAACGGATCATCGGAACAGAGGTCGAGTACGGCATTTCGTCGCCGTCCGATCCGACCGCGAATCCGATCCTGACGTCGACCCAGGCGGTGCTGGCCTATGCCGCGGCCGCGGGCATCCAGCGTGCCAAGCGCACCCGGTGGGACTACGAGGTGGAGTCACCGCTGCGCGACGCCCGCGGTTTCGATCTGAGCCGGTCGTCGGGACCGCCACCCGTCGTCGACGCCGACGAGGTCGGTGCGGCGAACATGATCCTGACCAACGGTGCTCGTCTCTACGTCGACCACGCCCACCCCGAGTACTCCGCGCCGGAATGCACGGACCCGATGGACGCGGTCATCTGGGACAAGGCGGGGGAGCGCGTCATGGAGGCCGCGGCGCGTCACGTCGCGAGCGTGCCCGGCGCGGCGAAGCTCCAGCTCTACAAGAACAACGTCGACGGCAAGGGCGCGTCCTACGGCTCGCACGAGAACTATTTGATGAGCCGTCAGACGCCGTTCTCGGCCGTCATCGCGGGGCTGACCCCGTTCATGGTGTCCCGCCAGGTGGTCACCGGTTCGGGCCGGGTCGGGATCGGTCCTTCCGGCGACGAGCCCGGCTTCCAGCTCTCGCAGCGCTCGGACTACATCGAGGTCGAGGTCGGTCTGGAGACCACGCTCAAGCGCGGCATCATCAACACCCGCGACGAACCGCACGCCGACGCCGACAAGTACCGCAGGCTGCACGTCATCATCGGCGACGCCAACCTCGCCGAGACCTCGACCTACCTCAAGCTCGGCACCACATCGCTGGTGCTCGACCTGATCGAGGAAGGGCCCCAGATCGGGGTCGACCTCACCGACCTGGCGCTCGCTCGCCCGGTGCACGCGGTCCACGTCGTCTCGCGCGATCCGTCCCTGCGCGCCACCGTCGCGCTCGCCGACGGACGGGAGATGACCGCACTCGCGCTGCAGCGGATCTACCTCGACCGCGTCGCCAAGCTCGTCGACAGCCGCGATCCGGACCCGCGCGCCTCCCATGTGCTGGAGACCTGGGCGCATGTCCTGGATCTGCTCGAGCGTGACCCGATGGAGTGTGCGGACCTGCTGGACTGGCCCGCCAAGCTGCGCCTGCTGGAGGGTTTCCGCCAACGCGAGAACCTCGGCTGGAATGCTCCCCGGCTGCATCTGGTCGACCTGCAGTACTCCGACGTGCGGCTCGACAAGGGACTCTACAACCGGCTGGTGGCTCGGGGCTCGATGAAGAGGCTGGTCACCGAACAGCAGGTGCTCGACGCCGTGGACAATCCACCGACCGACACCCGCGCGTACTTCCGGGGCGAGTGCCTGAGGCGCTTCGGAGCCGACATCGCCGCGGCGAGCTGGGACTCGGTGATCTTCGACCTGGGCGGCGACTCGCTGGTGCGCATCCCGACTTTGGAGCCGCTGCGGGGCAGCAAGTCACACGTCGGGGCGCTGCTGGACTCCGTCGACAGCGCTGTCGAACTGGTCGAACAGTTGACGACCTGATCGAGCTATCCCCAGCAATCCCGGCACCGCCCGGTAGTGTGGTGAGACCGGGGGGCAGACGGTCGAATGCCCGCAAGGGTGAGAAGACTTACGCAGGAGGCGGCGATGGCTCAGGAGCAGACCAAGCGTGGCGGCGGAGGCGGCGATGACGACGACCTCTCCGGCAACTCGGGCGCCGGTCAAGAGCGCCGTGAAAAGCTTGCCGAGGAGACGGACGACCTGCTGGACGAAATCGATGACGTCCTTGAGGAGAACGCCGAGGACTTCGTGCGTGCATACGTGCAGAAGGGTGGACAGTGACCTGGCCGGATCGAGATAAGTCCGCCTTTCCGTCCGCTCTACCCGGCGCTTTTGCTGCGCCGTCGGCCATGTCTCATGGCGGCGTGAATCCGTCCTCGTTTTCGGACTTCCTGCGCCACCAGGCGCCCCACCTGCTTCCCGGCTCCGGCGGCGGCCCGGTACCGACGGATGCGGTGCCGCACGGCACCACGATCGTCGCGCTGAAGTTTCCCGGCGGAGTGGTGATGGCCGGTGACCGCCGCGCCACGCAGGGGCACATGATCGCCAGCCGCGACGTGCAGAAGGTGTACATCACAGATGATTACACCGTCACCGGCATCGCAGGCACCGCCGCGATCGCCGTCGAATTCGCGCGGCTGTATGCGGTGGAACTGGAGCATTACGAGAAGCTCGAGGGTGTTGCGCTGACGTTCGCCGGCAAGGTGAACAGGCTCGCGACGATGGTGCGCGGGAACCTCGGGGCCGCTCTGCAGGGCTTCGTCGCGCTGCCACTTCTCGCCGGTTACGACCTCGACGATCCGAATCCCGAGGGGGCGGGCCGCATCGTGTCGTTCGACGCGGCGGGCGGTCACAACCTGGAGGAAGAGGGGTATCAGTCGGTGGGTTCCGGCTCGATCTTCGCCAAATCCTCGATGAAGAAGCTTTACTCTCAGGTCCGCGACGCCGACTCGGCGCTGCGGGTCGCGATCGAGTCGCTCTACGATGCCGCCGACGACGATTCCGCGACCGGCGGACCGGATCTGGTGCGGGGCATTTTCCCGACGGCGGTCGTGATCAACGCCGACGGCGCCGCCGAGATCTCTGAGCAGCAGATCGCCGCGCTGTGCCGAGAGATCATCGAGAGTCGTTCGCGGGCAGATACTTTCGGGCCGGATGCCGAGCCCGTTCGAGGTGACGAGCTGTGAGTTTTCCGTATTTCATCTCACCCGAGCAGGCGATGCGCGAGCGTTCGGAGCTTGCGCGTAAAGGGATCTCCCGCGGCCGCAGCGTGATCGCGCTCGCCTATGCCGACGGTGTGCTGTTCGTCGCGGAGAACCCGTCGCGGTCGTTGCAGAAGGTGAGCGAACTCTACGACCGCGTGGGTTTCGCCGCCGTCGGCCGGTTCAACGAGTTCAACAACCTGCGCAGCGGCGGGATACGGTTCGCCGACACGCAGGGCTATGCCTACTCGCGCCGCGATGTGACGGGCCGTCAGTTGGCCAACGTGTACGCCCAGACGCTGGGCACGATCTTCACCGAGCAGGCCAAGCCGTACGAGGTCGAACTGTGCGTGGCCGAGGTCGCGCATTACGGCGAGACGAAAGCGCCTGAGCTCTACCGGATCACCTATGACGGGTCCATCGCCGACGAACCCCACTTCGTGGTGATGGGCGGCACCACCGAACCGATCACGACCGCGCTCAACGGGTCCTACACCGAGAACGCGAGCCTCGGTGATGCGGTGTCGATCGCGGTGGCAGCGCTGGGCGCCGGCGGCAACGGTGCGGAAGCGCGGACGCTGGGCCCGTCGACCCTCGAGGTGGCGATCCTGGATGCGAACCGGCCCCGCCGGGCGTTCCGCCGTATCACAGGGGCGGCTTTGGAAGCGCTGCTGCCCGCCCCCGCCGAAAAGTCGGCCGAAGCCGGCGACAACACGCCCGCCGAGTAACTCCTTTCCGCGCCGAGCGTGCGTGTAGGGCGAGAAATCGTCGACAACGCCGCCCTGGACGCACCCTCGGTGGCGACTTTCGCGCGCGCCGCACACTCACAGGAACGCTTTTGCGTGTCCATCTTGCGTCCCGTCCCGTGAGGGTGGATGATTTTGTTGCGCATAACGCATCGCGTTGCGCATGACGCAACTTAAGAGTTCGCAGTTTCCTCTCTGACATGAAAGCGGTCGAGGCATGCCTAAAGTCGTCGTGATCGGTGCCGGAATCGTCGGCACTTCGCTCGCCGACGAGCTGACCGCGCGCGGATGGACCGACGTCACCGTCGTCGACCGCGGGCCACTGTTCGCCACCGGAGGCTCCACCTCCCACGCGCCGGGACTCGTGTTCCAGACCAACCCGTCCAAGACCATGACCGCCTTCGCCAAATACACGGTCGAGAAATTCAACGCCCTCGATCACCCCGGCGGCTGGGCGTTCAATCCCGTCGGGGGGCTTGAGGTCGCCACCACCTTCGACCGGTGGGCGGACCTGCATCGCAAAGCCGGCTGGGCGCAATCCTGGGGTATTGAGGGCCATCTCCTCACTCCCGCCGAATGCGTGCGCCTGCACCCGCTCATCGATCGCGATCGCATCCTCGGCGGCTTCCATACCCCGGCCGACGGCCTGGCGAAGGCGCTGCGCGCCGCGGAGGCTCAGGCCCGCCGCGCCGAGGCGAGGGGAGCCACGCTTCGCCCGCGCACCGAGGTGCTCGGAGTGCTCGACAACGGTCACCGCGTCACCGGCGTACGGACTACAGACGGCGTCATCGAGGCCGACGTCGTGGTGTGTGCCGCCGGCTTCTGGGGCGCGCAGTTCGCCAAGCAGGTCGGGCTCGTCCTCCCGCTCGTCCCGATGGCGCACCAGTACGCGCGCACGGGGCAGATCCCCGACCTCGTCGGCCGCAACACCGAGCTCGCCGAGGCGGGTCTGCCGATCCTGCGGCACCAGGACCAGGACCTCTACTTCCGTGAGCACGTCGACCGCCTCGGAATCGGTTCCTACAGCCACAAGCCGATGCCCGTGGACATGACGACGCTGCTCGCCGACACCGCCGGTGAGCCGATGCCGTCGATGATGCCGTTCACCGAAGAGGACTTCGCCCCCGCCTGGCAGGCAGCTGCCGAACTGATTCCCGCACTGGGGGATTCGAAGCTCGACGAGGCTTTCAACGGCATCTTCTCGTTCACTCCCGACGGATTCTCGATCATGGGCGAGCACCGCGAGCTGCCCGGATTCTGGGTGGCCGAGGCCGTGTGGGTCACCCACTCGGCCGGGGTCGCCAGGGCCACCGCCGAATGGATCGTGGACGGTGCGCCGTCCGTCGACACCCACGAATGCGACCTCTACCGATTCGAAGACGTCGCACGCAGCCCTGAGTTCGTCCTGCAGACCAGCTCGCAGGCGTTCGTCGAGGTTTACGACATCGTCCATCCCCACCAGTACCGCACGGCCCTACGCGGCTTGCGCACGAGCCCGTTCCATGGCCGCCAGACCGAACTCGGCGCGTACTTCTACGAGGGCGGGGGCTGGGAACGGCCGGCCTGGTTTGAGTCCAATGCAGCTCTGGCGCAACGGCTTTTCGAGGACGGCCTCGTTGTGCCCGACCGCGACGAGTGGGCGGCAAGGTTCTGGTCGCCGATCTCCATCGCCGAAGCGCACTGGACCCGCGCGCATGTCGCCATGTTCGACATGACCCCGCTGACCCGGTACGAGGTGTCGGGCCCCGGTGCCGCCGCGTACCTGCAGAAGATGACCACCAACAACGTCGACAAGAGCGTAGGGTCGGTCACCTACTCGCTGCTGCTCGACGAAACCGGCGGTATTCGCAGCGATCTCACCGTCGCACGCCTTGCGCCCGATATCTTCCAGGTCGGCGCCAACTCCCCGATGGACTTCGACTGGCTCTCGCGGCGCAAGCCGGCCGACGTCATGCTGCGGGACATCACCGGGGGGACGTGCTGTCTGGGCGTGTGGGGTCCCGACGCTCGCGACGTCATCGCGCCGCTGTGCCCCGATGACGTGAGCAACGACGGTTTCAAGTATTTCCGCGCGATGCAGACCTACCTCGGCGCCATCCCGGTCACGATGATGCGGGTCTCCTACGTCGGCGAACTCGGATGGGAGATCTACACGAGCGCCGAATATGGTTGTGCACTTTGGGATCTCATCGCCACAGCGGGTGAACCTTTCGGCATCATCCCGGCCGGCCGCATCGCTTTCAACAGCCTGCGCATCGAAAAGGGCTATCGCAGCTGGGGGACCGATATGACCGCCGAACACCGGCCCGCCGCGGCGGGTTTAGATTTCGCGGTGCGAATGTCCAAGGACGCGGACTTCGTCGGAAAGGCCGCCTTGGAGCAGGCTCCAGAGCCCGAGAAAGTGCTGCGCAGCATCGTGTTCGACGACCCCGCCGCTGTGGTGCTCGGCAAGGAGCCGGTGTCGGTCGCCGGTCGCTGCGTCGGGTACGTCACGAGCGCGGGCTTTTCCACAACCATCGGGCGGACCATCGCGTACGCGTGGCTTCCTGCGGCGGTGGCCGTCGGCGACGTCGTCACGGTCGCCTACCGCGGCGCGACGCACCGCGCTGTCGTGCACGCCGAGCCGGTCGTCGACCCCGAGATGTCGCGGATCAAGAGGTGACGGTGTGACTTACGACGTCATCGTCATCGGGCTGGGTGGCATGGGCAGCGCTGCGGCCTACCATCTCGCCGCACGCGGACAGCGCGTACTGGGGCTGGAGAAGTTCACTCCCGCTCACGACAAGGGGTCCAGCCACGGCGGCTCGCGCATCATCCGGCAGTCCTACTTCGAGGATCCGGCCTACGTGCCGCTGCTGCTCCGTGCCTATGAGCTGTGGGACGAGCTCGCCAAGGCCAGTGGACGTGACGTGTACCGCATGACGGGCGGGCTGTTCATCGGGCCCCCCGATTGCCTGACTGTGGCCGGCAGCTTGCGGGCGAGCCAGGAGTGGGATCTGCCGCACGATCTCCTGGACGAGAACGAGATCCGGCAGCGGTTCCCCAACTTCACCCCCCAGCCGGGCGACATCGCGCTCTTCGAAGCCAAGGCCGGGTTCGCGCGCCCCGAGCTCACGGTGCAAGCCCATCTCGACCTTGCCGAGAGAGCCGGAGCAACGCTGCGCTTCGGTGAGGAGGTTCTCGAGTGGTCCGAGACGGGCAGTGGTGTCACCGTCCGGACGGCCGCAGGTACGTACACGGCCGGACAGGTGGTGATCTGCCCCGGAGCGTGGGCGCCGCAGCTGCTGGCCGACTTCGGGATCCCCATCACCGTCGAACGTCAGGTGCTCTATTGGCTCGATCCGTTGGGCGGCATCGAACCGTTCATCGATCACCCGATCTTCATCGACGAGGACGCCTCCGGCATGCAGATCTATGGCTTCCCTTCCATCGACGGACCTCGCGGCGGCGTCAAGGTCGCGTTCTTCCGCAAGGGCATCGAGTGCACGCCGGACACCATCGACCGGACCGTGCACGATCAGGAGATCCGTGAAATGCGCGACCGTGCAGCGCAATTGCTGCCCGCCCTGGACGGACCGTGCGTCCACTCGGCGACGTGCATGTACTCCAACACCCCGGATCAACATTTCGTGATTGCCCGCCACCCCGACACCGAGAATGTGACGGTGGCGTGCGGGTTCTCCGGGCACGGCTTCAAATTCGTTCCCGTGGTTGGGGAAATCCTCGCCGATCTCGCCACCACCGGTGCAACGACGCACCCGATCTCGCTGTTCGACCCCCGCAGATTGGTGACGACCCTGTGACTGCCTTTCCTCCGCCCGCGCTGCTGCCCACCCTGGCCGGCAAGTACTACACCAGCGCCGAGGTATTCGCCTCCGAGCAGGAACACATCTTCGAGAACACATGGTTCTGCGCGGTGCGCTCCTCGGACCTTGCGCTGCCGGGGAAGTTCAAGAAGGTTCAGGTCGGTCGCGAGAGCGTGCTGCTGATCCGCGGTCGCGACGGCTTGCTTCGAGCCTTCCTCAATGTGTGCAGACATCGCGGCGCCCAGCTCTGCGTGGAATCCGAGGGCGAGGTCAAGCGAACCCTGCGCTGCCCGTACCACTCCTGGACCTACGCACTCGACGGCAAACTCATGGCCGCGCCCAACATCGGAACATTGACCGACGACGAGGGAGCCCCGATCGACCGGTACCGCTACGGACTGGTGCCCGTGGCGCTGACCGAGTGGCTCGGGTACGCCTGGGTGTGTCTGTCCGACACCCCGCCTCCGTTCGAGGACGTGCTCGCCGAGGCGACCAAGACGCTCGGCGACACCGACGCCATCAATCGCTACGGCATCGGCGGACTCGACGTGGGGCACCGCGTGGTTTACGAGGTCGCGGCGAACTGGAAGCTGATCGTGGAGAACTTCATGGAGTGCTACCACTGCAGCTCGATCCACCCCGAACTCGTCGGCGTACTACCCGAGTTCGCGCGAGGCCTTGCCGCCCAGGCGAACGTCGGACTCGGTGCCGAATTCGGCCCTGAAGTCGCGGGATTCACCGTCGACGGCGGGCAAGGGTTCGACCGGCTGCCCGGGATCACCGACGATCAGGACCGCCGCTACTACGCGATCACCGTGAAGGCGAACGTCTTCATAAACCTGGTACCCGACCACGTCATCTTCCACCGGATGTATCCGGTGGCAGCGGATCGCACGGTGGTGGAATGCGATTGGCTCTACACCGGCGAGGTGGTCGGCTCCGATCGGGACGTTTCCCGGTCCGTCGAGCTGTTTCACCGGGTCAACGTGCAGGATTTCGACGCGTGCGAGCGCACCCAGCCGGCGATGTCGTCGCGCGCCTACCGTAACGGCGGAGTGCTCGTTCCGGCCGAACATCACATCGCGGAGTTCCATCACTGGGTAATGTCCCGACTGGCTGCTGCTCCGGTGTAGACGGCAAGGGGGTCGACAGAGCCATGAACGGTGAACCCGATCTCTGGATCGGCGGCTCGTGGCGTCACGCCTCCGATGGAGGCACCCGCGACATCATCAACCCCGCTGACGGCGGTGTGGCGGCGGTCGTCGACGAGGCCACCCCCCACGACGCGCTGGCAGCCGTGACCGCGGCCAGAACAGCCTTCGACGACGGAGCGTGGCGCGCCACGCCCGTCAACGAGCGCGCTGCACTGCTGGAGCGCGTGGCAGACCTCCTACAACGTGACAAGGAATCGCTGGCTCGTCTCGAAACCACCGACACCGGCAAGACATTGGCGGAAAGTCGCATCGACATCGATGACGTCACATCGGTTTTCCGGTACTACGCCAAGCTTGTCGGCGCGGAGGCCGACCGCGTCGTCGACGTCGGTGACGCCGCCGTGATCAGCCGCGTCGTGCGTGAACCGATCGGCGTGTGCGTGCTGATCGCGCCGTGGAACTACCCGCTGCTACAGATGTCGTGGAAGGTGGCGCCGGCGCTGGCGGCCGGTTGCACCATGGTCGCAAAACCGAGCGAGGTCACGCCGCTGACCACCATCGCATTCGCGCACCTCCTCGAGGAGGCCGGGGTGCCGCCCGGAGTGGTCAACCTCGTGCAGGGCAGCGGTGCCGTCCTCGGGGCCGCGTTGACCGACAATCCGGACGTCGATTTCATCTCCTTCACCGGTGGGCTGGCCACCGGGCGCACCATCGCGAAGACCGCCGCTACCCACGTCACCAAGGTGGCTTTGGAACTCGGCGGCAAGAATCCGCACATCGTGTTCGCCGACGTCGGGGGGCCTGCGGACGGAGATTCGGGGTGGGACGCCGCCGTCGACCACGTGCTGACCGGGGTCTTCCTGCATTCGGGACAGGTGTGCTCGGCGGGCACCCGGTTGATCGTCGAGGAATCCATCGCCGACGCATTCGTCGCCGCGCTGGCCGCGCGGGCGGAGAAGATCACGATGGGCGACGGTATGGACCCGGCCAGCGAAACTGGACCCCTGGTGTCAGAACAACACCGGGACAAGGTGGAAGGCTATGTGAAGCTGGGTATCTCGGAGGGCGCTCGGCTGGTCACCGGCGGTGCGCGCCCGAACGATCCTGCGCTGGCCGGCGGCTACTTCTACCTACCCACGATCTTCGACCGGTGCGACCGGTCGATGCGCATCGTCACCGAGGAGACCTTCGGTCCGATCCTGACGGTCGAGCGGTTCACCACCGAAGCCGAGGCCATCACCCTCGGCAACGACACGGAATACGGTCTCGCGGCCGGTGTCCGGACATCGGACATGGCGCGGGGCGAACGTGTCGTGCGAGCGTTGCGGCACGGCACGGTGTGGCTCAACGATTTCGGCTACTACACCGCTTCTGCGGAGTGGGGCGGTTTCGGGAAGTCGGGTAACGGACGCGAACTCGGCCCGACCGGCCTCGCGGAATACCAAGAGATCAAGCATATTTGGCACAACACCGCTCCCACTGCCGCGGGCTGGTTCAAGAGCTAGCCCCGAAAGGTACAGGCAACATGGTGATCAAACAACCGCACGCAGACAGCGGTATGGAGGACTTCGGATACAAGGAGTCACTCGACCGCAGCATCGGCAAGTTCGCCAGTTTCGCCGCAGGGGTCAGCTACATCTCGATCCTGACCGGCACGTTCCAGCTTTTCTACTTCGGGTTCGGCACGGCCGGGCCCGCCTATCTGTGGTCGTGGCCCCTCGTGTTCGTCGGTCAGATGGCAGTCGCACTGTGCTTCATGGAGCTGGCTGCCAAGTACCCGGTCGCCGGGTCCGTCTACAACTGGAGCAAGAAGCTCGCCAGCAGGCTCGTCGGGTGGACCTCGGGGTGGCTCATGCTGACCGCGTCCATCGTGACGATCTCGGCGGTGGCACTGGCCTACCAGCTCAACCTGCCGCGGCTGTGGAGCGGTTTCCAGATCATCGGCGACGGCACCGGCACGTACGACTACGCCGCGAACGCGGTGCTGTTGGGCTCCATCCTGATCGCCTTCACCACGATCGTGAACGCACTCGGCGTTCGGCTGATGGCCATGATCAACTCGAGCGGCGTGTTCATCGAGCTGATCGCCGCCGTGCTGATCGTGTTCCTGCTCGCCGTCAATGTCGAACGGGGACCACAGGTCTTCTTCTCCAGCAACGGATAGGGCGCCGGGGAGAGCATGGGCTTCCTCGGTGCGTTCCTCATCGCGTCGCTGGCGTCGGGCTACGTCATGTACGGATTCGACACGGCAAGCTCGCTGGGCGAGGAGACGGTCGAACCGCGCCGCACCGCCCCGAAGGCGATCGCCCGCGCGATCCTGGCGTCCTTCGTGATCGGCGGCGGCATCCTGGTGTTCGCGGTGATGGCCGCACCGAACCTGCAGGATCCGCAGCTCGGTGAGAGCAGCGGGGGCCTGCAGTACATCGTCGAGCAGGTGATGTGGGGACCGCTGGGCAAGATCTTCCTGGTCTGCATCGTCATCGCGGTCACGGTGTGCTGCCTGGCTGTACACACCGCCGCAATTCGGCTGACCTTCGCGATGGCCCGCGACAACGCGTTGCCGTTCGGCGAGAAGCTGGCCACGGTGAACCCGAAGACGCAGACGCCGATCATCCCCGCCGTCACGATCGGCATCCTCGCGCTGCTGATCCTGGTCATCAACATCGCGAACATCCAGATTTTCACGGTGCTGACCTCGATAGCCATCATCATGATCTATCTGGCCTATCTCATGGTGACCGGCCCGCTGCTCAAAAAGCGGCTCCAAGGGCAATGGCCGCCAAAAGATCTCGCCGAGGGTGGCTATTTCACGATGGGAAGGTGGGGGCTCCCGGTCAACATCGTCGCGGTGGTGTGGGGGATCGGAATGGCGATCAACCTCGCATGGCCTCGGGTGGCGGTGTACGGCGAGCCCTGGTACTTCACCTGGGGCGCGTTCCTCTACATCGGCGTCATCCTGGGCGCGGGCCTGCTGTGGTATTCGCTGAAGGGGCGCAACCACATCGGCACCTTGAAGAGCCATGCCGCCGAGACGGTTTCGGGTGCCGATGGCTGAAACGGGAACCTTCGACTACATCGTTGCGGGCGGCGGCACGGCGGGCTGCGTCCTGGCCGCGCGGCTGTCCGAAGACCCGGACGTCACGGTCTGCCTGATCGAGGCGGGCCCGTCCGACGTCGGAGACGACGCGATCCTGGTGCTGTCGGAGTGGATGCATCTGCTCGACTCCGGCTACGACTGGGACTACCCGGTGGAACCGCAGGAACGGGGCAACTCCTTCATGCGCCACGCCCGGGCCAAGGTCCTGGGGGGTTGTTCGTCGCACAACTCGTGCATCGCTTTCCACCCGCCGGCCGAGGCGCTCGACGAATGGGTCGGGATGGGTGCCACCGGGTGGGGTGCAGACGAGGTGCTGCCCCTGGTCCGACGCCTCACAGAGACCGTACTGCTGCGTGACGTTCCACCCGAAGACCCCTGCGGCGTTGCGGTTCTCGAAGCCGCCGCGCTGGCGGGACTGCCGACGGTAGCGTTCAACCGCGGTGAGACCGTCCGGAACGGGGCCGGCTGGTTTCAGATCAACGGCGGCGAGGACGGTATTCGCAACTCGACGTCGAAAGCGTTCCTGCATCCGATTCTGGGCACCCGCAAGAACCTGGAACTTCGCACCGACTCCTGGATTTCGGAGATCGTGTTCGACGAGTCGAACCGGGCCACCGGGGTTCGCTATCAGCGGCCCGACCTCACCGGCTACGACACGGTGGCGGCCCGTCGGGAGGTCATTGTCACCGCAGGGGCGATCGACACCCCGAAGTTGTTGATGCTCTCCGGGATCGGGCCCACCGCCCACTTGCGGGAGATCGGCATCGACGTGCGCGTCGACTCGCCGGGTGTGGGGGCGAACCTCGACGATCATGTCGAGGGTCTGGTGTTCTGGGAAGCCGCCCGGCCCATGGTGACGACGTCCACGCAGTGGTGGGAGATCGGTCTGTTCACGACCGTCGACGAGGGAGTGACCCAGCCTGATCTGATGATGCACTACGGCAGCGTGCCGTTCGACATGAACACCCTGCGGCACGGATATCCGACGACCGACAACGGATTCTGCTTGACGCCCAACGTAACTCAAGGTCGCTCACGTGGAACGGTGCGCTTGCGGTCCCGTGATTTCCGTGACCGTGCCAGGGTCGACCCGCGCTACTTCACCGACCCCGAAGGCTATGACGACCGGATCATGCTTGCCGGTGTCAAGCTGGCCCGGACCATTGCCGCACAACTTCCGCTGGCCCCGTGGATCGCCCGCGAGCTGGCGCCCGGGCCCGACGCCACCACCGACGACGAACTGCTCGACTACATCCATCGCTGCCACAACACCGTCTACCATCCCGCGGCGACCGCACGGATGGGATCTGTGTCGGATCCGATGGCGGTGCTGGATCCGCAACTGCGGGTCAAGGGTGTCGACGGCCTTCGGGTCGTGGACGCGTCGGCGATGCCGAAGCTGCCGTCGGTCAACCCGAACATCACCGTGATGACCATGGCGGAGAAGTGTGCCGACCTCATCAGAGAAGCCTGACCGCCGGAGTCTTCCGGAGTTCCTGGCCGAACACACACCGTTCCAGGGCTCGACGGAGGACGAACTCGCCGAGCTCGCCGCCGGGGCCTCGATCGAGGAGTTCGGGACCGGCGCCGTCGTCGCCGATTATTCGTCACACGTGCCCGACGAGGTGTGGATGGTCTGCGAGGGCGCAGTGGCGCTGAGATCCAGTGGTGACGGCGCACTCATCGACGTGGTCACCCGGGGCGGGATCTTCGGCTACACCCCGCTGCTGACCGGCGCGGGCATGGACTTCGAAGCCCGTGCCACGACAGCGAGCACCCTCATCAAGTTGCCCGGGCCGCTGGTTCGCGCCCAGTTCGCCAAACCGGCGGGCCTGGCCTTCCTCGCATCCTCCGGGTGGCCGCGGGCCGCCGAGCGGCCGACGATCGCACCGGCCACCGACAGCAGACCCGTCGCCGAACTCGTCCGCGGCGAGGTCCTGGTGGTCTCACCGACCGACGCCGTCCGTGACGTCGTCGTCCGCATGACCGAACACCACGTGTCCTACGCGCTGATCCGGCTGCCGGACGGGAACCTGGGCATCTTCACCGATCGCGATCTGCGCACCCGGGTCGTGGCAGCCGGGCTGGCGGTCGACGTGGCCATCGAGACGGTGATGAGCGCGCCCGCCCGCACCGTCACGACTGATCTGTCCGCCGACAGTGTGCTGATGGAAATGCTCGAGTGCGGACTCCGGCACATGCCGGTGCTGACCCCGCGCGGTGAGGTCGTGGGGGTGCTCGAGGACGCCGACCTGCTGGCGGCCTCGGCTCGGCAGAGCTTCATGTTGCGACGCTCCATCGCCGACGCCGCCGATCCGGCGCAGTTGCAGCACGTGGGGCAGCGCGTCACCGGTACCGCTGTCGACCTTTTCCGTAACGGCACCAAGGCCGCGGCGACGAGTGCCATCCTTTCGGTCGTCATCGACAGCCTGGTTCGCCGCGCCTTGGAACTCGTTCTCGCCCAGGCGGATACCGGGGACATCGACGGTTTCGCATGGCTGACGCTGGGCAGCGTCGCGCGCCGTGAGGCCATGCCGTCCTCCGACGTCGACAGCGCGCTGTCGTTTCGGGACGATCTCGCGGGCCGCGCACCGCAGCTGCGGGCGATCGCCTCGCAGGTGCACGACCTGCTCGAGGCGTGTGGTCTGCCCCACGATCGCAACGGCGCGACCGCGGCATCGACGAGATTTACACGGACACAGAACGATTGGCGCGAAGCCGCCCAGGAATGGCTTGATGACCCGCTGCAGAACCAGGGTCTGATCATGTCCTCGCTGTTGATCGACGCCAGGGTGGTGTGGGGTGACCCGTCCCTGCACACCGTGCCCGCGGCATTTCACCGGATCCGCGACGAACATCCGAATGCGTTGCGACTGCAGCTGCTCGAAGTGCTGTCGGGCAAGGTGCGGACCCGTTCGCTGCGCGACGTGCTCTCGCGGCGCGGCGGCACCTTCGATCTGAAGAACCACGCGGTGACCCCGATCGTGAACCTGGCCCGCTGGGGCGGCCTGAACGCAGGCGTCACGTCGGCGGCCACCCCGACCCGGCTCGAGGCCGCGGCGCAGTCCGGTGTGCTCAGCGACGCCGACGCGCGCACGCTGTGCGATGTGTACGCGATGGTGCAGCGCCTTCGGATGACCCACCAGGTCGAGCAACTCGCCGCCGGCCACACCCCCAACGACATCATCACCATGTCGGAACTGTCACCGCTCAATCGCAGCCTGCTCGGTGACGGGTTACGGGAGATCGCGGCGGTGCGCCGACGCGTCGGCAACCTCGGTCTCACGGGTCTATAGGCTGGGTGCGCAATGGTCAAGGACGACAGCCCATCAGCGGGGGATCCGCCCGTGCAGTCCGTGGACCGCGCCCTGACAGTCCTGGAGATCGTCGCCTCGCTCGGGCAGGCCGGTGTCACCGAGATCGCCACCGAGCTCGGCGTGCACAAATCGACGGTGTCGCGGCTGATTGCGGTGCTGGAGGCGCGCGGATATGTCGAGCGGATCTCCGAACGTGGCAAGTACCGTCTCGGGTTCGCCATTCCGCGGCTGGCGCACGTTGCAGGCGGTCAGAGCGACCTGGTGAAGCTGGGCCAAGCGGCCTGCGACATGCTCAGCGTCGACGTGGGGGAGACGGCCAACCTGGCCGTGCTCGACCAGGACCGCATCGTCAACATCGTCGAATCGATCGGTCCGGCGGAGATCACGCTGCGCACCTGGGTCGGTCAGAGCTGCCCGGCATATGCCACCTCCAGTGGCAAGGTGCTGCTGGCCGGCCTGGATCCCAACGACGTGCGTGCCCGGGTTCCGGTGCCCATCACCCGCTTCACCGACTCAACCGTCGGCAGCGTCGCCGATCTCCAGAACGAGCTGTCGGTGGTGCGGGAGCGCGGATGGGCCAGCGTGAGCGAGGAACTCGAGGTGGGCCTCAACGCCGTCGCCGCACCGGTCCACGGTGCGCACGCGCAAGTCGTTGCGGCGCTCAGCGTTTCGGGACCTTCCTACCGGCTGGCGCCGGAACGGTTCGAAGAGGTCGCCAAGCAGACGATCGCGGCCGCGGACGAGATCAGCCACCGGCTGGGCTGGACCGCGCGCGAGTACGGCGGCAGCTAGCGCCGAGAGTGCGCTCAGGGCGGCGATCGGGTGATTTCCTCGCTCTCAGCGCACTGTCGGCGCGTCCACCATCGCGCGCCGCACCGTCTGCGAATCTCCCGTGATGACCGCCAGGATCGTCCGCCAGGAGTCCGATGGCCGATTCAGCATCCCGCTGTGGGCATCCCAGCCGGCGACCGGTCCGCCGTCGTCGTAATCGCCTGCCGTCAAAGGAATCACCGTCGGCATCTCATCGGGGTCGGCTCCATGGGGCCCGCCGGGAATGCCTTGCACCAGTTCGATGAAGTCGCCCGGCGCGGTCATCGAGAAGCGCTCGACCTGAGAGTTCCTGTTGTGCCAGTCGCCGGGGTCGTCGACCCCGACCCCGGCGCCCGCCGCCGCAAGGAAGAGGGTGCGATCCGAGGTCAGCCCCATCGTCTCGGCGGTCCCGACGATCGATCCGCCGTAGGAGTGCCCGATCACCGTCACCGGGACCCCGTTGCCCACGCGGCGGTCGATGTCCTCGCTGAACGCCACCAGGCGGGGCGCCATGTCCAGCGCGAAGCGGGTGTCCGCGGACTGCAGGACCGAGATGGGGTCGCGCACCTGAGGGAAGGGCCCGCCGAGATAGGTGATGACGGCGACCTCGCCGCGAGTCTCCGACACGAAGCGCCGGGCGGTCGCGGTGTTGGAGGAGGACCCTTCGATCGTGGTGTTCACCCCAGGTACCAGCACCGCGACACTGCGCGCGCTGGCGAGGTCTCCGTTGAGTTCGACCAGCGATGCGCGGCCCGGATCGAACGCGATGATCTTGCGTGAGATGCGTTGTCCGCCTTCGGGATTGTTGATCTCGCCGAGGAGGGTGCGGTAGAACGCGATTCGCCGCAGAGACAGCGGGTCGGTGCCGGTCTCAGCCAAGATCGCCGACGCGATGTTGAGGCGATTGGCGGCGATCCGCATATCCCACGGGATCCCATCGGTGTTGCCGACCTGCTGCGGGAACTCCGCGATCAGGCGGTTGCGCTGTTCGAGGCTCATCCCTGCGATCTGGGTGGCGATCCGGTCCTGGCTCATGGCGGGCCACGCATCGACCACGTCGCCCGCCTGCACCGGCCACGCCCCGGCGGGCACTGTGGCCGCGGGCGTTTCCGATGGCCTGTTGTCGGACAGGGCCGATGTCAGGTCGTGCGCCGCATCGACGTCGGCCGACTCAACCCTGCGCAAACCGTCGCGGATGCGGGCGCTGAGTTCCACGGCCCGCAGTTCGAGCATGTCTTCTGCCAACGCATCCTGGCCGCCGGCGAGCAGTATGAGCAGGGGTTCCGGTGCAGCCGCGACGGTCACCGAGCCGTCGTCGGCGACGTCGAATCCCTTCGTCCGCGCTTCGTCCACCTCGGCGAGGAGCTCGCTACGCGCCGCAGCGATTTGGACGGCGCCGTCGTGGGCGGCCACAGCGGCCGTCACCAGCCGACGCGCGACCTCGACGGTGTCGGCGCCGATGCGGCGGGCCCGTTCTCGTGCGGCGTCGGCCGCAGAGCCGACCCAGTGGTCCTGGCTGCGGTCCGATGCTGCGACGGCGTCGTCGACGCGATCACGCAACCGGCGGGCCGCGGCATCGAGTTCCCGGGCCAGTGTGGAGAGCGCCTCGGGCCGCCATCGTCGCACCAGGGAGACGGTCAGAGAGCTCATCGCGGTGCGAACCGCTGCCCGTTGACGACATCGGCGTCGTGAAAACCCTCCGCCGATGCGCGTGCCGCCATGGCCCAGCCGTCGAGATCCGCGGTCAGGCCGGCGACGAGAACCGTGATCTGGTCGGCGGTGTTCGTCGCCTCGACCGACGAGCCGGGAAGCGCGTCGGCGTCCAACACCGGCCACCGCATACCCGCAACGTCGGCCGCGGCGCCCGAGAACCCGTCCGCCACGGCGCGCAGCCGGCCCAGATCCACATGTGCGATTTCCCCCATGGCTCATGCTGACAGCCGGGCGCGGTGCCCCGCCGAGTTATCCACAGGCGCTGGAGCGGGTGTCTGCCCGTCGTGTGAGCCAGACAACTTGTAGTCTCGATGAGGTGCAGCGACGAATCATGGGCATCGAGACAGAATTCGGTGTCACCTGCACGTTCCACGGCCACCGCCGGCTGAGCCCCGACGAGGTCGCCCGCTATCTGTTCCGCCGGGTGGTGTCGTGGGGACGTAGCAGCAACGTCTTTCTCCGTAACGGTGCGCGCCTGTATCTGGACGTGGGTAGCCACCCCGAATACGCGACCGCCGAATGCGACAGCCTCACGCAGTTGGTCACCCACGACCGCGCGGGCGAGCGAGTCCTGGAGGACCTGCTGATCGACGCTGAACAGCGGCTGGCCGACGAGGGCATCGGCGGCGACATCTACCTGTTCAAGAACAACACCGACTCAGCCGGAAACTCCTACGGCTGCCACGAGAACTACCTGATCGTGCGCGCCGGCGAGTTTTCCCGGATCTCCGATGTGTTGCTGCCGTTCCTGGTCACGCGCCAGCTGATCTGCGGCGCAGGCAAGGTATTGCAGACCCCGAAGGCGGCGACATTCTGCCTGTCCCAGCGCGCCGAGCACATCTGGGAAGGGGTCTCCAGCGCGACGACGCGTAGCAGGCCGATCATCAACACCCGCGACGAACCGCACGCCGACGCCGAGAAGTACCGCCGACTGCACGTCATCGTCGGGGACTCCAACATGAGCGAATCGACCACGATGCTCAAGGTGGGATCGGCATCGCTGGTGCTGGAGATGATCGAGGCCGGCGTGGCGTTCCGGGACTTTTCCCTGGACAACCCGATCCGCGCGATCCGCGAGGTCAGCCATGACCTGACCGGTCGGCGTCCGGTGCGCCTGGCCGGCGGAAGGCAGGCCAGCGCGCTCGACATTCAGCGCGAGTACTACGCCCGTGCGGTCGAATACCTGCAGACCCGCGAACCCAACACTAACATCGAGCAGGTCGTCGACCTGTGGGGCCGCCAGCTCGACGCCGTGGAGAACCAGGACTTCGCGAAGGTCGACACCGAGATCGACTGGGTGATCAAACGCAAGCTGTTCCAGCGCTACCAGGACCGCTACAACATGGAGCTGTCCGATCCGAAGATCAGCCAGCTCGACCTCGCCTACCACGACATCAAGCGTGGCCGTGGCGTGTTCGACCTGCTGCAGCGCAAGGGTCTGGCCGCGCGGATCAGCACCGACGAGGAGATCGAGGCCGCGGTCAACACCCCACCGCAGACCACGCGGGCGAAATTGCGCGGCGAGTTCATCTCCGCAGCGCAGGAAGCCGGCCGCGACTTCACCGTCGACTGGGTGCACCTGAAGCTCAACGATCAGGCGCAGCGCACCGTGCTGTGCAAAGACCCGTTCCGCTCGGTGGACGAAAGGGTCAAACGGCTCATCGCGAGTATGTGAGTTGGTGTACTGACACCGCGTAGTCGCCGCCGTCGTACGGGTCGCGGTCCCACGTTGCCCACCGGTGGCTCAGTTCCAGCCCCGCGGCAGCGGCGACCTCGTCGTAGCCGGCGAGCGTCAGCCGCCCTGCGACGAGCTGGAATCCCGCGACGAGCAGCCCACCCGGCGCCAGACGGCGCGCGAGCTGGCTGACAACGGCCGCCTCGGTGCCACGGTCGAGGAAGATCATCACGTTGCCCGGCATCGCGACGGCGTCGAACGTCTCCTGCACATGAACATCGGTCTCGACGAGGTCGGCCTCGATCCACCGCACCTGCGGTGCCTTGGTCTTCGCGGCGGACAGCATCGCGGGGTCGGCGTCGATACCGACCACCGAGAACCCGCGCAGGGCGAGTTCGATTGCAACCCTTCCGGTTCCGCAGCCCGCATCCAGCACGCGCGTGCCACCGGTCTCACGCAACAGTGCCTCGATGAGGTCGGCTTCGCCGTGCACGCTCGCGCCTGTCGCCGCCAGGCGCTCCCAGCGCGCGTCGTACTCGTCCCCACGCGGTCTGTCGGACTGCTGCCACCGAGTGCTCACGACCGCCATTCTGCAGGGGCGGCGCCGGGGCGCGCCGCGATGGGCGTACAGCGGGATCCTCCGAGCGCCTTAAGCTCTACGCCGTGGGGATCTCGAAAGTCGAACGCCTGATGAATCTGGTCATCGCGTTGTTGTCCACGCGGTCCTTCATCACCGCGGACAGAATCCGCGAGACGGTCTACGGCTACTCCGATGAAGCCAGCGACGAGGCGTTCTCGCGGATGTTCGAGCGCGACAAGAACGAACTGCGCGACCTGGGCATCCCGCTGGAGACCGGTCGGGTGTCGTCGAGCGACCCCGCGGAGGGGTACCGCATCAACCGCGACGCCTACGCTCTGCCCGCGGTGGAACTGACGCCCGACGAGGCGGCCGCCGTCGCCGTCGCGACGCAACTGTGGGAATCGCCCGAATTGATCACGGCCACCCAGGGGGCGCTGCTGAAGTTGCGGGCGGCCGGCGTCGACATCGAAGCAGCCGACGACGACATCGCGATCACTTCCACGGCGGCGCTGCCCGGGCTGCGCGGTTCGGAGGAGGTCCTTGGAATCCTGTTGTCCGCCATCGATTCCGGGCATGCTGTGCAGTTCCGGTATCGCCCGGCGCGAAGCGAGCCGTACGCCACGCGCACCCTGGAGCCGTGGGGAGTGGTCACCGACCGGGGGCGGTGGTACGTGGTCGGACACGACCGCGACCGCGACGCGGTCCGGACCTTCCGGCTCTCGCGCATCGGATCCGACGTGACACCGATCGGTCCCGCAGGTGCGGTGAGCATGCCGGAAGGCACTGATCTGCGCGGGATCGTCGCGAAAGTCGTGGGGGACTGGCCCGCCGCCGGTCAAGCGACTGTCTGGGTCGCCGAGGGGCGCGCCACCGCACTGCGCCGCCGCGGCACGGTGATCGGACCGAGGACGATCGCTGGGCGGGACGGGGACGAACTGAGTATCGACATCGGCATGTTCGACCGGCTGGCCAGGGAGGTTGCGAGTTACGGTGCCGACGCTTTGGCGCTCGAACCGGAGTCGCTGCGCCGCGACGTCGTCGCCCGCTTGGAAGCGCACCTGGCGCCGGTCGGCGCCGACGGGAGGGACAACCAGTGACGGCCATCAGTGCCCGGCTGGTGCGGCTGCTCAACATGGTGCCGTACTTCCAGGCGAACCCGAAGATCACCTACGCCGAGGCCGCCACCGACCTCGGGGTCAGCGTCAAACAGCTTCGCGACGACCTCAACCAGCTGTGGATGTGCGGTCTGCCGGGCTACGGTCCAGGCGATCTCATCGACTTCGAGTTCTCCGGCGACACCATCGAGGTCACCTTCTCGGCGGGTATCGACCACCCGCTGCGCCTGACCTCACCGGAGGCCACCGGCGTGCTGGTGGCGCTGCGGGCGCTGGTGGACGTGCCCGGGATGGTCGATCCTGAGGCGGCGCGCAGCGCGATCGCCAAGATCGAATCCGCGGCCGGCGCCGTCGGGCACGGCGTCGAAGGCGCCGCGGTCGACGAGCCGGCACCGATGGAGAGCGAGGCTGCAGCGGCCGTGCGGACCGCGGTACGCAACGACCGCGCTCTCGCGATCGAGTACTACTCGGCATCGCACGACATGCTGTCGAGCCGCATCGTCGACCCCATCCGGGTGGTCCTCATCGCCGATCACAGTTACCTGGAGGCGTGGTGCCGCACTGCCGAGGGTGTGCGCCTGTTCCGCTTCGACCGGATCGTCGACGCTCGGGTTCTCGACGAGCCGTCGCTGCCGCCTCCTCCGGCGGTGGAGGCGGGCCCGGATACGTCGCTGTTCGATCCGGACACCGCGGACCCGTCCCTGCCGACCGCCACGCTGCTCATCGATCGATCGGCGGCATGGATGTTCGACTACTACCCGTTGCGAGTGCTGCGTGAATTCCCCGACGGCTCGTGCGAGGCGGCGATGACGTACGCCTCCGAGGCCTGGATGACGCGATTCGTCCTGGGCTTCGGGGCGGCCGTGCAGGTACTGCAACCGGCGGAATTGGCGGACCGGGTTCGGCAGTCGGCCGCAGCGGCGCTCGAGGCCTATCGGGTCGGCATCGGCTCTTCGGGCGAGTAAGCTTGGCGCAGACGTCTGGAGGTAACCAAATTGGGTGGTCTACAACCCTGGCACTGGCTCATCGTCATTGCCGTGTTCGTGCTGCTTTTCGGTGCCAAGAAGCTCCCTGACGCTGCGCGGTCGCTGGGCAAGTCGATGCGCATCTTCAAGTCCGAGATCAAGGAGATGCAGGCAGATTCCAAGTCGGATCAGCCCGAGCAGCCGACGCAGATCACGTCGGAGCGGGTCGCTGACCCTTCGACTGGGTCCACGACGTCGGACAAACGGCCGGCCTGACCGGACAGCTCGTGAACGCGGCCTCGGGCCGCGTTCGTGATTTCGCGCCTGTGAGCAGCACCTAGGCAACCTGTGCAGATACCCGGTCTCTTCAAGAAGCTCGACCCTCGGCAACGGCGTTCACGGGTCAACCCCGACGGCACGATGTCGTTGGTCGATCACCTCACCGAACTGCGTACTCGGCTGTTGATCGCCGTCCTCGCCGTTCTGGCGACCACGATTCTGGGATTCCTGTGGTACAGCCACGGGTTCCTCGGGCTGCCCAGCCTCGGTGACTGGTTGCGTGGACCCTACTGCGCACTGCCTGACTCGGCGCGCGCGTCGATCACCCCCGACGGTGAGTGCCGACTGTTGGCCACCGCGCCGTTCGACCAGTTCATGCTGCGCCTGAAGGTCGGCATGACCGCCGGCGTCGTGCTGGCCTGCCCCGTCTGGCTTTATCAGTTGTGGGCATTCATCACGCCGGGCCTCTACGCCAAGGAGCGCCGCTTCGCCGTCGCGTTCGTCATGGTCGGGGCCGTGCTCTTCGTCGCGGGCGCGATCCTGGCCTACGTGGTGCTGTCCAAGGCGCTGAGTTTCCTGTTGACCGTGGGCAGCGACGTCCAGGTCACCGCACTGTCCGGCGACCAGTATTTCGGCTTCCTGATCAACCTGCTGCTGGTGTTCGGCATCAGCTTCGAGTTCCCGCTGCTGATCATCATGCTCAATCTGGTCGGCATCCTCACCTACGAGCGTCTGAAGGCCTGGCGCCGCGGCCTGATCATGGGTCTCTTCGTCTTCTGCGCGTTCGTCACTCCTGGCTCGGATCCGTTCTCGATGCTGGCTCTCGCGCTCGCCATGACCCTGCTGATGGAGATCGCCATCCAGATCGCGCGGATCAGCGACAGGCGCAAGGCGCGCCGCGCGGCCCTCGACGACATTCCCGACGACCAGGCAGCGTCGATCGGAAGCGTGGAGCCGATCGAGGCGCCCACCGCGGTGCCGACTCCGTCGCGACTTGTGGTCGATGACGACGCGACCTGAGCCAACAGCCGGGGCGGCGCCCCTGTCCGACTCCGTCGCGGCTTTCGCCGCGCTACTGCCTTTCGAGCTGGACGGATTCCAGCGCCGTGCCTGCGAGGCGCTCGCCCAGGGGCACGGCGTGCTGGTGTGCGCCCCCACCGGCGCGGGCAAGACCGTGGTCGGTGAGTTCGCCGTCCACCTGGCGCTGGCGGCAGGCCGAAAGTGCTTCTACACCACACCGATCAAGGCGCTGAGCAACCAGAAGCACAACGATCTGGTGCGCCGGTACGGACCGCAGCGTATCGGTCTGCTCACCGGCGATCAGGTGATCAACGGCGACGCCGACGTCGTGGTGATGACCACCGAAGTGCTTCGCAACATGCTTTATGCGGATTCCCCTGCGCTGCAGGGGCTTTCCTACGTGGTCATGGACGAGGTGCATTTCCTGGCCGACCGGATGCGCGGCGCCGTGTGGGAAGAGGTGATCCTGCATCTGTCCGAGGACGTGCGGCTGGTCAGCCTTTCGGCGACGGTGAGCAATGCCGAAGAGTTCGGCGGCTGGATCAAGGCGGTGCGCGGCGACACCACGGTCGTGGTCGACGAGCATCGACCCGTCCCGCTGTGGCAGCACGTCATGGTCGGCAAGCGGTTGCTCGACCTGTTCGACTACCGTGCCTCGGGGCCGGCGGGACGCAACCTGCTCGTCGACCCGCAACTGTTGCGCCACATCGCCCATCGGCGCGAAGCGGAGCGGCTTGTCGACTGGCAGCCACGCGGTCGCGGCAGACCCGGCCGTCAACCCAGCCTCTATCGCACCCCGGGCCGGCCTGAAGTCATCAATGTGCTGGCCCAGGACGAACTGCTGCCCGCGATCACCTTCATCTTCTCCCGCGCCGGCTGCGACGCCGCAGTCAAGCAGTGTCTGCGTTCGTCGCTGCGGCTCACCACCAACGAGGAACGGGCTCGCATCGCCGAGATCGTCGACCGGCGCACCGCAGATCTCGACGACGCCGATCTGATCGTGCTGGACTACCACGAATGGCGTGAGGGGCTGCTGCGCGGGCTGGCCGCTCACCACGCGGGTATGCTGCCGACCTTCCGTCACACCGTCGAAGAGCTCTTCACCGCAGGCTTGGTCAAGGCCGTATTCGCTACGGAGACACTGGCTTTGGGTATCAACATGCCTGCCCGCACCGTGGTGCTGGAACGTCTCGTCAAGTACAACGGCGAGCAGCACCTGCCGTTGACGCCGGGGGAGTACACCCAGCTCACCGGCCGCGCGGGGCGGCGAGGGATCGATGTCGAAGGCCATGCCGTGGTGCTGTGGAATCCGGACGTCGACCCCGCCGAGGTCGCCGGGCTTGCGTCCACGCGCACCTTCCCGCTTCGCAGCTCGTTCGCCCCGACCTACAACATGACCATCAACCTGGTCCACCAGATGGGGCCCGAGCAGGCGCACCGGCTGTTGGAGCGCTCCTTTGCGCAATATCAGGCCGATCGGTCGGTGACGGGCCTGGTGCGCGGAGTCGAGCGCGGCGAACGCATGCTGGGCGAGATCGCGGCCGAATTGGGCGGCACGGACGGCGAGGACCCGGCCATCCTCGACTACGCGCGGCTGCGGGCCCAGATTTCCGAGCGGGAGCGCGCGCAGTCCCGGGCGTCGCGGCTGCAGCGCCGGCAGGCCACCAACGACGCGCTGGCTGCGCTGAAGCGTGGCGACATCATCACCATGCACGGCAAGCGCGGTGGACTCGCCGTGGTACTCGAACCGTCCCGCGATGACGAGGACCCGCGCCCGCTGGTGCTCTCCGAACACCGGTGGGCAGGTCGTATCTCGTCGGCCGACTACTCGGGTGCGACCGGGCCGATCGGCAGGATGACGCTGCCCAAACGCGTCGAGCACCGCAACCCGCGGGCCCGGCGTGACATGGCATCCGCGCTACGTTCGGCCGCGGCCGGTTTGGACGTCCCGTCGGCGCGGGGGCGCCGCAGCGGCCCGCCGCCCGACCAGGACGTCGATCCGGAGCTTGCCGCGCTGCGCGATCGGATGCGCGCCCACCGCGCCCATGGCCTGCCGAACAGGGAAGAGCAGGTCCGCAGTGCCGAGCGCTTCCTGCGGCTGGAACGCGACAACGAGCAGCTTCGCAAGAAGATCGCTGCGGCGACGAACTCGTTGGCCCACACGTTCGACCGGATCGTGGTGCTGCTGACCGAACGGGGGTTCATCGCGACCCTCGACGGGGACACGCCCACTGTCACCGAGGACGGCAGGCTGCTCGCCCGCATCTACAGCGAGAGCGATCTGCTGGTCGCCGAGTGCCTGCGGGCAGGCGTGTGGGACGAGTTGGACGCGGCCGAGCTGGCGGCCGCGCTGTCGTCGGTGCTCTACGAATCGCGCCGCGACGGCCGCGGACCCGGCGACGGGTCCGAGATCCCGACGGGCCGGCTGCGCCGCGCACTCAACCAGACGCGTCGCCTGTGGGCGGAGCTGCGATCCGACGAACAGCGGCATCGCATCACGCCGAGCCGCGAACCCGACGACGGCTTCGTCGCGGCCGTCTACCGGTGGGCCAGCACCGGCGATCTGATCACGGCGCTGGCGGCCAGCGACATCGCGGGCACCGGTTCGTCCATGTCGGCGGGCGACTTCGTCCGGTGGTGCCGGCAGGTGCTCGATCTCGCCGACCAGGTGCGCAACGCGGCACCGTCGCCGGCTTTGCGAGCGACGGCGAAACGCGCGATCAACGACGTTCGGCGCGGCGTCGTAGCTGTTGATGCCGGGTAGTGTGTGGTGCCAGCAGGCATGCCAGACGCGTTTGACCAAGGAGAGAAATGAGCGGACCGCAGGGATCTGATCCGACGCAGCCGTGGCCGGGTCAGCAGCCTGACCAGGGAGCGGACCAGCCGGCGGCCGATCAGACGGCCAATCAGGGCTGGCAGCCGCCGAGCACCGAACAGCAGCCCGCTTGGCAGCAACCGCCGGCCTACACGCCGCAGCAGTACCCGCAGTATCAACAGCCGACGCAGCCGCCCACCTACTCGCCGCAGCAGTACCCCCAGGACCAGTACGGCCAGCAGCCCACTCAATACGATCCGTCGGCTTACCCGCCGCCCGGTCAGTACAGCCAGCCCGGCGGCTACCCGCAGCAGTACGGTCAGCAGGGCGCCTACGGCCAGCAACCTCCCCAGTACGGGCAGCAGCCCGGTCATTACGGCCAGTACCCGGGATTCCAGCAGCCCGGCTCCGAAGAGGGCTCGAAGAAGTCGCTGGCTTTGATCGGTGGTGTCGTCGGCGGCCTCGTGTTACTCATCGTCATCGTCGTGGCCGTGCTGGGCTTCTGGAAGCCCGGTTTCTTCGTGACCACCAAGCTCGACGTCAACGCCGCGCAGAGCGGTGTCGAGCAGATCCTCACCGACGAGACCAACGGCTACGGCGCCAAGAACGTCAACGACGTGAGGTGCAACAACGGGGTCAGCCCTGAGGTGAAGAAGGGTGACACCTTCACCTGCGAGGTCAGCATCGACGGCACGAAGCGCCAGGTCACCGTCACGTTCCAGGACGACGACGGCACCTACGAGGTGGGCAGGCCCAAGTAGGGGGTCGGTTCGGTCAGAGCTGGTCCAGGGCGGCCTGGAGTCGTCCGATCGACGACGACACGCCGTAGCGCTCCGCCAGTTCGGCGACTTTGCGGGGATGCCGGGCGGCCAGGGGCAGCGTGTCGCCGTCTGTCGACCAATCGATGTCGGCGTCGGTGGCCACGCGAACCACGGGGCCCGCTTTCTCGATGTAGTCGCTGGCTGCGAGCAGCTTGTTCCGGTGCGCCTTCGACATCTTCGACCTTGGGTCCTGTGCGGCGGCGATGATGCCCTCCAGTGACCCGTGCTGGGCCAGCAGGGTCGCGGCGGTTTTCTCTCCGATGCCCGGGACGCCGGGAAGCCCGTCGGACGGGTCACCGCGCAACAGCGCGAGTTCGACGTAGGCCGGTCCGGCGCGGTCGAGGGGCACCCCGTAGGCGTCGGCCACTTCCCCCGGGCCCCATTTGACCGCCTTGGCGAGTCCCTTGCCCAGGTAGAGGACCCGGACAGGGACGGGTTCGTCGCGAACGAGCTGCAACAGATCACGGTCACCGCTGACGACGACCACCGGATCGCGTTGCTCTGTGCTGGCCAGCGTGCCGAGGACGTCGTCGGCTTCGCAATGCGGCGCCCCCGCTGTCGGGATCCCGAACGCATCGAGGATCTCCATGATCATGTCGACCTGAGGGGTCAGGTCGTCGGGGACTTCCTCGACGTCGGGGTCGGCGCCCGGCGTCTCCTCGACCACACGGTGCGCCTTGTAGGACGGGATGAGGTCGACCCGCCACTGCGGACGCCAGTCGTCGTCGCGGCACACCACCAGGCGGTGGGGCCGCTCCCGGGTGATGACGGTGGCGACGGCGTCGAGGAACCCCCGCAGCGCGTTGACGGGGCGGCCGTCCGGAGCCGTGATCGAAGACGGGACACCGAAGTACGAGCGGAACCACATGCTTGCTCCATCGAGCAGGACCAGGGGGGTTTGTTCGGACGCGCGGGCCATGCGGGCCATCCTGCCAGGTGACTTTTCCCGCGAGCAGACACGAACTCGCAGTCGTCGGGGGTGATTTGCACGACTTTGCGTCTGCTCGCGGGCGGAGCGGACTGGCGATTAGCCTGAACGGCATGACGGGCGCCCGATTCGACGACGAGGTATACGCACGACGGCTGCGCGCCGCGGCTGCGGGAGCAGCTGACGCGGGTCTGGCCGGGCTCGTCATCACTCCCGGCTACGACCTGCGCTACCTGACCGGGTCGCGGGCGCAAACCTTCGAGCGTCTGACGGCTCTCGTGCTGCCCGCGCAGGGGGACCCGACGATCGTCGTGCCACGGCTCGAGCTGGCGGCACTGAAGGAGTCGGCAGTCGCCGAACTGGGTGTGGCGGTGCTGGATTGGGTGGACGGCGACAATCCGTACCGCCTGGTGGCGGATGCCCTGACAGGCGACGCCCCGCACCAGGTGGCGGTGACGGACTCGATGCCTGCACTGCACCTGCTCCCGCTCGCCGACGTTCTCGGCGTGGTGCCGGTGCTGGCCACCGACGTGCTGCGCACGCTTCGGATGATCAAGGATCCCGCCGAGATCGACGCGCTTCGCAAGGCCGGCGCGGCGATCGACCGTGTCCACGAGCGGGTGCCCGAATTCCTGGTGCCGGGCCGCACCGAAGCCGACGTCGCCGCCGATATCGCCGAAGCCATTGTCGCCGAAGGTCATTCGGAGGTTGCGTTCATCATTGTCGGGTCCGGCCCCCACGGCGCGGACCCCCACCACGAGTGTTCGGACCGCGAACTGCGGATCGGCGACATCGTCGTCGTCGACATCGGCGGCCCGTACGACCCCGGATACAACTCCGACTCGACGCGCACCTACAGCATCGGCGAACCCGATCCAGAGGTGGCGCGCCGGTACGCCGTGCTGCAGCGGGCCCAGCGCGCCGCTGTCGAAGCGGTGCGGCCGGGGGTGACCGCGGAGCAGATCGACGCCGCCGCGCGCGATGTGCTCGCCGAGGAGGGCCTCGGCGAGGCCTTCGTCCACCGCACCGGGCACGGAATCGGGTTGTCCGTACACGAGGAGCCCTACATCGTGGCAGGTAATACGCTGCCGCTACAGGAAGGGATGGCGTTCTCGGTGGAGCCGGGCGTCTACTTTCCCGGCCAATGGGGCGCGCGGATCGAGGACATCGTGGTCGTCACGGCCGACGGAGCGCTGTCGGTCAACAACCGGCCCCATGAACTGGTGGTGGTTCCGGTTCCTTGAAGCGGAACCGTCAGTCCTCGCCGCGGTCCAGCAGGCTCGACGAACCCAGTACGCGCTCGACACGCACTTCGATGACGACCCGCTTGGGGTTGGGACGCGGCGTCCGGTAGCGCTGCGCGTAGCGCAACTCGGCGTCGCGTACCGCCTGGATGCTGGTGTTCACGGTCGACTTGCCTTCCAGGGACAGCCACCGCGCGCCGTCGACCTGGCTGAGCACCGCGACGCCGCGTTGTTCGGCGTTGACCGCTTTCTGGGAACCGCCCGTGGTGATGACGCGGGCGATGTGGGTGGTCGGGTCGAAGGTGAACCCCACCGCCACGACGTGCGGAGACTGATCGGAACGCAACGTGGTCAGCATCGCGAGGTGGCGTTCGGTCAGGAACGCCAGCGCGTCGTTCGTCAGTCGCGTAGTTGCCTTGGCCATCGGCGTCCACGCTAGCGCAGGAGATAATCGGCGCCGTGGAGGAGACGAATCGGGCCGGGGGCGCGCTGGTCGTCTTCGGCGGCCGCAGCCAGATCGGGATGGAGGTGGCGTTGCGGCTGGCAGCGGGCGCGACCGTGGTGCTGGCCGCCCGGCGGCCCGATGAGCTGGAGGCCGAGGTCGCCGCGCTGCGTCAGGCCGGCGCCTCCGCCGTGCACGCTGTCGCCTTCGACGCCGACGACCTCGCATCGCATCGGCTGCTTGTGGACGCGATCGTCGCCGACCATGGGCCGATCGGCACCGCAGTGCTCGCCTTCGGCATCCTGGGCGACCAGGCGCGTGCCGAAACCGATGCCGCGCACGCGGCGGCGATTGCGCACACCGACTATGTGGCACAGGTCAGCCTGCTGACCGTGCTGTCCGACACGATGCGCACCGCCGGGTCGGGCTCGCTCGTCGCGTTCTCGTCGATCGCCGGTGTGCGGGCCCGCCGAGCCAACTACGTCTACGGGTCCGCCAAGGCCGGGCTGGACGCGTTCTGCTGCGGCCTCACCGATGCGTTGCACGGCTCCGGGGTGCGCCTGCTGCTGGTCCGACCCGGATTCGTCGTCGGCCGGATGACCGAGGGTATGTCGCCGGCCCCGCTGTCGAGCACACCCGACCAGGTGGCCGACGCGACAGTGCGGGCCCTGCGCCGGGGGCGCAGCAAGGTGTGGATCCCACGATCGCTGGCCGCGCTGGCTTTTGCGTTCCGGCTGACGCCGCGGTGGCTGTGGCGGAGGTTGCCGAGGTGAGCATAGTCGTCGTTGGTATCGGAGCCGACGGCATGCCCGGGCTCCCCGAAGCATCGAAGGCCGAATTACGGAGAGCGACGGTCGTTTACGGGTCTCGGCGGCAGCTCGATCTGCTCGACGATTCGGTGACCGCGTCGCGGCGGACCTGGCCGAGTCCGCTCATCAGCGCGCTGCACTCGATGCTCGACGGTGTGGACGGTGACGTGCACGTGGTGGCCAGCGGTGACCCGTTGCTGCACGGGATCGGGAACACCCTGATTCGGATCCACGGTGCGGACAACGTCGCGGTTCTGCCGCACGTGTCCTCGGTGACGTTGGCCTGCTCGCGGGTCGGGTGGTCGGTGCAGGACACCGAGATCATCAGCCTGGTCTGGCACCCGCCGCATACCGCGGTCCGCCGCGGCGGTCAGGCGATCGTGCTGTCGAGAGACGGGGCGACGCCGGCCGAGTTGGCACGGCTGCTCACCGACACCGGCCGCGGTGACTCCGAGCTCACGATCCTCGAACAGCTCGGCGGCCCAGCCGAATTGATGCGCAAGTCGACCGCACGGGAGTGGGCTGCCCGGCCGCCAGGGGACGTCGATGACCTGAACGTGATGGCCGTGCGGTACCTGCCCGACGAACGCCGGTTCGGCAGCCTGCCCGACGACATGTTCGCCCACGACAACCAGATCACCAAGCAGGCGATCCGCGCGGCGACGCTGGCGGCACTGGCGCCCAGACCCGGCGAACTGCTCTGGGACGTCGGTGCGGGGTCGGGCAGCGTCTCGATCGAGTGGTGCCTCAGCGGCTCGGGATGCCGAGCGATCGCGTTCGAACGCGACGAGACCCGCCGCGCGCGAATTGTGGAGAATGCCCGAAATTTCGGTGTCCGGGTGGAGGTGATGGACGACGCGCCGAGGTCGCTGGAGAATGCGGCACTGCCGGCCGTCATCTTCGTCGGTGGCGGCATCAGTCAGGCGGGCATGCTCGAGGCGTGCTGGCAAAGGCTGCCGCCCGGCGGTCGGCTGGTTGCCAACGCCGTCACAGTGGAGTCGGAAGCTGTTCTAGCGCAGTGGTATTCGCGTGAAGGAGGTGAGCTGCGGCGCTTCCAGCACTACCGCGGCGAAGCGGTGGGCTCCTTCACGGGCTGGCGCGCCGCCATGCCCGTCACGCAGTGGGCTGTGACGAAGCCTCGTACGACCTGACCAGGTCGATCGCGTCCAGTTCCCGGATCGCGTGACAGCCGCGGCGCAGCATTGTCAGCACCATCTCGTCGCCACGCTCGGTGGAGGCTGCGAACGCGAAACCCAGGACGGTGATCAGCGGTGCCTGGAATACACCCAGACGATAGTCCTGCCAACAGGTTTCGATGTCGTAGTCGGTGATGCCATGCGTGAGCAGCGCGGCGTGGTAGCGCTCGACCAGTTCGCGCTCCACGGCGGCACGGTCTTCCGGTGCGAGGCTGGTCGCGGTGAAGTAGGTGAGATCGCGGGCAGGCAGGCCGATTCCCATCGTCTGCCAGTCCACCACGGTGACCCGGGTACGGTCCGGGTCGTAGAGCAGGTTGTCCAGGCGGTAGTCGCCGTGCATCAGCGAGAACCGGTCGGGCTCGGCCATCAGCCACGGCGTCACCAGGCTCATCGAAGTGAGCAACGTATCACGGTCCTCGCCGCTGACCGAGCCTCCGAGCTTCTCGAGGGTGATGTCGGCCGCCATCACCGCGACGTCTCCCATGCCTTTGGCTGCAGCCTCGTCTCCCGGTTTGGGCATCACGATCGACGGGAGGTCGAAGAATCGACGGTCCCCCCAGCTGGGCCCGTGCAGTCCGGCCAGCGCCTCGACGGCCAGCATCGCCTCGGCGGAGGTGCAACCGGCGATCTGGTCGCCCTGCTCCGCCGGGGCCATGTCAGCCAGAATGAGCACGAAATCAGTTCCGTCGGCGGAGATCTCACTGTGGTAGCAGCTCGGCACCGGGATCGCCACCTCGGTGGTCACCGCCGAGTAGAACTCGACCTCGGACAGATAGCCGAGTGCCACCCTCTCACGCACCGTGTCGTCCTGTGCGGGCAGCTTCACCGCGAAAGTCTCGGGCGGGGTGAGGGATTGTGCTGCCCCGTACCGTGCGGACACCCGGTAGGTCGCCCCGGTCTGCCCGGTGCCGATGCTCGTCACCTCGACGTCGCTGACGTCGACGCCCAGGGTTGCGCCCAGCCACTGCGGGGTGATGTCTTCAGGGGTGCGGGGGATGGTCACTGATCGCCTTTCAGTTCACGCCTTCGTTGGCGAAAATCGTTCGCAGCCAGATCGTCTCGGCTCCGGCGAGGAGTTCGTCGCGGGTAAGCCGGCCGCCCAGGGTGTAGCGCTCCATCAACCGATCGTTGAATTCCAGCAGCATGCTTGCGATGACCTCGGCAGCAGGTCCCTCCGGAGCCTGGCCGGCTGCCCGCTCCGCGGAGATCATGCCTGCGACCGACGCCACAAACGAGTCGCGGGCGTCGTCCCACACCTCGCGGATCGCGGGACTGGTGGCGCGGGCCTCCAGCATCGCCTGCAGCAGGTAGCGATGTTGGTCCACGGTGTCGAGGAGCGCAGTCAACATCGCCCGGATGCGGTCGGCCCTGGGCTGGGTGGGGTCGGTCAGTATGTCGCCGGCCAGAAACCCGTCTTCGTACATCGGCTCCAACAGTGCCGCCACGGCCGCGGCCTTGTTCTCGAAATAGAAGTAGAAGGCCGACCGGGTGACGCCAGCACGGCGCGTGACGTCGGCGATGTTCAGGGCGTCGTACCCGGCTTCGCGCAGATGGTGGTCGAGCGATTCGAGGATCGCGACGCGCCGCAGATCACTCTTCTGCGGTTGACGTCGGTCGGTGGGCGAGCGCACCGGAAGTCCTCGCTGCACGCGCGAGGTTAACCCGCTCTTCTGACGACTGTCAACGAAGCGCGACAGGTGTCAAAGGCCGTCAGCTCGGCGGGTATCGCCGCAGGGTGAACACGCGGTCGACGCCCTCTGCCCGGTGCCACCTGGTCTGCGACGAGCCGATGATGAGCAGACAGCGCATGTCGACGTCGTCGGGATCGAGCTTGGCCAGTGGTACCACCTTGACCGATTCGCGCGTGCCGGAGACGTCGCGGCCGATCACCACCGGCGTGGCCGGGTCGCGATGCTCCAGGAGTAGGTCGCGCATCGCCGCGACTTGCCAGGTCCTGGTCTTCGAGGCCGGGTTGTAGATGGTCAGCACCATGTCGGCAGCGGCGGCTGCGGACAGGCGCCGCGCGATGACGTCCCACGGCTTGAGGCGATCGGACAGCGAGATCACCGCGTAGTCGTGGCCCAGCGGAGCGCCGACCCTGCTGGCGACCGCTTGTGCTGCGGTCATCGCGGGAATGACCCGGACGTCGACGCCCGGCCACTGCTCGGCCTCTTCGAGGACGGCGGTCGCCATCGCGAACACGCCAGGATCACCCGAGGACACCACGGCGACGGACCGGCCCTGCTGGGCCAGTTCGCAGGCGAGGCGGGCACGGGCGGGTTCGTCGGTGTTGTCGCTGGGGTGCCTGCGTTGGCCGTCTCGGACGGGGACCCGGTCCAGGTAAGGCCCGTATCCGATCAGGTCGGTGGCAGCGGAGAGCTCATGCCTGCTCTGCGGCGTCATCCAGTCGGCCGCGCCGGGTCCCAGTCCGACGACCGCCACCGATCCGGAGCGGGCGGGGGCGCGTCTTTCGCCGGTGAGCATGGCGAGCGCAAAGTAGGGAACGGAGCCGTCGTCGACCTCCGCGGCGGGAAGCACCCGCTGTCGCTCGGTACTGGCCCGCTCGACGTAGTACGCGTCGCTCAGGCGACCGGAATTCGTAAGTGCTTGCCGTACAGCCGGATAGGAGCGTCCCAGCTTCATGATGATGGCGGCGTCGGTGTCGGTGAGCCGGCGCTGCAGTTCCTCGGCCGGCAGCGTGCCGGGCAGGATCGTCAAGACCTGGTCGCCCTGGACCAACGGTGTGGACACTGCGGCCGACGCTGCGCTGACCGACGTCACGCCGGGGACGATGACGGCGTCGAAGCGCTCCGTGAGCCGGGTGTGCATGTGCATGTACGAGCTGTAGAACAGGGGGTCGCCCTCGGCCAGCAACGCGACGTCACGGCCCGCGTCGAGGTGGGCGGCGATGCGCTCGGCGGACTCCCGGTAGAAGTCCTCCATCGCGCCGGCGTAGCCGCCCGGGTGGTCGGAGGTCTCCGTGGTGACGGGATACACGAGGTGCTCCTCGATCTGCCCGTCACGCAGGTACGGCTCGGCGATGCTGCGCGCGATACTGCGCCCGTGTCGCGCGCTGTGATAGGCGATGACGTCGGCCTTGCCGATGACCCTGGCTGCTTTCACCGTCACCAGTTCGGGGTCGCCGGGTCCGAGTCCGACACCCCACAGTGTTCCTGGTGGGCCCTGGATTCCTGTCATTCGTCTTCTGTCGCAATCGCGTTCACGGCCGCCGCGGCCATCGCACTGCCGCCTCGGCGTCCGGTGACCATCAGGTAGGAAATGCCGCGCGGGTTGTCGATGAGCTCCTGTTTGGACTGTTCCGAACCGACGAAGCCGACGGGACCGCCGAGCACCGACGCCGGCGGTGCGACGCCGTCGTCGACGAGCTCGAGCAGTCGGAACAGCGCGGTGGGCGCATTGCCGATCGCCAGCACCGCGCCGGGGATCCGGTCAGCCCAGAGGTCGACCGCTGCTGCCGAGCGTGTCGTGCCCATCGTCGCGGCGAGGTCGCGGGCACGGGGATCGGCCACCAGCGAGACGACTTCGTTGTCGGCGGGTAGTCGCCGCCGGGTGATTCCCGCAGCGACCATCGAGGAATCGCACAGGATCGGGGCCCCGGCGGCCAGCGCGCCATGCGTGCGCGACGTGACGTCCGCGGTGAACGCGACATGCTCGGCGACGTCGACCTGGCCGCACGTGTGAATCAGCCGCACCACCACGCGTGCAACATCCTCGGGAAAACGTGCCAGATCCGATTCGGCGCGGATGGTCGCAAACGACTGACGGTAGATCTCCCCGGCGTCACGGGTGTAGTCGAGCACTCGCTCACCCTACGGGTGAAGATCGCGGGCCTGATAGCCGTCTCCGGTCGCCACGAGCACGGCGCCGTGTGCAGGACTGCCGCAGGCGCGGTCGCAGCCGACGAAGTGCCGGTGCGTCGTCACCGCGGAGTCCAGCGCCGCCGCGGCGTCGGCGCGCACATCGGCCAGGGAGTGCGCACAGCCGGGGCTGCCTGTGCACGCCGACAGTGACAGCCACGCGGAGTTCTCGTCGAAAACCAGCCCAAGGGGCGCCAGCACGCGCAGGGCCGCATCGGCGACACCTTCGTCGAGGTCGAAGATCAGAACCGACCGCCACGGGGTGACCGCCAACGGGGCACCGACCGCCGCAAGGTAGCGCGCCACCTCGGCGTCCAGGACGCCGAGCGGCACGGCGGCACCGAGAGTGATCCGTTCGTCGTCCTGCTCGATCCAGCCGACCGGGGGACGGGTCTGCGCCGGCCACGTCGTCCCCGGGGAGGTGGTAGGCCCCCGGTCTCCGAGCAGGACCGCCGGATCGGCGAGCTCGGTGACGCGCCAGGACTTCCCACGGAGCTCGGTGAAGCGCGTCGCCACGTCGAGAAGTTCCTCGATGGCGTCGGCCACGTCGATCCTCACGCCGGTGTCGCGACCGCCCAGAAGGAGTGCCACAGTGGATGTTTCGAGTGCGTGAATGCCGACATCGGCGCCGAGGCCCGAGATGTCACCGCGGCCGTCGTCGATGCCGAACAGGAAACGCCCGGGCAGCTGGGCCAGCAGAGGGTCGCGTTGCAGCGCCGCGTCGAGTGCGATGACGAGTTCGCGAGTGTCGCAGAGTCCGCCGCTGCGGCCCGCCAGCGGTGAGGCGACGATGTTGCGCACGCGCTCGTGGCTGGCCGACGGCAACAACCCACTGGCGGCGAGCAGTTCGGCGACGGACGCGGTGTCGCGCACGCCACGGATCTGGATGTTGCCGCGCGAGGTCAGCTCCAGCGTGGAAGCGGCGTGATCGATGGCTGCCAGGGCCACCGTTTCCATCTGATCCGCGGTCATGACACCGCCGGGCAACCGGATGCGAGCAAGCTCGCCGTCTGCGGCGGTGTGCGTCTGCAGCGCACCGGGGCAGGCGTCGTCGTCGCGGGTCCGGGTCATGCATTCACGGTACTCGCGGGCCGCGGGGCAAGAACCGGTGTGTGCCACGTGATTGCTGTCTGCCTCGGCCGCGCAGGGATGACGCCGACCGCTGCGTCCACCGACGCACGAATCAAGATCAAAAGCTGGTGGTCAGCGCATATCGGCGCGAAAAGCGCAGGTAGGTCGATGCCACGGGTGCGTAATTGCGCGAGTGGTAACTGGGTTTTCGAGTAGCCGGTTACCCGTGTCGAGCGCCGGATCGGTTCGTAGCGTTGGCGTCATCGGGAGACCGGTGGGGGCCGGCTCCAAGATCCCAGCAAGGGGAGTGATTGAAATGACCGATCTGGCAACGAATCCGGACGTGCCCACGACGCTCGACGACGACGCGTCGATCGCCGAGCAGGCGCCGCCGTCGACGCTCATCACCGAGCAGCAGGTGCTGCTCGGCTCCGCAGCTGCCCTGGCGGGCCCGAAGGTACGGCGCAGCTATGTCGCGATGGTGCGCGCTGCGTTCGGGATCGGCACCCGGGCGCCGCGTCCCGACGGACTCGTCAAGCCGCGGCATTACCCGCGGCATCACGCCTTTCTCGAAGACGCGCTGATGTCGCGAATGATGGACCGGCTCTGAGGCCGTCAACTCGCGAGCCGCACCGGAACCACGATCTGGGAGTACGTCGAGGCGTCGCCGTGGATCGCCCGGCTGTGGTCACCGTGGACGTCGACGGGGATGTCACCGGCGAGGGTGACCCGTGAGAGGCGACGGAAGTGGTCGTCATAGTCTGCGACGGCGTAATGCTGGGTGGCCCTGTTGTCCCAGACGGCGAGGTCGCCCAGCTCCCAATGCCATCGAATCGTGTTCTCCAATTTCGTGATTCGATGCTGCAGCAGCTGAAACAGCGTTGCCGACTCGGCCTGGCCCAGGCCCACGAAGTGTTTGACGAAATGGCCGAGCAGCAGCACCTTGCGCCCGGTTTCCGGGTGCACCCGGACGACGGGATGCTCGGTCTCGTAGTAGTCGGAGACGAACTCCTCGCGGTACTGGCGCTCGGTGTCGGCGAGCTGCTCGATGCGGGCATCGGCGTCGCCGGCGTAGTCATAGGTGTTGGTGTGCACCGCCCAGAGGTTCTCCGCGAGCACCCGCAGCGGCGCAGGGAGCCGGTCGTAGGCTGCTTCGGTCGACGCCCATGTGGTCGTTCCGCCGTACGGCGGAAGCGTGATCGCCCGCAACAGTGACGCTTTCGGAATGCGGTCGACGAAGGTGACGTCGGTGTGCCACGAGTTGGCCTTATCGAAGCGCGAATCGATGGGCAGCACGTCAGCGCCGCGTGAGGTCACAGTCGGATGCGCCGTCGTCGGTGTGCCGAGCGCGCGGGCGAATTCGAGCTGACTACCGTCATCGAGGTCGTGCTGTCCGCGGAAGAAGATGACCTTGTGTTCCAACAGCGCGGCGTTGATCTGTACCGCGGTGCGCGAGTCGACCCCGCGCGCAAGATCGACACCGTCGATACGGGCCCCGATGTTGGCGCCGAGCTTGACCACGTTCAACGATGACAAGGGTCCTCCTTCAAGGCTTTCAGACACACGACTGTGCCGCGGTGCGGCGACTGGGACGACCCTTAGATTCAGCGCGAATCGAATCCGCGCCGTTTCAGCGAAGTCCCGGCCGGGTACGGGAAGCAGTCAGCGTGTCGAGGCGGGTTCGCGCAGACACCTGAGACCGAGGGGAACCGAGACCAGTGAGCTCCCTGTGGGACTACATCGGCGCGCACTACCCTCAGCTAATCTTCGACTCCTACCAGCACGTCAGCGCCGTGGTGCAGAGTGTGCTCATCGCGACGGCCGTCGGCGTGCTGATCTACCGTAGGCCGTGGGCGGCCAGTCTTGCGACCACCACCTCGAGCGTGATCCTGACCGTGCCGTCGTTCGCGTTGCTGGGCCTGTTGATCCCGCTGTTCGGGCTGGGTGTCATTCCCAGTGTCGCCGCACTGGTGCTCTACTCGCTGTTGCCGATCGTGCGCAATACGATCGTCGGGCTCAACGCGGTCGACCCAGCTCTGACCGATGCGGCGCGGGGGATCGGCATGAGCCGCCTGGACACCCTGCGCAGGGTGGAGTTGCGGCTCGTCTGGCCGGCCATCCTGTCCGGGATGCGGCTGAGCACCCAGATGTCGATGGGCGTTCTGGCCATCGCCGCCTACGTCAAGGGGCCGGGCCTGGGGAACCTGATCTTTGCAGGCCTGGCCCGGGTCGGAAGCCCGACCGCACTCCCCATGGCGTTGAGCGGCACGTTGCTGATCGTGATCCTTGCGCTTGTCCTCGATGCCGTCCTGGTGCTGATCGGGCGGCTCACGACGTCGAAAGGCATTCGGTGACAACGACTTCTGAACGGGCCCCGGAACCGGCGCGGCAATCCGAGCCGACGGGCGTGCGCATCGAGCTCGACCATGTGTCGAAGGTGTATCCGGGAGCCAGACAGCCTGCGGTCGACGACGTCTCGATGGAGATCCCGGCGGGTGAGATCGTGATCTTCGTCGGGCCGTCCGGATGCGGGAAGACGACCACGATGCGCATGATCAACCGGCTCAGCGAGCCGACGTCGGGGCGGATCCTGATCGATGAGAAGGACGCGTTGTCGATCAAGCCGACCGAGTTGCGCCGCTCCATCGGTTACGCCATCCAGCAGGCCGGGCTCTTTCCGCACATGACCATCCGGCAGAACGTCGGCGTGGTACCGGGCCTGCTGGGCTGGGACCGCGCGAGGATCGGCAACCGGGTCGACGAGCTGCTCGACTTGGTCGGCCTCGAGCCCACCCAGTACGCCGACCGCTATCCGCGCCAGCTCTCCGGTGGCCAGCAGCAGCGGGTCGGCGTCGCGCGAGCGCTGGCTGCCGACCCGCCGGTGCTGCTCATGGATGAACCCTTCGGTGCTGTCGACCCGATCACCCGCAGCACGCTGCAGGACGAATTGCTGCGGCTGCAAACCGAATTACGCAAGACCATCGTGTTCGTCACCCACGATTTCGGTGAGGCCGTCAAGTTGGGCGACCGCATCGCGGTGCTCGGCCAGCAGTCCAAGGTGCTGCAGTACGACACGCCGCAGAACATCCTGGCCAGCCCGGCCGATGACACCGTCGCCGGCTTCGTCGGGTCCGGCGCCTCGCTGCAACAGCTCGGACTGCTCCGCGTCAAGGACGTTGCACTCGAGGAACGTCCGTCCGTGCACCGTGGCGACAGTGTGGAGGCGGTGCGGTCGGTGCTCGCGGCGAGCGAACACGACTGGGCCGTCGTCCTGGACGACCGGCATCGGCCGGTCAGTTGGGTGCGTGAGAGCCGGCTACGACATGCGAACTCGCTGGCCGATGCGGTCGAGCGGCTGGACGTGGTGAGCACCCAGTCGACGCTGGAGGACGCGCTGGAGGCGATCCTGGCGGAGCAACACGCGTCAGCCGTCGTCGCCGGTGCCGGAAATCGTTACGAGGGTGTCGTCACCCTCGACACACTGATCGCCACGATCACGAAGCTGCGCGCCGATGCCGAGGCGTCGACCACTGGCGACGGCTCCCCGTGAGCACCGCTACCGACACGGTGCCCGCCGATGCGTCCAACGCGCCGGCGACAACGCCGGCTGAGCGTGTGCGGCTGTTCATCCAGCCGGTGCTCGTGCTTGTCGTCGGGGCCGCGGTGGTCTTCTGGGCGTTCAACCGGGATCTGACCGCCACCCAGCAGGAGAACATCAACCCGGCCAATGTCGCCGCACTGATCTGGCAGCACCTGCTCATCACGGCGGCGGTGACTGCCATCGTGCTGGTGATCGGCATCCCGCTGGGAGTCCTTGTGACACGGCCGGGCGCAAAAGCGTTGCGTCTTTTGATTGTCGGGATCGCCAACGTCGGGCAGGCCGCGCCGGCCATCGGCCTGCTGGTGCTCCTGTTCTTGCTGACCGCCAAGACCGGCTTCTGGATCGGCGTGCTGCCGATCGCGCTGTATTCGCTGCTGCCCGTGCTGTCGAGCACGATCCTCGGCATCGACCAGGTGGACCGCCCGCTCATCGATGCCGGGCTCGGCCAGGGCATGTCGCGCCGTTCCCTGTTGCTGCGGGTCGAACTTCCGCTCGCTGTGCCCTACATCCTCGCGGGGCTGCGCACGTCCCTGGTGCTCGCCGTCGGCACGGCGACGCTGTCCTTCCTGGTGAATGCCGGGGGTCTGGGGATTCTGATCGACACCGGATACAAGCTGCAGGACGACGTGACGCTGATCCTCGGCAGCGTGCTCGCCGTGTGCCTGGCTCTGCTGGTCGACTGGCTGGGTGGGCTGGCCGAATTCTTCATCAGCCCGAAGGGGTTGCGGTGACGAGACGACTTGCCGTGGCTTTGGTGATGGCCCTCGCGTTGTCCGGCTGCGGGCTCGGCTCGGGAAGCACGGTGCCGCTGCGCGTCGGGGCGGGAACGATCCAGCCCAACTCCGCACTGGAGGGCGTGCCCATCACGGTCGGCTCCAAGGAGTACACCGAGCAGGTGATCATGGGCTACATCCTGGAGTTCACCCTATCCGCCGCCGGCGCCGACGTCCGCGATCTCACCGGCATCGTCGGTTCCCGAAGCACAAGGGAGGCACAACTTTCCGGGCAGGTCGACGTCGCCTACGAGTTCACCGGCAACGCGTGGATCAACTATCTGGGGCATGAGAAGCCGATCCCGGACACCCGTGAGCAGTACGAGGCCGTCCGGGACGAGGATCTGGAACGCAACGACATGGTGTGGCTGGAACCCGGGCCGATGGACGACACCTACGCACTGGCGGCGAGCCGCCAGAAGGTGCAACGGACCGGCGTGCGGACGCTGTCCGAGTATGCCGCGCTCGTGATGCGGGATCCCGCCGCCGCTCGGACGTGCGTCGACACCGAGTTCCGGGCCCGCCAGGACGGCTTCCCGGGGATGGCGGCCGCCTACGGCTTCGACCCGCAACGCGCCCGGACCCCAATCCTTCAGGTCGGGATCATCTACCAAGCCACCGCCGACGGCGCCGAATGCGACTTCGGAGAGGTGTTCACGACCGACGGTCGAATTGCCGCGCTGAATCTGGTTCTCCTGACCGACGACAAGCAGTTCTTCGCCCACTACAACCCGTCGGTGACGATGAAGCGCGAATTTTTCGAGGCCCATTCCGAGATCGCCGACGTGACCGCTCCGGTGACCGCTGCGCTGACCAACGAGGCGATCACCGAGATGAACAAGCAGGTCGACGTCGAGGGTCGTGATCCCAGCGTGGTGGCCCGTGACTGGATGGTCGACCAGGGATTCGTCACCGCCGAATAAGCGGGCTGTGACGCTCGTCACTTCGCTTCGCGCTCGTTCCGTCACGCACACAATCACCACTTTTACCGGGACCGGCGGTACCGTCTCGCTTACTGAACCCGTGTCAAACAACGGGTCGCGTGAAAGGAACCCCCGATGCTTGCACTCATCGCGTTCGCGGCGGTCATCTTCCTGCTGATCGCCGCCATCGGCTCGCCCTACGGGCAGACGTGGTACGCCCGCTGGAACGGCTGAACTTCAGATTTTCGCCGGCCGGTAGGTGCCGAAGCTCCAGATGTTGCCGTGCGGGTCGCGCGCTGCGAACTCGTGCGAGCCGTAGTCCTGATCCGTGAGGCCCATGACGATCTCGGCACCAGCCGTGACTGCCCGATCGTGCAGAGCGTCCACGTCGTCGGCGGTGGCGATCACGACGTAGACCACGACCGGGCCAGGCAGCGCGAACTGGCTGTCGCGCTCGGCGTCGTCGATCATCACCACACCCGTGCCGATCTCGACTTCGGCGTGCTGGAGCGGTTGGTCGGGATCCGGCGGAACCACCAGGGTCGGCACTGCCCCGAATGCTTTCGCGAGCCACTCGATGCCCTTCCTGGGATCGGTGAACGGCACGATCGGCACGGCGCCCGTATGGGTCTGGCTCTCAGTCATGCCGACGACGCTAGGGGCGTCACACGGCGCGGTCTTGTACGGAATTGACAGTCCCCTGCAGCTCGGCCGGGGTGATGCCGGCGAGGTCGCGGACTTCGCGGGACAGGTGAGCCTGGTCGAAGTAGCCGCATTCGGCTGCGGCCACCGCCAGGCCGGCGCCGCCCCGCAACCGGCTGCACACGCTCTCGAATCGGACGATCCGCGCGACCACTTTGGGAGGCAGCCCCACCACATCGCGGTAGCGCGCGATGAGTTTGCGGTGGCTCCAGCCCAGTTCGGTCGCGAGCCCCCCGATCGCGAGGTTGCCGCAGCTGGCGACGATCCGCTCGAGCGACCATGCCACCTCGGTGTCCAGGTCGACCGCGTCGTGGAGCCGCCGGACGAGCGCGGCGTCGACGATCGAGAAACGCTCCTGCCACGTCGCCGCATCACCGATGCGCTGCACGAGGTTCGCGCCGTGGCGCCCCAGCACCGCCTCGATCGGCACCGAGCGGTTGGCCAGCTCGGCGAGCGGAAGGCCCAGGATGCGGCGGGCTCCCAGCGGCGTCAGGTCGACCTGCAGGCATCGCGCGGAGCCGCCGTGACCAACCAGGACGGGCCCGTCGGTGAGACCCGCCACGAACGACGTCAGCCGTAGCGGCGCCGACCCGACGTGCTCGCGATGAGACACCGACCAACCCTGGTCCAAATCGATGATGATCGGCACGTACGTGCAGGCCACCTCGCGGAATGTCGCGGGTCCGCCGCCGGAGACGGTGAAGCCTTCATAGCGCAGGACAATGTCGCGCAAAGAGGGGTCCAGGGTGCCGACGGCGAACCCGGCTGCAGTGCCCGCGCTCACGCCTGCCACGGTAGTCCGGTACGAATAGGTGGTGACCGAACCCGCTTCCAGCCAGGTTCCGACGGTGGTTCTGCTGTCCACGTCCGACACGGATCTGATCGCGGCGCGGGCCAGCGGCGCCCGCTACCGATGGGCCAATCCGTCGCGGTTGGTGGACGGTGAACTCGACGAGTTGCTGCGCGGCGCTGACGTCGCGATCGTGCGGATCCTCGGCGGTTACCGAGCATGGGAAGACGGCATCGACGCCGTTGCAGCCAGCGGCGTCCCCGCGGTGGTGGTCAGCGGTGAGCAGGCCCCCGACGCCGATTTGATGGCTCATTCGACGACGCCGGCAGGCGTCGCCCTTCAGGCGCACATCTACCTCGCCCAAGGCGGTACCGAGAACCTGGCGAACCTGCATTCGTTTCTGTCCGACACGCTGCTGATGACCGGTTTCGGGTTCGCCGAACCAGTCGCCACGCCGGAGTGGGGCGTGCTCGAACGCACCGCGCAGCCAGGTGACGGGCCCACGGTTGCCGTGCTGTTCTACCGGGCCCAGTACCTGGCGGGCAATACCGCCTACGTTGAGGCGCTGTGCGAAGCGATCGAACAAGCTGGGGGAGCGGCACTTCCGGTGTTCTGCGCTTCACTGCGGACCGCCGACGCGGCGCTGATCGAGATGCTCGGCACCGCCGACGCGCTTGTCACGACCGTGCTGGCAGCCGGTGGCGCCACCCCCGCGGCCGTCGGCGCCGGCGGGGCCGACGACACCTGGAACGTCGCACACCTTGCCGCGCTGGATATTCCGATCCTGCAGGGGCTGTGTCTGACGAGTTCGCGGGCGCAGTGGGACGAGAACGACGACGGCCTTTCACCGCTGGACGTCGCCACCCAGGTCGCTGTCCCGGAATTCGATGGCCGCATCATCACGGTGCCGTTCTCGTTCAAGGAGATGGACGACGAGGGGCTGATCTCCTACGTTCCCGACCCCGAACGCTGCGCCAGGGTCGCGGGTCTCGCGGTCCGTCATGCCCGGCTGCGCTCCATCGCCCCCGCAGACAAGCGCGTCGCGCTCGTCTTCTCCGCGTATCCGACCAAGCATGCTCGTATCGGCAACGCGGTCGGGCTCGACACTCCCGCAAGCGCCATCCGCCTGCTGCGGGCGATGGCCGAGCACGGATACCACATCGGAGAGATCCCGGGTCTGGAAGCCGAGGACGGCGATGCCCTGATCCACGCGCTCATCGAACGTGGCGGTCAGGATCCCGCCTGGCTCACCGAGGGTCAGCTCGCAGGAAATCCGATTAGGGTGTCGGCCAAGGAGTATCGGGAGTGGTTCGCCACCCTGCCCGCCGACCTCACCGATGCCGTCGTCGAGCACTGGGGCCCACCGCCAGGTGAGCTGTTCGTCGACCGCAGCGCTGATCCCGACGGCGAGATCGTCATCGCGGCGATGCGGTCGGGCAACGTCGTGCTGATGGTGCAGCCGCCCCGTGGATTCGGCGAAAACCCGGTCGCGATCTACCACGATCCCGACCTGCCGCCCAGCCATCATTACCTGGCCGCCTACCACTGGCTGGACCACGGCTTCACCGATGCCTTCGCCGCTGATGCGATCGTGCATCTCGGGAAGCACGGCAACCTGGAATGGCTGCCCGGCAAGACGCTCGGCATGTCGGCCGCGTGTGGCACCGACGCCGCGCTGGGCAACCAGCCGTTGATCTACCCGTTCCTGGTCAACGACCCGGGCGAAGGCACGCAAGCCAAGCGACGCGCCCACGCGACGCTGATCGATCACCTCATCCCGCCGATGGCCAGGGCCGAAACCTATGGCGACATCGCTAGATTGGAACAGCTGCTCGACGAGCACTCCACCATCTCGGCACTCGACCCGGGCAAGCTGCCCGCAATCCGGCAGCAGATCTGGACACTCATGCGGGCTGCGAAGATGGACCACGATCTCGGACTGGAAGACCGCCCCGACGAGGACGTTTTCGACGACATGCTGCTGCACGTCGATGGCTGGCTGTGTGAGATCAAAGACGTCCAGATCCGCGACGGGCTCCACATTCTCGGCGAAACGCCCGAAGGAGAATCTCTACTCGACCTCGTGCTCGCGATCCTGCGGGCACGCCAGCTCTTCGGCGGCGAGCAGACGGTACCGGGTTTGCGGGAGGCGCTCGGCCTCAAAGAGAACGGTGAGGACGACCGCGCCGCCGTCGACGCCGCCGAGGCGCAAGCGCGCGAACTCGTTGCGGCGCTTCAAAAAAACGGGTGGGACGCTGGAACCGTCGACACACTGACCGGCAACCCGGACGTCGCAGCGATCCTGCGCTTCGCCGCAACCGAGGTCGTGCCTCGCCTGGCGGGGACGGCGGGGGAGGTGAAGCAGATACTGCGCGCGCTCGACGGGCGCTTCATCGCCTCCGGGCCGTCCGGCTCGCCGCTGCGCGGCCTCGTCAACGTGCTGCCCACCGGGCGCAACTTCTACTCGGTCGACCCCAAGGCCGTCCCGTCCCGCCTCGCGTGGGAAACCGGTGTGGCGATGGCGGATTCGCTGCTGGAGCGCTACCGCGCGGACTACGGCCGCTGGCCGAAGTCGGTGGGTCTGTCTGTGTGGGGCACGTCGGCGATGCGCACCGCGGGTGACGACATCGCCGAAGTTCTCGCGCTTCTGGGCGTCCGGCCGATGTGGGACGACGCGTCGCGGCGTGTCATCGACCTGGAAGCAATTCCGCTCTCCGAACTGGGCCGCCCCCGCATCGACGTCACCGTGCGCATCTCGGGCTTTTTCCGCGACGCGTTCCCCCACGTCGTCGCAATGCTCGACGATGCCGTATCGCTCGTCGCCGACCTCGACGAGTCGGCCGAGGACAACTATGTACGTGCCCACTCGCAGGCCGATCTGGCTGAGCACGGCGACCGACGTCGTTCCACCACAAGGATTTTCGGCTCCAAACCAGGAACCTACGGCGCCGGGCTGCTGCAGTTGATCGACAGTCGAAACTGGCGCGACGACGCCGATCTGGCCGAGGTGTACACCGCCTGGGGTGGTTTCGCCTACGGTCGCGGGCTCGACGGGGTTGCTGCTACCGACGAGATGAACCGCGCCTACCGGCGAATCGCGGTGGCAGCCAAGAACACCGACACCCGCGAACACGACATCGCCGACTCCGATGACTACTTCCAGTACCACGGCGGCATGGTCGCCACCGTGCGTGCGCTGACCGGCAAGGACCCCGCCGCCTACATCGGCGACAACACCAGGCCCGACGCGGTGCGCACCCGATCGCTGAGCGAGGAGACCACGCGGGTGTTCCGCGCCCGTGTCGTCAACCCGCGCTGGATGAACGCCATGCGCAGGCACGGGTACAAGGGCGCGTTCGAGATGGCGGCCACCGTCGACTATCTCTTCGGCTACGACGCCACCGCCGGGGTGATGGCCGACTGGATGTACGAGCAGCTCTCGCAGAGCTATGTGCTCGACGACGAGAACCGCAAGTTCATGAACGAGTCCAACCCGTGGGCACTGCACGGCATGGCCGAACGCCTTCTGGAGGCGGCCGGACGCGGGATGTGGGCCGCGCCGGAGCGGGCCACCGTCGACGCCCTCAAGCAGGTGCTGCTGGAAACCGAGGGCGACCTCGAGGGCTGACCGCCGCTGGATTCGTGCCTCGCCGCTTGATCGTCGTCCCGCTACCCTGGCGACATGCCTGTGACCTTTGCCGACGTCGCCAAGTCCGAGTACATCCTGCTGACCACGTTCACCAAGGACGGCAGGCCCAAGCCGACCGCGATCTGGGCCGCGCCGGCCGGTGAGGCGCTGATCGCCATCACCCAGGAGAAGTCCTGGAAGGTGAAGCGGATCCGCAACACCCCCCGGGTCACCATCGCCGAATGCGATCGAGGCGGCAAGCCCAAAGGTGAGGCTGTCGAGGCGACGGCGTCGATTCTGCCGAAGTCCATGAACGCGAAGACCTACGACGCGTTGGGCAAGCGGTACGGGCTGCTCGGTAAGACATTCAACTTCTTCTCCAAGCTGCGGGGCGGCATGGAGAAGAACGTTTCGATCGAGATCAAACCGGTTAACTAATCAGGCTGTGACCGACCAGGCTGCAAAGGCTCCGACGTTCGAGGACGTCTACCGCGAGAAGTACCTGTTGCTGACCACGTTCACCAAAGACGGGCGGCCCAAACCCACCCCGGTATGGGGCGTCCCGCACGAGGGCAAGCTGTTGATCAGCACCGACGACGGGTCGTGGAAGACCAAGCGGATCAAGAACACTCCGCGGGTGACGATCCAGAAATGCGGGGTTCTCGGAAAGGTCAAGGGCGAACCCGTCGAGGCGGTGGCCCGCAATCTGCCCAAATCCGAGACCCGCCGAGTGTTCGACATGGTGACCAGGCGCTACTGGTGGCACGCCTGGTGGTGGATCCCGCAGGCCATCCTGCGCGGTGGCGTCGACAAAGTGCACGCGGCGATCGAGGTCGCGCCGCTGTCTGACTAGGAACCTCCGCCACCGCCCGCTCGTTGGCACACTATGGCGATGAGGCTGTTCCTGGTCTATGTGGTGGTCGAGCTGGCTGTCCTGGTGGCGCTGGTGTCGACGATCGGTTTCGGCTGGACGCTCCTGCTGGTGGCCGGCGCGTTCCTGCTGGGTCTCGCACTGGCCGGTTCCCAACTGCGCCGCCACGTCCGCCGACTCCGGTCCGGACTCACCGTGGCCGAGGCGCAAGGGGCGGTCACCGACAGCGTCCTCGTGGCGCTCGGTACGGTGCTCGTCGTGATTCCCGGTGTGGCCAGTTCCGTACTCGGCGCTCTACTTCTCCTGCCGCCGACCCGTGCCGCCGCGCGGCCTGTCGTCACCGCGATGGCGGCTCGCCGGGCCCCGCTGATCGTCGGCGTCGGCACCGTCGGCTCGGCCGCGGCGGGTCGCCGGAGCTACCGGGGCCGGGGTGAGTATGTCGACGGCGAGGTGATCGACGTCCACGACGACCCGGACGGCATCGACATCCGGCCCGCCATCGAGCAGCGTCACCTGCCGGAGTGACCGTCACCCATCTCCTGCTGAACGGTCGAGTGCACAGCCCGGCGATGCCGGAGGCGACGGCGATGGCCGTGCGCGACGGCACTGTCGCGTGGTTGGGCAGCGACGAGGTGGGGCGGGCCCAGTATCCCGACGCCGTCCTCACCGATCTCGACGGCGGTTTCGTCGCACCGGCCTTCGTCGACAGCCACGTGCACACCACCGCAACGGGTTTGACGCTGACCGGCCTCGACCTGCGCGGCGCGACGTCTCTGCGGCACTGCCTCGACATGGTGGCGGCACACGCCAGAACCCATTCCGACTCTGTCATTTGGGGACACGGCTGGGACGAATCCGGCTGGCCCGAGCGGTCGGCACCGAGCACCGACGATGTCGACGCCGCCGTCGGCGACCGCATCGCCTATCTGGCACGCGTCGACGTTCACTCGGCGGCTGCGTCGACGGCTTTGCGCCGAGCCGCCGACGTCGGCGACCAGGTGCCACTGACGGCTGACGCGCACCACAAGGTTCGCCGCGCGGCGCGTGAACGGCTCACAGCGCGCCAGCGGACCGAGGCCAGGACTGCGGCCCTCGACGCCGCGGCGGCACTCGGGATCGCGGCGGTGCACGAATGCGCGGGCCCCGAGATCGGCGGGCTGGACGACTGGCTGGAATTGCGCGCCCACCGACACGGTGTCGAGGTGGTCGGCTACTGGGGCGAACACGTCACCACCGCCGCGCAGGCTGCCGAGTTGGTCGCGGCGACACAGGCCCGCGGACTCGCCGGTGATCTGTTCGTCGACGGCGCCATCGGGTCACGCACCGCCTGGTTGCACGAGCCCTACATCGATCTCGCCGAAGGGTGTTCGGCGCCCACCGGCAACACCTACCTGGATATCGGCGCCGTCACCGCGCACCTGAGCGCGTGCACCGAAGCGGGGGTCACCGCAGGGTTCCACGTCATCGGGGACGCCGCCGTCACCACGGTGGTCTCGGCGCTTGAGACAGTCGTCGACCGATTCGGCGTCGCGGCGGTTGCGCGCTGCGGGCACCGTCTCGAGCACCTCGAGATGGTGACCGACGAGCAGGCCGCACGGTTGGGCAGTTGGGGCGTGATCGCCAGCATGCAACCCAATTTCGACGCGTTGTGGGGCGGGGAAGCCGGCATGTACGCACAGCGTCTCGGCGCCGTCCGCGCCGCCGGGCTGAATCCTTTCGCGCTGTTAGCATCCCAAGGCGTGCCGCTCGCCTTCGGTTCCGACAGTCCGGTCACCGACATGAACCCGTGGGCCACGGTACGTGCGGCGACTCGTCACCAGACCCCTGGTAGCGCCATCTCGGCACGGGCGGCGTTCGCGGCGGCCACCAGGGGCGCGTGGCGTGCCGGCGGCGTGCGGGACGGCCTGATGGGCACGCTGGTTCCCGGCGCGCCCGCCACCTATGCGGTGTGGGACGCCGACGATTTCGAGGTCACTGCTCCGGCCGATGCGGTGCAACGGTGGTCCACCGATTCGCGCTCCCGGGTGCCGGCGTTGCCCGCGCTCACCGGCAGCCTCCCGAAATGTCGGCAGACCGTGCACCGGGGTGCCGTCATCCATGGCTGACAAAGCGGACGAGACCAGACTGCGGAGGTTCGGCCACAACGTCGTGGACCGGCTGCCCGCCCTGTCGGTCACGATCGTGGCCGGCCTCGCACTGTGCGCGAGCTTCCCGCCGTTCGGTTGGTGGTTCGCGGCGATCGTCGCGTTCGCGTTGCTGGGCTGGGTGCTGACCCGGTGCGCCCGATCCGTGGCAGGTGGCGCTGGATACGGCCTGGTGTTCGGCCTGGTCTTCTACATACCGCTGCTGCCGTGGATCAGCGGTCTGGTCGGTCCGGTGCCCTGGCTGGCGCTGAGCCTCGTTGAAGCGCTCTTTCCGGCGCTGTTCGGGTTGGCCGCGGTCGCGGTACGCCGACTGCCCGGTTGGCCGCTGTGGTTCGCGGGGCTGTGGTCGGCTCAGGAGTGGTTGAAGTCGACGGTGCCGTTCGGCGGATTTCCGTGGGGCGTGGTCGGGTTCTCCCAGACCGAAAGCCCGCTGCTGCCTTTGGCCTACGTCGGCGGTGCGCCACTCCTGTCCTTCGCGCTGGTGCTCCTCGCCTTCAGCCTCGCGGCGCTCGTCGTCGAGATCATCACCTGGTGGCGTCGCGACGCGGCAGCGCGCGCCGGCGCCCCACCGTCGGTCGTGCTGCCTGGCCTCGCCATCGCGGCCGTCCTGCTCGGGTCCACCCTGGCCTGGCCTCACGTGCGTCACGCCGGCGTCGGCGCGGGTGACGAACCGCCGGTCACCGTCGCCGCCGTACAGGGCAACGTGCCGCGCCTCGGTCTGGACTTCAACGCCCAGCGACGGGCCGTCCTGGACAATCACGTGCGCGAAACGCTGCGGCTGGCCGACGACGTACGGGCGGGACGGGCCCCGCAGCCGATGCTGGTGGTGTGGCCGGAGAACTCCTCCGACATCGATCCAATCGCCAATGCCGATGCTGCGCAAGAGATCTCGAAGGCAGCTGATTCCATCAACGCCCCTATTCTGGTCGGCGGGGTGGTCGCGGCGCCGGGTTACAGCCGAACCAATCCGGTGTCGAACAACACCGTCCTGGTCTGGAACCCGCAGACCGGTCCGTCGGACCGCCACGACAAACGCATCGTGCAGCCGTTCGGTGAATACCTTCCGTGGCGCAGCTTCTTCAGCAAGCTGTCGTCCTACGCCGACCGGGCGGGCTACTTCCTCCCCGGCGACGGCGACGGCGTCGTGCAGGCGGCAGGAGTTCCGGTCGGCATCACCACGTGTTGGGAGGTCATCTTCGACCGCGCAGCACGCGAATCGGTGCGCAACGGCGCGCAGCTGCTCGCGGTGCCCAGCAACAACGCCACCTTCAACCAGGCGATGAGTGAGCAGCAGCTGACCTTCGGCAAGATGCGGGCCGTCGAACACGACCGCTACGTGGTAGTGGCGGGAACCACAGGTATCAGCGCGGTGATCGCACCCGACGGTCACGAGATAGCCAGGACCGGCTGGTTCGAACCGGCCTACCTGGATCAACAGGTCCGGTTGAAGACCACTATGACGCCGGCCACACGTTTCGGACCCTATGTCGAGGGGGCGCTGGTCGTCCTCGGCGTTTCGGGTCTTCTCTGGGCCATGCTGCACAATGGTGCATTCGTGCCCGCAAGACTGAGGGGTCGACGATCGACCGCCGACGACGACAAAGGAGCCAGATGAGCGTCCCCGGTGGCATCGACGACGGCGCCAAACCGGCTGACCGTCCGAGCGCGCGCACTCTCGTCATCATCCCGACGTACAACGAGCGCGACAACCTGATGACGATCGTGTCGCGGGTCAACGATTCGGCGCCCGACGTCCACGTGCTGATCGTCGACGACGGAAGCCCCGACGGCACCGGTGAACTGGCCGACGAACTCGCCATGGCCGACCCCGACCGCGTCCACGTCATGCACCGGACCTCCAAGGACGGGCTCGGCGCCGCGTACCTCGCCGGATTCGCGTGGGGGCTCAGCCGCCAGTACACCGTGCTGGTCGAGATGGACGCCGACGGCAGCCACGCCCCCGAGGAGCTGTACCGCCTTCTCGACAAGATCGACGCAGGTGCGGATCTGGTTATCGGTTCGCGCTACGTCGACGGAGGCCGGGTGCGCAACTGGCCACGGCGGCGCCTCGTGCTCTCGCGCACCGCGAACACGTATTCGCGGCTCCTGCTCGGGGTGGAGATCCACGACATCACCGCCGGCTACCGGGCCTATCGGCGGGAGGTGCTCGAGAAGATCGATCTCGCCGCCGTCGATTCGAAGGGCTACGGCTTCCAGGTGGATCTCACCTGGCGCTCCATCAACGCCGGGTTCACAGTCGTCGAGGTGCCGATCACCTTCACCGAGCGTGAACACGGCGTCTCCAAGATGGACGGTTCGACCATCAGGGAGGCCATCGTGAAGGTGGCCCAGTGGGGTGTGCGCGCACGCATCGACCGCGGACGCGGAAACGCCTGACCCGCGGTAGTCGACACGCGAGCGTGGGGCCTGTGTACGAAAAGCTCGTCTCAACCGTGCACGAGGCCCACGGTCAAGGGCAGTGTCAGCCGCGCCGCCGCGTCTTGACGATCTCGAGGCGCTCTTTGAGCAGTTCTTCGAGCTCCTCGATGGAGCGGCGCTCCAGCAGCATGTCCCAGTGCGTGCGCGGAGGCTTGACCTTCTTGGGCTCCGGCACGTCACCCTCGACGAGGGTGCCCTCGAGGCCGTTGCGGCACAGCCAGGTGCCGGGGATCTCGGCATCGTCGGCGAACGGGACGTCGAATTCTTCGCCGTTGTCGGTGCGGTAGCGGGCGACCTGACGCGGCGCCAGGTCGTGATTGCGGTCCGTCTCGTAGCTCACAGCTCCGAGGCGGCTGCCCCTCAAAACACGATCAGCCATCGTCAACTCCTCTGCTAATGCTCTAGTTCCGGGATTGTCAACGCAGATACGCGACGTAGAGTTCCCGACTCGACCGACGATGATACCGGGATTTCGACATCGTCCCGTCTACAGTCGGGCTCGTGACCTCGCTGAGCCCCGCGACCACCACCCGTCGGCGTCCTGCGACCTGCCGGTGGTGCGGGCGGGAAGTGGCCGACGCCGGGATGGGGCGGCGCCGCCAATACTGCAGGCAGTCGTGCCGTCAGCGGGCATACGAGCAGCGGGCCCTGGTCAAGGGCACATCGGTACCCGCAGACGCGGTGGTGCTTTCGGCCGAGGAAGCCTCGGTGCTCTCCGATCGCGTGTATCAGGTGCGATGCGCCGCCGAGGATATGGCGACCGCCCTGGAGGAAGGTGCGGGCGCCGCGGAACTGCGCGAGTTGTGTGACGCGGTCATGCGGGCCGCGCGCGCCGCCGACGGCTGGCGTTAGGACCCGCCGCGGCGTTCGATCGCCGGTACCCTTAGCGCGTGACCAGCGCCGATCCCGCGATTACCCCGCCGCCGCGGGTGTGGCGCTTTGACGACTTCGTCCTCGACGCAGGCCGCTACGAGCTGCGCTCGGGCGAGTCGGTGATCAAGGTCGAACCGCAGGTGTTCGACGTACTCACCCAGCTCGTGAGCAACCACGAACGCTTCGTCACCAAAGAAGAACTCTTCGACAGCGTCTGGGGCGGGCGTTTCGTCGGTGAGGCGGCACTGACCAGCCGCATCAAGGCGGCGCGGCGCGCTCTGGGTGACGACGGCGAATCGCAGCGCTACATCCGCACCGTACGAGGACGCGGCTACCAGTTCGTCGGCCGGTTGCGGGTCGAAGAGCCCGTGGCCGCCCCGGACCCGGAGCCGGAGGTGCCGCGCCAGCACATCGCGTTCACCCGTGCCGCCGACGGTGTGCGGCTTGCCTATGCGGTCTCGGGTGACGGGCCGCCGCTGGTGCGCGCCGCGAACTGGATGACGCATCTGGGCTACGACATCGAAAGCCCGGTATGGCGGCATTGGGTGCGCGACATGTCGTTGCGGCACAAGTTCATCCGCTACGACGAGCGCGGTTGCGGGCTGTCGGACTGGGAGGTGGACGGCTTCACGTTCGACGACTGGGTGACCGATCTCGAGTCGGTTGTCGAAGCGCTCGGGCTGGAACGCTTCCCGCTGCTGGGGGTGTCGCAGGGGGCCGCCGTGGCCGTCGCTTACGCGGCGCGCCATCCCGGCAAGGTCAGCAAGCTGGTGCTGTGCGGCGCGTATGCGCGGGGACGTGCCGTGCGAGCCCTCACCGAGGACGAAAAGCGGGCTGCTGCATTGGATCTCGACCTCGCCCGGGTGGGCTGGGGGCGTGACGACCCGGCATTCCGCCAAGTCTTCGCGGCGCAGTTCCTGCCGGACGGGACGCGAGCGGACTGGGCCGCGTTCGACCAGCTGCAGCGACGCACGACCTCACCGGAAAACGCAGTGCACTTTCTCGAAGAGTTCGCCCGCATCGACGTCCGCGACCTCTGCACCCAGGTGCAATGCCCGACGCTGATCCTGCACTCGCGCGACGACCACAGAGTGCCGATGCGTTACGGCGAGGAGCTCGCGGCCCTGATCCCGGACTCCCGGCTGGTCGCACTCTCGAGCAACAACCATCTGCTCACCGGATCGGAGCCGGCCTGGCGGGTCTTCTGTGACGAAGTGCAGGCTTTCCTCGCAGCCGACTGAACTCCGCCCGGTCAGATCTCCACGCGATCTCCACACAATCTTCATGTACGCGCTCGGCCTGCCGACCATGCTGAGGACATGAGAAAACACACCCGCACACTGCTCGCCGGGGTCAGCGCGCTCATCGCCTTCGGGACTTTGTCGGCCTGCTCGAGCCCCTCGAACACCCCCGAGGCGACGTCGCCGTCGCAGCCCGCGCCCGAGACCTCCACCGCGGCCCCGTTCCCCGCATCGGCCCGCTACATGGCCGACATGACCGCCGCCGACGGCAAGACGATGACCATCGGCATCAGTGTCGACGGGTCCTCGGTCGCGGCCTACGCCTGCAACGGAACCGACGACGAGGCATGGTTCTTCGGAAATCAGACCGACGGCGCCATCGATCTCAAGTCCCGCTTCCGTGACACCCTCGCGGCCGAGTTCGACGGCACCGACGTCACCGGGGAAGTCACGATGAACGGCGTCGAATACACCTTCAGCGCCGCATCGGTCACCGGTGTGGCCGGCATGTACACCGCCGAGTCCGACGGCGTGCGGGCCTCATGGGTGGTGCGCCCCGATGGGTCCGCCGTCGGCGTGCAGTTCAGCGGATTCCAGGAGGGCGACCGCAACTTCGATGTGTTCAACCTCGACGAGCTCAGCGATTTCGACGTCCGCAACGACGTCCGCAACAAGCGCAAGCTGAGCCCCGCAGGCCCGATCGAATTCCCGCCCGGAGCCAACCCGCGCGCCACCATCAACGGTGTCAGCGTGACGCCCACGTTGGTCACCGGCAGCTTCAGGCTGAACTGACGAATCCCCGCTTCTTCTCACGCAGAGTCAAACCCTTCGCCGCCGGGTCGGCGGGACGTAACGTCGCCTCACCGTGACACGTCCCACCGACCTGGCGGCTCCGCTTGCACAGGCGAGTCCCGCTGCGCGCAACCGCCGAGCAGACCGCACATGGGATCTGATCCGGCTGGCGTCCCCGTTCGTGCTTCTCGCGCTGTGGCAGCTCGGCAGTGCGTTGCGTGTGATCCCGCAAGATGTCCTGCCCGCTCCGTCGCTGATCGCCGAAGCCGGCATTGAACTCATCGAAAACGGTCAGCTCATCGACGCTCTCACCGTCTCTGGACTCCGTGTAATCGAAGGACTGGTGCTCGGCGGGGTGGTCGGTATCGCGCTCGGGACGGCGGTCGGGCTGTCGAAATGGTTCGAGGCCACGATCGACCCGCCGATGCAGATGGTGCGGGCGCTTCCACACCTCGGCCTCATCCCGTTGTTCATCATCTGGTTCGGCATCGGCGAAGTGCCCAAAGTCCTGCTCGTGGCCCTGGGGGTCAGCTTCCCGCTGTACCTGAATACGTTCTCGGCGATCCGGCAGGTCGATCCCAAGCTGTTCGAAACCGCTCAAGTGCTCGGGTTCTCGTTCTGGCAACGATTCCGCTCGATCATCGTGCCCAGCGCCGCGCCTCAGGTCCTCGTGGGATTGCGTCAGTCGCTGGCGATCGCCTGGCTGACGCTCATCGTCGCCGAACAGATCAACGCCGACAAGGGCATCGGCTTCCTCATCATGAATGCGCGCGACTTCCTGCGCATCGACATCATCATCTTCGGGCTGATCGTCTACGCGCTGCTCGGAATCGGAACCGACGCCATCGTCCGCGCCTTCGAGCGCCGAGCCCTGAGGTACCGCTCATGACCATCACTTCCCAATCGCCAGATCGTGTTTCCGCGCACGAGGTCGGTATCGCCGGCGAGTTGCGCAACGTCGACAAGTGGTACGGCGACCACCACGTCCTGGCCGATGTCTCCCTCAGCGTCGGCCGCGGCGAGATCGTTGCCCTCATCGGACGCAGCGGCTCAGGCAAATCGACGGTGCTGCGCGTGCTGGCCGGCCTGTCCACCGACCACACCGGTGAGCGCACCGTCGCAGGCGCGCCGGCGCTGGCGTTCCAGGAGCCGCGGCTGTTCCCGTGGCGCGACGTCCGCACCAACGTCGGCTACGGCGTGACACGCATCCGCCTGCCGAAAGCGGAAGCACTGGCGCGCGCCGACAGAGCGCTGGCCGACGTCGGCCTCGCCGACCGTTCCGCGGCATGGCCGTTGACGCTGTCCGGTGGTCAGGCACAACGTGTTTCGCTGGCACGTGCGTTGGTGGCCGAGCCCCAGCTGCTCCTGCTCGACGAACCGTTCGGTGCCCTCGACGCGCTCACGCGGCTGTCGATGCGACATCTGCTGCTCGACCTGTGGCGTCAACACGTGTTCGGTGTCCTGCTGGTGACCCACGACGTGGACGAGGCCGTCGCCCTCGCCGACCGGGTGCTGGTTCTCGAAGAGGGCCGGGTGGTCCACACGCTCGACATTCCCGACCCGCGCCGGCCGCCCGGGCAGGGACATACCGATCAGCACCGCGCCGAGCTGCTGGACAAGCTCGGTGTCGCAGTCTGAACAACAACGCACAGAGGGGATTTCGATGTCGCGGTTGCTCGCGGTACTGGCACTGCTGAGCCTGATGCTTACCGGATGTGTCACCAGAGAGGACATTTCGGGAACACAGCAGGCCCCCGATGCCGTCCCGCTCGCCGAACTGGCCGGGGTCACCTTGCAGGTCGGTGATCAGAAAGGCGGCACCGAAGCGCTGCTGAGCGCTGCCGGCGCACTCGATGACCTGCCCTACAAGATCGCCTTTTCGACCTTCACCTCGGGCCCGCCGCAGATCGAGGCGGCCACAGCGGGCAAGATCGACTTCGCGATCACCGGCAACACCCCGCCGATCTTCGGGGCGGCGTCCGGCGCCAAGGTGAAGGTGGTTTCGGCCTACGACGGCAGCGGTCGTGGCGACAAGCTTCTGGTGCACCGGGATTCGCCGATCCGGACGGTCGCCGACCTTCGGGGCAGACGCATCGCGTTGGCCAAGGGCAGTTCGGCCCACGGCAACGTGCTCGCCCAGTTGAGCAAGAACGGCCTCACACCCCAGGATGTCGACCTGGTCTTTCTTCAGCCCGCAGATGCCCTCGGCGCGTTCACCCAGCGCCAGGTCGACGTCTGGGCCGTCTGGGATCCCTACACCGCACAAGCCGAGGCAGACCTCCCGGTGCGTAGCATCGCGGAGGCTACCGGTGTCACCAACGGGGCCGGCTTCGGCATCGCTTCCGATCAGGCGCTGGCCGACCCGAGGCGCAACAGCGCGATCAGCGACCTGCTGGTGCGCTACGCCAAAGCGGCGCAGTGGGCGCGCGACCATCCGGACGAGTGGGCCGCGAGCTACTCGGCGTCGGTGGGTCTGGATCCCGCCGTCGGCGCGGCAGCCCAAGGACGAAGTGTGCGGCTGCCTTTCGCGCTGTCCGACGGGTTGGTGGCCTCCGAGCAGGAGCTCGCGGATCTTTTCGCCGAGTCCGGGCAGATTGCCGATGCGCCCGAATTCAAGAACTGGGTGGACCAGCGGTACAGCGAAACCCTTGCGCCCCTTTACCTGAATCGCACCTAGGAGCGAGATGGCCACCCAAACCCGAGCCCATGCGCCCGCTTCGTCCGCCAGGTTCCACTGGTTCCTGCCCACCGCCGGCGACAGTCGCCACATCGTCGCCGCCTCCCACGCGTCGTCACAACGGGCCGTTCCTGACGGATACCGCGCTCCGACACGTCGATACCTGGCCGAGGTCGCGCGAGCGGCGGATCGCCTCGGCTACGAAGGTGTACTGACGCCCACCGGGACGTGGTGTGAGGATGCGTGGCTGACCTCGGCCGCACTGCTCGCGGAGACGGAGCGGTTGAAGTTCCTTGTCGCGTTCCGGCCGGGTCTGGTGCCGCCCACGCTGGCAGCCCAGCAGGCGGCGACACTGCAGCGGTTCTCCGGGGGGCGGGTTCTGTTGAACATCGTCACCGGGGGCGACGACCTCGAGCAGCGCCGATTCGGCGACTGGGTCGGACACGACGAGCGGTACGCCCGCACCGGCGAGTTTCTGCACATCGTCAAATCGGTCTGGACGCAGGAGGCCCTCGACTTCAAAGGCCACTTCTACGACGTCGCCGACGCACGCGTATCCGAACCGCCGAATCCGTTGCCGCAGATCTACTTCGGTGGATCGTCGTCTCCCGCGTTGCCCATCGCGGCCGAGCACACCGACGTCTACCTCACCTGGGGCGAGCCGCCGCAGGACGCGGCCGCCAAGATCGCGAAGGTGCGAGCGCTCGCCGCTGAGCGGGGCCGCCCGATCCGATTCGGCATCAGACTGCACACCATCAGCAGGGACACCTCGGAGGCCGCGTGGGCGGTGGCCGAGGAGTTGCTGTCTGGCTTGTCTGCCGAGCAGATCGCCAACGCGACCGCGCTGCATGCGCGCTCGGAATCGGAGGGGCAGCGCCGTATGACCGCACTGCACGGTGGACGCCTCGACCAGCTCGAGATCTATCCGAACCTGTGGGCGGGCGTCGGTCTCGTACGCGGCGGGGCGGGTACCGCACTCGTCGGAAGTCATGAGGAGGTGGCCGATCTGGTCGCCGAATACCATTCGCTCGGTTTCGACGAGTTCATCCTGTCGGGATATCCGCACTTGGAGGAGGCCTACTGGTTCGCCGAGGGCGTCCTGCCGATCTTGAAGCGCAAAGGTGTTGCCTGACCGCTCCCTCTGGTATCTCTGACGTCGTGGACGAATGGTTCGAGCGCAGCCCGTTCATCGGATTCGTCCCGTGGATCATCTATTGGGTGGTGGCCGACGGGCCGAGCACCTGGATGTTCGGGGCGATCTGCGCGGTCATCGCTGCGCTGATCATGGGGATGTCGGCCGGTTTCGCCGGCGTACGCCTGCTCGACATCGTGACCGTGTTGTTCTTCACGGGCGTGACCATCGCCGGACTGATTCTCGGGGCCGAGGACCGCGACTGGATGGACACGTACGCCACGGCGCTCTCCAGCGGGGTGCTTGCGGTGATGGCGTTGGGCTCGTTGGCATTCGAACCGTTCACCGCGCAGTACGCACCCGCCACCGCAGCCCGTCCGGACTGGGAGGAGGCCGCGTTCCGCCGCACCAACCAGGTGCTGACGCTGATGTGGGCCCTTGTCTTCGCGCTGATCGCGGTGCTGGGCTACCTGGCGGTGATGGCGCCGGCGACGGTGCACCTGACCAAGGCCGTCATCCCGGTTGTCGTCATCGTCGGCGCCATCGGGATGACAATGGCCTACCCCGCCAAGGCGAGGGCCAAAGCCCGCCAGGACGCCGCCCAGTAGCCCGCAGTCAGCAGCTGAACAGAGCAGCCGACTCCGGCGGCGGTGGCACCTCGGCGAGACAACCGAACGGCTTGACGCCGTCTGCGGCGATCCGGACGGCCGAACGATGCGCATAGTTGACGCAGTACAGGCCTGACGCGTCGCTGCGGCACCTGTTGTCGGCGAAGGTCAGCGACTGGCCGGGCGTCAGTTCGGTGCCCGTGCCGTTGACGAACGGCCCCGGGTCGCCCCGCAGCGCCCCCACCGAGAGCGTCGTGCCGGAGAACTCGATCCAGCCCGGCTTCCACACTCCCTCGGCCTGCGCAGGGGCCGGTGGAGGGGACGTGAGGTCCAGGAGGCACGTCAGCGCACCGTTACCGGCCCCGGTGATGCACTGGGTGGTGCTGTAGGGGGTCCCGGACGGGGCGACGAAGGCAATATCGTCGCCGAGTCGGGTGGTCACCCCGTCGCGGAACGCAACGTGGAAAGCGCCCGCATCCACCGGCGTACCCGCCTCGATCCAGCCGATCACGTCGCCTATCGGAGCGCTCGCTGCGGGTGCGGCCTGCGCGTTCGGCGGCGCCGACGATGACGGGCTCGTCGCAGGTGAGGGGGTGCTCGGGGGTGTCGGGTCGGGCGGCTCCGACGAGTCGGCCTGGCCGCCTACCGATTGGGAGCAGGCCGCCACCAGGACACTCGTCGCGATCACCGCAGCCAGGCGCATTCGGCCAGGTTAGCGAGCGGACACGGATCCGATGGTCAGGCAGGCCGGGTCAAGTTTCGATACCGTCGGCAGAATGCACGAACACACCGTCCGCGTGAAGACCGCCACGGGCACCGTCGAAGGCTTCACCCGTGATGGCGTCAACCGCTGGCGGTCCATTCCGTACGCCAAGCCGCCCGTGGGTCCTCTGCGGTTCCGGGCACCCCAGCCGGTACAACCCTGGCGGGGAGTGCGTCACTGCCACGGATTCGGCTACTGCGCGCCTCAGCAGCGGATGTACACCCTCCTTGCGCCGGGCCGATATCAGCCGACCAGTGAGGACTGCCTGACGCTCAACGTCGTCGCGCCCGAGGACGCCGCGGCACGGTCGGACGAACCTTTGCCTGTCATGGTCTTCATCCACGGCGGCGGCTACCTGCTGGGCAGCTCGGCCACGCCCATCTACGACGGTGCATCGCTGGCCCGCAAAGGGTGCGTATACGTATCGGTGAACTACCGGCTCGGAGCGCTCGGTTGCCTGGAACTGTCCTCGCTGTCGACACCCGAGATCACCATCGACGACAACCTCTTCCTGCGTGACCTGGTGATGGCGCTGCGCTGGGTGCAGGACAACATCGCGGCGTTCGGCGGCGACCCCGGCAACGTGACCATCTTCGGCGAAAGCGCCGGCGCCCACGCCGTCACGACGCTGATGGCCACGCCGGAGGCGAAAGGTCTGTTCGCACGGGCTATTTCGCAGAGCCCCGCAAGCGGAATGATCAGCGATGCCGATATTGCCGAGAACTATGCGGCCCGCTTCGCGCGCCTGCTCGGGGCGTCGGAGAGCGACGCCGGGCGTGCGCTCCTGGCGGCGCGACCGGCCGATCTGGTCGATGCGCTGGATCGGCTCGTCGTCGAGGGGCAGCGAGACCTGCTGGGCGCGTTCGCTATCGGGCCCACCTTCGGTACCGAGTTCCTGCCGGAGGATCCCGTCCACGCGATGCGCTCCGGCACCGCTCACCGGGTGCCGCTCATCATCGGGACCAACGCCGACGAGGGCCGCCTCTTCACCCGCTTCCTCAAGCTGTTGCCGACGAGCGAGCCCGCTATCGAGCGGCTCCTGATGCACATGGAACCCGATGCGCGGCAAAGCATTCTGGCCGCCTACCCGGGGTATCCCGGCACGTCAGCGTGTGTGCAGTTCGGGGGCGACTTCATCTTCGGCTCCGCGGTGTGGCAGATGGCCCAGGCGCACTCGGCGTATGCGCCCACCTACGTGTACCGCTACGACTATGCGACGGCCGCGCTGCGGTTGGCCGGGATGGGCGCCACCCACGCGACGGAACTGCTCGCCGTGTTCGACGTGTACCGGTCGAAGTTCGGCAGGCTGCTGGCTGCAGGGGTCGATTCTCGCAGCGCTCGCAAGGTCACCGACGACGTTCAGAATCGGTGGCTGTCGTTCGCGGACCGCGGTGTCCCCGGACGCGACTGGCCTCTGTACACCAGCGACGAACGGGCGGTCCTGGTCCTCGACCGGCGCAGACGCATCGAGCTGGACCCGCATTCGGAGCGCCGGCTGGCCTGGGAAGGGTTCTTCCTCGCCACGCGCTGAGGCGGTTGACTTGCGTCATTCGGCATGCCGGGACACCCCGGATGTGATTGCGTTGGCGGGTGACTGCGTCCCGTGATTCATTCCCTGCGGCTCCGCATCCTCTCGACCCACTGACCGCTGACGAATTCGTGGCGGTGGCCGCGATCCTGCGTCGCGACCACGGCGTCGAGCCCGCTTCCGGCGCACCGGGATCGGCGTCCGGATGGCGCTTCGCGTCCATGGAGATGGTCGAACCCTCCAAGGCTGACCTGTCGGCCTTCGAGAGTGGCGGACCGACGCCGCAGCGCCGCGCCGAGGTGACCTGTTTCGACCGATCGGCCAACGCCACCTACAAGAGTGTGGTGTCACTGACCCAGGGACGCGTCGAGACGTTCGACCATGTCCCCGGCGTGCAGGCCAACTTCACCGTCGACGAGTTCGCCGAATGCGATCAGATGCTTCGGAGCCACCCCGATGTCATCGCCGCCCTGCGCACTCGCGGTGTCACCGACATGGATCTGGTGTTCTTCGACACCTGGACCTACGGCGACGCGGTCGCCCCGCCGGAGTACCGTGATCGCCGGATCGGCTGGTCGGACAGCTGGGTCAAGGCCGCGGCCGGAGCGAATCCGTACGCGAAGCTCGTCAGCGGTCTGCACTGTGTCATCGACCTCAATGCCATGCAGCTGCTGAGAATCGAGGACGAGGGGCCGTTCGCCGGCGGTCAACCGACGCCGGACGTGATGGGTGAGTACGTCCCCGCCCACATCCCCGAGCGGATCCTCAACACCTCCACCCGGGAACGCATCAAGCCACTTCACATCACCCAGCCGGAGGGCCCCTCGTTCACCCTCGACGGCAACCTTCTGCGGTGGCAGAACTGGTCTCTGAGGGTCGGTTTCAACCACCGCGAAGGGATGACGCTGCACACGGTGCGCTACCGCGACGGTGACCGCGAACGCTCGATCGCGCACCGGATGTCCTTCGCGGAGATGATCGTGCCCTACCGGGATCCGTCGCCGGATCACTACCGCCGCACGGCATTCGACATCGGCGAGTGGGGGCTCGGCTTCATGACGACCTCGCTCGAGCTGGGCTGCGACTGCCTCGGCGAGATCCGCTATCTGGACGCGGTATTGCACAACAGCAAGGGCGAGCCGTACACGATCACGAACGCAATCTGTATCCACGAGGAAGACAACGCCGTGCTGTGGAAGCACGTCGATCACGAGATCGGTGCGGAAGTGCGCCGGATGCGAAGGCTCACCATCTCGTTCCACGTGACCGTCGCAAACTACGAGTACCTGGTGTACTGGCGGCTCTATCAGGACGGAAACATCGAATGCGAGGTCCGTGCGACCGGCATCATGGTGACCACGCCGCTGCCCCCGGGCGCCCCGAACCCCAACGGCACGTTGGTCGACGAGCGCACATACGCGCCCTTCCATCAGCACTTCCTGGTCGCCCGCCTGGACATGGACGTCGACGGCTCCGGCAACACCGTGGTGATGTCGGAATCGTTCGCCGAGCCGATCGGACCGGGCAATCCGCACGGGTTGTCGCTGGTGGTCCGCAACACCCCGCTGCGCACCGAGGGGGAGGCCAGGCAGGACGTCAACTTCGCCACCCAGCGAGCGTGGAAGGTGGTCAATCCGAACGTCGTGACGGAACTGGGCGCCCACCCGGCCTACAAACTCGTCCCGAGCGGTGCGATCCCGCCGATGTTCGAGCCCGGCTCACCTGTCCTCGAACGTGCGGGCGTCATCGCCCACACATTGTGGGTCACGCCGCATCATCCCGAGGAGCGTTGGCCCGCAGGGGAATTCGTCAACCAGTCGGTGCGTGACACTGGGCTGTCCCTGTGGACGGCCGCCGACCGCCCCATCGAGAACACCGATGTCGTGCTGTGGTACGTGTTCGGCATCCACCACATCACCCGTGCGGAGGACTGGCCGGTGATGCCGGTCGACGTGGTGTCGTTCTGGCTCAAGCCTTTCGGGTTCTTCGATCGCAACCCCGCCCTGGATGTGGTCGGGACACCGCCGGACGCCTGTCACACGTCGACCACCAGCGTCCACCACTGACCTCGCCCCGCGAGCGCGCGCGTCTGCACGCCGACACACCGACTTTCGCGAGCATTTTGCGCACGCTCGCGGCAAGGTGGAGCCGTGGTCATCAAGTCGGTCCTACTGTTCATTCTCGCCGCCGTCTTCGAGATCGGCGGTGCCTGGCTGGTCTGGCAGGGCTTCCGCGAACACCGCGGCTGGCTGTGGATGGGGGCGGGGATTGTCGCGCTCGGCGCCTACGGTTTCGTCGCTGCCTTCCAACCCGACGCGAACTTCGGCCGCGTCCTGGCTGCCTACGGCGGCGTGTTCGTCGCCGGGTCACTGATCTGGGGCATGGTCGCCGACGGTTTCCGCCCGGACCGCTGGGACGCCACCGGTGCGGCCGTGTGCCTGATCGGTGTCGGCCTGATCATGTACGCACCGCGCTGATCCTCAGCCCAGGTGAGCGCTGCCGTCGTGGAGATCGTCGCGGGCCAGGCCCATCGGGGTGCCCGCCGGTATGTCCCCCGCAGCCACGACCTTCCGCGTGATCGGTGTCAGGGCCTGGAACAACGCCTCCACCTCGCTGTCGTCGAGCGCGGCGAGCGCAGGCAACGCGACTGCGTCCGTGCGGTCCTCGATCTCCGTCTTGAGATCGCGCCCCGCTTCGGTCAGTTCACCGGCGGCGTCGAGCACACCCCGCTGCTGCAGTTGTCCCTGCACCTGGGTCCACTGCGCCTCGTCATAGTCGCGTGATCGCATGATCATGTCCGCGGGCACCTTGCCCGCTGCCGCGTGCAGGACGTTGCATTCGCGTCCCGATACGCCGTGCGCGGTGAGCACTGCGACGTGGCCGTCGCCCCGGTGTTCGCGTAACAGCGTGGCGGCGTGCCACAACCTGGCCAGCGGCTCCCGCGGCCACGGAAGGGCCCGATTGGCGGCAAACAGAACCCGCCCGCTCACCTCAAGGTTCTCGGTCGCTCGTGCGACGAGGTCGGCAACCGAGCCGGCTTCGTCCTCGGTCACGCCGCACCGGGCGAGAGCCGCCACCGCCGAAGCCTCCCGGGCTTCGAGCGCGGCAGCGGGCGGGGCGACGTCCCAGGCGGCGGGCAAAGCCTTGGCTACCCGCGCGGGCGCGAAGTTGTAGAACGCCGCCGTCACGACGCCGGCGGTCACCGTCCCGAGCGGCGCCGAACGCGCGGCGAAATACCCCATCCAGAAGCCCCGATAGCCCAGTGCATCAAGGGCCGAGCGAGCCTCCGGAGCGAAATAGGTGACCGCATGCACGGGTTCGATGCGATCGTGCAGACGGCGGGCAACGGAATGGGGTCTGAGCACGTTGGCAGTTAATCACCAACCTCGCCGCGGTCTGCTAGGGTGCCTGCAAACTCCGACCTGTGACAGGACTGCCCACGTGAGGAAGGTCGCCGGTCCGCTCGCCGTAATAGCAGCGATGGCTGCGTCGGCGGTCGGTTGCGGGCCCGCCGGTTCCCCGGGTGTTCCTGTGGTGGCCACCGTAGATCTGCAGTCCGACATCGCCGCCCGTTTCGCCGAGGCGGGCAACGATCCGCAGTCGGTGTCGTGCCGGGAGCCCCTCGTCGGCGAGGTCGGTCAGACTGCGCGGTGCGACGTTGTGATGAGTCCTACCAACAACTTCGAGCCCATCGTCACCGTCACCAGCGTGAACGGGGACAGGATCGATTACGAGCTGGTGCCCGCTCTTTCCCGGCAACAGCTTGAACGGGCGGTGGTCCGGCTCGTCGAAGAGGCCGGTGGCCCGCCTGCCTCGGAGGTGGCGTGCCAGGACGGACTGCTGGGGGTGATGGGGGAGTCCGCGCAATGCGACGTCACCACCAGCATGGCGACGTTGCAGCGCACCGCGGAGGTGACGAGCGTCGACGGTTTGATGATGAACTTCGATCTCGTGCCCATTCTCACCAAGAGCGAGGTGGAGAGCTCACTGCTCGGCGATCTGACCCGTCACCTGGGTAGGCGGCCGGACTCGGCGTCCTGTTCGGGAAATCTCGAGGGCAAGCCAGGCAACACCGTCGACTGTGCGGTGACCGCCGGTCCGGAGAGCGCGGCATTCATCGTCACCGTCACCACGGTGGACGGGGCCAACATCGACTTCAGCTACGCGCCGCGAGGCTGACAGGGCGATGCCGCCCGGTCCGGTGGTGCGGGTGGATCTCCGCCACCGCGTCAGCTGACGCGGCGCTTTTGCTTCTTGGCCTGCTTCTTTGCTTCCTTGCTCACCCGCTTGGCTTCCTTGCCCGCAGTATCGGCCAGATCGGCAGCACGGTCAAGCGCGAGTTCGGCCCGACTGCGGGCAACATCGGCCCAGTCGGCACTGCGGTCGCGCGCCACCTCGGCGAGAGCCGGGGCGCGGTCGCGTGCCCGCTCGGCAAGTTCACCGCCGCGATCTCGCGCCAGCTCGGCGAACTCACCGCTACGCTCGCGGGCCACCCCCGCCCACTCGCTGCCGCGTTCTCGGGCGATCTCGGCCAGTTCACCGCCGCGCTCGCGGGCGATTTCTGCCAACTTCCCGCCGCGGTCGCGCGCGACCTCGGCGAATTCGGAACCCCGCTCGCCGGCGACGTGGGCGAGTTCGCGCCCGCGTTCGGCGCCGACGTGAAGGCCGTGCCCGACCTTCTCGGCCAATGCACTGTCGGTCAGGGATCCGCCGGCAGCGGCGCCGGCAGGTAGCGCCGACGCGACGGCTTCGGACACCTTGCGGGCCGCGCGGCGGCCACGCCATCCCAGCGACGGTTTGCCCTCGGTGTCAACGGCCGCGATGATCAAGCCGCCGATCAAGCTGATGTCTGTGATGAAGGCCCGGCGCTCGTCGGTCTTGCGCTGGGGGTCCACTTCATTCCAAAAGGCATGGCCCCCCAGCGAACTGGGCACCACTGACAGCGCGAGGGCCGCCGAGGCGACGCGGGGAAGCCGACCTGTGGCCAGCAGCAGGCCGCCGCCGATCTGCACGGCGGCGGTGACCTTGGCGACCGTCTCGGCGTTGGATGGCACGTTGGTACCGACAGGGTCTGGCAATTTGCTCAGTCCCTCGAGGGTCTGCCGGGTGGCATCTGTCGCTGGTTTGGGGCTGCGCAGGGCCTCGACGCCCCGGGAGATGAACACTGCAGACAGCATGGGGCGCGCAACACGTCGGATCAACATGGGGCCTGTGTTCCCCCGCTGACAAGGCTGCAAACCCCACGTCAGCGCATGTGCATAACCCTTCTGGCGGCCCTGGCGAGAACGCAGCCCGCGTGCGACGGCAGTGTCAGCGGCTCGCTTCCGGGCGCGGCCACTGAGGGCGTTGCGGCACACCCGGCGGTGGACGCATCAGATCCAGAATCGCGCGCAGCGGTGACCACGCCGAGCGCCCGGCCCGCGTCACGGCGTATGCGGTCAGCATCACCTCCGGGTTCCGCAGGGGCAGGACGCTGACCCCGGGGCCCGTCGGCCTGCCCAGGGGCAGCAGGCCGACGCCGAACCCACCGACGATGAGGTCCTCGACCAGGTCGAGGCTGTCGATCTGATGGGCAATCGTGGGGGTGAATCCGGCCAGCGACGCCAGCGTGCGCACCGCCGTCTCGTCAGCGGTGTTGCGCGAGTTCACAATCCATGTCGAATCCGCGAAGGCGGTGAGATCGGAGTCGGGGGGCGTGCCCGACGGCACCCCGAGGCCCCACCCGATCGACCACAGCGGCGTCGGCTCAAGGCTTGCCGCCGGGGAGGCCGGGGCGAGGTTGTAGTCGTAGGTCAGAGCCAGGTCGAGATCGTCGCCGACCAGCAGTGCGAACGCCTCGATCGGTTCGTATTCGCTGATGACCACGTCGACATCCGGATAGCGGATCCGCAGATCCTCGACAATGGGCAGCAGCGAGACCCGGATGCCCGTGGCGAAACCGCCGACGCGCACGGTGCCGGTTGGTTCAGCGTCCGGATCGAGATCCAGCCGGGCACTGTCGACGGCGGCCAGGATCGTGACGGCGTGGTCGGCGAGGCGCCGCCCTGCAGGGGTCAGGCGCACCCGGCGGCCTTCCGGCTCGATCAACGGCACTCCGGTCTCGCGCGCCGAGGCCGCGATCTGCTGGGACACCGTCGACGTGGTGAGGTGATACTCGTCAGCCACTGCGCGCATCGAGCCGAGCCGCGACAGTGCCAAGAGCAGTTCCAGACGGCGGGTGTCCATGGGGGAATTGTCCCCAGCAGGACCGGATGCAGTCGGTAAGTTCGCCACATGACCGACCTGACCGTCTCCGTCGGCGACGGTGTCGCGGTGCTCACGCTGAACAGGCCGCACCGTCGCAACGCCTACACCGGTGAGATGGGCGCATTGCTCAACGCTGCCTACCGCGACTGCGACGACAACGACGACGTACGGGTCATCCTGGTGACGGGCGCCGGCGACGCCTTCTGCGCCGGGGCGGACTTCTCGTCGCCTGCGAGTCCCTTCGCGTCCACCGGCGACTCGTTCACCGCGTCGCCCACCGACCCCGCGGCGTTCGAGCTACGCACGCCGGTCGTCGCGGCGGTCAACGGCCACGCGATCGGCATCGGGTTGACCATCGCACTGCAGGCCGATGTGAGGATCATGGCCACCGACGCCAAATACGCTGTGGCACAGTCTCGCCGGGGCGTGATCGGGGACTGCATGTCGCACTGGACACTGCCGCACCTGACCGGCGGCACCGTGGCCGCAGATCTGTTGTTGACGGGTCGCACGTTCGACGGAACCGAGGCCCTCGCGATGGGGATCGCTACGCGCACAGTCCCTGCCGTCGACGTGTTGGATGAGGCGATGTCCATCGCCCGCGACATCGCGATCAATGTGGCACCGATGTCGGCAGCGCTGAGCAAGCGCCTTCTGTGGGACACCATGGCCAACGGGTACCGGCCGCGACAGGTCGCGCGTCTGGAAACCGAGGCGCACCGCCGCGTGATGGGCAGCGCCGACGCCCAGGAGGGTGTGGCCGCGTTCCTTGAGCGCCGTACCCCGCGCTGGACGACGTCGGTGTCACGGCAGTGGGAACCGTTGCCCGACCTCGGATCGTAGAAGCGCGGAGGACGCGGGTCGGGGACAACGACCGTTCACGATTCATGAACGGTATGTCGAGAAAAATCACGTGGACCGCAACGGTTCGTGTCCCGTTCAATGCAGCTATGGAAACGACTGCCGCCCGATCCGGCGCCCTCATGGCGGTCGGGTCGATGATGAGCGTGCAACTCGGGCTCGCGATCGCCGTCACCCTGATCGAGGACATCGGCGTCGAGGGCGTGGCATGGCTGCGGTTGGCATGGGCGGGAATCCTGTTTCTGATCATCGTCCGTCCTCGTCGAACGGCCTTCACCCGCAACAGCTTTCTGATGTGCGCCCTTCTGGGCGTCGTGACAGCGGGGATCACCATGTTGTTCATGGCCGCGCTGGATCGCATCCCGCTGGGGACCGCGAGTGCGCTGGAGTTCCTCGGCCCGCTCGGTGTCGCGGTCGCCCGTGGCCGCGGACAAGGACGATGGGTGTGGCCCGGGCTCGCCGCAGGGGGCGTGGTGATGCTCACCGAACCGTGGAGCGGCGCCGTGGACCTCGTCGGCGTCGCGTACGCGCTGGCTGCGGCGGTGTGCTGGGGCAGCTACATCCTGCTCACCCAGAAGGTGGGCGACGAGGTCACCGGAATCACCGGTCTGGCCGTCTCGATGCCCGTCGCAGGGCTCTTCGCGACCCTCGTCGTCGGGCCCGGGGTCGTCGGGCACCTGACTCCACAGATCCTGTTGATCGGCCTCGGACTGGCCGTACTCCTGCCGGTGGTGCCCTTTGCGCTGGAACTGTTGGCTCTGCGCAGGCTCACCACGGCTGCGTTCGGGACGATGATGGCGCTGGAACCGGGTTTTGCGATGCTGCTCGGCTTCGTGGTGCTGCACCAGGTGCCCGGCTCGCTCGGCATCGTGGGTATCTGCCTGGTCGTGGCTGCCGGCATCGGCGCTGCACGAACTGGTGCCAGAGCCGCCCCGGTGCCACTCGAGGTGGGCTAGCGGTCATGTCCCGGGCTAACGTAGATCGCATGGCGAGCGGACTTTACGGAACCCGCGCAGTGGATCTCGTCAATTCGGCGGTTGCCCGGCTCATCGACGCTCCCGTCGTCGGTCAGCTGGTGCGCCGGGGCATGGTCGAGATCAGGTACGAGGGCCGACGGTCGGGCCGGACATTCCAGACGCCCATCTACTACAAGCGCACGCCGGACGGCGTCCTCATTCGCGTCATGGCTCCGGAGTCGAAGATGTGGTGGCGCAACTTCACCGGCGAAGGCGGCCCGCTGACGCTGATGAACTTCGACGGCGCCGACCGCACAGGGCATGCCGTCGCCCGTCGCGACGAGAAGGGGCGCGTCACCGTGTCGGTGACGCTCTGATCCGATCTCTGTCGGAATTGCATTCCATCAGGAGAATCCCGAGTGTGGAACAGCCGGAATGCAATGCCGACGACGAGCGTGTCAGCCCTCGAACTTCTTGCGGCGCCACAGGGTCCCCGCGGCGAGAAGGATGAGGCTGACGACCAGGATCGCGGTCGCGAGCACATTGATCTGCGGCGGCACAGCCGCTTTCACCGCGGCGTTGACATACAGCGGATAGGTGACCTCCGAACCGCTGACGAAGTAGGTGATGATGAAGTCGTCCAGCGACAGCGCGAACGACAACATCGCCGCAGCCACGATTCCCGGCACGATGAGCGGCAGCGTGACCTTGAAGAACGTACGCGTCGGGCTCGCGCCTAGGTCGAGCGACGCGTCCTCCAGCGTCCAGTCGAAACCGCGTACCCGGGCCCGCACCGTCATCGCGATGAAGCTGACCTCGAATGCGATGTGGGACAACAGGATCGTGATATAGCCGGCGGGCTGGTCGAAGTCCAGGAACAACGTCAGCAGCGCCGCGCCCATGACGACCTCCGGCGCGGTCAGCGGAAGCACCAGGAATGTGTCGACCGCCTTCTGCCCCCGCCACCGCTGCCGGACCAGCGCGATCGCGACCAGCGTGCCGAGCACCACCGCGACCGCCGTCGACACCGCGGCGACGTTGAGGCTCAGCTTGAGCGCGTCGGTGAGCGGCGGGTACTTGAACGGGTCGAGCCAGTTCTCCAGCGTGAAGCCCTGCCAGGTGTAGTTGAACTTGCCTTCGGGCTTGTTGAAGGAGAACAGCACGATCACGAAGATCGGCAGGAAGAGGTACAGCAGCACCAGGCCGGCCACGATCCGCAGGAGAACATCTCCCCAATTGAGCCGGTTGCGAACCTTTTTCGGCGTCGGATCCTGTTGCGCGGCGGTGGCGATCGCGGCGCCCGCCTGGGTCGTCATACTAGGTCCTCCGAGCCCAGCGCGCGGGTGTAGAGCAGCACCCCGATCAGGATCAGCACCATCAATCCGAGGCTGAGTGCCGCCGCCGCCGGATAGTCCTTCACAACGAGGAACTGTTTCTGGATGACATTGCCGATCATCGTCGTCTGCGTACTGCCCAGATAATCGGCGTTGATGAAATCGCCGACAGCCGGGATGAATACGAGCATGCTGCCCGCCAGTACGCCCGGCATCGACAGCGGCAGTATGACCTTGCCGAAGGCGCGCGGGGTCGACGAGTAGAGGTCCTTCGACGCCTCGAGCAGGCGAGGGTCGATCTTCTCCAGGCTGACGTAGAGCGGCAGGATCATGAAGATGATCCAGTTGTAGGTCAGGCCGCCGATCACCGCCCAGCTGGTGGACAGCAGCCTGCCCTCGTCGGGAAGCAGCCCGATCGCGCCCAGCGCGGAGACCACCCATCCTTCGTCGGCGAGGATCGTCTTCCAGGCGATGGTGCGGATCAGGAACGTGACGAAGAACGGCAGAATGACCAGGCCGAGGATCAGGTTCTTGAAACGCCCTGCCTTGAAAGCGATGACGTAGGCGAGTGGGAAAGCCAGCACCAGGCACAGAACCGTTGCCGCGAGCGCGTAGCCGAACGAACGGAAGATCTGTTCGCGGTAAAGCGTGAACGCCTCGGCGTAGTTGCCGAAATCCCACGCGAATGTCAGCGTCGGCATGAAGACCGAACCTGCTGTCTCCGACAGTGAGGTGCGCGCCAGCGAGAAGAACGGCACCACAAAGAAGATCGCGAGGTATGCGAGTGCTGGGAGCACCATCAGGTACGGGGCGATCTTGCTCCGCTGACGGCTGCTGGAGGCAACACCGGCCATCGGTCAGCCGCCGGTGACGGCGGCGTACGCGGTGTTGTATTCCTGCGTCTGCTCGTCGGTCAAAGCAGCCCAGCCCTTGGACTTGGCCAGTACGTCAGCAGGCGGGTTGATCAAGGGGTTGTTCGCCGATTCCGGATCGATCTTGGTGAGTTCGTCGGTCATGTCCGACAGTACGGGGATGTATTGGACGTACGACACCAGCTTGGCGTAGTTCGCGCGATCGTAGACGTAGTCGATCCACGCCTCGGCGGCCTTCTGATTCTGCGTGGTGTACGGGATCACCATGGTGTCGACGAACGTCGTAGCACCCGATTCCGGCACCACGAACTGCAGGTCAGGGTTGTCGGCCTGCAGCTGCACGATGTCACCCGAATAGGCCTGAGCCACAGCGATATTGCCGGCCGCCAGATCGTCGGCATAGTCGTTGCCGGTGAAGCGGCGAATCTGCCCGGCGTCATTCTGCTCGCGCACAAGGTCGACGGCTTGCTGCACCGACTCGGTGGTCGGATTCTCCGGTGAATTGCCTTGCGACAGCATGATCATGCCGAGGCCATCCTGGGCGTCGGAGAAGAGGCTGACGCGGCCCTTGAACGCCGGGTCCCACAGGTCGTCGATGGTCCTGATGTCGCGACCGGTCGCCGCGCGGTTGTAGGCCAGTCCGACCAGGCCGGACATGTACGGGGCGCTGAACTCCCGACCCGGGTCCACGCTCGCCTCGAGGAGGTCCGGACGCAGGTTCTTCATGTTGGGGACGGCGTCATGGTTGATCTTGTTCAGCCACCCGAGCTGATTGAGCCGGACAGCCAGGAACGTCGTCGGCACGGCCAGGTCGGCGCCGATGTCCTGCTTGCGTGACAGTGGCTCCTTGACCTTGGCGAACCACTGCTCGTTGTCGTTGAGGTCTTCCTTGTAGTCGACGGTGATGCCCGACGCTGTCTGGAAGGCCGCGATGAACCCGTCCGCCATGTAGAGCGGCCAGTTGGAGATCCGCAGCGTGCCGCTGGCGGGTCCGCTGTCCTCGGAGCTGCTGCTCGACGATTCGCTGCCTGACCCGCAGGCCGCAAGGAACGACGAGCCGAGGGTCAGGCCGGCGGCCGCCGCGGCGCTGCCACCGAGGAAGCGCCGACGGGACGTGCGGTTCGAGGTCATCCGGGCCAGCAGTTGGGGATTGAACTCACGGGACATGGCGATGCAGACCTTTCGTCAGCTCCGGGGGAGGGGGTGGGTCGCGCGGGGCGTGAGGCCCAGCTGTGGGTCAGGAGTCGTCGAGCATTTCTTCGAGGTCCTCGGTCGTCGGTATGTCGTCGCCGGGCAGCACCAGGGACGCATCGGGGCTCCAGCTGACGAACACCTCGTCCCCGGGGCGCAGTAGCGGCAGATCCTGTTCCGGCCCGACATGGGCGATGACCGTCGACTCGTCGGGCGCGGCAAGTGAGAGTCGCACGACGGGGCCCTGGAACGTCAGGTCGACCACCTTGGCGAGCACGCCCGCGACGTCGCCGGCGGGAACGTCCTGCGAAGAGGGAGTGACCCGGATGCGCTCAGGCCGCACCATCAAGGTGGCGTGCCCGCCCGGTTCGATCGTGGTCTCACCGGCACGCGCCTTCAGCGTCGATCCGAGCACGTCGATCTCGACGAAGTCGCGGTTGGCGCGCCCGGTCTGACGGCCGGCCCACAGATTGGCCTGGCCGATGAAGCTTGCGACGAAAACCGTCGCGGGTCGGTCGTAGATCTCGGTGGGGCTGCCGATCTGCTCGACATTGCCTGCGTTCATGACGGCGATGCGATCGCTCATCGTCAACGCTTCCTCCTGGTCGTGGGTCACGTAGATGAACGTGATCCCGACCTCGCGCTGGATGCGCTTGAGCTCGAACTGCATGACGTGGCGCAGTTTGAGATCGAGCGCGCCGAGCGGTTCGTCGAGAAGCAGGGCGCTCGGGTAGTTCACCAGAGCTCGAGCCAGTGCCACGCGCTGCTGCTGACCGCCGGAGAGCTGGGCGGGCTTGCGCTCGGCGAAGTCGGTCAGGCGGACGATCTCGAGGAGTTCGTCGACGCGCTTACGGGTCTCGCCCTTGTCCAGCTTCTTGCTGCGGGGGCCGTAGGCCACGTTGTCCCACACCGTCATGTGCGGGAAAAGGGCGTAGTGCTGGAAGACCGTGTTGACGTTGCGCTTGTTCGGCGGCGTCCGCGAGACATCGGCGCCTTCGAGGCGGATGGCGCCTTCGGTCGGGGTCTCGAAGCCGGCGATCATGCGCAACGTCGTCGTCTTGCCGCATCCTGACGGGCCGAGCATCGAGAAGAACTCGCCGGAGGCGATCGAGAAATCGGCGTCGGCGACGGCGACGTAATCGCCGAAGCGCTTCGTCACGTGGTCGATCTCGATGACGGGACCGCCCTTGGCTCCAGTGGCGCCGTGCTGTCCCGTCGGTGCGTCAGCGGTCGTGCGTGCGCGGGTCAGAGCGCAACCTCCTCAGTACTGCCCCCCGGCTGTCAATAAACCTTCGCGGATCACGCGGTTACGCGCAAGCGAATCCGCAACGAATTTACATTTGAACAATGGAATCCGCTGTCTAACCGACCTCATATCGAGAGATTCCGCGCAGAAGGGTGCGTCGGACCGCCGCCTGACCCGTTCCTGCGGCCCGCCGCCCGTCGCGGTTCCAAGTCTGGCAGCCAAACCATCGCAAGCGGGCTGTTTACGCCCGCGCATACCCTGGGTAGGGAGGGGACATGGCGACTGTCGATGTGTCCGTGACGTCCGACCTCACACCGGAGCGAGCCTGGGCGCTGGCCTCGGACCTCAAGCGTTTCGATGAATGGCTGACGATCTTCGGCGGCTGGAAGAGCACGGTGCCCGCCGAGATCGATGTCGATACGCAGGTGTCGTCGCTGATCAGGGTGAAGGGCTTCCGCAACGTCATCCACTGGCAGGTCACCCGGTACGACGAACCCAAAGAGATCGAGCTCGTGGGACGGGGGCGCGGCGGCGTATGCATCGCGCTGACGCTTCAGGTTGAGCCCGCGCAGGGGGGCGGATCGTCGTTTCGGGTGATCGCCGAGCTGACCGGCGGCCTGCTGAACACGCCTGTGGGCAACGTGGTCGCCAAGGTCATCAAGGGCGACGTGCGCCGGTCGGTCTGCAACCTGGCCGAGCTGCGGTGACCAGGCGCTGCGCTCAGCCCCACTCGTGATTCATCGCGCGCGATTCGTAGCGCGCCTCATCGGATTCCGTGGCCCGTGACCGCGGCCGGGATAGGGCGATGAGCACCATCGCGAGCATCGCGGTTCCGGCGCCTCCGAGGAAGATGGCGGTGAAGCTGCTCTCGATCGGGGTGCCCGCTGCAGACGTGCGGCTCAGCAGCACAGCCACGACGGCGGCCGCCGTGGAGCTGCCGATTGTCCGCGCGATGGCATTCATGCCTGTGGCGACTCCCGTCTCGCCCGCGTCGCTGTCGGCGACCACCAATGCGGGCAACGCGCCGTAGCCGAGGCTGATGTAGGCGTTGGCGAGGATGCTGGCGACGATCACCTGCCATGGTGCTGCGTGCGCGAAGGCGATGAGGAGGAAGCCCGCGATTCCGGCCACCGCGGCGACGACGAGCACCGGTCTGGCGCCGAAGCGGTCGATGAAGCGGCCGCTGACCAGGGCGATGAGGAATCCTGTCAGCGCACCGGGCAGCAGATAGACGATGCTGGCCTCCAGCACTGTCGCGTCGAAGCCGTATCCCGCGACGGCACCGTCCATCTGGACGAACTGGGTCAGGCCGAGGAACGCGAAGTAGAGCCCCATCCCGACGAAGATCGTCGCGAGATTGGTGAACAGCATCGACCGCCGGGCCAGCATCCGGGTGGACACGAGAGGCCTCGCGGCCCGGCGCTCCCAGAACCACCATCCGACCAACACCGCCACACCGCCCGCCGCGGCGGCGACGGTGCGCGGCGACATCCAGCCCCACGCGTTGCCCTGGGTGATCGCCAGGAGCAGGGCCGACAGCCCGACGGCCAGGCCCCCGGCACCGAGCCAATCGATGGATCCCGACGAGGCACGGGGCCGATCGGGAACCACGGTGAGCACGATGACGAGGACAAGCACCGTGAACGCCGTGGTCAACCAGAACACCCGGTGATAGCCGGCGTCTCCGCTCATCAGGAGGCCGACGACGACCAGACCGGTGCCGCCGCCGAAGCCCAAGGTCCCCGACAGCACGGCCATGGCCGACACCATCCGGTCGGCGCTGAGCTCCTCGCGCAGGATTGCGATGCAGATCGGGTACAGCGCGAACGACGCAGCCTGCAGGACGCGCGCGACGATCAGCAGCGTCAGCGATGTCGTCGCGGCGGCGAGAATCGAACCGGCCAGCACGACCGCGAGGACGACCAGCAACACCTGCTTCTTTCGGTACAGGTCGGCCAGTCGCCCGATCAGCGGTGTGGCCGCCGCGGCGGCCAGCAGATTGGCGGTCACGGCCCAGCTGACCGCGACGGTCGAGGCGTGCAACTGATCGGCGATGACGCCGAGCACGGGCACCACGGCAGTCTGCAGTACCGCCACCGTCAAGACCACGATGCTCAGTCCGACGATGAGAAGACGGGGGCGCGCGACCGTCTGCCCCACGTCACGCTCCGCTCGTCGACGACCCAGTTCGTTAGCTGATCTTCAGTTCTGGTCGATTATGGCGCGTGACCGAGGAGCGCTGCCAATCGGTCGAGCGGCAGGCGCGGGGAGCGGTGACCGTCGCGGCCGACCATGTCGGCGTTGACGACCAGCGCGTTGAGCACCGCCTCCTCGACGCACTGCACCACGGCGGTGTACAGCACGTCCATCCGCCCCCACGGCAGGAAAGCGATCGACCCGATCTCGTGGGCGACGACCGGTCCGAGAGGGAACGCGCTGGCAAGATCCGGCACGTCCGCGGTGGAGAAAGCGAGGAATATGTCGCCCGAGAAATGGCTGCCGGTCGTACCGGTGCGGGCCAGTCCCAGCGGAACCCGGCGGGCAAGGGCCTTGCACTGACCGGGCAGCAGAGGCGCGTCGGTGGCGACGATCGCGATGACGGAACCGGCGCCCGGCGGGGGCGAGCCCGCGAGATCGCGGGCAAACCAGTCACCGTCGAGCGGGTTGTCGTCGAGCAGCGACGGACCGATGTGATGACCGGCGATCGTCAGTTCGGCGCGTGAACCGAAATTGGCCTGGACGAAAGCCGCGACCGTGTAGGTCCGGGAGCCGTAGGGAACCAGCCGGGACGCCGTGCCGTTGCCACCCTTGAACTCATAACAGTTCATCCCGGTCCCACCGCCGACCGATCCTTCGGCGACCGGCCCGCCCTTGGCGCTGTCGAGCGCCGCCACGGCATGTTCGGGCCGGACGTGTCCGCCGTTGATGTCGTTGAGGTAGCCGTCCCAGGTCTCCGCGCAGACCGGCAGGAGCCACTGGCGGGCAAGACGCGGCGCGACGCGGTTGACCCACTGCACGACGCCGGTATGGCAAGCCCCGACCGCGTGCGTATTAGACAGCACCACAGGCACATTGAAGGAGCCGACCTCGTCGATCCACGTGGTTCCGGTCATCTCTCCGTTGCCGTTGAGCGAGTACCATCCGGCGGCGCACGGCCGGCCGACGCCGGCGGCGCCACGTGGCAGGATCGCCGTCACCCCCGTGCGTACCGGGCCATGTCCGACGACGAGGGGTCCGTCGCCGTCGATCAGCGTCGTCACACCGACCTCGACGCCTGCGACGTCGGTGAGCGCGTTGAGTGGTCCCGGGATGCCCGGCAGCACGATTCCGGCGCCGCGGGCGCGGGGCCTGCCGTCAGGGGCGTGGGTCGCGAAGTCTTGTCCGGTCACCTGATGAATCATGGTCGGCGAGGGCGGTCGGGTCGAGCCCAGCGCCGCATGGTCGAATATGGCCATGTCGCAACGAACCTCGAACGACGTGTTCAGCGGGCACCGACCGTCGGCCGCGGGTGACCTGTCGGTCGAGACGCAGGGCATCGCGCCGATTCCGGAGTCGCACCGGTACGGCAGCGCGGGTCGGCTGTTCACCGTGTGGTTCGCCCCGCAGGTGAACATGACCGGCATTTTCACCGGCACACTGGCGATCGTCCTGGGCCTCGGGTTCTGGCTGGGCATGCTCGCGATGGTGATCGGCACCGTGCTCGGTGCGCTCGTGGTCGGTTACCTGTCGACCTTCGGCCCGCGCACCGGCGTGGGGCAGCTCCCGAACGCACGCCTGCCCTTCGGCGGCGCCGTGGTTGTTCCCGCTGCGCTGCAATGGCTTTCGTCGATCGCCTGGGATGCGCTGGTGGGCTTGTTCGGCGGTGAGGCGCTGTCGGCGCTGCTGGGCATCCCGTTCTGGTCCGCGGTGCTGATCGTTCTCGGGGTGCAGGGGGTGGTGGGATTCTTCGGTTACGAGCTCATCCATCGGCTACAGGCGGTGCTGACCGTCGTGCTGTTCGTGACGTTCCTTGTCTTCGCCGCCAAGCTTGTCGGCGGCCACGAGATCGTCGTCCCCGCCACGGCGACGGGTGCCGACCTGGTCGGTGCCTTCGTGCTGGAGGTGACCATCGCGTTCAGCCTGTCCATCTCCTGGGCGACCTATGCCGCCGATTTCAGCCGCTACCTTCCCGCCCAGGTTTCCGGGGTGCGTGTTTTCGCTTTCACCGCAGGGGGATTGGCCGCGGGTTACGTGTTCGTCCAAGGGGTGGGGATCGCAGCGGCCGGCGTGGTGGGGGAGCACACCGTCGACGGCGTGCGCACCGTCATGGGTGGCGGGCTGGTCGGCGGGCTGGCGCTGCTCGTGATCGCCGTGGCGTCGATCGGCTCGGGAATCATGAACGACTACAGCGGGTCGCTGGCACTGCAGACGATGGGCGTGCGGGTGCGGCGCCCGATCTCTGCGGTCATCGTGACCGTGCTGGCCTTCATCCTGATCCTGTGGCTGCATGCCGCCGACACGGCCACGCGGTTCACCGACGTGCTGCTTCTGGTGAGCTATTGGATCCCGGCCTTCGTGGCGATCGTCGTGATCGACTGGCGCACACGCATCGCGGGCCGGAGCACCCTTGACCCGTCGCTGGAGGAACCGAGCCGACGCGACGGTATCGCTGCGCTGGTCGCGTTCGCCGTCGCCTATGCCGCGGCGATCCCGTTCATGAACACATCGCTGATCCAGGGCCCGGTCGCCGTAGCCTGGCACGGCGCCGATGTCGCGTACTTCGTCAACGGGCTCGTTGCCGCCGGACTCTATGGTGGATTTCGGCTGCTCACGCGGCGCCAGCCCGTCACACCCTGATTCGGGGCGTCGCGATCGGGGTATTGACACTGGCGGAAATCCTGCCGGAAAGGACTCACATGCGTCTCTCGACTCTTGCGAAAACCGCAGGCGGATCCTTCGCCGCGGCCGCAGCCGGCGCATTGGCCACCCGGCCTGCCGTGCAGTCGTCGTGGTACGACCGGCTGAAGAAGCCCGGCTTCCAGCCACCACGGCAGGCGTTCCCGATCGCGTGGAACATCCTGTACTCCGACATCGCGGCCGTCTCCGCCTCGACGCTGGACACACTCAACGATCGCGGTGACACCGAGCAGGCCCGCCGGTACACCCAGGCGCTCGCCGCCAACCTGGCGTTGAATGCCGGCTGGAGCTGGGTGTTCTTCAATCGCCGCAAGCTCGGTGCCGCTGCGCTGCTGTCCGGGCTGCTGACAGTCAGCAGCGCCGATCTCGCGCGCCGCGCGGGCGCGGTCAACCCCCCGGCGGGGGCGGCGCTGGCCGCATATCCGCTGTGGTGTGGGTTCGCGACCGCGTTGTCGACGCGGATCTGGCAGCTGAATCGCTGAAGGCGTCGCGATGCCCGACAAGAAAGACGCGCAGCCCGAGGAGCGTCAGCGTCTCGCCGATCGCGTCCTGAGCGTCATCGAGGACGCCATCTACTGGGCCATCGCCGTGATGCTGGTGATCGGCTCGGGGGCCCTGCTGGTGAGCCAGTTCAACACCATGTTGCGGCTGCGCAGCACACCGGCCAACACCATCATGCTGGAGATTCTCGACGGTCTGTTGCTGATCTTCATTTTCGTCGAGTTGCTCTACGCGGTACGGACGTCGCTGCGCTCCCACGAGATCGCCGTCGAGCCATTCCTGATCGTCGGCATGCTGGCGGGCATCAAGGAGATCGTCGTGCTGTCCGTCGAGGCCGCGACGCTGCTCGACAAGGGGCCGAACTTCGCGCGCGCGGTCGTCGAGATCGGCGTGCTGGGCGGTGTCGTGCTGATTCTGGCGTTGGCGGCTTTCATCTTGCGGGGGCGCCGTCCGGGGCGCGACGATCCCGGCACCAAAGCGGTCGAGGAGGAATCGCCCGCCCCGGCGTGACCATTCGCGGGGTGGCACGGTCTACTGGGACCGTGCAGCAGAGCAGCGATGCCGCAGAGATCGCGGCGCATTTCACGGTGGCCGACGCGGGCTTCATGCCGACCAGGTATGCGCAGAGTCATTGGGGCGAGGACCATTTGAACGGTCCCGCGATCGTCGGCCTGGCCGCCCGCGCACTGGAGGCCGAGTGCGGATCGCCCGAGTTCCGCCCCACCCGATTGACGGTGGACCTGTTCCGCGCGGCTCGCAACGTGCAGACCGTCACGGAGGTCAGGGTGGTTCGTGACGGCCGCCGGGTTCACAGCGCGGAATGCGACGTCATTCAGGACGGCCGGTCGGTCGCGAGGGCGACCCTGGTCCAATATCGGCCGTCTTCTTCGCCGCCGGGGACATTGTGGCAGTCGGTGCAGCCTTTCGCTGACGCCTCCGCGCTGCCCGTCCCCGACGGCACGATTCTGCCGTTCGTCGGCAGCGACGACGTCGGGTGGACCCGTTCGCCGGCCGAACACCAGAACGCCTCGCGCAAGCGGTTCTTCAACGACGGCATCAGAGTGATTGCTGGCGAGCAGAATTCGCCGTTCGTGCGTGCAGCGATGGTCGCCGAGGCGACGAGCCTGGTGACCAATCTCGGCACCGCAGGCGTCGGCTACATCAACGGCGACCTGACGGTCGCGGTGTCTCGGTTGCCCGTCGACGACTGGATCGGCATTCAGGCGGATTCTCATCACGCGGCCGACGGCCTGGCGGTGGGTACTGCGACGTTGTTCGACAGCCTCGGTGCGTTCGGGGCGGGCTTGACGACGGCGATCGCCAATCCTGCTGCGCAGATCGACTTTTCGACACGTCAGTTCCGCGTCGGCGACATCAACTACGAATAGCGCCTCGCTGGTCCCGACTCAGATGCCGATCCGCTCGCAGGCCTCGTCGAACTCCTCGAATGCCAGTTTCCGCCTTTGCCGTTTGCTCAGGGCCTTCTGATCGACGGCGAGCACGGCATCCTCGACTTCGGCAAATCTGGTATCCCAGCTTTTTGAGTCGAAGCGCCAGTCTCGACAATCCGGGCGTGCGAAACGACACCTAGGTGAAGCCGGCCTAAATGCATCCGCTGACGGAGATCCGCCGTCCGACGTTCGCGCACACGCTCACGTTGGGTGGTGGTGGCGGAGGAGGAGGCGGGGGCGGGGCCGCGCTGTAGTCCTCGGGCAGCGGCGCGTATGCCGCCGGAGGCGGCACCCAGGGCGCGATCGCATCCGCGACGTTGCCGCACGCGTTCACCGAGACGTGGCGTCCTCCGACCGAACCGCAGACGTCAGCCGACGCCGTCGGCGTCTGCGGCAGTACCGCCAGCCCCAGCGTCATCAGCGACACACTGATCGCCCGCGCGGTCCTCATCGTCGGGATCCTACCGCCGAGACCAGGACTGGCCGCCGGAAACGCTGAGACCCGGCCGTGAGGGTTACACTCACGGCGGCGTGCAGGAACGCCCGACGTCCGCTCGAAGGGGCCCAGCCCTCCTGCTGATGACGTAATCGTCGCCGACCTCTTCTCGGCCCGACCTCGCGGACGCCGGGCATGTGAGAGGAGGCCGCCGTGGCCAGCATGTTGCCCGACAATCCGTCGCTGAATCGCCTTCGCGTCGAGGCGCGCACCCTGCAGCGGCAAGCCGACGCCGGTGTTGCCGACGCCCTCGACGCAGTGCGCCGCCATCACCCTCGCGCCGACATCGCCCTGGCGCCGGACAGATTCGCCCTCCACGACGCACAGCTGACGGTCGCGCGCCGCTACGGCTTCTCCGGATGGCCGGGGCTCGTGCACTTCCTCGAGGCGGCGGCGGCCCTCAGCGTCGACCCGGCACGCATCGATGAAAATGAGTTGTCGGCGGCGGACAAATTTTGCAGCCTCTCGGTACTTCACTACACCGAGGCCGACGCGCCCCCGCGGTGGGCCGCGGCCGCGCACCTGCTCGCCGCCGCGCCTGAATTGGTGAATGACCACATCTGGGCCGCCGCCGCGGCGAACGATCCAGATGCGTTGGCACGTCAGCTCGCTGCGGGCGCCACGGTCACGGAGAAGGGCGGACCGCTCGGGTGGGAGCCGCTGCTGTACCTCTGCTATTCACGCAGCCCGGCCACGTCCCTGGACCAGACACTTGCCGCTGCCACGCTGTTGCTCGACGCCGGCGCCGATCCCGACGCCGGCTATCTGTGGCGAGGGATGTCGACACCGTTCACTGCGTTGACAGGGGTGTTCGGGGAAGGTGAGCTGGGCCCTCGTCGTCAGCCCCGCCACCCCTTCGCCGCCGACCTCGCGTCCCTGCTCCTGGAGCGGGGTGCACATCCGGTCGATCAGCAGGCGCTCTACAACCGGATGTTCCGTCGTGACAACTCGCATCTGGAGTTGCTGTTCGCGCACGGTCTCGCCGACGCAGGACCCAGCCCGTGGGAGCGGCGGCTCGGTGAGGCGATGGAAACCCGAGCCCAGATGTGGCGGCGGCAGATCAGCTGGGCAGCCGAACACGGCTTCTCCGAACGGCTTTCGATGTTGGCCCGACACGGCGTCGACACAGCAGGAGTCGCGGTGGCTGTCGCAGACTTGCCCGCTGATCCCGACATCCTCGACGACAACGGCGCCACAGCGTTGCATCACGCCGCGTGGGACGGTGACCTCGAACTGATCGACCGCTTGCTCGACGCGGGGGCCGATCCCACGATCGCGGACGCGAAGTTCGACGCCACACCGCTGGGGTGGGCCGAGTACGCCTACCAGAGCGAGGCGGCCGATCGTCTCAGGTCTGCGATGCGGCGGTGAGCCAGGCCCGGGCCGCGACCAGTTCGGGGACAAGGACTTCGGTGAGCAGAGCGACATCGTCATCCGAGTCGTACGGATAGCGCAGGGTGTGTCCCGCGCCTGGCACCTCGCCGCCGACCCCCACGACTGTGCTCCCACGTGCCTGGGTCCAATCAGCCATCTGCGATTCCCACGGCGATCCGGCGAACACCACGAGTCGGTAATCGATTGTCTTGGTCAGATAGACGTCGACGTGACTCCAGTCGCCGGTCTCGCAACCGACCGCCGGTCGACGCGGGCCTTCCCGAAGCATGAGCGCACCTTGTCGTGCCGAGCACAATCGGTGCGCGGGTGCCGCCAGGTGAGTACCCGAGGGGCCCAGCACAAGCTCGGAGATCTCGGGGCGCCAATCGGGTTCGTTGTCGAGCAGGTGTGCCGAGGCTTCGGCGGCAGCGCGCACCGTCGCGGCCACCACGTCAGTGTCTTCACCGGTCAGGTGACATTCGAGAGCAAGCATGAGTGCCAGAGTGTGCTGGTAGCTGCGGCACGCGACACCGCCGATTTCCGGCTCGGCGTCCAGCGTGACCACCGCATCGGCACGCGTGGTGATCGGCGAATCCGCGGTGTTGGTCAGAGCGACGGTCCGAACTCCGGCAGGCAGCCGTGACATCGCGTCGAGGGTCTCCACCGAGCCGCCGCTAGCCGAGGTGGCCACCACCAACGTTCCCGTGCCCCAGCCGGGAAGCAAGGCGGACGAGGCGAGTTCGGACGTCGCCGTCAGCCCTCGTGCCCGTATCCTCGCCGCTGCCACGTCCGCGGCGTACGCCGAGGAACCCATACCGATGAAGACCACACGCGCCGTATCGGCAGGTACGACCTCAGACCAAGGGTTACCCGCTGACAACCGCTGTGCCAACCTCTCAAGAACCTCCGGCTTTCGGCGCAGATCCTCCAGAAAGCCTTGGGGTTTCATCTGGCGGTCCCTTCCTCCAACAACGCGGGCAAAGCGGCGTCGGGAACGTACATCCAACGAGGCAGATACTCTGCGGCATAAATCATCTCGCGCATTACCTGCTGGATACGCAGTGCTCGCAGCGGGCGAGGGTCATACAGGCCGGTGTGACCCGCAGCGCTGAGCCCACGTGTGTACGCGTCGAGAAAGGAGGTGCGCGCCGTCGTGTCGACCGCTGCCAATGCGTCGGTCTCGAGAGCTGTGTACCTGGCCGCCACGACGGCCACGTGGGCGAGCGACTGGGCCATGCCCGCAACGTCGACCACGGCGGGGATCGGCAGGGCTCGCTGCGATGAAGGCAGCACCGGGTTACCGTCGAAATCGGTGACGACAAAATGCCCACCGCTGCGCAGCACCTGCCCGACATGGAGGTCGCCGTGGCCGTCGATCACCGGCACGTCGGACATGTCGCTGAGACATTCGAGCTCGGCAGCCACAACGTCACGATGTGCCCGCAGAATCTGGCCGCTGCGGGAATCGGTGACAGCGCAGGCACTTTCCAGGACATGGAGTGCGTGTCTGTGCCACCGTCGTGCGTCGTCCATCGACGACGTCGATCGTGTCGGTGTCAGCGCCGCATGAAGGTCGGCGATCAACGCGCCGACCTCGGCGGCCGCTGTCGCGACTGGTGCGGCGTCGCCGGAGGATGCCGAGGCGGTCATCAAGTCGACCGCCCAGGTCCAGCCATCGACCGCACCGGGCAGGTACTCGTCGACATACACGGCCAGCGTCGCATCGCCGTCAGGCGGATGCCAGGTGATCAAACCCCAGGGTGCGGGCATGCCGGTGAATTCCGCGTCGCGCAGCACGGCGATGCGTGATGGTGCCGGATGAGGCCCGTCCTGCAGATGAGTCGCCCATTTGACCACTGCGGTGTCGCCGACGATCACCGACTCGTTCGTCTGGTCGACGCCCATCGCCTGCTCGCCGGCAGCTTTCCTCGCGGCCCACGACTGCATCGTGAAATTGCCACTGGACCAGGAACCGGACTGCTGGGCAAGCACATCGAGCAGCGCCTCCGACGCACCGTCACGCGGCACGGCCCGGCGCCACCGGCCGCCGTCGCGGACCATCGGGAGGGCGGACAGTGTGGTGCCCTCGCTTGTGATCGACAACCGGTGGCCGGCACCGAGGTCGAGCATGTCGACGACGTCAGGCAAGTGAGGTCCGGTGGTGCAGCCCGACACGCTCGATCACGTCAGCGCCCACTCGCAGCCCGTCGCGCGCGCGTATCGCTTCACCCATTCGGTTCAGCCGGTCGCGCAGATCGCCGTCGGAGAGAATGCGCTCAACTGCCCCGGTGAGATCGTCGTCGGTGAACGCGTAGGTGTCGAGCCGGATACCGAATCCGAGTTCGTCGATGCGCTGGGCGTTCTCATACTGGTCCCAGAACAACGGCAGCACGATCAGCGGCTTGCCGAAGTGCAGCGTCTCGGTGACCGTGTTGTTGCCACCGTGCGAGATGACCAGGTCGACCTGGGGGATGACCTTCGTTTGCGGCAGCATCTGTGCACCGACCATGTTGTCGGCCAATGTGATTCGGTCGGCCTGCGGCCCCTTGCTGACAATGAATCGGTGCCGCATCGTCCCGAGCACATCGACGAGCCGCTGCATGAGCTCGACGTCCGCACCACCCAGAGAGCCGAGCGACAGGTAGATCAGTGCGCTGCCGTCAGGGCGATGGGCGACTACGGGCGGCACGACATAGTCCTCGTCGGTTTCTCGGACGCTCGAGTCCATCCTCGTCCAGCTTTCATCAAGTGGCCGCGCCGGAAGGTAGTCGGCCTCCGCCGGGTAGACGTAGAGGTTGGCGGCGGTGGTGCGCGGCATGAACTCCAGATCGGGGAGAGCGTCGGCCCCTTGTGCCTGCACCCAACCGTTGAAGTCTGCCCACATCTCGCGGTGGGTGCGTTCGAATTCGGCCCGGTAGGCGTCCCATTGGGTGCGGTCTGCGCTCGGCAGTCCGGAAAAAGGCGGTGGCACATCAGGTCCGGGGATCTCCAGCGGACTGCACGAGACGATGCGAACGAACGGGACGCCGGCGGTCGCAAGTGCCGGGAACAGCACGACGTTGTCCTCGACGATGACGTCGGGCCGGTGCGTCGAGATGATCTCGTGGAGGCGGGGTTCGCAGTATTTCGCGCCGTCGATCAGCGCCTGATAGGTGGGCTGGATGAACGTGGACAGCTGCTCGATTGTCGGCTTGCGGAACTCGGGCGCGGTCTCGGCGATGAAGTCGGTCCAGAACTTGCCCGGGTCTTCGTCTTGTGCACCCTCCGCGGGTTCGGCGAGATCGACGAGTTCCTCGGTGAAGCCGAGTGCGGAGAGCTTGCCTGACCATGAACTCTCGGCGGCGAAGATGATCGAGTGCCCGCGCGCACGCAGAATCGAGGCCAGGCCGATGCACTGATTGGTCGGCCCGTACGCAGACTCTGGCCAGAACATCACCGTGAGGGTTTGCGACGCCGCCACATTGTTCCCTTCTGTTCGATGACTGTGTGTGCGAAGGTACCCTTCCGTCGCAGTTCAGGCGTACTGTCGCCGTATGCCCACGATCACTACCAGCGACGGTGTCGAAATCTTCTACAAGGACTGGGGATCGGGGCAGCCGATCGTCTTCAGTCACGGATGGCCACTGTCCGGCGACGACTGGGACGCGCAGATGATGTTCTTCCTCGGTGAGGGGTTCCGGGTCATCGCCCACGATCGCCGCGGCCACGGACGCTCCAGCCAGCTTGCCGAGGGTCACGACATGGATCATTACGCCGACGATCTGCTGGCCGTCGTCGAGCACCTCGACCTCCACGATGCCGTCCACGTCGGGCATTCCACAGGGGGAGGCGAGGTGGTGCGCTACCTCGCTCGCCACGGTGAGAGCCGGGCTGCCAAAGCGGCGATCATCGCGGCGGTGCCTCCGCTGATGGTGCAGACCGACGCCAACCCTGGCGGTCTCCCCAAATCGGTGTTCGACGATTTCCAGGTCCAGGTAGCGACGAACCGGGCGGGTTTCTACCGCGCGGTACCGGAGGGCCCGTTCTACGGATTCAACCGCGAAGGCGTCGAGCCCGTCGAGGGCATCATCGCCAACTGGTGGCGGCAGGGCATGCAGGGCGGGGCCAAAGCGCATTACGACGGGGTCGTCGCGTTCTCGCAGACCGATTTCACCGAGGACCTCAAGAAGATCCAGATTCCGGTCTTGGTGATGCACGGTGACGACGATCAGATCGTGCCGTATGCCGATGCCGGCCCGTTGTCGGCGGAGCTGCTCCCGAACGGAATCCTGAAGACTTACAAGGGCTTTCCGCACGGTATGCCGACGACACATGCCGACGTGATCAACGCGGACCTGCTCGAGTTCATCCGCTCCTGAGGGCGTAAGCGCCCGACGATGTCGGCCGCAGACGTAGCGAGACGGCGACGGATGGCAACGTCAAGTGTCTTTGATCGACGGTGCCAGGCGCTATGACGTCACTATTGGCGCCGGCCGTGTAGGCCGGGTGCCTGCGATGAAAGAGACTGTGAAGCAAGCTCTTACGTGAAGCGAAGTCATAAGGCGATGGAAGTTCACTGCCGGCGGTGCAGACTTTCGACGATCCCGGACTGCGTGCCGACGTCACGCAACATTCCGTCCGGTGAGATGCAGAACTTTCAGCGATTTCCGGAATGCTGACCTACTCCGGCGGCCGAAATTTGTCGGTGATTCGCACTAGTGTTCGATGTATGGATGTGGTGTCGGAGGCAGTGGCGGTGATGGGCGAGCAGATCGCCATCCGGTCGAAGGCCTGCGACGAGTTGTCCCACCGGGAGTTGATTCGGCTGCTGGCGGAAGTGAACGCGGTCATGCGCAGCGTGCCGGCCGTCGAGCACCGCGCACTGGGGCGGCTGGTGGCTGAGGCCGAGCCGCATCACCTCGGGGAGGCGTCATGGAAGAAGGTCCTGACGACGGCATTGCGGGTATCGGGTCGCGATGCGGCGCGCCGGCTCGTGCGGGCCAAGACGTTGGGACCGCGGCGCGCTGTGGGCGGAGAGCCTTTGGCGCCGCTCTGGGAAGCCACCGCAACCGCCCAAGCCCAAGGGTTGCTCGATGATCAGCACGTGAGCGTCATTGCGACGTTTCACAAGAATCTGCCGACATGGGTTGACGCCGGGACCCGGGAGCAGGCCGATGCCGAATTGGCGCGCCAGGGTGCGGGATTGGATCCAGAGAATTTGGCGGCGGTCGCGCGGTATCTCTTGGCCAAGATCGATCAGGATGGGCCTGCGCCCTCGGATAAAGAGCGGATCCGCAAGCGGGGTTTGCGGATCGGGGCTCAACAAGCTGATGGCTATAGTCGGGTCAGTGGGTGGATGACAGCGAAATGCCGGGCGGCGTGGGACGCGATCCTGGCCAAAGAGGCCGCGCCCGGGCGCAACATCCCCGATGCTGAACTCGACGGCAGCGGAATTACCGGTGGATCCGTCGACACGTCGAACGCCACCACTCAGTCGCAGGATCATGACCCTCGGCCCGAACCGTGCGGATCTGATCCGCGGACCCAGGAGCAGCGCAACCACGACGCGCTCGAAGCGGTGGCGTTCCGGGCGCTGGAATCCGGTGAGCTGGGTAGCCACAACGGATTGCCGGTCACCGTCGTCGTCTCGACCACGCTTCAAGAACTGGAGAGCGGCGCAGGGGTAGCAGTGACCGGTGGCGGTTCGCTGCTGCCGATGCGGGACCTGATAGGCATGGCGGCCAATGCGTTTCATTATCTCTACGTGTACGACAAGCACACCGAACAGTCGCTGTATCTGGGTCGGGCCAAGCGGTTGGCCAATGCTGCGCAGCGGCTTGTGTTGCACGGCAAAGAACGCGGCTGCACCCGCCCCGGCTGTAGCGCCTCCTGGTACCTGGCGCAGGTTCCTCACGCGGTCGCGGACTGGAAAGACGACGGGCAGACCAACATCGATCAGCTGACTTTCGCCTGCCTTGCCGATCACCGAATGCTCGACAGGACCGGTTGGCGCACCCGCAAGAACGCCAAGGGGCAGACGGAATGGCTGCCACCGCCAGATCTCGACACCGGCCAGCACCGCGTCAATGGCTACCATCACCCCGAACGCTATCTACTCCCCACAGACGAAGACCTGCCTGCAGACGAAAGCCTCCCAGCGGACGAAGACGGCGACGAGCCATAGTCACACTTGCCGCGTCGAGTGCTACCACTAATCAAGGTGCGGCTGTTCGCAGCTGATCTTGATTTCGCCCCGTGGTGATCTTCGGACGAGTAAATTTGTGCGCGACCATTGGGAGGTGGGGCATGGGGGCCAACTTTATGTGCCGAGTCCTTGCGGCTGGCTTGGCGACGGTTACGGTGGGTGCATCGGCCTTGTCGATGCCGCCCACAACGGTAGGGCAGGATCGCGAGAACACACCCGCGGCAACGGCATTGTCATTGGCCGCGCTGTCGTCACCGCTGCTGCCGGCCTCATCGGCGCCCGTTGATCTCGGTGCTCTGGAACCTGAGGTACGCGAGTTCCTCGAATCCAGCAGCATCAACAGCGCGATCAAGAACCTCTACAACGCCGTGGAGCCGTGGGTCTACTGGGGTTTCGAGGTCGCCCAGTACGTCGTCGGCTGGATTCCCGTCGCTGGTTACTTCGCGCCTCAGATCACCATTCTGTACAACTTTGGCGAGCAGATTGTCCAAAGCGTCGTCTTCAACCTCGACGATTGGATTTTCGGCCCGCTGCCGTTCTTCGACGGTCTGCGTAACGTCATCTCCGATACCTGGGATGCGGGCTGGAATCTGCTCTACAACGAGTTGGCGTGGTTGCTTCCGCCCTTGCCTCCGTTGCCGCCTATCCCGCCGTGCCCGTCGTGGTTGTGTGGAAGCGCCGTGGCGGAGGCTCCACTCGCGGCGGTGCATGAGGCCGATATTTCGCAGCGCCATGGTGATTCACTATCTGAACTTCTGAAGTTCCAGGCCGATGCTGCCAAGAATCTGGCGCAATCTGTCGGTGAAGCCTTGGCGCTGTTCGCCAAGGATCTACTGACCACCGGCGGGCAGGCAGTCGCCGACCTCTTGCAGCACGGGCTGGTTGCCGCTGCGGTCAACGCGCTCACAGCCACCTGGGAGTCGATCGTTGTCCGAGGTGGACAGGCAGCCGATGGTTTCGCTGAATACCTGGACGCGCAACGCGACTACTTCGGCGCAGCGCCGGAGTCCAATGAGGACACCCCTCCAGAAGACAGCCGCGAACCTGCGCAGCAGGCGACGCCGACAGCCGAAGAGGACGGTGATTCTGCTGTCGCCGTGAATGATTCGTCGGACACGGACAGCGGCGGCGCACCCGTCGGCGAGACGCCACCCGCGGACGGCGTGACCGAGGAAGCCGAGATGGGGGAGCAGCCGCACGACGCGGACGGTCCCAGTGCGGCAGCCGACGAAATCACCGAACCGGAAACCGACCCCGCCGGCAACGAAATGCAGCACGACGCGGCCGAAGCACCCTCACCTCCTGATGACGATGCAGCGGACGACGACGCAGTGGATTCGGGCGAGGCGGCGGATTCGGGCGACACGGAACCCTGAGCTGCAGGTCAGCTGCTGCGCTCCACCGCCTCCCGCTGAATGCGTTCGAATTGTGCGCCCATTGCTTCGGCCAGTGCGGTCGCCGCCGACAGCGGTCGGACCATCACGATGAAGTCGTCGATCAGGCCGTCCTCGTCGATATGCAGGAAGTCGCAGCCGGTGATCTTCTTTCCCGCGACTGTTGCTTCGAACATCAGGGCGTGGTCGCGTCCGTTGCTGTCGGCGATCTCGCGCACATAGTGGAAGTCCTTGAACACCCGCATCACGCCGCGCAGGATCGCTGCGGTGATCGGCTTGCCCGGATACGGCTTGAATGCCACCGGGCTGGTGAACACAACATCGTCCGCCAGGAGCGCTTCGATCGCAGCCTCGTCACGTGCCTCGACGGCCTGTCTGAATGGATGCATGGCACACCTCGTCTCGACTGTGAGACCAGGCATCAGCGCCTGGCGATGCACAGACGGTACCTCGTCGTACCGCGGCGAGCGGCAGCGGACTCGCGGGCGGGGGTGAGATGTCCGCATGAACCGGTGATGATGGGTGTTCGGCGACTGATGAGGGCAATTGTGGTCAACGGCGGTGCCGCACGTAACCCGTTGCCGCATTGACCCTTACGGCAATTTTATGTCGCGACGACGTGGCAACGTGCGCAGGGAACGTAGGCCCCCGCTCGATCTCCCTGTCACCTAGCGTGGGGCCATGACACGTAGGGCAGCGGCGGCCACGATCGATGCTTCGTTGGGTCTGTTCCTCTTCCGCGTCGTCGTCGGTTTCTTGTTCACCGTGCACGGAACGGTGAAAATCTTCGGCGTGCCTGCCGACGCCGGCGCCGTGGCTGAGTTCGGGGCGTGGCCTTTGTGGTGGGCGGGTCTCATCGAGTTGGTCGCAGGACTGCTCGTGATGTCCGGGTTGTTCACTCGCGCAGCGGCTTTCGTCGCCTCCGGCACGATGGCGGTCGCGTACTTCTGGATGCATCAACCCGAGGGACTGCTACCCATTCAGAATGACGGCGAGACGGCAGCGCTGTACAGCTTTGCCTTCTTGCTGCTGGTCTTCACGGGCGGGGGAGCATGGGCGCTGGACAACCTTCGCGTCCGGCGGCGGTTCTCGAGCGCTCGACCGACCGGGAAAGCCAACGATTCCGCCCCCGCAAGCGCGGGTGTGTCAGGCGGCTGACTCACACCGCCACCCGTGACGGCGTCACATGCCGCGGCGACTGACATGCATCGATGCGATGTGCCGCATCCCGGGCGAAGTCGGTGAACATCTCTACATCGGTCGTGCCGAACGCCGCCGGTTCGGACGACATGACGCTAACTGTTCCGATCCGCCGCTCGCCGGAGATAAGCGCCGCCGCGAGTACGGTTCGGATGCCGAGGTCACGGGCGTGTGCCGCCCAGGGCCACCCAGCAGGGCCGGCAGAAATGTCGGCCAGGACCACATCCCTGTTCCGCCACGCCGACGAGCATGGGTTCTCGGACGCGCGATCGCACAGTGCCGTCAGCGCGTACCCCGTGCGATCGGTTGCCACTGACGTGATGCGCCGGCCGTCGGTGGTCAGCAGGCTCAGAGAACAGCCGCCGGCTGCAGGAATCAGCACGACGGCGTGCTGCGCCACGCTGTGAAGCAGCATTGTGAGTGGCGGAACCGCGATGGAGGTGACTCCCTCTTCGGTCATGGTGCTAGGCATCCGGCGGCGATACCCGTGGCCTCATAGGTCAAACGCCGAACGCCCACAATAATCGCCTGCCTGATTCAGGTTTATCGCCCGCGGCACGGGTATCTCGCTCGAGCCTTCGGTTGAGCCATTGCCGCGGTGCCGACCGCCTCTTATCGCCAACGCCTGCGTCTGGAGAGTTATGTTTCGCCATACCGATTACATGCAATTCGATGTAAAGCCCGAGAAGCCAGATCCGGTCTATGCCCGCAAGCTTCAGGAATTGCTGGGTGGAACATTCGGTGAGATGACCGTGACCATGCAGTATCTGATGCAGGGCTGGAATTGCCGCATGAAGGGCAAATACAAGGACCTGATCATGGACATCGCGACCGAGGAGATCGGTCACGTCGAGATGATCGCCACGATGATCGCCCGGCTGCTGGAGAGTGCACCGGCAACCGACTCCACCATGAACGCACTCGGCGATCCGGTGGTCGCCGCGGTGATGGGCGGCATGGACCCGCAGCAGGCCATCATCTCCGGCGGCGCCCCGACGCTGTCGGACAGCCAGGGATCGCCGTGGAACGGCAAATACATTGTCGCATCGGGGAATCTGCTGGCCGACTTCCACGCCAACGTCGCCGCGGAAGCGCAGGGGCGCGTTCAGACCGCACGCCTCTGGCACATGACCGACGATCCCGGTGTGAAGGCGATGCTGAAGTTCAACCTGGCACGCGATACCTACCACCAGAACATGTGGCTGGCCGCCATCGAGGAACTGCAGGCCGACGGAGTGGAAGGTGTTGTGGCACCGAATGATCTGTTCGACGAAGAGTTCGAAGAGCATGCCAGCACCCTTTGGCACCTCTCCGATGGCGCCGACTCCGACAAGGGCCGTTGGATCGGCCCGCTCCCAGACGGGCGCCACACCGGACAGTTCCTCGCCGACCCGCAGCCACTCGGTGATCGGCAGTCCGGACCGCCTCCGGATCCGAAGCTGTACTGCACCTATGACGGCGGCATGGGCGAGCCGCGCACGCCGGCTTTCGGCACCGAGAAGGGTCTGATGGGCAAGCTCAAGGATGCGGTCGACCCGGACAAGACGTAGGGGTCGGCAAAGGTCAACCCTGCGAGGGACGGGGCGTCGTCATCGGTCTGCGCGGCGCCCCGTCCCGCCTCCCTTCAGCATGACGAAGTCGGCCCCGTGAAAGCGGTGGCCTACGGGGTCTTTTCGAATGTGTGTGGTGGAGAGAGGCATTCCCCGCATGGATTACCCCAGCCACGCAATAGTGCGAGTGTAACGCGCGAGCACGCGCCTCAGGGATCAGGTGGACCTCGTGGAAAGTCCTACCGTCGCAGCTCTTTCCGGCAAGCCGGACAGCGGCTGCGACGGGGCGTGGTGCGCCGCCGCGGACGGCGACGACGGTCATTCATGGGATTCTTCGGCGGGGTCATCCTCACCTTCGGCCTGGTCGGGCTGAGTGGCGCCCGAGCTCAACATGTCGGGATCGGCGTCGGGATCCTGGGGACTGGTCATGGTTACCTCCTGAAGTGAGCCAGTACCCAGGGCTGCGCCAGATACGCGCGGGTTTAGCGATTGCCGCTCCGGCTATGACTCGGGTACACCGCGTAGTGAGGAGACCGACTTGAGCACTGACGACGCCGGCGGCACCACGGCCAACGACTTGGGTGGAGCCGACGACATGCTGAGTCCCATGGAAGCCACCGATTCCGACGAAGTCAACAACGCCGACGGTGACGAGGTCGTCGATCCGCCCGAGGACTGGAGCGGTGCGGACAAGTTCGGGATGTCGTCGGAAGAAGAGCGCCAGGGCGAGACACTCGATCAGCGTCTCGCCGAGGAAGTGCCCGATGTTTCGGTCGGTGACATCGACCCGCGCGATGCCGGAGAAGCGCCCGACGCCGACGTCGCCATGGGCGGCTCCGATGCGGCGCCCGTCGATCCTGGCGTGCATCGCGGGCAGATTGATGGTGCGCCAGAAGACGGCGACTCGCTGTTCCCAGTGGTCGAGTGAAGAGAAAGGCATTCCGATGACCGAGTCCGGCGATCTGCCGCTGCCCGACTACGACCAATTGACGCTCGGCGATCTGCAGCACCGCGTCCGATCGCTTGACGCCGACCAGCTGGAAGCGGTGCTCACCTACGAGGCCGGGCACGCCGCGAGGGTTCCAGTCCTCGAAGCTCTCGAAGCCCGGGCTCGGGAACTGGAGAACGGAGCGACTCCCTCATCTGGTGATCCGCGACGGGCGCCCACTGTCGAGTCGACCCCGGGTGGATCTCCTGTGCAGGAATCCACAGCGGCCGAGGCGAACACGCCGCTGCGCCACGGCGTCGCGAACCAGACTCCGAAACGCGGTCGCCCGTGATCGGCGCGTCAGCCCAGTAGCAGCCGGGAGGCGGCGCGGTTGAGGCGCCGGCGAGGCCAGCCCACCGGTCCGTCAGCGGCCAGTGCCGCCCGTGCGGCGTTCCGTCCGCAGATGCCGTGGACACCACCACCGGGCGGAGCCGCGGCGCTACCCAGAAAGACATTGTCGAGCGGGGTTTGTGCCCGACCCTGTCCGGGCAGCGGACGGAAGATCAGCTGCTGAAACAGTTGCGAGGTGCCGCCATTCACGGCCCCCGCATGGAGATTGGCATCACTGCGCTCGAGATCCGATGGGCGTTGGATCACCTTTCCCACGATGTGATCGGTGACGCCTGGGGCGTGTCTCTCCAGCACGTCGTCTACGGCGTCGGCGAGCTTGTCGGCCGAGACGTCGTCAGACAGCCCCCGGGGAAGATGCGTGTAGGCCCACGCGCTTTCGGTTCCGGCAGGTGATCGGCTGGGGTCTGCCGTCGACATCTGGCCGAACAGGAGGAACGGATGCTGCGGCACAGTGCCGGTGTTGAGATCGGCCATCCACCGGATGAGGCCGTCGTGGTCGGCCCCGAGGTGAACTGTGCCGGCCTGGGAAAGGCTTGCCGATCGCCACGGGATCGGCGAGTCGAGAGCATAGTTGATTTTGAGTACCGGGGTGTCCCACACGAACCGTTCGAGGTCGCGGTGGCGTTGCGGCAAGATGTCAGAAGGCAGCAGACGCTGATAGAGCTGCGGGGCCGACGTATCGGCGATGACGGCTCGGCGGCAACGGACGACGCCGCCGTCTGCGCATCGGACCGCGGTGGCGCGGTGTCCACTGACCGCGATCGCCGCGACCTCGCGGCCACACTCCACTCGTGCGCCTGCGGCGCCCGCGCGCCGGACCAAGGCTGCTGTGAGCTCGCCGGCGCCACCGACCGGAACCGGGAACCCGCCGTCCTGGGCAAGCATCATCATCAGGTAGCCCATGACACCACTGCCCGGCGCGTCGACGGGCACATCGGCATGCATCGCGTTGCCGAGCACGAGCAGGCGCGCCCCATCACCGTCGAACAGGTGTCGTGCCAATTCCCCGGCGGGGAGAAGGAGGAGGTGTGCCAGCCGGACAGCATCGGCGGTGCCGATTCGGCGCAGCAGGCCCGCCGGTCCGCGCACCGGCGGGAACGGAGCGAACAATGTCTCCAGCAGCGGCTTCTTGATGCGCCGGAAGAGCTCGCACACCTCCATCCAGCGGTCACCGTCTCCGCGTTGTCGTCTGTCGAAATCGGCTGCGGTGCGTTCGATATCGCGGTAGATGACGGGTGCGTCCTCGTCCTCGTCCGAGCGGGCGTGGCCCACCACGGCAGGGGCGTGGGCCCACGCCAGGCCGTGGTCTTCCAGCGAAAGCGACTGCAGCGCAGGCGATGCCGTCGACAGGGGATAGAAGGCGCTGTAGAGGTCACTGACGTAACCCGGCACCAGTTCTGCGCTCTTGACGGCGCCGCCGGGTCGGTCCTGCGCTTCCAGCACGACAACGTCCCATCCGGCATCAGCCAGCAGCGCAGCGGCGACAAGCCCGTTGTGCCCGGCGCCGATGACGACGGCGTCGGCGGTGACGGTTCCGCCCGTGTCAGACGTCATCGGAAGTGCGGCGTTCCGCCATCGCGGCGAGCCGCCATGTGGTCTCCCGGTTGCGCGGGAAGACCCCGGCCAGGGCGACGGAATCTGGCAACCACTTCATCGGTACGGACACCGGAACCTCCGCCATCTCGATGATGCAGCCCCCACCGTCGGTGTCGTGCAGCCGCAGCGTGATTCGCGCTTTGCCGAACGGACGTCCGTTGGCGATGAGTACCAGTTCGTATTCGGGAGTGCATGATTCGACGACGGTGCTGTCGTTGATCACCGCAGGCCATACCCCGATCGAATGGTGGATTGTGGCTCCGGGCTGCGGCCAGTTGGGATCCACCGCTCGCATCCGGCTGTTGCCGACCACCCACTGGGAATAGGTCCAGCCGTCGGCCAGCACCTCCCACACCCGTTGTCTCGACGCGGAGGTCTCCCTTCGCACGATCGGTGAGCTGGTGATCTCGTCAGGTTCTGCCACTCGATGCGGCTACCCCGCCGTGCCTCGGACAAACACCTGGTTCCGCGCGCCGAGCGAATAACCTGTGACACGGCAAAGCGCATCTGCAATGGTGTCGTCGCCATGACACACGGACTGCCCGCGTTGCTTGCCCAGATCGTTCCGCTGGCGGCCCTGGTTGCGTGGTCGCCGCCGTGTTCACCGCGGCACCGGAGCTGCTCAGCGGGTTCCAGTGGCCGGGGCGCGGGGTCCGCAAGTGGGTCAGGATCGGGCTGGGGGGTGCTGCTCATCCTGCTCGGGGCTACGCCGAGACGCAACGGGACTCGTCGGCGTCTGGCGGGCGCCGTGACCCGGTGCCGCCGACACGGTCGCCGCCGTGCTTCCATAGGTTCATGCCACAGCCCGTCGGGTGGCGCGGCGACCCTGTCTGGCTGGCCGACGTCCTGCGTGCCGAGGGCCTCGACGTCACCGAGTTCCCCGGCTGGCGCGATCGCGGTCACGGCGATTTCAAAAATATTCGCGGCGTTATGGCACACCACACCGGCTCCGACACCGCGAGCGCCGCGTCGATCGCCTACGGCCGTCCCGACCTTGCCGGGCCCCTCTCGCAGCTGCACATCGCCCGCGATGGCGCCGTGACTGTCGTCGCCGCCGGGGTGGCCTGGCACGCAGGTGTCGGCATGTATCCGTGGCTTCCCGCGAACATGGGCAACTGGCATACCATCGGCATCGAGTGTGCCAACTCCGGTACCAATCCTTCTGCCCCGCACCGACGTAACTGGCCCGATGCCCAGTACTTCGCCCTGGTCGGCAGCTGTGCTGCTATCTGTCGCCGGCTTGGACAACCTGCGACGCGCGTGATCGGCCACAAGGAGTACGCAGGTCGCGCCCAGGGCAAATGGGATCCCGGCGCCATCGACATGGATCGGCTGCGCAGCGACATCGCCGCACAGATTGGCGCCGTACCTGGCCGATCATCGCCGCGGCCGCCGGTGCCCGTCGGCGAATACGCCGACGTCCTGCTCTATCGAGGCTCGCGAGGGCTACAGGTCGCCGAGCTGCAGCGGCGACTCAAACGTGCTTATGCCGCCTACGCGGGCCACCTGGAGATCGACGGCGTCTTCGGGCTTGAGACCGAGGCTGCCGTACGCGAATTTCAGCGTCGGACAACAGGATTGAGGGTAGACGGGATCGTCGGTCCGGCTACTGCGGCGGCGCTTCGATTGCAGCTTGTCTAGCCGGCGGCAGTGACCTCGACCGGAATGCCGTTGAGTGCGCCGTTGCCCGACGGCTCGTCGAGGAAATTCGGGGGCGAGAGGACGTTGGTGTTTGCCCCCGGCGAAGCGTTGGCGATGGTGAGCCGGGTTCCCGGCTTGCCGTGGCCCCATCCGTGTGGCATCGACACCACACCGGGTTTGATGGCCTCGGTGAGCTCGAGGGGCACCTCGATGCATCCGCCGGCCGACCGGACGGCCACCAGATCCCCGTCGGTCAGACCTCGGCGGGCCGCGTCGGCTCTGTGCATCAGCAGCGTGCATCGGTCTCGGCCTTTCATCAGCGGCCCGACATTGTGCAGCCAGGAGTTGTTGGAGCGCAGATGCCGTCGGCTCACGAGCACGAGATCATCGGGCTCACGGGTGATGCGGCGTGCCAGCCGGGGCAGATCGTCGAGCAGGTACTGCGGCGCGAGCCGGATTTTGCCATCCGACGTGCCGAGAACCTCGGGTATCCGCGGGACCATGTGGCCGTAGTTGATGCCGTTCGGCGCTGCCTTGAGCTTCTCCAGCGTCAGCCCGTCGGGGTTCTGGCCGTAGCGGTCGCCGAACGGGCCGGTACGCAGTGTCAGATCCAGCGTGCGCTCGGGTCCTCCGGCCGCCAGATCGGTTCCCTCGTACTGCGCGCGGATCTCGGCGCCGTCGAGTCCCTGAGTGAAACACATGTAGTCGAAGAAGCCGTCGTCGATGGCGGCGACGTCGACGTCTTCGGCGGGGGTGCCGGTGCACAGCCCGGTCAGGCGGATGAGGATCTCCCATTCGTCGGGCGCGTCCGGGTCGGCTTTGGCGAACACGGGCGGCGAATAGTTCGCAATGCTGTTGATGGCGAAGTTGAGAATCAGGTCGTCGTGGTGGGGCTGCTCCAGAGGTGAGCAGCCGGGCAGGATGACGTCGGCGTGTCTCGTCGTCTCGTTGAGCCACAGGTCGATCGAGATCATCGCCTCGAGGCCGGGTAGCGCCTCGTCGAGCTTGTGTCCGGCGGGTGTGGACAGCACGGGATTGCCTGCCACGGTGATCAGCGCCTTGATCTGTCCTTCGCCCGGGGTGGCGATCTCCTCGGCCATGCACGACACCGGCACCTGACCGAGAACTTCTTTCGCGCCGCGCACGCGTGTGCGGTAGCGGCCGAACTCCGGCGCGCCGTCCTCGAGACCGGGCAAGGGTTGCAACGTCATGGACCAGGCGGCCGGGGTGGGGAACATCGACCCACCCGGCACGTCGAAGTGACCCGTGAGGATGTTCACGACATCGACCAGCCAGCTCGCGAGGCTGCCGAACTCCTGGTTGCACGTGCCGATGCGCCCGTACACGACGGCGCGCGGCGTCTCTGCGAGCTCACGCGCCAGCGCCCGGATCCGGGCGGCGTCGATGCCGGTCGCTTCGGCAACCCGCTCGGGCGACCAGTCGGCCACGACGTCGCGCACCACCTCGACGCCGTCCAGGTATGGTTCCAGGCTCCCGAGGTTCGCCAGTCCCTCGTCGAACAGAGTGTGCGAGATGGCAAGCAGCAGAGCGGCGTCGGTGCCAGGAGTGATCGGTAACCACTCGTCGGCGCGATCCGCGGTCGCGGTCTTGACGGGGTCGATGACGACGACCCTCCCGCGCTTGCGGATTGCGCCGATCAGCCCCATCACGTCGGGCGCAGCCAGCAGCGACCCCTGCGATGCGGCCGGGTTGGCGCCCATCACCACCAGAAGATCCGTGCGCTCGATGTCGGGGACGGGGAAGCTCCACCAACCGCCGTACATCAAATGCGAGGAAAGGTTTTTCGGCCACTGGTCGACGGTGCCGGGGGAGTAGGTGACCGGCATCCCCGACAAGCCGAGAAGGATGCCGCTGTAGCGGGCCAGTGAAAACGAGTGCGCCAGAGGGTTGCCCGTGTAGGCGGTCACCGCACCGATGCCGTATTCGGCGATGACGGGTTGGAGCAGTTCGGTGCAGCGACGAAATGCCGTGTCCCAATCGACTTCGTGCCATTCGCCGTCAACCTTGACCAGGGGGCGGCGGATTCGATCCGGATCCTCATGGAGCTCGCCGAGCGACGCGCCTTTGGGGCAGATGTGTCCGTGGCTCCATGCGTCGTCCTTGTTGGGACGTATCCCGGCGACGTGTCCGTCCTGCACCCTGATCTCAAGACCGCACATCGCCTCGCAGAGTGGGCACGTGTACAGGTGCAGGCCGTCCTCGCCGACCGCAGCCAGCTGCCTGGTGTTTTCCGTCATCTGACCACCCTTGTGGTTACTGGCTGTATCGACAATTTGCTATGCCACACTGTAACGACGGTTTGCGAAGAAGGGAACGGCATCGGTGAACAAGGCTGGCCAGGCCCTGCCGGCCCGCAGGCACCACGGATCGCGTCGCGATCCGGCGATCAACGACGCGGTTCTCGAAGCCACCCGCAAGCTGTTGGTGACGCGCGGATATTCGGCCACCTCCATCGACCTGATCGCCGCTACCGCAAAGGTGAGCCGTCCGGCCATCTACCGGCGCTGGCGCTCCAAGGCCCACCTCGTCCACGAAGCCGCGTTCCCCGATCTCGGCCCGACTCCGTGTGAGGAAGACATCACCGCCGAGATCACCCGGCTGTGCCATGGGGCGTTGGTCATGTATGGCGATCCCGTTGTCCGCGAAGCGGTTCCGGGCCTACTGCACGACCTGCGGTTGGAGCCTGCCATGCGCAAGCTCATCAACGACCGGCTGGAGGCGGCCGCACGGCGCCGGTTGGCAGGCCAACTCGCCGACGGGGTCGAGGACGGAACTGTACGCCCGTCGGTGGACGCCGACACCGTCATGGATGTCGTCGCCGGTGCTGCCTGGTACGCGGTGTGCGTCCGCAAGGTGACCGACGTCGAGACCGCCGCGCGTCAACTCGCCGATCTCGTGCTGCGCGGTGTGCTCAGCGGCTCCTAGAGGCGGCCGACCTGACGTAGGCCGTCGACCGTGTCGGCGATCGTCTCCGCGGGATCGCGCTGCGTGAGGCCGAAGTCGCGTTGGCTCGGCCCATCGTCGGAGGCGGGCATCTGCGTGTAGTACTGCATCGCCGCGGAATTGATCGGTGTCTCGAACGGCATGTACGGACCCACGACGTCGAGCAGTCGACCGGCGCTGCGCAGCGCCACATCGGGGACGGGGATGACGACCAACGTCTGTCCGGCCGCGGTACCGATCATCGACGCCAATTCCGCCACCGAAACCCGCCGGCCGCCGGCCATGTAGCGACGTGGCCCCTGGCCAGGCTCGAGCAGTGCGACGTGCAGCTGCGCCAGGTCGCGGACGTCGATGACGATCCACGCCGCGCTGCGGCCCGGCACACTGCGCATTTTCACCGCCGCCTCGACGCCTTCGGCGGCTTCACCGAACTGGTCACCGGCTGGCGGGCCCAGCACCATGCCGGGGTAGGTGATGTTGACGGGGGCGCCCCCGTCCTGGAGGCCACGCGCGTAGGCTTCCACGGCCGCCTTCGACCTGCCGTAGCCGTCGCTGCCGCCCACGACAGGCAGATCAGCATGGAGGACGTCGAGATCCGGGCGGAACAACGCCGTGAAGCTCGAGACATGCACGATGGGGTCGATGCCTGCGTGCGCAGCACCGCCCAGTACGTTGCGGGCTCCCTCGAGGTTGGTGTGCAGCATCTCGTCGGCGCGGTCCGGATCAGTGGAAACCATTGCCGCGCAATGGATGACGGCGTCGCATCCATCGAGCGCGGTACGGGTCGCCTCGCCGTCGGCGATATCGCCGACCACGTAGTCGCTGATGTCTGCGCCGATCTCGGCGGCGCTGGTCTTGAGGCGGTCCGGATTGCGGACCAGGAAGCGGACCTGGTGTCCGGCATCCTGGGTCGCCTTCGCCGTCCATGCGCCGACAAAACCTGTGCCGCCCGTAATGAGTACTTTCATCTGCCCTCCGCTCGACGCCGAGACGCAGGCTACCCGCAGCGGACGGTGTCGACACCCCTGGGCTGAGGTGAGTTGACGGCCGTCAAGTAATTCCGCCGATGTGACTGTGAGCCGCGGTCTGCTGCTATACGTTGGCCGTGTGTGCCCATCGACGCGTCCACAGTTGATTGAACGTCCCAGTGATCTGAGCGCTGATTGGCTGACCGAGGCGATCGGCGAGGGGGCCGTCGCGGAATTCACCGTCGACCGCATCGGGACGGGGCAGATGAGTGAGTGCTACCGCATCACGCCGCGCTATGCCGACGGCGAATCCGGTCCCAGTTCTGTCGTGCTGAAAGTTGCCGCGGCTGATCCGAGCAGCCGGCAGACGGGTCTGGCAATGGGACTCTACGAGCGAGAAGTGAGCTTCTACGCCGACATCGCGCCGGGCCTGGGTGGGCCTGTCGCCCCCTGCTATCACTGCGCCTATGATCCCGACACCGGCGCCTTCGACATCCTGCTCGCCGATGCGGCGCCAGCTACTGTCGGCGACGAAATCCGTGGCGCGACAGTGGGAGAGGCGATGTTGGTGATGAGCCAGCTCGGCCTCGTGCACGGGCCGCTGCTGGGGGAGCGGGCGCCGGGGAACGCGTCGTCACTCGACCGCAATTCTCCGGTGAACCAAGGCCTGATCACCGCCCTGTACGCCGGCTACATCGAGCGGTATCGCGAGCAGATCACTCCTGACCATCGGCACGTATGCGAGCGCCTCGTCGAGTCGTTCGATGCGTACATGGCTGCCGAGAACGAGGCTGGGCGGCAGCGCGGCCTGATCCATGGCGATTTCAGGCTCGACAACATGCTATTCGGTCAGGCGGGTGCGGATCGCCCGTTGACCGTCGTCGACTGGCAGACCGTCACTTGGGGTCCCGCGTTCACCGACGTCGCCTACTTCCTCGGCGGGTCGTTGCCGGTGGAGCGGCGTCGTGACCACTACGACGCATTGCTCGCCGCCTACCACGAGGCGTTGGGGCCCAATTCGGGTGTCACCGTTGACGACGTTCGCGACGGGGTCCGTCACCAGAGCTTCTTCGGGGTGCTGATGGCGATTGTGTCGCCGATGCTCGTCGCGCGTACCGATCGCGGCGACGAGATGTTCATGGCGATGATCTCTCGGCATTGCCAGCATGTTCTCGACACTGATGCGCTGGCGGTCCTACCCGCTGCAACGATGCCGGAACAGTTGCAGCCCAATGCCGATGACGAACAGCGCCACGCAGCCACCGACGAGCCGTTGTGGAGCGAAAGTTGGTACTTCGACTTCGCCGATCCGGCACAGGGCGTCGGCGGCTGGATCCGACTCGGCCTGATCCCGAACCAGGGGCACGCGTGGATCAATGCGCTCGTGTGCGGCCCCGGCCTGCCGACGACCGCCGTCCTGGACTTCGCGGCTCCGCTCCCCGCTGACCACACGCGAATCCGGACCGACGGAATCGAGCTGGACTTCGATGTCACCGAGCCGCTGCGCACGTATCGAGTGTCACTGCGCGGGCGCGGCCAGGCTCACGACGACCCCGCGCAGCTTCTCCGGGAGGAGACGGGCAGACCTGTCGAACTCGACCTCGACCTGACCTGGTCGAGCGTCGGACAGCCCTACCAGTACCGCGTCTCGCCGCGGTACGAGATCCCCTGCACGGTAACGGGAACGGTGAGCGCAGACGGTCGTGCCTACACGTTCACCGATGTCGACGGGCAACGTGATCACTCGTGGGCGTCGCGCGACTGGTGGGGGATGGACTGGGTGTGGAGTGCCTTCCATCTCGACGACGGCACCCACATCCACGGCGTCGAGATCACGATCCCCGGTATGTCACCGCTGTCGGCCGGCTACATCCAGCGGGCCGGCGACCCGTTGAGCGAACTGTCCACGGTGACCACGAAGACCGCGTTCGATGGCGACGAACTACCGGTATCGGCTGAATTGCATTATGCACCAGGGGATGTTGCTGCGACCATCGATGTCCGAGGACACGCGCCTGTCCTGCTGACGTCTCCGGATGGCCGTGTGAGCCGTTTCCCGCGAGCGTGGGGAAGTGTCCTCACTACCGACGGTCGAACCGGCGTGGGTTGGATCGAATGGAATCGCAGTCGGCGCTAGGGCGTTGAGAAGCGGCCGCCAGCGGCCGGCCAGCAACGACACAGCCAACTCTCAGCGACTTACACAGGCGCCGCCGCGGGTGCCGTGCTTACTGTTGATCAACAGTTGTTGGCTTCGGTCGAGGCACGGTCCCGATACGGCTGGCGAAAGGATCGACCATGGCGCGCACCCGAAAGATTCTGACAACGCTGTCCTTGGCGGGCGGAAGCGCAGTGATGGCGTTCGCGCCGCTTGCTCAAGCCGCCCCACCAGATGGGTTGGCGCAGACACCCATCGGCGAGATCTACACCCTCGCCGGCGAGGGGTACGACGTTCAGGTCCTCTGGGACCAGGGACAACCCGCCGACGTGCCGTTGGCGCTGTGCACGGTAACCGGGGTCGACGAATCCGCGAAGCCGACCGCGACGATCTCGGTCAGCTGCCCCGCCAAGGTTTCGTAGCAAGGTCTGGCCTCGCCAGAAACCTCAGCACAAATAGCGACGCCTCGCTACCATTTCCGAAACTTGGGATCGGTAGTGCAAGAGACGAGATGCACTTCCGTTCGATGACGCCGAAGCGATCCGGCGCACCTGTTGAAGGGAAGTAGCTATGCGCGTCAAGAGTGTGGTCGTCGCGACCATGATGACCGCCGGCCTCTCAACCGCGGGCCTTAGCCTGGCGGCCGGCACCGCACAGGCGCTGCCGTCCGAGCCGCACACATGGTGCCCCGGGCAGTCGATGTATCCGCCGGCGGGGCCCGGGGCAAACTATGTGTGGGACATGAACGTGTGCCACACCTGGCAGTACACCAAGGGCGGAATGGGCAACGTCGGGGTCAGGGTTCCGTCGGGCTATGACCCGGTCACCTATCAGCCGACGGGCTGGACCGTCGAACCCAACGGCAACGTCTGGGACGGCCCGAACATGCCGCCGGATGCGGCATTCGAATGCGGCATGGGCTTGTTCGGCGTTCCCATCCGCTGCTAGTGGCGACTCAGGCCACGGGGGCGCACCGATGAGTACAGCCGCGATCGTCGCGGCCGTGATAGCAGTAATAGTCGCGGGGCAGCTGGTCGTGATGCGGGTCGTGTTTCCCCGCCGACGTAGGGCTGTCGCCGATCGACTGACCGCAGAACTCGCCGACGAAAACGTCCTTCGCTCGCCGGAGGCCGGCAGCTACCAGGGCGCCACGGCAGCCGGCTATCCGACGGTGAGTAACGACGGGATGATCGCGTTGACGAAACGGCGCCTGGTATTCCGGGCGCTGACCGGCTCGCAGATCGACATTCCGGTCGCCGACATCGTCGGACTGCGTCACGCCGACGTTGCCGACGAAAGGGCGAACGCCGGGCGGCAGCACCTCATCATCGAGACCTCCTCCGGTGAAGTGGCGTTCTGCGTCGACGACGATGCTGCCTGGATCGCGAGTCTGGCTACGGCCACGGGATTGTCCACGGCAGACCTGGCGGGGACATCGAGCTCAGCGCCATCGAGCTTCCTTCGTGCTCGCCGCAACGTGACGAAGATCTTGGCGACATTATTCAGCTTGCTGGGTTTGGCGGGTCTGGTGGCAACCGGAATAAGCATCGCCGTGGTGGCCGGCTTGACTTCGGGGATGAGCCGGCACGCCGAGGGCACGATCGTCGACCTGGCGCCGGCCTCCAGGGGTTACGACCCGGTGGTGGAGTTCACGGTGCCGGACGGCGACAAGGTTCGCATCAAGGGGTGGGTGGGCTCCAACGCGTCGGCGTTCCCCCTCGGAGAGCAGGTACCGGTTCGCTACAACCCGGACAACCCCCAGGATGCTGTCATCGACACCTACTGGCAGGTCTGGTTCGTACCGACACTGTTCGGCATTATCGCGACCCCATTTCTGTTGGTCGGCATCTCCTACGGGTGGGCCACGTTGGCGGCTCGTCGGAGGGGGCGCCAACACAAAGGTCTGCGCACCGCCTCTGGAGCGTAGATCGGTCTGTCCGTGCCTCCGGTGCTGAGAGTTTCTCGCCGTCAGGTTGCGTTACTACTCGAAGGCGACGACTTCGCGGATAGCGTTGCCTGCCCGAAGATCCCGCATTGGTTTGTTGATGTCCTGGGCGCGGGATCGCCTGGCGGGCCACAAGCTCCCGCGCGAGGTGATATTCGAGGCCCCTTGTCCAGGCCCGCAACCGCCGGGTGGCCAGCGGATTTCATCTTCTCGAAAGAATCGCTGAAACCCCGCTCGGCAAGCTTTCGTTGTCGGGATTCTGCCCGTTTCCCGCGGTTCGCACGCTCGCCGCATGCCGGTGAGCAATGAGACATAGGAGAATATGATGAGTAAGCGTGCGCAATTGGCGATGATCGGAGCCGCTGCGGCCCTGTCCGCCTCGCTGGTCGGTTTGAACCCCGGTACCGCTGCTGCCCGGCCGATGACCGAGGCTCAATGCGCGGCGATCGAGAACGAAATGATGTACTACCGGATCAAGATGAACGCAGCCGAGCGCGCGGGCAAGCAGTCTGAGTTTCGCTACTGAGCCAAAAACTACGACGACGCACAAGCGTTCCACTCGAGGGGCTGCTGACTCTCTTCGCCGTGCGACGAATCATGGCGGCTGCGCTCAGCGGTACTCCGGATTGGCGAAGTCGTAACGACATCCGGCGTCCCAACCGGAGCGGATGTTGCCGTATGCGGGGATCCCGCCGGCAGCCCGCAGCATCCGGGCCATGTGCATGAGGTTCCACGTCATGAAGGTGGTGTTGCGGTTGGTGAAGTCGTTCTCCGGACCACCCGATCCCGGGTCGAGGTAGGACGGGCCGGGACCCGCCTCGCCGATCCACCCTGCGTCGGCCTGCGGCGGGATGGTGTAGCCGATGTGCTGCAGCGTGTAGAGCACATTCTGTGCACAGTGTTTGACACCATCTTCGTTCCCGGTGATCAGGCACCCGCCGACCCGGCCGTAATAGAGGTATTGCCCGGCATCGTTGAGCAGGTGCGACCCGCCGTAGAGGCGCTCGTGCACCTGCTTCATCACCGAGCTGTTGTCGCCCAACCAGATCGGGCCTGCGAGCACCAGGATGTCGGCGGCCAGCACCTTCTCGAAAATCTCGGGCCAATCGTCAGTGGACCACCCATGTTCGCGCATGTCCGGCCATACTCCGGTGGCAATGTCGTGATCGACGGCGCGTACCACCTCCACCTCGACACCGTGCTTGGTCATGATCTGTGTGCTGATGTCGACCAGTCCCTGGGTATTGCTGGGCTCTGGCGAGCGCTTCAGCGTGCAATTGATGAACAGCGCACGCAGGCCGGTGAAATCGAGTTGCTGATCGGTCATGTGAGGTGCTCCTTGTGTTCGTGGCGACGACGACGGTGTTGTCGTCATCAAGTCTCGCCGTTGGTGGCCGATGCGACATCAGGGTTGGCGATGCGAAGTGAGTGTGTGATGCCCGGCGAAGTGTTACACCGCCCGGCACAGATCGACTACAAGTCGGATTACCTCGCGGGCCACAGGCCGTAGGTCGCGACGCGTTGACGGCGAATACGCTTTCGCTGCCGAGTGACGCCCGCTCCGGCAGGGCGGTAGGAGAGCTCGCGCAGTCTAGATGTCGGGGCGGGTTACCGTCCGCGGGCTGAGGCCCAGGCTACGCACATGCATGGCGATATTCTGCAGCGTGGTTACCCATACGTCGCCACGAGACTGAACGTGGTCCATCAGGTCGTCAAGGACGGCGGCGCGAGACGGCCGGCCGCTCAGGAACGGATGGTTGGTCAGCACGAAACATCCGCCAGCTGCACGGATTCCGTCGAACTCCAGGCGCCAGATTTCGGCAGCTTTCGCAGGGCTCGCGATGACACCTGAGCCGGAGAAGTCGGGAATGTAGCAGTACTGTTCCCAATCGTCGAGTGCCCACTGGATGGGGATCTCCACGAGCTGGCCGCCCTCCGAAACCTCAAGTTCGTAGGGATACTCCGAATCCATCAGACTGCTGTCGTAAAGGAAGCCGCGTTCGGCGAGCAGTCCTGGCGTGTGCCAGTTGATCTCCCACATCGGTGCGCGATAACCGACCGGCACAGCCCCGGTGACCTCCGCAAGTGCCTCGAGTCCCTTGTCGAGTATTGCTGCTTCTTCCTCGGCGGACATGCCGATGGTGATTTCGTGAAGGTAGCCGTGATGCGCGATTTCGTGGCCGGCGTCGGCGATCGCCTGAATGACTTTTGGATAGCGGATAGCGGTATAGCCGGGGACGAAGAACGTCGATTGGATCTCGCGCCGCTTCAAGATGTCGAGGATTCTCGGGACGCCAGTCAACGGGCCGTAGGCTTGATGCGACACCACGGACATCCGCGCCGCCATCGCTGCCGACACCCCCAGAACTGCAGACTCTGCGTCAACATCGAACGAGAAGCAGGCTGCAGCTTTCTTGCCGTCAGGCCACTGGATGGCTGCTGCTGGAATCACTTTCATCCCCCAGTGCGTTCGGGCGGAACATCTTCAGCGTAAGCCAACCGTCGGCGGCGACTCGCAAAATCGTCAGGGAGATCAACTGCACAGCAACGATTCAGGCCAGGTCTTGAGAGGGCGACGATCCGGCACTGGTCGTCCTCAGCCTGTGCTTCGCCTCATCGGCGATCCTGTCATCGCTTGCACCGACGCTGGCTCCGGGATTGAGGCATCGCAGTCCGGTGCACGCCGCGGCGTGCCGTATTGAACGGTCAGCGGAACGACTCCGGCCCAAGCGCCCGCGGCGATATCTTCCTCAGGGTCCTCTGGCCATCCGTCGCTGACCTTCAGCGACCAGTTGTCAGCTGTGATCGGCAATCGCAACGCCAGGGTTGCTGCGAGCTCGCGGCGGTTACTTGTGCGGAGCTCGGCGACGCGGCCTGGGATGAACGTGTCGGTGAGAGCATTCAGCACAGCGAGCTTCTCGTGGTCGGCGATCTGGTCGAAGCGGCCGAATATTATTGCGCTGCGGTAGTGGAACGATGATTCGAAGCCGCTGCGCGCCACCACGACTCCGTCCAATGTCGTCACCGACACCGCCGCCGATGCTCCGTCGGACAACGCCCGCAACCAGGGTGACCCGGTGGAGCCGTGGATCACCAAATCATCACCAAGACGTGTGAACCCGATCGGAAACGCCGCGGGCAGTCCGTCGCGGATCAGGGCGACGGTCGCCAACGGTGTGCTGTCGAGCAATTCGAAGAGGCCCTCGCGATCGACACGCTGCTTCTCGCGCAGCCGCGTCACTCGGGTTTGCGGTTGTTCGGGGGCGGGCTCAACGGTCGACGTCACTACGATCCCCTTTTTGGTCAATGCTCCAGACGGTAGCAAGAGCCTCGGGATCCTGCCTCCCGATTCTGACGTCGGCACACAACATGTAGTGGGACGGTACGACGGCTCCGAAAGAAGCAGCACAGCAGAACGACTCATCAGCGGCTGGGTCGTCGGTCGGCGAACTCCGCAGGCGCCAGCGAGGCGCCAGAGTTACTCGGGAGATACGTCCGCTTGAGCGCACGGGCGGGAACTGGTTGTGTCGTCGATGAGGGTGAGAATGTTGTCGGTGAGTTCCTCGGCTGTGGTTCGCCACTTGTCGGTCTGCAGAAGGCCGCTCATTTCCAGGCCTACAGCACCATGCACGCCAGTCAGGAGCATGGCGGCGTAGCGCTCGGCGCTGTCGTTGCCGGCTACGCCGCCCACGATGGTGATGAATTCGTCGCACATGCGTTGCGCCGCAATGAAAACGGTGGTGGGTTCACCCTCCGGCGGGCGGAACATCAGCCTGTACAGATGAGGCCGTTGCCGGCTCAAGGTGATGATCTGTGTCAATGCCGCGCGAAGTCTATCGGCAGGGAGGCGCTTGGCGTCGTTGTTCAGCGCACGCATGTCGTCGCCGAGGCGCCGCCAGCCGTCGGCGGCTACCGCGGTGAGCAAGCCCCCCTTGTCGGCAAAGTGCCGGTAGGGAGCGCCCCGACTGACACCCGCCCGGGCGCCGACCTCGCGCAACGTGACCGCATCGAGGCCCCCGAGGTCCACCAACTGGGCGGCCTGGTCGATCAACGCGAGGCGGGTTGCAGCAGCTGATTCTTTGCGGTTCATGGCCGGCCCAGTTTAGTTGACAACGTCATCTCGTGCCGTAGTCTGAGTAAGATGACGTTGTCAACTGAAAGTGCGCTCGTGGCAATTACCGGAGCCTCGACCGGTATCGGCGCGGCCACGGCCCGAGAGATGGCCGCACGCGGGTTTCATGTGCTCGCTGGAGTACGGCGACAAAGCGATGCCGAAGCGATCCGAGGGCCGAATGTCGAACCTCTGGAACTCGACATCACCAATCCCGAGCACATCCGCGCGCTTGCTACGAGGGTGCGCGAGGACTCCCTCGGCCGACCCATTCGAGCGGTGGTGAACAATGCCGCCGTGCAGGCCAACGTTCCGATCGAGGCCTTCTCTATCGAGCGGTGGCGAGACATGTTTGAAGTCAACCTTTTCGGCCATGTCGCCGTGACCCAGGCGCTACTGCCGTTGCTGATCGAGAGCGGGGGACGGGTGATCAACATCAGTTCCGTCGGAGGGAAGATCGCAATGGCCACCTACGGTCCATACGCGGCCACGAAGTTCGCGCTGGAAGCGGTCAGCGATTCCCTGCGACGGGAGGTGGCCCGCCACGGGGTTCAGGTGGTCGTGATTGAACCCGGCGCCGTCAGGACTGAAATGCTTGGCCGAGCCGTCGCCGGCGCGAAGGATTCGCTGTCGGCAATGACGGCGGAGCAGCGCCGCCGATACGGCGCCCTAGTGCACGCGGTGAATGCTCAAGCCGAAGCGTCGACCAAGTCCGGATTGCCCGCTGAGGCCGCGGCGGCAGTCATCGTCAAAGCGGTCACCGTCCGCAAGCCACGCACGCGTTATACCGTCGGCCGCGAAGCCGCGCTGCTCTCGATGACGCGACTGCTACCCGACCGCCTGCTCGACTGCATGTTTGCCGCCGCGTTACGGCCCCATCTGCGCAAGGGCTTTCAGTTCAGCTCCGCCTCGACTGCTGACCGCTGACGGATCGTCGGTTTTGCGCAGTATCCGCCATCGCAACCTCCTATGTAGCAGTCTGCGACAGGCGTAGCGGTGCGATCCTGGACTCGGCGCTTCTTTCGACAGCTGTCCACCGTGGTTATCCATCGGTTCAATTCGCGCAGTGAATTTCATAGTCGACAGGCTGGGCGGCAGATTGGGCTACTGACGCCTCTTGTCAAGAACCCCGTTCAACTCGGACAATCGGAACACGCTGTCCCACAGCGATACCTGCTCCGATGGTATCGGGTCTAATGCGCAGACGTCACCATTGATGGCGGGGCGAAGTTGGGCGGTGCGGACCGGGGGATTGCGTCGACCTCGAAGTACGTCTGTAGCGGAGTCGATCCGTATCGAACTCGGCGTTGCGCCACCGTATGGGGGACGACAGTGGTCAGCGCAGCAGGAGTTCGGGGTGGATGGGGAGGTCACGAACGCGGACGCCGGTGGCGTTGTAGACGGCGTTGGCTATGGCGGCCGCCGAGCCGACCGCGCCGAGTTCGCCGACGCCGCGGGCGCCCACATCACTGAAATCGGGATCGTCGCCGTCGAGACATACGGCGTCGATGAACGGCACATCGGCGTTGACGGGAACCACATAGTCGGCAAGGTTGTTCGCTGCGAAGCGTCCGGAAGGGTCGATGGGGTTGGCTTCCAGTAGCGCGTGTCCGATGCCGAAGATGACACCGCCGACCACTTGGCTGCGGGCAGCTTTGGCGTTGATCACTCGGCCGATGTCGACGACGGTGGTGAACCGGGAGACTCGGACTTCGCCGGTGAACGAGTTGACGCGCACTTCGCAGAAGTGAGCCCCGAATCCGTGGGCGGCAAAAGAAGGATTGAGTGTGGCCTCGTCGCTGTGAATGGCGCTGATGTCGGATCTTCCGATCTCGCGCAACAGATCGGCGAAATTGAGGAATCCGTCGGATGTTCGGAGGGCACCTCCGTCGTAGGTGACCGGGTCCCTTGAGTCTGCCAGCGGTGAGCGGGGATGGGTGGAGGCGGCCTCGATGAGGCGTTCGATGGCGGCGCGGGCGGCTGCCCGGGCGGTCGGGGCCATGCTGCTGGTGGCGCGGGAGCCGACGGCGCCGGCGCCGGGGGGGAAGCTGGTGTCACCTACCTGCGCGACCACACGGCCCATCGGTAGGCCAAGCGCGTCGGCGACGACGATCGCCAGCGCGGTGGCTGCGCCCGTGCCGATGTCCATGACGCCCGTCGATGCGATTACTGTGCCGTCGTCGCGGAAGCCGACCTGGACGGCGTTTGCGGACCGGCCGGCGGCTGGGTAGATCGCGGTCGCCATACCCATCCCGACAAACCACTGACCGTCGAGGCGCGTGCCTGGGTCGACGCGGCGTGACCAACCAAATCGGTTGGCCCCCAGCCGGTAACACTCGTCGAGTCGCTTACTGGTCCACGGACGATCCGTGCCCGGCAGTGTCGTCGCGTAGTTGCGCAGTCGCAACTCGACCGGGTCAACATCAGTCGCGACCGCGAGTTCGTCCATGGCCGTCTCGATGGCGAAGGCACCAGGTGCCTCGTTGGGTGCGCGCATCGCCCAGGTGGGGGCAGTGTCCAGGGTGACATGACGCTGGTCGACGTGCAGGTTCGGGGTGCGGTAGAGCGCCGCGGTGGTCTCGGCGGCGGTGCGTAACGGCCACCCACCCACCGCCGGAGCCTCGGCGTCGGACTCGTGGCTGACGGCGGTGAGCGTGCCGTCGGCGCGGGCACCCAACCGCACTCGCTGGCGTACTGCGGAGCGGTGTCCGACGACGCTGAAGACCTGGCTACGGCTGAGTACCAGTTTGACCGGGCGGCCCAGTTCGCGAGCGGCTGCGGCGCAGAGAATGACGTCCGACCATGGGAGGACACGGCTGCCGAACCCGCCACCGACATAGGTGGAGATGATGCGTACCTGCCCAGGTGCCAGCCCGAGCGCACCGGTGATGCCGACAACGGCGCGTCCTGGAAACTGCGTGCCGGTGTAGAGAGTCAGCTGATTGTCTCGCCAAATAGCGACGGCGGCATGGGGTTCCATAGCTGCGGCGTGCTGAGCCTGTTGCGTGACGGTGGTGTCGACGGTGATCTCGCTATCGCGGAGCGCGGCGTCGATTGAGGCGACCCCAGTCGCCAGAAGGGTCCTGTTGCCCGAATCCGGCATGGCGATGCTGATTCCGGGTCCGGCATCGGCCAGAGATGTCCGTGGAGTCCGGGCTTGATATTCGACGGCGACCGTGGCAGCGGCGTCGCGGGCGTGTTCGAAGCTGTCGGCGACCACTAAGCCGATGGCTTGGCCGTGAAATCGCACCTCGTGGTCTTGCAGCGGTCGGTACTTCTCGCCGAGTGCATCTTCGGCGACGGGCTGCAGCCGCAGCGGCTCGAAGGGGGTGTACACCGCCACAACGCCCGATGCCTGCTTCGCCGCGCCGGTGTCCATCGCCCTGATCGTGCCCAACCCAATCGTGGCCGACACCAAAGCGGCGTGGACCAGATCCGGTTCCCCATAGTCCGCCGAATAGCGAGCCGCGCCGGTTGTCTTGGGACGACCGTCGATACGAGGGATGCTGCCGCCCAGAGGCGAGTGATTCATCGAAGCTCCAAAAGATCGGTGAGGGCACGCACGATCGCGCGACGCAGCAGATGCGGCTTGAAACCGTTGTGACTCAACGGTCGGGCATCGGTAGCCGCTGCTGCGGCGGCAGCCTCGACAGTGACCGCCGTCACGGGTCGGTTCGTCAGCAGGTTCTCCACTTCGGGTAACCGCCACGGAACCGTCGCCACCCCACCGGCGGCCAACCGCGCCCTGGCTATGACGTTGCCGCGCAGTGTGATAGCCGCCGCCACGGAAGTCAATGCAAATTCGTAGGATTGCCGGTCACGAACCTTGAGGTAGCCTGTTCGAGTGCTCGCAGGGAGCGCAGGTGCGGTAATGGCGGTGATCAGTTCGCCGTCGTTCAACTCGTTTTCCACCTCTGGAGTGGCCTCGGGCCTTCGGTAGAACTGCTCGAGGGGCACGCTGCGCTCTCCACGGGAGCTCCGCAAGTCGATCGACGCCTCGGATGCGACCAGAGCGACGGCTACGTCGCTGGCGTGGGTGGCCACGCAGGCGTCGCTGGTACCCAACACAGCGTGGGTGCGGTTGTAGCCCTGGATTGCCGGGCAGCCGGTGCCCGGGTCGCGCTTGTTGCACGGCATCGACGGGTCGCGAAAGTAGCTGCATCGCGTGCGTTGCAGGAGGTTTCCGCCCATGCTGGCCATGTTGCGGAGTTGGGGGGATGCGCTCAGTTCGAGCGCTTGGCTGATGAGCCTGTAATTTTGCCGCACGGCTTGGTTCTCGGCGACATCGGACATGCGCTCCAGTGCACCGATGCGTAACCCGTTGTTGTCGACGGTGATGCCGGTCAGCGGCAAACCGTTGATGTCGATGACCCGCCGGGGAGTGAGGACTTCTAGCTTCATCAGATCAACCAAGGTGGTGCCGCCAGCAAGGAACGCGCTGTCTGAAGCGGAATGTGCGGTTGCCGCAGTTAAAGAGTCGGCGGTGGCGTAGAAGTAAGGGCGCATGTCAGGCCATCCGATCTCGTGCGGTCTTGACCGCCTCGATGATGAAGGGGTATGCGCTGCAGCGGCAGATGTTGCCAGACATTTGTTCGCGGATCTGTTCGTCGGTGCGACTGTGTCCGTCCTCGATGACGGAGACGGCTGACATGATCTGACCCGGCGTGCAGAATCCGCATTGCAGTGCATCGTTATCGATGAACGCCTGCTGCACGGGATGCAACTCATCGCCGTTGGCGAGGCCCTCGATGGTGGTGACTGCGCGCCGGTGCGCGGTGGGCGCAAGGGTCAAACATGACAGCACGCGCCGACCGTCGACGTGGACGGTGCAGGCACCGCACTGACCGTGGTCACATCCCTTCTTGGTGCCGGTTAGCCCGATCTGTTCGCGCAGCGCGTCCACGAGGGTGGTTCGCGGGTCGAGCTCGAGCGCGTGGTCAATGCCGTTGACGCGCAACGCAACCGGGACTACGCTGACGTCGCCGTCCTGGCCCTCCCCAGCGCTGAAGTGCGAGACCGCGGCGGCGGCACCAGCGGAGGCGGCGACAGCTGCACCGGTCCATCCAATGAAGCGTCGCCGCGACACCCCGAACAGACCAACGGATCGGGGTGCTCCGCTTTCGCATTCTGTGGGCGGGTCAATAGGGTTGTCTCGCATCGATTCCTCGCGGTGGGCAGCAGTTCGGTGGAATGACATTCACGATTTCAGCCTCATAGATCCTCATCCAGGGAGGCGTTGTCCCCGGATCGCAGATCTTCTTCACCTCACACGCTCGAAGGCGAAGGTAATTCCGGTGTCATCCTCGAGGCGTGGCTCATCGGTAGTCCAGACGCCTCCGATGCAGTTCGGGGACGCGCCGCTCGTTGGACACGTTTGCCGCTGAATCGCCCCTTCGCGTCGACGGTGTGGGTGTCGGGCATCACGATGCTGCCCCGCAGCGGCGGCGCGGGCGCGATGTCACAGCTCAGCTGAGCTGACGTACAGCTCGGTGCATCGGGAGATGCAGGTAAGGACATGGTGATCGGCTTTCGTTCCGTCCGACAGGTTGCGGTCTCAACGCTATTCGGAACCATGGGTGGCGGTCCGAAGCGCATATGAAATTCATAACTACGCCCGTTCCGACCACTTGCGGTCACCGCCCGATATGGCTTCTGCTGTTCCAAACCCTGTCGAAAATCGCGTCACGGCTGGCGGCGGAGACGCGCAGACGTTCAGTCCGCCCAGGCTGTGACGATCGCCCACGCCACCGACGGATCGCGCGAGACGCGTTCGGACAAACTCCTATTGGGCTAGCTGGCTGACGCCGACAGGCGGCGTCCGATCGGTCACACCGTCGCCCCAGGCGAGCGAGGTTGTGTGGCAACCCAATCCGAACACTTCGACATACCGCACAAGCCTGGAGAGCCAGGCGCAGTGATGAGGACGAACAGCCCGCCCCCGCGAGGCCTCGGAAGTCGCGGCACGTGCATGACGAAGACATCGGGGCAGACGCTGGGAATACCGGGATTCATCGCGCCCGAAAAACTGCGCTCGTCGGCCTCGCGGATGGAATGCTTACAGATCACCGGCTGGCTGACGATGTTGTCAGCCGGCGCCCTAGTTCACGTGCCCTATTCTCCGCGTCGGCACGCAGGGTGGACGCGAGGTCTTTGAACTCGTCGAGAGCAGGATTGACGCCAACCAGGCTGAGTTCGGATACCACGGTGTTGAGGTCGAGGCCCCACACCTCGGCGAGAATCCGTTGCATCCATGGCGTTGCGTGGTCCCAGCCGTGTCGCGGGGTTCCCTCGGCGTAATAGCCACCGTGAACGGTCACCAGTATTGCGGGCTTCCCTGCGATGGCAGGCGGTTCAGCCGGATTGAATCGAGGATCCGTGATGATGATGTCCACCCATGACTTGAAGTGCTGAGAGACTCCGTAGTTGTAGAGCGGAACAGCGAATAAGAACGCGTCGGCGGCAAGGAGTTCGTCGGCGAGTTCCGTTGCCCGGCGCACGGCTTCGCGCTGGTCGGCAGTGCGGTCGGCTTCCGGGGTGTAACCGGCGAATGCTGCTGTGCCCCAAGCGGTGGACGGAATGGGTTGGGTGCCGACGTCGCGGCGGATGACGCCGGCGTCGGGATTGGCTGTGAGCCATTCCCGTTCCACGATATCGGCGAGCTCGCGGCTGCGGGAGTCTTCGACGCGGATACTCGCGTCGAGACGAAACAGAGTCATCCCTCTTATCTCCTCGGTGAAAGTACGGCGGTGCCCTCCTCGACCGACGCTACACCGACTTGAGTTGAATGTTCAACATGGGCGACGACATGTTCGACTTGAATGTTCAAATTAAGATAGGGTGAGTAGATGCGAAACGGTGAAGAACCCCCGGTCCAGTGGCTGTCTGCTGGGCAGCTTCGCGAATGGGCGTCCCTCATGGGCCTGGTGGTGATGTTGCCGGCCCGGTTGGACGCGCAGTTGAGCCGCGACGCGGGGCTCAATTTGTTCGAGTACCACATTTTGGTGGAGTTGGCTGAGGCGCCTGAGCGCAGGCGGGCGATGAGCGAGTTGGCCCTTTACGCACACGGGTCGTTATCACGTTTGTCCCATGCAGTATCTCGTCTTGAGGCCGCCGGATGGTTGAAGCGGCATTCTCGTCGGGGAGCGGGCCGCCGGACCGAAGTCGAGCTCACCGACGCCGGGATGGCGAAGCTCGAGCAGAGCGCTCCCGGCCACGTCAGTGAGGCACGTCGTCAGGTCATTGACGTGCTCTCCGACACTGAACTAGCCGCCCTGGGTCATGCGGCGCGCCGCATCGTCGCCGCACTCGATCCCGCTGTGGCCGCCACTTTGGAGCCGAGTGGGCCCGACGTCCATGGCTCCGCTCCGCACATGGAAATTGGAACCTAACCTGGTGGCAGGAGAATGCTTTGTGGGCGACGAACTGATCGACTACGCGCCGGTCCACATGCCTTTGCGAGGCGACACTGGGGGATGGGACGTCGAATGGACTGTCCGCGAACATGTTCCAATCTTGACGGCTGCGAGAAGCTCGCGGAACTTGCCGTCGTAGCGACGAAAGTCGCCGATAGATTCTGGCGGGCTCAGCAGTCGTCGTGCGGCGAACCGGATCAGCGTGTGTTCACCGATCGACGCCGAGTCGACATCGGGGGGGCCGGACCGGATCGCCATTGACTGAATGGCGCACGCGTTGAGATACAAGAGGAAAAACCACGTAACGACGCCACAGGCTCGAAAACGTCACAGTGACAAAACGATTGGGCTGACCTTGTCGACGTAACGCCGAAGATTTTCAGGTTCATCAAGACGTGCAGCCGACCGCTGCCTACACCATGGATTCCGGACGCTTCCGAACGACAGGGGGCAACAATGGGGTGTGTGGGACACGAACCGGCTAGGGATTCAAAGTCGTCGGTGCGAGAGTTTGGACAGGCTCGCAGATATCCATGTTTCAGACGATGCACCGATCCCAGATGCGCATATCGGTTTCTGGGAAGCTAATTCAACTGACTGATCGACTTCGAGCGCTTGCAGGCTATTGGATCCCGCAAGGGGTCGCGCTATAGCTGATACGTCACAGTGACGAATATGCGGTCGGCGTGGTGAAAGATTCGGAGATCAACTGCAAACCGACATGAGTTCGTGGTTGACCGCCAGACTCCCGCTCAATCGTTCTACCGATAAGCCACATTATGTCAAGTAAGCCACGGCGTGATGCATCAAATTAGTCGACGCTTGGTCGCTTGCCGACCACCACTCCTCCCGTCTGTTTTGGCTGTGGACCGCCGCAGTTGCCGACCGACCCCGATCAAACGAATTCCGCCCCGGCAACACATCCGGGGCGGCTTTCAAGTATTCATCGTCTGGACGCCTTTCCGGTGTCGGCGTTGGCGCATGATCGGGCGCACTCCACGGAATAGCGCCAGGCCACTCTGAGCAGTTGTGCGGTCTCCTCCCACGGCACGCCGCCCGATCGTTGACCTCTAATCCCGAGCAGGCCATCGTCGCGATTGCACGTACCCAGGCATCGGTGGATTTCAGTCTTGCCCGTCTCACGAGTTCGCCCCGCACCTGCGCCAACATCGCGCTCTGCACTGCAAAGAGACGCCTGCTTGCGTATGCTTTGGCCTGCACAGCTAGCCCACAAGTGGCGGTTGGCCACTCGTCGACTTCGTGCAGGTCGTATTTTTACCAGGCTGTCGTTGGGGGTCGAACCCATGGCGCACCACCCTCGTGCCATCGTCGACGTATTGTCCGCCAGGTCTGCTTCGCCCGACCTCGCGTACGTATTCCTCGTCGACGGCACTGTGGCCTCTGCGCAGCGATGGAGCTTCGCCGACACCGCGGCACACGCGGCGACGTACGCGGCCGCCTTGTCGGCGCGCGGCGTGGGCCGTGGCTCGCGCGTCGTCCTGGCAGTGAACCCCGGCCTCGACTACATCGCCGCGCTGTTCGGCATTCTGTCGCTGGGCGCCGTCGCGGTGCCGTGCTTCCCGCCGCTGCGCTTGAAGGAAGTAGACCGTTTCCACGCGATCCTTGTCGACTGCGAACCGCAGGCAGTGGTGATCGACGCCATGTACCGCAGCGCCATCGACGCACTTCGGGACAGCCTCGCCGGGTCCCAGATCCACCCTGAGGTCTGCTACATCGGCGGCTTGAGCGCGGATGCCAAACGGGCAGCGCCAGCCGAATGCGCGCTAGGCGACCTTGCGCTCATCCAATACACGTCCGGCTCGACTGGGACGCCGAAAGGCGTCTGCATCACCCATGACAACCTTGTCAGCAACTGCCAAGCTCTCGACCGGAGCATGGGACTCGACCTTAACCGTGTCGGTTTCTCGTGGCTGCCGCCCTATCACGATATGGGGTTGATCGGGACGATCATCCTGTCGCTGTACTACGGGTGGCCGTTGGTGCTGATGTCGCCGATGCATTTCGTCCAAGACCCAAGTCGCTGGTTGCAGGCGATCAACGACTATCGCGTGACAATCACCGTAGGACCCAATTTTTCGCTCGACCTCGCCGCCATGGCACTCGACGGCATGTCCGAGGGTCCGGACCTCTCAACGCTGCGGGAGGTGTACTGCGGTGCGGAGCCCATCAGCGCCGCAACGATCGCGCGCTTCGAAGCGGCCGCAGCACCTTTTGGATTCGACGGAGCCGCGCTGATCCCGTGCTACGGGATGGCTGAGGCCACGCTCTTCGTCTGTGGAAAGCCAAAAGGCTTTCGCTACAAGGTTTTCAACGATGTGGTCAGCTGCGGGGTGGTCGATTCCGAGCACACCGTACGCATCGTCGATCCGGTATCCAGGCATCCCGTCGCAGACGGCGACGTCGGCGAGATCTGGGTGTCGGGTCGCAGCGTCGCCGCTGGCTACTACCGCAGGGACGAATTGACCGCAGAGGTCTTCGGCAACAGACTGCCCGGCGATCCGAACACCTACCTTCGCACCGGCGACCTCGGATTCTATTGCGGCGGTGAGCTGTTCGTAACTGGCAGAATCAAGGACCTCATCATCGTCAACGGCAGGAACATCTATCCGCAAGACGTCGAAGCCAGCGTGGTGCGTACCGACCCGGCGCTTCGCAGCGCCGTCGCGTTCTCGGTGCCCGGCGACGCATCGGAGCGACTGATCGTGCTCGCCGAAGCCGTGCTCGCCAACGGCCGGGCCGACCACGGCGCATCGCTGACGGACGCGATCCGGTCGAGCGTCACCTCCGAATTCGGTATTGGCCCCGAGGTGCACATTTGCCCGAAGCGGACCATTCCAACCACGACAAGCGGAAAGATTCGCCGCCAGGAAGCCAAACGACTGTTCCTGGCCGATGCGATACAGGGGGCCACGCTATGAGTCAGGAAACCACCGCGGACTCCGGAACTGCTGTGCCACAACAGGATTTGGACGTTGTTGCCATCCGGCTGGCCTATCTGACCGTCGGTCTGCCGATTCTGGGCACCATCGGCGCGGTCGTCTATTCCATCTATTTCGGCCTGACGGTCACCGACATCGCACTGTTCGTCGTGATGTACGTGATCACCACGATAGGTGTGGAAGGGGGCATGCACCGCTACTTCACGCACCGGTCGTTCGAGGCCTCGGAACCCGTGAAGATCTTCCTGGCGGTCGCGGGGTCTATGGCGGCTCAAGGACCGGTTTTGTTCTGGGTTGCCATTCATCGGCTTCACCATGCCTACTCCGATACCGAACGCGATCCGCACTCTCCGCGACCGCGAGGCCCCGGTTGGTGGGGAATCGCAAAAGGCCTGTGGTACGGCCATATCGGCTGGCTCTTCGACGTCAAGAAGGCCGAGTGGAACAAGCACACCCGCGATTTGCTGGCCGACCGCACGATCATGAAGATCAATGCCTGGTACTTCGTCATTGTCCTCATCGGGATCGTGCTGCCGGGCCTCATCGGTGCCGCCTTGACGCAATCCGTGCACGGCTTCGTGGGTGGTGTCCTGTGGGGCGGCTTCGCGCGGATCTTCGCAGTCGACCAAGCGACCTGGGTGGTTAACTCGTTAGGCCACACCATCGGCTCGCGGCCCTTCCCATCGGGGGGTGAGAGCACGAACATCGGCGTGCTGGCACCGCCGACGTTGGGTGGGTCGTGGCACAACAATCACCACGCCAGACCCGTGCTGGCGATGACGCGGCGGCACTGGTGGCAGCTCGACCTCGTCGGCGAGTTCATCCGGCTGCTCGATGTCGTCGGACTCGTGCGCAACGTGCGCTACGCGAGCGCCGGCCGCAACGCAGACTCGAAGCCAGATCACGGAGGAGCAGTAGCATGAACGCCGAAACAGGCAGTGCGACAACGCCGCAGAGGACGTCTGCCGAAGAATCCCTTGCCAAGGCCATCGTGCAACTCAACCCGGCGAGTGCGCGCGCCAAGAAGATCGTCGCACTTGTCACCATCGGCGTCCCCGCGCTGGGCTTCGCAGCAGCGATCTATCTGATAGTCAGCGGGCACGCCGGTGTCACCGACTACGTGTTGTTCGCGGTGTTCTACGCGATACAAATGTTCGGTATCACCATCGGATTTCACCGCTACGTCGCCCATAAGTCGTTCAAGACTTCACGGTTCTTCGAGGGCGTGCTGATGATCTCGGGGTCGATGGCGCTGGAGGGTCCGCTGCTGTTTTGGGTCAGCACACATCGCCGCCATCACCGCTACGCAGACGAAGAGGGTGATCCTCATTCGCCCAACCTCAGCGGCGACACATTCTGGGGCAAGCTGAGAGGCCTTTGGTACGCCCATATCCCTTGGATGCTTAGCGACAAAGAGTCGCGTACCGCGGTGTTCGCTCCCGACGTAGTTCGCGACCGCAGGCTCTACAGCTACAACCAGACATATCCGATTTGGGCGTTGCTGGGTCTGCTGGCACCCGCCGTGATCGGTTGGGCGGTTGGCGGCACGCTCATGGCGGCCTTCTCGGGCTTTATCTTCGGAGGATTGGCCCGCGTGTTCGTCGCCAATCAGGCCGCCTGGTGTGTCGGGTCGGTCAGCCACATGATCGGGTCGCGACCGTTCGCCAACCGCGACGACAGTGCCAACAATTGGCCGGTGGCCTTTTTCACCTTCGGTGAGGGTCTGCAGAACAACCATCACGCATTCCCGGGTGCGTATCGCCACGGAATGCGTTGGTGGGAACCGGATCTCAGTGGGTGGGTGATCGCGCTCCTGGCCACGGCGCACATCGTGTGGGACCTGCACATGCCGACCCGTAGCGCCATCGACAACCGGCTTCGCCGAAACCGTGACGACCGGCGAATCAAAATTGCATCTGTGCCCGCGGAAAGGTGACAATGTTTAGACGGAAATCAACGCCGGCCGTCGAGGGCACCTTGACGCACGAGTCACTGAGGTCGTGGCTGGTCGCCGATCTGGCCCGGCGGGTGCAGGTTCCAGAATCGGAGATCGACACCGCCAAACCGTTCGACAGCTACGGCCTCGATTCCCGAAGCGCCGTCGCTGTGTCGGGAGCGCTGGAGAAAGTGGTGCACCGTCGTCTGTCCCCGGCCATGCTGTTCGACCACGGCACCATCGACGACCTGGTCGACTACCTCAGTCATGAGCTAAGCCTTCCGAAGTGACAGCGATGGCAAGGGCATTGCACGGAAGTGAATTGCGATCCGAGTGAGCCAGACGATGCCCGTCGTCGATGCAGTCTCGGGGATTTCGATACCGGCCGCGCTGCGTGAGCTTGCCAGTCTGCAACCCAGTGACGCAGCCTTCACGTTCATCGACTACGACCGTGATCCCGACCGCGGTGTCAGGACAACCCGCACGTGGCTGGAGATGTATCGCCGCGCGCGGTGTGTCGCGACGGCACTACGTGAGCATGGTCCAGAGGGCGAGCGGGCCGTCATCCTCGCCCCCCAGGGCCTGGACTACATCGCGGCATTCCTCGGCTGCCTGGAGGCGGGAATCGTCGCCGTCCCGGTGTCGGTACCGCGGGCGGGAAGCCATGACGAGCGGGTCAGCATGGTGATCGCCGACAGTGCGCCGGCTGCAATCCTCACGACCTCCGCGGTGTCCGGGCGCGTCGCCGCGCACCTCAGGGAGGACTCCGGGATGTCGCCGGTGTTGATCGAGGTCGACACGCTCGACGTCGAGGGGCGTCCGGGTCTCAAGTCGCGTGGTGGGGATTCTGGAATCGCGCTGTTGCAGTACACCTCCGGCTCAACGCGCCGGCCCGCTGGGGTGATGGTGTCTCACGCCAACCTGATCGCGAACAACGACCAGATCGTGAAGTGCTACTTCGCCGACACCGGGAACGTCGCTCCGCGCGATACCACCATTGTGTCGTGGCTGCCGTTCTATCACGACATGGGACTGTTCATCGGAATCTGCGCACCCATTCTCTCCGGCATACACAGCGTGCTCACCAGCCCGCTGTCGTTTCTCGTCGACCCCGCCCGATGGCTGCACATGATGGCCAGCAATACCAAGGCATTCTCGCCCGCACCGAACTTCGCACTGGAACTGGCGATCCGAAACGCGACCGACGCCGAACTGGCCGGAATCGATCTCGGCGGCGTGACCCACATCGTGTCCGGCGCGGAGCGCGTCCATGCGGCGACGCTCGCGCGATTCACCGAGCGTTTCGCACGGTTCGGCCTGAAGCCGCATGCGTTGCGGCCGTCCTACGGGCTCGCCGAGGGCACCGTGTACGTCGCAGCGCGTGCACCCGGAGCGCCACCCAAGGTCGTGCGGTTCGACTCCGAACGGCTTACCGCCGGTTACGCCGAGCAACGCAACGATTCGTCGGGAACGGCGTTGGTCAGCTATGGGGTGCCGGTCGCCCCGCTCGTGCGGATCGTCGACGGCGGCACGAACACCGAGATCCCGGAAGGGTCCGTCGGTGAGATCTGGGTGTACGGCGAGAACGTGGCGCAGGGGTACTGGCGACAGCCCGACAAGACCCGCGAGACGTTCTCCTGGCAGCTTGTCGATCCATCACCGGGAACCCCGGTGGGGCCGTGGCTGCGCACGGGCGACCTCGGCTTCATGAGCGACGGTGAGCTGTTCATCGCGGGCCGGATCAAGGACCTCGTCATCATCAGGGGGCAGAACTATTACCCCGACGACATCGAGGCCACCGTCGCGGAGTTCAGCGATGGGCGCGTGGCCGCCATCCCCATCCTTGATGGACAAGAGGAAGCCCTCGCGCTGATACTCGAATACGAGGCGCCGGACGACTCGCCAAAGGCGATCGCGCTCAAGGTCGATACCGTCAAGAGCGCCGTCGCCAACAATCACCTTCTTGCCGTCGCCGACATTGTCCTGGTGAGACCGGGCTCGATCCCTATGACGTCCAGCGGCAAGGTCCGGCGTAGCGAATGCGCGCAGCTCTACCGGGACGAGGCGTTCAAACGGGTCGGCTGACCCAACCGTACGGTCCGCCATGGCCAAGAGGGAGGCACCAGCGCCACCGGGTAGATCTCGGTTCGGCGACATGATGGACACACCCGGGGATCAGGCCGCCCGCCGACATCCCGTGACCCTGACCTGACCCCGAATTGCGATGACTGTGGCGAAGGGCCTTCGCGCTTTGGCTGCCGTCGCCGCGCCGGTGATCGCGGGTGTCGCCCTCGCTGGGAGATCACGTTGTCGAAGCCCGGCGGACTCACCTGCTGCTGGTGCTTGTCGGCAGCTGCGGTGACGGCGACGCCCCGCGCCCGTCACCATCACCGAGAGCACCAGCCCGCCACCAGCACCACCCGTGGCCGACTAGCCTCCTCAGTACGTCCCGCTGCTGGACACCGTTATTCCGCCGACCACGACGACGTCGACCTACTCGCCGGTACCCCTGATACCGCAGATGCCCACGGGTGCCTACTACAGCAGTTGCGTCGAGGGCCGCACCGCTGTACGCGGGCCAGCCCGGGTATCGGGCAGCTTTGGATCGAGACGGCGATGGCGTCGCTTGTCGGCCACAACATTCTTGGGATCGGTAGCCGACCGGGTCGGGTCAGCTTGTGCGACGCCGCACGGTGCGGCGCAGCATAGGGAGGAACGCACGCATGACCACTCAGATGATGGGCACCCGATTTCTCGCAGGTGCCGTGCTTGCGGGCAGTCTCGCCGTCACCGGCGTCGCACTGACTCCCGGCGTCGCCGAAGCACGGTGCAACGCGCTGAGCATGTGCAGCCAGGTGTGGTGCCCGGGCCAGCCGCTGCCCGTCGGCGGCTCGGGTCTGGAACCGACTGTCAAGTGGGACATGAACGTCTGCCATACCTGGTACTACGGTTTCGCTGGTCGCACCGGCTCGACTCACGGGCAGGTCGAGGTGGGGTGGCGAATCATGGAAGGCGAGCCGTCGCCGGTTCCCGGACTCTACTGAGCTGACGTCGCACGGTCTGCACCCCTACGATTTCTTGTTGTCCCCAAGTATCCGCTGATTTCGCCCGAACATCGAGGCCTCCTCACCCCCTGACAGCTCCCGGAACCAGACGTGGTGCTTGTTCCTGATCGCTGCTTCAGTCGGATCGGTCACCCGCGCCATCCCGGGACCGAAAGTTTCGTAAACCTCCTGCGCCAGTGGCATACTCGCAGCGATCATCGGCAAAGTCGACAATTACGAGTTCTTTTCGAAGGCAGCCGCCTCGGCGAGATACTCGCCAGCCGCACGAGACGCATGATCGCGCTGCGATCGATAACGGCCCGGCGAGATTGCGAAATGGCGGCGGAAAGCGCTGCTGAAGGCTGTCGAGGAATCGTAGCCGACCTGGAGGGCGACGGCCTCGACCGAAAGAGTCGTTGTCCGCAGCAATTTGGTCGCGACCGTCATTCTCCAGTTTGTGACATATTCGACCGGGGTCTTTCCCACGAGCGCCGGAAAAGCGACGGGCGAAAGCCGCGCGAGACATGCCGGCGCGGTCGGCAAGGTTCGAAACCGTCCACGAATGACCGGGCGTTTAACGAATCGCCGCAATTGCTCGCATGATCTTTATGTCACGCAGTGCGCTAAGCCATCCGGTGACGCGATCGGCGACCACCGCCGGACGGCGGCCTCATCTACCTCCGGTAGCTCTACCGCGGCCTCAGCGGACTCGCTGATTGTCTGGGTGTCGACCTCGCCGACGCGGCTGTGCACCTTTTCCGCGGGATCGCGGCGTTCCGCCAATTTGTCCGTGCGTCGGTGGTTACTCGCTATCGTCACCGCTCCCGTGATCGCCGCGTCTCGGCGCACCACGCACTATGTGGTGGCATCGCGGATTGAGACGGGAGTGGCGGCTGAGCTGAGGTGTGTGGATGTTGGCTCTGCTCGGTTGCGGAAGCCGCCCGTTATTCGACGATTATGCGAGGCTGAGGGCTGTGCGTGTGAAGTTCTTTGCCGTCCCGCCGCCGTGTGCTGCTTCGCGTCGGTCGGTGTCGTGTGTTGCCGGGTGGCGGTAGGTGAAGCCGTCGAGACCGCCGTCAGGATGCCGGCGATGAGCTCGGGGTTGTTCGCGTTGATCGATCTCGGATCCTTCACGCTGATCGGGATCGGATGCGGTTTCGTCGTACTCTGGATGATCGATCGCCGTCGCGGTCACGCCTTGCTTTTCGCGGCGGCGATCCTGTGCTTCTTCGCCTCGAATTGGGTGCTGTCGTTGGGCGGTGACGTCGCGCTGTCGGCGTCAGTGCACGGCGTCCTGCTCCCGATCGGCTTCGTGTTGCTCGCCGACGGATTGCTGCGCCGCTCCGGAGAGCGGCTAGCGCATTCCGCGGCGATCGTCATCATCGTCGCATTGGCCCCGGCGGTATGGTATTTCGCGTACGTGTCACCGATGGTGGCTGGACGCATCGTTACTCAGAATGTGTGCCTTGGCATTGTCGTGGTATTCACCGCCGCGCGCCTCTGGGTCAGGCGTGGGCGCAGACCCTCGGACACGTCTGTTGTCATCGCGACATCGGTGTTGTCCGTCGGCCTGTTCGTGACGGCCATCCTTGTCCCGATCTCGGATTTGCCCCGTGAGCTCACCAGTGACGGCGCGATCGACCATTTCGCGAGATCCCCTGCGGCACTAGGGATAACCGTGGTCACGGTAGTAATTCTGCCGCTGATCATGTTGGTGGTGCTCACCGCAATCGTGGCCGATCTGGTGGGTGACCTCCGCGTCGAGCGGGACCGCGACGAGCTCACCGGTTTGCTGAACCGGCGCGGTTTCACCGAACGCGCCACAGTGGCGTTGCGCAGCGCCGCCTCAGCAGCGCTGATCCTGGCCGATCTCGACTTCTTCAAGAAAGTCAACGATGAGCTCGGGCACGCCGGAGGGGATCTGGCGCTCACCACGTTCGCCGACTTGCTCCGCAGCGGACCAGATATCAGCCACGTGACGGGTCGCATCGGGGGTGAGGAATTCGCCGTCCTGGCGCCGAATGTCGGTGCAGCAGGAGCATTGGCGTTCGCGGAGTCGGTACGCTCCCGGCTCGCTGCGCACACCTTCGCCTATGGCGGTGCGAGCAAGTCGCTGACCGCCAGCTTCGGCGTCGCGACGGCGCCAGCGCCCGTCTCGTTGCCGCAGCTGATGGATGCGGCCGACGCGGCACTGTACGAGGCGAAGGCGCGGGGCCGCAATTGCACGGTGCTTCACCAGCCGCGGTAGCGCACGCATTTGGCGGGCGCGGAGGCGACCGAGTCTCGGACACGCCGACCGCCTACGGCCGAATGCGCCGAAGATCGCCAATTTTTCGGCGCCGTTCAGGACCGCCGCGCGCAACTCTCCGCCCTGCCGCGTCGCTCCAATGGACTCGTCTCGACGCCTCAGCGCACATGCCGCGACAGCGCGTCGACCAGTGACCTGTTGAGGAACTCGGTGGCGGCATAGCCGCCGCCGTCCGGCGCGGCGATGATGGTCGGGTCGTCGACGATGATGGTCGTGCCGCGGTAGTCCGAAAAGGGTTCGGGTAGACCGTTATAGCTGCCGCCGCCGGACCTGGCGTCGCTGCGCGGCACGATCCGCACGTCCGGTGCGCCGACATTGAGGGTGGCGGCGTCGGGCACGGTCCGGACACCGCCCACCTCGCCGTCCCCGCGCGAAAAACTGTCCCGATAACCGAAGCCCAGCTCCGACAAATGTGGGCGGCAGGCGAATCGGCCAGCGCCACGGTGATCCGCTCATCGGAGACGTGCACCACCTCGACGCTCCTGCCGTCGAACGCCGGGTGCTGCTCGCGGATCGCCGCCTGCTCGCGAGCGGACCTGGCGAGCAGTTGCTCGGCGGTGTGCCACCATGCCGCGGGGTGTCATTGCGGGGGCCGATGGTCGGCCAGTGTGCGGAAGGCCTCGAGCGGTGAGGCGCTGAGCTCCTCGGCGACGATCTGCATGCCGACGTGGTCGGCGCCCGCCGAAAAGTGTTTCTCGATCTCGGCGTAGATGGCCGCCGGGGACCCGTGCGCAACGAGGGCACCGATGAGTGCGTCGCTGCCGGGACGGGTGATGTCGGCCTGCGTGTAGCCGTGCCGCAGAAGGTTGTTGGTGTAGTTGCGCAGACCGAGGTAAGGGTCGTCGACGATAGACCGGCCGATCTTCCGTGCCTGATCTGGGTCCTCGCACAGCACCACCTTGTGTTCGGGGGCCAAGAACACGCCGGTGCCCAGCACTTCGCGCGCATAGCGGGTATGTGCGGGGACAGTGAGGTAGGGGTGCGCCCCCAGTGTCTTTGCCGCGGACAAACTAAGCGTCCTTTTACCCAGAGCGGCGACAACGATCGCCTCGGCGGGCACGCCCCCCTGCAGGAGGGCATCGACAAACGCGGTCATGCGTGCGAGTGGCTTCTCATAGCTGTCTCGCCCTTCAGGGTGGCCGAGGCCTACACCTAGCAGCAACCGGGGTCCATGGCGATCGACGATCCGGTGATACTGATAGGCGATGTTGCGGGCGTCGTCATCCCACATGTTGATGATCGCTGTCGCGATGATCGCGGACTTTGTCTCGGCGATCATCTGCTCGAGTAGAACCATCTCCCCCATTGGACCTGCACCGATACCCACCCAGATCGTCTGGTAGCCCATCTCTTCCAGCGCAGGGGCGTATTCAATCCGGGCGGCATCGCCGTGCGCAGGATTGAGCCAAGCGCCGTACTTGCCAAACTGCTCGTACACGTCCCTTGTCTCCTTCGGATGTCGCACGGTCGGGAGCCGTGAAGTCTCGGTACGGAGAGCAGCGTGTGGCTTCCCCTAGGGGCAACGTCAACACATCGGTGGGCATGGGCCGGCCATCGTGGTTGCCCTGACCGTGGTGTTGACCTTGCCTTTACGGGAGCCCCCATCGTGGTGCCATGACCAACACAGAGTGGGACACGCTCCCAGATATCGTGCAGAAGTTCTTGACCGCACTCGATGCCCGTGAGGTCGATCAGGTGCTGGCTCCACCGTGGGTCGGCGAGCGCGGCTTCGACTCGGAGATGCAAGACGACGAGACCGGCAGCGGTTCAAACGCATAGCCGCCGCGTTGGGTGAACAGCTCTTCGTGCGGAAAGCGTAGTCCGCGGCTTGCGCGCGCTGTTGGTGATGCTCGCCTGGCCCTAGTTGGATATGGCGTGCCTCCCCTGTAGCTCACACGTCCGAGCTCTCCCGCCACAGGTCGATGCCTGAATCCGACGCGTACTGGTCGATCTCGGTGAGTTCCTCGTGAGTGAAGTCGAGACGGGCCAGCGCGCCGAGGTTCTCGTCGAGTTGGGCGACACTCGAGGCGCCCACCAGCGTCGAGGCCACCGCCGGGTCGCGCAGCACCCATGCCAACGCGAGCTGAGCGAGTGACTGACCACGGCGCTCGGCGATGCCGGCCAGGCCTTGCAATCGCTGGCGGACCGCGTCGGTAATCAGCTCGTCGTCGAAGCTGGGTCGGCTGGTGGCGCGGTCGATGTCGGCCGGTGAGTGCTGCAGATAGCGGTTGGTGAGCAGGCCCTGCGCCAGCGCGGTGAACGCGATCGCGCCCATGCCGGCATTGGCCAACTCGCTGGTCAGACCACCTTCAATCCACCGGTTGAGCAGCGAGTAGGACGGCTGGTGGATCACCAGTGGGGTTCCGAGGCGCTGCGCGATCGCCGCAGCTTCGGCGGTTTTGGCCGCCGAGTACGACGAGATGCCGACGTAGCGGGTCTTGCCTGCGCGCACCGCGGTGTCGAGCGCGCCGATCGTCTCCTCCAGCGGCGTCACCGGATCGATGCGGTGGGAGTAGAAGATGTCGACGTAGTCGAGGCCCATCCGGTCCAGCGATTCGTCCAGGCTGGCAAGCAGATAAGCGCGGCCGCCGAGCTGACCGTAGGGGCCCGGCCACATATCCCAGCCGGCCTTCGTGGAGATGATCAGCTCGTTGCGATACGGCTTGAAGTCGCGGCGCATCATCCGGCCGAAATTCTCCTCGGCCGATCCGTACGGCGGGCCGTAGTTGTTGGCGAGATCGAAGTGGGTGATGCCGCGATCGAAGGCGTGCCGCAACACCTCGCGAATGATGTCGAAAGGCCGGTTGTCACCGAAGTTGTACCAAAGGCCCAGTGATATGGCCGGAAGCAGCAGGCCCGACGTCCCGACCCGGCGGTAGGGCATCTCGGCGTAGCGCCCCTGCGTGGCCACCCAGGGGTCGTGGGTGAAGGGAACGTCGGTGATCGCGAACTCGTCGGCCATCGCTTCATGGTAGAGACCGTTGCGACACGAGATCGACGAGGCGCCGGAGCGCCGCGTAGCTACACACCCGATGTCACCCGCTTGGGAAGCCGCCCTGAGCTCCCCCGCCCTGCCACCGACAGATGCTGCGTGGTGACCTGCTGCTGCGTGTTACCGAACTGCCGCACAACGGGTTTGAACACATACCAGACACGAGCAGCCGTTGAGCTCGAGTCCATGTACTGACGATATGAGGTAGCTCTGGACTGATCGTCGTAATCCGCTCGTCGATCCGTGCAGTCACCACGGCGGTGCGTTCGACAGGAGCTTTGGGTCACGAGCGTGAGTTGCCTGACCGCAGCGGCACTGACGGCAGTGCGGCCGTGCCACTCGGGTCGATCATCCCGCCTTGCGACATGGGTCGCCGCCGACGCCGGAATCCGCGGAGTCGTTCAGCACGCATCAGTCACGCCGCGCAGTGCCCGCGGCAGCCACGGTGAGACGCCCTGGGGCGAACTGAAGCGTGCCGCTTCGTGCAAGAAGGAATGTGCGTTGCGGGCCGCGCACTTCTGACGAATTGTCCTGAAGGGCAGCGCCCCGATCGTCCTTTTGATGAGGTTCGGGAAAGGCCCGGATCCGATCGCAAGGAGAATTGAAATGCCTCAGTACGCCGCTCTGGTTTACACCAAAGACGTCGACTGGACCGCCCCCGAGCACGCCGAGGAGATGGCCGAGTACGGCAAGTTCGGTGAGATGCACGGTGACACCATCCGCGGAGGCGCCGCCCTCTACCAGACCAGCACTGCGACGACGGTGCGGGTCAAGGGTGCGCGCGGAGGTGAGGTACTGCTCAGCGACGGTCCGTACGCCGAGACGAAGGAGGCGTTGACCGGCTTCTATCTCATCGAGGCGCCCGACCTGGACCAGGCAGTGCGCATCGCCGCCGATATCCCTGCCGCGTGGGACGGTGCCGTCGAGGTGCGACCTGTTGTCGACTTCGGCTGACCGTTTGGCCGAGACGGTCCGGACCGAGGGTGTGCGCATTCTGGCAACTTTGGTCCGGACGGTCGGCGACCTCCAGATCGCCGAGGACGCCGTCCAAGAGGCCACGTTGCGTGCGCTGCGGGACTGGCCCCGCAACGGCGTCCCCGACCAACCTCGCGCATGGCTGACCGTGACCGCGCGCCGGGTGGCTGTCGACATTCTCCGCAGAGAGGGCGCGCGAGCGGGAAAGGAGTTGGCCAGCATGGATTTCAGCCAACGGCTGGACGAGCCGGATGACGTGGTAGGCGATGACAGGCTGAGGCTGGTCTTCACCTGCTGCCACCCTGCGCTCGATCTGAACCAACAGGTGACCCTGGCATTGCGCACGCTATGCGGGTTGTCGCCCAAACAGATTGCTGCAGTGCACTTGTCGAGCGAAGCGGCGGTGGCGAAGCGACTGACGCGGACACGAGCAAAGATCACACGCGCCGCCATCCCCTATCGCACACCCGCCGAACACGACCTACCGCAGCGACTGGCCGGCGTGTGTGCGGTCGTCCATGCGACTTACACGATCGCTCACAGCGCGGTGGGTGGCGTCGCGGTCAGCGACGTCGACGGCTGCCGCGAGTCCGTGCGGCTGGCGCGGCTGGTCCACAACCTGATGCCTGACGAGCCAATGCCGATGGCCGTGCTGGCGTTGCTCCTCTACACCGAGTCCCGCCGCGCCGCGCGGTTCGACTCCGCCGGAGAGCCGGTGGTGCTTGCCGAGCAGGACCGCCGCCTCTGGGATCGCCAGGCGATCGACGAAGCCACCCGTCTCCTCGCCGCGTCGTTGCGGCGAACAAGCGGGATCGCCGATCCGTACCAGCTGCAGGCCGCGATTGCCGCCGAGCACGCACGCGCGGTCTCCTATGAGTTGACCGACTGGGCGGAGATCGTGAGGCTCTACGATCTGTTGCTTTCGCTGCAGAAGACGGCACCGGCAGCGCTGGCGAGAGCTGTGGCCATGGCCGAGTACCGCGGACCCGACGCGGGACTGGAAGCGTTGGCGTCGGTTCCGCCGGACCAACGCTGGCAGGCGGTTCGGGGCGAGTTACTGGCCCGTCGTGGCGACTTTGCCGAGGCGGTCGCGGCGACGCGACTGTCGCTGACCGACGACGTGCCGGCGCCCGAGCGGCGGTACCGCGAGCGCCGGATCGCCGAGTGGTCATCCACGTAAACGCGCCCGCACGCACTAACACCTGATCGCCTGAAGGACGGGAACAAGCGGAGGTTATCCAGACTGAGACGGGAGGTTATCCCCCGTGACACTTGGATTTTCGCGCAGCATGCTGGTCAAGATCTCGTATACCGGAGACTTCTGAAGAATTCAACGAGGTCGTTGTCAAGCGAGAAAGCCGCACCCTCACCAAGGACCGACCCACGCGAAATCGGAGCAGATCGATATGACGACGAGCGCAAAACACTTCGAGAAACTGAGGATGGGACGCCGCACCTTTCTCAGCGGCGCCGCTGCTCTTGGGGCCGGTGTCGGATTATCGGCGTGTGCCACCAAATCCGAGCCAGGCGAAGAAGTGACAGACATCTCGGTGCGAGATCAAGACCTACGCTTTATCGCGACGGAAGAGACGTATAGCACCGATGAGCTTATTGCGCTGAACGCGATCAACGCTGATCACGCAGACTACCTCAAGGAAACTGGGCTCGCCGATCTCGGACCCAGCCGCATCGGCGCGATGGATGAGGCCGGCATCACCGTTCAAATCCTGTCTGCACATACGCCCGGTGTGCAGGATCTCCTCGGTCAAGAGGGCAACGATCTTGCGTATCGTCTCAACAAGATGATCGCCGACGGCCCGATGGCCACCTATCCGGGGCGGTACCAGGCGTACGCGACCCTGCCCTTGCGGGATCCCGAGGCGTCTGCGGACGAACTGGAACGCGCTGTCCGCGAGGACGGTTTCGTCGGTGCCATGACCAACGGGTTCGTTGACAGCAGGTTCCTCGACCACCAAGATTTCGAGCCCGTTCTGGCGCGTGCCGAAACGCTTGACGTTCCGATATATCTACATCCGGGCTTCCCGCCCCGGGAAGTCTTCAACACTTACTACAGCATTCAGCGTCCAGGCTATAACGATGAATATCAGGATTACATTTTCAGTGGTTCGGGATATGGCTGGCACCAAGAGGTCCTTACTCAATGCCTTCGGCTGATCATGACGGGGGCGTTCGATAGATTCCCCAGGCTGAAAATCATTGTGGGACACATGGGAGAGGGTCTCCCGTTCTATTACGAGCGCATCGTGAACGACCTGCAGGATCCGACCGAAGGGTCGCTGAGTAGGCCTATTGGTCAGTACTTCAAGGACAACTTCTGGTTCACCACCAGCGCGTTCTTCCAAGATGAATTGCTCGATCTCCTGCTGAGGCACATCAGTGTCGATCGAGTGATGTTTGCCATCGACTATCCGTTTGCCGACATGAAGGAGGGAACCGACTGGTTTCGGGCAGTAGATCTGCCACGCGAGACGAAAGAGAAGATTGCGTTCCGCAATGCCGAAACTCTATTCGGGATCAGCGTTTGACGCGTGCCCGGTAGGGCCATGAAAACCATCCCTGGGTTTCGTTACCATGCTTTCGAAAACGATTGTGGCGCAGCACTTGTCGCCCACAGGGGCGAGTGCGAATGGTCAGCTGTGCGATCGCTTCCGCGTTGCAACCGCCTCAGCGACCGCGGCGCGCAATGCGCTCAGTAGCGGACGCTCGTCGCCCCGCCGCCATGCCAGCACCAGACGGCTGGGCGGCAGCCCAGTGACCGGCCGGACCACCACCCCGTCGCGTTCGACGAGCGCCGTGTTGCCCGCTGCCAGCAAGCACACGCCGAGCCCTGCGGTGAGCGCCTCGACGGTTTCCTCGGCGCTGGCGATCTCGGCGCCGATGTGGACCGGCCGGCCGCCACGGTGCTCGAGCGCCAGCCAATGATCGCGCAGCACTCCGCTGGTGGCAGGCAGGGCGAGAAAGGGCTCATCGAGGAGATCGGCGAAGGAGACTTCGTCGCGTTCGCCGAGTCGGTGTCCTGCCGGCATCGCAACCATGAGCGGCTCGGTGGCAATCTCCAGCCAGTCGTACTTGGCGGGTGTGGCCAGGGGCAGCCACAGGAATGCGGCGTCGGTGCGTTGCGCGGCGGCGGCCGCGCTCAGGCCACCGGTGGGATCATCCCAGGGGACCTGGCGGATCCGCAGTCGTGCTGCGGGCGCGTGATCGGCCAGCCTGGTGCGCACCACCGGCAGCAGCCCCCGACCGACGGCAGTGGAGAACCCGACGACCAGCGTGACCTCCTGGGCGGCGACGGTGGCGGCAAGCGCATCCCCGGCTTCGGCCCATTGGGCCAACATTGCGCGGGCGTGAGGCAACAGCGCGCGCCCGGCGGGGGTCAGCTCCACTGTGCGCTTGTCGCGCACGAACAGGTCGGTGCGCAAATGATTTTCGAGCGCGCGGATCTGCTTGGACAATGCCGGTTGGCTGACGAACAACGCCTCGGCGGCGCGGGTGAAATGCAGGTGCCCGGCGACGGTGACGAAGTAGTGCAGATCCCGGAGATGCACAGTCATAACACTTAGTTATCACAGCGTGTCTTGGACAGGGGCGCAGCGGACGCGGATCGTTGTGATCACCGGGCATGTCAAGGAGGACCGATGAACACACCCAGCCCACGCGTGTGGTTCGTCACCGGCGCCACCGCCGGTTTCGGGAGAGCGATAGCGGAAGCCGCAATCTCCGCGGGAGACGTGGTGGTGGCCGCGGGCCGCCGTCCGCAGCTTCTGGACGATCTCGCCGCCAGTTACCCCGACCAGGTGGAGGTGCTGCGCCTCGACGTCACCGACAGCGCTGCGTCGACCGCAGCGATCGCCGACGTGGCGGCACGCTACGGTCGCATCGATGTGCTGGTCAACAACGCCGGACGAGGTCTGGTCGGCGCCGCCGAAGAGACCACCGAGGCGGAGCTGCGCGACTTGTTCGAGTTGCACCTCTTCGCCCCCGTCGCGCTGACCAAGGCGGTACTGCCGGTGATGCGGGCGCGCAGGACAGGGGCGATCGTGCAGATGTCGTCCATGGGCGGCCAGGTGTCTGCCCCGGGTTTCTCGGCCTATGCCGCAACGAAGTTCGCGTTGGAGGGCTATTCGGAGGCATTGGCCGCAGAGGTTGCGCCATTGGGCATCCGCGTGCTGGTCGTCGAACCCGGTGCGTTCCGCACCGAGTTTTCCGGCGGAGCGCTGACCGAGAGCGCGTGTATCGACGACTACGCCGACACCGTCGGTCCCACGCGGCAGATGATCAAAGGCCTCGACGGCACCCAGCCCGGCGACCCCGCCAAGGCCGCAGCGGCCATACTCGCCGCTCTTGACGCCCAGAACACCCCGCTGCGGCTGCCGCTCGGTGACGACGCCGTGGACGCCATTCGCGCCCATCATGCCAGTGTGGAAGCCGAACTGCGGCAGTGGGAATCGGTTGCGAGGGACACCAAGATCTCCGGAGACCGGATGGTCCGGTGATCGACGGCCGCGCAATGCTGCCTGGCGCGACCCTTTCTACCTAGAGTGGGCCTATGAGTCGGACACCGGCTTCGGACGGGACCATCACACCGTTTCTCATCGAGGTGCCCGACGCAGAGATCTCCGACCTTCGTCGTCGGCTGACGTCCGTGCGCTGGCCGGAACCGGCGACCGTCGACGACTGGAGCCAGGGGGTGCCCCTGCGGTATCTGCAAGGACTTGCCGATTACTGGGCGCACACGTATTCCTGGCGGACCACGGAGGCGCGACTCAACCGCCTCCCCCAATTCACCACACGCATCGACGGCCTTGATGTGCATTTCATCCATGTGCGCTCACCGCAATCCGGTGCGATTCCTGTTGTGATGACGCACGGATGGCCGGGGTCTTTCCTCGAGTTCGAGCAGACCCTCGCCCCGCTGACCGATCCGAAAGCTCATGGTGCATCCAGCGCGCAACCCTTCGATGTCGTGGTCCCCTCACTGCCCGGCTATGCCTTCACGGGCAAACCCGTCGAAGCCGACTGGGGTATTCACCGAATCGCCAGGGCCTGGGTCGAATTGATGAGACGCCTGGGCTACGAACGGTTCGTGGCACAGGGCAGCGACTGGGGAACCAGTGTCTCGACCAGCATCGCGCTTCAGCACCCTGAACGTGTCCTCGGCATTCACCTCGTTCCGCCGCTCGCACCAGCCGACTCCGACACCACCGCAATGACTGACGCCGAGCGTGCCGCCGAGGCGGACCGCCGCGAACGGGCTCGTGACTCGGGATACTCGGCCGTGCACGGTAGTCGTCCTCAGACGATCGGGTATTCCCTGGTGGATTCGCCTGTTGCCTTGTGCGCCTGGATTGTGGAGAAGCTGTGGGCGTGGGCCGATCACGACGGTGATCTGAGCGACGTCCTGTCCCCGGATCAGGTGCTCGACAACGTCTCGCTGTACTGGCTGACGCGGACCGGGGCGTCCTCGGCGCGGCTGTACTGGGAGAGCATCGCCCGGGTAAGCGAATGGATGACGACCTCGGCGGGCACACCGATTGATGTGCCGACGGGGTGCACGGTCTTCCCGAGGGAGGTGCCTCGGGCGTCACGCCGCTGGGCTGCGCGCAGATTCACCAACATCGTCCACTGGGGTGAACCCAAGCGCGGCGGCCATTTCGGCGCCTGGGAGCAGCCCGAAGTCTTCGTTGACGAGCTTCGCCTGAGTGCTGACCGGATCTTGAATACCTCTGATTGACAACGGATCCCGTGAGCACATGCAGCAATGCGACCGCGCACCTGAAGACGCCGGCATCGTAGAGGGTGGTGCCCACCCGTCAGCGATCTGCGCCGGCTAGACCTGTCCGTCGTTGCTCGGCAGCCGACGACGAAACGCGGAGGCGACGAGGTGGCGCCGCAACGGACCACTGGACTGCCGGAAGAGGCAGTTCATCGCGCTCATGATGCCGCCGACGTCGCTGCGCGCGGTCAGGTAGGTCCAGCGGTGGGCGTCGGGTAAGGCGAAGAACTCTTCGAAGAAGCCGGGTACGTCCTCCGGCGACATCCTCAGCAAGGCTTCCAGACCGATGCGCCGGAATCGGTGAACCACCTGCGCCGAGCGCGGCCAGACGACCTTCTTCGCGGCGGCCAGTGCGGCGTCCGGCCCGCCGGGCAGGTGGGCAGCGAGCGCCTCGGCGACTGCCGGGGCGAGATGCAGCGACGCGGCCAGGCTGTATCCCGTCGCCGGATGGACCAGTGGTGCAGCCGCTCCGAAGCCGACCGTCCAGGTATCGCGGTGCCGCATCTGGTCGACCGGGAACCAAACTCTTTCCGCTGCAGCCCCTTCCGGCGGCCGGATGCCGTGGCGGGCGAGCCGCGCATGAAGCCGTCGACGCAACTCCGACATGGGCAACCCCGGCCGGCGGGCCAGCGAGGTTTCTTCCACCAGCACCTGACCGCCGCCGAGCGGGATCGCATAGAGGAACGTCGGCCAGCCTGTCTCGCCGTGATCGGCGCGCCAATCCATGAACAGCGCGTCGCCTGCCGTCAACAGTGGTGCCGCGGCATCGGCATCGAGAACCAATCCGTAGGCCGTCTGCTCGGCGGGCGTCTGCCGCGATGGGCGCGAATCCAGGGGACGCCACCGACCACCGGCGTCGACAACGACCGCGGACCGAAGCTGTGTTCCGTCGGCCAGCTCGACCACGCCGGGGGCCGGCAACCCCACCGCGCGTCCCGTCAGGACGCGTACATCGGTAAGCCGGCTGGCGAGGTGAGCCTGTAGAGCAGGCACATCGAGGACGGCGTAATCCCAGCCCAGGTGGCGTTCGGTCAGCGCAATGACCCGCCCCGCGGCACGGGCGGCGATCACAGACGCCGGAAGGTCGGCCGGAAGCTCGCGGCTCCACATCCCGTAGGTCGCCTTCCACGGCCGCTCCGGTGCAGGGTCCAGCAACGCGGTATCCAAGCCGCGCCGGCAACACGCTGCTGCCAACGCCGACCCTGCGGGCCCTCCTCCGACGACGAGAACGTCCACACGTCCCATCGTGCCTTGTCCCCCGTCGGGACCTCGCCGCACACCTTCGAAACACGACCGCGGCGCTCAGAATCGCGATGAGATGAACCGGTGACCGGCAGACCCGCATCCGGGAGCCTGTCGCGGTGACCCGCCAGATTCGCATCAACGCGTTCGACATGAACTGCGTCGCCCACCAGTCCCCCGGCCTGTGGAAGCACCCTGACGACCAGTCGTGGCGCTACAAGGACATCCGGTATTGGACCGAACTCGCCCAGTTGCTCGAACGGGGCCGGTTCGACGGACTGTTCATCGCCGACGTGCTCGGCACCTATGATGTCTACGGCGCATCCGACGAGGCTGCCATCCGTCAGGCCGCCCAAACGCCGGTGAACGACCCGATGCTGCTGGTCTCCGCGATGGCCTTGGTGACCGAGCACCTCGGCTTCGGCATCACCACCGGCACCGGCTTCGAGCATCCCTATCCGTTCGCCCGCCGGATGTCGACCCTCGACCACCTCACCAACGGCCGCATCGGCTGGAACGTCGTGACCGGCTACTTGCCGTCGGCGGCGCGCAACATGGGCCAGACCGATCAGCCCGCCCACGATGCGCGCTACGACCACGCCGACGAGTACCTTGAGGTGCTCTACAAGCTGTGGGAGGAGTCCTGGCGCCGGGCTCATTCGCGCAATTCATCGATCACGTGGTGCCGGTTCTCACCGAACGCGGTGCCTACCAGCCCGCCTACACTTCAGGCACCCTGCGCCACAAGCTGCTCGGCAACGGCGACCGATTGCCTGCCGAGCACCGCGGCGCCGGCTACCGTGTGGGCGCACCAGGTTCGACGATCATCGACAGACCCTCGACCCTGCCAACATCATCGGCATCGGCCGCATCCCAACCCGCCCGCGGACGTTGACCCTAGGACGCGAGCCCGTGGACCGTCACGGATTGCGTTCCGGGAGAATGAAAATGGTGCATCCGGGACCCAGCACGCTTTGATTGACGGCTATGACCATCATTGTTGCCGAAGAACGCACGCAGCAGGCGCGAGACCACTTCGCACCGCTGTTCGCCGAGATCGCCCGCGGAACCCTGACGCGGGAACGTGACGCAGCGTTGCCCACCGATGCGGTGGCGGCGCTCAAGGAGGCCGGGTTCGGAACGCTACGTGTGCCCGTGGATTTCGGCGGCTGGGGCTTGAACTGGCCGCAGGTCACCGCGCTGTGGATCGACCTGGCCGCCGCGGACGCCAACCTCACCCAGGCATTGCGCGGTCACTTCGTCTTCGCCGAGGACACGGTCTTCCGTCATCGAAGGGGTGAGGACCAGAGCCACTGGTTCGGCAAGTTCGCCGCGGGCGAGATCGCCGGCAATGCGTGGACCGAGACGGGGGCAACCGCGATGGGTGACGCGCAGACCGAGATCCGCCGCGTCGACGGTCGGGCGGTGGTCAACGGCCGCAAGTTCTACACCACCGGAACGATTTTCGCCGAGTGGGCCGACGTCTACGTCAAGGACGGTGACGGGTGGGCCATCGCCCTGGTCGACACCCGCCAGCCCGGTGTGGTGGTGCACGACGACTGGAACGGGTTCGGGCAGCGCGGGACGGGAACGGGCACCACGGAATTCCACGGAGCCCGGGTCGAGGAGATCGTCCCGTTCGACCGGCGTCACCCGTACCAGACCGGCCTGTACCAACTCAACCTCGTCGCCACCCTGGCCGGCATCGCCCGGGCCATCCTCGCCGACGTGACCCGCGAGGTGCAGCAGCGCGACCGCAACTTCTCACACGCCAGTGCTGCACGGGTGCGCGATGATCCGCAAGTGCTCGGCAGGGTGGGCGAGATCTGGGCGGCGGCCTACAGCGCCGAAGCCATCGCGCTGCGTCTGGCCGAGGCCATCGACGCGGCCGCGAACGCCGACGACGAAGATCTGGCGGCCGCCGCGGAACGTACCGAGTTGGAGTCCGCCGCAGCACAGGTCACTGTCTCGCAGCTGGTGATCGATGCCGCTTCCAACCTGTTCGACACGCTGGGGGCCTCCGCGACCTCCACCACCCGGGCGCTCGACCGCCACTGGCGTAACGCGCGAACGGTGGCCTCGCACAACCCACGACTGTTCAAGGCCAAGGTGCTCGGGGCGCACGTGGTGAATGGGGCCGCACCCCCTTACGCCTGGGGTATCGGGCGGACGGAGCGTTAGTCGATCCTCCGCCAGGGGGCGGCGCCGATCACCACGTGCCGAAATCCGTTCTGGACGAGGCGCGTTGTGCTTTACGCCGCTCCGCGCGGACACCCCAGATGAGGAGCACGGTGAGGCCGACAGCCAGCACGCCGAAGACGATGGTCAAAACCATGTTGGTTGTCTCGCCGCTGGTGCACAGACCCCCTCGGCTGCCGCTACCGCAGGCGTACGCTCGGTCGACATCGTCCTCGCCAACCCACTTGTACCCCATGATGACCGCGGCGACTGTGAACGCGATGATGCCCAGAACCGCGATCGATGCGTTGAGCCATAATCCCGCCTTCGACATGGCCGTATCTTGCCTGGCGGGCGGTGAATGATCAATTCTTGAAGGCCTTCAGAGCGCAGAAGGCTGAGCCGGTGTGCGGTGACATCGACTTGATGTCCACAGCAGCTTTCTCGGCGTTCCGATCGTTTGAAAAAGACGGCCTGGCAGTGGTTTAGTCGGATCGCTGGGAGCGGACCGGTGTCGATCGGGGCGTGATCTCATCCTCAGGGCGGGTGAGGAATTGGTCCATTCCATGGTGCAGGCGATCGATCAAGTCGCCTACCTGCTCAAGAAACTCAGTGTCGTAGTCCGCCATGACGGCATCGAGCAGCTGACCGAGCGGGCCGAAAAAGCGGGGCGCCTCGTTCTTGATGGCGGGGTCGCTGCGCAGCGTGACAACACGTCGATCTTGGCTTTCGCGGCTGCGGACGATGAGCCCAGCCGTCTCGAGCCGGTTCAGCAGTGACGTCGTTGCCCCCGAGGTCATCGCCAGACGCTTGGCCAGTAACGCCGGGGTCAGGGGTGCGCCCCGGTCTTGGGCATACAGGATTTCGGCATAGGCGGCAGCGTCAACAGTGTGCACGCCAAGCCATGCCGCAAGGTGGCGGTTGAGGTAGGTGTAGTCGGCGGAGTACCTACGAAGCGATTCCAGTAGTCGGATGTGCTGCTGATGCCGTAAAGCGCCGGTGGAGTCGCCGCGACCTTGCGTCGAAGGAGCGCCGAGATGCACGTTCTTGCCTCTCTTGCCGGACGGCCAAGGGCCGTGGGTCGACAGAACGGTATCACCCAGGTACCTTCACGATGAAGAAACTCCACAGTGGCACTTATTGTGAACTGGCGTGCGCCACCGCCTGCGGCCGCGTACTCGAAGCGTTGTCATTGTTGGTTCGGCCCGACGCCATCAAGGTGGAGACTGCGACGCCGCATGGCAGCTACGCGACCCCAGGATGGACCGGGGTGCCGTGCCCGACAGCTATGGTCGCGGCGCCCAGGGTGCGGATCCGGTCGAATTGTGCTGCGGCGCGGCCGTTGTCGACATTGAACGGGCCGGGGCGCAGTCCGCCGTCCGGATCGTTGATCACCACGTCACCGGTAAGGACCGCGTCGATACCGATCAGATGGATGGCGATACTTCCGGCGGTGTGGCCCGGCGTATCGAGCACGATGGCGCATCCGTCGGCATCGATTGAAGCGTCGTTCCCGAACGCCCGCACGTGAGGGCAACGGGGTGCATGCATCGCATCGGGTTTGGCTGCAACGAGCCCGTCGAAAACCGCCCTCTCCTCAGCGCTCAGATCGGGGTACTGCGGCTCGGCGTTGCCTCTCAGAACGTCGGCGTCGGCTCGTCCCGCCCACATGGTCGCTCCTGTTACAGCGGCCAATTCGACTGCGGCGCCGCTGTGGTCGCGATGCCAGTGACTGATGACGATGGAGCTCGTGTGATCTATCCGCATGCCGGCAGCCGCGGCGGCGTGGAGAACGATCTGGGTATCACCGGGCATCCCGGGATCGAAGACGTGAACTCGGCCATCGGGATCTCGCCACAGGTAGGCGTTGCTGACAGATGTCGGCACCCACCACAGATCGTGGGCAATCTTCCGGGTCGGGGTGGCGGCGGACTCGGCCGAGGGTGATGGATCTGTAGGACACATCGTGTTTCGTCTTTCGTCGCCCTTTGTCCTCGTTTGCCCCGGACCTCGACACAATCTTAACCATCAGGTAGCTTCATCATAAAGTGTTTACACAGAGGAGCTTCTTGGCTCTGCTCCGTAGCGTCTGTCAGCGTGGTACCGCCTACGACTGCGCGGCATGGTCATCGGCTCTGCTGCCTCGATGTCGCCAAAAACATGTCATAGCTTGATGTTTCGAATATCGACCCCGGCCTCGGCCGAACCAGGCCCCGATCACCGAGGAAGAATGAACGCAAAACTCAACATCCTCGTCTCCGGTACCAGCATTGCCGGTCCAGCGGCCGCCTATTGGCTGCACCGCATCGGCCACACGGTCACCCTCATCGAACGCAGCGACCAGCTACGCCGGGCCGGTCAGAACATCGACGTGCGCGGCACCGGCCGTGAAGTTTTGCGTCTGATGGGCCTCGACCGAGAACTGTTGGGGCGCAATACCGGTGAAGTGGGCACGCGCTTCGTCGACGATGACGACCGGACCCTGTGGGAGATCCCCGCCGGCACGTCCGACAGCGACGGCCCTACCGGCCAAGCCGAGATACTGCGCGGGGAACTGTCGGACATCCTCGTCAGTGCCCTCCCCGACGACGTCTCTCTACGCTTCGGCCAGCGCATCACCGGCTTTGCGCAAGACCGCACCGGCGTCGACATCACCATCAACGACGACGTAGAGAAGCGCTACGACCTGGTCGTCGTCGCCGAGGGCACCCGCTCGTCGACACGCCGGATGGTCTTCGGTGACGTCCCCACCAGACCGTTGGGTCTTTACACCGCTTTCGGGACGATTCCCCGTGGCGAGGACGACAATCGATACTGGAACTGGTACAACGCCATTCGCGGTCGGTCCGTCACCGTGCGGCCGGACAACATGGGCACCACTCGTGTCGCGCTGTCATTCCTGTCGCCGTCCAAGGGTTACGAGGGCCTGTCGATAAACGAGCAGAAGAAGCTGCTGATCGACATGTACTCCGACGTCGGGTGGAAAGTTCCGCGAATCCTGGACGGCATCGCAAACACCGACGAGCTCTACGTCGACAATCTCGCTCAGGTGTTCGCGCCCACGTACGGCAAGGGCAGAGTCGTGCTGCTCGGCGACGCCGCCTGGTGTGCCACGCCGCTCAGCGGCCTCGGCGCCACACTGGCCCTGACGGGTGCCTACGTGCTCGCCGGCGAGCTGGCCTGGAACAGCACCATCGACGCTGCACTACACCACTACCAAGCGCAGATGAAGGTGTTCGTGGACAAAGCCCAGAAGCTGCCGCCCGGCGGACCCCGGCTGGCGCACCCGATGACCCCGTGGGGGCTGGCGGCGTTTCGGACCGTACTGCGCATCGCCGGGTCGCGACCGGTTCAAGCGGTGGGCGCCAAACTTCCCTCTCGCCCGTCCAAAGCCGACGAACTGCCCCACTATCCCGAATTGCGAGCCTGACATGCCGGACGTGATCATCTCCGACGGCGCCCGCCCGCTGAGGGGGTACTCGAAGTATCCGCGCGGCGACGGCCCCTGGCCCGGTGTCATCGTCATCCACGACGTCGGCGGACTGAGTGCAGACATCCGCCGTGCGGTGGACCGTCTGGCCGCCGCTGGATTCGTCGCACTTGCCCCGAACCTCTACCGGCCCGGTGCGCGGGTGAGGTGCGTCGTGTCGATGTCGCGGGCGATGAAAACCGGTGAAGGCCCGCCCATCGACGATCTGGTGACGGCGCGACACCACCTCGCCACGGACCCACGCTGCACCGGCAAGATCGGTTCGGTCGGCTTCTGTCTCGGAGGTGGTTTCTGCCTCCTCCTTGCCCCCAGCGGGTACTTCGACGCAGCCGCACCGAATTACGGGAACTGGCCGCCCAACTCCGACCAACTCGCCACCAGCTGCCCTGTCGTCGCAAGTTACGGAGGGCTCGACAAGGCGCTCAAGGGCGACGCCGAGCGGCTCACCGCAGAGCTGGACAAGGGCGGGGTGCCCCACGACGTGAAGGAATACCCCAACGTGGGTCATTCCTTCATGAACGACTGGCGTGAAGCGCCCTTGCGGCTGCGTGTCTTCGAATGGACGGAGACCTTCAAGTACGCCGAAGCCGAAGCCGAAGACGCGTGGGACCGGATCGTTGCGTTCTTCACCCACCACCTCACCGAAAATTCGGCACTCCGCGAATGACCACTCGGCTGGTGGTCTTTACCGTGCCGTTGCCAAGGCGATGATGCCCCCTTCGGCGAAACGCGTCAGTGCGTCGTGTCGTTCGTCGATGTCATGCGTGTGCATGCGGCCCTGGGTCAGGCTGTCCAAACGCATGTTGTTCGAGTAGGTGTGCAGGGTCGCGGCGACCAGATGCAGGTAGGCGTCATGGATGGCCGCCTCATCGGCTGCGGGGAACAAAGCGCGCAGGGCCGCGATGAAATCGGTGGCAATGGCGTTGAATTCATCGGCGATGAACCGCCGGATGGGATTGCCGGAGTTGGAGAGCTGCGCAATGAAACGAAAGTAATTGTCCCAGCCAGGATCGCCGGCCCGCTGGCGCATCGGTTCGGTGAACGCGTCGACGAGTGCACGCAGCCGCCGTGCGCGGCTCCCGCGGGCGGGCAGTGCTGCCAGGCGGGCTCGGCGGTCGTCGTTGAGTGGCTGAATTCGGCGCAGCAGGACGGCACGGAACAGGCTTTCCTTGCCGCCGAACTGGTCGCTGACCGACGCAAGGCGGGTATTGGCATGGTCGGTGATGTCGCGGACGCTGACGCCGAAGTAGCCGCGCTCGGCAAAGAGTTCCTCGGCGCTGTCGAGCAGTCGGTTCCTGAGACGCTCGCGATTGGCGTCGCGCGAGATTCGCAAAGGCTGGCCGGCGGATGCGGAATCGGTCATGTGTCGCTAACCGCCTGTTCAATGCTGTCGATGCTCAAACCGTGGCGCGTTCACTTCCCCTGGCACCGATCCTTACGCCGGCGGAACGCTCGTTCCGCACCATGATAAAGCGATGCTAATGTCGGAACAATCGTTCCGCATCGGCGGAGTCATCGTCGATGACGTCGGCGCGGGCGTCGGTGAGCGCGGCGCACAAGTGCACATCATCAAACGCACGCTGAAAGGAGGCACCGATGCGTAAGGCCGGTCTGCCGCAGAAGCTGTTCGTGTCGGCGTGCGCAGCTACCCGGATGACAAACTTTGCGGCCCGCTTCACCGGGGCGGCCCCGTTCCTGCCCGCCCTGTTCGCGCTTCGCTACGCCAACATGGGAGGGCTCGACCGGACCATGTTCGCCGAACAGATCCGGGGTGCCCGTTCGTTCCGGGATGACCGCTGGTGCGCGTACTGGAATCGCATCGCCGACGACTACGTGAAGCGAACCGCACACATGCTGCGCAGCCTCGCCGGCGATGACTCGGTGGAAGCGCTCGATCTCACCGACCCGAACACCGTCGAGCTTGTCGACGGACTCACCGAATGGATCACCCCCGCCGCGGTTCTGTTAGCCGATCACGGACCGCAACCCGACGCCTGCGCGATCGACGAGTTGGTCCATGCGTATGCGGAGAGTCAGGGGCGGGAGCGAATCAGATTGGCGTTCAATGCCCTTGATGCCTGGGTGAAGGCGATCACCTACTACCAGGTGAGCGCTTTCCCTGGCCACGACCCCTCGCGTGTGCAGGCCTATTGGCGCTCGCGGCAGCTGTTCGACACTTTGGTCGGCGTGTTGACGCCCATGCTGGGTCTTACCGTCGAGCACGTCGACCTCGCCCTGACCGGCGGCGACGTTGTCCGCGGCTACCTCGTCGTGCCGCCTGGATCGGGGCCGCATCCAGTGGTGTTGACCACCAACGGGCTTGAGGGAACCGTGCAGGAACTCGCCATTCCGCAGCTGCGCTACCGTGATTCGGGCATAGCGATGTTTTTGATGGAGATGCCGGGCAGCTACGCCTACACCGATCCGATGCGACCCGAATCAGAGGCGATTTACCACCGGGTGATCGAGCACCTCGCGGCCGACTCGCGTCTCGACCCGCAACGGATAGCGATGGTCGGGGTCAGCTTCGGCGGGTACTGGACTGCGCGGCTGGCCGCCACCAGCGACCGGTTGGTGTGCGCGATCGCGTGCGGAGCACCGACGCATCGGTCCTTCCGCGGCGGCGCGCTCGGCACGCCGCAGGTCATCCTGCACGCGCTGGCCCAGACCGTCGGGGCGGCTCATCCACTCGACCTGATGGGCAAGCTCAGGGCGTTGTCCATTCAAGATCTCTACCCGGACATCACCATTCCGCTGCTGATCATCAACGGCGATGAAGACACGCTGATGAACACCCAGGACAGCATTGATCTCGCCCAGGCCGCCGCCGATGCGACTCTGTTGTTGTACCCGGGTGACGATCACTGCGCGATGGGCCACTATCGGCAGTGGCTGGATCATTCTCAGCGCTGGCTTGTCGAGCACCTTGCGGCGACAGGGACCTGATCCGGGGCGTGCCGAGAATCACGGCGGGGAAACCGGCGGGCCGGTGGCACAGGCGTGGGTCCCCGTCGCGCACACTGGGACACGCATCCGAGGCAATGGAGGAACGGTGCCGGACATGACCCCTGCGGCCGAATTCGATTTCATCGTCGTGGGGGCAGGAAGTGCGGGCTGCCTACTGGCCAACCGGCTCAGCCGCAATCCCGAACACCGTGTCCTGTTGATCGAGGCAGGCGGCAAGGACGACTGGTTCTGGATCAAGGTGCCAGTGGGCTACCTGTACACGATCGCCAACCCCCGCACCGACTGGTGCTTCACGACCGAACCGGACCCAGGTCTGGCCGGGCGCAGCGTTCATTACGCGCGTGGCCGTGTGATCGGCGGCTGCTCGTCGATCAATGCCATGATCCACATGCGCGGACAGGCCTCAGACTACGAACTCTGGGCACAGGCCACCGGTGATCAGCGATGGCTCTGGAGTGGTTCGGACGGTCCCGGCGAGACGCTGTCGATTTACAAGCAGCTGGAGGATTACTTCGGCGGAGCCGACGAATGGCACGGCGCCGGCGGCGAGATCCCGGTCCAGCCGCCACGGGTGCGCTGGAGAATCCTGGATGCCTGGCAGGCCGCGGCGGCCGAGATGGGCATCTCCCCGATCGACGAGTTCAACCGGGGAGACAACGCGGGCAGCGCGTACTTCCACGTCAACCAGCGGCGCGGCCGTCGCTGGTCGATGGCCGACGCGTTCCTGCACCCTGTCGCCCACCGGCCCAATCTCACCGTCTGGGCCCAGACGCATGCGGTGAAGCTGCTGATGGACGACCAGGTACACGGCGTTCGACGTTGCGGCGCCTGGACGTCGGCCCAGCACCGCGCCACCGGGGTGCGGCTGCTCAAAGACGGCCGGACGATCGACGTCCGGGCTCACCGGGAGGTGATCCTCAGCGCCGGGGCGATCGGGTCGCCGCATCTCATGCAGGCCTCGGGTCTCGGTCCCGCCGCGCTCCTGACCCGGCATCAGGTGCCGGTGGTCGTGGATCTGCCGGGCGTGGGCGAGAATCTCCAGGACCATTTGCAGCTGCGGACGGTCTATCGGATTCAGGGCGCACGGACCGTCAACACGCTGTACCGCAACTGGATCACGCGTGCCGGCATGGGAATCCAGTACCTGCTGATGAGGTCGGGCCCGATGACCATGCCGCCCTCCACCCTGGGTGCTTTTGCCAAGAGCGACCCCGCATCGGCCAGCGCCGACCTGGAATGGCACGTGCAGCCGCTGTCTCTGAAGAAGTTCGGTGAGCCTCTGCACCGATTCGGAGCGATAACCCCCTCGGTGTGCAACCTGCGGCCAACATCGCGCGGACATGTGCGCATGGCCAGTGCCGACCCGTTGGTCTATCCGAAAATCGACTGCAAGTACCTGTCGACCGATAGTGATCGCGAGATCGCGGTCCGTGGTTTGCGGATGACACGGAAAATCATGTCGGCGCCTGCCCTGTCCCGCTACCGCCCCGAGGAAGTGTTACCCGGCCCCGCAGTGGTGAGCGACGACGACCTGCAAGCGGCAGCACGTGAGCTCGGCACGACCATCTTCCACCCGGTCGGCACCTGCGCGATGGGAGCCTTCGACGCACGAGGCGTACCGCGTTCTCACGCAACAGTTCTCGACACCGACTGTCGCGTGTACAAGGTCGCCGGCCTCCGAGTGGTGGATGCGTCCGCCATGCCGACCATCACCTCCGGCAACACCAACGCACCTGTGATGCTCATCGCCGAGCGTGCGGCGCGGGCTATCCTGGGCTGAATCACTCGGCGCTACAACGGTTTTCGTGTCCGTTCGGCGGTCCATATCACGCTTCCCCGCCCTCGCATGACGTCCATACCCGAGTCGCGACACGCCGCGCGAAAGAACTCGGCCATCGCGTTGTCGGCGACTCGTTGCCTCTCCGCCGGCAAACGCCACATCGACGAGAGAATGACGGTCGCCCGGCGTCGGGACACGTTCGGGCACAACACGCCGACGGCTCTGGCGAGCACAGTCGGACGCCGACGGCGGTGCAGCACCACCATGGAAGCCGGCCTGGCGCGCCACTGGACAGACGACCTGTACGCCGCCACCCAATCGAAGTCCGTGAGTTCAACCGTGGCGCCCCAGAGGCCGCCCCGAATCGACAGTCGGTCCGGTTCGCCCACTTCCACTCTGCGGGCCGCGCCCCGCCCATAGGCCACCATCGCCGCCGCCAGCGCAAGCCCCGCAATGGCGATGCCGTCGATGCGGTGGACTACGGCGCCGAAGGTGGAGAACGCCGTCACGACGACAGCAACCGCGGACCACAGGGAGCGCCTGGTCAGCACCATCCCCGGTTGCCTCGGCACATCTCCCACCAGCCAACCCGAGCGAATCGGATTGCGGCGCAGCGCCGCTCCTTGGGCAATCGCCTCAGCGCGTTCGTCGTCGTCGAGACCGCGGTACCGCTCCTGGGCTCTATCGTCGTACGGAATTTCCTCACCACGTGACATCCATGGCCCCCTGGTTCCTGACCCGGGCGGATCACCCGCCGACGGAGGCAGACTACCGCTGCGTCACCACGGAAGAGGGCCGTGCCGATCGGAGAAGGTTCCGGTAGGCCCGTCCGGGCCGATGGTGGCTAGTCGCAAAATGGCATCGGTGCCCTCGGTGACAGTCTGGTGGCCGCTGTTGCCGTTGATATCGGTGGCGGTGTAGCCGGGGTCGACCACGTTGATGCGAAAATCAGGCAGCGCCTTGGCGTACTGCACCGTGAGCATACCGACCGCTGCCTTGGATGAGCCGTAAATCACGGTGGCGAAACTGGATTCGAAGCGTTCGGGGTTCGTCACCACACCGAAGGAACCCAACCCGCTGCTGACGTTGACGATGACCGGCGACGATGCGGCCCGCAACATCGGCAGGAAGGCGTGCGTCACGCGGACGATGCCGAAGACATTGACGTCGTACACGGATTGCATGGCGGAGCCGGTCACGTCCTCCGGAGAGAGCATCGGATCCGTGACGCCGGCGTTGTTGATCAGGACGTCGACGTGGCCTTCACGCCTCTCCATTTCGGCCGCTGCGGCCGCCACCGAAGCATCGTCACTGACGTCGAGGTGCACAAAGCGCGCGCCGAGAGCCTGTGCAGCGTCCCTGCCTCGCCGTTCATCCCGTGCTCCGATGTAGACGGTGTGGCCCAGTTCGATGAGCCGGCGCGCCGCTTCGTAACCGAGGCCCTTGTTGCCGCCTGTGATCAGCGTGATCGTCATCCGACCACCGTAGCCCGGCGTGTTACGCCCAGCGACGCCCGCGCGGGTCAGCGACGCTCGTTGGCGTCTCCGGGGTGGGGAACGTTCTCGTCGTCGACGTAGGCGGAGTGCTCGGTGTCGACACCCTGGTGATCGCGGGGTCCTTCGTTGGATCCCTCGGACTCGATCGCGTCCGCTGCGTCGCTGGGCATCGTCATGGCGAGATCCTCCGTCTTGGTGGGTGAGTCCGACGGTGTGAGGGTGCCCGGTCTGCGGGTCGTCGAACCGACATCGACGCGTGCCGATCCGGAATAAACGTCACACCGAACGAACTTGGCTCCAATGTCGCCCCGAAATTCGACTCAGGAGCATCCATGACTCGTCCCCTCCGCGTCGCCGTGCAGATCCAGCCTGGTGGCACGCCCGACTACGCCACGTGGCGCGATGCCGTCCTCGCCGCCGACGACCTCGGCGTCGACGTCATCTTCGGCTACGACCACTTCCACAGGCCCGCAATGGAGGCCATTGTCGACGGCAAGCCCATCCTGACCCAGGAGCAACCCGACGTCACCAACTTCGAAGGCTGGACCGCCCTCGCATCCTGGGGTGAGATCACCTCGCACGCCGAGATCGGGCTCCTGGTCACCGGCGTTGGTTACCGCAACCCGGACCTTCTTGCCGACATGGCCCGCACTGTGGACCACATCAGTGGCGGCAGGCTCATCCTGGGCCTCGGTGCGGGATGGTACGAAAAGGATTACACTACCTACGGATACGAGTTCGGCACGTTCAAATCCCGCTTCGACCTCTTCGACGAGAGTCTGGTTCGGATCGAGAGTCGGCTCGCAGCCCTGAATCCGCCGCCCGTGCGCAAACTACCGATCCTTATCGGCGGCACCGGGCCCAAGCGCTCATTGCCCGCCATCGCCCGGCATGCCGACATCTGGCACGCCTTCCAAGGGCTCGACGCCTTCCGCAAGTCCAGCGACCTTGTCGATGAGCTGGCGTCGTCCTTCGGCCGCAATGGCACCGACATCGAGCGTTCGACGCTGTGGGAGAACGCCGACAGCGCAGATACTTTCCGCGAGGTGGGAGTGACTCTGTTCCAGACCGAATTGACCGCCGACAACGGTTACGACCTGGCCTCGCTCAAGGAGATACTCGCCTGGCGCGACAACGGGTGACCGACAGGTCCGGGAGGACTCAGGCCGACGCTTCCTCGGCGAGCCTGGCCAGCGTGTCGGCGAGCTGGTCCTCTGTCACCAACGGGAACTTCACCTTCTCGAGCAACGTCTTGTCGGTGACCTTCGACCAGTCATAGGTGTGGCGAACGAGCGTGTCGTCGGGACCCTGAGCCTCCAACTCCCACAACCATTCCCACCCGGGCGGCTCGGTCCCCGCGGGCGCCGTTTTCCACGCCAGCAGCTTGTCCTTGGCGTACCCGGACACGTGGTTGTCGGTCTTGTATTCACCGCCCATGTGGTCGCCCTGCATGTTCATCGTGAAGACTTGACCGACCTCGGTGATCCGATCGGCATGATCCACGCCGCGGATGAACCCTGACCCGTCGAGCGCTGGGTGGCGGTGCGGGTTCGACAGAACATCGAACACTGCATCGACAGGCGCTGGGATGGTTCGCTCGACAGTGACCTTATCGTCTTCGCTCATGTCTGCCCTGTACCCAACAGTGGCCGATATGGCACCTCACCCGCTGTGCGATGAGTTCGGGCCACCAGTGCAGTCTGTTGTGCATGGGCACACTCATCTATGGCTTCAACGTGTCGGTCGATGGTTACATCGCCGACGCTCAGGGCGACATCGACTGGAGCAACCCGAGTGAGGAACTGCACCAGTACTGGAACGACTTCGAGCGCGAGACCGCCCTGTCGTTCTACGGGCGTCGGCTCTACGAGCTGATGGCGGCATACTGGCCGACCGCCGACCAGCAACCGGACGCCAACCCCACGATCGCGGACTACGCCCGCGTCTGGTGCGCCATGCCCAAGGTCGTCTTCTCAAACACCCTGGAGTCCGTCGACTGGAACGCCCGACTCGAACGCGGCGACCCTGTCGAGTTGGTCACGAAGCTCAAGGCCGAGACCGAGGGGCAGCTCGAAATTGCAGGCGCGACGCTTGCCGCGCCGGTCGTGCGGGCCGGACTGGTGGACGAGTACCGAATCGTGCTGGCGCCCACGGTCGTGGGTGGAGGCACACCGTTCTTCCCTCCCCTGGCATCACGGATCCCGTTGCGGCTGCTGGAGAACCGCACCTTCCCATGCGGAACGATCCTGCTGCGCTATGGAGCCGAACGCGACTGACTGGTCAGGGATGAGTCAACCCCGGCAAGCAGTTGACGAACAGGATGCACGGCGGCGGCGGCGGAGGCGGCGGCCCCGGAGGGTTGCCGGAGATCATGATCGGTTTCGTCGCCGGAGCGTTCGGGTCGAAATAGAAGGTATGGCAGGTGTTCAGGTCCCAGCCTGGTAGAGGTGTCATCCCGGATGCGGGGCACCAGATCTGGCCGCACTGGCCGAACGCATTGCAGGCCGGAAAGCCTTCCGGCGGCGCACACGGCGCCGTCTTGGCCTCCGCCGGCGAGCACAGCGGGGCGGCCTGCGCGGTGCTCGCGGCCAACCCGACGGCCGCGGCTGTGAGGCCTCCCGACAAGAGCGCCGACGTCGCCAGCGCTGTGACAAACCTTCGAGCCATCACTGTCCTTTCGACATGCGCCACTGCGGTGGCGTTGGTGCATTCACGGTGGACTGTGCGAACCGCTACCAATCCCAACTTCTGCGCCAGACGCTTTTGCGAAACGTATCGAGACGCATCCGGGAACCGTTACGGCTTCGTTTTGCTGTCCTTGGTGTGCACCGAAGACAAAGTCGCGGAAGGCCTGATCGAACGCGGTTCTCAGGTTTGAGGCGGCCACCTTTCGAACGTAGCTCGCAATGGCAGGCGGCCGGCGCGGCCCTCAGTCGGAGGAGATGTCGGCGATCGCGGTAGCGGTGTCAAGGTCGCCATAGGCGTTGGCGTAGCGCTGTGCGAGCGCGACGGCGACCTCGACCCGCTGCCACAGCCCGCCGCCGGCACTTGCCGTGCACAGCCACAGCGTGAGGCCGTGCGCGACCGACGCCCGGTACCGCGTCCATATCTCCTCCAGTGACGGCAGCTCGTCGACGGGCAGTCCGAGGGCGTCGCGGTATTCCTGGAGCAGTCTTCCCTCGTGAGTGCGACGGTCGTCGGTGGTCAGCGCGCCCTGAAGGAAATACCCGAGGTCCAGCGACCAGTTGCCGCGGCGTGCCATCTGCCAATCCAGGAAGCCGACGTCGCCGCCGGGTGTGACGTAGGTGTTCCCGATGTGCGGATCGCCGTGCAGCAGGGTTTGGGGCGCCACGGTCAGTGTCCGGATGTAGGGCTTCCAGATCGACTCCACCAAGGTGTCGATGCTCAGCGACATCACCTCGGGCGGTGTGGCGCCATCGAGGCGCTCTACGAGCAGCTGAGCGTCCCGCAGCACGCGGGTCTGACGGCCCGCCTCCGGACGGCGGTGGCTGACGGGCATCTGCAGGCCGACGCCGATCTGGACGCCATTGCCAACGCGTTGATCGGGACCCTGATGCTCCGTGTGCTGAACTTCTCAGCCCAGCAACACCTTTGTGGATCAACGCAATTCGACGGACTCGTCGACGCCATCCTGTACGGATCTAGTACGCGTGGACGTCGTCGATGCTGACGAACATGCCGTGTCCGGTCCGGTCATTGGTGAAGGTGGTTCCGGTGACGTCCGGATAGATCGTCCAGTTCCCGCGGTGATAGGTGGTGCCGTACTCCATCGTGGTGGTGGGGTTGTCGACGGCGAGGTTCGCATCCTGCCATGCGATGCTGCCGTCGCCTGTGGTCACGGCCTGAGATCTCGCACCCGGTTGGGTGAACGCACCTTGGCAGACGACCACATCCTCGCCCAGCTCGGCGATCGTGGAATCAGGCGTGACCGCGCACAGCACCCGACCGGACTGCGTCACATAGTTGTCGGCCGCGGCGACCGGAGCGCCGATCAGCGCGACTGCAGCAAGGGCGGGTAGCAGCATGTACTTCACGGTGTCTCCTCAATTCGGCTACGGACTGCGATGCCGCAACTCTGCAGCTCGCGTCTTGTCGATTTCTTGCCGGATTGTTGATGAACCTCAGAACGCACTGGTTGCTCGGACCCACAGGGTTGACCGGGCCGTGCGACCCCTTTCCTGGAGCGGTGGCGGGCGGCCGGTAGCGTGGCGCCGGTGAAAACCTTCCGCCCGCATCCCGCCGTTGCACTCGCCGCGTCCGCGTGGGCGTTGACCGCATGCGGCTCCGGGGTTGTTCCCTCGTCGGGCGCACAGGCACCGGTCCCCGCCGCTGGGTGCCCTTCCGCAGCGCCGGCACCCGGCACTCCCGCGGAGTGGACGCTGCCGGGAGTCACCGGCAGCGTCGCGGTGACCGGCTCCTCGGACACAGCGGCTCCGCTTGTGACCGTGACTCCGCCGTTGCACGTCGCCGAAACTCAGGTGCGCACGCTGCAGGCGGGCAGCGGTCCGATTGTCTCCCCCACGGCGACCGTCTCGGTCTGCTACCTGGGAGTCAACGGACGTGATGGATCGGTGTTCGACAGCAGCTATCAGCGTGGCGCACCCGTCGACTTCCCGCTCGGCGGCGTCGTGCCCGGGTTCCAGAAGGCCATCGCCGGACAGACCGTCGGATCGACCGTCGCAGTCGCCATGACCTCTGCCGACGGTTACCCCGAAGGCCAGCCTGGTGCCGGAATCCTGCCCGGCGACTCGCTGATCTTCGCAATCAAGATTCTCGGCGCATCGGGCTGAGTTCCGAGGCGCAGCCGTAACAACGTCGGCGTGTGAATAGTCAACGTGCGCAAGGATTATGAGTATCTCTCGTACTCATCGCGCTGAACGTGTCCGCTCTGCCGCCTAGCCCTAGGGGTCGCAGGGGCCGCAGCCGACGTGGAGAAGTCCGACATCAGCAACAGCTGCGGCGGCCGCGTCTCAAGCCGTCCGTGGTTCTCGACAGGTGGAATCTCCGGTAGAAGTGCCTCATTCGTAGCTCGCAACAGCTAGTGTTCGGCGCATACTCCTGCCGGGAGCAAACGAGGGGGATGGCATGCAGTTGTCGGGGACAGGTCGAATACGGCGCACCCGGGATGTCGAATACCACTATTGCTGAGCAACTCTTCGGACCTACCCGAGCACACGAATGAATACAGACGAGACCCGCTCCGGGGTCTTGATGGCCATTGCCGCCCAGATCTGCATCCAACTGGGATTGGTGGTCGCCGTCGGGTTGATCGACGTCATCGGCTCTGACGGAACCGCTTGGCTGCGGCTGTCGTTGGCAGGCATCCTGCTTCTCGTGGCGGTACGGCCGCGACCGTCCTCGTTCACCTGGGGAACGTTCGGCATGTGCGTGGTCCTCGGTGCCGTCACCGCGGCCATCTCGTTGTTCTTCATGGCCTCACTGGACCGGCTGGCCTTGGGCACGGCCACCGCGCTCGAGTTTCTGGGGCCACTCGCGATCGCCGTGATCCACGGCAAAGGACGCCATAGACTGCTGTGGCCCGGACTCGCCGCGATCGGCGTCGTGCTGCTCAGCCAACCCTTCGGCGGCGGCATCGATCCCAAGGGGACGATTCTCGCCGTCTCGGCCGGCGCGTGCTGGGCGATCTACATCCTTCTCACCCAACGCGTCGGAGACCAGGTCGCGGGAGTCAACGGGCTCGCCGTCTCGATGCCTATCGCAGGGCTGGTGGCCACGTTTTTCGTTGACAATAAGGCTTTCTCGCTGCTCACACCGCAAGTCATCCTGATCGGCCTGGTCATGGCCATGCTGTTGCCCGTCATCCCCTACGTTCTCGAACTGCTGGCGCTGCGCCGGCTGACAACCGCGACCTTCGGCATCCTGATGAGCTTGGAACCTGCGTTCGCCGTGCTCGTCGGCTTCCTCCTGCTTGACCAGAACCCCGGGTGGCCGGGCCTTTTCGGCATTGCCGCGGTCGTGGCCGCCGGCATCGGGGTATCGCGTGCCGGCGGCCGGGAAATGGCCGTACCTCTGGAAGTCGGCTAGTCAGCGCAGCGACCCTGGAGGCCAATCGACGCCGATCTCATCGCAGATCGGAGGGATGATGATCAGCGCGCCGCGCGGACTGCAGAACGGCATCGGAGGTGGCGGAGGCGCCGGCGGGGCCGGTGCCAGCGGCGGCGGTGGAGTCGCAGGCCTGGGCGCACCCGACCACGGATAGATGGTGTTGGTGGTGACGTCGGTGATGCCGAACGAGTCCCAATACCAGTCGTGGCAGACGTTCCAGTCCCACGAAAGCACCTGTCCGCCAGGAGGGGCGGGGTCGCCGGGGCACCAATGCGTGCACGTCATCCCCGCCGGGCAGTTGCCGCCCTGGTAACTCGGTCCTTGCGCCGACGCCGTCGGGAGTGCCGCGCTCGCAAGCGCGACACCGGTGGCGAACGCTACCGACGCGGCGAACCGCACGGTCCGGTTCATGATGAATCCTCTCTGAAAAGCGATGTCCGAAAAGGGATCACATCAGCTGACGCTGCCTACCGATCCCAACTTCGAGTGGCCGCCTCCTAATCGGCGCCGCCCACGCTGCCGTTCTGGCCGTCGTTGGTGGTGCCGTTACCGCCGAGCCCCCCGCTGCCGTTGCCCTGGCCGCCGGTGCCGCCGTTTCCGCCGTCGCCGCCGTCCCCGGTCCCCGAGACAGAGCCTCCGAAGCCGCCGTCGCCGCCGTCACCGCCGACGCCGGCCCAGCCGCCCTTGCCGCCGTCGCCTCCGCGTCCGCCGACACCCTCGCCTTCCAAGGAGAATCCGTCGCCGCCTTCACCGCCTGCGCCGCCGTCGCCACCGCCGAATCCCCGGCCGCCGTTGCCGCCGTAGCCACCGAGTCCGACGGCGCCCGATTCGGTGGCCCCGTCGCCGCCGTCCCCGCCGTCTCCGCCGTCTCCGCCCAGGAAGCCGCCGTGGCCGCCGTCTCCGCCCGAATACGTGCCTGTCGTGTTCGGGCCGCCCGCGCTGCCGCCCTTGCCGCCGTCGCCGCCGTTGCCGACGCCGAGGACATCGCCGCCCTGCCCACCACCGCCGCTTATGGTGACGCCCCCGTTTCCGATGGCTCCGCCGCCGTTCCCACCGTTGCCGCCGTCACCGTTCCCGATGGCGAGACCTCCGTCGCCGCCGTGGCCACCCTGGGTGAGATTTGACCCCTGAGCCTGGCCGCCGTCACCGCCACTGCCGCCGCTGCCGGAGATCACCCCGCCATTCCCCCCCTTGCCGCCGTTGCCGCCGTAGATGTCTCCGGACCCCGTACCGAATCCGCCGTCCCCGCCGGCGGCGCCGTCGCCGAAGAGACCCGCGTGGCCGCCGTCTCCGCCGTTTCCACCGCTCGTTCCCGCTCCGCTGCCGCCGTTACCGCCCTGTCCACCACTACCGAAGAAGAAGCCGCCGTTGCCGCCCTTGCCGCCGGCCGCACCGGCACCGCCGTTGCCGCCGGCACCGCCGTTGCCGCCGAACAGGCCGCCACCACCGCCGTTGCCCCCGGCGACGCCGACGGCGTTGCTGTTCCATCCGTTGCCCCCATTGCCGAACAGGAGTCCACCGTGCTGACCGTTCGGGTTCTCCTCAGTCCCGTTCGCGCCGTTGCAGATAAGTCCGCAGATGGAGGAGACCGTTGCTTGTGGAGCCAGCCCTGTCTTGGCTGAATGACTGCTGCTCTGCTGCGCGCCGGCGGCGCCGGTCAACCACCATGGCAACAAGTCGGATTCGTTGGATGCGAGCGCGATTTCAGCCGTGACGGGTTCGGGTGCGGGCGCGTCGGGCGCCGACAACAGCAGCGCGCCGATGCCGAAAATGGCTGCGCCGCCGAGCCCGAGCGCGACGTAGTGGCGAGTCGGTGCCGGCCGCTGATCGGCGTCGTCGGATAGTCGGCGGGTTCCGTGGTTGTCGGACACGATGGATTCCTTTACCTCGTTGATTGGAATTTGGCGCGACCCGTTGCTACCTGATCCCCGACCCGGGTCGCCGTGCGAAAGCAATGCTCATCGCATAGTTTGCTCAGTCGACCGGTTCTGCGATATGAGGTATTCACCTCAAATTTGCTCCACACGTCGCCGATCGGCATTACGAACGAGCATCAGTACACGCGCAGTCCTGCCCTACCGATCCCAACAACGTGGCCGGCAGAACGTGCTCACGCAGTCCGCCATCTCCAAGGTGCGGCGCCTATGACGTCGCGCGGTCGCGTGCCTTCTCGAGTTCGGCGATGAGCGCATCGACCTCGGCGCGGCGTTCCGCGGGCACCTTCAGCGAGTAGAAGGTTCCGACGCTGACGATGACCTGGAGCAAATGCTCCTTCTCGCCGCCGAAGATCTTCTTCCGTCGGCTGAACTCCTCGACCTTCGTGCCCGAATACTGGTCGGCGGGATTACGCCCGCGCGACGACCCGGCCCGGAGCTTCTCCACCCAGTTGCCGTCGACCACAATGCTCTCACCGTCGATCCCATCAATCCGGAACACGCGGCGATCGTAACGGGCGCAGACCGGTTGTACCGGGTCATCGGTAGATCGGCGGCCGGGGCAGGTCCCCGGGTCCGCGGCTGCGGTCGAACTGCGCGCAGAAGTGGGCCCACACCCACGGGGTGGGCAGCCTAGGATCCGGTCGATGTGGAGAACTGCACGATGACGGCTGCGCCGCACCGGCGGGCGTTTCTCAAGACCGGCCTCGGCGTCCTCGCCGGGCTGGCGGGCAGCGCAGCGTGCTCGACGCCCGACCTCACGGCGCGCCCCGCTGAGCGCGAGCCGCACGCCACCGAGAACTTTCTCGTCCACACCAACCTCGGCTACGCCGCACCCGTCGGGCGCAGTCACCTCCTCGATCTGTATCTCCCGCTGGCTGCCCGAGGTCCGGTGCCCGTGGTCATCTTCCAGATGGGATCGGCGTTCCGAGGCGATGACACCAAAGGCAAGGCGCTCGCCGAAGGCGACGGTGCATCGCCGACCACGGGCAGCATGCTGTCCGCGCCCCAATTGGCGGCACTGTGGGTGCCGCACGGCTACGCCGTCGTCGGGCTCAACGTACGCAGCAGCAGCCAAGCCACATTTCCTGCCCAGGTTCACGACGTCAAGGCCGCCATCCGCTTCTTGCGGGCGCACGCGCCGACCTACGGCCTCGATCCGCACCGTTTCGCCACGATGGGCAACAGCAGCGGCGGCTGGATCGCCACGATGGCGGCCCTGACCTCCGGCATCGCCGACCTGGAGGGTGATCTCGGCAATCCGGCGCATTCCAGCTCGGTCCGCGCCGCGATCGACCTGTTCGGCCCGACCGACTTTCTCGCGATGGATGCCCACCGGCTGCCCGGCGGTCAGGTGCACGACGCACCCGACTCCCCGGAATCCGAGCTCATGGGATTCCCCATCCAGACCGACCCGGCCACCGTCGAAAAGGCGAGTCCGGCAACGTATGTGACAGCGGACAGTCCACCCGTGTTCATCACGCACGGAACCGCCGATCCGCTCGTGCCTGCCAACCAATCGGAGATCCTGTTCGACGCATATGCCGCCGCGGGCGCGACGGCGACCCTCGCCCTGCTGCCCGATGTCGGCCACACCGACGCCTACCTCTCTGCGTCGGACCATTCACCGAGGCGGGTGGTGAAGCACACCGAAGGCGGCACCACAATCACGAAATCGGACCCCGCGCCGACATTCGATGCGCTGTTGGCCTTTCTCGACATGCACCTGAGTGCTGGGGGCCAAGGCAGGTGATGATGGGAAGCATGGAGTCCACTCGCGTCGATCGATGGCTCTGGGCGGTCCGCCTCACCAAGACCCGTCCCGACGCGGCCTCGGCATGCCGTGGCGGACAGGTGAAAGTCAACGGCCGCCAAGCCAAGCCGTCGACCATGGTGTCCCCCGGCGACGAGGTGCGGGCCCGCGTCGGCGACACCACCAGGATCGTCCAGGTGTCGCGGATCATCCAGAAGAGGGTCGGCGCAGCCGATGCCGTCACCTGCTATCTCGACCGGACTCCGCCGCCGCCACCCACCGTGTCGATGCCCGTCGCGGTCCGTGACCGCGGCGCAGGGCGCCCGACCAAACGAGACCGGCGGATGCTCGACAAGTGGCGCGCACGCCAGAACTGACCGCACCGCCGTGACCCGTATCGCCCATGTGCTGGCCGTGCTGGCCATCATCGCCATCCCACTGCTCGGGTGGTTCGTCGAAGGCTGGTCGGGTGCAACGACGCTGGTGGTGTACTGGTTCGAGACTCTGGCCGGATCGCTGATCACCGCGGCCCGGATCATGGTCCACCGTCGATGGTCGCCGAAGCGCGGGCATTATCGCTACGAGGCGCCGACGACGAATCGCCACAGCCCGTCGAGTTCATCCTTCGTAGCGGGCTTTCTCATGACGAGTCTGATCTTCACCGCGGCGCACGGACTGTTTCTCGCCGTCATGATATTCCTGGTCGGCCGCAACGCCGATCCCGAACTGGCCCAGATCAATTGGCGTACCGTGGGGTATGCATGCATCGCCGTGCTCACCTTTCTGTGCGCCGATTTCGCCGTCGACCTGGTGACGCTGCGTCGGTGGTCTTTCTGGCAGATCGAGCAGACGGCGCAGCGCGGGCTGAGCCGCGTCGTGGTCGTCCACCTGACCTTGATCTTCGGACTCCTCGGCGTCGCAATCACGGGCGCATCGGATGCGCTGTTCGGGATCTTCGTCGTGCTGAAAAGCATGGCGTCGCTGAGTTTTGTGCTGCCGCAATGGGAACCGTCACAACCCCCGCCGTGGTTCAGCCGTCTGATGAACCGCGTGCCGAACGTGCAGCCCGGCGAACGGTTCGAGGACTTTTGGGCCAAAGACCGTGCCGACGAGCAGGCGCGTCGGGAGCGCAACGAGCAGCCCTGGGTGTCGACACGCTGACCGTTTCAGCCCGGTGGTGACTCGTCGGCACTCCCCCACGTGTAGCGCTGCTCGGCGGGAGTCGTGCCGCCGAGCATGAATGCTCGGTGGTAGCGGCTTGCCCGCGCGATGGTCACCAGCCACGTGGTCAGCGTGCTGATCCGGTTGCTCACGCCGGTCAGGAAAGCGATGTGCAGCAGGCCCCACGCGATCCAGCCGATGAATCCCGCCAGTTTGACGGGCCCCACCTGGAGCAGCGCGTTGCCCCGGCTGATGTAGGCCGCGGACCCGAGGTCGCGGTAGCGGTAGTCCCGGCGCTGTTTGCCGTCGAGCTCGCGGCGGATGCACGACGCGACGTGGAGCCCGCCCTGCATGGCGTTCTCCGCCACGCCGGGCAGATTGTCGCGGCCGACGAGGTCCCCGATGACGAACACCTCAGGATGGCCGGGCACCGAAAGATCCGGCTCCACCACGACACGACCCGCCCGATCGGTCTCGGCGCCCAGCACCTCCGCAAGATGCCGCGCGAACGGTACGGCCTCCACCCCGGCGGTCCACATCACAGTGCGGGCGGCGTAGTGCTGCGGCGCTCCGCCGGACTTCGGCGTGACGGTCACACCGTCGCGTCCGACGTCGGTGACGTGCACCCCGAGATGGATGTCGACACCCAGCTTCTCCAGTGTCCTGGTCGCCTTGGTGGTCAGAGCGGGGGCGAAGCTCTTCAGCAGCCTGTCTCCCCCGTCGAACAGCAGCACCCTGGCCTCCTGCGGCTCGATGCTGTGGAATTCGTGTGCCAGCGTCCGGGTGGCCACCTCGCGAATCTGGCCGGCCAGCTCGACGCCGGTCGGGCCGCCGCCGGCGACCGCGAAGGTCAGCCAGGAGTCCCGTTCGGGCCCAGGTGGCAACGTCTCGGCGATCTCGAAAGCGGTGAACAGCCGCTGCCGGATGCACAGCGCGTCGTCGAGGGTCTTCATGCCGGGCGCCCACTCCGCGAAATGCGGCTTGCCGAAGTACGACTGCTGCATACCCGCCGCGACGACCAGCACGTCGTAGGCAACCGAGAAACGGGTGTCGTCGGGGCGCAGTGCCGTGATCACCCGAGCCTCGGGATCCACCGCCACCGCCTCCCCGAGGAGCGTCGTCACATTGCGGTGCCGGGCGAACTCCTCGCGCAACGACCGGCTGATGTGCGCCATGCTCAACGTCCCGGTCGCGCACTGGTACAGCAGCGGCTGGAACAGGTGGCCGGCTGCGCGATCCAGCAGTGTCACATCCACATCGGCACCGGCCAGTCTGCGCGCGCAGTACAGCCCGCCGAAGCCACCACCGACGATCAGGACCCTGAGTCGACCTTGGCTCATCACGCCGAGGCTAGTACCCGGAGGAAGCGCACCGAAGCCCGTTGTTCGTAACGGCGAATCGTCACATGACGAAGTAACCCATGCGGCACAACAGCTGCGGGGGGTTGATGTGCAGCAACCAGGCACGCGCGTCTCCGGGCGCGCTCAAGAAGACAGGCTGTTCACATGAATCTGATGCGAGGCGTGTTTCGACGACTCTCTGTTGGCGCTCTGGTGGCGCTTCTACTGTCAGGGCTCATCGCGGTGGCGGGCGGATCGGCCACTGCGGGCGCCTACTCCCGGCCGGGACTTCCGGTCGAGACCCTGATGGTGCCCTCGGCGGCGATGGGCCGTGACATACCCGTCAAGTTCCAGGGCGGTGGCCCGAGAGCGGTTTACCTTCTCGACGGTCTGCGGGCTCGTGACGACAACAGCGGTTGGGACATTGAGACCGCGGCATTCGAGACCTTCTTCGAATCAGGGGTCTCGGTGGTGATGCCGGTCGGGGGAATGTCGAGCTTCTACACCAACTGGCAGGGCCCGGCCGTCGGCAACGGCACCACCTACAACTACCAGTGGGAAACATTCCTGACCTCCGAGCTGCCGGCCTATCTGGCGGCCAACAAGGGCATCTCGCCCAGCGGCAACGCCGTGGTCGGCCTGTCGATGTCCGGAAGTGCGGCGCTGATCCTGGCCGCCTACCACCCCGGCCAGTTCAGCTACGCAGGGTCGCTGTCGGGATACCTGAACCTCTCGGACGGGGTGTGGCCCCTGCTGGTCAGCATCGCGATGCGAGACGCGGGTGGCTTCAACTCCGTCGCGATGTGGGGACTGGGCGGCAGCCAGGCATGGCGACGCAACGACCCGACCGTCAACGTCGGCCGGCTGGTCGGCAACGGCACCCGGATCTGGGTGTACTGCGGTACCGGGCGTCCCGGTGAGCTGGGTGGTGGCGGCGACGTGCCCGGACAGGTGCTCGAGGCGATCACGCTGGACAGCAACAAGAACTTCCAGCGGGCCTACCAATCGGCAGGTGGCGGCAACGGTGTCTTCAACTTCCCGTCCAACGGCACTCACGGGTGGGGGTACTGGGGCGGCCAACTCGGCGCCATGAAGCCCGACATCCAGCGCGTGCTCGGCGCCTGACAGACCGAAGGCCACCGCAGACCCGGGTCTGCGGTGGCCTTCGCCGGTTTGACTCAGTATGTCGGGATGAACACGCCGTTCAGCCAGACTCCCCAGTGCTGCCAGCCCTCGTCCCACACCTGCGGCTGGCCGTTGGCCCACACCGGGTCGACGGGCTTCGGCGGCGCACCGGCCGGTGCCGTTCCGACGTTGGGGCCCGCCGGGGGAACCGGCGGCGGTGTCCAACCGGGCTGCGCGGCAGCGGTGGAGGCGATGCCCACCGCGCCTGCGGCGAGCCCGCCGAGGACGGCTGCACTGGCAAGAACTTTGCTCAACATCATCGTGAGTACTCCATTCCGGGTAACGACCCGCAGTTGACGAGAACGACTCAGGAACTATCCACAACCAGGTGGTGGTAAACCCGCCGCCCGCCGAGTGGCAGGTCGGCGGTGGCCACTGTGGGCTATTGCACACTGGTGACATGGCTGAGCGGCTGCACGTCGAGCTGACGCGAATTGCGGCGGGCGGCGGACCCGGGGCCGCTGCGGCACGCAGAGCGCTGGGCGAGGGGCCGATTCGACGGCGTCTGGAGGCGGCGATCTGGGCGCTCGCCGAGCATCGCGGACCCGACAGCAGCACATGCCCTTCCGATGCCGCGCGTGCCGTCGGCGGCGCCCAGTGGCGAGGATTGATGGACGACGCTCGTGCCCTTGCGCGCGAGCTCGCCACGGCGGGCGCCGTCGAGATCACCCAGGGTGGGAAAGTCGTTGACCCCGAGGGGCAGTGGCGAGGACCCATTCGAATCCGCAAGCGCGCCTGAGCCTTACACGCGAACGCCCCTTGTCGGTGAGACAAGATCGTAGTGCGCGACGTGTGGGGAAGCGGACGCCCTCTCGCCGCAGTCAGCGGCCACTAAGCTTTCCACATGGCCGACGCGGACAGGACGCGGTGGGACGGGCGCCACCGCGAACGCGGATCGGCGCCACCCGGTGATGTTGCTCTTCCCGCCGTGTTCCGGCCCTACGCAGGCCAATTCCCCATCGTGGGGCACGCTGTCGATCTGGCGTGTGGGGCCGGCACGGCGGCGGTGTGGCTCGCGCGGCGGGGTCTCCACGTGTGGGGATGCGATATCTCGCCGGTGGCGGTCGCCCACGCAGCCGAACTCGCCGCGCGCTGCGGGCAGGTCGAGCGCTGCACCTTCGCCGTCGTCGACCTCGATGACGGAATCCCGCCGGGAGAACCGGTAGATGTGCTGCTGTGCAACAAGTTCCGTGATCGCAGGCTCGACGATGCGATGATCGAGCGGCTCGCGCCCGGAGGGATTCTCGCGATCAATGTGCTCAGCGAGGTCGGCGCGTCACCAGGACCGTTCCGGGCGCGTCCCGCAGAGCTGCGACAGGCGTTCGCGGCATTGGAGGTGATCGCCTCCGGCGAAGCCGACGGTGAAGCGTGGCTACTCGCCCGCCGCCGGTGACGCTGCACTCGTTGCTTTTCCTGGGCGTCTCGCCGCGCCCCAGAGGCCGACGCCGATACCGACGACCGCGCCGCCGAGCCCGATCATCTTCTGGGACTGCCCCAATCGGTCGTGCACACTCAGGCCGCCCAGCAGGTCGGATGCGTCGGCGCCGCCCGATGCCAGGAACCAGCCTCGCGTGTTGCGCCCACGCAGGGCGGTGCTGAGCAGCATTCCCCCGATCAGCGCGTCCCGATAGCCCATCGAGCGCAGGAGCAAGCGTGCCGTGGGTGGCGGCTCGTCGGGATCACCCCACAGCTTGTTGGCCCGGAGCGGGTCGACGAGAAACTGGACGCCCGACGCCAGGCGAATGGCCCCGACGATCAGGGCTGCGCGATCCACGGCCATGGCGCGAACCCTACGCAATACCGACACCAACGGTAGCGATTTTGCGAACGTCAGACGCCTGTCGCTCCGTCGACCCGTTCGCGCAGCAGGTCGGCGTGACCACAGTGGCGGGCATACTCGCCGATCATGTGGACATAGATCCATCTCAGCGACACCTCGGTGTCCATGAACGGGCTGACGTCGTCGAGCGACCGCCGAGCGCAGATGGCCCGAGCCTCGTCGACCTCGCGCTGCCACGTCGCCACCGCATCGGCGAATCGGACTTCGTCGGCGAGATCGAAGCCGCCGTCGTGCCCGTGAGTGTCCGCCGACGTGTCATAGATGGGCGGCGCGGCTTCACCGGCGAGGACGCGACGAAACCAATTCCGTTCCACTTCGGCGAGGTGCTGCACCAGGCCCTGAAGCGTCAGCGGTGACGGCGGCGCCGACGCCTCTCGAACTCCAGCGTCGTCGAGGCCGTCGCACTTGCGCACCAGCGTGGCTCGATAGAAGTCCAGCCACGCCTCGAGCGTCGTGCGTTCGTCGCCGTTCATCGGAGGCGTCGTGCGTTCGCGTACGGTCACGGCTGACGATCCTGCCACCGGAATCCGACACCGACGCCGCGATATCGGAGAGGATCGGCCGGTGGACCGTGAACCCCTGACCGTGCCGGCCCTCCTGTCCCGCGCCGTGCGTGAATTCGGAGACCACACCTATATGGTGACCCCTGCCGGGCGGCTCACCTACGCCGATGCGGACCGGCGGTCCGCCGAGCTGGCCGGTCGGCTCCTCGCTTGCGGTGCCGGGAAGGGTTCCCGGATCGGGCTGTTCTTCGCCAACGGCGCGGAATGGGTGACGTGGTGGCTTGCGGTCTCCCGTATCGGCGCAATCGCGGTGCCGTTGAGCACGCTGTACCGGCCCGCCGAGATCGCCAAGGTGGTGCGGTTGGCCGACGTCGCCGTGCTCGTTGCCCCGCCCCGAGTGCTGGACATCGACGTCACCGAGACGCTGGAAGCCGCCTTCCCCGAGCTGGACCGGCACACGGGTGCCCGCCTGGAGATCACCACCGCTCCGTATCTGAGGGCGATCATGGTGACGGGTGACGGAGGGCCGACGTGGGCTCTGCGACCCGACGGGGACGCGGTGTCCAACGACGTCCGGGCGGCCGCTGAAGCCGAAGTCTCCCCTGCCGATCTGGCGATCATGGTGCACACGTCAGGTTCCACCGCCGACCCGAAAGGTGTGCTGCACACCCACGGCACCCTCGTCCGCCAGACGTCGACGTGGCCCGACGCGATCTGCGCCGTCACCGGATCCGCCGCCGATCCGGTGATCCTGACCGCGATGCCGTTCTTCTGGATCGGCGGAGTCCTCGCGGCGATGGGCGCTCTGCACGCACCGATCACACTGCTGGTGATGGCCCGCCTTGATCCGGAGGTCGCGCTCGACCTCGCGGAGTCGGAGAGGGCCACGGGGATCGTCGGCTGGCCGGCGTTCACGCAACGCATGCGCGAGCACCCCAGCTTCGGCCAACGTGACCTGTCGTCAGCGCCGATGCTGCGCGATGGGCCACTCGATATCGCCATGACCAATGTTCCCGACGGATTCCCGGTGCACCGCACCATGTCCGAGACCGCGGGTGGATTCGCCTACACCGAGATGAAGATCGTCGACGGTGCGGGCGCGCCGGTGGCCGGCGGAACGGTTGGAGAACTTCTGGTGCGGGGCATCGGGGTGATGTCGGGATACAACAAGCGCGAACGCTCAGAAACATTCGATGCCGACGGCTGGTATCACACCGGCGACCGCGTCTACCGCAGAGCCGGCGACCCGCGGCTGTTCTACGTCGGCCGCACCAGCGAGATGATCAAGACATCAGGGGCGAACGTCTCACCGTTGGAGGTCGAGGCGGTGATCGAGGGCTTCGACGACATCGCGCAGTGCGTGGTGGTCGGCCTCGACCACGCCCAGCGTGGTGAGGAGGTGTGCGCAGTGCTGGTGCCCTCGACCGACAGAGTCGACGTCGACGCGGTGGCTCGGCGGACCCGCGAGGCGCTCTCCGCATACAAGGTGCCGACGCGCTGGATCACGGCGACCAGCGGTCAGATTCCCACCCTGCCGAGTGGCAAGCTGAACCGAAAAGCGTTGCGTGAGTGGATCAGTTCTCGCGAGGCAGGAGCTCGCTGACGAAAGCCTCCAGGAACCGGTCTGTGGCGCTGCCGCCCGCCGGCCGGATCACGAACTTGGTCAACCCCGCCGAGAGGTACGCATCGATCTGCCGGTGCAGGGCGGGCCAATCCTGGGCCACCAATTCGCCGGGATCGAGGTCGGGACGTCGCGCGCGGATAGCGGCCAGTACGGGCGCTGGGAGCTCGCCCTCCCCCACGGCCAGGTTGATGCCGTAATGGTCTTCGGGCACCTCGCGTCCGGCCGCCGCGGCCGCCTCGCGGATCGCTAGCACGGCGTCGCCCGCCTCGCGTGGCGTCACAAAGCTGCCCAACCAGCCGTCGGCGTAACGGCCGATGCGTTCGAATCCGGCCTGCGACGCTCCTCCGAGCCAGATGTCAAGACGCGAGGGGGGTTTGGGAAGCACCGCAACGTCGCGAACCGAGAAGAAATCACCGTGGAACGTCACCGAATCCTCGTCGAGCGCTGCGCGCAGCAGACGCAGCGATTCGTCGAAGACGGCCGCGCGCCGGCCGTCCGGCACGACGAACGCGTCCCGTTCGGCCGGTAGCGCAGACCTGAGACCGAACACCGGCAGCACCCGCTTGGGCGCCAGCGCCGCCAACGACGCGAGCTGTTTGGCGACCAGAACCGGATGGCGCCCCGGCAGCACCGCCACCGAAGTACCGACCTTGAGGCGGGCCGTGCGCGCCAGCGCGTAGGTCATGCCGACGAACGGGTCGACGGCGGGCGAGTAGACCAGCTCCGAGAACCACAGCGAGTCCACTCCTGAGGTTTCCAGCCGCTCCACTGTCGCGGGCAGCTCGTCGGGGGTGACATCTGGACCAAGTGACACCCCGAAGCGGACCTTCAACTCGTCGCCCTCCTCCGTCGGCAGTTCGCCTAGGCCCATCAACGCGTGCTTCGCCGACTTTGTGCCCGCCGCGCATACGTCGGTGGATGGTGCGGAGCGATTCTCGCGACACACGGCGAGATATGAAGCGCGCGATGACAGGATGTGTCCGTGGCAGAACGAGTCACCTTTCCCAGCAGCAGTGGGCCTGCGCTCGCCGGTCTGATCGACCTCCCCGAGGGCGAAGTCCGTGGATGGGGCGTCTTCGCGCACGGCTTCACCCTCGGCAAGGACTGTCCGGCGGCGAGCCGGATATGTAAACAGCTGGCCAGCGAAGGCATCGGAATGCTGCGGTTCGACAACCTCGGACTTGGTGATTCCGAGGGAGATTGGGGCGACGGCTCCTTTTCCCACAAGGTCGAGGACACCATTCGCGCCGTCGAGTTCATGAACGGTCTCGACCGTGAAGTGCGGTTGCTGGTGGGGCATTCCTTCGGCGGCGCGGCGGTGATGGCGGCGGCGCACGGCTGCCCGTCGGTGGCGGCTGTCGCGAGTGTCGGTGCGCCCTTTCAGCCTGCCCATGTCGAGCACAACTATGACGCGTTGCTGCACCGGATCGAAGCCGACGGCGAGGCGCCCTTCCTCGTCGGGGGCAAGGCGCTGACTCTGCGGCGGCACTTCATCGAAGACGTGCGGTCGGCGGACCTGAGGGAGCGGATCAAGACGCTGCGCCGCGCCCTGCTGGTGATGCATTCCCCGACGGACAACACTGTCGGCATCGCCAATGCCAGCGACATCTTTCGCGCGGCACGCCATCCCAGGAACTTCATCTCGCTCGAGGGCGCCGACCACCTGCTGACTGGCAAGAATCAGGCGGCCAGGGCGGCGCGCATCATCAGCGCCTGGGCCGACCCTTACCTGTGAGCGATGTCAGGTAAGGGCCGGCGCTGACCCGCCCTGGCTCAGCTGTCGGAGTCGTTGTTCGTCGAGTCCGAGCCGGAGTCGGAGGTCTTGTCGGAGCCCAGGGACGTCGCCTTCTTGAAGCTGTCCGTCACCTTGGAGACGGTTGAGGAGATCGAATCCCTGACATTCTTGACCGCCTCGCTGGTGGCGGTGGGCTTGCGATGCTTGGGACCCGTGGGTGCCTTGTCCTCGGGCAGCAGCAGTGTCTCGTCGGGAACCTCGTCGCGCGCGCTGATCGATTCGGCGGTATCGGGGTCTTCGAACACCGGACCAGGAATGGGCTTGTTCTCCGGGTTGGGAACAAACGGTGCACAGATCGCGCACTGCGTTCCGAGCACGAATGGGTTGAACGCCGTGTTCACGCCGTTGGCGAGGCTCAGCACGTTCTCCGTCGCGAACTCGGCTGTCACCGGCTTGATGTCGTTGACGTCCGGGGTCTCGGTGAGGCTGTCGTAGAAGTTGGTGAACGGCGCCGCCGGATCCAGCTTCACCGTTTCCCCCGACCACGGCACCTCGGGGCCGTCTTCGTCCTTGACGTAGCACTGTCCGTCCTCGCTGCAGGTGATCGGGGCTCGCGTCGTGGGGAACGTGTAGCCCTCCGGCGAAAACAGGGCGGCGATGTGTCGAAGGTCGAACATTTTGCTGAGGATTCCGCCGACGTTGTCGCATGCGCCGGGCCCGGTTCCGGAACATCCGACATCCATCGGTAGCTGAGACGCAGCGATGGCGGCGAACATGTTGCCGAGCGGGACCGAAAGTGCCGGGAACGGAACAAGAATGTTGGTGATCGCCTGGTAGCGGGACGGGTCGGCGGGATCGGTACCGAGAATGTTGGTCTGGCTGTAGAGCCACCAGTTGCCGGTATACCGCAGGTTCCGGCCCAGACCCACGATGTTTCCGTCCGGCTGGGTCAGCGTGACGCCTTCGTACGTCGGCTGGAAACTGAAGTCGCCTTCGGGGTCCGATCCCAGCTGCACATTGCCCTCGCCCATGGCGAACAACACGTTGTACGGGACGTTTGCCAGCGCAATGAACAGATTGGCGGGGATGTTCAGCACGTTCGTGCTGTCCGCGGTCGGCGTGAACGTGGAGCTGGACGAGGCGGTCGATGGGACGTCGGTCGGGCCACACAGCGCGCCGGCATCGCCGGGCCCACAAGCCAGCGTTGCCGCGGCCAGAGCGACGTTCACATCGAACTGGTGCTGGAGAAGTTGTGGGCTGGTGACAGGGTTCGCGGAGATGACCCCGGCCCCGACCAGTGCGACCCCCGCGGTGACATAGGTACGTGCTGCTGAACGCATGACGTGACCCCTCCAAGTTGCTATAGGTGGCCCCGACCGCTGGAAACGTATCCGCGATCTCCGTCGTTGTCCACCGGAATGAGCCACATTCTCCGAAATTGGGCCTTTGCTGACGAAAGCGTCAGTTAACTGCGATAATTGACTACAGCAAAAGAATTCGATACTCGGCGAGGATTTCGCGCGATTTCGCTCTCCGCACTGACGCATTCATCACGAAAACGGCGTTCCGGTCGGTATCCCGACACGGAGGCGGGATCTCGCGCGGACCTAGACTTGCGCCCCATGCACGTTGTCGCCATCCACATCGCGCCAGGGCGGAAGGTGCCGACGCGCTTCGTCGAGTCGGTCGAAGCCGAAGCCGGCGCGGGGCTCGTCGGCGACCGCTATCACGGCACCAAGCACCGGCACGTCACCATCCAGTCGCAGGAGATGTTGAACCTGGCGGCCGACGACCTCGGCCAACCCATCGACCCAGGTTCCACCCGCCGCAACCTGACCGTCGACGCGGGCCACATCCCGACGCGTCCCGGCAGCCGGCTGCGGATCGGTGACGTCGAACTCGAGGTGGTGCGCCAGGCCGCGCCTTGCCGACTGCTCGACGACTGGATTGCCCCCGGCGCGGCGAGAGCCATGAGCCGGCGCGCAGGCTCGGTCTGCCGAATCCTGACGTCAGGATCGATCAGCGTCGGCGCGCAGGTGCACCTGCCTCCCGAGTGACGCTCAGCCGCCGTCGCCGCCACCGACTTCGGCGGGAAGCGGGGGCGGCAGAGGTGTTGTCGGCGTACTGGTCGTGTCCTCCGAGGTGGCCGGCGTCTCGGGCGACGTACCGGGCGACGCCGCCTCGTGGAAATCGACCATCGGTTCGTCGCGGATCACCTTCTCCCCCACGCTGACCACGAGCGCACTCGACGTCACGAGATAGTCGATGCCGTCGTTGGTCGCGACGAAGGCGCCGTCCGAAGATCGCGTTGCCGGCACGATCAGCCGAGCACCGTCGCGAACCCGGACGCCGCGATACTCGTATCCGCCATCGGTGTCGCGGCAGATCGCCACCCGAGAACTCTCGGTGCTGCCGAAGACGGCAACCACGTCCGGTGCGGAGCACCGCGCGGTCGAATCGATGTATCCCTGACTATCCGAGGCGGGTGCCGACGAGGCGCTCGGCGCCGCGACGAGAAAGAGCGGGATCGACGCGATCGCGGCGACCCCGGCGAGGGCCAGGGGATGACGGGGTGGGCGGTGGGAAGACATCACCTTCCACAAGACCACGCGCCGGCCGATAGTGCGAACGTCAGTCGGCGATGATCATGCATCGTTGGCGCTTCGAGACCGCACCGTAATGAGTTGGGCTCACCCGGCGATGAACCGGTTGATGACTCACCGGTCTGTAGTGGCGCCGCGCGGTGCGGCGGCCCGAAGTAGGACGGTGATCGCTGCGCTGGCGATGGCCCTCGCGGTGATCGCCGGCGGTGCGAGCGGGGGCACGGCGCACGCGGCGCCGCCCATCGTTGCCAAGGACTTCTCCAAGCCCGCCATCGTCATCCTCGGCTACGGACTCAAGCCCGACGGCACAATGCGGCTTATTCTGCACACCCGTGTGCTCGCCGGAATGGCCGTCGGCCACATGTTCCCCCAGTCGCCGATCATCGTCACCGGCGGTAACCCGCGCAACGGCAACACCGAAGCCGGCCAGATGCGCAAGATGTTGCGCCTCTACGGCATCCCCGAGGAGCGGATCATCGTCGAGGACCGGGCCAACAGCACGGTGCAGAACGCGGCCTTTTCGGTGCCGCTGGCCAAGGAGGCGGGCACATCGGGGATCATCCTCGTCACGTCCTCGTCGCATCAGGATCGCGCGGACGGGAACTTCGCCGACGCGGGCGGAAACATCTTGGCGACGGTCAGCTTCCCCGACAACAATCCGTCGATCAACGTGGCGCAATTCGTCCGGGACGTGATCAGTCCCTTCATCACCGTCAGCTAGCGCTAGCGTTCGGCTGTGGTCGATCATCTGCGGCAAACTCGCCGTCACCGCTGGGGATTGGGCGCCTTCGTCCTCGTCGAAGCGGTATACCTGCTGACCTCGGTGCTGGTGGCGTTTCCGTTCGCCGGCTCCGATCCGGCGCATGTCTGCGTACTTCTGGTGATTGTGGGGGTGCCGAGCATTCTGGCGGCCGCGCTTGCCATCGTCATCACGCTGGTGCGCGGCAACGGGCCGCGGACCGATCTGCGTCTCCAATGGTCCTGGCGCGCAGCGGGATTCGGTGTGATGTTCGGAATTGCGGGTCTCTTCGTGACGATCCCGGTGTCGCTGCTGTGGACCCAGATCGTCGGTGAGGACGCCAACTCCGCCGCGGGAGAGGTATTCGGCGCAGCGCGAGGTACCTGGGGCTGGGCCGTCGCGGTGTTCGTGCTCATTGCGATCGTTGCGCCGGTGTGCGAAGAAATCCTTTACCGCGGGCTGCTCTGGGATGCCGTCGACCAGCGCTGGGGGCGGTGGGTCGCCTTCGGGGTCACCACCGTCGTGTTCTCGATAGCCCATCTCGAGCTGACCAGGACCCCGCTTCTACTGGTCGTGTCGATCCCGATCGGGTTGGCGCGCTTGTACGCCGACAATCTGTCGGCCAGCATCGTCGCCCACCAGGTGACGAACCTGCTACCCGGCCTGGTGCTGATGTTCACCGTCGCAGGAGTCATGCCGGCGGTGTAACGACGGGCTATTCGGCCGAAGACCCGGAATCGCTGTCCGCGTCGGATTCCGAGCTCCCCTCGGTGTCGGTGTCGGTGTCGGCAGCTTGGGAGCTTGCGGGTTTCGTGGACTTTCGGGCCTCGGACGCAGTTTCGGAATCCGGGGCCTCGGCGTCAGGTCCGATTCCGTCCTGCTCGTCGGCATCGTCTTCGGGTGCGGACTCTGCGGTGTCCGCCGTCGTATCGGACGCCTCGTCCTCGTGCTCGTCGTCAGTGGTGTCGTCGAGAGCCGCCGACGCAGTCGCCGCCTCATCGGACTTGTCGGTGTCCGGCTCGTCCTGCGCGTCCTCGACGACCGCCGCCGAGGCGAACCGTGCCGACGCCGGCTCGACGTCGTCATCCTCTTCGGCGGACGCGAAGATGGACCCGAGAACCTCGTCGTGCCACTTCGGGTCGATGAGACCGGGATAGTCGCGGTCATAGGCCGCGTCGATCGCCTCCTTCAACGGCGCGTTGAGCGCATCGGCGAGCTCGTCGAGGCCGAGCATGCGCAGCGGCTCCAACAGCGGAAGGTTCTCGCGCCGGATCAGCACATAGGTGGTGTTCCCCTCCTTCCACACCAGCTTGTCCGCGGTCTCCAGGTCGATGTTGTTGTAGCCGGGGATGTGGAAATAGGCGAATCCGGCCAACGCATTGGCGAGCGCGAGCAGGTTGCGGGGGTCGGTCGGGAAATCGGCGGCGCCGTCGTACTCGATCGCGATGTCCACCACGTCGTATTCGGTGTGTGGCGTCGGCTCGGCGAATCCGCTGCGGACGCCGCCGTACTTGCGCTTCGGATTCGCGGCGAGCACGAACGAGAGGTCCTCGGGAGCCGGCGCGCCTGCGCTGCCCGCGCTCTGCTGGAGCCAGTGTGTGGCGATCGTTGCGCCCTGTGAGAAGCCCACCACCACTGTCGGGGGCGCGGTGACGCCGAAAGCAGCCCGCAGGGCTCTCAGCCCATCCTCCTCAGCGCCCTCGGAAACCCCGGAGTTGTATTCGACCGAGGTGCAGGAATTCCCCGAAGCCTCTGAGCAGAACGACCCACGAAAGATCTCGTCCATCTCCCAGTCGATCTTGCCGCCGAAGGTGTATCCGGTGACGGTGAGGACATTTGCTGCCAGCGTGTACGGCGTGGGGGCCGCGATGCTTGCCGCAGCAACTGTGGCAGCGCCGGTCGCAGCGAGTATTCCGCGCACGTGAAATCCTTACGTGGGACTTCCAGCAACACTGGAGATGGGTGAGCCAGGCCAGATGAGATTAATCGACACCCGTAAATCCCACAATATTTACGGTGAATTCGGGCTCAGCGACCATGGTGGCCCCGCAGACGTCCGCATTGGCGGGCGTTCGCGACGTGGTGTCCGTCGCACTACCGCGCCCCAGGTGGGCAGGATTATGTTGTCCATCCAGCGAACCCCTCAGGTTCACCTGGCCGATTCTTGACCGACGTGGTATTACGTTTGCTGTCCTTGCGGTGAACGGTATCCAACGGCATTCGACCGAGGGGTCAAAGCTGTTGTGTACGAGCCGGTTTCGAAAGGGGCCGGCGCCGCCTCGGCGCCGCTCGACTCGACGAATCCGACTGGTCCACCGCGTCCTGCCGGACCGGTTGACCGTCAGGCGATGATGCGCACCAGGTACGGGGTCATGTCCTTGGTGCGGACCGGCGACACTGCGACGCCCGCGTCGGTCGTCTCCACCATCTGCCCATTGCCGATGAACAGGGCAACGCTCTGCGTGCCCTCGGGACCGTAGAAGATCAGGTCACCCGGGAGTGCGAGGGACGGCATGACCTTCTGGCCGACCTTGTACATCTCACCCGAGGAGCGCGGCAGCTTCACCCCCACGCCGGCGTACGCGTAGACCATCAGACCCGACGCATCGAATCCCACGACCTCCATCCGCGGTGCGGGTGCAGGCACGCCGGGCAGAGAGGGCACCGTCGCATCGGGGGTGACGCTCGGGAGGTTGAGGCCCGGTGCCACGTCCAGCGACTGGGCATCCACCTCGGCCTGGTCGGGAACGGCAGGCTCCGCCTCGGGCACCGCGACGGTCCCCTTGCTGGGCCCCGACGCGCCACCGCCACCGTAGGCGAACGGAACGCCGCGCTGGGAAAGCGCTCGTGCGATCACGGCCTCGACCGCCTTCTGGTTGGCCGCCGACCGCGCAGGCTGAGCCGTCGCCAACCCCGGCGTCACCAGCAAGAGGGTGAGACCGATGACCAAGACCAAGACGCGTCGCATTGCACTTTCCCGCTTTCGGCAAGCCAGCGCCCTTGATCGACGCTGGACTCATTGATTAACAACTGTCACTACGACCACTTCTACACCACGAACAAAGGTGTAATTCCGTCGTCGCAGGACGCTGAATCAAGGAGATGCGGTACCGGGATCGAACAGTGACCTATACCGGCGCGTCGCCCTCTAGGGTGTGTCGCGCGTCACGAACCGATCGCGGCCAGGGCGGCGTCGTAGTCCGGCTCCTGGCCGATCTCGGGCACCAGCTCGGTGTAGGTGACCTGGCCGTCGGCGTCCACCACGACCACCGCGCGACCGAGGAGTCCGGCCATCGGGCCGTCGACGATCTTGATTCCGAAGTCGTCGCCGAAGCTGTCCCGGAATCCCGAACCCGATGTCACGTTCTCGATGCCCTCGGCTCCGCAGAAACGCTTCTGCGCGAACGGCAGATCGTTGGAGACGTTGAGCACGGTGACGCCGCTGGAGGCCGCGGCTTCGTTGAACTTGCGCACGCTGGCCGAGCAGACGGGCGTGTCCACCGACGGAAAGATGTTGAGCAGCAGAGGCTTGCCGCGGAACTGCTCGTCGGAAATCGTGCCGAGATCGGTACCCGTGAGTGTGAATCCAGGTGCGGCGGCTCCGACGGCGGGCAGCTCACCAACGGTGTTGATCGGGTTTCCACGCAACGTTATCTGTGCCATGGCCACAGTCTGCCAAGTGTGCCGCGTGCCGTCGCGGCGGGGTTAGGAGCCGTACAGGCGCGCGACGTCCGGAGAGTCCAGCCACTTCGAATACGTGGGGCTCTTCGGCCAGCCGTCCGGCGAGTCCTGCCACTCCTCCTGACGGCCCCACGGAAGGAGGTCGATCAGGGCGAAGGTGTGGCTGAGCTGTTCGGTGCCCCGACCGTTCGTGTGCCACGTCCGGTAGACCTTCTCGCCGTCTCGCAAGAACACGTTGACCCCGAATCCGGTTCCCGGCGCGGCGTCGACATCGGCTGCGAAGGGACTCTCCGACGACGAATACCACTCCATCTTGTTACCCACCTTGTCCCGGTAGGCCAGCGCTTCATCGATGGGTCCCGAGGTGACGATCACGAATTTCGCGTCGTAGTTGTCCAGAAAGTCCAGGCGGGTGAACTGCGAGGTGTAGCCGGTGCATCCGCCGCACTGCCACTGCGCGCCGTCGTCCCACATGTGGTTGTAGACGATCAGCTGTGAACGGCCGTCGAAAATGTCGGCGAGCCGCACCGGCCCGTCCCCGCCCATCAGCGTGTAGTCGGGCATTTCGACCATGGGCAGGCGCCGGCGCTGGGCGGCGATCGCGTCGAGTTCACGGGTCGCGGCCTTTTCGCGCTTGCGGAGCTCGTCAAGGGCCGTCCGCCAGGTGGTCGCGTCGACCACAGGCGGCAGCGCTGTCACTTCACTCATTACAGTCACCCTCCGGCAGGTTCGTTCGGTTGTGCTTCGTTCCGACATCGGTGTCGACCGCCCGGCCGCCTGAAACTCATCGCTGGAAGGAATACCGACATGCCCGCGACGCCGCGCATCGGCCGCAACGAACCCGGCACCTGGACGGCATCGCTGTGGTCGCAGATCGCCCCGATCTACGCCGCGATCCTGGACCACCCGTTCATCGGCGGTCTCACCGACGGCAGCCTCCCGGCAGACGTGTTCGCCGGCTACGTCGCCCAGGACGTGCACTATCTGCGCACCTACTCCCGCGCGCTTGCCGGCGTTGCCGCGAAGGCGCCGACGCTGGCCGACACCGCGATGTTCTCCCGACACGCCGCCGAGGTGTTCGATGTCGAGTTGTCGCTGCACAGCGAACTTCTGCCCGCGCTCGGCCTTTCCGCCGACGCGGTGGATGCGGCGTCGGTGGCGCCGACGACGATGGCCTACAACAGCTATCTGCTCGCAACCGTCTATGGCGGAAGCTTCGCCGACGGTCTGGCCGCGGTACTCCCCTGCTACTGGATCTATGCCGAAGTGGGAGCGGAACTTCTGACGCGCGGGTCGACCGATGCGCGCTACCAACGTTGGATCGACAGCTACGGCGGCGACGAGTTCGCCGCCACCGTCAGCGAGGTGCTTGCCCTCGCCGACCGCATCGGCCCCGGGCTCGCCGCGGCCGACGAATCGGCCGCGCGCGCCCATTTTGTGACGACCTCGCGCTATGAGTGGATGTTCTTCGACGCCGCCTACCGCCAGGAGTCCTGGCCCGTGTGAGTAGTCGAGCGACCGAAACGCCGGCAGCCCCGCAGCGCGGAGCCGAGGCGTCAGGGTCTCGCACTGACTATGCTTGCGGATTCCCGACGAGCGAGCAGTAGCGAGGAGGTCGATGTCTCCCGACGAGGCGCCACCAACCGGCAGGTCCTCTGGCGGGCACATCAGGTTGACCTCGCACAGCGGAGGCAGCGATGCACCCGGACTGCGTTGGGGCGCGCCGACAGCGCAGGAGCGCGGACCAATCGTCGGAACCACCACCACGCGTGCGCATCGCAACGTCGTCGGGACCCACAGCGGCGCCTACGGGGTGTATCGGGCGCTCGCTGTCGCGGCGGGCAAGCTCTCGCGGGAGCACCGCGCCGATCTGACCAACACCGCGCCGACCGACATCATCGGCCCGCACCCGCAGTGGACAGACCCGGAGACGATCGTCAGCCTCGATCCGTGGGGCGCCACGGTCGCCGACGTGTTCGCTCGCCAGATCGCCTCCGGTCTGGACATCCGCCCGACCATTGCCGTCACCAAAGCACAGGTGATACTGCCCGAGGTTCACGACGCCATCGCGAAGGCGCGGTTGATCCCCGACGGGCGCGTGTTGCTGTCCACGGGGGCAGCGCAGGTGACCAAAGCGGCTATCGAGCCGGTCTGGTACCTGCCGGGCGTCGCGCAGCGATTCGGCTGCAGCGAGACCGATTTGCGGCGAGTCCTCTTCGAAGAGACCGGCGGCATGTATCCCGAACTCGTGACGCGCTCGGATCTCGACGTCTTCCTTCCGCCCATCGGGGGGCAGACCATCTATATCTTCGGTGACCCGCGCGCTCTCGCCGACCCGTCCGTCGAACTGACCGCCCGAGTCCACGACGAGTGCAACGGGTCCGACGTGTTCGGCTCCGACATCTGCACCTGCCGTCCCTATCTGACCCACGCCATCGAAGAGTGCATCCAGGGCGCACAGCGCGGCGGCGTCGGCCTGGTCGCCTACTCGCGCAAGGAAGGCCGCGCTCTCGGCGAGGTGACGAAATTTCTCGTCTACAACGCACGCAAACGCCAGGTCGGCGGAGACACCGCCGAGCAGTACTTCGCCCGCACCGAATGTGTGGCAGGCGTACAGGACATGCGGTTCCAGGAGTTGATGCCCGATGTCCTGCACTGGCTCGGTATCCGCAAGATTCACCGCCTGGTGTCGATGAGCAACATGAAGTACGACGCCATCACCGGGTCCGGAATCGAAGTGGGCGACCGAGTTTCGATTCCGGACGAGCTGATTCCCGCGGATGCCCAGGTCGAGATCGATGCCAAGACGGCGGCCGGTTACTACACGCCGGGCGCGGTGCCCGATGTCGAGGAGCTGAAGAAGGCCAAGGGCCGGGGGCTATGACAGCAGCCGATGAGCGCCTGCGCGAAGAGCAGAAAGCTGCGGCACTGTTGCGGACGACGGCTGCGGTGCGGCAGCGGTCCGGGCAGCTGTTGGAGCGTGCGCGCGCCGGCGATTCGCGCTGGTTCACCGTCGACGACGCTGCACTGGGCAGAGTCGCCGAGGACGTCGCCGCACTGACCCGGGAACGGTTCCCGGATCTCGACATTCCCTATCACAGCAGATGGCGGCATTTCGAAGTCGGCGGCGTCGACCGCAAGGCCGAGCTCGACACTCTGCTCGACGGCGTCGGGTCGCGGGAGCGGGCGCGGGCGATGATCGACCTCACCGTGGTGAGCGTGCTGCTGGACGCCGGCGCGGGGGCCGAGTGGGGATACGTAGAGACGCGGGACGACGTGAGCTCCCGGTACAGCCGCTCCGAGGGGCTGGGCGTGGCGACCTGGCACGGCTTCGTGACGGGCGGATTTTCGAGCGACCCCTCCAGGCCGCTGCAGGTCGACGCCAACGGTCTCCGGGCCTTGAGCGAGGCGCGTCTCGCCGAGATCTTCCAGGTCACGCCCGCCAACCCGCTGGTGGGATTGGATGGGCGATTGGCGTTGATGCACAGGCTGGGCGATGCGTTGGCGGCCCAGCCCGACCGGTTCGGCGAACATGGCAGGCCAGGCGGTCTGTTCGATGTGCTGGCAGTGTCCGGCGAGGTGCACGCACACGACATCCTCACGGTCCTGCTGTCCGCGCTGTCGTCGATCTGGTTGTCGCGCAACAGTATCGAGGGCATCGCACTCGGAGACTGCTGGCGACACGAAGCGGTGCAGGGGCCAGGGCTCACGGCGGGCTGGATGCCGTTTCACAAGCTGACCCAATGGCTGACGTACTCGTTGATCGAGCCGTTCGAATGGGCGGGGGTCGACGTGCTGCAAATGGACGCACTGACGGGATTGCCCGAGTACCGCAATGGGGGGCTGCTCCTCGACGGCGGGGTGCTGGCGCTTTGCGACCGCGCGGTCGCACGCCAGACCTGGGAACCCGGGCACGAGCTGGTGGTGGAGTGGCGGGCGCTGACGGTGGCGCTGCTCGACGAGTTGGCGCCGCTGGTGCGCACCGTGCTCGGTGTCGACGCCCACCGGATGCCGCTCGCGTGTGTGCTCGAGGGCGGCACCTGGGCGGCGGGGCGCGCATCGGCGCACCGCCTGCGCAACGGGCTGCCCCCTCTGACGGTCGACAGCGATGGGACGGTGTTCTAGTGGCGGTACACGTCGTGGATCATCCGCTGGTGCAGCACAAGCTCACACTGATGCGCCGGAAAGAAGCGTCCACCAACAGCTTCAGGCGACTGGTGCGTGAGGTGTCGGCGATGATGGCCTACGAGGTACTGCGCGATGTCGCGTTGCACGAGGTCGAGGTCGAGACGCCACTGGAGCACACAAAGGGTCACGCAATCGACGGCAAGAAGCTGGTGTTCGTCTCCATCCTGCGGGCCGGCACCGGCATCCTCGACGGCATGCTGGAGGTGGTCCCGTCGGCGCGAGTCGGCCATATCGGCCTGTACCGGGACCCGAAAACCCTTGTCGCTGTGGAGTATTACTTCAAGATGCCCGGCGATCTGCACGAGCGCGACCTGATCGTGGTGGATCCGCTCCTGGCCACCGGCAACTCCGCGATCGCGGCGGTGGAACGCCTCCGGGAATACCGTCCGAAGTCGATCAAATTCGTCTGCCTGCTCACGTGCCCGGAAGGGATCGCGGCGATGACGCAGGCGCATCCGGAGGTGCCGATCTACACCGCAGCCGTCGATCGCGAGCTCGACGAGCGTGGATACATCCTGCCCGGCCTCGGTGACGTGGGCGACCGCATCTTCGGTACCAAATAGCTCCCAACTCTCCAAGTGACCGCGGGGAGCCCGTCGGCGGTCGTAGGGTGGGTTATGGCCATCATCGAGGCTGACCTCCAGCCGCAGACACCCTTCGAGCGCGACGTCGCCGAGACGCAAAGCTACTTCGACAGCCCCCGCTTCGAAGGCATCATCCGGCTGTACACCGCGCGCCAGGTCGCCGAGCAGCGCGGCACCATTCCCGCCGACTATCCGGTTGCCCGCGAGGCGGCGACCGCGTTCTACCCGCATCTACGTGAACTGTTCGCCAACGGCAAGAGCATCACCACATTCGGTCCGTACTCCCCCGGCCAGGCTGTGGTGATGAAGCGGATGGGGATCGAGGGCATCTACCTGGGCGGGTGGGCGACCTCGGCCAAGGGGTCGATCAGCGAGGACCCGGGCCCGGACCTCGCGAGCTATCCGCTGAGCCAGGTGCCCGAAGAAGCGGCAGGCATCGTGCGCGCCCTGTTGACGGCAGACCGCAATCAGCAGTACCTGCGACTGCAGATGACCGAAGAGCAACGGAAGTCGACACCGGCGTACGACTACCGGCCATTCATCATCGCCGACGCCGACACCGGCCACGGCGGGGATCCCCACGTGCGCAACCTGATCCGGCGTTTCGTCGAGAACGGCGTGCCGGGTTACCACATCGAGGACCAGCGCCCGGGTACCAAGAAGTGCGGACACCAGGGCGGCAAGGTGCTGGTGCCTTCCGACGAGCAGATCAAGCGCCTCAACACCGCGCGCTTCCAGCTCGACATCATGCGGGTGCCCGGCATCATCGTCGCGAGAACCGATGCCGAGGCGGCCAACCTGATCGACAGCAAGGCTGACGAACGCGATCAGCCGTTCCTGCTGGGGGCCACGAACCTGAAGATCCCGTCGTACAAGTCGTGCTTCCTGGCGATGGTGCGCCGCTTCTACGACAAGGGCGTCACCGAGCTGAACGGGCACCTTCTCTACGCCCTGCCGGACGGGGAATACGCGAGCGCCGAGGCGTGGCTGGAGCGCCAAGGCGTACTGGCGCTCATCGACGAAACCGCCGCGGGGTGGCAGGACGGCGCCGAAGCGTCCCTCGACGCCGCCTTCGACAAGGTCGAGTCGCGGTTCGTCGACGCGTGGCAGGACGACGCCGGTCTCAACACCTACGGTGAGGCCGTCGCCGAGCTGCTGGAATTCCGTGAGCGCGAAGGAGAGCCTGCCGCGATGAGCGTCGCCGAGTGGCGCGCATTCGCCGAGCGCGCGCCGCTGTACACCGCGAGGGAGAAGGCCAAGGAGCTCGGCGCCGACGTCGCCTGGGACTGCGAGCGGGTGAAGACGCCGGAGGGTTACTACCAGGTCCGCGGCGGTATCCCGTACGCGATCGCCAAGTCGCTGGCTGCCGCGCCGTTCGCCGACATCCTCTGGATGGAAACCAAGACCGCCGACCTTGCGGACGCGAAGCAGTTCGCCGACGCGATCCACGCCGTCTATCCGGACAAGATGCTGGCCTACAACCTGTCACCGTCGTTCAACTGGGACACGACCGGGATGTCCGACGAGCAGATGCGGGCGTTCCCCGAGGAGATCGGCAAGTTGGGCTTCGTGTTCAACTTCATCACCTACGGCGGGCACCAGGTCGACGGTGTGGCGTCCGAGGAGTTCGCGACCTCACTGCGTCAGGAAGGCATGCTCGCGCTGGCCCGACTGCAACGCAAGATGCGACTGGTCGAATCTCCCTACCGCACACCGCAGACCCTCGTCGGTGGGCCACGTAGCGATGCCGCGCTCGCTGCGTCCTCGGGCCGCACGGCGACCACGAAATCGATGGGCAAGGGCTCGACCCAGCATCAGCACCTCGTACAGACCGAGGTGCCGAAGAAGCTGCTGGAGGAATGGCTGGCGCTCTGGGGCGAGCACTACCAGCTGTCCGAGCGGCTTCGTGTACAGCTACGCCCGCGGCGGGCCGGCTCGGACATCCTCGATCTGCAGATACTCGGCGACGGTGCCGAAGACGGCGCATCGCCGCTGGCCAACGTCGTAGTCGACCCGATCAAGGATCGGCACGGCCGCAGCATCCTGACGATCCGGGACCAGAACACGTTCGCCGAGCACCTGCGGCAGAAGCGCCTGATGGACATCATCCATCTGTGGCTGATCCACCGGTTCAAGGCAGAGATCGTCTACTACGTGACGCCGACCGAGGACAACATTTATCAGACCGACAAGATGAAGGCGCACGGCATCTTCAGCGACGTCTATCAGGAGGTTGGCGAGATCATCGTCGCCGACGTCAACCAGCCGCGGATCGACGAGCTTCTGGCCCCCGACCGGGAGGCTTTGACCCGCTTGATCAGCAAGCAGGACTGAGGCGGTGCGACCGCCACATTCCGGTCCCGGCCGAACGCGCCACCAATAGCGTTCTGCCGCAACCGATCCCACGGTGCGCTTGACGGGTGCATGGCACCAGTCAACGCCGCCTGGGTGTGGCGGTGCAACCGGTTTTCCGGCTGTGTTACGGCAGAGCCGGGTCAGCCGCTGCTTCTGCGGGCGGATCAACGCGGGGCGAACGCTGCAGGGTGACCGAGGGGCTTTCCCCGAAGCGCTCGCGGTAACGGGCGGCGAAACGGCCGGAATGGCCGAATCCCCACCGCATCGACACCGCGGAAACCGATGTGGAGGACGGGCCGGCGGCTAGCAGGTCGGCGTGTGCGCGCTGCAGCCGCACGTCGCGGAGGTGCTGCATGGGGGTGCAGCCGCAGTGTTTACGAAACATCAGCTGTAGGGAACGCGTGGATGTGTGAACGGCTTTGGCGACCGAGGCGAGGGTGACGTCTGCGTCGACATGCTCTTCGATATACGTCATGGCTTCGGCTAGGGGCGGCGGCGTCCCCTCGCGGTTGTCGCCCTCGTGAGTTCTCTTGAGCGGGAACGTCGTCAGGATCATCGCGGCGAGGTGTCGCTGCAGTGAGGCGGCTACGAGCGGGTCGGTGGCTGCCGCAGGATCGGCGACAGCCAGCGCAGTGGCGTAGTCGATGGCCTTGGCCATTCGCCGACCGGCTTCATCTGAGACGGGTGCCTGGCCCAGTAGTTCCACCCGGTGCAAGCCTTTTGCCTCGGACCAAGCCGCCGCGTCGAGGATGCTCCGGTCGATGGACACGACTGTGTAGTGCTGAGCGCGACCGCAACTCGTCCCTGCGACGGGATGGTGGGTGAGGGCTCCGAGCGCCGCCACATCTCCTTCGGTGAAGACATCGCAGGAGGAGTCACCCTGGGCGGCATGTACCACCCCTGAGTGAATACGGGTCAGCAGTATGCGGTCCGACGGACGGCGCTGAAAGCCGACGTCGACACCGATGACCACGTCGTCGATGGTGATGGAACCGACCTGTGAACGCTGCAACCGTCCGTGGAACTTGGTCTGGTGGCAGTGCAGTGGGGAGACCTGCAGTGCATAGGTGTCGGCGAATACCTCCTTGGCCTTTCGAGGGTCCTTCGTGTCCACCAGGATCGCCGCCACTCATACCTCCTGACACCACGGACCCCCGCCGACGATTATCCGCGGTATGCAACTGGTTGTGAGCGTTGTGGCAAACTCCGCGAATTTCGGTGCGCAACTTCGTGGCGCGGCCGGCAGCGCTTTCGCGACTGCAATTGTTTGCAGTCTCCCTGGCCTTCTGCTGTGCCGTGGCGAGCAGCGAAATGTCGAGAACTTCTTGATAACTCACGTTCAGCGCGGTGATCTGCGGTGCTGGGGAGCTTTTCACCGTGGTCGAAACGTTCTGCAACGAAGTGTTACTTCGCGCCACCGTGGCCGCAGTTCGCGCAGGCACTTTCGGGCCCGCTCTGCACCTCGGTTGAAATCGCAACCACCGCACGGAGGGAACATCGTCAAGGTTGGCAAAGGCTTACTTCGGTTGCCGGACCCGTGCGGGTTCTCCTCGTGCGGCTAGATGAGGGCGGCAGCCCGGTGCACAACTGCGCGCCAGTGGTCGATGCGCGCGGGGTCGGCGACCCGGAAGCGCGCGAGCCCCTCTCGACTGGGGGCGGCGGGCATCGGTGCTGCCGGGAGGAATCCGTCTGCGGGCACCAGCGAGCGCGACGCGGAGACGATGTCTGACTGACTGAGCCAATCAGGAATGGGGCCGCAGGCGAACGGAAGCTCCGGCAGTGCTGCTGCCAGTGCGACGTCTGCGGCCAGGCCCACACTCGTGGTGCCGGTGAAGTTCACCAGCGCAGGAAGACCGAGCTTCTCGAAACGGCGCAGGGCGCGTCGCACTCCCCCGAGTTCGCCGCACCGCAATATCGCGGCGTCGGCGCATCCCGGATCCGCCTCCAGCATCGGCAGGTCCACGGCGATCGGCACATCGACGCGCTGCCGGACGGAGCGTGCCTCGGCCGGAGTCCGGCAGAGCAGCTCGACGATCTCCGAAGCCGACTCGTGCGCTCGCACCTGGGCGACAGCGTCCTCGACGTCATGCACGGTGATGACGGCGCGTGTCGCGGCGTCAGCCACCGGCACGCGGCCCCTGACCGCATCGGGCCAGCCCACGGTGCTCGGTTCCATGGCCGCGGTCAGCCAGCGCGCAGCCTGCGCGTCGTCAGCGCCGGCCGGCGGACTGAACTCGCCCCAGGCCTGCGGACCGTCGAGCAGCACGCCCTCCCGGGTGCCGTCGGCGGTCGGGACGGCGAACACCGGGGCGTCGTCGAATTCGATGAGCGTTCTCACTGTCGGACAAAGTTAGCCCGTCGTTAGTCTTGAGCCGTGGCCGACGCCCCCTTTCTGCTGTTGTCCATCCGTGGTGAGGACGAAGCAGCCGACGACGAGTACCGGGCGATGAGGCGATTCGCCGGGCTCGACGAGGCCGGCATGCCCCGCATTCGGCTGACACACCGCGAGCTCGGTGACATCGATCTGGCGCAGTGGTCGGGCATCATCCTCGGGGGTGGGCCCTACACCGTCAGCGACGACCCCGCGACCAAGACGACGACGCAGCGCCGTGTCGAGGCGGAGCTGGCCGCTCTGCTCGACGACGTCATCGCCACGGACTTTCCTTTTCTCGGATGTTGTTACGGCGTGGGTACACTCGGCACCGCCGTCGGAGCGGTGATCGACCGGTCGCACAGCGAACCAGTCGGCGGGGTGACGGTCGATCTGACCGACGAGGGCCGCCGGGATCCGTTGTTCGCGGGACTGCCCGACACTTTCGATGCGTTCGGCGGTCACAAGGAGGCGGCTACCCTGCTGCCCGACGGCGTCGTCAGCCTGGCCACCTCTGCCGACTGCCCGGTGCAGGCCTTCCGGGTCGGCGCCAACGTGTATGCCACCCAGTTTCATCCCGAACTGGACCTCGATGGCATCTGCACTCGTATCGACGTGTACAAGAACCACGGCTATTTCGCGCCGGACACCGCCGAATCCTTGAAAGATGCTGCGCGACAACGTCAGGTGACCCATCCGATGGAGATTCTGCGCAGATTCGTGCGGCGGTACTCCCGGCGGTTGTGAGGCTCAGCCGGCGAACGCCGCCGTGTCCGGCGTCACGACGTCGGCTTTGAGTGGGGCCAGGTTGGCGCCGATCCGCTCGATGACGGCACCGCTGACTCCGAGATCGCTGAGGGTCTCGACCAGGTGATCGACCACCCTGTCGAAGTGGTCGGCCTGGATCTTGTACCGCGCGTAACTTTCTCGCATCGATCGCCCGAGGTAGGGGTCAGGGCCACCGATCGCGGCGGCGATGAACGAACGCTGATGTGCCTTGAGCCGTCTCATGTCGACGCCGTCGAAGTAGGGCGTCAGCGCGGGATCGGCGATCAGCCTGCGGTAAAGATCATCGACAGCCGCCGTGACGGCCGACGGCCCACCGATCTGGTCGAAGAGACTCATCTCGAGAGGGTGGGCGTCTCCCGTAACGGTGGGCCGAGCGCAGGTTTCCGAATGCGTTAACTTGTCCTCACCGACGCGTCCGGCGGTCGGTGAGAATGCGCGCTCAGGTCTCGGGAATCGTGAGCTGCGCGCGGGCGATCTGATCGACGAACGGCGCCAGGCGGGCGCGCAGTTCGTTGTGTGCGGCGTCCTCGTCGTATGCGCGGTAGGCGGCGGCATCCTCGAAGTCCGCCACGATGACGAAGTCCCAGTTGCCCTCTCGCAGTCCGGCGTCCGTTCCGACGGTGTAACGGATCGTTCCCGGCGTGTTCAGGTGACGCAGACCGTCCTGGATGCGCTCGATCTCGGCGGCGTCATGACCGGTCTTCAGCTTTGCCAGAACAACATTTCGGATCACCCGGGCACCGTATCAGGACACGGTAAGCGAGCCGGTTAGATTCTTGACTCAGTCCAGAAACCGGCGTAGAACCTCTCCTGTGACTTCGGACTACGCGGAGCGTCTGCGCGGCGCAGATCTACGCGTCACCCGCCCGAGGCTCGCTGTGCTCGAGGCGGTGTCCGCGCACCCTCACGCCGACACGGACACGATTTTCGGCGCCGTGCGCTCTGCGCGACCCGACGTGTCGCGGCAGGCTGTCTATGACGTACTGGCAGCCCTGACCACCGTCGGACTCGTCCGCAAGATCCAGCCGTCAGGATCGGTGGCCCGCTACGAATCCCGGGTCGGCGACAACCACCATCACGTGGTGTGCCGGTCCTGTGGCGTCATCGCCGACGTCGACTGCGCCGTCGGTGAGGCGCCCTGCCTCGTGCCCTTCGACCCCGTCGGCAGTCTCGACGGATTCGTCGTCGACGAGGCGGAGGTCGTGTACTGGGGGCTCTGCCCCCAGTGCGGCACCGAGGAGATTTCTCGATCACACCCGTGATCACAGCCCAACGCACCATTCACGGAAGGAAACGCAGTGCCCGAGACAAGTCCCCCCATCGGTGAGGCGCAGACCGAGCCCACCGAGGCCCAGTGTCCGATGCTGATCAAGCCTCCCGTCGAGGGCGGAAGCAACCGCGACTGGTGGCCCAACGCGGTGAATCTGAAGATCCTGCAGAAGGATCCGGAAGCCATCAACCCGCTCGATCCGGACTTCGACTACCGCGAGGCCGTCAAGACCCTCGACGTCGATGCGCTGAGCGCCGACGTCGACGCCGTGATGACGAACTCGCAGGACTGGTGGCCCGCCGACTTCGGGCATTACGGGCCGTTCTTCATCAGGATGACCTGGCACGCGGCAGGCACCTACCGGGTGGTCGACGGGCGCGGCGGCGGCGGAAAAGGCATGCAGCGCTTCGCGCCGCTGAACAGCTGGCCCGACAACGTCAGCCTGGACAAGGCCCGCCGCCTGCTGTGGCCGGTCAAGAAGAAGTACGGCAAGAAGCTTTCCTGGTCGGATCTGCTGGTGTTCGCCGGCAACCGCGCCCTGGAGCACATGGGCTTCAAGACCGCCGGGTTCGCGTTCGGCCGGCCGGACTACTGGGAGCCCGAGGAGGACATCTACTGGGGCGCCGAGCACGAATGGCTCGGTTCCCAGGAGCGCTACGCGGGCGCCGACGGCGACCGCACCAAGCTGGAGAACCCCCTGGGCGCCAGCCATATGGGCCTGATCTACGTCAATCCCGAGGGCCCCGAGGGTGTTCCGGACCCGCTGGCCGCGGCCACCGACATTCGGGAAACGTTCGGCCGGATGGCGATGAACGACGTGGAGACCGCGGCGCTGATCGTCGGAGGGCACACGTTCGGGAAGGCACACGGAGGCACCGCGGTCGAGAACGGCCCCGAGCCCGAGGCCGCCGCCCTGGAGCTGCAGGGTCTGGGCTGGGCCAACTCCGGTGTCGGCAACGAGACCGTGAGCAGTGGCCTGGAGGTGACCTGGACGCACACTCCGACCAAGTGGGACAACAGCTTCCTCGAGATCCTGTACGGCAACGAATGGGAGCTGACCAAGAGCCCGTCGGGCGCCTACCAGTGGAAGCCCAAGAACGGTGGCTGGGCCAACACGGTGCCGATGGCCCAGGGTGAGGGCAAGACTCATCCGAGCATGCTCACCACCGACCTGACGATGCGGATGGATCCGGGCTTCGAGAAGATCACCCGGCGCTGGCTGGACCATCCGGAGGAACTCGCCGAGGAGTTCGCCAAGGCCTGGTTCAAGCTGCTGCACCGCGACATGGGCCCGGTGGTCCGCTACCTCGGGCCGCTGGTGCCCAAGCAGACCTGGCTCTGGCAGGACATCGTGCCAGCAGGCACACCGCTGTCGGACGCCGACGTCGCGACGCTCAAGGCTGCGATCGCCGATTCGGGTCTGACTGTGTCGCAGCTGGTTTCGACGGCATGGAAGGCGGCCTCGTCTTATCGTCACAGCGATATGCGAGGTGGCGCCAACGGCGGCCGGATCCGATTGCAGCCGCAACTCGGCTGGGAATCCAACGAGACCGACGAGCTGACCCCGGTGATCGCCAAGCTTGAGGAGATCCAGAGCTCGGCCGGTGTGGCGGTGTCCTTCGCCGACCTCGTCGTTCTCGGCGGTGTCGTGGGCCTCGAAAAGGCCATCAAGGCAGCGGGATTCGATGTGGAGGTTCCGTTCACCGCGGGCCGCGGAGATGCCACACAGGAGCAGACCGACGTCGACTCGTTCTCCTACCTGGAGCCCAAGGCCGACGGCTTCCGCAACTACGTCGGCAAAGGTCTGCCGTTGCCGGCGGAGTACGAGCTGATCGATCGGGCCAACCTGCTGAATCTCACCGCTCCGGAGATGACGGTGCTCATCGGCGGCCTTCGGGTGCTCGACACCAACTACGGCGGCACCAAACTCGGCGTGCTCACCGACAAGCCGGGACAGTTGACGAACGACTTCTTCGTCAACCTGCTCGACATGTCGACCAAGTGGGGGCCGTCCTCGGCAGACGACGGCACCTACGTCGGCAAGGACCGCGCCACCGGCGCCGACAAGTACACCGCCAGCCGGGTCGACCTGCTGTTCGGGTCGAACTCGCAACTGCGCGCGCTGGCCGAGGTGTACGCCGAGGACGACGCAAGTGAGAAGTTCGTCAAGGACTTCGTCGCGGCGTGGACCAAGGTGATGAACGCCGACCGGTTCGACCTCGACTAGAAACTCATTCGGCAGCCCGCGGGAAGGGGCGCCCAGCCGGAAATCCGGTCGGGCGCCCCTTTCTCAATGGTCCCTGCCGCGAAATCCACCTCTTGCCGGCGTCCGCTTGTGCTTCGGCCACAAGTGGTGGATTTCGGCGTGGTGGGCCGGCTCAGAAGGGGTGCAGCTTGGAACTGATCAGCGGCGCGATCTTCTCCGCCATGTACGCGTGTCCGGCGTCGGTGGGGTGAACGCCGTCCTTGCCGATCAGCTCGGGTCGGCCGGCGAACCAGCGAGCCGCAATCGGATCGACGAACGTCGCTCCGGCCAGGTCCGCCTGATAGCTGAGCACGTCGCGAATCCTCAGGACCTCCGGCGGCGGGTCGGTGGTGGGCCACGGCGGGCCGATGACGAGCAGCTCGGCGGAGCGGGCGATCTGGCGCGCCAGCCGCAGCGTGCCGTACATGGCGACCGACAGTCTGGTGGGCTCCACCTGCATGTCGTTGCGCGACCCGAAGAACACCACGAGCACGTCGTCGGGTTTGACGGCGCGGACGGTGAGATCCTCGAAGACGCCGCCACGATTGCCGCGGGTGCAGTATCCGGCGCCGCCCTCGGCGGCAACCGTCGGCGAGACGGCGATCCCGTGCTCAGTGAGCTCCTCCCACACGCGCGGGGTCCAGCCCTCAGGACCGTTACCGCCCTCGCTGCTGCCCGCGGTATAGGAATCGCCGATCACGGCAACGCGATTGCTGGCGAAGTCGGTGTACCGCACCTCTCGCTGCTGAACTTCGGGTACGGGTGCGTACGCGGCGCCGAAGAGCACCGCGAGGGAAAGCACCACTGTCAGAAGGCGACTCACTTCACCAGCCTAGGGGTTGGTGGACTCTTATTGCCCCGACGACTCGCCGCTCGCCGGTGACCTCAGCCGGCCCGGGCGGCGACGGATTGCAGCCTACCTGCGGGTGGCTCCGCGAGCTCGGAGGCGCGCGGTTTGCCGGGTTCGATCATGCGCCTCATCCACCGCCGCGCCGGTTCTTCCACCACGTGGTAGAGCAACGCCGCCGCGATTCCGGCGAACAGGATGAGGCCCAGGACGACGATCTTGGACCACCAGCTCGGCGTCAGGTCGATCGAGAATTGCAGCACGGTCCAGTTCCACGCCGTGTGCACGATCTCGTGCACCATGTAGAGGCCGAAAGAGATGTGGCCGAGGTAGACCATCACCTGTGTCGACAGCAGCGCAGGCAGCGTGCCTGCGCCCACCGACAGCGTGATGACCAGCGGGACGAAGAGCACGTCGACCAGTCCGCCTGCGTCGATCATCTCTCCTGGCGGCCATGTATCGAGGAGATAGAGCCCGCCCACGATGGCGGCGCACAGCAGCAGCGACATCACGCCGGCCGACCTCCTGGCACGGTCGGAGAGCACCAGCTTGCGGACAGCCGCGCAGGCCAGTGCGCCGGCGGTGAATTGCATGACGATGCGCGGCAACCAGCTCCACGGCGTGTAGAAGACGCCGTGAGCAAGCAGCAACAGTGTCGGGGCCATCGCTGCGGCGATCGCGAGCCAGAAGAGACCGCGTGCGCGCGTCGCCGCGGCGATCCGGAAGATGATCAGCACCAGCCCGCCGAACAGCAGGTAGGCGAGCCACTCCGCGCTGATCGACCACGCGGGCCCGTTCCAACTGGACCCGTCGAAATACGGCTGGAACCACAGCTGCACGAGAAAGAACTGCTTGAGCCAGCTCAGCGCGTTCAGCGATTCGATGACCGGCGGGGGCAGCGGAAACGCGCCCACGTACAGCGTGAAGATCGCGAACGCCGCGGCCAGGTGCATCGTCACCAGGTACACCGGCCATACCCGCGCCAGCCGCAGCCACAGGAAGCGCAGCGTGTCCCTGGTGTTCCAGGCGCCGCCCATCCGCTCGAGGTAGTTCCATGTCAGAACGAAGCCGCTCAGGATGAAGAACAGGTCGACGCCCTGGGCGCCGGCGTTGAGCACCGGCGCCAACGCTTCGCTGAACCCCGGTGCCGCCTCGGCAACGATCGGACGGAAGTGGAAGAGCACGACCCACAGCGCGGCCACGATGCGCAGGCCCGACAGGGCGCGGATCTCACCGGTGCGCACACCACTCATTTCGTCAAGATTTCGATCGGCTTCCAGGCGGCATCGTTGTCGGCAAGTGACAGGCCGGGTCCCTGAGGCAAACAACGTCCAGGGGCAGAACGGCCCCCTTCGGAAGGTCGGGTGCGACCCTGTCGGAACCGGCGACCGGTCGCAGATTACCAGCGCCCGTCCCCGAAGTGCGGCTCGCAACGCCGTCCGAGGTGTTGTCCAAGTGGGACGGGGCCCGGGTATTCTCCTCAGAATTGTCGATCGAACATATTGGCCCGCGCAGTGCGCGCGCGCCTGCAAAGATGCCGGGGATCATGGCTGCCCCCAATGACGGCGAGGCGTTGTCGCTGCTCCTGGTGGAAGACGACCGCGCCGACGCAATCCTGGTCGAGGAGTTGATCGCCGACGCAGGACTCAGCATCGACGTGGTCTGGGCCGAATCGATGGCCAGGGCCGAGCAGGAGATCTCGATAGCCCGACCCGACTGCATCCTGCTCGACCTGCATCTGCACGACACCGACGGGATCGACGGCCTGAACCGGATCGCCAAACAGGACGCGACGATCCCCGTCGTGGTCCTCACCGGTCTCAACGACGAGCACTTCGGAGTCTCGGCGGTCTCCGCCGGAGCCCAGGACTACCTCGTCAAAGACCGCGTCGACCCCGAGGTGCTGCGCCGCGCCGTGCTGTATGCGATCGAGCGCAAGCGCGCCGAGCTGACCGCAGTCGACCTGCATGCCAGCCAGTTGCGGGCGCGTGAGAATGCCCGGCTCGAACGCGGCCTGCTCCCGTCCCCTCTGCTGCTCGACAACCCGGGCGTCGAGATCGTCAGTCAGTACCGTCCCAGCCGGGAGAACGCTCTGCTCGGCGGCGACTTCTACGACTTCGTGCAGACGCCGGACCGCACCGTGCACGTGATGATCGGCGACGTCGCGGGGCACGGTCCGGATGAAGCCGCGCTCGGGGTGGCGCTTCGCATCGCATGGCGTGCCCTCACCCTCGCGGGGCTGCAGGGCGCTGATCGCATGAATCAACTGGAGCGGATCCTGCGTGCCGAGCGCGCAGGCAGGGGCATCTTCGCGACGGTTCTGAGCCTGAGGATCCCACCGACCGGTTCGATGGTCACCGCCGTGCGCGCGGGACATCCGGGAATGCTGCTACACGGGGGCGGAACCGTGGAATGGGTCGAACCGCCGGGAGGGCCCGCCCTGGGCCTGCACGGACGCGACTGGGTTCCGCAGCAGGTCGAGCTCCCCGCGGGTAAGGGGCTGGTGCTGCTCACCGACGGACTCTTCGAGGGACACATCGGCCGCGGCAACGAACGGCTCGGAGAGGCCGGGCTGCTCGAATTGGCTCGCTCGCTGGCCCACCTGCCGGGTCGAGCGTTCGTCGATGCGCTCATCAGTGCCGTCGAAGAGCGCGCCGCGGCCGACGGCGGCATCAGCGACGACATCGCCGTCGTCCGGGTAGAACGGACCTCGTGACCGCTCCGCAACGGCGGCGCCGCGACGCGGCGGCCAGCCTGACCGTGCAGGGCTGGCAGTACGTCGTGCTGTCGGTGATGGGATTGGTCTTTCTGATCGGCGGAGTCGCCGTCGCGGTCCTGCTCAATCGCACCGACCAGGTGTCGAGGCAGTTGATCGAGAACATCCAGCCGGCGCGGGTGTCTGCCTATCAGCTACAGGCGGCGTTGCGCGATCAGGAAACCGCGGTGCGCGGATACCTCATCACCGCCGATCCCCAATTCCTCGCCCCGTATGACGAGGGGCGCTTGACCGAGCAGCAGGCGTCGGCCGACATCAGGATTCTGGAACAGAACCGTCCCGACCTCTTGGACGACCTCGACCGAATCGAACAGGCCTCGGGGGCGTGGCGCGAGAACTACGCCGAGCCACTCATCGCCAGCGTCAGGGCAGGCAACCCCCAGGCGGTCGACACCGCGGGGCTCGGAAAGCGCGAATTCGACCGCTTACGAGTGCTTTTCGATACCCAGAATGAACACCTGGCGGAGGCCAGGACTGACGGCATCGTCGAGCTCGCCCAGATTCGCGGCTGGCGCAACGGTGTGCTGATTTCGATGCTCATCTCGTTCGCGGTGACAATTGTCGTCTTGGCCGTATTGACCCGACGCGCGCTGGTCCGCCCGCTGGCCGCCCTTGCCGCGGCCTGCCGACGCATCGCCGAGGGCAGCTTCGCCGAACGCATCGTTGCCCAGGGCCCGAAGGACATTCGTGGCATCGCCAACGACGTCGAGTACATGCGCCAGCGCATCGTCGAGGAACTCGATGCGTCCCGGGCCGCAGCGGAGGCGCTCGACGCCCACGCCGAAGAGCTGCGCCGCTCCAACGCCGAGCTCGAACAGTTCGCCTACGTGGCCTCCCACGACCTCCAGGAGCCGCTGCGCAAAGTCGCATCGTTCTGCCAGCTCCTGGAAAAGCGTTACGGCGACCAGCTCGACGAACGGGGTGTCGAGTACATCGGCTTCGCCGTCGACGGCGCCAAGCGGATGCAGGTGCTCATCAACGATCTGCTCACCTTCTCCCGGGTGGGCAGACTGAATGCCACCGAAACCTCGGTCGACCTCGACGAGGCTCTCGACAACGCGCTCGGAAACCTCGCGACCGCTGTGGAGGAATCCGGTGCGGTGATCGAGCGACCGGCCGACGGGCTTCCCGCCGTCAAGGGCGACCCGACGCTGCTGGCGATGCTGTGGCAGAACCTGGTCGGCAACGCGGTGAAGTTCCGGCGCGACGGTGTCCAACCGCGGATCGTCATCGACTGCGCACCCGGCGGCGACAGCGACGAACAGAGCTGGGCATTCTCGTTGACCGACAACGGGATCGGTATCGCCCCCGAATTCGCCGACAAGGTGTTCATCATCTTCCAGCGTCTGCACGGACGCGACGCGTACACCGGAACCGGGATCGGCCTGGCGCTGTGCAAGAAGATCGTCGAGCACCACGGTGGAAACATCTGGATCGACACGACCTACACCGCGGGCACCCGCTTCCGGTTCACGCTGCCCGTGGCGGCGGATGACACCGCGGACACCACACTGGAAGGATCGGCATCATGACACCGGCTGAACGCGCCATCGACGTCCTGCTCATCGAAGATGACCCCGGGGACGAGCTGATCACGCGGGAAGCGTTCGAGCACAACAAGATCAAGAACACCCTGCATGTCGCCCACGACGGTGAAGAGGGGCTCGACTTCCTGTACAAGCGCGGACGCTTCGAGGACGCGCCCACGCCGGACCTGGTTCTGCTCGATCTCAATCTGCCGAAATACGACGGTCGACAACTGCTGGAGCAGATCAAGTCCGACTCCGGACTCAGCCACATCCCGGTGGTCGTGCTCACCACGTCCTCGGCGGAGGAAGACATCCTGCGGAGCTACAAGCTGCACGCCAATGCCTATGTCACCAAGCCGGTGGACCTCGACCAGTTCATGAACGCGGTCCGCCAGATCGACGAGTTCTTCGTGCAGGTGGTCCGGCTTCCGCAGTTCTGACGTGGAGCCGCTCCCCCGGCCCGATCAGGCCGAACCGCACCTGGCCGACGTGGCACCGTCGGTGCTCGCCGCGATGGGTGTGACGGGCTTCGAGGCGCGCATCCCGCTGCACTATGACGTTGCAGGTGCCTGTGTGCTTCTCATCGATGGGCTGGGCGCAGAACTTCTGGACTCCCATACCGACGACGCTCCCGTGCTCGCCGGGATGCGTAGTGCCACCTTGCAGGTCGGATTCCCGGCCACGACGGCGGCCGGACTGGCCGCGGTCGGCACGGGGTGCCGGTCCGGGGAACACGGCATGGTCGGCATGACCTTCCGTCTGCCCGAGGTCGGGGTGATCAACGCGCTGCGGTGGCGGCCACACCCGTGGGGCGACGATCTACGCGACCGCGCTGAACCGGAGACGGTGCAGCCCACAACGACGGTGTTCGAGAGGGCGTCGTCGGCCGGCGTCGCCGTCAGCGTCATCTCGGGCGCGCAGTTCGCCGGCTCCGGGCTGACGAGGGCGGCGCTGCGGGGCGGCACTTTCGTCGGCGTGCACACCATGGGCGATCTGGCGGCCACCATCCGCCGCGTCGTCGGCGACAACGGCTTCTGCTACGGCTACCACGCTGATCTCGACCTGGTGGGTCACCTGCATGGACCTGGTTCGGAGGCGTGGCGGCTGCAGCTGAGACAGGTCGACAAACTCGTTGAGTCGATCGTCGAGGGTCTGCCGTCCGGTGGCCTGCTGGCCGTGGTCGCCGACCACGGCATGGTGGCGCTCGACGCGAACGTGGTCGATGTGGACGCCAGCGAGGACCTCCTGGAGGGAACCGAGGCGATCGGCGGAGAGGTCCGGGCTCGCCATGTCTACGTTCGCGAGGGTGCGCGGGAGGACGTGCTCGCCGCCTGGCGTGCGACGCTGGGAGAACACGCGTGGGTGGTGACGGGTGACGAGGCGATCGAGTCGGGGTGGTTCGGCGAACACGTGACCGCCGATGTGCGCCTGCGTATCGGGGATGTCGTGGCCGCCGCGACAGGCTCGGCGGGGATGCTTCGCAAGACCGTCGAACCGGTGGAATCTTCGCTGGTCGGGCAGCATGGTTCCCTGACGTCCGCTGAACAGCGGATCCCCCTTCTGCTTGCCCATCGCTAGACAGCCGTCCGTGCGGCGCCGCATCCTGGCGGGCAAACCCTTCTCGGACAGCTCTCTTCGTATGTCCAACCGCGTGGCGGCCGTCGAAGTATTTGCCAAAAGAATTGTTGTGCAACAGATTTGATGATGAATGTGGTTCGGTCGTGTTGGGCAGCCAATGAGGCTTCTACAGAACGTTTTTCGTGATACATCTGAAGACCTGACGCGTATTGTGCTCGCCATCACAGATTTTGGCTGATTTAGAGACCCTCTGTTAATGTCCGGCCGCATGTTTGCTCTCGCAACACTCTTGACGCTTGTCAACCAGGTGTCGGGTACCCCGTATGTGGCCGGCGGTGATTCACCCGCCGGCACGGACTGCTCCGGTCTCGTGTCGTGGGTCACCAACGCCGCGACGGGAAGGCCGGTCTACGGCGACAGGTTCCACACCGGAAACATCGAAAGCGAGCTCCTCGCGCGCGGCTTCCAGTACGGGACGCAGCCCGGTGCCCTGGTGGTCGGCTGGAACAGCGGCCACACCGCGGTGACCCTGCCCGACGGCACGGCGGTGTCCTCCGGCGAAGGTGGTGGCGTCAAGGTCGGCGGCGGCGGCGCCTACCAGGACCAGTTCACCAACCACATGTTCCTGCCGACGCCGGCCAACGTTCCTCCCGTGCCCGACCCGCTGCTCGCACCGCCCATCAACCAGCTCCCGCCTCCGCCCGCACCGCCACCGCCGGGCGCCCCCGTCGTCCTGGCGGGCCAGGACGCCCCGCTGCCGCCCGGCGGTCCGCTGCCTCCGCCGCCGATCGGCGCCCCGATCCCGCCCCCACCGCCGGGTATGCCGGTTCCGCCTCCCCCGGCGGGAGCCCCGCCCGCACCCGGCGCGCCGCCGCCCGCCGCACCGGCCTGAGCCGACCGGGCGATAGCGTCGGTGCCGTGATCGTGCTGCTGCCGCCCTCAGAGACGAAGCGTCCGGGCGGCGACGGCCCGGCCCTGTCGCTGGACACGATGAGCTCCCCAGCCCTGAACCCGACGCGGGAGGAACTCGTCAGCGACCTGGTCGGCCTCGCCGCCGACCGGCCCGCGGCCCGCAAGGCCCTCGGCCTCTCGGCGTCCCAAGATGCCGAGATCGAACGGAACGCATCGCTGCGCACAGCGCCCACGCTGCCCGCGATCCACCGCTACACCGGCGTCCTCTACGACGCCCTCGACGTCGAGTCGCTCTCAGGTGCCGCCCTGTCGCGCGCACAGGCTCGGCTAACGGTCGTGTCGGCACTGTTCGGGCTCATACGGGCCGGCGACCAGCTCCCGGCCTACCGGCTCTCCGCCGGCTCCAAGCTGCCCGGCCGTCCCACGCTGGCCGCCCGGTGGAAACCGGCTCTTGAGGCCGTACTGGCAGCCGCGGCGGAACAGGAGTTGATCGTCGATCTGCGATCGGGGTCCTATGCCGCGCTCGGCAAGGTTCCCGCCGCCGTCACCGTCGACGTCGTGGCCGAGAACCCCGACGGGCGGCGCGTCACCGTCAGCCACTTCAACAAGGCCCACAAAGGTCGCCTGGCGCGCGCCCTGGTCAGCACGCGCTCAGATCCCGGCGACGCCGCCGCGGTGGCCACGGTCGCACGTCGCGCCGGCATGCGGGTCGAACGGCGCGGCGACCACCTGACCGTCGTGGTGCCCTCGTGAGCTGGACTCAGAGGCCGAAGACGGCGTCCGTGGTGTAGAACTCCTCCGGCATGTGGGAAAACGGGCTCGGCCTGGTGATGGACACCCACACGCCGGTGGCGTTGGGCGCTATCGGCCCGCGAACGGTGGTCGCTCCCCCACCGGCGACGTCGGTGGTCAACGGCGCGACCGCGACCCCGGGATCCCCGGCATTGCAGGTCACCGCCGACGAACGCGGCACCTGGATCACCTTGACGTCAAAGCGGCTGTTGGGTGTCGCGGTGGCGATCTGGATGTCGGTGACCAGCTGTCCGCCCTCCACGCGGAGTAGGCCGGAGGGACGACCGTAGTACGCGCCGTGCACGTACTGGTATTCGCTGAAATCACAGCGCCGCAGAATCTGGGTGAACGGAAGGATTTTGGGTTCCGACACCGCGGCCGCTGTTCCGGACGTGCCGAGAGCCAGGGCGGGCCCCCAAGACGCGGCGAGAGTGGCGGCTGCGAGGGCGGTACGCGCGATACGACGCATGTCGGTGGATCCTGTTCTCTGCGGAGGCTGACCCCAAGGTTAGGTCGTCCCGCCGTTGACGGGCGCGGTTCTGCGGGGGACACTTCGGCCCGATGTCGACACTGTGGGTATATGCCCGAATTCAGCTGATGATGTTCGTGTTCGGCATCGTCGGGCCCATCTTCCTCATCGGTTACTTCGCCTCCCAGCCGGATCCCGAGCTGCGCTGGATGTACTGGTGGGGTCTGTTCATCACCGTCGGCGACATTCTGATCGCGCTCAAGATGACCGAATCGGTGGTCCGCAAGGATGCCGAGATCGCCGAGAGCAGGGCCAGGAGGCGCCTCGGATATGACGACTGACGGCATGGGACATGCGGGTTACCCGGTCCCGCCTCAGCCACGGCGGTCGGGCGTCGACGTCGCGATCTCGATCGTCACGCTGCTGCTGACCGTCGTGTTCGGCGCCGCTGCCGCGTTCTTCGGACTGTTCTCACTGGCTTTCCTCGACCACTGCCCGCCCGCCACATGCAGTGTCGAAGGTGCCGTGAATGCCGTGTTCACCTCGCTGCTGGCCGCAGCAGGTGTCGGCGTGGTCGGCGTCGTCGTCACCGTCATCCAGCTGATCAGGCGAAAGACGGCGTGGCCCTTCGCTGTTGGCACCTTCACCCTGTGCGCCACGGCGGTGCTGCTAGGGGTCGTCGGCTATTCGGCGGCGGTCGGCTGACCCGTCGACGAGTTGCCGGTGCCCGCGGCGGGCAGGATGATCCGCCCCATGGATAGATCCACGGCGTTCGCCCTGTCAGACATCGACGCGGTCGGCCAGGCGGCCCTGGCGGCTGCAGGCGAGGTGACGGCCACCGAACTCCTCGAGGCTGCGATCGTCCGACTGGAAGCCGGCCGGGTCCTGAACGCGGTCATCGCCGACCTCTTCGACAGGGGTCGCGAGCAGGCTGCCGCATTGGATGACGCCGCGGTGCTGCGCACCGGCCAGGCCGGCCCGATCGCCGGAGTTCCCTTCCTGCTCAAGGATCTTGGCGCTTCGCTTGCCGGTGCGCCGGAAGCGATGGGCTCACGTGCCCTACGGCAGCACGTCGCGACGGAGACCGCGTGGATCGTCGAGCGCTATCTCGAAGCGGGGCTGGTGATCTTCGGGAAGACCAACACCCCGGAATGGGGAAACCACTGCACCACCGAACCGTCCCTGTTCGGGCCGACCACCAATCCGTGGGCACCGGAGATCACCCCCGGCGGATCCAGCGGCGGATCCGCGGCCGCGGTCGCCGCCGGGATCGTTCCCGCGGCCTCCGGCGGTGACGGCACCGGGTCCATCCGGGTTCCGGCCGCGTGCTGCGGCCTCGTCGGCCTCAAACCCCGCCGCGCTCGGACGTCGTTCGCTCCCGGTGCCGGACACGGACTCGAGGGTCTGGTCAACGAGCACGCGCTCACCCGCACGGTGCGCGACAGCGCCGCACTGCTGGACGCGGTCACCGGCGTGGGGGTCGGCGACCCCTATTCTGCGCCACTGCCTACACAGCCATTCCTCAGCGCCATCGCCGAAACACCTGCACCGCAACGGATTACGATTGCCACGTCATCTCCGTTCCCCGGACCGGCCACCGATGCCGCCGTGGTCGCGGCGGTGGAGCGCGCCGGCACGGTCTTGGCGGAACTGGGCCACTCGGTGGAGCCCGGCGCCCCGACGATCGACGCCGATGCCGTCGCCGACGCGATCGCCATGCTGCACACCGTCAGCAACGCCCAGCTGTACGAGCTCGCCTGCCGGGTCCTCGGACGCGAGCCGAACGAAGACGAGTTCGAGCCGAGCACCTGGGAGATGGTGCGTGAAGGGCTGACCGCCACCGGCACGGAGTACGCGGACGCCATCGCCGCCGTGCACTCCCAGACTCGGCGGTTCGCGACCGGGATGACGGACTCCGACGTGCTGCTGGTGCCCACGCTGCTGACGGCGCCCCCGCCGTACGGGCTGCTCGACCAGCCGAGGGGCTCGACACGCGCGTTCTTCGACGTGGAGTTCGCGACCACGGGCTGGACCTCGCTGGCCAACGTGACCGGCTGGGCGGCGATCTCGCTTCCCCTCGCAGTCACCGCGGAGGGGTTACCGATCGGGGTGCAGTTGATGGCCCCCGACGAGGCGATCCTCTTGACGCTGGCCGCGCAGCTGGAAACGGCGTTACCGTGGGCCGATCGCCGGCCGCCGGGCTGGGTGGGTGCCTGACGACAGTCGACACTCCGTCACATGCACGACGAGGGTGCCGACGACCGGGTCGCGGATTGGTCCACCTCTTGTTGCCCTTTGCTGCCGTTGCGAATCGAACGGCGGAGACCGCATGCGACACTTTCGGTTATGGCACTGGACATCGACCGTCCCAAGCTTGAGGGCAACGTCCTGGTCGGCTCCGACCGCCGGCTCGGGTTCGCCGAGTTCGGCGATCCGCAGGGCAGACCGATCTTCTGGTTACACGGCACCCCCGGTGCCCGGCGCCAGATCCCGCTCGAAGCCCGCTCCTTCGCTGAGAAGAACCGCATCCGACTCATCGGCGTCGACCGGCCCGGCATTGGATCGTCCACGCCGCACGAGTACCGCAAGGTCATCGACTTCGCGCAGGACCTGCGCACGATCGCCGACACCCTCGGCATCGACAAGATGCAGATCATCGGGCTGTCCGGCGGCGGTCCCTACACCCTCGGTTGTGCTGCCGCGATGCCGGATCGGGTGGTCGCGGTCGGCGTCCTCGGTGGTGTCGCCCCGACGCGAGGCGCCGACGCGATCGGCGGGGGTGTCATGGGCAAGGTCGGCCTGCCCGTCGCCCCGGTTCTCGAACGTGTGGGTACACCGCTGTCCCTCGTCGCCACCGGACTGATCCGTCTGATCAAGCCTGTCGCCGAACCGGCCCTGTATCTGTACGCGAGCATTTCGCCCGAAGGCGACCGCCGGCTGTTGGTACGACCCGAGTTCAAGGCGATGTTCCTCGACGATCTGCTCAACGGCAGCCGCAAGCAGCTCGCTGCGCCGTTCGCGGACGTCGTCGTCTTCGCCAGGGACTGGGGCTTCCGGCTCGACGAGGTCAAGGTGCCGGTGCGGTGGTGGCACGGGGACTGCGATCACATCGTCCCGTTCGAGCACGGCAAGCATGTCGTTGCGCTGCTGCCCGACGCCGAGTTCTACGCCCTGCCCGGGGAAAGCCACCTCGGTGGCCTCGGCGAGGCCGAGGCGATCATGGCGACGATGAGTGATCTGTGGGACACCGCCGACAGGCGGTAAGCCCTAACGCTTCAGCCAGCCCCGGATGGTCGGCAAGTCCTTGGTGTAGGTCTGCATCAGGTCGTCGTGGTAGAGCGTGCCGCCGCTGATGGCGGAGTCACCCTGCCAGACGACGTGGACGCGGACGACGCCCTTGTTGAAGTAGTCGCTGCGATCGGTGACTCGGTGATTCCATCCGGTCTGCTCGGCGAGCGCCGAGACGGCCTGCCGCTCGTCGGTGTCAACCATGGCTACACCCTAACCCTCGCTGTTCAGCGCCCTTCGAAGCAGATGCATGGCGACCGTGGTGGAGCGCTCGCGGACATCGGACCTGTTACCGGGCAGCGTCGTCGTTCTCGTGATTCCGATGCCGCTCGCCAGCGCGACAGAAAAGCACACCGTGCCAACAGGTTTGTCCGGCGAGCCACCGCCCGGCCCGGCGATGCCGGTGATGGCGACGGCGGTGTCGGCGCCGAACCGGCGCAGGGCGCCCGCCGCCATCGCCTCGGCGACCGGCTCCGACACCGCGCCGTGTTGCGCGATCAGCTCGGCATCCACTCCCAAGAGCGCGGTCTTGGCCGTATTCGAGTAGGCGACCACTCCCCCTGCCACATACGCCGACGAACCCGCGCGCTCGGTGAGGCGGGCGGCCAGCAGACCCGCGGTGCATGATTCGGCGGTCGCAATGCCGCGGCCCGTCAGCAGCTCGGCGACCTGGTCGTCGACGAAAGCGCCGTCGGTGGAGAACAGCTCGTCGGCGTGCCGGTCGCGCAGCACGCCGAGGAGCGCGGAGTACGCGTACGCATCCTGGGGCTCGTACCGGGTGACGATCTCGAGCTCGCCACGGCGCAGGCAGGTCGTAATCTCGAGCCGGTCGAATCCGACGACGCTTTTCTCGGCATCGCGCAGGGTCTCGGCGAGACCCGACTCCGGCAAGCCGAACATCCGGATCGTCTCCTGCCGATAGCGCACCCGCCCGGCGATCGCCGCCTGCAGCTCGTCGGTGGCGACCGCCGCCTCCCACATCGGCTGCAGCTCGCGCGGCGGCCCGGGCAGCACGACGACCGTCGGACTGCCCGGCACCACAAGCCCGGGAGCGGTGCCGACGGGGTCGAGGATCACGGCGCCGGCCGGGACGAGCGCCTGCTTGCGGTTGGCGGCGATCACCGCGTCCGCGTCGACACCCGGGAACCGCGACATCAAGCGCGTCACGATGTCGCCGATCTTGGCCTCGAGGCCCGCGTCGAGGACCAGGTCCCTGTCGCAGAACCGCGACACGACCTCCACCGTCATGTCGTCGGCGGTCGGCCCGAGACCGCCGCTGGTGATGATCAGGTCGAGGTTCTGGTCGGCGAGGAAGTGAAGCTGGGCCTCGATGTCTCCGGGCCGGTCACCACACAGCGTGATGTGGCCGAGCTCGACGCCCAGCTCGAGCAGTCTGTCCGCGAGCCAGGGACCGTTGCGATCCTGTACGCGTCCGGTGAGGACCTCCGTCCCCGTCACCACGATTCCCGCGCGTGCGCTCACGACATCCGACCTTACGCACCGCCGAGGCGACGGGGCGGGGCCGGCTACTTGTGCGGTACGTCGTTGACCAGGCCGCCGTCCATGACGAATTCGGCTCCCGTCGAGTAGCGGGACTCGTCGCTGGCGAGGAACACCACAAACGTCGCGACCTCTTCGGGCTGACCGGGGCGGCCCAGGGGGATGCGCAGCATGTTGTCCGGGAAGTGCTTGGTCATCGGGGTGCGGATGAAGCCGGGGTGCACCGAGTTGACCCGGATGTTGTATTGGCCGAGCTCCAGGGCCGCCGATTTCGTCAGACCACGCACGGCCCACTTCGAGGCGACGTAGGGGTGCACCATGATCGCGCCGCGCAGGCCCTCGATGGACGAGATGTTGATGATGGAGCCTCCACCGTCAGCCTTCATCGCCTCGACCGACGCCTGCATGCCCAGGAATGTTCCGGTGAGGTTGACGTCGATCACCCTCTGCCACTTGGCCATATCGAATTGGCCGATCTGGCCCAGCGCCACCGTGCCCGCATTGTTCACGAGAACGTTGAGCTTGCCGAAGTCGTTGACCGCGGTCGCGACGGCCGCCTCCCACTGGTCGGCCTGCGTGACGTCGAGGTGCACGTAGCGGATGGAGTCCGGTGTCGCGGTGTTGATCTCGTCGGCAAGCGCCTGGCCCTTCTCGTCGAGAATGTCGCCGATGACGACCTTGGCGCCCTCGGCGATCAGAGCGCGCGCATCCTCGGCGCCCATCCCCTGTGCGCCGCCACTGATGAGTGCCACTTTTCCGTCCACGCGTCCCATGGGGCGACAGGTTACCTCACGGGGTGGACACGAATTAGAACCTGTTCCAATTTGATTCCTGAGCACGCATACTGCTGGCCATGGCTATTCGTGTCGCGCTCATCGGAACCGGCAACTGCGGCAGTCTCGCGCTGCGCCAGCTCATCGAGGACGACCGGTTCGACCTGACGAACGTGTGGGTGTCCACCGAAGCCAAGGTCGGCAAGGACGCCGGCGAACTGGCGCGTCTCGACGTGGCGACGGGCGTGGCGGCCACCGGTGACCTGGACGCGATCATCGCGTCCAAGCCTGATTGCGCTGTCTACTGCGCGATGGGTGACGTCCGGCCCCGGGAGGCGCTGGCCGACGTGCGCGGGCTGCTGGAAGCCGGCATCAACGTCGTCGGATCCTCCCCCGGCTTTCTGTCCTACCCGTGGGGCGTCATCGGCGATCACACCATCGAAAAGGTGGAAAAAGCTGCGCGGCAGGGGAATACGAGCCTCTTCATCACCGGCGTGGATCCCGGCTTCGTCACCGACCTTCTCCCTCTCGCGCTGGCGAGCACCTGCCAGAACATCAGCCAGATCCGCACCATGGAGATCGCCGACTACGCCACCTATGACGGTGCGACCGTGATGTTCGACGTGATGGGTTTCGGTAACGAGATCGGCGATCTTCCGTTCCTGTATCAGCCGGGCATGCTCAGCGCCGCGTGGGGAGTCGGCATCCGTCAGCTCGCCGCAGGGCTCGGTGTCACCGTGGACGACATCAGGGACTCCGTCGAGCAGGAGCCCGCGCCCGAAGACTTCGATGTCGCCGTCGGCACCATCAAGAAAGGCACCGTGGCGGCCGTCCGGTTCCTCATCGAGGGGCTCGTCGGCGGGGAACCCGTCATCGTCGTGGAACACATCACGCGCCTGCGCGGGGACCTGCGGCCGGACTGGGCCCAGCCGGCTCAAGAGGGCGGGTCCTATCGCGTCGAGATCACCGGCGAGCCGTCGTACGTCATGGACATCTGCCCGACCAGCCGCAACGGCGACCACAATTACGCGGCGATCCTGGCGGCCGCGGGCCGCATCGTCAACGCCATTCCCGATGTCGTGGAGGCCGCGCCCGGTATCCGGACGACGTTGGATCTGCCCCTGGGGACCGGCAAGGGCACCTACCGGCCGGCGTGATCAGAGGCGGGTGACTCCGCGCCACTCGAGTTTGACCGTCGTCCCGCCCGTCGACGGCTCGATGACGGCGTCGTCGGACAGCGCCTCCATCAGCGGGATGCCGCGCCCCCGCGTCCGCGGCGCGGGCTCGGTCTGACGGGCGCGCCACGTCCCGCGATCTTCGATGCACACCGACAGGGTCTCGGTTTCGGCGTCGTGAACAGCCTGGAAATCGATGGTGCCAGGAGAATCGGCCTGCACGTAGGCGAATTCGGCGGCGTTGGCCAGCGCCTCGTTGATCGCCAGCACCACGTCGCTGCGCCGCACCTCGTCCAGAGCGAAGAAGCGCACAAGCCACTCGGCGAAGTGCTGACGCACACGGGCGACGGCACCGGCGTCGGCGTCGAGACCCAATTGTTCGAAGCGTTCGGCGTTGGCAACCTCAGCGGGAGGCACGGCATCGATCATGGCAGTCGGTGGCTACCCCACGGCGCACGTTCTTAAGCGGAGTTTCTACGTGTCGTTCGCCGCGAGGGCTTCGTCGAGGCTCGGGTAGAGCTTCACGATGTCGGCGATGCCCACCAGCTTCAGCGGGCGACTGGTCGCGGGACCGTCGGCGACGACGCTGATCGAGACCTCCGAACCCGCCTTGTCATGTGCGGCCACCAGGACGCCCATACCTGCCGAGGCGAGGAACTCGACGTCGGTGAAATCGATGACCACGGCGCCGGGCTTCTGCTCAAGCGCGGTGTCGATCGCGGTCTCCAGCTCGGGTGAGGTGAGCATGTCGACGACGCCGGCCACGGCGACGACGGCCGTTCTGTCGACCCATCGTTCCGTGACGACACACGTCGACGAGGACGTCGCCCCCCCAGCGCTCGTGCCTTCGGCTGCTTGCTCGTCCAAGGTTCACCTTCCATGTCAGGCCGCTCATCGCATTCTGCGAACGCACCGATTCAGTGCTACTCGCGCAGGCTGCATCCTGAACCCGGCAAGACCAAACTACCCAAACCAGCCCGATCGTCTGCTTCGACCAGGCCACAGATTAAACCAGCACCCACGATGACGCCCGTAGCATGGCGTGTCAGCGCCCCGTACCTGCCCGTGATACTAGGAGCGGAATGTGACCACGGCCCCCGTGACCCCGGCGGATCTGGTCGCACAGGTCGAGGCCAGCCCGCCCGGGCCCGCGATCGGCGCCTTCTTCGATCTGGACGGCACCCTGGTGGACGGGTTCACCGCGACCGCGCACGCCGGCGATCGCATCAGGCGCCGCCAGGCCCGCATCGGTGAGGTCACCGGCGTCATCGAAGCGGCGATGCGCTACCGGCTGGGCCGGGTCAATTTCGCGAAATTGCTGGAACGCGCAGCGGGCTATCTGCGTGGCGAATCGCTGGCCGAGCTGGACGAGGTCGGCGAGCGGCTCTTCCAGGAGCGCGTGCAGTCACGGATGTTCCCGGCCATGCACGAGGTGGTCCAGGCGCATCAGCGACGCGGCCACACCGTCGTGATGAGTTCGTCGGCGCTGACCATCCACGCCGAACCGGTGGCGCGCTACCTGGAGATCGACCACGTCCTGTGCAACCACTTCGAGGTCGACGGCGACGGCCGGCTCACCGGCAAGATCGCGCGTCCCGTCATCTGGGGTGAACGCAAGGCCGACGCGGTGCAGCAGTTCTGCGGCGACCGCGGGATCGATCTGGCCAAGGGCTACTTCTACGCCGACGGGAACGAGGACATCGCCCTGATGTCGCTGGTGGGTAACCCCGTTCCGGTCAATCCGCGTCGCGATCTCGCCGCCATGGCGGCGGCCCGGGGCTGGCCGGTACTCAGAGTCGCGACTTTGGGCAAGGGCAACCATGGCGGGTTACGCGGTGTACTAAAGTAGAACACGTTTCAGTTTTGAACCGTGGATGAACATTTCCCGCCTATGAGCCCACCAGGAGCGGACTATGCACACTCCCCTGTGCGATGAACTCGGCATCGAATTTCCCATCTTCGCCTTCACGCACTGTCGTGACGTCGTGGTCGCCGTCAGCAAGGCGGGCGGCTTCGGCGTGCTCGGCGCAGTCGGCTTCACGCCCGAGCAGCTCGAGATCGAGCTGAACTGGATCGACGAGAACATCGGCGACCACCCGTACGGCGTGGACATCGTGATCCCGAACAAGTACGAGGGCATGGACGCCAATATGTCCACCGAGGAGCTCACGAAGATGCTCCAGTCGATGGTCCCGCAACAACACCTCGACTTCGCCAAGAAGCTCCTCGCCGACCACGGCGTGCCGGTCGACGACGCCGACAACAACGCGCTGCAGCTGCTCGGCTGGACCGAGGCCACCGCCACGCCGCAGGTCGAGATCGCGCTCACCCACCCCAAGTGCACGCTGATCGCCAACGCCCTGGGCACCCCGCCGGCGGACATGATCAAGCACATCCACGACGCCGGCCGCAAGGTAGCGGCACTGTGCGGCTCGCCTGCTCAGGCCCTCAAGCATGCGCAAGCAGATGTCGACATCATCATCGCCCAGGGCGGCGAGGGCGGCGGCCACTGCGGCGAGGTCGGCTCGATCGTGCTGTGGCCCCAGGTGGTCGCGGCGGTGGCGCCGCGGCCGGTGCTGGCGGCGGGCGGTATCGGCAGCGGCTACCAGATCGCCGCCGCGCTGGCGATGGGCTGCCAGGGTGCCTGGTCGGGTTCGCAGTGGCTGATGGTCGAAGAGGCTGAGAACACCCCGGTGCAGCAGGCCGCCTATGTCAAGGCCAGCAGCCGCGACACCGTGCGCAGCCGCTCGTTCACCGGCAAGCCCTGCCGCATGCTCAAGAACGACTGGACCGAGGCGTGGCAGACCGAAGGCAACCCCGAACCACTCGGAATGCCGTTGCAGTACATGGTGTCCGGAATGGCCGTCGCAGCCACCAGCAAATACCCCAACGAGACGGTCGACGTCGCGTTCAATCCGGTCGGCCAGGTCGTGGGTCAGTTCAGCAAGGTCGAGAAGACCTCGGCGGTCATCGAGCGCTGGGTGCAGGAGTACCTGGAGGCGTCGGGCCGCCTCAACGACCTCAACGAGGCTGCCAGCGTCTAACTTCGCCTGATTTCGGCGTGATCGTCAGCCGTCGTGGTGACGATCAGGCCGAAATCATTCTATTTTTCTCTCGCTTATGTAATGTGGCATACATAGCGAAGGGAGTCTCGTCGTGACGACGCCGCGAGAGCGAATGGTCATCTCGGCCGCGCTGCTGATCAGGGAGCGCGGAGCGCATCCCACCGCGATCGCCGACGTGCTCGAGCACAGCGGTGCGCCCCGCGGATCGGCCTACCACTACTTTCCCGGTGGTCGCACGCAGTTGCTCTGCGAGGCGGTCGACTATGCGGCCGAATTCATGGCGCAGCGGCTCGCGCGGGCGTCCAGTGGACCCGAGGCCCTCGACGACCTCTTTGCCTATTACCGTAAACAACTGCAGCGCAGTGACTTTCGAGCTGGCTGCCCGGTCGTGGCGGTCGCCGTGGAAGCCGGTGATCCCGCCAAGCCCGACCAGTCCGACGCGGTGATCGACAGGGCCGCGGCAGCGTTCGCGCGGTGGCGGGACGCGATCTCGCAGCGGCTCATCGCCGACGGGATGGCGGGCGACGCGGCGCGCGCTGCGGCAACTCTGGTGCTCTCGTCCTTCGAGGGCGCCATCGTCCTCGCTCGTGCGTCGCGCGATCTGGAACCCCTCGATCTCGTTCATTCGCAACTGCGTTCGCTGATCGACGCGCAGATGTCCGCTGGGAAGTGAGCAACAGATGACCGAACCGGCCACTGACTGGCAGCCAAGCGCCTGCATTCTCTGCGAATGCAACTGCGGCATCGTCGTACAGGTGCAGGACCGCACTCTCGCACGAATTCGCGGCGACAAGAACCATCCCGCGTCACGCGGTTACACCTGCAACAAGGCTCTGCGACTTGATCACTACCAGAACAACGGCAACCGGTTGACGTCCCCGATGCGCCGTCGCCAGGACGGGACGTACGAGGAGATCGATTGGGACACAGCCATCGCCGAGGTCGCGGCCGGCTTCCGGACAGTCGCCGACACCTACGGCGGGGACAAGATCATGTACTACGGCGGGGGTGGGCAGGGCAACCATCTCGGCGGTGCCTACAGCGGCGCGTTCCTCAAAGCGCTCGGGTCCTACCACCGGTCGAATGCGCTGGCCCAGGAGAAGACCGGGGAGCACTGGGTCGACGCGCACCTCTACGGCAACCACACGCGTGGCGAGTTCGAGCACGCCGAGGTGTCGGTGTTCGTCGGCAAGAACCCATGGATGTCCCAGAGTTTTCCGCGCGCCCGCGTCGTGCTCAACGACATCGCCAAGGATTCGGCGCGCTCGATGATCGTCATCGACCCGGTCCTCACCGACACGGCGAAGATGGCCGACTTCCATCTGCGGGTGCGGCCGGGCGCCGACGCATGGTGCCTTGCCGCGCTGGCGGCCGTACTGGTTCAGGAGAACCTCTGCGACGAAGCATTTCTGGCCGAGCACGTCACCGGTGTAGACGCAGTGCGCGCGGTGCTCGCCGAGGTCCCGGTTGACGAGTACGCGCACCGGTGCGGCGTCGACGAGGAACTGATCAGGGCCGCCGCGCGGCGGATCGCCGCCGCAGACAGCGTCGCCGTCTTCGAGGACCTCGGGGTCCAGCAGTCCCCCAACAGCACGCTGTGCTCCTACCTCAACAAGATGCTGTGGATTCTGACCGGCAACTTCGCCAAACGCGGCGGCCAGCATCTGCATTCGTCATTCGCGCCGCTGTTCCGGCCGGGAGGTGTGGGCCGCACGCCCGTCACCGGCGCACCGATCATCGGCGGGCTGATGCCCAGCAACGTCGTGCCCGAGGAGATCCTGACCGACCATCCCGATCGGTTCCGCGCCATGATCGTCGAGAGCAGCAACCCGGCGCATTCGGTCGCCGACTCCGACGCTGTGCGCCGGGCCTTCGCGGCCCTGGAGTTCTCGGTCGTCATCGACGTGGCGATGACCGAGACCGCCAGGCTCGCTCACTACGTGTTGCCTGCGGCGAGCCAGTTCGAAAAGGCGGAGGCGACCTTCTTCAATCTTGAGTTCCCGCACAACACCTTTCATCTGCGGCACCGTTTGATGGAGCCGTTGCCGGGCACGCTGCCCGAACCTGAGATCTGGGCGCGGTTGACTCGGGCACTCGGCGTGGTCGACGACGCCGAGTTGACACCGCTGCGGCAGGCCGCGCACAAGGGGCTGTCCGCGTTCACCGAAGCCTTCCTGACGGCCGTCGGCGCCAATCCGGGCCTGGGCAAGGTGCTGCCGTTCGTGCTGTACGAGACGTTGGGCCCGACCTTGCCCGAGGGCCTTTCCGGCGCCGCCGCGTTGTGGGGCCTGGCGCAGAAGGCCGCGATGACGTACCCCGAGGCGGTACGGCGTGCCGGGCACCGGGACGGCAACGCGCTGTTCGAGGCGATTCTCGACGGCCGCTCGGGCGTGACGTTCACCGTCCACGACTACGAGGACGACTTCGCGCTCATCTCCCATCCGGACCGCAGGATCGCTCTGGAGATGCCCGAGATGCTGGCCGACATCCGTGCCTTGGCCGACGCTCCCGCGAGCTTGACCACCCACGAGTTCCCGATCGTGTTGTCGGCGGGCGAGCGTCGCGCCTACACCGCCAACGACATCATTCGAGACCCGTCGTGGCGCAAGCGCGATGCCGATGGAGCTCTGCGCGTCAGTCCGGCTGACGCGGAGGCACTCGGACTCGTCGACGGAGGGCGCGCCCGGATCACCACAGCCGCGGGCAGCGCGGAAGCGACGGTCGAGATCAGCGATGCGATGTTGCCGGGGCACGCCTCACTTCCCAACGGCTTCGGCGTCGATTTCGTCGACGCGAACGGGGGTGCCGTGGTGCCCGGGGTGGCGCCCAACGCGCTGACGTGGAGTTCCTGGCGTGACGCCTATGCCGGGACTCCGTGGCACAAACACGTGCCCGCGCGAATCGAGAAAGCCGACGACCGGGTCGGCGCGGCGACCTAGGGGACGACCGGCGGGGCCACCGGTGCCGGCACTTCCGGTGCGGGAGGAAGGGGCGCAGGCACCGGTTGCGGTCCGGTATACGACTGAGTGGCCGGACCGGAGCTCATGGGCCGCTGCGTCAGGAGCAGGAGCGCGTCGCTGCCGCTGACCTCCTGGGTGCGCATGGCGTGCCACAGATCGCGGAAGTAGCCGAGCCTGCTCTGCTGTGTGGGTGTCGCGCTGGTGCCGGGCGGAAGGTTCTCGGGGCTCGCCAGGTGCGGAGTCTCGACGGGGGCGGCCAGAGGAAGTGCGGCCGGGTCACCCGCCGCCGGAGCCGGCGGCGCTGCAGGTGCCAGGGGTCCGGCCGCGACGGGCGCGGGGACGTCGGCGGCAGGAAGCGGAGCCGCGACCGGAGTGGGCACCGGCGCGGGCGCCGGCGGCAGTGCCGGATCGGCTGCGGCCGACGGAGCGGCGGCAACCAGCGCGGCGAACGCCGCGGCGCCGATGATGGACGCTGTCCCTGAGCCGATGATGGACTTCGTCCATGTGCGGAAACCGAACTTCACGATGCACCCTCCCGGTCCCTGTCTTGTCACAGGATGCATCAGATGCCAGGCCGGTTTCGTTACATCGGCGGTTTGACGTGGACGCAGTTTCTCTAACTCCTCTCGCGGGGCACGCCGCGTGGTGTAGCAATGCGTTACGCCCACTTGACACTGAGGAGCGAACGTATGGCGACCCCCACCCTTCCGCCGGGATTCGACTTCACAGACCCCGACCTGAACTGCGCGCGGCTCCCGATCGAAGAGCTCTCGGAGCTGCGTCGCAGCGAACCGATCTGGTGGAACGCACAACCCATCGGCAACGGCGGGTTTGACGACGGCGGCTTCTGGGTCGTGACCAAGCACAAGGACGTCAAGGAGATCTCCAAGCGCAGCGACGTCTTCTCCAGCCAGCAGAAGACGGCGCTCCCCCGCTATCCCGAAGGGTCGACCGGCGAACAGATCGAGACCGGCAGCCTGGTCCTGCTCAACATGGACGCGCCGCGTCACACGCACCTGCGCAAGATCATCTCGCGGGGCTTCACGCCCAGAGCCGTCGAACGCTTGCGCGACGACCTCAGCCAGCGCGCGCAGGCCATCGCCAAGAGCGCGGCGGCGGCGGGCACCGGCGACTTCGTCGAGCAGGTGTCGTGCGAATTGCCGCTGCAGGCCATCGCCGGCTTGCTCGGAGTGCCGATCGAGGATCGCAAGAAGCTGTTCGACTGGTCCAACCAAATGGTCAGCGACGACGATCCGGAATATGCGCACTACGACAACCGCAATGCGGCAACCGAACTCATCATGTACGCGATGCAGCTCGCGGCGATCCGGGCCGAGAACCCCGGCGAGGACATCGTCACCAAGCTGATCGAGGCCGACGTCGACGGGCACAAACTCTCCGATGACGAGTTCGGCTTCTTCATGGTGCTGCTCGCGGTGGCCGGTAACGAGACGACGCGCAACTCCATCACCCACGGCATGATCGCGTTCACCGAACACCCGGATCAGTGGGAGCTGTTCAAGCGGGAACGTCCCGTCACCGCGGTCGACGAGATCGTTCGGTGGGCAACACCGGTGACGTCGTTCCAGCGCACCGCACTGCAGGACTACGAACTTTCCGGGGTGCTGATCAAGAAGGGCCAGCGCGTCGTGATGTCCTACCGGTCGGCGAACTTCGACGAGGAAGTGTTCGACGACCCCTTCACGTTCAACATCCTGCGCGACCCCAATCCACACGTCGGCTTCGGCGGCACAGGTGCGCACTACTGCATCGGCGCCAATCTTGCGCGGATGACGATCGAGCTGATGTTCAACGCGATCGCCGACCACATGCCCGACCTGACCTCTGTCGGTACGCCCGACCGGCTGCGGTCCGGCTGGCTCAACGGGATCAAGCACTGGCAGGTCGACTACACCGGTCAGGGCTGCCCCGTCGCGCACTAGGAAACCGGGGCGAGCGGCGGACCGGTGCGGGTGCCGAGGTCTCGGCACAGCGCCGCGAGCTCGTGGCGGTCGGGGCCGGCAGCGGTCGAAGGCCGCCATCCGGTGGCGTACACCGCCCGTGCCCGCTCCTGCAGAGGGTCGAGGCTCTCGGGCAGGGCGGCCATCCGGTCGTACGGGATCACGTACGGACGCATCGTGGAATCGGCAGCGGCGGCGGCCACCACGAGGTCCGACGGCAGCGGCCTGCCGAGGTCGATGCCGCCGCCGGCCCATCGGCGCAGGCGGTCGCCGTCGCTGTGCACATGGTCGAGAAACCACGGGCGGATGTGTGCGCGGCACCAGAGGTCGAACTCCGCCGTCACGGCGTCGGTGTCGGAGTCGCGAGACAGCAGGGCGATCAGCGCCTGAGCCTGTCGGAAAGCCAGGGTCACCCCGCGTCCCGCCAGAGGTGTTGTGGTACAAACGGAGTCGCCGACGCGAATCAGCCCGGGCTGCACGGGCCGCCCGGCGTCGTCCAGTTGGCCGCGATAGCTGTTGTGCAGCCGTCCGCCGGGCAGAACAGGTGTTGTCGGATACGCGCGGCGGGGTTCGATCCACTCGGCGAGCATCGGTATGGCCCGGACGGCGGCGTCGAAAACCTCGGGGTGCCGCAGTGCGTGCAATCCAGGTCGGTGCCGTCGTGGGTGATGGTGAGCGAGAAGTTCGCTCCGTCGTGCAGGAAGGCGACAGCGAAGTAGCCGTCGAGACTCAGCGACAGGCCGATCGGCGAGTTGACCGGGCCTGGGTTGTCGGCTTTCACCAGACGGTACTGCCTACTGACGTAGGACGCCGCGCACGGACCGCCCTCGCACTTTTCAGGCGCGCCCTCGCGCATGACGCGGCTGGCCCGTCCGGAGGCGTCGATGACGAGGTCGGCGGGAAGGACACCGCTGCCGATGCGGAGCGCGACGGCCCGGCCGGCCTCGTACCGGACCGCGTCGACATGGCCGGTGATCAGGGTCAATCCTGGCTGCCGCGAAGCTGTTTCGCGCAGGACGCGCTCGAACAGCGAGCGGCGGCTGTGCAGAGCGATCGGGGTGCCGTCTTCGGCCGACACGACCCTGGCGCCGACCCGCCGCAGCGCGCGGAGGGCATCGGGTATCTGGTCCTGCAGGGCTTCGACTGCCGGTCCACGGAACGTATGTGCGTGCTCGAACTGCATCACCCCGCGCCGCCTCCAGGCGCCGTCCTTTTCCGGTCCCGGGTCACGGTCGACGATGACCACCCGGCGGCCCCGGCGAGCCAGTGTGATCGCGGTGAAGAGCCCCGTGGGACCTGCCCCGACGACGACAGTGGGCATCACGACTCTTTTCAGGTAGCGTTGGGTGTAATGATTACATCGAGAGTCACCTAAAATGGCCGAGGTTGTCAAGCGCGGCTACCGCTCGGACGTCCGGACGGCCCAAGCGCGAGAAACCCGACGCAGGATCATCAGGTCCGCGTCCGAGTTGTTCGTGGCGGCGGGTTACGGCGCCACCTCCGTGGATGCGATCGCCGAGGGTGCGGGGGTCAGCCGCAAGACCGTGTTCAACGCCGTCGGAGGCAAAGCGGAAATCCTTGCCATGGCCCTTGATTGGGCCGTCGCCGGCGACGACGAACCGATTCCGCTCATGGACCGTCCCGACGTGGCCGCGCTGCTGCGGCTCGATGATCCGGGGCAACTGCTCGACGCCTGGGCCGCCGTGATCGTCGACATCGACAGCCGGGTGGCCGACCTTTACGCCGCGCTGGAAGCCGCTGCGGGGGTGGACTCGACGGCGCACGCACTGTTCACGCGTCTGCAGTCGCAGCGGCGGGAAGGCGCGCAGGTGGTCGTCGACGCGGTCGTCGCCCGGAAAGGTGTCCGCCACCGACTGCTCCGCGCCGAGGCCGCGGATCTGGCCTGCCTGTTCAGCGAACCGCTGATGTATCGACGCCTGGTCGGCGACCAGGGGTGGTCGGTCAAGCGGTTCGAGCGCTGGCTGCGTACCACGCTTCGCGAGCAGTTGCTCAGGACCTGACGCGGGCGTCCGGATAGTCGAGAATCGAGCGCCAATAGTCCTCGGGGATCTCGGCATTCGAGCGCAGCACCATCGCCAGCCCGGTGGCCATCGCCACGCCGAGCAGGCCGAGCCACAACCCCGCCGCGGCGATGAACACCCACAGCGCCGTCGTCAGTGTCGGCCACGGCGACAGCAGCGCCAGAACCGGTGCGAAGAAGAATCCCGTGCCGATGTACCAGGACGACCCCGCTCTGTCGCACTTCAGGACGAACCGCAGCCACCGGGGAATCGGGGGGACTGCGCGTGTGTGGTGAACCATGCCCTCACTGTGACCCCGTGGGGTAAGCGGGGCAATTACCTCTGAGGTAGTGGCCCGACGACGTCCCGACGGCGAGACTGACTTCCATGACGATGGCGGACGAGCAGGCGGGAACCTTCGGGGCGATGATGCGCGGCTGGCGGCAGCGGCGGCGCATGAGCCAGCTCGATCTGGCGCTGGAAGCCGATGTGTCGGCCCGGCACGTCAGCTTCATCGAGACGGGGAGGTCGACTCCGAGCCGGGCCATGGTGCTGCGGCTGGCGTCGGTGCTCGACGTTCCGCAGCGGGAGCAGAACCGCATGCTCATCGCGGCGGGGCTGGCCCCGGTGTATTCCGAACGATCGCTCGACGCTCCCGACATGGCGGCGGTGCGATCCGGCGTGGCGAAAGTGCTCGACGCCTACGATCCGTTCCCGTGCGTCGTCGTCGACCGGGGGTGGTGGATCCTGGCGGCCAACCCCGGCGCTGCGGTTCTGCTCGACGGTGTCGCGCCGCACCTGCTGCAGCGTCCCAATGCGCTCCGGATCGCGCTGCATCCGGAGGGTTTGGCGCCTCGCATCGGCAACCTCGCACAGTGGCGCACCCATCTGCTTGAGCGACTGCGGCGCGAAGTCGCGTCCGGCGACCATGCCGAGCTGCGTGACCTTCTTGCCGAAATCGATTCGTACCCGGGTGGTTTCGAGGAGTCGCCGGATCTCGGTGGGGTCGCGGTGCCGCTGGAACTGGAGACGACCGACGGTCGTCGCCTGCGCTTCCTCAGCATGGTGACGACGTTCGGCACGGCGCTGGACCTGACTGCCTCGGAGCTCAGCATCGAGGCGTTCCTCCCGGCCGACGACGCCACCGCAGCCGCATTGGGTTGAGCCAGGGAAGAGTTCGCATCTCGGCGTGCCGAACTGTTGGCGGCAACCGTGCGGTGCGAAAGGGTCAGCTCCATGACCGCCACTGTTCCCGACACGTCCACCCTGACCCCCGCCGCCATCTCCCGCCTGGCAGTGCCCGAACTCGACGACCTCCGATCGCCGGGTGTGCGTGGCTTCTTCACCAGGCAACTGCGCGAGGAGGGACTCACCTCGAATTGGTTCCGTGCCCTCTCGCTCAACGAAGACGACCTCGAACGCCTGAATGCCTACCTGCTTCCGCTGCTCGGCACCGACGGCCGCGGCGGCTTGAGCGCGCGTGAGCGTGAAGTCATCGCCACGGTCGTCTCGGGTGAGAACCGCTGCGCGTACTGCCACACCAACCACGCCAACAAGCTCGGTAAGGTTGCCGGGGACTGGTCGTTCGGCCAGCGTGTCGCCATCGATCACCGCCAGGTCGCGGAGCTGACCGAGCGCGAGCGGGCATTGGCCGATCTTGCGGTCGCGGTCAACAACCATCCGCAGGACATTCGAGACGAGGACTTCGCCCGTCTCCGCAGCCTGGGCCTCGATGATCACGAGATCCTGGAAGCCCTTTCGATCGCGGCGTTCATCGGCGCCACGAATCGCATCGGAATCGCGCTGTCGGTGCCGCCCAATCCGGAATACACCGGCATTCCGGCCGGACAGGGGCGTCCGACGGAATAGAGTCGGGCGCCATGAACTCCCGACACCTCATGGCGGCCGTCGTCGGCAGCGTCACCGTGCTGGCGATCGCCGGCTGCTCGACCCCGGAGCCGGCACTCGGCGGGACCACCGCGACAGTGTCGATCGACGGCAAAGACACCGGAGGCGACGTCGCCGTGCGCTGCCATCAGTCGGGGTGGGCGTGGTACATCGAGACCCCGGACAAGCAGAACGGGTTCACCGCCGTGCTCGAGACCGGGGGTGAGGTTTCGGCGAAGTCCGTGGACTTCCGTAACGTCGGCGGCTTCACCGGGTCGTTCTGGGTCGACAACGTCGGCGAGGCCGAGGTATCCAGTGGCGACGGCGACTTCACGATCACCGGCACCGCCGACGGCACCTTCGACGACAGGCCGAGGGACGAGGTGTCGGCGCAGTTCCGCATCCAAGCGAGCTGCTGACCGCCGTTCTCCACCCCTGCGTGCTCACGCGTCCAAACGGGCGAACCGGTTCTGCTTGTACTCCTCGGCGCACGACTGTCTGCGGACCTTGCCGCTGGTGGTGATCGGGATCGATCCCGGGGCCACCAGCACCAGATCGGACACGGCGAGCCCGTGCGATGTGGAGATGGCCGAGGTGACGTCACGCTTGACGGCGGCGAACTGATCCTGCGGATCTTCATCCGGACCGCTGCGCTTTCTGAACTCGATCACCGCGACCAACTGCTCCACGCCGTCTGACGGGACGCCGATCGCGGCGACGCGACCTCCGGTGATCTCGGAGATCGTCGCCTCGATGTCGTCGGGGGCGTGGTTGCGTCCGTAGACGATCAGGAGGTCTTTGATTCGGCCGACCACGAAAAGCTGACCGCCCGAGATGAATCCGAGGTCGCCCGTCCTCAGCCACGGCCCCTCGGGTGTGCCCTCGGAAGGGTCGACCAGGGTGGCGCGGAAGACCCGCTCGCTGTCCTCGGGTTTCTGCCAGTAACCGCCGCCGACGTTGTCGCCGTGCACCCAGACCTCGCCGGTCTTGCCGTCCGGGCATTCCGTGCGCGTGTCGGGATCGACGATGCGCACCAGCGGGGAGAGCGACGACAGCGGGGTGTCGTACCCGACCAGAGGCGTGCCGCCGCCGTTCGCCGACCGCTTCGCGGTGCCCTCGGACAGCGCCTCGCTGTCGAAGTCGACGATGGACGGCGGCTTGCCTGGCCGGACCGTCGCGACGTACAGCGTGGCCTCGGCGAGCCCGTAGGACGGCTGAATCACCCGCTCGTCCAGATTGAACCGGGCGAACCGGTCGGTGAAGCGCTTGATCGTCGTGGGATTCACCCGCTCGGCACCGCTCTGGATGATGAACACGTCGCCGAGATCGAGATCGGCCATGTCGGCATCCGTGGTCTTGCGCGCCGCCAGTTCGAACGCGAAGTTCGGGGCCGAGGTGAACGCCTTGGTGTTGCCCGCCATCAGCTGCACCCACCGTGCGGGCCGTTCCAGGAACGACAACGGGCTGGTCAACACAGTGCTGATCCCACCGTAGACCGGTGTGCAGATGCCGAGCAGAAGTCCGAGGTCGTGATAGAAGGGCAGCCACGACACCACCGTCATGTCGGGTGGGGCGACTCCCCCGTGATCCACCGAGTAATCCGTGGTGATCTGCGCAATGTTGGTCAGGAGATTCCTGTTGGAGATCATCACACCCGCCGGGGAACGCGTCGATCCCGACGTGTACTGCAGATAGGCCGTCCGGGTGTCGTCGGGGTCGACGTCGTCGCGCCGGCCGCCGGGTGGCACCGCCGCGTCGAGATCCAGCGAGTCGACCTCGATGAGCGCCGGGGCAACGTCGCCGGGCTCCGTGGCGACGTGTCCGGCCAGGTCGCCGACCACAGCGGACGTCGTCAGGACGGCCGCGGGCGCGGCGTCGCGCAGAACAGAATCCACTCGCTCGTCGGCGACACCGCCGAACGGGACCGACAGCGGGACCGCGATGAGACCCGCCTCCAGTGCACCGAGGAACCCGACGATGTAGTCCAACGACTGAGGGGCGGAGATGACGGCACGATCGCCGGGTTGGGCGCAGTGCCTGAGTTCGCGCGCGACGTTGCGTACCCGCCGATACAGCTGCGGCCATGTCAGGCTTTCGGCCACGCCGGCGCGGTCACGGTCGTAGTCGACGAACGTGAACGCCGTGTCGTCCGGTTGCAGGCTGGCGCGCTCGCGCAGCAGATCCGGAATGGATGTCTCGACCACCTCTGTCACGCGAAGCAAATTACCGCAGGCGTCAATCTCTCATCCTGAAAACGCCACTTGTGCGGCGGAGGCCCGGTGGGCGCGGAATCCGGACACGGCTTTTCGCCGCTCGGCAGGTACTTGACCAAGAATCCGACATCTGCGTCAATAATGTCCTACTTTGGATGGGGGCCGGAGGCGGGGAAAGCAGCGAACTGCTCGCATGCTGCCGTGAGGAGATGTAATGGCTTCATCCAGCGAGATTCAAGACCGAGCAAACCTTCCTGCTCGACGACCGCTGATCGGTCTATGACCGGCAGGGGAACCACCCCGGTGGCTGTCATCGGGATGGGATGCCGTCTGCCCGGGGGCATCGACTCCCCCGAGCGCCTCTGGGAGTCGTTGCTGCGCGGCGACGACCACGTGACCGAGGTTCCCCGGGACCGCTGGGATGCCGACGAGTACTACGACCCCGACGCCGCGCTGCCGGGTCGTACGGCGTCGAAGTGGGGCGCATTCCTCGACGACATCGCCGGGTTCGACGCGGAGTTCTTCGGAATCGACGAGCGCGCAGCTGCCGCGCTCGATCCGCAGCACCGCCTGCTGCTGGAAACCTCGTGGGAAGCCGTGGAACACGCCGGCCTCACGCCGCACGCCCTCGCCGAATCGCTGACGGGCGTCTTCGTGGGCCTCACGCATTTCGACTATCAACTGGTCAATGCCGGCTCCGACGCGATGGCCGGCCCGTACGGCTTCGAAGGCAACACCTTCGGCATGGCGTCCGGGCGGATCGCCTACAGCCTCGGCCTGCACGGCCCCGCGCTGACACTCGACACGGCCTGCTCGTCGGGTCTGACTGCGGTGCACATGGCATGCCGAAGCCTGGGCGGAGGCGAAAGCGACCTGGCCCTCGCCGGCGGCGCGTTCATCATGCTGGAGCCACGCAAATTCGTCGCGGGCACGGCGCAGAGCCACCTGTCCCCCACCGGCCGCTGCCATGCCTTCGACGCCGCCGCCGACGGTTACGTGACGGGCGAGGCGGTCGCGGTCGTCCTGCTCAAGCGTCTTGCGGATGCGCAGCGAGACGGTGACCGGATCCTGGCGGTGATCCGCGGCACCGCGGCCAATCAGGACGGCCGCACGGTGAACTTCTCGACGCCGTCGGCCACCGCGCAGACCGCGCTGTACCGGGCAGCGCTCGACGCCGCCGGGGTCGACGCAGGCACAATCGGCATGGTCGAAGCGCACGGCCCCGGCACACCGGTCGGTGATCCCATCGAATACGCCAGCCTCAGCGAGGTGTACGGGGTCGACGGCCCCTGTGCGCTCGGATCGGTGAAAACCAACTTCGGTCACACCCAGTCGGCATCCGGTCTCCTCGGATTGATGAAGGCGATCCTTGCGCTGCAGCACGGCACGATCCCACGGAATCTGCACTTCACCCGTCTGCCCGACGCGATGGCCCGCGTGGCCACCAAACTCTTTGTGCCGCAGCAGAACACGCCGTGGCCGACGGCCGGCGAAGCGCCCTGCCCCCATCCGCGCCGCGCAGCCGTCTCGTCGTACGGGGTGTCGGGAACCAACGTCCACGCCATCGTCGAACAGGCCCCGGACATCGGCGCCGCGCAGGGCACCGACCGAAGGCCTTCGACCGAGCTTCCGTTTCCGCTGTCATCCAGCTCAACCGACGAGCTGCGGCGCAGTGCGGGCCGGCTGGCCGACTGGGTGCGCGCGCACGACGAGGTGGCACTGGCTGACCTCGGGTACACCCTGTGCCGCAGGCGATCCCACCGCCCGGTCCGCACCGCGGTTCTTGCGAGCAGCCGAGCCGAGCTGACCGACGCGTTGCGAAGGGTGGCCGAGGGCAACGGCTCCGTGCAGACCGCGGTCGGTCACGACGACCGGGGACCGGTCTGGGTCTTCTCCGGCGATGGTTCGCCCTGGGCCGGCATGGGCGCCGATCTGCTCGCGCATGAACCGGTGTTCGCCGCCACGGTCGAACAGATCGAACCGCTCGTCGCGGGCGAATCCGGCTTCTCGGTGACCGCCGCGATGACGGCGGCCGAAGGGATCACCGGCATCGACCGTGCGCAGCCGACGTTGTTCGCCATGCAGGTCGCGATGGCGGCCACCCTGGCCGCCCACGGGGCCCGCCCGGGCGCGGTCATCGGGCACTCCACGGGCGAGATCGCGGCCGCGGTGGTCGCAGGGGCGATCACCCTGGAAGACGGGGTGCGGGTCGTGTGCCGCAGCTCGCGGCTGATGGCCACCCTCTCCGGACCCGGTGCCGTCGCGACCGTCGCGCTACCCGCCAAGCAGGTCCTCTCCGAGCTCACGACGCGATCGGTGAAGGACGTCGCGACCGCGGTCGTGGCCGCACCCCAATCCACCGTCATCGCCGGCGCGCCCGCGACGGTCCGAGAACTCGCCGACGCGTGGCAACGCCGGGACGTGACGGTCCACGCCGTCGAGGTCGACGTCGCGATGAACTCGCCGCAACTCGACCCGATCGTCAAGGAGTTGGCAGCGGCACTCAAAGAGGTCGACCCACTGCCGCCGAAGGTCCCGTTCTATTCGGCCACCGGTTTCGACCCCCGCGAAGAACCGTTGTGCGACAACAGGTACTGGGTATCGAGCCTGCGCCGCACAGTGCGGTTCTCCGCCGCGGTGCGCGCCGCCCTGGAGGACGGCTACCGGGTATTCGCCGAACTGGCTCCCGACCCCCGGCTCGTCGATGCCGTCGAGCAGACCGCCCACAGCCTGGACATTCCGCTGGCCGTGCTGGCCGGCATGCACCGCGGTGAGAAACTGCCACACGGTGTGCGCGACCTCGTCGCGCAGATGCACTGTGCCGGTGCCGTCGTCGACTTCGAGGTCCCCTACCCCGACGGCCTTCTGGTCGACGCGCCACTGCCCACCTGGACGCACCGCAGGTTGTGGCTGAACAGCGCTGCGCAGCCGACATCGGTGCCGGGCGGCCGCACCGTATCGGCACACCCGCTGCTGGGGCCCCACGTGCGCCTGCAGCAGCAGCCCGAGCGCCACGTATGGCAGGCCGAGGTGGGCACGGCAGACCAGCCCTGGCTGTCCGATCACCGCATCCACGACGCGGCCGTGCTGCCCGCCGCCGCCTACTGCGAAATGGCGGTTGCAGCGGCACGGGTGGTCCTCGGCGACGCAACGGAGGTCCGCGACTTGCGATTCACGCAGTCTCTTCCGCTCGATGATCAACTCTCCGTGGAGGTTTCGACATCGTTGTCGGCGCCCGGCGTCGTCGACTTCGTCGTCGAATCGAATCGGGACGGCGAACACGCCAGGCATGCCACCGCGATCCTGCGGGCCGCTGAGGACGCACCACCCACCGACTACGACATCCCCGCGCTGCTCGCCCTGCATCCGCATCGCGAAGACGGTGTCGAGGTGCGCAGCCGCCTCGAACAACACGGTGTGCGGTACGGGCCGGCGTTCACCGGTCTCGGTGCCGCCCACACGGGTCGCGACGCGACCGGCTCCGTGCTGGCCGAGATCTCGCTGCCACCCGGGATACGTTCACAGCACAGCGCTTACGGTGTGCATCCGGCACTGCTGGAGGCCTGCTTCCAGTCGGTGGGCGCCAGCCCGCTCGTGCAGTCGCTCGGAGAGGACACGCTTGGATTGCCGGCGGAGGTCCAGCGCCTGCGCGTGTACGGGCCCCTTCGAGACGCCCGGTACTGCTACACCCGGGTCGCGAAAGTCGACGCAACCGGTGTGGAGGCAGACCTGGACGTGCTGGATTCCAGCGGCGCCGTCCTGCTCAGCGTGCAGGGATTGTTCTGTGGTGTTGCGGCATCCGACCGCGTCTACAAGGACCGGGTGCTGAGCGAACGGTTGCTGACCGTCGAGTGGCAGCAGGCGCACCTACCCGAAATCCCCGGCGACGATGCGGGAACATGGCTGCTGGTCGCCGCCTCCGCCGACGACGTCCTGACAGCCGACCTCTGCGCTGCCCTGCACGGCCGTGGGGCGCAATGTTCGACGATGGTGTGGACGCTCGACGCAGACCATCGCTGTGGCGCCGACGACCTGGCGAAGCATCTGCGCGATCGCCAGGTGGACGGACTGGTGCTCGTGACCCCACCCAGAACCCAGGGCCCGCATACCCCAAGGCAAGGGTGCAGGCACGCGCAACATCTCGCACGCATCGCCCGTGAGGTGACCAGGATGCCGGGACGACTCCCCCGCCTCGTCGTGGTGACCCGTGAGGCCCAAACGGTGCTGCCGGGTGAGGTGGCCGATCTCGACCAGGGCGCCCTCCGCGGGCTGCTGCGGGTGATCGGCGCCGAGTATCCACACCTGCACACCTCACACATCGACATGGACGCCGCCACCGGCGCCGAGCAGCTGGCCCTGCAACTCCTCAGTGGCTCCGAGGAGGACGAGTCCGCCTGGCGCAACGGTGTCTGGTACAGGGCGCGGTTACGGCCGGTACCGCTGCGCCCCGAGGAAAGACAGACCGTCGTCGCCCACCACGAGTGCGACGGAGTGGGCCTGCACATCCGAACCCCGGGCGACCTTGCGACGCTGGAAATGATTGCCCGCGAACGGGTTGTGCCGGGCCCGGGTGAAATCGAGGTCGCGGTCACCGTTTCCAGCGTCAACTTCGCCGACGTCCTGGTGGCCATGGGTCTCTACCCGAGTGTCGACGGCGAATTGCCCGAACTCGGAATGGATTTCGCCGGCGTGGTCACCGCCGTCGGCCCGAACGTCACCGATCACCAGGTCGGCGACCGGGTTGGCGGATTCTCCGCGAACGGCTGCTGGGGCACGTTCGTAACCTGCGACGCACGCCTGGCGGTGCCCCTGCCGGACGGCCTGACCGATCATCAGGCCGCTGCGATCGCCACCGCGACCGCAACCGCCTGGTACGGCTTGCACGACCTGGCAGGCGTCGCATCGGGTGACCGTGTGTTGATCCACTCGGCCACGGGTGGCGTCGGGCAGGCGGCGATCGCCGTCGCGCGCGCCGCGGGCGCGCACATCTTCGCCACCGCAGGTAGCGAGGAACGCCGAGAATTGTTGCGCGGTATGGGGATCGAGCACGTCTACGACTCACGCAGCACTGAGTTCGCCGAGCAGATTCGACGCGACACCGACGGGTACGGCGTCGACATCGTGCTGAACTCGCTGACGGGGCCGGCCCAACGCGCCGGATTCGAACTGCTGGCGATCGGCGGACGGTTCGTCGAAATCGGCAAGCGCGACGTGTACGGCAACACCCGGTTGGGGATGTTCCCGTTCCGGCGCAATCTCACCTTCTACTACGTCGACCTCGCGCTGATGTCCCTGAGTCATCCGCAGCGCGTCGGGCAGTTGCTGCGCACGATCTACCGTCTGGCCGCCGATGGCGCACTGCCCCCCGCACAACATCGTGACTACCCGTTGACCGACGCCGTCACCGCGATTCGCGACATGGGCGGCGCGCAGCACACCGGCAAGCTGCTGCTCGAGATCCCACGCACCGGGTCCAGCGTGGTGGTGGTATTACCGGAGCGCGTCGCGGTCTTCCGGCCCGACGGCGCCTACCTCATCACCGGAGGCCTCAGCGATCTCGGCCTGTTCCTCGCCGAGAAAATGGCCGACGCAGGATGTGGGCGTATCGTCCTGACCTCGGACACGCAGCCGACGCTCAAGATGCTTGAGACCATCGAGCTGATCCGGGTGATGGGCGGCGATGTCGTGGTGCACTGCGGCGACATCTCCGATCCCGCGACAGCGCAGCGGGCTGTGGCCTTGGCGACCGCCACGGGGCTTCCGCTTCGCGGCGTCCTGCACGCCGCGGCGGCGGACCGCGAGGTGATGGTGGCCAACCTGACCGACGACGTCATCGAAAGTGACTGGGCGCCCACGGTGCACGGCGCGTGGAATCTGCACACCGCGCTTCAGAGCGTGGAATCGGAGCGTCCACTGGACTGGTTCTGCTCCTTCTCGTCGACCGCGGCACTGCTGGGCTCCCCCGGGCGTGGCTCCTACGCCGCGGCCAACAGCTGGCTGGACGCGTTCACGCGGTGGCGCCGAGCGCAGGGACTGCCCGCCGTCGCGATCGCCTGGGGTGCATGGGGACAGATCGGCCGTACCGCGGACTTCGCCGAAGGTATCGGCGCCGCAATCACTCCCGAGGAAGGTGCGTACGCCTTCGAGGCGTTGCTGCGCCACGACCGGGTCCACACCGGATACGCGCCCGTCGTCGGGACGACGTGGTTGACCACGATTGCCCAGCGCAGTCCCTTCGCCGAGGCGTTCCGCGATACGGGTGAAGCCGACACCGGTACGAGCAGGCTGCGCGCCGTGCTGGACGAACTGCCACCGGAGCAATGGCCGAGTCGGCTGCGCCGGATGATCTCCGACCAGATCAGCCTGGTGCTGCGTCGCAGCATCGACCCCGACCGGCCGCTGGCCGAGTACGGCGTCGACTCCTTGGGGGCGCTCGAGCTCAGGACCAGGATCGAGACCGAGACGGGGATACGCCTGGACTCGAGCGACCTCGCCGTCGGCACCGTCCGGGGACTGGCAGACCTCCTGTGCCGCAAGCTCTCACCGACGCAACACGCCGATAACGACGCGGCCAGGGCGTGACGAGGAGGAACGTGAAGTCCGTGAACGCTCTGGTGAAGGTGCTGGTGTCCGGGCTGGTGCAGGTGCTCTCCATCGCGGTGCTGTTGTTCGTGCCGGCCGGCACCGTCGACTACTGGCAGGCGTGGGTATTCCTCACCGTCTTCGCGTTGTCGGCGTGGGTTCCGAGCATTTACCTGCAGCTGACCAATCCTGCTGCGCTGCAACGACGCCTGCGCGGCGGACCGACCGAGGAAGCCAGGCCCGTCCAGAAGATCGTCATGGCGGGCCTCTATGCCTCCCTGGCGGCGATGTGCGTGACCAGTGCCCTGGACCATCGGTTCGGGTGGTCGACGGTCCCGGCGGCCCTCTGTGTGATCGGCAGTGCTCTCGTGGCGTTCGGACTGGGCCTGGTGGTGACGGTGGTGACCCAGAATCACTATGCGTCGACGACCGTTCGGGTCGAGGAAGGCCAGAGCGTGGTCTCGACGGGTCTCTACGGACTGGTGCGCCACCCCATGTACACCGGCAATGTGGTGATGCTGATGGGCATCCCGCTTGCCCTCGGCTCCTACTGGGCGCTCGTCTTCGTCGTGCCGGGTCTTGCCGTCCTCGCGTGGCGGATACGCGACGAGGAAAAGCTGCTCGCGGTGGAACTCTCGGGATACCGCGACTACACGACGAAGGTCCGCTATCGGTTGGTGCCGTGCGTCTGGTGACGGCGGATCAGTCGCCCGTCACCGCAAGGCTGAGCTGACCGACCGTCGGGCAGTCGAACAGGGTGGTCACGGGCAGCTTCGTGCCGAACGCGCCGTTGATCGCTGTAACGGCGCGCATCGCAGACAGCGAATCGCCGCCGAGACCGAAGAAGGAATGGTCCACACCGACTCTGTCCACTCCGAGCACTCGGGCGAAGATGGCGACCATGACTTCTTCGACGTGGCTCGCCGGCGCTCGATAGCCGGCGGCTCCGGCCTGCGATTCCACTGGGGGCGTTGGCGATTCGTCGCCACGAAGTAGGCCCGTCGAGAGCAGCGGCTGAGCGGGATCGGTGATCATCGCGACAAGCACCTGCGTGAAATGCTCGACCAGCTCCGCGATCGCTGTCCGGTCGAATACATCCGAGCGGTACTGGACGCGGAGGTCGAGCTCGCTGCCCGGGACAGCCTGGATCGTCAACGGGTAGTGGTAGAAGTCGCGGTTGGTCACAGCAGTGATGGCCAGTCCGTCCGCGCCGGACAGCTTGGCGGCGTCGGTCGGGTAGTTCTCGTAGACGAAGACCGTGTCGAACAGCCGTGGCTGTCCGGTGAGACGGTGAATGTCACGCAGCGCCAGATGCTCGTGGTCGAGCGTACGGCTTCTGCTGTTGCGCAGCTGGCTCAGCAGATCCGCGGCGGTGGTGGTCGAGGTCATCGTGGCCCGCACCGGCACGGTGTTGATGAAGAGGCCCACCATGGAATCCGAGCCGACGACCTCGTCGGGCCTGCCCGAAACCACGGCGCCGAACGCGACATCGCGCTGACCGGTCTGCCGGCACAGGACCTGCGCCCACGCAGCCTGCAGCACCGTGCTGACCGTGGTGTGATGGGCGCGCGCCAATTCTCCCACCGCGCGCGTGGTCTGCTCCGAAAGCCGGTGCGATTCCACATTGCGGGGCGCCGGACCCCACCGGACGGCTTCGTCGACCAGGGTCGGACTGTTGAATCCGGCCAGTTCGTCGCGCCAGGCACGGCGCGCCGCTTCGGTGTCCCGCTCGTCCAGCCAACTGATGAATCTCCGGTAGGGCACTGCCGCGGGCAGCCACTGGCCGTAATACCCGGCGAACACCTCACCCAGCAAGACCGGAAGCGACCAGCCGTCCAGCACGATGTGATGGTTGGTCAGCACGAACCGGTGTCGATCCGGCGCGATCCGGATGAGGGCCACCCGGAACGCCGGCTGGCTGGCCAGATCGCAGACCGCGGGACGCTCTGCGGCGCACAGATGTGCGATGCGGTCCTCGACATGACCGTCGGCTGCGCTGAGATCGTGGTACTGCCAGGGGACTTCGGGTTGGGCAGGAATGATCTGCACCGGCTCCTCGAACTGATCGCAGAAGTGCGCCGCGAGGTTGGGGTGGCGCGCGACGGCGAGGCGCACTGCCTCGCGGAGACGATGCCGATCGAGCCTGCCGTGCAGCGTGACGTCGAGCTGCACCGCGTACACATCGTCGCCGGAGTCGTGGGCGACGCCCGCATGGAACAGCAGCCCCTCCTGGAGTGGCGTCAGCGGCAGGATGTCGTCGACCCTGCGGGTGCGGCACAGTTCGTCGATCTGATGCTGCGACAGCCGTGCGGGCGCGATGTCGGACGGCGTCAGCCCGCCGCCCCCACCTCGAACGTGGGTGCAGATGCCGGCGAGAGCGTCGAACCACAGCTCGCTGAGACGGCTCACCTGGGCGTGGTCGAGTGCCGAGACAGCCCACGTCCATCCCGCTCGAAGCCGGGGCCCGCCGTCGGTGTCGACCGTGCCTGCGTTGAGTTCGACGGTGTGCATCAGCGGCATCGGGATCGCCGCGGCGGCACCCGCGACGGTCGACCCGTCCTGCCTGATCTCCCAGATGTCCCCGGACACCTTGCCGACCCCGGCGCCCAGACGGCCGAGATAGTTGAATCCGATCGGCGCGTCGGCGCCGTCGAGTTCGGCGTCATCGTTGAGGTAGCGCAGAAGACCGTAGGTCAGACCGTCAGGCTGGCCGCGCAGCTGCTCCTTGGCGTCCTTGACGGCCACCCCTAAAGCCGTATCGCCGGCGAGCACCTGGGCCCATGACAGTCCTTTCCGGAAAGAAAGCACCACAGGGTATTTCGTTGTGAACCAGCCCACCGTGCGTGACAGGTCGACGTCGGGGCCGAGCTCATCGTGACGGCCGTGGCCCTCGGCGTCGATGACGATCGGCGTAGGCTCGTCCGCGCTTCCGAGCGTGCCGAAGAACTCGGTGCACGCCAGCGCGAACGCGATCAACAGGATGTCGTTGATCCCGGCGTGGAAGGCTGAGGGCACCTCACCGAGCAGTAGGCGGGTGGTCTCGACGTCGAGCTCCGCCGACAACGCTCCGGCATGGGCGTAGGTGTCGGTCGCCGGCTGCACCTCGGGCAGCGGCGCCGGTATCGCCTCGATCTCCCGCCAGGCCTCGGTGTGCGCCACCACGTTGTGGTCGCGGGCGTGCTCGGCGAGCATTGCAGCGTAGCGGGCGAACGACGTTCCCGGTGCGGGCAGCTCCACCGGCTGCCCGCTGCGCAGTTGCGCCCAGGCAAGGTTGAAGTCTTCCAATAGGATTCGCCAGGACACGCCGTCGACAACCAGGTGGTGGGCGATGACGACCAGCGCAGCGCTGACCGGCACCCACAACGCGCTGACCATCTGACCGGCCGACGGATTCAACCGTGAGCGGGCCGCGACGACCTCGTCGTCGGTGAGCACGTCCACGGTGCGCAGGCAGGCCCGCGCATCCACACTGCCGACCGCGAGCACCTCGAGCGTCCAGTGCCGATCCACGCGCATCCGCAGGGCTGCATGGCGATCCAGCACGGCCTGCACCATCGCGACCACGTCGGTTTCGGTGGCGCCCAACGGTGCTTGCACCACGACGGTCTGGTTGAACTGGTCCACGGGACCGGGCACGTCCTGCAGCCAGCGAATGATCGGCGTGGCGAGCACCGTGCCGACACCCTCGTCGGTCTCGATCTGCGGGCCGGTGGCGACTCGCGCTACCCGGGCCAGTCGGGCGACGCTCTGTTCGACGAAAACATCGCGTGGCCGGCAGATCACGCCCGCGGCGCGTGCCCGCGCCACCACCTGCATCGACAGGATGCTGTCGCCGCCGAGCTCGAAAAAGGACTCGTCGACTCCGACGCGTCCGAGCCCGAGCACCTGGGCGTAGATGTCGGCCAGGATCTCCTCGACCGCATCCGAGGGTGCTCGATAGGAGTCGGCATGCTGGTACTCCGGAGCCGGCAACGCTCGTTTGTCGAGTTTGCCGTTGACGGTCAGCGGGATCTCATCCACCACGACGACCGCGGCCGGGATCATGTACTCGGGCAATCGATCCGCCAACTCGGCGCGCAGATGGACGGGCTCGGCGACCCCGGTGACATAGCCGACCAGCCGCTTGTCGCCGGGGCGGTCTTCGCGGACGACGACTTCTGCCTGCGTGACGCCGTCCAGCCCGGCCAGTGCCGATTGGACCTCGCCGAGTTCGATGCGGTAGCCGCGGATCTTGACCTGTTCGTCGGAACGCCCCATGTACCGGAGCTCGCCGTCTGCGCCCCAGCACATCACGTCGCCCGTCCGGTACATGCGCTCACCCGGTTTCCCGAACGGGCATGCCACGAACCGCGATGCGCTCAGCCCGGACCGTCCGATGTAGCCGTACGCCAAACCCGCGCCCGCAACGTATAATTCGCCGACCACCCCGGGAGCGACGGGGCGCAGCGAATTGTCGAGCACAAAGAAGGCCAGGTGGGACAGCGGCACGCCGATCGGGCTCACCGGGCTGGCGACGTCGCCCGGGAGGATCTCCCGGAAGGACGCATGCACCGTCGTCTCGGTGATGCCGTACATGTTGATCAGACGCGGCACGGTGGGGTGCGCCTCCAGCCACGGTGCCAGGCGATGCGGCTCGAGGGCTTCACCGCCGAACACGACGGCGTCGAGACGCAGTCGCTGACCCCGCTCCGGCTGGAGCGCATCAGCGGACTGAAGCGCGTAGAAGGCTGACGGCGTCTGGCTCAGCACGGTCACCTGCTCGTCGGCCAGCAGCGCGTGGAAGTCGTCGGGCGCACGCACCGCGTGGTCGGGCACAACGACTACCCGACCCCCGTAGAGCAGCGGGCCCCAGATCTCCCACACCGAATAATCGAACGCCAGCGAATGGCACTGCGTCCACACCTGATCAGCCAGGCCGATGTCCGTATCCAGTGTCCGAAGCAACTCGGTCACGTTGCGGTGCGGAATCGCAACGCCTTTGGGTTTGCCCGTCGTGCCCGAGGTGTAGATGATGTAGGCGATCTGATCGGCATCAGGGACGGGTAGCGGGGTGCTCGGCCGGTCATGGACAGTGGGGTCGTCACGATCGATGATGACCACATCGCGGCCGGCCAGACGCTCGGTGAGCTCTGCTGTGGTGATCACCGCGACCGGCGCCGCATCGGTGAGGACGAAGTCCATCCGTGCCGCCGGGACCACCGGGTCGATGGGTACGTAGGCCGCACCGGTTTTGACGACGGCCAGGATGGTGATGAGGGCTCCGGCGGTCCGCGGCAGGAGCAGCGCGACGTGATCGCCCGGCTGCACTCCCCGTTCGATCAACAGGTGCGCAAGCCGGTTCGAGGCTTCGTCGAGCTCGCGGTAGGACCACGACCGATGCCCGCAGGTGATCGCCGTCGCGTCCGGTGTGCGCGCGGCCTGCTCGGCGAAGGCTGCCGGAATCGACTGCGGCACAGTCTCCTGCCGTGTCAACGCGGCCCGGTTGCCCCATCGGTCCAGCCGTGTGTGCTCGTCTCCGTCGAGCACGTCCAGCGACGACAAGCGCAGCGCGGGATCGGCGGTCATGGCGGTCAGCACACGTCGCAGGCGGTCGATGAGCGTCTCGATCGTCGCCGGGTCGAACACGTCGGTGCGGAATTCCACGAACCCGCGGATGCCCGCGGGATCACCGGTGGCACCGGTGCGCTCAGCCAGCGAGAACGACAGATCCATCCGCGCGGCCCCGGTGTTCACCGGCATCTGCGTGACGTCGAGGTCGCCCAGCGTCAGGCCGGCCTCGGTGGCGTCGGCGGGGAGGTTCTGCCAGGCCAGCATCACCTGCACCAGCGGGTGATGTGTCAGCGACCGGGTGGGGTTGAGCCGCTCGACGACGACCTCGAACGGCACGTCCTGATGCTCGTAGGAGGCGAGGCTGCGTGCGCGGACCTGGTCCAGCACCTCGGCGACAGTGGGATCTCCGGTCATATCCAGCCGGAGCACCAGCGTGTTGACGAAGAAGCCGACCAAACCGTCGAGCGCGGGGTCGCGTCGACCGGCGATCGGGAAACCCACCGCCACATCGGAACTCGCACTCAGCTTGGACAGCAACACCGCCAGGGCTGCCTGCATCACCATGAAGCTTGTGGCGCCGTGCTGCCGCGCCGCCCGTCCGACCTCACGATGCAGCTCGGCCGGCCAGTCGACGGCCACCGTGGCACCCCGTTGATCGGCCACCTGGGGGTAGGGGCGATCGGTGGGCAGTGCCAGCCGCTCCGGCATCCCCGCCAGCGCCCGCTCCCAGTAGGCCAACTGCGCGGTGATCCGGCTTGCCCCGTCGGCGAGCTCACCGAACTGGGCGCGCTGCCACAACGTGTAATCGACGTACTGCACGGGGAGTTCGGCCCAGCCGGGCGTCCGGCCCGCACGCCGACTGGCATAGGCGGTCCCCAGATCGGCCACCAGAGGGCTGATCGACCAGCCGTCGGCGGCGATGTGGTGCACCACCGCCACCCACACGTGGTCGTCCTCGCCGACCCGGAAAAGCCGCGAGCGTAGCGGGATCTCGGTGGCCAGGTCGAAGCTCTGCGTCGCGGCTTCTTCGACGGCGCGTTCCAGCTGCTCGGCCGACCATCCGGTGGCATCGACGACCTGCCAGCCGAAATCCGCGTTGTCGGGCTCGATGACGAGCTGCCGCGGAATTCCGTCCGGTGCGGCGAAGAGGGTGCGCAGGCTCTCGTGCCTGACGACGACGTCGGACAGTGCGACTCCCAACACGTCGGCGTCGAGTTCACCGCGCAGCCGCAACGCCACCGCCAGGTTGTACACCGGCGACGGACCCTGCAGCTGGTCGACGAACCACAGCCTGCTCTGCGCGAAGGACAACGGGATCACCGTGGGCCGAACCTGACGTACCAGCGGCTCGAGCAGGCCCCCTGCCGTGCCGATGCGCGGCGCCAGCTGTGCGACCGTCGGCGCTTCGAACACGGTGCGCACGGCCAGCGAAGCTCCCATGCCTGTGTTGACGGCGGCGATCAGGCGCATGGCCGACAGCGAGTCCCCACCTAGGTCGAAAAACGAGTCGTCGACCCCCACGCGTTCCACTCCCAACACCTGGGCGAAGATTCCCGCCAACATCTCCTCGGTGAGAGTGGTTGGGGCACGGTACTTCTCGACGCTCTGATAGTCGGGTGCCGGCAGCGCGTTCCTGTCAAGTTTGCCGCTGACCGTCAGCGGGATCGCGTCGATCGCCAGCACCGCGGCAGGCACCATGTACGCCGGCAACCGCTCGCTCAGGGTGGCTCGGACCTTCACGGGATCGGCTGCGCCGGTGATGTAGCCCACCAGACGCGGATCGCCCGGATGGTCCTCGCGGGCGATCACGACTGCGTGTTCGACGCCGTCGATCCCTGCCAGCGCGGCCTGGACCTCGCCGGGCTCGATGCGGTATCCGCGGATCTTGACCTGCTCATCGGCGCGACCCACGTACTGGAGCTGTCCGTCGGCGCGCCATCGCACCAAGTCGCCGGTGCGGTACATGCGCTGTCCTGCAGCACCGTAGGGACAGGCCACGAAGCGCGACGACGTCAGACCGCTCCGGCCGATGTAGCCGACGCCCACTCCCCGTCCTGCGACGTACAGCTCCCCGACGACTCCCTCGGGAACCCGGCTCAGACGCTCATCGAGCACGAACAGAGCAGCTGTCGGTGGCGGCGCACCGATGGGCACATCCTCTCCCACCTCCAGTGGCGCGCTCATCGAGGCGTACACGGTGATCTCGGTGGGACCGTAGGCGTTGATCACGACCCGCCCCGGGGCCCAATGCTGTACCACCTCCGGCGGGCACGCTTCGCCGCCGAGCAGGAGCGCCACGGACTCCAGGCCCGCCGGGCGCAATGCCGCCACCGCCGACGGGGTCTGCGTCAGGACGTTCACCCCTTCGTCGACCATGAGGGCGTGGAACTCGTCCGGTGCTCGGACGACCTCGTCGGGCACCACCACGAGCCGGCCACCGCCGAGCAGAGCGGCCCAGATCTCCCACACCGAGAAGTCGAAGGCATAGGAGTGGCACTGCGTCCACACCTGGTGCTCGGGAAGCCCTTTCGGCGGTGAGTCGGCCACGTGGGCCAGGTTGCAATGGGTGAGGGCGACACCTTTGGGGGTGCCGGTGGTTCCCGACGTGTAGATCAGGTAGGCGACGTCGTCGGCGGACGGGACAGGTGGCGCGGCGGCGGGCTGGCTCTCGAGCGCGGTGAGGATCGCAGGGTCGGTCACGTCGACGATAGTCAGGGGCCGCGCGTCGACGCGCGATCGCAGGTCCGCCGTGGTGACGAGGGCGACGGGGGTGGCGTCGGTCAGCATGAATGCGATGCGGGACTCCGGCAGGGCGGGATCGATCGCCAGGTACGCGGCGCCGGTCTTGAGCACTGCCAGCATGGCGACGACGGCCTGCGCGGAACGCTGGAGCAACAGCGCGACGCGGTCGCCCGCGGCGACACCGTTGTCGATGAGTAGGTGTGCGAACCGGTTTGCGGCCTCGTCGAGCTCGCGGTAGGTCACCGAGCTGCCCTCGAAGCGGATCGCGACGGCCTCGGGTGCGGTGGTGACCAGGGCGGTGAGGCGCTGCGGGATCGACATCGGCAACGGTTCGGCAGCGGTCAGCACGGCCCGGTTGCCGATTGCGTCCAGGCGGGCCTGTTCGACGTCGTCGAGCAGAGTCACCGACGAGAGGCGCTGGGTGGGGTCGGCGGTCATCGCGGCCACCACGCGCCGCAGACGCGCGATGAGCGTTTCGATCGTCGCGGCGTCGAAGACGTCGGTGCGGAACTCCACCGCTCCCCCGATCCCGGTGGGATCTCCGGCCCGGGTCCAACGTTCGTTCAGCGAGAACGCGAGATCCACGCGGGAAGTGCGGGTGTCGAGCGGAATCTGGCTGATCTGCAAATCCCCGAGCGCCATGACGATCTGATCGCTGGCCTCCGCAGGCAGGTTGCGCCAGTCCAGCATCACCTGGACGAGCGGGTGGTGGGTGAGCGACCGGGTGGGGCTGAGGCGATCGACCACCACCTCGAACGGCACGTCCTGGTGTTCGTAGGCGGCCAGCGAGCGCCTCCGCACCTGGGCGAGCAACTCGGCGACGGTGGGATCGCCCTCCAGATCAACCCGAAGCACCAAGGTGTTGACGAAGAAGCCGACCAAATCGTCGAGGGCGGGGTCGCGCCGTCCGCCGATCGGAAAACCCACTGCCACATCGGAACTCGCGCTGAGCTTCGACAGCAGTACCGCCAGCGCCGCCTGCACGATCATGAAGCTGGTGGCGTTGTGTTCGCGGGCCGCGCGGGCGATCTGCTGCTGCAGCTCGGTGGGCCAATGGAAGACGATGCTGGCACCGCGCTGATCGGCGACGGGCGGATAGGGCCGGTCGGTCGGCAGCTGCAGCCGTTCGGGCATCCCCGCCAGCGCATCGCACCAGTAGGCCAGCTGTGCGGCGATCAGGCTGTCCTCGTCGTCGAGATCTCCGAACTGCGCCCGCTGCCACAGCGTGTAGTCGACATACTGGACCGGCAACTCGGCCCACACGGGCTCCAGGTTTGCGAGCCGGCACAGGTAGGCCACGCCGAGATCCTGTACCAGCGGGCCTACGGACAGGCCGTCGGCGGCGATGTGGTGGGCCACCGCGACCACCACGTGGTCTTCGTCGCCGACCTGGAAAAGCTTTGCCTGCATCGGTATCTCGGCCGCCAGGTCGAACGGGTGGCGCGCGACCTCGCCAACGGCCTCATTGAGTTGGCTCTCGGTCCAGCCGGTCGCGTCGACAACTTCCCAGCCGAAGTCGGCGGCCTCGGCGGGTACGACGATCTGCTGCGGCACTCCCCCCGGCGCCCTGAACTGCGTGCGCAAGCTTTCGTGGCGGCCGACCACGTCGGCCAGTGCGGCACCCAGCGCGTCGACGTCGAGCCGTCCGTGCAACCGCAGGCCCACCGGCATGTTGTACGTCGGTGAGGGACCCTGCAACTGGTCGAGAAACCACAACCGGTTCTGTGAGAACGACAGCGGCACCACCGCCGGCCGCTCCATCGGCGTCAGCGGTGCCAGGCCGCCTTCGTCTGCGCCGACGCGCGGCGCCAAAAGCGCGACAGTGGGTGCCTCGAACAGCGTCCGCACCGAAACCCCGGCGCCCAGACCTGTGTTCACGGCCGCGATCAGACGCATGGCCGACAGAGAGTCACCGCCGAGATCGAAGAAGGAATCGTCGACCCCGACGCGGTCCACCTCGAGCACCCGGGCGTAGATGCCGGCGAGGATCTCCTCGACGGCGGTGGCAGGGGCGCGGTAGCTGTCGGCGTCCTGGTACTCGGGCGCCGGCAACGCCCGCCTGTCCAGCTTGCCGTTGACCGTCAGCGGTAACGCGTCGACGGTCATGATCGCTGCGGGAACCATGTACTCGGGCAGGCGCTTTGCGAGAGCTTCGCGCAGAGCGCGGGGATCGGCTGTGCCGGTGATGTAGCCCACCAGGCGTTTGTCACCGGGCCGATCCTCGCGGGCGATCACCACCGCCTGCTCGACGCCATCCAGCTCGGCCAACACCGCGCGGACTTCGCCCAGCTCGATGCGGTAGCCGCGGATCTTCACCTGCTCGTCGGCGCGGCCCACGTACCGCAACTCGCCGTCGGCGCCCCACCACACGAGATCGCCTGTGCGGTACATGCGTTCCCCCGGACTGCCGAACGGGCACGCGACGAACCGCGACGAGGAGAGCCCCGGGCGCCGCCAATAGCCAAGACCGGCTTGCCGTCCGGCGACGTACAGGTCACCGACAACGCCGGACGGCACCGGGCGCAACCATTGGTCGAGAACGAAGAACGCCAGGTCGGCAAGTGGCCCGCCCACCGGGCTGACGTCGTTGGCGGCGTCCTGTTCGACGATCTCCCGGAACGACGCGTGTACCGTCGTCTCGGTGGTGCCGTAGAGGTTCAGCAGTTGCGGCAAATGCGGATGATTGTTCAGCCAGGTGCGAAGGCGTTGCGGCTCAAGGGCTTCCCCGGCGAAGACCACCGCCTTGAGCTTCAGCTGACGTCCGAGTTCGGGGTTGAGTGCATCGGCGGTCTGCACCGCGTAGAAGCCCGACGGAGTTTGGCTCAGCACTGTGACCTGCTCGGCGGCTAGCAACGCATGGAAGTCCTCCGGCGCCCGTGCCACCGACTCGGGCACCACCACCAGGCGGCCGCCGTAGAGCAGCGCGCCCCACATTTCGCACACCGAGACGTCGAAGGCCAGCGAGTGCCACTGAGACCACACGTGCCCTGCCAGGGCGAACTCGGCGTCCATCGCTCTCAGTAGCTGCGTCACGTTGTCATGGGTGATGGAAACGCCTTTGGGAACACCGGTGGTGCCCGAGGTGTAGATCAGGTAGGCGATGTCGTCGGGTTCCGGGCCTGGCAGCGCGACGACCGGAATGCTCTGCGCTGCAGGTTCCTCGATGTCGGGAGCGTCGAGAACGAGCAGATCCTGCCCGCAGAGGCGGTCTGCCAGCGCGGAGGTGGTGATCGCAGCTGTCGGCGCCGCGTCGCCGAGCACCAGCTGCATGCGCGCCGCCGGGGCCGACGGGTCGATCGGCACGTACGCCGCCCCGGTCTTGAGCACCGCGAGGATCGACACGATCGCTTCGGCGGACCGCGGCAGGAACAGCGCCACGCGATGGCCCGGGCCGATCCCTCTGGCGGACAACAGGTGTGCAAAACGGTTCGAGGATTCGTCGAGCTCGCGGTAGCTCCAGGAGCGCCCCTCGCAGGTGAGTGCCCGGGCTTCGGGAGTGCGCGCCGCCTGCGCGGCGAACATCGTCGGTATCGAGACCGCAGCGGGCGCCGGGCGGGTCAGCACCGCCCGATTGCTCCACCGGTCGAGACGCGCTTTCTCCACCGAATCGAGCAGGTCGACCGACGACAGCGGCCTGGTGGGGTCCGCTGTCATGGCGACCAGCACCGAGGTGAACCGCTCGATCAAGGTGCCGATGCGTTCGGCGGTGAACAGGTCGGTGTCGTATTCGACCCGTAGTCGTAATTCGTCGCCGGGCACTGCCTGAACTGCCAAGGGGTAGTGGTTGTACTCGCGGTGGGAGAAGTCGGTGACGGTCAGACCGTCGTCGCCGGACAGTTTCGCCGGATCTATCGGATAGTTCTCGTAGACGAAGAACGTGTCGAAGAGGTGGTCCTGGCCGGTGATCCGGTGCATCTCACCCAGGGCGAGGTGCTGATGGTCCAGCGTGTCGGTGTAGGCCTTCTGCAGCTGGGCCAGGAGGTCGGCCGCTGTCGTCGCGGCGGCGATGCTCGCCCGGACGGGAAGCGTGTTGATCAGCAGTCCCACCATCGCGTCGGCTCCGAAAACCTCGGCGGGCCGACCGGATACGGTAGTCCCGAATGCGACGTCGTCCTGGCCGGTCAGCGACACCAGCAATTGAGCCCATGCGGCGTGCAGCACCGTACTGACGGTGGTGTGACAGGAGCGGGCCAGCTCGCCGAGCGCCGCCGTGGTCTGCCCGGGAACCAGGAACGAGGCCACCTCGCGTCGACCGGGGTGTGGCTGTCCCGGGGGCCTGACCAACGTCGGGGTGTCGAATCCGGCGAGCACCTCGGCCCACGCCGCGCGAGCGGCACCGAGATCGCGGGTGGCGAGCCAGCTGACGAATCTGCGGTACGGCACGGGCGGTGGCAGTCGCCGGCCGTAGTAGTCGGCGAACAACTCCCCCAACAGAATCGGCAATGACCAGCCGTCGAGCACGATGTGGTGGTCGGTCAGCACGAACAGGTGCCTGTCGACGCCGGTGCGCATCAGCGCGGCCCGGAACGCGGGCTGGTCGGAGAGATCGCAGACGGCGATACGTTCTTCGGCGCACACCGATTCGATCTGTGCGGTGACGTCGACGTCGGACTCGGTGAGGTCGGCATACCGCCATGGCGCGACAGGATCGGCCGGGATGACCTGCACGGGCTCGGCGAACTGCTGCGAGAACCGGGCCACCAGATTGGGATGCCGGGTCACCACCGTTTGCACCGCGTCGCGCAGCCGATCGGGGTTCAGCGGTCCGCTCAGGGTGATGTAGAGCTGTACGGCATAGACGTCGTCGCTGTCGTTCGCGGTGTTGGCGAGGAACAGCAGACCCTGCTGCAAGGACGTCAGGGGCAGGACATCAGCTATCCGCATATTGCCGCTGAAGCTCGTCGATCTGCTGCTGGGTCAGGCCGACTGCAATGTCCGACGGGGTCAGCCCGCCGCCACCGCCGTGCACATGGGCGCAGATGCCTGCCAGGGCGTCGAACCACAGCCGGCTCAACCGGGATACCTGCGCGTCGTTGAGCGCCGACGGCGCCCAGGTCCAGCCGGCGCGCAGACGCGGGCCGGATTCGGTGTCCACGGTGCCAGCGTTGAGTTCCAGGGTGTGCGCCAGCGGCATGGGTATCGATGCGGCCGCGCTGGTCACCGACCACCCGTCCTGGCGGATCTGCCATACGCCATCGGCGGCCTCGGATGTCGTGACTCCCTGGCGGCCGAGGTAATTGAATCCGATCGCCGGGTCGGCACCGTCGAGGTCGGCGTCGCTGTTCAGGTAGCGCAACGCGCCGTAGTCGAGCCCGTCGGGCAGTGCGCGCAGCTGCTCTTTCGCGGCCTTGATCGCCACACCCAGGCGGGCGTCACCTGCCACCACCTGCGGCCAGGTCAGCCCGCTCAACCTCAGTGACACCGGATATTTGGCGGTGAACCAGCCAACTGTGCGCGACAGGTCGACGGTGTCGCCGGCGGCCAATTCCTCTGTGCGGCCGTGCCCTTCGACATCGATGCAGATCGGTGTGCCCGCCGAATCCATCGCGGAGAGCGCGCCGAAGAACTCGGCGCACGCCAGACCGAAAGCGATCAGCAACACCTCGTGGATTCCGGTGTGGAATGCCGCCGGGACCTCACCGAGCAACATCCGCGTCGTGTCGGCGTCCAGATCCACCGACAGAGTGCCTGCGGTGTCGTAGGTGTCCACTTCGGGGCTCACCGGGGGCAGCACGGCAGGGGTTGCCGTGATCTGCCGCCAGATTTCGGCCTGGTCGACGATGTCGGCGCGATTCGCGTGCGCGGTCAGCATTCGCGCCCACTGGGCGAACGACGTCCCGGGCTGTGGCAGCGTGACCTGCTGACCGGTGCACCGCTGAGCCCACGCGAGATTGAGATCCTCCAGCAGGATTCGCCACGACACCCCGTCGACTGCCAGATGGTGCGCGATGACCACGAGTTGCCCGATGGGTTCCACCCAGACCGCGCTGAGCATCTCCCCCGCCGCCGGATTCAACCGGGCGCGGGCGGCGACGACCGCCTGATCGGTCAGTGTATCGACGGTCTGCACGCGGGAACGCGCGTCGATGGCTCCGGGTTGAGGCACCGTCAGTGACCACCCCTCGGCGTCGTCGTCGCGAACCCGCAGGCGCAGCATGCCGTGTCGGTCGATGAGGGCCTGCAGCAGTGCCACCACGTCGGACTCGGTGACGCCGGTTGGCGCCTGCAACACCACTGTCTGGTTGAACTGCGCGACCGGGCCTTTGACATGTTCGAGCCAGCGGATGATCGGGGTCGCCGTCACCGAACCGACACCGTCATCGACCACGTCGGTGTCGGCGTCGGCGACGCGGGCCACGCGAGCCAGTCGGGCCACGGTCTGCTCGGCGAAAACGTCACGGGGTCGGCACAATACGCCCGCCGCCCGGGCCCGCGCGACCACCTGCATCGACAGGATGCTGTCGCCGCCGAGTTCGAAGAACGACTCGTCAACCCCGACCTGCTGCAGCCCCAACACCTGGGCGTAGATGCCGGCCAGAATCTCTTCCACCGCGTCGGCCGGCGCCTGGTAGCGCTCGGCGTCCCGGTACTCGGGTGCGGGAAGGGCGCGGGTGTCGAGTTTTCCGTTGACCGTCAGTGGGATGGCGTCGATCACCACGACCGCGGCGGGGACCATGTACGACGGCAACCGGTCGGCGAGCGCGGCGCGCACCGAGGCAGGATCGGCTGTGCCGGTGAAGTATCCGACCAGGCGCTTGTCTCCAGGACGATCCTCCCGCGCGACGACCTCGGCCTGCGCGACGCCGTCGAGAGCAGACAGGGCGGCCTGGATCTCACCGAGTTCGATGCGGTAGCCGCGAATCTTGACCTGCTCATCGGCGCGGCCGACATAACGCAGTTCGCCGTCGGCGCCCCAGGCCACCACGTCCCCGGTGCGATACATCCGTCCGCCCGCGATACCGAACGGGCACGCGACGAATCTCGTCGAGCTCAGGCCTGCTCGTCCGACATATCCCTCGGCCAAACCGGCTCCGGCGACGTACAACTCGCCGACCACGCCGACGGGCACGGGCTTCAACCATTCGTCGAGCACGAAGAATCCGAGATGCCCCAGCGGCACCCCGATCGGGCTGACCGTCTTCTCGACATCTCCGGCCACCACTTCCCGCAACGAGGCGTGGACGGTCGTCTCGGTGATGCCGTACATGTTGATCAGTCTCGGCGACACCGGGTGCGCTGCCAGCCAGGAGGACAGACGGTGCGGCTCGAGCGCCTCGCCTCCGAAGACGACGTACTCGAGGGACAGCCTCTCGCCCAGCTCGGGTGCGAGTGCGTCGGCAGCCTGCAACGCATAGAACGCCGACGGAGTCTGGCTGAGCACCGTGACCCGTTCGTTGACCAGCAGGGCGTGCAGGTCTTCCGGGGAGCGGACCACCGCATCGGGGACGATGACGACGCGGCCACCGTAGAGCAGCCCGCCCCAGATCTCCCACACCGAGAAGTCGAACGCCAGCGAGTGGCACTGTGACCACACCTGCCCGGCCAGGCCCATGTCGGCGTCGAGTGTCTCCAACAGCCGATGCACGTTGCGGTGCGGGATGGCGACGCCCTTCGGCGTTCCGGTGGTGCCCGAGGTGTAGATGATGTAGGCGATCTGGTCGGGATCCGAATCAGTCAGCGCCGCATCGGGTTCCGGATCGGCGACAGTGGCGATGTCGACCACGAGGCGTTGCCGCCCGTCGAGTTGATCGGCGAGGTCGGCTGTGGTGATCACCGCAGTGGGCGCGGCATCGGCCAAGACGTAATCGCGGCGCGCTGCGGGTACCGCCGGATCGATCGGCACGTAGGTCGCGCCGGTCTTGGTGATCGCCACCATGGCGACGATCGCGTCCGCCGATCGCGGAATCAGCAACGCCACCCGCTGCCCCGGGCCTACTCCGCGGCCGGCGAGCGTCAGCGCCACCCTGGTGGACGCCTCATCGAGCTCTCGATAGGTCAGCGAGCGATCTGCGAACGTCACCGCCACCGCGTCGGGCGTGCGTGCCACTTGCGCGGCGAACAACGCGGCGATCGACGCCGACGGGTCCGTGGGCGCGGTCAGAGCGGCGCGGTTGCCCCACCGCTGCACCTCGGCGAGTTCGTGCTCGTCGACTACGTCGATCGACGACATTCGACGGCTCGGATCGGCGGCCATCGCCACCAGGACCCGTTCCAGCCGTCTCGCCAGGCCGGTGACGTCGGAGTCGGCGAACAGCTGTCCGGACCCCAGAGTGCTCAGGAAGAGCTCGTCGCCGGTGCCGGAGAAGATCAGACCGAAGCCGCCGATGAAACCGGAGTTCGTCATCGACGCCGTGGCCGTGACGCCTCCGAAATCCAGAGAAAACGCGTGCGGGAGGAAGTCGATCACCACCCGGTCGGTGCGCTGCTCGGCGCCACCGGTCTTGCGCTCGAGGGCGTGCACGGGAAAACGCTGATGCTGCAGTGTTTCCCGGATCCGCGTGTCGACATGCTCGCAGAACGCCGCGACTGTCGACGCGGCCGCGACGTTCACCACCAGCGGCGCGACACCTGCGACCATCGCCGGCAGCGTCTTCGTCTCGGCCTTTACGCGTCTGCTGACCGGGAAGTCGAGCACCACGTCGGCGCCGTCTCCACTCTGACCCCGCAGCATGACCGCGCACGCCGCGGTGATCACCGATGCGCGTGGCATGTTCCACACATGCGCCAGCTCCTGCACCCGGCGAAGGACGCCCGGGTCGAGTTGTACCGGCGTCGAGAGCTCGTTCGGATCGCGGTGTGGGGGTGCCTGCGCCAGAGGGTTCTTCGGTGCCGCCTCTGCGGGAAGGTTACGGGTCCAGTACTCGTGGTCGTCCCGATAGTCCTGGGACGCCTCGTAGTCGGCTTCACAGTCGACCAAGTCCTGCAGCGAGCCGAAGAAGGCGGGTGGAATGGGTTCGCCGGCGACAAGCGCGGAATAGACCGAAGCGATCCTGTTGCCGATCAGCCCGAGACCCGCGCCGTCAGTGACGATGTGGTGGAAGCATCCGAACAGCGAGTACTCGTCGAAGCCGGTTTCGAAAAGGGCGAATCGGAACAGCGGGCCGGCAAACGCCATGGGCGTGCGCTGCATCGACAGCGCCATCGCCTCCGCCGCTGCCACAGGGTCCGGTTCGTCACTCACGTCGTAGAACTCGAGCTCGACATCGGGATAGTCGACTGCGGTCTGATAGACGCTGCCGTCCACTTCGGTGATGGAAACTCTGACGGTCTCCGCCTCGCGGATCACGCGGCTGATCGACCATTCGAGCGCGTCGCGTTCGATGGCGCCTTCGATTCGCACCAGGAGACCGAACTGCCACTCCGCACCGAAGTGGCCCATCTCCTGCTCAAGCCAGATGTCCAGCTGCGCGCGCGTCAGTGGAAATGCGCGGTCACTAAGCTCCATCGAACTCCTCGACCTCTACGCTCTACCCCCGCCCGCTGCCAACCTCTCTCGCAGACTCTTCGGCCGGATGTCGACCCAGTTCTGCTCGATGAAGTCCAGGCATTCGGCGCGGCCCGCTTCGCCGTAAGCGACCCGCCAGCCGCCGGGAACGTCGGCGAACGTCGGCCACAGGCTGTGTTGCTCCTCGTCGTTGACCAGGACGTAGAAGCTGCCCTTGTCGTCGTCGAACGGGTTGGTGCTCACGGGTCTCCAGAATCATTATTGACGTACCTGTAACAGTTGCTAAACCTTACGTGCTGCTGTGACCTCTGTCACTGGTTGTGACCCTTGTCACCTCGCCCCATTTGCCCCCGCACGGCGTTCAGCTATTTCGCATATTGAATAATCAATTGTCGATCCGACCGCTATTCGACGTTGCGGCGATAATCGGCTTTCCCATGCCTGGCTGGGTGTTTACAACGCTGGTTACGATACCGATGGTAGCGGAGATGCGGGCATTAAATAACGCTAGCGATGATTATTGGCGTGTCGAGCTAACTGGCACACGGAGGGGTGCGGATGTCCGATTGCGATCAGCTCACCCGCTGCACGCGTGCCAGATCTTCGAGTAGATCAGCGGCGTAAGCAGCGCTTATCTCGGGATCGGTGATACGGGTGGCCAGATCGCGCGCCCTCGCGGTGTACTGCGGATCGAGGATGGTGCGCAGGTCGGATACCAGCGTCGCCTCGTCGGCCGTCGAGAAGCGACGCGCGGTACCGACCTTCAGTCGCTTGATCGCCGCACCGTAGATCGCGTGCACCATGTCCCAATAGAGAATCAGTTGCGGCACGCCGGCACGCATTCCGATCGGCGTCGTGCTGGAGCCGCCATGGTGAACCAACGCGCGGCATCTGGGGAATATCGCCGGGTAATTGAGGGTCCCTACCACTTTCACGTGATCGCCGACGGGAACTTTGCTGAAATCGGTACCGGCCGCACCGATCAGCGCGCGCTCGCCGAGCTGATCGCACGCCACGCTGATCATTGCGATGGTCTCGGAGGGCGATTCGACGGGGATGCTGCCGAACCCGAAGTAGATGGGGGCAGTCCCTGCGTCAATCCACGCCATCACCTCGTCGTCGGTGTCCGTCGCGAGTCCGAGCGTCAGCGTTCCGACGAACGGCCGCTGCGCCTTCATCTGCGACCATTCCGCCGCAAGCCCGGGGAAGCATGCCTCGTCGTAGGCCTGAACCTCGAGCGACCCGCGTTCGGTGATGCGCCGCGGAGCCGATCCGGTGGACGCCGGCAGTCCCAGTTCGCGGCGCTGCGTATCCTCGACCTTCTTCGTCACCCGCCACGACAGCCACCAGAACGCGCGCACCGCGGCGCGACTCAGCCGTGCAGGCAGAACCGTCAGCACCACCCCGTTGGGTCGCAGCGGGAAATAGTGCAGCGTGGCCAACGGAATCCCGTAGTACTCAGCCACATTCGCCGCGGCGTCTTCGAAGTTGATGCCGGTGAAGATCAGGTCGGCGCCGTCTGCCAGCAACACCAGCGTCGAGCTCATCTCCTGCCAGCCCTCAAGGAGCGGGCCGGCGATCTCGACCCTGGAGCGCAGCATCTGCCGCAGCTTCCACGGGGTGCGGAAGAAGCACGTCCAGAAGTCGCGGTGCGAATCCAGGATCGACTGCGAGTCGGGGCCGAACCCGACGGCGGGGATCCCCGCACGCTCGGTGAAACCAACCAGGTCGGGCGGCACGGCCATGGCCACGTCATGTCCGCGCCGCACCAACTCGCGACCGACGGCTGCCGAGGGCTCGATGTCGCCGCGACTCCCCCACGTTGCCAACACAATCTTCATCGACGAACGCTCCATGCACCTAGTTCGAGGCCACACCCGCACCCAGTAGCTCATCGAGGTAGCGCGGCGGCTGCAGATTGAGCAGGCGCTTGCGGTCGGCTTTGAGGTCCGCGTACGTGAGCGCCTCGACCTCCTGGGCCGAATACGACAGTGTCGTCTGCGGAATTCCCTTGCGGACGAAGCCGACTCCCTGGTCGCACTTGAGTACGCCGACCAGCAGGTCGGGGCGCATGCTGCGCAGGTGGACGATCGCCTTCCACACATCGCCGTTCCAGATGCCGACGACCAGCGGTCCTTTCTGCTGCGCGATGAAGTCGTCCCACGACTCGGCGCGGCGGCCCGCCAGTTCGAAGGCGGGGTTGCAGTCGTGCAGGAAGATGACACCGTCGTCGCGGAGGTGTTGCACCGTGTACTCGACGTCGCGGATGACCTGCTCATAGGTGTGCAGACCGTCGATGAGTGCGACGTCAATCGGGTGGTTTTTGAGGAACGCCGACTCGTTCTCGAAGAACGCGTCGCTGGTGGTTTCGAAGTAGTGGGTGGCGCGCGCTTTGGCATCGGCGAGTTCGCGGGTGCGCGCGGAAAGCCGGAACGCCGGGTCGACGGCGATCTTCACGTCGGCGATGATCTTCTGGAACGCCTGGCCCCGGGAAACGCCGATTTCCAGGTAGACCGGGTTGGTTCGTCCCTCGAGTGCCCGTTGCACCGCCCTGATCCGGTTCATCCCCGGAAGGGCGTCCGCCAGCATCACCAACCCGTTGTTGATATTCACGCCGACGATCCTGCCCAAAAATTGACGGTACTGTTCATAAAACGCTCAACTCGCCGGATGGTGTGGCGCTGCGGCTCGTCAGATGGGGTGTCATGTCATGTATTCGTTCAACGGCGTGGCGGACTCCGCGGCCTCCGTCGAACAGATCCACGCGGCGTTCGGGCGCGAGGACTATTGGCTCGCCCGCCTCGCGGCCGGCGAGATGCCGTCGACCCTGGACTCTCTGGTCGTTCGCGCCGACGGGTCAGTGGCGGTACAGGTCACGCAACATCTCGGGCGCCAACTGCTGCCGGGAATGATCGCGAAGCTTCTGCCCGGCGACCTGACGATGGAGTGCTCCGAGACCTGGGTTCCTGACGGGGACGGTCGGGTGTGCGGGCGGGTCGGCGTCGTCGTCTCCGGCGGGCTGGGATCGTGCAGCGCTGCCGCGTGGCTGATGCGCACCGGCGACGGATCGCGTCTGGGGTACGACGGCACGGTGCACGTCAAGGTTCCATTGGTGGGCGGCAATCTTGAGAAGACCATCGGCGCCGATCTCGCCGAGAATCTGCCCTCGGTACTGGAATTCACCACCACATGGATTGCCGAGCGCCCTTGACGATCACCCGGCGTCGCGGGTCCGAGCCAGCGTGCCGAGTCCGGTGATCTCCAGGCTGACCGACTTCCGCTGTCCCGCTGCGCCGAGCATGAACGCGATGTCGCCCCACGGCGCTCCCAGCCAGAATCGCCAGAACCGCTTGCCGAAGAACGTCCACGCATAGCGGCCGTCGCCCAACGTCCAATACCCGGCGATCAGAATGAGGTAGTACGACAGTCGCTTCCACCACGAGGTGACCATCTCGACGTTCATCTCCCAGACCTCAAGGCCCCATGCCCGGTATTGCCACTGCAAGCCGTACTTCTGCTGGAATTCGTAGAAGGCCCTCAATTCGCCGTTGGTGACCAGGTATTCGTCGAAGACGAGAACCGAGCCCTCGACAAAGCGGTCTTTGCATGTCTCCAGCGCGTGCAGACAGGACTCGTAGGTGTCGAGGTCCATATGGAAAAGCGAGATCGGTGCGGCGGGCCGGCTTGCGAGGAAGGGGGCCAACGTCTCGTAGGTCATCCCTTTGATGAACTCGACGTCGCGCCCGAGCGCCGGAGGAATACCGTCCTCCAACGTCAGCCCGGTGTCCCGGATGAATCGTTTGGCCAGCGGTTCGGACAGTGAGAAGGTTCCGCGTTCGATGACGACCTGATCGTCGATCGCCCAGTCCTCGACGAGACCCTCGAAAGTGTCGAAGCCGTAGACCTTTCGACCGCTGGCTTCAGCGGTCAGGCGCGTCGACCATCCGATCCAGACGCCGAGATCGAGAAGCACTTCATCGGAATTCTCGCGACTCGGCGGGGCCAGCCGAGAGGCCTCCCACAACAGGGTGTGATCGGAGATCTTGCACCGACGCAGTTCTGCCAGCGATCGGCGGATGAACTCCTGGTATCCGTCGTCGTAGACGCCGATGTCGCGGGAGTACAGGTTCGGGATGTAGCGATCCCGCCCGCGGTAGATCCGCCGCGCGAAGAGCAGAAGCGTGAATGCCGCGGCAATGACGGCGAGGAGAATCGGAGCGACGAAGCACGCCGCTGCGACCGCAAGTCCGGCAAGGGCGAGTATGGATCTCCAGACACGGTGCAGCGTCGTCCGGTCCACGGCGCGCCCGCCGGTGCGGTCCGCTGACCGCCTGTCGACTACGTCCACCCGCCACCTCCAGGTTCTCGGCTAGCCACACTAGGTCGTCGATCGCCCTGTGCCGCCCGGATCTCGAATCTCCTCCATTAAAAACTGACGGATGTGATAATTCCTCGACTCGACGACCGAATCCTCTGACCAGGTGGGTGACCTTGCGCCAAGCCGACAGCGTCACACCCGCTGAATCGCTGCAGGCTCCGCGCTCGGCGCACTGGGAATTCCGGGCCGACATCGAGGGCCTGCGTGCCGTCGCCGTGCTCGCTGTCGTGCTCTTTCACGCCGAAGTACCGGGTATCAGCGGTGGGTTCGTCGGAGTCGACGTCTTCTTCGTCATCTCGGGGTTCCTGATCACCGGTTTGCTGTGGCGTGAGGTGGCTTCGACCGGCACCGTGAAACTGAGCAGCTTCTACGGGGCGCGGGCCCGACGCCTGCTGCCGGCATCGGCAGCCGTCGGCGTGGCCACCATGATCGGCGCGGCAATTCTGTTGCCCGTCTTGCAGGCACACGCCGCCATGGGGGACGGCATCGCCAGCGCGCTGTACGTCAGCAACTACTGGTTCATCCTGCGGGGTGTCGACTACTTCGCGAACACCCTGCCTCCGTCGCCGTTTCAGCACTATTGGTCGCTCGGTGTCGAGGAACAGTTCTACCTCGTGTGGGCGCCCATGATCCTGGGCGCAGCCTGGTTTGTGCGGCGGCGTCGCGGACGGTCGGCCGACCAGCCGGCGCCATCGCCCCGAGCGTTCGTCACTGTCCTTGCGCTGGTGGCATTCTCGTCGTTTCTGCTGTCCTTTGTGGCCACCTACGTGGTGCCTGCGGTCGCATACTTCTCGCTACCCACCCGGGCGTGGCAATTGGCGCTCGGCGGGCTGGTCGCGCTCACTGCCGTGCACTGGCGTCGACTGCCGCAGAGAGCCGCCGCGGTCGCCGGGTGGACCGGCCTCGGGTTGATCCTGTTGGCCTGCGTGTGGCTAACTCCCGAAACGCTGTACCCGGGCACTGCCGCAGTATTGCCCACCCTGGGTGCAGTATTGGTGATCGGCGCGGGATGCGCGGCAGCTACGCATGGGTGCGGCCGCGTTCTGGCCGTGTCGCCGATGCGCGCGGTCGGCCGGGTGTCCTATTCGTGGTACCTGTGGCACTGGCCGGTGCTGGTGTTCGCCCCACTCGTCGTAGGGCATTCGCTGGGGCTGGCGGGCCGCCTCGCGGCTGCCATGGTGTCCCTCGGGCTGGCTGTACTGACCCTGCGCTACATCGAGAACCCGCTGCGCTTCGCCCCGAGGATCCGCAGCTCCGGGTGGCGAAGTCTGGGGCTCGGCGCCGTCGCGACCGCGACAGCGGTCTGTGTGGGCGCCGCGCTGATGGTGATTGTGCCGACGCCGATAGGCCGTGGCGTACCTGCGTCGACGTTGGCCTTCGCCGTCACGCCTGTCCCCAAGGGTTCACCTTTCGGCGCCTACGACGCGGCGGTCCGACAGGCTTTCGGTGACGTGCAGGCCGCTGTGGCGGCATCAGCGGACCTCAGAGACGTCCCGTCGAACCTCGACCCCCCGCTTGCAGATGCCCCCGGCGAATCGAATGCCGTCCTGTTCGGTGGTTGTCTGCGCACACCCTTCCAAAGCGGCCAGCCGGAGTGTGCGGCCGGTGACATAGAGTCCACGACCACCGTGGCGCTCGTCGGGGACTCGCACGCCGCGATGTGGAATCCGGCCTTTCGCAAGGTCGCCGACGAACGCCGATGGCGGCTGGAGATGATGGCCAAGGGCGCCTGCCCGTTATTGGACCTGCCCATCACCAATCCTCTGCGGCGGCTTCTGCAACTCGTCCAACACTGCGAACAGTGGCGTGCCGAGATCATGGAGCGTCTGCGCGCCGAACGCCCACAGCTGGTCGTGCTCGGCTCCTGGCGGGGATACGGCGCCGAGGAGTCACTCACAGGATTCCGCGCCTACGACAGCGTTTGGCTGCAGAGCCTGACGCGCCTGGTGCAGCAGTTGCGCGACACCGGCGCCGAAGTACTCGTGCTGGGCCCTGTACCCAATCCGCAGGCGTCGGTGCCGATCTGCCTGTCCGGACACCTCGACGACGTCGCGGCCTGCTCGCCGGACAGATCGGTCGCGGTGGACGGCGCCGGCATCGCCGCAGAAACCGCCGCGACGGAGGCCGCGGGCGGTCACTACGTCGATGTCACCGACCTGTTCTGCACCGACCGACGCTGCCCGGTCATCGTCGGCAACACTCTCGTCTATTTCGACAGCTATCACCTCACGATCGAGTACTCCGAACTGTTGGCGCCGGTCGCCGGGGCTTTGGCCGACCGGGCGATGGTGCACGTCTGATGGCACACACGAACAGGAGGGACGGCCGTTGACCTCATCCGTACTCATCACCGGTGGAGCGGGATTCATCGGATCCGCACTCGCGCGCCGACTCGTCCACGCCGGTTACGACGTCGCAGTCATGGACATTCTGCACCCGCAGGTGCATGGGATGGACACGGCGATCGACCTGCCGCCGGCGGTCCGGTTGTTCACCGGCGACGTCACCCACGCCGCCGACTGGAATGCGGTGCTGCGCTTGTGGCGACCCGACCAGATTGTCCACCTGGCCGCGGAAACCGGTACAGCGCAATCGCTTTCAGAGTCCACGCGCCATGGTTCGGTCAACGTGGTCGGGACGACACAACTTCTCGACGCGCTGAGCCACGCTGGGCACGTGCCCGAACAACTGGTCGTGGCGTCCTCGAGGGCGGTCTACGGTGAGGGCGCATGGCAGGCGGGTGCCCAGACGTTCTACCCGGCGCCGAGAAGCCACGCGCAACTCGAGGCAGGCATTTGGGATCCGCAGGGCCCGACCGGCGACGTCGGGGTGCCGCTTGCGAGTTCCGCGAGCCGCACAGAGCCGCGACCCACTAACATCTACGCGGCGACCAAACTGGCGCAGGAACACATCATGGCCGCGTGGACGGCCGCTCATGACAGCAACCTCAGCGTATTGCGGCTGCAGAACGTGTTCGGACCGGGGCAATCGTTGACGAACTCGTACACGGGCATCGTCGCGCTGTTTGCGAGGCTCTCACGGGAGCGTCAGGCGCTTGAGGTCTACGAGGACGGACGGATTCTGCGCGACTTCGTCTTCATCGAGGATGTCGTCGAGGCGCTGTTCGCCGCGATACGACGGCCTGCGACGGGATCGCGCTTCGTCGACATCGGCTCAGGCATGCCCACCACCATCCTTGAGCTGGCCCGCATGACCGCCACGATCTGCGGTGCCCCCGAGCCTGTCGTCGTCGGCAAGTTCCGCGACGGCGACGTGCGTGCCGCCCGCTGTGACATCGAGGGCGCCACGAAAGAGCTTGACTGGCAACCCAAGTGGCAGCTGGAAGACGGCCTGAACGCCCTGCTGCACTGGATCGGTGGTCAGCGCTGAGTCAGCCGACCTTGGCATCGCGCGCATAGTTCTCGGCCAGCCCGACGGTGACGGCCACGCTGTCTGCGGGACTGGTCATCCGGGTAGCGAGTTCGCCCGCCCGTGCAACGAAGTCCGGTGCGAGAATCGCGCGCAGGTCGGCCGCCAATGTCTTCTGGGTCGTGGCGGAAAATCGCCTCCCTGCACCCACTTTCAGACGCTTCAACCGGGCGGCCCACAGTGACTGGTCGGGAAGCGTCCACAGAATCAGTCCGGGAACCCCGGCGCGCAGTACCGCGTTGGTGGTTCCAGATCCACCGTGGTGCACCACCGCCTTGCACCGCGGGAAGATCGTGGCGTAGTTCACCTGGCCGACGATCTTGACGTCATCCGATTGAGGTACCCCGCTGAAGTCGGACCCTGCGGCGCACACCAGCGCTCGCTCGCCTAGTTCTGCGCAGACCGCACTGATCATCGCAAGCGTGTCGCCGGCGGATTCCACGCCCACGCTGCCGAACCCGAAGCAGATCGGCGGCGTTCCCTCATCGATCCACGACGTGACGTCGTCATCGGCATCAGTGGGCAACGCCATCGTCAGCGCACCGACGAAAGGTCGTTTCGGCGGAATCTGACGATTCCAGTGAGCCCACTCTGCCGCCAGCCCCGGGAAGCAGGCTTCGTCGTAGGCCTGGATCTCCAGTGATCCCCGGTCGGCGATTCGCTGTGGCCACGGTGTCGTGGCTTTATGTAGGCCGAGTTCGAGACGTTGCGCATCGTCCTCGGCTTTCCGCTTGCCGCGCCACGACATCCATTCGAAGAAGGTCATCGTTGCGCGTGCCCACGACGTGGGCATGTACCGCACCAGTTGACCGTTGGCCCGCATGGGGAAGTGGAAGAGGGTGGCCAACGGGATGTCTCGGTACTCGGCGACGTTGGCCGCGACGTCCTCAAAATTCATGCCGGTGATGAGCACGTCGGCGCCGTCCGACAGCGCCATCAGCGTTGCGCTGACCTGCCCCCGGAACTCGCTGAGAGGCTCGGAGACCTCGCGAAGCAACCGCCTCAGTGTTCGTACTCGCCACGGCGCACTGTAGAAGCACGTCCAGTAGTCGCGATGCGGGTCGAGGATGGTCGCCAGCTCCGGGCCGTACCCGACGGCTTCGATTCCCGCCGCGCCGGCGAAGGAGACCATTTCCGGTGCAGCCGCGATGCGGACGTCGTGCCCATTCCGTACGAGTTCGCGGCCGAGGGCGACGAAAGGTTCGATCTCGCCGCGGGTCCCCCAGTTGGCCAGTGCGAACCTCATTGAACGTCCACTCCGATAGGGCATTGCGCGGACGCGTTCCCGCCGGTCAGTCGAGGTACCACGGATTTGCCCGCGCCCACTCGATGGTGCGGCGTATTCCTTCCTCCACGTCGACATTCAAGCGCCATCCGAGCTCTCGCTGCGCCTTCGTCGAGTCCGGGATCCGTCGCGGGATGTCTTCATACCGGCGTCCGAAGCGAGCCGCGGTGTCGACGGCCTCTGCGCTGGACACCGCATCGACACTGGCGATCTTGATGGCCAGGTCCACGGCATCACGCATCGATGTCTCGGTCATGCTCCCGATGTTGAAGGCTTCACCGATCGCCGAGTGGTGTTGGGCGGCAAGCAGAGTACCGGCTACTGCATCGTCGACGTAGGTGAAGCAACGGGTCTGCTCCCCGGTGTCGTACAGCAGCGGCGCCTTGCCGTTGAGGATCCGGTGCACAGTTTGCGAGATGACGAAGATCGGATTCTGTCGTGGACCGTAGACGTTGAAATAGCGCACCACGGTTACCGGGAGGCCGTGAGCAGCGTGCATCGCGAAGGCCAGATGCTCGGCCATGCCCTTGCTGGTGCTGTAACTCCACCGCGCGGTTTTCGTCGAGCCCAGTACCCGGTCGTCGTCCTCGGCGAACGGCGGATTGGGATTCTTACCGAAAACCTCAGAGGTGCTGGCGAACACGACCCGGATGCCGTGGCGATGGCTCAGCTCGAGGACGTTGCGGGTGCCGATCACATTGACGTCCAGGACCCTCAGCGGATCGGACATGTAGTTCTCGACCCCGACGACCGCAGCGAGATGAAACACCGTGTCGACGTCGGGGGTCAGCGCCGCTGCGAGCGCGTCGACGTCGGTTACATCGCCTGGTACGAAACGAAACTTGGGCCGATCGTCGAAGTCGATACTCGTATCGCGGGTGTTCTTGGCGAAGTCGAAAACCGTGACATGGTCGCCGCGGTCCAGCAACGCGGACACCAGGTGCGAACCGATGAAGCCGTAACCGCCCGTCACGACGACGTTGGACATCTAGCGGCCGATCCCCTTGTAGACGAAACCCGCGGCCCGGGCGGCCGCTGGGTCGAAGCTGTTCCGTCCGTCGAGGAACACACAACCGGTGGCTGCCAGTTCGGCGAGGCGGGTCAGCGGTGTCTTGTGAAATTCCCTGTGGCCGGCCAGGACAACCAGCGCATCGGCATCTTTGACAGCGGACTCGATGTCGGGACTCAACGGGATGCTCGTCACCGTCTGTGCTTCCTCCTCGGCCACCCACGGGTCATGGACCGAAAGCTGGCAGCCTGACTGTTCCAGCAGGGAGACGACGTACTTGGTAGGCGTGAGGCGGCAATCGCCGGTGTTGTTCTTGAAGGCGATGCCGAGCACGGCGATCCGGCTCGCCTCGATGCTCTTGCCCTGGTCGGCAAGCAGTTCGGTGAGAAGTCCGTAGGTGTAGGCGGGCATCGTGTCGTTGACGGTGCGCGAGGTTCGGGGAATCGACAACTTCAGGCCGACGGACTCTCCGAGGTGATTGACGAACCATGGATCCTTCGTCAGGCAGTAGCCGCCGACGCCCATGCTGGGGCGCAGAATGTTGACGGGGTTTCCACCCTTGGGCATCGTGTTGGCCGCTTCGATCACCTGCAGAGCGTCCATGCCGAGTTGATCGCACAGCTTCGCCAGCTCATTGGCCATCGCGACGTTGAGGTCCACCCAGAGGTTGTCGGCCAGCTTGACCATCTCGGCGGTCCGCGGATCGTCCACGATGACGGAATCCACACCCAGGGTCTGACGCCACAGGGTCGCGCAGGCGCGCGCGCTGCGCTCGTCGACCGCGCCGACCACCACGGGTATCGACGTCAGCTCGTGGATGGCCTGACCTTCGGCCAGGCGCTCGGGGCAGAACGCGAGCCCGAAGTCGACTCCGGCTTGCAAACCAGAGGCCTCCTCGAGAATCGGCCGCACCAGGGTTTCGGTGGTGTCGGGCGGCACCGTGCTCTTGAGGATGATCACGTGGCCGGGTCGAAGATGCTGCCCGACGGCCTGCGCGGCGGCCTTGATGTCGTCGACGATGGGCTCGTAATCCGGCCCCAGCGGTGTGCCGACGTTGACGATCACGAAATCGTTCTCGGCAACGGCGCTGAAATCGGTGGTCGCGCGCAGTCTCCCGTTACGCACACTGTGCGCGACGAGATCGCTGAGGCCGGGCTCGGCCACAGCGGTCTTGCCCTGGTTGATGTCGTCGACGACGCTCTGCCTGACGTCGATTCCTGTCACCGGCCAGCCGCGGTCGGCGAGGACGGCGCCGATCACGGTGCCGATGTAGCCGAAGCCGACCACGGCGATCCCCGACCGCATACCGCGTACGAGGAGGTCGATCTCGGCGTCGCTACTTCCGAATGCGCCTTGAGCCATCCCGGTATCCAGCCCTTTCCGTCCCCCGTGCACGTTCAGCGATGAAAGCGAGGGCCACCAGTCCTGGCTAACGGCGGCAGTCTAACTAACGCTTGCGTCAATCAGCTTCGTTTTGGCGTAATGACCCACCGCCCCGCCCCGAGCCAGCACGTCCTGGCGTCTCGCGGGCGTACAGCGATGGGAACCGCACGCCCTTATCTGATCGAAATTCACCGGCCGTGGCGGACATGGCAACGTTTGTCCGATCTGCCCTCCAGGTCGGAACTCAGTTGCGAACGAGGAACCCATTGGGCGCGAACGTGAAGCCGAACTTGTTCTCCCGATCGCGGTCGTGGCTGTAGTCGTTCGGAAACTCCGCTTCGTATGCCTCGATTGCTTCGAACGGGCCCGGGCCCCACCCAGGCAGATTGGGATGTCCGTTGAGCATCGAGTCTTCGACGATCAGGTAGTCACCTGGCGACAGCAGTGGGCGGAGGAGCTTCATCTCGGCCAGCACGTGGTCTTTGGAGTGGTCACTGTCCAGGATCGCGAAGATCCTGCCGGGATACGTCCTCTTGAGAAGTGTGATCTGCTCGGCGACGGCCGGAACGGTGGACCGCGACTCGACGAAGAGTACGTCCGGGTCGCGCTGCGCCCTGGGGTCGAGAGGTATGTGGGTGATGTCCACCGAGAGCACTTTGAACGGCGCGCCGATCGACCTCATGATGCTGGCGAAGAACGCCGCGGAACCGCCCTGGTTCGTGCCGAACTCGATGACCAGCGACGGTCGCAGCTCGACGAGAATTTCCTGGTAGTTCCACATGTCGGAGACCGATTTCCAGGTCTCGATCCCCATCCAGGTGGTTCTCTTCCACACGTTGGTGTTGTAGTACCACTTGTGGTACTCCTCGGTCTCGCTGCCTGTGGCCTGGTAGAGAAATGGGGCCAGGACTCCGCTCGCGAGTCGCCTTCCCAGGCCGGACGGCGTGGGGCGCTGTTCGATCAATCCTGCGGCGATGCGCAGCAGTGAGTTTCTGTCCACGCGGTTCTTGTCGGCGAGGAGGGCATCGTCTGCCGCCTCGGCGTAATCAACCCGGACCGCGGATGTCACCTGCGCGGGCTTGGCGTCGTCATCTACCGGCACGGGCGAAGGCTAACAAGCTCGGGAAGAGTTTGTTACGCAAACGTCAATTACTTCGAGCTGTGGATCAAGTCGGTCCGCTGCGGCGATCCCGGCGTGCAGACCACCCTGCCTCGATCCGAACGCCCTCGTCCACAACAGATCTCGCGGAGGTGCCCGGCTACGCGATGCTCTCGCGGAGCGCGAATTCTTCGACCCGATCGGCAGCGGCGGCGACGGCTTCCGCAGGCGTCGTCATCTGGGGTGCGAGCTCGCGCGCCCGACTGGTGTACTCCGGTGCCAGGATGCGCTGCAGATCGTTGAACAGGCTCTTTTCGGTTGTAGTCGCAAATCGGCGGCCTGCGCCCACCTTGAGTCGCTTGAGTTGGGCGGCGAAGAACGGTTGATCGGGCAACGTCCACAGGATCAGTTGTGGGACTCCGGCCCGCAGGCACGCGGCCAGTGTGCCCGCACCGCCGTGGTGCACCACCGCGCGGCACATGGGAAAAATCGTCGCGTAATTCACCTGGCCCACCACCTTCACATGACCAGGGAGTGACGCGCCGCGAAAGTCGGTACCCCCCGCGCCGACGAGTGCGCGCACACCCAAACGAGAGCATGCCGCCGCGATCATCGCCACCGTGTCGGCCGGCGAGCCGATAGGAACGCTGCCGAACCCGAAGAACACCGGCGGCGTTCCGTCGCCGATCCAGGCGGCGACCTCGCCGTCGGCATCCATCGGCGACGCCATCGCGAGCGCGCCGACAATGGGGCGCGCGCCGTTCCAGCTCGCCCACTCGGCCGCCAGCCCGGGAAAGCAGACTTCGTCGTAGGCCTGGATCTCCAGCGAGCCACTTTCGGCAATGCGCCGGGGCGCGGGGTGCGGCGCGCCGGTCAGCCCCAGTGCCCGACGCTGCACGTCCTCGGCCTCGCGCGTCCCCCGCCATGCCGCCCAGTCATTGGCCGCCATGAGCAGTCGGCTCAGGGGGGCGGGCAGCCACGGCATGAGCTGGCCGTGGGGCCGCGCTGGGAAGTACTGCAGTGTGACCAGCGGAATTCCCAGGAACTCCGCCACGTTGGCCGCGGGTTGCTCGAAGATGAGTCCGGTCAGGAGCAGGTCCGCCCCGTCGGCTACAGATGACAGGGTGGTGGTCATCTCCGCCCAGCACTCCGCGGCGAATCGGTTGGTATCCGCGGCCATCCTCTTGAGTTGTTTGAATCTCCACGGGGCGCGCGAGTACAGGGTGAAGTACTCGCGCTGGGCGTCGAGGATGGCTTGCGAATCAAGTCCGTAGGCGACGGTGGGTAGGCCCGCCGTCTCGGCGAACGCCACCAGGTTGGGTGGGACCGCGATGAGTGTCTCGTGTCCCCGGCGATGCAGTTCACGCCCCACGACGACCGCGGGCTCGACGTCGCCTCGTCCCCCGTAGCTCGAGAGCACAACTTTCATCGCAGGTAATGGCCTTTCGGTCGTCCCCCGCCCGGGGCGTCAGGAGCATCGGCCATTATTGCCGCTTTTTTGACGTTAACGTCAGTGTTCGTTGATACGATCCCGAATCGCCCAGACCAGGCCTGCAATCGGCCACCATGCTCAGGAGCTCGATGTGGCTGACGGCGTGATTGCCGCCCGCGAGGCAGAACGCATTTCGTGGGACGTGATCGTGGTCGGTACGGGCATGGGCGGCGGAGTGCTGGGCCACCGCCTGGCACGAGCGGGCCGCAAGGTTCTCTATGTGGAGAAGGGCCGGTCGACGCTTCCAGGCGTAGCGGGAACGATCCGCTCCGCAGTCCCAGAACTGGCGGAACCCTCGGCGACCAGGTCGGCGGCGACGTACTTCGATGCGTTGGCCCGAGGGGGGCGCTCGACCGACGAGGTCGAAGATGTCAGCGGGCGGTTCTCGAAGAGGTTCGTGCCGTTCATCGGTAGTGGCACCGGTGGGTCCTCGGC
>NZ_JAQGCZ010000003.1 GCF_027706845.1 Mycolicibacterium sp. BiH015
ACAAACGGGAAAATCCGGGGCACGACAAAAACAACAAACAAAAACCACCAAACACACTATTGAGTTCTCAAACAACACACCCAGTCTGACCGCGCAAAGATCCTCCGGCCCAAAGCCGTTGTCTCTCGTGCGGACAGTCGAGGATATCCGCCGAAGCGAACTTCTCTCTGGAGGCCGCCGCGCTCTCCGGGTTTTCGGCCCGTGTCGCAGCGACTCCGATAAGTTACGCCAGGGATAACTCTGAGTCAAATGGCCTGCTAGAGCGTGTCTTTCGACTTGCATCCAGCGCGCGCACCCAACAGGTACGTCGACTCGCTACAGACTCAACGCGACATGCGTCGGGAATGTTCCCGCACTCCGGCGCCCTCGCCTGACCAGAGCTTTCACTCCGGCTTCTCATCCAACTCGCTCGACACCCGCGATATTCCGCTTCCCACGCCGCAGCACGAGCCACTTGCCGTGGAGGAAGTCGGACGGCTCGGGAACCCATGCGTCTGTGGTGATCTTCACGTTGTTGGCGTAGGCCCCGCCTTCAGACACGGTTCGCCGTGCGGCACCCTTGCTCTCCGAAAGCCCGGTCGCGACCAGCAGATCGATGATCGAATCCGGACCGCCGGGCGTGAGTTCGGCGACGGACGCCTCCCGGAGTGCAGCGGCCAAGGTCGGCTCATCGAGCTGGCCCAGTTCTCCCCTACCGAAGAGCGCTTGGCTCGCGTGCTCGACAGACGCCGTCGCCTGCTCTCCGTGGACGAGGTTGGTCAGCTCGCGTGCGAGCCGTCGTTGGGCGGCTCGCTCATGGGGCCGCTCCGCTGTTGCCTGTTCGAGCTCGGCGAGCTCATCAGCCGACAGGAACGTGAACCAACGCAGATACGGGACCACGTCCGTATCGGCAGTGTTGATGAAGTACTGGTACCACGCATACGGACTGGTCATCTCGGGATCCAGCCAGAGACTGCCCCCGCCGGTGGACTTCCCGAATTTCTTGCCCTCGGAGTCGGTGACCAGCGGGGTGGTCAGTGCATGCACTGTGGCGCCGGCCTTCTGCCGCACCAATCGCACGCCGGCAATGATGTTGCCCCACTGATCAGATCCACCGATCTGCAGGGAGCAGCCGTAGCGTCGGTTCAGTTCCACGAAGTCGTTGGCTTGCAAAAGCATGTAACTGAACTCGGTGTAGGAGATGCCGTCGCCCTCCAGCCGCCGGCGCACCGTGTCGCGGTCCAGCATCACGTTGACCGAGAAGAACTTGCCGACATCGCGCAGGAACTCGATCGCCGACAGCTCCCCCGTCCAGGACAGGTTGTTGGCGACGACGGCGCCGGTCGGCGAATCGTCGAACTCGACGAACCGTTCCAGCTGTCCGCGAATCCGGCCGGCCCAGTCGGCGACGGTGTCAGCGGTGTTGAGGGTGCGTTCCCCCACGTCGCGGGGATCGCCGATCATTCCTGTGGCACCACCGGCGAGGACGATCGGGCGGTGCCCCGCCTGCTGGAAACGTCGCAGCGTGAGCAGCGGAATCAAGTGACCGGCGTGAAGGCTCGGCGCTGTCGGATCGAAGCCGGAGTACACCGTGACCGGCCCGTCGTCGAGCGCCTGCGCAAGCGCATCGCGGTCGGTGGACTGTGCGATCAGCCCACGCCACTCCAACTCATCGAGGATCGAGTCGCCCATGCGGCCGATCTTTCCGTACTAGTCGCTCTCGCCGGGAACCGGTGCCCGTGGGCTGCGCCGGTACGCGGACACCTCCGGGTGCCCCGACAGCCACATCCGCCACGGCCGATCTGCAGCCTTGCTCACGCCGACGCGCGGGCCGGCCTCGCCGACACGCATCGCCCCGAGCGTGATCTTTATCTCAGACGCCGGGTCGAAGAGGTCGATTCCGTTGTCGTCCATGGTGATTCCGAGGGCGGAGCACAGGTTGCCCGGACCTCTGGCCAGGGCCGCCTCCCGCACCGCGGGGCCTCGTCGCCCCCAGGCGATGTCCAGGCCGGTCTCGACAACCGCAGCGCGCAACAGAATTGCACCGGCCACGCCCTCGGTGGCGCACACGACGTTCGCGCACACGTGGATGCCGTGGCTTCGGTACGTATAGAGCCTGCCGGGCGGACCGAACATCACCGAGTTACGCAGCCCCGGGCCGCGGTAGGAGTGCGCGGCGGCATCGGGCCACGGACCGTCCTCGGGACCTCCGTACGCCTCGACCTCAAGGATCGACGCCGTCACGCCGCGGCCCGTCAGCCGCGAACCGAGCAGCAACCTGGCGGCGGTGAGCGGATCAACCGCCAGGTCAGCTGCTGTCACCGTGCACATCCTACGGATGCCCTTGACACCGCCGGATCGTGCGCGCAATATTCATCACATGATGAGTTCATCGCGTGATGAATTACTGGGATCGCACCCCGGACCGGCGATCGACATCGCCAACCTGCAGGTTCGGCGTGGCGGGCATATGGCACTGGACGACGTCACAGTGCAAGTAACGGAGGGTGCCATCACCGGCCTGCTCGGGCCGTCCGGCTGCGGGAAGACCACGCTGATACGCAGCATCGTCGGCACCCAGATCGTCGACGGAGGAACCGTGACCGTGCTGGGAAGTCCCGCCGGTTCGCCCGAGCTACGACATCGCGTCGGCTATGTCACGCAGGACGCCACCATTTACCGCGATCTGCGGGTCATCGACAATGTGCGCTACTTCGCGGCGCTCTACGGTTCAAGTCCGGCCGATGTCGATGAAGCAATCACGGCCGTCGGCCTCGACGACCACCGGAAAGCGCTCGCGGCCAATCTTTCCGGAGGGCAGCGCACCCGCGTATCACTCGCATGCGCCCTGGTCGCCCATCCTGATCTGCTGGTGCTCGACGAACCGACCGTCGGACTCGACCCCGTGCTTCGCGCCGACCTGTGGGAACGATTCGACCATCTCGCCAAGGGTGGCACCACGCTGCTGGTGTCCAGCCACGTGATGGACGAAGCAGACCACTGCGACGACCTGTTGCTCATGCGCGACGGCCGGGTGCTCGCGCACACCACACCCCATCAACTGCGAGAGGACACAGGATGTCAGTCACTGGAGGAAGCGTTTCTGTCCATCATCCGGCGCGGCACCGCCGCCCGGACCGGCTGAGCCGACTCAGCCCGCGGGCCTACCTGGCCACGACGACGCGCATCCTGCGCCAACTCGGCGGCGATCATCGCAGCGTCGCGATGATCCTGGTGGTACCGAGCCTCATCATCACGCTGATGTACTTCATGTTCAGCGACATCGGCGACGCTCCGCGACCGCCGGGCGCCCCATCGCCCTTCGACAACGCCTGCCTCGTCATTCTCGGCGTCTTTCCGCTGATCGTGATGTTCCTGATCACCTCGATCACCATGCAGCGCGAACGCGTATCCGGCACGCTCGAACGAATTCTCACGACTCCGTTGCGGCGGCTGGACCTTCTCGCCGCCTACGGCACCGCGTTCTCCCTCGCCGCGGCCGCGCAGGCCACGCTTGCATGCGTTGTGTCGTTCTGGTTCCTCGGTCTCGACACCGCTGGAAGCCCGGTGTGGGTGTTCTCCATCGCGATCATCAATGCGGTGCTCGGGGTCGGACTCGGACTGCTGTGCAGTGCCTTCGCACGCACCGAGTTTCAGGCAGTGCAGTTCATGCCGCTCGTCATCGCTCCACAGCTGCTGCTGTGCGGCATCATCGTTCCGCGCGGGGAACTTCCCGAATGGCTGCAATGGATCAGCAATGTCCTGCCGGCGAGCTACGCTCTTGAAGCACTTCAGGAAGTCGGCGCGCATCCGGAGCTGACCGCGATTGCCGTGCGCGACATCGCGGTAGTCGTCGGGTTCGCGGTGTTGGCACTCGGCCTGGCCGCGGCGACCCTACGGCGAAGGACACCTTAGACAGATTGACCACCACACCCGACCGCAAGCGACCGGGCAGGCCCCCCGGCCCCTCGGATACCCGCGATCGAATTCTCTCCTCTGCGCGTGAGCTTTTCGCGCGCAACGGAATCGACAACACGTCGATCCGGGCGATCGCTGCGGATGCGGGTGTGGATCCCGCACTGGTGCATCACTACTTCGGGACGAAGACCGAGTTGTTCGCCGCTGCCATCCATATTCCGATCGATCCGATGTCGATCATTCGCCCGCTGCGTGAGGTGCCGGTCGATGAGATCGGGTACGTGTTGCCGACGCTGCTGCTGCCGATCTGGGATTCCGAGATCGGCAAGGGATTCATCGCGACACTGCGCTCATTGCTGGGCGGAAGCGTCGCCGACGTCTCGATGGTGCGGTCCTTCCTCCAGGAGGTGATCGCCGCCGAGGTTGGTCCCCGCGTCGACAATCCGCCGGGCACCGGACGGATCCGGGTGCAGTTCGTCGCGTCTCAACTGGTCGGCATCGTCATGGCGCGCTACATCCTGGAGCTTGAGCCGTTCAAGTCACTGCCGGTCCAACAGGTGGCCGACACCATCGGACCGAACCTTCAGCGATATCTGACCGGAGACCTTCCCGGTCTCTCTCAGGACTGACCCGCCGCGGCGACCAGACGCCGGTGCTCGTCGTCGTCGACGGACACAGCCTCGTCGATCAGCAAGACGGGAATTCCGTCGTCGATCCGGTATTTCCGATGCAACCGCGGGTTGTAGAGGCAGTCGTCTACGAATACCAGCGGGCCGCGATCCTCGGGACAGACCAAGATCGCGAGCAGAGTCTCGTCCAACGCCATTCCGTCAGCGGCCGGGCATCGGGAAGATGGTGTCGCCGTCCTGCTGCATCGGATTGCCTGGGCCCCAGGCCGGACCCATGCCGCTGCCCGGGCTGCCCGGGGTTGCGACCGGCGGAGCGCCCCCGGTGGCGGGCATCTGGTTGGCGCCCTGGGCCATCACCTTGCGCTGGTAGACGAGCGTCGCGTTGAGAGCATCGATGAGCGGCTTCTGATTCGGACGCTCGTCGAGTGCGGCGGCCAGCGCCTGCGTGTTGCCGAAACTTGGCCGGATGCCGCGCGCCCGCAGGGTCATCACCTGTTCGATCAGTTTCGACACCTGACCGCCGCCGCTGCCCGTCTGGTACTCGTTCGAAATCATGGCGAGGATCTGATCAGGATTGATCCGCGGGGCGGGGGGCTGTTCTTTCTGGGTTGTCGGTTGCGCCGAGGCCATCGGCGAACCGACGGCGACCAGCCCGAATGCGAGAGCAGCGCCGAGCAGCGCGCCCGCGGCCGCGCGGGGCAGCGAGAAAACGGTGGTGCTGTTCTGCGACGTCATCAGATCCTCCAGCGCAACGGGACGGCCGACCCGGCGAGCGTAACAGTGCTCCGCGAGGGGGGCATCACTGCTGACTGCCCACGATCTCGCTGCGCACGGCAACGGTCAACCGCTTGTACCGATGGGTATCGGGGTCGAGGTACCAGGCGTTACGCGACGCCTTGGGGATGCCCGTTTTCTGCAGTGGACCTGCCAACGGCCGGAAGGTGGCGGTCAGCGTCATGTCGGAAACCACGTGCACGATGTCGGGCGCGTTGCCGACCGGAAGGTCGGACAACGCCTCGGAGAGATCCGCCGAAGGCACACTGCCGCCCGGCTGAAGCGCGAGCGCCGTCACGGCCAACGTCTGCCCGTCGGCCTCGACGCCGTACGTCACCGCCATGTCGACCGCGCCGAGCCTGCCGGCGGCGTCGTTGACGGTCGCGGCGAAGACAGGTCCGCGGGCGGTGTGGATGACAGCGCCGCGGGTGTCGACGAGCCAGTAGTCGCCGTCCTCGTCGCGGCGGAAGAGATATTCGGTGGACACCCAGGTGTCGGCCGGCGCGAACACACCCCGCTTGACCGAAGCGAGCGGATCCACCGGCCCCCGCGGATGTGCGAGCAGCACGCCGACTTCGCCGATCTCGGCACGGCGGACGAACCCTCGCTCGTCTTCGAGGATCAGGTTGTCCTCGGGGTCGTAGGCGGCCAGCGCGATCTCCCCGCCGCCGGGCAGAGGCCTGCCCTTGCTTCCGATCTTGGCTCCCTTGACGTTCGCCAGAACTGCCTGACCGTCGGTGGTGGCGAAGAACTCGACGACATTGGCCGGGGCGAAGACGTCGACGACGCGCTCCCACAAGCCGGCGGGCATCCCCGACCCGATGAACAGACGAACCGGATGGCTTCCGTTGAGCGAGAACCCGGGATCGTCGATGACCTGGCGCAGCATCGCCCATGTGTAGGACACCACGGTGACGCCGTACTGTCTGATCTCCTGGACGAAGCGGTCGGGCCGGAGTTCCCGCGACAGCGCGATGCGGGCGCCACCGACGACGGCTCCGCCGAGGCTGACGAGCAGACCGGATTGGTGATGCAACGGCGTCAGGCAGTAAACGGTGTCGCTGCGGCTGAGGTTGGCCGCCGATGCGGTTCCGAACGCCGACAGCGCCCACCGATAGTTGGTGATCTGCCGTGCGACGAGTTCCCCGCTGATGCTGCTGAATCCGATGAACGCCAGATCACGGGCCAGACCGGGGTTCGGTCGGTACCAGCCGGGAAGCTCGACACGATCCGGGTCGATCTTCTCCATGTCGATGACGTCGGCATCCTGGTCCAGGTGTAGGTCTCTGGACTCGCCGCCGCCGAGCACCAGCACCCGGGTATTGAGCGTGCGCGCGACGTCGAGGTTGCTCGGGTCGGCGATGATCTCGGTGACGGCGCCCAGCCGGGCCGCCTCGGCCAGGTCCGCGTCGGGCGGCATCAGCACGGCCACCGCGCCGAGGCGCGACAGGGCCGCGATGGCCACCAGCGCGCTGGGGCGAGTCTCCATCAGCAGGCCGACCCGGGCGCCCTGCCGCACGCCGACCTCGATCAGACCGTTGACGACGTTGTTGACGCGGCGGTCGACGGCCTCGTAGGTGTGCACCCGGCCGTCGAACAGCAGCGCCTCACCGTGGGGCATGTCGCGGGCCTGTTCGGACATGATCCGGCCGAGCGAGATCCGGGTGTGATCGTTGACCTGGCCGAGACGGGCCAGCCGCGGCAGTGTTCTGGCGGTCTCGATGGCCAACGTTCGGGCGGATCTGTTCGCGGCCACCAGCGCGTCGGCGGCGGACTTGGCGAGGCTCAACGCCATCTCCGTCGCTGCGGCGGTGCTGTGTGCCAACCGAGAAGCCAGCGTCACGCCGCTCTCGGTGGGTTCCGCGGGCTGCAGGGCCATCGGCGTGACACCCTCGGGCATCGATCCGCCGCCGTCGAGCCAGCGCACCCACTCCGCGACCGTCGGCCAGGTCTGCGTGGCCGCTTTCGACCCTACGACGAGCCCGAAATGCCCTGCGCGGATGAGGAACTCGTACACATCTGCCTTGGGGGCGGCCCTTTTGATGCCACGCACCGATGCGGGCTGGCCGATGTCGTCGACCTCACCGACGACTGCCAGCACAGGGCAGTCGATGTCGGAGAGGGTGACGAGGTCGCCGTGGATGGAGAAGCCGCCGGTCATCATGCGGTTGTGCGCGATGAACTGCTTGAGCAGCTCGGAGATCGCCGGGCCCGACCATGCGATCCACCCTTCGGAGGCCAGGAAGCGACGTTGCTGCTCGCGTGGTAACAGGGCTTCGCGATCGTGCAGTTGCCGCAGGAAGTCGACGCGTGACTGCGCGGTCTTGATCGGGTCGAGCATCTGAAAGCCGGTGCGCGCCAGCCACCCCGGGATGTCGATCCTGCTGAACACGTGGTCGGCCATGAAGTCGGCGGCCGCGGGCGCGAGGCTGGCAGGCAGGTTCATCGGAAGCGCGGCGAGGGTGTCGACGGGCGAGCCGAAGCCGATGATGCTGGCGAGGTCTTTGGACCGGCGGTACGCCGCGGTCTGGTAGGCGAACATGCCGCCCTGCGAGTAACCCGCGAGGTGGACGTCGCGGCCGGTCACCGACTTGACGGTGTCGATCGCCTCGCTCAACGCCACGACATGGTCGGCGAGGTTGCGCTGCATGCCGCCCTCGATCTTGTCGGGGGAACCGAAGTCGATCACCCACGGATCGATTCCGGCCTTGTGCAGGATGCCGACCGCCCCTTCGTCGCGGGTGACGTCCCACATGTCGGCCGACATCATCATCGGGTGCACCATCAGCACCGGCGGGCCCGCCGGTTTGGCGCCGGGTCGGGTGTCCGGCGGGAAGTACCGACGCAGCCGGTACATCGGAACGCTCTCGATGATTTGGAATGGCGATGGCACCGCGCCGGTCTCGAGACCGCCGTAGCGCAGAACTTCCAGACCGTTCTGCGCTGTGGCGACCAACCGTCCCACAGGCCGTGTGATCGCCGAGAGGTCCACCACTGCGCGCTCCCCTCTTTGCTGTCGAGCCCCGACTTCGTCGTCGCCATGATGGCACAAGCGTGATTGCCGGTTTCTGGTAATGGGCGCGGGCCCACTAGTCTCGGCGGGCGATGGCACACCTGCTCGGGGGCGAGAACCTCCACCTGGAGTATCCGACCGGGGTGGTGTTCGACTCCGTCACCGTCGGGCTCAGCGATGGCGATCGGATCGGCATCGTCGGACGGAACGGGGATGGCAAGTCGACGCTGATGGGCTTGCTCACCGGCCAGATCGCCCCACACGCCGGTCGGGTGACGCGCCGCGGAGGCCTGCGTGTCGGCGCCCTTGATCAGAAAGACACGCTCGATCCTGACCGCACAGTGGGCTGGTCGCTGGTCGGCGAGCGGGCCGACCACGAGTGGGCCGGGGATGCCCGGATCCGCGACGTCATCGGCGGATTGGTTGCCGACATCGCGTTCGACGCACTCATCGGCACGCTGTCGGGCGGACAGCGTCGCCGCGTGCAATTGGCGGCGCTGCTGATCGACGACTGGGACGTCATCGCGCTGGACGAGCCCACCAACCACCTCGACATCCAGGGCATCACCTGGCTTGCCGAGCACGTCAAGCAGCGGTGGACTTCGGGATCGGGCGGCTTGTTGCTCGTCACCCACGATCGCTGGTTCCTCGACGAGGTCGCGACGACGACCTGGGAGGTCCATCCCGGCGGACGCGGGACACGGGGCAGCGTCGTCGAACCGTTCGAGGGCGGTTACGCCGCATATGTGCTCCAACGCGTGGAACGCGACCGCCAGGCCGCCGCGGTGGAGGCCAAACGTCAGAACTTGATGCGCAAAGAGCTGGCGTGGCTGCGCAGGGGCGCCCCGGCGAGGACGTCGAAACCCAAATTCCGCATCGACGCCGCCAACGCGTTGATCTCGGATGTTCCTCCGCTGCGCAACAGCGTCGAATTGTCGCGCGCCGCGATGGCGCGGCTCGGTAAGGATGTCATCGACCTGCTCGACGTCTCCGTCACCTACCCAGGGGCCTCCGGCGAGCGAGAAGTGCTGCGCGACATCGAATGGCGGATAGCTCCTGGTGAACGCACGGGCATTCTCGGTGCCAACGGAGCGGGTAAGTCGACTCTGCTCGGCCTGATCGCGGGCACGGTGACGCCCACGGGCGGTCGGGTGAAGCGCGGAAAGACGGTGCAGCTGGCGGTGCTGGACCAGGAATCCCGGGAGCTCGAGCCGTTGTCCGGGGACATGGTCCGCGAGGTACTGGGGCGGCTGCAGACCACCTACCAGATCGACGGCAAGGACGTCACGCCCGCGCAATTGCTTGAGCGACTGGGCTTTCCGCGTGAACACCTCTCGGCACGTGTCGGCGAGCTGTCCGGCGGCCAGCGGCGACGACTCCAGTTGATGCTCGTTCTGCTGTCCGAACCGAACGTGCTGGTGCTCGACGAACCGACCAACGACGTCGACACCGACATGCTCACCGCGACCGAGGATCTGCTGGACTCCTGGCCGGGCACCCTGATCGTGGTCTCTCACGATCGTTATCTGCTTGAGCGGGTCACCGACCAGCAGTACGCGATCCTCGACGGCCGGTTGCGGCACTTGCCCGGCGGAGTCGACGAGTATCTGCAGTTGGCGCAGAAGCGAGTAGAAGCGCCGGTGCAGCAGAGCAAGCCGGCCGCCTCGTCGACTCTCACGGGTGCCGAACTGCGCGCCGTCGAAAAGGAGATCGCCGCCATCGACCGGGCGCTGGCCAAACTGTCCGATCGCATCAGCGCCAAGCACGACGAGATGGCCGCCCACGATCAATCGGATCACGTCGGGCTGGGGCGACTGACTGCAGAATTACGGGATCTGGAAAGCCAAGTGACCGAGCAAGAGTCGCAATGGATGGAGCTCTCGGAACGCCTGGAGGACGCATGACGTACCTGCTGCGGCCGTTTCAGCTGTGCCTTCGCTACTGGCCGCAACTGGCGGCGTGTTACCTGCTCGGACTTCTCGGCCGCCGTGGTGCCATCGAATTGGCCGCGTGGGCGGGGTGGGACAACGACGCCTGGGCCTCGCTGATCATGCCCCTGGCCGGCATGGCCCGTCTCGGGTCCTATGTCGCCATGTTTTTCGTGCTTCGACAGGCCCTGCCCGCGCTCGCGGCGTTACCGTCGCGGTCGCTGCGCAGTGTGGATGTGTTCTCGACGGTCATCGTGCCGTTCTTTGCGATCTATCTGGCCTGGAAGCTGTTCGCCGAGGATTGGATCGCCTTCGAGGCGGCCGCACTCGACTACCGGATCGGTGAGGCGATGTCGACGCCGGGCGAGGTCGAGCTGCATCCAGAAACCCTGCCGGTCAGCAATCTCACCTGGGCGCTGATCTTCGCGGCGCTCATTGCTCGATATGTGCTGAGTCGATTCAAGGAGCGCCTGCCGGGCTGGATGATCGCGATCCGCGTGTACGTGGACGCCCTGTGGGTGTTCCTCGGCGTCAGCTTTGCGGCCAGCAAGGATCTGACGTTCATCCTGAACCCCACCGGATGGCTGTCGGAACGCCGGATCGTGGTCTGGTTCAACGAGACCCGTGCGGGCCTCTTCTCCCATTTCCGTCCGCTCGAGGTCTGGTGGGACACCGTCACGTGGGCGGTGTCGACCGTGTTCGGTGGTGCGACGATTCCGCTGTTGTGGCTGGCCGTCGCGGCGATAGTTTACGGGGTGACGATGCCTGACGACTGGAAAGGTGCGGCCCGCCGCGTCGCCGGACAGAGGGCGGACTGGGTCTTCGAGCGCGCGGCGGCGAGGCAGAAGCGGGTGCGGGAACGTTGGTCGCAGCTGCCGGATGTGCGACGTGATGAGGTCCGCGACTGGTTCCTGTCCCGACTCGGCAACTACCGCAACATCACCGACGCGGCGCGGCTCATTCTGCACGGCGGCGTGCTGGCGTTGTCTCTGTACGTCCTGGGTTATCTCGGGCTCGCCTGGCTGGACATGGCGGGCAGCTTCTACCGGCCCGAGGTTCGGGCCGGGTACCTCTTCCGGGGCACGGCGTGGCTGATCGGGCCGCACCCGAAAGCATTCTGGGACTGGGCGCAGCCGGCGCTGGTATTCGCCTCCCACCTGATCATCGAGCCGCTGCGGGTGTGTCTGATCGCCTCCACTGTCGCCTATTGCGTCGAACATGTTCGCCCGAAGGAAGTTACAGCAGTAAGCGCACCGTGATCTGGTCGTCGTGGGTGATGTCGAGCGCGGTGGGTACGGCATCGGACGGCACCACGAACGCGAACTGAGTCCTGCCCGGCTGATAGCACAGCGACTGCAAGCCGTCGGGAGGGATCGGGGCGAACCCGCCGCTGCGTTCGGCGTCCCAACGTCGTTCGCCATCGGTCAGAACCGCCGTGCACAAGCCCGGAACAGCTGTGCCAGACCAATCCACGACGATCACGGTCAGCACCGTGCCCTGCGGAAGCGGCGGACCGAAGCTCAGCGGGCTCTTGTTCAGGTAGCGGATGGACTCGAGCTTCCAGGTCTGTCCGTCCGACGTGCCGCTCTCCCCGTCGGGCACCACCAGTTGCGGGGTGTAGGTGTGGCGGTACGCCGACCAGTACGGGCCGAAATCGATGGCGATGTAGGCACCGACGGCGCAGGCGACCACGACCGTTCCGATGAGGTTGCGCTGCCAGAGCTTCGAGAGTCGCGTCACTTGACTCCGACCTCGCGTTCCATCAGCTGGGCCTCGTCGCTTCTGGTGATCACCGGGTCGGTCAACGGAATAGCGATGACCAACCGGGAATCCAGGACATCGCTGTTGACCCACACCCTCAGCAGCAACGGCTGATCGGCATCCGGTGCGACCAGCAATGAAGCCACGTCGAACACCCAGCTGCCGCGCTCGATCAATCCCGGGGAGATTGCGTTGTCGAGGGTATCGAAGAAGAACCGATCGGACGGATCGTAGGTGTTGGGGCCCACGACCAGGTCGGCCCGTAACAGCTCGGTCGCCTCAGTGGCCTCCAGCGCGGCGTCGATGACAACCCAGGTGCCCGCCGCCTCTGCCGAATTCACCTGCGGGGCAATGTGCACCGAGGTGACAGTGGCCTTGACAGCGCGACCTTCGACCGGTTCTCCGGCGCGGCCGCGGACCTCGAAGGGACCGTACAGATCGGTCGGGGTCGGGAGGTTGTGCCAGACCACCACGGAGGCAGCGATGACGACGATGACGGCAAGCGGCGACCACAAAGCTCTCAGGTTCTTCTTCCACGTGGTCATGCCGTCGGCGCTCCCACAACGAGTTCCGTGACGCCGTAGTCGTCGGTGTCGAGCCACACCTTGCCGCCGTAGGTCACCATGAGCTGCCGGAGAGCCTTCTTCCACACTCGGATCGTGATGACACTGTCGTCGGTCAGTACATCGACGGGAAGACTCCACGCGAATACCAACTGCTCGGTCAATCCGGGGCCGACATTGGTGATCGGGGAACCGTCTCGGTTGCGGAAGACGCCGTAGAACTCCGCGCCCGGCACGTCACGAAGATCGAGCTCGTCGCGCAGCGTCCCCGGTACCGTCCCGTCGTTGCGCACAGTGGCCACCACGCCCAGATACACCCGACCCGGCTTGGCCGCAGCGATGACCCGCCGACCACCTTCGATCTGTTCGACGAGGCGGGCCCGGGCGAGGGTGACGGTGAACTGGCCGTCGCTGAATTCCTCACCGGGAGCAAAAGGCGTGGCACTGGTGTCGACACGGTCCAGTCCGCCGAACAGCGCGGCGACTGCCAGAATCGCGACCACTGCCGCCTTCCACGACTGACTGAGCTTGCGCTGGGCGATCCACTGGCGCGCGCGGGCCCCCCGACGGGTGGGCACCGCGGGCTCAGGTGGCTGGGCGTCCATACCGGTGGATGCTAGCGGCGCAACCGGATCCGGAGAGTGTCGGCGGCATCTCGGACGGCGCTGAGCTGCCTGGCGACCTGGATCGGCGCTGTACCTCCCCGCGCGTCGCGCGAGTTGACCGATCCCTCGGTGGTCAGCACGTCGCGCACCTCGGGAGTCAGTTCAGCATGAATGCCGGCCAGCTCGGCGTCCTCGAGTTCTTCGAGCCCGACGCCACGCGCCTCGGCCGCGCGCACCGCCGCGCCGGCCGCCTCATGCGCCACGCGGAACGGCACACCACGCCGCACCAGCCATTCGGCGACGTCGGTGGCCAACGTGTACCCCAGCGGGGCGAGCTCGGCCATGCGATCGACGTCGAAGCGCAGGGTGCCCACCAGGCCCGCCATCGCGGGCAGAACCAGCAGCAGCTGCGCGACCGAGTCGAAGACGGGTTCCTTGTCTTCCTGGAGGTCGCGGTTGTAGGCCAGCGGTTGAGCCTTGAGGGTGGCCAGTAGGCCGGTGAGATTGCCGATCAACCTGCCCGACTTGCCGCGAGCCAGCTCCGCGATGTCGGGGTTCTTCTTCTGCGGCATGATCGAACTGCCTGTCGACCACGCGTCGTGCAACGTCACGTACCCGAATTCGGTGGTGCTCCAGAGGATGATGTCCTCGGCGAGCCGAGACAGATCGACGCCGATCATGGACAGGACGAACGCCGCCTCAGCCGCGAAGTCCCGCGACGCTGTGGCGTCGATCGAATTGTCGGCGGCTGCGGCGAATCCCAGTTCTTCGGCGATGGCATCGGGGTCGAGCCCGAGCGACGATCCGGCCAGCGCCCCCGACCCGTAGGGCGAGACCGCTGCCCGCTTGTCGAAGTCGGCGAGCCGATCGACGTCGCGCAGCAACGGATGGGCATGCGCCAGAAGGTGGTGTGCGAGCAGGACGGGCTGCGCCGACTGCAGGTGGGTCTTACCCGGCATGATCGCGGTGGGATGCGCTGCGGCCTGAGTCGCGAGAGCGGATACGACTTCCAGCGTGGCATCGGCGATCTGGCGGATCGCGTCGCGCAACCACAGCCGGAACAGCGTCGCCACCTGGTCGTTGCGGGAGCGGCCCGCGCGCAGCCGGCCGCCCAGGTCGGGCCCGACCCGGTCGATCAGCCCGCGTTCCAGCGCGCCGTGCACGTCCTCGTCGGTGACCAGCGGGCCGAAACTCCCGTCGGCGACGTCGGAGCCCAGGCTGTCGAGCCCGGCGAGCAGACCGTCACGCTGCTCTTCGGTGAGCAGACCGGCGCGAAACAGCACACGTGCATGGGCTTTCGACGCGGCGACGTCGTAGGGTGCCAGCACCCAGTCGAAATGGGTCGACTTGCTCAGCGCGGCAAGGGCGTCGGCGGGGCCGTCGGCGAACCGCCCGCCCCACAGCGAGCCCTCGTTCGTGCTCATGAGTGCGCACTCGCGGTCGCGCGAGCGCGCGCTCCTGTACGGAAATTGCGGCGTGCCGGCGTGCAAACACGCGCGCTCGCGGTGCGAGTGCTCACTTTCCCGCCAGGTCGCGCCGCGCCGACAGACTCGACGACAGGCCGTGCACGTGGACGAAACCCTTGGCCGAGGACTGGTCGAAGGTGTCACCCTCGTCGTAGGTGGCGAGGTTGAAGTCGTACAGCGACTCGGCGCTGCGGCGCCCGTTGACCGCGATGTGCCCGCCGTGCAGCACCATGCGGATCTCTCCCGTCACATGCTCCTGGGTGTGGGCGACGAATGCCTCAAGCGAGGCCTTCAGCGGCGAGTACCAGAGTCCGTCGTAGACCAACTCGCCCCACTTCTGGTCGGTGGTCCGCTTGAAGCGGCCGAGTTCGCGCTCGAGGGTGACGTGTTCGAGTTCGGTGTGGGCCGTGATGAGCACCATCGCACCGGGCGCCTCATAGATTTCGCGGCTTTTGATGCCGACCAACCGGTCCTCGACCACATCGAGGCGACCGACACCCTGCGCGCCGGCGCGCCGGTTGAGCTGCTCGATGGCCTGCAGTACCGTGACCGGCTCGCCGTCCAGCGAGACCGGTACCCCCTTCTCGAACCCGACGATCACCTCGTCCGGAGTGTTCCAATTGACGGTGGGGTCCTCGGTGTAGTCGTAGACGTCCTTGGTCGGGGCGTTCCAGAGGTGCTCGAGGAAGCCGGTCTCTACGGCGCGGCCCCACACGTTCTGGTCGATCGAGAACGGCGAGCGCTTGGTCACGTTGATCGGGATCGCATTTTCCTCGGCGAAGGCGATCGCCTTCTCGCGTGTCCATGCATAGTCACGGACCGGCGCGAGCACCTTGAGATCGGGGGCGAGCGAGGCGAATCCGACCTCGAAGCGCACCTGATCGTTGCCTTTGCCTGTGCACCCGTGCGCGACGACGCTGCCGCCATGGGCGCGTGCCGCCTCGACGAGGTGCTTGACGATCAGTGGGCGGCTGAGCGCCGACACCAGCGGGTAACGGTCCATGTACAGGGCGTTGGACTTGATGGCGGGCAGGCAGTACTGCTCGGCGAACTCGTCACGGGCGTCGACGACGACGGCCTCGACGGCGCCGCAGTCGAGAGCACGCTGCCGTACCAGCTCCATGTCCTCACCGCCCTGCCCGAGATCGATGGCCACGGCGACGACTTCCTGACCGGTCTCCTTGCCGATCCAGCTGATGGCTACCGAGGTGTCCAGGCCACCGGAATAGGCCAGGATGACGCGCTCGGACATAACGAAACTCCTTAGGTGAGGCTGGTTCAGGACTTGGAGAGGTTTTCGATGGTGACGGCGAGCTCGGCGCCCGTCATCGGTTCCCGTGCCACGACGAGGATCGTGTCGTCACCGGCGACCGTACCGACAACGTAGGGCAGCGCCGCACGGTCCATCGCGCTGGCCAGATAGTGCGCAGCACCGGGCGGTGTGCGCAGCACGGCGAGGTTGCCGCTGTGGTCGGTGGATACGAGAAGATCGCCGAGCAACCGCGTCACCCGCTCGGTGCCGCCCGCGACACCGCGAACGGGGCTGCCATCCTCGGGCACGATGTACACGCCGACACCGCCGTCGGCGCCGCGCAGTTTCACCGCGCCCAGTTCTTCGAGGTCACGCGAGAGCGTCGCCTGGGTGACGTCGATGCCCTCGTCGGCGAGCAGTGCCGCGAGTTCGGTCTGGCTGTGCACCGACTGCGCCGACAGCAGCGCGACGATCCGGGCCTGTCGTCCCGCGCGGGTGGTGGCCGCGGTCATGGCTCGACTCCCGCTCGTTCCGGTCCTCGCTCCGCTGCGATCCTCGCTAGCGGTCGTTTTCGCGGGGTCATGCGCGCTCCAGCAGCCACACCAGTAGCGCTTTCTGCGCGTGCAGCCGGTTTTCGGCTTCGTCCCACACCGCACTCTGCGGCCCGTCGATCACCTCATCGGTGATCTCATGACCGCGGTGGGCCGGCAGACAGTGCAGCACAACAGCTTCGGAGTCTGCGTGACCGAGCAGCTCACTGTTCAGCTGGAAAGGGCGGAAGGGCCGGACCCGGTCGAGCCCGTCGTTCTCCTGCCCCATCGATGTCCAGGTGTCGGTCACCAGCACGTCGGCCCCCGTCGCCGCGGCGACCGGGTCGTCGGTGAGGGTCACGGTGGCACCGGTCTGATGAGCCCGGGTTTCGGCGGCGGCGACGAACATCGGATGCGGTTCGAAACCGTGCGGCGCGGCAATGGTCACGTCGATGCCCGCGGTGACACCGCCCAGCATCAGGGAGTGCGCCATGTTGTTGGCGCCGTCGCCGAAGTAGGTCAGCCGCAACCCTTTCAGCTCTCCCTTGCGTTCGGCCAGGGTCTGCAGATCGGCCAGTACCTGGCACGGGTGGAACTCATCGGAGAGGGCATTGATGATGGGCACCGTCGATCCCGACGCCATGGCGGTCAGCCGCTCCTGCGCGAACGTCCGCCATACGATGGCATCGACGTAACGCGAGAGCACCTGGCCGGTGTCCTCCAGGGTCTCCTCGCGCCCGAGTTGGGTGCTGCGACCGTCGACCACGACGGCGTGGCCCCCGAGTTCGGCGATACCCATCTCGAACGAGAACCGGGTACGGGTCGAGTTCTTCTCGAAGATCACCGCGACACCGCGTGGACCGTCCAGCGGCCGCCTGCTGAACCGGTCCTTCTTCAGTTCCGCTGCCAGAGCGAGCACCTCGGCCTGCTCATCAGGGCTGAAGTCATCGTCGCGCAGGAAGTGGCGGGTCATTGCGAGTTCTCCTGAGCCTTGTCGAGGATCGCGGGCAGCGCCGCCAGGAACGACTCCACCTCCGCCTCGGTGATCACCAGGGGCGGGGCCAGCCTGATGACGGCCGGCGCCGCCGCGTTGACGAGGAAGCCGGCCTCACGGGCGGCGATTTCGGCCGACTTGGCCGCCTCGGCGGTCAGCACGATGCCCCGTAGCAGGCCGCGGCCGCGGACATGACTGACCAGCGGATGCCCCAGGGCTTCGACCCCGTGGGCGATGGTCTTGCCCAGGACGTCGGCGCGCTCGATGAGTTGGTCGTCGGCGAGCACTTTCAGCACGGCGAGCGCCGCCGCGGTACAGACGGGGTTGCCGCCGAAGGTGCTGCCGTGCATCCCTGCGGTCAGCAGGTCGGCGGTGTCACCGATGGCCAGGCACGCACCGATCGGCAGGCCCCCTCCCAGGCCTTTTGCGAGAGTGACGATGTCGGGGGTGATGCCGTCATGTTGATGGGCGTAGAAGGCCCCGGTACGGCCGACCCCGGTCTGCACTTCGTCGAGGACGAGTAGGGCGCCGGCTTGCGCGGTGATCTCGCGCGCGGCGGCGAGGTATCCGGCGGGCGGATCCACCACGCCGCCCTCACCCATGATCGGTTCGAGGAAGACTGCTGCCGTCTCCGAATCGACAACGCGCGCAAGTGCTTCGGTGTCGCCGTAGGTTACGTGGGTGACGTCACCGGGCAGGGGCGCGAATGGAGCCTGCTTGCCGGGTTGACCGGTCAGTGCCAGGGAACCCATTGTGCGCCCGTGAAAAGCGTTCTGTGCCGCAACCAGTTTCGTACGTCCGGTGAGCCGGGTGATCTTGAACGCCGCCTCGTTGGCTTCGGTGCCCGAATTGCAGAAGAATGCCTTCGCGGGAGCGCCCAGATGGCCGACGAGGGCTTCGGCGAGCGCGACGCCAGGCTCGGTGGCGTACAGGTTCGAGGTGTGCCCCAGGGTGCTCATCTGGCGGGTGACGGCTTCGATCACCGCAGGGTGACCGTGTCCGAGTATGTTGACGGCGATGCCGCCGAGCAGGTCGATGTAGGACTTGCCGTCGACGTCGGTCACCACGGCGCCGTGACCACCGGCAAGCGCCAGCGGCGGGGTGCCGTAGTTGTCCATCATGACCGCCGACCAGCGATCCACGAGCCGAGTCATGCGCTGACCACCTTCGTTCCTGCCCCTTCGTTGGTGAACAGTTCCACCAGCACGCAATGCTCTACGCGGCCGTCGATCACGTGTGCGCTCGGCACACCTCCGTCGATCGCACGCAGGCAGGCTTCGATCTTGGGCACCATACCCTCTTCCAGGGTGGGCAGCAGTTCGGTCAGCTCGGCCGAATTGATCTGGCTGACAAGCGAAGTCCGGTCGGGCCAGGAAGTGTAGAGTCCCTCCACGTCGGTGAGCATCAGCAGCTTCTCGGCACCGAGCGCTTCGGCCAGGGCAGCGGCCGCGGTGTCGGCGTTGATGTTGTAGACCAGGCCGGCGCCGTCGGGCGCGATCGTGGACACGACCGGGATTCGGCCTGCCTCGATCAGGTCGAGCACAGCATCGGTGTTGACCTTTTCGACGTCACCCACAAGTCCGATGTCGGTGGCCACTCCGTCGACCAGAACGGTGCGGCGCACCGCGGTGAACAGATGCGCGTCCTCTCCGGTGATTCCGACGGCGTACGGACCATAGGCGTTGATGAGGTTGACCAGTTCGCGGCCGACCTGACCGAAGAGCACCATCCGAGCCACCTCAAGCACCTCAGGGGTGGTGACGCGGAAGCCGCCCTTGAAATCGCCGGCGATACCGAGTTTCTTGAGCATCGCCGAAATCTGGGGACCGCCACCGTGCACAACAACCGGGTGAATGCCGCAGTTTCTCAGGAAGACCATGTCGGCGGCGAAGGCTGCCTTGAGTCGCTCGTCGGTCATCGCGTTACCGCCGTACTTGACGACGACGATCTTGCCGTTCAGTGCGGTCAGCCACGGCAACGCGTCGGCGAGCACCTGCGCCTTCTCGGCGGTCGACGAGGTCATGAGCTGTACGCCGAATTCTCTTCGACGTAGGCGTGGGAAAGGTCGGTCGTGCGGATCGAGGCGGACCCCGTTCCGACGCCGAGATCGACGACAACGGCGATATCCTCGCCAGAGAGGTCCACGTCACGCGCGCCCGGCGCGCCGACGCTGTCGACACATACCGGAAATCCATTGAATGACACCGTGATCCGCTCGGCGTCGAGCTTCACCGGAGCCATGCCCACCGCGGCCAGCACCCGGCCCCAGTTCGGGTCGGATCCGAAGAGCGCGGTCTTGACCAGGCTGTCGCGGGCGATCACCCGGGCGGCCGTCAACGCGTCCTCGTCGCTCGCGGCGCCGTTCACCGTCACCAGGATCCGCTTGGTGACACCTTCGGCGTCGGCCTGCAATTGAGCGCAGAGGTCGTCGCACACCCGCAGCACGGCCTCGTCGAGTTCTGCCTGGCTCGGCGTGACCTCACTGGCACCCGACGACAGCAACAGAACGGTGTCGTTGGTCGAGCAGCTCCCGTCGACGTCGAGCCGGTCGAACGTGCGCGAGGTCGCGTGGCGCAACGCGGCATCGAGAGCCTCCGGACCGGCGACGGCATCAGTGGTGATGACGCAGAGCATGGTCGCCAGCGATGGCGCCAACATGCCTGCGCCCTTGGCCATTCCGCCGACCGTCCAGTTGTCGCCATGGTGCAGAGCCGCCTGCTTGGGCACGGTGTCGGTGGTCATGATCGCCCGCGCTGCCTCGTCGCCGCCGGTCAGGCCACCGGCCATCTCATGAACGATCGCCGTCACACCGGCGAGCACTTTGTCCATCGGAAGCCGGTCCCCGATGAGGCCGGTGGAGCACACCGCCACCTCGATGGCCCCGGTCTCGGTGCCCCAGTCGGACAGCGCGGTCGCGACGGCTTCGGCGGTGGCGTGGGTGTCCTGAAAACCGCCGGGCCCTGTGCACGCGTTCGCGCCGCCTGAGTTCAGGATGACCGCGCGCAGCCGTCCGGTGGTGAGCACCTGCTGCGACCACAGCACCGGTGCCGCCTTGACCTTGTTGCGGGTGAACACTCCTGCCGCCGAATGGTCCGGGCCCTCGTTGAACACCAACGCGAGATCCAACGCCCCGGACGCCTTGATGCCGGCGGCGATCCCGGTGGCCCGGAAGCCGGCAGGTGCGGTGACTCCCTGGGTACGCAGCAACTTGCTCACGGTGCCACCCCCACGATCGAAAGCCCTTCTGTCTCAGGCCAGCCCAGCGCGAGGTTCATCGACTGCACTGCCGCTCCCCCGGTTCCCTTCACGAGATTGTCGATGGCCGCGATCGCGATGAACGTCGAGGCGTCCTCGTCGACGGCGATGGCGAGCTGCGCGGCGTTGCTGCCGATCACGGCTCCTGTCTTCGGTAACTGCCCTTCGGGGAGCAGGTGCACGAAAGGCTCGTCGGTATATGCCTTTTCGTATGCCGCACGCAATTGGGAGACCGGCGTACGGGTACGTGCCGTACAGGTGGCCAGGATGCCCCGCGAGGTGGGGATCAGGACCGGCGTGAACGACACCGTGACATCACTGCCGCTGACACCCCGCAGCCCCTGCGCGATTTCCGGGGTGTGCCTGTGCTTGCCGCCGATGTTGTACGCACGTGCCGAGCCGATAACCTCCGAGCCGAGCAGGTCCACCTTGGCTGCGCGGCCGGCCCCGGACGTGCCGCTGACCGCGACGACTGTGACGGCGGGCTCGATGAGCCCCTCGGCCAATGCTGGCCACAGCGCTAGCAGTGCCGCGGTGGGATAGCAGCCGGGTACAGCGACGCGCGTCGTCTCGCGCAGTCGGTCCCGGCCGCCGGGGAGCTCGGGCAGACCGTACGGCCAGCTGCCGGCATGCTCGGATCCATAGAAGCGCTCCCAGTCACCGGCGTCGGTGAGGCGGAAGTCGGCGCCGCAGTCGACGATCAGGGTGTCGGGCCCGAGCTGCTCTGCCAGCGCGGCCGAATGCCCGTGCGGAAGAGCGAGGAAAACCACATCGTGGCCGGCGAGCACGCCGAGCTCGGTGGCGTCGAGTGTGCGATCGGCCAGCGGAAGGAGATGCGGGTGGTGCTCGGTCAACCCGGTTCCGGCACTCGACGCCGCGGTCAACGCACCGATGGTCAGGCGGCCGTCAGAGTAGGCGGGATGCCCGAGGAGAAGACGCAGGATCTCTCCCCCGGCATAGCCACTGGCACCGGCAACCGCGACGGATGTCATGCAGCGATCATGCATGGTTATGCAGTTATATGCAAACCAATTATGTGGGCGGAATGCGCCGCAGTTCCCGCCGGACGCTTGGGAACCGTCCCGGAGGTGTACGACTGAGAACAGGTCCGTGGACCGACGATCATGACGACTATGTATCGACAGGAGGTGGCCGGTGAGCCGACGGGTCGCAGTGATCGGCGGAGGCATCGTCGGGGTGGCGGTGGCCAGGGAACTGCTGGTACGCCAACCGGACGCCGAGGTCACGGTGTTCGAGAAAGAAGACCGCCTGGCGTCGCACCAAACGGGCCGCAACAGCGGCGTCGTACACGCAGGGCTCTACTACCAGCCGGGGTCGGCAAAGGCCCTGCTGTGCCGGCGCGGCGTCGGCCTGCTGGAGGACTACTGCGCACAACGCGGGATCACGCGGATCGCGTGTGGCAAGGTGCTCGTCGCGCTTAATGAGGTGGAACGATCGCGACTCGCCGACATCGAGGACCGCGCCAAGGCGAACGGCGTGCCGGGTATCCGCGTCATCGGCCAGGCCGAGCTGCGTGAGCTGGAGCCGCACGTGCAGGGCATCGCCGCGCTGCACTCGCCGTCGACGTCGATCGTGGACTTCGCCGAGGTGACGCAATCGCTGGCCGCGGACGCGGCGGCGGCAGGGGCCAAGATCCTGCTGGGTCACGAGGTCACCGGCCTGCGAGTGCAGGGTCGCGAGGTGATCGTCAGCACCCGCGACGGCGGCGGCTCGGGCGACGAGGCGTTCGACCAGGTGATCGCGTGCGGCGGGTTGCAGAGTGACCGGCTCGCCGAGATGGCCGGCGACGGACCGGATCCGGTGATCATGCCGTTCCGCGGGGAGTACTACGCGCTCAAGCCGCATCGCCGGGGACTGGTCAACGGGCTGGTGTATCCCGTTCCCGACCCGCGCTACCCGTTCCTCGGGGTGCACGTCACGCCCCGCGTGGACGGTGAGGTTCTGATCGGACCCAACGCGGTGCTGGCGCTGGCCCGCGAGGGCTATACGTGGAAGAGCGTCTCCCCCGCGGATCTGGCGGGTGTCGCACGCACCCCGGCGTTCTGGCGCTTCGCCCGCCGGCACTGGCGCACCGGGATCCGCGAGATGTACGGCTCCTTGAGCAAGAAGCGATTCGTCGCGGCCGCCCGCGCGTATGTGCCCGAGCTCGCCGACGACGACGTGGTGCCGGGCACCGCGGGGATCCGGGCGCAGGCGCTCGATGCCGACGGCGGCCTCGTCGACGACTTCCGCATCAGCATCCGCGACCGCATCGTGGTGCTGCGCAACGCCCCGTCCCCCGCCGCAACCTCTGCTCTGGCCATCGCCGAACACGTCGTCTCGACATTGGAAAGTCAAGCATGACAAGCATTCTCGACAAAGGCCTATGGGGTGTGCTGGCTACGCCGTTCGACGAGTATCTCAACGTCGACTTCGAGTCGCTCCGCAACGAGGTGGCGTCTTTCTCCGAGGACGGATGCGGCGGCCTCGTCGCCCTGGGTGTGTTCGGTGAGGCGGCCTCCCTGCAGCCGGACGAGGCCGCCGCGGTGGCGCAGACGGTGGCCTCGACGACGGACCTTCCCTACGTACTCGGGCTGTCCGAGCGCGACCCGGATGCTGTTGTGGCGCAAGCGCTTCGGTTGCTCGATGCGGTGCCGCGGCCACCTGCGGCACTGATGGCCCAGATCAGCGACGCCGACCCCGCGGTGGCCGCCGAATCTCTGCGGCGACTCCACGAGGCCACCGGGATCGGCGTGCTGATCCAGGACTATCCCGTGGTGTCGGGCGTCAGCGTCGCCGACGAGCAGGTGGTCGCCCTGGTGCGGGCGTGCCCGTTCGCGGTCGGAGTGAAGTCCGAAACGCCGCCCACCTCGGTCGCGATCGCCCACCTGACACCGCGGGTCGACATCCCGGTGTTCGGTGGCCTCGGCGGAGTCGGCCTGCTCGACGAACTGGCGGCCGGCTCGGCCGGTGCGATGACCGGGTTCAGTCACCCGGCGGTGCTTGCGGCGGTGCTGCGCGCCTACGACGACGGTGGGTTCACCGCTGCCCGTGATGTGTTCGCTCCCTGGCTACCCCTGGCCAATTTCGAGGGTCAGCTGCGGGTCGGGCTGTCGATCCGCAAGGAGGTGCTGCGGCGGCGAGGCGTTATCGCCAGCGCCGGGGTCCGTCGTCCGGCGCTGTCGCTGCCGGCCTCACTGATTCCGCTTCTCGACCACCATCTCGCGACGCTTCCCGTCGTCGACCGCGCCTCTCGGTAAGGAGAAATCATGGATCTGGGTATCGCCGGCCGCACCGCCCTGGTGCTGGGCGCCAGCGGCGGGCTCGGCGGCGCCATCGCGGTACGCCTCGCACAGGAGGGCGCCAACGTCGCGGTCGCCGGGCGCTCGGAGGAGGGGCTTGCCGCTACCGTAGATCGCATCGAACAGGCGGGCTCCAAAGCCCTGCCGCTGATCTGGGACCTCGCCGAGTTGCCCCGCATCGAAACCGCTGTCGCAGAGGCGGAATCGGCATTCGGCCCGATCGACATCCTGGTCAACAACACCGGTGGCCCTCCGCCGACTCCGGTATCCGGCCAAGAAACCGACACCTGGCGCGACAGCTTTCAGGCGATGATCCTTTCGGTCATCGCGCTGACCGACCGCGTCGTGCCCGGTATGCGGGAACGGGGCTGGGGCAGGATCTTGACGTCGACGTCGTCAGGAGCACTGTCCCCCATCCCGAACCTGGGGCTGTCCAACACCTTGCGTGCCAGCCTTCATGCGTGGTCGAAGACGCTCGCCGACGAGGTGGGACGAGACGGCGTCACGAGCAACGTCATCGTCCCCGGGCGCATCGCCACCGACCGCACCCGGTTCCTCGACGAAAAGCGAGCCGCGCGCGAGCACAAGAGTGTCGAAGAGATCGCGACGGCCAGCGCGGCCACGATGGCCCTGGGCCGCTACGGCACACCCGATGAATACGCCGACGCCGCAGCGTTCCTGTGCAGCGAGCGCGCCTCCTACATCACCGGGGTCGTGCTGCGCGTCGACGGCGGCCTGATCCGCAGCATCGCCTGAGTCCCGCTCGAACCCACCCAGAACAAGGAGATCCCGTGCGTCTACGCACTGTCCTGCTCGATGACCATCCGCTGGCCTGCGTCACGTTGACCGACGGTCGCCTCGCGCGCGTCGACAAGGTGCTGCCCGGTGCCCCCACCGATCTGATGGCGCTGCTGGAGGCCGGCAGCCTCGACGAGCTTGCGGTCGCGGTCGCCACCGGCGTCACCGACGACGCGTGCGTGCCGCCCGATGCGCCCGTGCTGGCGCCATGGAGACACCCCCGCAAGATCTTCGGTATCGGGCTCAACTACGGCGCCCACGCAGGCGATCTCGGCGAAACGGCGCCACGCACGACACCGGCGTCCTTCCTCAAGGGCGACCACACCATCGTCGGGCCCGGCGAACCCATCGTCGTGCCGCCCGGTATCGGCAAGGTGACCTCGGAGGCCGAACTCGGCCTGGTCATCGGCAAGCTCTGCTACCAGGTCAGCGTCGAGGAGGCGATGTCCTACGTCGCCGGCGTGGTGCCCGTCCTCGACCAGACCGCCGAAGCGATCCTGCTGGAGAATCCGCGCTACCTCACGCGGGTGAAGAACTATCCGAGCTTCTTCGCCTTCGGGCCCGACCTCATCACGCTCGACGAGGCCCTCGCCCACGCCCCGCTCGAGGATCTGCGTGTGGCGACCGTCCACAACGGTGCCGTACATCGGCAGGAGACCGTCTCCGGAATGACGTTCTCGCCTGCCGAACTGCTGAGCTTCCACAGCCAGGTGATGCCGTTCTATCCCGGCGACATCCTGTCGACCGGAACACCGGGCGCGGTCGGCATCGAACCCGGCGACGTCGTAGGGTGCGAGCTGGGCACGGGTTTGGCCGAGCTGACCAACCCGGTCAGGTAGGCCTCAGCGGCGCTGAACCGCGCCGACCCGCTCCTCGGCCACCGCCACCGCGGCGTCGCGCGCGGCGCTGGCCTCTTCTTCGGTGAGGGTCCGGTCGGCCGCCCGGAATCGCAGCGCCAGGGCCAGCGACTTGCGACCCTCCCCGATCTGCGGGCCGGTGTAGACGTCGAAGATCCGGACGTCCTCCAGCAGTTCCCCCGCCCCGGCGCGGACCGCATCGACGACGCTCTGAGCCGAGACGTCGTCGCCCACGATCAGCGCGACATCCTGGAACACCGCGGGGAACGGCGAAACTCCGGGTGCAGGAAGCGTTTCGGTGATGGGAACGGCATCGAGGTCGATCTCGAGTGCGCAGGTTCCCCTTGGCAGTCCCGACCGTTCGATCACCGCGGGGTGCAACTGTCCGGCATGTCCGACGACGACGTCGCCGATCAACACCTCGGCGCACCGGCCCGGATGCCATGGCAGGTGTTGCGCGGCGCGCAGCGTGAACTCCACGCCCGCAGCACGGCCTATCACCCGCACCGCCTCGAAGGCGTCCGCCGCCTCGACCGCGCGTCCTGCACCCCACGGACCGGCCGGTTCCCGAAGCCCGGCCAGAACTGCGCCGACATGCTGGGGCTGACGAGGCAGTGAGGCATCGAGGATGGCGATCTCGCCGTCGGTGGGCCTGCGGTCGTTCGGTATCCGCTCGACCGCCCTGGTGTCGGCTGTCGGTTCCACCACCTGCGCGATGGCGAACAGGGAGATGTCCACGGCACCACGGGACACGTTGCGGCTCAGCGCTTCCAACAGGCCGGGAAGCAGCGTGGTCGCCAGGCTGGGCCTGTCCGATTCGAGCGGGTTGAGGACCTGGGTGGTGTTTCTCCGCGGATCGGCGGCGTCGAGCCCCCACTGGTCGAAGATTCCGGCAGGCAGGAACGGAGTCGGCAGGATTTCGACGAAGCCGCTGAGCGCCAACGACTTACCTACTGCTCGTCGGCGCTTCTGGCCGGGCGTCAGGCCGCGGCCGGCGGGCGCGGTCGGCAGCACGGACGGGATGACGTCGAGACCCTCGAGCCGCATCACCTCTTCGACGAGATCGGCGGGTTGCCGGATGTCGGGCCGCCAGCTCGGCGGTGTCGCCGTCACCCTTCCACCGTCGACCCTCACCTCGGCGCCGATCTGCGTCAGCCGCTTCTGCGTCGTGCCGGCCGCGTACTCGACTCCCGCTGTGCGGTCCGGCAGGTCCGCGGGCATGCTGACCGGCGGATGCGACCAGTCGTCGCGCGGCGGATCACCACGCCAGTCGGTCAGTGTGGGTTCCACTGTGCCACCGGCAATCTCAGCCAGCAGTGCTGCGCAGCGGTCCAGCGCGGCCACGGACACGGCCGGGTCGACGGTGCGCTCGTAGCGGCGCCCGGCCTCACTGTGAAGATGGAGACGCCGCTGCGTGCGCGAGACCGCGGCGGGATCCCAGACCGCGGCTTCGAGCAACACGTCGGTGGTGCTGTCGCGGACCTCGGTGGTGCCCGCGCCCATCACTCCGCCGATCGCCGCGGTCGCGACGTCATCGACGATCAGCACATCGGCGGGGTCGAGTTTGCGTTCGACATCGTCGAGCGTCACCACCGTCTCCCCCTGCTCGGCGAACCGAACACGGAAACCGCCGGTGATCAGGCTCCGGTCGTGGGCGTGCATCGGATGCCCCAACTCGAGCATGACGTAGTTGGTCACATCGACAGCCGGCGAGATGGCACGGATGCCGCTCAACAGCAGCCTGCGCTGAATCCACCACGGCGAAACCGCCCTCGGATCGATTCCGGTGACCGGGCGCAACCCGAAACGCTGAACCCCGGTGCCTGCGTCGATCGTCACAGGCAGCGCATCGCCGTCGGCGGGCAGCGCGGGAACATCGGCAGGATCGACGAAGTCGAGATCGTAGGCGTTGCTCACCTCGCGGGCCATCCCGCGCAACGACAGACAGTAGCCGCGGTCCGGGGTGATCGCGAGGTGGAACACCACATCGTCGAGACCCAGCACGTCGTGCGCCGGCGTCCCCGGTGCGGCGGTGCCGGGCGGAAGCACCAGGATGCCGGAGTGGTCGGAGCCAAGGTTCAGCTCGGAGACCGAGCAGATCATCCCGTCAGAGGTCCGACCGTAGGTCTTGCGGGTGGCGATGCTGAAGTCGCCGGGCAGCACGGTACCCGGAAGAGCGACGACGACCAGGTCACCGACCGCGAAGTTTGTTGCGCCGCAGACGATGTCGCGCGGGTCAGGTTCACCGACATCCACTTTGACGGCCCTGATGGGCTTCTTGAACTCCGTGAGTTCCTCGATCTCGGCGACTCGGCCGATCATGAGCGGGCCGGTGATCGGGCCCACCGGAAGGATCTCTTCGACCTCGTGGCCGATCCGGATCAGCGCCTGCTCGAGCTCGTCGGGCGGCACGTCCCAGCCTGGTGCGCCGGCCTGCACGATTTCTCGCAGCCAGCTGTACGGAACGCGCATCAGGCTCCCACTCCGAACGGCAGCGAGAACCGGACATCGCCCTCGACCATGTCGCGCATGTCGGGAATTCCATTGCGGAACTGCAGAGTTCGCTCAAGACCCATACCGAATGCGAAACCCGAATAGATCTCCGGGTCGATACCGCAGGCGCGCAGCACGTTCGGATTGACCATGCCGCAACCGCCCCACTCGACCCAGCCGGGCCCGCCCTTCTTGTTCGGGAACCAGATGTCGACCTCCGCCGAGGGTTCCGTGAACGGGAAGAAGTGCGGACGGAACCTGGTTCGGCCCTGCGGACCGAACTCGGCGCGGGCGAACGCGTCGAGCGTGCCGCGCAGATTGGCCATCGTCAGTCCCTTGTCGACCGCCAGGCCCTCGACCTGATGGAAGACCGGCGTGTGAGTGGCGTCGAGCTCGTCGGTGCGGAAGGTTCGCCCGATCGAGATGATGTAGACCGGCAGGTCACGCTCGAGCAGCGCGCGGATCTGCACCGGCGAGGTGTGCGTGCGGAGCACCTGTCGGGAGCCGTCGGGCGCGACGTGGAAGGTGTCCTGTTCGCTACGGGCAGGGTGATCGGGCGGGAAGTTCAGCGCGTCGAAGTTGAACTGCTCGGTTTCCACCTCGGGTCCCTCGGCAAGCTCCCATCCCATCGCGACGAACGTGTCGGCGACATGCTCGGCAAGGATGGTGATCGGGTGCCGGGCTCCGAGCGGCTGTCGCGTGGACGGCAGCGTGACATCGATGCGTTCGGCGACCAGTACGGCGGCATCGCGTTCGGCCCGCAGAACCGCGAGCCGGTCGTCGTAGGCACTCTGCGCCTCGGTGCGCGCCACGTTGACCCGCTTGCCCGCGTCGGCGCGCTCGGACTTCGGCAGTGATCCCAGGGCCTGGCGGGCCAGCGCGATCGGGGAACGGTCACCGAGGTGCTCGGTCTTGGCCTTGGCGAGCTCATCGAGGGTCGAGGCCGCGTCGAACGCGCGCCTGACCGCGCTGACCGCTGCGGCCAACGCCTCGTCTGAAAGATCCACTGGCTGCTCAGCCACCCGGCGATCATAGGTGATCGCTTGTGCGCACTTCACATCCGTTTGCCGTGACGCGCGATACCCTCACGCCGTGCTGATCCGGCCGCTGATCGTGGGTGGAATATGGCTGCTCGGCGTCGGTGCGACGGCGCTGTCGGCGGTACGGCATCCAGGCTGGGTGATACCGGCGGCCATCCTGCTCGCGTTGGCGGCGCTGGGTACCTGGGACCTGCTGCAGAAGCGACACACGATCCTTCGCGTCTACCCGATCCTGGGTCACGTCCGCTTCCTGATGGAGATGATCCGACCCGAGATCCGGCAGTACTTCATCGAATCGAACACCGAGGCGGCGCCGTTCGACCGCGAGACCCGTGACATGGTCTACGAGCGGGCCAAGGGCACCAAAGGCGACGAGCCGTTCGGCACCGAGCGGGACGTGAACGCACTCGGCTACGAGTTCCTGCGCCACTCGCTGCGGGCCCGCTTCGCCGACGATCTCACGCCTCGGGTGCGCCTCGGCGGGCCGGACTGCACCCAGCCTTACGACATCGCCCTGCTCAATGTGTCGGCGATGAGCTTCGGGGCGTTGTCGGCGAACGCCATCGAGGCACTCAACCGCGGCGCTGCGCGTGGCGGCTTCGCCCATGACACCGGCGAAGGAGGCATCAGCCCCTACCACCTGAAGGGCGGTGGTGACCTCATCTGGGAGATCGGCTCCGGCTACTTCGGGTGCCGCGATGCCGACGGCCGGTTCGACCCCGCCGCGTTCGCCGAAAAAGCTGTACTGCCCGCCGTGAAGGCCATCTCGGTGAAGCTGTCCCAGGGTGCCAAGCCGGGACTGGGCGGCGTGTTGCCCGGCGCGAAGGTCAGCACCGAGATCGCCGCGACTCGCGGAGTCCCGGTCGGGCGCACCGTGGTCTCGCCGCCTGCGCACAGCGCATTCAGCACCCCGGTCGAGTTCGCCTCCTTCCTCGCGAGGTTGCGCGAACTCTCCGGCGGCAAGCCCGTCGGATTCAAGTTGTGCGTCGGCGCCCGCACCGAGTTTCTGTCGATCTGCAAGGGCTTTCTGCAGACGGGCATCACGGCTGACTTCGTCATCGTCGACGGCGGTGAAGGCGGAACCGGGGCTGCACCACAGGAATTCGAGGATCATGTCGGCATGCCCCTGACGGAGGGGCTGATGCTGGTGCACAACAGCCTCGTCGGGACCGGGCTGCGTGACCGGATCAAGATCGGTGCGTCCGGCAAGGTTGCCAGCGGGGTGGACATCGTCAGCAGGATCTGCCAGGGCGCTGACTTCACGTTGTCCGCACGCGCGATGATGTTCGCGGTCGGTTGCATACAAGCGCTCAAATGCAACACCAACCACTGTCCGACCGGCGTCGCCACCCAGGATCGTGCGCGCGCGAGAGCGCTCGACGTCACGGACAAGACGGCGCGGGTGTTCAACTTCCAGAAGGCGACGGTCGCGAGCGCCGCGCAGATCGTGGCATCGATGGGACTGCAGGGGTTCGGTGACCTGTCCCCGGCGATGCTGAACCGCCGCATCGAAGGTCAGCGCACCCGCACCTATGCCGAGATCTACGACTGGCTGATGCCCGGCGAGCTGCTGGAACTTCCGCCGGATTCCTGGCTGTCGGACTGGATCGAGGCGTCAGCTGACGAGTTCTGACTCGGCAGCCGGGCGGAGCCGAGCGAAGCCGAAGCAGACCAGTGCGACGAGTGCACCCCAGGCCGCGCAGGAGGCCATCGACACTGCATCGCTGGCCAGAATCAGAAAGCCGAACGCAGCGCCGACCGCCAGGGGCACCACCATGGGTGTGGTCCAGGCGCGTGGTTTCCCGAACCGCACCGACGTCACCATCCCCAGCACCAGCGCCAGCAGATGCCCGACGTCGGTGAAGTCGGGGTCCTCGGCTATGACGACCGCAGCCACGGTGATCCACCACACCGCCCATGGCGCTCGCCAGCGTGTCGGCATGGCGCCGGTGAGCACGCCGAGCACGGCCATCGCGACATAGCTCATCCCGACGTCGGGGTCGTGGGCGACCGAACGCGCCATCCATCCGAAGGCGACGGCGACCGTGAGTCCGGCCGCCACCAGCAGCGAGGCCCCGATGTGGCCCAACGCCGCCGCGATGGCGAGCGGCCTACTGCCCCAAACCAACTCGGCGGCCGCGAGCAGACAGATCAGCCCTGGCAGCCACAGATACAGCGGGCCCGCGTCAACGACGAACGCGCTGCCCACCAGCGTGCCGACCCTGCCGTGGCTGAGGTTGTGCAGGTTCGTGCTCATATGCCTGATCACGGCGGCCTGCAGGCGCGGTGTCATGTCGACCATCACGGTCGTGACGGCGGCGACGACCGCGGCGTAGCACAACGTGACCCGTACTCGGGCAACGCGGGCAAGGCAACCGGACAGCACCGTGACCACTATCCGCTGGCCGACGCCTCGCCCTCGTCCTGGTCACCTGTCAGTTGCCTGCGAGTTCGCAGCCGATACATGCCGAAGTCGGCGGGCACGCCGTCCTGCTTGGCCGCGAAGACCGGCCTGCGAAGTTTTTTGGCTGTCACACCGAGCGCGTCGAAATCCTCTTCCGGAATGCGCTCCAGCGTTGCTTCGGATACCACCAGTTCCCCGCGGGCGGCGCGCTCCATCACCCGGGCAGCCAGGTTGACGTCGATGCCGAGCCAGTCCGAACCGATGCGCTGTGGCCGTCCGGTGTGGATTCCGACCCGCATCCGCGGCTTGTAGCCGTCAACCTCAAGGGCTTTCACCGCCTCGCGGGCTTCGATAGCCGACCGCACAGCGGTGACGGGGTCGGCGAACACCGCCATGAGCCCGTCCCCCATGCGCTTGACGATGTGGCCGCCGGATTGCAGCAGTGGCGGCTCGACCACCTGGGCGACGCGGCGCAGCAGCCGCAAGGTGGCGTCGTCGCCTGCGCCGAGCGACCACGCCGAGAACCCGACGAGGTCGGTGAAGACGAGGGTCACCTCGGCGTTGGCGGGACGACCGGATACTCGCTCCGTCAGCGCCTGCCAGACCTGCAGTGCGCCGAGGCTCACCTCTCGCGTCGCAGCTTCGCGCTCGAGCAGCCGATCAGCCGCGCGTGCAGCCGCACGAGGACCTCCGACGCCACTGACCGACAGCGGGTCGCCGAACTCGGGGTCTCCGGGGAGCGCGCGGCGGGCCCGACGGAGGAAAGAGATCACACCTTCGTTGTGGTTGACATTCTTGAACCAGCCCAACGGGCCTGAAGAACGGCCCGGTTCACCTGGCGGGTCGTCATCCACGAAGCCAAGCCTAATCGAGGGCGGTGGCGGCAATAAACCGGCAGGTCACAGGTCAATGGCTTCAAGGTGGAGTCTGCGTAACACCGGTCTGCGATGGCGTCGAAGTCATAGACAACGAATGTTGTCAACGCCTATCTTGGGTGGGTGCGATCAACGGCGATGGCAGGGTCTGAATGCTCCTCCGATGCTCAGTCGGGTCCGGCCGCGTTTCCGCTCGGCCCCGATTCGCTCACGTGGAAATACTTCGGCGATGTGCGCACCGGCATGCTCGGCGTCTGGATCGGCGCGATCCAGAACATGTATCCCCAACTCGGAGCGGGAGTCGAAGACCATTCGATTCTGCTCAGGGAGCCGCTGCAACGCGTCGCCCGTTCCGTGTATCCGATCATGGGCGTCGTCTACGACGGGGACCGCGCGGCGCAGACGGGTGCCCAGATCCGCAGCTACCACAAGACCATCAAAGGCGTCGATACCGACGGCAGGCGCTATCACGCGCTCAACCCCGAGACGTTCTACTGGGCGCACGCCACGTTCTTCATGCTGATCATCAAGACGGCCGAGTACTTCTGCGGCGGCCTCACCGAGGCGGAGAAGGAGCAACTGTTCGACGAGCACGTCCAGTGGTACCGAATGTACGGGATGAGCATGAAACCGGTGCCCCAGTCGTGGGCGGACTTCCAGGAGTACTGGGATCACAAGTGCCGGGACGAGCTGGAGATGAACCGTGCGACGATGGACATCTTCTCCATCAGAATCCCGAAGCCGTGGTTCGTGCTGATGCCGACGCCGCTGTGGGATCAGATCTTCAAACCGATGGTGGGGGCCCAACGCTGGATCGCCGCAGGGCTTTTCGACCCCGTGGTGCGTGAGCGCGCCGGTATGCGATGGACGCCCGGCGACGAGGTCGCGCTCCGGTTGTTCGGCAAACTGGTCGAACTGGCCTTCGTCGCGGTGCCCGACGAGATCCGTCTGCATCCGCGGGCGGTCGCGGCCTACCGCCGGGCCGACGGCAAGATCCCCGACGACGCCCCTCTGGTCGAGGCGCCGGCGTTCATGTCGCCGCCGCGCGATCGCCGAAACATGCCGATGCACTACCTCCCACCCCACCGGTCGCTGCTCGACCGGGTGGGCTCGCTGGTGCACACGACCTTCTCGTTGGCAGGAGTCCGCCCCGCGCGCGGCCGCAATAAGGCAGCCTGAACACATGCTTGATTGGTCAGACGTCGACCTTGCCGTGCGCGATGCGGTGCGCGAGTTCGTCGACAAGGAGATCCGCCCGCACGTCGACGCACTCGAGAGCGGCGAGATGGAGCCCTACCCGATCATCCGAAAGCTGTTCGCCACATTCGGCATCGCCGACATGGCACGCGACTCTCTGGACAGACGGCTGGCCAAGCTTCGCAGCGGGGAGAACTTGAAGTCCTCCGGCGGTGGTGGCATGTTCGGGGGCTCGGGCGGCATGGGGTTCGTCGTGATCAGCGAGCTGTGCCGGGTGTCGATGGGCGTCGTCACCGGTATGGGGGTCAGCCTCGGGCTCACCGTGCCGACGATCATGGGCCGCGGCACCCTGGCCCAGCAGGAACGCTGGCTGCCCGGCCTGGTGACTTACGACAAGATCGGCGCTTGGGCGATCACCGAGCCCGATTCCGGATCGGATGCGTTCGGCGGCATGAAGTCTTACGTGGTGCGTGACGGTGAGGACTACATCCTCAACGGCCAGAAGACTTTCATCACCAACGGTCCCGATGCCGACGTCGTGGTCGTCTACGCCAAACTGGACGAGGGCGATCGGAGCGTCGACAAGCGCGACCGCAAGGTCCTGACGTTCGTGCTGGACCGCGGCATGGAGGGCTTCGTCCAGTCGAAGCCGTTCCGCAAGATGGGAATTCACTCCTCCCGCACCGGTGAGTTGTTCTTCAACGATGTTCGCCTCGGTCGAGACCGTCTGCTGGGTGAGACGGAGGACAACAGCGCGGGCGATGGGCGCGACAGCGCTCGCTCGAACTTCTCCGCCGAACGTATCGGAGTCGCCGCGATGGCACTGGGAGTGATCGAGGAATGCCTGCGGCTGTGCGTCGATTACGCGAAGTCACGGACGCTGTGGGGCAAGGAGATCGGTCAGTTCCAGCTCATTCAGCTGAAACTGGCGTCGATGGAGGTTGCGCGAATGAATGTGCGCAACATGCTGTTTCGTGTCATCGAGGCTGCCGAGAGCGGCTTCCCCATCTCGCTGGCGGAAGCGTCGGCGATCAAGTGGTATTGCTCGCAGGCGGCGACCGACGTCGCGATGGAGGCGGTGCAGGTGTTCGGCGGCAACGGCTACATGACCGAATACCGCGTCGAGCAGCTTGCGCGTGACGCCAAGTCGCTCATGATTTATGCCGGAAGCAACGAAGTACAGATCACGCACGTGGCCAGAGGCTTGCTGAGCGGTTAGCCTTGTGGCGCCGACGAAGGAGGCGCTACGTGGATTTCACCAACGTCACCGCACTGGTCACCGGCGCGAGCGCAGGGATCGGCGAGGAATTCGCCGTTCAACTGGCCCGCCGGGGAGCACACCTGATCCTGGTCGCGCGCCGGGCCGAGAAGCTGGCGGCGCTGCGGGAGACTCTCAGCGCACGACATCCGGGCATCGCGGTGGACGTGCTCACCGCCGATCTTGCCGTTCCCGGTTCAGGTGCCGAACTCGAGTCGGGCGTTCGCGAGCTGGGCCGCTCGGTCGACGTTCTCATCAACAACGCAGGTGTCGGGCTGCACGGGAAGTTCATCGGCCAGGAGCCCGAGCCCAATGCCGCCCAGATCCAATTGAACTGCGGCACATTGGTTGATCTGACCGCACGGTTTCTGCCCGCCATGGTCGAGCGCCGTCGCGGGGTCGTACTGAACGTCGCCTCGACCGCGGCGTTTCAGCCGACGCCCGGCATGGCGGTCTACGGGGCCACCAAGGCGTTCGTGCTGTCCTACACCGAAGCGCTGTGGCAGGAGTGCCGCGGCACCGGGGTGAGGATTCTCGCGCTGTGCCCCGGCGCCACGGAAACCGAGTTCTTCGACCGCACCGGCGAGGAGTTCCTCACCGACGGAAGACAGACGCCCACCGAGGTCGTGGACACCGCGCTCGCCGCGCTCGACAAGTCGTCGCCGACCGTCGTGCCCGGTTTCCGCAACAACATCCTGGCCTCCGGGTACCGCGTGACGCCCCGCAAGCTGCTGCTCGCAGTATCGGAGCGGATGCTCAGAGCCAACCACTAAAAGGCAACCGCACGGTTGCATTAGGCCGCGGTTCGTGATGCAGTAATAGGCAACAGAAAGGTTGCCCATGTCTCCTGACCGTATTGAAAAGCATGCCCACATCAGCGCTCCCCTCGAACGGGTGTGGGACGCCCTCAGCGATTCTGCGAAGTTCGGCACGTGGTTCGGTATGCGGATCAACGGTCCCTTCGTCGAGGGCGCGGAAATTGCCGGCCAGATCGCCGAGACGGAGGTCGATGACGAGATCGCCGCCATGCAACGCCCCCATGTCGGCGCGCCGATCACACTATGGATCGTCGCCGTCGAACCGCTGCGCCGCTTCGCCTTCCGGTGGAACCCGCTGCCGGGCACCGAGTTCCAAGATCTGACCACTCTGGTCGAGTTCACGCTGAGCCCACAGGGCGACGGCACGTCACTGACAATCGTCGAGTCCGGCTTCGACGCCCTGCCCGACGAGCACCGCGAATCCACGTTCGGCGGTAACAGCGAAGGCTGGACACATCAGTTGACGTTGATCGACAAGTACATTGCGCGCACGGCCGCACGATGACCCCGGACGTTGCGACCGCGTCGGTCTTCGATGCCCTCGGTGATCCACATCGGCTGCAGCTGGTCATCCGGCTGTGCGAAGCCGGGCCGAGCTCCACACTTCAAATGGCCCAAGCGATCCCGCTGACTCGGCAAGCCACGACCAAGCATCTGGAGATACTTCAGACGGTGGGCGTGGTCAGCAGCGCCAAGCGTGGACGCGAACGCATCTGGACCGTGCAGCCGAAGCCACTCACGGCGGCCGGCGACTACCTCAACGCCTTGTCGCGGCGCTGGGACGAGGCGATCGACCGACTCAAGGCGTTTGTCTCGGATTAGACCTCGGCCAGTATCGCGGCGAGTATGCGGGCCTCTTCGCGCAACATGCTGGTGCGTTCTGGCCGAGAAGACGCGGTCTGCTCGGCGGCTCCGAGACGATCGTCGATCTCCTGCCGGATGAGAAGACGAATCTCGGCGTCGGTCAACACACGTCGGGCGACCTCGGCGGCGCCGACACCTGCCGCACTGTCGGCGATGGCCCCGGCCTGCGGGATCGGGCCGCGGGGCGTCTCTGCGTTGTCGACCGCGCTCAGCACTGACCGCAGCACTGAGGTGCGGAGCGCATCGCGGTTCTTGCGCGCCACCAGCAGGCGGCTGCGCAGTTCGGTACGCCAACGGTCAGCGGGGACACGATGCCCGGTCTCGGTCACCGCGCCACGGTAATCAGGCGGCGGTGTCCGATGCAGCTGCTTTTCCGTCGCCGTCGCTCACAGCGCGCGTGTCGCCCTCGTCGTCCTTCTCGTCCTTCTCGTCCTTCTCGTCCTTGGCATGCTTACCGCGTTGGGCATCGTCCCCGGCTGATTCCTTGCTCGTCTGCCGGGTCTCACGGTCGCCGGACGTGTCGTCGTCGGGCGTGGCATGCTTGCCGACGCCGGAAGCGCTCTCGTCGGCTTTGTCCGCGCCCGTGCCGCTTGTGCCGGCGCCGCCTTCATCCGAGTCGTCTTTGTCTGCGTCCGAGCCGGTCGACGCCTCGGCGACGACCGCCACACTTCGCCGGTCCGATTGCGACATTTCAGCTTCGGCCGCACTCCATTCCGGACGGTCGTAGGCGGAGTCGATGAGCGGACGCAGAATCTTGTCCAGGTAGGCGACAGTCTCGTCGGACATGCCTGCGTCCGCGAAAGGCTTCAGCACCGGCAGGACCTTGGTGGGAATGAGAACGGTCGTCGTCGTTCCGCCCTTCGCGTTCTCGGTCTTGGTGATGTACTCCGCGGGCACCTGCGAGATATCGGTGAACGCTGCCTGATAGTGGAGTTGGTTGTAGCCCATGTACGCGTTGACGACGGCGAGCAGATTGAACGGGTTGTCGGGGAAGTCGGCGACACCGTCGTATTCAGCCCTGACGATCAGCAGGTTGTAGGGCGTCTCGGGCAACGGCTGGTAGTCCACGCCGCTGAGCCGGAAGAAGAAGGGACTCGGCGCGCCGTACATGGCGGCATCGAGCTCGCTCGGCGCCGGTGCGTCCGCGTCGTTCTCGAGCCGACGCAACACTTCCGCGATGGCCGGCGCGGTCTGCGAGACACCGCCGATCGTCTTTCTGCCCGGTGTGCTGTACACGGCGTCGTACATGCTGTCGGCTGCCGCGTCGATGGATTCGCCGAAATCGTCGGTACCCGCGAACGGCACGTTGATCCGGTGGTCGTACTCCGCGAAGTAGCCACCCAGGGCGTTCGCCAGTTCCTCGTCGGTGAGGTCGGCATACCGCCCCGCACCACCGAGGATCAAGGCGGTCGAGGCACTCGCGAGTCCCGGGGAACACCCGACAGCGAGGACACCCACTGCTGCACACAACCGCTTCATGGACCGTCCGTTCGCATCGATTCGGTGGCTAACGAATTTGCTGCCGTCGCACAGGCTATTACGGGAGGCACCATCAGGCAACAACAGCCATGTGTCGCCCACCGGCATAGTCGAGCAGAGGTTCCCGCAAAAGCGCCCGTGAAGAGCATCGCTCGTCGACGTAGAAGACCTTGATCCCCGGTTGCGCACCACAAAATGCGTCCCGATTTACAAAATCAGCAAATCTGTCGAGATTTCCGTACCTGCGTAGGGTGCAACGCGCCGACGGGCATCGGTGTTCAGTCGGGCCGGTGGGCCTTCGCGCTCTGATACAGACAGATCGCGGCGGCGGATGCGATGTTGAGACTCTCCGCGTCGCCCGGCATGGGAATACGCACCCCGGCATCGGCGAGCTCGACCAGAGCAGCGGGCAGTCCGTGTGCTTCGGGCCCGAACAGCCAGGCTGTGGGTCCGGAAAGTTCGACGTCGTCGAGGCTGACGCTGCCGTCGAGCACGGTGGCGAGCACGTGGAGCCCGGCGGCGCTGATCTGCCTGAGCGCGCCGACGGCGTCGGGGTCACTGACCACGGGGATCGAGAAGATGCTTCCCGCCGAGGCGCGGAGACACTTGCCGTTGTACGGGTCGACGGTGTCGCCCGCGAGAACGACGGCATCGGCACCCATCGCATCGGCGACGCGGATCAGCGTGCCGGCGTTACCGGGTTCGGAAATGCCGACAGGTACGGCCAGGAGGGTCGGCTCACCGTCGAGTACATCAGACAGGTCGGTTTCCGGGATCGAGCACACCGCGACGAGTCCCACCGGAGTCACTGTGTCCGACAAGGCTTTTGCGGCCTTATCGGTGACGATGTCGACCGGCGACTCGCCGAGTAGCGCCGCGAACCTCTCCGCGGCGCTCTCGGTGGCAAAGATCTCGCAGACGAGTCCGCGCCGCAACGCTGCCTCGACGAGGTTGGGACCTTCGGCGAGAAAGCGTGCGGCGCGGCGGCGCCCGGTGTGGCGGTGCAGTTTGACCGCGGCCGCCACCCGGGCAGAACGCTCGGTGAGCGTCAGGCAGCCTCGCCCGACGGAGCGTTGACATCCTCGGGCAGCGCGGCCTTGGCGGCTTCCACCAGTGCGGTGAAGGCGGCCGGATCGCTGACGGCGATCTCGGCGAGGTTCTTGCGGTCGACCTCGATGCCGGCGGCCTTCAGACCCTGGATCAGCCGGTTGTAGGTGATGTCGTTGGCGCGGGCGGCAGCGTTGATACGCGAGATCCACAGCTTGCGGAACTCGCCCTTACGGGCACGCCGGTCGCGGTAGGCGTAGGTCAACGAATGGAGCTGCTGCTCCTTGGCCTTGCGATAGAGGCGTGACCGCTGTCCGCGGTAGCCCTTGGAGGCCTTCAGTACGGTGCGCCGCTTCTTCTGCGCGTTGAGTGCGCGCTTCACGCGTGCCATGGGTAGTCCTTATCTCGGAGGGTCGGTTCGGGAAAGGCCGGCGGCCGTCAGCCGTTCAGCATCTTCTTGACGCGCTTGACGTCATTGGCGGCCACCACGGTGCGGCCGTCGAGGCGGCGCGTCCGCTTGCTGGGCTTGTGCTCGAGCAGGTGCCTGCGGTTGGCCTTCTGACGGACGACCTTGCCGGATCCGGTGGTACGGAACCGCTTCGAAGCGCCGCTGTGGGTCTTCGCCTTGGGCATTTTTCCTCAGTTCTGTGGTGTATCGGTGGGGGGCTCGGCAGGCCGCGCGTTGGCGCGCTGGGCCGCCGGTGCGTCTGCATCGTGCGCCGCCTTGGCGCGAGTCTTCGCGCCGCGGTGCGGTGCCAGCACCATCGTCATGTTGCGGCCGTCCTGCTTGGCGGACGTCTCGACGAAGCCGTAATCGGCGACGTCTGCGCCCAGCCGTTGCAGGAGCCGGAAGCCGAGTTCGGGTCGCGACTGCTCGCGTCCACGGAACATGATCGTCACCTTGACCTTCGACCCGGCTTCGAGGAAGCGGATGACGTGACCCTTCTTGGTCTCGTAATCATGCGGGTCGATCTTGGGACGCAGCTTCTGTTCCTTGACGACGGTCTGCTGCTGGTTTTTGCGAGACTCGCGCGCCTTCTGTGCCGTCTCGTACTTGAACTTGCCGTAATCCATGATCTTGCACACCGGCGGCTTGGCGTCGGGGGCAACTTCGACAAGGTCGAGATCGGCATCCGCGGCGACGCGGAGTGCATCTTCGATGCGCACGATGCCTACCTGTTCACCGCCCGGTCCGATAAGACGGACTTCAGGTACGCGGATGCGCTCGTTGACGCGGGTCTCAGTGCTGATGGGGCCTCCTATGTTGTCCTCAGGAGTCCCCCACGCCGACGGCACAACTGTTCCCGTAAGAACAGAGAAGCCCTGCTAGAAGCAGGGCCCAATGCCGACCAGGACAGACATCGTCGATGTCTGTGACCGGACCGCAGTACCTTCGAACGAATCGTGGTCAGCGGTGGGAGTGGGACTCCACTTGCTGTCCCTGGCCAAAGCCGGGACGGTCGCGCGTGAAAGTCTAGCATTCGTGACCGATGATCCCCGCATCCGCGAACTGGCCGAGATTCCCGCAGTCGAGGTCATCACCAGGTGTGCCGTGATGCTGATGAGCGCCGCCGCGGAGAAACTGGGCTTGTCAGACGATAATCCCGAAGACAGCCCCAGTCGCGACCTGGACGAGGCGCGGCGCCTCATCACGGGGCTGGCCGGGCTTGTCACCGCATCGGCCGAATACCTCGGCCCGCACGCAGGACCGGTGCGTGACGGGCTCAAGACGCTGCAGTTGGCCTTCCGCGAGGCCAGCGCCGCACCGGACGAACCCGGTCACGGTCCGGGAGAGAAATACACCGGGCCCGTCTGGTAGGGGCCTTCGGCGGAGCCGAACATTGACCCTTCGGCGGAGCCGAACATCCAACCCTTCGGCGGAGCCGAACATCCAACCCTTCGGCGGAGCCGAACATCCAACCACGTCGCAGCCTTTGCGAATATCCTCGCGGCCTATGACCCCCACCAGTCTCGTCAGGGCGCATCCGAAGTCGGGTTACCGGTGGGTGCCCGCGGCCGCCGGCTGGATCGTGGGCGTCATCGCGACACTGTCCCTGATCGCGAGCATCTCGCCGCTTGTCCGCTCGGTCATCAAGGTTCCCCGCGAGTTCGTCGACGACTACATCTTCAACTTTCCCGATACCAGCTTCGCCTGGGCCTTCGTTCTCGCCCTGCTGGCCGCCGCACTCGCGGCGCGCAAACGCATCGCGTGGTGGATCCTGATCGGCTACATGATCGCCGCGGTCTTCGTGAACGTCGCCGATCTCATCGGCGGCGATGAGCGGTGGTTCGAAGAAATCGGCGAGGTGATCGGTCTGGTCTTCCACCTCGCCGCGATCGCCTTCCTGCTTCTGGCCCGCAAGGAGTTCTGGGCCAGGGTGCGCCGCGGCGCGCTGCTGAAGGCCGCCGCGACGCTCGTGACCGGGATGGCCATCGGCACGCTCGTCGGCTGGGGGCTTCTCGAACTCTTCCCGGGGTCGCTGGCCCGGCCGGACCGCTTCTGGTACGCGCTGAACCGGGTGGGCGCCTTCGCCGGTGCGGACGCCAGCGCCTTCTCCGGCCATCCGCACGTATTCGTCAACGCGCTGCTCGGGCTGTTCGGTGCCATGGCGTTGATGGTCACGGCCGTCGTCCTCTTCCAGTCACAGCGCGCCGACAACGCACTCACCGGTGAAGACGAATCGGCCATCCGCGGTCTCCTCGAGGTCTTCGGCAAGAACGACTCACTGGGCTATTTCGCCACCCGCCGCGACAAGGCTGTGGTGTTCGCCCCCAACGGGCGCGCCGCAATCACCTATCGGGTCGAGGTCGGCGTGTGTCTGGCCAGCGGCGACCCCGTGGGCGACCCGAAGGCTTGGCCGCAGGCCATCGAAGCCTGGCTCAAGCTCTGCCAGACCTACGGGTGGGCCCCCGGCGTGATGGGCGCCAGCGCGACGGGTGCGCAGGCCTTCCGCGAAGCGGGATTGAACGCGCTGCAGCTCGGCGACGAGGCAATCCTGCATCCGGACGCCTTCCGGCTGTCCGGCTCCGACATGCGAGCCGTGCGGCAGGCGGTCACCCGCGCCCGGCGTTCCGGTGTCAGCGTGCGTTTCCGCAGGCACCGCGAATTGTCCGCCGAGGACATGGCCGAGGTGATCGCGCACGCCGATGCGTGGCGAGACACCGAGGACGAGCGCGGCTTCTCGATGGCGCTCGGCCGACTGGGCGATCCCGCCGACGCCGACTGCCTCCTCGTGGAGGCGCTCCAGGGCGATCAGGTGGTGGCGATGCTGTCGCTGGTGCCGTGGGGCAGCAACGGGGTTTCCCTCGACCTGATGCGCCGCGCTCCCCAATCCCCCAACGGCACCATCGAACTGATGGTCAGCGAGCTGTGCCTGCAGGCAGAGGACATCGGCATCACGCGAATCTCGCTGAACTTCGCGATGTTCCGCTCCGCATTCGAACAAGGTGCTCAGCTCGGCGCAGGACCGGTGGCACGGCTGTGGCGCTGGCTTCTGGTGTTTTTCTCGAGATGGTGGCAGCTGGAGACGCTGTACCGATCCAACATGAAGTACCAGCCCGAGTGGGTTCCTCGCTTCGCGTGCTACGAGGACGCCCGGCTGATACCCCGGGTCGGGGTGGCCTCGGTGATCGCCGAAGGCTTTCTCGTACTTCCGTTCTCGCGCCGCCACGAGCAGCCGCACACGGGTCACCACATCGCCGCACCCGGATCTCTGGTGGCGACGGGCCTGCTGCACAGCGACGGCACCGCACCCGATGCCATCGGCCTCGAGGCCGACCTCGCCGACGACGACGCCACGCCGCGCCTGCCCGAGCAGGTCCGGGTCCGAATGGCGAAACTGAAAGAGCTGCAGGACCGCGGCGTCGACGCCTATCCGGTGGGCAGCCCGCCCAGCCACACCGTCGCGCAGGCGCTGGCCTCCCCGGAGGGAACCCAGGTCACCGTCTCGGGCCGGGTGCTGCGTCTGCGGGACTACGGCGGTGTGCTGTTCGCCCAACTACGCGACTGGTCCGGGGAAACCCAGCTTTCCCTCGACAATTCGCTGTTGAGCGACGGCTCCACCGCGGACTTCACCCGGACGATCGATTTGGGGGACCTCGTCGAAGTGACCGGCACGATGGGCAGTACCCGCTCAGGCACGTGGTCGGTGCTGGTCACGGGCTGGCGCCTCATCGGCAAGTGTCTGCGGCCGCTGCCCGACAAGTGGAAAGGCCTCACCGACCAGGAGGCCCGGGTTCGCGCCCGCTACGTCGACCTCGCGGTCAACACCGATGCCCGTGACCTCATCCGGGCGCGCAGCGGGGTGCTGCACGCCATCCGCGAAACCCTTGTCGGAAAAGGGTTCCTGGAGGTCGAAACGCCGATTCTGCAGCAGATCCACGGGGGTGCCAACGCGCGTCCGTTCCTGACACACATCAACGCCTACGACCTCGACCTGTATCTGCGAATCGCCCCCGAGCTCTATCTGAAGCGATTGTGCGTCGGCGGAGTGGAGCGGGTCTTCGAACTGGGCCGCGCCTTCCGCAACGAAGGCGTCGACTTCAGTCACAACCCGGAATTCACGCTGCTGGAGGCGTATCAGGCGCACGCCGACTACACCGTGTGGATCGACGGATGCCGCGAGCTGATCCAGAACGCTGCGCAGGCCGCCAACGGTTCTCATGTGTTCATGCGCCCCCGCGAAGACGGCACGCTGGAGCCGCATGACATCTCCGGAAAGTGGGCGGTCAAGACGGTGCACGACGCCGTTTCGGAAGCGCTGGGCGAACACATCGACGTCGAGACAGACCTGGCGACGTTGCGCCGCCTCTGCGACAAGGCGGGCATCCCTTACCTGACGCACTGGGACACCGGCGCGGTGGTTCTGGAGATGTACGAGCACTTGGTCGAGGACCAGACCACGGAACCGACGTTCTACAATGACTTTCCGACATCGGTGTCGCCCCTGACCCGGCCGCACCGCAGCATCCCCGGCGTCGCCGAGCGCTGGGATCTCGTCGCGTGGGGCGTCGAGCTGGGAACCGCGTACAGCGAGCTGACCGATCCGGTCGAGCAGCGCCGCAGGTTGCAGGCCCAATCGCTGCTGGCGGCGGGGGGCGATCCGGAGGCCATGGAGCTCGACGAGGACTTCCTGCAAGCCATGGAATACGCGATGCCACCGACCGGTGGGCTCGGCATGGGGGTCGACCGCGTGGTCATGCTCATCACGGGACGCAGCATCCGCGAGACGCTGCCGTTCCCGTTGGCCAAACCCCGCTAGGAGTTGACAGCGGGGTCACAGCGATTCCCAAGGGTCACCCTTCACTGTGAAGACGTGACGCTGCATGGGACTTTTTCGGAAGCCCTGCGCCACCCGCTGTCTCTGATACACGGGTGGCTGCCTCTGACCGTGCAGATCCTGGCGGCGATCGCCGTGGTCCTCGCTCTCGGGTGGCGCACCAGGCGGTGGCGGCTGATCTGGCTGCCGTGGTCGGCGTTCATCGGGGCGATCCTCGCGCTGGGCACCTACCTCTACATCGACTCGGCAGGTATCGCCGACGATTCCAACCCGGCACCCCACACGCTGTGGCTGTGGATCGCGTTGTCGGGGTTGGCCGTCGGCGTATTGATGTCGGGATGGCGCGGCAGTCGGTGGTGGCCACGGATTGCCGCGCTGATCGCCGTACCGCTGTGCGCGCTGTCGGCAGCGCTGGCACTGAACGTGTGGGTCGGCTACTTCCCCACAGTGCAGACGGCGTGGAACCAGCTCACCGCAGGACCACTGCCGGATCAGACGGATCCGGTCACCGTCGCCGCGATGCAGAAGCAGCACGCGGTACCGATCAAGGGCAGCGTCGTCCCCATCGACATCCCGGACACCGCCTCGGGTTTCAAGCACCGGCAGGAATTCGTCTACCTACCGCCGGCCTGGTACGCGAGCGACCCGCCGCCCGCGCTGCCCACCGTGATGATGATCGGCGGCGAGTTCAACACACCTGCCGACTGGATGCGCGCAGGCGGTGCGGTCAAGATCCTCGACGATTTCGCCGCCGCCCACGGCGGTTACGCTCCGGTGTTCGTGTTCGTCGATCCGGGCGGCACATTCAACAACGACACCGAATGTGTCAACGGACCGCGAGGCAATTCCGCCGATCACCTCGTCAAAGATGTTGTGCCGTATGTGAAGGCGACTTACGGCGTCAGTGCCAGCCCTGCGAACTGGGGTGTGGTCGGCTGGTCGATGGGCGGCACCTGCGCGGTCGACCTGACCTTGATGCATCCGGATACGTTCAGTTCTTTCGTCGACATCGCCGGCGACGCGGCGCCCAACTCGGGATCGCAGACCGAGACGGTCGACCGCCTGTTCGGCGGCAACACCGCGGCCTATGCGTCGTTCGACCCGACCGCGGTCATCACCCGGCACGGGACGTACCGAGGGATCGCCGGGTGGTTCGACGTCAACACCCCGACCACCCCGGGCGCCAAACCCAACGACCAAGCACTGGCGGCCGACTCGCTGTGCGGGCTGGGCGGCAAGTCAGGCATCGAGTGCGCCGTGGTGACCCAACCAGGCAACCACGACTGGCCTTTCGCCTCGAACGCTTTCGCCGCCGCACTGCCTTGGCTGGCCGGCAAGATCGGCACCCCCGGTGTCGAGCAGATCGGCTTCCCGGGAGCCATCCGCGGGTAGCGTGGTGGCCATGCCGGATGAGCCCATCATCGACGCTGAAGTCGTGCCCGCCGACCCGATCGCTCCGGCCGACGCGGGCTACACCCCCGGAGGCGTGCCGACGTTCGACTCCGTGCGGGAGAAGATCGAGAATCGCTATGCCACGTCGTTCGGATCAGCCGAGCTGGACGCCGAGACGCCGGAAGGGCGTACTGTCGCCGAGCAGTACGACGCCCGGCAGCGCGCAGCGGCCGAACGGCTGGCCCAGATCCGCGAATCGATGGGTCGGCAACCCGATCAGTAGTCGGACTCGGCCGCGAGCACCTCTGCGAGGAAGGCGTCGGCGCCGAGCCGCTGCAGCCTCATCCGCGCGAAGGCCCGCACGCGGTCCCGCACGTCGGACGACTCGCCGACATCAACGCCGATCCTCACCGCCGTTTCCCGCCAATCACGGCTCCAGGCAAGCGTTTCCGTGACCGGGGTGCGCTTCTCGTCGAGCAGTGCAACTGTCGCCGAGCCGGTGCTGTCCAGCTGGCCGGCACCGGTGATCCCCCCCGAGCGGACGTGCACGGCAATTCCTGCCGGCGAGCCGGGACCCGACAGCTGAGTGCGTACGACGGCGGTGGCAACGGCACCGTCGGTTTCGACCTGCCAGTCGACGGTGCCCTCAGCCGCATCGAACACCCGGGGCGGCACCGCCGCCCAATTCACCGAGTCCACACCGCGCGCGACGGCCTCGGCCGCGCCCCCAGCGCCGCCGGCTCCCGCTACCAGCGCGTAGTCGTCGCGGGCGCCTGTTCCGGCCACGACGGCCGGTGTCTCGAACGAGATCCCGGTGTCCTCGGCGAGCTCCGTGCATGCCTCGACCAACTCGCCGACCCGCGGATCACCCAGTCGTGCGAGCGCGGTCAGGACTTGGGCATGGGGGGCCAGTAGCTCCGCGACATCCGAGTCGAACGTGCCATCGGCGAAGTAGTCCTCCGCGGCAGCGGTCAGCAGCGCGAGTTCCCCGGCGAGCAGCGCGTCGTCGAGCTCGACGATGCCATCGCGGTAGCTCGCCGGCCACCAGCGACGAAGCCAGTGGCCCAGCGCAAGACGCCGTAGCGGTTCGAGTGCTGTCGCATCGAAGGAGACCCCATCGACGTCGAGCTGACCTTCGGGTGTCGCGGCCAGTGCGGACACGATCGCGCTGTGTCCGTCATCGCCGGCGATTCGCCAAAGCCATTCCGCGCGAACGGGATCGGTGAATGCTATGTGCACGGTCGCGTCCGGATCATCCACCGTCCATGACAGGACCGCACCCGACACCTCGAGGACTGCCGTCAGCGGGACGGCGGCACCCGGCGCCTCCGTGGTCCACAGCCCCGACTCCGCGATGAACCTCATTGCACGTCCTGGGCTTCCAGCATCGCCTTGATGCGCTGGCGATGGTCCAGACTGACCGATCGGGACACTCCTTCGAGGAGCTCCCGGATGTCATCGACGTCGGTGCAGGGCTCCTGCCAGACGTCCCGGCCATGCAGACGCGCCCACAACCGGCTCAGGTAGGGCCGGCAGAATGCGGCGAGTTCATCGACGATCGCCTGCTGGCGTGGATGCACCGCGCCGCCGTCGGCGAGGTAGCGCCGCGCGTGCAGGACGTAGGCCTCTTTTCGCAACCGTGCCTGGATCTGACGTGCGAGATCGGTGCGGCACTGCGCCGCCTCGTCGAGCGGTGCGAGGTCGACGGCGACCTCGATGCCGGCGATCAACGTGGCCTGCTTGTCTTCGCCCAGTAACCCCCACGGCGCGCATGACCGGTCGACTTCCTCGGCGCACAGCAGCGGAATGTCGGGCAGCTCGTCCCGGGCCAGCGCGCGGCGCAGCGTGGCCCGCACCCGATCCACGACGCTGCGGTCGAGCGGTCGGCCACCCTCACCTCCCGTGATGACCGGAGGTTGCTGCGGCTCAGCCGAACTCAGGCCGAGCTCCACGATCGACCACGGCAGGCGCGAGGCGTCGCTGCGTGCGGACGCGCCCAAGTTGTACGGGGTCGCATCGGCCACCAAAGCCGACCACACACGTTGGCGCGCGACCGACGCGTTGTGTCCGTCCGCTTTCCCCAGAACAGTGCTCAGCCCGGCCAGGAACGGACCGGTGATCTCGGTCCCCGCCCGGACATCGGTCCAGCTGTCCGTAACCTGCGCCGCCAGCGCGGCAACCACGTCCTCGTCGTCGACGTGGCGGTTGAGCACCTCGATAGCGGTGCGGTCGCGGTCGGAATGGATCTCTCGAAGGATCGCATCAGCAGCGTCGGTGTCCTGCTCCCCCGGCGCGCCGCGGGTCACCGCCAGCTCGAAGCACAGCGGGAAGTACAGCTCCTGAGCGTTGCCGGTGGTGATGCGCAGGCGGCGCCGACCGCGTTTGAGCACGTCGAACCACCGGGCGGTGGCCCGCAGCGCGTCCGCCTGCCCGAGGATGGCGTCGTGCATCTCGGCGGCGACGTCGGCGGTGACGAACGGTGCCGAGAACTTGGTGTTGGATCGCAGCCGGAGCACCAGCGGGTCGATGATGCGCTTGACCGTTCGGCTCAGCGGTCCGCCGTCGTCAGCGCTGAGCACCTCGACACCCGGCCCGATCGCCCGCCAGGCACGCTCGATGACGGCGCGGCGGGGCTGCCGCAGTGCCACCGAGGTATCCGTTCCCGTGCTCACCGGAACAGGATAGAAGTTGGGTTCGGTAGCCGTGGGCCTCATCGACCCTGAGGGCATGCCCAGCTTGTTGACCCTGATCTTCTTCAGCTTCCTTATCGCCGGCACGGTGGCGGTGCTGTTCGTGCCGTCGAGCACCGTGATCAGGTCCCGCGGCGTCGTCGTCGGCCTTCGCCTGACCGGCGATTTCTCCGCGGACTGCCACGAGGTCGAACTCGACGTCATGGTCAGCCGCCCCGAAGGCGGGCAGTTCCCCGCCCGCGAGACCACCCTGATCCCTGAGAGCGCTCTCGCCGGCTTCACGCCCGGCAGCATCATCGACATGTATTACCGTCCCGGAGACGAGTCCTCGGTCGCGGTGCGCGTACCGCGCCGGTGACGCTCATCGGGCGCCGTCCACAGCGAAGCTGACCAAAGCGGCCCAGTACAGCGGGCTCGCGTCCGAATCACCGTCGCGCCATAGGGTCAGCTGCCTGCGCTGCCACGCGTTGACCGCGCGACCCGCGTCCTGCGCCTCGTGGGCGACGTCGACGGCGATGACCGCCTCGGCCATCGGATCCGACGACTCGGTTGCGGTCGGGCAGAACTGGCGGTAGCCGGCGGCGGTGGGAAGCGACCACAGCGTGGCGGTGACGAGCTGGGCACCACCGAGGATCAGCGCGGCGACGAGTCCGGTCGCCTCGTCGAATCGGTAATCGCCGCCCGAGGAGCAGGCCAGCAGCGCTGCCCGCGGCGGTATCGGCAACTGGGCCGCCATCAGGTCTCCGGCCGCAAGCGGATGTTCGTCGGCCAGGTGCACCGCGGCGCGGTCGGCGTGTCCCACATCGCCGTCGGCCGCGGTGGCGTGTCCGACGAACAGCATGCGGCTCGGCGACCGCGTCAGCTGGGCGGCCAGCCAACCGCGGTCTGCCTGAGTGGACCGGAACAGCTCGACGGTGGCGGCAACCTCGGGTAACACGTCGCGGTGGGCTCTGACCTCGGCAAAATGCTGTGCCAGAGGGCCATCCGGGTCGGGTCGGCCAAGCACGGAGCCCAGCGCCGAATCAGGTCGCTGCCCCGGCACACGGGGATCCAGGATCAGCAGGGCAGCGTTGTCGCGACGTTCGTCCCAGGTCATGGACGCGCGCGGAGCGTTGGCGATGTTCGGCGGCGCCGCGAGAAGGACGTCGGCGAGTTCGATGAGCCGCCGCCCGGGTGCTGCCGGGCACGCAACCAGCGACCACGGAACCTGCGCGAGCCTGCCGGTCGGTGCGACGAACAGCGTCGGGTGGGGGTGATCGCCGATCAGCTGCCAGCCCGCGGCCGGAATCAGTTGCTCTCCGAAGATGTCAGCCAGGTGCTGTTCGGCGGCACGATCTGCGAAAGAGCCTGCGGTGAGCGCACGTTCGAGGGCCTGACGCACATTCTCCGACGGGCGCGGGTCGGGCAGCGCGTCAGCGAGGAGGTCCCTGACCATGGCGAGCGCTGATTCCTCGACCACCCACGTCACGGTGGTTTCGGGCCGGCCGACGACGCGCAGGCTGGCGTAGGTGGCGACGCCGACGTCGGCATAGCGCAGCACCAGTGTCGGCGCGGTCATGGCCAGGTGCTCCATTCGGGTTCGGCGGAGGTCACGGTGCGGCCGTATCGCAGCTGCGCCAGTTCGCGGTAGTACTTCAGCACCGGTTCGGTGTTCGGGTGCATCCGAAGCGGCGGCAGGGCACCAAGTTTGGTCAGCATGGTCCCACCGACCGTCCCGGGCCCGGAGGCCACCAGCGCGTACTCGTCGGCATCGTCGACGGGGACCGCGGCCGTTGCCGTGTCAGCCCAGTCCGCTGTGTGTGGTGACTGCGGGATGCTGAATGTCCCGCGAGCACTGTGGTATTCGATCAGTTCACTGACCAGGGCCGTGTTACCCCATTCCCAGGCCACCGCGAAGGCGCCCGCCAGCACGCGCGACGACACATGGGTGGCCCATCGCATCCTGGCATCGGCGTCGCCGATGGTGTAGCGCACCGAGTCGACGGCCAGGGCCGCAGGCACTTTCAGGTCGGCCGCCTGTTCGAACTTCTCGTGGGCCGACGCGGGGTCCGCCATCGCCTCGGCCCGCAGAATCGAGCCGAGGTGGTCGTCGAGCCTGGCGTATTGCAGCCAGCTGTGTCGGGGCCAGCTGTCGAGCAGTTCACGCGCCGCCGTGACGCGGTCGGTGGCGGCGGTGAAGTCGCCCCGCAAGATATCGACCCAGCTGCGTTGCAACAGGATTCGGTGAATATGCAGCGGCTTGTTGATTTCACGCCAGTGTCGCTCGGCGTGGCTGAGTCTTTCGTCGGCATCGTCGAGTTCGCCCACCGAGATCGCGATCAAGCCGAAATAGAGCCAACTGCGCGACACGTCGTGTGCGCGGTTGCCCTCCGCGATCGCCGGATAAGCCTCGTGGACAAGGTCCTGCGCGCGGGCCCGGTCACCGGCTGACCATGCCGCAGTCGCGCGTTCCAGTTGGGTGCGCGCGGTGGCGAGGCGCCAGCCACGTGCCTGCGCCCGGGCTCCGGCGCGCCGCAACCATGGTTCAGCCTCGTTGAGGCGTCCGGTCTCGACGCAGAACCGGCCGTATCCCGTGCCGGCGAGGACGCGCAGGTTGTCGTCGTATTCGCTCCCGTCACCGGGCCCTTCGATGGCGTCGAACACTTTCTCCCACAGGGGAAGTGACTGCACATGCAGATCGTCGTCACACAGCCCCACCGCGCACAGGATCCGTGCATGGGTGATCAGGTAGGCGTGTTCGCCGTGCAGGTCATCGAACATGCCGTGCTCCTCGATCAGCGCCTGCAGGTGCGAGGCCGCCGTCTCGTGTTCGCCGTGCGCTGCCGCCATTCCGGTGCGTAGGAACAGCGCCCGTCGGCGGTACCGGCAGATCATGTGGTCGACTTCGGCCGGCGAGAAGATCACCTTTTCGGCGTCCTCCGGACGCTGGCCTGCTCGTATCTCTCGATAGATCTGCAGGCAATCCTCGATACGTTTCACGCATTCGGTCACCCCGTCATAGGCCGTACGGACCAGGTAGAGCTCGCCCAGTTGGGCAAAGACCTCGAGGATGAGGTCGTCGCGGTCCACTTCTTCGATGCGGGGCATCAGCGACAGCAACAGGTCTTTGGCCGCGAATTCGTCCGCGGCGAAAGCCAGGCGACGTGCCCGATCGAGATCCTGCTCGATGTCGGGATGACCGGGAAGCGGGGTCACCGCGCAATCATAGGAAGCGGCGGGCGTGTCGGGCACGCCCGCCGCTCCGGGACGTGGCATGCGATCAGCTGCAGGTCACCGTGACGGTGAACGGCTTGGTGATCATGCCCGCCATCGGATTGCTCATGTCGGCACCGACGGCTTCGCCGGTGATCGTGTAGCTGTCGCCGTCGACCGTGACCTCGGCGCTGCCGGACTTGGCTCCCATCGCGTTCGCGACGGCGAGTGCGTTGCCGTCGACCACCATGCCGAGCGACTCGACGACCGGGGTCGCCTCGTCGGTCATGACGATGCCCAGGCCCTGCTGGCCGCCGATGGCGCCGCTGGCGACGGTGATCTTTCCGCCCTGCTTGACGCAGGTCACCGAGTTCAGGTCCAGGCCGGCCAGATCGGCGCCGTCGACCTTGACCTCGGTCTTTCCGCCGTCGGCGACCGCTGAGGTCTGTGAGGCCGTTGAGCTCTGCGAGGAGGAGTTCTCGGCGGTGGTGCCCTTGTCGTCCGAGCAGCCGACCAGCATCGCGGCGCCGGCGGCCAGACCGATCACGCCTGCGACAACTCGCTTCATGATGTTTCCCTTCGTCGTGCTTCGCCCCAGTGGCGTCGTCGGGGTGAAGTACATCGCGCGGTGCCGGCTACCGATCCCAATTTTCGGGCGGCGCTGTCGGTCGGCGGCGGTACGGTTCGGTCTCGATGAGGTCCTTCACCGTCGAGGAACGGCGTGCGCGCCTGGCGCGACGCCACCAGCTGGTTTCCGCCCCCGGCGCCGCCGGTTCGGTCAGCGCATTGGCCGCGCAGTTGGTGGGACTGCACGCCACCGATCCGAGCACCCCCCATCTATCGTCATGGGCGCGGCTGCCCGGCTTCACCCCCGCGGACCTCAATGCCGCACTCTACGAAGAACACTCGGTCGTCAAACACCTCGCGATGCGGCGCACGCTGTGGGTGGTGCACGTGCAGGATCTGCCGTCGGTCCAGGCTTCGGCCAGCGACCGCGTCGCCATCAACGAGACCCGCAGGCTGGCGGCCGACGCGCAGAACGCCGGAGTGGCCGCCGACGGCGCCGCCTGGCTGGAGACCGCGTGCGCTGCGGTCTTGAACCACCTGGGCGGCGCAGGCCCGTGCACGGCGCGCGAATTGCGCGAAGCCCTTCCTGAGCTGACGGGGATGTACGACCCGGCTCCCGGCAAGCCGTACGGCGGTCAGGGCCATCTGGCCCCGCGGGTACTGACCGTGTTGTCGGCCCGTGGCCATATCGTTCGTGGTCCGAACGACGGCGGCTGGACCACCTCTCGACCGCGCTGGGTTGCGGCCCTGCAGTGGCTGGCAGCCTCCGATCCGGTCACTCCCGAGCAGGCGCGCACCGACATGGTGCGACGGTGGCTGTCGGCGTTCGGTCCGGCCACGCTCACTGACATCAAGTGGTGGTTCGGCACCACGCTGGGGTGGGCGCGCCAGGCAGTGGCGGACCTCGATGCGGTCGCGGTGGATCTCGACGGCACCCCGGGCTTTGTGCTTCCGGGCGACGACGAACCGGAGCCTGCCGTCGAGCCGTGGTGTGCGCTGCTTCCCGGCCTCGATGTGACGACGATGGGGTGGTCCGACCGTGGCTGGTACCTCGGCGAGCACCGCAACCAAGTGTTCGACCGCAACGGCAACGCCGGACCGACGGCCTGGGTGGACGGCCGGGTTGTCGGGGCGTGGCGTCAGGACACCGACGGTCGTGTCGAACTTTTGCTTCTCGAAGATGTCGGCCGCCGGGCGTCGAAGGAACTGCGGGCGAAAGCCGACGAGCTGACAAGGTGGCTCGACGGCGTGCGGATCAACCCCAGGTTTCCGTCGCCGCTCAGCAAGGGTTCTGCTGGCTAGGCCAGCCTCTTCTAAAGCAGGACGGTCACCGCGGCAGGACGAACCGTCACCGGCGGCGGCATTCGGCTACGCGCTGACCTTCGCGCGCCTGCTTCGCGGCTTCGGCTTCGGCCGCGCCACCCCCAACGTCTCGGCCAAGAAATGCCCCGTGTAGCTGTCGGGATTGGCCGCGACATCTTCGGGCGTGCCCGTCGCCACCACGGTGCCGCCGCCGGAACCACCCTCGGGCCCCATGTCGACGATCCAGTCCGAGGTCTTGATGACGTCGAGGTTGTGCTCGATGACGATCACCGTATTGCCTTTGTCCACAAGGCCGTTGATGACGGCAAGTAGCTTGCGGATGTCCTCGAAGTGCAGACCGGTGGTCGGCTCGTCGAGGATGTAGATCGTCCGGCCGGTTGAACGCTTCTGCAGTTCCGACGCCAGCTTCACGCGCTGCGCTTCACCACCGGAGAGCGTCGGCGCCGGCTGTCCCAGCCGCACGTAACCCAGGCCGACGTCGACGAGAGTCTTCAGGTAGCGGTGGATCGAGCTGATCGGCGCGAAGAACTCCGCCGCCTCCTCGATCGACATGTCGAGCACCTCGGCGATGGTCTTGCCCTTGTAATGCACCTCGAGGGTCTCGCGGTTGTATCGCGCACCCTGACACACCTCGCACGGCACGTACACATCCGGCAGGAAGTTCATCTCGATCTTGATGGTGCCGTCACCCGAGCACGCCTCACACCGCCCGCCCTTGACGTTGAAAGAAAACCGGCCGGGCTGATAGCCGCGGACCTTGGCCTCGGTGGTCGCCGCGAACAGCGTGCGGATCTTGTCGAAGACACCGGTGTAGGTGGCCGGATTGGACCGCGGGGTGCGCCCGATCGGGGACTGGTCGACACGCACGAGCTTGTCGAGATGGTCGAGACCGTTGATCCGGGTGTGCCTGCCGGGTACCAGCCGGGCGCCGTTGAGCTTGTTGGCTAACACCGATGCCAGGATGTCGTTCACCAACGTCGACTTGCCCGAGCCGGACACGCCCGTCACCGAGGTCAGAACCCCGAGTGGGAAGGCCACGTCTATTTCCCGAAGATTGTGTTCCCGGGCACCCACGACGGTCAGCTGACGCTTCTTGTCGACGACCCGTCGCATCGTCGGCACTTCGATCTCCTCCTTGCCGGAGAGATAGGCGCCGGTGATGGATTCGGGATTCTTGAGCAGATCCTGGTAGGTGCCGCTGTGCACGATCTGGCCGCCGTGCTCGCCCGCCGCGGGACCGATGTCGACCACCCAGTCGGCGTGGGCGATGGTGTCGAGATCGTGCTCGACGACGATCAAGGTGTTACCGAGGTCGCGCAGGCGCACCAGAGTGTCGATCAGGCGGCGATTGTCGCGCTGATGAAGCCCGATCGACGGTTCGTCGAGCACGTAGAGCACCCCCACCAGCCCGGAGCCGATCTGCGTGGCCAACCGAATACGTTGCGCCTCACCACCGGAGAGCGTTCCGGCCGCCCGGGACAGGGACAGGTAGTCGAGGCCGACATCGAGCAGGAAGCCGAGACGGGACTGGATCTCCTTGAGCACCTGACCGGCAATGGCCGCCTCGCGGGTGCCCAGCGTCAGCGCGTTGAGGAACGCTGCGCAGTCGGCGATCGAGAGCTCGGACACCTGCGCGATCGACTTCGCGCCGAAGTCGCCTGCGGACATCGTCACGGCGAGGATCTCCGGTTTGAGGCGCGTGCCGTCGCATTCAGGGCACGGCACGTCGCGCATGAAGCCTTCGAGCCGCTCCTTCATCTGCTCGGAGTCGGTCTGCTCCATGCGACGTTGAAGGAACGCCATGACGCCTTCGAAGTCGGCGTAGTAGGACCGGGTGCGTCCGTAGCGGTTCTTGTACCGCACGTGGACCTGCTCGTCGCAGCCCTCCAGAATTGCCTTGCGCGCCTTGGCCGGAAGCTTCTTCCAGGGGGTGTTGACATCGAACCCGAGCTGATCGCCGAGGCCGGACAGCATCCGGGTGAAGTACTCGGCGGTGTGACCCATCGACCACGGTGCGATGGCACCTTCGGCGAGGGTGAGGTCGGGATCGGGCACCACAAGGTCGGGGTCGACCTCCTTCTTGATGCCGAGGCCGACACATTCGGGGCACGCACCGTAGGGCGAGTTGAACGAGAACGACCGCGGCTCGAGATCGTCGACGGCCAACGGGTGGCCGTTCGGGCACGCGAGCTTCTCGGAGAACCGTTGCTCGCGGTGCGGGTGGTCGTCTTCCCTGTCGACGAACTCGAGGACGACGATGCCGTCGGCGAGGTTCAACGCCGTCTCCACCGAATCCGTCAGCCTCTGCTTGGAGGAGGCCTTGACCGTCAACCGGTCCACGACGACTTCGATGTCGTGCTTCTCCTGCTTCTTCAACTTCGGCGGGTCGGTCAGCGGATACACCACGCCGTCGACGCGAACCCTGCTGTAGCCCTGCGTGTTGAGCTTGTCGAAGAGATCGACGAACTCGCCTTTGCGAGTGCGCACCACAGGTGCGAGCACCTGGAAGCGCAGCCCCTCGTCCATCGCCAGGACCTGATCGACGATCTGCTGCGGCGTCTGCTTGGCTATCCGCTCACCACACACGGGGCAGTGCGGCGTGCCCGCCCGCGCATAGAGCAGACGCAGATAGTCGTAGACCTCGGTGATCGTGCCGACCGTCGACCGCGGATTGCGGTTGGTCGACTTCTGGTCGATCGAGACCGCCGGGGACAGGCCCTCGATGAAGTCGACATCGGGCTTGTCCATCTGACCGAGGAACTGCCGCGCATACGCCGACAACGACTCCACGTAGCGGCGCTGCCCCTCGGCGAAGATCGTGTCGAACGCCAGCGACGACTTGCCCGACCCCGACAGCCCGGTGAACACGATCATCGCGTCGCGAGGCAGGTCCAGATCGACGCCACGCAGATTGTGCTCCCGGGCACCTTTGACAACTAGGCGGTCAGCCACCGATGCCCCTTCTGTTCCGCTGGAATACGCCCGCGTTCCGTCCGCTGGGCGCACTACAGACCCAATGCTAGGTCTGCCCACCGACAAGCCCCGGACGAGAGCTCGTCGACCGGGAAGTAACGTGAGTCACCATGACGATCGTCGACGACAACTACACGGGTCACGTCGAACCGCGAAGTGCTGCCCGACGCGAACTTCCCGGCGCGTCGATCGTCAAGGTGTCGGTGGGCCCGATGGACAACAACGCGTACCTCGTGACCTGTTCCCAGACCGGTGACACGCTACTCATCGACGCCGCCAACGATGCCGACATCCTCCTCGAACTGGTCGAACGCTACGCCCCGAAGCTGTCCCTGATCGTCACCAGCCACCAACATCAGGATCACTGGATCGCTCTTGAGCAGGTGGCAGCAGCCACCAGCGCACCGACGGCTGCGCACAGTCTCGACGCCGGGCCGCTGCCGGTGGCACCGGACAGGCTGCTCGCCGGTGGCGACACCATCGCGATCGGCGATCTGCGTTTCGACGTGATCCACCTGCGCGGACACACCCCCGGCTCAGTGGCACTGGCCCTCGACGGGCCGGCCACCGACGGCAGGGTGCACCTGTTCACCGGCGACTGCCTGTTCCCCGGTGGTGTCGGCAAGACCTGGAAAGACGGCGACTTCGAGCAATTGCTCGGCGACGTGAGCAACCGGGTGTTCGACGTCTACTCCGATTCGACCGTTGTCTATCCAGGACACGGTGACGATACGACGCTCGGGACCGAGCGCCCTCACCTGGGCGAATGGCGTGAGCGCGGCTGGTGACCCGCGGTTAACGAAGAAAGTCAGAAAGGGATCATGAACAGCGATCAGTTCAACAAGGCGCAGCGTGGCGCCGGTTTCATTGCGGCACTGGACCAGAGCGGTGGCAGCACCCCCAAGGCGTTGAAGCTGTACGGCATCGCCGAGGACGCCTACTCCGGTGACGAGGAGATGTTCAACCTGGTGCACGAGATGCGTACCCGCATCATCACCAGCCCCAGCTTCGACGGCGACCGCATCCTCGGCGCGATTCTCTTCGAGGACACCATGGATCGGCAGATCGAAGGGCGCGACACCGCCGACTACCTGTGGAACGTCAAGCAGATCGTCCCGTTCCTGAAGGTCGACAAGGGCCTCGCCGAGGAGAAGGACGGCGCCCAGGTGATGAAGCCGATCCCGGGTCTCGACGACCTCCTGGCGCGCGCACGCGACAAGGGAGTCTTCGGCACTAAGATGCGTTCGGTCATCAAGCTGCCCGGCGCCGGGCTCGAGGAGGTTGTCGCCCAGCAGTTCGAGGTCGGCAAGCAGATCCTCGCCGCAGGCCTGGTTCCGATCATCGAGCCCGAGGTCGACATCCACAGCCCCGAGAAGGCGAAGGCCGAGGATCAGCTGAAGACCGCGATCCTGTCCGAACTGGACAAGCTCGGCGACGATCAGCACGTGATGCTCAAATTGACGCTGCCCGACGTCGACAACCATTACCGCGAGCTTGTCGAGCATCCGAAGGTGCTGCGGGTGGTCGCGCTGTCGGGTGGCTACAACCGCGAGGACGCCTGCGAAAAGCTTGCCGCCAACCAGGGCGTCATCGCGAGCTTCTCGCGGGCGCTGACCGAGGGTTTGACGGCCCAGCAGAGCGATGAAGCGTTCAACGCCGCCCTGGATTCCGCGATCACCGCGATCGCGAAGGCATCCAACTCCTGACGACAGAGAACCCTGGGTCGGCTGCGCCGGCCCAGGGTTCCTCGTTGTCGGTCTCTGTCAGGAGGTGTGCACGATGAGCACGTCGGTCTTGGACCGTCGCGCCACGTTCGCGGGCACCGATCCGAGCAAGCGGCCGGCGATCGTGCTCAAGCCGACGTTGCCGACCACCAGCAGATCCGCGTTCACCTCTTCGGCCAATTCGACAAGTGCGTCAACGGGTGCTCCGACGACGGCCTTCTCTTCGATGTTCTCAGCTCCGGCGGCCTTGGCACGGTCTCTCGCCTCGCGCAGGATCGCGTAGATCGGCGCGTTGCCCGACATCTTGTAGCCCTCATCCTTGAGGACATCGGCAGCTCGCGCGTCCTCGCTCTGCGGGAAGTAGGCCGTCGCGACCACAAGCCTCGCGTGCGCGCCGGCAGCGATCTGACCGGCGCGGTCCACGGCACGCAACGACGAATCAGATCCGTCCGTACCAACCACCACCGTTTGATAGCCGGTCATCAATATCCTCCCAGTGTCGGTTGCAACGCCAACCGAGACAGTAACCCGCTCAGCGGCGAATGTGGGTGCGATTCACCACACACGCGCTGCATCTACCCAGGATTGCGGAGTTCATGCGAATGCAGGATCACGCTCGACCGCTCGACGTGACGACGGGTACATCTCACGCAATCACGCGCTGCGCCAAAGAGAATGACTCCTGCGCCGACCGTGCTTCGCCTCGCTGACGGTGTGACATAGCGCCGCCGGCCACCCCAGGCTTTTCGACGAGTTCTTGACTCAAGCATCATTGCGCTGGCCCGTCACCCGACGGCGCTGCGCAATTGACGCAACCCACGACGCGGCGACGACGACCACACCATCGCGGTGACAGCTGAGTCAACAGGACGGGCGGCGTGTGTCGAAGCTGCGGGAGTGGCGCCCACGGCAACCGACGGCGGAGTTTGGCGAATGCGGGTTATCGGCTGCACTGCAACAGTTTTGACGGCGGCTACACCATCCCCCGCGCCCTCACGCCTCAGCTCGACCGAGGGAGCCCGGAAAAATGCATGGCTGCAAGGGCATTGCCAAGCACGCCCGCAGTCAGCTCAGAGTTCCGAGCACCTTGCCGGCGACAAACGTGGCAGCTTCGGTGACCATCCCATTCCACGGATAGGCGAAATGAGCGAAGAAGTTGTTCCCCTTCGAGCAGTAGGGGTCACCGTCTGCGCACAAGTCGATGGCCCTACTGCCATAGAGCGGACTGATCTTCGTCAGTGGGCCCAGGGTCGAGATGTCCCGGGATGGGTTGCCGAATACGGCGATCGCTGCGACGTGGTTGACCATCGTGTCCGGCAACGGCGCCGGTGTGAAGAACCAGATGGTTCGCTTGCCGATAGTGATCAGATCGATGACCCCTGCACCCTGGGACATTCCACCGAGCACGATCTTGGTCCTCGGGCACATCCCCGCGATGTACTGAACCTGCTTGTTGGCGTCAAGGGCGCCCGCGCTCGTGGACTTCGAGAAGTTCCAGTCGGCCGGGTAGTTCACGGCGTAGACGTTGATGGTCTTCTTCGGTAGTTGCTTCTTGAGCGCGGTCACGAACTGCCTGCCGGTGAAACCGATTCCCGGCGGATCGGAAGTTCCCCGCGCGAAAACCACCTCGACGTCCGGGCATTCTGCAGCGACAGCAACGGAAGCAGTCGCGGTGGAATACGACAGCGCCGACGCTGTCACCACTGCAATCGCTAAGACACGAGCCACCTGGCGTGCGAACACCCGACAACGCTGACACAGTTTCAGCAAAGATGAACCGCGCCGCGATGCAATGGTGATTCAACAGATGCACATCTGTGTTGCATCAAGAGGTGTGCCGTCGCGGCCGTGTGGATAATCTGCGCGGCCGGTCAATGGGCTGCACCGAGTTCGACGAGGAGCACCCCAACAACGATGAGGGCTATTCCGCCGAGCATCTTGCGCGTCAGCGGCTCGTCGAACAGCAATCGGGAGAGGATCGCGGTCAGGGCGACGCCGACCGCGGCCCAGACGCCGTACGCGATGCCCAGGGGCATCCCGTGCCTGAGCGAGGCCCACAGTAGCGTGAATGCCAGCGCGTAGCCGACAACGACCACCGCGTAAAAGGCCACGCGCCCCCGAGCAGCCACCCGAAGAGCCAGCGTCCCCGTCACTTCGCACCCGATTGCCGCCGCCAGAAGCAGGTACTGGATCATTCCTCACCCACGCGGGATCCGGTTTCCACCAGCACGACCCCGCCGATGATGCAGACCAGACCGACAATCATCAGCGCGGTCAACGCCTCGCCGAAGATCACCGCCGAGAGGACAGCGGTCAGCGCCACCCCCGTCGCGCCCCAGATCCCATATGCCACACCGAGTCCCATGCCGCGCCGGAGGACGAGAGCGAGTAGGACGAACGAGGCGAGATAACCGAGCACCACGACGCCGTAGAGCGCCGGCACACTTGCCGAGCCCTTCAGGGAGAGGGTCGCCGCGACTTCGCTGGTGATGGCGAGCAGGAGCAGCAGCCACGTCGTCACGCCCTGTCCCCCAACAGCCCATTTACCGACAAGGCAGACACGCGCGCACTCTACCTTCCGCTCGGTAGAACCGCGGCGACGTACCCCGCGCCGGCTCTTATCGATTGCTGCAGCCGTTTCGTTACAGCCGACGAAAAACTTCCAGCAACGTCGAATTGCCGCGAATCGCACGAACGGTGCGCTGCGCTGCACTTTTAGCAGTTTCGCCTATTTAGGTTGTCTCACAAGGGTTTAGATTCAGTGATCGATGGCGATAACGTTGCTCCACGGGGGTCGCGGCCAATACCGAAGTATTGCTCGGCAACGGTCGCGGGGCAGGAATCCGCCTGACTTCCGCCAGATGCGCGGTAGCTGCGGACGACATTGAGGAGGTATGCATCGATGGACATGAAGAAGCTGACGGCCGGTTTTGCGGCCGCAGGCGTGCTCGGCCTGGGCGGGCTCGCAGTGACATCCGGCATCGCACACGCCGAGCCGCCGTCGAACCCTGGCAACTCGAGCGGCCAAGGTAACGGAAACGGGCAGGGTAACGGTAATGGGCAGGGCAACGCGCCGCGTCCCGATGCGGTGACCGGCCCGGGTGTCAACGCCGGCGAGCCTGGCAACCCGCTACCGCCGGGGCTGGGTTACCTTCCGCCTCCGGGACATGGCGGCCCCATGCCGCAGGACACGATCGTGCTGCCCGAGACGCCGGCATGGGTGATCACGCCCGTGGCCCCGCCCGAGGGCGCACCGCTGCCGCCAGAGCTGCCTGACTGGGCGGAGGGCCTCTCGGTGGTCTGGAACCCGGATCTCGAGGCGTGGGGCGTCTTCAACGAAGACACCGGCGTGTTCGTCCGTTTGTAAGCCGGCATCGAGACGAGGCCGCCCCATCCTTACGTTGGGGCGGCCTCTCATGCGAGCGGATGACGGGATTCGAACCCGTGTAAACGGCTTTGCAGGCCGGTGCCTAGCCACTCAGCCACACCCGCGCTGCATTGCAGGCTGCCATCGTCGCTGACTGATGCCCACCATTGGAATCACCGTGATCGTGCGGGTGCTGGACGTCCGCTCCGAGTGGACGCCACCGCGCCCACAGCCGCCAGCACCCCGAAACAGGCGAAAAGCCAGCGGGCGGCCGTGGCGTCACCCGTGTCGGTCACATTGACGATGACGCCGGCCAAGGCTGCCCCGAAGGCTCCGCAGATGACCTGCACCGTGTTGATCGCGGCTGCCGCGGCAGGACCTTCAGCGGGGTCGTCGACCTTGCTCATCGCCCACGCCGACAAATGCGGCCATGCGATGCCGACACCGGCACCGCTGATCATCAGGCCGACTGCCCACAGCACGACCCATACCGGCGAAGCGTCGTCGCGCAGCGACAGCGCCCCGATGATCAGGCCGGTCCCCATCACCAGCGGTGCTATCGCCACCGTCCGCACAATCACACGTTCGCGTCGCAGCGAGGCGCTGCTGATCTCCCCCGCCGTCCACCCGATGGCCAGGCCGGCCCCCAGGAACCCCGCCGCCACCGGAGTCAGATGCGCAAGGCGCTGGCCGAACAACGGGACGAACATGTCGACCATCGTCGCGGCCATCAACGCGCCCAATGTCAGGTAGATCCATTTCAGCGGGCCTGGTCGGAATGCGCTGGGCGGCAGGACCGCTGCCCGAGCCCTCTTGTCGATGAACAGGAAGAGCGTCACAAGTGCGACGCCGAGCACCACCAGCCCTGCGGTGGCCCACGGGTTGTGCGGGATACCCGCCACGCTGACCGACAGGGCGGCCGCCCCGAGCAGCAGCAGCGACCACACTGGAATTTTGGTTCTGCTCCGAGGTATTTCGGCATTGTTGCGCGCGGGCAGGGCGACGGGCACCAACACCGACATCACCGCGGTCATCATGACCAGGACCCCGAAAGCCCAACGCCACGAACCATACTGAGCGAAGAGACCACCCGCGGCGGGGCCGACAAGGGTGCCGACGCCCCACATCGCCGACACCAGCGCAGATGCCTTCGTCCACAAACCGCTCGGCAACGCGGTGTTGATGACCGCGTAGCCCAGACCGGCCAACAGCCCGCCTGCAACACCCTGAACGGTGCGCCCGGCCAGCAGGATCTCCATGCTCGGCGCGACGGCACACCCCAGGCTGCCCAGCCCGAACACACTGAGCCCCAACAGGTATGCCCACCTCGGCCCCAGCCGCATCAACACGGCGTGCACCGTCGTGGCTGCCATCACCGACCCGACGAGGTACACCGTGGTCACCCACGCGTAGAAACGCTGGCCACCGATGTCAGCGACGGCGCTGGGCATCAGGCTGATCGTGAGGAACTCATTGGTCGCGTACAGCGCTACCCCGCCGGCAAGTACCAGCGAGGCGCCGAGGTTCTTCGGCCCGAGCAGCGCCCGCCATGTTCCCAAGGCGGTGGAGATGTGAGTCTCGGTGTCGGTCACGACGATGACCGTAGAACCTCAACAGCTCTTGAGATCAAGTCATTTGATCCCGGCGGCATCCATGCCGCGCAGTTCCTTCTTCAGATCCTGGATCTCGTCACGGATCCGAGCCGCCAACTCGAACTGCAGATCGCGTGCCGCGGCCATCATCTGCGCAGTCAGATCCTTGATCAGATCGGCCAGCTCGGCGCGAGGCATGTTCGACGTGTCCCGGCCCTCGAATACCCCGGCGCTGACCGCCCGGCCCGGCTCGCCCTGCGCACGCCTGCCGCGGGAGGCGTTGCGGCCTGAACCGCCCACCTCCACCGACTCGGTGTCGTCGGCCTCCCGGTAGACCTGGTCGAGAATGTCTGCGATTTTCTTGCGCAACGGTTTCGGATCGATGCCGTGCTCTTGGTTGTAGGCGATCTGCTTGGCCCGACGCCGTTCCGTTTCGTCGATCGCCTGCTTCATCGAATCCGTCATCGTGTCGGCATACATGTGCACCTCGCCGGACACGTTTCGCGCTGCACGCCCGATCGTCTGGATCAGGCTGCGCGGGGAACGCAGGAAGCCTTCCTTGTCGGCGTCGAGGATCGCCACCAACGACACCTCTGGCAGGTCGAGGCCCTCGCGCAACAGGTTGATGCCGATGAGCACGTCGTACTCCCCCAGGCGCAGCTGACGCAGCAGCTCGACGCGGCGCAAGGTGTCGACCTCGGAGTGCAGGTACCGGACCCGGATGCCCATCTCCAGCAGATAATCGGTGAGGTCCTCGGCCATCTTCTTGGTCAGCGTCGTCACCAGCACACGCTCGTCACGTTCCGTGCGCTTGCGGATCTCGCCGATCAGATCGTCGATCTGGCCTTTCGTCGGCTTGACGATGACCTGCGGGTCGACCAGGCCGGTCGGCCGGATCACCTGCTCGACGAATTCGCCTCCGGTCTGGCTCAATTCGAAGCTGCCCGGGGTCGCCGACAGGTACACCGTCTGCCCGATGCGGTCGGCGAACTCCTCCCACGTCAGTGGCCGGTTGTCGACGGCGGACGGAAGCCGGAAGCCGAAATCGACCAGGTTGCGCTTGCGCGACATGTCGCCTTCGTACATGCCGCCGATCTGGGGCACGGTGACGTGGGATTCGTCGATGACGAGGAGAAAATCCTCCGGGAAGTAGTCCAGCAGTGTCGCCGGGGCGGAGCCTGCCGGACGCCCGTCGATGTGACGCGAGTAGTTCTCGATGCCCGAGCAGAAGCCGACCTGGCGCATCATCTCGATGTCGTAATTGGTGCGCATGCGCAGCCGCTGGGCCTCCAGCAGCTTGCCCTGCCCCTCCAGCTCGGCGAGACGCTCTTCCAGTTCGGCCTCGATGGTCGAAATTGCGTGGGCCATCCGCTCCGGCCCGGCGACGTAGTGGGTCGCGGGGAAGATCCGCAGCGAGTCGACCTTGCGGATGATGTCACCCGTCAGCGGGTGCAGGTAGTAGAGCTCCTCGATCTCGTCGCCGAAGAACTCGATGCGCACGGCGAGCTCTTCGTAGGACGGGATGATCTCGACCGTGTCACCGCGCACGCGGAACGTCCCGCGGGTGAACGACATGTCGTTGCGGGTGTACTGGACGTCGACGAGCAGCCGCAGCAGGGCATCGCGGGGTACCTCGTCGCCGACCTTGAGCTCTACCGAGCGGTCCATGTAGGACTGCGGGGTGCCGAGGCCGTAGATGCACGACACCGATGCCACCACGACGACGTCGCGGCGGGACAGCAGATTCGACGTCGCCGAGTGTCGCAACCGCTCGACGTCGTCGTTGATCGAGCTGTCCTTCTCGATGTAAGTGTCGGTCTGGGCGATATATGCCTCGGGTTGGTAGTAGTCGTAGTACGAGACGAAGTACTCGACGGCGTTGTTGGGCAACATCTCGCGTAGCTCGTTCGCCAACTGCGCAGCGAGAGTCTTGTTGGGCGCCATCACCAGTGTCGGCCGCTGGAGCCGCTCGATGAGCCACGCGGTGGTGGCCGACTTGCCGGTACCGGTGGCGCCGAGCAGGACGACATCCTTCTCACCGGCACGGATCCGACGTTCCAGCTCATCGATCGCGGCGGGCTGGTCACCCGCGGGCTCATATTCACTGACCACCTCGAACCGCGCGCCGGACCTGACGATGTCCTCGACGGGGCGGTACTCCGAGTGCGCAAGCACGGGATGTTCGGTCGCGAAAGCCATGTTCACCAGGTTAGAACCCCGCGCCGACATGTTCTGTTCCTGGACGGGACGGGGCCCTCTATCCTGGGCGCATTCATCCTCCCAAGCACGAGATCTTCGACGTCGCCGCCGCGACCAACACCGATCCGAAAGGCATCGTCCGCGCGGTCGACGTGTACACCGTCCACCCGTCGGGTCTCTACATGGCCCGGCCGACACCCGGACGGGCCCAGTTCCACTACATCGAGTCGTGGCTGCTGCCGTCGCTACGCCTGCGGGCCACGGTGTTCCACTTCAATCCCGGATTCGAACGCGACCAGGATTACTACCTCGACGTCGGCGAGTACACCCGTGACGGCGACCGCTGGTACGGCGTCGACCACTACCTCGACCTCGTCGCCCGGACCGGCCGGGATGTCCATGTCACCGACGTCGACGAACTGGTCGCCGCGGTCGCTTCCGGTGTCCTCACCCCCGCTGCGGGCGAGCAGGCGATCCACACCGCGGTGGCCACCGTCGACGCTCTGGCCAGGCACGACTACGACCTGAACCGCTGGCTTGCGGCCAACGGCATGATCTTGACGTGGCGCGACGCATAGACTCTGGATGTGAGTGCGAGGAGACGGACACGTACTGCCGCGGTTGTGGGCGCTGCCGCGGTGTCTCTGGCGAGTCTGCTGGTCTCCCCCGCCGCGGCGACGGCTCAGCCTGACCCCCAGCCCGAGGTGGAGGCCCAAGCTCCGGAATTGCTCCACAACGTGACCTACCGCGCCCGCGTGGACGGGGTCTCCCGGGGCGCGACGATCACCTACAAGGCCGAAGGCGAGCAGATCTTGTTCGCCAACCCGACGATGGTGCCCGGCCGCGTATTCGAGGTGATGACGGTCCTGCCCGAGTCAGGGATCGCGAACATGCGGGTGTCGATCGAGTGGCCGTACTCGGCGAATCTGCACTGCGAAATCCTGATCGACGACGCGCTCGTGGCCCAAGCCGACGACTTCATCGCGCCACGAGTCCTGCCGCAGCGCGACGACCCCGATTACGGTGCGCTGACGTGCGAGGCGCCGGTCGGAGGTCAGCCCAACGCAGCTCCGCCGGCACCGGACGCATTGCCCCCCGACCAACCGCTCCCTGTGGCGCCCCCGACCTAGCCGGTGGGACTCCAGCCCGTCGTGTCCGCCCACACCGACGCCCTGCGGTAGGCGTCCAGGAACCACGGCTCCTTGGCCTCGGCGTAATCCTCCGTCGTCGCGTGCGCTTGCGCGGCGAGGCGCCGTTTCAGGCTCAGATACTCGTCGCGCACCGACGTGTTGGCCTTAACCCAATCCACGAACAGCAGGGCGAACCGCTGTCCCGGCCAACCGTCCACGCGCACATGCACATTGGTCGGCCGCCCGGGATCTGCCGAGCAGAACAGCCGCTTCTGCCAGCGTTCGGGATCGTCGGAGTGAGCGGTGTCCCGGGTGACCGGGGTCCGCACATACCCCGCCGCCAACAGAGGTTCGGCGAGTTCGTCGGCAACCTCCAGGGACGCGACGGTGACCTGAACGTCGATGACGTCTTTGGCATCCAGGCCCGGGATCGCGGTCGATCCGATGTGGTCGATCCGTACGGCTCGGTGTCCGCAGGCGGTACGCAGACGGGCCAGTATCCGCCGCGCCTCGGCCGCCCAGTCGGGGTCGGCGGGTACCAAGTCCGGTGCCGAGCGGGCGGGCTGCCCGATCTTCACGTTGTGCGCGAACGGCTGAATCCGCTCGTGCCACAATGCCCGGGCTTTCTCGACAAGCTGGCCGGCGCTTCCCGAATTGTCCAACCACACATCGGCCACTGCACGGCGCTGCTCTTCGGTGGCCTGCGCGGCGATGCGGGCCCGCGCGTCCTCCTCGGTGAAGTTGCGGTATTCGATCAGCCGCTTGACGCGCAGTTCAGGGTCGGCGTTGACGATGATGACCAACGGGAACATCGACGCCATCTGCGATTCCACCAGCAGCGGGATGTCCTCGACGATCACGGCGTCTTCATGCGCCGCTTCGATGAGCTCCGAACGGCGATGTGCGACAAGGGGATGCACGATTCCATTCAGTGTCTGGCGCTTCTCGTCGTCGCTGAACGCGATCGTCGCCAGCGCCGGCCGATTCAACGCACCGTCGGGCTGCAAGATCCCGTCCCCGAAGGCCTCCACCAGCTTCGCCAGGCCGGGGGTGCCCGGTTCGACGACTTCACGGGCGATCACATCGCCGTCGACCACGATCGCGCCCAATTCGCTGAACGTGGCGGACACCGTCGACTTGCCTGCTCCGATACCTCCGGTCAATCCAATGCGCAGCACGGCACCAGTGTGTCAGTACAGCTGCTGAGACGAAGAAGGCCCCGGCGTGGAAGCCGGGGCCTTCTGTCGTTGAGCCAATTACGCGTTGCCTGCGAGCTTCTCGCGAAGGGCAGCCAACTGCGCGTCGCTGGCAAGCGACCCGCCGGCGGACTGCTCTTCGGAACGAGACGACCCGTTGGCCGGACGCGTCGCGGATTCCGCGACCGCGGCGGCTTCGGCAGCGGCGAACTTCTCCATCTGCGCGGTGTGCATCTTGTGGCGACGCTCGGCCTCGGCGTACCGGGCCTCCCACTCGTCCCGCTGCTTCTCGAAGCCTTCGAGCCACTCGTTGGTCTCGGCGTCGAAGCCCTCGGGGAAGATGTAGTTGCCCTGGTCGTCGTAGCTGTCGGCCATGCCGTACTTCCAGGCCTCGAACTCGTCGGAGTAATCCTCGTTGGCCTGCTTGAGGCTCAGCGAGATCCGGCGACGCTCCAGGTCGATGTCGATGACCTTGACCATCGCGTCGTCGCCGACCTGGACCACCTGATCGGGGACCTCGACGTGGCGCTCGGACAGCTCGGAGATGTGGACCAGGCCCTCGATGCCCTCCTCGACGCGGACGAACGCGCCGAAGGGCACCAGCTTGGTGACCTTGCCGGGAACGATCTGACCGATCGCGTGGGTGCGGGCGAAGTGGCGCCACGGATCTTCCTGAGTCGCCTTGAGCGACAGCGAAACCCGCTCGCGGTCCATGTCGACGTCGAGCACCTCGACAGTGACCTCGTCGCCCACCTGGACAACCTCGGACGGGTGGTCGATGTGCTTCCAGGACAGCTCGGAGACGTGCACCAGGCCGTCGACGCCGCCGAGATCGACGAACGCGCCGAAGTTGACGATCGACGACACGACACCCTTGCGGATGGCGCCCTTGGTGAGCTGGTTGAGGAACTCGCTGCGCACCTCGGACTGGGTCTGCTCCAGCCAGGCGCGACGCGAGAGCACCACGTTGTTGCGGTTCTTGTCGAGCTCGATGATCTTGGCCTCGATCTCCTTGCCGATGTACGGCTGCAGATCGCGGACGCGCCGCATCTCCACCAGGGATGCGGGCAGGAAGCCGCGCAGGCCGATGTCGAGGATCAGGCCACCCTTGACGACCTCGATGACGGTGCCCTTGACGGCCTCGTCCTTCTCCTTGAGCTCTTCGATGGTGCCCCAGGCACGCTCGTACTGAGCGCGCTTCTTGGACAGGATCAGGCGGCCTTCCTTGTCCTCCTTGGTGAGGACCAGGGCTTCGACCTCATCGCCCACGGAAACGACCTCATTGGGGTCGACGTCGTGCTTGATGGAGAGTTCGCGCGAAGGAATGACGCCTTCGGTCTTGTAGCCGATATCGAGCAGGACTTCGTCGCGGTCGACCTTGACGATGGTCCCTTCGACGATGTCGCCATCGTTGAAGTATTTGATGGTCTTGTCGATGGCGGCGAGAAAATCTTCCGCGGAGCCGATGTCGTTGAGGGCTACTTGCGGAGACGTGACGGAGGGACTTGGCATGTGGTGGGTTGCTCCGGACAGGTTTGATCGTAGGGACATTGTTTGGATGGAAAAGCAGTTTTCTTGATTGCACCCGCGAATGGCGCACACAGATACGTGTCAAGGCTACTCGACTGAGTCCACGCAGGACAAACCCACCTCCCCGACCGGCTAACCTGCAGGCGTGTCTTACGCAGGCGCTCCCGGGGGGCAGCATCAGTTCCATCAGTACGGTACGCCGTTCGCACGCCGAATCCGCAAGGTCGGAGCTCCGCTGGGTGTGCTCATCGCGCTCGGGACGCTGGCGGGTCTGATTGTCATCTTCCTGACCTTGGCCAACCCGGTGGGCGCAGCTGTCGGATTCGTCCTGTCGAGCCTCACCATGACCGCGGTCGTCGTGGCCTATCTGTGGCTCGACCGGTGGGAACCCGAACCGCCCCGGTTGCTGATCTTCGCCTTCATCTGGGGCACGTCGGTTGCGGTCATCGTTTCGGCGATCCTGCAGGTCGTCCTCGACGCCTGGCTCAACCCCGCCGTCGACGCCGCCGAGACCGGCGTCAGCGCGTTCACCCTGATCATCGGCGCTCCGGTGACAGAGGAAGCCGCCAAAGGCTTGTTCCTGCTGCTGATGATGACCGGTGCACGCCGCAACGAGATGAACTCGCTCACCGACTGCCTGGTCTACGCGGGTCTCGTCGGAGCCGGGTTCGCGTGGCTGGAAGACATCCTCTACATCGCCAACGGCGAGTCGCTGGCCGAGTCGCTGTTCACCGCGGCCCTTCGGTTGATCATGGGACCGTTCGCCCATTCGCTGTTCACCACGATGTTCGCCCTCGGTGTGTGGTTCGCTCTGCACAGGCGCGGTGCGCTTGCCAAGGCCGGGTGCATCCTGCTCGGGTACCTCGGGGCGGTCATCCTGCACGCGATGTGGAACGGCTCCTCGTTCCTGGGCACCGGCGCTTATTTCGCCACCTACGTCTTCTGGATGATGCCGGTGTTCGCACTCGCGATCGTGCTGGCGGTGCACAGCCGCCGAACGGAGCAGCGCATCGTCGCGGAGAAACTTCCGGGCATGGTGGCCGCCGCCATCGTGACGCCCAACGAGGCGACCTGGCTGGGGTCGCTGGCGACCCGCAAGCAGGCCGTCGCCGAGGCAACCCGGTTCGGCGGCAAGCAGGCCGGTGAGTCCGTCAAGCGATTTGCCCAGCAGGTGGTCGAGCTGGCCTTCGTGCGCGACCGCATCGACCGCGGGTTCGGCGATGCGAGGGTGACGGCGCTGCTCAACGAGGAGGCCTACGCCGTGTATGCGGCCCGTGCGGCTTCGCCCGCGCTCCAGCAGATGGCCGGTTATCGCTCCCCGATCCCGCCACCGCGGTGATCCAGCTCGGGCCGCGTCGTCTCTGGCGCGTCAGCTGAGGCGAACCTACGTCTTGAAGTACACCAGCTGGTGCGTCGTGACGAGTAATTCGCCTGTGCGGCTCCATATCTCGGCGGTCTGATCGAAGTAGCCGCGGGAGAACCGGTTGGCGCGGGCCCGGCAGAGCAAGAAATCGCTTCCCACAGTGGCCAATTCACCGGCGTCGAGGTGGAAGTAGGTCGTCAGCGATATGGTGCCCGCGGGTGACATGGCCCCGCGCCTGAGAAACACGCGCGGGAAGAAGATGTCACTCAGCGCGGTGAGTGCCGCGAAGTCGACGTCGCGACCTCGCCGGTCCCGCGCCCACAGGGTGGTGGTCGACGACGCGGCCGACATGGCGCTCTCCGCAGGAGGCGCACCTTCGATGAAACGCATGTCGTAATTGCGCGCCCACGCGATCATGTCGGGCAGGCCGCCCGGCGCAAGCGCTTCGGGATCCGGAACTTTCGGGCATGCGAGCTCGATGTCCGACCAAGTATCACGGCGAAGCCCGAACACCGCGGTGGCAGTCGTGCTGATCGTCCCTCCCTGAGACAACTGCACGTTCCAGTGCTGATTGGTGCGGTTGCTGCGGACGAGGTCCGTGCTGATGTCGAACTCGCCGTCGGCGACGGGTGCTGTGAAGTTCACGGTGAGCGCGACGGGGTCGCCGGTGCGGCTCGGATGGTTCTCCACGGCCCGCAGCAGCAGGGCGGCGGTGATGCCGCCGAACGGGCCGACCATATTGGCCCAATCGGCGCTCGTCTTGCCCCGCATGAGGTCGGGGCCGGCGTGATCGAGGTGGATTGCGTCGTCGAAGGGATGTTCGGCCACGTTCGGCGCCTCCTCAGCGTCCAGAAATTATGTAAGTCAGCATACATAGTTGGATTCGCCGCAGGCGCTGCCCGAGTTGACGGGGGCGTCTTACGATTCAGTGCGCTGCGGCGTCCCAGCTACGTCCATATCCGACCGACACCTCAAGGGGCACGTCGAGCGCATAGGCATTGCCCATGTGCTCGCGGACCAGCGCGTCGAGTGTGTCCCGCTCGCCGTCGGCGACTTCGAAGAGAAGCTCGTCATGGACCTGCAGCAAGGTGCGTGACGAAAGCCCGGCGTCCTTGATGGCCTGGTCCACGTTGATCATCGCGACTTTGATGATGTCGGCCGCGCTGCCCTGAATCGGGGCGTTGAGCGCGGCCCGCTCGGCGGCCTCCCGCACCTGACGATTGCTGCTGTCGAGTTCGGGGAGATACCGCCGACGGCCGAAGACGGTCGACGTGTAGCCGTCCTTGCGGGCCTGGTCGACCACATCGCGCAGGTAGTCGCGGACCCCGCCGAACCGCGCGAAGTATTGCTCCATCTGTTCTTTGGCCTCTTCGGTGGAGATCTTGAGCTGCTGGGACAACCCGTACGCGCTGAGACCGTACGCCAAGCCGTACGACATCGCTTTGACGCGGCGTCGAAGTTCTGGGGTGACCTCATCGATCGGCACCGAGAACGCCCGGGACGCGACGAACGAGTGCAGGTCCTCACCGGTGTTGAACGCTTCGATGAGGCCCTCGTCCTTCGACAGGTGCGCCATGATGCGCATCTCGATCTGGCTGTAATCGGCTGTCATCAGCTCGGCGTAGCCCTTGCCGACGACGAATGCGTCCCGGATGCGGCGCCCGGCCTCGGTGCGGATCGGGATGTTCTGCAGGTTCGGTTCCGTGGACGAGAGCCTGCCGGTTGCCGCAATCGTCTGGTTGAACGTGGTGTGGATCCTGCCGTCGGAGGCCACGGAATTGAGCAACCCGTCGACGGTGACCTTCAGCCTGGTGGCGTCGCGGTGAGCCAGAAGGTGTTGCAGAAACGGATGCCCCGTCTTGTCGAACAGCGACTGCAGCGCGTCGGCGTCGGTGGTGTAACCGGTCTTGGTGCGCTTGGTCTTCGGCATCTCCAGCTCGTCGAACAGGACGACCTGCAGTTGCTTGGGCGAACCGAGGTTGATCTGCTTGCCGATCACGGCGTACGCCGCCTCCGCCGCGTCGCGGATCTGGCCGGCGAACTCGCTCTGCAGCTCCGAGAGCTTCGGCAGGTCGACGGCGATGCCCGCGGTCTCGAGCTCGGCCAGCACGCGCTGGACGGGTAGCTCCATGTTGCCCAGCAGCGCCGACGAATCGATGCGGTCGAGTTCCTCGTCGAGCGCGTCGGCGAGATCTTTCACGGCGTTCGCGCGCAGAAGCAATGTCTGCACGGCTTGCTCGTCGACGCCTTCACCGTCGTCCAGCAACGAAAGTTGTTGCTGCTCAGGATTATCCGCCCGCAGCTCGCGCTTGAGATAGCGCAGTGACAGGTCGTCGAGTGCGAAGCTTCGCTGGCCGGGACGCACCAGATACGCGGCCATCGCGGTGTCGGAGGTGACGCCGGCCAGCGTCCAGCCCCTTCCCAGCAGGTCATGCGTAGCGAGTTTGGCCTCGTGGAGCGCCTTCGGCACGGTCGCATCGGCGAGCCACGACGCCAGCGCGGCCTCGTCCTCAGGATTTAGATGGGTGGTGTCGATGTACCGGCCGTCACCGTCGGACGCGACGATCGCGACCGCGGTGGCGTCGCTGTCGAAAGCCAGGTGATTGCCGACCACCGCCACGCCGAAACGCTCACCGTTGCTGTGCTCGGCCAGCCATCCCGCCAGTGTCCCCGGCTCAAGTGCGCCGCCACGAACGTCGAATCCTTCGTCGACCTCGGGATCCACGGAGGCGAGTGTGTCGAACAGTCGGTCGCGCAGCACCCGGAACTCGAGGTCGTCGAAGAGCCGATGGATGTGGTCGCGGTCCCACGGCTGCATCCGCAACGTGTCCGGGGTCTGCGCCAGCGGCACGTCCTTGACCAGGTCGGTCAGCTGCCGATTGAGCAGCACGCTGGACAAATTGGCGCGCAGTGCGTCACCGACCTTGCCTTTGACCTTGTCGACATTGTCGACCAGAGCCTGCAGCGACCCGTACTCGGCGATCCACTTGGTGGCGGTTTTCTCCCCCACGCCCGGAATGCCGGGCAGGTTGTCGCTGGGGTCTCCGCGCAGCGCCGCGAAATCCGGGTACTGGTCGGGGCTGAGCCCGTACTTCTCCTGCACCGCCTCGGGGGTGAATCGGGTCAGCTCGCTGACGCCCTTTCGGGGGTAGAGCACCGTGACGGCGTCGCTGACCAGCTGCAACGAGTCGCGGTCACCGGTGACGATCAACACTCGGTGCCCCTCGCTCTCGGCTTGGGTCGCAAGCGTGGCGATGATGTCGTCGGCCTCGTATCCGGCTTCGGCCAGCACGGTGATGCCCAGCGCGCCGAGGACCTCTTTGGTGATGTCGATCTGCCCGCGGAACTCGTCGGGCGTGGCCGAGCGCCCCTCCTTGTACTCCGGGTACTTCTCTTTCCGGAACGTCTGGCGCGAGACGTCGAATGCCGCTGCGATGTGGGTGGGCTGCTCGTCGCGCAGGAGGTTGATCAGCATGGCCGTGAAGCCGTAGACCGCATTGGTGGTCAGCCCGCCCTGGGTCTTGAAGTTCTCGGCGGGAAGCGCGTAGAACGCCCGGAAGGCCAAGGAGTTCCCATCCAGCAGCATCAGCGTCGGCTTGTCGTCGGCGGTTTGCTTACCGGCTTTGGACGCCGATGCGGTCTTGGCTGGGCTCACGGCTTCACTCTAGGCACCCGGTCCGACAGCCGGGCCACCCTGGGGCGGGGTCATCGTGACCCGGCGATCATCCCTCGCGCCCGGTCGCTGAGGAGGCGGGCGGCGGGGCTCGTCGTGTCGTTGCGCCAGGCCCACACCAGCCTGCCGCGCAGTTCGGGTGCCAGCCGCAGGGAATGCAGATCGGGGCTGCTGCGCGCCATCGACTGCGGCAGAATCGCCACCCCGAGCCCGTGGCGGGCGAGGTTGGCGAGCTCGATCGGATTCGTCGCCTCGAACGCGATCCGAGGGCGCAGTCCCGCGGCGGCACAAGCATTGTCGAGGCGGGTACGCAGGCCGGTGCCCGCCGGCAGCGAGATCACCGGGTGATCGCAGAGGGTCCGCAGCGACAACGTCTTCCGCCGCGCAAGCGGATGCTGCGGCGCGACCGCAGCCTCCAGCGCCTCGTCGGTGATCACCGCGAAGTCCAGACCCTCGACCTCCTCGTCGACGCCGATGGACACGATTGCGACATCCAGACTTCCGTCGGCAAGCTTGGCCAGCAGCACATCGGAGTTGTCGGTGCCCAGCGTGATCTCGACATCGGGATAGTCGGCATGGAAGTCGGCCATCAAGCGGGCGACGTCCACCGGATGCAAGGTGACCGTGCCGATCTTCACGGAACCCCGTACCAAATGGGCGACGTCGTCGACCGCGGCGCGCGCAGCGCGGACAGCGCCTAGTGCCGCCCGCGCATGGGGCAGCAACGCGGAGCCAGCCTGGGTGAGTCGCACCTCGCGGCTGGACCGCACGAGCAGCGGCTGGCCCACCAGCCGTTCAAGGCGACGGATCTGCGCACTGACCGCGGGCTGGGCGACGCGCTCGCGCTCCGCGGCTCGAGTGAAACTTCCCTCCTCGACCACCGCGACGAAGTACTCGAGCTGACGTAGGTCCATAACTGTTGATTATAGGTATCAGCACAAATTCCTATTGGACTTATAGCGCCAGCGTACGCACGGTAATAGGGAAAGGAGGTTCGACATGAGCAGACCACCGTCAGTGGTGATCGCCGGTGCGGGCATCGGCGGACTCACCACGGCGCTCACCCTGCATCAGCGCGGCATCACCGCAACCATCCTCGAGCGGGCCGCGGGATTGGAACCACTCGGGGTGGGCATCAACCTGCTGCCCCACGCCGTGCGAGAACTCGACGCCCTCGGACTCGGCGGGCCACTCGAATCGATATCGGTTGCTCCGACCGGGATCTCGTACTTCGACCACACTGGACGGCTGCTTTTCCATGAACCCCGCGGGGTGGCAGGAGGCCACTCGCATCCCCAACGGTCCGTCCACCGGGGGCGGCTGCACACCATGCTGGTCGACGCCGTCACGAAAAGGCTGGGACCGGAAACGATCCGAACCGGAGCGGCGCTGACCGACTTCGTCCAGACCGGCGACGGGTCATCGCCAGGACCGAGGACGCCGAAACGCGAACCGACATCCTGGTCGGCGCCGACGGTGTCGGTTCCACCGTGCGCAAACACCTGCACCCAGGGCCGGATCCCCTGCAGTGGTCGGGAGTGCGGATGTATCGGGGCGCGGCGTGCATGCGGCCATTCATGGACGGAGCGACCATGGCGATCGTGGACGGCCCCGGTGGCGTCGAGTTGGTGACCTATCCGATCGCCGCGGATTTGGTGAACTGGGTTCTCCTGGTCGAGGACCACGCTGCGGGCCGGCTTCCCGGCGACGCCCGCTGGAATCACCCGGCCGAACCAGACACAGTGGTCGCCTATGTCGCGGGCTGGAACCTGGACTGGCTCGACGTGGCGGCGCTACCCCGCCTCAGCGAGCAGGTCTTCGAGTATCCGATGGTCGACCGGGACGCACTGCCCCACTGGGGAATCGGCGCCGTGACCCTGCTCGGCGACGCCGCTCACCCGATGTACCCGGTCGGCGCCAACGGGGCGTCGCAAGCCATCGTCGATGCCCGGGTTCTCGCAGAAGAACTGGAGAGCGATCCCGTCACCGGGCTGCGCGCGTACGAGAGGAACCGCAGGCCGGCCACCGCAGAGATCGTCGCCGCCAACCGCGCCATGCACGCCGCCGGGACCAAACGTATCTGACGTAATCGCCCGTGTCACCGCCGACTACCGCACCGTCACAGAAAGGAATTCAGCGTGACGACGTTTATCCTTGTTCCCGGAATGTGCCACGGCGCTTGGTGTTTCGACGACCTCGCCGACTCCTTGCGGCGGGCCGGCCACCACGTGCTGGCCATCACCCTGACGGGTGTCGCCGAGCGGTCGCACCTGATGCCCGGCGGCGTCAACCTCGACACCCACATCACCGACGTGCTGGCCGAGATCCACGCCCGCACAGGCGCAGCCGACAAGCTGATCCTGGTCGGCCACAGCTACGGCGGCATGGTCATCACCGGTGTCGCGGACCGCATCCCCGACCGCGTCGACTCGCTGATCTTCATCGACGCCGTAGTTCCGCATGACGGCGAGGCGTGCTGGGACCTCGTCAACGACGAGGAACGCCGGTGGTATGTGAAGGTCGACGACACCGGGTACGGCGTCCCGCCGATGCCGTTCTTCGACCCGCGCGCTACCTCGCACCCGCTGGCCACAGTGCTGCAACCGCTGCGCCTCACAGGCGAGCTGAACCGCTTTCGCAAACGCGTGTTCGTCTACGCGCTGGACTGGCCGGGAGAGTCGCCGCTGCAACCGTCGTACGACCGTGTGCGTGATGATCCAGCCTGGATCACCCACGAGCTCAACGGCAAGCACAACCTGATGCGCGACAACCCCGACGACCTTCTCCGCATCCTGCTCGACACGGCAGCTTGAATCAGAGCTGGCTGGTGCGGATCCAGTCGATCGCCATGTCCGCCGTATTCTGCGGGTCGACCGACACCGCGAGGATTGCGCCGGGCTGCACCCGGGCGAGATGCATCGCAGCGACGACCTCGTCGAAAATCGCGCCGTAGGGCGGCGTTTCGTCCTCACGTGACACCTGCGCCTGAATCCGGACGACCGGCGACATGTTCATGTACGAGCCGACGGTCCAGACGGCTTCGACGGTGGCGGTCGCCGGCAGGCCACCGCCGTTCGTCAACTGTGAATGCCGCACCATCTTCACGCCGATCTCGCTGGCGTCAGCCGCTTCGTGAATCTGGTTGGGTATGTCGGCAAGCTGACCGAAGAACGAGGACGGGCGTCCCTGGGACTCCAGATACCGCTTGTTGGCGCCGTACATCCGTGCCCAGTCCTTGAACGGATTGGGCATCAGTAGCCCAGAAACTTGCGGAACTGCTGGCCGACAGCCATCGACTGGCCCATCCGCTGCACCCAGCCGTCGAGGGCGGCCTTGGTGTCGGCGGGATTCCAGCCGCGCTCCTGAGCCAGCGTGATCATGCCGGCCTCGTCGTTGATGCCGCGGGCCTGCGCCTCGCGAGCCAGGTCGGCGTAGTCCTGCAGCGAGATGCCGTTGATGGGCTCCCAGATCGGATCATCGCCCGCGACGGACCGGGTGGAGGGCCCGCCGAACGCCGCCGGGTCGATCGGCCCTGAGCCCTGGACGTGCACGACTCCCGGCTGCGGGTAGCTCTGCGGCTGGTTGAAGGCCTGCTGCGCCTGCTGTGACGCTTCCTTGGCCTTTTTGAAAAAACCCATCGTTGTCTCCTTTGTCGTTCGCCGAGGTGGCTTGAAGCAAGTTGACACCGCGGCCCCTGCTACCGATCCCAACTCCGCGAGAACTGGAACATGTTTCAGTATTTGGCCGCGGACTCGGTACGCTGACCCGCGTGTCAGCTTCTGCTCAACCAGCGATAGACGGTTGGTTTGCGTTCGATGGGTCCGGTGATGCGCACTTGATCGGGGGTAAGTGTGTGCAGTGCGGGACCTATGTGTTCCCGCCGCGGGCCAGCAACTGCCCCAACCCCGGGTGTTCCGGTGACGAGTTGGCTCAGGTGCCGCTGTCGCGGCGCGGACGGCTGTGGAGCTACACCGAGAACCGCTACGCCCCACCGCCGCCCTACCCCTCCCCAGACCCGTTCGAACCGTTCGCTGTGGCCGCGGTCGAACTGGCCGAGGAGGGCCTGATCGTGCTCGGCAAGGTCGTCGAGGGCACCCTGGCCGCCGACCTGAACGTCGGCATGGAGATGGAACTGACCACCATGGCGCTCTACGTCGACGACGACGGCATCGAGCGCACCACCCACGCCTGGAGGATCGCATGAGCCCTGAGCCCGTCTACATCCTCGGCGCCGGCATGCACCCCTGGGGCAAATGGGGCCGCGACTTCACCGAATACGGTGTCGTGGCAGCCCGGGCCGCCCTGGCCGAGGCCGGCCTAGACTGGCGCCAGATCCAACTCGTCGCCGGCGCCGACACCATCCGCAACGGCTACCCCGGCTTCGTCGCCGGGGCCACCTTCGCCCAGAAACTCGGCTGGAACGGCATCCCCGTCACCTCTTCCTACGCCGCGTGTGCCAGCGGCTCCCAAGCCCTCCAAAGCGCCCGCGCCCAGATCCTGGCCGGCCTGTGCGACGTCGCCCTGGTCATCGGCGCCGACACCACCCCCAAAGGATTCTTCGCCCCCGTGGGCGGGGAACGCCGCAATGACCCCGACTGGCAACGCTTCCACCTCATCGGCGCCACCAACACCGTCTACTTCGCCCTACTGGCCCGGCGCCGCATGGACCTCTACGGCGCCACCGTCGACGACTTCGCCCAGGTGAAAGTCAAAAACGCCCGCCACGGCCTGGCCAACCCCAACGCCCGCTACCGCAAAGAAGTCACCGTCGACGACGTGCTGGCCTCCCCCGTGGTGTCCGACCCGCTGCGCCTGCTCGACATCTGCGCCACCTCCGACGGCGCCGCCGCCCTCATCGTCGCCTCCAAGGCCTTCACCGAACAACACCTCGGCTCCCTCGCCGGCGTGCCCTCGGTGCGCGCGATCAGCCTGCAATCCCCCCAATACCCCCAACACCTACCCGAGCTGCCCGACATCGCCACCGACTCCACCGCCGTGGTCCCCGCACCGCAGCGGGTGTTCAAAGACCAAATCCTCGACGCCGCCTACACCGAAGCCGGCATCGGCCCCGACGACCTCTCCCTGGCCGAGGTCTACGACCTGTCCACCGCGCTGGAACTCGACTGGTACGAACACCTCGGGCTGTGCGCCCAAGGCGACGCCGAACACCTGCTGCGTAGCGGCGCCACCACGATCGGCGGCCGCATCCCCGTCAACGCCTCCGGCGGACTGGCCTCCTTCGGCGAAGCCATCCCCGCCCAAGCCATCGCCCAAGTCTGCGAACTCACCTGGCAACTCAAAGGCCAAGCCACCGGCCGCCAAGTCGAGGGCGCCACCGTCGGCATCACCGCCAACCAAGGCCTCTTCGGCCACGGCTCCTCCGTCATCATCGCCCGCTAAACGCCCCCTGCACCGCCAGCAGGGCCGTCGTGCGGCTGCTCGCCGAGCATTTCTGCGTGCCGCCCACCCGCGACGAATTGGTCTCCGGCGTGCCTCTGCGTAGACACACGCGCTCGCGGTGCGGACCGGGCCTCAGGCCACTCCGAGGTAGGCCGCGCGGATACTGTCGTCCGCCAACAGGTCTCGGGCGTTGCCGGTCCTGGTGACCTCACCTGTCTCAAGGATGTACGCACGGTCCGAACGGCTCAGCGCCTGCTGTGCGTTCTGCTCGACCAGCAGGACGGTGGTGCCGCTGGCATTGATCTCGGCGATGATCTTGAATATCTGCGAGATCACCATCGGCGCCAAGCCCATCGACGGCTCGTCGAGCAACAGCACCTTGGGTCGCGCCATCAGCGAACGCCCGATGGCCAGCATCTGCTGCTCACCGCCGGACAGCGTGCCGCCGACCTGGCTTCTGCGTTCCGCAAGTCTGGGGAACGTCTCCAACACCCAGTCCAACCGTTCGTCATGCTCGGCCTTACTTGCGAACTTCCTTCCGTAGCAACCCATTTCGAGATTCTCGAGGATGGTCATGCCTGGGAAGACACCGCGCCCCTCGGGCGCCTGTATCAGGCCCTGGGTGACCCGGTTGTGCGCCTTGACCTTGCTGATGTCCTTGCCGTCGAACCACACCGAGCCCGCCGTCAACGAAAGCAGGCCGGAAATTGCGCGCATCATCGTGGTCTTGCCCGCGCCGTTGGAACCGAGCAGTGTGACGAGCTCACCCTCGTGCACCGTCAGCGACACCGAGTGCAAGGCCTTGATCCGCCCGTAATGCACGACGACGTCGCGCACCTCCAGCAGGACGGGTCGAGTCTCAGCTGACGTCATCGTCTGGCACCCCCAGGTAGGCGGCGATGACCTTCGGGTCCTCGCGGATTTCGGCGGGCAGGCCGTCGGCGATCTTGCGCCCGAACTCCAGCACCACGATCCGGTCGGTCACCCCCATCACCAACCGCATGTCGTGTTCGATCAGCAGAACGGTGTATCCGTCGTCGCGGATCTTGCGGATCAGGTCGATCAACGCCGACTTCTCGCTCGGATTGAATCCGGCGGCCGGTTCGTCGAGGCACAGCAGTTTCGGCTCGGTGGCCAGCGCGCGGGCGATCTCCAGTCGGCGCTGGTCTCCGTAGGGAAGGTTCTTCGCCTTCTCCTCGCCGCGGTGGGCGATCCCCACAAAATGGAGTAGTGCAGCCGATCGCTCGATCGCCGACTTCTCTTCACGGCGGTGCCGCGGTGAGCGAATCAGCGCGCCGGGCACCGATGTCCGGTGCCGGGCATCGGTACCGACCATGACGTTTTCCAGTGCGGTCATCTCGCCGAACAGGCGGATGTTCTGGAAGGTGCGGGCGATCCCGAGACGGGTGATCTGGTGACGCTTGATGCGCCCGATCGGTGCACCGTCGAACGTCACCGAACCCGAGGTGGGCCGGTACACGCCGGTGATCGCGTTGAAGCACGTCGTCTTGCCCGCCCCGTTGGGCCCGATGAGACCGAGGATCTCGCCGCGGCGGATGTTGAACGTGACGGCATCCAGCGCGGTGAGCCCGCCGAACTTCACGGTGAGATCGGTGGTCTGCAAGAGGACTTCGCCCTCGTCGGCGTGGATCTCGCGGTGAACGCTCGCAATTTCGGCGATGTTCTCCTCGAACCCCTCCACCGTCTCGTTCTCCGGGGCGGTCATTTCGCAGGCTCCGTGTCGGTGGGCTTGGCTCTCAACAGATCCCGCGCCGCCTTGCCGTAGGTCAGCAACTGCTGACGGACAGGGAAGAGTCCCTGCGGCCGGAAGATCATCAGCACCACAAGTGCGATGCCGAAGAACAGGTACTTCAAGTTGCCCATGTCGATTCCGAGGAAGTGAACCCCGAGAAGGCGATTCGGCAGGTAGACGATGATGAACGCACCCAGGATCACCCCCAATTTGTTGCCCTGACCGCCGAGGACGACCGCGCAGAGGAACAGCATCGAGTTGATGATGTTGAACGTGGGCGGGGCGACGTACTGCACCTGTCCGGCGTACAGTGCGCCGGACAGGCCTCCGATCGCGGCGCCGATAGTGAAGGCCCACAACTTGAACTTGAACGTGTTGACACCCATGACTTCTGCAGCGTCCTCGTCCTCACGGACGGCGATCCACGCACGCCCGACGCGGCTGCGCTCCAGGTTCCCGACGAACAGCAGGATGACGACGATCAGAATCAGGCCGAGCCAGAACCACCACGTCCCATAGTTCGCGTCACCGCTGGAATTGGAAACCGAGAACACCCCTTCGGGGTGTGTGGCGTCCTCGCGGAAGTGCGGGAAGGCGACCTCGTTGAGCCCGCGCGGGCCGTTGGTGATGTCGGCGAGATTGTCGGCCATCAAGCGGATGATCTCGCCGAAGCCAAGGGTGACGATGGCCAGATAGTCACCGCGCAACCGCAGCGTCGGGAATCCGAGAATGAGACCGGTCAGCGCCGTGAACGCCATGGCGAGCGGCACGCACGACAGCCACGCCCACGGAGTGCTGAAGAAGCCGCTGGGGCTCATCTGGTTCCACGGGCTCTCCGGACTGGTGAGCAGCGCGACCGTATAGGCACCGACGGCATAGAACCCGACGTACCCCAGGTCGAGCAGGCCCGCCTGCCCCACGACGACATTGAGCCCGATCGCGATGATCGCGATCATCGCGAACTGCGCCATCGTGCCGCCGAAGCTGATGCCGGGGGTGTCGATGAAGCCGGGGGTGAACAGCGGCGACAGCGCCACGCCGGTGAACACGATGACCCCGAACACCCACTTCTGAGGCCGGCTCAGGCCATCCCACCACGCCATGACCTTGTTCCACACAGTGCTGATCCCCTGGTCGCTTCGCTCCTGCCCGCCGGTGCTCATGCGCGTGCCTTCCCGAGGCTCTCACCGAGGATGCCGGTCGGACGGATCAGCAGGACGAGCACCAGCAGGACGAAGGCAACCACGTCGCGCCACTGGGTGCCGAAGACCGCCTGGCCGTAGTTTTCCATCACGCCGAGCAACAGTCCGCCGAGCAGAGCGCCGCGCAGGTTTCCGATGCCACCCAGCACCGCCGCCGAAAACGCCTTGATACCCAACAGGAATCCGCCTGAGTAGATGATTCCCTGCGGCACCTTGAGCGTGTACAGCAGCGCCGCGGCACCGGCCAACAGACCGCCGATCAGGAACGTCGTCATGATGATGCGTTCCCGCGAAACGCCCATCAGCGTCGCCGTCGTCGGATCCTGGGCGACGGCGCGGATTCCGCGTCCGAATTTGGTGCGGTTGATCGCGAGGTCAGTCAGCACCGCGAGCACCAGCGCCGAAGCCACGATGACGATGGTGATGTTGGAGATCGCGACCCCGAAGAACTCGAACTGGGTCTTGGGCTGCACCAGCACGATCGGTTGCTGGGCGTTCGGTCCGCCGTAGCCGGGGATGATTTTCGGCAGGATGAAGAGCACGAACTGCTGCAGCACGAACGACATGCCGATCGCGGTGATCAGGAAGGTCAGCGCCCGCGCGTTGCGTTTGCGCAACGGACGGTAGGCGATGAACTCGAGTCCGACGGCTGCGCTGCCCGACACGAGCATCGCAAAGAGCATCGCCACGCCGAGGTACAGGATCGTCAGCGCGACACCCTTGTTGTAGGCGTTGCCGCTAGGAGTGAAGCCCAAGATCATGTCCAGGGCGAAGTACGCACCGAACATGCCCAGCATGAAGATCTCGGAGTGCGCGAAGTTGATCAGACGCAGCACACCGAACACGAGGGTGTACCCGACAGCGACCAGAGCGTAGATCGCTCCCCACGACAGGCCGTCGATCGTCAACTGCCAGAAGCTGTCGACCAGCGCCCCGACGTTGAAGTTGATGTTTGCGGCCAGATTCATCCGGTGGAGAGCTCCTCAGGGGGTGGGGCGGGGGTTGAGGGTAGAAACGAAACGCGTCCGAGCCAAGCACTCTCGGACGCGTTTCGCATCAGATGTCACTGAACGTCGTAAATCCAGATCAACGTCGTGGTCAGCTCGCCCTCCGGTGTCCACTGGTACTCGCGAGCCACGCCCTGGCCCTTGTAGTTGCGGACGAAGTCGAGCAGGGCCGGCCGGGTGATGGCGCCGGAGTCGATGCCCTTGAGCAGGATGGTGCCCAGGTCATAGCCCTCGGCGCTGTACGTGCCGGCGTCCTGGCCGAACTTCTGCTTGTACTCCTCAGCGAACGTGCCGGTGGCGGGCCCGCAGGGGCAGGCCAGCACGGCGCCCTTGGAGGACTCGCCGGCCTGCTTGACGAACTCCGGGTCCTTGGTGCCGTCGGCGCTGGCGAAGGTGCCTTCGTAGCCGCCGTCACGCAGCTGCTGGACGAGCGGCGCGGCCTCGGCGTAGTAGCCGCCGAAGAACACCGAATCCGGTGCCGCCCCCTTGATCTGAGTCACCGCGGCGGAGAAGTCCTTGTCGCCCTTCTTCACCGAGATGTTGCAGGCCGAGTCGGCGACGGGGCCGAGGGTGTCGCGGACGGCCTGCGCCAGACCGAGGCCGTAGTCGGTGCTGTCGTCGACAACACAGACTTTCTTGTGCTGCAGCGTGTTCTTCAGGTAGTTCGCGACCGACGGGCCCTGGACGCCGTCGTTGGCAAGACCGCGGAAGAAGGTCTTCCAGCCGTTCTCCGACAGCGTGACGTTGGTGGCTGACGCGGTGGTCGACACCAGGCCGGCCTGGTCGAAGACACCACCCGTGGCCTTGGTCTCACCTGAGAACGCCGGACCGACGAGGCCGATCGTGTACTGGTCGTCGACGATCTGCGGTGCGATCGCGGTGGCCTTCTGGGGGTCACCCTCGGTATCGAACGGCTTGAGCTGCACCTGGCAGCCCGGGTTGTTGTCGTTGTGTTTGTCGATCGCCAGTTGGACGCCGTTCTTGATGTTGATGCCGAGCGCGGCGTCCGGCCCGTTGAGGGCGCCGGCCATCGCGATGGACACCGGCGGGCAGGTGGCCTTGCCGTCACCGGCCGGGTCTGCGGGTGCGGCACCCGTGCTCGCGGCGACTTCGGCGCCGTTCTCGTCGATCTGTACTTTCTCGACGATGCTGAGATTGCTCTGCGCTGCTTCCTCCTCGGGCGCGCCCTGATTACAGCCGGCAACAGCCAGCGCAATCAGACCAGCACCACCGAGAGCAAATGCCTTGCGAGCCACACGACTGCGCACGTCCCACCTCCGGTTCAGTGTTTTGCTCGGCATCGTCGGGTGTCCGTCCGGGGTCCGATTGCGACCACATCGCCGATGCTTCGCCGACGACCATAGCCAACCCACCGGCCGAACGCGTGGTGTTGGAAAACGCGTCGCGTGGTTGAGCGGGCTGAGCCGGTCAAAAGTCGGATGCGGAAACGCAGACTTAACGGGCGGTGCTGGAAAGCACCGTCATTTCGGCGCGGGGTCGGGTGTGCCTGCCGGCGGGTCGAGGGTCTCGAGGACGACCTCGGCCACCCGCTTCATCGTGGTGCGGCGGTCCATCGCCGCGCGCTGAATCCATTTGAACGCCTCGGGTTCGGACATGTTCTGCTTCGATTGCAGCAAACCCTTGGCCCGCTCGACGAGCTTGCGGGTTTCCAGGCGGTCGGACAGCGTTGCGACCTCTTTCTCCAGCTCGGCGATCTCACTGAAGCGACTGACGGCGACCTCGATCGCGGGAATGAGGTCGGTGATGCTGAAGGGTTTGACCAGGTAGGCCATCGCGCCGGCGTCCCGGGCCTTCTCGACCAGTTCGCGCTGGCTGAACGCCGTGAGGATAACGATCGGCGCGATCCGCTTGCTTGCGATCTCCGACGCGGCGTCGATGCCGTCGCGGCGCGGCATCTTGACGTCCATGATCACCAGATCAGGACGCAGCGACTCGGCCAGATCGACTGCCTCCTGGCCGTCCCCGGCCTCGCCGACGATCTCGTAGCCCTCCTCGCGCAGCATCTCGGCCAGATCGAGCCGGATGAGGGCCTCGTCCTCGGCGATGAGGACGCGATGCGGCGTGGCAGCGGCGTCGGACGGCGACGCGGGATCAGACGACCCGGAAGACGCCGAAGACGCGGAAGGCGCGGAAGACATGGAAGACATTGTGAACGCAGCAGGCGATATGGGCGAGCGCGGGGCCATCCTCTATGGTGATAGGCCGCGCCACCTACGGTTGCCGCGAACGCCCTCGTATCCCAACTGGCAGAGGAAACGGATTCAAAACCCGTCCAGTGTGAGTTCGAATCTCACCGAGGGCACCACATCTCATCGCTTTGAAGCGCAACGCTCAGTCTCTTCTCAGCTATCGCGGTCTCCCCGGAGCTACGGTCCCGACAAGGGAGGACGAGACGTTGACGTATCAGCTCAAAGTGGTGCTTGTCGCGGCCGCTATCTTCTGGAACTCGACCATCTGAAGGAACAGAGGCAGACAGCCACCATGACCGACTGTTGGCCCTGACCTCATTTTTCGGACCTAGTACAGGTCGAGCCTGCGGTCGGCCAGCAGATCGACGTGCTCGGTCAGCTTTTTGTCGCGACTGAGCGCGAGGTCGACGTCGGCCACGGCCATTCCGACTCCCGAACCCACTGATGCGACCACCCACCCGTTCTGGTCCACGATCGCCGTGCCGCCGGTCCATTCCTGCCCACGCTCGACGCCTGTGCGGTCACAGGCAGCGATGGCCACCCGATTCAACCGCGCCGTCGACATCGCGGTGATCACCTCGCCGGGTCGCTCCCCCTCCGGCCGCGGGAACAGCGGCCAGTTCACCGGCGCCACGATCAACTCGGCGCCGCCCACCGTCACCTGTCGTGTCAGCTCGCCGAACTCGAGGTCATAGCAGACCATCACCGCGACCGCCCCGTGCCGCGTCTGAAGTATCGGCGGACGCTGCGATCCCGGCGTGAAGATCAGCCTCTCCCGGTCCCACAGATGCGTCTTCCGATAGACCGCCACCACTCCTCCGGAATCGATGACGACCGCGCTGTTGTACAGGTTCCCGTCATCGCCGAGTTCACTGAATCCGAACACGGCCAAGGAGTCCCCTACGGCGCCAGCCCATTTCGCAAACCGCGGATCCGACGGTGACAACGCCGCTGCGCGAGCCTCGTCGTCGTCGACGAACATGTAGCCCGACGTCGCCAGCTCCGGCAACACCACGATGTCGGCGCCTGCGCCCACCGCATCGGCAACAGCGGACTCGATGCGGCCGCTGTTGACGTCGGTATCACCCAGCACCGGATCCAGCTGGCAGCACGCGATACGTGTCATTCGGCCAGGTTAGTCGCCCTTTCGGCGATAGGCTCGGGTGTGCTCAACGTCCGGCCCGCCTGCGTTCCCGAGGTGACCGCGAGCGGTCAGACATGGTCACCGGACCGGCACCGCGACGACCGTGTCGGCCGTCGACTGCGCGTCCTGATGATCGCCAGCTGGATCGCGGCCGTCGTCTCCGCGGCGTTCGGCGTCTTCCAGCTCACACTCGGCGGAGAGTTGTGGTGGCTGGGTGCCGTCAACGTCATGTGCGGTCTGGTGTTTCTGTGGATCCCCCGGCTGTGCCCGCTCGGTGAACTCGTCGCTCCGCTGACGTTCGTGACGTTCGCCTACGTGTCGGTGACGTTCATCTGCTACACCATCGGCACCGGGTCCGGACTGCAGTTCTACTTCATCGTCGCGTCGTCGCTCGCCGTCCTCGTGCTCGGTATCGAGCGCATCGCGCTCGCAGCGGTGATCGCGGCGATCGGTGTGGTGATCACGATCGGTTTGGAGCTGACGGTGCCCCGCGATCGTGGGCTGGGCCCGCCGTGGACACTGACCGCCGGCTTCATCAGCGCTGTGGTCTCGTCGGCGATGATGCTCGTGCTGACGATCTGGTACACGCTGCGCGAGATCGACCGCGCCGAGGCGGCCATGGAGGCGGAGTACGAACGCTCAGAACGGCTGCTGGCCAACATCCTTCCGTCCACCATCGCCGACCGACTCAAGGAACCGACCCGCACCGTCATCGCCGACAAGTATGACGACGCGTCGATCCTGTTCGCCGACATCGCGGGCTACACCAAGCGTGCCAGCGACACCGCCCCCGCCGAACTGGTCCGGTTCCTGGACCGGCTCTACACCGACCTGGATGCGCTGGTGGACCGGCACGGCCTGGAGAAGGTGAAGACCAGCGGCGACTCGTACATGGTCGTCAGCGGTGTGCCGATCCCCCGCTCCGATCACATCGAGGCTCTCGCGAGGCTGGCGCTCGACATGGCCGACGCGGTAGCGGGCCTCAAGGATCCTCAGGGACGCGACGTTCCGCTGCGCATCGGCATGGCCGCCGGACCTGTCGTCGCCGGTGTCGTCGGCGCGAAGAAGTTCTTCTACGACGTCTGGGGTGACGCCGTCAATGTCGCGGCGAGAATGGAGACGACGGACGTCGAAGGCCGAATTCAGGTGCCGGACAACGTATACCAACGCCTTCGCCATGAATTCGAGTTCGAGGAGCGAGGCGTGGTCGACGTCAAGGGCAAGGGCCCGATGCACACCTGGTATCTCGTGCGGCAGCGGGCCGAGGCGATCACACCTTCCGGTTCTCCGACTTGAGCAGCCACGCCAGCTTCTCCAACCCGTCGATCAGCTGGTGCAGGATGTCCGCGGTGCTCGGATCCTCGGCGTCGACCGAGTCGTGGACGGTGCGCAGCGTGTCGACGGTGCCGTAGATGCGAACGGTGATCAGGTCGACGACGTCACTGGTGCTGTGCTCGTAGGCGGGAAACTGCGGCAAGGACGTGGTGGCGGCGACGGTGTCCGACCGGCCATCCGGGACGGCGTCGAGCGCCCGCATCCGTTCGGCGACGGTGTCGCTGGCCTCCCGGGCGAAATCCACGACCTCGTCGAGTTGAAGGTGCAGGTCCCGGAAATTCGTCCCGACGACGTTCCAGTGCGCCTGCTTACCCTGGATGTGCAGCTCGATCAGGTCGACCAGCACCCGCTGGAGGGCACCGCTGAGTTCCGGTGACGCCTGGAATCCCGCGACCTCGGCTTCCGTGCGGCGTGCGTTCGTTGTGGTTGCCATGCTCATATCAACGCCTATTAATCTGGATCGAGTCCAGATTACGCGAATCTACTCCGTGAGCGTGGTCACAGCCTGTTTGTCCTGCTTGTCCAGCAGTCGCGCATAGCCGGCACCCATGCCGAGCAGGATCAGTCCGACGACGATGAACACCGCGACCCGGAAGATGCCGTCGAGCGTTCCGAGATCGAACAGGAAGAGCTTGGCCATCGCCGCCGCGACCAACCCCAGCCCACCACCGATCGGCACGGAACGGTCGTCGCGTGGCCGTCGCGCGGCATAGACGAACAGCGCTGCCGCCATCGCGATCCAGATGATGGTCGCGGCCATATGTCCGGCGTAGAAGCCGCCGTCCGAATCTCCAGAGCCAGCGCTAATCAACATTCCGGCGGTGACCGTGAACGACGTGACGGCGTAGACGATCACCACGGCTGCTCCCAACCACAGCGCACTCTCGGTCCGGTCCCACGCCCACACGATCGCCACCGCAGCGGCGGCGAGCAGCACGCTCGATACCAGCGTCGACACGCCTGCGGCAGTGTCGGTTCGTGTCGCCTCGAGCAACACCCCCGGCGGCGAATAGGTCAGGTGCGCCGCGGCACCGACGAGTCCGAACCCGATCGCGGCCCAGCGCGCGACGACATCCTGGCGGCCGGAAACCGCGACCACGACCGCCATTGCCAACAGCACCGGCCCCGCGATCCGGCCGTCGAACGCGGCCGTCACAGCGATCAGCGCCGCCACCGCCGATGTCGCCGCAAAGACGTGCCGCGCCGCGCCGGGCACACCCGGCAGCCTGTCACCGGCGAGCACGATCGCCAGCAGCGCTGCCGCCACCGTCGCCGCCATCAACGATGCGACGACACGGTCGACCGCCAGGTTCACCGAAAGCACCGGCGCCATGCCGAAGGCGGTCAGCAGTGCCATGGCAGCGCGGTTCTCGGTGCCCGGCAACAGGATTAGCGCCGCGACCACAGCAATGACGGCCGCGATCGCGCAGGCTCCGGCCAGCAACAGGTCGTCACGGCCGTCGAAATACCGCGCCGCCAGAGCCACCAACAGCGGCAGGACCGCGGCGCAGATGCGCGCGGCGTGCAGCCAGATCCAATCCTTACCGAGCTGTACCGGCAGCGACACCGCGGCCAGCGCCAGCATGAAACCGATGAGCAGCAGCGTGATTCCGTCGGCGACGACGGGAGCCAAACCGATGAGCGGCACCAGCACCAGCAGGCCGAGATGCTGGGAGTCCCAGCGGCGCGCCAATGTCAGGCCCGCACCGGCGATCACGGCGGCGACGATCAGACCGACCGGCGCGGACACCCACTCGTAAATGGTGGTGACGGCGATGACGTCCATATAGGCCGCGGCGATGCCCGTGGCGACCAGAGCGATGGCGCCGACCCGTCCGCCCGGACGATTGTTGAGCCACCATCCCGCGGCTACCAGCGCCCCGGCGAGCACCGCACCGGCGGCGACCCGGAACTCCGGCCGCAGAATTCCGGCCTGGGCGGCCAGCACCAACAGCAGGACAACCCCGATGAGGGTGACGGCCACGCCGGCGACGGCCAGCAGCTTGCCGATCCAACCCTCCGATTTCTGCTTGGGCGGCTTCGGCGCGGGCGGAGTCGGGTAGGGCCGGAACGGTGCGGGCTGGGGCGCGTACTGCTGCGGCCAGTACGGCATGACGGGCGGGCGCACCGGTTGTGGGGCCAGCACCGGCGGTGCGACAGGGGGCGCCGGCGCTCGGTCCGCGAGGATCCGGTCGAGCTCGACCAGATCCGCGGACACCCGCGCGAGCTGCTGCGAGATCGCGGCGAAGTCCGCGGAGAGCCGGGTGATGACGGCAGTGTGCGGTTCGGTCATACCAGCATCGTCGCAGCACACCTGCGCAAAACGGATGAGTACTACTACTCGTCCAGGCCGTGTTCGATCGCGTATCGAGCCAACTCCACCCGGTTGCCGATCTGCAGTTTGCGGAAGGTGGCCTGCACATGGTTCTCGACGGTGCGATGGCTCAGCGACAGCCGCGACGCGATCTGCTTGGCGGTGAGACCTTTCGCCACGTGGCGAAGGATCTCGGTCTCCCGATCGGTCAGGGTCGGCCCCTTCGAACCGGGCGGAGCGTCGCGCTCGATGCGGCGGAACTCCCCCAGCACGAGCCCCGCCAGCCCCGGGGTGAACACGGCACGGCCCTGCGCGGTGGCCCGCACCGCGTCGCCGAGTTCCTGCTTCGACGCGCTCTTCACCAGGTATCCGGTCGCGCCGGCCTTGACCGCTTCGAGCACATCGTCGCGCTCATCGGACGCCGACAGCACCAGGATGCGTGACGACGGGGACACCGCGAGCACCTCGGCGGTCGCCTGGGCACCGTCCCCGTCGCCCAACCGCATGTCCATCAGCACCACGTCGGGTTTGACCACCGCCGACCGCCGTCTGGCAGACGCAACACCGTCGGCGGTGGCGACCACGTCGAACCCGTCGTCGGCGAGGTCGCGGGCCACCGCGTCACGCCAGATCGGATGGTCGTCGACGACCATCACCGAGGTACGGTCAGCTCCCATTCCGTCCCCATTCCCGGCCCGGTGCTCAACTCAGCCCGGCCGCCCAGCCAATTCATCCGTCCGACAATCGATTTCGCCACACCCACCCGACCCTCGCGCACCGCGGCCTCCAGCCGTCCCTCGGGGATGCCGACACCGTCGTCACGCACGCTGACCGACACGGAGTCGCCGAGATCCTCGAGGAGAACATACGCGCGCGCGTCCGGCCCGGCGTGCGCCTCCGTGTTGTCGAGGGCGTTGGTCACCGCGGCGAAGAATTCCTCGGCAACCGCCGCGTCGAGCAGCACCGGCTGGGCGGGAACGCTCACCGACACCCGGTCGGACGCACGGCGCCGCAACATCGCGCCGATGTCCGATGTCGCACCGCCCCTCGGTGTCGCATCGGCGGCGCTGACCAGACGACGCAGTGCTCGTTCCTGCTCGCCCGCCAGCTCGGCCAGTTGGGCGGTGTCGCCGCCGATCTCGCGTCCGCGCCGGGCCACCAATGCCAGCACCTGGATCGCGCCGTCGTGCACCTGACGAGACAGCCGCTCGCGCTCCTCCAACGATGCCGACAGCCGAGCGGCGCGCTCGAGCTCGGCGTGAGCGCGGCGCGCGGTCTGCGCGGCCATCCCCACGGCGAGGCCCACGGCCAGCTCGATCACGATGGTGGCGTTGCGGCCCAGGTCGATGCTGACGTACCCCTTGAGTACGGCGCTGGCCGCGACGATGACCAGACCCGCCGACATTCCGGTCACGGGCCCGGACAGGATCGCCGCGGAGATCGTGGCGTTGGTTGCCCACAGCGTGGTCGGCCAGGACTGGTTGTCGAGCGCCCACTGGTCGGATGCGACGAACTCCGTCGACAGCATCAGGGCCACGACGACCCCGATCTCGGCGAGCACCCAGCCGGGCCTGCGCCCGAAACCCCGCAGGTAAGCCACCGCGCACGCCGCGCTCCACGTGATAAGCACCCCGAACAGCAGCCATCCGGCGACCGGGGATTCCAGGTCCGGGTTGATCGCCAGATGGAATCCGAAAGCGTAGACACAGCTGAGCAGACGGAACACCTGAGCGGCCCGCCACAGCGGCGTGACCGGATCGGGTGTCACATCACCTTGGAGAGAAACGCTTTCGTCCGTTCGTGCTGAGGATTGGCCATGATCTCGCGAGGATTGCCCCGCTCGACCACGACGCCTCCGTCCATGAACACCAGCTCGTCGGCGACTTCGCGCGCGAAGCCCATCTCGTGGGTCACCACGACCATCGTCATGCCCTGGGAGGCAAGCTTTTTCATCACGGCCAGAACTTCACCGACGAGTTCGGGATCCAGCGCGGAGGTCGGCTCGTCGAACAGCATCAGCTTGGGCTCCATCGCCAGCGCACGGGCGATCGCGACGCGCTGCTGCTGGCCGCCCGACAGTTGCGCGGGGTAGGCCTCCGCCTTGTCGGCCAACCCGACCTGAGCGAGCAACTCCTTGCCCTGCTCAATGGCTTTGGCCTTGCTCACACCCTTGACCTGCACCGGCGCCTCGATGACGTTGCCGAGCGCAGTGCGGTGTGGGAACAGGTTGAAGTGTTGGAACACCATGCCGACATCTCGGCGCTGCTTGGCGACGTCGCGGGGCCTCATCTCGTGCAGCCGTCCGCTGCGCTCGTGGTACCCCACGAGCGCGCCGTCGACGTAGAGCCGCCCCGCGCTGACGGTTTCGAGATGGTTGATGCAGCGCAGGAACGTCGACTTGCCCGAGCCGGACGGCCCGACCAGAACCAGCACCTGCCCCTTCTTCACCTCGAGGGTGATGCCCTTGAGCACCTTCAGGGCGCCGAAGTCCTTGCAGACAAGCTCAGCCTTGACCATCGGCCGCCCGTTGGTATCGCTCACCGTGTGCGCCCTTTCACCCTGCGGCGGGTTTCTGTGCCAGTGCCAGCGCTTCGAGTTGCTTCGATGTCAGCTTGCGCGAGGCGCCCCGCGAGAAGTACCGCTCCAGATAGAACTGCCCGACCATCAGGATGCTCGTGATGATCAGATACCAGGTCGCGGCGACCAACAACAGTGGCACAGGTTCGAAGATACGTGCCGCGATCTCCCGGCTCGCTATGCCGTACACATCCAGGGCATAGGGGACCGCGGTCACCAGCGAGGTCGTCTTCAACAGGCTGATCAGCTCATTGCCCGTCGGCGGGATGATCACCCGCATCGCCTGCGGCAGCACCGTGCGGCGCATGGCGAGCCCCCACGACATACCCAGTGCGGTGGACGCCTCCAATTGCCCCTCAGGTACCGACATGATGCCGGCGCGCACGATCTCGGCCATGTAGGCCGCCTCGTTGAGCGCCAGTCCGATCACCGCGAGCGCGAAGGGGAACGACAGCGCCTGCAGGTCGAATTGGAAAAACGACGGGCCGAAGGGTACGCCCAGCTGGACGTTCTGATAGATCGTCGGCAGCAAACCCCAGAACACCAACTGCACGTACACCGGTGTGCCGCGGAAGATCCACAGGAACACCCACGCCACCGAGGACAGCACCGGGTTGTCCGACAGCCGCATCACGGTGAGCACGACCCCGAGAACGATGCCGATGGCCATCGAGTAGACCGTCAGCTGGAGAGTATTGAAGACTCCCAACAGAATTCGCTCGTTGAAGAGGTACTCGGCGAACGTGGACCACCCGTAGGCCGGGTTGGTGGCCGCCCCGTAGAGGAACAGCCCGACAAGGATGATGATGACGGCCGCCGCCACCCACCGCCACGGATGGCGCAACGGGACCGCGTCGATGGCCTGCGGCGGACTGGACTGTGGCGGCGAACCGACATCACTCATCGTCGTCAGGAGATCGCGCCGTTGATCACCGGCTTGTCGATCATGCCTTCTTCGAGACCCCAGTTGGCTGCGATCTCCTTGTACTTGCCGGTCTCGATCAGGTGCTCCAGAGCCTGCAGCAGTGACTGCGCCAGCGGGGAACCCTTCTCGACGGGCCAGCCGTAGGGGGCGGCGTCGAACGTCTCGCCGGCCTGGGCGAGCTTGCCGTTGGTCTGCTTGATCGCGTACAGGGTCACCGGTGAGTCGGCCGACATCGCGTCGGCCTGACCGAGCACGACGGCGTTGGTGGCGGCGTCCTGGCTGTCGAAGGGCACGATCTCGATGGCCGGCTTGCCCTCGTCGGTGCACTTCTTGCTGCGCGCGGGAAGCTCGTCGGTTTCCTGGTAGGTGGTCGCCTGCACGGCGACCTTCTTGCCGCAGGCGTCCTCGGGGTTGATATTGCCTCCCGCGGGTTGAGCCCACAGCGTGCCCGCCGAGAAGTAGGTGACGAAGTCGACCTGCTGCTCGCGCTCCTTGGTGTCGGTGAACGACGACATACCGACGTTGAACGTGCCGCCCTGGATGGACGGGATGATCTTCGCGAAGTCGGACTCGCGGTATTCGGCGGTCAGACCGAGCGTTCCGGCGACGGCGTTCATCAGGTCGACGTCGAAGCCGACGAGCTTGCCCGACGGATCCTTGAACTCGTTCGGCGCATACGGCACGTTGACGCCGACGACGAGCGTGCCTGTGGACTTGATTGCCTCCGGGACGGTGTTCGCAATCTCGTCGACCTTCTCCGCGGGCGCTGCCGCGGTCGGGGATCCCTCTTCGCTCGGTGCTTCCGAGCTGCTCGAACAGCCGGACAGCGCCATGGCGCCTGTGGCGGCGAACACCGCAACCATGCGCCAGACCTTTGTCCGACGGTCTTGGATTCCACCCAACACTGCTTTGCCTCTACTTTCTTCTCGGGTCGTCCGCGCTTCCGGCTGAGTTCCCCACACCAGGTATCCCAGCCAGGAACGTTAACGACCGATGATCCGGCGCGCAGCGCCGGTAACGAGACATTAACGACACGATTGAGACACCACAGCCGTACTGCGAAATCGGCCGGGGCGTGTCGCGTGTATGTCAGACTTCGCGCATGGAAACCGCTGCTCCCCCAACCATGTTGCAGCATCTCTGGAAGTCAGCACTGCTGTCCGGGATACTCGCGATCATTCTCGGTGCGATGGTGTGGTTCTGGCCTGCCATCAGCGTCTTCGTCGCGGCCATCTTTTTTGCCGCATACCTGTTGATCACCGGCATTTCGCAGGTGGTCTTCGCGTTCGCCCTCCACGTATCGGCGGGCGGTCGGGTGCTGCTGTTCCTCAGCGGCGCCGCAGCGCTCATTCTCGCCGTGATGTGCTTCCGCAATTTCGGAAATGCCATTCTTCTCTTGGCCATTTGGATCGGAATCGGATTCATCTTCCGGGGTGTCGCAACCGCCGTCTCCGCGATCAGCGATCCGAACCTGCCCGGCCGCGCCTGGGAGATCTTCATCGGGGTGATCAGCCTGATCGCCGGTGTCATCATGCTGGCCTCCCCCTTCGACTCGATCGAGACCCTGACGATGGTCGTCGGTATCTGGCTGGTTGTCCTCGGCATCTTCGAGGTCATCTCCGCATTCGGCATCCGTTCTGCGAGCAAGGACCTTTGGCGCGAACCGGCGCAGCAATGAGGGCCTTAAGTCCCTAGCGCTGCTCGCCGAGGAAGCTACTACACTCTGTCGTAGGAGCGGAGAATCGCTTCGCCAACGCCTGGGAGTGACGCATGGACGCACTGGATGTGTCTCGGTGGCAGTTCGGGATCACGACCGTCTACCACTTCATCTTCGTCCCGCTGACCATCGGACTGGCGCCGCTGATCGCCGTCATGCAGACGATCTGGCATGTCACCGGCAACACCGCCTGGTATCGCCTGACCAAGTTCTTCGGCAAGCTCTTTCTGATCAATTTTGCGATCGGCGTGGCCACCGGCATCGTTCAGGAGTTCCAGTTCGGGATGAACTGGAGCGAGTACTCGAAGTTCGTCGGCGACATCTTCGGCGCCCCGCTGGCATTCGAAGGACTGGTCGCGTTCTTCTTCGAATCCACGTTCATCGGCCTGTGGATCTTCGGGTGGAGCCGGTTGCCCAGGGCGGTGCATCTGGCGTGCATCTGGATCGTCGCGTTCGGTGTGAACGCCTCGGCCTACTTCATCATCGCCGCCAACTCGTTCATGCAGCACCCGGTCGGCGCCAGGTTCAACCCGGAGACGGGGCGCGCCGAACTCGTCGACTTCGGCGCCCTGTTGACCAACAACACTGCGGTGTGGGCCTTCTTGCATGCGGTCGCCGGCTCGTTACTGACCGCGGGAGCCTTCGTCGCCGGCATCTCGGCATGGCTGATGGTGCGGGAGCGGCGCCGCAACTCCGCCGACGTGGCACCGCCCGACGCGACGTCGATGTACCGGCCCGCGGCGATTTTGGGCAGCCTCGTCGCGCTCGTTGCCGCCGGCGGCCTTTTCTTCACCGGCGATATCCAGGGCAAGCTGATGTTCGTCCAGCAGCCGATGAAGATGGCCTCGGCGGAATCGTTGTGTCACACCGAGACCGATCCTGATTTTTCGATCCTGACTGTCGGCACCCACAACAACTGCGACAGCGTCACCCATCTCATCGAAGTGCCCTATGTGCTGCCGTTCCTGGCTGAGAGCACGTTCAGCGGCGTCACGTTGCAGGGCGTGCAGGACCTTCAGCAGGAGTACGAGCAGAAGTTCGGCCCCGGCGACTACCGACCCAACCTGTTTGTCACGTACTGGGCATTCCGCGCCATGATCGGATTGCTGCTCGTCCCGGTGGCTTTCGCACTCGCCACCCTGTGGTTGACCCGCCGGGGACGCATCCCCGACCACCGGTGGTACGGGCTGGCGGGCATTCTCACCATCCCGACGCCGTTCCTCGCGAACTCCGCGGGCTGGATTTTCACCGAGATGGGGCGCCAGCCCTGGGTGGTCGTACCGAACCCGACAGGGGACCCGATGGTGCGAATGACCGTGCAGGAAGGCGTGTCCAACCATGCGGCGGGCACGGTGATGTTCTCGCTGGCGGTGTTCACCCTGTTGTACGGGTCGCTTGCGGTGGTGTGGTTCTACCTGATGCGGCGCTACGTCGTCGAAGGCCCGTTGGAGCACGACGCCGAACCGGCACCGCCGACACCGCCCGACAGGGACGACGTCGCCCCACTTTCGTTCGCCTACTAGGAGATCGTCATGGCACTCCAGGAAATCTGGTTTCTCCTGATCGCCGTGCTGTTCCTCGGCTTTCTGGTGTTGGAAGGGTTCGATTTCGGCGTCGGCATGCTGATGGCGCCGATGGGGTCTCGCGGCCCCGGCGATCCCGACAACCGGCGCCGCGCGGTGCTCAACACCATCGGCCCCGTGTGGGACGCCAACGAGGTGTGGCTGATCACGGCCGGCGCCGCTATGTTCGCGGCATTCCCGAACTGGTACGCCACCCTGTTTTCGGCGCTGTATCTTCCGCTGCTGGCAATCCTTTTCGGGATGATCCTGCGGATCGTCGGCATCGAGTGGCGCGGAAAGATCAACGATCCGCAGTGGCGCCGCTGGGCCGACATCGGCATCGCGCTGGGCTCCTGGCTGCCCGCGATCCTGTGGGGTGTGGCTTTCGCAATCCTGTTGCGAGGCTTGCCGATCGACGCCGACGGCATCGCTCACCCCGGTATCGGCGATGTGCTGAGCCCCTACACCCTGCTCGGCGGGTTGGCGACGGCCTCGCTGTTCCTGTTCTACGGTTCGGTCTACCTGGCGCTCAAGACCTCCGGCGCACTGCACGAGGACTCCTTCCGCGTCGGCCGGCTGCTTTCGCTCCCGGTGATCGTCCTGGCAGGAGGATTCGGCCTGTGGACCCAGCTCGCCTACGGCCAGCCGTGGACATGGCTGGCACTGGCCGTGGCGGTGGTGGCGCTGCTGGTTTCGGTTGGGCTGGTGTGGCGCAGGGCCCGTGAGGGAATCGCGTTCGTGTCGATGGTCGTCGTCATCGCCGCCGTCGCCGTGCTGATCTTCGGTTCGATGTATCCGAATCTTCTGCCCTCGACGCTGAATGCCGAATGGAGCGTCACGATCTACAACGGGTCCTCCACGCCGTACACCCTCAAGATCATGACGTGGGCGTCGCTGGCGTTGCTTCCGCTGGTGCTCGGCTACCAGGCGTGGTCGTACTGGGTGTTTCGCAAGCGCGTCAGCGCGGACGCCATTCCCGCATCGATCGGTTTGTCGAGGCGAGTGCCCTGACAGACCGCGCGCAGGCCCCGATCGACCCGCGATTGTGGCGGGCCTCGACGGCGATGCGCCGATTTCTGGTCGCCACCACGGCCTGCGGCGTCCTGATCGCGGCATGCACCATCGCCGCGGCGGTGGTGCTCGCCTCCGTCGTCGCCCGCGTCGTGACCGACCCGGCTTCTCGCAGCGTCGCTGCACTGAGCGCACCCCTGGTGATCCTGCTGCTGCTCTGGACGGTTCGCACCCTGGTGCACTGGAAACAGGGCACCCTCGCGCAGCGCGGAGCGAGCGCGGTCATCGCCGACCTCACCGACCAGGTCCTGACCACAGCGACGTCGCTGCCACCCCGCGAGCTCGCCGCGCAACGCGACGACGCTGCCGTCGTGGTCACACGCGGCCTCGACGGTCTTCGGGTCTACTTCACCACCTACCTTCCGTCGCTGTCGCTTGCCGCGATCCTCACCCCGGCGACAGCGGTGGTCATCGCGCTCTACGACTGGCAATCCGCCGTCATCGTCGCGATCGCACTTCCCCTCATCCCGATCTTCATGATTCTGATCGGCATGGCCACCGCGGACCGGTCTGCGGCGGCACTGAACGCGATGGCCACGCTGCAGTCCCGGTTGCTCGATCTGGTGGCCGGATTGCCAACTCTGCGAGCCCTCGGCCGTACCGAGGGCGCCGCCACCCGCATCGCCGAACTCGGTGCAGCGCATCGCCGTTCGGCGATGGCGACAATGCGCATCGCCTTCCTGTCCGCCCTGGTACTCGAGCTTCTCGCAACCCTCGGGGTGGCGCTTGTCGCCGTCGGCGTCGGAATGCGGTTGGTCTACGGCGATATGACACTGACAGCTGGGCTCACCGCCCTGCTCCTGGCTCCCGAGGTCTTCTGGCCGCTGCGCAGGGTCGGCGCCGCATTCCATTCCGCTCAGGACGGAAAGGTCGCCGTGCAGGCGGCTTTCCGGTTCATCGACACGAACGAGCCGGCCCCGACCGGGACCCTTCCTGTGCCCGACGGCCCGCTGACCGTCCAGGTCGACGACCCACACCTGACCGCCTCACCCGGCCGGGTCACAGTGCTCACCGGACCCAACGGTGTCGGCAAGTCCACTCTGCTGCAGGCGATCCTGGGCCTCGATTCCCCGGTTTCGGGCAGCGTCGCGGTCAACGGAGTCGACGTGGCAGATCTGGACCGTGGGCAGTGGTGGCCCAGAGTCGCATGGCTGGCTCAGCGGCCGGTGCTCATCCCCGGCACCGTGCAGGAGAACCTGGAACTGTTCGGACCCCTTGGCGACCTCGAAGATGCCTGCCGCGCCGCATGCTTCGACGAGGTGCTGGCCACCTTGCCCGACGGCCTGCAGACGACGATCGGCCGTGGCGGCGTCGGCCTGTCCCTGGGGCAGCGGCAACGGCTCGGCCTCGCCCGTGTGCTCGGCTCCACGGCGTCACTGCTGCTGCTCGACGAGCCGACCGCACATCTCGACGGACCCACCGAGACGCGGATCCTTGACGCGATTGCACGCCGCGCCGGCCGCGGGGACACCGTCCTCGTCGTCGGCCACCGCGATCGTGTGCTAGCGATCGGCGACACCGTCGTGGACATGGGAGGTGTCCGTGTCGCGCCGTGATCCTCTACTGCTGGCGTGGGAGCTCATGCGGCCCAGGATTTCGCGTGTAGCACTCGCCGTCGCGCTGGGCGCGCTATCCCTCGGGAGCGCTCTCGCCCTGACCGCGGTGTCGGCGTGGCTGATCACCCGCGCATGGGAGATGCCTCCGGTACTGACGTTGACCGTCGCCGCCGTCACCGTGCGCGCCCTCGGAATCTCACGTGGACTGCTCGGCTACTGCGAACGGCTGGTCTCCCATGACACGGCGTTGCGTGCGGCAGGCAGTACGCGCGAACGACTCTTCATCCGGCTGGCGACCGGACCGGAGGATGCCGTGATGCGGCGCAGCAGCGGCGATCTCGTGGCACGGGTGGGTAACGGTGTCGACGAACTCGCCGACGTTCTCGTGCGTGCCGTGGTGCCGATCGGCGTCGCCGCGGTCCTCGGAGTGTCCGCCGTCGCGACGATCGCCGTCATCTCCCCCGCCGCAGGTGTGGTGCTTGCGCTGTGCATGACGGTCGCCGGCGTTGCCGCACCAGTGATGGCCGCCCGGGCGGCAGTGGCCGCTGAAAACGTTGCAGTCGAACATCATTCGCGACGCGACGCCGCTGTGCTGCTCGCCCTCGAGCACGCGCCCGAGCTTCGTGTCAGCGGGCGCCTGTCCGGCGTCATCGCCGCAGCCGCCGACGAGCAGCGCCGCTGGGGCCGCGCGATCGACCGGGCCGCGGCGCCGGCCGCGGTCGCGGCGGCAGCACCCACCGCGGCCATCGGGGTGAGCGTCCTCGGCGCCGCACTGGCCGCAATCTCGCTGTCCGACAGCGTCGCCCCCACCACCGTCGCAATCCTGATGCTGATGCCGCTCGCCGCCTTCGAAGCCACCTCCGCGTTGCCCGGCGCCGCGATCGCACTGATCCGGGGTCGCATCGCCGCGCAGCGTCTGCTCACCCTCACCGATCCCGTCGACGACAGCCGCAGGCCCGCCGTCGCGCCGCTGAACTTGCAACCAGGCGACCGCGTCGCCGTCGTGGGGCCGTCCGGTTGCGGCAAGACGACCCTGCTGATGCGCACCCCGGGAGTCTTCTTCGCCGAAGACGCACATCTGTTCTCGACCACGGTCCGCGACAACCTGCTGGTGGCCCGCGGTGACGCCACCGACGACGAACTCGTGGATGCTCTGCAGCGTGCGGGCCTGGGCGGATGGCTCGACCAGCAGCCTGAGGGACTGTCGACGGTGCTCGTCGGCGGGGCCGCCGCGGTGTCAGCCGGGCAGCGACGACGGCTTCTGCTTGCTCGTGCGTTGACCTCGACCGCCCAGACGGTGCTTCTCGACGAACCGACCGAACATCTCGATGCCTCCGACGCCGACGAGATCATGGCCCAACTCCTGACGCCCGGAGCGTTGTTCGGAACGGAACGAACTGTCGTCGTTGCGACTCATCACCCGCCGGAAAACGTGTCTGTGGAGGTAATCTCACCGGCATGAGCGAACCGCCGCCCCCTCCTCCTGGCACCTACCCGGGCGGCTATCCGCCGCAGCCGTACGGCGGCTACCCGCCCCCTTTCCCGGTCGCCCCGAAGAACGGACTCGGGACGGCTTCGCTTGTGGTCGCGATCATCTCGCTGTTCACATTGTTCGGCGGGGTGGTCCTCGGCATCGTCGCGGTCGTCCTCGGCTTCATGGGGCGCGGCCGCGTCAAGCGCGGCGACGCCACCAACGGTGGTGTCGCGATGGCCGGCATCGTGCTCGGATTCCTCAGCATCATCGTGTCGATCGCCGCGTTCGTCGTCGTCGGCGTCTTCGGCGTCGCGTTGTTCAACGAAGTCGGCGGCACCGACTACATCGACTGTGTCAACAGGGCCGGTTCCGACCAGGCGGCCGTGCAGCAGTGCGCCGAGGAGTTCACCCAGCGGGTCGAGGACGAGTTCTCGATCACCGTCACTCCGACGCCGTAGGCCCTGTCACGGAAAGTGCTTGACGATTCCCTCTTGCGCGACGGTCGCCAGCGGCTGACCGGCCCGGTCGAAGAAGTGACCTGTGCCGAGGCCACGAGAGTCCGCCGCAACCGGTGACGTGGTCGAGTAGAGCACCCAGTCGTCGAACCTGATCGGGCGGTGGAACCACACCGTGTGGTTGGTGGTCACCGCGAAGATCCGGTCGTGGCCCCACGACAGGCCGTGGGTGGTGATGATCGAGTCCAGGATCGTGGTGTCCGACGAGTACACCAGCGCGGCGGCGTGGAGCACCTGGTCATCGGGCATGACGCCCTGAGCTGTCATCCATACCCGGTTGTGGGTGAGCTTGCCGCCCCTGTCGCGCATGATCCACGCCGGATCGTTGGTGTAGCGCCATTCGATCGGCCGCAGCGCGTTGACGAAGAGCGGAACGATCTCCTCGTACCCGCGCAGCAGATGGTCGATCGGTGGCACGGCCTCCGGGTCGTCGATCACCGGCGGCTCGATGCCGTGTTCGAGTCCGGCACCGCCGGTGAGGTAGGAGACCAACGCCGTGGTGAGGAGCTGACCGTTCTGCATGACGTCGACACGGCGATTGGCGAATCTGCGTTCGTCGCGCAGCCGCACCACGTGGAACTCGAGATCCTGCTCCGGGTCGCCGCCGGCGATGAAATGCACCGACAGCGCGCTCGGCGACGTGGGGTATTTCAGGCTGCGGCTGGCCGCCACGAAGGCTTGCGCCATCATCTGGCCACCGAAGGTGCGGATCGGGTTCTTGCTCGGATGAACCCCGATGAAGGTGTCGTCGTCGAGACGTTCCAGGTCGAGGATCGCCAGGAGCTCGTCGAAATCTGCGTGCCCTGGCAACTGCTTCCCCTCCGATGGTCTAGACGTCGTCCTCCCCGATGCGGTGGACGTGGATCAGATTCGTCGACCCTACTGTGCCCGGCGGGGCGCCTGCGACGATGACCACCAGGTCTCCCCGCTTGTAACGGCCGAGCTCCAGCATCGACTTGTCGACCTGCCGGATCATGCCGTCCGTGGTTTCGATGTGCGGGACGATGAACGTCTCGGTCCCCCAGGTCAACGCCAACTGGCTGCGCACCTCGGGCAGGGACGTGAACGCCAGCACCGGCAGCGGCGTGTGTAGCCGCGCCAGACGGCGGACGGTGTCGCCCGATTGGGTGAACGCCACCAGCGCCTTGGCATCGAGGCGCTCGCCGATGTCGCGTGCGGCGTAGGAGATGACACCGCGCTTGGTCCGCGGGGTGTGGGTCAGCGGCGGCGCGGCCACCGAGTTCTCCTCGACCGCGCTGACGATGCGGGCCATGGTCCGCACGGTCTCGAACGGGAACTTCCCGACCGAGGTCTCCCCCGAAAGCATCACGGCGTCGGCGCCGTCGAGCACTGCGTTGGCGACGTCGGACGCCTCGGCCCGAGTCGGGCGAGAATTCTCGATCATCGACTCCAGCATCTGGGTCGCCACGATGACGGGTTTGGCATTCTCCCTTGCCATTTGGATGGCGCGCTTCTGCACCAGCGGCACCTCTTCGAGCGGCAGCTCGACACCGAGATCGCCGCGGGCCACCATGATTGCGTCGAAGGCCAGCACGATGGCCTCAAGATTGTCGATCGCCTCCGGCTTCTCCAGCTTCGCGATGACGGGCACCCGTCGTCCCACCCGGTCCATCACCTCGTGGACCAGTTCGACGTCGGCGGGTGAACGCACGAAGGACAGCGCGACCAGATCGACGCCGAGGCGCAGCGCGAACTCGAGATCCTCGATGTCCTTCTCCGAGAGAGCCGGCGCCGAGACGTTCATACCGGGCAACGACATGCCCTTGTTGTTGCTGACCTTGCCGCCCTCGGTGACGGTGCAGACCACGTCATTGCCGTCGATGTGCTCGACGACGAGGCCGACGTTGCCGTCGTCGACCAGGACGCGGTCGCCGGGCTTGGCGTCCTGCGCCAGCCGCTTGTAGGTGGTCGACACGCGGTCGTGGGTGCCCTCGAAGTCTTCGACGGTTATCCGCACCGTCTCGCCATTGGCCCATTCGGTGGGACCGTCGGCGAAACGTCCGAGCCGGATCTTGGGTCCCTGCAGGTCAGCGAGGATTCCGACGGCTCTTCCGGTCGCATCGGACGCCGCGCGGACGCGCTTGTAGTTGGCCTCGTGATCGGGGTAGTCCCCGTGGCTGAAGTTGAGCCGGGCGACGTCCATCCCGGACTCGACCAGCTGCTTGACAGCACTGTCCGAGGCGGTTGCGGGGCCGAGCGTACAGACGATTTTTCCGCGTCTAGTCACGACTCCTGAGCATAGTCGTTAATCGATTCAGACGACGGCCAGCGGTAGGGCTCCCGGCCGCACCGGGGCCGGAAGGTCCGATTCGCCCATCAGGAATGCGTCGACGGCGTGCGCAGCGCTCCGGCCTTCTGCGATCGCCCACACGATCAGCGAGGCGCCGCGGTGTGCGTCGCCACACACGAACACCCCGGGCGCGTCGGTCTGCCAGTCCGAACCGCACGAGAGGGTGCCGCGCCGATTCAGCGTCAGGCCCAGCTTGTCGAGCAGCGCCATGTGCTCGACGCCCTCGAAGCCGATGGCCAGCAGGGCAAGATCGCACGGGATCTCCAACGACTGCCCGACGGGCACGATGCGTCTGCGACCGGCTTCGTCGCGTTCGACCTGGACCTCGGCGATCTCCATGGCCCTCAGATTTCCGCGCTCGTCCCCGAGGAAGCGCTGCACGGCCACCTCGTACCGGCGATGGCCGCCTTCGGCGTGGGCTGGTGAGAGTCGGGTGCGCAACACGACCGGCCACATCGGCCACGGCGAGCGTGAGTCGTCGCGATATTCGGGCGGCTCGGGGTTGTAGTCCAGCTGGGTCACCGAGGCAGCACCTTGCCGGTGCGCGGTGCCGAGGCAGTCGGCACCGGTGTCACCGCCGCCGATGATCACGACGTGTTTGCCTGCGGCCGAGATGTCGCTGGCGCCGTCGCCTTCACACTCCTTGTTGGCGGGCACGAGGTGTTCCATCGCCAGATGGACGCCCTTGAGCTCGCGGCCGGGCACGTCGTTGTCACGCGCCCGAAGCGCGCCGACGGCCAGCACGACCGCGTCGTGCTGCGCCCGCAGCTGCTCGACCGGAAGGTCGACGCCCACCTCGGTGTCGGTGACGAAACGCGTTCCCTCCGCGCGCATCTGAGCAAGTCGCTGATTCAGGTACGACTTCTCCAACTTGTACTCGGGGATGCCGTACCGCATCAGTCCGCCGATTCGGTCGTCACGCTCGTAGACCGTCACGTCGTGACCGGCACGGGTGAGCTGTTGTGCCGCGGCGAGTCCCGCCGGTCCCGAGCCGACGACGGCGACCCTCTTGCCCGTGGAGATCGCGGCGGGCTGAGGTTCGACGATGCCGTCCATCCAGGCTTGGTCGGCGATGGTCTGTTCGATCCGCTTGATCGTGACGCTGCCACCGGTGTGGTCCTCGGCGATGGACAGCACGCACGCCGCCTCGCACGGAGCCGGACAGAGCCTGCCGGTGAACTCCGGAAAATTGTTGGTGGCATGCAGGCGGTCGCTGGCGGCGTCCCAGCGGCCGCGCCGCACCAGGTCGTTCCATTCTGGGATCAAGTTGCCGAGCGGGCAGCCGGCGGTGCCGGAGTGGCAGAACGGGATTCCGCAGTCCATACAGCGCCGGGCCTGCTGGGACACCTCCCCGGCACGTTCATGGGGATCTTGGCGTTCGTAGACCTCCCGCCAGTCGCCGACCCGCTCGTCGACGGGACGCTTGGTGGCTTCCACCTTGGCCACTTCGAGAAATCCATGCGGGTCAGCCACGGCTTGCCTCCATGATCGCTGAGTCGACGTCCCGGCCTTCGGCTTTCGCCATCCGGGTGGCCTGCAGCACGCGTTGGTAGTCACGTGGCATCACCTTGGTGAATTGCGCACTGCGCCTTGGCCAGTCAGAGAGCAACGACGTAGCCACCGTACTGCCGGTGTATTTGGCGTGCTGGGCGACGACGTCGCGCAGCCACAGCAGGTCCTCGGGTTCGAGGCGTTGCAGCTCCACCATGTCGGTGTTCACCCGCCGCGGATTCAGGCCGAGCACGAACGCGATACCGCCCGACATGCCCGCCGCCATGTTGCGGCCGACCTTGCCGAGCACCACCACCCGGCCACCGGTCATGTACTCGCAGGCGTGGTCGCCGACACCCTCGACGACGGTCAGGGCGCCCGAGTTACGTGCGGCGAACCGCTCCCCCACGCGTCCGCGCAGGTACAGCTCGCCCGACGTCGCGCCGAACAGCAGCGTGTTGCCCGCGATGACGTTGTCCTCGGGAAGGAACAGCACGTCGTCCTGGGGCTTGACGATGATCTTGCCACCCGAAAGTCCCTTGCCGACATAGTCGTTGGCATCGCCGACGAGTTCGAGCGTGATGCCGGGCGGCAGGAACGCACCGATCGACTGGCCCGCCGATCCCGTGAGGGTGACGTGGATGGTGTCCTCCGGCAGACCCTGCGCGCCGTAGCGTCGGGTGACCTCGCTGCCCAGCAGCGTGCCGACGGTGCGGTTGACGTTGCGCACCGGCAACTCGAGGCGGACCGGATGGGCGTCTTCGAGGGCGCCTTCGGCGAGTTGGATCAGCGTGCGGTCCAGAGCCTGATCCAGCCCGTGGTCCTGGTCGCGCGTTCGGACGCGCTGCGCATTCACCGCAGGCACCGCGAAGATCGGGCTCAGATCGAGTCCCTTGCTCTTCCAGTGCGCAACTCCAGTCGCCGTGTCCAGGACCTCGGCGTGGCCGACGGCCTCGTCGATGCTGCGGAAGCCGAGTTCCGCCAGATATCTGCGGATGTCCTCGGCGATGAAGAGGAAGAAGTTCTCCACGAACTCGGGCTTGCCGTTGAACCGCGCTCGCAATTCCGGGTTCTGTGTGGCGACGCCGACCGGGCAGGTGTCGAGATGACAGACCCGCATCATGATGCAGCCCGCCACCACCAGGGGCGCGGTCGCGAAACCGTACTCCTCCGCTCCGAGCAGCATCGCCACCATGACATCGCGTGCGGTGCGCATACCGCCGTCACACTGAACAGTGATGCGGTCCCGCAAGCCGTTGAGCACGAGCGTCTGCTGGGTGTCGGCAAGACCGATCTCCCACGGGGCGCCCGCGTGCTTGAGGCTGGTCAGCGGTGCGGCGCCGGTGCCGCCGTCATAACCCGAGATCAGCACGACGTCGGCGTGGGCTTTGGAGACACCCGCGGCCACGGTGCCGACGCCGACCGAGCTGACAAGCTTGACGTGGATACGCGCGTCGGCGTTCGCGTTCTTCAGGTCGTGGATCAGCTGGGCGAGATCCTCGATCGAGTAGATGTCGTGGTGCGGCGGCGGTGAGATCAGTCCGACGCCCGGGGTGGAATGCCGGGTCTTGGCGATGTTGGGGTACACCTTGTAACCCGGAAGCTGGCCCCCTTCACCGGGTTTGGCGCCCTGAGCCATCTTGATCTGGATGTCGCTGGCGTTGACGAGGTAGTCGCTGGTGACACCGAAGCGCCCCGAGGCGACTTGTTTGACGGCGCTGCGACGCTTCGGATCGTGGAGCCGGTCGGTGTCCTCGCCGCCCTCACCGCTGTTGGATCGTCCGCCCAGATTGTTCATGGCGATCGCCATCGTCTCGTGAGCCTCGGCGGAGATGGAGCCGTAGCTCATCGCGCCGGTGTTGAACCTCTTGACGATCTCGGTCGCAGGTTCGACTTCGTCGAGCGGCACCGGTGGCCGCAGACCCTTCTTGAACTCGAACAGGCCTCGCAAGGCACCACCCTCGCGTGAGAGCCGGTTGACCTCCTCGGAGTACTGCTCGAAAACCTGATGGCGGCCGGTGCGGGTCGAGTGCTGAAGCAGGAAAACCACTTCCGGCGTGAACAGATGAAGTTCGCCTTCGCGGCGGAACGCGTACTCGCCGCCGACTTCCAGGCGGCGGTGCACTCGTTCGGTCGGGTTCTCCGGGTAAGCGCGGCGATGCCGCAGCTTGACCTCTTCGGCGATGACATCGAGGCCGATACCGCCGAGCTGGGTCGGTGTTCCGGTGAAGTACTCGTCGATGACGTCTCTGTCGATGCCGACAGCCTCGAACGCCTGCGCGGCGGTGTAGGACGCGACGGTCGAGATACCCATTTTGCTCATCACCTTCATGACGCCCTTGCCCAACGCCTTGAGGTAATTGCGCACCGCCGCAGCGGGTTCGACGCCGGTGAGTTCGCCTTCGCGAATGAGGTCCTCGATCGATTCGAACGCCAGATACGGGTTGACCGCGGCGGCACCGAAACCGATCAGCATCGCGATGTGGTGAACCTCGCGGGCGTCGCCGGATTCGACGACCAGCGCCACGGTGGTGCGCTCCTTGGTGCGCACCAGATGGTGGTGGACAGCCGAGACCGCGAGCAGTGACGGGATCGGCGCCCTGGTGTGGTCCGAGTCCCGATCGGAAATGACCAGTGTCCGTGCGCCTTTGCCGATCGCTTCGCAGGCGCGCTGTCGAAGGTCCTCCAACGCGTCGGCCAGCCCGTCACCGCCTCGCTCGACGTCGTAGAGGGCTCTGAGCACCGCGGTCCGCAGACCCGGGTGTTCGCCGTCGTCGTTGATGTGGACGATCTTGCCGAGCTCGTCGTTGTCGAGCACCGGCCAGGTCAGTTTGATCTGGCGGCACGATGCGGCGCTGGGTTCCAGCAGGTTCTGTTCAGGACCCATGATCCGGGCCATCGACGTCACGACCTCTTCGCGAATGGCGTCCAGAGGAGGGTTGGTCACCTGTGCGAACAGTTCGACGAAGTAGTCGTAGAGCAGCTTGGAACGTTTCGACAGCACGGCGGCCGGGGTGTCGGTGCCCATCGATCCCAACGGCTCTGCGCCGGAGGCGGCCATCGGAGTGAGCAGAATGCGCAGATCTTCCTCCGTGTATCCGAAGCTCACCTGACGGCGCACCACCGACTCGTGATTGGGCTGGACATGGACACGGTCGGGCAGCGTCTTGAGCTCGAGCAGTCCGGCGTGCAGCCATTCGTCATAGGCTTCGGCCGCAGCCAGTTCCTCTTTGATCTCGTCGTCGGAGACGATCCGCCCTGCGGCGGTGTCGATCAGGAGCATCTTGCCCGGTTGCAGTCGGCCCTTGGCCACGATTTCAGACGAGGGCACGTCGAGGACGCCGCTCTCGCTGGCGAGAATGATGCGATCGTCGATGGTGCGCCACCAGCGCCCCGGCCGTAATCCGTTGCGGTCCAGCACCGCTCCGACAAGAGTGCCGTCGGTGAAGGTGACGCAGGCAGGCCCGTCCCACGGCTCCATCAGGGACGCGTGGAACTGCCAGAAGGCCCGCTCGGCGGGCTCCATGATGGTGTTGTTCTCCCACGCCTCGGGAATCATCATCAGCACGGCGTGGGGCAGGCTGCGGCCGCCGAGATGCAGCAATTCGAGGACTTCGTCGAACGAGGCGGAGTCGGACGCCTCCGGAGTACAGATCGGCGACAGTCGGCTCAGGTCTCCGGGGATCTTGCTGCTGGCGAGCATGGCCTCACGCGCGTGCATGCGGTTGCGGTTGCCGCGCACGGTGTTGATCTCGCCGTTGTGAGCCACGAAGCGGAACGGGTGCGCCAGCGGCCAGGACGGGAACGTGTTGGTGGAGAAGCGGCTGTGCACGATGGCGATGGCACTGATGCAACGCTCGTCACGCAGATCCGGAAAGTATTGGGGCAGTTGCATTGTCGTCAGCATGCCCTTGTAGACCATGGTGCGGCTGGACAGCGACGGAAAGTAGACACCCGAGCGCTCGGCACGCTTGCGCAAGGGGTAGACGCGGCGGTCGAGATCGATTCCGCCGGGTCGGTGTCCGTTGTGTTCGGGTGCGGCGACGAACAATTGGGACATGTAGGGCATGCATCCGAGCGCGGTCTCGCCGACCTCGGCGCCGTCGGGATCCACCGGAACTTCGCGCCAGCCCAGGATCTCGAGTCCCTCATCGGCGGCAATGGTGTGGACATTCTCGAGCGCATCCGCCCGAGCTGCAAGGTCCTGAGGCAGGTAACAGATGCCGGCGGCGAAGGTGTGGCTTCCATCGGCCGTCGGGGCGGGGAGGTCGAAGTCGACGACGCTGCGAAGCAGGTCGGCGGGAAGCTGTATCAGGATGCCCGCCCCGTCGCCACTGTTGGGCTCGGCACCCGCGGCGCCGCGGTGTTCGAGATGCTCGAGCGCGATCAGGCCGTCGGTGACGATCGCATGCGATCGCCGGCCTTTGATGTCGGCGACCATTGCGACACCGCACGAATCGGCCTCGTTGGCCGGGTCGTACAGACCTTGGGGTTCGGGCAGCGCCGAGAACGGGATGGACATGGGCCTCCGCAGTCCTGGAAATGGTCTTGAGGGACTGCAGCGGCCCGTCGGTCGAGTGTATCAGCGCGACTGGACGGTCACCCGTCGAGAACGGTCGGGACCAGCGGGAATCCCGGAAGATTGCGGACTATCGTCCAGGCCACCGCGGCCGCGATGACAACGGCGTAGACAGGTACCGTGAGCGCCGGTTTGGACTCGCGGCGGCGCATCAGGACCCACGCGAGGAGGAGTGGCAGCCCGATGAGGGCGAACGGGTTGTCGACGAACGCCGCTGCCAGGTCGCCGTGCAGCAGGTCGTGCGTCATCCGCATTCCCCCGCACGCCGGGCAGAACCAACCGGTCAGTTCGTGCAGCGGGCATGGCGGGAAGATGAAATTCGGGCTATGCGGATCACCGATGCCCACGAAAGCGAGCGCGCCGACCACCACGGCGCCGGTACCCAGCCCAGCGAGTAGCCGGCTTCGGCCGCCGACGGTGGGGTCAGGTGCCATCGCGTAGCGGTCGGCCTTCCGAATCACGGACCTTGTCGGTCAGGATGAGCACGGCATCGACGATGCCCCACACGATGGCGCCGATTCCGCAGGTGAGCAGCCCTACCACGAGCTGGATGATGCCGAGTGTCGTGTAGCCGAGGTAGATGCGTCCAATCCCGACCAACCCGAAAAGACCGAGAAGCTGCAGCAGGCCGCCGACCACCTTGGATTTCTCCGAGAACGGCTCGCCGGTCACTGGATGCCGACCGTATGGCGCCATCGGATCCATGTATGCACCGGGATATCCGGTTGCCGGCGGCGGATATGCACCGGGCGGCGGGGGCGCATATTGCGGCCCCGGCGGAACGTAGCCGGGCTGTGGCGGCGGAGGCGTGTACGGATTGCCGCCTTCGTTGCCGCTGAATGGGGGCTCGGTCATGGCACCAGAATGCCAGAACCGGCCGATGCTTAGAAGGGCGGCGGTTCGTAGATCTCGGCGAGCCAGGCCTGACGCTGACGTTCGTTTTCCGCATTGATTTCGATCCGCTTTTGGCGTTCTCGTCGGATCCGAGACGCCCGGTCCTGTTCGCGGGTTCGCCTGCGGCGCGGCATCATCGCGGACTTGTCTGGCGATTCCTGCGGCGCGTCCGCCTTCGGTAACGTCGCGGTCGGGGCTGCCAGCGTTGGGAATAGCATCCCTCCCGCGGAGTCCGTGACGTAGACATGGCCGGTCGGAGCGGTCAAAACGACTGTGCCATCGGGATATTGCTCATCACGCCAGCCATCCGGACCGGTGTAGAAAGTTTTGATCAGGTGATGAGTACGGCAGTAATGCTTGGTGGCCGAGGCGTGAGTGACTCCGAACGGCCAGGGCGTCGTGTGGTCGACATCGCATTGTTCAACGGGCGCATCGCACCCTGGGAAGCGACACGTCAGATCGCGCCAACGCAAATAATCAGACAGCCGTGCAGAAGGCCGGTATCCCTTTTCGGGTTCCGCTCCTGGCTGGTGAACTGGCTTGAGCTTGGCCGTCTTTGCGGCCTTTCGCACTTCGTCGGCAGGCAGGATCCCCATTCCGGACATGTACCCCGGATGGTCGGAAGTGCCGTCAACGGTAGCCTGCTCAGCAAGGATATGGATAACCACCTGGGCGGCGGAGTCGCGTAGCGTCGTCGCTGGGCAATCATCGGTCCCACACTGGCAGACCAGACTCGTCTCCCAACGGCCCATCGCGCCACACGCGTCAGCGCGCAGTTGGTTTTCGGTCCGCGGATCATTCGCACAGACCGTGGCGATCAGTGTTTTGAGGCGTTGGTCGAACGCGGCGGCGTCTTCTGCGTTGAGCACACCGCCCGCATACGCCATTCCGGGCGTCGCGGGTTCGACATCGAAATAGCGATTGTCCTTGGCGATCGGCGGCACTCGCACACCGGCAGGGTCGAATTTGGCCACCCATTGGTCCAGCCGATCTTTGAGCACCTTGTCCGACAAGCGCATCCACCTGGTTAGTTTCGGCGCCAAGGCCTCATCCAGTTGCGCGATGATGTCGTCCTCGACATTGTCTGTGCACGTCAACGTCGTCTTAACCATGCGGAAATCGATGTCGCCGCGACGGAATGCCTCCACGACTCGTGGGAGTCGCTGATGCAACGCCACGGCCATACGTACCTGATTTGCCGCGCGACCTCTACTGATGTTCTGGGCCGCAGAGACTTCCGCCCCGACGGCCTCGAACACGTCGGTACGCCACAACCCCGCTTCGAGATACGTCTGCTTGCGGATCGCATAAAGTCGGGCGACCGCAGCGAGTCGCTCGGCAATAGCACGCGCCTCGCAACGAGCGGCGAACGTCATCGCGTTCACCGCATCGACTGCATCGGCCGAATCGAACATATGTGCTACTTTACCGACTGCGTGTGACAGGTCGGAGCGCTCTTTCACTGCGAACGTCTCCGGTCGAGGTAAGCCCGGTGACAGACTGGCCGCATGGCGTCCGCAAGGTCTCCCCTGGTCATGATGCACGGCATTCTCATGTCCGGAAACGCGTGGCAGGATGTGGTGCCCCTCCTCTCCGAGCGTCACCAGGTGCACACATTGACTACCGCCGGCCACCGAGGCGGGCCGGCGCTGCGGCGATCCCCCGCCACCGTCGAGGACCTGGTTGACGCCGTCGAGCTTTACCTGGATGAGCACGGACTCGAACGGCCGCACGTTGTCGGCCTGTCTCTGGGCGGTTGGATGGCTATTGAGTTGGCCCGGCGTGGCCGCGCGGCCACCGTGTGCGCGTTGGCTCCGGCGGGCTTCTGGTCGCCAGGAGACAGGGCGCAGGCTCATGTGCTGAAGGAGATCCACAGGTTCGTGGCGATGGGACGACTTGCCCGTCCCGCCCGGCCTCTCGTGGCGCTGGCGATGCGGTCGGCAATTGTGCGCCGCGTCGGCTTTCGCAAAGCCGCCCGACACGGGGACCGGCTATCTACGACGAGAAGCATTGAGGCAGTTGACGATATCTCCGGTTGCAGCCTCAACGTCGACCACATTCTGGGTTCGGACGAGTACCTTGCGCCGCTGGATCCGGTGCCATGCCCGGTGACCATTGCTTGGTCGGGCAGTGATGCGATCATTCCCGTTCCGATGTGCGACCCGATCGCCCGGGAAAGGCTGCCCCAGGCGTCGTTTACTACGTTGCCCGCCGTCGGACACGTTCCGATGATCGACGATCCCGACCTGGTGGCTCGCACGATTCTGGCCGTTACGGCCTCGGGTGATTCGGGCGCATCGTGATTGTGGTCAGCGGTTCCTTCGCCGACGGAGCCACTGACGAACTCGACCGCCGGACTCGAATTGCATGCCGGCGTCTGAGGTTTCGGTGATGACGGAGTAGGGAGACTTCTCCGCATCCGACACTTCGGCGGTTTCGGGTTCGCCTTCGACCACACTCTCAGCCGAATCGGGAACCTCGGACTCCTCATCGGCCTCCGCCTCTGCGTCGGCGTCACTCCCGTCGATGGCTACGTCGTCAGCAAGCTCCTCAGCCGCGGCCTCACCCTCGACCGAGCCCAAACCCTCGGCCTCAGTCACCGACTCAACATCAACCTCAGCAACTTCGGCGGCATCGCCCTCATCGGACTCAACAGCCTCAGCAGCGAGCTCCTCGGCAGCAGGCTCCTCCGCCTCTGCCGAACCCAGACCCTCAACCTCAGTCACCGACTCAACATCTAGCTCAGCAACTTCGGCGGCATCGCCCTCATCGGACTCAACAGCCTCAGCAGCGAGTTCCTCAGCCGCAGGCTCCTCCGCCTCTGCGACGGACTGCTCCTCGTCGGCCTCAACAGCCTCTGCGTCGAGTTCCTCTGCAGCGGCCTCACCCGCAACCGCAACCTCGTGGGCCTCCGGCGCATCGGCAACTGCCTCCGCCACCTCGTCACCCTCGACCGAACCCAAACCCGCGGAGTCAGCGTCGGTCACCGAATCAGCATCGACGTCACCGAGCTCGGCAGCTGGCTCAGCAGACTCTGCCTCCGCGGCGAGCTCCTCTGCAGCGGCCTCACCCGCAACCGCAGCCTCATGAGCTTCCGGTGCTTCGGCAGCAGCCTCCGCCACCTCGTCACCCTCGACCGAACCCAGCCCCTCAGCCGCAGGCACCTCCGCCTCTGCGACGGACTGCTCCTCGACGGCCTCAACAGCCTCTGCGGCGAGTTCCTCTGCAGCGGCCTCACCCGCAACCGCAGCCTCATGAGCTTCCGGTGCTTCGGCAGCAGCCTCCGCCACCTCGTCACCCTCGACCGAACCCAGCCCCTCAGCCGCAGGCACCTCCGCCTCTGCGACGGACTGCTCCTCGACGGCCTCAACAGCCTCTGCGTCGGCGTCAGTCCCGTCGACGGCTACGTCGTCAGCGAGTTCCTCAGCAGCGGCCTCACCCGCGACCGCAACCTCATGGGCCTCCGGCGCCTCGGCAACAGCCTCCGCCACCTCGTCACCCTCGACCGAACCCAGCCCCTCAGCCGCAGGCACCTCCGCCTCTGCGTCGGCGTCACTCCCGTCGACCGCTACGTCGTCAGCGAGTTCCTCAGCAGCGGCCTCACCCGCGACCGCAACCTCATGAGCTTCCGGCGCCTCGGCAACAGCCTCCGCCACCTCATCACCCTCGACCGAACCCAGACCCTCAGTCTCAGTCACCGAATCAGCATCGACCTCACCGAGCTCGGCAGCTGGCTCAGCAGACTCGGCCTCCGCGGCGAGCTCCTCTGCGGCAGCCTCACCCTCAACCGCCACCACATGAGCGTCCGGCGCCTCGGCAACTGCCTCAGCCACCTCATCACCCTCGACCGAATCAAGACCCTCAGTCTCAGTCACCGAATCAGCTTGAACCTCATCAACCGCCGCGTCGGACTCATCAGCTTCAGCGGCGAGTTCCTCGGCATCAGCGTCAAGCTCAGAAACTCCCGCGACGGCGGAGGCTTCTTCAACCTCCGCCGCGACCTCAGCGTCGGTCACCGCATCCGCATCGACCTCACCGACCTCGGCAGCGGGCTCGTCGCCGGCCACAGCCTGGGCTGCGGCAGCAGCACCCTCCGTAGCTTCGACCGCTTCATCGCCCTCGACAGCCCCGATACCACCCGCTTCGTCCGGAACCGGCGGTGCCACGACATCACCGTCACCTTCGACTGGTTCCTCGACCGAGCCCTCATCGGACCCGTGGAGGTCCGCGACCAGAGCTTCCGCCTCAGCAGCGCCCTCGACAGCCGCGTCATGAGCCGCCGTCGCGCCCTCGGCCGCCTCGATGGCCTCGTCACCCTCGACCGCCCCGAGGCCGCCGGTTCGGCGCTCGGAGTCGTCTTCCTGACCGGCCACGGTCGCAGCGGCAACGACCCCCGTCGCGGAGGCCATTGCGACATCCTTGGCGAGTTCCTCGACGTCGGATTCGGCGTCCTGCTTGCCCCGCAACGTCTCCGGCGCTTCGCGGCCTTTCGGCGCCACCATGATGTAGACGACGGCGCCGATGAACACGAAGGTGGACGTAAAGGTGTTGATCCGAATTCCGGCAAGGAGCGTGGCGGTGTCGCTGCGCATCAGCTCGATCCAGAACCGCCCGACGCAATATCCCGCGACATACAGCGCGAACAGCCGGCCGTGTCCGATTTTGAACCGGCGGTCCACAAGGACCAGCACCGCGAAAACCAACAGGTTCCACAGCAACTCGTAGAGAAACGTCGGATGCACGACCTTGACCAGCACACCGTTGGAAACGCCGTTCAGCGAGTCTGACAGGCCCGCCGAGTTCACCCGTTCATAGATCTCCAGACCCCAGGGCAGGGTGGTCTCCCTGCCGTAGAGCTCCTGGTTGAAGTAATTGCCGAGACGTCCGATCGCCTGGGCCAGAACGATTCCCGGCGCAATCGCATCTCCGAAGGCGGGTAGCGGGATCCCCCGCCGTCGGCATGCAATCCACGCACCGACGCCGCCGAGCGCCACCGCGCCCCAGATTCCGAGCCCGCCGTCCCAGATCCGCAGGGCCGCAGCCGGGCCCGCGCCGTTCTCACCGAAGTAGGTCGGCCAGTCCGTCATGACGTGGTAGAGCCGTCCGCCGATGAGCCCGAACGGCACCGCCCACAGCGCCACGTCGTAGATGACCCCCGGTTCGCCGCCCCGGGCCACCCACCGCCGATCGCCGATCACCAGCGCGGCAACGATGCCCACGATGATGAACAGCGCGTAGGCGCGGAGCGGGAACGGTCCGAGGTGCCACACACCCTGAGCGGGACTCGGGATGGAGGCCAGTACCGTCGTCGTCACGCAGTGATCCTCTGCCTTACGCCGTCTGCGAGTTCTTCTGTCAGCGAGCGCACCGCGGGGATGCCCTCCTTCAACGCCGATACGAGTGCCGAACCGACGATCACGCCGTCGGCGTAGGCGCCGATCTCGGCGGCTTGTTCACGCGAGCGAACGCCGAGACCAACACCCACCGGGATGTCCGATATCGCCTTGACCCGGCTGACCAGTTCCGGCGCCGCATTCGACACCGCGTCGCGCGCACCGGTGACACCCATCGTGGATGCCGCATAGACGAATCCTCTAGAGGCCCGGACGGTCGCGGCCAGACGCTCGGGAGTCGAGGACGGCGCGACGAGGAAGATCCTGTCCAGATCGTGGGCGTCGGAGGCCGACACCCACTCATCGGCCTCGTCTGGAATCAGGTCGGGCGTGATGAGCCCGAGCCCGCCTGCCGATGCCAGATCGCGGGCGAACGTGTCGATCCCCTTGCGCAGCACGGGGTTCCAATAGGTCATCACGACGGCGTGGCCGCCGGCATTGCTGATCGCCTCGACCGCGCGGAATGCGTCGTGCACCCGCACGCCGCCGCGCAGCGCCACCTCGGTGGCCGCCGCGATAACGGGCCCGTCCATACCCGGGTCCGAATACGCGATGCCGACCTCGACGATGTCGCAGCCCGCCTCGACCAGCGCGACCATCGCCTCGATGGACGATTCCACGTCGGGAAATCCGGTCGGTAGGTAGCCGATCAGCGCGGCACGACCCTCGGCGCGGCAAGCTTCGAACAATCCGGCGAGCCTGCTCATGTCGCGCTGTCCTCCAGCAAGCCGAACCACTTGGCTGCCGTCTCGACATCCTTGTCGCCACGACCGGAAAGATTCACCAGGATCGCCGCTCCCGGCCCGAGCTCTGCGCCCAACTTCAACGCGCCCGCAACGGCGTGCGCTGACTCGATGGCCGGGATGATGCCTTCGGTACGGCTCAGCAGCGACAGCGCGTCCATCGCCTCGCTGTCCGTGATCGGTAGATATCGCGCCCGGCCGATGTCCTTGAGCAGGGCATGCTCGGGGCCGACACCCGGATAATCCAATCCCGCTGAGATCGAATGGGATTCGATCGTCTGGCCGTCCTCGTCCTGCAGCAGGTACGAGAACGAGCCTTGGAAGGCGCCCGGCGAACCACCCGTGAAAGTTGCTGCGTGACGGCCTGTTTCGACGCCGTCGCCTGCCGCCTCGTAGCCGATGAGACTCACGTCGGGGTCGTCGATGAAAGCATGGAAGATTCCGATCGCATTGGAGCCACCGCCCACGCAGGCGACAACCGCGTCGGGCAGTCGACCCGCCTGATCGAGCATCTGCTGGCGGGCCTCCATACCGATGACGCGCTGGAAGTCGCGCACCATGAGCGGGAACGGATGCGGGCCCGCGGCGGTGCCGAACGCGTAGTAGGTGCTGTCGGCGTTGGCGACCCAGTCACGGAACGTCTCGTTGATGGCGTCCTTGAGCGTCTTCGAACCGGACTCCACCGCCACCACCGACGCGCCGAGCAGCCGCATCCTGGCCACGTTGAGCGCCTGCCGTGCGGTGTCGACGGCACCCATGTAGATCACGCACTCCAAGCCGAGCAATGCGCACGCCGTCGCCGTCGCCACACCGTGCTGGCCGGCGCCGGTCTCGGCGATGACCCGGGTCTTGCCCATCTGCTTGGCCAGCAGAGCCTGACCCAGAACGTTGTTGATCTTGTGAGATCCCGTGTGGTTGAGGTCTTCTCGCTTCAAGAAGATGCGCGCCCCACCGGCGTGCCCACCGAGACGCTCCGCCTCGTACAGCGGTGACGGACGGCCCGTGTAGTGCTTCTGCAGCCGGTCGAGTTCGTCGAGGAACGTCTGGTCTGTCCGAGCCTTCTCGTAGGCGGCGGTCACCTCTTCGATGACGGCCATCAGAGCTTCGGGTACCAGTCGCCCGCCGTAGGCGCCGAAGTGCCCCTTGGCGTCGGGGTCATGTGAGGTCGGTTCGGCGACCGCGGCGCTGGCACGCGGCAGGTCTTGACCTGCGGAGCTACTCACTTAACGGGCGGGTTTCGGGCACGACGGGTGCGCGCCGGCGGTGACGAGGTCAGCGACAGCGCTGCGCGGATCACCACTGGTGACCAGGCCTTCACCGACGAGGACACCGTCGGCTCCGGCGCCGGCGTAGGCGAGCAGGTCCGCTGTCCCCCGCACACCCGACTCCGCGATCTTGATGACCTTGCTCGGCAGGCCCGGCGCAATCCGCGCGAAGCAGTCCCTGTCGACCTCGAGCGTCTTCAGATTGCGAGCATTCACGCCGATCAGCGAGGCTCCGGCCTGCAAGGCCCTGTCGGCCTCCTCCTCGGTGTGCACCTCGACCAGGGCAGTCATGCCCAGCGACTCAGTGCGCTCCAGAAGCGACTCCAGCGCGGGCTGCTCCAGCGCCGCGACGATCAACAGCAGCAGATCGGCTCCATGGGCGCGGGCTTCGTGAATCTGGTAGGGCCGCACGATGAAGTCCTTGCGCAGCACCGGAATCGATACCGCCGCACGGACCGCGTCGAGGTCGTCCAGCGAGCCGTTGAACCGGCGCTGCTCGGTCAGCACGCTGATGACGCGGGCGCCGCCGTCCTCATAGGCGCGGGCGAGCTCGGCGGGATCGGCGATCGATGCCAACTCTCCCCGCGATGGGCTGGCACGCTTGACCTCGGCGATCACCGCGATGCCCGGCGCACGCAGCGCGGCCATGACATCGAGTGGCGCCGGTGCGCGCTGCGCCAGTTCCTTGACCTCCGAGAGGCTGACGACGGCCTCGCGGGCGGCAACGTCAGCACGGACTCCCTCGAGGATGGAGTCGAGCACGTTAGCCGAACCCATAGACGTCGTATCCCTTTCCCTGACGGCCATTCGATTCTTAGTGAAGGGTAGTCGCCACGACGGCATGGTCTGTCACCGGCCCTTGTTGTCAGGATTGACCGCGTCCTGGGTGGGATCGGAACCCTCATCGAGGGCGTCCCAGATCATCCGCTCCGACATGGCCGCTGCAGGCGCATCGCCGGCGACGGCCGAACGCCGCGTGTATCGGGTCGCCTCGGCACGGCCGCGGGCCGCCGAGCGCATCAGCAGTACCGCGCCCAGCAGCGACAGCGCTGCGGCGACCAGCGTCACGACGGCTCCGGCGTAGTACCTCTGGGTGTCGATCAGGTCCGCGACCGGTACCTCCGCCAGCCGGGCAGCGCGCACCGCGACGTCGTCGACCACCCACAGGCTAATTGCCAGGTAGCCCATGCCGGCGCTCGCCGCGGCGACCAGGACCGCCAGCACCCGCAGGGGCCAGCCACGCACGGCCAGCGCGGCGACGGCGGCAGCCAGCACGAGCAGCGCCATCGGGACCAGCGCCGTCGACCACGTCGCCCCCGAGAGTGCGGCGGTCTTGGGTTGCCCGAGTCCGTCGAACGAGCTGATCTGCACCCAGGTGAACCGCGACGCGCCCCACAGGCCCGCAGCGGCCAGCACCAGAATCAGTTGCGCGGCGCGGATCACGGCTCGCTCAGCGTCTCGGCCGCCGCGATCGCGGCCAGCACGGCCCGAGCCTTGTTCGCGGATTCGGTGTATTCGTAAGGGCCGTTGGAATCGGCCACCACCCCACCGCCGGCCTGCACGTAGGCGGTGCCGTTGCGCATGAGCGCGGTACGGATCGCGATGGCGAAGTCGGCGTTGCCCGCGAAGTCGAGGTAGCCGAGCACACCGCCGTAGAGGCCGCGCCGCGTCATCTCCACTTCCTCGATGAGCTCCATCGCCCGCACCTTCGGCGCCCCCGACAGCGTCCCGGCCGGGAAACACGCGGTCACCGCGTCCAGTGCGGTCCTGCCGTCGGCAAGCAGCCCGGTCACCGTCGACACCAGGTGCATGACGTGGCTGTAGCGCTCGATGTGGCTGTAGTCCTCGACCTTGACGGTGCCCGGCCGGCACACCCGGCCGAGGTCGTTGCGGCCGAGGTCGACGAGCATCAGGTGCTCGGCGCGCTCCTTCTCATCGGAGAGCAGCTCCTTTTCCAGAAGCAGGTCTTCCTCTTCGGTGTCCCCGCGCCAGCGCGTACCGGCAATCGGATGCGTGGTCGCCCGGCCGTCCTTGACGGTGACGAGCGCCTCCGGGCTCGAGCCCACAACCGAAAAGTCCAGTCCGCCATCTGCATTCGGTACGTTGAGCAAGTACATGTAGGGGCTGGGGTTGGTGACCCGCAGCATCCGGTACACATCCAGAGGGTCCGCGTCGGTGTCCATCTCGAAGCGCTGCGACGGCACCACCTGGAACGCCTCACCCGCCTCGATGTCGCCGACGAGCTTGTCGACGATCTCGGTGTACTGCTCGACAGTTCGCTGCGACCGGTGCAGCGGGGCCGGCCTGCTGAAGGTCGCGACCGTCGAGGCCAGCGGCTCGGCCAGCGCCGCCGTCATCACGTCCAGCCGTGCCACCGCGTCGTTGTAGGCCCAGTCGACTCGCTCTTCGGTGCCGTTCCAATTGACCGCGTTCGCGATCAGCGTGATGGTGCCCTCGTGATGATCGACGGCGGCGATGTCGGTAGCCAGAAGCAGCATCATGTCGGGCAGCCCGAGGTCGTCGACGGTCAACTCGGGAAGGCGCTCCAGCCGGCGCACCATGTCGTAGGCGAAGAACCCGACGAGGCCCGACGACAGCGGCGGCAAGCCAGGAAGCGCGGCCGTCTCCAGCAGCGTCAGGGTCGCGCGCAGTGCCGCGAGGGGGTCCCCACCTGCGGGGGCGTCCTTGGGGATCACGCCGAGCCACACGGCTTCGCCGTCACGGACGGTCAGCGCCGACGGGGCGCCCGCACCGATGAACGACCATCGCGACCACGACCGCCCGTTCTCGGCGGACTCCAGAAGGAACGTCCCGGGGCGGTTGGCGGCGAGCTTGCGATACGCCGACAGCGGCGTCTCGCTGTCGGCGAGCACTTTGCGGGTCACCGGGACCACCCGATGCTCAGCGGCCAGCGCCCGGAAGTCCTCACGCGACGTCGTCGTGGTGAGGTTGGCGGTCGTCTGCACCCCGACATCCTCCCAGAAGTACCGTTGAGAGCATGAATCGTGGTGATCGCGTAGCCGACTTCGAACTTCCTGATCAGACGGGAACGACGAGGACGCTCTCCGAGCTCCTCGCCGACGGACCGATCGTGCTGTTCTTCTATCCGGCCGCGATGACGCCCGGGTGCACGAAAGAAGCGTGTCACTTCCGCGATCTCGCGGCCGAGTTCGCGGCGGTGGGTGCCAGCCGGGTGGGGATCAGCGCCGACACCGTCGACAAGCAGGCGCAGTTCGCCGACAAGCAGAATTTCGACTATCCCCTGCTGTCCGACACCGAGGGCGTGGTGGCCACGCAATTCGGCGTCAAGCGCGGACTGCTCGGCAAGTTCATGCCGGTCAAGCGGACGACCTTCGTCATCGACACCGACCGCACCGTCCTGGAGGTCATCGCCAGCGAGTTCAGCATGGACACCCACGCCGACAAGGCCCTTGAGGTGCTGCGCCAACGCCAATCGGCATGACGGCCGTCCTCGAGCTCGACGAGGTCACGTTCCGCCGCAACGGCAAACAGATCATCGACGGCATCTCGCTGACGGTGAACGAAGGTGAGCACTGGGCGCTGCTCGGCCCCAACGGCGCCGGCAAGAGCACCCTGTTGGGTTTCTGCGCGGCGAACACGTTCCCGACGTCAGGAACCGTGCGCATTCTGGGTCAGCAGATGGGGCGGGTGGACCTGTCCGTGCTGCGGCATTCCATCGGTCACGTCAACCCGCGCCATCAGCTGCAGTATTCGCTGACGGTCCGCGAAGTCGTGATGACGGGCATCACCGCGACCATCGACACTCCGATGCGGTGGACGGCGTCTACCGAAGAGGACGAGCGCGCCGACGCGATGATCGCCGCTGTCGGGTTGTCGCACAAGGCCGGCGACGTGTGGCCGACCCTGTCACAGGGCGAGCGTGGGCGCACGCTGATCGCCAGGGCGCTGATCGCCGAACCCCGCCTGCTGCTGCTCGATGAACCGTCGACCGGGTTGGATGTGGCTGCGCGCGAACAACTGCTGGAGACCATCGACTCTCTCGACCAGACCCATCCCGAGGTAGCGTCGATCCTCGTGACGCACCATCTCGAAGAGCTGCCGATCACGACCACGCACGCATTGCTGATCTCCGAGGGGCGCACTGTGGCCAGCGGGCCTGCGCGCGAGACGATTACGACGGAGACGGTGTCGGAGGCGTTCGCCCATCCCGTGGTGGTGGGTTACGACGAGGGACGCTGGACGGCGCGCGCGAAAGCCGCGCGCATCATCTAAGACTCGACCTCGAACGTCGAGTTGTTGTGCAACTATGCGGCGAATCAGCGCCATATCTCGACGCTCGGCGCCGCGCATCATCTAAGACTCGGGCGCCAGCAGCAAGTCGGCGTCGAAGCAGGTGTGATCACCGGTATGGCAGGCGCCGCCGACCTGGTCGACCTCCAGCAACACGGTGTCGCCGTCGCAATCGAGCCGTACCGAATACACATGCTGGGTATGCCCCGACGTCAGGCCCTTCACCCACTGCTCGCCGCGGGACCGCGAGAAGTAGGTCGCCTCACGGGTTTCCAGCGTGCGGGCCAGCGCAGCGTCGTCCATCCACGCGACCATCAGCACCTGGCCCGTCGCACGCTCCTGCACCACGGCGGTGAACAGGCCGTCGGCGTTGCGCTTGAGCCGCGACGCGATCGCCGGGTCCAGACTCATCGGACGGTGATCCCTTCAGCCGCCATCGCCGCCTTCACCTCGCCGATGGTCAGGTCCCCGAAGTGGAACACGCTGGCCGCCAACACGGCGTCGGCACCTGCAACAACGGCGGGCGCGAAATGTTCCGCGGCGCCTGCGCCTCCGCTGGCGATCACCGGGACCGTCACCGCGCCGCGCACCGCGCGCAGCATCGGAAGGTCGAAGCCGGCTTTGGTGCCGTCGGCATCCATCGAATTCAGCAGGATCTCGCCCACGCCGAGCTCGGCGCCGCGAGCGGCCCATTCGACGGCGTCGATCCCGGTGCCGCGCCGTCCGCCGTGCGTGGTGACTTCCCAGCCCGACGGTGTCGGCACACTTCCTTCCTGGCCCTCGGGGACTGTCCGCGCATCGACCGACAACACAATGCACTGAGATCCGAACTGGCGGGACAACTCCGACAGCAGTTCCGGGCGCGCGATCGCGGCTGTGTTCACCGACACCTTGTCGGCGCCGGCACGCAACAGCACGTCGACATCGGCGACCGAACGCACACCGCCGCCGACCGTCAGCGGGATGAAGACCTGCTCGGCGGTGCGCCGCACCACCTCCAGCATCGTGGTGCGGCCCGACGACGACGCGGTGACATCCAGGAAGGTCAGCTCGTCGGCCCCTTCGGCGTCGTAGGCGGCGGCGAGCTCGACCGGATCGCCCGCGTCGCGAAGGTTCGCGAAGTTGACACCCTTGACCACCCTGCCGTCATCGACGTCCAGGCACGGGATCACCCGGGTCGCGACACCGCCCGCGGTGCTCACAGATAGTCCTTCGGATCACCGGCGGCCTTGACGATCTTGAGGATCTCCTCGTGCACACCGGGCGCGGCGGCCAGCGCCGACGGCGAGGACGACGTCCACTGCTCGCCAGACAGGTCCGTCACCACGCCGCCCGCGGCCCGCACCAGAGCCACTCCCGCTGCGTGGTCCCAGATGTGGTGGCCGAAACTGATTGCGCCACCGAGGATTCCCGCGGCAACATAGGCGAGGTCGATACCGGTGGCGCCGTGCATGCGCACACGCGAGCATTCCCGGCTCAGACCTTCGAGCACCTTGGCTCGGTAGCGGCCGGGATAGCGTCCGCGCGAGTCGATGTTGAACGTGCCGATGCCGACGATGGATTCGCCGAGTGCGGCCGTGTCGAGGCTGTCGAGATCGGAGCCGTTGCACTGCACCGGCCCGTCGACTATCGAGGTGAAGCTCTGCGACATGAACGGCAGCCAGGTCAGCCCCAGCACCGGTTCGCCGTCGGCCAGCAGGCCCAGCAGGATCGCCGCGGTGGGCAGGCCCGCCGCGTAGTTGAACGTGCCGTCGATCGGGTCGAGCACCCATACCAGTTCGGAGTCGATCGCCTCCCCGCCGAACTCCTCGCCGTGCACGCCGATCCCGGTCAGCTTCGTCAGCTCGGCCACCACGCGGCGCTCGATGGCCAGGTCCACCTCGGTCGCGAAGTCGTTGCCCTTCTTGGCAACTGCCGAGTCGGCACGGTGCCCGGCGACGAACTGCCCGGAGGCGGCGTCGAGTACCCCCGCCGCGACGGCGAGGAGATCGGCCAGTTGCGCGCGGTCCAGGCTCACGTGGCGACCGCATCGAGCGCCTGCGGCAGCGTGAATCGTCCCGCGTACAGAGCTTTTCCGACGATCGCGCCTTCCACACCCCGGTCGGTCAGCGTCGCGATCGCCCGCAGATCGTCAAGACTCGACACGCCGCCGGACGCGATGACCGGCGCGTCGGTACGCTCGCACACCTGGCTCAGCAACTCCAGGTTCGGACCGTTGAGAGTGCCGTCCTTGGTCACATCGGTGACGACGAACCGCGAGCACCCTTCGCTGTCCAGACGTTCCAGCACAGTCCACAGGTCGCCGCCGTCGGTTTCCCAGCCGCGTCCGCGCAGCCGGTACTGCCCGTCCTCGATCTTGGCGTCGAGCCCCACGGCGACACGGTCACCATGCTCGGCCACGATCTTGGCGCACCATTGCGGGTTCTCCAGCGCGGCGGTCCCGATGTTCACGCGGGCGCAGCCGGTAGCCAGCGCAGCGGCCAGGGACTCGTCGTCGCGGATGCCGCCGGAGAGTTCGACGGCCACGTCGAGCTTTCCGACGACCTCAGCGAGCAGATCGCGGTTGGAGCCGCGCCCGAACGCGGCGTCGAGATCGACGAGGTGAATCCATTCGGCGCCGTCGCGCTGCCACGTCATCGCGGCGTCGAGTGCCGACCCGTACTCCGTCTCGCTGCCTGCCTGTCCCTGCACCAGGCGCACCGCGCGGCCTTCGACGACGTCGACAGCGGGCAGGAGGATGAGTCGCGAATTCACGACGGTCAATTTAGCGCTCCGACCCAGTTCGACAGTAATTCGGCGCCGGCGTCCCCACTCTTCTCCGGGTGGAACTGGGTCGCCGACAACGGCCCGCTCTCGACGGCAGCCAGGAACGGCACGTGGTGCGTCGCCCAGGTCAGCCGCGCCTCGGGGTCACCATCCCACTGCTGGGCGGCGTAGGAGTGCACGAAGTAGAAACGGGTGTCTGCGCCAATGCCCTTGAACAGCACGCTGTCCGACGGAGCATCGACGACGTTCCAGCCCATGTGCGGGATCACCGGCGCATCCAGCCGGACCACCGCGCCGGGCCACTGCCCGCATCCGGCGGTCTCGACGCCGAACTCCACACCGCGCGAGAACAGGATCTGCATGCCGACGCACACGCCGAGGACCGGCCGCTCTGCGGCCAGCCGGTCGGCGATGATCTTCCCGCCGCCGATTTCCCCAAGGCCCGCCATGCAGGCCTCGAATGCGCCCACACCAGGCACGACGAGTCCGTCGGCGTTGGCGGCCGCCGCGGGATCGGCGGTCACCTCGACCTGCGCTCCGACCCGCTCCAGGGCACGCTGCGCCGAGCGCAGGTTGCCAGAGCCGTAATCGAGGACCACGAGTTTCTTTGTCATAGAGTGCCTTTGGTGGACGGCACGCCGGTGACGCGCGGGTCGTACTCGACGGCCTGACGCAGAGCCCGGGCGACGGCCTTGTACTCGGCCTCGGTGATGTGATGCGGGTCGCGCCCGTACAGGGTGCGCACATGCAGTGCGATCCGCGCGTTGTAGGCCAGCGACTCGAAGACGTGCCGATTGACCACGGTGTGGTACGGCGCCGACGATCCGGCGATCGTGAACTCGACCATGTACTCGGGTTCGCCGGTGTGGACGAAGTACGGGCGGCCGGAGACGTCGACGGCGGCGTGCGCGAGGCACTCGTCCATTGGGATGAAAGCATCGCCGAAGCGGCGGATGCCCTTCTTGTCGCCGAGCGCCTGGGCAAGCGCCTGCCCGAGCACGATCGCGGTGTCCTCGATGGTGTGGTGACCCTCGATCTCGATGTCGCCCACCGCTTTCACCGTGAGGTCGAAGCTGGCGTGGGTGCCCAGCGACGTGAGCATGTGGTCGAAGAACGGAACTCCGGTCTCGACACGGACCACACCGGTGCCGTCAAGGTCGAGCTCGACGACGATGTCGGACTCTTTGGTCTTGCGCTCTACTCGGGCTCGGCGGTTCGGACTGGTCATGATGCTCCTATCCGGGCGCTGGCGGACAGCAGCGCGTCGTTCTCGTCGGCCAGGCCGATGGTGGTGCGCAGATAGCCGGGGATGCCGACATCGCGGATGAGCACGCCCTCGTCCAGGTAGCGCTGCCAGGTCGCGGGCGCATCGGCGAAGTGCCCGAAGAGCACGAAGTTCGCGTCGCTGGGAATCACGCGGAAACCCATGCCTGCCAACGCTTCGGACACCCTTTCGCGTTCTGCGATCAGCGTCGCGACGCTGCCGAGGGTGTCGTCGGCGTGGCGCAGCGCGGCGCGGGCGGCGGCCTGTGTGACCGATGAGAGGTGGTACGGCAGGCGCACCAGAAGCATCGCGTCGATGACGGCGGGCGCGGCGATCAGGTAACCGAGACGCCCGCCCGCGAAGGCGAATGCCTTGCTCATGGTCCGGCTGACGACGAGCTTGGTCGGGTAGGCGTCGAGCAGCGCGATCGCGCTGGGCTGCGACGAGAATTCGCCGTAGGCTTCGTCGACGATCATGATGCCGCCGTTCATGGCGTCGAGCAGCAGCCGTAGATCATCGAGCGAAACGCTCTGTCCGGACGGGTTGTTGGGGCTGGTGACGAAGACGACGTCGGGGTTGTGCTCTTTGATCGCCGTGGCGGCCACCGCCGCGTCGAGACCGAAATCCTCGGCACGGTTGGCCACCAGCCAATGGGTCTGGGTGCCGTCGGAGATGATCGGGTGCATCGAGTACGACGGCACGAAACCGAGCGCGCTGCGCCCCGGCCCACCGAAAGCCTGCAGCAGCTGCTGCAGAATCTCGTTGGAGCCGTTGGCCGCCCAGACGTTGCCGACTCCGACGGCGGTCCCGGTCTGCGCCGTCAGGTAGGCCGCCAGGTCGGTGCGCAGGGCGACGGCGTCGCGGTCGGGGTACCGGTGCAATTCCCGTGCCGCCTCGCGCACCGAGTCGGCGACGTCATCGACGAGCGCCGGTGTGGGCGGATGCGGATTCTCATTGGTGTTCAGACGCACCGGAACAACCAGTTGTGGTGCACCATAGGGCGATTTGCCGCGCAGATCGTCACGAAGCGGCAGCTCGTCGAGAGAGACGCCGCCGCCGGGAACAGATGACGTCACTCGAACCTCCGGCGCACCGCTTCACCGTGGCTCGGCAGATTCTCGGCGTTGGCCAATGTGATCACGTGTCCGGACACGTCTTTGAGCGCCGCTTCGCTGTAGTCGACGACATGGATTCCGCGCAGGAAGGTCTGCACCGACAGACCGCTGGAATGCCTCGCGCATCCGGCGGTCGGCAAGACGTGGTTGGACCCCGCGCAGTAGTCCCCGAGGCTGACCGGAGACCACGGGCCAACGAAAACAGCTCCAGCAGAACGGATCCGGCCCGCCACGGCAGCCGCATCCGCGGTCTGGATCTCGAGGTGTTCGGCGGCGTACGCGTTCACCGTCCGCACCCCGGCCGCGATGTCGTCGACCAGCACGATCGCCGATTGCGGCCCGCGCAGTGCTGCCTCCACCCGCTCACGGTGCACGGTCGTCTCCAACTGCACGGCCAGCTCACGATCGGTTGCGTCCGCGAGTTCGGGGCTGTCGGTGACCAGCACGCTGGCGGCCATTTCGTCGTGTTCGGCCTGGCTGATCAGGTCGGCGACGACGTGCACCGGGTCGGCGGTGTGGTCGGCCAGGATCGCGATCTCGGTCGGGCCGGCTTCGGCGTCGATACCGACCTGCGAGCGGCAGATCCGTTTGGCGGCGGTGACATAGATGTTGCCGGGCCCGGTGATCATGTCGACCGGCGCCAGCTCGCTCCCGTCGATGTCCGTGCCGCCGTAGGCCAACAGCGCGACCGCTTGCGCGCCGCCGACGGCCCACACTTCGTCGACGCCCAGCAAGGCGGCCGCCGCGAGGATCGTCGGGTGCGGCAGACCCGAGAATTCGGCCTGCGGTGGGCTGGCGATCACCAGCGAGTCGACGCCGGCCGTCTGCGCCGGGACGACATTCATGACGACACTCGACGGGTAGACGGCATTGCCACCCGGGACGTAGAGGCCAACGCGTTCGACAGGCACCCAGCGCTCGGTGACGGTCGCGCCGGGCGCCAGCGTGGTCGTCGTGTCGGTGCGGCGTTGGTCGGCGTGCACGGCGCGAGCGCGTTCGATCGCGACCTCCAGCGCGGTGCGCACGTCGGCATCGAGCTGATCGAGAGCTTCTGTGAGTTTCCCGGAGGGCACGCGGACCTGGTCCGGACGGACGCCGTCGAACGCCGCGCCGTACTCGAGCGCCGCGTCGGCGCCGCGCGCCGCGACCGCGTCGACAATGGGCCGAACCTTCGGAACGACCGCGTCGACGTCGACACCACCGCGCGGCAGGGCCGTGCGCAAACCGGCCGCCGACAGCGCAGCCCCACGCAGGTCGATGCGCCGCAGTAGCGCTGGCGATACATTCACGCTGACCATTGTCCCAGAGCTGCACAAATCAGTATCGGAGGCGTCATGTCCGATCGGACGAACAGAAGCAACCACCCCAACAACGCCCCGGGCGTACCGATGATCTTCCCGGTGTGGTTCGAAAAGCTGCAGATCAAGTACATCAACCCGCTGCTGCGACCTCTGTCGAAACGGATGCCCGGCCTCGCGGTGATCAAGCACCGTGGCCGCACGTCGGGAAAGCAGTACGAGACGATCATCACTCCCTACCGCAAAGGCGACGTGGTGGCCATCGGCCTGGCGCACGGCAAGACCAATTGGGCCAAGAACGTGCTGGCCGCCGGCGAGGCGGAGCTGCAGATGGGGAGCAAGACGCTGCACCTGGTACGGCCGCGGGTGGTGCCCGCAGGCACCGAGGACCCGTCGCTGCCCAAGGTGGCGCAGATGCTCCTGAAGAGGTCGGGTGTTTTCGTCGCCGATATCGCTTGACCTGACCTGACACACTCATTTCATGACCTGGCAATTGTGGTTGGCGTTCCTGGGTGCCGCGATCGTCATCGCGCTGACGCCGGGACCGGGCGCCGTCCAGTCCATGGCGACGGGTCTGACGCACGGCGTCAAGCGCGGCTACTGGAGCATCGTCGGCCTCGAAGTGGGCTTGATGTTGCAACTGACCCTGGTCGCCATCGGGCTGGGTGCAGCGGTCGCCAGCTCGATACTTGCGTTCACGGTCATCAAATGGCTGGGTGTGGCGTATCTCGCCTACCTGGCGGTGCGCCAGTGGAGATCCGCGGCGATCGACCTGAACGCTCAGCTCGATCGCGGTGTCGACGGAGGTGCGGCGTCGCTGCTGGTCCGTGGCTTCCTCGTCAACGCCACCAACCCGAAGGGACTGCTGTTCTTCCTTGCCGTGATGCCGCAGTTCGTCGTGCCCACCTCGCCGCTGCTGGCGCAGTACCTGACGATCGGGATCACGATGGTCGCGGTCGACCTGGTCGTGATGGGGCTCTACACCGCTCTCGCGGTGCGGCTGCTGACCTGGTTGCGCACGCCGCGCCAGCAGACGGTGCTCAACCGCATCGTCTCCGGGCTCTTCGCCACCGCCGCCGTGGTGCTGGCACTGGTGCGGCGAGGCCCCGCGGCTGCCTGATCACCGGCAGCGCCCGCTGATCGCCGCACTTGCGGCCTCGGCGTCCTTGAGGCGCCCTGCCTGCACGGGATCGCTGTTGGGCACCCCCGCGGTGGCCGCCGCTCCGATGTCCATCAGTTGGTTGGCGAAGCGCCGGACCTCGCCCGCAAGATCCGAAGGTGTGGCCGGATCCAGACGGGCCAACAGATACTGGCCGCCGTCGAACAGCGCGACGCGGGCATTCGCCGAGACCGCCAGCGCGCCGGCAATGTCATCGGACCCGCCGGGAGGCTCGACATTGGTGTTGGTCGCGACACCGGTTCGCACCATCTCGAACGCCGAGCAGATGGCATTCTTCGCATCGGTGCGCGCGGCGTCGGTGTAGTCCGGCTCGCTGTCGAACGTGCGCATCAGCGCGAGTACCGAGACGCCTAGCGCGATCACCGCCACCACCAGGGCCGCCAGCTTCATGGTCTACAGATCTAACCCCAGATCGAGGACGCGGACCGAATGCGTCAGGGCACCCACCGCAAGGTAGTCCACGCCGGTGCCCGCGTAGTCGGCCGCGTTCTCCAAGGCGAGCCCGCCCGAGGACTCCAGTTTCGTCATCGGAGAGCGCGAGTCCCTACGCTGCACCGCGATCTGCGTCTGCCACACCGGGAAGTTGTCCAGCAGCACCAGTTCGACGTCTTCGGCAAGGACCTCGTCGAGCTGCTCCAGTGAGTCGACCTCGACCTCGCAGGGCAAATTCGGTGCCGCGGAACGGACTTCGCGCAGTGCGGCGACGACGGATCCGGCGGCCGCCACGTGGTTGTCCTTGATCAGCGCGGCGTCGCCGAGACCCATCCGATGGTTGATCCCGCCTCCGACCCGCACCGCGTACTTCTGCAGCGCACGCAGTCCCGGCAGCGTCTTGCGGGTATCTCTGATCTGGGCGCGGGTTCCGGACACCGCCTCGACCCACGCCGCGGTCGCGGTCGCGATCCCCGACAGGTGACACACCAGGTTCAGCATCGTTCGTTCCGCGGTGAGCAGTCCGCGTGTCGGTCCTGCCACGGCGAGCGCGACTGCGCCCGGTTCGAGCCGGGTCCCGTCGGCCACTCGATGCTCGGCGTGGTAGCCGTCGGGTCCGAGCACCTCGTCGAGCACCAGTAGCGCCAGGTCCAGGCCGGCGACGACGCCCTCCTCGCGGGACACCATCGACGCGGTGGTGCGGGCCTCCGCGGGCACCGTGGCCTGCGTCGTCACGTCAGGTCCGTAGCGCAGATCCTCGTCGAGGGCGCGCGCGATCACAGCACGAGCCTCGGCGAGCTCGGCGTCGGTGAGCGTCATGGGCACCCCACTGCCGCACGCACCGAGTGCGCAGTGCTGACGGCCTGCGCCGGATCGGTCTCGGGGTAATCAGAGCGGTGGTGGCATCCGCGAGTTTCGGTACGCGCCAACGCCGCTGCGGCCACCGCGCCGGCCACCGTCGTCAGCGCTGCGTCCTCGAAGTCGGTCCGTGAGCGCAGCGCCCGTGGGGTCGCGACCTGGAGTCGGTCAGCCAGCTCGCGCAGGCCGTCACCGCTGCGAACGACCGATGCGTACCGAGTCATCGCGCGCTGCAGGTCGGCTCGGGCCAACGCCTGCCGCACCGGCGGTACCGGATCGAGGACACGGCTCGGCCCCGCGGCGTCGGCGTGGTGCGCCGCCGCCGCACCCGCCCGGCCGCCGACCACCAGGCCTTCGAGCAGACTGTTGGACGCCAGCCGGTTGGCGCCGTGCATACCGGTCCGGGCCACCTCCCCCGCAGCGAAAAGCCCTGGTAACTCGGTACGCCCGTACACGTCGGTGTGCACACCGCCGCAGCTGTAGTGCGCGCCCGGCACGACAGGGATCGGGTCACGCGTCGGGTCGATACCTGCACTCAGACACGCCGCGTTGACCGTCGGGAACCTAGTCGCGAAGTGTTTTACGCTGCGTGCGTCCAGGTAGACGCACTCGTCCCCGGTCGAAGACAGCCGCGCCTCGATCGCCGCCGCGACGACGTCGCGCGGCGCGAGGTCACCCATCGGGTGGACCCCGTCGGTCACCGAAAGGCCCTCGCGATCATGCAGTTTCGCGCCTTCGCCGCGGAGCGCCTCGGTGATCAGCGGACGCCGCCCCCCGCCGCCGGTATAGAGCATGGTCGGATGGAACTGGATGAACTCGAGGTCGGTGACCGCAAGCCCGGCCCACATCGCCAGAGCCACGCCGTCACCGGTCGATCCGTCCGGATTCGTGGTGGCCGAATACAGATGTCCCAGACCGCCGGTCGCGAGGATCACCGACGGCGCGTACACCGCGCCGAGGCCGTCCTCGCTGAGAACCGTGACACCGGCGACGGCACCGTCGTCGAGGATCAGGTCGAGTGCGACGTGGTTGCGCCGGACGTCGAGCGTCGCTGCGGCGTGGTCGAGAGCGCGTTGCACCTCCGCGCCGGTCGCGTCCCCACCCGAGTGGATGATGCGTCGGCGGGTGTGGCCGCCCTCGCGCGTCAGCGCCCACCGCCCCGGCGCGGCTTCGTCGAAATGCGCACCGGCAGAAACTAGTTCGGCGACCGCGCGATACCCGTCGGCGACAATCGAGCGGACCGCCTCCGCATCGCACAGCCCCGCACCGGCCGCGAGCGTGTCGGCGACATGAGCCTCGACGGAATCGTCGGTGTCGGGCAGGACGACCGCGATCCCACCCTGGGCATAGAACGTCGCCGTTTCACCGGCCTTGCTCAGCAGCACGACCTTGCGCCCGCGGCGATGTGCCGCGAGCGCGGCCGCGAGCCCCGCGACACCGGTGCCGACGACGACGACGTCGGCACGCTGGCGCCAGAATCCGCTGCCGCCGCAGGCGGCGAGGCCGCTGCCGCCGCACCTGGTCATTCCCCGCCGCCGGGCTGCCCGATCTCGATCATTCGCTGGACGCTCTTGCGTCCCGCCGCTGCGACATCCGCGTCCACATGGACCTCGTCGGCGCCCTCGATGAGGCAGCGCAACATCGCGGCCGGAGTGATCATCTTCATGTAACGGCACGACGCGCGGTCGTTCACGGCCCGGAAGTCGACATCCGGTGCAGCGCGGCGCAACTGGTGCAGCATGCCGACCTCGGTGGCCACCAGAACCTGGCGGGCGCCTGTCTGCCGCGCGGCGTCGAGCATGCCGCCCGTGGACAGGATCTTCACCCGATCCGCCGGGACGGCACCCTCCCCGGCAAGGTAGAGAGCCGAAGTGGCGCAACCACATTCGGGATGCACGAACAGCTCCGCATCAGGATGCGCCCTCGCCTGGTCGGCGAGTTCGTCGCCGTTGATACCGGCGTGCACGTGGCATTCGCCGGCCCAGACGTGCAGGTTCTTGCGACCGGTCATCCGGCGCACGTGCGCCCCGAGGAACTGGTCGGGGCAGAACAGCACCTCGCGGTCCTCGGGAATGGAGGCTACGACCTCCACCGCGTTCGAGGACGTGCAGCAGATGTCGGTCTCGGCCTTCACTGCGGCGGTGGTGTTGACGTAGGACACCACGACAGCATCCGGATGCTCGGCTTTCCAGGCCCGCAGCTCGTCGGCGGTGATCGAATCGGCCAGCGAGCATCCCGCCCGCTGGTCCGGGATCAGAACCGTCTTGTCCGGCGAGAGGATCTTGGCGGTCTCGGCCATGAAGTGCACGCCGGCGAAGACGATTGTGTCCTCGGGTGCCTCGGCGGCGATCCTGGACAGGGCCAGAGAGTCCCCGACGTGGTCGGCGACGTCCTGGATGGCGGGTAGCTGATAGTTGTGTGCCAGCAGCGTCGCACCACGGAGCTTGAGCAGGCGGCGCACTTCGGCGGCCCACTCCTCGTCACCGTCGACACCGGAAAACCCGCCGGGGCCGTCCACGATCCGGTCCGCAAGTTCGTTCGCGAGAACCGTCATCGCCGTCTCCTTCACTCATCGAGGTTTTCGACTTACAATCGAAAACATGGCTCATACTAGCACTGAACACGAGGTGCTCGCCGTGGTGTTCCAGGTGCGGCAGGTTCTCCAGCCCGCTACTTCGCGGAAACCTGCACTTCACGTGCTGTTGTGGCAGCGCGCGCTCGAACCGGAGAAGGAAAAGTGGTCCCTTCCGGGCGGTCGGCTGGACTCCGACGAAGATCTGACGAGCTCGGTCTCGCGTCAGCTCGCGGAGAAGGTCGACCTCAAAGAGCTCGCGCACCTCGAACAACTGGCCGTGTTCTCCGACCCCGCCCGTGTTCCCGGCCCCCGCACCATCGCTTCGACGTTCCTCGGCCTGGTGCCCTCCCCCGCAACACCGGAACTTCCCCCCGACACCCGCTGGCACCCCGTCAGCAGCATGCCGCCGATGGCGTTCGACCACGCGCCGATGGTCGAGCACGCACGCACCCGCCTGGTCGCCAAGCTCTCCTACACCAATATCGGATTCGCCTTGGCGCCAGACGAATTCGCGCTGTCGACACTGCGCGACATCTACAGTGCGGCGCTCGGGCACCCGGTCGACGCCACCAACCTGCAGCGTGTCCTCGAACGGCGGCACGTGATCACCAGGACCGGTACCACCGCACGATCCGGCCGCAGCGGGGGCCGTCCCGCGGCGCTGTACCGGTTCACCGACTCCCGCTACCGCGTGACCGACGAATTCGCTGCGTTGCGCCCTCCCGGGTGAGTCGACTGGATTCTTAAAGCCTTCTTAAGTAACAATGCCGGGATGGACTTGGGCAATGCCGCACGGTCGAGCGCCGAACCAGAATGGATCGGCCACGCTCCGCATGAGCCGTTGCAGCCCAGGAGCCGACCCGTCGTCCCCGCCAAGGACGCGTTCTACCAGCCGCCCGCCGGCTACGAGCACGCCCGTCCCGGCACCATCCTGCGATCGCGCGACGTCGAGCTCGCATTCCTGGGCCTCATTCCCCAGAAGTTCCACGCGACCCAGCTTCTCTACCGCACCACCGACCTCAACGGCGAGCCGCAAGCCACCGTCACCACCGTGGTCGTGCCTACGGAGCGCACGTCCGAGGGCCCGACGCCGATCGTGTCCTACCAGTGCGCGATCGACGCGGTGGCCGGACGCTGCTTTCCGTCCTATGCGCTGCGTCGAGGCGCCAAAGCCATCGGCGCGGTGGCGCAGTTCGAATTTCTTCTGGTCGCCGCCGCCCTGGCCGAAGGCTGGGCAGTGTCGGTGCCCGATCACGAGGGCACCGCGGGCATGTGGGGCGCCCCCTACGAGCCCGGGTACCACGTCCTCGACGGCGTGCGCGCCGCACTCAACCACGCTCCGCTGGGACTCAAGACCAGTGCCCCCGTTGGGCTGTGGGGCTACTCGGGCGGCGGCCTGGCCTCAGCGTGGGCGGCCGAGGTGCAGGAGAGCTACGCACCCGAGCTCAACGTCGTCGGCGCGGTCCTCGGCTCCCCCGTCGGAGACCTCGGACATGCGTTCCGCCGCCTCAACGGAAGCATCTACTCGGGCCTGCCCGCGATGGTCGTCGCCGCGCTGACCCATATCTATCCGGACCTCGATCGCATCATCCAAGAGCACGCCACCGTCGAAGGCAAAGCCATGCTCGCGCGGATCGAGAAGATGACCACCGCACAAGCAATGCTGACCCTCGTCGGCAAGGACATGGCTCACATGGTGGACCGGCCGCTGGAGGAGATCCTTCTGACGCCGGAGGTCCAGCACGTCTTCGACAGCATCAAGCTGGGCACCTGCGCGCCGAAGACCCCGGTGCTGGTCGTCCAGGCCGTGCACGACCGCATCATCTCCGTCGACGACATCGACGAGCTGACCGACACCTACACCAGGGGCGGCGCCAGCGTCACCTATCACCGCGACATGCTCAGCGAGCACCTGCTGCTGCATCCGATGTCGGCGCCGATGACGCTGCGATGGCTACGAGACCGATTCGCCGGCCGACCGCTGCGCGCCCACATCGCCAGGACCAAATGGCCGACGCTGCTCAACCCGTCGACCTACCGGGGCATGCTCACGCTCGGCAGGATCACGGCGAAGGTGGTGCTGGGGCGGCAGGTGGAGCGTCAGCCGCTGTCGCGATTCGACCAATAGGCGGGTACTGATACTCGATCGGCGGCCACGCACCCAGATCGTCGCGTGAACTGGCCACTGCAGCAAGCAGATACACCGTGGCCGCCACTGCCGCGGGGAACAGCAGGGTGGCAGCGATCTGCGCGGCCGAGTGCCCGAAGAACACCGACGGCGCCTCGGTGATGTAGTACACCCGCTGCTCTTCGGACACCGGAGCGGAAGCAATGTCGATCGCGCCGTAGCGCAGGTGCGCCAGCAGCGCGCCGACACCCACCGCAGAACCCGCCGCAGCGACCGAGCCGATGCTCAGCGCCGCCGCCATCGCCGGTCCCCGGTGTGAGGTGAACTGCCACACCAGGACTGCCGCGACAACCGCGAGCACCGACAGCATGCCGACCACCAGGAATGCGGATGTGAACCAGTTGTCCGATTCAGCACCCAGGTAGGCCTTCACCCGGTCACTGCTGCGGGTCAGCGCGATGACGCCGTTGATCGGCGGCGCGAGCCACGCCCACAGTGCTCCGACGAGGACTCCCGCTGCGGCCAGACCTATCACCACGAACGCCAATGCTTTGTTGCGGGGGACCTCGGGCGCCCTGGAGGGTGCGGTCATCGGTACTGATCCAGATCTGTGGAGTCCACCAGCCCGTGCCGAGAACACTTGGCCCACCAGCCGTCCGGGCGGACCTGGACGATCATCCGGCGGCCGCAGGCGGCGCAGAACCGCGGCGGTTCCAGGCCGAGCTGGGCAGCGGTGGGGATGCTCACGCCACCCGGCTCGATCTGCGCAATACCGGTGTAGACGTTGTAGGCGCCTGCGCCGACGGGGGCGGGCAGCTCTGTGCTGTCGGTGACCATCACCTTCGGTTCTACCGTGCCGCCGAACTAGAGGGTGGCATTGAGCGCCTTGATCGGCATCTGAAGATCGTCGAGGAGCTGCAGATCAGCCTCGGCGGGCCGGCCGAGCGTCGTCAGGTAATTGCCGACGATGACGGCGTTGATGCCACCGAGGATGCCCTGCTTGGCACCCAGGTCGCCGAGAGTGATCTCGCGCCCGCCCGCGAACCGCAGCATCGTGCGCGGCAGCGCAAGCCGGAACGCCGCGACGGCCTTGAGCGCCTCCGAAGCGGGCAGTACCTCGAGATCGCCGAACGGGGTCCCCGGGCGCGGGTTCAGGAAGTTCAGCGGGACCTCGTGCGGGTCGAGCTCTGCGAGGTTCGCGGCGAATTCGGCGCGCTGCTCCAGCGTCTCCCCCATGCCGAGAATGCCGCCGCAGCACACCTCCATGCCGGCTTCGCGCACCATTTGCAGTGTGTCCCATCGCTCTTCCCAGGAATGCGTGGTCACGACGTTGGTGAAGAACGAGCGGGCGGTCTCGAGGTTGTGGTTGTAGCGGTGCACGCCCATCGCCGAAAGCTGCTCGACCTGGTCCTGGGTGAGCATGCCCAGTGAGCATGCGATCTGGATGTCGACCTCGTTGCGGATCGCCTCGATGCCGGCGGCGACCTGCGCGAGCAGGCGCTCGTCGGGGCCGCGGACGGCGGCGACGATACAGAACTCGGTGGCTCCGGTCTTGGCGGTCTGCTTGGCGGCTTCCACCAGGCTGGGAATGTCGAGCCATGCGCTGCGCACCGGTGACGCGAAAAGGCCGGACTGCGAACAGAAATGGCAGTCCTCGGGGCAGCCCCCGGTCTTGAGGCTGATGATGCCCTCGACCTCGACGTCGGGACCGCACCACTTCATCCGAACTTCGTGGGCGAGCTCGAGCAGTGCGTCGAGCTGGTCGTCAGGCAGTTGCAGCACCTGAAGTGTCTGGTCCTGATCGAGGCCCTCGCCGCGTTCCAATACCTGCTCGCGCGCCTGAATCAGAATGTCGGTCACCAGATCGTCTCCCTTGGCCAATTGAACACGTCGGCGAGCCGACAATTGAACACGTCGGCGAGCCGACAATTGAACACCGTTCAGGTTAGGGTATGGGCGTGCAGCTCCACAAACGCGACGTGGTCGACATGGCGACGTCACTGCTGGACAACTACGGGATGGCGGATCTGTCGATGCGCCGTCTCGCCCGCGAGCTCAACGTCTCCCCCGGCGCCCTCTACTGGCATTTCGCCAACAAGCAGCAGCTCCTCGGAGCCGTCGCGGACCGGATCCTGCAGCCGCTCGGTGACGTCGCAGGCGATTGGCGTGCACAAATCGGCGCGACGTGCCAACAGTTGCGCGACGCACTGCTGTCGCACACCGATGGCGCCGAGCTGGTATCCGCCAGTTTTGCCGCCGGGCAGTCCGACGCGATGACCGCCGTACTCGAGCGGTTGGCCTCCGCCGCCCGCGAAGCCGGTGTGGCGCCCGGACACGCCGAGCTCGCCGCTCGCACGGTGATCTACTACGTGCTGGGATTCACCGCCGATGAACAATCGCGGTTGCAATGGGATGCCGCGGGCGCCGAGGTCGGGCAGACCGTCTGGAGCGAGGATCCCAGCGCGCGCTTCGCGTTCGGTCTACGGCTGCTCACCGACGGAATGGCTGCGCTGCCGGTCAACTGATCTGGTGCTCAACCCGCGCGTTGCCGTCCCAGTGCCGTAACCCGGCGGCGGTGGCGGGGATGTCCTGCACAACGCCCGGCACCGCCAGCGCTGCCGGCAACTGGTCGGCAGGGACACGCCGCGCCAGCGTGACGTGCGGAGTCCAGTGTCCCGGGTCTGCGTGCGGCAGCGGCCCGTCCGTCATGTGCGGCAGGCAGATTCGGTGCACCTCGTCATGCAGCTGCAGCAATTCCGCAGTCGGCACGACGAGACGGACGAGCGTGACGGACCGCCCGGCACCGAACAGCATCGGAGCCCCGAGAACGCAGCGCAGTGGAAGGCGGGACAGCAGTGGCAGCAGCGCGTCGTCCACGCCGTCGCCCAACTCGCCGGCCACCGTCAGCGTGACGTGCGGCCGGTTGGTGTCGGAACGATGACCGGCGAGGCTGCGAATTCCGTTCTGCGCGAGGTTGTCCCACACCTGGCGGACGGCGGCATCGGTGTCGGCGTCGAACAGCAACTCGACGGAGTGGACCATCAGCCGACGAGGGCTTCGACCCATGCCCGGTCGAACGCCTGCGCGCTGAGTCGCTCGAAGTCGGCGGCGCCGAGCGTGCCGGCCCCGGCGGGCAGCGCGGCGCGGACCGGTGCGAGCCGCGCCAGCGCATCGCGGTTGTCGATCTCGGCGACTCCGGGTTGGGCCGGCCACGCGCCGATCACCAGGCCGGCGCTGTCGAGGTCCCTGTGCGCCAGGGCTTCCAGGGTCAGCACGGTGTGGTTGAGTGTGCCCAGGCCGGGTGCGACGACCGTCAGCACCGGCGCCCCGAGATCGACCGCAAGGTCGCGCAGCGTGGTCCCGTCCGCCCCGATCTCGACGAGTAGCCCCCCTGCCCCTTCGACCAGAGTGAGCCGGTGCGGGCGATCGGCGGCCGTGACAAGATCGCGAAGCGCCTGCCGGGTCGGCAGCTCGGCGCCCGCCCGCTGTGCTGCCGCCAGCGGCGCCAGCGGTTCGGGAAACTTTGCCAGAGAGTGCAATTGGGTAATACCCGCGAGTCGGGCCACTTCGGCGAGGTCGTCGTCTCCGTCTACCGTTCCGGTCTGTACGGGCTTGCACACCGCGACGTCGATACCGGCGAGCCGGGCATGGCAGGCCAGTGCCGCAGTGGCGACGGTCTTCCCTATGCCGGTACCGGTTCCGGTGACGACGAGGACACTCACGACGACAACACCTCGGTGAGCACCTGGCGGGCGAGGGCCATTTCGTCGTCCGACAGGGATGCGCGCGCCGTCAGACGCAGTCGGGAGGTTCCCGCGGGCACGGTGGGTGGACGGAAACAACCGACACGCACGCCCCGCTCGAGGCACGCCAGGGCTGCGCCCAGGGCGACCTCGGGTTCTCCCAAGATCACCGACACCACCGCCGAGGACGGGACTTCGGCGACACCGCAGATCGACGCCAGCGTCGCCGCATGGTCGAGCACGCGTTGCGCACGCCAGGGTTCGTCGATCAGCACCTGCAATGCCGCGTACGCGGCGCCAACCGCTGCAGGCGCCAGACCGGTGTCGAAGATGAACGGCCGCGCCGCGTCGATCAGATGGTCGCGCACCGCGGCGGGACCCAGCACCACCCCGCCCTGACTGCCGAGCGCCTTCGACAGCGTCGTCGTCATCACCACGTCCGGCGCTCCGGCCAGGCCCACCTCGTCGAGGAGCCCGCGCCCGCGGTCACCGCGCACGCCGAGCCCGTGAGCCTCGTCAACGATCAGCAGCGCCCCGTGCCGGCGGCACGCGTCGTGCAGGGCCCGCAGCGGCGCGACGTCGCCGTCGGCGGAGAACACCGAGTCAGTGACGACGACCGCCCGTTCTTCGGACCGGGTAGCCAAGGCCTCCTCGACCGCTGACGGGTCGTTGTGCGGTGTGACAACCACTCGCGCGCGGGACAGCCGGCAGGCGTCGACGAGCGAGGCGTGGGTGAGCGCGTCGGACACCAGCAGCGACCCGGGGCCTGAGAGTGCGACGACGGCGCCGAGGTTGGCGGTGTATCCCGACGAGAACACCAGCGCAGACCCCGCACCGACGAACGACGCGAGCGCGTCCTCGAACTGCTCGTGCAGTTCGGTGTTGCCGGTAACCAGGCGCGACCCGGTCGAACCCGCGCCCCATGTGCGCAGTGCAGCGACGCCGCCCTCGATCACGCGGGGATGTTGGGAGAGCCCGAGGTAGTCGTTGGACGCGAGATCGAGTTCCGCGCCGACGGGTGGGCGGGTACGCAACGACCGTCGCAGGCCCGCGGCACGGCGCTGGGTCTCGACGTCGCCGAGCCAGGCCAGTGGTGACAGACCGACGTGCGTCACGGTGCTCCTCACGTCTCGCTTGAACACGGCGGCGAGCCGCCTATTGAACACCGTTCAGGTTAGAGCACGCACGACCTGGAGCATCGCCGAGGTGATCTGGGCGACCTCGGCAGGGGTGCAGATGAAGGGCGGCATCACGTAGACGAGGTTGCGGAACGGGCGCAGCCACACCCCGTGCTCGACGGCAACGGGTGTGGCGACACGAAGGTCGACCGGTCGGTCCACTTCGATCACACCGATCGCTCCCAACACCCGCACATCGACGACCCTCGGCAACTCGGCGGCCGGTGCCAATCCCTCGCGCAAGCCGTCCTCGATCGCGCGCACCCGGGACCGCCAGTCGGTCGACAGAAGCAGCTCGATCGAGGCCACGCTGACCGCGCACGCCAGGGCATTGGCCATGAAGGTGGGGCCGTGCATGAGTGCTCCCGGCGGATTGCCGCTGATCGTGTCGGCGATCGCGCGGGTGCACAGCGTCGCCGCCAGGGTCAGATAGCCACCGGTCAGCGCTTTGCCGACGCACATGACATCCGGGCGGACCCCGGCATGATCGGCGGCGAACATCTCGCCGGTCCTGCCGAACCCCGTCGCGATCTCGTCGAAGATCAGCAAGACCTCGTGCTCGTCGCAGAGCCTGCGCAGATCCGCGAGGTAACGCGGGTCGTGGAACCGCATTCCACCCGCGCCCTGCACAACCGGCTCGACGATCACCGCGGCAAGCTCGTGCCTGTGACGGCGGAGCTGCTCGGCGAACGCGGCAATGTAGGTGGGGTCGTAGTCGGCGGGCACAGGCGGCGCGAACACCTGATCGGCCAGCAGCGAATTCGCGCCGGTCCAGAGCTCGTGCATGCCGCCGTGCGGATCGCACACGCTCATCGGGGTGAAGGTGTCGCCGTGGTAGCCGCCACGCCACGTCATCAGGCGGCTCTTGGCGGGATGCCCGCTGCTGCGCCAATACTGCAGCACCATCTTGACCGCGACCTCGACCGACACCGATCCGGAGTCGCTGAAGAACACCGTCTCGAGACCCTCCGGCGTCAGGTCGACCAGGAGGCGCGCGAGCCGGGCCGCGGGCTCGTGGGTGAGCCCCCCGAACATGACGTGGTTCATCGTCGCGAGTTGACGCGTGATCGCCGCGTCCAACACCGGGTGGCCGTGGCCGTGCACCGCCGTCCACCACGACGCCATCGCGTCGAGCACCTCGACTTCTCGACCGTCGTGCACGACGGTGAGCCACGCGCCGCGCGCACCGACCGCAACGACCGGCGACAGGGCATCGTCGCCGATGGGGCTGTAGGGGTGCCAGATATGAGCGGCGTCGATGGCGCTGATCTCGGCAGGCCTCAACGCAGACACCTTCGGTAGATTAACCGTCGACCATGATGACCCTCGCCCCCGCCCGACCGGCTCAGACCGAAGCCCCGGGCTCGACCCCACGTGTCCCGGTGCAACCCGGCGCCGGAATGGGAACACGCACGTCAGGCTTCTACCGGCATGATCTCGACGGGCTTCGCGGTGTCGCCATCGCCCTGGTCGCGGTGTTCCACGTCTGGTTCGGGAGGGTGTCGGGCGGTGTCGACGTCTTCCTGGTGCTGTCCGGCTTCTTCTTCGGCGGCCGGTTGCTGCGCAACGCCCTCACCCCGGGTGCCTCGCTACGGCCGGTGCCCGAAGTCACCCGTCTGATCCGGCGGCTGCTGCCCGCACTGGTGGTGGTGCTCGCCGCGTCGGCGGTGCTGACGATCCTCATCCAACCCGAGACTCGCTGGGAGGCCTTCGCCGACCAGAGCCTGGCCAGCCTGGGCTACTACCAGAACTGGGAACTGGCCAGTACCGCCGCGGACTACCTGCGCGCCGGAGAATCGGTCAGCCCGTTGCAGCACATCTGGTCGATGTCGGTGCAGGGTCAGTTCTACATCGCATTCCTGGCCCTGATCGTGTTGTGCGCGTGGGTTTTTCGCCGCATCTTCGGCAGGTACGCACGCGCTGCTTTCGTGACGTTGCTCAGTGCGTTGACGATCGCGTCGTTCGTCTACGCGATCATCGCGCACAACGCCGACCAGGCGACGGCCTACTACAACAGCTTCGCCCGCGCCTGGGAGCTGCTGGTCGGCGTGCTCGTCGGCGCGGTCGTCCCGTACGTGCGCTGGCCGATGTGGCTACGGACCGTGCTCGCAGTCGTCGGGCTCGCCGCCATCCTGTCCTGCGGGGCGCTGATCGACGGCGTGCACGAGTTCCCCGGCCCGTGGGCGCTGGTACCGGTCGGTGCGACGCTGTTGTTCATTTTGTCGGCGGCCAACCGCTACGCCGACCCCCACACCGACGGCCGCATCCCGGCGCCCAACCGGCTGCTGGCATCGAAACCCTTCGTGGCGCTGGGCGCAATGGCCTATGCGCTGTACCTGTGGCACTGGCCGTTGCTGATCTTCTACCTCGCCTACACCGGCGGGTCGCGGGTCACCTTCATCGAGGGCGCGGGCGTCCTGCTGGTTTCGGGCGTACTCGCATGGGTGACGACGCGCTACGTCGAGGAGCCGTTGCGCGCTCGCGGCGCACCCGCCACTGCGGCAGTTGTCCGCAAGACGCCCCTGCGCACCCGGCTGCGCAGGCCCACGATCGTGCTGGGCTCGACCGTCGCACTGCTCGGCGTCGCCCTGACTGCGACGTCGTTCACGTGGCGGGAGCACGTCACGGTGCTGCGCGCCAACGGCGAAGAGCTGTCCACCCTTTCGATCCGGGACTATCCCGGCGCGCGGGCGCTCATCAACAACGCCAAGGTGCCCCAGCTGCCGATGCGCCCCACGGTGCTGGAGGCCAAAGACGACCTTCCCGAGTCCACCACCGACGGGTGCATCAGCGACTTCGACAACGTCGGCGTCATCAACTGCACCTACGGCGACAAAGCGGCGACCCGGACGATCGCGCTGGCCGGCGGCTCGCACGCCGAACACTGGATCACCGCGCTGGATCTGCTCGGCCGGATGCATAACTTCAAGGTGGTCACTTATCTCAAGATGGGCTGCCCCCTCACCACGGAGCAGAACCCGTTGGTGATGGGCGACAACCGGCCGTACCCCAAATGCAGGGAATGGAACGAGCGCGTGATGCCGCGCATCATCGCCGACAAGCCTGACTACGTGTTCACCACCTCGACCAGGCCGTGGAACATCAAGCCCGGCGACGTGATGCCCTCGAGCTATCTCGGAATCTGGCAGGAGTTCTCCGACAACGACATTCCGGTGCTCGCGATGCGCGACACCCCGTGGATGGTGCGCGACGGCGAACCCTTCTTCCCCGCCGACTGCCTCGCCGACGGCGGGGACGCCATCTCCTGCGGGATCGAACGTTCCGAAGTACTGTCGGACCACAATCCGACGCTGGACTACCTTGCCCGGTTCCCGGTGCTCAAGCCGCTCGACATGAGCGACGCGGTCTGTCGTTCCGACTACTGCCGAGCCGTGGAGGGGAACGTGTTGATGTACCACGATGCGCATCACATCTCGTCGACCTACATGCGCACGATGACCAGTGAACTGGGTCGTCAGATCGGCGCCGCCACCGGTTGGTGGACCGACTGATGTCGTCGGGCCAACGATCGGTGCCTGCCGTATGGCCGGGAACCCCCTACCCTCTCGGGGCGACATACGACGGTGCGGGAACCAACTTTTCGCTGTTCTCCGAGGTTGCCGACCGTGTCGAGCTGTGCCTGATCGGTAAGGACGGTCGCGAGCAGCGGATCGACCTCGACGAGGTCGACGGCTACGTCTGGCACTGCTATCTGCCCACGATCACCCCGGGCCAGCGCTACGGCTTCCGCGTGCACGGCCCGTGGGATCCCGCGGCCGGCCACCGCTGCGACTCCAGCAAGCTGCTGCTGGATCCGTACGGCAAGGCGTTCCACGGTGACTTCGATTTCACCCAGGCGCTCTACTCCTACGACCTGCAGGCCGACGACCTGGCCACCGGCGGAGTCCCGCCGCGCGTCGACTCGCTCGGCCGCACGATGACCAGCGTCGTCATCAACCCGTTCTTCCAGTGGGGCTCCGATCGCGCGCCGCGGACGCCTTACCACGAGACCGTGATCTACGAGGCCCACGTCAAGGGCATGACGCAAACCCATCCCGGAGTTCCCGAGGAACTGCGCGGCACCTATGCCGGTCTCGGCCACCCCGCCATCATCGACCACCTCAAGTCCCTCAACGTCACCGCGATCGAGCTGATGCCGGTACACCAGTTCATGCACGATCACCGGCTGATCGATCTCGGTCTGCGGAACTACTGGGGCTACAACACTTTCGGCTTCTTTGCACCCCACAATCAGTACGCGGCGACGCGCAGTGCCGGCGGCGCCGTCGCCGAGTTCAAGACGATGGTGCGCGCGTTCCACGAAGCCGGCATCGAAGTGATCCTCGACGTGGTCTACAACCACACCGCCGAGGGCAACCATCTCGGCCCGACGATCAACTTCCGCGGAATCGACAACGCCGCCTACTACCGCCTGCTCGACGGGGATCTGCGCTACTACAAGGACTTCACCGGCACGGGCAACAGCCTGTCCGCCCGCCACCCCCACACGCTGCAGCTGATCATGGATTCGCTGCGGTACTGGGTACTGGACATGCACGTGGACGGCTTCCGCTTCGATCTGGCCTCGACGCTCGCCCGCGAGTTCTACGACGTCGACCGCCTGTCGGCGTTCTTCGACATCATTCAGCAGGATCCCGTGATCAGTCAGGTGAAGCTGATCGCCGAACCGTGGGACGTCGGTGAAGGCGGATACCAGGTCGGAAATTTCCCAGGTTTGTGGACCGAATGGAATGGGAAGTATCGCGACACTGTGCGTGATTTCTGGCGGGGCGAGCCCGCAACACTAGGCGAGTTCGCGTCCCGGCTGACCGGTTCCTCGGACCTCTACGAGGCGACCGGCAGGCGGCCCAGCGCCAGCATCAACTTCGTCACCTGCCACGACGGCTTCACGCTCAACGACCTGGTCTCCTACAACGAGAAACACAACGAGGCCAACGGCGAGGACAACCGCGACGGCGAGAGCCACAACAGGTCATGGAATTGCGGTGTCGAAGGACCCACCGACGACCCCGAGATTCTCGAGCTGCGCGAGAAGCAGATGCGCAACATCATGGCCACCCTGATGCTGTCCCAGGGCACCCCGATGATCGCCCACGGCGACGAAATGGGACGTACGCAGCGGGGCAACAACAATGTCTACTGCCAGGACTCCGAGCTGTCCTGGATGGACTGGTCTCTGTGCGAGACCAACGCCGATCTGCTCGAATTCACGCGCAGGATGGTGAAATTCCGCAAAGACCATCCCGCTTTTCGGCGCAGGAGGTTCTTCGACGGCAATGTGGTCCACAGCGAGGAGCAGATCCGCGACATCGAGTGGCTCACCCAGTCGGGGACGGAGATGACGCCGCAGGATTGGGGCTCGGGCTTCAAATGCGTCTCGGTGTTCCTCAACGGGGATGCCATCCCATCGCCCGGCGTGCGCGGTGAGAGAGTCGTCGACGACTCCTTTCTGCTCTGCTTCAACGCTCACGACAAGCCGGTCGAATTCGTGGCACCGGACGGCGACTACGCCAAGCAGTGGGCAGGTGCGGTCGACACAGCTGATCCACAGGGCGTGAGCACGCTGGAAGTGACTGCCGGGGAAACGATTACGCTTGCGCCCCGATCCGTCCTCGTCCTGCGCAAGGTCGCTTGAGATGGCAGTCATCTCGACATACCGGCTGCAGATGCGCGGACCGGCCAGCGGCGAAGCCTTCACGTTCGCCGACGCGGAGAACCTCGTCGACTATCTCAGCGAGCTCGGGGTGTCCCACCTGTACCTCTCCCCCATCCTCACGGCGGGGGAAGGCTCCGCCCACGGCTACGACGTGACCGACCCCACGACGATCTCTGCTGAACTCGGCGGGCCCGAAGGGTTTCGGCAGCTCAGCGAGAAAGCACGGTCCGCCGGCCTCGGTGTGATTGTCGACATCGTGCCCAACCACGTCGGGGTCGACGTTCCCTCTCAGAACAAGTGGTGGTGGGATCTGCTCGCCCACGGGCGTGATTCGGCATACGCGTCCTACTTCGACGTCGACTGGACACTCGACCCGCAGGGGCGAATCGTGCTGCCGGTCCTGGGTTCTGACGACGATGTGGCCGATCTGACCGTCGACGGCGACGTGCTGCGGTTGGGCGACCGGCAATGGCCCGTCGCCCCCGGCACCGGCGGCGGGAGCGGGCCCGAAGTGCACGACCGGCAGCACTACAAGCTGATCGGCTGGCGGAACAATGTCTGCGGATACCGCCGGTTCTTCTCGATCACCTCCCTGGCGGGGTTGCGCCAGGAGGACAAGGCCGTATTCGACGCCACGCACGCCGAAGTCAAGCGATGGTTCGACGAAGGCCTGGTCGACGGAATCCGAATCGACCATCCCGACGGGTTGTCCGAACCCGCAGGCTATCTCGGATGGCTTCGCGAACTCACCGGACCCGAGGCGTGGATCGTGATCGAGAAGATCCTGGCGGTCGACGAGGCGCTGGACATCAGCTTGCCCGTCGCCGGGACCACGGGTTACGACGCACTGCGAGAGGCCGGCGGGCTGTACATCGACCCGGCCGGCGCCAAGTCGCTGACCGCGTTGGTCGAATCAGCCGGCGTCGACTACTCGACCATGAGTGATCAGGGGCGCGAACTGAAGGTGGAGGCGGTCACCGTCACGCTGGCCAGCGAGCTGGCGAGGCTGCGCCGCGCCGTGGTCGCCGCCACCGGTCGCGACCACACACTGCTCGGTGATGCCATTGCACTGCTGCTCAGCCATGTCGGTGTCTACCGGTCCGACTACCCCACCCTTGCGGTGGTGCTGCCCGTCGCCATCGCCGAAACCAGTTCGGAACGACCGGAACTGACGGATCCGCTGGCGTTGCTCGCGACCGCCCTCGACGTCAGCGACGAGGTGGCGACCCGACTGCAGCAGCTGTGCGGGGCGGCGACGGCGAAGTCGATGGAGGACTGCCTCTTCTACCGGGACCCGCGGCTGGTGTCGTTGAACGAGGTCGGTGGAGAACCGGAGCACTTCGGGGTCAGCGCCGCAGAATTCCACCAGCGCGCCTCCGTCCGGGCAGCCCTGTGGCCCCACGCCATGACGACATTGACCACCCACGACACCAAGCGCGGCGAGGACGTCCGCGCCCGCATCGGAGTCCTGTCGCAGGTTCCCTCGCTGTGGTCGGAGCTGGTCGAGGGTTGGCAGCGCAGCACCCCACCACCGGACCCGGTCACCGGACTTTTCCTCTGGCAGAACATGTTCGGAGTCTGGCCGACCAGCGGTGAGGTGAGCGACGAGCTCCGCCGGCGCCTCCATGCGTATGCCGAGAAAGCGATTCGCGAGGCCGCGCTGCACACGACGTGGAACGATCCCGACGAAGACTTCGAACGCGCCGTCCACGATTGGCTGGACGAGGTCATCGACGGTCCTGTCGGCCGCGAGCTGACAGCTCTGGTGACCCGGCTTGCCCCGCACGGTCACAGTGATGCGTTGGGCCAGAAGCTCATCGCCCTGACCACGCCCGGCGTTCCCGACATCTATCAAGGCACCGAACTCTGGGAGGACAGCCTGGTGGATCCGGACAACCGGCGCGCGGTCGACTACCCCCTCCGACGCGACGCGTTGACCTCGCTGGAGCACCCGAAGATTCGCGTGGTTACGGAAGCGCTCACATTACGCCGCGAACGACCCGCCACCTTCCTGTCAGGCGGCTACCGTCCGGTGCCCGCGGACGGCGACGCCGCCGAGCACCTGGTGTCCTATCTGCGCGGCGACGACGTCCTGGTCGCGGTGAGCCGGTGGACCGTGCGACTGGTCGACAACGGCTGGGGGGAAACGTCTCTCGCCCTGCCCGACGGCGCGTGGACCGACCGGCTCACCGGAACGGTACACAGCGGAGATGTGGCCGCCGGCGAGCTGTTCGCAGATCTCCCAGTCGCATTGCTGGTGCGCGCCGATGCCTGATCACGAATTCGCGGTGTGGGCGCCACAGCCCCAACAGGTGCGCCTCGACGTCGACGGCACGCTGCACCCGATGACCCGCACGCAGGACGGCTGGTGGCGCGCGGTCGTGGACGCCGCCCCCGACGCCCGCTACGGGTTCGTGCTCGACGACGACCCGACCGTCATCCCCGACCCGCGCTCCGCTCGACAGCCCGAGGGCGTGCATGAGCGCTCACAGCTGTGGACTCCGCCGCGCGACACGTGGACCGACGCCGGATGGCAGGGCCGCTCGATCGAGGGCGGCGTCATCTACGAACTCCACATCGGCACGTTCACCCCGGGGGGAACGTTCGACTCTGCCATCGAAAAGCTCGACTACCTCGTCGATCTCGGTGTCGATTTCGTCGAGGTGATGCCCGTCAACGCGTTCAGCGGAACCCACGGCTGGGGCTACGACGGCGTGCTCTGGTATGCGGTGCACGAGCCGTACGGCGGCCCGGACGGGCTGATCCGCTTCGTCGACGCGTGCCACAACCGAGGCCTCGGCGTCCTCATCGACGCGGTGTTCAACCACCTGGGGCCGTCCGGCAACTATCTGCCGAAGTTCGGGCCCTACATGTCGAGCGGCTCGAATCCGTGGGGCGAATCGATCAACATCTCCGACGCCGGGTCCGACCAGGTACGCCGCTACATCCTCGACTGCGCACTGCGCTGGATGCGCGACTTCCACGCCGACGGATTGCGGCTGGACGCCGTGCACGCCCTGGTCGACACCACCGCCGTCCACATTCTCGAAGAACTCTCCGCCGAAACCGACGCGCTCGCACAACAAGTCGGTCGCCCGCTGTCGCTGGTCGCGGAGAGCGACATGAACGATCCGCGGCTGATCACGCCCCGAGACCAGGGCGGACTGGGGATGACGGCGCAGTGGGACGACGACATCCACCACGCCATTCACTCCGCCGTCTCCGGCGAACGCCAGGGCTATTACGGCGACTTCGGAACGCTGGCGACGCTGGCGGAGACGTTGCGGCACGGGTACTTCCACGCGGGCACCTACTCGACGTTCCGCGGTCGGCGACACGGCCGCCCGCTGGACACCGCGACGATCCCCGCGACGAGGCTGCTGGCCTACACCCTGACCCATGACCAGGTCGGCAATCGTGCGATCGGCGATCGCCCCTCCCAGAACCTCACGGTGGGCCAACAGGCCATCAAGGCCGCGCTGGCCCTCGGGTCTCCCTACACGGCAATGCTTTTCATGGGCGAAGAGTGGGCCTCGTCCTCGCCGTTCCAATTCTTCAGCTCCCACCCCGAACCGGAGCTGGCCCGCGCGACCGCAGAAGGGCGCAAGAAGGAGTTCGCCGACCACGGATGGGACGCCGACGACATCCCCGATCCCCAGGACCCCGAAACGTTCACACGCTCCAAACTCAAGTGGGACGAGACCGGCGACGGCGAGCACACGCAGTTGCTGGATTTCTATCGCGCCCTGATTGCCCTGCGCCGCAACGAACCTGACATGGCCGACCCGTGGCTGGACCACCTTCGCGTCGACTACGACGAGGAGCAGCGCTGGTTCGTCATGCGTCGCGGAGCGCTTGCGATCATCTGCAATCTCGGCACCGTAGCCGTCGACGTGCCGGTGACGGGCGAGGCGGTGCTGGCCTGGGGCGAGCCGGTCGCCGGCGACCATTCGACCCGGATAGACGGGCATTCGGTGGCAGTACTGCGAGGCGTGAAGTAGTGATCCGCGTGACGCGTCAGGTGAGATAGCGGTACGTCGGCGACCCCGGCTCGAGAAGCTCGACGTGGCACTCCGACGCGTGCATGCGCGCGAGCAGACCGTCGAGGTCGGCAGCGGAGTTCATCTCGATGCCGACGAGCGCCTCCCCCGTCTCGCGGTTGTTGCGCTTGACGTACTCGAACAACGTGATGTCGTCGTTCGGGCCGAGGACTTCGTCGAGGAATTTGCGCAGCGCGCCGGGCTCCTGTGGGAAGTCGACGAGGAAATAGTGCTTGAGCCCGAGATGCACCAGAGACCGCTCGAGGACCTCGCCGTAGCGGGACACATCGTTGTTGCCGCCGGAGATCAGGCACACGACGGTGGAGCCGGGTTCGATGTCGGCATCGGAGAGCGCAGCCACCGACAGCGCGCCCGCAGGCTCGGCGATGATCCCCTCGTTCTGGTAGAGGTCGAGCATCGCGGTGCACACCGCCCCCTCGTCGACGGTGGTGATCGACACCATGTCGCCGGCGGCCGACAGCGCCGCGAACGGCTTGGCGCCCACCCGCGCGACCGCCGCGCCGTCGACGAACTGGTCGACTTCGTCGAGAGTCACGGGCTTGCCGTTGGCCAGCGCGGCCACCAGCGCCGCGGCGCCGGCGGGTTCGACACCGAGCACCGAAGTCGTGGCGGTGCGCTCGGCGAGGTACGTGGTGATGCCGCTGATGCAGCCGCCTCCGCCGACCGGGACGATCACCAGATCGGGTTCTGCGCCCAACTGGTCGAGGATCTCGACGCCGATGGTGCCCTGCCCCGCCATCGTGCGCAGATCGTCATAGGGCGGGACGAGTGTCGCGCCGGTACGCGCGACGTCGTCGAGTGCGGCCTGGGCAGCCATGTCGTAGGTCTTGCCGCCGACGATGAGCTCGATGAAGTCGCCGCCGTGATACAGGATGCGGTTGCGCTTTTGTTTGGGCGTCTTCGCAGGGACGTACACGCGACCGCGGATGCCCATGGATCGGCAGGCCATCGCGAAACCCTGGGCATGGTTACCCGCCGACGAGCAGACCACGCCCGCGGCCGTCTCCTCCGGGCGCAGCTGCATCAGCAGGTTGTAGGCGCCGCGCAGCTTGTAGGAGCGAACGGCCTGCAGGTCCTCGCGCTTCAGATAAACCTGAGCGCCGGTGATCGCCGACAGACGGTCGCTGAACTGCAGTGGCGTCTTGGCGACCACGCCCGAAATTCGCTGAGCCGCGTCGTCGATATCGGCGGCGCTCAGGGGCGCGCCAGGATCGATGCGGGGGCTATTGCTCAGCTCGGCGGACACCGGACAATGGTGCCACCCCACCCTGCGTGCGGAAAAATGCCGCCCGGAGAACCGCTAGTCAGGCTAGCGAAATCGACACGCCGCAAACAGTGTTTCGGTTGACCGAAATCTTTCCTACGAGCTATCGTCATTTGCATGACGACCGCCGAACATCTCACCGAAGCCGTGTCCCGTCCGGCCTCGACGGTGTCGATTGCCGGCGTCGCGTGGCCCCTCTACAAAGTGGTGGCGCTTCTCGTCGGGTTGCTGGTCTTCGTGGGCGTCGGCCTGGCGACCGGCTCCGCGGGTCCAGCCGTTCTCAGCGGTGCCGGCCTGGCCGTGGCGACGTGGCTGACGGCCGGCTTTTTCATCTCGCCGCGCAGCTGACGTACGCGCGGCCGGTTCCTCAGCCGCCCAGGCAGCCTGGCCCCAGCAGTTCCTTCAGATCGCCCATCAGCGCCGACGACGGCGTCACGCGCAGCGACTGATCGAGCTCCAGCGTCGTGATGCGTTCGCCGTTGATCAGCCGAAGATGAACCTGCGATGTCCCTGGATGGCGCGCCAGCACCTGCTTCAGCGCAGTGACCTTGTCGACGGTGCACTGCCGGGTGGGCAGGCTCACCGCCACCGGGCGGTTCGCCTGTGCACTGGAGAAATCGGGGACGATCAATTCGTTGGCGATCAGCGAGATCCTGTCGTCGCGCTTGGCCACCTTGGCCCCGATCAGCACGACGACGTCATCGGCGATCTCGGCGCCGAACATCGAATAGGTCTGCGGGAAGAACAGCACCTCGATACCGCCGGAGAGATCTTCGATCTGCGCCGACGCCCACGGCAGGCCGTTCTTGTTGACGCGACGATTCACCGAAGCCAGGATGCCACCGACCCGCACCTGGGTGTCGTTGGCGATGTCGCCTTCGAGGATCGCCGGAATCTGGGTGTCCACCTGGGCTGTCAGCAGGTGGGCGATGCCGTTGAGGGGGTGCCCGGACACATAGAGGCCGAGCATCTCGCGTTCGAGCGCGAGCTTGTGCTTGTCCTCCCACTCCTCGTCGGGCACGCGGATGGTGAACGCAGAGTCACCGTTGTCATCCCCGGCGTCACCCCCACCGAAGAGGTCGAACTGGCCCATCGCCTCGGCCTTCTTGGTGCCGAGCACCGAGTCGACGGCATCGGTGTGCACCAGGAACAAGCCCTTGCGTGGGTGACCAAGGGAGTCGAATGCGCCGGCCTTGACCAGCGATTCCGTCACCTTCTTGTTGCAGGCGGCGATGTCGATCTTGTTCAGGTAGTCGGAGAAATCCGTGAACTTGCCCTTCTCGGACCGCGTGTTCACCAGTGAGGCAACCACATTCGCGCCGACGTTACGTACGGCGCCGAGGCCGAAGCGGATGTCGTTGCCGACGGAGGCGAAGTTCTGCACCGACTCGTTCACGTCAGGTGGCAGCACCGTGATGCCGAGACGTCGGCAGTCGGCCAGGTACACCGCGGCCTTGTCCTTGTCGTCACCGACGGAGGTCAGCAGACCGGCCATGTACTCAGCCGGATAGTTGGCCTTCAGGTAGGCCGTCCAGTAGGACACCAACCCATAGCCCGCAGCGTGCGACTTGTTGAACGCGTACCCGGCGAACGGAAGGATGGTGTCCCACAACGCTTTCACCGCGCCCTCGGAGAAACCATTCGCGGTCATGCCCTCGTGGAAACCCTTGTACTCAGCCTCCAGAACCTCGAGCTTCTTCTTGCCCATGGCCTTGCGCAGCGCGTCGGCCTTACCCATCGTGTAGGAGGCGACTTTCTGGGCGATGAACATGATCTGCTCTTGGTAGACGATCAGGCCGTAGGTCTCGGCAAGGATCTCCTTGAGGGGTTCTTCGAGCTCGGGGTGGATCGGTTTGATCGCCTGCCGGCCGTTCTTGCGGTCGGCATAGTCGTTGTGGGCGTTCATGCCCATGGGACCCGGCCGGTACAGCGCGAGCACGGCCACGATGTCGTTGAACTCGGTGGGCTGCATGCGGCGCAGCAGATCCCGCATCGGGCCGCCATCGAGCTGGAACACGCCCAGTGTGTCTCCGCGGCCGAGAAGTTCGTAGGCCTTGGGGTCGTCGAGGGCCAGCGACTCCAGGTCGAGGTCGATGCCGCGGTTGGCTTTGATGTTCTCGATGCAGTCGCCGATGATGGTCAGGTTGCGCAGGCCGAGGAAGTCCATCTTCAGCAGGCCGATGGCCTCACACGACGGGTAGTCCCAGCCCGTGATGACGGCGCCGTCCTGCGGGCGCTTCCACAGCGGGATCGCATCGATGAGCGGCTCGGAGCTCATGATCACCGCGCACGCGTGCACACCCGCGTTGCGCACCAGCCCTTCGAGGCCGCGGGCGGTTTCGTAGATCGTCCGCACGTCGGGGTCGGTGTCGATGAGGCTGCGCACCTCGGCGGCTTCTTTGTACCGCTCGTGGTTGGGATCGGTGATGCCTGAGAGCGGGATGTCCTTGGCCATGATCGGCGGCGGCAGCGCCTTGGTGATCCGGTCGGCGATGGCGAAGCCGGGCTGGCCGTAGTTGACCCGCGCCGAATCCTTCAGCGCCGCTTTGGTTTTGATGGTGCCGAAGGTGATGACCTGGGCGACGCGATCGCTACCCCACTTGTTGGCGGCGTACCGCAGCATCTCGCCGCGGCGGCGGTCGTCGAAGTCGATGTCGATGTCGGGGGCCGAGGGACGCTCCGGGTTGAGGAAGCGCTCGAACAGCAGGCCGTGCGGAATCGGATCGATGTTGGTGATGCCCAGTGCGTAGGCAACCAACGAGCCCGCCGCCGAACCTCGGCCGGGGCCGACCCGGATGTCGACCGACTTCGCGTAGTTGATCAGATCGGCGACGATGAGGAAGTACGACGGGAAACCCTTGTCGCAGATCACCTTGATCTCGTAGTCGGCGCGCTCGATGTACTCCGCGGGCACCGCGTCGGCAGCACCGCCGAAGCGGCGGGCGAGCCCGGCCATCACCTCGTGGTGCAGCCAGGTGGCCTGGTCGTGGCCCTCCGGAACGGGGAAGATCGGCATCCGGTCGCGGGGAGTCCACACGTCGGCGTAGGACTGAACCCGCTCGGCGATCAGCAGCGTCGAGTCGCACGCGCCGGGGACCTGGTCGTCCCACAGGGCGCGCATCTCGGCCGCGGACTTCAGGAAGTAGCCGTCGCCGTCGAACTTGAAGCGCGTCGGATCGGACAGCGTCTTACCGGTCTGCACGCACAGCAGCGCCTCGTGGTTACGGGACGCCTCGCGCGTGACGTAATGGCAGTCGTTGGTGGCAAGGGGCGGAATGCCGAGCTTGCGTCCGATCTCGAGAAGACCTTCGCGGACGCGACGCTCGATGTCGAGGCCATGGTCCATCAGCTCCAGAAAGAAGTTGTCCGGGCCGAAGATCTCGCGCCACTTGGCGGCTGCCTCCACTGCGTCTTGGTGGTGGCCCAACCGCAGGCGGGTCTGCACCTCGCCGGACGGACAGCCGGTGGTCGCGATGATGCCTTCGGCGTGCTCGGCGATGATCTCGGCGTCCATGCGCGACCACTTGCCCAGTTGCCCCTCGAACGAGGCGAGCGACGAGAGCTTGAAGAGGTTCCGCAGCCCGGTGGCGTTCTCGGCGACCATCGTCATATGGGTGTACGAGCCGCTACCGGAGACGTCGTCGCTCTTCTGGCTCGGATCCCCCCACAGCACGCGCTTGGTCTCGAACCGCGATGCGGGGGCAATGTAGGCCTCGACGCCGATGATCGGCTTGATGCCGGCATCGGTGGCGGCGTTGTAGAACTCGCTGGCGCCGAACATGTTCCCGTGGTCGGTCATTCCGATCGCGGGCATCTCCAGCCGCTGCGCCTCGGCCAGCATCGGTTTGACCTTGGCGGCGCCGTCGAGCATCGAGTACTCGGTGTGGTTGTGCAGATGCACGAAAGAACCGCTCATAGGGACGCCAGTTTAGGACCGACCACCGACACCGCACGGCGTGTCGCGGTGCGTGTCTCGCGAACTTCGAATCAGGCGTCGATCGCAGCGGCGAACGTTCTATTTAGCAATCCGCTACCGACCATTCGCATCAATAGCCTGGCTATCTTGGCGGTGGCTTCGGAGCGGGCGTCTTCGGCGAGAAAGCCGGCGTAGAACCCGAACCCCCAGAAGAGCGCGGCCAGCATGTCGGCCACCGCTCGGGGTTCGCTGTGCGCGTCCAGCTCGCCACGGCGCACCGCGTCGGCGACGGCCGCGTCGTAGAACGCATGCACGGTCGAGACGATCCGGGCCGCCGCCCGGTGGCTCTGCGCTGCCTGGTGGTGGTCGATCCGTGCCGTCATGACCAACTTCATCAGCGCAGGCTCTGCCTCCCCGAGTCGGCCCAACTCCACGGTGAACGTCGCAAGTTGGCTGAGTAACGATCCCTCGGCCAATGCCGTTGTGGCACAGCCCCGAATGCGCTCGCAGACGTCGGAGAGCAGCTTGTCGTACAAGTCCTCCCGCGTCGCGAAGTAGTAGTGCAGAGTGGGGCGGCTCACCCCGGCCCGCTGGGCGATCTGCTGGAACGACGCCGCCTGATAGCCGCGTTCGGCGATGATGTCGCGGGCCGCGCGCATGATCATCATGCGGGTCTGCTCGGAGTCTGCCCCCACCGGACGACCACGTTTGCGAGCCAGCGGCGCAGCGAGGGTCTCGTTCTCCACGAGCAAACGCTATGGCATAGCTACTGACGGGTCAATAAAAACGCGCGCAAAGGTCACACCACAGCCGCGGCGGAAAGTCGGCGCTCGGCCCGGGCGCGTCGCACCACGTCGACGGTGAAGACCAGCAGCGCGACCCAGATCAGAACGAAGCCGAGCCACCGCATCGGCGGCATCGCCTCGTGACCCACGAGCACTCCCCACGACAGCTGCATCGCCGGAGTCATGTAGAACAGCAGGCCCAGGGTGACCATCGGCAGCCGCTGCGCCGCCGCGGCGAAGAACAGCAGCGGAAGCGCCGTGAGCACCCCGGAGAGGACCAGCAGCGCGACGTGTCCACCGCCGTGGCCGGTCAGGGTGCCCCCGTCGGTGACCTGCAGGGCGACCACATAGGCGACCGCGAACGGTGTCGCGATCGCGGCCTCGATGCCGACGCTGACTCTCGGGTCTGTCGGCACCAGCTTCTTCACCGCGCCGTACAGACCGAAGGACAATGCCAGCCCAAGTCCGACCAGTGGCGGCTCGCCGAGCTGCACGGTCAGGATCACCACCGCGATCACGGCGATGGCCAGCGCACTCAACTGCCAGCGGTTCAGCTTCTCGCGGAAGATGAGCAGTCCCAGCGCAATCGACACCAGCGGGTTGATGAAGTAGCCGAGGGCGGCGTCGACGACATGGCCGTTGTTGACCGCGTACACGTAGATCAGCCAGTTCACCGAGATGAGACCCGAGGCCGCGATCAGGAGCAGCCAGGTGCGGCCGGTGATCGCCTTGATGTCACCGAGCCGCCGCACCGCAGCGACCACGACGACCATCAGCGCGAAGCTCCAGATGATCCGGTGTGCGAGCACCTCGACAGCGCCCGCGGGTTTGAGCAACGGGAAGAACGCCGGGAACAACCCCCACATCACGTAGGCGCCGGCGCCGAAGAGCAGGCCGGACCTCACAGGTCGTGCCGGCGCAGGACGTCCAGCGCATGCTGCAGATCGGCCGGATACGGGCTCGTGATCTCGACGCGGCGACCGTCCGCGGGGTGCGCGAAAGCCAGCGACCGGGCGTGCAGCCACTGACGTTCCAAGCCGAGGCGCTTCGCCAGCGTCGGATCGGCGCCGTAGGTCAGGTCGCCGGCGCACGGGTGATGCAGCGCCGCGAAGTGAACGCGGATCTGGTGGGTGCGCCCCGTTTCCAGATGGATGTCGAGCAAGCTGGCCGCCTGGTGCGCTTCCAGCGTGTCGTAATGGGTGATGCTGTGCCGTCCGCCCTCGACGACCGCGAACTTCCAGTCGTGCCCGCGATGCCTGCCGATCGGGGCGTCGATGGTCCCGCTGGAGGGATCCGGATGTCCTTGCACCACTGCGTGATAGCGCTTGTCGACGGTGCGCTGCTTGAACGCGCGTTTCAGAGCGGTGTAGGCCCGCTCCGACAGTGCCACCACCATCACACCGGACGTCCCGACATCGAGCCGGTGGACGATGCCCTGGCGTTCGTGGATGCCCGACGTGCTGATGCGGAACCCCGCCGCCGCCAGGCCGCCGAGAACCGTCGGCCCGTGCCAGCCGACCGTCGCATGCGCCGCCACCCCCGGCGGCTTGTCGACCGCGACGATGTCGTCGTCGGAGTACAGAATGTCCATGCCCTCGATGTCGACGGGCGTGTTCTCCACCGGCGACGGGGCGTCCGGGAGCTGCACCTCAAGCCAGGCGCCCGCGATCAGCTTGTCCGACTTCGCGGCGCGCGCCCCGTCGAGCTCGACACCGCCGTCCTCTGCGATCGCGGCTGCCGCCGTCCGCGACAGTCCGAGTAGCCGGGCCAGGCCGGCGTCGACTCGCATACCTGCGAGCCCCTCGGGCACCGGCATCGACCGGGTCGTCATCCTTCCCCGGGTTCGGCGTCCGTCTTGCGCCGGCCGACGGTATCGAAGTCGAAGCCGAACAGCGACAACGCCACCAGCAGAATGGCCCCACCGACCACTGCTGGGTCTGCGACGTTGAACACCGGCCACCAGCCGATGGACAGGAAGTCGACAACGTGGCCGCGCAGCGGGCCGGGTGAGCGGAAGAACCGGTCCACCAGATTGCCCAGCGCGCCGCCGAGGATCATGCCGAGCCCCAGCGCCCACCACGGCGAGACGAGCCTGCGTCCCATCCAGATGATGCCGACCACGACACCTGTCGCCACGAGCGTCAGCACCCAGGTGTAGCCGGTGGCCATCGAGAACGCCGCACCCGAATTGCGCACCAGGGTCCAGGTGACGGTGTCGCCGATGATCGAGACGGGCTGGCCCGGCGTCAGCAGCTTGACCGCGAGAACCTTGGTGACGATGTCCAGGACGAGCACGACCGCGGCAACGGTCAGCAGCAGGCGTAACCGGCGCCGCACCGGCGGTTGAGCCGACTCCCCCGTGGCCGCCGGCTCCGCACCGGTCGCGGGCTCGGCCGGGCTCGACGATTCATCTGTCACGCCCCCATCATCGCAAAGAGCCGGTGGGCGAGAATTCCACCCATGGGTCACCTCGTCGTCATCGCCACCGGCGGCACCATCTCGACCAGCTCCGACGCCGACGGCGTGAAGCGTCCCAGCCGCTCCGGCGTGGACCTGACCACCGGGCTCGACGTCGAGGTCCACGACGTGCTGTCGGTGGACAGCTCCCAGCTGACGCCTGCCGACTGGGACTCGATCACGGCCGCCGTCCGTCGGGCCGCCGCCGACGGCGCCACGGACGGCATCGTCGTCACCCACGGCACCGACACCATGGAGGAGACCGCGTTGTGGCTCGAGCTGACCTACGACGGCGCCCCGCCGGTGGTGCTCACCGGCTCCCAACGCAGTGGCGATGCCGTGGACGCCGACGGGCCGGCCAACCTGCGTGACGCGCTTGCCGTCGCCCGCGACCCTCGCTGGCGCGACCACGGGGTCCTGGTGAGCTTCGCCGGCTCGGTGTTCGAACCGCTCGGCGTGCACAAGGTGGCGACCACGGATCTGCAGAGCTTCGCCGGCCATCCCGCCGCGCCCGGCAAGGCGCGCCCGCAGGTGGGCCGGATCTCGGCTGCCGAGGCCCCGCGCGTCGACATCATCGCCGCCTACCCCGGCGCCGACACCGCGGCGCTGGACGCCTGCGTGGCCGCCGGTGCCCGCGGGGTGGTGTTGCAGGCCCTCGGTTCGGGCAACGCGGGCGCCGCACTGATCGACGGGGTACGTAGGCACTGCCGCGCCGGTGTGACGGTCGTGGTGTCGACCCGTGTGCCCGGCGGCCTGGTCAGCCCGGGTTACGGGCCGGGACGCGATCTGGTGGACGCCGGGGCGATAGTTGCCGCGCGACTGCGACCGCCGCAGGCCCGGGTGCTGCTGATGGCCGCGCTGGGCGCACGGCACCCTGTGCGGGACGTCTTCGAGAGGTGGGGCTGAGTCAGCTCTGCCTACGGGCCATCTCTTCGACGAACTGCGGCCAGTCGAGACTGTCCACCGGGTTCGCGCGACTGATCGCGGGGTCGGTGTCGGGCAGCGTGCGCGCCTGCCCGGGCCCGCTGCTGCGAGTTTCGAACCGCACCGTCATGACGCCGTGTCCCGCGCCCTGGACCCAGCCGTGCCCGAAGTCGGTGTGCCTGACGTCGTCCCCGACGCGCCAAGCAGGCGGCGCGGCGGCGACGTCGGCGAGGGTGGCGGGCAGGCCGGCGTCGTCCGAGGTCTCCTCGATCAGCCCGGCGTCGGTGAACAGCGGCTCCTGCTGAACGTCGGAGAGTCCCGAGAAGCCCACGCCCACAAGGCGAACGGGTCCGATCTCGACGGGGTCCAGCAGCAGCCGCCGCGCGGTGCCGATCAGTGTCGCGGCGTCGGTCGTCGCATAGGGCAGCGTCGCAGACCGCGTCAACGTGCTCATGTCCGACCGCTTGAGCTTGACGGTGACCGTGCGCGCGCCTCTACCGTCCTTCTCCAATCTGCGGTGGGCGTGGTCGCCGATCGGGCCCAACGCCTCTCGCAGCGCAGCGAGCGTTGTGAGGTCTTCGGCGAAGGTCGATTCGGCACTGATCTGCTTGGCGGGCGCATTCTCGGCGACCGGCCGGTCGTCGATGCCTCGCGCCAGGCGGTGCAGCGCCGGCCCCACCGTCGCGCCGAGGATGTCGGCCACCTCCGTCTCGGCGAGCGCGGCGAACGCGCCGACGGTGTCGATGCCCAGACGGTGCAGTTTGTCCTCCGCGACGGGCCCGATCCCCCACAGCCGACGCACCGGCAGCCCCGACAGCAGCGTCATCTCGACGTCACGACCGACCACCCGGATGCCGTCCGGCTTGGCCAGTCCAGAGGCGATCTTGGCGATCTGCTTGCCCGAGCCGGCGCCGACGGACGCGACCAGACCCGTCTCGGATCGCACGCGGGCGCGCAACTCGGCGCAGAACGCCTCGACCTCGGATTCGGGAGCGCCCGCCAGTTCGGGCGGCTCGCCGAACGCCTCGTCGAACGACAGCTGCTCGAGGACCGCGACCATCGACCGGACGGTGTCGAAGACCCGCCTGCTGGCCGTCCCGTACACCACGCCGCGGGGCGGCAGCACGACCGCCGACGGCCCGACCAGACGCCTGGCCTGCAGCATCGGCATCGCCGACCTGGCTCCGAACACCCGGGACTCGTAGCTGGCACCCGCCACGACACCCCGGCCGCCGACACCGCCGACCAGCACGGGCCTGCCGCGCAACGTGGGGCGGGTCAGCTGCTCCACGGACGCGAAAAACGCGTCCATGTCCAGATGCAGGACCCATCGAGCGGCCACAGATGCCGATGCTAGGGCGTGCCCGATAGCGTGGCCCCGTGGCACACCCGAGTGAACCTGCCGACGTCCCGATCCGGGACGAGACGATCAGGCTCGGACAGTTCCTCAAGCTCGCCGGCCTCATCGATTCCGGTGCCGACGCCAAATCCGTCATCGCGGACGGCCAGGTCACCGTGAACGCCGAAGTCGAGGTGCGGCGCGGCAGACAACTGCGCCCCGGTGACGTCGTCGAGCTGTCGGGGCACAGCGCCCGCGTCGTCAGGCCTTAGCGATCGCGAGAGTGCGTGCAGGGTGGCGAAACGGCCGAAATCACGACCTGAGCGCACCCTCGGCGAGATCAGTCAGCCGGGCGCTCGCCAACCTTTCTCAGCCGAATGGGGTAACCGCCACCAACCTTCCCCGTCCGCCACTCAGCGGGCTCGAGATCCAATACACCGCTGACCGCGTCGAGGCCTGAATCGTCTGCTTCGTGTAAGCGCAGATTTGGATCGAGCGTGATGGTGAACCTGCTTGCCAATAGTTCACCGGCGATCAAATCCGAAAGGCCGTCCCGCCATCCCTGGGGGAATTCTCGAATGGTGAGTTCCAGTTCAATCCGGTCACCGATATCGAGGTCGAAGCGCCGACGCGCTTCCTGCAATTCTCGAATCATGTCGCGGGCCCAGCCTTCGGCCTCCAGCTCCGGGGTGATGGTGCCGTCGAGCACCACGAGGCCCGCGCCGTCGCCCAGCGCCGCGGTGAACTCCGGATCGGCCGCCACCAGCCGCGAGCTGTACTCCTCGGGCTGCAACACCGCGGGACCCGCGGTCAGCGTGCCGTCGGAGTTGACGACCGCCTCGCCCGCCTTGACGGCCTTGATGGCGGCCTGGACGTCCTTGCCGATGCGCGGCCCCGCGACGCGGGCGTTGACGGTGAGCTCGAAGCGGCCGTGTGTGGCGATGTCGTCGGTGAGTTCGACCGCCTTGACGTTGAGCTCGTCGGCGATCAGATCCCGATACGGCTCAAGCCGGCCCGGATCCACTGACTTATCCAGGGCCACTGTCAGTTTCAACAGGGGCAGGCGCACACGCAGCTTCTTGGCCTTGCGCAGCGACGAGCCCGTCGAGGCGACCTCACGCACCAGGTCCATGTCCGCGACCAGCTGCGGATCGGCGGGCAACGACTCCGCATCGGGCCAGTCGGTCAGATGCACCGACCGCTCCCCCGTGAGGTCCCGCCAGATCCGCTCGGTGGCCAACGGCAGCAGCGGCGCCGCCAGTCGGCAGGTTACCTCCAGCACCGTGTGGAGGGTGTCGATGGCGTCGCGATCCTCCTCCCAGAACCGCGAACGCGACCGGCGCACATACCAATTCGTCAGCGCCTCGGTGAACTGCCGCAGGTGGTCGCAGGCACCGGAGATGTCGCACACGTCCAGCGACGCCGTCAGGTCGTCGCGCAGCGCCGCCAGCTTGGCCAGGATGTAGCGGTCGAGCACGTTCGCCGAATCGGTGCGCCACCTGCCGATCTGCGGCGCGTACAACGCGAGGAATGTGTACGCGTTCCACAGCGGGAGCAGTACCTGCCGCACACCTTCGCGAATCCCCTGCTCGGTCACGATGAGGTTGCCGCCGCGAAGGATCGGCGAGGCCATCAGGAACCACCGCATCGCGTCGGATCCGTCGCGGTCGAACACCTCCGAGACGTCGGGGTAGTTGCGCAGCGACTTGCTCATCTTCTGGCCGTCGTTGCCCAGCACGATGCCGTGTGCCACACAGGTGCGGAACGCCGGCCGGTCGAACAATGCCGTCGCCAGGATGTGCAGGGTGTAGAACCATCCGCGGGTCTGGCCGATGTACTCCACGATGAAGTCACCCGGGAAATGCCCGGGTTCGTCCTCGGTGCCGGTGAACCAGTCGGAGTTCTCGAACGGGTAATGCACCTGCCCGTAGGGCATCGAGCCGGAGTCGAACCACACGTCGAGCACGTCTTCGATGCGCCGCATCGTGGACTTGCCACTCGGATCGTCCGGGTTGGGGCGGGTCAACTCGTCGATGTAGGGCCGGTGCAGGTTGTCGGGCCGGACGCCGAAATCGCGTTCGAGTTCGTCGAGGCTGCCGTAGACGTCGATCCGCGGGTAGGCGGGATCGTCGGACTTCCACACCGGGATGGGCGTGCCCCAGTACCTGTTCCGCGAGATCGACCAATCGCGGGCGCCCTGCAGCCACTTGCCGAACTGACCGTCCTTGACGTGCTCGGGATACCAGGTGATCTCCTGGTTCAGCTCGACCATGCGATCGCGGAACTGGCTGACCTTGATGAACCACGACGAGACCGCGCGATAGATCAACGGGTTGCGGCACCGCCAGCAGTGCGGATAGGTGTGCTCGTAGGTGTCGTGGCGCAGCAGCACCGCACCGTTGACCCCGGCGGCCCCGATGCCGTTCTTGAGGTCGCGGATGATCTGCGGGTTCGCGTCGAAGACGTGCTGACCCGCGTAGTCGGGCACCGTGGAATCGAAGCGGCCCCTCGCATCGACCGGCGTGACCGCGTCGATGCCGCCCGCCTGCGACGTCGCCATGTCGTCCTCGCCGTAGGCCGGCGCCATGTGCACCAGACCCGTGCCGTCCTCGGTACTGACGAACTCGCCGGGCAGGACCCGAAAGGCGTTCGGAGAGTCCATGAAGTACGGGAACGGCGGCGCATATCGCACGTCGAGCAGGTCGCGGCCGGTGTAGGTGGCCAGCACCGTCGGTTCCTCGCCGAGCTCGCGTACGTACGCGCCCAGCCGCGCCTCGGCGAGCACGAACCTCTTGCCCTGGGATTCGACCACCACGTAGGTGACGCCGGGGTTGACGGCGACGGCCTGGTTGGACGGCAGTGTCCACGGTGTCGTCGTCCAGATCAGCAGGTGCGCTCCCTCGAGTGCTGGGAGGGCGCTCTCCACGATCCGGAAGCCGACGGTGAGCGCGGGATCCTGGCGGTTCTGATAGACGTCGTCATCCATCCGGAGCTCGTGGCTCGACAGCGGGGTTTCGTCGTTCCAGCAGTACGGCAGAACTCGGTTGCCTTCATAGGCCAGGCCCTTGTCCCACAACTGTTTGAAGACCCAGATCACCGACTCCATGAATCCGATGTCGAGGGTCTTGTAATCGTTGTCGAAGTCGACCCAGCGAGCTTGCCGGGTGACGTAGTCACGCCACTCGCCGGTGTATTTGAGGACCGAGTCGCGGCACGCGTCGTTGAACTTCTCGATGCCCATCTCTTCGATCTGGGCTTTGTCGGTGATGCCGAGCTGGCGCTGCACCTCAAGTTCGGCGGGCAACCCGTGCGTGTCCCAGCCGAAGCGCCGCTCCACCTTGTACCCGCGCATGGTCCGGTACCGGGGGACGATGTCCTTGACGTAGCCCGTCAGCAGGTGCCCGTAGTGCGGAAGACCGTTGGCGAATGGCGGCCCGTCGTAGAACACGTACTCGGGGGCACCCTCGCGCTGCTCGATGCTGGAACGGAAGGTGTCGTCGCTCTCCCAGAACTTGAGCACCTCGGCCTCCAGCTCCGGAAACTTCGGCGCGCCGGAAGCGGGCTTGGGATATGCGGTCACGTGCTGGGTCTCCTGTGCCGTACGTCGAGTCAAGGCACGGGGACGAACGTCGCGCCGGTGCGCGAGCGCCGCGGTACCACCCCGCTTGCGCACGTCGGGCGTGCGCCGCTCAAGTCAGGGCGATGACGAGCCCAACCGTTCGGTTCTACTGGGCGCGGGCGTTCCACTCGCAGCTGTTCTTCCGAAGGCTCCCCGGTGATGGCCGGATCGACGCCGTTGGACCAGATTCTAGCGGCGGCTGCCGCCGTTCATCACAGCGGCGCAGCAGCGTCCGAGGTGATGTCGATGACGGCGAGCGGGAACTGCTCGGCCATCTCCTCGATGGAATACGCGTCGAAACGCGACGCGTCGTAGAACCAGTCGATCTGCAGCACACCGTCGACCCGCTGCACCCGCAGTTCGAGGGCGCGGCCGGCGGGCACGTCGGGCAGTTCGGTGGCGGCGACGTTGAGCAGCAGCTCCGACTGAGCGCTGGCGCGTCCAGGGGCGCCGGCCAGTGCACTGTGAGCGCCCTGCAGCATCTCGGTCGGCCCCATCGGGGCGGCGTCCGAACAGATCAGAGTCACGGGGTGACTCAACCAGCGATGGCCACCGGTGACGTCGACCGTCACGGTTCCTTCGCCACGGGTACGACCCAGGGTGCGACCCAGTGCAGCCAGGAGAATCTCCTCGACCTGCACGCCAAGCCACTCTGCCGCCGCGTCGAGCTCCTCGGTCAGTTCGCTCGAAGGCGATGTGCCGAACTTCTCTAGTTGGGCGGGCAGCGTGTCGATCGTGGGGTGATCGAACACATCCAGGGTTACCGGCGCGGTGTGGACGGGCCGTTGTTTGACCTCGTCCGCGATGTATGGAGCGACCATGGACTTACCGTACAGCGAATGTCCCAAATTTGGGAGAGTGCTCCCAAAACTGTGACGGCTATGTCAATAAGGAACGTGTTATCTATTTGCCGGGAGGGGCTGCCCAAAGCCGGGATCAGGCGTTATGGTGTTGAGATGCCCCGTACGGACGAGAACGGCAGACAGCTCAAAGCACTGCTCGACTACCTCCTTGACGGAGAGATTGATGCCAAGGACATTTTTGACGCACTTGGCATTTCAAGCAGCACCTATTACCGCCGAATCAAAGAGCCCGACTATCCGAATGCGGAAGAACTACGTCTCGTAGCCGACCGGTTCGCGCTTAGCTACCCGGACCTCCAGATTCAGTTCGGACTGATGTCTCGCCAAGAGGTACTGCAATACGTGGAGGGCCTCGGCCCGGCACCTCGCGGGGTCGCCACATTGGCTGACACCACGGTAAATACCGTCACGAAGCGCCGGACGAAGCTCTCGGATCTGACACCACGACTGGATGCGCCTCCCCTTTAGCGGACTTGGCGCATACAATTTGCTGAACCCGTTCCGCCCGAAAGCGACTCCCCATGGCCCTGGCTTCACTCATCGTGATCACACTCCTGTGTATCGCGTGGAGCCTGTGGATCCGTCGCGTCACCTGGTCGTGCCGCTGGGAGGTGGCCGCCACCCTCAACATCGCACTGCAGGGCGCGGCTGTCCTACTGATGTCGCCGCTGGCCTCCGAGACCCTTGGCCCGTTCCTGTATTCGCTGACAGGTAAGTGGAACCTCGAGGACTATCTGGGACACGATTGCTACATCGTCGCGGCGTCGGCAGTCGTCTACAACGCACTGGGACGACTGGAACAGGACCACGCGTTGCAGCAACGATTCCGTCAGCACATCGAGCTGCCAGCAACTCTGTGCATTCCGCTTCTCCTCGGCGCTTTCTGGCTCGGAAACGGTGCCACGATCTACCGCGCCGACTTCTTCGACGTGCCGACCGATCTGTGGCTCAACCTCTACTGGCTGATGCTCTGCAGCCTGCTCATCTACCTGCTGGTCTACTGTGCGCGGGCACTGCTGATCCTGCGCACCGACCCGCGGTCGCGCCCCATCGCGAACGTGTACCTTTTCGCATGCGCCATGGGCATTCTCGCGTGCGTGGTGCGCCTCGTCACCGCGTTCGTTCCGACGCTGCAGACCGTTCAGGGCAGCACGCTGGTGTGGGTTTTCGCGTGTGCCTGCGGAGCGGGCTTCGCGCTCACGTCCGCCCACTCCTGGCGCCTCAAGACCAGGTGGTTCTCGCGCGCGAACACCTGAGGCGGGGCCGGCCCGCAGCGACTGAGATCAGACAGCCGTCGCGGTGGTGTCGGCGAACGGTGCGCCGAATTCACGCACCCGCCGATGGCCGTTCCTGCGGGCTTGCGACACTCCGCGCCGGATCAGCGCCGCGGTGGCGACGAAGCCGGCCTGATCACTGACCACCATCGGCGTCAGCAGCCGGTTGTGGACGAAACTGAACGCGAGCCCGGTGTCCGGGTCGGCCCAGCCGAACGACCCGCCCAAACCTACGTGCCCGAAGCCTGGCAGCAGACCGGGGATCGGCAGCCCGTGATAACCGAGGTGGAACGACAGCGGCATGACCATGCTGTGATCGAGGCGCAGGCTGCGGCGCCCGACAAGCGCCGCAGTGGTCTCGCGAGACAGATACTGCATGCCGTCGATGCGGCCGCCGTTGGCGATCGCAGCGTACATGCGGGCCAGCGCCCGGGCTGTCGCCACCCCGTTGGCGGCCGGAATCTCGCTGTCGAGCAACGGGATGTCGCCCTGGACGAACGACTTGACGCCAGGGAAGTACATCGCGCCGAATCCCGCCGAGAACGGCAACGCCGCGATGTGTGGAGCAACGAGGTTGAAGATCGGGTTCTGCAACCGGGACTGAGGACCGATGATGCGGGCGGGCTGGGTCGGCGCCCCCACAGGCGGGCGGCCGAGGTGAATACCGTCGGTGTTCAACGGCGCGGCCACTTCGGTGCGGATCAGCTCGCGCATCCCGATTCCGGTGACAGACCGCGCCAGGCCCGACAGCAGCCAGCCGAAGGTGAACGCGTGGTAGGCGGGCTTACCGTGCAACCAGCTCATCGGGGCCGCAGCCAGCCGCTCCTCCATGACGAGGTGGTTCATCAGGTCGGCCTTGGCCACGCCGTTGAGCTGCGACAGTCCCGCCCGGTGCCGCATCAGCTCTCGCACGGTGATCTGCGACTTGCCGTTGACGCCGAACTCGCGCCAATATTCGGCGACGGGAGCGTCGTAGTCGATCAGCCCGCGGTCGTGGAGCCGGTGGATGACGGTTGCTGCGACGCCTTTTGTCGCCGAGAAGACCATCGGGGCGGTGTCGGCGGTCCAGCGACGTTTGCCTTTGCGATCCGACCATCCTGTCCACACGTCGACGACCGGCTCACCGTCAAGGTAGACCGACAGTGCGCCGCCACCGAACCGGCGGTGCGGGAACATCTGGGCGAACGCGCGTACCGCGCACGTGAAGTTCGAATCGGCTTCGCCCTTCACGCCGCGCGGCAGGTCACCTTTGACGCCCGTCACAAGATGAATTTACCCTGCGGTGCGGCAAACAATCCCTTAGTTACCAATTTGTTAGTCGGTGGCTTTCGGCGGCTGTTCGACGGCGTCGAGTATCCGTTGTGCAGCAAGCGCAGGCGTCAGCTCACCCTCGCGCACCTGGCGTTCGACGTCGCTGCGGATCGCCCGGACGCCCGGGCTGGAGAGCACTCTGTCCAGCACGGTGTCCCGAACCATCGACCAGGTCCATTCCACCTGCTGGGTGCGCCTCCTCGCCTCGAACTCACCGGCTTCGCTCAGCACGCCCCGGTGTTTGAGCACCGTGTCCCACAGCTCCGAAAGACCGGCACCCGTCAGCGCACTCATCGTGAGAACCGGTGGGCGCCAAAGCGTTTCGCGCGGATAGATCAGCCGGATGGCGCCGGCGAGCTCTCGGGCAGCCGATTTCGCTTCGACGGCGTGCTCGCCGTCGGCCTTGTTGACGACCACGATGTCGGCCAGCTCAAGGACGCCCTTCTTGATGCCCTGCAGCTGATCACCGGTGCGGGCGAGGGTCAGGAACACGAAGGTGTCGACCATGTTGGCAACGGTCACCTCCGACTGGCCGACACCCACCGTCTCCACCAGGACCACGTCGTAGCCTGCGGCTTCCAGCAACACGATCGTCTCGCGCGTCGCCTTCGCGACGCCGCCGAGTGTTCCCGAGGTCGGCGACGGCCGAATGTAGGCGTCGGGGTGCACGGCGAGTTTTGCCATCCGCGTCTTGTCGCCGAGGATCGAGCCCCCGGTCCTCGTCGAAGACGGGTCGACGGCCAACACCGCCACGCGGTGACCCTGCTCGATGAGATGGAGCCCCAGCGCCTCGATCGTCGTCGACTTCCCGACCCCCGGGACGCCGGTGATGCCGACGTGCATGGCCGAACCGGCCTCCGGCATGAGCTCCAGGAGCAGTTCCTGAGCTCTCTGCCGATGATCCGGACGTGTCGACTCGACGAGCGTGATCGCCCTTGCGAGTGCCGAGCGGTCACCGCTGCGGATCGCCTCGGCCAGCTCAGGTGAGGTCATATCCCAGTCGTTCGGCGAGCTTGTTCAGCAGCCCGATCGCAGCGTCGGCGATGACGGTGCCAGGCGGGAAGATCGCCGTCGCCCCGGCCCCGTAGAGCTCGTCGAAGTCGCCGGGCGGGATGACACCCCCGACCACGATCATGATGTCGGGCCTGCCGACCTCGGCGAGCGCGTCCCGCAACGCAGGCACCAGCGTGAGATGACCGGCCGCCAGCGACGACACGCCGACCACGTGGACGTCGTTGTCGGCGGCCTGGCGCGCGACCTCGTCAGGTGTGGAGAACAGCGAGCCCACGTCGACGTCGAAACCGATGTCGGCGAACGCTGTCGCGATGACCTTCTGGCCGCGGTCATGTCCGTCCTGGCCCATCTTCGCGACCAGGATCCGGGGACGGCGGCCGTCGGCCTCGGCGAACTTCTCGACCAATTCTGTTGCGCTGCTGACGTTGCCGGCCATGCCCACCTCATCTCGGTACACGCCCGCGATGGTCCGGATCTCGGCCTGGTGCCTGCCGTAGACCTTCTCCAGAGCATCGGAGATCTCACCGACGGTCGCCTTCGCGCGGGCGGCATCGATGGCCAGTGCCAACAGGTTGTTACCCAAGCCGTCCTCCCCCGCCGACCCCGATGCCGCTGCGGCACGGGTCAATTCGGCGAGCGCGGCCTGCGTCGCACGCTCATCGCGCTCACTGCGCAACCGTTCCAGCTTGGCGATCTGCTCCGCACGCACCCGGCTGTTCTCGACCTTGAGCACCTCGATCTCGTGGTCCTCGTCGACCTGGTACCTGTTGACGCCGATCACCGTCTGGGCCCCGGAGTCGATACGGGCCTGCGTGCGCGCGGCCGCCTCCTCGATGCGCAGCTTCGGGATGCCCTCGTTGATGGCCTGGGCCATGCCGCCGTGTTCGGCGATCTCACGGATGTGCGCCCGCGCTTTCTCGGCGAGCTGGTGGGTCAGCCATTCGACGTAGTAGGAGCCGCCCCAAGGGTCGATGGGCCGCGTGGTCCCGGATTCCTGCTGCAGCAGCAGCTGGGTGTTGCGGGCGATGCGGGCCGAGAAGTCAGTCGGCAGGGCGAGGGCTTCGTCGAGCGCGTTGGTGTGCAGGGACTGAGTGTGGCCCTGGGTTGCGGCCATCGCCTCCACGCAGGTGCGCGCCACGTTGTTGAACACGTCCTGCGCCGTCAGCGACCACCCGGACGTCTGCGAATGTGTGCGCAGCGACAGCGATTTGGAGCTCTTCGGATCGAACTGCGCGACCAGCTCACTCCAGAGCAGCCGCCCGGCCCGCAGCTTGGCCACCTCCATGAAGAAGTTCATGCCGATGCCCCAGAAGAACGACAGCCGGGGCGCGAACTTGTCGATGTCGAGACCGGCGTCCAGGCCGGCCTTGATGTACTCGACTCCGTCAGCCAGCGTGTAACCGAGCTCGAGATCGGCAGTCGCACCGGCCTCCTGGATGTGGTACCCGGAGATCGAGATACTGTTGAACTTCGGCATCTTCGCACTGGTGTAGCCGAAGATGTCGGAGATGATCCGCATCGACGGCTTCGGCGGATAGATGTAGGTGTTGCGGACCATGAACTCTTTGAGGATGTCGTTCTGGATGGTCCCGGCGAGCTTTTCCGGCGGCACCCCCTGCTCCTCGGCCGCAACCACGTAGAGCGCGAGAATCGGCAGCACGGCACCGTTCATCGTCATCGACACCGATACCGACGACAGGTCGATGCCGTCGAAGAGTTGCCGCATGTCCAGGATCGAGTCGATCGCCACCCCCGCCATGCCGACGTCGCCCGCGACCCGCGGGTGGTCGGAGTCGTAGCCGCGGTGGGTGGCCAGGTCGAAGGCGACCGACAGGCCCTTCTGCCCGGCGGCGAGGTTGCGGCGGTAGAACGCATTGGATTCCGCGGCCGTGGAGAAGCCGGCGTACTGGCGGATCGTCCACGGCTGGTTGACATACATCGTCGGGTACGGGCCGCGCACGAAGGGCGGTTCACCCGGGAGGCTGTCCAGCGGGTAGCCGGCGTCGACGACGTCGTCGCGATCGGCGGCGATGTAGACGGGTTTGACGTCGATACCCTCGGGCGTCGCCCAGTCCAGCTGATCGGCGGTGTATCCGTGCGCGGCGGCCGCGGCGGTCACCTGCTGGTCCACGTCGGCCTGTGTCGGCGCGGCAGGGGCCGTGTCGCCGGTCAACGGCACGTCGGCGAAGGAGGCGATCTTCTTCTTCGGTTCCGTGACAGTCATGTCATGCCCCCAATCGGGTCAGCAGATCCGACAAAGTCTGCACCGCATCGATTTTCGCGGTCACATGCCCGTCGGGTTTCGACGGCGCGTCGGCGACCGCCTTCTCGGGGCCGGCCAGCAGCACGTGTTCTACGCCCGCAGCCTTCGCGGCGTCGACCGCGGCCGAGGCCTCGTCTGCGTAACGCTTGTCGGTGCCGCACACGACAGCCACCCCGGTGATACCCGCCTCGGCGACCGCGGCACCGATCCCCGATGCGTCGACCGGTCCCGGATTGACAGCCTCGATACCCCCGGACGCCAGCAGGTTCGACGTGAAGGTGGTGCGGATGTTGTGCTCGGCAAGAGGCCCCAGCGGCAGCAGCAGAGCCTTCGGGCGTGCTCCGTGTTTCTCCAGATATTCGTCGGAGCGATTGCGCAGCGCCTCGAACTCCGCGCCGTAACGTCGCACCGAGGGCAGCGGGTTTCCTTGTGGCAGAGGGACTTCCGAGAGGTTCGGGAATTCGTTGACACCGGTGACCGCAGTCCTTCGGTGTGCGATGTCGTCCGCCCGGCGCTGCGCGACTTCGGCGATCCGGGCGCCGATGTGCTCGCGGGCCGCCTCGAACCCGCCTCCGGCTTCGATGTCCTGGAAGTGTGCCCAGGCCTTCTCGGCGAGCTCTCGGGTGAGGTCCTCGACGAACCACGAACCGCCCGCGGGGTCGAGAACGCGACCGATGTGCGACTCCTCGAGGAGAAGAAGCTGGGTGTTGCGGGCGATCCGGCGCGAGAAGCTGCGTGCGGTGCCGGGGAACCCACCGTCGATCGCGACGTCGAACGGATGCACCTGCACGATGTCGGCGCCACCGACGCCGGCAGCGAAGGCCGCCACCGTGGTGCGCAGCATGTTCACCCACGGATCGCGCTGGGACATCATCGGCAGCGACGTGGTCGCGATCACGGTTGCGGCACCGGAGCCGGGATCGCCGACCACCTCGGCAACTCTGGCCCAGAGTCGGCGTGCCGCACGTAGTTTCGCGATGGACTGGAACTGGTCGTCGTCAACGGCGAACCGGAAACCGATCAGGCCGAGCGCCGCGGACGTGCTGAGCCCGGCGTCGACAAGGTGGCGCAGGTAGGCCACGCCCGCCGCGACCGAGGCTCCCAGCTCCCACGTCGCGTTGGCGCCGAGATTATGGAATGTGGGCCCGTCGACGGTGATCATCCGCACGTGCCCATCGAATCCGAGAACCTGCTCGGCCCGTCCGACGACCTCGTCGAGACACGGCGCGGCCCGTCCGGCGAGCGGCGCGGTGAGCGGATCGGCCCCGAGATCCACCGACAGCCGTGATCGCTGGTCGTCGTCGAGTCCCGTCAACAGGGCGAGAAGCGCGTCGACCGTCGCACCGTATGCGGCACCGTCGGCCTGCACCACGACGGGCACCAGGTCGAGGTAGACACCGTCGAGCAGGGCAGGCAGCTCAGACGGCGCCACGCCACCCTCGCCGATCCGCAGCACCAACGCGCTGATGCCCTCGGTGAGCCCGAGCAGGATGGCTCCGTTCGCCTCGGCTGCCGCAGACCCGTCCGCCGGATAGACCTCGGCCACCTTCCAGCCGGCCTTGACGTCGCGCAGTGCGTCGCCGCCGCGCACGAACGGCCAACGGCCCGGCAGGGCGGGCTCGGTGAGCCCGTCGCGGCTCGTGTACAGCGGCCTGATCGGGAATCCGTCGTACGTCGGCGAGTCGAGCAGACGCTCGGGCTCGGCACCCAGCTCGGCGGGGTCTTTCCTGGTCGTCTTCGCCAGAACGCCCGCCACGGCGGAGCGCCATCGGTCCAGATCGGAGTCGACTACACCTGCGGCAGCGCCGTCGCTGGGTTTCTGCACAGCCATCAGGCTAAATGATGCGGCTCACATCAGCGCCCGCCGGTGTGCACATTGCACACCCGGCCAACTCGGTGGGTTTGCTCGCGCACCGTACGCTTGATAACCGTGAAATCCGTAGTCAGCACGCTTCGTACCGTGAGGGCCACGGTCGTCGCCACGCTGAGGACGGTGCCACCGACCCGCCTGGCGGCCGTCGCGTCGGGGATTGTGATTCTCGTCGCAATCGCGCTGCTGGTCCCGCTGCCGACGGCTCTGCAGCTTCGGGACTGGGCCACCTCGGCGGGCCCGTGGTTTCCGGTGGTCTTCTTCGCCGCGCATGTGGTGATGACGGTGCTTCCGTTTCCGCGCACCGCGTTCACCTTGGCTGCCGGCCTGCTGTTCGGACCCGTTCTCGGCATTCCGATCGCGGTCGCCGCCAGCACCGTCAGCGCGGTCATCGCCCTGGTGCTGGTCCGGATCGCCGGTTGGCAGGTCAGCCGGCTGGTTTCCCACCCCCGGGTCGACGCGATCGACCAGCGCCTGCGTGAACGCGGCTGGCCGGTGGTGCTGGCGACGCGGCTCATCCCCGCCGTGCCGTTCTCGGTTCTCAACTACGCCGCCGGCGCATCCTCGATACGGGTGCTTCCCTATACGTTGGCCACCTTCTTCGGCGTGCTGCCCGGGACGGCGGCCATCGTCATTCTGGGCGATGCGCTGACCGGCCGAGTCAGCCCCGCGCTGCTGGTCGTGTCGCTGTGCACCGCCGCCATCGGCGTCGCGGGGCTGCTCGTCGAAGTCCGCGCGCACCGCCGCAGCGGCGACCGCGTCAGCGCGCCCTGACCTCGGGACCCTTCACCGTCATCGCGCCGAACAGGGCGAGCAGGGACGACGCCGCGACGAGACCCGGGCTCCAGTCCTTGGCGCGCACATGCGAGCCCACGGCCAGCACGAAATACACCGCCAACATGAACGTCGTCAGCCGCGCCAGGCCAGGAAATCGGAACACCGACAGCAGCCCGATCGCGCTGGCCGCCTTGACCACCGGGATCACCGGCCGCAACTCCTCGGGAAGCCCGACGTCGTCCAAGGCTTTCTTGATCGGTGGGATCTGCTTGGCGCAGGCGATCGCGTCCGCGGCCTGCATCGCCGCCAGCACCGAGTAGGTCCGTGGCGACGTCAGGGCGCTCATTGTTCCGGGGCCCCGTGCCGGGGCTGCGGCGCGTAGTTGGTCACCGGGGGCTGGGACTGCTGCGAGAGCGGGGGGTACTGCGGCGGCGGATCGATCACGCCTGCGACCGGCCTGCGGGCCTCGGCTTCGGCTTTGGCCACCGCCTGAGCAATCTCGGGATCGGTCTCGGTGGAGAACCAGTCGGCGATCTCGGCTTCTTCGTCGGCGTCGGACTTCGACGAGGTCTCCTCCACGGGCGACGGCGTGTAGCGGAACACCCCGTCCTCCCCCGGCGCGCCGAGCAGTTTGGTGAATCCCTGTAGCGCAGAACCGAAGTCGCTGGGCACCAGCCACACCTTGTTGGCTTCGCCCTTGGCCATCTGCGGCAGTGTCTGCAGGTACTGGTAGGCGAGCATCTCCGGGGTCGGCCTGCCGTTCTTGATGGCAGCGAACGTCTTCTCGATGGCCTTGGCCTGGCCCTGGGCCTGCAGGTAGGCGGCGGCACGCTCGCCCTGGGCCCGCAGCATCCGGGACTGCCTATCGGCTTCGGCCGCGAGGATGGCGGCCTGCTTGGCGCCTTCGGCCGCGAGGATCTGCGCCTGCTTCTGGCCTTCCGCCTGCTTGATCGAGGCCTCGCGGTTGCCTTCCGCGGTCAGGATCATGGCGCGCTTCTCCCGGTCGGCGCGCATCTGCTTCTCCATCGAATCCTGAATCGAGGGGGGCGGATCGATGCTGCGAAGCTCGACGCGGGCGACGCGCAGCCCCCATCGGCCGGTGGCTTCGTCGAGCACCCCGCGCAGCTGGCCGTTGATCGAGTCCCGCGAGGTCAGGGTCTGTTCGAGGGTCATACCACCGACGACGTTGCGCAGCGTGGTAGTGGTCAGCTGTTCGACGCCGACGATGTAGTTGCTGATCTGATAGACCGCGGCCTGCGGGTTGGTGACCTGGAAGTAGACGACGGTGTCGATGTTGACAGTCAGGTTGTCCTCGGTGATCACCGGCTGCGGCGGGAACGAGACGACGCGCTCGCGCAGATCGACGCGCGCGCGGATCTTGTCGACGAAGGGCAGCAGCAGCGTGAGCTGGCCGGACACCGTCTTGCTGTAGCGGCCCAGGCGCTCGATGACCGCGGCCTCGGCTTGCGGGATCAGCGCCACCGACTTCGCGACGATGACGACGGCGAACAGCACAAGCACCGCCAGCAGGACCAACCCTGCGATGGCACCATCCACGACAGGACTCCTTCTCTAGATGACTTTGGAGACGACCGCGGTGGCTCCGTCGATGTGCACGACGGTCACCTGGTCGCCGACTTCGTAGACATCGTTCTCGTTGTAGGGGCGTGCCGTCCAGACTTCGCCGTCGAGCTTGACCTGGCCTGCGTGCCGGCCGACGCGGTCGAGGACCAGCGCACTCTTGCCCTCGAGAGCCTTCGCCGGCTCTGGAAGCCCCTTGCCGGACTGCATCCGGCGGCGCAGCGCGGGGCGGACACCGACCAGAAGAAGCACCGACACGAGCAGGAACACGACACCGTCGGCCCACAGCGGCCAGTCCAACAGGAAGCTGGAACCAGCGGCGGCCAGCGCACCGCCGCTGAGCATCAGCAGGAACAGGTCACCGGTCAGTGCCTCGGCGCCCGCGAGCGCCAGCGCTGCGATCAGCCAGATCAATGCGACAGGCATGCCGTCAGCCTATCGCGGAGCCGACTGGATGAGCCGGTAACAACTACACTTGCGCCATCATGTGGTGCCCGAGTGTTTCGCTGACCGTGTGGACGAATGCCTGGCTGGCAGGCGCCGCCGCTCCCGACGATGTGCTGGACGCGTTATCCCTTTGGACGCCAAGGCATTCAGTGACGGCCTATGATTCGGCGGCCGCCGAGCGAACCGGGTTGTCGTGGCCGGACCTCGACGATGCCGCATCGGTGTCGCTGCTGCAGACGGTGCGTACGGCCGCCGCCCACGCGGGATCTCAGCCGGCGATCGCGCTGACCCTCCCTGTTCCCGGTGACGTGCGGGGGCTGCCGCCGGGCACCCAGTTCGGTCGTGACGCCGTCGCCGCGGGCGAGGCGGTGATCGTGGCGGGAACGGGTGGCGCGATCGGCCTGGTCCCGGATTTCGAGTACCAGGACAGCTATCCCGACGCGTTCGATCCCGATGACGACTACGAGTACGAGGCCGAGCTCACCGGCCTGTCGTGGACGGTCTATTCGTTTTCGACGGCACCGCCGGCCGGCCATTTCGATCTCGGCGACGCCGAGTACCAGCTGCGCGACGCGGTGCGCTCGGCGGCAGATGCGCTTGGCGCGTTGCGGGCCGGCGCCTCGGCCGGCGATGTCGGCGATCCACGCAGGCTCGTCGAGCAGGTGCTGGACGCCACCCGGGCTCATCGGGTGCCCGACCATGCGCCGACGCGCGCGGTGCGGGTGCTGGAGAATGCCGCTCACGTCGACGCGATCATCACGGTCAGCTCGGGGTTGATCCCGATCGGATTGCAGAGTTCCTCGGAGGTTCAGCTGGCCAGCGACGCGCTTCGCCCGCTCACCTCGGTGGTGCGCTCGGCTCGGCTGGCGGCGGTCGACGCAATCCTGCACTCAGCCTGGCAGAGCTAGACGCCGCACGCTGAGGTGCACGGGGCACCGTTGACGCTGCAGCCGTAACCGGGCACCGCAGCGGGGTTTTCAACACGCAACGGGGCCCGGTCGAGGCGCATCTCGTCGACGAGATCGACGACGAGTTGAGCGAACCTGGGCTGCGCGTTGGGCGTGGACGCCCGCGCAAAAGCGATCCCCGCGGCCGCGGCCTGATCGGCCAGCTCGTTGTCGAGATCCCACACGACCTCGATATGGTCGGCGACGAAGCCGACCGGGCACACGATCACAGCTTTCGTGCCGCCGGCGGCCAGGCTGTCGAGGTGATCCCCGACGTCGGGCTCCAGCCACGGCACCTGCGGCGGGCCCGAACGGGACTGCCACACCTGGTCGTAGTCGCCGTAACCCGCAGCTGCCGCCACCAGGCCCGCGGTATAGCCGACCTGGCGCTCGTAAAGGTCTGTCCCGCAACGGGACGCAGCACGCAGCGGGATCGAGTGCGCGGTGAACACGAGCCGCGCCTGCGCTCGCAGCTCTTCGGGCAGGGTGGCCGCGGCATCGGCGATCGCATCGGCGAACATCTGGATCAACAGCGGGTGATCGAAATACTGTCTCAGCTTCACCAGCTCGGGCGCTTCCGGGCCGGCGGCCTCGCGTCCGCGCGCGATGTCCTCCTGATACTGAGTACACCCGGAATAGCCGCCCCACGCCGACGTCGCGAACACGGCCGCACGGCGAATCCCTCTGTCGCGCATGGCTGCAACGGTGTCCTCGATGTAGGGCTCCCAGTTGCGGTTGCCGAAGAAGACCGGAAGTTCCCTGCCACGGCCCGCCAGCTCTTCCTCGATCGAGTTGATCAGCTCGCGGTTGATGCCGTTGATGGGCGAGACTCCCCCGAAGTGCAGATAGTGCTCGGCCACGGATTCCAGCCGCTCCCTGGGGATTCCGCGGCCCCTGGTGACATTCTCCAGGAACGGCATGACCTGCTCTGGCCCTTCGGGTCCCCCGAAGGACAGCAGAAGGAGCGCGTCGAACTCCATCTACAGAAGCTGGGTGCTGGCGCCGCCGTCGGCGTAGATCACAGTTCCGGTGGTCGCAGGCAACCAGTCGGACAGCAAGGCACACACGGTCTTTGCCACCGGCGTGGGATCCTTCATGTTCCAGCCCAGCGGGGCGCGCTGATCCCAGCCCTCTTCGAGAAGCTGCATCTGAGCGCCGGCCTCGTCGCCCAGCGCCCCACCGACGATCGCACTCATCGCCAGGGTCCGGATCGGGCCTGCGGCAACGAGATTGGAACGCACGCCGACCTTGCCCGCCTCGCGGGCGACGAACCGGTTCACTGATTCGAGCGCGCTCTTGGCCACCGTCATCCAGTTGTAGGCAGGCATGGCGCGGGTCGGGTCGAAGTCCATCCCGACGATGCCGCCGCCCGGGTTCATGATGGGCAGCACCGCCTTGGCCAGCGACGCGTACGAATACGCGGAGATGTGAATGCCCTTGGCGACATCTTCGTACGGTGCGTCGAAGAACGGGTTGATGCCCATGCCAGTCTGCGGCATGAAGCCGATCGAGTGCACGACGCCGTCGAGCTTGTTGCCCTCACCGATCACCTCGGTGATGCGGTCGGCCAGGGTGTCGAGGTGCTTGTCGTCCTGGACGTCGAGTTCGAGCAGCGGCGGCTTGGACGGCAGCCGGTCGAGAATGCGCTCGATGAGCCGCAATCGGTTGAAGCCCGTGCAAATCACCTCGGCGCCTGCCTCCTGCGCGACCTTGGCGATGTAGAACGCGATCGAGCTGTCGGTGATGATCCCCGTCACGAGGATGCGCTTGCCTTCTAGGAACCCAGTCATGTCAGTCCTTTTCCGATTCTCTCAGTGGCCCATGCCCATGCCGCCGTCGACGGGGATGACCGCGCCGGCGATGTAGCTCGCGTCCTCGGACGCCAGGAAGCTGACCGCCCCGGCGACCTCGTCGGCAGTGCCGACCCGCTTGGCAGGGATGAACTCCAGCGCGCCCGCCTGGATCCGCTCGTCAAGTGCGCGGGTCATCTCGGTGTCGATGTACCCGGGCGCCACGACGTTGGCGGTCACTCCGGCCTTCGACAGCTCACGGGAGATGGACCGCGCCATCCCGATCAGACCCGCCTTGGCGGCCGCGTAGTTCGCCTGGTTGCCGATGCCCCACATTCCGGAGACCGAGCCGATGAAGATGATCCGCCCGAACCGCGCCCGCTGCATGTTGCGGCAGGCCCGCTGAGCCACGCGGAACGCGCCGGTGAGGTTGGCATTGACGACCTCCTCGAAGCGCTCCTCTGTCATGCGCATCAGGAACGCGTCCTTGGAGATGCCTGCGTTGGACACCAGCACCTCGACGGGGCCCTGGTGCTCTTCGACCTCTTTGAACGCGCGGTCGACGGCCTCGCTGTCGGTGACGTCGCACACGACGCCGAACAGTCCCTCGGGGGCGCCCGATCCGCGGTGCGTGACGGCGACCTTGTGGCCGTCGGCGGCCAACCGCTGCGCGATGGCCAGGCCGATGCCCCTGTTACCGCCGGTGACGAGCACCGAACGGGAGACGAAAGCGGGAGAAGTCATGCCCGTCAACTTAGTCGGTGCGCATCATTCTTAAGAAATCGCCTTACGAAATCAGTTGGGCAGTCGGCGGTTGATCAACAGCGCACCGAGCGCGGCTGCGGCGAGCACGACGGCACCGAGCCGCAGCCAGCCGACGCTCGCGTCGCCCTTGATGGTCTCGTAGCCGATCTGTTCCTGAAGGTTGGTGAACACTTCCTTGAGCTGTTCGAGACTCGACGCCGTGAAGGCCTCGCCGCCGGAGAGATCGGCGATCTTCTTGAGCATCTCGTCGTCGACGGGAACCGGCTGGCGCTGGTCGTTGATCTCGACATAGCCATACGGGGTTCCGAACGACACCGTGGAGATCGGCACTCCCTGGTCCTTGGCCGTTCGCGCCGCGGTGTAGGCACCCTTCGGGTTGTCCGGGTTGGACGGAACCGTCTCCTTACCGTCGGACATCAACACGACCCGGGCGGGCGGCGGCTCGTCACCCCCGCCGATCACCGCGCCGACCGTGGCGATGGCCTGAAGCGCGGTGAAGATGCCCTCGCCGGTGGCGGTGCGGTCGGCGAGCTGAAGTTTGTCGATCGCCGTCTTGGTGGACTCGCGGTTGGTGGTCGGTGAGACCAGCACCGTCGCGGTGCCCGCGTAGGCGATCAAGCCGAGGTTGATTCCGGGTGTGAGCTGGTCGGCGAACTGCTTGGCCGCCTCCTGCGCGGCGACGAGGCGGTTGGGCGCGACGTCGGTCGCACGCATCGACTGGGACACGTCGATGACGAGCATCACCACGGCGCGGTTGCGCGGAATGCGGACATCATGGGTGGGTCCTGCCATCGCGATCGTGAAGGACACCAGCGACAGGATCAGCAGCACCGCCGGAAGGTGGCGCAGACGGCTGGGCCGCTTCGGCGCGACGCTCTCCAGCAGTTCCATGTTCGCAAAGCGCAGCATCCGCTTGTGGCGCGACAGCGAAACGACGACGTAGAGCGCGATCAGCCCGATGACGACCAGGAAGAAGAGGAAGAACCAGGGGTGTTCGAAACCCGAAAGCGACATGGGTCCGAGCAACGGTAAAGTCATGCGTTACTTGCCATTTCGTCGTCGTTTCTAGCGGGCCAGGGCGCCACGGCGTCTGCTCGCCACGAATCGCACCACATCGGCGATCCAGTCACGATCGGTCCTCAGCGTCAGCAGCGGCGCATCGCAGCGGCGCAGCGTGCGCGCGACATCGGCCCGGTGGGCGGCAGCAGCCTGCTCGAAGTCGGCGCGTAGGCGCTCGTCGATCTTGAACTCGCGGGTGCGGCCGGTTTCGGTGTCCTGCAGGATGACGTCTCCGACCACCGGAAGCTCGATGTCGCGCGGATCGAGGATCTCGATGCCGAGCACCTCGTGCCTGCCCGCGATCGCACGCAGCGGCCGCATCCAGTTGATGGGCCCGAGGAAGTCGCTGATGATCACCGCCATCCCGCGCCGACGCTCAGGCCTGCGCAGGGAGTCGATCGCCGCGGCGAGGTCACCGCGGACACCGGGCGGCGCCTTGGGCATGGTCGCGATGGTGCGCAGCAACTCCTGCTCGTGCATCCGCCCCGACAGCGCAGGTACGCGCCTCACGGTCTCGCCGTTGGCGACGATCGCCCCGATCCGGTTGCCGCCACCGCTGTTCAAGAACGCGATGGACGCGGCGGCGGCCACTGCGAGGTCGCGCTTCTCACAACCCGTGGTGCCGAAGTCCAGGCTTGCCGACACGTCGACGACCAGCCATGTCTCCAACTCGCGGTCGGCGATCATCTGACGTACGTGGGGATGGGTCGTGCGCGCGGTGACCGACCAGTCCATCCGGCGGACGTCGTCGCCCGGCTGGTAGACGCGCGACTCCCCCGGCTCGGACCCCGGCCCCGGGAGCAGACCCAGGTGGTCGCCGTGCAGCACGCCGTCGAGCTTGCGCCGGACCGTCAGCTCGAGTTTGCGCAGCGCCGCCGTCAGCGCGGGGTCACGGATCTCCCCCCGCTTCATCGACGGGAGGTCTACGGAGCGAGTTGACCGTGTCAAAGGTCAGCGACCGCTTGCCGCTGCCGCGGCGGCCGGCACGACGGGCGGAACCGAATGGCCTTGCTGCGGAATCGCATTCACTTGCGGTAGCGCGACGGTCTGCAGGATCCGGTTGACAACCGTCTCGGCGGAGATCTCGTCGGCCAGCGCGTCGTAGGTCAGCACCAGCCGGTGGCGCAGCACGTCGGGGATGATCTCCACGACGTCCTGCGGGATCACGTAGTCGCGGCCACGCACCAGCGCGAGCGCCCGCGACGCGGCGATGATGCCCAGCGAGGCACGCGGCGACGCGCCGTAGGCGATCCAGGCCTTCGCGTCGGGCATGCCGAACTTCTCGGGCTCGCGGGTCGCGGTGACGATGCGCACGACGTAGTCGACCAGCGCATGGTGGACGAAGTTGTTCGCCGCGACCTCTTGGAGGCGGAGCAGGTCACCGGTGTTGAGGATGCCCTTGGGCTCCGGCGGCTTGACACCCATCCGGTAGATGATCTCGCGCTCTTCCTCGGGCGACGGGTAGTCGACGTTGAGCTTGAACAGGAAGCGGTCGCGCTGTGCTTCCGGCAGCTGGTAGACACCTTCCTGCTCGATCGGGTTCTGGGTCGCCATCACCAGGAACGGGCTGGGCAGCGGGAAGGTCTTGCCGCCAATGGAGATCTTGCGCTCGGCCATGACCTCCAGCAGCGCCGACTGCACCTTCGCGGGCGCACGGTTGATCTCATCGGCGAGCAGGAAGTTCACCACGACGGGGCCGAGTTCGATGTCGAACTCTTCCTTGCCCTGGCGGTAGATGCGGGTACCGACGATGTCGGTGGGAACCAGGTCAGGGGTGAACTGGATACGCGCGAACGTGCCGCCCACGACCTTGGCGAAAGTTTCGACCGCCAGCGTCTTGGCGACCCCGGGCACACCTTCGAGCAGGACGTGGCCCTTGGCCAGCAGCCCGACCAACATGCGCTCGACCAGTTGGTCCTGGCCGACGATGATCCGCTTGACCTCGAAGATCGCTCGCTCGAGCGTGTGCACCTCGTTCTGCAGACTGCCGTTGGAACTCGGGGCGGCGTGGGCTCCCGCGGAGTAGCCCGGGGCGGGGGCCTGTCCGGGATATCCTCCAGCGCCCTGCGGCGGTCCACTCGGTGAGGTCATCAAAAAGTTCCTTCCACATGCGCCGTACATGCTGGTTCACAGCGACTTCATCGCGGCACCGGCCGGTCGTGGCCACGCGCCCGCAGTCAACTATTCCAGGCGCTTCGTGATCCGTCGACGTCGCCCGGCGTGCTCGCCGATTACCTCAGGCCACACTCAGGATTCGATGATGCGCTGCACCGTCGGCTGCAGTCCCGCCATGCGGACCTTGCTGACGACCACCTTGTCCGCGGTGCCGCCGGACTCGAGCATCTGCCCGTTGCCGAGATAGATGGCGACGTGCTGGCTCCCGCCGGGACCCCAGAACAGTAGGTCTCCGCGCTTGGCCTGCTGGATCGGGACCCGACGGCCGGTGTTGAACTGGTCGCCCGAGTACTTCGGGATCAGCACGCCGACACCGGCAAACGAGTACTGGGTGAAGCCGGAGCAGTCGAAGCCGACGGTGTTGGCGCCTCGCTCCACGCCGGTGCTGGGGCCGGTCGGCTTCCCGCCGCCCCACGAGTACGGAGTGCCCAGCTGGGAGGCGCCGCGCTTGATGACGTACTCGACGGCGGCCGCACCTCGCACACTGCCCGGGGCGACGCTCGGGGCGTCCGGCGGCACCAGGCCGAGGCTCTGCAGGAACTTGCGGCCCATGCCCATGGTGGCCTGGGTGGCTTGCGCGGTGACCGCGAGCGACGCATTGGCGATCGCCAGCGGATCACCCGGCGCGCCGGCGCTGGGCCGCATCGGAAGAAGCGGATCCCACAGACTGGGCTGGGCATTGGCCGGGGCCGCCGTACCCGCCAGCACCGCGGCAGCCGCGATCACGGCGACCAGGAGGCGACGCAGGATCATCGGCACCCGGGTCACCACTCGATCATTCGGGTCACGTACGGGGTCATGCCGCTGGTGCGCACCGGCGAGATCTTGACGACCGAGCCCGTGTACGGGGCCTCCAGCATCTGCCCGTCACCGAGATACATCGCGACGTGCTGGCTCGCGTTGGGGCCGTAGAAGATCATGTCGCCGCGGCGCATCTGCGACGACGGGATCTTGCGGCCTGCGTTGTACTGCGAGCCCGAGTAGTGGTCGAGCTTGATGCCGACGCCGGCGAACATGTAAAGTATCAGGCCGGAGCAGTCGAAGCCGACAGTGCCTGCGCCCGAGTCGATTCCGCGGCTCGGGCCCGCGGCGTTGCCGCCGCCCCACGAGTACGGAACACCCAGCTGCGACATTCCGCGCCTGATCACGAACTCCGTCGCCTGAGGGCCTGCGACGGTCGGGATCGCACCGTTGGTGATGCCGGTCGGCGTGGGCAGCAGACCGATGCTCTGCAGGAACTTGCGGCCCAGGTTCTGGGTGATCTCGACCGACGTGGTGATGATCTTGAGGACCGCGTTGATGATCTGGATCGGATCGCCGCTGACGAACGCGCTCGGGATCTGAGGCAACGTCATGTCCCAGGCGGTCTCGCGATTTCCCGTGGCGGGGTCGACATCCCAGTCGGCTCCGGCACCGGCGCCGGCCGGGGAGGTCGCGGCCCCGGCCGGCGCCGCCGCTGGACCGCTGCCGGACGGCGCGGCCAGGGTTCGGGCTTCTTCCAATCTGGCCTGGGCGGTGGCGCGCTCGGCGGTCAGCCGGTCGAGTTCGACCTGCTGGGCCTTGAAGGTCTCCTGCGCGTCAGCCAGGGCCGAAACGGCTTGCTGCTGACTGGTTTCCGCAGCGGCGACCGCCTCGTCGGCTTTCTGCTTGGCCAGACGCGCTGCCGACTCCCTGTTGACCTGCTCGGTGCGCGCGCGCTGCAGATCTGCCATCACCTTCTGCGAGCTGAGCGAGAGGGTCTGGCCCGCTGCAGCGGTGTGCAGGATGTCGGACGGATCGGTGGCCGTCAGATACGAGTTCGACGGTCCGCTGACATACATCGCCGCGGCGAAGGTGTCGAAGCGGTCCTGGGCGGCCGCGATCGCGGCATTGGCGTCCTTGACACGTTGCGCGCTGGCATCGACTTCGACCTGGGCGGCGGCGGCGGTGTCGCGAGCGGTCTGGACGTCGAGGATGGCCTTGTTGACGCTCTCCTGCTGCATCTGGATCTGCGCGCCGAGGTCTTGCAGCTGCTGATTGACGTTGGCGACGTCGGTGACCAACTGCGCGATGCTGTCTGGCCGGGCAGGCTGCGCCTGCGCGAGCGCCGGCGTGGTTAGCACCATGCCGAAGGCCAGGGACGCGGCGCACAGCCGCGAAGCGGAGGCGCCGCCAGGGGTGCGTCTCATTCGACTCAATCTCCTCAGGCTCCACGCGGAACGTGTCGGCACAGGGTCTGGCGCCCGAGCCCAGAGTCACAGAAACCACAGCTGCAACATCAGGCACCGATTGCACCGTACGTCACATTTGACCCTAAAGAAACTTTAGTCACGAATTACAAGATTGTAATTGCAAACGGCGTTATCAAATAGTGATGTTTGAATTTGCGCGGTACGCGTCAATCCATCAATCGGCGCTGGTCGACGCTGCCCTAGATTCGGCAGCGCGTTTGCCCCATTTCTGCAGGGCACGGGTTGCGACGACCGCGAGAGCGACCGCGAAAACAAGCACAATCGTGAATGGCGTCCAAGGGAAATGCGACGTCGTCAACTCGGCGACGAATTGCTGCGACGACAAGACGGGATCGCCCGTCTTGGCCTGGTCCTCGCCGGCCTCCAGCGTCACTCGATCGAACTCCGGGCTGTAGGTACCGGCAAACCCCGGGCTCAGCGCGAGCACCGTCGCACCGGGGTTGGCCTCCCCCACCTCGGTCGCGATGTCGCGCAGCGGGGTGTGAATCGGCGGGTTGGCGTCGATGACGACGATCTTGAGATCGATACCCTCGCCGGCGGCCTCCTGGACCACCCGCTCGAGTTGCGATTGGACCTCCGGAGAGGTCCCGACGGGCACGCTCACGCCCGTTTCGGCCACGTTGGCACGCACAATGTCCATGCAGGCGTCCGGGACCGGTTCGCCCGGCTTGACGTCGATGCCCACGGATTGACACAGCTGCACCGGGATATAGGTCGGCACGAACGGGACGAACTGCAGTCCAGACACATCAGCACCGTACGCGACGGGTACCCGGCACGGGTGGCAGCACGCCGCCCCAGCGACAAGACTGAAAGTCGCCCTGTGAGTTCTTACAGGACAAGCGTACTGTTAGAGTTACAGATGCCGCCGACACAGCCCGTCGCGGCGATGGTCTACAGCCGGGAGTTGATGTGAGCAGCAAGAATTCATCCCTGAACTCGTTCGGGGCGAAGGACACGCTGAAGGTCGGAGACAACAGCTACGAGATCTACCGCCTCGACGCGGTCCCCGGTAACGAGAAACTTCCCTACAGCCTCAAGGTGCTCGCCGAGAACCTCCTTCGCACCGAGGACGGCGCCAACATCACCAAAGAGCACATCGAGGCGATCGCGAACTGGGATCCCGAGGCCGAGCCGAGCATCGAGATCCAGTTCACGCCGGCTCGCGTGCTGATGCAGGACTTCACCGGCGTGCCGTGCATCGTCGACCTGGCCACGATGCGCGAAGCCGTCGCCGCCCTCGGCGGTGACCCGGACAAGGTCAACCCGCTCTCCCCCGCGGAGATGGTCATCGACCACTCGGTGATCCTCGACGTCTTCGGGCGCGCCGACGCCTTCGAGCGCAACGTCGAACTCGAATACGAACGCAACGGCGAGCGCTACCAGTTCCTGCGCTGGGGCCAGGGCGCGTTCGACGACTTCAAGGTCGTCCCCCCGGGCACCGGCATCGTGCACCAGGTCAACATCGAATATCTGGCCCGCGTGGTGATGACCCGGGATGGCGTGGCATACCCCGACACCTGCGTGGGCACCGACAGCCACACCACGATGGAGAACGGCCTCGGCGTGCTCGGCTGGGGCGTCGGCGGTATCGAGGCCGAGGCGGCCATGCTGGGCCAGCCCGTGTCGATGCTCATCCCTCGGGTGGTCGGCTTCAAGCTGACCGGCGAGATCAAGCCCGGCGTCACCGCGACCGACGTCGTGCTGACGGTCACCGACATGCTGCGCAAGCACGGCGTCGTCGGCAAGTTCGTCGAGTTCTACGGCCAGGGCGTGGCCGAGGTGCCGCTGGCCAACCGCGCCACACTCGGCAACATGAGCCCCGAATTCGGTTCCACCGCAGCGATGTTCCCGATCGACGAGGAGACCATCAACTACCTGCGACTGACCGGTCGCACCGACGAGCAGCTGGCGCTGGTCGAGGCCTATGCCAAGGAACAGGGCATGTGGCACGACCCCGAGAAGGAGCCGGTGTTCTCGGAGTACCTGGAGCTCGACCTGTCGACGGTCGTGCCGTCGATCTCGGGGCCGAAGCGCCCGCAGGACCGCATCGAGCTTTCCGATGCCAAGAATGCGTTCCGCAAGGACATCCACAACTACGTCGAGGAGAATCACCCGGCGCCGGAAACGAAGCTCGACGAAGCTGTCGACGAGTCCTTCCCGGCCAGCGATTCGGTGTCGCTGTCGTTCGCCGACGACGGTGCCGTCGATGCCCGCCCGTCGGCGGCCAACGGCTCCGAAGGCCGGCCCAGCAACCCCGTCACCGTGCGCTCGGAGGAGCGCGGCGAATTCGTGCTCGACCACGGCGCGGTCGTCGTCGCCGGCATCACGTCGTGCACCAACACCTCCAACCCGTCGGTCATGCTCGGCGCGGCGCTACTGGCCAAGAAGGCCGTCGAGAAGGGCCTGTCCACCAAGCCGTGGGTCAAGACGAACATGGCCCCGGGCAGCCAGGTCGTCACCGACTACTACAACAAGGCCGGTCTGTGGCCGTACCTGGAGAAGCTCGGCTACTACCTGGGCGGCTACGGATGCACCACGTGCATCGGCAACACCGGTCCGCTGCCCGACGAGATCTCGGCGGCCATCAACGACAACGACCTTTCGGTGACGGCGGTGCTGTCGGGCAACCGGAACTTCGAAGGCCGCATCTCCCCGGACGTCAAGATGAACTACCTGGCCTCACCGCCCCTGGTGATCGCCTACGGTCTGGCGGGCACGATGGACTTCGACTTCGAGTCCGACCCGCTCGGGCAGGACACCGACGGCAACGACGTGTTCCTCGCGGATATCTGGCCATCTGCGGCTGATATCCAGGAGACCATCGCCAGCTCGATCAACCGGGACATGTTCGCCGAGTCATACGCCGACGTGTTCAAGGGCGACGACCGGTGGCGTTCGCTGCCGACGCCCGAGGGCAACACGTTCGAGTGGGACGAGGACTCCACCTACGTCCGCAAGGCCCCGTATTTCGACGGAATGCCGGCCGAGCCGGAGCCGGTCAAAGACATCAAGGGCGCCAGAGTGCTTGCGCTGCTGGGCGATTCGGTCACCACCGACCACATCTCGCCGGCGGGCAGCATCAAGAAGGGCACCCCGGCTGCGCAGTACCTCGAAGAGCACGGCGTGGAGCCCAAGGACTTCAACTCGCTCGGGTCGCGACGCGGCAACCACGAGGTGATGATCCGCGGCACGTTCGCCAACATCCGGCTCAAGAACCAGCTCCTCGACGATGTGTCGGGTGGCTACACGCGTGACTTCACCCAGGATGGCGGACCGCAGGCCTTCATCTACGACGCGTCGCAGAACTACCAGAAGGCCGGCATCCCGCTGGTTGTGTTGGGCGGTAAGGAGTATGGGTCGGGTTCGTCGCGCGACTGGGCCGCCAAGGGGACCACGCTGCTCGGTGTGCGCGCGGTGATCACCGAGTCGTTCGAGCGCATCCACCGCTCGAACCTGATCGGCATGGGCGTCATCCCGCTGCAGTTCCCGAAGGGCGAGTCGGCGGCGAGCCTCAAGCTCGACGGCACCGAGACTTTCGACATCGAGGGCATTGAGGAACTCAACAACGGCAAGACCCCGAAGACGGTGAAGGTCACGGCCACCAAAGAAGACGGTTCGAAGGTGGAGTTCGACGCCGTCGTCCGCATCGACACCCCCGGTGAAGCCGACTACTACCGCAACGGCGGCATCCTGCAGTACGTGCTGCGCAACATGCTCAAGTCGTAACGGAGCATCATGCCCCGGGTGACCGACGATCATCTGGCGGCGCGCCGTCGTCAGATCCTCGACGGCGCTCGTCGGTGTTTCGCACAGTACGGGTACGAGAGCGCGACCGTGCGACGGCTCGAACAGACAATCGGGCTGTCGCGCGGCGCGATCTTTCACCATTTTCGCGATAAGGACACGCTGTTCTTCGAACTCGCCCGCGAGGACGCTGAACGCATGGCCGACGTCGCGGCGCGCGAGGGTCTCATCCAGGTGATGCGCGACATGCTTGCTGCGCCTGAGCAATTCGATTGGCTCGCGACGAGGTTGGAGATCGCTCGCAAACTGCGCAACGATCCGGCGTTCAGCCGCGGCTGGGCGGAGCGTTCGGCCGAACTGTCCGCCGCGACCTCAGAACGGCTGCGTCGTCAGAAACAGGCCGGGAGATTACGAGACGACGTCAACGACGAGGTCCTGCGTACCTATCTGGAGCTGGTGCTCGACGGGTTGGTCGCGCGGCTCGCATCAGGTGACGACCCCGAAAAGCTCAGTGCCGTACTTGACCTCGTCGAGGCCTCGGTACGGCACAACGGCTCGTTCCGGAGCGATTAGGCGGAGCGTCTACCGCGGTGGTTCGGCCCGCCGCGGCTGCGCATCGTCGCGCCCGATTCCCGCAGCATTGTGTGGATCGAACCGTACGAGTGGCCTGTCGATGCCACCAGTGTCCTGATGCTGGAGCCGGCCTCGTAGGCGGTGCGCAATTCGATCAGCAACTGGTCTCTCGACTTGCCGTCGTTCTTCATGTGGGACGCCTCCCCGCAGGTGTTGCACGGATGTAGACGTCCGCATACCCAGCCGCCTGGGGGTTAACACAGCCGCTCAGCGAAAAAAGTCTTACGCCAACTCGATCAGATCGCGGTACTCGTCGGACCAGAAATCCTCGGTGCCGTCGGGCAGAAGCAACACCCGCTGCGGATCGAGCGCCTCGGCCGCACCGGGATCGTGAGTGACCAGGACCACCGCGCCGGCGTAGCTACGCAGCGCGTCGAGCACCTGTTCGCGCGACGCCGGATCCAGGTTGTTCGTCGGTTCGTCGAGCAGCAGCACGTTGGCCGTCGACGCGACCAGACCAGCCAGCGCAAGACGGGTCTTCTCGCCGCCCGAGAGCGTCCCGGCAGGCTGCTCCAGTTGCGGGCCGCTGAACATGAAGGCACCCAGGAGGCCGCGCAGGTCCTGTTCACCCGTGTCGGGTGCGGCGTGGCGGATGTTCTCCCACACCGTCGCCATGTTGTCCAGGGTGTCGTGTTCCTGGGCGAAGTAGCCGATCTTGAGCCCGTAACCGGGTTCGAGACCGCCGGCGTCGGGTTTTTCCACCCCGGCCAGCAGCCGCAGCAGCGTTGTCTTGCCCGCGCCGTTGAGGCCGAGCACGACGACGCGCGAGCCCCGGTCGATGGCCAGATCCAGACCGGTGAAAATTTCCAGCGAGCCGTAGGTCTTGGTCAGGCCTTTGGCGATCAGCGGCGTCTTACCGCACGGCGCGGGTGTCGGGAACTTGATGCGCGCCACCTTGTCGGCCACCCGCTCGGCATCGAGTTCGGCGATCATCCGCTCGGCGCGGCGCAGCATGTTCTGTGCGGCAACGGCTTTGGTGGCCTTGGCGCCCATCTTGGCGGCCTGTGCGCGCAGCGCGCCCGCCTTCTTCTCGGCGTTGGCGCGTTCCCGGCGCCGGCGCTGCTCGTCGGTGGCGCGTGCGTCGAGGTACTTCTGCCACCCCATGTTGTAGATGTCGGCCTCGCCACGGACCGCGTCGAGGAACCACACCCGATTCACGACGTCGGCAAGAAGCTCCACATCGTGGCTGATGACCACGAGGCCGCCGGAGTGGTTCTGCAGGAAGGTGCGTAGCCAGCCGATCGAGTCTGCGTCGAGGTGGTTGGTGGGCTCGTCGAGCAGCAGCGTCATGGACGAATTCGAACCGGCAGCTCCCCCGTCTGAGGCGGCGAACAGGATCCGGGCCAGCTCCACGCGGCGGCGTTGACCACCGGAAAGGGTGCGCAGCGGCTGGGTCAGGACGCGGTCGGGCAGACCGAGGCTCGCACAGATCCGCCCTGCGTCGCTTTCGGCGGCGTACCCGCCCAGCGCCGCGAAGCGCTCCTCCAACTGCCCGTAGCGTCGGATCGCCTTGTCGCGGGCGGCGTCGTCGGCGACCTCGGCCATCAGCGCCTGCTGCTTTTCCAGGTCGGCAAGCAGAGTGTCCAGACCCCGGGCCGACAGCACTCGATCACGCGCCAGCATGTCGAGGTCACCCTCTTTGGGATCCTGTGGCAGGTAACCAATTTCGCCTGAGCGCGTGATCGTGCCCGCGTACGGTTCACCCTCACCTGCAAGGATGCGCATCGTCGTCGTCTTGCCGGCACCGTTGCGCCCGACGAGACCTATGCGGTCGCCAGGCTGCACGCGCAGCGCCGAACCCTCGGTCGAAAGAAGCGTGCGCGCTCCGGCGCGGACCTCGAGGTCCGTTGCGGTGATCACGCTGATGCTCCCGATGACGAAATAGGTTTGGGCCCCCAAAGGCTAGTGCCCGCCACCCGTCCGGCGCCAACCGATAACGCGGCAGCATATTTCGAGCGAGGTTAGCCTAAGCTACTTCGGACGTCAGATGGTGAGAGGTAGAAGTGATCGAGTCGTCCATTCCGGCGATCCTGCGGGAACGCGCCAGCCTGCAGCCGCACGATGCCGCGTTCACGTATGTCGACTACGACACGGACGCCGCAGGCGCACACGAGGCATTGAGCTGGTCGGAGCTCTACCGGCGCGTGGTCAACCTCGCCGACGAACTCCGAGGCCAGGCACACCGCGGCGACCGGGTACTGATCCTGGCCCCCCAGAGCATGGAGTACGTCGTCGGCTACCTCGGGGCACTGGAGGCGAACCTGATCGCGGTGCCGTTGGCGGCGCCGATGCACCCCTCGGGCGACGAGCGGATCAGGGCCGTCCTCGACGACGCCGCGCCCGCGGTGATCCTCACCACATCGGCGCTCGTCGACGACGTGGTGCGGTGCGTCGGCGACCGCCACACCCCGCCGGCGATCGTCGCCATCGACCGCCTCGACCTCGACGCCCGACGCCGGCCGCAGCGCAGGCGGGAAGAGCGCCCCGACGTGGCCTATCTGCAATACACCTCGGGCTCCACGCGCACCCCGGCGGGCGTGATGGTGTCGCACCGCAACCTCTCGGCGAACTTCGAACAGATGACGGCCAATTTCTTCGCCGAACACGGCAAGGTCGCTCCCCCGGGCACCACCGTCGTGTCGTGGCTGCCCTTCTATCACGACATGGGTCTGCTGCTCGGGATCTGCACACCGATCCTCGGCGGCTGGACCACGGTGTTCACCAGTCCCGTGGCGTTCCTGACGAAGCCGGCCAGCTGGATGCAACTGCTCGGCAACCACCAATGGGGGCTGACCGCCGCGCCGAACTTCGCCTTCGACCTCGCCGCGGCCCGGACCACCGACGCGGACATGGCCGGTGCCGATCTCGGAAACGTCCTGGCGATCATGAGCGGGGCGGAACGGGTGCAGCCGGGGACCGTCGACAGGTTCGCGAAACGTTTCGCGCCGTTCAACCTTTCGGACAGCGTGATCCGTCCCTCGTACGGTTTGGCCGAGGCCACCCTCTACGTGGCGACACGTCTGCCGGGACCCGCACCGACGGTTGTCCCGTTCGACGCCGAGAAGCTGTCGCAAGGTGTCGCCGCGCGCGTGTCGGTGGGGACGCCTCTCATCAGTTACGGAGCCCCTGTCTCCCCGGCGGTGCGCATCGTCGATCCGGAATCCCGCCGGGAGGTCGATGCGGGCAGGGTCGGCGAGATCTGGACCCGCGGCGACAATGTGTGCCAGGGCTACTGGAACAGGCCTGAGGAGACCGCCGACACCTTCGGCGCCACCCTCGACGGTGAACCCGACCAGAAATGGTTGCGCACAGGCGATCTCGGATTCCTTTCCGACGGCGAACTGTTCATCGTCGGACGGCTCAAAGACCTGTTGATCGTGCGGGGCCGCAACCATTATCCCGACGACATCGAAGCCACCGTCAGCGCCATCTCCGGGGGGCGCAGCGCAGCGATCGCCGTCGATCAGGACGGCACGGAACAGCTGGTGGTCGTCGCCGAAGCCAAGACCGACCGCGACATCGTCCACGACGTGACGGCCGCGGTGGCCAATGCCCACGGCCTGACCCTCACCGATCTGGTGCTCGTGAAGCGGGGCTCGCTCCCGATCACCACCAGCGGAAAGATCCGCCGACAGAAGTGCGTGGAGCAGTATCTCGACGCCTCGCTCGCCCGCCTCGACGCCTGAGCCCGCGATGCTGTCCTTCATCATCCCGACGCTGGACGAGCACCAGACGATCGAGCGGACGCTGCGATGTCTGAGCGCGTACTCAGGCGATCACGAAATCATTGTGTCCGACGGGAACAGCAGTGACGACACGATTGAGATCTGCCGCCGATTCACCGACCGGATCGTCGTCCACGATGAGCCACACCGGCAGACGATCGCCGAGGCCCGCAACGCCGGGGCGGCCGCGGCCCGAGGCGACTACCTCGTCTTCGTCGACGCCGACGTGCTGGTGCCCGACATCGACGACTTCTTCCGGATCGCCCACGGCGTCTTCGAGGCCGACGACCGGGTGGTCGCAGTGACCGGCAAGTACCGCGTGGAACCCGAAAAAGCCACCGCAACAGACAAATACGTGTTCACGATGCTCGGCGTGCAGTTCTGGCTGCAGAACAACCTGCTGGGCATCGGCGGCTCGGGCGGCGAGTTCCAGATGATCGCTGCCGACGCGTTCCGCGAACTCGGCGGCTTCGACGAATCACTGACCGCCGCAGAGGACATGGACCTGTTCCGCAGACTGTCCCGGATCGGGCGCACCCGATTCGAGAGCCGCCTGACCGTGTATCACACCGGGCGCCGGGCACACGCCCTCGGCTGGCGCACCGTGCTGTGGCAATGGTTTTCGAACTCCGTGTCGGTGTTCGCGTTCCGCCGATCGGCCAGCAAGGAGTGGACGGTGATCCGGTGATCGAGGTGACCGGGCTGTCCAAGGCCTACGACGGCGGGGTTCACGCGCTCACCGACGTCAGCTTCACGGTGCCGAAGGGATCTGTCCTCGCGCTCCTGGGCCACAACGGCGCGGGAAAGACCACGACGGTGCAGATCCTGTCCACGCTGATACCGCCGACCTCGGGGCGGGTACTGGTGGCCGGCTACGACATCGTCGAGCAGGCCGACGAGGTGCGCAACAGCATCGGCGTCACAGGCCAGAGTGCCTGCCTCGACGAGCTTCTCACCGGACGCGAGAACCTGATGCTGTTCGGCAGGCTGCGCGGCATGCGGCGCAAGGCGTCGCGGCAACGGGCCGACGAACTGATCGAGCAGTTCGAGCTGGGACACGCCGCGAATCGCCCGGTGCGGACGTACTCGGGCGGGATGCGGCGACGGGTCGACATCGCCATCGGCCTCGTGACCACGCCGAAGGTGCTGTTCCTGGATGAGCCCACGACGGGTCTGGATCCGCGCAGCAGACTTCAGGTGTGGGAGCTCGTATCGTCGCTGGCATCTCAGGGTGTCACCGTGCTGCTCACCACGCAGTATCTGGAAGAGGCTGACCTGCTGAGCAATTCGGTCGTCATCCTCAACGCCGGTCGGGTGGCGGCCAGCGGAACCGCGGAGGAACTCAAGGCACAGACCGGCGCCACCTACTGTCAGGTCACGCTCGTCCACCCCTCCGACATCACCAGGGTGTCGGCCGCGCTGGCCGGGATCGCCGACGTCGACGCCGACCTGAACACCAACACGGTGTCGGTCCGGGCGGCCGACGGGGTGGGCACGCTGAGCGAGGTGGTGCGCCGGACGGATCAGCTCGGGGTCGAGCTCATCGACATCACGCTGCGCAGGCCCACGCTGGACGAGGTGTTCCTGAACTTGACCCAGGCAGCGCTCGCACCGTGAGTTCCCTTGCCGCGCTGACCGAACGGATGGTGCACGTCGCACTGCGGGATTTCGACCTCGTCCTCGGCGTGGTCGCCCCGGTCGGGACGCTCCTCGGCCTGAACTTCGCGCTCCGGCATGTGATCGACACCGGGGACATGAGCTATGCCGACTATCTTCTTCCCGGTGTCATCGTGCAGGCGATGCTGCTCGGTGCGGTGACGACCGCGGATCGCGCCGGCTGGGAGAGGGCCAGCGGTTTTGCGGTACGACTGCGGACGCAACCGATCTCACTGCTCGCCCCAATGATGGCGCGGATGCTCTATTGCCTGTTACGGGGTCTGCTGGCGATGGTGGCGGCGTTGGCGACCGCATATCTGCTCGGCTTCCGGATGTCAGGCGGGATGGGCAGCGCCGCAGCGTTTCTCATCGTGCCGCTGCTCTTGACGGTGGCGCTGTCGCTGGGCGCCGATGCGACGGGCACGTGGATCGGCAGGGTGGGCGCCGGCCAGCTGCTCATGGTTCCTCAGCTCGTGCTGATTCTCGTCTCGACGTGTCTGGCGCCGGCGGAGTCGTTTCCCGGCTGGGTTCAGCCGTTCGTCACGCACCAGCCGGTCTCGCAGATCACCGACACGCTCCGCAATCTCGCCGTCGGGCAGGCGTCGGGCGGCGAGGTGTTGCTCACGATCGCGTGGTGCATCGGTCTGCTCGCCGCGTTCGGCGCGATCGCGGTGCGGACGCAGAGACGGGCTCGATGAGGACGGGTCCACTCACCACGACGGCGATCCTCGCCGAACGCATGGTGACGCACTGGCGTAGGAACCCGGTCATCCCGATGCAGTCTCTGTTGCTGCCGACGCTGCTGCTGCTGACCTATCACCTCGTGGTCAGCAAGTCGATGGTGCAGCTCACCGGCACCCACAACCTGAGCGCACTGGTGCCGATGTGCACGGTCGCGGGCGCCATGATGGGGGCGGTGGGGGCGGGCTTCCAGCTGCCCAGCGACCGGGACAGCGGCCTGCTCAGCCGGTTCTGGGTGCAACCGGTGCAGCGATATACCCTCCTCGCGGGAACCCTTGCCGCAGAGGCCGTCAGAACGCTCGGGGCCGGGATCATCATCGTCGCCGTCGGCATGGCTCTGGGCCTTCGATTCCGGGGCAGCCCGCTGGCCGTGGTGCCGTTCCTGCTCATCCCCGTGCTGGTCGTCGTCGTCTTCGCCACCATCGTCGCGTTCGTCGCGGCCACCCGGCAGAGCACCGCACTGCTGACGGCGCTCGGCGGCGCGGCCATCGGCCTGTCGTTCTGCACCGGCGGCTTCGCCCCCGTCGACCTGTTCCCGTCCTGGTTGCAGCCGCTGATCCGGCTGCAACCGCTGACGCCGGTGGTGGAGTCGATGCGGGCACTCGCCGACGGCGACGCCGCCGGTCCCGCGATGCTCGCCGGCATGATCTGGCTCGCCGTGCTTCTCGCTGCCTTCGGCCCGTTGGCGGCGCGAGGTTATCGCCGCGCCGCCCAATCGGGAGGCGCGGGCTGACCGTTGCCTGATTCATTGCGCCGGCGTTCGTCGTCGATGCGTTGCTTGCGGGCCTCGGCGCGGGTGATGGTGCGTTTGGGCATCGTCAGACCCTCGATGTGCTTTCGCGGGCTTGCGGTCACCGCGACTTCGGCGGTAGGCGTGCACAATTCGGGAAACAGCGTTCGCGATCCTGGATAGGTGGTGGCGGTGCAACCGTCAGGGTCTGTCCACACGATGCTCCCGTCGGGGTATTGCACGCTGCTCCAGCCCGGCCAGAAGGTTTTCAGCAGATGATGCTCCCGACACAGACATGCGAGGTTCGACGCACACGTCGGCCCGACGGGGTAGGGGATGGTGTGGTCGATGTCGGTGATCGTCGCCGGTCTCGAACAGCCAGGGAAACGGCATGTTTGGTCCCGGCAGCGGATGAACTCGGCCAGCGTCCTCGATGGGCGGTAGCGCGGCTCCGGTGGAGCCTGCCCGGGGTGAATCAGCGCCTTGATGGTGGCGTGCAGAGCGACCTGCGCGGCGACCGGCGCCGGGAGCACCGCACCTCCGAGAATCGTCGCAGGGCCGGCTGCACAGAGTTCACCGGGATCGGCGGCGAGCTCGTCGAGCAGACCGCGCAACGTGTAGCTCTGCCACGGCTTCGGAAGCAACGGGGAGTTCTCGCCGGTCAGGGCACGCCGCTGGGCAGAGAGGTCGCCGACGGTGGGTTGCGGCTGCTCGGTTGCAGCGCAATCGCGGTCCTCGGGTACGCCGGCAGCGGGCCGGGCCGCATCGACGATGTCCTGATCGACGATGTCCTGGCGGGCGATCACATGGATCACCACACCCCCGCCGGCGGGCCTGGCCGCCGCCTCGCAGCCGTTGGACTCGCACAGGCAGGGCAACCGGTCCCAGCCATAGGCCATGGCGGACAGGGCTGCTGCACGACGCTGATCCAACGTGCGCGGATCCCGGTCACACACCGTGCGCGCCAACGCATCGGCGCGCTTGTCGACCGCCTCGCCGTCGGGTGCCAACACCGTCGCCGTCACGTAACACACGCCGTTGGCGGAATCGGTCTGCACGTCCAGGTGCGCGCCGCGGCACGCCAATTCCGTGCGACGCTGCGCATACCGATCGTGGCGCAGCACCAGCTCGTCGACGTCCTTCTCGGACTTCTCGCGAGACTTCGCGCCCCACGTGAGCAACGCGTTGGCCAGCTCGGCGTCGATCTCGCGCAGCGCGTCAGGATCTTTCACCAGCATGGTGCGCGTGCAGATCGTGTGGACCAGCCGGTAGGAGATCAAGCCCTCGGCAAAGACCGCCGCGACCCGTGGCAGCCGCTCGCGTAACGCCACGGCATCGGTGAGCAGCCCGCTGGCCACCCCGCTGGTCACCTCGTGAGCGGCTCCGATCTGCGCGCACACCGCCGACCAGTTGTCACACCGCCACTGATCGCGACCGGCAGAGCCCGACGCCCGATAGGCCGCATCGAGCATGTCGGCCATGTGCCCCAGCCGCGCGGCACAGGCGGCATTCTCCAGCCGCGCGCACGCACGGACCCCGTGACCCGGGGTGCGGGCCGCGGACACCGCCGCCAGAAGCTCGTCGAACACACTTTCGAATTTAGTTGGTGGACAGCTCCCCGACCAGCTCGAATCGCCGGCCTGGGGATGAATACGGGTTTGTGGATAACTACCTTCCCCAGGCGGCGGAAACCGTGCTTGCCGCCCGGGCAGCCTCGGCGAATTCGCAGTGGCCCCAGCCCTGTTCGTCGTCGTCCAGCGCGCCGGTGCACGCCGCCGGAGCCGGTTGGTGTTTCGTGTTCGGCGGCTTCGGCGCCACCCGAGGCCCCTTCGAGGGCCACCAGTTCCTGTCGCCGATCAGCACGCACGCCGCAGGCACGGTGACGGTACGGACGACGAACGTGTCCAGCAGCAGCCCGACCCCGATCACGAAGCCCATCTGCACGATCGTGCTGATGCTGCTCACCGTCAGCGCGAGCATCGACGCCGCGAAGATCAGTCCCGCCGAGGTGATCACACCGCCCGTCGCGCTCACCGTCCGGATCACGCCGGTGCGAACGCCTTTCGCCGACTCGTCACGAATACGGGAGATCAGCAGCAGGTTGTAGTCGGCCCCGACTGCCACCAGCACCAGGAATGCGAGACCCGGCACGCTCCAATGCAATTCCTCACCGAGGAGGAACTGGAACAGGATGACCCCGATACCGAGCGCCGAGCCGTAGGACAGGATCACCGTGGCCACCAGATACAGCGGGGCGACGATGGCTCGCAACAGCAATGCCAGGATGACGAACACCACGATCAGCGTGGAGATCATGATGAACCGGCTGTCGCCGCTGTAGTAGTGGCGGATGTCGTCGTTCACCGCGGAGAAGCCGACCATCGAGATCTCGGCGCTGGCCAATGTCGTGTTCGGGCGAGCGCTTTCGGCAGCGGCGATGATGTCGCCCACCTGATCCATCGCGTCGCGGCCGAACGGATTCAGCGCGGTCTGCACGAGATACCGGACAGTGCGGCCGTCCTCGGACACGAACAGTTTCGCGGCCTTCTCGAACTCCTGCTGGGTCAGCACCTCCGGCGGGATGTAGAAGCCCGACATCGGTGGTTCTGCCGCGTCGGTCCGCATTGCGAGCAGAAAGGACGACGCCTGGTTCAAACCGCCTCCCAGCTGGCGGGTCTGGTCCACAAGAAGCTGGACTCCCTCGGCGAGCTTGCGGCTCGAATCGGCAAGTGTGTTGGCGCCGTCGAGCATCGTGTCGAGTTGCTTCTGGACGCCGCCCGGCTCGCCGATGCCCAGATCACGGGCGGCCTGCGTTGCCGCGGTCAGGTTTTCGCCGATACCGCGCAGCGCCTCGGACACCGAGTCCGTGCCGTCGGTGGTCTGCAGCTGCCGCGACAGCTCGGTGATACGGGTGAGGGCGATGTCGTCGCGCGAGGCCGCGATGCGCTGCAGTTCGGCCCTCGCCCTGACGCAGGCGGGGTCCAGGTTGCAGGTCAGGCTGGTGTTGAGTCCGTTCACGACGGGCGTCGCCCAGACGTAGAAGTCGTTGACCCGCTTGATGTTCTCACTGAGGGCATCTCCGAGCGAACGCATGTTGTCCACCAGGGTCGCGGTCTTGTCGATCTCGTCGAGCGTCTCCGTGCCGCCGAAGCGTGTCGACATGTCATCGAGCGCACCTGCCAGTCCACGCACGCTGCCGAGTGCGCCGACCACGCCGTTGCGGATCTCGTTCAGTACGTCGGCGAGTTGCCCGGCACCGTCACTGAGGGTGTTCAGGTTGCCGTCATTGTCGTTGATCAACGTCGACGCCTCGCGGAGTTTCCCGCCGACCTCACCGGCCTGATAGGTGGCGCGCGCCTGTTCGAGCGTCTCGCCCGACGGCCGCGTGATGCCGCGCACCATGTCGATGTCCGGCACCTGCGCGATACGGCCGGCCATCTGCTCCAAGTCGGCCAACGCCTTCGGTGTCCGCAGGTCCTGATCCGGCGAATGGACGGTGACGAACTGCTGCAGGGTTGTGCTGATCGGGAAGTGCCGATTCATCACCTCGTAGCCGACGTTGCTCTGCGCATCGTCGGGCAGCGACTGGCGGTCGTCGAAGTTGTAGTTCATGAACAGCACGCACGAGGCCAGTCCCCCGAGCACGAGCAGGCTCGCCATCAGGTGGGCGACGGGCTTGCGCACGATGTTGACGCCCGACCGACGCCAGAATCGGCGGGTGAGCTCCTGTTTCCTGGGCGCGATCCATCCGCGCCGGCCGGTCAGCACGATGAAGGCGGGCAACAGCGTGATGGATGCCAGGAAGCCGATCGCTATCGTGATCGCCAGTGCCGGGCCGATCGTCGAGAACACTCCGAGGGTGGCGAAGGACAGAGCCAGGAATGTCAGGGCAACGGTGCCTGCCGATCCGGCGATCACCTCCCCTATCGACCGCAGCGCTTCCACAAGTGCGTCGTCGGATTCGAGGCCCGAGCGTATGAGCTCCTGATAGCGGCTGAAAAGGAACACTGCGTAGTCGATCCCGGCTCCCATCATCATGCCGGTCATCAACACCATGGTCTGCGGTCCGAGTCCGAGACCCATCTCGCCCAGGGCCGCCACCACCTGTTGCGCGATGCCCAGTGAGATACCGATGGTCAGCAGCGGGATGACCATCGCGACCAGGTTCCGGTATACGACGATGAGGATCAGCAGTACGGTGATCACCGTCGAGATCTCGATGATGAGTTGATCGCGGGCACCGATTGCGTTGATGTCTTCGAATGTGGCTGCGGCGCCGACGAGGTTGGCGGTCAGCGCGGTGCCGGCGGTGGCATCCTCGACCAACGCCGCGACGTGCCGGTAGGCCTGCTGTCCGCTGGGAGCACCCATGTCACCGGTCATGCTGACCGGCAGGTTCCACGCCTTGCCGTCCTCGCTCGACATGACCTGACGCAGTTCAGGAGTCGAGATGAAGTCCTGCACCGATTCGACGTTCGCCGTATCGGCTTTGAGATCGTCGACGACGGTCCGGTAGACGGCTTCGTCGGCGGGCGTCAATCCGTTCTCGTTGCTCAGGATGACCACGGCGATATTGCCCGAGCCGGCCTCCCCGAACGCCGCCTCCATCTTCTGGCTCGCGATGAAAACCGGGGAATCCTCAGGTAGGAACGGCGGCGGATTCTTTTGAGCGACAACGGCGAGCGGTGGAACCGTGAGGAAGAGCAGCACCGCTGTCGCGACCCAGGCTACGATCACGACGACGGGGTGACGCACGATCGCACGGCCCAGAGCCGGAAGGCCCCCGTGCTCAAACACTTCTGGCTCCCGGGAAGGACGATGCGTGAGATTCGCGGTGGCCGTGCACGGAACCCGGGGCGATGTCGAGCCGTGTGCGGCGGTCGCGCTGGAATTGCTCCGCCGGGGGCATCAGGTTCGGATGGCCGTGCCGCCCAACCTGGTGCGGTTCGTCGAGGAGGTCGGACTCGGAACCGCCGTGGCCTACGGGGTCGATTCCCAGCAGCAGCTTGAAGCCGATGTGTTCCGTCGGCCCTTGCGAATTCGGCATCCACGGGCCGCGTTTCGGGAGGTGCGGGACTACATGACGCAGGGCTGGGCGCAGATGAGCAGCACGCTCGTGAGCCTGGCGGCGGACGCCGATCTCATCCTGACCGGCACCACCTACCAGGAGCTGGCCGCCAATGTGGCTGAGTACCACAGCATTCCGCTGGCGGCCCTGCACTATTTCCCGTTTCGCGCCAATTCGTACGTCCTGCCGCTCAGGCTGCCGGCACCTGTGGTCGCATCGGTGTGGCCGGTCGTCGAGTCGTTGCACTGGAGAGTGATCCGCCCGGCCGAGGACGCGCAACGCCGCGAACTGGGACTGCCGCCGGCCCGGGTCAGAGCCATCCGCAGGATGGTCGACGGTGGCGCTCTGGAGATCCAGGCCTACGACAAGGAGCTCTTCCCGGGCCTGGCTGAGGAATGGACCGGCCACAGACCCGTGACCGGTGCCTTGACGCTGCAGCTGGACACTCACACCGACGCCGCGACGTCGGAATGGATCGACGCAGGACGCGCGCCGATCTATTTCGGCTTCGGCAGCATGCCGGTCGAATCGCCCGCCGCGGCCGTGGCGATGATCTCGCGGGTGTGCGCGGACCTCGGTGAGCGCGCGCTGATCTGCTCGGGTGTCTGGGATCTCGACGGGGCCACCGCCGACCACGTCAAAGTGGTGCGCTCGGTCAATCATTCGGCCGTGTTCCCGAGGTGTCGAGCCGTGGTCCACCACGGCGGTGCCGGCACGACGGCAGCGGGTCTGCGTGCGGGTGCTCCGACGATGGTGCTGTGGATCGGCGCCGAGCAACCGTTGTGGGCGGCAAGGGTCAAGCGACTGGGGGTGGGCCAGGCACAGAAGTTCGCGGCTGTCACGGCTGAGTCGCTGCGCACGGGGTTGCGCAGCGTGCTCACGCCCGAATCGGCACAGCGCGCCAGGGAGCTGGCGGCACGCATGGCCACACCTGCGCAGAGCGTCTCTGCCGCTGCAGATCTCCTCGAAGCCTCGGCGAAGAGGGGTCGTGTACCGGTCAAAGTACCTCGCCGCTGATGCCGAATTCGGCGAGCACATCGGCCGCCAGCGCTCGCAGGCGCGGCTTCGTATTCACCGCGCCGGGCTCATACGCCGTCACCCCGATGTTCATCTTGCCGCCGACGCGGCCCGCCACGAGGACGAGCTGACCCCCACCGTGCTCGATCCGGGACCGGCGCACATTCTGGTCCACCGCGCGCAGATATCCGTGCTCGGCGACGGTGCCGTCGATCTGCAGGCCCACTTCCGGCAGCTCGCCGACACTGGAACACGACACCGGCAGGGCACCGAACACCGTTGCGCCGAGCCCCCGGACGGCACGCTTGGGGATGAACGGGGTCAGCGGCTGAAGCGCGAAGGCCTCATCGGGATTCTCGCGCAGCGCGGCGACGGCGCTGCGAATGTCGGAGCGGGCGTGCGACAAGTCACTGGCGGCGCGCACCGGGTCGACGTTGACGCCGGCGAATCGCAGAGCGTTGGCGCGGGTGTCCTGCCATGTCCGATCCGACAGCGCCAGGACGAGGTCGACGGTCCCGTCGGCACGGCACCGGCCCATGCGGTGCGCAAGGCCCGCTGCGAAGCCGGCGAACAGCGAATGACTGTTCCCCCCAAGTCGTTCCGCGCTCCGATCCCAGTCGTCGAGGTCGATGACGGCGGAGACCGCAGGCACCACGACCAGCTCGTCGGAGTACCCGACCCGGCGTCGCCGCGGTTTCGGGTGTGTCTCGTCGCGCCGTCGCCGCGACAACCGGACTGCCGCGATGATCGCGCGCCCGGCGGCCCCGATGCCGCGCAACGCTTCCCGGGTGTCCTCTGCGAGCGCCCGGCGACGGATGCGTGCGTTCGGTGCCGGATAACCGAATTGACGAACCGAGCCGGTGATGGCCTCGACCAGCGTCTGCGCCAGACCCAATCCGTCCATCAGGCAGTGCGATGCGACGAGCGTGACCGCTGTCGAACCGTCCGTCATGGGAAGCACGCCGAGATGCCAACCCGGACCCGTCTCCGGGTCGACCGGGACCTGGGAGCGTTCGTCGATCCAGTCGCTCAGGTCCTCGCGCGGTCGGGGTTCCTGCGCGACATCGAGGTCGCATGCAGGACCGGTCGACGAGATCCACCGGTGTCTGCCGAACGGGAGCGGGGATCGCTCGATGCGTCTGCCCGCGAGCCCGTAGCCGAAGTTCTCGTGGAAACGTTTCAGGCCAACATGATCCAGTGGATGCTCGTAGACCCACACGAGCTGCACGACCTGCGCCTGCCCTGTCGCACGCAGCGACAGGAACGTGGCCTGGTCGATGTGGGCGAGCCGGTCGTCACGCATGTCAGACGACCGCGCCGACGAGCTGGAAGTCCGAAAGCGTGCGTTCCACGCGCACGCGTAGCGCAGATCTCGTGTCGACGACACCGCCCGCATAGCCGACGACGGCGAGCGAGAGCCGGCCACAGACCCGCGCACTCACCACGGTGAGCAGGCCGTGCCGCTGTTCCAGCACTCGTCGGGTGACGTGCTGGTCGACGCCGCGCATCAGGACGTACTCGGCCTCGGTACCGTCGAGGAGTGCGATGTCAGACGGCACGTTGCCCATGTTGGAGCAGGACACCGGCTGCTCGGCGAAGTTGAACGCCATCTCGGCGCCCCGCCTGACCGCGACCTTCGGCATGAACGGGATCAGCGGCAACAGCTGCTCGGCTTCCTCGGGCACCTCCCCCAGCGTGGCCAGGGCACGCCTGATCTCGGCTCGCGCGCCGGAAAGATCCGTGCACACCACCGCGGGATCGATACGCACACTGGCCAATTGCACAGCGTTGGCACGGGTGTCGGCGACGCCGGCGCGGTCGTTGATCGGGATGATCAGCGGGACCTTGCCGTCCGCCGCACGCCTGCCCATGGAATCGGCCAGCCGCGCGCAGAACCCGGCCAGCAATGAGTACGCGTTGCCCCCGAGCCCGGCGGCCCGCTGATCCCACGCGTCCACGCCGACGAACACCGAGACCGACGGCACGGCCACGTGGCGGGTGTCGTCGAAACCTCTTCCGGCGACTCCTTTCGGCGCCGAGCGCACCGGGCGGTCCCGGAGCCTGCGCCGGGCAATACGGCCGGCGGTGGCCAGTGTTCTTCTCACTTCCGGCAAGTCGCGCCGGCACTGCCGAAGGTCCTCGACCACGGCGCGGCGGCGGGTGCGCGATTGCGGAGCCGGATAGCCGAAGTCGCGGACCTCGCCTGCGATGGCGTCGAGGATTGTCGCAACGGCACCTCCGCCGTCACTGATGCAGTGTGACAGCGTCAGGCACAGTGCCGTGGACCCGTCGGTCATCGGCAGCACGCCGAGATGCCAGCTCGGGCCCCACTCGGGATCGACGGGCCGCACCGCCCTTTCGTCGAGCCAGTCGCCGAGGTCGGCGCGAGGGCGGGGGCGGGCCTCGATGCCGAGGTCGGCCGGGGGCCTGACGGCCCTCACCCACCGGTGCCTGCCGAACGGTACGGCGGAGCGCTCGATGCAGCGCCCCCAGAGCCCGTTTCCGAAGTCGCGGTGGAAGCGACGGACGGCGTCGAGGTCAACCGGATGTTCGTACACCCACACGCACTGCATCGCAGCGGCTTGGCCGGTGGCGCGCAGTCCCAGATACATCGCCTGGTCGACGTAGTCGAGCACCGTCATGTCAGCTCCCCGGGACCGGGGACAACCGGCTCCCGTGGTGCAGCGAGGCGACCCCGTGACGGACGGCATGCGACATCTCGGACTCGGCGATACGGACATAGATCTGCTTCATCACGTTCAGATAGCGCTGCACAGAATCGCGGGCCACCGGGGTGTCGGGAAACGCGACCGTCACCACGGTCTCCCGCTCCGTGCGGTTCACCCAGATTCCGATCTGGTCGGCGGACCTGCTGTCGCAGTAGATCTTTCCGTTCATCCGCTCCCACTCGGCGATGATCGCCGGTGACAGCGGTGGCAGGCCCGCGTCGAGATAGGACACCATCTGCACACCGGGACCCGCGGAGCGCAGGCCGAACCGGCCGTCGGCGAGCTCGAGCACGCGGTCGAACGGGACGTGGGCGAGGTCTACGCGTGCGTCGAACGACGCCTGGGCGCTGCGCGCGGTCTCACCGAACGAGCCGGAGCTGACCGGCACGGTCAGCGGGACGAGGCCGGTGAACCACCCGGTGGTCATGAACTCGGCGGGCGTGCTGCGCGTCGTCGTGGGTGTGATGCCGTAATAGACGGGTGCTCCGGTGAATTCATGGTGTGCGAGAGCGGCGCAGGCGAGGACGCCGCCGCTGAACCGCACACCTTCGCTCGTGCAGGCCGCGTCGAAGCTCTTGCTCTGCCGGGCATCGAGGAGCTGTACGACCATCATGTCGCCGCCGCACGGCACCGACAGGTCGCCGAGCGGCAGCGGGAACAGCGGCATGGTGCCGTCGTTGTGTTCGGCGAACTGGATCCACTCCCTGACCTCCGGGGACTCCAGTGTCAGCGCAGAGGTGAACCGCCGTTGTCTGACGCAGTAGTCGTCGTAGCTGCCCGCTTCGTGCAGCGCGACGGGGGCCCCGCCGCTGACCAGCGTTTGATACATCAGATGGATCTCGACGAGCACGAGGCACATGAACAGCGCATCGGTGTGCACGTGGTCGACGCTGATGTAGAACGTGAAATGGTCCTTGCGCTGGATGATCCCGAAATGGAAACAGTCCCACCGCAGTGGATCCGGGGTGGCCAGGACGTGAGAGCGCCATTGCGCCGCAGTCATGGTTCCGTGCTCGGTGGGCACGAACCTGAGATCGCGCGGGTTGGCCAGGGTGCGTCGCACGATGACGTCGCCGTCGCCGCAGTCGAAGCTGCTGTGGTAGGTGTCGTGCCGCCTCAGGTAGGCGTTGAGGACATGTGACATCGCCCGCAGATCACACTGGCCCGGCATGTCCCACGCGGGGATGTTGAGCCGGGCCATGTCGGCACCGGCCTCCCGGCGCCTGCGAAAGGTCTGGATGTGTTGTTCCTGTTGGTAACTGACGGGCACCGGGCTGACCGGAGCGTCGCGCATCTTGGCCATCGTGGCCGGCGACGGGTGCCAGGAGACGACACGTCCCGGTTCGCCGACCCAATCGTGGATCGATCTCAGCGCCACCATCAGGGCGTACTCCCGTCGACGAGTAGTTCGCGAGTAAGGACCGCGGCCAGGTTCTCGGCGAGGGCACGCACAGTGGTGATGTCCGTGGTCGCGACGCGGACACCTGTCTGCGCTTCGATCCGGGTCCGGACCTCCAGCACGCCGAGGGAATCGAGGCCGTATTCGGCGATGGGACGATCCGGGTCGACCGTGCGGCGCAAAATGACGCCGATCTGGTCGACGATGAGCCGACGTAGCCGGCTCACCCACTCCTGCGGGGGCACCGTGCGCAGTTCCATCAGGAAGGCACTGCCCTCCGAACGCGTTGCCCCCAGCGTGCGGAACGCTTCGGCGAACGTGCTGTGGTGCGCGAACTCCGTGAGCCACGGTTCGCCTGCGATCGGAGCGTAGCCGGTGTATCCACGATCGAGGCGCAGCAGCGACTCGAGTGCGTAGGCGCCGTCGGACGGCGCGATGGCCATCGCCGAATTTTGGGCCAGGGCCTGACCTTTACCGATCTCGGCCCACGGCCCCCATGCAATCGTGGTGGCGGGCAAGCCGTGCGCGCGCCGCCAGTGCGCGAAGGCGTCGAGCCAGCTGTTGGCTGCGGCGTAGGCGCCCTGGCCCGGAGATCCGACCAGGGCCGCGGCCGACGAGAACATGCAGAACCAGTCCAGCGGCTGTCCGACGGTGGCTTCGTGCAGGTTCCATGCCCCCGCGGCTTTCGGCTCCCAGCAACGTGCGATCAGGCCGTCGGTGATGTTCGTCAGCGCCGCATCTTCGACGACGGCCGCTGCGTGCAGCACGCCGCGCACGGGTCGGCCGCCCGACGTGGCCACCGCCACCGCACGCTCGGCCGCGGCGGGCTCGCTGATGTCGCCCAGGCATATCTCGACCTCGGTGCCGCTGAGGCGGATCCGTTCCAGCACAGCCACGGTCGCGTCGCCTGGTTCCGACCGTCCGGTCAGCACCAGGCGTCCACAGCCCTGTTCGGCGAGCCGCTCGGCGACGAACAACCCGAGACCACCGAGACCGCCGCTGATGACGTAGGCCCCGTCGCGACGGAAGGCCACCGTCTGCGCGGGCGGCACCGCCACGTGGCTGTCGCCTTCCCTGGGCACGTCGAGGACGAGCTTGCCGGTGTGCTCGGCGGCCCCCATCGCCCTGATCGCGATGGCCGCATCCGACAGTGGGTAGGTGGTGGTCTCCGGCAGCGGCAGGTCACCGTCGGCGATCCTGGCGAACACCGTCTCCAGGACGCGGCGCACCACACCGGGCCGCGTCAGCGTCAGCAGGGCGAGATCGACGGCGAAGAAGGACAGGTTGCGGCGGAACGCGTACAGCCCGATCTTGTTGTCGGCGTAGATGTCCCGCTTGCCGATCTCGAGGAAACGGCCGCCGGGCGCCAAAAGCTGCAGACCCGCCTGCTGAGCGGCCCCCGGCAGCGAGTTCAGCACGATGTCGACCCCGTACCCGCCGGTGTCGCGGCGGATCTGGTCTGCGAAATCCACGGTGCGGGAGTCGTAGACGTGGTCGATACCCATGTCCTGCAACAGTTTTCGGCGGCTCGGGCTCCCCGCGGTGGCGAGAATCTGCGCACCGGCCGCGCGGGCGATGGCGATGGCGGCCTGGCCGACGCCTCCCGTCGCCGAATGGATGAGCACCCTGTCTGCCGACGAGATCCCGGCCAGATCATGCAGGCTGTACCAGGCCGTGGCATGGGCGCTCGGAATCGCCGCGGCGCGATCATCAGCGAGGCCGGATGGCAGCGTCACGGCCACGCCCGCATCGCAGCAGACGTAGGTGGCCCAGGCGCCGTCGGCGGTGATTCCCGCGACACGGTCGCCCACCTGATGGGTGGTGACACCCGGTCCGACGCGCGTCACGACACCCGCGAAGTCCGCGCCCAATTCGGGCAACCTGCCTTCGAAGCTCGGGTAGCGACCGTAGGCCACCAGCACGTCGGCGAAGTTGAGGTTCGACGCCGTCACCCTCACCTCGATCTGACCCGGGCGCGGCGATGTGCGCTCGGCGGCGACGAGCTCCAGTGACTGCAGGTCGCCAGGTTTGCGGATGCGCAGGCGCATGCCTTCGGAGTCGTGCTTGACGGTTCTGGTGAATCGGTCTTCAGGGCGTACCGGGGCGGGATTGAGTCTCGCCACGTACCAGGCGCCGTCGCGCCACGCCGTCTCGTCCTCGTCGGACCCCGATACCAGCTGGGCGGCGACGAGGTCGAGCTCGGTGAGGGCGTCGACGTCGATCTGGGTGGCACGCAGTCCGGGGTGTTCCACACCGATGACGCGCACCAGGCCGCGAACGCCTGCGTGGTCGAGATCCACCTCGTCTTCCCGTGACACCGCCTGGGCGTGCGCGGTCAGCACATACAGTCGGGGCGGTGCACCTGCGATATCGGCGACACCGCGGGCCACGTGGACAAGTCGGGATACCGCCTCGGCCCCCTGGCCGGACACCACGGCGACCACACCGGTGATCGCCTGGTGCGCAATGTCACCCACCGGCCATGACCCTGTGCTCACGTCGGCACCCCTGCCGCGCAACGCAGCGGCGAGCGCGCCGGCGCGTCCGTCGGCCTCGGGCGCCGTGCTGATGACCAGCCACCGTCCGTCACCGGCCCTGTCCGCCTCGGGCAGTTCGGCACGATGCCAGTCGATGCTCAGCAGGCGGTCGTTGAAGAGCTTTTCGCGCCGATCAGCTGCCGACAGGCCGGTGCCCAGGCGCAGACCCGACAGAGACATCAGCACCGCGCCGTCGCTGTCGAGAATGTCGAGATCCGCGTCGACCCCCGCCGGAGAAACCGCCGTGACACAGATGTGGCAGTAGCGGGCCCCCCGCAACGACCTCCACACCTGGATGCGGCGAATACCCAAGGGCAGCATGAGCGTTCCGGAGCGATCCGCCTGTAGGTCGGGGTGGGCGGCGACCGCCTGGAAGCATGCGTCGAGCAACGCGGGCTGGACGCGATACGCGCTCTGCTGCGATCGAAGCGAGCCCGGCAGCGCGACTTCGGCCAGGACGGATACGCCGCCCTCGGTGGTGTGCACGGCACTCAGTCCCCCAAAAGCGGGACCGTACTGGACCCCACGCTCGTCGAACCACGCGCGCAGCGAGTCCCCTGCCATCGTGACGGGGTGGGCGGCCAGCAGGGCGGGCACGTCGTACGGTGCCGGATCACCCGTGTCGACCGATTCTGTGAGCGTGGCGCCGGCGTGCCGCACCCGCTCGCCGTCGACGTGGGTGTCGACCGTGAACGTCGCGACGCCGGAGCCGTTCCGCGACGCCGACGCAGCCACCGGGGTTGTGCCGTCGAGCAGTAACGCGGCCTCGAAGTTGATGTCGCGCACCTCGGCCGTGTCCCCGAGCACCGTGCGCGCCGCCGCGATGGCCATCTCGCAGTATGCGGCGGCGGGATACGCCGCGACCTGGTGGATGCGATGGTCGGCAAGCCAGGGATGGGTGTCGGTGCCGATGTCGGCCTGCCAGACGTGGCGTACCGGGTCCTCGGCAAGCCGGACGTGCGCACCCAGCAACGGATGGGCGCCGGAAGTCGCGGTGACGACCGGTCGTGCGGTGTCCCGGCAGAGCATCAGCTGCCGGCGCGACCACGCGGGCAGCGGGGCGTCGACCAATTTCCCTTCCGGATACAGAGCGGCGAAATCGACTGTGGCACCGGCGCTGTAGAGATCCACGAGCACCTCACGCAGACCGTGCGGTAGATCTTGCGCTCGGCGCATCGACGCGAGCGCGATCGCGCTGACATCGAGGCTCTCGGCGTTCTGGTCGACGGCGTGGGTCAGCAGCGGATGCGGCGACAACTCGGCGAAGACCCGGTGCCCGTCCTCGAGCGCGGCCTGCACAGCGGCCGCGAACCGCACCGCGTGGCGCAGATTGTCCGCCCAGTAGTACGCGTCGTAATCGGCGAGCTCACGCGGATCATAGAGTGTCGCAGAGTAATACGGAATCGTCGGTTCAGCGGGTTCGAGATCCTCCAGCGCCGCGACCAGGTCGTCGAGGATCGGGTCGACCTGCGGTGAATGCGATGCGACCTCGACGGCCACCTCTCGCGCCATCACACCACGGTCTTCCCACTCCGCAACCAGCGCACTGATCGTCGGTCTCGCGCCGCCGATCACCGCCGATTGGGGGGATGCAATGACCGACAGCACGACGTCACCGGCTCCGCGCGCGGCCAGCTCCGAAAGCACCTGCTGGGCAGGCAGTTCCACCGAAGCCATGGCACCGGCTGCCGCGCCGTCGGCAACGACCTGCTGCATCAGCCGCGATCGCCTGCAGATGACTTTGACGCCGTCTTCGAGGCTGAGGGCCTCGGAGACGACCGCGGCGGCCACCTCTCCCATCGAGTGGCCGATGACCGCGCCCGGGCGCACCCCGTAGAAGGCCAGCGTGCGGGCGAGGGCTACCTGGAGCGCGAACACTGTGGGCTGGATACGGTCGATGCCGCTGACGGTTTCGGATGCAGTCAAAGCGTCGGTCACCGAGAAGCCGGACTCCGCGGCGATCAACGGTTCGATCTCGGCGACAGCCGCCGCGAACTGCGGTTCGCGGGCCAGCAGCGCCGCGCCCATGGCCGGCCACTGTGAGCCCTGCCCCGAGAAGACCCAGACCGGGCCGCGGCCGCCGTCCGGCGCAGTTGCCGGTGGTACCACGTCACCGGCCGCGACGGCCTGCAGCGCGCGCACAAGTTCTTCGGCGGTGCCGGCGAGCACGGCGGTACGCACGGTGCGGTGCGCACGCCGGCGACCCAGCGTATGGGCCAGATCACGAAGGTCGAGGTCGTCGGATCGGGAACCCACCCAATCGGCGAGCCGAGATGCGGTGCTGCACAGCGCTTCCGGCGAGGTCGCCGACAGCGGGAAGAGCCACGGCGCCGCGATGGCCTGGCCGGCATGAGAGGTCGGCCCGCGGTCGGGCGCCTGCTCCAGGACGACGTGCACGTTCGTGCCGGACAGTCCGTAAGACGACACCGCCGCACGGCGAGGGTGATCGCCGGTGTCCGGCCATGCCGTCATGCCCTGGGGGACGAACAGGGCCGTGTCGATGTGGGCGATCTCGTCGGAGAGCCGCTCGAAGTGCAGGTTGGGCGGCACCTCGGCGTGACCGAGGGCGAGGACGGCCTTCATCAGCCCGACGACGCCGGACGCGGACTGCGAGTGCCCGAAGTTCGTCTTCGCCGAACCGAGGGCGCACGGGGCCGCCGTGCCGTAGACCTCGGCGAGGCTGGCGTACTCGATCGGATCCCCGACGGGCGTGCCGGTGCCGTGCGCCTCGACATAGCCGACTGTGGCCGGGTCGACATCTGCCGCACCGAGGGCCGACCGGTACACCGCGGTCTGAGCGGCCCGAGACGGCGTCGCGATGTTGACGGTGTGACCGTCCTGGTTGGTCGCGGTACCGCGCACGACGGCGAGCACCCGGTCTCCGTCGCGCAGCGCGTCGGGCAGACGTTTGAGAAGCAGCATGACCGCCGCTTCTCCTGAGACGAACCCGTCGGCGTCGGCGTCGAAGGCGCGGCATCGGCCCGTCGGCGACAGCATTCCCTGCGCCGATCCCGAGGACAGCTTGCGCGGCTCGAGCACAATGTTGACTCCGCCCGCGAGCGCGAGCGCGCTCTCGCCGTCGTACAGGCTGCGGCATGCCATGTGCACGGCGAGCAGCCCGGAGGAGCACGCGGAGTCGACAGTGCACGCCGGCCCGTGCGCCCCCAGGTGATAGGCGATGCGCCCCGACGCCAACCCGTAATTGCTGCCGGTGAAGCCGTAGGGGCCGGCGATGGCGTCGGCCTCGGCTGCGACCAGCTGGTAGTCGTTGTGTGTCATGCCGACGAAAACACCGGTCTGACTGCCCGCCAGGGTCGCGGGGTCGATGCCGGCGTGCTCGACGGCTTCCCAGGACGCTTCGAGGAGCAGTCGGTGCTGCGGGTCGATCGCGGTGGCCTCGCGCTCGGCGATTCCGAAGAACCCGGCGTCGAAACCCGAGATGTCGTCGAGGAACGCTCCCCATTTGGAGACCGATCGGCCGGGCACGCCGGGCTCGGGGTCGTAGAACTCCTCGGCATCCCAGCGGTCCGGAGGAACCTCTGTCACGAGGTCAACGCCGCTGCGCAGCGCCTCCCACAGTCGCTGCGGCGACTCGATGCCTCCTGGCAGTCGGCACCCCATCCCGATCACCGCGATGGGGGTCAATGACGACCTCTCGACCACGAAGTTCCCTACCTCTTCCACGCAGGCCCGGGCTCCCCCTGACGACCCCACGAACCAACGGCAAAGTCAATTTGAGGAAAGTTAGCACAGCCTAAGCGAACATGCGAGCGCTCACCTTGGCCCTGTGCGCAAGCAAAGTTGTGGTGAAAAATACTGTGCTGCAGTAACTTACGACGACAAATGCCCTTCGGCGCATCGCCGTCGGGCTGAGCTCACAAGGGCGGCAGGTGCAACACACCCGCGGGAACTAGCAAAGTCCACGCGCTGTTGTCACCCGCCGAGCGCCTGCGACGGAGCACATTAACCGCTCACGACGTCGCCGTGGGGGCTACGTCCGGCGCGGCACCCGCGGTTGACATAGTTAGGCTAGCCTACGCTAGGGTCCCAGTCGGCCGGTGCCGCCGGCCACGGTCACCACGTGCGAAGGACGCCTCCCATGAGCCGGATCAAGTTCGCCGGCTGCCTGGTCGCAGCAGGGATTCTCGTTGTCCTCCCCCTCGCGCGCCACCGCGCCGCCCGAACGCGGCCCGCCGCGGCTGAACCCCACGCGTTCCCGACGAGCCCGGGCTCTGTTCCGTCGGACGTTCCGCCCGAACGGCCGCTCGCACATCCCACGGTCGCAGCGCACTTCGAGGCGACCGCGCGCAGCCGCCCCGGACGCGTCGCACTCCACGCCGCGGCCCGATCGGTCACCTACGGCGAGTTGCTCGCCGCCGCGCATGGCACGGAAGCGCCGCACGACGGCGCGCGGCAGGCGGCACTCGTAGCCGGATCCCTCACTCCTGCAACGGTATCGGTCATCCTCGGACTTTTCGCGCGCGGCACCACACTGGTGGCCCTCGATGCCGAGATGCCGGCCAACCGTGTCGAGAAGATCGCCGAGACCCTCACCCAACACGGTTACCGCCCAACACCGATCGACGTGCCAACGGACATCCCGCGCATTGCACCCGATCACATCGCCGGTCTGCCGCCGCTCTGCCAGGGATTCACCCCCGAGACCGTCACCAGCATCCAGTTCACCTCAGGATCCACCGGCACACCGAAAGCGGTGCTGCACACCAACGGTCTCTGGCTGGCCGACGCGCAGCTGCTCAACGATCGGTTCGGACTGGCCGACGGGCGCAGGGTGGCGCTGTGCATGCCGATCAGCTTCGCGGGCGGGCTCAACGTCCTTCTCGGATCGCTGATGGGTGGCGCCGAGATCATCGCCGTCGACCCCAGGCAGTACAGCGCCCGCGAAGCTTTCGATCGCATCCGCACGACCCGTGCTCAGGTCATCACCTGCACACCGTCGTTCGTGGACTCCCTGCATCGCGCGGCGCGCGGCGCCACGGCCCCGACGGTCGAGCGCATCGTGACCACCGGTGAGCCGATCCATGCTCGGCACGTCAAACTGGCCAGGGATCTGGCGCCGAACGCGATCATCACCAACTGGGTCGGATCGACGGAGACGCTCGCCATCGCCAGCCACGACATCGCGCCGACGGCGCCGCTCCCACGAGGCGTGGTACCGGTGGGAATCCCGGCCCCGCACAAGAGGATCGGCATCGCCGACAACGGCGCCGTCTCCATCACGTCGCCATACCTGGGCCGCGGGTATCTCGACAGCTCCACCTCGACCGCGACATTCGTCGACAACGGGGACGGCACGACGACATACTCCGGCGGCGACGTCGGACGCTGGGACGACAACGGACATCTGGTGTTCTCCGGCCGAGCCGACAACACCGTCAAGATTCGCGGATACCTGGTGGAGCCCGCCGAGATCGAGGCGACGCTGGCCTCCTATGAGGACGTCCGCGAAGTCGCCGTCGTCGCGGCCCGAAGCGCAGACGGCACCCCCGAACTCGCGGCATACGTGGCGCCCAGCGCGACGGTACGGACACCCTCGGTGGCCGAGCTGCGCACCCGGCTGCACCGGGACTTGCCACCGTGGATGGTGCCCGCCCACATCGACATCCTCTCCGCACTGCCGCGCGGCGACCGGGGCAAGGTCGACCGGATGGCACTTCCGGAGCCTCACCGCACGCCGTTCCAATACCCCTGTGGGCCCGAGGAATCGGTGATCGCGGGGCTGTGGGCGCACGTGCTGCGCGTCGACAGGGTGGGGCGAGCAGACAGTTTCTACGCACTCGGCGGCGACTCGCTGACGGTGGCTCAGATGCTTGTCGAACTCCGTCAATCGCATGGTGTCGCGCTACAACCGTCCGATCTGGCGGCCGCCCCCACCGTCGCCGAGTTCGCCCAGCGACTCCGGCAGGGCCGGCCCGCCGCCGATCTGGCGACGACCACGGTCGCCTTGCGGCCGGCTTCAGCCGACACCACCGACACCCCGCTGTTCTGCTTCACCGGGGCCGGCGCCTCGGCGTTGTGCTTCGTCCCGCTCGCGCAGCGCGTGGGCGCCGATACCGCCGTCTACGCCTTCGAGCCCAGCGGGCTGAACAAGGGCACCCTTCCCGACTGGTCGATTCCGCGTGCGGTGCAGCGACACCTCCCAGATCTGCGCCGCATCCAGCCGCGCGGGCCGTACACGCTGATCGGTCACTCCCTCGGGGCGCACATTGCGCTGGAGACAGCGCGCCAGCTTGAGGCCGGCGGTGAAACCGTCGACCTGGTCGTCATGCTGGACCCGTGGTTGTCTCCCCGCGTCGCCCGGGAGGTTCCGGGCGCGACCGTCACGCTGCAGACCGACGAGGCGAACGGGTTCAGGACGTGGTGGGAACGTCAGAAGACGGTCCCGCTGGCCGGTCTGTTCTCCGGCGACTACGACCGCAAGACCCGCGCGGTGGAGGAAGTCGGGATGATCGCCGGCTACCGGCACCGCCCGCTGCCGTGGAACGGGCGCGCGCTGTTGATCTTGAGCCACCTCAACTCCGACGACCCGAGGCTGTGGCCGCGAATCGTGACCGGCGACGTGCAGTCGATGGTGCTCGACTGCGATCATCACTCGATGGTGCGCGGCCCCCATATCGACGCCGTCGTCGGTGCGCTCATGGAGTCTCGCGCTTGTCGTCGGTGAAGACGGGCGCCCGCCTGTCCTTCCTCGCCGCGACCGCTTCCTCGAAATTGCTTGTCAGCAATCGGATGTACAGCTGCCCCAGGCCTTCGGCCTGCATGTGGGCCTCCAGCGAGCCGGCATCCAGGCCGCTCCACAAGGTGCGCTTGGTCAATTCGGTGCCCGGGCGGGAGAACGCCGCAATCCGCTCGGCGAGCTCATAGCACGTCTCCAGCAGCTCCTCCGGTGGAACGCAGCGCGACACCAATCCCACCCGTTCGGCCTCCGCAGCATCGACGTCTCGCCCGGTCAGCATGATCTCGAAAGCCCGCGACGAGCCGATCGCCCGAGGCAGCAGGTAGCTCAAGCCCAGCTCGCTCGCAGTCAGCCCGTTGTTGATGCCGGCAGCGCGGAAGTAGGCCTCGGTCGAGGCGACGCGGATGTCGGCAGCCAGCGCCAGGCACAGGCCGCCACCGATCGCCGCACCGTTGACCGCGGCGATGACCGGCTGGTGCATCTTGCGAAACGCCAGGATGACGTCGTCGAGCACCTCCATCGAGCGCAGTCCGAAGGTGGGACGGGTCAGCCCGCCCACGTGCGGCACCGCGCCCGCCGACTTGTGGTCGGCTCCCGAGGAGAATCCGGCTCCCGCGCCGGTGAGAACCACCACGCGAACGTCGTTGTCGTAGGTCAGCTCGTCGAGGGTTGCCTTCAGCGGCACCATAACGTCGAACGCCATGGAGTTCATCCGCTCGGGCCGATTCAGCGTCACCAGGGCGACGTGCGGTCGCGGTCGTTCGACGAGGACGAATCCCGTGGCTTCGGTCACGGGATGCACGTTAGCGGGTCAGCTCTGCCCGTCGTCCTGGGCCGCGATCGCGGCGTCGATGTCGAAGTCCTTGACCTGCCGGATGAGGTCTTCCAGAGCGGCGGCCGGAAGCGCACCTGCCTGGTTGAACACCAGCTTGCCCTTCTTGAAGGCCATCAGCGTGGGAATGGACCGGATGTCGGCGGCGGCGGCGAGCTGTTGTTCGGCCTCGGTGTCCACCTTGGCGTAGACGATGTCGGGGTGTTTCTCCGACGAGGCCGAGAAGGTCGGAGCAAAGGCCCGACACGGGGCGCACCACGACGCCCAGAAGTCCACCAGAACGATGTCGTTGCCGTTGATGGTGTCGTTGAACTCTTGCGCGGTGATGTCTCGAGTAGCCACGTGCACCTCAACGTTCTTTCCGGCTGTGATGTTCCTTTCTACAGAGAGTAGGCCTTCACCCAGTCGACCTTCATCTGCGCGCCGAACGGCTTCGACGGATCGGGATCGCCGTTCCACGGGTTTCCGACGGCCACGTTCAGGATCAGGTAGTGCTCCCATGCTCCGGAGAACGGCGTCCAGTTGCCGCCCAGCGCCTCGTACTGCGCCTTGGTGATCCGGCCGACCTCGACACCGTCGACGTGCCAGACGATCTTGTCGGCGTGCCAGTCGATGCCGTAGTCGTGGAAGTCCTGGGACAGGTCGACTCCGATGTCCTTGAAGACGTTGTGCAGTTTGACGTCGACGGTGTTGTTGGCCGCCGACGGGCCGTGGATGTTGCCCGTCCAGGTCGACGCCGAGGACGGTGTGCCCACTGTCGGGATCTCGACGATGTCGATCTCGCCCTGGCGCGGCCAGTCGTATTCGTGTCCGGGCTCCAGACCGACGGACCAGAACGCCGGAAGCACCCCCTTGTCGACCGGCACCTGGATGCGGGCGACCACGCGGGTGCCCACCCCGAACGACTGCTTGCCCATCGTCACCACGCGCGCCGAGGTGTAGTTGTAGGGAGCACCCATGCCGTCGGGCGCCGCCTCGCGGCGGGCCTCGATCACCAGGTTGCCGTCGGCATCGATGTAGACGTTGTCGCCGTCGGTGTAGTACTGGTTCTCCCCCGCCGACTGTCCCCAACGTCCGGTCTGGAATCCCCAGTACCGCATCGCTTCTTCGAGACTGGAGAAGTTGGTCTCCCACAGCAGCTTCGGATCGGACGGATCATCCGGGTTCTCCGGCTCGGGGATCACGACGTTGCGGTAGATCTGCGCCCGCCGGGTCAGCCACCGCGTCGCCGTGGAGTCGGAGACCTTGATGTCCAACCAGTCGGTGCCCATTTTGCTGCTGCGAATACCCCAGGAGTACAGCATGTCGACGATCATCGACCCGAGCGTCACCTTGGTGCTCGTGGCTGCGGCGACCAACACGGGATCCGACGCCGCCGTGGTCGCGCTGGACCGCAACGCCACTGCCGCGGTCGCGGATTCGACAGTCGGTTCCTGGTCTGCCTGCGCCGGGGCGGGGGCCGCCTTCGTCGTGCCCGATTCCGTGGTTCCCGCCACCGAGTCGTCGTCCTCCTCGACAACTTCGGCGTCTGCGGGCGGCTCGTCCGCGTCCTGGGCCGGCTCCTCGTCGGCACCGTTCTGCGGATCTGCCTCGTCCGGGTCGGCGCTCGGATCGGTGTCGGTGGCCTCGTCGGTGGTCTCGTCGCTGTCCTGCTCGGCCCGACCGTCGGACTCGGCCGCCGCCTCGGCTCGCGAGCGCTTGGTCGTCCTGTTCGACTCGCGAGTCGCCTGCGATGTCTCCGTGCCCGAGGCCGCGGAGCTGGCAGCCCCCGCCGAGCCCGCATCGTCGGTGCTTGCAGATGCGGTTGCCGTTCCGGTGATGACGGCGGCACCGAGCCCTGCCGCCATCACCCCTCCGGCCAACCAGTGTTTGCCGCCCCCCATGCGCTTTTTATTGCGCCGACCCTTTTTCATTGCAGCATCCATTTCTCATGCAGGTTGCGAGAATTGAAAACGAACACGATCTGGCTACCGATTGGCCCCGGCCTCCCAGCGAACCAATCCGGGTAGCGGAACGCGGCGACCACCTGCCGCGTTACATGGGAATTAAAAGCTAGTAGGACACGTCCTTGCCCGACTCCCCTCGGTCAACACGGTGTACGCAGCGAACATTAGCGAACCAAGATCACCTGTGCCGACTTTCGCAGCAACTATTTTTGACGTCATTTCTTTCATTCCAGAGGGGCATATTCGACACGCAATTTAAGTGCGTGAATACGCGTTTTCAGCGTAGCGACTGCAGTTTGCCAAGCCTTCACGGGAGGGAGTGTTGTCGACGAGACCTTCACTGCCACAACACTTTTCAGGCGCCTGGGGGCCGGCGCGGGAACCGGCCGAGAATTGCCTAATTCGTCCAGGGCAAAAACGGCACCGAGGCGCGTCCGCGCCGGGCGCCGATCAGCGGCGGAACGCCGCTGCGCGAACAGAATTGGCCAACAGCGCCTTCGTCCGCCCCGGCCACCAGAAGACCTCCACGAGCAGTGCGACGAGGTACACCGCCGAGGCGACGAAATTACCCCAGGACCCGTAGAACCCGTCCCATAGCGCGGTGCCCACCGCGACGACGAGGACCACGACGATCACCGGCCGCAGCATCCGAGCGTCCTGCGCGGCGGCGTGCAGCCCACGGGAGTACGCGGCCACCGAATCGGCCAGCCTCGGGTCGGCCGGCGACTCGCCGCGGCGGGCCGCACCGGCGACGTCGGCGCGGTCGTCTCCCACCAGGTCGACGGAGTCCGGCCAGTACCGGACCATCCGGCGTGCCATCCAGGGGCCGTACAAGGCGCCGACGACCGAGAGGACGATCACGCCGATCAACCAGGACCCGGAGTCGAGCCAAGCGAGGACCCCCGCGCACAGGCCGACTGCACCGCCCAGGATGAGTGGGCGCACAACCGGCCCGTGACGCCACACGAACGCGGGGACCGTCACCACGTCTCGATTGTGGTCCCGCCGGCCTCAGATCGCCTGCTGCGTGGGCAGGATGGTGATCTCGGTGAGATTGACGTGCCGCGGCAGTGCGGCGGTGAACGCCACGGTCTCGGCGACATCGGCCGCGCTGAGCACGTCGATGTCATTGATCAGATCGGCCATCAGCTTGCTTGCGTCCGGATCGGTGACATGGTCCGGCAGCTCGGTGTCGACCATGCCCGGTTCGATCGTCGAAACGCGCACCATCTTTCGTCCGAGTTCGACCCGCAGCAACCGGGTCAACTGACTGAGATACGCCTTGGTGCCGGAGTAGACGGAGAATTTCTCCAGCACCCGTGTGGCAGCGATCGACGATGTGGTCATCAGATCGGCGGGGCGCCCCGCGTCTGCATTCGCGATCAAATGTGGGACGAAGGCCGCGATGGTGTTCATCACGCCGGTGATGTTCAGGTCGATCTGGCGTTGCCAGTCGTCGACCTCGAGGTCATCAATGGCCGAGATCAATTGCACGCCCGCGTTGGCGAACACCAGATCCGCTTGCCCCCATTCGGCTTCGACGCGGCCGGCCGCGCGTACCAGCGATTCACGGTCGGTGACATCGACGGGCAGCGACAACGCGGTGCCGCCGCCCGACGAGATGCGCCGCGCCAGTTCGTCGAGCCGATCCTGACGACGTGCGATCAACGCGACACGGGCGCCCAGCCCGGCGAGCCGCTGCGCGGTGGCCTCGCCTATTCCGCTCGATGCGCCGGTCACGACCGCGGTGCGTCCCGTCAGCGGCGCGCCTGTGATGAGCTGTGACATCTTCGCTTTCCTTTCTCCAGTGCGGTGTCAGGTGGTGCAGTCCAAACAACCACCGGAATCCCGAACCCGACGCGCCTGAGCGGGCCCAGTCCATCCCCGGACAAATTGGGCCACCCTCGGCGTGCCACAGCCTGTGGAGCACGACACACTGAATTCGTGGAAAGGAATCGCTCCGAGCTCGCCGACTTCCTCGGGACCCGCCGCGCCAGGCTGTCACCGGCCGACGTCGGCCTCGACGACGTAGAACGGCGCCGGGTCCCGGGCCTTCGTCGGGAAGAGCTGGCACACCTCGCGGGAGTGAGTGTCGATTACTACACGCGACTCGAACAGGGGCGCAGCCGCAGCGCATCTGTCGAAGTGCTCGATGCTCTTGCGACCGCGCTGCAGCTGGACGACGCGGAACGCGATCACCTCCATCAGCTCGGTAGACCGCGACCGGCGCGGCGGACCGGCCGACCGCGCCCACAACGCGTGCGTCCGGAAACGCTGGAGCTTCTGGAGCGGCTGGACCTCGTCTTCTCGCCGGCATTCATCCTCGGTCGCCGGCTCGACATCCTCGCCCACAACAGACTCGCCGGTGCACTGATCGCCGAGTTCCGCAGCATGCCTGCGCCACAACGCAATCAGGCTCGCTTCGTCTTCCTCGAACCCCACGCCCGCGAGCTCTACGCGGACTGGCGGCAGGTGGCTGTCGACACTGTTGGCATGCTGCGCCACGAAGCCGGGCGCCATCCCGACGATCCGAAACTCTCCACGCTGGTCGGGGAACTGTCGATTCACAGCGACGAGTTCCGCACCTGGTGGTCCCGACATGACGTGCAACGCAGGACGACGGGCACGAAAAGCTACCACCATCCCGTCGTCGGCGACCTGACGGTGACGTATCAGGCCCTTCATCCCAGCGGCGATGAAGACCAGGTGGTGATCGTCTACACGGCCGAGCCGGGATCCTCCTCGGACACCGCGCTGCGACTACTGTCGAACTGGCACAGCGTTGAGGAGCCCTCCGATGCACGATGACTCAGAGACACTCGCCATCGAGATCGTCCGCCGAAACACCGAGCAAGTGCAAGGAGAGGGCGATTTCGCGTTGTTCGAGGAGTTGTTCGCCGACGACTTCGTCGACCACACGCCTCAACCCGGCACGAGTGCCGACAAGGACGGGGTCAGGGTGCTGTATCACCGTCTCCGCGAGGCTTTTCCGGATTTTCGTCCGGAGATCCATTGGCAGTCGGCCGACGGCGACCTGGTCACCACCTACAAGACCTACCACGGAACGCATCTCGGAGAATTTCTCGGCGTTCCCGCCACCGGGCGCACAGTCCGGTTCGACACGGTCGACGCCATGCGTGTCCGAGACGGGCGCATCGTCGAGCACTGGGGGGTTGCGAACCTCTACTCGGTGCTCGAGCAGCTCGGCGTGCGCTAGACGGTGAAGCCGAGCGCCCTCAGCTGCTCGCGGCCGTCGTCGGTGATCTTGTCGGGACCCCACGGCGGGTTCCACACCCAGTTGATCTTGATCTCGTTCACCAGGCCGGCGCCGACCAGCGCGGTGCGGGACTGATCCTCGATGACATCGGTCAGCGGACATGCGGCCGAGGTCAGCGTCATGTCGATCAGCGCCACCGGTCCGGCATCGCTGTTCTCCAGGTTGATTCCGTAGACCAGCCCCAGATCGACGACGTTGATCCCCAGCTCGGGGTCGACCACGTCGCGCATGGCCTCCTCGACGTCGGCGAGCAGCTCGTCATCGGGAAGTGCGGTATCACTCATCAGTTCTCCTCGGAATTCTCGGGCCCGTGGGCCTCCGCCAGCGCCGCCTTGAAGGCTGTCCAGCCCAGCAGCGCACACTTCACCCGCGCCGGATACTTGGCCACCCCGGCGAACGCGATGCCGTCGCCGAGGACGTCCTCGTCGCCGTCGACCTTGCCCCGCGACGACACCATCTCGGAGAACGCCGCCACGGTCTTGAGCGCATCCCCCACCGTCTGTCCGATGACCTGATCGGTCAGTACCGACGTCGAGGCCTGGCTGATCGAGCAGCCCTGGCCGTCATACGAGATGTCGGTCACGGTCTCACCGTCATCGGACAGCGCCACCCGCAGGGTGACCTCGTCACCGCAGGTCGGGTTGACGTGATGCACCTCGGCGGCGAACGGCTCCCGCAGGCCGCGGTGGTGCGGATGCTTGTAGTGATCCAGGATCACCTCCTGGTAGATCTGCTCCAGCCGCACTAGTCCCGCCCGAAAAACTCGACAGCCCGCCGCACTCCGGCGACCAGCCGGTCCACCTCGTCGAGGGTGTTGTACACCGCGAACGATGCGCGCGCGGTGGCGGCGATGCCGAAGCGGCGGTGCAGCGGCCACGCGCAGTGATGACCGACGCGCACGGCGACACCGTCGTCATCGAGTACTTGCCCTACGTCGTGGGCGTGGACGCCGTCGACCACGAATGACACCGGCGAACCGCGGTGCTCCATCGACGTCGGTCCGATGATCCGGACCGCGTCGATGTCCGACAGTCCGGCCAGCGCGGCGGCAACCAACTCGTTCTCGTGCTGTTGCACCGCACCCATTCCGATCGCGTTCAGATATCGTGCGGCAGCTGCCAATCCGACCACCTGTGAGGTCATCGGGGTACCTGCCTCGAATCGCTGCGGCGCAGGCGCGAACGTGGTCGCTTCCATGGTGACGGTCTCGATCATGGAACCACCGGTGAGGAAAGGCGGCAGGGTGGTCAACACGTCGCGCCGGCCGTAGAGCACTCCGATCCCGGTGGGCCCGAGCATCTTGTGGCCCGAGAATGCCGCGAAGTCGACGTCGAGAGCGTGGAAGTCCACAGGCTGATGCGGGACGGACTGGCAGGCGTCGAGGACCACCAGCGCGCCGACGGCCCTGGCCCGGGCCACCAGTTCCGTCACCGGCGCGACAGCGCCCGTCACATTGGAATGATGGCTGAAGGCAACGACTTTGACGTTGTCGTCGAGCTGCAGCGAGTCGAGGTCGATGCGGCCATCGTCGGTGACCCCGTACCACTTGAGGGTGGCACCGGTGCGCAGCGCCAGTTCCTGCCACGGCACCAGGTTGGCGTGGTGCTCGAGTTCGGTGGTGACGATGACGTCACCGGGCCCCACCGCGTGCGCGAAACGCTTGTCCCCCAACGTGTACGCCACGAGGTTGATGGCCTCGGTGGCGTTCTTGGTGAACACCAGCTCGTCGGAATCCGCACCCACGAAGGACGCGATGTCTTCGCGTCCCTGTTCGTAGGCGTCGGTGGCCTCCTCCATCAGCTGATGCGCGCCGCGGTGGACCGCGCCGTTGGAGTTCAGCAGAAAGTCCCGCTCGGCGTCGAGCACCGCCAGCGGCTTCTGCGACGTCGCACCGGAATCCAGGTAGGCCAGCTGATTCCCGCCGCGCATCACCCGGCTCAGGATCGGGAAGTCGCCCCTGACCCGGGCCAGCCCTGAGAGATCCTGCACCGCTGTCATGTCAGGCCCCTGCGGATGCAGCCTGGGTGAAGCGCTCGTAGCCGTTCTCTTCGAGTTCGTCGGCCAGTTCGGGTCCACCGGATTCGATGATCCGTCCACCGACGAAGACGTGGACGAACTGCGGCTTGATGTAGCGCAGGATGCGGGTGTAGTGCGTGATCAGCAGGACGCCACCGTCCTCGGCGTCCTTGTAGCGGTTCACGCCCTCGCTGACCACTCGCAGCGCGTCGACGTCCAGGCCGGAGTCGGTCTCGTCGAGGATGGCGATCTTCGGCTTGAGCAGGCCCAGTTGCAGGATTTCGTGGCGCTTCTTCTCGCCGCCGGAAAAGCCTTCGTTGACACTGCGCTCCCCGAACGACGGGTCGATGTCGAGGTCGGTCATCGCGCCCTTGACCTCTTTGACCCAGTGCCGCAGCTTCGGCGCCTCGCCGCGCACCGCGGTCGCCGCCGTCCGCAGGAAGTTCGACATCGAGACGCCGGGTACCTCGACCGGGTACTGCATGGCCAAGAAGAGCCCGGCCCGCGCTCTTTCATCCACGGACATCTCCAGGACGTCCTCGCCGTCGAGGGTGATCGACCCGGAGGTCACGGTGTATTTCGGATGGCCGGCGATCGCGTACGACAGCGTCGACTTGCCGGAGCCGTTGGGCCCCATCACGGCGTGGGTCTCGCCCGACTTCACGGTCAGGTTGACGCCCTTGAGGATCGGGACCTCGTCGCCTTCGGGAGTGAAGACCGAGGCGTGCAGGTCCTTGATTTCCAGTGTGGTCATGTCAGTTCGCACTCGCTTCGGTGATTGCTAGTTCTTTTTCGATGGCTTCGGTCAGGCGCTCGCGCACGGCGGGGACGGCGATCTTGGCGATGATCTCGTTGAAGAAGCCGCGTACCACCAGCCTGCGGGCCTGGTCCTCGGGAATGCCGCGGGCCCGTAGGTAGAACAACTGCTCGTCGTCGAAACGTCCTGTGGCACTGGCGTGCCCGGCACCGACGATCTCGCCGGTCTCGATCTCCAGGTTCGGAACCGAGTCGGCGCGGGCGCCGTCGGTGAGCACCAGGTTGCGGTTGACCTCGAAGGTGTCGGTGCCGGTGGCCTCGGCACGGATCAGCACGTCGCCCACCCACACGGTGTGGGCATCAGGCTTGGTGGAATCCGGATCGCCCTGCAACGCGCCCTTGTAGAGGACGTCGGACTTGCAGTTCGGCTGCGAGTGATCGACCAGCAGGCGCGCCTCGAAATGCTGTCCGGCATCGGCGAAGTAGGTGCCCAGCATCTGGGCCTCGCCGCCCGGCGCGTCATAGCGCACGGTGGCTGTCGTGCGGACGACGTCGCCGCCGAGCGTGACGTTCACGTGCCCGAGCACCGCATCCTTGCCCAGCCGCGCATGATGCGAGCTGACATGCACGGTGTCGTCGGCCCAGTCGGCGATCCAGATCACGCCGACGCCGGCGGAGTCTCCGACGACGATCTCGACGTTGTCGGCGAGGATTCCGCTGCCGCGCAGATCCACGACGACGATCGCGCGGGACAGTTCCTCGACACGGATCTGCAGGTGGCCGTAGGCGACCTGCCCTTCCCCCGGTCCGGCGATGGTGATCTCGATCGGATCGGCCACCTCGGTGTCGCGCGCGACGGTCACGATGGTTGCCGAGTCGAACGACGAGAACGCCTGCGCGGCAACACGATCCGACGGCACACCAGCCTGGCCCAGGCGCTTGTCGCCGCGCTGGACGGTCTCCACCGTCACGCCAGGACGTTCGGCGACCGTCACGGCCGCCCATCCCGTCGCCACCGCCGACCCGTCGTGCAGTCCACGCAGCCGCTTGAGCGGGGTGAAACGCCAGATCTCGTCACGGCCACCGGGGACCTCGAAGGCGTTCACGTCGAACGACGAGAAAAGTTCGCCCTTGTTCACCGCAGAGAGGGCCGAACCCTCGACCGCGGCGGTCAGATCCTGGGTCATCTAGCCGACCGCGCCTTCCATCTGCAGCTCGATCAGCCGGTTGAGCTCCAGCGCGTACTCCATCGGGAGTTCCTTGGCGATCGGCTCGACGAAGCCGCGCACCACCATTGCCATCGCCTCGTCCTCGGTCAAACCGCGACTCATCAGATAGAACATCTGGTCCTCGCTGACCTTGGACACCGTGGCTTCGTGGCCCATCGTGACGTCGTCCTCACGAATGTCGACGTAGGGATAGGTGTCGGAGCGGCTGATCGTATCGACCAGCAGCGCATCGCATTTCACGCTCGAGCGCGAACCGTGGGCGCCCTTGTTGACCTGGACCAGACCACGGTAGGACGCGCGGCCACCGCCGCGGGCAACGGACTTGGAGACGATGTTGCTCGACGTGTTGGGCGCCAGGTGCAGCATCTTGGCACCGGTGTCCTGGTGCTGACCCTCGCCGGCGAATGCCACCGAGAGCACCTCGCCCTTGGCATGCTCGCCGGTCATCCACACGGCCGGGTACTTCATCGTGACCTTCGAGCCGATGTTGCCGTCGACCCACTCCATGGTGGCCCCGGCCTCGGCCCGCGCACGTTTGGTGACGAGGTTGAAGACGTTGTTCGACCAGTTCTGGATGGTCGTGTAGCGGCAGCGGCCACCCGGCTTGACGATGATCTCGACGACGGCGCTGTGCAGCGAGTCGCTCTTGTAGATCGGCGCGGTGCAGCCCTCGACGTAGTGCACGTAGGCGTCCTCGTCGACGATGATCAGCGTCCGCTCGAACTGGCCCATGTTCTCGGTGTTGATCCGGAAATAGGCCTGCAGCGGGATGTCGACATGCACACCCTTCGGCACGTAGATGAACGAGCCGCCCGACCACACCGCCGTGTTCAGCGCGGAGAATTTGTTGTCACCAGCCGGGATCACGGTGCCGAAGTACTGCTTGAACAGCTCGGGATGCTCACGCAGACCGGAGTCGGTGTCGAGGAAGATGACGCCCTGCTCCTCCAGGTCCTCGCGGATCTGGTGGTAGACGACCTCGGACTCGTACTGCGCGGCCACACCCGAGACCAGGCGCTGCTTCTCCGCTTCCGGGATGCCGAGCTTGTCGTAGGTGTTGCGGATGTCCTCCGGCAGTTCCTCCCACGAGGCGGCCTGCTTCTCGGTGGAGCGCACGAAGTATTTGATGTTGTCGAAGTCGATGCCTTCGAGGTTGGAACCCCAGTTCGGCATCGGCTTCTTGTCGAAGGTGCGCAGCGCCTTCAGACGGATGTCGAGCATCCAGTCGGGCTCGCTCTTCTTCGCCGAGATGTCGCGGACCACGGCCTCGGACAGCCCCCGCTGCGCGCTGGCGCCTGCGACATCGGAGTCGGCCCAGCCGTAGCCGTACTTACCCAGGGACGCGATGGTCTCCTCCTGGGTCAGCGCCTCTGGCTTGACCTCCGGTGTGAGTGTCATTGCGACACACTCCTTTTGCTCTTGTGGTTGCTCCGGCGCGGGCTGTGCGCCGAAGGGTTCGCTGCGCGCCGCTAACGTTGCGCCGGCACGAGCGGGACGTGGGTGGTGCAGGCACAGTCGCCGTTGACGATCGTCGCCAGCCGCTGCACGTGAGTCCCCAGAACTTCCGACATCGCCTGCTGTTCGGCCTCGCACAATTCGGGGAACTGCTCGGCGACATGGGACACCGGGCAGTGGTGCTGACAGATCTGGACTCCGCGCAGCGGCCCGCCCACGCGGGTGGTCGTCGTCGCATAACCCGCGCCGGTCAGCGCGTCGGCGATCCGGTCGGCTGCGGCCTCGACCTCGTCACCGGATGCGCCGCTGACGGGTTCGACATCGGCCAGGATCGCATCGATGCGCCTGCGCGCGAACGTGCGGATGGCGTCATCGCCCCCGATCTCACGCAACTGGCGCATCGCGGCCGAGGCCAGGTCGTCGTAGGTGTGCTCGAGCTTCGCCCGACCCGCGGCGGTGAGTTGGTAGCGCTTGGCGGGCCTGCCACGGCCCTCCTGCTGCCACGCTGCGGCGGCGTTGGCCTGGGCCTCTCCGGCATCGATCAGTGCGTCGAGATGCCGACGCACCCCGGCTGCCGACAGTCCGAGACGATCGCCGATGTGACCGGCGGTGGTCGGTCCGGATTCCAGCAGCAACCTGATGATCGCCTGCCTGGTGTCACCGTCGACAGCATGGGACGGCACCGGTGTCGGCGCGCCCGAGCTCTGCGAACGGATTTTCACAACACCAGTGTGACGCAATTACCGGGGTGGGTCCAGCAAGGGCACCCTTAGCCGTTCGTCGGCATCGTCACACCGATTGCCCTCGATATCCGGGAATAATCGCCCGCTACGCTGCCTTCGTGGCAGCCCGCCAGCATTCCCTCAGCTCGACGATCGCCGGTCTGCACGGCGATGAGCGAACTGTCGGCAGCCCGCTGACCGCCGCCGAGATGGTGTTCATGCGCCGGACGCGGCTGTTCGGGGCCACCGGCACCGTACTGATGGCGATCGGCGCACTGGGCGCAGGCGCCCGGCCCGTGGTGCAGGACCCGACCTTCGGCGTCCGGCTGTTGAACCTGCCGTCCCGCATCGCGACGGTGTCGCTGACGATGACGACGACCGGCGCGGTGATGATGGCTCTGGCGTGGCTGATGCTGGGCCGATTCACGCTGGGCAAGCGCAAGATGACGCGCAGCCAACTCGACCGCACGCTGCTGCTGTGGGCCCTCCCGCTGCTGCTGGCGCCACCCATGTACAGCAAGGACGTCTACTCCTACCTCGCACAGAGCGAGATCTCGCTGCAGGGCAACGACCCGTACGAGGTGGGTCCTGCCACCGGCCTCGGCCTCGACCACGTCTTCACGCTGTCGGTTCCCAGCATGTGGCGTGAGACCCCGGCGCCGTACGGTCCGCTGTTCCTGTGGATCGGCCGCGGAATCTCGCAGATCACCGGCGAGAACATCGTGGAGGCCGTGCTGTTTCACCGCCTTGTCGTGCTGCTCGGCGTGGGGATGATCGTGTGGGCGACCCCGCGGCTGGCGCGCCGCTGCGGCGTCGCCGAGGTCAGCGCCCTGTGGCTCGGTGCGGCGAACCCGCTGCTGTTCATGCACCTGGTGGCAGGCATCCACAATGAGGCTCTGATGCTGGGCCTCATGTTGGCGGGCACCGAATTCGCCCTGCGCGGAGTCGACGCCTCCACCCGCTTGATTCCGCGACCGCTGGCGTGGCCCCGCGACCGTGAGCAGTGGCTGCGCTGGTACCCCGTGGCGATGTTGGTGGCGGGCACCGTGCTGATCACGATGTCGTCCCAGGTCAAGTTGCCCTCGCTGCTGGCGCTCGGATTCGTGGCGATGGCGCTGGCCTGTCGCTGGGGCGGCACGGTGAAGGGGTTCTTCCTCGCGGGCGGATCGCTGGGCGCGGTGGCGCTCGCCGTCATGGCGCTGATCGGCTGGGCCAGCGGTCTCGGCTTCGGCTGGCTGTTCACCCTCGGCACCGCCAACGTCGTCCGCAGCTGGATGTCGCCTCCGACGCTGCTCGCGCTGGGCACCGGCCAGGTCGGCATCCTGCTCGGGCTGGGTGACCACACCACCGCCGTGCTAGCACTGACTCGCGCCATCGGCGTCAGCCTGATCGCGGTGATCGTCCTGTGGCTGCTGTTCGCCGTGCTTCGCGGCCGGTTGCATCCCGTCGGTGGGCTCGGCGTCGCCCTCGGCGCCACACTGCTGCTGTTCCCCGTGGTCCAGCCGTGGTACGTGCTGTGGGCCATCATCCCCCTCGCGGCGTGGGCGACGCGTCCCCGCTTCAGGGCGGCAGCCATCGTCGTCACCCTCGTCGTCGGAATCTTCGGGCCCACCGCCAACGGCGACAGATTCGCCCTCTTCCAGATCGCGCTGGCGACGGCGGCGAGCTTCCTGATCCTGGTGATGTTGGTCGTGCTGACCTATCGCTGGCTGCCCTGGCGGCCGGTGCACGAGGAACCGGCACCGCCCAGGGCCAAGGTCGACGCCTACGCTGAGTCTCCGTGACCCCCGTTCCTCCCGGCGCCCCTCCCGTTTTGCTGCGTGGGGTGAGCAAGCGGTACGGGTCGACGACCGCCGTCTCGGAGCTCGACCTCGACGTCCAGACCGCGGAGGTGTTCGCGCTCCTCGGCCCCAACGGCGCGGGAAAAACGACGACGATCGAGATGTGCGAGGGCTTCCTCAAGCCCGACGCCGGCTCGATCCGAATCCTCGGCCTCGATCCGGTCGCCGACAACGCCGAGGTCCGGGCGCGTGTCGGCGTCATGCTGCAGGGCGGCGGCGCGTACCCCGCCGCGCGGGCAGGCGAAATGCTCGACCTGGTGGCTTCCTACGCCGCCAACCCGCTGGATCCCCAGTGGTTACTCGACACCTTGGGCCTTACCGACTCGGCGCGGACCACCTATCGCCGCCTCTCGGGTGGGCAGCAGCAGCGCCTCGCCCTGGCGTGCGCGGTGGTGGGACGCCCCGAGCTGGTGTTCCTCGACGAGCCGACCGCCGGAATGGACGCGCACGCCCGGATCGTGGTGTGGGAGTTGATCGATGCGCTGCGCCGCGACGGCGTCACGGTCGTGCTGACCACCCACCAGCTCACCGAGGCCGAGGAACTCGCCGACCGCATCCTGATCATCGACCACGGTGCCGCCGTGGCAACAGGAACGCCGGCCGAGCTGATGCGCAGCGGTGCGGAGAACCAGCTGAGGTTCCGCGCGCCACGCATGCTCGATCTCTCGCTGCTCATCTCGGCGTTGCCGGAGGATTATCGGGCGTCCGAGACCGCACCCGGCGAATACCTTGTCGAGGGGCACATCGACCCACAGGTGCTAGCCACCGTCACCGCATGGTGCGCCCGTCTCGACGTACTCGCCACCGACATGCGTGTCGAGCAACGCAGCCTCGAAGACGTGTTCCTCGACCTGACCGGACGGGAGCTGCGCTCGTGAATCGTTTCGCACCGGGCACCTTCACCCCGGACCCGCGTGCGGCCGCCGTGCCCAGGATGCTGGCCGCGCAATTCGGCCTCGAGCTGCGCCTGCTCCTGCGCAACGGGGAGCAGCTGCTGCTGACGATGTTCATCCCGATCACGCTGCTGGTCGGCCTGACGCTGCTGCCCCTGGGTTCTTTCGGACCCAACCGCGCCGCGACGTTCGTCCCCGCGATCATGGCGCTCGCCGTCATCTCCACGGCGTTCACCGGTCAGGCGATCGCCGTCGCGTTCGACCGCCGCTACGGCGCGCTGAAACGGCTGGGAGCTACCGCACTGCCGGTGTGGGGTGTCGTCGCAGGCAAGTCACTGGCGGTGGTGGCGGTCGTCTTTCTGCAGTCAATACTGTTCGGCGCCATTGGATTTGCGCTCGGGTGGCGTCCGCCGCTGGCCGGCCTCGCCCTCGGCGCGGTGATCATCGCGCTGGGCACGGCGGTGTTCGCCGCGCTGGGCCTGCTCCTCGGGGGCACGCTACGCGCCGAGATCGTGTTGGCCGTCGCGAATCTGCTGTGGTTCGTCTTCGCCGGGCTCGGCGCCCTGACGCTGGAGGGCGGCATGGTCCCGACAGCCGTGCAGTGGGTGGCCCGCCTGACACCGTCGGGCGCACTGACCGAAGCGCTGTCGCGCGCGATGATGCTGTCAATGGACTGGTTCGGACTCGCGACGCTGGCCGTCTGGGGTGCCGTCGCCGCGCTCGGCGCGCTGCGGTGGTTCCGGTTCACCTGACGAATTGAGCTGCGGCAGCAGATATTCCAGCTGACCGACTTCCTCGATGTTGTGCTTGACCCACGCATGGGCCTTCTCGCTGGAGAACCTTCGGCGCAACACCCTGTTGATCGGTGACAGCAGACGCGACCGCACGCCGAGATCCATCACCGTCACGTAGTGGGCGCCGTCGGCACCCGCAGACCAGGTGTGCTCCAGCTGGAAGACGGGGATCCCGGCGAGACGAAGCACCAGCCGGATACCGGTCTCGTCGAGCTTCTCCACCCTGGCCACCTCGTCGACCGTGAACTCGGGCCGGGCTCCGAACGCCTCGACCATGTGGAAGCGAGCCCCTTCGGCCGCGCCACCCGTGGGCGCCGGCCGGGCCAGCTCCCAGAGGATGTGGTCGACCGGGTGCCAGGCGTGATAGCGGTGCACGATCTGGCCGCCGTAGGCCATCGTGCCGCCCAGGTGGGTGAACCAGTCGAGCAGCATCGCCGGGGTCACACCTGCGAGCGGTCGGTGATCGATCGTGATGCGGCGACGCCCCCGGGGGCATTCCGTGATCTGCACGGTAGCGGTGTCGACGGCACGGAGCGGATAGAGCAGGGGTAAGGACATGGCGGTGATCATCGGATTCTCCAAGATACGTTTGCGTTTCTTATGTTGAGAACCCTAGGGTGTACCGCATAAGATACGCAAGCGTTTCTAATGGAAGAGAGCGGGATCACAAATGGGCAGGCGTCGCGGCGCAGAACTCGATTCCGCCATCCGGGCGGCGGTGCTGGAACTCCTCGGCGCGCAAGGGCCCGACGGGGTGACGATGGAAGCCGTCGCAGCGGCCGCCCACACCAGCAAGCCCGTTCTCTACCGCCGCTGGCCCGATCGGCGGGCGCTGTTGCGCGACACACTCATGGGCGTGGCCTCCACCTCGTTGCCGAGCCAGGACACGGGCAGTTTCCGCGGTGACATCCTCGCGGTGCTGCGGGCATGGAAGGAACTGTTCGCCGGAAAGACCGGGCCGTTGATGAGGTCGGTCCTGATGGCGGTCGCCGTGGACCCGGAACTTGAGGCGACGTTCCGCGCGGACGTCATCGGCATGCGCAAGCAGGAGATGGATCTGATCTTCGCGCGCGGCGTCGAGCGTGGCGAGGTGCGTGCCGACGCGCCGGTGGAGCTGCTGCGTGAACTCGGCCAGAGCGTGCTCTGGCACCGCCTGTTGATCACCGGCGATCCGATCGACGACGACCTCGTCACCCGACTTGTCGACGACCTGTTGATGCCGTTGGTACGCCCCTACTACGAGCGGTAGTTATCGAGCCTCTACCATCGGAGCGTGCCCGTCGGACGACTCTTTCTGCGGCTCGTCGACCTGCTCCCCGAGCCGAGCCTCCGGGTGCAGCGGATCGTCGCCGCGGCCGTCATCCTGACCCAGGGCGGCATCGCCGTGACCGGCGCCATCGTGAGGGTCACCGCATCCGGGCTCGGTTGCCCGACGTGGCCGCAATGCTTCCCCGGCAGCTTCACTCCGGTGCCTCACGCCGAGGTCCCCGGAATCCATCAGGCCGTCGAATTCGGCAACCGCCTGCTGACCTTCCTCGTCGTCCTGACCGCGGCCGCGGCCGTTGTCGCGGTCACACGCGCCCGGCGCCGACGCGAGGTGCTCCTCTACGCGTGGCTGATGCCGGCGTCGACGGTGCTCCAGGCGGTGATCGGCGGGATCACGGTGTTGACCGGGCTGCTGTGGTGGACGGTCGCGATCCACCTGCTGGTGTCGATGGCCATGGTGTGGCTGGCCGTGCTTCTCTACGTCAAGATCGGCGAGCCCGACACGGGAGCGTGGACGACGCGCGTTCCGAAACCGTTGCGCCAGCTGACTGTCCTGTCGGCTGTGACGCTGGCCGCGGTGCTCGTGACGGGGACGATGGTGACCGGGGCGGGCCCGCACGCCGGGGACAAGAGCGTCGACCGGCCGGTGCCGCGCCTGCAGATCGAGATCACCACCCTGGTGCACATGCATTCGTCGCTGCTGGTGGCTTACCTGGCGTTGCTGGTCGCCCTCGGGTTCGCCCTGGTGGCGGTGCACGCGCCGACTCCGGTGGTGACCCGGCTACGCGTCGTGGTGGTCCCCGTCGCCGCCCAGGGTTCGCTCGGCGCCGTCCAGTTCTTCACAGGAGTTCCCGAGGCGCTGGTGGCGCTCCACGTGGCAGGGGCCGCGGCGTGCACCGCGGCAACCGCCGCGCTATGGGCGTCGATGCGAGAACGGACCGAGCCCGCGACGCTCGAGAGCCGACTCGACGCCGAGGGCGAACCGGCGCTGGGCAGCCTGCCGGGAGGTGTCGTCAAGCTGCCGCCAGCCCAGTGAGGGTTCGACGAGTTCGAGTTCCAGCAGTACCGGGGCGTCGGCTGCACCGAGCACGTCGACGCGCGCGTAGAGCAGGTCGCTGACGTCGGTGCCCAGATGTGCGGCTGCCGCGGCGAGCGCCTGCCGGCCGAGGTCCCACAGCTCGAAATCGGGATCGGCGGGCCGCAGGCTCTCCTCGGCATAGGTGCCCGACTCGTCGAACACCGGGCGCTGCCCCGGCGGCGGCAGCAGCGGCCCCTTGGTGAAGGCGTGAGATTGTCGGCCACTCAGAAAAACCAGCGCGGTCTCACCGTCACCCACACGGCGGTCGTAGGGCTGCACCACCGCAGTGCGGCCGGCCGCCTGTAACGACTCAGCATGGGCGCGCGCCGTGGCCGCGTCGGAAAAGCGCAGCGCTCCAACCGAACCCGCACCGACCGATGGCTTGACCACGACTTCGCCGTCCGGGATGCGGACGCGCTCCCCCGGCGCGAAGAACGTACTGGGCACGATGGGGACGCCCGCCGCGGACAGATCGGCCAGGTACGTCTTGTCGGCGTTCCACGCGACAACCTCGGGCGAGTTGAGCAGGTTCTGCACCTGCTGCGTCCAGCGCAGAAAGTCGTCGAGCCGGTCGGTGTAGTCCCAGGTGGCGCGCAGGATGACCACATCGGCGGCCAGTGTCGCCGGATCGTCCCACGGCAGCCACCGCGCATGCAGGCCGCGGCCACGCAGTGCCTCAACCAGTCCCGAGTCGTCACCGTCACCCTCGGGCAGCGCCCGACAGCCGGCCAACACGATGCGCGGATGGAAGACGTCGGGGCGTGCCAGTTTCATGACGAGAGGATGATAGTTCGCATGCACGCCATTGAAGTCGCCGAGACCGGCGGACCCGAAGTCCTGTCCTTCGTCGAGAAGCAGCAACCCGAGCCCGGTCCCGGCCAGGTACTCATCAAGGCCGAAGCGATCGGCGTGAACTTCATCGACACGTACTTCCGGTCCGGGCTGTATCCGCGCGAGACCCCGTTCGTCGTCGGTTCGGAGGTGTGCGGAGTGATCCAGGCCGTCGGCGACAACGTCGCGGCGCTCAACGTCGGAGATCGGGTCGTCACCGCCCAAGCCCTCGGTGCCTACGCCGAATACTCGCTGGCGCCAGCTGATTTCGTGGCGTACGTGCCTGACGGCGTGGCACCGGACGTGGCAGCCTCGTCGCTGCTCAAAGGCATGACGGCGCACTACCTCATCAAGTCGACGTATCCGGTGCAGCAGGGCGACGCCGTGCTGGTGCACGCCGGAGCGGGCGGCGTGGGCCTGATCCTGACGCAGTGGATCACCAGCCTCGCCGCGTCGGTGATCACAACGGTGTCCACCCCGGACAAGGCCGAGTTGTCGCGACAGGCCGGCGCCGTCGAGGTGCTCGACTACCCCGACGACCCGACAGCATTCCGCGACCGGATCCGCGAACTGACCGACGGCGACGGTGTCGCGGCGGTGTTCGACGGGGTCGGTGCGTCGACGTTCGAGGCGAGCCTGGCTAGCCTCGCGGTCAGGGGCACGCTGGCGCTCTTCGGTGCCGCGAGTGGCCCCGTTCCGCCGGTCGACCCGCAGCGGTTGAATACAGCGGGTTCGGTGTTCCTGACCCGCCCCAACCTCGGCCACTACACCCGCACGCCCGACGAATTCTCTTGGCGCGCAGGCGAACTGCTGACCGCGATCGCCGACGGGACCCTCAACGTCACCGTCAGCCGCCGGTACTCACTACGCGAGGCCGAGCAGGCGCATCGTGATCTGCAAGGACGCAAAACCGTCGGATCAGTGGTGCTGGTCCCCTAGTCCGCCATATCGGCGCGGGCCATCGCATCCTGGTAGTCGTCGACGTTGATGTCCTGCGCCGTCACGGTCTTGGCGCCGTTGTAGACGTCGCGGTCGATCTCGTCGTCAGCGTTGGCGACGAGCATCGCCACGAACGTGTCACCGTTGACGTTGAGAAATGTCCGGAAGATGCCGGAGAACCAGTCGACGGCGATCAGCAGGCCGACCGCCTCGAACGGCAGTCCCAGCGATGTCGCGAGGAACATGGCGACCACAGGGAAGCCGCCGGGGACGGTGATGGTGCCCATGTTCAGCAGGATCGCCAATCCCATGCCGAGCACGATCTGCCCGAGGCTCAACTCGACGTCGCCCGCCTGGGCCAGAAACATCACGACGATCATGTAGTTGAGGACGGCGCCGTAGGAACCCATCGTCAACCCGATGGACAGCGTGAAGTTGGCGACCTTCTGGCTTACGCCGACTTTTTCCACCGTGTTCTTCAGCACCGTCGGGAAGGTGACCGCCGAACTCGTCGTCGTGACCGCGATCGCCGTCTGCTCGGCCAACTTGCCCGGGAGCAGCAGCGGGTTGAGCCGTGTCCGCACCGTGACGACGACGACGAACGCGGCGAAGAGGATAAGGACCCCGAGCAGCGTCGTACCGAGGTACTTCAGCGCCGTGGTGACCACCGCGAAACCCACATCGCCGGCGAGTGCGGCCAGCAGGCAGAACACGCCGATGGGTGCGATGTACATGACGAGCCGGATCATGGTCAGCACGATCTGCTGAATCTGGTCGATGAACGTCAGCACCCTGGTGTCACCGGTCTTGCTGATCTGGGTGCGCAGAGCGATCCCGAACAGCAGCGAGAAGACGATGATCGGCACCATCGTCGCCGTCGACATCGCGTCGAAGATGTTGGTGGACACGAAGTTCAGCAGCGTGTCCTGCCAGCCGAGTGCCTCTTGCGCGGACTCCTGCAAGCTCGGGTCGACCTCCTCGTCGAACACGATGCCGGTGCCCGGCTTGATCATCGCGCTCAGCGCCCACGCGAGAACGGCAGCCAGCATGGAGAAGCCGAGCATCCACGTGAAGGTGCGCACGGCGATCTTCCCGGTGCCGGTTCCCGTCATCGAACCGGTGGCGACGATCACCGACGCCATCACCAACGGGACGATCGACATCTGAATCAACCGGATGAACATGTCGCCGACGAACTTCAGATTCGCCGCCCACTCACCGGCCAACAGACCGAACACGATGCCACCGACGGCAGCGACGCCGATCTGAACCGCCGGGTGCCTCAGGGTCTTCATAGGTTGAGCACCGTATGGCCGGATGGCTACCGGGAGGTGCCCTTGCAGTTGCGCCCCTGTTACGCGGGCACGGACATGGTCAGACGTGCAGCAGAGTCGGCAGCGCGAGAGCAGAGTCGACGGCGAGTGCGCAGAACACGACGGCGAGGTAGTTGTTGGACTGCAGGAACAATCGCAGTGGTTTCACCGGCTCGCCGCGGCGCACCCCGGCGTAGAGCTGATGGGCCATCACCAGGAACCACGTGCCTGCCAGGGTCGCGACCGAGGTGTAGAGCCAGCCGGTGGTCAGCGCGAGCGCGAGCGTCGCGGCGACGGTCAGCCAGGTGTAGACGAGGATCTGCTTGGTGACCTGCTGCTCGGTCGCGACCACGGGAAGCATCGGCACTCCGGCGGCCTCGTAGTCCTCCTTGTAGCGCATCGCCAGCGCCCACGTGTGCGGCGGTGTCCAGAAGAAGATGATCAAGAACATCACCAGGGCGGGCCACTGGATCGTGCCGGTCACCGCCGACCATCCGATCATCACGGGCATGCAGCCCGCGGCCCCGCCCCACACGACGTTCTGGGAGGTCCTTCGCTTGAGCAGCAGGGTGTAGACGAGCACATAGAAGGCGATGGTCGCGCCGGCCAGATGCGCCGACAGCATGTTGGTGGTCCACCACAGCCAGAAGAACGAAGCGACCGACAGCGTCAGGCCGAAGATCAGTGCGTGGCTGCGGGGCACAGTGGCGCGGGCCAGCGCCCGGCGCTCGGTGCGCTTCATCTTCTTGTCGATGTCCGCATCGGCGACGCAGTTGAGCGTATTGGCGCCTGCCGCGGCCAGCAGGCCGCCCACCAAGGTGTTGAGGATCAGCAGTGGGTCGACGGTGCCGCGGTCGGCCAGCAGCATCGCCGGGATGGTGGTGACCAGCAGAAGTTCGATGACGCGGGGCTTGGTCAGCCCGATGTAGCCGAGCAGCCGGGTGCGGAATCGGATCGGCCCCTCGGCGGCATCGTCGATGAGGTGGCCTTCGCGAATCCTCACGCAACCAACTCCTCAGCGACAACGGCAACGACCCCGGAAGGCGTCTACTACAGAGGATGGTAGACCGCGGATGCCGGTGTCTGAAAATGCAGGGTCCATTCACCTGGAAGGAGGGATGACCTCTGCGACGGTGGAGCGTTCACCACTAGGGTGGATGGAGCGGATTCACACCGCCCGTCGAGCTTGAGGAGCGCGCTTCGTGACCACGATCGAAGAGATCAATTCCCTCACCCGCCCTAACCATCCCGACGACTGGACAGAACTCGACACCCGGGCGGTCGACACCGTCCGGGTGCTGGCTGCCGACGCGGTGCAGAAGGTCGGGAACGGTCACCCGGGCACCGCGATGAGCCTCGCCCCGCTGGCCTACACGCTGTTCCAGCGGCAGATGCGCCACGACCCGAACGACGTTCACTGGCTGGGCCGCGACCGCTTTGTGCTGTCCTGCGGGCATTCCAGCCTGACGCTCTACATCCAGCTCTACCTCGGCGGGTTCGGGCTCGAGCTCTCCGACATCGAGTCGCTGCGGACGTTCAAGTCCAAGACGCCGGGACATCCCGAATTCCGCCACACGGCCGGTGTGGAGATCACGACCGGCCCGCTCGGTCAGGGCCTGGCCTCGGCGGTCGGCATGGCGATGGCCTCGCGCTACGAGCGCGGACTTTTCGACCCCGATGCCGCGCCCGGCACGAGTCCGTTCGATCACTACATCTACGTCATCGCCTCCGACGGCGACATCGAGGAGGGGGTGACCAGCGAGGCGTCCTCGCTGGCGGGCACCCAGCAGCTCGGGAACCTGATCGTGTTCTACGACAAGAACCAGATCTCCATCGAGCACGACACCAACATCGCACTGTCCGAGGATGTCGCCGCCCGGTACCGCGCCTACGGCTGGCATGTGCAGGAGATCGAGGGCGGTGAGAACGTCGTCGGGATCGAACAGGCGATCGCGGAGGCGAAGAAGGTCACCGACAAGCCGTCGTTCATCGCGCTGCGCACGATAATCGGCTATCCGGCGCCGAACAAGATGAACACCGGCGGCGTCCACGGTTCGGCGCTCGGCGATGACGAGGTCGCGGCCACGAAGAAGATCCTCGGATTCGATCCGGAAAAGACCTTCGAGGTGACCGATGAGGTCATCGCTCACACCCGCGGACTTCAGGCGCGTGGCAAGGAAGCCCATGAAAAGTGGCAGCCCGAGTTCGACGCGTGGGCCGAGCGCGAACCCGAGCGCAAGAAGCTGCTGGACCGGTTGCTGGCCCAAGAGCTGCCTGACGGCTGGGATGCCGACCTCACGTACTGGGAGCCGGGGTCCAAGGCGGTCGCCACCCGCGCTGCATTCGGTCAGGTGCTCAACGACGTGGCGCCCAAGCTCCCCGAGCTGTGGGGTGGCTCCGCGGATCTGGCGGGCTCCAACAACACGACGATCAAGGGCGTGAAATCCTTTGGGCCGCCGTCGATCTCCACCGACGACTTCACCGCGGACTGGTACGGCCGGGTGCTGCACTTCGGCATCCGCGAGCACGCGATGGGATCGATTCTGTCGGGCATCGTGCTGCACGGGCCCACCCGCGCTTTCGGCGGCACGTTCCTGCAGTTCTCCGACTACATGCGTCCCGCGGTGCGGCTGGCATCGCTGATGGACATCGACACGATCTACATCTGGACCCACGATTCGATCGGCCTCGGCGAGGACGGACCGACTCACCAGCCGATCGAGCACCTCGCGGCGCTGCGGGCGATCCCGAATCTGTCGGTGGTCCGGCCGGGTGATCCCAACGAAACCGCCTACGCGTGGAGGAGCATCCTCGCGCGCGGTAACGGCAGCGGTCCGGTCGGTTTCATCCTGACCCGACAGGGCATCCCGGTTCTGGAGGGCACCGACGCCGACGGTGTCGCCCGCGGCGGGTACGTGCTCGGCGGCGACGATGCCACGGCTGCCGATGTGATCCTCATCGGCACCGGCTCGGAACTGCAGCTGGCAGTCGAAGCGAAGAAGCTGCTGGCGCAGAAGGACATCACCGCGGCGGTGGTGTCGATGCCGTGTGTCGAGTGGTTCGAGTCCCAGCCGAAGGATTACCGCGACAGCGTGCTCCCGCCCGGGGTGTCGGCCAGGGTCGCTGTGGAGGCAGCGGTCGCGCAGAGTTGGTACAAGCTCGTCGGCGACACCGGCGAGATCGTCTCGATCGAGCACTACGGCGAATCCGCCGACGACAAGACGTTGTTCCGCGAGTTCGGCTTCACCCCCGAGGCAGTGGCGGCCGCGGCGGAACGCTCCATCGACAACTAACCAAGAAGGAACCGAAATGACCCAGAACGAGAATCTGGCCGCATTATCTCAAGCAGGCGTGTCCGTCTGGCTCGACGACCTCTCGCGGGACCGACTGCAGACCGGCAATCTGCAGGAGCTCATCGACACCAAGAGCGTCGTCGGGGTCACCACGAACCCTTCGATCTTCCAGGCTGCCCTGTCCAAGGGCGACGCCTACGACGCTCAGATCAAGGAATTGGCCGAACGCGGCGCCGACGTGGACGCCACCATCCGCACCGTCACCACCGACGACGTCCGCAACGCCTGCGATGTCTTCGCCAAGATCTACGAGCAGTCCGGCGGTGTCGACGGCCGGGTGTCGATCGAGGTCGACCCACGCCTGGCGCATGACACCGACAAGACGATCCTGCAGGCCATCGAGCTGTGGAAGATCGTCGACCGCCCCAACCTGCTGATCAAGATCCCGGCCACCGAGGCCGGGATTCCGGCCATCGCCTCGGTTCTCGCCGAGGGCATCTCGGTCAACGTCACCCTGATCTTCTCGGTCGAGCGGCACCGCCTGGTGATGGACGCGTATCTGCAGGGCCTGGAGAAGGCCAAGGAAGCCGGCCACGACATCTCCCGCATTCATTCCGTCGCATCGTTTTTCGTCTCGCGGGTGGACACCGAGATCGACAAGCGGCTCGAGGAGATCGGTTCCGACGAGGCTCTCGCGCTGCGCGGTCAGGCCGGCGTCGCCAACGCCCGCCTGGCCTACGCCGCCTATGAGGAGGTCTTCCTGGGCGGTGAGCGCTTCGAGAAGCTCAAGGCGGCCGGCGCACGGGTTCAGCGGCCGCTGTGGGCATCGACCGGCGTGAAGAACCCCGATTACTCCGACACGCTCTACGTCACGGAACTGGTGGCCCCGAACACGGTGAACACCATGCCGGAGAAGACGATCGACGCGGTCGCCGACCACGGCGTCATCACCGGTAACACGGTGACCGGACGCGCCCAGGAGGCGCAGGAGGTCTTCGACAAGCTCGCGGCGATCGGCATCGATCTCACCGACGTGTTCAGGGTGCTCGAGGACGAGGGTGTAGACAAGTTCGAGAAGTCCTGGCACGAGCTTCTCGAAGCCACCCAGGGTCAGCTCGACGACAAGAAGTGACTGGCCGATGAGCGCTTGCGCGAAGAGCGATCGACGATGACCCAGCCCTGGTCCAACCCGTTGCGGGACAAGCGCGACAAGCGCATGCCCCGCATCGCCGGACCGTGCAGTGTGGTGATCTTCGGCGTGACAGGCGACCTGGCACGCAAGAAGCTGATGCCGGCGATCTACGACCTGGCCAACCGGGGCCTTCTGCCGCCGTCGTTCGCACTGGTCGGTTTCGCCCGGCGGGATTGGGCGGACGAGGATTTCGGGCAGGTCGTCTACGAGGCGGTCAAGCAGCACGCGCGCACACCGTTCCGACAGGAGGTGTGGGACCGCCTCGCCGAAGGTTTCCGGTTCGTCCAGGGCACCTTCGACGACGAAGCCGGGTTCGCGCGGCTGGCCGAGACACTCGACAAGCTCGATGCCGAACGCGGCACCGGTGGCAATCACGCGTTTTATCTGTCCATTCCGCCCAAGGCGTTTCCGCAGGTGCTCGAACAGCTTTCGCGGACCGGGCTGGCCGAGAAGTCCGACGGCCACTGGAGCCGGGTGGTGATCGAGAAACCGTTCGGTCATGACCTGAAGAGTGCCGAAGAGCTCAACAAGATCGTCAACGACGTCTTCCCCGAGTCGTCGGTGTTTCGCATCGACCACTACCTCGGCAAGGAGACCGTGCAGAACATCCTGGCGCTGCGGTTCGCCAACGAGATGTTCGAGCCGGTGTGGAATGCGCACTATGTCGACAGCGTGCAGATCACGATGGCCGAGGACATCGGGCTGGGCGGGCGAGGTGGCTACTACGATGGTGTCGGGGCCGCGCGCGACGTGATCCAGAACCATCTGCTGCAGCTGCTGGCGCTGACGGCCATGGAGGAACCGGTCAACTTCTCCCCCGCCGAGTTGCAGGCCGAGAAGATCAAGGTGCTCTCGGCGAGCAAGCTTGCCGAGCCGCTCGACGAGACCACGGCACGTGGTCAGTACACCGCGGGGTGGCAGGGCGGGGAACGCGTCGTCGGTCTGCTCGAGGAGGAGGGCTTCTCGACGACGTCGACGACGGAGACGTTCGCGGCGATCACCGTGGACGTCGACACCCGCCGCTGGGCGGGTGTTCCGTTCTACCTTCGCACCGGAAAACGCCTCGGCCGCAGGGTGACCGAGATCGCGCTGATCTTCAAACGGGCACCGCATCTGCCGTTCGACGCGACCATGACCGAGGAGCTCGGGCAGAACGCGCTGGTGATCCGAGTGCAGCCCGACGAGGGCATCACGATGCGCTTCGGCTCCAAGGTGCCCGGCAACAAGATGGAGGTCCGCGACGTCAGCATGGACTTCTCCTACGGTTCGGCATTCGCCGAAGAGTCGCCGGAGGCCTACGAACGCCTGATCCTCGACGTTCTGCTCGGTGAGCCGTCGCTCTTCCCGGTGAACGAGGAAGTCGAGCTGGCCTGGAAGATCCTCGATCCCGCGCTGGAGTACTGGGCGTCCCACGGGAAGCCCGAGCCCTACGAATCGGGCGGCTGGGGACCGGATTCGGCATTCGAGATGCTCAAGCGGTCCGGCCGCGAATGGAGGCGGCCGTGATGAGCGCTCGCGCGAAGAACCGAGGTGCCCGATGAGCGCTCGCGCGAAGAACCGAGGTGCCCGATGATCATTGACATGCCCAGCACCGACACCGGTGCCATCAACAAGCGGATTCAGGCCTTGCGTGAAGAGGGCGGCGCCATCACGCTGGGTCGTGTTCTCACCCTGGTGATCGCACCGGACACCGAGGCCGTCCTCGAAGAGTCCATCGACGCGGCGAACGCGGCCAGCCGAGAGCATCCCTGCCGCGTCATCGTCGTCGCGCCGGGTGACCGGCGTGCGGACAAGGCCCGGTTGGATGCCCAGCTGCGAGTCGGAAGCGACGCAGGCGCCAACGAGGTTGTGGTTCTGCGGCTTTCGGGTCCGCTGGCCAACCACGCGAGTAGTGTCGTGATGCCGTTCCTGCTTCCCGACACGCCTGTCGTCACGTGGTGGCCCGACGTCGCTCCGCCCGTGCCCGCCGAGGATCCGCTGGGTCGGCTGGCACTGCGCCGTATCACCGATGCCACCAACGGCACCGACCCCCTGCAGTCGATCAAGGGTCGGCTCGAGGGCTACACGCCGGGCGACACCGACCTGGCCTGGAGCCGGATCACCTACTGGCGGGCACTGCTCGCCGCAGCCGTCGACGAACCGCCCCATGAACCGATCAATTCGGCGCTGGTGTCGGGCCTGGCCACCGAACCCGCGCTCGATGTGCTCGCAGGCTGGCTGGCCAGCCGGATCGACGGACCCGTTCAGCGCGCGGTCGGCGAGCTCAAAGTCGAGCTTGTTCGCGACAGCGAGACGATCGTCTTGAGCCGCCCGCAGGAGGGTGTCACTGCGAAGATCACCCGCACCTCGAAGCCTGAGGCGTTGGTTCCGCTGGCCCGCAGGGAGACTCGTGAGTGTCTGGCCGAGGACATGCGTCGCCTCGATGCCGACGAGATCTATTTCGAGGCGCTGAAGGGGATCGAAAAGGTGCAGTACGTATGACGGTGACGATCGAGAAGTATGCGGACACCGATGCGTTGGTCGCCGCGGCCGGTGACAGGCTCGTCGAGGCGATCAACGCGGCGATCTCGGAGCGCAATGAGGCCGCGATCGTGCTCACCGGCGGCGGCACCGGGATTGGACTGCTCAAACGCGTCGGCGAACGCGGCGGCGAGATCGACTGGTCGAAGGTTCACATCTATTGGGGCGACGAGCGATTCGTCCCGGCGGACGACGACGAACGCAACGACAAGCAGGCCCGTGAGGCACTTCTGGACCACGTCGACATCCCCGAGACCAACGTGCACGCCATGGCCGCGACCGACGGTGAGTTCGGCGACGACCTGGACGCGGCCGCAGCCGGTTACGAACAGGTCGTCATCGGCAACTTCGAGGCCACCGGCCCCCGATTCGACGTACACCTGCTCGGCATGGGGCCCGAGGGACACGTCAACTCGCTGTTCCCGGACACGGCGGCCGTGAAGGAAACCGATCGTTTCGTCGTCGGCGTGACCGACTCCCCCAAACCTCCGCCGCGGCGAATCACGCTGACACTTCCCGCGATCGCGCGGTCGCGGGAGGTGTGGCTGGTGGTGTCCGGAGAAGGCAAAGCGGATGCGGTGGCCGCAGCGGTCGGCGGCGCCGAAGCGGTCGACATCCCCGCGGCCGGCGCCGTCGGCAGTGAGGCCACGGTGTGGCTGCTCGACGAGGCGGCCGCCTCAAAGTTGCCGTGACATCCGGGAAGTCCTGAGGAGCACGGCCAGGACGAGCGCCGCCACAAGCAGCGCGGGAACGTCACCCAACAGGTGTCCGCGTTGATGGGCGCTGGTGAACGACTGCACGGCCATGATCGCGGCGTGGACGACGCTGGACCACACCGCGAACCAGATCACGCTGACGTGGGCCTCGGGTCGCCGCGACGCATTGATCAGGAACGCTCCGAGGACCACGTAGAGGCCGACGATCATCATGAAGTAGTCGGATTCGAAGGGTGCGCCATGGTGCCAGGCCCAGCCGGAGGGCCAGATGACGGCCAGTGGGTACAGCAGGATCATGACCGCGCCGAAGACCGCGAGGGCGATGCGAAGCAGCCGGTAGTTGGTTGCAGATGCCATAGCGCCTCCAGGGACGTCGGACCCTCACACAGTACGGCCGCCTCCTCGTGGGACGTGGCCTTACTGATCGGGGGGATCGTGCTCGCCGCGGAGGAACCGGAGTCTGTGTCGCGGCGTGGCGCAGGTGGGCCATACTGGCCGGATGGCAGACAAAGGGGGCAGACCTGTCCGTACCGGCCCCGAGCGCATCCGCAAGCTCGCCCAAGCGGCGCTGAACGCCGACGTCACCGTCGAGCAGGTCGACACCATCCTGGAAGGCCTGAGCGAGACCCTGGAGGACCTGAACCATTCGACGGAAAAGCTGGACGCCACCCTGGAACGGTTCAACGGCACCATCAGTCAGATCAACGAGCTGGCCCCGCGCCTGATTGTCGTCGTCGATCGCATGGAGGGCATCGTTTCGCGCGTGGAGCGCATCGTCGGCCTCGGCGAATCGGTCATCCTGCCGCTGGCGGCGACCGAACAGGCGATCCGCGGGGCGTTGGACAGGGTCCGCCGCACCGCCGGTCTCTGACCCGACCGCCGGGCCCTGCCCTATCCGCTGTTGCGCAGTGCCGTAGCCAGACCGCTCATGGTCAGCAGGATGCCACGCTGTACGAGTTCGTCCTCGTCGCCGGATCGGTAGCGACGCAACAGCTCCACCTGTAGGTGGTTCAGCGGCTCCAGATACGGGAACCGGTTGAAGACCGATCGGGCCAGCGCGGGATTGTCGGCGAGCAGGTCGTCCTGGCCGGTGATCAACTTGTGCATGCGTATCGTGCGCGCGTGCTCGTCGACGATCTTGTCGAACACCCTGCGCCGCAACGCTTCGTCGTCGACAAGTTCCGAATACCGCGCGGCCAGACCGAGATCCGACTTCGCCAGAACCTGCGCCATGTTGGACAGCACCGTGGCGAAGAAGGGCCACCGCCGGTAGAGGTCTTTGAGGACCTCGAGCCGGGCTTCGCTGTCGGGGCCGTCCCCGACCCATTCCTCGAACGCCGTCCCGGTGCCGTACCAGCCGGGCAGCATCACGCGGGACTGGCTCCAGGCCAGCACCCACGGGATCGCGCGCAGATCCGAGATCGACGTCGTCGGCTTGCGGGAGGTCGGGCGGCTACCGATGTTGAGGGCGCCGATCTCACTGACCGGCGTCGACGCTTTGAAGTATTCGACGAATCCCGGTGTGTGGTGGACGAGCTCGGCGTAGGCGCGCTGGGCACGCGCCGCGAGATCGTCGAGCACCTCGTAAGCCCTGTCGGCAGACTCGCCCAGTCCTTCGATGTCGAGCAGCGTCGCCTCCAGTGTGGCGGCCAGCAGCGTCTCCAGGTTGCGGTGGGCGATGCGCGGCTCGGCATACTTCGCGGCGATCACCTCGCCCTGCTCGGTGATGCGCAGCGAGCCCTGCACCGCGCCCGGTGGCTGAGCCAGGATGGCGTCGTAGCTCGGGCCCCCGCCTCGGCCGACGGTCCCGCCCCGACCGTGGAAAAGCCGCAGGCGGATTCCGGTTTTGCGCGAGGATTCGACCAGGTCCAGTTCGGCCCTGTAGAGCGCCCAGTTCGCGGCCAGATAGCCGCCGTCCTTGTTGGAATCGGAGTACCCGAGCATGACCTCTTGGCTGTCCCCGCGAGCGGCGACGACCGCCCGGTACAGCGGAAGGTCCAGCGCCGCTTCGAGAATCGACGACCCGCGTTGCAGGTCGTCGATGGTTTCGAAGAGCGGCACGATCCCGACGGGTGCGTACGGATGCTCCGAGGACGCGTCCAGTAGCCCGGCCTCCTTGAGCAGGATCGCGGCTTCGAGCATGTCGGAGACGGACTTGCACATCGAGATGATGTAGTTCGGTACGGCCTGCGGTCCGAAGACGTGCACCGCACGCGCCGCCGCGAAGACGATGTCGAGCTCTTTGCGGGCGAGCTCGGACAGTTCGGCGCCCGGCCCGATCAATGGTCGGCGGGTCACCAGTTCGGCCGCCAGGACCTGGACACGCTCGTCCTCGCTCAGCGAGGCGTAGTCGGGATGTACCCCGGCCCAGGCCAGCAATTCAGCGATGACTTCTTCGTGCACGTCGGAGTTCTGTCGCATGTCCAGTCCGGACAGGTGAAAGCCGAAGGCGCGGATGGCTTCTCGCAGCCTCGCGAGACGGTCGTCGGCCAGTGCCGCGCTGCCGTGGGCGCGCAGCGAATCGTCCACGGTGTCGAGGTCGGCGAGCAGTTCACGCGGGGCGAGGTAGGGATCCATGCCGAGGTCGAGTTCGTGCTCGGGCTGGCGGTCGAGGATCTGTTGCGCGGTGGCGGTCAGCCGCGCATGCACGACACGCAAGGCCCGGCGGTAGGGTTCGTCGGCGCGGGCGGGCTCGGTGCACGCGTCGGCGAGCGCGGCCAGGCCGTCGCTGATGTGCACCAGGCGCACCGACATCGACAACTCCTGCTCGAGCGCGGTCAACTCGGCGAAGTAGTGGGTGAAGGCGGTGTAGGCGGCGTTGCCGGTGGCAAGCCTGACGACCTCCGCGGTGACGTTGGGGTTGCCGTCGCGGTCGCCACCGATCCAGGAACCGGGGCGCAGGATCGGCTCCTCGAGCAGGTCCGCGTCGGGCCAGCGCTGCTGGAGCGCCGCACGCACTTCGGCGTTGACCTGAGGGATCACCTCGAACAGCGCTGCCGGGTAGTAACGCAGCCCGGTTTCGATCTCGTCCTGGATCTTCAAGCGTGACAACCGGATCAGCGCCGTCTGCCACAGCGTGAGGATGTGGCGGCGCAGCTCCCGTTCGATGTCGCGGCCGTCGGCGGTCTCGTACTGCCCGTGCAGGCGCAGCCGCATCAGCTCGGTGATGCGGTGCTGGGTGTCGAACACGGTGCGCCGCCGCGTCTCGGTCGGGTGCGCCGTGATCACCGGGGACACCAGTGCGCCGCTCAGCGCAGCGGTCACGGTGGCCGCGTCGAGGTCGGCGTCATCGAGTTTCAGGTAGGTGGCGGCCAGCCTGCTGTCCTGGGGCGGCTCCCCCGCCGCCTCGTGAAGTCTGCGCCGTCGTTCCCGGTGGATATCCTCGGCCACATTGGCAAGCAGCGCGAAATGGGTGAATGCGCGAATCACCGGGATCGCCGCGTGGACGTCGATACCGTCGAAGAGCTTGGCCATGTCCGCACGGTCGATCTCGGAGCGGCGCACCCGGAACGCCTCGACGCGAGCCCGCTCGACGAGGTCGAAGACGTCGTCGCCGTTCTGCTCGCGCACCGTGTCGCCCAGGATGGCTCCGAGCAGCCGGATGTCCTCGCGCATGGGTTCGGTGGCTTCGCGGCCCACCTGGGTGCGCTGTACGGCTCCGATCGGCTCCAGGGACAGGTCGGACGCGGCCGAAGGGGAAGACATTGGTCAAGTATCCGGGTTGCCTGCCTCGATCGCAGAATGAGCAATCCCGAATAGAACTACCTACGCGTGCGGGCAGCGATCGCGTTCGGCCTGAGCTTGTTCGGCGTTCTCGGCGGAATCCTGTTCCTACCGCTGGACCTGTGGCAGCGCCTCTTCCTGTTGATGTCGGCGCTGTTCCTCGTCACCAGCTCGTTCACGCTGGCCAAGGTCATTCGTGATCAGCACGAAGCGGCGACGGTGCGGGGACGGATCGACGAGGCGCGGCTGGAGAAACTGATCTCCGAGCACGACCCGTTCAGCAGTTGATCACACGCCGTACTTGATGGAGAGAGCCATGCCGACGATGGCGACGATCCAGATGCCGGTGACGAAGAGCGTCAGCCGGTCGAGGTTCTTCTCGACCACGGTGGAGCCGGACAAGCTGGATTGCACACCGCCACCGAACAGGCTGGACAGGCCGCCGCCCTTGGCGCGGTGCAGCAGGACCAGGAGCACGACCAGAACACTGGTCACGACCAGGGTGATCTGCAGAGCCAATTGCATGGTGGCCAGATTATCAGGCTTACGGCAGCGGCCCGCCCGCGGCGATCGCCGACAGCGTCGCGAACTGTTCGCCGTCCAGTGAAGCGCCGCCGACCAGCGCGCCGTCGACGTCGGCCTGTCCGACGATCTCGCCGACGTTCTTCGCGTTGACCGAGCCGCCGTAGAGCACCCGGACTCCTGCCGCGACGTCAGCCGACGCCAGATTCGCGAGCTCGTCGCGGATGGCCTTGCACACTTCCTGCGCGTCCGCTGCGCTCGCCACGCGGCCGGTGCCGATCGCCCAGACCGGCTCGTAGGCGATCACCGACTTGCCGATCTGCTCGGCTGTCAACCCGGCCAGCGACCCGCGCAGCGAATTCACGTTGAATTCGACGTGGTTGCCTGCCTCGCGCACTTCGAGCTGCTCGCCGATGCACACGATCGGCGAGAGCCCGTGTCGCAGTGCAGCCAGTGCCTTCGCGGCGACCAGCGCGTCGTCCTCGTGGTGGTAGGTACGGCGCTCGGAATGGCCGACGACGGCGAACGTACACCCCAGCTTGGCCAGGAACGCGCCGCTGATCTCACCCGTGTACGCCCCGGAGTCGTGCTGCGATACGTCCTGCGCCCCGTAGGTGAGCCGCAGTTTGTCACCGTCGACCAGTGTCTGCACGCTGCGCAGATCGGTGAACGGCGGGATCACGGTGACGTCGACTTTGTCGAAGTACTTGTCCGGCAACGAGAAAGCGATCTTCTGAACCAGCGCGATCGCCTCGAAGTGGTTCAGGTTCATCTTCCAGTTGCCGGCGATCAGCGGCTTGCGAGACACGAGGACTCCTACTTTCGTTAACGTCCGAGCACTTCGATGCCGGGAAGCGTCTTGCCCTCAAGGTATTCCAGGGAGGCGCCGCCACCGGTCGAAATATGCGAGAAACCGTCCTCGGGCAAGCCCAGCTGGCGCACCGCGGCGGCGGAATCGCCACCGCCGACGACGCTGAACGCACCCTTGCCCGTGGCGCCGATGATCGCTTCGGCCACTCCCTTGGTGCCCGCGGCGAAGGCCGGGAACTCGAACACGCCCATGGGGCCGTTCCAGAAGATCGTCTTGGCGTTGGACAGCAGCGCCGTGAACCGCTTGACCGACTCGGGGCCGATGTCGAGGCCCATCTTGTCGGACGGGATCTTGTCGGCCGCCACGGTCTCTGCGGGCGAGTCGGCGGCGAACTTCTCGGCGACGACGATGTCGACAGGCAGGTGCAGCACGTCGCCGTAGTCGTCGAGCAGCTTGCGGCAGGTTTCGATCATGCCCTCTTCGAGCAGCGAGCTGCCCACCGAAAGGCCCTGCGCGGCAAGGAAGGTGAAGCACATCCCGCCGCCGATGACCAGGCTGTCGGCCTTGGTGGCGAGGTTCTCGATGACCGCCAGTTTGTCCGACACCTTCGATCCGCCGAGGACCACCGCGTACGGGCGTTCGGTGGACTCGGTGAGCTGGGCGAGCACCTTGACCTCCGTGTCGACCAGCGTGCCCGCATAGTGCGGCAGCAGCGTCGCCACGTCGTACACCGATGCCTGTTTGCGGTGCACGACACCGAAGCCGTCGGAGACAAAAGCGGCCGTCGGCCCTCCTGGCGAGTCGACGAGCTCGACGAGCGCCTTGGCCAACGACAGCCGTTCGGCGTCGTCCTTGCTGGTCTCGCGCGGGTCGAATCGGATGTTCTCCAGCAGCAGGATGTCGCCGTCGGTCAGGCCTTCGGCGCGGGCGAGCGCGTCGGAGCCGACGACATCGCCGGCGAGTTGGACGTGCCTGCCGAGCTTGTCCCCCAAGGCCTTTGCGACCGGAGCCAGCGAGAATTTCGGGTCCGGTTCACCTTTGGGCCTGCCGAGGTGCGCAGTCACGACGACTTTGGCGCCGGCGTCGCTGAGCGCCTTCAGCGTCGGGACGGAGGCGATGATGCGACCCGGATCAGAGATGGTGTCCCCGTCGAGAGGGACGTTCAGATCGGAGCGCACGAGCACACCCCGCCCCGATACTCCCTCTGCGAGCAGGTCTTCGAGGGACTTGATACCCATCGTCTACAGGGACTTGCCGACCAGGCCGACGAGGTCGACGAGGCGGTTGGAGTAGCCCCACTCGTTGTCGTACCAGGAGACGACCTTGGCCTGATTGTCGATGACCTTGGTCAGGCCCGAGTCGAACAGCGAGCTGTGCGGATCGGTGACGATGTCGCTGGACACGATCGGGGCGTCGTAGTACTTGAGGATGCCCTTCAGGGGTCCGTCGGCGGCGGCCTTGAACGCGGCGTTGATCTCGTCGACGGTGGCCGACTTGCTCAGCTCCGCGGTCAGGTCGGTGACCGAGCCCGTGGGGATCGGCACCCGCAGGGCGTACCCGTCGAGCTTGCCCTTCAGCTCGGGCAGCACCAGGCCGATCGCTTTCGCCGCACCGGTGGAGGTCGGCACGATGTTGACCGCGGCGGCGCGGGCACGACGCAGGTCCTTGTGCGGGCCGTCCTGCAGGTTCTGATCCTGGGTGTAGGCGTGGATCGTCGTCATCAGGCCCTTGACGATGCCGAACTCGTCGTTGAGCACCTTGGCCAGCGGACCGAGGCAGTTCGTGGTGCATGACGCGTTGGAGATGATGTTCTGGCTACCGTCGTACTTGTCGTCGTTGACGCCGAGCACGATCGTGATGTCCTCGTCGCTGGCGGGCGCGGAGATGATGACCTTCTTGGCGCCGGCATCGAGGTGGCCCTGCGCCTTGGCGCGGGCGGTGAAGATGCCGGTGGACTCGACGACGACGTCGACACCCAGGTCACCCCACGGCAGGGCGGCGGGACCTTCCTTGACCTCGAGGGCCTTGATCTTATGGTCGCCGACGACGATGGTGTCGTCGCCTTCGAGGGAGACGTCGTAGGGCAGGCGGCCCAGGATGGAGTCGAACTTCAGCAGGTGTGCCAGCGTGGCGTTGTCGGTGAGGTCGTTGACCGCGATGATCTCGATGTCGGTGTTCTTGCCTTCGGCCTTCTGCGCGTCCAGTGCGCGGAAGAAGTTGCGCCCGATACGGCCGAAGCCGTTCACGCCTACCCGGATCGTCACGTGTCTCTCCTCTTGATTCGATGCTCGTGCACAGCTCGGCACTCAGCCTAGTAGTTGACCTGTACGCCGCGCGCGCTTGCCCCGGACGCGACTAGAGCATCCCTGCGCTCTGGTCGACATAGGGGTTGCCGAGCCACCTGCGGCGGATGCGCTGGAACTCGCCACCGGCCTCGAGCTCGGCCTGGGCGACCCCCAGGCGAGCGAGCAGTTGCTGATCGGCAGGGTTGACCGCGATCGCGATGTCCTCGACGGACAGCCCGCGTTGAACCACCTCGACCCCAGGTACCGCCTTGACGAGCTCGGCCAGCACCGGGGCGAGCTTCATCACCGCATCGCAACCGCCCGTGACGAGGTCGGCGATCGCGGCGCTGACCGCGCCGTAGTCGTAGACGCGGACACGGTCGGCCTTGCCGTCCGCCACGAGCTGGTGGGCGATCGCCTCGCTGGTGTTGCCGCGCTGCACGCCGACGGTCAAGCCCGCCAGGTCGTCGACAGACCGGACGTGGGGCAGCCGGGACGTATCCACCGCAAGGCCCTGCCCGGAGATCACGTAGGGCGGCAGGAACGCCGCCCTACGCTGTCGCTCCGAAGTGACGGTGATGCCCGCGATGACGCAGTCGTAGTCGCCGGCCTCGAGCCGGTCGAAGATCCCGTCGAAATCTGCACCCTGGTAGGCGACGAACTCGGCCTCGACGCCGATGGCCCCCGCAAGCGCGGTCATCACGTCGATGTCGAGTCCGCTGTGCCCGGGCATCGCGTTGAAGGGCGGATCCGGATAGGCCACACCGACCCGCAAATCACTCATGAGGCCACGGTAGAGGTCTACTGTCCGGCCCGTGGAGGACGTACCGGAGGTTGGCTCGCTGCCGCTGGCGGCACACACCGGGCCGATGGCCTTCCTGGCCCGACTCGGTGCGGCGATGATCGCGGCGGGCTACCCGATCGGGATGGTGCGGCGAGCGTTGGGGGCGGCCGCCGACGGGTACGGGGTGTCGCGGGAGATGCTGATCCTGCCCAACTACATCCAGCTCGGGGGCGGTGGCGAACATCCCGACGGCACCACGATGCGGGTGGAGAGCGCCGAGAAGAACCTCCGCTTCGACCAGACGTTCCCGCTCGCCGTGCTCGTCGAACGGGCCGAGCGCGGTCAGGTAACCCCGCAGGAGGGGCTGGCCGAGCTCGACCGTATCGACACCATGCGACCGCGGTTCTCGGCGTGGGCGTTCGTCGTGGGTTACGTGCTGCAGAGTGCGGCGTTCGCCTTGATCCTGCAACCGAACCTGGTCGCCCTGCTCGCCGCCGTCACGTTCGGCTTCGGGGTGGGACTTTTGGGCTTGTTCGCGCGGCGCAGCGAGCCGCTGACCCAGCTGCTGCCCGTCGTCGCAGCGTTCCTGGTCGCGCTCTCCTCCTTCGTCCTGGGCCGGCTGCTGAATCTGGGGGAAGGCAGTCTGCGCGCGTTGGCGCCCGCGCTGGTGATGTTCCTGCCCGGCACCGCGATCACGCTGGCCGTGATCGAACTCAGCGGACGCGACATGATCGCCGGGTCGGCGCGTCTGATCGCCGGCGGGATTCGGTTGGCGCAGTTGGCTTTCGGGATTCTCATCGCGGCGCAGGTCGTCGGCCTGTCCACCGACGAACTCAGCGTCGCCTCGGTGGACCGCTTCGGTCCGTGGGCACCCTGGCTGGGCGTCGCGGTCTATGCGGTCGGACTGTTCCTCTACCACGGACCACCGACCCGCTTCATGGGGTGGATGGTGGTGATCCTGTTCGTCTCCTACACCGGCCAGGTGCTGGCGAACACGGGACTGGGCAGCTACGCCAGCGGCTTCGGTGGCGGGCTCGCGCTGACGGTGTGCGCACTGTTGGTCGCCCACCGACACGACACCCCGCCCGCGGCGACACTGCTGCTCCCCGGCTTCTGGCTGCTGGTGCCGGGATCCCTGGGGTTCATCGGCGTCACCGAACTCGTCGGCGGCAGCAGCGGCGGCGCCGTCGCCGTCACGCTGATCTCGATGATCTCGATCGCGCTGGGGATCCAGGCCGGATTACTGCTCTGGGAAGCGTTCCGCCAGTTGGGGACATGGTCGCGGCGGATACTCAACCCATGACCGACTGGGTAATTCCTGCGATCACGGCCTCGGCGAGCCTGCTCAGCACGATCGTCGGCGGTCTCGCGACCTACTGGACGGCGAAGAGGACCCATGAACGGCAGAGCATCGCCGAGGAGGAGCGGCTGAAGTTCGATCTGCTCCGCGATGCCACCATCCGGTTCGTCGCGGCCATGACGGAGGTCTCCGTGGTGAGCGCCGGCCTGAAGGAAATCTCCGAAGAGTGGGCGGAGGTGACGCACCGCCTCGCCCATACCGAAGACCACGAAGAATTTCTCTCCAGGGCCCGCGAGATCGATCCGTCGATCCCCGACAACCTGAATCGTCTCGCCGTGATGTTCCGGGTGATCCGGGTGACCGGCGTCCTCGAAGACGACATCAAACGCGCCATCACCCTGCTCACCGAATTGCGGCTGGTAGCCCCCAGCGACATCGCCGACAGCGCCCAACGCGTGATCTACACCGCGTTCGCCCAGGAGCTCACCTCGGCGCTCTCACCGGAGAAGCGCAACATGGCAACCGAGGCGTTCAACACGGCGATCAACGATTTCGTCAACCGAGTGCGGCATTACATGAAGGTGGAGGATCACGACTTCACAGTGGTGAACCAGAAAGCGCTGGAGGCGTTGCTCGGGCCCTAGGCGTCTTCGAGCAGATCCGGTGTGACCGCCGACTCAGTGTCGGGGATGCCGTCCTGTTTGGCCTTGCGGTCGGCCATCGACAGCAGACGTCGGATACGGCCTGCCACAGCGTCTTTCGTCATGGGTGGGTCGGCGAGGCGGCCGAGCTCCTCCAGCGAGGCCTGCCGGTGGGCGACCCGCAGCTGACCGGCGGCGGCCAGATGGTCGGGCACGGTGTCGCCCAGGATCTCCAGCGCACGTTCCACCCGGGCAGCCGCCGCGACAGCGGCGCGCGCCGACCGTCGCAGGTTCGCGTCGTCGAAGTTGGCCAACCGGTTCGCGGTCGCGCGCACCTCGCGGCGCATGCGGCGCTCCTCCCAGGTGAGCCGCGTGTCCTGGGCGCCCATCCGCGTGAGCAGCGCACCGATCGCCTCACCGTCGCGGACGACCACGCGGTCGCTGCCCCGCACCTCACGCGCCTTCGCACTCACGCCGAGCCTGCGAGCCGCGCCGACGAGCGCCAGAGCGGCCTCGGGCCCGGGGCAGCTGACTTCGAGCGCCGACGAGCGGCCCGGCTCGGTGAGCGACCCGTGCGCCAAAAATGCGCCGCGCCAGGCGGCTTCGGCATCCGCCACGCTGCCACCCACGACCTGGGCGGGCAGTCCCCGCACCGGGCGGCCACGCAAATCGAGCAGACCGGTCTGCCGCGCCAACGCCTCCCCGTCTTTGGCGACCCGAACCACGTAGCGCGTGCTCTTGCGGATACCGCTGGCCGACAGCACATGCACCACGGCGTTGTAGCCGTACAGGTCGTAGATGTCCTTGCGCAGGCGGCGCGCGATGATGCCCAGGTCGACCTCGGCTTCGACGACCACGCGACCCGACACGATGTGCAATCCGCCGGCGAAGCGCAGCAGCGACGCCACCTCGGCGCGGCGCGCGCTCACCGAGTTGACCACCAACCGGCTCAGTTCATCTTTGACCTCGGCTGTCATCGCCACGGGTCGTCACCTCTCGGTCCGTTCACTGTCGGGGCGGGCTTGGCTCTTGGAGTCGGCAGAGTCGGCTCAGCCGTCGCGCCGCGCTTGCGGACCCCCTCCAAGGCCGCGGCCAACTTCGCCGGGTCATGTAAAGGTGTACCAGGTCTGGAAACATCAGCGAACTGAACGTGAGCATCGAGGATCGTGGCGGTCCGGCGCAACTGCTCGCGCTCGCGGTCGCTCGGAACACGCGCCGAATCGACGACGATGTCATCGACGGTGAAACCCGGCGCGTGCTGGGCCAGCACGTGAATGTGACGCTCCACCGAGAAACCCGCCGTCTCGCCGGGCTCGGCGACCAGGTTGAGCACGAGGGCGCGCCGCGCGGCCGTCGCCTGCAACGCGGTCAACAACTGCGGCACCAGCACATGCGGGATGACGCTGGTGAACCACGAACCGGGACCCAGCACGATCAGGTCGGCGTTCATGATCGCGTCGATCGCCTGATGCGTCGCGGGCGGGTCGGCGGGCAGCAGCCGGACCCTGCGTACCTTGCCCACCGTGGTCGCAATCGCGACCTGACCGCGGATCGCGCGGCTCACCCGGGGATCGGATTCGAGCCCGACGACATCGGCTTCGATGCCCAGCCCGACCGGGCACATCGGCAGCACCCTGCCCTTGACGCCGAGGATCCTGCCCAGCTCGTCGAGCGCGGCCACCGGGTCGGCGAGCACCTCATTGAGGCCGGCGAGCATCAGGTTGCCGATGGGATGGCCCGCCAGCGCACCGCTGCCGCCGAAGCGATGCTGGATGATCGTCGCCCACAACCTGCCATGGGGACTGTCGGAAGCCAACGCCGCCAACGCCATTCGCAGATCTCCGGGAGGAACCACGTCGAGCTCGCTGCGCAGCCGACCCGAGGACCCGCCGTCGTCGGCCACGGTCACGATCGCCGTGACGTGCGGGGTCAGGCGGCGCGCCGCCGACAGCGTGGCGTAGAGGCCGTGCCCACCGCCCAGCGCAACGATGCGGGCACTCATTCGCGCCCGAGATCCCGGTGCAGCACCCGCACCGTCAGCGCGGCGTCCTGAAGCCGTTCGGCCAGCGCCTCGGCCATCGCGACGCTGCGGTGCTTGCCGCCCGTACAACCGATGGCAACGGTCATGTAGCGCTTCCCCTCCCGGCGGTAGCCGTCGATCACGACGTCCAGCAGCTGATGGTAGGAGTCGAGGAACTCCAGGGCGCCCGGTTGGCCGAGCACGTAATCACGTACGTCGGCGTGCTGACCGGTGTGCGGGCGCAGCCTGTCCACCCAGTGGGGGTTGGGCAGGAAGCGGACGTCCATCACGGTGTCGGCGTCCATCGGCAGACCGTACTTGTACCCGAAGGATTCGACGGTCACGTTGGTGTGCGCGACGGTCTCCGCGGCGAAGGCGCGCTCGATGCTCTCCCGCAGTCCGTGTACAGACAGCGACGACGTGTCGATCACCAGATCGGCCGACGCCCGTACCGGCGCCAGCAGCGTCCGTTCGGCGGCGATACCTTCGGCGAGGGTCTGGTTGCCCTGCAGTGGATGGCTGCGCCGGTTCTGCTCGTAGCGCCGCACCAGGATGTCGTCGGAGGCCTCCAGGAAAAGCACCCGGGGCACGATGCCCCGTGTGGCCAATTCGCTGCGAACCCAGTCGAGGTCGCCGGTGAAACCACGCGAACGCACGTCCATCACGGCTGCGAGCTGCGTGATGCGCGAGCCCGCCGCCAAGCCGAGGTCCACCATGCGCGCAATCAGCTCCGGCGGCAGATTGTCGGCGACATACCAGCCGAGGTCTTCGAGGACCTTGGCGGCGGTGCCGCGGCCCGCGCCGGACAGACCCGTCACCAGGACCACGTCTATCCCATCGTTTTCGCCGCTTTCGCCGATGCTGCCTGCTCCCCCTTGCAGTTCCTCGTGCATGCCCTGCTCTGTCATCCCGATGCTCTGCTCTGATCATTGCCGATAACCGCTTCGGGCGCGCCCGAATCAGGCGGGGTCTGCGCGCCGAGGGCGTCGAGCACGGCCCTGGCTGTCGCTGCCCCGATGCCGGGAACGGCCGTGATCTCCTCCACGGTGGCCTGCTTCAACCGGGCCAGCGACCCGAAATGGGTGACCAGGGCCTTGCGGCGGTGCTCGCCGAGACCGCGCACCGAGTCCAGTGCCGAAGCCGTCATCCGCTTCGAGCGCTTGCTGCGGTGATAGGAGATCGCGAACCGGTGCGCCTCGTCGCGCACCCGCTGCAGCAGGTAGAGGCCATCGCTGTTGCGCGGCATGATCACCGGGTCAGGTTCGGCCGGAACCCACACTTCCTCGAGTCTCTTCGCAAGCCCGATCACCGCGACGTCGGTGACCCCCAGATCGTCGAGCACCGCCTGCGCCGCGTTCACCTGCGGAGCGCCGCCGTCGACCACGAACAGGTTCGGCGGGTAGGCAAATCGGCGCGACCGTCCTTCCGGAGCCGCGCCGGCGGCGACCTCCCCTGCGGCCGTCATCTCACCGGGCTGGTGTCCCTGCGAGTCACGCAGGTGGCGGTAGAACCGGCGCCGCGTCACCTCCGCGATCGAGGCGACGTCGTCGGAACGCCCGTCGCCCGCGGCCTCACGGATCGCGTAGTGCCGGTAGTCCGATTTGCGCGGCAGGCCGTCTTCGAACACGACCAGCGAGGCGACCACATCGGTGCCCTGGACGTGGCTGATGTCGACGCACTCGATCCGCAACGGAGCGTCCTCCAGCCCGAGCGCATCCTGAATACTCTGCAGCGCTGCACTTCTGGCGTTGAAATCACCGGCCCGCTTGAGCTTGTGCTGATTGAGCGCCTGCTCGGCGTTGCGCTTGACGGTCTCGGCGAGCGCCCGCTTGTCACCCCGCTGGGGCACCCGCAGCGCCACGCGGGACCCGCGCAGCTGGCACAACCACGTCTCCAGCTCGTGTGCGGTGTCGGGCAGCACCGGGACGAGCACCTGTTTGGGAACGGGGTTCGTCGCCTCGTCCCCGCCTTCGTCGGCTGCGCCGCGGAGCTCCGCCTGATCGCCGTAGAACTGCGTCAGGAACTGCTCGACCAGGTACTCCAGCGTGGATTCCCCTGGCTCGCCGGACTTTTCGATGACCCAGCCACGCTGGCCGCGCACCCGGCCGCCGCGGACGTGGAACACCTGCACCGCAGCCTCGAGATCGTCGTCGGCGAAGGCGACCACGTCGGCGTCGGTGCCGTCCCCGAACACCACCGTCTGCTTCTCCATCGCGCGCCGCATCGCGCCGATGTTGTCGCGCAGCCGGGCGGCCCGTTCGAAGTCCAGCTCCTCTGCGGCAGCATTCATCTGCTGCTCCATCTCACGGATCAGCCGATCGGTCTTGCCCGCCAGGAAGTCGCAGAAATCACCGACGATCCGCCGGTGCTCCTCGGCGCTGACGCGCCCGACACACGGAGCGGAGCACTTGTCGATGTAGCCGAGCAGGCAGGGACGGTCAATCTGGCTGTGCCGCTTGAACACTCCGTTGGAGCAGGTGCGGGCCGGAAACACCCGGGTGAGCAGATCCAGGGTCTCCCTGATCGCCCACGCGTGGGAGTACGGGCCGAAATAGCGCACTCCTTTGCGGCGCGGCCCCCGGTAGACCTTGAGCCGCGGGTACTCCTCGTTGAGCGTGACCGCCAGCACCGGATAGGACTTGTCGTCGCGGTAGCGGATGTTGAACCGCGGATCGAATTCCTTGATCCAGTTGTATTCGAGCTGCAGCGCCTCGACCTCGGTGGTGACGACCGTCCACTCGACACTGGCGGCGGTCATCACCATCTGGCGCGTGCGGGGCGCCAGCCCGGAAAGGTCAGCGAAGTACGAGTTGAGCCGGCTGCGCAGACTCTTGGCCTTACCGACATAGATGACGCGGCCGTGCGGATCCCGGAAGCGGTAGACGCCCGGCTCGACGGGGATGGACCCGGGAGCGGGTCGGTACGTCGCTGGATCGGGCACGGCACCAGGTTACTGCTGGGCCCTGACGGGGTAGAGCCGCTACCGTGGCAGTGATGCGGGCCACCCGTCGAACGATCGCCCCGATACTGGGCCTCATGGTGGTCCTCGCCGCCTGTTCGGCCGGACCCGACAACCTGGTGTCCCGGTCCGGGCCCTGCGAAATCGTGACGAACGGCACGCCGGAGGCCAAGGAGCAGACGCGCGACGACGAGTCCGCCCCGGAGACGGCGACCGGCTATCGCAGCGACATGGCAGCGGTGCGCACCAAGACGTTCGCCGTCGTCACCGCGAATCCACTCGCGACCAAGGCCGCCTGCGAGGTCCTCCGCGAGGGCGGCAGCGCCGCCGACGCGATCGTCACCGCTCAAGCAGTGCTCGGCCTCGTCGAACCACAGTCCTCGGGTATCGGGGGCGGCGGGTTCCTGCTGTACTACGACGCCGCCGCCGACACCGTTGCGGCCTTCGACGGCCGGGAAACCGCCCCCGCGGCCGCGACGGAGAACTATCTGCGCTGGATCTCCGACACCGACCGCACCGAGCCCACGCCCGACGCCCGTTCGTCCGGGCGCTCGATCGGCGTGCCCGGAATCGTGCGGATGCTGGCCGACGTGCACGCCGAGCACGGGACGGCGCCGTGGCGCGATCTGTTCGCACCGGCGGTGAGGCTCGCCGACGACGGATTCGACATCAGCGCACGGCTCGCAGCCGCCATCGCCGACTCTGCGCCGAAGCTCCGAATCGACGAGGAGGCGGCCGCCTACTTCCTCAACGCCGACGGAACACCGAAGACCTCCGAGACCGAACTCACCAACCCCGACTACGCAAAGACGCTGAGCGCCATCGCGTCCGACCCCAACGCGTTCTACACCGGCGAGATCGCCCGCAACATCGTGGCCGAGGCGGCCGACACCTCCGGTGGACGCACTCCCAGCCTGATGACCCTCGAAGATCTGGCAGGCTACACCGCCAAGCAGCGGGAACCGCTCTGCACGCCCTACCGCGGCAAGGAGATCTGCGGCATGCCGCCGCCGTCGTCCGGCGGTATCGCGGTGGCCGCCACCCTCGGGATGCTCGAACGGTTCCCGATGAACGAGCACAAGCCCACCGACGTCGACCTCAACGGCGGGCGGCCGTCAGTCATGGGTGTGCACCTGATCTCCGAAGCCGAACGGCTGGCCTACGCCGACCGTGACCGCTACGTCGCAGACACCGATTTCGTGGCATTGCCGGGCGGAGCACCCGAAACACTGCTCGGCAGCGACTATCTCGCGGGGCGCGCGGCGCTCATCTCGCCGGACCGCTCGATGGGTTCCGCGAAGCCCGGCGAATTCGGGCCGCCCGCCACACCGGTGCCACCGATTCCCGAGCACGGCACCAGCCACGTCAGTGTGGTCGACAAGCAGGGAAATGCCGCCTCGCTTACAACCACGATCGAGTCCGCATTCGGCTCGTTCCACATGGTCGACGGATTCCTGCTCAACAACGAGCTGACCGACTTCTCGGCCGAACCCGCGGGTCCCGACGGCGTGCTGCTCGCCAACCGGATTCAGCCGGGCAAGCGTCCACGCAGCACGATGGCGCCGACGCTGATCTTCGACCACGCCTCACCCGGCGCTCCCCGCACCCTGTACGCCGTCGCAGGCTCCCCTGGCGGCGGCACGATCATCCAGTTCGTCGTCAAGACCATCGTCGGCATGCTGGACTGGGATCTGGACCCGCAACAGGCGGTGTCGATGGTCGACTTCGGCGCCGACAATTCACCCGAAACCAATGTCGGCGGAGAACATCCGGTGATCGACACCTCCGATGACGGCAGCGACGATCCACTGGTTCAAGGGCTTCGCGAACTCGGCCACAAGGTCGATCTGGCGGATCAGTCGAGCGGGTTGTCAGCCATCGTGCGCACCGCGCCGGGGTGGACCGGTGGGGCCGATCCCCGCCGGGAAGGTGCGGTCATGGGCGATGTGAATTGAGATCGTTCTTGTAGCGCTGCAGCAGTGCACGCACCCTGTCCATCGACTCGACGGCACGCGCCTTGTCGACCGCCTGAATCGCCATGACCGCGACGTACTCGTCGTCGGGCAGGTCCAGCCGCGCCCAGCGCGCTCCCTCGTGGAAAGACACGTCGACGACGTCCTCCCACGGAAAAAGCCGATAACCGAACAGGTTACGCACCGCGACCCCGGACGGGCCCACCCTCAGCCGGGGACGCGCGAACAGCGACACGAAGCAGGCGATCACGATGCCGACCATCGCGATCGCCACCTGGTCATAGGTGCGGAACACCACGCCCGTCGAGCCGATTTTCAGCAGGGCACCGACGACGACGTGCGCCGCCACGATCAATGCCGCTGCGCCCCAGGCGAAATACGGTGTCAGATGCGGCTTGACCTCAAGATCCCACTGTTGCTTGCTCATGAAGCCGTATGCAGTGCACGCAACGTCAGCGCGGTCGACAACGCCGCAGCCGCCGCCTGGGCGCCCTTGTCCTCCCCCGAGTGCGGTAGTCCGGCCCGGTCGAGCGCCTGATGTTCGGTGTTCACGGTGAGCACGCCGTTGGCGATGGGCTTGGACTCATCCAGCGAAACCCGGGTCAGCCCCTGGGTGACGGCATCGCAGACATAGTCGAAATGCGGTGTCTCCCCGCGGATCACCACGCCGAGGGCGACCACCGCGTCGTGGGTTCGGGCGAGAGCCTGGGCGACGACGGGAATCTCGATCGCGCCGAGCACCCGGACGACGGTCGGATCGGCCACCCCGGCCTGCACTGCGACCTTGCGCGCTCCCTCCAGCAGGGCGTCACAGATCGTCTCGTGCCACGTGCTCGCGACGATGGCCAGTTTCAGGTCTCCGGCATCGAGGGCGGGCAGATCGGGAACACCGGTGCCGCTCATACCGCGCCCCCGAACTCGCCGGGGACGGCCTCGTCGAAATCCTCCAGGCCCACCAAATCGTGGCCCATCCGGTCGCGCTTGGTCATCAGGTAGCGGATGTTCTCGGCGTTGGCCCGCACCGGGAGCGGCACGCGCTCGATGATGTGCAGACCGTAGCCGTCCAGTCCGACGCGCTTGGCCGGGTTGTTGGTCAGCAGCCGCATCGACCGCACACCCAGATCGACCAGGATCTGCGCGCCGGTGCCGTAGTCCCGCGCGTCGGCGGGCAGCCCCAATTTCAGGTTCGCGTCGACGGTGTCGTCGCCGGCGTCCTGGAGCTGGTAGGCCTGCAACTTGTGCATCAGGCCGATGCCGCGGCCCTCGTGCCCCCGCATGTAGAGGACGACGCCGCGGCCCTCCCGGGCCACCATCGCCAACGCGGCGTCGAGCTGGGGACCACAGTCGCACCGGCGCGAGCCGAACACATCGCCGGTGAGACATTCGGAGTGCACCCGCACGAGCACGTCGTGGCCGTCACCGTGCGGGCCGGCGATGTCACCCCTGACCAGCGCGACGTGCTCGACATCCTCGTAGATGCTCGTATAGCCGACCGCGCGGAACTCGCCGTGACGGGTGGGGATGCGGGCTTCGGCGACACGGGCGATGTGCTTCTCGTGCTTGCGGCGCCACTCGATCAGGTCGGCGATGGAGATCAGCGCGAGGTCGTGCTCGTCGGCGAAGATCCGCAGCTCGTCGGTCTGCGCCATCGCTCCTTCGTCCTTCTGGCTGACGATCTCGCAGATCGCCCCCGCGGGCTGCAACCCGGCCAGCCGGGCCAGGTCGACGGCGGCCTCGGTGTGGCCGGGGCGCCGCAGCACCCCACCGTCCTTGGCCCGCAGCGGAACGACGTGTCCGGGTTTGGTGAAATCGTCGGCGACCGCATCGGGATCGGCGAGCAGACGCATCGTCGTCGCCCGGTCCATCGCCGAAATACCGGTCCCCACACCCTTTTTCGCGTCCACGGTGACTGTGTAGGCGGTGCCGTGCTTGTCCTGGTTGACCGCGTACATCGGCAGCAGGCCGAGCCGGTCGCAGATCTCGCCGTCCAGTGGGACACACAGGTAACCGGACGTGTAGCGCACCATGAAAGCCACCAGCTCGGGCGTCGCCTTCTCGGCGGCGAAGATCAGGTCACCTTCGTTCTCACGGTCCTCGTCGTCGATGACGACGACGGCCTTGCCTGCGGCGATGTCGGCCACCGCGCGCTCGACCGAATCCAGCCTCGTCATCCTCACCACCCTTGCCGGCACCGGCCAGGCCGGAACCACGTGTCAACATCCTTCAGTATGAACCACGAAGGGTCGGCACTTATTGCCCGCCGGTCGGCGGGGAAAGAGGCGACCAGGCCCGCTTGCGTGACGCCACGGCGGAAAGGGGATGCGCCGATCGCCGGCACGTCACGCAACCGGCCCATGCCCCGCTGGTCGCCGCGCTAGTTGTCTACCGGTGCGTCCTTCTTCTCCAGAAGCCGCTCGACATACTTGGCGATGACGTCGACCTCAAGATTGACCGGCGTTCCGACCTCGGCACGTCCCAGGGTGGTCAACTGCAGGGTCGTCGGGATCAGCGACACCTCGAACCAGTCGGGCCCCAGGCCCGACACCGTCAGGGAGATGCCGTCGACGGTGATGGAGCCCTTCTCGACGACATAGCGCGCGAGCGCGATCGGGAGAGAAATTCGCACCACGTCCCAGTTCTCCGACGGTGCGCGGGAGATCACGAAACCGGTGTCGTCGACATGGCCCTGGACGATGTGCCCGCCGAGCCTGCTGTTGAGGGCCGCCGCTCGCTCCAGGTTGACCACCGATCCGACATCGACCTTGGCCAGACTCGACCGGTCGAGCGTCTCGGCCATGACGTCGGCGCTGAACGACCCGTCGCCCAGCACATCGACCACCGTCAGACACACCCCGTTGACGGCGATCGAATCCCCGTGCCGCGCATCGGCAGTCACCACCGGTCCGCGGATCACGAACCGCGCAGCGTCGGCGAGCTCCTCCTTGCTGACGACCTCGCCCAGTTCTTCGACGATTCCGGTGAACATGCAGGCCAGCCTAGACCCGGCCAGGAACGGGTATGGGGTGTGCATGGCGGTCATCGGATTCCACTGCTCGCACGAACAGATTGCGCCGGGGCAACTGCTCCGCGACGTCCAGCACGCCGAACGCGCCGGTTTCACAGCCGGGATGTCGTCGGATCATTTCAGCCCGTGGAGTGAACGCCAGAACGAATCGGGGTTCGCGTGGTCGTTCCTCGGTGCGGCGCTGGCCACGACGAACCTTCCGTTCGGCGTCGTCAACGCTCCGGGTCAGCGCTACCACCCCGCGATCATCGCGCAGGCGATCGCGACGCTCGCCGAGATGTTCCCCGGTCGGTTCTGGGCGGCGCTGGGCTCCGGGGAGGCGTCCAACGAACGCATCACCGGCGAGGTCTGGCCCCGCAAGGAGATCCGTGACCAGCGTCTCGTCGAATGCGTCGATGTGATCCGCCGCCTCCTGCAGGGTGAGGAGGTCAGCGTCGACGGATTGGTCCACGTCAATCGGGCGAAGTTGTGGACACTGCCCGACCGGGTGCCCGACCTGGTCGGCCCCGCCGTGACACCGGCGACCGCCGCCCGCCATGCGGCGTGGGCGGATGCGCTGATCACCGTGAACCAGCCCGCCGACACGCTGAGACGGGTCCTGGATGCGTATCGGTCCGCGGGCGGGCGCGGGCCGGCACGCCTGCAGATCCACCTCAGCTGGGCACCCAACGAGGACGACGCGGCGGCCATCGCGCACGACCAGTGGCGCACCAACGTCTTCTCACCGCCCGTCTGCTGGGACCTCGAGAACGTGGACGCGTTCGACGTCGTCGGCGCGAACGTCACGCCCGAGCAGGTTGCCGGGTCGGTACGGATCTCCAGCGATCTCGGCAGGCACGCCGCGTGGCTCAACGAATACCTCGAGCAGGGCTGGGACGAGCTGTATCTGCATTTCGTCGGACAGCACCAGCAGCCGTTCATCGACGCCTTCGGCGAGCACGTCCTGCCTCAACTGTCTCCGACGGCGCCGGCGGTTCCGGCGTGAGGAAGATCGAGACCGGCGATCTGTGGTGGAAGAACGCCGTCGTCTACTGCGCCGACATCGAGACGTTCTACGACTGGAACGGCGACGGCTGCGGCGACATCCGCGGCATGACCGAACGCATCGAGTACCTCGCCGACCTCGGCATCACCTGCCTGTGGCTGATGCCGTTCTATCCGACGGCCCGCAAGGACGACGGCTACGACATCACCGACTTTTTCGGCGTGGAGACACGGTTGGGCACGCTCGGCGACTTCGTCGAACTCGTCCGGACCGCCAGGTCGAACGGCATCAGGGTGATCGTCGATTTCGTCATGAACCACACCTCCGATGCCCACCCGTGGTTCAAGTCGGCCCGCCGCAGCGTCGACGACCCGTACCGCGACTACTACGTGTGGACCGACACCGAGCCGCCCGACACCTCCGCCGATGTCGTCTTCCCCGACCAGGAGGACAGCCTGTGGGAGCACGACCCCAAGACCGGCCAGTGGTACCTGCACCACTTCTACAAACATCAACCAGACCTGAACATCGCCAATCCTGCCGTGCAGGAGGAGATCTCACGAACCCTTGGCTTCTGGTTGCAGCTCGGAATCTCCGGTTTCCGCGTCGACGCGGTGCCGTTCCTGTTCGCCCGCGACGGCGCACCGGGCGATCCCGGAGCGTTCGATCCGTACGAATACCTGTGCGATGTCCGCAATTTCATCACCCGTCGCCTCGGTGACGCGGTGCTGCTGGGTGAGGTCAACGTCGAGTACGAGGATCAGAAGTCGTTTTTCGGCGGTCCCGACGGCGACGGCCTGAACATGCAATTCGACTTCATCGGCATGCAGCGCATGTATCTGTCGCTGGCGCGCGGCGACGCAGGCCCGCTCGCCGATGCGCTGCGCGAACGACCCACGCTCGACATCACCAGCCAGTGGGCCAACTTCGTCCGCAACCACGACGAACTCACCCTCGACAAACTCAGCGACGACGAACGCCAGGAGGTGTTCGACGCCTTCGGACCCGATCCCGAGATGCAGCTCTACGGGCGCGGTCTGCGGCGGCGGCTACCCGCCATGCTCGGCGGCGACGAGCGTCGGATGCGCATGGTCTACTCGCTCGCGTTCTCGCTGCCGGGCACACCGGTGCTGTTCTATGGCGAGGAGATCGGGATGGCCGAGAACCTCGACATCCCGGGCCGGCTGTCGGTGCGCTCACCGATGCAGTGGACGGCAGGCGCCAACGGCGGATTCTCGAGCGCCGCCACCCGGCGGCTGACGCGCCCGATGCCCGACGGACTCTTCTGCCCGGAGCGGGTCAACGCGGCCGACCAGCGCCACGACCACCGGTCGTTCTGGTGGTTCGTCCGCGACCTCATCTACACCTACCGACAGCAGCCGGAGATCGGTTGGTCCACCCCCGAAATTCTCGAGCAGCCGAACGCCGCCGTGCTCGCCCACGTATGCCGCGAACCGTCCGGGTGGGCGATGGTCGGTCTGCACAACTTCGGCGCCGAAGGATGCCTGGTGCCGTTGGAACTTTCCGACGTCGCACCCGGCTCGGTGCTCGTCGATCTCCTCGACGGGCGTGGCGAGTTTCCCCTCGATGACCGCGGGCGTGTCGAAATGCAACTCGACGCCTACGGCTACCGGTGGCTGCGGGTGCTGCGGCCCGACGAACCTCCGATCATTTGAGGTGCGGCCATACCCGCTGAACTCGCAGGTCAAGCGCGGTTAACCGGCGCGCTGTCGGACACCGGACCGCACGCCCATCGGTCCCCACCCTCTACGATGCAGGCATGCAGACCCGCCTGTTGGCGATCTTCGCCGCCCTCTTCGCTGTCGCCGCCCTTGTTGCAGGGTGCTCCGGATCCTCTTCCGAGAACTCCGGCAAGGACCTGCCCGATGCCGCGACCCTGCTGAAGGAGTCCAGCGAGACCACCAGGGGTCAGACCAGCGCGCACCTCAAGCTCTCGGTGCAGGGTCAGATCCCCGAGCTGCCGGTCGAGACACTCGAAGGCGACCTGACCCAGGCGCCGGCGGTCGCCGCGAAGGGCACCGCGAACATCATCTTCCTCGGCCAGCGTCTCAACGACGTCCAGTTCGTCGTTTCCGACGGAGATCTGTGGGCCACGATCACCGCGGGCGGCGGACTGTCGAACTTCGGGCCTGCCGCCGACGTCTACGACGTTGCCGCCATCCTGAACCCCGACGTCGGTCTGGCGAATGTACTGGCCAACTTCTCCAATCCGAGTGCCGACGGCCGCGAGACGGTCGAAGGCACACAGACGGTGCGCATCACCGGAGAGGTCAGCGCGGACGCGGTGAACAAGATCGCGCCGCAGATCGGCGCAACCGGACCCGTGCCCGGCACGGCGTGGGTCACCGAGGACGGCGACCACGAACTCATGCAGGTCCGGCTGGAGCCCAGCCCCGGCAACAGCGTCACCATGACGCTGTCGAAGTGGGGCGAGCCGGTCACCGTCGACAAACCTGCGGCGTGATGCACCAGGCTCCCCCGGTCGCCCAGGGGGCGACCAACCGCTGGATGGCGATCGGCGCGGGCAGCCTCGCGGTGATGCTCGGCGCGCTCGACACCTACGTGGTGATCTCGGTGATCCGCGACATCATGAACGACGTCGGCATCGGCATCAACGAGATCCAGCGGGTGACGCCGATCATCACGAGCTACCTGCTGGGCTACATCGCGGCGATGCCGCTGCTGGGTCGCGCGTCGGACCGGTTCGGCCGCAAGACCCTGATCCAGGTCAGCCTCGCGACGTTCGCCATCGGATCGGTGATCACCGCGCTGTCGACCGATCTGGTCCTGATGGTCATCGGGCGCGCGGTTCAGGGAGCCGCCAGCGGCGCTCTGCTGCCGGTGACGCTGGCACTCGCGGCCGATCTGTGGGCCAACCGCAACCGTGCCGCCGTTCTCGGCGGGGTCGGCGCCGCACAGGAGCTCGGCAGTGTGCTCGGCCCGCTCTACGGCGTCGGCCTGGTCGCCTTGTTCAGCCACTGGCAGGCGGTGTTCTGGGTCAACGTGCCGTTGGCCGCCGTCGCGATGGTGATGATCCACTTCAGTTTGCCGTCGCGAGACAAGGATGCGCCGAAAGAGAAGGTCGACGTGGTCGGCGGGCTGTTGCTGGCGTTGGCGTTGGGCCTCGCCGTCATCGGCCTGTACAACCAGACACCGGACGGCAAGCAGGTGCTGCCCAGCTACGGCCTGCCGGTGCTGGGTGCCGCGGCGGCCGCCGCGATCGCGTTCTTCGTGTGGGAGAAGTTCTCCTCCACCCGGCTCATCGAACCCGCGGGGGTGCGGTTCCGCCCGTTCCTGGCGGCGCTGGGCGCGTCCCTGACCGCGGGCGCCGCGCTGATGGTGACGCTGGTCAACATCGAGTTGTTCGCCCAGGGTGTGCTCGGCAAGGAGCAGAACGAAGCGGTCTTCATGCTCACCTGGTTCCTCGGCGCGCTCCCGATCGGTGCGCTGCTGGGCGGCTGGCTGGCCACCCGGATCGGAGACCGGATCATCGCCTGCGCCGGTCTGCTCATCGCCGCGGGTGGCTACTGGCTGATCTCGCACTGGACCATCGACGTGCTGACCGACCGCCACGATCTGGGCTTCGTGGCGCTTCCGACCTTCGACACCGATCTCGCGATCGCGGGACTGGGCCTGGGCCTGGTCATCGGCCCCCTCACGTCCGCGACGCTACGCGTGGTGCCCGCCGCACAGCACGGCATCGCCTCGGCCGCCGTCGTGGTGGCCCGCATGATCGGCATGCTGATCGGTATCGCGTCGCTGTCGGCGTGGGGCCTGTACCGCTTCAACCAGTACCTGGTGAACCCCGCGACCGGCCAGGAGTGCCCCTCAGGGGATTCGCTGACGCAGCGACTGGCTTTCCAAGCCTGCCGGGTGCGGGAGGCCTATGTCCTGCAGTACGGCGAGATCTTCACGATCACCGCGATCGTGTGCGTGGTAGGAGCCGTGCTGGGGCTGGTGATCGCGGGCAGAAACGAACATGCCGGCACACCCGAGCCTGCTGAGGTGGATCAGCAGCGCTCGAGCCCGCGCCCCATCAGCTGAGGCTTTTCGGCCGGCTCTGCCTCGTCCGAGGTCAGTCCCCGCCACGCATCGCGGATCACACCTGTGATGGTGCGGGGATCGACCGGGCTGAAGCTGAGCCAGTCCTGCAGTGCAGTCATGCTCGTTGTCCTTTGCTCGTGCTCACCATGCGCAACTCATCGGTGAAGGCGCGAATTCCCGGCCGAGTCTACCGGCCGGCGACCGCCGGCCGGGGCGGCGCCGCGCGGCGCAGCGGGTGTGAGACAGCACACCCCATCGGCGGTGAAACAGCCGATGAACAGTTGAAAACGATTGGATTACAAGCAGATTTGCCCTAGCCGGAGACGAGACTGAGCAAAACGTCGGGTCCCACCGACTGCACGCCGTCGAATCGCCACCGCTGCGCCTGCGCAATGCTGAGCACCCCGACGTCGTCGACCGCCGTGATGGGGCCGCCCAACAGGATCGGGGCCACGTAGGCCAGGATCCTGTCGACCACCCCGGCCCGCAGGAACGCGCCGGCGAGCGTCGGCCCGCCCTCGAGCAGCACGTCGGTGCGATCCGAGAGCGCTTTGATGACCTCGTGGGGGTCACGGGTGCGCATCACCATGGTGCGCGAGTCGTCGTTGAGAACCGTTGCATCAGGCGAGATTTCGCGCATGCCAACCACAACGCGCAGCGGTTGGTGATCGGCCAGGCTGCCGTCGGACCGACGTGCGGTCAGGGCCGGATCGTCGACGAAAACAGTGCCGGTGCCGACGATGATGGCGTCGGCTGTTGCCCGCCTGCGGTGCACGTCGGCGCGGGCCGCCTCGCTGGTGATCCACTGGCTCGTCCCGTCGGCGGCTGCACTGCGGCCGTCCACACTGGTCGCGAATTTCCATGTCACGTGCGGCATTCCGGTGCGCTGCTTGTGCAGCCACTCCCGCAGCGGCCCGCCGGCCACCGCGTCGGACAGCACTCCGGCGTGGACGCCGATGCCCGACGCAGCCAGTCGGGCGGCACCCCCGGCCGCGACCGGATTCGGATCTGCGACGGCGAACGCGACTTCGGCGACCCCGGCCGACACCAGCGCGTCGACGCACGGCGGGGTGCGTCCGAAGTGGTTGCACGGTTCCAAGGTGACCACCGCGGTGCCGCCCACCGCCCGCTCACCCGCGCGCCGCAGCGCCAGGATCTCGGCGTGCGGTCCGCCAGGTGGATCGGTGGCCCCCACCCCGGCGATCTCGCCGTCGCGATCCAGAATCACCGCCCCCACAGGGGGATTGGGATAGGTGCGCCCCTTCACCGCCTCGGACTGCTCAATGGCCGCAGCCATCGCGGCGTCGAGGTTCACAACGCCAGATGCTTGGACGCCGCGGCAGCCTGCTTACGCAGCGCCTCCACCGCGACCGCAGGATCGTCGGCGCTGTACACCGCCGACCCCGCGACGAAACAGTCCACGCCCGCCTCGGCAGCGGCCTCGATCGTATCGGCGTTGATGCCGCCGTCGATCTCGATCACGATGGTCAACTCCCCCGCATCGACGAGGCGACGCGCGGTGCCCACCTTCGGCAGCACCTCGGCGATGAACTTCTGCCCTCCGAAGCCCGGCTCCACCGACATCACCAGCAGGGTGTCGAACTCCCGCAGAATTTCCAGGTAAGGCTCGATCGGCGTCCCCGGCTTCACCGACAGCCCGGCCTTCGCGCCCGCGGCGCGAATGTCGCGCGCCACCGCGACCGGGTCGTCGGTGGCCTCGGCGTGGAATGTCACGTTGTAGGCACCCGCCTCGGCATACGGCGGGGCCCACCGCTGCGGGTTCTCGATCATCAGATGGCAGTCCATCGGGATGTCGGTGACCTTGAGCAGCGATTCCACCACCGGCAACCCGATCGTCAAGTTGGGCACGAAATGGTTGTCCATCACGTCGACGTGCAACCAGTCGGCGCCCTCGACCGCGGCGGACTCGTCGGCCAGCCGCGCGAAATCAGCGGCCAGAATCGAGGGTGCGATGAGGGGTTTAGCCATTCGCCCAGCCTAACCGGGCGCATCCACGCGCAGTGCGGCGGCGAACATCGCGTCGGAGCCGTGCCGGTGCGGCCACAGCTGCGCCGACAGACCGTCACCGGTGTCCTCGGCGGGCGCGAACAGCTCGCGGGTGTTCAGCGGGGTCACCGGATGCCTGCGCACCGCATCGGCGACCACGCCGGTCGTCTCGGCCAGATGGGGTGAACACGTCGCGTACAGCACGACGCCGCCGGGGCGCGTCAGCGCGATGGCCGCGGCCAGCAGCTCACGCTGCAGCTTGGCCAGCTGCGGCACGTCGCCGGGCCTGCGCCGCCAGCGCGCCTCCGGCCTGCGGCGCAACGCGCCGAGTCCGGTGCAGGGAGCGTCGACGAGGACCCGGTCGAATCCCGGTGTCAGCCCTGACTCGCGGCCGTCGACGCGCGCCACCTCGACAGGAAGCCCAGCGGTGTTGCGTTCGACGAGCTCTGCGCGCCGTGGCGCGGGCTCCACCGCGGTGACCGACGCTCCTGCGGGTTGTCCGAGCGCCGCGAGCAGGGCTGTCTTTCCGCCGGGCCCGGCGCACAGGTCGAGCCACCGTCCGCCGTCGGCGCCTTTTAGCGAGGCCCGCGTGAGCGCCCGCGCGACCAGCTGGCTGCCTTCGTCCTGAACCAGCGCGTTGCCGTCGCGCACGGCGGCCAGCTCTCCGGGATCACCCTCGCGCAGATACACCGCGTACGGCGAGTACCGGCCTTCGGTGCCGCCGACCTGCGCGGCGAGCTCGGCGGCCGTCAGTGCGCCGGGGCGCGCTGCCAGGTGCACCTCGGGCCGGGAGTCGTCGCTGGCGAGCAGCTGCCTGAGCTCACCGGCGCGGGCGCCCAGCGCATCGGCGAACGCCTGCGCGATCCACCGCGGGTGGGCGTGCACGAAGGCCAGATGCCCGACGGGGTCCGTTTTCGCCGACGGGGCCAGTTCCTCGACCCAGGACCCTTCGTCACGGCGCGCGATGGTGCGCAGTACGCCGTTGACGAATCCTGCTCGGGCCGTGTCGAATTCGATGCCGGCCTGCTCAACCGTCGTCGACACCGCGGCGTGGTCTTCGACTCGGGTACGCAGAATCTGATAGGCACCGAGCCGCAGCAGGTCCAGCAGCACCGCGTCGATCCTGTCCACCGGGCGGCCCGCGGCCGCGGCAATCACGGCGTCGAGCAGACCTTGGCTGCGGCAGGTGCCGTAGGTGAGCTCGGTGGCGAAAGCCGCGTCGAGACCGGTGATTCCGCGCTCGCGCAGGATCGCGGGCAGGGCGAGGTTGGCGTAGGCGTCGCGCTCGGAGACCGCACGCAGGACGTCGAAAGCTGCCTGCCGCGCGGGGTCGAGCGGCTTGCGCCCCGGCCGGCGCTTCTTGTCGGGCCGGGTCATCGGGCCGGCCCCTGCGGGTGGGCTCCCCTGGCCCAGTCGGCCGCGCCCATCGGCTTCTTGCCGGGTGGCTGCACCGTGCCGAGTAGCACCGCGGCCGAACCGGCACCGACGTGGACGTGCTTCTTGTCCACCAGGATCTCGCCGGGGGCAAGGCCTTTCGGTCCGTCCGCCGGCACGCTGACGGGCCCGACCTTGACTCGCTGGGCGTCGATCATCGTCCAGGCCCCCGGGTTGGGGGTGACCGCACGGATTCGCCGGTCGACCACGTGCGCAGGCAGCTCCCACCGGACTCGCGCATCGTCGACCGTGACCTTCGGCGCGACGCTGACCCCTTCAGTCGGCTGAGGCACCGCGGTCAGCGTCCCGTCCTCGATGCCGTCCATCGTTGCCTCCAACAAGCCGGCACCTGACACCGACAGGCGGTCGAGGAGCTCGCCCGCGGTGTCCGACGGCCTGATGGTCTCGGTCACGACGCCGTAGACCGGCCCGGAATCGAGGTCGAGTTCGATCTGGAACGTCGTGGCGCCCGTCACCTCGTCCCCGGCGGCCAGCGCCGCCTGCACCGGCGCTGCGCCCCGCCACGCCGGCAGGACCGAGAAGTGCAGGTTCACCCAGCCGTGGGTGGGCACGCCGAGCAGCGCCTCCTTGAGCAGTGCTCCGTAGGCGACGACGGCGCAGCAGTCCGGCGACAGAGCGGCCAGCTCGGCGACGAATTGCTCCGAATTGGGGCGTTCGGGCTTGAGCACGGGAATCCCGTGCTCGGCGGCCAGTTGCGCGACCGGCGACGGAGACGGCTTTCCGCGTCGACCCGCGGCAGCATCCGGACGCGTCAGGACCGCGACGACATCGTGGCGTGACGAGTCGATCAACCGCTTCAGCGATGGCAGGGCTGGCTCCGGGGTGCCGGCGAAGACGAGACGCACCGCGTCAGTCTAGGGACGGCTAGCGCGGCGTCTGGTAGTACTCCTTCTCGGTCACCCCGGCCAGCGGAGCGACGAACATCCACGGAATCGTGGTGAGCAGCCGGTTCAACGTGGCCGCCGCGTCGTTGTAGTACTGCCGGGCGAACGCCAGCTTGTCCTCGGTGTCGGCGAGATTGCGCTGCAGGTCGAGGAAGTTGTTGGACGAGTTCAGCTGCGGGTAACTCTGCCCCAGCGCCAGCAGCGGCGCCAACGCAGAATCCAGCTGTTTCTCCGCGGCGCTGCGTTGGGCCACCGACGCGCCGCCGGTGGCCGACGTCAGCGCCGCACGGGCATCGGTGACGTGGTCGAGGATCCCCTTCTCGTGCGCGGCGAAAGTCTGCACGGTGTGCACCAGGCTCGGGATCAGCGATGCGCGGCGGGTCAATTCGACGTCGATGCCCGACAGCGCTTCGGCGACCCGCACGTCGGCGGAGCGGATCTTGTTGTAGCCCATCACGAATCCGATGAGCACCAGGACCGCCAGCACCAGAATGACGATGAGCAGGAACCTCACCATGATCCGCCTCCTCCTCCACCGCCGCCACCGCCGCCACCACCGCTGAAGCTGCTGCCGCCGCTGCTGCCCGAGGACGACGAGGACGACGATTGCGAGGCGGTGTACGCGCCGATCGACGACGACAACGCCGACTCGAAGCTGTCGAAGTCGGTACCGCCGGATCCGCCGACGACACCCGACGACTCTGACGACCCCGACGACGTGGTGTACCAATACGGAAGCGGTGCAACGGTACCGGTGTAGGCCTCGTATTTGCTGGCCCACAGCGCCGCGACCCCGGCCGCGACCGCGAACGGCACATAGGCGATGTAGAGGTCTTTACGTGCCGAGAAGTCGAACCTCGTCTCCGCCGAGTCGGTGGACAACATGCGATGAAAACCGCCTGCGCGCGACCATAATTCGCGGCCCGCGGGGGTGCGTCGGGTGCCGACGCCGTCGCGCCACGAGCCGACCGACAGGAGGAAGAACGCGGCGAAAGGCACCGCCCACATCGTGGTCGGGAAACCCCAGCGGAAGAATCCGCAGACCATCAGGATGAACGCGCCAGCATTCGCGGCACGCAGCCACAGTTCCTTTTTGCGGGGCACCAGCAGGCCTTCGTCGAGGGCCCACTTTGCCACCGCCTTGGCCATGTCCTCTTTGGCCTTGTTGAGCTTCTCGCCCGACTTCACGGTCTTCTTGGCTTCGAAGTCGGATCCCTTGTTCAGCACCTTCAGCCGGGAGGCCACCGCGATGCTGACCGGGTCGACGTCGGCCCACGCCCCGGGTTCGGCGATGCTTTCGATCTTCCAGTGTTTGTCCTTGACCTGCGCGAGCGTGATCAGGCCGCGGTCGGCGAGATAGAACAGCGTGGCCGTGAGCCCGTGCTTGGGGACCGACTCGGTGCGGATGTACTCGGTCTGCACCGGCCCCAGTCCCGGCGGCGGCGCGTACTGCAGCGGGTAGCCCGGCGAGCGCTCCAGCACACCACGGAACCAGAGCACCGCGACGAGGCCGAAGAGCACGGTCAGCCCGCCCACCACGATCGCACCGGTGAGCGACTGACCGAGCACCCTGTCCCAGGTGTAGGGCCACGGCAGACGCACCTGGGGCGGCGTCGCGACGTCCACGCCCGCGCGCACGGTGACGGGGGTGCGCGGCGGCAGGTCCTCGGCGCTCAATCGCACCCGGTTGCCGTCCACCGAGAGGCCGTCGCACGCCGTCCCTACGCCGAACCCGACCGAGCACTGCGCGGTTCCGACGTCCCCCGGCAGGGTCAGGGTGATGTCGGCGCGCTCGATGCGGTTGTTCCAGGCGGGGGCGATGACATTCCAGAAGAAGACCGACGGCGCAGCGCTCGACGCTCCGTTGCCCGTCGATGCGGCGAACCTTCGCCCGGCACCGAGGTCGCCGGGATCAAGCACTCCCGGGATCGTGTAGCGGATCTCGAAGACGTGGGTGCCGTCACTGAGGTACACGTCGGGGTCGCCGATCTTGGCCACCCGGAACCGCCTGCCGTCCTCCCAGAGCATCTGATAGGACACCGGCTCGCCGTCCAGGGTGATCGACTCGATCTCGGGCTTCTGCCGCAGCCGCGGATCGTTCTGGTTGGTCACGTCCCAATACCGGAAGATGCCGTGGCGATCGGTGCTGTAGAACGCCGTGGTGATCGTCTCGACCGCGCTCATCTCACCCGCGGCATCCACAACCATGTTCACGTCGTAGTCGGTGATCACCACGGGGTCGTCCACGTCGGAGCCCGCGCCCGAGCCGGACGAGAACACGACCGGCCACAGCACGCCGAGCACAATCAAGATCAACGGAATCAGCGCCTTCAGCACCCGCCCCGCCGTCATGGGCATCACCCTATGTGCAACGGGTCGATCTGCACATTGCAACACGCTGACCAGCAAGGATGCGGTTTTCCAGACGGCCCTACCTATCCGCTACCTATCCAGCTTCCGTTTGCCGGTGCCGAATCTGTTTGCTGCCACAGCTACCCCCACCGCCCTGGCGGACTCGCGAAGCTGGTGTAATTCTGCGCAATCCGGTAAAGTCGAACGCGCACGTGATTTCGCAATGCGGTGTTTGATCCGCTAGCCCGAAAATGGCTTCACCGGCTATTTTCGCATTAGAAAATCACTGCAGGGCGTGCGTCCGTAGCGCCGGGTGAACAAAGGACTTGTGAAGTTTCCACGTCCATTTGTGCTACCCGAAGGAAATAACAATGAGCGACCTCAACTTATATCGCGACATACCAGATACGGATATGGCCGAGCAGCTTGCCAATACGCTGCAACTTGTCAAACACTGGCACGCAATGAGCGACTTTATGCTGAGCCATTTATCATTCCTCTCATTCTATGCACGAGAAAACCTCAATCGCGAAGACATCTACCAAGCGCTGAGAAGTTATGCAGATTCCGTTGCTTCCTACATGGAAGACGATGCTTTGATTGAATCTCTGAGAGACATGACTGTGGCCCTACCCGTCCACGGAATCGACTTTGACAATGCCTAAGCGTCAACTGATTTCGACCGCCAAGGCCGCTGCACTGCTCAACGTCTCCCCCAACACTGTTCGATCCCTTATAGCCGCTGGAAGATTCAAGGGCTACAAAGTCGGCCGTCTAGTGAAAGTAGACGCAGCGGAGATCGAAGCTTACCTAGATCGGGTGTCTACAGAATGATTACTCAGGATCGGAATTCTCCCGTAACCACTTCTGGGCTCTACCACCAATATCCCAAACTGCATTTCGAACCGCCTCTAACCAGACTGTTTCACCAAAAACTGAGATCGTGTGGGCTCGGTAATCGGCGTGCCGCATCGCTAGATGTGCGGGATAGAAGTCAGCGGGTGCAACGACGCGTTGCTTATACTCCTTGTCGAAATCATTCACGTAGTAATCATCTAAGCGAGTGTCGAAATGCTCAAAATGGTTGCGCACACTACGACTGTTGATTTCGGGCGGCAGCTCGCCTTTGATTCCCAGTGCTCTCTTCAGCGTCTTGCAACGGTGTTTGATTCGCTGATACTTCTCCTCCTGCTCAGGAGTCAGCTCGCATTTGCAGCCGTTCGGACGCTTGGGCGGGGGAATCAGTAGCTTAGACACTAAAGCCGCCACGCTCAGGATCGATTGCCCGGCGAAGAAAATGCGAGACACGATCTCCAGGTCGTTGGCTTCGCCGGGATCGTCAATCAGGCGCAGAGAGTCGTGGTAGATCTTGACGCTGATTTCCATCGCGTTGGCCAGATTCTCGAGCTCGGTCATGTAGCCGCCCAAGACGAGTCTTTCCATGTCAGACAGGCTAAGACCGCAATACAACAAACGCCCGGACATTCATTCTCCAGAGAACGATTTTAAGCCCCGCAGCTCAGCCGTTTTGCCGCCCAAGCCCACGTGGTTGGACCTGACAGCGGAGCCGATCAGCGAGTTTGAGCCACAGCCCCAGCACGGGGCATCAAAGCAGGTCACTCAGATGCGCCCTGGCCGATGGACGCAGGCCAGGATTCCAACTATCCACAGCAATTCACTAGGTGATGAAAAAATGAAGAGATTGATTGCATTCACAACTATCGCGGCGTTTCTCGCCGCTAGCCCTACTGCACAGGCAGATCCACAGTCTGACGCAGTGTGGGCATACAAGAACGGCGGCAAGGTTTGCACGTGGTTCGCCGGTGGCGTGGATTCACTGAGCATTGAGCAGGCCGTTGACTATGTTGCCGCTTTCGGCCTGCAACCTGAAACTGTCCAAACCGCCGTCATGTGGAACTGTCCTGAGCATTTCGCAGACGTGGCCGGATACCTCGCGAACTACTCCTACGGATAGCTTTTTCCGTCAGTGCCGGTGACGCGTTCAGGTGCGCAATTTTGCGCAGCTTGTCTTTGATCACGACGAACAGTAGTCGTGTTGTCGGCGCGCGCACATAAGCTCCATACATGGACCCCGAAACCCAACGAGTCGTGCTAAACGAGCTGAACTCACATGAGCTTGGCTTTCCCGTCAGTGGACGCAACATCGCGGAGAAGCACAGCTTGGAATTTTCCGAGATAGTAACCGCCGCAGGAGAATTAGAGCGAAAATCGCGCATCGGGCACTACCCCATCACGGTTATCAGCGAGACCGACAGTCTCAACAATCTTAGAGATGTGTTGATCTCTATGGAGCGAATAGAGCAACTGCGCGAGAAGCACGAGCTGACGCTACGCATCGCGGGGGTGCAGAATTTTGACGCCGATCAGTATGCGGCCATAGAGAGTCTGCATCTTCAGTTCGAATCTCGCGGTTACGCCTTCCGCATGCCGAGGCTCATCACGGCAAGCGCGGCGCAAAGCCTCTTTGAGGTTGTATCGATCTATCTTGCGATGAAGACTGTCGACAAAGCGACAGATCGTGCGCTGGATAAGGCTTTTGACGAAATCATCGAAGTGACCAGCAGGACGATCAAACGTCTACATCAGCTCTGCCGCAGCAAGTTTCAACACAGACAGACAACTACGATCATCGTGATTGATGCCGAAACCAACGAAGAGATCGGGCGAGTTGAAATCAAGGATGAACCGCCAGATGACGAGAGCTAACCCGCCTTGGCGGAGTGCACCCGATGTTCTATGCGCTGTAACTTCGCGAGGTCATAATCACGGCAGATCGGTAGGTCGTAGTGATCTAGGGTCACGTGATGTCGGGTGAAGATCCCATGCGCTTGGTAAGAGCCAACTTTCACGCTGCCAATGCGCGGCATGTCAGGATCTAATGAAAATGGACCGCTCACAGCTCCAAAGGTCAACGCAATGTCATAGGCGCGTTGAGCCGCGATCATCTCCGTGACGTACCAAATGTTCTCCGCTTCAGGAACCACGTAAACATCACGAAGACAACCACTTTGAGGCATCACGGTACGGATAGGCGATAGTGGAGAAAATAGCCGCTCATCTTCGATCCGATACCAGCGCCACCCAAACCGCAGAGCATCCAAATTCTTTGGATACCGCGCAATGCCAACCATTTACAGCCCGCGACCAACGTTCACGCTGGGTTCACAGGGTGGCGTAAGACCGCGATAACGGCGGGGATCGTCGTAATTTTCGGGCAATCCGAACTCGCTCGGTTCTTCGGTTTCATCCTCGCCGCAACGCAAAGTCAGCGGATCGTACGGTGAAACACCGCTAGGACCGCGGTTTACACACTCCGCGTCCATGTTTGGATCAACGTAGTACCGGTCTCCCTTGGAATAGCTCATCGGGGGACTACTGGTACTTCGTATTCTCCTGGCGTCTTAACTTGCATGACCGCTGCGCCACCACGGCGGCGTGTGCCAGTTCCAAAGCTGCGCTGAAAGTAGCTGTCCTGCAATGGATAATCGTTCACCAGACCCGGAATCTGTCGCAGGTTCTGATACTGGCGCTGCGGGTGCTGCCGAACTCCGATCACGTTTTCCTTGCTGCCGGGCCCGCTGGTAGCGAATACGGACACGTAATCCTCTGGTACAAAATCGCTTTGGACGACAAATACCGGTCCATAGCTACCGTTCACCCGAAGCTTGTTGAAGGTTGCCGGGGCAACTTGACCCACAATATTATCGGGTTGAAGATACGCCGGTTGTCCCTGGCTCGGGATGTAATCGTGCTTAGCGATCGCGTTGTTGTTGTTCTCCCGACCGGCGCGGAAAGTCGAAATGATCTCTGCCTCTTTCGGATTGCAGAGAAGAATCAGTTGAGAGTTTGGCGTCATGCCGAAACCATGGTGTTGGACCTCGCGAATCAACAGCTCGACATCTGCCGAGTCAAGTTCAGCGGCCCCGCTGACGAGGTAGTGATTGTGTGGTGCGGTGAACTTCTTCCCCAAGTATGCCGGGGGAACCATGTCATCACCGTTAAAGAGGCTCCAAACATTATGGCCCCATTCATTTACTGTCGGAGTGTTATCAAACAATCGCTGAAGAATGCTTCCCTGCACTAATTTTGAGTCTGCGGCAAACGCCATATCTATCTGTGCACGGATCTGCTCGGCGCTACTGTCGCGCAGGAACTTCCAGGTGGTACTCACGCGGAAGTCGAAATCGCCGAACTCATAACCTAATACGATATGACTAGTCGGTGCGCGGTGGCTCTCGGGGATACCGTACTCAGTGGCCTGCTCAAAACTTGCCTCTTGAATAGCTTGGGGTACAGCAGACGCCGTGTCTGTCGTCCAAAACGACAGCAGATCAGTCAACGCGCCGCGTTCTCTGTTCCATACGGCCAAAGCTTCCTGGATTTCCCTCCAGATGACTTGGAGGTCAAGTCCATCGGCGGACGTATTTACGAGAACGCCCCCCTGATCGTTATAGCCGAGATCTTGTGCACCCAAAGGTAGAGCGGGCCAGAGTAGTTGGCTAGCAGTAGAAGTGAGCATTTTTGCCTCTCGCATTCAAAGTATGGAAACCGTTAATGCAGAGGCGAATTGGGAGGATGGGCTAGGTCACCCGCTATTCGCCTCTGCACCCGGCGTCTTATCTCAAGACTCGGAGAGGAAATTACGGGCGAAGCCCCACGCTCACTCCTTGCACCCATAATGCCGCACGTCGGCGAGCCGGTCAAGGGTGACCTTGGGTGTGAGCGCTCTTGAGACCTATTGCGCCTGAGTCACTTTGAGATTAGACTGAGCTGGTCGCCATTCTGGCGCAGTCAAAGGCCGATGAGCCGGTAACCACGCAAGGGCATCTTTGCGTGGCTTTCTCTGTTGGAAGGAATTTAGGTCGATGTCTCTAGATATCGCGGAAATCACTCCCCCGCAACGATTCTTCAAAATGGATGAAGTCGTCAATCGTATTGCTGCTCTTGGCATCGAGATCGATGTAGACACGATTGAGTACCACATGTACGCCACGCGGAAAATGCCAAGGCCCGCGAAAAAGGTCAAGCGCGAACGCTACTGGACACTTGAACAGATCGATCAGTTCGTCGCAGCGCTGTGAGCGACACACAACCGGCAAGCAGATGAGAGGATGAAACATGGATATTATGGATGAGATTCACCAGCAGATTAATCAGCTCAACAGCGAGATGGGTTGGCCTGCAGTTACGGACTTCAAAGACCTCGACGAGATTGCCGAGAACATGGAACGGGTTTCTCGTGCCCGGATGAGTCCGCTAGACCGAAACGAGATGGCGCAAGATCTCATCAGTGAATGGATGCAGGAATTAATCCGTCCGAGTGATGGCCGCGAGATTGAGATGGACTTGCGTTGGTACCCAAAATATGATGAGCGAGACATATTCACTGCGCGCTTGTTTGGGGTCGCTCGCATGTCACCCAACGGCGAGCTTGTGAAAGTTCCTCTGATGGACGGTCACGGCCAATGGCGAAAAGTGGGCGTTGCCTACCTCAACAGCCAAACCCGCTGCCAGGCAAAGCTTCAACGCCAATGTCACGCTCTTTCAGATGATTCGATGGCAGTCGATCCCCGTGACTTACAGTGCTACCCCATCAAGCGCGGCGAATACATCTTCATCGTGTGGATGTGCGAGGGATGCCGAGAACGACTGGAAGACCCAAAAGCACTCGTAGACATACAAACTGAGCCGCAACGCTGGCGCGATACCGGTCCTAGATCTGATGACGGCGATCCGTTTGATGGTCCCAATTTCGAAAAGCCCACTTTCGGCAACGGATGGTTTGACGATCCGAACTGGGATTAGACACACACGAACAAACCCCCTGGGCGGCACATTTCCCAGGGGGTTTGAACGCAATGGAATGAAAAAGGCGACCGAACAGATTGGAGGGACGTGAAAACCTCAGAACGGATCGATCGATGACCACTGTAGCCGCTAGTGATGTTGGGCCGCAACCTATTTGGCCCGACGTGTCAGGGATGGCCGTCGCCGAGGCGGCTGTGGCCTATGCTCGTGCCGGATTCTACGTCGTACCAATTAAGCCGGGAACCAAAAATGCCGGATCTGTGCTCGGTATCGGGTGGCCTTCCAAATCGTCACGTGATGCGACAACTGTCGCTGATCTGTGGCGCGAGCATCCAAGCGCAGGAATCGCCATACACACCGGACGATCTGGGATCGTTGTTTTCGACGTTGATCTAGACAGCCTGCCGTCTGAGCTGGCGCCGCTAGAGGCGGGATTGATTCACCGCAGTAGAGCGGACACAGATTCACAGCGCGGTCACTACATCTTCGCCTCTGGTGAGACCTACACTGCCGGCGCTCTGCGGTTGTCTGATGGTACGAAGGCCGGCGATATTCGATCCGGCAATACGATCATCGCGGTTGAGCCGACCCCGCACGCCAACGGCGGCTTGTATCGCTGCGCTGATCCGGGTGAGATACCACCACTGAGCACTCAAGCACGGCAATTGTTGCGACTTGCTCCCCAGGTCGGTGACAGCGACGTAGCAAAGTTTCTGGACGCTTACCAGGGCAATGAGGGCGATTACCTGGCTTACTGCCTCAAACTAGCCGTCAAGCGATTCAATAACCTCGTCCGCAGATACGAGGAAACCGAGATCAGCGACAAACGGTCAAAGAACCGCCATGACGCAATGCACGACGTACTTTGCCTCACTCTCAAAGAAGCTCATACGCAGGCCTACAGTGCCGCCGAGGCGGTGTCCATCTTGCGGAAAAAGTGGCTCAAAGCCATAGAGGGCGATTCCCACCACAGCGCTGATGAGTTTGAGCGCATGTTGCCCTCCGCCGTTGATGCTGCCAACAGGGATGACCCGATCAAACGCCGTGAACGGATGTCCCGGGACTTTGGCACCGATACCCGAACCAAACCCCAATACGTGCAGGCCGGTAAGGCCGCGATGACGACAGGGCACACTATGCGAGATCCACGGCAAATGCGCAAGGACGTGGAAGCCCAGAGGAATCTGCTCACTGAATTGCACAGCGAGTTCCGGCGCTGGTTCGGTCCGCACTACGATCTTTCTGCGATAGATGCGACCCTAGCGGCTGCAGCGGTCGAAAAACTCTCCGGTGATCCGCTGTGGCTGTTGTTGGTCTCCGGTGCTTCCACTGCGAAATCTGAGACGGTCACCAGACTTGAGAAGTGTGAACGGGTTGTTCCTGTCTCCACACTGACGACAGAAGCGGCTCTGCTATCGGCGACAGGTAAAGACGACAAAGATCCCAACGCCACAGGTGGAATCCTTCGCGAAGTAGGCGAGTCGGGAATCATTGTGTTCAAGGACGTTACGTCGATCTTGAGCATGAATCCCAGCACGAGAGCGCCAATCCTGGCTGCACTACGTGAGGTCTATGACGGCGAATGGCATCGCGGCAAGGGAACTGACGGCGGTTCTCGGTTGCACTGGAAAGGCCGCGTGATCGTTGTTGGGGCTGTCACGACCGCTTGGGACAAGCATCATGCCGTTGTCGCTGAAATGGGAGATCGGTTCATCCTGCTGCGCATCGACTCCACAGATCTGGAAGCGCGGTTAGCACATGGTGCGCAAGCTATCGAGAACACCGGCGATGAGTACACGATGCGCGCCAAACTGTCTGGCCTAACTGCCAAGGTTATTGAGAACGTCAATCCCAAGATGGTCCCAAAGCTCAAAGAGGCTGAACAGCAACGGATCTTGGCCGCTGCAAACTTCGCCTCTTACGCTCGCACGGCAGTAGAGACCAACTACAAGGGTGATGTCATCGATTCCCACGCTCCTGAAGGCCCCGCACGACTGAGTAAGCAACTGACACAGCTCTTTCGGGGCTCATGTGTCATCGGTCTCGATAGACGGGCTGCTATGGAGCTGGTGATTCGTAGCGCTCGTGATTGCATTCCGCCGCTACGGCTGTTGGTTCTGGAAGATCTTGCCCAGCATCCGTGTTCAAAGACCAATGATATTCGCAAGCGATTGCAAAAACCGTTCGCGACGATTGATCGCGTCATTCAATCGCTGGTCGCGCTCGGAATGGTTGAACAAGACGAAACCGATGAACCCTATAACAATGGCAGCTCAAGACAGGTCTGGAGGTTCAGTTTGCACAAAAGTTTCAACACCAATGTTTTAGCCCAATTGAATACAAACCCGCAGGTCAGAGGCGTACCGGGAATATAGATAGGCGGTTCGACGGGCGCTCCGGGAATATAGATAGATGGGTACAGATGCACTCTTATTGTGTGATGTTGTCTATCTATAAACCCGGAACGGACTGTGGCACCCGCCCTGGCGATCTGAGAAACCATGTCTGACCTGCGAAAATGCGAAAAATCCCCTAAATGTATCAACCTATTGAGCTTATAGAATTGATTGAAAGAGATTGCTATGAGGCGTAATTCACGTCCTTATCCATCACAGCCGGTTCTGTGGTGGGAACTGATCAATGAGGCAGATGCCCTGTCGGCCCGATGCAATATCGGGTTGGCGTCTGTGTGGCGATGGATACACCAAAGCGACTATGAGCGCGCTAGAGCAGAACTTGATTCGGCGCTACGGAACTGGAGTTGAAGATGAACGCGAAAGATATTGCGCGGCAACGGTCTGCGTTGAGCAAGAGAGTGAAGGCGCTCAAGGATCTGTACGCCAGCGATGACCTGACTACCGAAGATTATCAGCGCGAAATGATCGCGGTACAGGAACATAAGCGCAGATTGCGTAGAGCAGAGAAAAAGCTGAAGTCTGTTGAGACTCCGAATCTTCCGGCAGTGATTGAGGGTAGGCAGGGAAGCAAACGAGGTAGGGAAAAGCGTAGCTTTCCACCTAAAGAAGGACGTGATGAGTTCGGCAACTCCACGAACAAAGAGACTGTTGCCCAATATGATTCACTGCTAGCTGACAAGCCCGAAAGGCGTTGCAAGGGAACAAATGCCCAAGGCGAACAGTGCCGCAACTTCGCCATCAAGGGCGGCAAGGTCTGCAAATTTCACGGTGGAGCAACACGACATGTCAAAGAAGCTGCACGTATTCGTGTTGAGATGGCGTCAGATCGGTTGATGGGCAAGCTTATTGAGATTGCTTACGATGACAACCGCCCTGCATCGGTTCAACTTGATGCCATCAAAGATTCACTTAATCGAGCTGGTCTGACAAAACCGACCCAAATCGAAGTTGGCCCAACGCCTCACGAAGAGATCTTTGACGACATCTTCTCTGGCACACGTGCTGAGAGCCGTAGAGCACGCGGTATCGAAGAACTGTCGGATTCTATTGGCGAACAATCATTTACCGAGATTGGCGGCTACTCCACAACCGCCCCGGCGGCGAGTGCTGATCCTGGTCAATCTGAGCCCGAGCGCCATCAGCGCAGGCGCGATTGCGAGCCCCCAGCGGCCCCACATGCTGACGAACGCAGGCGGCGGGTGTCAGTACAGCCACAAGCGCCGATCATCACCGGAGAGGACGCCATCTATGCGGCGAACGCAGCGAACGGGCTGATTGATCCTGAGCGCTACGGCCTGCCATTCGGCAGATCTGCCTACAGATGAGCGGTATGTGCAAAGATACTATTTGCGCACATACATGCTTTGACCTGCATAGATAGGAGATAGCGCGGTTCTGTACCTATCCCCTACCTATGCAGGCTCAGATCACGCCGTCTTCTGGTCGTTTTCCTCGGCCCCAGTCGCCAGAGCGGCTAGAGCGTAGGCAGAGATTCTATCGGCCATTTCCTTGCCGTTGGTCGTTGATCGGTCGATGTAGTCGATGTGAACTTGCTTGGACTTGTGGCCGGTGCGCGCCATGTTCTCTTTCATCGGCAGACCCGCGTGATTGCCCAATGTTGTGGCGAAGTGGCGCAGACTGTGCGGACTCACGTCAGCACGTTTCAGGGCACCTTTGGCCGCTCTCTTGAGAACGTTGTCATTGAAGCTGCACGGATTCAGATGACCGCAACCCTTGTCATCGCGCAGAACAGGACCAAACAACAGGGCTTCGGGATCGATGGGCAGAGAATCCAACAGAGTCAGAATCTCCCCACGGATGAGAGCTGGAATATCAATGCGCCGTTGATCTTCGGTCTTCGTTGTCGAGATTTTGCAGTTGGGCCGATGCGTGACACCACGGTCTACTCTGAGAATTTCAGGGATGCAACGCTTTACAGAGCTACCGTCAGGCATGACGATAGTTTCCTTGGTTTTCGACATGACAACGTCTTTGCGTCGTAGCTCCACTAGCTCACCGATTCGCGGCCCACCACAGAACGCAGCGATGAGAACCAAAAATCTGAACTGCCAATACTTGTCTTGCTTGCCTAGCCAATCAGCCATTGCAAACACGTCATTGACCGTAAGAGGTTCGCCCTTGGGTTTCGGCACCACAGAGGTAGCGCCCTTAATCGTGCAGGGCGTGGCTAGTAGTAGGCCATCTTCTACAGCAGTCGCACAAATGAGGCTCAAGACAACGTAGGCGTGAGCATTGCGCGTCGGGTAGTCCGAATCAAGCGAGGAAAACCAATCGCGCACAACCTGACGTGACAGATCTTTAACCGCAACACTGCCGATTGTCGGAACTATCAGCCGCTCCCATTTGTCCAGATAGAGCGCACGGCTGGACTCTTTGAGACTCCGTTGCTCCAAAACTTTCGCGCCATAGGTACCAAGCGTGAGCGCTGTTGCCCGTTTCTCATTCTCGCGCTCTTTGATGCTGCGCCAACGTTCGTTGGACCCTACGCAGCGGTCTAGATAGATTTTCTCATTCAACAGCCACGCTTCTGCACTCATTTTGTCAGTGAACGTCTTGGGTGCGTAGTGACGTTTCAAGTCAGGACCGATGAAGCTGGCCTGATAGCTCGTTTTGCGTGTCCGCTGCTTTTTGATCGATCCCCACGCCCGGTGATTCTTCCGCCCGCTCATGTGTTTTTCCGCTCCGCTTCGGTGAAGGCCTCATCGAGAGCCGCCATGGCGACTGACTCGACATCTGTGCCCTGCTGTTCTGCAGCGAGTTCCCATTTCGCGCGTTGATCAGGCGGGATCGTCAAATCGACTGTTTTTCCGTCGTCGTTGAACTTCACTATCGCAAGAGCGTCGTCAACGATGAGCGAGTATTCGTCGCCGTCGCCATGTTCGAGTTTGATGATGCTCATCTTCTCCCCTGCTCTCCCCCGTAGATGGCCCCATGACGCTCTAGATAGGTCGCAAACACGTGTTCAGCCGTCGCAACTAGCCCCTGATCAATCTGCGGAAAAGAGTCCGCGACAGCTCCTAGGGCGTCGACAACGTCAGCGCTCAATCGATACCGAGGATCAGGCCATTGCCCTAGTTGCACCGAGTCTTTCAGTGCGGCTGCGAAATTCTGGCGTAGATCAGCTTGTGAGGATGGAATCTGGCGATCAGTCTGCATCGCAACACAACCTCTGATTAAGTAGCAAACGAATATTTCTCACAGTCGCGTCCTAGCCTCTCTTTGCACCCCAGCGCCCTGACCATTGTGTTTGCCCCCGCCTACCTATCCGTTACCTATGCGGGATGGGTAGAGCTGCGCGAAACCACACAACCTAAGTGTACGCCTGATCTGCGTAATCCGTTGTCAGACAACAGAATCAATGGTCAGGGAAAGTTTGCTGGCTAGCCTATGTGCAACGGGTCGATCTGGATGCGAACCGGCGCCTGGTCGTGGCGCGCGCTCTGCACCGCCGTCGCGCGGCGCAACGCCGCAGCCAACTCCAGCCCTCCGTGCCGCGGGACCCGGACCAGCATTCTGCTCACCGGGGCGTCGGCCGCCATGCCCGCGGGTCTGCGCACGCCGAGCGGGAGATCGACCGGCCCCAGCACATCGGCAGCGTCGGGTAGCGTCGCGGCGCTCAGCAACGCGTTCACCGCGGCGGGTGCACCGTCGATTGCCGCGATGTGCACGGCGGGCGGCAATCCGACCTCTGCCCGCGCGCCCAGTTCGGCGTCGGCATGACCGACCGGGTCCCAACGGATCAGCGCCTGCACCGTCGGAATCGCGGACTCGGCGACGACGGCGACCACCCCACCCTCGGTGCGGCTGCGGACCAGCGCGGCGGCCGCCATCCACCGCCGCAGCGTGTCCTCCGCGGCGCGCAGGTCCTGCCGCCCGAGAAGTGCCCAACTGTCCAGCAGCAGGGCGGCGCCGTAGCCTCCCGCCGCGGCCGGCTCCACCCCCGGCGTCGCCACCACGACGGCCGCTCGTCCGGGCACCGAGGCGACGACATCGTCGCCGCCGGAGGTGACGACCTGGGCCCCGGGGAACGCACGTCCGAGTTCCTCGGCCGTACGGCGGGCCCCGACGACGACGGCCCGCACGGCGTCGGACCCGCATCGGGAACAGCGCAGGGCCAACTCCTCGCGGCCGCACCATCGGCACACCGCGCCGGGGGCGTCGCGGCCGGGCAGCGACAGCGGACCCGTGCAGTGTCTGCAGCGGGCGACGGTGCGGCATTTGGCGCAGGACAGGGCAGGCACGTAGCCGCGACGCGGCACCTGGACAAGGACCGGCGCATCGGCGGCCAGCGCCGCGCGGGCCGCGTCCAGAGCGACGGTCGGCAGACGTGCGGTGCGTGCGGCGGCGTCGCGCTCATGCGCAAACGCGCTGTCCTCCAACGCGATCACGCGGGGAGCGTGCGCCCGGACCGTCTGCCTGGTGGCGGTCAGGTCATGCGCCCAGCCGCTACGTACGAGTGCCTGCGCTTCCGCCGTGCGCGCGTAGCCGCCGATCATCGCCGCGCACCGCAGCTGATGAGCACGCAGCATCGCGACCTCGCGGGCGTGCGGATACGGTGCACGGGGCTCGGTCAGTGAGTCGTCACCGTCGTCCCACAGCATCACCAGGCCCAGGTCCGCCACCGGGGCGAAACCGGCGCTGCGGGTGCCGATCACGAAACGACCCTGGCCGCGCAGGACCGAGAGCCAGCGCCGGTACCGCTCCGCAGGACCGAGCCCGGCCGACAGCGCCACCACCCTTGCGCCGTCGACGCGGTCGACGGCGGCGGCGTAGAGCAGGTCGACGTCGCGCTGATCCGGCACCACGGCCAGCACCCCGCGGCCTCCGTTCACCGTGACGGCCGCCGCCTCGGCCAATCTCTGTGGCCAGGATTCGCCAGGAAGCGCCTGCCAGACCGCGCGTGCGGCACGGGCGTCCCCCAGCGCCGCGATGAACTGGGCTCCCCCGCTGTAGGCGCCCCAAGCAGAGGTGTCGACGTTTTTGGGGCACAACGGCTCCAGCGATTCTGGGACCCGTTTCTCGACGCCGGCATGCCGCGGAGGGACGGCCAACCGGAGGACATCGGCACGGGTTCCGGCATAGCGGGCCGCCACCGCGTCGACCAGCCTGCGCACGTCGTGGGTCAGCACGCCCTCTGCCGAAACGACCTTCTCCAACCAGCCGAGCTTGCCGACATGGTCGGTTTCCGAACGTCTTTCGAGCACGAACGCATCGACGAGCCTGCCGTGAAACCGCACTTTGACGCGAACCCCCGGCTGCGCGTCGTCGGATTGCTCCGACGACACCTGGTAGTCGAACTCCCGGTCGAGGTGCGGAACCGTCAGCATCGGCAGGACACGGGCGATCGGCTCGTGTTCGGCGGGCTCTCGGATGCTCGTCACAGCGCAGGTGTAGCAGACGGCACAGACGCCCTGCCGAACAGCAAACCCGCCGTGATCAGCAGCAGCGATGCCGCGTAGGCCCACCAGATCGGCACGGCCAGCAGCTCTGATCCGAGAACGAACTTGCTGATGCCGATCATCGCGTCCGACACGGCGAAGCACACCGCCCCGAGCGCCGTCCACGGGGTCGGCAGGTCCGCCAGCAGTGCCACGCTGACCATCGCACCCAGCACGGCGATGTAAACCGTCACCGGCAGCGCCATCCCCTGCTCGAGCAACCGCGGCCAGAACCACACCAGCAGTGCCGCGCACACAGCCACCATTGCGGCGACCGCGGCAAGCCGCCCAGGAGATCGGGTGGTCAACGGCAGCAGGGCCGCGAGGAAACACACGTGGGCGACGAGGAACGCGGCGAGCCCCAACACGAACGACGGCTCCCACCACGGCATCGCCAGCAGGAAGTCACCCGCGGCGGAGAACAGCAGCGCCGCGACCAGCCAGGTCCGCTCGCGCGCGATGCGGTGGGTGAGTGCCGCACCGGCCAGCAGGACGGCGGCGGTGGCCTTGACCGCGGGCTGCAGCGCGAACTGTCCGGTGAGCTCCGCCCCTGCGGGCACCCGGGTCGCGGTTAGGATGAGGAACGCGCCGTAGCCGGCCGCGACGATCGCAGCGGCCACCCACAGCGTGCGTGTCATGGGGAGCAACTTACTAAATTCATCAGATCTGGCTGGGGGGCTGCTCTGATAGGTTCACGAACAATGCCCACGTCTGGACGGAGCCCGCAATCTGGCACCGTCCGGGTCGCGACACTCGATGTGCAGCACAGCTACCGGCGATCGGCGGTCGTGCTCGGCCCCGTGGACGTCCCACCGCTCGACGTGCTCACCGCCCGGTTCGCCGCGATGGCAGCAGCCGGCCCCCAGGCCAGGATCGGTCTGCAGCCGTCCACCACCAGCACCCGCTGGCGGTACACGTCCGGGCTGACCGGTGAGGTGTTCGCCACCACGACCCGTCCCCCGGGCGCCGATCCGCTCGCGCTGTTGTCCACGCTGCGCCGGCGCCCGGGCGCCGGAATCCGGATCCTGGCGGGCGGAGACTACCTCGCGGTCGACTTCAGCCACGGTCTCGGCGAGGTACCGCTACTGGAACTGCTGGTCGGTGTCCTGCTCGGCGCGGTCGATCCCGACGAGGACGCGGTGTGGGCGCCGTACCGGCACCGCGTCTCACCGCTTCTCGTCGCGGGCGCGCGCGCGATCGGCGGTGGACCACAACGGCTGCTGCCCCTGTGGAGGCAGCATCGCCGGAACTCTGCGCAGCACCGCGGGATTCAGGACTCCGGAAGTGCCGACATCGCGCCGTCGCCTGCGACCCGCGTCGCGCGGGTCCCGGCCGATGTCGTGACCGACCTTCGCCGCCAACGTGATTCGATTCTGTCCGGCGTCAGCATGTTCGCCCTCTACACCTGCGCCCTGCACGAGGCTTTCGCCGCAGCGGGATTCGACGTCGACCCGACGGTGACGCTCCCCTTCGATGTGCGGCGCTATCTGCCGCAGGGCTGGAGCACGCTCGCGTCGTTCTCCGCAGGGCTCGACTTCCGGCTGGATCGCGACTGCGGCCCGCGCGGCCTGCAGGCCGAGATGGCCGCGGCGGCACAGATGGCACGGCCGGTCGCCAACCTGGTGGCTGCCACGGCGAAGATGCGCATGGCGATGCGCTCGGGGCGTCATCCACAGTGGCTCGTCCCCGCCCGTCGCCGGGTGCAGCTGCTGCACTCCAGTATCGGAAACGTTCCGCAGGGACGGTGGTCGTTCAGCGACCCTGCGCGCGCCGGCATCATGGTGGCCAGTGACCCGGTCAGCCCGTGCGGGGTCACGGTCACGACGGCCTCGGTCCTGGGTTCGCTGTGGTTGACCGCCGAATTCCACGACACCTTGTTCGACGCCGAAAAGATCGGCGCCGCACTGGATTCGGTATCCGAACACGCGTCGCTGCTGCTGCGTTAGGGCCCGCCGCGCTCCTCCGGCGCCTGGTCCTCGTCGACGCTGCGCCACACTTTCGTTTCGCCGTTCTCGTAGATCAACGTCCACCGCGGCGTTCGGCTCAGATACTCCTCGACGTCGTCGACGGCGTCGGGGCGGAAGTCGCCGTAGTACCGGATCGCCTTGTTGGATTGCTCGCTGAAGACCATGTAGACGACTGAGGCGCCCTCGGTGATGTCGGTGTCCAGAGCCTTCAGATCCTCTTCGTCGGGAAATGTTGCCTTGCGCTCGGCCACAGTCGGGTTCGACGGATTCCACAGGGCATAGTTGAGAGGTTCATCGAAGTACGGGTTGAACAGGGTGAGGTCGACGTAGCTGGCGTTGAGCCGCGTCGGCATGCCCCCGAGACGTACCATGACGACGCGGGTACGCAGATCGGCGTCCCTCGTGAGGGTCTCCATCAGGTCGATCTGAGGCCGGGTCTCGAAAACCAGCGGCCACAGCGCCACGTAACCATGCAGCCCCGCCACCGACGCACCGGTGACGCCGAGGACCGCTGCCGTGCGGGCGGGCAGGCGGGCGCGGCCCCTGACCCCGTCGATAGCCGCCACCACCGCAGGAGCGATCAGCAGCGCACATCCGAGAATGGAGTACAGGTACACCCGGAAGATCGCCTCGCCACCGTAGCTCTGCCCCAGCAGCAGCCCGAATGAGCTGAACGCCAGGATCGCCAGAGTCAGGACAGGTCGCTTGCGACGCCAGGTCCACACGGCGCACGCAAAGGCGCTGACCACCACCACCACCGTCAGACCGCGCACCACCGTCGCCGTGAAGTCCCTGGCGGGCAACCCCGAGGCGACGACATTGGTGGCCGCGTTTTCTATCGGGCTCCCACCGGAGAACAGCCCGTAGGGTGCCACCGCTTCCAGGTTGAGCAGCAGGTAGCAGCCGGCGATCAGCACCATCACCAAGGCCACCCACCGGGGTTTGGCCCGCTTGAACAGGCACAGCGCACACGTTGCGCCGATCGCCCAGAACGGCGTGAGTTGATGCGTCGGCACGGTCGCCGCGAACACAGGGATGGCGAGGACGCCGCTCGCCCGGCTGCGCGGTGACGCGAGCAGAAGCGCGAACATGCCGAACACCAGCACGATGGTCCACGCCTGGGGCGAGAAATAGTCCTGCCCAACCCAATTCACGATCTCCGCGATGAACGCGGCCGTCAGCGCCGTGCGGCGGGACCGGCCGATGACGCGGGCAGCGGTGTAGACGGTCAGCGCCATCAGCGCGTGCATCGCCGGCGCGAACACGTGGGCGACGGTCATCGCCGGGATGCCGGTCACGTCGCAAAACCACGCCCAGGTGGTGAAGAACGCGGCCCACTGCGCGTAGATGTCGGTGCCGTCGGGCTGGATACGTCCGTACACCATGATGTAGTCGACGACGGCCAGGTGCTTGTAGGTCCAGTCGTAGAGCGGGACTTCGGTGGCCACCACTGTCGTCACCCGGGCGACGATGATCGCCGCCAGCACCGCGATGGCGGCGGGCACCAGCTGTCGCTGCCGGACGGCGACCAGCAGCGCCCACGCGCACAGCACGATGGATACGGCCAACAGCGGCCCGGTTTTCGAGAACAGCAGGCCGTAATAGCTGGCATCCGCACCCGGAAGGTCGGGAACCGCCACCGCCCAGACCACGACGGCGAGCGTGCTGAGAATCAGCGAAAGACGGCTGCCGACAACACTTTTCCGCAACCAGCGGGGCTGGCCGACCCGACGCCAGTGCCAGCGACGGGCGGCATTCATGATGCTGTCGCGATGCTGGTAGTACCAGTAGACGGTGCTGCCACCGACGCCGACCACTTCCGCCCACAGAATCAGGACGGGATTCCAGCGATAGGACCACATCGCGGTGATCGCCACCAGCGTGACGATCGCCATGCCCAGCACCGGGACCGTCGAGAGCAGGGCACGGCGCGGAATGCGCACCCAGGTCAGCACCGCGGCGCCCGGTCCGACTGCGATGAACACCACGAGCGCGACCGCGCGGACGGCACTCGGAAGCGACATCAGAGCGACGGCTCCGGCCACCGTGCCGACCGCTGCGAGGTCGACCATGCGGACGGGCATGACGGGAATTCGCCGTCTCGGCGGAGGTTTTCGGTGTGCCGCCGGTTTGCGATGCGCGGGGGGTTCGGGGCGTGCCGTGGAGGACGCTCGGTGACGCGTGGGCGCGTGGGGCGCCACATCTGCGTGTCGTTCGAGCGTTGCTGTCATCGGCGACCTGACAGCGCGACGTTGCGCGCCTGCTGTCGCCGGCCCCGCCACAGCGCTCTGGGTCCGGCGAGCACGGCCAGCACCTCGGTGCGGCCCACCGACGGCGGGACGGCATCGCCGAGGCTGCGCGGAATCCGGTTCGGTGACGCCATCGCGCCGTAGTCGGCGCCCGCGCGCAACGACCATCCGAACTGACGCCTGATCACCCGCGCTGCGAGTTTGCGGTGCGCACGGTTCATTCCCACCTTCGTCAGCCATGCGCCGAGCCCCAGCCCGTAGCCGCGGGCCTGCTTGAGCAGCGCCTCGTTGTCGCTGCGGTGCCGATGCCACACGATGGCCGACGGTTCGGTCGCCAGGATGTCGCCCGCAGTGAGCACCCGGAAGAAGATGTCGAGATCCTCGCCTCCCTGTGCGGCGGTACCTGCACCGAGGGCCTCGTCGAATCCGCCGAGCTCGAGGATCCGGTCGCGCTGAACCGCGAAGTTGGCCCCGGTCCCGAACCTGCCGACCTGGAACGGAAACAGCGGTTGGTCGGCCGGCGGCTCGGCCATGCTGTACAGCCGCGGATCGAGCGATCCCGCCCAGGACACCCGCTGGTCGAAATACGCCTGTGCGGCCGTGCGCAGTTCCCCGCTCGGCACGAGACCCGAAACACACGTGACGAACGGGGCGCGGGAGAAACCACGGGCAATGGCCCTCAGCCACAACGGATCGACGACCACGTCGTCGTCGGTGAAGGCCACCACCTGATGGCGGGCGGCGCGAAGACCGGTGTTTCTGGCCGTCGACAGCCCGGGCACCGGCTCGGCGACCAACCGGACCCGAGAGTCGTCGAGACGGCGCACCACCTGCGCCGTGGCGTCGGTGCGTGCCGCGTTGTCGACCACCACGACCTCGAAGCTCGGGTACTCCAGCGACAGGATCGAGCGCAGCGCGTCGGCCACCTGCTCGGGCCGGTCCCTGGTGCACAGCACAACCGAGATCGCGGGCAGTTCGATGTCCGGCGCAGGCTCGTGTGTGGCCCGGCATTGCGGAACCGGCAGACGCACGAAGCCGTCGATGATCGGGGCCTCGACGAAGCGGACCGGCACGCCGCGGTGCCGGACCAGCACCCGCACCTGCCCGTAGCCGTCCGCGTGCCGGGGCGCGAATTCGACGGCTTCACCGGTTTTGGTCGCGCAGTCGTCGATGTCGAGCATTCCGATCCAGCGGGCGTGCGGCCAGGTCGACACAGCCTGCGGGGGCATCGCCGGTTCCAGGGAGAGCGTCGACCTCATCGGGCCGTCACCCTCACCCAGTCGACCAGCATCGTCGACGGATTCGGCGTGGACGCGTCGGGCGGTCCCGGCCAGTCGCCGCCCACGGCGACGTTCAGCAGCAGGAAGAACGGTGCGTCGAACACCCATCGGCTCTCGGGGGCCAGATCGGCCGGGGTGACGGTGAACAGCGTCACCCCGTCGATGCCGGTGGTGATCCGTCCCGGCGTTCGGTCGACCCAGTAGGTGTGGAATTGACCGGCGAGCGGGAAGGGCGCCGGCCCGGACGCCGAGACCTGCTCCCCGCGTTCGGATCCCTGGCTCGGGGCGTGGATGCCGGTATGGAAGTCGGGGGCGTCGTTGAGGGTTTCGATCACGTCGATCTCCCCCGCCGCGGGCCAGCCGACCTCGTCGATGTTGCTGCCCAACAGCCAGAACGCCGGATGGAGCCCGGTTCCACCCGGCAGCTGAATGCGGGCTTCGGCACGTCCCGAGATGAAGTCGAAGCTGCCCTGGGTGGTGATCCGGGCGGATGTGATCTGATCGAGTGCGGTGCCGCGCGCGGAGATGGCCAGATGTCCGGCGCCGTCGAGGCCGGCATTCGCGGGATCGTCGGTGTAGACCTGCATTTCGTTGTTGCCCCAGCCACCCCCACCGGTTTGGAACCGCCATTGAGGCGACGGGGAGGCGCCCGCCGGTCCGTCGAAGTCATCGGAGAACACCACCTGCGGACCGGCCGGTTCGGCGCGGCCGACGATGGGCGCACTGCACCCGGTGGCCGCGAGAACGCACACCATCACGGCGACGCGGCGCACCCTGAGCGCAAGCCGGCGGCGCGTCATCGCGACGCTCCGGCGAGTTCCCGCCGGGCGGCATGTCGCCCCAGGGGCGGCCGATGCCGGATCTGCGCGGTACCGAGTGCGGTCACGGCCACCAGGATGCCGTACACGGCCATTCGCTGCGCACCGCCAGGTCCGAACAGATTCGTCCCGCCCACGAAGGCCAGAAAGCCGAGAATGCTCACGGCTCCGGCGATCACAGCCACGCCGCGGCGCTCGACGGTCATTTTCGTGCTCGACCCCATCGCGACGAACAGCACGCTCACCGAACCGAGGGACATGAATGTCAGGATGGCGGTCAGGTTCCAGGAGTAGTCGACGTCGTTGGTGAACAGGCCGGAGAAGTACATGCCGACCCCGGCGGCCATCAGCAGGACTGCATGGCCCCGATCGGTCACCCGCTGCACGAGGAAACTCGCGGCGACGACGGTGACGGCGAAGCCGGTCGCCAGCAGGCTGACGTTCATGAGCGGGTAGAGGCGACTGCACGGCCAGTTGCCGAACGGTCCGCAGAAGGCGACTCCGAGGGGACCCAGCAAGTCTTGGACGTAGCTGTAGTGCCCGCGCCAGGTCGCTGAGACGATCCACTCAGCGGTGAAGAACAGGAGCGTCGTCAGCGATATCCACCCGGTGACACGAGGGTTGACGAGCCAGCCTGAGGCTCTCAGCATTATCGACTCGAACGCGTTGGCAATGAACGAATGAGACCCACCAGGTAGCCGGTGGCGGTGACGAGCAGTCCCGCGGCGAGCGCCAGAGCGCGACGAGGATGCCGCCGCGCGTGCCACATTCCCGAGGGCAGCGTCCTGGTCGTGTAGGCGCGTTCGCTCTCCAGCGAGGATCGCTGGCCGCACAGCCGGCTGAGGATGGCCTTGCTTCGGCCCTCGTAGTAGCACCGATGCAAAAAGTACGACACGGTTGCGCGATTCCTTGGGACGTCGTGCGCCACGCCGAAACGTGTCTGCCGCACGATCCGGGCCTGCGGGTTTCGGCGGATGAGCTCGATGCCCATCATGGTTTCCTCGCAGCCCGTCGGGAGGGCGCCGACGCGGCCGAGACGGTCGCTGAATCCACCGATGGCGGCGAGGTCGTCACGCCGGACGGCCATCGCGGCGCCAATCGGATTCCGGATCTGCGCGCCGTCCGACGGCAGTCCCCGGTAGTCGCAGCCGACAACCCATCCGAATTCGGGCGGGAACCACGCCGGCGGTGAGCCGGATTGCCAGGAGGGGTGGACCGCGCCTCCGAGGGCGGTGATTCCGGCGTCGGCGAACGACGAACGGACGCACGCGAGCGCGTCCGGAAGAAGCACGGCGTCGTCGTCGAGAAAGACGACGACGTCGCCGGAGGCCACGGCGAGGCCGGTGTTGCGGGCTCCCGAGAGACCGCGGCGAAAGCGGTTCTCGATGACGTGCAGCCGGTCACCGTAAGCGGCGCGGAGTTCTCGATGAAGGTCTTCGTTGCCGTCGACGACGAGGATCAGCTCGTCGTCGACGGTCAGTTGGGCGAGGGCGGCGTCAGCGGCGGCCGTCAGACTGCGGCGGCGTTGCAGGGTGTAGCAGCAGATCACCACGCTGACCGAGATCGCAGCAGAGCACCGTTGGTCGCGCGGCAGGACAGGGGCAGCCACTATGCCGGGCCGGCCACCGCGGCGGTCTGTGCCGCCCGGTGCTCGCGACGTTCGCGGCCGATGGTGCGCAGCACACGCAGGCCGTCGGAGACTGCGTTGAGATTGCTGCGGCCATAGATGCGCTTGCCTTCGAAGCTGCCCACCTCACGGATCGACCACCCGCATCGGGCCGCCCTCACGTTGATGACGGTCTCGATCTCGAAGCCGTCCCCCCACTGCGGCTCGGCCAGCTCGACCGGGGGCAGGGCGAGGCCTTCGAGATTGCGCCGCCAGAAAGCGTTGTAGCCGTAGCACAAGTCGCTGAATTCCGTCTTGAACAGCCAGTTGACGAGCCCGTTGAGACCCTTGTTGCCGAGCCGCCGGAGGTGGGTGATGTCGTCGCTCCCGCCGCCGCGCGAGAACCGGCTGCCTTTCGCCAGGTCTGCACCGGCGACGAGGGCCGCGACGAAAAGCGGGATCTCCGCGGGGTCGGTCGAGCCGTCACCGTCGATCATGACGATGATGTCGCCCGTCGCGGCGAGGAAGCCACACGCCAGCGCGTTGCCCTTCCCTGCCCTCGTCTGCGTGATGATGGTGGCGTCCGGCCACAGCTCGCGGGCCACGTCGGGCGTCCCGTCGACCGACCCGCCGTCGATCACCACGATCTGGTCCACCGGCGGCATCCGCTTCGCCACGTAGGGCAGATTCTTGGCTTCATTCCTGGTCGGCAGCACGACCGTGATCGTCGGTGCGTTCGCGGAAGCGGGTCCTGCTTCCTGGTAGTCGTGCGCCATGGTGCTGACATCGGACGTCGCGGGCCGCATAGCCTCCGGGGCAATATCCGTCACTCGCGAGTCTCCTTTTGGCTTCCACACATCGGCACTGGGGTCTGATGGACCGAGCATTTGACTGACGTTGTCGTCAAAATTCGACCATACCGTAACTGGGAAGCACGTTAGCGAACTCTACGAAATTTTGTCAGTCCTAACGGCTACCTTATGACCAGCATCACATTCTTGGTAGACCTAAGTAATGCTCGCGGCCGTCGCGGGTTGTCATAAATACGTCATTAACGTGGCCAAACAGCCCTCTCGATGACCGCGCCGGACGTCAGGCATCGGTACAGCACAATGCCTACGCGCGTCTGGCACACGCGTACAACAATCGGTTGCAGAACAAAAATTGACGACGCTCATGCATTTTTAGCAACGTGGTGTTCACTTAGCCCTTCTCGCACCACCGTGTCGAACTTGTGCAATGGGGACAACGCGGCACCGCACACCGGAGTACCTCCAAAGGCACAGTGGAATTCGCGCTACGGATAGCGGGGCCGCGTCGTGGGGCTACGCACTCAGGGCGCGGCGGGCTCTAACTGCACGTCGGCGATGACTCCGTGGTGGTCAGAACCCGGAAGGTCGACACGATCGAACGACAGCGGTGTGGCGCCGCGGGTCAGGATCCTGTCGATCGCGAGCACGGCAGGGAACCAGCGATCCGCGGGAAAGGTGGCGACGATGCCCGAGCCGAGGTACTCGGCCGCGTCGACGAGCGCGACTCCGTCCCTGCTGATCGTGTTCAGTAGGCGCCGGTAGCGCTCATGGTCATAGGTCGAATTGAAATCGGCCCCGACGATGAGCGGTTGTTCCTCGTCGGCCAGGATCGCGCCGATCTTCTCCAGTTCGGCGGCCCACCGCCATGACGGTTCCGGATAGGGCGGGAGTGGGTGAAGGGCGTACACCGCGACCGGTCCCGAGTCCGGCGGTCGAATAGTGGCACGCAGGTTGCTGTGCTGAAGACCGGGTAGTTCGGCGGTGTCGGTCAGTGGATAGCGCGAGTAGATGCCCTCGCCACCGCCGCCGTACCGGGGGTTCAGGTACGAGTAAGGCAGCCACTGCGCGATGCCCGCCGCGGCCAGCTTCTCGGCAGCCGCACCGGTCAGTTCGGCGACCGTGAGTACGTCCACCCGACGGTCGCCGACCAGATCGATCACTGCCCGGGGGTCGGCCTCGCCGAGCCGGAGATTGGCCTGCAGCAGCCTGATTCTCGGCGCCTCGGCGGACGCTTCGGGGTGTCGGCCGACATAGAGGGGAAGTTGGGCTCCCACCCCCACTACGACGATCATCAGCGCGGCCAGGGCCGCGAACCAGAAACGCGTCGCTGCGAGAACCATCGTGGACACCATCGCGAGCACCACGCACAACGGGGTGAACGACGCGAACAACGTCACGGCGGTGCTCACCGGGCCGACGAAATGGGCCGCCACGCCGAGGCCTGCACACACGCAGGAGCCAACCCCCGCGACGCCGATCAGCGTTCTCAAACGACGGTGGGGTCGTGTCGGTGGCGCGTCGGCCGAAGGCGATGTCAGGCCATCCGTCACGCAGACAATTGTGGCCGACCCGCGTCGGCACGTGCCACGACGTCGCGGGCGGCAAGCAGGGCGGCACGGGCCCGCACGCCCGGCGGGGCGTTCCATTCGATCGGCGCCTCGACACTCGCAGGCACCGTCGGCAGCGCCTGGAGCAACGCCACCAGATCGATGCAGCCCTCGCCGGGGAACAGCCGGGCATTGCGGCCCTGACGGCGCAGTTCGTCGACCGATGTCGGCCTGGGGAGCACCGCGTCGCAGATTTGCACGTACCGCGTCCACTGCGCGGGCAGCGCCCGCAGATCCTCGGGGGTGGCCCGCGCACGGTCGTAGTGGAGCGCGTCGACCAGCAGGCCTACGCCGCTGCCGTGGCAGCGGCGGACGATCACGGCGGCCTCCTCGAGATCGCCGACGTCGGTCCACGGCATCGGTTCGAGATTCGGCGTCATACCGAATTCCTGCGCAAAGAGCCCGAGTTCGGCCAGATTGTCAGCCAGACGCGAGTGATCCGGATCGTTGCCGGTGACCAGGATCTGCTGGGCACCCAGGTAGGCGCCGGTCTCCAGGAACGCACCGAAGTGATCTCGCACGTCGGTGTCAGGACGGAGTCGCAACACCTCGATGTCGAGCAGAAACAGCCCGGTGTCGTCGAGCCGCTTGCGCGTTTCGCGGATCATCGGCGTGGGCCCGATCGTCGGGCGCAGCGGCTCTTCCTCGGTGGCCCGTACCAGTCTCAGGCCGACGGCGTCGTAGCCGGCTTCGTCAGCACATGCCACGAGTTCGGGAGGGCTGAGTTCCAGAACGGTCAGCGGAGCCAGCGAGATGGGCCGACGGCCGGACGGAGCCCTCACGACGATCCTCTCTTCCTTTCGGATTCGTCGATTGTCGAGGAAGTGCGGCGCAGATAGGGGCCTACGTCCGGCGGCGTGGGGCACGAGCGGGCATGCGTACGGTGTGTGCCATGGCTCCCCTTGATCCCGTGCTCGCGCAGGTCCTCGAGGCCGTTCCGTTCCAGCTCACGACCGACGGCGGACCCGAACAGGCCCGGCAGCGTTTCAACGATCTCCCGCGCAGCCCGATACTTCCCGAGGTCGGGGCGCACGACCGAACCATCGAGGGTCCCGGTGGCCCGCTCACGGTGCGCATCTACCGTCCTCCGGTGGACGCGCCGTTGCTGCCCGCGGTGGTCTTCATCCACGGCGGCGGGTGGACGGTCGGGGACCTCGAGACCTACGACGGCCAGGCCCGCATGCATGCCGCCGGCGCGGGCGCCGTCGTGGTGGCGGTCGACTACCGGCTCGCGCCGGAACACCCCTTCCCCGCCGCGGTCGAGGACGTGTGGGCGGCCGTACAGTGGCTGACCGCGAGCGCGGAAGAGCTCGGCGTGGACGCGAATCGGATTGCGGTCGCCGGTGATTCAGCAGGTGGGAATCTGGCCGCCGTCGTCGCCCAGTCGGCCCGCGACGCCGGGATACCGATGCGCTTCCAGCTGCTGTGGTATCCGTCGACGACGTTCGACACCTCGCTGCCGTCCTTCGCCGAGAACGCGAACGCGCCCATCCTGGACCTCGCGTCGTGCAAGGGCTTCAGCCGGTGGTACGTCGGCGACCTGGACCTGACGGATCCTCCCGTCACGCTGGTCCCGGCGCGCGGGGAACTGTCGGGGTTGCCCCCGGCCTACATCGCCGTCGCGGGTCACGATCCGCTACGCGACGACGGCGTCCGCTACGCCGAGCTGCTGGCTGCCGCAGGGGTGCCGGTCGAACTCCACAACGCCGAGACCCTGGTTCACGGCTATCTCGGCTACGCCGGAATCGTGCCCGCTGCCACCGATGCCACCGAGCGCGGTCTGCAGGCGTTGCGCGCCGCGTTGGCGTAGGTCCGCGACGTCAAATCCGGCGGACGCCGGCCGGGTTGGCGTTATGGTCGTATCCGGGGAGGTCGTCATGACTGTGCCTGACCATGAAACGGTGATCGTCGGTGCCGGATTCTCCGGGATCGGGACCGCGATACAGCTCGACCGTGCGGGTATGCCCGACTACCTCGTCATCGAGGCGGGCGAGGAAGCCGGCGGCACGTGGTACTGGAACAGCTACCCGGGGATCGCGGTGGACATCCCGTCGTTCTCCTATCAGTTCTCGTTCGAGAAGAGCACCGCCTGGTCGCGCACATATGCCCCGGGCCACGAGCTGAAGGCCTACGCGGAGCACTGCGTCGACAAGTACGGCCTGCGGCCCAGGATCCGCTTCTCGACGAAGGTCCGCGCCGCCGAATTCGATGATGCCGAGCGCCTCTGGCGCGTCGCGTTGGAATCGGCGGGCACCACCACCGAGATCACCGCGCGGTTCCTGGTCAATGCCAGCGGCGCGCTGACCGTCCCGAATCTGCCCGACATCCCGGGTGTCGACTCGTTCGCCGGGGTCACCATGCACACGGCGCGCTGGGACCATGAGCAGGATCTGACCGGTAAACGCGTCGCGATCATCGGCACCGGCGCATCGGCGGTTCAGGTGATCCCCGAGATCGCACCGATTGTCAAGCAGCTGAGCGTATTTCAGCGTACCCCGATCTGGTGCTTCCCGAAGTTCGACGTGCCGCTGTCGAACGCGGCCAGGACGATGATGAGGCTGCCGTTCGGTCAGACGCTGCAGCGCGTCGTCAGCCAGGCCTATGTCGAGCTGACGTTCACCCTTGCCGCGCAGTACTTCACGGTCAACCCGATGGCCAAACGCATGGGCTCACTCGGCGAGGCGTATCTGCGCAAGCAGGTCCACGACCCGGAGGTCCGCGACAAGCTCACGCCCCGCTACGCCGTCGGCTGCAAGCGGCCCGGATTTCACAACACCTACCTGTCGACGTTCAATCGCGCCAACGTCGAGCTGGTCACCGAGCCGATCGACAAGATCACCGGCTCCGGGGTCGCCACCGATGACGGCGCGCTGCGCGAGGTCGATGCGCTGATCCTCGCGACGGGGTTCAAAGTGCTTGACACGGACAATGTTCCGACGTTCTCGGTGATCGGGTCGGGCGGGAATTCGCTGACCCGGTTCTGGGACGAGAATCGAATGCAGGCCTACGAAGGCGTGAGCGTCCCGGGTTTCCCCAATTTCTTCACGGTGTTCGGGCCGTACGGGTACGTCGGGTCGTCGTATTTCGCGCTCATCGAAGCCCAGACCGGCCACATCGTGCGTTGCCTGGAAGCAGCCCGGGGTCGCGGCGCCCTCCGTGTGGAGGTGCGCCGGGAGGCCAACGACCGGTACTTCGCGGAGATGATGCGCAAGCGGCATCGTCAGATCTTCTGGCAGGACAGCTGCCGCCTGGCCAACAGCTACTACTTCGACAAGCACGGCGACGTTCCGCTGCGCCCGGCCAGCACGGTCGAAGCCCTGTGGCGTAGTCGCCGGTTCCCGATCGAGGACTACGTGTTCGCGTCCTAGGGCCGCATCTGTCCGCAGGAGGCCAGCGGATCGACCAACTGGTAAGGGTCGCCGGCTCTGAGCGGCAGGGACTTCGGCGCAACCGGCAATGCGCCGCGCGCGTCGAGCCGCGCGGCCAGGTCACGGCGAATCCACAGACCGTCGGTGCGTGACGTGCGCGCCAGTTCCACATAGTCGGCGGTCAGGCGCGGGTCGCCGATGAGTCCGGTGGTGTCCGACCATTCGTGGTGCGTCTCGATGAACTCGGGTCGGGTTGCAAAGACGTCGTCACGTAGGCCGGACGCGTCGTGGGCCGCCCAGCGGCGCGCGAGCGCAGCGTCGGCCAGTCCCCCGAGGTCGACGATCCGCAGGGTGCTGACCAGGGCGGTGCCTCCGATGTCGGGTGTCGCGATCGTCGCGTCATCGAGCCCGAGAGTGTCGGCGTACGCGTTCGGGGTCCACCCGGCATAGCTGGCGACGGCACATATCGGCACCGTGGGATCGGCACGAAAAGTCAACGCGGAGTGGGCAAGCACCGGCGCGGCGACCGCAACGGTCACCGAGCTCGCGATCCACACTCGTCGCCGTTGCCTCGCGTCGGCGTCGGCAATGACCTGGGCGCCGGCCACTGCCAGGATCAGCGCTGCGGTCGCCCAGATCGGTGTCGCGAAGCGGTATTGCCCCATCCAGTCACCTTCGAGGATGACGTAGGCAAGCACTCCGAGGGCGAAGGTGATCAGCAGCGCCGGCAGGCCCCCGTTGTTCGCGGCCCTCCTGCGCAACGCGATCGCCACCAGCGCAGCTCCGAGCAGCGCCGGTGCCACTCCCGTGAACACCACAAGCCCCAACGGCCTCGCGATACCCATGAGATCAGGCAGACCCTGCGCCTTGGCGATGGCGGTGTTGGGAACCAGCTCACCGAATGTCGCGTAGCGCCACAGCAGGAAGGCGCCGAGAGGGACGGCGAAGGCGGCGATCCCGAAAGCCGCAGAGCGCAGCTTGGCGGCGCGCGGCGCCCGTGCGAGCAGCAGCACCGCCAGTGGGTAGGCGAGCACGTAGATCATCCCGTCGGGGCGGGTCAGTCCGGCGACTGCGGCGACGAGGCCGCAGATGAGCGCGGTCCGGGTCGCGAGCAGCCGGTCGCCGGCCACCGCGGTGGCGATACATGCGGCCAGCCACCCCACCGCGGCGGCCAGCAGGGAGTTCTCCAGCCCGGAGAAGCACCAGATCACGAACGACGGGATGGCCGCGGTGATCGCTCCGGCGACGATCGTCACGGTGACCGGCCACTGCGTGAGGGCCTTGGCCACACGGTAGAACGCGGCGTAGAGGACCGCGCAGGCGATCAGCGCGAGCAGCTTCGGAAACGCGACGATGTCGGGGATACCGAACAGGGTGCCGTGGTCGAAGAGCCGGAGCTTGTGGCCGGCCACCAGCAGTGCCAGCCATGCGGGGTTTGAGTACCCCTCGACGGGGTCGGCTCCTGCCTGCAGCACCGGGCCGAGGCCGCTGGCGATGGAACGCACGTAGGCGAAGGTGATGGCGGAGTCGTCGACGAGCCAGCGGCCATACACCAGGGCGTGTAAACCCACGAGGAGTGTCGGCGTGCCGACCGCGGCGGCCGGCGCCCACCGCGACGGTGAGGGCCGCCGGGTCTCGACCTTTGAGACCCGCGGACCGTGTAGCGTTTGCTCGCTGCTCATCCCCACCAACTTCTTACTGCTCATGCGCTGTGCATGCGCACCGAAGAGATTTTCTGGACTATAACCCAGCTCGCGCGCAGACGCGAAAGCCCCGTGGCCGTCCGGCCACGGGGCTTTCGTCGTTATGAGCGTCTAGACCGCGGACTTCAGCTCGTCGACCTTGTCGAGCTGCTCCCAGGGCAGGTCGATGTCGGTGCGGCCGAAGTGACCATAGGCCGCCGTGGGCGCGTAGATCGGGCGCAGCAGGTCCAGGTCCCGGATGATGGCGCCGGGGCGCAGGTCGAACACCTCGCCGATCGCCTTCTCGATCTTGACCGGGTCCACGGTCTCCGAACCGAACGTCTCGACGAAGAGACCCACCGGGGCTGCCTTGCCGATGGCGTAGGCGACCTGCACCTCGACACGCTGGGCCAGGCCGGCTGCCACGACATTCTTGGCCACCCAGCGCATCGCGTACGCGGCGGACCGGTCGACCTTCGACGGATCTTTGCCGGAGAACGCGCCGCCGCCGTGGCGGGCCCACCCGCCATAGGTGTCGACGATGATCTTGCGGCCGGTCAGCCCGGCGTCGCCCATCGGCCCGCCGAGCACGAACTTGCCGGTCGGGTTGACCAGGATGCGCGGCGCCGAGGTGTCGAGGGTGTCGTGGGCCAGTTCGGCGAGCACAGCGTCGATGACGTGCTGCTTGATCTCGGGGGTCAGCTGGCTGTCGAGATCGATGCCGTCGGCGTGCTGGGTCGACAGGACCACGGTGTCGAGGCGTACCGGCGTGGTGCCGTCGTACTGCACCGTCACCTGGGTCTTGCCGTCGGGACGCAGGTAGTCCAGCGTGCCGTTCTTGCGGACCTCGGTGAGCTTGCGCGACAGCCGGTGCGCCAGCGCGATCGGCAGCGGCATCAGTTCCGGGGTGTCGGCGATGGCGTAGCCGAACATCAGGCCCTGGTCGCCCGCGCCCTGCGCGTCGAGCGGGTCGCCCGCACCCTCGACCCGCGTCTCGTGGGCGGTGTCGACGCCTTGCGCGATGTCGGGCGACTGCGCACCGATGCCGATGTTCACGCCGCAGGTGAGGCCGTCGAAGCCCTTGTCGGAGTGGTCGTAACCGATGTCGAGGACCCTGGCCCGAACGGTGTTGGTGATGTCGGCGAACGCCTCCTTGGCCGAGGTGGTCACCTCGCCCACAACATGCACCTGGCCGGTGGTCACCAGTGTCTCGACAGCCACACGGGACTTCGGGTCGCCGGCGAGCAGAGCGTCCAGCACCGAGTCGCTGATGGCGTCACAGATCTTGTCGGGGTGCCCTTCGGTCACCGACTCACTGGTAAACAGCCGAGCTTCACTCACGTTCGATCCCTTTCACTCAAGCACGCCTGAGATAGTTAGTCAGTCAACAGACCTGTGTCTGTCAACCTATACCTGTCGCGATGGCACGAGACTCCGGCGCCTTTAGCACCCAAGCGTGTCCCCCCGCTGCGCGCAACCCTTACGCGCATGCTGACGATGTGTGCTCGTCGGGCTACCTCGCACCGGTGTGCAGGAAAGCCACGATCGCGTCCACAATACGGCTCGCGATCACGGTCTTCGACCCGTGCTCCAAGGCGGACTCTGCCCCGTCGGCCGACAACAGCCAACCGTCGTTGTGGTCGACCTCGAAAGCGCGGTTCTCGCCCACGGCGTTGACCACCAGGAGATCGCATCCTTTGCGCTTCAGCTTCGCCCTGGCATGGAACAGGACGTCGCCGTTGGCGTCGCCGGTCTCCGCCGCGAATCCGACGATCGCAGCCATGTTCGGGAGCTGGCCGTCCTGACGGGCGCGGACCGCGCCGGCGAGGACATCGTCGTTGCGGACGAGCTCGATGGCCGGGTCGGTGGTGGCGTCCGGTCCCTTTTTGATCTTGTTCGTGGCGGGATGCGCGGGCCGGAAATCGGCGACGGCGGCGGCCATCACGAGAACATTCGCGTCGGGAGCGTGCTTGGAGACGGCATCGCGCAGCTGGGTGGCCGATCCGACATGGGTGACATGCACGCCCGCCGGATCGATCAGGCCGGCGGTGTTCCCGGCGATCAACGTCACCTCGGCCCCGCGCTGGGCCATCACGCGGGCCATCGCATAGCCCTGCTTGCCCGAGCTGCGGTTGCCGATGAAGCGGACGGGGTCGATCGGTTCGCGCGTTCCGCCCGCGGTCACCAAGACCTTGACGCCGGAAAGGTCATAGGGCAACGCATCGTTGCGGGCGAGCAGCAGCTGAGACAGCGTGGTGATCTCTTCGGCTTCCGGCAGGCGGCCCGGTCCGGTGTCGGCGCCCGTCAGCCGCCCCGACGCGGGTTCCATCACGATCGATCCGCGCCGGCGCAGCGTCGCCACGTTGTCGACAGTCGCGGGGTGCAGCCACATCTCGGTGTGCATCGCGGGCGCGTACAGCACCGGACATCGGGCGGTCAGCAGGGTGGCGGTCAGAAGGTCGTCGGCACGGCCGCTCGCGGCCCGGGCAAGCAGGTCGGCGGTGGCGGGGGCCACCACGACGAGGTCGGCGGCTTGGCCGATGCGGACGTGGGGTACCTCGTGAACATCCTGAAACACCCCGGTGTGCACCGGGTTTCCGGACAGCGCCTCGAAAGTCGCAGCCCCGACGAACTTGAGAGCGGATTCAGTGGGGACGACCCGGACGGAATGCCCGGCCTCGGTGAGCTGACGGACGACGGTCGCCGCCTTGTAGGCGGCGATTCCGCCGGCGACGCCGACGATGATCCGCTTGGCAGCCACCCCCTGGCCCGCCCGCCGGCTAGTCGCCCTCGGTGTGCTCGAGCAGATCCCCGTGGATCTCGCGCATGGCGATCGAGAGCGGCTTTTCCTGCAGACCCGGCTCGACGAGCGGACCGACGTATTCGAGGATGCCGTCGCCGAGCTGGTTGTAGTAGTCGTTGATCTGGCGAGCACGCTTGGCGGCGTAGATGACCAGCGCATACTTGCTCGACGCGCGGTCCAGCAACTCGTCGATGGGCGGGTTGGTGATGCCCAGCGGCGTGTCGTAGGCACTGGCGGCGGACGGATCGATATCCACCGCGGCGAGCCGCGTATCGGGGGTGCTCACGTAGAAAATCTCCTGAAAAAGTCTTGGATATTAGGGCTGATCGCGCCGTACCGGCGCGTGGGCCACCAGCAAGGATACCAATTCCGCGCAGGCAGACTCCAATTGACTGTTGACGACCACCACGTCGAAGTCGCCCTGGGCGGCCAGTTCGGCCTTGGCCGTCTGCAACCGGCGGGCCATCGCCTCCGGCGTCTCGGTTCCGCGGCCGATCAACCGGTTCTCCAATGCCTCCCAGCTGGGCGGGGCGAGAAAGACCGTGGTGGCTTCGGGCATTGCCTGCTTGACCGCTCGCGCGCCGGCGAGGTCCACCTCGATCAGCACCGGGCGGCCGGCGGCCGTCGCCGCACGAACGGGTGCGGAGGGAGTTCCCGAGCGGTGGAGCCCACCGTGGATCTCCGCCCATTCCAGCAGGGCGCCGTCGTGGATGAGCTGCTGAAACTGCTCTGCCGTCACGAAGCTGTAGTCCACTCCGTCGACCTCGCCGGGACGCGGCGCGCGCGTCGTCACCGAGACGCTGAAGTACAGGTCGGCGACTCGTTCCCGAACGCACCGGACGACAGTGGACTTCCCGACGGCAGACGGGCCGGACAACACCAGGACCGCGGCCCTGGGCGTGTCGCCCGGCCCTCCGCCTTCGCTCACTGACCTCCCTTTACGAGAAGTCGAACTTTTCCAGCAGGGCCTTGCGCTGACGATCACCCAGGCCGCGCAGGCGGCGGGTCGGGGCGATCTCGAGCTCGGTCATGATTTCCTGCGCCTTGACCTTGCCGACCTTCGGCAGAGCCTCCAGGAGTGCGGAAACCTTCATCTTGCCCAAGACCTCGTCGGTCTCGGCGTCCTTGAGCACCTGCTTGAGGTTGGTGCCGCCGCGCTTGAGCCGGTCCTTGAGCTCCGCTCGCGCTCGCCGTGCGGCAGCAGCCTTCTCCAACGCTGCCGCGCGCTGTTCGTCGGTCAACTGGGGAAGGGCCACGGGTTCCTCCGTCTTCGTCACCATTACTGATTTGTCTCGGCTGGTCGTGGCGCAGCCATAACCAGCCAGCGTGGACGACCGTACCCACGCGCGCTGACGAAAGCTAACCCCACCCCCGGGTTGTCGGGTCAAAAGCCCAGCGTGTAGGCCGGGCCCGCCCCTTGCGGCAGGGCGGACCCGGGCTACCCGAGAGGGGCGTTCAGCAACGCGCGCCTGCAACAAATCACCTGCTTATCGTGGGTTTTCGGGCACGATCAGCGGTGTGGGCGCAGCGCCGGCCGGGGCCGGCTCACCGTGCGGCGTGCGGAGAGCGGCCGACGGCATGAGAATTTTCCCTGGTCAAGTGTGTCGGGCGTGTCGCGGTTCGGCCTCGGTGCAGTAACGAGCGCAGCTCAGGCGAGGTACGCGACGGCGTCGCGCATGCGCTCCGCGGCGTCGCGCAGCGCTGAGATGTCAGGACCCGCGCGCAACACCTCCCGAGAGACGGCGGGCAGCAGTTGCCCCGATTGGGCGCCTCCCAGGCCTGCCAGGGCCTCGGGACGGCCGCCCTGAGCGCCGACGCCGGGCACCAGGACCGGCCCGTTCAGCGCGCTGACATCGGGAGGCGAGCTCAACGTGGCCCCGACGACCACTCCCACCGAACCGAGCCCGCCGGACCGGTTCACCGCCGCGGCGGCGTCGACGATCGACTGGGCGACGGTGCGGCCCTGCGCGTCGGCGCGCTGGACGGACGCCCCCTCGGGGTTCGACGTCGCCGCGAGGACGAAGACACCGCGCCCGTGGTCGAGCGCCACGTCGAGCAGTGGCTGCAGCGATCCGAAGCCCAGATACGGCGAGGCCGTCACCGCGTCGGACGTCAGCGGGGACTCTCCGGCCCACGCCGCGGCGTACGCCGCCATCGTCGAACCGATGTCGCCCCGTTTGGCGTCGGCGAGCACCAGAACGCCCGCGTCGCGCAGCCCTTCGATCGTGGTCTCCAGCGCCGCATAACCCGCCGATCCGTAGGTCTCGAAGAACGCGACCTGGGGCTTCACCACGGCGAAGCCGCCGAACGCCGTCACGCAGATGTCGCTGAAACGCGCGAGGCCTTCGGCGTCCACGCCGAGACCCCACGCGCGCAGCAGTTCGGGGTGCGGGTCGATGCCGAGGCACAGCGGACCGCGGGACGCGATCGCGGCGGCGAGGCGGTTACCGAACCCGTCCACGGTCAGGACCCCAGAGTGCTGTGCAGTTCCTGCAGCGACATCACGCCGATGTCCCCGCGGATACCCGCCTCGATGCCCTGGACTGCGGCCGAAGCACCCTGCACGGTCGTCACGCACGGGATGTTCATCGACACCGCCGCCGAGCGGATCTCGTAGCCGTCGATGCGCGGCCCCGAGTTGCCGTACGGGGTGTTGAGCACCATGTCGACCTGCCCGGCCTTGATGGCGTCGACCGCGGAGATACGACGATCGGTTCCACTGGGCTGTTCGAAGTGCTTGCGCACCTCGTCGCACGGAATTCCGTTGCGCCGCAGCATCTCCGCGGTGCCCTCGGTGGCCAGGATCTTGAATCCGAGGTCGGCGAGACGCTTCACCGGGAACACCAGTGAGCGCTTGTCCCGGTTGGCCACCGACACGAAGACGGTGCCGTGTGCCGGTAGCGAACCGTAGGCGGCGGTCTGACTCTTGGCGAACGCGCTGCCGAAGTCGTGGGCGATGCCCATCACCTCACCGGTCGACTTCATCTCGGGCCCGAGCAGCGAGTCGATCTGGCTGCCGTCGGATTTGCGGAACCGGTGGAACGGCAGAACGGCTTCCTTCACCGCGACCGGGGCGCTGCGGGCGGTGGTGGCACCGTCACCGGTCTGCGCCAGCACGCCCTCTTCCCGCAGCTCGGCGATGGTGGCGCCCAACATGACTCGGGCGCACGCCTTGGCCAGCGGCACCGCGGTCGCCTTGGACACGAACGGCACGGTGCGGCTGGCCCGCGGGTTGGCTTCGAGTACGTAGAGGACGTCGTCCTTGAGCGCGTACTGCACGTTGAGCAGGCCGACGACGCCGATGCCGAATGCGATCGCCTCGGTTGCGCGGCGCACCGCGTCGATGTCGCTGCGGCCCAGCGTCACCGGGGGCAGGGCGCACGCGGAGTCGCCCGAGTGGATACCGGCCTCCTCGATGTGCTCCATCACGCCGCCGATGTAGACCTCGCTGCCGTCGCACAGCGCGTCCACGTCGATCTCGATCGCGTCCTCGAGGAAGCGGTCGACCAGCACCGGGTGTTCGGGCGAGAGCTGGGTGGCACGAGTGATGTAGCCCTCCAGCGTGTCCTCGTCGTAGACGATCTCCATGCCGCGCCCGCCCAGGACGTAGGAGGGCCGCACCAGCACCGGGTAGCCGATCTCGGCGGCGATGCGGCGGGCCTGGTCGAAGCTGGTCGCCATGCCGAAGCGCGGCGCCGGCAGACCGGCTCGGCGCAGCACCTCGCCGAACTCACCGCGGTCCTCGGCAAGGTCGATGGCCTCGGGCTTGGTGCCGACGATCGGCACGCCCGCCTTCTCCAGCCGCTCCGCCAGCCCGAGCGGAGTCTGCCCGCCGAGTTGCACGATGACGCCGACCACGCCGGGACCCCCCGCGCCGGAAGCTTGCTCGGCGTAATAGATCTCCAGCACGTCTTCGAACGTGAGCGGTTCGAAGTACAGCCGGTCGGCGGTGTCGTAGTCGGTCGACACGGTCTCGGGGTTGCAGTTGATCATCACCGTCTCGAAGCCGGCCTGGCTCAGCGTCGTCGCGGCGTGCACACAGCTGTAGTCGAACTCGATGCCCTGGCCGATGCGGTTGGGGCCGGATCCGAGGATGAGCACCTTGGGCCGGTCGGCCTGCGGCGCGACCTCGGTCTCGGCCGCCGGATCGAGTTCGTAGCTGCTGTAGTGGTAGGGCGTCTTGGCCTCGAATTCGGCGGCGCAGGTGTCGACGGTCTTGTAGACGGGATGGATGCCGAGCCGCTGACGCAGCGAGCGCACGCCCATCTCCCCCGCCAATTCCGGTCGCAGCGCGGCGATCTGGCGGTCCGAGAGCCCGTGGTGCTTGCATCGGCGCAGAAGTTCGGCCTCCAGCACCGGCGCGTCGATCAGCTCCGTGCGCAACGCGACCAGCCCCGCGATCTGCTCGACGAACCACGGGTCGACGCCCGAGGCTTCGGCGACCTCCTCCACGGTCCCGCCCAGGCGCAGCGCGTATTCAAGGTCGTAGAGGCGCCCGTCGGTGGGGGTGCGGAGCCGGTTGAGGACGTCGGCGACATCGCCGTCGGGGTCCTCCCCCGTCCAGAAACCGGCCCTGCTGGTCTCCAGCGAGCGCATCACCTTGCCGAGGGCCTCGATGAAGTTGCGGCCCAACGACATCGCCTCACCGACCGATTTCATCGTCGTGGTCAGGGTGGCGTCGGCGCCGGGGAACTTCTCGAACGCGAACCGGGGAGCCTTGACGACGACGTAGTCCAGTGTCGGCTCGAAGCAGGCCGGCGTCTCCTTGGTGATGTCGTTGACGATCTCGTCGAGCGTGTAGCCGATGGCCAACTTGGCGGCGATCTTGGCGATCGGGAAGCCCGTTGCCTTGGAGGCCAGTGCCGACGAGCGCGACACGCGCGGATTCATCTCGATGACGATCAGCCGACCGTCTTTGGGGTTCACGGCGAACTGGATGTTGCAGCCGCCCGTGTCGACCCCGACCTCGCGCAGGATTTCGATGCCCAGCGTGCGCATGGTCTGGTATTCGCGGTCGGTGAGCGTCATCGCCGGAGCGACGGTCACAGAGTCGCCGGTGTGCACGCCCATCGGGTCGAAGTTCTCGATGGAGCAGACGACCACCACGTTGTCGTGGTGGTCGCGCATCAGCTCCAGTTCGTACTCTTTCCAGCCGAAGATGGACTCCTCGATCAGCACGTTGGCCGTCGGGGACGCGGCAAGGCCCTCGCCCGCCATCCGCTCGACCTCCTCGACCGAGTACGCCATACCCGAACCGAGGCCACCCATGGTGAAGCTGGGCCGCACGACAACGGGCAGACCGACGTCGGCAACGGTGTCGCGGACCTCGTCCATCGTGAAACACACACGGGAGCGCGCCGACTCCCCTCCCACCTTGCTGACGATGTCCTTGAATTTCTGGCGGTCCTCGCCACGCTGGATGGCGTCGAAGTCCGCGCCGATCATCTCGACGCCGTAGCGCTCCAGGATGCCCGTTTCGTAGAGCTTGACCGCCGTGTTCAGGGCGGTCTGCCCGCCGAGGGTGGCCAGCAGCGCGTCGATCTTGTTGCCGCGCTCGGCCTGCTGGGCGATGACTTTCTCGACGAAGTCCGCGGTGATGGGCTCGACGTAGGTGTGGTCGGCGTACTCGGGATCGGTCATGATCGTCGCCGGGTTGGAGTTGATCAGCGTGACTTCGAGGCCTTCGGCCCGCAGCACGCGGCACGCCTGGGTGCCCGAGTAGTCGAACTCGGCGGCCTGCCCGATCAGGATCGGGCCGGACCCGATCACCAGGACGTGGTTGAGGTCTGAGCGACGCGGCATCTACTGTCCCCTTTCACCGCGAGCGCGCGTGTCTGCACGCGACACTCCGCGGAAACTTGTACGAACGCGCACCCTCACGCGCGACGGCCGTGCCCCCACTGTCACTTGCCGTCCGCCATCAGATCGACGAACCGGTCGAACAGGTACTCGGCGTCGCGCGGTCCCGCGGCCGCCTCGGGGTGGTACTGCACCGAGAAGGCGCGACCGTTGGACAGCCGAACACCTTCCACCACACCGTCGTTGGCGCAGGTGTGGCTGACTTCGGCCTGGCCGAACTCGGTGTCGAACGTCTGGCCGGCCTCGCCTTCGAGGGCGAACCCGTGATTCTGGGCGGTGATCGCCACCCGCCCGGTCGCGTGGTCCATGACCGGAATGTTGATGCCGCGGTGACCGAAGACCATCTTGTACGTCGACAGCCCGAGTGCGCGACCCAGGATCTGATTGCCGAAGCAGATGCCGAACAGCGGGATGCCCGCACCGAGCACCTCACGGGTCACCGCCACGACGTGATCGGCGGTGGCCGGGTCACCCGGCCCGTTCGACAGGAACACCCCGTCGGGTTTGAGGTCGGCGATCTGGGCGAACGTCGTCGAGGAGGGCAGCACGACGCTGCGGACACCACGCCTGGTGAAGTTTCGCGGCGTGTTGGTCTTGATGCCGAGGTCGAGTGCGGCGACGGTGAACCTGTGCTGCCCTTCGGGTTCCACGACGTAATCGGCGTCGGTGCTGACCTCACCGGCCAGGTCGGCACCCAGCATGGACCCTTGGGCACGGACGCGGGCCACCAGCTCGTCGACCGGCGACTCGGCGGCGGGCCCGCTGAACACGCCGGCTTTCATCGAACCGCGGCTGCGCAGGTGACGCACCACCGCTCTGGTGTCGATGCCTGCGATACCGACGATGCCCTGACGTTGAAGTTCGTCGTCGAGGGTGGTGGTGGCGCGCCAGTTCGAGGCCCGCGGGGACGGGTCGCGGACGGCGTAGCCGGCGACCCAGATCTTGTCGCCGCGGCTTTCGCCGTCCTCGGTGTTCCAGCCGGTGTTGCCGATCTGCGGCGCGGTCGCGACGACGATCTGCCGGTGGTAGCTGGGGTCGGTCAGCGTCTCCTGGTATCCCGACATGCCCGTCGAGAACACGGCCTCACCCAAGGTCTCGCCGATGGCGCCGAACGGTGTGCCGGTGAAGCTGCGGCCGTCTTCCAGAACCAGGACGGCTTTGTGTGTCGTCATGCGACCTCCTCGGGGAGCCACTTCAGGTAGTCACGGCGGTCGTCGGCGCGGAATCCGGTGTCGATCTCGACACCGGATGGCAGGCGCCAGCGGATCGCGAGGATGCCCTCGTGCGTGAGGGCCTTGCCTGCCAGGTTCTTTTCCGTGCGGATCGCGGAGATCGAATCGTCGGGGATCCAGATCGGACCGGCGCCGGTGCGCTGCAACATGATTCCTTCGGGGTAGCGGGTGAGGACGGCCTTGGCGCGAAACCCGAGGTCGCCGGCGGCGACCCGGTCGTTCCAGTGCGGTACCAACGTGCTGCCCACGTACAGACCCTTGGTGGCCGGGACGAGTGCCGGACCGACGGTGTCGGGCAGCGGTGGCATCGTCCCCACCAACTGCGCCTGCCGCTCGATACGGTGGCGCCATCCGCGCATCATCGCGCGAATCAGCACCGCGATCAGCAGTACCAAGACCCCCGCCATGACCAGCGAGGCGACCAGTGTCGGGGTGTTCACCAGCCGACCTTCCCGTCCCTGGCGGTGATCTTGCCGCGCAGCAACGTCACAGTGACAGATGCGGGCAGTTCCATGTCCTGGTACGGCGTGTTGTCCGAGCGGCTGGCCAACGCCGAGCCCTTCACCGTCCACGATGCCTGTGGGTCGATGACGGTCAGGTTCGCGGGTTCCCCGACCTCCAGCGGCCTGCCCTGATCCGGCAGGCCCACGATGCGGGCCGGTGCCTCACTCATCACGCGGGCCACGTCGCGCCAGGTCAGCAGGCCGGGGTTCACCATGGTCTCGACGACGACGGACAGCGCGGTCTGCAGGCCGAGCATGCCGGGCCTGGCATTGGCAAATTCGCACATCTTCTCGTGCTCGGCGTGGGGGGCGTGATCGGTTGCGACACAATCGATCACGCCGTCGGCGAGGGCCTGGCGCAACGCGACGGCATCGCTGGCCTCCCGCAACGGCGGATTGACCCGGTTGCGTCCGTCGTAGGACTGCAGCCGGGAGTCGTCCAAAAGCAGGTGATGCGGCGTGACCTCGGCGGTGATGAAGATGCCCTGTTCCTTGGCCCACCGCACGAGTTCCACACTGCCTGCGGTCGAGGCGTGACAGATGTGCACCCGCGCTCCGGCGTCACGGGCCAGCAGCGCGTCGCGGGCGACGATCGACTCCTCGGCCGCCCGCGGCCACCCCGCGAGGCCGAGCTTGGCGGCGTTGGGACCTTCGTGGGCGACGGCGCCGACGGTCAGCCGCGGTTCCTCGGCGTGCTGTGCGATCAGCACTCCGAGACCGGACGCGTACTCCAGCGCCCGCCGCATGATCAGCGGATCGTCAACGCACACACCGTCATCGGAGAACATCCGGACCTGACCCGCGCCGGCGGCCATCAGCCCCATCTCGGTGAGCTGCTTTCCCTTCAGTCCGACCGTTACGGCGCCGACGGGATGCACGTCGACGAGACCCACCTGCTGACCTCGGTGCCACACGTGGTCGGTGACCACGGCGGTGTCGGCGACCGGGTCGGTGTTGGCCATCGCGAACACCGCGGTGTATCCGCCCAGAGCCGCTGCAGCTGAGCCGGTTTCGATGTCCTCGGCGTATTCGCGGCCGGGCTCGCGCAGATGGGTGTGCAGGTCGACGAAGCCGGGGAGCAGGATCTGGCCCGCGCAGTCGATGATCTCGGCGCCGTCCGGGGCGGCCAGCCCGCTGCCGATCTCGACGATCTGGCCGTCGCGTATCAGCACGTCGACGGGATCGCCCTCGCCATAGGGGCGCACGGACTTCAGAACAATCATGCGCTGATCGCTTCCTGCTCGGATCCGACGAGAAGGTGGAAGAGCACCGCCATGCGGACGTGCACGCCATTGGAGACCTGTTGCAGCACAGCCGATTGCGAGGAGTCCGCCACCGAGTGGGCGATCTCCATGCCACGCAGCATCGGCCCGGGATGCAGCACCACCGCGTGGTCGGCGAGGCGCGCCTGCCGCTTCTCGGACAGCCCGTAGCGCACCGAGTACTCCCGGGACGACGGGAAGAAGCCGCCGTTCATCCGCTCGGCCTGCACCCGCAACATCAGCACCGCGTCGGCCAGCGGAAGTTCGGCGTCGAGCTCGTGGGAGACGGTCACGGGCCAGTGTGCAACACCGACCGGGAGCAGCGTCGGCGGCGCGACCAGGACGACCTCGGCGCCGAGGGTGTGCAGCAGCGAGACGTTGGACCGCGCCACGCGGCTGTGCAGGACGTCGCCGACGATGACGACGCGCTTGCCGTCGACGGCGCCGAGCCGCTGCCGGATGGTGAGCGCGTCGAGCAGCGCCTGGGTGGGGTGCTCGTGCATGCCGTCGCCGGCGTTGATGATCGACGGTCCGCCGTCCTCGTCGTGCGTCCACTCCGCGAGCTGCTGCGGTGCACCCGAGGCGGGGTGCCGCAGGATCAGCGCGTCGGCGCCCGCGGCGCGCAGCGTCAGCGCGGTGTCGCGCAGTGACTCCCCTTTGGCCACAGAAGATCCCGAGGCGCTGACGTTGATCACGTCGGCGCTCATCCACTTGCCGGCCACCTCGAACGACACCCGGGTGCGGGTGGAGTTCTCGTAGAACATGGTGATGATGGTGCGGCCGCGCAGTGTCGGAAGTTTCTTGACCTCGCGGCCCACGAGCGCCTCTCTGAACCGGTCGGCGTTGTCGAGGATCGCGGTGGCGTCGTCACGGCTGAGATCGGCCGCGGTCAACAGGTGCTTCATCATTACCGGGCAGGACCTCCCGTCGGTGCGATCCGGACGCCGTCGTGTCCGTCGTCTTCGGTCAGCCGGACTTTGACGTTCTCACTGCGGGATGTCGGCACATTCTTGCCGACGTAATCGGCGCGGATCGGGAGCTCGCGGTGGCCGCGGTCGACGAGCACGGCCAGCTGGACGATCTTGGGTCGTCCGAGATCGCGGAGCGCATCGAGCGCCGAGCGCACGGAGCGGCCGGTGTAGAGGACATCGTCGACGAGGACGACGAGCGCGCCGTCGATGCCGCCCTCGGGAATGGAGGTGGACGCCAGCGCCCTGGGCGGCTTGCTCATCAGGTCGTCGCGGTACAGCGTGGTGTCCAGCGCACCGGTGGCGACCTCGGTGCCGCTGAAATCGGCGATGTTGCGGGCCAACCGGGCGGCAAGGGTGACGCCACGGGTCGGGATGCCCAGGAGGATCACGCGCGGGCTGTCGGGTCCGTCGAGCGCGGTCTTCTCGATGATCTGGTGGGCGATACGAGCGATGGTTCGGCTGACGTCCGCTGCGGACATCAACTCCCGGTCGTGACCGGTCTGGTCTGGCGCGCCCACGTGTGAGCCGGACCTCCTTCTCCGCCTCACGGGACGGATCGTTAAAGGATGTCGGAAAACTGCGGGGAGCTTAGCAGGTGTGGTCGGGTAACCGCCTGCGCGGCATCTAGAGCGGGCCCACGTCGTTTCGGAATGTCTGAACCCACCAGTCGTGGTGTGTGACATAAGTCCCGTCATCGACGCTAACCGTGACGATCTCGTACGACGACTGGCCTTCGTCGGCATTCAGATAGGGGACGTAGACGTAGGTTCCCGTCGCGTTGTCGATGTCGAGTGTGCCGTACCAGGGACCGTAGCTCGTCCGGTAGACCAGTGGATCGCCGTCGGGGTCGACCACGTTCAGTCTGCCGGTCGTGCGGCCCGTGAAGGCGTCGTACGTCGCGACACTCGGCTCCCGCCAGACAGGCATGTCGGCCGGCCTGGGCTCTACAGGTAGGTCGATCGTGAAGCTGGTGACTCCTCCGCGGCCGTCGCTGATGGTGACCCCGAACGGCACGGTGTCAGCGCCTGCCGTCTGCGCCGCCTGCTGACGTGCGGCGTCCGTCGGATAGAAGGTGAAGTTGTAGATGTAGGTCGTCGCAGGTCCTGACGTCCCGTACAGGCTGACACTGCCCTGGATCGGACTGGCATGGCTATAGCTGACGAGGTCGCCGTCGGGCTCGGCAACAGAGAAGGAACCGTAGACGCGGCCGGTATTGAGATCGACCTGCATGGAGGGCGCACCCTGCAGTTCCGGTGCTCGGTTGACGGGTGACTGTGGCGCCACGACCACCGTGAACGCCACCGCAACGGTCGCCACACCATCGCTTGCGGTGATCGTGAAGCTGTCGGTGTCCTCTCCTGACGTGGTGTAGGCAGCCTGACGGGCCGCATCGGTCGGCTGGTAGGTGAACGCGGTCAGGTCCCCCACTCGCCGCAGTGTGACCGTGCCCCGCGCGGGACCCCCTGTCACCGTGTAGGTCAATGCGTCCCCGTCGGGATCGGAGAAACTCGCCCCGCCGGTGACCTCCCCTGTCGTCCAGTTCGGCGAAGACCAAGACGGAGTTCCGACGACTACAGGTGCCCGGTTCGCTGCTGTGTCCAATGGGATCACCCGTAGCGCCGCGTCTTTCAGGTCGGTGACGAACAACGTCCGGCCATCTCTGGCGATTGCGATGTCGTGCTCACCCGACTCGGCGGCGGCATCGACCGCAACGGACTGCACGACGCTGTTTGTCGCGGTGTCGATCACCGACACAGTGTCATTGCTGTTGGCCACAAAGACCTTTGAGCCGCCGACGGTCAGCGCGGTCGGCGTCGGCCCGACGGTTATTGCGGACCCGACAACGGCGTTGTTAGCGGTGCTGATCACGGACACACTTCCGGCGCCATTAGCCACATAGACCTTGCTTCCGTCTGCCGTGACGACGACATCCCGCGGAGAATCCCCCACCGCGATCCGGGTGACAATGGCGTTGGTCGCAGTGTTGAAGACCATCACCTGATCGGAATCACGCAGCGCCGCATACACCCGCGAACCGTCCGGGCTGATCGCGACCCCCGTAGGCGAGGATCCCGCCCAGACTGTCTTGACGACCTTGTTCGTGACCGCGTCGATGACAGATATCGACCCGCTACCCACGTTGGTCACGTATACCCGAGAATTGTTCGGAGACACGACAACACCGGTCGGCGACAAGCCGACCGATATGGTAGCGACGACCCGGTTGGTGGCCGTGTCGATGACCGCCACCTTCGACGCGGACTTGAGGGTCACATACGCTTTACTGCCGTTCGGGCTCACCGCCACCGCGACTGCGGTTCCCGCAACTGGCACGGTCGCCACGGCCGAGCCGGTAGCCCGATCAATGACGGAGACTGACTTTCCCGTCGAATTCGCCACGTAGACGCGAGACTCAGTGATCGCAACACCGCTTGGGTCCCGACCCACATTCACCGTGCCGGATGCCGGAACGGCGGTGGAAACCGTTGTCGCCGCCAAGGCGGACGCGCGAGAAGCGGGTTCAACGAGGTCGATCGCATACACCACGTCCGCGGCACTGGACGTGACGAAGAGCGTTCCGTCCGGATCCAGGGTCATCGGGCCGGCGTGCGGGACCCTGTAGATCGGAGTCAACGTTTCGATGTCGAGGACTACCCCATCGCTGAGAATGATTCGCCCCTCGGCGGAATCGACAACGAGACCTCCTTGCGCGCCGACGTTTTCGACGTCGAGTTCGGTGAGGTGGGTCGGGCTCGACGGATCGATGTCCACAACTGATATAGCGCCGAAGAGCAGAGGTTGCGGCGCCGGAGAATAGATGTAGTTGCTCGTCGTGAGCACATAGGCGCGGGTGCCGTCGGCGTTGACGGCCAGGCTTGCCGAACCGATGTTGCCGACACCGGGCCTGAGCTGAACCTTCTTGACGAGTACCGGCGTCTGCGTGATGTCGATGACTTCCACCGCACCGAACGCCGCCGTTCTCAGTAGCCGCGTGCCGTCAGGCGTGATCACCATCTGCCCCTGCCATTGGCCGACATCGACTTCGGAGAGCAGCTGATTCGTCCGGGTATCGATGACAGAGATCGTCCCGCTGAATTGGCTCGCCACGTATAGCCGTCGGCTGTCCGGACTCGCGATGAGGCGCAAGTAGGCGCCGAACTCACCGGAATGAATACCCGTAACCTCCACGGTCGCGGTCACTGCCTTCGTCGCCGTGTCGATCACGGAGACAAGGCCTTCGTCCGCCTCGGATCCCGTCCAGAACTGCCCGACGTAGACGTTCTTGCCGTCCGGGGTGGCAGCGATCCCACTGACCCAGGGACCAACGGAAATCGTGTGAGTGACCACCCGCGTCGAGCGATTGATCACCGACACCGTTCCGCTCATAGAATTGAGCACGTAGAGGTCGCTCCCACTGACAACCGATTCGACCGGATAGCTCCCATTCCCCACCGATATCGGCGTCACTCCGGTTGTCAGCGACAGTTTTTCGATCGGCACCGAGACCACGACGGCGGTACCCGCACCGAGCGAGTCGCGCACGACGACGGTGAAGCCGTCCGTGCCGTTCGAAAACTGCTGGCGCGCGGCCAGCGTAGGCGTATACGTGAAGCGCCAGGTTGTCACGCCGTCGACCGCCGATACCTGCACAATCTCGACGCTGCCTTTGGACGGCGCGGCGGAAATATAGTGACTATACGGCCCTACGCCGTCGGCGTCGGTCAGCGTGAACGTGCCTGAGACTATGCCGGTCTCGATATTCACGGACTCGACGGCGGGTCCCGCCGTCAGCACCGGTGCGGCATTTACTGCGACTACACGCAGCGTGTTATCAGTCTTGTCGCTGATGTAGAGAAGTTCCCCGTCCGCGCTCACGGCGATGTCGTGGTCACCGATATTTGAAGAGGTAACCGGCATCAATGTCTGTAGCACTCCGCCGCTGCGCGTATCTATGACGGAGACCGAGTCATCGGAGTTAGCGACGTAGACCTGCGAGTTGCGCGGCGATATCACCAACGCGGTCGGCGTCGGGCCCACCGAAATCGACGGCACGACAACACTGTTCGACGTTGTGTCGATCACGGCGACGGTGCCGGTTCCATACGCCGCATACAGGCGCTTGTCCGCAGTCACCGCTACGTCGCGTGGTGAATCGCCTACTGAGATGTTGGTGGTGACCCGATTGGTTGCCGCACTGACCACGGCGATTCGGTCCGACCCCGTGACCGCCGCGTACACCCGCGAGTCATCCGGGCTCACTGTGACGCCGGCTGGTGACCATCCGAGCCACGTCGACGCAATTCTGCGGTTCGTCGTCGCGTCGATCACCGACAACGTGCCGCTGCCGGTATTGGTGACGTAGACCCGAGACCCGGTCGAATTCACCGCGATCGCGGACGGCAACCAGCCCACCGAGACCGACGACACCACCTTGTAGGTTGACGTGTCGATCACGGCCAGCTTGCCTGTCGAGCGCAGCGTCACGTAGGCACGGCTTCCGTGAACCGCGACCGCCGACGCGCTTCCCGGCACCGCGATCGTCTTCAGCACCGCGCCGCTGGCAGTGTCGACCACTGACACCGATCGTCCCGTCGAGTTCGCGACGTAGGCGCGGGTTTCGCCGTCTCCCAGCGCCACTCCTGCCGGCCCTCGCCCGACAGTTACCGAAGACGGCGTATAGGTAGCCGTCGCGGTGGTCTCGCTCTCACGTCGACCCGCTCCCGCAGCGGTCGTCATCGACAGCGCCGCAGCCGGAGCCGGGCTGTCCTCGGGTTCCTCGTCGGATTCGGTGGAGTCGTCGGGCTCGGACACCGTGACCCGTTTCGTCGTCCGCGACTCTCCCTCGTCGTCTGGGGCGTCCGTCTGGCTCCGCTTCGACGTTCGGCGCCCGGACGGCTCGTCTTCGTCGGCGTCGGCGGGCGCCTCACGCTCCGCTGTCCCCTCCCCAGCGGAGTGTGAGGCGCCCTCGTCAGTGCCGGATTCCGATGTCGCCGACGCGCTCGATTCCGACGATTCCGACGCACCGTCGTCTGCCCACGCCGCGCCCGCGGACCCGCAGATCGCGGCGCCGATCCCCAGCGCGACGGCCAGCCCCCCGATTCGCCCGATGTGCTTTGCGTTTTCCACGGCGGTCACCCCCTCGGCGTTACCTTTTGCCCTGGGAAGAATTCTCGCGATCCGGCGCAGCCGGGACCATAGCGAACGACCGAAGCATCGACCGAAGTCTTAGTGGTAGCCGGCTCCTGAAGCCAGCGCTGCCGCCAACTCCTGCCGGGAGCGGATGCCCAACTTGCCGTAGGTGTTGGACAGGTGCATCTCGACGGTTCGCAGCGTGACGAACAGTGACTGCGCGATTTCTTTGTTGCTCACGCCCTCGGCCGCGAGCTCGGCGACACGACGCTCGCCTGCGGTCAGCGCGTCCGCACCCTTGGCCGCGCGCCGGCGTGGCCTGCCACCCGCTGCCCGCATCTCCTCGGCCGCGCGGTCGGCGAGCGGAGCGGCACCGCACCGATGCGCCAGGTCCAGCCCTGCCCGCAGCACCGACCGCGCCGAAGTGCGTTGCCCGGCACGGCGAAGGGCGATGCCGTAGTCCACCATGGCTTCGGCGCGCCACAGTAGGGCCGGGGAGTCGGCGAGGATCTCGTTAGCCTGACGCAGCGACTCGAGGCCCGTCCTGCCGCCTTCACTCAACCCGCGGACCCGTAGGGCGCCACCCATCCGGCGCGGTGACTGCGCGATCTCGGCGGCCGCGAAAGCGTCCTGGGCCACCGACCGCGCCCCTGCCTCGTCCCCGAGCGCCAACAGCACCGGCACAAGTGCCACCCGGGCGTCACTCGCCCAGGGAAACATGCCGCGGCTGCGCTCGATTCGGCGCAGCGCATCGGTCAGGTCGTCGCGCGCTCGCTGGTGATGGTTGGCGACAGCGTGCATTCGTCCCCGCGCCAGCAGCGGCAATACGGAGAACAGCGTGGGCGTCAGCTCGGCATCCATGCCACGGTCCAGCAGCAGCTCGTCGCCCTCGGCTGTGCGTCCCTGATCTGCAAGGGTGTCGATGACCACGACGAGACCGGGCACCTTTGTGTAATGCGCTCGCGGGCCGTGGATGTCGACGGCCGCGCGGCCGTCGACCTCCGCCGCACGCAGGTCGCCCCGTCGATGGCGCACAAGCCCCCGCAACCACAGTGCACGCGCCAGCCACTGGGGCGAACCCATGCGTTCGGCGTGACGGATCGCCCTCGTCAAGATGTGTTCGGCGACCTCGTAACGCTCCGCTTCCATCAGACAGATGGTGACGTTCGTCCGCCACAGCGGGTGCCCGCCCTCACTCACCAGCGCCGGATGCGCGGCCGCCTCTTCGGCGAGGTCACCGGCGACCGCTACAGGACCGCCTTCCAAAGCGCGCCGGGCCACAAACGACCGGATCAGGCACTCGGCCCGCGTGAGTGATGGCAGGCCGGAAAAGCGTTCGGCCTCGGTTTCGAACTTGTGCTCCAGGTCGGGGTTGAGCAACAGGGCGCCGAGCCGGGCGCCTTCGAGTTGCAGTTCGAGCTCGTGGTCGTGGCTCGCGATCTCCGCGGCGACGCGCTCGTAGAACGGAAGCTGGGCGCGCTGGCTGCCGGCGTCGGGGTGATTTGTCCATGCCAGCGCGGTCACGGCCCGTGCGCGGATCAGCGGATCGACCGCGGTCTCGATCGCCTCGGTGAGGTGGCGCGTCGCCGACGGGTCCCCCAGCTCGTATTCGGCGTTGCCGAGCTCGAAGAGCACCAGCGGGCGATCGGCGGCGCTCGGCGGTTCGTCGAGCGCACGCCGCAGCAGCACTGCGGCCGTGTCGGGGGCGCCGCCGGTGATGGCGGTCCTGGCCGCTTCGCGCAGGATGGCGACGACGCCGGGATCTGCTGCCGGAGTGGTGGCGAGCAGATGCGTTGCAATGACGCCGGCTTGGCATCGCTGGCGTGTCAGCAGTCTGGCCGCCCGGGCATGCATCTCGGCGCGTTCGACCACGCTCATGTCCTCGTAGACGGCCGCCCGGACGATCGGGTGGACGAACCTCAGTGGCTCTCCGTGCGTCAGCACCTCAATGTCGGCGAGGCCTCCGGCCAGCCCTGCCGCTGTCGCTACGTCGACCCCGATCAGGGCGGCGCAGAGGCTGATTCGTGCCCAGTCGCCGAGGACGGCGGCCGAGCGCGCCACGGCCGATGCTTGCGTGCCGAGCCGGCGCACGCGCAGCAGCACCGAGTGCGAAATGCGTTCGGGCACCAACTGCCCCACCTCGGACGGGTCGATGTCCGCGGCAGCGCGGCCCTCACGACGGAATTCACCGAGCAGTTCGGCCAGCAGGAACGGGTTACCTCCAGTGGCGTCCGCGCAGGTGCGGCACAACTGATCGGTCGCGCCGGCACCAAGATTCGCGCGCACCAGGCTGGCAACCGCCGCCTCCCCCAGCGGGCGCGGTCGCAGTGCCGGGAGTCCTGCCACGAGTATCAACGCGCGCAGATCCTCTCGAACCCCTTCGGCACCTGTTCGGGCGGCCAGCGCGACAAGGATGCGCAGGCCCTGCAGTCGCGGCGCAAGGTGGAGCAGGAAGCGCAGCGACGGTTCATCGGCCCACTGCGCGTCGTCGACGATCAACACCAACGGCGCGCGCTCTGCCATGTTGACCACCAGCCAGTAGAGACCGTGGAGTGTCGCGAACGCGACGTCCGACGGCTCCTGCGACACGGCGACGTCGGTGAACACGGGACCGGCCAATTGCGCAGCACCTGTCAACAACCGTTCGCGTTCGGCCGCGTCGGCCCCCAGCACCGCCGTCTCCAGAAGTTGACGCACGATCCCGAACCCGAAGCCCCGCTCGAGTTCTCCCCCGCGGGCACTCGTCGCCGCCATGCCGAGGTCGAGAGCGCGCCCGCGAAGATGTTCCAGCAGAGCGGTCTTCCCGATTCCGGCTGGACCCTCGACAACCAGAACCGAGCCGGCTCCGGCGGCGGCTGCCGACAGGGCGTCGTCGATCGCGCCGAGATCGTCGTCCCTGTCGAGCAGGCGGGGCACACACCGTCCACCGCTGCCTGCTTCCACGCAGTCATTGTCGAATAGCGGGCGGGCAGGAGTGCGCCTAACCGTTAATTCAGCAGGTCGGACTTGTTGTCGGCTGCCAGAATGTGCCCGAGGGAGGACGGGGGTTCGGCCGATGACATCCAATACGGCACGGCGCACTCTGTGGGTCATCGCGACGGTGATCGCGATGATCGCCGGCTGCAGCGAGCCGCCGGCCCCGTCTGAGGGCCTCACACGTCTGCGCGTCGCTCTCTTTCCGGCAGGAAATTCGCTCCCGGTGCACGCGGCAGTCACTCGGGGGATCTTCGAACGCCACGGCCTCGACGTCACCATCACCGACGGCCCGGATCTGCCACTTTTCATGGCGGCACTGGTCGACGGTCAGTACGACATCGCGATGAACACACCGACACTCGTTCTGGTCGGCGCCATGAAGGGTCTCGACATCCAGGTCGTGTCGAGCACATCTGTTCAATCCCGTCCGCGTCCCAACGCCGTCTGGATCACCAAGGACGATTCGATCGCGACGCTGGGCGAACTTCGCGGCAAGACCGTCGCCGTGCCCTCACTGACAGGCATCATCACCGATTCCATCGTGTACCTGCTGTCGCGAAATGGTTTGCAGCGCAACGATGTCAGATTCATCCAGACACCGTTTCCGGCAATGGGCGATCAACTTGCCGCTGGGCAGGTGGATGCGGTGGTGGCCACCCTCCCGTACAGCACGGCGATCGCCTCTCGCGGCTTCACCGTCCACGAGGACGTCGTCGTCGAGGCCGTCCAGGAAGCCAGCGACGGCGCTGTACAGGACGCCGTCACGACGGTGTGGACCGCGCAGCGCAGCTTCGCGGCCAAGCATCCCGAGGCGATACGCGCCTGGCGCGACGCGCTGCGCGACGCCATTGCGTACCTCGACCAGGACGAGGACGGTGCCAGGGCCCTGATGTCCGAGTGGTTGACGATGTCACCGGAGGTGGTTCGCCAAGCTCCTCTCCCCGACTGGACCGTAGACATCTCCCCCGCGCAACTCGGCCCCTACGTCGACATCGCGAGGGCCGCCGGATCCATCGACTCTGAGCCGGACGTGAATTCTCTTGTGTGGCAAAGTCCATGACGGGCTGTCTGTTCCGGCTCGAGAACGTCAGCATCGACCTCGACAGTGCGCGCGGCCCCAAACCCGTTCTACGCGACCTCACCTTCGACGTCTATCCCCACGAGATGGTCGGCGTGGTGGGCCGATCCGGTGTCGGGAAGACGACATTGCTCAAGGCGATGGGTGGTCTCATCGGGATCGACTCGGGCACATTGACATACGCGAACTCATCGGTGACGGCGCCGCCCGCGGGAGTGGTCATGGTCTTCCAGGACTATCAGAACGCGCTGCTCCCGTGGCGGACGGCCGCCCGCAACGTCGAACTCGGACTGGAAGGCTCGATGCCCAGGGCGCAACGGCGCACACGTGTCGCACATGCGCTGAAGATGGTGGAACTCTCCGATCACGCGGCGGACTATCCGTGGCGGCTGTCCGGCGGGATGGCCCAACGGCTTCAGATCGCGCGTGCGCTGGCACTCGAGCCCGCCGTGCTACTCATGGACGAGCCGTTCGGCGCTCTCGACGCCATCACCAAAGCATCTCTGCAGGACGTGCTTCTGGCCGTCCAGCGGCAGACCGGCACGACGGTCGTCTTCGTCACCCACGACCTCGACGAGGCCATCTACCTCAGTGATCGCGTCCTCGTCCTGGGCGGTCCGCCAGGCGTGGTCACGGCACTGGAGGACACCGACTTGCCTTCGGAGAGAGACCAGGTGACGACCCGCGAATTGCGGGAGTATCTCCGGCTACGGCACGTTCTCGGTGAGACGTTGCATCCCGGCAATGCGTGAGCGCGCCTTAACCGCCGTCCTGACGCCAGCGGTGTTGATCGTGGCGTGGCAGCTGTCGGTGTGGGCTGGGTTGCTCGACTTCCGTTACCTTCCAAGCCCTCTGGACATTGCCGTGTCGATGGGCGCACAGATGGGCGACGGCGCGCTCACGGCCGCCGTCGGTCACACGCTGAGCGTCATGGCAGCCGCTGCGGCGTTGGCGGTGGTGATGGGTACCGCCATCGGAGCCGCGCTGGGAATGGCGCCAGGGGCGCGCGCCTGGGTGGAGGCGTCCATCGATGTTTTCCGGACCGTACCGGCCATCATGCTGATTCCGGTGGCAGTCCTGACTTTCGGTCCGTCGACGCAAACCGAAGTCGTGCTGGCCGGTTACGCCGCGCTCTGGCCGATGGTACTCAACACCGCCGGCGCGGTGACTTCGGTGCATCCCCACCAGATCGACGTCGCGCGGACGCTGCACCTGGGAACGTTTGCGACTCTTCGCAAGATCGTGCTGCCCGCGGCGGCACCTGTGTGGCTGGTCGGCGCGCGGATGTCGGCGATCCTGGCGCTGCTCGTCACGATTGTGGTGGAGATGGTGATCACCCCGAAGGGTCTCGGCGGCGCGCTCGTCCAGGCCCTCAACGCGCTCGACCCGGCGCGCATGTGGGCATACGCAGTGGTGTGCGGTCTGATCGGGATTCTTGTGAACCTCGGGTTGCGGGCCGCGTACCGGTTCTTGCTGCCGGGACATCCGTCGACGAGCGTGAGCGCACCGGTGACTCGCGCTTCTGTGCCCGCGCTCCGCGGCCTGTTGCCGCTCGCGGTGCTCTTGGTCCTGTGGCAGGTGTGGGGGCAGCCGACGTCCTTGTCGTTACCGCCGCCGGCACAGTGGTTTTCGGCACTGAACGACCTTTTCGTCGATGGATCGCTGGCCCCCGCGATCGGCCACACACTCACCACGTATGTGTCAGGGTTGGCGCTGGCAGCCGTCGTCGGCGGGTCCGTCGGCGCTGCCATCGGTGCGTCGCAACACGTCAATCGGGCACTGTCGCCGACGCTGGATTTCCTCGCAGCGATCCCGGGCGCCGCCCTCGTGCCCGTGTTGGTCCTTCTTCTGGGCCCGAATTTGGCCAGCGGCATTGTTGCCGTCGCGACCGTCGTCACGTGGCCCATCATGCTGAGCACCGCTGCGGCGCGGCGGGCGATCCCGCCTGTGCGACTCGACATGTCTCGCACCATCGGACTCTCGCCGCGACGTCGTTGGTGCAGCATCGTTCTGCCCTCCCTGGCGCCGGGCACGCTGCTCGGGGTCCGCGTCGCATCGTCGGTGGCACTGATCATCGCGCTACTGACCGATATCTTCGGGTCGGGCGCCGGCATCGGCCGGCTCCTCATCGTCAGCCAGCAACACTTCGATGCAGCTGCGGCATGGGGGTTGCTGCTCGTCGTGGGCTGCATCGGCTACCTGTCGAACGTCGCCCTGGCTGCAGCGACGCGCGTCTTCTCCGCCGGAATCCGGCAGGTAGCCTCTGCCGGGTGAACCTCGACCGCAACAAGGCTTCCGTCGTCGACGCGATCGATGCGGGCTTACTGGCCGGAGCCGTGACGCTGGTGTGGCATGCAGGTGAGGTACGACAGGTCAACGAGCTGGGGTATCGCGACGTCGAGGCGCAGCTGCCGATGCAGCGAGACACCATCTTCCGCATCGCCTCGATGACGAAGCCGATCACGGTGGCTGCCGCCATGTCGCTGATCGAGGAGGGCAAGCTCTCGCTGACCGACCGCGTCGCGACGTGGCTGCCCGAACTCGCCGACATGCAGGTGCTCGCGCAGCCGCGCGGTCCGCTCGACCGGACCGTGCCTGCGCAACGCCACATCACCGTCGACGACCTGATGACCCACCGCAGCGGCCTCGCCTATATGTTCTCGGTCCTCGGCCCACTGTCGGACGCCTACCGCAAACTCCCCACCCGCCAGGATCAGGACAAGTGGCTGGCCGAGCTCGCCGCGCTGCCGCTGGTGCATCAACCCGGCGAGCGGCTCACCTACAGCCACGCGACCGACGTTCTGGGCATCGCCCTGTCCCGCATCGAGGGCAAGCCGCTCAGTGACGTGCTGACCGAGCGGGTCCTCGGGCCGCTGGGCATGTCGGACACCGGCTTCAGCGTCGGCGCCGCCGGCAGGCGCCGCGCAGCGACGATGTACCAGCTCGACAAGGACAACACCCTGCGCCACGACGTGATGGGCCCGGCCCCGATCGTGGATCCCCCGTTCTGCACCGGCGGCGCCGGGTTGTGGTCCACAGCCGACGACTACCTCCGCTTCGCCCGCATGCTGCTGGCCGGAGGAACGCTCGACGGGGTGCGGGTGCTCTCCGAGGAGTCCGTGTCATTGATGCGCACCGACCGATTGACCGATGAGCAGAAGCGGCACGATTTCCTGGGTGCGCCGTTCTGGATCGGACGAGGCTTCGGCCTCAACCTCTCGGTTGTGACCGACCCCGCGAAGTCACGGCAGCTGTTCGGCCCCGGTGGACTCGGCACCTTCTCCTGGCCCGGCGCCTACGGAACGTGGTGGCAGGCGGACCCTTCCGCCGAGGTCATCCTCATCTACTTGATCCAGAATCTGCCCAACCTCACCGCAGACGCCGCGGCGGCGGTAGCCGGCAACACCTCCCTTGCCAAGCTGCAGAGCGCGCAGCCCAAGTTCGTCCGCAACACCTATCAAGGCCTCGGTATCTAGCGTCCGAGTTGTCGGGGCGCGGGTGTACCGTCGGTCTTGTGTTAGAACACTTGTTCGATGTGGATGTGGCGGCGTCGGAGGCGCAGCTGCGGGACGTGGTCGAGCGCTGCGAGGAGCTGAAGTCCAAAGCGGCTGCCGCCCAGGCCCGGGCGACGGCGCTGTGGGCGGCCAAACGCGCGGCCGCCGAACGGGCAGCCGGGGTGCCGAAGTCGCGGCGCGGGAAGGGCTTGGCCGCCGAGGTGGCGTTGGCCCGCCGCGACGCGCCTGTCTGCGGGAACACCCACCTCGGGATGGCACGGGCGTTGGTCGAAGAGATGCCGTACACGATGGCCGCGTTGGAGGCCGGGATCCTGTCCGAGTATCGAGCCATGCTGATCGTGCGGGAATCGTCGTGTCTGTCGGTCGAGGATCGCCGCCGGTTCGACGAAGAGCTGCATCAGCTGGCGCAGGGCTTTCAGGGGTGGGGCAACCGGCGGGTCGCCGCCGAAGCCAAGGCGATCACCGCCCGCCTGGACGCCGCCGCGGTAGTGGAACGAAGCAACAAAGCCGTCGCCGATCGCTGCCTGACGACCCGGCCGGCGCCCAACGGCATGGTCTACGTGACATTCCTGATGCCGCTGGCCCACGGGATCGGCATGTATGCCGCCCTCAAACGCCAAGCCGACGTGACCTTCGATGGCCGTTCGCGGGGGCAGGTGATGACCGATACCGCCTACGCACGGGTGACAGGAAGGTCGGCGGCCCAGCCCGTCGATGTGACGCTGAATCTGGTCCTGGCCGACACCACACTGTTCGGCCGTGATGACAGCCCCGGTTTCGTCACCGGCTACGGTCCGGTGCCTACCGCGGTGGCACGCCATCTCCTCGGCGACGCCGTCACCGACAAGGACGCGACAGCGACATTGCGGCGCCTCTACCGCCACCCCAGATCGGGGCAGTTGGTGGCGATGGAATCGCGAGCGCGGATCTTCCCGAAAGGGCTGGCGGCATTCATCGGCCTGCGCGATCAAACCTGCCGCACCCCGTACTGCAACGCCGCGATCCGCCACACCGACCACGCCACCCCGGATCGCGACTACGGCACGACCAGCGCCCTCAACGGATTAGGGCTGTGCGAGGCCTGCAACTACGCCAAAGAAGCACCCGGATGGCAGGTCCACACCCGGGACGACAACGGCACCCACACCGCCGAGTTCCACACCCCGACCCACGCGGTCTACCACTCCATCGCCCCTCCGCCACCAGGCACCCGCATCGTCCGCCACACCATCGACCTCACCACCTTCGAAGCCGCCTGACCGCGAACCTGGCTACTGCACACCCAATTTCGCAGCGAGGTCAAGCACAGCTTCGGCACGCGCCCTGGTGGGACCTGCGCTGCCGTCGTAAGGACCGCCCGGTTCGTCCAGCCGGGCAAGGGTCCGCCTTGCTTCGTCGATCTCCAGCGCGGACGGGCTCAGCAGAGTGTTGATGGTCTCTGCGTGGGACGCGTCCAGACACAGCCGGCCGGTCATACCGGCGGCCTTGGCGACTTCGGTCTCCCGGGCGAGGTGACGGGACTGGTCCCGCAACGTCGGACCGTCGATGGGCGCCGGCAGTCCAGCGGCCCGGCTCGCGATCACCAGTCGCGCTCGCGGATAGGCCAGCACCATCGCATCGGCCGACATTCCGGTGTCTCGGCGAAAGTCACCGAGGCCGAACGCAATTCGCGAGCAGCATCGCGCAATGTCGAGGGCGTACTCGATGCCGAGGGCGGACTCGATCAACGCGACGATCGGGGTGCCTGCGGGCAACCGGGCGGCCGTCGCGGCCACATCGTCCGCGGATTCGGCTTTGGCGAGCATCACCCCGGCCAGACCCGGCGCCGAAGCCAGTGCGGCCAGGTCGTCGTTCCACTGGGGCGAAGAGGCGTTGTTGATCCGCACCCATGCGCTCCCGCCGCCGTGTAACCACTCGGCGACGGCGCGACGTCCGTCGGCTTTGAGCGCTTCGGGCAGTCCGTCCTCGATGTCGAGAACGACGACGTCGACATCGGTGTCCTCGGCGGCCGAGAAGCCGGGAAGGCCGGGCTGCAGCAGCCAGGTCCGGGCCAGCGACCAATGCGGCTTGCACGTGCGTTCGTCGGGTGGTGAGACCGTCACGCCACCATCGTCGCGACCGCTCGCGCGGACCGCCAGATTGCGCACATTTTGTTCACCCGACTACAGGGAACGCGACAGCACCCGGCCGAACTGCAGCAGTCTCTGCATCTGCGCCAGCCCGCCGTTGTCGACGGACTTCACGAAACGAAACGACTCGCAGTAGATGTCGGTCTCGGTGGCAGTCCGTTGCCGCGACCGCGTCACCAGCTGGGTGTACATCCGTAGCTTGACTTCCGCCAGCCGACGGGTGCCGTCGCTCAGTACGTCGTATTCGGTCGACAACACCTGATCGGTGATGGTCGACAGCAGGATGGACCGCACCGATGCCATCAGGATCCGGTGCGGCTCGCCGTCATCCCCCGGGTCGGACATGTCGTCGTCGGCCCGCCACATGATCAGCCGATGACCGTCGGTGACGAGTACCTCCTGCCACAGCGCCTCACCCCAGGACTCCTCGGTGAAGCCGCGGGACATCACGAACGACGTGATCGCCGACGGTTCCACGACAGACCGGATCTGGTCCAGCGCGAGGTCGGGATCACGCAGATAGACGCGCGCCGCGTCCTGCACGCTGGAATACGGGGCCCAGTCCTGCGGCGCGCCCATCTACGTTCCGCTGCCGCCGTCGCTGCCACCCTGCACCGCGGCTGCCGCGGCGCGGATCTGCGGCGTCACCAGCATCACCTGGCCGAGCACGCCGTTGACGAATCCGGGCGAGTCATCGGTGGACAACTGTTTGGCCAGCTCGACGGCCTCGTCCACCGCCACCGGCTCCGGTACGTCCTCGGCATGCAGAAGTTCCCACACCGCAACTCGGAGGATGGCGCGATCTACGGCGGGCAGCCGTTCCAGCGTCCACCCCTGCAGATGGGCCGAGATCAGATCGTCGATGTGCTCGGCATGGTCGGTCACCCCGCGCGCCACCGTCACCGTGTAGGGATTCAGCGGTGCAATGTCATCGGTCTGCTTGTCCGCCAATGCATTTCGCGCCTCTGCCACCTCAGCGGCGGTGATAGCGCGCGCTTCGGCCTCGAACAACAGGTCGACAGCGCGCTTACGTGCCTGATGCCGCCCCCTGTCACCCTTGCGGTCAGCCATTGACCCTTCCCAGGTAGCTGCCGTCCCGGCTGTCCACCTTCAGCTTGTCCCCGGTGTTGATGAACAGCGGCACCTGGATCTCCGCGCCGGTCTCCATCGTGGCCGGCTTGGTGCCCGCGCTGGAGCGGTCACCCTGAAGTCCCGGTTCGGTGTGCGCGACCTCGAGCTCGACGGTCACGGGCAGCTCCAGATACAGCGGTGTGCCGTCGTGGAAGGCGATCTGTACGGGCATGCTCTCCAGCAGGAAGCCGGCCAGGCGGCCCACCAGCGCCTCGGGCAACGGGTGCTGCTCGAAATCCTCGGAATCCATGAACACGAAATCGCTGCCGTCGCGGTACAGGAAGGTCGCGTCACGACGGTCCACCGTGGCGGTCTCCACCTTCACGCCCGCGTTGTAGGTCTTGTCGACAACCTTGCCCGACACCACGTTCTTCAGCTTGGTCCGCACGAAGGCCGGGCCCTTGCCAGGCTTGACGTGCTGGAACTCGACGATCTGCCACAGCTGGCCGTCGATCTGAAGGACGAGCCCGTTCTTGAAGTCGGCGGTCGATGCCACGGTGAGATGTACTCCTAGCTTTCTAGATGATCACCAGATCCTTGGGGAACCGGGTGAGTAGTTCGGGGCGCTGGGCGACCACGAGCGTGTCCTCGATGCGGACACCGCCGCGGTCGGGCAGGTAGACACCGGGCTCCACGGTCACCGCAGAGCCAGCAAGCAGTGTACCGGCGGCGGACGCGTTGATTCCCGGCGCTTCGTGGATCTGCAGGCCGACCCCATGGCCCAGGCCGTGACCGAAGTTGTCCGCATAGCCCCCATCCGCGATGACCTGCCTTGATGCCCCGTCAACGTCTTTGAGAGCGACGCCGGGCGCCAGCGCCTCACGGCCCGCGCGCTGCGAGTCGGCGACCAGTGTGTAGATGTCGCGCTGCCAGTCGGCGATCGGGGCCAGCACGAAGGTGCGTGTCATGTCCGAGTGATAGCCGGCGACGAGGGCACCGAAGTCGATCTTGACGAAGTCACCCGCGGCGAGCACAGCATCGGTGGGCCGATGATGCGGCACGGCCGAGTTCGCGCCCGTGGCGACGATGGTCTCGAACGACGCGCCGTCGGCGCCGTGGTCGAGCATCAACGCCTCCAACTCGTTCCGCACCTGCTTCTCGGTGCGCCCGGCACGCAAGCCGCCACGCTCGACGAGGTCCCGCAGCGCAGCGTCGGCAGCCTCGCAGGCCAGCCGCAGCAACGCGACCTCGCCGGCGTCCTTGATCTCTCGCAGCTTCTCGACCATGCCCGCGGCGCGGACGAACTCGCACCCATCCCCTGCCGCCTTGGTCAGCGCGGCGAATGCGTCGACGGTGACGACGTGGCTCTCGAAGCCCAGCTTGCGGACGCCCGCCGCGGCGGCCCGCCCTGCCAGGTGCGCCCCGCACGCGCGCTCGATCACGACCTCGGCGTCGGGGGCCTGGTGTGCAGCCTGGGTGCGGTAGCGCCCGTCGGTCGCCAGCACCGGCGTTTCGTCGTCGGCAAGGACCAGCAATGCCGCATTCGAGCCCGTGAATCCGGACAGATAACGCACGTTGACCAGGTCGGACACCAGAATGGCGTCCAGCTCGGCCTCCGCGAGTCGTTGACGCAACCGGCCGCGGCGCTGGGAAATCGTCACGGTCGGTGACGCTACTCGCTAAGGTGAGGCCCCATGGGTAAGTGGTTGGTGCGCGGACTGGTCTTTGCAGCCTTGATGGTGATCGTCCGATTGCTGCAGGGCGCCATGATCAACGCCTGGGAGACCAAGGCCGGTCTGATCAGCGCCGTCCTCGTCGCGCTCTATGCGCTCGTGGTGCTGATCTGGGGCTACGCCGACGGCCGCTCCGATGCGCGCCGCAACCCCGACCCCGACCGCCGCGACGACCTGGCGATGACATGGCTGCTGGCGGGCCTGTTCGCCGGGGTGGTCAGCGGCGCGGTCGCCTCGTTCATCGGTTTGTTCTACAAGAACCTCTACGTCGAGGGGTTCATCAACGAGATCACCACGTTCGCCGCGTTCACCGCGCTGCTGGTGTTCGTGTTCGCCATCATCGGTGTCGCGTTGGGGCACTGGCTCGTCGACCGCAAGGCACCCGACACCCCGCGCCGCCGTGAGGACGACGATCGGGCCGACACCGACGTCTTCGCCGCGGTGCGCGACGACCGGGACTACGACACCCAGCAGACCGCCACCGAGAGCGAACAGCAGACGTCCTCGGTCGCGGTCGCCGACGACGACCAGACCCGCCCCGTCGACAGGCGTGAGAACTAGCGTCACGCCATAGGCTCCACCTGCTGTGGGCCTCGACCAACTCTGCTCGTCCGACCAGTGGAGCATGCTGTCGTCGGCCTCGGATCTGGCGAAGCTTGCGGCGGCTCTCGGCGCGTTCCTCATCACGGCGATCGCGTTGTACCTGAAGGGCGAGGTCCGCGAGAGCGTGCACACGATGGCGCTGTTCTCCTCGGCCGCACTGATTCTCGTGCTGAGCTCCTTCGTCTTCAGCCTGCTCACGGGCACGGCCGTGGCCGACGACGGCGATCGGCGCGAAGTCTGCGCGACCGCGTGGACCCAGGGCACGCTGGCGATCGGAATGCTCTCGGTGGGAGGGACCGCGCTGTTCGGCGGGCTGGGCTGGATGCTGGCCGGTCATGCCGAAGGCCGAATGGCCGCCCACGCCGGCAAGGATCACAGTGGCTATGAATTTCTGGCCCGGCTCGGCAGCTGGCTGACTTTCGCCGCGGCGATGTCGAGCACGCTGATGCTGAGTGAGACCATGATCGACTTCGTGCATTTCGTGGTCGGCAGCCCCGGCGGCTGGTTCGCCGGTGTCATCGCCGCAGCCGCGGCGGCCGTGGTGTTGCTGTCGCTGTTCTTCATCGTGCGTCGCAGCAATTCGGCCAGGATGACGCTGCAGGCACTCAAAGTCGCCACCGTGGGCGTCGTTGCACTCGGCGTGCTGGCAACCTGGATGGCGATGAGCCTGCCGCGACTTCCGAACGACTGGTTGGTCGACCCCGGCCCGGCCATCGTCGGCGCCGTGGTGACGCTTTCGTTTGTCGTGCCGGGAGTGATCGCGATGGCGATCTGCTATTCGGCGCCCCGCGCCACCTCGGCATAGGCGGCGACCAGCAGCGACGGATCGGGCCCCTCCAGCCGTCCCGGCTTGCCCAACCCGTCGAGCACCACGAACCGCAGCACCCCGGCGCGGGTCTTCTTGTCGCCGAGCATCGATTCCATCAACTGCGGCAACGCGTCGGCGTCGTAGCTGACGGGCAACCCCAAGGAGGTCAGGATCGCGCGGTGCCGGGCGGCCGTGTCGTCGTCGAGTCTTCCTGCGAGCCTGCCGAGTTCGGCCGCATACACCAGCCCGACCGACACCGCCGCGCCGTGGCGCCATTGATAGCGCTCGCGGCGCTCGATCGCATGCGCGAGTGTGTGCCCGTAGTTCAGGATCTCGCGCAGTGCGGATTCCTTTTCGTCGGCGGCAACGACTTCCGCCTTGACCGCGACCGCGCGACGGATCAGCTCGGGGAGCACCGACCCCGTCGGGTCGAGCGCGGCCTCGGGGTCGGCTTCGATCATGTCGAGGATGACGGGATCGGCGATGAAACCGGCCTTGACGACCTCGGCCATCCCCGCAACGATCTCGTTGCGCGGCAACGACTCCAACGTCGCAAGGTCGATCAGCACGGCCGCCGGCTGGTGGAACGCGCCGACGAGATTCTTGCCCGCGTCGGTGTTGATGCCCGTCTTCCCGCCGACCGCGGCGTCCACCATGCCCAGCAGTGTCGTCGGAACGTGCACGATGTCCACTCCCCGCAACCAGGTGGCCGCGGCGAATCCGGCGACGTCGGTGGCTGCTCCCCCGCCGAGGCTGACGATCGCGTCTTTACGTCCTATCCCGATGCGGCCCAACACTTCCCAGATGAACCCGACAACGGGCAGCTCTTTTCCGCCCTCGGCGTCGGGAATCTCGATGCGATGCGCGTCGATCCCCAACTCAGACAGATGATTTCGGATGGCCTCTGCCGTCTGGGTCAGCGTCGGTTGGTGCAGGATCGCGACCTTGTGCCTGCCGTCGAGGACGCGGGCCAATTCGCCGAGCAGACCTGTGCCGATGATCACCGGATAGGGCGGATCTGTGCGGACCTCTACCGTCACCGGCTCCGTCACTGGGCATCCTTTCGCATACAGGAAGAGCCCCGGCCTTTCCTTGCCGCGACCGTTGCGGGGCTCGGCGGGGCTTCGGTGGAGGGCGATGCCGTCAGCGACAGGGGCGCACGGCGCCACACGGGCCGTCGTCGGCGTCGCTCCGACTTCGCATCGGGGTCCTCCAGCCGCGCGGCGATATAGCGCACCACCGCCCCCGGGTTGCGGTGGTTGGTGTTCACCTTGATGGTCGCCACCTTCCGGTACAGCGGAACGCGTTCTGCCATCAAAGCTTTGAACTTCTCATTACGATCGGGGCCCGCAAGCAGGGGCCGTACCGTCGACCCGCCGGTGCGACGGACCCCTTCGGCGGCGCTGATCTCCAGATAGATCACGGTGTGTCCCCGGAGTGCTTCGCGGACACCTTCGGTGGTGACCGCGCCGCCGCCCAGCGACAGGATGCCGTCGTGGGTGGCGAGCGCGTCGCGGATCACTTCTTCCTCGATCCGCCGGAACTCCGGTTCACCGTCGGTGGTGAAGATGTCGGCGATGGTGCGTCCGGTGGTCTTCTCGATGGCCATGTCGGTGTCGAGCAACGGCACGTCCATGCTCTTGGCCAGCCGCCGGCCGATCGTGGACTTGCCCGACCCGGGCAGCCCGATCAGGACCGCTCTCGGGGCCATCAGCCCGATGCCCTGGCACCGTTGGCGGACGGCGCGCGGTCGGCGACCGCACGCAGGTAACCGTCGATGTTGGCACGGGTCTCGTTCAGGGAGTCGCCACCGAACTTGTCCAGTGCGGCGCGAGCGAGCACCAAGGCGACCATCGTCTCGACCACCACGCCGGCCGCAGGCACGGCACACACGTCCGAGCGCTGATGGATGGCCACGGCTTCCTGGCCGGTCGCCATGTCGACGGTCGCGAGCGCGCGGGGAACGGTCGAGATCGGTTTCATCGCCGCGCGGACCCGAACGGGCTGCCCGTTGGTCATTCCGCCCTCGAGTCCGCCTGCACGGTTCGTCGAGCGCATGACGCCGTCGGCGCCGGGGTAGATCTCGTCGTGAGCGACGCTTCCGCGCCGCCGCGCGGTCTCGAACCCGTCGCCGATCTCGACGCCCTTGATGGCCTGAATGCCCATCACCGCACCGGCGAGTTGACTGTCGAGCCGGTTGTCACCGCTGGTGAAGGAGCCGAGCCCGATCGGCAGCCCGTGCGCGACCACCTCGACCACGCCTCCGAGCGTGTCTCCGTCACGCTTGGCGGCCTCGATCTCGGCGATCATCAAGTCCTCGGCCTCCTTGTCGAAGGCGCGGACCGGGCTGTCGTCCACGGCCGCCAGGTCGGACGCCAGCGGGGGCGGACCGTCGTAGGGCTTGGAGGCGCCGATGGACACGACGTGGGAAACGATCTCGACCCCGAGTGCCTGCTGCAGAAACGCCCGCGCAACGGTGCCCGCGGCGACCCGCGCGGCCGTTTCGCGCGCACTGGCGCGTTCCAACACCGGCCGCGCATCGTCGAAGCCGTACTTGAGCATGCCCGCGTAATCCGCGTGGCCGGGGCGCGGCCTGGTCAGCGGCGCGTTACGGGCGGCGCTGTCGGCGAGAAGCGCGGCATCGACCGGGTCGGGAGCCATCACGGTCTCCCACTTCGGCCATTCGGTGTTGCCGATCTCGATGGCGATCGGTCCGCCGAGGGTGACGCCGTGGCGCAGGCCCGTCAGCACGGTGACCTGATCCTGCTCGAACTTCATCCGTGCGCCGCGGCCGTAGCCGAGGCGACGCCGGGCCAGTTGGGCCGAAATGTCCGCCGACGTTACGTGGACACCGGCGACCATGCCTTCGACCATGGCCACCAGCGCCCGGCCGTGGGATTCACCTGCAGTCGTCCATCGCAACACGCGACCCATTTTCGCACGACACGTGAACGGTCCCGAAACTCAGCTCAGTGCCAGCTCCCTGCGCAGCCAGTCGAGCACCGGAGGAGCCACCTGGCGCACGGCCGACGCGGCGATGATCCAGTGCGGCAGGCCCGGGTGCACCTGGTGCTCGGCGCGGTAGCGGGCGGCGAGCCGCCGCGACATCCACGGGGCGACGTTGCGGTCCGCACCTGCACTGACGCACAGCACGGGACAGGTGACGTCGTCGGCGGCAACGCGGGTGCTCGGCGAACCCAGTAGCAGCGCCCGGAACGCCCGGCCCGAGTCACGCACCAGGTTCGGGATGATCCGATCCTGTTCCTGCGCGGGCAACGTGCGCAGCGGAACCCTGCGCATCACCTCCGGTGAGGGGAGGAACGGACGTCCGGCCAACACGGTCGGCATCAGGGGCACGAAGTCGGGCAGGACGGCGAGCTGCGGCCACAGCACACCCGGTGGGATCGCGGCCAGCAGCACCGCCGCCAACGGATCGCGCGCGGCGGCCACCTTCTGCGCCAGCAGACCGCCCATGCTGTGCCCGATGACGACGGCCGGCTCCCCGATCGCGTCATAGGCCCTCAACGCGACGTCCACCATGTCCGTCACACCGGTGCGGCTCAGCACGACATCGTCGGACGGGTCACGTCCGGGCAGAGCCGGTGCGTGACAGCGGAATCCGCTGTCGGCGAAATAGCGGGTCCACGGCTCCATCAACGCTGGTCGACCAAAGATGCCGTGTAGCAACAGAATCGGTGGATTCGCCATGCCTGTGAGTATGGCGGCAGTCACCATCCCTGGCGATTACCTCAGAGGTAAGCAGGGCCATGACATCGCCACGGCCAGCGCGGTGGCCGCGCACATCGACGGACCGTGTGGCACCGTCCGTCGCCGCCCGATGAGACCCACCAGAGTCGTGAATGTCGGCGCACCGAGGGCAGCGAGAAGCCATGCCTCCGGGCCGAACGCACCGCTCAAAGCGCCGAGTCCCACCGCCAGTTTGACGTCGCCGGCGCCCATCGCCGCGGGCGTCGCGAGATGCACCGCCGCATAGACGGCGAACAGCGCCGTGGCGCCGAGCACGGCCGACAGGCCATGCCCGGAGCACACCGCGACCGCGAGAATGGCCGCGGCACCAGGCAGCGTGAGTGCGTTCGGAAGCCGACCGTGCCGAATGTCGAACGCGCTCAACGCAATAAGCCAGGCCGACAGCGCGGCCACGGTGATCTCCCCCACCTGTCCAGGCTAGGGGTGTCACGGCGGGGTACGGTGCGGCAATTTCAGCAGTCGCGCAGGGCGGCCCGCATCTCGTCTTTGGGGGCCGGCATGCCGGTGAACTGCTCCACCTGCGCGAACGCTTGATTGAGCAACATCTGCAACCCGCTGATGGCCCGACCACCCGAGGCTTGGACCGCCAGTGCCAGCGGGGTGGGCCAGGGGTCGTAGATGGCGTCGAGCAGCACCGGCGTTCCGGCGAGCGATTCCGCGTACGCCGCAGCCACCTCGGCGGGAATGGTGCTCACCACCGCTGCCACATCTCGGACCGGTTTGCCGAGTTCGACCCAGCGCGCCGCCACTCCGACCTTCTCGGCGAGCGCCACCAGCGGAGCCGCCCGGTCAGGGTTGCGCGCGACGATCTGCACGTCGGTGACTCCGAGCGCGGCCAGCCCGACGACGGCCGCGGGTGCGGTGCCGCCGGACCCGATGATTGCTGCCGGGCCGGTGACCGATTCCAGCGCGCCCGCCACCCCGTCGACGTCGGTGTTGTCGGCCCGCCAGCCGGTTTCGGTGCGTACCAACGTGTTCGCCGATCCCACCAGGCTCGCCCGATCCGTTGCCGCGTCGGCGAAGCGCAAAGCCGCGAACTTGCCGGGCATCGTCACCGACAGCCCGATCCACTCCGGACCGAATCTCGACACCACCGCGGGGAGTTGGTCGGCAGTGCACTCGATCCGGTCGTAGGTCCAGTCGTGCAATCCCAACGCCCGGTAGGCCGCCAGGTGCAGCTGCGGCGACCGCGAATGCGTGATCGGTGAGCCCAGCACAGCCGCCCGGCGCAGCCCGGCGCGTGTCATCTCGCCGAGTCGAGAACACCGTTGCGCCTAGCGACTTCGATGTTCGCCAGGTGCTGCTCGTATTCGCGGGTGAACAATGTCGTGCCCTGCATGTCGATGGTGACGAAGTACAACCAGTCGCCCGGCTCCGGCTGCTCGGCAGCCAGGAGCGCAGGTGCACCCGGTGAGCAGATCGGCGTCGCGGGCAGTCCGGGGCGCACATAGGTGTTCCACGGTGTGGCCTGAGCCCGATCCCCGTCGGTGGTGGCGATCTCGATGCGGTCCAGCGCATAGTTCACCGTCGAGTCGAATTCCAGGGTCCGCCGCTCGGCCAGCCGGTTGTAGATGACGCGGGCCACCTTCGAGAAGTCTTCCGGCGTCGACTCGCGCTGCACCAGCGAGGCCACCGTCAGGATCTCGTAGGGCGACATGTTCAGCGCGGTCGCCGTCGTCAGCAAGCCGCTCTGCTCGTACTGTGCCGCGCTGGCGGAAATCAGCGTCGACAGAATGGTCTGGGGCTCGGCCGAGGGGTCGATGTTCCAGGTGCCGGGCGCTATCAACCCTTCGAGCCTGCGATGATCTGCTCCCATCCGGTTGACGGCATCGGTGGCCCATTCCGGAACTGCCAGTTCCGCCGGTTGGGCCGCGCCCGCGATGTTCTTCAGTTCCTCGGCAGGCACGCAGCGCCGGTCACCGTCGAGGTCCACACACGACGCATTCGAGATGAGAGTCAGGATGCCTTCGGTGACGACATTGGTCTTGACGTCGCGGACGTCGTCGAGCTGACGCCCTTCGGGGATGACGAGCTTGCCGACTCGGCTGGCCGGATCCGCGAGCCGCTCGACCGCGTCGGCCGCCGGAATCTCGGTGCGCACCTTGTAGAAGCCGGGCTGGATCGCCGAGATCGCCGAGTTGCCGTCCGCGGCGTCGACGAACGTCTTGACGTTGGCCACCACGTTGTTGTCGTGCAGCGTCTGCCCGATAGCCGTCGTCGAATCACCGTCGTGCACCTGGATGACGACGTCGTTGACACCCTCTCCGGCGAAGTCGTCGCTGGTTCCACCGAACAGCGAGTGCCACATCTTCGATCCGAGGAACACGGCCCCGATTACGACGACGACGAGCATCGCCAGGGCGACCACCAACCCCGTCCTGCGTCTGCGCCGGTAGCGCTCCTCGCGGGCGCGCTCACGTCGCGTCATCCGCCGCCTCGGCGGACCCACTGCCAAGGGCTCGGCGCGCTCACTGTGCCAGTCGTCAGTCATCCAAGACCTCTCCGTGTGCGGGCAGCGTTGCCCGCCGCTGGTCAAGCCAGTTCTGAAGGATCCCCACCGCCGCGGCCTGGTCGATCATCGACCGTTGACCGCGGGCTCGTACTCCTGCCTCCCGCAGAGCGCGCTGTGCGGTCACCGTGGTGAACCGCTCGTCAACCAGCCGCACCGGCACCGGTGCGATCCGCATCGCCAACAGATCGGCGACCTCCGTGGCGTCCCGAGCCGAGGACCCCGCCCGATCCGCCAGCGTCCGCGGCAACCCGACGACGACCTCCACTGCCTGGTACTCGTCCACCAGCGCGGCCAGCCGCTTCAGGTGCCTGCCCGAGCGCCTGTCGCGCGGCACCGTCTCGACGGGCGTCGCCAGGATCGCGTCGGGATCGCTGACCGCCACGCCGATCCGGACTGTGCCGACGTCGACACCCAGGCGGCGGCCGCGGCCCGGGTCCGGGGCCGCGTGTGGATCACCGGGCCTGTCGGGCACTCGGCTGGTCCAGTCGGTGTCGGACACGAAGTTAGCTCCGGCCCAGCTCCGCGCGTATCGCTGCCAACGCGGCGTCGATACCTGCCGCCCCCTTGCCCGAACCCTGTGCGAGGTCGGCCTTGCCCCCGCCGCGGCCGTTCACCGCCGCCCCCAAGACCTTGACCAAGTCGTTGGCGCTCAACCCGAGATCCTGCGCCGCCGGGTTCACGGCCACCACGAACGGCACCGCATCGTCGTCTGCTTCGGCGATCAGTGCCACGACAGCAGGATCGCTACCGAGCTTGCCGCGGATGTCGCCGACCAGAGATCGCAGGTCGCCGGCCGAGATCCCGACGGCCATCCGCTGCGCCACCAGCCGCACCTTGCCGATCTGCTCGGCGCCGGCGGCCGCGTTCGCCGCCGCCGCGCGGGCGTTGGCCAGCCGCAGCCGGTCGAGTTCCTTTTCCGCGGCACGCAGCCGCTCCACGAGGTTCTCCACCCTGGCGGGCACCTCGTCGGAGGGCACCTTCAACGACGACGCGAGGCCCGCCATCAACGCGCGCTCTTTCGCGAGATGCCTGAACGAGTCCAGCCCGACGTAGGCCTCGACCCGGCGCACCCCGGAACCCACCGACGATTCGCCGAGAATCGTGACGGGCCCGATCTGAGCCGAGCTCCGCACGTGCGTTCCGCCGCACAGCTCGATCGAGAACGGTCCGCCGATTTCGACGACCCGGACCTCGTCGGGATAGTTCTCGCCGAACAGCGCCATCGCGCCCATCGCCTTGGCTTTGTCCAGCTCGGTGGTGAAGTTGTGAACCTCGTAGTCGGCTTCGACGGCCTCGTTGGTGACTTCCTCTATCTGGGTCCGCTGTTCGTCGGACAACGCTCCCTGCCAGTTGAAGTCGAACCGCAGGTATCCGGGCCGGTTCAGTGAGCCGGCCTGAACTGCGTTGGGCCCCAGCACCTGTCGCAGCGCAGCGTGCACCATGTGGGTGCCCGAGTGTCCCTGGGTGGCGCCGTGACGCCACCGCGGGTCGACCGCCGCGACGACGGTGTCGCCTTCGACGAACTCTCCGGACTCCACGTTGATGCGGTGCGCCCACAGTGTTTTCGCGATCTTCTGGACATCGGTGACGGCCGCCTTCGCCGTCTCCGACGCTCCGGTTCCGGTCACGGTGCCCTCGTCGGCGATCTGCCCGCCGGACTCCGCGTAGAACGGGCTGCGGTCGAGGATCAGCTCGACGCGGTCAGGGCCGGAGCGTCCTCCGTCATGCTCGTGCGACACCACCGGCACCCGCTTGCCGTCGACGAAGATACCGAGAATCCTTGCCTCGGTAGTCAATTCGTCGAATCCGGTGAACTCGGTGGGGCCGGCGTCGACGAGCTCGCGGTACGCCGACAGGTCGGTGTGTGCCTGTTTGCGCGCCGCGGCGTCGGCCTTGGCGCGCCGGCGCTGCTCGGCCATCAGACCGCGGAAGCCCTCTTCGTCCACGGACAGGCCGGCCTCGGAGGCCATCTCCAGCGTCAGATCGATCGGAAACCCGTAGGTGTCGTGCAGCGTGAAGGCGTCGTTGCCCGACAACACCGTCGCCCCGGCCGCGCGGGTTGCCTCGGCGGCGTCCTCGAACAGGCGTGACCCCGCCGTGAGCGTGCGGTTGAAGGCCGTCTCCTCGGCGACCGCGATGCGGTTGATGCGGTCGAAGTCGGTGACGAGCTCCGGGTAGGAGGGCCCCATCTCGTCGCGCACCGTGGCCATCAGCTCGCCCATGATCGGGCGTTCCACCCCGAGAAGTTTGGCCGCGCGGATGATGCGACGCAGCAGCCGGCGCAGCACGTAGCCGCGACCTTCGTTGCCCGGGGTGACGCCGTCGCCGATGATGATCGCCGCGGTGCGGCTGTGGTCGCCGATGATGCGGTAGCGGACATCGTCTTCGTGATTGCCCTGCCCGTACCCGCGCGGCGCGATGCTCGCGACGAGATCGATGACGGGACGCACCAGGTCCGTCTCGTAGACGTTGTCGACGCCCTGCAGCAGGCAGGCGATGCGTTCCACGCCCATGCCGGTGTCGATGTTCTTGCGCGGCAGCGGGCCGAGGATCTCGAAGTCCTCTTTCGAGGTGCCCTCGCCGCGCTCGTTCTGCATGAACACGAGATTCCAGATCTCGATGTAGCGATCCTCGTTGGCCTCCGGCCCGCCGTCCACGCCGTAGTCGGGGCCGCGGTCGTAGTAGATCTCCGAGCACGGCCCGCACGGCCCGGGGATGCCCATCGACCAGTAGTTGTCGGCCATACCGCGGCGCTGGATGCGTTCGGCCGGCAGCCCCGCCACTTCCTGCCACAGACCGATCGCCTCGTCATCGTCGAGATAGACCGTGGCCCACAGCCTTTCGGGGTCAAACCCGTAGCCACCCTCGGAGACCGGGTTGGTCAGCAGCGACCAGGCGAGTTCGATCGCGCCTTTTTTGAAGTAGTCGCCGAAGCTGAAGTTGCCGGCCATCTGAAAGAAGGTGTTGTGGCGGGTGGTGATGCCGACCTCGTCGATGTCAGGCGTCCGGATGCACTTCTGCACGCTCGTGGCGGTGTTGTAGGGCGGCGTGCGCTGCCCCAGGAAGTAAGGGACGAACTGCACCATGCCGGCGTTGACGAACAGAAGGTTCGGATCGTCGAGGATCACCGAGGCGCTCGGCACCTCGGTATGTCCTGCCTTCACGAAATGATCAAGGAACCGCTTCCTGATCTCGTGTGTCTGCACGTGCTGTAGTCCTTCGGTTTAACCTGCGAATACTCGACCGCACCACAGTACCGGTCAGGGCTCTGCGCCCGACACGAAGCTCAACCGGACGGTGCGCCGGGTGTTGTCCCTGTTCAGATCCACCAGGACGATGCTCTGCCAGGTGCCCAACAATGGCTCACCGTCGACCACCGGAACCGTCACCGACGGCGAGACCAGCCCCGGCAACACGTGGTCGGCCCCATGACCCGGTGAACCATGGCTGTGGTGGTAGCGGTTGTCGCGGGGCAGCAGCCGCTCCAGCGCTTCGATCAGGTCGTCGTCGGACCCCGCCCCGGTCTCGATGACGGCGATACCGGCGGTGGCGTGCGGCACGAACACGTTGCACAGGCCCTCTGCCTCGCCGGCGCAGAAATCCCGTACCGCAGAGGTCAGATCGACGATGCGCCGCCGCGAGGTGTCGACGTCGAGCACTTCGGTGTTCATTCGCCCGAGCCTACGGAGCGCAACGGCAGCACATGGCTTTGACGCGGGCGTTTATTCGAAATTCGGCCAGGGTATGCCTGCCACAGCCGCACATCCCACGGAGGCAAAAATGACCATCACCGGCATCATCACCGCAATTCTCATCGGCATCGTCGTCGGCGCGCTCGGGCGCCTCGTTCTGCCGGGCAAGCAGCCGATCGGCATGCTCCTCACCATCCTGGTCGGCATCGTGTCGGCATTGATCGGCACCGCGCTGGCCCGCGCCATCGGCATCCCCACTGCGACGGGGGGAATCGACTGGATGGAGCTCCTCGTGCAGGTCGTGGTCGCCGCCGCGGGCGTCGCGCTGGTCGCGGCTCTGATGGGCCGTCGGCGGACGGGCCTGACGGGCCGTCGCGGCAGCATCATGCGCTGACGCGCTGACACCACCCATGGTGATCCCGGCTGGGCCCCCGACCAGTCGGGATCACCTCTTTTTTGCGCAATGAAATCCGATGGTCGCCTGATCTGCGCCAACTTCGGATGCCCTGCGAACGTCCGACGGCTACCCCCGGCGTTCCACAAAGGCACCGACCTCGACCGCATACGCGCTGCGCAGGTCGAGGAGCTGCGGCGCAAGGTGCGCGCATTCGTCGACAGAGTGCTTGCGACGCAGAGCTGAGCGTCGCGGTGCGCGTCGCGATTGCGGACGACGGTCACATCACACGCAGGAGGTTGTCCAGCTTTTCGTAACCCTCCGTCATGCCGCCCTCCATTCCCGAGGTCAGCAGCGCGTCGCGCGCGTCCGTGTTGGGGCAGATCGACCGGCCGCGCAGCCTGGACCTGCCGCCGCCGAGGTCCTCGAACCACAGGAACTCGATGTTCACCATGTCGGGCGCGCCCTCGAATTCGAAGGTCTGCACAATGATTTCGTTGCGCCTCACGGTGTGAAACGTGCCGTTGAAGTGGAAGGTCCCGTGCTCGTTCCTGTGGGAGTAGCGGTACCCGCCGTGGTCGGTGAAGTTCCACTCGCTGATGTCCATCTCGAGCCCATGCGGGCCCAACCACTTCTTGACCAACTCGGGTTCGGCGTGGGCGCGGTACAGGGCATCCACGGGCGCATCGAACTCGCGGGTGAACTCCATGGCCAGGGTGTCGACCGGGGCCGTGAGGTCGAGGGCGTTCGTCATGTCGGTTTCTCCTGATCTGTCATCGTGGTCAGCAGGGCGTCCAGCCGGCGGTAGTTGCGTTCGGCGATGAGCCGGTACTGGTCGATCCATGCGGTCAAGGACTCCAGCGCGGCGGCGTCCAAGTGCACGGGCCTGCGCTGCGCATCCCGGGTCCTGGTGACAAGACCCGCCTGCTCCAGCACCTGAATGTGTTTGGACACAGCCTGTTTGGTGATGCCGAACGGAGCAGCCAGCTCATTGACCGTGGCCGGACCTCGCGACAGTCGCGCCACCATCGCGCGCCGCACCGGGTCGGCCAGTGCCATGAAGGCCCGGTCCAGCCGAGCTTCCTCGTCCCCACCACCCGCCAATAATCAACCTTTCTTTTGATCAATTGATTGGTTGATTACAACGGTAGGCGGGCTGCAGAACGGTGTCAAGGGGTTGCAGAGTCTCAGCGCGTGCGGCGGATGATCGCGCGCAGCTTCTCCAGCCTCGTCGAGATGTCACGCTCGGCGCCGTGGCCGGTCGGCCGGTAGTAGTCGACACCCACCAAGTCGTCGGGCGGATATTGTTGTGCCGCAACGCCGCCCGGCTGGTCGTGAGCGTACTTGTAGCCGACGGCATTGCCCATCTTCTGCGCGCCCGAGTAGTGCCCGTCGCGCAGGTGAGCCGGTACCAGGCCTGCCTTGCCCGCACGGATGTCGGCCATCGCCGCACCGAGCGCGTTGGTCACCGCATTGGATTTGGGCGCCGTCGCAAGGTGGACCGTCGCGTGGGCCAGCGTCAGCTGCGCCTCGGGCATACCGATCAGCTGCACGGTCTGGGCGGCCGCGACGGCGGTCGGGAGCGCGGTCGGATCCGCCATGCCGATGTCCTCGCTGGCCAGGATCATCAGCCGGCGTGCCACGAACCTCGGGTCCTCCCCCGCCACCAGCATCCGGGCCAGATAGTGCAGCGCGGCGTCGACGTCGGAGCCGCGGACGGACTTGATGAAGGCGCTGATGACGTCGTAGTGCTGGTCGCCGTCGCGGTCGTAGCGCACCGCAGCCTTGTCCAGCGACTGCTCGATGATCTCGACGGTCACTTGTTCGCCGGACTCGGTGACTGTTTCGGCGGCCACCTCCAGCGCCGTCAGCGCCCGACGGGCATCGCCTGCCGACAGCTGCACCAGCAATGCGACCGCCTCGTCGGTGACGCTGACCTTGCCGGCCAGTCCGCGCGGGTCGGTGATGGCGCGGCGGATCACCGTCTCGATGTCGACCGGGGTGAGCGGCTGCAGCTGCAGGATCAGCGAGCGGCTCAGCAGCGGCGCGACGACGGAGAACGACGGATTCTCGGTGGTGGCGGCCACCAGCAGCACGACACGGTTCTCGACGGCCGCGAGCAGCGCATCCTGCTGCGTCTTGGAGAACCGGTGCACCTCGTCGATGAACAGCACGGTCTGCTCGCCCCGCACCGCCGCCTGCCGTGCCACATCGATCACGGCGCGCACCTCTTTGACGCCGGCCGCCAGCGCCGACAGCGCCTCGAACCGACGACCGGTGGCCTGCGAGATCATCGACGCGAGCGTCGTCTTGCCCGTTCCGGGCGGCCCGTACAGGATCACCGACGCCGCGCCGGAGCCCTCGATCAGCCGGCGCAGCGGTGAGTTCGGCTTAAGCAGATGCCCCTGCCCGACCACCTCGTCGAGGGACGCCGGACGCATCCGCACCGCCAACGGGGACGACGCACCCGGCACCGGGACGCCGCCGGCTGCGGGGACACCTCCCGGGACCTCGAACAAACTGTCGGACACGCTCCCTGCTTACACGGGAGCAGTGACGAAGTCGATCAGCTCCTCGACGCGGCCGATCAGCTCGGGCTCCAGGTCCGTCCAGTCCCGCACCCGCCCCCGGATCTTCTGCCACGCGGCGGCGATGTCGGCCTGGTCTCGGTGCCGCCATCCCAGGGCTTCACACACGCCGTGCTTCCAGTCCTGGCCTCTCGGCACGACGGGCCATTGCGCGACGCCGAGGCGTGCGGGTTTGACCGCCTCCCAGATGTCGATGAACGGATGCCCGACGACGAGCGTGTGCTCCCCTCCCGGTCCGCGTCGAACCTGATCGGCGATGCGTGCCTCTTTGGATCCGGGGACCAGGTGGTCGACGAGGACGCCGAGCCGGCGGCCGGCTCCCGGCTGGAAGTCCGCGACGATGGCGGCCAGGTCGTCGACGCCACCCAGGTATTCGACGACGACCCCCTCTACGCGCAGATCCTCGCCCCAGACCTGCCCGACGAGCTCGGCGTCGTGGCGGCCCTCGACGTAGATGCGGCTTGCCAGCGCGACTTTCGCGCGCAGCCCCTTGACGGCGACCGACCCCGATGCGGTGCGTGTGGGCGCCGCGGGCGCCGCCCTCTTGGGCGCGGTCAGGATGACGGGCTTGCCGTCGATCAGGTAGCCGGGTCCGACCGGGAACGGTTTCGTGCGGCCGTTGCGGTCCTCGAGTTCCATGCGGCCGTACTCGACCCGGACGATCGCCCCGACGAATCCGGTCTGCGCGTCCTCGACGACCATGCCGATCTCGATGGCCTGCTCGGTCGAGCGCGGCTTGCGCGACTGGTGCGGGTTGCTGGCAAGAATGTCGGTTCCATAGCGATCAGCCACCGGGTGATCGTAGGGAGAGCGGCCGTGTTCTCCGCTTAACATCAGCCGTGTGTTGCTGAATCGTGCCACGGCGCAGGGAATCGCCGACGGCAGCATCACCGTAGTGCTGCGCCGGTGGGATGCGCCCCGGGCCAAGGCGGGCGGCACGCAGCGCACCCAGGTGGGCACCATCCGAGTCGACGACGTCGTCGAGAAGCCGGCCCGCTACCGCGTGAGCGCCGCCGAGGCGCGAGCGGCCGGGTACCCCGATGCGAAGACGGCTCAGGCCGACCTGGACCGCAGGCCCGCCGCACACACCTACGTGATCGCGGTGTCGTTCCTGGCTCCCGACGAGCGGCCGGATCTGGCCGCCGACGACAGGCTGAGCGCCGACGACGCCGCGGCCATCGCCTGCCGGCTGGACCGGTGGGACGCGGCGGCCGAGACGCCGTGGACGCGCGAGTACCTGACGACGATCGGCGACAACGAGGCGGTCCGGGCCCCGGACCTGGCCGCCGGCTTCGGCATCGATGTGCCGCGGTTCAAGCGCCGGGTGCGTCAGCTCAAAGGCCTCGGCCTGACGATCAGCCTCGACGTCGGCTACCGGTTGTCGCCGCGGGGGCGGGCGTTTCTCCGGATGGACTGAAGCAGACCCGGTCCTGACCTCCGTACGCCATGATCGACCGGTGACGGATCTGTCGGCCTACGGGCCGTGGGCAGTGATCGCGGGTGGCTCGGAAGGCGTCGGCGCGGAATTCGCGGCGTTGTTGGCCGCCGCCGGGGTGAACCTGGTGCTCATCGCACGCAAGCCCGGGCCGCTGGAGCAGACGGCGGCCCGCTGCCGCCGGTCGGGTATCCAAACCCGAACGCTGGCAATCGATCTCGTTGACGACGTGGCCGAGGTGATCACTGCGACGTCCGATCTGGAGGTGGGCCTGCTGATCTACAACGCAGGCGCCAACACCTGCAGCGAGGAATTCCTCGACGGCATGCTTCCCGACTTCGGCCGGGTGGTCGACCTCAACATCACCGCGATGATGGCGCTGGTGGCGCACTTCGGCCGCCCCATGCGGGAACGCCGCCGCGGCGGCATCCTGATGGTCGGCTCGATGGCGGGCTACCTGGGCTCGACGCGTCACACCGTCTACGGCGGCGTGAAGGCGTTCGGCCGGATCTTCGCCGAGGGCCTCTGGCTTGAGTTGCGCGACTACGACGTCCACGTGCTCGAGCTGGTGCTCGGGGTCACCCGCACGCCGGCCATGGAACGGGTGGGGCTGAACTTCGACGTGCCGGGACTGCGGGTCGCCGAACCCGCCGACGTCGCCGCAGAAGGCCTCGCCCGACTGCCGTTCGGTCCGGTGCACATTGCGGGCGGCAATGAGGCCGACGTCGCCCGGCGCAACCACCCCGACCGAGCCAAGGTGGTTCTCGGCGCACACCGGTTCATGCAACAACTGATGGGTGAGCATTAGATGACGACCGACCGCCTTGCCGATTTGGAACGCCGACTGCGCCGCATCGAGGACGAGCGTGCGATCGAGCGGATGATCGCGCGCTACGGCCCGCTGGTCGATGCCGGCGACGCCGAGGCGGTCGGCGACCTTTGGGCCGAGGACGGCACGTACGAGGTCGAGGGATGGTCGATGCGCAGCCGCGCCGACGTCGCCGCGATGGTCCGTTCCCCGCAGCACCAGGGCCTGATCGGCGGCGGTTGCTGCCATTTCCTCGGCCCGGCGGTGGTCACCGTCGCGGGCGACACGGCGGTGGCGGTGTGCGAGTCGGCGCTGCTGGTGCATCGGGAGGGCCGCTTCGCGGTGGGGCGGGCAGGTGCGAGCCTGTTCCGCTTGCGCCGCATCGACGGCCGCTGGCAGATCACCAGCCGGACCACCGCGGCACTCGACGGCAAGCCCGCCGCTCGCCAACTGCTTTCGGAGGGAGCGACGGAATGAGCGGCGCGCTGGACGGGCGGGTCGCCCTCGTGACGGGTGCAGGCGCAGGCATCGGCGAGGGCATCGCGAGACGGTTCGCCGACGAGGGCGCCCGGGTGGTCGTCGCCGAGTGTGACGAGGATGCGGGACGGGCGGTGGCCGAGCGCATCGGAGGCCTTTTCATCGGCACCGATGTCTCCGACCGCGGACAGGTCGAGAACGCAGTCGAGGCCGCGGTGTCGGAGTACGGATCGATCGACATTCTGGTGAACAACGCCTGGGGCGGCGGCGGCATCGGCCGCGTCGAGCACAAGACCGACCGCCAGCTCGCCGACGGCATCGCGGTCGGCTATTACGGGCCGTTCTGGGCGATGCGCGCTGCCCACCCGCACATGAAGGCCGCCGGTTGGGGCCGGGTCGTCAACCTGTGCAGTCTCAACGGCGTCAACGCGCACGTCGGCTCGCTGGAGTACAACGCCGCCAAGGAAGCGCTGCGCGCGCTGACCCGCACGGCGGCGCGGGAGTGGGCTCCGACCGGGGTGACCGTCAACGCGCTGTGTCCCGCAGCCAAGAGCCAGGCGTTCTTTCGCGCGCTGGGCGGCCATCCGGAACTCGCGGCGCTCGCCGACGCGGCCAATCCGATGGGCCGGATGGGCGACCCCTACGACGACATCGCGCCGGTGGCAGTCTTCCTTGCCTCCGAGGGGTCGCGATATCTGACCGGCAATACGCTCTTCGTCGACGGCGGTGCGCACATCAACGGGGTGGCGTGGGCGCCAGACCTGGACGCGTGACCGTCAGCCGAGCTGCTGGCTCTGCTCGTCTGCCGGCGCCCCGACCTCGGCCAGCTTCGTCGGGTTCGAGGTGACCTCGTCGATCACGGTGTGGATGAAGCGCATCTTCTCCAGCACAGGCGGCGGCAGGACGAACGGGTAGATGTCTTCTTTGCCCATCGACCGGTTCACCTGGTTGAGCCCCCACGACAGCGGCAGCCAGAGATCGATGAGGGTGTCGAAACTACTGGGCCCCAACACCCTTCGGTCATACGTCGCGGTCGCCGGCGCGAAGCTGAATGCGGCTGCGGTGTCGAGCGTGTCCCGGATGTGCAGATAGTGGGCGAAGGTCTCCGCCCAGTCCTCGGCGGGATGCATGGTCGCATACGAGGACACGTAGTTGTCCTCCCAGCCCGCCGGGGCGCCCTCGCTGTAATGCCGGTCCAGCGCCGCCTGGTAGTCGGCCTCGGGGTCGCCGAACAGTTCGTGATAGCGGTCCAGGTAAGCCTGCGACGTGCCGATGAGCCGATATTGGTAGTAGTGACCGATCTCATGACGGAAGTGCCCGAGAAGCGTCCGATACGGTTCGTCCATCGAGATCCGCAACTGTTCGCGGTGGACGTCGTCCCCCTCGGCGAGGTCGAGGGTGATCACCCCGTTCTCGTGGCCGGTGAACACCTTCTCGAACTGACTCGACAGCAGATCGAAGGCCAGCCCGAACTGGGGATCGAGGTCTCGACCGACGATCGGCAGCTTGAGTTCGTGCAGTTCGGCGATGAGCCTGCGCTTCGCCCTCTCGGCGGTCGCGAACGCCGCCAGCGCGATGGTGTCGGCGTCGTTGGGCCGCGTGCGGGTCAACGCGCACGACACACACAGCTTGGCGACCGGCCCCTTCTCCACCAGCCAATTGCATTCGGCGAGGTGCAGATTCGCACACAGCTGGTACTGCCGTTCGCTCACGGCTCCGGCGTGCTCGCTCTCCTCGGGCGGGGCGATCACCAGCAGCGCCATGTCATCGAGGGAAAACCCCAGTGCGCTCTTGCAATTCAGGCACACCGAATTCTCGAAGGACAACCGCTGACCGCAGTTCGGACAGGTGAAATCACGCACCGAACCCACCCCCCTGATAGGGCGCGACGTCGACGGACACGTCGATCACGCTGCTTTCCGAATCCGTGTAGATGATGCCGCGCAGCGGCGGGACGTCGGCGTAGTCGCGACCAAAGCCCACCGTGACATAGCGTTCGTCCACCATCTGGTTGTTGGTCGGATCCAGACCGAGCCATTGATTCTGAGGTGTCCACACCGACGCCCATGCGTGCGTCGCGTCAACTCCCACCATGCGTTCCTTCCCGGGCGGAGGGTCGGTCGCCAGGTACCCCGAGACGTAACTGGCGGCCAGACCGTTGGCACGCAGGCAGGCGATCGCAAGCCGCGCGAAGTCCTGACATACCCCCTCGCGCGCCGCCAAAACCTCGCTCACCTGGGTCGACACCGTCGTCGACCCCGACTTGTAGGTGAAGTCGCCGTAGATGCGCGCGGTCAGGTCGCGCAACACCTCGATCAGCGGCCGGCCCGCGACGAAACTCGGTGCCGCATAGGCTCGCAGCTCCTCGGTGATCTCCGGCGGCTGCAGGTCGAGGGTGAACTCGGTGGCCAGCGCCCCGTCGGCGCCCACCGGGCGGGCGATCTCCCACGGTGCCCGTGCCGACGGGCCCTGATACAGCTCAGAAGGAGGCGGATCGACCTCGACGACCGAGCGGCTGGTGATCGTCAGCTCGTCGTGGCGCTCGGTGACGTGGAAGTAGGAGCTGATGTTGCCCCACCCGTCGCGGCTGGTGGAGCTGTCGGCGGGCTGGGGCTCGATGACGAGTTCGTGGAACAGACATCGCTGGCGCGCCGACTCCCTCGGCGTGAGGAAACCGCGTCCGTAGGAACTGGTGACCATGTCCGAGTACCGATAGGCCGTGCGGTGGGTGACCTCGTAGCAGCGGGACGAGCCGGACGCGGTCGGTCCGTCGGGGAACGCGGTCACGGCACCACCCGCCGTTCGTCGGGTCCCCACAGCGGCTGCATGTCACCGGGTAGCGACAGGTGTATCGCGGTGATGACGGACGACAACTCGCGGAGGTCGCGGTGCATCGCGGACAGCAGGCTGTCGAGCTCGTCGCGGATGCCCTCCGCGTTGGCGTCCTCGAGGTCCTCCGGCGCGATTCGGCGCATGCGCGCGGCGATCTCGTCGACCATCCGCTCCGGACGCGACGACCCGGAGGATCCCGGTAGCGACTTCAGGTGCGCGCGCAGACGCTCGAGCTGGTAGACCAGCGAGCGGGGGTTGGCCGCATCGAACAGTACGAGCTCGGCCACGCCCGCCACGCTGATCTCGCCGGGATTTCGTCTGCGGTACATGACCAGTGACTCACACGCCACGAGTGTCGACTCCGTGATGGTCTGCTCGGCCCCGGCGGCTCGGACCGTGGTCAGGGTGGCCCGCAGCAGCGCGGTCAGCCCCTGGGCGCGCTCGATGCGTTTCCCGATATCGAGCATGGTCCAGCCCACGTCGTGAACCATCGACTCCGCGACCACGCCCGACAGCGCGAGCATGCCGGCCAGCACCTGCGTGCTCGTCGACGCGAGGAACGCATCCCCTTCGGCCTGCGAATCGGGCGGCGTCTCGGGGCCGTAGAGGAGCGCGCGTTCCAGCGCGGACAGCACCATCCACGTGTCGTTCGACATCTGGTCGCGCACCGCGCGGGCCGCCAGGCCCAGGCGCTCCACCGACTGGGCGAGCGACCCGGGTCGATGCCGGTCGGCGGTGAGCGACCACAGGGTGGTGGGGGCGGTGGCCACCATTTCGGCGTAGTCCCCGCGCGCGCCCGTGTCGGTTCCGGTGATCTCGCCGAGCGCGGTGAGCAGCACCGGCACACATTCACTGCCGGCCATCGTGCGGCGGTAGCGGTATTCGTGGTAGCGCTCGCGGGTCACGGTCAGCAGCCGCGACATGTGTTCGGCGCGTTCGGCGTACCGCCCGATCCAGAACAAGTCGGACAGCACGCGGGGCGAGCTGACCTCCTGCGTCGGGCTCGACCTCGCCAGCGCCGGAAGCCGCCCGGCATCGGCTGCGGCGAGATCCACCGCACCGCCGGCCGGAACCCTCTCCGCGGTGACACGAGTGGGCGTACGCACCCAGATATCCTTGGCTGCAACGGTTTTGAGTTGATAAGCCTTGCTTCCCGGTGCGAGCAGATAGCCGAGGCCGCCGATCATCGGCGCATACCCGCTGCGCTGCGACACCGAGAACAGCCGCATACCGACATTCGATGACGACAATCCGCCGGGCAGGAAATCCGACGGCGCCGAGGAGAATTGCGGCAACTCCTGCCCCACCCACTGCCAGGGCGTGGCCGAGATCCGGGCCGCCAGCGACTCGCGCTGCGCCGCGGACAACTCCGGACCGACGATCGGCTCCCCTCCGGTCACCGGCTTGATGAGCAGTTCCGACAGGTGGGCCAGCAGGTGCGATCGCTCGACGTCGATGCCTGCCCAGTACAGCGGCGCGGTCTGCAACAGCGGCGTCTCGCCGAGCAACTTCTCGGCCAGCTCAGGTAGAAAGCGAAGCAGCCCAGCGCTTTCCAGCACGCCGCTGCCGAGCGTGTTGACCACCGTCACGGCGCCCCGACGGAGCGCCTCGACCAGCCCGACCACGCCGAGTCGGGAATCGGGCCGCAGGTCCAGAGGGTCGGCGTACTCGGCGTCGACGCGGCGCAACACCACATCCACCCGCTTGAGGGTGCCCATCGAGCGCATCCACAGCTTGCCGTCACGCACCACGAGATCAGCACTCTCGACCAGCGGAAGACCCAGCAAGCCGGCAAGATAGGCCTGGTCGAACGCAGTCTCGGAGTGGATGCCGGGGCTCAGCACCACGATTACTGGCTCCTCGGCGGACTCCGGTGCCGCATCGACGAGGGCCAGCCGCAACGCCTGTGCCCACGGCGATGCGGGTCGCGGCCCGATCTGCTCGTAGAGGTCCGGAATCGCATGGGCCACCACCCGCCGGTCGGCCAGCGCGTAACCGGCTCCCGACGGCGCCTGGGTCCAGTCGGCGTTGACGAGAAACTCCCCGGACCGCGCCCGGCTGATGTCGCAGCCGTGCAGGAACAACTGGTGGCGGCCGGGCACCTCGATACCCTGTGCGGCCCTGACGTATCCGGGATGGGCGAACACCAGTTGCGGCGGCAGCACCCCGCTGGTGATCGAGCGCCGCTCCCCGTAGATGTCGGTCAGGACCGCATCGAGCAGTCGGGAGCGCTGCACGAGGCCGGCCTCCAGCCGATCCCAGTCGGGCGCCGAGATGACCAGCGGAAGCGCGTCGAGTTGCCACGGCCCCGGGACGGCGGTGCCGTCGTGGTCGGTGATCGCATCACCGTGCCGATCGACCTGGATGTAGGTGATGCCGTCGTTGTCGACCAGCCCGCGGACCGCCGCGCGCAGCCGCGCGAGCCCGTCGCGACCCCGCTCCCGCACACAGTCGGCAAGCTCCTGCCACGCCGGCCGGACCTCGCCCTGCGCATCGACGAACTCGTCGTAGCCGGCTGACGGACCGCTCGCCAGCGGCTGGACGTCGAACAGCGGCTGCTGCGCCCGCATGGAGCCGTAGCGCTCCAGGGGGTCGAGGTCGGTCGCTCCGAAACCCGTACCGGGCGTCGGAGGCATTGCGGGGACGGCCATTACTGCAGAACGGTACGCACTCGCCGCAGATCCAAGATGCCCGGCGCGCCCACATCGGTCGATTGGCGCGCCTGCTTTTCCCGCAGGTCCGCCAGATCGACCTTGCCGGGTGTGAAACCGCTCGCCTCGAAGCGTCGGCCGCGCCGTGATTCGGCTTCCACGGCGTTCACCGGCGGCGTGTCATAGGCACGGCCACCGGGATGGGAGACATGGTAGGTGCAGCCGCCCCGCGACACCCCGCTCGCGGCGTCGACGAGTTCGAACCGCAAGGGACCGTCCACCGTGATGGTCGGGTGCAGCGCACTGGGCGGCTGCCACGCCCGGTACCGCACGCCGCCGACCTGGACATCGGGATTGTCGGTGGCCAGCATCGGGATGGGGTGTCCGTTGACGGTGACGATGTAGCGGGCCCGGTCGGCACCGATCAGCCTGACCTGCAGACGCTCCACCGACGAGTCGACGTAGCGGGCGGTACCGCCCGCGGTGGCCTCCTCCCCCAGCACGTTCCACGGTTCGATGGCCTCGCGCAATTCGATTTCCACGCCGCCGAACACGGCGGTCCCGATCCGCGGGAAACGGAACTCGGTGAACGGGTCGAGCCAGCTGGTGTCGAACTCGATGCCGTGGGCCCGCAGATCCGCGGCCACTTCGGCAATGTCGTGAATGATGAAGTGCGGCAACAGATAACGGCCGTGCAGGTTGGCGCCGTGGCGAATCAGCGGGGCCCGTAGCGGCTCGTCCCAGAACCAGGCCACCAGGGAGCGCACGAGCAGCGACTGCACCATCGCCATCTGGTAGTGCGGGGGCATCTCGAAACCACGCAGCTCCAGCAAACCGAGCCGGCCCCGCGCGCTGTCGGGGCTGTAGAGCTTGTCGATGCAGAACTCGGCGCGGTGGGTGTTGCCGGTGATGTCGGTGAGAAGGTGTCGAAGAGCCCTGTCGGTGTGCCAAGGTTTGGGCCCCTCCGGTGACGTAGCCAGCCGCGCGATCTCGGCGAACGCGATCTCGAGCTCGTAGAGCGACTCGGGCCTGCCCTCGTCGACGCGCGGAGCCTGCGACGTCGTGCCGATGAAGCGCCCCGAGAACAGATACGACAGTGCCGGGTGGCGCTGCCAGTAGGTCAGCATCGACACCAGCAGATCGGGCCGACGCAGCAGCGGAGAGTCTGCCGGGGTGATGCCACCGAGGGTGATGTGGTTGCCGCCACCGGTGCCACCGTGGGAGCCGTCGACGTCGAACGTCTCGGTGGACAGCCGCGCCAACCGGGCTTGCGCGTAGAGCGTCTCCAGTTGTGCGCGCTGCTCGGCGAAGCTCTTCGTGGGTGCCACGTTGACCTCGATCACGCCTGGGTCCGGCGTGATCGTCATCGCCTCCAGACGCGGGTCGCTGGGCGGCCCGTATCCCTCGATCACCACGGGGCAGTCGATCGCAGCGGCGGCTGTCTCGATACGTTCGACCAGATCGACGAAATGCTCCAATTCGTCTGTCGGCGGCAGGAACACGTAGAGCAGGCCGTCCCGAATCTCGGCGACCAGCGCGGTCGTCGGCACCCATTCCTGGTCTTCCTCCGCGACGACGGGGGCCGGCGGCGCGGTGCTCGCCGTGCCTCCCGGTCGCAGAGCGGGACGGCGCTGGATCGGGTCGGCGTCGAACGGCGGGCGGGGGGGCCGCCAGCTGATCGAGTCCAGCGGAAGTCGCAGTCCTGCCGGTGAATCCCCGTCGAGCAGCACGATGCGCCCCCGGCGGAACGTCCAGTTGGCGCTTGCCCAGCCGTCCTCGCCGTCCGAGCGGTGCAGCGGCAGCACGAAGGCGGTGGGTTCGCCGACCGATGACTCGAGCCGCGTCAGCAGTGCGGCCCGCGCATCAGCGGTGTCGTCTGCCAGATCGTCGTCGGCGGCGACGGGCCGGCCCTTGGGCTGCCGCACGGCGGCCGCCAGTCGCGCCAACGGATCCTCGTAGGCCGGCCGCACCTGGCTGTCCGGCAGACCGAGGCGCTCGGCGATGACGGCGAGGAGTCGCCCTGCGGCATCAGGTGGAATCTCGCCGTGGTCGGCCCCCTCCTTCCACGGATCTTCCAGCAGCGCCTCATCGGTCCACAACGGCTCCCCGTCGGTACGCCAGAACAGTCCGATCTGCCACCGCGGCAACGGTTCTCCCGGGTACCACTTGCCCTGGCTGCGCTGCACCAGCCCCTGCGGCGCCCAGACCTTCTTCAGCAGCGCCGCGAGGGCCGAGGCCCGCTCGCGCTTGTGCGGCCCGTCCGCTGCGGTGGTCCACTCGGGGTCGACCTGGTTGTCGATCGAGACGAAGGTGGGTTCTCCACCGACGGTCAGGCGCACATCGCCTGCGGCCAACCTGTCGTCCACGCGCCTGCCGAGGGCGTTGATCGCCGCCCACGTCTCCTCGGTGTAGGGCAGCGTCACCCGCGGGTCTTCGTGGATGCGTGTGACGACGTTGCTGAACTCCAGCGTCGTCTCGGACGGTTCGGTGGCGCCGGTGATCGGCGCGGCTGACTCCGGGTGCGGCGTTGCCGACAGCGGGATGTGGCCTTCACCGGCGAACAGTCCAGAGGTGGGATCGAGGCCGATCCAGCCGGCACCGGGGATGTAGACCTCGGTCCAGGCGTGCAGATCGGTGAAGTCGGCGGCAGGTCCGGATGGCCCGTCGAGCGCCTCGACGTCGGACGTCAGCTGCACGAGGTAGCCGGAGACGAACCGGGCGGCCAGGCCCATGTGTCTGAGCAGGGACACGAGCAGCCACGCCGAGTCCCGGCATGATCCGATCCCGGTCCGCAACGTGAATTCCGGCGTCTGCACGCCGGGTTCCATCCGCAGGGAGTAGCCGACGTCGGCGTTGACGGCGCGGTTGAGCGCGACGAGGAAGTCGATGGTGCGGGTGCCGTCGGCGATCACGAAGTTCTTCACCCACGCCTCGACGAGGTCGCTCGGCCCGGACCCCTCGCCGGTGTCGTCGACCGGCCGCAGGTAGGGCTTGAGGTCTTCGAGGAGATTCTTCGGGTATTCGAAGGGGAACGTCTCGGCGTAATCCTCGATGAAGAAGTCGAACGGGTTGATGATCTTCATGTCGGCGATCAGGCCGACGGTGATCGTGAGGCTGCGGGTTCTGGACGGGAACACCAACCGGGCCAGGAAGTTTCCGAAGGCGTCCTGCTGCCAGTTGATGAAATGATCCGCCGGTTCGACCTGTAGCGAGTAGGCCTCGATGGGCGTGCGGGAATGCGGCGCCGGACGCAGCCGCACCACGTGCGGATGGACCTCCACGAGACGGTCGAACGTGTAGCTGGTGCGGTGCTCCAGCGCCACCTTGATACCCATAGCGCTAGATCCCACCACACCCGACAGTGCAGCGCAGATCGCGTCGGGTTTGCGCGATGAGCTCGGGGACGCCGCGCGGAGCCCGGTCAGCTCTCCTTGTCGGTGACGCTTCCCGAGGGCGCGCCGGCGGGCTCGTCGTCATCGGTCGCCTCGGTGTCGTCACCACTGGGCTCCTTCGCGGTGCCCTCCTCGGCGTCGACGCTTCGTGCGTCATCGCCAACCTCGTCGACGCCACCATGGTCCCGGTCCGTGGGGTCTCCGGCGAAATCGCCCTCGGTGAGGTCGTCGAGCCCCGCGGGCGCAGTGTCCTCCGAAGTGATCTGGCGTCGATCGGCCCCGTCGGAACCGCCGGAGCGCTTCGTCTTCTTCTCACCGGAGTCATCGGTGAATCGATCGGGTGGGGCCTCGCCGGTCACCGCCGCCTGGGGAGCGGCCAATGTCGCGTCGCCGGTCGGTCCGGGCGGGCCGGGGAGGTTCGTCGGGATCTCGAACTTCCAGTATTTCTGCTGGGATGCCCAGTTCCGTTTGTAGGCGCTGTCGATGACGGGCCGCAAGGCCTTCTCGAGGAAGGCGGTGAACTTCGGATCAAAGACATCGCTTTCGTACATGTCGTTGAGCAGGGGCAGGCGCGCAGCCGGCACGATGACCGTCGTCGTCGTCGCACCCAACGAATTCGTGTCGGTGCGGTAGTGGACTGGGTTGTTGGCCACGTCGTAGAACGCGGCGTCGACATGAAGGAGTTCGGCCCCGCGGACGGCGTTGAGGACCGCGAGAAGGTTGAAGGGGTTGTCCGGAAAGTCCGCGATGCCGTCGTATTCGGCCGCCACGATGAGAATGTCGTAGGGCGTCTCAGGGATCGGCTGGTACTTGGTCCCGATGAAGAACATCTTCCCGGGTGCGCCGTAGATGGCGACGTTCATCTGGTCCCGCGTGGGCGCGGTGATGCCATCCTGGGTGTTCTCTGCGTCCGCCATCAGGCGGTAGAGAACATCCACCACCGACGGTGCTCCCTTGGATACGCCGCCGATGGTGAGTGGGGTTCCTGCGGTTGCCTGATGTGCATAGATCGCGTCGTAGAGATTGTCCGAGCCTTCCGGAACCGAGACTGCGAACTCGGCATCGCCGGGAAACGGGACGCTGACGCGCTCGTTGTATTCGGCGAAGTAGCCGCCGAAAGCGGTGAGCATCTGTTCGGTGGTGAGTTGCGCGTACTGGCCGCGGCCGCCGAGCAGCAGCGCAGTCGCACCGTTGCACCGCCCTCCCGCTTCCCCGCACGGCACCGTCGCGGCACTGGATATGCCAGCACCTAACTGAGCAAAACTTATTGGAGTGAACGCCAGGCCGGCGGCGACCACCGAAGCCGTCATAGAACGAGCACAACGAAACGCCACGATATCCCCCTGCTATCGCCACAGTCCCCCGGTAAATCCGCTGTGGTGCGGCCGAGCATATGCACTCAAATGCGCAAGCAATAGTCAGTTCAGCAAATAGTCATAAATTGTCTGTAGCGCGTCACGGGGCAGACGATCGCTTGCGATGGCGTGCGAGGTTGCTCCGACGGACAGGGCGAATGTCAGGAGGTGATGGTCAGGTTTGCGCAATGCGCGGAATCAGGTTGCCGCGGGGACGCAGGAGCAGCACCAGCACTCCGGCCACCACGATGCCCACGAGGTTGACGACGAGCTGGGTGATCGAGCGGGCTGCCATCCCCCAGTCGCCGAGGATGGCGGCGACGGCAGCGAAGCCCGCTGCGGGCACCGTGGTCACCGAGATGAAGACGCCGACGAGCGCGGCCGATTTCGACGACACGAGCGAGAGCATCCCGGCGGCGCCCGCCAACAGGGCTACGACGAAGGAGATCGGCCCCACCTGGAAGATGAAGTCGACCTCGTGGATGTTGCGGACGGTGTCGAGACTCAGCCAGCCCACCGCCTCCCCCGCGAGTGTCAGCAGAGCCGTGATCCCCACCGCGACCGGGAACCCGACGAGCAGAGCGAACGCCGCCCGCCGTGCGAGGTCGGCACGGCGCTGCACGAGCGCGACCGAGATCGCGGCGAGTGGGCCGAATTCGGGCCCCAGGACCATCGCGCCCACCACCGTGACCGTGGAATCGGTGAGAGCGCCGATGGCCGCGAGCAGGCAGGCGAGGGTCAGGAACATCGTAAAAGTCACTGACAGCGTGGATTCTTCGCGGGTCCGGCTGATCAGCTCGTCCCACACCACCGCATCGGCGGGATCGCCCTCGGCGTCGTCCTCGGCCCGGTGCGCCCTCGTGGAAAGGACGGTGTCCAGCCTGGTCATCGTGATGGCGCCGCGATGCTGGACATCGAGCGCCTTGAGTTCCTTGATCACGTCGTTGGCGCATTCCCTGGCGATGTCGGCGGTGATCTCGTCGCCGCGTGGATCCACGGCAGCGCCCGGGTGCACCAGGATGTGCGCGACGCCGACCTGATCCCGCAACACGGCGAGCACGTCCTCGCGCATGTCCCCCGGCACGATCACCCGCAGATGCAGCACCGACGCACGGTAACCGTCTCTGCCCCAGAAACGAACGTATGGCGCCGAAATGTGGGCACTGCACACCATCGTGTTATAGATTCACAGAATCGGACAACATCCTGTGAATTTTGAACAGATGGGCAGTGGTGGCTTTAGTGGCCGTTGACGTACGAACACGTAGGGACCGGATCGAGGAGCGAGTCCGGGCTGCCCGCGAGATCAACTTCGCCGACCTTGCGGCGGAGTTCGACGTGTCCGAGATGACCATCCGTCGCGACATCGAAGCGCTCGAAGCCCTCGGTGTCGTGCGCCGGGTGGTCGGCGGCGCGATCGCGCTGCCGGGCAAGGACACCGAACCGTCCTTTGCCACCCGGATGGCCGATGCGGCCCAGGAGAAGATCCACATTGCGGACGTCGTCGCAGACCTGATCAGCCGCAACGAGACCCTGATCCTGGATTCCGGAAGCACCGCCCTCGCGGTGGCCAACTCACTGAAGGGGCGCGGCCTCGGCCTGACGGTCGTCACCCCCAGCGTGCTCGCGGCGCTCGCCCTGGTCGACGAACCCGACACCACCGTCGTTCTCACCGGCGGGGAGTTGCGCTCGGGCGAGTTGAGCCTGATCGGCCCCACCGCCGAAGACACGCTGGCCAACTACAACTGCGACACCTATGTGATGGGTGTGGCCGGCATCGACGCCGACCGCGGGATCTCCGACTACCACCAGGCCGAGAGCCGGGTGAAGCGAGCCGCGAGCCGGCGCGCGGACCGCGTCATCGTCGCCGCCGACAAGAGCAAGCTCGGACGCGTCACCTTCGTGAGCATCTCGGCGCTGTCGCAGATCCATACGATCGTCAGCGACGGCGCGCCCGACCATCCCGCGCTGGTGGCTGCCCGCGGCATGGGCGTCGAGGTCATCTGCGTTGAGGGACAACGCGATTCGATCGACGAGACCGCGGTGGGGGCGCGATGAGCCGCTACACCATCGGAGTCGACATCGGCACCACCGGAACCAAGACGGTGCTGCTCGACACCACCTCGGGGATCGTTGCCAGCGCATCCCGGGAGACCGGGCTGCACTCCCCCGGTCCCGGTTTCGCCGAAGCAGACACCGCGCAGTGGTACCGCAACGTCATCGAGTCGATCCGGGAGGTGCTGACGACCAGTGGCGTGTCGTCGGAGGCCGTGGGCGCGATCGCCACGTCGGGCATGGTGCCGGCCGTCATCCCGGTCGACGGTGCCGGAAACGCGTTGCGGCCCGCGATCCTCCAGAACGACGCCCGGGCACACCGCGAGGTCGCCGAGCTCGCCGAGACGCTCGCGGGAACAGACCTGGTATCGATGACCGGATCGGCGTTGACACAGCAGTCCGTCGCCCCGACCACGGTGTGGCTGCGCGAGCACGAACCTGACGTCTACACCCGCACGGCGCACTGGGTCGGTTCCTACGACTGGGTGCTGTCGGCGCTGGGCGCCCCGGTGCACATCGAACAGAACTGGGCCCTGGAATCAGGCCTGTTCAGCATCGACGGTGTTACCGCAGACGCCGTGCTGGACGCCGCCGGACTCGATGCGGGCACGTTGGCCACGGTGCATCGTCCCGGCGCGCGCGTCGGGCAGCTCAGCACGGCGGCCGCCGACGACACCGGGCTGCGTGCCGGGACAGCGCTCGTGGTGGGCGGCGCCGACCACGTCTTGTCGGCGTACGCCGCAGGCGTGAACAGTCCCGGCGATGCCCTGGTCAAACTTGGTGGAGCCGGCGACATCCTGGTCGCCAGCGATACGCCGGTGGTCGACGCCCGGCTGTATCTGGACGCGCATCCCGTGCCGGGGCACTGGCTGCCCAACGGCTGCATGGCGACCAGCGGCAGTCTGATCCGGTGGTTCCAGGCGCTCGTCGGGGGCGCCCCGCTGACCGGACTCGACGACGAGGCTGCCCTTCGGTCGCCGGCGGAGATACTCTGCCTCCCTTACTTCCTCGGCGAGAAGAGCCCTGTCCACGACCCCGATCTGCGTGGCGTGTTCGCCGGCATGCACCTCGGGCACACCAGGGCCGACATGTACCGCTCGGTGCTTGAGGCGATCGCGTTCGGATTCCGCCACCACGTCGACGTGTTCGGACAGATCGGCATCCCGCTCACCCGGGTGATGATCACCAACGGCGGATCCAAATCCACACTGTGGAAACAGATCCACGCTGACGTGCTCGGCTACGAGATGCACCCGGTCAGCGGCCACCCCGGTGCCTCGCTGGGCGCCGCGGTCATCGCGGCCATCGGCATCGGCGCGCTCGACGACTGGTCGGACGCCGCCGACTTCATCACGCTAGAGAAGCCCTACATTCCCGACCCGGTCCGCAGCGACACCTACGACCTCGCCTATGCGACTTGGCGGGAACTCAGCGCTGCCATGACCCCGATCTCGCACGCCATTGCCCGCACCACCCGATGAAAGGAATACCGCACCAATGAGATTCGCTCAAAAGCCCGATTCAGGGCGGCGCGGACGTGTCCGCTCCGCTCTCGTGGCCACCGTTGCCGTCCCCGCTCTGCTGCTGTCCGCGTGTGCGGGCTCCGGTGGGCCCGAGCAGGCCGAGTCCACCGGCGCCGGCGAGGTGCCCACCGACGTCTCGGGCACGGTGCGGATCCTGATGGAGAACGTGCCCGACACCGACATCGTCAAATCGATGGTGGGCGACTTCAACAAGGAGTATCCCGGCGTCGAGGTCAACATCGAGTCGCTGACCTACGACCAGATGCGCGACAAGCTGGTCTCGTCCTTCCAGTCGTCCTCTCCCACTTACGATCTGATCGTCGTGGACAACCCGTGGATGGTCGACTTCGCCAATGCGAAGTTCCTCCAGCCCCTTGACGCCCGCATCGACAGCACCCCCGACTACGACGCCGCAGACTTCTTCAAGCCGCTGACCGACATCACCACCGTCGACGGCACCCACTACGCCGTGCCGTTCTACAACTACGCGCTCGGATACCTGTACAACACCGACGATCTGGCCGCAGCCAATCAGCAGGTGCCCACCAACCTCGACGAGTTGGTGGCCACCAGCAAGGCGCTCAAGACGGGTGACCGGGCCGGTATCGCGATGCAGCCGCAGCGCGGTTACAAGATCTTCGAGGAATGGGGTAACTGGCTGTTCGCCGCGGGCGGCTCGATCTACGACTCCGACGGCAAGATCACGCTCAACACCCCCGAGGCCAAGAGGGCACTCGAGGCCTACATCGACGTCTACAACACCGCCGCGCCGGCCAACAGTCTTAACTGGAGCATGGACGAGGCACAGCGGTCGGTGTCGGCCAATCAGGCGGCGTCGATGATCAACTACAACTGGCAGCTGCCGGCCCTCAACGAGCCCGGCTCGGGCCCCGCGGCAGGCAAGATCAAGCTCGCGCCCATCCCCGGCGGCAAGCAGGTGCTGGGATCGTGGAGCTGGGCGATCCCGTCGAACTCGGCCACCCCGGACGCCGCGTGGGCATTCGTCTCGTGGATCACCGCCAAGCCCAATGACGTTGCGCGCACGGAGAAGGGCGGCGCCGCGATCCGTCAGAGCACGCTGCAGAACCCGGCGGTGCTGCAGGGCCGGTTCGGCGAGGAGTACTACAAGACCGTCGAGCAACTGTTGGCCAACTCGTCTCCGCTGAGCCAGGGACCGAGCGGCGAGGAGATGATCCAGGCCGTCGGCACGGAGCTCAACGAAGCGGTCGCAGGCACCAGGAGCGTCGACGACGCCCTGGCGGCAGCGCAGGCGGAGGCCGAGAGGATCCAGGGCTGACCGACCCCCGAACCGGAAACCGACCACCCCACGAAAGGAGCGAGACCACCGTGAAATCCGGCATGCGATTTCAGCACGGCATGGTCGCCCCCCTCGTCGCCCTCTTCGTCGGGGTGGTCGGTTTCCCCTTGGGGTACGCGGCATATCTGAGCGTCACCGACTACAAGCTCACCGACCGCGGGACACCGGCGATCGTCGGCGCCGACAACTTCGTCGCGACCTTCGGCGACGGCGCGTTCTGGAACAGCTTCGCCACGACCGCGCTCTACGTCGCCGTCGCCGTCGGACTCGAGCTCGCGGTCGGCTTGGCGATCGCCCTGGCTCTTCAAAAGCAGCGCTGGGCCAGAGATCTCACCCGGTCGATGCTGCTCGCGCCGATGTTCATCACGCCGATCGCGGTCGGGCTCACCTTCCGGTTCCTGCTCAACGACCAACTCGGGGCGATCCCCGCGATGCTGGACACGATCGGCATCTCCTACGACTTCTTCGGTCCCGGCAAAGCGTTGTTCACACTGGCGTTGATCGACGTATGGCAGTGGACGCCGTTCATGGTGCTGCTGCTGCTCGCCGGCCTGGAATCGATTCCGAAAGAACCGCTCGACGCCGCGCGCGTCGACGGCGCCGGCGGGCTGTATGTGCTGCGGAGGGTCACACTGCCGCTTCTGGCGCCGGTGCTCGTCGTCGCGATCCTGCTCCGCTCCCTGGACGCGATGAAGGTCTTCGAATACGTCTTCGCGACCACCCGCGGGGGTCCCGGCACCGAGACAGAGACCCTGCAGTACTTCATCTATCAGACCGGCATCCAGTTCTTCCGGCTCGGATCCGCGTCGTCGATGGCGTTCGTCGTGCTCGTCGTGGTGCTTGCGGTGATCGTGATCGCCTTCCGTCGGATGGACAAGGCGAAAACGCGATGAACCGCACGTCCCTGGTCACCGCCGCGCGCATCGCCCTTCTGTGGGCGGCGGGTATCACGGTGCTGTTCCCGATCATCTGGATCGCGCTCGCCAGCGTGAAAACCCCCGATCAGCTCAACGATCCGTTCCTGCTGGCTTTCACACCGGATTTCTCCGCCTGGCAGAACGTGCTGTCGTCGGGGATCCTGGGCGCCGCGGGCCGCAGCGCCGTGGTGGCGCTGGTGACCGTCGGCATCAGCGTGGTGGTCGGCAGCATGGGCGCCTACGCGATCGCACGCTATCGCGCCGGTGGCACGCTCACCCGTTTCGGCATGCTGGCGGCGCAGGTGCTGCCGCCGGCGGTGCTGGTGTTCCCGTTCCTGACGATGGCGTATGCGCTGCGCCTCACTGACACGCTGGTGCCGGTGATCTTCGCTCACCTGAGTTTCGTTCTGCCCGTGGTGACCTGGTTTCTGATCGGGTTCTTCGAGGCGGTTCCCCGGTCGCTGGAGGAGCAGGCCCAGGTCGACGGCTTCAGCAGATTCGCGGCCTTCCGGCTCGTGGTGCTGCCGCAGGTTCTGCCCGGCATCGGCGCCGCGGCCATCTTCGGTTTCACCCTGTCGTGGAACGACTTGTTCTACGGCCTCATCCTGGCCCCGGGGAAAGCGGCGATCCTGCCGGTGGCCATCGCAGGTTTCAACACATTCCGGGGCGTGCAGATCGGCTCGATGAGCGCGGCGATCCTCATCGCAGTGGTCCCGGTCGTCATCGCGAGCTTCTTCATACAGCGCAAGCTGGTGCAGGGCATCAGCGGTGGCGCGGTGAAGTTCTAGGAAGGGCAGGTTCGGCTTTCAATGGCGCACGTTCGCTTCTCCGGCGTCAACAAGGCGTACGGAACCACCTCCGTCGTCAGTGATCTCGATCTCGAGCTGCCCGACGGGTCGTTCACGGTACTCGTCGGCCCGTCGGGATGCGGCAAGTCGACGTCGCTGCGGATGCTCGCCGGACTGGAGACGGTGACATCGGGAACCATCACCATCGGCGACCGTGACGTCACCCACCTGGAACCGCGTGAGCGCGATATCGCCATGGTGTTCCAGAACTATGCGCTCTACCCGCATCTGACGGTGGCCGAGAACATCGCGTTCCCGCTGCGGGCCACCAAGACGCCGCGACGCGAGGCACTGGCCAGAGCTGCCACCATCGCCGAGTCGCTGGGGCTGGGGAAGCTGTTGGCGCGCAAGCCCAAAGATCTCAGCGGCGGGCAGCAGCAGCGAGTCGCCATCGGACGCGCGATCATTCGCGAGCCGTCGGTGTTCCTGTTCGATGAACCGCTGAGCAACCTCGACGCCAAGCTGCGCGTGGAGACCAGGACCGAACTGCTGCAGATCCAGCGGCGTCTCGGCATCACGTCGGTGTACGTGACCCATGACCAGGAAGAGGCGATGACGCTCTCGGACCGCATGGTGGTGATGCGGGACGGCAGGATCGCGCAGCAGGGCACACCGCAGGAGGTCTATGCCCGCCCCGCAGACACTTTCGTGGCCGCGTTCGTGGGCAGCCCGAAGATGAATCTCCTCGACGGGATCCTGTCGGGCACACGCTTCACGCACCCCGGTGGTTTCACCTTGTCCGTCGATGCAGCCGCTGACGGTCCCGTGACGCTCGGAGTCCGGCCCGACGACCTGATGCCCACCGCGTCGGGCGACGACGGTGCGGCGCGGGTAATTCTGATCGAGCATCTCGGCCCCCGCGCCATCGTCACGATCGTCGCGTCCGGCGTCGAACTGACCAGCGTCGTCGACACCGCGCGACTGACGGGCATCACCGAGGGCACAACCGTCGACCTGGCTGTGCGCCCCGGCGCAACGCATCTGTTCGACACCGCCACCGGCCGGCGCATTGCCGGCTGAGGACAACCGAGAGGAACGAGAACTCCAGATGACGAGAACTGTCGTGGTGACCGGCGCCGGCTCCGGTATCGGTCGCGCCATCGCCACCACACTGGCGCAACGGGATTGGCGGGTCATCGTCACCGACGTCGACGACGCCGCGGCGAGCGAGGTCGCCTCGGGACTGCCCCACCAGTCGGCGGGACACGAGGCCGCTGCGCTGGACGTCACCTCACCGGAAGCGGCGGGCCGGGTGGCCTCGGACATCGCCGGACGATTCGGGCTCGACGCGTGGGTCAGCAATGCCGGCATCTCGTTCATGCACCGCTTCCTCGACGCCCCGATCGAACGCTATGACCAGACGTTGGAGGTCAACCTCAAAGGCGTATTCGTCTGCGGACAGGCCGCCGCCCGCGAGATGGTGCGGGCCGGCGCCGCGGGCGCGATCGTCAACACCGCCTCGATGGCAGGCAAGCAGGGCCGCGTGCCCTACCTTGCGGACTACGTCGCCTCCAAGTTCGGCGTGGTCGGGTTGACCCAGGCGATGGCGTACGAACTCGGTGAGCACAACATCACCGTCAACTGCGTGTGTCCCGGCTTCGTTGAAACCCCCATGCAGTCAAGGGAATTGACGTGGGAAGCCGAGCTGCGCGGTACCACGCCCGACGGTGTGCGCGCCATGATGATCGACGACACGCCGCTGGGCAGGCTCGAGCAGCCCGACGACGTCGCCCGCGCCGTGGCCTTCCTGCTCTCCGAGGATGCCCGGTTCATCACCGGAGAAGCACTTGCCGTCAACGGCGGAGCGTACATGGACTGAATCGCCATCCGCAGCACGAATCCCCTGTAAGAGAGAGGCACATCAGTGACCACCACTTGGCTCGACGAGGTCTTCAACGTCTCGAAGCCCGTCATCGCCATGCTCCATCTGTCCGCGCTGCCCGGCGACCCCGGCTTCGATTCCGCAGGCGGCATCGCCGCGGTCGTTGCGCGCGCCCGCACTGAACTGGAGGCGCTGCAGAGCGGCGGTGTCGACGGCGTCATGATCAGTAACGAGTTCAGCCTGCCGTACCTGACGAAGACCGAACCGATCACCGCGATCACGATGGCGCGGATCATCGGCGAACTGCTTCCCGACATCTCGGTCCCGTATGGCGTGAACGTGCTGTGGGACGGCCGCGCGTCGATCGACCTCGCCGTGGCGACGGGCGCGAAGTTCGTGCGCGAGATCTTCACCGGCGTCTACGCCAGCGACTTCGGGTTGTGGAACACCAACGTCGGCGAGGTGGCACGCCACCGGGCCCGAGTCGGCGGTTCCAACGTGAAGCTGCTCTTCAACATCGTGCCCGAGTCCGCGACCTACCTCGCCGAGCGCGATCTGGCGTCGATCACACGGACCACGGTGTTTGCCACACTGCCCGACGCGATCTGCGTTTCGGGCGCCACCGCCGGCGCTCCGACAGACACCGAGGCGCTGCGGATCGTGAAATCCGCTGCCGGCGAGGTGCCGGTGTTCGTCAACACCGGCGTGCGTGCCGAGAACGTGGCCACCCAGCTCGCTGTCGCCGACGGTGCCGTGGTCGGCACCTACTTCAAGAAGGACGGCCTGTTCGCCAACGCCGCCGAGAAGTCACGGGTCGAGGAACTGATGGGGGCCGCCAGGGAGTTTCGCGCCTCGTTGGCCTGATCACGACCAAACGCCGAAAGTCATGTGCGCCTGACGAGCCGCACGCCGAGCTCGTCAGGCGCGACGTGATGCCCTTCGGCGCAGACGATCTCGACGCTCGCCTGCGCGCCGCAGCCCAGGTGCGTCATCCGCAGCGGCGTGTCGTCGATGTGCTTGCGGCCCCATTCGAACATCGCCCACACCACCGGCATGAACTCCGTCCCCGCCTCGGTGAGGACGTATTCGTCGCGCGCTCGCTGTCCCGGTTCCCGATAGGGACGCTTGGTCAGCAGACCTGCGTCCACGAGTTCGGACAGGCGCGCCGACGTCGCGGCCTTGGTGATGCCGACGCGGCGCGCGAAATCGTCGAAGCGGGTGGTGCCGTAGTAGGCCTCGCGCATCAGCAGCATGGCTGACTTGGTGCCCACCAGTGCCATCGTCTTCTCGATCGGGCACTGGCCGACCGCCGACCACGTCGTGCGGTCGGCCAGTGGTCCCTGCAGGACTGTCATGTACATCACTCCACGGCTGGGTTGTTGTGACTGAACCTAGGTGTTACATCTAAGTATAGAGAGCAGTACTCAGCGAAGAGTCGTCTAGGAGTGAACATGGCGCAATATTCGGACCGCGACGCCGTCATCGTCGGCGCGGTACGTACCCCCGTCGGCAAGGGAAAGGCCAGTGGTGCGCTGCACGGTGTGCTGCCCGCCGATCTTCTGGCCCACAGCCTGCGGGAGCTCGTGAAGCGCACCGGCGTCCATCCGGTCGAGATCGACGACGTCATCGCGGGCGCGGTGACCCAGGTCGGCGACCAGGCCGTCAACATCGCGCGCAACGCGTTGCTCGGTGCGGGGTTCCCCGAGACCGTGCCCGGCACCACCGTCGATCGCCAATGCGGCAGCAGCCAGCAGGCGATCAGCTTCGCAGCACAGGGCGTCCTGGCCGGGGCCTATGACATCGTCGTCGCCGCGGGCGTCGAATCGATGAGCCGGGTGCCCATGGGGTCCTCGGTGCTTCCCGGCAGCAACCCGTTCGGGCTCGACATGGCGGCGCGCTACCCCGACGGCCTGGTGGCCCAGGGCATCAGCGCCGAGCTGATCGCCGCGAAGTGGAAGCTCTCGCGCGCCCAGCTCGACGAGTTCTCCGCCGAAAGCCATCAGAAGGCGGCGCGCGCCACCAAGGACGGGCTGTTCGACAACGAGCTCGCACCGATCGCGGGGCTGGCCACCGACGAGATCATCCGTCCCGACACCACCATCGAGACTCTGGCCGGTCTACGGCCCGCGTTCTTCAACGAGGCGATAGGCGCGCGCTTCCCGCAGATCAGCTGGGAGATCACGCCGGGCAACTCCTCGCCCCTGTCGGACGGCAGTGCCGCGGTGATGATCACCAGCGGGGCGGCGGCCCGCAGGCTCGGACTGCGCCCGCTGGCCCGGATCCACACCACCGTCGCTGTCGGCTCCGATCCGCTGTACATGCTGACCGGCGTCATCCCGGCGACCGAGAAGGTGCTGACGCGCTCGGGCCTGACCCTCGCCGACATCGACCTTTTCGAGGTCAACGAGGCGTTCGCCCCCGTGGTACTGAGCTGGGCGAAAGAAATCGGCGGAGGATCTGACTCCGACCTTCTGTCGAAGACCAACGTCAACGGCGGTGCGATCGCGATCGGGCACCCGCTGGGCGCCAGCGGCGCACGCATCATGACCACGCTCGTCAACGCGTTGGAGCAGCGCGACGGCCGCTACGCCCTGCAGACGATGTGCGAGGGCGGCGGCATGGCCAACGCGACCATCATCGAACGCCTCTGACTCACTGACTTCGGCGTGGTAATCGTCGCTCGTCAGCGGCGAACCACGCCGGAATCAGGCCCTGGTGAGCTCGAAGAGCGGGATGGCCCGCGCGGTGTTGGCCTGATACTCGGCGAAGACGGGCGCGAGCTCGATCAGCTTCGGGTACGTCGCATTCCGCTCGTCCTCCGGCAGTTCGCGGACGTCGACGTCATAGGCGTCGGTGCCGATCTCGATGTACGCCTTCGGGTTCGCGCGCAGGTTGTGCACCCACGCCGGATGCTTCGGAGCACCTGCGTACGACCCCACGATGATCATCTTTCCGTCGATCATCAGGTACGCCAGCGGCGAAAGCCGCGACTTGCCGGACTTGGCGCCCGTGGTGTGCAGGAGCAGCAGAGTGCCGCCCTCGAACGGCCCGCCGACCTTGCCGCCGTTGGAGCGGAATTCCTCGACGATTTTGCGGTTGAACTCATCGAGCGCGGCCGTATCGGAGACGAGCGCCGACTTGTCGACACCGGTATCGGAATCAGTCATGCCCTGTCCAGCTTCCGTGTTCGGGTTTCTATTCCGGCTCGGCTCTTTCGACGGCCGCGCCGGGCGACTGGGCCTCTTTCGAGGCGCCTTCCTTCTTCCCTGGTGTGGCGTCGATGCCCGATTCTTTGCGCTGCTGCGGCGTGATCGGGGCGGGGGCATCGGTGAGAGGGTCGACGCCGCCGCCGGACTTCGGGAACGCGATCACCTCGCGGATCGAGTCGACGCCGGCGAGCAGGGCCACGATGCGGTCCCAGCCGAAGGCGATGCCACCGTGCGGAGGTGCGCCGAAGGTGAAGGCGTCCAACAGGAATCCGAATTTGTCCTGAGCTTCGTCATGGTCGATGCCCATCATCGCGAACACCCGCTCCTGGATGTCGCGGCGATGGATACGAATCGAGCCGCCGCCGATCTCGTTGCCGTTGCAGACGATGTCATAGGCGTTGGCCAGCGCGGTCCCGGGATCGGTGTCGAAGGTCGCCTCCGATTCGGGCTGCGGTGCGGTGAACGCGTGATGCACCGCGGTCCACGCGCCCGAGCCGACGGCGACATCGCCGGACGCGGTCGCGTCATCGGCCGGCTCGAACAACGGCCAGTCCACAACCCAGGTGAACGACCACGCCCCCGGGTCGATCAGGTCGAGGCGTTTGGCGATCTCGATGCGGGTGGCGCCTAGCAAAGCCCTGGCCGTCTTCGCCGATCCCGCGGAGAAGAACACACAGTCGCCCGGCTGCGCCCCGACATGGGCGGCCAGGCCGTCGCGCTCGGTATCGGAGAGGTTTTTCGCGACGGGTCCGCCCAGTTCGCCGTCGTCTCCGACCAGCACATAGGCGAGGCCGCGGTGGCCACGCTGCTTGGCGAACTCCTGCCACCCGTCCAGGGTGCGCCGCGGCTGAGACGCTCCGCCGGGCATCACCACAGCGCCCACATAGTCGGCCTGGAACACCCGGAACGGCGTGTCCTTGAAGTACTCCGTGCATTCGACGAGCTCTAGGCCGAACCGCATGTCGGGCTTGTCCGACCCGAATCGGCGCATCGCGTCGGCGTAGGTGATGCGGGGCAGCGGCAGAGGCAGGTCGTAGCCGATCAGCGCCCACAGCGCACGCAGCACCTCTTCGGACACCGCGATGACGTCGTCGGCGTCGACGAAGCTCATCTCCATGTCCAGCTGGGTGAATTCAGGCTGACGGTCGGCGCGGAAATCCTCGTCGCGATAGCAGCGGGCGATCTGGTAGTAGCGCTCCATCCCTGCCACCATCAGCAGCTGCTTGAACAGCTGCGGGCTCTGCGGCAGCGCGTAGAACGAGCCGGGCTGCAGTCGGGCGGGCACCAGGAAGTCGCGGGCACCCTCGGGCGTCGACCGCGTCAGCGTCGGCGTCTCGATCTCCACGAAGTCATGCTGGGCCAGCACACCGCGTGCGGCGGCATTCACCTTGGAGCGCAACCGGATTGCATGGCCCGGACCTTCGCGCCGCAGATCGAGGTAGCGGTATTTCAGCCGGGCTTCCTCACCGGCCGTCTCGTCGAGCTGGAACGGCAGCGCGGCGCTCTCCCCCAGCACCGTCAACGACGTCGCGTTGACCTCGACGTCGCCGGTGGGAATTTCGGGGTTCGCATTGCCCTCGGGTCGGACCTCGACGACCCCGGTGACGGCGACGCAGAATTCCGAGCGCAGCCGGTGCGCCTGGCTGAGCACCTCGCCGTCGCGGAACACCACCTGCGAGACCCCGGACGCGTCACGCAGGTCGATGAAGATGACGCCTCCGTGGTCGCGACGTCGCGCCACCCAGCCAGCCAGCGTCACCGTGTGACCGGCGTCAGCAGGGCGCAATGAACCGGCGGTGCGGGTGCGCAGCACGAAAACTCCTCGTAGACGGATCGGGGCGAGTGACCAGTCTAGAGGGACTCGATCCGCGAGATTCGACCTGCCGCTGCAGCCCCAGCGCCCAGACCAACCACCATCACCTAATGTGTATGGCCATGCATGCCTGCGAGCGCGTCGGCCTGGATTTCGTCGACACCGCCCCGTACCGGTTCGTCAGCTCCGTCGACCTGGCCATCACCCCCGAACAGGTCTTCGAGGTCCTGGCCGACGAGACGTCGTGGCCGCACTGGGCCAGCGTCATCACCAACGTCACGTGGACGAGCCCCGAACCGCGCGGCATCGGCACCACCCGCACCGTCGACATGCGCGGCGGAATCACCGGGGACGAGGTGTTCCTGGCCTGGGAACCGTTCGCGCGCATGGCCTTCCGATTCAACGCGGCCAGCACCGGCAGCATCTCGGCGTTTGCCGAGGACTACCGCGTCGTCCCCACCCCCGAGGGGTGCCGGCTGACCTGGATCATGGCGATGAAGCCCAAGGGTCTCGCGGGGCGCGTCGGATTGTTCGTCGGCAAGCCGATCATGGGCCGTATGTTCCAGGGCTTCCTGCACAATCTGCGCCGCTACACAGACGAACGGTTCGCCGGCACCTAATACACCGCCGCCCAGGCCGACCGCCGCTGCTCATCGGGGTCGGAGGACATGACGTCGCGGGTGGACGCGATCAGGCGGGTCATCCGCTTCTCGGTCTCGTACGGCGGCCAATGATCCGCATCGACATCCTGGGTGTCTTTCGCGAAATCCAGCCAGGCCCGCTGCATCCGGCGTCCCACACCGGGTTGGATGCGACGCCCCAGCGGATGCAACTTTCGCCCGACGAACGACGCGTAGCTGTGGTGGACGTGCACGATCTCGCTGCCGTGGGTGGCGCCGAGGCCCAGCATTCGCAGGCTCATCCCGAAATGGTCGAACCGGTACATCTGTGTCGGCGCATGCTCGGAGTACGCGTCGGCGAAGGCCCATGCCGGCCCGCCGAACATGGCGTCCGACCCGATGGCGACGAGGGCGCTTCGCCGCGGATACTCCGGATATGCCTGCAGCACCGACTGTTTGGCGTGCGGGGCCGTCCTTGCGAAGTAGTTGTCGATGGACGCCCGGGTGGTCGGCAGCATCGGCGGCTTCGTCCACGCGAACATCGACGCCTCGTGACTGTTCGTGCCGATGATCAGCGGCACCCGCGCGAGGGCACCCCGGCGGGCGGCCTCCACCGGATGCAGCGGCATCAGATCGGTGCCGTGGGTGAGCCCGTAGGCCAGGGTCGGCGTGGTCCGGGTGCTCTTGAGCTGCAGGATGCCCGCGGCCCGGCGGAGCTGACGCTGCGGAAGCACCTTCAGCTGCGCCGCATCGACGCCGAGACGCCGCACGAACTCTTCGGTGTTGGCGGCGCGGAACTCGCGATCGGCGATCAACGGCAACGCCGGGCTCTGGGCGATGGCGCGGTGGAACAACCCGGTCGCCTCAGGTGTGGACATCAGGGCCAGCACCGACGTCGCACCCGCCGATTCGCCGAACACGGTGACCCGACCGGGATCGCCGCCGAACGCCGCGATGTTGTCGCGCACCCAGCGCAGCGCGGCGATCTGGTCACGCAGGGCGAGGTTGTCGTCGAATCCGTTTCCGAGGTCGCCGAGCTCGAATCCGCCGAAGACACCGATCCGATAGGTCACGTTGACGACGACCACGTTGCCGTTGGCCGCCAGCCGCGACCCGTTGTAGAACTGGAACTGACCTGCGCCGTAGACGAACGCGCCCCCGGGGATCCACACCATCACCGGCAAGGATGCCGTGGTGTCCGGCGACCACACCGTCAGCGTCAGGCACGCCTCGTCGCGCGCCTTGGGGTCGTCGCGGCCTCCGCCCACGAAGGATTTCGCCTGCGGCGGCAGCGGCCCGTGCTCGGTCGCGTCGCGCACCCCCGGCCACGGCATCAGCGGTTCGGGCGCCATGAATCGGCGCGGCCCGATCGGCTGCTCGGCATAGGGCACTCCACGCCACACCCCGATGCCGCCCTCGGTGTCGCCACGCAGATCGCCGGACGGGGTGGACAGGACGATGGGATCTCCGGCGACATCTCCCACGACGAGGGCCACAGCCAAATCCTAGTGTGCGAAGCTGGACTCGCCTGGACACCGGGCGGGCCGCACAACAGCAGACGGAGGTGGCGCGATGACCTTCAACGAGGGCATGCGAATCGACACCAGCACCACATCGAGCAGTGGTGGCGGGCGCGGCCCCGGTAGGGGTATTGCGGTGGGCGGCGGACTGGGCGGCCTGGTGATCGTGGTGGTGGCGCTGCTCCTGGGCGTCGACCCGAGCTCGGTGATGCCTCAACAGCAACCGATGGACACCCAGGGCGTCGAGGCTCCCGGGTTCGACCTGAGCCAGTGCAAGACGGGAGAGGACGCCAACACCATCGTGCAGTGCCGCGTGGTCGCGACCGGCAATTCACTCGACGGCGTGTGGGCCCAGTTGATGCCGGACTACACCCGCCCGCGGATCGAACTGTTCGAGGGCGGTGTGAACACCGGCGGGTGCGGCTTCGCCGACAGCGCCGTGGGCCCGTTCTACTGCCCCGGCGATCAGACCGCGTACTTCGATGTCGGTTTCTTCGACCTATTGCGAGATCAATTCGGTTCCAGTGGCGGCCCGTTCGCACAGGAATACGTTGTCGCCCACGAGTTCGGCCACCACGTGCAGAATCTGCAGGGCGTGCTGGGCCGCGCCCAGCAGGACCCGACCGGCCCGACCGGCGGCGGCGTGCGCACCGAACTGCAGGCCGACTGTTACGCCGGAGTTTGGGCACACTACGCGGCGATCACGAAGCAGGAAGGCACCGACGTACCGTTCCTGGAACCGTTGACCGACAAGGACATCGGCGATGCACTGTCCGCGGCCTCCGCTGTGGGCGACGACCGCATCCAGGAGGCGGCCACCGGCCGGGTGAATCCGGAGTCGTGGACGCATGGTTCGTCGGCGCAACGCCAGAAGTGGTTCACCACCGGTTACCAGACCGGCGACCCGGCCAAGTGCGACACTTTCGCGACGAACAACCTTGGCTAGGCAGCAGACCGCGGTCGATGCCGTCGCCGAGCGCTACCTGGACGTCTGGGCCGCCCTGGATCCCTGTGCCGCAACGGAAGCCGGTATCGCCGGCCATGACGACGAGATCACCGACTACTCCCCCGAGGGGGTCGCTGCGCGCGTCGATGCCGCCAAGTCCGCACTGCGCGAACTCGACGCCGCCGAGCCCGCCGACGCGGCCGACGTCGTGACGGCCGCCGCCATGCGCGAGCGGCTGGGGGTCCTCGTCGATATGCACGATGCCGGTCTCGACATCGGCGAGCTGAACGTCATCGCCTCTCCGCTGCAGACGATGCGCGATGTCTTCGACCTGATGGCCACCGACACCGAGGACGACTGGGCCGTCTTCGGTCGACGGCTCGCCCGGATCCCGCAGCGCGTCAGCGGATATGCCGAGGCGCTGCGGGCCGTCGCCGCGTCGGGGCATGCGCCCGCGGCTCGACAGGTTCGCCGCGGAATCCAGCAGGCGGGCCAGATCGCCAAGCTGTTCATCGACATGGTCGCCGACGCCGCGCCGGACAATGCCGCACTCCACGCCGAGATCCGCCGGCACGCCGAGCACGCCGCTAACGCCTACGCGTCGCTGACCACGGTGCTGCGCGACGAGATAGGCCCGCACGCTCGCGATGTGGACGGGTGCGGGCGCGACGCGTACTCGGTGATGTCACGGGCGTTCCTGGGGGCGGCCGTCGATGTCGACGAAGCCTACGAGTGGGGCATGGAGCTTCTGCAGAGCATCGTCGCCGAGCAGGAGGAGATCGCAGATCGGCTCTATCCGGGGGCCACGGCGGGCGAGGCGCTGCAGCGGCTCGACACCGAGGAGCGCTACCTCATCCACGGCACCGACGCACTGCAGCAGTGGATGCAGCAGCTCTCCGACCGCGTCGTGGATGCGTTGGCCGGCAAGCACTTCGACATCGCGCCCGAGCTGCGCACCCTGGAGTGTCGGATCGCGCCCACGCAGACCGGCGGGATCTACTACACCGGACCGTCAGAAGACCTGTCGCGGCCCGGCCGGATGTGGTGGTCGGTGCCACCGGGCGTGCACACCTTCCACACGTGGCAGGAGATGACGACGGTGTTCCACGAAGGAGTGCCGGGCCACCACCTGCAGATCGGCCGCGCCGTGGTGCTGGGCGGCGAGCTCAACCGGTGGCGAAGGCTCGGATGCTGGGTGTCCGGTCACGGAGAGGGCTGGGCGCTCTACGCGGAGCGCCTGATGGCCGAGCTGGGGTGGCTCGACGACGCCGGCAACCGTATGGGAATGCTTGACGCCCAACGCTTCCGGGCTGCTCGGGTGGTGATCGACATCGGCGTGCACTGTGGCCTGACGGCACCTGACGGCGGGGTATGGGATGCCGAGCGGGCGTGGACCTTCCTGCAGGCCCACAGCGCGATGGCCGAGGAGAACCTCCGGTTCGAACTCGACCGTTATCTCGGCTGGCCGGGTCAGGCGCCGTCCTATGCGATAGGCCAACGCATCTGGCAGCAGTTGCGCGACGAGAGCCTGGCGCGCGGAGTGTCGCTCAAGGACTTCCACAGCCGGGCGCTCGATCTGGGCGGGCTGCCCCTGGACGTACTGCGCACCGCTCTCGGCTAGAGCCGCGACTGTTCCTTGATCGCGGTGTCCGTTGTCCGCAGCGGGCGGATCAGCGCATCCTGGCTGAACGAGGCGAGCAGCTCACCCTCCTCGGTGTGCACTGCGCCGCGCACGTAAGACATGCCGGCGCCCACCTGTGTGCTTTCGTGTGTGTACAGCAGCCAGCCGCCCCAGGTGACCGGCTCGTGAAAACTGACCGCCACGGTCATCGGCGCCGTCGAGACCGTGAGATGCGCCTGGCTGGTCCCGATGCCCTCATGCGCCCGCATGGTCGTCGAAATGCCAAGGTGCCCGGTGAAATACGCGATCAGTGCTTTTGCCGGCCCGTCACTGTCGGGTATCGGGTCGTAGTGGAGCCACGCATACAGCTCTGGCGGGCCCACCTCATCGGGGCTGTTCACGTCCACCACGTCGACCAGCCGCAGCTGGCGCCCGATCATCGGCATCGGCGACTCGTTGGCCTCGGCGGGGGCCGCTACCTCCGGCTTGGGCAGGTGATGGCGGATCACGTCGCCGGTGGGCACGTCGGCAAGGATCGTCGTCGTGATGCAGCGTTTGCCGTTCTGCTTAGCTGTCACGACTGCCGTTGCGGTGGAACGTCCTTCGCTGACCACGTCGATCTCCAGTTCCACCGGTCCGGCAGCGACCATGACAGCGCGCGCGAACACCGCATACACCGACCGTATCGACTTCTCGGGAAAGCGCTTGGCGGCGGCCACAATCGACTGCGCGAGGACCTGGGTACCCTCAACGACCTGGCGCTCGTCCTCTCCGGCGGGACCCGTCTGCGCCGTAAAGGTGTTCTCGCCCGCCCGTTCCGCGTCGAACAGGTCGAGCAGTCCCTGAACCGTCCATTGCGCCTGTGTCATCTGTCCATCGCCTCCATCGCGGGTGACCGTCGCAGGGAACAGTAACCGAGGTTCCCCCAAAGCGGTAACGTCATTACCATCAGGTGCCCGGACAGGAGAGGGTGGTGCGCGATGGCAGCGAAATCCCAATCGAATGCGCCCGCCGCCGCCGATTCCGAGTCACGCGCCCACCGCTTCATGCGCTCTGCGCTGGACATTCTCGGCGAAACGGGCCGCACCGACTTCACGGTTCTCGAGGTCGTCGAGCGGTCCAAGACCTCGTTGCGTGCGTTCTACCAACACTTCGCGACCAAAGACGAACTACTGCTTGCCCTCGTCGAGAAGATCATGGCCGATGCCACCGAACGGTGGCGGGCCGAAACCGCGGCCGTAGCCAGCGGTGACGCGCTGCGCCTCCTCATCGAGCGGATCAGCGCACCTGCCGCGTCGAGCACCCAGGACAGCATCAATCGCGGGTTGACCTACTACAACGACCACCTCCACGAGACCCGGCCCAAGGAGTTCGCGAAGGTGCTGGCGCCGCTGCATCGCCTGATTGCCGACATCTTGCGACGCGGCATCGGTGACGGCACATTCCGGTCCGACCTCGACGTGGACACCGATGCCACAATCCTGATGCAGACCGTGCTGGGCACCCTGCGCCTGCGCGACCTCGGCGCCGAGCTGAACGACGTGCCGATCGAAGGGAGCCACGTGTACACGTTCTGCGTCCGCGGACTGGCCAGATAACCTTCTGAACTGCGGAAATACGCTCTGGCGCCGTTACAGATACGCGTGGTAATGTCGTTACCGCTAGCGGTAATGCCGTTACCGCATCGTGCAAATACGACGCGCCAGGAGAGCCCACCATGCCGTCACGCATCCTCGACTATCCGGTCTTCGACGCCGACAACCACTTCTACGAACCCAAGGAAGCGCTGACCAAGTTCCTGCCCGACAAGCGCAAAGGCGTCATCGACTACATCGACGTGCACGGTCGCACCAAGATCATGGTGCGCAACCACATCAGCGACTACATCCCGAACCCGACCTTCGAGGTGGTCGCCCGGCCCGGCGCCCAGGAGGAGTACTTCCGGCACGGCAGCGGCGGCAAGAGCTTCCGCGAAATCATGGGCAAACCGATGAAGGCCATTCCCGCGTTCCGAGATCCGCAAGCGCGCCTTGAGGTGATGGACGGACTCGGCCTGGACTACACGCTGATGTTCCCCACCCTCGCCTCGCTGGTCGAGGAGCGACTCAAAGACGATCCCGAGCTCATCCACGACATCATCCATGCGCTCAACGAATGGATGTACGAGACTTGGCAATTCAACTACCAAGACCGGATCTTCTCGACGCCGGTCATCACGTTGCCGATCGTCGACCGTGCGCTCGAGGAGCTCGAATGGTGTCTGGAGCGCGGCGCCAAGACGGTGCTGGTCCGGCCCGCGCCGGTGCCCGGCTTCCGGGGCACGCGGTCGTTCGGTACCGAGGAGTTCGACCCGTTCTGGGACGCGTGCGTCAAAGCCGGCATCCCGGTCGCGATGCACGCTTCGGACAGCGGCTATGCCGAATACCTCAACGACTGGGAGCCCGCCGACGAATATCTGCCTTTCAAGCCGACGGCATTCCGGATGGTGTCGATGGGCAAGCGACCCATCGAGGACAGCATGGCGGCGCTGGTCTGCCACGGCGCGTTGACCCGCAACCCGGATCTTCGCATCCTGTCCATCGAGAACGGCGCGTCGTGGGTGCCGTACCTGTTTCACCAGTTCGAAGACGTGTATTCCAAGATGCCGCAGTCGTTCCCGGAGAATCCGGTCGAGGCGTTCAAGCGGGCGGTGTACGTGGCGCCGTTCTGGGAGGACGACTTCAAGCAGATCTCCGAGCTGTGCGGTATCGACCGCACGATCTTCGGCTCCGACTGGCCGCACCCCGAAGGCCTCGCCGACCCGATCAACCTGGTTTCCGACCTGGAGGCGCACGGACTCGACCCCGAGGGGGTCAGGAAAGTCATGGGCAAGAACATGATCGACCTGTTCAACGTCGAGGACGCAGTGGTGTACAAACCCGACGTCCCCGCACTCGTCATCGCCTGAGAGGCAGCGAAACTCGTATGACCGAAGCGGTGAACCCCGAACAGCTGCTGTTCGCGTCGACCACCCAGACGTTCCTGGAGAAGCAGGGCTCGCTCACCCACGTGCGGGGACTCCACGCCTCGAAAGTGTCGTTTCAGCGCGAATGGTGGCAGCGGGCAGCGGAACTGGGGTGGACCAGCCTGCTGGTGCCGGAGGAACTCGGTGGCGGCAGCGTCTCCGGGGACGGTGTGGCAGACCTGGCGCTGGTCGCCGAGCAGATCGGCCACACCGTCGCGCCCGGCCCACTACACCCGGTCAGCACCGTCCTCGCCGGTCTCGTCGAGGCGCCGAACGGCCACGAGGACTTCATCGAGGGCCTGATCTCCGGTGAGGTGATCGCGTCCTGGGCGGTCTACGAACCCCGGCGCCCGTTCGCCCCACTGACGGTCGAAACCACCGCGACCCGAACCGATTCCGGCTACCGCATCGACGGAGTCAAGGATCGCGTCGAGGCAGGAGCCGACTGCGACGCCGTGTTGGTCGTCGCTGCCTGCGACGGGGCGATCCGGCAGTTCCTGGTGCCGACGGACGCCGCAGGGGTCACCGTGACGGTGCAGAACTCCATCGACATGGTCAAGCGCTACGCGCGCGTACATCTCGACGGGGTGCGGGTCGACGCATCCGCGGCGGTGGGCACTGCCGAGCAGACGGCGGCGATCATCGAACGCCAGCGCCAGATCGCGCTGATTCTGCAGTGTGCCGAGATCGTCGGAATTCTCGACTCGGTCCTGGCGATGACCAACCAGTGGCTCACCGATCGCCACAGCTTCGGCCGTCCGCTGGCCTCCTACCAGGCTCTCAAACACCGTGCGGCGGACATGAAGTTGTGGTTCGAAGCCTGCCGCGGCACCACCGCAGGTGCGGTCGCGGCGGTCGCGCAACGCTCCGCCGACGCCGAAATGCTGGTCAGCGTCGCCAAAGCCTATGTGGCCGAACGCGCTCCGCTGATGCTGCAGGACTGCGTCCAATTGCACGGCGGCATCGGCGTCACGTGGGAACACGATCTGCACCTCTACCTACGCCGGGTGGCGTTGTACCGGGCCGTGTTCGGCTCCCCGGAGGACCATCACCGCGTCGTCTATCAGCTGAGCAGGAAGGCAGAGGTTCCGGCATGACCGATACCGTCACCTCCACCCAGACCACCGACTCGGTAGCAGAATTCGCCGCCCGGGCGCGGGCCTGGCTGGCCGAGAACATGCCGAGGGTCGATCCCGACCACCCGCCGTTCTCGGTACGCGCCGAGCAGGCCTCCTGGGATCGGGCCAAGGAACTCCAGAAGCGTTTGTACGAAGGCGGATTCGCAGGCATCTGCTTCCCGCGTGAGTACGGCGGGCTCGGGCTGGACTACGCCTACCAGCGGGCGTTCAACGCCGAGTGCCGAAACTACGAGATGCCGTTGATCCTCAACACGCCGACGTTCACGATCTGTGCGGCGACCATCCTCGACATGGGGAGCGAAACCCAGAAACGCGAGCGCATCTCGGCCGCGATTCGCGGTGACGAGATCCTGGTGCAGCTGCTCAGCGAACCCAGCGGTGGCTCCGACCTCGCCGGCGTCATCACCCGGGCCGACTACCAGGACGGCACATGGATCATCAACGGCGCCAAGACCTGGAGCACCAGCGCGTTCGCCGGTGACTACGGCCTGATGCTGGCCCGCACCGACTGGACGGTGCCCAAGCACGAGGGCCTCACGATGTTCCTAGTACCGCTGAACTCCCCCGGCATCACGATGCGCCGCATCAAAGAGGTCAACGGCAATGAAGAGTTTTGCGAGGAGTTCTTCGACGGCCTGGAACTGGGTGAGGACGCCGTCGTCGGCGAGGTGAACAAGGGGTGGGAGGTCGCCACCCGGCAGCTGCACCACGAGCGCCGCGCGGTGGGCGGCGGTTCGGAGTTCGCCAGCGGAACCGCCGCCGAGAACGCCAACGAGATGCCGCCCGATCATGTGGGGCTGGCCGAGGCGACAGGCCAGGGCGACGATCCGCGTGTCCAGGACCTGGCGGGCCGCGCGCTGACGCGGCGGATCGTCAAAGAGCAGCTGATCGACCACGTGTTCCACGCAATCGCCGACGGCTCGCTGCCGCCGAATGCCGGCACCCTGATCCGGTTGTTCCACGCCGAGACCACCGAGCTCGAGGTCGACACGGCGCTGGCGATCGCGGGCACCGCAGGCGTGATCGACGAAGGTGACGATTTCAGCGAGTTCGCGGACATCGGCGTGCGGTACCTGTCCCGCCAGACCGGTTCGCTCGGTGGTGGCAGCTCGGAGATGGCGCGCAACGTGATCGGCGAACGCATCCTCGGCTTCCCGCGCGAAGCGGCCGCCGACCGGGGCGTGCCGTTCAATCAGGTCAAGCGCAACAAGAGCTGAAACGCCGGGGGTTCTAGAACAGCGCAGGCTGTGCCGCCACGGCAGGTGGCGGTGCGGCCGGCGCGCCACGGAAGGATCGACCGTCACGGGTCAGCCCGTGCTTGGCGATCAACGGCGCCGCGCGCTGGGCCAGCATCGCCCGATACTCCGGCGGCAGGTAGGCGCCCCGTCGGTAGAGGTTGCGGTACTCCCCAACAAGGTGCGGGTAGGCGGCCGCCAGCCAGTCCATGAACCAGCCGCGGGTACTGCCCCGCAGGTGCAGTCCGAACACCGTGACGCTGGTCGCCCCCGCCGCGGCGATGCGCCCCAGCAGGTCGTCCAAATGCTCCTCGGAGTCGGTGAGCCGCGGCAGGACGGGGGCGACCATGACGTGACAGTCCAGACCGGCGTCGCGGATCGCGGCGATCAGCCCCAACCGGGCCTGCGGCGACGGGGTGCCCGGTTCGACGCGGGCATGGATGTCCGGATCACCCACCGCCAGCGATACGGCGACGCTGACGTCGACCCGGCGCGCCACGTCGGTGAGCAACGGAAGGTCCCGGCGAAGCAGCGCGCCCTTGGTCAGGATCGAAAACGGCGTCCCGAAGTCGGCAAGCGCGCCGATGATGCCGGGCATGAGAGCGTAGCGCCCCTCGGCCCGCTGATAAGGGTCCGTATTCGTCCCCAGCGCAACGGTTTCGCGCGTCCACGATGGCTTCCGCAGTTCGCGCCGCAGCACCTCGGCGACGTTCGTCTTGACGACCACCTGACTGTCGAAGTCTCGGCCGGGGTCGAAATCGAGGTATTCGTGCGTGGGCCGGGCGAAGCAGTAGCGGCACGCGTGCGAGCACCCGCGGTACCCGTTCACCGTGTACTTGAAGGGCAGCATCGACGCGGCAGGGATCTTGTTGAGCGCCGACTTGCAGAGCACCTCGTGGAAGGTGATGCCCTCGAACTGGGGCGTCCGGACGCTGCGGATCAGGCCGATACGCTGCAGCCCGGGAAGCGCGCCGTCGTCGACATCGATGCCTTGGCCAGCCCAGCGCATGAAACCATGCGAACATATGTTCGACACTCTGTCAAGCGACCCACTGTAAAATCGCGGCCGTTGCGCAATTTGCTAAGGGGCACATGTCGACTCAGAAGACAACGACCAACTACGACACCGAGCTGCAGTCGGAACGCAGCTACGTCGAAGGCCTGTACGAGCGGCTCGACGCCGAACGCGAACGCGTGAAGTCCCGATATGCCGCCGCGCTCGCGGCGCCGATCGATGCCCAGGACGGCGGCACCATGGTCGATCGGGACGCCGAGGTGCGCGCGGCGGCCGCCCGGATGGACCGGCTGAACATCGCCGACGCCGGCTTGTGCTTCGGTCGCCTCGACAGCGTCGACGGGGAACGGATCTACATCGGCCGCATCGGCGTGCAGGACCAGGACAACGATTACGAGCCGCTGCTGATCGACTGGCGTGCGCCCGCGGCCCGCGCGTTCTACGTCGCGACGGGCGCCCACCCGGAGAACATGCGCAGGCGCAGGCAGTTCCGCAGCATCGGGCGCCGCGTGGTCGATTTCACCGACGAGGTGTTCGGTAGGCCCGGATCGGAAGAGACCGGCGGCCAGCGCGGCAGTTCCAGCGACGTGGCCCTGCTGGCGGCGGTCAACGCTCCGCGCGGGGACGGCATGCGCGACATCGTCGCCACCATCCAGGCGGAGCAGGACGCCATCATCCGGCTCGACCATCCCGGCGTGCTCGTCATCGAAGGCGGCCCCGGCACCGGCAAGACCGTCGTCGCCCTGCACCGCGTCGCCTATCTGCTCTACACCCAACGCAAGCGCATGGAGAGTCACGGCGTGCTCGTGGTCGGGCCAAACGCCGCGTTCCTGCGCCACATCGGGCGGGTGCTGCCGTCTCTCGGCGAGACCAACGTGGTGTTCATGACCGTCGGAGATTTCTATCCCGGTCTGCACGTCACCACCGCCGACACCCCGCAGGCGGCGCAGATCAAGGGGTCGCTGGCCATTCTCGACGTCCTTGCCGCAGCTGTCGCCGACCGCCAGCGCGTTCCGCAGGACGCGGTGCCGATCGATCTGTCGGACGTGTCGGTGAGCATCGGCGCCGACATCGCCGGGTGGGCCGTTCAAGAGGCGCGCGCCACCGATCAACCGCACAACGACGCCCGGACCACCTTCGTCGACGTCATCACCTGGGCGCTCACCGAACGGGCGATCGCCAAGATCGGCCGCGGATGGCTCACCCGCGCCGACAAGGCCGCGTGGGAACACCTGCGCGCCGACCTGATCGACGAGCTGGAGGATCATGCCGGCTTCAAGGCCGCGCTCGACCGGCTCTGGCCCGTCCTGACCCCGGAAACCCTTCTGAGCGAGCTGTATTCATCACACGAACGGCTCCGCGCCGCAGGCGCGGACCCGGCGCTGTACCGCGAGGACGGCGCGGCGTGGACGCTGTCGGACGTTCCCCTGCTCGACGAACTGGTCGACCTACTGGGGCGTGACAAGTCGGCCGAGGAAGCCGCGGAACGTGAACGGGTGGAGGAAGCCGCGTACGCGGCGGGCGTCCTCGATCTGATGATCGGGCGCGAGGACATGATGGACGACGAGGACCGGCTGATGGCTCAGGACGTCATCGCGGCCGAGGATCTCGCAGAGCGATTCCTAGAGCGCGATACCCGCGAGCTCGCCGAACGCGCGGCCGCCGACCGGGAATGGACGTACGGGCACGTGGTCGTCGACGAGGCGCAGGAACTCTCCGAGATGGACTGGAGAGTGCTGATGCGGCGCTGCCCGAGCCGCTCGTTCACCACCGTCGGCGATCTCGCGCAGCGGCGCTCCTCGGCGGGGGCGACCTCATGGGACGCGATGCTCAAACCCTATGTGGCAGAACGCTGGATGTATCGGACGCTGACAGTGAACTATCGCACGCCGGCGGAGATCATGGCGGTCGCAGCCGCCGTGCTGGCGGAATTCGCCCCCGCCGTGACACCGCCTGAATCGGTGCGCTCTACCGGGGTAGCGCCGTGGGCGCGCCGGGTGGACGACGACGAACTCGCCTCGGCGATCGACGAATTCGTCCGCGCAGAAGAAGAACGGGAAGGCACCAGTGTCGTCATCGGGCCGCCCGGCGTACCCGGCACGGTGCCGCCGACGGCCACCAAGGGCCTGGAGTTCGACGCCGTGCTCGTGGTGTATCCGGAACGGATTCTCGCCGAGGGCTCTCGCGGCGCGGCGGACTTGTATGTCGCCCTCACCCGCGCCACGCAGCGCCTCGGCGTGCTCCATCGAGACGAGCTTCCGCCCGCCCTGGCGGGATTGACCCGCCTTTAGATCACCAGTTGCCGAGCTGGCACCGCACGTTGTACGGATCGTTGTGCTCGGTCAGGACCGCTCCGTCGACGGCGATGTCGCAATGCGCGTTCGGGGCGGCCTGACCGCCCTTGGTGGTGCTGCTGACCTGGAGGATGGCCCAGTTCGGGTCTTCCAGCGTCGTTTCGAACACCCACGGCACGCCCGGCGCCAGATTGACCTTCTCACGCTTGGCGAACGCGTAAGCGTCGGCGTTGAAGGCTTCCAGGCTCGGCGGCTGGCTCGTCAGGTAGAAGAGGTCGAACTGGTAGGCGCCGCCCGACACGAGCGTGTACCGGACCTGATGACCTGCGGGCTGAGCGCCCGCCGTGGGCGCACCGACCATCACCGAGGTGGCCGCGGCCAACAGGGACGCCCCGACCGCCGCTCCTACTTTGGCTGAATTGCTTCGCACAGCTGATCGCATGTTGGTCACATCGCCGGACGGTACCGGATTGTTACCAGCGTGCCGGTTCCACGACCGCAAGCTCGGTTAATGGCAAACCAACTGTCGGTTGCGACAACAGGTTAACGCGCCTGTCACACACAGACATTTGACAGAAACACAGGCGCTCTAACGTCCCGATTCGACACCGGGGCGGTGTCGAAACTTCGTCGTTCAGAAGTCTCTCCACTCGGCTCCTCATCAGGGGATGAGCGCTGCCGACTGCCAGAAAGGCCGTTCATGCACCAAGCTCGACGCCACCCGTTCACGAGATCAGCGCTCACAGCAGGAAGCGTCGTGGCCGTCGCCACCCTGCTGCTCGCCGGCTGCGGCAGCAAGGCGACGGAGACCGACTCAGCAAATGCCGAGTCCTGTGTGGACACCTCCGGCGAGACCATCAAGGTGGGTGCGCTGAACTCGCTGTCGGGGACCATGGCGATCTCCGAGGTGACCGTCCGCAACGCGATCGATCTGGCCGTCGAGCAGATCAACGCCTCGGGCGGCGTGATGGGCAAGCAGATCCAGCTGGTCGGCGAGGACGGCGCGTCGGAGCCCACGGTGTTCGCCGAGAAGGCCGAGAAGCTGATCAGCAGCGACTGCGTCGCCGCGGTGTTCGGCGGATGGACCTCGTCGAGCCGCAAGGCGATGCTGCCCGTGTTCGAGAGCGCCAACTCGCTGCTGTACTACCCCGTGCAGTACGAGGGCCTGGAGGCCTCCCCCAACATCTTCTACACGGGCGCCACCACCAACCAGCAGATCGTGCCCGCGCTCGACTACCTGAAGGAGAAGGGCGTCAAGTCGCTGTACCTGGTCGGTAGCGACTACGTGTTCCCGCAGACCGCCAACCGCATCATCAAGGCCTACGCGCAGGCCAACGGCATCGAGATCAAGGGCGAGGACTACACCCCGCTCGGCAGCACTGATTTCTCCACGATCGTCAACAAGGTGCGTTCCGCCGACGCCGACGCGGTGTTCAACACCCTCAACGGCGACTCGAACGTCGCGTTCTTCCGCGAGTACAAGAACGTCGGCCTGACGCCCCAGGACATGCCGGTCGTCTCGGTGTCGATCGCCGAGGAGGAGGTCGGCGGTATCGGCGTGCAGAACATCACCAACCAGCTGACCGCGTGGAACTACTACCAGACCATCGACACACCGGTGAACAACGAGTTCGTCAAGGCCTACAAGGCCAAATTCGGTGCGGACAAGCCGACCTCGGACCCGATGGAAGCCGCCTACGTGTCGGTGTACCTGTGGAAGAACACCGTGGAGAAGGCACAGTCGTTCGACGTCAAGGCAATTCAGGACAATGCCGACGGCGTCACGTTCGACGCCCCGGAGGGCCTGGTCACCATCGACGGCGAGAACCACCACATCACCAAGACCGCGCGAATCGGTGAGATCCGGCCCGACGGACTGATCTACACGATCTGGGAGTCGCCCGGGCCGATCGAGCCGGATCCGTTCCTGAAGTCCTACCCGTGGGCCGCCGGACTGTCCGGTTGATAAGCGCGTGGATGTCGTAATCGGACAGCTGGCAACAGGATTGAGCCTCGGCTCAATCCTGTTGCTGGCCGCACTGGGACTGTCCCTGACCTTCGGCCAGATGGGCGTCATCAACATGGCGCACGGCGAATTCATCATGGCCGGCTGCTACACCGCCTACGTCGTGCAGCAGATCGTGTCCAGTGCCGGTGTCTCGCTGATCATCTCGCTGATTCTCGGCTTCTTCATCGGTGGTGCGATGGGTGCATTGCTGGAGGTCACGCTGATCCAGCGCATGTACCACCGCCCCTTGGACACCTTGCTGGTGACGTTCGGTGTCGGCCTCATCCTGCAGCAGGTGGCGCGCGACATCTTCGGCGCCCCGGCGGTGAACGTCATCGCACCGGAGTGGCTTTCCGGCGGTGTGGAGATCCTGGGTGCCGTCGTACCGAAGACCCGCATCTTCATCCTGGTGCTTGCGGTCGTCTGCGTCGCGGTGCTGGCCGCGGTGCTCAAGGTCAGCCCGATGGGTCGGCGAATTCGCGCCGTCGTGCAGAACCGCGACCTTGCCGAGACGAGCGGCATCTCGTCACGCAAGACCGACATCACCACGTTCTTCATCGGGTCCGGCCTGGCGGCCGTCGCCGGTGTGGCGCTGACGTTGATCGGGTCGACCAGTCCGACGATTGGGCAGAGCTATCTGATCGACGCATTCCTCGTCGTGGTCGTCGGCGGTCTCGGCCAGATCAAGGGCACGGTCATCGCAGCGTTCGCGCTGGGCTTCCTGAACTCGTTCATCGAGTACAACACCACGGCGTCACTGGCGAAGGTGATCGTGTTCGTCATCATCGTCGTCTTCCTCCAGGCCCGCCCCCAGGGTCTCTTCACAGTTCGGACAAGGAGTCTCGTATGAGAACCCTCCTCGGACGCTGGCAGACCTGGGCCGGTTTCGGAGTCGCAGCCCTGGTGCTGTTCGTCATCGCGCCCGCGGTCTTGTCGGACTTCCGGCTCAGCCTGCTCGGGAAATTCCTGTGCTTTGCGATCGTCGCGGTCGGCATCGGCCTGGCCTGGGGTCGGGGCGGCATGCTGGTGCTGGGTCAGGGCGTGTTCTTCGGGCTCGGCGGCTACATGATGGCGATGCACCTGAAGATCGCCGACGCGCAACTGCGCGGCGACGAGGTGCCAGATTTCATGCAGATCCAGGGCGTGCGCGAATTGCCGGGCTATTGGGCGCCTTTCGCCTCACCGATCGTGACACTGATCGCGATCATCGTCATTCCGACCGGGATCGCCGCCGCACTCGGACTCGGCGTGTTCAAACGGAAGGTCAAGGGAGCGTACTTCGCGATCTTGTCGCAGGCGCTCGCGGCCGCGTTGGCCATTCTGCTGGTCGGTCAGACCAGTCTCGGCGGCTCCAACGGGCTCAACAGGTTCCGTACCTTCTTCGGGTTCACACTCAACGATCCGGTGAACCGGAAGATGCTGTACTTCATTGCCGCTGCGGTGTTGCTGATCGTCGTCGCGGTGGTGCGTCAACTCATGCAGAGCCGCTACGGCGAACTGCTCGTCGCCGTGCGTGACGGCGAAGAACGGGTGCGCTTCCTGGGCTACGACCCCGCCAACATCAAGGTGGTCGCATACACCGTGGCGGCGCTATTCGCCAGCATCGCCGGTGCGCTGTTCGCTCCGATCGTCGGGTTCATCGCCCCGTCACAGGTCGGCATCCTGCCGTCGATCGCGTTCCTCATCGGCGTCGCGATCGGCGGCCGCACCACCCTGCTGGGGCCGGTTCTCGGCGCGATCGGCGTGGCATGGGCGCAAACCCTGTTCTCCGAACGCTTTCCGTCGGAGTGGACATACGCCCAGGGGCTGTTGTTCATCGTCGTGGTCGGCTTCTTCCCTGCAGGTTTTGCCGGCCTGGCGGTGCTGCTCAAGCGACGGCGCAAGGCCAAGGCCGAGCCGCCGCCGGAGCAAGCCGCCGACGCCGACCCCGACGCAGAGAAGGTGGGCGCCAGCTCATGACCGAAGTCGAAGCGAGTACCGCAGGCAAGGAACCCGCCGAAGGCGGCAACGTCGGCATGGGCACGCAGTACCTCGAAGTGCGCGGTCTGACAGTTGATTTCGACGGCTTCAAGGCCGTCAGCGATGTCGACCTCACGTTGTTCCAGGGTGACCTGCGGTTCCTGATCGGCCCCAACGGCGCGGGCAAGACGACCGTGATCGACGCCATCACCGGCCTGGTGCCTGCGACGGGCTCGGTGAACAAGTCCGGCGTGGAACTGCTCGGCAAAAAGGTGCACCAGATCGCCCGGCGCGGCGTCGGGCGCACCTTCCAGACCGCGAGCGTGTTCGAACAGCTCACCGTGCTGCAGAACCTCGACATCGCGGCGGGCGCAGGGCGGTCGGTGTGGACATTGCTGCGGAGGCGCAACGGTGTGCTGCCCGCGATCGAGCAGGCGCTGCACACCATCGGGCTGACCGATCTGGCCGACAAGCCCGCAGGCGTGCTGGCCCACGGGCAGAAGCAGTGGCTGGAGATCGGCATGCTGCTGGTGCAGAACGCCGACGTGCTGCTGCTCGACGAACCGGTGGCCGGGATGAGCACCGAGGAGCGCGAGGAGACCGGAAACCTGTTGCGCCGCATCGGCGCCGAACGCACCGTCGTCGTCGTCGAACACGACATGGACTTCATGCGGGCGTTCGCGACGTCGGTGACGGTGCTGGCACGCGGCCAGGTGATCGCCGAAGGCTCGGTTGCCGAGGTGCAGGCCAACCCGAAAGTCCAGGAGGTCTACCTGGGCACCGCCGCGGCCGGCGCCGACGGCATCGAACTCGTCGAGGAGAACTCCTGATGCTGCAACTGGTCGACGTCCGAACCGGCTATGGCCGCAGCGAGGTCATCCACGGGGTCAGCCTCGAGGTGCCCACCGACGGGGTCGCCGCGGTGATGGGCCACAACGGCGCCGGGAAGACCACCCTGTTGCGCGCCGCCGTCGGACTGCTGAAGTGCACGGCGGGCAAGGTGCTGTTCGACGGTGACGACATCACCAAGCTGCGGCCCAGCGCGAGGGTCGGCCGCGGCCTGGCGTATGTGCCGCAGGGTCAGCAGTCGTTCGGACAGCTGACCACTGCCGAGAACCTCCAGGTCGTCGCCGACGGTCGCAAGAACGGCAAGGCACTCATCGACGAGCAGCTCGACCTGTTCCCCGCGCTGAAGGAACTGCTCACCCGCCGCGCAGGTCTTCTGTCAGGCGGTCAGCGTCAGCAGCTCGCCATCGCCCGCGCGCTGATCACCACGCCGAAGTGCCTGATCCTCGACGAGCCGACCGAGGGCATCCAACCGTCGGTCGTCCACGAAATCGAAGAAGCCATCACCGCGCTGACCAATCGCGGTGACCTCGGCGTGCTCCTCGTCGAGCAGCACATCGGCTTCGCCCTGGAATCGTCGCAGCGGTACTACATTCTGGAGGCCGGCCGCGTCACCACCAGCGGCACAGGCGGTTCCGCGTCGGAAGCCGACGTCCGCGCCGCCATGGCCATCTGATCACTTCGCACCGCGAGCGCGCGTGTCTGCACAGCGGCGCGCCGCGAAAAGTGTGCAAATGCGCTCGCTCGCAACGTGTTCAGTCGGGCCTCAGTTGCCGGTGGAAGTCCCCGAGCTGGTCCATGTCTTCCAAGCACGGGCGAAATAGGTGGAATCGACGACGCCATTGGTAACGCGGTAGTGCCCGTCGTAGATCGTGTAGGTGTTGGTAACAGTGACTTGGGTACCCAAGCCGTTACTGTTGCCCGTCCAACTGAAGGTGTGCTGGTTTCCTGCGTTGATGGTGACCGAACCCGCAGTGAGGGTGTACCAGGGGCTACCCGTCCCGTTGTTCGAGGTATTGAGACCACCGCTGAGATCGTCACCGTCGGCGTCGGTCGTCGTAGCCGTCACAGTGCAGACGCCGAAGGCGCACGCCGGATTGTTGGTGCTGAGAGTGGGATTGGCGTTGATCGCGTAGATCGGCACCTTCACGGTGACTTGAGCGGTGCCGCCGAACCCGTCGGAGACGGTCGCGGTGAATGCGTCCTCCCAGGCAGCCAGCGCGACACCGTTGTAGGTGCTGCCCGCGGCGCCAATCCTGGCTACCGCGTGACGCTGGGCGGCAGAGAGATTGCTCGTATAGGTGAAGGTGCCGTCGGCGGCGAAGGTGACCGTCGCGCCCCGGGCGGAGGTCGCGGTGGTCCACACCGGCGCGTCGCCGTCGGGGTCTGCGTACGTCAGCTTCCCGGTGCTGGTCTGAGTGGTCCCGGACAGCGACCCCACTGTCGGAGCCGTCGTCAGTACCACTGTGGGGTTAGCGTTCGGCACCGATGGTTGAACCGGCATGCGCAGCGTGACGGTACGGCCGTTGGCATCAGTAGCGATCACGGTGACGAAGTCATCGGGCGTCGTGGTGTGGCCCAGGCCCGAATTCCGGGTGTAGGTGAAGGCGCCGGTGGCTGGGTTGAACGACGTCACGGTGCCCTTCGTCGGCGCGGTGCCCAGCGAGTAGCTGGTGAACACTCCCGGGCGGTTCGTCGAGGACGGCACTGATCCGGTGACGATGTTCTGTGTCGAGGTGTTGACGTTGGCCGGGGCGACAGTGTTGGTGTTCGGCACCGTGACCGTCACGACGGTATTGCCGCCGTGTCCGTCGTTCACCTGTACCTGGAAGCTCTGCGTGGCGCCGGCCGTCGAGGTCGACACGTACGTGAAGTCACCGGTTGTCGGGTCGATGGTCACGATGCCGCCGTTGTTGGCGCCGTTCTTCGTATAGGCCGAGTTGCCGGACAGGCCGTTGACCGACGAGCCGACGAGCGAGTACTTCAGCGTGTCACCGTCGGAGTCAGCGCCGGTGACCTTGCCCTTGACCACGCCCGCGGCGTCGGTCCCGTTCACAGACCACGATCCGGTCGGGTTGGCGTTCGTGCCGTCGATGATCTGGATCTTGAAGGTGAGGGTGTACTCGACGCCGTCCGCGGACTTCACCGGGATCTGCACGGTGTCGAACCTGTCCTCGGGATTCTCTGATGTCGCCTTGTGGAAGAAGGCAGCGCCGGGAAGCGTATTGGTATAGGTGTATCCACCGTTGGCGGTGTTGATGGTCACCAATGCCCCGCCCGCTGAGACGTACGTCCCACCTTGCGACACCCCGAAGAAGTCCACCGAGTTTCCGTCCGGATCGACCGCGTGGAACGATCCCGCCGCATACTGCGAGCGCGTGCTCTGGCTCCCCAAAGAGATTGTGTACAACCAGCTTTCATAGGTGGTACTGGTCGTGAACTGGGTCAGGACGGCCATTTCCTGGAACCGCTTGTAGATGCCGACCAACCCGATGTAGGTCATGACCGTGAACGGATTCACCTGTTGCGCGGTCCAGGTGGGAAGCGTTACCTCGAAGGCTCTTTCAGGGTCGTAGTACGCACCGCCGTCGACGAGCCCGCCGGTCAGGATCGCACCGGTCTGAGCCGCGACCACCTTGGCGGACAACGAGTTGAAATCGGAGAGGTCAGACGCGGTGATCGTCGCCCCGGTCGTTGCCTTGACCACGTCGATCGCCCACTGCTGCGGGTCGTAGATGCCGTTGAGCATGTCCTGCAGCACGGTCGCCGTGCCGACGACGGCGGCACCCATGATCTTGTACGGCGTGATCACGTCGAGGGTGTCTGCGCCCGGCTCGATGGTGAAGGGTGGCACCACCCGATTGAGGAAGTCGCCCATCGCATTCAGCTTGTCGGTGAACGTCGAGCCTTGGGGCACCGGGACGAAGAAGAAGCTGATGATCCCGATCAGGTCGGGAAGCCAGCGCGCCTGACTGCCGAACGGCGCATTCTCCGAGAGGTAGTCGAGCTGATTGTCCGCATTGTCGAGAGTCTGGTCGGTCTGATAGTTGGTGATGTCGACGAAGTTCTTCGGGATACCTGGCCAGCCGAGGAGCCGGCTGACCGCCCTGGCCAAGGTGCCCTGGAAGTACCACGCGCTGGTCCCCGGCTCGGGCGCCGCGGTGGCGGTCACCGAAGCAGCAGCCAGTGCGGTCGGCGCGGCGACGTCCGCCGTTTCCGCCTCGGGCTCGCCGTGCTCCACAGTTTCGGCGGTGTCCGGCGTCGGCGCCGGCTCGGCAGAGGGCGCGGCGTCGGTGTCGTCGGCCTCGGCGGGCGGAGTCTGCGCCTCATCCGGGTCGGCGGTATCGGCAGGAGGCGCTTCCTCGGTTTCGTCCTCTGATCCGCCCGCCGCGGCTTCGACGTCCTCGTCGTCGGTGGCGTCCTGGGCAGCGGTTCGTTTCGTCGTCCGAGAGTGAGTGTCGTCAGCGTCAGCGTCATCGGTGGAAGCGGTACTGGGCCCGGCGTTGGTCTCGTCGGCGTCGCCGGCATTCGTGGAGCTGTCCGCGCTCGCGGAGGAATCAGCAGAACTCGACGAGTCGTCGGTACTGGCCGAGGCAACACCCTGACCGCCCGCGATTGCGGCGGCCAGCCCGATGCCGACCGCACCCACCCGCAACCACTGTGCGCAGTTCGCCGCCGGGGAGCTGGTGGCCTTGCGATGGCGGCCTCGGCTCCGACGTGGCTTCCTGGGACTGGAGGCGGCCAATGTTGCTCCCTTTGCTCAGTCGGTCGAGTAGTACTTTGAACAGCTATATGGTCTGCCTGTACGCGCAAACAACGCCAACGCCGCAGCGCGCCTGGCGACCGTGTGACCCCAGTCACGTCAAAGGCACGCCGACCAGAGTAACACTAGCGTCAATTAATGGTGATATCCCACCGCGAACAAGGCGCTGAACTGGGTCGACGTCCGTTTGGTCGGTTCGGCTCCGGGAAAAGAGCGTCTCGGCACTCGTCCAAATCGCCCCGAGCACCCGTATCTGAAGAAGCCTGACGCTTGCTCCAAACCGCCCACAGTCTTTTTGCGCTGCCATTTCGGCAAACAAATCGGGCTGACATGCGCGAACTGATTTCGTCCCGGAGCCGACCGTCCTCGCCGAAAAGGCAGGTTCGTGGCGGCCGACCTATTCGTTCTCCGGCGGCTTCAAGAATGTGGCGATGGTGGTGAACCACTCGCTTTCACACACCACGTCCTAATCGCCGAGTTCTTCCGGGATACGGCTGCCGAACAACCGAATCGCATTTTCAGGGCTGACTTTTCGGCGGGTGGCGTCGTCCATCGGATACGACGCCAGAAACTGGGCGCCGGTCTCGTTGTCGTCCATCGGATAGTCCACCGAGAACATGACGCGCTCGGCGCCGAGCACCTCCAGGGTGCACCGAAACGCTGGCGCACAGAAAGTTCCCGCTGGTGATGATGTGGAAGTTGGTCCGCAGATAGTCCGATGGCAAGTGTTGTAGGCGGTGCCGCGCGCTCTCGTCTCCCCCGAGTCCGTAGTAGCGGTCAAGACGATAGGCGGCGAACGGCAGCATCTCGCCGAGGTGCCCGATGATCATCTGCGGTCCCGGGCATGTGTCGAAAAGGCCCGAGTAGATGCGATCGCCCAGACTTTGAATCGCCGCGGCCAACTCGGGCCAGTGACACACTTCCCGCATGCGTGTGATCGCCGAAACCGGCCGGTTCGTCGTGGCTGAGGACGGTCCCAATGTGGTGGTCATCGACCGCGGGGGCGGTCGGATTCAGATCCTCGTCTTCGTGCTGCTGGTGCTTGCGCTCGTGTTCGGAGGCTTCGGGCTGGCGACCCTGGTGATGACGGCGGCCGGGATCGCCTCCGGCGTCCCCGCCGAGATCTCCGCAGCGCTGTTCGGTGTCGGCGTACTCGCCGCCGCAGGAATGGTCTACGGAGCCCGGTCCCTGCGCCGCCGCCGACTGGCCCCGTTGGAGTCTTACCGACCGGTGGCCGTCTTCGACCGCTCTCGGCGCACCTTCATCGATGCCGACGGCCGCAGCGTCGCACGGCTGGACGAAGTCGGCATCCAGCGCCGTATGCAGCTCGGCTCCAGCTCACCCAAACTCGTCGTGCTCGCGCCGTCCGGTGAGTGGGTGTTGCTGCGCGCCAATCCCTTTGGAGGGTCGATCGGCAATCTCGACGAGGTGCTCCGGCATGCCATCGCAACCCCGAAAGCGTGGCCGTAAGCGGTCAGAGGGCAGGGGGCATCGCGGCGTCGATGAGCGCGCGAACCCTGAGGTTCGCCCCCACCTCGGTGAGGAATCGCACCGCGGGCGTGAAGTCGTACCGCGCGTGGGGGCCGCCGACACCCGCTCCGAGGAAGAAGGCCCCGCCGGCGATCGATCGCACCATCGGCACGATCTGCTCGACGGGTTGATTGAGCGTCTCGGCCACTTCGGCCGCGATGGTCGACACCCTCGTGACCGTCGCGGCCTGGAGGATGTCGAACACGATCCGCTCGTTGTACCCGACGTCGGTCTCGTCATTCCAGGGATCGGGACCTGTTGGCGCACAGGTGTAGAGGTCCGCGTCGTTGGCGAAGGACAACAGAAAGTCTGGGGTCTGCTCCGGGGTGAGGTTCCCCGGGCCCGCGATTCCGCCGGACACGAACCCGTCGATGTTGCGAGGCAAGGGCGCTCCGGCGAACGCGTTGCCGTTGGCGAGGCCGGGGCACCGCATCGGGTCGCCGAAGTTCACGATCGCCGCGACGTCGGCGAGGCGGTCGTGCAAGACGCCGTCCGCGGCGAGCAGGTCGTCGCGCCACACCGTACTGACGATCAATGCACCCTGGCCGTAACCGCTCAGCGCGACCGGGCCGGGATGCCGGCGGATCTGCGCGCACAGCGCGGCCCGACCGACGTGCACCGAAGGTCCCATCGGGAAGGCCGCCGCCGGATAGCCGACCGGCTGCCAATTCCACATGCCCTCGGCCCGCTGGACGAGCGCCCTTGCCAGATCCGCGGGGACGCTCGCACCGAACGGGTCGGCAACACCGGTTCCGTTCACCGTGAACAAGGTTCCGCTGGGAACGGAGTCGTCGATGCCGGCGAATGCTCCCATCGCGTTCCTCTTTCGTCAGGCCCCGGGAACGGTACGGCCGGGTCTGACTGACATGGTTGCGACGGCAGGCGGGCGTGTCGTGCGTAGTGCACTACGTGGGTCCCGCCGGTGACGCCGGATAGATTCCTAGCTGCGGCGCGGCTCCGGTCCGCCCAGGCGGGAAAGGACGTCGGCGACGACGTCGGCGACCGCGACGTCGACCTGCTCCCCGGTGGCCAGGTTTTTCACGCCGATAGTTCCTGCCTCCAGGTCCCGGTCGCCGGCCACCAGCGCGATCGTGGCGCCGGAACGGTCGGCGCCCTTCATCGCGCCCTTGAGACTGCGATCGCCGTAGGCGACGTCGACCCGCACTCCAGCCGCACGCAACTGCGCACCCACAACGGCCAGGCGCACCTTCGCGTCGTCGCCCAGCGGTACCGCATACACGTCGACGCGGGCCGTCTCCCCGACCGTCTTCCCCTCGGCGCGCAGCGCGAGCAGCGCCCGGTCCACTCCGAGCCCGAATCCGATACCGGACAGGTCTCGTCCGCCCAGTTGGGCCATCAATCCGTCGTAGCGGCCGCCCCCGCCGATGCCGGACTGCGCGCCGAGACCGTCGTGGACGAACTCGAACGTCGTCTTCGTGTAGTAGTCCAGGCCGCGCACCATGCGCGGGTTGATGACATAGGGCACCGACAGCGCGTCGAGGTGGGCCAGCACGGTATCGAAATGCGCCTTGGCGGCATCGGAGAGGTGGTCGAGCATCACCGGTGCGTCGGCGGTCATCTCCCTGACGTGGGGGCGCTTGTCGTCGAGGACGCGCAACGGGTTGATCTCCGCGCGGCGCTGGGTCTCCTCGTCCAGGTCCAGCTTGAACAGGAAGTCCTGCAGAAGCTCGCGGTACTGCGGCCGGCAGCTGTCGTCGCCCAGCGAGGTGATCTCAAGCCGGAACCCGTCGAGCCCCAGCGACCGGAAGCCGGCATCGGCCACCGCGATGACCTCGGCGTCCAACGCCGGGTCGTCGACGCCGATCGCCTCGATCCCGACCTGCTGCAGCTGGCGGTAACGCCCCGCCTGCGGCCGCTCGTAACGGAAGAAGGGTCCCGAATAGCAGAGCTTGACCGGCAACGCCCCGCGATCGAGGCCGTGCTCGATGACAGCTCGCATGACGCCCGCGGTGCCTTCAGGGCGCAGCGTCACCGAGCGCTCACCGCGGTCGGCGAACGTGTACATCTCCTTGGAGACCACATCCGTGGACTCCCCCACCCCGCGGGCGAACAGCGCGGTGTCCTCGAAGATCGGCAACTCGATGTCGCCGTACCCGGCGCGGCGTGCCGCGTCGAGCAGCCCGCTGCGCACAGCGACGAACTCCGCCGAGTCGGGCGGCAGATAGTCGGGGACGCCCTTGGGCGCTTTGAAGCTGTCAGTCACGGGGTCAAACCTTCGAGAAAGGGGTTGGTGTGGCGTTCGGTGCCGATAGTGGTCCGTTCGCCGTGCCCCGGTAATACCAGGGTGTCGTCGTCGAGCACCAATAGTTTCGTCACGATCGACTCCAGCAGGTCACGTCCGCTGCCTCCGGGCAGGTCAGTACGCCCGACCGTCTGATGGAACAGCGTGTCACCGGTGAAGGCGACGTGGTCGGTCTGCTGCTCCACCCGGAACACCACCGAGCCCTGGGTGTGGCCGGGCGCGTGATCGACGAAGACGGTGATGCCGCCCAGCTCGATCTTGTCGCCGTCACGGTCGAGTTCGACGACCTGCTTGGGCTCGCGGAACATCGCCCCGAACGCTGAGCGCGCCAGACCGCCGAGAAAACCCCGGCCGAACCCCCTGATCGGATCGGTGAGCATGTGGCGGTCGGCGGCGTGGATGTAGACCGGGCAGCCGTAGGTGTCCGCCACCTTCTGCGCCGACCACATGTGATCGATATGACCGTGGGTGAGCAGCACCGCCGCCGGAGTCAGCCGGTTCTCGTCGAGAATCCTGCGCAGCGGACCCGTCGCCCGCTGACCGGGGTCGACGACGATGGCGTCGGCGCCCTGCCGCGGGGCCATCACGTAGCAGTTGCATGCCAACATGCCGGCCGGAAATCCGGTGATCAACACCCCTTCAGCTTCCCATGCACAGGTCGCAGCCCAGTTCACGAGGGTCGCGCCCCCTTCGCTCAGCGTCATTTGGCACACTCGGTGCCGACCGGATCAACTGCGAGGAGGACACCGGCCGTGCCGACGAACGAACAACGGCGTGCGACAGCGAAGCGCAAGCTCGAGCGCCAGCTCGAGAACCGGGCCGAGCGGGAGCGCAAGCGCCGCCGGTACACGATCATCGGATCAGCGGTAGGCGCTGTCCTCGTCGTCGCCGCGGTGGTGGCAACCATCGTGCTGGTCAACCGCGATACCGGAACCCAGACCGCGTCTGCCTCGACGTCCACCACCGAGACGTCCTCACCGTTCGATGTGCCGCCGCCCACCGAGGCCGGCGCTCTGCCGCAGTTCGTGGCCCCCGAGGGATTGGGCAGCGATTGCCAGTACCCGGCCTCTGCCGAGGCAGCCAGCAAGCCCAACAACCCACCGCGCACCGGCGAGGTCCCCACCGATCCCGCTCTGGTCAGCGCCAGCATGGAGACCGACCAGGGAAACATCGGACTTCAACTCGACAACGGCAAGTCGCCGTGCACGGTCAACAGCTTCGCCAGCCTTGCCCAGCAGGGATTCTTCAACGACACCCCGTGCCACCGCCTCACGACCAGTGACTCTCTCGGTGTGCTGCAGTGCGGCGACCCGACCGGCGAGGGAACCGGCGGCCCTGGCTACCAGTTCGCCAACGAATACCCCACCGACCAGTATCAGCCCGACGATCCGGCGCTGAACGCCCCTGTGGTCTACCCCCGCGGGACGTTGGCGATGGCCAACGCGGGGCCGGGCACCAACGGCAGCCAGTTCTTCCTCGTCTACAAGGATTCGCAGCTGCCGCCGCAGTACACCGTATTCGGCACGATCGACGAGACCGGTCTGGCCACCCTCGACAAGATCGCCGCCGAAGGTGTCGCCGACGGCGGTCCCGACGGTGCACCGAAGCTTGCCACGACGGTGAAGTCGATCCAGCTGGACTGACCGCCGTGACGAGCCCGCCGCCGTTCGACGAAAGTCAGCCCTACCCACCGGGTTACGGCGTGCAGTGGGCTTCTCCGGGAACCCCCGGTCACCCTCCGCGGCCGACGAACTCGCTGGCGATCGCCTCGCTGGTGTGCGCCTTCGTATTCGCACCGCTCGGCGTCGTGTTCGGCCACATGTCGCTGTCGCAGATCAAGAGGACCGGTGAGCAGGGCCGCGGGCTGGCCATCGCCGGACTGATCGTCGGCTACCTGATGATCGTCGCGGCGATCGTCGTCGTGGTGGTCAGCGTGGTCATGGTCCTGTTTCTCGCGCAGTCCCTCGACGAGTTCGACAATGCGCACCGCCGGCCACCCACCGAACTGACGCCGTCGACCGGGGTTCCGCTGCCGGTGTTCGATCCGCCTGCCACGCTGGGCTCCAACTGCCAGTATCCCGCGACCACGGAACCGGCGGACAAGCCGGTTGCGTCGCCGCAGACCGGACGGACGTCGACCACGCCCGCGCTGATCCCTGCCGAGATCGTCACCAACCACGGCGGCATCGGCCTCGAACTCGACAACGCGCAATCCCCCTGCACGGTGCGCAATTTCACAAGCTTGGCCGACCAGGGATTCTTCGACGACACCCGCTGCCACCGGCTCACCATCGAGACCGGGCTGCGGCTGCTCCAGTGCGGGGATCCGACCGGGACCGGCACGGGCGGGCCCGGATACCGCTTCCCCAACGAATATCCGAGCAATCAGTACCGCCTCACCGACCCGGCGTTGAAGTCCGAGGTGGTGTATCCGCGTGGCACCCTCGCGATGGCGAACTCGGGCCTGGGCACCAACGGCAGCCAGTTCTTTTTGATCTACGACGACTCCATGCTTCCCCCGCAGTACACGGTGTTCGGCAGGATCGACGCGAAAGGGCTTGCGGCGCTGGAGAATATCGCCGACGCTGGCGTGGCGGGCGGCGGCCAGGACGGCGAACCGGCAGCCGAGGTGACCATCGAATCGGTCACGGTCGGCTGACATTCTTCGGCGAGCAGACACAAACTCGCACGAAATCGTCTCGGAACACGCAAGTTTGCGTCTGCTGGCGGAGGAACTCAGGCCGCGGACGTGACGCGGTAGACGTCGTAGACGCCTTCCACGTTGCGCACCACGTTGAGGACGTGGCCGAGATGTTTGGGATCACCCATCTCGAACGTAAAGCGGCTGATCGCCACTCGGTCATTGGAGGTGGTGACCGATGCCGACAGGATGTTGACCTTCTCGTCGGCCAGCACCCGCGTGACATCGGAGAGCAACCGGTGCCGGTCGAGCGCTTCCACCTGGATGGCCACCAGGAACACCGAGGACGGCGACGGCGCCCACTGAACCTCGATGATCCGTTCCGATTGTTGTTCCAGCGACGTGGCGTTCGTGCAGTCGGTGCGGTGCACGCTGACCCCGCCGCCGCGGGTGACGAAGCCCATGATGTTGTCACCGGGCACCGGCGTACAGCACTTCGCGAGTTTGGTCAGCACACCCGGCGCGCCCGGCACGGCCACGCCCACGTCGTCGCTGGTGCGCTGCCGGATCGGCATCGTCGCCGGCGTCGACCGCTCGGCGATCTCGTCGGCGGCCTCGTCGTCACCGCCGAGTTGGGCGACCAAACGCTGCACCACATGGCGGGCGGACACGTGCCCCTCGCCGACAGCGGTGTAGAGGGCCGACACGTCGGTGTAGCGCAGCTCGCGTGCCAGAGCCGACATCGTCTCGGCATTCATCAGGCGCTGCAACGGAAGTCCACCGCGGCGAACCTCGCGGGCGATCGCCTCCTTGCCCGTGTCGAGCGCCTCCTCCCGGCGCTCCTTGGCGAACCACTGCCGAATCTTGGCCTTCGCGCGAGGCGACACGACGAAGCTCTGCCAGTCCCGCGACGGGCCGGCGTTGGGCGCCTTCGACGTGAAAACCTCGACCACTTCCCCGTTTTCGAGCTTCCGCTCCAGCGCGACGAGGCGACCGTTGACGCGGGCGCCGATGCACCGGTGGCCCACCTCGGTGTGGACGGCGTAGGCGAAGTCGACCGGGGTCGAGCCGGTCGGCAAGGTGATGACGTCGCCTTTGGGGGTGAACACGAAGATCTCCTGCACCGCCAGGTCGTAGCGAAGCGACTCCAGGAACTCCCCCGGGTCGGCCGCCTCACGCTGCCAGTCGAGCAGCTGCCGCATCCAGGCCATGTCATCGATCTCGGTGGCAGTGCTGCTGGGAGGAACCCCGTTGCGGCCCTTGGCTTCTTTGTACCGCCAGTGCGCGGCGATGCCGTACTCGGCAGTCTTGTGCATGTCGATGGTGCGGATCTGCACTTCCAGCGGCTTGCCCTCCGGGCCGACGACCGTGGTGTGCAGCGACTGGTAGACCCCGAACCGGGGCTGGGCGATGTAGTCCTTGAAGCGGCCGGCGATCGGCTGCCACAGCGAGTGCACCACCCCGACAGCGGCATAGCAGTCTCGAACCTCGTCGCACAGGATCCGCACGCCGACCAGGTCGTGGATGTCGTCGAAATCGCGGCCTTTGACGATCATCTTCTGATAGATCGACCAGTAGTGCTTCGGTCGGCCTTCGACAGTCGCGTTGATCTTCGACGCGTTGAGAGTGGCGGTGATCTCGGCGCGCACCTTGGCCAGGTACGTGTCGCGTGACGGTGCGCGGTCGGCGACCAGCCGGACGATCTCTTCGTACTTCTTGGGGTGCAGGATCGCGAACGACAGATCCTCGAGCTCCCACTTGACCGTCGCCATGCCGAGCCGATGCGCCAGCGGCGCAATGACTTCCAGCGTCTCACGCGCTTTGCGGGCCTGCTTTTCCGGCGGCAGGAAGCGCATGGTGCGCATGTTGTGCAGCCGGTCGGCCACCTTGATCACCAGCACGCGGGGATCCCGCGCCATCGCGATGATCATCTTGCGGATGGTCTCGCCCTCGGCGGCCGTCCCCAACGCGACCTTGTCGAGTTTGGTGACGCCGTCGACGAGATGTCCCACCTCGACGCCGAACTCCTGGGTAAGCGCCTCAAGCGTGTAGCCGGTGTCCTCGACGGTGTCGTGCAGCAACGCGGCGATCAGCGTCGTGGTGTCCATGCCGAGTTCGGCGAGGATGTTCGCGACGGCCAGCGGGTGGGTGATGTACGGGTCACCGGATTTGCGCATCTGGTCGGCGTGGCGCTGCTCGGCGACTTCGTAAGCCCGTTGCAGCAGTGTCAGGTCGGCCTTGGGGTAGATCTCGCGGTGCACCGCCACCAGCGGTTCGAGCACCGGGTTGATGGTGCTGCGCTGCGAGGTCATCCGGCGGGCCAGCCGCGCCCGCACCCGTCGCGATGCGCTGGTGGGTGCCGGCTTGACGATCTCCATCGGCTGGGTTTCCGGGCTGGAGACCGAGGGGGAAGGAGGTGACTGCACAGCCTGGTTCGCGATGGGATCCGTCCGAACCTTGTCGGCCATGTTCACCTCCAGGAGCAGTGCTCTTCGCAGGATATCCGCTCAGACGGTGTACAAGCTGGTGACCTCGAGAGGTTCCACCGCGGCCCGGCCCCCCAGTGCGGTCAGTTCCATCATCACCACCGCACCCGTCACTTCGGCGCCGGCCTTGGTCAGGAGCTGGTGGGTGGCGGCAAGCGTGCCACCGGTGGCGAGCACGTCGTCGATGACCACGACAGACCGGCCGGCGAGTTCGACGCCGTTGGCGGGCACTTCGAGGGTGGCCGACCCGTACTCGAGCGTGTAGGTCTCTCCGAGCACCGGTGGCGGCAGCTTGCCGCCCTTGCGGACGGCGAGCACACCGATGCCCAGTGTGACCGCGACCGCGCCGCCCAGCAGGAAGCCCCGCGCATCGACTCCGGCCACCAGGTCGGCGCCGCGCGCGCTGTCGGAGATCGCCTTGCTCACCGCCGCAAGCCCATGGGCGTCGGCGAGCACCGGTGTGAGGTCCTTGAACTGGACGCCCGGCTCGGGGAAATCGGGCACCTCACGCATCAGCGACCTGATGACCTCGGAGATGTCTTCGTCTCTGCTCACTGACTCAGCTTCCAGCGGTCCATGTTCCATCCCGCTCCCCATCGCGTCGGGTTGCCACTCACCGCGAACATCCTCGTCGACGTGAGCAGTGTTCGCTGCTGACGGTACAGCGGCAAGGTCGGCATATCGCCCCAAAGGATGGGGCCCGCCTCACCGAGCAACCGCGCGATCTCCTTCGGGTCCGAGGTGACGGCGATCGTCGCGATGATCGCGTCGATGCGGTCGTTGCGGTAGCGGGGCAGATTGTTGCCGTTCGCGCTGTGCAAGGTGTAGGCGTCCATCGCCGACGAGCCCGACGATCCGCTGCCCGCCGCCCCGCCGGTGCTCGCGATCAGCACGTCGATCTGGTTGTCGCGCAGGGTAAGCGGACCGGTGTTCTCCCCCGCGACGTCCTCGACGGTGATGCCGGCGGGCGCGCAGGCCTTGGCGATCGTGCCCACGGTGGCGGCGAGTCGGGCGTTGGGTGTCTGATAGCCGATCCGCACCCTCAGCGGCTGCCCGCCCAGCGCCGCGCGGGCGGCCTCGGGATTGCCGACGGCGAACTCGTTGACCTGCGGGGTGGCTTCGGCGGCGGTGTACGCGTCCTCGGTGGCCGCATTCAGGCGGGTGTTTGCCACCGGAACCTCGGCGTTGCGCGCGATGACGTCGCGCGGGGTGCACAGTGCCAGCGCCCTACGGGCCGGCACCGCGGCCAGGGGCCCCTGCGGAGCAAAGATCAGCTGCTCGATACCTGCCGACGGCGAATCGGTGCGTACGTAGTCATCAGGCAGATTGAGGGTGCCCGACGAGCCGGCCGCGATGTCGACGACGTCATAGGCGCCCTCGTTGACGCGATCCTGCAGGTCGGGTCGGCGCGGCCACACGGTGATCTGGGGGGTCACCGGCTTGGCACCCCACCATTTGTCGTTGGCCACCAGCACGACTGCGCCGTCGTCGGTGACCGAGTCCAGCTTGTAGGGGCCCGACGACGGGAACTTCTTCAGATCGAGATCCGGTGTCAGGTTCCACGTGCTGTTCCACACCTGCGCGATCCGTTCAACGGCCGGACCGTCGTTGTTGAGGAGCGCCGTGGTCACCGCGCCGTCACCGAGACCGAGGACGTCGGCGATGACGTGCGCCGGCATCATCGACGTCGCGGTGAAGAGTTGGCCGAAATCGGTGAAGCCGCGTTCTGGGGCGAACGACACTCTCGCCTTCTTCTGCCCCGGCGCGCAGTCGATGGTCGCGATATCGGAGTAGCCGGCGCGGCTCGCGGCGTCGAACCTCGGGAACCGCCCGGACTGCGATGCCCAGGCCAGCACCATGTCGTCACAGGTGATCGGCTTGCCGTCGGAGTACACGGCGTTCGGCTTGATCTCGTAGTCGAGGATCAGCGGCGAACGCCCGACGACCGAGACGGTCCCGAAGTCGTGATCGCCCACGATCTGACCGTCGGGTCCGTGGTAGTTGAATCCGGTCAGGACGCGGGCGAACGCCTGCGGGCCCCCCGACGCGGCACCGGCGACCGTGTTGGTGTTGTAACTGATCAGCGTGCCGTCGACGGCGTAGTCGACAGAGTCGGCGGTTTCCTCAGAGCACGCGGTCAGACCGAGTCCGCCCATCAGGGCGAGCACCGCCACGAAGGCGATCGCGCGACGGCCGGCCATGGGCCGCTACCGATTCCGCGGGGTGCGCTTACCCGATGGTCGCCCGGTCCTGCTCGAGGTGGGCCGCACGGGACGAACGCCGGGCTGGGGCTTGTCCGGCGCCGGCTGCGGCGAAGCTGCCACGGTGGCGGGCTCGGCGTCTCCGTCGGCCGGCGCGTCGGCGTCGATTCCCGTGGTGGCCCTGGCCGCCGCGGTCTGGCGCCGATTGAGCACCCTTCGGGTGTGCTTGCGGACCACGTCGGTGCGTTCGCGCAGGCTGACCAGCAGCGGTGTGGCGAAGAAGATCGATGAGTAGGTGCCCACGATGACACCGACCAGCTGCACCAGCGCCAGGTCCATCAGCGTGCCGACTCCGAGGAGCCACACGGCGATCACCATCAGCGCGAGGATGGGCAGCACCGATATCAGGCTCGTGTTGATCGATCGCATGAACGTCTGGTTCACGGCGAGGTTGGCCTGCTCGGCGAACGTCCTTCGCGTGCTGTGCTCGAATCCGTCGGTGTTTTCCTCGACCTTGTCGAAGACGATGACGGTGTCGTAGAGGGAGAAGCCGAGGATCGTCAACAGGCCGATCACGGTGGCCGGGGTGACCTCGAAGCCGACGAGCGCGTACACACCCGCGGTGACGAGCAGGTCGAAGCCCAGAGTCGCCAGGGCCGCGATCGCCATGTACCGCTCGTAGCGGATGGTGATGTAGATGGCGGCCAATACCAGGAAGACCACCAGAGCGATGAGGGCCTTCTGGGTGATCTGGCCGCCCCATGTCTCAGACACCGCAGAGTCGCTGACGGCCTGCTCACTCGGCTGCCCGTCGGATCCGACGGGCTGGAACGCATCGAAGAGCGCTGTGCGCAGCTTGATCATCTCGTCGTTGCTGAGCGTCTCGGCCCGGATCTGGAAGGTGGCGTCGTTGCCGCTGCCGACGACCACCACCGAGTCAGGCGCCCGCCCGATCGTGTCGCTGAAGACCGTCTCGACCTGCTGGGTGGTGGTCTGCCCATCTCCGCGCGGGAACGAGACCTTGGTGCCGCCCTCGAAGTCGATGCCGAAGGTGAAGCCCCGAATGACCATCGCTGCGATGGCGATCGCAACGATGATGCCGCTGATCGCGTACCAGAGCTTGCGCTTTCCCATCACCTCGAAGGCGCCGGTACCGGTGTAGAGGCGGACGAAGAAGCCGTGCTTGGACGCCTCGGCCGCGCTCGATTCCAGGTCCGGGGCTTCCTGAGCGGTCGATTCTTCGTCGATGCGGTTCTTGGTGGCCATCGTCTATCCCCGTCCCGCCGCGTTCGCGGCAGCTCGGCGTTCGCGTGCGATCTGCTGGACGGCGCCCAATCCGTTGAGGGACGGCTTGGCCCACGTCGGCGACTTCGACGCCATGAAGACCAGCGGCCACGTCACCAGGAACACGATGACGACGTCGAGGATGGTCGTCAGTCCAAGCGTGAACGCGAAGCCCTTCACCTGCCCCACGGCAAGGAAGTACAGCACGGCAGCGGCCAAAAACGTCACGGCATTGCCGGACAGGATCGTCTTGCGGGCCCTCGCCCAGCCTCGCGGCACGGCGGAGCGGAACGAACGTCCCTCACGGATCTCGTCCTTGATTCGTTCGAAGAACACCACGAACGAGTCCGCCGTCATGCCGATACCGATGATCAAGCCGGCGATTCCGGCGAGGTCCAGCGTGTAGTTGATGTACCTGCCGAGCAGCACGAGGATCGCGAAGACCATCGCACCCGAGGCCACCAGGGACAGTGCGATCAGCATGCCGAGCGCCCGGTAGTAGAGCAGCGAGTACAACAGCACGGCGGCCAGCCCGACCGCACCGGCGATCAGACCCGCCCGCAGCGACGACAGGCCCAGCGTCGCGGAAACGGTTTCGGCCTCGTTCGAGTCGAACGACAGCGGCAGCGACCCGTACTTGAGCACGTTGGCCAGCTCACGCGCCGTGTCCTGGGTGAACTGCCCGGTGATCTGGGTGTTTCCGCCCGGAATCGGCTCGTTGATCACCGGCGCGCTGACGACCTTCGAGTCCAGGACGAATGCCGTCTGGGTACCGACGTTGGCGGCGGTGAAATCCGCCCATGTCTTGGCGCCCTGGTCTTTGAACGACAGATCGACGACGTACTCGCCGGCCTGCTGGTTCAGCCCAGAGGAGGCGTTCTCGATTTCCTCACCGTTGATGATCGACTTGTCCAGCAGGTAGACCTCGTTGCCGTCCTGCGAACACGTGATCAGCGGCAGGTTGGGGTCGTCGTTGCCGGCGAGAACGTCTTCCTCACCGCAGCGGGTGGCCTGGAACTGCAGGGCAAGGATCTGGATGGCCTGCTCGCTGCTCTGGCGCAGCTGCTTCTCGTCTTGGATCTGTTCCGCGATCGGCCTGTCGCCGCGGTCGCCGGGCAGTGGTGGAGGGGCACCCGGTCCCGCAGGTGGAGTCTGCTGCTGGCCAGGGGCCGGCGCGGGCGGCGTGGGCTCAGGAGAAGGAGCGGGCTGCTGCGGGAAGGGGCGCGGCTGCGGTGCGGGCTCAGGTGCAGCAGGTGCGCCGGGCTCGGGCGCACCGGGTGCGGCGCCACCGGGCGGCATTCCGGGGACGGCGCCCGGCGGCATACCGGGAATCGCACCGGGAGGCATACCGGGGATGGCGCCGGGTGGGACGCCCTCCGGCCCGGCTTCCGGAGGTGGCTGTTCGCCCGCCGGGATCACGTGGATCACGGGGCGGATGTACAGGCGCGCCGTCTGGCCGAGGCTGCGGGCCTCGCTCGTGTCGTCGCCGGGAACGGTGATCACCAGGTTGTTGCCGTCGATGATGACCTCGGAGCCCGATACGCCGAGGCCGTCGACGCGGGCGCTGATGATCTCCTGGGCCTGGATCAGCGATTCGCGCGAAGGCTCGGAACCGTCGGGCGTGCGGGCGGTCAGGGTGACGCGGGTGCCGCCCTGCAGGTCGATGCCCAGTTTGGGGTCGGGCTTCTTGTCCCCGGTCAAGAACACCAGCAGATATGCGCCGATGAGCAGTACCAGGAACAGCGCCAGGTAGCGGGCAGGGTGAACCGTCGAAGACGATGCCACGTGTCAGGGTCTCCTCGAGATCAGGTCGTCAGCACCGCAAAGAGTACGTGCTGCTGCTGAGATCTCAGCCGTCAGTCTTCTCGTTCGGGCTCTTGGTGAGCTCGACGCCCGACGATTCGACGTCGGCATCGAGCTCGTCGTCGTCATCCACGTCGTCGACGATGCGGTCGCGTACCGCGAGCTTCATCCAGGTGGTGACCACGCCCGGGGCGATCTCCAAGTCGATGTAGTCGTCACCGATGCCTTTGATCGTGCCCTGCAGACCCGACGTGGTGTGGATGCGGTCGCCGACCTCGAGTGAGTTGTGCAGATCGATGGTGGCCTGCATCGCCTTCTTCTGGCGCCGCGAGGCGAAGAACATGAATGCGCCCATGATGATGAGCAGGGGCAAAAATACGACCAGATCCATGGCGGCAGTGTCTTTCTAGTTCTCTACGAATCTTCGAGTTTCGTGTGACTTATTCGGTGTCGTGACAGTGTCCGGGGCTCCCGGACCTGTGTTCGCGCGGGCCCGTCGTGAGGGACTCAGTGGTCCAGTGTGCCATCAGCGGCGTTTCCGTCCGTGGCCCCCGGTCGGCTGAGGAGATCGCACAATATGGCGGGACACCCCATCGCGTCCGAGGGTTCCGAACCCGGCCGGTGACACCGCCACGGAATTCGTTGGCAATTCCGTCCTATACTGCTGATTCCGCCACGTAGTGGCCCGGTTCTCGACGGATCGGTGCTCGGTGCGACTAGGCTCGGACCGCACGCGCGATCGTCGATTCTTCCGTTCTCGTCGGCTCCTCGAAGGAGGTTTCCTGTGAGCGCTCTCGAACAGAGCCGCCACCTCGCCACCGCCATCCCCGGCCCCAGGTCGTCGGAGTTGATCGCGCGGAAAGGCGCAGCGGTGGCCCGAGGGGTCGGCAACACCATGCCCGTCTACACGGCACGGGCATTCGGCGGAATCGTCGAGGACGTCGACGGCAACCGCTTGATCGATCTGGGGTCGGGCATCGCCGTCACCACCGTCGGGAACGCGTCCCCCAGGGTCGTCGACGCGGTGGCAGAGCAGGCGGGCAAGTTCACGCACACCTGCTTCATGGTCACGCCCTACGAGGGCTACGTGGCAGTCGCCGAAGCGCTCAACCGCCTCACCCCGGGAGACGGCGACAAACGCTCCGCACTGTTCAACTCCGGCTCGGAGGCCGTGGAGAACGCCGTCAAGATCGCCAGGACGTTCACCGGCAAGCAGGCGGTCGTCGCCTTCGACCACGCCTACCACGGCCGTACGAACTTGACGATGGCGCTGACCGCGAAGTCGATGCCCTACAAGCACGGGTTCGGCCCGTTCGCCCCCGAGATCTACCGCGCGCCGCTGTCGTATCCGTTCCGCGACGCCGAATTCGGCGGCAAGGAACTGGCCACCGACGGCGAACTCGCCGCGCGTCGCGCAATCAGCGTGATGGACAAGCAGATCGGCGCGGACAATCTGGCCGCGGTGATCATCGAACCGATCCAGGGCGAAGGCGGCTTCATTGTCCCCGCCGAGGGCTTCCTGCCGACGCTGCTGGGCTGGTGCCGCGCCAACGACGTCGTGTTCATCGCCGACGAGGTACAGACCGGGTTCGCACGCACGGGCGCCTGGTTCGCCTGCGAGCACGAAGGAATCGTCCCCGACCTGATCGTCACCGCGAAAGGCATCGCCGACGGTCTGCCACTGTCGGCCGTCACGGGTCGCGCCGACATCATGGACGCACCGCATGTCAGCGGCCTCGGCGGCACCTACGGCGGAAATCCGATCGCGTGCGCGGCCGCGCTGGCCACCATCGAGACGATCGAGACCGACGGACTGGTCGCGCGTGCCGCACAGATCGAGTCGCTGATGAAGGACAAGCTCGGCCGGATGCAGGCCGAAGACGATCGCATCGGCGACGTCCGCGGCCGCGGCGCGATGATCGCCGTCGAAGTGGTCAAACCCGGCACGACGGAACCCGACGCGGAGCTGACCAAACAGCTCAGCACCGCTGCGCACCAGGCCGGCGTGATCGTGCTGACCTGTGGCACCTTCGGCAACGTGCTGCGTTTCCTGCCGCCGCTGGCGATCAGCGACGAGCTCCTGCTGGAAGGTCTGGAGGTCCTCGAACTCCTTCTCCGCGACCTCTGAGGAAGGCATCTGCCATGACCACGGTCAAGAACTTCATCGGCGGTGAGCTCGTGGACTCGACCAGCGGGGCGACCATGCCGCTGGTCGACCCGAGCACCGGCGAGCAATACGGCACCGCCCCCGTGTCCAACGAGCAGGACATCGACAACGCCTACGCGGCCGCGGCGACCGCCTTCAAGGATTGGAAGAAGACAACACCGTCGCAGCGGCAGAAGGCACTGCTCGATTTCGCCGACGAAGTCGAGAAGGCCGCCGGCGAGCTGGTGGCAGCGGAGGGCAAGAACACCGGGAAGCCAAATCACGTCACCGCGGCCGAAGAGATTCCGCCGATGATCGACCAGATCCGGTTCTTCGCCGGGGCCGCTCGGGTGCTGGAGGGCAAATCGGCCGGCGAGTACATGGCCGACCACACGTCATGGATCCGGCGCGAGCCGGTCGGAGTCATCGGCCAGGTGGCCCCGTGGAATTACCCGATGATGATGGCCATCTGGAAGATCTGTCCTGCCATCGCGGCGGGCAACACCGTGGTCATCAAGCCGAGTGACACCACCCCGGTGACGACGGTGATGCTCGCCGAACTGGCGGCCAAACACCTTCCGGCCGGTGTGCTCAACGTCGTCATCGGCGATCGCGTCACGGGAGCCAACCTGGTTTCCCACCCCACGCCTGCAATGGTGGCGATCACCGGATCCGTCGCCGCGGGCAAGGCCGTCGCGGTCAGCGCAGGCGGCAACCTCAAGCGCACACACCTTGAGCTCGGCGGGAAAGCGCCGGTGATCGTGTTCCACGACGCCGACCTGGGCGCGGCCGCCGAGGGAATAGCCACCGCCGCGTACTTCAACGCAGGCCAGGACTGCACCGCCGCCACCCGGGTGCTGGCGTCGGGGTCGATCGCTGCCGACCTGACCGCCGCGCTGGCCGAGCAGGCCAAGGCCGCGACGACGACATTCGGGCGCGCCGCCGACGACGAAGACGCCTGGGTTCCGCCGGTCAACAACGTCAACCAGATGGAGCGGGTGCTGTCGTTCCTCACCGACGTCCCGTCCCACGCCACCGTCGCGGTCGGCGGTAATCGTCAGGGCGACAAAGGTTTTTACGTGGAGCCCACGGTGATCGGCGGCCTGCACCAAGAAGACCGGCTGATCCAGCAGGAGATCTTCGGACCGGTCATCACCGTGCAGTCGTTCAGCGACGAGGAGCAGGCCGTCGAATACGCCAACGGTGTCGAGTATGCGCTGGCATCCTCGGTGTGGACCAAGGACGTGTCCCGCGCACTGCGCGTCTCCAACGCACTGGATTTCGGGTGCGTATGGATCAACACCCACATCCCACTCGTGGCGGAGATGCCACACGGGGGATTCAAGTCGTCGGGCCACGGCAAGGATCTGTCGATGTACGGGCTGGAGGACTACACCCGCATCAAACACGTGATGGCCTATACGGGTTGAGTGGCTCCGACTCCAATTATTTGTGCGACTTATCTGTGCGACAACGGGATTGGCGGTTCGCTGCAGGATGGTCCGGTCCGGTGGGCATGGGGTGACCTTCGGCGGACGCGCCGATCCGTGCGGCGGCTGCTCGATCACCTCGCCCCGGGAGTCTCGAAGCCAGCCAATACTGCACGCTGCCGTCCGTAACAGAATCAGCAATGTATGTCCATTATCAGAAAATGACGTCTTTGCAGTTAGAGGCAGTCCAAGCATCGACTGAATTGACAGCAGCGAAGGGAAAGCTGAGCATTTTGGTCGAGTAGACAGCCTTTTGGCTAACGGATAACCTGCTCGCGTGAGGCGCGGTATAGACCAGTGGTGGCGGTCACCGGACCATCACCGGCTGATGACCGCATATCTCGCGAAGCGGCGCCTGCAGCCCGCCGTCCAACTGCTGATGGCCGCCGGAACCGCCGCCTACGGGGCGGCAGCGACAGCCATGCTGTTCAGTCCGGACGGACCGACAGGTCAGCCCGCCGTCGCGGCGTGTATCACCGTGGCGGTGTCATCCGCGCTCATCGCCGCGTACTGGGTCCGGCGATGGCCCACCCTTCGAGCGTCGATCGCCATCGTCGTGCTCTCGCTGACGGGCTTGGCCCTCGTCTGCCTCGCCCAGTCCGGCCCGGAGGCGGGCCTGCTGGGTTCCACAGGTTTCGCCGTGCTTGCCGGCTATGTGGCGTTCGTCCACAGCGCACGACTACTTGCCGTCGTCATCGCCGCCGCTGTCGCCACCGTTTCGGTCTGTATCGCCAGGCTCGCGCTTGCCGGAGACATTGCGATGGCGCTCAGCATCGTTCCGGTCGCGCTGGTGGCACTGGTGATACTCCCCTTCGCCGGGCAACTCCTGGCGCGTCTGCTCGGCGCCGACGCCCACCATTCCGACACCGACGCACTCACAGGCTTGCTGAACCGGCGTGGATTTCACAGCGCCGCAACCGAACTCGCGGCACGGCTGGCACGCACGCCCGGAGGGCGCCTCACGATCGCCATCGTCGACCTGGATCACTTCAAGGCGATCAACGACACGCTGGGCCACCTCGCGGGCGATCAGATCCTGGTCGAAGTCGGCGCGGCATTGCTGGCCGCCGCCGACGACAATGCGCTGGTGGTCCGATTCGGAGGCGAGGAATTCCTCGTCGCCGAAGTGCAGTCCTGCGCGCGAGACGATCTCGGCAGCCGGCTTGTCGCCGCATTCGACGATGCGAAGCTCGGGGTCACGGCGAGCGTCGGCGTCGACAACGTACGGCGTCTGCCCACGGATCCGGAGCAGCTGCGGGTCACACTCGACCGGCTGCTCACGTCCGCCGACAACGCCATGTACGCCGCCAAACGCGCCGGCGGGAACGCAGTGTGTCACGCGGGGGCCCGCGATACCGCGGCGGCGTGAACCCCTACGACGACATCAGCAGACCGACGACGATCGCCCTGAGCTCATCAGAGTTCAGGCCGCGACCGCCGGCCTCGAATAGCACGAGATCAGACACCAGGTCCTCACCGGGGCGATGACACCGATCGGCGACCAGGACATCGACGTAGGCGCCGAGCGCTTCGGCCGCTCGAGTGTCCGGTATGTCCAACCTCCGCGCGATCGACAGCCAGTCCCCGGGGGGCACACCGAGCGCGACAAGAATCCCGTACAACCGTTCACCCAGGACGATGACCGCGGGATCGTCGTCCACGGTGTCGGGCAGTCGCGCGGCGAGCATGCGCGGCACCGTGTCCAGATCGACGTTCATGTCGCTTCCCGCCATCTCTCCACGCTAACGCTCCCTGGCCTTCGACTGCTGCCGCGCTCCGGCAACGCCGGTCACCAAAAGCGTTCTACACCAAAGGGTTTGCCAACACCAACGGGTTCCTGATGGCGAGCTCACGTGTCCAACGACACATCGGGGTGCCCCAGCGACGGTGGTCACAGCCGAACATCCTGTTGCCCAACATCTTCACAGCGTATTGACAGCCCATGCCCGCCTTTTCGCGGAATACCTTGGTGTGACGCAACGTAGCAATTGCTAGGCGCGACGTTGCGCCCCAATTTCCTACTAATTGTTTTCGAGGAGGCATCATGTCGACTCGCGAGGATCGCCTCGAGCGCCGCATCGCCGATTTGTATTCCACCGATCGTCAGTTCGCACAAGCCGCACCCGACACCACCATCGCCGCCGCCATCGACGCACCGGACATCACGCTCCCGTCGATCGTCCAGACTGTGCTCGACGGATACGCCGATCGACCTGCCCTGGGGCAGCGTGAGATTCGGTTCGTCACCGATTCGACCACGGGACGCACATCCGCACAGCTGCTGCCCTCTTTTCAGACGCTGAGCTACGCCGAGTTGTCACACCGCGCACACGCCCTCGCTGCGGCCCTCACCGACGTGCACCCCGGCGACCGTGTCGCATTGCTGGGCTTCACCAGCGTCGACTACGCCACCATCGACATCGGCTTGATCCTTCGGGGCGCGGTGTCCGTGCCGCTGCAGACCGCGTCGCCGGTGACCGCCTTGCGGCCCATCATCACCGAGACCGAGCCTGTCGTGATCGCCTCGTCCGTCGACTACGTCGACGACGCGATCGACCTCGCCATGGCGGCACCGACCGTCACCCGCATCGTTGTCTTCGACTATCTCGAGCAGGTCGACGACCACCGCGACGCCCTCACGCAAGCGCGCGGGCGCCTCGACCGCAGCGGCAGCGCGATCACGGTGGAGACGCTGTCCGACGTCATCGCCCGAGGCTCATCGCCTGTGCAGGCACAACCGTCCCCCGGCGCGGACACGCTGGCGCTGCTGATCTACACCTCCGGCAGTACCGGAACCCCCAAGGGCGCGATATACACGCAGCGCATGGTCTCCAACGCATGGCGGCCGTCGGGGCGTGCACGTTGGGGGGACCACGGAGCCGACCCGTCGATCACGCTGAACTTCATGCCGATGAGCCATGTCATGGGCCGCATGCAGCTCTACGGCACGCTCGGATCAGGTGGCACAGCGTATTTCGCTGCCAGAAGCGATCTTTCGACGTTCCTGGAAGATCTGGCGCTGGTTCGGCCCACCCAGCTGTCTTTCGTGCCGAGAATCTGGGACACCATCTACGCAGAGGTCGCAAAGGAGGTCGACAGCCGCAGCGCGCCCGAATCCGAGATCTACGCCGAACTACGCCAGAGCCTGCTCGGCGGCCGCTATGTGACCGCCCTGTCGGGTTCGGCGCCGTTGTCGGCGGAGATGAAACGGTTCGTCGAGGACCTGCTGGATCTGCATCTGGTCGACGGCTACGGCTCGACCGAGGCGGGCGCGGTCTTTGTCGACGGGCAGGTACAGCGCCCGCCGGTGATCGACTACAAATTGGTCGACGTCCCCGACCTCGGCTACTTCCGCACCGATCGACCCCACCCGCGCGGAGAGCTTCTGGTCAAGTCGGAGAGCCTCTTCCCGGGTTACTACAAGCGGCCCGAAGTGACGGCCGAGATGTTCGACGAGGACGGGTACTACCGCACCGGCGACATTGTCGCCGAGACCGGGCCCGATCAGCTGGTTTATCTCGACCGGCGCAACAACGTCCTGAAGCTCTCGCAGGGCGAGTTCGTCACCGTCTCCAGACTCGAAGCCGTCTTCGGCGACAGCCCCTGGATCCACCAGATATACGTCTACGGCAACAGCTCCCGCCCCTACCTGCTCGCCGTGGTCGTGCCGACCGAGGCGGCGCTGGCGCACGACGACGTGCAGGCACTCATCAGCGAATCCCTGCAGAACGTGGCCAAGACGGCGGGCCTGCAGTCCTACGAGATCCCGCGCGACTTTCTCTTGGAGACCACGCCGTTCACGCTCGAGAACGGTTTGCTGACCGGTATCCGCAAGCTGGCACGGCCCAAGCTCAAGGAGCGCTATGCCGACCGGCTCGAAACGCTGTACTCCGAGCTTGCCGAAGGGCAGGCCGAAGAGCTTCGCGCGCTGCGTCTTGCGGGAGCCGACCGGCCGGCACTGGAATCGGTGAGCCGCGCCGCGGGTGCGCTACTGGGCACCTCGGCGGGTGACCTGCGACCCGACGCGCACTTCACCGATCTCGGTGGGGACTCGTTGTCCGCGTTGACTTTTGCGAACCTCCTTCACGACATCTTCGGTGTCGAGGTCCCCGTCGGGGTCATCGTCAGCCCCGCGACCGACCTTCGAACGCTGGCCGAATACATCGAAGCGGAACGGGAGAACCGCTCGACGCGGCCTACTTTCGCGTCGGTGCACGGCCACGGCGCCACGGAGGTGCACGCCCGCGACCTGACGCTCGACAAGTTCATCGACGCGAAAACCCTCGCAGAGGCAGCGGGATTGCCCGGTCCGAGAAGCGAGGTGCGCACTGTCCTGCTCACCGGGGCGACGGGATTCCTCGGGCGTTACCTGGCACTGGAATGGCTGGAGCGGCTCTCCATCGTCGGCGGTACGTTGATCTGCCTCGTCCGCGCGAAAGATGATGCCGCCGCGCGTGATCGGCTCGACCGCACATTCGACAGCGGTGATCCTCGACTCTTGGAGCATTACCGGCAATTGGCCGATGGTCATCTTGAGGTGATCGCGGGTGACAAGGGCGAGCCAGACCTCGGACTCGACCAGCAGACGTGGCAGCGGCTCGCCGATACCGTCGACCTCATCGTCGATCCCGCGGCTCTGGTCAACCACGTGCTGCCCTACAGCCAGCTGTTCGGGCCCAATGCACTCGGCACTGCCGAGCTGATAAGGCTGGCGCTGACAACGCACCTCAAGCCGTTCGTGTATGTCTCCACCATCGGTGTCGGTGCCGGAATCGAACCCGGACAGTTCACCGAAGGCGCCGATATCAGGCAGATCAGCGCCACCCGCGCGGTCGACGACAGCTACGCCAACGGCTACGGGAACAGCAAGTGGGCGGGCGAAGTCCTCCTGCGGGAAGCGCACGATCTGTGCGGACTCCCGGTGGCGGTGTTCCGGTGCGACATGATCCTCGCCGACACGAGTTACGCGGGTCAGTTGAACGTACCCGACATGTTCACCCGGCTGATCTTGAGCTTGGTCGCCACGGGCGTGGCGCCGGACTCGTTCTACCAGCTCGACGGGAACGGCCACCGCCAGCGGGCTCACTACGACGGTCTCCCAGTCGAATTCATCGCCGAGGCCATTTCCACTCTCGGTGCCGACGTCCGCAATGATTCGGTCACAGGTTTCGAGACCTACCACGTCATGAACCCCTACGACGACGGCATCGGCCTCGACGAGTTCGTCGACTGGATCATCGACGCGGGTTACCCGGTCGAGCGGGTGGGCGACTACGCGACGTGGTTGCACCGATTCACGTTGGCGATCAACGGATTGCCCGACAGGCAGCGGCAGGCTTCACTACTGCCTCTACTGCACAACTACCAGCAGCCGGAGCGTCCGATCCGTGGCTCTATGGCGCCGACCGACCACTTCCGCGCGGCCGTCCAGGACGCGAAGATCGGCCCCGACAAGGACATCCCGCACATCAGCGAGGCGGTGATCGTCAAGTACGTGACCGATCTGGGGCTACTCGGTTTGCTCTAGATGGGCAACTTGTCCCGCATGCGCCGGCGGCGACGCCCGAACAGCGTAGGCCGCCGGCGTTCCACGGGCTCTGTCGCTGCGTCGGGCTGATCCCACGTGGCCGGCTGGTGCGTCGGCACGGGATCTACGGTCTGAGTGTGCGCCTCGCGATAGGCGATATCGCGCACGGAGCGCACCGACAGTCGGCCGGCCGCCAGCGCGCCGAGGAACACGATGAGCGCTCCGAGCCCGGAGAAGTACGAGAGCTCGAGCCACACCCGCTGCGCCTCGGTCGCAGCCACCGGCTGGCCGGCGTCGCCGAGCCCCAGCGGACCCGCCACGGCGCGCCCGACCACGAACCAGGCGCCTGCGGCCACCGCGAGCCAGCTGCCGAGCATGGCCGTGGCGCGATTACGGGATACGAACATCAACAGACCGCCGACAACGGCGACCAGCCCCGGCAATACCTGCAGCCAGCCGCGGCCCATCGTCCACGCCCACGGGCGGTCGGGGCTGAATGCGAAATCGAAAAGCGGGCCGATGAACGGGACGAGTGCGCCCCAAATTCCCAACAGCACGACGAGCAGCCCGCTGACCGCGCCTCGGCTGCGCGGAATCTGCATGGAGCCCCGGTGCGCCCGGGTCGGTGTGTCAACCATGGTTCCTCCTCAACAAGGTGCACAGCGAGTACCCAGGCACTCGTTGGGGTAACCGGCGGCGCCTCGGCGCGCGCTACCCGACCAGCCCGATCACGACCAGCAGGATCGCGACGAGCGGCAATACTCCTTGGGTGACGGCGGCGCGGGCCTTGTCGCGGGCCGACGCCAACAGCACGACTGCGGCCGCGAGCATAGACCCAGCGCCGGCGAACACCAGCGCGACCCCGACGGCCACGGCACCGGTGAATGCGGCGATGACGCCGATGATCGTGACGATGCCCAGGAACAGGTTGTAGAAACCCTGGTTGAACGCGAGCAGCTTCGTGGCCTGGGCTTCGTCCTCGGTCATGCCGAACACGGCCCTGGTCCGCGGCGAGGTCCATGTCACGGACTCCATCACGAAGATGTAGCCGTGCAGCACGGCCGCAAGCAGCGCCACGATCAGCCCGGTCGTCAGCATGGATCCTCCTGTCGTGTCAGTCGAACAACCCGACCTGGCCGAGACCCCCTGCCCCGGCCGGCGGTGTCATCCCCAGATGCGTCCACGCCTGCGCGGTGGCGACGCGGCCGCGCGGCGTGCGCGCGATCATGCCGGCACGTACGAGGAACGGCTCGCACACCTCCTCCACCGTCGTCGCCTCTTCGCCGACGGCTACCGCCAGGGTCGACACACCCACCGGCCCGCCGCCGAAACTGCGCGTCAGCGCCGACAGCACCGCCCGGTCCAGCCGGTCGAGCCCGAGCTCGTCCACGTCGTAGACCTCCAGCGCGTACTTGGCGATGTCGCGTGTGATGACGCCGTCGGCACGCACCTCGGCGTAGTCACGCACGCGGCGCAACAACCGGTTGGCGATACGCGGCGTACCGCGGGAGCGGCGCGCGATCTCCGCGCCCGCCTCGGCGCCGAGCTCGATACCGAGAATGCCGGCCGAGCGGGCCAGCACCCGCTCCAGCTCGACGGGTTCGTAGAAATCCATGTGGGCGGTGAAGCCGAAGCGGTCGCGCAGAGGTCCGGTCAGTGCACCGGATCGGGTGGTGGCCCCGACGAGTGTGAACGGCGCGACCTCCAGCGGAATCGACGTCGCCCCTGGGCCTTTGCCGACGACCACGTCGACCCGGAAGTCTTCCATCGCCAGGTACAGCATCTCCTCGGCGGGCCGGGCGATGCGGTGGATCTCGTCGATGAAGAGCACGTCGTGTTCGACCAGGTTCGACAACATCGCCGCCAGATCTCCGGCCCGCTCGAGCGCGGGGCCGGAGGTGACGCGCAACGAGGTCCCCAATTCGGCGGCGATGATCATCGCCAGCGACGTCTTGCCCAGCCCGGGTGGCCCGGACAGCAGGATGTGGTCGGGGGTGCCGCCGCGGTTCTTCGCGCCTTCGAGCACGAGTTGCAGCTGTTCACGTACGCGAGGCTGCCCGATGAACTCCCCCAGCGACCGCGGGCGCAGGCTCGCGTCGATGTCGCCCTCGCCGACCGTCAGCGCCGGTGACATCTCGCGCTCGTCGGCGTCATCTGCCGCGTCTTCTGAGAACCTGCCCATCCGCTACTTCTTCCCCAGCATCGACAGTGCCGCACGCAACGCACTCGACGTGGTCGCCTCCGGGTTGTCGGCGAGCACCTTGTCGGTGGCCTCCTCGGCCTGTTTGACCGCGAAGCCCAGTCCCACGAGCGCCTCCACAACGGGGCCGCGGATGCCATGGCCGCCCGCCGATGCGACGCCGGAAGAGCTCGGCGTCCCGACCTTGTCACGCAATGTCAGGACGAGCAGTTCAGCAGTCTTCTTGCCCACCTTGGGGATTCGGGTCAGCGCGGTGACGTCGCCGTCGCCGATCGCGTGACGCAGCGCGGGACCGTCGTACATCGCCAGCGCTCCGAGGGCGATGCTCGGCCCGATCCCGGACACCCCGAGCAGGATCAGGAAAAGGTCGCGGGCGTCGGAGTCGGCGAATCCGTACAGGGTTTGCGAATCCTCGCGAACGATCATCGCGGTGATCAACCGGGCTTCGGCACCGCGGCGCAGCGTCGCCAGCGTCGACGGCGTCGCCATCACCTTGTAGCCCACGCCGGCCGCCTCGATCACGACGTGGTCGAGCGCGATGTCGAGCACCTCACCTCGCACCGACGCGATCATCGTGTGCTCTTCGACATCCGGCCCGCCTTCGCCCCCGCCGCAGCCTTCAGCGTCGCCTTGTACTTGCGGCGCTGTTCGGCCGCCATTTCCTCGGCAGCGGCCATCCGCGAGATCATCGGCGCGCGCCAACAGTGACAGATCGCGAGAGCCAGCGCGTCGGCCGCATCAGCCGGCGTCGGCTTCTGTTGCAGCGCAAGAATTCTCGTCACCATCTCGGTCACCTGGGCCTTGTCGGCGCGTCCATTGCCGGTGACGGCAGCCTTGACCTCACTCGGCGTGTGGAAGTGCACGTCGATGTCGCGGCGGGCGGCGGCCAGCGCGATCACCCCACCGGCCTGCGCGGTGCCCATGGCGGTGTTGGCGTTCTGGTTGGAGAACACCCGCTCGATCGCGATGACGTCGGGCCGGTGGGTGTCGAGCCAGTGTTCGACGGCGTTGCTGATCGCGAGCAGCCGATGGGCCAGCGGGTGGTCGGACGGAGTGCGTACGACGTCGACGTCGAGCGCGATGACCTGACGGCCGCGCCCACTCTCAATGACCGACAGCCCACACCGGGTCAGACCCGGGTCGACTCCCATCACCCGCACGCCAGCTCCTCCTCGAAGAGAACATTTGTTCGAGAGCTTAGCCGTCCGGAGCGACAGAGCCGGGCAGGGACACGCGTCAGATGGCGTAATGCCCTGAGCGCCAGCCCTGCGACAACTGGAGCATCAGCTCGGCCATGCGGCCTCCGGAACGGCGCCAACCGCGCACCAGCTCGCGATCGACCTCCTGATGGTTGCGCTGCACGATGATCACCCACCGCGCACCCAGGAATTTCGTCAGCAGCCAGAACGGCCACAGCAGCACGAAAGGCAGGAAGAGGACGAGACCGATCACCCAGCCGAAGAAGTCGAAGTTGTCGAGCAGCGTCTCCAGCGACGGGAACGGCCACAGCTTTCGGTGCACCGACCACTGCACGCCCGAAGGATCCGTGAGGACTCGCATGCGCGAAGCATAGGGGCGAACAGTCGATTTGACCGCGCAACGACACCGCGGGATGGCTCGACAGCAGGGTCAGGTCGATATCGATTGCGCTGCGCCACTGACATGCCGCGGAGTCAACTCGATGCCCCGATACTGCGGCGCCATCGTCGCGCCCGCCGCCAGGAGCGGCTCGGCGTCACGCATCACCCTGGCAAGCAGGAATGCCCCCTCCAGCGCGCCCACGATCGCCAGAGTCACCTGCCTGCCGAACGTTTCGTCGAGACCCCGCGACGCGAAGTAGGCCGTGCCGCCGTCGACCCACCCGCTGAAGATGCCGCGGGTTGCGGTGCGCAACTCCTCGACGGTGTCCGAGATCTCCCCCGCCACACTGGCGACCGGGCACATGTTCGCGAAACCGGTCTGGGCCATGTCCTCGGCGGCCTGGGTGAACACGCCCTCCACCGCCGCCCCGAGGTCGTCATAGCCGTCCACGACCGTGGGGATCAGCAGTCCGTAGGCGTAGCCGGCGTTGATCAGCGCCTGACGCGCGATCTCGACCTTGCCGCCCGGAAAGTGGTGGTACAGGGATCCGATTGGCGCCCCTGAGGCCTGGGCGATGTCTTTCATGGCAACCCCGGCGTAACCCCGGTGCCGCATCAGCTCCGCGGCTGCGGTCGCGATCGACTCTTTGGTGGACCTTGCCATCCTTACCTCCCCGTGTCAGGCTAGAGCATACGTTCTAGAATGTTCGTTCTAGTGGAGGAATCATGCAGACGGTGCAGGTCTCGGCGGGAACTCTCCAATATCGCGAAGAGGGCAACCCTGAGGGCCCGCCCGTCGTCCTGCTCCACGGCCTGCTGATGAACGACTCCCAGTGGGATCTGACCCTCCCCCACCTCCCGGCGGGTTTCCGCTATCTGCTGCCCGTCCTGCCGATGGGCGGGCACCACATCGCGATGCGCGACGACGCCGACCTGACGCTTCCGGGCATGATCGGCCTCGTCGCCGACTTTCTCGACGCGCTGCGGCTGACGGACGTCACGCTCGTGGTCACCGACTGGGGCGGGCCGCTGTTCCTGACCGACATGAACCGCGACCAACGGGTCTCGCGGCTGGTCGTCTGTCCGTCGGAGGCTTTCGACAACTTCCCGCCCGGGTTCCCCGGGAAAGTCGCGTGGCTGGCCAGCCGAACCCCCGGCACGGTGTGGTTGGCGATGCGCCAGCTCAAGGTCGGCTGGCTGCGGCGCCGGCGACTCATATTCGGCATGATGGCGAAAAAGCCTGTGCCACAACCGATCGTCGAAAGGTGGGTCGGAACGGCGCTGACCGACAAGGCGGTTCGGCGCGATCTGGTCAAGTACTGCCGCACCACGTTTGACGACGACGAGCTCATCAGGTCCACCGAGCGCCTGGCGGATTTCGACCGGCCGGCTTTGATTCTGTGGACCGACAACCCGGTGATGCCCGCCGATCACGGACGCCGACTGGCCGAGTTGCTACCGCAGGGCCGCCTGCAGACGATCGACGACGCCTACGTGCTGGTCATGCTCGATCAGCCGGAGCACACAGCCGAGGCGATCGCGCAGTTCCTCGCCGTCACTGCTGCTCGGTGAGAGCCAAGGTCTGCGCCAGGGTGCCTGCCTGGGCCTGCTGAGCCAACTCGCGGACGCGCTCACCCGACTTTCCCCAGCCACGCACCTGCTCGCGACTGACCTGCGTACCGTCGCGCTCGACCAGGATGGTCCAGGACGCGCCGAGCCATTTGGACGCCAGCCACAACGGCCACATCACCATGAACGGCAACACGATCAGAAAGATGAGGGCGTCCAGGGTGGCGAAGCCGGTTTCCCACGGCACGGTCTTCCACCACCACCGTCGCACCCGCCACTGCACCCCGTCGGGGTCAGTCACCTTCTCCATGCGGCAGCCACTTTCTCCGATCAGCCTCGAGCACCGATCGGATTATGCACTCCGCAGGACGGATCGGTCGGCTGATCAGTCCTCGTCGAGCTGTGCTGCGACGTCGTCGGGGATGTCGACGTTGGTGTACACGTCCTGCACGTCGTCGCTGTCCTCCAACGCGTCCACGAGCTTGAGCACCTTGCGGGCCCCCTCGAGGTCGACGGCGACCGACACCGACGGCTGGAAGCTCGCCTCCGCCGATTCGTAGTCGATTCCGGCGTCCTGCAGCGCTGTCCGCACGGCGACGAGATCGGTGGGTTCGGAGATGATTTCGAAGCTCTCGCCCAGATCATTGACATCCTCGGCGCCGGCGTCGAGGACAGCGGCCAGCACGTCGTCCTCGGTGAGGCCGTTCTTCTCCAGCGTCACCACACCCTTGCGGGAGAAGAGATAGGACACCGATCCCGGGTCGGCCATGCTGCCGCCGTTGCGGGTCATCGCGACGCGTACCTCGCCCGCGGCGCGGTTGCGGTTGTCGGTCAGACATTCGACGAGGATGGCCACGCCGTTGGGCCCGTAGCCCTCGTAAGTAATGGTCTGCCAGTCGGCGCCACCGGCTTCTTCACCTGCGCCGCGCTTGCGTGCGCGCTCGATGTTGTCGTTGGGCACCGAGTTCTTCTTGGCCTTCTGGATCGCGTCGTACAGCGTCGGGTTACCGCCCGGGTCACCGCCGCCGGTCCTGGCCGCCACCTCGATGTTCTTGATCAGCTTGGCGAAGTTCTTACCGCGACGCGCGTCGATCACGGCCTTCTTGTGCTTTGTGGTGGCCCACTTGGAATGGCCGCTCATGCAGGTACTACCTCTTCTGGCTCTTCTGGCTCTTCTGGCTCTTCTGGCTGGCTCGAAGTCAAAGTCCGGTTGACCAGTCTACGTGGCCGTCATCGCAGATCCTCTTCGATGTAGCGCTGCAGGTTCGGGGCCACGGCCGCAACGAGCGCCTCCTCGCTCATCGTCGCGACGGGCTCGATGCCCCAGACAAAGCGCATCATCGCCAAACCCATGATCTGCGACGAGATCAGCCCACTGCGCACCAGGCGCTCTCGCTCGGTCGACCCGAGCTGCGAGACGCCGATGAGGCTCCGCTCGACGATGAGGCGCAACTTCTCGCGCGTGGCCGCTTCGTGTGCGGCAGTCTGCAGGATCGCTCTCAGCACGGGACCGATCTCGTCGTCCGCCCATGCGCTGAGCATCAGCCGGACAAGGGCCTCACCCAGCTGCGGGAGCGGCGTGGTCCACGTCTCGGCGACGCGCTCCAACCACCGCGGGGGCGGCGTCGTCGCGGCGTCGAGAAGCGCTTCTTTGGACCCGAAGTAGTGGTAGACGAGCGCGGGGTCGACGTCGGCGGCGCGGGCCACCGACCGCATCGTCGTGCCGGCGTATCCGGTGTCTGCGAATGCCCTGCGCGCGGCGACCAGAATCCGCGCGGACAGCACTCCACGCTCGTCGCGCGGACCGGGGGTCACCTTCGGCACGAGTCTCATCCTAACCTGAGTCTCACATTGCGTTGAAACTAGTTTCAACGTAGCGTGAGATTATGCCTAACCATGGACGCCGGCTCAACGGTCCTCAGGACACCGGCCGCCGATACCGGAACCTCAGCCGGCCGCAGTACGGCATCGCGCACGTCGTCAACCAGCACGTCCCCTTGCGAGACGGTGTGGAGCTCCTCGCCGACGTCCATCGCCCGACCCCCGCGGGGAGGTACCCGGCGCTCATTGCCGCCTCCCCGTACCCACGCCAGATGCAGGACCTCGGCGCTCCCGCCGGCTTCATCGAAGCGGGCGCCACCGAGTTCTGGGTATCGCGCGGCTATGTGCACGTCATCGCGAACGTCCGAGGAACAGGCGGATCCGGCGGGACGTTCGGGTTCTTCGACGCCCAGGAGCGACGCGACATGTACGACCTCGTGGAATGGGTCGCGGCACAGCCGTGGTGCGACGGCAACGTCGGCATGATCGGCATCAGCTATTTCGCGATGACCCAACTTGAGGCCGCCGTCGAGAAGCCACCCCACCTCAAGGCGATCTTTCCCGTCGCGGTGACCGCCGACCTCTTCGACGCAGCCTCCCATCACGGGTTGGCGAGTTCGTCGTTCATCACGCCGTTTCTGTCGATGATGGGTTTGACGTCCGATCGCAGCGACGCGTTCTGGCGGCGCAACCCGTTGATCACGCTGGCACGCAGAGTGCTGAACAGGCCGAATCTGCACCAGAAGTTCGCGACGATGAACGGCGAGGCGGCGGTGACGATGATGCGCGTTCTCCTCAAACTGCCCCACAACCCACACCCATGGGATGACCTCTGGCTCGACACGATGGTCAGGCATCCGTTGCGCGATGCGTGGTGGGAGGAGCGCAACGTGCTGCCGCTGCTCAAAGACGTCGACATCCCCGTCTACCTCGGCTGCGACTGGGAGAATGTGCCACTGCACCTTCCCTCGACCTTTGCGGCGTGGAATGCGTTGCAGCACAACCCAAATGTGCGGATGGCGATGCTCGGCCGGTTCGGCCTGACGTGGCCGTGGGAGAGCCTGCACACCGAAGCCCTCGCGTGGTTCGACCACTGGCTCCGAGGTGCCGACACCGGCATCATGGACGGCCCGGCGGTCCGCTACGTACTCCCGGGAGCCGACGGTTGGCATACGGCCCCGACGTGGCCACCCGCCGCCACGTATCGACACTGGGCGTTGCGAGCCGACGGCAGCCTGAGCGATACCGAGGGAGCACCCGGCCACCGTGAGTACCTGACGCTCGGCATCGGACTCAACCGCGCCCAGCCCAGCCCGATCGACCCCCCGGCGTCGCTGACCTGGACATCAGCTCCACTGTCTACCGATCTCGACGTCGTCGGCGCCATTGAGCTGCGCCTGAAAGCTTCGGCCACCGCCGCCGACACCGCCTGGATCGCCACACTGCAGGACGTCTCGTCCGACAACGAGGTGACCGATGTGACGGCGGGGTGGGTGCGAGCCAGCCTGCGCACGGTCGATGACACCGCCAGCCACGAAGGCGCCCCCGTCCTGCCGTGCGACGAGGCGGTCGCCGTACCCGTCGGGGAGGTGGTGACGTATCGAATCCCGTTGGTGCCGAACGCCCGTCGATTCCGCACGGGCCATCGCGTCCGGCTGACGCTCTGCAGCGACGATCAGCAGCCGGGCACGCCGGCGATCATGAACTTCCGCCACGCCGGCGTGGGAACCAGCACCGTCAACACGGTGTTCTCGGGGTCTCGCCTGCTGTTGCCGGTGTTGGACTCACCGCGTGGCGCTGTTAGCTGAACCACACCCTCTGGCCGGTTATCTTACTCCGGAGTAAGGTACCCGAGCATGACATTCTCGCTGGAGTTGTCCTCCGACCTGCTCGACGTGCAGAAGTGGGTCCACGAATTTGCTGCTGATGTCGTCCGCCCCGCCGCTGCGGAGTGGGACGAGCGTGAGGCCACACCGTGGCCGATCATCCAGGAAGCCGCCAAGGTCGGCCTCTACTCGATGGAGTTCTTCGCCGAGCAGGCCGCAGAGCCCAGCGGGCTCGGCATGATCGTCGCGTTCGAGGAGATGTTCTGGGGCGATGCCGGCATCGCGCTGGCCATCCTCGGCACCGGTCTGGCAGCGGCCTCGGTCGCCGCGAACGGAACACCCGAGCAGGTCGGCGAATGGGTGCCCCAGATGTTCGGCACCGTCGAAGACCCCAAGGTCGCCGCGTTCTGCTCCTCCGAACCAAATGCCGGCTCCGATGTCGGCGCGATCCTCACCCGCGCCCGCTATGACGAGGCGACCGACGAATGGGTGCTCAACGGGACCAAGACGTGGGCGACCAACGGCGGCATCGCCAACGTCCACGTCGTCGTCGCGTCGGTGCACCCCGAACTGGGCACCCGCGGGCAGGCGTCCTTCATCATCCCGCCCGGAACGCAGGGTCTCAGCCAGGGCCAGAAGTTCCTCAAGCACGGGATCCGCGCCTCGCATACCGCCGAGGTCGTGCTCGACGAGGTCCGCATCCCCGGCCGGCTGATCGTCGGCGGCAAGGAGAAATTCGACGCCAGGATCGCCAAGGTCCGCGAAGGCAAGAAGGCAGCGGGCCAGGCGGCGATGGCGACCTTCGAGCGGACCCGGCCCACCGTGGGCGCGATGGCGGTCGGCGTGGCCCGCGCGGCGTACGAGTACGCCCGCGACTACGCCACCGAGCGCGAGCAGTTCGGCCGCAAGATCGGCGAATTCCAGGCAGTCGCATTCAAGCTGGCCGACATGAAGGCCCGCATCGACGCCGCCCGCCTGCTGGTCTACCGGGCCGGCTGGATGGCCCGCAACGGCAAGGCTTTCGAATCGGCAGAAGGCTCGATGGCCAAGCTGGTCGCGAGCGAGACGGCCGTCTACGTCACCGACGAGGCCATCCAGATCCTCGGCGGCAATGGCTACACGCGCGAATACCCCGTCGAGCGGATGCACCGCGATGCCAAGATCTTCACAATCTTCGAGGGCACCAGCGAGATTCAGCGGTTGGTGATGGCCCGTGCGATCACTGGATTACCCCTGCGCTGAAAAGGCTTACGCTGCAGTTAAATTCGCGACGGTGAACACAGCGGCGCCTGCAACACCGACGTGACAGACCCGAAACAAAGCGGGCCTAGCTTTGCCGGATGACCCAGGAACTCGGCGATGAGGTGCGCAACGAGGTAGTGGCCACCGACCTCGATCGGCTGACCGCCACCAAGGAGACACTCGAGGACTACACGCTGCGCTTCGCCCCGCGCAGCTACCGGAAGTGGTCGACGGGCGTCGTCGGCATCTCGGCACTGGGCGGCATCGCCTACCTGGCCGACTTCGCGATCGGTGCGAACATCGGGATCTCCTACGGCACCACGAACGCGCTGTGGGGCATCCTGATCTTCGCCGTGGTGATCTTCCTGTCCGGCTTCCCGCTCGCCTACTACGCGGCGCGCTACAACATGGACCTCGACTTGATCACCCGCGGAAGCGGTTTCGGCTACTACGGGTCCGTGGTGACCAACGTGATCATGGCGACGTTCACGTTCATCTTCTTCGCCCTCGAGGGCTCGATCATGGCCCAGGGTCTCGAGCTCGGCCTCGGCATCCCGCTGTGGCTCGGCTATGCGGTGTCCACCTTGATCATCTTCCCGCTGGTGATCTACGGCATGAAGGTCCTGTCCACTCTGCAGGTGTGGACGACACCGCTGTGGCTTCTGCTGATGGTGGCGCCGTTCGTCTATCTCGTGGTGAGCCATCCCGAGTCGGTCGGCCAGTTCTTCGCCTACCAGGGCGAGAAAGGCACCGGCGGCTTCGACCTCGGCTCGACGTTGTTGGCCGCCGGCGTATGCCTGTCGCTGATCGCTCAAATCGCCGAGCAGATCGACTACCTGCGCTTCATGCCACCGAAGACGCCGGAAAACAAGCGCAGTTGGTGGACCTGGATGATCCTCGCCGGACCGGGATGGGTGTTCTTCGGCGCGATCAAACAGGTGGTGGGGCTGTTCCTCGCGGTGTACCTGATCGCCAACGTCGCCGACAGCGCCGGTATCGCGAACCAGCCGGTGCACCAGTTCCTGGAGATCTACGAGAACTTCCTGCCCGGCTGGCTCGCGATGACATTGGCCGTCGTCCTGGTGGTGATCAGCCAAATCAAGATCAACGTCACGAATGCATACTCCGGCTCCCTCGCGTGGACCAATTCGTTCACACGGGTCACCAAGCGCTATCCCGGCCGCCTGGTTTTCCTCGGTTTCAACCTGCTGATAGCGCTGATCCTGATGGAAGCCAACATGTTCGACTTCCTGAACACGATTCTCGGCTTCTACGCCAACTGTGGCATGGCCTGGGTCGTCGTGGTGGCGTCGGACATCGTCATCAACAAGTACCTGCTCAAGATTTCGCCGAAGGCACCGGAATTCCGCCGCGGCATGCTGTATGCGATCAACCCGGTCGGCTTCGGCTCGATGCTGATCGCAGCAGGCGTGTCGATCGTCGCGTTCTTCGGCGGGCTCGGCGAGGCGATCCGCCCGTACTCACCACTGGTCGCGATCGGACTCGCGCTGATCCTGCCGCCGATACTGGCCGTGGCCACCAGGGGCAGGTACTACCTGCGCCGCACTGACGACGGCATCGACCTGCCGATGTACGACGAACTGGGCAACCCGTCCGGCGAGCACCTCAAATGCCATGTCTGCCATCATGATTACGAGCGGCCTGACATGATGAAATGCGAGACCCACGACTCGTTCGTCTGCTCGTTGTGCCTGTCGACCGATAAGGTCGCCGACCACGTTCTGCCTGCGCAGTCCGGGTGACTCCGGATAGCCGCTAGCGGAGGGAGTCCACGAACAGCTTGTGCACCCGGCGATCGCCCGTCACCTCGGGATGGAAGGCCGTCGCCAGCATCCGGCCCTGCCGCACCGCTACCGGGTGTCCCGCCGCGCGCGCCAGCACCTCGACGTCGGGACCGACTCTCTCCACCCACGGGGCGCGGATGAACACCGCGTGCATGGAGCCGTCGAGTCCGTGGAACTCGATGTCGTCTTCGAAAGAGTCGACCTGACGTCCGAACGCGTTGCGGCGCACGGTCATATCGATGCCACGCAGTGGGAGAGCTTCTCGCCCCGGCACCCCGGCGTCGGCGATCTCGGTGGCCAGCAAGATCATTCCGGCGCACGATCCGTAGGCCGGCATGCCGTCGGCGAGCCTCGTCCGTAACGGCTCAAGCAGGTCCAGTTCGCGCAACAGGTGGCTCATCGCCGTGGACTCGCCACCGGGAATCACCAGAGCGTCGACAGACTCCAACTCGGCGAGGCGCCGGACCGTGACGGCCGCGGCGCCCGCTTCGCGCAGCGCCGCAAGGTGCTCACGGGTGTCACCCTGCAGGCCGAGGACCCCGACAGTTGGCGCACTCACCCGCGTTGCGGCGTGAACTCACGCGCGTAGCGGGTCAGCCCCTCCTGCATGACCGCCGCGACCATCTCGCCGTACCGGTTGAAGATCTTGCCCTGCGTCAGCGAGCGACCTCCGCAGGCCGACGGCGAGGACTGGTCGTAGAGCTGCCATTCGTCAGCGCGGAACGGCCGCATGAACCACATCGCATGGTCGAGTGAGGCCACCTGCAGATGCTTGCGCTCCTCCGGGTAGTTGACCTGTGCCGAGCCCAGCAGCGTCAGGTCGCTCATGTAGGCGAGCGCGCAGATGTGCAGCACCGGGTCGTCGGGCAGCGGGTCGCGGTGCCGGAACCAGACCTGTTGCTGAGAAGCCTTGCCCGGCAACTTGTTCAGCAGATCCCGGGGCACGATGCGGACGTCCCACTCGTCGAACTGCCGGAAACTGGCGTCGTCGAAGACCTTGCTCGCGGACTTGAAATCGGGGATACCGTCGGGCGGCGCCACCACCGGCATCGTGTCCTGGTGCTCGATGCCGCTCTGGTCGGTCTGAAAGGACGCCGACATCGAGAAGATCGTCTCGCCGTGCTGGATCGCGTTGACCCGCCGCGTGACGAAGGAGCCACCGTCGCGCAACCGCTCGACCAGATACACCGACGGTGCGCGCGCATCCCCGGGCCTCAGGAAGTACCCGTGCAGCGAATGCACCTGAAACTTGGGATCGACGGTGCGCACCGCGGACACCAGGGACTGGCCGGCGACGTGACCGCCGAACGTGCGCTGCAGGAAGCCCGATTCAGGGCTGAACACACCACCGCGATAGATGTTGACCTCGAGCTGTTCCAGGTCGAGGATCTCTTCGATCGCCATGTAGGTCTGTTTACCAGCCGCGTTCTGCGAGGCGATGCGGGACCGGGATGTCATCGACATTGATGCCGACCATCGCCTCCCCCAACCCGCGCGACACCTTGGCCAGCACGTCGGGGTCGTCGTAGAACGTGGTGGCCTTGACGATCGCCGCGGCCCGTTCGGCCGGATTGCCGGACTTGAAGATGCCCGAGCCGACGAACACGCCCTCGGCACCGAGTTGCATCATCATCGCCGCGTCGGCCGGGGTCGCGATGCCGCCGGCGGTGAACAGGGTGACGGGCAATTTCCCGGCCTGCGCCACCTCGACGACGAGATCGTACGGGGCCTGCAATTCCTTGGCCGCTACGTACAATTCGTCCTCCGACAGCGACGTCAGCCGACGGATCTCGCCACCGATCTTGCGCATGTGGGTGGTGGCGTTGGAGACGTCACCGGTGCCGGCCTCACCCTTGGAGCGGATCATCGCCGCACCCTCGGTGATGCGTCGAAGCGCCTCGCCGAGATTGGTCGCCCCGCACACGAACGGCACGGTGAACTTCCACTTGTCGATGTGGTTGGCGTAGTCGGCGGGCGTCAGCACCTCGGACTCGTCGACGTAGTCGACCCCGAGGCTCTGCAGGATCTGCGCCTCCACGAAGTGGCCGATCCGCGCCTTGGCCATCACCGGGATGGTGACCGCGTCGATGATGCCCTCGATCATGTCGGGGTCGCTCATCCGTGACACGCCGCCCTGGGCGCGGATGTCGGCGGGCACGCGCTCGAGCGCCATCACCGCGACGGCGCCGGCGCCTTCTGCGATACGTGCCTGTTCGGGGGTGACGACGTCCATGATGACGCCGCCCTTGAGCATCTCGGCCATGCCGCGCTTCACCCGTGCGGTACCGCGAGCAGGAGCCCCGGGCGTTTCGGATTCCACTGCTTACTCCTTAAATCGCTACTGATTCAGTCTAAAGGCGGCCGCAAATCGATTCGATCCGCAGATCACCGGATGGATTTCAGCGGCCCCGTCGGCAGCGCACCCGATGCGTCGGCCAGCGCATTCGCCTCGTCGAGAAGCTCGCCCAACTGCAGCGGGTACACGGTCTCACCGCCCGCGACCAGCTTTTCGATCATTGTCGCATCGCACCAACGATGATCGTGAATGTAGGTGCGCTCCAGCCCCGACCTACCCGCTTCGGAGGGCTCGAACCTTCGGGTGCGGTGCACGAAGTACATCTCCTCGCTGCGGATCACCGCGCCGTTGAAATCGATGATCGCGTCGCGGCGCCACACCGGTCCGACCATCGCCTCGGGCGCGACAACCAGACCGGTCTCCTCCCGGAGTTCACGCACGGCGGCCTGGGCCAGCGACTCACCGACCTGAGCCGCGCCGCCGATGGTGAACCACCACCGGGGCGGGGGCGCCTCGCCGCCGGCACCGGCCGGATCCGATCCGCACAACAGCAGGACCGCGCCGTCCTCGTCGAGCAGGACGATCCGCGCCGAGGTGCGTCTGCGCGCGGGTGCGGGCTCGCGCGCCGACTCCTCTCCCCCCTCGGCAATCTCGAAATAGCTTGGCAGCGCCGCAGTTCCACCGAGGCGCAGCATCCGCACCAGGGGCCGTTCGCGCAACGCGAGCGTGTCGCGGACGGCGTCGTTGTGGAAGCGTCGCGCCAGCAGGACACGCGCCTCGGCGTCCGCCAGCTCCGCGACGAGCGCGACCGCCAATGACGCCGGGTTGACACGCGCGAGCGCGGCCGACAGCTCATTTTCTGCGACCTCGCGCAACTGGCGGGGGGCCCGTTCGGCGGCGTCGGCCAATGCCGCGAGCCGCTTACCCTCCGGTCCCTCGCCGTACGCCTCGACGGCCACCGCTCGGGCGACCACTGCCCGCCGGGCCAGCGCCCCGTCGAGGGCCTGCCACGACAGGTCGTATCGGACGTGCAGGCGGTCCAGCCGGTTGGCGGTCTGGTATGCCCAGGCGAGAATCAGCAGCAGAGCGGCCACCGCGAGAGCGATGACGACCGCCGTCGCCCACGGGATCACGATTCGACCTGTACCTTCACACCCGCCCCCGCGACGGTCTCGTACACCCGCATGATCTGGGCCGCGACCACCGACCAGTCGTAGCGGTGGACCGCCTCTGCAGCGCACGCGATGTAACGCTGCCGAGCGGCGTCGTCGGCCAGCACCTCGATCAGGCCCTGCGACAGCGAGTCGGGATCGTCGACGGCCACCAGCCTTCCTGCCTCGCCGTCGTCGAGGACGCGCCTGAAGGCGTCCAGATCGCTGGCCACCACGGCAGTGCCTGCGGCCATGGCCTCGACCAGGACGATGCCGAAGCTCTCGCCACCGGTGTTGGGTGCGCAGTACACATCGGCGCTGCGCATGGCCGAGGCCTTCTCCGCGTCGGAGACCTGTCCCAGGAAGCGCAGATGGCCTCCGTTCGGTCCCGCCGCGGCGCGCAGCTCGTCCTCGTCGCCCCGGCCGACGACGAGGATCTCGATGTCGGGGAAGCGCTCGACGATGGCGGGCAGCGCGCCGAGCAGGACGCTCATACCCTTGCGCGGTTCGTCGAATCGGCCCAGGAACAGCACCGACCTGCCGGGCCGCGGATACCCGGGAAGCAGCGGCGCCGACGCGAAGCTGTGCACGTCCACGCCGTTGGGGATCTGGACGGCATCGCTTCCGAGCGCCTCCATCTGCCAGCGGCGCGCGAGATCGGAGACGGCGATGCGCCCGACGATCTTCTCGTGCATCGGCCGCAGGATCGGCTCGAACACCGACAACGTCAACGACTTCGTCGTCGACGTGTGAAAGGTGGCGACGATCGGGCCCTGGGCGATGTTCAGTGCCAGCATCGAGAGGCTGGGCGCGTTCGGCTCGTGAAGATGCAGCACGTCGAACTGGCCCTGCTGCAACCACCGTTTGACCTTGCGGTGGGTGGCGGGCCCGAAGCGCAACCGCGCCACCGACCCGTTGTAGGGAATCGGTATCGCCTTGCCACCCGAGACGACGAAGTCGGGCAGCGATCCTTCCGCCTCCGGGGAGGCGGGCGCGAGCACGCTGACCTCGTGTCCGCCGTCGCGCATCACCGTGGCCAGCTGCAGCACGTGAGACTGCACACCGCCGGGCACATCGAACGAGTACGGGCAGACCATCCCGATGCGCATCAGGTCACCCGCCCGCCAGTCGGGCCCTGCGTTCGTCGGACAGATCTGCCAGCCACTGCGGCTGCACCATGTGCCAGTCCTGCGGATGCGCCGCGATGTTCGTGGCGAACTGGTCGGCCAGCGCCTGCGTGATCGTCGCGACGTCGCCGGAGGACGTGTCGATCTGCGGGTAGATCTTGGTCCCCCAGCCTTGCCCCTCGAACCAGCAGTGCGCCGGGAACAGCGCGGCGCCGGTCTCGAGGGCCAGTTTGGCCGGCCCGGCGGGCAGGCGCGTCGCCTCACCGAAAAAGTCGACTTCGACACCGCGACGGCTGAGGTCCCTGTCCGCCATCAGGCAGACGATGCCGTTGTCGCGGAGCCAGTCCCGCACCACGTCGTAGGCTGGGCGCTCGCCGCCCGACGCCGGTACCACATGAAAGCCGAGGCTCTCCCGATAAGCGAGGAACCGCAGATACAGCGACTCGGGTTTCAGGCGTTCGGCAACAGTGGCGAAGGTGCCGTGGTTCTGCGCCAGCCACACCCCGGCCATGTCCCAGTTCCCGCTGTGTGGAAGCGCAAGCACTGCACCCTTGCCTGCGTCCAGCGACGAGAAGACCTTCTCGATGTCGTCGACCCACAGCTCACGGCCCAGTTCGGCGAGGTCCATCGACGGCAGCCGGAACGCCTCGCGCCAGTACCTGGCATAGGAGGCCAGCGAGGCCCGCATGAGTGAATCGGGGACGCGCTCGGGGGTGGTGCCGGTGACGCGGGCGAGATTCTTGCGGAGCTGATCGGGTCCGCCGTTGCGCGACGCCCACAATGCGCCCGCATCGAAAGCATTGCGCGCCACGAATTCCGGGGCGGCGCGAACCAGTCGCCAGCCTGCCGCGTAGCTCCAGTCGCTGAGGTGGCCACCGACCGCCGACGGCAGCGTGAGCAGACGCACGGCGCTGAGACCCGACCCGCTCGATTGCTGTGTCATTGCTCGGTGGAATCCGGCTTGTCGCCGGCCTCGGGCACCGCGAGCGGCTCCATCGCCGACCCGGAGGTGCGCACGCTGTGCAGCCGCTGCCCGATCGTCACCACACTGGTGACCGCGAGCACCCACATTGCGATGTCGAGCAGCACGTCGGGAATGAACGGCAGGCCAGACAGACCCGCCCCGACCAGCACGATGACCAGACGCTCCGGCCGCTCGATGAGGCCGCCGTCGCCGGACAGGCCGCTGGCCTCGGCACGGGCCTTGATGTACGAGATGACCTGGGAGGACACCAGACAGATCATGGTGGCGACCACGAGCTCGGCATTGTGCAGACCGAACGCCGCCCACCAGAGCAGCCCGCAGAAGATGGCGCCGTCACTGATCCGGTCGCACGTCGCGTCGAGCACCGCCCCGAATCTGGTGCCCCCGCCTCGTTCCCGGGCCATCGCGCCGTCGAGCATGTCGGCGAGCACAAAGACGAAGACCGTGAAAGCGCCCCACCACAATTGCCCGATCGGGAAGAGCGTCAACGCGCCGAGCACCGAACCCGCGGTGCCCAGGATCGTCACGCTGTCGGGGGTGAGCCCCACCTTCAACGCTCCTTTGGCGACCGGCCCCGAGAGTTTCGCGTAGGCCGCGCGGGTCATCAGATAGAAGTCGCTCACTTCTGGTTGTCCCACTCGGCGGCCAGAAGCTTGCGGGTGTCGCGAAGCAGCTGGGGTATCACCTTGGAATCCCCGATGACGGTGATGAAGTTGGCGTCCCCACCCCAACGGGGCACGACGTGCATGTGCAGGTGCTCCGACAGCGACCCACCCGCGGACGTGCCGAGGTTCAGCCCGACGTTGAAGCCGTGCGGACGCGACACCGCTTTCATCACGCGAATCGCCTTCTGCGTGAACGCCATCAGTTCGGCGCTCTCGGCGTCAGTGAGGTTCTCCAGCTCCGCCACCCGCCGGTAGGGCACCACCATGAGGTGGCCGGGGTTGTAGGGGTAGAGATTGAGCACCGCATACACGAGTTCCCCGCGCGCGACCACGAGCCCGTCCTCGTCGGACATGTTCGGAATGTCGGTGAACGGCTCCGACGAGGACGCCGAGCCGACCTTGACGGCGTCGGCGATATAGGTCATCCGGTGCGGCGTCCAGAGCCGCTGGAGGTGGTCCGGATCGCCGACACCGCGATCTACGATCGTCTCCTCGGGATCCACGGTCACCCCTCGCTTGCTCGCGCGCCAGGCTCGGTCTCGACGAGTTCCGCCGTGGGAGTCGCGTTTTCGCGCCGTCTCACCCAGTCGACGATCGCCTCGATCGCCTGCTCGCGCGGTACTCCGTTGATCTGGGTGCGGTCACCGAATCGGAAGCTCACCGCACCCGCCTCCACGTCGCGGTCCCCCGCGAGGAGCATGAACGGCACCTTTTGATTGGTGTGGTTGACGATCTTCTTCGCCATCCGATCGTCGCTGGAGTCGACCTCGACGCGGATGCCGCGGTTGCGAAGATCGGCCGCGATGTCGTCGAGGTATGCCGTATGGCCTTCGGCGACAGGGATTCCGACCACCTGAACCGGCGCCAGCCAGGCCGGAAAGGACCCGGCGTAGTGCTCGGTCAAAATGCCGAAGAACCGCTCGATCGACCCGAACAGTGCACGGTGGATCAGCACCGGCCGCTTTCGGGTCCCGTCGGCGGCGGTGTACTCCAACTCGAAGCGGTCGGGCATGTTGAAGTCGAGCTGAATCGTCGACATCTGCCAGCTGCGACCCAGGGCGTCGCGTACCTGCACCGAGATCTTCGGGCCGTAGAACGCCGCACCGCCCGGGTCGGGCACGAGCTCAAGGCCGGAAGCCTCACCCACTTCCCGAAGGGTCTCGGTGGCCTCCTCCCAGATGTCGTCGGAGCCGACGAACTTCTCCGGGTCCTTCGTGGAGAGCTCGAGGTAGAAGTCGTCGAGACCGTAGTCGGCCAGCAGATCGAGGACGAACTGCAGGATCCGGGTCAGCTCCTCGCGCATTTCCTCACGGGTGGTGTAGATGTGCGCATCGTCCTGCGTCATCCCGCGTACGCGAGTCAGCCCGTGCACCACCCCGGACTTCTCGTAGCGGTACACGCTGCCGAACTCGAAGAGCCGCAACGGAAGTTCGCGATACGACCGTCCCCGGGAGCGATAGATCAGATGGTGCATCGGGCAGTTCATGGGCTTGAGGTAGTAGTCCTGCCCTGGCTTGCGGACAGTGCCGTCCGCGTTGAACTCCGCGTCGATGTGCATCGGCGGGAACATGCCGTCGGCGTACCACTCGAGGTGGCCCGAGGTGATGTAGAGCTGTTCTTTGGTGATGTGCGGAGTGTTGACGAACTCGTAGCCGGCCTCGATGTGCTTGCGACGCGAATACTCCTCCAGTTCACGGCGCACCACTCCACCCTTGGGATGGAAAACCGGCAGCCCCGAACCCAGTTCGTCAGGAAAACTGAAGAGGTCGAGCTCGACGCCCAGCTTTCGGTGATCGCGCCGCTGCGCTTCCTCCAGCAGCTCGAGGTGGCGGTCGAGGGCATCCTGGGATTCCCAGGCGGTGCCGTAGATGCGCTGCAGACTGGCGTTGCTCTGATCGCCGCGCCAGTACGCAGCCGAGCTGCGGGTCAGCTTGAAGGCCGGTATGTAACGAGTCGTCGGAATATGTGGGCCGCGGCAGAGGTCGCCCCAAACCCGTTCGCGGGTGCGGGGATTGAGGTTGTCATAGGCGGTGAGCTCGTCGCCACCGACTTCCATGACCTCCGGGTCGTCGGCGCCGGACTTGTCGTCGATGAGCTCCAGCTTGTAGGGCTCGCCCGCCAACTCCTCGCGCGCCTGCTCTTTGGACTCGAAGACACGACGGGAGAACAGTTGTCCGTCCTTGACGATCTGGCGCATCTTCTTCTCGAGCGCCGCGAGATCTTCCGGGGTGAACGGCTCGGCGACGTCGAAGTCGTAGTAGAACCCGTCGGTGATGGGCGGCCCGATGCCCAGCTTGGCTTCGGGGAACATCTCCTGCACCGCCTGGGCCAGCACGTGCGCGGCGGAGTGCCGGATCACGCTGCGCCCGTCGTCGGTGTTGGCCGCGACCGGCTCGACGTCGACATCCGCATCGGGAACCCACGACAGATCGCGCAGCCGTCCGTCGACGTCACGCACGACGACGATGGCGTCGACCTCGCCGCGGGCGGGCAACCCGGCGTCGCGCACCGCCTGCCCGGCGGTCGTCCCGGCAGCGACCCGGATAGGGGTTGCCGGGGCGGGGCGGGCGGGGGCGCTCATGCGGGGCTCTCCAAACTTTCGGGCAACGGGTACGAGGTCGCAACGACCGCGACCATGCTATCGGGGCCCGCAGTCAGGCCCCGATACCAATGGGGCTATCCATCCACTTGTGCTCGACGCCGACCAATTCCCCCGCGAAATCGATGACACCGAAGAGCCACAGGGTGCCGATGACAATCGCGGCGGTGAACACCGCACCGAGGATCTGGACCCACAGGCCCTGCCGTTTGAACCATTCCATGGCGGCGTCGTAGCGCTTGCGGACGTACTTCAGCAGCCGCTGCGCCCATTCGAATTCCGTGGCCAGGATGGCCAGGCCGACGAACACGATCGCCCAGCCCGGGCCGGGGTATGGGATCGCGAGGATCCCGACACCGAGAACGGCAAGGCCGATCACGCCGACGCCGATGCGGTACGCCAGATCGGCAGCCGGGCGCTCCCTCAGACGGTCACGCCAGCGGGCCCATCTGCGCTTGATGCCAGGATTCTCGGTCTCGCTCACGGTTGACCCGGCTTCAGCCTGACGAACAGCGAGTGCGCCTCGGCGAGCACGTCTTCGCCGTCGAGGAGATGGCCCGAGACGAAGATCTTTCGGTCGACGATGTCGTCGATGCGTGCCTCGACCTGCAGATCCCTCTCGACGAGCGCGATCTTGCGGTAGTCGACATGAAGGAACGCGGTGCGCTGGGCCTTGCTGCCGCTGAGTTTGAAGGCCGTGAACCCCAGCACCGAGTCGAAGAGGTGGGCCACCGCACCGCCGTGCGCCGCGCCGTTGCGTCCGAGGTGATAGCGACGGAACCGAGCCGTGCCTGCGATTCGGCCGTCGTCGGTGATCCGCAGGTCGACAGGAATCGCCAGGATGTTGCCGCGGTTGGGCAGATCCATCCGGCGGCCGGACGGTGACGACCATTCGTCGGCGTCGTACGGCGCCAGCATCGCCGACACCTTCTCGATCAGGTCGGCGGCCTCGGCGATCACCGCGTCCGGGGCGTCGGCGGCGCGGGCGTGATCCTGCAGTTCGCGGACGGCGGCGACGAAGCGGCCGTAGTCGGGACCGCCGTGGTTCGTCGGTTCGGGTGGGTTGAATCCCCCACCCACATGCGCCTCGACCGCATCGTTGGTGCTCACCAGCTCACCGTAGGGGGTACCTCAGCCCTGGGCAGCACCGGCTTTGCTCAGCGTCTCGAACTCCGCGTCGGAGAGTTCGATGCGCGCTGCGGCGACGTTCTCCTCCAGGTGGGCCACCTTCGAGGTCCCGGGGATCGGAAGCATGACCGGCGACCGCTTGAGCAGCCAGGCCAGCGCCAGTTGCGAGGGGCTCGCGCCGTGGTCGGCGGCGATGCGCTGCAGCGGACCGTCGGGCGCCGCAAGCGGACCGGCAGCCAACGGAAACCACGGAATGAACGCAATGCCCTCCGATTCGCAGACGTCGAGGACGGGCTCTGCGGCTCGCATCGTCAGGTTGTACATGTTCTGCACCGACGCGATCGGGGCAATCGCCCTGGCGGCCGTGAGCTGGTCGGCAGTAACCTCGGAAAGCCCGATGTGCCGGATCTTGCCTTCCTGCTGCAGTTTCATCAGCTCACCCACCTGGTCTTCGGCCGGGAACTTCGGGTCGATGCGGTGCAGCTGAAACAGCTCGATCGTGTCGACTCCGAGTCTGCGCAAACTCATCTCGCATTCCTGGCGCAGATAAGCCGGGAACCCCAGCGGCGTCCAGTCGTCGGGACCGGTGCGCAACAGGCCGGCCTTGGTTGCGATGACGAGCCCGTCATAGGGGTGCAACGCTTCGCGGATCAGGTCCTCGGACACATACGGGCCGTAGGAGTCTGCGGTGTCGATGAAGTCGACGCCGAGCTCGATCGCACGGCGTAGCACGCGCAGGCACTCATCGCGGTCGGCGGGCGGTCCCCAGACGCCCTTGCCGGTGAGGCGCATCGCGCCGAAGCCCAGACGGTTGACGGTGAGGTCGCCGCCGAGGGCGAACGTGGGAGAGGTCACGGCGTCGACGGTACGCGGCTGGTGTCAAGCTGACAGGGTGAAGCTGACCGACCTTGCCGGCCTGGCGCTGACATATCCCGAGGTGGGTGCGACCGCCGATGAGATGCCCGCGGGCTACCACCACATCCGGAAATCGGCGGTGATCGGCCGGGGCCGTGGGCGTTTCGAGCAGGCGGCGGCCGAGGGCATGCGCTGGGGGATGCTGCGGGGCGCCGGTCTGCGGGTCGAGGCGACGGCGCCGACGGCGGCGGTGGGCGCCGACGTGCTGGTGCACCTCGGCCCGGTGTCGGCGCCGTGCCGCGTCGTCTACGTCGTCGACGAGCCCGACCGCCGCGGATTCGCGTACGGCACGCTGCCCGGTCACGCGGAATGCGGCGAGGAGCTCTTCCTGGTGCGCTTCGACCCGGCCACGGAGAACGTGCACGCGGAGGTGGCGGCCTTCTCCAGGCACGCCACGTGGTGGAGCAGGCTGGCTTCGCCCGTCACCGCGGCGGTGCAGCGGTATGTCACCGATCGCTACCTGCGGGCTCTGTGACCCACCTCAGCTGGGGATAGTGGCACCGTGTGACATTGTCCATGCGCGCGCTCGGGGCCGCTGTCGGCGGTAGCCTGAAGAGCCATATTGACGCGCAAGTACTGGACGGTGACGGTGAGAAGTTCTGCCGATGTGGAGGCCGCACATCTTCAGGTGGCCGAGTTGGTTCAGGGCCTGCACAACAGACCCGACACCGATTCCGACTCGGTGGTGGCCGAGCTCGCCGAACATGCAGCCGCCAGGATTCCCGGCGCGCAGTACGCCGGTATCACCCTCACGCGCAATGCCAAGCATGTGGAAACCCCTGCCACGACCCATCATTGGCCGCTGATCCTGGACAAGATCCAGCAGCGGCACCTCGAAGGACCGTGTCTGACCGCGGCGTGGGAAGAGAAGACCGTCCACGTCCGCGACCTGGAGACCGACGACCGGTTCCCCAACTACCGCAAGGACGCTCTGGAGGAGACGCCGATCCGCTCGATCATGGCGTTCCAGCTCTTCATCGCCGACGAGAGTCTCGGCGCGCTCAACGTCTACGCCGAAGAACCCAACGCCTTCGGCGACGAGTCGCGCACCCTCGGCCTGATCTTCGCCGCGCATTCGTCGGTGGCGTGGAATTCGGCGCGGCGGGAGTCGCAATTCCAGAAGGCGCTCGCCAGCCGCGATGTGATCGGCCAAGCCAAGGGCATGATCATGGAGCGATACCGGGTCGACGCGGTCCAGGCGTTCGAGTTGTTGCGCAAGCTTTCGCAGAACTCGAACGTGCCCTTGACCAAGGTCGCCTCCGATCTGGTCTCCGGCGCGCTCTCGCCGAACGGCAACGCGGGATAGCCTGGCCGGCCCCGTAGGGGCCGGCAGGCGACTACCGGGTGTCCCAGCGGTCGCGCTCCGCGCCGGCGGCCGGACCGGTCACGACCGGTCTGGGCGCCTCGACACTCGGCGGTGCGGTGGCCGAATCATTCTGCGAGGCAGACCAATCCGTGCCCACGCAGAGCAGATCTGACGGCACCGGCACGGTGTTCGGCAGAGGGATCGGCATGCCGGGAATCGACGGGATGGTCAGCGACGGCGGACTGATCAGGTTGGACAAGCCGGTCGCGGCCAGCGGGGTGATCGGGCTCGATGGGCCGGGGACACCGACGTTGACCGCACCGCTGGCGCCCGGCACCGGCGGTGCGCCCGGCGGTGTCAGGCCCATCACCGATGACGCGGTGTTCTGCACGGTTCGCGCGATACCGGGCGGCGTGAGCAGATCCGTGAGGGTCAGCGTGTTGCCCGGCGTCCCGGGGATCGGTGTCCCGGGTGTTCCGGTGTTGACGGCGGCCCCGTTCGGCGGGGTCGGCGGCACAGGCGGCGCCGGGTAGTTGATGTAGGTGTTGGTCGACCCCGGAGGCAGCGGCGGCGTCGGGGGCGTCGAAGCCCCGCTCGGGACGGACGTGGCGCCACCGGGAACTCCCGGCGCCGGAGGCGAAACCACACCCCCGGGCACCCCGGCGGCACCGCCGGGCACCGGCGGAGCAGGCGGCGCCACCACACCGGCGGGCACTGTGGCAGCACCACCGGGAACCCCCGGCGCCGGAGGCGAAACCACACCCCCGGGCACCCCGGCGGCACCGCCGGGCACCGGCGGAGCAGGCGGCGCCACCACACCGGCGGGCACTGCCGCAGCACCACCAGGAACCCCCGGCGCCGGAGGCGAAACCACACCCCCGGGCACCCCGGCGGCACCGCCGGGCACCGGCGGAGCAGACGGCGCCACCACACCGGCCTCGCCGAAGATCGGCGCGCCGGACCCGGACGGAGCAGCCGGGCCGCCCCCCGGTGGTGCAGCGGCGGGACCCGCGGCCGCTGCGGCGTCGGGTGTGAGGGCACCGCTCGCGGCCGCGAGGGGTGCACCACCTGGGGTGCCACCCTCCCCGGCGCCCACAGCGCCGGCAGCTCCCTCGACGGGAGTATCGCCACCCGCGCCTGCCCCTACAGCGCCTGCGTCGCCGACGATGGGGGCAGCCGGCGGCGTTACTGCCGCGGCGGAGGAATCGATAGGGGCGCCCACGGCAGGCGGTGCGGGAAAAGCCACGAGTCCAGCCTCGTCGATGACAGGCGCGCCCGGAGCGGCCGGACCCGGAGGTGTGGCCAGACCCGCGTCACCAATCACCGGCGAGCCGGGAGCACCGGGAGCCGGAGGCGTCACCACACCACCAGGACCACCGGCAGGACCACCGGGACCACCCGGAGCAGGCGGCGTCACCACACCACCAGGACCACCGGCAGGACCACCGGGACCACCCGGAGCAGGCGGCGTCACCACACCCGCCTCATCTACCACCGGCACACCCGGACCACCCGAAATGCCCGCTGTCGGCACCTCGACCGCCGCATTCAGCGGTGCGCCAGGACCACCTGGGGCAGGCGGCGTGGCCACATCGATCGCGGCGTTCGCCGGAACGCCGGGCGCTCCGGGGGTCGGTGGAGTCGTGATGGTCGTCGATCGCTCGATCGGCGCGGCGGGAACGTCGAGGCTGCCGGGCACCGCGGCATCGACCGAGGCGTTCACCGGCGTACCGGGAACGCCCGGGGCGGGCGGCGTTGCGACATCGGCCGATGCCTGCACCGGAGCGCCTGGGAGTCCAGGGCCGGGCGGTGTGACGATGTCGACGCCCGCGTTGGCCGGGTTGAGCGTGATCTCTGGTGTCGGCGGCGTCGTGAAGGTCGTCGAACCGCCAGACGGAATCCCTGGCACACCCGGAGGCGGCGGCGTGGCGATCTCGACATTCGAACTCGTGCCTGCGCCCGGCGATGGAGGCACCGGAGGTGAGAACGTCTCGATTGCTCCCGACAACGGCGTCCCCGGCGCGGGAGGCGCTGGCGGAGAAAACGTTTCGATCGTGTTCACAGCCGGCGCACCCGGAGCACCCGGAGCCGGAGGCGTCACCACACCGCCCGGCTCACCCGATGGCACACCGGGACCACCAGGAGCGGGAGGCGTCACCACGGCAGCCTGATCGACCACCGGCACACCCGGAGCACCCGGAGCCGGAGGCGTCACCACGCCAGCCTGATCGACCCCCGGCACACCCGGAGCACCCGGAGCCGGCGGCGTCACCACACCAGCGGGACCACCCGTCGGCACACCGGGGCCACCAGGCGCAGGAGGGGTCACCACGGCAGCCTGGTCGACCACCGGCACACCCGGAGCACCCGGAGCCGGCGGCGTCACCACACCGGCCGGACCACCGACCGGTACGCCCGGGGCGCCGGGTGCAGGAGGGATCCCCACGCCGGCTTCGCCGATCACCGGAGCGCCTGGAGCCGGAGGGGGCGGCGGCGGGATGTCGCCGGCCGACGCGGCGACCGGCGCGACGGGCGCGACGGGCGCGGGAGGGGGTACGACGCCGGCGGCACCGTCGATCGGTGCACCCGGAAGGCCGGGGGCGCCGCCACCCGAACCCCCGGCACCGGATCCGCCCGAACCCGCTGGACCGGCGGCCGAGGCGACCGGAGCACCTGGCGCGCCGGAAGGAGAAGCAGAACCACCGACCGGCGGCACCGCACCGGCCTCGCCGATGACCGGCGCGCCAGGCGCCGGGAGCGCAGGAGGCGATGCCAAGCCGGCGGGAATCGCCGCGGGGCCGCCCGGAGCGGGCGGAAGCGGCGGCAGCGCGGCGCCACCGTCACCGACGATGGGCACCCCAGGGGCGGGAGGCGTCGGCACTCCGGGATTGCCGACCGGGATGGCCGCGGGCACACCTGGGACAGGCGGCGTCGGAGTTCCGGGACCGCCCACCGGCGCACCCGCCGGAACACCCGGAACCGGCGGAGTTGGAACGCCGGGATTGCCCACTGGCGCCCCGGCGGGCGTGCCCGGTACCGGCGGAACGGGCGGAGTGCCGCCGCCGGTCGACGTCGTCACCGGAGTGCCGGGACGGGGCGGCACAGGCGGCGTCGAACCCGACGATGGTGTGACGACCGAACCTGCGGGGGTCCCGGGCACCGGTGGCGTGGCCGCGGGGATCGAGGTGCTGGCGGGCGGGACAACGACCGGTGGTGTCGGTTGACCCGGCGCAGTGAATGACCGCGCGGTGTCGTTGAGAGCCTGCGGGATGTCCCCGGGGCGGGAAACGATTTGCTGGAGGATGCCGACGCACGGTACGCCACCGCGGGTTGGTGTCGCATTTGCCGCGGAGCCCAGCAGCGGGGCGCTCAGGAACAATCCCGCGCTGCCCAACATGACAACGACGATGCCCTTCTTCGTCCGAGACATGTGCTCCCAGTCTTTCTACGTCCGCGCCGTGCGAATTACATCCGTGTAGTTACCGGGCTTACTGAACCGAAAATTTCGAAATTTGCGGCCGCGACAGAAGCGGCGTTATCCAACCGTTGCGAAGGAGAAGCGGTCCCGTCACCGGACATGCAGGCGATCAGCACAGACGTCCTCGCTTCACGCTGGCAAAACGCAACAAGGTATCCGCAGAGCGAAAGCGCGGCTGCCGCTTTCCAGAAAGCGAGACACGCAATAAAGGCCCCGCCGCGCCGTGGGCCAAGCTGCGGATGGCAAACGAGCGTCCGGCGCCTTCGGCCCGGCGGTGAGGTTGGTCGGCCCGCTTCCCGTGGCGTCCGCCGCCATTCCCCGTCTGTTGAGGGTCACTTCGATCGACCAGTCGTCGTCCATGGTCACCGAGACCGACACGGCGATGGCACCCGATGGCGAACGGCGTTGCTGACCCCTCGCGCACGACGGCCTCGGCATGGTTGAGGACCATTGGCCCTGTCGGCCGGGGCCCGTGGCGGGCAGTGTCGTAGATGAACCGAACGGAGGTCAGCATGCCGGCCACGCGTGTGCCCACCGAGACGATCATGGATGCGCTTGAGGTGGCTTGCAGGGCGCCATCACTGCACAACAGCCAGCCGTGGCGCTGGGTCGCCACCGACCGTGGCGTCGACCTGTTCGCCGACCCCAGACGGATGATCCGTGCAGCAGACAGCAGCGGCCGGGAAGCCCTGATCTCCTGCGGAGCCGTGCTGGACCACTTCCGGGTGGCAATGGCCGCGGCTGGATGGGACACCGTCGTTCGACGTCTCCCCGACCCGGCCGATCCACTACACATCGCAGGTGTCGACCTCACCGCCGCACCGCAGCCGACAGCGCAGCAGAGGGCACGTGCCGACGCGATCCTTTTGCGTCGCACCGACCGACTGCCGATGTCTGCTCCCCAGGACTGGCACCGACTTGCCGCCGCACTCGGCGGCACCGCGCGGCGCGCCACGGTGCGGGCCGACGCACTCGCCGACGACGCACGCGAATCGTTGGCCGAAGCGTGCCATCTGGCGGAAGCCATCCGAATGTACGACTCGCACTACCATTCCGAGCTTTTCTGGTGGACAGCTGATTTCGTCGCCGACGACGGAATACCCAGGAGTGCGCTCATTTCGGCGGCCGAAAGCGACCGGGTGAACGTCGGGCGCTCCTTCCCCGTCACAGCCCACCCGGAACGACATGATGACGTCGACGACGATCGCGCGGGCATCCTGGTGCTGTCGACCGAGGACGACTCGCGAGAGAGCGTATTGCGTTGCGGCGAGGCGCTGTCGGCGGTTCTGCTGGACGCGACGATGGCAGGGATGGCGACCTGCACCGTCACACACGTCACCGAAGTCCCCGATGGGCGCGACATCGTCGCGTCGCTCGTCGGCATCACCGCGATTCCGCAAGCGATCGTGCGCGTCGGTGTCGCTCCTGCCCTTGCTGCCCCGCCACCGCCCACGCCGCGTCGGCCCATTCGTGAGATATTCGAAATTCACAGGGCCGCAACATGTTAGATCGTTTCCCGGGGTCGTGTGTCGTGGTCGGTATCGACGGTTCGCCTGCCGCTGTCGACGCCGCGCTATGGGCGATCGATCAAGCGGCGGATCGCGACATCCCGCTGCGACTGGTCTACGTGATCGACGATCAGGCTGGAGACGCCGTCGACCCGCAGGAACAGGCGCGCCGTCTTTCGATGGCGGACAGGGCGATCCGCTACGCGGCGGGCGAGGTGGAGTCCACCGGACGTCCGGTCAAGATCGAAGTGGAGGTACTGCACGGCAGACCCGTCCACACTCTTCGGGAGGCCGCAAGAACTGCCGCGATGCTGTGCGTCGGCGCCCGCGGACTCCGGCATTGCACCCGTGGCGCGATGGGCTCGACGGCAGCCGCGCTCTCGGCGTCGGCGCTCTGCCCAGTCGCGATCGTCAGGACGCATCGGCCCCAGCGCCGTCGTGATCGGGCCGTCGTCGTCGAGGTCACCGGTAACCCAGCGGGCAGCGCCGTGCTCGACCACGGCTTCGAGGAGGCCCGTCGCCGACGAGCGCCGGTGCGTGTGCTGACGTCCGCGCGCGCCCACCGGGATGTCGAGGCACAGTGGGAACGCCGGCTGGCCGAATGGCGGCAACGCTACCCGGATCTGGAGATCACCACGGCGGGAAACGGTGACACGGTGAACTATCTGACCATCCACGGCGAGTCGGTTCAGCTCGTCGTCGTCGGACGCGACCGGCCAGGCGGTGTCGCGGCGCTCGTCGGGGCGCCGGGCAATGCCGCCCTGCGCGACACAGACTGTTCGATACTGGTGTGTGAATCGTCCAACGCACTGTGACGGTGCAGATCGGTGGAGGTGAGACGTTCCGACATGGTGACGGTATTCCTGGTGGACGACCATGAAGTGGTCCGGCGAGGCCTGATCGACCTGCTGGGCACCGATCCCGACCTCGACGTCGTCGGAGAGGCGGGGTCGGTCGCCGAGGCGATGGCGCGAATCCCCGCGCTTGCACCCGATGTCGCGGTCCTCGACGTCCGGCTACCGGACGGCAACGGCATCGAACTGTGCCGCGACCTGCTGTCCCGGCTGCCCGACCTGAGATGTCTGATGCTGACGTCGTTCACTTCGGATGAAGCGATGCTCGATGCGATCCTCGCCGGCGCCAGCGGGTACGTGGTCAAAGACATCAAAGGCATGGAGCTGGCAAGCGCGATCAAAGAAGTCGGGGCGGGACGGTCGCTGCTGGACAATCGCGCCGCCGCGGCGCTCATGTCGAAGCTGCGCGGCGAAGGCCAACCGTCCGACCCGCTGTCCGGCCTGACCGATCAAGAGAAAGTGCTGCTGGATCTTGTCGGCGAAGGTCTGACCAACAAGCAGATCGCCGCACGCATGTTCCTCGCCGAGAAGACGGTCAAAAATTATGTGTCACGGCTTCTGTCGAAGCTCGGCATGGAACGTCGCACACAGGCGGCCGCATTCGTGTCCAGGCTGGACCGAAATCGCCGCCGCGACTAGCTCATCGGCGAACCATCCAGGCGAACGACGACTTCTCCGATGTCGCGGCGCGGCGTGGCGGGCAGGGGGTCCGCGTTGACCGGCGCCCAGCCGATGCGCAGCAACATCTGCGGACATCCGTCGTCCCCGAACACCTCGCGTCGCACGGCCTCCCGCGTTTCTGCGACCTCGAGCGGCTCGGTGATGGGGCAGTTCGCCAACCCGAGGGCCGTTGCGGTCAGCAGCACAATGCTCGTCGCCTCCCCCGCCCGTAGCCACGACAGCCTGTCATCCCCGATGGTGCCCAGCGCCAGCACTGTCGCATTGTCGTCGGCCGCCTCGGTGTTCGGCGTCTGAGGTAAGACGCCACCGGCGAACGCCCGCAACGGAATCGGACCCGCCGAGCTGTCCCCCGGCACACTTCTGGCCGGGACCCCGGCCGTGGATGCGTACCGGCCACTCCACGTGGCGAGTTCGGTGAGATAGTCCTGATCCGACCGGTGCCGCGAGGCGGCCTCGTTGACAAGCGACGTGAGCCCCGCGATGTCGTCGACACGCCGCAGCGTGACCCCCGCGCGTGCGGCTCTGGCACCCATCAGTGCGATGTCCCCGCGCGGGACCGGCCACGAGCTGTAGTGGCGGCGGTCGGTGCGGCGGCGCGGGATCGCAGCGGCAAGCGTGACATCGAGTTCGGCGGCGGGATAGCGGTACAACTCGACAGCGGCGAGGTGATCCGGCTCCGCAGGGTTGGGGAATCGGTGGACCTTTGATTGCCAGCCGAGCGCCGCCAACGCGACCACCAGATGATTCAGCACGGCTCCGCAGCTGAGCATCAGATCGCGGGCATCCGGATCGGTGTAGGGCAACTGCAGATCCGGATTCGCGTACAGATGCACACTCGAATCACCGAGCCGCCATTGCCATGGCTGGGAATTGTGGACCGACGGCGCGCGATTCGCCAGGGACAGCGCCGAACGGAGCGTCTCGCTATCGGGATAGGAACCGTTCATTCCTCAAGAGTGCGACGCCGCCATCCCCGTGTAGAGGGCCTAAAGACCTCTATTCGGTCCTCAACCACGCCGCAGCGTCCACTGGCAACACGCTGTCGATGCCCGGCACCGAAGCCAGGACGACGACCGCGCCGGCGGGCAGATCGACCTCGGCGGCACCGGTGTTGACCCAACACTGGGATGCGCCGCGCTCGAAAGCGACGACGCCCTCGGGAGCGGTGAGCCATTTGAGGTCGCCGGCATGGCGCCACAGTGACGGCCGCAGTTTCAGCGCCTCGCGGTACAGGTTCAAGGTCGACTCGGCATCGCGCTCCTGTGCCTCGACGCTGTGTTCGGCCCAGTGGTCGGGCTGCGGCAGCCACGTGGTCGCCCCGGGGTCGGCCGCGAAGCCGTACGGTGCGTCAGTCTCTTTCCACGGCAGCGGAATTCGGCAACCGTCACGGCCGACGTCGGTGAAGCCCGACTGCACCCACGTCGGATCCTGGCGCAGGTCGTCTGGCACGTCCTCGATTTCTTCGAGGGCCAGCTCCTCGCCCTGGTAGATATACGCCGTGCCAGGCAGCGCCAACTGCACCAGGGCCGCGGCGCGCGCCCGCCTGCGCCCCAGAGCATGGTCGGGTTCCTCGCCCGACCACCGCGCGCGCTCCCAGTCCGTTTCGATGAGCTGATCGGGTTGTGAGCGCGAGAAGCGCGTGACGGTGCGCGTGACGTCGTGGTTGGACAGTACCCACGTCGGCGGCGCCCCGACCGATGCCGCGGAGCCGATCGCGTCGTCGATGACCTCTCGCAGCTTTTCCGCTCGCCACGGCGAGCGCAGGAAGTCGAATTGGAACGCGGTGTGCAACTCGTCGGGCCTGAGATAGCGGGCCAGACGCTCGTTGCTGGACACCCAGGCTTCGGCGATGAAAATCCGTTCGGGGGTGTAGCGGTCGGCCACTGCGCGCCAGCCCCGGTAGATCTCGTGCACTCCGTCCTGATCCCATGCCGGGTGCCGGTCGCCGAAGACGAGCATCGAGTGCGGTGCCGCATCGACGGTGGGATCGACGCCGTCGGGCAGCCCATCCACCTTGACCAGGCCGTGCGCAACGTCGATACGGAAGCCGTCGACGCCGCGGTCGAACCAGAACGACAGGATGTCTTCGAACTCCGCGCGCACCTCGTCGTGGCCCCAGTTCAGGTCGGGCTGTCCGGGAGCGAACAGATGCAGGTACCACGATCCGTCGGCGACCCGGGTCCACGCCGGGCCGCCGAAGATGCTGCGCCAGTTGTTCGGCGGCTCCGAGCCGTCCTCACCCCGTCCGGGTTTGAAGTGGTAGCGCTCCCGGGCGCCGGGCTCACCGGCGAGCGCGGACTGGAACCAGACATGCTGATCGGACGTGTGGTTGGGGACGATGTCGAGGATCACCCGGATGCCGAGGTCGTGCGCTTCTGCGATCAACGATTGCGCTTCGTCCAGGGTGCCGTAGGACGGTTCGATGTCGCGGTAATCGGACACGTCGTAGCCTGCGTCGGCCATCGGAGACGGATACCACGGGTTGATCCAGATGGCGTCGACACCGAGTCGACCGAGATACGGCAGCTTCGCACGCAGGCCCTCGATGTCGCCGATGCCGTCGCCGCTGCCGTCGGCAAAGCTGCGGATGTAGACCTGATAGACGACGGCGGTCTGCCACCACGACTGTTCGGAGGCCACAGCGAAACTCCTCGACAAGACACAATGGGTGAGTAAACGTTTGCGTCACCAGACTCGCGATATTCCAACCACATGTCAATCCCGTAACTGATCACGTAAGTAATTACGCTCGACTACTCTGAGCATCTGATGATTCCGAAGCAGACGGTCAACATGACCGACGTCGCCCGGCACTCGGGAGTGTCGATCGCTTCGGTGTCGCGTGCCCTGCGGGGCGAACCCGGGGTGTCCCCGGCGACCCGTGACCGGATTTTGTCCGCGGCCCGGGAGCTGTCCTACGTCGTCTCGCCGGAGGCTTCCCGGCTCTCCGGTGGAGCCACGGGCCGCGTCGGCGTCGTGGTCCCCCGGATCGACGCCTGGTTCTACTCCACGGTGCTGGCCGGAATCGCCGACGAATTCGACACCGTTGGCGTGGATCTGGTGCTCTGCACCCTCCCCGACTCGGCTGCCCGGCACCGCTTCTTCGAAGCGCTTCCGTTGCGCCGCAAGGTCGATGCTGTGGTGGTGGTGTCGCTGCCGCTGACGTCCCGCGAACGTACCCGCATCGATCAGCTCGGCGTGCCGACTGTCTTCGTCGGAGGTCATCATCCCGCCGGCAACCGGTCGTGGATCGGCATCGACGACGAGCTGGCCGCCCGCCAGGCCGTGGGGCACCTGCTGCACATCGGGCACCGCGACATCGCGATGATCCAGGCCGCTGACGACACGGATATTCCCTGGGCCACCGATCAGGCACGCATCAACGGCTTCGACCGCCAGATTCGCGAGGCGGGATTGCACGATCCCACCGTGGTGACCGTGAAATGGAGCATCGAGGGCGGATCGAGAGGAATGGAGATGCTGCTGAGCGGTCCGCGGCTGCCCACCGCGGTGTTCTGCCACTCCGACGAGATCGCCCTCGGCGCTCTGCGCACGCTACGTCGCGCCGGAATCTCTGTCCCGCAGCAAATCTCGATCATCGGCGTCGACGACCACCCGTCTGCCGAGCTGACCGATTTGACGACCGTCGCGCAGCCGGTGCGCGACCAAGGCCAGATCGCCGCACGAAAAGTGCTCCACCAGCTCACCAGCGAGCGCGTCGAGAGCGGCGGGACGATGACGACCCTGCCCACCCGCTTGGTGATTCGCGGGTCGACCGCCTCGCCGCACTGACACCGCTGCCCCACTCGGCCTGTGAGGTGTGACACACTCACACACGTACCGAATGCGCTGTACGTGGCCCTCATCGGAGACCACAACTTCCGAGACGAGGACAGACTTTATGGACGAGGACGTGATGAAACGAAATCAGTTCGCCCGCGGGCGGCGACGTCGCGCAATCGCGCTGGCCAGTGCACCTCTGGTCGCTGCGTCACTGTTGTCCGGATGCGGCAGCCAGGGCGGCCCCCCGACTTTGACGTGGTACATCCTTCCCGACAACGGAGGCTCCGCGGCGCGCGCCGAACAGTGCGCAGAATCTTCCAACGGCGCCTATCAGGTGCGCATCGAATCGCTTCCGAGCACCGCCACCGCCCAGCGCGAGCAGATGGTCCGCCGCCTGGCCGCCGGCGATTCCTCGATCGATCTGGTCAGCATGGACGTGGTGTTCACCGCCGAGTTCGCCAACGCCGGGTTCTTGCGCCCCTACACCCCCGAAGAGACCCGACGGCTCACCGCGGGCATGCTTCCGGCACCTGTCGAGACGGGCATGTGGGAAGACACGCTCTACGGCGCACCCTACAAGTCCAACGCCCAGCTGCTCTGGTACCGCAAGTCGGCCGCCGCCGCGGCCGGAGTGGATCCCACCTCACCGACCTTCACGTGGGACGAGATGCTCAAAGCAGCTGTGGGGCAACAGAAGAAGATTGCGGTGCAGGCGCAGCGTTACGAGGGCTACACCGTGTTGATCAATGCCCTCGTGCTCTCGGCGGGCGGCGCACTGCTGGAGGACGTCGAGGCCGGCCGCAACGCCAAACCGTCGCTCGCGAGCCCGCCCGGCGAGAAGGCCGCCGAGATCGTCGGCAATCTCGGCCGTTCCCCCGCGGCGCCCACCGACATGTCCAACGCGTCGGAGGAACAGGCCCGCGCCAACTTCCAGTCCGAGCAGGGCATGTTCATGGTCAACTGGCCCTACGTGCTGGCTGCGGCGCGGACCGCCGCCGAGGAGGGCACACTCCCGCAGGCGGTGGTCGACGACATCGGCTGGGCCCGCTACCCCAGGGTGTCCCCAGACCGTCCCAGCGCCCCGCCACTGGGTGGCGCCAACCTCGGCATCGGTGCCTACACCGAACATCCGGATCAGGCGATCGCGCTCGTCGAGTGCATCAACGCCGAGCCCAAGGCGACGCAATACATGCTCGACGAGAGCGAACCGTCGCCCTACGCCGCGTCGTACGACGACCCCAAGATCCGGGAGACCTACGAAAACGCCGACCTGATCCGCGAGTCCATCGGCGACGGCGGACCGCGGCCACCCACTCCCTTCTACACCGATATCTCGGGCGCGATCCAGCAGACGTGGCACCCGCCCGCCTCCGTGAACGCCGAAACACCGGAGAGGACAGATCAATTCATGGCTGACGTGCTGGCGGGGAGGCGGCTCCTGTGACCGCGATTCAGGATGCGCCCATCCAGAAGGATCCCGGCAAACCGTCAGTCAGCGAGCGCGCCAAGGGTGAGCGCCGGCTCGGGCTCTATCTGACCCTTCCGTCGTACGTGGTGATGCTTCTCGTCACCGCCTACCCGCTCGGCTACGCTCTGGTGTTGTCGCTCTACAACTTCCGGCTCACTGATCCGGAGGGCCGCAGCTTCGTCGGCCTGAGCAACTACGGTGTGATCCTGACCGACCCGATCTGGTGGAACGACTTCGTCACCACCCTGGCGATCACGATCGTCACAGTGGCCATCGAGTTGGTGCTCGGATTCTGGTTCGCGTTCGTGATGCTGCGCATCGTCCGCGGTCGCGGCCCGCTGCGCACCGCGATCCTGATCCCGTACGGCATCGTCACCGTCGTCTCGGCGTTCATCTGGCGCTACGCGTTCGCGATCGATTCGGGCTTTGTGAACCAGTGGCTCAACCTCAGCGAGTTCGACTGGTTCGGTGACCGGTGGTCGGCGATCTTCGTCATCTGCCTTTCGGAGATCTGGAAGACGACACCGTTCATCTCGCTGCTGCTGCTCGCCGGGCTTGTTCAGGTCCCCGAGGACATGCAGGAGGCCGCGAAGGTGGACGGCGCGACGGCCTGGCAGCGGCTGTGGAAGGTAACGCTGCCGAACATGAAGGCCGCCATCATGGTCGCCCTGCTGTTCCGCACACTCGACGCGTGGCGCATCTTCGACAATCCGTACGTGATGACAGCAGGTGCGAACAACACCGAGACGATCTCGTTCCTGGCCTACCGGCAGAACGTGACGCTGGTGAATCTCGGTATGGGATCGGCGGTCTCGGTGCTGTTGTTCCTTTCCGTCGTCGCCATCGCCTGGGTATTCATCAAGGTCTTCAAAACCGACCTCTCGCAAGTCAGGGGTGACCAGTGACCAAGAGCACCAAATGGTGGACCATCGCCGGAATCGTGATCGTCATCTACAGCTTCGTGCCGATGCTGTGGATGATCAGCCTGGCGTTCAAACCGCCGTCCGACATCGTCTCGGGCAATCCGTCGTTCCTGCCGAGCACGTTCACACTCGACAACTTCGCGCAGATCTTCAGCCAGCCGCTGTTCACCAAGGCGCTGATCAACTCGATCGGCATTGCGATCATCGCCACCATCATCTCGGTGATCATCGCGATGTTCGCCGCGTATGCCATTGCGCGTCTTGAATTCCCGGGCAAGAAGCTGCTGCTGTCGCTGGCACTGGGCATCGCGATGTTCCCGCAGGCCGCTCTGGTCGGTCCGCTGTTCGACATGTGGCGGGGGCTCGGCATCTACGACACGTGGCTCGGCCTGATCGTCCCGTACCTGACCTTCGCGCTGCCCCTGTCGATCTGGACGATGTCGGCGTTCTTCCGTCAGATCCCGTGGGAGATGGAGCATGCCGCGCAGGTGGACGGCGCCACCCAGTGGCAGGCGTTCCGCAAGGTGATCGTCCCGCTGGCCGCACCGGGTGTGTTCACCACGGCGATCCTGACATTTTTCTTCTGCTGGAACGACTTCCTCTTCGCGATCTCGCTGACCTCGACAGACAGCGCACGTACGGTGCCCGCCGCGTTGGCGTTCTTCCAGGGCGCGTCCTACTTCGAGTCGCCCGTCCCCTACATCATGGCCGCGTCGGTGATCGTGACGATCCCCGTCGTCATCTTGGTTCTCATCTTTCAGCGGCGCATCGTCGCCGGTCTGACCTCCGGAGCAGTGAAGGGATAACCCCATGGCAGCAATCACCATGCGCAACATCGTCAAGAAGTACGGCGACGGTTATCCCGCCGTCAACGACGTCAGCCTGGACATCGCCGACGGCGAGTTCATGATTCTGGTCGGTCCGTCCGGATGCGGGAAGTCGACGCTGTTGCGGATGATCGTCGGCCTCGAGGACATCACCTCCGGGGACATGGTCATCGGCGACCAGCGGGTCAACGACAAGGCGCCGCGCGACCGCAACCTCGCGATGGTGTTCCAGAACTACGCCCTGTACCCACACCTGACGGTGTTCGAGAACATCGCCTTTCCGCTGCGCCTGTCCGGCAAGCTGTCTGACGAGGAGATCCGCCAGCGGGTCGACGAGGCCGCCAAGACACTCGAGCTCGGCGAGCACCTGGACCGCAAGCCGGCCAACCTGTCCGGTGGTCAGCGTCAGCGGGTGGCGATGGGGCGCGCCATCGTGCGCGAGGCCGACGCATTCCTGTTCGACGAGCCGCTGTCCAACCTGGACGCCAAGCTGCGCGGCCAGATGCGCACCGAAATCCTGCGGCTGCAGCGCAAACTCGGTGTCACCACGGTGTACGTCACCCACGATCAGACCGAGGCAATGACGCTGGGCGATCGGGTTGCGGTGCTCAAAAAGGGTGTGCTGCAACAGGTCGCGAGCCCACGTGAGCTCTACGACCAACCGGTGAACCTGTTCGTCGCCGGCTTCATCGGCTCCCCGCCGATGAACTTCGTGCCCGCCCAGGTGCGTGGCGACGAGATCGAGTTGCCGTTCGTGAAGGTCCCGTTGCGCGACGAATGGCGGGGCGCCGTGGAGGACGGAAAGATCTACATCGCCGGCATCCGCCCCGGAGCGTTCGAGGACGCGGAGTTCGTCGACCAGGAGAAGCGTTCGCGCGGAGTCACATTCGACGTCACCATCGATGTGACGGAATGGCTGGGCAACGAGCAGTATGCCTTCGTGCCGTTCGAGGCCTCCACAGAGATCGCCGGCCAGCTCGCCGAGCTGGCCAACGACCTCGACAGCGAGCAGTTGCGTACGCAGATCTGCGTCGAACTCGACCCACTCAGCCGCGTGCGGTCAGGGGACAAGGCCACGCTGTGGCTCGATGCCGAGCGACTGCACCTGTTCGACCCGCAGTCGGGCGACAATCTCACCCGCGTCGTGGAGTCGCAGGGGCGGCACGCGGCAGCCGCCGGCTAGCCGACGGTCACACCCGGCGACGCCAGAACCAGCATGGCCGCTCCCGAACTGCGGCTGCGGGCTCCGTGCCCGGGACTGCTCGCGTTGCCGTGGGATCGGCCGCTTGTCGAATGGGCGGCGCCCGAGGTCGGGCTGCGCGATCTCGCGGTGGGACCGAGTAGACACCTGGTGAAGTTCGTCGACTCCGATGGCGAGTTGTGGGCGCTCAAGGAGCTGCCACCGCGTATCGCCGCACGTGAATACGAGGTGCTGAGTCGACTGGAGGAGATGGGCCTCAACGCGGTCCGGCCGGCGGGCCTGGTCTACCAGCCTGACTTCGACACGTCGATTCTGCTGACCCGTTATCTGGTCGGATCATGGCAGTACCGGCGGCTGTTCATGCGCCTGCCACCTGATGCCCCCAAACACCGCGCGCGGTTGTTCGACGCGATGGCCACACTGCTGGTGGAGCTCCACCGGTACGGGGTGTTCTGGGGCGATTGCTCACTGGCCAACACCTTGTTCTCCCGGGACGGCCAGGTGCTCCAGGCGTTCCTCGTCGACGCCGAGACCAGTGAGATCCATCCCAGCCTGTCCGACGGACAGCGCACCCAGGACATCGACATCACCGTGGAGAATGTCGCCGCGGGGTTGCTCGACCTCGCGGCCAAGCTCGAAAGGCCGGATCTGGAATCGGGTTTCATCACCGAAGCTCTCGGCATCCGCAGACGGTACGAAGGACTCTGGGACCTGCTGCATTCGAAGCCGACATTCGGTTTCGCCGACCGCTACCGCGTGGAGGGAACCATCCGCAAGCTCAACGAGCTGGGTTTCGCGGTCGACGAGGTGTCGTTGCAGCCGGTCCGCGCCGGTGCGGACGAGCTGCGCCTGCATGTGACGGTCGGCGACCGCCGTTATCACGCAACGCAGTTGCGCAAGCTGACGGGTCTCGACGTCGGCGAGGGGCAGGCGCGCATTCTCCTCGGCGATCTGCACGCCTATCAAGCCCAGCTCTGCCGCGAATCGGGGCACGATGTCGACGACAAGACCGCCGCTGCGCTCTGGGTGATGGAGGTCGCCACTCCGACGATGCACCGCGCCCACGCCGCGGTCGGCGCGACGGGGACGCCGATCCAGGCGTACTGCGATCTGCTCGAAGTGCGGTGGCTGCTGTCCGAGCGTGCCGGGCACGACGTCGGAACCGAGCGTGCTCTACAGGCGTTGGCCCGCAAGGTCGTGCCGTCGGAGTCAGCCGCCCAGCTTGTGGTCGTCGAGGATCCGACCGAGCCGTTCTCGGTGCTCGACGACGTTCACGATGATTAGGGCTTCACGTCGCACGCCCCCGGCCGCAGACCGATGACCGGCCCGCGAAATCGGATAGAGCTGGCAATCTGAACCGCTCACATGGTTGTATTGGCATATATCTGCCGCACATGCGGAACACAGCCAAGAGGAGCCAGGATGCCCGCGATTCGGGTCAGAGACGCCGCCATCCTGCTCGGCGTCAGCGATGACACCGTGCGGCGCTGGATCGACAGCGGCAGCCTGCCCGCCACCAAAGACGACTCCGGGAGGAAGGTGATCGACGGCAAGGCACTCGCGCAATTCGCCCGCGACCACGCAGCACCGCCGCCCGATCCGCTCGGCGGGGGCAGTTCAGCCCGCAATCGACTGGTCGGCCTGGTCACGAAGGTCACTTCCGACAAGGTCATGAGCGAAGTGCAGATGCAGTGCGGTCCGTTCACCGTGGTTTCGTTGATGAGCACCGAATCGTCACGGCAGCTCGGCCTCGAGCCCGGCGTCATCGCCGTCGCGGTGGTCAAGGCGACGACCGTCATCATCGAAACACCAGAAGCAACGTCGTGAAGCGACTGCCCCGCTTCATCGCGGCTCTGAGTCTCGCTGCCGTCGCGGTGGGATGTACACCGACTGAACAAGATTCGAGCACCGCCGACAGGGTGACGGTATTCGCCGCAGCGTCGCTGAAGTCCACGTTCACCGAACTCGGCGCACAGTTCGAGAAGGACAACCCGGGGACGACGGTGACCTTCAACTTCGCGGGATCCTCCGACCTCGTCGCTCAACTCTCGCAGGGCGCGCCGGCCGACGTCTTCGCCTCGGCCGATGCCGCGAACATGACGAAAGCCGTCGATGCCGGTCTCATCGACGGGGAGCCTGTCGATTTCGCCACCAACACCCTCACGATCGTCACGCCGCCGGGGAATCCGAAAGGCATCGCGTCTTTTGCCGACCTGGCCACGCCTGGCAACCAGGTGGTCGTCTGCGCACCGCGGGTCCCGTGCGGCTCGGCGGCCGAGAAGATCGAAAAGGCAACAGGTGTGACGCTGGCTCCGGTGAGTGAGGAGTCGGCCGTCACCGATGTGCTCGGCAAAGTCATCTCGGGACAAGCCGATGCCGGCCTCGTGTACGTGACCGATGCGGCGGGTGCCGGCGACGAGGTCACCGTGGTCCCGTTCCCCGAATCCTCCTCTGCGGTCAACACCTACCCCATCGCCGTGCTACGCGGGTCGGCCGATCCCACCCATGCGGAGAAGTTCGTCGAGCTGGTTACGGGTCCGCGGGGGCGGGACGTGCTGTCGGCAGCGGGTTTCGCCGCACCGTGACCGCGCGTCGTCCCGGCGGGCGCATCCAGGTCGGAGTACCGGGCTGGGTCTACCTGCCCGCCGCAGTAGGCGCTCTGTTCATCATTACTCCCCTGGCGGCGATCCTCCTCAGGATCGACTGGCCCAATTTCGTCCCGCTCGTCACGTCCGAATCCTCCCGCGCTGCTCTGTTTTTGAGTCTGCAGACGGCGGCGGCCAGTACCGCGTTATGTGTGTTGCTCGGCGTACCGATGGCCCTGGTGCTCGCCCGCAGGGACTTTCGCGGCCGGTCGCTGCTGCGGGCTATCGTGCTTCTTCCGCTGGTGCTGCCGCCCGTGGTCGGCGGAATTGCGCTTCTGTACACCTTCGGCAGGCAGGGCCTTCTCGGACGTCACCTGGAGGTCCTGGGTCTGCGGGTCGCCTTTTCCACGACCGCGGTGGTGCTGGCGCAATCCTTTGTTTCGCTTCCCTTTCTGGTGGTCAGCCTCGAAGGTGCGCTGCGTTCTGCAGGTGCTGGATACGACCACATCGCTGCGACACTGGGCGCCAGACCGACCACCGTTTTGCGAACCATCACACTGCCGCTGGTGCTCCCGGGCATCATCTCCGGCACGGTGCTCGCGTTCGCGCGGTCGCTCGGCGAGTTCGGCGCGACGCTGACGTTCGCCGGATCGCTTCAGGGCGTCACCCGAACCTTGCCGCTGGAGATCTATCTGCAGCGCGAAACCGATGCGGACGCAGCCGTTGCCCTGTCGTTGTTGCTCATCGTGGTTGCGGCACTGATTGTCTTCGCGACAGCGAGTAGACGGCTGACGGGAACGCTGTGAGCGGCCTTCACGTACGGGCAAAACTCGCCGCGCGCGGTGTCGACCTCGACGTCACCGTCGGCGACGGCGAGGTGCTGGCCGTGCTGGGGCCGAACGGAGCCGGGAAGTCCACGCTGTTGTCGCTCGTGGCCGGCCTGCTTCGCCCCGACGACGGACGGGTCGTGTTGGGCGGGACAATCGTCACCGACACCGGGTCGGGGACGTTCGTGCCTGCACACGCCCGGGGGGTGGCGTTGCTCAGTCAGGAAGCGATGCTGTTCCCGCACATGACCGTCAGCGCGAACGTTGCCTACGCGCCACGCTGTAAAGGTCAGTCGCGCAGCGCTTCCCGCGCTACCGCCCGGCGGTGGCTGGACGCCGTCGACGCCACCGACCTCGCAGATCGCAAACCCGCGGAGCTGTCGGGTGGACAGGCCCAGCGGGTCGCCGTCGCTCGTGCGCTGGCCGCCGACCCGCATGTGCTGCTGCTCGATGAGCCCATGGCGGCACTCGACGTCACCGCCGCTCCCGCGCTGCGGCGTCTGCTACGCGATATCCTGCGCGGCCAGGGCAGGACGGCGATCATCGTCACGCACGATCTCCTGGATGCGCTGGCCATCGCCGACAAGGTCATCGTCATCGAGGATGGCCAGGTGGTCGAGAGCGGTCCGTCTCGTGCCGTGCTGACGACACCGCGCAGCGCCTTCGCGGCCCGCATCGCAGGGGTCAACCTGATTCCCGGCATCGTGACCGCACCCGGCGTCATCCGCACGGCGTGGGGTACCGAGATCTTCGGCGCGGGTGACCTTTCAGCTGGGACGCCTGCTATCGCGCTGTTCCAGCCCAGTGCCGTCGCCGTCCATCTGGTTGCGCCGCACGGCAGTCCGCGCAACGTCATCGCCGTGACGGTCGGTGAGATCGACGTCAAGGGCACGGTGGTGCGCGTCCGTGGCGTGGATCAACCCGACGGCGGAGCCGGGCTCGCAGCCGATGTCACGGCCGCCGCTGTCGCCGACCTCGATCTCGCGCCGGGCCGTTCGGTCTATTTCGTGGTCAAGGCGCAGGAGGTGGGAATCCATGCGGCCCTGCCGAAGTCGCAGGCGCGGTAAAGTCTGTCTTAATCCGCCGCCGGTGGCAGCGGCTTCATCAGCGCCGCAAGCTCCTCCCGCGTGCTGACGCCGGTTTTCTGCATGGCCTTATAAACATGTCCCTCGACGGTACGGGTGGACACCACCAGCTTTGCGGCGATCTCCCGGTTGAGCAATCCGTGGCCGACCAGGATCGCCACCTCCCGCTCCCGTTCAGTCAGCGGCAGCTTGCTGCCTGCCCATGCCAGCGCGGGGGTCTGCGCGCCGCCGCACCGTATCGCGAGTTCGTCGGCCCTCGAAGCACTTCCGTAGGCCGACCCGCGCAGGTCGTCGCGCCGATAGGCGACCGCTGCGTGCGCCGCTGCATCCAGCGCGGCGACGAGGTCGCCGAGTTTCTCGAACTCTTCGGACACCGCGGCCAATTCGGCGGCGTCTCCGGCGGCCAGCGCGTCGGCGAATCGGCCGGCAAGCGATGCGCGTGGCCCTTCGACGAGCGCGGCCAGCTCGCGTAGCCGAGGACCGTGGGTTCGGTCCCCGAATTGTGTCGCGGTCTGCAGGCACATCACTTCTGCGGCGTACTGTCCGTGCGCTGCAGCCGTTTGGGCAGATCTGTTCAGAATTCGGATCCCCTCGCTGACCGCGCCCTGCCCTGCGGCTACCCATGCATGGGCGAGGCCGAATTCGATGTTCAGCGCACGGAAGGGCCGCCGCAGGTTCTGCAGTGAGGTAAGTAGTTTGGCGGCCTCCTCGATCTTGCCGCTGATGGCCAGGGCCACGGCGGCCGAGATCCGGTAGCGGTATCCCCAGCCGATAGCGTGGCCGGACGCCGCGAGTGCTGCCGACGACTGCTGCAACATTGCGGCCGCCGCGGTGAGCCGCCCTGCCCCGAGCGCTCCACGACCGGCGATTGCGATACCGAGCAGGTGAGCGGTCCCCGGCAAGTCGGCCGCGTGTCGACACTCGCTGGCGGCCAGCACGTCCGCGTCTTCGACCCGCCCGGACAACAGCAGGGCGCCGACGCGAGCGTCGGCGATGTTGAACCGCATGTGGGGGGCCTCGGAGCTGCGGACGATCCGGATTCCGGCGTCGGCGATATCTTCCGCCGCCGACAGTGCGCCGGCGTCACCGTGGATGTTCGCAAGCACCCACGCGGCTTCGGCGGCAATGACCGGCGGGAGGTCCCCCAGCGCAAGATCCTGGGCCACCTCCAATGCCATCTCGGGGCGGTCCGTGGCGAAACTGTGCACTGCACGGATCGCGTCCATGCAGCGGCGTGCGAGGCCGTCCGTCAGGCGCGTCGCGGCGCCGATGATGTCTGCGGCCCGGTCCGGTTCCGCCAGTGCCCACAGCATGTTGCTGGCACGGAAGAACGTGAACCGGGCGAAATCCTCGTCCTGCAACTGGTCGGCGTGGACTGACGAGAGCACCTCTTCGGCGGATTCCCCACAGCCCATCCAGGACAGCGCATGGGCTTGGATGAATTTTGCCTCGGCGCGCGGTGATACTCGACTGGCCGCTTCGGCGAGGCGGTTCGCCAGCGGTAGATCGGCAATGCAGATGGCGCCGCGCGCGGCCCTGATCAAGACGTCAGCGTCCAGGTCCAGATCCGAGTCGAGGCTCAATGCTGCGCGCCGCACCAGGACTCGCGCGTCGTCGCGGTTGTGGGCGGCTGCGAGTTCGGTGGCCACCGCGCCGCGAAGTCGCCGCAATCTCGTCGGCGCCGCCCGACTGCGGCGCACCTCGCCGTAGAGGGGATGCGCCAGGCGGACGTCGATCGTGACACCGGTGTCCTCGACGAGGATCAAGCCGAGCACGTCGGCGTCCTCGATCGCCTTCGGTTCTGTGATGCGCTGCAGCGCAGCGAGTTCGATCGGCTCACCGATTGCGAGCACATCGATGACGGTGGCGACTTCCGGTGGCAAAGCCCCGATGCGGGAATCAATCAGCTCCATGAGAGTATGCGGAACACTAAGCCCGCCGGCCCAACGCCATTGGCCACCGTGGGATTCAAGGCGGCCTTCCGCAACCTCCTGCTCGACGATGTGGCGCAAGTACAACACATTGCCTCGCGTCAGCGCATAGAGGCGCGCAGCGGTGTCGACATCGAGGGGTCCTTCGAGGCTCCGCGTCAATAGCGATGTGGTGTCCTCGCGGTCCAGCGGAGGCAATTCGAGCCAGTCGAAGAGGGAAGACTTGAACAGCTCGGTCGCCCCGTCGGGCACGCTTTCGCCGTCGCGCAGCGTCAAGACCATCTTGGCAATGCCTCGCTGGGCGATCTGCTGCAGGACGAACATCGACATGTCGTCGAGCAGGTGTGCGTCGTCGACTCCGATGACGACAGGACCCGCCTTCGCTGCGGCAGTCATTGATTCGATCACTCCGCACACCAGTTGCAGCCCGTGGGCGACCGCCGGGTCGGCCCACTCCGCCATCGCTCCGAGCGGCAGACCCCGTCCGGCCGAGGTGCCGACGACCCAGCGGGTGGCAGAGCCACGGGCCGCCGCGGCGTCCAGAGCTTCCGCGGCGACCCGACTCTTGCCGACACCGGCCGGGCCGGAGATCACGATGCCGCGGGTGTGAGGCGCTGACAGCGAAGTCTCGATGAGCCGCATCTCTCGTTCGCGGCCCACCAAGGGCCACGTCAACCGCATCGGCACATCCTAAATCAGCAGGTACAAGCCTCGCAGGACAAGTGCGAGGCCGATTGGGACTCCGGACCCGCGAACGCGGGTAGTGGTGCGCCCAGAAATCGGCTCACACCAGTAGTTCACTACTTGTGTAAACCCTGCGCGGCGGAGCGATGATGGATCCGTCCTGTCCAGCGACGACCCGGGGGCGAGGTGAGTTCGGTGACGAATCTACGGCGATCGCTTGAACGGTCACCGGCGGGCTTCGGTGCTCAAAGTCTTTTCACATTCAATTACTCTGTGGTGCAGAGCCTTTCGGCGCGCGGTGGTGAGTGCTCGTGAGCGCCGTGACGTCTGCCCGGCGGACGATACCGTCATTGCGGCGGTTCTCCCGCACGACACCCGGTGTTGTGGTTTTCATTGGCTGCGCCGTCGCGCTGTCTTGCGTGTTCGCCGGCGTTGTGTGCGCCACAGATCTTGGCGGGCGGGTTGCCGCACATGACAGGGTCCTTGAGCGCTCCGAACCGTTCGCGTTTGCGGCCCAGAACCTGTACGCGGCGTTGTCGGAAGCCGATGCCGCGGCTGCATCGGCGTTCTTGTCCGGTGGCATCCAGACACCGACGATGCGCGACCGCTACCGGCGGGCCATCGCGGCGGCAACGGCGGCGCTCACCGACGTCACCGCGGGAGCAACCGACGCTCAGATGCGAGACGCCGCAGCGATCATCACCGCGCAACTGGCGACCTATACCGGGCTCGTGGAAGCCGCCCGCGCCAACAACATTCAGGGGTTTCCGGTGGGCTCGGCGTATCAGCGCGAGGCGTCGACATTGATGCAGACAGAGTTGCTGCCCGGGGCCCAGAGAATCCTGGCGCATGACCTGGACGCGGTCGAAAGGGATCGTCGCGCAGTCGGCTCCCCCGGCTGGCCGAGCATCGTCATGCTCGGTGGCGTGCTGTGCCTGATCGCCATTAGTTCCTGGATCTTGCTGCGGCGCACGAACCGTCGATTCAACATCGGACTCATCCTCGCGGTCGTGCTGGCCGCCTTGGCTGCGGTGTGGATCGTCGCAGTGACGCGGCTGTCCGCCGCCGAGCTCGAGACCAGCCGCAGCGAGGGCACAATACGGATCGAACAATTGGCGAGGGCGCGAATTCTCGCGCAACAGACGCGCACGGTTGAGATTCTGCAGCTGATCGACCGCGGGGACATCACCAGCAGTGAGACCGACTTTCAGACACGCATCGACGAACTTCAGCGCACCCTCGATGACGGCCCACAGGCGACACTCGAGGGCATCGACCGGTGGAGGGCCAGCCACGGCAAGCATGTCGTGGCCTACACGAGCGGCGATTACCTCGGCGCGGTCGCCATCGCGATCGGTCCCGACCCTGCCGCCTCCGCCGCCCAGTTCGGAACCGTCGAGGATTCTCTGGCAGAAGAGATCCAACGCACTCGCGCCGTGCTGCGTGAGCATGTCGCCGCCGCAGGCGGCTATCTCGCGTGGAGCCCGGCCGGCGTGCTCGTTCTGCTGGGCCTCGCCGGTACCGCGGCGATCGTCGGACTGTGGCCTCGACTCAAGGAGTTCCTGTGACTGCGCGAAACTGGGCTGCCCTGTGCAGCGCGGTGCTCATCGCGAGCTGTTCGGCCGTGCCGCCTGCGCCGGCACCCGTGACCGTCACGCCCGTAGCCATCTCCCCCGCCGGGGTGCAGGAGATCACGGCTGTCCCCGCACCGCCTGCAGGGGAAGAATGCAACCGCGAGGCAAGCCTGCGCCCAGGCCCACATCCCGCGCCTGGCGCGATGCCGACCGGATCGACGATGGCCACCATCGTGGACCGGGGCCGGCTCGTGGTCGGCGTAGATCAAAACACGTTTCCCTCCGGCTTCCGCAATCCGACTACCGGTCAGCTCGAAGGCTTCGATGTCGACCTTGCCCGCGAGATCGCCCGGGCGCTGTTCGGCGATCCCAGTCGTGTCGAATTTCAGGTGGTCAACGCCAAAGAACGCGAAACCGCACTGACCACAGGCCAAGTCGATCTCGTCATCAGGACCTACTCGATCACCTGCGCGCGCAAACAGCTCGTCGACTTCTCGACTGTGTACCTGTATGCCCACCAGCGAATCCTCGCCGCGAAGGGCTCGGGTCTCGACACGCCGGCCGAGCTCGGGGGCAAGCGGGTGTGCGCGGTCCAGGGCACGACCTCCCTATCAACTCTGTTCGCGATGAAACCGCGGCCGATACTGATCGGAGCCACCACGTGGACCGACTGCCTTCTCCTGCTCCAGCAGGGTCAGGTCGACGCGATCAGCACCGACGACGTCGTTTTGGCCGGGCTCGCATTGCAGGACCCCACCGTCGAGATCGGCGGCGCCAGCTTGGGGGTGGAACCGTACGGCGTAGGAGTCAGCAAAGACCACCCCGATCTGGTCCGGTTCGTCAACGGCACCTTGGACCGGATCCGAGACGACGGCACGTGGCAGCGCCTCTACGACACGTGGCTGAGTGACCTCGGTCCCTCTGGGGGCCCGCCGGCACCTAAGTACCGGGACGGGTGACGGCGATGACGGCACTCGAAGAGCTCGACAACGAGCTCGGCACGCAGACAACGCTATTGCACTGGTACTCGGCTGCACTTGTCAACCTTGAAGACCACGACGGTATCAAGCATGTGCGGCGGTACCCGCCCACCGGCGTCACCGCGCAGCGGTGGGGCACGGTCGAGGTAGCTATCAGGCAGATGTGGGAGGCGCTGCACCGCATGACGATCATCCTCGACGCCGCGCGTGCCGTTCGCGCACCCGGCAGCTTTCTCAATGAAACGGCCGTCGAAGCCGAATTGCGCCACCTGCTGCGCGGACAACCGCTCGAAGTCAGCCACGAGGGCACCTCGCTCACCGCCGCCACCGACCCGCGCTTGAGCGCCAGCGGTGAGTTCGTCAGCCTGAGCGACACCGCGCTCAGCCTGGGTACTGCGTTACCGGCAGTGACCGAGTTCCTGTGCTCCGTTGAAGCCATCAGCAACCTGGTGGCCGAAGCTGTCGGACCCCTCATCCGTCAGCTCGATGAGGCGGGCCTCGCGGCGCCGGCGGAGATCACCGAGCTGCTCGCCGAATCGGCGTCGGATCCACTGTCGCTGACACCCGAGGACGTGCGACGTCGCGTCGACCAGATCGCCGAAAATATAGCGCTTTACACCGACTGGCCACTGGCACAGGCGGATACGCGCGTGCAGCTGGACGAACTGGAGGCGGCCTTGGCCCAGGCAGCCGATGCCGGCGAACACGCCCAACGTCGGGTCGCGACCAGCCCGCTGCCGACCCCTGACATCGACGTCGGGGACCTTCGCAAACAGTTGACCGCGCTGAAGGAGTCCGACGCAGCTGCGCTGCGCGCGTTGCGTTCACACATCGCCGAGGCACTCCGCCACGCACGGCAGTGCGAAGAGCTCGCAACCGGGCTGCTCGAGCGCCGAACCGAACTCAAGGGTCGACTGCGCGTCTACGAAGCCAAGGCCGCACGGCTAGGAATCGCCGAAGACCGAGACGTGCTCGCCTCGGGCGGCATCGCCGCAGACTTGCTGGCCAGTTGCCCCTGCGATCTACGTGCCGCCACGCAGGCCGTCGCCAAATACCGGCAACTGATCACCCAAAAACGGAGTTCGCGATGACATGCACCGAGAAACACTGCCGCGGCACGGTGATCGACGGCTACTGCGACGTGTGCGGCACCGCCCCCGCCGTCGACGCACCGAGCGTGCACACCCAGGCGGGAACCAAGACCATCGGTGGGACCACTCGCAACAGCTCGTCGAATTCCCCTACTGCGCGCGGCCGTCTCGGCGCAGGCATCGTGTCCGTCCCGCGAGTCCCCAAAGGCGACCCCGCCGCCGCTATCCTCGTCGACCCTCAGGTTCCCGAACGGCACCGATTCTGCGGAAACACCAACTGCAGCAACCCCGTCGGGCGAGGGCGGGACGGACAACCTGGGCGCACCGAAGGCTTCTGCAGCCAGTGCGGCACCCGCTACTCGTTCGTTCCCAAACTCTGCCCCGGCGATCTCGTCGGCGGACAATACGAGGTTCAGGGGTGCATCGCCCACGGCGGCCTCGGCTGGATCTACCTGGCGATCGACCGCAACGTCCACAACCGATGGGTGGTCCTCAAAGGCCTGGTCAACTCCGGCGACGCCGAAGCGATGGCCGCTGCCAAGGCCGAGGCCCTGGCTCTCGCAGAAGTCGAGCACCCGAACATCGTCAAGATCTACAACTTCGTCGACCACAATGACGCCGACGGCAGGCCCGTCGGCTACATCGTCATGGAGTACGTCGGCGGCACCTCGCTCAAACAGATTCGCAAGGCGGCAGGCGGGCCCCTTCCTCCCGCCGTTGCCGTCGCCTACATCGTCGAAATCTCGCCGGCCCTGGCCTATCTGCACGGCCAGGGTCTGGCCTACTGCGACTTCAAGCCCGACAACGTGATGCAGGCCGACGAACAACTCAAGCTCATCGACCTCGGTGCGGTCGTCTCCATGGACGACCCCGACTGCCCCATCTACGGCACTCCCGGCTATCAAGCGCCCGAGATCGCCTGGACGGGACCCACCGTCGCCACCGACATCTACACGGTGGGGCGCACGCTCGCCGTCCTGGTGACGGACCTGCCGCTGCAGAACGGCCGCTTCGCCGACTCCCTGCGCGATCCGGTAGATGAACCTGTGCTAAGGCAACATGATTCGCTGCGCCGCATCATTATGCGGGCCACCGCTCCGGAGGCGTCACGGCGGTTCTCGTCCATCGAGGAAATGGCCGATCAGCTCACTGCGGTGATGTACGAGATTGCCGCTGCCGACGGCGTAGACCTCCCTGCGCGGCAATCGCACCATTTCAGTCCCCAGCGCGGCGTGTACGGCGCCGGTCATCGGGCCGAGGTGAAACCCGCCGAAGTCGTGGCCGCGCTGCCGGTACCGGTGGTGAACCCGCGCGACGCGGGCGCCGCAATACTGGCCACCACCTCAGGTACCCCTCCGGCGCAACTGGAGTACGCACTGCAACTGGCGCGCGGTGGAGCGCACCAGGCCAACCGATCCTCGGTGGAGGTGCCCCTGCGACTCGTGCGTGCGGCGATCGAGCTCGGCGACCCTGCCGACGCGCGCCGCCGCCTCGCTGATCTCGGTGACACGCTGGCCGGCGACTGGCGAATGTCGTGGTATGAGGGTCAGTGCGCACTACTCGAGGGTGATTTCGGGCGCGCAAACAAGGACTTCGACGAGGTCCTGAGCGCTCTGCCCGGCGAGCTCGCCCCGAAAATGGCGATCGCTGCAACCGCCGAACTGCGGGGCGCGTTCTCCGATGCCGACCGGTACTACACCACGATCTGGAGGACTGACAGTACGTACATCAGCGCCGCCTTCGGGGTGGCCCGACACGGCGCCCGCACCGGCAATACGGCGGGAGCGATTGCCGCGCTCGACCGAATCTCCCCCTCAACCGCCTATTTCACGTTGGCGCGAACGGCCGCTGTCGAGATGATGCTCGACCGCGACACTTGCCGAGCGCGCGACGAGCACATGATCGTCGAAGCAGGCAGTAGGGCGGCAGCAATCAACCTGGCGTCCGCCGCCGCTGCAGCGCAGCTGCAGCTGACCGTCTTCACCGTCGCGCTGGACTGGCTCGAGGCAGGCAATACCCCGCAGGCTGCGCGTCTGCTGGGCACCGAGTTCACCGAAAGAGGTGTGCGCTCAGGCATGGAACGCTGTTACCGCGTGCTGGCCCGCGACTCCGATGACCTCTGGGAGCGCATCGAATTGGTGGAACAGGCCAATTCCGTGCGGCCGCGAACACGGCTATGAGCGGCGACATTACGACGTGCCGGCGGTGCACCGGACCGGTCACCACCGATGACCGGTTCTGTGAGCAGTGCGGACATTGCCTGGCAGCATTCACAGTTGTCTCGATACCAGGAACCGCAGGCATTGGAGGCCCGTGCTCGGATTGCGGCAACACCTCTTTCGCAGACGCCTACTGCACCGTCTGCGGAGCCGCGTGGGCCGGGCCCGATCGCGAGGAAACCGATGTCTTCGGCGTCGCGCTCATCACCGATCGCGGAATCGCGCACGCGCGCAACGAAGATTGCGTTGCCGCCGGAGTCGTCGACACACTTCGGTATCCCAGCTTCGCCATCTCCATATGCGACGGCGTGTCAACGTCCAGTGCGGCTCACACCGCAGCCCGTGCCGCATCGACGGCAGGGGTCGAAGCGATGCTGTCCACGCTGGCGTCATGCGGCACCGGAACGGTAGCGGTGCTGGCCGGGATGTCGAGTGCCGCAATAGCAGCCGCCGCGACGACGGGCACCGATCCGTCGGAGCCGCCGTCGTGCACATACACCGGCGCCGTCGTCGTTCGGGTCGGTGACGGCACCGTGCAGATTAGCGTCGGCAATGTCGGCGACAGCCGGGCCTACTGGATCCCCGACCCACCGGGACGACCCGTGCAGTTGACTATCGACGACACCGTGGCGCAGGAGTTGATGAGCGCGGGTGCACATGCCGGCTCCGAAGCTGTTCGAGCCGGGGCTCATGTGCTCACGCACTGGCTCGGTGCAGACGCAGACCCGACGCCGTGGTCCGAGTCGGGCGTCCACGCGATCACCGTGACGGCGCCCGGGCTGCTGTTGCTGTGCTCCGACGGACTGTGGAACTACCTCCCTGACGCCGAGGAGATCGCTGCGTTCTGCGTCGGAACCGATGTACATGTCATCGGCCGCGCACTGGTCGACCACGCGTTGTCCGCAGGCGGCCACGACAACATCACAGTCGCCGTCGTCCCGATTGGAGACCACCATGAATCCCGCTGAGCCCCAATTCATCGTCGACGTCGACCACAACCCCTACTTGACCGAGGGTGCCGGCACGGTCGACGCCATCGTCAGCATCGCCCCGACCGCCGAGCAGACCGACGACGCGGCAACCTTCGAGCGCCTCGAGGCAATCATCATCGACTGTTCGGCGTCGATGAAGTCACCGGCGGGAAAGTTCGACGCCGCCAAGGGCGCCACGCTCGCCGCTGTCGCCGAACTGCGAGACGGCACCTACTTCGCGATCATCGCAGGCACCGAAACCTCCGCCATGGTCTATCCGCAGGACGGTGTGCCTGTCCCCGCGTCGGCGGCCAGCCGGGCCGCGGCGACGCGCGCGGTGGAAGCCCTACGGCCGCAGGGCGGCACGGCCATGGGCACCTGGCTGGCCCACGTTCGCGAAGTCGCCTCGAGGCATCCCGGCGCACTCGCCCACGCCATCCTGCTCACCGACGGCAAGAACGAACACGAGGAACCCGAGCAACTGAGGGCCGAGGTCGCGCGCAGCGAAGGCAGATTTACGTGTGACTGCCGTGGGGTGGGCACCGACTGGGAGGTCGCCGAACTGCGCGCCATTGCGTCGGCGTTGCTCGGCACGGTGGACATCGTCGCCGAACCAGCCGATCTGCCCGCAGATTTCGCCGCGATGATGCAGACATCAATGTCCAAGACCATTCCCGAACTCACACTGCGGCTGTGGATGCCGGTCGGAGCGCGGGTGGCGTTCGTTAAGCAGGTCGCGCCGACAGTCGAAGACCTCACGCACCGACGGGTCGATGTCGACGCCCAGACAGGCGGCTATCCGCTCGGCGCTTGGGGCGCCGAGGAACGCGACTACCACATTCAGGTGCAGGTGGAACCCGGACAAGTCGGGCAGAAAAGGCTGGCGGCGCGGGTGACCGTCCTGGCCGGCGCCGAGAAAGTCGGAGAGGGCCTTGTTCCTGTCACGTGGACCGATGACGCGTCACTGTCGGCCAAGATCAGTCGCCGAGTCGCGCACTACACAGGCCAGGCCGAGTATGCCGAGGCCGTCCAGGCCGGCCTCGAGGCGCGCAGGGACGGCGACGACGCGAAGGCACTCGCCGAACTGGGTCGCGCCATGCAGATCGCGAAGGATTCTGGCAACGCCGAACAGACCAGCCTGCTGCGCAAGGTCATCGACGTCGACGAACGCACCGGGACCGCCCGATTGCGACGCGAGGTGTCGGCCGCCGACGAGATGGCCCTCGACGCGCGTTCGACGCGCACCGCACGAGTCCGAAAGGGGGCGTGATGGTTCTCTGCCCCGACGGCCACAAGTCCGCCGCCACGGACTACTGCGACATCTGCGGAGCATCACTCGATGGAATATCCTCGCTCGCGGCTACGTCGGCACCGGAGGCGTCGACCTGCCCGGCCTGCGGCACGGCGATCACCGGACGGTTCTGTGAAGCGTGCGGCCAAGATTCGGCGCTCCCCCCGCCACCGGACACGCCCGCAGTGTCACCGGAGGACGCCCAACAGCCGCCCCCCACCTGGACTGCCCTGATCACCGCCGACCGCACGTTCTACGAACGCGTCTTGGCCCAGGGCGGTCCCGATTCGGTCGAGTTCCCCGACTACTACCCCGAACGCAGCATTGCCCTGCGCCGCGTCACCAATCTGATCGGGCGACGCAACCGGGCTCAAGGAATCGAACCTGAGATCGATCTGGCCATCCATCCCGAGGATCGAGGCGTCTCCACCCAGCACGCCGTGCTGAGGGTCCGATATACCGGATTGACCATCACCGATCTCGGCTCGACGAACGGCACGAGTCTCAACGACAGCGACGACGTCCTGGGCAACGGCGAGGAAGTCCCACTCGGCGACGGCGACCGCATCCATGTGGGTGCCTGGACCACGATCACCGTCAGGCAGGTCTGATCTGATGTCCCCCAACAGTAATGACGTTCCACGCAGCGATCTGGCAAGCCGCGAGATCCTGGCCGCCCTCGGACGCGACATCACCAATCCGGGCGCGGTGCTCGACACCATCGTCGAGTATGCCGCCCGCCTGTGCGGCGCGACCGCCGCCCAACTGTTCGTCGCCGACGGCGATGTGTTCCGGGTGTCGCGGGTTTCGGCATCCACTCCTGAGACCTATCGCGAGCATCTGCTCGAGCATCCGATCGCGCGCAACAGGTCGTCCACCGTAGGGCGCGCGGCGCAGGACCGGCGAACCCACCAAATCACCGATGTCCTCAGCGATACCGGCTATGGACGGCCAGATCTGCAGAGCCTCACCGGCTTCCGCACACTTCTGTCGACACCTCTGCTCCTGCAGGGCGAAGTCGTCGGTGTGTTGTCGATGTGGCGCACCGACGTCGCGCCATTCGACGACCGCGAGCGCGAACGGCTCGAAGAGTTCGCCGTCCAGGGCGCGGTGGTGCTGCGCCAGGTGCATCTGATGCGCGCACTGGAGACGCGCAGCGCAGAACTCGGCGACAAGGTCGCACAACTGGAAGCCCTACGTGACGTCGACGACGTCGTGGGCTCCAGCCTCGATCTTGATGAAGTCCTGGAGCGGATCGTCCGAAACGCGGTGCGGCTCACCAACCTCGGATTCGGCGATATCACGCTGCGTACGGACGGTGGCTCAATCCTGGAATACGACGACGCCACCGACACATTCGACGTTCGTGGCACTTTCGGCACGAGCGCCGCAATGCGCGCTCAGCTGCGCAACGTCACGATTCACCGCACCGGCACCCTGGTCGGCCGGGCAGCGTCGACGGGTCAACCGGCCGAGGTAGCTGACCTCGCGTGCGCCGAGCTCGACCCGTATCTGGACATCGTTTTCCGCGACGGGTGGCGTTCGGTGCTGGCGGTCCCTATGCGCAGGGGCGAGACGCTCATCGGCGTTCTCGTGATCCGGCGTCGGGGCACCGGTCGCTTCCCGCCCGACGTCACCAAACTACTGGAGACGTTCGCCGGCCAGTCCGTACTGGCGATCGTCAACGCCCGCCTGTTCCGGGAACTGGAAACCAAGACCCGCGAACTCGAGATCGCCAGCAATCACAAATCGGAGTTCCTGGCGAGCATGTCCCACGAGCTGCGCACACCGCTCAACGCCGTCATCGGATTCTCCGACGTACTGCTGCAACGCAGTTTCGGTGAGCTCAACGAGCGCCAGGACGAGTACCTGCGCGACATCTGGAACTCAGGCCGCCACCTTCTCGATCTGGTCAATGACATTCTCGACATCTCCAAGGTGGAGGGCGGTCAGATGGCCTTGGATACAACGACTTTCGTTGTCGGCGACGTCTTCAACGACACCCTCACGATGGTGCGCGAACGGGCGACCGCACACGGTATCAACCTCGCGGTGCAGATCGACCCTGACGTCGACATCATCGAGGCGGACCCACTGCGTTTCAAACAGGTACTGCTCAACCTCGTCTCCAACGCCGTCAAGTTCACCCCCGACGGCGGTAAGGTCATCGCACGCGCGCGGCGCGACCGATCCGATCTGATCGTGAGTGTCGCCGACACCGGTATCGGCATCGCACCCGAAGACCGCGAGCGGATCTTCGAGTCCTTCCAGCAGGGGCGCCGCGCCTCCACCAAGGGAGAGGGCACCGGACTCGGGCTGACGTTGTCCAAACGCATCGTCGAGCTGATGGGCGGGCGGATGTGGCTCGACAGCACACTGGGCAAGGGAAGTACATTCGGCTTCTCGTTACCGGTGTTCCCCTCGGAGGCACCGGAAGTCGCGGTCACCTCTCCTCTGAAGGGCCTCATGATCGTGCTCGTCGACGACGACCGCGCATCGCTGGACCTGATGGAGGCCTACCTGGACGGGTCCCGCGTCAGGACGACGTGGGCCAGAGACGGCCTGCAGGCTCTCGACATCGTACGCAGGGTCCGCCCCGCCGGTGTCGTACTCGACATCAACCTCCCGCGGTTGGACGGTTGGCAGGTGCTAGCCGAGATCAAAGCGGCGCCGGCGACGGCAGCGGTCCCAGTGGTAATCGCCTCGGTCGTGGACGACCGACCGCGCGGAGTGGCGCTAGGGGCCGACGGTTATCTGCGCAAACCGGTCGGCCGTGCCGAATTCCTTCGCGCACTCGTTACGGCCAAGATTCTGCCGGCGGGTGCACTCGACAAGCAGGCGGGCTGATGGACGACGACATTCGAGTGTTGGCGGTCGACGACGAACCCGCCAATCTCCGACTACTCGACGCGGTGCTGTCTCCCCACGGCCATCGTGTGTTCACCGCACACTCGGCCGCGGACGCCTTTGGCCTGCTGGACAGGGAGAACATCGACCTTGTTCTCCTCGACATCGTGATGCCTGAGATGGACGGTCACGCTGTGTGCCAGCAGATCCGCGCCAATCCGGCAACCGAATTCCTTCCCGTCGTGATGATCACCGCCAGCGGTCGCGAACAACGTCTGGCGGCATTGCGCTCGGGCGCCGACGACTTCATCACGAAACCCTTCGACCAGAGCGAACTCCTCGCCCGGGTGACATCACTGGCCCGAATCAAGCGCTACCACGACACGATCCGGCGCCAGGCCGACGAGCTCGCACAATGGAACGCCGAGTTGGAGAGCCGGGTCGCCGCCCAGGTCGCCGAGCTGGAGCGGGCACACCGGCTGCGCCACTTCCTCTCGCCTCAACTGGCCAATGTGGTTCTAGACGAGGAGCAACTCCTGCAGAGCCACCGGCGCGACATCGTGGTGGTGTTCGCCGATCTCCGCAACTTCACCCGCTTCGCCGAAGCCAGCGAACCCGAGGAAGTGATGGCGGTACTCGGCGAATACCACCGGGCCATCGGGGCCCTCGTGCACTCCTACGAGGGCACACTCGAACGCTTCACCGGCGACGGAATCATGGTCTTCTTCAACGACCCGATCCCCCAGGACGACGCGACCGAACGGGCCGTCCGGATGTCGCTGGCGATCCGCGACGCAGTCGGCGAGCTCGCCGCGCGTTGGCGCCGCAGCGGCCACGACCTCGCGCTGGGGATCGGCATCGCCCAGGGATTCGCGACGCTCGGCCGCATCGGATTCGAAGGTCGGTTCGACTATTCAGCGATCGGCAGTGTCACCAATTTGTCAGCCCGGTTGTGCTCAGACGCCGCCGGCTGGCAAGTACTGGTCACCGACCGTGTGCTCGCCGCCGTCGAGCATCTCGGCTGCGAGTCGGAATTCGTCGGCGACCTCCAACCCAAGGGCTTCAGCCGATCCGTCCGCGTACACAACATCAGCGAACTGCACACCGAAATACAAAGGGGAACGCCGTGACCGGAATATCCGCGCGGGGCCGCACACTGTCACAACTGTCAGAAGACGAGCGCTACCGGCAATTCGAACAACTGCAGCAGACGATGCCCACCGTGTGGGATGCCATGAAGCTCGACCACGACGACGAATCGGTAGTCGTCATACCGTCGGTGAGTCTGGCAATGACCACCGTGAACAGTGGAACCCTCATGCAGGCAATGGAGGAACGTGCACTGTTCCTGCTGCTGTTGCTGAGGCAACCACGGCTGCGGATGATCTACGTGACCTCACAACCGGTGCCGGAATCCATCATTGAGTACTACCTCGGCCTATTGCCCGGCGTCATTCCCAGCCACGCCCGCAACCGCCTGACAATGGTGTCGGTCGACGACGCCACGCCGCGACCACTGAGCTCCAAGCTCCTGGCCCGACCCCGAATGCTCGACCGCATCCGATCGCTCATCCCGAACATCGGCCGAAGCCACCTCATCCCGTACAACACCACCGCCCTGGAGCGCGATGTCGCAATCTCGCTTGGCATCCCGACGTACGGAGCGGACCCGCGCCATGCCGACCTCGGCACCAAGACGGGCTGCCGCCGCCTGTTCGAAAGCCTCGGAGTCACCTGCCCAGTCGGTGCCGAGGACTTGCACACGGTGGCCGACATCGTCGCCGGCGTCGCCAGCATGCGGTCCCGGCGGCCGACTTTGACACTGGCCATCGTCAAGCTCAATGACGGTGTCTCCGGTTCGGGCAACGCGTCACTGGACCTACGGGGCCTTCCCGAGCCGGGCGCAGCCGACGAGACGGCGGCCATCGCCGAACGCGTTTACACCCTCCGGCCGGAGGCCGAAAACCTCTCCGCTGAACAGTATTTGAAGGACTTCGAGAGCTTCGGCGGGATCGTCGAGGAACGTATCACCGGAATCACACTGACCAGCCCGAGCGTCCAGATGCGCGCACTGCCGGACGGAACAGTCGAGCTGCTGTCCACCCACGACCAATTGCTCGGCGGCGCCACCGGCCAGAAGTACCTCGGTTGCATCTTCCCGGCGGATTCCCGGTATGCGGCGGCCATCGCCGAGCCCGCCATGGTCATCGGCCGGCACCTCGCCACGCTGGGTGTGCTCGGCCGCTTCGCAGTCGACTTTGTCGTCGTACAAGATTCCGATGGAGTCTGGACGCCCTACGCGATCGAACTGAATCTGCGCAAGGGCGGCACCACTCATCCGTTCCTGACCCTGCAGTTTCTGACCGACGGCTCCTACGACGGCGCCGACGGCGTGTTCCGCACGGTCGGCGGCGCTCCGAAGTACCTCGTGGCCACTGACCACCTCGAAGACCACCGACTCAAAGCACTCAGCATCGACCAACTCTTCGAAACGACTGTCCGACACCACCTGCACTTCGACCAGGCGCGTCGAACCGGCGTGGTGTTCCACATGATCAGCTGCCTCACCGAATGCGGACGCATAGGGCTGACCGCGGTCGGAGACTCACCCGACGATGCGTGGCACCGCTATCAGCAGGCTCAGGAAGTGTTGCTGGGTGAGGCCGACCGTGCCCTCGTGGAGGCCCCCGTCATCGCGTGACCACCCGCCAGCCGACTTAGGGCGCGCACCTTGTTGTCCACGTCGAAGAGGCCGGTGGCAGCGGCTCACGTCCTCGACACGAGCGCCAGAAAGGGCTCTATCGCGTCCGGGTTCTGCAGCGCCTCGCGGCTGATGGCCTTGTCGGGGTCTACCCCCGCAAGGATCTTCTTCACCGGCACTTCGCACTTCTTGCCGCTGAGTGTTTTGGGCACCGAGTCGATCGCGATGAACCTGTCCGGCACATGGCGTGGCGACAATTCGCGACGCAGCTCTGAGCGCAGCGCAGCTTCGACCGCATCGAGGCTGGCCCCGGGCGCCAGGACGACAAAGCACAGCAGCTCGCCCTCCGAGTCGTCGCTGAGCTCCGTCGTGTCGATCACCAACGAGTCGGCAATCTCGGCGAAACCTTCGACTACAGCATAGAAATCGGCGGTCCCCATCCGGACGCCACCGCGATTGAGTGTCGAATCGGACCGACCCTGGATGACGAACGATCCGCGCTCGGTGGCGATCACCCAGTCGCCGTGCCGCCATACGCCCGGGTATTCCTCGAAATAGGCTGCGCGCAGGCGTGATCCGTCGGGGTCGTTCCAGAACTTCACGGGCATGGATGGCATCGGCTGCGTCAGCACCAGCTCCCCCACCTCACCGCGCACATCCGCTCCGTGTTCGTCGAACGAGCGGACGTCGGCACCGAGCGCCGCGCAGGACAGTTCTCCCAGCCACACCGGCACCGTGGGCGCCGCCCCGAGGAACGCGGTGCAGACGTCGGTCCCTCCGGAAACCGACGCGATCTGCACGTGCTCACCGACATGCTCGGTGATCCAGCGGAAACCTTTGACCGACAGCGGAGATCCGGTGGAGCCCAACACGCGCATCGTCGAGAGGTCATACCGGGCTCGCGGGCGCAGGCCCGCGTCCATGCAGGCGTGGACGTAGGGCGCCGAGACGCCGAACAGCCGTACGCGGTGTTTCTCGGCGAGGGCCCACAGCGTGTTCATGTCCGGGTGGCCCGGATTTCCGTCGAACAATACGATGGTCGCGCCGACCAGGAGCCCGCCGATGAGGTAGTTCCACATCATCCAACCGGTGGTGGTGAACCAGAAGAAGCGATCACCGGGGCCGAGATCGCTGTGCAGGCGCAACGCTTTGAGGTGCTCGAGGACGATTCCGCCGTGGCCCTGCACGATGCCCTTGGGCAGACCGGTGGTTCCCGACGAGTAGAGCACCCACAGCGGATGATCAAACGGTACTGCGTCGAACTCCAACGAGCCCGGCGCGGCCATGAATTCTTCCCAGGTGGTGGTTCCGGTCAGCTGCGATCCCGGGTCCAGGTAGGGCACCAGCACGGTGGTCCGCACCGTCGGCAGCTGATCCCGTAGCGCGTCGACGCGGTCGCGAATGTCGAAACCTCTACCCCCGTAGCGATATCCGTCGACAGCCAGCAGAACGCTCGGTTCGATCTGGGCGAAGCGGTCGAGTACGGCGCGGGAGCCGAAGTCGGGCGAGCAGGAGGACCAGATTGCGCCCAGGGACGCGGCCGCGAGAAACATGACGAGAGTCTCAACAGTGTTCGGCGCCAGCGCGACGACACGGTCACCGCGGCCGATGCCTGCCGAGACCAGCCCGACGCGGGCCCGCCCCACCATGGCACGCAGTTCGCCGTAGGTGACCGTGCGTTCGTGGCCGTCCTCACGCGCGAACTCGATGGCGATGTCGTGGTCCTCCTTGCCGGGTCCGGACCGGAGGGCATGCTCGGCATAATTCAGTGTCGAGCCCGGAAACCACTGCGCTCCGGGCATTTGCGCACTGCCCAGCACAGTCTGCGGTGGATCCCGGAACTCCACCCCCAGGAAGTCGGCGGCCGCCGACCAGAACCGCGAAGGTTCACGGACCGACCAGGCCTGCAGCGCACCGTAGTCGAGCTCGTCATCGATCTGGGCCAGGCCTGACTCTGCGACGCGTCGCGCGAAGTCGACGATCGCGGTGTCACGGGCGAGCGCGGGGTCGGGGCGCCACAGCACCGGTGGCTCCGATCCGGCACTGCGGGACTGGTCCATTCGAGGTCTCCTTCTCGGCTGAACTGTGCCGACGGGTGGTCGGAACGGATTCAATGTAATGGCTCCGCAGTGGGACAACTGTGGATCCGCGCAGGTCGGAAACCTTCCACCGCTCCGAGAGTGAGATCGCAAACCGCCATCACCTCCGCACGAGCGGTTTGGCCCCCGGCAGCTACTGTGCGCGCTGGACGAACCCGGACACCACAAAGCCCCGGGCAGAAGTGCCGGGGCTTCGGGTGTTCGGAGGATGCGGGGTACTCCGAGGTCTAGGAGGAGGAGTCGGCTGACTCCCGATCGCTGCTTGGCTCAGCCTCCGAGGCATCCGACTCCGTCGAATCTGTCGACTCCGTCGCTGCGGTGCCGGTTTCGCCCTCCTCGACACTCGCGGCATCGCTCAGTTGATCGCTGAGGCTGGAGGGGGCCTCTTGGTCGGCCTTGGTGGTCGCGTCCGCTTCAGCGTCTTCCTGCGGCGCCGCGGTGGTCGCGACGTCCACGTCTTCAACCTCGGCGACCTCGGGCGTCACGATTTCCCGAATGCTCTCGGGCACATCGGGTCCGGCGAGACGCGCGGCGACATTCGCCGGGTCGTTCCGGCTGTAAGCCCTGTCGATGGTGGCCCTAAGCTCGGCTTCGCGCGGGGCCAGGCTGGGGTTGGCCTGCACGAGTGGCAGCGGCTCGGTGGGCACCAGATAACGGACAGTGGTGCCGCCCAACGAGTTCTCCGTCACCGTGGTGTTCTCCTTCGGCACCTCCGAGATGTCAGAGAACATCATTGGGACGTGCACGAGAGTCGACCCGAGCAGGGCGTTCTGGATCGCGGTGAAGCTGAAACGATCAGGGAAGTCGGCCATCCCGTCGTACTCGCCGGTGATCTCGGCGGTGTCGTAGACGGTCTCGGGCGGTTGCCGGTAGGTGTAGTCGTACTCTTCGTTGTATTCCTCAGTGTCGTCGATGATCTCCTGGCGGCTCGAGTCCGCTACCACCACGAAGTTGATGTCGTCGGCGGCGGGATCCTCCTCGCCGTCGGTCTGCCATGCGCGCAGTGTTTCGGTCACCACCAGAGATCCGGCCGACAGGCCGACCACGGTGACCACCTCACCGTCGAGCGGGTTGCCGTCCGCGTCGCGCTCCAGTTGCGCGAGCGCGTCGTCGATCTGGGCATCGAGGTTGGCGCGGCCGATTTCGATGGACTGACCCAATGTCATGTCGTCAGCACCGGTATACGGCCTTGCCTCGGCCGGCCAGTTCACCGAGACGCGCTGATCGTAATCCTGCAGCGCTCCGCCGAGCAGCGCAGACATCACGACGTCGTGCAATGTCGGCGTGCCGATTCCGCCGATGACGATCGCCGTGCTGATCGCCCCAGCTTGGGTGGCTCCCGTCATGGCGAGAAGCGCCGAGGCCGCCGCCGCTCCGCACGCAATACCCGTTGTACGCATTCCTTGTTTAGTGATTCGCATCGGAATCTCCCCCAAAATTGGTGTCTATCCGTCGATTTCGCCCGAGTGGGGCGTGATTAAAGAGTGCGCAGCAGAAAAATCGACAAAACCTCTAATTCTCACAAATGCAGAGACAGCGAACCGATCGGCGATTGTCTCAACTGACCGTTTCGCACGTCGTCATCCCCGGGCGCTTGCCACTTCTCGACAATTGGTTTGAGGGCCTTCGTTGCCGGCGATGGCGCGAGTTAATAATTTCGGCAGCAACAGACACCGAGTCGGGGCGCGCCGAGCTACTGGAGTAGAGATCCCGGTGGCTCAGAATGGCGCCGACAGCAATCGTCGCCGCGAAAGATCGTCTACCGGCTCAGGCGCTTTCGTGCGACTGAGCCGGCCTGCGCGGTGCTTCGCCGTTGTCCATCCGTGCTTCGCCTTCCGGCTGCGGACCTCCGAACGACACGTCAACCTGTTGAAAGCTCTTGGCTCGCTGCGCTTCTGCCTGCCCCGCGTAAGCCTTGCGGTCGGCGGCGGTGAGGTCGACATTGTCGGTGAAGGGGGTCAGCAACGCCCTCGGATGAAGGCGGTCCACCCGGACGACGTTGATTTCGGCGCACAGCATCAGCGCGACCGACACCAGATAGAGGAATGCCAGCAGGCCCAGGACAATGGCGAACACGCTGTTGGTGACGCTCGCCGACGCGACAACATGCGACACGTAGGTGGCGCCGAACCATTGCAGCACTTGCCAGACCACGGCGGCGAGTACCGCTCCTGGCATCACCTGCGCCCAGGTGAGAGGCCGCACCGTGGTCACCCGGAAGGCCACCGCACATACCGCGGTGTTCAGCAGCACGGACGCCAAAAGGATCCCGACTGTCCCGATAAAGCCCAGAGTCGCCCAGTTCCTGCCCAATCCCGTGAGGAGCGTCGTTGCCACAAGTGCCGATCCCAGGATTACCAACAGCAGCAAGCTGTGGAGGCGCGACTTGATCGGGTCGCGACGGCCGAACCTGGGGACGGACCACACGGTGTTCATCGCGTTCTGCAGGGCTTGACCGACGCCGAGCCCACCGTAAAGCGCTCCGAGGATTCCGATGACGACCGCTGTCGTGCCACCGCTGAGCGTCTCGGGCCGGCTCAACTGGTCTCCGATCAGCGGCAACTGGCTGATCGCCGAATCGACGATCTGGGCACGCCATTCCGGGCGGTTCCAGAGCAGCACACCGAGGGTGGTGGTCAGCAGAAGAAGCAGCGGGAAGAGCGAGACAAAGGCGTAGTAGGTCAGCAGAGCGGCCAGATAGCCGCCCTGGTCGTCGAGATATTTGTAGACGACCGCGATGATGAAGCCCGCGAACCTGCTCCGTTGCTGCAGGCGATCCAGCCACTTCACCATCGTGACCTCCCGCATGTCCGGCGGCGCTGTACCGCCACGCGACGGAGTACCCGATTACCTGCGGGTTCACGCGGTCCCGCTGCCCGCGAGCCCGATTTCAGGAAAACCCGCGTTTGGATTTGACGAAGTGGGCAATACCCTCGTGACCGCAGTCCCCCTATGCAGTGGATTGGAAAGACCAATGATTGTTCTCGGCATCATCCTCTTGTTGATCGGATACTTCACCAGCCTGTCGATCCTCTACACCATCGGCGGCATCCTGGTAGTCGTCGGTGTCATCCTGTGGATTCTCGGCGCCGTCGGACGTCCGGTCGGCGGGCGAAAAGTCTGGTTCTGACAACCTAAATCAGTCATTTCGAATGGCGAGGCCGAGCGGTGGCCTCGCCATTCGTCATGTTCAGGGACTGGCATCCCAAAGGCGGGGTGGCAGAAACGGATCAGGCATGCCAAAGCTACGCGAATACAGCCAAACGCTCAGCTCAACGGGGTACTGACGAGGATTGACACGCCGAACAGTGCGTCCTTCGGCTTGCTTTCCCTGGCGAGCGACGTATTGTCGGAGGCAGGCCATATTGTGTGACCACCCCGCGGCGAATAACCCGGTGCAAGCCGTCGACGCGGAGAGTTACCTGCCGCAGCAAGCGCATGTCGAGAATCTGGCGTGATCCCTGTTGGTCCGTATGCCAATCGCTAGCCGGCGGCCCATTATGTGACGCGAGTGAGCACAGCCCCTTTCGTAGATTGCCTCGTCAGGAAAGCGCGAGCGACCTCGACACTTACGCGTCACGGCACTTCAGAGAGCCGTGATCTTCATGCAGACCCTTCAAGAACGAACCACTCAGAGACGTCCCGCACGGACGCGGGACGGATACGACGACGTCCTCGACATGTTCCGCGAACTCGCGCAGCACGAGGACGGCTCGCCTGCCTTTCGACGGCAGCGTGACGCCATCATCGAACGTTGCCTGCCACTGGCCGACCACATCGCGCGCCGTTTCCGCGGACGCGGTGAGGCACACGAAGACCTGGTGCAGGTGGCCCGAGTCGGACTCCTCAATGCCGTCAATCGCTTCGACGTCGACTCGGCCAATGATTTTTTGGCGTTCGCCGTGCCCACGATGATGGGAGAAGTCCGTCGCTACTTCCGCGACCACGGCTGGTCGCTGAAGGTGCCCCGCCGCCTCAAAGAGCTCAATGTACGGCTGAATTCGGCTCGCGCAGAGCTGACCCAAATGCTGAACCGTGCGCCAACCCCCACCGAGCTCGCGGCCCATCTCGGGATGGACCGTGAAGAAGTTGTCGAGGGCTTGGTCGCCGCGAACGCCTATTCCACACGGTCCACCGAGCAGGCGACCCAATTCAGCAGTGAGGGTGAAGGACTCACCCTTCAGGATACGTTCGGCTCACTCGACAACAACATCCAACGCGTCATCGACGTCGAGACGGTGTATCCGCTTCTGGCCAACCTGCCCGAGCGTGATCGCCTGGTGTTGAAACTGCGATTCTTCGATGACAAGACCCAGTCGCAGATCGCCGAAGAGATCGGCGTCTCGCAGATGCACGTATCTCGACTGCTGTCGCGGGCGCTCGCGACTCTGCGGGACCAGGTCAACAGCTGAGGGCTTTTGCGCGGCGGTGCAACGGGGTAACTCCTGACGTGGGGGTCACAGCTCGGACCCGTTGGCCGCCGCCTCGCCGATGCCGTAGGTTTGTCGAAAGATGCGCTGGGGTACCCGCCGGCATCAGGTTCAGACCGAGCCGCCCACCTAAACGACATTTAGGAGCGCTCGTTGTCGTCTCAATCGCGTGCTGACTACACCGATATCCCGGCAATGATCCGCGATCTCAGGCAACTGGAGCGCGCGTCGGTGGAGTACCGGCGTCTGCACGAGTCGATCATCCAGCGCACACTGCCATTGGCGCATCACACGGCCCGCCGCTTCCGGGGCCGCGGCCAGGCGCACGACGACCTCGTACAGGTGGCCAGCGTCGGGCTGCTGAATGCCGTCAATCGTTTCGACCCGGACAGTGGCTCGGATTTCCTTGCGTTTGCGGTGCCCACGATCATGGGCGAAGTGCGTCGCCATTTCCGCGATTACGGATGGGCGGTGAAAGTCCCACGCCGCCTAAAAGATCTGAACCAGCAACTCGCGAAAGCCCGCTCTGAGCTCAGCCAGACGATCGGACGCGCACCCACCGCGAGCGAGATTGCTGCACACCTGGGGGTCGACCGCGAGGAAGTTGTTCAGGCCACCATCGCCGGCGCCAACTATTCGACCATGTCGACCGATGCAGCCGTCGGCCCCGACGGTGAATTCCTCACTCTGCGAGAGACATTGGGTCAGCCCGATCCCAGACTGGACCAGATTGTCGACATCGAGACGATCCGCCCGTTGCTCGAGAAGCTGCCGGGGCGCGAACAGGCGGTCCTCAAGATGCGGTTCTTCGACGAACTCACCCAGACCCAGATCGCGGAGCGCATCGGCTATTCACAGATGCATGTGTCCCGCTTGCTTGCCAGCGCCCTGAAGACTCTGCGGACTCAGGCGCTCAACGACGGACGGGCACCCCAGCCGGCGACACACCGAGGCGAACGCGTGGCATAGCGGGCCGAAAATGGCTGGTTACGGCCATCGTTGCGCTTGTGCGCCAACGGTTTCGTCACGTTTTGCCGCCTGAGCCAAGGGTACGCAGCCACAGCAGAGGGTCGCGTGGCCGGCGCGATTCGTCTAGAAGAAGGAGGACGTCCTTGGTGCGTGTTGCATCCGTTCCTGCGTCTCACGTCTACGTACGTCACCTATCCGATCCTCGCGGAAGCTGCGGCGTTTCGCGGCTGCCCGACCCGATCCCCGCCGACGGTCGAACCGTCCCCGGTGGATGGTGGCCCCCTCTGATGCTGGAGCCGGGATGGGTCAGTGACAACCACGAACACTTCGACGTCTTCCACGTTCATTTCGGTTTCGACGCAATCGGCGCCGACGTTCTGACCGGTGTGGTACAGGAACTCAAATCCCATCACAAACCTCTCGTATACACCGTGCACGACCTGCGCAATCCCCACCACCGAGACCCCGAGGCACACATCCTGCAGCAGGACGTTCTCGTTGCAGCCGCCGACACCCTCGTGACACTGACACCCGGTGCCGCACAGGAAATTCGGCGACGCTGGGACAGGGACGCGATTGTCCTGCCCCACCCCCACGTCCTTGGCCGCGACCAGATCGAGGCTGCGCGCCCGCCCACTGACCGCTTCGTCGTCGGCGTCCACGTCAAGAGCCTACGAGCCAACATGGATCCGATACCGGTCCTCAACTCGCTGACCGAGATCACCGCGGGACTACCCGGCGCCGAACTGTCAATCGACATCCACGACGAGGTGTTCTTTCCCGACAACCATTGGTACGCACCTGAGGTCGGACACGCCGTGCGCGAGTTCGCCCGGCACGACCACGTCCAGCTGAATGAACATCCCTACTTCTCCGATGTCGAACTGTGGGATTATCTGTCTTCGCTGTCGGTATCTGTACTGCCGTACCGGTTCGGCACGCACTCGGGATGGCTGGAAGCGTGCTACGACCTCGGAACCGCGGTGATCTCCCCCACCTGCGGGTTCTATGGCCAACAACGGCCGTGTCGCGAATTTACCTTCACCGAAGATGAATTCGACGAAGACTCGCTATGCCGCGCGGTTGAGCACCTCTACGGCGAATGGCTCAGCGGTATCGACCCACCCCGGCCGACCTGGCAGCAGCGGCGCTCAGAACGGCGGATGCTTGCCGCAGCGCATCGACACATCTACGAGCGGGTGTCCGCTCAATGACCAATGCACTGCGTATTGCGCTGATCGCGTCGTCGAGATTCCCGATCTGTCAGCCCTTCGCCGGAGGTTTGGAAGCTCACGTGTGGCACCTCGCCCGGGCTCTCGCCCAGCAGGGTCACGAGGTGTCCCTTTTTGCCGCACCGGGCTCCGACGTCGATTTCGATTGCTCGACCCTGTCGGTGCGTCCGCTGAGTTTGTCGCCTGCGGCGAAGGCCGACATCTCGATGCCCGCAGCCGAATTCATGGCTGAGCACCATGCCTATCTCACGCTGATGCTGCAACTCGGGGGCAGCGACGCCAACACCTTCGACGTCGTGCACAACCACAGCCTGCACTACCTACCGGTTGCCATGGCATCCACCTTGTCCACCCCGATGCTGACCACTGTGCACACACCGCCCACGCCGTGGCTGGAGTCGGCGATCCAGGCCTCACGCGGATGCGAGACACGGTTCGCGGCGGTGTCACGGCACACCGCGGCGGCGTGGGTGCACAGCGGCCAGCAATTTACTGTGGTGCCCAACGGAATCGACGCCCGGGGCTGGCCGCTGGGCCCAGGCGGCGAAGGCGTCGTGTGGTTCGGCCGGATCACTCCCGAGAAGGCCCCTCATCTTGCGATCGAAGCCGCGCGCGCCGCTGCACGTCCCATCACCCTGGCGGGCCCTATCGCCGACCGGCGATACTACGCCGAGCACATCGAGCCTCTCCTGAGCGCCGATGTCCGCTACGCCGGGCACCTGACCCAGCACGACCTCGCGCGGCTCGTCGGGTCCGCGGCCGTCGCGTTGGTCACCCCGGCGTGGGACGAACCATACGGATTGGTTGTTGCCGAGGCGATGTGTTGCGGCACACCAGTTGTCGCCTTCAGCCGCGGCGGCATACCGGAACTCGTTTCCGAAAGCTCTGGATGCCTCGTCGCACCCGGCGACATCAACGCTCTGGCGGCCGCCATACCCGTGGCGGCCCGCCTGCCTCGCCTCCAGGTACGTGAGCACGCCGTGCGGTGTTGCTCGTCGGCCGCCATGGTCGAGGCGTACCTGTCCATCTACCGGCACATGATCTCCGCCAGGAACGACGACACCGATGATCGGCTATTACATCCACCACCACGGCTACGGACATCTGGCACGAGCCGTCAGCATCAGCGCACACCTGCGACGGCCTGTCACAGCGCTGACGTCCCGGATCGTCTCGCAACCCCATCCGTTCACGGAGATCGTCAACCTGCCCCGTGACGACAGCGCCGCCGTTGTGTCCGAGCCCACCGCAGGCGGCGCGCTGCACTGGGCCCCCCACCACGATCCCGGGTACGGCGCACGAATGCAGGCTCTCGCCCGGTGGGTCGCCGGCGCCCAGCCCGAGGCTTGCGTCGTCGACGTATCGGTGGAAGTCGCACTCTTCCTCCGTCTTCTAGGTGTTCCCGTCATCGTTTTCGCGCTGCCGGGAGAGCGGACCGACTCCGCCCATGTTCTCGTCCACCGGGTTGCCGACCACATCCTGGCGGCGTGGCCGGCGGCACTGAACTCACCCCACTGGCTTCTCCCGCACGCGGGTAAGACGACCTATGTCGGAGGGATCAGCCGATTTGAGGGCCGCCCTCGGTCGACGGGCCCGCACGACGACCCCGGCACGTCGAAGGTGCTTCTTCTCGGCGGCGCCGGGGGCGGATTCGGAGACCACACGCCAGAGCTGGCAGGCGTGACGTGGCGGGTAATCGGCGGCGATACCGGCGCCTGGGTCGCCGACCCGTGGACGGAGATCTGCGCTGCCGATGTCGTCGTCAGCCACGCGGGCCAGAACAGCATCGCAGACCTCGCCGCGGCGGGCCGACCGGCGGTGATCATCCCTCAACCGCGTCCTTTCGGAGAGCAGCAGGCCACCGCGGAGGTGCTCAGCCGTCACGGGCTTGCCCTCGCAGAGGCGCAGTGGCCATCGCGGGACCACTGGCCGCACCTGTTGCGCCGGGCGAGGAGCATCGACACACGCCGGTGGAGGCGGTGGCAGGTCCGGGGTGCGGCCGCACGTGCCGCAGATGCGATCGAGGCCACGGCCACGCGTTGCCGTGCGGCGGCGTCGTGAAAACCGCGGTGGTCACGGTCGTGCACGGCAGGCACGGCCACCTACGCCAGCAGATCCGCGGTTTGGGCCGGGGCTGCGCGCCACCGGATGTGCACGTCGTGGTCGCTTTGGGCGATCCCGACGTCGGTCACGTCGTCCGCTCCGCGGATTCTGCGGCCGTTGTGCTCGACTGTCCCGCCGGTTCGCTGCTGCCACTGGCTGCGGCGCGCAACCGCGGCGCCGAAGCCGCCCTCGACGACGGTGCCGAACTGCTGGTCTTCCTCGATGTGGACTGCATACCGTCCACACGGTTGCTGCAGCGCTACCACGCGGTGGCGGGCGAGCCCGAACACCGAAACGCCCTGCTGTGCGGCCCCGTCACCTACTTGCCACCGGCGGGGAAATCCGGATACGACCTGTCCGCGTTGGACCAGGCGATCGACCCACACCCCGCGCGGCCGTCGCCTCTGGACGGCACCACACTTCCCACCACTGACTACTCGCTGTTCTGGTCACTGTCATTCGCGCTGACCGGGACGACGTGGCATGCGATCGGCGGTTTCTGCGAGGAGTACCGGGGATACGGTGGCGAAGACACCGACTTCGGGTTCGTCGCCGCGGCACGCGGGGTGCCGATGCGATGGGTCGGAGGCGCGCACGCGTTCCATCAACATCACCACGTCAGCGATCCACCCGTGGAGCACGTCGACGATATCGTGCGCAATTCGCTTCTCTTCCATCAGCGTTGGGGCCAGTGGCCGATGGAAGGATGGCTGAAGAGCTTCGAGTCGACCGGACTTATCGAACGGGACGACGACGGCACCCCTCGCCTGGTCCCCTAGCCTGACGTCGGTAATGATTTTGGCCATTGCGGCTTTAATGCGGGCCGGCGCGGCTTCGTGTGCGACAATGAGCCGTCGCCAGGGGCCGCTTTCGCTACCCTGGCAACAGACCCCACTTCGGGTTGTCGTTCAGCATTCAGCGCCAACACGACTGCGCGATCGTCGTAACAGCGACGTCCGACCTGAAGGATTCTGATGACCACTCCTACCCGAACGATCGACGTTCTGCTCGTTGAAGACGATGCCGGTGATGAACTGATCACGCGAGAAGCATTCGAGCAGAACAAGATTGCGAACACACTTCACGTGGCCAGAGATGGCCAGGAGGGCCTGGACTTTCTCTATCGCCGCGGTGAGCACGAAACGGCGCCCAGGCCAGATCTGGTCCTGCTCGACCTCAACCTTCCCAAGTACGACGGACGTCAGCTTCTTGAGCAGATCAAATCCGACCCCGAACTGTGCGACATTCCCGTGGTCGTGCTGACCACCTCGTCAGCCGAAGAGGACATCCTGCGCAGCTACAAGCTGCACGCTAACGCCTACGTGACAAAACCCGTCGATCTTGACCAGTTCATGAGCGCGGTCCGTCAGATCGACGAGTTCTTCGTCCAGGTGGTCCGCCTGCCAGGGCGCTGAGGCGACGACGAAATCCGTAGCGGCAACCTTCCCGATTGACGCACTCGTAAGTGCGATTGACGGGCGCCGATGTCGAACGACCAGTTATATGGGCTAACTGGGAAACTTGGCGAAGACGTTCCCAAGCTACGGATTCCGTACTATCCTCGACCAAGGTTGAGCTACCAGCCCGCTAGGATGTGCCCTCGGCGTTCGGTCTGGTCAGGTCTGGCAACAGGCCGCACCCCTCGAGAACCAAGTGGCACCTCCGCAACCAGCCTTGAGCGTGAGGATGTAGCTATCAGATCTGCGCAGATCTTCCGGCCGAGAATCGCATCGACCGATGACCAACAGCGCTGCGGCAGCGCAGTGTTCGATGTTCGACACTGTTCGTCGCATCGAGTGGCCGTCGCGGTCATCGGCGAGGTCGACGCGGTCAACGGCAGAGAACTCGGCCGCTACGTGGAGCGCCACACCGGTATCTCCCGTCAGCTGATCCTTGACATGCGGGCCGTCGACTTCTTCGGCAGCCTCGGTTTCACTGCGCTGTACTACATCAGCGTCCACTGTTCCCGCAACGACGTGGACTGGGCGATCGTCGGCAGCCCAGCGGTGCAACGGCTGCTGTCGGTGTGCGACCCCGAGGGCGAACTGCCCCTGGCCGCCGATCTCAGGTCTGCGCTGGCCCGCCTCGACCGGCTCGCTCATCGCCGCCAGCAATTCGTCTGGAACTCCAAGACCGGCTGGCGCGCAGGCTGATCCGCTGACGCCGGGTTTGGCCATGCCAGCTCCGGGGCAACTGTAGGGCCATGACGCACGCGAAAGTTCTCTTGATGTCAGCACTGGCCGTCACCGCCGTGCTGAGCGGCTGCTCTCAGGTCACCAACGACGGAGGTGACACCACGTGCGCAGACTTCCAGTCGGCAGAGGAAAAGGACCAGAACGAGGCGATCACGAAGATGCTTACCGACGAAGGCAAGAACGAACCGAGCAACGCCGAGCTGACCGGTACGAGGTTGTCCATCTCCACGTTCTGTCAGACCGTCGGTAAGCAGGACAGCACGATCAAGGAAGCACCCCATCTGTGAGGCACGCTTTCGTCATGACCTGAGTCACACCGCGTTATAGCCAGAATGCGAAATGGGTAAATGCCATTCACCTCGACAATGGAGCGAAAGGAATTCCCGTGGGCGACAGCGGACCCGAGAACGCCATCGACGGCGTGGTCGAAGACGTCAAGGGCAAGGCCAAGGAAGTGATCGGCATCGTCACCGACAATGACGGCCTTCGCGAAGAAGGCCGCGCTCAGCAGGACAAGGCGGAAGCCGAGCGCGATGTGGCAAAGAAAGAAGCGGAGGCCGAAGCGGCACGGGCCGCAGCCAGCGCCGCTGAGGCACGCCAGGAAAGCGCCGAAAGCGCCAAATAAACATCACGCACTATCGGGCCTCACCCCTACGGGGTGGGGCCCGATTCGTATTTCGTCGTGGTCTGCTGACGCCGGGCACCGGTTTGACGGGATTGTCACCGGGAATCCTGCCGGCCGAGCGCACAGCCCGCACTCGGTTCCACGATTGAGAAAACAGAGGTGCCCGCCGTGGTTGAAACCTTCGTCTAGTCGACCGACGACGTCGTCGAGTTCCTTCGCGGACAACACAATTTGATCAAAGACATGTTCGACGACGTGATCCATGCGTCCGGCGCGAAAGCTCGGGAGGAGGCGTTCGTCAATCTGCGGCAACTGTTGGCCGTCCACGAGACGGCCGAGGAGATGGTGGTACACCCCCGGGCTAAGCGGGACATCGACGATGGGGACGCCATTGTCGACACCCGGCTGCAGGAGGAGCACGAAGCCAAAGAGCAACTGTCCGCACTCGAGGGCATGGACATCGAATCGCAGGAGTTCCTCGATGCCCTGATGGTGTTCAGGTCCGCGGTGATCGACCACGCCGAACGGGAAGAGAACGAGGAATTCAACCGCCTACAGCGCGACCTCGGGCCCGAGGATCTGAAACGCATGGCATCGGCCGTGCAAGCCGCTCAGGCCATCGCCCCAACGCGCCCACACCCCGGTGTGGAGTCTGCTGTGCTGAATTTCGCCGTCGGTCCCTTCGCGTCGATGCTCGATCGGGCACGCGACGCGATCTCGGCAGCCCTTCGCTGATCCAGCGCAAACGAATGCCCCTGTGAGCTTTCACAGGGGCATTCGTGTGCGGTCGCCCGCCCGTCAGGCGTCTGTACCTGCCCTCTCGGACTGACGCTTGTCCTTTTCGTTATCGGCCAGATCGTCCAGCTGGTCTGCCTTCATCCGGCGGCTGGCCGCCTCGCCCCGCTTGGCTGCCACATCGTCCATCGCCGACTGAGCCTCGGCCGTGGCGGTCTGCTCTTCGGCGCGAATCGCTTCTCGTTCCTTCTGCCGAACCTTTTCCACAGCGCCGGCTTGCTTGTTGGCCGCTGCGTCGGCGTCTCGTTTCGCGGCGGTCGCCCGCTTCTGCGCGGCGTCGGCCGCACCGCTGGTGCGCTGCTGCACCGCGTCACGCGCGGCGGCCTCGTCTTTCCGCCGCGCCTCGCGCGCTTCCTGCTGCTCCGCGTTCGCCTCGGCCCGCTTCGATCTGAAGGCGGAATCGGCCTTCTCCCGCTTGGCTTCTGCGGCCGCGTCCAATCTGGCAGCGCGCGACAGCGCATCACTGCGCTCTGCAAGTGCTGCGCCGCTGGCTTGCAGTTGCGAGTCCCCCAACGCCCCTCCGACCACCGCGTCCACGGTGCCCAGCGAGCGCTCGTAGAACAGGCGAGCGGGAGTCTCGGCAGGGAGTCGCGTCAGCACCGTGTCCGCGACAACTTGAAATGGAAACCGGGCGATTCGATATTGCAATCGCAGGAGGGCAACCGGCACATTGATGATGTTCATTATCCGTTCCTGTGTTTGGTCGGCGTTCAGGGCAGGTCGGCTTGCTTGCTGACCTCGTCGGCATGCTCACGGAGGCGTTCCGCCTCGCTCTTGGCGTTCTCAGTCACTTTCACCGCGGTCTGGTGCTCAGCAGTGGCTTCGACGAGATCGTCACGAGCAGCCTCTTTTTCCGCTTCTTCGCGATTCTTGGCCTGCTGAACCTCTTGCTGAGCGTCGACCTGAGCGCGCATCGCCGCGGACGCGACCTCTTCGCGCTTCTGCTGTTCTGCGGCCCGCTTCTGCTCCTGCTGCTCGTGCTGGATGTCCAGCTTGGCCGCGGCGGCGTCGGTGTCGACTGCCGAACGCGCCTGGGCAGCTTCTCTTTTGGCCTCGACCAGATCCTCGCGGGTTTCATCGAGCTCCGCCTCCGCGACAGCCTCGGTGATATTTGCTTCTTTTCGCTCCCGCGCTTGGGCCTGGTCGAGCTGCCCCTCCTTTGTCAGCGAGTCGTTTCCGATCACCGCCCCTGCGATTTCCTTCGCCTTTCCTTTGACCGAATCCAGCAAGCCCTCACGAGCTTGACCAGCTTTGTCGTTCTCACTCATCAACGAACTCCTCTTCGAAGGTCGGGCATGGCCGCGCCGCAGTGAGCGGCCAGCGTGACTTTTCTGTTCTGCTCAAGGCTTCTCGGGTCATTACGGGGTACGTGCTCGGCTGCCCGCGTCCGCCCGCGAATCACTGTGCCGACGGCCCAATGCCACTCCCAGCGCGATCATCACGAGCGCAAGGGCGAGATGCAGCCAGTTGTCCGCCTCGTTGACGGGCACGAAATTGGCCGGACTGCTGTGGTCGATGAGAAGGCCGTAGACGAACAGCACCAGATAGACGACGCCGCCCCCGATCAGGTACCACCGAGCGCTGTCGAACCTGCGCGCCAACGCGATACCGGCAATGCCGAACGCAAGGTGCACGATGTTGTGCAGTACTGAAACATTGAAGATTCCCAGAAGTGCTGCTTCGGAGTGATGGCCGGCAAACGTCAGTTGGTCATAGTGGGCGGTGACACCCGGGGTGAATCCCAGAATTCCGACAGCCAGAAAGACGACTCCGACGCCGAGTGCGGCCTTCTGAACTGCTGCAGGATATTTGGACCTCGTGTCGACCGTGTCGACGGGGTGAGATGAAGACATCAGCTCTTCCATTTGGTGTTCACCAACGGTGCTCCACGGGCTGGAAGCGAAGGCGAACACCGCGTACCCCGCGCGGACGCGGGCAAACGCCTTTCCTCGCCTAAGGTTCATTCGTTCTCCAGCGGGTAGCCGGACACACGACCGTAGACCAGACCAGAGGACTACATGACACTGCCGAGTGGAACTGACCTCGCTGCGCGAATGGCCGACCTCGCCAGCGCTACGTCGGGTGCGTGGTCGTTGGACGCAGTCCTCGACTCCGTCACGGCGGCTGCAGCCGAGCTCATCCCGGGGGTCGATACCGCGGGCATTCTGCTGATCCGGGGAGGCGCCCACGAATCCATCTCGGGCACCGCGGAGATTCCCAAACATCTGGACGAACTCCAGATGTCCCTCGGCGAGGGACCCTGTATGCAGGCAGCACTCGACGACACAGAGGTGGTCACGGACGACTTTGCGTCTGAGGCGCGCTGGCCGCGGTACTCACCGGCCGTGGTCGACATCGGCGTGCTCAGCGGTATGTCGTTCAAGATGTTCACCGCGGATCGCACGGCGGGCGCACTCAACCTCTTCGGGTTCCAGCCGCGGGTGTGGGACGACGACGACCTGGCGATCGGCGGCATCCTGGCCGCGCACGCCACGGCGGCGATCCTGGCTCATCAGCACGTCGGCCACCTCAGAGCCGCGTTGCGGACCCGTGACCAGATCGGCCAGGCGAAAGGCATGATCATGGAGCGCTACGGCGTCGATCACCTGCGTGCCTTCGAGATGATGCGCGAGATCTCCCAGACCACCAACGCCAAGCTCTTCGACGTGGCACGCCAGGTGATCGAGACCCGGTGAGGCAGACGCTTCAACAGACCGACACCCGCTGTTCAGACGACCGGCAGCAGCCCCTGACATGCTGAGCCGATGCTTGAGCAGAGCCAGGGCATCGACCGGCCACCGACCTTGCGTCGCAACCGCAGCATCGAGGGCCGCCGAACCATCGATCTCGCACAGGGGATCCTGATCGGACAGCGCCGGTGCTCGCCATCAGCGGCATTCGCCGAATTGCTGGCAGTATCGCGGCGCCACCACATCACGCTCACCGCCGCCGCCGAGGCGCTCGTCGATCTGGCGATCGACGTCGACAGCATCGCTCGACCGACGGGCATGGAAGCTGTGATCGCTGAGTTCGAGTGGGGCGGGCTTTTCGGAAGCACCGCCCGTGCGGAGGCAAATGCGCGCTGCGAGTAACGCCCACGTACGGACTCGTCGACTTCGCCAAGCGGACTGTTCCGTTACCCGGTAAAGGGCCCAAATGCCTGCTCACGACCCCCGGACGGCGGGCGCAGGCGAGTTTCGCTGCACGGATCACTCGGTACGGAATACGATCGTTGCACGCTTGCGTTAGTTAAGCGCGACCGCAGTTTGTCTGGACAGACCAGTAAAGGACCGAAATGGCATCAGTTCGTCTTCGCCGGATCGCCGCAGGGGTTGGCCTTGGCGCCGCCATTGCGATGATCGGCGTTACCGCGGGGTGTAGCACCGACAGCGGCACCCCCGAAGAGTCGAGCACGACCACCACGACTACCACCACCACGACGACTCCGCCTCCGCTGAGCCCGACCGAGAAGGCCCCCACGCCCGACGGCCCGAACATCTTCACTCCCCCGGTGCAGGCACCTCAGCAGACGGTGAACCCGGGTCGCGAAGACTACGGTCAGTGAGCGAGCGTGCCCGGACACCATCCGGGCACGCCCTGCGTTCGTGCGCGAGCCATGAATAAGGCGACCCTTCGCCCGCTGGCCACCGTGCTCCTTATCGGAGCCGTGGCAGCGGGCGTTGGTCTGTCCATCGACGAACACCGCCCCGATGATCGCCTCATCGAGGGTCCCTATGCATCGCTGCTGGACGCGTCGACCGACCTCGGCCCGGCGCAGGAGCAGAGCATCGAGATCACGGCGAGCCTGACCGACCAGTCTCGGCCCACCGCGCTGATGGACTGGGCGAAAGACCAATCACTGACGGTCCGGTGGCGACCGGGTGACGATTGGGCGGTTGTCGAGGGGACGCCCAGTGCCGTCGAGCGGGCTTTCGACGTCTCGGTGCGCGATTACCGGGGCAGGAAGGGGCAACTCTTCTACGCCTCACCGCACCAACCGGCTGTGCCTGAGCACCTGCGCGGCGAAGTGTCCGAGATGGGCAGGATCCTCAGCTACACACCGCACCACATGTCGCGACCCGACCACATCCCTCTCGATGTGCCCGATCGCGGACTGGGCCCAGAAGCTCTGTTGAACTCCTACAACGCCGACGATCTGGCCAGGGCCGGTTTCACGGGCAAGGGAATCACCATCGTGATCTTCGCCTTCGACGGTTTTCGTCAGTCCGACCTGGACAAGTTCACGTCCACGTTCGCCTTGCCGCCGTTGACCCCCGAGGTGGTCGGAGGGGTGCCGGAGGAGGTGCGCGGCGAATTGTCGATGGATCTGCAAGTGGCCCACGCCATTGCACCCGATGCGCGCAAAGTCGTGGTCAATGCGTTGCCCACGGTCGGCAGTGACGGCGGATACCGCAAGATCGGCGAGATGCTCGAGGAGACCGATCGGCAGTTCCCGGGCGCGGTGTGGAGTTTCTCGATCGGCTGGGGCTGCGACAAGCTGATCACGGCCGCCGATCTGGCTCCCGTCCGGGCCGCGTTGCGCACGGCCCAGTCCCATGGCACCACCGCTTACAACGCCAGCGGCGACCTGGCCGGCATGGAATGCCGTGGCGGGCAGGACTGGTCGTCGCCTCCGAGCGACCAGGACATCGGTCTGGATTCGATTGCATCGCTGCCTGAAATGACGAGCGTCGGGGGGACCACACTGTCCACTGATGCCGACGGAACGTGGGTGTCCGAGCAGACGTGGTTCGATGTGCCGTTGTCTCAGGGCACCGGTGGCGGGGTGTCGGCACTGTTCGACATGCCGGCCTGGCAGCAGGACGCGGCCGCCGGGATCGCACCCGAACGCCACAACGGCAAGCGGATGACCCCCGATGTCGCTGCGGTCGCCGACCCGTTCACCGGAGTCAAGTTCGTACTCGACGACGAGATCGTCGTCGGAGGCGGCACGTCACAATCCGCGCCCATCTGGGCCGGGCTGACGGCAGTGATGAACCAATACCTCCTTGAGAACAACGGTGCCTTGATCGGCGACATCAACCCGCTGCTGTACCAGATTGCCCAGGGTGCGCCGCGACCCGCGTATCGCGATGTCACGTTGGGCGGCAACGCAGTCGACAATGCCGGTCCCGGCTATGACTTGGTCACCGGACTGGGCACCCCCGATGTCGACAACCTGGTGCGAAACGTGCAGTTAGCTCAGAAGGTTCAGACCTGATGAGCGCCTGCGCGAAGAAGAGACGGTACTGATGAGCAGTCCGACCGGCGTGATGGAATGCCCGGTCTGTCAGACCGACGTGCCCGCGGGCGAGTTCTGCGGGCTGTGCGGTGTGCCACTGGCAGAGCATCGCGGCGGGGACGGCCCACACTGGTTGCGCGCCCGGGCTTTCAGCGCGGCCCCTGGCCAGCGACTGCTGACGCCGGCGCTGACCAGTTCACTTTTCCCGCACCTGACGCCGCGAGCGCGCCGCGTATTCCTGATGGGGCTCGGGCTGCTCGTGGCCGCACTGACCGTTGCCGCCGTGTGCCGTATGCCCGCAGCACTCATCGCTGTGGCGTCGCTGGGACTTCCGCTGCTGTTCGCTCTCTACTTGCGCGAATCCGGTGTGTCCCATGACATCCCATGGAGCACACTGGTATTGACGGTAGGGCTCGGACTGACACTCGGGGTGGGCTGGGTGCTGCTCACAGGAGCTGCGGTGGCCCGCGCCTACGGCGTTCCGCTCGGCGCGGGTATCGCCGGCGGACGCATTCTGCGCGACGGCATCGGCGTGCCGCTGGGCAGCATGATGCTGATGCTGGTCCCGGCGCTGGTGGCCCGACTCACCTGGCGTGGTCGACGGGAAGCGTTGGACGGCTACGCCATCGGGGCTCTGGGCGCTCTGACCTTCACCGCGGCAGCCACCCTGACCCGGCTGGCACCCCAGTTCACCACCGGGATGATCAACCGCGTCCGTCCGATGGACGGGCTGCTCGTCGAGGCCGGCATCCGTGGCATCGCCATGCCGCTGACCGCTGCGGCTGTGGGCGGTCTCATCGGGACGGCTCTGTGGTTCACCCGGCCGGCGAACAAGGCCGACCAGGGGCGCGCGTTCGTTCGTGCAACGCTCGTCCTGATCGCGGTCGTGGTGATCGCCGTCTACGCCGGGCTGGGCCTGGTGGACGTGGCGCGCTTCTCTCAATGGCTTCAGCTGGCAATGCATCTGACGTTGACCGGCCTTGCGTTGTTCGCCCTTCGAGTGGGTTTGCACCTGGCCCTGCTGCATGAGGCGCACGACGAGGTCCGCACCGACGAGCCCATCCTGTGTGTCGAATGCAATCACGTTGTGCCTGACGCGCCGTTCTGCGCCAGGTGCGGGGCTGCGATGCGGGCGTGCTCGCGCCGGTCTCGTGAGATCCGTAGGGAAAACCGCCCCGTCGCTGTTGCCGACGAACCGCCTTCGGCCGGGACGATCACGGTAGGACTGCTCCCCGGTTATTCGACGCAGTCCGGAACGTTCGAGGCGACCCAGGCCCCGAAGACCTCGTTCCGCACCGTGGCGCTCGCGCTGGGCGTCACCATCGTCGTCGTGGCAGGTGCGCTGATCGGCCTGTCCGGGCTGATCTCTACACCCGCGGCCAAGTATGTCTGCCCACCCGAGTGCGGCAGCCCACCGATGAATCGTGCCGTCGAGATCAACCCCCGCTTCACCTCTTCCGATGGCGCGTTCTCGGTGTCCTATCCGGCCGAGGGCGCAGCCTATGCGGTGTCCACGCGAGCAGACGGTGTGACCGCGGTGCTTGAGGCGGGCGACGGCGGCACCATGCAGTTGTTCAGCCGGCCCGCCGAGGGCCGCAGCGCCGAGGAGATCGCTTACGCCCTGCTGAACGAGACCTATCCGGATACCAAGACCGCCTACGAGATACCCAACACCATGGTGGGCTACCAGCCTGGTTACGGCTTGGCCGCCGACGTCTGGCCGCAGGGTGCGATGAGCAGTTCGACCCGAATGCGCATCATCGTGATGGTCGCCGTCAAGAATGATCTGGCGCTGATCGCCGGTGCCGTCGGCCCCTATCGCGCGTTCGGGCCGGACTTCGGATCCGGTAAGCCCTCTGCCGCCAACCTCCAGCTGGCACTGGACATGGGCAAGTACGTCAACAGCTTCAGCTGGCGCGGCGATCCGCCGCGATAGCTATCAGGCATCGGCGACCTCGATCCGGTCTCCCCCGGCTCGCTTCGCCAAGTACATCGCGTAATCGGCGTCCTCGAGGAGACGTTCGGTGAGCCGGATGGAGTCGACCGAGGCACGCGGTGGCAGGGTGACCGTCGCGACCCCGAAACTGGCGGTGAACTCGGACGGCTCGGCGCGAAGCGCGCCGCGCAGACCTTCGGCTACCCGCACGGCGCCATCGGTGTCGCAGACGGCGACGATCGCGAATTCCTCACCGCCGATCCGCGCGATCACGGCGCCGTCGGGACTGACTGTTCGCAGTGTTTCGGCGAGATCGACCAGCACCCCGTCGCCGGCGGCATGGCCCTTGGTGTCGTTGATCCTCTTGAAATCGTCGATGTCGATCATGGTCGCGCAGACCTTGCCCGGACTGTCCGCAGGCAGGGTGCTCACCAGTTGACGAACCGCTCGCGTCAAACCTCGCCGGTTCGCCAGCCCCGTCAGCGGGTCGATATCCGAGACGACAGCGGCCTCGCCGAGCAGGTCGACCAGTGTCCGGATCGTCATGGGCACCACGGTGACCGACGCGAGACGAAGGAGGCCGTCCGCCAGTCCACTTGCCGGGTGACCGGCCATTCCGACAGTGACCATGCCCATGATGTTGATCGCCGACGCCAGGGTCAACAAGGCCACCAATTGAGGCAGGGTCTGGACACATGCCACGTAGCCGGCGGTCACGGCGAAGGCCACGGTGCCTGCAACGGGCTGGCCCGCGAGCGTGTACGCGACACACCAGAACGCGATGGCGGCATTCAGGACGACGACGATGAACGTCGACTGCCGACGTGTCGGCCAACCGACCAGCCACCAGCACCCGAACCCGATCGCGACCACGCCACAGACGATGGTCACGGTGCGAGTGGCTGTGTCAGGAACCCGTTCTGGGCTGAAAGCCAGGAGGATCGGCCAGGCTCCGATTGCCAGGCACGCGAGCGCGATCCCGTAACGGGTGAGGCGCCCGTAACCGTTGGCCTCGACGAGCTGAATCAACCAGTCATAGCGGCCAGGTTCGCGCCACGATCTCATCACCGCGGCGAACAAAGAAGGACGGCCCCCCACGAACATCCCCCTGTTCCGCCTCGACTGTGCGACTCCCCGCGATGCCATTGGAGCACGCTCCACGGGCCGCGTTCGGCATTAATTCGGTATCCGGCTACCCGGTGTGACGCGAGGTTGCGCTATCGGGGTCAATTTCTCGACGAAACGAAAGACGACGTTTCGGCTACCGCCCGCCAGACGATCTGGCAGAGGTGACGAAGCCGTCTCGGTCGGGTGGCGATGTGGTGTCACGGAGTTTCTGGCCCGTCGGCTTGCTGCCATCATCGGACGAGTGGCACAGCAGACCGTAGAGAACACCGACAGCAGACTGGCGGCTAGCCTCGCCGCACTGGCTTCGGCGGGTGCCTCTGTCATTCATTTCGCGGTGGTCCCCGCCCACTGGCAGGAGTGGGTGCCCGCAGGGGTGTTCTTTCTGGCGATTGCGCTGTTCCAGTTGACGTGGTCGCTGATCGTTCTGGTCCGCACGACGGTTGGCGTGCTTACCGCTGGAATTCTGCTCAACGCCGGCGCCATTGCGCTGTGGGCGCTGTCCCGCACAGCGGGGGCGCCGATGGGTCCCCACGCCGGGCAGGTCGAGCTGATAGCCGCGGCGGACCTCTGTGCACTGCTGCTTCAGATCTACGTGGTGATGGGCGCCGGCTGGGTGTGGTACCGCGGTCTGCGTGGCGGATCAGTGCCGGCATTCGCCAACGCGCTGGTCCTTCTGGTCGCAGTGGGCGTCGTCACGCTCGCGTCTGCCGTCGGAGCCGCCTCCGGCCTCCGGCACGGCGACCACGGACACGGCGGCCATGGTGTGGGCGGCAACGCCGATGGCCATCACAGCCACGATCCCGAGCCTGTCCTTGATCCACCTGATGTACACCCGGTCCCGGCTTCAGTGCCTGTGCCTGTCGGGGCGCCTGCAGGAGCCGCGCCGAAGCCCGTCAGCGAGCCGCTACCCCTTACCGGGCACGGAGACCACGACCACGCACACTGACGTCCCCTGGATGACTTCGATCTTCGGTCAGGCGCCGAAATAGGTCGTTCACTCTTATGGCGATATCGTCGCGGACGAGGCGCATGCGCTCAAGGCCCTCGATGCCACGCTCGGAGGGTTCGTCAGTTTCCCAAGTTTCGAAAGTCGTGCCGTCGACGGGTGCTACCTGGGCCTCGCGGCCGAGTGTGATGACGTAGTCCACCTCCCGAACACGTTGCGCCTCCAGGGGTTTGGGCTTTTCGACCGAGATGTCGACGCCGACTTCCAGGAGACTTTCCACCGAGAGGGCGTTGACGCTGCTGCCGGGCCTGGTGCCCGCCGAATAGATGTCAACGGTGTCGCCGGAGAGCTTGCGCATCAGGGCTGCGGCCATCTGCGACTTGCCGCTGTTCCTGACGCAAACGAACAGCACTGACGGTTTGGGCTTTTTGCTCATTCAACTCTTCAGCTCCCGGCGGACGTCGACGCCGAGCTCGTGGAGGAGTCGGCGGACCCGTTCCTCGATGTCGTCGCGAATCGGCCGTATGGCGTCGAGGGATTGCCCAGCGGGATCGGGCAGTTCCCAATTCTCATAGCGCTTTCCGGGAAAGATCGGGCAAGCATCGCCACACCCCATGGTGATCACGACGTCGGCAGCCTGGACGATCTCGTCGGTCCACGGTTTGGGAAACTCGCCGGCTATGTCGATACCGACCTCGGCCATTGCTGCGACGGCCGAGGGGTTGATCTGATCACCGGGCTCCGAGCCACCGGACCATGCGACCGCGTCGTCACCCGCGAAATGGGTGAAGTAGCCGAGCGCCATTTGCGAGCGGCCGGCATTGTGGGTGCACAGGAACAGCACAGTGGGCTTGCCGTCGGCGACCTTGCCCTCGACGCGGGCCAACGCGATGAGGCGTTGACGGGCGAACCGTTCTGCCAGCAGCGGCAGGAAGTTGGGAACCGAAGCGCGACCGGCGAACTGGTCGTAGGACGAATGTAGAAAGCGTTCGATGGTCTCCACCCCGAAGGTGTCACCGAACGTACGTTGCAGACGTGCCGCGCCGGTCAGCAGCGCGTGCTGCTGATCGATGGACAGGTCGGCGCGGATGTGCCGCTTGAACGCTACGGGGCTCTCGGTCATCAGCTACTCCTTTGGGGATTCCGGCGAGCTTGGGACGGTCTGAGGCATGTGCAGGCTGAACCTGCGTCGCAGCGCCAGCGATACGTAGACCAGCGCCACCAGCACCGGTACCTCGATCAGCGGACCGACCACGCCTGCCAGCGCCTGCCCCGAGGTTGCTCCGTAAGTGGCGATCGCGACGGCGATGGCGAGCTCGAAGTTGTTCCCCGCGGCGGTGAACGCCAAAGTGGTGGTGCGTTCATAGCCCAATCCGATCACCGCACCCAGCAGGTAACCTCCGCCCCACATGACGGCGAAGTAGACCAGCAGCGGCAGGGCGATGCGCACGACATCAAGCGGCCGGTTGGTGATCTGATCCCCCTGCAGCGCAAAGAGAATGACGATGGTGAACAGCAAGCCGTAAAGCGCCCAGGGCCCGACGACGGGCAGGAACTTCGATTCGTACCATCGTCTGCCCTTGGTCTTCTCACCGATGCGGCGCGACAGGTAACCGGCCAGCAGCGGGATCCCCAGGAAGATCAGGACCGACTTGGCGATCTGCCACGGCGAGGTGTCGATCGTCGTCTGCTCCAGGCCCAACCAACCCGGCAGCACCGAAAGGTAGAACCAGCCCAGGACCGCGAACATCAACACCTGAAACATCGAATTCAACGCGACCAGCACGGCGGCTGCTTCGCGGTCGCCACAGGCGAGGTCGTTCCAGATGATCACCATGGCGATGCAGCGCGCCAGCCCGACGATGATCAGTCCGGTGCGGTACTCGGGGAGGTCGGGCAGCATCAGCCAGGCGAGTGCGAACATCAGCGCCGGGCCGAATATCCAGTTCAAAATCAACGAGGACAGCAGCAGTTTGCGATCGCCGGTCACGGTGCCGAGGCGGTCGTAGCGGACCTTGGCCAGGACGGGGTACATCATGATCAGCAGGCCAAGTGCGATCGGCAATGAAATGCCGTCGATGGCAACACTTTCCAGAGCTGTGTTCAGACCCGGAATCCACCGGCCCAGCAGCAGGCCGGCGACCATGGCCAGGCCGATCCACAGCGGCAGCAAGCGATCGAGGGTAGACAGCTTGCCGACGACAGCCGGAGTCGCGGCGGTGGGGGTCTCGGTCATCCCGACGTCCCCACGGGCTGCCCGCCGACGCCGAGGACGCCGGCAAGGCTGACCAACGCTTCGGGCACGACGGCGTAGTAGACCCATGAGGCACGGCGCTCGGAGGTCAGCAGGCCGGCGTCGCGAAGGACCTTGAGGTGATGCGACACGGTCGGTTGGGACACTTCGAGCCCCGCCGACACGTCGCACACACAGGCCTCCCCGCCCGCATGGCTGGCAATCGCGCTGAACAGCTGCAGGCGCACCGGGTCGGCCAGCGCCTTGAACCGGACCGCCATCTCGCCGGATGCGGTCGCTGTGAGGGGCTCGCGCAGGAGGGCCCCGGGCGGACAGCACAGGTCGTCGGCGAACCGCTCACTTGACTTCGACATCCATCGATATTGACAGTTATCGAATCAGCGCGCAAGCGAACAGTGAATGAATGGGCCCCTTCACCGGGGCGAACGCCGTGCGGCGGTGGACATTCTCCGCAGTTGCCCACCGCTGCAACGACTTCGGCCACCATGGGGCAAGCTAGGTGCCGCAGCACACCCCAGCAGCCTCGCCGCCGCTGCCTGCGATGAGATGCTGCGGGCTGGTGCCGAACGTCTCGGAATCAGCGAGGACGGTGTAGACCTCCCATTTCTCCCCTGCCGGTCCCGTCACCCACACCTTGTCCTGGGTGGCGAAGCAACAGGTGGTGCCCATTTCTTCGTCGGTGAACAGGCCCTCCCCGGTAAGCCGGGCAATCTCGGAGTGCACCTGGTCGCTGGAAGCCACCTCGACACCGAGATGGTTCAGCGTGCCGCCGTGGCCGGCGTTTTCGATCAACACCAATTTCAGGGGCGGTTCCGCTACGGCGAAGTTGGCGTAGCCCGGCTTGACCTTGGCCGGGGCTGTATCGAAGAGTTTGGAGTAGAACGTGATCGCCTCGTCGAGGTTGTCGACGTTGAGGGCCAGTTGGATGCGAGACATGATACAACCTCCACGGTAGTAATGCGACATATATCGAAGTAACGCGCTCCGTTGAGCATGCCACCTTTTTGATATATGTCAAGACTGTGGCAGAATGCGTCTATGCCGAAAGCACTGCCGGTCATCGACATGTCCCAGCCTGTCTGCTGCGAACCTGTCGCAGCGGGGCCGGTCGACGACGATGTCGCGTTACAGATCGCGATGCGGCTCAAGGCGATCGCCGACCCCGTGCGTATCAAACTCGTGTCCCTGCTGTTCGGAAGCTCCGACGGGGAAGAGACCAGCAGCGCCCTGGCGGCAGCGCTGGGAATCAGCGAATCAACCGTCAGCCACCATCTGGGCCAACTTCGCAACGCCGGCATCGTCTCGTCGGAGCGCCGAGGAATGAACGTATTTCACAGGGTTCGACGCGAGGCGTTGCAGGCCTTGTGCATCGTGCTTGATCCCAGCTGTTGCACGTAACGCATGATTGTTGCGCGCAGCTCGATGGCCCTGTGTGAGCTATGAAAGAGCACCCAGCGCAACAATTTTCGTAGACATTCGTGACAATCAGACGACAGCGCCGGGCATCCGCCGGCTCCGGATCCGACGGTGCACTGACGGCCGCCTCTCGCGCTCGGCCCCTGGTCATACGGACCAGCGGATCTGCCACCACCCAGCTGCTTGAGTGTGGCTCTCTGACAGTAGTAGACGTACGCGAAAATAGATACCGCCAAATTCTTACGTGATCCGGGATCCAGGAAACGGGCTAATTCTCCTGTGTCCCTGGTGATCACACTCATTCACCTTTCCTAGGGAAACATGACCTTCGGCCCTAGGCGGTGGTACCCCCGAGTCTTAAGGTCGCCCTTGGGGCGGTCGATGACCACAAAGCTGTCCGGTGTCGAAACGCGCACAGCCTCAATGAGTCTCAATGCCTGCTGCTACGTCGCCACCGATGCGTCAGTAGAGCCGGCGGTGACGTGACAGACCGCCAACACACGGATCAGCGCAGAGCTTCCCCGCCATCGGTCGATGAGGGGCGACAGTGGATGTGCTGAGTAGGGCCGCTGGTCCTTACCGGCGAAGGACCTCGGACTCTGCACAGAAGCGTTCGCGCAGCAGATAGTTCACGGTGTGGCACGTTTGAGTACCCTCGACGCCGGATTCCTGTACGCAGAAGACGCAGACCGGCACATCAGCCTGGCCGTCGGAGGGGTTTCTGTCTTAGAGGGTCCGGCGCCCGATTACGAGGAAATCGTCGCGGCCATCGGTCGACGGGTCCTGGCGATCCCCCGTTTGCGGCAGGTGGTTCGCAGACAGCCGTTCGATCTGTCCCCACCGCAATGGGTTGACGATCCCGCATTGGACCTGGCTCATCACATTCGCCGTGCCGCCCTTCCCCACCCCGGCGACGACGAGGCCCTGTTTCGATTCACCGCGGAAGCGATGGAGCCCAGACTCGACAGGGAACGGCCGCTGTGGCAGTGCTGGATCATCGAAGGACTCGCCAACGATCGTTGGGCGATTCTGATGAAGGTGCACCACTGCGTCGCCGACGGCATCGCCACCATGCTGATGATGACCGGACTCAGCGACGCAGGCGACAAGGAGACCTATGTCGGCGCCATTCGCGCCGCACACGAAAAGGCACGTCCCGGCTTTTCTCTTCCGATGCCGACACTGAATCCTCTGCAGTGGGCCCGCTCTGCGGCCACCGCCGTTTCGGCTGTCACGACCACCATCGGCGGCACGGTCGAAATCCTCAGCAGCTTGCTCCGGGCAGGGGCGACCTCGTCGCTGAACGGCCCGGTTACCTCGATGCGCCGCTACAGCGCCGTGCACGTACCTCTGGCCGACGTCGCGTCGATCTGCCAGGCCTTCGACGTGACCATCAATGATGTTGCGCTGTCGGCCATTACAGACAGCTTCCGCTCGGCGCTGGAACGACGCGGTGAACATCCTGAGCGGGATTCGTTGCGCACCCTGGTGCCGGTGTCGGTACGGGGCAACGATGCGCTGGACCGCCTCGACAACCGAGTATCGGTGATGCTCCCGTATCTGCCGGTCGACGAACCAGACCGAGTTGAGCAGCTGAAGGCTGTGCATCAACGCCTCAACCAGGTCAAAGCCGGAGGGCAACGGCAGGCCGCAAGTGCCGCAATGGCCGCGACCGAACTTCTGCCGTTCGCGATGGCTGCCCGTTTGATCCGTACAGTGACAGCGTTGCCTCAGCGAGGCGTGGTCACCTTGGCGACCAACGTGCCCGGGCCACAGCGACATCTGAAGATGATGGGCTGCGACGTCGTGCACATGCTTCCTGTTCCGCCGGTGGCGCTCAGGCTTCGAGTCGCCGTTGCGATCTTGAGCTACGGACAGGACTTGATCTTTGGGATCACAACCGATTTCGACGCGTTCCCTGACGTCGACGAAGTCGCGCGAGGAATCGCAGACGCGGTGGTCGGCCTCGCCGCCGCCGCTCGAAGACCGTATGGTCCGCTCAAGGTCGGCGGATGACGCCGGAGCAGACATTGACCTCTACGCAGCATCCTCTACTCGGACCTGCCGACCAGGCATTGCACCATGCATCCGCGCAAGTTCCTGCATTCAGGCCGAACGTCTTGGTCACCGATGCGCTTGCCACCATGCGTGGCAGACGCTTCGAGAGCGCATCTGCGGTAGCTGTCCTCGATGACGAGCACCGCATCGTCGGAATCGCCACGATCGAGGCGATGTTCGCGGCCGACGACGAGCAGCGCCTGCGAGACGTGATGGATCCGACGCCCCCGGTGGTTGCCCCCAGCACCGACCAGGAACTTGCAGCCTGGCAGGCAGTACACCGGGCTGAGCCCTATCTGGCCGTCGTCGACGAGAAGCGCACATTCCTTGGACTGATCTCTCCGCAGCGTCTGCTCACCATCTTGCTGCAGGAACATGACGAAGATCTGGCGCGACTCGGGGGGTTTCTCCATGATGTCGAGTCAGCGAGGTCGACGAGCGTGGAGTCGGTACGAAAACGATTGTGGCACAGGCTCCCCTGGCTCATCGTCGGGCTTCTCGGTGCCATGATCTCTGCGGTGATGATGACGGCGTTCGACGATGTACTCGAGGCTGATCTGGCCATCGCGTATTTCGTTCCCGGAATCGTCTATCTCGCCGACGCGGTAGGCACGCAGACCGAGACGTTGGCAATCCGGGGACTCTCAGTCGGAGTCGGTATCCGGCGGATCACCGTGCGCGAAGGCTTGACCGGTCTGTTGATGGGATTGCTGCTCGGCAGCATGATGTGGCCTGTCGTGGCAGTGATGACTACGAATTACGCTTTGGCAAGCGCCGTTTCGTTGGCGATCGTAGGTGCGAGCACGGTGTCGACCCTGGTCGCACTGTGCCTGCCCTGGCTGCTGCACAGACTCGGCAAGGATCCCGCCTTCGGCGCCGGCCCGCTCGCGACCGTGTTCCAGGATCTACTGTCGATCCTGTTCTACTTCGGCGCTGTCAGTCTGCTGCTCAGCTGAATTCGCGGGCCTCAGGCGCTCGGCGATATTGCCGAGGACGCCTGGGGCGAACGTCGAGACCGCGGTGGCCGCCGACGCCGCCAGCAGACCCTGCGCCCAACCGATCGGCGTCAACGGCGTGCAGCCGAAAAGCTGACTTACGCCGGGCGTGCTGATGACGACGCCCATGGCCGCGAGACTGCCCACCGAGGTCAGGACCACGCCGGGGCTGTTGGAGTCGATGAGCGTTTGCAGCAGCTGCGCACCGACGAGTCCGACCAGTGCCACCGTCGAAGCGTGCCTCGCGGTGCCGGTGGGGCGGGCTACCAGCCATGCCAATGTCGCACCACTGGCCGTGGCCACTCCCCTGATACCGATGTCTTTCCAGAGCGCCGCCTCATCATGCGGGCCCGGTGACGTGTTCTTCTGCTCGCTGACGGCCAACGCTGCCGCCGGAAACGCATCCGTCAGGAGATTCACCAGCAACATCTGCCGCGTGTTCAGCGCCGAGTCTCCCGTCAGCAAGGTCGTGATCAGCGCGAAACCCACCTCGCCGGCATTGCCACCGAGAAGGACCGACACCGCGGAATGAACCCGCCGCCACAACTGATGCCCCTCGTCGATCGCATCCAGCAGCGCCTCGATGCGGCCGTCGAGAAGCATGACATCCGCTGCTGTCCGCGCCGGGTCACTGCCGCGGGCCACCACACCCACTCCGATACTCGCAGCGCGAATCGCTGCCGCGTCGTTTGCGCCGTCGCCGACCATCGCGGTCACCAGGCCCATCTTCTCCAGCGCCTGGATCACATCGATCTTGTGCTCCGGCGACATCCGCGCGAACACCCGGCACCGCACGGCCGCCGCTTCTCGCTGTTCGGGAGTCATTGTTTCCCAGTCTGTTCCGATGATCACCTCGTCGGCACCGACGATCAATCCGAGTTCGGATGCGACGGCTCGGGCTGTGACCGGGTGATCGCCGGTGATCAGCCGGACCCCGATATGGCGGCGCTGCAGCTCCTCGAGGAGGTCGCGGGCCGCCGGCCGCGGAGTGTCGGCCAACCCGATGAGTCCGACCGAAGTCAACCCACTTCGGCACAGCGACTCGAAGTACGACGCATCCGCTGCCGCGGCAGCCGCTTGCTCGTCACTGAGGTGGCGCTCCGCGACAGCGAGCACCCGCAGGCCTTGCTCACCCATTTCGGCAACCAGGCCGGCGAAGGCACCGCCACCGTCGGAGACAGCCGCCGAGAGGGTCTCCGGCGCACCTTTGACAGCGATGGTCTTGCCCATTAGCGCTGCGGCGAAGGGGCGATCGGACTGGAACGGCAGGAATGCGTCGCGGTCGTCAATGTCCTGGCCAGACTGACTTCGGTCTCCCTCGACAGCCTCTCGGATGGCCTGATCCGTGGCGTGTTGAGCCCGGTGCCCCGCTCGCGCGAAGGTGGTCCGCGCTGCGACGGTGAGTACCTCGGAATCACTACGGCCGGACATCGGATGCACCGATCTCACGCGCAGATGGTTCTCGCTCAGCGTGCCGGTCTTGTCGAAACAGACGACATCGAGCCGGGCGAATGCTTCGACGGAATGCGGGTTTCGAACCAGGACCGCTTTGTCGCTGAGCCGACCCGCGGCCGCCTGCTGGGCAAGCGTCGCGACAAGGGGCAACCCTTCGGGCACCGCTGCCACCATCACCGACACGGCGCTGGCCAGAGCTTGCTTGGCCGGCAAACCCCGAAGCCCGCCCAGCACACCGACCAGCGCGCCACCGACGACGCTGACGGGCAGGGCGCGATGGGTGATGTGTCGCAGTTGGGTGTGCAGACCGATCTCGCTGGACTTCCGCGGCGCCATCGCCATGGCGCGTCGCATCTCCGTGCCGGGCCCGACGGCGGTCACCACCGCCAGCGCGGTGCCCGAAAGCACTGTGCTGCCGCCGAAGAGCATGCACTCGCGTTCGGCGAGTGGGGCGCCCGGGGTGGCGCCGACACTCTTCGACACGGGGAGCGACTCGCCGGTCAGTGCCGACTCGTCCACTTCGACGTCTGCTGCATCGAGCAACCGTGCGTCAGCCGGAACTACCTCACCTCCTCGCACCTCGATGATGTCGCCGGGGCGCAGACGGTCGGCCGCTACGCTCGCGTGCCTTCCGGTCTCCAATGGCCCGATCCGTCTGCGTGCGGCAGGTTCCTGCACCGCCAGGAGACGGTTCAGCACATGTTCGGCATGAAGCTGTTGTTCTGCCGACACGGCGGCGTTGGCCAGTAGTACCCCGGCGACGAGAACCGCATCCACTGCGGAACCGAGCAGCGCGCTCGCGGCCGCGCCGGTGATGAGCAGCGGCGTGATGGGGTCGTCCAGGTCGTGCCGCATCTCGGCAAAGAATTCCCGCACCGCCGCCCACCTCGTCCTGTCCTTGGCGGCCGGCCCACCGCTCAAGTCGTCGACCGGGATGTCGTCCGCCGGGCGGGGAAGCAATCGGCAGACTTCGTCGGCCGGTAGGCAGTGCCAATCATGGCGTGGTTCCGGGTGAGGGGCTGGATCGCGAAACACTCTATTGGCGGCGGTGACACCACTCCACAGACTGGCGGCCGAGCCGATGCTCACCGATGCCGGTCCGCGTCCCACCACGCCGGGAACCAGCATCAGTGCACCGATTGCCGACGCCGACGCCGACAGTCTCACCGCGTGCTCGCTGGCTCGGCGAGCTGCCGGCAACGCACGCAGTACGCGCCAAGCCCCGGTGAGATCTGTGACAAAGACATCGGCGCCCCACGGTGGCGAATCATCCTCGCGCATCAGGCCGATCGTGACGTGGGCGGAATGCGAGACATTCATCTCCGACGTGGTCACCAGTGCGACAGTCGCTCCCTCAGAGGTTAGTGCCGACACCGCGTCAGCGACGGCATTGTCCACCGACCCTCGGGCCATCTGCAGTTGGTCGAAACCTTCTGCAAGAGAATGAAGCCCGTCATCCTCAACCGAGATCACGCGCAGATTGGTTCTGCGCGCCTCGGCAAGAAGCGCAGAGGCGTGCGGGTCCCGAACTGGGCTGACGAGCACCTCGCCGACATCTTTTTCGGGGCAAACGGTGGAAAGTGGATGCCAGCCGACACCCAATTCACCCCTCTCCAAGGCGGTTCGCGCAGCCTCCCATGCCGAGGCCCGATGCGAGTTCTCCAGTCCACGAATTCGGCTGACTGTCACGCCGCGGGCGTAGAGGGCCCGTGGATCGATCACGATCGCGTCCACACGATCCAGCAATCGGAGAGTCCTGGAGGACATCACAAGCGATCCATGATGGGCGTCCAGCCCCCGGGTCATCGTGGCACCGAAAGCTTCTCGCGCCGCACGCAACGGTTTCGGGACGGCGATCAGAGCGGCCTGCGCGGCAAGATCCGCGCTGCCGGTCGCCGCGCCGAGTGCCGCGGCGGCCCCGAGCCCGACGGCCGCGGCGTGGCTTGCGTAGCGATCAGCCGGCCCTTCAGTGCGAATCAGATCGGTGCGGCTCGTGCGTGCAGCACCTCCCGACGTGGGGCGGTGCGCGAGTTCAGGTTCGCGATCCTGCCACACGCGTCGTGCAGTCCACGCTTCTGTGACAAGAACCGCCCGCCCCAGTGCCTCCGCGACCGCCGACGCCGGCGACGCGGTGAGCGCCGCGGTTGCCGAATTAGCCAGCGCAAAAAGCATGTCGGTGGCATCGGCACCCACACGTTCTTCGATCTGGCGGCGCAGAACGGGCGTGTGGTCAACGACCGTGGTAGGTACCGACACTGCGTTGGCGAGGCGGGGCAGCCCCAGAGCCCCCCCAACCATCGTCAACCCCACAGCTGCTGCGGCGACCCCGACCGCCGCAACGCGGGCTGCGAGCACCTCGTCGTCACCGGGCAGGCTGATGCATGCAGATGTCGGCGCCGCCGCGCCTGTGCTGCGCTCAGCCTCGGCGACGACAGCCGACAGCCGCGCGGCCGAGGGACCGCCGTCGCCGACCGTCACCAATACCCGCGAGATGGGTGTGAGGAGTACGGCATCGTGAACTCCCGGTGTCGCCCAGATCGCGCTGAGCACGGCGTCGCCGATCAGTTCACCGTCTTCGCCTTCGAGCCCACGCACCTCGACCCAGCGCCGCGACCCGTGCGATGACGTGCGCCGAGCGCGGGGGCCGCCCACTGCTTCCAGCGCAACCCCGGCAAGAGCTCGCCCCATTGCGGTCAGGTCAGAGATCGGCTCACCACTGAGGGCCACGCCGGCCACCGCGGTGACAGCGGATCTCGTCGTTCCGACGGCTGCCCGGGTACCAGAAGTCGCAAGAGTCATGGGCAGGCCGACGAGCTCTCTGAGCATGACCGGAAGTCTGCTGCGCACAAGGCCGGTCCGGAAGGGCCGAAGGTCTCTACAGTCGAGGCGGGAACTCTCCTAGTGTCGAAATCGCAGAACCACGCACACCGGCGCCGAAAAAAGGATGACACGATGGCCGCTCAAACAGATTTCGAACGGATCGTTGTCGGCGTCGATGATTCGACGTCCTCCGAGCCCGCTCTCGAATGGGCCGCCAACGAAGCGGCCATACGCGACGTACCTTTGGCAATTCTGTATGCGGCATCCCTTCCCATCGCCGCGTGGCCCGTGGCGCCGATACCCACCGGTTACATGGACTGGCAGGCGGAGGTCGGTCGAGAGATCCTCGCCGACGCCGAGCAGATCGCAGACAAACTCTCCGGGTCCACAGTGGCTGTCACCACCGAATTCGTTGTCGCAACGCCGACTTCCGCTCTCGTGGCAGCCTCCAAATCGGCAGGCATGGTCGTCGTCGGTTCCCGCGGCCAGGGTGCGCTCGCACGGACGATCCTGGGCAGCGTGAGCACCGGACTCGTCCACCGCGCCCATTGCCCGGTCGTCGTCGTCCACGACGACGAGCCGCCACCTGATGCCGGTGCGCCCGTGCTACTGGGCTTCGACGGCTCCCCCGAGGCGGAGCCGGCCGTCAAACTGGCCTTCGAGGAAGCCGCGCTGCGACGCGTCAAACTTGTCGCGCTGCATGCCTGGTGGTCGCCGGGAGCGTTCGAAATGCCCGGTTTCGATTGGGAGGACATCCGGCCCGAGGTCGACGACGAGGTGTCTCGCCAGCTGTCCGGGTGGCAGAGGCGTTACCCCGACGTGGTCGTCGAGCGCATCGTGATTCCCGACAGACCGGCTCACCAACTCGTCGAGCATGCGCAATCAGCGCAGCTCGTCGTTGTGGGCAGTCACGGCTACGGTGCCATCGCAAGCACGCTGCTGGGCTCGGTGAGCAGTGCCGTCGTCCAGGCTGCGAGAGTTCCTGTGATCGTGACGCGTCCGAGATGACCCCCCATCAAGGGTGACGCCCCGGTTTCTTTTCCATGCCCCGCGATATCGCAGCGGCACCGTCGAGAGAATCCGATGCCCCGTGCTGGTCACAGTCGCCCGCAACGACGCCCAGATCTCGTCGGCTTTCGTCAAACACAACGCGGGGAAGAGCAGCAACGTAGCGATCAAAAAGCATCCGGTCGAGCATTACGACGTATATCACGGCCCGGTGCGCGACCGAGTCGCCCACGATCACTGCGACTTCCTGATCCGGCACCTGTCTCGCCCGTGACGCTGAGATGCGCCTCTACTTGCGCGCCGACCAGCGCGGCTCCTGTGTCAGATAGCGGTTGACGATCGCCACGGCCGCCTTCACGTGCCGGTTCGCCTGCTCGATGTCGGCGACGAACTCGGCGTCATACTCATTCGTCGTCCGACCGATCACTGCCATGCACATGTGGGAAGCCTCGTGCGCGTCCTCTGTCGCAGCGTTCAATTCTGCGGTCAATTCCCGATCTGGCGACGGCAGATGTGCGGCGACATCGACGGCGGCCGAGTCGTGCACCCGCTGACAGGCTGCGGCGAGCGCAGGGGCATCCAGGCGCTCGAGTGCGCGCTCTGAATCATCCAGCGCCTCCTGCAGGTTCGCCACCTCCGGGTACGCCGTCGCCCACCACTGCGTCAACTCGGCGTGCTGCGCGGGCGCCAGTCGACGCGGCCCATCGGATGCCTCACCGGTCAGCACGAGCGCAATAACACCCGAGGCGACGACCACCGCTGCGATCATCGCGAAGATGAGCATCACCGGAAAGGAGCGGTACCACCGCTGCTTGGCCGCGTTGCCCAACGAGTCGGCCGGCGTGACGGACGGCGGCGGAGGAGGCGGCGGAGGCGGCACCGATACGTCGGTCATCTCGGCCGAACCACCGTCAGCGGTACGCTCACCGACTGTGCCACAGCCGAACTGATCGACCCGAGGAGCATTCCGGTGAACCCGCCGCGACCGTGACTACCCAGCACCACCAACTGGGTGGTGTGTGATTTCTGGACAAGCCAGTGAGCCGGCTCGTCAAACTCGACGTGACGCTGGACCTCGACCTGCGGGTAGCGCTCCTGCCAGCCGGCCAGACGCTCAGCGAGCGTTTCCTCGGCCTGCTGCTCGTAGCCGCGCAAGTCAGCGCCCTCCAGGGGAAGGCCGTATCCGACGCTCCATACGTGCGCGGCCAGCAGGACTACGCCGCGCCTGGCCGCCTCTTCGAACGCGACCGCGGTGGCAGCCTCCGACGCCGGCGATCCGTCGATTCCCAGCAGGATGGGCAAACCAGTATCGGGCAGCTCACCGGATCGGCTGTGCACGACGGTGATCGGCCCGTGCGCATGGTGGATGAGACCGGTACTGACCGAGCCCATGACCAGCCGCTTGAGCGTCCCCATTCCGCGGCTACCGACGATAGTCATCTGCGCCTCCTTGGAGGCATCGATGAGCGCAGGCAGTGTCGGACCTCGCTGAAGCTCGGCGCGGACATCGACTGGATTGCCCGCGGCTGAGATCGACAGCGCCTCTTCGCGAGCATATTTCAGCGCTTGCTCGGCATTCTGCCGTTCGAATTCGCTGATGGTTTCAAGCAGCGGGCCGACCGGCCAATTCACCGATACCGGGGTCACCACACACATCAGCGTGAGCGGCACACCGAACAACTGGGCCTCGCGGGCCGCCCACCGGACCGCCGCCGCCGATTCCCGGGAGCCATCGACACCCACCAGGATGCCGTACCGAGTTTCTTCGCCCATGGTGGTTCCCCTCACTTCGAGTAGCGACCGGCGATGTAGGTCGTCGCTACTGCCATCACCGCAACGACGATGGCGATCAGCACTGCCGCGGTCGGCCAATCCATGACTGCTCCTCGTCGTCGAACGAACCGGGCGTTTCGCCACTTACGCTATGGGTTGCAACGCAACGGCATTAGGGCCCTTGGTCCCGTCTTGGGGTGCCGGTCGTCATGCCGTGCCACGCCGGCCGGTCACCGACTTCCGGTGCCGCAGAGCAAAATCCGCGCGCCCCAGTCCCGCATTTTCATCAGTCGAGTGAGACCACGTGCTCATGGGTGACGCTTTCGATGTCTTGCGCCGTCAAGGCCAGCAGACGGCGCGACAGAGAGCGCGTGCTACCGCGAGCGCGTCTCCGCTCACCGGCACGTCCTGGCTCGCGGGATAGCGATTGGCCAAGCCGACGCCCGTGAAACCAGCACGAGTACTTTTAGAGTCGACGTTCCGTGGTTCGCCCAATCGTCGGCTGTCTTGCGGATCACTGTCATGGCGCTGTCACGATCTTCGGTGGAAGCAATCCGATGCGGGCCGCGACAGGCAGATTGGCCATCACGCGGTCAAGCAATGCACTGTAGGCAGATCCGTCGTCGTGTAAGCGGCGGTACCCGCGATGCAGGAGAAACACGTCGAGGCGACGGTCGATGGGCCACTGCGCATAGACCTCGCCGGTGAATTCCGACCGGAGGAACTGCCACGCGACGTCGTCGAGCTGGCTCTGAGTCGGGACGGTCCGCGCGCTCGACATGGACATGTTCGCACCTCCGGGAACAGTGGGCCGGACCCATCGTTTTCCACGCACATCCCGCGGCGGTAGGGACGAAGGTCACCCGCTGCGGGACTGCGGTCTTAGGTCACCGAATCGATGTCCGCTTGGCCCTGTGAGACAAACCGCGGGCTTGACGAGCATCGGGAGATGCCGAACAAGACCGGAAACGCCGTCACCGATGCGGTGCGGCAGTTCAACAAGCACTTCCTCAATCCCGCAATGTTGCGGTTGGCAGGCCGGAAGCACTGGTACGCCGCTGCGATCCACCACACCGGGCGCGTCTCAGGCAGGAAACGTGTGACGCCGGTTGTCGCTGACCGGGTCACTGACGGTTTCATAGTTCCCCTTCCCTATGGCACGGGGGTGGATTGGCTGCGCAATGCGATTGCTGAGAACCACGCGACCATCACCGTCGGCAATTCGTCCTTCGACGTCACCAACCCCCGGATAATCGGCGCCGAGGAGGCAGCGCGGCAGCTGTCCAGCCGCCACAGCCGCACGTTCAAACGCTTCGGGATCACTGACTACGCCAAGTTTGACGTCCGGACCGACACCAACGCGGGGATCCTCCCCGATGACCGGGAGGAGCATCATGGACGCTGACCGCCTCCGACGGATCGCCGACGCACAGGGGCCATTCGTGTCGCTGTACGTCGATGACACCCGCAACACCGCTGATGCCGAGAAACAGGCGCAATCGCGGTGGTCGGCGATCCGGCGCCATCTGGAAGACAGCGGGTTGAGCCAGCACGTCGTGGGAGCAGTCGAGCGGGCGGTTCTGCACAGCCGCCCCGGCGCCGGCCCGAAGAGCCGCGCGGTCATCGCGGGACGAGAAGGTCTGCTACTCAACGAACTGTTGGACAACCCGCTGCCTGTCACCCATCTACGCGTGTCCGACTACCCCTATGTGCTGCCACTCTTCGATTTCGGCGCTTTCACACCAACCTTCGTGTTCGCCTCGGTGGACCATCTCGGTGCTGAGCTCTCGGTACACAGCGGCGCCGGAGTCCACACCGAAGTCGTTGAGGGCCAGGCTTTTCAGGTACACAAGCCGACGACCGCAGGCTGGAACGGCTATGGCGACCTGCAACACACCATCGACGAGGCGATCCGGACCAACGTGCGGGCCATCGCCGAGCGAATCACCAAGGCCGTCGACGAGTCACATGCCGAACTCGTGATGGTCTGCGGTGAAGTACGAGCGCGCACCGACGTCGCCTCAGCCCTGCCGCAGCGCGTCGCGGATCGCGTGGTGTTCCTCCCGGCCGGTGCGCGCGGCGGCCGCACAGCCGAACACGATGTGGCGACGGCGATCGATGAGGAGTTGGCGTGTCGTATGCATAGCGCGGTGAATACCGTTGTCGCACGATTCGAAGCAGAACGCGCCCGGGAATCCGGTTTCGCGGTCCAGGGACTGCCTCGCGTCTGCACGGCGCTGCGGGACGGGGCCGTCGACGTCCTGCTCGTCGGCGACCTCGGCAACGCGACGGTGGTCGCAGGAGAGGACTTGACCGCGATCGCCGCTGATGCTGATTCGCTGTCCGACCTGGGCGAAGCGCCGCGCCGGATCGCCCTTGCCGACGAGGCACTTCCCTATGCCGCGCTTGCGACGGGTTCGGCGGTAGTGCGCTGTGACGCCGGGACGGCGCTGGCCGGTGGCATCGCGGCATTGCTGCGCTATCCCAGGCCGAGCGCCGAAAAGCCGCGCGCTGCGGCGTCCCCGTCGGCGAGAAGGGCAGGGTGACATGGCGTTGGGAACGCATCCCGCCTTGAAAAGTCCGTACCGCGACGGTCGTCGAACACTGTGCGCCGCAGAGGGTGTGCTGGTCGCTCTCGCGCATTGCAGCCTCGATGACGCGTTCCTCGACATCATCGGAACCGCTCGGCGTCATAACGTCGCACCGCTGCGCCTGGCGACTGCGTTGGTGTCGCGACTGCAGGGGGACCCCGGCCAGGAAACCGACGAGGCTGTCCGGTTCGCGATCGATGAAGCGTGGGGCGCGCTCCTCGCGAAGCCAAACCACTTGGTGGTGGCCGAAGCGCGTTCCTAGGCGTGGCGGGTGACAAGCACTGGAACGTGCGCGTCTTTGGCGACAGTCGTGCTGACCGAGCCCAGCAACGCGCCGGTCAGCGCGCCACGCCCGTGACTGCCGACGACGACCAATTGCGCGCGCTCGGCCTGATTGAGAATGTGACGGGCCGGGGCGGCGAAGCGGACCAGCATGTGCACGGCTACCTGCGGGTGTCGTTGCCGTAGTTCTCTCAGGTGATCGCGGAGTAACGCCTCGGCTTCGGCCTCGAGTGTGGACCTGCGCGAGCCTGAGATCGCCGCGGACTCGGCATCGTCTTTGCACACATGGAGGGCGAGCAAACCGACGCCCCGTCGCGAAGCCTCCTCCATCGCCGTCGCCGCGGCAACCATCGAAGCCCGTGAACCATCGATGCCGACCAGGACGGGCTTGTGATGCGAATTGGGCTGCGGCGAAGCCTCATCGTGGACAACAGCTACCGGGCAGTGAGCGTGATGCAGCAGGCCGACGGCGATCGATCCGATCGAGCGTCGGTGCCTGCCTGCCAACCCGCGAGACCCTACCACGATCAAGTGCGACTGCCGGGATGAGTCGACGAGCGCTCCTATGACTTGACTTGTCGGACAGTCTATTTCGAGATCGAGATCGCCGTTGGCCCATTCGCCTCGAGCTGCCGCAACGGCCTCGGCGATGACGGCACTCCCCTCGCTTTCCGCTATCGAAAGCACCTCATCGGGTATCTGCCCTGCCTGCTGGGCCCGTCTGGTCTCCTCCGTGACGTGAAGGATGGTGAGCGGGAGGTGGCGCAGCTTGGCTTCGGCTGCGGCCCAGCGCACCGCGTTCAAGGCCGACGCCGACCCGTCGGTGCCGACCACGATCCCATGACGGGACGATTCTTCAGACATATGAGCCTCCCTTCCGGCATCACGCCGATCGCTGCGACGCTACGTCGGGCCGCCCGACGTCACTGGAGGCATTTGTCATGAACCTAGGGCCGAAAGGCCCTTCGCCGGGGGCACGCCCCGGGTCAGAATCCAATGATCCCTTGGGATGAGTTCACCATGGCGAAAAAGCGAGGAGCACACCATGACTGAGTATGCCGTCACGGCACGAGAAACCATGCACCCAGGCACCGGTAGCTGACCGATCCGTTTATCGACATGGACACCTCAGCATTCGCGCCCGGGCCGGGTGAGTACAGCACCGACGACGAGAACCAACTTCAGCCCGAGGACACCCTCATCGATCGGGGTGTCGCCGACGTCCTCGACGAGGGTTACTCACCATCCGAAAGTTCGTACCTGAGCCGAACATTCGCATCGGAAGTGGCGTTTCCCGCGGCGCGGCTCAACGTTCTGTACGACGAGGACGAAGAACAGCGGTCGGATGCCGCCGAACGGGAAGCCGAGTTTCCCTCCCACCGCGAGGTGGGAAGAGCGAGGGCAGGCCGACTGGTGGCTCCGGACTTGGGATTCGGCGAGGATACCGAGGCAGAGTTGGTGGCCAGCGACGTCGGGATCAGCGGGGGTGCCGCCTCGGCAGAAGAAGCCGCTGTCCACGTCATCGATGACGAGTGAACCAGTCACTGACGCTGCGCAGGACGCAGCTGAATGACCGGTGGAACCGGTTCCGTACGCGTTCACGAGATTCCAGTTCACGATCGGGGCAGATAAGCGATGGACAGTGATCGCGCCGCGCGGATATGGACTGCCGTCGCCCTGCGGGCGATGCGAGAGAAGACGCCGGTCTCGCCGGCGCACGCGTGCCTTGAGTGCGTCGAGGCACTCACCGTCGGCGGGGCCGGCCTCATGTTCGCGACGGGACCGGAATCCGTAGAGCCGGTGTACTTCACCGGGCCGGAAGCCGAAGAGGCCGACACGCTGCAAACGACGCTGGGTGAGGGCCCGGGATTCGACGCAGTCTCGACCGGGCAGCCCATCCTCGCCGACGACATGGCTTCATCGTTGAGCATGCGTCAATGGCCGATGTTCGCGGCCCACATGGCACGCCTCGGGGTGGGGGCGATACACAGTTTTCCGCTTGCCCTCGGCGCAATACGCGTCGGTGCGTTGAATCTGTACAGCTTCCTCCCTCGTGAACTCGACAGCGACAACCTCGTCGATGCCCTCGTCTACGCCGACACTGCGCTGCTGCTGGCACTCGATGCTCGCAGCGGAATCGACACCGCCGCCCGCGCGGGGATCTCGAGCGGTCAGACGCCGGCTCTGTGGCGGGCCGAAGTACACCAGGCGGCAGGAATGGTATCTGCACAGCTGGGGCTTTCCGTGCTCGATGCCCTGGTGCGACTGCGGGCCCACGCCTACAGCCACGATATGTCTCTGACAGCACTGGCCCGACAGGTGGTCGAGCGCCGCGTCCGCTTCGACCCAGAAGGTGCGCGAGACTCGGCAGAAGGCGAGCGATGAGCGCCGCGCCTCCACAATCGTTGGTCCAGACTTTCACCGAGCTGGTCGACATCCACGTCGCGGACTTCCTCCAGGGTTATCTCACCGTTCCCCACCACGCGCGCGGCGCAGTCGTGTTCGCCCACGGCGAGGCAGCAGCCGCCACAGCCTGCGCAACCGTTACGTCGCAAAGGTTTGCAACGAGGCCGGATTCGCGACGCTGCTGTTCGACCTTCAGACACCTGCCGAGGAAGCCGACCGCGCCAACGTCTTCGACATCGAAATGCTGGCACGGCGGCTCATCGATGCGACTGTTTGGCTCGCCGGCCGGTCCGAGATCGCCGGCCTGCCCTTGGGCTACTTCGGCGCGAGCACGGGCGCAGGTGCCGCGGCAGACTCGCCCGTCGATATCAAGGCTGTCGTGTCGCGCGGCGGTCGGCCCGACCTCGCTGGCGCCAAGCTCGGCGACGTCACGGTCGCGACCCTGTTGATCGTCGGCGGCCGTGACGAAATGGTGCTCGAACTGAATTCTCGGGCACGCGAAGCGATGTCGGCCGAGTGTGCCATCGCCCTGGTGCCCGGCGCCACGCACCTGTTCGACGAACCCGGCACCCTCGAACAGGTCGCTCGACTTGCCCGCGACTGGTTTTTCGAAAAGCTGGCCCTTCACGCCGCACCACGACGAGTCTCCGCTGGGCCCACGATCGATGGGACCAAAGACTCGCTGATCGCCGCACTTCGGCCTTAGTGCGATGGGCTTGACGGTGATGTGATCGAACGATGAAGACGCTCAACGGTCTGATACGTCGCAGGGAACCGGTTCGGACCGTCTACGTCCTGACAGACCGTCTGCATCGCGAACGCTGCGTCCGTGCCACAGCGGACGAGATCACCACGATTGTGTCGGCGTGGCTGGCCCAGTTAGGCGCGCAGAGCTTGTTGGCAGAGGACTTCGCACGGATGCTTCGAGAGGGTGACTGGGCGTCGGCTCACGCCATTGCCGAGGCTTTGTCGGTCGATGTCACCGTTGCGGCGTGAGTCGCGCACCGCAGTTGCGTTCCGGTCGCGTCAAAGTTTCTCGTGCAGCATGAACTCGCCCGGCTGTCAACCGTGTGGGACCAGGACTATCTGGCCGGGCCCGGGTGATTGTTCGAGCATCTCGTGTGCCCGTCGTGCATCGGAGAGCGGGATTCTGGCGGCGATGATCGGTTTGACGGTGCCTGCGCAGTAGAGGGTGATCAGCTTATTCAGATCGACTTCGAACCAGGAGGGATGGCGATCGCGCAGCTCCGCGATCCGATACCCGAGCACTCGTCGATGCGGATCGAGCGTTCCGGCCGCGACCACTGCCCCCGTCGCCGCGTACCACTCCAGCTGACCGAGGCGATTCCGACGGTCGTCCTTCAACGTCGAATAGTGCCCGAAGAGCACCAGCCTCCCCCCACGCCGAAGCGCCCGAAACGACCTGACAGTCAGACGTCCTCCGATTCCGTCGAACACGACGTCCACACCGCCGCCCGGCAGACTGCGAACCCGCTCGAGGAAGTCCTCCTTCGCGTAATCGATCGGCACTCCGCCCAATTCGGCGACGACGCCACAGTCCCGCGAAGCCGCCGTGCCGTACACGGTCAGGCCGGCGGGGCGTGCCAGTTCCAGCAGTGCGATACCGACCCTGCCGGCCGCTCCGTGGTACAGCACGCATTCTTCTGGTTTGGTCTCCGCGGCGCGATGGATGAGCTGATAGGCCGTCATGTAGGGAAACGCGAGGGCGACCAGCACGGCCGGATCAATGCCCGCCGGCACACGGATTGCCAACGGCTCGGGCACACAGACCTTCTCGGCGTATCCACCCCACACAAGCAACGCGACGACGGAGTCACCGGGCTGCACACCCGCGCACCCCGCACCTACATGCTCGACGACTCCCGCAACGGCATATCCCGGTGTGAAGGGCGGTTTGGGACCTCCCATATAGGTCCCCGCGCGCAGCAGACGATCGGTGAACGACACCCCCGCCGCGGCCACGCGGATACATACCTCCCCCGGGCCTGCGACGGGCTCCGGGGCGGACTCGGTGACCAATGCCTCGGGTCCGCCGTACCGGTTCACCACGATGTGCTTCACACTCTCACCTTGCGAAAACCGCGACAGCATCCACAAGAGGACTTCCGCCCTCATTGAGGTCTCCGCCGAAGAGGTGACCAAAGGCCATAGCGGCTCGGAATGACCGCCCACACAATCGAGGCGTGGCTGATGAAGCGATGGAATCCGCTCAAAAACGACTGCAGATCACGGGAAGTCGAGAACCCTCGGAGCACGTCGACGGCGCGTGGTGGCCGCGCTCGAAACGCCTCACCGATGCACTGCCCGAGCTGCTCGGCGCCGTTCACGACCGAGTCGGACCGGTGGCAGCGGTGGCGTACCGCAATGACGGCTGGACTGCGGCCGCACCGGAAATGTCCTATGGCAGTGCGGACACCGTCCGATTGGTCAGCTTCGAGAGCGCGGAGCCGCCCAGCGTGATCGTGATCGGTCAGAACGGACACCACCTGACCCTTCGTGTCATCTCGCCGGAGACGGACCAACAACGCGCCCTGGAACTGCTTGACTCCATCCCGGACCGCCCGGTCCCCACGGATCGGCGCAGCGCCGCGGCGGCGCGTTCGGTCGCCGAGGTGGCCAGGAAATTGGCAGAGCACGAAGGTCGCAACGATCCCCGGCGTGACGCCGAAATCCTGGAATGGTGCGAGGCGGCCTCAAAACAATTCGACGATGCCCGGATCCAGACCTTCGTACCGATCCTGGTGGAGCACATCGTGAACAACCGCATCCACAAGCAACGCCATGACCAGGCGACCGCATCCAGTCAGTAGCACATCGGTATGACTGTGAGCGCATCCCAAGCCCAGAACCGCACCGTGCAGTTCGCGCGAGTGCTGGGGCCGTTCCTGGCGATCGCCTGCGCGGCCGCCGTCCTCGACACACCGCACCGGGAGTCGCTGTACGCCGCCCTTACCGGCAGCGCCCTATGGTGCTGGGCGCTGGGCGGTTTCGGACTTCTCTGTGGACTGACCGTGGTTGCGTTTCACCAGCTGTGGCACAGTCCCGCCGCCATTGTGATCTCTGCGTTCGGATGGCTGGTGATCATCAGGAGCATCCTGCTACTCGCGTTTCCGACATTCGTCGCTGACCGCGTGGATCTCAGCATGGCCGGCAGCACACTCTGGCCGGTGGTGCACCTCGGATTCGCAGCAGCGGGTAGCTATCTCGCTCTGGTCGGCTACTCAGGCGCATTGAGGACTTTGGTCTCGTCGGAGCGGAACCAACGACCCTAATCGAACGCGTCCCCACGGGTGATGCTGCATAACTGAGACCCCGTCTCCGAACCGGAGGAGTTGTTGACATGACCGTCCTCGATGACGCGAAGATCGCCGTTCAGGCCGCCGAGGAGCAGTTACGCGCGCAAATCCGAGACGCCGCGGTGACGAAGTTCGGCGCCCAGGGATTCCGGACGCCGATGCGCGCAATCGCCTCGGCCGCCGGACTAAGCCCAGGTGCCGTTCGCGACCTGTTCGGCTCGAAACGCAACCTGATCAAGGCCTGCGACGACTACATCATCGAGACCGTTCGCGCCTCCAAAGACGAAGCGCTGCAGTCGCACGACCCAGCATCGTGGCTTGCTGCGATCGCCGGAATCGAGTCATTCGCACCCATGATGGCTTATCTGGTGCGCAGCATGGAAGACGGTCGCGAGCTGGGCAGCAGCCTGCTGGACAGAATGATCGAGAATGCCATCGACTATCTCGACGACGGTGTGCGCGCCGGAACGGTCAAGCCCAGCCGCAATCCTCGCGGACGGGCAGTGTTCCTCGCGCTCAACAACACCGGTGGTTTCCTGCTGTACCGGCGCCGCCATCCCACGCCGAACAATATGGCGGCCGTGCTGCGCGACTACGCCGATGACATGATCGGACCCGCGCTCGAGTTGTACACCGAGGGGCTGCTGGCTGACTCGACCATCCTCGACGCGCTCAGCTGAGGCCACCGAGAGATCATCGCAACGGCGCGCTCCAGACGAGCTGCGTGCCCCCGCCTGACCCCGGTCCGACCGAGAACGTGCCGCCGGCCTCGGAGGCACGTCGGCGCAAATTGCTCAAACCACTTTCGGTCACATCCGCGGGGATGCCGTCACCGTCGTCGGTGATCTCGATGCGAAACTCCTCGCCGGCGGTCACCGCGACGGTCAGCGCGGTGGCATGGGCGTGGCGAACCGCATTGCTGACCGCCTCGCGCACGACCGCTTCGGCGTGGTCGGCCAGAACCGCGTCGACAACCGACAGCGGCCCAGAGAACTTGACGGTCGTGTGCACGTCGGAGCTCGCGAAGGCCGCGATGGCTTCGTCGAGCCGCTGGCGGAGCCGTGTATTGCCGTTTTGCCCCGCGTGCAGATCGAAGATCGCGGTGCGAATCTCCTGAATCACCTGCTGCAGATCGTCCACGCACTCGGAGAGCCGATTCTGGACGTCGGCCGTGCGCACCCGCGGGATCGTGCCCTGCAAGGCCAGGCCCACGGCGAACAGCCGCTGAATGACATGGTCGTGCAAATCCCGGGCGATGCGATCCCGGTCGGTCAGCACGTCGAGTTCTCTCAATTGCCGCTGCGTCGTGGCGAGCTGCCACGCCAGCGCCGCCTGATCCACGAACGCCGCCATCATGTCGAGTTCGTCAGCGCTGAATGGAGGCGCTCCCACAGGCCGCACAGCAACCACAACCCCCGCAATGGCGCCGGTTGCCCGGAACGGTAAGACCAGTGCAGGCCCCCGCGCAGTGTGTTCGGCATCCAGCTGGAGCCCTTCGAAGCGACCCGGAGCCTGGGTGGCGAACACCTCGCCGATCGGGCCGTCGCCGGTGGCCACGCTGGTGAGCGGGGCCCCGGAGCCGTCGCCCGCCGTGGCCGCAACCACGAGCTCGTCCACCGGACTGTCGTTGTCTTCTAGGTCGGTGCAGACCGCAACGAGTGTCAGCTCGGCTCCGCTGAGATGCCGGGATTCGTCGGCGACCAGTCGGAACACTCGCGACGGATCGACGCCGGAGAGCATTTCGGTGCCGATGTCGCGCGTGGCGGCAATCCAGGACTGCCTCAACTTGGACTGTTCGTAGAGTCGCGCGTTCTCGATGGCGATTCCGGCCGCTGCTGCCAGCGCCTGGACGAGGACCTCGTCATCCTCACTGAACGGCTGGCCGCCCGCTTTCTCGGTTAGATACAGATTGCCGAACACTTCGTCGCGGATGCGCACCGGTACGCCCAGAAAAGTCCGCATTGGTGGGTGGTTGGGCGGGAACCCCACTGAGGCTGCATGTTTCGAGATCTGATCCAGCCTGATCGGTTTCGGATCGTCGATCAGCACACCGAGTACCCCCCGGCCCTCGGGAAGATGTCCGATCCGTTCCCTGGTGGCTTCGTCGATCCCCTGGTAGATGAATTCGACGAGCTCGTGGTCGTGGCCTCGCACCCCCAGCGCGCCGTACTGGGCGTCGACCAGCTCGATCGCCGTCCGCACGATGGTGCGCAGCGTCTCGTCGAGCTCCAAACCGGAGGTGACGACCAACATGGCATCCAGAAGGCCTTCGAGCCGGTCCCTTCCGTCGACGATCTTCTCGACGCGCTCCTGTACCTCGTTGAGAAGCTCCCGAAGCCGCAGCTGAGACAGGGTATCCCGCAGCGGACGCATGCCGATTTCAACGTCCGGTCCGACCTCGCCGGTCACATGATCATGGTGCCACTACGGAGGCCGCAATGCGAAAAATCGCGTAAATTATGACGAAATAATGACGTTTTCGGATCCGGTATCCACCGAGTCACCGAACAACCGATCGACGTCGGTCAGGCGAAACGTGGACGTGCCCGGGGTCTGCAGCTTTGCCGCCGCAGCGGCGGTTCCGTACCGAACGGCGCGACCCAACTCCCAGCCCCGCAACAGTCCCACCACCATGCCTGCAACCATCGCGTCACCGGCGCCCACACCGCTGACGGTATTCGCAGCGATTGCCGGAACACGTTCGCTACGCGAGGACTCCACGACCAGAGCGCCCTGCGAGCCCAGCGACACGACGACCGCGTCCGTCATCCCGCGCGCGATCAGCTCGCGGGCCGCCGCGATCTGCTCTGCTTCGGTGTCCAGGGGCCGGCCGATGCATTCGCGCAGTTCCCGAACGCTCGGCTTGAGCACGCGCACGCCCGACGTGACGTGGGTCAGTCCGCCACCGGAGGCGTCGAGGATCAGGCGGGCGTCCGCCCGCCGACACACATCGGCGACGCATTGATAGAAGTCAGGCCGCACCCCGGGGGGCAGGCTTCCGCTGGCCACCACGAACCGAGCCGATGCCGCAGCTCGCCGCAGGGCGTCGAGACACTGATCCTGCTCGGCTGCGTTGACGACGGGACCGGGAAGCACGAATCGATACTGTCTGCCGGTTGTGCGCTCGTTGACGGTGAAGCTCTCGCGGGTGGAGCCGCCGATACGGACCGCCGTGTTGGGCACCCCGGCAGCGTTCACCAGATCGACCACACGGCTACCCGTGGATCCGCCCGCCGCGAACACCGCCGAGACCGGCTCACCCAAGGCGTGGATGAAGCGCGCGACATTGATACCGCCGCCACCGGCGTCGTATCTCTCCGCGCGACAACGTATCTTCTCGGTGGGAAGGACCTGGTCGGCATCGGCGGTGACGTCCAGAGCCGGATTGATCGTCAACGTGACAACGGCCGGATGTCTCATAGCCCCGACGGATACGTTTCGGGTGTCTCGCCGGCGACCCACAGGCTGGTGGACTCCAGCGGCTCCAGGGCTGTGGTCTTGTCGATGTGGATGATGGCGTCGAACTGGTCACCCGGCCGGACGTGGTAGTAGTGGCTCTGCCGTTCTGTCGCAGGGAGATAGATGACCCCGATAGCACGTCCGAGCCGAACGGCGTCGAGAGGTTCCTTGGCGGCACGACTGATGAGCGGCGACACCAGGAATTCGGGTCTGTCGGCTTCGTGGAACAGCTCTTCGACACTGCCGTTGAGCGCGGGCCGGACGACTTTGCGCTCCGCCACCGCGCCCCACTCGCTGGCCGCCGTCACGGTACCGCTGTACGTCGTGAACCCGATCAGTCGGGCGTCATCGCCATACCGTTCGCGGGCCAGCTGGCCCAGTGTCAACTGTCCATCGGAACCGACCTCGGTGGCCCTGGCATCACCGACATGAGAATTGTGCGCCCACACCACGATGCGTGCGGGTTCTGCTCCGCCTCGACGATCGAGGTGGGACAGCAGCGCCTCGAGGGTCTGGGCCATGTGCTTGTCGCGCAGGTTCCACGACGTGACCCGGCCGCCGAACATCGCCCGGTAGTACACCTCGGCATCGCGCACGGTTTGGGCATTCTGCTGCGCGTAGAAGTTCTCGTCCTCGGCGAGGATCCCGTCGCGTCTCACATGGTCGAGTGCGTTGCGCTGCATCTCGACGAGCTGCTCGACTGCCTGCCGCTCGCACGACAGCCCGGCGCCGAATGCCGCGGCGAACCCGTAGGCCTGCCCGTCATCGGCGGAGGTATGGTCGAAACACGCATAGCGCTCGCGTGCCCGCTGCGCGGCCGCCGGATCGACGTTCTCCAGATATCGGATCACCTCGCGCATCGACCGGTGCAGGCTGTACAGGTCCAACCCGTAGAAGCCGGCCTCACCCCGCCCCGCCGTACGCGCCGCAGAGTTGTGGCCGTGCAGCCACCCGACAAAGTCGCGCACGACGGTGTTGCGCCACATCCACGCCGGGAATCGCTCGAAACCGCGCAAGGCCTCCTCGGCGGACCCGTCCGAACCAAGGCCGCGGACGTACCGGTTGACTCGGTAGGCATCCGGCCAGTCCGCCTCGGCGGCAATCCCGCAGAAACCCTTCTCCTCGATCAGCCACTTGGTGATCTCGGCACGGGCCTGATAGAACTCGGCTGTGCCGTGCGAACTTTCGCCGATCAGCACGACACGAGCGTCACCGACGAGCTCGTCGAGCGCCTCCCGCGGCGGCACACCGGCAGGCGCATCGACAGCGGTGCGGCTGATTATTTCGGCCGGTGTCTCCGCCAGGCGGATCCGCGCGGTGGCCATGCCGGTGGTGGGGGTGGCCAGCAGCTCGCGCACGTCGTCGTCGCTGACCTGCCGGAAATCCCAGAACGACTCCCCGACTGCGAGAAACGGGGTGGGCATCGACGCGCAGACGACGTCGTCGACGATGCCGGCGAACTCGCGGCACGTCGATTCCGGAGCGGCAGGGACCGCGACGACGATCTCGGCAGGGTCCATCTCCCGCAGTGCGTGTACGGCGGCGAGCATGCTCGAGCCGGTGGCCAACCCGTCGTCGACGAGGATCACCGTCTTGCCCGCCAGGTCCAGCGGCGGTCGACCTCCACGGTATGCAGCCTCGCGCCGGAGGAGTTCGCGGCCCTCGCGCTCGGCGATGTCGCGCAACTGCTGCGGCGACACGCGGAGGCCGCGGACGACGTCGTCGTTGAGAACGACCCGGCCTCCGCTGGCCAGCGCACCCATGGCGAATTCGTCGTGGCCGGGAGCGCCCAATTTACGAACAATAAAGGCATCCAACGAAACTCCCAGTGCCGCCGCCACTTCCCAGGCCACCGGAACCCCGCCGCGGGCCAGTCCGAGGACCACCACGTTGCCCCGGCCGCGGTAGGCACCGAGCAGTCCGGCGAGCACCCGTCCGGCTTCCCGGCGGTCCCGGAACACCCTACGCGGATAATCCTGGTTCACTCGTCGCGCAGTGGTCATCGTCGACTCCGTTCGATGTGTGGATTCATCCCAACACGGGATCTTCGGCAGCAAGCACGTCGGCGGGCTGAGTGGCGAAGTGAAACCGGCGGCCGGTGACGTTGCGCGGGCGGATTCGAATGAAATGCTTCTTCTCCGACGCCACCCACGGAACCAGTTCAACCTGTTCGGCCTCGGCGATTTCCTCGTCGCTGCGCAGGGAGCGTGCAACGCCCGCGACGATCACACTCCAGCCCTCGTCGGACGTATGACCGTCCGCCTCGAACAGCACGTTGTTGTTGATCGCGGCGCCGACCAGCTTGGTGCCTTCTGCGGTCCGGAAGAGGACCGTACGGTTCTGCACAGCGAAGTTCACCGGGAAGATCGCGGGCCTGCCGTCAGCGTTGGTGACGAGCCGCCCCAGGCCGGCATCAGCCAGTAGTTGCCAGCACTCGGTCTCGGACAGGACGCTCATCTGGTCATTGCGATCGGTCATGGGGTGACTGTAAGCAGCGCAACGGCATTGGGTCTGTGGCATAAAGTCCCTACTTGCCGACCCGAATGGCCCCGAACCGCTGACGGCCTCAGCCCGCCGCCCATTTCTTCGCACGCTCGATGTCGTCGAGGCCGAACAGGGCGATCTCCCCGGGGACCATCCACGCCAGGGCGTGAAGCGTGTGGGCCACCCAGTCCTTGTCGGTCACCACAGCGATCCGTTTGAACGACCCATGGTGCTTCACAAGCGAACCCAGGCCGAACTTGAGATCCTCAACGAGACCACCACGGCCGAACCCCTCGTAATCGGACGTGATGATCTCGACGATTCTGATCTCGCCTGTCGTGAGCATCTGCCCAAGCGCCGGCTCGATACCGCGCAGAGCCTCGCCTTGCAGCCGGCCGGATACCTGCAGGCCCAGCACGCCCTCGGGCATGTCGGTCAGCACCTCGATCACCGGACTTCCCTTCTGCCGATCATCTCGCCGCGGACACGACGGCGAGCGCAGCTGTTCAAGCGGCGTGCGGATAGTCGACGCTGATGTGTACGTCGAGATCGTGGGCATCCTCGGTGCGCGGCTTCCAACCTATGTACGTCAAGTACAGCCCGATGACGGCCATCACCACCAACATCGGGATCCACACACCTGCGACGTCGATGATCCGGTCGGCCAGGGAGGTGAGGACGTCGGGGAAAGCCAGCAGCACGATACCGCGCACGACAAGCAACCATCCCAGCACCGACACGATGATCGCCGCCGGACCGCGCCATATCTGGTGAAACGCGACGATGGCCACGCCGCCCAGAAGTACGAACGCCCCTGTGACCCAGGGCCAGACACTGCTGGCGGTGAACTCCGACAGCACTTGAGGCATATCCCGCATGCGTATCACGGCCACGATTGCGACGACCGCGAGAAACGGGCCGAGCACGCGGGCAAAGTGTCTGGTACGGCTGTGAATCCGAACAGTCATGATCTTCTCGATTCATCACGCGGTCCTACGAGATCCACTGATCCCGAGATGCCATGCCACCATTGATCGCCGCGGCGCTGCAGGGTCGAAAGCCCCTACCCCACACGCCTTAGGTCACGATTCCGCCGACGGTGATCAGCTCCGGTCGCGCGCAGAGCGAATTTGTAAACCTCCTCGAACCACAGCACGGACGACGCCGCCGCCACGGCGACAGCCCACTGCCCTATTTCGCCACAGCGGCACCGGCGGTTCGGATTCGAGTTCGTTGGGACCGTCGGTATCCAATCTCCGCGCAGCCTGCGCTGCGCTGAGGCCGGTAGCTGGGTCCACGCCCAGATCCCTGGCTACCTCGACGCCCTCGCGTAAGGAAGGATCCAAGCATTCGAGCGGCGGGCAGGCGCCTGACATCGTCGCGCCACAATCGCTGGCTTTCGCCGTCATTGCCGCGCTCCTTCCGTTGTCGGCCATGGTGCCCTGACAGTCCCGTCCCACAGCAGTGCGCCGCGGGGTATGAGGACTTACGACAGCCGATCGAGGACCAAAGACCCCTCAGCCCGCCTGGACCCCAGCAATAGCGTCGACCTCATCAAGGTCGCGTCCGCGACCGTGTACCGATGCATCTGGGAGACAACGATGTCGCAGTCAGTACTTCCGAGACCTGCCGCACCACGCCCTGGCGTCCGCGCGGGCCTCGGCCTCACGGCTTTGACCGCACTGGTCGTCGGTTCGATGATCGGCAGCGGAATTTTCGCGTTGCCGTCACAGATGGCCGCCAGTGCCGCACCCGGCCCGCTGATCATCGGGTGGGTCGTCACCGGCGTGGGCATGTTGATGCTCGCCTTCGTCTTCCAGACGCTCGCCACCCGTAAACCCGACGTGGACGGTGGCGTCTACGGTTATGCCCGAGCGGGTTTCGGCAATTACATCGGATTCACATCGGCGTTCGGCTACTGGATGTCGGCGTGGGTGGGCAACGTGGCCTACCTCGTGCTGCTGTTCTCGACACTGGGCTACTTCTTTCCCGCTTTCGAGGGCGGCGTCACCGTACCGGCCATCATCGGCGCCTCGGTCGTTCTCTGGGTCGTGCACACCCTGACCCTGCGGGGGATCCAGACCGCGGCGTTGGTGAACGTCATCGTCACGATCGCCAAGGTTGTTCCGATCGTCGTGTTCATCGCGATAGCCGCCGTCGGATTCAAGGCCGGATTGTTCACCGCCGACTTCTGGGGCAGGACAACACAAATCGAGGGAGCCCCGGTCGGCGACACCCTGACGCAGGTGAAGAACATGATGCTGGTCACCGTCTGGGTGTTCATCGGTATCGAAGGCGCCGCCGTGTATTCGCAGCGCGCCGCCAAACGCGCCGACGTGGGGCGCGCCACGGTGCTGGGCTTCGGCGCCGTACTGGCCCTGTTGCTCCTGGTGAACCTGCTGTCGTATGGCCTGATGGCGCAGGCGGAGCTGGCCGGCGTGCCGGATCCGTCGATGGCGGGCGTGTTGGAGAACGAGGTCGGCAGCTGGGGTGCGACCTTCATCTCGGCCGGTCTGGTCATCTCTCTACTGGGTGCGCTCATCGCCTGGGTGCTGCTGTGTGTCGAGATCCTGCGTCTACCCGCACTGGAAAACGTGATGCCGAAGGCACTCGCGAAGGAGAACGCACACGGCGCACCCGCAACCGCCCTCTGGCTGACCAACCTGTGCGTGCAGGCGATGCTGCTGTGGACACTGGCCAACGAGAGCACCTACACCAACCTGATTTACCTGGCGACGTCGCTGATCCTGCTGCCCTACCTGTGGTCGGCGGCCTACCAGGTTCTGCTGACGCTGCGCGGTGAGACGTATCAGTCCGGCCATGGGAGGACGCGCGACCTGGTCGTCGGTGTGGTCGCCCTCGGTTACGCCGTCTGGCTGCTGTACGCGGGCGGCTGGCAGTACCTGCTGATGGCGGCAGTGTTCTATCTGGTCGGCACGGCGCTGTACATATGGGCCCGGCGAGAGAGCAGGCTGCCGGTCTTCACACCGGGCGAGATGCTTGTGGTCGGAGTGGTGGCCGCGACGTCGGCTGTCGCGATCGTCCTGCTGGCCGCCGGCAACCTGGCCGTGCTGTGACAACGGATTCGCGCCTCGGAGTGTGGTCGGAGGCGGGCAAACTGCGCCGGGTCCTGGTGTGCGCTCCGGGACTAGCTCATCAGCGACTGACCCCGCAGAACTGCAACGAGCTGCTGTTCGACGACGTGATCTGGCTACAGCAGGCGCGCCGCGACCACTTCGATTTCGTCGCCAAGATGGAGGACCACGGGGTCGAAGTCCTCGAACTGCAGGACCTACTTGCTGACATCGTTACCAGTCATCAGGCCCGCCAATGGATTCTGGAACGCAAGGTGACCGACGACCTGGTCGGTCCGGGGATGCGTCATCAGGTCCGAGATTGGCTGGATCAACTCCCCGCAGAACAGCTGGCAGAATTCCTGATCGGTGGGATCGCCTACGCCGATGTTCCCGACGAGGTCGGCGGCAGCTTCCTCACCACGCTCCGCGATCTGGATCCGACGGGCTTCGTGTTGCGGCCGCTTCCCAATACACAGTTCATGCGAGACAACTCCTCCTGGATCTTCCATGGGGTCACACTGAATCCAATGTATTGGCCCGCGCGACGCCAGGAGACGCTGCTGACGACCGCGGTCTACAAGTTCCATCCCGCGTTCGCCGACGAGAAGTTCGACGTCTGGCTGGGCGACACGGACAGCGTTGCGCTGGACCATGGTTCGGCGACACTCGAGGGCGGCGACGTCATGCCGATCGGCAAAGGAGTGGTGGTCATAGGCATGGGCGAGCGATCGTCACATCAAGCGATCACACAGGTTGCCCGCAATCTCTTCGCGGCGGGCGCCGCCGAGCATGTGATCGTTGCGAGCCTGCCCAAGTCACGCGCAGCCATGCATCTGGATACCGTGTTCACGTTCTGCGACTACGACCTCGTCACCGCGTACGCGTCGGTCGTCGACGGGATCGTGCCGTTCAGCCTCCGCCCCGACGACCGGGCACCGTCCGGCCTGGACATTCGACGCGAGCCGAAAGCGTTGATCCCGACCATCGGGGACGCGCTCGGCGTCACATTCCGGGTCGTCAGTACAGCCGGCGACGTGTACGGGGTGCAGCGCGAGCAGTGGGACGACGGGAACAACGTCGTCGCGCTCGAGCCCGGTCTGGTGATCGGATACGACCGCAACATCCTCACCAACACGGCGTTGCGCAAGGCCGGTGTCGAAGTAGTCACCATCACCGCCAGCGAACTCGGCCGCGGGCGCGGCGGCGGCAGGTGCATGACCTGCCCCATTCTTCGCGACCCGCTGTACACCTGACATCGACGAGGGAGACCGATCGTGGCCTTCAACAACCGTAATCGCAGTCTGCTCAGTCTCGTTCACCATACGGAACGGGACCTGCACTACCTGCTGGACCTGTCCCGAGACCTCAAGAGAGCCAAGTACTCCGGGGTGGAGCGGCAGAGCCTCGCGGGCAAGAACATCGCGCTGATCTTCGAGAAGACCTCCACGAGGACACGGTGCGCGTTCGAGGTGGCCGCTCACGATGAAGGAGCCCACGTCACCTACATCGACCCCAAGTCCTCCCAGATCGGGCACAAGGAGTCGATGAAAGACACCGCACGCGTGCTGGGCCGCATGTACGACGCCATCGAATACCGTGGAGCGAGCCAGAAGACGGTGGAGGAACTCGCCGAGTACGCCGGGGTCCCTGTCTTCAATGGACTCACCGACGAGTTCCACCCCACCCAGATGCTCGCCGACGTGATGACCATGACCGAGCAGTGCCCGAAGCCGTTGACCGACATCGCATTCGCGTTCGTCGGCGACGGCAGGAACAACGTCGCCAACTCGCTTCTGCTCGTCGCCGCGAAACTGGGGATGGATGTCCGGATCGGAGCGCCCCCGGCTCTGTGGCCGCACGAGGACCACGTGTCGATGTGCGAGGAATTCGCCATGGACTCCGGGGCGCGTATCACCATCACCGACGACCCGGTCAAGGCGGTCACCGGCGTCGACTTCGTCTACACCGATGTCTGGGTGTCGATGGGCGAGCCCATACAGACGTGGGGCGAACGCATCCAGGAACTGTTGCCGTTCCAGGTCAACCTGGCCCTGATGGCCGCGGCCGGCAATCCGCGGGTGAAGTTCATGCACTGCCTTCCAGCGTTCCACAACAGCGCTACCGAGGTCGGGGCCGAGATCGCCGCACAGTACCCCAATTTGTGTGACGGCATCGAAGTCACCGAAGAGGTCTTCGAAAGCCCGATGAACGCCGCGTTCGAGCAAGCCGAGAACAGGATGCACACCATCAAAGCCGTCCTCGTGTCGGCCCTGTCCTGACGCGCCCGTGCGTATCGTTATCGCACTGGGTGGCAACGCGATTCTGCGCCGTGGCCAGCCCATGACGGCAGAAAATCAGCGCGACAACATTCGCGTGGCCGCCGCGGCAATCGCTACTGTCGCACCAGGGAACCAACTCGTGATCGCGCACGGTAACGGGCCGCAGGTGGGGCTGCTGGCGCTGCAGGCCGCGGCCTACCACGACGTCGCCCCGTACCCCCTGGATGTGCTCGGCGCGCAGACCGAGGCGATGATCGGCTACGTCATCGAACAAGAGCTCGGAAACCTGTTGCCGGCCGGCCAATCGCTGGCGACCCTGCTCACGATGATCGAAGTGGACAGGCACGACCCGGGCTTCGCCCACCCGACGAAGCCGATCGGCCCGGTCTACGACCGCGACGCGGCCGACCGGCTACGCGCCGAGAGCGGCTGGGCCTTCGCTCCCGACGGCGATGGGTTCCGCAGAGTGGTGGCAAGCCCAAAACCTCGGCGCATCTTCGAGATCGAACCGATCCGCACGCTGGTGGAAGCGGGGACGGTGGTCATCTGTGCGGGCGGCGGCGGGATCCCGACGGCCTACGACGAGGCCGGCAGGTTATGCGGGGTCGAAGCGGTCATCGACAAAGACCTGGCATCGGCGCTGCTGGCCGAACAACTCCAGGCGGACCTGCTCGTCATCGCCACCGACGTGGACGGTGTCTACAGCGGCTGGGGCACCCCCGAGCAGAAGCGACTGTCTCACATCACCGTTGACGAGCTTGCCGCGATGCACTTCGCCGAGGGCTCGATGGGCCCGAAGGTCGAGGCCGCCTGCCGATTCGCCGGCAACACCGGTAACGCCGCGGTGATCGGCGCGCTTCGCGACATCGACAGGATCGTCGTTGGTGAAGCGGGGACGACAGTCGCGAAGGCTACCGGCTGAATCGCACGGTTCCACCGGCGACCAGGGTCTGCTGTGCACCGCGGCACTCGACCTGGACGGGCGGTGCGTCCCCCGGTTCCGCGCTGAGGGTGGCACCGCGTCCCCGCACGCTGAGCCGGAGCCGATGACCTCGGTACCGGAACGAAAAGGCCAAGCCGCCCAGCGACTCCGGCCACAGCGGTCCGATGACAATTTGCTCATCACGTAGTTCGAGGCCGGTAAAGCACCGCTGCAGCAGGTCGACACTGCCTGCCATCGCAGCGAGATGGATTCCCTCGGCAGTGGTGCCGCGCTGGATGTCGACGACATCGGAGTCCAACACCTGTTTGAAATAGCGCATCGCCTCGGTGCGGTTACCGCGCGCGGTCACCCAGGAGTGCACGACAGCGCTCAGCGTCGATCCGTGCGAGGTGCGCGACCGGTAGTAGTCGATCGTCGCCGGTATCTGCTCGGGGCTGAAGGTGTAGCCCAGCCGATCGAACAGCTCGTACAGTTCGTCGGCTGACAAGAGATAGAACAGCATGACGGTATCGGCCTGTTTGGCGGCTTTGTAGTTGTTGGTGCTGTCGTTCTCGGCGTCCAGGATCCGGTCCAGTCGCCGCAGATCCCCGTAGCGAGTTCGGTATGTCTCCCAGTCGAGTTCCCGTAAACGCTCGTAGCCCTCGAATTGACTGATGACGCCGTCATGAAAGGGGACGAACATCCGGCGGCTGACATCCTCCCACCGCACGAGCTCGTCATCATCGATACCCAACTTCTCCAACAGGGTCAGCCGGTAGGACAACGGCACCCGCTCCAGGGTTTCCAGCGCCCGCAGGATCACCCACACAGCCATCACATTGGTGTAGGCGTTGTTGTCGATGCCGTCGTAGTCGCGCCCCGGGTAGCCGGAGTGGAACTCGTCGGGCCCGATGACGCCGGTGACGACGTATCGGTTCCGCACACTGTCGAACCTGGCCAGACTCACCCAGAATCGAGCGATCTCAGCCAGCATTTCCGCTCCGTAGTCGATCAGGAAACCCGAGTCACCGGTGACCTGGAAGTATTGCCAGACGTTGTAGGCGATCGCGATGCCCACGTGATGTGCGCGGGCGCTCGCATCCGGATTCCAGTGTCCCGAAGTGGGATTGAGATGCAGCTGCTGGCTCTCCTCGCGTCCGCTGCTGCCGGACTGCCAGGGAAACATCGCGCCCCGGTAACCCCGCTCGTGTGCAGCGAGGCGGGCCTCGGGCAATCGGCGATACCGGTACATCAGCAGTGATCGCGTGACCTCAGGCATCCGCAGATTCGTGACGGGGAATACGAACAGTTCGTCCCAGAAGACGTGGCCCCGATACGCCTCGCCGTGCAAGCCCCGGGCCGGGACGCCGACGTCGAGGTCAGCGGTGTGCCGCGAGAGCGTTTGCAGCAGATGCAGCTGATGAAGCCGCACGACGCGCAATGTCTCGACATCGCGACTGACATCGATGGTGAAGCGCTCCCACAGGTGTGCCCAGGAAAGTTGGTGTCCGCGCTGGAGTTCGGCGAAATCCGCCACCCTGCTGATCTCACGGATGGCGGCCTCAACAGGTTCGCCGATACCGTGGTCCCGGCTGGTGAACACGCACGCAGTCTTCTCCAGCAACGCAGTATTGCCTGGTACCACGTCGATCAAGAACTGATGACCGACGTGTGCGTCACCGACGATCGGCATGCGTCGGACTTCGCGATCCTCGGACGCAGCGCCATCGCAGCGCAGGGTGTTACGCACGGTGAGAGCTACGCGGACCCTGGACTGCGTGGTCTCCACGGCCAGTAGCGCGCAGTCTTCTGACAGCTCTCGAATCTCGTTGACATCCAGATGCTTTGATGCCAAGTCGCGATAACGCTCGACGCCCGTGTTGGCGACGCCGCCATCTACCGTCGATCGGATCTCCAGCAATCCTGTCCAGTCCAGCGGACGAATCACCGTCTGCATGGCCGCCACATGCGGCTGCTGCATCGAAACGAACCGCCGCTGAGTGACCTCGGTGGTGCGTCCGTCCTCGTCGCAGACCGTGAACGTCCGGATCAGCGTCGCGCGGCGCAAAGCGAACGTCACGCGATAAGACGTCGGCGGGCAGCGGTCGATGTCGAACCACGCCGCACCATTAACCCGGAACGAGACCGGTAGCCAGTTCGGCAAGTTGACCAGGCTCTCGTTGGTGACAGGCGTGCCGGCGACCACATCGGTGAGCCTGTTGTACACGCCAGCCACATAATGCCCCGGGTAGTGGAACTGGCCGGCATGTGCCTCGGGTGCGGCCCCGCGCACAGCGAGGTACCCGTTGCCGGTCGTGCACAACGACTCTCGAAGTCTTTCCTGTTCTCGCGCGTAACCGTCGAACACCAGGCTCCAGGAGTCACCGGTGCTGTCGGCCTCGTCGGCGAGCCGCTGTGCCAGCCGGGACAGGAACGTGCAGACGGCTTCGGGCTCGTCCAGACAGAACCGCGCAGACGACTTCCGCTTGTCGGAAACTCCCTGGCGCACGGCGATGCCCACGCCCTTGTGCCGGAGCACGTCGAAGGCGTCCTCGTCGGTGCTGTCGTCTCCGATGTACACCGGCAGCGCCAGATCCTCGCCGTCGATCTGATTGAGAATCCAGTTCACCGCACGTCCTTTGTCCCAATCGATGCCGGGACGCAGCTCGATCACCATTCGACCGGACGAGACGCCGAGATGATGGGCGCGCCCGACTGTGCGAACAGCTGCGATCACAGCATCGACGGCTTCGTCGGCGACGTTGCGATAGTGGACGGCGAGCGCAAAACGTTTGTCCTCGATGACGATGCCCTGGACTTCGCCGAGTTGTGCCGTCAGGTCAGCCCCGGCGGGACTCAACGCAAGTCGTGCTTCCTCCGCACGCGGATTGGGGTGTTCGACCCCGTCCGGTGACACCAGTTCGATGCCGTGGCTGCCCCCGTACCACACCCCGTGAAGCTTGACGCGATCGCGCAGGTCGGCCAGGCCGCGGCCGCTGAGAATCGCGACAGCACAGTGCGATGCCAAATTCTCAACGACGTCGGCCGCACTCGGCAGTAGTTCGGCTTTCGTCGGATCATCGACGATCTCGGACAACGTTCCGTCGAAGTCGAGGAGCACCACCGGCCGGCGAGTCGCCGCCAGTGAGGCAACCTCGTCGAAGGCAGCGAGCGCGTCGGGCATCGCAGCTACAGATTCGTAGCCGCCGCGCACGCTGAGCGTGACAACGTCGGGAACCACCGCGTCGGCGCCGCTCTGCACGATGCGGACCGCATCACCTGTCAGATCCACACCGATCACAAGACCGAAACCGGCCTCGCAGGCGGCGGCCACCCCGGCTGGGGTGTGATCGACCACGACGCACCGGTTGGGAGGGAGGCCGAGCTTGTCCGCAGCCTCGCGGGCTGGGCCATCCACCACGGCGGCGAACACCTCGTTCAGTCCGGTGGATCTGAGCTTCTGTGGGCACCCTCCGGCCGAGCAGTAGGCGGCGGTACGCACACCAGCAGAGGCCAACTCACGTACGAACTCGCGCGCCCTGTGATAGGGGCGACGACTGCCCGCACCGTTGATCAGGCTATCGAGCTCGATCAGCACCGCATCGTGATCACGTGGGTCGACAAAGACCGGCAGCGTCATCGCCAGGCTCCTCACTCGGCATTCGCGCTTCATGTCAGCAACCCCGGGCCGGACGGAGAAGGGACATTGGTCCCTTCTCCCGACAGTAGGGACTTAAGACCCTGCGAACAGAGGACTTTCGTCGAGGCGCGAGCTGCCCTAGGCCGTTACGGCGATACGGCACCGCAGCGGAAGCTCGACTCATGGACCAAGGAATCGATACGACCTACATCCGAGACATTGAGAGTTTGTCGATCCAGGACGCCGAGGAAGCCGGAGGCAAGGGCGCCAACCTCGGTGAAATGGTGGCCGCCAAGTTGCCAGTCCCGCCCGGATTTGTGCTGTTGCGAACCTGCTACAGCGATTCGATGCGGCACGGTGGCGTCGACGCCGAACTCGCTGCGCTGCACCGCGAGGCGCTCGCGAATGTCGCCGACACCGCACGGCTGGACGAGTTGTGCCGATGGATGCAGGCCCTGGTCCGCAGGGCCGGTGTCGACGATCGCCTTCGCCGTCAGGTATCAGCCGCCTACGACCGGCTCGGCCCCGACGCGGTGGTGGCCGTGCGCTCGTCAGCCACCGGCGAGGACGGCGCCGACGCCTCGTTCGCCGGAATGAACGCAACGATCACCAATGTCTGCGGCCAGGCAGAACTCACCGATGCCATCACCCGCTGCTGGGCATCGCTGTTCAGCCCCCGAGTGATCACCTACCGCGCCAGCCGCGGATTCACCGACGACCCCGCCATGGCGGTCGTTGTGCAGCAGATGGTCGATTCCGAGAAGGCCGGAGTGGCTTTCACCGCCGACCCCAGCACCGGAGCGCGAGACCGCGTGGTGATCGAAGCTGCTTACGGACTCGGGGAAGTGGTGGTTTCGGGCAAGGTGGAGCCCGACACGTACACCGTCTCGAAGGACACCCTCGCGCCCCTCGACATTCGCATCGGGCGTCAGAAGTTTCAGATCATTCGAGGTCCTGACGGCAGCGACGAGGTGGTCGACCTCGACGATTCGCACGCGGAGGCCCGCGTGCTCTCCGACGACGAGTTGCGGTCGATCGCGCGCATGGCGATCACGATGGAGCAACACAGCGGTTGTCCACAGGACACGGAATGGGCGATCAGCCGCGGCAGAACATACTTGGTGCAGGCTCGCCCCATCACCACTCTGGGACACACTGCGCAGGCCGCAGAGACGCCGGACACGGTTCTCGCGCGTGGCCTCGCCGCGGCACCGGGGGTGGCCACAGGTCGGGTCCGGGTGCTCCAGGCACCCGAAGACGGCCAACGCCTACAGGCCGGGGAGATCCTCGTCGCGCCGATGACGAACCCCGATTGGCTGCCGACCATCCGCCGCGCGGCCGCGCTGGTCACCGACACCGGCGGCATGACCTGCCACGCCGCGATCGTGGCGCGGGAGTTGGGAGTACCGTGCATCGTCGGCGCGAGGACCGCCACCACAGACCTGCATGACGGCACAACCGTGACCGTCGACGGTGCCCGCGGCGAGGTTGTCTCGGGGCCCAGCACCAGCACCAGCACCGTCGTCACATCCGCGCGCCCAACCAAGGAACACTCGGCCGTGAGCGAGGCGACGGCGACGCGGATCTATGTCAACCTCGCAATGCCCGACGCCGCGGAGAGCGTCGCGGGCCAGGAGGTCGACGGCGTCGGACTACTGCGCGCGGAGTTCATGCTGACCGACGCCCTCGGCGGCCGTCACCCGCGCGACCTCATCGCTCGCGGGGAGCAGCAGACGCTCGTCACCCGCATGGTGGCCTCGGTCGGTCGAATCGCCACGGCGTTCGCGCCCCGCCCCGTCGTCTACCGGGCCACTGACTTCCGCAGCAACGAATTCCGGGGCTTGAAAGGCGGATCCGACTACGAACCGGTCGAGCACAACCCGATGATCGGGTATCGCGGCTGCTACCGCTACGTCAAGGAACCTGATCTGTTCGCCCTCGAGCTGGAGGCACTGGCCAGGGTGCGGGAGGAGTCGCCCAACGTCGCTCTGATGATTCCCTTCGTGCGCACCCGATGGGAGCTGGAGGAATGCCTTTCGCTGGTCGACGCCAGCCCGCTCGGGGGCCAGCGTGGCCTGCACCGCTGGGTGATGGCCGAGGTTCCCTCCGTCGTGCACTGGCTGCCGGAGTACATCGGCATGGGGATCGATGGAGTCTCGATAGGCAGTAACGATCTGACACAGTTGGTGCTGGGAGTCGATCGCGACTCCGACACGTGCGCCGAGCTGTTCGACGAGTCCGACCCCGCGGTCCTGCACGCCATCCGGCGAATCATCACGACGGCCAACAAGTTCGGGATCACGTCGTCACTGTGCGGTCAGGCGCCCTCGACCAATCCGGCGTTCGCCGAGCATCTCGTTCGCTACGGAATCACCTCCGTCTCAGTCAATCCCGACGCGGTCGACGCCACCCGCCGGGTGATCGCAGCCGCAGAGCGCCGCATCCTGCTCGACGCGGCGCGATGACGGCTCTGCTTGCAGAACCGGTCACGCGTAGCGCACTAGGAGTGGGGACCTATGGCCCTGTCTGCGGTCAGCACCACCCCATAGCGTTCAAGCAGGGCCTGAACGGAGACCAACGATGACAGATGCCACGCCCCTACCTGTGACCGCCGGAGTAGACGGGTCGACGACGGCACTGCATGCCGCGCTGTGGGCAGCTACCGAAGCCGAATTCCGCGGCGCGCCATTACGACTGGTGTATGTGACCAAGACGCCACATGGAAGCACCGACGAGTACGCCGAGGACGTGCGCCATGCCCACGCCTCGTTACGCCAGGCACAGGCTGCGGTCGAAGCGGCGGGCAGCGCCGTCACCGTTGACACCGCGGTCATCAGCGGACCGCCGGCGGACACTCTGATCGCGGAGTCGGCAGGACGTCACGCCGACCAGGCCGCGCAGATCGTGGGACACGGCCACTCGGCCTTCCGTCACACGGCGACCTCGGCCCTTGTCGTGCGTTGAAACCCCATGTAGTCGAGGAGGAGTCACCAATGTCTGAATCCACCGCCGAACTCGGGATAGTCGTCGGCGTCGACGGATCCCCCGAGTCGCATGCCGCCGTTCGCTGGGCCGCACAGGAGGCCGTACTCCGCCGACGACCGGTGACGCTCCTGCATGTCGTGTCACCCATCGTGGTCACCTGGCCGATCGAACCGGTGGTCACGGGTTTCTATGAGTGGCAGGAAGACAACGCCACCGAAGTGCTGAAACAAAGTCAGGAAACCCTGTACTCGGCAGCGGAGGGATCTCCGCCGCCCGAGGTGCACCTCGAACTCCGGCACGACGGGATCCTGACCGAGCTGTCGAACGCCTCAAAGAGCGCAGACATGATCGTGGTCGGCAGTCGCGGCTTGGGTCCCGTTGGCGGTGCGGTGCTGGGTTCGGTGAGCCGCGCCCTGCTGCATCACGCCCAATGTCCGGTCGTCGTGGCCAGGGAGGGCGTGGTCAGGCGGACCGATCGCAATCTGCCCGTGCTGCTGGGTATTGACGGTTCACCGGCCTCCGCGGCTGCCACGGCATTCGCCTTCGAAGAGGCGTCACGGCGCGGGGTGGACCTCGTCGCACTGCACGCCTGGAGCGACGTTGCTGTCTTCCCGATTCTGGGGATGGACTGGCACACCTACGAGCAGCAAGGCCACGAAGTCCTCGGTGAGCGCCTCGCGGGTTGGCAGGAGGCCTATCCCGACGTACGCATCAGTCGCCGGATCGTCTGCGACAAGCCCGCGCGATGGCTTATCGACGAGTCGAAGCACGCGCAACTGGTGGTGGTGGGAAGCCGTGGTCGAGGCGGGATTTCGAGCATGTTGTTCGGCTCGGTCAGCACAGCCGTCGCCGAGTCGGCGACCACTCCGGTGGCTGTTGTCCGCTCCTGAGAACAGACGTCGTCAGCGAGGGATCTGGAATGGAAAGGCATCGGATACACCTGGCCGGAGTCGGCGTCGTTGTTGCGGTGGCTGCCATCGCGGCGTGCGGAGACGCCGCGACGGACCAGGCAGGATCAGCATCGACCACTTCGTGGACAACATCTGCGGTGGACCTGCACAATCGGGCCGATGTGATGTTCGCGCGCCACCATGATCCCGCACCATCAGCAGGCCATCGAGATGAGCGACGTCATCACGGCCAAGTCGGATATCGATCCGCGTGTTGTCGAATTGGCGGGACAGATCAAGTCCGTGCAGGCTGCGGAGATCAGACAGATGCAGGCCTGGCTCGATCAATGGGGAATGGCCGGAATGCCAATGGACGGCATGCCTGGAATGCATCAGATGCCCGGAATGCCTGGTATGGATGGCATGCCCGGCATGCGAGGGATGGTGTCAGCAGCTGACATTCAGGCCATCCGTGACGCACAGGGAGTGGATGCGACGAGACTGTTCCTCGTGCACATGATTGAGCACCACGAAGGCGCGATCGCCATGGCGACCAACGAGATCGAAAGCGGTCAGTTTCCTGATGCCATTGCGCTGTCCGAATCAATCATCAGCAGCCAGCGCAAGGAGATCGATGTGATGAACCAGATCCTGCGGTCGCTGTAGCGGAGCGTAGGGATGATCGCAGTCAGCTCAACCTCCCCACGCCACCGCTTCGGGCGCTGGCGGCCGTATCTGGAGCCGATCCTGTTGGCACTCACGGGCCTCGCGCTGGGGGCAGGTGGTGTCGCGTGGCTTTCCGGCGCAAAGGATGCAGCCGACGTCTGCTGGATGATCGGCACCGCAATCGCGATCGTGCCTGCAGTGCTGTGGGTGCTGATCGCGTTGCGGCACGCGCGATTCGGAGTGGATCTGATCGCTGTACTGTCGCTGGGCGGAACGCTGCCCTTCGGCGAATATCTCGCAGGTGCGTTGATCGCGTTGATGCTGACAGGCGGCCGGGCTTTGGACGCCGCAGCCACACAGAGAGCGTCTCGTGATCTCACGGCACTGCTTGAACGCGCACCGCGGTTCGCCCGTCGCCGCGTCGGCACGCAGGTCGAGGTCGTCGGGCTTGCCGACGTCGACGTCGGCGACATCCTCGTGATCAGTCCCGGCGATGTCGTACCGGTCGACGGACGAGTCGTCGGCTCCGCGGCAGTGCTCGATGAAGCCGCACTCACCGGCGAATCCGCCCACGTGGACCGGCCCTCGGGAGATGCGGTCCGCAGCGGGGTGGTCAACGCGGGTGGGGTCTTCGAGCTCCGTGCCACAGCGACTCCTGAGCAGAGCACCTACGCCGGGATCGTCCGGCTGGCACTGCCCGCCGTGCGCGCCGAGAGGAAGCGGGCGATCACGGTGATGGTCGGTGACGGCATCAACGACGCACCGGCACTCGCGGCGGCGACAGTGGGTGTCGCGATGGGGGCGCGAGGTGCCACGGCATCGTCGGAGGCGGCCGACATCGTGCTGACCACCGACCGTCTCGACAGGCTCGCTGACGCGATGGACATCGCGCGCTGGTCCCGGCGCATCGCCGTGCAGAGCGCTGTCGTCGGCATGGCGCTCTCCCTGGTGGCGATGACGGTCGCTGCACTGGGCTGGCTTCCGCCGGCGCCGGGAGCATTGCTGCAGGAAGCCATCGACGTGGCGGTCATCCTCAACGCCCTGCGCGCATGGCGCGGAGATCCGCGCGCCGACCTCGAGCTGGCCGCAGACACCGAACGAATGCTGCAGGGGTTCGCAGCCGAGCACGACGAGCTGCGCGACAGCCTCGTAGAGATCCGCAACTGCGCAGACAAGCTGGCCGATGGCGCTGATGAGGCTGCCCTGCAATCACTTTCGAGAGCCTACGAACTGCTCGCGCAGCGGATTCTGCCCCACGAGCGCGCCGAGGAAACGGAGCTGTACCCTGCGCTGGCCGCGCCCCTGCACAGCGGTGAAGCCACTGCCACCATGAGTCGTACCCATGCCGAGATTCAGCGACTGTCCGACCGGATCGGTGAGCACCTCCGACTTGCGCAGGCGGCCGGAGGTATCCAGGACGATCAGGTCGATGATCTGCTCGCGTGCCTTTACGGTCTTTATGCGCTGCTGCGACTGCACTTCATTCAGGAAGAGGAGAGTTACTTCTCGCTTGCGGACCTGGACACGGCGGCGGCCCCCGCACCGACGAAGCCGCGTTGAGGGACGAACAGTTCCGCCTAGATCGCAGCCGCGCACACGTGGCGCGCCTCGCGCACCGACTCCTCAAGGGGACGTGTGGTGTCGACCGGGTGGGCGCTGGGCCACTCGCCCGACCATCCACTCAGCTCGGCGGCCATCGCCGGGGTGGCGTCCGAGGCGGTGCGACCTCTGCCCGCGATCCGATTCGCCGCGTCGCCGGCAGACGAGGTGCATACCAGCTCAACGATTGGGCTGTGGGTCTCGGCGGCCACCGTGTGCGCCCGCTGGCGTTGGCGCGCATCGCGCCACGTCCCGTCCAGTACGACGGAATGGCCTGCGCTGAGCCAGTTTCGCGCGCGGTTGAGGACTTCGTCGTAGACCGCGGACACCTTGTCCGGCGCATAGAGTCCTGCGTTCAGGTCACCGACGCCGCCGGTGATGTCTCCGCTCTGCCGGAGTTCGCGGCGGACCTCATCGGTCGAGATGACGTGGGCGTCGATGATCTCTGCCAAGGCATGGGCAATCGTCGTCTTGCCGGTGCCGGGGCCGCCGCCGACGACGACCAGCTGCACACAGCCGGCCTTGAGGTGCGAGTGCGCGATGGCGAGGTGCCGCTGTGCTGCCGCGATACCGTCCGGATGTCCCTGCCCGACACGCACGCAGTCGACTTTGGCTCGCACGACCCCCCGATAGGCGACGCAGAAATGCCGCAGCGAGTGCGCGGCATGATCCCCCGCTTGCAGGCAATACTCGTCGAGGAACAGATCGGCAAGATCCCGACGCCCGAGAAACTCCAGATCCATTGCCAAGAACGCGGCATCGTCGACGCCGTCCACGTATCGAAGCCTGTCGTCGAATTCCAGGCAGTCCAGCAGCACGGGTCCTTCGGCGGTGCAGAAGATGTCTTGGCTGAGCAGGTCACCGTGTCCGTCGACGATGCGGCGGGCGGCGATACGGTTGTCGTACAAAAGCCCGCGGCCGGCCAGGTACTGCATCGCCAGACGCTCGATATCAGCCAGGGGCTCTTCGGCGAGCACGGGACCGACGTGCCGACGCAACTCGGACAGATTCTGCTGCCAGCGGTCCCGGAGCGCTTCCGTCGTCGCCTCGGTGTCCACGACAGGCCCGCGGTCGGCGTCGCCGTGGAAACGCGCCAGCATCTCAGCGATTGTCATCAGCCATTTCCCCACCGGCACCCCGCAGGAAACAAGCGTGGCCAGCCGCTCGGAGTCCGGATATCTGCGGATGACGACAACCGGTTCGGGCTCGCCCACAGGCGGGTGGAACTGGCCCACCCCGAGGTAGCTCGACGGCGCCAGCCGGCGGTTGAGCTCCACTTCACGGTGGCAGGCCTCGGCCCGCTTGGCGGCGGTGCTGAAGTCGAGGAAATCCGTGCGCACAGCCTTCTTGACCTTGAAGGCCCGGTCGCCGACGAGGGTGACCAGGCCGGTGTGAGTCTCGTGGACTTCGGCACCGAGTTTGCCGGGCATCATCCACGCGGGCTGCGACTCAGCTGCACATTCAAGCCCCGAAACCATGCCCTCAAGCCTGCGCTCACCGACGCCGCGGCGACAGGGCCTTCCGGGATCACCCGGTGAGGACCATTGACTCTGGTTTCCCGACCGGTTCCCGGCAAGGGTCAACGTATCGAACGGAGGTAGAGATGCGCGACGTGACCGTGAACATCGATGTCATAAGCGACGCCGTGGCACTGGCGTGTCGCGCTCCGTCGCTGCACAACAGCCAGCCGTGGAGATGGGTGAGCGAAGGACCCGTCGTCTCCCTGTTCCTGGATGACGCTCGGACCCCGAAGCTCACCGATCCGACAGGACGCGAATTGCTCATCAGTTGCGGCGCTGCGCTCGACCACTTTCGTGTGGCGATGGCGGCTGCAGGGTGGACGTGCAATGTCGACCGCTTCCCCAACCCGAACAACAGAGATCATCTGGCGTCCGTCGACTTCACACCAATCGATTTCGTCACCGAGGCGCATCGGCGACGCGCCGATGCGATTGCGCGCCGACGCACAGACCGCCTTCCGTACGCACGACCGGCCGATTGGGACGTCTTTCTCGGAACAATCAGGAGCAGTGCCGGTTCGAACGGCGTGTCGGTGTTCGCCATCGGCGATGCCCGACAGCCCGGGCTCGTCCGGGCATCGGAGCTGACCAGAACGGCTCGTCTTTACGACTCGGGGTATCACGCCGAACTCGTTGGCTGGACATCCGACGTGGCGGTCGCCGACGGCATTCCGGCAGGCACGTTACCGTCCGATGCCGAGAGCGAACGAGTCGCGATCGGACGGGATTTCCCGGTAGCCGGGCATGCCGACCGTCGCAGAGACATCTCCGGAGACGATGCCGAGGTAGTCGTGTTGTCGACCAAGGATTCCACTCGCGACAGCCGGGTTCGATGCGGCGAGTTGCTGTCCTCCATCCTGCTGGACGCGACAATGGCCGGCCTGGCTACGTGCACGCTGTCGCATCTGACGGAAGTACCCGCCAGCCGCGAGATCGTCAGACAACTGACCGGTTCGGAGTCCACGCCTGAAGTTCTCGTGCGGATAGGCTCCGCGCCCGCCCCCGACGACATCGCAGCCCCGACACCGCGTCGCCGAGTCACCGACGTTCTTGAGATCAGGCGGTGAGCCGCCGTGTCCAGTCCACCCGCTGTCATCGTGGGCGTCGACGGGTCGGATTCCGCCACCGCTGCTGCGCTCTGGGCAGTTGACGAGGCCGCGAGCCGAGACGTACCCGTCCGACTGGTGCACGCCGTCACACCATCGCCGGAGGGCTCCCAGATCACTGCTGACGCCCTGGACCACGCCGGCACGATCGTCCATTCCGCTGTGATGGCGGTCGAGAGAAACGGAAAGCCGGTCAAAGTAGAAGCTCAGGTGTTGACGGGGCCGCCCGGCGAGATCTTGCGGCGGGAGGCCGACGGGGCGGCCATGCTGTGTGTGGGATCCATGGGAATCAGCCATGGCGGCATCGGCCACGTCGGTTCCGTCGCAGTGGCAGTGGCACATTCGGCGGCCTGCCCGGTGGCAATCGTCCACGCGCAGGGTGGGACACACCGCGGCAAAGGATGGGTGGTCGCGGAGGTGACCGACTCGCAGGCAGGCGACATCGCCATGGTGCGCGGTGTCGAAGAAGCGCTTCTGCGTTCAGCCGCGTTGAAAGTGGTGGCTGCCCGGCGTTCCCGATACCCCGACATCCACGATCACCATGCGGTCACCAGCATGAATCGGATGGTCAAAAGCGATTGGGAACGTCGGCTTGCACCGTGGCGCGAGAAGCACCCGGACCTGGATGCCGAGGTGGTCGCCCTGGCGGGAAGCGCCCTCAATTACTTTGCGCGGCACCAAGATATGATCGCGCTGGCGATAGTCCCCCATGAACGCGCCGCCGAGATCGCCGACCTCCTCGGACCGAGGAGTCAGGCAAGTTCGCAGGATATTTGCTTCGATATCTTGATCTGTGAGCCTCACGGCCTACTCTGATCACATGGTGACGGTCTCCCTGGTCGACGACCACGAGGTGGTCCGTTGCGGGCTCGTCGAGCTACTCAGTGCGGACGAGGAATTGACGGTGGTCGGTGAAGCGGGCTCGGTGGAGCAGGCGATGGCCCGCATTCCGGCACTTCAGCCGGATGTCGCGGTTCTCGACGTCCGGCTTCCTGACGGCAACGGCATCGAACTGTGCCGAGATCTCTTGTCACGCCTGCCGGATCTGCGCTGCCTGATGTTGACGTCCTATACCTCCGACGAAGCAATGCTCGACGCGATTCTGGCCGGCGCAAGTGGTTTCGTGATCAAGGACATCAAGGGCCTGGCATTGGCGCAGGCAGTCAAAGACGTCGGGGCGGGTCGTTCGCTGCTCGACAATCGGGCCGCAGCAGCACTGATGGCCAAGTTACGTCAAGGCAAGCAGCAGGAAGATCCGCTGGCAGCACTCAGCGGGCAGGAGCGGGTTCTCCTTGAGCACATCGGCGAGGGCCTGACCAACAAACAGATCGCCGACCAGATGTTCCTGGCGGAGAAGACCGTCAAGAACTACGTGTCACGGCTGCTCGAGAAACTGGGCATGCAGCGCAGAACCCAAGCGGCGGCGTTCATCTCCAACCATCACGCCCGCACTAGCAGAACCGAACAATCCGGATAGCCCACGATCGGGTGGCAGTTGGGTGACGTCACGCCGGCCAGTTCCTGTGCGTCCTTGCGCCCCACCACCGCCAGGCCTACCCCGGCGCCTGTCACGTCATGTCGGTCGTACTGTTGTCCCGTCCCGGCTGCCACGGTTTCGACATGGACGTCCGGGTAGCGCCGCACCCAACTCGTGGCGCGCTGGTCGATCTGGCGCACCGTCGCGTGCCGCAGTCTGCCCTCGTGCATGGCCAGATGCACCGCCTCGTCGTTACCGTCTTCGTCGGACAGAACCACCGCCACCACCCCCTCGGTGTGCGGTGATCCGTCCCGCCGTGTCCGGATGATCGCGACCGGGCAGCGGGCGGCCTCGGCGAGGGCCTTCGCGGTAGGACCTATGGACGTTCCGTCCATTGCCTGAATGGGTTTGGAACCGATGCAGACCATCGCCGCGCTCTCGGATTCCCGCACAAGGACCTCGCGCGGCGTTCCGATGATCGAAGCAACTTCGACGCGCACGGGATGCGGTGTCGCCCTCGCCGTTCGTTCGGCATGCGTCAGCGCCGTATCGCATCCCTCTGCGTGGGCGGGAACAGCGTGGACGAGGCGAAGGACGGCGTCTCGTGAAAGCGCTTCCACGCGAGCCCACGACACTGCATTCAATGCTGGGCGAGAGCCATCGACACCCACGACCACCGGCCGGTCATCGACGATCGCGTGCATGACTTCGCCTCTCCGGTTCTCGCGGGTGTTCGTATCGCCCTCAGGCCGTGCTGTTGTTGGCCCTGCCGCCGTTGTCGGCGAGGTCACGATCCCAGGCAGTGGAGCGCAAGTGGTTGAACCGCATTCGGAGCAACAGCCACGACGCGACGGCAGCGGTCACGACCGCGCACCACAAGCCCAGTGCCGCGAGCACCGCTTGTGCCGCCGCGTCATCGTCGGTCGGTACCCGCGCAGTTCGGTTCCCCGCCCCGTCAACCGAAATCACTACCGTGTCGCCGGCATCGATGCGGTGAGTGCGAACGTCGTCCTCATGGGTCACGCCGTTGTAGGTCCACGTCACGGTCGTGAGGTAGAGCGTCTGGTACGGCTCGGGATCTTCTCGGCTGTCCGCCACCGCGGTCGCGTTGACATCCTGGCGGACAAGCCGCTGCGCGGCGAAGGTTTCTGACAGTCGGTCGTGGGTGGCGGTACCTACAGCGCCTGCCACGGGTACGGTCAGGATCATGACTGCCCCGACCGCGAGAAGTGCGAACGCTTCGAAGCGGTCAGCTACTCGAACAAGCGGATTCCGTGCGGTCAGCCGGCGCAGCCACACGCCGAAGCTGTTCGTGAAAACCTCCATGTTGGACCCCGTCTCGTCCTGGTTCGATCGTCGAGACCATCATCGCGGGATGTACCAAGTGCACGGCAGGGGCAAAGGTCCCCTCATGGTGAGCCGAATGCCTCGCGGCTGGCCAACTTCGGGCCCGCTAGGCTGATTCATTCCACGAGGGGACCGGGAGGCACGACGCTGTAAATCGTTCCGCGCCGCACATCGACGTCCGACTTCTCGGCAACGACGATTATGACGCCGTCATTCGTCTGGTCAGCGAGCTCGACGCCGACGAACCCTATCTCCGGTTCTTGACCCGATATCCGACCTATGTCGGTGAATGGGCGCTGTCGCTGACCACGCCGTCGGACCATGGGTGCGCGTTGGGGGCTTTCGAATCCGAGGACTTGCAGGGAGTCGCGAACTACGTCGACACATCGGAGGACGGCTGCGCAGAAGTGGCCATCGTCGTTGCCCACGAACAACATCACCGAGGCATCGGAACGACGCTGCTCCACGAGCTCGGGCGCCGGGCAAGAAAGAGCGGTGTGCGGTCCTTTGTTGCCGACGTACTGGCCGCCAACCACGCCGTCCATGAGGTGATTCGTGACGCTGGCTGGCCCGTCACGGTTCGCCGGGACGCAGAGATGCTCAGGCCGCGAATCAACATCGACGCGGCCGGCGGACCGACTCAGGACTGACGAGCCACGATAACCGGTATGTGGGCCGACTGGGCCACCGCCCAACTGACCGATCCCAGAAGAAGTCCCGCGAAGCCACCGCGGCCGTGACTGCCGACGACCAGAAGCTGGGCACCCTCGGATTCCTCGATCAGGCGGTGCGCGGCGCTGTCCTGTCCCACGACGCGACGCACCGTCACGTCAGGATACCGCTCGCCCCAACCGGCGAGCCGCTGCGCGAGTTCCTCGTCAGCTTGCTTGGCCAAGTCCTCGACCGCGACGTCGACATAGAAATCGGCGTTGTTCATCCACGTGTGGACGGCAACCAATTCGACACCGCGTCTTGATGCTTCGTCGTAGGCGATCGCGATCGCCAATTCGGATGCGGGTGAGGCGTCGACTCCGACGACCACCGGTGCAGTGACAGCAGAGCCCGAACCCGAGTGCTCGTGCACCACCGCGACCGGGCAGTGTGCGTGATGGACGAGGGCCGAACTGGTGGAACCCAAGAGCAGTCCCGCGAGTGCACCCAATCCGCGGCATCCGACGACCATCATGTCGGAGTCCTTGGACACATCCAGTAGCGCAGGCATTATCGGACCCCGCAAGACCAGCTTCTCCACACGGACGCGGCGACGTCCCTCCATTGCGGTGCCCGCGAGTTCGACCGCCCTGTCCACGATCTCGGCGCTCTGCTGATCGCGGGCCTCGAGATACTCCTCGGCGATCGGAAGGTCCAGCCAGGGGCCGACCTCGTCCGACGGCTGGACGTGGACCACGGTCAGCGGGACATCGCGCAGCGAAGCGTCACGCGCGGCCCATGCCAGCGCCGTGTCAGACATCGGCGAACCGTCTACCGCCGCCACGATGCCGTGCAGCCTCGGCAATTGTTGAGAAGTCATGGTCGCACTCTCCGTTCGATTTTCACCGCCTGGCGGCGGCCCTGCGTCTGACGCTAAGACCGGAGGCTCACGGATCTCTAAGGCCGTTTGTCACATTCGGAGTCGCCGCAAGACCTCAGCGCCCTTCTCGACGATCACCCGGCGGGCGTGATCAGTCCGTAGTGGCCGTCGTAGCGGCGATACAACACGCAGGCGCGGCCCTGCGCGGCGTCGATATAGAACAGGAACGCCAAGTCCATCTCACTCAGCCTGGCCAGAGCATCCTCCTCGCGCAGGCACGGCACCGGATGGGGGCTGATCGTCGCGAGCAGCCGGTACGGCGCGACCTCACCAGCCAGAGCGGGCGCCACCAGCGCGAGGCGATGTCCCGATGGCCCACCCCTGTACAGGACAGCGGCGGCGCCAGAACCGATCTCATTGAACAGATGAAAGTCGTAATCGAGCAGTTCCATCTCTGCGGCGGCCTCGTCCACCGTGCATGGCGCCATGGCGAACGATTTGCGACGAATGACCCGCGGGTTACCCACCGCGCCTGCCGAGAATCCGGCGTGCGACCTGGATTCACCGGATTTGCGCCACGGCGGCGCGGTGTCCGGACCGCGATGGGGGTCCCACAAGTGGTGAAGGTGCTCCACCTGCCTGCGCAGCCGCGCTTCCAGCATGTCGATGGCCTCGAGTGCATCGTCGGCCTCGACCTGCGCGCGCACGACCCGGCCGCCGAAATCCATGTTCGCCTGCGCGATCACCGGCTTCTCCGCGGCCGGGCGATGACTGCGGGCCAACCTGACCCGTGCGTGCGACATCGGGCGGCGGGTCAAGCGGGCGACGCTGCCGATCTTCGCTTTCGCGTACTCGACGGCGCCGGGAAACTCACCGTGTGTGGTGACATCGACGACGGTGGCAGTGTCTGCGGTATTGCTCATGGCTCGTTGGTACGCCGCTGACCACCGGCCCGGTTAGGGCCGAAGGTCATTGGTCGACAGGCTGTTTCGGAGCCGAAACGCCGGACCGGCTCTCGACTCGACGCTTGATACCAAGGAGCATGCCGCGCGTGACGAGTGCTCTGGCCGGTCCTGCCACCTCTGCCAGCAGCACCTCGCCGGGGTGGCGCAACGCCAGACGGGACCTGATCAGGAGCCGACAGCGATCGTCCCACTGCGCGACGATGTGGAACGACCACACTGCGTCCCACGGCGACTGCGGCTTGCGCGTACGTAGCACGATCGTCTCCGGCGCGACGACTTCGACGACCTGCATTTCGACTCCCTCCGTGAGACCGAGCCATCCTTTCGGCACCAACCGGACCGCATCCCCCACCGCGAGGTGCTGCCATTCTGGATGAAGCGTGTCGACGTTGTGATAACGAAGACCGATGACGTCTTCGAACGCCTCGAAGCTGTAGAGGCCACCACGGTCCTGGCCCATTTGGACCAGCCAAGGCCACACTTCGTCGGCGGGTGCATCGATCCACACCGCCTCGGTGGCCTGCAGCACTGGCGGTGAAAGCAATTCGTCACCCGCGAGCTTCTCGCCGGTTTCGCCTTTGGTCGTACCCCAGTCACGGAAGTACCGGCGCGCGGCATACAGCAACGCCGCTGCGGCGACGACGACGATTCCAGTCTTGTTCGGCATGGCCTGACCTTCGTCGCGACAGGGGCTCATCCGCTAGGGCCGGTAGTCCTTTGCGTCATGCGACCGGCTGCGGACGTGACTTTCGGCTCTTACGAGGCTGTCCCGTCGCCCCATAACGTCGAGGCATGGGTAAGCAACGAGAATTACTGGCCGACGCGATGGCCGTCGTCGGCATCGCCGCGCTGTACCGCGCCCACGTGCAACCCTGGATTCAGACCTGGGGCGCTCGCGCCGACGAGCTCCGCGCCACGTTGCCCGGCGATGAGCTCGTCGAGGAAGGCGCCGAGCGCGCGACTCGCGCCGTCACGATCGACGCTCCGCGACACGATATCTGGCCGTGGCTGGTCCAGATCGGCGAGGATCGGGCGGGCTTCTACAGCTACTCCCTGCTGGAACGAGCAGTCGGTGCCGATATCCGCAACGCCGACGCCATCCATCCCGAGTGGCAGCACCTACAGGTCGGCGACACCGTGTGGCTAGCTCACCGATACGGCCCGCACGCCCGACAGATCGTGGCGGCTATACAACCGAAATCGCATCTGGTTCTCGTATCCCCGGACGACTACTCGCGCTTGCAACGCGGCGAAAAATCCTCCGGCAGCTGGTCATTCGTGCTGAAACGCGAAGTGGGTCGGACGCGGTTGCTCGCACGGAGCAGCGGTGGCGCCGTCGGCCATTTCTGGTTCGACATCCCCCACTTCGTGATGGAGCAGAAAATGTTGCGCGGCATCGCGCGCCGAGCTCAGCAGACGCGCCGACGCGAGATCGCGGAAGCGATCCAGCGGCATCCATCCAGCCCCAGGGTTTCGAGAATCCCCCAGACGACGTGATCAGCTCTGTACGACGAGGACTGGCCGGTGAGCGCGGCGAAGGACGGCGGCGGCGACACTTCCGAGTAGAACCTCACGGACCGGTGAGCGGCCGCGCGAACCAACGGCCAGCAATGCGGCGTCCGCGTCGTCACTGCACTGAATGAGCGCATCGGCCACCGAGCGGTCGCGAGGGCGACCGAATCGGTTCGACTGGAACACCGACAGAATTTCGGCGCCATCGGGCCCGGTGACTTCGTCGTCACCGTCCCCGCGCACGGCCGCAAGCACCACTTTCCGATCCGGGAACAGGTGCTCGACTTTCGACATGGCGGCATCCGCTGCGTGGGAACCGTCATAGCCGACGACCACGGGGCCGCGCTGCAGAGCTCCGAACTCCCCGGAAAGCAGAGGACTGGGCACCATCAGAACCGGCACCGTCGCGAAGTGCACCGCCATGTCGCACACGCCGCCGACCTCCTCCTGCGTTCCGTCGAGACCCCGATCGCCGAGAACGAGTACATCCGAGTCAAGTTTCTCGGCCAACTGCGCCAGCCTCAGGCCGTCAGAACCCGTGGTGCGCTTGACGATCGGCTCGGCATCCCATTGCGCCGCCGTCGCCAAAGCGACGCCCGCGGCCACGATGCTGCTCGCTTCGCGCTCGCCTTCCCGCTCGATGAGTTCTGCTAGTTCATCGGCGGTCGCCGCGAGGTTGCGTAACCTTCGGCGCAGCCTTGTGCTGGCAAAGGGCGGCTCCCATATGTAGGCAATCCAGGCGTGGGCGTCTGGAAAGAGCACCGCCGCCGCCGTGATGGCGGCTGCGGCCGCCGGCGAGCCGTCGTAACCCACGAGCGCGTTGGTCTTCATATATGCCTCCGGGCGTCGGTCCGAAGTCGACGCTATATGTGCGCCGCGACGCCCCACCAGGGTCTAAATGCCCTGCCTTAGCGGAGATGGGCGCTGCAAAATGGAGGCGCTACTGCACACCGACCGCTTCGGGGCGTCTGGCCAGGCGACGGCGTGCACGGCGCAGTGACGCGAGGGACTGGGCATTATGAGGCGACAGAGGGCGAGCAGGGACGCTCTCAGGAATGATTTCTGACGTGCGCGTTATTTGCCTCTCACGGGTCCGCGGGGAAGGCATCCTGGATCTGCCGCTGACAGCCGGAGTGGGGTGGAGTGTGAATCAATGACTGGCTCCGCAGCCCACTTGGTCGCGTTCCCCCTGGTGTACTCCTTGTCCGTGCTTGCCGGACGCGCGACTCGACTCGCTGGTGGCGAAGTGGCGCTGCTGTGGCCTGCAGCAGCGGTCGGGGTGATCTGGATGCTCACGGTGTGGGATCGCAGCAACTGGGAGCGGGCAGCCCATGTCGTCCTTCTCGCCGTCGTGTCATTCGCGACCAACCTCGTAACGGGCGCCTCGATACCTCTGAGCCTGTGGTTTGTCCTCGTCAACGTGGTCTTGTCGGTGCTCACGGTGCAGGTTCTGACTGCCGGCCGAGACGAGGTCACGCTTCGCGATCCCGGCGACTTCGCGCATCTTGTCGCCGCCGTGACAGCGGGTACTTGTTCGGCCGCGGTGCTGGCAACGGGATACTTCGCAATCGTCGGGGATGCGCCGGTGGTGGAAACGTTCGCGCTATTTGCTGTGCGCAATGGGGCGACCGCACTTCTCGGGCTGTCGACCTGGTTGACTCTGCGCGACCGAGAAACACACCGGAGGCGCTTGCGCGCGAAATTCGTCATTGAACTGTTGCTCGTGGCCTGCGGCGTGGCAGTTCTGTTTTTCTGGACGTTCTGGCTGAATGCCGCCATCCCCATGGCCTTCATCGCCCTGCTACCCGCGATGTGGGTGGCACTGCGGTACAGCACGACGGTCAGCACGGTGTTCCTCCTCGTCGCGGGCGTGTGGATTGTTTACGCGACGCTCTCCGACAGAGGGTTCGTCGTCGATGACGTTCAGATGCGGGCCCTGCTGGCACAGGGCATGGTCTGCAGTCTGACCCTGGTCGTGCTGACACTGTCGCTCTACCGCGACTCGCGCGCACGACTCATCGCAGAACTGGAGCAGGCGCGCGACAGGGCAGATCATCTCGCGTCCCATGATTCGCTGACCGGACTGGCCAATCGCGATCTGTTCATCGAGCGGATCGAGGACGCCCTCGAACAGGTGCGCAACGGAGCGTCGGACGGCGTGGGTTTGATCTTCCTCGACCTCGACGGTTTCAAGGCAGTCAACGACACGTGGGGACATGCAGAAGGCGACGAAGTTCTTCTTGAGGTGTCGGCTCGGGTAAAGGCGGCGATCGAAACAACCGACACTGCAGCACGTTTGGGCGGTGACGAGTTTGCAGTGCTGTGCCCCGGAACGGCCGACATTGGTCGGTTGGAGGTCATTGCCGAACAGCTTCGAGAAGATCTGCGCCAACCCATCACGCTCGGAATGGGAGATACCTATGACCGGCTATCCGTCAGCGCGGGCGTCGTGACGGGGCATGGAGAGTGTGACGCCGAGACGCTCTTGCGACAGGCGGACGCCTTGATGTACCACGCGAAACGAAGTGGCAAGGACTCCGTCAGTATCGATGCGTCTTCCGGCAACTAGACAGGTGCTGTAAACCTCTCCGCGGCATCGCATCGAGCAGGTGGCGCTGTCGCGGCTTCCGCGTCCGCTGCGAATACGTCGTTGCGCGCACTCAATTCGGCCGCGTGCGAGGACGCGGACTAGGCCGGAGAGCTCGAGTCCTGCGCTTCGTAGAGTTTTTTGTAGAGACCGCCCTCAGCGAGGAGTTCTTGATGTGTGCCCTGCGCTGCCACTCGACCTCCGTCAAGAACGATGATTCGGTCAGCGACCCCTGCGATGAAGTCCATATCGTGACTGATGACGAGAACTGTTCGGTCGCAGGCGTATTCGCGAATCACTCGCGATACACGCACTCGCTGATCTGCGTCGAGGTTTTCGGTAGGTTCGTCCAGGAGCAGAACCTCGGGCTTGCGCAGCAGACAACGGGCCAGCGCGATCAGCCTCTTCTGACCGCCGGAGGGCACCTGAACGTCGACCACTGTGTCATAGCCGCGCTCCAACTTCGCAGGATCGACGATGACCGAATGAACGTGAGCCAGCCGGCACGCCTCCTCCACCTCATCGTCGGTTGCATTGTGCTTGGCCAGCCGAATGTTCTCCCGAATAGAGTCTTTCAAGAAGAACGGGAACTGTGACAGCTTCGAAACCTGCTCACGAAGGGACTCCAAGGAAAGCTCGCGAATATCATGGCCGTCCAATTCGATACGACCGCGTTCTGGGTCGAGGAAGCGCAACAGCAGGTTGAAGATCGTCGATTTTCCGGATCCGATCTGTCCCACGAGGGCCACGGTCTCGCCTTCGCGGATCGCAAACGACACCCCGTCGAGCACCTTTTGCCGACCGCCGTAACCGAAGACGACGTCTTCAAAAACGATGTTGCCGTGCACTTCACCTACGGTGCGCGCCTGCGGGTGTTCGACTATCGACGGCTTCGTGTCGAGAAGTTCGTACGTGGACACGACGTTCGGGATCGTCGAACTGTATGCCGTATAGGCGTCGATGATCCGTTGCGCGGGAGCGAACATCGTGGGGACGAAGCCGACGAAAACGATGAGGCTGTTGACTGTCAGGCCGAAGGTGTTGCTGAAAGCGACGCCGACAATGAGGACAAGGGCAGTGCTCAAAGCTACGAAGATCTGAGTGCTCCTGCTGCTGGCCTGCAACCAGACCACCATCATCGCCGAGTTCTTTGCCGCGGCGCTTGATGCTTCCCTGAACCGTTCGCTGCGGCGACGCTCTGCGTGAAACACCTGGATATCGGAAATTCCAGTGATTGTCTCTTCGAGCTCTCCGCCGAGATGGCGGCTGCTGGTCATGATCTGGCGAGTTGTCGTCTGAAGCCGGCGACCGACGAACCGCAGGACCAGCAAAGCCAGCGGAGCAAGGACAAACGAGACGACCGTCATCTGCCACGACAGGGTGAAAAGATAAGCGAGTGCGATGACCAGCACAATGGCATCGATGCCTGGCGGAATGATGCAGTCGGTCAGGAGCTTTTGGACGCCGGCTGCTTCCACTTGAACTCGCTGCATCAGGGCACCACTGCGTGCCCCCGTGAAGAAGTCGAGAGACAGGGACTGTAGGTGGTCGTGAACGCGTTGCCGGATCTCGGTCAACAGTTTCCAATCGACCTGGGCGTCTACCCACGCGCGGACAAAGCCCAGCACCTGGGAAAGGACCAGCGATGCAGCCCAGACCGCCAGCCACGCCGCGAATGAGAGGACCGGACCTGACGACGAGCCGTCGGGCCTGCTGATGCGGGGGCCGCTGGCATCCCACACCCCTTGCAAGCCACCTGTGCCCTGCTGGCTGGCGACGCGGCCCAGGATTTCGATGATGGGTCCCCAGACAGCCGGAGTGACGAACGGCAACGCCGTCACGACCAGTCCGAGCAAGATCGACAACGCGACCAGTCCGCGCAGCGGTCGAAGCAAGGCGACGCTGCGGAGAACGTAGCCCAAAGCAACTTTGGGTGGCAAAGGAGGTCCTCCGGGCCTGCCTCCCGGCCCTCCGACCATGACGGCCCCCGGCGGGATCCCCGCGGGGCGCCGCAATCCGGGCCCGCCGGCCGAGGCCGCGCCGGCGACACCGGTGATCGGGCCCGGGCGCGTACGAGGCGTCGGGGCGCCCACGCTGTTGGGATCGGTCATAGTGTCCTCTCTCGCTGCGCCAGTCAGACGTGCGCCATACAGGCGAGCGACCTTCTGCGTCCTTCGACCGTCGTCCGGCGGTCATGTGCTTGGAGATTACGCGGGCAGCCCACTTCAGCTTCAGGTTTGCAGCAGACCCGAGATTGCCGTTTCTAGCCCCGATTTGTCCGGTTTGGACGACGCGTTACAGACGTAACCTTGGCGGTCTATCAGCGCGTATGTGGGAATTCCATGTGCTCCGTATTGGGCACGGATCTCTTCGTTCGGCGCAATTGCGACCGTAAAGTCGACGGCATTCCTGGACAGTGACTCTCGAACCAATTCACGATCCATCCCTGGGTCATGAGTTTCGCCACTACGGTAATTGGTCAAAGCGATAATGGTCAGGCCCTGGGCGCCGTATTTGTGGTGCAACGCGTTGAGAAATGCGAACATCGCGAGGCACGACCGGCACCACGGTGCCCAGAACTCGAACAGGACTACTTGCCCCCGGAGGTCGCGAAGCGTCACCGGGCCGCCCTGCAACCATTCCACCGCTCCGATGCCCGGCGCCGGCCTGTCCAGCAACTCGATTTGCGTTGCGCGGTCCCGCAATTGCAGAAAACCCGCCGACGCGGCGTGCACCTGTTCGGGAGACCCCGAAGCCCGCACGGCATCCCGGATTCGGCGGGCGAATCCGATCTCGGTTACCAGCAAACTCCGCGCCTCGTCGCGCGATGCCAGGTTGAGGTAAAGGTCGGCAAGCGTGAGAGCCAGCAGCACCCGGTCGCGAAAGGGGGTGTCGAACGCTGCGGCGCGCGCCTCGTCCAGCCTATTTCGGACGAGGTCAGCAGCCTCGGCGACGCGGCCCTCGTGACGTAGCCGAGCTGCCGCGACAACAGCCTCGGGCACCGCAGGCACACTCGTGGGTACCTTCATGGCGACAGCCTGTGAAGCATTGTGTCATTCCTTATCACGCAAATAGTCAGATGCGAAGCATCCCTTAGCGATGTGTGGGGCGCGCCCGGAGGCGCGCCCCACGACACCTGCCTGCCGGTTGCTCGCCGATCTAGCAGTACTCTTCCCAGTACACCCAGTTGCCGTAGCCGTCGTCGACGTAGTACCAGCAGATGGCCGCATAGCCTTCGACCTCGCTGGTAGCCCGACCCGCGGGCACGACGCCCTGTGCATCGTCCTTCGTCAACGTGTCCTTGCCGGGGAAAAGGCGATTCCGCACCTCGTCGGTGATCGGCTTGAGGTTCAACTTGTATTTCGACAATTCTTCGTCCGGAATGTCATACAGCGCAGGTGCGCCGGCGTCGTCGACGCCGCTCAGTACCGCCATTGTCAGCTCCTTCATTTGTGGGACATCGGCACATCTAGGATTGGCCGAGTTGATGACAAAATGATCTCAACATTGAACGCCAGTGAGCGGCAATCAACTACGCGACAACGACCTGTCGCATGTTTTACAGCCGGGTGACTCGCCCCAGACACTGCAGTTTGCCCGAATCCGAAAATGCTAGGACCACACAACTGCGCCCAGCGGTGTGAAACCCGGTCAACGGAGTTTTTCCAGCGCCGAGACATCGCGGATCCACAGCACGTGATCGCCGGAGGTCTCCAGCGCCTCCCGGCGACGCAACTCGCTGAGTGCATGGTTGACGCGCACGCGTGACGCGCCGACCAGACGGGCGAGGTCGCCCTGAGTCAAACGCAACGGGATACGGACACTGCCCTGCGGCGAGCCCTCAGGGAACTCGCCGTACTCGCGACCCAACAACAACAGATGCCGCACGATGCGTGTCCTCACATCGATGCCTGCCATGGCCTCGATCCGGTCGTTGGCCAGCCGCACGCGGCGCGCGAGCATTCCCGACAAGTTCGCGCTCAGTTCAGGCATGGTCTGAAGGCAGCGCTCGAAAGCATGCCTGTCAATCCAGAACAAGCTTGTGTCTTCAAGTGGCACAACCGAATGCGCCCCGTCCGGGGATTCGCCGATGGTAAGCGCCCCGATGACATCGCTGGCCCCCAGAATGGCCAGTATCAGCTCGCCGCCGTCGGCCTGTTCGACGACGACCTTGACCAGCCCTGACTGGACGACGTACGTGGTATCCGCGAGCTGGTCGGTCATCAGCACCCTGGCACCTGCGGGAAGAGCATGTCTGCGCATCAGACCGTTGAGAACGGCAAGCTGAGACAGGCTCAAGCCGCGGAACAGGGCGACTCGGCGTAGCTCAGTCGGATCGGCGATCGCTGGCACGGGATCGGCGTCTCGTGTCAGCCCGGCGGGCGGGCGTCGAGTGGTGGAGCGTTCTCAGCGGGATTCTCCTCTCGACTACGTTGCTCCCCCAGCAGTCGAGGATGCTCCGTCACCCGGTTTCGGTCGACATTGGCTGAGAGTTCGCGCAGTATGGTCTTGAGCTGAAACATGGTGAGACCGGGGTGTTTTCCCAGAATCTTGGCCACCAGTCCGGCCATGTGCGGCGATGCGTAACTGTTTCCTGTCATCGTGCGGCGCTTATGATCCAGCCACGCAAGATCTACGTCGATGCCCAGAGCACCGAATTCGACCGGGGGGTTGGGGTTGTAGTAGAAGACGTACGGATCCTGAACCGCATGTGACGCAACGGAAATGACCGACGAGTAGACCGAGGGGTAACTCGGTATCGGCATGTTGTTCGCGGCAGTGACAAGGGCGATGTTGCGAAAGTATGCGTCGTCGGCGAGTTCGTGGAAGATGCTGAAAAAATCCCTTTTGGTCGTGCCGAGGCTGAGATTGCAGACATGCATGCCGCTTTCTATGGCCCACCGTAGGCCGGCGGCGAACACTCGTCCCTTACCGGTGTTCTTGCCGCCGAGCACCTTGACGCTGTAGAGCTCGCAGGCCGGCGCCAGCGAGCGGATCACTCCGGCGCACGCAGTCCCATGGCCGAAGCTGTCGCCGTGCGGTTCGGTCTCGAAGACCAACTTGAGGTCATCCCCCTCGTGAATTGCGACGTAGCCCTGAACTTCTCCCACCGCCGGGTGAGTCGCATCGATACCGCTGTCCAGCACGGCGACCTTGACTCCCTCGCCGCGGCTGTCTCCCCAGGCCCATTGCGGCGTTATCCGCTCGATCGGCTCCAGAGGGGCGAAGGTGGTCAGCTTCGTGTCAACGAAGGCCGCAGAGTAGGCCGGACGCATGCTCACCATCGGCCGTCTCCGAGCTCGCTCGGCGACATCGCACGCGACCTGAGGAAGCGGACAAAACTGTCGAGCATGCCCCGGCAGGCATCGGTGGCCGCATCGCCGTGATGCACGATTTCTTGGACGAGCCGCGCCAGCTCCAGTGAGTAACGGAAACCGGTCTGTCTGCCGAGATCGGCGGTGAATTCGCGCGCTCGTTGCGTTAGTCCGTGCCGGTCGTAGTCGGGAGAACCGTCCACCGCCCTGATCAATTCGAGCACCATCGCGCCGACCCGACTGTGGTTGCGGGATTGTTCGACCGCCACTGCGGCGAGATTCGCGAACAACCCGATTGCCTCCATGTCTGCGACGTTGAACGCCGCGGCGCCGTCCTTGTCGAGCAGCTCCAACACGCCGATCACCTCGTCCTGGAAGGACAGTGGGACACAGAGAATGTTTTTCGGAGTGAAACCGACCGCCTCAGCGATGTCGTTCGCATCGCGGTCGTCTTCGGCGGTGTCGGAGATGGCCATCGGCTGTCCGGTCAACGCCACCAGACCCGCGACCCCCGAGCCGAGAGGAACGCGTGTCTCGAGGGTTACGCCATCCCGGGTACCCAGCCCGGCCTCCAAGACGAGTTCCTCGGTCTCGGGGTCAATTAGACACAGCAGGGCAGCCTTGGCATCGATGATGTCGGCAGCGGTGGCGACGATCATCTGCAACAACTGGGCGTAACTCACCGGCGCCCCTATCGCGCCGGCTGAGGATGCGGTGCCCAGCGCGTCGCGGAGATCTTGAGCAAACCGGTCTTCGGCGATTCGACGCCGCAACCTGTCGATTTCCTCCCTCTGACGCTCGATCGTCGCCGCTGCATCCCCGCTGTCGGTCAGACCCATCGGAACTCCGCGGACGCGTCCGATCGGCCCGCCAGACGGCGATTTGCCAAAATTGCACCCCGGCGTCGAAGGCGCATTCTGGCCAGCTCACCGAGCTGAGTGCACGATTGGTCGCCCGAACTGGCGCTGCGCCGTCTGCGCAGCTGGTCAAATCGAATCACCGTGCACCCATACCCCCGACGCTGCGCTCTTTGCGCCCAGTATGGACCAGAGCGTCAGCTCCCGTGGGATGAATCAGCGGTGGAACTCTGTCAAGACTTCAGCGGGCCCTCGTAGTTCTCGCGGAACTGTGCGTCCGGGACCGGCCACATCTCACCCTTGGGCCCCCGCAGGATCCAATCACCTGTATTGGCGACGACGGTTCCCTCCAGGGTCTCGACGTTCTCCGGCGCCGTCACGCGACGAGCGAGGACCGTGCCCAAACGCTGATAGCGGGCGGGCCCGATTTGCCGGTGCATGGACTCGAACACCTCGGCCGCAACCGATCTCTGCACACCGTGGTCGTCGACGACGGCCCAGTCCCCGGCGCGGGCTTTCATCACCTCCCCGTTGGGGGCTGTCCAGGTCCAGTCCTGATCCTGCTGTCGCGCAGTGACCTCGCCGCGGCGACGGTACAGGGCGAAGCCGTCCTCGCCCGTGTCTTCCGGAGATCCTGGTGGGGTTTTCGGCACGGAACGGTAGCCGAGGTGGTGCAGGTTGATCAGCGTGCCCGCCAAGCTTCGGTAGGCGCCGAGGACCGAGGTGGGATCCCGCTCGATGAGCGTCTGCCACGGAAGCAATTTGTTGTGCCGCCGCCGGTCGTCCGCGCGCACTTCGTCGTACCGCCACCCCGCTGCCTCGTAATAGCGGCGCCAATCCTCATGCTCGGCCCGCACCATGTCATCCACCGTCGCCTTCTCGAATCCCAGGACGGCAAGCTGCTCCAGAGGCTTCATCGACGCGAACCCCGCTGGGAGAGGCTGGGTCGATCCCAACCGTTCCAGGCTGTTCCAGGTATGTCCGGCGATGGTCTCCACCATCCACAGTGCGTGGAGCAACTGTCGTCGGTTCGATTGTTTGATGAACCCGTCTAGTTCGTTCCACGGCTTGGTGGCGGGCGTATCACGGTTGGTGCCTGAGCTGTACTGCTCGTGGATGAGCTCTGCAGCCCGCTCCCAAACATCCTGCGGGGCATCGGGATCGATTTCCATGTCGATGGGAAAGTTGTAGAGGCGTCCGACAATGGAGAGGTCCAGCGACGCCGACGCGGCCGACGCCGCATACACGCGCAGCGTGGGGTACCGCGCCGCCAATCGAGTGCCCTGCGTGGCCATCGACGGGTCCCCGAGCACTACCGCGTAGCCCCTCGCATCCACACTGCGAAAATAGTTCGAGATGGCGTCCACGGTCGGCGCTTCGTCTCGCGCCGTGACGGACAGTGTGACGCCCTCGATGGTCATCCGACTCTGCCGCAGATGATGATCGTCGACGAAGCTCTGCGCGCCCCGGGCGAAGATGACCACTTCAGCCGGGGGCTTGACGCCGGGTTTCGGATACAGGGACTGTTCGCGGTGGAGTTGCGCGAGTTCGGATGCCAGCGCATACGTCAGCGGGTAGAGCCCGCAGAGCATAACCGCTGTGGGCGGATCGGCTCGACCCGCGCCGGCACCTGTGCTCATGTGACGGACAAGCCGGGCCGCGGTGAGTTCGTAACGGCCCACGGCATCAGCCACCCAGCACCGGTCACTGGTGGCCAGGAAGCTCCGGCGCCAGACCTCTGCCTGCCACGGATCGTCAATACGCACGATCAGTGGAAGGCGCACCGCGGCGTCCCGCGCCCGGCCGGCCTTCTCGTCGATGATCTCGAACAGCTTCAAGTTCGCGACCGGATCGGCGGTGAGCAGATAAAGCCGACGAAGCCGTCCCCAAAACGGCAGGCGGGAAATCGATTCGGGCTCAGCGAAATTGACGGCGCGAACCTTGGCGCCGAGGCTGCGAGCGATATGCGCCGAATCGACTGCGACATTGTCGACGAGAACCACCACCGCCTCGGTGGGATTCGCGGTACGCACGACAGCACGCACGAAAGAGACGGTGTCGTCGTCGAGTCCGATGACGACGGTCAACGATGGGGCGCGCCAGATGGCTATTCGATCCAGCTGCGAACGAAAAAGCGCCAGAGCGGCGGCCATCGCGGCCGCGAGGGTGGTAGCGATCGCCAGCAGGCGACCAATCTCCAGCGCGACGGGCATCGATGCGCAGACGGCGGTGTTCCCGGCGCCGAACGGTTGCTCGACATTGCCGGCGAACAGCGCCAACGTCCACGACAGCGGCGCGAAGAACGGCGCCTGATCCCCGTGGCAGCGCCAGTAGGCGCTCAGCCCCAAGGCCAGTGCCGATGCCGCCATCGCTGCGATGATCACCAGCGGCGGACCGGATAGCGCGGTCCTACCGGTCAACCGCCGCAGAACGAAATGCAGCAGCGGAAGGCCCAGGACCACCACGATCGTCTCGTGTGAACCCGACTCTCCGAACCATCGGATCTGCGCCGGCAGATGGGTGGACACCGTCGGCTCTAGGGCCAACACGCAGAGGTAGAGCACGCTCACGACGTAGCCGCCGAGAAGGAGCAGTGGAATCGCATTGAGTACGCCGCAGGGACGGCCGCCGAAGCGATGTAGCAGAGCGGCGGCGCGTCTCATGGCCACATCGTCTCGTGCTCCGTCCACATGCGCACAGGTAATGGTCACACCGGAACACTCGGGCTGGCGACTTTCAAGCCGGTATCGAGCATTTTTGCTAGATTCGGCCTGCGCGCATTTCGGTGGCGCGTTGGGGTGTGGCGTTCGTCGAAGAAGGATCGCTTGTGGGTGTTTTCATCAGCTATTCGAGCCGGGACAGGGCGCTGGTTGAGCCGTTGCTGAAAGCTCTTCGCCGCGCACGGCACACCGTCTGGATCGACGAGGAACTCACCGGCGGGGAAGCATGGTGGCGCACCATCCTCGACGAAATCCGCGCCTGCGAAGTCTTCATCGTCGCACTGTCGAAAAACATGCTCGAATCCAAAGCCTGTCAAGCAGAACTGCGCTACGCCCAAGACCTCGGCAAACCCATCCTGCCCGTCCAGATCGGCCCACTGGACAACATGCGCATCAACCCACTGGCCCACATGCAAGTCATCGACTACCGCAACCCCACCATCGACACCGGGATCGAACTGGTCTCCAGCGTCCACACCCGACGCAGCACAGCCAACCCGCTGCCCGACCCCCTCCCCGAAGAACCACCCATCCCCTTCGCCTATCTGATGCGACTGGCCTCCACCATCTCCAGCCCCACCCTGACCGCCCAACAACAAACCACCCTCGTCGCCGAACTCAAAGCCGGACTCGAAGAAGACGGCGACGACATCAGCGCCCGCAACGACATCACCCAACTGCTGTGCATGCTGCGCGACCGCCCCGACGTCACCTGGCGCACCCGCACCGACGTCGAAGCCATCCTGACCTCACTCCAACAACCACAACACACCCCCACCCCACAACAACAACCACCGCCGCCACCACCACCACCACAGCACCAACCACCGCAGCAATACTGGCAACCCCCCACAGGCCCAACATCATTCACCGGACCCCACCCTCAAACGACCACACCACCACCACCCAAAAAATCGCGCACCCGATGGCTCATCGCCGGCACCGCCACCGGCGCAGTCATCGCCATCGCCCTCGCCGCCATCATCATCGACAACGTCACCGACGACCCACCAACCCCACCACCACCCCCTCCTACGGTCGCACCCGAAGCACTGAACTCATTGCTGCTCACCCCCGATGAGATCAATTCCGTCATGGGCACAACAAATTTGGTGCCCGGTGATGTTTACAGCACGATGACCAGCGAACCGCCGGCGCTCTCGGATCCGGATTGCCTTGGAGCGCAGTTTAATGCGGTACAGACGGTCTACCAGGGTAGTGGCTACAGCACCGTCGCTGACCAAACTCTGACCGCCGAAGATCCGGAGTACACCTACGTCAATCAGACGGCGGTCCTGTTTCCCTCCGCCGATCAGGCTCAGACGTTTGTCGAATCGGCAGCGGACACGTGGAAAGGGTGTTCAGGTCGCACACTGACCGTGACGGGCAAAGATCAAGCCACCTACAACTGGAGTTACGGCGACGTCACCGAGAGCGAATCCAAGATCAGCCAGACGACCGAACAGGAAGGGATGGAAGGTTACGGCTGTCAACACGTGCTCCAGGCCGCGGCCAACGCCGTGATCGAGGTCCAGGCATGCCATGACAACGTCGGTGACGAAGCGGACCGCCTCGCGGAGCTGATGGTAGCCAAAGTAACTGCGTGACACACACGCTCGTCACGAGCGTGCCTTCGAAAAGGGTGACCCCATGGGTGCTTTTATCTGCTGCGCGGGCCGGGACAGGGCGCTGGTTGAGCCGTTGCTGAAAGCTCTTCGCCGCGCACGGCACACCGTCTGGATCGACGAGGAACTCACCGGCGGGGAAGCATGGTGGCGCACCATCCTCGACGAAATCCGCGCCTGCGAAGTCTTCATCGTCGCACTGTCGAAAAACATGCTCGAATCCAAAGCCTGTCAAGCAGAACTGCGCTACGCCCAAGACCTCGGCAAACCCATCCTGCCCGTCCAGATCGGCCCACTGGACAACATGCGCATCAACCCACTGGCCCACATGCAAGTCATCGACTACCGCAACCCCACCATCGACACCGGGATCGAACTGGTCTCCAGCGTCCACACCCGACGCAGCACAGCCAACCCGCTGCCCGACCCCCTCCCCGAAGAACCACCCATCCCCTTCGCCTATCTGATGCGACTGGCCTCCACCATCTCCAGCCCCACCCTGACCGCCCAACAACAAACCACCCTCGTCGCCGAACTCAAAGCCGGACTCGAAGAAGACGGCGACGACATCAGCGCCCGCAACGACATCACCCAACTGCTGTGCATGCTGCGCGACCGCCCCGACGTCACCTGGCGCACCCGCACCGACGTCGAAGCCATCCTGACCTCACTCCAACAACCACAACACACCCCCACCCCACAACAACAACCACCGCCGCCACCACCACCACCACAGCACCAACCACCGCAGCAATACTGGCAACCCCCCACAGGCCCAACATCATTCACCGGACCCCACCCTCAAACGACCACACCACCACCACCCAAAAAATCGCGCACCCGATGGCTCATCGCCGGCACCGCCACCGGCGCAGTCATCGCCATCGCCCTCGCCGCCATCATCATCGACAACGTCACCGACGACCCACCAACCCCACCACCACCCGCGGCCACTGCCTCCGACTTGGAGAAGGCCCTGCTGTCCGCGAACGAAATGGGTGAAATCCTAGGACGATCGGACCTCGTACCCACCGACGTGGTGGATCACATGGACGAAACGGCGCTCACGGTCTCCAACCCGAATTGCGCCGGCGTGGTCGGAACTGCAATCGAAGTCGTCTACGCGGGCAGCGGCCACACTGCTGTGCGCGACCAGGCGTTCACCTTGGAGCAACCCAGGTACTTCGTCGCGCAGGCCGCAGTGCTTTTTCGGTCACAGGACCAGGCGCGCAACTTCGTGGCATCGTTGGCGGACAAGTGGAATCGTTGTGCAGGACAGCCGTTTTCGATTTCGGCGCCGGGCGGCGAAGAGCGCTGGACAGTCAACGAGCCTGAGCGCGGTGAGTCGAAGGTGTCGCAGCGAGCGACAGGGGAAGGCGCCGGCGGTTACGCCTGTCAGCACGCGCTGACCGCGAGGTCCAACGTTGTGGTCGAGGCACTGAGCTGCCACGACAACGTCGCCGACGAAGCCGACCGCATCGTCGACAAGATGACCGACAAACTGCCCAGCTGATGTGATGCGGAGCTACTCTGCGCCGGCGCCGACCACATTCGGCCTCAAATCGTTCACCCACAGTCCCTTTGGGCGCACTCGGCAGAGAGCGACCGGTGCGGTCACCCGACAGCCCATGGTCCAATTCGCTTCCATGGACAGCGATGACAGTTCCGGTCACGCGTAGGGGTGGACATGCGTGGACTCCATGCACTCGCGCGTCGATCCGCCTGGGCCTGCCGCGCCCGGGACGAACCGCGGGCACCGTCAGCCCGTCTCGCAACCTCGGCGTGGCAAGGTCCGCATGGAACTGGATGCTTCCGTGACCGCCATCGACTGAACGGTCAAAGAGACGCTGAAACTCCGTAGCGGTGAGACCGGCAGGCGGTGAGGTCATGCACCCTGCAGACTCCATCGGGAAGCCTCAGGCTCGAGTTGCCTCGAACTGCTTTCTCGTGGTGGTCCCGGCTGGGTTCGAACCAGCGACCTTCCGCGTGTGAGGCGGACGCTCTCCCACTGAGCTACGAGACCGGGATATTCGACGAATCGAACGAGGCAGAAGATTAACACGCGGCGGCGTACACCTGAGAATCCGCAGGCCCCGACAGTTCCCAATTCTCCCGTCGCCGCCGGCCTGCGCCGGAGACACCACCCCCGGGCAGCGGTGTCGATCGCTAGTCTGGGGACCTTCCGGCGGAGTGCGACAGCACCCTCCGGGATGGAGAGGTAAACCGTCGTTTTGGGCGGCGGCGCGCCAGCCGAGCAAGGGATTTGTGTATGCCCAACTGCGTGGACTATCGTCGTGCTTCGCGACGAGCGACGACCTCGCCCGTGGCGCGCGGATGTAGCGCAGTTGGTAGCGCATCACCTTGCCAAGGTGAGGGTCGCGGGTTCGAATCCCGTCATCCGCTCGAGGATGCAGTGGCATCAAACCCAGCGGTGGAGTGGCCGAGTGGTGAGGCAACGGCCTGCAAAGCCGTGCACACGGGTTCGATTCCCGTCTCCACCTCCAAGGATGTACCTGCGCGATTAGCTCAGCGGGAGAGCGCTTCCCTGACACGGAAGAGGTCACTGGTTCAATCCCAGTATCGCGCACCAGCATTACTGCAGGTCAGACATTGTTTCCGAGAATCTGACCGGGCTTCGTGCCCATGATGTGCCCAATGGCCGCTATATCGATCTCGCGATCACCACGCGAGAGGGTTTGCCTGATGTCCACCAACTACCCCGTCGACTCCGCCATCCGTACCTGCTGCGGTGGCATTGGCACGCATACACGCGACTGCAACGAGCGTCGATTGTCAGACCCTCCGAGCAGAGTGCCCGCCACGACAAAGAGCATTACGCCCGAATCCCCCGCCCAAACCTGGCGCGACCTCGCTGACCAGCTGACGGCCGAGCAAGTCGCGCATCTTGAGTATTGGGAAGCTCACCCCGAGCTGCCGCCTCGCTCTGACGGCATGCAGCCGACCGCGGAGGAGCAGCGAAGCAGGCTCTTATTCAGCGCAACAGAGTCCGCGTGGCGCAACCGGGCGGCTGAGCGCTACTCCCACATCACCGTGCCGCCGGGAACGACGTGGGCCGGCGACTGGTCGGGCGATCTGTGGGATTCGGGCGAACCCGCTACGCGGCACTTTGAGGCCACAAAGCGTTGCTGCGGCCACATGGAAGTCTCAGCCGGCGGGTGGCAAGACAGCAACGGTCGCACCGAATGGCAGATCACCGTCCAATCGACCGAGCAATTCAACGATGGGCAGATGGATGCCGCCCTGGCGCGCGAGGTCGGCGCAGCGCTCATCGCTGCAGCCGACGAGTTGGAGCGTCTGCAGTGAGCGCTGTCGACAACACCGCGACAACGTGGCGGGATCTTGCGGATCAACTCACGCCGGCGCAGATTGAGCATGCGGAGCACTGGGAGGAGGTTTACCGGGAGCGTCCGGCCAGCGGCGTGGATGCCCAACAGCGCCTGCTCGAAGAGGCGAGAGAGCATGCGCGCAAGAATCTGAATGATCAGGTCGCGTTCGGCCACTTGCCGGCGCCGGCGGGAGCACGGCGGTTATGGCATTGGGAGCCGGTCGACGAGTCCAGATGGGAGCGGGAGTTCGAGGGAACCTGTCATGAGTTCGCGGAATTTCTCCGCGTTCAGATCAGGGGCGTCCAGCATTCGGATGGCCGTATAGATCGCTACGCAGGGGCGGATTGCGACACCGGCGACAACCTCAGCCCTGCCGACTTACGAGGGATGGCGGCGCTCCTGGCCGAAGCTGCGGACGAGATTGAGCGGCTCAATCGCACTGCCGTCGAGAATGCGCCAACGACGTCTTGATACCAGATATACGCATGTTCGGCCCCGTCGCTGCTTCCGCGGTGGCGGGCCGAATGTCATTTCGTACCCACCCCCATGCCGGTTCACCCGACCAATGATTCAGCGAGAGAACGAACGGATATCTCAGGCAACCACCCAACGACCCTTGGCGGTAGCGAGGACTTGTAAGTCGTCAGGGACGGCGATGGTGTCCGCGAAGACGACGAACTCGGTGCCCATGTGGTTCACCTGGGCCCTATGGTTGATGTCGAATTCTGCGCACCTGAAGTCGACGTAGAGCTCGTCGGTGACGCGGTCGTCAGCGTCGTAGGTCAAAAACCACTTGAACTTTGAGCGTTGCAGCTGAGCGGCCAGGTCACGGTGATCGTCTGCGCTGAGCCTGTCGAGGTAGAGCTCGTCGCCTTGACCGAGGTACGGCGGATCAACGTAAATGAGCGTGTCGCGACGATTCGGTGTAAGCGTCGCCAGGAATTCTCGGGCATCGAGCTGGGTTAATTCGACGCGCCGGCGATACGACCCGATGTAGGCGATTCTCTCAGCGAGATTCTTCCGGTTAAAACGCGCGTCGATCTTCCACAGACCCGTCTGTTCGAGGCCGCCAATCGGTCGAGCGTTCAAGATGCCAGACCGGTTGCACCGATTCAGGAAAAAAGTTGCGAATCCCAATTCGAGGTCACCGTGGCGCTTGGGATGGTCGTAAATCTCGCGTGCGAGATACCAAGCATCGACGCTGATTTCGGCATCCTCGATGCGTTTGATTAAACGCTTCGTTTGGTTGAACACGCAGCGCCAGAACGCCGCGATCCCGGGATTGAGGTCGTTGATATGGGCGATGTCGACGTGCTCTCCGACAAGCAATGTGAGCGCACTTCCCGCCCCACCGGCGAATGGCTCTGCATAGCGGCGCGGTCGGGGATTCTGCATTGCTAGCAGCTCGGCAGCAAACGGCGCTATGCGCGCTTTTCCGCCAGGGTATCGGAGCGGACTGATGTACCTCATGAGGGCAAAAACATTGATAGGCAACGCATCTGACCGTCATTCACAAATTGATGATATCGCTTGAACGCCGTGGTGGCCACCCCTCAAATCAGGCCATCCAAATCCTCTAAGAGCGGCCGGTAGGTCTGACTAAGCGTCCGAACGTCGGTCGGTCCCGCACTCTGAGTGAAGCTATGGACGTATGCGTTCATCATGTCGACGCCCAGTCCGTTTGTGGCGTTGTCTTTTTGGCTGTCCATCCACGCGGCAGCGAGTCGCGGGCCGCGGTTACGGGAGTGGTCTATTTGCGGATCAAGATGTCTAAGAACAACTTCCAGTTTCTTCCGCAACGTCGGGTTGCCAGTTACGGTCAGGCCCAGCTTGTCGATTGCCTCGGTGACAGCCAACTCTACGATGACCCTCAGCATGACGCTGGCAACTAGCGTCATGGTGTCAATATCTAGCCTTTGCGCCTGAATGAGGGTGTCGGAAGTACGCAATTGAAACTTGGCGAGGCGTAGGCCTTGAAAGATATTTCGCTCTGACCTTGGATGACGACGCCGCCCAGCTGGGGTGGCCGGCGGCGTTGGCGTAGGTTGTTGACCCCCGCCCCCACCACTCGCGGGGGGCGGTGGCGAGCTACCTCCGCTCGGCGGCGGGTTTGACGATTGCCCTGACTGACCGGTCGGCGGTGACGGGGTGGCGGAGCCGGCCGAATCACTAGAGCCATCGGCTACTTTCAGGTGGCTGATTCCGGCGATGTAAGTCGCCACGAGATCCTGATTGTTAATGTCGCGCGCAGTCAGCCCCTCGGACACATCGAAGATGATCTGTCGAAAGGCGTCGTGCACTGCTAGTTCTGGTCCCACTATGCGGATAGCGCCACTAGCCCTCTCGATCTTGTAGCCGAACGCCTCCTGCATCTGCTTGGGCGCAATGAGTCTGCCGAGCGTTGTCACGCGGCGACGCACCCTGGTGCCGGCGATGTTAGATCCGCCCCGGAAGATGGTCGCGAGTTGCTTCAACAGGCCGTCGTCGTCGGGGTATGCGTCCAGCATGAGATCGCGGAGTTGCATCGCGAGGCCGGTTTGCGATCCCGGAGTGGGATTGAACCGCTCAGACATGTCCGTTGTCCACGGGCTCAACCCGCGGCCGTCGTTCTCGCCGGTGTGCCGCAGCTCGATCCACCGCCTCGAAGACTCGCGGTTCGCGAAAACCGAGCAGGCGACGTCGTCAGGGCCCGTCCCGTTCGCGGCGATAATTGCCTCGACGCGTTTACGGATTCTCAGGTCGTCGATCAAGTCTGGCGACTTGAGCATCTTCAGGGCCGCTACCCGCCGGTTTCCCTCCACCACGACGTACAGACCACCCTCGACTACGACTCCAGGTAGCTCGAACGGGCTGAGCGTGCCCGACTCGGCGATGTCCCGGGCGATGTTGATTTGCTTGGTCGCGTCGAGTTCGATCAGCGCATTGATCGATTCTCGTGTTGTTTCGCCGCCCTCCTCGAGGCGCGGGTTCTCCTCATCTAGGACCAGGTCGGCCCATGAGAGGACGACCAGTCGGACGTGTCCAAGTTCGGCGACTGGTGGCGCCGCCTCGCCGGCGACGTCCTCAGTAGACACGTTCAGGCCCCCAACCAGGTCAAACAGATGATCCCCCGCATGAGCAGCGAGTGTAGCCAGCTCAATCACAGTTGCAGGCCATTCAAGGAACAACGGCCGGCCGCGGTGTCGGCTCCAGTCCGACCCTCCTGCAGACGAGATTCAGATCCTGCGCTGGGCCGAGCGAAGCGACGGCATCCCGTTCGTCGCCGCCGCCGGATGGCTGAGAGGCCGGCCCATAACTGAGAGTCGTCAAGGGTGTGTTGACGCAAAAGCACGCGTGCAGGCCCCTCGCTGGTCCGCCCAGAGGCGGGCCGGATGCTATTCGGCAAGGACGCCCTTCGGGGCATCGAAGCCGAGCACTCGTGAGAGCAGCAGGTAGTGCTGCGGGAGCCATGTGTGTCGGCATGATCGGCAGGTACAGCCTTGATCGGCGACAAGCTGCAGGGCCGGCTGGCGGATATGGTCGCCGGCTGAGTTCAGCCGGTAGACGTGGGTGGCGCCGCAGGCCGGGCACGGCGCAGAGATGCGCCTGACCCCTTCAGGGTCGAGCAACGCCCGGATCTCGACGCACCACGATTCAACGTTGCGGGTGATTTGTTCGACCTGAGAAGAGTCCTGCGGGCGCCAGCGCTTGGCTGCCAGCGCCCGTAGCCGTGCCGGCGTCGAATAGCCAGCAGGCTGCCAGCATTGCAGTGCGTCGTCGATTTCGACGCGCAGGTCCAGGGCGTCGACCCACACCGGCGGCCTGCTGCCTGTCGCCGCCCTGGTGTAGTCGAGTCGGCGGGCGGTCGCCGGCACCTCCCCGGCCAGTTCGTCGTAGAGGCTGGCGGCGACGTGAACGACGTTATTGATCATCTGCTTGTGCGGGTCGATCAGCGCTGCGACGGCCGCATTCAGGCGGTCGAGATCGGCCAGGAATCCCGGTGGCAAATGAGTCGACACAGCCTTGTCAGAACCTTCCCAGTTTCGCCGCGGTCCGCTCACGTTCCTGACGCTTGACCTTCTCCAGGGCGCCCTCAGCGTCTCGGGCTTGAATGTTGTAGACGACGCTGGGTCCGGGCTGCTGGCCGGCGCGGCCGCCATGGGCGGTTTCGGTAGGCGGTAGCGTGCCGGTGGCCGTCGACGTCGCCGCGAGCGGCGCTACAGATGCTCCGGAGCCTTGACCCCAGCTGAATAGATTACTGCCGTCGAACATGCTCCCGTCGCTCTCGCCGCTGGGATCGTTACCGCCGATCTTCAGTCCGCTGACGAACGTGGATGCGGCCTTCAGCCAGCCTGGAGAGTCTCCAACACCGCTCACGTCGAGGAGCGAGGACACTTGGCCGCTGATGGCTTCTCCGGCTGCCTGCCCGTACTCAAATGACCGCTCCGGCGAGTTAGGCGTCACTCTGGTCTTGACGTTGAGCGCGTCAAGCCCGAACTTCGAGGCTTCGGAGAACGAGGTTGGAAGCCCGCCGACGGAACTGCCGCCGCTGCTGGTCGATGTCGTCGGCATGGGGGCCGCGCCGGGCTCGGAGAACAGACTGTCTCCAGAGGCCAGCGGGGATGCTGAGTTGGCGTCGGCGCCAGTGCCGTTGGGGTTGCCGGCGTTGGCTTCGCCGGGGAGGTAGGCGTGGTTGGTGAACTGTGAGTGGCCGGCGCCGGTCTTGCCGCCGATCACCACACCTTCGGAGCCGTTGGATTCGAAGTTGGTTCCGTCGGGGAAGGTGCCGGCGGTGTGGCCGTTGGCGCCGCCTCCCCTGTCCCACCAGCCGACGCGCAGATCGCCGGCACCACCGCGGCCCTCTTTGAATCCCAGCGACTTGAGCCACGATCCTTCGGTGACTGTCGACATGCGCGACGAGAACGGGGGCCGGCCGGTGGCGACGTTGGCCACCGCGGACACGAAGCCCGAGCAGTCGATCGCCTTGGTCGAAAATCCGCCCATCAGGTATTTGGCGGGGTCCATGCTGACCGCGAACGTCTTGGCTTTGCCGACCAGCCCGCCGGCCTCGTAGCCGGGTAGTGGCAGCCGCCCATTGTTGTTCATGTAGTCGAGCAGCCCGGGGTAAGCGTTCTCGATGCGACGGCGCGACCGTGCCTGGATGACCCATTCGTCGCCGTGCACGACGCCGGCGATCTGGTCGACCGGCAGCGCCCCGGTGTAGCCGCCACCCGAGAGCTCTTTGAGCGTTTTGCCCCAGTTGTTGAGCGTGTCGGCGCCGGGCACGGTGATGCCCAGCACTTCGGTGGGAATGTTCTCCAAGAACGAGCCCAACGCCTTCAGCGGCGCCTTGATGATCTCGGCGAGCCCGGAGAATGCTTGCTTGACACCGGATTTGATGGCGTCGGCCGCACCGACAACGCCAGTCTTGAGGACATCCCAACCGCTCTTGAACCGGTCGAAAATGTCGGAGACGAAGTCCCAGGCGCCGCTAAACGCGGCCTTGATCCCTTCCCACGCCGGCGCGATCGCGTTGTTCCACAACCACATTGCGCCGTCGCCGATGAGCTGCCATTCGGTTTTCCACGCCTCGAAGACGACTTTGATGATCGTCCACGCGATTTCGATGCCGGTCTTGATGCCGTCCCAGGCCGGCTTGATGGCGTTGTTCCACAACCAGCCGGCGGCGTCGCCGATGCCCTGGAAGACCGCTTTGATGCCGGGCCACAGCGTCACCGAGACCCAGTCCCACACCGCCGACATCACGGTCTTGATGCCTTCCCAGGCCGCCTGCACGATGTTGCGGAACGTCTCAGAGTTGTTGTAGGCGTAAACCAGGCCGGCGACGAGGCCGGCCAGCGCGAGCACGATGAGGCCGATCGGGTTGGCGTTGAGCGCGGCGTTGAGTAGCCATTGCGCGCCGGTGATGGCGGTGGTGGCCGCGCTGCCGGCGATGAGAGCCACCCGGTGGGCGGCCAGCGCGATCGTGTTGGTTCCCAACGATACTGAGCTTGCTCCGGTGGCCGCGGCGAACACGCCTTGTGCGATCGACGCTGCGGCCATCGCGGTCTGCCACACGAACATTGCGGCGCCGATTCCTTTGGCCGCCAGTGTTACGCCGAGGATGACGGGAGCCAGCGGCCCCAGGTGACTGACCAGCGTCGCTATGGGCGGCGCGATCGCCGCGACGATGGTGGCCCATGGCGTGAATGCGTTGACCAGCGACGGGATGACCGGGGCCAGGTTTTGCATCACCTGTCCGAGTGCGGGCATCAGGTCGCGCGCCATCGCCATCACACCCGGCGTTGCTTGGGCGATCGCGTCGCCGAGCGCCTGGAAGCCCGGCGCCAGCGCCGGCGCGCTGATGCCGGCGAGCTCGCGCAGGGCCCCGATGATGGGGCCGACGACGTTGCGGATGTTCTCGAACACCTGCTGCAACGCCTCGAACGTCAGCGTCATTTGCGCCGGCGTGATGTTGCGCAGCCAGTCGCCGACCGACTGCAGCGAGTCGCTGATTCCGACGCCGACGCCGGCGAAGGTCTTGGCCGCGGTGCCGGCGAACGACACCAGGCCCGTGGTGAGGCCGGCCATTCCCGATTCGCCCGTGAATGCGCTGAAGAACCGTGTGGACGCGTCGAGCATGTTGTTGATGCCTTGCATCGCTTCGGGCCGGGATAGCGCAGTGGCGACGCCGGCGCCGACCGTGCCGAGTACACCCGAGAGGCCGACCAGCTTCGGTGAGGTCTTGTCGACCAGGCCGATGAACGACGAGAACGCCGGCGCCAGAGCGGTTGTCAGGTTGTCGGTGATCGAGTTGCGCAGGTTCTTCACTGCGTCGAGGGCCGGCCCCAGCCGCTGGCCGATCATGGCGTCGAACGAGTCGATGCCCGACTGTCCCTGATTCTGGGCGTCGGCGACCGCCTGCATGGCGTCGGCGAGCTGCTGCTGGGAGTCGATGACGGCCTGGTTGGCGTCGGCGACGCGCTCTTTGGCGGCGACCACTTCGTCGGATCCCTCGACGCCGACCCGGTTTTGTTCGGCCGCTTTCTCGGCCAGATCGCCGTTGGATTCCACGATTTCGGCCAGCCGCTGCTCGGCCTGCTCGACGCGCAGAATCGCCTGCTCGCGGTCGATCATGTCGAAGGACTGGCCGTCCTTGCCGAGGTCGGCCAGGTCGCGCTTGGCCTCCAGCAGGGCCAGATTGGCTTCCTTTTCCGACAGCGCGGCACCCGAGAGCGCCAGCTGCATGTCCTCGATCTGCTCGACGGCGTCTTTGCGCGCCCGGGTCAGATCCCGTTCGGCGTCGCGAGCATCGCGCTTGGCGCGCTCGACACCCTTTTCGGCCTGCTCCACTTGCCGGCTGGCCGCCGCGACCGCTTTGGCTTGCGAGGCGCCGCCGTCGCTGGAGGTGTACGCCTTCGCGGCGTCCTGCATGCCTTTGAAGCCCAGCCCCAGCGTGAGCAGCGCCGGCCCGAGGATCCCGGTGGCCGCGCCGGCCGCCACGCCCATCGCGGCGGCCATCGCGGTGATCGCCGAGACCATCGGCCCGCCGAGCAGTGCCGCGACGCCGGTGGCCACGCCCAGCAGCGATGTGAGGCCCATCGTGCCGACTGCGGCATATTTGCCGATGTTGTTCAGGAACGACAGACCCCGCCCGACGGTGTAAAGCACCAACAGCGAGGACGTGATGCGCCCGATGTCGCGGGCCGCCCCACCAGCGGCCCGCGACACCAACCCCAGACCGACAGCAAGCCGACCCACCCCGCCGCCGCCCAGAAAGCTCAGCGCGCCGCCGGCAGCCAACAGCGAGCGCGATAAACCCTGAGCAGCAACAGAAGCTAGTTTCGTTCCCGTGGCGATCGCGCCGATGTTCCGCAGCACGCCGGCGCCGCCGCTGGCCACCGCGTCGAACCCGGACCCCATCGACCGGACGCTGGACATGATCGAGGTGGCCAAACTCGCCCCGAACCGGCGCCCTGTGCGTACCGCGTTGGATGAGGACAGCTCGTCCTCGACCTGGCGGTGCAGCCCTGCAGCGATGCGGGTTTCGCCGATGCCGCTGCGGACATCGCGGCCGGCGCGCCGGCCGGCGGCGCGAGCGCCCGAAACGTCGACATCGACGTCGATCGACAGGCCGCGCGTCTGCTGTTTGATGTACTGGCTGACCCCGCGCAGCGACGGGATGAGCTGCAGTGTGGCGTAGCCGATCGTCGTCACGTCTGAGATCCACCCTTTCCGAGAGTGCGATTACTGCCGCCTGAGGGCCCTGCTGGGCCATCAGCGGCCTACGGTGGCGCTGCTGACATTCGATGAATTGCGTAGGTGTTGCCGAAAAAAATGCTTCTGATTGCTTGTATGACAGGAAGTGTTCCTGCCTAGGGGGGGCGTTTGCCTATGCCCTGAGGGGCGCGGCCGGGCCCCGGGTGGGGTTACCTCCCCAGGGCGTCCATGAGATCAATTCGCTCTCGTCGCGGATCACCTGTTGTACGCGGCGGTGGTGTTATAGGTAGACGGGATGAAGCGCCCACCGCTGGTCCCGATACCCGGCGTAGAAAAATCAATCCGCCTGATGGCGTAGGCAAGTGCGCGTTGCATTGTGTTGTAGCTCTGCAGCCGGGCGAGGTCTGTGAGGTCTTCGCCGGCCGAGGGATGTTCCCTGATGTGTGCGTCGCGGATGCTGCGCCAGCTTGGCCCGCCGGCCACAGTAGGTTCGACCGCTTTCGCGAGAAGCGCTGCGATGAGCGTCTTGTCATCCGACCTTATCGCTGCGTCGTAGAGCGTCTGGGCTTGCGCGACGTCCTCCAGTCGCGCGACTCGGTCTCGTGCGTCACGGTAGGCGATGATCTGATTCGGATCGCTGCTGGCGACAGAAGATAGTCCGAATAGCGATCGCTCCAGGGAGCGTCGCTTTGCTTCGATGAGGTCAATCTCCTGCTGGCGCAGAGCATCGAGTGCGCTCTTATTCCCGGCATAGAGGTGTTCGATTTCCTCCTGCTTCCCTTCGGGGATCAACCTCGAATCGGCATCGATACTGTCTTTGTCTGCGGCCCACTGTCGCTGTATGCCAGCAGCTTTGGCGCGCAGATCGGCTATCTGGGATTCGAGGTAGGCGAGGGACATGGCTGGGTGCCTTTCGTGTTCTTTGCTTCGGCGTAGTCAGCGACGGTCTGTCGGTTGAAGAACCACCGGCCGCCGTGATTGATGCCGTCTAAGTCCTGATGGATAGTTCGGATCCATCGGGTCGAGCAGGCCAGAATCTTCGCGGCTTCGTCGGTGTCGATGAGTTCTTCTGCTTTCAATCCTTGCTCATGCGTTGGTGATTCACTTCCGTGTGCGGAAGTGGTCCGGTCTGGGAATGTCCGGTACTGCTGGTCCAGGTACGCCCGATATCGGTAGAACTCCTTTTCGTCGGGGTGCCCGACGAGCTTCCCGCTGGTTATCAGGTGATCGATTGCGTAGAGCGACATCTCGACCGCCGCCTGCGGGGCGTTCATCGAACCTGACCGGCAGTGACGCCCAAAGGTTTTGCACTCGCCGGCAGACTGTTGAACCAGGTCTTGCACTGACTCAGCGCGGGGCATCGCTCACACATGCGGACAGCGGCGTTGCGCGCCGCGGCCAGATCTTCGTGATTGCCACCGCGCTGGGCGATAGTGGCGTCGAACAGCTCCCAGTCGCCGCGACACGAAGCCCCGGGTAGAGCCGGCACGGTTCCGAGGCTTTCCCAGATGCTCATTCGGCACGGCCTTTGGTGGCGCTGGCGCAGTTGACCGCGTGGGGAAATTCCTGGAGTAGCCGCGGATGTTCGCAGCGGATGACGGTGTCGTCGCGGTTGGGATCTGACCGGTAATTTGTGCCGGCGCAGTCTGGGCAGCTTTCGAGTATGCGGCGGCGTTCTCGACGCAATAGGGCGTCGGCGGCTGCCGCCTCTGCTTCGTGTGCTTCGAATGCTGTCCGCGCGATCCCGCATTGGTGGCACGGTTGTTGTGTCCCGTGCGGGTGGCGGGCGCAGAACCTTGCCGGCGCCGGTGGTTGTTGCGGTTTGCTCGAAGCCGGCGATGGGGTGAGGGGTTCAGGTTGTGCCGGAGTTGAGTGGCCGCCAGCGCGTTCTCCCCCCTTATTCCAGTTCTCTATAGGTAGTGCAGATGCCCTGTGGGGCGCGGTACCGCGCCCCACAGGGCGAGGTACCGCGCCCTCAGGGGCACCTGAGACGCCCTGCGGGGCTTCTGGCTGTTCAAAGGCTGCCCTCTCGGGCTTCTGCCTGGTCAGAGCTTCGTCGTTGCCGGCGATTCGGTAGGCCAGGGATTGATCGTTGAATGGTGCGAAGTGGTTTGCTCGAATTGCCGACCGCTGCAGATCTTTCAGGGCTTTTCGGACGGTTTTGATCGATAGTCCGACCTCGATCGACAGATCCTTTTGCGATACTCGCCACCAGCGGTGTCCGGCACGGTGGATGCGGCCGGGGCCTTCTGTGTGGCAGCGGTATCTGATGTGTGCCAGGACAATTGCCGCGGCTGGGCCGTAGGTGTGGATTTCGGCTACGACGACTTGGATGAATGGCGGCGCTGTCATGCGGCGCCTTCCCGTGCTGCGTGTGCGCGGCAGGTTTGGCCGGGTTCTTTCACGCGGTGGCGGCATGGTTGGCCGTCGTGACGAGGTTGTCCGCAGCGCAGCGCGTCGCCCCAAATTCGTTCGCGTATGTGCCCCGGGAGCCGGCCGGTCTGCTCGTGGGGCTGCGCAGGATCGCCGCAGTCCGGACGGTCAAGGTCAAGCAGCGACGGGCGCACAAGCCACAAGACGTCGTCGCCGGCGGCGGTGACGCACACGGCTGCGACAAGATCTGGCGCGCCGGCTTCACAAAGGCACGCGGTGCGCCCCGGGTCGATGATGCCGCCAACGTCGCCAACGCGGCGGCTCATCGCGTAGTTTCCGAGCGACGGCACTCTGCGCGGTTGGAACGTGCCGCGCCGGCGGCTCGTGTCGCACAAGGAATCATGCGAGCGACGCCGTTGGTGTGCCGGCAGAACTGCAGCGGCTCGGCACCGCAATTCCCGCAGGGGCGGTCGATCGCGCCGTCCGCGTAAACCTCGATGATTGGACCGCGAGCAGGCGGGTGGCGGCGCCCTGCCCCAGCATTGACGGGGTCGACTTCCGCGCTGTTCATGCTGCGCCGCCGAAAGGCTTCATAGCGGCGTCAATCTCGTTCAGATCCAGCCGCAGGATGCGAGGCCCGCATTGATATGCGCGCAGACGACCGTCGGCGATCATCCTGCGGACGGTGCGTTGTGACGTGCCAATGTGGCCGGCGACCTCAGGGATAGAGGCCCAGCGACGGTGTTGAGCAGCAGAGCGTGACGGTGCGGGCATGACGGACAAGCCCCCTTCGGGCTTCGCCGGCTGCCACTTCCGGGTCCGTCATTCCATGATCTGGCGTCGAGAGGCACATTATGTACCCGAGTGTCAGGCTAACGCACCTCACGGTTACGGAGTCGAATCGTCGTCGGCAAGCGTGTCGCCTGTGCCGCATCTGCGCAAATAGACTCAACGGCCAGTTTGGCGCGACAATGGTCGCATTCGAGGCTGAGCAGTCCCGCTGCTTTGGAGAGCGGGAAGGTTTCCGCTTTCCAGCGCCGATCACCATCAACAGTGTGCCGAGCCCGCGCCGCGGGCGTGGACTCTCGTTGATTAACTTCGGCAGATAGCTTCCTAATCGGCTGATAGACGAAGCGGCGGCCATCTACCGTGAGAACGTAAAGCATTGCACAGGAACGTATTTCACAGACATAGACGAGGGTTGACCTCTTGGAGAGGACGGACCTGGATCGAGGCGCAGCGCACAGGGCCGCAACGATTTCGTCGTCAGTCATCGATCTGCGAGCTTTGAGAGAAGCGCTGCAATCTCGCGGTCGCGGCCTTGCGCAGCGTGCTGATAGCGCATTGCGGCTTGCGGCGTCGAGTGCCCGAGCCGGGCCATGAGTTCGGCGAGGCTAGCGCCAGTCGCGGCCGCGAGAACCGCGCCAGAGTGTCGCAGATCATGCCAACGTAAGTCTTTGCGCCCAGCCGCTTCACGCGCTTTGTACCAATGCCGGTAGAGCGTCGAGGGCTGCAAGTGCCCGCCGTGGTCAGCCGCAAAGATCAGCGAGTCACGTTTGCTTCCAACGTATTTCGATAGATGTGTCTCGATCTGCGGGATTATGTGTGGCGGGATGGCGACGTCACGCACGCCGGCATCTGACTTCGGCGTCGTGACGGCGTACTCCCCTTGGGTCCGCACGGCCGCGCGGCGGATTCGGATCACTTCATCGGACAGGTCGATGTCGCCGCGGCGCAGCTCGACGGTCTCGCCGAACCGCAGCGCGCACCAGGAGGCGAACATCACCATCAGCTGCAGCCGTTCGGGCATCGCGGCGGTCACGATGGCGAGTTCGTCGATCGACGCCGGCCGGATCTTGTGGACTCGTTTGGCACGGCCGGCGCCGGTGATCCGGCAGGGGTTGGCATCGAGCAGCTCGTCGGTGACTGCGCTACCCATGATGGTGCGCAGCAGTGAGTAGGCGTGGCTGCGCAGCGTTGGCCGATCAGCGAGGGTCGCGGTGTACCAGTCGCGGACATCCTTCGGCTTGATGGCCGACACCTGGCGGCTGCCGAAGGTGGGCAGCAGGTGGTCGTCGAGGATCTTGGCGTAATGCTCGCGGGTGCGCACCTTGATGGGGCGGCCGGCGACCTGGCGGCCGTCGAGCCAACCGGCCGCGTAGGCGCCGAAGGTGACGGGGTCGGGGCGGTCGTCGTCGGTGGCGTCCCAGACGTTGCGGTCGATATCTCGACGCTTGGCCACGACGTAGGCCTCGGCGTCGATGCGGGCGGCGAAGGTGTTCGGCGCTGGCCGTCGGATGCCGTCTGGGCCGGTGTAGCGGACTTGGTAGCGACCCGATGGCAGCTTACGGATGGTGGCGAAAGAGCGTTTGTCACGGGCGGCTGCCATGGGGCTCTCCGGGTGTCCAGTATCGCGGAAATGTATCGCGCTCGTGCCCGATACGTGCCCAATGACTGTACATCCATGTCCGCTTGCGTCATCTCATGTCACGCGATACTGTCTCGAGTGTCGCCTGATCAGAGGGCTTCTCTGCAGGTCAGACACGAGATCGAGAATGTGCAGTCGGGCAACTTCAATCCCAGTATCGCGCACCATATAGCCCCTGTTCAGGGGCTTTTTTTCTTGCGTTGAGTTGCCGCCTCGCCGCGGTCGACCGCGGCGAAAAGTCACCTACCGAATTGCGCTGCGCTCCAGCGACTCTCGGACCCCATCCCCACACGACGCACACAGCGCGCGCGATGAAGGCCACGACTGCGTCGTTCCGCCCTGGAGCTTGCCTCGATTCGAACATATGATCGATAAGTGGCGATGCAGAAGATTGGGCACGGCGGACAGCCGCTTCGCTCCGTCTTCCGCCGGGTGCATCCGCCTCGCGCTGTACTCGTCGACCTCGTGGCGCTGTTTCCCCGCGAACCCCATTGCGAGGGCAGGTATCACCCGAAAGGTTTGCAGATGGATTCCATCGTCGAGGGGCAGCTCACTTGCTGGGGCCTCAGCGAACAGGGCCGGTGGTGGGGACTGGTGACATACCGCGTCAAGCATGGAGTCGAGAAGGACCCGGTGACGCACTGGGTTCCGGCATCGGTGCTGAAGCTGAAGTGACGGCGGCGACCGCGTACACAATGGTCGTTTAACGTTTGTCACACGTTCACGTCGTTGTCGCTGGATCGCAGGACCGGCCCTCTGGCTCGGCATTGACTGAGACAATCGGTTGCCGCACGCTGAGCAGCATGATCGCGTTGAGTGAACAGCAGGTCATCGACCAACTGGCGGAGCGGCTGGCCGATGCGCATGGCAACATCGAGCGGACCCAGGTGGCGCGCGTCGTACACGAGCAGTACGCCCGCTTCAACGGTCTGCCCATTCGGGACTTCGTTCCGCTGTTCGTCGAACGCCGAGCCGCTGCCGAACTCGGCAAGCTCACGATCTGACGCGTCCTACTCCGAATCGTTGCCGCTTTCGCAGCACAGACCTAAGTCCCTATTAGGTCTCTCTCAGGTTGGGTCCCTAGTTTCGGTGTTGTTCGGTTGAAAGACCAACGTCAGACGAACCCGATACGCTCGGCCCGCCACCAATCCCCCCGGGTGGCGGGCCGAGATCGTTGTCCGGTGTGAAAGCTTCCGGCATCCCCGCCGCACCAGCTAATGTCGCAAGACGCCGGTACGGTTTCGACGACCCAGGGGTGGACCATGATTCGCAAGATGCTCGCCGCGGCTGCAGTTGGCGCCGCCGCACTTTGTGCAACCCCCGTCGCAGCCGCCGAACCCGGACCCATTTACTGGGACGACCCAGGCCGCTACGACACAGATGTACCGGGGATGAATTACGACGCCCATCTGACCGGCCCCTGCACCAACATGGACCGCTTCACCTTCGGCCGCGGACCCGGTGGCGAGGCGTTACAGTGCCGCTGGATCCCCAACCAGTGGCCGCCGGTCTACACCGGGTTCTGGCAGACAAGCTACGAGCTGTTCGGCGTCCGCGAAATCGGCAGCCGCTGCCCCAAGCCGCAGTCGGCGGCTCAAGCCCCCGACGGTCGCCCACTCGTATGCATGGGCGAACAGGGCTGGCAGGCCGGCAAGTTCAACGGAGTCGGCTTCACTCCGATGTGACCGCTACGAGCTGCGAAGCGTGCGGCTCGGCTCCGTTCCGAATACTTCTTTGTAGGCGCTGCTGAACCGACCGGGATGGCTGAAGCCACACCGTCCGGCGATCGAGGTGACGGTATCGAACGCCGGATCCGCCGACAGCAACTCGCGGTGCGCACGCTCCAAGCGGATCCTGCGCAGGTACTCCAGCGGCGTCGTGTCGAGGTGCTCGCGGAACGAATATTGAATCGCTCGCGGCGTGACGTCAGCTGCCGCCGCAATGTCACGGATGCTGATGTCGTACTGGGCGTTCTCGTGAATGAAGTCCAACGCCCGCCGCAGCATCCGTGGCTGCATCGTGGTTTTCTCGTTAGCCCGCATCGACTGCTGGTTTCCCAGAAGTGCCGCGGAACGAAACCACCCAGTGATAGATGCCACTGCGTGGCACCATCGACGCATGACAGAACGCATCGAGGTATCTCGGACGATCTCGGCTTCGGCTGACGAAATCTTTGCTGTGCTGTGCGACCCGCACGGCCACGTCGCCATCGACGCCACCGGAATGCTGCAGGATGCCGACGGTGAACCCGCGGGTGCGGTCGGCGATTCGTTCGTCGTCCACATGGACCGCGAGGCCCTCAATGACTATCCGGAACTCGGCCGTTACGACGTGACCGTCCAGATCACCGAGTTCGAGCAGAACAAGCTGATCGCGTGGACGATCCTGGGTCAGATCCGCCCGCAGATCGGACACGTCTACGGCTACCGGCTCGAACCTGCCGATACGGGCACGCTCGTCACATCGTTCTACGACTGGTCCGGCATCGACCAGCACTGGCGCGATGCCGGCATCTTTCCCGTGGTCTCCGAACTTGCGCTGCGCGCAACGCTGGGCATCCTCGACCGCACTGTTCGTCGGGGGTATCCCCGCGGCTGACCGTCAACCCAGGGTTGACGCCTACCTATCGTCAACTTAGGGTTGACGCATGAGTGATGCGTCAAAGATCAGTTACCCCGTCCGCCTCGACGACCTCATCGAGGCCATCAAAGATGTCCATGACGAACCCCTCGACCAGTTGACGGACGCCGTGCTGGCCGCCGAGGCACTCGGCGAGGTAGCCGACCACCTCATCGGGCACTTCGTCGACCAGGCCCGCCGCTCCGGCGCGTCGTGGACCGACATCGGCAAGTGCATGGGCGTCACGAAACAGGCTGCGCAGAAGCGCTTCGTGCCGAAGACACCCACCGATGCCGGCGCGCTGGACCCCAGTGCCGGGTTCAGTCGATTCACCGAGCGCGCCCGCAACGTCGTGGTCCAGGCACAGAACAAGGCGCACGAGGCCGGAAACGCCGAGATCACGCCGGCGCACCTCATCCTCGGCCTGTTCCACGACCCGACCGGGCTGGCGGCGGTGCTGCTGGCCGACCAGAACATCGACGTCACCGCCGTCGGCGGCCGCATCACGCTGCCACCCCGCGTCGACGGTGTGCCGGCGCTGATCCCGTTCGACAGTCGCGCCAAGAAGGCGCTGGAGCTGACGTTCAGGCAGGCACTTCGCTTGGGGCACAACTACATTGGCACCGAGCACATCCTGCTCGCGCTCTACGAGGAAGAAGACGACGACGGCGTGCTGCACGGGCTCGACATCGACTGGGAGCGCTTCGAGCGCGAGCTGGTGACGGCGCTGGAGGCCCTGACGACGAAGTGATCTCACGTCCGGGCGTCCCCGGGCGTCTTCATGATGTGAAGGTGCGACCGTTCGAAGAGGTAGTGGCCCGTTACGGCGCCACCGTGCTGCGGGTCTGTCACGCGGTCGTCGGCCCCGTCGATGCCGAGGACGCCTGGTCCGAAACCTTCCTGTCGGCGCTCAAGGCCTACCCGGAGCTGCCCGAGGACGCCAACGTCGAAGCGTGGCTCGTGACCATCGCCGACCGAAGGGCACTCGACGTCGGGAGGGCACGGTCGCGGCGGGCGGTGCCGACCGCCTCTCTCCCCGAACACGCCGACGCGCGTGCCGACCCACAGGCGCGCGATCCCGACCTGTGGACGGCCCTGCAGCGGCTGCCCGACAAGCAGCGCCACGCCGTGGCCTACCACCACATCGCTGGCCTGCCCTTCGCCGAGATCGCCGTCATCCTCGGCAACTCCCCCGACGCCGCGCGCCGGGCCGCCGCCGATGGCATCAAGACCCTCCGTACGCGCTATCTCAAGGACGAAACATGATCATCGACATCGCTTTCCACACCCCGATCCCCGGCGAGGACGACTCCCTGCGGCGTCTGCACGATCGGCTGGTGGCATCGGCTGAACCGTCCGGGCTCCTCGACATCGCCTACCGCACGATCGACAGCCCCGTCGGCACGCTGCTGCTCGCAGCGACCCCCGCTGGTCTCGTCCGGGTCGCCTTCGATGTCGAGGACCACGACACCGTGCTCGACGGGCTCGCGAAGGCACTGAGCCCGCGCATCCTGCACGCACCGGCGAAGCTCGAGGACGTGGCACATCAGCTCGACGACTACTTCGCCAAGCGCCGCAAGACGTTTGACATCGCCATCGACCTCAGCCTCGCTGCGGGGTTCCGCCGTAGCGTCGTCGAGCACCTACGCGACATCGGGTACGGCCAGCGCCAAAGCTACGCCCAGGTCGCTGCCGCAGTCGGAAGCCCGCGCGCCGTGCGCGCCGTCGGAACCGCGTGCGCGCACAATCCGCTGCCCGTGGTCATCCCCTGCCATCGCGTCGTGCGATCCGACGGGACAGCCGGCCAATACATCGGCGGACCACTCGCCAAGGCCGCCCTGCTGGAATTGGAGACCTCATGAGGGAATGAAAGGGCGCCCGCTGCATTAGAAGCTGCCATGAGACTCAACGACGCCGCCCGCGGACTCATCGGCAACGGCGCCGACGCCACCCTCGTCACGCTCAATCCCGACGGCAGCCCGCACGTGACGCTCGTGTGGGTGGCGCTGCAATCCACCCCTGAAGGTGATGAGCTCGTGACCGCGCACCTCTCCGAGCACAAGAAGGTGCGCAACGTCCGCCGCGACGGGCGCGTCGCGGTCACGATCATCTCCCCCGAAGGTCCCGGTGAAGTGATGAGGCCCTATCTGGCGATAAACGGCACTGCACGGATCGTCGAAGGCGGCGCCCCCGAAATCCTCGCCCAGTTGGCGCAGACGCTGGCCGCGCCCGGTATCGGATTCCCACCCGAAGGTGCTCCCGACGGATACGTCACGCGAATCCGCATCGACAAGGTCGGCGGTGTCGGGCCGTGGAGCCCCTGACCCCCAAGACCATCCAGCCGTAGTCCCCGGTGTGCGATCATGCCAAGCATGCGTCGCTGGCTGGTAGTTCTGACCGCAACCCTGGCAACACTGGCCGGTGTCACCGCGGCTCCGGCCTCGGCTGCCGAGATTCCGATCGGGCGCCTCGGAGAGACATTGCGGGTGGAGTTCGAAGGCCTGACCGCTGACGTGTCGGTCAACAACATCGTGCCGACCGCCCCGCCACCTGGATTCGGTTATCCTCCGCGGGCGCCGCGCTACCAGGTGTTCCGCGCCGACGTGACGATCACCCCGGTCAAGGTGCCCACCCCCTACGCCATGGCGATCACATTCCAGTTCCGCGGCGTGACACCGACGGCCGACGCCTACGAACCGCGCAACAGCGACGCCCCCGACGCGTTGCAGCGCATGATGCAGACCGCCGTCCCGGGGCAGACGTTCACCGGCGGCGTCTGGTGGGACTGCTACCGCGACCTCGTCTCCAACATCGTCCTTCTCGACAAGATCACCGGATTGCGCCTGGCGCAGTGGAACGTGGCCTGAGAGTCGTCCGGGCCGAACCGTCCCAGGCATCCGAGCTCGCCGAGGTCGCTGCGCGCACCTTTCCGCTGGCGTGCCCGCCGTCGGTCGGACCGCAGGACGTCGAGGCCTTCGTCGCCGAGAACCTGTCGCGGTCACGATTCGAGGCCTACCTCGCCGACCCCGACCGCACAGTCCTCATCGCGGTCGCCGACGATCGAATCCTCGGTTACGCCATGATGCTTCGCGGGGTTCCCGACGACCCCGACGTGTCACGGGCCGTCGCGGCGCGACCGTCGGTCGAGCTGTCGAAAATGTACGTCGTGCCCGAGTCGCACGGCGGCGGCGTCTCCGCCGCGCTGATGAATGCGGTGCTCGACCAGGCCGGCACGCTGGCAGCAGCGTCGGTGTGGCTCGGCGTCAACCAGCGCAACGCGCGCGCCCAGCGCTTCTACGCCAAATTCGGCTTCGCCATCACCGGCAGCAAGACCTTCCGCCTCGGCGAGCACGTCGAGGCCGACTACGTGATGGTGCGCCCGGTCTGACCGGCGGCCGTCAGTGCCAGCAGACGCGACGTCGCGCGCAGGTACTTCTTGCGGAAGCCGCCCGCGAGCATCTCCTCGCTGAACACGGTGTCGAGCTTCGCGCCGGAGGCCACCACCGGAATGCCCGCGTCGTAAAGCCTGTCGGTCAGCGACACCAGCCGCAGCGCCACGTTCTGATCGTCGAGCGCATGCACGCCGGTGATGAACACATGCGTCACCCCCTCGATCAACGTCAGGTACCGCGACGGATGCATCGTCGCCAGATGCGCGCACAGCGCATCGAAGTCGTCGAGCGTCGCGCCACTGACCTCGGCGGCCCGCGCGATGACCTCGTCATCGGTGGGCGGCATCGGCGCCGGCGGCAGGTCACGGTGCCGGTAATCCGGCCCTTCGATGCGCACCGTCGTGAACATCGAAGCAAGGGTGTTGATCTCGCGCAGGAAGTCCTGCGCCGCGAAACGGCCCTCCCCCAGCTGCTCGGGAAGCGTGTTCGACGTCGCCGCCACCGATACCCCGCGCTCGACCAGAGCCGACAGGAGCCGCGAGATCAGCGTCGTGTTCCCGGGGTCGTCGAGCTCGAACTCGTCGATGCACAGCAGCACATAGTCCGACAACAGCTCGATGCACTCGACGAAACCGAACACCCCCGCCAGCTGTGTCAGCTCGCCGAACGTGGCGAACGCACGCCTGTGGTCGGTCGCACCGCCGACGGCGTAGTACGACGAGGCCAGCAGGTGCGTCTTGCCGACACCGAAGCCGCCGTCGAGGTACACCCCGACACCGGGCAGCACCTCACGCTTGCCGAACAACTTCTTCTTGCCCGCCCGGCGCGCCACCGCCTGCTCGCAGAACTTCCGGCAGGTCTCCACCGCCGCCGACTGCGAAGGCTCGGACGGGTCCGGCCGATACGAGTCGAAGCTGACGTCGGCAAACGTGGGCGGTGGAACCAGCTGTGCGATGAGTCGTTCCGGTGTGACGCTGGGATGCCGATCGACCAGATGATCGACATCGCTGGACCCTTGCATGCAGGCACCATAGCGGCGTGCTGTGATTTGACCTATGTCCGGCGACGCTGACGGGATGCACTTCACACTCTTGGGCCGAGACGGCGAGCTCGCAGCGACAGACCTTGCCCAGGCGTACCCCTACCCCGACGATCTGCGAACGTGCTGGGTGCGCGCCAACATGATCGCCTCGGTCGACGGAGGTGCGACCAGCGACGGAAAGTCCGGCGACCTGGGCAGCGACGGCGATCGTGCCGTCTTCGCCGCCCTTCGCGAACTCGCCGACGTGGTCATCGTCGGTGCATCCACGGCCCAGGTGGAGAACTACTCCGGCGTCCAATTCGGCGCCGCCGCACGGCTCGCCCGACAGCGCCGCGGCCAGGCCGAGGTTCCGCCCATCGCCGTGCTCACCCGATCCGGCCAGATCGACCGGGACGCCAAACTGTTTCACCGCACCGAGGTGAGCCCGCTGATCCTGACGACCTCGGCCGCCGTCGACGACACCCGGCAGCGCCTGGGCGCGGTTGCCGAGGTGCTCGACGCCTCGGGTGAACAGCCGGACTCGGTCGACCTGCGCACCGCGCTCGACCTCCTGGCCGAGCGTGGACTCGTGCGTGTTCTCAACGAGGGTGGACCCGGGATCCTCGGCCTGTTCACCGACGCCGATCTGCTCGACGAACTCTGCGTGACCGTCGCTCCCCTGCTGCTCGGGGGCAAGCCCGGCCGCATCGTCACCGGGCCCGGCGAAGTGCGCAGCGGCCTGCAGCTGCGGCACGCGCTCACCGACGAGAAGGGCTATCTGTACCTGCGCTACGTCCGAGAGCGCACGCCGCGCGGGGACGAAGCTCGCTAGTCGCCAGTCAGTACTGTGGTGCCCATGCATCGAGTGGTCCTGGCTGTCGTGGCGTCGCTGGTGTTGGCGGCCTGCTCACCGGGGCTGGCCGCCAACCCGCGGTACGCCACCGACTCGGGTGCCGGCCCCCAGGGAGCCCCCCAGACCAGCGATCAGCCCGCCGGTCCGCCCGCCGTCGAGGCACCCAAGAACGACCTCTCCTGGCGTGACTGCACGGGCCGGATGTTCGCGTCGGCCTCGGTCCAACCCCTTCCGGGAGTTAAACTCGACTGCGCCAGCTACGACGCCGACCTCGACCCGATCAACGGCGCCTCCGGGACCGTCAGCATCGGCGTGGTCCGCGCGACCTCAGTCGAGACGCCCGCCGATGCCGGACCTCTGGTCATGACCACCGGGTCGGATCTGCCCTCCTCGCTACAGCTTCCGGTGTGGCTGTCGCGGGCCGGAGCCGACGTGCTCAAGACACATCCGATCGTCTCCGTCGACCGCCGCGGCATCGGCATGTCCGGCGAACTGGACTGCCGCGACCTGTTCGACCGCCAGGAGATGTTCGAGCAGGCCCAGTTCCAGTCCGGCGACGATCCCGTCGCCAATCTCGGTGCGGTCACGATGACGGCGACCACGAGTTGCACCGACACCATCGCCCCCGGCGACTCTGCCTACGACAACGCCCACGCGGCCGAGGACATCGAACGGCTGCGCACCACCTGGGACGTGCCCGCGCTCGCCCTGCTCGGCATCGGCAACGGCGCGCAGGTTGCGCTGGCGTATGCGGGATCGCACCCGAACAAGGTGGCCCGCCTGGTACTCGACTCGCCGCTGCCGCTCGGCATCTCCGCCGAAGCCGCCACCGAACAACGCGTCAAAGGCGAGCAGGCCGCGCTCGACGCCTGGGCCACCCAGTGCCTGGCCACCAACTGTCCACTCGGCCCCGACCCCAAGGCCGCCGTCGACTCGCTGCTCGCCGACGCCCGCGCCGGCCGCGGACCCGGTGGCGCGTCGGTGGCCGCCGTCGCCGATGCGATCTCGACAGCGCTGGGATATCCGCGGGGCGGCCGAATCGACGCGAGCAACGAGCTTGCGCTTGCGATCGCCGACGCCCGCTCCGGCAACACCAACCGGCTGAACAACCTGATCAACCAAGCCGAGACGCTGCGCCAGACCGACGGCCAGTTCGTCAACACCTGCAGCGACGCGCTCAACCGCCCCACCCCGGACAGGGTCAGGGAGCTCGTGGTCGCCTGGGGAAAGATGTACCCGCAGTTCGGCACCGTCGGCGCCCTCGACATGGTCAAGTGCCTCAACTGGCCCAGCGGCAGCGCCCCGAAGGAGCCCAGCGGGCTCACCATCCCGACACTGCTGCTGGGTGTCGCCAACAACCCGATCGTCGGCAACGAAGGGGTGGCCGCCGTCGCCGCCACCGCCATCAACGCGGGCTCGTCGAACCGGCGCGTGATGTGGCAGGGAATCGGGCACGGCGCCAGCATCTATTCACCGTGCGCCCTCCCGCCGGTCCTCGAGTACCTCAAGTCCGGTGAGCTGCCGTCCACCGACACGTACTGCCCGGCCTGACGGCATTCCCGGAACCCTGAGGTACGGTGCGGGGCGTGCGTGATCTTGTGCTGACCGCGTTCCGGCCCCGCACGGCCCCGCCGACCACCGCGTCAGTGCTGCGGTCGATCCTGTGGCCGCTGGCCATCATGGCCGTCATCCACCGCAGCTATGTGCTCGTCTTCAACCGCTACATCACCGACGACTTCGCACCCGTCTACCGCGCCGTCATCAACTTCAAGTTCGGCTGGGACATCTACAACGAGCACTTCAACCATGTCGACCCGCACTACCTGTACCCGCCGGGTGGCACGCTGATCATCGCGCCGTTCGCGTACATCCCCGAGGTCGCGTCCCGCAACTGGTTCATCTTCTTCAACACCGTCGCGATCATCCTCGCCGGCTACTTCCTGTTGCGGCTGTTCAACTTCACCCTCTCCTCAGTGGCCGCACCCGCGCTGCTGCTCGCGATGTTTTGCACCGAAAGCGTGACCAGCACACTGGTTTTCGGCAACATCAACGGTGTCATCCTTCTGCTTGAGGTGCTCTTCTTCCGATGGTTGCTCGACGGTAACCGCAGCCATGAATGGTGGGCGGGAGTCAGCATCGGGCTCACGCTCGTCGTCAAGCCGCTGCTGGCCCCTCTGCTGTTGCTGCCGCTGCTGAACCGGCAGTGGCGCGCCCTCGTGACGGCGGTCCTGGTGCCGATCGCGTTCAACGCCGCGGCGTGGCCGCTCATCAGCGACCCGATGAACTTTGTCACCCGCACGGTTCCCTACATCTTCTCCACCCGGGACTACTTCAACAGCTCCATCCTGGGCAATGGTCTTTACTACGGCCTGCCGATGTGGCTGATCATGACGTTGCGCATCCTGATCGTCGTGATCGGCGCCGTCGCGCTCTGGCTGCTCTACCGCTACTACCGGACCCGCGATCCGTTCTTCTGGATGCTGACATCCTCCGGTGTTGTCCTGACGACATCGTGGCTCGCACTGTCACTCGGACAGGGCTATTACTCCATCGTGTTGTTCCCGTTCCTGATGACGGTGGTGCTGCCGAACTCGGTGATCCGCAGCTGGGTCGCGTGGCTGGCCGCGTACGGGTTCCTGACCATGGACAAGTGGCTACTGTGGCAGCTGCCGTCCACCGGACGTGCGCTGGAGTACCTGAAGATCACCTATGGCTGGTCCCTGATGGTCATCGTCGTCGCCTCCGTGCTGGTCTTCCGGTACCTCGATGCCAGGAGCGAGGGCCGTCTCGACGAGGGCATCGATCCGCCGTGGATGAAACAGCTCACGCCGACCGGTCGACAGGCCGAGTAACCTGGCAGGCATGACAGCTCCCAAGCTGGTGCTCAGCGATGACCAGTGGCGTGAACGGCTCACCCCCGAGGAGTTCGCGGTGCTGCGGCAGGCCGGTACCGAGCGTCCGTTCACCGGCGAGTACACCGACACCAAAACCGAGGGTGTCTATCAGTGCCGCGCCTGCGGAGCCGAGTTGTTCCGCAGCACGGAGAAATTCGAATCACACTGCGGCTGGCCGTCTTTCTTCGACCCTGCAGATTCCGAGGCCGTGATCTTGCGGCCCGACGATTCGATGGGCATGCGGCGCGTCGAGGTGCTGTGCGCAAACTGCCACAGCCATCTGGGGCACGTGTTCGAAGGCGAGGGCTACCCGACGCCGACCGATCAGCGCTACTGCATCAACTCGATATCGCTGCGACTGGTGCCTGCAGACTCGTAGTTCGGGCCCAGCGCCCTCTTGTGCGATTCCAGAAGTTTGTCGATCGCCGGCGCCGGCAACGGCGGACTGAAGAGGAAACCCTGGGCTACCTCACACCCGTACTCCAACAGTTGATTTGCCGTCTCGGCGTTCTCGACACCTTCGGCAACGGGCGTGACCCCCAGCGCGTGTGCGAGGTCGACGACGGCGCGCACGATGGCCGCCGACGCCGGGTGAGTCAGGATGGGTGCGATGAACTCCCGGTCCAGTTTCACCTCGTCGACGGGGAACTCCCGCAGATACCACAGCGCCGAGTAACCGCTGCCGAAGTCGTCGATGGCGACCCGAATCCCTTTGTCGCGCAGCTTGTTGAAGACCATCCGCGTCTTGCCCAGGTTGTCGAGCAGCAGATCCTCGGTGATCTCCACGATCAGGGCTCCCGCGGGCAACTTCCGCCGTTCCAGTGCGTCGACGATCTGTCCGGGTAGCTCGGGGTCGCTGATCGAGGGCGCGAAGACGTTGACCGCCACCGGCACACCCAAACCCTTGCGGTACCACTGCGCCGCATCGTCGAGCGCACGCTCCAGCACCAGCGATGTCACCGACCGCATCAGACCGTGTTGGCGGACCAACGGCAGGAACTGGTTCGGCGTCAGCAAGCCGCGCCGCGGGTGCGGCCACCGCACCAGAGCCTCCAGCCCGCAGACCTCGTAGGTCCGCAGATCGAACTTCGGCTGGTAGACCACGCTGAGCTCGAAATGCTCGATGGCATAACGAAGTTCATCCAGCAGCCGTTCCGATCCCTGCTCGTCCAGCTCGCCGCTGAGGCCGGCGGGATCGCAGCGCTGCCCGGTTGCCTTGCCGTCCACGTCGAGGTGTGGCCCGAACACCACCACTTCATGCGACACCGACCTCTTCGCGGCATTCATGGCGATGTCCGCCTGGTCGAGCAATTCATCTGCGGTGATGTCGGAATCCTCCGCCGGCGCCACCGCCAGACCGACACTCGGCCGCACGACGAGGTCCTCACCGGCGATGTGGAACGGCCGCTCGAATGCCCTCATCACACGTCCGGCGAGCGCACGCGCCGTATCTGCGTCGCCCTCCAGCAATACCGCGAACTCGTCGCCGCCGAACCGTGCAACCGTGTCGCTGCTGCGGACCGTCCCCGCCAGACGCTCGGCGACCCGGATCAGGACCGCGTCGCCAGTGGGGTGGCCGTAATTCTCGTTGACGGCCTTGAAACGGTCGAGATCCATCACCAGCACGCCCACCGCCATCGAATGCCGCTGATGCAGTCGCACTGCGTAGGAGAGCCGCTCCTGGAACATCGCCCGGTTGGCCAGGCCTGTCAGCGGGTCGCGTAACGCCTGGTCGGCGACCTTCCCGAGGAGGCGGCCGTTGTCGGCGAGAACGAGGAACTGACGAACCATCACCGCGAACACCACCACGGCAGCGGCAATGAAAACCGGTCCGAGACCGACGATCAACACCGGCGTGCAGATCGCCGCCGACACCACCACTGGCACGTAGGGCAGCCACACCGCGGTACGCGACGGGGTCGGCTCCGCCCCGCGGTCGGCCTCGAACGCGCGACGAGGGGCGACCAGGGCCGCGACGCCGAGGCACAGGAAGCCCCACGCCCATCCGATCGCGATCACGTGATGGGCGTCGTAGGCGCCCGCCGATGTGAGATAGGCAAAGGCGGTGTCCGACAGCGTGATCAGCATCAGACCCACGGTCAGCGCGATCAGCATCGGCCGCTTCGTCGCGGGCGCCCGGGAGAGCAGAAGGGTCGCCATGGTCACCAGGGCGATGTCGAGGATCGGGTACGACAGCGCCAAGGCGTCGGTCGACATCGACGCCGACGGTGCAGTGGAGGGCGGGGCGAACAGCGTCGCCCACACCGCGCAGAAGATCGCGGCGCCGACGATGATCCCGTCGAGGACTATCCGAACCTGGATTTCCAGCGGATGGGCCGACAACAGCAGCCAGAGGCATACGGCGGCGCCGACCAGGAACAGCGCGTACCCGGCGTCGGCCCACGATGGGAACGGCTGCTCCCCGGCGATGAGATCGTAGTAACACCACACCATCTCGCCGGCGGCCCAGCCGGCTGCGCCGACAGCAAGGCACGCCCAGCCCGCGCGGGCCTTCCCGCTCGCCCTGACCGACGCGACGGCAGCACAAATCGCCGCGAAGGCCGCGAAGAAAACGAGGCCCGCGTCATCGACGATCCGGATGACGGGAGTTCCGCCCCAATCGTTGAGCAGCCAGGTCGCATACCCGACGCCCACGATCGCTGAGCCCGCCGTCACCCCCCGTAGGTTCGGCACGGCGTGAGTCTAGCAATCAAGATCCGCCGATGAAACCGTGGCGAATCCGTTCTTCGCAGTTTGCCGAAAAGTTCGCAAAGCGTACTAATTGCTGTTCATTCCCTATTACTTCCTCAGGCAATGATCACGGAAATTTGCGGTAACTTCAGACACTGGCGCGGTAAAGCAAGATTGGCAAACTATTAAGGTAGCGCGGCGACGAGTTGTTCGACCGACACGCGCGGCCCGGTGAAAAACGGCGTCTCCTCCCGGACATGGCGCCGCGCATCGGTGGCCCGCAGGTCACGCATCAGATCCACGATGCGGTGCAACTCGGGGGCTTCGAAGGCCAACAGCCATTCGTAGTCCCCCAACGCGAAGGCCGGCACCGTATTGGCGCGAACATCTTTGTACCCGCGGGCGGCCATTCCGTGTTCGGCGAGCATGCGGCGACGTTCTTCGTCGGGCAGCAGATACCAGTCCAGCGATCGCACAAACGGATACACGCAGATGTATGCACCCGGTTCTTCGCCCGCCAGGAAGGCCGGGATGTGACTTTTGTTGAATTCGGCAGGACGGTGCAACGCCACATTGCTCCACACGGGGGTGGATGCGCGACCCAGCGCGGTGGCACGGCGAAAATCCGAGTAGGTGGTCTGCAGAGCCTCGACGTTCTCGGCGTGCGTCCAGATCATGAAGTCGGCGTCGGCGCGCATCCCGGCGACGTCGTAGAGCCCGCGCACGACGACACCCTTGTCCTCCTGACGCTTGAGAAAGGTCGCCGTCTCGTCGACGACGGTCGCCCGCGCATCCTCCTCGACACCCAGGACGCCCGGCTTCACGGCGAACACCGAGAACATCAGGTAGCGGATCGTGGAGTTCAGTTCGTCGTAATCGAGCTTGGCCATGCGCCCATCGTGCCACCGCTGCGCGTTCAGGCGACGACCAGTGCCGCCGCCGCCCTTGCCGCCGATGCCAGACACGCGGGCACACCGATGCCGTCGAGATACGCACCGGCCACCGCGACGCCTTCAGGCAGGCCGGCGCGCACCTCGGAGACCAGTTCGGCGTGCCCGGGACCATACTGCGGCATCGCGTCGATCCAGCGGGCCACCCGGGCGTCGACCGGCTCCACCGAGACCCCGAACAAAGTGCGCAGATCCTCACCCGCCCACGTCAGCAGCTCGTCATCGCCGGTGTTGCGGGCGAGGTCGTCGCCAAACCTGCCGTAGGACAGCCGCACCATCTCGCTGCTCCCCCGTCGTCCCCATTTGCGCGACGACAGCGTCACCGCCTTCGTCCGCAGCCTGCCCCGCCCGGCCACCAGCACCCCGGACTGTTCGGGGAGCGGCGTGCCGCCCGGAAGCGCAAGGGCAACCACCGCCGCCGACGCGACCGGGATCCTGCGCGCCGCTGCGGCGCTGCGTGGCGCCACGTCGGCGACCAGCGCGGGAAGACGCGGCGCGGGCACGGCGAGCACCACCGCGTCCGCCTCCCACCGACGGTTCTCGTCGTCGAGGATTTCCCACCCGCGGGGTGCCCGATTCAGGCCACGAACCGCGACCTGTGCCCATTCGAGCCCGGATCGGCGCACGAGCTCGTCGATCAGCACCTGGTAGCCACCGTCGATCGCCCCGAACACCGAACCCGGCTGCGGCGGCGGCAGGGCGGCGACGACGGCCTGGGTCAGACATTGCGCGCCGCCGTCGAGCGCGGCAGCCACGGTCGGCGCCGCGGCGCGGATGCCGATGGTCGCGGCCGACCCCGCATAGACGCCCGCCAGCAGCGGGTCAACCGAACGCACCACGACCTGCTCGCCGAACCGGTCGCCCACCAGGTCGGCGACCGAGGGGTCCGCACCGGGGCGCCAGGAGAACGGGCGACGGGGCTCCTCCAGCATCCACCGGATCGTCGCATCGTCCACCAGGCCGGACAGCGCCGTCGGGCGCGACGGAATGCCGTTGACGGTGTCTTTCGGCAACTGGTGCAGGCGGCCCTCGCTATAGATCAGTGGCCGCGCACCCGTCGTCGCGATCTGCTTGCCGGCCAGGCCGAGCTCGTTCAGCAGCGCAGGCACCTCGGGCCTGCGTGCGACGAATGCCTCCGCCCCGACGTCGAGCGGCTGGCCACAAAGCCGCTCCGTGCGAAGGACGCCGCCCAGCCGGTCGGCGGGGTCCAGCAGTGTGATCGACACGTCCGGTCCGGCGGCCACCCGCAGCCGGTAAGCGGCCGCGAGGCCTGAAATGCCACCTCCGACAACGCAATACCGCGTGCGGCTGAGCGCGTTCACAGTTCGTGCACCAACGCCACGGCGTCGGTGATGATCTCGGGGTCGGTAGCGGGAAGCACTCCGTGGCCCAGATTGAACACGTGCCCGGTCGCACCGGTGTCGACGGCACGCCTTCCGTCCTCGACGACGGCACGCACGGCCCGCTCCACCACCGGCCAGCCGGCGAGCAGCACCACAGGATCGAGGTTGCCCTGCAAAGCACTGCCCCGCTGGACTCGCGCTGCGGCATCGGTCAGCGACGTGCGCCAGTCCACGCCCACCACGGCAGGCACGCCGTGCCCCACGACGGCCTCCGACATCGCGCCGAGCAACTCGGCCGTCCCGACGCCGAAGTGGGTCATCGGCGCGCCGAAGCTCGCCAGCGATGCGAACACCCGGGCGCTGTGGGGCAGCACGTAGGTGCGGTAGTCGGCCAGCGACAACGTGCCCGCCCACGAGTCGAACACCTGGATCGCGTCGACGCCCGCCTCCAGCTGCATCCGCAGGAACCCGATTGTCACGTCGGTCAGCGCCGTCATCAGCGCATGCCAGGTGTCGGTCTCTCCCAGCATCATCGCCTTGGTGCGCTCGTGGTTGCGGCTGGGACCGCCCTCGACGAGGTAAGACGCCAGGGTGAAGGGCGCGCCGGCGAAGCCGATCAGCGGCACGTCGCCCAGTGCGGACGTCAGCTGCCCGATCGCGGTGGCCACCGGGGCGACCTGCTCGGGCTCCAGCGGCCGGACAGCACCGACATCGCCCGCTGTGCGGATCGGGTGCGCAATCACCGGGCCCACATCGGGAACGATGTCGAGATCGATGCCCGCGGCGCGCAGCGGTACCACGATGTCGGAGAACAGGATGGCCGCATCGACGCCGTGCCTGCGCACCGGCTGCAGCGTGATCTCGGTGATCAGGTCCGCATCGAAGCAAGCCTGCATCATGGTGTTCTTGGCCCGCAGCTCCCGATACTCGGGTAGTGACCGGCCGGCCTGGCGCATCATCCAGACGGGGACCCGCGCCGGTTTGTGACCGGCGACGGCGGCCAGGTAGGGGGATTCGGGCAGCTCGCGGCGCGTGTTCATCGCCCACCATGCTGCCATGCCCGGTTCCCGCCGAATCGGCGCGCCATGAGCACAGACCTGCCGAAATGGGCTAGCGTCAAACGCCGTGACCACCGCTGAACCGGCTCAGTTCCGCGAAGCGGTGGCGGCGATGAATGCCACCACCGTTCGACCGGAGATCGAGCTCGGCCCGATCCGGCCCCCGCAGCGCCTGGCGCCGTACAGCTACGCCCTGGGCGCCGAGGTCAAGCATGCCGAGACCCCGGTCATTCCGGAGCGCTCCGAGGGCGATGCCTTCGGAAGGCTGATCCTTCTCCATGACCCCGAGGGCGCCGAGGCCTGGGACGGCACGATGCGACTGGTCGCCTACATCCAGGCCGACCTCGACTCCACCGAGGCCGTCGACCCGCTGCTGCCCGAAGTGGCCTGGAGCTGGCTCGTCGACGCGCTCGAGCAGCGTGCCGAACACGTCACCGCGCTCGGCGGCACCGTCACAGCCACCACCTCGGTGCGTTATGGCGACATCTCGGGGCCCCCGCGCGCCCACCAGCTCGAGCTGCGCGCCTCCTGGACGGCGACCGACATCGAACTGGGCCCGCACGTCGAGGCGTTCTGCGAGGTGCTCGAGCATGCCGCCGGATTGCCGCCCGCCGGGGTCACCGACCTTGGCTCACGTACCCGCGCCTGATCCCGATGTCCGAATCCGAACTGGCTGGGTCGTCGCTGGAGTCCGACGATCCTGACACCCCCGAGCAGGAGGCCGAGCCGCTTCTCGCGCCGCGCGACGGCGTACCCGAGGTGTCATCGAGCAGATATGAAATCGCCCGCGCAGCAGACCTTCTCGCGTCAGGCACCGGTCCGTTCGCCGTGGACGCAGAACGAGCGTCGGGATTCCGGTACTCGAATCGGGCATACCTTGTCCAGATCCGGCGTGCGGGCGCAGGCACCGTCTTGATCGACCCGGTGAGCCACGGCGGGGATTCCGTCGAAGTGCTCGCCCCGGTCGCCGAGGTGCTGGCCGAGGACGAATGGGTGCTCCACGCCGCCGATCAGGATCTCCCCTGTCTGGCCGAGATCGGCATCCGCCCGTCCGCGCTGTATGACACCGAACTGGCGGGCCGGCTGGCGAACTACGAGCGGGTCAACCTCGCGGCGATGGTGCAACGACTGCTCGGCCTGCAACTGACCAAAGGCCACGGCGCCGCGGACTGGTCGAAACGGCCGCTGCCCGAGGAATGGCTCAATTACGCCGCGCTCGACGTCGAGGTGCTGGTCGACCTTCGTGACGCCATTGCCGCCGTCCTGGATGAGCAAGGCAAAACCGAATGGGCCAGGCAGGAATTCGAGTATCTGCGCACTGTCGAGGCGGCGCCGACGCGACGCGACCGGTGGCGTCGCACCTCGGGCATCCACAAGGTGCGCGACCCGAGAGCGCTGGCGGCGGTGAGGGAACTGTGGACGACGCGTGACCAGATCGCGCGGCGGCGCGATATCGCGCCGGGACGGATACTGCCAGACAGTGCGATCATCAGCGCCGCGACCACTAATCCCAACACCATCGAAAAGCTCACCGAGCTGCCGATTTTCGGGGGCGCCAAGCAGCGTCGCAACGCGCAGGTCTGGCTGGACGCACTGAACCGAGCCCGCACCAGCGAGCCGCCCGACGTGCAGGAGCCGTCCAACGGACCGCCTCCCGCCTCTCGGTGGGCCCGCCGCAAGCCCGAGGCCGCCGTCCGACTTGAGGCGGCGCGGGCCGAATTGACCGAACTCGCACGGCAGGTTTCGGTGCCTGTGGAAAATCTGCTCTCCCCCGAACTGGTGCGCAGGCTGTGCTGGGACTGGCAGGACACCGACGACCCCGAGGCCGCCGTCGACGCGTTCCTGCGCAATTCGACCGCCCGGCAGTGGCAGCGTGAGCTGGCGGTACCTGTGCTGGCAAGAGCGCTGGCTACCCCCGCGCCATGACCTTGTCGACGTGCTCGGTGAAGTGCTTCCATACCGCATCCGGCGCTTCGAGCTGGGGCCAGTGGCCGATGTCGTCGAGCATCACGATGTCGGCATCCGGGATCACTTCGGCGTAGCGGCGTGCCATGTGCGCGCCCGAATTCGGATCCAGCGCGCCGTCGATGAGCCGCATCGGCACGGTGGTCTCCCGCATCGCGCGCACCCACCGGTTGCGGTGTTCGTAGCGGTCGTTGATGAAGCGGCCGACCTTGTGCAGCACTCGTTTCCCGTCGTTGTACTCCAGGATCTGATGGAACAGGTCGAGCATTCGGCGGCTGGGTTTCGTCCCGGGACCGAACATCTCGTTGATGGTCGGCTCGACCAGGCGGCGCGAAAACGACTGACGCTGAAGCGGACTCATGATGTCACCCAAAGGGGTTTGTGACATCAGCTTCTGCATGAGCCGCGGTGTGTATGCCTCGTTGAACATGCCCCCGTTGAGCCATGTGATCGACTCGATGCTCGTCGCACCGTAGGACTGCTGCGACCAGTGGCGGCGCGCGAGGAGCTCCTGGACGACCGAATCGCCGATGTCGTGGGCCAGGATATGGACCGAATCGACTCCGAGGTGGGCCAGCAACGCCTCGTGCATGTCGGCATGGTCGTGGACGCGATATCCGTAAGCCACCGGCTTCGCCGAGAAACCCATCCCCATCATGTCGGGCGCGATCACGGTGAACCGTTGCGTCAGCCGGCTCCACAGCGGCTCCCAGTCCCAGGTGTTGAACGGATAGCCGTGCACCAGAAGTAGGTTGGGCCCTTGCCCCTCGTGGCGGAAGAAGATGTCGAAGCCCAGGTAGTCGAAATACTGCCCCGCATCTCGCCAACGTTCGAGTTCTGCGTCCACGAATCGACCATAGCTGAGTTCTCTTTTAGAACGCAATAGGTAGGATCACCGCATGCGTCACGATGATCTGGCCGCGGAGCCCTGTTCGATTCTGCGCCCTCTCGCGCTGCTGGGAGACCGCTGGACCCTGGTGGTCCTGCGGCAGACGTTCGCCGGGGTGCGCCGATTCGATGACCTTCAGTCCAGCCTGGGACTGAGCAGGCCGGTGCTCGCCGACCGCTTGCGGCGGTTGGTCGACGCCGGGGTGCTGAAGCGCAGCGCCTACCGGGACGAACGACGCACCCGCCACGAATACCGGCTCACGCCAATGGGTCTGGACCTCTACCCGGTGATGATGGCGCTGCGTTCCTGGGGCGACAAGTACCTCGCACCAGACGGGCCGTTCATCGAATACCGTCACCGCGACTGCGGCGGTGGTACGCACACTCGGCTGCTGTGCGACGACTGCGGCGCCGAGGTGACCGCCATGGACATCGAGGTGACGGCTGGGCCCGGATTCCCGGTCAGCTGAAGACTCGGGCGAGGAAGGCTGTCGAATCCGGTATCGAGTCGAGCACGGTGCCGCTGTGGTCGGCATCGGGATAGACCTTGAGTGTCACGTCCTGACCGTTGACCGACAGCTCGTCGGCAAACCGCAGGACACCGACGACCCCGCAGCCGCCGTCGACGCGTTCCTGCGCAGTTCGACCGCCCGGCATTGGCAGCGTGAGCTGGCGGTACCTGTGCTGGCAAAAGCGCTCGCCGTCACCTAGGTCGTTTTACGTCGAACGCTGCGCGCGCCGTCTGATTTTCGGCAAATTCCTGCGGCAACACTGACTCGCACGCCATGATTCACTATCAGACACTGACGACGGGGGATCCGTGTCGCGCATCTTCTTGAGTCACTCGAGCCGAAACACCCGCGAGGCGATCGCACTGAAGCTGTGGCTCGCATCGCAAGATCGGTCGCTCGCGACCGAGATCTTCCTCGACGTAGACCCCGATACCGGCATTCCAACCGGCGCGCGATGGCGGGAAGCGCTACAGGCGGCCAGCGCACGGTGCGAGGCGGTCATCTGTCTGCTGTCTCCGGAATGGGCGGCCTCCATCGAATGCCGACTCGAGTACGACACAGCGGTGGCGCTGAACAAGCGCATCTTCTGTGCCCGGCTTGGACCCTCAGCGGCTGACGAAGTGACCGCGCAGTTCCAGCGTTGCGACCTATTTGGTGGCGACATTTCCCTACCGATCGAGCCGACGGACGCCGGACCGCCGGTGGCGTTCAGCGCGGACGGTCTATACCGGCTGTTCCAGGGCATCAAGGGCGCCGGAATCTCCGCGGACTCATTCCACTGGCCGCCGGTCCACGATCCTGCGCGAGCGCCGTATCGCGGCTGGGAACCACTGTCGGAGGCCGACGCCGCGGTCTTCTTCGGCCGCGACGCCGAACTCGTCCAGGGGCTCGATGCGTTGCGGGGAATGCGCAAAGACGCCAGCAGGCAAAGCCTGTTCATCGTCCTTGGGCCGTCGGGGGTCGGCAAGTCGTCGTTTCTTCGCGCCGGACTCCTTCCCAGGCTCAGGCGCGACGATCGCAACTTCACTCTGCTTGACATCGTCCGTCCCGAGCGTGCCGCAATCTCTGGAAAATCGGCGCTGGCGGCGTCGATCCATTCGACACGGCACCGACTCGGCCTGTCAGAGCCCGCCGTCGACGACATCGCGGCGGCGTGCACCCTCGATCCAGATCGAGTACGCAACCTGCTTGAAGAATGCCGAATGGCCGCGGAGAGACGAATCGTCGACCGTGAGTCGACCGCGACACCGACCACCCTGGTTCTACCGCTTGACCAAGCGGAGGAACTGTTCACCACCGATGCTGGTCCCGAAGCCACGCAATTCCTCCACCTCATCGCGATGTTGGCCGACCCGCTTGCAGACAACCGGCTCATTGTCGCCGCGACCATTCGCACCGATCGCTACGAGGCCATGCAGACCGCATCGGCCCTCTCGCGTCTGCAGACGCTGCTGTTCGACAACCTGAAACCGATGCCCACCAACCGCTTCAAGGAGGTGATCGAAGGCCCGGCCAAACGCGCAACCCAGGGCGGATACCGGCTCGAGATAGACCCCGCGCTGGTGGCTCGGCTCTTGACGGACTCCACCGAGGGCGCCGACACCCTACCGATGCTGTCGCTGACACTGGCGTGGTTGTTCGCCCACCACGGGTCTTCCGGCAGGCTGACGTTGCAGCATTACGCGGACATGGGTGGCATGGATCGCGTGCTGCAGAACGAGATCGACAGTTGTCTGGACGCAAATCTGCAGCGGCGTGCCTGGGAGCTCGAACAACTGCGGTCGGCTTTCATCCCGTGGCTGGCCACCATTAACCCGCAGAACGACCAGCCGATGCGCCGCATCGCGCGCTATGTAGATCTGCCCGATGGCAGCAGGCCGATGGTCGACCGTCTGATCGAGCGAAGGCTGATCGTCTCTGATCGACAGGCCGACGGCACCCTCAGCGTCGAAGTGGCCCTCGAGAGCCTGTTGCGGCAATGGGACGACCTCGCGGGATGGCTGCGTGATCAACGCAAAGACCTCAAGGCAGCCGATGATCTGGAGCGTGCCGCCACGGGCTGGCAGGCAGCGGGACGGGACGACGCGTGGCTGCTGGCGGGTGCCCGGTTGGCCGATGCCGAGAAACTCGCGCAGGCACCCGGGTTCCGGCAACGTCTCGGCGATGCGCACGAGTTCCTTTGGGCATCACGTGAAGCCGCCAATCGCCGGGTCTGGCAAGAGGACCAGCGCAAGGCCGCCGAGCTCAATGCGGCCAAAGAGAAGCAGGCAACGGCTGAGTCCCACGCCGCAGCATTGCAACGCAGACAGCAGGTGCTGCGCCGCGTGCTGGTGGCGACTGCGGTGGTGGCCGTCGTAGCCATCATCGGTGGTGCAGTGGCTGTGGTTTCCTTCCGGCAGGCGGCGACTGCACGCGATCAGGCGCAGTACAGTTTAAGGCAGGCCACTGTGGCGAAGCTGAAGTCCGAGGCCCGAGCGGTACTGGCCCAGACAGCCGACGGCTCGGATGTCGAGGCCTACGAGAAGATACTGGCCGCCTATCGAATCGAATCTATCGACAACGAATCACCCGACACCACAGCCATTCTCGATGCACTCACATCCCAGCCCTCGACGCGCAAGATCGTCCCGACGCCCGAAACCGACCGAATGTTCGCGCTCAGCTCCGACCGCAGCATGGTGGTGCGGGGGGCGAACGACTTGGGGGTCCGCCGATACGAGACAGAAACCGGGGCGCTCATCGGAGAGCCGCTGGAGGGCCATACCGACGTCGTGTTCAGCGTGGCGATCAGCCCGGATGGCGCGCTGATCGCTTCGGGCAGTGCAGATTCCACAGTCAGGTTGTGGTCTTCTCAGACTGGCGAAGAGGTGCGGGTGCTCGACGGCGAACACACCGACGCGGTGCTCAAAGTGGCATTCAGTCCGGACGGTCGCAGGCTGGTCAGCACAGGGCGCGACAACACCGCAATCCTGTGGGATGTGGACTCCGGCACACCAATCCGGCGTCTGACCGGACACAGCGACAGAATCCTCGGGTTGTCGTTCAGCCCCGTCGACCCCGTCGTGGCGACGGGGAGCTATGACGGCACCGCGCGCCTGTGGAATTCGATCACGGGCGAGCCCCTCGGGGAACCCATCACGGGTCCGGTGGCGTTGTCGGCAGTCACCTTCAGCCCGGACGGCAAACGGCTGGCAGCCGGCGGTGACGGCTCCGAGGGGGTTTGGATGTGGGACATAGCCGATCGCCGCTTGGTCGTTTCCAACGTTGACGGTCACATCGACGCCATCACCGATGTCGCCTACTCCCCAGACGGAACTCGATTGCTGTCAACAGGGTTGGACGGCCGAATAGTCATCCGCGACGTCGACACAGGTGCTGCGGTATGCCAGCCGCTGGTTGGTCACACCGGACGGGTGTACAACGCAGTGTTCGCCCCCGACGGGGCGTCGTTCATGACGGCAGGTGAAGATGCGACCGTTCGCTCGTGGGACATCCGCGCCGGCTGCCTGGTCGGGAGCAAGAACATCTACAGCGCGGCGTTCCCGCCTGAGGCGGATCTCATTCTCACCGGCCACAGCGACGGTTCTATCCGTCGCTGGAAGCGTAGTTCTGGCACAAGGCTTCCGGGCGTCTTTGCCGGTCACACCGGACCGGTGGCGCGCATCGCCAGCAGTCCCGACGGCGCGCTCATAGCCTCCGTATCCGAGGACGGGACGGTGCGGCTCTGGAACGGAACGACTCAAACCCAGATCGGACCGAACCTGACCGACGTCGGCATGACGACGTCCGTAGCGTTCAGCCCGAACGGTCGACGGCTGATCACAGCAGGCGACGATTTCGTGACTGTCCGGGACGGCCGCACCGGAACACCGATACGTGAGAATCCGATCGAGAAGCTCTATGTATCCACGGTGGCCTTCAGCCCGGATGGCACCAGGTTCGCCATGGGCGGCGGCGACAACACCGTCCGCATCATGGATGCCGAGACCGCAGAACCTATCGGTGACCCGTTCACCGACCACAGTGGGCTGGTCTGGAAACTCGCGTTCAGCCCGGACAACAAGACCTTGGCATCGGCGGGCTTGGACAGGACCGTCAGGCTGTACGACATCGACGAGATGGAGCAGATCGGTTCGCTCGGCGGTCATTTCGACGAAACGGATAGCCTCGCGTTCAACAATGACGGTACGAGGCTGGCAACCGGGACCGTCAATAACGAGGTGCGCCTCTGGGACGTCGCGAGCCTGACACAAATCGGCGCATCGTTCGCCGGCCACACCAACTCCGTGTTGGGCCTTGCGTTCGATCCAGACGATCCTGCGATTTTGCTGACCGCGAGCGGCGACGGATCGGTACGGCGATGGGCGACAGCCGCCGACCCCGAAGCATTGTGCGCACGCCTGACGTCGAACGTTGGACACCGCGAATGGAACGAGATGGTTTCCATCGAGATCGACTTCGAAGAGTTGTGCGACGAGCTGCCGGTTCCACCCCAATAGCGATCCTCAGCTCAAGACGCGGGCGTCGTAGATTCCGAAATCGAATCCAGCGCGCTGCCATCGTGGTCGGCATCCGGATAGACCTTGAGCGTCACGTCTTGACCCTCGACCGACAGCTCGTCGGCGGATCGCGGCGTCAACCTCGGCGACACATCACGGTCGCGAACCCCGGACGCCCAGGAGACACGCCGGTCGTAGCCCGACATGGGAATACCATGACGCGGTCGACGGCCACCGCGGCACCGGGGATCGATAAGACTGGCGCGGTGAAGAACTCGGACAAGGCCGCATCCGGCAGTGCGCATTGCCAGTTCGGCCGCGCACATCGTCTCGGCGTCGTCGGGAGCCGCACGTCAGGCCGGCGCCTCCTGAGGCGAGGTCGGCGCACACCCCGCCGAAGCGAGAGCCATTAGCAGCAGGGCGACCGAAGTGGCAACGGCGCCGGCGGTTCTCACGCGTCAGTCGACGGACTGGCTGACTTCGCGTTCGCCTGCCACAGCGCCCAGCGCGGCGACCCAGCCGGTGATCTGGCGGGCGATGTTGCGTTCGGTCAGCCCCACGGCGTTGAGCACCTCACCACGCGAGGCGTGCGCGAAGAACTCCTGGGGCAGCGCAGCGTCCCGGCAGGGCACGTCGATCTCCTGACGGCGCAGCGCCGCCGAGACCGCGGACCCGATGCCGCCGTGTTCACCGTTGTCCTCGAGGGTCACGACCAGCTTGTGCGCCGAGGCCAACGCGGCGATGGGCGCGGGAACGGGCAGCACCCACCGCGGATCGACGACCGTGACCCCGATGCCCTGGTTGCGCAGCCTTTCGGCGACCGCGATCGCCATCGCGGCGAACGCACCGACGGCCACGATCAGCACGTCGGCGGACATCCCGTCGACAGGAACGGCGAGCACGTCCACCCCGTCCCGCCGTTCGAGGGCCGGAATGTCGCCTCCGACATCACCCTTGGGGAAGCGAAGGGCGGTGGGACCGTCTTTGACGTCCACCGCCTCGGCGAGTTCCTCGCGCAGGCGGGCGCCGTCGCGCGGCGCGGCGACCCGCATACCGGGCACGATGCCGAGAATGGACAGGTCCCACATGCCGTTGTGGCTGGCTCCGTCGGGACCGGTGATGCCGGATCGGTCGAGCACCAGGGTCACCGGAAGGTTGTGCAGCGCAACGTCCATCAGCATCTGGTCGAAGGCGCGGTTGAGGAACGTCGAGTAGATGGCAACGACCGGATGCATCCCGCCCATCGCCAGCCCGGCGGCCGACGTCATCGCGTGCTGCTCGGCGATTCCCACGTCGAAGAAGCGGTCGGGGAAGCGCTTGCGGAACGCGCTCAAACCCGTGGGTCCCGGCATCGCCGCGGTGATCGCGACGATGTCACGGCGCTTGGCCGCCAGCTGGATCAGCGTCTCGGAGAACGCCGACGTCCACCCCGGGCCGGGAACCGAGGTCGCCAGCCCGGTTTCGGGATCGATGACCCCGCAGGCGTGCATCTGATCGTCGACGTCGTTCTCCGCGGGCGCATACCCCATGCCCTTACGGGTGACGACATGGACGACGACCGGCGCGTTGAACGCCCGCGCGTGCCGGAGTGCACCCTCCACCGCGGCTTCGTCGTGGCCGTCGATCGGGCCGACGTACTTGAGTCCCAGATCGGTGAACATCACCTGCGGCGACAGCGCATCCTTGATGCCCGCTTTGATGCTGTGCATGCACTGATAACAGAACTCCCCGACCAGGGGGACTCCGCGGACCGCCTTGCGGCCCTCTTCGAGCACGCGCTCATAACCGGGCTGCAGACGCAGGCCGGCGAGATGCTCGGCGAAACCACCGATGGTGGGGGCATAGCTGCGGCCGTTGTCGTTGACGACGATCACGACCGGACGGCGCGACGCGGCGATGTTGTTGAGCGCCTCCCAGCACATGCCGCCGGTCAGGGCGCCGTCACCGACGACTGCGACGACGTGCCGGTTGCGGTGCCCGCTCAGCTCGAAAGCCTTCGCCAAACCGTCGGCATACGACAGCGCGGAACTGGCATGGCTTGACTCGACCCAGTCGTGCTCGCTCTCCGACCGCGACGGATAGCCCGACAGGCCGTCTTTCTTGCGCAGCGAGTCGAAGTCCTGGCAACGGCCGGTGAGCATCTTGTGCACGTAGGCCTGGTGGCCGGTGTCGAACAGGATCGGATCGTGCGGCGAGTCGAAGACGCGATGCAACGCCAGCGTCAACTCGACGACACCGAGGTTTGGTCCCAGATGTCCGCCTGTCGCCGCGACCTTGTGGATCAGAAAGTCGCGGATCTCGCGAGCGAGCTCTTCGAGCTGCGCCCGGGACAGGTGCTGCAGATCAGCGGGACCGCGGATCTGTTCAAGCATCAGCCCAGTCTACGCACGGCCGTGACCGTCAGTCCTGTCGAGTCTGGTACACGTCAGGGACTCCGTCACGGTCCTCATCGGCGGTCTCTTCGCGGTATATCCGCCGGTAGGCGGCGTTTCTGGTGAGTAGGACGACTGCCGCCAACAGCGCCGCCACCAGCGATCCGGTCAACACGCCGATCTTTACGAATTCGTCACGTTCTGACCCGAGCCCGTAGGCGAGGTCGCCGATCAGCAGGGAGACGGTGAAACCGATCCCTGCGAGCATGGACACTCCGATGACGTCGACCCAGCGCAGCGACGAATCCAAGTCGGCGCGCGTCACCGCGGCGAGGAACCTGGTCGTCAGGAAGATGCCGATCGGCTTGCCCGCCACCAACCCGAGCACGATGCCGAGCGTGATCGGATCGGTCAGCGCCCGGCCCAGTCCGTCGGCCCCGCCGATGCTCACCCCGGCGGCAAAGAACGCGAACACCGGGATCGCGATACCGGCGGAGATCGGCCGCAGGCGGTGCTCGAAATGCCCCGCCAGTCCACCGTCGAGCACCCGCCCGTCGCGCGTCTGTGAACGCCGCACCGGGACCATGAACCCCAACAGCACGCCTGCCACCGTGGCGTGCACCCCGGACTCGTGCATGAGCACCCACGTCACCACCCCCAGCGGCGCCAGCACCCACCACGCCGTGACGCCGCGTTGCACGCACACAGCGAACAACGCGAGGGGCACCAGCGTCAGCGCCAGCGCCACAATGTTGATGTCCTCGGTGTAGAACACCGCGATCACGGTGATGGCGAGCAGATCGTCGACCACGGCAAGCGTCAGCAGAAAGGTGCGCAGGGCCGACGGCAGGTGGGTGGAGATCACCGCGAGGACGGCCACGGCGAACGCGATGTCGGTCGCGGTGGGGATGGCCCAACCGCGCAACGCCCCATCGCCGGTGTTGAGATTGACCAGGACGAAGATCAGCGCAGGCACGACCATGCCGCCCACCGCCGCGGCGATCGGCAGGGCCGCGCGGGCCGGATCCCTGAGGTCGCCCGCGACGAATTCACGTTTGAGTTCCAACCCGACGACCAGGAAGAAAACGGCCAGCAGACCGTCTGCCGCCCACGCACCGACGGTGAGGTCCAGGTGCAGGCCCAGCCATTGGCCGCCCACGACGGAATCGCGCAGCCCGAAGTAGCTGTCCGACCAGGGTGAGTTCGCCCAGATCAACGCCGCGGCCGCGGCGACGAGCAAGATGACGCCGCCTACGGTCTCCTTGCGCAGGATGTCGTTGACCCTGCTCGCCTCTGACCACGAGCCTCGCGAGAACAGTGCGCGCCGGATGCGTCCGGTCGGTGAGTTCGGAGTCACGGCCTGCCTCGGGTCGACATGGTCAAGTATCGCCGACCAGACTTCCCGGCACACCTGCCGAGCATCTTATCCGCCGCTCGACCGCATCTGCAGGGCGGCCACACACTCGACGTGGTGCGTGAGCGGGAACGAGTCGTAGACCGTCAACTGCTCCACCTCGTAACCGCGGTCGCGGTACAGGCCGATATCGCGCGCGAAAGATGCTGCCTCACAACCGATATGGATTATCCTGGGCACCTCGGCCGCGGCCAGCAGGTCGATCACGTCGCGGCCCGCGCCGGTGCGCGGCGGATCGAGGACGGCGACGTCGGCGCGCTTGCGCTGTCCGGCCAGCGCTCGACGCACGGAGTCCGTCACGATGCCGACGTTGCCGAGGTCGGCCAGCGCCGCCCGGGCCGAGCGGGACGCGCCCCGCGACGTGTCCACGGTCAGCACGCTACCGTCCGGGCCGACGGCCTCTGCGAGCGCCGCAGCGAAAACTCCTGCGCCACCATATAAATCCCACGCTGACATCCCCGGCTGCAACTGGGCCCACCGCGTGACGAGGTCGCTGTAAAGAGCGGGGGCATCCCGGTGCGCCTGCCAGAATGCTGTCGCGGGCACCCGCCACGTCCGTCCCGCCACCCGCTGGACGGTCTCGTAATCGCCTTCGGTCACGATCGTTTTCCGGCCCCGCCCGGCCACCACCGTGTGCCGCATCCCGTCGTCGTCGAGCACGACGTGCAGATGCGCGTCGGCGGGCCACTGCGCCTCGGCGACACCGTGGAGCATCCCGCTGGGCAGCTGCGCACAATCGAGCCGGTGCACCAGTTCGGCGCTGTGGTAGCGGTGAAAGCCGGCGCGGCCGTCGGCGGACGTGTCCAGCCGAACCCTGGTCCGCCAGCCTGCAGCGACACCGTCGCCCACCGGCTCCGCCGTCGCCTCGGCCTCTTCCACCCAGTGGTAATTGCCAAGGCGGGCCAGCTGATTGGCAACCACGCCGCCCTTTATCCGGCGGACCGCCGAAGGCTCGGCGAAGGCCAGGTCGCAGCACCCCGCCCCGTCGGGGCCGGCGATCGGGCACAACGGTTCGATGCGGTCAGGCGATGGGTCGAGCACCTCGATCACCTCGGCGTTCCAGTACGAACCCTTGGCGCTCACCAGCCTCGCCCGCACCGCCTCGCCCGGCAACGCGTAGCGGACGAACACGACCCGGCCCTCGTGGCGCGCAACGCAACTGCCGCCGTTGGCCGCCGCCGTTGTCGTGAGGGTCAGTACCTCGTCGCTCAATCGAGGAAGCCCTTGCGCGCGTCGCCGGGCGCCGACTCGGGCGCAAGTTTCCTGAGCCGCTCCGACGAGGACAACTGCCACGGCACCGACGTCACCATCACGTTGGGTTCGAACAGCAGCCGCCCCTTGAGCCGAAGCGCACTCTGGTTGTGCAGCAACTGTTCCCACCAGTGACCCACGACGTATTCAGGAATGAACACCGTGACCACCGTGCGCGGAGACTCCTTGCTCACCCGCTTGACGTAGTCGAGCACCGGGCGGGTGATCTCGCGGTACGGCGAGGCGATCACCTTCAACGGCACGCTGATGTCGCTGTGCTCCCACTTGTGCACCAGCTGACGGGTTTCGGCGTCGTCGACGCTGACCGTCACCGCCTCCAGCACATCAGGGCGGGTGGCCCGCGCGTAGGCCAGCGCGCGCAGCGTCGGCATATGCACGTTGGACACTAGAACGATCGCGTGGTTGCGGCTGGGCAACACGATGTCCTCGGTCTCGGCGGCGCGCGCCTCGAGTTCGCGGCTCACCGACGCGTAATGCCTGTGGATCATCTTCATGATCACGAACAACCCGCCCATCGCCAGAATCGCGATCCACGCTCCGACAAGGAACTTCGTGACGACAACAATGATCAGCACCGTGCCGGTGCAGACGAAACCGATGGTGTTGATCACTCGGGCCCGCAGCATCCGCGCTCTGGCCGACGCGTCAGTCTCGGTGCGCAACAGCCGCGTCCAGTGCCGGACCATGCCGATCTGGCTGAGCGTGAACGACACGAAAACGCCGACGATGTAGAGCTGGATCAGTGCGGTCACCTCGGCCTGGAACGCCACCACGAAGGCGACGGCGCCGAAGGCCAGAAACAGGATGCCGTTGGAGAACGCCAGCCGGTCGCCTCGGGTGTGCAGCTGGCGAGGCAGGAAACGGTCCTGCGCCAGAATCGAACCGAGCACCGGGAAGCCGTTGAACGCGGTGTTGGCGGCCAGCACCAGGATGAGCGCCGTCACGCCTGCGATCAAGTAGAGCCCGATCGGGAAATCGTGGAACACCGCGTCGGCGAGCTGAGCCACCAGGGTGCGTTGCTGATAGTTCTCCGGGGCACCCACGAGCTGTTCCTGCGGGCGCTCGGCGATCTGCACACCGGTCGCCTTGGCCAACATTATGATCCCCATGAACAGCGTGATGGCGATCAAGCCGAGCAGCGCCAGCGTGGTGGCGGCGTTGCGGGACTTGGGCTTCCGGAACGCGGGGACGCCGTTGCTGATCGCCTCGACACCGGTCAGCGCCGCGCTGCCCGACGAGAACGCTCGCGCAATCAGGAAAACCAACGCGAAGCCGACCACGTCTCCGTGCTCGGAATGCATCTCGAAGTCGGCCGATTCGGCACGCAACGGTGTTCCGAGTACATAGATCTGGAAGAAACCCCAGGCGAGCATGATGTACATGCCGATCATGAACGCGTACGTCGGGATCGCGAACGCCGTGCCCGATTCGCGGATGCCGCGCATGTTGATCGACGCCAGGAGCAGGATGGCCGTGACGGCGAAGAGAACCTTGTGGTCGTTGACGAACGGAATCGCCGACCCGATGTTCGACATCGCCGAGGACATCGACACCGCGACGGTCAGCACATAGTCGACGAGCAGCGCGCTGGCGACCGTCAGACCCGCGGTGGGACCGAGGTTCGTCGTGACGACCTCGTAGTCGCCGCCGCCCGACGGGTAGGCGTGCACGTTCTGCCGGTAACTCGCGATCACGATGATCATGACCCCGGCTACCACCAGGCCGATCCACGGCGCCATCGAGTAGGCCGCCAGGCCCGCGACCGAGAGCACCAGGAAGATCTCCTCGGGTGCGTAGGCCACCGAGGACAGGGCATCGGAGGCGAAGACCGGCAGTGCTATCCGCTTGGGTAGCAGCGTGTGCGACAGCTTGTCGCTACGGAACGGCCGGCCCAGCACCAACCGCCGCGCGACGGTCGAAAGCTTGGACACGAGTGCCAAGAGTAAGCCCGAAGGCCACAACCCGTCGGAAAGCGGTAGCGTTCCGGTGGCGCGGGTTTTGCAAGAGCCTCGGCCGGGAAAGGACCCTCAGGTGCGTGTAGTGGTGATGGGGTGCGGCCGCGTCGGCGCATCGTTGTCGGACAGCCTGGCCAGAATCGGCCACGAGGTCGCCGTGATCGACCGCGACGGCACCGCGTTTCACCGCCTCTCCCCCGATTTTCCCGGCGAGCGGGTCCTGGGCATGGGCTTCGACCGCGACGTGCTGATCCGCGCCGGCATCGAGGGTGCGTCCGCGTTCGCGGCGGTCTCCTCCGGTGACAACTCGAACATCATCTCCGCGCGTGTCGCCCGTGAGACCTTCGGTGTGCAGCGCGTGGTCGCACGCATCTATGACGCCAAGCGCGCCGCGGTCTACGAGCGGCTCGGCATCCCCACCGTCGCGACGGTGCCCTGGACGACCGACCGGCTGCTGAACGTGCTGACGCGCGAAACCGAGACCACCAAATGGCGCGACCCCACCGGCAACGTCGGGGTGACCGAACTGGCGCTCCATGAGGAGTGGGTGGGTCGCCGACTGTCCGATCTGGAGGCGGCGACGTCGGGACGGGTGTCGTTCCTGATCCGCTTCGGCGCCGGAGTACTGCCCGACGCCAAGACCGTCATCCAGGCCGGCGACCAGGTGTACCTGGCCGCGATTTCCGGCCATATCGCCGAAGCGCTCGCGATCGCCGCGCTGCCGCCGAACGAAGACGCAGAGGGCTGACTATGGTGCGCACGCGAAGGCGCAATCCGGTGGTGCGCACGCAAGGAGCAGATCAATGAAGGTCGCCATCGCCGGCGCCGGTGCCGTCGGCCGATCCATCGCCCGCGAGCTCGTCGACTTGCACGAAGTGACACTCCTCGAGCGCAACCCCGACCACATCGACGTCGACGCGATCCCCGCCGCGCACTGGCGGCTCGGTGATGCCTGCGAGCTCAGCCTCCTCGAATCGGTCAACCTCGAAGAGTTCGACGTCGTGATCGCGGCCACCGGCGACGACAAGGCCAACGTCGTCGTCAGCCTGCTGTCGAAGACCGAGTTCGCCGTCCCCCGGGTGGTGGCCCGCGTCAACGATCCGCGCAACGAATGGCTCTTCGACGAGTCCTGGGGTGTCGACGTCGCGGTGTCCACGCCACGCATGCTGGCCTCGCTCGTGGAAGAAGCGGTGTCGGTGGGTGATCTGGTGCGCCTGATGGAATTCCGCAAGGGTCAGGCCAACCTCGTGGAGATCACGCTGCCCGACGACACCCCGTGGGGCGGCAAGCCGGTCAAGCGTCTCGAGCTGCCCCGAGATGCGACCCTGGTGACGATTCTGCGGGGTCCGCGCGTCATCGTCCCCGAACGCGACGAACCGCTGGAGGGCGGCGACGAACTGCTGTTCGTCGCGGTGGCCTCGGCGGAGGACGAGCTGCGCGAGCTGCTGCTGAACCCTCAGCTGCGCTGAAAGCTCCTCAAATCGGTTAGTGCACCGCGTCGTTGGTGTCGTCGACGTCGCGCTCGTCGCTGCTCGTCCGCTCACTCAGGCCCGCCTCGCGCAGGGCGCGCTGCGCCTTCCTGATCGCGAGATAGGTGACGAGCGCGGCGATGGCGGTAAGTGGCCATCCCATCGCGATCCGGGCGACACCGAGCCAACCGGTCTGGTCGGCGTCATAAAGGTGGTGCTGTACCACGAAGCGGGACGCGAACACCGCGACCCACACCAGCGTCGCGGCGTCGAACGCCAGCACAGCGCCGCGGGCTTCGCGCCAGCGGCGATCGTGGGCGTTCACCCAGCCCCAGATGTAGCCGACGACGGGGCGCCGGATGACGACCGACAGCGTGAACACCACGGCCCACAGCAGCGACGTCCAGATGCCCAGCAGGAAATAGCCCTTGGATGCGCCCACCAGATAGGCGATCAACGCGCTGATGCCGACGCCCATGAACCCCGAGATCGCGGGCTGGACCGATTCCTTGCGCACCAGGCGCCACACCAGGATCAGCGTCGCGACACCGAGGGCGGCGCCGATGGCGGGCATGAGCCCGAAGGCCGAAGAGACGGGAACGAACACCAGCACTGGCAGCGAGGAATAGATCAGGCCGCTGATGCCGCCCATCTGCTCCAGGACGGCCGCGCCGCGCGCCGGTGAACTCTGTGTGCCCGGATCGGTTCCGGGGTCGCTCACTTCTGAATCTCGTAGTGGGGGTTGTAGATCGCCTTGGTGCCGTTGTCGAGCTTGCCGACGCGACCGTGCACCTTGAGGGTGCGTCCGGATTCGATGCCGGGGATCCGCCGCTGGCCGAGCCAGACGAGCATCACCGTATCGGTGCCGTCGAACAACTCGGCCTTGACGCCGCCGGCGCAGCTCTTACCGTTGCACTCGACGCTGCGCAGGGTGCCGATCATGGTCACTTCCTGCCCGCGCTGACAGTCGATGGCGCGCTGCGCACCCGTACTCGCAGCCTCATCGCTGAGCTCTTCGACGTCGAGCTGTTCTGGATCTTCGGTCAACCGGCGGGTGAGCCGGCGAAGATATCCCTCGGCCGTGGCCATGGCCTCTCCTGACCTTCTGCCAATCGTCTGTGTACTCGTTTAGACCAACGCCACGGTAGACCTGTTGGTTCCGAAGTGCTAACCGCGGAGCAGGCGTTGCGCGAGTCGCAGGGCGCTGGCTTCCCTCAGCAGGCACGATCGAAACATGGCGGTCAATCTTCGTGGTGTCACCACCGTCCTGCTGCCCGGCACCGGATCCGATGACGACTTCGTCTACCGCGCCTTCTCCACAGCACTCCACGAGGTCGGCGCTGTAGTGGTGACACCGCCGCCACAGCCGCACCGGTTGGTGGCCGGCTACCGCGAAGATCTCGACAGCGCGGCCCGCGCGGCCGCACCGTCGGCGATCGCGGTGGGCGGCGTCTCCATCGGGGCCGCCGTGGCCCTCGAATGGGCGCTGGCCCACCCGGGCGGCACCGCCGCCGTGCTCGCAGCGCTGCCTGCCTGGACCGGCGACCCCGAAACGGCGCCCGCGGCACTGGCCGCACGACATTCCGCCGACCGTCTGCGCAGCGAGGGCCTGGTCTCCACCACCGCGCAGATGCAGGCGTCCAGCCCGAAATGGCTCGCTGACGAACTGACCCGCTCTTGGCTGGACCAGTGGCCCACCCTGCCGGACGCCATGGACGAAGCGGCGCGGTTCGTCGCGCCGACGAGCGGCCAGCTGGAGGGCCTGACCGCGCCGATGGGCGTGGTGTCGGCCACCGACGACGCGGTGCACCCGTTGGAGGTGGGCCTCGAGTGGGTGTCGGCAGCGCCGCGCGCAGCGCTGCGCACCGTCACCCTCGACGAGATCGGTGCGGACTCCGCGATTCTGGGGCTGCAGTGCCTGGCGGCTCTGCAGGACGCCGAGCGTCGCGAGTGACTGCTAGCCGCCGGTGATGGTGCGTAGTTGCTGCATCGCCGAGCCGAGCGAGCTTCGGCGCGCGTTGGGCGCAGGCGGTTCGTCCTGTTGCTGGGGCGGTACGGGCTGCGGAGGTACCGGCTGCGGTTGAGCCGGCGCCTGCGGTTGCCCCCCGGCTTGCTGAGCGGCCTGCTGCTGTGCGGCCTGCTGCTGTGCGGCGGCGAGCTGCGCGGCCATCGGCTCCGGCAGCTGGATCGGCAGTGGCGTGCGCACCGGAAGCGGAGTGTCGCCACGGCGAACGACGGTGTCGGCCAGTGCATTTCGCGCCTGCTCAGCCAATTCCGCCATGCGCTCGAAGGGCCCGTTGACTACGCACCGAACCATCCAGCGGTAGCCGTCCACGCCGATGAACCGCACGACGGCGGCACCCTCACCCGCCGAGCCGACCACCTCGCGACCCCACGGACCGTCCTCGATGCTGACCCTCGGGGCGTCCTTGCGGAGCGAATCGGCAAGCTCGGATGCGACCTCGCGCCACAACCCTGCAGACTTCGGTGCCGCATACGCCGCAATGGTGAACCGCCCGTTGGCCGTCACCACCCAGACGGCGCTCGGGGTGCCCGCCTCGTTGAGCTCGACCTGGACCTGCCCGGCCTCCGGCATCGGGATCAAGACCGAGCCCAGGTCGAGCCGCGCGAGCGTCGCCACCGACGGATCATCGAAATCGTCGATGTCGAACGGGCCTTCCAGTTCCTCGTCCTCGGCATCCACCGACGTCACCTCCTCGGGCTCTGCGGCCCTGTCGCTGCGGTGTCTACTCATGCTCTACCCGGCGCCACACGCACTTCCACCTACAGACTGGCATGCCCACCGGACGATCCGTGGCCACCGTCTCCCCGGGTCGTGTCGGCGAGCCCGGCCTCGTCGAATGATGTCACCTCGACCAGCTCGGGCAGTTCGACTCGCTGGACCACCAGCTGGGCGATCCGGTCTCCGCGCGCGATCGTGATCGGGACGGCCGGATCGAGGTTGATCAACGACACCTTGATCTCGCCGCGGTAGCCCGCGTCGATGGTGCCAGGGCTGTTGACGATCGAAAGTCCCACGCGCGCAGCAAGTCCTGAGCGCGGATGAATGAGGCCGACCATCCCGTGCGGGATCGCGACCGCCACCCCGGTCGGCACCAGCGCCCGCGCGCCCGGCGCCAGTTCGACGTCCTGCGCGCTGAACAGATCAACGCCCGCATCGCCGTCATGCGCCCTGCTGGGCAACGGAAGGTCGCGGTCGAGACGCACGACCGCCAGAGAAGTGGACACGACGTCAGAGATTACTCTGGGCCGCGTGTCAGAGACGCGCGCCACGGCTCAAACGGTTCGCTACCGCGAGCGGCTGTGGGTTCCGTTGTGGTGGTGGCTACCGGGCTTGGGCGTCGCCGCCCTGATCGCGCTGGAGGTCGACCAAGGCGTCCAGGCGTTGCCGGACTGGCTGCCCTACGCCGTGCTGCTGCCCGTCGCGGCGGCGGTGCTGCTCGGGCTCGGCAGAACCGAACTGCGTGTGGTGGTCGACAACGATGGGCCGGCTGAATTGTGGGTGGGAAGTCCTGGACGCGGAGCCCATCTGCCCGCATCGGTGATCGCCCGGTCAGCGGAGGTGCCGCGGTCGGCGAAGTCGGCGGCGCTGGGACGCCAGCTCGACCCGGCGGCCTATGTCGTCCACAAGGCATGGGTGGGACCGATGGCGCTTCTGGTACTCGACGATCCGGATGATCCCACCGCGTACTGGCTGATCAGCACCAAGCACCCGGACAAGGTCCTCGCCGCTCTCGGCTGAGCGTCAGGCGGCGCAATCGGTGCAGATCATCACGCCGTTCTTCTCGCTGGCGAGGCGGCTGCGGTGGTGCACCAGGAAGCAGCTCGAGCAGGTGAACTCGTCGGCCTGCTTCGGGATGACACGCACGGACAGCTCTTCGCCCGACAGATCGGCGCCGGGGAGTTCGAACGACTCGGCAGATTCGGATTCGTCGACGTCGACGACAGCCGACTGGGCTTCATTGCGCCGTGCCTTCAGTTCCTCGAGTGAGTCCTCGGAAACGTCATCGGTTTCGGTGCGCCTTGGGGCGTCGTAGTCAGTGGCCATGCCTGTCCCCTCCATGAAGCTTTTCGCAGCAGTGCTTTGTACCAGCGTCGAACGCATCCACCAAATGATTCGTGCCCGGATTGACACCGGTTCTAATGTGATTTGCATCACATCAACGAAAGCCCTGCTTGACGAGCCGGGCGGTGGGCCGGCCGGGCGGCCTCTAGAGTGCTGGGCGTGGTCGCGCAAATCACCGAGGGGACGGCATTCGACAAACACGGCCGGCCGTTCCGCCGCCGCAACTACATACCCGGCGCCGCGATGATCGCCTGTCTGGCCGTCGCGGCGCTGCTGGTATGGGTGATCGCGTTGTCACGCCCGCCTGAGGTTGCCCAAGCCGCGATCTGCAATCGGCCTCCCCCGCCTGCGCAACCCGGCGCCCCCGTTCCCAACCTCGGCGAGCAGGTATCCCGGTCGTCGATGATCGACGTCACGCCCGCCAAACTCGCCGACGCCAGAATCCGTGTCCTCAACGCCAGCGGGCAGGGCGGGCAGGCGGCCGAAGTCGCCGGAGCGCTGCGCGACATCGGCTTCACCGAACCCGAGGCCGCCAACGACCCCATCTACGAGACCGCACGTCTGAATTGTGTGGGCCAGATCAGGTTCGGGCCCTCCGGCCGCGCCGCCGCCGCGTCGGTCTGGCTCGTCGCGCCATGCATGGAACTGTTCCAGGACGGCCGCGCCGACGACACCGTCGACCTCGCCATCGGCACCGACTTCACCGAGCTGACCCACAGCGACGACATCGATGCCGTGCTTGCCAGCCTGCTCCCCGACGCCACGGCGCCCGCCGACCCCGACCTCCTGACCCAGGCGCACACCGGAACCTGTTGAGCTCAGCGCGAATCTGCAGACGTTCCGGCCTGCGACTCGCCTGACACCCCGCAACGCACCAGCGCGTCGTCGAACGCGGCGCTGATTCCCGGCGCCGCTGCCACCATCAGGCCCGCACCTTCAGCGGTCGCGGGAGGACGAACCCTGGCGCCCGCTTCCGTCGCGATCAGCGCACCCGCGGCCCAGTCCCACAGATGCACCCCGTCCTCGTAGTAGGCGTCGAGCCGGCCCGCGGCCACCATGCACAGATCGAGTGCGCACGATCCGATCCGGCGCAGGTCGCGCACGTCGGGAACGAGCTTGGCGAGGCACTCGCCCTGATGCCGCCTGCGGTCACGCTCATAAGCGAACCCGGTGCCCACGAGCGCCAAGGACAACTCGGTGGCGTGGCTGCACCGCAATTCCGTGGTGGCACCCCCCTGCCGGACGTGCGCTCCGTGGCCAAGCGCGGCGGAGTAGAGCGCCTCTGCCGCGACATCGGCGACCGCCCCGGCGATGGGGACGCCGTCGCAGAGCACCCCGACCGACACCGCGTAGGCGGGGATGCCGTAGAGGAAGTTCACGGTCCCGTCGATCGGATCCAGCACCCAGGTGAGCTGCCCCGGCTCGACCCCGACCGGACCACCCTCCTCTTCGCCGAGGATCGCGTCTGCGGGACGCAGAACGGCAAGCCGGTCCCTCAGCAGCCGTTCGGTCTCGGTGTCGACGACGGTGACGGGGTCGGTCGGGGTGCTCTTCACCCGCACACTGGGGTCTGCGCCGGCAGACCCGGCGCCGGCTGCGCTGCGGCCGAACACCTCGACGCGCCGACTGCGGACGAACGCCGCGGCCTCTGCCGCCAGCTGCTCGGCCACCTCGCGTAGCAGGACATGGTCGGAGGCCGGGATCGCGTTGCTCACGCCTCTATCGCAGCACACCGACCACCCTCCGGCCGAGCGGGATGCGGGACTGTCACGCATCGCAATTGGCGAGCCGATAGGGTGTCATCGCGTCCCGCCCACCTCCGCAGAGGAGCCTGCATGACCGCCGCCGCCACGCCCGAATCGGGCTCAGGCCGATCACGTCGCGGATTCGGCATCGACGTTGGCGGAAGCGGCGTCAAGGGCGGCATCGTCGACCTCGACACCGGGCAGCTCATCGGCGACCGCTTCAAGCTGCTCACGCCGCAGCCCGCCACCCCGGAGGCCGTCGCCAAGACCATCGCCGACGTGGTGGCGCACTTCGGCTGGGAGGGACCGCTCGGGGTGACCTATCCCGGCGTCGTGGCCGACGGCATCGTCTGCACGGCGGCCAACGTCGACAAAGCCTGGATCGGACTGAACGCCAAAGAGGTCATCGGAGGTGCGCTCGACGGGCAGCCGGTGACGGTGCTCAATGACGCCGACGCCGCCGGACTCGCCGAAGAGAAATTCGGGGCCGGGCGGGACAACACCGGTGTCATCGTGTTGCTGACCTTCGGTACGGGAATCGGCTCGGCGGTGATCCACAACGGCGTGCTGCTGCCCAACACGGAGTTCGGCCACCTCGAGGTGGGCGGTAAGGAAGCCGAACACCGCGCCGCGAGCTCGGTCAAGGAACGCAAGGAATGGAGCTACGAGCGCTGGACCCAAGAGGTCACGAAAGTGCTGGTAGCGATCGAAAATGCGATCTGGCCCGACCTTTTCATCGCCGGTGGCGGGATCAGCCGCAAGGCCGACAAGTGGATCCCGCTGCTGGAAAACCGCGTCCCCGTCGTCGCGGCGGAGTTGCAGAACACCGCAGGCATCGTCGGCGCGGCGATGGCCGCCGAGTTCAACGTCACGGCTACCGGCAAGTAACCGGCTGGGGACGGCGCGCGGACGCGTCAAATTTGCCGCTGGGGACGGCGCCGACCCACACTGTCGTTACAATGGTCGACGGCGGCCACCGACCAGACAGCGACGGGGAGCAACCCACCCCGAGATGACGCATTGAGATCGACGCCGACAATCGACATAGCCGACACTTTCGGTGGCGCACGTGTGCGTGCCGAATTACCGCACGACCGAAAGGGTGTACGTGGCAGCGACCAAGGCAAGCCCGGCAACCGACGAGCCGGTGAAGCGCACCGCCGCCAAAGCCCCCGCCAAGAAGGCGCCCGCGAAGAAGGCGGCCACCAAGACCGCCGCGAAGGCCACCAAGCCGCGCGCCGCGAAGGCAGCTGACGCGCCGGCCGCCCGCAGCCGCGCCAAGAAGGCGACCTCGCCCGAGCCCGAAGGCGTCGACGACGATCTCGCCGGCGAAGACCTCGAGACCGACGCCGAAATCGAGGGCGAACCCGGCGAAGACCTCGAGGAGGACGCCGATCTCGAGCTCGACGACATCGAGGTCGACGAAGACACGTCCACCGACGGTGACGACGACACCGACGACGAGGCCGATGACGAGACGGCCGACGCCGACGCCACGCCCAAGGCCGCCGCCAAACCCGCCAAGGAAGGCGAGGACGACTCGCTTCCGGAGCCCTCCGAGAAGGACAAGGCGTCCGGCGACTTCGTCTGGGATGAAGAGGAATCCGAGGCGCTGCGGCAGGCCCGCAAGGACGCCGAACTCACCGCATCCGCCGATTCGGTGCGCGCCTACCTCAAGCAGATCGGTAAGGTCGCACTGCTCAACGCCGAGGAAGAGGTCGAGCTTGCCAAGCGCATCGAGGCCGGCCTGTACTGCACGCAGCTGATGGCCGAACTCGCCGAGAAGGGCGAGAAGCTGACGACCGCGCAGCGCCGCGACTACATGTGGATCTGCCGTGACGGCGACCGCGCGAAAAACCATCTACTCGAAGCGAACCTGCGCCTGGTGGTATCGCTGGCCAAGCGCTACACCGGCCGCGGCATGGCGTTCCTGGACCTAATCCAGGAAGGCAACCTCGGTCTGATCCGCGCGGTCGAGAAGTTCGACTACACCAAGGGCTACAAGTTCTCGACCTACGCCACCTGGTGGATCCGGCAGGCCATCACCCGCGCGATGGCCGACCAGGCCCGCACCATCCGCATCCCGGTGCACATGGTCGAGGTCATCAACAAGCTGGGCCGAATCCAGCGCGAGCTGCTGCAGGATCTGGGCCGCGAGCCCACTCCTGAAGAGCTCGCCAAGGAGATGGACATCACGCCGGAGAAGGTGCTGGAAATCCAGCAGTACGCGCGTGAACCGATCTCGCTGGACCAGACGATCGGAGACGAAGGCGACAGTCAGCTCGGCGACTTCATCGAAGACTCCGAGGCTGTGGTAGCTGTCGACGCGGTCTCGTTCACCCTGTTGCAGGACCAACTGCAGTCGGTGCTGGAGACGCTGTCGGAACGCGAGGCCGGTGTCGTGCGGCTGCGTTTCGGCCTGACCGACGGCCAGCCGCGCACCCTCGACGAGATCGGGCAGGTTTATGGGGTCACCCGTGAGCGCATCCGCCAGATCGAGTCGAAGACGATGAGCAAGCTGCGCCACCCGAGCCGCTCGCAGGTGCTCCGCGACTACCTGGATTAGGTCTGCGCAAGAAAAATTTAAGGCGCCCCACCTAGATTCGTCGGCGACCACGTCAGCACCGACGAAAGCAGACCCCCGATGTCCCCCACCCTGAACAGGGTCCCGCCGGTCCGGTTGATCAAGGCCGTCGATCGCCTCCGCGCCGGACTGCAGCGGCTGCACCGTTCCTCGGCACCGGGCAACATCGCCCTGCTCGAGCTCGCCACCGGTGCGTGGACCACGCAGGTGCTCTATGTCGCGGCCACGCTGGGTATCGCCGACCGATTGGCAGGGGGACCCTCGGACGCCGAGAGCGTCGCCGCCCAGGTCGGCGCCGATCCTGATGCTGTGCACCGACTGATGCGGGCCATGGCGAGCCGCGGGGTGCTCCGCGAAAACCGCGACGGGCGGTTCGCTCTCACCCCGGTCGGGCAGGCACTGCGGTCAGATTCCGAGGGGTCGCTGCGCGACATGGTGCTGTTCATCGGTCATCCGTCGCGCTGGGCGGACTGGGGCAGTCTGCTGTATTCGGTGCAGACAGGTGCGCCCGCCTCCGAGAAGCTACGCGGGATGCCCTTCTGGGATTACCTCGACGCCGACCCCGACTTCGCCGCGGTGTTCAACAATGCGATGACCGCCGCCAGCGGACTCTCGAATGATGTTGCGCTGCAGGCGTACGACTTCACCGACGCGCGGCTGGTCGTCGATGTGGGCGGCGGCCACGGAGCGGTGCTGAGCACGATCCTGCGGAGCGCACCGGCTGCCAAGGGCATCCTTTACGACCTGCCGGCGGTCGTCGCGGGCGCCGGACCGCTTCTCGCGGCGGCCGGGGTCGCCGACCGCTGCACCGTCACCGCCGGCTCATTCCTGGAATCTGTGCCTGCCGGTGGGGACGTTTACGTGATGAAGAACGTCATTCACGACTGGAGCGACGCCGACGCGACCACGATCCTTGCCAACATCCGCACCGCGATCGCCGACGGAGGCAGGCTCATCTTGCTGGAAATGGTTCTGCCGGAACGGGCTTCGTCATTCATCGGGCACATGCTCGACCTGGAGATGCTGATCACGCTGCACGGGAAGGAGCGCACCCGCGCGCAATACACCGAACTGCTCGCCGCGACCGGCTTCGAGTTGACACGGGTCGTCCCGACAGTGAGCCCGCTCTCGGTCGTCGAGGCGCGGGCCGTGTAGCGATTCGGGCGTCCTCAGTCGTCGGCGGGGCGACCGCCGTTGCCGGCATCGCCGCCGCGGCCGCCTGCGCCGCCACGGCTGCCGTCCGGTCCGCTACCGGCCGAACCCGAACCGCCCGACTGGCCCGCGGTCCCGTCCCCTGCGGATCCTCCGTTTCCGCCTTTGCCGCCGGCACCCCCGACGCCGCCTGCGCCGGTGCTGCCTTGCGTGCCGTCGGTGCCTGCGGATCCTTCGACGCTGCCCGCGCCGCCCTTGCCTGCGGCCCCGCCGGCACCGCCGTCGCCGCCGGCGCCACCCGTCCCGCCGAAGCCTCCGAATCCGCCTTGACCGTCTTTCACGTCGCCGCGGCCGGAATCGGACACGTCCGTACCGCCGGTACCGCCGTTGCCGCCGTCCCCGCCGACGGCGCCGTTTCCGCCGTCGCCACCCGCACCGCCGGCGCCACCGGCGCCACCGTTACCGGTCTGCGAGCCGCTGCGGCCGCCTGCTCCTCCTGCGCCGCCACTGGTGCCTGTCGCCCCGGCCGCGCCGGTCCCGCCTCTTCCGCCCGCTCCGCCGGGTCCGGCGAACCCGACACCCGTGCCCATCTTGACGTTGCCGCCGGCGCCGCCGTTGCCGCCTCTGCCTCCCGCGGAACCACCGTTACCGCCGTTGCCTCCGTTATTGCCGAAGACGGCAACCGTCGGTGAAAAGCCTTGTCCCAGACCGCCGTCACCGCCGTTGCCACCCGCGCCGCCGCCGGCGCCGTCACCGCCGTTGCCGCCCGCCCCGCCGATGGCGAAATTGTGCGACGGGGCAAACAGCGGAGTGACACCCTGGCCGTGGCCGCCGTCGCCCCCGGATTGATTCGTGCCTACGGCTCCGTCGGCACCGCGACCGCCGATGGTCCCGATCAGCGCACCATCGACGACGTTGGTCGATGGCGGAAAACCGCTGGATCCGAGGTAGTTCGGCGTGCCCGTCGCAGCCTTTCCCGAGGCTGCCGGATTCAGTCCGTCCTGTCCCTTGCCGCCCGCGCCGCCGTTGCCACCTGCGCCGCCGTTGCCGTGGTTGCGGCCCGCGTCGCCGCCCGCGCCGCCGTTCCCACCGGCGACACCGACGGCACCGCTCGCGCCGTTCCCGCCATCGCCCCCATTACCGGTAGAGGCGAAGCGTCCGGCGTCGCCGCCGTCGCCGCCGTCCTGTCCCGGGAAGTAGCCGTCTCCCCCGCGGCCGCCGTTACCGCCAAAGAGTCCGGCGTTGCCACCGTTGCCGCCTCGCGCGCCGTCGCCGCCGTTTCCCCACAGCAGGCCGCCGTTTGCGCCGTTGCACGCCGAACCTGCGCAGTCCTCGGCGGCGTCCAGGCCGTCACCGATTAGCCAGCCGCCCGGACCGATCATCGGCCGAGGAGCCACGGCGTCCGGCGCGGCCGCGGTTGCCGACGACGCTCTGTCACGGTCTCGCGAACCGGCGTAGCCGAACCACAGAAGTTCTTCTGGCACAGGCGCATTGGGGATCAAGACAGAGTCGAACGAAGCGAGTCGCACTTCCCTGTCGGCGGTTGCGGGCTGCTCGGAGTGCAGACCGAACAGGACCCCGACGCCGACCATCGCCGCACCGCCGGTACCGGCAGCGAGCAGTTGCCGCGCCGGTGCGGCACCATATGCCGCGATGGCCGAACCGGTCGATCTCCGATGTTTGCCACCGCGCTGCGCCACAGAGACGTCCCCTCGTCTGCTTGCCGTTGAATTAGCTGAAATGTAACACGGCAAACAAACTGCAGATCAAGGATGGGCTCCGCCGGTGGCTCGCCTCGGTCTCAGCGCTTCCGTTCCCGCACCTTGTACGTCGACGGCCACGACTCCCTGGTGTCATCGCCGACCAGCGGGACGCCCTTCGAGCCGATCCTGATGTCGTAGGCCTCCTTGCCCGCACCCACCTCACGGTTGGCGTGCTCGGTGGCCAGATAGATCAGCTGATCTATCTCGGCTTCGGCGAAGGCCACGAACGTCGTCTTGCGAACGATCTCTTCGGCAGGCGGCACCATGCGGTCGGGGAGGATTCGCGTCAGCAGGGCCGCGACACCCAGCAGCGAGAAGGGCACCACCCAGTAGCAGATGAACGACAGTGGCGTCCTGGTGTCGAGGATGCTCGCATCGCCCTGCACGACCGGCGGGATCGCCGAGGACACCGTCATACCGCCGAACGCGGCGATCCAGATCCACGTCAAGGCCGAGGTGATCTTGGCGAACGGCTCGCTGTCGATCACCTCCTTGGGTTGACCCACCTCCGCGAACTCGCGGACGAACGGCCTGCCGATCAGCGCGCTCGTCAGGGCAACCAGGAAGATGCCCGCGTTGCTCAGCGGCTGCATCCACTGCTGCATGAACGACTCACTGACGGTGAACGTCAGCACCGTCAGGACGAGAAATATTGCGACAGCCCCGGATTCCAATGTGCGTCCCGGAGAGCCGGACACCCGCGCGACGACGAACGCGGTGATGGACACGGCAAGCGCGATCAGCACCGCCGTGTGGAACGGCACGTTCCCGACCAGAACCCAGTACACGATCCACGGTGCGAAGCCAAAGATGATGCCCACGGCACGTCAGTGTATTGAGTCGCGACCCGCCGCGGCAGCGCCCTATGTCGCTTACGAGAATGGCGCTCTTTTGGGCTACGCGGTGAGCGCGGCGAAGGTACCGTCGGCGCCCGGCAGATAGGCAGTGACGCGTATCACAGCCGCGGTAGGCAAAGGTCCATACAAATGTGGGAACACCATGCCATCGGGATCGGACGGAACGCCCGGTTCCCAGCGAATAGGGGAAGTGAGCCGTGCAGCGTCGACGCGGAGCAGCACCAGGTCCGACCTACCGGCGTACAGCCGGTTGGCCGGCAGGTGCACCTGTTCCGGGGTCGACAAATGCACGAAGCCGACGGAAGTCAGTGACGGCGGCGAGTGCCGGCCGGAGCGTTGCGCCTGCTCCCACTCGTGTGCGGTGCACACATGCACGAGGACATCGCCGCGACGCGCTTCCGACATACCGCCACCTTTCCCTGGTCGCAAACCGCGGGCCCGTGAGACACGACACACCCGTAAACCCCCGGGGAACAAGGCTGGAACCCCAAGCGTCTGAGACAGTAGATGTACGTCGCTACCACCCTATGGAGGTGCCATGACCGCAACGCTCACCAGTCCTGAATTCACCAAGGCTGACCGCTGCGACCGTTGTGGGGCTGCAGCTCGCGTGCGGGCGACACTTCCGTCTGGAGCCGAGCTGCTGTTCTGCCAACATCACGCCAATGAACACGAGGCGAAGCTCGTCGAACTCGCGGCCGTGCTGCAAGTGAGCCCGCTGGAGCCCTAGGGCGACCAATCGGCGATGCTGGACTGGTCATGAGTGACCAGTCAGATCGGCCTTCGAATCGGCCTTCGTCGCGGCCTTCGGTGAAGCCACAACCGTCTCGGCACCACATTCGCCATATCGTTTTGCGAACGCTGGGCAAGAGTTGGGACGATTCGATCTTCTCGGAATCGGCGCAGGCTGCTTTTTGGTGCGCTCTGTCGTTGCCCCCGCTGTTGCTCGGAATGCTCGGCAGCCTCGCCTATGTCGCGCCACTGTTCGGCCCTGAGACGCTCCCCACGATTCAGGAGCAGATCATCAACACGGCCGAGAGGTTCTTCTCCTCCAACGTCGTCAACGAGATCATCGAACCGACAGTGCGCGACATCGTCCGAGGCGCTCGCGGCGAGGTGGTGTCGGTCGGGTTCATCATTTCGTTGTGGGCGGGCTCTTCGGCCATCTCCGCGTTCGTCGACTCGATCACCGAGGCGCACGGTCAGACGGCGCTGCGCCACCCCGTGCGACAGCGCTTCTACGCGCTGGGCCTGTACGTGGTGATGCTCATCGGCGCCATCGTCACGGCGCCGTTCCTGGCGCTGGGGCCGCGCAAAGTCGCCGAGTACATTCCCGACAGCTGGGATCACGTACTGCAATTCGCCTATTACCCCGTGCTGTTCGTGGCACTGGCCGCGGCAGTGAACGTGCTCTACCGGGTCTCGCTGCCGAAGCCGCTACCGTCGCACCGGCTGCTCCTCGGCTCGGTGCTGGCCGCCGTGGTGTTCCTGATCGCGACGTGGGGGTTGCGCCTCTACCTGACCTGGATCACGAGCACCGGCTACACCTACGGCGCGTTGGCGACCCCGATCGCCTTCCTGCTCTTCGCGTTTTTCCTGGGCTTCGCCATCATGATCGGCGCCGAACTGAACGCCGCCATTGAGGAGGAGTGGCCGGCTCCCGAGACACACGCCAACCGCTTCCGGTGGTGGCTTGAGGCCAAAGCCGAATCGCTCAACGGCCGAAACGGATCAACGCCGTCTGAGGCACCGGCACCGCAGCCCGGCGTCATCACGCCGCAGACGTCTGCCGCCAAAAGTAAGCCCGGCGGCGGACCCGCTACTTCTTGAGCTGCTCGTAGATCCGCTTGCAGTCCGGGCACACGGGCGAGCCGGGCTTCGCCGACCGCGTCACCGGAAACACCTCGCCGCACAGCGCGACCACGTGCGTTCCCATCACGGCACTTTCGGCGATCTTGTCCTTCTTCACGTAATGGAAGAACTTGGGCCGGTCGCCGTCGGTCCCGTCGTCGACGCGTTCGTCGGTCTCGGTGCGCTCGATCGTCTGGGTGTCCATGGCACCCATTCTGCCTGGCAAGAGTTTGGTAAGGAACGCGACGGGCACACCTGCCCTCAGATGTGGAACAGTGGAGATATGAAACAAGGCCCAGAGCTGAGTTTCGACGACGAAGGCCGTCCGGTCCTGATCACCCGGGCCGCTCCCGCGTACGAAGAGCAGCACCGCCGCCGCGTCAAGAAGTACTTGTCGCTGATGGCGTTCCGGATTCCCGCGCTCATCCTTGCCGCGGTGGCGTACTCGGTATGGGAGAACGGCTTGATCTCTCTTGCCATCATCGTGGTGTCGATCCCCTTGCCGTGGATGGCGGTCCTGATCGCCAACGACCGCCCGCCGCGTAGCGCCGACGAGCCTCGCCGCTATGACAACCCCCGCCGCATCCCGCTGTTTCCGACCGCCGAGCGTCCGGCTATCGAACGCACGGCGCGCACCGCGCCGCAACATGGCGGCGGCGATCAGCGCGGCGATGTTCCTGGCTGAGCGCGTTCTTCGGGCATTCTCAGACGATTCTCAGGTCGTGGTCCAATAACCGCTGATCAGAAGGTGTGAACCTCGTCGAACGCGGGAACTCTCTGCGCGCCTGGGGCGTTGTAGTCCTTGAAAGTTCCACCCGATCAGGAGGCCGCCATGGCAAATGCCACCACCAGCCGCATCGACCAAGACCTGGACGCTCAGAGCCCCGCCGCCGACCTGGTTCGCGTGTACCTGAACGGCATCGGAAAGACCGCGCTGCTCAACGCCGCGGACGAGGTCGAGCTGGCCAAGCGGATCGAGGCCGGGCTCTATGCGCAGCATCTGCTCGCCACGCGGAAGCGCTTGGGCGACAACCGCAAGCGCGATCTGGCGGCAGTGGTGCGCGACGGCGAGGCGGCACGGCGGCATCTGCTGGAAGCCAACCTGAGACTGGTGGTGTCGCTGGCCAAGCGCTACACCGGCCGCGGGATGCCGCTGCTGGATCTCATCCAGGAAGGCAATCTCGGCCTCATCCGCGCGATGGAGAAGTTCGACTACACCAAGGGATTCAAGTTCTCCACGTACGCGACGTGGTGGATCAGGCAGGCGATCACCCGCGGCATGGCCGATCAGAGCCGCACCATCCGGCTGCCCGTTCATCTGGTCGAGCAGGTGAACAAGCTCGCCCGCATCAAGCGCGAGATGCATCAGAATCTCGGCCGTGAGGCCACCGACGAGGAGCTCGCGGAGGAGTCGGGCATCCCGGTCGAGAAGATCACCGACCTGTTGGAGCACAGCCGGGACCCGGTGAGCCTGGACATGCCGGTCGGCAGTGACGAAGAGGCGCCCCTCGGCGACTTCATCGAGGACGCCGAGGCGATGTCTGCGGAGAACGCGGTCATCTCCGAACTGCTGCACACCGACATCCGCTATGTGCTTGCCACTCTCGATGAGCGTGAGCAGCAGGTCATCCGGTTGCGGTTCGGCCTCGACGACGGTCAGCCCCGCACCCTCGACCAGATCGGCAAGCTGTTCGGACTGTCCCGCGAGCGTGTCCGCCAGATCGAGCGTGAAGTGATGGCGAAGCTCCGCAACGGGGAACGCGCCGACCGCCTGCGCTCGTACGCCAGCTGATTCAATTGCTGAGAAGGCCCGCCGGAAACCCCCGGCGGGCCTTCTGCTGCGACACTGCCGCGGGCTCGCCGTGTGACCGTGTCGCTCCGGGAAGGACCGCTGCCGGGCCGCTTCGGCCGGTAGACTCACCTCAGACGGAGGGTGTGCCATGAACGATCTTGTCGATACCACCGAGATGTATCTGCGAACGATCTACGACCTCGAAGAAGAGGGCGTGATCCCGCTGCGCGCGCGCATCGCAGAACGTCTCGACCAGAGTGGACCCACCGTGAGCCAGACCGTCTCCCGGATGGAGCGGGACGGCCTGCTCCATGTCGCCGGCGACCGCCACCTCGAGCTCACCGATAAGGGCCGCGCGCTCGCCGTCGCGGTGATGCGCAAGCACCGTCTCGCCGAGCGTCTCCTCGTCGATGTGATCGGCCTGCCCTGGGAAGAGGTGCACGCCGAGGCCTGCCGCTGGGAGCACGTCATGAGCGTCGATGTCGAGCGCCGCCTGGTGCAGGTGCTGAACAACCCGACGACCTCGCCGTTCGGCAATCCTATTCCCGGCCTTTCCGAGCTCGGTGTCGGCGACGAGTTCGCCGACGACGCATACAGCCTCGTCCGTCTGACGGAGCTGCCGGCGGGCATGCCGGTCGCCGTCGTCGTGCGTCAGCTGACCGAGCACGTCCAGGGCGACGTCGAGCTGATCGCGCGGCTCAAGGACGCCGGCGTGGTGCCCAATGCGCGGGTCACCGTGGAAGTCAACGACCACGGCGGCGTCATGATCGTCATCCCCGGGCACGAGCAGGTTGAACTGCCCCACGAGATGGCGCACGCCGTCAAGGTCGAGAAGGTCTGACCTAACCGGCCCGCCTGCGGAGCCATCGCTTCGCAGGCAGGCGCACGCCCAGCTGAGTGGCCAGCCGATATCCCGTGTCAGCGAGCTCCCGAATCTGGTCTGGGCGCATCCCGGCCTGCAGCGCCTGGTCGAGCATGCCCGCCATCTTGTGGGGGCCGCACCGAAGCGCCGCGTCCAGCGAGATTCCCGCCAACGGGCCGTCGCCGCGGGCATAGGCCGAGAAGGCAAGCAGCACAAGCGCTTCCACCCGCCAAGGCTCAGGCAGGGTCCGTGACAGATGCACCCACAGCGACTCCGCAGACCCGGCCTTGTCACCGACCGCCAGCGCATACAGCGTGTCGCGCACCCGCGTGTCTGTCAGCGCCCAAGCCAACCGGGCCAGTTCCGCGTCTTCCAGCACCGCGCCCTCGTCATTGCGTTCCGCGCATGCCAGGACATGCTCGATATCGCTGCGGGCCTGTGAGTCCGGCCGTTCGCGGCCAAGCCCGCTGTCATGTTCGATGACCTCTGCGAGTGTGGCAGTGCGTGCGGGATCGGCGGTGGCGACGACCGCCAGCAGTTCCTCCCGCGTGGTGTAGAGACGCCGACCGTCCAGCACCGCCGCCATCGCGGTGGGCGATGCCATCGGATCGTCGACCACGCCGGAACGGCCGCACCCGTCCGCGCAGAACCACCGCGCACCTGCAGCGACCTCGGCAACGACGTGCGCAGCGACCAATTCCACACCGCGGTCGGCCAGTTCGCTGCCGAGCGTACGCACCAGCCGGCGGTGCTCGTCAAAGCACGCGGGACAGTCCGCCCCCTCGTGGTCGACGAGGACGGCGATGGCGATCTCGGCTCCCGAGGCCGACGCGAGTTGGGCCAACTCCCGCAACCGCTCTGCCGTGGCGTCGGACAGATTGCCACGCAGTACGGCACCCATCTCACCGTGGGCGGCGGTGACGAGAACCACGGAACTTCGGGGGACGAAACCCAGGACGGCGGGCAGTGCCGCGATCAGGGCGCCCGGGCAGTCGACCGAGGATTCGGGGTGGTTTCCGGCGTTGCTTCCGAACTGATGTAGTGAGGCCATACCGCAAACTTCCCAACCGGGGCCGACGTCGCAGCGCCGTCGGCGCCCCGGCCCCGCGCAATTGGGGATGGAATCGGGTTTGGGGATGAAACACCGCGCGGGCAGCTGTTCACCAGTTGTTGACGCTGCTCGGCATGCACGATCCGGGCAACCGGCGTAGACCTGACCCATGGCTTCGACGTTCGAATACGACCTTGTCGTCATCGGTTCCGGACCCGGTGGACAGAAGGCTGCCATCGCGGCCGCAAAGCTCGGGAAGTCGGTGGCCGTCGTGGAGCGTGGACGCATGCTCGGCGGCGTCTGCGTCAACACCGGCACCATTCCGTCGAAGACGCTGCGCGAAGCCGTCGTCTACCTGACAGGTATGAGCCAGCGCGAGCTCTACGGCGCCAGCTACCGTGTGAAAGAGAAGATCACCCCGGCCGACCTGCTGGCCCGCACCACCCACGTCATCACCAAGGAACAGGATGTCGTGCGCTCCCAGCTGATGCGCAACCGCATCGATCTGATCGAAGGTCACGGCCGCTTCCTGGATCCGCACACTGTCGTCGTGGAGGAGTCCCGGCGCGGCGAACGCACAACTCTCACAAGCGAATACATCGTCGTGGCCACCGGCACCAAGCCGGCGCGCCCGGCGGGTGTGGAGTTCGACGAGAACCGTGTGCTCGACTCCGACGGCATCCTCGACCTCAAATCGCTGCCCACCTCCATGGTGGTGGTCGGTGCCGGCGTCATCGGTATCGAGTACGCATCGATGTTCGCCGCGCTGGGAACCAAGGTGACCGTCGTCGAGAAACGCGACACCATGCTCGATTTCTGCGACTCGGAGATCATCGAATCCCTCAAGTTCCACCTGCGCGACCTCGCGGTGACGTTCCGGTTCGGTGAGGAGGTCACCGCCGTCGACGTCGGCGCCGCGGGCACCGTGACGACTCTGGCCAGCGGCAAGCAGATCCCGGCCGAAACGGTCATGTACTCGGCCGGCCGACAGGGGCAGACCGACCACCTGGACCTGGAGAACGCCGGCCTGGAGGCCGACAACCGCGGCCGTATTTTCGTCGACGACAACTTCCAGACCAAGGTTGACCACATCTACGCCGTCGGCGACGTCATCGGGTTCCCGGCGCTGGCCGCGACGTCGATGGATCAGGGCCGGCTGGCCGCCTACCACGCCTTCGACGAACCCCGTAACGAGATGACCGAGTTGCAGCCGATCGGCATCTACTCGATCCCCGAGGTCTCCTACGTCGGAGCCACCGAGGTCCAGCTGACCAAGGATGCCATCCCCTACGAGGTCGGCGTATCCCGCTACCGCGAGCTCGCGCGTGGTCAAATCGCCGGTGACTCCTACGGCATGCTCAAGCTGCTGGTGTCGACGGAGGATCTGCGCCTGCTCGGCGTGCACATCTTCGGCACCAGCGCGACCGAGATGGTGCACATCGGCCAGGCCGTCATGGGCTGCGGCGGCACTGTGGAGTATCTCGTCGACGCGGTGTTCAACTACCCGACGTTCTCCGAGGCGTACAAGGTCGCGGCCCTCGATGTGATGAACAAGTTGAGGGCCCTCAACCAGTTCAAAGTGTGAGCGCCGTCATTCGCATCCGTCGGTGAAGTCCTCCGGCGGCCGGTCTGCCGGCGCCCCGGTCTGCGCCCGCGTGAGCAGGTCGGTCAGGGCGGTGCCGAACGGCGGTGAGTACGAGATCTCGTCGAGGCAGCCGCCGCCGTCGAGCCCACCGATCAATCCCGACACCGTAGACCCGGATATCCACGGTGCGCCGGAAAAGCCGCCGACCACGCCGTCGCAGTGCAGCGCCGGGTAGCCGTGGTGCGAAGCCGCCGCGGCGCGGCACGCCGATGGTCCGCCGCCGACCCCCGCCGGGTAGCCGATGACGGTGACGTCGTCGCCCGGCCGGGGCGCGGCGCCGAGCCGCAGCCCCTCCCCGGTAACCGACTCCAACCTGGCCCCGTCGGCGCGCTCCACTCGCGCCACTGCGAAATCGGCCACCGGATCCTGATCGGCAAGCCATCGCGGATCCAGGTACACCGCGTCGACGTGCCAGGTGTCGTCCTCCCCAGCGCCCGCGGCGTCGCCACCAAAACCGGGGACGAACCGAGTGTCGTCGTCGGCGGCCAGGCAGTGCGCCGCGGTCAGAATGAGGTTGGCCGACTCAGACGCCAGTACCGAAGCGGTACACAGGTGCAGGTCTCCTTCGCCGGGGAAGACGGCGCCAACCCGCGAGTCAGGGGCTACCGGGCGCACGGCGGGCAGCCCTTCAACGGTGGGCGGTCGACCGAGGGCGGGCTCGGTCGCGCAGCCCACCAGGAGGGCCAGCGCCAGTGGAAGGCACGCCCACGCCGACTGTGCGCGAGAAGCCGCGGAGGGTCGCATACCCGCCAATCCTCCCCTTTCGGGCACCGTCGGGCCGCTGCCGGGCGTTTCCGCACGGACGCCGCCGGGTAGAAGGCGAGTCACCATCGAGGAATGTCACATCGGCGTGTTCGCGTTCGAACAAGCGGGTGACGCCGCCCAAGGCGGGTGCGGCGACATCGCATCGTGCGAGACACTGGTTGCTCACGGTCCGATCACCGTCACGTGGTGATCGCACCGAGGCGAGGAGGCGAGACAAGTGACTGACGAGACACAGGATTCCGGCCAGCGGTATCAGCCCGAGCAGACGGGCATGTACGAACTCGAGTTTCCCGGCCCTCAGCTGACCTCCCCCGACGGTCGCGGCCCCGTCCTCGTCCATGCGCTGGAGGGCTTCTCCGACGCCGGGCACGCGATCAAGCTGGCAACGCAGCACCTCAAGAACACGCTGGACACCGAGCTGGTCGCATCGTTTGCGATCGACGAGCTGCTCGACTACCGCTCTCGCCGGCCGTTGATGACCTTCAAGACCGACCACTTCACGTCGTATGAGGAGCCTGAGCTCAATCTCTACGCGCTGCACGACAGCGTCGGCACGCCGTTCTTGCTCCTTGCCGGGCTGGAGCCGGATCTGCGCTGGGAGCGCTTCATCACGGCGGTGCGGCTACTGGCCGAGCGACTCGGGGTCAGGCGAGTCATCGGACTGGGCTCCATCCCGATGGCCGTTCCGCACACGCGCCCGATGACCCTGACTGCGCATTCCAACGACAAAGAGCTCATCGCCGAGCATGCGCCGTGGGTCGGCGAGGTGCAGGTGCCCGGCAGCGCGTCGAACCTGCTGGAGTTCCGGATGGCACAGCACGGGTACGAAGTCGTGGGCTTCACCGTCCACGTGCCTCACTATCTGGCGCAAACCGACTACCCGTCCGCGGCGGAGACGCTGCTGTCCGAAGTCGCCAGAAACGGTTCGCTGGAGTTGCCGACCGCCGACCTGACGAAAGCTGCCGCGGAGGTCTTCGACAAGATCAACGAGCAGGTCGCCGCCAGCCCGGAGGTTGCTCAGGTGGTGGAGGCGCTGGAGCGACAGTACGATGCCTTCGTTGCCGCACAGGAGAACCGGTCTCTGCTGGCGCGCGACGAGGATTTGCCGAGTGGTGAGGAGTTGGGCGCGGAATTCGAACGTTTCCTCGCTCAGCAGGCCGGTGAGAAGAAGCGGAAGGACGGGGACGACCACCCACGGGAAGGTCTCTGACTTCTGCCGGCTGCCAGCCGGCCTGACGACGGAGTGGGCGACATGACCGAACGCAAGCCGAACTTGCGTCCCGTGCGTGAACTGACACCGACGCTGCAGTACTGCACGATCCACGGCTATCGGCGGGCGTTCCGCGTCGCCGGATCCGGGCCGGCGATTCTGCTGATCCACGGCATCGGCGACAACTCGACGACGTGGAGCAGCGTGCAGACGCAACTCGCTCAGCGGTTCACCGTCATCGCACCGGACCTACTCGGGCACGGCAAATCCGATAAGCCGCGCGCCGACTACTCGGTGGCTGCTTATGCCAACGGCATGCGCGATCTGCTGAGCGTGCTCGGAATCGACAGCGTCACCGTCATCGGCCACTCCCTGGGTGGCGGCGTCGCGATGCAGTTCGCGTACCAGTTTCCGCAATTGGTCGACCGGTTGATCCTGGTAGGGGCCGGTGGCGTCACCAAGGACGTCAATATCGCGCTGCGGGTGGCGTCGTTGCCGATGGGCAGTGAGGCCCTCGCGGTGCTGCGCCTGCCGCTGGTATTGCCGGCTCTGCGGCTGATGAGCCGCATGGGCGGACCGCTTCTGGGGTCCAGCGGACTGGGCCGCGACATCCCGAACATGGTGCGCATCCTGGCCGACCTGCCCGAACCCACCGCCTCGTCGGCGTTTGCGCGGACGTTGCGGGCCGTGGTCGATTGGCGCGGGCAGGTCGTGACCATGCTGGACCGCTGTTACCTGACGCAATCGGTTCCGGTGCAACTCATCTGGGGCAGCCGCGATTCGGTGATCCCGGTCAGTCACGCCGAGATGGCGCACGCGGCAATGCCAGGTTCACGACTCGAGATCTTCGAAGGGTCGGGTCACTTTCCCTTCCACGACGACCCCGAGAGATTCGTCGAACTCGTCGAGAAGTTCATCGACACGACCGAACCCGCGGTCTACGACCAGGAATACCTGCGTGGCCTGCTGCGCACGGGCATCAGCGAACGTGCCATCTCAGGCGACATCGACACCCGCGTCGCCGTGCTCGACGCCATGGGCGCCGACGAGCGCAGCGCAACCTGACCAACAGGCACTCACGACGTAGCATCGGGTCATGGCCATCGACGTGACTGTGCTGCGCGTATTCACTGACGAGGACGGCCGATTCGGCAACCCGCTCGGCGTCGTGGACGCCGCCACAGTGGATCCCGGCGACCGTCAACGCGTCGCCGCCGAATTGGGTTACAGCGAAACGGTTTTCGTGACGCTGCCGGCAGAAGGCGTACACACTGCACACGCCCACATCCACACCCCCACCACGGAATTGCCGTTCGCCGGGCACCCGACCGTAGGTGCGGCATGGTGGCTCAAGGACCGCGGCACACCGATCAAGACGCTTCAAGTGCCCGCCGGCATCGTGCAGGTGGCCTACCAGGACGACCGGACTTCTGTCAGCGCCCGAGCCGAGTGGGCGCCGGCATTCTCCATTTACGACGTCGCCTCGCTCGACGATCTCACCGCCGCCGACCCCGACGATTACACCGACGAGACCGAGCACTATCTGTGGACTTGGCTCGACAAAGAGGCGAACACGATCAGGTCTCGAATGTTCGCTCCGCACCTAGGCATCCGCGAGGACGAGGCCACCGGCGCCGCCGCGGTGCGGATCACGGAGTACCTCAGCCGCGACCTGACCATAGTTCAGGGACAGGGCTCGATCATCGAAACCACCTGGAGCGCCGAAGGCTGGGTGCGGGTCGCCGGCCGTGTGGTCGATGACGGGCAACGCGTGCTGGACTAGGGCGATCTAACGCTGCGCAGGCACTTCCCGATGCGCCCGCAGCGCCTGTATCTCGCGTTCAAAGTCTTCTGCGGACGAAAACGATCGGTACACCGAGGCGAATCTGAGGTAGGCAACCTCGTCGAGGTCGCGCAGCGGCCCGAGGATGGCCAGCCCCACCTCATTGCTGGGCACTTCGGGAGATCCGGTGGCACGCACAGCGTCTTCGACCTGCTGGGCGAGCAGGTTCAACGCGTCGTCGTCCACTTGGCGGCCCTGGCACGCGCGCCGTACACCGCGGATGACTTTTTCACGGCTGAACGGCTCGGTGACCCCACTGCGCTTGACGACCGCGAGCACAGCCGTCTCCACCGTGGTGAACCGCCGCCCGCACTCGGGACATGACCTGCGCCGCCGGATGGCCTGACCCTCGTCGGTTTCGCGAGAATCGACCACCCGGGAATCCGGATGGCGGCAGAACGGACAGTGCATCACTGCTCCTTCGCCGCACCGACAGACAACTGCTTCGAACGCCTTCGAGCGTACCTGCGCCACCCACGGACGGCCCAATGCCGGACTCAACGGCGCGTACCTCATCACAGGTTTCCCGAGAGTTCTTGCACAACACAATTTTTGGCGTGGCCTGCGCCCGGGTCAGGCGACCGGTGCGATCAGTGTCTGCCCCGCGTCGAGGGACACCGACTCGAGCTTGTTCAACTCTCGGATGCGCTCGACGACCTCAGACACCGGGGCGTCCGGCGCTACCCGTTGGGCCACGTGCTGCAGCGACTCGCCGCTGTGCACCTGGACGACCGCGAGGCGGCTCGGGATCTCCGCTTCGGCGCCGGTGATGCCACCTGACTGGGCCACCAAACCGAGCCACAGCGTGATCGCCGCGGCCACCAGCGCCAGCGCCACCGTGGTGACAGGCGTGATGGGGCGGCGGCGCCGATGGGACGCACGGGAGACGAGCACCCCGGTGCCCCGGTGACTCATCGGCGCGCCTCCGGGGCGACGTGACCGCGGCCTGCGCGTCGGAGACACCGTCCTCACGCGGCCGCCACCCACCTCGAGGCGAGGCGCGCGCTCGAACTCGTTCCAGGTCTCGCGATCATCGATGAGGGTCATCTGTCTGCCTTTCCGTCAGGGGCTGCATTCGCTCTTGTGTTCGAACTCTAGTCGATCACATGTTCGATTAATAGAACACGTGATCGAACTGTTGCGAAAGCTATCGCAGCCCACCGACAAGTCCGGCGGCTCGCGACGACCGCCCCGCGGGCCACGCCGCCGGACCCCCGCCCGGCGCGACACGCGTCGAACACATGTTTGATTATCGGCGCGGGCACGGTTACATTCGGACACATGAGCGACGACAGCAGTGACAGCAGCGCCGGGGCAGCCCGCGGCCGGGATTCTGGCCTGACCGAGCGTCAGCGCACCATCCTCGAAGTCATCCGCGCGTCGGTGACCACGCGCGGATACCCGCCGAGCATCAGGGAGATCGGTGATGCGGTGGGTCTGACGTCCACCTCGTCGGTCGCCCACCAACTGCGCACCCTGGAACGCAAGGGCTATCTGCGACGCGACCCCAACCGTCCGCGTGCGGTGGACGTTCGTGGCGCCGACGACAACGTCACGCCGATCGTGACCACCGATGTCGCCGGGTCGGATTCACTGCCCGAGCCCACTTTCGTCCCCGTTCTCGGCCGCATCGCGGCCGGCGGCCCCATCCTCGCCGAGGAAGCCGTGGAGGACGTGTTCCCGCTGCCCCGCGAACTCGTCGGCGAAGGCTCGCTGTTCCTTCTCAAGGTGGTCGGCGAGTCGATGGTCGACGCCGCGATCTGCGATGGCGACTGGGTGGTGGTGCGGCAGCAGAGCGTTGCCGACAACGGCGACATCGTGGCGGCCATGATCGACGGTGAGGCCACCGTCAAGACCTTCAAGCGCACGAAAGGTCAGGTCTGGCTGATGCCCCACAACCCGGCGTTCGATCCGATCCCGGGTAACGACGCCGCTGTCCTGGGCAAGGTCGTCACCGTCATCCGCAAGATCTGAGCGAGTTCGGCTCTCGCGCAGTCACTCCCCGCGCACGAAGCCGTTCGTCCGCGCGATTTCCTCACTGGCGAACCAGATCTCGACCGGAGCCTCGTGATAATCGGCGCTGTCGGGCGCCCAATACAGACCAGACTTGGTGTCCGCCTTGATGGGGTAACCCGGGGGTATCTCGTGGGGATCGTCGAACGGCATGTGCAGGGCTGTCCCCAGAGGCATCGGCTCGTCGATGTCGATGCGTGCATGACGCCCGGTATCGGTGACGGCATCCCGAACCGGCCCAGCCACCGGAGCGACGACCGGCTCTGGTTCGGCAGCAAAGTCGTCCTCTGCGAGATCGTCGGATCCGTCTGCGAGGACGTCGGATTCGTCGGCGTGCGGGGCGTCGGCGACGGTGGGAAGTCGTGTCGGCGCGGTGTCGACGGCATCAGGATCTTCCTGTTCCGCCTCGACCCGAGCGCCCGTGTCGCCGGCCTCCGTGGTGCTCTGCTGCACCGGTGCGCCCCAGAAGCTCAGGGGCTCCGGCCGAAAATCTTCCGACGCCGAGGCCGAGGTCGGCGTTGCAGATGCCAGCGATCCGAGCCCCTCCCGCGCGTAGCGGTCGCCGAACAGCGCGTCCTCCCGCTCGTCGTCGCCGCCGTCTCCCCCGCCCACCATCGCAGGTTCGTAACCGTGACCGCCCGGGCCCTGCAGCCCGAACGGATCATTGTCGTGGTCCCGGCCGCGGCTGCGCATCACCGCGAACGTCACGAGACCGAGGACGAGCAAGATCGGCACCAGGGCGAGCAGCCACCACCAGTTCCACTTGAGCCCGGAGTCCTCGGCATTCTCCGACGCCTGGGTCGACGTCGGCGGTGCCTGCGGCGTACCGGCGCCGGGGACCTCGAGGCCGACAAGTCGCGGGGCCAGACCGGCCGGCTCCGTGGTGAACTTCTGCGTCGCCGAGTCCCACGAGACCGAACCGCCGCTGAAACGCTGAGTGATGACGTTGCCGTCCTGGGTCTGATCGGCCACCGGCGCGCCGAGATCTCCGGTCGCGCCGCCCAGCTTCTCCCATGCGGCGTTCATCGCGCCACGGACGATGAACGCACCGTGATCAGGCGTCCAGAAGATGACCGGCTTGTCCTCGGCGGCGAAAGCGCTCATGCGGCTCGATGGAGCCAGGCCCCCGTCCTGTTCGCCGGAGATTGGGAATCCGAGGTCGCCTTCGGGGCCGCCGACGCTTTCGTACTTGGCAAGCACCTGGCCTGTCACCACATTGGCGCCGGTGTCGGGGCTGTAGAAGATGGTTCCGTTGACGAAATCCTGGGCCTTCCCGGCATCGCCGATGTCGTACGGCTCGCCCTCGGGGGCTCCGAGCGGTCCGAGTGCCCCACCGGCAGCCCGCCGCGCGGCATTGATCGCCGCAATCGGATCGTCGGGGATTGTCAGGTCGCCGAGTTCGCCGGCGAGTTCTGGCGGCACCGTCGTGAACGTCCTGGCACGCGAGTCATACGACAACTCACCGCCGGTGAACTTCTGCGCCACGACCGACCCGCTGTAGGTCTCATCCTCGGACGGAACTCCGAGACGTCCTGCGGATCCGCCCAGCCTGTCCCATGCCGCGTTGATCGGGCCGCGGACGATGCGGGCACCGGTGGCCGGGGTCCAGAAGATCACCGGGTTGTCTGGTGCGCTGAACGTGACGTTGCGGCTCTCCGGTGCGCGGCCGGGCCCCTCGTCGATGGTGGGGAAACCGAGGTCCCCTTCGGCGGGACCACCCACCGACTCGTACTTCTCCAGGATCGCGCCCTGAATGAAGTGGGCGCCGGTCTGCGGCGTGAAGAACATCTTGCCGGCGGCGAAGTTCTGCGCGAACCCCGCCCCGACCGGATACACGTCGCCCGTGCGGGGACCGAGTGGGCCCGCGTCCCCGCCACTGGCGTCAAAGGCAGCCGTGATGGCGTTGTTGGCGTCGACCTCGGGCTGCGCCACGGCGTGCGGTGCCATAAGGAGAGCCGTGGCGACTCCCAACAGTCCGATCGTCAGACGACCGACCACACGTAGGCGCAGCATCGGCTGCCGGCTCATTCATCCTCCCCGCGATCGGTGACAGGGTCCTCATGGCCGTCGCAAAGGGTCTTGCAGAGCCTGAGAAAGTAACCGCGTCCGTTCACTTTGCTTCAGTGGACGTCGATAACCAAGTCACCTCGCCGAATCCGACGCAAACAATATGCACGCCGCGGCCCCGTTCAGAGGGCCGACGGGCCTGATCAGACCCCCAGACTGCGCCCGATGATCTCCTTCATGATCTCGGTCGTCCCGCCATAAATGGTCTGTACGCGGGCATCGAGATAGGCCCGAGCGACGTCGTACTCCCTCATGTAGCCGTATCCGCCGTGCAGCTGAAGGCACCGGTCGATGAGGTGGACCTGCTTCTCGGTGGAATACCACTTGGCCATCGCGGCCTGCTCGACGGTCAGCTTCTCCTCGAGGTGCAACCTGATGAACTCGTCGACCATCATCCGCACCACGGTGGCTTCCGTGGACAGCTCGGCCAGCAGGAACCGGCTGTTCTGCTGGCTGCCGATCGGCTTGCCGAAAGCCTTGCGCTCCTTGGTGTACTGCAACGTCACGTCGAGCACCGCCTCCATCGCGGCGGCGGCCATGATCGCGATGCTGATGCGCTCCTGAGGCAGGTTCTGCATCAGATAGATGAAGCCCTGGCCTTCTTCGCCGAGGAGGTTCTCCGCGGGCACCTTGACGTCGGTGAACGACAGCTCCGCGGTGTCCTGCGCGTCGAGACCGATCTTGTCGAGTTTTCGGCCGCGCTCGAAGCCCTCCATCCCACGTTCGACAACCAGCAGCGAGAAGCCCAGCGCGCCCTTGTCGGGATCGGTCTGGGCGACGACGATGACGAGGTCGGCGTGAATTCCGTTGGTGATGAACGTCTTGGCGCCGTTGAGGATGTAGTGATCGCCCTCTTTGACCGCGCGCGTCTTGATGCCCTGCAGGTCGCTGCCGGTGCCGGGCTCGGTCATCGCGATCGCCGAGATGAGTTCGCCGCTGCAGAACTTCGGCAGCCAGCGCTGCTTCTGCTCCTCGGTCGTCAGTCTGAGCAGATATGGGGCGACAACGTCGTTGTGCAGGCTGAACCCGAGGCCGCTGTAGCGCTTGGCGATGATCTCCTCGGTGATGATCGTGTTGTAGCGGAAGTCGTCGACCCCGCCGCCACCGAATTCCTCGGGCACGGCCATGCCGAGGAAGCCCTGTTTGCCCGCCTCCTGCCAGACGTCGCGGTCGACGAGCTTGTCCTTCTCCCACTGGTCGTGGTGCGGCGCGACGTGCCGTTCGAGGAAGGTGCGGAACGACTCCCGGAACATCTCGTGTTCGGGTTCGAACAGCGTGCGCTGGTAGGCGATGACTGACTTGGTTTCGGCCATGGGGAGCGTCCTCGTCGGTGTGGTACGGACAGTTACCGCCAAGGTACCCCATCCAACCGGATGGTTGGTCGGGGCTCGCGGCCCTCTACACTGGGCCGGTGCCGCCAGCTCGGACCAGCCTGACGCACTGGGGCGCCTTTTCCGCCGTCGTCGACGCGGGTGACATCGCCTCCGTCGTGCCGTGGGGCGGTGACGCCGACCCGTCCCCGGCACTGGGGAATCTGCCCGGTTCGATCCGGCACATCTCGCGTGTGACGACGCCGGCGGTGCGCCGCGGCTGGCTGGCCGACGGCCCCGGGCCGACGACACGCCGCGGCGCCGACGAGTTCGTCGCCGTGTCCTGGGACGAGCTGGTCGAATTGCTCGCCGGCGAACTACGCAGAGTGGTCGACACACGCGGCAACGAGGCGATCTACGGCGGCTCCTACGGCTGGTCGAGCGCGGGCCGGTTCCACCACGCCCAGAGCCAGGTGCACCGATTCCTCAACTGCCTCGGCGGCTTCACCTTCTCCCGGCACTCGTACAGCCTCGGCGCGACGGGAGTCATCATGCCGCGGGTGGTGGGGACCCACGACGACCTGTTCAAGCGGTCTACGCAGTGGGACGTCATCGTCGAAAACACCGATCTGATGGTGTGTTTCGGTGGGCTCGCGCTGAAGAACACCGGCGTCAACCACGGCGGCACCACGGCACATCCGGCCCGCGACGCACTGAACCGCTTCCGCGCCAAAGGTGGTCGGATCGTGTCGTTCTCGCCGCTGCGCGACGACGTCGACGGCCCCTGCGACTGGTTCGCCCCCGTGCCGGGCACCGATGTCGCGATCATGCTGGCCCTTGCTTTCGTCCTGGCCACCGAATCCCTTGCCGACCGCGATTTCCTGGCCACCTACTGCACCGGATACGAACGATTCGAGCGATATCTGCTCGGCACCGACGACGGGACGCCGAAGTCGCCGCAGTGGGCGGCGGCGATCAGCGGGCTGGACGCCGAGGACCTGACCGCGCTGGCGCGACGGATGGCCTCGGCGCGCACGATTGTCACCGTCAGCTGGTCGCTGCAACGTACTCGGCACGGCGAGCAGGCGCCCTGGATGGGCCTGACGCTGGCCGCGATGCTGGGCCAGATCGGCTTGCCCGGCGGTGGTTTCGGTCACGGCTACGGTTCGATGAACGAACCGGGGCTGGCTCCGCTGCGCTGCGGCCTGCCCAGATTGCCACAGGGGATCAACCCGGTGCCGACGTTCATACCGGTCGCAGCGGTCAGCGACATGATGCTGCAGCCAGGAGAACCGTTCAACTACAACGGACTTCGGCTCACCTACCCCGACATCCGGCTGGTCTACTGGGCTGGGGGCAATCCTTTTCACCATCACCAGAACCTTCCCCGGCTGCGGCGCGCGCTGGGCAGGCCCGACACCGTGGTGGTCCACGACCCGTATTGGACGCCGATGGCCAAGCACGCCGACATCGTCGTCCCGTCGACGACGTTCGCCGAACGCGACGACTTCTCGGGTTCCCGGAACGACCCCGTGCTGATGGCCATGCCGCGGCTGGCCGAACCGCACGGTCAGTCGCGCGACGACTACGACACTTTCTCTGCGCTGGCTACGCGACTCGGTTTCGGGGACTCGTTCACCGAGGGCCGCTCGTCCCAGGAGTGGTTGCAGCATCTCTACGACACTTGGTCGGCCACACTCGATTTCGACGTGCCGTCCTTCGACGCATTCTGGGAGGCCGGCGCGGTGAGGCTTCCGACCGATGAAGGCCTGACGCTGCTCGCCGATTTCCGCGCCGACCCGTCGGCACACCGCCTCGGGACTCCGAGTGGTCTGATCGAGATCTTCTCAGCCGATATCGACAGCTTCGGATACGACGACTGTGCGGGCCATCCGAGGTGGTTCCAACCCAGCGAGTGGCTCGGCGGGCCGCGGGCGTCGGAGTTTCCGCTGCACCTGCTGGCCAATCAGCCGGCAAGTAGGTTGCACAGCCAGCTCGACGGCGGCGCAGCCAGCCAGGCCTCGAAAGTGGCCGGCCGGGAGCCGATCCGGATGAATCCGTCCGACGCGCGCGAGCGGGGTCTGACCGCCGGCGACGTGGTGCGGGTGTTCAACGACCGAGGTTCCTGCCTGGCCGGCGTCGTCCTCGACAACGGGGTGCGCCCTCAGGTGGTGCAGTTGTCGACCGGCGCGTGGTTCGATCCCGCGGACCCGGGCGATCCCGATTCGATGTGCGTGCACGGAAACCCGAACGTGCTCACCGATGACATCGGCACGTCATCGCTGGCGCACGGTTGCACCGGCGCGCACGTCCTGGTTCAGGTCGAGAAGTACTCGGAGGCAGCGCCTCCGGTACGAGCGCATCAGCCGCCGGTGTTCGCACCGCGCTGAGCGCCCTGGCGGGGCCTGCGGCGACGCGGGCCGCGCGCGTTGCGCGACGGACCGCCACGACGCTGGTCGTTTCCGCTCCCGCGGTGATGATCGGGCTTCTTGGCGGCATGGGTCGGAGCAGGCGCCTTGGGCGCGGGAGCCCTCAGCGGTGCGAGCTCGCCGACAAGGGCGTGCACCTGCGCGGAATCGGCGTGGACATCCTGCGGACGCACGGTGATTCCGGCCTTGCGCAACAGCTGCTGGGTATCCCTGCGCTGCTCGGGCAGCACGACGGTCACCACGTCACCGTCGCTGCCCGCGCGTGCGGTGCGGCCGGAGCGGTGCAGGTAGGCCTTGTGCTCCATCGGCGGGTCGACGTGCACCACCAGTTCGACGTTGTCCACGTGCACCCCGCGCGCCGCGATGTCGGTCGCGACGAGCACGCGTGCCTCGCCACTGGCGAACGCGGCAAGGTTGCGTTCGCGCGCGGGCTGAGAGAGGTTGCCGTGCAGGTCGACTGACGGCACACCGGAATCGGTGAGCTGCTTGGCCAGCTTGCGGGCCTGATGCTTGGTGCGCATGAACAGGATTCGCCTGCCGGTCCCCGACGCCAGGCGATGCACCAGATCCTTCTTCTCCTGGACACCGCCGACGTGGAACACATGGTGGGTCATCTGCGCGGGCGCCTCGGCGGCTTCATCGACCGAGTGCAGGACGGGATTGCGCAGGAAGCGCTGCACCAGCTTGTCGACGCCGTTGTCCAGCGTCGCGGAGAAGAGCAGGCGCTGCCCTCCGGCGGGCGTGGCCGCCAGGATGCGGGTGACGCCGGGCAGGAAGCCGAGATCGGCCATGTGGTCGGCCTCGTCGAGGACGGTGACCGTGACGCTGTCGAGGCTGACCAGCTTCTGCCGCATCAGGTCTTCGAGACGGCCCGGGCAGGCGACGACGATGTCGACACCGCCGCGCAGCGCATTGACCTGACGGCTCTGCGAGACGCCGCCGTAGATGGTGGTGACGCGCAGCCCAGCCGCTGCCGCAAGGGGTTCCAACGTCGCGGTGATCTGGGTGGCGAGCTCGCGGGTGGGAGCCAGCACCAGGCCGGTCGGCCTCGATGCCTGCCTGCGACCGCCCGTCAGTGCGGCGACCAGAGGCAGCGAGAACGCGAGAGTCTTTCCGCTACCGGTCTTTCCGCGCCCCAGGACGTCGCGACCGGCCAGCGAGTCCGGCAGGGTCGCCGCCTGGATCGGGAACGGATCGGAGATGCCGCGATCGGTCAGCGCCTTCACCAGAGGTGCGGGCACGCCGAGGTCGGCGAAAGTTGGTGTAGTCATTCATCATCCTGTCGTCAGGCCTTGTCGGGCGGCGTGTGCCCGGCAGCCGCGACGGAGACCGTGGAGCGGAGGTGCACACAGTGGCGAGGTCGCCACGCAATAGTCAGTGGTTTCGGCGTTCAGATCGCGGTGGCCTGCATTGGTCACCGACAGCCGGTTGGTTCGAGACGATCGTAGCCGACCAGACGTCCGATCCCGCATTCGCGCAGTTCAGTACGTCGCGAACTCCGCGAGACTGCCCGCCAGCGCCAAAGGTACGCGCGCCTTGACACGGGTTCCGGACTCGATGTGCTCGACCGCATCGACACGACCTTCGGCGTGTACGCGGTTGACGAGATCACCTCTGCTGTAAGGAATTGTGACGTCGACCACAGTGTCACGCGGGGCGATCATCTCGGCGAGCCGCGCCTGCAGTCTGTCCAACCCCTCGCCGGTATGCGCGGAAACGAACACCGCGCCGGGCAGGGCGCGCCGCAGCTGCGCCAACACCAGACCGTCAGCTGCGTCAATCTTGTTGACCACCAACAGTTCCGGCGGCGCCTGTGCATCGGTCTCGGCCACCACCTCGTTGACCACGGTGCGCACGGCATTGATCTGGGCGAGCGGATTGGCATCGGAGCCGTCGACGACATGCAGCAACAGCTCGGACCCGACGACCTCTTCGAGCGTCGAGCGGAACGCCTCGACGAGCTGAGTCGGCAGGTGCCTGACGAAGCCGACCGTATCGGTCAAGACGAACTCGCGGCCATCGCTGAGCTGGCCCCGGCGCGTGGTCGGCTCCAACGTCGCGAAGAGGGCGTTCTCGACGAGCACGCCCGCACCGGTCAGCGCGTTGAGCAGGCTCGACTTTCCGGCGTTGGTGTAGCCGACGATCGCCACGGAGGGTACGTCGTTGGCGAGGCGCCGGCTGCGCTGGGTGTCGCGGACCTGCTTCATGTCGCGAATTTCGCGGCGCAGCTTCGACATCCGCTCGCGGATGCGCCGGCGGTCGGTCTCGATCTTCGTCTCGCCGGGCCCTCGGGTACCGACGCCGCCACCGGCACCGCCGGCACGGCCGCCGGCCTGCCGGGACATCGATTCACCCCAGCCGCGCAGTCGCGGCAACATGTATTCCATCTGCGCCAGCGACACCTGCGCCTTGCCTTCGCGGCTGGTCGCGTGCTGGGCGAAGATGTCGAGGATCAAGGCGGTGCGATCGATGACCTTGACCTTCACCACCTTCTCCAGCGCGTTGAGCTGCGCGGGACTGAGCTCACCGTCACAGATGACGGTGTCTGCGCCGGTGGCGACGACGATCTCGCGCAGCTCGATGGCCTTTCCGGAGCCGATGTAGGTAGAGGGATCCGGCTTGTCGCGACGCTGGATCAGCCCTTCGAGCACTTCGGAGCCCGCCGTCTCGGCCAGCGCGGCCAGCTCGGCCAGGCTGGCGTCGGCGTCGGCCGCCGTACCTTCGGTCCAGACACCGACGAGCACGACGCGTTCGAGGCGAAGCTGACGGTACTCGACCTCGGAGATGTCGGTGAGTTCGGTGGACAACCCGGCGACGCGGCGGAGCGCGCTACGGTCTTCGAGGGCGAGCTCACCGACGCTGGGCGTCTCTTGGGGGAATTCGGGATACGTCATAGGCGAATCAAGATTCGCACGAATGTCACTTCTCATGCATCTCGTTTAACGAGCAGGCGGCGCCGGCTGTTCCCCAGCACCGGCCGCGCCGGCAATTGCGTTACCGCTGCGCCGCCCACCATTGCTCGGCGAGTTCACCGTGCGCGAGCAGCACCGAGGGCCCGCGCAGATAGCTGGTGGCATCGGTGATCGTGACGACGACCTCGCCGCCCGGGATCCGCACCGTCAGCGCGCCAGTCTGCGCACCCTCGTGTGCCAAGGCCGCCACGGTCGCCGCGACGGTACCGGTACCGCATGAGCGGGTCTCCCCCACCCCGCGCTCGTGCACGCGCATCGCCACCGCGCCGTCCGCCGGAGCGGTCAGCACCTCGACGTTGACGCCCTCGGGGAACTGCGACTCGTCGAACCGGACGGGCGCCGCAACGTCCAGTGCGGCCAGCTCGGCCGCGGTCAGCGACGCGTCGACGCAGGCCAGGTGCGGGTTGCCTACGTCGACGGCGAGTCCGGAGAATTCACGACCGGACACGATGGCGGTCCCGCCGCCGAGCCGGTTGGCCTTGCCCATCTCGACGGTGACGTCCGCGGTGGTCGCGTCCACCGCGTGAAGGACAACCGGTCGCGGTCCGGCCAGCGAACCGACGACGAACTCCCCGCGCGGCTCGAGGCCGCTGGCGCGCAGGTAGTGGGCGAAAACCCGCACACCGTTGCCGCACATCTGGGCGATCGAGCCGTCGGCGTTGCGATAGTCCATGTACCAGTCGTCCTCGGCGACGCCTTCGGGCAGCCGGTCGAACACCCCGGCGGCCCCCGCGGCGCCGGCTTTCGTCACGCGCAGCACACCGTCGGCACCCAGCCCCCGCCTGCGGTCGCACAGCGCCGCCACCGCGGCCGGTGTCAGCACCAGGCCGGCATCCACGTCGGGCAGCAGCACGAAGTCGTTCTGCGTGCCGTGACCTTTGGCGAACTTCACCTGGTCAGGATACGTCGCGCCAGATGCGCAGGACTTCGTCGACGTTTCCCGGTGCGGCGCCGTCGAGCCAGGTGATGCGGTGGTCCCGGCGGAACCACGACCGCTGCCTGCGCACGTACCGACGGGTGCCGATGAATGTCGGTTCGCGCGCCGCAGAGCCGTCGCCCCCCGCGTCGAGGTCTGCGAGCACCTGGGCGTAGCCCAGCGCCCTGGCCGCGGTGACACCGTCGCGCAGACCACGGCCCAGCAGCGCCCGCACCTCGTCGACCAACCCGCGGGCGAACATCGTGTCGGTGCGCCGCTGCAGTCGTTCATCGAGAACTGCTGTGTCCCAATCCAATCCGATGATCGCGGTGTTCCATCTGGGCGCACCGATGCGCGGCGCCGACGCCGCGAACGGTTTGCCGGTGAGCTCGACCACCTCGAGGGCCCGCACGATGCGCCTGCCGTCGGTGGGCAGGATCGATGCGGCCGCCGCCGCGTCCACCCCGGCTAGTTCCCGGTGCAGCGCGGCGACACCCACCTCGGCGAGGCGACCCTCCCATCGGGCCCGCACCCGAGGGTCGGTGGCCGGGAACGACCACTGGTCGAGCAGCGACTGGATGTAGAGCATCGATCCACCGACGATGACGGGCAGCGCTCCCCGCCCGGCGATCGCCTCGACGTCGCGTCCCGCAGCCTCCTGGTACCGGGCGACCGTCGCGGTTTCGGTCACGTCAAGGACGTCGAGTTGGTGGTGAGGCACTTCGCGACGGTCCGCGACCGGAAGTTTGGCGGTGCCGATGTCCATGCCGCGGTAGAGCTGCATCGCGTCGGCGTTAACCACCTCCACGGCGATCTCGCCGCTCAGCACGGCGGCGACGTCCAACGCGAGGTCGGACTTGCCGGTCCCCGTCGGACCGACGATGGCCAGTGGGCGCACGGCCGTCACGGCGTCCAGACGCCGACGAAGTAGCCGACGCCGTACGGGGCGCCGCGGTAGAGCGCCTTCGCCGACCGGGGTCCGGTCACGACCAGCCCGGCGAGCACCTGATAGGCGACGCGGCCGACCGCACCACCGGACAGCCCGGCCAGCGCCGCGGCGTCGCCCGCCGACAGCGCGTCGTCGAGCGCTGCCTGCGCGGGTACCGCCTCGGGGGCGTAGCCGCCGGGAGCCGCAGCGGTCAGTGTGTTGGCGCCGTCGGCGACCACCAGCACTCCCACGTCATCGCCCGCGGAGTCGATCTGCGCCCGCAGTTGCCTGCCCAGGCCGGCCGCCGACTCGGCGTCGCGGTCGGCGCGAAAGCTGTGCACCTCGACGTGGGCGTCCGGCCTGGCGAGGCCGCGCAGCCAGCCGGCGACAAGCGCACACAGCGGCAGCGCCGTCGGCGCCCCAGCGCCTCCCGAAGACAGGCCCACGCGCACGTCGACGCCATAGCCGGCGAATGTGCCGACCGATTCAGACCCGTAGACGCCGTCGGCGGGCGCGACGCCGACTGCGATCCAGCGAGCGGGTAGTTCCTTCGCCGCAGCCAGGGCAGCCCGCCGTAGATCCTCGGTTTCGGCGGCGGCCGACGAGGCCAGTTCCGGAACCATCACCGGCGCCGAAGGGACGATCGCGATGGCGCTCAGCACGACAACCAACTAATCACACGGTTGCCGCATCCCTGCCGGCCGCTTCCCCGCGCGCCAGTGCCGCGGTCGCCACGACCATCACGGCGACGGCGGCGATCAGCGTGATCCAACCCGCCTCCCCCGGTCGCAGCGTCTCGCCGAGCACCACGACACCGAGTGCGCACGCCACCATCGGCTCGGTGACCGTCATCGTCGGCAGCGACGCCGTCAGCGCGCCGGCGCGGAACGAGGCCTGCTGCGTCGACGTGCCGAGGATCCCGACCACGGCCCACGCATACAGTTCGGGAGTGCGCACCAGCTCGACGACGCCAGCCAGGCTGGTCACGTCGAGCCGATGCACGACAGCTTTGGTGAGCACGGCGAACAACCCCCACAGGGTGCCGGAGACCACCGCCATGAGCACCGCACTCGTGGGTCCGGACCGGATCCTCGCGCCGACCAGACACAGCGCAACGACCGGTCCCAGCACGGCGGCCACCCAGATCCACGTTTCCAGCGACGCGCGCGAATGACCCTCCGTGGGGTTTCCGATCGTCACGATCACGGCGACCGCGCCGGCCAGCAGTGCCGCCCACAACCACTCCCAGCGGGTCACCCGTCGGTGCGACAGCCTGGCGTTGATCGGCAGGGCGAACAGCAACGAGGTCACCAGCAGCGCCTGCACCAGAAGCACGGACCCCAGCCCCAGCGCTGCGGCCTGGCACACGAACCCGGCCGCGGCGACCCCGCTGCCCAGCCACCACCTGCCGTCTTTGAGCAGTCGAAGGAAAAGTTCCAGATGACCGACGGATTCGTCGGTCACTTCGTGGGCCGAACGCTGGTGGATGACGTCACCGACGGCGATGAAAAAGGCGGCGGCCAGAGCGAGCAGTGCAGCGAGATCCGCCTTGGCCATCACACCTCCGTCGTGTTCCCCGCACACTTTCGGACCGAGCCTAGGCATTCGCCATGCCCAAGGCATGGGCGCAGCGCCGGTCGACCTGTTTGAATAGCCTTCGACGACGACGTGAATAGCTACAGGCGCCGCGCTGCGCGGCACGTGCGTGGGGACACCCACGCTGAGGACACGAGGTAACGGACATGACGATCACCGATTCGGGCGGATCCCAGGAAGCCGGGCAGCAGAGCTCCGCGACCACGCCCAGCCCATCGCCGTCTGCCGCTGCCCCGAAACCCAAACCCGGACCCGTGCGCCGCCCGGGCCCGCGACCGTCGGCGCCGCCCGCGGCCCCCGTGGTCGGCACCGTGCCCGTCAGTGATCCACACAGGTTCGGACGAGTCGACCCCGACGGCACGGTGTGGCTGATCACCGCGTCCGGTGAGCGCAACATCGGCTCGTGGCAGGCCGGCGACGCCGAGGCCGCCTATGCACATTTCGGCCGACGCTTCGACGATCTGCAGACCGAAGTGGTGCTGCTCGAGACCAGGCTGGCGGCGGGCACCGGCGACGCCCGCAAGATCAAGTCCGCAGCATCGACGCTGGCCGAGACGCTGCCCGAGGCCCACGTGTTGGGCGATGTCGACTCGCTGGCCGCCCGGCTCGCCGCGATCGTGGAACACGCCGACGCCGCCACCCAGGAGGAGAAGGCCAAGCGCGAGGAGCTGCGCGCCGCGCAGACTGCCCGTAAGGAGGCCCTGGCCGCCGAGGCGGAAGACCTGGCGGCCAACGCGACGCAGTGGAAAGCGGCGGGCGATCGGATGCGGGCGATCCTCGACGAGTGGAAGACGATCACCGGGCTCGATCGCAAGGTCGACGACGCGTTGTGGAAGCGCTATTCGGCTGCCCGCGAGACGTTCAACCGCCGCCGCGGTTCACACTTCGCCGAACTCGACCGCGAGCGCGCGGGAGCCAAGCAGGCCAAGGAAGCGCTGTGCGAACGGGCCGAGGCGTTGTGCGACTCCACCGATTGGGGCCCCACCTCGGGTACGTTCCGGGAACTGCTGGCCGAGTGGAAGGCTGCGGGCCGGGCGTCCAAGGACGTCGACGACGCCCTGTGGCAGCGCTTCAAGGCAGCCCAGGACAAATTCTTCTCGGCCCGCAACGCGGCCACCGCCGAACGCGACGCCGAGTTCCGGAGCAACCTGGACGCCAAAGAGGCCCTGCTCGCCGAGGCGGAACGGATCGACACCTCCGACCTCGACGCGGCGAGGGCGGCGCTGCGGGCCATCGGCGACAAGTGGGACGCCATCGGAAAGGTGCCCCGCGAACGTTCCGCCGACCTGGAGCGCCGGATGCGCGCGGTCGAGAAGAAGATCCGTGATGCCCCGACCGGCGGCGTCGACCCGGAGGCCCAGGCCCGTGCCGACCAGTTCCGGGAGCGCGCCGAGCAATTCGAGCGTCAGGCGGAGAAGGCGGCCGCCGCGGGCAAGACCAAGGACGCCGAGAAGGCGCGGGCGAGTGCCGAGCAGTGGCGGCAGTGGGCGGACGCGGCGGCGGACTCGCTCACCAGGAAGCGCTGAACCGCTACGTCGTCGGCTTGTCGGGGTCGTCGTCGGCGAATGTCTCCAGCAGGCCCTTGCTCTGACCTGCCGCGGTCTGGTTGCGCCGATGTTGTTCGGCGGCCAGGTGCAGTGCGGTGCGTGCGACGACCACCCGCGCCCAGTTGTAGGTGAGCAGGATGACGGCGAACCACGCCACGACCAGGCCGATCCCGGGGCCTGGGTACGGATCGGGCGCGGTCTGACGGGTCCACAGGGCGAGCACGCCGAGGAACGACGCCACCGTCGACCCGGCAAGCGCGACCCATGCCACGGCCCACCGGCGGGTCAGCAGCGCCAGCATCGAGAAGCCCACCCCGAAGACGACCGAGAAGATAGCGAACACGCGGTGCGGCAGGATGACACCGTTGGCCGCCGCGGCCGCGGTGCCGGTCACGACGTCGAGGCCGCGCGCGCCGCCGGTGTGCGGCAGGAACAGCGTCGCCAGCAGAATGAAGACCAGGATGGCGATCACCAATGCCCTTGGGCCGGGATCGATCTCACGCGCCACCCGGCGTTCGGCGGCCTCGATGTCGCCCTTGAAGTCCTCGAATCCGTTTCCGGACTGCGCGCTCATCGTGAGCACCCCGCCGTCACAGGAGACGACGCCGGCACGCCGATGCCGGGCATGCCGAGCCCCACACCTGTGCGTGGTTTCTGCCCGGCCGCGTGCGCATCACCGGCACGGGTGCGGCGATGCTCCGTCGGCACCGCGTCGGCGATCAGGTGATGGGGCGCGGCACCGGTGACGGTGGTGACGACGACGTCGCCGGGCCTGATGTCCTCGCGCAGCGCGCCGGGCGCGAAATGCACCAGCCTGCCGTCGCGGGCGCGGCCCGACATCCTGGCGGTGCTCACGTCTTTGCGTCCCTCACCCGTGGCGACGAGCAACTCGACGCTGCGACCGACCTGAGCGGCGTTCTCTTCAAGCGAGATTCGTTCCTGCAGCTCGATCAAACGCTGATAGCGTTCGGACACAACAGCTTTGGGGACCTGATCGGCCAGGTCGGCGGCCGGGGTACCCGGCCGCTTCGAGTACTGGAACGTGAAGGCGCTGGCGAAACGAGACGCCTCGACCACGTCGAGTGTGGCCTGGAAGTCCTCTTCGGTCTCACCCGGGAAGCCGACGATCAGGTCGGTGGTGATCGCCGCGTGCGGAATGGCCTCGCGGACGCGGTCGATGATGCCCAGATAGCGGTCGGCCCGGTAAGAGCGTCGCATCGCCCGCAGGATGCGGTCAGAACCGGATTGCAGCGGCATGTGCAGGGTGGGGCACACGTTGGGGGTTTCCGCCATCGCCTCGATCACGTCGTCGGTGAACTCGGCGGGATGCGGGGAGGTGAACCGCACACGCTCCAGCCCGTCGATGCGGCCGCAGGCGCGCAGCAACTTGGCGAACGCGCCGCGGTCCCGCGGCTGATCTGCCCAGGTCGTCGGGTCCTCGCGCAAACGCTCGTCCGTGGCAAATGACACACCGTAGGCGTTCACGTTCTGGCCGAGCAGCGTGATCTCCAGGACGCCCTGGTCGACCAGCGACTGCACCTCGGCGAGGACGTCTGCGGGCCGTCGGTCCACCTCTTTGCCGCGCAGCGACGGGACGATGCAAAACGTGCAGGTGTTGTTGCAGCCGACGGAGATCGAAACCCATGCGGCGTAGGACGATTCGCGGCTCGCAGGCAGCGCCGACGGGAATTCCTGCAGCGCTTCGGCGATTTCGACCTGTGCGACCCGATTGTGGCGGGCCCGGTCCAGCAGTGCCGGCAGCGACCCGATGTTGTGGGTGCCGAAGACGACGTCGACCCATGGCGCCCTGCGCAGCACCGAGTCACGGTCCTTCTGGGCCAGGCAGCCGCCGACGGCGATCTGCATGTGTGGATCGGCCTGCTTGCGCGGCGCGAGATGGCTGAGGTTGCCGTAGAGCTTGTTGTCGGCGTTCTCGCGCACCGCGCAGGTGTTGAACACCACGATGTCGGCGTCGGCGCCCTCGCGCGCGCGCTCGTAGCCGGCCTCTTCGAGAAGGCCGGACAGGCGCTCGGAGTCATGCACGTTCATCTGGCACCCGTACGTGCGGACCTCGAAGGTGCGCACGGTGCGTTCGGGCACGAGCCCGACCGGCTGCGGCGTCACCGTGGAAGTCACCGCCCCATCCTACGGAGCAGGTCGCGTGCCCCGAAATCGTGCCAGAGCGAGCGAAGCGACGGGGAAAACGCAGGGATCGCGGAGTTCCAGGCAAGCTGGGCCTTCCCTGGGTAAGGTCATCACGCATGGAGAGCCCCAGGGAGTCCCCTGCTGTGCCGATGATCTCGGTCAAGGGGGTCAACAAGCACTTCGGCGCCCTCCACGTCCTCAAGGACATCAACCTCGACGTCGGCAAGGGCCAGGTGGTCGTCGTGCTGGGACCGTCGGGTTCCGGCAAGTCGACGCTGTGCCGCACGATCAATCGGCTGGAGACCATCGACTCGGGCACAATCGCGATCGACGGCGAGGTTCTGCCGGAGGAGGGCCGCAAGCTGGCCCAGCTCCGTTCGGACGTCGGCATGGTCTTTCAGTCCTTCAACCTGTTCGCGCACAAGACAATTCTGGAGAACGTGACGCTGGCGCCGATGAAGGTACGCAAGGCGTCCAAGGAGAAGGCACGCGAGAAAGCGATGCGTCTGCTTGAGCGCGTGGGCGTGGCCAACCAGGCCGAGAAATACCCCGCTCAGCTGTCGGGCGGTCAGCAACAACGTGTCGCCATCGCGCGATCGCTGGCGATGGACCCCAAGGTCATGTTGTTCGACGAGCCGACCAGCGCGCTGGATCCGGAGATGATCAACGAGGTCCTCGCAGTCATGTCCGGACTGGCCACCGACGGGATGACGATGCTCGTGGTCACCCATGAGATGGGGTTCGCGCGGAGGGCGGCCAATCGCGTGGTGTTCATGTCGGACGGCGCGATCGTCGAGGATGCCGAACCCCTTCAGTTCTTCGAGAATCCCCAGACCGACCGTGCCAAGGACTTTCTCGGCAAGATCCTCCATCACTGAACCCCACCGGAGCCCGGCGAAAGGAAACCCCGTCATGTCCCCGAAGTTTCTCTCCACGCGCGTCCTCGGTGCGCTCGCTCTGGCAGCGGCGCTGCCCCTTGCCGCGACCGCATGCGGCGGCGGCGACAGCGGAGGCGGTGGTGGTGGCGGCGACACCATCGTCATCGGCACCAAGTTCGACCAGCCCGGCCTGGGGATGAAGAACCCCGACGGCACCATGAGCGGCTTCGACGTCGACGTGGCGACCTATGTCGCGGGCGAGCTCGGATACGCCCCCGACAAGATCGAATGGAAGGAAGCGCCGTCGGCGCAACGCGAGAACCTGATCCAGAACGGCCAGGTCGAATTCATCGCGGCGACATATTCGATCACCGACGCCCGCAAGGAGAAGGTGTCCTTCGCCGGGCCGTACCTGATCACCGGCCAGAGCCTGCTCGTCCGCGAGGACAACACCGACATCACGGGTAAGGACTCGCTCGCGAACAACAAGATCCTGTGCTCGGTGTCGGGCTCGACACCTGCCCAGAAGATCAAGGATGAGTTCCCCAGCGTTCAGCTTCAGCAGTACGACACCTACTCGGCCTGCATCGACGCGCTCAAGAACGGCGCCGTCGACGCGGTGACCACCGACGAGGTCATCCTCGCCGGTTATGCCGCACAGACCCCCGGCACGTTCAAGATCGTCGGGGACACCTTCTCCGAGGAGAACTACGGCATCGGCCTCAAAAAGGACGACGCCGAACTGCGCACCAAGATCAACGACGCACTGAAGAAGATGGAAGAAAGCGGCGCCTGGAAGGAAGCGTTCGACAAGAACCTCGGTCCTGCAGGCATCACCGCCCCGGCGCCGCCGCCGATCGCCAACTGAGCGCACAGGTACTGACCGGAGCCGCACGTGGAGGTTTTCACCGAGTATCGCGCGGAGATCTTCGCCGCGTTCTGGACGACGATCCAGCTCACGGTGTTCTCCGCGGTGGGTGCTCTCGTCCTCGGCACGGTGCTGGCCGCGATGCGGCTGGCACCGGTGCCGGTGCTCAACTGGATGGGTGCGGCGTACGTCAACATCGTGCGCAACACCCCGCTGACGTTGATCATTCTGTTCTGTTCATTCGGGTTGGCGCAGACGCTGGGGCTCACTCTCGCCAGCCGGCAGTCGCCGACGTTCATCGCCGACAGCGGTTTCCGGCTTGCAGTGCTCGGCCTGACGGTCTACACCGCATCGTTCGTCTGCGAGACGGTGCGATCCGGGGTGAACACCATTCCGCTCGGTCAGGCTGAAGCAGCCCGGTCGTTGGGGCTGACCTTCGGCCAGAACCTGCGGATCGTGTTGTTGCCGCAGGCGTTTCGCGCAGTGATCATTCCGCTGGGCTCGGTGCTGATCGCGCTGACCAAGAACACCACCATCGCGTCGGCGATCGGTGTCGCCGAGGCGGCACTGCTGATGAAGGAGATGATCGAGAACACCGCAGCGGTGCTGGTGGTCGGTGGCATCTTCGCGCTCGGGTTCGTGATCCTCACCCTGCCGCTGGGACTGTTGTTCGGGTGGCTGGGCAAGCGGATGGCGGTCGCCAGATGACCGGCTCCTCCGTCCTATTCGACGCTCCGGGTCCGCGGGCCCGGGTTCGTAACTGGATCATCACCGGCATCGCGATCCTCGGCTTCGCGGTCGTCGTCGCCGTGGTGCTCGCCCGCCTGATCGAGCGGGGTCAGCTCACCGGTGAGAAGTGGCGACCGTTCCTCACCGGTGACCTGTGGCGCACCTACGTGTTGCCGGGTATCGAGGGCACGCTGACGGCGGCTGCGGTGTCGATCGTGCTCGCGCTGGCGCTGGGGTTCGTGATGGGCGTGGGACGGTTGTCGACCCATGCCGGAATCCGTTGGGTGTCTTCGGTGTTCGTCGAGTTCTTCCGCGCGGTGCCGGTGCTGATCATGATGATCTTCGCCTACTTCCTGTTCGCCTTCTACGAGGTGTTCCCGTCCCAGTACCTCGCCCTCGCCGGCGTGATCACCGGCCTGACGCTGTACAACGGCGCCGTCATCGCCGAGATCGTGCGCGCGGGCGTCCACGCGCTGCCGCGCGGCCAGGCGGAGGCCTCGTCTGCGCTCGGGTTGACATGGGGCCAGACGATGCGGTCCATCCTGCTGCCGCAGGCCATCACGTCGATGCTGCCGGTGCTGATCTCCCAGCTTGTCGTCGTGTTGAAGGACACCGCGCTCGGGTACCAGATCACTTTCGTCGAGATGGTCCGTCAAGGCACGGTGATCGGGTCGGCCTACGGCAACTACATTCCGGCCCTGATAGTGATCGCGGTGCTGATGATCGCGCTGAACTTCACACTGTCGTGGTTCGCGACCCGGCTGGAGAAACGGTTGCGACGCTCCAGCAAGGGGCCGGCGCCCATGGAGGCCGAGCCGCTCGACCTGCAGGGTGAACGCAGCCGCGGCGTGTGAGGTTTGCGATGACCGCCAGCCTGAACGCGTTCGAGGTCTTGCCCGAGTCGACGCTGCGCGAGGCGGTCGACCTGATGGTCCGCCTCATCGAAGCCTGCGGCGCCGTGGTCATCATGATCGGGGCGGTTGTGGCCATCGCGAAGTTCATCGTCGCGCTGGGTCGGCGCGACATCAACCAGTTTTCTTCGGTACGGCTGACCTTGGCTCGTTTCCTGGTGCTGGGGTTGGAGTTCCAGCTCGCCGCAGACGTGCTGCGCACGGCGATCTCCCCGTCCTTCGACGAGATCGGCAAGCTGGCGGCCATCGCGGCGATCCGCACCATCCTGAACTACTTCCTCAATCGCGAGATCGCCCAGGAGCAGGCGGAAATCGAGAAGTTGAAGAACCCGTCCGGGCCGGGGACGCCTCCTGATCCGCCACCCGCACCGTGAGCGTCGTCCTCGGCGCGGCGTGGTTCTTCGCGATCGCCGGGATTGTGCTGGGGATCGCGGCGCTGGTCGTATTCCATCAGCCGCTGCTCGCGCTGCGGGTGACGCTCGAGTTGCTCACCGCGGCCGGGCTGTTGCGGCTGAGCGTCGATTCGTCGTGGGCCGCGATCGCGGTGACGGCGGTGCTGATCGTGGTACGCCGCACCATCACCCGCAGCTTGATCGCCGACCTCACCGCCACCGCGCCGCCGTGGCGGGCGCGGCGGAGCGCCTAAACCCGGCGCCGTTCCCGCTCGTTGGCCAGTTCCGCGGTGACGACGTCGAGCGCCATCGTCTGGTGATAGCCCCGCCGGGCCAGCATCCCGACCAGCCTGCGCGCCACCTTGTTCTCCGCGTCCCGGTCGCCGGGATCGCCGAGCTTCTCGCGGCGTAGTTTGTCGCGGACCAGCTGCTCGGCGCGGGTACGTTCGGCACCAGCGTCGATGCCCGCCAGCGCAGAGTCGATCACCTCGTTGTCCACGCCCTTGTTACGCAGCTCAGCAGCTAACGCGCGCTTGCCTTTTCCGGCATTCTGACGCCTGGAACGAACCCACTGTTCGGCGAAGTCCTCGTCGTCGACGAGACCGACCTGCGCCAGCCGGTCGAGGACGGCGAGGCTGACATCGTCGGGGTATCCCCGCTTGGCCAACTGCGCCTCGAGCTCGGCCCTCGTCCGGGCCCGCGCGGTGAGCAGGCGCAGGCACAGGGCCCGCGCCTGCTCGGCGCGCTTGTCGGAGTCCTCGGCGTGATCCGCGGCCCCGCCGGGGTCAGAAGTCGACGGGAGCGGGAAGAGCGCCATCGGCTGCGTCATCGGTCAACTGGGCCCCGATCCCGAGCTTCTCCTTGATCTTCTTCTCGATCTCGTTTGCTACATCGACGTTCTCCAGCAGGAAGTTTCGCGCGTTCTCCTTGCCCTGACCCAGCTGCTCACCGTCATAGGTGAACCAGGATCCGGACTTGCGGATGAAGCCGTGCTCGACACCCATGTCGATGAGCGAGCCTTCCCTGCTGATGCCCTTGCCGTAGAGGATGTCGAACTCGGCCTGCTTGAACGGCGGCGACACCTTGTTCTTGACGACCTTGACCCTGGTGCGGTTGCCGACCGCGTCGGTGCCGTCCTTGAGGGTCTCGATACGGCGGACGTCCATGCGGACCGACGCGTAGAACTTCAGCGCCTTACCGCCCGTGGTCGTCTCGGGAGACCCGAACATCACGCCGATCTTCTCGCGGAGTTGGTTGATGAAGATGGCGGTGGTACCCGAGTTGTTTAGCGCGCCGGTCATCTTCCGCAGCGCCTGGCTCATCAGGCGGGCCTGCAGGCCGACGTGACTGTCCCCCATCTCGCCTTCGATCTCGGCACGCGGCACCAGAGCTGCGACCGAGTCGATGACCAGGATGTCCAGTGCGCCGGACCGGATCAGCATGTCGGCGATCTCAAGCGCCTGCTCGCCGGTGTCGGGCTGGGAGACCAGCAGCGCGTCGGTGTCCACGCCGAGCTTCTTGGCGTAGTCGGGGTCCAGCGCGTGCTCGGCGTCGATGAAGGCGGCGATGCCGCCCGCGGCCTGGGCATTGGCGACGGCGTGCAGCGCAACGGTGGTCTTACCGGAGGATTCCGGACCGTAGATCTCGATGACGCGGCCACGGGGCAGCCCGCCGATGCCGAGCGCGACATCGAGCGCGATCGAACCGGTCGGGATGACCGAGATCGGGGGGCGCACATCCTCGCCCAGCCTCATGACCGAGCCCTTGCCGAAGTTCTTGTCGATCTGTGCGAGCGCGAGCTCCAGGGCCTTCTCGCGATCGGGGGCTTGCGGTGCCATGGTGATACCTCTCCGGTAGTCGTTGTTGACCGGTTCTCGGTCGGTTGGCCGTGACGCTAGGCGAGGCCACCGACAAGTCCTGTTTGCGATGACTGCGGTCGAACTCCACCCACAGTAGACGAACACGTGTTCGATTCAAGCGGACACGCCGACGACTAGTGTTTCGGCCATGACGATGCGAGACGACATCCGGATCCCCGCGCAGGGTGAGCAGATCGCAGCCTATCTCTACCGGCCTGCGGGCACCGACCGTGCGGTTCCCTGCGTGGTGATGGCGCACGGCTTCAGCGGCACACGTGACGATGCGCTCCCCGGCTACGCCGAGGCCTTCCGCGACGCCGGTTTCGCCGTGGTCCTGTTCGACTATCGCCATTTCGGCGCCTCCACCGGTGCACCCCGCCAGCTGCTGCACATCGGCAGGCAGCGCCAGGACTACCGGACCGTCATCGCGTGGGCCCGCCGCCTCGACGGCGTCGACGCCGACCGGATCGTCGCGTGGGGAACGTCGTTCAGCGGCGGCACCGTCCTCGCCGTCGCCGCCGAAGATCCCCGGCTCGCGGCGGTGATCGCCCAGGCGCCGATGACCGACGCCCTCGCCTCGGTACTCCAGGTGCCGCCGGCGACGGTCCCGCGGGTCATCCTGGCCGCGGTCCGCGACCAGATCGGCGCCTGGCGGGGGCGTCCACCGCTGACCCTGCCCGCGGTCGGCGCTCCCGGCACCGTCGCCGCGATGACCTCACCGGAGGCCGAGCCCGGACTCCGGGCGGTCATCGGCCCGGAGTCGTTGTGGCGCAACGAGTTCGCAGCCCGCCTGATGCTGACATTTCCGTTCAACCGGCAGGGCCGCAAGGCCGCCCGCCTGCAGATGCCGGTGCTCTTCTGCGTCTGCGACCGTGACACCGTCACCCCGCCCGGCCCCACCGTCGCCGCGGCGCGGCGCGCACCGCGCGGCGAACTCCGTCACTATCCATACGGGCACTTCGACATCTACCACGACCCGCAGGCCAAGGCCGACCAGGTTGAGTTCCTCCAGCGCGTCACGGAGCGGCGGGTTCGGTCCTGATCGTGACGTGGTGGTGGATCGGCGTCTTCACCGACCGCGCGATGAAGCAGTAGTCGCCGACCCGATCGTGCAGGCGCTCCGCGAGTTCCGCGTCGGAACCGGGGGCGACGGTCACCACGGGATTCAAGGTGACGCTCTCGAATTGCCCCGCGCCACCACGCTCTTCGACCATGACGGCCTCGGGTCTGTCGCGATAGTCGGTGACCGTGACGCCCGCGCCCGCGGCGAGGGCCAGGTACCACAGCATGTGGCACTGGGCGATGGACGCGACGTAGAGCTGCTCGGGATTCCATCGGGTCGGATCCCCGCGGAACGCCGGATCCGACGAACCGTCGATCGGATGATGTCCGTCGGCGCCGACCACGTGATCCCGGGAGTACAAGCGCGCGTTCTGCGTGCCGGTCCCCTGGTTCCCGGTCCAGGTGAGGACGACCTCGTAGCTGTGCCGGGTCATCGGCGCCTCACCACTGATCGCGCGGCACGTCGAAGTCCGCGCACAGGGCCCGCCATACCTCGCGCGGCTCGACCCCGTCCTCGATGGCCTGCGCGGCAGTGCGACCGCCGATGCTGGTCAGCACGTGGTCCATCAGCATCGAGGACGCGCGCACCGCGCCGAACTGTCCCTCGACCAGTTCCTGGAATTCCGTGAGCCGCACGCAACCAACCTACGCCGAGGCGCCCAGCGCGTCATGGCACACCAGTACCGGATCTGCCACGCCTGCCACGCTGGCGCCGGCCCGCGCCGCGGCCTGCCGATGGCGCGCCGAACCGAGCACATCGTGCACCGCCGCGGCCAGCGCATCGGCGGTCAGCGGACGGACCAGCTGCGCACTGCCTTGTCGCACAAGCCGATTGGCAATCTCCCATTGATCGCCGCCGCCGGGGACGACGACCATCGGGACACCGGCGAGCAATGACTTGGCGACGGTCCCGTGGCCGCCGCCGCAGATGAGCAGATCAGCTCGTGACAGCAGCTCGTCCTGGCGCCCCAGCCCGATCACCGCCCACGGCGGGACATCGACGCCGGAGTCGTCCAACTGCGACACCGCCACGCGGGCACCCTCGGGAAGCACCTCGCCGGGCACCAACGTGCTCAGCGCCAACTCGACGAGTCCGCCCGCACCGGTCATCGCGGTGGACGGGGCCACGACGACGACGGGACCGTCGCCGTCGGGCAGCGTCAGCACCTCGGTGGTCGGTTCGAAGTGCAGCGGTCCGACCACGACGGCTTCCTTCGGCCAGTCCGGGCGCGGCACCTCGAGCGCGGGCAGCGTGGCGATGAGCCGGCGCACCGGCCCGGGGTCCTCGGCAGGCAGCCCGATCGCGACCCGGGCCTCGGCGCGCTGGCGCAGCCCGGCACGCCACGATCGCGCGCTCAACGCCCGCAGCACCGCGTCGCGCAGCCGGCCGCGGACGCCCACACCGGGAGCCAATCCGCTGCCCACCGGCGGGAGGCCCTTCGACGGGCGGTAGAGCGGATGGGTGTTCAGCTCCACCCACGGGATGCCGAGCAGATCGGCAGCCAGCCCGCCGCAGGCGGTGATCGAATCGGACACCACCAGGTCGGGCCGCAGGGCACCGATCCGGGACCGATTGAGCACGGCCATCCGCGCGGCACGCTGGTGGATCTTCGCCCCGGCGTCGGCGTCGTCATCGAACGCGGTCGGGTCGAGGCCGTCCAGCTCGATCGCATCGAAGCCCTCAGCGAGGGCTACGTCGAGCCATTTGGTGCCGGTGAGCAGGGTCGGACTGTCCCCCGCGGCCAGGAATCTCTGGCAGAGCGCGATCGCCGGGAAGGCGTGTCCCGGGTCGGGTCCGGCGACCACGGCAACGCGCATGCGGGCTACCCTGCCACAGCCCCGGTGGCTAGGCTCGGGCGATATGACTGACGAGGCACTCCCCACCGCCACCACAGCGATCGCCGACAAGGCCGACGTCGTCCAGAGGTTCCTCTACGCCCTCGAGGACAACGACTTCGCCACGTTCGAAGAGCTCGCCGCTCCGGATCTGGTCTGGCAGAACGTCGGACTGCCCTCTATCCGCGGGCGTGCCAGGATCCTGGCGATGCTGCGCCGCGCCGAGGGCAAAGGCGGCTTCGCGGTGAAATTCCACCGCGTCGCCACCCAGGGTGACACGGTGCTCACCGAGCGCACGGACGCGATCATCCTGGGACCGCTACGCCTGCAGTTCTGGGTGTGCGGACGGTTCGATTTCAACGAGGCCGGCCAGATCACTTTGTGGCGGGACTACTTCGACCTGTTCGACTTCATGGTCAAGGCACCGTTGCGCGCGCTGCCCGGCCTCTTCGCGCCGGCGCTTCGCCCGAAGTTCTGACGCCGCGGCGCCCTGCCCACGCACCGAATGCACGCATTGTGCTGAAATTTCGGCGAAATCCGTCAGAAAGCGTGCACTCGGCGGACGTTGTTCAGGCCCCGCGGAGCCGACCCAACTCGTCGAACGCCTGCGCCCAGCCCGTCAGCCGGTCGGTGGCCATCCCGAGCTGGTCACGGTAGCGCCGCTGCGACATCGGCGAACTCGACAGCGATCCCGAGTTCGCGGCGGACACCAGTTGTGCTGCCGCGGAGACCATCTCGTTGTACTGGTGGGCACCGCGGTCGAGCTGGGTGGTGAACGCGGTGATCGTCGGCGTCAGGTAAGCCCGCGACTGCGGGGAGGACTTGACAGCCTTCTCCATCGACACGACCTCCGAGGCCGTCGCGGCCATGGTGGCCGCGGTCTGCTCGGCGGCGACCCGCAGTTCGAGGAGCTCGCCGGGGGGCAGCATCTGGCCGCGCTCGAGAATGCCCAACAGCGAGATGAATCCGCGCTCAGACGCGGCCAGCGAGGCCATCGGCCGGCGCGCCGCCGATCCCCACGGGGGAAGCCGACGCAAGCCGTGAGTCCGCTGCGGTGGCAACGGTTCTCCGCGCAGCCAGCGGTACCGCAGAAATGCCAGCGTGGCCAGGAATGCGGCGCCGACGGCGATCGGCGACGGGATGAACAGCGCCCACACCGGGGTACTCCACGACGCCAGCAGCGCCGTCACACCCACCCAGAAGACCGCGGACACGGTGAAGAACCAGCCGAGCCGCAGCGCCCAGCGCCGCTTGCGCAGCAGCTTGGCGCGCGGATCGGCCGCCGCGTTGAGCTTCTCGGCCACCATGTCCGACCATTCCGCGGCGGTGTCGATGCCGCGCTGGGCCATCGAACGCCAGGCTTCGGGTCTTCCGGTCCGAGAACTCACGATCAACTCCCGTAAGTTATTGCGACAGCGGGTTTTCCGGTGTCGGGTTGGCGTTTGCGGCCGGGGTGGCCGGGGCCTGGTTGGGTGTGGCCGCAGCGGGCCCGCCGGTGGGCAACTGCTCTCCGCGCATCGAGGCCCGGATCTGCTCCAGGCGGGAATGTCCCGCCATCTGGACGCTGGCCTGCTGCACTTCGAGCATCCGGCCCTGAACCGAGTTCTGCGCCAGCTCGGCGGAACCGATCGCGTTGGCGTAGCGGCGCTCGATCTTGTCCCGCACCTCGTCGAGGCTGGGCGTATTGCCCGGCGCGGCAAGCTCACTCATCGACCGCAGCGACGCACTGACCTGTTCCTGCATCTTCGCCTGCTCCAGCTGCGAAAGCAGCTTCGTGCGCTCGGCGATCTTCTGCTGCAGCATCATCGCGTTCTGCTCGACGGCCTTCTTCGCCTGGCCCGCGGCCTGCAACGCCTGATCGTGCAGGCCCTTGAGGTCTTCGACGCTCTGCTCTGCGGTGACCAGCTGCGCGGCGAACGCCTCGGCGGCGTTGTTGTACTCGGTGGCTTTGTTGGCGTCACCGGCGGCGACGGCCTGGTCGGCCAGGGTCAGGGCCTGGCGGACGTTGACCTGGAGCTTCTCGATGTCGGCGAGCTGTCGGTTGAGCCGCATCTCCAACTGCCGCTGATTGCCGATCACCTGCGCGGCCTGCTGGGTCAGCGCTTGATGCTGACGCTGGGCTTCCTCGATCGCCTGCTGGATCTGCACCTTCGGGTCGGCGTACTCGTCGACCTTGGAGCTGAACAGCGCCATGAGGTACTTCCACGCCTTGGTGAACGGATTGGCCATGACTTCATTCCGCCTTCGTGTCTGTCGAACCATGTCCTGATCGAGCCCGGTGGCTTACCGGCACGTGCTTAGACCCAACCTATCGGTTCCGCGCAGATCACCACACCCCTGACCGGTGAACCTGTCAGGCCACCGCCATGGAGACGACCTGCGGGATGACGACCTTGGTCGTGACGTCGATGTTCGCGGTGCCGGCAGCGGTGCGGGACTCCTCGAGGGCCAGCTCGTCCCCGGCGTCGGAAAGCACCCGCGACAACGGGACGTCCAACGCCGTGCAGATGGCGCTGAGCAGCTCGCTGGAGGCCTCTTTTCGGCCACGCTCGACCTCCGACAGATAGCCCAGGCTCACCCTGGCCGAATCGGACACCTCCCGCAAGGTGCGTCCCTGCTCGACTCGGGCGCGACGCAGCACGTCGCCGATCACCTCGCGCAGCAATGCCGTCATCGCGTGTCCTCCTCGTCTCGACTATTCAGACCAACGCACGATGTCCCTGAGATGGTTCCCGAACCTGCGCCGAAACTCCTCATTGCTGCTCGACGAGCCGGCGCAGCCGGTGCACCGCGGCGTGAACGGCACCCAACCGGATGTCCCAGCGACTGCCCTGCAGAGCCAACTCTGTGACGTCGGCCCCGCCGGGGCCGGCCAGGCCGAGGAACACCGTGCCCACCGCGTGACCCCCGTGGGGCTGCGGGCCTGCCACGCCGGTGAGGCCGACACCCCAGGTGGCGCCGCATCGGTTCCTGGCGCCCACGGCCAGCGCCCTGGCGGTGGGCTCCGCGACGGGGCCGAATTCCGTGAGAAGTTCGGGTGCGACGCCCGCCAGTTCGGCCTTCATCTCGACGGTGTAGGTGATCAGTCCCCCGCGCAGCACCGCGCTGGCTCCCGGGACGCCGGCCAGCGTCGCCGCCAGCAGTCCCGCGCTCAGCGATTCCGCAGTCGCCACGGTCTGGTTGCGGACCGTCAGATCCGCGACCAGCGAGCGGGCCTCGTCATCGATCAGCGGGTCGTCCACGCGAATCCCTGAACGCCGAGACGAAATAGTCGATTCCGGTGATCACGGTCAGCACCACCGCCGTGAGCATGATCACCCAGGCACCGGTCAACCACGCGCCCGACAGCGGCAGCACGAACAGCCCGATGGCGACGGCCTGCACGAGTGTCTTGAGCTTCCCGCCGCGGCTGGCGGGGATGACGCCGCGGCGCAACACCGCCAGGCGCAGCAAGGTCACTCCGAGTTCGCGGACGAGGATCACCGCGGTCACCCACCACGGCAGGTCGCCCAGCATCGAGAGTCCGATGAGTGCCGCGCCGATCAGCGCCTTGTCGGCGATCGGATCGGCGAGAGTGCCGAACTCGGTGACCATGCCGTAACTGCGGGCCAGAGCGCCGTCGAGGTGATCGGTGATGACGGCTACCGCGAATACAGCGAATGCGGCCACCCGCCAATATGTTTCGTGCCCATCACCGACGAACAAGAACACCAGAAACACGGGAACCAACACGAAACGTATGCCGGTGAGCATGTTTGCGAGGTTGGCCACGCGGGCGCGTGGAACCACTGGGTCTACATGTGGTTGGCCCGGCACCGCCACAGAATACTGGTTGCCGATGTGGATACCCTTCGGAGCATGAGCGCAGATCCGGACACGCCTACCGGCGAGCTCGTGGTGCGCCGGGCAACGACTTCCGACGTGGCGGCCATCAAGGAGCTCGTCGACATCTATGCGGGCAAGATCCTGCTGGAGAAGAACCTGGTGACGCTGTATGAGTCCGTGCAGGAGTTCTGGGTGGCCGACATGGACGGTGAGCTGATCGGGTGCGGCGCCCTGCACGTGCTGTGGTCCGACCTCGGCGAGGTGCGCACGGTGGCGGTGCATCCCAAGGTCCGCGGTCAGGGGGTGGGCCACGCCATCGTGGAGCGGCTGCTGAAGGTCGCGGCCGAGCTGCATCTGCGTCGGATCTTCGTGCTGACATTCGAGACGGAATTCTTCGGGCGGCACGGTTTCCAGGAGATCGAAGGCACGCCGGTGACCTCCGAGGTCTACGAGGAGATGTGCCGCTCCTACGACACGGGCGTGGCCGAATTCCTCGACCTGTCCTACGTCAAGCCGAACATCCTCGGTAACACGCGAATGTTGTTGAATCTCTGAGCATGTGAGTGCCGATCACCACCGCAGCAGCACCAGCTCGACGCTGATACCGGGCCCCAGTCCGATCATCAGACCCGTCGACCCCGGCGGCGGTGCGCCGTCGATCGTCCTTTCCAGAATGTGCAGCACCGAGGCCGAGGACATGTTGCCGACTTCGGCGAGCGAGCGCCGGCTCAGCTCCACGGCGGTGTCGGGCAGCTTGAGGCTGTTCTGGACGGCGTCGACGACCTTGGGGCCGCCCGGGTGGCACACCCAGAGGTCGATCTCGTCGACGGTCAGCTCGTGCTCGGCCAGAAAGGAGGTGACGCTGCCGGCCAGTCGCCGCTCGACCACGTCGGCCAGCTCGGCGGTCAGCACGATGCGGAAACCCTCTTCGCGCAGCCGCCACCCGAGGGTGTCGCCGCTGTCGGGATACACCTCGCTGCGCGAGGCGATCACCTCGACGCCGGCGCCGACCCCCCCACCGGCGGCCACCAGGGCCGCGGCTCCGTCACCGAACAACCCCGTAACGACGAGGTCGGCCGTCGTGACATGGGTCATCGGCCAGCTCAGCGAGCACAGTTCGACCGCCAGCAGCGCGGCCCGGTGGGCGGGCCACGCCAGCAAATAATCGTGCAACCTGGCGAGGCCGGCAGCACCGGCGACGCAGCCCAGCCCGAAGATCGGCAGCCGCTTGATGTCGGGCCGCAGCCCGAGCCGGGGAATCAGGCCCGCGTCCACTGAGGGCACCGCCACCCCGGTCACCGACGTCAGGATGAGTAGGTCCAGATCGCGACCGGTCAGCCCGGCCGCGTCGAGCGCGCTACCTAGTGCGCGCTCGCCGAGGTCGGCCGCCTCCTCGACATAGCGGTCGTTGGCCAGCTCGATCGAGCGCAACGACTCGTATTCGCCCAGCGGCAGCACGGTGTGGCGGTGCTCCACACCGGCCTTGCCGTGCAGCTGTTCGAGCAGCACGCGCTCCTGCGGTCCGAGACCGCAGAGCTCGGCCACCTTCGCCGTGAGCTCGGCCTGCGAATAGCGGTGGTCCGGGAACGCCGACCGCACGGCCAGAATGCGGGTCTCAGGTCTGCGCATAACCGACTCCGCCCACATAGCCGAGGACCACCAGCAGCACGACGTCGACGGCGGCGATGCCGAATGCCGCCGCGAACGGGACCTTGCCGGTGCCCACGGCACCGATCACCGCGAACAGGCAGGCGACGGCCATAGCGGCCACCGCGACCCAGTGAAACCGGGATGCCACGAGCAGCAGCACGGACGCCGAGAGCAGCAGGACGAGGGCCGCGCTCCGAACAGCGCCCGCGCCCCACCGGACGCCGATGCGTTGCGGCAGCCCGGCCACTCCGGTCGCCTGGTCGGCCGCCAGATCCGGCAGCACATTGGCGAAGTGGCCGCCCAGCCCGACCAGCGCCGCGGCGGCGGTGGCGTACCAGGTCGGCAGCGGTTGCCCCGGCAGCGTGCTCGCCGCGTACGCGGGAATGGGGCCGAACCCGAGGACGAACATCAATCCCGAGGCAGGCGTCGACTTCAGGCCGAGGTTGTACGCCCAGGCCGCGCCGACGATGACGGTGAGGATGAGGGCGGTCAGCGGGCTGATGGTCAGTGCCATCGTCAAGGCTGCCAGCAGTGCGGCGTACGCCGCGATCCAGACCGTGCGCACGCCGATGGCGCCCGCGGCGACGGGTTTGTCGGTCCGGCCGGCCGCCGCGTCGCGCGCGGCGTCCGCGGCGTCGTTCGACCAGCCGACCGACAGCTGACCTGCCAGCATCGCGGGCCCGGTGAGGCCCGGCCCGACACCGTCGGGCGCCGCTTGCGCCGCCAGCACGGTGGCCAGCACCGAGATCGCCAGCGACGGCCCGGGGTGCCCGGCAGTGAGCAGTGCGCGTGCGCGCGCCAGAACGGGAGCTGGGCTCTGAGTCGGGACCGTCATCGTCGGCCTCCCGTCGTGCATGCACGCGACCGAGTCAGCGCGCGATCCACCGTTGACATGGTAGTAAATTTCGGTGACGGAAGCGCCGGATCAGTGAGGCTCGCGCTGCGCGGAGCCAACCCCCTCGAGTGGCTGGCGCTGAGGGCGGGCGTGGTTCCCACCGCTGCCGCCGAAGCCTGGGGCGGGATGGCGTTGTCGGCCGTCATCATCACCGCCGTGCAGACGGGCGTGACCGCCCGACTCGCGGAGCGTCCCTCGACGGCCGACGAACTTGCCGCCGATCTGGACCTCGATCCGGTACCGACCCGGCTGCTTCTCGACTGCCTACGGTCCGCGCGACACGTCACCGTCAGGGCCGGGCGCTACCGGCTCACCCGCTCGGCGCGCCGCTGGCTGGCCCCGGGGTCCGCGCTGTCGGTCGCGGGCTACGTGGCGGGCACCGCCGATTACTGGACGTGGTGGTCGGCCCTGGGTGAGGTGACTCGCACGGGACGGCCCGCCGGACATCACGACGCCCCGCCCGGCGATCTCTACTGGCGGCGCTACATCTACGGGCAGCTGGAACTGGCGCGGTTGTCCGCCGGCGAGGTGGCGAAAAAGCTTGCGCTGCCGCGTGACTCACGATCACTGCTGGACATCGGCGGCGGGCACGGCTGGTATTCGGCGCAGCTGTGCCGTCGCCACCCGGGCCTACGCGCGACCGTGCTCGATCTGCCGGGCAGTGCCGCCATCGGTCGCGAGATCATTGCGGCCGCAGGGATGTCCGGCCGTGTCGAACACCGCGACGGCGACGCGACGACCGACGAGCTCGGCAGCGGATACGACGCGGTGCTGTGCTTCAACCTCTTGCACCATCTGTCGGCAGAGCAGAGCGTCGATCTGTTCGCCAGGGTCCACGACGCCCTGGCGCCCGGCGGCACGCTGGCCGTGATGGACGCGTTCGCCGATCCGAGTCATCGCTCGTCGGCCCAGGCCAATGTCCTCGGCCTGTTCGTCTACCTCAGCTCCGGCGCGCAGGTGCACCCACCCGAGACGTTGCACCGCTGGCTCCGCGAGGCCGGATTCCGCGCACCGGCCCGTCGGATCCGGGTTCTCCGGATTCCCGGCCAGGCGATGTATGTCGTGACGAGGAGCTAGAAGTCCGGCTCGTCGTCGGCGTCCGCGCCTGATGCATCGCTTCCGCCGCGGATCAGCATCAACGTGCCCGCCAGCTCGTCCGGTTTGACGAGCACCTCGCGCGCCTTCGAGCCCTCCGACGGGCCGACGATGCCGCGGTTCTCCATGAGGTCCATCAACCGGCCCGCCTTGGCGAACCCGACGCGCAACTTGCGCTGCAGCATCGACGTCGACCCGAACTGGCTGGACACCACCAGCTCGACGGCCTGCAGGAACACATCCATGTCATCGCCGATATCGGGGTCGACGTCCTTGCGTTCGCCCGCCTTGACGGCGGTGACGCCCTCGACGAACTCGGGCTCGGCCTGATCCTTGGTCGCCGAGACGACCGCGTGGATCTCCTCGTCGGTGATGAATGCACCCTGCAGGCGCATCGGCTTGTTGGCGCCCATCGGCAGGAACAGGCCGTCACCCATGCCGATCAGCTTTTCTGCGCCCGGCTGGTCCAGGATCACGCGGCTGTCGGTCAGCGACGACGTCGCGAACGCCAACCGCGACGGCACGTTGGTCTTGATCAGGCCGGTGACCACGTCCACCGACGGACGCTGAGTCGCCAGAACGAGGTGAATGCCTGCGGCACGCGCCTTTTGGGTGATCCGCACGATCGCCTCTTCGACGTCGCGAGGGGCGGTCATCATCAGATCGGCGAGCTCGTCGACGATCGCCAGGATGTACGGATAGGGCTTGTATTCGCGGTTGCTGCCCAACGGTGCGGTGATCTCGCCGGAGCGCACCTTTTCGTTGAACACGTCGATGTGGCGCACTCGCGAGGCCTGCATGTCCTGGTAGCGCTGTTCCATCTCCTCGACCAGCCACGCCAGCGCGGCGGCAGCCTTCTTCGGCTCGGTGATGATCGGCGTGATCAGGTGCGGAATGCCTTCGTACGGTGTCAGTTCCACCATCTTCGGGTCGATCAGGATCATCCTGACCTCTTCGGGGGTGGCGCGGGCGAGCAGCGAGACCAGCATCGAGTTGACGAAGCTGGACTTGCCGGAGCCCGTGGATCCGGCCACCAGAAGGTGCGGCATCTTCGCGAGGTTGGCCGAGATCATCTCGCCCTCGATGTCCTTGCCGAGGCCGATGACCAACGGATGGTGGTCGGAGCGCACCACGGGGTCGGTCAGCACGTCGGCCAGGCGCACCATTTCACGATCGGTGTTGGGCACCTCGATGCCGACGGCGGACTTGCCGGGGATCGGGGCGAGCATGCGGACGCTCTCGGTCGCCACCGCGTAAGCGATGTTGCGGTGCAGCGCGGTGATCTTCTCGACCTTGACGCCGGGACCCAGCTCGACTTCGTAGCGGGTGACGGTCGGTCCGCGCGTGCAGCCGGTGACCGCGGCGTCGACCTTGAACTGGTCAAGCACCGATGTGATCGCGTCGGTCATCGCCTGATTGGCCGATGTCAGCCGTTTCGGCGGATCCCCGGCGATGAGCAGGTCGAGCGGCGGCAGCGTGTAGGGGCCGTCCACCACACGGTCGAGGACGAGCTTGGGCTCCTTGCGGGTCTTCTTTCGCGACTTGGCCGCCGACTCGATCGCCTTGGGCTCCTCGAGCGGGTAGTTGTCCATCGGCGTGCCCACGGGGCCGTCGGGACGCGTCAGCGGCACGGTGGGCTGGGTGGGCGACGGCCACGCCTCCGCTTCGTCGAGGGGTCCACCGTCGTAGTACCCGTCGGAGAAGTCCTCGGGTGACTCGTTTTCGTCGTACTCGTCGTACTCGTCGTCGTAGTCGCCGTACTCGTTGTCGTATTCGCGGTTCCAGCGCGTGGTGAACATGTCGCGGACAGTCGCGGGCACCTCGCGGATCGTGGTTCCGGTAACCAGCAGCACACCGAAGAGGACGCCGATGAACAGCAACGGTGCGGCGATCCATGTGGTCAGCCCGTCCGACAGCGGGCCGCCGATCACGAACCCGACGAATCCGCCTGCGTGCTGGCGGGCGACCGGGTCCGCCGGCGACCCCGACCACAAATGCCACAGGCCAAGGGCCGGCAGCGCGATCATCGCGAACCCGAGGAACAGCCGCGGCCTGGCGTCGGGATCCGGCTCCGAACGCATCAGGGTGATGCCGATCACTGCCAGCACGAGCGGCACCAGCACGACGGCGGCGCCGATGACCACACGCACGATCGTGTCGATCCACGCGCCGACCGGGCGCGCCGCGTCGAACCAGGAACTCGCGGCCACGACGACGGCCAGACCGAGCAGAGCCAGGGCGAGGCCGTCGCGACGGTGTCCGGGCTCCAGTTCGCGTGCACGCCCCACCGAACGTGCGGTGCTTCCGGCACCCTTGGCCACAATCAGCCAGCCTGCCCGCACCCCGCGTCCGACAGCCGTGCCGGCCGACGCGACGGGTGAGGGACCCCGACGGGGGGGCTTGCGGCGCGGCGCAGACGCGCGCGCCGGCCGCTTCCCGCCGGGCGAAGGGGCCTTTGACCTGCTCTGACGTGCAGTAGATCGGCCCGCGGTCTTACTCGCCATGGGGTCCAGCCTAGTCGCTGTGACCTCAGATGCACCATGCGCCACACTGGTCACAGCTTGGTGTCAGCCGGGTATCGGGCCGGCAGCGGCTCTGCGGCAGGCGATTCGCCCCCCGACGACACGCGTGGCAGGAGACAGTACGGTGACATCTGTTCAGTCCCGCTCAACGAGGAGTCCGCTATGCCGATCGTCGTCATCGCCACCATGACCGCCAAACCCGAGTCCGTCGACACGGTGCGTAATGCCTGCACACAGGCCATCGAAGCGGTCCATGACGAGCCCGGCTGCCAGCTCTATTCGTTGCACGAGTCCGACGGCACCTTCGTGTTCGTCGAGCAGTGGGCAGACGCCGACGCACTGCAGGCGCACAGCGCCGCGCCCGCAGTCGCCACACTCTTCGGCACCGTCGGCGACCACCTCGACGGCGCCCCCGACATCAAGGTGATGCAGCCGGTCGTCGCCGGCGACCCGGCCAAGGGCCAGCTGCGGCCCTAGGGTTCGCTGACCATGGGTGAGCTCACCGGCAAGGTCGCCTTCATCACCGGTGCGGCGCGCGGTCAAGGCCGCGCGCACGCCGTCAAACTCGCCTCGGAGGGCGCCGACATCATCGCGCTGGACCTCTGCGCCCAGATCGAGTCGGTCCCCTACCCACTGGCCACCCCCGAGGACATGGCCGCCACGGTCAAGCTGGTGGAGGACGCGGGTGCGCGGATTGCCACGTATGAAGCCGACGTCCGCGACCGCGACGCCGTCAAGGCTGCCGTGCGGGACGGGACCGAGAAGCTGGGCAACCGCCTCGACATCGTGGTCGCCAACGCGGGCATCGCACCCATGGCTGCCGACAACGCGTGGCAGGACGTCATCGACGTGAATCTGACCGGCGTCTACAACACGATCGACGTCGCGATGAAGCCGATGGTGAAGTTCGGCAACGGCGGCGCCATCGTGCTCACCAGCTCGGTCGCCGGTCTGGTCGGTCTCGGCGCGCCGGTCGCAGGCTCCGTCGGCTACGCCGCCGCCAAGCACGGCATTGTCGGGATCATGCGGGTATACGCCAATTTCCTTGCCCAATACAGCATTCGGGTCAACTCGGTGCACCCGGCCGGCGTGAACACGCCCATGATCGACAACGAGTTCACCCGGTCGTGGCTGGACGGCATGGCTCAGCAGAGCGAGGGCGGCCCCGACATGGGTAACGCGCTGCCCGTGCAGACGCTGGAACCCGAGGACATCGCCAACGCCGTGTTCTGGCTGGTGTCGGATTCCGCTCGTTACGTCACCGGGATCACGCTCCCCGTCGACGCGGGGTATATCAATAAACGATGACCCCTCGAAACGCCGCCGCCCAGACCGCCTTCGGGCCCATGGTGCTGGCGGCCATCGAGCACAACGAGCCCGCCGCGCGTCGCCTGGTCGATGATGATCTTGCGGAGTCCTTCCTGCCCACGAGGTTTCGTTTCCTGGTGCGCGCGACACGTTCGGACGCGCTCCGGCGGGCAACCGTCTCTGTTATCGACCGGTCCGGGCCCGGCCTGTGGGCCGGCATCGCCTGCCGCAAACGCTTCATCGACGAACGCCTCTCGGATCCGCTGAACGACACCGACACCGTTGTCGTGCTCGGCGCAGGCTTGGACACGCGCGCCTGCCGTATCGCCCGCCACAGCGACATGCCGGTCTTCGAGGTCGACCAGCAGGTCAATTCGGAGCTGAAAGCGGCTGTGCTGCAACGGGCGCTGGGTTCGGTGCCGCCGTCGGTGCACCTCGTCCCCGTCGACTTCGAGCGCGACGCGCTCATCCCGACGCTGGAGGCGCGCGGCTATCGCAGGCAGGCGCGGACGTTCTTCATCTGGGAAGGCGTCACGCAGTACCTGACGCCTGAGGCGGTGCGGTCCACCCTCGCTCAGCTCGGCGATGCCGCCCCTGGCAGCAGGCTGGTGTTCACCTACATCCGCCAGGACTTCATCGACGGCACCAACCTGTACGGCGCCGAGTCGCTATACCGGAAGTTCCGCAAGCGCCGCGAGGTGTGGAAGTCCGGACTGGTCCCCGAACACGTCGGCGAACTCCTCGCGGAGTCCGGCTGGCGGGAGATCGAGCAGGCCGGGCCGAGCTACTTCCGTGACGCCTACATCCGCCCCACCGGCCGCGATCTCACCGCGTCACCGCTCGAATGGACGGTCATGGCCCGCCGCTGAGAGATGTCGCCAGAAAGCCCGCAAACTCGTTGAGCGTGGTTCTGTGCTGCAGTCCACCACCATCGGAACGGCTGCGCGCTATCCGCAACCCCTCGCTGGGGCGATAGCTGTGCCATCGTGCAGCCCATGCCGTTCTACCAGGCCAACCGGGCAAACCGGCGTACGATTGATGTCGTCGGGCGGCTCGCTGGGGTCCGGGATTTGAATTCGGTTGGGGCCATGAGCCCCGAGGACCGGGACCGGATCTCCCGCTGGCGCGCCCGCGGTGAGCAAATTGGGGGCGCAATCCGACGGTCCGGGCTTGTCGATCGTGCGGGCCCCGCCGCTGCACACGGGGGGTACGCGATGCTCGATCCGGCACTGGGACGCGTTTCAACGTTCCCGGTGTCGATCGCGCCGATACCGGAAGTGACGCCGTGGCAGCCATCCTGATCGCCGAAGACGAGCCGCGGATCTCGTCGTTTGTCCGAAAGGGACTGTCCGCCAATGGTTTTTCGGCCACCGTCGTCGCAGACGGACGGTCTGCCTACGCCTACGCGCGCAGCGGCGACTTCGATCTGATGGTTCTCGACACCGGGCTTCCCGGCATGGACGGCTTCACCGTCCTGCGGCGCCTCCGCGCCGACGGAAGCACACTGCCCGTCGTCGTACTGACCGCGCGGACAAGCCTCGCGGACACCGCGGCCACGCTCGAGGGCGGCGCCGACGACTACATCTGCAAGCCTTTCCGCTTCGAGGAACTCCTTGCCCGCGTGCGGCTGCGACTCGCTCCGGACCGGGTGGCTCAGACGGCCTCGCTGTCCTATGGCGGACTACGGCTGGATCTGCGTACCCGTAGGGCTCACGTCGGCGACTACTCGGTAGATCTGTCCGCGCGGGAATTCGCGCTGGCCGAGACCTTCCTGCGCCACCCGGGCCAGGTGCTCTCGCGCGAGCAGTTGTTGAGCCAGGTCTGGGGTTACGACTACGAACCGGGGTCCAACGTGGTCGACGTCTATGTCCGGTACCTGCGGCGCAAATTGGGCGCCCACCGCTTCGTCACCCAGCGCGGCGTGGGCTATCGACTGGAAGCCGTCTGATGGACAGCGCTCAGCAAATAGACCGTCGATGTAAATTCTTATTGATCATCGCGTCGCGGCCGGTGCCGACTGTTAAATGAAACGGGTCGTAGCGTAACTCATCCGCAAGCCGCTTTGTCTGTGCTCCCTTGTCTTTATAAGATCAACTACCTGCGTAAATGTCCGATCTTGACCGACTCCTTGGTTTCCCTGGAATTGTCGCCGGCAAATTTACGCCGCGCAATATTTGATCGTGAAAATCTCTGGTACACGCGTATTGCCAAAGCCTTTACGCTGTGCATAATAATTGAGGAGCAACACCAAATAAGCTGTGCTCCCGCGGCCGCCGCGCCATGGTTCACGAGGGGTAACCGTGATTGCGCGGCGCGCCGATCGCTTCCGCAGACGGCAGCCGTTCAGATTTCGATGACCGTCGGCACGATCATCGGCTGCCTGCGGTAGGTCTCCCCCACCCATTTGCCGACGGTGCGCCGCACACCCTGCGCAATCCGCGTCGGATCGGTGACGTTCTGCGATGCCAGGTGTTCCAGTTCCTGTTCCACCTTGCGGGCGACGGGCTCAAGTGCCTTGGGGTCCTCGGAGAAGCCCCGCGAATGCAGGTGCGCAGGCCCGGCAGGCTTACCCGTGCCACGCCTGACCACCACGGTGACCGCGACGAAACCTGAGGACAGGATCAACCGCTCCCCCAACGTCGCGTCGCCGACGTCCCCGGTGATCAGCCCGTCGACGAACATCTTGCCGACCGGTACCGCACCGGCGATGCTGACACGTCCAGCCACCAGGTCGACGCTGACCCCGTTCTCGGCAAGGACGATGTTCTCCTCCGGCACACCGGTCTTCGCGGCCAGCGCGGCGTTGGCCCGCAGCATGCGCCACGTCCCGTGCACGGGCATGACGTTGCGTGGCCGTACCCCGTTGTAGAGGAACAGCAGCTCGCCTGCGTACGCATGTCCCGAGACATGAACGCGCGCTTGTTGGTTGGTGACCACGCGGGCACCGATCTTGGCCAGCGAGTCGATGACCCCGTAGACCGCCTCTTCGTTGCCCGGGATCAGCGAGGACGACAGGATGATCAGATCGCCTGCTGTCAGCGTGATGCTGCGATGCTCTCCGCGCGACATCCGGGACAGAGCTGCCATCGGCTCGCCCTGCGTACCTGTGGTGATGAGCACGACCTGATCGGCAGGCATCATCTCTGCGGCGGCGATGTCGAGCACATCCTCGTCAGCGACGTTCAGATAGCCCAATTCGCGAGCGATGCCCATGTTGCGCACCATGGAACGCCCGACGAATGAGACCCGTCGGCCGAGAGCAACCGCGGCGTCGATGATCGACTGCACGCGATCGACATTCGACGCGAAGCAGGCCACGATGACCCGGCCGTCGGCGCCCCGCATCAACCGGTGCAGCGCCGGGCCGACTTCGCTCTCCGATGGTCCGACGCCCGGGATCTCGGAGTTCGTCGAATCGCAGAGGAACAGGTCGACGCCGGCATCCCCGAGACGCGACATTCCGGGCAGGTCGGTGGGCCGGCCGTCGGGCGGAAGTTGGTCGAGCTTGATGTCGCCGGTGTGCAGCACCGTGCCCGCTCCGGTGTGGATGCCGATCGCCAGGCACCCGGGGATGGAGTGGTTGACGGCGAAGTACTGGCATTCGAAGACGCCATGAGTACTCCGCTGCCCCTCGGCCACTTCGACGAGCACCGGGCTGAGGCGGTGTTCCCGGCATTTCTCCGCGACCAGGGCAAGCGTGAACTTCGAGCCGACAATCGGAAGATCGGCACGCTGCTTGAGCAGGAACGGGATCGCACCGATGTGGTCTTCGTGGGCATGGGTGACGACAAGCGCCTCGACGTCGTCGAGACGTCCCTGGATGTGGCGCAGGTCCGGCAGGATGAGGTCGACGCCTGGCTCGTCGTGGGTCGGGAACAGCACCCCGCAGTCCACGATGAGCAGTCGGCCCAGATGCTCGAAGACCGTCATGTTGCGGCCGATTTCACCGATGCCGCCCAGTGCGGTGACCCGCAGGCCGCCCGGGGCCAGCGGCCCCGGTGGAGTGTGCGCCAAATCCACTAGCGGACCACTACCTGAGCACCGCGGCGGCGCGCATGTCGGCGGCCAGCGCCTCGATCTGCTCCTCGGTGGCGGGGATCTGCGGCAGACGAGGGTTGCCCGCCTCGAATCCCTGCAGCCGCAGGCCTTCCTTGGAGAGCGTGACGCCGCCCAGCCGGGACTGGGCAGCGCTCAGAGGGCCGAGCGTCACATTGATCTTGCGGGCGGTCGCGACATCGCCAGAAGCGAACGCCGTCAACATGTCTCGCAGCGGACCGGCGGCGAGATGCCCCCACACGCTGATGAAACCCACAGCGCCCATCGCCAGCCACGGCAGGTTGAGTGCATCGTCACCCGAGTAGTACGCCAGGCCGGTCTCGGCGATGATCTGCCCCCCGCCGTGCAGGTCACCCTTGGCGTCTTTGATCGCGACGATGTTGGGGTGTTCGGCGAGGGTGCGGATCGTGTCCCATTCGATCGGCACCACCGAGCGCGGCGGGATGTCGTAGAGGATGACGGGCAGAGCGGTCGCATCCGCCACGGTGGTGAAGTGCGCGACGAGGCCCGCCTGCGGTGGCCTGGAGTAGTACGGGGTGACGACCAGCAAGCCGTGCGCGCCTTCGGCGGCACAGGCCTTGGCCAGGTGGACACTGTGGGCGGTGTCGTAGGTGCCCGCGCCTGCGATGATCCTCGCCCGGTCCCCGACCGCTTCCAGGACGACCCGCAGCAGCCGAATCTTCTCGTCGTCGGTGGTGGTCGGCGATTCACCGGTGGTGCCGGAGACCACCAGGCCGTCGCAGCCGGAGTCGACCAGATGGATGGCCAGCCGGGCCGCTGTCTCGGTATCCAGCGAGCCGTCGCGCTTGAACGGAGTCGCCATCGCGGTCAACAGGGTGCCCAACCGGGCCTGCGCGTCGAATCCGCCGGTACTCACGGGCACCAAGATTACCTGGTCGCCTTCGCGCGCCACGAATGCCTTTCCGGCTCACACCTCGGTTGCCAGCGGGCTGGTCGCGACCTCGGTCCCGTCGGCCAGCGCGATGATCTCGAAGTCGGAGAACACCTGGGGCGCGACATCGATCAGCTGGCGCAGGCATTCGATTGCCAGGCGCCGGATCTCGACGTCGGCGTGTTCGCTGGCCCGCATCGCGATGAAGTGCCGCCAGGCCCGGTAGTTGCCGGTGACCACGATTCGCGTCTCGGTGGCGTTGGGCAAGACTGCGCGTGCGGCCTGGCGGGCCTGCTTACGCCGCAGCGTCGCACTCCCGGAGTCGGCCAGCTTCGCCTCCAGCCGTGCGAGCAGTTCCGTATAGGTGGCGCGGCTGGCATCCGCAGCGTCGAGGAACGTCTTCACCAGTTCGGGATCGTCCTCGATGCCCGGCGGAACCACCACCTGGGAATCGTTTTCGGGAACGTAGCGCTGAGACAGCTGCGAGTACGAGAAGTGTCGATGCCGAATCAGTTCGTGCGTGCAGGACCTCGACACACCGGTGATGTAGAAGGACACCGAGGCGTGCTCGAGCACCGAGAAATGACCCACGTCGATGATGTGCCGCAGGTACGTGGCGTTGGTCGCGGTGCGCGGATTGGGCTTTGACCAACTCTGGTAACAGGCGCGTCCGGCGAACTCGACCAGCGCGGCGCCACCGTCGGCGTCAGTGCTCCACGGCACGTCCGGGGGCGCCGAGAACTCCGTCTTGGCGATCAGCTGCACGCGCAGCGGCGCAATCTCGGCCACCGGCCGAGCCTAACGTGGCTGCACAGCCAACTCGCATCAGCGACGTTAGGGTTTTCCATGCCCGACAACACGGCCACGACGCTCGCCGCGCGACTGCTCGATGTGATCGACCACGACATCCTGCCGTTGACCGAGCACGGTGTCGCCCGGGGAAACAAGGTGTTCGGTGCTGCGTTGCTGGCCAAAGCCGATCTGTCGGTGGTCATCGCCGGCACCAATGACGAGACCGGCAATCCGCTGTGGCATGGGGAGATCAACACCCTGCGCCAGTTCTATGAGATGCCCGAACGGCCCGCGACGAAAGACCTTCTGTTCCTGTCGACCCACGAACCGTGCACGTTGTGCATGTCGGCCATCACGTGGACGGGCTTCGACAACTTCTACTACTTCTTCAGCCATGAGGATTCCCGCGACAGCTTCGCCATTCCGCACGACCTGAAGATCCTCAAGGAGGTTTTCGGTCTCGAGCCTGGTGGTTACCGGCGGACCAACGCATTCTGGACGGCCTACGCGATCGCAGACCTCATCGACAGCGAACCTGAGCCGGTGCGATCGTCGCTGCAGGCGCAGCGCGACCGCATCCGGAAGCGATATCACGCTCTGTCGGATCGCTATCAGGACTCCAAGAGCGCCAACGACATTCCACTCAGCTAGCGGTGCTGATGAGCGATCGTCCGCCCGAGTTCAGCGCTGACCGTCGGCGAGGTAGCGGTGTTCGACGCGGTCGCCGCCGGAACGCTTCGCCAGATACATTGCGGCGTCGGCGGCGTGGATCAGCCGCTCGAGGAATTCGGGGTGCTCGACCTCGATGCCGGCCGGGATGGTCGCGCTGCACACTCCGACGCTGCCGGTGATCCCGAAGGGCAGCGACGCGATCCCCGCGCGGATGCGTTCGGCGATGAACACGTGCCGCGACGCAGCGCCGAGGTCGGCCACGACGAACTCTTCGCCGCCGAGCCGGCCGAGCACCGCACCCGGTCCGCTGCACTCTGCGAGCACCGTCGCTACCCCAGCCAATGCCGCGTCACCCACCGCGTGGCCCCGGCTGTCATTGAGACGCTTGAACTTGTCCAGATCCACCATCGTCACGTTGACGGCGTTGTTCACTTCCTGCTTGGCCACCAGGTGCTCGTGCACGGTGTTGTAGAACGATCGCCGGTTGAGAAGACCGGTGAGCGGATCCCGGTCAGAATTGCGCAGATCCGTATGCAGGGAGTGCACGAGCGTGTGGATTCCGAACGGCACACCGATGTTCAAACCGAGAACCAGCAGAAGCGAAGCCACCACCAGCCAACCGTCGCCGGTCTGGACGAACCACCTCGTGGCGGTGATTGCCGCGATGACGACCGCCAACACAAAGTTGGCCAGCACGTGCGCCATCGCGTGGAAGTACGCGATGAACCCGCCGATCGCCGCGAACATCGTGGCGCCCATCAACCCGCCGTACGGATCGGGGACGACAAGGCAACCCACCGCAATGCACGCTCCGCAGACGGCGATGTAGGTCAAGGACTGACGGCGGGTCGGCCAGCGAAGGAGCCACAGCATCGCGGCGGTGAACGCGAACAGCGAGGCAGCGATCGCGGCGCCGATGGCAACCGGCCCGCGAGGCCCGGCAGGGCTGGCAACCATCATGACCGGAACGGCCCCCAGGAACAGCGTGAAAACCCCGGTGGCCACCCGCCAGAGCTTCTGCAGGTCACGGTCGCGCAGGTAGGAGCTGAACCAGTCGAACTGGTCCGTCTGCTGCCACCACCAAGCAAGCACGCCACATTCTCGCAATCCGATGACGCGATATGTCACTGCGTCACGAGTGCAGTCTGCCCCGAGATGGCCGGAACGTCACGCCGGGTTGGCGTTGATGAAGTCGACGACCACGGCCGCAAGCTCGCGGCCCTTGTCCTCCTGGAGGAAGTGGCCACCGCCGGCGATGGTGACCTCGGGTTGCCCCTGCGCGCCCGGAATGAGCTTGCGCAGGGCCGCATCCGCGCCCCGGGTGATCGGGTCGGAATCGGAGAAGGCGCACAGGAACGGCTTGTCGAACCGCCGCAGCCCTTCCCACGCCGCTCTGTTCGCCGGTGCCGCGGGATCGTCGGGGCTGGTCGGCACCAGCGTCGGGAACTGCCGTGCGCCCGCCTTGTAGGAGTCGTCGGGAAACGGCGCATCGTAGGCCGCGATGACTTCAGCGGGCAGGGTGGAGACGCACCCGCCGTTGACGATGTTGCCGACAGCGAAGTCCGGGGTCTCCTGGCTGAACCGCTGCCACGCCAGGAATGCCTCGCCGGGGTGTTGATCCCCGGTGGGAAGGGTTGTGTTCGCAGCGACCACGCGCGCGAAACGGTCGGGATGTTCGCCAACGAGCCGCAGGCCGATGAGGCCGCCCCAGTCCTGGCACACCAGCGTGATGCCGGTCAGCCCGATCGCCTCGATCGCCGCCCACGTCCAGTCGACATAGGCCTGATACGTGTAGTCCTCGCGCCGGGTCGGCTTGTCGCTGCGGCCGAACCCGACGAGGTCGATCGCGACGGCACGCAACCCGGCGTCGACCAGCACCGGGATCATCCAGCGGTACAGGTAGCTCCAGGACGGCTCGCCGTGCAGCAACAGCACGACAGGCGCGTCGGCGGGCCCCTCGTCGAGGTAGTGCATGCGGAGGCTGTCGACCTCGACGTAGTGGGGTGCGAACGGGAAATCCGGTAGGTCGGCGAAGCGCTCGTCCGGGGTACGCAGAACGTCCATCGGCTCACCTAACCAAGGCGGAGCGCAGCTGGGTGACCAAATCGCCTCGCTCGCCCACCACGACATCCGACAGCCCGAGCCATTCCGCCATCGCCTGCAACTGGACGGCGAGTTCGCCGGCGACGTGCTTGCGGTCCCGCCCCTCTTCGGTGAAAGCACCGACCACGTTGAGCGCCCCGCCGACCCGGTCGGCCTTGAGGTCGACACGGCCGACCAGGTCGCCGTCGAGCAGGAATGGCCAGACGTAATAGCCGAACTGGCGCTTGGGCTGCGGTGTGTAGATCTCGATGCGGTAGTGGAAACCGCCGAACAGCCGCTCGACGCGCGGCCTGAAGAAGATCAGCGGATCGAACGGGCACAGCAGCGCGGAGCCGCGGTCTCGGCGCGGCACGATCTGACCCGCGCGCAGATACGCCGGCGCGGACCAGCCCTCGACGTCGACCTGTTCGATCTCCCCTGCGGCGATCAGGTCGGCGAGGGCCGGTTTGACCTGCCGCGCGCCCAGCCGGAAGTAGTCGCGCACATCAGCCTCGGTGGCGACACCGAGTGCCGTGGCGGCGCGCAGCGTGAGCTCGCGGACGGCATCGACCTCGTCGACCCGGCGCTCGACCACCTCGGCGGGCAGCACCCGTTCGGTCAGGTCGTAGTGCCGGGCGAACCCGACCCGCGTTGCCGTGGTCAGCACGCCCGCCGACCACAGCGCCTCGGCGACCCACTTGGTGTCGCTGCGATCCCACCAGGGCCCCTTTCGCCCGCGGGGTTCGGCTTCCAGGTAGGCCTCGATCTGTCCCGCCGTCGAGGGTCCGAGGTGGGCGACGGCCTCGACGATGTCCTCGGCCAGTTTGGCGTTCTTCTTGACGATCTCCACGCCCCAGCGGCCGTGCTCGTACTCGCGCATCCGCCAGCGCATCAGTGGCCAGTCGTCCACGGCCATCAGCGCGGCCTCGTGGGCCCAGTATTCGACGAGCAGCCGCGGTGATTTGCTGGAGTGGCTCCAGGCGGCGCGGTCGACGAGGTCACGGTCGTACGGGCCGAGCCGGCTGAAGACGGGTGCGTAATGCGCGCGGACCGACACCGACACCGAATCCAGCTGGAGCACCTGCAGACGGGCGATCAGCCGTTTCAGATGCGCCCGCGTGACGACGCCCGCCGGTTTCGCATCGTGGAAGCCCTGCGCCGAGACCGCGACCCGCCGCGCCTGCGCAGCGGTGAGCCTCATTTCCTCAGGTAGCTGTAGAACTTGTACCGCAGCCCCGAGGAACTGTCGCGCCAGTCCCCCTCGGTGCCCACCCACGTCTCGTCGAGAAGGGGTGCCAGCGCGTCCTCATCCCGCCTGTGCAGGTCGAGATCGATCTCGGTGACCTCACACCGCGTCGCCAGCGGTAGGGCCAGCCCGTAGACCTGCGAGCCGCCGATCACCCATGCGTCCTCAAGTGGCGCGTCCTCGAGCGACGTGACCACCTCTGCTCCGTCTGCCATGTAGTCAGCCTGCCGGGTGAGTACGACATTTCTGCGTCCCGGCAGCGGACGGAACTTCGCGGGCAGCGATTCCCACGTCTGCCTGCCCATGATCACAGTGTGGCCCCAGGTGAGTTCCTTGAAGCGCGCCATGTCCTCAGGCACATGCCAAGGGATGCCATTGTCGCGGCCGATCACGCCGGAGCTGGACTGCGCCCAGATCAGGGTCAGATCGCTCACACGGCCACCGGGGCCTTGATGGCCGGATGCGGTTCGTAGTTCTTGATGACGACGTCCTCATAGGTGTAGTCGAAGATCGAATCACGTTGGCCCAGAACAAGTTCTGGATAGGGTCGGGGTTCCCGGGACAGCTGTTCGGTGACCTGCTCGACATGGTTGTCGTAGATGTGGCAGTCGCCGCCGGTCCAGATGAACTCCCCCACACCGAGCCCGGCCTGGGCGGCCATCATGTGCGTGAGCAACGCGTAGCTCGCGATGTTGAACGGAACACCGAGAAACAGGTCGGCGCTGCGCTGGTACAGCTGGCAGCTGAGGCGACCCTCCGCGACATAGAACTGGAAGAATGCATGGCACGGCGGCAGCGCCATCTGGGGAATCTCGCCGACGTTCCATGCCGAGACGATGTTGCGACGCGAATCCGGGTCGCGTTTGAGTAACTCCAGCGCTGCGCTGATCTGGTCGATGTGCTCACCCGACGGCGTCGGCCACGACCGCCACTGCACGCCGTAAACGGGCCCGAGATCGCCTGTCGGAGAGGCCCATTCATCCCATATGGTGACACCGCGCTCTTGCAGCCATCGCACATTGGAGTCGCCGCGCAGGAACCACAGCAGCTCGTAGACGATGGACTTCGTGTGCACCTTCTTGGTGGTGATGAGCGGGAAACCGGCATTCAGGTCGTACCGGAGCTGATGGCCGAAGACACTCCGGGTGCCCGTGCCGGTGCGATCCGATTTGGGAACCCCGGTGTCGAGCACGAGACGGAGCAGATCCTCATACGGGGTGGCGATCGGCACGCGCTTAGCTTACGTCCAGCGACACGGAGTAGAACGGATCCCATGCCGAGGTTCACCGACACCGTGACGACCGCCGACGGTTCCTGCCCAGTGAGCCTGCACACCCCGGGCGGCGAGGGCCCCTGGCCGGGCATCGTCATGTATCCCGACGCCGGCGGTTCCCGCACGGCCATACGCACGATGGCCGACACACTCGCCGGCTACGGCTATGCGGTGCTGGTGCCCGACGTGTACTACCGCGAGGGCGACTGGGAGCCCTTCACGATGGCGACCGTGTTCTCCGACGACGCCGAACGCAAGCGCCTGTTCCGGATGATGTCTGACGTCACTCCCGCACGCATGGCCTCGGATGCGTGCGCGTTCTTCGACTACCTGTCAAGCCGGCCCGAGGTCACCGGGGAGGCGTTCGGGACGACGGGCTACTGCATGGGTGGGCGCACCTCACTGCTGGTGGCAGGCCGGGTCCCGCAGCGTGTCGCGGCCGCGATGTCGTTCCACGGCGGCGGCCTGGCCTCCGACGACCCGGACAGCCCGCACTTGCTGGCCGACCAGATCCGCGCGGCCGTCTATGTCGGCGCTGCCCGCAACGACAGGTCGTTCACCACCGAAAACGGCGAGACCCTTGAGAAGGCGCTCACCGCGGCCGGCGTCGATCACACCATCGAGTGGTACCCGGCCGAGCACGGATTCGCGGTGCCCGACAACGGGCCGTACGACGAAGCGGCGGCAGCGAGGCACTGGGATGCCACGGAGTCGTTCTTCGGCGCGCACCTTCGCTGAAAATCGTTACGCCGCAACGCTTCAGGTTGTGGTTCGGCGACGCGCATGCAGCACGGCGGCGACGCCTCGCAGGATCCCACGGGCGGCGTAGACACCGGCAAGGATGCTCAGCACGATCAGCACGATGAACATCAGGAGCCAATTCGCGCGACTGTGCTCGACGTTCCACCAGATGATGGTGAACAGAATCGCGCAGATGAAGACCACGATGTCGCGCCAGTTCCCCTGGTAGGACGCCGCGAGTTCACGCATCTCCCGATTCTTGTCGACGGCGGCGATCAGCGAATCGATGCGCAAATCGATCACCCGCTGCAACTCCGCGCGGCGCTCGACCTGATCCGGGGGAAGCCGGTCCAGCAGATCCATGTCTTTGGCGATCATGCCGCGCACGTCGGGGGCTTTGAGGTTGCCCGCCGCGATGCCGAGCAGTGCGCCTCCCGCGATCGGCGCACCGGCGAGGGCGAGTTCGGCGATACCGGGCATCACGACTCCTTCATCAGCTACTTCGTCCCGAATGTTGCTCGATCAAGCAGATGTCGGGATGGGCACGCACCCTCACCGTCTTACCACCACGGATGGTGAAAACGTCAGCGCCATGCGCGATCTCATCCGCGATACAGGCCTGCGTCGAAGCACCGAGGACATGCCGTCGGCAACGAGGCGCTGATCTTTTCCCCCGAAACCTCGCAGTCGGCTCCGCTTCTGGCCTCCATAACCTACGCTTTGGTCAACGACGTCAGCCTCTCGAAGGTGGCTTGGCATCGCGGGGGGATCATGGTGACCAGATCATCGAGAATGGACATACCTCTGCGCGAGTTGCGCGGAGTGACGGTGCTTGCGCACCTCAACGCGGAGAACCGGCACGACATCGCGGCGACTCTTGCCACGTTCAGACCGGGTTTCGAGCGCACTGAGATGCCCGGTGACGACGTCGCCGACGGCCGCGCCGCGGTCGCCGATTCATATCGCGAGCTGTTCACCGCGTTTCCCGACATGCACTTCGACATCGCGCCCGACTCGTTCGGCCATCAAGGGAACCGGGTGATCTTCGAGACGGTGGTGCGCGGGACGCACCGGGGCCCGTTTCGCGGACTACCGCCCACCGGCCGGCGCCTGAACCTGCCCATCGTCACCGTGTTCGAGTTCGACGGGGCCGATTTGATCTGCGAGCGGGTGTACTTCGACCGGCTGACACTGTTCGTCCAACTCGGCGTCGGTCGTGAACCCAATTCCGTTCCGGGAAAAATGGCGACCCTTCTCAATCATCCGGTCACGGTCCTGCGGGCGACGATGCGTGCGCGTCGTCGTCGTTCCGTCAGCTGAGGCGCGGGCCCTACTGCGCCAGAAAGCCACCGTCGACGGGTAAGACGGCGCCGGTGATGAACGAGGCCTCGTCGGAGGCGAGGAAAGCGATCGCGCTCGCGACTTCGGCGGGTTCACCCAAGCGGCCCATCGGATGCATACGCTGCACAGCGTCGAGGTACTCCGCGCCACCGGGCTCTTCAGGTAGACGTTTGACTCTTTCCGTCCTGATCGTCCCCGGGGCCACAGCGTTCACCCGGATCCCACTGTCGGCCCATTCGACCGCGAGATGCTTGGTCAGCCCGGTGGCCACGAACTTGGCGGGACCGTAGGCCGCCTGCCGTTTCTGTCCGGCCAGCCCGGAGATCGACGACAGGCACACGATGGCACCGGCCCCGCGCAGTTCGTCGGCAAGCTCACGCAGCGGTTCGCGCTGGAAATCGGTCAGGATCAACCGCGCGCCCTCACTCGCGAAGCGCTGTGCGGTGGCGCGGCCGATACCGAACGCCGCACCGGTGATTACGGCCGACTTTCCCGAGAGGCGGCCAGCTGCATGTGTCACGTTCTTCCCCCGATGTTGGGCGCGGTCCAATAGTTCCCTAAAGACACGCGTGGGACGGCGCAAACCGCCCATTCGATATCAAGCCATCAGCATGGCGGCGACCGTCGCGCCGAGATCCCAGCAGACCTCGAGGTCGTTTTTCGTCGGCTTTCCCGACACCGTGACCGTCTTGGCCGCCTGCTCCCAGCCCAGACTTCCCGTGATTCCGGCGAGGGCGCGCTCAGCACCTTCGGTTCCTTCGTTGCCATGGAGGTAGACGCCGAACGGCCTGCCGCGAGTAGCGTCGAGCAGCTGGTAGTATGCGCAGTCGAACGCGTGTTTCATTGCGCCGCTGATGTATCCGAGGTTGGCCGGGGTGCCCAGAACGTAGCCGTCGGCGGCCAGCAGCTCCGCCGGCGAAACGGTCAGCGCCGGTCGCCGAAGAACGTCGACGCCGCCGATGTCGGGATCGGTCGCACCGGAGACGACCGCCTCGAACATCTCATGACAGTGCGGCGACGGGGTGTGGTGAACGATCAGCAGCGTCTTGCTCATCGCGCCGATTCCTCCATCTGCACAGCCTTTTTCATCGTCTCCCTGGCGCGCGAACGGTCGCCGGCATAGTCGTAGGCGCGGGCCAGTCGATACCAGCGCAGCCAATTGTCGGGATCGGCCTCGAGTTCGTCGCGCACCGCGTGGAACAGCGCGTCGGCGGCGTCGCGTTCGATGCGCCCGGATGCCCGTCGCGGAAGGTCGCTGACGTCGAGCTCCATGCCCCGCTCCCGGGCCTTGAGGGCCAGACGCTGGTGCGCCAGACCCGCGCGCAGGGTCGCGGCCAGCACCCAGACGCCGATGCCGGGAAGGATGAGAATCGCCAGCCCGAGGCCGATCGGGGCGACCTCGCCGGAACCGATGAGGATTAACGCCGCGCGACCCAGCAACACGAAATAGACGATGAGCGCGACACACATGAAGCCGATGAGCAGCTGGATGCGAAGTGCGCGCGCTCCGTCGCTCATGTCAGATCGAGAAGGGGCTCGAGACCGACGGTGAGGCCGCGGAACTCGCGGATCCTGCGCACGGCGAGCAGGACGCCGGGGACGAAGGAGGTGCGATCGATGCTGTCGTGGCGGATCGTCAGCGTCTCGCCGAGTGTGCCGAACAGAACCTCTTGATGTGCGACCAGGCCGGCGAGGCGCACCGAATGCACCGGGATGCCATCGACATTCGCCCCCCTGGCCCCGTCGAGCCCGGTACTGGTCGCATCGGGGTTGGGCGGCATGCCTTTTCGCGCCTCCGCGATGAGCCGCGCGGTGCGTGCTGCCGTACCCGACGGGGCGTCGGCCTTCTGCGGGTGATGCAGTTCGATCACCTCGACGGATTCGAAGTACTTGGCGGCCTGCTGCGCGAAGTGCATCGACAGCACGGCGCCGATTGCGAAGTTCGGGGCGATCAGCACCGAGACGTCCGGCTTGGCCGAAAGCCATTCCCTGACCTGATCGAGCCGCTCGTCGGTGAAGCCGGTGGTCCCGACGACGGCGTGAATCCCGTTGTCGATCAGGAATTTGAGATTGTCCATGACGACGCTGGGGTGGGTGAAGTCGATGACGGCCTCGGTGTCGCTATCCACGAGCGCCGACAACGAATCACCGGCGTCTACTCCCGCGGTGAAGGTCAGATCATCGGCATTCTCGACGCCCGCGACCATCGTCGCTCCCACTTTGCCTTTGGCGCCCAGCACTCCGACTCGCATGGGCTCACCTTAACGGGCCTCGTAGCGCGGCCCGCCCGCCGACTTCTCTAATTTCTTTTGTCACTTCAGTTTCTTTGGTCACGCGTTGCGCCGGGTTTGTCGGTGGTTCGAACTAGTGTTCGATGTATGGAGGTGGTGTCGGACGCGGTGGCGGTGATGGGTGAACAGATCGCCATCCTGTCGAAGGCGTGCGACGAGGTGTCTCATCGGGAGTTGATCGGGCTTCTTGCCGAATTGGCGACAGTGACGCGCTCGGTCCCGGCTCTTGAACACCAGGCGCTGGCGCGGTTGTTGGCCGAGACCGAGCCGCACCGACTCGGTGAAGCGTCGTGGAAGAAAGTCCTCACCACGGCGTTGCGGGTCTCGGGT
>NZ_JAQGCZ010000004.1 GCF_027706845.1 Mycolicibacterium sp. BiH015
GACCCACTCGACGCCATCGCCGACCCGGACGTCGACGCCGTCGTGCTCGCCACCCCGGGCGCCGCACACGAGAAGCAACTGCTCGCCTGCCTCGAACACCGCAAGCCGGTGCTGTGTGAGAAGCCACTGACCACCGATGTCGAGACCTCCCTCGACGTGGTGCGCCGCGAGGCCGAACTCGGAATCCGGCTGATCCAGGTCGGATTCATGCGTCGCTTCGACGACGAATACATGGGGCTCAAGGCGCTGATCGATGGCGGTGAACTCGGCAACCCCCTCGTGCTCCACTGTGTGCATCGCAACCCCGCCGTGCCCGACCACTTCGACTCCGTCATGACGGTCCGCGACTCCCTGGTGCACGAGGTCGACGTGACCAGGTTCCTCTTTGACGAAGAGATCGCGTCGATTCAAATCGTGAAGCCCGTAGCGAATTCGCTGGCGCGGCAGAGGATCTCCGACCCGCAGATCGCGATCATGCGCACCGCGAGCGGGCGGCATGTGGATGTCGAGCTGTTCGTCACCACCGGCGTCGCCTATGAAGTGCGCACCGAACTGGTGGCCGAAAAGGGAAGCGCGATGATCGGTCTCGACGTCGGCCTGGTCCGCAAGAGCGCCCCCGGCACCTGGGGCGGAACGATCACGCCGAGCTTCAAGGAACGGTTCGGCCGCGCCTACGACACCGAGATCCAGCGCTGGGTCGACGCGGTTCGGGCCGGCACAAACGTCGATGGTCCCACCGCGTGGGACGGCTACGCCGCCACCGCCGTCTGCGAAGCCGGCGTGCAGGCGCTGCAATCCGGTCTACCCGTTGCGGTCGCCATGGTTGACCGCAACTCGATCCCAGGAGCCTGAACATGAAGATCGCACTCGATCCGACGCCGTTCCATCACGACTACGCACTGCTCGAATTTCCCTCCCTCGTGGCTGAATTGGGGTACGAGTACCTGCAGCTGACACCACACCGGGACTTCATCCCGTTCTTCAACCATCCGAGGGCAGACGACGACTTGGTCGCGAAATTCCGCAAGGCCTGCGCTGATGCCGGGGTGGGAATCGCGTCGGTACTGCCCGTGCTGCGGTGGTCGGGTCCCGACGAAGACGCCCGCGAGGCAGCCGTGCGCAACTGGAAGCGCGTCGTACAGATCACCGTCGACCTCGGCGTGAACGTCATCAACACCGAGTTCTCCGGCAGGCCGGAAAAGGCCGAGGAATCGGAGCGGGCGTTCTTCCGGTCTATGGAAGAGCTTGTGCCCATCTTCGAACGCGAAGGCATCGATGTGCGCATCGATCCGCATCCCGATGATTTCGTCGAAGACGGGCTGGAGGCGCTGCGCATCATCCGCGGCGTCAACTCGCCCAATATCGGCATGGTTTATGTCGCCTGCCACAGTTTCCACATGGGCGGCAACATGAGCGAGATCATGGCCGCCGCCGGGGACAAGCTGCGGCTGGTCCACGTGGCCGACACGATGGACCACCACCGCAGCCACGGCCTGCGTTACATCACCAATCCGCCGGGCAATCCGGTCCGGGTACACCAGCACCTCAAAATCGGCGACGGTGATGTGAACTGGGGCGAGTTCTTCGAGGGCCTGGCCAAGCTGGGCTTCTACGACCGCGAGGACACGGTCATGGTGTCCAGCGTGTTCGCCGAAGACGAAGCTGCTCAGGATGTCTCGCGCTACCAGCTCAAGACCATGACGGAGTTCGTCAACAAGTACCGCTAACCGCCGAAACTGCATTCCATGCGGTCGCCACTCGAAAATCGTCGCATGGAATGCAGTTTCGCCGAACTCACCGCGAAGCCCCGGCGAGTGCGTCGATGAACTCGGCGACGAGTGGGTCGGCGTCGGTCCGGAACAGCGCGCTCATCGCGATGGCCAGCGGACTCCGGACGCGCACGGTCGTGATCCCGGCCTGTACGGCTGCAGAGCTTCCGGGGACGAGCGCAACACCGAGACCGGCCGCGACCATCGCAAGCTGACTGCTGATGGACTGAGCGAGATGTTTTGCGCGTGGCGTGAATCCGGCATCGCGGCAGCAGGCGGCAACCTGGTCATGGTAGTCGGGTGTTCCCGAGCGTGGGATCCACACCCACGGTAGATCGGCGGCCTTCGCCAGATCTGTCCGTACTCCGCGGGGCAGTTCCCAGCCCGCCGGTGCAGCGAGCACGAACGGTTCGCTGGTCAAAGTGACGTGCCGAAGCCAGGGCCGCGCCGGACCGTGGCGCACGACGGCGATGTCGATCTCGCGCCGCTGCAACAGTTCAGAGCCCAGGTGGGTGTCGACCTCGCGCACGGTGACGTCGACGCTCGGGTGCGATCGGGCGTAGGAGCTCAGTGCCCGCGGCAGAACGTGCGTGAAAGCTGTTGTCACAGCACCGATGCGCAATTCGCCGAGCTGCCCTTCGGCGGCCAGTCGCGCCGCGGACTCGGCGTCCTCTGCCGCAGCGACCACCCGTCGGCAGCGGTCGAGAAACACGGTTCCTGCCGACGTCAGCACCACGTGCCGTGTCGTGCGGTTGAGCAGGAGCACGCCGAGTCGCTTCTCGATCGCCTTGACCGCCGCGGACAGCGGCGGTTGCGACATCTGTAACCGCTCTGCGGCCCGCCCGAAGTTGAGTTCCTCGGCCACCGCGATGAAATACCGCGCTTCTCGCACCTCGAGCATTGATATGTGCGTCCTATAACTGATAGACGGAATCAGACCTTCACACGATAAATGATGTCCGGTGCAATGGACGGGTGCCTGTGAGTCCCGGATCCGCACCGATGACGGCCGAGCGTCGTCTCGTCGTGACGCTGTGGTGCGCCGGTCTGGCTGCGTTCGCCTCGATGTACGCACCGCAGGGACTGCTACCGCAGATCGCCCGTGACGTGAAGGTGGACGCTTCGCAAGCAGCGCTGCTGATTTCGGCCGCGACGCTGGGTCTGGCCCTGTCAGTGCTTCCATGGTCCTGGGTGTCGGACCGGATCGGTCTGCGGACGGCGATGCGGGCGGCCGCGGGGTCAGCGGCGGTGTGTGCGGTCGTGGTGCCGTTTCTGCCGACCTTCGAGGCGATGCTTGCGGGCAGGCTGATGCACGGCGTCGCGCTGGGCGGTGTTCCGGCATTGGCGATGACGCTCACCCATGACATCGCAACACCGTCGCGGGCCGCGACCGTCGCGGGCAGCTACGTTGCCGCGACATCGGTCGGCGGGTTGAGTGGACGGCTGCTCGCCGTCCCGGTGGCCGAGCATTTCGGTTGGCGTACTGCTCTTCTCGTCCTGGGCGTGGCGGTGGCGGTGATGATGGTCGGGATGATCGGGCTCATCCCCGCCCCCGCCCCCGCCGCCGGTAAGCGGGCCGGCGGTGCACTCCAGACGGTCCTGGGGCACCTCCGTGACCGGGCGGTGTGGCCGATCCTGCTTGTCGGCATGCTGCTGTCCGGCGCGGTGATGACGGTGTTCAACTACCTGCCGTTCCGGCTGGCCGCCGCACCGTACGGACTTGAGCCCGCGGTCATCTCGCTGGTCTTCCTGACCTATCTGGGTGGGACCGTCGGATCCCGGGCCACGGGATGGCTCGGCGGGCGCTTCGGTGCGCCCGTTGTTCTGGGCGCCGCGGGCGCGCTCGTCGTGGTCGGTGCCGTCGTCACTGTGGCGGGCCGGTTGGCGGTGATCGTCGCCGGAGTGGCGTTGCTCACGATCGGCTTCTTCGTCGGGCACGCTGTCGCATCCAGCATGGTGGCCGCCCGGGTCGTGATCGGGCGCTCCCAGGCCACCGCGCTCTACACGATCGCGTACTACTCCGGATCGAGCATCTTCGGCTGGGCGGGTGGCATTGCGTGGTCCGACGGTCAGTGGTTTGCGGTCGCGACCCTTGTGGCGGCGCTCGGAGTTGCCGCCACCGTGTGTACGACTGTCAGCCCGTCTCGGCCCTAAGATCGCATCCGTTGAGATTCGCCGTAAACATCACAATTCCGCAGAGCGGCGTCGCCGGCTGTGCGACGCCGCGATTTCGCTGTTGGCCGAGGAGGGGCCGCGGGGTCTGAGCCACCTCAAGGTGGATCGTCGCGCGCAGGTTCCCGACGGCACGACGTCGTTCTACTACCGGACCAGGGCGGCTCTGTTGCACGGGGTCGCCGACCAACTCGTCCGCTACGACGCCGAGGCATTCACCGAGGCCTTCAAGGATGCGCCGAACAGCGGCGGGGACGAGATCGCCGGCGTGCTGGCCGGTCAGATCCTGTCCATCCGCGAGGAGCCGCAGCTGTCGCGCACACGAGCCCGCCTCGAGCTGACGATGCTCGCCAAAGGCGATCCCGAGATCGCCGCGGGATTTCGGGAGATGGCGGAGAGCTTCCGAGCCGTCGTCGACCGCCTCGTCATCGCCACGCAGTCCGGAAGCGGACCGCTCGACCGTGCGCTGCTCGACGAACAGGCATCGGTGGTCCTGTCGTATCTGGGCGGGCTGATCTTTTCCTTCGCCAACGGCTCTCCCGAGCCGATGACGAGGAACGACATCAAGCGCCAGATCCGCGCGGTCATCGTCGGCGTCGCGATCGAAAACGGGACGGAGCGCGGCTCCGGCCGGTAGGGGAGCGCCCACAAGAATCCAGCCGCCCAGTAAGGTTCGCCTAACTAAGGGTGTACTTACTTTGCGTTGTCGAGAAAGGGGCGGCCTCAGCGTGCCGGACAATTCCGCGTTCTCTCCAGTTCTGGGATTCGCCACCGAGACCGGCAATTCTGCGATGGTGGCCAAGAAGTTCGCACAGGCGGCCAGGGGCGCGGGGATCGATGTCGAACCGCAGTACCTCAACGACCTCACCCTGGAGTCCCTCGCTGCGGCCACGCATTTCGTCGTCATCACGGCAACGTACGGAGACGGGGAGCTGCCCTACGACGCGGAAGTGTTCTGGGAAGAGCTCAGCGGCGACGGCGCAGGCCGCCTCGACCATCTGTCCTTCGCCGTCTGCGGCCTCGGGGACAGCTTCTACCCGTTCTTCAACAACGCCGCCAAACTCGTCGACGCCCGTCTCGCCGAACTCGGTGCCACGCGGCTGATCGACCGGGTCGACTGCGACCTCGACTTCGAGGAACCCTCCGAAGCCTGGACCGCCGCCGTCGTCGAGATCCTGGGTGAGCTGGCCGCTGCGCCACCACGCTCGGAAGTCGAGAACATCGGTCCCTTTCAGCAGGATTCGCCGTGGACCCGGCGCAACCCGTTCCCTGCCGGGTTGGTGGTGAACCGGTCGCTCACCGCAGCGGGCTCCGGCAAGTCGGTGCGCCACTACGAGATCGACCTCGGAGACAGCGGCATCACCTACCGGGCAGGTGACTCGGTGGGCGTGCATCCGGTCAACGACCCCGCGCTCGTCGAGGCGGTGCTGGCGTACTTCGGTGTGAGCGCCGAACATGTTGTCGCAGAACGTGAACAGCCGCTCGGTCTGCTGCTGACCGAGGACCTCGAGCTCCGTATCCCCACCGGCGCGTTGCAGGCGGTGGTCGCAGAACGCACCCGCGACCGAGAAGCGGCCACGATCCTGCGCGGTGAAGACTCTGCTGCGCTGACGAACTGGCTCTACGGGCGCGACGTGCTCGACCTGCTCCGCCTGGCCGATCTCGGCGTCGACGAAGTTCTTCCCACCCTGCGTCCCCTACAGCACCGCGACTACTCCATCGCGTCGAGCCCGCTGGTCCATCCGGGACAGATCCACCTGACCGTGGCCACCGTCGAGTACTCGTCACGCGGCCGGGCGCATCGAGGCGTCGCCTCCGGGTTTCTCGCCGACCGCACCGACACCGTGCGAATTCATATGGCGCCCAACGACAGTTTTCGTCTGCCCGCGCCTGACGCGCCGATCGTCATGGTCGGACCTGGCACCGGCATCGCACCGTTCCGGGCGTTCCTGCAGGAGCGCCAGGCCACCGGCGCGACGGGGAAGTCGTGGCTGTTCTTCGGAGACCGGCACCGCGCCACCGACTTCTTGTACGGCGACGAACTGACCGCCTTCCACGAATCCGGTGTGCTGACACGGTTGGATTGCGCATTCTCCCGCGACCAGGCCGCCAAAGACTATGTGCAGCACCACATGCTGGCCCATGCCGCCGAGCTGTACCGCTGGCTGCAAGACGGTGCCTATTTCTACCTCTGCGGCGACGCCGACCGCATGGCCAAGGACGTCCACCGCGCGCTGCACGACGTCGTCGCCACCGCGGGCGGTCTGGATGCGGACGGCGCGCACGCTTACGTCAACGACCTCATCACCACGCACCGCTACCTGCGCGACGTCTACTGAGCCTCCTTCGGCCGGAATTGCATTCCCGCAGGCGCTCACTCGAAAAACTTCTGCTGGAATGCAATTCCGGCGACGAACGTCAGCCGATCAGGGATTCCAGTGGCGTGCGTGCGAAGTACACGGCGAAGCCCGCGGCGACGATCCACAGCAGCGGGCTGACCTCTCGGGCCTTGCCTGCCGCCGTGCGCATCACCACCCACGCGATGAATCCGACGCCGATGCCGTTGGCGATCGAGTAGCTGAACGGCATCACCGCCACGGTCAGCACGACCGGCAGCGCGACCGAGAACTCCGACAGGTCGATGTGACGCAGGTGCGAGACCATCATCGCGCCGACGACGACCAACGCCGCGGCCGCCACTTCCGTCGGGACGATCGAGGCCAGCGGCGCGATGAACATCGCAGCGAGGAACAGCACGCCCGTAACGACATTCGCCAGACCGGTACGCGCGCCCTCCTCGATTCCCGCGCCGGACTCGATGAAGACCGTGTTGGACGACGACGATGTGGCGCCGCCGACCACCGCGCCTGCGCCTTCGACGACGAGTGCGGACCGCAGCCTCGGGAAGGTGCCTTTCTCGTCGGCCAGCCCGGCCTCGCGCGACAGACCCGTCATCGTCCCCATCGCGTCGAAAAAGTTCGCGAACACCAACGTGAAGATCAGCATCACCGCGGCGAGCACACCGATGCGGCTGAAGCTGTTGAGGCTGAACTCGCCGACGAGCGACAGATCGGGCAGCGAGAACGGCGATCCGGACAATGCAGGCACGGACAGGCTCCACCCGCCGGGCTTGTCGACCGCGGACCCGAGATGCCAGATCGCCTCGACGACTACCGCGACGACCGTGCCGGTCACCAGGCCGATCAGGATGCCGCCCCGCACTTTTCGGGCTACCAGGATTCCGGTGAGCAGGAGCGTGAACACGAAGACCACCGTCGGGATGGTGCTGATCGAGCCGAGCCCGCCTGCGCCGAGACCGACCGGCGGCGACGGCACACCCGTGGAGGAGATGAAGCCCGCGTCCACCAGGCCGATGAATAGGATGAACAACCCGATCCCGGCGGTGATCGCGAGCTTGAGCTGCATCGGCACCGCGTCGAAGACGAGGCGGCGCAGGCCCGTCACGGCGAGCAGCACGATGATGAGGCCGTTGATGACCACCAGGCCCATCGCCTCGGCCCACGTGAGGGACCCGACCACGGTGGTGGCGAGGAACGAGTTGATACCGAGGCCGGCCGCGAGGGCGAAGGGCAGACGCGCGACCAGTCCGAACAGGATGGTCATCACGCCGGCGGCCAGGGACGTCGTCGCCGACACCTGCGCGAAGTCCAGCTTGGCGCCGCTGACGTCGGCCGAGCCCGACAGGATGATCGGGTTCAGCACGATGATGTAGGCCATGGCGATGAACGTGACCACGCCGCCGCGTATCTCGGTGCCCAGCGTCGACTGGCGGGCCGTGATTTCGAAGAAACGGTCCACTGGGTTCACGGAGGTCCTAGTACTGCGATGTGGGAGCGGGAGGCGGCGGCGCAACCGGCATGCACAGGCCGGTCTGGGTGTCGAGCAACTTGCCGGGCAGGCAGAACGGCGTGCATCCGTAGATGACTCCGGTCTGGCCCGGCGGGCACTGCGCGTTCGAGGTGGCCGGCGTGGTGACCGCGCTCGCGGCCAGCGGTGCGGCGCCGGCGGCGACGGCGATCACGGCCGCGCCGACATACCGTCGAACAGCGCGTGACCTCAGTTCTCGCAACATGTGCTTCCCCTCTCAGCTCGGCATACCGGTGGCGACCCGGGGTGCGTCCCGTTCCGGCGCCACGTCGAGAACGAACTCGGCCACCCGGGCCCGGTGCTGCTCGGCGCTGCCGAGCAGTGCGGCGTCGGTGTAGGCCCGCTTGTAGTACAGATGGGCCTGATGCTCCCAGGTGAACCCGATACCACCGTGGACCTGAATGGCGTCGGTCGCAACCCGCACGAACGCCGCCGAGCACGTCGCCTGGGCGATGCTGACGGCGAGTGCAGGATCGTCGGACCCGTCGGTGAGCGCCCATACCGCGTGAAAAGCGGTCGAGCGCGCGTGTTCGAGGGCGACGAGGTCGTCGGCGAGCCGGTGTTTGACGGCCTGAAACGACCCGATCGGCCTGCCGAACTGCAGCCGGTTCTTCGCGTACTCGACCGACAGGTCGAGCAGATGCTGAGCCGCGCCGACCTGTTCGACGGCGAGCAGCGCACCTCCGACATGCAGCGCGTGGCTGATGACGCGTTCAGCTTCCTCGGGGCCGGCGACCAGCTGCCCCGGGGCGCGGGTCAGCTCGACGGTGGCCTGCGGACGGGTCAGGTCGAGGGTGGTCAGCGAGATGCGTTGCACGCCAGCGCTGTTCGCTTCGACGGCATACAGGCCGACGCCGTCGGGGGAGTTGGCGGCGACGAGCAGGACGTCCGCCGCGCCCGCGTCGACGACGCGTTCGACCGTGCCGGACAGTGCCCAACCCTCGTCGGCGCGGACGGCCTCGACGGACACGGATGCGGGATCGAAGGCACCCGCGTCGTCGGCGACGGCGAACGCCGCGGTACGCGTGCCCTCGACCAGCGGCCCTAGCAGGTCGCTCCCACCGGATGCCGCGACCAGTGCCGGGATCGCGAGGTAGACCGTGCCGAACAGCGGGCCGCACGCCAGCGCCGCGCCGAGTTGCTCGACGGCGACGGCCTGATCGACCAGCGAGCCGCCGGCGCCGCCCTCGGACTCCGGGACAGCCATGCCGAGCACACCGAGCTCGGTGCCCAGTCGTGCCCAGACCTTCGGGTCGAACGGCGGGTCCGAGGTCATCCAGCCGCGGACCGCGCTCTCATCGACGTGGTCGGCGCAGAACTTGCGTACCGCTGCGCGCAGCTGGCCCTGCTCCTCGCTGAACACGAACTCGACCTCAGCCACATTCTTGGGCTGATCCGCAAGCTCCTCAGCCGTGCCTTTGGGCTGATCCGCAAGCTCCTCAGCCGTGCCTTTGGGCTGATCCGCAAGCTCCTCAGCCACGCGGGATCTCCTTCCACGCCATCCCCGCGTCCGCCCGCAGGTCTCCCGGTAGGCCGAGCACCCGCTCGGCGAGGATGTTGCGCATCACCTCGGAGGTGCCGCCCTCGATCGTGTTGGCGCGGCTGCGCAGGAACCGCTGCTGGATCGGGCCACGCCAGTCGCCCCCGTCGCCGTCCTGCCCGTCCATCGAGTAGCCGTCGTACAGGATCCCCTCGGGTCCGAGCAGATCCATGCAGAACTCGTAGATGTGCTGGTTGAGTTCCGCGCCGACGAGCTTGCCGATCGAGCCTTCCGGGCCGGGACCGCCGACCGTGGCCGCCGCCCTGGACCGTTCCGATGTCAGCCGTTGCGCTTCGCTGCGCAGCCACAGGCTGGTGAGCCGATCCCGCAGGACCGGGGTCTGCAGATCCGGGCGCGATGTCCACAAAGCGACCGCATCCGAGATGGTGCCTGCGCCGCGTCGGTTACCGCTGCCGCCGAGCGCGCTGCGCTCGTTCATCAGCGTTGTCATCGCCACTCGCCAGCCGTCACCGACGGCACCGAGCCGGAACGCGTCCGGGATGCGGGCGTCGGTCATGTAGACCTCGTTGAACTCGGCGTGACCGGTCATCTGCCGCAGCGGACGGGTCTGGACGCCCTCGCCGTGCATGTCGATGACGAAGTAGGTCAACCCCTTGTGCTTGGGCAAGTTCGGATCGGTGCGTGCGAGCAGCAGTCCCCACTTGGCCCGGTGTGCGAGGCTGGTCCACACCTTCTGGCCGTTGACGATCCAGGTGTCCCCGTCCAGGACCGCCGTCGTCGCCAGGCCCGCGAGGTCAGAACCGGCACCCGGCTCGGAGAACAGCTGACACCAGATGTCCTCGGTCGTCGCCAGCGGACGGAGCAGCCGTTTGCGGATCTCGTCGGTCTGCGCGTGTTCGCGCACCGTGGGGGCGGCCATGCCGTAGCCCATCGGGTTCAGTCCCAGCGGCACGGGTCCTCCCGCGCCCTGCAGGATGCGGTCGGCGACCGCCTGCAGGCCGCGGGACACCCCGAGGCCCCCGAACCCCTCGGGGAAATGCACCCACGACAGGCCCGCGTCGAAGCAGGCGCCGAGAAATTGCGGTATCGGGACAGACTTCGGGTCGTGCTCGGCGACGACGTGTCGCGCGGCGTCCGCTACCCGGTCGGCATCAGTGCCCATAGCTGCACACTAAATCAGTGCGCAGCTCCGCCGACAGCGGATCAGCGAGCAGTCAGCGCGAGGCGCTCGTAGTGCGCCCTGTGGCGACGTTGCAGGAGGAACCGGAGCCACCGAACATCAAGTAACACAGTGATCCTTAAGCGGTCTTGGTGAGCAGGGGGAGCAACTGGCGGCGCGCGACCATCGCATCGGCGAAGTGGTTGAGCGCCTCGGGGACCGAGCCGGTCGCCGGGAAATCGATCCCGGCGGCATTGAGGGTCTCCTCGACCGCGCGGCTGGCGATCATGGACCACTCTTCGCCGGCGGCGGTGCAGAGGTCATCGATGACGAACAGCAGCGAAATGGCTTCCTCGCTAAAGGAATCGACATCGCTGAGGTCCAGGACGAAGGGCTTCTCCGGAAGGATGAAGCGGTCGATGTAGCGTCCGGCGCGCTCGACGTTGCGAACGTCGAGATGACCGGAGACCTTGACGACGGTGGCCAGCTGACGACAGTGCGCCCGAATGTCGGCGCCATCGCAGTGAAACGTCGGATTGCCGTACATCGCAGCCTCCCTCGATCTCGTTGGTTGTGGGCTCATCGGCGAGCGACACAACCATCAAGGTAGTGAGCCAATTTAAGGCCGCTGGCAGTAACGACTAATTGTTCGGTAAGAACCTGAGACGGCCTTTGCAGCAAACTCGTCGGTAACTTAGTCCCGGCGCAGCTGCTGGGCGCCGGTGTAACCCACCCACGGGTTGTAGTCGGCGAGAAGCTCCTCCTGCGGCGGGCGATGCTCCTCGGCGACATGCTGAAGGTTGATCCGGATCCGATACCAGATCGAGCTGGGCCCGCGCATACCGTCCACGAGAACATCTGCGGGCTCCAGCTTTTCGGACGCCGACGGGTACTTGTCGCGCCACCGCGCCAACGCGGCCAGCGCCTCGTCCTTGGTCTTGGTCCGGGCGATCTCGATGAGCGGCATCACCGACGCGCGGCGTCCGTCGACGGATCTGTTGGCGCCCCTCGGCGCCTTCTCGGCAGGGCCGAGCTTGTCGGCCAGGTCGAGCAGTGACTCCAGACCGCCCGCGGTGTCGTCCATGCCTTCCCACGGGTCACCGTGATCGGCGAACCGCTGCGGCACGGTGGCGACGGTGAACGCCTCGGGTCTGCATTCGGCGACCTCGTCCCAGAACAGCGGTGTCGACACCCGCGCGTCCGGGGTGGCGCGCACCGAGTAGGCCGACGCCACGGTGCGGTCCTTGGCGTTCTGGTTGAAGTCGACGAAGACGCCGTGGCGTTCCTCCTTCCACCACCGCGCCGTCGCCGACTCGGGGGCCCGACGTTCGACCTCGCGCGCGACCGTCTCGGCCGCCAGCCGCACGAGCTTGAACGGCCACCGGCGATGGATGCGCGCATAGATGTGGAAGCCACGCGACCCCGAGGTCTTGGGCCACGCCACCAGCCCGTGCTCTTCGAGCACCTCGCGCGCAACGAACGCGACGTCGAGGATCTGCCGCCACCCCACCCCGGGCATCGGGTCCAGGTCGACGCGGAGCTCGTCGGGGTGGTCCAGGTCGTCGGCGCGGACAGGATGCGGGTTGAGGTCGACGCAGCCGAGGTTCACCGCCCAGATCAGGCCGGCGGGGTCGTGCAGCACCGCTTCCTTGGCCGACGTTCCCCGCGCGTACTTCAACTCGGCCACGTCGACGAAATCCGGGCGCTTCTCCGGGGCGCGCTTCTGGAAGACGGCCTCCTCGGCGATGCCCTTGACGAACCGTTTGAGGATCATCGGACGGTCCTGCACACCGCGCAGCGCTCCGTCGGCGACCGCGGCGTAATAGTGCATCAGATCGAGCTTGGTCAGCCCGAGATCTGCGAACACCACCTTGCCGGGATTGGTGATGGGCACCAGCTGCCCGCCGATCTCGAAATTCTCGTGAGCGGGCATTTCCTCATCGTAGGTTTCCAAGCCGGACTGCGACCGTCGTCACATAAGGTTGACGCATGTCCAAGCTCAGCGATCTTCCGTTGCAGGCGCTCACCACCGTGAATCAGTCGCTCGGGAAATACCTCGAGCGTGGTTCGGCTGAGCTGCACTACGCCCGCAAGATGTTCGAGGCGGGGGCGCTGAAACTGGAGCCGCCGCAAGACATCGCCGCGTTCGTCGCCGACATACGGCGCTGGGGTGAGATCGGGATGATCCCGGCCCTCAACGCGCGTCGCTACCCGAACCGCAACGCCGTTATCGACGATTTCGGCGAGTTCACGTTCAAAGAGCTCGACGACGCGGTCAACGCAGTGGCCAACGGGCTGCTGGCCAAGGGCGTCAAAGGCGGCGACGGGGTCGCGATTCTCGCTCGCAACCACCGCTGGTTCCTGGTGTCCGTCTACGCCACAGCCAAGATCGGTGCCCGCATCATTCTGCTCAACAGCGAGTTCTCCGGCCCGCAGATCAAAGAGGTGTCCGAACGCGAGGGCGCCAAGCTCATCATTTTCGACGACGAGTACACCGCCGCCGTCGCGCAGGCCGATCCCGAGCTGGGCAAGCTGCGTGCGCTCGGCGTCAACCCGGATAAGGAGGAGCCGTCGGGAAGCACCGACGAGACCCTCGAAGAGCTCATCGCCCGCACCAGCGCCATGCCGCCGCCGAAGGCGACGAAGCATTCGTCGATCATCATCCTGACCAGTGGCACCACCGGAACCCCCAAGGGCGCCAACCGCAGTGCCCCGCCGTCGCTGGCCCCGATCGGCGGCGTGCTGTCCTCGGTGCCGTTCAAGGCGGGCGAGGTGACTTCGTTGCCCGCACCGATGTTTCATGCACTCGGGTTCCTGCACGGCACCATCGCGATGATGCTGGGCTCAACGCTGGTGCTGCGCAGGCGGTTCAAGCCGGCCACGGTGTTGGCCGACATCGAGAAGCACAAGGCCACCGCGATCGTCGTCGTCCCGGTGATGCTGTCTCGCATGCTCGACGAGCTCGACAAGACCTCTCCGAAACCCAACCTGTCGTCGCTGCGCATCGTCTTCGTCTCGGGCAGCCAGCTCGGCGCCGAGCTGGCCACCAGGGCGATGAAGGAACTCGGCCCCGTGGTCTACAACCTGTACGGTTCCACCGAAGTGGCGTTCGCGACCATCGCTGGCCCGCAACATCTTTCGATCAATCCCGCCACCGTCGGGCCAGTTGTCAGGGGGATGAAGGTCAGGATCCTCGACGACAACGGCAACGACGTGCCCAAGGGTCAGGTCGGCCGCATCTTCGTCGGCAACTTCTTCCCGTTCGAGGGCTATACCGGCGGTGGCGGGAAGCAGATCATCGACGGTCTGCTGTCCTCGGGTGATGTCGGCTACTTCGACGAGAACGACCTGCTCTATGTCAGTGGTCGCGACGACGAGATGATCGTCTCCGGCGGAGAGAACGTCTTCCCCGCCGAGATCGAGGATCTCGTCAGCGGCCATCCCGAGGTCGTCGAGGCCACCGCGATCGGGGTCGAGGACAAGGAGTGGGGTCACCGGCTGCGCTGCTTCGTGGTCAAGGTCGAAGGCGCGTCGATCGACGAGGATGCGATCAAGGCCTACGTGCGTGACAACCTTGCCCGCTACAAGGTGCCGCGCGAGGTGGTCTTCCTCGACGAACTACCCCGCAATCCCACGGGCAAGATCCTCAAGCGCGAACTGCGCGAGATGGACCTCCCGACGGATTAGCACCGCGAGCGCGCGGGTCTGCACGGCGACGCGCCGGTCAGGTCTGGCAGTTCGCGCGCGCTCGTCGCGGGAATACTGCGCCTCCCTCGGTGGTAGTACTCAGCCGTGAACATCGATCTGACCGGAAAGACGGCCCTCGTCACGGGTTCGACGCAAGGTATCGGCCTGGCGATCGCGCAGGGACTCGCATCCAGCGGTGCCCGCGTGGTGGTCAACGGCCGCAGCCGCGACCGCGTCGAGGAGGCGGTCGCCAAGATCGACGGGGACGCCGTCGGTGTGGCCGCCGACGTGGCGAGTGCAGACGGGGCGGAGACGCTGTTCGGCGAGCTGCCCCACGTCGACGTCCTGGTCAACAATCTCGGCATCTTCGGTGCGGTGCCGGCCCGCGAGATCACCGACGAGCAGTGGCGCACCTACTTCGAGGTCAACGTGCTCGCCGCCGCCCGGCTCATCCGCCATTACCTGCCCGGCATGGTGGACCGGCACTGGGGCAGGGTGTTGCAGATCGCCAGCGACTCGGCCATCGTCACGCCCGAGGAGATGATCCATTACGGGGTGTCGAAGACAGCGCTGCTGGCGTTGTCGCGTGGCTTCGCCAAGGACGCGGCGGGCACCGGGGTCACCGTCAACTCGGTGATCGCCGGGCCGACACACACCGCCGGCGTCGAGGATTTCGTCTACCAGCTGGTCGACCAGTCACTTCCGTGGGAGAAGGCGCAGCGCGAGTTCATGCGGCTGCACCGGCCGCAGTCGCTGATTCAGCGGCTGATCGAGCCCGAGGAGATCGCGAACATGGTCACCTACCTGGCGTCACCGCTGGCATCGGCGACGACGGGCGGTGCGCTGCGTGTCGACGGCGGCTACGTCGACGCGATCCTGCCCTGATTCGCGATGGCTTCGGCGACACGTCGGCCACTCACCAGCGCGCCCTGAATCGAGGCTGTGTCCCGGTGGTCCCCGCACACCCAGAGCCCGTCGTCGACGCGAATCGACCGGCGGACGCGCAGCGGGGGTGGCTGGACGGGCAACGCTTCGGGAATGACATGTCGGGTGATCAGGCTCCACCTCGACGTGTCGGCGCCCAGAATGTCGCCCGCGTGTGACTGCATGGCCGCCTGCGCCGGTGGTTCCGAACCGGGGCCGAGCAGAGCGGACGCGGCGACGAGGTGTCGGCCGACGGGTGCGTACGTCGGCGCAGCTTTACTGATGACCGCTGTATTGACGAGCGGCCCGGCGGGTTTGGGTCGGGCGTCGACCCACAACATCGCCGGACCGGGAAGCGGACTGTCGACCGCCCACCAGTCGGTGACCACGCCCTTCATCTGCGGAGCGGGAACCCCGGTCAGGGCTTCCGCCGTTCGCGCATCGGTGGCCACCACCACGTGGCGGGTTCGCAGGACGTCGTGCCCGTCGGTGACTGTCCAGCCGCTCCCGTCTCGTTTGATATGAGTCACCTTGTGCCGCAGTGCGATTCGGTCTGTGATCGGTACGGCGATCGCCTGCGGCAGCGCCCGCATGCCGTCGGCGGGCAGGCCGGGAACACCCAGTGCGAACATCCGGACGAGCAACAAGATGAACGCGTTCGACGTCATCCCCCTGTCGTCGAGGACGACACCGGCGAGGAACTGGTCGAGAACCCTGCGCGGCAGGCCGTGCACTCGTGCACGTTCCAGGGCTCCGTACAACGAGTCGTCGCGCGTCGGCGCGGTCAATCCGCGAGCCCGCAGAGCCGGGCCCGCCCATCGCGCAAGCGCCCACAGCTCTCGAACACCCAAACCCGCCGTCAACGCCATGCGCGGCAGCCGGCCCGGCGAACGGAGCGGATGCGCCCACACTCGCGAGCGGTTCTGGTCACGCAGCACCACGCCGGCTTCGAAGGGTTGGATGCGCAACGACGAAACGTCAACGGCCCGTGGTAATTCCGGATAGGCAGGGTTCAATACCTGGAAGCCACGGTCGCAGCGGAATCCGTCGACGACGTCGGTGCGGACTCGGCCGCCGATCGCGTCCGCCCCGTCCCAGACCGTGACTGCGAAGCCGCGCTCGTGCAGGACCGACGCACACCGCAACCCGGCAAGCCCGGCGCCGATGACGAGTACGTCGCAGTCTGCACCCGGGTACCGCTGCTCGGACGCCATAGAGCCGTCATACCCGGTGAACGACGGACAACTCCCGGTGAGATCGGGCACGTCACAGATCGGTAAGCGCGCCCCGGTCCTAGCGGACGCCGTCGACCATGAAAGCTGAGCCCGGGATCGCCAGCGCCACCAGCATCAGCAGGAGCAGGAACCACGCGATGCCCTGCCAGGCGACCCATCCGCCGCCGGCCCGCCACACGCGGTAGGCGCGGACGAGCGCACCCGCACCGCCGAGGAACAGGAACAGCGGAACCAGCGAGGCCGCGTACACCGAGTCGCGGGCACCGAACGCATAGAACGCGAAGGCCAGGGCCGCCAGCGCCACCACAGCCACCCCGTACAGCGCAGCAGCCCGGAACGCGCCCGGCTTCTCCAGCCTCTTCTCGGCGAAATCTCGGTCGTTGCTCATCGTCGGACGGGTTCCCCCGATTCCGGGATACATGCCTCGACACGGCACCCTTGCCGCATACCTACGTCCTCGCGCAGATATGTCCGAACGAAACCTGTTGCCGTCACGGGCGTTTGTGAGTGCCCTTGGGTAAACGCCCATTGCCCGGTCACTGACTGCCACATTCGACGTAGAGTCGTCGTCGTGATCGGTGGTGTGCAGCGGCCGCGGGGTGGCAACGGGACAGTCGTACCCCGTTCACAGTCCCTGCACTAGGCCTCGGTCGGTCTGCCGATGCTGAGACGTAGCTCGTGGGGCGCCTACGTCGGGAACTGGTGGCGCCAGGCCGACCATTTCGACTGGTTCCACGAGTACATGCAGTCACGACGTCTGCTGCACGTATCGCGCGCGGTGATCGTCGTCGTCACGCTGTCGCTGGTTACCGTTGCCGTGGCGCTGAACCTGAGCCAATCCGATTCGCGCAGCGGACTCGCTGCAGCACTCGGATGGACCGCGGTCGCCAACGGGATCGGTTGTGCGATGTTGTGGCTCGTCTGCTGGCCGTCGAGATTCGAGTCCGCGGCGTTCGTCGTGCTGCTGGACGTGAGCATCGCCATCGTCTGTCTCGGCCACACGAATCAGATGGTCGGACTGGTGGGCGTCACCGCGTTCGCCGTGACCGGGGGCTACATCGCGTGCTGCCATACGTCCAGGTTGATGGTGTACCACATCGCGGGTGTCGCCGGCGTCGGCGGCTTCCTCGCCTACCGCTACGTGACGAGCGGGGGCGACGCCTTCCTCGCCCTGGCTGTGTTCGCGCTCGGGCAGGTCATCAACGCTCTGGTTCCGTTCTGGCTGCAGTTCGTCGTGCACACCCTGGGCGCAGACGTGGTGGACTCCGACCGCGATCCGCTGACCGGTCTGTTGAATCGGCGAGCACTGTTCCAGCGCCTCAGCGTCGCGCTGCTGTCGACACGCTCCGGCGAGGATTTCCTCAGTGTCTCGATGATCGATCTCGACCGTTTCAAGAACCTCAACGACACGAGTGGTCACGACGTCGGCGACAAAGCCTTGATCGCGGTCGGCGACATCCTGCGGGCGGTAGCGCCGGACCGCACCCTCGTCGGTCGGATCGGAGGCGAAGAGTTCCTCATCGCGCAGTTTCTCGACAGCGAGGATCCGGGACCGGTGCCCCAGGACGTCTGCGACGCCATCGACCGGATGCCCTATCGGGTCACCGCGAGTGTCGGGGCCGCCATCGGGAGGATCACCGACATCTCGCCGCGGGAATTCGAGGACTTCGTGTTCGCCCTTTACCGCAACGCCGACCGGGCGATGTATGAAGCCAAACGCGACGGCGGCAACCAGATTCGACATCTGGTGGTCACCGAATGGCGTTGAGGGCCTGACGCCGCCTACGGGTCGCGGGGCAGTCCGAGCAACCGCTCGGCGATGATGTTCAGCTGTACCTCGGACGTACCGCCGTAGATCGTGGTGGACCGGCTGGCCAGCAGGTAGTCCGCCCAGCGGCCGGTGATTTCCGCGGGATCGCCGACGACGGCGTCGGTCCCGAACGAGGCCACCGCGAACTCGGCATAGCCTTGACCCGTCTTCATCGACAGCAGCTTCGAGATCGCCGCGGCGGGCATCGGGTCGCCGCCGGCCAGCGTCAACAGCGTGGAGCGCATGTTGAGCACCTTGGCCGCATGTCCTTCGGCGATCAGGATGCCCGCGTGGTTCTGCGAGATCTGGTCGAAGTGGCCCTCACCGACGAACTCGACGAACTTGTTCAGGCTGGGCAGAAACGGCGGCTCGCTGCTGCCGATCGAAACCCGTTCGTTGGTCAGTGTGTTGCGGCTGACCTCCCAGCCGCGGTTGACCTCGCCGAGTACCAACTCGTCGGGGACGAACACGTCATCGATGAACACGGTGTTGAACATCGCGTTGCCGGTCAGCTCCCGCAGCGGCTTGACCTCGACGCCCTCACTCTTCATGTCGAGCAGGAAGTAGGTGATGCCCTGATGCTTCGGAGCGCCGGGGTCTGTTCGCGCCAGCAGGGCGCCCCACTCCGAGTACTGCGCACCGGTGGTCCAGATCTTCTGCCCGGTGATCCGCCAGCCACCGTCGACCTTCGTGGCCTTGGTCGTCAGGCTGGCCAGGTCAGAACCTGCGCCGGGCTCGGAAAACAGCTGGCACCAGATCATTTCGCCGCGGAAGGTGGGCGGCAGGAATCGCTCCTTCTGTTCGTCGGTGCCGAACGCGACGATCGACGGGATGATCCATGCGGCGATACCCATGGCGGGACGCTTGACCCGCCCGGTCGAGAACTCCTGGGCGATGATGATCTGCTCGATCGGGTTCGACGCGCGTCCCCAGGGCACCGGCAGGTGGGGTTGCACCCAACCGCCCTCGGCGATCGCGGCGTTGCGCTGTTCGCGCGGGATCTGCTTGAGCGCAGCCACCTCGGCGCGAATCTCGTCGCGCAGCTTCTCGGTCTCCGGGTCGAGGTCGATGTTGAGCGCGCGCATCCCCGTCGAGGTGGCGATGTCGACGACCCGCTGCGGGTAGTCCGAGGCGCGGCCGAAGCACGCTGCGAGCACCAGCGCACGGCGGTAGTAGACGTTGGTGTCGTGTTCCCAGGTGAAGCCGATGCCGCCATGGACCTGGATGCAGTCCTGCGTGCAGTGCTGTGCGGCGGCGGGAGCCAGCGTGGCGGCCACCGCAGCGGCGAATTCGTAGGCGCTGTCGGTGTTGTCGTTGGCTTCGTCGATCGCGCGCGCGGCATCCCATACGGCGGCGGTCGCGCGCTCCGTCTCGGCGATCATGTTGGCGCACTTGTGCTTGATGGCCTGGAACTGGCCGATGGGGCGACCGAACTGCTCGCGGATCTTGGCGTACGCCGCCGCGGTGTCGGTGGCCCAGCGCGCGACGCCGATCGCCTCCGCCGACAGCAGCGTGGATATCAGGGAGCGCGCATGAGCCCGGCTGAGGTTCCCCAGTACGCGATCGTCACCGACTTCGACGGCGTTGGCGCGCACGTGGGCGACCGGGCGCAGCGGGTCGACGCTCTGCACGGACTCGATCTCCAGCTGGGTGGCGTCGAGGACGACCCACTCCTCGCCGGATTCGATCGATACCGGCAGGACGAGGACGGCCGCCTGGGCGGCGGCGGGAACAGCGCGAGCCTCGCCGCGGATGACCAGGTTGTCACCCTGCCGGGTCGCCGTGAGGCCGGAGTCGAGGGCGTATGCGGCGATGAGGTTGCCGGACGCCAGATCGTTGAGGATGGCGGCGTTCGGGTCGTTGGCGGCGATCAGTGCGCTCGCGATGGCCGACGGAACGAAGGGCCCGGGAACCGCGCCGTAGCCGAACTCGGCGATGACGATGGCGAGCTCGAGAATGCCGAATCCCTGTCCGCCCACCGATTCCGCGAGGTGGACGCCCTGCAGGCCCTGCTCGGAGGCTGACTTCCAGTAGGGCGGGGGATTCGGGATCGGTGTCTCGAGGGCCTCGTGAAGCACCTCGGACGGAGCGACCCGTTCGACGAATGCCCGCACGGAGTCGGCGAGGTCGTTGTGCTCTTCAAGGATCGCGATAGGCATGGCTGCACCTTTCACCTCGTCGGAACCGGCCCCAACCGGTTGGTTGGGACCGAGGTTACCCCGCGACCTGGTTCACCACGTTCACCAGGTCGCGTCCGTCACGAAGGCGTTCGCAATTGTCGACAGCGAATTCCAGGTAGCGGCGCATCGTGTCGGCGGTGTACCAGGTGACGTGCGGCGTCAGCACCACGTTGCGGAGAGTCAGCAGTGGGTTGTCGGCAGGGACCGGTTCGACGGAGAACACATCGAGACCAGCTGCGGCCAGGCCACCGGACCGCAGCGCGTCGACCAGCGCCGCCTCGTCGACGATGGGGCCGCGGGAGGTGTTGACCAGGATCGCGTCGGACTTCATCAGTGCCAGCGCGTCACGGCCGATCAGTCCGCGGGTGGCGTCGGTGAGCGGGAGATGCAGCGAGACGATGTCGCTGTCGGCCAGCAACGTGGACAGTTCGCGCCATCCGGGCTCGCCGTCGTCGCGGGTGCTGGTGTGGAGCACCTTGGCACCGAGGGCCACCAGGATGCGTTCGACCTGTTTGGCGATGTTGCCGTAGCCGATGAGGCCGACGGTGCAGCCGCCGATGTCACGGACCGTCTCACCGAGCGTCGGGTCCGACGGCCAGCCCTCTCCGGCGCGGGTGGCGCGATCCAGCTCGGGCAGCCTGCGCAGTGCGGCCAGCATCAGCAGCAGTGTGCCCTCGGCCACCGACGGCGCGTTGGCGCCGGGCATGTTCGCCACGGCGATACCTCGGGCAGTCGCGGCGTCGACGTCGATGGTGTTCACCCCGGCGCCCAGTTTGTGGACGAGCCGCGCCTTGACTGCTTTGGCCAGGTCCTCCGCCGAGAGGGGCCGCAGCACATGCCAGATCACGTCGGCGCGGGGCAGCTCCCGGTAGAACGTCTCGTCGTCGTCCTCGGCGCAGTACCGAACGTCGAGCCAATCCGACTGTGGGGCAAGGAATTCAGTGACCTTTTCGCCCGGAACGAAATGGGCGAGGACGGTCACCAGCGGCGGGCGATCCACTTGGCGATCGTATCCGCCTTCTCCGACCGCGATCCCGGCGTCGTGAAGTAATGGTCGGTGTCCATGGAATGCAGCGTCTTGTCGTCGCTGCCGAGTGCGTCATGGATGCGCTGAGCGTCGGACGGGAACACACCGGTGTCCTGCTCGGCGTTGATCACCAGCGCGGGACAGTCGATACGCGCCAGGTGCGGCTCGGCACGCGTCTGCGCGTGCCGCAGGCTCCACATTCCCAGCCAGTTGCGCAGAGTGCATGCCGCCGCAATGCCGTGGGTCGATCGGTTGGCCTTGGCGGGCACCCCCGCGTAGCACATGTTGGCGGGGCGTTTCGTCGGTTCCAGCGCCGGGTCGACCATGCGGGGATCTGCCCAGGTCCGCATCACGGTGAACGGTCGGTCGGAGAATCCGGCGGCGCGCACCCGCAGCAGTTCGTCCTCGGCCCAGTCGGTGATCGCCTCGTTGCGCGCGATCTGCGCGGCGCGGTAGCGCTTCACGAAATCCGCGTCGTACGCCGGGCCGTTGCGTTCGTTGAACAGATCGAGATCCGGATCTGTTGCCACAGCGTCGTTTTCGTCGACCACCGAGGCGTCCATCCAGGCGGTGAGCACGTCGGGGCGGCCGGGGTGCGCGGCGCTGGCGACGTAGCCGTCGGCGGGTGGCAGATCGTCGAGCCCGGCGGCAGGACGCATCCCCTCCAGCGGGGTGACGTGCCTGTCGACGGCGTTGCCCTGATAGGCCGCCATCAAGGACCCGCCGCCTGAATTGCCCAGCAGGATCACGGTTTCGATCCCCTGCACCTCGCGCAGCCAGCGGACTCCGACACCGATGTCGACCAGGGCGTGGTCTAGCAGGAAACTGCTCTCGAATCCGCGGAACCGGGTGTTCCAGCCGAGGAAACCGATTCCGCGGGTGGCCATGTAGTCGGCGAGATAGTGCTCGGAGAAGTCGATCTGATAGTGCGTGGCGATCATCGCGACCTTGGGCTTGCGTCCGATGCCGCGGTGGTAGAGGCCTTGACAGGGGTGTCCTCCCGAGCCTGCGCGCCGCGCCGTGGTCGAGTCGAGGCCGATGAATTCTCTGGTGACGCCGGGTGCTTGGGGGGTCGGGGTGCGGCTCATGGGTGTCCGGTCTCCCGGTGGTAGTGGTCCGGTAGAAGGTGTCGTCTTGCCGATCCGAAACGCCGACCTGATGTTAGATTCAGTTTCTGCCCCGTGGCCAGACTTTTGGTCTTTCAGGAAGGCGCGATGATGATCAAGCCGCAGAACACCAACACTGAATTCGAGTTGGGCGGCATCAACCATGTCGCGCTGGTCTGTTCGGACATGGCCCGGACCGTCGACTTTTACAGCAATGTGCTGGGCATGCCGCTCATCAAGTCGCTCGATCTGCCCGGAGGCATCGGCCAGCACTTTTTCTTCGACGCGGGTAACGGTGACTGCGTCGCGTTCTTCTGGTTCGCGGATGCGCCCGATCGCGTCCCCGGTATCTCGTCGCCGGAAGCGATCCCCGGCATCGGCGACATCGTCAGCGCGGTCAGCACCATGAACCACCTTGCCTTCCACGTCCCTGCCGAGAAGTTCGACGAATATCGTCGGCGACTCAAGGACAAAGGCGTCAGGGTCGGGCCGATCCTCAACCACGACGAAAGCGACATGCAGGTCTCGGCGACCGTGCATCCCGGCGTGTATGTGCGGTCCTTCTACTTCCTGGATCCCGACGGAATCACGTTGGAATTCGCGTGCTGGACCAAAGAATTCGGCGACAGCGATACCAGGGCGACACCCCGGACGGCGGCGGACCGCCGCGTGCGGGTCTAGTCCCGATAGAGGTCGGGGTCTCCGAGCTGATCGATGAGCGCGCCGAGCTGGGTCGCCAGCTGCGCGGGCGTGAAGTCGAGGTCGCCGGACAGCCACGCGCTCAACGTCTGCGTCACGCCCCCCACCACGAAATGTCCGGCGGCCCTGATTCGCTCGTTCTGCTCGAGCTGCAGGGCAGAGCCTGCGTGCTGACCGGAGAGCAGTGCGAACAGCGCACCGGATTCCGCCCGCTTCCGCACCACCACGGGGTTGTCGAGGTGTGCGCTGAACAGCAGGCGCCCGACCCGGATGTCTCCGGAGATGGTGCGCACGATGTTGGCCATGCCCTCCCGGCTCTGTTCCCGGGCGGGCGCGGCGGCCATGGCCGCCTGGGTGGTGGCGGCGATGTCGCCGATGACCCAGTCGAAGACGGCGCCGACGAAGACGTCCTTGTCGGTGAAACTCTCGTAGAAATAGCGGGCCGCCAAACCTGATTCGGCGCAGATGGCACGCACCGTGAGGTCGGCGGGGCTCGGGTTGGCGCCCAGGAGGTCCAGGCCGGCTTCCAGCAGCCGCCGTCGACGATCGGCGACGCGCTGCGGAGCCTCCACCCCCCGATACGGGCGTACCTGGGCCATGCCTTCCATATTGACACCTGCCCGGACCTGGGAGCAATATCAGGAAACGCGCGTTCGCACATTTGGCGGGCGGACGAGCGGCACCGTCGCCGAGAGGAGCACCATCCGATGACGCGCAACGATTCGGTCGACGCATCCGTCGGCAACCGATCGCAGCGCGCGGCGCACGCCGACGAGGGGATGCTGGGCCTCGGTCTGCTCGCCGGTCCGGCGAACGTGATCATGCAGTTGGCGCGGCCGGGCGTCGGGTACGGAGTGCTGGAGAGCCGGGTCGAGAGCGGGCGTATCGATCGGCACCCCGTCAAGCGCGCCCGCACCACATTCACCTATCTCGCGGTGTCGACCAACGGGACTGCAGAGCAGCAGGCCGCGTTCCGGCGCGCGGTCAACCGCGCGCACGCGCAGGTGTTCTCCACCGAGGAAAGCCCGGTCGAGTACCACGCTTTCGACAAGAACCTGCAGTTGTGGGTCGGGGCGTGCCTCTACAAAGGCGTCGTCGACGTGCACCGCGTCTTCGTGGGGGAGCTGGACGAGCAGACCGCAGACCGGCTGTACCTCCAGGGCCGCGCGTTGGCGACGATGCTGCAGGTCCCCGAGAGCATGTGGCCCGCCGATCGTGCGGCGTTCGACCGATATTGGTCGGCCGCGCTCGAGGACGTGCACATCGACGACACCGTGCGTGAGTTCCTCTTCCCGATCGCGGCGTCCCGGCTGCGCGGGGTGACGTTGCCCAGAATGCTGCAGCGGCGTTCGGACAATCTGGCACTGCTGATCACCACCGGCTTCCTTCCCCAGCGGTTCCGCGAGGAGATGCGGCTGCCGTGGGATCCCGCGAGGCAGCGGCGCTTCGACAGGCTGATGACGGTGCTGCGTGCCGTCAACCGCATGTCACCGCGATTCGTCCGTGAATTCCCCTTCAACGTGCTGCTCAAGGACCTGGATTGGCGCATGCGCACCGGCCGCGCGCTGGTGTGACCGCGCCCCGTCCGGCCTCCCCGGTGCGTCTCGACACCTTGCCCGTGTGATGCTAACTTCAGCGCAAAGTTAGCTTAGCCATACTTAAGCCACGCAAGGGAGACGGCGGGGGGCGGGCGCCCAGAACTGGGCGGATGACCTGTCCCGCGACACAGAGTTCATGGACATTGGTAGTCACACCGTCGCGGCCCCGCCCGCTTCCGGCCGCGTCGATCAGGACGTGGTCAGCCGCTTCGCCACCTGCTGCCGAGCGCTCGGGCTCGCCGTGCACGAGCGCAGGCGCCCCGCAGACCTGTCCGCCGCGCGATCAGGATTCGCCGCACTGACACGTATCGCCAACGATCAGTGCGACGCGTGGATCGGCCTGGCCGCGTCCGGTGACATGTCGCCGCAGGTCGTCGAGGCCATCTGGCAAACATCGGCGGCAACGGCAGGCGTGCTGCAGCGCCAGATCGAGCTTGCGCCCGGCGCGCTGGGCTTCTCGTATGACAGCGGCCTGTATCTGCAGTTCCGGGCGACCACCGTCGACGACTTCGCCCTCGCGTATGCCGTTCGGCTGGCCGACGCCCACCGTTACGAGGAGGCCGACGAACTGGTCGGGGCTCTTCTCGACCGTCGGCGTGACTGGCTGGATGCCCGCTGGGTCCGCGTGGCGATCTACTACCGCACGGCCCGCTGGTCGGATGTGGTCCGGATGCTGACCCCGTTGGTCACCGACCAGACCCTCGACGAGACGCCGGCGCACGCCGCCCGCATCACGCTCGGTATCGCCCTGGCGCGCCTGGGCATGTTCGCCCCGGCGCTGTCACACCTGGAGCGTCCCGAAGGCCCGGTCGCCGTGGCCGCTGTCGATGGGGGACTCGCGAAGGCGCTGGCGCTGCGCGCACAAGGCGAAGACGACGACGCCCAACAGCTGTTGCAGGAGCTCTACGCCGCGCATCCGGAGAACGGGCAGATCGAAGAAGCACTGCTGGACACCAGCTTCGGGATACCGACGACGACCGCCGCCCGCATCGAGGCGCGGAGCAATCCGTGGGATCCGGAAACCGAACCGGGCGAAGCCGACTTCGTCGATCCCGGCGCCAAGGACCGCAAGGCACACCTGCTCGTCGAAGCCGAAGCCGAACTTGCGGAATTCATCGGGCTCGAGGAAGTCAAGTACCAGGTGGCGCGGCTGAAAAGCTCTGTGGCCATGGCCATCAAGCGCCAGGAGCGTGGCCTGGCCGTGGCGCAACGCACCAATCACCTGGTGTTCGCCGGGCCTCCGGGCACCGGAAAGACGACGATCGCACGCGTCGTCGCCAAGATCTACTGCGGCCTCGGTCTTCTCAAGAAGGAGACGGTGCGCGAGGTGCACCGGGCCGACCTGATCGGTCAGCACATCGGCGAGACCGAGGCCAAGACGAACGCCATCATCGACAGCGCGCTCGACGGCGTGCTGTTCCTCGACGAGGCGTACGCGCTGGTGTCGACGGGCGCCAAGAACGACTTCGGCCTCGTTGCGATCGACACCCTGCTGGCACGCATGGAGAACGACCGCGACCGCCTCGTCGTCATCGTGGCCGGATACCGCAAGGACCTCGACGCGTTCCTGGACGCCAACGAGGGCTTGCGATCCCGGTTCACCCGAAGCATCGACTTCCCGTCGTACTCACCGAAGGAGCTCGTCGAAATCGCCACGCGCATGGCCGAAAAGCGCGACTCGCGCTTCGAGGACGCGGCCCGCACCGACATGGAGAAGCTGTTCGCCCACCTGGCGGCGTCCTCGACGCCGGACGCCAACGGTGTGGAGCGTCGCAGCCTGGACATCGCAGGCAATGGCCGCTTCGTGCGCAACCTCGTCGAACGCTCCGAAGAGGAACGCGAATACCGGCTGGATCACTCCGACTCGGACGATTTCACCGACGACGAATTGATGACCATCACCGCCGGCGATGTCGCCAACTCGGTCGCGCCGCAGCTGCGCGGTCTCGGCCTGTCGGTGCCGCAATGAGCGGGCCCGACGGCGAACGACGGTCGTTCACCTCCCGCACACCGGTCAACGAGAACCCGGAGCGGGTGGGCTACCGGCGCGGCTTCGTCACCCGGCACCAGGTCACCGGCTGGCGATTCGTCATGCGCCGCATCGCGTCCGGTGTCGCGCTGCACGACACCCGGATGCTGGTCGACCCGCTGCGCACGCAATCGCGTTCCGTGATCGTCGGCGCGCTGATCCTGGTGACCGGGTTGATCGGCTGCTTCCTGTTCTCACTGATCCGGCCCGCCGGTGACGCGGGCACCGATGCAGTTCTCGCCGACCGCGATACGGCCGCGCTGTACGTCCGGCTCGGCGATCAACTGCACCCCGTGCTGAATCTGACCTCGGCGCGCCTGATCACCGGTAGGGCCGACAACCCCGCGATGGTGAAGAGCAGCGAGCTCGACCAGTTCCCGCGCGGCAACATGCTCGGTATCCCGGGTGCACCGGAGCGCATGGTCGCCAACGCGAGCCGAGACGCGTACTGGACGGTGTGCGACGCGGCGACCGGAAGCGTCACCGGCGTCACGGTCATCGCGGGCCGGCCTGCCGAAGACGGCGAGCGTGCGGTTGCGCTGCCGCCCGGGTACGCGGTTCTGGCCGAGAACGAGGGCAGGACCTGGTTGCTGTGGAACGGTAAACGCAGCGCCATCGACCTCGCCGATCGCGCCGTCACCGGTGGCGTCGGGATCGGTGTGGACGCCGCCCCGCCGCAACCCATCGCCTCCGGGCTGTTCAACGCGATCCCGGAATCACCTGCCCTCGTTACCCCGGCGATCGTCGGCGCGGGCCTGCCCTCGGATCTCGGCCTACCCGAACCGTTCCCGGTGGGCTCGGTCGTCGTCGCCTATGACACCGACGGCTCGGCCGACACACTGAGGCACTACGTCGTGCTGATGGATGGTCTGCAGCCCATCTCGCCGGTCGTCGCTGCCATCCTGCGCAACAGCAACTCCTGGGGTCTGGCGCAGCCACCCCGACTGGAGGCCGACGTCATCGCACGCACCCCGCAGGCCGAAGCGATAGACACCGGGGCCTATCCGGAGGAGCGGGTGACCCTGGTCGACACCGCAGCCGATCCGGTGATCTGCGCGGCATGGGCCAAACCTGAAGGTGCACAGCATAGTTCGCTCAATCTGCGGTCCGGAGCCGCGCTGCCGATCCCGGAGGGGCTGCGGCCCGTCGGCCTCGTCAGTGCCGGCGTCGCCGGCGGACCCGCCAACCAGGTCGCGATGCCGCCTGGCACCGGCTACTTCGTCGAAAGCAGCGGTGCGCTGTTCTGGGTGAGTGACACCGGCGTCCGCTACGGCATCGACTCGGGCGAGACGGTCGAGGATCTCGGCCTGACCTCTGCGCCACTGCCCATTCCGTGGTCGGTGCTGTCCCAGTTCGCAGCAGGCCCGACGCTGTCGCGCGGCGACGCATTGCTGGCCCACGACACGCTGGCGCCGAACCCCGCACCGGCCCGAGTGGAGCAACTCACTCGTTTGGAGAACCCATGAGCAGGCTGATATTCGAACACCGCAGGCGGGTCCCCGCCCCGGTGGTTCGCAAGGGCACCATCACGATCGAGCCGCCGCCCGAACTGCCGCGGGTTGTCCCACCATCGCTGTTGCGGCGCGCTCTGCCGTACCTCATCGTCATCCTCATCGTCGGGATGATCGTCGCGCTCGTCGCGACGGGTCTGCGGCTCATCTCGCCGACCACCCTGTTCTTCCCGTTCGTGCTGCTGCTCGCTGCCACCGCCCTCTACCGCGGCACCGACAACAAGATGCGCACCGAGGAGGTCGACGCCGAACGCGCCGACTACCTGCGGTACCTGTCCGTCGTCCGCGACAACGTCCGGGCCCATGCTGACGAACAACGGGCCGCGCTCGAGTGGTCCCATCCCGAACCCGCTGCGCTGATGAGCATTCCGGGCACCCGCAGACAGTGGGAACGCGATCCGCACGACGCCGACTTCCTGGTGCTGCGGGCCGGGCTGCACGATCAGGCACTGGACGCCACGCTGCGGGTCAAGGACACCGCCGACGAAGTCGACCTGGAGCCGGTGTCGCATACGACGCTGCGCGGTCTGCTCGACACCCAGCGCACCCTGCACGAGGCCCCGGCGGGCATCGATCTGACCAGGGTGTCGCGGTTGACGGTACTCGGTGACGACAGCGAAGTCGCCGGCGCGCTGCGCGCATGGATCGCCCAGGCGATGACGTGGCACGACCCGTCGGTCCTCGGAATCGCCTATGCAGGACCAGGTTTGGAGACAAGCTCGTGGTCGTGGCTCAAGTGGTTACCACATGTGGACGTGCCGGGCCGCGTCGACGGTGTCGGTCCGGCCCGCTACCTCGCCGCTGATGTCGTCGACCTGCGCAGGATGCTTGCGCCGACTCTGGCCGAGCGGGGCCCTTTCACCGGCGGGGCATCGGCCAGTGCCAAGCACCTGCTCGTCGTGATCGACGATCCCGACGCCGACCCCGACGACCTCGTGGGCCGCGGAGTGGCAGGCGTGACCCTGATCCACCGGTCGACGCGGGAACCGCACCGCGAGCAGTACTCAGATCCCGAACGGCCGATCCTGCGTGTCGCGGACGGGCGGATCCAGCGCTGGCAGAACGGAAATTGGGCCGCCTATATCGACACGGCCGACCGCCTGGCATCCGCTGACGCCAGGCACATCGCGCGCCGGTTGTCCCGCTGGGATTCCAATCCGACCCACGGCCGGTCCACGACCACCGGCGGCGCGACGTTCACCACACTGCTCGGCGTTCCCGACGCATCCGCGCTCGACGTCGCCGCGCTGTGGGCACCGCGCAACCGCGATGAGGAGCTACGGGTCCCCATCGGAGTGACCTCGACAGGTGAGCCGCTGACCTTCGACCTCAAGGACGAAGCCGAAGGGGGTATGGGTCCGCACGGTCTGATGATCGGCATGACCGGTTCGGGCAAGTCGCAGACGCTGATGTCGATCTTGCTGTCACTTCTGACAACACATTCCGCCGACCGTCTGATCGTGATCTACGCCGACTTCAAGGGCGAAGCGGGCGCCGACATCTTCCGGAACTTCCCGCAGGTGGTCGCCGTCATCTCGAACATGGCCGAAAAGCGTTCGCTGGCCGACAGGTTCGCCGACACACTCCGCGGCGAGGTCGCACGACGTGAGCAGTTGCTCAAGGAGAGCGGACGACGCGTACAGGGCAGCGCGTTCAACTCCGTCACCGAATACGAAAACGCGCGCGCCTCCGCGGCAGGAGAAGCCGCTGATCTGCCGCCGATTCCGACGCTGCTCGTGGTGGCCGACGAGTTCACCCTGATGCTGGCCGACCACCCCGAATACGCCGAGCTGTTCGACTACGTCGCGCGCAAGGGCCGCTCGTTCCGCATCCACCTCCTGTTCGCGTCTCAGACGCTCGACGTCGGCCGGATCAAGGACATCGACAAGAACACCTCGTACCGGATCTGTCTGAAGGTCGCCAGCCCCGCGGTGTCCCGCCAGATCATCGGGGTCGAAGACGCGTACCACATCGAATCCGGTCGCGACCACAAAGGTGTCGGCTTCCTGGTCCCCGCGCCAGGGGCCCTGCCGGTCAAGTTCCGCAGCACCTACGTCGACGGGATCTATGAGCCACCACGCGTCGACAGATCCATTCTGGTGCACGCGATTCCCAAGCCACAGCTGTTCAGTGCCGGTTGGGTGGACCCCGAACCCGACACCGTCATCGTCGACGACGGTGCCGATGTCGAGGTGCTGCCACCCCGCAAGCTGATCGCCACGATCGGCGACCAGCTCGCCCAGTACGGACCCCGCGCGCCGCGGCTGTGGTTGCAGCCGCTCGACGAGTCGATCCCGCTGCGGAAAGTGCTGGAGAGCTCGGGTGTCGCACCCCGCCAATGGCGATGGCCGCTCGGTGAGATCGACCGGCCGTTCGACATGCGTCGTGATCCGCTGATCTTCGATGCGACGTCTGCGGCCGCCAACATGGTCATCCACGGCGGCCCCAAGTCCGGGAAATCCACGGCACTGCAGACTTTCGTGCTGTCGGCAGCAGCCCTGCACGCGCCCGGCGATGTCACGTTCTACTGCCTGGACTACGGCGGCGGGCAATTGCGCGCCCTCGACGGCCTCGCACACGTCGGCAGCGTGGCCTCACCGCTGGAGCCCGAACGCATCAGACGGACCTTCGGCGAACTCGAACAGCTACTCCGTATACGCCAGCGCCAGGGATCGGCAGCCGCCAACAGCGGCGCCGCGTATCAGGACGGCTACGGCGAGGTGTTCCTGATCGTCGACAACCTCTATGCGTTCAGCCGGGATAACACCGACACCTTCAACACGCGGAACCCACTGCTGGCCAGGGTGACCGAGCTGGCCAACACCGGAATGTCCTACGGCATCCACGTCGTCATCACGACGCCGAATTGGCTCGAGGTGCCGCTGGCGATGCGTGACGGGCTCGGCCTGCGCCTGGAGCTGCGACTGCACGACGCCCGAGACAGCAACGTTCGCGTGACGGGTGCTCTGCGCCGTCCTGCAGAGGCTGTACCGGCCGACCAGCCGGGTCGCGGCCTCACCATGGACGCCGAGCACTTCCTGTTCGCCCGTCCCGCGCTGGACACGATCCCGGCGCTCAACGCCCGCTACCCCGGGCAGAGCGCACCGCCGGTCCGCCTGCTGCCCACCAACCTGTCGCCGACGGAACTCGGCTCGCTGTACCCGGCGCCCGAGCGCGTCGTCATCGGCGCGCGGGAAGAGGACCTCGCGCCGGTCGCGGTCGACTTCGCCGACAATCCGCTGATGATGGTGCTCGGGGACATGAAGACCGGCAAGACGACCCTGCTGCGTCACCTGATCCGCACGATCCGGGAGAACTCCCGTGCCGACCAGGTCGCGTTCACGGTGATCGACCGGCGCCTGCAGCTCGTCGACGAGCCCATCTTCCCCGACAACGAGTACACCCCCAACGTCGACCGGATCCTGCCTGCGATGCTCGGCCTGTCCGCGCTGCTGGAAAAGCGCCGCCCCCCTGCGGGTCTCACCCCGCAGGAGCTCAGCGGGTGGACATACCGCAACGGCGGCAACGGCAACGGGAACGGCTCCGGCCAGCACCTGCACTACCTGATCATCGACGACGTCGACCAGATCCCCGACGGTCCCGCGATGAGCGGCCCCTTCGCCGGCCAGCGGCCGTGGACGTCGATAATCGGGTTGCTGGCCCAGGCATCCGAACTGGGTCTGCGGGTCATCGTCACGGCGCGGGCGGCAGGTTCGGCGCACGCCGTCATGACGGCGCCCCTGTTACGGCGGCTCAACGACCTGCAGGCGACGACGCTGCTGCTGTCGGGAAATCCCCAGGACAGCGGGAAGATTCGTGGCCACCGGTTCAGCAGGTTGCCCGCCGGCCGCGCCATGCTGCTCGACGACACCGACACCCCGACGTTCGTCCAACTCGTCAACCCCCTCGCCGCCGAGGGCGCTGCCGCGCAATCCGGAACCAGCGGAAAGGAATACAGCTGATGAACCTGCGAGTAGTTCCAGAAGGTCTGACGGCGGCCAGCGCCGCCGTGGAGGCGCTCGCCGCGAGAATGGCCTCCGCTCACGCGGCGGCCGCCCCCGCGGTGGCGGCTGTTCTTCCGCCCGCTGCCGATGCGGTGTCCCTGCAGACGGCAACTGGATTCAGTGCCGCCGGTGCCCAGCATCAAGCGATGGCGGCCCAGGGTGTCGAGGAACTGAGCCGTTCCGGGCTCGGCGTCGGCGAATCCGCCGCCAGTTACGTCAGCGGCGACGCGATGGCCGCATCGACCTATGCGATCGCGCGCGGGGTCTGACGTGAATTCCCCGTCGCTTCGCTCACCCCGATCGTGACAGCCCCAGTGTGGATGGCACTGCCACCCGAGGTGCACTCGACGCTGATCAGTAGCGGTCCCGGCCCGGGGTCACTGCTCGCAGCAGCGGGTGCCTGGCAAGGGCTGAGCGCCGAATACGCCTCGGCGGCAGCAGAACTGACCAGCATCCTGGCGGGTGTGCAGTCAGGAGCCTGGGTGGGCCCGAGCTCCGCGCAGTACGTCGCGGCCCACACGCCGTACCTGACGTGGCTGACCCAGCAGAGCACCAACAGCGCCGCCGCTGCGGTCGCGCACGAGACCGCTGCGGCGGCTTACTCCAGCGCGCTGGCCACGATCCCGACGGTGCCGGAGTTGGCCCTCAACCACACCACCCACGCCATTCTCGTCGGCACGAACTTCCTCGGTATCAACACCATCCCCATCGCCGTGAACGAAGCCGACTACGTGCGGATGTGGATACAGGCGGCCACGGCGATGGCGACCTATCAGGCGGTGTCCGGGGCAGCGCTCGCCGCGACCCCGGCATCGACCCCGGCGCCCTTCGTGCTCAAGCCGGGAGTCGGGGAGGCCGGCAGGGTGGCCGCCGACATGTCCGCGCTTGCAGCGCAACCGATGGCCGCCGATGCCGGTTCCGCACTGAGTGTTTCAGGCATCATCGAGGACCTGCTGCGGTTCTACGGCGAGATCCTGCGGTTCCTGTTCGAGCCGATCATCAACTTCCTGCGGGATCCGATCGGCAACACGATCCAGCTGATCGTCGACTTCCTCACCAACCCGGCGCAGGCGCTCATCACGTGGGGGCCGTTCCTGTTCGCCGTCGTGTACCAGGTCGTCTCCTGGGTCGGAGCGTCGATCCTCTACCCGTCGCTGTTTCTGCTACCGCTGCTGATCACCACGCTCGCGATCGTCGCCGGTGTGCTGGACCGTCTGCTCGACATGCTGAACATGCCGCCGGCGGAGACACCCGCCGAGGAGCCCGCAGCAGAGCAGCCCGCGCCCACCCGATCCGAGCAGGCGAACCCTCCTCCCGTGATGTCCGCGCCGCCTGCCCCGGGGACCGCCCCGGTGTCACCGAGCACCGTCAGCACCGGGACGGCGCCCGCACCCGGTGCACCGGCGGCCGCGGCCGCGCCGTTCGTGCCCTACGTCATCGCGGGACGCGATCCCGGAGAGGGGTTCTCGCCGACCGTCCGCGACACCACGGGTGCCAAGGCGCCGGCCGCGGGAATCCCGGCCGCGGCGTCGGGAGTGGCCGCCTCGGCGGCGGAGCGGCGCAAGCGCCGACGCCGTCAGAAGGACGAGATCAAGGGTCGCGGATACGCCGATGCGTACCTGGATTACGACGACGAACCCGACCAGGGGCCGCCCGCCGCGCCCGAGCCCCGCGTCACCGCCTCCGCCCGAGGCGCCGGGCCGATGGGGTTCTCCGGCACCGTGTCCAAGGAGACCGAGGAGGCCGCCGGCCTGACCACGCTGGCAGGCGGCGCGTTCGGTGGAGGCCCCAAAGAGCCCATGCTGCCGGGGTCATGGGATCCGGCCGACGAACCCGACGATCGAGAAAACCACCACAACAGAGAGGAAAACCGATGAGTCTCTTGGATGCTCATATTCCCCAGATGGTCGCCTCAGAGGCGGCGTTCGGTGCCAAGGCGGCGCTGATGCGCAGCACCATCGCCCAGGCCGAGGGTGCGGCGCAGTCCGCCCAGGCCTTCCACATGGGTGAGTCGGCAGGCGCATTCCAGGCCGCACACGCCCGCTTCGTCGAGGTTTCGGCCAAGATCAACGCGCTGCTCGACATCGCCCAGGCCAACGTCGGTGACGCCGCAGGGTCGTACGTCGCCGAAGATGCCGCCGCCGCCAGCAACTACCCCGTCGTCTGATCGGAGCCGCTCCTATGTCGCAGATCATGTACAACTACCCGGCGATGCTCAACCACGCCGGCGAAATGGCCTCGTACGCAGGCGCGTTGCAGGCCATCGGCGCTGACATCGCCAGCGAGCAGGCCGCGCTCAAGAGCGCCTGGCAGGGCGACACCGGGATGACCTACCAAGCCTGGCAGGCACAGTGGAACACCAGCTTGGAGGAACTGGTTCGGGCCTACCGCGCGATGGCGAGCACCCATGAAATGAACACCACGTCGATGGCCGCCCGTGATCAGGCCGAAGGCGCCAAGTGGGGCTGACGGGTATCCGTGCGCGCTAACGCCGTCGAGCTGACCGCGGGATCTGCCTGGCATCTCGCCGAGATCCTCGGCGCCGGGTCGTATCCGTGGGTGCTGGCGATCACGCCCGCCTACAGCGACCTGTCGCAGCGGGAGGATTTCGAGCGGGAACAGGCCGAGCGGTTGACCCGTGCCGGGGTGTTGACTCCCGCCCGGGGCGTCGATCCTGCGGTGGCGCAATGGGTCCGGACCGTGTGCAGGCCCGCGCAATGGCTCGAGCTCAGATTCGTGGGTGCGCGCGGCGCGATGCTGCGTGGCATCGTCGCCCGCGACGAGTCCGGCACGGTCGTGGCGCTGCGCAGCGGAGGCCTGGTCACCCTCACCGAGATGGCCATCGACCATCCCGAGGCACTGGTACCCGTGCTGACGGCCGGGCTGTCGGGGCGGATGCCTGCCAGATTCGAGGCATTCTCGCTGCCCGCCCGTGTCGGGGCCAAGGCCGACGACCAGATCCGCGGCGGCGCAGCTGTTCACGACCTCCTCGACTATCTGGGAATCCCGCCGAGCGCGCGCCCCGTGGTGGTGGCTGCATTCGAACAGTCGCGGACCTACGTCGAGATCGTGGCCGGACAGCACCGTGACGGACACCGCCAGAGCACCGACGTGGGGGTCAGCGTCGTCGACACCGAACTCGGTCGGGTCCTGGTGAGCCCGTCACAAGCTTTCGATGGAGAGTGGATCTCCACCTTCGCGCCGGGATCCTCGGCGGCGATCGCCGCGGCGGTGGAGCGCCTCACTGCGGCACTGCCAGACGGCCCCTGGTTCCCTGACCATCCGATGTCCCGAGACTTCGACGAACACACGGCTGAGAGAGAAGAAGAACGATGCCAGAGTCTGCTTTGAGAACCGGCGACACCCTCGGCGCGGTGATGCCGATCGTCCGGGTCGCCGTCCTCACCGCGACAGAAGTCGACGGTGAGCCCGACGGCCGCGGCCGGCTCACCGAAATCGCCCTCCCGGCACAACTTCCGCTACGGGAGATCATCCCGGCAGTGCAGCGCATCGTCGCTCCCTCCGATGAGACTGTCGGCGGTGCACAGCTTCTGAGCCTCGCACCGATCGGCGGTGCCCCGTTCAGCCTCGACGCGACGCTCAACACGGTCGGTGTCGTCGACGGCGACCTTCTCGCCCTCCAGCCGGTCCCGGCGGGACCGCCCGCGCCGCGGATCGTCGAAGACATCGCCGATGCCGCCATGATCTTTTCGGCCGAACGGGAAAAGCCTTGGGGCACAGCGCACATCCAGAGGTGCGCAACGCTGGCCGCTACCGGCCTGATTCTCGCCGCGACTGCCCTGGCCGTCGCCCACCGGCTTGTCACCGATTCGGTGTTCGGGGTGTTCGCCGTCAGCGGCGTCGCCATCGCCGCCGTACTTGGTGCCCTGCTGGCCAGGGCACGCTCACCGCGGCTGGCGACGATCCTCGCCGCGGCCGCGCTGCCGTCGGTCGCTGCGGCCTTCGCGCTCGCGGTGCCGGGCGAATTCGGTCCGTCAGGTGTGCTTCTCGGGGCCGCGGGTGTCGCCGCCTGGTCGATCATCAGCATCACCGTCGGAGAACGAGCGATCGCGCTGTTCACCGCCGCCGCGGCCACCGCGCTGGGTGTCGCGCTCGCCGCCGCGGCAGCGACGCTGTGGACGCTGAACCCGGTCACCATCGGCAGCACACTGCTTCTCGCGGCACTCCTGATCACCATGCAAGCCGCCCAGCTGTCGGCAATGTGCGCGCGGCTGCCCGTCCCGGTGATCCCCGCCCCGGGCGACCCGACGCCGTCGGCCCCGCCGCTGCGGGTCCTCGAGGACCTGCCCCGCCGCATCCGCGCGGGCAGTTCGCACCAGACCGGCTTCATCGCTGCGGGTGTGCTGCTGGCCGTGACCGGTTCGGTCGTCGTGCTGTGGCCCGCCGTCACCGGAGACGGCGCCGTGTCTGCGTGGGCCTGGTACCTGGTCGCTGCCACCGCGATCGCCGCCGCGCTGCGGGCTCGCGTGTGGGACTCCGCCACCTGCAAGGCGTGGCTGCTCGGACACTCCTACCTGCTCACGCTTGTACTGCTGGTCCTGTTCGCCGCATCGGGACAGTACACCGCGGCATGGGTGACGCTGGGCGCGCTGGCGGTGCTGGTTCTGGCATGGGCTGTCGTTGCGCTGAATCCGCGAGTGGCGCAACCGGATACGTACTCCCTGCCGATGCGCCGCCTCGTCGGTTTCGTCGCTGCGGGACTCGACGCCTCGGTGATCCCGGTGATGGCGTATCTGGTCGGATTGTTCGCCTGGGTTCTGAACGGGTTCTGAGGCATGAAGTTTGAGCGCGCGTTCGCCGTCATCGCGGTGACGGCCGGTGTCGGCGCACTGAGCGCAGCCCCGGCGGGCGCGATCACCCCGCCCGAAGTCGGGCCGGCGGCTGCCCCGCCGACAGGAAGTGCGGGACCCGTCGAGCCGATGGCGCAGCGTAATCCGTGCGTCACCAGCGGAGTCATCCCCGGCTCCGACCCCGGTGCGGTGAGTCCGAACCAGCTCTCGCTGAATCTCTCCCGAGCGTGGCAGCACAGCAAGGGGGAGGGGCAGTTGATCGCGGTCATCGACACCGGTGTGAAGCCGGGTCCGCGCCTGCCCAACGTCGAGGCGGGCGGTGACTACATCGAGAGCGGCGACGGTCTCACCGACTGCGACGGGCACGGAACCCTCGTGGCAGGCCTGATCGCTGGACAGCCAGGCGAGGACGGTTTCTCGGGTGTCGCGCCCGGCTCTCGAATCCTCGCCATCCGACAGAGCTCGCCCCGCTACACCCCTCGTGACTCAGGCGAGGACCCCGTTCTGGCCCGGGCGACCGTGGCCACCCAGACACTGGCGCGCGCCGTCGTACGCGCCACCGACATGGGTGCCCGCGTCATCACGATCTCCGCGGTGACCTGTATCCCCGCCGGCCTCGACGTCGATCAGAACGAACTCGGCGCGGCACTGCGTTACGCCGCTGTGGAAAAGGACGTCGTGATCGTCGCCGCCGCGGGTGACGCCGGCTCGGAGTGCGCGGCCAACCCGCTGTCCGACGCGGCGCTGCCGTCGGACCCACGCAACTGGAACGGCGTCACCGCCCTGTCGATTCCTGCGTGGTGGCAGCAGTACGTGCTGTCCGTGGGATCGCTCGGACCCGCGGGGCAACCGTCACCGTCGACCATGGCGGGGCCGTGGCTGGGGATCGCCGCACCCGGCGAGAACATCACGTCGGTGAGCAACGACGAGGCCGGCGGCCTGGCGAACGGCATGCTCAACAGCGAGCAGCAGATGGACCCCATCAGCGGCACCGGTTATGCGGCCGCCTACGTGTCCGGCGTTGCGGCTCTGGTACGCAGCAGATTCCCGACGCTGACCGCACGGGAGGTGGTCGACCGCCTCACCGGCACCGCCCACGGCGCGGCGCGTTCGCCGTCGAATCTGGTGGGTGCCGGCACGATCGACCCGGTTGCGGCGCTCACCTGGAACGTGCCTGTCGACGTCGACGGCGACCCCGCTGCCGTGCGGGAGGTCGGCGCGCCGCCCGCGCCCGCGCCGAAGGATCCGCTGCCGCAGGTGGTGGCTTTCGCCGGGGTGGGTGCGCTGGTGCTGCTGGTGCTCGTCGCGTTCGTGGTGAACGCGAAACGAAAGGACTCCCTGTCATGACCGTTCGCCTGACGCTGGCCGCGCTGTTCGTGGTGCCCGCCGCCATGGCCTATCCGTGGCAGACAACCGCGGATCGCTGGTTGCTCGGCGTGTCCGTGGTCGCGGTCGTCATCCTCTTCGCCTGGTGGCGAGGGCTTTTCGTGACGACGATGATCGGACGCCGCATCGCGATGCTGACGGGGCGCTCCGACACCGGGCTACGGCCGGGCGAGTACGCGACCGTGACCTTACGCGTCGATCCCGGCGAGACCGCTGAGTTGCCTCTTGACCTGTTGGCCGGGTACCTGGATCGCTATGGGATCGACTTCGACAAGGTCCGCGTGCTCAGCCGCGACATCGGGACAGCGCGAACCACGTGGATCGCGGTGACCCTCGGTGCGGCAGACAACGTCGCGGCCCTGACGGCACGATCGGCGCGACTTCCACTGCAGGACACCGCAGAGTTGTCGGCGCGGCGATTGGCCGACCACCTGCGCGAGCTCGGCTGGGACGTGTCGCTGGACGAGGCGCCCGCCGCACCGGTCACCGGTACGCCTAAGGAAAGCTGGCGAGGTGTCGACGACGGCGGTGGTTACGTGGCGGCCTACCGGGTCACCGTCGACGACCAGCTGACCGAGGCTCTGGATGCCGCGCGGACCTCCGGAGCGCAGGAAGTCTGGACAGCGGTCGAATTCACCGGCAGCAGAACACAACCCGAGATCGCCGCGGCGTGTGCCCTGCGCACTGCCGAGCGGCCGACTGCGCGGGCACCGCTGCCGAAGCTCACCCCGGAGCGCGGCAGGCACCGGGCCGCGCTGTCCGCCCTGGCACCGTCGTCGGAACGGCGGCTCGCGGCACACCCCGTCCGCGCCGACCACCAGACTCTGGGGCAGTTGCGGTGGCCGGTGGGAGCAGTGCTCAGTCGAACATGAAGGGCGCGAGAAACCGAGTCATGCGACGCAGGTAGTCCGGCTGGCTGACATGCAGGACATGGTTTCCTGGGAACCAGTGAAATGTGCAGCGATCCCAGTGCTCCCACAGCATCTCGGCCTGCTCCGGCGGTGCCAGCCGGTCGCCGAGGCCTGCGATGATCAGCCTCCGCTCCCTGGCCGGTAGCGGCCGGTAGTTCAGCGGCGACGAGTACATCGTGGCCGCCTCGACAAGAGCGGTGTCGGTGCCGGCGATCCAATCCCGCAGGGCGACAACCTTGTTGGCGGGAAACCACTCGTCCACGGTGCGGTCAGGTGTGACGACCGGAACGTTGGGGATGACCGCCTGGATCCTGTCGTCGACGCTGGCGATCAGCGCCGAGGTGTATCCACCCAGCGACATCCCGGTCAGCGCGATCCGATCCACACCGGTGTATTCCAGATAGTCGAGCAGTGACCGGAAGTCGTGCACCGCCTGTGCCATGGCCTCCGCGAAGCCTGCCATACCGTGGGCGAAATAGCCGTGGCCGCTGAACGGCGAGTTCTTCTCTGCGCGAGCGCCGTGGAACGGCAGGGTGTAGAGCATGACGTCGTAGCCGCAGCGGTAGAACCACGGCAGCGAGAAGAACAACCCGTTGAACAGGTACGCCGAGCCCATGAACCCGTGGATCAGGCACAGCGTGGGTCGCGGGCCGTCGTCATGACGCCAATGCTGGGCATGCACGACGTTGTTGCGGACGAATCCCGCACATTGCTCGCGCATGTCCGGATTGACGGCCGCGAAGCTGCTCCGGAAGCGGATATTGCTGACATTGCCCTTCGCCACCCACTCGGCGACGGGGTTGGCCGGTCGCGACGACACTCTCGGCAACGTCTGCGGCGCAGGGAAGGACACCTGTGGATCCTTCGCCTCGGCCAGCTCGGCGTAGAACCTCAAGTGTTTCTTCTCGGCGTCGGCCTGTGTCCGGCGCAGCGCACCGGCGATCGACGGCACCATCGTGGCGCTCAGAAGCGACGCGATCGACGTCCGCAGTGCCAGATCGGCGATTGCCGACGAATCGACGATGACCTTCTGTCGCAACGTCAGATCTTGCCGGCGCGGGAGCCCGCGCGCAGTCGCGTCGGCACCCGGCACGTCGGGGACCGGGATGGGCAACTCGTCGACCGGTACGGATGCGACGGGCACACTGTCGGGCTCCACATCTCGCATGCTAACGCGGTGGCCGACGTCGGTGAGAGACTGGCGCCATGTGGAGTCCGGACGTCTACCTCACGTACGCCGATCACCGGGGCAGGCCCTTCTACGACCTGTTGGCGCGGGTTGGCGCGCATGAGCCGCGCCGCATCGTCGACCTCGGCTGCGGCCCCGGCAATCTCACCGAGACGCTGACCGCCCGCTGGCCCGGCGCCGTCATCGAGGCGTGGGACTCCTCGCCGGAGATGGTGGAGGCCGCGCGAAATCGCGGTCTGGACGCGAGGGTCGGCGATGTGCGTGACTGGACGCCCGCGCCCGGCACCGACATTCTCGTCAGCAATGCGACCCTGCACTGGGTGCCCGAGCACGCCGAACTGCTGATCCGCTGGGCCGGACAACTTCCCAGCGGCTCGTGGATCGCCTTCCAGGTGCCCGGCAACTTCGAGGCACCGTCACATCAGGCGGTGCGCACGCTCGTGCAACGCCCCGAATGGTCATATCTGTTACGTGATTATCCCTTCGAGAAGGCCGAGGTCACTCGGCCGGCTGTGGGATACGCAGACCTGATGACCGGCGCCGGGTGCGCGGTCGACGCGTGGGAGACGACCTACGTGCACGAGCTGACCGGCGAGAATCCGGTGCTGGAATGGATCCACGGCACCGCGCTTCGCCCGGTCCGCGCGGGCCTGAGCGAGGAGCAGTGGGAGCAATTCAAGGCCGAACTGATCCCGGTGCTGGACGCGGCCTATCCGAAGCGCGCCGACGGCATCACGTTCTTCCCGTTCCGCCGGATCTTCGTGGTGGCACAGGTGAAGTAACTCAGCCCCGACGCTCGTCGAGCAGCGCGATCACCTTCGCGACGAGTTCGTCGATGTCGGCGCCGGTGGTGTCGAGAACCAGGTCCGGGTTCTCGGGCGGTTCGTAGGGAGCGTCGACACCCGTTAGCCCCTTGAGCTCGCCCGCCCGTGCCCTGGCGTAAAGACCCTTCGGGTCCCGCTTCTCGCACTCTTCACGCGGCGTCGCCACGTACACCTCGATGAAGGGCAGCTTCGCCGCGTCGTTGAGCGCCCGTGCGATCTCGCGGTCAGATTTCAGCGGGGACACCAAGGAGGCCAATGCGACAACGCCCGCATCCGCGAACAACCGCGTGAGATGTCCGACCCGGCGAATGTTCTCGGCACGGTCGCCCGCCGAGAAGCCGAGGTCGTCGGACAGGCCGTGGCGGATGTTGTCGCCGTCGAGCAGATAGGCGACCTGTCCGGAATCGACGAGTGCGCGCTCGACCGCGACCGCCACCGTTGACTTGCCCGACGCGGGAAGGCCGGTGAACCAGATGGTTGCGCCTTTCTGGCCGGTGGCCGACCTTCGGTAACTGCGCTCCAAAGACGATGGGTGCCAACGGATGTCGTTGCGGGTCTGCTCGCCGGGTTTGACCTCGCGGGCTTCGACGATGGTGCCGGCGCCGACGGTGTCGTTCGAGGCCTCGTCGATCAAGATGAACGCGCCGCTGTCGCGGTTCTCGCTGTACGGGTCGGCTACCACGATCGAGCTGGTGCGCAGCGTCACCGAGCCGATGTCGTTGAGCACAAGGTCGACGGGGTTGTCGATCTCGTCCAGGGTTTCGGGATCCAGCCGTGAATGCAGGGCCTGCACCGTCGCCCGCACGGTGCGCGTGCCCTGCTTGAGCGCGAGGCGGTCTCCGGCGCGCAATGGAGTGTCGCGGAACCAGCACACCGTGGCGTCGATCTCGCGGGCCAGCACCGGGAGCACAGCGTCGTCGTTCCCGCTGACGAACACGTCGCCGCGACCGACGTCGATGTCGTCGGCCAGCTCGATCGAGACCGACAGTGGCGCAACGGCTGTCGGTCGTTCGTCATCCAGAGTGTCGACGGCCGTGACGGTCGACCGGGTCCCCGCGGGGAGGCTGACCACGGAGTCGCCGACGCTGAGTGTGCCTGCCGCCAGACGGCCCGCATAGCGACGGCGCTGCTGCGGGCTGGGACGCGACACCCACTGCACCGGAAGGCGAAGACTGCGCGCCTCGGCGTGGGGTGCCGTCAGTTCGACGGACTCCAGGTACTCCAGCAGCGCGGGGCCCTCGTACCACGCAGTGTTGGTGGATCGGTGTACCACGTTGTCACCGAGCTTGGCGGCGACGGGAATCACGGTGATGTCGACGCCGCCCAGCCGTGCGGCGACCTGTTGCAGCTGCGCCTCGACCTCGCTGAAGCGGCCCTGATCGAAATCCACCAGGTCGATCTTGTTGACAGCGGCCACGAAGTGCTTGATGCCCAACAGTTTGGCGATCCTGGCGTGCCGATTCGTCTGCCGCAGCACACCGGCGCGCGCATCGACGAGCAGCACCGCGACGTGGGCATTGGACGCGCCGGTGAACATGTTGCGGGTGTACCGCTCATGGCCCGGTGTGTCGGTCAGGATGTAGCTGCGGGTCTCCGTCGAGAAGAACCGGTAGGCCACATCGATGGTGATGCCCTGCTCACGTTCGGCACGCAGCCCGTCAGACAGCGCGGCGAGGTCCGCGACGCCCTCCTCGTCCGTCACCGCCTCCAGGTGATCGAGCGGGAGGCTGTTGGTGTCGTGCAGCAGGCGCCCGATGAGCGTGCTCTTGCCGTCGTCGACCGACCCGGCGGTGGTGATCCGCAGCAGCTGACGCGTGGTCATGGCTGTTCCCCCGTCACTCTGCTGCGCTCCGCTCGCCCGGTCATCAGAAATACCCCTCGCGCTTTCGGTCCTCCATCGCCGCCGCCGACGTCCGGTCATCAGCGCGCGTCTCACCGCGCTCCGACACCGTGGCGGCGGAGATCTCGGCGATCACCCCGTCGATCGTCGTCGCCTTCGAGCGCACGGCGCCGGTGATGGTCAGGTCGCCGACCGTGCGGTAGCGCACCCACTCCACGGCCGAGGCCTCGCCATCCCTGGGCTGCGCATACTCGGACACGGCAAGTAGGATCCCGTCGCGCTCGAAAACCTCACGCTCGTGGGCGAAGTAGATCGAGGGCAACTCAAGTTTCTCGAGTTGGATGTAGCGCCAGATGTCCAGCTCGGTCCAGTTGCTCAGCGGAAACACGCGGACCTGCTCACCCCGACGGATTCGGCCGTTGTACAGCGACCACGGCTCGGGCCGCTGGGCCCGCGGATCCCACTGGCCGAACTCGTCACGGAAGCTCAGGATGCGCTCCTTGGCGCGGGCGCGCTCCTCGTCACGGCGAGCGCCTCCGAACGCGGCGTCGAAGCGGCCCGCCTCCAGCGCATCCAGTAGGGTGCGCGTCTGCTGCCGGTTGCGGGACGCTCCGGGACCCGGGTCGGCGACGCGGCCCGAGTCGATCGTCTCCTGTACCGACGCGACGATCAGCTTGTGGCCCTCCCAGGTGACGCGGCGATCGCGGAACTCGATGACCTCGGGAAAATTGTGGCCGGTGTCGACATGCATGACCGGAAACGGGAGCGGGGTGGGTCGAAAGGCCTTCTCCGCCAGACGAAGCAGCACAATCGAATCCTTGCCCGCCGAGAACAGCAGGACGGGCCGTTCGAGCTCGGCGACGACCTCTCGGATGATGTGCACCGCCTCGGCTTCCAGCAGCCGCAGCTCGTCGACGTGCACGGTGTCGTAGGTCGCGGTCATGTCGGTAGCCCCTGCTCCTCGGCGTCGGCGCGATAGCGATCCACCCATTCGTCGGACCGGTGATCGGCCTGACGCTCCAGCACGGGGGCCGGCGCCAGGCGCGGATCCAGGCCGAGCTGTTCGAGGATCGACGCGACGACCTGGGTTAGGTTGCGCCACAACACCGGATACGGCACGTCCATGGGCTTCACGTCCTCCTCGGCGAACCAGTTTCGCCAGCCCTCGTCCTGGGCGCGCAGCATCGTGACCACATGCGCAATCGCACCTGCGTGGTATTCCGCCCGCGCGTCCCTAACCGGGTCGGGCCGTCCGCGCCAGACTCGGGTCTGTACCGCCCGCCAGAACGAAACCGCCTGCGACACAACGTCGGGGCGATGGACATAGATCAGCAGAGGATCGGTTCCGACGACGTCGCGGATTGCCGACAGCAGCCCGGTGCCGGAACGGTCGGGCAGGCCTGCGGATCGAGCAAGCAGCAGCGGCGTCTGATTCCACATGAGCTTTCCACCCCAGATGCCGTTGGGGGTGCGGCCTACGGTGCGGATGTAGTCCCGCCAGATCTCAGGCGGCGCCAGGTCGGGCTTGCCCTCGTCGAGCGGGTCGAGCAGCCGCAGAATGGACTCGTCCTGGACACCCTCGAACCACTGCCGCGGCTGGGGGGATTGGCTCGTCGACGGCAGATACTGGAAGAACTCACCCGGCTCGCCGGCAACGCCCGTCGCCCTCAGCGACTCGACCAGCAAGGTGCTGCCGCTGCGCTGGGAGGCGAGCACCAGATACGCCGTCGGGCTGGTCATGCGCGAGAGCATAACTGCCTTTCTCGGGTGCAGCACCACCGGGAATTTCGATCACGCTGAGCGGATCTATTGCCGGTTCCCTTGGTCTTCCACAATGCCGCGATCTGCGGCATTGGCCTTGCGACTTGGTAATTCAAGCCCACGCACGTGGCGGTAGGTTTCGGTGTAGCGCTCGGCGATCCGGGTACCGGCGAACTCGGACGGGATCACGTCGTTGGTCTTCTGCCGCCATTCGTTGAGTAGCAGCGCCAGCTCGTTGCCGATGGCCTCGGCCGCATCGGAGGCGTCGCCGTTCAGCAAATTGTGCGACTCGGTAGGGTCCGCGGTCAGATCGTAGAGCTCGCGCTCGGGTCGCGGGGCCCGGGACAGCGGTTCGAGCACCCGTCCCGGTGCGCTGTCGGCGATGTCCCACGGAAGGTCGAGCAGTGGCCGCACCGCATAGTTCTCGATGTAGCTGTGATCCTTGGTGCGAATCGCACGGATCGGATCGAAGGAATCGTGGTAGGTCTTCATGGTGTAGACCTCGGTGCGCACGGAATCAGCACTCGTGTTGACCAATTGTCTTGCGTGCGAGAGTCCTTCGACGTCGGACGGTACCTCGACGCCGAGCAGTTCGAGAAGTGTCGGAACAAGATCGACACCGCTGAAGAGTTCGTCGTAGACGCTCGGCGCGTAACCCCGGCCTCTGGGAGGCCGCACGATCAGGGAAATGCCCGTGCCGGCGTCGTACAGCGTGGATTTGGCACGGGGCAGCGCCGGCCCGTGATCGGTGACGAACACGACCCAGGTGGTCCCGTCGAGGCCCGACGCCTCAAGAGTGTCCAGTAGTTGCCCGACCGCCGCGTCAGCGACGGTGATGGAGCCGTAGAAGTCGGCCAGATCCTGGCGGATGTCGTCGGTGTCGGGCAGGTAGTCCGGCACCGTCACCGCACCGGCGTCGGCGGGCTTGTAGCGGTCGTGCGGGTAGGGCCGGTGCGTCTCGAAGAACCCGGCGGTCAGAAAGAACGGCTTCTCCGGCGGGTCGGCCAACCAGCGGTGCACCCGCTCGACGACGTATTCGCAGTACGAGTTGGACACGTCGAATTCGTCGAAGCCGAGCTTCGCGGGGTAGGACGTCTCGTGTTGCATTCCGAAAAGTGCGGTGTGCCAACCCTGTTCGGAGAGCAGCTGCGGTAGCGTGCGGACACCGGCGCGGTACTCCCAGCCGTGGTGGGCCAGGCCGACCAGCCCGTTGCTCTGCGGATAGCGGCCGGTGAACAGCGAGCCGCGAGACGGCGAGCACAGCGGTGCGGTTGCGTGCGCGGCGGTGAACAGGATCCCTTCTGCTGCGAGCCGGTCCATCCGTGGGCTGTGGACATCCCTGTGACCGTAAGCCCCGAGGTAGCGGCCGAGGTCGTGCCAATGCACGAGAAGGACGTTGTCCCGGTGCGCTGTGGTCATGCTGTCCTTTCGGTGTCGAGGCTCCACGCAACGCGCGACGGTGGAATCACGCAACCCTTTGATGCTGTGAGAATTCACCGTAGGCCACGGCGGCGGCGAGGTTACCGTGGATCCATGCGGGTTTTCGTCACCGGCGGCACCGGAGCCATCGGCGGTTACGCGGTGCCCGCACTGGTCGCGGCAGGCCACGAGGTGACGGCCTTGGCGCGCAGCGATGCCAAAGCCGAGACGCTCAGGCGGCAGGGCGCGACACCGGTTCACGTTTCGCTGTTCGACCGTGACGGGCTCACGATGGCGTTCCGCGGTCACCACGCGGTGGTGAACCTGGCGTCGTCGCTGCCGTCCCCGGCGCAGTTCATGCGCAAGTCGGCGTGGACGGACTGCCACCGGATCCGGATCCAGGGGTCCGCGAACGTGGTGGACGCCGCACTGGAGGCGGCTGTACCGCGGGTGCTGCAGGAGTCGGTGGCGATGATCTACCGTGACGGCGGTAACCGGTGGATCGGTGAGGACTGGCCTGTCGACCACTACCCGATCTCGGCGGGCAATCACGGTGCCGAGGCCAGCGCCCGCAGGTTCGGTGAAAGTGGCGGCGAGGCAGTGATCCTGAGGTTCGGCGTGTTCTACGGGCGGGGCGCCGACCACAGCGAGATGATCATGGGGCTCGCCCGCAGGCACCTGGCGTTCCAAGCGGGTAGACCAGGCAGCTACGTCTCGTCGATCCATCTCGCCGATGCTGCTGAAGCAGTCGTCGCGAGCCTGAGCGCAGAGCCGGCCACCTACAACGTCGTCGACGACTGTCCCGTCACCGCGAAACAGAACAGCACCGCGATGGCGGCTGCGGTGGGGGCCAGACCGTGGCTCTCGATGCCCGGCCGGGCAGCACTGCTCCTGGGCAACCGGGCGACATCGATGACGAGGTCGCTACGGGTCGACAACGCCCGACTGCGCGGTGCGACCCGCTGGCGGCCGCAATACCCGAGTGTGTGGGACGGTTACCGGGAGATGGCGCGTCTCTAGGGGTGGTAGGGGACGCCGACGGCGCGGAACACGAACTCCGGTGGGGCGTCGAACGCGAGCGATGTCCGGGGAAGTTGTGCGAGCACGTCTCGTGGGATCTGTTCCTTGTAGTGCAAGGAGAGCTCCCCCGAGCAGCGGCTGTCGATGTCGGCGACATCGACGTCGAGGGTCAGGCCCGTCTCGGAGAGCTCAGCTTTGACCGCGCCCGATTGCGGGGCATCCCACCTGAGGTCGATGGTGCGGCCCGCAAGCTTGGGCACCGACGACAGCGTCCCGAGTACTCGCTGCCTGGTGATGACCAATGAACCTACGTAGCTTGCGATGCTTCCCCCCGACCGCAGACCGGGCACGGTTCCGCGGAAACGCCGCGTCACCGCAACGTATTCGGACAGGAAGACCACGCCCTCGGCTTCGACTTCGGCGCGCAACGCACTGGGCAGCTTGCCGATTCGGAACAACTTCCGGAGTAGAACCGCCATGCTCGAACGGTAGCTCAGCGGTGACTCAGCGCGGCACGCCGAGAACCCGGTAGACGAACGTGGGCGGCACGTCGAAGGCGATGGTGCGTGACGGCACCTGCATCAACTCGTCGGCAGTCAGCTTCGTCTTGAAGGTCAGCGAGAGCGTTCCCGAGAATTGCGGCTCCACCCGCGACAGGTCTGCGATGTCGAGTACCAGGCCGGCCTCGGACAGCGTGCCCTGCACCGCGCCGGATCGGGGTGCGGTCCATGGCAGGTCCACCGCACGCCCGGATTGCCCAGGCACCGCGCCCACCGTCGCGAGCACGCGCTGGTTCGTCAGCACCAGCGCTCCGCCGTAGCCGCGGGTCAGGCCGACCGACCTGCGCCCGGGGATCTGGCCGGTGAAGCGGGCCCACACTCCGATGCAGTCCGTCAGATGGATGATGCCTTCGGCCTCCGCCTGGGTGCGCATGTCTGCCGGAAGTTTGCCGATGCGGAACAACTTCTTAAGAAAATCGGCCATGTGCGGAGCATAGTCGCCTGCGCCGAATTTGCTCCGAAAACCGTGGTACAGACTGTTCACGTGACAGTGCACACCAGATGGCTCGTCGGCAGCGCCGTGGTTGCCTTCGGGATCTACCTGCTGCTGTGGGTCGGCTATGTCCAGGGCTGGGCATGGCTGGCCCAGATGGACGCCTGGGCCCTCGATCCGCTCTATCGGTTCGGGTCGGGCCGGCCCGGCTGGGTGACTGCGTGGGACGTCTTCTGCACCGTGCTCGGGCCGGGAGCGTTCCGGATCGCGACCGTGGTGGTCATCTTCGTGGCGTTCGCGCGCCGCCGCGTCCGGCTGGGGATCTTCTTGATCGTCAGCGTCGAGCTCAGCGGGCTGGTCACCGAGACCGCCAAGCACTTCGCCGATCGTCCACGGCCCGCTACGGCGATGGTCGATGCGTGGGGGACGTCGTTCCCGTCCGGCCATGCGCTCGGCGTCATGGCGTCCGTGGCGGCGCTGCTTGCCGTCTGCCTGCCGGCCGTGGACGCCGCGAAACGGGGCTGGCTTCTCGCGCTGGGTGCGGTCGTGGTGTTGACCGTCGGCATCGGGCGAGTCGTGTTGAACGTCCACCATCCCTCGGACGTGCTGGCCGGGTGGGCGCTGGGCTACGCCTACTTCGTTGTCTGCTTGTTGCTCGTGCCGCCGCGATCACCTGTCACACAGCAGGACGAAAAACCGGCAGCGCTCGATATCGCACGCTGAAGCTGGCTTCTTCGAGCTCGGTACCGACTTCGCCGTCCAGCGCGAGGACGGTGGGCCCGTCGGGCGCCCGGAACGCGAACTCGGGAACACGCAACTCGTGATACAGCGGGCTGCGGGTGAGCCGCCCGAACGCCAGCGCGGTGACGATGCGCAAGGTGCTCAGGGGGCGGCCCGTCTCCAGGATCCGGACGTCGAGCAGGCCGTCGTCCATCCGGGTGCGCCGCGACGGCGCGAAACCGGTCGGCAGGTACGTCGAGTTGCCGAGGAAGAACAGCGAGGTCTGCAATGTCGTGTTGTCGTACTCGATCCGGACCGGCTCGTCGCGCCGCAGCGTGTGGAACATCGCGTAGATGCCGGCCAGCGGCTTGCCGATCTTGTGTTCCAGCTTCTCGCGGGTCTGGACGAAGCGTGGGTAGGCGCCGATGCTCGCCGTGTTGATGACCATCTGCTTTTCGTTGAGGCACACCATGTCCACACACGACACGGTGCCCCGCTGGATCGCTGTCACAGTCCTTGCCGTGGTGTCGCAGCCGATGTCCTTGGCGAAATGGTTGAAGGTGCCTGCAGGGAAGACCGCCAGCGGCACGCCCGCCTCGACGGCCACCGCCGCCGCGGCGGCGACCGTTCCGTCACCCCCGCCGATGCCCAGAACCTCGCTGCGCTGCGCGGCGGATTTGAGCACCTCGGCGACGTCGTCGTGCTCGTCGAGTTCGATGGTCTCGGCTTTCGGCAGTGCGTTGCGGACCTCGTAGAGGACCCGCGCTCCGGTGCCGCTGCCCGAGGCGGGGTTGATGACGACGGTGACGCCTTCGCCTTCCGGTCGTGCCGGGGTGTCCACCCGCAACGGTTGCCCGGCACTGGGCAATCGGGTGTCCACGACCGGCGGCACCACTTTCCCCCCGATCACCGCGATGCCCGCGCCGATACCGAAGCCGGCCAGCACATCACCCGGATAGTGGGCGCCGGTAGCCACCCGGGACATCCCGACGAGCCCGGCCAGCAGCGCCAGGCCCAGCCCGACGGCCGGGTTCTCCAGCCCGACGCCGACAGCGAAGGCGGCGGCGCTGGCGGAATGCCCTGACGGCAACGAATTGGACGTCGGATGGCGCCTGGTCTGGCGGGCCAGGGGTATCAAGGCCCAGTTGGGTCGCGCTCGCTTCCAGACCCGCTTGGCGCCCTGATTGGTGACGAGGCTCGTCACAGCGAGGGTGGCGACGCCGCGGGTGGCCCCCCGTTTCATCGATGGGTTGCCGAACGCCGCCAGCCCTGCCGCGATCGCGAACCACAACTTGGAATGGTCGGCGGCCTTGGTCAGCCGCGGCATCACGGCGTCGAGGAGCGGGCTGGGCGACTCCGCGACAGCCTCGAAGACCTCGCGGTCCAGCGTTCCCAGGCCTTGACCGATCTGGCGAATTCCACGGCCGCGACGACGGAAGGATCGCACAACACGGAGCTCCATGACTGCCAACCTATCGGCCGCCGGCCATTGACAACTTTATTTGTCAAAGCGCACGATGGCATTCGTGCTGGATGTTGAGGTCATCGCCGATCCTGCGGCCGCGGTCAGCGCCCTCGATCCGATCCGCGGCAGGCTGCTTGCCGAACTCGCCGAACCTGCGTCAGCGGCGGCGCTCGCTTCACGCGTCGGAATCACCAGGCAGAAGGTCAACTACCACCTGCGGGCGCTGGAACAACACCGTCTCGTCACCGCCGCGGGCGAACGTCGCTGGGGCGGGCTGACGGAGCGGTTGCTGGTGGCGACCGCGTCGTCCTACGTGGTGTCACCTGGGGCGCTGGGACCAGTCGCGGCCGATCCCGGCCGCACCGGAGACAGGATGTCAGCAAGCTATCTGATCGCGGTGGCGGCGCGGGCCGTCCGTGAGGTCGGCGACCTGTGGCACGCCGCGCGGGGCCAGCGGAAGCGTCTCGCGACGCTGACCATCGACACCGCGGTGACATTCCGGTCGGCGGCCGATCGCGCCGCGTTCACCGACGATCTGGCCACCGCGGTCACGTCGCTCGTGGCGCGCTACCACGACGAATCCGATCCCCGCGGGCGACCGCACCGGGTGGTGCTGGCCGCCTACCCGGTGCTCACCAGAAAGGATTGACAGTGGCGATCAGGAAGGCCGACGGCCGTCGATGGGTCGAGATGGAGTTCCTCGTGCCCGGGACACCCGAGCAGGTGTGGGATGCGATCGCCACCGGGCCCGGGATGAGTGCCTGGTTCACACCGACCAAGGTCGACGAACGCCTCGGCGGGGCAATCGAATTCGACTTCGGAGACGGTCAGGCCAGCTCAGGGGTCATCACCGAATGGGAGCCCCCCGCGCGCCTCGGCTACGAGGAACACGGCTGGAATGGCGACGCGCCGCCGGTGGCGACGGAGGTCGTCGTGACCAGCCACTCGGGTGACCGATGCGTGGTGCGGATGGTGCACAGCTTGTTCACCGATCGCGACGACTGGGACGCCGAACTGGAGAGCTTCGAGACCGGGTGGCCCGGGTTCTTCGAGGTTCTGCGTCTGTACCTACGCGAGTTCGCAGGGCAACACGCTGCCAATGCTGTCGCGATGGCCCAGCATCCCGCGGACTTGGTGCAGGCGTGGTCGACGCTGACATCGGCGCTTGGCATCGCGGGTGTCGACGTCGGACAGCGTTTCCAAACCCCCTCGGAGACACCGGAACTGCGCGGTATCGTGCACCGGATCCACCAGGCTGAGGAACTCCGCGACGTCATGGTGCGGCTCGAGGGGCCCTGCCCCGGGGTCGCGGTGATCGGCGGCTGCGCCCCCGGCGGCGAGGTCCGCGTCATGGTGAGCCTCTACCTCTACGGTGATGACTCGGCCGACACCGCCGCAGCAGAAGCGCCGAAATGGCGTTCGTGGATGGCACAGTTGGTGCATGCCGACCGCGCCGCGACGTAACCGTCACAGAAAGTTCGTGCGTGTGGCGGTTCTGCTGGCCGCCGCGCTGCTCGGTTTTCTCACTGCGCCGCACGCCTCGGCGTTCTCGCCCTGGTTCGCCAACTCCGTCGGGTCCGCCACCCAGGTGCTCGCTGTCACGGGCACGGGTGGTTCCGACGCGAAGCTCGACGTGTGGGAACGCACCGCGGCGGGGTGGCAGCCTGTCACCGGGGGTGTCGGGATACCGGCCAAGATCGGCGAGAAAGGCATGTCGCCCAACCACTTCGACGGATCGATGATGACGCCGAAGGGTGTCTACACATTGGACTTCGCGTTCGGCACCCAGCCCGATCCGGGCAGCGGTCTGAAGTACGTCCAGGTCGGGTCCAATCATTGGTGGGACGGAGACATGAAGAGCCCGACCTACAACACGATGCAGGTGTGCGACGAGGCGAACTGCCCGTTCGACACGTCGTTGAGTGCAGGCACCGAAAACCTCGACATTCCCCAGTACGCGCACGCCGTCGTCATGGGTGTCAACAAGGCGCGCATCCCCGGGAAGGGGGGCGCGTTCTTCGTGCACAGCACCGACGGTGGAGCCACCGCGGGGTGTGTCGCGATCGACGACGCCAAGCTCGTGACGATCATGCGCTGGCTGCGGCCAGGGGCGATGATCGCCATCACCGAATGACTCAGATGTTGAGGGCGCGCCCGGGTTTGACCTTGAACTCCAGTGCGTCCAGCTTCATCGACGCATCGTAGGTGCGGTCGTAGCCGGTCTCGCTGATCTTCCAGCCGTCGGCGGTTTTGCGGTAGCGGTCGTGATAGAAGCCTGCTCCGATCAGCATGAAGTTGAAGTCGGGGGCGATCACTCGGTCCTGGAGGTACCAGATGGCGGTCGCCTCGTCGCCGTCGACCGTGATCTCGGGGTGGTTGACCCGGTGTTCGGTGAGCACTTCGGGCCCGAGCGAATTGCGCATGAATTCGACGAGTTCATCGCGACCGGCGAAGTGGTGCTCTTCCCCGATCGACTCCCCGTAGCGACCGACGACGTCCTCGGTGAGAGTGTCGGCGAAGTCGTCCCAGTGCTTGGTGTCGAGCGCCCGGAGATAGCGGTATTTGACCTGCTTGATGTCGTCGATGTCACTCATGCCGACATTGCAACACACCGCCCCCGCGGTCGTGTGGACAGACGGCGAATTTTGTTCATGGGCGGACCCGCGGGGCGGCCGGCGGAGCGGAGTGTCAGGTGCGGGTGTCTGCGGTCGCGGTCTAAGGTGTCCTGAACATGAGCGATGCGTTGGGGTTGTCTGTCGGCACCACCAATCTCGTTGCGGCCACAGTCGGCAACCAACCGGTGATCCGCCGCTCGGTGCTGACGCTTCACGAGCACAGCGCCCCCGAAGTCGGCGGCGACGCCGGACACCCAGGCGCAGTGGTGCTGTCCGGCTTCGTCGAGCGCGTCGGAGATCCGGTGCCGCTGGTCGGCGCCGACGGAAGCAACTATCCGGCCGAGCAACTGGTCGTCGAGGCGCTTGAATCGATGGCGGCGCTGACGACGACCGCGGGCGCCGCGGACGTGGCGATCGCAGTGCCGTCGTACTGGAGTCACGAAACCACGGCCGCATTGGCGGAGACACTCGCCACGAGTGCCGTCCTCGCACCGGCCGGGGCCCGTCTGATCCCGGACGCCCAAGCTGCACTGACCGCGCTCAATGCCAACCCCGGCCTCGATCGCCGCGGAGTCGCGGTGCTGCTCGACTTCGGCGGTGGTGGCACCAGCATCACCGCCGTCGATGCATCCTCGTCGTTCACGGTGATCGGGGGCACCGAGAGATACGCCGAGTTCGCCGGTGACCAGATCGACCAGTCGCTGCTCACCCACGTGCTCGCCGGCTTCGGCGGGGCCGACGCAGATACCGGTCAGACCGCCGCGGTCGGCTCGCTGTCCCGGTTGCGCGAGGAATGCCGCTCGGCAAAGGAACGACTGTCGTCGCAGACCGCCACCGAACTTCGCGTCGATCTGCCTCGATTTCGCGGCGACATCCGGGTCACCCGAGCGGAATTGGACGAGCTGATCGCCCGACCGCTGGACGGCGTCTTCGTGGCTCTCGAAGATCTGCTGGCGCGCAACAACATCGGCTGGAACACGGTGACATCCGTGGCGATCGTCGGCGGCGGTGCGTCCATACCACTTATCACTCAACAGGTTTCGCAGCGTTTACGGGTGCCGGTGGTGGCGACACCGCAGCCGGCGCTCGATGCGGCCATCGGAGCGGCGATGATCGCCGCGTACGGCCGCAGCGCCGATACCGCGACCGTTGCGGCCACCGCGATGGCGCCGGTGGTGTCTACACCGCAGGAGGATCCCGACAGCACCTACGCGCTGGCGTGGTCGCAGGACGACCCTGCGTCCGACGACATCGTTCCCTACAGCGGCGAGGAGCCGCGGGAGCGGCCGAACCCGTACGCACTGCCCGACTCCTACGCGGAGACCGAGGTCATCACGCGGGACGACGAAGACGGCGGGTTGCGATCGCGGATACCGCTCACGCTCACCGGGATTGTGGCCGCGGTCGCCCTGCTCGCCGTCGGTGGCGCCGCGATTGCCCTGACCAGTGTCGATTCATCCGACCGGAATCCTCCGAGGCCCGGCAACGTGCCGCTGAGCAGCGCACTCGTGCCGTCCAGCGCACCGCCGCCGGCCGAGACCGTCACCATCGCCCCACAAACGCCGCAGCAACCGGCTCCGGCCCCCTCCACTGTGCAGGCGCCGCCCCCTGTCGTCACGACGCCTCCGACGGCCGCCCCGACCACGACCACCGCGCCGACCACGACCACAACAACGACGACCACGACCACGACGACCACGACGACCACGACCACGACGACCACGACCGTGCCGACGACCACCACGACGATTCCGACGACGACGCCGCCGACCACTCCGCCGACGACCGAACCGCCCACGACCGAACCGCCGACGACACCGGCCGGCACCACGACGACGTACCTGACCGTGCCGTTCCTGCCCGATCCGATACCGATTCTGGTGCCTGACACCCCCTGATCGGCCCGGTTTATTTACCCGGTGGTCATTCCCCGGGCAAGAAATAGGGTTTTCCCCGATTCCTCCCGGGGGTTCCCCGCGCCTAGGTTTACAACGTCGGTCCGATCGGCTGCGGAGGGGACAGCCGATCGGCCGACATTTCTGTGTTGCGGGGATGATGGCAGGCCGCGACATGCCCCGGTGCGAAAGACTCCAGAGCAGGTTCCTCGGTGGCGCACACGTCGGTGCTCCACGGGCAGCGCGTGTGGAATCGACATCCCGTCGGAGGGTCGGTCGGGCTCGGGACGTCGCCGTCCAGGACCACCCGTTCTCTGGCTGCGTTACGCCGGGGGTCCGGGATGGGCACCGCCGACAGCAGCGCGTTCGAGTAGGGGTGGATCGGCCGGTCATACAGACCGTCGGTGCCGGAGTTCTCCACGATCTTGCCGAGGTACATCACGGCCACCCGATCGGAGACGTGCCGGACGACACCGAGGTCGTGGGCCACGAACAGATAGGACAGACCCAGGTCGTCCTGCAGATCCTTGAGCAGATTCACGATCTGCGCCTGAACCGATACGTCCAGAGCGGACACCGGTTCGTCGGCGATGATCAGCTTCGGCTCCAGAGCGAGCGCACGGGCGATGCCGATGCGCTGCCGCTGGCCCCCCGAGAACTCGTGCGGATAGCGGTTGTAGTGCTCGGGGCGCAGCCCGACCCGCTCGAGCAGGCCTTGCACACGACGCTTGAGGTCAGCCCCGCCTGCCAGACCGTGCAGGGCCATCGGGTCGCCGATGATCTGTCCGACGCGCTTGCGGGGGTTCAGCGACGAGAACGGGTCTTGGAAAATCATCTGCATGTTTCTGCGCAACGGACGCAGATCGCGGCGGGACATGCCGACCAGTTCCTGTCCCATGAATTTCACTGAACCTGAGGTGGGCGACGTCAGCTGCAGAATGGCGCGGCACAGCGTTGATTTGCCGCACCCGGATTCACCAACCAATCCCAGGGTTTCGCCGGCGTTCAGCGTCAGGCTCACGCCGTCGACTGCGTGGACTCGACCTACCTCGCGCTCGACGACGATGCCGGACTTGATCGGGAAGTGTTTGACGAGGTCGGCGACTTCCAGCAGAGGTGCCGTCATGACCGCGCCTCGACCTTGTCGTCCAGCCCCAGCCAGCAGCGGTCGAGATGGGATCCACCGTTGCCTGGGTCCAGCGGTGGGGGTTCATCGCAGCGGTCGAACTCGAACGCGCAGCGCGCAGCGAACCGGCATCCCGTCGGAGGGTTCAACAGCGACGGCGGAGCGCCCGCGATCTGGGTGAGCCGTTCGCTGCGGGGTCGGTCCAACCGGGCCAGCGATCCGAGAAGTCCCCACGTGTAGGGGTGTTGTGGGGCGTAGAAGATGTCGTCGAGGCTCCCGTCCTCGACGATCTGACCCGCATACATGACGACGACGCGGTCGGCGATCTCGGCGACCACACCGAGGTCGTGGGTGATCAGGACGACCGCCAGATCGCGGTCACGATTCAGGTCGGCGATCAAGTTCAGAATCTGCGCCTGTACGGTCACATCCAACGCGGTCGTCGGCTCGTCGGCGATCAGCACCGTGGGCTCCAGCGCCAGAGCCATCGCGATCATGACGCGCTGTCGCATGCCGCCCGAGAATTCGTGCGGGTAACTGCGCACCCGTGCTTGCGCATTCGGTATCCCGACCGACGCGAGAAGTTCCACGGCTCGATCGAGCGCTTGCTTCTTGGTGACGTCGCGATGTGCCCGCACCATCTCGGCTATCTGGTCGCCCACGCGGTACACCGGATTCAGAGACGACATCGGATCTTGGAACACCATCGCGATCTCCTCCCCGCGCACATTGCGCAGGTCCTCGTCGTCCAGACCCGTCAGCTCCCGTCCGCGGTAGGTGATCGACCCGGTGATCCTGGTGTTGGGGGCGCGCGTCAGCCCGGTCAGCGTCTGTGCGGTCACGCTCTTGCCGCAACCGGACTCACCGACGATGGCCAGGACCTCTCCCGGTGCCAACTCGAATGACACGCCGTCGACGGCATGGACGACACCGTCCTCGGTGGCGAAACTGACCCGCAGGTCGTCGACCGTGAGCAGAGTCGTGGGTTGTCGATTCGCTTTGCGAGCGTCGCTCATGCCGGTGCCGCCTCTCCCAGCCGAATCCTCGGATCCAGCACGGCATAGGCAATGTCGACGACAGTGTTGAACAGCACGATGAAGAACGCGCCGAACATGGTCACCGCCATCAGCGGCGGCAGGTCGAGGCTGCGGATGGCCTCACCGGCATACAAGCCCACGCCGTCGAGGTTGTAGACCGTCTCGGTGAGGATCGCACCACCGCCGACGACCATGCCGAAATCCAGACCGAAGAGCGTCACGATGGGAATCATGGAGTTGCGCAGCACATGCCGGATCCGAACCCGGCGGTCGCTGAGCCCCTTGGCCCGCGCCGTGCGGACGTAGTCCTCGTTCATCGCGTCGAGCATGTTGGATCGCAGCACCCGGCTGTAGAAGCCGATGAAGAGGACCGCAAGCGTGAACCAGGGCAGCACAAGGTGATACGCCCAGTCGAGCGGGTCGTCGGTGAGTTCGACGTAGCTGCCCGTGGGGAAGAGCTGAACCTTGAAGCTCAGGAAGTACAGCAGGATGGCGGCCAGCCAGAACACCGGCATCGAGATGCCGACCAGGGACAGCACCGTCAGCGCCCGATCGGCAAATCTGCCGGCGTGTACGGCGCTGAGGTAGCCGAAAAGCACGGCCAGCGACATCCAGATCACCGCCGCGCCGATGCACAGGGAGAAAGTGGCGGGCAGTCCCTCCCAGATCTGTTCGGCCACATTGCGATTGCTCGCATATGACGTGAGCTGACCGGTGAAGATCTCCTTCATCATCGTCACGTACTGCACCGGCAGTGGCTGGTCCAGACCGAGGTCGGCATTCACCCTGGCGATCAGGTCTGGGTCGGCATTCTTGCCCGCGATGCGTGCCGCGGGATCCGAATTGGGGATCACGTTGAAGATCAGGAACACGATGACCGAGATCGCGAACAACACGGCGACCATCCCGAGGACCCGCCTGGCGATGAAGCGTGCCATCTAGTGCTCCAGCCTGATACGGGCTTTCGGATCCAGCGCGTCGCGCAGACCGTCACCGAACACGTTGAGCGACAACACCGTAACCACGATCATCAGGCCGGGAACAATGGTCAGGTGCGGTGCGGTGTAGATCAGCTGGTACCCGTCGGCGATCATCGTCCCCCACGAGGCATTCGGGGGACGAACGCCGGCGCCCAGGAATGACAGTGCCGATTCGAGCAGCATGTTGTTGGCGATGTTGAGCGTGAAGAACACGATCATCGTTGACACGATGTTGGGCAGCAGCTCGGCGAACATGATCCGCAACGGGCCCATACCCTGGGCGACCGCAGCCTCCACGAACTCCTTCTCCCTCAGCGCGAGAATCTCACCGCGAAGCGGTCTGGCCATGTATGGGACGTACACGAGGCCGATGATCAGGATCGGAATCCAGATCGAATCCCCGGCGATGGCAAGCACTCCGAGCTTGAGGCCGCCGATCGCCAAAGCGGTACCCAGCGCAATGCCGAGCAGTAGCACCGGAAACGCCCAGATGACATCGAGAATTCGGGACAGCACCGCGTCGATCCAGCCGCGGTAGTAGCCCGCCAGCAGAGCGACCATCACGGCCAGCACAGTGGTGAACGCGGCTGCGGCGATGCCGATGTAGATCGAGGTGCGTCCACCGTAGAGCAAGCGCACCATCACGTCGCGGCCGTTCTGATCGGCACCCATCAGGTAGCGTCCGTGCAGGCCGGGTCCCAGGGGTGTGCCGTCGGGCGCGACGATGTCGGTTTCGGCGCCGTCGATGACGACCGTGTCGGTGATGTGGTTGTCGTTGGGTCCGGTGTGGGCGACGTGGTCGGCCCACACCGGTGCCGCCAAGCACGCGGCCACGATCAGGGCGAACAGCACGCCACAGCCCAGCGCGACCTTATTGCGGCGCAGTCGAAGCCACGCCAGATACCACGGGTTGCGGCCCTGGACCTGCGATGTGGGAACCCCGGTGGGAGCTTCGGGTACGGCGACCACCGTCGACTACTTCAGCGCGAACGAGGAGTAGTCCTGGTTGAACAGAAGGTGGTGATAGGACTTGTCGAAGTCCATTCGCTCGGACAGGAATGTCGTGAACTGCTCGTTGCCGTAGGGCGCCCAGACCGCCTGCTCCATGTATGCCCGGTCGAGGTCGGCGTACCCCTGCTCGACACCCTCGTCGGTGAGCTGCTTGGTGAGCAGTTCGTCCATCTTGGCGTTGTTGGCCGGGATGTTCGCGCGCGACAGGTTGTTTCCATTGGTGGGCAGGATGCTGTCACCGTGCAGCAGCGGGCGGAAGAAGTCGTCGGGATGCGGGAAGTCCTGGAACCAGTCGGCGAAACCGGTGTCCACGTCCGGCGTGGACTGGTTGCCGATGGTGGTCCAGTAGACATCGCCCGCGATCACCTTCAGGGTCGCGTTGAACCCCAGCTGAGTGAGCAGGTCGTGGTAGTACTCGCCGATACGTTTGCGGTCCGGTTCGTCATCGGTCCACACGGTGATATCGCGATCGGCTGGATTGGCCTCGGCGATAAGCTGTTTCGCCTTCTCGATGTCGGGGCCGGGATAGAGTTTGTATTCCTGATAGCCCGGCATGCCGGGTGGCAGAATCTGCTGGGTTGGATGAAGTCTTCCACCGAAGATGCGGTTCAGTGCCTCGGGATCGATGGCGTAGTTGACCGCCTGGCGGACCTTCAGATCGTTGAACGGCGCCCGTTCGGTGTTCATGAACATGTAGTACGTGTTGATCGAGTCCTCTATGCGGAACCGGTCGGAGTAGCGCGACTTGAGCTCCTGCAGCCGGTCGGAGGGCGGCGGGTCGATCATGAAATCGACCTTGTTCTGGATGATGTCGGTGACCTGGGCGCTCTGGTTCTTGTTCTCGATCAGGGTGATCTTGTCGACGCCGGCGTCCGCGACTTCGGACGCTCCGGCATCCTTGACGGTCTGGAAGTTCGGATTGCGCTCCATGGTCAGCGTGCGTGGCGCATCGACAGAGGTGAACATGAACGGTCCGCTCGACGGCGGCGGGGCGTTGGTGGCGTCGGCGTCCAATGGAGTCGACGGTGGGACCGGGGCCGCGAACATGAGGCCGAGCAGATTGTCGAAAGTACCGTTGGGCGCGGTCAACTGGATGGTGATGTCGCCCGTGGCATCGTCGGTGGTGATGCCGCTGATGGTGTCCGCGGTCCCGTCGGCGTATTCCTTCGCGCCCGCGATGACGTCGTAGAAAACCGAACCGCCCGAGTCCGTCTTGAACAGGCGCTGAATCGCGTACGTGAAGTCCGACGCTTTGATCGGCGTGCCGTCGGAGTACTTCATATTGGGCCGCAGCGTCAGCTTGTAGGTGAGACCATCCGGGGAGATCTCAGGCAGGGATTGGGCCAACGCGGGAACCACCTCGGTGCCGTCCTCACCTGCGGCGTGCTTGTAGGTCAGCAGCGGCGTGTAGACGTTCCACAGCACCTCCCAGCCTTCGAGCGTGTAGGACAGCTGTGGGTCGATGTAGTCGGGGAAAGACGTGGCATTGATGGTGATGTCACCACCACCGCTCCCTGCGCTGTCGTCGCTGCCGCAACCGGCCACCCCGAAGGCGGACAGTGCCACGACGCAGGCCACTACCAGTGCTTTTCGCGCAACGCGCAGTGTGTGCATGTGCGATTCCCCTGCTGTGTCGGCGGTGTTTCCTACACCTCTACGCCTCTGTGCGGGCCGCTATGCAGTTTTATGGAGATTTCCTCAACGGCAACTCGAGTTTCACAGGGTTCTTCCAGACTGTTCTCCCAGCGACTTCGCATGCGCGCCGAATGTAGCGGAGCCGCTGGCGCTTTCGCGTGCGTCAATGACAGCCGGGCCGAGTGTGTACACGCGTGTCGAACAAATTGCTGAAAGTGTGGCCGCACGGACTGCTGGTATGCGGCCAGGTCGCAGTGCGAGCGGATACTCACGAGGATCCACCCGGCAGTGCGTGCCGCTAAGTCTTTGCCGGAGAGACCTTTTCGATCCAGCGGCGGCCCGCTTTCGCCGCGCGGGCGAGGGCGCCGCACTCGCCGATGTAGGCGGCGACGGCACCGACAGCGGGCAGCATGCCCAGGTACTTGATGGGACCTCGCGGATGCGGTCGCTTGCCCAGTTCGTCGCTGATGGCGTCGAAGAGACCGAGGAGGTTCCACAGCGCCTTCGCGATCCCGGCCGGGCTGTTCGGTATCGACGCCAGCGGCTTGCTGGTGTCACCGTCGTACACGACGACCGACAGGTCCCGGTCGCACAGCACTGCGGCCAGCATCCGCACCTGGGTGCGCTGATCGGTGACTCCGAGTTCGCGGGCAACCGCGCAGAGCACGATCGCCTGACTGACGAACCCGAGGAGATCCTGGATGGGGAGCTGGCGCCCCACGACGCCCAGCACACCGGGGAAGGCGACGGCGACGGTGTTCACCGCGCCCACCCGCCACACCCACCAGTGGATCCGTGCGTCGACGTCCATCTCGTCCCATGCCGGGGTGCCCGGTACGTCCACCGCATTGAGCACCCACCCGATCGCGTCGTCGCGCTGTTTGAGCTTGAACGGATCGGTTCCCCAGAGCGTGTCGAGCAGGGGATTGATGATGCGTACCGCGCCGGTCAGGACGGACTCGACACCGGCGTCCGTGATCTCCACGTCGGGCGCAGGCAGCGGTGTCATCAGCAGGTTCACCGTCTCATCATGTCCGGTGCTGAGCCTGCTCAAACGTCCGCATGTCGGCGAAAGGCCCGCATCGATACAAGGGAGATCCCCGATTCCCCGCGCGTCAATATTTTCGTAGCGTCGTGACACCGATTTCGCCCAGCTCACGACCACGGAGTCACCATGATTCACCGGCTTCTCCCCGCCACGTTCCTTGCCGCTGCGGCCGCCCCCATCTTCGCCGGTGCCGCCGCTGCACAGCAGGCGCCGTTCCCGAACTGCTCTGCTGCTCGCGACGCCGGCTATGCGAACATCCCGTCCAGCTCGCCGTACTACGGGGTGTGGCTCGACAAGGATCGCGACGGCATCGGGTGTGAAAGCTAGAACTTCAGGTAACCGCCGTCCAGGCGCAGCACGTCGCCGGTGTGATAGGCGCTGGCCGAGCTGGCGAGGTACACCGCGACCCCGGCGAGGTCTTCGGCGGTACCCCACCGGCGCACCGGTACGCGGGGCAGGACCTTTGCGCTGAAACGCTCGTCGGCGAGACCCGCGGCTGTCATCTCGGTGTCGAACCAGCCCGGTGCCACGGTGTTGGCCCGGATTCCGTGCCTGGCGAGTTCCACGGCGAGGCTGTCCATCAATGAGGTCACGCCGGCCTTCGATGCGGCATACGCGGGCTGGCGGGGCATGCCCTGGAAAGCGCCGAGGCTCGAGACCCCGATCAGGCTGCCGCCCCGCCCCGCCGCGATCATCTGCCGGGCCGCCTCGCGAACAGTCAGGAACACGCCGTCGAGGTCGACACGCGTTATCGAGCGGAACTCCTCCAGTGAGGTGTCGAGGAGTGGGGTGAACCTGCCACGGACCCCCGCATTGGCGAAACAGGAGTCAAGCCAACCCAATTCACCGCGAATGCGCGCCATCGCATCGGTGACGGCCTGCTCGTCGGCAACATCGCACACCACCGGCAGCACCGGGTTGCCGTAGGTACGCAGCTTCGCCGCCGCATCGTCCAGGCGGTGAGCGGTGCGGCCGACGATCGCCACCGACGCGCCTGCCCGGGCGAGACCTTCGGCCATTCCCAGCCCTATCCCGGAGCCGCCACCGGTCACGACCGCTACATGGCCGCTGAGATCGAATGGATTACCTTCGACTGTGGTCACGGGTGTGACCTTACGTCGGCCGCCGCCTGGCGAACTCGGGCGCGCGCTCGGGGAGCACCCCGACGCCGACCAGGTAGGCGGGAATGGCGGTCAGCCAGGGGAAGCGTTCGACCGCGTTCGCGAACCTCGGCAGCGGCGCCGTGCCGCCCTGCAAGATCGGGCCGAGCAGCCGTCGGTCCATCAGCCGCTGGAAACCCTGTGTGAGCGCGGTAGGCACGATGCGACGGCGTTGCACTGCGGCCAGATCGCGCTCCGATACCGTTCCGGAGCGCAACGTCTCGGCGAGCAGACGTGCCGCCGCGACGCCGTCCTGGACTGCCACGTTGATGCCGACGCCGCCGGCCGGCGACATCGCGTGGGCGGCGTCACCGATGCACAGCAGACCGTCAGTGTGCCAGCGGCGCAACCGATTCAAGCGGACGTCGAGCATCTTGACCTCGTCGAGGCTGGTGATCGTCTCGATGGTCTCGCCGGCTTCGGGCAGCAGCTCGAGAATGTCGGCGCGGAACGCGTCGAGACCCCGGGCGCGCTGCGCAGCGTCGCTGCCCTTCGGGATGAGCAACGCGATCTGCAGGTAACCCTCCCTGGGGATGACGATCATCGCCTTGCCGGGCATGACGCGGGGCACCAGCGTGTAGATGGCGTGGTCCTTGTGCCGTGGCAGCCTGAACCACCACACGTCGAAGCTGACCGGGAACTCCCGGACCCCTAAACCGGCGTCGCGGCGAACCAGCGAGCCGCGTCCGTCGCAGCCGATGGTCAGATCGGCCAGCAGTTCGCCATCGCCGTCGGCATCGCGGTAGCGGACACCGGCGATCCTGTTGCCTTCGCGCAGAAGGCCGGTCACCTCGGTGCTCATGCGCAGGGTGAATGTGGGTTCGGCTTGCCCCGCCTCGGCGAGGAGATTGAGCAGGTCCCACTGGGGAACCATCGCGATGTAGGGGTGTGGCATCCCTCGCAGCCGGCTGAAATCGACCATCGTGACCGAGCGTCCCGGGGCGACATCGAAACTGGCCCTGCTGATCTGGCTGTGCGGTAGAGCATTGAACTTCGGCCACAGGCCCAGCTCGTCGAGAAGCCGCAGCGTGGTCGGATGCACGGTGTCGCCGCGGAAGTCACGCAGGAAATCGGGATGCTTCTCGAATACCGTGACGTCGACGCCACCGCGGGCCAGAATCAGGCCCAGCACCATGCCGGCAGGCCCGCCGCCGACAACGGCGCACGTGGTCTTGGTGGTCACCGTGTAATGGTGACCGACTCCGCGCCGACTGGCCGGAAATTGGACGCACGCGAACGCGCCGCCGACGATCTGGGCGAGTTCGTTCCGCAGGCCGGGCGCGAGGCGTAGCCTCAAGAGTTACCTAACCGTCAATTAGGGGGTAAGAGATGCGAAAACTGGTCATGTCGGCGGCGGTGGCAGCGATGCTTCTCGGCTCGTTGGGCAGCGGAGGCATCGCGAACGCCGGTCAGGCAACCCTGCCGGCGCCCGATCCGGTCGTGCAGACGCTGCCGAAGGCGCCCTCCACCGACCTCTTGGACTGCTACGGCACCACGGGAAACATGGGCTGCGGGCCAGGTTGGTTCTGGCGCGACGGTTGGCGCGGCTGGGCCTGCTACCCCTGCTGATGATGAGGACTGACACGATGATGACGAGAATTCTCACCTCTGGCGCGGCGGCCGTGATGCTCGCGATCGGTGTCACGGTCGGCGGGTTCACCACTGCCGCAGCGCAACCCGTGGATTATGCGACCCTGCCCGTCCATCCCAACGGCGCCACTGACTCGTCGGCGTGGATCGCCGATGCGCCCGTGCTCAATCCCGAAGGCCGGCCCGGCGTGATGGCGTTGTTCACCCACCGCGACGGCAGCCGCACGGTAACGGACACCATCCTGGTGCTCGACGACGCGGCGGCGGCGGCGTCGATGATGAGCCAGGGGCGCGCAGGGCTCGGCAGCCAGATCAACAACCCGACGACCCAGCCTGCGGCTGTGGGAACGGACGGCCAGATCATCAGCGGGACCTCGCTGGACAACGCCCGTTCGGTCTCGGTTCTCACCTTCACTGAGGGAAACACCTTCACCACAATCGAATTCGAGGGTGCGGTCGCCGACCCGGTACCGGCCGACCTCGTCATCGACTATGGCCGCATGCAGGCAGGAGCGATACAGGCTGCCCTGTCCGCCTGACCGACGCGCATCATCGAAGGCGCGACTGGATCAAGTCAGCGGCCTTCTCGCCGATGATGATGGTCGCCGCATTGGTGTTGACGCAGACGATCTTCGGCATCACCGACGCGTCGGCGACCCGGAGTCCGCGTACTCCGTGCACCCGCAGCGCGGGGTCGACGACCGCTTCCGGTCCGGTGCCCATCGCACAGGTCCCGACCGGGTGGTAGTAGGTGCCGGTGCCCCGGGACACGAATGACCGCAATGCCACCTCGCCGGTGACGTCGGCCCCGGGCAATACTTCCCGACCGCGCCACGGCCTGAATGGCTCCGCGGCCACGATTTCACGAGCGACCTTGACACCGTGAACCATTCGCCGCATGTCCGACTCCGTGCCCAGGTAGTTCGGGTCGATCACCGGCGGCGCTGCCGGGTCGGGGCCCGCCAGCCGGATCGCCCCGCGGGATTCTGGCACGAGCGCGATCGCCACGGTGAAGCTGTTCGGCGGGGCTGTCAGGTGGGGTGGGTGAAAGGGCACGTGGATGAACATCAGCTGCATGTCCGGTCCGGCCAGTGAGTTGTCGCTGCGCCACAGCAGCGACGACTCGGCATGGTTGGTGCGCCCGACCGGAATAGGTTGTGCCGCCTCGTAGACCACTCCGCACAGCGGATGGTCATGAAGGTTACGGCCCACACCGGGGAGGTCATGAACGACGTCGATGCCTGCGGAGGCGATCTCGTCGGCAGGCCCGATGCCCGAAAGCAGCAACAGGCGGGGCGAGTCTACGGCACCGGCACAGACCACCACCTCGTCATTCGCGTAGGCCGTCATCGACTGCCCATTGCGTACGAATTCGACACCGATGCAGCGATCTCCGACGATTCGCAACCGGTGTGCCCGAGCGTTCGTCATGACGGTGAGGTTGGTGCGGGCGCGGGCGGGGTGCAGGTACGCGGCGGCTGTGCTCTGTCTTCTTCCCTGCGCGATCGAGAGGTCGTGCCAGCCGGCGCCCTCGGGGTGGGCGCCGTTGAAGTCGTCGGTCAGCGGGAAGCCCGCAGCCACGGCGCCGTCCAGGAACACCTGGGACAGGGGGTTCGCGTCCGAGGGCGAGGCGGGCGTGGGAAGCATGGGGCCCTGATTGCCGCGGAAGTGCGGATCGCCGCCGGGCACCGTCTCGGCACGCTGGAAGTACGCCAGCACCGAATCGTAATCCCAACCTTCGCAACCTGATTCGGCCCAGGAATCGAAGTCGTTTGGGTGGCCACGCAGATACACCATCGCGTTGATGCTGCCGCTGCCTCCCAGCGTGTGACCCCGAGGCCAGTCGTGCATCGCTCCGGCCGTCCCTGCCTGCGCGACGGTGCGGTAGGCGTAGTCGATCTCGGCGCCCCACAACGTCGGCCATGCCGGTGGTACGGCGATGTCGGGGTGATCGTCGGGCGGCCCCGACTCGAGAAGCAGCACCGTCGTGGCTGGGTCCTCGGATAATCGGGCGGCGATCACACAACCCGCCGAGCCGGCGCCGACCACCACGTAGTCGTAATCGCTGGACTTCATCATCTAATGGTCACTTTCTTCGGGCAGCAGTGTTCAGGTGGTGGTGGCATGTGCGGCGTCGCGGATCAGGTCGGCGACGGCGCCCGGCGCCGAGACGGTCACGGCGTGGGACGCGTCGATCTCGACGGTCTGGGAGTTCGCCCGCGCACCCATGAATCGCATCGAATCCGCCGGGATGGCAAGGTCTTCGGTGGTCACCATGTTCCAGGACGGAATGGTCTTCCAGGCCGCCGCGGTGGCCGGTTCGTTGAGTGCAGCCTCGGTGATGGGTCGCTGGGTGGCGGCCATCAGGTCGGTGATCTCCGGTGCAACGTCGGCAGCGAACACTCTGCGAAATTCGTCCTGTTTGATGTAGAGCTCGTTCCCCGCGCCTGCGCCGGGAAGAGGGACGGTATCGAGTGCGGGGCCGAGCTGGGCTCCGGGAAACTTGGCTGCCAGCGCAGACGTCGTCTCGCCGGGTTCCAGAATGAAGCTGGCGATGTAGACCAGCGCCTTGACGTTCGGATGGCCGACGGCCGCCTCGCTCATCACCGAGCCCCCGTACGAGTGGCCGGCCAACACCACCGGCCCGTCCACGCTGTCGAGCACGCTTCTGAGGTACTGGGCGTCGCCACGGAGACCGCGCAGCGGGTTGGCCGCCGCTATCACCGGGAAGTCGTCGCGCTCGAGATCGGTGATCACGGCATTCCAACTCGACGAGTCGGCGAACGCCCCGTGCACAAGCACCACGGTGGGCGGAGCGAACGGCGCCTCGGAGGGTGCCGGTTGTTGGGCCGCGGCACCACTGCAGCTCGCGAGGAGGCCGGCCAGTGTGCCGAGCGCGGCGAACCTGGCGAGGATGACGGGAAGTTGCATTGCGATTCCTAGTCTTTGAACGGCGGGAGGTGGGTCAGACCGACGCCGCGGCTTGGAGGATGAAGTCGGCGACGGCATCGGGCCGCGACGCCGGGAGAGCGTGTGACGCACCGGGAACCTCGACGACCGCGCGGGCCGCAGCGCGTTGGGCCATGAAGCGGAAGGTCTGCGCCGGGATCGCGAGGTCGAGCTCGGGGTAGATGAACCAGGATGGGATCGATGCCCACGCCGGTTCACCCGAGGGTTCGTTGAGCGCTGCCGTGTTGAACGGCCGCTGCGCGGAGGCCTCCAGCGCGGCCTGCTCTGCGCTCAGATCGGCGCAGAAATGTTGGTGGTAGGCGTTCTGATGGACATAGACGTCGGCCGTTCCGTCGCAGCGCGGTACCTCGTGAAGATGCTCGCCGAGGGTGGCGCCGGGATACTTTCCCAGCAGGTCGGGCGTGGTTTCGCCCTTGTCGGGTGCCAGTGCGGCGACGTACACCAGGGCCTTGACGTCGGCGTTGTCTCGGGCGGCGTTGGTGATGACCGCGCCACCGTAGGAGTGACCCGCGAGCAGCACGGGTCCCTTGATGCCGGCCAGCAGGTCTGCGACCGCGGCCGCGTCGGTGGTCAGTGAGCGCAGCGGGTTGGCCGCTGCGATGACGCGATGGCCGGCGTCGTGCAGCAGGCGAATGACGCCGTGCCAGCTGGCGGACTCGGCAAAGGCGCCGTGGACGAGCACGATGGTGGATTTCACAGGGCAACCCCGGTTTTCGTAGACGGTGGCGGATGCCTTGTCGGCATCCGCCATCCACCGTCGCGTGTGTCCGGCACCGCGGAATCAGTCATCCGACTGTAGAAATCACGGGCCCGATTCGACGACGTGCAGTCATTCGACTGCGTCAACCGCGAATCAGTCGCCGGGCTTGTTGATGTGCGCGCACTGCGATATATTGCATATCACTTCGCAAGGAAAGGTCGGCATGGCGAAGGTCTTACGTGAAGGTATCTGCGCGACAGGACGATTGAGCTATTCGGGGTCAGCTGTCCGCGGCGTACGCATCCAGCGTCAGCCAGTTCAACCGCGTCTCGAGGGCTGCGGTCTCCGCGTCTTTGGCCTCCGCGGCCGCGATGATCCGGGCGTGCTGGGCGACCGAGTCACGTCCGCTCAGCGAAGCGAACCGAATGCGCTCGACGCGTCTGAGCACCGGCGTGTACTGATCGAGCACGGTGCGGATGGCCGCGTTGCCCGCGCGATCGACCGGGATCCGGTGGAAGGTGTCGTCGGCCGCGACGGCGGCCACCACATCGCCGGCTTGCAATGCCTCGGCGAAAGTGTCGTTGGCCGCGCGCATGCCGGTCAGGTCGGCGTCGGTGAGATGGGGCACAGCGGTACGAACGGCCAGTTCGTTCATCGCCGCCGTGACCGCCTGGGCGTCGGCGAGCGTGCGGGGGTCGATCGGGCTGACAATGGTGTAGCGACCCGGTTTGGTCTCGACGAGGCCGGCCGCGTCGAGACGAGCGAGTGCCTCCCGGATCGGAGTTCGGCTCACGCCGAGCCAGCCGCTGAGCTCGTTGTCGAGAAGGCGTTCACCGGGTTCGAGGGTTCCGTCGATGATCGCGTCGCGGATCCTCACAAAGACGCTGTCGCGCAGCAACTGCCGCCCCTCGGGGGAGCTGGCAACGGGAACCGGCATACCTCATCATGCACCGTCGAGCTCGCAGTGTGGGTGCCGGCCCGCCACGCGGCCCTGTAGAGAGTCCACGAAACGAGGAATCATGTCGCTCGCCGATTTCGACCGCTATCCACTGCTGTTCGGCCCCAGCCCGATTCACATGCTGGAGCGTCTGAGTGAGCACCTCGGTGGTGCCGAGATCTGGGCGAAACGCGAGGACTGCAACTCGGGTCTGGCCTACGGCGGCAACAAGATGCGCAAGCTGGAGTACATCGTTCCCGACGCACTGGCCCACGGCGCCGACACCTTGGTCTCGATCGGCGGTTATCAGTCCAACCACACTCGGCAGGTGGCAGCAGTCGCCGCACGGCTCGGCATGAAGGCCCGCCTCGTGCAGGAACGCTGGGTGGACTGGCCCGACGTCGTCAACGACAAGGTCGGCAACATCCTGCTCTCCCGGATCATGGGTGCCGATGTCCGGCTGGATCCCAGCGGCTTCGGTATCGGCATCAAGGACTCGTGGGAGGCCGCCCTGGACGAGGTTCGCGCCGCCGGCGGGGTTCCCTACGGCATCCCCGCGGGCGCGTCCGAGCACCCGCTCGGCGGACTCGGTTTCGCCAACTGGGCGTACGAAGTTCAACGACAGGAGCGCGAACTCGGCGTGTTCTTCGACACGATCGTCGTCTGCACCGTCACCGGTTCGACGCATGCCGGCATGATCGCCGGTTTCGCGGGCCAGGATCGGCCGCGTCGCGTACTGGGCATCGACGCGTCCGCAACCCTCGACAAAACGCGCGAGCAGGTGGCACGCATCGCCAGGAATACAGCGGAGCTGATCGGCCTCGATCGCCCACTGCGCGATGACGAGATCACCGTGCTCGAAGGTTGGGCCGGCGACCGGTACGGAATTCCGGTGCAGTCCACGATCGACGCGATCCGGCTCACGGCGAGCCTTGAGGGGATGATCATCGACCCTGTCTACGAGGGCAAGTCGATGGCGGGGCTCATCGGCCTGGTCCGCAGTGGAGCGATTCCTGCGGACTCGACGGTGTTGTACGCACACCTGGGCGGGCAACCGGCGCTCAATGCGTACGCGGGTGCGTTCGACTGACGTCAGGTTTGCTGGACAACGCGTCCCGAAGCCCTGCTCGCGACGACACGCCCAGCTTGGGAAACAGCCGGTACAGATGCGCACCCACGGTTCGGTGCGACAGGTAGAGGCGCTCGCCGATCTGGCGGTTGGTCATACCGCTGGCGGCCAGATGCGCTATCTCCAACTCCTGGGCGGTCAGCGGACCCGACGCGGCGTGCGATTCCTCCGTCGTTCGAAAACCGCTGGCGCGCAACTCCTGTTGCGTGCGTGAGAGCCACGGCTGAGCCCCCATCGCGGCGAAGCTCTGCCTCGCGGCGAGCAGGTGCTGGCGCGCCCTGTCCGGCATCCTGCGTCGGCGTAGGTTCTCGGCGAACGCGAGCCGGATACGGGACGCCTCGAACAGCCACCGGTTCGACGAGGGCGCGCTGAGCATCTCCTCCAGCAGACGATCGGTCTCCTCGTCGTCGAAGACCAATGCGTCGACCCCGCGCTGGATCAGATTCATGCGCGGCGACAGTGCGGCCACATCGGCCTGCCGCATCGCGGCGAGGTGTGCGCGTGCGTCTGTTTCGCGACCGGTGCGCAGCGCTGCTTCGACGAGGTCGAGCATCACCCAGGTGCACTGTGGCAGATGGTACGACAACATGCCGGCCGGATTCAGCGCGGTGGCGTGGCGAAATGCTGCCTCGAAGTCGCCCGTGGCCGAGGCGGCTAGTGCACGGGGATGGTGCGCATACCGGAGCACACTGGCGACCCCGCGGGGTTGTGCCCAGTGGCTGAGCTCGTCGGCGAGTGCGTACGCTTCCTCGGTCCGCCCCCGTCCGGCCGCGATCAGCGCGCGGTTGTACAGGAAGTACCAGTTGAAAAACGTGAAACCATGTGTGGCGCAGAGCTGTTGGCCCTCTGCTGCCAGTTGCTCGGACTCGTCCCATCTGCCGGTGAGGTAGTCGTCCAGGCACAGATGCATCAGCGCGCCGATATGCCTGCGCGGGGAAGAGCCGTCACGCCCTCGGCGCACCAGTCGCCAGTGCGCATCCCGATTGTCCGACAGGCGGTCGAGATAAACCGACGCTGCGCCGATCCGGACGATCCTGGATGGGTCGTCCTCGTCGGGGAGGGTGGCGAGAATGCGGTCCAGTTCGGGCGCCGCCGCGGCGCCGCACCGTATCGGATCGGCAAAGGTTTTGCTCACCAGCGCAAGGAGTTCCGGCGGCTCGGGCACCAATTTGCGCAGTGCTCGGAAGAACGGCTCCCAGTGCGCGGGCGTACATGCGTACCAGGCGAGAAGCAGCAGGGTGTGCATTGCTTCGATGAGCGCGACGTTTTCGGCGCGGTACCCGTGGTCGGCCGTCTCGATGGCGCCGACGAGGAGTCGGTGCGCCGTGTCGACGTCACCGTCACCGTTGAGCATCAAGAATGCCGTCGCGTTGGCCGCGTGCAGCGCCCCGCTGGAGTCCGGCCCGGCCCGACGGGCCTCGGCAAGAAGGCTTTCCGGATCACCGACTTCGCCGCCCGATTCGGCGCCGATGTAGGCGGCCTCGGCCAGCCTGCGTCCCCGCGCGGTGTTCGTGGTGCTCAGTTCGGCAGCGCGAATCAACGTTGTGACGGCCCCGAGGGAATCACCGCGCATGGCCGTCCGGCGCGCCACGTGTTCCAGCACCGCGGCCACCGCCTCGTCCGGTCCGACCGCCGCGGCGGCGAGGTGCCATGCCCGCCGGTCCTCGTCGGCACGCAGTGCATCGGCCAGGAGGAGGTGGGCGTGGCGCCGCTCTTCATGGCTGGACGTGGCGACGACTGAGGAGCGAATCAGAGGATGCCGGAACGTGATTCGGGCAGCGGCGTCCTCGACCACAACGAGCTGCGCCTGCTCGGCAGGAGCGAGATCGGTGAGCCCTTGCGCTTCCCCGACGATCTCGTGCAATACCCGGATGTCACCGGTGCCCTCGAAAGCTGCGATGAGCATCAGTCGACGAGTGGCCTCGGGAACGGCTGCGACGCGAGACGCGAAATGCGCGGACAGTCGGTCGCTCAGTGGCACGACATCCGGCTGGGAGAGCATCGGTGCCGGGAGATCGATGAGGGCATCGGGAAGTTCCACCAGCGCCAACGGATTTCCCTGCGCCAGCTCGAGCACCCTCTGGCGGGCGGCGGGAGACAGGTGGGGAAACCGATCGTCGACGAGGTGTTCGGAGGACTCGCGGGACAGGGGAGCGACCAGTTGCTCGGTCAGCCCGCGACGGTCGAGGAAGCTTTCGCCGCCGGTCCGGCAGGATTGCACCACGCCGAGGTGGTGGCCGCTCACCCGCCTGGCGACGAATCCGACCACGACTGCGCTTGCCCTGTCGATCCATTGGGCATCGTCGACGAGCACCAGCACCGGTGTCTGCTCTGCGACGTCGGCGAGAAGCGAGAAGGCGGCGTTGCACACCAGTAGTGCACCCTGGGGTGGACCTGGCCCGAACCCCAGCGCGACCGACAACGCGTCACGCGACCCGAGCGGCAGACGGTCCAGTTCGGACCGCAGGGGGAGGAGCAGCTGGTTGAGCGCGGAGTAGGCGACGTCGCCCTCGAACTCCGAACCGGAAGCACGCAGCACGAGCATGCCGGCGTCAGCGGCCAGGCCGGCCGCGGCGTCGAGGAGAGCAGACTTGCCGACACCGGCCTCGCCACGGATCAGCCGGCTGTCTCCGTTGTCGCGGGCCCTTTCGAGGAAGCGCGAGATCCGAAGGAGCTCGACGCCCCGGCCGAACAGTTCAGCCATGCGTTCCTGGACCTCCTGTCGACCGCAATATATTGCATATCGGTCTTCGTCATCTGTCAAGCACACCCGGACAGTGATCGTTGAGGTTCCCCCGAGGGGAGAGTCAAGGGCTACTCGTGGTAGCCGGCGGCAAGGAGCTTGGCCATCGCAATCTCCATCAGCGCCTGCAGCCCTTCGGGCTCCACACCGACACATTCGGCGATGACTGCGTCATCCACACCGGCGTCGCGCAGCCGCAACGCCATGGAGTACGGCAGGGGCAGCCGGTCCAGGGCTTCGTCGCGCTCATGCTGGGCCACACCCTCGACGATGCCGGGGCACGGCCGGCGCGGCACGGGTAGTGCACTACCCCAATCTGCCGTCAGGACGTTGACGCGAATCCAGAAGCGCGGCAAGTGCCTCCCGAGACGTGACGCCATTGCGCTGCGATGCGCGGAAGATATGTCCCTCGACGGATCGGACGGACATGTGCAACCTGTCGGCGATGTCGCGGTTGGACAGCCCCGATGCCACCAGCGAAGCGATCTCCCGCTGGCGCGGGGTCAGCTCGGCGCGGGTGTCCATGCTCCGCAAAGCGGGGGTGTCGGCGCCGCATTCCTCGGCGAGACTGCGCGCGCGGGCGGCGGCGATGAGTGCAGATCCGCGGGAGCCGGCGGTGCGAAACGCCGCGGCGGCCTGTGCCGCGGCATCGGCAGCGGCAAGCTTGTCGCCGAACGCCTCGTACGCCCTCGACGCCGACAACAGTTCCCGACCGTCGCCCTCGGTCAGCGCTGCGGCGTGAGCGGCAGCTGCCGCCGCGCGGGGGCCCTGCACGTTTTCAGCGATCTCCGCGAGGCGCGCCGCGGTCCGGGTATCGCCGAACTGGGTGGCCGTCTGCAGGCACCACAATTCACGGGCCGGACGGCCCGCCTTGCGCATCAGCACAGTTGCATCGGTGAGGGTGGTCAATGCGGCGCTCACCTGACCGGCCGCCGCCTTCGCCCACGCTGCCGCGATGTGCTGCAGCGGATCCCATAACCCGCTGCCGTTGAAGACTCGATCCGGCACGCTGCGGAGTTGTCGTTCGGCCGCAACGTGATCGCCGGCCATCCCATAGACAGCGGCCAGCCAATAGCCGCTGTGCTCACTCACCGACGAGATGTACTCGTACGCGGCCAGTGATTCGCCGAACGAGCGCCCCGCCGACCTCAAGTCACCCTGTGCGGCACTGGTCGTTCCAAGCAACAACTGTGCAATCGTCAGCGATGCCCGATGATCTTGAGCCTGCTCGCTCAGCAGTGCAGCGTGCTCGTGCATACGGCCGAGTTCACCCGCCAGCCGGAGTCCGTCGATGTGATTGACGCCGAGCCCGAACCGCAGGTGCGAGGTTTCCGGTAACGACTGGGCAAATGCGTAGCCTGCGGAGGCCATGTCGTCGAGCCGGTCGACGTCACCGACATCCCCCAGGGCCGCGGCGTATCCCCAGGCACAGAACATGCGGGCGGTGGGGAGAACGTCGGACAGCTGCATGATGGACGGAGCGGCTCTCACCACAACGGGCATGTCGCCGCGCGTCGCCGCGACGGAGATCCGCAGAGCCTCGAAAGACGTCGTCAGTCCGTAGTTCTCCGAGGAGGGCTGGGCAGCGTCGAGTACGTCCTCGGCATCCGCGGGCCGGCCGAGATTCCATGCCAGGCTGGCGGCGCGGAACAGTGCGATGTGCGCCCGGTCGGCGGATTGGCCGACAACTGCGTCGGCGTCCCTCAGCACCTGTTCACCTTCCTCGGCGCGGGCGGCCGTCAACAGTGCGAACCCGTACAGAATGCGTGACGCGACGCTGCCACCACACTCCATGGCACGCTCTGCGAGGTCGACCGCCAGCGGGAGGTCCATGAGGTAGAGAGCCGAGTTGGCTGCGGCAGTCAGCAGTTCCGCGTCCTCCGGTCGATCGGAGCCGGAGATGAGAACGGCGCGCCGGACGAGGTGCTGCGGCGTCTGCGGGCTCAACGACGCGATCGCGTCGGAAACCTGACGCCCCAGTGCCGCCCGCTGCAGCGTTCCCATTCGCTTACGGCGGACCTCCCCGTACAGCGGGTGGCCCAGCCTGACGACGCCGGCTTCGGCGTCGACGACCAGGACGCCCCGGGCCTCTGCGTCGCGCACAGCTGACGCCGGCGCCAGCGATTGAAGCACCTCGATCTCGAGAGGGTCGGCGAGGGCAACGGTGTCGATGACGTCGAGGACGGCCGGATCCTGCCGGCCGACGTTGGACTCGATGAGATCGCTCAGCGTGGGGGACACCTCGGGGTGTCCGGTCCACACCCAGATGTCGGAGCGACGCGACAGCTTGCCGCGGGCGCGCTCGTCCTCGAGTAGTTGGCGAAGGTACAGCACGTTGCCGTGGGTGTAACGCCAAAGCCGTTGTACGGTAGCTCTTTCCGCAGTCCCGCCAAGCATCTGTTCAAGCAGCTCCGCCACGTCTATGGCTGACAGCGGCTGAAGCTCCAACCGGGGTATGCCGAGATCCTTGTACAGCGAGGTGATCGCGTCAGGGGCGGATCCGCCGTTGCGCATGGTGATCACGACTGTCGCCGCCTCGCGCTGAACGAGTTGGTGCACTACAAGTGCGGACTGTTCGTCGAGCAGGTGCGCGTCATCGACGCCGACGATCGTGGCTCTGCTGGACTGATTGTCGGTCAGCGCAGTGATGACCTCGTGGACGCGGCGCAGCGGATCCTCACCGAACGACGAAGCGAACTCCGCGAAGACCCCGAGCGGCACCGAGCGGGCCGACGCCGTCGCGTACAGCCAGTGGCAGGGCCGCCGGGTACCGCGTGCTTGATCGACGATCTCGCGAGCGAGCCGCGACTTGCCCACACCGGCGGAGCCCGCGAGCACAATGCCCCCGGAACCCGACGCCGCGGCAATCGCACGCCGCGCCATGGCGAACTCTTCGGCCCTCCCGACGAGGGGCGGCTTGTTCGTCACAGTCGGAGAATACCCAGGTGGAGCCATTGCGGAAACTCAGGAACGAAGCTTTCGTGCATACACGTGGAGGTGTCGCAAATGGCACCTGCGCTCTGACGCGGCGTGAACAACTGCTGAGCCATTCAACGAGGGCGGGACGACTAGGGTGGCCCAATGGCCGGGGTGACAATGGGGACCGCGGCGGGGCGGTGGATCCTGCTGGCCACCGTGCTCGGGTCGGGTCTGGTCATGATCGACGGGACGGTGGTCAACGTCGCGCTCCCGCACATCGGTGCCGAGCTGGGGGCAGGTTTCACCCAGCTCCAATGGATCGTCAACGCCTACACCCTCACGCTGGCCTCACTGATCTTGCTGGGCGGTTCGCTCGGTGATCATTACGGTCGGCGTCGCGTTTTCCTGATCGGCGTCGCGTGGTTCGCGGTCAGCTCGGCCGCGTGCGGATTCGCTCCGACGTCTGAGGTCCTGATCGCGGCTCGTGCCCTGCAGGGCGTGGGTGGCGCCCTGCTGACGCCCGGCAGTCTGGCGCTGATCTCGGCGTCGTTCAGCGGTGCCGACCGTGGTGCCGCCATCGGGGCATGGTCGGGGCTGGGTGGGATAGCCGCTGCGATCGGGCCGTTCCTCGGCGGCTTCCTGGTCGAATGGAACTGGCGGGCAGTCTTTCTCATCAATGTGCCATTGGCCGCGCTGGTGGTTGCCGTGACGTGGCGGCACGTCCCCGAGAGTCGTGACCCCGATGCACCCCAGGGCTTGGACGTCACCGGTGCTGCACTGGCTGCGGTGGGTCTGGGAACCGTGACGTACGGGCTGACGGATCTGGGCGAACAGGGCGTGACACCGCCCGCCGTGGCGTCCGTCGCTGCCGGCGTACTGGCGCTGGCGGCATTCGTGGTCGTCGAACGTCGTTCCGGGCATCCGCTGGTGTCGCCGAAGCTGTTCGCCGACAGAAGTTTTGGAGTGGCAAACGTCATCACGCTGCTGATCTACGGCGCGCTGGGCGCGGTGTTCCTGTTGCTGGTGCTGCATCTGCAGACTGTGGCGGGGTTCAGCCCGGTCGCGGCCGGAACAGCACTTCTGCCGTTCACCGCGGTGATGCTGGCGTTCTCGTCGCGGGCAGGGGCGCTCGCCAGCCGGATCGGACCCAGGGTGCCGATGACGGTTGGCCCGTTGATCACCGCAGCGGGACTGCTCTTGATGACCCGGATCGACGCAGACGCGTCCTGGGTCACCGATGTCGCGCCGGCGGCACTCGTTTTCGGTGCGGGCATGGTGCTGGTGGTGGCGCCGTTGACGGCGACGGTGCTCGACTCCGCACCGGCGAATATGGCGGGTTCGGCGTCCGGGGTCAACAATGCGGTGGCACGAGCCGGAGGGCTGCTGGCGGTCGCGGTGCTGCCCGGGGTGGCGGGGATCAGCGGGGCGGACTACGCGGATCCGGTCGCGTTCTCGGCGGGCTTCCATGTCGCCGTGCTCATCTCAGCAGGGTTGATGGTGCTGGCGGCGGCGTTGGCGGCCATCGGAATTCGTCGCCCTGCTCAGCCCGCCGAGCGGATCGCTGTCGAGAACTGCACCAACTGCGCGATCTCGACGCTGCCCGCACACCCCATGACGGACAGCCGCTGACGCAGCGGTATGGGTATTGCTACCCATGTTCGTCCGAAGTGCTGTTGTGGCGAAATCGGCCCGATACCTTGCATCTGCGATATCGCGCCGATCGAAGGGAATTGCCATGCAGTCAGCGCTGCGTCCTTACCTCACAGCGGGTGTTGCCCTGGTGGGGGCAAGCGTGATCGCAGTCAATCCGGTGACGCCCGCGCCGGAAGTACTACGCAACTCGCACGAGGTATCTCTCGCCGCGATCTCGAACCCGACCGACCCCTTCGTGGCCTATCCCGAGGCGGTGACGAATACCTTCACCAACCTCGCACTGCTGGGCGGAGCCCTGCTCGAATGGCCGGCACCGATCCTGCAGGCATTCGTCGAGGCCCAGTTGAGCTATGGCGCAGCATCGTGGGATGCCACCCTCGACACGGCGGGGGGACTGGCGGCTTTCGCCGCCGCACTGCCGATCGTGTTCCAAACGGCGGTGACGCAACTGATCCAGGGACAGGTCGGGCCGGCCATCCTGACGCTTGCCGCGCCTGCCGGGGCCCTCTTCGAGGCGGTTTCTCCGTTGGTGGACCTGGCGGGAACCGTCGTCGGCAACGTCGCGCAGAACATCGCGAACGTCGTCAAAGTGTTGACCAACCCAGCAGTCTTGACGGCGCTGGTCACGGGGCTGGCGGCGCCGGTCAACAGTGTCATCGCCGCGATCGCCAATCAGACCCAGCTCACGATCGACGCCATCACCTCCGGTGACCTGGTGAAGGCGGTAGGTGCGGTGGTGAGCACGCCCGCAGTGTTGGCCGACGCGTTCATCAACGGTTTCGATCCGGTGAACGAGAATCTGCGCGGTGTCATCAACGGGACGGTCGTCACCTTCATCGTGCTTCGCAACGCGGTCGCGGATGCGATCGTCCCGCTTCCCGCGCCCGTGCTGAAGGTCAGCGAAATTCCCGACCAGGAAGCCTCTTTCGTGGAGCTTCAGCTGGCGGCGGCAAGCGACCAGAGTGCGGCGCTGCCCCCGTCGCCGACCGACGAAACCGGCGCCGACACGGCCGGCGAGCCAGAAGCGGAGACCGCCGGTGAACTCGAGGACGTAGACCCGGCCGCCGAAGACGCCGAGACGACGGGGCCGGCGGAAAACTCGGTCGTCGACGATGACGACATTCCCGACGACGACATTCCCGTCGACGAGGACGTCGCCACCGACGAGGACCTGACCGGCGGTGAAACCGATACGCCTCCCGACGAGATGGTCACCTCCGAGGAGTCGGAATCAGCAGCGCCCGATGCCGCCGAAGGGGGCGCCCCCGAAGGGGACTCGTAACCGTCATCGCGTCAGACCCTTGACCAGCAGATCGATCATTCGCTCGAAACTTTCTGCCGTGTCAGAGGTTTGGCCGACGTTGGCAAGCTCGATGGTCACAGCGCCGTGTACCGCCGCCCAGACCGCGTGCGCAGCCTCCACGGCGTCGTCCTGCTGGCCGCCCGTCACCGCAGCGACCATGCTCACCAGAGTTTCGAACACCGCGTGTCCGCGGGCCCGCGCCGCCGAGTGCGGGTCACCCGCGGGGCTGCCCGGGGCGAAGATCAACGCGTACCGCGCTGGGTGTTCGAGTGCGAAGCTGCGGTATCCGTTGCACGCCTTGCGGAGCCGGTCGGTGGGGCCTGCGTTCGTGTCGACCTCGATGGCGACGGCCAACTGATCGAAGGCGCGGATGGCCAACTCGGACAGCAGACCTTCTTTGTTGGCGAAACGGTTGTAGACGCCCATGGGTGCGACATCGGCTTCACGAGCGACGGCGCGGACCGTGACCGCGGCCGAGCCGTCGCGGTCGAGGACGGTCTCGGCCGCGTGAATCAGCGCGGCCGAGACCTGATCGCTCGCGGTGCGGCGCCGGGTCGCCACCGTCATGCCCGCTCGACGTCGACCCGTCGGGCAATCCAGTCGAGTGTCGTCTGGGCGACGTGTTCCCACCCGCTGTCGATGGTCAAGGAGTGGCCTCGGCCTTCGAACTCGTGGAAGTCGGTGACGGCCGCCGACTTCGCGTAGAGCCGATACGTGGCTTTGGTGCTCACCAGCGGCACGGTGTGATCAGCGCCGGCTCCAGTGATGAGCAGCGGCCCTCGGTTGTCGTTGGTGGTGTCGACCTTGGCGGGCGAGCTCGGTGCGAAGTTCGCGGTCGCCGCTTCGAACAACGGCTTGCCGGGAGACGGGATCGCCAAGCGGGCCCACAGGGCGTCCGACTCGTCCTGGCTCAGGGCGTTGCCGAAGGCGAAGCGCCACTGTGCGCGGGTCAGTCCCTTGGCGCGGTTCCTGTTGAGCGGATTTCCCAGTACCGGGAAGGCGGAGCGCAACTGCGCCAGGGGCAGCGGTTTGACGCCTTTGATCGGTGCGGGATCGATCGCGACGGCGGCCGCGGCCTTGCCTTGCCCGAGAAGCTTTTGAGCAATGAGTCCGCCGAACGAGTGCCCGATCACGATGGGCCGCTCGTCGTACCCGTCGAGCACCTTCGCGAAATGCTCGGTGATGTCGTCGATGCCGAAACCAGCTTGTGCCGAGGGGTTTTCGCGAGTCTCGGCAACCGTCGGGGCCTCGCCCGGCCACGTCGGCGCGACCGCTTGCAAACCGTCGGCGGCGAAGCGTTCTATCCAGGGCTGCCACGCGATGGCGGGAACCCAGAGTCCGTGGATGAATACGACGTCGGTCATTTCTGACTGCTCCTGTCGGTTCAGTGTCGTTCGGGGTAGATGTCGGGCGTGAGCCCGGCCCGAGTGCCTTATAGAACGGCGTTATATAGGCATCGTGACACGCTTAACCGTCTAAGGGGCAGCGATATTCCGTGCCCGGCGCGTCTGGCGTCTAGGTCGACGTCGAGGTGGCTGCCGGCTGCCGCGTCGGGGTGATCCGGTTCTTGACTCCGTAGACGGAGGCTCGATCGAGCAGCTCCTGGTAGAACTCGTCCGAGACGATGGGATCTCGGCTGAGCAGGAACCCGCTGAAGCCGGTGGGGTCGGTGACGACGGCCCACCCGTAGTCCGGATCCAGATCGACGATCCAGTAGTTGCCGGGCGGTCTCGTCGAGGCGGACCCGAAGAAGGCCACGTTGAGTTTGTTGTTGGCCTCGTCGATCGGCAGAGCCGACCCGACGATGGTGGATTTCGGGCCGTTGTTGACGAAGTAGTTGCCGGAGTTCTCGACCTTGATCGACCCGTCGGGGTTGAGGCTGTACACCGCCGTGGTGTTGACGAGCCCGATCGAGAAGAACTGCTTGACGCTACCGACCTCGAACCACGTGCCCAGGTAGCGGTCGAGGTCGACGACGGGCGGGGGCGCCAGCACGACGCCGGCGGCTTCGCCCAGCACCAGGTATTGGTCGGGCGCACCGTAGATGCCGGTGCCGTCATCGGGGCCCAGGCCCTGATAGAGATCGTTGATCCAGCCGGTGGCCAGCGTGTAGACCGCCTGGGTGTTGCCGCGTGGAGAGATGCCGGTCACCAGTTGTGCGAAGAAGTCGAAGATCGCGTTACCGCCGATCAGCGAATCGGCATGGGACCCGCCCGCCAGCGTCACGCCCACGAACTGGCCGGGGCGCGCGGCGACCAGCTCCTGCGTCGTCGAGCCGCCCGAATTGAACGGCTGGGGCGGCGCCGCAATCTGGTAGACGGGCACGAACGGATCGTCGAGCTTCTGCAGCGCGCTGGGCACGACGCCGTCCAAGGCGAAGCCGTCGAACATCACGACACCGCGCAGCGCGTCGCTGCCAGGCGCGTCGTCGACGTAGTAGCCGCCGACGGCGGTGGCGAATCCACCGCCTGCTGATTGGCCGGACATCACGAAGTCCTCGGGCAGCACACCCGAGTACCCGGCCAGGGCGGCACTCGAGGTCAGCGAGCTGCGCTCGCCGAGGAACATCGAGGCCACCGCCTGCTGCATCGGCACACCGTTGATCCAGCAGCTCGAGCATCGGAGCGGGAAGGACGAAATGAAGGGGGTCACGACGATGCTGTTCGTCTGCAGCGACAGCGTCTGCGCCAGCTTCGACATCGAGGACCGGTTGCCCAGGAAACCGTGCTGCAGCCAGATCACCCCGGTCGCCGCGACCGAGCCGTCCGACTGGGTCGGGAGGTACCAACTCGCGCGCGTCTTATAACCCTTGTCGCCCACCGGAATCGTCAGGGCGGCCTGACCGGTCGTGACGCCGGTTACGCCTGCTGGGATGGCCTGAGCAGGGGCAGTGGCGCTTTCGGTGGTGGCCTCGTCAACGGGTTCTGAGGTGTCTTCGACCGCTTTCGCGTTGTCGGTCTCGCTGTCGGTGGTGGGGGGTTCGGTGTCCGCCTGCGTTTCAGCCGGGCTGTCCGCCTCGGCGCTCTCGGCATCGGGTTCGGAGGGCGAATCCTGTTCGCGGGCAACATCTTCTGGGCTGTCGCTGTCCGCCGCGTCCGCCCGGTCGCGCTTGGTGGTGCCTCGCCGGTCGTTCTCGGACTCCGGCGACGACAACGAGCTGGACTCGTCGTCGTGGTCGGTGGTCGTGCCCGCCGCCTGACTCGACGATTCCGCACCGCCGTCGGGGGTGTCGCTGTCGGCGGCTGCCACGCCCTGGCCCGCGCCGAACGCGATGCATGCGCCTGCACCGAAGGTTCCCAGCCAGAGCGCCCAGTGTCGTGACGTCACGGCGGGGAATGTAGCCCGGCATCGCGGTGAGCCCGAAGGAAATGTCGCAAACGTCAGCGACCCGTCACACTCCCTCAGCGTCTCGTTCGCCTTACGCGTGACGGCCGGCGCGCAAAAGGTGTGTTTGAGTTCACAGTAGCGGGGTAAAAGGCGCCCATGCTGCAGAAACACTGGAAGCTCGGTCCCGCAGTGGCGGCCTGCGCCGCCGCAACCGCCTTTGCCGTCGCTCCGCTGGCTGCCGCCGGGGGCCCGCCGGGATGCGTCGATCCGTATGGCACGGGATGCGCTGCACCCCCGGCGCCCGGCTACGCCCCGCCTGCCGGTTGGGCCCCGCCGCCCCCGGCACCCGGCTACGTGCCTCCGCCCGCGCCGGGCGTTGCCGGCGCGATTCCGGGTGGTCCCGGTGGCGTGGCTGGTCCGGGCGGAGCTGCGGGCGCGATCCCCGGCGGACCGGCCGGTGCAGCCGGCCCGGGCGGCGCCGCGGGTGCAATCCCCGGTGGCCCCGGCGGCGTAGCCGGCCCGGGTGGTGCCGCGGGCGCCATCCCCGGTGGACCAAGCGGCGTGGCCGGCCCGGGCGGCGCGTCGGGCTGCATCCCCGGTGTGGGTTGCGGCAGCGTCCCCGCGCCCTGACGAATCGCCTACGAGTCTGCCGGCGGGCGAGCGGCCAAGACGCACCGCACGCCGAAGTGATCCGACGGGAAGACCCGAGGGTGTTCAGGTGAAATCGGCTCGGTACCAAGCAGTTTGATGTCTTCGGGTCGCCACCGGTGTCCTTTGACCAGGACGCGGTCGAAGCGGACATGGCGGTGCTTGCCGGTGCTGTCGTACCGCATGCCGTTGATCGAGGTGTCCTCGGTGTAGCCGTCCTCGCCGGGGCGCAGAGCCGGCCAGACGTCGAGGAAAGGCGCCTCGATGAGGTGGTTTTCCCGGTCGCGCATGTTGAAGTCGCCGAGCGCGACGGCGTCGGAGTCGGCATCGAGTGCCCGGAAGACCCGGCCGAACTGGCGTTCGCGCAGAGGGGCCGACCGTTTCCCGCTGTCGAGGTGCACCGAGCACACGACGGTTCGGGCACCGTTGACGAGGAGATCGGCTCGCAGGACGCCGCGCCGGGCACCGCTCGGGAGGCCGGTATACGTCACCGCCGACAGCGGCACCCGCGACAGCAGCAGCATGCCGTAGCTTCCGACTCCTCCACCGACGGCGGACGCGCTGACGTAATCCTCGCGAATCCAGCGCTGCGCCAAAAAGACCTCGAGCGCGGCGTCAGTGACCTCCTGGAACACCATCACATCCGGCGCATCCGCGGCCAGCAGGTCGGCAATCGCCTGGTATCGGAGGCTGGCGAAGAACCGGTCAAACCAGATATTGAACGTCGAGACGGACAGGTGAGACCGGGGCACGTCGCGCGCCGGAGTTGCCGCCACCCATCCGGCGCTGGTGTCGAACCTGCGCACACCGATCCGACGACTGCGCCGCCACGCACCGAGCTCTTGGATCCATCGCACGATCGGTCGATGCTATCCGGTGCCCGGGTTCGACGGCGCGCCTGCTCAATCGTTTTGCCGTCGAGCACATCTCGTTTCCGAAGGCGTTCACCGGTACGCGACGCGAAACCGGCGTTGCGGGGGAATCACCGGTCAAAGCGCATGACGTCGATTACGGTGCTGCTGTGCCTGAATTCGACCGCCGTAGTGCCCTGCTGATGATGGGCCTGGGTGTGGCCGCCGTGGCGACACCGCCCGGTGCCCACGCTCAGCCACCCGTCGTGCCCGTCGAACCCGCGCCGGAACTCGCACAACCAGCACCGGTGATGCTGTTTCAGGACGAGTTCGACGGACCGGCGGGATCACCACCGGACCCGGCCCGGTGGTTCATTGTTCCCGCCCGCGAGACGATCCGGAACCCCGTGGAATGGGACAAGCCGTTCAACATGGGCCGCTATGTCACCGACCAGGAACACGTGTTTCAGGACGGTAACGGCAATCTCGTCATCCGTGCCACGCGCGGCGAGGGTGCCAACATCCAGGAGAAGTACGCCAGCGCGAAGATCATGGGACTGTGGCGCGGCGGTATCGGCACGACGTGGGAGGCGCGTGTCAAGCTGGACTGTCTGACCGATGGTGCGTGGCCGGCGTTCTGGCTCGTCAACGAGAATCCTGTCCGCGGCGGCGAAGTCGACCTCGTGGAGTGGTACGGCAACAACGACTGGCCGTCCGGAACGACGGTGCACGCACGGCTGGACGGCACGGCGTTCGCGACCAACCGCCATCCGGTCGACAGCGCGTGGCACACCTGGCGGATGACCTGGCAGCCCACCGGCATGTACTTCTGGAAGGACTACCAGCCCGGCATGGAACCGTTCTTCACGGTGCCGGCCAACTCTCTTCCCGACTGGCCTTTCAACGACCCCGGTTTCACGATGGTCCCCGTCTTCAACATCGCAGTCGGCGGCTCCGGGGGACGCGAGCCCGCCGGGGGAACCTACCCCGCCGAGATGCGGGTCGACTGGATCCGGGTGTTCGCCAGCTGACTGTGGCGTGCGCCTTCACATCGCCGACGGTGTGCGCCGGAAGGGCCCAGCCTCCATCAGCGCAAGCGCGGCGGCTTTCAGGCTGAGATCCGTGCGCAGCACCCCGAAATTCTGTTCCCCGTCCGACGGATCCGTCCCACCGTCGACCAACTCGTAGTACATCAGCGGTCCCGCCCAGTTCCACTGCGCGACCTGGTCGCGGGCCGCCATGAGGATCGCCGCCTGCTGCGCCTCCGAGACCGCGTTCACGCTGGTTCCGGTCGGAGCGCCAAACTCGGTGATCCAGACCAGCTTGTCGCCGTCCCCGTGCGCGGCCATCACCGCCTGGAGTTCGGGCAGGTCGACAAAGCCGCCGATCTGGCGCTGCGCCGGGTCCATCGGCAGGTGGGGGTAGCTGTACGGATGCACGGCGATCCCGTCGGCCAGTTGCGCTGCCCCGTTGCTGTAGAGCTGCTCCAGGTACTCCGCCGGAGGGATCTCGTTGCCGGGCGTATCGTATTGCGGCCCAAGACCACCGATGAGAAGTGTGGCTCGCGGGTCGACGCCGCGGATGGACGCCGCCGCTGTACGGAACAAATTGCCGTACTCGTCGGCATCGGGACGCGTTGGCCAGAACTTGACGGTGTTCGGTTCGTTCCAGATCTCCCAGCTGCGCACACCGAGCGGCGCGTAACGCTCGGCGGCCAGGCGGGCGAAGTTCCCGAAAGCCGCCAGGTCTTTGGGCCTGGAATGCCGAGGGTCCGGCAAGGAATTGGCGCCCGCAGGCTGTGCCCACGCCGGGGTGAAGCCGAGCATGACGAGCACATTCATGTTGTGGGCCACAGCCTCCCTGACGAGCAGGTCGGTCTGTTCCCACTGCAACTTCCCACGGCGCGGCTCGACCGCGGACCAGTCGATGTCGATCCTGACCCACGTGACGTTCATCGCCGCCATCAGATCGAACTCCCGCTTGACGGTCGCCGCGTCGGCACCACGCAGATGCAGGGTCATGCCGATGCCGCTGGCCGCATCGTCGTTGTTGAGGATCAGGTTGCTCTGCCCTGCCAGTTGGCCGTCGGTGGCGGTACGGACGATCAATGCGCCCACAGCGCTTGTCAGCTCGACATACACCGCCTCGTCGGGCTCGTAGTCGGTGTCGCCGTACACGGTGACCGGAATCGTCGCCGACGTTTGTCCCGGCGCGAAGACCACGGATCCGGTGGCGGCGGCGAAGTCCTCGCCCGCGGCCGCTTTGTATTGGAGACCAGGGAAATTGGACACCGCATAGTTGACGGTCACCGCGGTCGCGGATGCACCGGACAACTGAACCGCCACCAGTTCGACGCGTGTTCCGCCGTTGCCCTCTGTCACATACGTGGCGCCGCGCGGGAACCCGACGGTGACCGACCCCGTCGTCCCGCCCTTGCCGGGCTTACCGCGGGTTCCCAACAACCCGGCGTCGCCCCCGGCCCCTGCGGTGGTCGCGGACAACAGCGAGACACCGGCGTCACCGCCGTCGCCGCCGTCGCCGGAGATCCGCCCACCCCGGCCGCCGTTGCCGCCATTGCCACCGGGAACACCGTCGCCGCCGTCACCGCCACGCCCGAAAAGTCCGGCGTCCCCGCCATTTCCCCCGTTGAAGCCGTGGCCCGCGCTGCCGCCGAGCAGTCCTGCGTTGCCGCCGTGACATGCTTGAGTTCCTGTGCAGGAGAGGGCATCCCAACTGAATCCGTTGCCGTACAGCAGTCCGGCATCGGGGTTCTCCGCGGTGCCGTCGCCGAACAGCCGGGTCGTGGGGGCCGCGGTCCGACGGCCGGTTGCGACGGCGGTGCTCAGCATCAAAGGGGCCACGGCCGGGGCGGCGGGGTCGCCCCCGGAGCTCTGAGAGTCCGAGTCCAGCCGGTTCGGGATCGGCGATGGCGCCGGGATGTGCTCCCCTGCCGTGGTGACAGGCGTCGGGGCTGTGACCTCGGCTGGTTCTTCCGGATCGTCGGCAGCGGCATCGGGCTCGACGCGGTCTCGGTCGCGCTTCGACGTCGAACGCGACGGCGCGCTGTCCTCGTCAACATCTTCGGCTTCGTCAGCGGCTTCTTCGGCGGCTTCGTCAGCGGCGCGGGAATCCTCGCCCGTACCGTCGGAGTCGGAGTCGGCCGCAGAGTCGGCGTCTCCCTTAGTCGTCGCGGAGGGCGCACCCTCTGACTCCGCGCCGGAGGAAGACGTCGCGCTGTTCGAACTATCGGTGTCAGCAAACGCAATAGCCGGCACCGAGGCGATCGCTGCGCCGATGCCGAGTGCGACGGCGAGTGCGCCCACCCGCCCGACATACAGGGAACTTGCGGACGAGCGGCCGGCACGCATTGCCCTGTTATCGAGGCGCGCGTCGTAGGCGCTTGCTTTCGATAGCCGGGGCGTGCGGCGGTGGGAAGCACCCGAAATCCAAAACGCCTGCCGCTGAGCTTTTTTCATAGTCGTCCCCCGCTTCGGTCAAGTTCTGCGGTACCGAGCGAACTGCCTGCGTACTCGTTGGCTCGACAGCGAGCAGCGTATCTCCTGGGAGCGGTACGGCAAACTCGGTTCGCCCAAAATGGACACATTGTGGACAGCGATTTCGTCCCTGTCATCGGCCTCGCGGCCGACACGGCGGATTGATCTTGTAGCGAACGACGTACAGATTTCCCTGGGCGTCAATTACAGCGAAATCTGTTGGTCGGGCGCCCGACATCCCAGCCCAACTCCGACGCGGCGTGTCAACTGGCGAATGTGGTGAACGTGCCGGCAAAACCTTGGCCGAACCCGCGTTCGTGGCAAAGAAAGCACGCGCTGTCGAGGGCGGTTCTCGTCAGGCGGTGAGCCATTCGCGGATCTTGAGGTAGATCTCGGGGTGATTGAGCAGATCGAAGTGGTGCAGTCCGGTCAGAGTGAGTCCCGCGTCGTCGTCGAACGGGAGACGCCGACGCCGGCCGCGTCCGGCGGCGCTCGACGGGCGTACGAGGTGGTCGCCGAGCAGCACACCCATTGCCGCCGGTGCGGCGGACGTCGCGACGAAGTGGTAGGTGGCGCCGGGGAGAAAAGGAACCTCCGTGCAACGGTCCCGTAGGAACTCATCAGGGTCGACTGAGTCCCAGTCGTCATCGAGGAGTGCCCCGTACCGAAGGTCTTTGATGCCGTCGCTGCGGAGGTTGAGCAGCTCGGCGACGGCACGGCTTTCACCGAACTTCGCCATGACCCAGGTTGCGACGTTCACGCCTTTCTCCAGGTCGGCGCCGAGGTGTGGCGACCCCAGGCAGACGACCTGACGTGTGCTCCTGGCCCAGCGGCGGTTCTGCTCATGGCCGTAGTGGCAGGCGCTGCGCACCACCAGACCGCCCATCGAATGACCGATCAAAGCAACGCGGCGCACGGGCGCCGGCCATATCTCCACCAGGCGAGTCAGAAGTGCGTCGAGGCTGCGGCCATTGGTGGAGATGTGCAGGCCCGTGTTGTATCGGATGTCGATGGGGGTGAATCCGAGGTCCTGCGCGAGACGCTCGCCGTAGGGACGCTCGTCGAAGTCGGCGGTGATCCGGGGTGGGCGGCGCCAGGACGATTCCGTCTGACAGAGCCCGTGCACGAAAACTGCCAGCGCTTCGGTCGGTCGCGGGTAGGCCGCGGCGATCCCGTCGGGGGTGAGCGGAACCGAACGTCCGGCTACCCGGATGGCCATCGGGGTGGCCAGGGGGCTGTCGCGCTCGGCGAGTTCGTCGCCGTAGATGCCGGCGAGCGCCGCGATGGCTTCGGCTACGCCCGGACGTTCGTCCAACGCGGGGTCGTCATCGAACGCCAGGCCTGCGGCGGCCCAGGTGCTGAGGGCAGGTGGGATGTGTCGCCCGGCGGAGTCGAGGGCGTCGTACACCGCACCGGCAATGGCGTCGTGGACGCACTCGACGGGGCGCGCGGCCGGACCGATCGAGGTGAAGACGCGACGCGCGATGCCGCGATGGGTGCCGCGGACCAGCGTGTTGAGCACGGTCAGGCCCTCGGCCGCAACATTCCCCAGCGCCTGCATATCGGAGGTTCGCATGCACAGATCCCGGTTTCGGTGAACAAGTGTTCTCTGGAATATAGCCCGAATGTCGGGTTCTCAATCCGCAGTCTTCGGGACGGGCCGCCTCCGTCCATTTACCCTTCTTCAATGAAGCGGGGGTTTCTGCTGGTCCTGCTGCTTGTAGTGATCACCCCGGGGTGTAGCTCGTCGGGTGACGACGTGACGGAGAACGGTCTGCACGTCCGGCTGCTAGAAGAGGTCGGCGACGGGTTCAACCGGGTCAGCGCCGGCCGCGATCAGCTGATCGCGTTCGACGGTGGCGACGGCTACGTCATCGATCCGGCGACGGGTGCACCCACGGGGGTGGTGATCGATCTGCCCGCCAGCCACACCAGGCGAGCAGTAGCCGACGACGGGTCGATCTGGTTCACGAGCACCGAGTTGGACCCGCCGGCTATGCGGATGGATCCGTCCGGAGGGGCAGGGATCGAACTTGTGATGCCGCCAGGCCTCGTCGGCGTCGGGGTGGCCGTCAGTGGTGACCGAGGCTGGGTCATGGCGCCCTTCGACCACAAGGCGGTGCCGTTTACCGCCGACGGTGTCGCGGGCGTTCCCGTCGACGTGCCCTGCGAGATGATCGTCGCTGATGATCCATTGCCGGGCGATGACCGCTCGGTGTGGGCTTACTGCGAGCAGGGAGTCGCGCGCATCGATACGGTCACCGGCCAGGCGACCCTGGTTGACATCGGCGGCCCCCCAACGGGACTCGCTCTCACCGATTCGGCTTTGTGGGCGGCTCGCGAGGGGAAGCTGTATGCCATCGACGTCGACACGGGCTCGATCGCGAAGACGGTGGACAGGTCCGACGCCCACGGCCTCGCCGGATCCGGTGACGACCTATGGGTCACCGGCGGCGGCATCACGTTGCACTCCGCTTCCGACGGCGCTCAGGTGGCCGGTCCAGTGGGGCTGCCCGAGATCTCCGATCAGGTGGGCACCGCGATCCAGGAGATCGCAGCCATCGACGGGCGGCTTTTCCTCACACTGAACTTCTACGGCACGCCGTTGGTCATGGTGGATCGGCCGGCTTGATCAGTGTCGGCAGTCGCGGGCGTCGCGAACTACAGCACGGATCCTCGTTCGTCGCACGGGGCGTCCACGTCCGAATCGATGAGTGCCACCGTGCGGGTCATTTCCGTCGGCGCCACGCTGCCGTGGTTGCCGGAGTACGGGCGGTCGAGGAACACCACCACCAGCAGGCCCGCGGTCACGAGCGCAGAGACACACGCAATGGGCAATGCCTGGATCAACCGGTTCTCTCGCGGATCGGCCTGAACGACCATATAGGTCAGCGTGGCCGTCGCCCCGAGTCCCAATGCGAACCACAGCGGAAGCGGCAGGGTCGGAGCTGCCTCGCCGAGCCGTTGACGCCGGCCGTCGCGGCGCTGCGCCTCCTGGTCGAACCACTGGGCGTAGGCCGCCTCCTCTGATGCGGTGCGCGGGTCGGCCGAAGCGAAGTCGCGGTGCATCGCGGCCACCCAGGACTCCACCAGGTCACTGGATCCGCCTTCCTTCATGGCCGCCCACTCGTCGCTGATGACCGCACGCCCGTAGCAGACAAGGTCTCCGCGAAGTCTGTCTTTCGCCGGGGAAGGCAGCGCATCGGCGACCGAGCTCATCTCGGTCACCGCGACGCCCTCGAGGCTCGAGCCGTCTTTGGCGCGTTGAAAACTCTGCAGGGCGAACAGGATCACGAACGCGAGCATGACCGCGAACATCGTCCCGATCAGGGTCAGCGACCCGGCGCTGCGGGTCAGATCGGTGAACCACCCTCCCTCGGGCGCTCGCCGGCGCACCAGCAGTTTGGCGGTGACCGCTGTGGCCACCACGCCGACAAGGATGAGCGGGGCTAGCCACATCAGCACGCAGTGACTGTAGACGTCGGAGCCGTGCCGCATCCGCTGTTTGCGTCAGCCAGAGCTCCTGTGATGCAAAGAGATTGAAGCGGCGGGCCAACCTGGATCGCTGGCCGCCCGAGGGGAGACTGCGATGAAGTCGCGAATCTGCTGTTCTCCGTTCTCAATTCCGCATGCATTAAGTGATCATGGACGATATTGTTACTTAGGCAAATAATTGGACGTAGAGGGCGGGGATGACATGAAGAAGGCGATCGCGGCCGTTGCACTGGCGTTTGCGGGCTTGATGAGCGCGGCGGGAACGGCCAATGCTGTTGATTATCTGGAGACCGACTCCGATGGAACGCCCTGGTTCTGGCCCACCGAAGCCCAGTGCCAGTCGGATGCTCCATTGGTGTGGAACGATCCGAACTTCGATCGGGCCTACCCGTACTGGTACTGCGCTCCGGGTGACGGCGGCTTCTACCTGTTCAGCACCGACGGTCGGTAGACGGGAAAGCCGAGCGCAGCAGGGCTTTTCGGGCGACGCTGGGCGCGGCGACCGTCGGCGACTGCAGATTCGAATCTGGCGCCGGCAGTGGCCGCGATGAACCTTTCGGACCGATCGCACCGGCAGCAGTCGTGGACGATCACTGCGGTTTCCATCGTGGGAGGCCGGTCCACACTTCCCTGGTCGATCAACCCGTCCGCGAATCTCGAACCGCGCATCTCGATTTCGGCAGTCGGCAATACTTGAGCGATGCACCGGCCGGAATTGGCGAGCTTGCGCGAACGCAAGAAGATCAAAACGCGGGCAGCGATCCGTGAGGCTGCGTTGCAGTTGTTTCTCGCGCAGGGTTATGCCAAGACGACCATCGACCAGATCGTCGAGAAAGCCGACGTCTCCGCACGCACGTTCTATCGCTATTTCGGCGTGAAGGAGGCGCTGCTGATCTGCGACCAGTTCGGGCCGATCGTCTCGGCGTTCATCGACGCACCGAGAGACCTGTCGCCCGCGGCCGCATACAGGCACGCGGTGAACGCGTACTTCGCCGACCTCACCGATGAAGAACGTCACGAGGCGATCGTCACCCAGCACTTGCTCTACACGGTGCCGGAGGCCCGCGGATTGCTGTATTCGGCCTACGTCGATCTGATCGAGCGGCTCGCCGATGCCCTCGTGCGCCGCCTCGATCGGCCGTCCGACCTTGCCGAACGTCGGGTCATCTCCGGCGCCATCGTCGGAGTGTTGATTGCCGCGTCCGACGGCGCGCCTCTGCCAGAGCAGGAGCTAATGCGCAGCTTCGAGATTCTGGAAGCCAAGATGGGTTGGTGACAAGGGCATTCAGTTCCACGGCTGCGGCTTCCTGTCGCGACAAAGCGGCGGACCGTCAGAGGATATTTCACCTTCGCCGCAGTTTGGCGCCGCCTCCCGTGCAACGACTGGGCTTGTGTGAGCAAACACGATTTGCCGCGGTTCGCGGGATTGCTTCCTGATTGGACGGGAGGGGGACGGGACGAGCCGCCGTCGTGTGCCAGCAGAAAGCCTTAACCAACGCGTTCGGTGGAGCCGATGACGGGAATCGAACCCGCGTATTCAGCTTGGGAAGCTGATGTTCTGCCATTGAACTACATCGGCGGTGTGGCTAGAGAGACTAGCAGGGGCGGCCACCTCGACGAAGCGAGAGCCGCCGGACGTAGCGCCCTTTTTTGCCTGGGCGTCAGCTAGCCTTTGCTCCGGTCAGCTTCCCAGCAAGTTCACAGGAGTCGAGTATTCATGGCGCACAGCGTGTTTCATCGGTCGATCACCGCAGGAGTCGCGCTGGCCGGCGCCGGGGCCATTGCGTTCTCGACCTTGCCCGTGCTGCCCAACCATGAGGTTGCCGTCGCCCGCGCTGCGGCCGTCGTCCAGCCCGCCGCCGCCCCTCGTGTGCTCACCGCCGAGGTGGAGTACGCCTCGCTGGTGCAGTCGCTGGAGATCCTGCTCAGCGGCGCTGCCGGCGCCGTCGGTCAAAGCTTCGCAGCCTTCAGCACGCAGATGCCCGCCATCTTCCGACAGGTCCAGGAGCAGTGGGCCGATCCCGACCTCACGCCGTGGAACCACTCCCTGATCGCGTCCGCATTCTTCACCCCGGTCGCCCCCCTGGTCGTCGGACCCTTCACCGACGCCGTCGCCGAAGTCCTGGCCCAGACCTTTCCGTCCCGCGGCGACGAGATCCGCGAAAAACTCCCCGAGGCGGTCGAATACGCATTCGCCAGGCTGATCGGGCCTCTCATCAGCGCCATCGGCGCCACCGGTGCAGTCCACCAACAGATCTACGCCGCAGGCATGGCCGGCAACGCGCCCGGACAATGGCTCGCCCTCCTGCGCGCACCGGGCACGATCCTCGACGGCTTTCTCAACGGCGGCTACGGCGACATCAGCGCACTGCTCACCGGGCAAGCGGGCGGCGACCGCATCGCCGCGCCGGGCCTGCTCACCCCGTGGGGCGAGTATCCGCAGGACCGCAGTGTCACCGACGACTGGGACGGGATCCCGTCCGAGGAAACGGCGCAGCGGACCCTCGCCGACGAGTCAGAGGCTGAAACCGCCGCCGACATCGTCGAGGTCGTCGAGGTCGCGGTATCCGACGGAGGGGACGTCGCCGAGACCGACAAGGCCGAAGCGACGACGTCCGCCGATACGTCGGTGGACGAAAACGACTCGGCCGTCGCAGGTTCCGACGAGGAAGCCGACAAGGCCGACGAGGCCGACAAGGCCGAGCGTCAGACGACGAAGGCCGGCCGGGCCGACGAGGCGGACACCACGAGCGAGGATGCCTCGAAGGACTCCGGTGCGGACGGCGCAGACGGCGAGTAGCGTCCGAAGTTCGCACAGTCGGCGTTTTCGGGGGAAACAGATGAAGCGTGTCGTTCTCGCAGCAGCAATGATGTCGGCCGCCATGATCGCGACGCCCGCCGCGGGTGCCACCCCGCCGCAGGGTGACATCGAACGCACCGACCTCGGCCAGGGCACCACAACCGCCCCGGTCGTCATCGTCGCGGTCGGTCAGCCTACAACGCTGTACGTCCAGGACCTGGTACTGCACGGTGCGGCGAGCAGCGGTTGGCATACCCACCCCGGCCCCGAGCACACTGTCATCCACAGCGGAACGGTGTACGTGCAGACGGCGCAGAACTGCGCGCCCGTCGCCTATCCGCAGGGACAGGCTGTCTTCATCCCCGCCGGCGTGCCCCACATCGTGCGCAACGAAGGACCGGGCGACGCGCACGCCATCGTCACGTACACGCTGCCGGCGGACCGCCCGATCCGCGACGACGCCGCCGCGGCCTGCCCGTGACCGGAGCCTGCGGCTGACGCCGGGATACTCTCGTGCGGTGCTGCTCTCCGACCGCGACATCCGGGCCGAAATCCACAACGGCCGGCTCGGCGTCGACCCGTTCGACGACAGTATGGTCCAGCCCTCCAGCGTCGACGTCCGCCTCGACAACCTGTTCCGCGTCTTCAACAACACCCGCTACACCCACATCGACCCCGCGCAGCGTCAGGACGATCTGACCACGCTGGTCGAGCCCAAGGAGGGCGAGCCGTTCGTACTGCACCCGGGTGAGTTCGTGCTCGGGGCGACGCTGGAACGCTGCACGCTTCCCGACGACCTCGCGGGCAGGCTCGAAGGCAAGTCGTCCTTGGGACGCCTCGGCCTGCTGACGCACTCGACGGCGGGCTTCATCGACCCCGGCTTCTCCGGACACATCACCCTGGAGCTGTCCAACGTCGCGAATCTTCCGATCACGCTGTGGCCCGGCATGAAGATCGGCCAGCTCTGCCTGCTGCGGCTCACCAGCCCCGCTCAGCACCCCTACGGCAGCGACAAGGTCGGGTCGAAGTACCAGAACCAGCGCGGGCCGACACCGTCGAAGTCGTACCAGAATTTCCTCAAGTCCAACTGACAAAAATTGACCACAGCGCAGACCTAGGTCCGGCTTGTAATGTCATAAGCACCGGCGCCACCGGTCGTTCGTGCCGCGTGTTCCGGCCAGATCTTCATCAACGCTCAGCTAACGGCGTGAGGTGTAACGCAGCAGCTGTTCCCGCCGATGAAGTATCTAGTTGTCGGCTCGCCTTGCGCGTCCCAGCGGTGCCGACCACCAGGCTGCAGCAAATGTTTTGGAGGGGACAGTGGACATCGTATTAGGTGTGTCGATGACACCTACGACGGTGCGCATGGTGCTGGTTGAAGGCGAAAAGGCCGACGGGGTCACCGTCGACCACGACACCTTCGACGTCGGCTCCGTGGAGGGATCGGCAAACGCCGCAGAGCACGTCGTCTCGGCGGTGCTCGGCACCAAGGAAAGCGCCGAGACCGGCGGGCACCACCTCAAGGCGATCGGTGTCGCATGGAGCGATCACACCGAGGCCACCGCGCTGCGTGATGCGCTCGCCGCGCATGGCATCAGTGACGTCATGCTCGTCTCCGAAGGGCACGCGGCCGCGTCGCTGGCCCAGGCCGTCGGCCGCGCCGTCGACTACGACACCACCGCGCTGCTGTTCGTCGACCGCGACACCGCGACCCTGTCGGTCGTGCAGACCGATGACGGTTCGGTGGTCAAGGTGCTCAGCCGCTCGCTGCACAGCGCCGACGCGATGGCCGTGCTGACCGAGATGGCCGAGGCCGTCGCGGCCCAGGTGTCGCCACCCCAGGGCATCTTCGTCGTCGGCTCCGGCGTCGACATCAGCTCGGTCAAATCCCACCTCGAGCATCTCGTCCCCCTCCCGGTTCACGCGCCTGATGACGCCGAACTCGCGCTGGCCCGTGGCGCCGCGCTGGCATCGGCCTCGGCGCCGGCGCTGGAGGCGACGACCGTCGGGCTGGCCTACTCCCAGGACCCCGACGGCCCCACGGCCGGTTCGGTGCTGGCTGGGCTCGCCGCCGCCGACACGCAGCTGGCTGCCGCGGGTGCCGAGGATGTGGTCGACGAATTCGCGCCGACGGAGATGCGGCCCGCCGACGAGGAGCGCAAGCCGTTCCTGCTTGTGGGCAGCGCGTTGACATCGCTGTTCGTGGTCGGCGTCGTCGCACTGGTCATCTCGCTGGCCATCAGCATCCGCCCGACCGCCGACCAGCGGCCGAGCCCCGCGCAAGCCGTGATCGTGCCCAGCAGCCAGGTGCCCGCGCCCGACCCGGCACCCGCGCAGCAGGAAGCCGCCGTCGTTCCGCCCGCTCCGCAGACGGCCGAGACCATCAAGCCGCCGGTGCCGGTCGTCCAGGAAGCTCCGCAACAGGCGCCCAGAACCGTGTACGTCGAGCAGGCGCCCGCGCCGGCAGCACCGGCTCCCGCCCCGGCGCCTGCGGCTCCTGCGCCGGCTCCGGCCCCCGCCGCGCCGCCGCCGGTCGTCGCACCGGTGGTGGTCCCTCCGCCGGTGATCGTGCTGCCACGCCAGCCGCAGTGGACGCCGCCCCGGTGGCAGTGGCCCAACCAGCAGCCGGATAACGATCCGTGGGACCCGCCGTGGGAGGACGACGATCCGCCCACGACCAGGCCGCCGGTGACGACGAAGACGCCGCAGGTGCCGACGGTCCCGCAGGTCCCGACCGTACCGACGGTGCCCCAGGTACCGCAGCAGCCGCAATGGCCCGGCAGCGGATCGGGATCCGGTTCAGGATCCGGGTCGGGATCGGGCAGCAGCGGCCGCGGTGACAGCGGCGGCTCACGAGGCGGCTCGGGTACCGGCGTTCCCGGCGACATCAACGGCGACGGCTGCTTCCTGATCTTCTGCGGTACCGGGCGCAACTAGCGTTCGTCACCTCCCGTTGGTCTGACGCTTGGTGTCGCGTTGGCTTCAGCTCATCGTGGGTGGGTACTGAGGGCGATATGCGCTGCACTGTGTTCGGAACCGGCTATCTGGGTGCGACCCACGTCGCGGGCATGGCCGAGCTCGGCCACGAGGTGATCGGCGTCGACGTCGACGCCGGCAAGGTTGCGAAACTGTCCGGCGGTGACGTCCCGTTCTACGAGCCCGGGCTGCGGGAGATGTTGCAGCGCAACATCGATGCGGGACGTCTGCGCTTCACCACCGATTATGCCGAGGCGGCCGAATTCGCCGATGTGCACTTCCTCGGGGTCGGAACACCGCAGAAGAAGGGCGAATACGCGGCCGATCTACGCCACGTCTACGCCGTGATCGACACCCTGGTGCCGCTGCTGACCCGTTCCGCGGTGATCGTCGGCAAGTCGACCGTGCCGGTCGGCACCGCGGCCGAACTCGTCGAGCGGGCCGCAGGCCTCGCTCCGGAAGGCGTCACCGTCGAGGTGGCGTGGAACCCGGAGTTCCTGCGGGAAGGGTTCGCCGTGGCCGACACCTTGCACCCCGACCGCATTGTGCTTGGGGTGCAGAATAACTCACAGTTCGCCGAGAAGGTGGTGCGGGAGATGTACGCGCCGCTGCTCGCCGACGGAGTCCCGTTCCTGGTCGCCGACCTGCAGACCGCCGAACTGGTCAAAGTGTCCGCCAACGCATTTCTGGCCACCAAGATCTCGTTCATCAACGCGATCTCGGAGGTCTGCGAGGCCGTTGACGCCGACGTCACGCTGCTGGCCGATGCGCTCGGCTACGACGCACGCATCGGTCGCCGATTCCTGAACGCGGGCCTGGGATTCGGCGGAGGCTGCCTGCCCAAGGACATTCGGGCATTCATGGCCCGCGCAGGCGAACTCGGGGCCAACCATGCGCTGACCTTCCTGCGCGAGGTCGACAGCATAAACATGCGCCGCCGCACCCGGATGGTCGAATTGGCCACCAGGGCGTGCGGCGGGTCGCTGTTGGGCGCCAACGCCGCAGTTCTCGGCGCCGCGTTCAAGCCCGAGTCCGACGACGTCCGCGACTCTCCCGCGCTCAACGTCGCCGGCATGCTGCAACTGCACGGAGCGACCGTCAACGTGTACGACCCGCAGGCGATCGAGAACTCGCGGCGGCTCTTCCCCACGCTGAACTACTCCACGTCGGTGCTGGAGGCCTGTGAGCGCGCCGACGCCGTGCTGGTCCTGACGGAGTGGCGCGAGTTCGTCGACATGGATCCCGACGCGCTGGCCGAGGTGGTACGCGCGAAAGTGATTGTCGACGGCCGCAATTGCCTCGATGTCCGGAAGTGGCAGAGCGCGGGCTGGCGAGTGCATGCACTCGGTCGAAACCTGGAGAGTGCCGTCCCGGCGTAACGTCGGTGCATGCCCGTATATGCGCTGAACCTGTTCGACATCGCCGATCGCGACGAATACCTGGCCTATTCGAAGCGCTCACCCGCCGAGGTCGCCAAGCACGGAGGCCGCGTCGTGGCGCTCGGACAATTCCGGGAGTCCGTCACCGGTGACATCGAGCCCCGCTCTGTCCTCATCCTGGTCGAGTGGGAATCGAAGGAGGCGTTCGACGGCTACTGCAATGATCCCGACCTGGCCGATCTGCACGCCCACCGGGAAGACGGCTCGTCGTCCTACATCTGGCACCTGTTCGATCGCTTGGACGACCTGCGACCCCTGCTTAAGGTGAACTGATGGCGGCTGAGCGTATGCGGCAACGAGTCCGGTGGATGGCGCTACACGGAGTCATCCGTGGGCTCTCGAAGATCGGCGCACGCCGCGGCCGAGATCCGCAGGCCCGGCTGATCGCCGATCCCGAGGCGCGCGCCGATCCGGCCCGGTTCGCCGACGAACTGCGCGGTGACGCGGCGGTGATCCGGTGCCGTGCGGTGCTGCTGACCGTCGACCACCAGGCCGCAAACGAGATCCTGCGCTCCGACGACTTCCGGGTCACCTCGCTGGGCTCGGGTCTGCCCAAGCCGCTGCAGTGGATCAACCGGAAAACCCATCCCGGGCTGCTGCACCCGATCGAACCGCCATCGCTGCTGTCGATCGAGCCGCCCGACCACACGCGGTGCCGCAAGCTCGTCTCGTCGGTGTTCACCACCCGCGCCGTCGCAGCGCTGCGCGACCGCGTGCAGCAGACCGCGGACGCGCTTCTCGACGATCTGGACAGCGAAACCAGCGTCATCGACGTGGTCGAACGGTACTGCTCCCAGCTGCCTGTCGCGGTGATCAGCGACATCCTCGGTGTCCCCGAGCGCGACCGCAAACACATCCTGCACTTCGGAGAGCTCGGTGCGCCCAGCCTCGACATCGGGTTGTCCTGGCAGCAGTTCCAGCAGGTGCACGAGGGCCTGGTGGGCTTCAACGCGTGGCTCAGCGGCCATCTGGAGGAGCTGCGGCGCAATCCGGGCGACGACCTGATGAGCCAGCTGATCCTGGCCAGCCAGGCCTCCGAGGAAGCCAACCGGCTGTCCGACCGTGAGCTGCAGGCCACCGCGGGCCTCGTGCTCGCCGCGGGCTTCGAGACCACCGTGAACCTGCTGGGCAACGGCATCCGGATGCTGCTGGACACCCCGGAACACCTGGAGACGCTGGCGGCCCGCCCCGAGCTGTGGCCCAACACGGTCGAGGAAATCCTGCGGCTCGACTCGCCCGTGCAGCTGAGCGCCCGCTTCGCACGCAGCGACGTCACCATCGCCGGAACACCGATGCAGCGCGGCGAGCTCGTCATCGTCCACCTCGCGGGCGCCAATCGCGACCCCAAGGTGTTCACCGACCCGCACCGCTTCGACATCGAACGCGACAACGCGGGCAAGCACCTCTCCTTTTCCGGCGGCAGACACTTCTGCCTCGGAGCGGCGCTGGCGCGCGCCGAAGGCGAAGTGGGGCTGCGCACGTTCTTCGAGCGCTATCCGGGCGCCCGGCTGGCGGGCGAGGGCAGCCGTCGCGACACCCGCGTGCTCCGAGGTTGGTCAACCTTGCCGATCACGCTTGGGAAGGCGCCCGCCGCGCTAGGTTCGTAGGGGTGGACTTCCGAGCAGCCCTGCTCGAGCAGACTCGAGCATTCGGTGAACTGATCCGATCGGGAGACCCGGCGACTCCCGTCCCCACGTGCGGCGAATGGACGCTCAAGCAGCTGTTCCGTCACGTGGGTCGCGGAAATCGTTGGGCCGCACAGATCGTCGGTGAACGACGCACCCAGCCTCTCGACCCGCGGGAGGTGCGCGACGGCAGACCGCCCGAGGATCTCGACGCCGCTGTCGAATGGCTCAACGCCGGGGCGCAGGCGGTCATCGACGCCGTCAACCGCGTCGGCTCCGACGCCCGGGTGTGGACGTTCGTCGGGCCCAGACCTGCGGGCTGGTGGACCCGACGCCGCGTCCACGAGGTCGCGGTGCACCGGCTGGACGCGGCGCTGGCGCTGGGCGCCGAGCTGGAACTGCCCACCGACCTCGCCGCCGACAGCCTCAGCGAGTGGATCGAGCTCACCACCGTCGACAAGAGCCGCCCGCCGGCGCTGGAGCGCGGGCAGTCGGTGCACCTGCACGCGACCGAGGAGAAGCTGGGCCCGACGGGGGAGTGGACCATCGTCCACGACGACGACGGGCTGTCCTGGTCGCACAGCCATGGCAAAGGCGCTGTGGCACTTCGAGGGCCTGTCAACGCCCTGCTGCTGGCCACCGTGCGGCGCAAGACCGCGGCCGAGGCCGGGGTCGAGGTTCTCGGTGATGCGGCGGTGTGGGACGCGTGGCTGGAGCGCACGCCGTTCTGAACGACATACGCGGGGTAGCCGGACACACGGCCTAGGCTCGAGGCATGACCACTTCGGAGCTGGCCACCGTTCTCGCCTGGCACGACGCGCTCAACGCCGCCGATCTCGACACGCTGCTGGCGCTGTCCAGTGACGACATCGAGATCGGCGACGCAGGTGGGGCCGCCCAGGGACACGCCGCGCTGCGGGACTGGGCACAGTCGCTCGACGTCAAAGTCGAACCCGGCCGTATCTATGTCGACGACGGGGTGGTCGTCGTCGAACAACAGACCGTGTCCGTCACCGGCGAACGGGGGACGGGCGCGTCGGCGTTCCGCGTCGTGCACGACCACGTCACCTCGGTGTTCCGGCACGAGTCGCTGGAGGCGGCGCTGGCCGCCACCGAGCTGACCGAAGCGGACCTGACAGGCTGATGCGCGGAATCATCCTGGCCGGCGGATCGGGCTCCCGACTCCATCCGATCACCTTGGGCGTCAGCAAGCAGCTGGTGCCCGTCTACGACAAACCGCTGATCTACTACCCGCTGTCCACGCTCATCCTGGCCGGTATCCGCGACATCCTGGTGATCACCACCGCGGTTGACGCTCCTGACTTCCGCCGATTACTCGGCGACGGTTCGCATTTCGGGGTGAACCTGACCTACGCCGTGCAGGACGAACCGGAAGGTCTCGCGCAGGCCTTCGTGATCGGGGCGGCACACATCGGGACAGAGTCGGTGGCATTGGTGTTGGGGGACAACATCTTCTACGGCCCCGGCCTCGGAAGCAGCCTGCAGCGCTTCCAGAAGGTTTCCGGCGGAGCCATTTTCGCGTACTGGGTTGCCGACCCGTCCGCCTACGGGGTGATCGAGCTCGATGCCGGTGGCAGGGCGGTCTCGCTGGAGGAGAAGCCGTCGATACCCAAGTCGCACTATGCGGTGCCCGGCTTGTACTTCTACGACAACGATGTCATCGAAATCGCCCGCGGCCTCGGCAAATCCGACCGTGGAGAATACGAGATCACCGAGATCAACCACACCTACCTCAAGCAGGGCAGGCTCAGCGTCGAAGTGCTGGCACGCGGAACGGCATGGCTGGATGCCGGGACGTTCGACTCGCTGCTCGACGCCGGTGATTACGTGCGGACCATCGAGCAGCGCCAGGGGCTCAAGATCAGCGTCCCGGAGGAAGTGGCCTGGCGCGTCGGGTTCATCGACGACGACGCGCTGGAGAAGCGGGCCCGCACCCTCCTGAAGTCCGGCTACGGCACATATCTGTTGGAACTGCTGCAGCGCTGACGGTCACGCCAGACCGGCAAGCACCTTGTCCAGGGTGACGGGCAGTTCGCGGACGCGGACACCGGTGGCGTGGTACACCGCGTTGGCCACCGCCGCCGCGGCTCCGACGATGCCGATCTCACCGGCGCCGCGCGACCCCATCGGGTTGAGGAACTCGTCGACGTCGTCGAGCCAGATCGCGTCGATGTCGGCCACGTCGGCATGGGCGCTGATGTGGTAGGTCGCCAAGTCCTGTGTGACGACGTGCCCGAATCGGGCGTCGCGCACACTCTCTTCGTGCAGCGCCATCGACAGGCCCATCGTCATCCCGCCGATCAGCTGAGAGCGCAATGTCCGTGCGTTGATGGCCCGGCCCACCGAGAACACCCCCAGCATGCGCGGGACGCGGATCTCACCGGTGTAACGGTTGACGTGCGCCTCGACGAAATGCGCGCCGAACGACTGCACCGTCACCTTCTCGGCGTCCGGGTTCTGCGGCGACTCCGCGGTGGTGCTCGCGCCGACCGCCGGCGGATCTCCGTGGTCACGCCGGAACTGTTGTGCCGCAGCGACGACCGCAGATCCCCACGACGTCATTCCCGACGATCCGCCCGCCACGGACGCAGACGGCAGGTCGCTGTCGCCGATCTGCAGGTGGATGGCCGACAACTCGCAACCGAGAGCGTCAGCCGCGATCTGCGACAGTGTGGTCCATGTCCCGGTGCCGATGTCGGCGGCTCCGATGTGCACGTCGTAGCGGCCCTCGGCGCTGTAGGTGATGCGGGCGGTGTTGCCCGGCATCGCCATTCCCGGATACGTCGCCGACGCCACGCCCGTGCCCGAAAGCCATTCGCCCATAACACGGGTGCCAGGTTCGGGATCGCGGGACGCCCAGCCGAAGCGTTCCGCCCCGGTGCGCAGACACTCGACGAGATGGCGGCCCGACCACGGTTTCCCGGTTTCGGGATCGACGTCGGGATCGTTGACGATGCGTAGCTCGACGGGGTCCATGCCGAGAGCGACGGCGAGTTCGTCCATCGCGACCTCGGCGGCGTACGTCCCCGGGCACTCCCCGGGGGCCCGCATCCAGAACGGCACGGGGACATCGAGCGACGCCAACCGGTGCGACGTCCTGCGATTCGGCGAGGCGTACATCTTGCGCGAGGTCACCGCCGTCTGTTCGGCGAATTCCTTGACCGCGGAGGTCTGTTCGACCACCTCGTGCACTATCGCGGTGAGCCGGCCATTCTTGTTCGCCCCCAGCCGGATTCGCTGAATCGTCGGTGTCCGATAGCCGACGAGGGAGAACATCTGCTGACGGGTCAGCGCCAACTTCACCGGCCGCCCACCGGCGCGCTGTGCCGCCATCAACGCCAGCACGTCGTGCGCATGCGGGGATCCCTTCGAACCGAAGCCGCCCCCCACGTGCGGGGCGACGACGTGCAAGTGCTCAGGTTCGAGCCCGAAGATCGGCGCCAGCGTCTTGCGCACGGCATGGACGCCCTGGGTGGAGTCGTACATCGTCACGGCTGGTCCGCCGTCGCCGGTGGCCCACTGCGCGATGCAGGCGTGCGGCTCCATCGGGCTGTTGTGCTCGATGGGTGTCGCATACGTCTCGTCGACGGTGACTTCGGCGACCGCGAGCGCACCCTCGACATCGCCGTCGTCGCTGTCGGGTGGATAGGAGGGATTCACCGACTCCGGCGTGTACAGGCCCGGGTGGTCGGCGCGCAACTCGGCGTCGTGGGGCTCGGCCACGTACTCCGTGCGCACCAGAGCCGCTGCCTCCCGGGCGATCTCGGCGGTCTCGGCCACCACGCCACCGATCAGCTGACCGCGGAAATGCACGCGGGCGTCCTGCAGGATCGCCAGCTCACCGTCGGAAGCGTCGGCCAGTTCGGGGGCGTCGAACACCGTCAACACGTCGAGAACGCCGTCGATGGCCGACGCGGCGCTGGTGTCCATCGCGACGACACGCCCCCGCCCGATCGTCGCCTGAACGGGGTGTACGTAGGCCGGGGAGTCCACCTGCTGTTCGAACGCGTAGGTGGCACTGCCGGTGACCTTCGCGGGACCGTCGCGCCGCGCCACGGGTGAGCCGATGCTTCGTGGCTCCAGAAGCGTCATCGCCGGCCCCGCTCGGTCAGCATGCGAAGCTGCGCCATCAGTGCGCGACGGGTCAGCTCCACCTTGAACTCGTTGCCCGACAACGGCTCTGCCTGCTCGAGCTCGGCGTCGGCCGCCGCGGCGAACGTGTCGTCAGTTGCCGCCGCACCTGCCAGGATCTGCTCGGCGCGGCGGGCCCGCCAGGGCTTGTGGGCGATGCCGCCCAACGCAATCCGGGCGGTCGCGATCGCCTCACCGACGAAGCTGAGCTCCGCGGCGACCGAGGTCAGGGCGAACGCGTAGGACGCGCGATCGCGCACCTTGCGGTAGTCGGACACCGCATTCGGCGGAGGTGGCGGAAGCTCGACCGCGGTGATCAGTTCGCCGTGTCGGAGCACCGTGTCCCGCTCAGGCTCGTCGCCGGGCAGCCGGTGGAACTCGGTGGCCGGTATCCGCCGCGGCCCGTCGGTGCCTTCGACGACGACCTGCCCGTCGAGTGCGCTGATCGCGACCGCCATGTCCGAGGGATGCGCGGCAACACAGTGCTCGGAGGCACCCAGGATCGCGTGGTAGCGGGTGTAACCGCCGAGCGCGGAGCATCCGCTGCCTGGTTCGCGCTTGTTGCACGGCGTCGTCACGTCCTGGAAGTACACACATCTGGTGCGCTGCAGCAGATTCCCCGCCGTGGTTGCGGCGTTGCGGAGCTGTCCCGAGGCACCCGAGAGCAGCGCACGGGCCAGCATCGGATAGTGCGAACGGATCAACGGATGGGCGGCGAGGTCGCTGTTGCGGACATTGGCCCCGATGCTGACGCCGCCCCGATCGGTCTGCACGACATCGGTGAGGTCGAGGTGGCTGACGTCGATCAGCAGATCCGGTTCTGCGACACCGAGTTTCATGTGATCGACAAGGTTGGTTCCGCCCGCGAGATAGGCGGCGTCGGGGTGCCGTGTGAGCATGGCGACCGCATCGGCGGGGCTGGTCGCGACGTGGTACTCGAACGGCTTCACTGAACGGCCGCTTTGTTGATCGCGCGAACGATGTTCGGGTATGCCGCGCAGCGGCAGAGGTTGCCGCTCATACGTTCCCTGATCTCGGCGTCGGTGAGTTCGGGTGAAGCGTCGAGGTCGTCGCTGACGAAGCTCGGTGCCCCCGACTTCACTTCGTCGAGCATGCCGACGGCAGAACAGATTTGGCCAGGCGTGCAGTAGCCGCACTGGAATGCGTCCTCGTCCTGGAACGACTGCGCCACCGGGTGCAGGGAGTCACCCTCGCCGAGCCCGGCGGCAGTGGTGATGCGCGCCCCGTCGGCAGCGACCGCGAATGTCAGGCACGTGGTCAATCGGCGGCCACCCACCAGAACGGTGCACGATCCGCACTGGCCGTGATCGCATCCCTTCTTCGGTGCGGTGGCGCCGAGTCGTTCGCGCAGGGCGTCGAGCAGCGTCATCCGGTTGTCAACGGTCAGCGTGTGCTGCTGGCCGTCGACCTCCAAGGTCACGTCAGAGGTGTGGAGGGGCTGGCTCACAGCCGCCGATTACCCGGGGCAAACACCCCCAAACGCCGGTGTCAGTGACGGCTGTGCTGCGGCGTCGCCAGCAGCGCGGCGATGCCCGTCGTCAGCGGCACCGACAGCGCCAACGCGATCCCGCCGACCGCGGAGCGCGCCACCTCGATTGCCACGCTCTCGCTGGTCAGGACGTCGCCGAGGGATCGGTTGGCGACGCTGAAGAGCAACAGCAGCGGCAACGCGCTGCCTGCGTATGCCAGCACCAACGTGTAGACGGTCGACGCGATGTGGTCGCGGCCGACTCGCATGGCGCCGACGAACACCTGACGACGGGTCGCGCCGTCGCCGAGGGCGGCCAGCTCGAACGCCGTCGACGCCTGCGTGACGGTGACGTCGTTGAGCACACCCAGTGAGCCGATGATGAACCCCGCCAGCAGCATGCCGGTGATCGACACATTGCCCAGGTAGGCGGCCACCTCGTTGTTCTGGTCCTCCGACAGGCCGGTGAGGTGGGTGAGTTCGATTGCGGCCCAGGACAACACCGCGGCCAGCAGCAACGACGCCAATGTCCCCAGCAGTGCGGCACTGGTCCGCAGGCTCACGCCGTGGGCCAGGTAGATCACCGCGTACAGGATGGCCGCCGAGGCCACGAGTGCCACAGGAACCGCCGGGCCGCCATCGCGCAGCGCAGGTAGCAGGAACACCACGAGGACGCCGAAGGCGACGAGGATGCCGATCAGCGCCCGCAGGCCGCGCCAGCGGGCCACCGCGACGATCACGATCGCGAAAACCAGTGCGAAAGCGGCCAGCGGCCACGACCGTTCGAAGTCGTAGAAGGCGTACGTGGTGGTTCCGGCGTCGTCAACCTGCCGGCTGAGACGGATGTCGTCGCCGACCGCGAGGCTCGGCTGGCCGGGTCCGACGCCGATCTCCAGCAGAGTGTTGGCGCCCTGGTTCGGTCCGGAGTCGATCGAGACCACGGACTGCACGCATGGCGCCCCTGCCCCCTCGGCGGGCAGCGGCGCCGACGTGATCACCGATCCGGCCGACGGGCTGCCGCAGGTGGCCTCCGTACTGGACAGCACGTGTCCTGACTCGGTGGTGACGGCGCCGCCCGCGGCGTTCTGGAACGGCAGCGGAATGTCGGCCTTCTCACCGCTGGGCCACAGCAGCGCGGCGCCCATCAGGACCGCCACCCCGATGGCGACGAGCAGGCCGACGACGATCTTGGCGGCCAGCGGCCCCAGCGGAGACGGACCGCTCAGCGAGTGCGAGTGTGCGTGCGCCACCCGGACAGGGTAGTGGTCGCCGCTTCGCGTCTGGTGTCGCCCGCGCAGGTCGTCCCCGGGCCCGCCGCAAAACGGAAGCGACGAATCTGAAGTTGTGGTCGGGGATCGGCCCGAGAGTGGGACATAAGCTCAGATTCGGCGGAAGAGATTTTGGTGCGCGGACACCCGGGCCGTCCGACTTAGCCTGAGGACATGGTCAGAAGCGCCGTCGAGCGGGCGGCATTGAAGCGAGCCTACGAAGCGTTACTGTCAGATGCGGTCGTGCCGGCGCTGCGTGAGGGCGGATTTATCAGTTCGCACAACACCTTTCGCAGATCACGCGGACCGCTGTACGACGTCGTCAACTTCCAGCCCAACTGGAACAACAGCGTCACTCCCTGGTACGGGTTTTTCGTCAACATCGGTGTCGGATCCGTGGAGGTCGACCGGGCGTGTCCAGGCCACGATCCACAGCTGCACGCACGCGAGGGATTTCTGCTGGACCGCCGATGGGAACACCTCGTGCCCGAGGCGCCGTATGAACTGCGGTTCGACCTGACCACGAACCTTTCAGCATTCGCCGCGCGGCTGTGCGAGAACTTGCGGCGGGTGCTCGTCGCGGTCGAAGGAATGGCTTCGACGCGGGAGCTTGTCGAGTATGCCGTCGACAACAACCTGTTGATCGCCTATGAGAAGACGTGCTGCTACCTGGCGGCGACCAAAGACACCGACACCCTGAACCGCTACGTCGGGAGGCTGCGAGAAAGCTTCGGCCACCAGCAGCGCTGGGCGATCTTCAGCAGCAGGATCGCCGCAGCGGCGGGAACAGCGGTTACTGGCGGTAGCTGACCAGGAAGTTGCCGAGGCGCTCGATCGCATTGGCGAGGTCCCGCGCCCAGGGCAGGGTCACGATGCGAAGGTGATCCGGTGTGGGCCAATTGAATCCGGTGCCTTGCGTGACGAGGATCTTCTCCTGCAGCAGCAGGTCGAGCACCAACTGCTCGTCATCGACGACGTCGTAGACCTCGGGATCCAGGCGGGGGAACGCATACAGGGCGCCCTCGGGCTTCACGCAGGACACCCCGGGAATCTCGTTGAGCTTCTCCCACGCGACATCACGCTGCTCGAGCAACCGGCCACCGGGCAGGACCAGGTCGTCGATGCTCTGGTGCCCGCCGAGAGCCACCTGAATCGCGTGCTGGGCAGGAACGTTCGGGCACAACCGCATATTGGCGAGCAGGCTGATGCCCTCGATGAAGCTCGTGGCGTGCTCTTTGGGGCCGGTGATGACGAGCCAGCCGGATCGGTAGCCGGCCACGCGGTAGGCCTTGGAGAGCCCGTTGAAGGTCAGTGTCAACAGGTCCGGCGCCAGTGAGGCCAGGGCAATGTGCTTGGCATCGTCGTAGAGGATCTTGTCGTAGATCTCGTCGGCCAGCAGCAGCAGCTGATGCTTGCGCGCCAACTCGACGATTTGCGTGAGGTTTTCGCGGGTGTACACCGCGCCGGTCGGGTTGTTCGGGTTGATCACGACGATCGCCTTTGTGCGATCGGTGATCTTGGATTCCATGTCCGCGATATCGGGTTGCCAGCCCTGCGTCTCGTCACACAGGTAGTGCACGGGCGTGCCGCCGGCCAGCGACGTCGAGGCGGTCCACAGCGGATAGTCCGGCGCGGGGATCAGCACCTGGTCGCCGTTGTCCAGCAGCGCCTGCAGCGTCATCGTGATCAGCTCGGACACGCCGTTGCCGAGGAAGACGTCGTCGATGTCGAACCGAGGGAATCCGTCGACGAGTTCGTAACGGGTGAACACCGCACGCCGGGCGCTGACGATGCCCTTCGAATCCGAGTATCCCTGGGCGTACGGGAGCGCCGCGATGATGTCGCGCATGATGACGTCGGGCGCCTCGAAGCCGAACGGGGCAGGATTGCCGATGTTGAGCTTGAGGATTCGGTGACCCTCGGCTTCCAACCGCGAGGCGTGCTCGTGTACGGGACCGCGGATCTCGTAGAGGACGTCCTGCAGCTTGCTGGACTGCGCGAATTCGCGCTGGCGCCCGTGCTGGCCACTGCTGGTGTGCCACGGCGCCTGGTGCGTGCTCATGACGAGAATTCTCCCACGATTGTCGAGGTGTTTTTTCGCCCCTGGTGACGACCGTTACGCATACGTCGCCGAAAGGTTCGTCAATTCGACCCATCTGCGCTGAAAATCGGCGGGACTCAACACCGTTTCGAGGTGCCCGCCGACCGTCCGGAATCCGGTGGGATCGATCAGCGCGAGCGCCGCAGACTGGTCCCAGAACAGCGAGCGTCCGCCGTAACCCGAGCGCTCCCAGGTGTCGAGAGCCCACGACTGCGGGTGGTTGAGCATGATCTGCTTGAGCGTGGACGGAAGCCCGGCGGGTCCCAGCGCCTCCGCCATCGCCAGCGTCGGGCCGTAAACCGTTCCGACGCAACCGGCTTTGTTCGGCGTCAGGTCGCATTCGGTGTGCGGCACGTCGACGAAGCTCGCGTTCAGGTCCGAAAGTTGTTGGTGGAAGGCAGTTTCGCAGGCGGGCCGGTCGAAGCCGCAGTTGAAGGATTCGACGGCTTCGAGCTCGGGATCGCCCGCCGGAGAACGACCCTGAACGACAACCCTGCCGATCTTCGACCGGATCGCGGGACTGTAGCCGACGAACGAGGTGAGGGGCCCGATGACGAGGACGTCCACCTGAGGGCAACCGTCCACGGCGTCGAGAACCCGTTGCGCGAAGTCACCCGAGGGCGCGCTCGGGGTCAACGCAGTGGGCAAGAAGTTGTTCAGCCGTGACATCAGCCTGCGGAACACCGGTACGAAGTCCCCGAAGGTCGCCGCGACCTCTGCCTCGGACCGGCCGGGTCCTGCACCGACGACAACAGGGACGGAGCGCTGCCCCGGCTCGGCCAGCAGTCGGCTGACCGCCGAGGCCCCCGGGCCTGGAAGCGTGAAACCCTCTGTCGTCACCACCGCCGCGACGTGGCGAGACCCGATGACCATCGGGATCGACATCATGTCGTCGATGTCGACATCGGTGTCGATGACGACACACGGAGCGGCCGGGGCGGCCCCGGCCGTGCCGCCCGAAAGCAGTACCGCCGCAACCAGAACCGGGGCGGCCAGCAACAGCTTCGGCAGGCGCGCCACGGCTGGTGGTTCGGGTTACTTCCGGCCGGGGCGACGGGCGCCCTTGGCGATGCCGAGGCCCTTCACCGGCGGTTCGTCGCCGACGATGCGAGCGTCACCGTTGCTCGTGCCGTTGGACGAGGATGCGGGTTCGGCTTCGGCTGCCGGTTCAGGTTCCGGCGCCGAATCGGGCTCCGATTCCGCCGCGGGCTGCGGTTCGGGCTTCGGCGCGGCGGGCGCGGCGGCCTTCTTGGCGCCGGGCCTGCGCGCGCCGGGCGCGATACCGAGGCCTTTGACCTCAGGTTCAGGCTTGGGCGCCTCATCGAGACCGCGGTCGGAATCAGCGGTGTCTTCCTTGGCTCCAGGCTCAGCCTTGTCGGGGTCGACGTTCGGCGGCTGCGTGACCGTCGACTCGCCCTCGTTCGGAGCAGCCTTGGGCGCCGCGGCCTTCTTCGCGCCGGGTCGGCGCGCCCCCGTCGCGATACCGAGGCCCTTGACCTCGGGCTCGGGCTTGGCAGGCGCTTCCGACGGAGCGGCCGAGGCAGCCGGAGCGGCGGCACTCTTCTTGGCTCCCGGGCGTTTGGCACCGCCTGCGATACCGAGACCCTTGACCTCGGGCTCGGCCTTCGCGGGGGCGTCGGCCGCGGGTGCCGCCTCAGCAGCGGGCGCCGCTTTCTTGGCTCCCGGACGCTTGGCGCCACCTGCGATGCCGAGACCCTTGGCGGGGGCCGCCGCAGGCTTGTCCGCCGGCTCGGCCGCCGCGGTCTTCTTGCCGGGCTTCTTCGCCCCGCCGGCCACTCCGAGCCCGGTGACGGGCTTGGTTTCCGTTGCAGTGGAAGCCTTGGCTTCGGCCGGCGCGGCCTCTGCTTCGACCTCTTCGACCGTGTCGGTCTCTTCGGCCTTCGCGGGGGCCTCGGCCGCGACCTTCGCCGCGCGCTCCTCGGCTTCCTTTGCGGCCGTGCCCTTTTCGGGCAGAGCGAACGAGCTCTTGTCGAGCGAACCGAGCAGCAGCTGAGCCACGTCGAGCACCTCGGGGGCCTTCTCCAGGCTGCGGGTTGACGTGACGTCGTCGACGCCGTCGGTCATCATCACGCGGCAGAACGGGCAGCCCGTCGCGATCGCCGAAGCGCCCGTGTCGACGGCTTCTTCGGACCGTTCGACGTTGACGCGCTTGCCGATGTGCTCTTCCATCCACATCCGCGCGCCACCGGCACCGCAGCACAGGCCGCGGTCGGCGTGGCGCGGCATCTCGGTCAGCTTCGCGCCCGAGGCTCCGATCAGCTCACGCGGAGCGGAGTACTCCTTGTTGTGCCGGCCGAGGTAGCACGGGTCGTGGTAGGTGATGTCCATCCCGGACTCCGAAGCGGACTTGACCGGAATCAACTTCTTGTCGCGGACCAGCCGGTTCAGCAGCTGCGTGTGGTGCAGCACCGTGTAGTTGCCGCCGAGCTGCGGATATTCGCGGCCCAGGGTGTTGAAGCAGTGCGGGCAGGTGACGACGACCTTGCGGTCGACCCGCTCGACACCTTCGAACAGGTCGTTGAGCGTCTCGACGTTCTGTGAGGCGAGCTGCTGGAACAGGAACTCGTTGCCCGAGCGGCGGGCCGAGTCGCCGTTGCAGGTCTCGCCCTCGCCCAGGACGAGGTACTTCACCCCGGCCGCGGCGAGCAGTTCGGCGACGGCCTTGGTGGTCTTCTTCGCACGGTCCTCGAACGCACCGGCGCAGCCGACCCAGAAGAGGTACTCGTAGCCCTCGAACGAATCGACGTCCTTACCGAAAACCGGCACGTCGAAGTCGACCTCGTCGATCCAGTTGGTGCGGTCCTTGGCGTTCTGGCCCCAAGGATTGCCCTTGTTCTCCAAGTTCTTGTAGAGCACACCGAGTTCACCGGGGAACTCGGACTCCATCATCACCTGGTAGCGGCGCATGTCGACGATGTGGTCGATGTGCTCGATGTCCACCGGGCACTGCTCGACGCAGGCACCACAGGTGGTGCAGGACCACAGCACGTCCGGGTCGATGACCCCGCCCTGCTCGAGCGTTCCGACCAGCGGGCGCAGTGCCTGCTCGGGGCCGGAACCCATGATGCGCTCGAAGCCGGACTCGGGGACGTGCTCGTGCGAGTGCTCCTCGCTCTTCTTCTCGCCGCGCAGCTCCTCGCCGAGACCGCCTTCGGGGGTGTTCTCCAGCGGAGTTTCCTTGTCGCCGAGGATGTACGGCGCCTTCGCGAACATGTGGTCGCGCAGGTTCATGATCACGAGCTTGGGCGAGAGCGGCTTGCCGGTGTTCCACGCCGGGCACTGCGACTGACAACGCCCGCACTCGGTGCAGGTGGTCATGTCGAGGTAGCCCTTCCAGGTGAAGTCCTCGATCTTGCCGCGGCCGAGCACCGCGTCCTCGGCGGGATCTTCGAAGTCGACCAGCTCACCCTTCGACTCCACGGGGAGCAGCGGGCCCAGGCCGTTGGGCATGCGCTTGAAGGTCACGTTGATCGGTGCCAGACCGATGTGCAGGTGCTTGGAGTGCAGCACGATCAGCAGGAAGACCAACATGATCGCGATGTGTGCGAGCAGCGCCAGTGTCTCGATCCACTCGTTGGCGGGCTCGCCGAGCGGGTGCAGGATGGCGCCCATGAGCTGCGAGAAGAACGCACCGTTGCCGTACGGCAGGGCTCCGGTGTTGACGGCAGCGCCGCGCACCAGCGCGTAGGTCCAGATGACGTTGAAGATCATGAACAGGATCAGCCAGGCGCCACCGGTGTGCGATCCGTAGAACCGGGAGTCGCGGCCGTGCTTCTTCGGCTCGCGGACGATGCGGATGATCGCGAAGGTGATGATGCCGAGCAGAACCGCGACGGCGAAGAAGTCCTGCAGGAAGCCCAGCGCGTCCCAGCGGCCGACGAGCGGGATGTGGAAGTCGTGGTCGACGAGCTGACCGAAGGCCTCGACATAGACCGAGCCGAGGATGAAGAAACCCCACATCGTGAAGAAGTGCGCGATGCCCGGCACCGACCAGCGCAGCAGCCTGGTTTGCCCGAAGACCTCTTCGAATTGCGTGGTGATGCGTTTCTGGAGGTTGTCCTTGCGGTTGTTGCCCTCGCTCAACGGTTGCCCGGAGCGAATGAGCTTGGTCAGCCACAGCACGCGTTTGACGGCCAGTGCGCCGACGACGGCGATCATCAGGACCCCGACGACGATCCTGATCAGCATCTGCGTATCCACGCGGGCCTCCGGATTTCTTGTTACCCGAGGGTAACTTAGTCGATGTTACTTGAGAGTAACTTAAGCGCGGTGCCTGCTCATAGTTACATCAGGCAGAGAATGAGCGCTACGAAGGCTGACCTAACTAACTCGGTGAGACGACTCAGGTCCCTGTCGAGGGCTCTAGTTGGGCGCGCAGCATCGACAGCATTTCCGACCTGGATTCCGCACCCAGCCGCCGCCGGATCCGTGCCACGTGGTGCTCCACGGTCTTTGCCGAGATGAAGAGTTGGGAACCGATCTCGCGATACGGCATGCCCTGCAGAAGAAGCTCGGCGACCTCGCGCTCGCGATCGGACAGATGAGCCGCCCCGCGCTGTCCGACCGCGCGGGTCGACGGCGCCGCATCGGGACGTTCGGGCACGAGAGCCGCGAGTGTCGGTTCGGGCGCTGCGGCCGCCTGCTTGAGGTCGCGGGCGAGCTGCAGCATCGCCTGCGACACCCGCGGATCCGCCGTCTGCAGGGCGGCCTGACCCGCCAGCCGGGTCGCGTCCCAGGTGTGCCCGTACTGGGCGAGGCCCCGCGCCGCGAGCGTGACGTCGGCGACGTCGACGTGGTTGGCCAGCACCCGCAACCACGTCCGACCTGCCGTGGCCAGGGCTTTCGCGAACGAACTGCCGGCGGCTGCGGCCGTCAGCGCCTGGCCGTGCGGCGCGACGGCGTCGGGGGCGTTGGCGAGGATGCCGGCGTGCACGCCTGCCCAGTGCAGCGGCACCGCCCACAGCACCGGATCGCCCAGCGCAGTGAGTAGCCCAAACGCGCTGTCGAGGGAATGGCGCAGCTGATCGACCTGCCGCAGCCGGGCCGCGGCGATCCACAGCTCGCCCAGCGGTAGGAGCCCGAACACGTCGAGCGAGGTCTCGGCCAGGACTTCCATCGCCGAATACCAGTGTTTCTGCATGGCACCGCTGTCGCCCGCCCGGCGTGCGATACCCGTGTGCAACGCCGCCGCCCACAGGGCGTCCCGCCGGTGCAACTCGGCGGCGTCCTGCACCGGTGCCACCGCCGCGGCGGCGGTCAGCTGCCCGTCCTGCATGTGGGCCCACCCCAGGAGAAGACGGTGCCGGTGAGTGACGAAAATCGCATCCACCCGGTCGGGGTGCCCGTCCGTCTGCACGGAGCGTCCGATCACGCTTCGTGCCCGTACAGGGTCGCCGCTGTGCAGCGCGGCGAGGGTGACCAGCGCGGCCGGTGTGTCAGGGAGGACTCCGCTGTAGACACCTTCGGCGGACAGCGATTGGCTCAGCCGCGTCACCGCCACCGGATAGGGCTGCTCCAGCGTCATCACCAGACCCTCGGTGACGCTGCGGGCGGCCCGCGCGGCGGACGTCGGCGGTCCGGCGGGCCGGTCGTCGGCGGTGGCCCGGGCCGCGGCGGCATCTCCTGTGGCCAGCGCGGTGATCGTCGCAGCCGCAGAGACGACCGCATCGGAGCTCGGGCCGAGCCAGCGGAACAGGTCCGCGGCCTGGGCGGCGCCACCGTCGTGCAGCGCGATGCTCGACGCGATCCGCACGGCTGCGGCGCGCTCGTCGGGATCCTGCGAGGTGAGCAGGTCGTCGCAGAGCCGGCCGGCCGTTGCGCAGTCACCCGTCAGTGCCAGTGCGTCCGCGAGTTGGGCACTCAGCGCTGTGGCGCCGGCGTCGGCGGCCGCGCGGTACAGACGCGCGGCACGAGCGGGTTGGCCGCGGGACTCGCCGGCCAGGTCGGTCAGCGCGACGGCGAGCCGATCGTCGCGCAGTCCGTGCTCGGCCAATCGGAGGGCGAGGTCGGCGGTCAGCGTCGAAAGCTCGAGCTGCGAATGCAGAACCGAGACTTCGATGTCGTGATGCCGTGCGGCACCGGTGATCTGGGCGATCCCGTCATGGGCGGTGCGCAGGAAGTACTGCGGATGGGACGGCTCGATCAGCGCGCTCGCGCGTGCCCTGTCGACCGCCGCGAGCGCGGCATCCGGCGGCATTCGCAACGCCGCGGCGACGTCGTCGGGCCCGAGGCTCGTGCTCAGCGATGTGACGAGCAGTGTGTCGAGAAGCTCTTCGTCCATGCGACGAAGCCGTTCGATCAGAGCGAATCGCGCGGCCTGCCGCACCGCCGCCGCGCCGTCGGCGACCGCCGACAGCGCGGCGCTGAGCAGAAAAGGCAGGCCGCCCGTCGCGGCCGCGAGCACCCGCACCAACTCGGGTCCGACGGGAGTGCCGAGGATCGACGCCGCGGCGCGCGTGATCTCTGCCGGTGTCAGTGGTGAAAGTGTGACGGCGGGATTCTCGCGCTCCAGTGCCGTGACGAGCCGTCGCAGGCTGGGCCGGTGCGCGAGCGGTTGGGCGGCGACGATCACCGTCGCCGCCGGCTCGGCGACAAGCGTTGTGAGACGGTCGAGTTCGGCGTCGTCGAGCAGGTCGGCGTCGTCGATGACGACCGCAGACTCTGCCGAGGCGTCCGCGTGAGGGGTGACATGCCGGCCCGCCGATCGCAGCGATGCCCGCAGCGCTGAGAGCACTGTCGACTTGCCCGTGCCGACGCCGCCGGTCACGAGCAGCTTGGTCGGCGCGTGCGGGTCGGCGTCGACGGCCGCGAGCGCTTCACGGGCGGCCGGCACCACTTCCATCGCGCGACAGTCAGGCGCCGGCGTCGGGGATGACGGTGGTGATGATCGGCTCCGGGTCGATGGTCGGCTCGGGCTCCGGTTCGGCGGTGGTCGTCGGCGGTTGTGTTGTGGTGGGCGGTTGCGTCGTGGTCGGTTGCGTGGTCGTGGTCCGCGTCGTCGTTGTCGTCGGCGTGGTGGTGGTCGTGGTCGTCGTCGTGGTGGTGGTCGTCGTCGACGTGGCCGACGATGTGGGCGACGGGGTGGTCGTGGTCGACGAGGGCGGCGGTGGCGGCGGCTGGCTGACGGTGGTGGTCGCGATGCCGTCGGGCCCGACCGTGACGGTGGTGACCGGCGGGGGCAGTTCGACCGGCGTCGTCTCGGCCGGTGTGGTCGAGGCGGTTTCGGTGACGGTCTCCGAGCTGCCGTCCGAACTGGTCAGCGTGATCGCGAGGCCGCCCACCGCGAGCAACGCCGCCGCCGCGGCCAGGCCGAACAGCAGCGGTGGCCGCTTGTACCAGGGCAGCGGAGCGAAGTCGTCGGGGTAGTCCTCGTCCTCCGGCGCGAACGCGACAGGGGGCCGCGCGGCGGTCGAGCTCGGATCGGTGTATGCGGCCGAGGCCGTGTAGTCGGCTCCGGTGTAGGGCGTCGGGTCCGCCACGGCGTCGTCGTCCTGCGACCAGGCCAACGCGGCGCCTGCCACCGGCGCCGCCGGGCCCAGCGCGGTCGGGGCGTCCGCAGCTGGTCCCATCGCGGTCGGCACGTCGGCTGCGGCTGCCATCCCGGTCGGGGCCATGCCCGTCGGAGCATCGCCCTCGAGGCTCTGGTTGGCGACCAGGGCGGCGCCGGCGGCGATGCTCAGCAGCGCCTGGGGCGTGGTGACCACGGGTGCGCGCAGCTGCTCGGACACCCGCTGCGTCACCAGCGGGATAGCAGCTCCGCCGCCGACCGTGGCAATAGCCGAAATATGTTGTGCGGCAACACCATTGCTCTCCAATGTGTCGCCGATGAGGTTGAGCAGGCCGTCGAGAGGTTCGGAGATGAGCTGTTCCAGCTCGGGTCGCGTCACCCGGACGTCGGAACGGAATCCGGGCAGGTCGACCGGAACCGCCGTGGCGGTCTCGGCCGACAGCCGTTCCTTGGCGGCGCGGCACTCGTCCCGCAACCGGGCGAGCGGACCGACCGCCGCGGTTCCCGAGGTGTCGGCGGCGTTGCTGTCCGAAACCCCGGCCAGCACATGATCGAGCAGCGCGCGGTCGATGCCGTCGCCGGAGAACTCGGGATAGCGCACCGTCTGGCCGACAGCGACGAGGTTGGCGCCCGCGTCGGCCAGCGTGACGCTGGATCCGCCTGCGCCGAGATCGACGAGGACGACCACGCCGCTGGTAGGCAGACCCGGTGTGATCTTCAGTGAGGCGAGCGCCGCGGTGGAATCGGGGATCAGGGTGGCGGGCACACCGTTGGGCGACAGGCTCGGCACGCTGCGCAGGGCTCCGCGCAAAGCGCCGACCGTGCCTGGACCCCAGTGCGACGGCACGGCGACGGTCACCGGCGAGCCGCCGTCGACGAGGCGGGCCATAGCGTCGAGCGCGGCGGCGAGGACCTGCTCGCCACGGTGCGACGTCCCGTCCGCCGCGACGAGCGGCACCGGGTCGCCGACGCGCTCGACGAAGCCGCTCAGCACGATCCCGCGCCCGTTGTGGTCGGGGATCTCACCGGGTCCGCCGACCTCCGGAGCCTGGCCGGGGACCAGGGTGAGAATGGAGCGGCGTGTCACGGGCGGGCGGCCGACACGGGCTGCGACGAGATTGGTCGTCCCGATCGACAACCCCAGGGGTTGGGTCATGGCGGCGTCTCCTGTCTGGACCGTGCACCACCTTAGCGGCTCGTCGACCACCGGCAGCGGACGTTCCCCTAGTGTGGCGAATCCCCTAATGGGTGATCCCCTAACGCTGGTTCGCGTGGCACGGGTTGCGCACCGATCCGGAGGCGGTTGCGCGTGAATAGCATTGTCGGCACCAGGACCGGACAGTGGTAACCCGAGAGGAACGTGGCCGTGGCGAACTCGCTACTCGACTTCGTGATGTCGCTCGTGCGGGATCCCGATGCCGCGGCACGGTACGCCGCAGATCCTGCCCGAGCACTCGCCGATGCGCATCTGACCGATGTGACCACTGCCGATGTTCAGAACTTGATTCCCGTGGTGTCGGAATCGCTGTCGATGGCGGCGCCGACACACAGCCTCGACGCGCTGGATCTCGAACCTGTCAGCAATGTGTGGACCAGTGGTGCGGCGACAGCGGCCTTCGATGCGTTCGATGACCAGGTGCCGTCACCCGTCATCGTCGATGCGCAGGCCGGCACTCCCGTCATCGTCGACGACCTCGACCTCGGCTTCGACGTGCTGACCGGCTCCGACATGATCGATCAGGTGGGATCGCTGCAGATCGCCGATCCCGAGATCGACGATCCTGCGTCCTCTGGCACCGCGATCGCCGACGACTGGGCGCAGCCGCTCGATCTCCCCGATGCCGGCGACCAGCCCTCCGGCTTCGACCTCTTCGACTGACCGCTCAGCACGGCGGAACCCCGCCCGGATCCTGTGATCCGGGCGGGGTTTTTACATTTGAGCTGCAGAAAGCCTGCGCCCCCAGGCGATCCCCTAACCCCCTACTGGGGGGTCCTGAGAATCCCTAGATTGCCCCGATGGGGATTGGGACTCAACCCCGTTTCCGGTGCCCGGCGAAGTCCATAAATTGATCTGCAGACGCCGGGAGGAACCGGCGAGCAGACCCACACCAACCAGAAAGGCACGTCAATGAACACTCTGATCGACTTTATCCTCGACCTGTTCCGCAGCCCCGCCGCGGCCCAGTCCTTCGTCATCGATCCCGACGGCGCCCTCCGCGACGCCGGCCTGCCGAACGTCACCGCCGCACAGCTGGCTTCGGTGGCCGCCACGGCCGCTCCCGCCGGCTACGCGCTCGGCGGCGGCGACCCGGTCGTCGGCCTGCAGCGCGCGGTCGCCGATCACCACCAGCTGGCGTCGAACTTCGCCTCGCCGTTCTCCCCGCAGACGTCGTACGCGCCGACCTTCGCCCCCAACACCGACACCGATCTGCTGAGCGGCAACAACGTCCCCGTCGCCAGCCCGGTCCAGGACGCGGGCGCCAACGCGCAGAACGGCGCGTTCAACCTCGGCTTCGGCGACATCACCTTCGGTGACAAGAGCACCAACACCGCCACCAACGGCGGCGTCGTGGTCGACGGCGAGAACGAGGGCGACATCGTCAGCGGCGACGGCGCCGTGCTCGGCGACGGCAACACCATGAACAACGGCGACATCCTCGCCGGCTCGGGCTCCAACGTCGTTGTCGGCAAGGACAACGAGGTCGAGGACAACTCGCAGACCGCCGGCGGCGATCTGATCGCCGACAACGAAGCTCCCGTGCTCAACGACGTCGACACCAGCGGCGGCAACGGGGGCGGCGCCGACGGCGGCGGCAGCCTGCTGGGCATCGGCTCCGGCAACGCGGCCGGCGGTGCGGGCGGAAACGGCGGCGGCATCATCATCACCGACACCGACGTCAACACCGGTACTCAGATCGACGGCGACATCGGCAGCGACAACACCGAGGACAACTCGGTGAACACCGCGGTCGAGACCGACATCGATGCCTCCACCGAGACCTCGGTCGAGGACAACTCGAGCAGCTACGAGTCCAACATCGGCTCGGGCAACGAGACCGATCTGTTCTCCGACAACATCACCGGTATCGAGACGGACATCGCCTCCAACAACGATGTGGCGTCGAACAACGCCACCGACAACGACGTCGTGGACGCCTTCTGATCCACGCGACACCAGGCTGCTGGCGGGGACCGCTCTAGGTCCCCGCCAGTCGTCGCGCCTACCTTGAGAAGACGCCGGACAAGAGAGATCACCATGACGCAATCGCACGACCCCAAAAAGGTCGTCCTCGAGCTCGTCGACCACACCAGGAAGATCGCCGACACCCACGAACGTGGCGATTTGGTGGCGCGGTTGACGCGCGCCGAGCAGCGCATCAACGATCCGCAGATCCGCGTGGTGATCGCCGGCCAGCTCAAGCAGGGCAAGAGCCAACTGCTGAACTCTCTGTTGAACATGCCCGTCGCCCGCGTCGGCGATGACGAGTCGACGGTGGTCGCCACGGTGGTGTCCTACGGCGAGCAGGCGTCCGCGCGGCTGGTGGTGGCACGACCCGACGGCGAAGAACCCGAGCTCGTCGAGATCCCCATCGCCGACCTGCGCAACGACCTGCGCCGCGCCCCGCAGGCGGGCGGGCGGGAAGTCCTTCGCGTCGAGGTGACCGCTCCCAGCCCACTTCTCAAGGGCGGTCTCGCGTTCATCGACACCCCCGGCGTGGGAGGTCACGGGCAGCCGCATCTGTCCGCGACGCTGGGCCTGCTGCCCGACGCCGATGCGATGCTGATGATCAGCGACACCAGCCAGGAGTTCACCGAACCCGAGATGACCTTCATGCGGCAGGCTCTGGAGGTGTGCCCCGTCGCGGTCATCGTCGCGACCAAGACCGACCTCTATCCGCACTGGCGCCAGGTCGTCGACGCCAACGCCGCGCACCTGCGCCGGGCGGGCATCACGACCCCGGTGATCCCGGTGTCCTCGACGCTGCGCAGCCACGCCGTGGCGCTCAATGACAAAGAGCTCAACGAAGAGTCGAACTTCCCGGCGATCGTGAAGTTCCTGTCCGACGAGGTGCTCAAGCGCCATCACGACCGGGTGCGCGATCATGTGGTGGGCGAAATTCGTTCGGCTGCAGAGCATCTCAAGATGACAGTGGACTCCGAACTGGCTGCGCTCAACGACCCGGAGACCCGCGACAGGCTGACCGCAGATCTGGAGCGGCGCAAGCAGGAGGCGCAGGACGCTCTGCAGCACACCGCGCTCTGGCAGCAGGTGCTCAACGACGGCATCGCCGACCTCACCTCCGACGTCGACCACGATCTGCGACAACGCTTCCGCAACATCACGTTTCACACCGAACGCGTGATAGACGCCGGCGACCCGACACTGCACTGGGCAGAGATCGGCGCCGAATTGGAAGATGCGGTGGCCACGGCGGTCGGAGACAACTTCGTCTGGGCCTACCAGCGAGCCGAAGCCCTTGCCGCCGAGGTGGCCAGGACCTTCAAGGAGGCGGGCCTCGACGCGGTGCGGATGCCAACGATCGACGCCAGAAACATGGGCGCCGACATGGGGGAGTTCCGGTCGCTGGCCCAACTGGAGGCCAAGCCACTGAAATTCGGGCACAAGGTCGTCACGGGCATGCGCGGCTCCTACGGCGGCGTACTGATGTTCGGCATGCTGACGTCGTTCGCCGGGCTGGGCATGTTCAACCCGCTGTCGCTGGGAGCCGGTTTCATCCTCGGCCGCAAGGCCTACAAGGAGGACATGGAAAACCGGATGCTGCGAGTGCGCAACGACGCGAAGACCAACGTGCGCCGGTTCGTGGACGAGGTCGCGTTCACGGTCGGCAAGGAATCCCGGGACCGGCTTCGTGGCATCCAGCGACAGCTGCGTGACCACTACCGCGAGATCGCCAACCAGACCACCCGCTCACTTAACGAATCACTGCAGGCCACGCTCGCCGCGGCCAAGGTGGAAGAGGCCGAACGCGCCACGCGTACCAAGGAACTCGAGCGTCAGGGCAACATCCTTCGGCAGGTGATCGACCACGCCGACAAGCTCGGCGCACCCGCGGTGACCCCGGCTCACTAAGCTCGGCTGATCAGTACCAGCGACCAAGTACGGGCCATCCTCGGCGGCACCATCGCCGCCTATCGAAACGACCCCGCATACCGGCATCGTCCCGAACTGCACGACGAACTGCAGCGCATCGGGGCACGGTTGAACCAGCCGATGCGGATCGCGCTGGCAGGCACGCTCAAAGCGGGTAAGTCGACGCTGGTCAATGCGCTGGTGGGCGACACCATCGCGCCCACGGACGCGACCGAGGCGACGCGCATCGTCACCTGGTTCAGGCACGGTCCGACGCCGAAGGTTACGGCAAACCATCGAGGCGGCCGGCGGTCCAATGTGCCGATCGCACGCGACCTGCACGACGGCGGCTTGACGTTCGACTTCGCACAACTGGACCCCGACGACGTCCTCGATCTCGACGTCGAATGGCCGGCCGCCGAACTGGTGGATGCGACGATCATCGACACCCCGGGCACGTCGTCTCTGTCCAGGGACGTCTCGGCGCGCACGCTGAGGCTGCTGGTGCCCGACGACGGGGTTCCGCGGGTGGACGCGGTGGTGTTCCTGTTGCGGACACTCAATGCCGCGGACACGGCCTTGCTCAAACAGATCGGGGAACTGGTCGGCGGATCGTCCGGCGCGCTCGGGGTGATCGGGGTGGCGTCGCGTGCAGACGAGATCGGCGCGGGCCGGATCGACGCGATGATGTCGGCCAAAGACGTCGCGCAGCGGTTCACAACGGAGATGGAGCGGACCGGGATCTGCCAGGCCGTCGTCCCCGTCTCGGGGTTGCTCGCGCTGACCGCCCGCACGCTGCGACAGCGGGAGTTCGCTGCCCTGGAGAAGCTCGCCGGCGTGGATCCCGCTGACCTGGCCAAGGCGATGCTTTCGGTCGACCGGTTCGTCCGCGAGGACACTGGAGGAAGCCCGGCGCTGCCTGTCGATGCCGCGACCCGCGCCGCGCTGCTGGACCGGTTCGGCATGTTCGGCATCCGCATCTCGATCGCGGTACTGCGATCCGGCGTCGGTGACTCCGTGGCACTGGCGCAGGAACTTCTCCAGCGAAGCGGCCTGGTGGCGCTGCGCGACGTCATCGACCAGCAGTTCGCGCAGCGCTCCGATCTGCTCAAGGCGCACACCGCGCTGTTGTCGCTGCGGCAGTTCGTGCAACGCAACCCCGGGTACGCGACGCCCCGAATTCTCGCCGACGTCGACCCGCTGCTCGCGGACACCCACGCGTTCGAAGAACTGCGACTGCTCAGCCAGCTGCGGTCCCGCCCGACCACCCTCAACGACGACGAGATGGCCTCGTTGCGACGGCTGATCGGCGGGTCCGGCACCGATGTCGCCAGCCGCCTCGGGCTGGCTCCCGGTGACGACATCGATGGGCCGCGCGCCGCCTTCGCCGCAGCTCAGCGGTGGCGCCGGCGCGCCGAGCACCCCCTGAACGACCCGTTCACCGCCCGCGCCTGCCGGGCCGCGGTACGCAGCGCGGAGGCGATCGTCGCGGAGTACGCGCGTCTGGGGCGCTGACGCTTAACGTTTCGGGGTCGCCGAACGACATAAAGGCATGCGCAATTCACTAGGCATCTCGCTGGGCACAGCGAATCTGATTGCGGTCGCTGATGGGCGGCCCACGGCGCGGCCGTCGGTCGTGACCACGTCCTCCGGTCTGACGGTGACCGGCTTCGTCGAGCGCATCGGCGACCCCGTCCCGTTGGTACTTGCCGACCATTCGATGCATCGCGCCGAAGCGCTGGCCGCGGCGGCGATCGAGGACCTGACGCGAACGGTCCGTCCCCACCGGCGGCCCGATGTGTCGGCCGTCGCCGTTCCCGCGCACTGGCCGGATCCGGTCGTCGCGGCGATGCGTGCCGCCGTTCCGCACCTGACCGTGGTCTCGGATGCGGCCGCGGCGCTGACCGCGCTGCAGGCCGGTCCCGGACTGCCCGCGCACGGGGTCGTGGCATTGTGCGACTTCGGTGCGGCGGCAAGTAGTATCACCCTCGCCGACGCCGGAGCCGGCTTCGGCGTCATCGGGGAGACGATCCGGGTGGAGGGCTTTTCCGGAGATCTCGTCGACCGCGCGGTGCTGCAGCACGTGCTCGCCGGTATCGATGCCGCGCCCGCAGGGACGGCGGAGGTCGCGGCGCTGCACGATCTCCGCGATCAGTGCCGGGCGGCCAAGGAGCGGTTGTCGTTCGACACCGCAACCAGTTTCGTCAGTGGTGGGGCTACCGTGCGGCTGACACGGCCCGAGATCGTCGAACTGATCGCCGGTCCGCTCGACCTTTTCATCGAGGTGCTGCTGAGCACGCTGTACCGCCACGGAGTGGCCCCCGCGCAGCTCTCGGCCATCGCGACCGTCGGCGGGGGTGCCCGCATACCGCTTGTCACGCAACGACTTTCCGAGGCGCTGCGGCGTCCCGTCGTCACAGTTCCGTACGCCGCGGTCGTGGCGGCAACCGGCGCGGAGTTGATGGCGCTGCGCGGCGGTGAGCACGAGGCACACACGATGCTGGCACCGGCCGGTGCTCCGCTCACGTCGGCGCAGGCGACGATGGCGGCGGCTGTACCGCAGCTCGCGTGGTCGCAGGAAACTGTGGACCTGTCGACGCCGGAGACGGACTTCGTATACGACACGTCGTACGCGCGTCCCGAAGTCCACTTCGAACCCGAGGCCGATGCCGTCGATCTCGAGCCCCTGGCGTGGTATCGGCGGCCGGGCGTATTGTTCGGCATCGCAGCATGTTTCGCCGCGTTGGCGACGACCGGCTTGGTTCTGACGTCGCATGTCGGGCCGGCAGGACCAGCGGAAGCGGGTGCGTCGAACATCGCGACGCCTGTCGCGACCAAGCCGGTGGAGGCGCCGGTCGAGACGCTCGCTCCGCCTGCGGTGGTCACCGAGACGGTGGTGGCGAACGCCCCCGCGCCGCGTGTGGTCCAGGCGGCTCCCCAGGCGCCACCGCAGCGGGTGGTGACCAAGCAGGCCGCGCCGGCCCCTGTTCCGTTGCCGGCGGCCCCGCCGCCCGCCGCTCCGTCGCCGACGCCGGCTCCGAGCCCCTCGCCGTCGCCGAGCCCGTCGCCGACTCCAGAACCCGAACCGGAGCCGCAGCCCGAGCCGGAGCCGCAACCTGAGCCCGAACCGGAGCCGCAGCCCGAGCCGGAGCCGCAACCTGAGCCCGAACCGGAGCCGCAACCGCAGCCCGAGCCCCAGCCCGAGCCGCAACCGCAGCCCGAGCCGTCTGAAGCGCAGCAGCCGAACCCGGTGTCCGAAGAGGCGCCTCAGCCCGAGGTGGTCGAGCCCGCGGCCCCTGTCGAGGAGTGTGTGCCGACGCCCGACGTCACCTGCTGATCAGGGCGTCGCCTCGGCCGGCGGCGGCTCCGTGACCGTCTCGGTCTGAGTCTCCGTTTGCGTCACGGTGCTCGTACTGGTGCTGACCGAGGTACTCGGCGTCGTGGTTGTCGTCGTTGTCGTCGTGGTGGTTGTCGACGGCGTTGTGGTGGTGGTCGTCGTGGTCGGTGCCGTCGTCGACGGGGTGGTCTCGCTTGCTGTTTCGGTGTCGGTGACCGTCGCCGGAGGGACCGCGGACGCGGACGTCGTCGACAGCGGGGTCAGGGGTGTGGGCGACGTCGTCTCGGAACCGGAGTCGCCGGTGATGGCCTTGGCCAGTCCGAACACCACGAGCGCGATCAGGACCGCGCCTATCGCGCCGAAGGCCACCAGCGAGGCGGGTTTGCGGAACCAGGGTGTCTGCGGCTCGGCCGCTGGCGGCTGGTCGTACTCGCCGTACCCGTAGTTGCTGAGCTGAGTCGGCTCGTCGTCGGAGTAATAGTTCTGGTCGTCGGAATCGCCGTATCGCGCCACGGGGACCGAGACTACGCGCCCTGTTGCTACGTTCCGGGGTACAGCGTGCGTGTCACGTTGGTGCGCGGACGGCTGCGCGTCGTCGTCTCGTCCTCCTCACCCTCGTCGCCCTCGTCGGCGTCCGTCTCACGAGTCCGCGGCGGACGCGTGCTGGGCCTGGTCGTCGACTCCGACGTCGTGGTGGTCTCGCCGGGGTTGATGTCGCTGGTGATCGGCGGGCTGGTGCTGGTGATGGTGCCGGTCGTCGTCGACGTCGCGGACCGAGTCGCGCTGGCCGACGACGCCGGCGGCGGGATGTAGTTCAGGGGGGCCTGCTCGGGTTCGCTGAACTGTCGCGCCACATAGGAGATCAGCACGACGACCAGCGCGATCGCGAGAAGACCGGCCACGCTGGCGCCGAGCAGGGTCGACGTCTTGTTGTGCCACTCGACGGGCGGCTCGTCCCGAGCCTCATCGTCGTCCCGTCGGTTCACGGGCACCGATAGTAGCCGTGACCTGGGCCGGTGTGCCCGATCAGCTGACCTGCGGAACGATCTGCTCGGCGAAGAACTCGACGTGCTCGAGGTCGGACTGGTCCAGAACCTGCAGGTAGACGCGCTGGACACCGGCTTCGAGGAACGGACCCAGCTTGTCGACGACCTCGGCGGGGGTGCCGACCGCCGGGGAATTGGACCGCAACTCGTCGACCTCTCGGCCGATCGCCTCGGCCCGCCGCGCAATCTCGCTGTCGTCGCGGCCGACGCACACGACGAACGCGGCCGAGTAGGTCAGCGAGTCTTTGGCGCGGCCCGCCTTCTCGACCGCTGCCGCCACCCGGGCGTACTGCTCGGTGAGCGTGTCCAGCGGCACGAACGGGATGTTGAACTCGTCGGCGAACCGGGCGGCCAGCGCCGGTGTCCGCTTCGCGCCGCCGCCACCGATGATGATGGGCGGGTGCGGGCTCTGCGCAGGCTTCGGCAGCGCGGGCGAGTCGGTGATCTCGTAGTGCTTGCCGGAGTAGTCGAACGTCTCGCCCGCAGGGGTGGTCCACAGCCCGGTCAGGATCTCCAGCTGCTCGGTGAGCCGGTCGAAGCGTTCACCCAGCGGCGGGAACGGAATCGCGTACGCCTTGTGCTCGGCTTCGAACCATCCGGCGCCCAGGCCGAATTCGACTCGGCCACCGCTCATTTCGTCAACCTGTGCCACCGAGATGGCGAGCGGTCCCGGGTAGCGGAAGGTCGCCGACGTCACCATCGTGCCGAGCCGGATCGACGACGTCTCGCGCGCCAGACCGGCCAGCGTCACCCACGAGTCGGTGGGCCCCGGCAGGCCGTCACCGGCCATCGCGACGTAGTGGTCCGAGCGGAAGAACGCCGAATAGCCCGCCCCTTCCGCCGTCTGCGCGACGGCGAGCTGGTCGGCGTACGAGGCGCCCTGCTGGGGTTCGACGAAGACGCGGAAATCTATCGGTGTTGTAGCAGCCACGTCCGCCAACTCTAAGCTCACAGTCCGCCGCGGGCGTTCTTGAGACGCTCGACGACATCCGGGGATCCGTCCAACGACACCCACGCCTTGTCGCGGCCTGCGGCGTACATCAGCAGCTCGCCGACATCGCCGGTGATCGCCACCTCGGGACCTTTGCCGGCGGTCGCCAGCGTTTCGCCCTGCGGGGTGCGGAAGACGGCCTTCACCGGTGCCTTGCGCAACGTCATCCGGGCCATCAGCGCGATCGGCCTGCGCAGCGCGGAGACCGTCTGGTCATCGAGAGGCCGCGGTTCCCAGTCGCCGACAGCACGGCGAACGTCCTCGTGGTGGATGAACATCTCGGCCGGATTGGCCACCGGATCCAGGAGCTTGAACGGTGAATAGATCGGTGGGCCGTCGGCCACCTGGCCGAGCAGAGCGTCCCAGTCGGTCGACGCGGCGACCTGCTTCTGCACGCGCTCGGTGTAACCGGCGAACGCGGGGATCAGGATGCCCGGGCCCGTGTCGAGCCGCCGCTCCCGGACGACAAGGTGTGCCGCGAGGTCCCGTGCGTCCCAGCCTTCGCACAGCGTCGGTGCGTCGGGTGCGGTGTTGCGGAGCGTCGCGACCAGGGCGGCTCGCTCTCGCTGTGCAACGGTCATGATGTGCCTTTCGATTCAGCCGAGCGCACGGTCCAGGTTGATCGCGGCGCTGATCAGGGACACGTGGGTGAACGCCTGGGGAAAGTTCCCCACTTGGTCACCGGTCGCGCTGACCTGCTCAGCGTAGAGACCGACGTGGTTGGCATAGGTGAACATCTTCTCCAGCGCCAGTTGAGCATCACGCAACCGGCCCGTCCGGGTGAGCGCCTCGACGTACCAGAACGTGCACAGCGAGAACGTGCCCTCGTCGCCGTCGAGGCCATCGGTGGCTGGGTCGTACCGGAACACCAGGCTGTCGGTGACCAGCCCCTTTTCGATCGCGTCCAGCGTCGACAGGAATCGCGGGTCGGCCGGTGAGATGAACTTGACCATCGGCATCAGCAGCACGCCGGCGTCCAGTTGATCGCCGCCCTCGACTTGGGTGAATGCCTGGAGGTCTGTGTTCCAGGATTTGTTCATGATGCGGTGGTAGATGTCGTCGCGGGCGCCGGTCCAGGTGACCAGATCGGCGGGCAGTCCGCGGCGGCGCGCGATGCGGATGGCGCGTTCGATCGCCACCCAGCACATCAGCCGGGACGTGGTGTAGGGCCTCGACTCGTCCCGGACCTCCCACATGCCGGCGTCGTCGCGGTCCCAGTTGTCCACCAGCCAGTCGATGACGTAGACGACGTCGGACCACGCGTCGTGGCTGATGCCTGCGCCGTATTTGTCGAACAGATAGACCGAATCGATCAGGTCGCCGTAGATGTCGAGCTGCAACTGCTGCACCGCCGCGTTGCCGACCCGTACCGGCTTGGAGTCCAGATGGCCACGGAGATGGTCGAGTTCGTACTCCTGCACCGGTTCGTCGCCGTCGATGTTGTAGAGCACGCGCAGCGGACCGAGGCCGTCGTTCTCGCGTTCGCCACGGCCGAGGCGCTTGGACAGCCACTCGATGAACGCGTTGGCTTCGGCGTTGAATCCCAGCCGGAGCAGGGCGTAGAGACTGAATCCGGCATCGCGCATCCAGACATACCGGTAGTCCCAGTTACGTTCGCCACCAATGTGTTCGGGAAGGCTGGTGGTTGCCGCGGCGACGACCGCGCCCGACGGCTCGTGGGTCAGCAGCTTGAGCGTGATGGCCGAGCGTTCCACCATCTCACGCCAACGTCCGCGGTAACGGGACTGGGCCAGCCAGTCGCGCCAGAACCGAGCGGTCGACTCGAAGAGTTGGTCGACATCGCTTGCCTGCGGTTCCGGGTTCCCAGGGTCGAGCACCGCCAGCACGAATTCGGCGGTCTGCCCGGTCGTCAAAGTCAGTTCGGAGCTGACGACACCGTTGTCGACGGACAGGTCGGCCGACGAGGTCAATCGCATCGCGAGGATGTCGGCACGGAAATCGACGGTTCGTCCCTGCTGCGTAGTTTCGAAACGTGCTCGGGCGTAGTCAGGCCGCGCGTCGAGCAGCATGCGGACCGTGACCTGGCCGCGGACCGCGACGAGCCGGCGGACCAACCGCTGCCGGTGTCCGCCGTCGGAGGGTTGGGTGATCGGCATGAAGTCGTGCATCTCGACCACACCGTCGTTGGTCAGGAAACGGGTGATCAGAGTCGCCGACTCGGGAAAATAGAACTGGTGGGTGTGGCTGCTCTCGCACACGGTCGACATGCGCCAACTGCCGGCATTGTCGGGGTCGAGAATCGCCCCGAATACGCTGGGCGAGTCGAAGCGGGGTGCGCAGAACCAGTCGATGGTTCCGTCGGTTCCGACGAGCGCGCAGGTCCGGAGATCTCCGATGAGGCCGTGGTCGGCGATCGCGGGACCACTAGTCATCGGGCAGCCGCCAGCCCACGTCGCCGGGTAGCTTCACGGCCGATTCCGGCCCCCACGAACCCTTTTCGTAACGCTGCACCGGGGGCGGGGCATCGAGCACGGGCTGGCAGACCTGCCAGAGCCGATCCACCTCGTCGGCGCGTGCGAACAGTGTCTGGTCGCCCCGCATGACGTCGAGCAGGAGCCGCTCGTAGGCATCGAGCCCGTCCTGCTCGTGCTCGCCGGGGGCCAGACGCAGGTCCGAACCGACCCGCTCAGCGGCCAACTCGGGGCCGGGCTTCTTGACGTTGAGCTCGAGGGTCGCCGTCGGCGTTGCGGTCAGGTCCAGCACCAGCTGGTCGCGGGAGGCCTGATCGAAGAGTGTCGGAGTCGGTGTCCGGAACGTCAGGGTGACCGTTCGGCGATTGTCGCCCATGGCTTTTCCGGTACGGAGGTAGAAGGGAACGTCGCGCCACCGGTCGTTGTCGACGAATGCCTCCAGCGCCACCAGGGTCTCGACGTCCGACCCGTCGTCGACGCCGTCCTCGTCTCGATACCCGTCGTACTGCCCGAACACCACCCGTGCCGGGTCGAGGGGGCGCATGTCCTGGAAGACCCGTGACTTCGCGTCGCGGAGACCGCTCGCATCCAACGTCGCCGGCGTCTCCATCGCAACGAACCCCAGCACCTGACACAGGTGGGTGGACACCATGTCACGGAAACATCCGGTGGACTCATAGAAGCTGCCACGGCCCTCCAGGGCGATGTCCTCCGGAACGTCGATCTGAACCGACTCGATAAGGCTTCTGTTCCACGAGGGTTCGAGGAGTCCGTTTGCGAACCGCATTGCGAGGATGTTCTGGACAGCTTCCTTGCCGAGAAAGTGATCGATCCGGTAGATGCGGTCCTCGTCGGCGACGGCTTCGGTGGCCGCCGCGAGGTCCCGCGAGCTTTCCAGGTCCGTGCCGAACGGCTTCTCGACGATGAGCCTCGCCCCGTCGGCAAGGCCTTCCCGGCCGAGCATCTCGACCATCGGTTTCATCGCCGCGGGTGGGACGGACAGATAGATCAGGATCTGTGTTCCGTCGCCGAGATCGTCTGTGGCGTGCCGAACTTGGCCCGCTAGCTCGGCGCCGTCCTCGTCGTTGGCGGACTGGAACGTCAACCTGCCCAGCAACTCGTCGGCGACAGTGTCGTCGAGTTGCTCGAAGGATTCCGCCAGTCCGTCGCGCACCGAACTCCTGAATTCCTCGAGGCTGTCCGGCGATGACCGGCCGGAACCGATGATCCGGTAATCCCGGGGCAGTCTTCCCGCGCGGGCGAGACGGTACAGGCTCGGGAAGAGCATGCGACGCGCGAGATCCCCGCGGGCACCGAAGAGCACCAGGACGACGGGATCGGTGGCACCGGTGGTCATGAGTCGGACTCCCCGAGGTTCAGGAGAGCGTTCTCGACGACCTCGGTCAGCGCCGGGTGGATCCAGTACGGTCTGGATGCCAGGTCATGGGCTTTGATCCCGAAGTTCATTGCGACGACGAAGATCTGGATCAGTGATGCGGCCTGTGCGCCGATGATGTGGGCACCGAGGATCGTCCCGTCTCGGTCGGCGAGAACCTTGCACAATCCCGACGAGTCCTGCATCGCCCACCCGTAGGCCACGTCGGCGAACTCGGTGATGCCGACGCGGTAGTCGAGATCGTCGTCGCGGCAGTCTTTTTCGGTGCGACCGATGGAGGCGATCTGCGGCTCTGTGAACACCGCGGAGGGGACGAGGTCGTGGCTGATGGCCAGCAGGTTGTCGGGATGCAACAGGTTGTGCTGGACCACCCGGGCCTCCCGATTGGCGACGTGCTTGAGCGGAACCGCGGTGCTGACATCGCCGAGTGCGAAGACGCCGTCGGCGGTGGTGCGGCAGTGTTCGTCGACGACGATGCGTCCGTCGTCGTGTGTCTCGATCCCGCCCTTCTCGACGTCGAGGCGGTCGCTGTTGGAGCGGCGGCCCGCCGCGACCAGCAGGGTGTCCGCGCGCACTGACGAGCCATCGTCCAGTGTGAGCACGAGATCATCTGCGGCGCCTGACAATTCCACCAGTTCGGTGCCGCACCGCAGATCGTACTTCGAGCGCATCAGCTCGGTGTAGACGGTGCGGACCGTCTCGTCCTGGGGACCGCCGAGCAGTTGGCCGGCTTTCTCGATGATGGTGACGCGGCTGCCCGCGCTGGCGAAGACGTGTGCGAGTTCGGCGGCGATGTACCCGCCGCCCAGCACCGCGAGATGCTCGGGAGGGGTGCTGCGCCGCATGACGGTGTCGGAGGTTTCGAACGGCAGGCCCGAGTCCGCGACGACATCCGGCACGATGGGTCGCCCGCCTGCCGCGACGACGATACGGTCGGCGGCGATCTCGACGGTGTCGCCCCCGGCGTCGACGTGCAGCTGCCGGGGACCGGTGAAGCGCGCGTGTCCCTTGTAGACGGTGACGAATCCGCTGTCGCGCCGACTCTGCTCACCGTCGGCGGCCACCTGGTCGGTGCGCCCGAACACGCGGTCGCGAACCTGCTGCCAGCGCAGACCGTGGTAGTCGCTGTCGACGTCGAAGGCCGCGGCGCCGGCGACGGTGTCGGCGATCTGGGCGGTGTAGGACAGCATCTTCGACGGGATGCAGCCGTAGTTGACGCAGGTGCCGCCGAACTTGCGGTCGTCGACGATCGCCACGTCCAGGTCCGAAAAGCGGTCGTCGATGACCATGTTCCCCGAACCCGCGCCGATGACGACCAGATCGTGTCTTCGCACCCTGCCGCTGTTCCCGCTGAATGATCGGCGCCAAACCCTCAGGCGCTGACTGATCGGTGACGGCGGGTCAGAAGCTCTCGACGCCCTCGACGCTGATCACCATGCCGCGGCCGGTGCCGTCATTGGTGAATCGGGTGCCGTTCTCGTCGGCGACGATGGTCCACCCCACCGCCGAATAGGTTCGGTAGTCCAGCGTCACCGCCGGGATCGCGCCCAGATTGCCCAGCACCCAGCTGAGCTCACCGCTGGAGCTCAGGCGCACCCCGTTCGCCGGAAGGCCGTCCACCTCCGGAGCATTGGTGAAGGCGGACTCACAGCCGACCTCCTGCTCGTCGAGCTGGCAGCGCGTCTTACCGGTTTTCGTCTGGATATAGACGTAGCCGTTCTGCGGTTCGAGCACCTCCCCGTTCGCCGGGGCGGGCCGGGTGGTCGGCGCATCCGGAGTGGACGGCGGCGGCACGGGTGTCGGCCGGCTGGGTCGCGGGGTCGGGAACTCCGGTTCGGTGAAGGCGGTGTCGGGCTCGCGGGTGGCCGTTCCGTCGATCGACGACTGGCATCCGGCGAGCGCGACGGCGGACATGAGCGCGCCTGCCACGACCTGCCTCGTCCTCATCGCGTTCCAGCGTACGCAGCGTGGGGTGCGAGTGAGGGGAGTGGCGCGCGGGGAAATGCCGTCCCGCGAGAGCGCCACCACGGTCGTCGCAAGTGGTGGGGACACCGCCGTCGGCTTACCGTTGCCCGATGCGTCGACGTTCGTCCCTGATCGCCAGCCTGGTCGTCGACGCGCCGGGCCGACCGCAGCAGGCCATTCTCGACGAGTTGCGCCGAGTCATTCTCGACGGTGCCGTGTCGCCGGGCACCCCGATCCCGTTGGGTGAGGTGGCCGATCTGTTCGGGGTGAGCCAGATCCCGGTGCGCGAGGCGCTCAAGACGTTGATCGGCGAGGGACTGGTCGCGCACCGTAACAATTTCGGCTATACGGTCGCCCTGCTGACGCCGCAGGAACTGCGGGAAATGTACATCGTGCGGGAGACACTGGAGTCAGCTGCGCTGGCGGCTGCGGTCGGCAACGCGACCGACGAGGATCATGCAGCGGCGATCGCCGCCAATGAGGTTCTGCTGCAGGCGATTCGCGACGAGGACCCCGCTGCCTACCATCGGCACAGTCGCGACTTTCATCTCGCGCTGACCGGGCCGTCGCGCATGTACCGGCTGTTGCACATGCTCGAATCGGCCTGGAACGTCACCGAACCTGTGCAATCGATGGTGCACGTCGCCGCCGAGGACCGCCGCGACCTGCACGCCGACCACACGGAGATGCTCGACGGCTTTCTCGCCCGTGACGTCGAGCGTCTACTCACCGCCGCGGAGGTTCATGCCCAACGACTCAACGCGGTGATCGCGACGCTGCCGACCGACACCGGCCTGTTCGCGCCGCCTGATATATCTTCCACGCAATAGGGCGGTAGTTCGCAGGCAATACCGGTGAAACGATCCGTCGTTAGCGTCCGCGCATGACCGACATCGACTCAACTCACGTCAGCAAGGACATGCCGCCCGGTGCGGTGGTCGGTGCGGGCGACATGGTCGAGGCCTCCGGCCACCCCGTCGGGGGTGGCGTCATCAAGCCCGGCTATGACCCGCGCCTGACCAACGAAGACCTTGCGCCGTTGGGCAAACAGACGTGGACCTCCTACAACATCTTCGCGTTCTGGATGTCCGACGTGCACAGCGTCGGCGGCTACGTGACAGCGGGCAGCCTGTTCGCCCTCGGCCTGGCCAGTTGGCAGGTGCTCGTCGCGCTGCTGATCGGCATCGTGATCGTCAACGTCTTCTGCAACCTGGTGGCCAAACCGAGCCAGGCCACCGGTGTGCCGTATCCGGTGATCTGCCGCAGCGTCTTCGGCGTGCTGGGCGCCAACATCCCCGCCATCATCCGCGGCCTGATCGCGGTGGCGTGGTACGGCATCCAGACCTACCTGGCGTCGGCGGCGCTCGACGTGGTGCTGCTCAAGCTGTTCCCCGGGCTGGCACCCTACGCCGACGTCGACGAGTACGGCTTCCTGGGCCTGCCGCTGCTGGGCTGGGGCAGCTTCATCCTGCTGTGGATCCTGCAGGCGTGCGTGTTCTGGCGCGGTATGGAGGCCATCCGCAAGTTCATCGACTTCTGCGGTCCCGCAGTGTACGTCGTGATGTTCCTGCTGTGCGGGTACCTCATCTATCAGGCCGGCTGGGGTGCCATCGACCTCAACCTCGGCGAGGTGACCTACACGGGGTTGGAGTCCATCCCGGTCATGCTGGGCGCCATCGCGCTTGTGGTGTCCTACTTCTCGGGTCCGATGCTGAACTTCGGCGACTTCTCCCGCTACGGCAAGTCGTTCGACGCGGTGAAGCGGGGCAACTTCCTCGGGCTGCCGGTCAACTTCCTGGTGTTCTCGATCCTGGTGGTCGTCACTGCTTCACTGACCGTGCCGGTGTTCGGCGAACTGATCACCGACCCCGTCGAGACGGTCGCGCGCATCGACTCCACCTTCGCAATCGTGTTGGGCGCGTTGACGTTCACCATCGCCACCATCGGCATCAACATCGTCGCCAACTTCATCTCGCCGGCGTTCGACTTCTCCAACGTCAGCCCGCAGCGCATCAGCTGGCGCGCCGGCGGCATGATCGCCGCGGTCGGTTCGGTGCTGATCACCCCGTGGAACCTGTACAACAACCCGGAGGTCATCCACTACACGCTGGAGACGCTGGGTGCGTTCATCGGTCCGCTGTTCGGCGTCCTGATCGCCCACTACTACCTGGTGCACAGGCAGAAAGTCGACGTCGACGCGATGTTCACCATGTCGGAGGACGGAACCTACTGGTACAGCAAGGGTTACAACCCTGCGGCGGTGATCGCGACCGCGGTGGGCGCCGTGGTCGCAATGGTGCCGGTGCTGCTCGGCGGCTCTGTCGTCGGGATGTACACCGCCGCACAGTACAGCTGGTTCATCGGCTGCGGTCTCGGCTTCGCCCTGTACTGGGTGATGGCCACCCGGGGACGCTTCGCCGTGCCCGCGCTGCCGTGACCAAGCCCGCCGCGACGATCTGGGTCATCAATCCGAACACCACCGAGGCGATGACGGCCGTCATTACCGAGTGTGCGCGCGCCGTCGTCGCACCGGGAACCGAGGTCGTCGGGGTCACCTCGGAGATCGGGCCGGCGTCGATCGAAAGCCACTACGACGAGGCGCTTTCCGTTCCGGGCGTGCTGCGGGCGATCGAGCGCGGCGAACGCCAAGGGGTCGACGGATACGTCATCGCGTGCTTCGGCGACCCCGGCCTGGACGCGGCGCGGGAGGTGGCGTCGGGGCCGGTGGTCGGCATCGCGGAGGCCGCCATGCACACGGCGAGTTTCCTGGGCCGCGGCTTCAGCGTGGTCACGACCCTGGGCCGCACCGCGGGGCGGGCCGCCGATCTCGCCGAACACTATGGGATGCAACGCTTCTGCCGCGGCATCCACGCGTGTGAGATCGCGGTGCTGGACCTTCACGACGATCCCGACGTCCGCAAGGTCATCACGGAGGCGTGCCGGGACGCGTTGGAGGCCGACGGCTCCGACGTCGTCGTGCTCGGCTGTGCGGGGATGGCTGACATGTGTGCGTCGATCTCCGCCGAGCTCGGGGTGCCGGTCGTCGACGGTGTCGCGGCCGCCACGTCGACCGTGCAGTCACTGGTTGCGATGGGTTTGCGGACCTCGAAGCGCGGCGAGTTCGCGACCCCGCCGCCGAAGGATTACCTGACGGGGTGAACGGTGCGCCAGTGCTCGGCGATCTCGATGCGCCGCGCCAGCCAGACGCCCTCGTGGGACTGCACGTGGTCGAGAAAACGTTCGAGTGACCTCGAGCGGGCCGGACGCCCCGCCAGCCGGCAGTGCAGCCCGACTGACAGCATCTTCGGGTGCCCCTCACCGCCTTCTGCGTAGAGAACATCGAATGCATCACGCAAGTGGGCGTAGAACTCCTCGCCGTTGGAGAACCCGGCCGGGGAGGCGAAGCGCATGTCGTTGGTGTCCAGCGTGTACGGCACCACCAGATGGTCTCGGCCGGCGACGGTGACCCAGTAGGGCAGATCGTCGGCATAGGAGTCCGAGTCGTAGGTGAACCCGCCGTGCTCGACGACCAGCTCGCGGGTGTTGGGTGAGTCGCGCCCGGTGTACCAGCCGCGCGGCGCGGCGCCGGTCAGGTCGGTGAGGATGCGCACGGCCTCCTGGAGGTGCGTCCTCTCGGTGTCGCGGTCGACCAGCTGATACGACGTCCATCGCAGGCCATGGCAGGCGATTTCGTGGCCGAGTTCGGTGAACGCCGCCGCCGCCTCGCGGTTGCGCTGCAGGGCGCGGGCGACGGCGAAGACGGTCAGCGGCACGCCGCGCCGTTCGAAGATGTGCAGCAGACGCCACAGCCCGGCGCGTGAGCCGTACTCGTACAGCGACTCCATGCTCATGTGGCGGTTCGGGAAGGCCTCGGCTGGGGTCATTTCCGACAGGAACGTCTCCGACGCGGGATCGCCGTCGAGAACTGAGTTCTCCGCGCCCTCTTCGTAATTCAGGACGAATTGGACGGCGATACGTGCGTCGCGGGGCCACCGCGGATCCGGCGGTGTGCGGCCGTAGCCGATCATGTCCCGCGGATACCCGCTCATACCAGGTCTCCGAAGAGGCGCAGCCGCGCCAGCCCGCCGTCGGGATAGATGTCGAGGCGCACCTGATCGACGACATCGGCACAGGTGACGGGGAACCGGTGCCGGGTGTCGGGCAGCAGATCGGTGCGGGGCAGCAGCGGCACCCATTCGGATCCGCCGTGGCGGCCCCAGAGCGCCGCGGCGCTGGGGCTGTTGCCGATGAAGTACGAGGTGTCGACCTCGGCGAGCCGGATGCGTCCGGCGCCGGCCAACCGGATGTGCACCCAGTCGTTGCCGTCGTCGCGCCGCCGGGCGGTTTCCCAGCCGTCACCCATCACCTGCGCCAATCCGGGAAAGATGATGTTCTGCGGGGAGCTGTAGAACCGGTTGGAGCAGTCCAGCACCAGCCCGCCGTTCTCCAGGGCGGCCAGGTCCGTCGGCCCGAAGCCGACGAGTTTCGGATCGGGCAGGCCCTCGCCGTGCACCCGCAGGCGCGCGACACCGCCGTCGGGATAGATGGTCAGGCGCACGTGGGTCCATCGCCGCGACGAGTCGACCTCGAAGGGGTTGCGGGTGTCGCCGTAGATCTTCGACCGCTCGACGAGGGTGACCCAATCCGGATGTGTGGCAAGCGATTCGGCAGTCGGGTAGTCGTCGACCTCGATGGCTTCGATCGAGGCCTCCGGCGGGAAGTTGCCCTTGAACCATGCGGTGTCGACGACGACGCCGCGGATCAGGCCGGGAACACCCAGTCGGACGATCGCCTGGTCGTGCCCGGCTTCGCGGCGCCGGCGGGTCTCCCAGCCGTCGTAGACCTGCCCCTTGTGACCGAACGAGGCCGGGCGGTAGGTCGCGGGCCCGGGATTGATCAGATTCTCCTTCTCCGCGAATGTCTCGTCGTTGGCCCAGACGACCGCGCCGCCCAGCGGACGCAGGGCGAGGTCGGGCAACCACGTGAAGTCGGGGAGCGAATCGGCCATCGGTCAATCGTCACAGAGATCGGCCGTCGCGTCGCCTTGAGCGGTGCCGGGAACAAATCGGCCCGGGACCCCGTTGACCACTTCGACAGTTGAGTCTCACAGGCTCAAGTTTGGCTTGACACGGAACCACTGTGGGGAGCAGGCTTGAGTGCGGTGCACTCAGACCACATCGAAAGTCTATTCAGGAGGCAGTAACTATGGCTCGTGCGGTCGGTATCGACCTCGGGACCACCAACTCCGTCGTCGCAGTACTGGAGGGTGGCGACCCCGTCGTCGTCGCCAACTCCGAGGGCTCCCGGACCACCCCGTCGGTCGTCGCGTTCGCACGCAACGGCGAGGTGCTGGTCGGTCAGCCCGCCAAGAACCAAGCGGTGACCAACGTCGACAGGACGATCCGTTCGGTCAAGCGTGAAATCGGCACCGACTGGTCGGTGGAGATCGACGGCAAGAAGTACACGCCGCAGGAAATCAGCGCGCGCGTGCTGATGAAGCTCAAGCGTGACGCCGAAAGCTACCTCGGCGAGGACATCGCCGACGCGGTGATCACCGTCCCCGCCTACTTCAACGACGCCCAGCGTCAGGCCACCAAGGAAGCCGGCCAGATCGCCGGCCTCAACGTGCTGCGCATCGTCAACGAGCCCACCGCCGCCGCGCTGGCCTACGGGCTGGACAAGGGCGAGAAGGAACAGACCATCCTCGTCTTCGACCTCGGTGGCGGCACGTTCGACGTGTCGCTGCTGGAGATCGGCGAAGGCGTCGTCGAGGTTCGTGCCACCTCCGGTGACAACCACCTCGGCGGCGACGACTGGGACGACCGGATCGTCGAATGGCTCGTCGACAAGTTCAAGGGCACCAGCGGCATCGATCTGACCAAGGACAAGATGGCGATGCAGCGGCTGCGTGAAGCCGCCGAGAAGGCCAAGATCGAACTGTCGAGCTCGCAGAGCACGTCGATCAACCTGCCCTACATCACCGTCGACGCCGACAAGAACCCGCTGTTCCTCGACGAGCAGCTGACCCGGTCGGAGTTCCAGAAGATCACCCAGGATCTGCTGGACCGCACCCGCAAGCCGTTCCAGCAGGTGATCAAGGACGCCGGCATCGCCGTCGGCGACATCGACCACGTCGTGCTGGTCGGTGGGTCGACCCGTATGCCCGCGGTCACCGACCTGGTGAAGGAACTGACCGGCGGCAAGGAGCCCAACAAGGGCGTCAACCCGGACGAAGTGGTTGCGGTCGGAGCGGCCCTGCAGGCCGGTGTGCTCAAGGGCGAGGTGAAAGACGTTCTGCTGCTGGATGTCACGCCGCTGTCCCTCGGTATCGAGACCAAGGGTGGCGTCATGACCAAGCTGATCGAACGCAACACCACGATCCCGACGAAGCGCTCCGAGACCTTCACCACGGCCGACGACAACCAGCCGTCGGTGCAGATCCAGGTGTTCCAGGGTGAGCGCGAAATCGCTGCGCACAACAAACTGCTCGGTTCCTTCGAGCTGACCGGTATCCCGCCGGCCCCGCGCGGTGTCCCGCAGATCGAGGTCACCTTCGACATCGACGCCAACGGCATCGTGCATGTCACCGCCAAGGACAAGGGCACCGGCAAGGAGAACACGATCAAGATCCAGGAAGGCTCCGGCCTCTCCAAGGAAGAGATCGACCGGATGATCAAGGATGCCGAAGCGCACGCCGACGAGGACCGCAAGCGCCGCGAAGAGGCCGACGTCCGCAACCAGGCCGAATCGCTGGTCTACCAGACGGAGAAGTTCGTCAAGGAGCAGAGGGAGGCCGAAGGTGGCTCCAAGGTTCCCGAGGACACCTTGAGCAAGGTCGACGCCGCCATCGCGACCGCCAAGACCGCACTCGAAGGCACCGACATCGGCGCCATCAAGTCCGCCATGGAGAAGCTCGGCGAGGAGAGCCAGGCTCTCGGCCAGGCGATCTACGAGGCCACCCAGGCCGAGCAGGCCGCCAGTGGTGGTCCGGCAGGCGCAGAGTCCGCGGGCCCCTCGGGTTCCAACGATGACGTCGTCGACGCCGAGGTGGTGGAGGACGACAACCCGAACGGTGGCGAGCGCAAGTGACCGACGCTGATCAGGACCGTGTGAACCAGGAACGCGAACCGATCACCTTCACCGACAAGCGGCGCATCGATCCTGAAACGGGAAAAGTGCGTGAGGATGCCGGCTCCGCCTCGGCCCCCAGTGGGTCGGAGGCGGAGGCGGCACCCGCCGCCGCGGCGGGGTCAGCGGAGATCGACGAGCTGAAAGCCACACTGCAGCGTGTGAAAGCGGAGTACGACAACTACCGCAAGCGTGCGTTGCGGGACCAGCAGGCGATCGCGGAACGAGCCAAGGCCGCGGCCGTCGTTCAGTTGCTGCCGGTTCTCGATGACCTCGACCGGGCGCGCAGCCACGGTGATCTGGAATCCGGGCCCCTGAAATCCGTTGCCGACAAGCTCGCGACGGCACTTGAGGGGCTGGGCCTCTCAGGGTTCGGCGAGGAAGGCGATGAGTTCGACCCCGCATTGCACGAGGCTGTGCAGCACGAGGGTGAGGGCACGCATCCCGTCGTCGGAACCGTGATGCGGCGTGGCTACCGGATAGGAGAGCAGGTCGTCCGGCACGCCATGGTCGGTGTCATTGACACGATTCCAGACACCGTTCCCGACGCGTCGGGAAACGGCAATGCCGACGCCGAGGCCCGACAGCCCTCAGAATCAGAGAACTGATTGAACATCGATCAACGAGCAGGTGAGGAGGTGACGCGATATGGCCCAGAGAGAATGGGTTGAGAAGGACTTCTACAAAGTGCTCGGCGTCGCCTCCGATGCCGACGAGAAAGAGATCAAGCGGGCCGCCCGCAAGATCCTCGCCGACAACCACCCCGACCGGAATCCGGGTAACGCCGAAGCAGAGGAGCGCTACAAGGCTGCTTCCGAAGCCAAAGAAGTGCTGACCGATTCCGCGAAGCGCAAGGAGTACGACGAGACCCGCCGTCTGTTCGCAGGCGGCGGTTTCGGCCGCGGCCGTTACAGCGGCGGCGGTGGATTCGGCGGATTCGGTGCCGGCGACGGAGGCCAGGAGTTCAATCTCAACGACCTGTTCGACGCTGCCGGGCAGGCCGGCGGCGCGAACATCGGCGATCTCTTCGGCGGGCTTTTTGGCCGCGGCGCACAGCAGCCGCGGCCGTCTCGGCCCCGGCGGGGGAACGATCTCGAGACCGAGACCGAGCTGAGCTTCCTGGAAGCCACCAAGGGCGTGGCGATGCCACTTCGGCTCACCAGCCCGGCGCCGTGTACGAACTGCCACGGCAGTGGCGCGCGCCCGGGAACCAGTCCGAAGGTGTGCCCCAACTGCAACGGCGCGGGCGTGGTCAGCCGCAACCAGGGTGCCTTCGGATTCTCCGAGCCGTGTACGGAATGCCGTGGCAGCGGGTCGATCATCGAGAATCCCTGCGACGAGTGCAAAGGCACCGGTGTCACGACGCGGACCCGCACCATCAACGTGCGGATCCCGCCGGGCGTCGAGGACGGGCAGCGCATCAGGCTGGCAGGCCAGGGCGAAGCCGGGTTACGGGGTGCGCCCTCGGGCGACCTCTACGTGACCGTCCATGTCAGGCCGGACAAGGTGTTCGGGCGCAACGGCGACGACCTGACGGTCTCGGTTCCGGTGAGCTTCCACGAACTCGCCTTGGGGACAACGCTTTCCGTGCCGACGCTGGAAGGCAAGGTTGGAGTCCGGGTGCCGAAGGGTACGTCCGACGGTCGCATCCTCCGGGTTCGGGGCCGCGGGGTCCCGAAACGGGCTGGCGGACATGGCGATCTACTGGTGACGGTCAAGGTGGCGGTGCCGCCGAACCTCGAAGGTGAGGCCGCCGAGGCGCTGGAAGCCTATGCCAAGGCCGAGCGTGCCAGCGGATTCGACCCGAGGGCGGGATGGGCAGGTTCGCTGTGATGAGCGCCTGCGCGAAGAACCAGGGGCTGCTGTGAGTGCGAGTCGCAGGGATCGGCAGGAAGAGGCCAGGACGTTCCTGATCTCGGTGGCCGCCGAGCTGGCCGGTATGCATGCGCAGACGCTGCGCACGTACGACCGGCTCGGCTTGGTCAGCCCCCAGCGCAGCTCCGGTGGGGGACGCCGCTATTCGCAGCGTGACGTCGACCTGCTGCGCGAGGTGCAGCGGCTCTCGCAGGACGAGGGCGTCAACCTCGCCGGGATCAAACGGATCATCGAGTTGACCAACCAGGTCGAGGCGCTGCAGGCGCGGGTGCGCGAGCTGAGCAACGAGGTCGAGCACCTGCGCGCGCAGCCGCGGCCCAAGAGCACGGCGCTGGTGGTCTGGCAGCCGCGCAACAAACGCTAGAAGCCGCGGCAGCAGGCGGCGCCACTCGTCGACCTGACGTTGTGTTCAACTAACGTTTCACCGCATCTCGTCGCGCGATCAGTCCGAGTATGGCGAACAGCGCCGCACCCCCGCCGCCACTGACCAGGGTGTACACCGAAAGCTTTCCGCGAGCGAACTCGGCGACCGATGACACGCAATCAGCAGAGTCGACGGCGGCACCGATCCCGGCGACCACCGGTACGGCGGCATCTTGGGCGCCCAATAGTGCGACGGCCAACGCCAACTCGCGGGACCCGAACAGCCGGGTGACCCACGGGGACGTCGTCGTATCGAGTCCGAAGAGCCTCGCGGCGAAACCCGGGGCAATCAACGTTATGGCGCCGACGCCGATACGAAGGCTGCCGAGCGCAATGCGTGAAATCGAATGAACCATCGTTCGAACATGCCCAATGGGCTGCTGCCATGGACATGCCGAACGCTGCCAAACACTGCCACAACACCAGCGGGTTTCTGGGGGATTACCCCACCCCTGCCCCGGGGGTGCGCACGATTGTCTTTCCGCGTCGGCTCCGGCGACGATGGTCGCCGTGACCAAGCCGTGGCACCCTCTGACCCGGGTCGCGTTCCGCTTCTGCGTCGTCTACTTCGGGTTGTTCTGTCTGCTGTTCGCTCAGATCGTCTTCGTCTACGCCGGGATCGTGACGCGATGGTTGCCCCAGGATGCGGTGATCTGGCAGATGACGGTCACCGAGCCCATATTCGCGTGGGTGGGACATCACGTGTTCGGTGTCGAGGCTGTGCTTCATCGCGACTCGAACAGCGGTGACCAGACTGTCGTCTGGGTCATGGTGTTCGTCCTGTTCGTGGTCGCCGCCGCGGCGACGCTCATCTGGTCGGTGCTGGACCGTCGGCGCCGCGCCTACGGGCGGTTGTACGCATGGTTTGCGATGTTCCTCCGGCTGAGTCTTGCCGGGCAGATGCTCTTCTACGGCGTTGCGAAGGTGATCCCGACGCAGATGCCGTCGCCGCCCCTGGCCGCGCTGCTACAGCCGTTCGGCGAGTTGACTCCCATGGGGGTGCTGTGGCTGCAGGTGGGGATCTCACATCCCTACGAGATCGCGCTCGGTGCTGTCGAGGTGGCCGGCGGGCTCCTGCTGTTCTGGAATCGCACTGCGCTGCTCGGTGCGCTGATCTCTGCGATGGCGATGGCTCAGGTCTTCCTGCTGAACATGACCTACGACGTTCCGGTGAAGGTGTTGTCCTCTCATCTTCTTCTGCTGAGCCTGTTCCTCGTCGCGCCGCATATCGGCAAATTGGCCGATGTCGTTGTGCTGCAGCGTCCTGCGGAGCCGGTGACCACGCCCGCGCTGTTCCAGGGCGCCCGAGCCAATCGGGCCGCGTCGGCGGTGGTGACGCTGCTGGCGGTGTGGGTGACCACCGGGATCGTCATCGAAGGCTGGAGCGCCTGGCGCGAATACGGGGACGGCCGCCCGAAACCGGAGTTGTACGGGATCTGGGCGGTCACCGAGTTCACCGCCGACGGTGTGACCCGGCCTCCGCTGACGACCGATGAGACCCGTTGGCAGCGTGTGATTTTCGATGAGCCCGGCGTGATCACCTACCAGCTGATGGACGGCGAGCTGGTCCAGGCGCCCACCGACGAGACGGCCATGCGCTTCGAGCGGATGGGACCTGACCGGCTGCGGGCGGTCGGTGATCTCGACGGAGCGCACGTCACGATGTCATTGCAGCAGGTGGACCTCGACACCTTCACACTGCGCAGCCGCGGCTTCCACTGGGTGCAGGACTACCCGCACTTCGCCTGAGACGCCGAAACTGCATTCCGCGCGGAGATTTCGCGATTTTGACCTCGTCCAATGTAGTTTCGGCGGGATCAGGAGACCTTGATGCGGAACTGCGCCACCGCGGACTCGCCCGGCTGCACCTCGCGGTACCCGCCGCGGCGCAGGGCGTCCGTCGCGGCCGCCATCGGTTCGAAGCAGACGACGTCGTCGTCGCCGGGTGCGAAGACCTGCGCTGCGGTGTAGCCCTCGTCGAAGTGAACCTCGATACGGCGGTCGCCACCGGAGAGCGCGAACACCGATCCGTCAGCGACCTCGTCGTAACCGTCGTCGATGAACTTGTCGCCCAGCACTTCTGAGGCGGCGGGGCGCGGTTCCACCCGGCCCGTCGGGATACCCCACGCGTTCACCGGCTGGTACCGCATCGCGGGCGTCTCGATCCGCCACTGCGCGCGCGGGACGCCCGGCAGCTGAAGATACGGATGGAATCCGAAGCACAGCGGCACCCGCGAGCCCGTCGTCGCCGTCACGGTCGTCTTCACCGTCAGCGTCCGGTCGGACAGCGTGATGTCCAGTGTCAGGAGGTGGGGGAACGGGAACGTCGCGAGCAGTGCGGGCCGTGCCGCGAAATCCAGTTCGGCGGTCAGCTGCGACTCCAGCAGCGTGGTGACCGTCCAATCCTTGTAGGCAGCCAAGGTGCCGTGGATCGGTACGCCGTGCTGATCGGTGCGGACACCGCCGGTGCCCGGGGTCAGTGTCACGACGGCGCCGTCGACCCCGTAACCCATGCTCGACAGCCGGTTGGCCCACGGGTAGAGGATCGGGATCCCCATCGTCTTGTGGTTGGACACGTAGGCCTGCAGCCCGCGGCGCTGCCCGAGAAGTTCGACGCCGTCATCGGACAGGGACGTGCCGACCATTCCCGCGATCGGGACGTAGGTCGCGGTCAGCGGTGACGACGGATCGCGCAGCGTGACGGTTTCGAACTCCTCCATGGCAGCGATCCTGCCATGTGGCATTCAGCCGGCCAGAGGATCGTGCTGGATCCGTTCGGCAGGCGCGCCTTTGGCTATCAGCGCGGTCTTGGTCGCCTGCACCATCTCGGGTCGCCCGCACAGCAGGATCTGGCGATCGCTCCAGTTGCCGTATTGCGTGACCACCTCGGGGAGCAGCCCGGTCTGACGCACGTGGAGACCGCGCGGCGGGGTGTTGTCGGGATAGTCCGCAGCCCACGGCGGGTCGAAGTTGAGCTCCGAAACCGGCGTGACCGACAGCCACGGATTGGTCGACGCGATCTCCCACAGGGTGCGCAGGTCATACAGGTCGCAGGGGTACTTCGCGCCGAAGAACAGGTGTACCCGCGGGTTCTGGCCGAACCGGCACAAATCCATGATCAGCGCGCGCAGCGGAGCCAGCCCGGTGCTGCCGGCGACCATGAGCACGTCGCCGGCGGCGCGATCGATCTCCATGGCACCGTGCGGGCTGGACACTCGCCACCGGTCGCCGGGGCGGGCCTCTCCGACTATGGCGGTGCTGACCATGCCGCCGGCCACGGAACGCACGTGGAACTCGATGTAGCCGTGAGGATCGGGTGGGATCGCCGGGCTCAGGTAGCGCCACCGGCGCGGCCACTGCGGCACCTGCACGCCGACGTACTGGCCGGGGTGGTAGTCCAGCGCGCGATCGAGCTTCAGCCGGACCACCGCGATGTCGCGGGTGGGCCGCAGGTATTCCAGCACCGTGCCGTCGCAGAACGCGGGCCCCTTTTCGGCGTCGGCGGCCCCGCTCATGACGCCGACGGCCAGGCCGACCGTGTCGTTGACGGCGTCGGACAGTCGCTGGTCCCACCAGTCGGCCAGGGCCCTGCGCAGCGTGGCGAGAAGGGCTTGCTGCAGCGACGCGTAGTGCGCGCTGGTGACGCCGTACTTGCGGTGGTCGCGGCCGAGCTGGGCGAGGAAGGCGACGGGCTCTTCGGCGTGATGGGCGATCAGCTCTTCGCACAGCCAGCACATGGCCTGTGCGAAGACCTGGCGCTGCTTTTCCATGTCGGGGGGAAACAGGTCGCGTGCCGAGAGGTCGGAGGCGAACCAGCGCGTATAGAAGTCGCCGATCATCGTCTCGGCACCGAGATCGAGATCGAACGCATCCCGGAGGATGCGCATCGATTCACGGTCTTCGAGTCCCACGCCGCACGATCCTAAGTCACTGCGGCGGAAGTGGTCTGCTGGCGAACAGCGGCGGCGACGATCATCGCCGCACCAGCCAACGCCCACCCGGTCAGCACGAGGACCGCGGTGGAGGCTCCGGCCCCGGCGAAAAAGGCCGTCGACCGCAACAGGGTGGCGGTGGCGCCCTGCGGTAGGAGCTGCCCCAGCGCACCCCAGCCGGCCGGCAGCAATTCCGGCGCACTCGCGAGCCCCGACAGTGGGTTTCCGACCAGCAGCGCCAGGGCGGCGCCGACGGCAAGCCCGGCACGGCCGAACAGCGAACCGAGGCCGAGCACGAACAGCAGGGCCGCCGCGACCCCCAGGGCGAGGCCCGCCGAGACGCCCCAGAAGTTGTGCTCGATCGAGCCGAGGACGTATCGGAGCAGCGCCGCGATGGTGACACCGGCGACCACCGAGAAGACGATCGCGGTTGTCAGGCGCGCCCAGATCTCGGTGCGCAGCGCAAGCACCAGTGCGATGGCGGGCAGGATGCCCGCGAGGGTGATGGGCAGCGCCGATGCGGCCACGCCGGCGCCCCGGGGGTCGCGTGCGGTGGGCGGCGCGAGGTCTTCGGTTCGCAGCGGGATCCCGGTCTGCTGGCCGAGCTGCGTGCCGAGCTGGGTCAGCACCTGCGCCACCATCGGGCCGGCTCCGGTCGCGATGAGTAGCGCCGGCTCTGTCCCCGGTTGCGCCGGCAGTGCGATCCCGCCGTAGACGTCGCGGTTGCCGATCGCTTCGCGCAGGGCGGCCTCGCTGGGGTAGTAGGTCACCGCGAACGCTCCGGGTGCTTTCTGATCGAGCATCTCGGCGATCTGTCCACCGGCGGCCTGCGGACCGGCGGCCCCTATCGGCACGTCGTGTGGGCCGGAGCGGGCGGCGGGCAGCGCGAACGCGATCGCGACGAGCGCCAGCAGGGTGGTCACGGCCACGACGATGCCGGCGGCTCGCACGGTGACGGGAGGTTCGTGGGTGGCGGCGGGATGGGTGCTGGTGGACGTCATGACGCCTCTTTTCATTGGCTGTTGAATTAATTGCTGGATACAGCGTAAGGCGCGTTCGGACTGATTTCAACAGCGATTGAAATGTTAATCTCGGCAGGTGCCGCGAGCAGCAGAAACAACCCGGCGCCGCGGGCGGCGACAGGGTGAGCCGGTGTCGAGAGACGCAGTGCTCTCCGCCGCGAAAGCCCGCTTCGCCCGGCACGGTTACGAGAGGACCACGCTGCGCTCGATCGCCGACGACGCGCGTGTGGACGCATCGATGGTGCTGTACCTGTTCGGCTCGAAGGAGCAGTTGTTCCGCGAGTCGCTGCGGTTGATCCTTGATCCCGACGTCCTCGTGGCCGCGCTCACCGCGGACGAGGGAGACATCGGCACACGGATGGTCCGGGCGTATCTGCAGGTGTGGGAAGCGTCCGACAGCTCCGGAAGTATGCGGGCCATGCTCGCGTCGGCGACCTCCAATTCCGATGCCCACGAGGCGTTCCGGGAGTTCATGCAGAACTACGTGCTGACCGCGGTCTCGGGCGCTCTCGGCGGCGGGGAGCAGGCCCGGCTGCGGGCCATGCTGGCGGCGAGCAGCCTGGTGGGCATTGCGATGCTGCGGTACGTGATGGAGGTGCCCCCGCTGTCGGAACTGGATTCCGAGGACGTGGTGAGGCTGGTGGCGCCGACCGTGACCCGATACCTGACCGGCGACGCCGACGAGCTCGGGTTACCCGGCTAGGGCGTGAATGCCCTTGTACAGCACCAGAAGTCCGATCACAACCAGGATCACCGCGACCAGCACGGCGTGCTGACGCTCCATCCAGGACCGCACACTGTTCAGTGTCGGTTCCAGGCGTCTGCCCATCAGGACGTACGCGAGGATCGGCACGGCGACCGTGGACGCCGCGAACGCCGTGAACCAGAGATCTGCCGCCCACACGGCGGGAAAGTCCAATCCTGCGGATCCGATCGCCAAACCCGCTGCGGCGCAGATGAAGAGCACCTTCGGATTGACCACCGTCAGCGCGGCGCCGGTGACGGCGGCCTTGGCGGGCGTCAGGGAACTCATGCGGGTGATCCACTTGGGCATGTGCTCAGCGGTCTTCCGCTTGGCGAACCGGTAGGCACCGAACACGATCAGCGCCGAGCCGACGACGACGCGTAACCACGACGCCCAGCTCGGCGGCTTGGTGCCGATGCCGCCGACCAGATCGGAGAGTTCGAGGAAGATCCCGGTCAGTACGGCCAGCCCGAGCAACCAGCCGGCAAGGAACGCCAGCCCCGTCGGTTTGGGTCTCGGTGTTCCGAGCACCAGTACCGCCGGGATGACCGAGAACGGAGACAGCGCGATCACGAGGGAGAGCGGGATGAGCTCGGTCAGAACCGACCCCCAGGTACCTGGCACCGGAAAAACCTAGCAAGGCAGCGTTGCGGGTGCTGCCCGATTGGCGCCGCGTCGTATCGTCGCCGCATGAACCAGGTCACGGCTGTGACGGTGTTCCATCGCTGCGACGACGAATCCGGATTCGTCGCATGGGCCCGACAACTGCTCGACTCGGCCCGTATGGCGCACGGGCATCTGTCCGGCCGGGTGTCGGTGCTCGACGATCCACGTCTCGATTGGGCTGTCGCCGTGACGTTTTCCGATACGGCGGCGATGCACGCGTGGCTGGACAGCGAGCAGCGGGCCGAAGTGCTGGCCGCCGGGCAGCAGCGGGGATTCTGGACCAGCTCCGGTGACCTCGTCGTGTCGGCCGACGGGCCGGCGTCCCCCGGCGTCGGGGTGTTCCGACATACCGTGACCGTCGGCAAGGAACCCGAATTCCTGGCCACGCAGGCGCGGTTGTCGGCGGCGGCCGTCAGGCTTGCCGGGCACGAAGGCACCGCGCTGTTGCCGGCGGACGCACCCGGCGAATGGATTTCGATGGTCCGCTACCGGACCGGACCGCAGCTGTCGGCGTGGATGCGCTCGCCCGAACGCACGGAGGCGCTGCACGGCTTGCGGTCGACGCTCACCAACGACTTCTCCGTGGTTTCCAATACCACGCCGTTCGCCACCACGGTGCGGATGGAGAACGGCCGAACACTCATGACGCCGAACTGGAAGTCGGCAATGCTCGTCCTTGTCGTGCTCTACCCCACGGTCATGTTGCTGTCGCGATTTCTCGGGCCCGTGCTCAACGACGTCGGAGCGCAGCCGTGGCTCTCGCTGTGGATCAGTCAGATCGTCAGCGTCGTCGCCATGCAATGGTGGCTGATGCCCGCGGCATCCAAGCCGTTTCGCCGCTGGCTCGACCCGGTCGACGGAGCGAGCGCACGCGTCAGCGCCATCGGAGCCGTCGTCATCGTCGCGGTGTACGCAGTCACGCTGACGCTGTTCGCGTCCGTGCACGCTCTCCAGTTCTGGGACTATATGGACTGAGCGGTCAACGTCGCGGCCCGGGTCCGCATCGAAGCGTGCATGCCCCCGTACGGCGCCACGTCGGGCAGCGCATTCTTGAACAGCTTGGTCACCGCGCTGTAGTTGACGTCGACGACGTTGGCCAGCGGCGACAGGCACAGTTGACTGCACAGCTGATAGGCGTCGAGCTCCCCGATGCCGTACAGCTCGGTCATCCACCGCACCATTTCGACCTGGCTGCACCGCCAGGCATCCTCCAACGGGCGGGCCGAACCGACGGTGAGCAGCGCGTCGTCGTGCTCGAACCGAGGCCACGCCGGGGCCCCGCCCTTGATCAGATCGACGAGCACCGTCACGTTCATCGCACCTTCGAGCGCCGTGCCGCACGTTTCGCCTTCGCCCTGGCGGTAGTGTCCGTCACCCACCGAGAACAATGCCCCGTCCACATTGACACCCAGGTAGACCGTCGTTCCGGCCCGCAGCTCGGGGGTGTCCATGTTGCCGCCGAAGTAGTCCGGCACCAGGGTGGTGCGCACTTCACGTAGAGCAGGTGCAACTCCGACGGTGCCCAGCATCGGTGCCAGCGGCAGCTCGACGGTGAAATCGCTCTCGTGTCCGACGAAGGTGGCGACGGCTCGCTCCACGTCGACCTCATAGATCCAGGTGAGCTCCGGCAGTGCCGGTTGCAGGGTGGCCGTGCGATCGGTCCCGGTCAACGCGCCGAACAACGGAATCGTCGTCGACGCGGCCCACGTCCTGGCAGGTTCGATCGAGGCGAAATGCAGTGCAAGGGTGTCGCCCGGTTCGGCGCCGGTCACATGGAACGGACCGGTCTGGGGATTGAGCTCTTTGGGGTTGAGCACCTGACTCGGTCTGTCACTGCGAGACGTCACCCGGCCGGCGAAGGCGTCTTCGGTCCAGAGCCGCAGCGCTGTGCCAGGGGCCACCTCCATGACCGGCTCGGCACCGCCGAACGTCCAGACGTACTGCTCGCGTGACGGCGTGAAATCAACGATCTGCATGCGCAACTCCGAAGAATGGGGTGGTCGAACGCGAGGAGGCTCCACGCGCCAGCGCGGCTGCGAAAGCAGTGCCGAGGACCAGCCACATGAGGGCGCTGGTCAGCAACGACTGCAGCCGGAACTCGGCCAGCAGTTCGGCGGGGAAGCCGGGAAACACCAGAGTTCCGGCCTCGTCCACGACAGCGTCGGGCACTTCGTGAACGCCGGGCAGGATGGCCGCGGCAACGACCATCACGACGACGTAAGCCCACGCGGCCGATATCGTGGCGGCCCAACCGCCCACCCGAGGCGCCCACCGGAGCGTAACGCCGATCACCACGGCGGCCACCAGCGCCGAGGCGACGAGCAACGCCAGATAGGCGACAGTACGTTGGCCGGCAGTATCGGGCTGGCCGACACCGGGCGGGTTGGCGGGGTAGACGAGAAACGGGACCAGGCTCACGCAGACGAATGCCGTGACACTGGCGGCTGTTGCGGCCCAGGGTGATTCGAAACGGACACCACGTCTGGTCAACACCGCGGACAACACGCAGTACGCGACGGCGAACAGGACGCCGACGACGATGCCGAACCCGATGACGCCCACGCCGGCGCCGACGTTCTCCTGAACCGCGCGGGTGAACACCTCGTGCTCGTGAGTGTGCTCACCGGTGATGTCGGCAAAGGCATGAGAGCGGGCCTCCTCGTAATCGATCGCCGAAGCGATGAGAGGTGCCACCTGGAGTCGGGCATAGCCGAATGCCGCGAGACCGCCCACAGCGCCGGCGGCGGCACCGATTCCGATGATCCGTTTCATCGTGAGTGCTCCCGGTGTTCTCAGTGGCACGGGAATCCCAGCAGATGCCGCGCATCGTGCAGAAATTCATGGACATGGGTGTCGGCGCCGAACACCGACACGGCACCCTGATCGAAGGCCAGGAAGTAGAAGGCGATGAGGGCCACCACAGTGGACACGGTCAACAAGAGTGCGGTGCCGGTGACCTCGGAGTCAGCCGTGACGGCGCGTCGGGTGGTCGATGTCGATTCCATCGCAGGTCCTTTCGGGAACGGTTGAGAGAATTAATTCCGAAACACAAATATTTCGTGTGAACTGCTTACCGCGAGGTGGGGCATTCGTCAAACGGAAGATCCCGCAGGTAAACCGTTTGTTACAAGACTCTTCCGCGGATTGCCGATCAGCGTCGACGGCGTCATGCTTCCATCTGGAAGTTTTGAGCAGGAGAACTAATGGAAGTGACTTCAAATGCATGGACCGCATGATCTGGGCGGGCGCGACGGTATCGGCGCCATCGATCCAGAGTTCCTCAAGCCGGGCATCCCCGAGTGGCGGTATCCGTTCGAAGGTCGGATGCACGCCGTCACCGCGATGGCGATCGCCAAGGGCGCGTTCAATCTCGACGAGCAGCGCCACGGAATCGAACTGATGAAGTGGAGCGACTACCTCGACTCCACCTACTACGCGCACTGGCTCTTCTCCGTCGAGAAGCTGCTCAACGACAAGGGATACATCTCGCACGAAGAGATCGACGAGCGGATGCGTGAACTCGGTGCGCCGGCGATGACGCCGCATCCGAGCAAGCCGGAGACGCTCTCGCCGTTCGCCGAGCAGATGATCGAGGTGCTCTGGGCGGGCACTCCGCACGATCGCCCCACCGACCAGCCTCCCGCGTATACCGTGGGCGATGCCGTCATGGTGCGCAACCTCAACGAGGCCACCCACAACCGGCTGCCCGGTTACCTCAACAAGACGCCCGGCGTCATCGCCAAACACTATGGCGCTCATCATGACCCGGCCGACAGCGCGCACCGTCAGGTCGAGACGCCGCACCACCTCTACATGGTCCGGTTCACGTCCACCGATCTGTGGGGTGACGACGCACCGGAGCAGTTCGACCTGTACGCCGACCTGTTCGAGAACTACCTCGAACCTGCCCAACGCTGAAACTGGAGATGAAGATGGACTGGCTTTCCCTCAAAGACGTCGAAGCGCGGATCAACGCGCTGGAATCGTTGATGGTCGAGAAGGGCCTCGCCGAGCACGAGGCCGTCGACGCCGTCGTCGCGTCCTTCGAGAACGACATGGGTCCGGTCAACGGCGCCAAGGTGGTCGCTCGAGCCTGGACCGACCCGCAGTACCGAGAGTGGCTGCTCGCCGACGCCACCGCGGCGATCGCGGACATGGGGTTCACGGGACTGCAGACCGAGCACATGGTGGCGGTCGAGAACACCGCCGAGAAGCACAACGTCGTCGTGTGCACGCTGTGCTCCTGCTACCCCTGGACGCTGCTCGGTATTCCGCCGGCGTGGTTCAAGTACCCGCAGTATCGCGCGCGCGTGGTGAAGGAACCACGCAGCGTGCTGTCCGAATTCGGGGTGAGCCTGCCCGAAGACGTGAAGATCGACGTCTGGGACAGCAGCGCCGAAATCCGCTATCTGGTCATCCCGCAGCGGCCCGCGGGCACCGAGGACTGGTCGGCCGACGAACTGGTCCCCCTCATCAGCCGCGACTCGATGGTGGGTACTGCACTGGTCACCACGGCGGCCGCATCGTGACCGCCTACGCCACGCTGGACCTCAGTGCCTTCGACGCCCTGCACAGCGATGCCGCGTTACCGCGGTCCAACGGCGAGTTGGTGTTCGATGCACCATGGCAGGGAAGGCTTTTCGGACTCGTAGTGCACATGTGCAAAGCCGGGATGTTCGAGTGGGAGGAGTTCAAGACCCACCTCATCGCTGCGATCGACGACTCTGGTGTGGGAGAGACGTGTGACCCCGGCGTGTACTACCGCCAGTTCGCGGAGGCGTTCTGCCGACTGTCCCGGGACAAGGGCTACTTCGCCGAGGCTGAGCTCGACGAGCGAGCGATCGCGGAGGCGCAGCGACTGGCGCACGCCGACCATGACCACGACCACGACGACGACCACTGAGGGGCGAGCATGTCGAAAGCGACTGCGCTGTCGATCAGTGTCGGCGTCCTGGGGATGTTGTCAACTCTGATGACCGCGACGATCTGGGCGCTGCCGGTGTGGGTGCTCTTCCTGGCCTGGGCCTCGTTCTTCTTCGTCGGAAGCGGCACATCGGGGCTGGTGAAGTCCGTCGCGTGCAACTGGACGGGTATCGCGATTGCGACAGCCACGCTGCTGGCCGTCCAAGGAACCTCCGGTGCGGTGTGGCTGTCCGTCGCGGTCGGAGTGGGAAGCTTTGCGATGGTGCAGGTTTCGCGTTTGCGCTGGATCTCCGCCACGCCGGCCATCGTCTTCGGCTTCGCGATGACGGTGGGCACCATCGCCGCGACCGGCCACGCCATCACGACCGGCGGCGTGTCCAACCCCGCGGTGATCGCAGCGACGACAGCCCTGGTCGGTGCCGCGTTCGGACTCGCCTCGGAGTGGGGCGCCGGAGTCATCGAGCGGATCTCCTTGCGAGGCAACACTGCTGAAGCAGCGCAGGCGGCATGACGGCACTTGTTGAGGTACTGTCGCGGAAAGCTTCCGAATGAAAGTGACGGGTCGATGTCAGCGAGGAGCATCGTGACGGTCGCAACGAGCGTCGACAGTGTGTCGGAGGTGTTCTTCCAGGCAGAGCGCCGATGGACCGACGTGCTGGGCCGCGGATTGCTCGACGCGGAAGTCTCCAGCATCGACGGCTGGCGAGTTCTCGGCGCCTTGCGTGGCGGCGAGGGACTGACGATGAGCGACATCTCGTCGGCCATGTCCATCCCGCCACCGTCGCTGACCAGGCTCGTCGACAAGCTCGTCGACAACGGTCTGGTGTTGCGCCGAGTCGATGCCACTGATCGCCGCAGGGTTCTGATCTATCTGTCGGCCAGGGGAAAGACGAAGGTGCGCAAGCTCATTCGGCAGGAAGTCCTGCTTCGGGAGATGCTGGTCGAGGAGCTCGGCCAGGAGGCCGCCGCCCAATTCCTGCAGGCGCTCGCTCGTCTCGGGGCACTACCGCAATAGTGGCCGACCAGCCCGCCGACACTGCGCAACTTTTCCGGTATCGAACAGATGCGCAACGCGGTGGTAACCCGACGGTGTCACGCTGACGGTCGGCGAGCCGAAAAAAGTGTGGACGGAGCGCGACGTGGACATGACTGGACGTAGGCGATCGACGCTGAACGTGGCCTTGGTGATCCCCCGCAGCGGATCGGCGGGGATCTACGGCCCCTCGTGCGAAGCATGCGCCGAACTCGCCATCGCCGACGCCAATGCGACTTCGGGCGTCCTCGGCAGGCAGGTGCGTCTCATCCCCGTCGACGGCAGCAGGACCCCGGATCAGGTTGCCGGCGAGATCGCGACATTGGTCAACCGTGGAGCGATCGACGCGGTGACGGGCTGGCACATTTCACCGGTCCGCAAGGCGATCGCCCGCGTGACCGCCAACCGGATCCCCTACGTCTACGGGCCGCTCTACGAGGGCGGCGAGAAGACTGCCGGGCTGTTCCTCACCGGAGAGACGCCGTCGGCACAACTGCTGCCCGCGATGGATTGGATGAAGTCCGAATACGGCATCGACCGGTGGATAGTGATCGGCAACGACTACATTTTCCCGCGCGGCACCGGGCTTGCTGCGGCCAGACACGCTCGCGCGCAGGGAGCACCGTTGGTCGGGCAGGTCTACGTGCCGCTCGGCACGACAGATTTCTCCGAAGCGATTCGACAGGTCGAGGTCTCCCAGGCCACCGGGGTCGTCGTGCTGCTGGTCGGGGGTGACGGCGTGACCTTCAACCGGCAGTTCGCCGCTAGCGGTCTCGACAGTGCGATCCCGCGGTTGAGTCCACACGTCGAAGAGAACATGTTGATGGCCGGCGGCAGCCGGTGCAATTCCGGTCTGTTTTCGGCGGCAGGGTACTTCGAAGCCCTCAACACCACGGCGAGCATGGAGTTCGCCGCACGGTACTACTCGCGGTTCGGGCCTGCGGCGCCTGCCCTGAACAGCATTGGCGAATCCTGCTACGAGGCGATCACGTTGTTGATCGCCCTCGCATCGCGGGCCGGATCGCTGAGCATCGGCGCCATGACCACTGCAGCAGACCGGTTGACCTACTTGAGTCCACGTGGCGAGGTCTCCATGCGAGGCAACCAGATGCGCCAGGACGTCTACGTCGCAGAAGCGATCGACCTCGACTTCCATATCCGGGCGAGGATCTCCGCGGCGTGATGAATTCTTCGGCGCCGGGCAGTCGATAGGGGTAAGGCCCGCTATCGAGAGGAAGCCCGCATGTCGATCGAGCATGTGCTCGCCGTCGTCCATGTCTCCGACATCGAGGCCGGCAGACAGTGGTACGCCCGGCTGTTCGGCAGGCCGGAGGACAACAACCCGATGCCCTCGCTGGTCGAGTGGCAGGTGTTGCCCGGCGCCTGGGTGCAGGTGTTCCACGACCCGGACAGGGCGGGAACCGACGAGGTGAACTTCGCGGTCGACGATCTGGAGCGCCACATCGACGAACTCGCCGGTCGCGGCCTCGAACCCGGCGGCATCGCCGACGCGAGCAAGGGTGTGCGACTGTCGCGGTTACGCGATCCCGACGGGAATGTCGTCAGCCTGATCGGCGGATTCCGAGTCGAATACTGACGGCGACCACGATCTCGTGGCCTGACGTTCGCCCGTCGCTCACGGTCGCGACACCTGCCGGCGTCACAGTGAACGCGTGCCCGTCCTCGCGCCTGAACGGTTTCACCGTTGGTGCGAACGGATCGTCGCTCGCCTACCGTTCGGGCTGGCGAACATCGTCCCGCCGACGCTGCTCGGCTTCTGCCTCATCAACAGCTTCACGTTCGGCGTCGACCTGGTGCTCCTGACAGGGCTGCGGGGCGGCCTGGGCGTACCGTACCCCGCCGCGGTGACGGTGGCCTACGCGTGCGCCTTCGGGTTGAGCTACGCACTCAACCGATATTTCAACTTCCGGTCGCACGCGCCCGTGGGCCCGCAGCTCACCATCTACGTCGTCGTGGTGGTCATCAACTACCTGGCATTTATCCTGGCGCTGTCGACGCTGCTGACCGATCTTGGTGTCGACTACCGGATCTCGCGCCTGCTGGCCGGCGGCTGCGAGGCTGTCTACATGTACTGCGCCCTGCGCTGGGTGGTGTTCGGCAAGACCTAGCTGACGTCGAACTGGTTGCGCCCCAAGCTGTTCATGAATCTCGGGCCGAGTAGGTCGAGTTCGCGCAGATAGTCGTGCACCCACGTCCCGAACGGATGCTGGGCCAGGTACTCGTTGCGGAAGCGATCGTCCTCGGACACCTCGGTGGTGCAGAACGACGGGATGGCCAGATCGACCACCGGTGCGTCGCGTTCCACTTCGGCGAGCAACAGCGGAGCGTCGCCCCCCAGAAACCGGTCGATGACCCAGCCGTCCTCGCCCAGCCACACCGAGGAGCGGACCTTGACGATGACGTGCGCGGCCCGCGAGACGATCTGACCGGCCACCAGCGGATCGAGTTCGCGCTCCGCCTCGTAGCGCGTGCCGCCGGCCGCGGGCCCCTTGGCGGTCATCGTGCCCATCGCCTCGTCGCCGAGTGCCGTCACCAGCTCAGGGGGTGCGGCGTCCAAGTCCGCAGGCGCCGGTCCTTGGAGCCGGACGCGCACCGCGTAGCCGTCGGCGGCGAACAGGTAGGCCTGTGCGATCAGCAGGGGAGTCGGATCGGATGCGGCGACGGCGGGCATCTCGCGTAGGAAGAACTTCCGCTCGAACTCGAAGTCGCCGGCGTCGGACATGTGCCGACCGTAACCCCCGATCGCCGGAGCCCCCGGGCACGCGGCGTCCGTGTCTGTTGACGATCCCGGAAAAAAGCCTAGAGTTGAGCGGAACAGACTCAACCTTGACGGCGTTGTTCAACAGGACAAGCATTTCAAGGGCGCCTCGCGCGGCCCTTGCGTACACGAAAGGGAGGTGTCGTGGACTCGTTCAACCCGACGACCAAAACCCAGGCGGCCCTGACTTCGGCGCTGCAGGCGGCTACCGCCGCCGGCAACCCGCAGATCACCCCCGCCCATCTGTTGATGGCACTGCTGACGCAGAACGATGGCATTGCCGCACCGCTCCTGGAGGCCGTCGGCGTCGAACCCGCGACTGTCCGCGCGGAGACGCAGCGTCTACTCGACCGCCTGCCCTCGGCGACCGGCTCCAGCTCTCAGCCGCAGCTCAGTCCTGCGGCGATCGCCGCCATCACCGCGGCGCAACACCTCGCAACCGAGATGGACGACGAATACGTCTCCACCGAGCACCTGCTCGTCGGTCTGGCGACCGGTTCCGACGACGTCGCCAAGCTGCTCACCGGCCACGGCGCCTCGCCGCAGACCCTGCGCGATGCGTTCACGAAGGTGCGCGGCAGCGCACGCGTCACCAACCCGGATCCCGAGGGCAGCTATCAGGCCCTGGAGAAATACTCCACCGACCTGACGGCGCGCGCCAAGGAAGGCAAGCTCGATCCGGTGATCGGGCGCGACCACGAGATCCGTCGCGTGGTCCAGGTCCTGAGCCGCCGCACCAAGAACAATCCGGTGCTCATCGGCGAACCCGGTGTCGGAAAGACGGCAATCGTCGAGGGCCTGGCCCAGCGCATCGTCGCAGGCGATGTCCCGGAGTCATTGCGGGACAAGACCGTTGTGTCTCTCGACCTCGGCTCGATGGTCGCAGGCGCGAAGTACCGCGGTGAGTTCGAGGAGCGCCTCAAGGCCGTCCTCGACGACATCAAGAACTCGGCCGGGCAGATCATCACGTTCATCGACGAGCTGCACACCATCGTCGGCGCCGGTGCCACCGGGGAGTCCGCGATGGACGCGGGCAACATGATCAAGCCCATGCTGGCCCGCGGTGAGCTGCGGCTGGTGGGCGCGACGACTCTCGACGAGTACCGCAAGTACATCGAGAAGGACGCCGCGCTGGAGCGCCGCTTCCAGCAGGTGCTGGTCGGCGAACCGTCCGTCGAGGACACCGTCGGCATCCTGCGCGGCCTCAAGGACCGGTACGAGGTGCACCACGGCGTGCGCATCACCGACTCCGCGCTGGTGGCAGCCGCCGCACTGAGCGACCGCTACATCACGTCGCGCTTCCTGCCCGACAAGGCGATCGACCTCGTCGACGAATCCGCGTCACGGCTGCGCATGGAGATCGATTCGCGGCCCGTCGAGATCGACGAGGTCGAGCGGCTGGTGCGTCGCCTCGAGATCGAGGAGATGGCGCTGGCCAAGGAGGAAGACGCCGCATCCAAGGACCGGTTGGAGAAGCTGCGCGCGGAACTGGCCGATCACAAGGAAAAGTTGGCGGAGCTGACCACCCGCTGGCAGAACGAGAAGGGCGCCATCGACGTGGTGCGCGAGCTCAAGGAACAGCTGGAGACGTTGCGCGGCGAGGCCGACAGGGCCGAGCGCGACGGCGACCTGGCCAAGGCCGCGGAGCTGCGCTACGGACGCATCCCGGAGGTCGAGAAGAAGCTCGACGCCGCGCTGCCCCATGCCGAGGCTCGCGAGAACGTGATGCTCAAGGAAGAAGTCGGACCCGACGACATCGCCGAAGTGGTCGAGGCCTGGACCGGCATCCCGGCAGGTCGGATGCTCGAAGGCGAGACGGCCAAGCTGCTCCGTATGGAGGAGGAGCTGGGCAAGCGGGTGGTCGGCCAGAAGAAGGCGGTGCAAGCCGTTTCCGATGCGGTTCGGCGTTCGCGCGCCGGCGTCGCCGACCCGAACCGGCCCACGGGCTCGTTCATGTTCCTCGGGCCCACCGGTGTGGGTAAGACCGAGCTCGCAAAAGCGTTGGCGGAGTTCTTGTTCGACGACGAGCGTGCGATGGTGCGCATCGACATGAGCGAGTACGGCGAGAAGCACTCGGTGGCTCGACTGGTCGGTGCACCTCCGGGCTACGTCGGCTACGACCAGGGCGGTCAGCTGACCGAGGCGGTGCGGCGTCGTCCCTACACGGTGATCCTGTTCGACGAGATCGAGAAGGCGCACCCGGATGTATTCGACGTGCTGCTGCAGGTGCTCGACGAGGGCAGGCTGACCGACGGCCAGGGGCGGACCGTGGACTTCCGCAACACGATCCTGATCCTGACGTCCAACCTCGGCGCCGGCGGTTCCGAGGAACAGGTGATGGCCGCGGTGCGCTCGGCGTTCAAGCCGGAGTTCATCAACCGCCTCGACGACGTCATCATCTTCGACGGCCTCAACCCCGAGGAGCTGGTCTCGATCGTCGACATCCAGTTGCAGCAGCTGGCCAAGCGGCTGGCGCAGCGCAGGCTGACACTCGAAGTGTCGCTGCCCGCCAAGAAGTGGTTGGCCGAGCGCGGGTTCGATCCCATCTACGGGGCGCGGCCGCTGCGCAGGCTGGTGCAGCAGGCCATCGGTGATCAGCTCGCCAAGATGCTGCTGGCCGGGGAGGTGCACGACGGCGACGTGGTTCCGGTCAACGTCAGTGCGGACGGCGAGAGGCTCGTGCTGGGATGAGCGCTTGCGCGAAGACCCGACAGCTGGGCTGAGTCTCGCCGCCACCAGACACAAACTCGCGTGTTTTCCACGGAAAGCACGCGAGTTTGCGTCTGCTCGGCCGTTGTTCCGGGCTAGGTGAACGCGGTGCTCGCGAGTTCGGTCTCGTCGCCGAGCAGTGCGGCGATGATTCGCTCGGTGACGGCGTCGGGGTCCAGACCCGCGGGCAGTTTGGGTGCCTGGCCGGCGATGGCCCGTTCGGCGAGCCCCGTCTCGGTGTGCGGCGGCCGGACGTCGACGACACGGATCTTGCGTCGGCGCGCCTCGGTGCGGGCCGCGGTGAACAACGCCGCGGTGGCCGCCTTGACGGCGGAGTAGACCGCCATGTTCGGCAGCGGTTTCTCGGCGACGACGGCGCTGATGCCCAGGATGACGCCGCCGGCCTCGAGCACGGGTAGGGCGGCGCGCATCACGCGCAGCGGCGCCAGGAAGTCGACCAGCACGAGGTCGTCGACGGTGTCGTCGTCGATCTCGGCCAGCGGACCGAAGGCCACCACACCCGCGGCGATGACCACGCCGTCCAGACGGTCGTGCTGCTCGACGGCGGCAGCCACCACGGCGCGCCCGGCGTCGGGTTCGCGCAGGTCCGCGGTCACGACGTGCGCGCCGTCGACGGCGGCCAGCGCCTCGGCGGACCTACCGGTCACGGTCAGCGCCGCACCGCGCTCCCGCAGGCCGCGGGCGATACGGGAGCCGAGGGCTCCGCTGGCCCCGACGACGAGGTAGGACTTTCCCGAGAGAGCGCTCACCGGGCAAGTATGCGTTCGGTGCGCCCACGCGACGCCTGCTCAGCCTGAGACGAGGTTGTGACAAATTCGGATTCGGAGAGCGCACCCCTGAGCGGATACTCTTGAGGCAATGGTCCCGCTTTGGTTCACCCTGTCCGCACTCTGTTTCGTGGGTGCGGCGGTCTTGCTGTACGTCGACCTCGACCGTCGGCGCGGACTGGGCCGCCGGCGGAAGTCCTGGGCCAAGTCGCATGGCTTCGACTACGAGCACGAGTCCGGCGACATCCTCAAGCGGTGGAAGCGCGGCGTGATGTCCACCGTCGGCGATGTCACCGCCCGCAACGTGGTCCTCGGGCAGATTCGCGGCGAGGCGGTCTTCATCTTCGATCTCGAGGACGTCGCCACCGTGATCGCGCTGCACCGCAAGGTCGGCACCAACGTCACCGTCGACATGCGTCTCAAGGGCATCAAGGAACCGCGCGAGAGCGACATCTGGCTGCTCGGGGCGATCGGCCCTCGGATGGTCTACTCGACCAACCTCGACGCCGCCCGCCGCGCCTGCGACCGCAGGATGGTGACGTTCGCCCACACCGCGCCGGACTGCGCCGAGATTATGTGGAACGAAGGCAACTGGACGTTGATCAGCATGCCGGTGACCAGCACGCGCGCCCAGTGGGATGAGGGGCTGCGCACCGTGCGCCAGTTCAACGACCTGCTGCGCGTGCTGCCGCCGATGCCGACCGCGTCCACCGGACAGCCCGTCGCACGTCGCGGCGGCTCGCCCAGCCGACCGATCACCCCCGCGCCTGCGGGCCGCGAGTTGCCCCCGGGCTACGCCGGTCAGCCGCGGCCCGACCCGCTGCGGCGTCCTGCGCCGCCGGTTCAGCAGCCCGCACAGCACAACGGGCGGCAGTCGCCCAACTATCAGCGATAAGTATCCTCTGGGGCATGCCACGCCCCGTCGCCCTGATCACCGGACCGACAGCCGGGATCGGGGAGGGGTTCGCCCGCCGCTACGCCATGGACGGCTACGACCTGGTATTGGTCGCACGCGACGCCGGGCGACTGAACACGCTGGCCGCCGAACTGCGTGACGAGGCGGGGGCCAATGTGGAAGTCATCCGCGCCGATCTCGCCGAGGCCGACGACCGCGCCGAGGTCGCGGAGCGGCTGCGCGCCGGCGTGCGAGTGCTGGTCAACAACGCCGGCTTCGGGACGTCGGGGGAGTTCTGGACCGCAGACTTCGACGTCTTGAAGTCACAGTTGGACGTCAACGTCACCGCGGTCATGCAGCTGACCCACGCCGCGCTGCCGGCAATGCTGGCCGCCGGCGAGGGCACCGTGCTCAACGTCGCAAGCGTCGCAGGGCTGCTGCCCGGCCGCGGGTCGACGTACTCGGCTTCCAAGGCGTGGGTGGTGTCGTTCTCCGAGGGGCTGGCCAATGGCCTCGGTGGTACCGGCGTCGGAGTGCACGCGTTGTGTCCGGGCTTCGTGCGCACCGAGTTTCACGAGCGGGCCGGCATCGACATGGCGGGCACCGCGGGTTTCCTATGGCTCGAGGTGGACGACGTGGTCCGGGAGACGTTGGCCGACATCGCCAAAGACAAAGTGGTGATCATTCCGGGCCTGCAGTACAAGGCGCTGACCACCGGCGGGCGCATCGTGCCGCGAAATGTGGTGCGCGCCTTGACGAAGGTGGTGGGCAAGGGCCGTGACAGGACCTGAGAACCTGTGCGGGTAATCGCCGTTCTGGCAGCGATCGTGCTCGCTGTGACCTCGTGCTCCGGTGACTCGGGCCATCGCGAGGACGTCTTCTCCGCTGCGACAGCGTCGATGGGTGAGTCCCTGGAGCTTCTCGGCTGGAACATGTCGGTGGCCAATCTGCGGTTCGACGCCGAGTACGTCCTCGTCGACGTCGACGCGGCCCCCGCAAAGGAGGGAGTGACACCGGCGAACCCGGAGGACCTCCGCTTCGGCCTCTACGGTGCGCTGGCCCACCCGATTGAGGCGAACGGCATCGGCGGGTGCGGTGACGTGACAAACCTTGGCATTCAACCGTTGTCGGTGACTCCGGACCGCCTGACGGGGACGGTGTGCCTGGGTCCGCAACGCGATCAGTCCCAGGTGCGCGGCGTCTACGCGTATTCGCCGCGAGACCGCATCGCCGGAACCACCGTGGCCTATCCGGCGGCGTTTCCTGTCGGCGTGTTGCCCACCAACTCCAACGACACCGGCCTGACGTTGAAGACCAGCAGCGTGGACGCCTTCTCCGAGGACGGGGCTCAACTGGCCCCGACGGCACTCGGCGAACCGAAAGCCTTCGAGGGCAAGGGCTACATGCTGCTCGGTCTCGAGGTCGACGGCCTCGCGCAGCGGTACCGCGACGACTCGGCGAAGCGGGGTGGGCCGATGATGGTGCTGGCCGCACCCACCCTGCCCGGCAGGGGCCTCAGCCATGCCTGCGGGATCTACGGCGCCTCTGTGCTGGTGCTTCCGGAAGCCTCACGCGAGGGCGTGCAGCTGCGCGCATCGCTGTGCACCCAAGGCGAGATCAACCAGGCTCTGCTGTACGCCACGGTGTCGCTGGCGGGGACGCACGCGGCGCTGTGGAAAAAGGACATCTCGCAGTGACGGATCCGCCCGGCCCCACGGAGTGGGGTGGCGGTCCGGGCGTCGGCCCCTGGGACGGCGAGCCGCCCGACGACCCGCGCTACGACGCCGAGCTGTTGCTTACCGGTGACAGCCGCAATGTCGTTGACGCCTACAGGTATTGGACGCGCGACGCGATCATCGCCGACATCGACCGGCGCAGGCATCCGCTGCACATCGCGATCGAGAACTTCGGCAACGACGCCAACATCGGCGGGGTGGTGCGAACCGCGAACGCCTTCGCGGTGGACACGGTGCACATCGTGGGCCGCCGCCGCTGGAACCGGCGCGGTGCCATGGTCACCGACCGCTACCAGCGCCTGCGCCATCATGACACGACTGCCGACCTGCTCGACTTCGCGGCCGCCGCCGGCCTGGAGGTCGTGGCCGTCGACAACGTCCCCGGGGCGTCCCGTCTGGAAGAGACGCAGCTGCCCCACGACTGCCTGCTGGTCTTCGGTCAGGAGGGCCCCGGCATCACCGACGACGCGAAGGCCGGTGCCTTGCTAACAGTCTCGATCGCACAGTTCGGATCGACGCGCAGCATCAACGCTGCCGTCGCCGCCGGCATCGCCATGCACACCTGGATCAGGCAGCACGCTGACCTCAGCCGGGCCTGGTGAGGTACGGGCAGCCGGGCTGCCTGCGACGTCTGGCCGCGGAGCCGGGCTGCCGGCGACATCTGGCCGTGGCCGCAACAGCCACCACACCGCGACCGCGGCGGTGAGCAGGAGCGCCGCGCCGACGCCGGATGCCACCGTAAGGCCGTGCGTGAACGATGTTTTCGCGGCATCGAGCAGGACCGCCTGCTGATCGGCGGGCAAGGTCTGCGCGGCATGGATCGCATTGGGCAGCGAGTCGCGTGCTTGCGCGGCGACGTCGGCCGGAACGCCGGGTGCGAAGCTGATGCCGCGATAGACCGCGGTGACGATCGACCCGAGCGTCGCGATACCCAGCGCCATGCCCAGCTCGTAGGCTGTCTCGGATACTGCGGCCGCCGCGCCTGCCCGTTCCTTCGGCACACTCGCCAGGATCACGTCGCTGGCCACCGTGAACGCCAGCCCCAGTCCCACACCGACGACGAACAGCGAAATGCCTAGCGGCAGATACGGAGTCATCGGGGTGAACGCCATCAGCGATGTCATGAGCGCCGCCATCGCGATGCCGACCATGGCCAGCCCCGCGGTGAGCACCGACCGGTGCGAGAAGTAGCGCACCGCCACACCTGCCAGCACGCCGAACACCGTCGCCGTCAGCGCGGCGGGCAGCTCGGCCAGGCCCGCCTTGAGCGGGCCGTAACCGTGGACGAGCTGGAAGTACTGGGACAGGAAGAACACCAGCCCGGACAAACCGAGCACCGAGAGCAGGTTGGCCGACACGACACCGGAGAACCGGGGATTGGTGAACAGCCGCACGTCGATCAGCGGCGCCGGAAGACGCAGCTGGCGGCGGACGAACATGGTGAGCGCCACCGCCCCGACGACGAAGGCCACCACGATGTCGGCCCCGATACCGTGGGCCAGCCCGGTGAAGCCCTCCTTGATCGCATAGACGAGGCCGAGCATGCCGACCATGGACAGTCCGACGCTGGGCAGATCCCACGGACCCGGGTCCGGGTTGCGGTGCTCGGGCAGCAGCACAAGGCCGCCGGCGAGCAGCACCACCATGACGGGGATGTTGATCAGGAAGACCGAACCCCACCAGAAGTGCTCCAGCAGAACGCCTCCCACGACGGGGCCCAGTGCTGCGCCTGCGGAGAAGGCCGAGGCCCAGATGCCGACGGCGATGCTGCGCTCACGTTGGTCGGGGAACAGTCCGCGGATCAGCGCCAGCGTCGCCGGGGCCAGCGTCGCGCCCGCCACGCCGAGTAGCGCGCGGGTCGCGATCAGCATCTCCGGGCTGGTGGCGTAGGCGGAGACCGCCGATGCGGCGGCGAAAGCTGTTGCACCCCAGAGCAGCAACTTCTTGTGCCCGATGCGGTCGCCGAGGCTGCCCATGCTGATCAGCAGTGCGGCGAGCACGAACGAGTAGATGTCGCCGATCCAGAGGATCTGCGTGCCGGTGGATCCGAGGTCGGCGGTGATGAACGGGGTCGCCAGCGCGAGCACCGTGCCGTCGATCCCGATGAGCAACACCGCCATGGTCAGGACGCCGAGAGCGAGCCAGCTCCTGTTCATTTCTTCACTCCGTGTAGTAGAAGGTCGGTGATCAGTCTGTCGAAGTCGCGGGCGGCGGCGCGGCCGGCGCGGATGGACCATGCGGTGCCGGCGATCAAGCTGTAGAACGCTTCGGTGAGCCAGGCCGCGGTCAGGTCGGGCCGGAATGCTCCCTCGCGCTGCCCGCGCAGGAACAACTCCGTGATGGCGGAGTCGACCTCGTCCCAGATCTCGATCGTGGTCTCGAGGTCTGCTTCCTGGCTCTGGCTGTACAACAGGACGAAGTAGGGGGAGATGGGCTCGCAGGCGGTGACGAGCCGGCGCAGCGCGTCAGTTGGCGGACCTTCGTCGAGTCGCACGGTCTTGAGGACTTCGCGCATCTCGGCGATGGCGAGTTCCTCCAGCGCGGCCATCAGTGCGGCGCGACCCGAGAAGTGCCGATGCAGCGTCGCGCGGCTCACGCCGACGGCCGTGGCGATTTCGTCCTGCGTCGCGTTGGGGCGCCGGCCGAGGAAGTCGGCAGCAGCGCGCAGCAACTGGTCGCGGGTTGAGGACATGCGACAAGAATAGCTCATATGAGACATATTTGTCTCATAGCCTCCGGGCGGCTGGTAGGGCAGGATCAACGGCATGGATCAGATGTGGGCCAACCGCGCCGCCAGCGCCGAAGCCGCCATCGCCACCCGGCATCTCCGAAAGCTGTGGGGGTTGCCGGGCACTCAGCTGGGCGTGGTTGCCTGGCCGGCCGCGGGCACGCACCGCCGCTTCGGAACCTGGCACTACTGGTGGCAGGCGCACCTCTTGGACAACCTGGTCGACGCCCAGCTGCGCGACCCGAAGCCCGAGCGCCTCACCTCGATCACCCGTCAGATCCGAGGGCATCGGCTGCGCAACCTCGGGAAGTGGACGAACAGCTACTACGACGACATGGCGTGGCTGGCACTCGCGCTCGAGCGCGCCGGCCGCCTGACCGGCGTCGCCCGCCCGAAAGCACTGCACCAGCTCGCCGACCAGTTCCTCACCTCGTGGGTGCCCGAGGACGGCGGCGGCATTCCGTGGCGCAAGCAGGATCAATTCTTCAACGCCCCGGCCAACGGGCCCGCCGCGATCTTTCTCGCCCGCTACGACGACAGATTGCGCAGGGCGCAGCAGATGGCCGACTGGATCGACGAGACGCTGATCGACCCCGACACGCAACTGGTGTTCGACGGCATCAAGGGCGGCTCGCTGGTGCGTGCGCAGTACACCTACTGCCAGGGCGTGGTGCTGGGCGCCGAGACCGAGCTCGCGGCACGCACCGAGGATCCGCGGCACGCCGAGCGGGTCCACCGGCTCGTCGCGGCCGTCGCCCAGCACATGGCGCCCGACGGCATCATCAAAGGTGCGGGTGGCGGTGACGGCGGCCTGTTCAACGGCATCCTGGCCCGCTATCTGGCGCTGGTCGCCACGGATCTGCCCGGCGACGCCGAGGCCGATGTCACGGCCCGCAAGACCGCCGCGAAGCTGGTGCTGTCCTCGGGGCGCGCCGCATGGGAGAACCGTCAGACGGCCGAGGGCCTGCCGCTGTTCGCGGCCTTCTGGGACCGTCCCGCCGAATTGCCCACGGCAGGAACGAAAGACGCGCAATTCGTCGAGGGTGCCGTCAACTCCTCCGAGATTCCCGAACGCGACCTGTCGGTACAGTTGGCCGGCTGGATGCTGATGGAAGCGGCCCACTCGGTCGCGGCGGCCGGCGAATCGGGTACGGAGAACTCAGCCGAGTGAGCGAACCGACCACCGGCCGGGGTTTCCCGCTGCTGCCGTCCCGGCGCACCCGTGGCAGCAAGGCGACGAGAACTACCGACAACACCGCCGCGGGACTGCTGCTGACGTTCACCGTCATCGCGATCCTGTGGGCCAATTCGCCCTGGGCCGAGAGCTATTCGGCGCTGCTGGACACCCATGTCGGCGTCAGCTTCGGCAGCCATCACGTCGAGATGACGGTCAAGCACATCGTCAACGACGCGTTGATGACGTTCTTCTTCTTCATCGTCGGGCTCGAGGTGACCCGCGAGTTCACCATCGGCGAGCTGACCGACCGGTCGCGCGCGGCGGTTCCGGTGGTCGCCGCCGCCGCGGGCCTGGTGCTGCCCGCCGTGGTGTTCCTGGCGTTCAACCCCTCCGGCGAGAACGCGCATGCGTGGGGCGTGGTGATCTCCACCGACACGGCCTTCCTGGTCGGGGCGCTGGCCATCATCAAGCCGATGTTCCCGGCCCGGGTGCGGCTGTTCCTGCTGACACTGGCCGTGGTCGACGACGTCGGGGCGCTGATCGCGATCGCGTTGTTCTACTCCGACAGCATCCAGGTCGGGCCACTGGTGGTGTCGGTGCTGCTGATCGTCGCGCTGGCACTGGTGCGGTTCCTGCCCAAGGAGCGGGGACCGGCCTACGCGGTGCTCGGCGTCGCGCTGTGGATCGCGCTCTTCATGGCAGGTATCCATCCCACGCTGGCCGGTGTCGCCGTCGCGCTGCTCATCCCCGTCTTCACCCCGGAACGGCGCCCCGTCGAGGAAGCCGTCAAACAGATCCGGGCGTTCCGGCAATCCCCGAACTCCGAGTACGCCCGCGCCGCGAGCCGTTCGCTGCGCGAGTCGATCTCCATCAACGAACGGCTGCAGACGGCCGTCGGCCCCACCGTGTCGTTCGTCATCCTGCCTCTGTTCGCACTCGTCAACGCCGGGGTGCGGCTGGACAGTGAGAGCGTGACGACGGCCCTACGGTCGCCGCTGACCTGGGGCATCGTCGCCGGTCTGGTCATCGGCAAGTTCGTCGGCATCACGGGCGCGACCTGGCTGATCCGCAGAACCGGCATGGGCGTGCTGGCGCCGGGGCTGACGTTGCGCCGCATCGCCGGCGGCGCGGCGCTGTCCGGCATCGGCTTCACGATCTCGCTGTTCATCGTCGACATCGCGATCTCGGACCCCAGCAGGCAGGACCAGGCACGGATCGGTGTGCTCGCGGCGTCGGTCATCGCGTTCGTGTTCGGGTGGGCGATCTTCCGGATCACCGACTGGATCAGTCCGCCCGAGCCCGTGGGTCTCACGCTGCTCCGGCCCGTCGACCCCGAGCGCGACCACGCCCGTGGGCGGCCCGACGCGCCGCTGACGCTGGTCGAGTACGGCGACTTCGAGTGCCCGTTCTGCAGCCGCGCCACCGGCTCGATTGACGAGGTGCGGGCGCACTTCGGCGACGACCTTCTCTACGTGTGGCGGCATTTCCCTCTCGAGCGGGCGCACCCGCGCGCGTTCGACGCCGCCCGGGCCAGTGAGGCTGCGGCGCTGCAGGGCAAGTTCTGGGAGATGGCGCGCCAGCTGTTCGCGCACCAGGACGACCTCGAGTGGTCCGACATCTACCGCTACGCCGTGGCGGCCGGCTGCGACATCGAGCAGTTCGACCAGGACGTCCGCGTGCACTCGAAGAAGGTGCTGCACCGCGTCGAGGACGACGCCGAGGACGCCGACGCGATGGACCTCAATGCGACACCGACGCTGTTCGTCAACGGCAAGCGACACAAGGGGCCCTGGGATGCCGCGAGTCTCATTCGCGCGCTCGAAGACTCACGTCCCTGAGCGACCGCGCACGATCCCGAAGACGACCAATGCCCCGGCAAGGACGGTCAGCGTCAAGCCGGCGACGGCCGCGGCCTCGTCGAACTGTGCGGTCTGCTGCACCGTCCACTGCGACGAGGCGATGGCACCGGTGAAGAGTCCGGCGAGAATCGTGCCCGCCACCGCGACCCCGGCGCCCGACGTCACCTGGGATGCGGTGTCGGCGAGCGCCGTACCGATGGCGGTGCGGTTCTCGGGCAGGCCGCGCAGCACGTTCACCGCGGCGACGACGCCGACCACCCGCATGCCCGCCGCGACGAGGACGAGCGCAGCGGCGACCCACGGATAGCCGAACCGGCCGAGCAGCCCGTACACCGCGAGCCCGGCCACGACCGCCGACGCGCTGAGCCAGGCGGCCCGCTCCGGCCCGACGCGCTGGACGAACGGGTTGACGACGAAGCTGCCCGCGATGAGCACGACGACCTGCGGCAGCATCCCGATCGCCGCGAGGGCCGGCGACCACCCCCAGTCGAGCTGAAGCTGCAGCGTCACCAGATATCCCAGGCCGGCGATCGCGAGCCCCGCCGCGGCCTTGAATGCCAGACCGCTCGAAACCAGCGGGCGCGCAACGAGTTCGAGTGTGATCAACGGGTGGCGTGCCGACCGTTCCCGGCAGACGAACAGCACGAACGCGACGAGGGCTGCGGCCGTCGCCGCCCAGGGTGCCCACGAAGGGGAGTCGTCGTCGACGAAGAGCGTCGGCGCGACGAGCGCGAGCGCAATCGCCGCCGTCCCCAGCGCCGCGCCCGCGATGTCCAGTGGATCGCGGTGCAGGTCCTCGGGCCGGTCGGGGGCGATGCCGCAGCAGATGCCGATGATGGCCAGCACGGCGATCGGCACGTTGACGAGCAACAGGACCTGCCAGGGCGCGATCGCGATCACGAAGCCGCCGGCCGTCGGGCCGATCGCGAGACCCACGAGGCCCACCGTCGAGATCAGCGTGATCGCCCGGACGCGCAGCCCGTCGTCGGCGAACAGCCGGAATGCCAGCGCCATCGATCCGGGGGTCGTCATCGCCGCCGCGATGCCGGTGAGCACACGGACGGCGATCAGCTGTTCTGCCGTCGTGACGAACGCCGTCGCGAAACTTGCGCCGGCGAGCAGCGCCAGCCCCACGATCATGACGCGCCGTCGGCCGAAGCGGTCGGCCACCGCGCCGAAAGTCAGCATCAAACCGCCGAACGCGACGGCGTAGGCGCCGGTCAGCCACTGCAGCGCGGTCGTCGACGCGTGCAGGTCGCGGCCGATGGTCGGCAGCGCGACGCTGAGGATCGAGTTGTCGAGCATCTCGAAGAGGAAGACCGCGGACAGGCCGACGAGGGCAGGCCAGGCCTCCCGTAGCGAGCGAGGGGAGACAATGCTTCGAGCCGGAGTCATGTCACTAAGCTAAGTGACTAAACTAAGTCAGTCAACAAAGAGGGTGGTATGCCCAGAACATCGCAGCGAGGCGGGCCCGAAACTCGACGGAGGATTTCCGATGTCGCAACTCGCATGTTTCTCGATCGCGGGTTCGACGAGGTCACCGTGGCCGACGTCGCCCGCGAGGCAGGCGTCTCGAGCGTGACGGTCTTCAAGCACTTCCCGCGCAAAGAGGACCTGCTCTTCGATCGCGAGGAGGATGCCGTCGAGATCCTGCGCGCGGCGGTGCGCGACCGCGGTCCCGGCGTCGACGTCCTGGACTCGCTGCGCAGGGTCGCGTTCGGTCTGCTCGACGACCGTCACGCCCTCTCCGGCGTCAAGGACGGGTCGATCCCGTTCTTCCGGACCGTCGCCGCGTCACCGGCGCTGATCGCGCGGGCACGCGAGATCGCGGCTGAACTACAGCGCACGCTACGCACGCTGCTGGAGGACGACGAGGAGTTCGACGGCGATGCGGCGCTGTGCGCGGCACTCGTCATCGCCGGTTACGCGTCGGTGCTGACGGAAACCGCGCGGCGCGTCATCGAGGAGGGCATGCCCGATCCGGTGATCGAGGACCACCGCGCGCGCGTCACCCGGCTGTTCGATGCGTTACGGGACGGGCTCTAGGTGGTCTGCTCGCCGGCGTCCATGGGCGGTGTCGGGATGCCGGCCTGCTTGGCAGCCTTGCGGCGCTTGTACCACTCGAAAGCGATAGGCAGCACCGAGAGGATGACGATGCCGATGACGATCGGCTCCAGCAGCTTCTGGATGATCTCGATGCGGCCGAGCCAGTACCCGAGCAGCGTGAGGCCGGCACCCCAGACGATGGCGCCGACGGCGTTGTACAGCGTGAACACCGCGTAGTTCATCTTGGCCGCACCCGCGGTGATCGGGGCGAGGGTACGCACGATGGGCACAAAGCGGGCGATGACGATCGCAAACGGGCCGCGCTGCTCGAAGAACAGGTGGGCCTCGTCGAGGTACTTCTGCTTGAGGAATCGCGCGTTCGGCTTGAACATCGCGGTGCCGACATTGCGCCCGATCCAGTAGCCCACCTGGGCGCCGAGTATCGCCGCGATCGGAATGAACAGCAGAAGCTGCCACAGCTGGAAGTTCACTTGAGCGACGTTGCCCTCGGCCGATGCCGTCTGGATGCCTGCGGCGAGCATGCCCGCGACGAACAGCAGGGAATCACCCGGAAGGACCGGAAACAGCACCCCCGACTCGACGAACACCACGACGAGCAACCCGATGAGCGCCCAGGTACCGAAGTAGCTGAGGAGGTTGATCGGGTCCAGAAAGTCGGGCATCAGCGCGAGATTGTCGACGACCACGGCCCCAAGGGTACCGGCGGCATAGGCTGAGTCATGCCCACCCACAAGGCCGTGCAGGTCGCCTCAGCCAACGAAGCACTCACCCTCGTCGACGTCGAGACGCAGTCCCCTCCCGCCGGTCACGTCCGCATTGCCGTCGCGGCGTGCGGAGTGTGCGGCACCGACCGCGAATTCCATGCCGGCCACTTCCCGGGGCTCGAGTGGCCCATCACGATGGGCCACGAGATCGCCGGCACGGTGGCCGAAGTCGGCGACGGGGTCGAGGATTTCGCCGCGGGCGAGCGGGTGGCGGTCGGTTGGTTCGGCGGCAACTGCACCCGCTGCATCCCGTGCCGCAGGGGCCAATTCATGCAGTGCGTGCGCCTGCAGGTGCCGAGCTGGCAGTACCCGGGCGGCTACGCGGAGTCGGTGACGGTTCCGTGGACCGCGCTCGCGCGAATTCCCGACGGCCTGTCGTTCGCGGAGGCGGCGCCGATGGGGTGCGCCGGCGTGACGACGTTCAACGGGCTGCGGCAGACCCGTGCCAAGGCCGGCGACGTGGTCGCGATCCTCGGTGTCGGCGGGCTCGGGCACCTCGGTGTGCAGTGGTCGCGGGCGATGGGCTTCGAGACGGTGGCGATCGCGCGCGGCACAGGCAAGGAAGAGGAAGCCAGACAGTTCGGGGCGCACCACTACATCGACTCGACGGCGCAGGACGTCGCCGCCGAGCTGCAGAAGCTGGGCGGCGCCGTGGTCGTGCTGGCCACCGCGAACAACGCTGCCGCGATGGCCGCGACCGTCGGCGGCCTCGCACCCCAGGGCGAACTGGTCACCGTCGGCGTCACCCCCGAGAACCTGCCCATCAGCCCGCTCGATCTGATCAACGCAGGGCTTTCGGTGACCGGCCATCCGTCCGGCACCGCGCGCGACGTCGAGGAGACGCTGCACTTCGCGCTGCTGTCCGGCGTCCGGGCGATGGTCGAGGAACAGCCACTGGCCGAGGCCGCCGAAGCGTTCGAGGCGATGGACTCCGGCCGCGCCCGCTACCGCCGGGTGCTGACCGTGTGAGCTCGCTCCGCGAATGCACGCTTGTTGACGGAATCCGGCCGGATTTCGTCACCAAGCGTGCACTCAGCGCGTAGGACGTCCGGTCAGTAGAAGACGGACGTGCCGACGCTGGTTCCGTTGTCGCAGTTGATGGTCCCGGTGCGCTGCTGAAACAACCGGATTGCCGGAACAAAGACCTCGGCGGTTCCGTTGGCGGGTAGACCGAAGCTCTTCTCGAAACCTTCCGAGGAGTACGTGCACTGAGAGGTGTCTCCGCTGCGGTCCGTCACGATGAATGTGACGCCAGTGAGTCCTTCGCGTGTGGACACGGTTGGACCCGGTTTTGGGGCTGGTGGCGGCGGCTTCGGTGCGTCCACCACAGGTGGTGGTGCCTCGACCGCCGGTGGCGGAGTCTGCACCGGTGGAGGCGGAGGTGGAGGCGGCGCGGGCGGCTCGCCGAGCGCAAGACTCACCCAGGAGGTGTCGTTTCCCGCCCGAAGAAAGCCAACGCCGAAGTCCTTGTATCTGCAGTCCGCGATAGCGCCACCCATCTTCACCATCAGCCTGTCGATGGCCTTCGATGTGGGATCCGCGTTCACGTCTCCGGTGTTGCTGAAGCCGGCGTACCTTCCGCCGGGAGGCACTCCAGGATTCCGGTTCCCGATCTTGGCCTGCGCGTCACCTTCGAGATCGATGCTGTAATTCAGAGGTCCGCACGTCGATTGCGCGCGAGCGGCATTTACCCTTCCGCGTAGCTCAGCAAGAGTGTCAGCCAATGCCGTCGGTACTGCGATGGTGCCCGCGGCCACAGTCATCGCTGATACCCCAGCGCAAACCTTCGCGGTTAACAATGTCTTCACGAAACGATTCCTCCCCCATAAGCGTGTTCGACTGTCCGACTCTAAGAATCTGGACGCACCGATAAATGAGGGGTTTCCCTTGCTTTTGCGAGGAATTGTTGTCGTTGGGCTCCTGTCGGAGGCTGGAGCCTGCCGCGGTCTAGGGATCTGTAACGTTCAGACGAAGGCCAAGCTCTGCCCGAGAGCGGATACCCAGCTTCCGGTAGATCCGAGCGAGGTTCGACTCGACGGTCTTCGGGCTGATGAACAGTGCCGCAGCGATCTCCCGATTGGTCATGCCGGATGCGGCGAGGTCGGCGACGCGCCTTTCGGAGCGTGTGAGCAGGGAGTCGGGGCGCGGGCCGATGTTGGCGCGACCCAGTTCGGCCCGTGCACGGTCGGCCCAGATCGGCGTGCCGAGGTCTTCGAAAATCTGCAACGCGGAACTGAGGTTGGCCTCGGCGGCGCGGTTGCGGCGCTGACGACGTTCCAGCTGACCGATGAACAGCTGAGTACGTGCTCGTTCGAACGGCATAGGGAGACGCGCATGTTCGGCCATCGCCTGGGTCGCGGCAGCGCTGGCCGCACCGAAATCACCGCGGGCGGCCACAAGCATGGCGCGGCAACGTGCGGCGGTGGCTAAAATCCACGGCCGATCCAACCGCTGGCCGTCGCTGTCGAATCTCGTGAGAAGCCGCTCTGCTTCGCCTAAGCTTCCCGAAGCGATAAGAGCCTCAACAAGATCCGGGACGAAGAGACCAACCTCGATCTCCAACGCTACCGGGGCGGCGTCGATGAGGTTCAGCAGCGAATCCAAGGACTGCAGCGCCGCTGCGTAGTTGCCGAGCGAGACTTCCAGGAAGCCCAGTATCGATACCGTCCACCGAGTGGTGACCGGTGCCCCGTAGCGATGCGCACTCTGCAGCGCCTCGTCGATCGCTTGCCGGGCCTGCGCTTCTCGGCCACCGTGCGCCAACACCGCAGCTTGCATGGTCAGCGCCGCGAAGATCGAATGGTGACGGCCGAGCGTCCTGGCCCGCTCCAACGCGTCGTCGGCGAGGAGTTCGGCCTCGGAAAAATTGCCTTGCCAGATGGCTAACCAGACACAGTGAAAGTCGATGGTCATGAGTTCGTGCTCTTCGCCGAGATCGACGCAGCGTCGCCGAATCGCGAGCATCGCCGCGTAGCCGTCACGCAGCCGGCCAGTCCACGCGAGAAGCAAAGCGTTCTGCACGCTGGCGCGGACTGCGATCGGTCCATCTGTCGCTGGATCCTCGAGGTCGAGAGCAGTGCTCATCGCCACAGTGTCGAATCCGTGCCCGCTGATGAACCGGACCATCTCCCGAAAACCCAACGCCTGACTGAGAAGGTCGGTGTCGTCGAGTTGGGTAGCGAGGTCGATCCCTGAGGCGAGACTGCGCTCGGCCCCGTCGAAGTCGAGCTTTCCGACACGGACGAACGAGAGCAGGACCAAGATCTGCGCGCGACGCCTGGGGTCGTCGGTGTTGTCCAGGGCGCGCTCGAGCAATGCATCTGTCTCGGTGTAGTCGTCCTCTGCTACGCGGACTTCGGCGAGTAGTTGCAACGCCGTCGCCAGCGCGGGCCCTGGAGCCGAAGTCGCAGCGATCTTTTCTAGGCGGGCGCTGGCTTCTGCGAAGTTCGCCGCGCGAAGGTGGTGCTCCGCGGCACGGACCCGGCGCTGCTCGGTGTCACCGCCAAGGGCGATGGCAAGATCCAGCAGCTCTGCTGCAGCCCCCGGTGCACCCCGAGCCGCTGCCGACGTGGCGGCGCCGTCGAGGCTTCGCCAAATGGCAGGATCACCGATCACGACAGACTTGGCGAGGTGTCGCGCCCGCAGTTCCGGTTCGGTGACGGCGCCGGCCAGTCGTGCGTGCATTGCCCGGCGCGCTGCGGGGGACGCGTCTGCGTACACCCCTGCAGCAAGGAGTGGATGCCCGAAGCGCAGACGATGATCGTCATATCCCACGATGCCCGCTTTCTCGGCGTCGGACAGCACTTCGACGACACGCTTGCTGGAGGTGTGAGTAGCTCGGGCGATCAGATCGACTGTCGGAGCCGAAGTGCACGCCGCTGCGAGGAGCATCTCTGCGGCGTCAGGATGGAGCGAACTCAGCCGATTGCGAACAAGCGCTGAAAGAGTTGCGGGAAGGGAGGTTGGGTCCCGCAAGTGCTCCATGGCGCGAGCCAGTTCCAAAGCGTAGAAAGGGTTTCCCGCCGACACCTGACCGATGCGTGCCATGGCCTGCCGCGAAAACGAACGACCGAGACGTGCTGTGAGCACCTCGTGTAACGCGCCGAGGCTCAAGGGTCCCAGGGTGACGCGATCCAGGCTGTCCGGGCGCGGAAGTGTCAACCATTCGGTAGCGGGTTGCTCACCGGGATCGACCCGAGCCGTGGCGAGGACTCCCACTGGACCGGAGAGCCGGCGGGCGGCGTAAGCCACTGCGGCCGCCGTCGAACCATCGAGCCATTGCAGATCGTCGATCGCGATGAGCGCCGGGCCGGCCTCAGCCAGGGCGTTTACGGCTGACAAAAATGCTGCGGCCACTGCGCGGGGGTCTGTCGGCGCATCCCCGGTATCTCCACGCAACAGCACGCGGTCGGTCGCCAGCCGCTGTGGTTCCGGCAAATGGGAAAGCGCCTCCTCAGATAGCCCGCCCAGCAGGTCCGCCAGAGACGAGTAGGCCAACGTCGACTCGGACTCTGCAGGCCGCGTCTCCAACACAGTCCACCCGCGGCGGCGCGCTTGCTCGACCCCGTCCAACCACAGGGTGGTCTTGCCGATTCCGCGCTCGCCGTCGATGAGCAGGCCGGCAGGCTCGACAGCCGCGGAATTCAGAAGTCTGATGATTGCTGAAGATTCAATCCTGCGTCGCGTCGTGCTACCCCCCATGTCAGCATCATCGCATTTGGCAGTGTCTTGAGGGTGAAGCATCGATGATTTGGGAGGGTCCGATGCCGGACGCAAGGTTTGCTGCAAGGGGTCGATGCGGTCGGTGCAAGCGCCTCGCGCGAGGTTGGAGGAACGTCGTGGCCGGAGAGGCTCTTACTGCAGTGGACTCCGGCCGCGCCCGATACCGCCAAGTGCTGACTCTATAAGCGTCGCGAATGCACGCTTGTTGACGGAATCCGGCCGGATTTCATCACCGAGCGTGCACTCGGCGACGGAGGACGACGGTGCCCACGTGTGGTGTAGGGAAACACCCGATTTCTCCCGCGTCATGCCGGCCTTATCGTCGGCGAGATGACCGATTACTCCCTTGCAGCAGGCACTTTCGTGATGGTCGCAGCGTGTCTCACCGCGGCGGGCTGTAGTTCGCCGGGCAATGTCAGTGAACAGAACACCGAGGCCGGCGACACACCTTCGAGCGTATCTGCGATTAGCCCGACCGTCATCGACGCGTGTGCGCTGCTCTCGGCGGAGGATGTGTCGGCTTTGCTCGGTGCGCCTATCGAAGGACGCTCCACTTCCACCGACCCGACCATGCCGGGATGCCTCTGGGAGAACCCGGACAACTACGAATCCATCGCGATCGGAATCGGGAACCCTGGTTCGGCTGTGAACGACACGCTTGCGCCACCCGAACCCGGATTCCCTGATGTCGGGACGCCGGGTCCGGATGGCATGCGATTCCTGGTGCCCGGGCAGGTGGAGTTCGCGGCGGGCGGGCGCAACAACATGGTTCAGGTTGCGGTGCTGTCGATGTCAGGGGACGCGGCCAACGCTGCCGCCGTCGACCTCGCCCGCAAGATCGGTCCCCAGATCCCGCGCTGACTAGAAGCTCGAGAAGTCTTGCTGCACGCGACCGATCTCGACGGTCTTGCCCTGGAAGTCGGCCTGACACGTGACCACGACCGTATAGGTCTGCCCGGGTAGCGGAGCGGCGAACTCCAGTGGGGTGGTGCCCTTGGGGTTGACTTGGAAATCACGGCTGACCGGAATGCCCAGCCCGTTGACTTCCGTGGCGTTGTACGTGCACTGCGCCTGCAGGTTCGACGTGTTTCCCACAGTTACTTTGGCGCGCAGGCCTTCTCGCACGATGTTCAGGGTGACGGCATTCGTCGGCGCTGCTTCGACGGGAGGTGGCTTGGGCGGGCAGGTTTGGCCGGCCGGGATGGTTGGGCCGCCGGTGCACTTGATGGGCTTTTGTTCCGGGACCGGCGCCGGAACGGGGGCCGCTGCGGGCGGCTCGCCGAGGGCAAGACTCACGACGCTGAATTCGCGATCGTCATTTCGGAACATTCCGACGCCGAAGTCTTTGTAACTGCAGTTGGTGATCAAGGGTCGCATCATGTTGACCAGAACCTCGATTGCCTTCGAGGTGGGGTCTTCCTGCGCAGAGTTTTCCGCTGTCTTGCCGTTGTATCGGCCTGATGGGGGAACACCGGGTGATCTGTTCCCGACGAGGGCTTGCGCGTTGCCTTCGAGGTCGATGTTGTAGTTCAGCGGGCCGCAGGGTGAGCCGCTGCGCGCAGCGTTGACGGCGGCGCGGATCCCGTCGAGCGGACTGGCCTGCGCAGCGGGCGCGAGGACCACCCCCGATACAGCACAGGTGGCCGCGAAAAGCGCTGAAGATGCTACGGATACGTACGAGCGCGTAGTGGTCATGGTTGTTCCCCCTCGGAATCTTTGGCGGATCGACCGTAAGCCGGTACCGCCGGCGACTAAATAGGGTGTTTCCCTACATCTGCCGGGGAGCGATCGCAGTTCGGCGATGGGGAAGCCCTTACCGTCGTCGTGGCACGCTGCTCGTCAGCGCCGCAACACTAGGAGTCCTTCAGGTTTTCAGACATCAGCCGCCCAAGGGCAGCCCGTGATTTGATACCGAGCTTGCGGTAGATGCGAGACAGGTTGGCCTCCACCGTCTTCGGGCTGATGAACAGAGCGGCGGCGACGTCGCGGTTGGTCATGCCGGATGCTGCGAGTTCGGCAACCAGTTGCTCAGACGGGGTCAAGGTCGTGTCGCGGTGCGGGCCGACGTTGGCGCGCCCCAACTCGGCGCGGGCGCGTTCGGCCCACAGTGGTGTCCCGAGTTGCTCGAAGGTGCGCAGGGCTTCGGTGAGTGCCTCGGAGGCAGCCTGGTTGCGACGTTGTCGTCGTTCGAGCTGGCCGATGAGAAGCTGAGTTCTGGCGCGTTCGAACGGCATGGGCAGCCGCTGGTGTTCGGTCATCGCGAGTTGGGCAACGTCGGCTGCGGCGTCCACATCCCCGCGCGCCGCGAGCAGCATGGCACGGCAGCGTCCACCGCAGGCCAGCATCCATGCCCGGTCCAACCGTCGGCCGTCGTCGAGGAACCGTTCGATCAGCCGTTCGGCGTCGTCCAGACGTCCCACGGCGACCATCGCCTCGGCGGCGTCGGGTACGAACAGGCCGATCATGATCTCCAAAGGCATTGGAGTCGAGTCGATCAGCGCCAGCGCCGGTTCCAACGCGCTCAGCGCGGCGGCGTAGTTACCCAGGGACACCTCCAGAAAGGCAAGCATCGCCAGCGGGTAGCGGCTCATCGGGGGTGCGCCGAGGAGTTGCAACTGCGTCAACGCCGCCGCGACGTCCTCCCGGGCACGCTGTTCATCGCCTGCGTAGGCGGCAAGGGCTGCCCGCGTCGTCAGACCGATGCACACGGGCTCCGGGTCGCCCAGGGCGTTGGCCCGTTCGATCGCGTCCTCGGCCAGCAAGCCGGCGTCGGCCAGGTCACCGCGCCAGAGAGCCATCAGGAAGCTGTGGAAGTCAAGGACGGCCAGTTGGTGCTCCTCGCCCCGGTCCAGGGAACGCCTCCGCACCGCCATCATCGAGTCGTGTCCGCGGTCGAGCTGGCCCGTCCAGGCCAGGAGCAGCGCATTGTTGACCGAGGCACTCAGGATCGACGGAATATCGGACGCAGGGTCTTCGAGCTCCAGTGCGCGCGTCATGGTCTTTTCGTCGAAACCACGCCCGGCGGCGAAGCGCTGCATCGTCCGCATGCCCAGAGCCGCGCTCAGTAGGTCGGTTCGGTCCAGTTCGGTGGCGAGTGTGACGGCTCCATCGATACTGCCGGCAGATTCGTCGAACTGGGCTGTGTTGAGCTGCGCGTGGGACAGCAGTATCAGCGCGTAGGCGCGTCGGCCGGGGTCGTCCGTGGATTCGGCCAGCACGCGGGTGACAACGGCGATCACTTCCGCGAGGTTCTCTTCGGCGGTGCGGACCTTGGCGAGCAGTGTCAGCGCGTCCGCCCGCACCTGACCCGATGGCAGCGTATCGATGGTCTGTTCCAGCCGAGTCGCTGCTTCGTTGAAGTTCGCGGCATGCAAATGATGTCCCGCTGCCCGAATATGACGCTCGGGGGTGTCGCCACCGAGGCTGATGGCCAAGTCGAGCAACTCTGCTGCGGCGCCGGGCGCTCCTCGGTTGGCCGCCGACCGCGCGGCAGCGTCCCGAGAGTGCAGCGTCTGATCGTCTGCGACGGTGGCCGAGAGCGCGAGATGTCGGGCTCGCAGCTCTGGCTCGGTGACGATACCGGCGAGCGTGGCATGCATCCGTCGGCGCCGGGCCGCAGGGGCTTCCGCATGAATACCGGCGGCCAGCAGGGGATGCGAAAACCGTACCCGCTGGCCTTCGTAGTGGATGAGCTTGTGGTCTTCGGCCTCGTCGAGGATCTCCGCAACGCGCGAGTGCGTGACGTTCATCGCCCGCGCGATGAGGTCGATGGTCGGCGAGCCGGCACATGCAGCGGCGAGCAACGCTTCCTGCGTCTCCGTTCCCACTTCGCTGATCCTGGCCCGAACCAGGTCGGAAAGTGTTGTCCGCATTGAGATTTCACCATGAGCGGACTCGTATGCCAGTTGCAGGGCGTAGAACGGGTTGCCGCGGGAGATGTCATGAATGCGGACCATTGTCGGTCGCGGCAATGACAAGCCCAGCCGTTGCGAAACGATGGTCCGCAGTGCGCCCAGGCTCAGGGGTCCGACCACCAGACGACTGCTGGACTCCGGTCTGGGCAACCGATCCCGGAAGAGGTCAAGCGCGGGGCTCGCGTCGCTACGCATCGCGGTGATCACCCCGACCGCACCCGAAAGCCGGCGCGCGGCGAACGCGACGGCGGCAGCGCTGGAGTGGTCGAGCCACTGCAGGTCGTCGATGCCGATCAACACCGGTCTGACCTCTGCAAGCGTCTCGATGACCGACAGGAACGCCGCAGCCACCGCCCGCGGATCGGTCGGGGCGTCACCGGGATCCCCCCGGAGCAAGACCCGGTCCAACGCAAAACGTTGCGGTTCAGGCAGGCTGTCCAGCACCGTCGTGTCGACGCGGCTCAAAAGGTCTGCCAGCGCAACGTAGGACAGCACCGATTCCGTGTGTGCCGGCCGTGCGGTAAGCACGTGAAAGTCGCGCTCGCGCGCCTGCTCCACGCCGGCGAGCCAGATGGTGGTCTTGCCAATTCCCGCTTCGCCTTCGATCAGCAGGCTGCTGGGTTCGTGGGTCGCGGCGTCGATAAACCCAGCGACTGCCGCGGATTCGGCATCGCGGCTCACCACCCCCGCAGCCACCCCAGGATCATGTCACAGCCGTCGCCGGGCCGGGTCGAAGCTTCGATAGGGATTCGCCCGATTTAACTGGCTGTGCGACGCCGATAGCCTCCAACGTGTGGGGCCCCCAGAACCGTGCTATCTGGTCGAGTGGTACCAACCCGCCGTCGTGCGCGAATCACTCGAACGGACTTCGGCTGCCCTGCAATCAAGTGCCGCGGCAGCGTCGGCGCTCGGTCCCACGATCCAGCTGATGTCCATGATCGTGGTCCCCACCGACGAGATGGTCTTCGGGATCTTCTGTGCCGCGTCAGCCGACTTGGTGTCGAAGGTATGTCGGCATGCCGGTTTGCCCGCCGACCGTCTCACCCCGGCAACCGACATTCGTCTCGCGCCCAGAGGGCCGGTATAACGCATCGTGCCGTGACGAGCGGGGATGGTCGGGCCGGTGTGCCTGCGAAAACCACAGCAGGCGCTGCACATTTGGATGCTCGGACAGGAGTCACGGCTCGACCGTAGGGCGCCTGTGTCCCAGCAGCGGCAATAGGGAAACACCCGATTTAACGGCCGAATGACCACGGATAACGTCGGCGTGGCACCAGCTCTCACGCGGTCACGACAGGAGAAAGCGGAACGTCCATGAAGCCCAATATTCTTACCCCGATGCCTGTTGCGATCGTCCTGGCGGCGGGTGCGCTGTTGTGCGCTCCGGCGGCGACGGCCGATTCGGCGACCTTCCTCGACGAACTACAGACGAACGGCGTCTGGCTACCGGACAAGAATGCGGATCAAGTGATCGACGCGGGTTACGGTGTGTGCGGGGAGCTGCGCAACGGTGTGTCGGTACTTGACGAGATGAGCCGAGTGGAGTCGCTGTACAGGTTCGGTCAGGGCACGCTGTTTGTCAGCGCGGCCACGACACATCTATGCCCCGACTTCGCCGGTTAGATAGCGCCGCACTGTGTTCGAGCGCAGGCGAGTTGTCTACTCCCGCTTTCACATTCAGCTGTTCGTGAGATCTCTTCCCCAAGCTGCGCCCGTGGGCTCGGGCAAGGAGCGCCCAAGGGTTGGGTGAGCACGCGCTCTCGACCCTCGCCACCTGTCCGACCGTCAGCTCGCCGATGACCACGGCAAAGGGTTTCTTCCTAATTCGCCGACTGTGACGTGCCCGACGGCGCCGTCGCAGCCGCGGGGCTTCGGCAGGGTGGCGAGAACTACTCGCCATCGGCCGAGGCGAGTACATCAACCAGGTCGCAGTAGGTGCCTAGCCGATGCCACGCCGCCAGTGACGACCAGGCTCGCGGGTGCGAGCCCGAGGAGGATCTCGGGCGGACCAACGCGCCGGAATCGCATTCGGTGAAATACTCGGGTGCACGCCCGTCTCTGAAAGGACCGCTCATGCCCATCGCCACGCCCGAGGTCTACGCGGAGATGCTCAGCCGCGCCAAGGAGCACTCGTTCGCGTTCCCTGCCATCAACTGCGTCGGCTCGGAGAGCGTCAACGCCGCGATCAAGGGGTTCGCGGATGCAGGCTCTGACGGCATCATCCAGTTCTCCACCGGAGGTGCCGAATTCGCGTCCGGCCTTGGTGTCAAGGACATGGTCACCGGAGCGGTCGCGCTCGCCGAGTTCGCCCATGTGATCGCCGCCAAGTACGACATCACCGTCGCGCTGCACACCGACCACTGCCCGAAGGACAAGCTCGACACCTACGTGCGCCCGCTGCTGGCAATCTCCGCCGAGAGAGTTGCCAAGGGTCAGAACCCGCTGTTCCAGTCGCACATGTGGGACGGCTCGGCCGTCCCGATCGACGAGAACCTGTCCATCGCGCAGGAACTCCTCAAGCAGGCGGCCGCGGCCAAGATCATCCTCGAGATCGAGATCGGCGTGGTCGGCGGCGAAGAGGACGGCGTCGAAGCCGAGATCAACGACAAGCTCTATACGACCCCGGAGGATTTCGAGAAGACCATCGACGCGCTCGGCGTCGGCGAGCACGGCAAGTACCTGCTCGCCGCGACGTTCGGCAATGTGCACGGCGTCTACAAGCCGGGCAACGTCAAACTCAAGCCCGAGGTGCTCGCCGAAGGGCAGAAAGTGGCGTCGGCCAAGCTCGGACTGGAAGCCGGCTCCAAGCCGTTCGACTTCGTATTCCACGGTGGCTCAGGCTCTTTGAAGTCCGAGATCGAGGACTCGCTGCGCTACGGCGTGGTCAAGATGAACGTCGACACCGACACCCAGTACGCGTTCACCCGTCCCATCGTCGGCCACATGTTCACCAACTACGACGGCGTGCTGAAAGTGGACGGCGAGGTCGGCAACAAGAAGGTCTACGACCCGCGCAGCTACTTCAAGAAGGCCGAGGCCTCGATGAGCGAGCGTGTGGTCGAGGCGTGCAATGACCTGCACAGTGCGGGCCGGAGCGTTTCCGCGGGCTAAGAGGCCGACGGTCGAAATCCGCTTCTTGCAGCAGAAGTGCGAGAAGACGCCTGACAAAGGTGGATCTCGGCGCGCTGAGCTTAAGCCCGAGGCTGAGGCGCGCTACTGCGGGGCCTGGCAGATCTTCCACTGGTCGTCGCGGAACTGCAGATCGAAGCTGCGGGTGGAGCGGGTCTGCGGCGCGAACGCCATGAACGTGGTGACGTTGGCTTCGGCGTGGTCGCCGTTGACGATGACCTGGTCGATGCTCGCGACGACGGGGTAGCGGCCCGCCTCGGCGACCCGGCGGTGCGTCTCGGCCCACTTCTTGTCGTCGATGTTGTTGTAGCCCTCGGCCGTCGTTCCGCAGGTGATGCTGCGCAGCGTCGCCAGGTCACCTTTCTCGATGGCCGCGTCGTAGTTCTGGATGGTGGTGCGCACGTTGTCCTCCTGCGACACCGACGCCGACGAGCCGCGGGTCAGCAGGATGGTGCCCACCACCGCGACGGCGGCCAGGGCCACGATCACCAGCACGATGGCGATCACCCACCCCCAGTTCCGCTTCGCCCTGGGCGGTTTGGGAGTCTCGCCGCGCGGCGGAATCATTTGCGGCGCAGCCGGTTTCTGCGCGTTGAAGCCCTCGGTGGGCGTGCCGGGGTCGCGCACCGAGAACTGCTCGGTCGCCGGGTCGTTCGGACGGTTGATGATCTGCGTGGAGCCGGCGTCGAACCCCGACGGCGCGGTGAAACGCCGCTCGTTCGGGTCCACCGTCAGCTCGTCGCCGTGCGATTCGGCGGGCGCGAACACCTCGGTGGCCGGTTCGGTGTCGGCGGCCGCGGCCACCTGCTCGGTGGGCTCGTCCGAGTTGTCAGGCCCTTGGGGGTTCGACATACCGCGGAAGCTTAGCCATCCGCGGTGACGGTTGCCCGCACCCACACGGCACAATGGGGCGCATGACTCGGATGGGCGATCTCCTCGGACCGGAACCTGTGTTGCTGCCCGGCGATCCCGCCGCGGAGGCCGAACTCGACGCCTCGGAGAATCCGTCGCTGGTGGCTGCCGCGCACCCGGCGGCATCCATCGCGTGGGCGGTGCTCGCCGAGCAGGCCCTCGACGCCGAGCAGGCCGTCGCCGCGTACGCCTACGCCCGCACCGGCTATCACCGCGGGCTCGACGCGCTGCGGCGCAACGGATGGAAGGGCTTCGGTCCCGTGCCGTTCGCCCATGAACCCAACCAGGGGTTCCTGCGCTGCGTCGCCGCCCTTGCCCGGGCCGCCGAGGCGATCGGTGAGACCCCGGAGTATCAGCGCTGCCTCGACCTGCTCGACGACTGCGATCCGCGGGCGCGGGGCGAACTGGGCCTCTAGCGCTTCTGCGTTTCGCACTCGCAGTCGGTGGCGCTGTCGGGCGGTTCGACCTGAACCGTGGCGTGGTCGAGTCCGCGCGCGGTGAGGACGGCCCGCGCATCGTCGAGCACCTGCGCGGAATCCCGGCTGCTGGTCAGGTGGGCGGTGACCATGTCCTTGCCCGGCACCAGCGTCCACACGTGCAGGTCGTGCACCTCGGTGACCCCGTCGACGGCGCACAGCGCGTCCCGCAGCTCCTCGACGTCGACGTGGGCGGGGGAGGACTCGGACAGGATCCGCAGCGCCGCCCTGGCCAGCGCGATCGCCCTGGGCAGCACCCACAGCGCGACAAGCACGGCGACGACGACGTCGGCGTAGGGCCACCGGGTCGTGATCGTGACGATGCCGGCGATCAGCACTCCGATGCTGCCGACGGTGTCGGCGACCACCTCCATGTAGGCGCCTTTGACGGCAAGGCTTTCCTCGGAGTGCGATCTCAGCAGGAGCACCACGACCGCGTTGGCGAGCAGACCGGCCAGCGCCACGACGACCATCGGAACGCCGGGGATGTCAGGCGCATCGCCGAGCCGCTCGAACGCCTCGTAGAGGATGAAGCCGGCCACGCCGAGCAGGAGTACCGCGTTGGCGACGGCGGTGAACACCTCGGCGCGGTGCCAGCCGTACGTCCGCGACGGTGACGTGCTGCCGCGCTTGGCCAGGAGCACCGCGGTCAGCCCCATGAACATCGCGACGAGATCGGTGAGCATGTGGCCGGCATCGGCCAGCAGGGCGATCGAGTTGATCGCCAGCGCGGTGGTCAGTTCGATCACGAAGAAGACGGTGAGGATGCCCGCAGCGATCACCATGCGTGAGACCTTGGCGTCGCCGCCGTGGCCGTGATCATGTCCTGCTCCCATGCCGAGCAATATATGCGGATTAATGCATATGTCGCAAGGGTCAGAGCCAGGCCGACCAGAACCTGGTGAGCTCCCCGCCGATCTGCGACAGCACACGCGGCACACCGGACAGCTCGAAGAGCCAGTACACCGCCCCGAAGAACCATTGGTTCAAGCCCGGGGCCAGCAACACGAGGAGCAGGATCAGCAGTCCCCACTGCTTGGCGGGCGCGACCGCACGCTGGGTCTGCGGGCTCAGGTGCGGCTCCAGCGCCCCGTACCCGTCGGTCCCCGGCACGGGCAGGATGTTCAGCAGGAATGCGGTGATCTGCAGGAAGCCCAGGAACGCGACACCCGCCCAGAACACGGCGTGGTCGGGGTCGTAAAACAGCCGGGTCAACGCGAGAAGCAGCACCGCGAACGCGACGTTGACCGCGGGTCCGGCGAGGCTCACGAGCGTCTTCTGCCGCTTCGTCATGTACACCGTCTGCACGTACACCGCCCCGCCGGGCAACCCGATCCCGCCGAGCGCGATGAACAACACGGGCAGACCCAGCGACAGCAGCGGGTGCGAGTACTTGAGCGGGTTCAGCGTCAGGTAGCCGCGGACCGCGACGTCGCGGTCGCCGAACCGGTACGCCGAGTACGCGTGCCCGAACTCGTGCACGCACAGCGTCACCAGCCAGCCGAAGATGACGAAGACGAACACTGCGACGTAGGCCAGCGGATCCCGGGGATCTGTCGTCGTCCACGCCAGCGCACCGCCGGCGGCGGTGACCGCGATCAGCGCCAGGAAGATGGGGCTCGGCCGCACGGACTGGCGCAGCGGGCGGATATTCACCACGTCAAGGCTAGACGCGCAACCAGCCCTCGGTGTGGCGGTAGAACGTCGAGCGGCGGGCAGGCCGGGGCGCAGCCTCGCCGTCGCGCACGACCAGGGCCCCGGTGGTGCCCAGCTGGGCCGCCCGACCACTGATCCAGCGTTTCGGTCGCATCCGCCCGGACAGGACGGTGGCGCGCAGCCCCGGCATCGTCGCGATCGGCTCGATCCGCACGGCGGTCGCCTCGCCGTCGAACAGCCGCTCGTCGTCGACGATCGCCTCACCTCGGATCGTGCGCTGACCGTCCGGCGGCAGCCAGTACGCCGCCCCGGTGATGACGGTTCCCGTTTCGTCGCGGACCAGGGGCACTCGCGAGGCGGAGCCGCGGCAGGCCCGTCCGGCCTGCCACGGACGCTGCACGTGGGCGACCTCGATGTCGAGTCGGTCGGCGCGCAACAACCGGGTGAGCACCACCGAAAGGTCTCGGTGCGAGCCGACGACGACGAGGCGTCGGTAGTCGGTCAGTCCGTCGCTCGCACCGTCGAGAACGGGAAGGGGGCTCAGTGCGCGGGGAATGCGACGGCCGCCCGACCGCACGACGGCGAGTTCGGACGTCTTCACCGCACTCCTTTGATCGAGCTGCTGATCAGGCCTGATGTCAATCCGATAGGGTGGGTCACCGGCTGCACACAGTAGCGAAACGCTTTAATGCGCGGAAAGACGCGAGAGGGTCTGCGATGCCGGCAATCGTCCTCATCGGCGCCCAGTGGGGTGACGAGGGCAAAGGAAAAGCCACCGACCTTCTGGGTGGGCGCGTCCAGTGGGTGGTGCGTTACCAGGGCGGGAACAACGCGGGGCACACGGTCGTGCTGCCGACCGGTGAGAATTTCGCCCTTCACCTGATCCCGTCGGGGATCCTCACCCCGGGTGTGACGAACGTGATCGGCAACGGTGTTGTCGTCGATCCCGGCGTGCTGCTCACCGAGCTGCAGGGGCTGGAAGACCGTGGGGTGGACACCGAGCGGTTGCTCATCTCCGCCGACGCGCATCTCCTGATGCCCTACCACGTGGCGATGGACAAGGTCGTCGAGCGGTACGCGGGCAGCAAGAAGATCGGCACCACCGGCCGTGGCATCGGGCCCTGCTATCAGGACAAGATCGCGCGTCAGGGCATCCGTGTAGCCGACGTGCTCGACGAGACGTTGTTGGCGGAAAAGATCAGGGGCGCACTGGAATTCAAGAACCAGGTGCTGGTCAAGATCTACAACCGCAAAGCGCTCGACCCCGACGAGGTCGTCGAGAACCTGCTCAGGCAGGCCGAAGGATTCAAGCACCGCATCGCCGACGCCCGGCTGCTGCTCAACCAGGCCCTCGAAAAGAACGAGACGGTGCTGCTGGAGGGCTCCCAAGGCACTCTGCTCGATGTCGACCACGGCACGTATCCGTTTGTGACGTCGTCGAATCCCACCGCGGGCGGGGCCTCCGTCGGGTCCGGGATCGGTCCCACCCGCATCACCACCGTGCTCGGAATCTTGAAGGCCTACACCACCCGCGTCGGCTCGGGACCCTTCCCGACGGAGCTGTTCGACCAGTACGGCGAGTATCTGGCCAAGACCGGTGGCGAGGTCGGCGTGACCACCGGGCGGCCGCGACGTTGCGGTTGGTTCGACGCCGTCATCGCCCGCTACGCCACTCGCGTCAACGGCATCACCGACTACTTCCTCACCAAGCTCGACGTGCTGTCGAGCCTGGAGACGGTCCCGATCTGTGTGGGCTACACCGTCGGCGGCAAGCGCACCGACGAGATGCCGATGACCCAAAGCGACATCGCGCGCGCCGAACCCGTCTACGAGGAACTGCCCGGCTGGTGGGAGGACATCAGCGGCGCCCGCGAGTTCGACGACCTTCCCGCCAAGGCGCGCGACTATGTGCTTCGCCTCGAAGAGCTTGCCGGAGCCCATGTTTCGTGCATCGGAGTCGGGCCGGGCCGGGAGCAGACGATCGTGCGCCGAGACATTCTCGCGTGACAGCAGAAGACCCCAGGGCGCTCGACCCCGACTACGACAGCCACGGCGGCTTCCCCAACTTCACCCCTGCCGACCCCGGGCCCGGTTTCGGACGGTTCCTGACCGCGATGCGGCGCGCCCAGGATCTGGCCGTATCGGCCGACGCCGACACCCAAACCTGGGAACGGGCGGCAGAGCTCGCCGAAGAACTCGCCGGGCTCCTCGGCCCCTTCGAGGCAGCCGAAGGCGTCGGGCCCGCCAATCGCGTCCCTTCGCTTCCCGGCGCTGGCAGTTTGCTGATGCCGCCTTACAAGGTAGTCAAATTCGAGCCCGACGGCGTAGAGCTAGAGGTACAGTTCAGCCGGTTCTCGGTGGGCGGGAACTACGCCGTTCACGGGGGAGTGTTGCCACTGCTGTTCGATTCGGTGTTCGGCATGGTGATTCACGCAGCGGGCCGTCCGATCAGTCGGACAGCCTTCCTGCATGTGGATTACCGGAAGGTGACACCGATCGACACGGTGCTGACCGCGCGAGGTTGGGTGCGGGAGACTCAGGGACGCAAAGCGTTCGTCAATGCCGAACTTCGGGACGCCGACGGAAACCTGCTCGCCGAGGCGAACGGATTGATGATCAGGCTGTTGGCCGGACAGCCCTAACGGGATTCAGGGGGCGGATGGAGAAGGGGTTACGGGAGTTCCTTCTCAGCTGGTGGCGCCAGCCCAACGACTTCGAATGGCTTGTCAGGCACTTCCGCTCTCGCGGCTTGCTCAGGCTGCATCAGGTGTTCATCGGCGGCTTTTCGCTGCTGTACGGGCTGATCGCGTTGCTGACAGTGGTGTGGGCCTACTTCGACAACGGAGCGGTCACCGCTCGTTACGTCGTCATCGCGGTGGCCGCGAGTTCGACGCTGCTGGGGCTGTGGTGGATCGTGGGCCCGTGGCCGACGGAACGGCAGTCGATCGCGTTCGCGGTGTACGCCGACCTGGCGGTCGTCGCGGTGATGGTCTGCTACCAGGATGCGTTCACCGCGATGCCCGGCTTGGCGCTGCTGGCGACCAACGGCATCTACATCGTCGTCGTGCACGGACCTCGCGCGTTGCTCGTGCACCTGGCTTTCACGCTCGCCGTCATGGCGACCTGGTTCTGGTGGGCCATCTACCAGGACAACTGGGCGGTGAGTGTGATCACCGTCCGCACCCTGGTCTTGTTCCCGCTGTCCGCGGTCCCGGTGATCGTGCAGTCCTATCTGCTCGTACTGCGGATGGGCGCCGTCGACTCGATGCACGACCCGCTGACCAGGTTGTACAACCGGCGCGGACTGGAGCACCATGTCCAGGAACTGGTCGCGCGTCGCGGCATGGACGTGGGCGTGCTCGCCGTCGACATCGACAAGTTCAAAGCGATCAACGACGGATACGGACACGACGCCGGCGATCGGGTTCTCGTCGCGGTGGCCGACGCCGCCCGTGACGCGGTCGGCAGTCTGGGCGTCCGGTCGGTGACGGCGCGCACCGGCGGGGAAGAGTTCATCGTCGTCGTCGACGGGGGCTCGGAGTGCCTGCGCCGCCTGGCGAAGCTCCTGCACCTGATGGTGTCGCGCTGTGAGGCTCCCGCGGTCCCGACCATCAGCATCGGCGCGGCGACGGCGACAGCGGCAGGCGGTGACGTCGACGGCCTGATGCGCGACTTGATCGAGCGGGCAGACGCGGCCATGTATCGGGCCAAGAACGCCGGCGGCAATCAGACCGTGACGGACGGCGATCCCGTGCCACGATGAGGCCATGACGCATCCGGCTGACCGCCACCTGCGTAACCTCACCACCCCGAAGGCAGCCGCCTTCGCGGGAGTGCTGTTCGCGCTGCTGTTCGGGGCCGCATTGATACTCATCCGGAGCTCGCTACCCGAAGGCGGGGTGCTGGGTTCGCAGTGGACGGACGCAACGAGTCACCGGCTGCGTATCGCCGTGGTGCTGATGCCGTTCTCCGGCATCGCGTTCCTGTGGTTCATCGCGGTCGTGCGGGACGGCCTGGGCAAGCTTGAGGACAAATTCTTCGCGACGGTCTTCCTGGGCAGCGGTCTGTTGTTCCTTGCCATGATCTTCACCTCGACGGCGGTCGGTGCGGGCCTGCTCGAGGTCGGTCGGCCCGACGGATCCGGCACCAACCCCGACGTCGCTGCCTTCGGCCATGGTCTGCTCATGGCGCTGTCGAACACGTATGCGCTGCGGATGGGGGCGGTGTTCATGATCTCGCTGGCGACCATCTGGCTGCGGACGCGGCTGATGCCGACCTGGCTGGTGGTAGTCACCTATCTGGTGGCGCTGTGTGTACTGGTGGCCAGCGACGTGAGCCGATGGATGACGATCGCGTTCCCGATCTGGGTGCTCATCGTCAGCCTGCTGATGCTGGTGCGGTCCGGGGTTATCGATCTTCCAGACGAAGAGCACTCGCGGGACAGAGTTTGACCGCCTCTGCGGCGTGCTCGGCCTCGTCGCCGCTGACGTCCTCGTGCAGGATCTCGACGATGCCGTCGTCGTCCTGGTCGAAGACCTCACCGGCCACCATCACACAGTTGCCCGCCTGAATACACAGCTCGCGATCCGCGACAACCCTGCTCACCAGCGCACCTCCAACGACTTCAGACCGTAGATGAAATGGAACGACCGGAACTGCACATCGGCGAAGTCTTCGGCCAGCGCCAGCGCCGGGAACCGACGCAGCAGCGCGGGGAACGCGATTTGCATCTCCATCCGCGCCAGTGGCGCACCGAGGCAGTGGTGGACGCCGTGGCCGAACGCCAGGTGACCGGGGGCGCCTCTGGCGATGTCGAGAACCTCTGGCGCATCGATGAATTCACCGTCGCGGTTGCCGCAGGGCAGCGATGCGAACACCAGATGCCCGGCAGGGATGGTGACGCCGGCGATCTCGACGTCAGTGGTGGTGATCCGCGGGATCGCGGTCTGCACGATCGAGAGCCACCGCAGCAGCTCCTCCACCGCCGGGGCCACAGCGCCGGGTTCGTCGCGCACCGTGGCGAGCTGATCGGGGTGGCGCAGCAGCGCAAGGGTGCCCAGCGCCAACATGTTCGATGTCGTCTCGTGCCCGGCGAGCAGCAGCAGCCCGGCGATGCCGATCAGCTCGTCGTCGCTGAGATCGGTGCCGTGCTCGCGGATCAGCATGCCGAGGATGTCGTCGCCCGGTTCGGTTCTCGCGCGGTCGACGAGGCCGGCCATGTAGGCCCGGCCCTGGCGCTGCAGCTCGAATCGCTCGGGTATCGGGATCGACAGGTCCAGTTGGCGGGCGCTCCGCTTCTGGAAGCCGTCGCGGTCGGCGTAGGGCACGCCGAGCAGTTCGCAGATGACGAGCGAGGGAATCGGCAGCGCGAAGTGCTCGACCAGATCTGCACCCGGCCCCGCTGCTTCCAGCGCGTCCAGTTGGGCATCGACGATCTCGACGATGCGGGGCTGGAGTCGCTTCATCCTCCGGTGGGTGAACTCGGGGGTCAGCATGCGGCGCAGCCGCTGATGTTCGGGCGGGTCCAGGCCGAGCAGGTTGCCCGCCCGGGCGCGGGCCTGGGCTTCGCCGTCGACCGGCGGTGCGCCGGGGACGGCGAAGCCGGGTGGCCTGTCGTTGGAGAACCGGGTGTAGTCCGAGAGCACTGTCTTGATGTCGTCATAACGGGTGACGAGGTAGACCTGCATGCCGAACGCGCCGGTGACGGCGCGAACGCCTTCGTTCTCCCTGATCTCGCGCAGCTGCGGGACCGGGTCGAAGGCGTCGCGTCGCATGTGCAGCGGCGGCAACTCGGGTGCAGCCTGGGTCATGTCTTGACGCTACCCGCGGGAGACGAAGTGCCCGATCAGCCCGGCGACGGACCCGCGGCCGTCCCGGCGCGGTGCCGGCCGACCGGCTCTGCGTGCGGAGAACCTTCGTTGGTCTCGCGCAGCGCCGGCCACCAGATCCTCGGCCCGATCAACGTGAACAGCGCGGGGATGATCACAGTGCGCACGAGGAAGGTGTCCAGCAGGATTCCCAGCCCGACGATGATGCCGACCTGGGTGAGCACGATGAGCGGCAGCACCCCGAGTACGCAGAACACGGCGGCAAGGACGACGCCCGCGCTGCTGATCACCGCGCCGGTGGCCGAGACGGCCCGCACGATGCCGTCGCGGGTGCCGTGTTCGGGCGTCTCCTCCCGCGCGCGGGTGACGAGGAAGATCGTGTAGTCGACGCCGAGCGCGACCAGGAACAGGAATGCGAACAGCGGCGCGGTGTTGTCGAGCCCCGGGAACCCGAAGACGTGCACGCTGGCCCAGCCGCCGAGACCCAGCGCCGCGAGGGCACTGAGCACCGTGACCCCGACGAGGGCGAGCGGGGCCAGCGCCGCGCGCAGGAGCACGTACAGCACCACCAGGACGACGACGAGGATCGCGGGGATCACGACCGCCCGGTCGTGCCCGGCCGCTGCGGCGGCGTCGCGTGCAGTGGCGTCCGACCCGCCCACGAGCGCGTCCGGATCCACCGCGTGCACAGAATCCCGAAGTGCGTCAACGGTTTCGAAAGCCTCATCCGAGGCGGGAGCTGCGTCGAGCACGACCGACCACTGGCTGAGCCCGTCCGGGGAGGCACCTGAAGGGCTCACGGACACGACGCCGGGTGTCTGTTCGATGGCGCGCTGCACATAAGCGGAACGGTCGGTGGCGGCGATGACCCTGGCGGGGTCGGTCAGGCCGCTGGGGAAGTGGGCGGCCAGCGTGTCGTAACCGCTGACCGATTCGGCCTGGACCCGGAACTGTTCGGTCTGCGACAGACCCACCGGCGTGCTGAACAGACCCGTGCACAGCAGAGCCAGCGCGCCGATCGAGACCACGGTGACCCGACCGGGGCGTCGCGCAACGGCCGCTGCCACACGGTGCCACACGCCGCCGTCGGTGAGAGGCGTCGCGCCGACGGCGGGGATGAACGGCCAGAACAGCTTTCGGCCGAAAAGCGCAAGGGCGGGCGGCAGAACCAGCAGGACGAACACCGCTGCGACGACCAGACCGGCTGCGGCCTGCACCCCGAGGCTTCGGGTGCTCGGCGACGATGCGAAGAGCAGGGTCAGCAGCGCCAGCACCACCGTCGCGTTGCTTGCGATGATCGCAGGACCAGCCCGCCGCACCGCGGTGCCGAGTGCTTCGTGATGAGAGCTGCTGCGGCCCAACTCTTCCCGATATCGGGAGATGAGCAGCAGGGCGTAGTTGGTGCCGGCGCCGAACACCAGGACGCTGGTGATCCCGCCGGTGGATCCGTCGGGGCTCATGCCGAGCGCCTCGGCGGCGGCCGCCCCGACCACGGCGGCGACGCGGTCGGCGAAGCCGATCACCAGCAACGGCACCAGCCACAGCACCGGTGAGCGGTAGGTGATGATGAGCAGCAGGGCCACCACGGCCGCGGTGACGGCCAGCAGTGTGATGTTGGCGCCCGAGAACGAGTCGGCGATGTCGGCGCCGAACGCCGGACCGCCGGTCACCTGGGCGCGCAGGTCGTCGGGCAAGCCGTCGGCCGCCTGGGCGCGCAACTCTTTCACCTTGTCGGTGAGCTCGAATCCGGACAGTTCCGCCGACAGCGGGACGACCACTATGGCCGCCTCGCCATCCTCGGACACCTGCGGAGGCGGCCCGGGAAAAGTCTGGGTCACCGAGGCGAGATCACCCGGGTCGAGCGGTGCTTCGTCGTCGCGGGTGACGACGAGGATGGCGGGAACCTGATCCCCGCCGGGGAACTGGGCGCGTGTGGCGTCGGCACGGGCGGACTCCGACGCAGGCGGCACGGCCACAGGTGACCGGCCTGCCGAGTCATCGCTTCCGAGGAAGCCGAGCAGGGCACCGGAGACAAGGACGACGAGTAACGCGATCACCCAGGAGTAGCGGCGGCTCATGCCCACCAATATTTCAGATGTTTAACCATTAAGCAACTGAAACTTCAGTTATGCTGTTCAGGTGCACGAAGACCATCGGGCTGAGCTGGAGGCGCTGATGGCGGCGGACATGCGCGCACTGACCGCCGCCTCCGACGCCGTCGGGCAGAGGTTCGCCGCGCTACACGACGTGACCGCCAACGACTTTCGCGCCCTGCTGCACGTGATGGTCGCCGAAGGGGCCGGCGAACCCCTGACCGCGGGGGAGCTCCGGACGCGGATGGGGGTGTCGGCCGCCGCGATCACCTACCTCGTGGAGCGCATGGTCGACTCCGGGCATCTGCTGCGCGAAGCCGACCCGGCGGACCGGCGCAGGGTGCGGCTGCGGATGTCCGGCCACGGTATGGGCGTCGCGCGCGGCTTCTTCACCCCGCTCGCCGACCACGTCCACGACAGCATGTCCGAGTTGTCCGACGACGATCTCGTCGCCGCCCACCGGGTGTTCACTGCGCTCGGCGCGGCGATGCAGACGTTCCTGGAGGAACTCGGACCCCGGTGAGCTGTTCGGACAACATCCACAACCGTGCGGCGTCGGCCATGTCGCGGGCAGGTGCGTAGACGTCCTGTTCAGCCGGTGGTCCGGAGAGGTGGCGGAAGCCGCTGGGGCCATAGAATTTTCCGCCCTGGGCGGCTGGGCTGGCGGCGGCGTACAGCGCCGGAAGCAGGCCTTGGTCGACGGTCTGGGTGAGGATGCCCCGCCGGGCGGTGAAGCGAATCAGGCGCACCGCGAAGGTGTCTTTGCTTCGGCCCAGATGAGGTTGGGCGGCAAGCAGATTGGTGGCTGTCACGCCAGGATGGGAGACGTTGCTGGTGATGCCCCACCCGGCGGCCACGCTGCGACGGTGCAGCTCCAGACCGAACATCAGGTTGGCGATCTTCGACTGGCTGTAGGCCTTGCCGACCGCATAGGACTTCTCGAAGTTCACGTCGTCCCAATTGATGCCGTGGGATGCCGCGGCAATGCTCGACTGCGTCGTGACGCGCGCACCGCCGGCCCGCAGCAGCGGCAGCAGGCGGATGGTGAGCGCGAAGTGGCCGAGGTGGTTTGTGCCCCATTGCAGTTCGAAACCGTCGGCAGTGGTCTGGCGGCTGGGTGGGTTCATGATCCCGGCGTTGTTGACCAGTAGGTGGATCGGGCGTCCCTCGTCATTCAATTCGCCCGCCAGATCGGCGACCGACTGCAGCGACGCCAGGTCCAGCCGGCGCAGGCTGACGCGCGCCCCCGGCACCGCGGCACAGATGCGATCCACCGCGTGCCTGCCCTTCTCCGAGTTGCGTACCGGCAGCACCACCTCGGCGCCTGCGGCGGCAAGGCGTTCGGCCAGCCCCAGGCCGACACCGTCGCTGCCGCCCGTCACGACCGCCAATCGACCGGTCAGGTCGGGCACTTCCACTGTTGCGTTTCGTGTCATGCCCCCACGCTGCCTGTGCCCTCAGCCGGCATTCAGGGCCGTGTCATCCACGGATCGGCGATCCCCGGCTGCGGGTACGTCACGCCGATAGGACTCCGGATCGGCCCCCAACGCTGCCAGCTTTGTGTAACTGGGGGTGCCTGGCTCCGCGGTGAACACCAGCAGGATGTGCAGCTGCAGAGGGTCGTGGAGGCTCTGGCACTGCAGGTCGAGGACCCCGAATGTCGGATGTGCGATCCGCTTGTCGAGCTCCGGCGCCTGGGTGACGTCGTGACGCTTCCACAATTCGGCGAACTCGGCGCTGCGGTCCAGCAAATCCTCGACGATGCGCGCCGCCTTCGACCCGGCGCCGTCGCGGGCGTAGGCCAGCCTGGCACCCGCGGTGAACGACCGGCCGAGCGCGGCATGATCTTCTTCCGGGTAGACGAGGCGAGCCGCGTCGTCGGTGAACCACCGGTACAGAATGCTGCGGGAAAAACCGGTGTATCGGGTCTCGTCACCGAGCAGGGCGCGTGCCGCAGGGGTCTGCAGCAACGTCTCCCCGAGGGCCGTCATGACCTGGGCCGGGGTGTCTTGCAGACGGTCGAGGATCCGCAACGTGGCCTGGCTGACCTGCTCTCCGGGCACGGTGCGGGCCGGGGCGTTGTGCCCTGCCAGGCGGAACAGGTGATCGCGTTCGTCGAGCGACAAGCGCAGTGCTCGGGCCAGCGAGGCCAGCACGTCCACCGACGGCTGCGGCCCGCGCTGCTGCTCCATGCGGCTGTAGTAGTCGGTCGAGATGAGCGCAAGGGCCGCGACTTCCTCCCGGCGCAGTCCCGCGGTGCGCCTGCGTACGCCGGCAGGCAGGCCCACGTCCGCGGGCCGCAGCGCTTCGCGTCGGGTACGCAGGAAGTCCGCGAATTGTCGCTGGTCCATTCCGTCAGTGTCCCTGCGCGCACCCGGCGCATCCAGGGATCGTCAGTCCCGGTTCCGATTCTCTCGATCCGTCTGGCAGGCTGAAATCGATGAGTGAGACAACGGTGATGTTGCTGGGTACGGGCGACCGAACCCGTGAGCTCGCGCTGGCGTTCGGCCATCTCGGTGCCGATGTCGTGACGGTCGACGACCACGCCGACGTGCAGGCGCTGACCGCGCTGATCGGCGAGAAGAAGCCGAAATTCGTGGTCGCCGACACCGAGACCGTCGCGACGGACGTGCTGGTCGAGGTTGCCGGCCGCGACGACGTCGAGGTGTTTCCGACGCCGCGCGCCGCCCGCCTTTCCCTGGACGGAGAGGGCCTGCGCCGGCTGGCCGCCGACGAGTTGGGGCTGCCGACCGCGCCGTTCTGGTTCGCGGGTTCGGCCGCCGAGCTCACCGCAATTGCCCAGCATGCGGGTTTCCCGCTGGTGGTCAAGCCGGTCGCCGCCGCTCCTGGCGAGGGGGAGTCGGTGCTCCTGCGGCCCGAGGATGTGGAGCCGGCGTGGCGCAGCGCGGTCGCGGGCGGCAAGCTCAGCCTGCAGAGGGTGATCGCCGAGACCGTGGTCGAGGTCGACGTCGAGGTGACGCTGCTGACGGTGCGTACCACCGGCCCCTCCGGCCCGACGGTGTCGTTCTGCGAGCCCATCGGTCACCACCAGACCACCAGCGATTCGTTGGAATCGTGGCAGCCGCAACAGCTTTCGCCTGCGGCGCTGGACTCGGCGAAGTCGATCGCGGCACGCATCGTCAACTCCCTCGGCGGGCGTGGCGTTTTCGCGGTGGAACTGCTGGTGCGCGGCGACGAGGTCTATTTCTCCGATGTCCGGCCGCGCCTGCACGACAGCGGGCTGGTCACGCTGCGCTCGCAGCGGCTGTCGCAGTTCGAGCTGCATGCCAGGGCAGTTCTGGGGCTGCCGGTGGACACGATCATGATCTCCCCGGGTGCGGTCGAGGTGACCTACGCGGGCGACGAGGGAGCTGCCGCCGACACCGGCGCCCTGCGCTCGGTGGTGACCGAGGCGCTGGCCGTTGCCGAAAGTGACGTCCGGGTCTTTCCCGGCGGGACCCCTTGGCTGGGGCTCTCGCTCGCGACCGCGCCGGACCCGATCGTGGCGCGTGACCGCGCGCGTCGCGTGGCGACGGTACTGCGCAGGCTCCGGGCGACGAAATGACCGAACCGACCGAACCCGCCGACTCCACCGGCCGGCCCGCCATCGCCCCCTTTCTCGGCGCCCTGACCATCATTGTGGCCGTCGTGATCGGAATCTGGTTGATGAACGTGTTCTCCGGTGACGACATGACCGACGCGCAGCAGATCGCGCGCGCCGCGTCCGGGCAGAACGATGCGCTGCAGCGCGAGAGTTACCAGGATTTCCAGGCGTTCACCTGTGCCGCACAGCAGGGCGAGGAATCCAAAGTGCTAGACGCCCAAAGTGATTCGGTCGCCAGGCGCGGTGACCGGTACGTCGATCGGGTCGACGCCGTCGTTGTCGACGGTGACACTGCGACGGCCGATATCACCTACTTCTTCGACAACGACAAAGAGGCCAAGGAAACCGTCGAGATGTCCTTCGCGCGTGAGGACGGAGCCTGGAAGGTCTGTTCGACCGGTCCCAGTTAGCTGTGGGAGACTCACGCTCGTGAGCTATGCCGGAGATATCACGCCCGAGGAGGCCTGGAAGCTGCTGAGCGACACACCCGATGCGGTGCTCGTCGACTGTCGCACCGAGGCCGAATGGCGCTTCGTCGGGGTGGCCGACACGTCGAGCCTGGGGCGCGAGGTCGTCTACATCGAGTGGAACCGCACCGACGGCAGCCACAACGACCGCTTCGTCGACGACTTGAAGGCAGCCGGGGTGACCCCCGGCGAGCGTCCTGTGGTGTTCCTGTGTCGCTCTGGCAACAGGTCCATCGGTGCTGCCGAGGCTGCGACGGAAGCGGGCATCGGACCGTCCTACAACGTTCTGGACGGCTTCGAGGGCAACCTGGACGAGAACAAGCATCGCGGCGGCACCGGCTGGAAGGCCGTCGGACTTCCGTGGGTGCAGTCATGAGCGCTGAGGTGCCATCCGCTCCTTCTGTTCGGGTCCCGGCCGAACTACCCGAGGGCGTGAGCCAAGCCACCATCGGGGTGCGTGGCGGGCTGTTGCGGTCCGGCTTCGAGGAGACCGCCGAGGCGATGTACCTGACGTCGGGATACGTCTACGAGACGGCTGCCGATGCGGAGAAGGCCTTCACCGGCGAGATCGACCGCTACGTCTACTCGCGATACGGCAACCCGACGATTTCGATGTTCGAGGAGCGGTTGCGTCTGCTGGAAGGCGCCCCGGCGTGCTTCGCGACGTCGACGGGCATGTCCGCGGTGTTCACCTCACTGGGCGCGCTGCTCGGAGCAGGCGACCGGTTGGTGGCGGCGCGCAGTCTGTTCGGTTCGTGCTTCGTGGTGTGCAACGAGATCCTGCCGCGCTGGGGCGTCGAGACCGTCTTCGTCGACGGTGAGGACCTCTCCCAGTGGGAGGAGGCACTCTCGGTCCCCACTCAGGCGGTGTTCTTCGAGACACCGTCGAACCCGATGCAGTCGCTGGTCGACATCGCCGCGGTGTGCGACCTCGCCCATGCCGCCGGCGCAAAGGTGGTGCTGGACAATGTCTTTGCCACCCCGATCCTGCAGCAGGGCTTCCCGCTGGGCGTCGACGTCGCCGTGTACTCGGGTACCAAGCACATCGACGGGCAGGGCCGCGTGCTGGGCGGAGCCATCCTGGGCAGCAAGGAGTACATCGACGGGCCGGTGCAGAAGCTGATGCGGCACACCGGACCGGCGCTGAGCCCGTTCAACGCCTGGACCCTGCTCAAGGGCCTCGAGACGCTGGCTCTGCGTGTGCAGCACCAGAACTCGTCGGCGCACCGCATCGCCGAGTTCCTCGAAGGGCATTCGGCGGTGAGTTGGGTGAAATATCCGTTCCTGGAGTCACATCCGCAGTACGACCTGGCGAAGCGTCAGATGACCGGCGGCGGAACGGTGGTCACCTTCGAGCTGAAGGCCGCCGGCGGAGCCGGCAATGCAGACGCGGCCAAGGAGCGCGCGTTCGAGGTGCTCGACAAGCTTCAGATCGTCGACATCTCCAACAACCTCGGCGATTCCAAATCGCTGATCACCCATCCAGCCACCACCACCCACCGGGCGATGGGGCCGGAGGGACGTGCCGCGATCGGGCTCGGCGACGGAGTGGTCCGGATCTCGGTCGGGCTGGAGGGCACCGAAGATCTGATCGCGGATCTGGACCGGGCGCTGAGCTGAATGTCACGCGCATCGGAGAAGAAGAAAGCGCGCCGCAAGAAGCGGCAGGATGCCCGTGATCGGTTGTGGATTCCGTCCGATGCTCTCGAGAAGATCGAAGCCGCAGCGGAGCTCGAATCTTTCGATTTCCAGCTGACCGAGCGCGGGTGGGTGTTCACCGAGGACGACGAGGCCGGTGTGGTGTGGATCTGGCCGGATTCGGCCACCGACGTCGACCACGATGCGGGAACGGCCGACGCCACCGTCATCATGCTGAGCCCAGAAGATGACGGCCAGATCGCCCACGTGGTTTTCGTGGGCGACGATGCCGACTACCAGTTCAACCTCGACGAGCTGTTCGAGCACATCGACGCGATCGAGGCCTACCGGATCGGCGACCCCATTCCGGCCTTCGGCTAGCTCTGGCCGGATCCTTCGACGACACCCTGGGCGGACCGCGCACGATCCTCGTAGGCCTTGCGCTTGGCGACGTCGAAGTCCAGGAACACGTCGTCGAGCCCGAGCTTTTTGTTCATCCAGCGCCGCCCCTTGGGCGGCAGCATCTGCGCGGCCTGGGCGGTGAACCGCAGCGGTGGCGGCACCGACACATGGGTCTTCGGCTTTTCCAGCGTCTTGATGATCGCCGCAGCGATGTCCTCGGGCTCCACCGGCTTGATGGCGCCGCCGGACTTGGTGCCCGAGATCAGTTCGGTGTTGGTGAACGGCGGCATGATCACCGAGACGTCCACACCGTGGGGCGCCATCTCATCGGCCAGCGCCGTGGACAGCCCGACGACCGCGTACTTGGCGCCGACGTAGACGACCTGGCCGGGGAGCGGGATGAGACCCGACAGCGAGGCGATGTTGATGATGTGGCCGCTGCGCCGCTTGACCATCTCGGGCAGGGCGAGTTGACAGCCGGTGAGCACGCCGTAGACGTTGACCTCCAGCGAGGACCGGATCGACTGTTCGGTCTCGTCCAGGAACGGACCGACCGGCATTACGCCGGCATTGTTGATCAGTACGTCGATGTGACCGCCGCCGTCGGTGCGGGCCTTGTCGAGGAACGTCTCGAACGACGCCCGGTCGGTGACGTCGAGGGGATACCCCGACACCGGTCCGAGGTTGGTCAGCGAAGCGACCGACGACTCCTGCATCGCCACGTCGCGGTCGCCGATCACCACGCGCGCACCGCGCTTGAGCAACGCTTGCGCGGTCGCGAAGCCGATGCCTCGGGCCGCCCCGGTGATGGCGATGGTCTTGCCGCGGATGGTGTTCATGCGGCGAAACTTTACACGTGTCAAGTTCTCGGGGGAAAGGGCCGCGGCTAGTTGTGATGTCCAGGGAGGTTGTCCTGGTCGGTATCGGTGAGCCTGTGTGACAGGTGAAGGCCTCCGGTTGTGAAGTGGAGCTGTCTAGGAACCGCTTCACCAACCAGGAGGCCTTCGTGTCCCACGCTAACGCTGCTCTGACTCCCCGCGCTCGTTTGAGGCTCGCTCGGCTCGTCGTCGAGTCCGGTTGGACCTGTGCCGCAGCGGCCAAGATGTTTATGGTCTGCGCCAGGACGGCCAAGAAGTGGGCAGACCGATATCGCGCCGAGGGCGTGGCCGGCATGGTCGACCGCAGTTCACGGCCGCATCGCAGCCCGAACAAGACCGCACTGCCGGTCGCGCGGCGGGTGGTGAAACTACGGTGGCGCCAACGTCTGGGGCCCGTGCAGATAGCGGGCCAACTCGGCATAGCGGCCTCCACCGTGCACGCCGTGCTGACCCGGTGCCGAATCAACCGGCTGTCGCACATTGATCGGATCACCGGCGAACCGCTGCGCCGGTATGAACATGACTATCCCGGCTCGCTGATCCACGTCGACGTCACGAAGTTCGCCAACATCCCCGACGGCGGTGGGCATAGATTTCTGAGTCGGCAGCAGAGCAAACGCAACGCCAGGAGCACCGCCTACCGCACCGGTAAACGCGGCAATGATTATCGGCCCAAGATCGGAACAGCGTTCCTGCACACAGTGATTGACGATCACTCTCGTGTCGCCTACGTCGAGATCTGTGCCGATGAAAAGTCGGCTACCGCCATCGGCGTCTTGCAACGTGCCGTCACGTGGTTCGCCGAGCGAGGTGTCACCGTCGAACGAGTGCTCTCCGATAACGGGTCGGCCTACAAGTCCTACGCCTGGCGCGATGCCTGCAACGAGCTGCACATCACCCCCAAGCGCACCCGGCCCTACCGGCCGCAGACCAACGGAAAGATCGAACGATTTCACCGCACGCTGGCCGATGGCTGGGCCTACGCCCGCCTCTACGAATGCACCGAGCAGCGCAACGCTGCCCTACCGGGCTGGCTGCACTTCTACAATCACCATCGAGCCCACTCCGCCCTTGGAGGCCGCCCACCGGTCACCCGGCTGACCAACCTCCCTGGACATCACAGCTAGTACGCGTCGCTGTGGCGCCACCATTGATACGGCGCGCTCTGGGGGTACCCGGGCGGTGAGTCCTCCCAGGTCTCCTGGCGGCCGAGTGCGGTGATGTCGAGGAAGTTCCAGGTGCTGACGAATGCCTCGTCACCGCGTCCGTTGACGAAGTAGGTGCGGTAGATCCGGTCGTCGTCGCCTCGGATGAACGCGTTGGTGCCGTGCCATTCGTCGACGCCGAAGTCCACATCGAAGGCGTGCTGACCGGGAATCATGGTGTACCAGGGGATGTTCCATCCCATCTGCCTCTGAATACGCGCGATGTCGGACTGTGGCCCGCGTGAGGTGTAGACGAGCGTGGTGTCGCGCGCGTTGAGGTGCGACAGGTTCGGGATGTGGTCGGCCATCAAAGAGCACCCCACGCAACCGTGTTCGGGCCAGCCGCCCACGCCCGGGTCCATGAAGGCCCGGTAGACGATCAGTTGCCTGCGGCCGGCGAACAGGTCGAGCAGGGTCGCCGTCCCGTCAGGTCCTTCGAACCGGTACTGCCGGTCGACGGGTGTCCACGGCATGCGTCTGCGCTGTGCGGCCAAGGCGTCACGGGACCGGGTGAACGCTTTCTCGTCGGCCAGCATGTCTGCGTGGGCGGCGTCCCATTCCTGTGCCGACACGATGCGGGGTGGTTTCACGGAGAATCCCATCGTTAAACAAATAATTTGAATATCTGGTTTCCAGGAGATCATGCTCGCCCGCTATAGTCAACAAAATGGTTGAGTATTCGGGATTGGACCGCGCGTATGCCGCGCTCTCGGATCCGACGCGGCGCAGGCTGCTTGAAACTCTTCGCGGCGGCGATGCGCGCATCACCGACCTGGCCGCCCCGCTGCCGATGACCTTCGCCGGGGTGTCACGCCACATCGGCGTGCTGGAATCGGCCGGCCTGGTGCGACGGGAGGTGCGTGGTCGCGAGCACTGGTTGTCGTTGCAGCCCGACGGTCTGGCCGAAGCCCGGCGATGGATGGACGAGCAGACCGAGTTCTGGTCGACGCGCGCCGACGCGCTCGCGGAGCGGCTGCGCACGAGGGGCCGCGGCCGGTGAACGTTGATCCGGTGGTGCGGGTGCAACGGGTGATGCCGGCCACTCCCGACGTGGTGTTCGACGAATGGCTGGACCCGGAGGCACTCGCGGACTGGATGTGTCCGCGCCCGTCCCGATGTGTCGCGATCACGATCGAGGCGCACGTCGGTGGACGGGTGCGGTTCGACGTGGACACTGGGGTCGGCGGCGACGACCGACCGCTGGTGCTGATCACCGGACAGTTCCTCGACATCGACCGGCCGCATCGACTGCGCTTCAGCTGGAGCCACTCCCGATGGTCGGACCCGACGGCACAGAGCATCGTCGACGTCGTGTTCGAACCGCACGGCGACGACGCGACGTTGATGTCGATCGAGCATTCGCTGCTTCCGCAGGAGGGCTTCGACGACCACGACCGCGGTTGGTCAGTGACCGCCGACCAGCTCCGACATCGGCTCACGGTGAGTAAATGACCCTGCATGGAAATGCGACCGCCGATGCTGCGTTAGACATGTAGGTGATGTCCGCCTCGGCCGTGAGTGAGCTGCGTTTCGTAGCGGTGGGTCAGGACGATCCACTGGCCGCACCGCTCATCGACGAACTCGCGGTCGAGTACGCCATCCGCTACGGCGGTGTGCGCGACAGGGTGCACGCCTGGCTGCGGGGGTATCCGGCCGAGGAGTTCGCTGCCCCCGGCGGCGCCCTGGTGGTCGGCCTGCTCGGCGACCGGCCCGTGACCGGGGGCGCGTTCCGCCGCTTCGATGACACCACCGCCGAACTGAAGCGCATCTGGACCGACAGCGGCCACCGCCGCCTCGGGTACGGGCGTGCCCTGGTGGCACGCCTCGAGGCCGACATCGCCGTACTCGGATACCGACGCATCTACCTGACGACAGGGGATCGCCAGCCCGAGGCCGAGGCGCTGTACCTCTCGATGGGCTACAGCCGGCTCGACGAGCCGCTGCCCGCCGAGGGCGAGGTGTATCCGATGGCGTTTCTCAAGGAACTGTCGTGACCGGGCCTCCGCGCCTCGCCGTGGCGCTGGAGGGCTATGGCTGGCATCCGCAAGCGTGGCGCCACACCACCGACACCCGGCCGGTCGCCGACGGGGAGTACTGGGCGGCGGCCGCGGCCACCGCCGAGCGCGCTCTGCTCGACTTCGTGACCTTCGACGACTCGCTGGGCCCGCAGCGCAGGAGGCGGCCCGAGATCGAACCACGCTGGCTGGCCGGGCGCCCCGACGCGGTCCTGCTCGCCGCGCACATCGCGCCGGCCACCCGTCACCTCGGGCTGATCCCGGTAGGCGTGGCCACCTACACAGATCCGTCCCGGCTAGCGAAAGCTTTTGCGGGACTGGACGACATCTCGCGAGGCCGAGCGGGGTGGCAGGTAAGAGTCAGCAGCTCGCGCCACGAAGCGGAACTGTTCGGGCGCGAACCCGGGGTAGACCCGTTCCGATCCGCCGCCGACACCGTCGGCACCGTCCGGGAGATCTGTGGCGAACGACTCGTCGTGGCCGCGCTGGCGCACAACCAGAGTGTCTATGAATTCGCCTCCCGCAGTGCCGATCTCGTGTTCGTCACGCCGAAAGGTGACGAGTCACTCGCGACGATCCTGGACGAAGTCGCCGCCGCCGGTGGACGCGCACTGCAGGTCTACGCCGATCTTTACGTCACCTTCGCCGACGTGGTCGACGAACGCTCCGACGCCGAAGTATTCAGCGGCACACCGGCCGAACTCGCCGCAAAGATCTGTCGCTGGCAGCAGCTCGGGGTGGACGGCGTACGGCTGCGTCCGGCGGTGCACTCCACCGACCTGCCCGTGATCGCTGATGAAGTGGTGCCGTTATTGCAGCGCAACGCCGGCTTTCGTGCCGCCTACCGCGACGGTGAGACGCTGCGCCGGCGGCTCGGATTGGAAAGGACCCCATGACCGTCCCCCTGTCGATTCTCGATCTGTCGCCGGTGCCCGAAGGGGCCGATCCCGCCACTGCGCTGCGCAACACGGTCGACCTCGCCCAGCATGCCGAGCACTGGGGATTCAAGCGGTTCTGGGTCGCCGAACACCACTTCGTGTCGGTGGCCAGCTCGTCACCCGCGGCGCTGATCGGCCAGATCGCCGCGTCCACCAGCACAATTCGCGTCGGCGCCGCCGCGGTGCAGCTCGGCCAGACCACCGCGATCGCGGTCGTCGAAAGCTTCGGGATTCTCGAGGCATTTCATCCCGGCCGCATCGATCTCGGGGTCGGGCGCTCGGGTCAGCGCCGCCGCGAGGCGCAGAAGGTGGGCGACAAGCCACGGACACCCAGACCCGTTCCGCCCTGGCGCGAGGTGGACGGTGTCGTGGTGCCCTCTCCGTTCGACGTGACCACGCTGATGCGCAACCCACGCCTGAGAGCCAAGATGTCGGTTCTGCAGCAACCTGGCGCGGAGGCGCCGGATTTCGGCGAGCAGGTCGGCGACATCCTCGCGCTTCTCGCGGGCACCTACGAGATTGACGGCGTCGATGCGCACGCAGTCCCCGGCGAGGGCGCGCCGCTGACGCCGTGGGTGTTCGGAAGCAGCAAGGGGCAGAGCGCGCAGGTCGCAGCCGCTTACGGACTGCCGTTCGTGGCCAGCTATCACATCACCCCTGCGACAGCACTGGAGGCCGTCGAGGTCTACCGCGCAGGCTTCCAACCATCCGCCGCCCTCGCCGAGCCGTACGTCGTCGTCTCTGCCGATGTGGTGGTCGCAGCCGACAGCGGCACGGCCAAGCACCTGGCGTCTAGCTATGGGCACTGGGTGTACTCGATCCGCGCGGGCGACGGGGCCGTCCCGTACCCGGACCCCGACCGCGTGCACCCCCTCACTGCCGAGCAGGAGGAGCTCGTGAAGGATCGCCTCGCAACGCAATTCGTCGGTGACCCAGACGAGGTCGCCCACCGCCTGGACAATCTGCGGCGAGTCACCGGCGCCGACGAGCTGGTTGTCACGTCAGTCACCCACGATCACGCCGACCGCCTGCGTTCCCACCAGCTGCTCGCGCAACGGTGGGGCATCGGGCGTTGACGGACAACGCGCACGGGCAGATTCACGTCGGGGTGCGGCTTCCGGCAGGGGCCGATTTCGACACGGCGGTCCGATGGACCCGCACCGCCGAGCACGGCCTGCTCGATTTCGTTCTCTGCGAGAACTTCACCGTCCTGGCTGCTCTGGCCGCCACCACTGAGCGGATCGGCCTCGTCGCGGTTGTCGACACCACCGACGACATCCCGTTCGAGGTGGCGCGCCGGCTCGTCACCCTGGACCACCTGTCGCGCGGACGAGCCGGCTGGGCCTGCGACGGATCGGGAGAATTCATCGCCGTCGTCACGAAGTTCTGGGAGAGCTGGGCGCCGGGCGCCGTTCTCGCTGACCGCGTCACCGGTCACTATGTGGATCCCGGCCGCATCCACGCCGTCGAGCACCGCGGGCAGCGGTTCACCGTTCGCGGTGTCGGCACGCTGCCCGCCCGACCACAGGGATTTCCCGTTCTGGTTCAGGGCTTTTCGACGCCGACACCCGCGAACCCGCGGGTCCTGCTTCCCGCCGACGACCTCGACGAGTTCGTCGACTCGGTGATACCCCAACTGCAGAAGCGGGGGAGGTTCCGCACCGAGTACGCCGGGCACACACTGCGAGAGCACTTGGGACTATAGGCTTGGCGACGTGTCGCAGGCGACCGTGGGCTGGCTGTTGCTGGCTGCTGCCGCACTGACATTCGTGTTCGGCGGGGTGTCGCGCCTGCTCGTCGGCCGCAGGCGGGACACCAGAACGGTGCGTGTCATCGTGCACACTTTCCGGCGCACCGGCATCGCCCGGGTGCTGTTCGGCCGCTTCGAGGACGACGTGCTCGACGACGACGAGCTCGATGCCATGATCCTGATGCCGTCGATCGTCGTTGCCTGCGGTCTGGCGCTGACCGCGATCTTCCTGCTGGGCTACCAGACGCTAACGTGACGCGCCTGAGTCACCGCATCCTTCACCGGGCCCCGCCACACCGGACCGTGACCGGGCAGCAGCACGTCGGTGTCGAGCATCCCCAATGCCTCCAGGCTGCGCAGGCAGGCCGCCTCGTCGTGGTTGAACATCGAGGGCAGCAGCTGCGGACCGCGGCGCCGGGCCACCGGGTGAGCGGTGATCAGGGCGTCTCCGCTGACCAGCACCCCGTCCACCACATACGAGCAATGCCCGCCCGTGTGGCCGGGGGTCGGCACCGCCTGCGGTGCCCCCGGCAGCCCGGCGGCGATGTCCGCGCTGAGTGACTCCGTCGTGGGAATGCCCGCGTGCGTCAGCGCGCCCTTGCGCATGACCGACACCGACCACTTCAACCACATGGGCTGCCAGGCGTGAGTGGCCACCGCGAGCGGGGACGCCTGCTCCAGATACTCGCGCTTGGCGTGACCCACCTCGTCGGGGTGGCAGTACACCGGCGTCCCGTGTTCGGTGGCGAACCAGATGGCGGTCCCGAAGTGATCGATGTGGGCGTGCGTCAACAGGATTGCGCGCAGATCCCCGGCGCCGAAACCCAGCCCGCGAAGTGAAGCCAGCACGTCGGCGCGGTGGCCGGGAAACCCCGCGTCGATCAGGATCACGCCGTCCCCGTCGGCAACCAGCGTCCAATTCACCAGCTCGGTCTGCGCGAAGTGGACTCGATCGGTGACGGCCGTGACAACGGGAGCCATGGGGCGAGTGTAGAAACATACTTATGGCTGAACTGAAACTGGGCTACAAGGCGTCGGCGGAGCAGTTCGCGCCCCGCGAACTCGTCGAACTCGCCGTCGCCGCCGAAGAGCACGGCATGGACAGCGCCACCGTCAGCGACCACTTCCAGCCCTGGCGGCATGAAGGCGGTCACGCGCCGTTCTCGCTGGCCTGGATGACCGCCGTGGGTGAGCGCACCAAGCGTCTGCAGCTGGGTACCTCGGTGCTCACCCCGACGTTCCGCTACAACCCCGCCGTGATCGCGCAGGCGTTCGCGACGATGGGCTGCCTGTATCCGGGCCGCATCTTCCTCGGTGTCGGCACCGGGGAGGCGCTCAACGAGATCGCGACCGGTTACGAGGGTGAATGGCCCGAGTTCAAGGAGCGCTACGCACGGTTGCGCGAGTCGGTGCGCCTGATGCGCGAACTGTGGCTCGGGGACCGCGTCGACTTCGACGGCGAGTACTACAAGACCAAGGGCGCCAGCATCTACGACGTTCCCGAGGGCGGCATCCCGATCTACATCGCCGCGGGCGGTCCGCAGGTCGCCAAGTACGCAGGCCGCGCAGGCGACGGATTCATCTGCACCTCCGGCAAAGGCGAGGAGCTCTACAAGGACAAGCTGATCCCTGCGATGCGCGAAGGCGCAGAGGCGGCGGGCAAGAACCCCGACGACGTGGACCGGATGATCGAGATCAAGATCTCCTACGACACCGATCCCGAACTGGCACTGGAGAACACGCGGTTCTGGGCGCCGCTGTCGCTGACCGCCGAGCAGAAGCACTCCATCGACGACCCGATCGAGATGGAGAAGGCGGCCGACGCACTGCCCATCGAGCAGGTCGCCAAGCGGTGGATCGTCGCGTCGGATCCTGACGAGGCGGTGGCCAAGGTCAAGGACTATGTGGACTGGGGCCTCAACCACCTCGTCTTCCACGCCCCCGGCCACGATCAGCGCCGCTTCCTGGAGCTGTTCCAGCGCGACCTGGAACCGAGGCTGCGCAAGCTCGGCTGACACACCGGCGAGATGATCCGACTTCTCGCGACGCTGCTGGGCCTGGGGGCTCTGGCCGTCGCGACAGCAGGACTGGTTGCCCGCTACCTGCCCATCTCGGGGCATCCGACGCTCATTCTGGCGGCGGCGGCGCCGTATCTGACGGTCGCCGCCCCGGTCGCGGTGCTGCTGTTCGGGCTCGGCAGGCGATTCGTTCTCACGCTGGTGGCGTTCGCCATCACGGTGGCGCTGCTGTGGGTGTACGTGCCCCGCTACCCGGTGTTCGGTGGTCCGGCGGCGACGGCGACGGCATCGGTCGACGTTCGAGTACTGACCGCGAATCTCGGTATGGGGCAAGCCGATCCCGCCGCGTTCGTCGCGCTGGCCGGGAACACCGCCGATGTCGTGGCCGTCCAGGAGATGACGCAGGAGGCGGCCGACGGCCTGGCGGCGGCCGGGATGGACGCGGTGTTCCCACACCGGGTGATCGTGCCCGCGCCGATGGCTTCCGGGATCGGCATCTGGAGCCGGCACCCGATCGTGCACTCCGGGCGTATCGACGGCTACGCGATGCCGATGATCGGGACCCGCATCAAGATCCCCGGCGTGCGCGTCGACACCACGGTGTTGTCGGTGCACCTCGCCGCGCCGTGGCCGATGCCCATCGATGCGTGGCGCTCCGACATCGCGTTGTTCCCGGACACCCTGCGCGAGATCGGCCGCACCGCGGGTGCCGGTGCGGTGATCGTTGCCGGGGACTTCAACGCCACCTATGAGATGGCGCCGTTCCGCAGGCTTCTCGACACCGGCTACCGAGATGCGGGTGTCGATGCCCGCGCCGGGCTCGCCCGTTCCTATCCGGGCCGGGGGCCGCGACCGCCGCTCATCGGTATCGATCACATCCTCACGAAGAACTCGTCGGCGACGGCAGCGCAGACCGTGGTGGTGCCCGGCGCCGACCATCGCGGTCTGCTGGCCACGCTGAGCGTGCCGGTCGACATGACCGCCAGTTAGCCCCGCCCGTAGGCTTGACCCGTGCCTGATGCTGCCGACACAGCCATCTCCGCCATCTACATCGCGTCGCCGGAAGGCGACACCGGAAAGTCGACCATCGCGCTGGGGATCTTGCACCGGCTTGCGGCGACCGTCGCCCGGGTCGGGGTGTTCCGACCAATCACGCGCGGGGACGCCGAGAGCCGGGACTACATCCTCGAGCTGCTGCTCGACCACACGACGGCCGGCCTGCCCTACGACGACTGCGTCGGCGTCACGTATCACCAGCTGCACGAGGACCCCGAAGCCGCCCTCGGCGAGATCGTCGACCGTTATCACCGGGTTGCCGATCGGTGCGACGCGGTGCTCGTGGTCGGCAGTGACTACACCGACGTGGCCGCCCCCAGCGAACTGTCGGTCAATGCCCGTATCGCGGCCAACCTCGGCGCGCCGGTGGTGCTCGCCGTCAAAGGCAAGGGCCGCACTCCGGAGCAGGTCGCCCAGGTCGTCGAGGTCTGCGTCGACGAGATCGCCGCTCAGCACGCCCACACCGCGGCGGTGGTCGCCAACCGGTGTGATCCCGCGCAGCTCGCCGAGGTGCGCGAGGCGCTGAAGAAGACCGGGCAGCGCAGCTACGTGCTGCCGGAGGAGCCGCTTCTGGTGGCGCCGTCGGTCGCCGAGCTGCAGGCCGCGGTCGAGGGCACGGTGGTGCAGGGCGACCGCGCGCTGCTGCACCGTGAGGTGCTCGATGTCCTGGTCGCCGGGATGACGGCAGAACATGTCCTGGAGCGACTCACCGACGGTGTCGCGGTCGTCACGCCGGGCGACCGTTCCGACGTCGTCCTCGCGGTGCTCAGTGCCCATGCCGCGGAGGGCTTTCCGTCGTTGTCGGGGGTGATCCTCAACGGCGGGCTCACATTGCACCCGGCGATCGCGTCGCTGGTGTCGGGACTCGGTCAGCGGCTGCCGATCATCGAGACGAGGTTCGGCACCTTTGAGACGGCCAGGCGGGTCGCCGAGACGCGGGGACGGGTGACGTCGACGTCGCAGCGCAAGATCGACACCGCGCTGACGCTGATGGACACCCACGTCGACACCGCGGATCTGCTGGCGCAGTTGGCCATCCCGATCCCGTCCGTGGTGACCCCGCAGATGTTCACCTACCAACTGCTCGATCAGGCGCGCGCGGACCGCAAGCGCATCGTGCTGCCCGAAGGCAACGACGACCGCATCCTCAAGGCGGCGGGCCGGTTGCTGCAGCGCTCGGTCGCCGACCTCACCATTCTCGGCGATGAGGCGCAGGTCCGGGCACGCGCTGCCGAACTCGGCGTCGACCTGTCGGCCGCGGCCGTGCTGGATCCGCAGACGAGCGAGTTGTGCGACCAGTTCGCCGAGCAGTACGCGAAGCTGCGCGCCCACAAGGGCGTCACGGTCGAGCAGGCCCGCGAAATCATCCACGATGTCTCGTATTTCGGCACGATGCTGGTGCACAACGACATGGTGGACGGCATGGTCTCCGGTGCCCGGCACACCACCGCGCACACGGTCCGGCCGGCGTTCGAGATCATCAAGACCTTGCCGGACGTCTCGACGGTCTCGAGCATCTTCCTGATGTGCCTTGCGCACGAGGTACTGGCGTACGGAGACTGTGCGATCGTGCCCGACCCGACGGCCGAGCAGCTGGCCGACATCGCGATCTCGTCGGCCCGCACCGCAGCCCAATTCGGAATAGACCCACGGGTCGCGATGCTGTCCTACTCCACGGGCACCTCCGGCACCGGCGCCGATGTCGACAAGGTCAGGAAGGCAACGGAACTGGTGCGATCGCGCGAGCCCGAGCTCAGGGTCGAGGGTCCGATACAGTACGACGCCGCGGTGGAGCCGTCCGTCGCGGCGACGAAGATGCCGGACTCAGCTGTGGCGGGTCATGCCACCGTGCTGATCTTCCCGGATCTCAACACCGGCAACAACACCTACAAGGCCGTGCAGCGCAGCGCGGGCGCGATCGCGATCGGACCGGTGCTTCAGGGGCTGAACAAGCCGGTCAACGACCTCTCGCGCGGCGCACTGGTGGAAGACATCGTGAACACCGTGGCCATCACCGCCATCCAAGCGCAGGGGACGAGGCGATGACACGCTCGGTTCTGGTGCTCAACTCCGGCTCTTCTTCGGTGAAATACGCAGTGGTCGAACCGGATTCGGGTGAGTTGGTTGCCGACGGCATCGTCGAGAGAATCGGCGACACGGCTGGCGAGAACGGGCCGGGCGTCGCCGACCATGCCGCGGCGATGCAGGTCGTTTTCGAGTTGCTGGCCTCCGACGGGCACCGGCTCGACGACCTCGGGTTGGTCGCCGTCGGGCACCGCGTGGTTCACGGGGGCCCGGACCTCTACCAGCCGACTGTCGTGGACGATGCGCTGATCGAGCGCCTCGAGAAGCTGGCACCCCTTGCGCCGCTACACAATCCGCCGGCGATCGAGGGTATCCAGGTGGCGCGCACAGCGCTGCCCGACCTGCCGCACGTCGCGGTGTTCGACACCGCGTTCTTCCACGACCTTCCCCCCGCGGCCGCGACCTACGCCATCGATGCCGATGTGGCCGACGAGTGGCACATCCGGCGCTACGGATTCCACGGGACGTCGCATCAATACGTCAGCGAGCAGGCGGCCCTGTTCCTCGGTGCACCACTGGAATCGCTGAGGCAGATCGTCCTGCATCTCGGCAACGGGGCGTCGGCCTCGGCCATCGTCGGGGGCAGGCCGGTGGAGACGTCTATGGGACTCACCCCGATGGAGGGGTTGGTGATGGGGACCCGCTCCGGCGACGTCGATCCCGGCGTGATCTTCTACCTGTGGCGGGAAGCCGGAATGAGCGTCGAAGACGTCGAGTCGTTGCTCAACCGGCGCTCGGGTGTCCGCGGCCTCGGCGGCGAGATCGATTTCCGGGAACTGCACCGCCGGATCGAATCAGGCGACGACGCAGCACAATTGGCCTACGACGTGTACATCCACCGGCTGCGGAAGTACCTCGGTGCGTACCTGGCGGTGCTCGGCACGACCGACGTCATCACGTTCACCGCAGGGGTGGGGGAGAACGACGCTGCGGTCCGACGTGACGCCTTGTCGGGCCTCGCCGCGCTCGGTATCGAGCTCGACGAGCAACTCAACCAGAGCCCGGACAGGAATGCCCGGCGCATCTCACCCGACGGCGCTCCGACGACCGTGCTAGTTGTACCCACCAATGAGGAGCTCGCGATTGCTCGGGCGTGTGCGGGAGTACTTGGCTGACTCCTGGGCGACGGGCAGTTCGCGCCTCGGGTCGCAGACCTTCAACAGTCTGCGCACGTGGGTGCCGGCCAGAAGCGACCACCGGACACCGCGGCGGGCGCACACGACGTTGATGTTGGACAGCGCGGCAAAGCCCGCGGCGCCGAAGAACTCGACGGTCTGCAGGTCCAGAATGAGCTTGCGGGAGGCGCCCAGGCGCTTCTCGATGTAGTTCGCCAGCGCCGTGCTGTTCGTCGCGTCGATTTCGCCGTGAATGGTCACGAGAACGGTCGAGGGCGAGAGCTGGCTGGCGGAGAACGTCGCGCGGTGATGTTCCTCGCGCAGGTCGAACGAGGTGGGATCCGGCCGGAACACCCGCTGGGTAGCCGATGCGGGCAGCGGTTCTGATAGGGACACGTAAGGGGCCTCCCTTGACAGAGAGATGAGCCGAAATCTTTGTGCGTATCGCAGGTGAGGTCAGGGGATCGCGCCCTAGCTGCTCAAAGCTGCGCCGATGACGTCACCGTGTGTGGTGGGTCACATTACTACGGAATCCGCGGCATGACCATACGTTGTCGCGAATCTCCACCATGTGCTTTCACCTGGTGGTTTGGCCACATTCGGCCAGAGGTGGTTCAACCACCTCGTGTGCATCCGCGTCAATTTCGAGCGTCCAGCAACGGAATTCGTTGTTGCTGCCGAAAGAATAATTAAGCATGTAATGTTTTCACGGTTGAAGAGAGGACCAGGCATGGCAGGTGTGCTCGGCGGAAAGATCGCGATCGTCACGGGAACGAGCCGGGGCGTGGGTGTCGGCATCGCCCACGAACTCCTTCGCGCAGGCGCCACCGTCATCGGCTGCTCGCGTTCGGCCCTGGCCGCCCTGCCCGGGACGGAGGAGCATCCGCAGTGGCAGCAGCGGTCCGCGCAGCTGGTGTGCGACCAGGGTGACTACCGTGCCATCGACTCGTTGGTCACGCGGGTAGCGGAAACCTATGGGCGAGTGGACATTCTGGTCAACAATGCCGGCGGAACGGTCCCGGCGCCGCACGTCGACGACGTGCCCGCCCTGGTTTCCCGCATCCAGGGGGCCCCCACGTCCGACGACGACCTTGAGCGGACGATGTTGTTTCATGCCTTCGCGGTTCAGATGAACCTGATCAGCCCGATGTGGTTCGCGATCCGCGCCTACCGGCAGATGAAGAGTCAGGACGGCATGGGTTGCATCATCAACATCTCCAGCGGCGCGGGCCACCCCGCAGGCTCTCCGACACTGGTGTCGTACGGGGCCGCCAAAGCCGGCCTGAACCATATGACCCGGTCGCTCGCCGAGGAATGGGGCCCGCGCGTCCGGGTCAACTGCGTGGCGCTCGGCCCCACCATCACCGAGAATTTCCGTTCGTTCGTGCTGCCCAAAGACGACCCCACCGGCGCAACGTATTTCGACGCGATCCCACTCAAGCGCGGCGGCGAACCGGCCGAGGTGGGCCGCACCTGCGTGTTCCTCGCCTCCGGGGAGGCGGACTTCATCAACGGCACCACGATCGAGATCGACGGCGGCATGATGCCCGGCGTGCTCTACGAATCGGGCCTCAAGACCATCACCGACCTGCTGTGAGGAGTGTCCACCGATGCCGAAGGTCATCCAGTTCTCCACCGGCAACGTCGGAATTCACGCGCTGCGCACCATCATCGAACGTCCGGACCTCGAGCTCGTCGGCGTACACGCGAACAGCCCGGACAAGATCGGCCGCGATGCCGCCGAACTCTGCGGGCTGGCCGGACCCGTCGGAGTCACCGCGACCGACGACATCGACGCTCTGCTGGCACTCGACGCCGACTGCGTGGTGTACACGTCGCAGGCCGAGACCCGCCCGATGGAAGCGCTCGACGAGATCAGCCGGTTCCTGCGCGCCGGGGTGAACGTGGTGGGCACGTCGTTCGTCTGGATGGTGGCGCCGGAGCAGGCCGACGACTGGCTTCGCGGGCCGCTGCAGGAGGCCTGCGCCCACGGAGATTCGACCTTGTACATCAACGGCATCGACCCTGGGTTCTCCGGCGACACGCTGGTGAACACCGCACTGAGCCTGGCCGCCAGGGCCACCGCGGTGACGGTGCAGGAGATCTTCGACTACGGCACCTACGACGACGCCGAATTCACCGGGGTCAGTTTCGGTTTCGGGACGAAGCCGGATCACACACCGATACTGTTCAGCCCCGGCGTGCTGGCCTCGATGTGGGGTGCCCAGGTTCGCAGTCTCGCCTCCGGTCTGGGCATCGAACTCGACGAGGTCAGGGAACGGCACGAGAAATGGGTGACCCCGCAGACCATCCACTGCACGATGATGCGCGTCGACCCCGGTCATGTCGCCTCGGTGAGGTTCGCAGTGGAGGGATGGTCCGGCGGGCGTGCGGTCCTCACGATGGAACACGTGAACAGGTTGACCCCCGCCGCGGCCCCGGACTGGCCGTTCCCGCCCGCCGGACATCCCGGCGTACACCGGGTGATCGTCGACGGCAGTCCGGGCATCGAGATCAACTGCCATGTCGGCACCTCCGGCATCGACCACAACCAGGGTGGTGTCATCGCGACGGCCGCGCGGGCCGTCAACGCCATCGATGCGGTCTGCGCAGCGAAGGCCGGCATCCTCGCCGCGAACGCCCTCCGCGGCTCGGACCAACTGCCTGGCGTGATGTGGTAGACGGGAGCTATGACCGCGCCGCGTCGACCGCCCACCGGGGCGCAACCCCGCGCAGAGCGCACCCGCACGGCGGTCATCGACGAGACGGTCCGCTGCATCCTCGACGACGGCTTCGCCCCGCCCAGCGTGCGGCGCATCACCGACCGCGCGGGAGTGACCTGGGGCGTGGTCCAGTACCACTTCGGTGACCTCGACGGACTGCTCATGGCGGTGGTCGACACGGGGTTCGCCGAACTGCTGGCGACGCTGCAGGCACTGGAGTCCGAGACGGCGCGGCTGGAGCGACGCGAACGGGTGGCTTTCGTCGTCAACGCTGTCTGGCAGGCATTTTCGAGTCCGACATCGCGCGCCGCCATCGAGATCCTGATCTCGACCCGCGGTGCCCGAACCGAAGCGGTGAACGCCCACCTGGTCGATTTGATGGCCCAACTCACCGCGTTCGGCCGCCAACTCGGCGAGGGACTGTCGGCTCCGCACGCCACCCGGGTCGGAACGTTGATCTGGAATACGCTGCGCGGCATCGTCGCCGCACAGATGATGTGGCACGAGCCGATGGACAGCTCGCGGGACCTGCAGACACTGATCGACGTGGTCAGCGCCTACATCGAACTCAGAACGTAGACATCGGACGGACGCTGTTGGCCAGATCCACCAGCGCATAGCGGTGCGCCTGGGTGGGCGCCACCCTCGCGAGGCTGCGCAGCGACGCCTCGACGCCGAGCCGCAATCCGTGCTCTGTGAACGGAAATCCCAGGATGTGGTTCGTGCTGGCGGTGTTGTCGGCCAGCCAGTCCATCGCCGTTCCCAACACCAGGGCGCGAATCTGCAGCACGCGAGGTTCGGTGTCGGGCAGCGCCTCGACCCGCCGGGCGGCGTTGCGGATGTGCTCCTCGGTGATCTCGCTCGTCGACCGCCCCGACAGCAGCGTCACCGCGCTCGTCAACCGCGCCGTCGTGAAATGCCTGGAGGTAGCCGGTACTTCGTCGAGTGTGCGGACCGCGGCATCGCGGTCGCCTTCCGCCGACTGCGTCCTGGCCAGGCCGAACCCGGCGGAGATCACGCCATGGTCGGTCGACCACACCGTGTCGTAGAACTTGTGCCGGTCCGAGTTGCCTGCGAGCTCCGCGGTGGCCGCCAGTGCGATCTTGGGCGCCAGCTCGCCGGGTAGGGTGTTCAACACCTCGGTGAAATGCTCTGTGGCCGAGTCGTAGTCGGCGGTCAGCAGCTCCGAGACGGCACGGAACCACACGAGCCGCCATCGCCAGCCGACCCGCTCTGCGAGGTCCTCGAGCTTGCGGGTGGCCTTGGCGACATCACCGAGATCGAGCAGCGCGCGTACTTCCATCAGCGGCAGCTCGACCGACTCGCTCAGGTCGATGCCGTCGGAGTCCAGTGCTCCGTGCCGGGCCGCGCGCAGCGAGTCCAGCGTCTGCACAGGGTGACTCAGCAGTGTCGCCGACAGCACCGTCGCACCGACATCGGTCGGGTCCACCAGCGGCACCTGCAGCGCCTTGACGATCTCCTGGGCGGTCAGCTTTTCCGAATGCACCTGGCCGTCGAGGTAGACGTCGGTGTGCGCGACGAGCAGGTCGACGCCGAAGGTCGACCGGGACGGGCTGAACGTGGTGGAAAGGCCGGGTCGCGGTACGCCGGTGTCCTTGGCGACCACCTCACGCAGCACGCCCATCAGCTGACTCGACATCTCCTCGGCGCTCTGGAAACGTCTGCGCGGATCGGGGTCGATGGCGCGCCGCAGCAGTCTGGCGAACGAGTCGTACTCGGTCAGCACCGGATTGTCTTCGGGCAGCCCGTCGACATAGCGGCCCCTCTTGGTGGGCAGCCGCATGGTCAGCGCGGCCAGTGTCCGCCCGACGGTGTAGATGTCGCTGGCCACGGTCGGTCCGGTGCGCACAATTTCGGGGGCCTGGTAGCCGGGTGTCCCGTACAGATACCCGAACGAGTTGATCCGCGATACGGCACCGAGGTCGATGATCTTGAGTTGATCTTCGGTGACCATGATGTTCTCGGGCTTGAGGTCGTTGTAGGCCAGGCCGATCGAGTGCAGATAGCCCATGGCGGGCAGGATTTCGAGCATGAAGCCGATGGCCTCGGCCGTCGGCAGGCGGATCTGTGAGTGATGTTTGAGCAGCGTGGCCTGCTTGAGCGAGGTGCCGCCGACGTACTCCATCACGATGTAGCCGACCGGATTGCCGTGCTTGTCCTCGTGCTCGACGAAGTTGTAGATCTTGACGATGCCGGGGTGGGTCACCTCGGCCAGGAACTGTCGCTCGGCCATCGCGATGGCCTGCGCCTCGGCATCACCGGAGTGCACCAGACCCTTGAGGACGACGGGCCGGTCGTTGACGTTCTTGTCGAACGCCAGATACACCCATCCGAGGCCGCCGTGGGCGATGCAGCCCTTGATCTCGTACTGGTCGGCAACGATGTCGCCGACATTGAGTTGCGGCAGAAAGGAGTACGCGCTGCCGCAGTGCGGGCACCAGCCTTCCGACTCCCCCTTCTTTCTGATCGGGCCCTCTTTACTGGACCGCCCGACGGGCCTGCCGCAATTCCAGCAGAACCGCTTCGACTCGGCGACGACAGGGTCGGTCATCAGGGCGGCCAAGGGATCTCGCGCGGGTACCCGCGGGATCTCGACCAGCCCGCCGCCCAGCCTGCGTGTCGGGGACATGTGCCGGGTGATCGCCGTCGTGTTGTCCTGCGGCTCGGTGTCACCGCTGTGCACCAGCGCGTCGCTGTCCTCATCGTCATCGAAGAAATTCGGCCGGTACACCGCCTGGGTGGCCATCGGCCGCATCGTCGACATCGTGTCGTCGGAGAGTTCAGCCAGCTCCGCGTATCCCGCGGGCTGGGTGCCCGGGCCCTCGTCCCGATCGTCGTCCCGGTCGTTGTGCAAGGCTTCGGCCATCAGTCCGAATACCTCGCAGCAGGAGGAGCGGGCGCGGGACCCAACACGGTCAACCACTTGCGGTACAACGTGTTCCAGGTGCCGTCCTGTTTGATGCGTTGCAGGGTGCCGTTGACGAAGCGCACCAGACCGGTGTTCTGCTTGTTCACGCCGATGCCGTAGGGCTCTTCGTTCATCGATGGACCGACGATCTGCAGGTACGGGTCCTGCGACACCAGGCCGGCAAGGATCGAGTCGTCGGTGCTGACCGCGTCGACCTGTCGCTGCTGCAGCGCGACGAGGCAGTCGGCCCACGTGACGACACCGACGATCAGGGGCGGCGGAGTGATCTGCTGGATACGCTCCAGCGAGGTGGTGCCCTTGGCGACGCACACCCGTTTGCCCGAAAGATCCGACGACTGCCTGATATTGGAATCGCGTGGAGCCAGAATCCGCTGATTGGCGGTCAGGTACGCGGTCGAGAAGTTCACCCGCTCCTTGCGCTCGCACGTGATCGTCATCGTCTTGACGACAACGTCGACCTCGTTGTTCTCCAGCGCTTCGATGCGGTCCGCCGAGGACAGGATCCGGTATTCAACCTGCGACGGGGTACCGAAGATGTCGCGCGCGATCTCTCCGGCGATGTCGACATCGAATCCCGTGATCTCCCCGGTGATCGGATCGCGGAAGCTGAACAGGTTGCTGCCGATGTCGAGACCCACGATGAGCCTGCCGCGGGCCTTGATGTTGGCCACCGCGGCCTCAGCCTCGGCCGCGCTGTCGAACGGCCGCAGGCTGGCCCGCGGATCGCAGTCGTCATCGGCCGCGGTGGGCGGGCGCGCCGACTCCGGCGGCAGTTCCTCCATCCCGGCCGGCGTCGGCGGCGCCAGCGTGACGGTGGGATTAGGCACAGGGGGCGCCGATTCCGCGCAGCCGGTGAGCACCACAGCCGCCGCGATCAACGCGCCCCATACTCTCTTCATCAGCGGTACTCGCTCAATCTCGGCCAGATCCCCAGTGCCACCGCGATCGCCGCCGCGACCGACAGCGCCGCGGCGCCCACGGTCGCCCCGGACAACACCCGCCGGGCGTTGACGATGTCGTTGCGCAACTGGGTCCGGCTCTGCTCGATGCCCTTCGTCAGGGCCTCGTCGAGCTTGTCGAAGGCCGGCGTCGCGTCGTCCTCGCCGGTGCCCAGCGCCACCTGCGTCGCGGCCTGGTAGTTGCCGACCGCGATGTACGCGGTGATCCGGTCATCGGCGGCGCGCCAACGGTCGAGCAACTGCGCCGCGTTGGACAGGTCGGTCTTGTCGATGGAGTCGTCGCGTTCGACGTAGCGGGCCAGCTGCTGCTTCATCTCGTCGATGCGCTGGTAGTAGGACTGTTTGCGCACATCCTCGTCACCGCGGCGGATCAGCGACAGCGTCTCGTCGGCGCGCGCCTGCTGCGCCGTGATCGCCAGCGTCGTCACCGTCTTGAGCGATTCGGCGGCCGTCTCCTTGGCGCTGCGGCTGTCGGTGGTCGAGATGATCAGCGCTGTACCGACCCACATCAACATGATCAGCACCGCGAGGCCGCCCGCCACGAAGCCGATGTTGACGCGCCGTCGCGTCCGCTTGGCCAGCCAGCGATTGGCGAACACCCCGAACAGCAGCGTCGCGGTGACCACGAGGATGACCGGCGTGGGGATGCGGGTCGAGGCGGTCGTCTCGGCGTCGACGCGCGCCGATGTCTCTTCATAGAGCCGCTGAGCATCGGGCAGGATCTGTTGCTGCATCAGCGCGGAGGCTTCCGACAGATACGACGAACCGACGGGATTGCCTGCCCGGTTGTTCGTCCTCGCGGTCTCGACGAGCCCCGTGTAGACCGCCAGGCGCGCGTTGATCCGCCCGAGCAGCTGAACCAGGGGCTCCTCGGTCAGCCCGCTGGAGGCTCTGGTCACCGCGACGGAGGCGTCGGTGATGGCCTGTTCGTAGCGTTGTCGCACTGCACGCGGCTCGGCGCCGGCGATGAACGCGGTGGCCGCGGCGGCGTCGGCCACTGACAGCGTCGTATAGAGCTGGCCGGCGGCGAACGCCAGCGGCTCAGTGTGGTTGAGGACGGTGGTCAGCGCCTGCTGACGGTCGTTGATCGTCGTCGACGTCGCGAAGGCGCTGGCGATCACCAGCGCGGCCAGCACCATGCCGATGCTGAGGATGCGGCCGGGGGTGGTCCAGAGAAACCACCAACGCGGATGCGACGGGGTTGTCGGTGATCGGGACGCGAGAGGTTCGGTCGATGGGTGCGCCAACTCCACAGTCACGTCTGCGCGGACCTCATCCTGGTCTCGATCTCTACGACGGGCATTCCGAACTCTATAAAAGAATTCTAAGAGCAACCGGCGCGACGCGTGCGGATTCAGGTGCCACGAATTCGCGCCGGTTTCGTATCCTGAACGCGTGCGCGGGGACGGTGACGGCTGGGTGGTTTCGGCGACCGGGGCTGCGTTCTGGGGCAGGCACGGCGCGGCAGGACTCCTGCTGCGGGCGCCCGGCCCCGACGGCTCTGCAGCTGTGCTGCTCCAACACCGCGCCCCGTGGAGCCATCAGGGCGGGACATGGGGACTGCCGGGCGGCGCACGCGACAGCCACGAAACCGCCGAGCAGGCGGCCGTGCGTGAGGCCCACGAGGAAGCCGGCCTGCCGCCGGATCAATTGACCGTGCGGACCACCGTCGTCACGGCCGAGAACTCCGGCTGGACCTACACGACCGTCATCGCCGACGCCGAGGAGCAGCTCGACACGGTGCCCAACCGGGAAAGCGCCGAGCTGCGCTGGGTCGCCGAGGACGAGGTGGCAGAGCTGCCGTTGCATCCCGGATTCGCCGCGAGCTGGGACCGGCTGCGCGAGGTCACCGCGTCCCTACCCCTGAAGGTCAACCCGCAGGGCTGATCAAACCGAGGCGCCGAGCATTCCTGCCAGCTGCTCGGCGGCGGCCTTCGGATCCTCCGCCGCCGTGATGGCGCGCACCACCACGACTCGGCGCGCGCCGGCCTCGATCACCTCGGGCAGCCGTTCGGCGTCGATTCCGCCGATCGCGAACCACGGCTTGTCGGTGTGCAGCGCGGCGGTCTTGCGAACGAGGTCGAAGCCAGGCGCGGGCCTTCCCGGCTTTGTGGGCGTCGGCCAGCAGGGCCCGACGCAGAAGTAGTCGACGTCGTCCCTGACCGCGGCCTCCACCTGCGCGACGTCGTGCGTGGAGCGCCCGATCACGAGGCGACCCACGATGTCGCGGGCAACGGTGAGCGGCAGGTCGTCCTGACCCAGGTGCAACACGTCGGCCGACGACGCCAACGCGATATCCGCACGGTCGTTGACCGCCATCAGCGCGCCGTGCCGGTGCGCCGCGTCCGACAGGATCTCCAGCGCCTCCAATTCCTGGCGGGCCTCCAGTGGGCCGAACTGCCTCTCCCCGGGCGACCCCTTGTCCCGCAGCTGGATGATGTCGACGCCGCCCGCCAGCGCGGCGTCGGCGAACTCGGCCAGGTCTCCGCGTTCCCGGCGGGCATCGGTGCACAGGTAGAGACGGGGTTCAAACACACTCGAACGCTAGCGTTGCCGCCACGTAGGCTGGTAGGCGACCACACGGGAGTCCCGGGTACGGGGACTGAGAGTGAGCCGCCGGCTCTTACCGTCACACCTGATCCGGGTCATGCCGGCGAAGGGAGCGAAGCAATGCCCAGACTGGCCGTGATCGGCGGGGGTGTCATCGGTCTGGCCGTGGCCCGTCGCGCCGCCCACGACGGCTGGCAGGTGCGCGTGCACCGCACGGGTGAACCGGGCGCATCCTGGGTCGCCGGCGGCATGCTGGCACCGCACAGCGAAGGCTGGCCGGGTGAGGAGCAGCTGCTCAAGATCGGTCTCGAATCGCTGTCGCTGTGGCATGAGGTGTTTCTGGCAAGCCTGCCGCCCGAGGTGGTCACCGCGCGCGAGTCCCTAGTCGTCGCCGTCGATGCGGCCGATGCCGCCGACCTGAAGACGGTGGGTGCTTGGCTGTCAGCCCAGGGGCACCCGGTGACGATGACGACCGCTGCGCGCGACGTGGAACCGCTTCTGGCCCAAGGTATCCGGCACGGATTCCGGGCTGAGACCGAGCTCGCAGTCGACAACCGCGCGGTGCTCGAGGCGCTGGCTTCACAGTGCGAAAGCCTCGGTGTCGAGTGGGCACCGCCGGTCGGCTCGCTGGCGGCGGCCGCCGACGCCGACACCGTCGTGCTGGCCAACGGCATCGATGCGCCGTCGTTGTGGCCGGGGCTGCCGGTGCGTCCGGTGAAGGGCGAGGTGCTGCGGTTGCGGTGGCGACGCGGATGCCTGCCGGTTCCGCAGCGGGTGGTCCGCGCCCGGGTGCGGGGGCGGCAGGTGTACGTCGTCCCCCGCGGTGACGGTGTGGTGGTCGGCGCTACGCAGTACGAGCACGGGCGCGACACCGCGCCGGCCGTCAGCGGCGTGCGAGACCTGCTCGACGATGCCTGCACCGTGATGCCGGGCCTCGGCGAGTACGAGTTCGCCGAGGCCGCGGCGGGTCTGCGGCCCATGACACCCGACAACCTTCCGCTCGTCGGTCGACTCGACGAGCGCACACTGGTGGCCGTCGGCCACGGCCGGTCCGGGTTCCTGCTCGCGCCGTGGACCGTGGAGACGATCGCGGCGGAGTTGGAGGGAGCGATGAGGGAGGTGACGGTCGCCGAATGAAAGTCATCGTGAACGACGAAGCAGTCGAGGTGGATGAGAAGACGACGGTGTCGGGGCTTCTCGAGCACCTCGGCATCCCCGAGAAGGGAATCGCGGTCGCGGTGGACTGGTCGGTGATCCCCCGTTCACAGTGGGACACCCTGTTGACGGACGGAGCGAAGATCGAAGTGGTGACGGCGGTGCAGGGTGGCTGATTTTTCGGTGGGCAAGCTGAGCATCGCGGGACGGGAGTTCGGGTCGCGGCTGATCCTCGGCACGGGGGGCGCCGCCAACCTCGCGGTGCTGGAATCCGCACTCGTCGCCTCGGAGACCGAGCTGACCACCGTGGCGATGCGACGCGTCGACGCCGACGGCGGCACGGGCGTGCTGGACCTGCTCACCCGGCTCGGCATCACGCCACTGCCCAACACCGCGGGATGTCGCGGCGCGGCGGAGGCGGTGATGACCGCTCAGCTGGCCCGTGAGGCACTCCACACGAACTGGGTCAAGCTCGAAGTCATCGCCGACGAGCGCACCTTGCTGCCCGACGCCATCGAATTGGTCAGGGCCGCAGAGCAACTCGTCGACGATGGGTTCGTGGTGCTGCCGTACACCAACGACGACCCGGTGCTGGCGCGCCGGCTGGAGGCGACGGGCTGCGCCGCCGTGATGCCGCTCGGATCGCCGATCGGTACCGGTCTGGGCATCGCCAACCCGCACAACATCGAGATGATCGTCGACGCGGCGGGCGTGCCGGTGATCCTCGACGCCGGTATCGGCACGGCCAGCGATGCGGCCCTGGCCATGGAACTGGGTTGCGACGCCGTGCTGCTCGCCACCGCGGTCACCCGCGCCGCGGATCCGCCCGCGATGGCCGCGGCGATGTCGTCCGCGGTCAAGGCCGGTTACCTGGCCCGGCGGGCCGGCCGTATCCCGAAGAGGTTCTGGGCCCAGGCGAGCAGCCCGGCGCTGTGACCCGATGACAAGGTATGTGGCGCTGGGCAGTTCGATGGCGGCCGGGCCGGGCATCACGCCGCGGGTACCGGGATCGCCCCGTGCGGCGGGACGCTCGACGCGCAACTACCCACACCTCGTGGCCCGCACGCTCGGCCTCGATCTGGTCGACGTGACCTATTCGGGTGCGACCACCGCGCACGTGCTGTCCGTATCTCAACGGGGCGCACCGCCACAGATCGACGCACTCGACGGCACCGAGACGCTGGTGACAGTCACCATCGGCGGGAACGACGCGGGCTACGTGCCGATGCTGTTCGCGGCCGGGCTGCCCCGCCCGCTGCGCTCGGTCCCTCTGCTGGGCGGCCGTATTCGCGAGCTCCTCGATCCGTCCGCCCGCTATGTCGCGCTCGCGGAGGCGGGCAGCGCCCTGATCGACGTCGGCCGCGAAATCCGCCGCCGCGCACCACAGGCCACCGTGCTGTTCGTCGACTATCTGACACTGCTTCCTGCCACCGGTGCCGCACCGCCGCTGCGCGAGACCGACCTCGCCCTGGGCAGGCACGTGGCGGCGACTCTGCAGCAGTTGACCGCGGACGCGGCGAGAGTCAGCGGCTGCGGCCTGGTGGAAGCCGCCGCGGCCAGCAGCGACCACCACGCCTGGTCGGCCTCACCCTGGACCACCAGGTTCGGACTGCCGGTTCCGCGCCGCCCCGCACCCCTGCATCCCAATGCCGAGGGGATGCGCGCCGTCGCCGACCTCGTTGTGGCAGCGGTGACATGATCGAACTGGACGGTCTGACCAAGGTTTTCCGGGGGGCCAAGGGACCGCACCGCGCTGTCGACGAATTGACCTGCACCATCGAGCCCGGCGTCGTGACCGGCTTCCTCGGCCCCAACGGCGCCGGCAAGACCACCACGATGCGGATGATCCTCGGCCTGGACCACCCGACCTCGGGGACCGCGACCATCGACGGCAAGACCTATCGGCAGCTCGTCCATCCGCTGCGTGCGGTCGGTGCGCTCCTGGACGCTCGACAGGTCCATCCGAACCGCGCCGTGCGCGACCATCTGCGGTGGATCGCCGCGACCAACCGCATCGACAGGGGCAGGGTCGACGACGTCCTCGACATGGTCGGGCTGACCGCGGTCGCCGGCTCGCGCGCCGGCACCTTGTCGCTGGGGATGAGCCAGCGCCTCGGCATCGCGGCGGCACTGATCGGCGATCCCCCGGTGCTGCTGTTCGACGAACCGGTCAACGGCCTCGACCCCGAAGGCATCCACTGGGTGCGGACGCTGATGCGCACCCTCTCGGCGGAGGGCCGCACCGTGCTGGTGTCCAGCCATCTGCTCTCGGAGATGGCCAACACCGCCGACCGTCTGGTGGTCATCGGCAAGGGCAGGCTGATCGCGGCGACGTCGGTGGCGGAATTCGTCGGGCGCTCCGGCGGGGCCGTCGTGCGGGTGCGCAGCCCGCAGCTTCGTGAACTGGCGACTGCGCTGACCGCGGCCGGTCTCACCGTGCAGGAAGATGACTCGGGACTGACGGTCCGCGACACCACGACGGACGCGGTCGGCGAACTCGCCGCGCGGAATTCGATCGCGCTGCACGAGCTCAGTGCCCAGCAGGTGTCGCTTGAGCAGGCCTACCTGGCGTCCACCGACGACGCCACGGAATACCGGGGCAGGTCCGGGTGATCGGCCGCGTCGTGAATGCCGAGCGCATCAAGCTGACGACGCTGCGGTCCCCGTTGTGGTCGGCGGGCGCGGCGGCGGTGCTCAGCTTCGGTCTGGCGGCCCTGCAAGCGTCGGTCGCCTACGGCTACGAGCTAATGACCGTCGCCTCGGCATGCCTCGGTGTCGCGGTCTTCGGGGTCCCGGTGCTCATGATCGTCGCGGCGATGACCGTGACGAGCGAGTACCGCAGTGGGCTGATCGCGACCACCTTCATGGCGGCCCCGCACCGGACGTCGGTGGTGTGTGCCAAAGCGCTTGTGAGCGCTGTGTTCTCGGCATTCTCCGCGGTGGTGATGGTGTTCGGCTCGGTCATGGTGGCCCGACTGGTTGCCGAGCCCGGCGTCGCCGACGGCATGACGGTGGCCGCGACGGTGACCTTCTCGGCCGGCCTGGCGCTGTATGCGGCGCTGGCGGCTGTCCTCGGCGTCGGGGTCGCGGTACTGTTGCGGCACACCGCGGGCGCGGTGACAATTCTGCTGCTGTGGCCGCTGCTCGTCGAGCCGTTGCTGGGTAACCTGCCGGGCCGGGGCTGGGAGATCGGCCCGTACCTGCCGTTCGCCAATGTCTTCCGGTTTCTCGGCGTCCAGTGGCTGTTCCCCGAATATGCGATGCATTGGGGCTCATGGGGTTCGCTCGGCTACTTCACCGGCATCGTCGGCGCGATCTTCGTCGCGGCACTCGTCACGGTCAACCGCCGCGACGCTTAGCATGGCTGCGATGACCGATCCCGACGTACTGACGCTGAGCGTGCCCCACCTCGACGTCGCCGCGCTGTCGTGGGGACCTCCCGACGGGCGGCTCGCGCTGTGCCTGCACGGCTTCCCCGACAGCGCGTGGGGATGGCGCAAGCTGGCGCCGCTGCTGGCCGACAAGGGTTTTCGTGTCGTCGCCCCGTTCGCGCGGGGCTATGCGCCCACCGGGCCCGCAGCCGACGGCGATTACCACATCGGCGCTCTGATGTACGACGCGCTGGCCGTCCACACCGAACTCGGGGCGCCTGACGACGCCGTGCTGATCGGTCACGACTGGGGCGGCTTCGTCTCCAGTGCGATCGCCGCGTATCCGGGATCTCCTTTCGCCGAACACATCACGATGGCGGTGGCCCCCATCGGCGCGATCAACCGGACACGCGGACCGGTCCTCCGTCAGCTGGGTCTGCTGCCCAAACAGCTGCGCAACAGCTGGTACATCATGTTCTTCCAGCTGCCGGAACTGCCCGAACGGCTGCTGCCGCGCATCATCCCGCGGCTGTGGAAGGACTGGGGTCCCGGCGGCTACGACACAGACACAGAGCTCGACGAAGCGCTGGCCGCGCTGCCGAGCGCCGCGCACCGCAAGGCGGCCGTCGGCTACTACCGGGCGATGGTTCGGCCGTCACGTCCCGGTGCCCGATACGCCGATCTGCACAAGTGGTGCTTCGACGTGCCCAGGGTGCCGATCCTGCATCTGCAGGGCGAACAGGACGGAGCGATGGAGGCCGCCTACGCCGAGCCGATCGCGACGGCGCTGCCCGAGGGCAGCCGGGTGGTCATGGTTCCCGGGGCCGGGCATTTCCTTCAGATCGAGAGACCGGAGGTCACCGCCGAGGCCATCCTCGACTACCTCGGTGACCGCCAGGGGCCGCGCTAACGTGGTGGTCGTGACCCGCAGAACAGTCGTGACCGTGCTGGCTGTCATCGCGCTGGCAGTGGGCGGCTGTGGGCGCGAACCCAGCCCGGTACCGCAACCGGCACCCGACCCGACTGCGGCGATCGAATTCGCCGACGAGTTGTCGCAGTCGGTCACCGGTGAGGCCATGATGGCGCACTTGACGAAGCTGCAGGAGATCGCCGATGCCAACGGGGGTAACCGCGCGCTTGGTCAGCCCGGATACGACGCGAGTGTCGACTATGTGGCCGATGCGCTGCGGGACAAAGGGTTCGACGTCGAAACACCTGAGTTCGAGGTCAAGATCCCATGGGCCGACGAACCGTCGCTGACCGTCGCGGGCAACAAGGTCGAGGCCAAACCGATGGAGTTCACCATCGGTACCCCCGAGGGCGGTACGTCCGGCCCGATCGTCGCCGCCCGATCCGAGGACACCCCCGGGTGCACCGCAAGCGACTACGACGGATTACCCGTCGATGGTGCGATCGTGCTCGTCGACCGCGGATCCTGCCCGTTCGGCGGCAAGCAGGCGGTGGCCGCGCAACGCGGCGCGGTCGCGCTGATCGTGGCCGACAACGAGGACGGTGAGGAAATCCCCGGCGGGACTCTGGGCGAGACCACCGACGTGAAGATCCCCGTCATCAGCGTCACCAAAGCCGCGGGCGAGCAACTGCGCCGAGAGCCGGGTGCACGTGCGGAGATCACTCTCAACGCGGGCGTCCGGATCGAGCGGACCCGCAACGTCATCGCACAGACCAAGACGGGATCGACCGCCGACGTCGTCATGGTCGGGGCGCATCTGGACAGCGTTCCGGAGGGGCCGGGCATCAACGACAACGGTTCCGGCGTGGCCGCGGTACTGGAAACGGCACTGCAGCTGGGTAGCTCGCCGCAGGTGAACAACGCAGTCAGGTTCGGTTTTTGGGGTGCCGAGGAAACCGGGCTGCTCGGTTCGAACGACTATCTGGAATCGCTCGACATCGACGGGCTCCGAGACATCGCGCTCTACCTCAACTTCGACATGCTGGGTTCCCCCAACCCGGGGTACTTCACCTACGACGGCGACCAGTCGGCCACACCGGACCCGCGCCGCGGTGTGCCGCGTGTTCCCGAAGGCTCGGCCGGGATCGAACGCACCCTGACGGCCTACCTCGACCGTGCCGGAAAGCCCGGCGAGGACACCTCATTCGACGGTAGGTCCGACTATGACGGCTTCACCCGCGCGGGTATACCTGCCGGAGGCCTGTTCTCGGGAGCCGAAGAGAAGATGTCTTCCGAGCAGGCCGAGCTCTGGGGCGGGCAGGCCGATCAGCCTTTCGACCCGAACTATCACAAGGCGTCCGACACTCTCGAGAACATCGACGAGACGGCGATGGAGATCCACGGCAGCGGGGTCGCCTACACGGTGGCGCTGTATGCACAGGATCAGCGCGGCCGCAACGGAATTCCGGTGCGCGAGGACCGTACCCGCCACCAGTTGACCACGCCGTGAGGGCCGGCCGGCTGGCCGCCGCGCTCGTCGCGGTGAGCGCACTCGTCGCCTCGTGCTCGTCGCCGAGCACACCGCCGCCGGTGGCCCAGTGGGGTCCCGAGCTCGCCGCAAAAGTGACCATCGACGGGGTCTACGGCCACCTCCTCAAGCTGCAGGAGATCGCCGACGCCAACGACGGCAACCGGGCCGACGGCTCACCCGGCTACCAGGCCAGCGTGGATTATGTCGCACAGCTGTTGCGCGACAAGGGTTTCGAGGTCCAAACACCGGAGTTCGAACGACTGTCCGGTTCCCGAGGCGGCAGGCCGGTACTGACGGTGGCCGGTCGCAACTTCCGCGTCGAGCAGGCTTCGCTGATGATCGTCACACCCCCCGGCGGGCTGAAGGCGATCACGTTGCGCCCCCGGCGACCGGCAGGGTGCACGGCCGCCGACTACGGCAACGTCTCGGTGGCCGACGCGATCGCCGTCGTCGACGACACCGGCTGCTCGATCGTGGACAAGCAGCGCGTCGCCGTCGGTGAGGGCGCTGTCGGGGTGCTGGTGGTCAGCCAGGCCACGCCGTCGCGCCCCGTGGGTGCTCCGCCGACACTGTTCCCCCCGGGCTACTACAACGATCTGACGGTGCCGGTGGGCATCATCGACCCGACAGCCGACGCCGCGCTGCGCCGTACCGACTCCGCGGTCACTCTGGTGCTGGACAACAAACCCGTCATGACGACATCGCGAAATGTCATCGCGCAGACCAAAACCGGCGACACGAAGAACGTGGTGGTGGTGGGTGCGCATCTGGACAGCGTGCAGTCCGGCGCCGGTATCAACGACAACGGATCGGGCGTGGGCGCGGTGCTGGAGACGGCGTTGCAGCTCGGCGGCGAGCCGGGGACGCCCAACGCCGTCCGCTTCGCGTTCTGGGGAGCCGAGGAGGTGTCGATGGACGGTTCCAAAAAGTACCTGCGTTCCCTGAGCAAGGATCAGCTCGACGACATCGCGCTGTACCTCAACTTCGACATGCTGGGCTCACCCAACGCGGGTTACTTCACCGACGACGGCGACCAGTCCACCCAGACGGGCGATTTCGCGCCCGCCCCCGACGGCAGCGCCGGCATCGAGCGCACCCTGGCCGGACGGCTGCTGCTGACCGGCGTGCGCCCGGCAGATATTCCGCTGCAGCGGATCACCGACTACGCGCCGTTCCTGGCCGCGGGCATTCCCGTCGGCGGCCTCACCACCGGCTCGTCACAGATCAAAACCCCTGTGCAAGCTCGACTCTGGGGCGGTCGCGAGGGGGTTGCGTTCGACCCGAACTACCACACCCGGCTCGACAACATCGACAACATCGACCGGGATGCGTTGGCGGTCATGGCATCGGCGGTCGCCTACGGCGTCGGCACCTACGCGCAGTCGATCGAGGGGGTCAACGGGGTGCCTGCACGCGATCAGCGCGACCGGCGTATGCCTTAGCCACCCGAGTGACGAACGCGTAGACGCCGTCCTCGTCGGGTGCCAGCGGGCCGGGTTCGGCATGGGGTGAACTGAGTCCCCGTTGCACGGACTCACAGGCCGCCCAGTCCTGCCGATTGGTCAGGTCCCAGAAGTCCACCGCGTAGGACGGGTCAAAATCTTTTTGAGCGGCAACGTCTTTCGGGAATGCCCAGGCGCACTCGACATGGGTGCGGTCGGCGGCAAGCGGTGTCATCAGGTGTGTCATCACATAGTCGGGGTGCAGGCTGACCAGCAGGTTCGGGTAGCCGACGAGGTACATCACGCTGCGGAGTTCATGCTCCGAGAGGCCTTCGATCGCGACGCCCCCGCTCTTGCCGGTCAGCGACATCGTCTCCGCGCCGTCGACGATCGCCATCCACCCGCCCATCCACGACCCCTCCAGGTCGATGTTCTCGCCACTGGTAGGTGGACTGATCCGCGAGAGCTCGGGGTGAATGCTCGCGCAGTGATAGCACTCCTGGTAGTTCTCCGCGATCACCTTCCAGTTCGTGGCCAGCTCGTAGGAGTGGCGTGCGACGATCGTCAGGTCTTCCGGTCGATAGGGTCCGACCACGTCCTCCAGGCCGGCGACGTGCTGTGAGAACTCGGCGTCCTCGCCGCTGGCGTCGACGAACAACCAGCCGTGCCAGTTCTCCATGCGCAGCTCGGCGAGTCCGAACTCGCCGGCGGCGAACCCGCCGACGTCACCGAAACCTGGTGCGTTGCGCAATGTTCCGTCGAGTCGGTACGACCAGGCATGATAGGGGCACACGATGCTGCGGCCCCGGGACGTCGCATTGCATGCGAGCAGTTCGTGGCCACGGTGCCTGCAGGTGTTGGCGAACGCCCGGATTCGGTCTTCACCGCGGACCAGTAGAATCCCGTTGGCGCCGTTGCCGATTGCGCGCTGCGCCCCGACCGCGGCGAGATCGCTCGCGTGGCCGACACATGTCCAACCGGAGAAGATGTGTCGCTGCTCCCAGTCGAAGACCGCCGGATCCACGTAGGCCTCCCGCGGCAACATGCGAGACTGGCCGAACGGGGCCAATGCAGCAGCAAGGCCGTCGGCGGGCACCGGAGCCAATACGGGCTGTTTGAACATACAGTCAGCTTAGTCCTTCACATCTCACCTGCAAAGGCTCCGATACCGCGGTCTGCGGTGGTGGCGTCATTGCGGGTCATGCGGCGGAACACCAGATAGCCGACGGTGACCGCAGCGAGCGCGGTGAGGAGCAACAGTGTCGCGAGCGCATTGAGCGCGGGTGTCGGTGCGCCGCGGGCAGTGTTGTAGATCCTGACCGACACCGGTTCCGACGCGGCGCCGCCGGACAGGTAGCGGACCATCACGAAGTCGTCGATGACGTCGGCGAACACCAGCACCGTGCTGGCGAAGATGGCCGGCATCAGCATCGGCATGATCACCCGGCGCAGCGCCCCCAGCGGTGATGCGCCGAGATCCATGGCGGCCTCCTCGTACTGGGACCCGATGGTGGCAAGCCGAGCACGCACCAGTACCGCCGGATAGGACACCTGGAACGTCACCAGGCCGATCACCTGTGCGGTGGTGCCGAGCTGGATCGGCAACGCCACTGTGGTGATCACGAACAGCAGTGACACCGCCAGGAGTACCTCCGGCAGCACGAAGGCCAGCAGCATCAGGAAATTGGCGCCCGACGGCAGCCTGCCACGCCACCGGTCGATGCCGACGGCGAACAGCACGCCCAGCGGCACAGTGATGAGCGTCGTGATCACGCCCAGCTTGAGCGTCTGCAACAGCGCGTTGTGCAGGGTCGCGTCGTGCCATACAGACAACGTCTCGTCGCCCCAGTACCACCGGAACGAGAAGCCCTGCCACACAGTGCGGGACCGGCCGTCGTTGAACGAGTACGCCACCGCCACCAGCACCGGCAGCAGCGACCACAGCAGGTAGCCGATCGTGACGGCGACCAGTACCCGTGGCGGCCGCCACGGGTCGTTCCACCACGCTCGGGGGCTTCTCATGTCGCGACGTCGTCTCTGCGCGAGGTGACCTTGATGTAGTAGAGCATCGGCATCAAGGCGACCAGGAAGACCAGCAACACGAACGCGCCGGCCTGCCCGGTCTGCCCCGGCGTCAGGACGCTGTCGTTGATCAGGTTGCCGACCATCGCCGTCTTCGGCGACGCGGACAGCATGTCGCTGGTGAAGTAGTCACCCAGCATGGGCAGGCAGGTCAGCAGCACGGCGGCGACGATGGTCGGTCTGCTCAGCGGCAACGTGACTCTCCAGAACGAGGACATCCGGTTGGCGCCGAGGTCTCGCGATGCTTCCAGCACCGGTTGGGACAGCCTGTCCAGGCCCGCGTAGAGGGGCAGGATCATGTAGGGCACATAGCCGTACACCAATCCGAGGATCACGACGACCGGTTGCCCGGTGAGCCAATTGATGTCCGGCGTGAACAGGCCGCCCAGGCTCAGCGCAGCGTTCACCAGGCCGTCGTCCTGTAACAGGTTGACCCAGGCGAACATCCGCATCATGTAGCTGATCCAGAATGGTGCGATCAGCAGAGTGAGCAACAGCCCCTTGCGTTTACCTGACAGCCGGGAAACGTAGTACGCGACCGGAAACGCGATCAGCAGGCACAGGATGCTGGCAGTCAGCACGAATATCCCGGTGCGCAGCAGCGCGGGTCCGTAGACGCCGTTCTCGCCGACGATGTGAGTCAGTACGTAGGTGAACTGAGAAGGATTCCACTGCAGCGGGTTCCACACCGGAACGGCTGTGCGGAATATCGGGTCGACCGCGCCGAAGACGATGCAGAGCACCACGTACATGGGTGCGACGAAGAACAGCAGCAGCCAGGCGATACCGGGCGCTGCCAGTGCCGGCCATAACCCGCGGGCGCGGTTCAGGATCCGCCCGCCTTGAACGTGCGCCAGACATTCTGCCACGCAGCATCGTTGGCGGGGTCGAGCTCGAGGATCCGGTACCCGGTATCGAACCAGTCGGGGTTGACGATCGCCGAGGACAGGTTTTCGGGAATGAAGCCGTCCGCGACGAGGTGCTCGGGCTTGATCGAGTTCTGCGGGGGCTGATAGCCGATCGCGGAGAAGTTCTGCATCGCCACTTCGGTATCGAGCATGTGGTCGAGGAACAGATGCGCCAGCACCGGATTCTTACCACCCTTGAGCGTCACCAGCATGTCGTTGTCGACCATGCCTCTGCCGTCGGCGGGGAACCAGTAGCGCAAAATGTCTGGGCCGGTTCCGTCGGGAAGGTAGGCCTGTGCGTTGATGATGTCTCCGGACCACATCGCCGCCAGGCCGAGCTGACCCGCGGGCAGATCGTTGTACGCCGTGATGGTCACCTTCGGAGAGGTGGCCGCGACGAGTGCCGTGAGCTGTTCGCCGACCATGGCGAGATCGGTTTCGGACGAGGTGTTGATGTCGGTGATGCCGGCGCGCAGCAGCACCATCGCCATCGTGGTGTGCCAGTCGTCGAGAACGGCAGTTTTGCCCTTGTACTTCGGATCCCACAGCGAGTCGTACGGATTGGTCATCGCCCCGATGTCGTCGGGGACCTGATCGACCCGCCAGCCGATCCCGGTGGTGTAGATCGTGTACGGCACGCTGTAGCGCCACTCCTGGTCGTACCAGGGGTTGGTGAAGCCGGGCCACACGTTCTTGATGTTCTCGATGTAGGTGTGGTTGAGCGGGCGGAGCAGGCCGCCGTTGACAAGCCGGCTGATCTCGGTGTAGTTGGCGTTGTATATGTCGAAGTCGACACCGCTGCGCAGCTTCGTCAGGGCCTCGCCACCGTCGTTGAACGTCGAGATCTCTACGGTCACACTGTATTTGTCCTCGAACGACTTGATCGCGTCCGGACTGACATAGTCGGCGTAGCTGTAGAGCTTCAGCGTGCCCTTCTCGGGGGCGAGGCCGTCGGCGATCGGCTTGTTGTCCTCGGGGATGTCCCACAGCACCGGGTTGTCGGGGGTTGCCAGCCGCAGGCTCGGCGTTGCGGTGGATGGCCCCGACCCGCCACCGCAGGCGCTGAGGAAGGCGCCGAGCGTCGGAGCGGACGCAGCGAGAATGGCTGCGCGAGTCAGGAACTGCCTGCGGGTGGTGGGCTCCGGCATCTGAACCTCCCCGTTGCTTTCGCGTCTTGTCGCTGGTAGGACTCTCGCATAGACTGAATGCTCAGTCAACCGATTCCAACGGAGGTTTGGCTGTGTCGGTTTCGGCGACAGAACCAGGGTTGGCCAGTATCGACGAGCTGATCGGCGCGCAGGAACAGATCTTCCTGCGGCGCCAGCCACGGAGCACGGAATTGATTGCCGTGGCCGGTGAGCATCTCGCCGGCGGGGCCACCTCGAACTGGCAGATCGCCCAGCCGCAGGCGGTGTGGATGAGCCATGGCAGCGGCTCGAAGGTCTACGACGTCGACGGAACCGAATACGTCGACATGCACGGTGGCTACGGCGCTTCCATCGCCGGCCACGCACACCCGGCGATCGTGGCTGCCGTCAGCGAGCGCGTTCGGCGAGGCACGCATTTCGCGCAGCCCACCGAGGACGCGATCTGGATCGCGGGTGAATTGGCACGCCGTTTCGATCTACCGCTGTGGCGATTCGCCAACTCGGGCACCGAGGCGACGATGGATGCCGTGCATCTGGCCCGAGCGTCGACCGGGCGGGACCTCATCATCAAGGTCGAGGGTTGTTATCACGGGCACCACGACTCGGTGCAGGTATCGGTGCTGCCCGAGGCCGACGAGATCGGACCGCGCTCCAATCCCAACGGCGTACCAGGGAACTCCGGAATACCGCGTGCCATAAGGGATCTCGTCGTCATCGTGCCGTTCAACGATCCGGAAGCGGTGGCTCGTGCACTCCGTGCCCATCGCAGCCGGGTGGCCGCGATGACCCTCGAGCCGATCATGATGAACGCCGGTATCATCCCGCCGGCGGACGGCTACCTTGCCGCCATCCGAGATCTCCTGCACGCCGACGGAGCCCTGCTGATCTATGACGAGGTCAAGACCGGCTTCACCACCGGGCCCGGCGGTATCACCGCTCGCAGCGGCGTGACCCCTGACCTCGTTTGCCTCGCCAAGGCACTCGGCGGCGGCATCTCGGTGGCCGCGATCGGAGGCACGCGAGATGTGATGGGACTGATCGCCGACGGCCGCTACGAGCAAGTCGGGACGTTCAACGGCAATCCGCTGGCGATGGCGGCCACCCGCGCGACGCTGTCGGAGGTGCTGACGCCGGAGCGGTACGCGCACCTGGATGCGATGTCTGCGCGGCTGCGCGACGCACTGGAGGCCACGATCGCGCAGTACAGCTTCGCCTGGCATGTGGTGACCGCCGGCGCCAAAGGCTGTGTGACATTCCGGCCCGACCCGGTCCTGGAGTTCCGGGACTTCCTGGAGATAGACGCCCGATTGGGCCACCTGCACTGGCTGATGCAGCACAATGGTGGGGTATTTCTCCCACCCTGGGGCAAGGTAGAGCAATGGCTGTTGTCGGTGCAGCACACCAGCGAAGATGTCGACAGGTTCGCGACGAACTTTGCACGGTTCGCCGCGGTGCTGGCGGACACAGGAGCGTCCTCCTGACCGGCGCGGCGCCATGACCGGCGGGGCGATCCAGCTCCACAGGCTGGCGAAAACCTTCGACGGAGTGCCTGCTGTGACGGGTATCGACCTCGAAATCCCTGGCGGGCAGTTCTATTCGCTGCTCGGTCCGTCGGGCTGTGGCAAGACGACGACGCTGCGGATGATCGCGGGGTTCGAGAAGCCCGATTCCGGGCGTATCGAACTCGACGGCCGCGACGTCGCGGGCGACCCGCCGCACAAGCGGCCGGTCAACACCGTCTTCCAGACCTACGCGTTGTTTCCGTTCATGACGGTCGCCGAGAACGTCGCCTTCGGGCTCAAATACCAGAAGGTCCCGCGCGAGGAGACCAGGAAGCGGGTCGGCGAGGCACTCGAACTCGTCCACATGAGCCCCTACGCCAAACGCAGGCCTGCGCATCTGTCCGGCGGACAGCAGCAACGCGTCGCACTGGCCCGAGCGCTCGTGCTGCGTCCCAGGGTGCTCCTGCTCGACGAACCACTGGGCGCGCTGGATGCCAAGCTGCGCAAGCAACTTCAGATCGAGCTCCGGTCGATGCAGCGCGAGATCGGCATCACGTTCGTCTACGTCACCCACGATCAGGAAGAGGCGCTCACGATGAGCGATCAGATCGCGGTGATGGCCGAGGGGCGCATCGAACAGGTCGGGCCGCCCCAGGAGGTCTATTCCGCGCCGGCCACCACGTTCGTCGCGGGATTCCTCGGCGCTGCCAACATCTTCGACGCCGGCGTTCTGGACGTGACCGCCGCAAACGGCGCACCGGCAGACGGGGCGGCCGTCGTCATCAGGCCCGAGCGCATCGCCATCCAGGCGGTCGACGACCCGGTCGACCCCGGGGTCAACGCCATCCGGGGGATCGTCAAACACGTGGTGTACCTGGGCAACTGCACACAGGTGCACGTCGACGTCGGGGCGCAGTCAGACCTCGTCGTGGAGGTCCCGAATCTGTCCGGCCCGCAGTCGGTGCCGCATGACCCGGGAGATACGGTCACCTGCGTGTGCACCCACGACGCGGTGCGCGTGCTCGGCGTCAGCGCCGCTTTGACGCCGGTGCCAGGTTGAGTTGGCGCTCGGCAAACCGCATGGCGATGTCGTAGGCGACTTCGGAATCGACCTCGGGGTCGTCGAGGGCCACCTGGATCGAGAGACCGTCGAGGAGCGCGGCGAACTCCAGCGCGAACAAGCGCACATCCACCTTGCGTTTGTCGACATCGGGCGACACCGCGTCGACGATCATTGTGCGCCAGCGTGCGTCCAGTTCCACCCGTCCGGCCTTGATCTCGTCGTGCCGGAATGCCTGCGCCCACAGGTCGAACCACAACCCCCAGGCGCCGGGGATCTCGTCCTTGCCCTCGGGTACACACGTCCACCGGATCAGCAGCGACAGCCGTTCGTGCAGCGACGGGGTTTCGGCGAGCATCTTCTCGGCCGCCTCGTAGAACGATTCCTCGGAATAGCGCAGCGCGTCGACGAGCAGTCGATCGCGGGTGCCGAAATAGTAGATGACGAGCGCCGAGCTGACACCCGCGCGTTTGGCGACGTCGGCGATCCGGGTGTCGCCGAAGCCCCGTTCACAGATCAGCTCCGCTGCGGCGCGGAGCATGTCGACGCGCCTGCCCTCGTTCTGCTCGGTCGCTGGTGCGGGCTCAGCCATCGTCTCCGTGCATCCCTTCAGTAGCGTCGCTGCTCTTGCCTGAAGCCTAACACGCGGTTAGATTGAACAGTCAGTCAAACCCGATGAAGAGGTTGCCATGGCGAACACCTACGACGCCCTCGTGATCGGCGGCGGTCACAACGGATTGGTCTCTGCGGCGTATCTCGCACGTTCGGGCGCCAAAACTCTGGTGCTGGAATCGCGGGAATCGCTGGGCGGCGCCGCCACCACCGAGGCGCCGTGGGAGGACGCGCCGCACCTTCGTGTGACGCGGCTGTCGTACGTGATGAGCCTCATGCCACCGACGATCGTGCACGAGCTGAGCCTGGAACGGCACGGGTACAAGGTGCACCCGATGGGACCCTACTACCAGGCCTTCCCCGAAGGCGGGTCGCTGACGATCTACGAAGACGACCCGGCCCGCACCTGCGAGCAGCTCGCGAAGTTCTCCAAGAAGGACGCAGACACGTGGCCGAAATGGAATGCGTGGCTTGAGGGCATTGCCGACGTGATGGGCCCGCTGCTGACCCAGGTGCCGCCGAACATCGGTTCCCGCAAGCCTTCAGAGCTGCTGGCGCTGGCCAAACTGGGCTGGAGCCAACGTGGTACGACGACCAGAATGATGGGCGACATCACGCGGCTGCTGACGATGAGCATCGCCGACCTGCTCGACGACTGGTTCGAATCTCCTCAGATCAAGGGCGCGCTGGCGGTCAACGGCGTCATCGGGACGTGGGCCGGTCCTTACGAACCAGGCACCGCCTACGTCATGGCGCACCACTCGATCGGCGACGTCGGGGACGGCCAGCTCGGCAGCTGGGGTTATCCCGAGGGTGGTATGGGCGCGGTGTCCGAGGCAATCGCCAAGTCGGCGCGGTCTTTTGGCGCCGAGATCCGCACCGGGGCCCGGGTTTCGCAGCTGATCGTGCGCGGCGGGGAGGTTCGTGGCGCGGTGCTCGACAGCGGCGAGGAGATCCACGCACCGCTGGTCGTCACCACACTGCATCCGAAAATTGCCTTCCTCGACCATATTCCACGCCATGAACTCCCGGACACCTTCGTCAGCGACATCGAGCACTTCAAGACGCGAAGCGGGGTCGTCAAGATCAACCTTGCGCTCGCCGAGCTGCCGAACTTCACCGCAGATCCGAGCTCCGGCCAGGCCGAACACCACACCGGTTCGGTCGAGATGGCGCCGACCATGGAGTACATCGAGGCGGCCTTCCAGGACGCCCGCGTGGGCAGGCCGGCACTGATGCCGTTCAGTGACGGCGTCATCCCCACCACCCTGGACAAGACACTGAATCCCGATGGCACGCACATCATGTCGCTGTTCACCCAATGGGTGCCCGCCGAATGGGCCGACGCTCCGCATACCGAAGAACTGGACGCCTACACCGATCGCCTGATCGACCTTTACGACCAGGTCGCACCGGGCTTCAAATCCTCCATATTGCACCGTGATGTCGTCGGACCGTACGAGATGGAGCAGGAGTACGGTCTCATCGGCGGCAACATCTTTCACGGTGAGTTGTCGCTCGACCAACTGTTCCACATGCGCCCCGCACCGGGATACGCCGACTACCGGACCCCGATTTCCGGCCTGTACAACGGCAGTTCGGGCACGCACGCAGGCGGAGGTGTGTGCGGTATCCCCGGCTGGCAGGCGGCGAGGGCGGCGCTGGCGGACGGGAAGAAGAAGCGCTGGTACCGATGAGCGCTCGCCGGGCGGCCGTTGCGGCGATGCTGGGGGCGCGTTCGATCGCCGTTGTCGGTGCCAGCCCGCGCGACGGCAGCTTCGGTGAACGGATGGTCATCGAGGCAGCGCGGGGAAGCGCCCGGGTGCATCTGGTCAACCCGCGCTACGACACGATCCGCGGTAGGCGCTGTCTGCCGTCCATTTCCGATATCGACGAGCAGGTCGACCTCGTCTTGCTCGGCGTTGCCGACTCAGCTCTGCTCGACCAGCTGGAGGCGGCCGCCGGTGCCGGTGCCCGTTCGGCGGTGCTGTTCGGCTCGGCTCACGGCCTGCGCGACGAGGTGCGCGATCTGGCCCTGACCGCGGGAATGGCGCTGTGCGGGGCGGGGTGTATGGGCTTCGTCAACATAGCTGGCGGCGTCCGCGCGCTGGGCTATCTCGAACCCGACCCGCTGCCGGAGGGCTCGATCAGCCTGGTCACGCATTCCGGCTCGGCCTTCTCCACCCTGCTGCGCGCCAAGCGCGGCTTCGGGTTCCGCCTTGCGGTGTCCTCGGGCCAAGAGCTTGTCACCGACACGGCCGACTACATCGACTACGCGCTCGACGATCCCGGAACGCGCATCATCGCCCTGCTCCTGGAAACGCCCCGATCGCTTCCGAGACTCAAGCGTGCATTGCTGCGAGCGGCCGAGAACGATGTCCCCGTGGTGATTCTGACGGTTGGCGGCTCACCGCAGGGAAGGGCGATGGTGGCCGCGCACTCGGGCGCACTGGCGGGCGAGAGCGCGGCATGGCAGGCGCTGTGCGCATCGACCGGCGCCGTGCATGTCAGCGACATGGCCGAATTCACCGATACGCTGGAAATTTTCGCAGCCGGCCGGCGATCACGAGGCGGCGGGATTGCCACCGTCCACGACTCCGGCGCCGAGCGTGCACTGACGGCCGACGTGGCCCACGAACTGGGCGTCGACTTCGCGCCGCTGTCGGCCGTGACGGTGGAGGCGATCGGTGCGCGGCTGGATGACGGTCTGGCCGCGACCAACCCCCTCGACGTGTGGGGGACCGGCGCCGACACCCGTAATCTGTTCGGCACCTGCCTGCGCGCCATGTCCGAGGACCCGGCAGTGGCGGTGACTGCGCTGGCGGTCGACCTGGTCAGTGAATTCGACGGCGACACCGCCTACTCCGACGCGATCCTGGATGTGGCCAAGGAGACCGACGCACCGCTGGCGGTGCTGACGTCAGTCCCGTCCGCCATTGATCACCCGAGCGCCGAGCAATTGCGGGACAACGGCATTCCTGTGCTTGAGGGGGTCCGTAGTGGCCTCGCGGCGATGGGGCATCTGGCGGCGTGGCCGCTGCGCATCGATGCTCCCGCCCATCAGCCGCGGCCCACCTCGGCGACGGGATTCGACCTTCTCGCGCACTACGGGATACCTGTGGTCGAGACTCGGTCCGCGACCACTCTCGCCGAGGCGCTCGCGGCCGCGGCGGCCATCGGTTATCCGGTAGTTCTCAAAACTGCTTCGGCCCAACACAAGAGTGATATCGGCGGAGTCGTTCTCGGCATCGGCAACGAGCACGCGCTGCAAGATGCCTACGCGTCGATGGGCCACCTGGGACCGAACGTCACCGTCTCGGCGATGGCGCATCGGGGCGTCGAGGTGTCCGTCGGCTTCGTCCGCGACGAGGTCTTCGGACCTCTTGTGTTAGTCGCCGCCGGCGGCACGATGGTGGAGTTGCTCGCCGATCGCGCCATCGCGTGTCCGCCGCTGTCGCGAGTCAGGGCAACAGAACTCGTGGATTCACTGCGGATCCGTCCGCTGTTGGCGGGCTGGCGCGGCGCACCGCCGGCCGACGTCGAGGCGCTCGTCGACGTCGTCGTCGCGTTCGGGCACATGGCGGTCGACCTCGCGAACGTCTACGACGCCGTCGAGGCGAACCCCGTCATCGTGTCACCGCGCGGCGCGGTGGCCGTGGATGTCCTGACTCAGAAGATTACGTAGACCTTGCGCAGGGTTTCGTGAATGACCCACGTGCCGGACCATCCGAGCGGGAAGACCGCAATGTCGCCGGCACTCACGTCCAGGGGTTCGCCGCCGTCGGGGGTGACCGTCATCCGGCCCGAGAGCACGTAGATGACCTCGTTCTCCTCCTGCTTCCAGTACGACGGGCCCGGCGTGACCTGCCAGATGCCCGCAGACTTAGTACCGTCGACCCACATTTCGAGACCGTGCACGGCCATCGGATCACCCGTGGCCTCGTCGAGCGGTCCCCAGTCCTCCAGTTCGGCCTCGGCAGCGCCGGGCAGTAGCGAGGTGAGGACTGCTGGGGTGGTCATTGCGACGTCCTTTCGTAGGCCGTCTCCGGGAACGGCAGTGAAATCGGCTCGGGTGCAACACGACTGTTGCCGTCGGCGTCGAACCGGTCGAGTCCGAGGTCGGTGAGGTCGAGCCAGTCGCATGCACCGGTCGCCGTCAGGTCCGCGGCGACCTGCGCGACGGCGGGTCCCCACATCATGCCGTGCCCGGCGGCGCAGGCCACGACGGTGCCGTCCACTGGGCCATCGTCGGTCAGCAACGGCCCGAGAATCGGCAGGTGGTCAGGCGTGTAGTCGATCGTCGCGGCCCATGTGCGCCGCAGGGCAAGGCCTGCGACAGCCGGGAACAGCGACTCGAGCCGCGGTAGCACGGCGTGGTAGTAGGCGTTGTCGAAATCTATGGCTTTACCCGGTTTTTCGGCAGGATTGCTCATTCCCCACAGGAGGCCGCCCCATTCGCCGGGGCGCCAGTAGATCCCCGAGGACACGTCGAACACCATCGGCAGTTCGTGGATGTCGATGTCCAGCGGCGCCGTCACGACGACCTGGTGCCGGGTGCCGCCCGCGGGGATCCTCGCACCGGCGCGAGCCCCGACCTCGGCGAGTTGCGGCCCGCCGGTGAGGACGACGCGGCCGGTGTCGATGGAGCCCTCGGAGGTGTCTACGCCGACGACACGGCCCCCGGATGTCCGCAGGCCGGTGAACTCACACCGCTCTTGCACGTCGACGCCGACGGCGGTGAGCGCCGCGGTGTAGGCCAGTACGTTGCGGGGTGCGTCGATGTACCCGTCGCCCGGCGCGTACGACGCCCCACGGGTGGCGCCGCGCGCCAGACCTGTTCTCCGGCTGTCGATGTCACCGCTGGACCACCACTCGACATCGAGGCCGAGCGATTTCTGGAGAGCGATCCGGTCGTGAGCCTGGGCCACCTCGTCGTCGGTGAAGCACGGCATCAGGTAGCCCTGCCGCACGAACCCGCAGTCGAGTGGGAACCGGTCGCCGCTGTGGGCGTAGAAGTCCTGGCTGCGAAGGCCGAGCCGGATGGCCGTCTCGGTGCCACCCTGGGCGCGCACCATGCCCGCCGCGCGGCTGCTGGCGCCGTCACCGAGGGTGCTCGCCTCGACGAGTACGACGTCGAGATCGCCGCTCTCGGCGAGCAACACGGCCGTCCACGCCCCGACCGTTCCACCGCCGATCACCACGACATCGGCGTTGCGGAGGCTGGTCATAACACAAAACGCTGGCATAGACTGAACGCTCAGTCAAGAGGAAGGTCGTCCGCATGTACGGGTTGACGGACGAGGATCTGCGCATCCGCGAAACCGCCCGCGAATTCGTCGAATCGCTGATGCCCTATGAGGTCGAGGCCGAGCTCGCAGGCGGCGTACTGCCCAAGGAGGTGGCGGCAGAACATCACACGCGCGCGCTGGCCCTGGGTCTCTACGCGACGAACATGCCGACTTCGGTGGGTGGCCGCGGGTGCACGGCGCTTCAGCAGATCCTGGTCCAGGAACAGTGTGGCCGGGTGACCAACGGGCTGGGCTGGGTGATGGCAACACCGCCACAGTGGTGGCCGGAGGTGGCCACCGAATACCACCTCCAGAAGTGGCTGTTGCCGTCGGTGCGTGGAGACAAGCATGAGGCGTACGCGATCACCGAGGAGTTCGCAGGCTCGGATGTCTCGGCGCTGCAGACCACCGCACGCCGGGACGGCGACGAGTACGTCATCAACGGGGTGAAGTGGCACGTCACCTCGTTCAACCTCGCCGACTATGTGTTCGTCGAGGCCGTGCTGCCCAGCGGTCCGCATGCGGGCGACCACGTCCTGCTCGTCGTGGACCTACCGTGGCCGGGCGTGGAAGTCGTTCGCTCCCCGAAGTATTCGCACAACATCGCTGACGAGCACCCGATCGTCGCCTTCAACGATGTCCGGGTACCCGTCGAGAATCTCGTCGGTACCGAGGGCGGGCCGATGACGTTCACCCAGGACTGGTTCCGGTTCGAGCGCATGATGGTGGCTGCGCGGTGCGTCGGCGCCGCGCAGCGACTGCTCGACGAGGTCACCGCGTTTGCGCGGGACCGCGTCGTCGACGGCCGCCCGCTGGGTGAACATCAACTGGTTGCGGGCATGCTCGCCGACAGCGCCACCGAGCTGTTCGCCGCGCGCACGATGCTGTACGAGGTCGCCAGGTCGATCGACGCCGGACTGGACCGCAAGACCCTGCACGGCCAGGCCTCGATGGTCAAGCTGTACTGCTCCGAGATGGCGGGCCGCGCCGCCGACAGGGCGGTCCAGATCTTCGGCGGCCGCGGTTACATGCGGGAGAACGTGGCCGAGCGGTTGTTCCGTGAGCTGCGCGTCGAGCGAATCTGGGAGGGCGCCAGCGAGATTCAGCGTGTCATTGTGGGAAGGCAGCTGATGAATCGCGGTCCGTCTGCTCTTCTCGACCCGTCCTGAAACCCAGCAGCCGCATGCCGTGGTAGATGACCAGCGCGGCCATCGATCCCAGAGCGATACCGGTGAACGTGAGACTTCCTGCACTCCAGGTGAAGTCGGCGATACCGATGATCAGGGGAATCGCGGCGGTCATCTGATTGATCGGACGGGAGAAGTCGACCTGGTTGGTGAGCCAGATCCGCACACCGAGGATGCCCACCAGGCCGTAGAGCACGACCGTCGCCCCGCCGAGCACTCCGCCGGGGATGGCGGCGATCGCCGCCCCCACCTTGGGACACAACGACAGCACGAGCGCCACCCCGGCGGCAACCCAGTACGGCGCCGTGGAGTACACGCGCGTGGCGGCCATGACGCCGATGTTCTCGGCGTACGTCGTGGTCGCCGATCCGCCGCCGATTCCTGCCAGCGTCGTCGCGACGCCGTCGGCGGCCAGTGCCCGGCCCATCAGCGGGTCCACGTCGGTGCGGGTCATCTGGCCGACTGACTTGACGTGCCCGATGTTCTCGGCGATCAGCGCGATCACCGCGGGCAGGAACAACGGCAGGACCGACAGCGAGAACGTCGGGGTCTGGAATTCCGGCAGTCCGATCCACGGTGCGGCTGCGATGCCGGAGGTGTCGACGTCGCCGAGGAACAACGCGAGCACGTAGCCCGCGACCACGGCGATGAAGATTGCGAGCCGCCCGACCATCCCGCGGAAGAACGCGAGCACGCCGACCAACAGGACCAGCGTGACGATGCCCAGCAGCGGACCGGTCTCAAAGTTCTGCTTGGCCACCGGCGCCAGGTTGAACCCGATCAGCGCGACGATGGCACCCGTGACGATCGGCGGCAGCGTCACGTCGATCCAGTGCGTGCCGACGACGTGCACGACCGCGCCCACGATGATCAGCAGCACGCCGACCGCGACGATGCCGCCCAGGGCACTGCCGGTGCCCTGCGCCGCGATCGCGGCGGTGATCGGCGCGATCACCGAAAAGCTCGAACCCAGGTAACTGGGCAGCCGATTGCCGGTGATCAGCAGGAACAGGATGGTGCCGATGCCGGAGAACAGAAGCGTGGTGGCCGGTGGGAAGCCGGTCAGCACGGGCACCAGGAACGTCGCACCGAACATCGCCACGACGTGCTGAGCGCCCAGCCCCAGCGTGCGTGACCAGCTCAGCCGCTCGTCCGGTGCGACGACGAAGCCCGGCTCTGCTTTCGATTCGACCAGTTTCCAGGTGAACGCCATTGCCCGACTACACACCATGACGGCGGATGCCGCACGGCGTTCAGTTCAGTTGCGGTTCGTAGCCGCACGTGGCGGCCAGCCTCTGTGTGTGCCGCGTCCTAATGAATGTGGCTGCCGCCGTTGATATCAACGGTCGTGCCGGTCAGATAACTGGCGTCCTTGCTCGAGAGGAATGTGATGACAGCGGCTACCTCCTCGGTGGTAGCGGTGCGCCCGACGGGGATGTCGGCGGCCAGCTTGGCCTCCTGCTCGTCGGTGGAGCCGACGCGGATGTTTGTGTCGACTGCCCCCGGGGTGACCGCGTTGACCGTGACGCCGGTGGCGGCGATCTCGCGGGCCAGCGACTTGGTGAATCCGAGGATCGCGGCCTTGGCCGACGAGTAGGGCACTTTGCCGAACACGCCACCGCCGCGCTGGGCCGACACCGACGACATGTTGACGATGCGGCCCCAGCCCAGATCGATCATGTCCGGCAGGAACGCCTTGGTTACCAAATAGGTTCCGGTGGCATTGACGGCCATCACGGTGTTCCAGAGTTCCAGTGTCGTCTCCGAAAAGGGCACTGGGGAGGTGATTCCGGCGATGTTGGCCAACGCGCCGACGGGAGGCAGGTTACCCGACGCGACCTCTGCGGCGACGGCCCGATGGGCCGCAGACACGGACTCCTCGGAGGTGACGTCGACGGCGTGACCGAATGCGGGAACCGCGAACTGGTTTCCGATGTCGGCGGCGACCTTCGCCGATTTCTCCCCATCGAGGTCGAGCACGACCACCGCCCACCCCTCGCGCGCGTAGCGCTGGGCGACGGTCATGCCGATCCCCTTGTCGGAGGTTGCTCCGGTGATGACGGCGGTTTTGTTCTCCATGGTTCTCCTTAGATCAATTCCGAGATCAGGGTTGCGGCGTGCGCGGTCGCGGCCGGACGTTCGACGTGGGTGACGTCGCGGGTCTCCAACTCCAGGGAGAAGTGACCCTGATAGCCGCAGCCGGCGAGCGCTTTGAGCCCGCTGCCGAAATCAACCGCGCCGTTGCCGACAGAAAGGTTGATGTTTCCCGGCACCGCGTCGCGGATGTGAACGTGGGCAATGCGAGAGCCGAACCGATCGACGAAGTCGGCCGGGTCACCTCCGGACGCCACGATGTGGCTGAAGTCCATGACGATGCCGACGTCAGCACCGAATCGGGTCGTCAGAGCCTGCGCGCGATCGATATCGCAACACAGCCGGTGAAAGTGCAGTGATTCTGTCCAGAGTCCAATGCGGCTTGCTGCGGCGACGTGAGCAGCGCCGACCAGTTCGTCGGCCACTCGATCCAGGTCGGCGTCGAGTGAGCGGAACGGCTCGTGGCATAGGGCACCGCAGGGCAGCACGAGTGCGCGAGCGTTGGTGCTGGCCGCAAGGGTGACCAGCATGTCGAGATGCCGTTCGCGGGCTGTGCGCTCCGACGGGGTGAGCACTTTGTTGAGATCGCCGATGTCGCAGTTGATCGACCGCACGTTCAGCCCGGACGCTGCGACCGCACTGCTGACATCGGTGACTGCGGCGGCGTCGAGGACGTGCGGGACGTGGTCGCACACTCCGGGGAGTGCGCCGAGGTCGATTTCGCGAAAGCCCAGGCGCGCGATGGTGTCCAGAGCCTCCGGCAGCGCCTGATGACGAAAGCTGATGGTCGAGCAGCCCAGCCGGGAATGCAGCCCTGCGCTCATGGCACCTCCTGTGATCACAGCCACACTAAGCCAGTTGACTGTCAACAGTCAACTGGCGGCAGATATCTGATGTCGACTGTTGACATTAAATGTGTTCGTGCTCACACTGGGTGACGTACCGCACTGTTGACCGTCGACAGTGACAGGGATTCCCAGGTGAAGCAGTATTTGAAAGGATGACCACCATGAGCGATGACGCTCTGAAGATGCGGGGACCGGTGCACGGCACGCCGGACGCGAAACGGGTCGCGATCGGTTCCGGTGTCGGCGCCGTGATCGAGACCTACGACTTCATCGGCTTCGGAACTGCCGCCGCCCTCTACTTCGGCACAGCCTTCTTCCCAAATTCCAGTCCCGTGACAGGCACCCTCGCGGCGTTCGCAACGCTGGGAGTCGGCTTCGCCGCCCGCCCGCTCGGCGGCATCATCGGCGGCCATCTCGGCGACAAGGTCGGCCGCAAGCCGGTCCTCGTGGCGTCGCTGATCATCATGGGCTTGGCGACCTTCGCGATCGGCTTGCTGCCCACCTATGCCGCAGTCGGCGTCCTGGCGCCCATCCTGCTCGTGACGGTGCGCATCATCCAAGGTCTGGCATTCGGCGCCGAATGGGGTGGCGCAATTCTGATGAGCTACGAGCACGCCCCGTGGAAGCAGAAAGGGCGCTACACCGGCATTGTTCAGGCTGGATTTCCCGTCGGCTTGCTGCTGGCCAACCTTGTCTTTCTGGTCAGCGTGCACCTGCCGGGTGACTGGGCTTGGCGATTGCCGTTCCTAGCCAGCATCATCCTGGTCATCGTCGGTTTGATCATCCGTGCCAAGGTCCCCGAATCACCGGTCTTCGAAGACGTCAAGAACGAGGGCGGGGTCGTGAAGTCCCCGATCGTGGAGGTGGTCAAGAAGGACTGGCGAAACATTATGCGCGGCATCGGCCTTCGCGTCGCCGAGACCGCCGGCTACGCCGTGTCCATCACCTACATGATCAGCTATCTGAAGAACGAGGGATTGGCGAGCGCCAGTCAAACGCTCATCGCGCTGTGCATCGCATCCTTTCTCGGTATCTTCGCCACGTTCGGTTGGGCATCGCTGACCGACAAGGTGGGCCGCCGTCCCGTCTACCTCGGCGTGTGCGCATTCGGTATCCCGTTCGGGCTGTTGATGTTCGCCATGGTGAACTCCGGGCTGATGCTGCTGATCATCGCCACGTTCGCGCTCGCCTACGGCGTGTGCCAGAACGCCCTGGCCGGCGCGCAGGGCGCCTGGTTCCCCGAGCTGTTCACCGCCAACACCCGCGCATCGGGAGCGTCACTGGCATACCAGATCTCGGCAATGGTGTCCGGTTTCACCCCGTTCATCACCACGCTGCTCTACGAGGGCTTCGGCTGGGTCGGCCCGGCGTTGCTGTTCTCGGCGTACGCAGCCATCGGCCTGGTCGCCGCACTGGTCACCAAGGAAACCTGGGGCCCGACCGAGCGTGCGGCCGCCGACCGCGCTACCGCCGAGTCGCACACGCTGGCGGCATGATGCGGACACGGAAGGTCAAAGATGCCGCATACCGGATGCGCCACCGTGTGCTCGATATGGGTGAAGCCCAGGGGCAGGGTTATGTGGGCCAGGCACTCGGTGCCGCCGACATGTTCGCCGTCGTCTACGCCGACCAGCTCAACTACCGCGCCGACGACCCGCACTGGGACGGACGCGACCGCTTCTTGCTCTCGACGGGGCACTACGCGATCGGACTCTATGCCGCTCTGGCCGAGGCCGGCATCGTGCCCGACGGGGAACTGGAAACCTACGGCAGCGACGACTCCCGGCTCCCGATGTCCGGAATGGCAAGCTACACACCGGGAATGGAGATATCTGGCGGCTCATTGGGGCACGGTTTGCCGGTAGCGGTAGGGATGGCGCTGGGGCTGCGGTACCGGGGCAACTCGGCCCGGGTCATCAACTTCCTCTCCGACGGCGAGCTCGACGAAGGCTCGACGTGGGAAGCCGCCATGGGCGCCTCCCATCACGGTCTGACCAACCTCATCGCGATGGTGGACATCAACGCACTGCAGGCCGATGGACCCACCGCCGGCGTGTTGCGGACCGAACCGGTCGTCGACAAATGGACGGCCTGTGGGTGGCACGCAGAGCGGGTGGACGGCAACGACGTCGAAGCGCTGCTGCACGCGTTCGACTCGGTCAGCCTCGAGAAGCCGTCGGTAATCCTGTGCGACACCAGGATCGGTCGCGGCGTACCGCTGTTGGAGAACCGCGAGAAGGCGCACTTCATGCGCATCGATGCCGACGAGTGGCAGATCTGCCGCCAGCAGCTCACCGAAGGATTTCAAGGAGTTCCAGCATGACCAGCACGGCGCCCAAGCTCAAGACGTCCGCGATGATCGCGTCGTTCGCCGACCCCGGCCAGAAGACAGCGCCCGCTCCCTTCGGGCACGCCCTGGTCAAGGCCGCGCAGGCCGATGACCGGATCGTCGGGCTGACGGCGGACCTCGGCAAGTACACCGACATGCACATCTTCGCCAGGGAGTTCCCGCAGCGGTTCTTCCAGATGGGCATGGCCGAGCAGTTGCTCTTCGGCGCCGCTGCGGGGATGGCCGAGACGGGCCTGGTTCCGTTCGCGTCCACGTATTCGGTGTTCGCGGCCCGTCGCGCCTACGACTTCATCTGCCTCGATATCGCCGAGCCCAACCTCAACGTCAATGTCGTCGGTGGCCTGCCCGGGCTGACCACCGGGTACGGACCCTCCCACCAGGCGACCGAGGACATCGCGATTTTTCGGGGCATGCCGAATCTGACCATCGTCGACCCGTGTGACTCGATCGACATCGAACAGGCGGTTCCGCAACTGGCCGAGCACCCGGGCCCGACGTACCTGCGGTTGCTGCGCGGCAACGTGCCCACCGTCCTCGACGAGTACGACTACCACTTCGAGCTCGGTCGGGCCAAGGTGCTGCGCGATGGCGCCGACGTGCTGCTGGTTTCCAGTGGCCTGATGACCATGCGGGCACTGCAGGCCGCCGAGACCCTGGCCGCCCACAACGTTGACGTCGCAGTACTTCACACCCCGACCATCAAGCCTTTTGACACCGAAACCGTTCTGGCGCAGGTGAACTCGGATCGCCTCACCGTCACCTGTGAGAACCACACCGTGGTGGGCGGACTGTTCGAGACCGTCGCCTCGGCCGTCGTGGCGCGAGGAATCGGTAAGCAGGTGGTTCCGGTTGCGCTTCCGGACGGGTTTCTCGCCGCGGGTGCCCTGCCCACCTTGCACGAGAGGTACGGCCTGTCGACTACGCGGATCGTCACGACGGTGCTGTCTCATCTGTAGGCTGTCAACAAACAAATGTTGACAGTCAAGGAGCGTGTCATGTCCGTCGACGGGGCGTCGCTGTTGCGGCTGGAGAAGACGAGTCTGCGTGAGCAGGCGCTGACGGCTCTGCGGCGGGCCATCACCACCGGGCAGCTGACGCCGGGGACCCACCTCGTCGAGACGGAGCTGTCCGAGGCGCTGCAGATCAGTCGTGGCACCCTGAGGGAAGCGATGCGCCAGCTTCAGCAGGAAGGGCTCATTTCGGCGGGGCCACGCGGCCGGTTGTCGGTGCGCCACCTGGACGCCAAGGAGATCCGGGACATCTTCGACGTCCGTGCCGCACTCGAATCGCTGGCGGCCCGCGCCCTCGCATCCCGTTCGGATCGGGCGGACGCGGCCGCAACCCTACGGCACGCGGTCGACGAGATGGATCGGTGGGCGGCCTCCAATCTGGAGGACCGAATCGAGGCTGATCTGCGCTTCCACCGCACAATGTGCCACCTGTCGGGCAATGAGACTCTGCTCCACCAATGGACGTCGCTCGAGGGCAGCATCCGGATGTCGATCATGTTCGCCGGTGTTGACCGTGCGCTGAAGAACATGGACGTCAAACGTCACCTCGCGATCGTCGATGCGATCGAGGCGGGGGACGCCGATACCGCCGCGGCGACGGTGCGTGACCACATGGCCGGCGCGGCAGCGGTTCTCGTCGACGCCTGATCAGGTCCTGTGGCGGCTTTGCAGAGCATAGGCCACCATCCCGACCAGCACGACGAACGCACCCGCGAGGACAGAGCTCAGCGGCAGCGTGAAAGCCAGTGCGAGACAGCCGATCAGACCGAGCGCGGGAACGACGCGCGCACCAAGCGACGCACCCAACGTCCAGGCAGACGCGTTCGCGATCGCGTAGTAGAGCAGCACCCCGAACGACGAGAACCCGATCGCGGCACGCACGTCGACCACCGCGGCGACGACAGCCACCACGGCGCCGACGGCCAGTTCGGCATGGTGCGGGGTGCCGTGCCGGGGATGGACGGCGGCCAACGCGTGCGGCAGGTAGTGGTCCCGCGCCATCGCCAGCGTCGTGCGCGACACCCCGAGAAGCAGCGCCAACAGCGCACCCAACGCGGCGACGGCGGCACCGACGCTGACGACTGGGCTCAACTCAGGGAAACCGGCGGCCCGCACGGCCTCCGACAGTGGTGCGGCGGCCGAACCCAGGCCGGCGCTGCCCAGCTGCGCGAGCACCGCGACAGCGACCACGGCGTACACCACCAGGGCGATGGCCAGTGCCAGACCCACGGCGCGCGGGATCGTCCTGGCGGGATCGCGGACCTCCTCGCCGAGCGTCGCGATGCGGGCATATCCGGCGAACGCGAAGAACAGCAGGCCGGCGGCCTGCAGGACGCCGTAGGCGCTGACGTCGTCGCCGAGGGTCAGTCGGGACGTGTCGGCGCTGCCGAAACCCAGGATCGCGACCACGACGGTGGCGAGCAGCGCAAGCACCAGCGCCACGATGATGCGGGTCAGCGTCGCCGATCGCTGGATCCCGGCGTAACCCACGGCCGTCAGCGCGACCACGCTCGCGACGGCCACCGCGTTGGCGTAGGCCGACCACACGTAGTAGCCCACGGTCAGCGCCATCGCGGCACACGACGCGGTCTTGCCGACGATGAAGCTCCACCCCGCCGTATGGCCCCAGAACGGGCTGAGTCGCTCACGGCCGTAGACGTAGGTGCCGCCGGATTGCGGATACAGCGCGGCGAGCCGGGCCGACGACATCGCGTTGCACACCGCGACGACCGCGGCGACGGCCAAGCCGATGAGCATCCCGCTGCCCGCAGCAGCCGCCGCGGGAGCCATCGCGACGAAGATGCCGGCCCCGACCATGGAACCCAGGCCGAGGGTGACGGTGTCGAAGAGACCGAGGCGACGACGCAGCGCCGGCTCGTCGGGCGAGGTCACGGCGCCGCGCCGCTACCGATTGCGGGCGACGTTGACAGCCATGTAAACCAGATAACCCACGAGTCCGGCGAGGGCGAACTTACGCGTTTTCGGCGAGGCGATGCCGAGCCCGATCGCCGTTTCGGCGGCGCCGTCGATGTAGACGTGCTGCCGGGTGTTCGTCGGGAAAGCGGATTTCGTCACTCCTTCGTATACCTGCGGGACGACGAAGTGGGAGAGGCCGGTTCCGGCCAGCGCTAGACCGGCGACCGTGGCGGCACGCGAGTTTTCTTTGGGCACAGGCGGATACTAGACGATCGAGTAGTCGGTGATCGGGAAGTCCTCCGCTTCGCGGATGGCCTCCTTGGTCGACATCGGGCGCAGCAGGGTCGGTTCGCCGGCCGGGTTGTAGTAGTAGGACCGGGCGGTTGCGCAACTGCCGTTGATGAACAGCGAATCGCCCAGCAGCTCCGTCATTCGATCCAGATAGCGGGTGTTGGCGTCTTCGGTGATCTCGAAAGTCGTTGCGCCCCGCCGCTTCAGTTCGCCGAAGAGGCGGTCCATGTGCCGCATCTGGTACTCCATCGTGTTGAAGAAGTTCAACCCGAGGAACGCGTAGGGGCTGGCCAGGGACAGATAGTTGGGGAAGTACGGCATCGAGACGCCCTGGTAGGCCTGGAATCGCGTCTCGCGCCACCACTTGCCGAGGTTGCGTCCTTCGCGTCCGATGACCTCGATGGCCGGGAAATTGGCCTCCCACAGATCGAAGCCGGTCGCCAGTACCAGGGTGTCGATCGTGGTCTTGGTGCCATCGTTGTTCACGATGCCGTCGGACTCGATGCGCGCGATGCCGTTGTCCTGCAAATGAACATGCGGTTTCGTGAAGGTGCGGTAGTAGCTGTTGGAGAACGTCGGGCGCTTGCAGCCGAAGTCGTAATCGGGCGTGAGCTTGGCCCGCAGCTCCTTGTCGCGGATGGTGGCGAACCGGAACATCTTGGCCAGGTCACCGGCGGCGATGTTGAACCGACCGCGGGTCTGCCGGTTGTGCAACACCGCCACCGACACCATGAGCTCGTAGATGGTGTCGGTGATCGCGCGGATGATGCGCTGCGTCAACGGGATCCGGGCGAAGAGTCGCTTGGCGCGCTCGGAGAAGCGGACGTCGACCTTGGGGACCACCCAGATCGGGGTGCGCTGGTAGACCGTCAGATCGGCCGCCTTCTTGGCCAGCTCGGGAATCAGCTGCACGGCGGTGGCGCCGGTACCGATGATGCCGACCCTCTCGCCGGTCGGATCGTAGGAGTCATCCCACGCGGTGGTGTGGATGACCCGGCCCTCGAACTCGGTGATGCCCGGGATGTCGGGCATGTGTGGCTGCGACAGGAAGCCGGTGGCGGTGAGCAGGTACCGGGCGTCGATCGTCGCGCCGTCGGCAAGGCTCACCCGCCACAGCTTGGCGTCCTCGTCCCAGCGTGCGCCCTCGACCGTCACGTTGAACCTGATGTGGCGGCGCACGTCGTACTTGTCGGCGACGTCGTCGGCGTACTGCTTGATCTCGCTGCCGGTGGAGAAGAGTCGCGACCAGTTGGGGTTCGGCTCGAAGAAATAGGAGTACGTGGTCGTGGGGACGTCGACGGCGAGGCCCGGGTAGCGGTTGACGTACCAGGTGCCGCCCAGGTCGTCCTCGCGGTCGAGGATCACGAAATTCTCGATGCCCATCCGCTTGAGCTGGATGGCTGCGCCGATTCCGGCGAACCCGGCTCCCACGATGACCGCGTCGAAATGCTCCGAAGTCATGCCAGAACGGTACCCGAGGTACCGCTATCGGCGAAGTCAGCCCTTGATGGATCCGGTGCGTGGCGGATCGAGGGTGGCGATGCACGTGACGAGCCGGTCGCCGTTGGCCCAGGTTTCCTCGGTGGGGTAGAGGACGTAGAGCTGCACCGAGTCGTCGAGCATCGACTGAGGCGAGTAGCTGACCAGCTCGGGGCTGCATTTCTCGTGGTAAGCCTCAACCGCCGCCTGTCCCGGGAAGTCGCCGTCGGGCATGGTCAGCACCGCGAAGACCTCGCCGGCGTGGGGTTCGTCGCAGCTGATCGTCTTGACGGTCAGCACGCGCTCACCGTCCGGGATCTCGGCCAGGCAGTCGCCGACCTTCACATCAGTTGCTGTGACGCGGTCGCTGCTCACGGCGACGATGACGAAAATGAGCACGCCGACCATCCACAGCGCCGACAGCACGATGCCGGCAATCGCCATGCCGCGGCCGCTTTGATAGTCCTTGGCCTTGATCAGGCCGATCACGCCGCAGACGAGGCTGATCAGGATGCCGCCGATGATGCCGAAAATCAGGGAGACAATCGCCCACCAGTTGGTCCGCTTCGCCGGCGCCGGGAACGGCTCACCCATGCCGCCCTGGTAGGGCTGCGGTGGCGGCGGAGGATAGGGCTGCGATCCGTAGGCGGGCTGGCCGTACTGAGGCTGGCCGTACTCGGGCTGCCCGTAGGGGGGTGGGGGCGGCGGAGACGGCGGCCCGGGCGGCGGCGGCGGTACGGTCACGCTGCGACGATAACTCAGCCGAGCTGCTGAAGCGCCGCATCGACAGCGAGCGCTGGCACGTCCAATTTCTTGGACCCGAGGTCGTGGCGTGCACCCGTCACTTCGACGATCGCGGTGGCGGCGTTGACCAGCGCGGCCGCCGGTCGGATCTCGTCCAGTGTGCCGAACGGGTCCGCAGTGCCGTGGGTGAACACGGTGGGCACGGTGATCCGCGGAAGGTGCTCGGTGCGTGCCCGCTCCGGCTTGCCCGGCGGGTGCAACGGATAGGAGAACAGCGTCAGGACGTCGACTCTCAGGCCGTCCGCGACCGCCATCGACGTTAACCGCCCGCCATAGGAGTGGCCGCCGGCGATCACGGGGCCGTCGGCGAGTCCTCGCACGACCGCGACCGCTTCGACGATGCCCGCGATGTCGGTGGCAGAGGAGCCCGAGGGCGGCCCCTTCGGTCGCCGGCGTCGGTAGGGCAGGTTGTAGCGCACGGCGAGCCAGCCGCGGCGCGCCCACTCGTCGCACAGCGCTTTGAGCATCGGTGACTCGCGGCTTCCGCCTGCGCCATGGGTGAGCGCGACGACGCCGGCGGGGGAGCCGTCGGGTTCGTGGGCGATGCCTGCGATGTCCTCGAGCGTCATGGATTCAATCTGAACAGAGCATTCACGGGCCCGTGGCCGTGCCCCAGCGGATAGGCAGCGCGCAGGCATTCGGTCACCCAGCGCTTCCCGAACGCGACGGCATCGGGCACGGAGTAGCCGTGGGCCAACGCTGACGCGGTGGCGGCGGCCAGGGTATCGCCCGCGCCGTGGTCGTGGCCGGTGGCGATGCGGGTGGTGTCGAACTCGTGGAAGTCGGCGCCGTCGAAGAGCAGGTCGGGAGCCCTCGACGACGATCGCAGGTGGCCACCTTTCACCAGCGCCCATTTCGGACCGAGTGCGTGAAGTTTCCTGGCCGCTTCGCGCTGTGTTTTCTCGTCGACCACCTCTACGTCGACCAGCAGGCGAACCTCGTCCAGATTCGGTGTCACGAGGGTGGCGAGCGGAAAAAGCTTGTCCCTCAGTGCGTTCAGGGCACTCGGATGCAGCAGTGGGTCGCCGTGCATGGAGGCGCAGACCGGGTCGACGATGAGCGGCACCGCGCCGTCGAGTCCCTGGCGGACCCAGGTTTCGGCGATCGTCTCGATGATCTCCGACGACGCCAGCATGCCGGTCTTGGCGGCCTGAAGTCCGATGTCGGAGGCCACCGCCTCGATCTGACCGGCGACGACATCGAGGGGGATCTCGTGAAATCCCTTGACACCGACTGAGTTCTGCACCGTAACCGCGGTGACAGCGACAAGGCCGTGCATACCGAGCAGCGCAAAGGTGCGCAGGTCGGCCTGGATGCCGGCGCCGCCCCCGGAATCGGAACCGGCAATGGTCAACACCCGCAGCGGCGTCTGGCCGGGCGGGGTCAGCGGAAGAAAACTCATGTCGTCACCACCGGTAGTTGGGGTTTGTCGGCCATTGCTTGCTGCACCTCGTGACTGATGCGCATGGAGCAGAATTTCGGCCCGCACATTGAGCAGAAGTGCGCGGACTTGGCGGGTTCTGCGGGCAGGGTCTCGTCGTGGTACGCGCGGGCGGTGTCGGGATCCAGCGACAGGTTGAACTGGTCTTCCCAGCGGAATTCGAAGCGCGCCTTGGACAGTGCGTCGTCTCGGGTCTGCGCGCCGGGATGCCCCTTGGCAAGGTCGGCGGCGTGTGCGGCGATCTTGTAGGCGATCACACCGTCCTTGACGTCCTTGCGGTTGGGCAGGCCGAGGTGTTCCTTCGGTGTGACATAGCAGAGCATCGCGGTGCCGGCCTGGGCGATGATTGCGGCGCCGATGGCCGAGGTGATGTGGTCGTAAGCAGGGGCGATGTCGGTGGCCAGAGGGCCGAGGGTGTAGAACGGGGCTTCGTCACAGAGTTCTTCCTGGAGGCGGACGTTCTCGACGATCTTGTGCATCGGAACGTGGCCCGGCCCCTCGATCATCACTTGCACGCCATGGGATTTGGCGGTGACGGTGAGTTCGCCGAGGGTCCGTAGCTCGGCGAACTGGGCGGCGTCATTGGCGTCGGCGATCGATCCGGGCCGCAGTCCGTCACCGAGGGAGAAGGTCACGTCGTAGCGGGCGAGGATCTCGCAGAGCTCGTCGAAATTGGTGTAGAGGAAGGATTCCCGGTCGTGTGCCAGGCACCAGGCCGCCATGATCGAGCCGCCGCGGCTGACGATCCCCGTGACCCGACCGGCCGTCATCGGAAGGTGTCTCTTCAACACGCCCGCATGCACGGTCATGTAGTCGACGCCCTGCTCACACTGCTCGATCACGGTGTCGCGGTAGAGCTCCCAGGTAAGCTTCACGGGGTCGCCGCCGACCTTCTCGAGGGCTTGGTACATCGGCACGGTGCCGACGGGAACCGGGGAATTGCGCAAGATCCACTCGCGGGTCTGATGGATCTCGCGGCCGGTGGACAGGTCCATGATGGTGTCGGCGCCCCAGCGGGTGGCCCACACCATCTTGTCGACTTCCTCGGCGATGGATGAGCTCACGGCCGAATTGCCGATGTTGGCATTGACTTTGACGGCAAACGCCTTGCCGATGACCATCGGCTCGGCTTCTGGATGGTTGTGGTTGGCGGGAATGACGGCGCGGCCACGGGCGACTTCGTCCCGGACGAGTTCGGGAACGACACCCTCGCGCTCCGCGATGAAGGACATCTCGGCGGTGACCTCGCCGGCGCGGGCACGTTGCAGCTGGGTCCCGCGATCACGGGTGACGGTGCGTCGCGGCAGGCCGGCGTCGAGGTCGATGACGGCAGCGCAGTCCGTGTACGGCCCCGAGGTGTCGTAGAGGTCGAGGTGCTCGCCGTTGGTCAGGTGAACGCGGCGGAACGGTACCCCGTTGCGATAGATCTTCGTGCTGCCCGAAATGGGGCCCGTCGTGACAGAGGGTGCGATGGAAACATCGGTCATTCTCGTATCTCCCTACGCCGGCATTACCCGGTCAGGTTCGTACGGTCGACGGGCCTACCCGTCCTCTCAGCGCGCTCGGTACGCGCTCCCGCGTGTTGACGGTTGCCACCGTAGCGGGCGGGGCTCGAATTGCCTAGCGATGATTTGCATAGCTAATATATGTTCTTTGTGGGAGGCGAGAAGCGATGACGACACAGATTCAGCGGCGCGTCGACGCCGACCATCCCGGCTACAAGTGGATCGCGCTGTCGAATACGACGCTGGGCACGCTGCTCGCGACGGTGAACGCGTCGATCGTGCTGATTTCGCTGCCTGCGATCTTCCGCGGTATCGGTCTCAATCCGCTGGCCCCGTCGAACATCAGCTACCTGCTGTGGATGCTGATGGGCTATCTCGTGGTCACGGCGGTTCTGGTGGTGCCGTTCGGGCGTCTCGGCGACCTGTTCGGCCGGGTTCGGATCTACAACATCGGCTTCGCGGTGTTCACCGTCGCGGCGATAGCGCTCTCCTTCGACCCGTTCCATCTCGACGGTGGCGCCATCTGGCTCATTGCGTGGCGAGTGGTCCAGGGGATCGGCGGAGCGATGCTGATGGCCTCGTCGTCGGCGATTCTCACCGATGCCTTCCCGGCGAACCAGCGCGGAATGGCCCTCGGTGTCAACATGGTGGCCGCCGTCGCCGGTTCCTTCCTGGGTCTGCTGATCGGCGGCGTGCTGTCCGAGTGGCATTGGCAGGCGATCTTCTGGGTCGGTGTGCCGATCGGCCTGGCAGGCACCGTCTGGAGCTTGCGATCGCTGCGCGAGATTGGCGTGCGCACGCCGGGCAAGCTGGACTGCGTCGGCACCCTGACGTTCGGCATCGGCTTGACGGCTCTGCTGATCGGGATCACCTACGGCATTCAGCCATACGGTAATTCGACGACCGGGTGGAGCAATCCCTTGGTGCTGGGGGCGATCGCGGCGGGCTTGATCCTGCTGGTGCTGTTCTGCTTCGTTGAGCTGCGCGTCGCGCAGCCGATGGTCAATGTCCGGCTCTTCCGGTCCGCTGCGTTCGGAATGGGCAACATCGCCGGGTTGATGTCGTCGATGGGCCGTGGCGGGCTGCAGTTCATGCTGATCATCTGGCTGCAGGGGATCTGGCTTCCGCTGCGGGGCTACGACTTCGAATCGACTCCGCTGTGGGCGGCGATTTACATGCTGCCGATCACGATCGGCTTCCTGCTCGCCGGACCCATCGCGGGCTGGCTGTCCGACCGGTACGGGGCGAGGCCGCTGACCGTGGGCGGAATGGCCTTGATGGCGGCGTCTTTCGTTGCGCTGGTGATGATCCCGGTGGACTTCGACTACCGGGTGTTCGCGCTGCTGATCTTCCTCAACGGCGTCGGCGGTGGCATCTTCACCGCGCCCAATACCGCTGCCATCATGTCCAGCGTCCCGCCCTCGGAACGCGGAGCTGCGTCGGGTGTGCGCGCCACGTTCTTCAACGCGGGGTCGTCGCTGTCGATCGGAATCTTCTTCTCGCTGATGATCGTCGGACTTGCGAACACTCTGCCAGGCGCGCTGAGTAGCGGGCTGCAACAGCAGGGAGTTTCGGCTGACGTTGCGCAGCAGGTGGCCGACCTTCCGCCGGTGGGGAGCTTGTTCGCGGCGTTTCTCGGCTACAACCCGGTCGCCGAGTTGCTCGAGCCCTATCACGCCCTGCAGCAACCCGGCGTCAACGCCGAGGTGTTGACCGGCCAAACCTTCTTCCCTCACTTGATCATCGAGCCTTTCCACTCCGGTTTGGTCGTGGTCTTCGTCGCCGCGGCAGCCATGATGGTGATCGGGCTGATCGCCTCGCTGTTCAACCCCGGGCGCTATGCCGAGGACCCGGAGCAGAACTAGAAGAACGCCCCGCGGACGAAGAAGTTCTCCAGCTTTCTCGTCACGATCGCCCCGACTGGCAGCCGGGCAGCGATCTCCAGATTCTCGTCTGCGACGGCCTCCGCCCAGGACGGAGGCCCAGCCGCCATCGGCCAGGCTGGTTTCGAACGCGAGGATCATTTCCTCGCGGGTCATTTCGGATTCCACGACCATCGCGGTGGTGGTGGCTCGATGTGACGCGGCGCCAGCGAAACCGCGTCCGCATCCGCACGGACCGTCGGGATCGCGGAGGTCACGGTTGCATGGCTCCTGGATCCACACGAGCTCGCGCTCGATGCAGAAGTGATAGTCGCCGGGGTGTGTACCTTGCGTATGGCCGGTTGCCACAAGGATTCTCATCTCTTCATCTCCTAGAAGGGTGGTGGGTCGTCGCGGTCGGCCTGCTGTAGTGGGGGTGGTTGCCAGCCGGGTGGGAGGGGTTCGGGTTCGATGGGGTCGGCGAGGAATCGTGCGAAGGGGCTTCGGTTGTCGGGTTTGTGGTGGAACCAGCAGCCCTTGAACAGCACGTGGCGGCGGCGGAAGTCGTTGCGCCAGCCAGCAGCGCTGCCGGATCTCCTCTTTGGCCGCACGGTTGCGATACCGGTTGTGGGTAGTCGCGTCGCGGTGGCGGTGCAGACGCGTGCGCGCGGCGGCCACCCGGGCGCGTTCTGCGGCGCTGCGCGGCTGAGCGAGCCCGGGGAACAGGGCGACCCCGCCGGGCTGGGTGCGCAGCGTCGTGCCCGACGGTGAGGTCCAGAGGATGGTGCCGTCGGCCAGTTGTTCGTCGCACCAACCGTCGTCGAAGGTTTTGTGGCGGTGATGTTCTCGGCAGTAGCAGGCCAGGTTCCACGGCACCGTCGAGCCCCCGGCGGCGGGGTCGTCGTGGTTGAACGGTGCGGTGTGGTCGATGTCGCAGCGTTCGGCGGGCACGGTGCAGCCCGGGAAGCGACACGTCAGGTCGCGGGCGCGGATGAAGCGGGCCAGCGCTGCTGACGGGCGATAGGTCAGCGCCTGGCGCTCGTCGAACACCGGCGCCTCGACCAGCCGCCGGGTGGCCTCGGCGGCCAGTTCCCGGACCAGGGCGGCGTCGATGACGCCGTAGCCGGCCAGATATCCCGGGGCCTGGCTGTGCCCGGTGACCGTGTCCGCCGAGGCGATCACGCTGAGCACCACACGCGGCTCCGGGACCGGTGGTGCGGGCGCAGACGGCTCGGCTGCGGCGCGGCTGGGGCAGTCCTCGCTCTCGCAGGCACAGGTGAACACCCGACCCTTCTGGATCGCGGTGAACGCATCAGCGCGCCGGGCCCGCAGGCTGCGCGGATCAGCGGCGCACACCGTCTTGGCCAGCGCCGAGAGCCGGGTGTCCAACGCCGCACCCTCGGCGGCGGTCATGGTCGCGCGCACCACCGCGATCCCGTCCAGGCCGACCTCGACGCTGACCGCCCGCTCGTCGTAGGCGCGTTCCCGACGCTTCTTGACCGCTTCGGCATCGACGGCGTTGACCGCGGCATCGATGGCATTAATGATGCTCTTGCGCGACCAGCTCGACCAGCCCAGGATCTGCTCGGCCAGGGTGGCATCAAGCTGGGCCATCCACTCTTCATCGACCAGATCGGTGCGACTCAGCACCAGCTCGGTGGTATTCCAGTCCACTTCCCCGGCAGCCAACAGCGCCCCCACGGCGGGCAGCCGGGTATGCAGGGCATCGGCGTGGCGGACCAGCACCCGCGCCTTGGCCGAGGTCATGGTCAACACCGCACCCACCTCCACGACCGTGCGCTGAAATCCGGTGATCATCGAGCTCACATCCAGATCGATCGCCAACTCCTCAGCGGTGCGCCGCTGCAGCAACTCAAAGATCCCGGCCAGACTGCGCGCCATCGCCACCGCGACCTGCCGATGCGCACCCTCCACCACCGAGAGGACACTGCCGTCAGACCACTCATCGAACATGTGTGCGACTCTGGTCGAGGGGGCCGACATGCCGATGCACCGATTTCTGCCACCGATCGGTCAATCTCTGCCAGCCGAAATGAACCCGGTGAACTGCGGGTTTAACCGGTCAGATCACCACGATCGACAACTCAGGGAAGAGCAGAACAATGAAGAACCTCACCATCGCCACCGCCGCAGCCGCCACCTTCTCCGCCGCGTTCCTGGGCCTGGCCGCCCCCGCCCTGGCCGCCCCCACCGGCGCCGGCGACGCCCAAGCCACCATCGCCCAGCTCGAAGCCGACGGCAACCGCGTCATCGTCCAGAAGCAGTCCGACGCCTCCCTGGCCGACGCCAACGTCGTCAGCGTCAACCGCGGCGCCCCCATCCGCGGCACCGTCATGGACGACTTCAGCGACCGCACCTACCAGCAGACCGTCACCGGCTACGTCTACTACGTCAACGTCCGCTGACGAAAAGCAAGACGGGGCGCCTGCCACCATGCGGCGCCCCTTTTTGTTGCCTGTAACCGGGCGGTGACGCCTGTCCTCGTGATCGGCACCTGGCAACGGCGCCTCGGACGACCGTCCGTCCGTCCGCGAGGCGCCTCCGGCGTCAGGCGATTTCCTCAAGGTCGACGACGACCGGCGCGTGATCGCTGGGTGACCCGACGCGATCCTTGCCGGTTTTGCGTTCGTCGCGGGCGATTTCGGCGTGAGTGACCCGCGCCGCCAGCGCGGCGGATCCGAGAATGAAGTCGATGCGCATCCCGCGGTTCTTGGGGAACCGAAGCTGGGTGTAATCCCAATAGGTGAACGTCCCCGGTCCGGGCGTGAAAGGCCTTACCACATCGGTGAATCCGGCATCCACGACGGCATCGAAGGCGGCGCGCTCCGGCGGTGTCACATGGGTGCTTTCCGAGAACAGAGAGATGTCCCACACGTCGTCGTCGATCGGAGCGATGTTCCAGTCTCCGACGAGTGCGATGGGCGCCCCGGGATTCGCGGAGAGCCACGACGACGCGGTGTCACGTAGTGCCGCAAGCCAATCCAGTTTGTAGGCATAATGCGGCGAGCCGACACTGCGGCCGTTGGGGACGTACAGGCTCCATACCCGCACCCCGCCGCACGTGGCACCCAGTGCGCGAGCTTCCGCAGCCGCCTCTACTTCCGGCTTGTCACTCCAGGTCGGCTGTCCCTCGAAGCCCACTTCGACGTCGTCGATACCGATCCGCGACGCAATGGCCACGCCGTTCCATTGGTTGAAGCCGCAGTGCACGACGTCATAGCCCAGCGCTGCGAACGGCATCGTGGGGAACTGATCATCGGAGCACTTCGTCTCCTGCATGGCCAGTACGTCCACCTCGGCGCGTTCCAGCCAGTCGGTGACGCGGTCGACCCGGGCGCGAATGGAGTTGACGTTCCAGGTGGCCAGACGCATGGCTTCACAGTAGGTCTTCGGCGCGGACATAGCGCGAGCGGTGGTGCACCTGAAAGCCCATCGACTCGTACAGTGCACGCGCGGCAGCGTTCTCAGTGACGACCTGAACGTAGGCGCGCGTGGCGCCGCGCTCGAAGGCCCATGTCAGCAGGCCCGCGCACAGTCGCCGGGCCAAGCCTCGCCGGCGCGCGCTCTCGGACACGTGCACGGCGGAGAGTCCGGCCCATCGGGTACCGTCCGGCGCCTCCGTCACGGCGACGCGTCCCACGGCCGCGCCGGACAGCTGGCCGAAGCCCACCTCGCCGTCGACGACGGCTGTGAGGACGTCGACCGGGACGTCTCGTTCATACAGCGTCAGCCATGACGAATCGGGGGCCGCAGCCACGGGAACCTCGACCGACGGCGCGACATCCGTTGTCATGACCAGGTTCTCGGCTTCGGTCGGGACACCGGCAGGCAGTCGAAGCAGTCTGTCGGGCACCGAAACCAGCGCGGGCAGGCCGCGTGCCGAATAGATGTCGAGAGTCTGGGCGATCTCCGAAACCGACGAATAGCGAAGTGGAACAGCTGAATTCGCACGGCGCGTCACTCCGCCGCCGAACCGCAACAGCCATCCGTCGAGCCACTGGTACTCGGTTCCCGGCCAGGCCAGCGCGGCCGCGTGCTCGAGGTTGCGGATCTCGCCGGTGCGCACCGGCATCTCCGGGACGACGCGCACCGCGAGTACGTCCTCGCGGGCTACGTCGACGATGTCGCCGTGGCGCGTCCGGATCCGCACCACACGACCGGGTTCGCCGCCGGTATCGACAATGTGGCCGACGACGTCTGTCATCGGTCGGGCCTCGTCGGCGGGGAGTCGGTAGCGAAGGCTGACCCGTGTCCCGACCGCAGGGAGGTCGATCACCGGTCAGTGGCCGAACGGGTCGGGATCCTCACCGGGCATCCAGGACAGGCCGGGCACGCCCCAACCGTGGCTCTTGACCGCCTTCTTGGCGCTACGCGCATTCCGCCCGATCAACCGATCCAGATAGAGGAAGCCGTCCAGGTGGCCGGTCTCGTGCTGCAGCATCCGCGCGAACAGGTCGGTGCCCTCGATGGTGATCGGCGTTCCGTCGGCGTCCAGCCCGGTCACCCGCGCCCAGTCCGCGCGACCCGTCGGAAACGATTCACCGGGCACCGACAGGCAGCCCTCGTCGTCGTCGTCCGGATCCGGCATCGTCTCGGGCACCTCGGAGGTCTCCAGCACCGGGTTGACGACGACGCCGCGCCTGCGCGTCGTCTTCTTGCGGGCGTCGGCACAGTCGTAGACGAAGACGCGCTTGTTGACGCCGATCTGGTTGGCTGCCAGGCCGACTCCGTTGGCGGCGTCCATCGTCTCGAACAGATCGGTGATGAGATCTGCCAGATCGGCCGGCAGCGAGCCGTCCTCGCCGACGGGGATCGGTTCGGTCGCGGTGTGCAGGACGGGATCTCCCACGATGCGGATCGGTCGTACGGCCATGCCCAGGAGCTTAAGGGAGAGCGTGCCCCGGGAGTTTCGCTGCCGACTCGCGGCGATTGGTGACTGTCTACGTGATCCAACCGTGATTGAATACTCGCGCAAACCACAGCTATGTGATTTCGATTTCCGGAAGGGTCCAAGAAGCGATATGGACGGCGCCATCGCGCGGGCTGAACGTTCTGGGGACGGCACCGAGCCCACCGACGGACTGACCCGTCGCGAGCATGACATCTTGGCCTTCGAGCGCCAGTGGTGGAAGTACGCAGGCTCCAAGGAAGACGCCATCAAAGAGCTCTTCTCGATGTCTGCGACGCGCTACTACCAGGTGCTCAACGCGCTGGTGGATCGGCCGGAAGCGCTCGCGGCGGACCCGATGCTGGTGAAGCGCCTGCGCCGGCTGCGTGCCAGCAGGCAGAAGGCTCGTGCTGCTCGCCGTCTGGGATTCGACGTCACGTAAGGCAACCGGGCCTCGGTACGGCCCGCGATACAGTAGGCGCCGATGAACCAGCGAGAGTCCTCGGGACTGCCCCTCCGCGCCATCGTGATGGTGTTGCTGTTCCTCGGCGTCGTCTTCCTACTCGTCGGGTTCCAGGCTCTGAGCAGCTCCGGCGACGACGATTCGTCGGCAACGTCGACGACCGTCACGACGACGACGACCACCACGACGACGCCGGCCGCGCCGGCCCGTCCCGAAGTGCGCGTCTTCAACGTCTCGACCACCGAAGGTGCCGCAGAAGGCGTCGCCACCCGGCTGCGCGACGCCGAATGGAACGTCGCCGAAACCGGCAACCTCGAGGTGCCGGACGTGACGGTGACCACGGTGTACTTCGGCGAGACCGAGGGCGAGCAACAGGCCGCCGAGGAGATCGGCCGACTTCTCGAAGCGCCGGTCGCGCCGCGGGTGCCTGCGCTCGCCGAGCAGCCACCGGGCGTGGTCGTCCTGGTCACCGGCTAGGCTCTTGCACATGCTCAGGTCCGTCGCTGCCGCCACCATGTTCGCGGTGCCCGCACTTGCGTTGAGTGCGTGTGCCCCTCCCGGAGAGGTGCCCTCAGACACCCCCGGCACCACACCATCGGTATGGACCGGATCGCCGTCGCCGTCGGCGGGGCCCGGGGAGTCCGAAGGTGAGGCTGCGCAGGGCGGCGGACAGACGCTGACCGCCGAATTGAATCTCGCAGACGGCACGACGGTCGCCAACGCCGAGATCGTGTTCTCCGACGGATACGCCACCGTCACCGTCGAGACCACTGCCGGGGGCCAGCTTGAGCCCGGCTTCCACGGAATGCACATCCACTCGGTGGGCAAGTGCGAGGCCAACTCCGTCGCCCCGACGGGCGGTGCCCCCGCGAACTTCAACTCGGCAGGCGGCCACTTCCAGGTGGCCGGCCGTACCGGCCACCCCGCCAGCGGTGATCTCTCGTCGCTTCAGGTCCGCGAAGACGGCTCTGCGAAGCTCGTGACCACAACGGACGCGTTCACCGCGGAAGATCTGATGAACGGCGCGGGCACGGCGATCATCATTCACGAGAAGGCCGACAACTTCGCCAACATCCCGCCGGAGCGCTACCAGCAGGTCAACGGTGCGCCGCCACCGGATCAGACCACCCTGGCGACCGGCGACGCCGGAGCGCGGGTGGCCTGTGGTGTCGTCACCGGGTCCTAGCAGCCGGATTGATTTCGCCGGGTCGGTACGGCCGACCCTGGGTGTGGAGTGGGAGTTCGCACTCGTCGACGCCCAGACTCGGGATCTGAGCAACGAAGCCGCGTCTGTGATCGCCGAGATCGGTGAGAACCCACGCGTGCACAAAGAGTTGTTGCGCAACACCGTCGAAGTCGTGACCGGTATCTGCGAGAACACCAGTCAGGCCATGGACGACCTCGCCGCCACATTGCGGCCGGTGCGCGACATCGTGCGCGAGCGCGGAATGGAGTTGTTCTGCGCCGGGACGCATCCGTTCGCGGACTGGTCGGCGCAGAAGTTGACCGACGCCCCGCGATACGCCGAACTGATCAAGCGGACCCAGTGGTGGGGACGGCAGATGACGATCTGGGGCGTCCACGTCCACGTCGGGGTGTCCTCGGCGCACAAAGTGATGCCGATCATCACCTCCCTGCTTCACCAGTACCCGCATCTACTGGCCCTGTCGGCGTCCTCACCGTTCTGGGACGGCGAGGACACCGGCTACGCCAGCAACCGAGCGATGATGTTCCAGCAGCTGCCGACCGCCGGGCTGCCCTTCCACTTCCAGGAGTGGCGCGAGTGGGAGCAGTTCGTGAGCGACCAGAAGAAGACCGGGATCATCGATCACATGAACGAGATCCGTTGGGATATTAGGCCTTCGCCGCATCTGGGTACCATCGAGGTCCGAATCTTCGACGGGATCTCCAATCTGCGCGAATTGTCGGCCCTCGTGGCGCTGACCCACTGCCTCATCGTGGATCTGGACCGGCGGATCGACGCCGGCGAGTCGCTGCCGGTGATGCCGCCATGGCATGTTCAGGAGAACAAGTGGCGCGCAGCGCGTTACGGGCTCGACGCCATCATCATTCTCGACGCCGAAAGCAACGAGCGATTGGTCACCGAGGATCTCGACGATGTGGTGGAGCGACTGCAGCCAATTGCCAAGCGGCTGAACTGTGTTGACGAACTCGCACGAATTCCCGATATCTACCGCTACGGCGCGTCCTATCAGCGCCAGCGTCGCGTCGCCGAGGAGCATGACGGTGACCTGCGGGCCGTCGTCGATGCCCTCGTTGCAGAGTTGGTGCTGTAGCGAATGCCGACCCTGCCGATGTTCCCCCTCGAAATGGCGATGTTGCCGGGCGAGGAGCTGCCCCTGCGGATCTTCGAACCCAGGTATTCGGCGCTGGTGCGGACGTGTCTGGCGGCCGAGGACCCGGTCTTCGGAGTTGTGCTGATCGCCGCCGGCCGGGAGGTGGGAGGTGGGGACTCACGCAGCGATGTGGGCGTGCTCGCACGGATCGCCGAGTGCGCCGACATGGGATCAGGCCGGTACCGCATGAAATGCGTGCTGGGGGAGCGGATTCGGATCCTGGAATGGCTGCCGGATGATCCGTACCCGCGGGCGGTGATCGAGGTGTGGCCCGACGAGCCGGGTGAACCGGTGGACTTCGCGGCGATCCGCGACATCGAGGACCGGATGGTGGGCCTGTTCGAGAGGATCGCGACCGTACGGGGAGCGCAGGTGAACGCCCGCGACATCGTGCGTGGAGCCGACGAGTCCGGCGACGCCGCACAGTGGTTGTACGCGCTGACCACCCGACTCCCGATCGGGCAGGCTGACCGTTACGCGGTGCTCGCGGCGCCGACCGTCGCCGAGCGCGTGACGGCGCTGTCGGAGGCGGTGGACACCGTCATCGCGATGGTCGAGTTTCAGCTGTCGGAATGACCAGGTCAGAAGATGCCTGTGAAGTTCCCGGCCAGATCGGTGTCGGTCACCTCGTAGGAGTCACCGGTACCGCGGACCGCCGTGCCCATCTTCGCGATGTTGTCCGCGATGGTTTTGACCTGCGTACCGACATGCGTGCCAACAAGTTTCGCGGCCCACTGCGTTGTCGATCCGGCAAGCCCGTCAGCCGCGGTGGAGACCTTGGTGCCGACATCTGCCTCGCGGATCGCCACTGAGGTCGTCTCGACCTGTCCTGCAAATGCCCGCAGGATGTCCGGATTCACCATCAGTGTCATGGAACTCGACGCTACCTCAGACTCCGGCGGCGCCCACGCACCGAATTTGTCAGAGTTTACGGCCGTCGAGGAACAAGCTGTCCTCGGTGGCCGGCGCGCGGTGATAACGGTTCATCAGCTCGTCGGCGGGGGTCGTGCTGACCTCCCAGTGGCGCTCGCACAGCCAGCACGAGACGTCGATCGGCATGTCCGAACCGATCTCGACGGCGATACGGCTGCCACGTGCACTGTAGAGCTCGACCTTCTCCAGTATTCGTGTCAGCGTCTCGGCGGGAAGCCCGGCGGGCAGCCCTTCCCCGGCCCAGGCAGTCGGCTCGGTGTGGTCGAAGCCAAGCGACGTCAGCGATTTCGGCCAGTGTTCGCGCGACTCGAACGGCACCGCGACGCGTCGCGCCGTCGGCGTCGCGCCGGATGCAACGAGCACCCGCTCCTTGAAGTCCAGCACCTGCGGTTCGTCGACCTCGTAGATGACGGTGTCGTTCAGCCACGGCAATCGCCAGGCCCGCGTGTCCAAGCCGGGGGCGAGGATGACGACCTGCGAGACGCCCGCAGCGCTCGCCGTCAGGAAGAACTCGTCGAACCACTTGGTGCGCGCCGCCGCATACGAGTGGTCGTGTATCGAGGCGGGCGACTCGGCGGTGCCGACCGCGTCCAGAAGCAGTTGCGCGTACGGGTCGGTGAACAACGGGAAGCGCGACATCGTTTCCCTGGCGCGGGCCATGGTGACGCCGAGCGCCGTGCGCGTTACACCGGCATCGACCGCCGGGAGGTCACCGTCCATCACCGTCATTGCGTCGGTGTTCCCGTTCGGCGCCCAAATCATGCATCTCGTCCCTGGTCACAAGGTCATCACGGATGTTCTGCTCCCGGTAGGCGAGCTGGCCGACCCGGTTGGCGATGACGGGCGCAGTGATGAGCGTGAACAGACCGGTGAGGATCAGCATGCCGACGTCGACGTTGCCTCTGAGCCGGACGGCGGCACCCGCGAGCACCAGTAGCAACCCCAGCACCTGAGGCTTGGTCGCGGCGTGCATTCGCGACATGGTGTCGGGGAATCGCACCACCCCGATCGCCGCGGTGAGTGCCAGTGCCGACCCGCTGAGAATCAGCACGGCAGCGACGGTGTCGGAGACGCTCATCGCTCGGCCGTCCGATCGGCGGCGTCGGGGACGTCCGGGACGCGGAACCTGGCGACGCTCACCGATCCCACGAACGTGATCAGGGCGAGGGCCGTGAGGCTGTAGGTGACGGTCGTGTCGAGACTGAACGCCGCCCACGTTCCGATCGCGCACATCGTCACGGCGACCAAGGTGTCGAGCGCGACCAACCGGTCCAACGTGGTGGGGCCGAGCAACATCCGAAACATGGTGGTCAGAGCCGCCAGCGACAGCATCACAGCTGCCGCGATCCAGACGTAGGTCATGCGCGATCCGCCTCCGCTCCTCGCTGGGAAGTCATGCGCGATCCGCCTCCGCTCCTCGCTGGGAAGTCATGCGCGATCCGCCTTCGCTCCTTGGTTGTCCGCCGACGGTTTCCAGTCCTCGTCGCGTTCGAAAGACGCCACCAGAAGCTTCTGCAACGTCGCTATCTGGTTGTAGAAGCCGTGGACCACCCGATCGGAGCCGACGTTGAGCACGTGCACGTACAACATCCGCCGGGTCTGGTCGATCTCGATGACCATGGTGCCGGGTGTCAGATTGATGATGTTCGCGCCGAGGGCGAGCACCAAGTCGGACTTCACCGCCAGATGCACTCTCAGCACCGCCGTCAGCGGAGGCGGGCCGGGCTTGAGGGCCAGCGCGGCAACCTGAACCGAGGACACCAGCAGCCAGTACGTGACGGTCGCGACGAGCCTGGCTAGCGACAGCGGATGAAGCCTGCCTTCCACCGGGACGGGAGGCAGGGGCAACAGCAGTGTGATCACCAGCGCGACCGCCAGCCCGGACAGGATGTTGGCCGCAGAGACGGTGCCCCACAACAACACCCAGATCAGGATGAGCCAGCAGATCATCCACAGGCGCAGGGTTCTCGTCCTCACGGCAGATCTCCCAGGACCGCGCTGATGTACTGCCCGCGGTCGAGAACCTCGTCGGCGGCGCGACTGCTGTAGGCGAAGATCGGCCCTGCCATCACCGTCAGCATCAGACCGACCGCGATCAGCGCACCGGTCGGCGCCAGCATCCCGACCGGCATCCGCCCGACGTCTCCGCGGTCGACCAACTCGATGTCCTCGGTGTCGGCCAGCAGCGCCGACGGCGCGGCCGCCGAAAGATGGCCCTCGGGCGCGTCCTCCCGCGACCTCCAGAACGCCTTCGTCCATACCCGCGCCACCACGTACAGCGTCAGCAGGCTCGTGACCACGCTGCCCGCCACCAGAACCCAGGCCAGTGACGACCCGGCCTGCGCGCCGGCCTCGAGCAGCGCCACCTTGCCGATGAAACCCGAGAACGGCGGTATACCACCAAGATTGAGCGCCGGCACGACGAAGACGAAGGCCAGGACCGGACTGGCGGCGGCGAGCCCGCCGAGACGCTGCAGCGTCGATGCGCCGGCCTGCCGCTCGATCAGACCGACCACCAGGAACAGCGTGGTCTGCACCAAAATGTGGTGCGCCACATAGTAGATGGCTCCCGCCATGCCGAGATCGTTGGACAGCGCGATGCCGAATACCATGTAGCCGATGTGGCTGACGAGCGTGAATGACAGCAGCCGCTTGATGTCGCTCTGCGCGATCGCGCCGAAGATGCCGACGACCATCGTCAAAAGCCCGGCCACGAGCAGCACGCCGTCCATCCCGCCGCCGGGGAACAGCAGCGAGTGCGCGCGGATGATCGCGTACACACCGACTTTGGTGAGCAGGCCCGCGAAGACGGCGGTGACGGGTGCGGGCGCGGTCGGGTAGGAGTCCGGCAGCCAGGTCGACAGCGGGAAGACGGCGGCCTTGATGCCGAACGCGACGAGCAGCACCGCGAACAACGCCATCCGGGTGCCCTCCGCGACACCCTCCAGACGCACGGACAGCTCCGCGAAATTCAATGTGCCGGTGGTGGCGTAGACCAGCGCAATACCGAACAGGAAGATCAGCGACGAGACCATCGACACCATCACATAGGAGATGCCCGCCCGCACCCGCTCCTTGCTTGCGCCGATCGTCAGCAGCACGAAACTCGCGCTCAACAGCACCTCGAAACCGACGAAGAGGTTGAACAGGTCGCCGGCCGAGAAGGCCATGAAGACGCCCGCCGCCAGCACCAGATACGTCGGGAGGAAGATCGAAACAGGCTGTCGCTCATCGCCATCGCGAATACCCTGCCCGATGGCGTAGAAGACCACCGCCAGCAGCACGATGGACGAGACCACGAGCATCAGGGCCGACAGTCGGTCGATCACGAGGGTGATGCCCAGCGGGCCCATACCCGGTTCCGTCGGACCCCATCCGCCGACCTGCAGCACGATGGTGCCGTCGCGGTCGGCGAGATGGACCAGCATCGCCGACACGACGAGCACGATGGTCAACGCGAGCACGGTGAGGGCGCGCTGCAGCCGAGGCCTACGTCCGGCGAACAGTGTCATCGCCGCGGCGATCATCGGCACCAATACCGGGAGGGGTGCCAGCACAGAAGCGAGGTGGCTGCCGATCATCGTGAACCCTGATGGCCCGGCAGCGCGTCCAGTTCGTCGGGAAGATCGGTGTCGATGGCGGGGTCGGGTTCGAGTCGGCCCTCGATCTCCTCGCCGACCTCGGTGCCCGTCATCTGCGAGACCCTCGCGTCCTCGGGATCGTTGGTGACCTCCTCCTTGGTGTTCAGCCGATAGGAGCGGTAGGTCAGCGCCAGCACGAAGGCCGCCACCCCCATCGTGATGACGATGGCGGTGAGAATCAGACCCTGCGCCAAGGGATCTGCCGTCGTCGTCTGGTCACCGCTCGTCCTTCCGTACACCGGCGGGTTGCCGGTGGGACCGCCGGCAGCCAGGAGGAGGAGGTTGATCGCGTTGCTGATCAGCAACAGCCCCAACAACATTCGGGTCAGATGCCGTTCGAGCAGCAGATAGACCCCGGCGCTGGTCAGGCCGCCGATCATGACGAGCCCCACAACGTATGCCGTCACTTCGTCACCTCCTCGTCGATGCGTGCTCCCAGGCTGCGCAGCACGTCGAGCACCAGCCCCACCACGATCAGGTACACCCCCAGGTCGAAGATGAGCGCGGTGACGAACTTGACCGTCCCCAGCACGGGCACGTCGACCTGGATCAGTGCCGACGACAATGCGGGTGCACCGACCAACAGCGAGGCGAACGCGGTGCCTGCGGCCAATGTCAGTCCCGCACCGAGGATCTTGCCCGCGTCGAGCGGCAGCGTCTCACCCAGCTCGTAGCGTCCACCGGCCAGATAGCGCAAAACCAGTGCCAGCCCTGCCATCAGCCCGCCGGCGAAACCGCCGCCGGGCACATTGTGACCGGCGAAGAAGAAGTACGCCGACAACACCATCATGACGGGGAAGATGAGCCGGGTTGCGACCTCCAGTACCAGGGACCGGTGCCGCGGGTCTCGCAGCTCGCTGCCGCGCAGCCACGTGATGTCGCCGACGGCGGGGCTGTTCCGCGCGCCGGGGCCGAGCCTGCCGATATCCGGCTGGCCGGCGTCGGACACCCGAGGCGCGGCACCGAAACGTCTGTGCCGGAACACCATCGACGCGACGCCGGTGGCCGCCACGAGGAGGACACATATCTCGCCCATCGTGTCCCAGGCGCGGATGTCGACGAGCAACACGTTGACGGCGTTGGCCCCATGCCCGCGTTCGTACGCGGCGGCCGGGATGAGGTCGGCCAGCGGCCTGTCGCTGCGGGCGGCCATCGCGAACGCCGCAAGGGTGGTGACCGTCGCACCGACCGCGAGCGCAAGCAATGCGCGCGGCACACGGAAACGCTTGATGTCGGTGCCGCTGGTCTCAGCGGGAAGCACCCGCAGGACGAGCACGAACATCACCAAAGTCAGTGTCTCGACCAGAAACTGCGTCAGCGCCAGGTCAGGCGCTCCGTGCAGGGCGAAGATCACCCCGCAGCCGTAGCCCGTCACCCCGACCATCAGCACCGCGGCCAGCCGATTGCGCATGACGGTCGCGGCCAGCGCGGCCGCCAGCATCAAGACACCCACCACCACCTGAGGTGCCGAGTTCCACAGCTCGAACTCTGGACGGTCGCGCGCGCCCAGTGTCAGCACGGCGATCGGCAAGAGCACCAACGTCGACAGGATGACCGCCTGGGTCGCCGGAATCGAGCCGCGCTGTGTGACGGCAGTCAGACGCACCGACAACACGTCGGCGCCGCGCAGCACCGCGTCGTAGATGCGGTCGGCATTGCCCAGCGGAACGAAATCCGCGCGGGCGCGCCGCAGGCGCTTGCGTCCGAAATACACCGCGACACCGGTGATCAGCACCGCCATCGACAGCAGCAGCGGCAGATTCACGCCGTGCCACAGCGCCAGATAGTAGTGGCCGTCGTAGCCGCTGGGGTCCGGCACGGTGTCGCTGTAGTCGGACAGGACCCGGTCGAGCGGTTTGGGCCACAGGCCGAACACCAATCCCGCGGCGGCGAGGACCGCCGGCGGAACGAGGAATGCTGGCTCCGGTCGGTGCATCTCCTCGACACGGGTGCTTGGGCGAGGCAGACCCTTGCGGGCGAACGCGCCAAATGCGAAGCGCAGGGTGTACACGGTCGTGAGCACCGATCCCAGCACGATGCCCGCCAGCACGAACGGTGCGGTCGCACCCAGATACGGGCTGTGCAGCACCGTCTCGAAGTCTGCCTCCTTGGCGACGAAACCGAAGAACGGCGGCAGTGCGGCCATGCTCGCCGCGGCACCGCAGCCGACCACGAGGAGGGCCTTGCTGCGGTCCCCGAGCCAGGCAAGCCTGCGGATGTCGCGGGTGCCGGTGGCGTGGTCGATGATGCCCACGACCATGAACAGCGCGGCCTTGAACATGGCATGGGCACACAGCATGGCGAGCCCGGCCAGCATCATCTCGCTGCCACCCGAGCCGACCATGACGGTGATGAGGCCCAGTTGGCTCACGGTGCCGAAAGCCAGGATGAGTTTGAGATCGTATTCGCGGATGGCTCGCCAGCCCGCCAACAACATCGTCAGCAGACCGAGCGTGATGACGGTCGGGCGCCACGCCGGCCCATCGGCGAAACCGGGCGTCATGCGGGCGATCAGGTACACCCCGGCCTTCACCATCGCGGCGGCGTGCAGGTACGCGCTGACGGGAGTGGGCGCGGCCATCGCGCCGGGCAGCCAGAAGTGCAACGGCACGATCGCCGACTTCGACAACGCGCCGATCAGGATCAACACCACAGCCACCGATGCGGCGAGGCCGGTCGGAGGACCGGCGATCAACTCCGACAGCAGGAAGGTGCCCGCGATGTTGCCCATCACGATGATGCCCACGAGCATCGCGAGCCCGCCGAACGTCGTCACCAACAGTGCCTGCGTGGCGGATCTGCGGCTGGTCGCGCGTTCGGCGTAGTGCCCGACCAGAAGGAACGACAGGACCGTCGTGATCTCCCAGAACACGTAGAGCACCAGCATGTTGTCGCTGGTGACCAGGCCGAACATCGCGCCGGAGAACGCGACGAGCTCGGCCGCGAAGCTCGGCAGCCTCTTCTCGGTGTGCCCGTCGTGATGGTGGAAGTAGTCGGCGCAATAGAAGAGCACGAGGCCACCGATGGCCAGGACGAGCACGCTCATGATTGCGGCCAGCGAGTCGAAGCGCAGCGTGATGTCCATCGACAAACCGGGGACCCACGGCACGTCGACGGTGTGAGCCCGGCCTTTCGCCGGCCAGTTGAGCACCACCCAGATCAGCGAGCCGAGAGGAACCAGCGCCAGCGGATAGAAGGCCATCCGGCCCCACCGGTACACGAGCAAAGGTGCCAGCATGGCGGCGGCTGCATGGGCAGCGAGGATGGCGAGCATGGCGAGGGTAAAGACTCCGTCTCGTCGTGGGCGGCAGTCAGCCGTACTGACTCTGGAGTCACTCCAGTCTACGGGTGCCCGTTACCAGTTCTCTGATGCGCTCTTCGACGCCGGACGCCGATACGAACAGCAGCTCGTCTCCGGCGTGCAGGACGTCCTCCGGACCGGGGACTATCAGGTGCCTGCCGCGCAGCAGAGTGACGAGCGCGCTGTCGTCGGGCATCGCGAGGTCGCGCACCCGCTGCGCAACGAGGGGACTGTCGTCGGGGAGCGTGAACTTCGCGACATTGGTCGCGCTCTGTCCGAGGTCGCCCCGGTGGTCCCTGCCCAGGGCCATCAGCCGGATGAGATGACCGACGTCGATCGCGCCCTCGACCGCGGCGACGAGAGCCAAGGGGGTCGACACCGCGACGTCGATGCCCCATGCCTCGGTGAACAGCCATTCATTGCGGGCGTCGTTGATGCGGGCGACGACGCGGTCGATGCCGAACTCCGACTTGGCCAGCAGTGCCATCGCGAGATTGGCCTTGTCGTCACCGGTGGCGGCGATGGCGACGTCGCAGATCTGCATCTCGGCTTCCTCAAGGGATGACACCTCGCACGCGTCGGCCCACAGCCATTCGGCGAGCGGTACGGTGGCGGGCTCGTAGCGGTGGAACTCCTTCTCGATCAGAAGGACCTTGTGGCCGTAGTCGACGAGCTCCTGCGCGACGGAACGACCGACCGCACCGGCGCCTGCGATCGCGACACGCATCGGGCCCCCCTTCCCTGCTTTACTCACTCCCGTGACCCTGCACCAGCTCTACGTGGCGCTGTTCCTCGGCGGCCTCGTGCTGCTGGCGAGCATTGCCGCGACACGGCTGGCCACCGGGGTCGGCCTGCCAAGCCTATTGCTGTTCCTCGGGGTCGGTGTGCTTGTCGGCGAGGACGGACTCGGGCTGCAGTTCGACAATGCCCAACTGGCGCAGGATCTGGGCACCGCGGCGCTTGCGGTCATCCTCGTCGAAGGCGGTCTGACAACCCGGTTCAACGACATCCGAAAAGTCCTCGCACCCGCCGGGGTGCTCGCCACCGTCGGCGTCGGCGTCAGCACGTTGGTGACCGCCGCCGCCGTGCACTGGCTACTCGGCATGGACTGGCAACTGGCGTTGCTGCTGGGCGCCGTCGTCTCCAGCACGGATGCCGCCGCGGTGTTTTCCGTGCTGCGTGTGGTGCCGCTGCCGCGCCGGCTCAGCGGACTGCTGGAAGCCGAATCGGGATTCAACGACGCGCCCGCGGTGGTCCTGGTGATGCTGTTCAGCGCGACGCCGTTGAACCTCGACCCGATCGCGATTGCCGGAACACTGTTGTACGAGTTGGTGATCGGCACCGCGATCGGGCTTGCTTTCGGCTTCCTCGGCGCGATGACGTTGCGCCGCATGGCGTTGCCTGCCGCCGGTCTGTATCCGCTCGCGACGTTCGGGCTCTGCATGGTGGCGTTCGCCGCCGCAGGCACGGTGCACAGCAGCGGCTTCCTCGCCGCATACCTGTCGGGTGTGGTGCTCGCGAACTCGAGCCTGCCGCACCGCTCGGCCACCCGATCGTTCGCGGAGGGATCGGGCTGGCTCGCCCAGATCGGTGTGTTCGTCATCCTCGGCCTGTTGGTGTCTCCCGACGAGCTGCTCGCCGAGGTGGTGCCCGCCATCGTCACCGGGCTGGTCCTGCTGCTGCTCGCCAGACCGCTGTCGGTTCTCGTGTCGCTCATCGGGTTTCGCGTGCCGTGGCGCGAACAGGTGTTCTTGTCGTGGGCGGGCCTGCGCGGCGCGGTGCCCATCGTGCTGTGCACCTACCCGACCGTGGCGGGAGTGCCCGACAGCTCGCGGCTGCTCAACATCGTCTTCATCCTGGTGGTGCTCTACACCGTCATCCAGGGGCCGAGTCTGCGCCTGGTGGCCGAACGTCTGAATCTCATCCCACGTGACACCACCCGCGAAATCCAGGTCGACGCAGCGCCGTTGGACGTGCTGGGTGCCGAACTGCTGACGATGACCGTGCTGCCGGGGTCGCGTCTGCACAACGTCACGGTGCTGGAGTTGCGGCTTCCCGACCCGAGTGTGATCACGTTGATCATCCGGGCAGGACAGCCGTTCGTTCCCGAGCGCGTGACCCGGCTCGCGATCGGCGACAAGCTGTTGATCGTGACCACGACGGCGACGCGCGACCTCGCCGAGCGGCGGCTGCGCGCGGTCAGCCGCCGCGGCAAGCTCGCCTACTGGTTCGACGAGTACGGCGACCCGGCTTAGCGCGCCGAGCGCACGGTTGTTGACCGAAATCGCGAAAATTCCGTCATCAAGCGTGCATTCGACGAGTACGCCGACCCGGCTAGCGCGTCCTGAATCCCGGGCAGGCCGGGAAGCCGCGGCGGATCGGCAGTGCGTGGCTGAGGACGCCGATGCCCGCGCCGAGGATCGGCCAGATCGGCCAGAAATACCAGGAGCCCGTGCCCAGACCGACGGCCAGCCATACGGTCAACACGATGACGACCATGGCCACATACGCGGCGAGGTGCAGGTGGATGCCCCGTCGCGCCGCCGCCAGCCTGGCCGCCTTGCGCCGCGGATCGTTGCGACGGAGCTCGGCAACGGGCAGGTCGACGGTGAGCTGCCGCAGGTCTGGCGTCTTGAGTGCGTCGTACACCTGCTGCAGCCGTGCTTCGTATTCGGCCATGTCGAGGTAACCCAGGGCCAGCGCTTGGCCGAGAAGCTCGGCGGTCTCCTCGCGCTCGCGATCGCCGGCGCGCACTGAGGTCGGGATTGCGGTGGCCATGATTCCTCCCAATCTTGACAATGACTAGTTCAGACAATGCCACCACAACTAGGCAGTGTCAAGATTTATTTCGCCCGGCGAAGCCGGCGTCCGACAGGCCTACCGGGATTCCGCGAACTTCCGCAGCGACTCCACCTGAACCGGGTCCAACGACGGGCGCACGGTCTCGCGGGCCTTGGCCACATCGGCTGCGGTGACGTCGGCTGCGTCGATCGACCGGCGCATCGCCGTCAGCGCGGCCTCGCGCAGCAGCGCTACGCAATCGGCGGCGCTGTAGCCGTCGAGTTCGCCCGCGAGAGCCTCCAGATCGACATCAGGCGCCAGCGGCACGGATTTGCCCGCGGTCTTCAGGATCTGTGTGCGCGCCTCGGCGTCGGGCGGCTCGACGAACACGAGCCTCTCCAGCCGACCGGGCCGCAGCAGCGCCGGATCGATCAGGTCGGGGCGGTTCGTGGCGCCGAGTACCACCACGTCGCGTAGCGGCTCGATGCCGTCGAGTTCTGTCAGCATGGCCGCCACCACGCGATCGGTGACCCCGGAGTCGAAGCTCTGCCCGCGCCGCGGCGCCAGCGCGTCGATTTCATCGAGGAACACCAGCGACGGCGCCGAATCGCGGGCGCGCTGGAACAGCTCCCGCACCGCCTTCTCGGACGAGCCGACCCATTTGTCCATCAGCTCAGCACCTTTCACGGCGTGCACGCTGAGTCGGCCCGAACTCGCAAGCGCCCGGACGACGAACGTCTTACCGCACCCGGGTGGCCCGTACAGCAGCACACCACGCGGCGGTTGCACGCCGAGGCGCTGGAAGGTCTCGGGGTGTTGCAGCGGCCACAGCACCGCCTCGGTGAGTGCCTGCTTGGTTTCGGCCATGTCGCCGACGTCCTCGAGGGTGACGGAGCCGACCGACACCTCCTCGGCGGCCGAACGGGACAATGGCCGTATCACGCCGAGCGCGCCCACGAGATCCCCCTGGATCAGCGCCGGGTCGTCACCGGTCTCACTGGCCCGCGCCGCCGCCCGCAGGGCCGCCTCGCGCACCAGTGCGGCAAGGTCGGCCACAACGAAACCTGGTGTGCGCTCCGCGATTTCGTCGAGTTCGAGGTCGCTTGCGGGAACGTCGCGCAACAGCACCCCGAGCAGTTGTTCGCGGACTGCTCCGTCGGGCAGGCTCAACCCCAGCTCGCGGTCGCACAGATCCGGTGCGCGCAGCCGAGGATCGACGCTGTCGGGCAGGGCCGACGTCGCGACGAACGCCACGCCCCTGGTCGCGACGGCCGAGCGTAGCTCGGTGAGGATCAGCGTTGCGACCGGGTCTGCAGGTACCGGAAGCAGCGCGTCGACGTCGGTGACCACCAGCACCCCGCCACCGTCGCGCACGGCGGCGACGGCGGAGGAGACGTTGGCCAGGCGGTCCTCGGGTCGCAGTGAGCCGACCTCCGGACCGTCGAGCTCGACGAGGCGCCGGCCGGCGCAGACCGTTCGCACCAGCGTCGCCTTGCCGACACCGGCCGGCCCGGACACCAGGACTCCCAGATTGGCTGTGGCACCCAGCTTTTCCAGCAGCTCGGGTTGGTCGAGAGCGAGCTTGAGCCACTCGGTGAGTCGCCCGGCCTGGGAATGGGCGCCCTTGAGGTCGTCGTAGCTGACGGCGGGCTGTTTGGCGTCGGCCTCCACGACGTGCGCTGAACTGGCGGCCTCGTGCCGGGCGGGCGTGGGCGCATCGCCCCAACAGACCAGCGAATTGGGTTGCACGCTCACGGGTCCCGCGGGGTCGACGTCGGTGACGGTGAGCAGCTCCGAGGTCCACGTGATGCCGACCGAGGAGGCCAGCGCGGCACTGGCCGCCGATGTCGAGGTGCCGGGGCCGAGGTCGCGGGGGAGCAGCGACACCGTGTCGCCGACCGTCATCACCTTGCCCAGCAGCGCCTGACGCAGCGTCGCCGCGGTAATCGACTGGGTGGCCAGGCGGGAGCCGTTGAGCGTCACCGACCGTGCGCCGTAGACGGTGACGGGCGCGACGAGCACCGAGGTGTCCTCCCGCAGACCCGCGTTGGACAGCGTGACGTCGTCGAGCAGAGCGGTGCCGGTGGGTGTGCCGGCCGGGGCGACGCCGACCACCGCTGCGGTCGTGCGCGAACCGGTCAGCGAGATGGCGTCCCACTCCCGGATACCCAGCGCGGCAATCGCTTCGGGGTGGAGCCGGACCACACCGCGGCGGGAGTCCAGCGCCGAGGTGTTGAGCCGGGCCGTGAGGACTAGATCGGGCACGTCACTCTCGCGGTGGTCGGCGCAGGCCCAGGCGCATCGTCGACCGGCGCGGCTGGGCCCGCTGAGTCCGGTGGGTGCGGCGGATAGCGCGGCGGACGGCACGCTGCTGGCGTGGCCTCTCGTCCCAGATCTCCGGATGTGCAGCGAGGAAACGCTTGGTGCGGAACGCGAACGGGATGTGCAGGAAATAGGCCACGATGATGACCAGGATGACGACGTAGCCGTAGAGGATCGACGCCGCGACGCCGATCGCGAGCAGGGCCAGCAGGGGGGCCACCATGTTCGGCGGCACCGAGAACGTGTGGATCTTGCGCATCGGCAGCGTGCTGACGACCAGCAGTGAGACGGCGATCATCCAGATCACGACGGCGGGCTCGGAAGTCCACCAACCCTCACCGAACTGCATCTTGGCCGCCAGCGGGCCGATCGCGCCGATCGCGCCCGCCGGTGCGGGCATGCCGGTGAAGTACTTCTTCTCGTAGGCGGGCTGGTCGACCGACAGCATCGCGTTGTAGCGGGCGAGCCGCAGCACGATACAGACGGCGTACAGAAGCACGACGATCCAGCCGATCCGCGACGTCGACAGCAGCGTGCCGTAAACGATGAACGCCGGTGCGACGCCGAAGTTCACGGCGTCGGCCAGCGAGTCGATCTCCTCACCCATCTTCGATGTGGCCTTCAGGGCGCGGGCGAGCCTGCCGTCGAGCGCATCGAGGATCGCGGCGATCGCGAGGAACGCCATCGCCTCGGTGGGCCGGTTGTCCAGTGCGAATTTCACCGCGCTCAGGCCCAGGCAGATGGCGGCGACCGTCATCGCGCTGGGCAGGATCTTGACGCTGACGACCGGCGTCTTGAGGCGCGCCCTCATCAGGGCAGCTCGGCCAGCACGGTCTCGCCGGCCACCGACCGCTGCCCGACCGACACCAGGATCTGTGACCCGGCGGGCAGGTAGGTGTCGAGGCGGGAGCCGTAGCGGATCAGGCCGTAGGTCTCGCCGAGTTCGACCTTGTCGCCGGGCCGCACGTCGCACACGATGCGGCGGGCCAGCAGACCCGCGATCTGCACGGCGATGACCTCGGCACCCTCCGGGCTGCGGATGGCGACGCTGTTGCGTTCGTTGTCGGCGCTCGCTGCGGCCAGCTCGGCGGAGCCGAATAGGCCGGGCCGATGCTTGACGGCCACCACCTCACCGGCGAGCGGGGCCCGCTGGACGTGCGCGTCGAAGAGTGACAGGAAAATGCTGATTCGGGGCAAAGGTGTTGCGGGGAGCCCGAGTTCGCTCGGTGGGACTTCGTCCTCGATCAGGCAGATCAGTCCGTCGGCCGGGGCGACGACGACACCGGGGCGGGTCGGTGCGACGCGCGGCGGGTGACGGAAGAACGCGGCGTTGGCGGCAGCCGCGGCGAGGCCGGTGTTGCGTAACCAGCGGGTCCTGCGCCCGGCGAGCGCGACGGCGAGGCTCGCGCCGACGAACGGCAACCCGGCGGAGTGCATCGGGGGAACGGTGGTGCGAACCAGGGCCGCCAGGCGCGCTGGTCCTGTCTTGAGGTCGGGGCGTCTGGCCATGGTGTGAGCGAGTCTACGGGCTAACGCAGGTCCCACACCTGCACACGGGACCCCGCGGCCAGCTCGGCGGTGTCCTCGTCGATCTCCAGCAGGCAGTTCGCCGACGCCAGCCAGCGCAGGTGATGCGACGCCGGAGGGCCGTAGCTGGTCACGGTGTCGGCGACCGGGTCGAACACGCCCCGACGGAACTGACGTTTACCGCGTGGCGACGTCAGGTCCTCGGTCAGCGTTGCGGCGCGGCGGGGCCGTTCGTTGGCGGTCAGCCCCATCGCGGCCCGCAGCGCCGGGCGGACGAACACCTCGAACGACACGAGCGAGCTCACCGGGTTCCCGGGCAGCGTGACGATCGGGATGCCGTCCACCCTGCCGGCGCCCTGCGGCATCCCCGGTTGCATCGCGACCTTGACGAACTCGACGGCGCCCTGGCCCAGGGCATCTTTGACCACCTCGTAGGCGCCGGCGCTGACGCCGCCGGTCGTGATGATCAGGTCCGCCTCACCGCCGCGGGAGCCGGCGTAGCCCTGCAGCGTCTCCCGGAACGCGTCCACGTTGTCGTCGCTCATCGGCGATGCGATCACCTCGGCGCCCGCGTCGCGCACGGCGGCGGCGAGCATCACGCCGTTGGACTCGTAGATCTGCCCCGGCTTCAGAGGTTGGCCCGCCGGGACCAGTTCGGTTCCGGTCGACATGACCAGAACCCGCAGGCGCGGCAGCACCGTCAGCTCGGCGAGACCCAACGCGGCCGCCAGCCCGAGGGCCGCCGGCGTCACCACCTGCCCTGCCTGCAGCACCGTCGTCCCGGAGGTGACGTCCTCACCGGCACGGCGAATGTGCTGGCCGACCTTCGTGCTCGCGCGGATCGTCACGGTGTCCACGCCGCCGTCGGTGGACTCGACCGGAACGACGGACGTGGCACCGGCCGGCAGCGGGGCGCCGGTCATGATGCGGTGTGCAGTGCCCGGCGTCAGCGTCGGGATGTCGGTGCGGCCGGCGGGGATGTCCTCGGCCACGGGAAGGCGTACCGGATTCTCGTCGGTGGCCGAGGCGATGTCCTCGGTGAGAACGGCGTAGCCGTCCATGGCGGAATTGTCGAAGCCCGGAAGCGACAGCGGCGCGACCACGTCCGCAGCGAGAACCAGACCGAGCGCATCGGCGATCGGAACCTGCGCCGCGGGCCGCGCGGTGATCAGGTCGGCGACCACGCGGCGGTGTTCTTCGACTGAACGCATCGGGGGCATCAGATCCCGAACTTCACGCCGGTCAGCTCCTCGGACACCGCCCACAGGCGCTGCTGCACCGCGACGTCGCGTGACTGGGCGTTCGACTCGACGAGCACCGGGTGGCCGACCAACTCGCGGAATCCCGACGGTCCGTAGTACTGGCCACCCTCGGCGGCGGGGTCGGTGGCGGCCCGCAACGTCGCGAGGGCGCCGACCGCAGGGCTGTTGGTGACGAGTCCGGCCAGCTGCGCGAAACCGGGGAGGCCCGAGCCGGGGATGTGGCGCATCAGCTCGGTATTGGAAATGCCGGGGTGCGCGGCCACCGCGATGGTGGGCGCGCCTTTGTCGGCGAGCCTGCGCTGCAGTTCGTAGGTGAACATCAGGTTGGCGAGCTTGGACTGGCCGTAGGCGGCGACGCGGTTGTACGACCGCTCCCACTGAAGGTCGTCGAAGTGAATACCGGCTCTGATGTTGTGGGCGATGCTGGCGACCGTCACCACCCGCGACCCCGGGACCTCGAGCAGGTTGTCCAGCAGCAGCCCGGTGAACGCGAAATGCCCGAGGTGGTTGGTGCCGAATTGCAGTTCAAAACCGTCGCGGGTGACCTGCTTGGGCGGGTACATCACGCCGGCGTTGTTGATCAGCAGGTCGATCCGCGGATGGGCGGCGCGCAGGGCGTCGGTGGCGGTGCGGACGCTCGCCAGCGACGACAGGTCGAGCTCCTGCAGCGTGACGGCTGCGCCGGGGTGCTTTCGGGCGATCGCGTCCAGCGCTTTCTGGCCTTTGCCCGCATTGCGCACCGCGAGGACGACGCGGGCGCCCTTACCGGCGAGCACCAGGGCGGCTTCGTAGCCGATCCCGGTGTTGGCGCCGGTGATGATGACGGTGCGGCCGGTCTGGTCGGGTACGTCGGCGGCGGTCCATTTGTTGGTCATGAGATCAACTTACGGAGGCGTTCTAGTGTCGAGGGCGTGCACCTCGTCGAACCGGCGCACCCGCCGAGCCGGAAAGCGCCGCTCGTCTGGGCCATCGGGGCAGCCGTTCCTTGGTTGGTCGCGGTCGTGGCGCAGGTCGTGTGGTTCGTGCTCGACGGGCGGGCGCCCTGGCTACACGCGCTCGTCGCCGCCGCCACCATGGTCGGGGTGGCGGTGTCGGTCGTCGTCGCACCGCTGTGGCGCTATCGCGTTCATCGGTGGGAACTGGATCCGACGGCGGTCTACACCCGGTCGGGGTGGCTCGTTCAGGAACGCCGGATCGCCCCGATCTCGCGGGTGCAGACGGTCGACACGTACCGGGGACCGTTGGACCGGCTGTTCGGGTTGGCCAACGTGACGGTGACGACGGCGTCGTCGGCCGGCGCCGTCCGCATCGTCGCGCTCGATGTCGACGTCGCCGATCAGGTCGTGGCGCGACTGACCGACATCGCGGCGCTGGGGGCCGAGGACGCCACATGAACCCCTGGTCGCGGCTGAGCCCCCGCATGCTGCTCGTCCATCCGGTCCACGAGGTGTTACGCCAGATCCCCGTTCTGGTCGGCTCTCTCGTGCTCGGGTCGGCAACCGGGAACCCGATGTGGACGATCGTCGGCATCGCGCTCGTCGTCGCCTACGGATTGGCACGATGGTTTACCACGACGTACCGCATCGGCCCCGACGACGTCCAGCTGCGTACCGGCGTGCTGCAGCGCAAGGTACTGTCGGTGCCCCGCAACCGGATTCGGTCGGTGTCCACCGACGCGCGGCTGCTGCACCGACTGCTCGGATTGACGGTGCTCAAGGTCAGCACCGGTCAGGAAGCCAGGGGTGACACGGCTTTCGAGCTCGATGCGGTCGCCGCGGCAGATGTCGCGCAGTTGCGAGCGGCTCTGCTGGCGGACTCGCTCGCCGTCCCCGATCCCGCGGACGCGCCTGGCCGGGTGCTGGCCCGCTGGCAACGTTCGTGGCTGCGCTACAGTCCGCTGACGTTCACCGGGCTGGCGATGATCGTGGCGGCTTTCGGGGTCATCACCCAGTCGGGAGTGCTTGGCGCCCTTCGTGACTCGGGTCTGCTCCGGGCGGGGGAGGACGCGGCGCAGGATGTGGGTGTGGCCGCGGCGGTGGCTGCCGGCGTGATCGTTGTGCTGCTGGCGTCGGTCGCGTTGTCGGTGACACAGTCATTGGTCACCTACGGAAACCTGACACTGCGGCGAGACGCCGACGTCCTGCACCTGTCCCACGGGTTGGTTCGGGTGCGGGAGCACACCTTCGACACGCGCAGGTTGCGCGGTGGTTCGCTGCGGGAACCGTTGCTGGTGCGGTTGTTCGGCGGCGCGCGCCTCGATGCCGTGATGACCGGTGTCGCCGGAGCCGGCGAGGCGTCCCAGCTGCTCCCGGCGTGCCCCCGCGACACCGCGCAGAGGGTGCTGATCGAGCTGATCGACCAGCCGGATGTGGTGAGGGGACCGCTGACGGTTCATGGCCCGGCGGCCACGCGGCGGCGTTGGACGAGAGCGCTCGCCGTTCCGGCGGTCGCCGCGGTGGGCCTGGCGCTGTGGCCGTCCACCCCGCTGTGGGCGTGGCTGATGGTCGCGGCGGTCGCGGTGTGCTGTTGCTTTCTGGCGTTCGACCGCGCGCGATCACTCGGGCACCGCATCGGCGACGGCTGGCTGGTCACGCGCTCCGGCAGCCTCGACCGCCGCCGCGACTGCGTGGCCGCGGCAGGCATCGTCGGGTGGACGGTGCGCCAGACGCTGTTCCAGCGGCGGGCGGGTGTCGCCACGCTGGCCGCCGCGACCGCAGCCGGTGTGAAGCGCTACGAGCTGATCGATGTGCCCGCAAACCTCGCCTGGACGATCGCGGCGACCACGTCACCATGGGTGGGTGCGAGTCAGTGGGCGCGTCCCTGAACACGATCGGCGTTCGCGTGGATCGCGTCGCGGCAATACCTCGCCAGCCCGGGGAGCCCGAAGGTTTCGTCGTAGGTGGCGACGTACCTCGGATCGCTGACATACATGTCGCCCAGGTTGCGATGGAAATCCGGCGGGCAGTCGTAGAACCACCGGTTCACCTGCAACCGGTGCTGCTCGGCGGCGTCCATCGCCTCCTCGGAGTCGGCAGGTAGCCCGGCACGGAACGCGTCGGCCAGGGCCTTCTCCACAGCTTCACCCTCGGCCTTGATGCGAATCCAATCCTCTTTGCCGTACGACTTCGCCCGTCGCTGCGACTCCTTCCACGCGTCGGTCTCGCCCCACTTCTGCTCGGCTTCTGCCTGATAGTCGTCGAAGCCGTCACCGAAGAGTTCGCGCATGTCGTCGTCGGTCATGGGGGTGTTCGTCATCGCTTTCTCCAATGCTTGATCGATGGCCCCGACGAGTTCGGTCAACTCGTCGAGCCGGGACATGACGCGTTCGCGCTGCCGGCGCAGATGGCTGATCTCGTCGCCCTCGTCCAGCACCGAGGCGATCTCTTCGAGAGACATCTCGAGTCGGCGGTAGACGATGATCTGGGACAACCGGGTCAGGTCCGCTGACGTGTACACCCGGTAACCCGAGGCGACGCGCCGGCTGGGCGTCAACAATCCGATGGCGTCGTAGTGGTGAAGCGTGCGGACCGTGACACCGAACCGCACTGCGACGTCGCCCACTGTGAGTTCGTCCATCTGCACCTTCCGCGTCATGTCGACCAGGCTGGTGCCTCACGTTGCGTCAGGGTCAAGTCTTCGGGTCCCGAGTTGCGTGCGCCCGCCTGCCGTTTACTGTCGCACCATGGCTATCGGTGGAGTGTTGTTCGACATCGATGGTGTACTCGTGACCTCGTGGAAGCCGATTCCGGGTGCGGCGGAAGCTCTGCGGGCGTTGGCGGACAACCAGATCGCGCGCGCATATCTGACCAACACGACCACCAAGACCCGCGCCCAGATCGCCGATCTGCTGACCGACGCGGGTATGGCAGTGCGCTCCGACGAGGTGATCACCGCGGCGGTGCTGACGGCCGACTACGTCCGCAGCCGCTACCCCGATGCCCGCTGCTTCCTGGTCAACAGCGGGCAGATCGACGAGGACATGCCGGGCATCGACATCGTGTACTCCAGTGAGTTCACCGGCCCGCGCGCACCCGAGCCGCCGGACGTGGTGCTGCTCGGCGGCGCCGGGCCCGAGTACAGCCACCTCACGCTGTCGTGGGTGTACGACTGGATGGCCCAAGGCGTGCCGGTCGTCGCGATGCACCGCAGCACCGCCTGGACGACGACCGATGGTCTGCGCGTCGACACCGGCATGTACCTGATCGGCATGGAACAGACCTCGGGACGTAAAGCCACCGCTGTCGGAAAGCCCGCCCCCGAGGGTTTTCTGTCCGCGGCCAGCCGTCTCGGGGTCGACGCCGAGGAGATGTACATGGTCGGCGACGACCTCAACAACGACGTGCTCGCCGGCCAGGTGGTCGGGATGACCGGTGTGCTGGTGCGTACCGGCAAATTCAGGCAGGACACCTTGGACCGTTGGGCAGCAGATGAATTCGCCATGCAGCCCAACCACGTCGTCGATTCGGTGGCAGACCTGCCTGCGCTGCTCGGGCTGTAGCCGATGAGTTTCGGCAGCGTGGGTGGTCTGATCCGACATGACCGAGACCATGAGTGTGAGCACCACCGTTGACGCGCCGGCCGCCGCCGTTTTCGCCGTGCTGGCCGACCCTTCCCGCCACGCCGCGATCGACGGCACCGGCTGGGTGCGTGACTCGCTGGACGGCGCGCTGATCACCCACACGGGCCAGATGTTCCGGATCGGCATGTACCACCACAACCATCCCGACGGGCACTACGAGATGGCGAACAAGGTCATCGCGTTCGATCGGGACCGCGCGATCGCCTGGGAGCCCGGCCAGGAGGGTGAGGACGGCGTCGTCGAGTTCGGCGGCTGGACATGGCGGTATGACCTTGAGCCGGTCGACACCGTGCAGACGCGCGTGACGCTGACCTACGACTGGTCGGCGGTGCCGCCGATGCTGCGCGAGCACATCCAATTCCCGCCCTTCCCCGTCCAGCACCTGGAGAACTCACTGCGGAACCTCGCAGAATTGGCGGTCGTGGCGACATCTCATCCGTTCGGTTGATGCGCTTCGCCGCGACGCGGTGCCTCATGGAGTCATGGGGATTCGGGGTGGACATGCCGTCGTGCTCGGCGCCAGCATGGCGGGGTTGTTGGCGGCGCGGGTACTGACGGAGTTCTACGAACGGGTGACCATCGTCGAGCGCGACGAGCTCGACGACACCCCGCAACCGCGACGCGGGGTGCCGCAGAGCAGGCAGCCGCACGTCGTGCTCGCCCGATGCGCCGAGGTCGCCGAGGAGTTGTTTCCTGGGATCACCGCAGAACTCGTCGACTCGGGTGCGCACACATGGACCGACGGGGATCTCTCGCGCATCTACACGCGATTCGGTGGTCACCTCACCTGCCGGGTCGGGCAGATCCCCGACCCGTCGGCGCTGACGATTGTGTATGCGAGCCGGCCGTTCATCGAAAGTCACGTTCGTCGCCGAGTGCGGGCGCTTCCGACGGTCACGCTGTGTGACCGGCACGACGTCGACTCACTGACCTGGTCCGCGGGCGCGGTCACCGGTGTCCGGGTGTCCTCCCGAGCCGAAGGGCGAACATTCGACATCGCCGCGGATCTCGTCGTGGACGCGACCGGCCGCGGCTCACGCACACCGGCTTTCCTGGAAACGATGGGATACGAGAGGCCTCGCGAAGACCACCTGACCGTCAACATCAGCTATGTGAGCATGCCGGTCCGAATCCAGGACGGTGTGCTCCACGAAGACCTGTTCATCGACATGTTCAATGCCGGTCGGCCCTACGGGTTCGCCATCTCGCGCTGCGAACACGACCACTGGAGCGTGCTGGTCGGAAGCCTCGGCAAGGACACCCCGCCTCCGGCGAGTGTCGACGAGTTCATGCGGCTCGCGCGCGAGCTCATGCCGGACCATGCCTACGACGCCGTACGAAACGGCGAGCCGCTGGCCGACCTCGCGCTGCACAGGTTTCCGGCCAGCAGGTGGCGCCGCTACGACAAGATGAGGCGTCGACCCCACGGGCTGCTTGTCACCGGTGACGCGGTGGCCAGCTTCAACCCCATCTACGGACAGGGGATGACGGTCGCGGCAATCGATGCGATCGCGCTGCGCGACTGTCTGAACCGAGGGGTCGACGAGTTGCCCCGCCGGTTCCACCGGGCGGCCGCGCGCGGCATCAAGGTTGCCTGGCGGACCGCGGTCGGTTCCGATCTGGCACTGCCGGAAGTCGACGGACGGCGAACGATCGCAACGAAGTTGACGAACGCCTACCTCGACCGGGTTCTGCGCGCCTGCGAGACCGACCCGTGGGTCTGCCAGCAATTCCAACAGATCACCGGCATGCTTGAGCCGCCGGCCGCTCTGTTCAAGCCGGCGATGCTGCGGAAAGTGATGAAGCGGGCAGCACCCGCGACGACAGAGCCTGTGGCGGCCTCAGCTACGGCATGAGCGTCAACAGAAGACGGGTGAGCTCGGCCTGCTTGTGCGTGTCGGTCTTCTGGTAGACGTGCTGCAGATGTGTCTTGACCGTCGCTGTGGACAGTGTGAGCTCGTCGGCGATGGCGGACAGGCCGCGTCCGCGACTGATCTGCAGGGCCACTTCTGCCTCCGAGTTAGTTAGTGAGAAAAGCTGCCGCAGAAGCCTTTTGGGGGGTTCGCGGCGCAGATCGGGATCGACGACAACGAGGAGCGAGTGGGAGCCCTCGCTGGCCGCGAGCGGAAGTACGTGGACGATCAGCGGACGGACCGATGTTGCCCGCGGAACCGCCACCGCTTGGGCGGTCCGCCTGGGGCCGATGGCGCGCGACACCGCACGTCGGAGTTCGACGTCGGCCGACGGTGGCAATAGCCGCACTCGTCCCGATCTTACGAAAACTTCTGTGCCGCAGCGCAATAGCGCATCAGCACCGGAGTTCAGGGATGCCACGGTCATGTCAGCGTCGACAACCGCGGCAGGTGCGCTGAATGTGTCGGCGGGATGCGGCCCGTGCAGGGCCTCGGTGCGCAGCTCGGCCAAAGACTGCTGCGTGCGCAATGCCGTCTGCAGGTGGGGCACCAATGCGTTGGCGGCTCTGACGTTGTCGCTGCTGGCAAAACTCTCGTCGCGGCGCGGTGCCGCCACCAGGAAGGAATGCGGCTGGGAGCCGCCGGTGAGCCGGACGAAGACGCCATCGTCCATCGCGTATCGACGCATCCAGTCCGCGTAAAACTCCGAGCGCGGATTGAGCGCCACCAACCGCTCACCACTGTGCACCAGGCCGAGCGGACCGGATTCCACCGCGTCCAGCACATAGTCGAGGGGGCGGAAGTGCTCGGAGTACGTCTGCATCGCTTCGGTGTCCGGCACGCTGCAGCAGGCGATGTCGCGATCTGACCCGCCGGTGATGAGACCACACCCGGTGCCGTTCAGTGTGGTTCGGGTCAGCGACATCGCGTCGACCCATCGCGAGGGCTCGACGGCGGCGTCGTGGACCGCCGTGACTATTCGCGAGAATTGCTCGATCGTGATCATTTCCACCCCCACGCAGTGCGCGCCCCGAGGTGAATTCAACGCCTCGACCACCGGCTACGCAAGATCTGCGTGGGTCAGGCGGTCAACTCCCGCTGCAGCACGCGCACCGCTTCGATGCGCTCCTGAAGTTGCTCGCGCGTGGCGGCGGCGACCGGTGGACCGCCGCAGCGACGCCGCAGTTCGTTGTGGATCCAGCCGTGCGGCCTGCCCGTCCTGTGGTGGGCCAGCGAGACCAGCGTGTTGAGCTCACTGCGAAGGTCGCGCAGCTGGCCGTGGGTGGACTTCGGCACCTGTGCACCGGACTCGGTGCGCTTCTGCAATTGTTCATCTTGCCTGCGGCGCAACAGGTCTCGCATCGAGGCCGCATCGAGAAGCCCGGGGATGCCGAGATAATCGGCCTCTTCGTCGCTGCCCGCCGGTGTTGCGGTACCGAACGACGAGCCGTCGAAGATCACCTGGTCGAGTTCGGCGTCGGCACCGAGATACTCGACCTTGTTCTCTTCTTCACCGGCCTCGTCACGCTTCTGTGCGGCCAGCTCCGCGTCGAGCGGATCGTCCTCGAGGTTCTCCCGATGCGGTTTGCCGAGAACGTGGTTGCGCTGGGCCTCCATCTCGCTGGCCAGCAGCAGGAGGTTCGGTACCGACGGCAGGAAGATGCTCGCGGTCTCGCCGGCGCGGCGCGACCGGACGAACCGTCCGATTGCTTGCGCGAAGAACAGCGGCGTCGACGCGCTCGTGGCGTAGACACCGACCGACAGCCGCGGCACGTCCACCCCTTCGGACACCATGCGCACCGCGACCAGCCACCGCGAGGTCCCCGCCGAGAACTGCGAGATGCGGTCGGAGGCGCCCTTGTCGTCGGAAAGCACGACCGTCGGCGCCTCACCGGTGATCTTGGTCAGCAGGTCGGCGTAGGCGCGGGCTGCGGTCTGGTCGGTGGCGATGATCATGCCGCCCGCGTCGGGCACGTGCTGGCGCTTGCCCTGCAGTCGCTTGTCGGCGGCCGCGATCACCGCGGGCATCCACTCACCCTTGGGGTCGAGCGCCGCCTTCCAGGCCCGCGCGGTCTGCTCGGCGGTCAGCGGCTCACCCAGCCGTGCTGCGTGTTCTTCGCCGGCGCTGTCGCGCCAGCGCGCCTCACCCGAATAGGCCATGAACATCACCGGCCGCACGACACCGTCGGCAAGGGCGTCGGAGTAGCCGTAGGTGTGGTCGGCCTTGGAACGGGCGAAGCCGTCAGGCCCGGTCTCGTAGGTGACGAACGGGATCGCGCTGTCGTCGCTGCGGAACGGCGTCCCCGTCAGCGCCAGCCGCCGGGTCGCGTCGTCGAACGCCTCGCGGATCGCGTCGCCCCAACTCTTGGCGTCGCCGCCGTGGTGGATCTCGTCGAACACGACGAGCGTCTTGCGGTTCTCCGTGCGCACGCGGTGCCGGGTCGGGTGGCTGGCGACCTGGGCGTAGGTGACGACGACGCCGTGGTACTCCAACGACGTCCGGGAGTTGGAGTTCGAGAACTTCGGGTCCAGCGCAATGCCCTGGCGCGCCGCGGCCTGCGCCCACTGGATCTTCAGGTGCTCGGTCGGCACGACAATCGTGACCGCGTCGACGGTCCTCTCGGCCAGGAGCTCGGAGACGATGCGCAGTGCGAAGGTGGTTTTTCCTGCACCTGGGGTCGCCACCGCGAGAAAATCGCGAGGAGCGGCCGACAAGTATTTGACCAGCGCTCGCCGCTGCCAGCCCCGCAATGCCTGGGTGCTGGGCGTTCCGGCCGAGCCGGACATAGGCTCAGCATCAGCCCGCACCCACGACTCCTTTCGACCGGAAGTCACTCTAGGCCAGGCGCTTCCGTGATCGCACTTTCGCGGCGTGTCCGTACGCGGCGTGTCTGTGGCGCTACTGCACCCAGTGGTTGTCGTGCCTGATGAACCACTCCTGGCGTTCCTCGTCGGAAAGGTCGCCGACCTGTGACAGGCCCTCGAAGTAGTACTCCCGAGGTGCACCGGGCGCGAACAGCATCAGCATCGACACGGGTTCGTCGCCCTCGTTGCGGAACCCGTGGATCCCGCCCGGTGGGACATAGAGGTAGTCGTTGGCGCTGCCGTCGACCCATTCCGCGCCGTCGTAGAGGCGCACGGTGCCCGAGAGCACGTAGAAGGCCTCCGAGATGGACCGGTGAAAGTGCGGCCCCGGTCCGCCGCCTTTCGGGGCGATCTCGACGCGATAGAGGCCGTAGTCGCCACCGGTCTCCTGTTGCTTGGCGAGGTAGTGGTACTTCACCAGTCCGAATGTCGAGTGGTCGGCGGGATCGTCACCGCGTTTGAGCCACGCACTCTTCTCCGGCTCGTCGGCGGTGAAGCGGGGCGGGGGATACGGCGGAACGACCAGCGACATGCCGCCCATCCTGCACGTGTCAGCTGACGGGGAAGGTCACCTTGGTCAACTCCTCGGAGATCTCCCACAGGCGACGTTGCTGCTCGACGTCGTAGGACTGTGCGCTGGAGGCGACGACGACGGGCGCGCCGCGCTGCTGGCCGATGCCGTCCGGTCCGTAGTACTGGCCGCCGAGGACGCCCGGGTCGGTCGCGGCCCGCAGTGTGGGTAGTGCGCCCCCGTCGGGGGTCTGTGCGAACAGTTTCGGCGCGGCCGCCAGGAATGCGCGCTCGACGGGCCGGGGCAGGCTGCGCGCCAGCTCGGTGGTCGCCGTCCCGGGGTGGGCGGCGACCGCGATCGTCTTCCCGCGGGGAGCCAGCCGACGCTGCAGCTCGTAGGTGAAGAGGAGGTTGGCCAGCTTCGACTGCGTGTAGGCGCCCATGCGGCTGTAGCTGCGTTCCCACTGCAGATCGTCCCAGTGGATGGCGCCACCCATCTTGTGGCCGTTGCTGCTGACCGTCACGATGCGCGCACCGTCGACATCGAGCAGCTTGTCCAGCAGGAGGCCGGTGAGCGCGAAGTGACCGAGGTGGTTCGTCCCGAACTGCAGCTCGAAGCCGTCCTTCGTGGTGCCCTTCGGGGTCGTCATGACGCCGGCGTTGTTGATGAGCAGGTCGATCTTGTCGAAGCGGGACTTGAGCGCGTCTGCGGCGGCGTTGATGGAGGCCAGTGAGGTCAGGTCGAGCTCCTGGACCTCGACGTCTCCGCGGATCCGCGCGGCCGCCTGATCTCCCTTGGCGGTGTTGCGTACCGCGATCACGACGTGTGCGCCCTTTTCGGCCAGCGCCTTGGCGGTTTCGAAGCCGAGCCCGGTGTTGGCGCCGGTGATGACGGCCGTGCGTCCGGACTGGTCGGGGATGTCTGCGGTTGTCCAATCGGTCATGTCGGTCTCCTCGTAGACTCAGGTAAGCGGGGCAGTCGCCCCGGTTGCCGTCGACTATACGGAACGCACGCCCCGGTTTGTGTTCGCTGAAAGGGAAACACCGTGACCTCAGCTCGGCCCCTCCGCGCAGATGCTGCGCGCAATCGGGCCCGCGTTCTCGAGGTCGCCTACGACACTTTCGCCGCGGACGGGCTCGGGGTTCCGATCGACGAGATCGCGCGCAGGGCCGGCGTCGGTGCCGGAACGGTGTACCGCCACTTCCCGACGAAGGAAGCGTTGTTCGCGGCGGTCGTCGAGGACCGGCTGCGCCGGGTCACCGAGCATGCGCGCACGATGCTGCAGAGTGAAGGTCCAGGCAATGCGCTGTTCGTGTTCCTGCGGGACATGGTGCGCAATGGGGCGACCGACCACGGGCTGGTCGACGCGCTCATCGGCTACGGACTGGACCTCGAGACTGCGGCACCCGGTGCCGAGGAGATGTTTCTCGATGTGCTGGGCGAGCTGCTGTCGGCGGCGCAGCGCGCCGGCACCGTCCGGGGCGACATCGGCGTCCGGGAGGTCAAGGCCCTCCTGGTGATGTGCAAGGTCCCGCAGCTGTACGGCCGCGATGTGTCGGACCGTGTGCAGCGGGTCATCGAGGACGGTCTGCGGCCGCGGCGGTAGTTCCGGGCCGGCCGCTTCGACCTTGCACTCTCCCAGGTCGAGTGCTAAGAATGCAGTTGGCACTCGCGACCGGCGAGTGCTAGGTCGGGCCGGTGAGGTCGGGGCCGCATCTGCGAGCACAGCCCCGGTCGTCCGTCGCGGGCACCGCTTCCGACCACGAGACGTGCATCCCCAATCCCGGAGGAACACTTCGCAATGGCCAAGACAATTGCGTATGACGAAGAGGCCCGTCGCGGCCTCGAGCGGGGCCTCAACAGCCTCGCCGACGCGGTAAAGGTGACGCTGGGCCCCAAGGGCCGCAACGTCGTCCTGGAGAAGAAGTGGGGCGCCCCCACGATCACCAACGATGGCGTGTCCATCGCCAAGGAGATCGAGCTGGAGGACCCGTACGAGAAGATCGGCGCCGAGCTGGTCAAGGAAGTTGCCAAGAAGACCGACGACGTCGCGGGTGACGGCACCACCACCGCCACCGTGCTCGCACAGGCCCTGGTTCGCGAAGGGCTGCGCAACGTCGCGGCCGGTGCCAACCCGCTCGGCCTCAAGCGCGGCATCGAGAAGGCCGTCGAAAAGGTGACCGAAGGTCTCCTCAAGAGCGCCAAAGAGGTCGAGACCAAGGAGCAGATCGCTGCCACCGCCGCGATCTCGGCCGGCGACACCCAGATCGGCGAGCTCATCGCCGAGGCCATGGACAAGGTCGGCAACGAGGGCGTCATCACCGTCGAGGAGAGCAACACCTTCGGTCTGCAGCTGGAGCTCACCGAGGGCATGCGCTTCGACAAGGGCTACATCTCGGGCTACTTCGTGACCGACGCCGAGCGCCAGGAAGCCGTCCTGGAGGATCCCTACATCCTCCTGGTCAGCTCGAAGGTCTCGACCGTCAAGGACCTGCTGCCGCTGCTGGAGAAGGTCATCCAGTCCGGCAAGCCGCTGCTGATCATCGCCGAGGACGTCGAGGGCGAGGCCCTGTCGACCCTGGTGGTCAACAAGATCCGCGGCACCTTCAAGTCCGTCGCCGTCAAGGCTCCGGGCTTCGGTGACCGCCGCAAGGCGATGCTGCAGGACATGGCGATCCTCACCGGTGGCCAGGTCATCAGCGAAGAGGTCGGCCTCTCCCTCGAGACCGCCGACGTCTCGCTGCTGGGCAAGGCCCGCAAGGTCGTCGTGACCAAGGACGAGACCACCATCGTCGAGGGCGCCGGTGATTCCGACGCCATCGCCGGCCGCGTCTCGCAGATCCGCGCCGAGATCGAGAACAGCGACTCCGACTACGACCGCGAGAAGCTGCAGGAGCGCCTGGCCAAGCTGGCCGGCGGCGTTGCAGTCATCAAGGCCGGAGCTGCCACCGAGGTGGAGCTCAAGGAGCGCAAGCACCGCATCGAGGACGCCGTCCGCAACGCGAAGGCCGCCGTCGAAGAGGGCATCGTCGCCGGTGGCGGCGTCGCCCTGCTGCAGTCGGCTCCGTCGCTGGACGACCTCGGCCTCTCCGGTGACGAGGCCACCGGTGCCAACATCGTCCGCGTGGCGCTGTCGGCTCCGCTCAAGCAGATCGCCTTCAACGGCGGTCTGGAGCCCGGTGTCGTCGCCGAGAAGGTCTCGAACCTGCCCGCGGGTCACGGCCTCAACGCCGCGACCGGCGAGTACGAGGACCTGCTCAAGGCCGGCGTTGCCGACCCGGTGAAGGTGACCCGCTCGGCGCTGCAGAACGCAGCCTCGATCGCGGCGCTGTTCCTCACCACCGAGGCCGTCGTCGCCGACAAGCCGGAGAAGGCCGCCGCACCTGCGGGCGACCCGACCGGTGGCATGGGCGGTATGGACTTCTAAGTCCCCGTACGAAGAGGAGGCCCGGTCCCGTTCGCGGGGCCGGGCCTTCGCTTATCCCCAACGTGGGGCCTGTGCACAGGTTGGGCCCGAAATGCGTGCAGGAGGCCCACTCTCGTCGGTATGCGTGGCAAGCGTGAGCGCATGGAACCTTTCATCGGAAGTGCTGCGGTGCGCCACGGCGAGCTGACGCGACGCGGCCTGGCTCGCCACTACCGCGCGATCTTCCGGGACGTGTATCTGGCCAACGACATCGAGCTCACCGCTGCGATCAAAGCCGAGGCGGCGTGGCTGGCGACCGGCGCTGTGCTCGGCGGCCTTTCGGCCGCCGCGGTGTACGGCACCAAGTGGCTCAACCCGGCCGTACCCGCAGAGATAGTCCGTGCCGACCGCCATGCCCCAGCGGGCATCATCACGCACTCGTGGCGTCTGGCAGCCGGGGAGACGTGCCTCGTCGCGGGAGTCAACGCCACCACGCCGGCACGCACCGCCTTCGACATCGGCCGTAGCCGCTCACCCGCCCTGGCGATACCGGTCATCGACGCGTTGATGAACGCAACGCGCGTCTCGACGGCTCAGATCGCAGCCGTCGCCGCGGCGCACCCGGGCACCCGCGGCGTACGGTGTATCCCCGCGTTACTGGAGTTGGTCGACGGGGGTGCGGAATCACCTCAGGAAACCAGGGTGCGGCTCATCCTCGTGCGCGGTGGCCTACCCCGACCGGAAACCCAGATCGTATTTCGGGATCTCCGCATTCGGGTGGACATGGGGTGGCGCACATGGAAGGTCGCCGTCGAGTACGACGGCATACAGCACTGGAACGAACGCAAGCAGAGGGCTTGGGACATCGAAAGAATGGCGCTGCTGGAGGCCGCCGGCTGGGCAGTGATACGAGTCAGTAGTGACATGCTGCATCGTCCCGAGGTCATCGTGGAGCGCGTCCGCGCCAAACTGATCGAGCGTGGGGCCTATGCACAGATTTCTGGAGATCTGCGTGCATAAGGCCCACGCTGGACGCGTCAGAGCGTGTGCAACGGTTGGGGTTTGAGCGCCAGCGTCGCGATGATGCTGACAATCGCCGTCGCGACGAGGTAGCCGCACGCGAGCCACGGTGTGCCACCTGCCGCACCGATCAGCGCCGTGAGGATCAGCGGAGTCAAGCCCGAGGCGTAGACACCGGAGAGCTGGTAGACCGTCGACAGCCCGGTGTAGCGGATGCGGGCGGGGAACAGCGACGCGTACAGCGTGCCCTGCGCCCCGTAGAACAGGGCGTGGATGACGCCGAACACCACAACCATGCCCAGGGCGTACAGCGCGATGTCTTTGGTGCCGAACAACGCGAACACCGGGAACACGGCGACGGCATAGGCGGCGATGCCGATCGCGTAGATTCGCTTCGGGCCGTACCGGTCGGCCAGGATCCCTGACACCGGCAGCAGCGCCGCCATCAACAACGCCGCGACGGTGACGGTGACGAGCACGGGGACCTTCTCCAGCTTCAGCGTGCCGGTCGCGTACGAAATCGCGAAGACGCCCCAGGTGTTGAATGCCGCGCCCTCACCCCAGCGTGAGAGCATCCCCAGCACAGTGGATTTCAGGATGGGCGGACGGAAGACCTCTTTGAGCGGAACCGCGGCACGGTCATTGCTGTCCCGGATCTTTTCGAAAGTCGGTGTCTCGCTGGCCTTCAGTCGCACCACCACCCCGAAGACCACGAGCACGATGCTGAACAGGAATGCGATGCGCCAGCCATAGGCGAGAAAAGCATCGTCGGGCAAGGCGATCTGCAGCAAGGCGAAAACGCCCGTACCCAAGGCGAGTCCGAGCGCCAAGCCGACCTGAGGGATGCTGCCGAAAAGGCCCCGTCTGCGGGCAGGACCGTGTTCGACGGCGAGCAGTACCGCGCCCGCCCATTCGCCGCCGAGGGCGAAGCCCTGCACGATTCGTAAGAGCAGCAACAGGATCGGGGCGAGGACGCCGATCTGCGCGGCAGTCGGTAGTACCCCCATCAACGCGGTGGCGCCACCCATCAGCAGCATCGTCAACGCCAGCGTCTTCTTGCGACCGATGCGATCACCGACATGGCCGAAGACGAAGCCGCCGATCGGACGCACCAGGAACCCGACCGCGAACGTCGCGAAGGACAGCAGCGTCCCGACGAACGTCGTCTGATCCGGGAAGAACGCCTGATTGAACACCAGGCTCGCGGCGGTGGCGTAGAGGAAGAAGTCGTACCACTCGATGGTGGTGCCGACGAGGCTCGCCCACAGTGCCGTTCGGGCCTGCGGGGTCACCGTCAGCTGGTCGCTCGCCTCACCGGGCGCGTTCGTCACCGTCACGGGAATCCATCAGCGCAAGATTGCGGGGGCTTGGCCAGAGTTCTGCGCGCCGTGATCGCAACAGGTGGAAGAAATACCGTGGTCGGTGAGTTCACTGTGGGCATGACCACTTCAACGATGACCGCGGTCGGGGCCTTCGCCGCCGATTCCATCGGCGACAGCCTGCGCGACATCACCGTCGACATCCCCGACCTGCGGCCGCGCGACGTCCTGGTGCGCGTGATGGCGGTCTCGGTGAACCCCGCCGACTGGAAGGTGCAGGCCGGGATCACGCCGGGCTCCGAGCCGGTCATCCTGGGCTACGACGCCGCGGGGGTGGTGGAGGCAGTCGGCTCCGGCGTCGGCACGCTCGAGGTCGGCGACGAGGTGTGGTACGCAGGCGACCTCAACAGGCCGGGCAGCTACGCGCAGTTCCAGGCTGTCGACGAACGCATCGTGTCCCGCAAGCCCTCGTCGCTGTCTTTCGCCGAGGCCGCCGCGCTGCCGTTGACCACCATCACGGCGTGGGAGTCGTTGTTCGATCGCTTCGGGCTGACGCGGGAGTCGGCGGGCGACCTGCTGGTGATGGCCGCCGCCGGCGGGGTCGGCTCCATCATGGTGCAGCTCGCGAAGGCTCTGACCGGCGTTCGGGTCATCGGTACCGCCAGCCGTGAGGAGTCGCGCGCGTGGGCGCTCAACATGGGCGCCGACGTCGTCGTGGACCACCGTCACCTGCGGGAGGAGGCCCTGCAGGTAGCGCCCGACGGTGTCGACTACCTGTTCTCCCCGCACTCGGCGGGGAACATCGACGACTATGCCGCGATCGTCAAACCGTTCGGGCACATCACCGCGATCGACGAACCCGACGGGCTCGACCTCCTGGGGCTGAAGACGAAAAGTATTGCCTGGCATTGGGAATTGATGTTCACGCGGCCGATGTTCGAGACACCCGACATGATCGAGCAGCAGCGGCTGCTGGCCGCGACGGCCGACCTGATCGACAACGGAACGCTGCGCACCACGGTCACCAAGACCATCGACGACTTCTCCGCGGCCGGGTTGCGGGAAGCGAACCGCGAAGTGAAGGCCGGCCACATGACCGGAAAGGTCGTGGTCACCCGCTGAGCGGGATGCAGGGCGAGGCAGGCCGGTGCAGCACCGCGCCCGTGGGGGTGACGCGCAGGCCTTCGTCGGCGGCGTCGGCGCGACCGTCGACGATGAGCGTGTAGCCGCCGGTTTCGCGCGGCGGCCAGACCAGAGTGACGTCGGGGTGGGCGACCGCGTTGCGGCGCGTGCTGTTGCCGACCGACCCGATGCGGAAGACGTCGCCCTTCAGCACCGGCTGGATCGCGACGGTATGTGCGCGGTAGTCGTCGCCGACGGTGACGAGGTAGGCGAAGGAGAAGTCGCCGAGTGTGTCGGCCAGCGTGTCGAGATCCACCTTGACGCTCATGGGCCGAGACTACGACTTTTCGCGGGGGTTAGGTTCGAAGGTATGCCGCTCCCCACACCGTCACCGACCACCACCGCCGTCGTCACCGGGGCCTCCTCCGGCATCGGCGCCGATCTCGCCCGCGAGCTCGCCGCCCGCGGCCACGGCGTCACCCTCGTGGCCCGCCGCGAGGATCGCCTGCGCGATCTCGCCGACGAGCTCTCCGGAACCGTGCGAGTCGAGGTCATCGCCTGCGATGTCGCCGACGCGCAAGCCCGCGCCGATTTGCTCGCCGAGGTCGGGCGTCGCGGCCTGACCACCGACATCCTGATCAACAACGCCGGCATCGGCACCATCGGCCCGGTCGTCGACTCCACGCCGGAGGCCGAGATCAACCAGGTGCGCGTCAACGTCGAAGCCGTCATCGACCTGACCACGCGCGCCGTGCAACAGATGGTGCCGCGCGGCCGCGGCGCCATCCTCAACGTCGGGTCGACGGCCGGCTTCCAGCCGTTCCCCGGACAGTCCGGTTATGCGGCGACGAAGGCGTTCGTCCGGTCCTACACCGACGGGCTGCGCGGCGAACTCGCCGGCACGGGCGTCACCGTCGCTGCGCTGCACCCCGGGCCGGTGCGCACCGAGTTCCTTGAGACCGCCGGGATGGATGAGAGCACATTCGCCGCCGCGTTCCCGAAGTTCCTGTGGATCCCGTCGCGTGATGTCGCGAAGAAGGGCATCGAGGCGCTTGAGAGCGGACGCAGTGTTATCCCAGGGTGGCAGAACGAAATTCCGGCCCGAGTGTTCGAGTTTCTGCCGCGCAGGCTGCTGCTACCGCTCATCAAGAACCAGCATCCGGCGCTGCGACAGTCACGCTGAGACGGGCGCAGGCCGGCGGCCCCGGATCAATACGCCGGGGCGGGCGTCGGTCGGCACGCCGTTCTCGGCGATCACGTCGCCGGACACGATGGTGGCGACGTAGCCGTCGGCGGTCTGGTCCAGCCTGCGTCCGCCCGCGGGTAGGTCGCTGACGACGACCGGCTTGTGCAGGCGCAGCGCTTCGGTGTCGATGACGTTCAGATCGGCCTTGTAGCCCACCGCGATCCGGCCTCGGTCTGCCAGCCCGGCCACGCGCGCGGGTACCGAGGTCAGCTCGCGGATCACCTCGGGAATCGACAGTCGACCAGACTCACGGTCACGCACCCAGTGCGTCAGCATGTAGGTGGGAAAGCTTGCATCGCAGATCATTCCGTAGTGCGCTCCGCCGTCGCCGAGGCCCAGCACGACGTCGTCACGTCGGATCAGCTCGGCCACCGTGTCCAGTGAGCCCTCACGGAAGTTGGCGAGCGTGACCAGAAGCATGGCGTGGCCGTCGTCGTCGAGCAGACGGTCGTAGGCCTCCTCGAGCGGGCTGACGCCACGGGCGCGGGCCCGGGCGCCGATCGAATCTTCCGGCGCCGGTTCGTAGTTCGGCGTGTCGCCGAGCGGGTACATGTAGTCCCATGCCTGGGCGGCGAACATCAGCGGATGGCCGTCGCTGGCGGGCTTGTCGTTCAGGATGCGTTCGCGCACCTCGGGATTACGCATCTCGGCAACCCGGTCCGCCAGCGGCAGGTCGGCGATCTCCCGATAGGACGGGTACATGACGAACGGATTTCCCGACAGATCCAGGCCGAGCACCAGCCCGATGGGTCGCGGGAAGATTTGCCCGGTCACATCGCCACCATCTGCATTGGCCTTCTCCACCATCCGCAGTGCGTCGAGGTGGATCGGCGGGCCGGCGTTACCGATCGCGAGCGTGAATGTGACCGGCAGGCCCACCTCGGAAGCGACGTCGAACACGGCTTTGAGCGCGCCCTCGTAATCGCCCGCCATCAGGTCGGGCACGAACTGCAGCAGCCCGCCGCCCGCGTCGTCGACACCACGGGCGATCGCCTCGATCTCCTCGTACTGTGCCTCATAGCTCGGAATCGGTTGCCCGCCAGCGGTTTTGTGTAGAGTCAACCGCGAGGACGCAAACCCCAGCGCGCCCGCCCGTACGGCCTCCTCGGCAAGCTTGCGCATCATCGCGAGGTCCTCGGGTGTCGGCAGTTCGCGGTCGACACCGCGCCGGCCCATCACGTACACGCGCAGCGGCGAATGGGGAAGGAACGCGGCCACATCAATGTCCCGTCGTCGCGAGTCCAGCGCGTCGAGGAACTCGGGGAACGTCTCCCACGTCCAGGGCAGGCCGTCCACCATCACGACGCCGGGGATGTCCTCGACGCCGGCCATCACGTCGACGAGGGTGTCGTGGTCCTCGGGACGGCACGGTGCGAACCCGACGCCGCAATTGCCCATGACCGCGGTGGTCACGCCGTGGGCCGACGACGGCGTCATCCGGTCCGACCAGATCGCCTGCCCGTCGTAGTGGGTGTGCAGGTCGACGAAGCCCGGCGTGACGAGCAGGCCGGTCGCGTCGATCTCGCGTGCCGCGTCGCCGTCTACGGCACCGACAGCGGCGATGACGCCGTCGCGCACAGCCACATCACCGACGAAGGGTTCGCCCCCGAGGCCGTCGACGACGGTGCCGCCGCGGATCACAAGATCGAATGTCATCCCCCGAATGTACGGTGAGCCCATGATCGACCACCTCGGAATCAACTGCGCGGATTGGGAGAAGTCGAAGGCCTTCTACGACAAGGTCCTGGGCGTGCTGGGCTACACGCGGCAGATGGATTTCGGCGTCGCCATCGGCTACGGCACCGAGGGCAAACCGGACTTCTGGATTTCCGACATGAGCGCCGGTGAGGCCTCGGGCCCCAACAGGGAGATCCACGTCGCGTTCCAGGCCGCCGGGCCCGAAGCCGTGCAGGCGTTTTACGAAGCGGCCGTTGACGCCGGCGCGGAGTCGCTGCACGCTCCGCGGCTGTGGCCCGAGTATCACGACAACTACTACGGCGCTTTCGTGCGCGACTTCGACGGCAACAACGTCGAAGCCGTCTTCCACGGCGGCGGCCCGAAGGGCTGACGTATGCGCTGGGGGGCCGCGGTGGCGGGTCTGGTCCTGCTCGTGGTGCTCGGCGGCTGCTCGGCGCCGGATGAGCCGCAGCGACGAGCCGTCGAGCCGCTGGTGAACCTCGACGGCTCGTTCATCGTCGAATACGACGGCACAGGCACCGCCAACGGAGCCCCGGCCTCCGGTCTGACCGAAGGCAGGGCGGGCTGGGTGTTCCGAACGTCCTGCGACGAGAGCCGCTGTGTGGCTGCCGGCGGTGAGATCGCCGATCCGAACGATCCGTCGGCGCCGCTACAGAATCCGCGCGTCGCCGACTACGTGGACGGCCGGTGGATCATGGTCAACTTCACCGAGAACAGCGCCGCCTGCACCGGGCCCAACGGCGAGCGATTCACCGGTGATGTGTGGGCCATCTGGGACATCGCGATCGCTCCCGACATGACGCTCGCGCCCACCGTCACCCAGGTCGGGACCGGCGACTGTCCGTCCGTCAGCACGCTCACGCCGACCATGACGCGCGCGGGTGACCCACTGCCGGAATTCCCTGCCCCGGATCCCACGGCGCAACCGCCGCGGCAGGTGTCGCCCGCGGCGGCGTTCCGCGGCGGCTACACCCTCACCAAGACCCGGCGCGGCGATCCGCCCGGCGAGCGCGACGTCACCGACATCGGCGTCGCGACGAGCTGCCTGCGGACCGCCGACCGTTGCGTGACGACGGCGACGATCCCGGGGGAGCCGGGCAAGACCAACGCCTTCCTCGGTGTGTACGAATACGCCGACGGGAAATTCGTCCGCACGATGGTGCCGCTGCCCGCCGACTGCGCGGACGGCCGCGCCGGGACCGCGGCGGAAACCGAGACACTGGCCCTTCCGGCCGACGCCAGATCGAACCCGTTGCCCGAGTTGACCGGCGAGTTGACCGCGACCTTCACCGCGGTGTGTCCGGGCAGCGTCGTCTATGACGTCGCCTACGCCCTGCGCCCGGCGTAGCTTGGCGACCATGGATTCAGCCCGGGAACTGCTACGCGATCTGTTCACCCGGCAGGTCGAGCACGTCGACGACCTGACCGAGCACCTGACCGACGACGTCGCTTACTACCGGCCGACGCCGGAGGCGAACACGATCACGTGGCTGATCTGGCACACCGCCCGCATGCAGGACGCCCAGGTGTGCGACATCGCCGGGATGGAGCAGGTGTGGTTCCGCGACGGCTGGGTGGATCGATTCGGTCTCGATCTCCCGCGCGACGCGCACGGTTACGGCCACACCCCGGACGAGGTCGCCAAGGTGCGTGCGCCGGCCGCACTGCTCGCGGGCTACTACCGCGCCGTCCACAAACTGTCGCTGGAATACGTGGCGTCGGTGTCGGAAGACGAACTGGCACGCGTCATCGACAAACGCTGGACGCCTCCGGTGACGGCCAGTGCACGGCTGGTCAGCATCATCGACGACGCCGCCCAGCACCTCGGTCAGGCCGCCTATATCCGGGGCCTCGTCAGCTGACGCCGCTGATCCGCTGGTGGCCGTTGGCCGGCTTGGCCGGCCTCATCGCGCTCGGCCTCGGCGTGGGCGAGGACTCAACACCGGTCGACGACTGGTTCCAGACTCTCGGCCAGAACCACCCGCAACTCGGCTATTTCCTGGTGCTCACCGACGGGCGCGTGATCCTGACGCTCTGCGGCGTCGTCGTCGCGGCTGCTGCCCTGCAACGCCGGTGGGCATTGGCTGCGGCAACGGCGATCACGCCGTTTCTGGCGGTGATGGCCGCCAGGTTGGCCAAGCGGTCATTCGGCCGGCTCAAGGACGGCGAGATCTGCTATCCGAGCGGGCACACAACACTTGCGTTCGTGGTGCTCGCGATGGCCGTGTTGCTGGTCGGCGCCGCGACGTGGGCGGTCATGACGTTCGTCGCGATCATGGTGCTCGCCGTGATCGGTCAGGCGGTCTCCTACCACTACTTCACCGACGCGGTCGGGGCGCTGTTCCTCGGCAGCGCATTCGTCTGCGTGGCCGTATGGGCCGCGGGACTTGACAGGTGTCAACCCGGGGGCGACGTAGGTCACAGCCCTCGATAGCATGGGGGTCATGACAGCGACGTCCGATCTCGACACGTCCCGATCGTTCACCGGCACCGGGACCATCACCAATCCCGCGACCGGAGCCGTGGCCGGCACGGTGCACTGGACCGATCCCGCCGACGTGGCGCAGGTGGCCGCCGGTCTGCGCGCCGCCCAGAAGGAGTGGGAGGCCCGCGGGCCGAAAGGCCGCGCGAAAGTGCTCTCCCGGTACGCGGTGTGGCTCGGGCAGCACCGTGCGGAGATCGAGAGGTTGCTGATCGAAGAGACCGGCAAGTCTGCAGCCGACGCCGCGCAGGAAGTGCCGCTGATCATCATGATCGCCTCGTACTACATCAAGAACATCGAGAAGGCGCTCGCCCCGGAGACACGGCCGGCGGCGTTGCCGTTCCTGGCGATCAAGAAGATCAGTGTTCACTACCGGCCGCGGCCCGTCGTCGGCATCATCGCGCCCTGGAACTACCCCGTGGCCAACGCGCTGATGGACGCCATCGGCGCACTCGCCGCGGGCTGCGCGGTGCTGCTCAAACCCTCCGAGCGCACCCCCCTGACCGCCGAACTGCTGCTGCGCGGCTGGCTCGACTCCGGAGCTCCTGAAGTTCTCGCGTTGGTCCAGGGCGCCCGGGAGGTCTCCGAGGCCGTCATCGACAACTCCGACTTCATCCAGTTCACCGGTTCCTGCGCGACCGGCGCCAAAGTGATGGAGCGCGCGGCGCGCACACTCACCCCGGTGAGCCTCGAACTCGGCGGCAAGGATCCGATGCTCGTGCTCGAAGACGCCGACATCGCTCTCGCCGCGCACGCGGCGGTCTGGGGCGCGATGTTCAACGCCGGCCAGACGTGCGTGTCGGTCGAACGCGTCTACGTTCTCGAATCGGTCTACGACCAGTTCGTCGCGGCCGTCGTCGACGACGTGAAGAAGCTCAAGCTGGGCGCCGGCGAGGGCCACCATCTGGGTGCGATGATCGACGACACCCAGGTCGCGGTGACCGAGCGTCACGTCGCCGACGCCCTCGCCAAGGGCGCGAGGGCGTTGACCGGTGGCAAGCGTGGCCAGGGGTCCGGCAGCTTCTACGAGCCGACCGTGCTGGTCGACGTCGATCACACGATGCTGTGCATGACCGAGGAGACCTTCGGCCCGACGCTGCCGATCATGAGGGTTTCCAGCGTCGACGAGGCCATCCGCCTGGCCAACGACAGCCCCTACGGCTTGTCGGCCGCCGTGTTCTCCGGCGACCCGGAGCGTGCAAAGGCGGTGGCCCTCCAGTTGGACTGCGGAGCGGTGAACATCAACGACGTCATCTCGAACCTGATGTGCACCACGGCGCCGATGGGCGGGTGGAAGACCTCGGGCATGGGAGCACGCTTCGGCGGGGCCGAGGGGATCCGCAAGTTCTGTCGCCAGGAAGCGGTCGTCGCGCCGCGCACCACAGTCGGCGCGGGCGGAAACTACTACAACAACTCGCTCAAGGCGCTCAAGCGGATGAACACTCTCATGACCAAGATGGCACTGATCGGACCGCGTAGATCGGCGAAATAGTCCACGTCCCGTTCACCGCACGGTTACCGGCATTTTCGCAGCGCTCGATAACTTCTGCCGGTGACCCTGGATGTTTCCGGCTACTCCGTGGTGGATGACGACGATGACGACCCCGTCCTCCTGATCCAGCCCGACGGCATTGCGGTCGACACCTGGCGTGAGAACTATCCGTACGACGAGCGGATGAAGCGCTCCGAGTACGAAGAGCAGAAGCGGCTGCTGCAGATCGAGTTGTTGAAGCTGCAGAAGTGGAGCCAGGCCAACGGCCACCGGCACGTCATCGTGTTCGAGGGACGCGACGCCGCGGGCAAAGGCGGCACCATCAAGCGCTTCATGGAGCACCTGAACCCGCGCGGAGCCCGGGTCGTGGCGCTGGAGAAGCCGACCGAGCGCGAACGAACCCAGTGGTACTTCCAGCGCTACGTGACGCACCTGCCCGCGGCCGGGGAATTCGTGCTGTTCGACCGGTCCTGGTACAACCGCGCGGGTGTGGAACGGGTGATGGGCTACTGCACACCCAAACAGCACGCCGAGTTCATCCGGCAGGCTCCGCTGTTCGAGCAGATGCTGGTCAACGACGGGGTCAGCCTGACCAAGCTGTGGTTCTCGGTGACCCGCAACGAGCAGCGCACCCGCTTCACCATCCGCCAGGTCGACCCCGTCCGGCAGTGGAAGCTCTCGCCGACCGACCTCGCCTCGCTGGACAAATGGGACGAATACACCGCGGCGAAAGAAGAGATGTTCGCCTGGACGGACACCGAGATCGCACCGTGGACCGTGGTCAAGAGCAACGACAAGAAGCGCGCCCGCATCAATGCGATGCGCTACGTGCTGAGTAAATTCGACTACGACAACAAGGACCACGACGTGATCGGCAGGCCCGATCCACTCATCGTGGGACGCGCACTGTCCGACTGACCCGGGCCGCGTCCCGACCGGAAAGGACGCGCGCCGTGCGGTTTCTCGCCACGCTGATGCTGTGGCTGATCACGACAGCCGCGTTGGCGGTGGCCGTGCCGGCGGTGTGGGCGCAGTCGACACTCATCAGCGAGGACGGCTACGCATCGCTGGCGGCATCGGCGGCCACCGACAGCCGGCTGCAGGACGCAATGGCGGGCGAGCTGACCACCCAGGTGATCGCGCTGGGAGAAGACAACGGTTATGAGCTCAACCCCGAGCTCGTGCGCACGGTGGCCGATTCCTACACCCGCAATGCCGGGTTCCCCGGTCAGTTCGCCCAGGCCAACCGCATCGCACACCGATGGATGTTCACCGGCGCCGTCCCCAGCGGAAACTCCACCGACCAGTGGCTGATCGACGTCGCGCCGATGCTGTCGGACCCGTCGTTCTCCGCGACGCTGGGAACACTCGATCTGCAGGTTCCCCCGACGCTGACGGTCCCCATCACGGTGGATGCCGAAGAGCTTCAGCCAGGAAAGCTGCGCTGGCTCGCCACCTGGGGTCCGTGGGCCAGCATCGGGGTCGCCGTCCTCACCGGCGTGTTCGCGCTCCTGATGTTGGCGGCCGCCAGGTCGCGCGGCAAAGCGCTTACCGCCCTGGGGGTTTCAGCACTCCTGGTCGGCGCGGCCGACTGGGCCGCGATCGAGGTCGGTCACCGCTTCGTCGACAGCGCGCTGAACCGCACCACCGGCGACATCCGCACCGTCGCCGAGGTCATGGTCGGCCACGCCGAAGGCAGCCTGCACCAGTGGCTCAATGTCACGCTGCTGGCCGGCGGCGGTTTGGTGGTGCTCGGCGTGATCGCCGCCATCATCGGCGGCGTGCTGCGGAGCAGCACCGATCGCTAGGGTGGAAAAAGTACCCGCAGCCCTCGCCGAAGAAAGGCCGCTCGTTGTCGACAGAAGTTCCTGCCGAACTCGGCGGCCTCGCCGGCTGGACAGTGGAGTTGATGGAACGGCTCGGCGGCGTCGGTGCCGGACTGGCGATCTTCCTGGAGAACCTCTTTCCGCCCCTGCCCAGCGAGGTGATCCTGCCGATGGCCGGCTTCGCAGCGAGTCTCGGCCGGCTCTCCGTCGTCGAAGCGATCATCTGGACCACCATCGGCTCGGTGGTCGGCGCCTGGGTCATCTACCTTCTCGGCGCATGGCTTGGCCACGACCGAATGAGCAGGCTCGCCACGAAGCTCCCGCTGGTGGACCAGGAGGATATCGACAAGTCCACGCAGTGGTTCGCCCGCCACGGCACCAAGGGCGTCTTCTTCGGCAGGATGCTGCCGTTCTTCCGCAGCTTCATCTCCGTGCCTGCAGGTGTGCAACGAATGAACTTCCTGGTCTTCACGGCGCTGACGACACTGGGCAGCCTGATCTGGAACAGCGTGTTCATCGGACTCGGCTACGGGCTGGGCGCCAACTGGCACCTCGTAGAGCCCTACGCGTCCGGCCTGCAGTACATCGTGCTGGCCGTGATCGTCGTGCTCATCGGGCGCTTCGTGGCCTCCCGGCTTCGTCGCCGGTTACGGGTCAATGACGTGTGACGGGTCGGGCCGTCTGTCCGGTGGGGCCTGGCTGTAGTCGCCCCACGCGCCGTCGCGGCGCTCGACGGCCGCGCGCACACCCTCACGGGCGGCAGTATCGATGAAGTCCAGCGCCTCGGGGGTGTTGCGCATCAGCCCGTCGAGGATTCCGCCGAGCGTCTGGGTCGAGGCCAGGCCCATGTTCTCGTATGCCTGGTTGACGATCAGCTTCTGCGCCTGAAGCTGTGACAGCGGAATGGTGCACAACTTCGCGGCGATCTCGGCGACGCGGGCTTCCAGCCGCTCGAACGGCACCGACTCGTTGATGAGTTCCACTGCGGCGGCTTCCTTTCCGGTCAGCGGCTCACCGGTCAACGAATGCCACTTCACCTTCGCCAGCGACAGCCGGTAGAGCCACATGCCGGTCAGGTAGGCGCCCCACATCCGTGCGTAGGGGGTTCCGATGACGGCGTCGTCGCTGGCGACGACGAGGTCGGCACACAGCGCGTAATCGCTGGCGCCGCCGACACACCAGCCGTGCACCTGGGCGATCACCGGTTTGGAGGCGCGCCAGATCGCCATGAACTTCTGCGTCGGTCCGGTTTCTCTCGCGCTGACCATCGCGAAGTCCTTGCCCGGGTCCCACCGACCGTCGGTGTTCATGGATTCGCCCCAGTGGGCGAAACCGCCGCTGAAGTCGTAGCCGCCCGAGAACGCGCGGCCCGCGCCGCGCAGCACGACGACCTTGATCGACGGGTCCCGTTCGGCGAGACCGATCGCCTTCTCGATCTCGTCTGGCATGGGCGGGACGATCGTGTTGAGCCGCTCGGGCCGGTTCAGCGTGATCGTCGCGACTGCCTCGCGGGTGGTGTAGAGCAGAGTCTCGAACTCGGGCGGCGCAGCGTCGGGCATCGGTTCAGCGCCAGCCGCGGAACGCGTCGAGCAGCTTGTCGCGGAAGGCGGGCTCCAGCGCGTCCTCGGGCACCTTGCCCAAAGTGGCGACGGTGGTGCGGAACTGCTGCAGGTAGTTGTCGCAGCCCTCGCAGCCCATCAGGTGCTCGTCGAACCGGGCCCGGGTCTCCAGATCGAGCGTCCCGTCGAGGTAGTCGGTCACCAGCTCGACAAGTTCGTTGCAGTTGAGCGGACGTGATTCGGTCACATCGCCTCCTTCACGTAGCACTCCAACGCCTGTCTGATCGCGGCGCGTCCCCGATGCAGGAGTACCCGCTGATTGGCCGCGGTGATACCCAGGAGTCGGCTGACTTCCGCGGAGTCCATGTCGAGCATGTCCCGCATCGTGACCACCACACGCTGCCGTTCGGGAAGCTTGTCCAACTCCCGTCGGGTGATGCTCAGCAGTTCGTCGCCGAGCACCGACCCCTCCGGGGTGTCGGGGAGCGGTACCGGCATCTCGTCGGGTTTCCAGTGACCGGGGTAGAGGTCGTCGTTGTCGCGAAATCGTGCGGGGTCGACGGTGCCGGCGGTGTAGGCGAGCACCGCGACGTCGGCGTCGCTGCGCTCCCGGAGGCCGCGCTTCTTGGCGATGTTGATCAGCACCGTGAAAAGCCATGTGCGCAAGGATGATCGACCCTCGAATCCGTCCAGGCCCTTGAGCAGGGCCAGCCAGGCCTCCTGGACGACCTCCTCGGCGATCGCGTGGTTGGCGACGTAGCCGCGCGCGAGCCTGAGCATCGCCGGGGAGTGGGTATCGACCAGGGTGGCGAAGGCGACCTCATCGCGCGCCCGGAGTGCGGCGATGAGGTCGGCCTCGTCGGTCGACGTGCTCGTCATGTCAGAAGTGTGAACTCCGCAGCGCGTCGGCGAAAGTCCATGCCGAGATTCCCAGCAGCGCGACGTCCTTGATGAGGAACTGACCGGTCGATGAGAGGGCGGGGAAGCCGCCCGCCGAGGCTTCGAAGACGCCAGGGGTGGTGAACAGAAAGCTCAGCGTGGCGACGAACAGACCGACCGCGATCACGCTGCCGACCGCCGACAGCCGGGGCCACCACGGCTTCACGGCGATCAGCGCGGCGGTGGCGAGCTCGAGAACGCCGAGCAACGCCGAGAACGTGCCGACGGAGAAGATCTCGTAGACCCAGCTCATGAACGGACTGTTCGAGACCAGGGGTGCGATGCCCTGCGCCTCGTAGGCGGTGAACTTCAGCGCGCCGATCCAGGCGAGGACGACGACGAGCCCGTAGCGCGCGAGCGCGCCGCTGAAGCTCTCCAGTTGGGGGAGGCGAGTGGTGAGTGGGGTGGGGGTGGTGGCGGTCATGGCGGTCCTCTCGGGGCGGGCCCCGCCGGGCAGCGAAGCCATCACCGGGTAGTGCCGAGAAGCGCCCCGAGCGTTACACCGCCGGTGGTGGGTCGGGTTGCCGGTGCGGTTCGTACGCCGAATAGATCGTGCCGCCGATTTTGATGTTCGGGGTCCGGAAGTACGCCGAGCCCACCATCAGAATCAGGGCTGCGACCACGAAAGCGACCGAACTCTGTAGATCGGGCAGGCCGCCCAGGAACACGAGCACGACCCCGGCAGCGGTTCCCACCCAGTAGACGCGGCGCTTGACGGCACGCTTGGGCAGGGTGGGAGTGTCCCAACTGGGCACCGCGGCGGCCAGGACGAGCGCCACCGCGCCCGCGCCGAGGAGCACGTACGACCACGTGCTCACGATCCCGGCACCAGCATCTGGAACCCGTCGATGATCTCCTGTGAGTCGGCGACGTACCTGGGATCGGCGGGGTCGGTGGTCTGGATGGTGAGTGTGGCGAGGTAGGTGGAACCCTTGTCCTCGGCGACCACGGCATGCATGATGATCGGCCGCTCCGGTGCCGGACCCATCGGCGGAGCAACGTAATGGGTTGTCTCGGAGGGCAATCCGCAGGTGGTGTTGCTGACGGGTTTCAGATCGAATGCGCCGAGGCCGCTCTCCAGGTTGGCCCGGTTCTCTTCGAACACGTCCTCGGGGGCCTCGATACCGCGCACCGACTCGAGGGTCACGACGGCGTTGGGGGCGAAGTCATTGCTGATCAGATCCGTCGAAACGATGGTGTAGCGGATGATCTCGCTGTCCATCATCGAGTTGCGTTCCCACCCGTCGGGCACCGGGATGCGAAGCAACGGTTCGCTGTCGTCCTCGCTGGGGATGTCGTCGAGCGGTGCGTCGACGGTGGTGCACTGTCCTTCGTCACCCCCGGCCGCGGTGATATCGCCGGCGTCGGCCGCGGCCGTCACCGCGGTTCCGGTGACGTTCTGGGAGCATCCGGTCAGCAGCAGTGCCGACACAGCAGTGACACCGAAAAGTGTTGTCCAGGTGGTCATGTCAGTTTCCGTTCAGGGTGCGCAGCAGGTACTCGAAGACGAGGGCGGACCGGAAGGCGACCTGCGGATTGTCCGACGCGCCGGCGTGGCCGCCCTCGATGTTCTCGTAGTAGCGGACCGGGTGCCCGGCCGCTTCGAGGGCAGCGGTCATCTTCCTCGCGTGGCCGGGATGAACGCGGTCGTCACGGGTCGACGTGGTGATGAGAACAGGCGGGTATCGCCTGTCCGTCGAAATGTTCTGATAGGGCGAGTATTCGGAGATGAACTTCCAGTCGTCGGGGTCATCGGGATCGCCGTACTCGGCGACCCACGAGGCGCCGGCAAGCAGAAGATGAAAGCGCTTCATGTCGAGCAGCGGCACGCTGCACACCAGGCCGCCGAACAGTTCGGGGTACTTCGTCAGCATGATCCCCATCAGTAACCCGCCGTTGCTTCCGCCCTGTGCGCCGAGCTGATCGACGGTGGTGATCCCGCGTTCGACCAGATCCTTTGCCACAGCGGCGAAATCCTCGCCGACGAGGTGCCTGCCCTCGCGCATGGCCTGGGTGTGCCACGACGGACCGTACTCGCCACCGCCACGGATGTTGGCCAGCACATAGGTGCCCCCGCGTGACAGCCACAACCGGCCGAGGACGCCGTCGTAGCCTGGCGTGCGCGACACCTCGAACCCGCCGTAACCCCCGAGCAGTGTCGGACCGGGGGCCTGCCGGTGCCGGTGTCCGACCACGAAATAGGGGACGGCGGTGCCGTCGTCGGAGGTCGCGAAGAACTGCGACACCTCCAGGTCCGAGGCGTCGAAGAACGACGGCGCCCGTTTGATCTCGCTGAGGCCGCCGCCGGCCGTCCCGTGCAGCAGGCGAGACGGGGTCAGGAAACCCGAAGAGTCCAGGAAGATCTCGTCGCCCAAAGGATCTGTGCCGACGATCACGGTGTTGGTGTTCTCCGGTAGCCCGGGCACCGGCTGCGAGGTCCACGCGCCGGGTGTGTAGATCGCGACACGGCTGGCCACATCGGCCAGCGTCACCACGACGAGGTGATCACGCGTCCACGCGTAGTGGTGCAGGCAGGTGTGCGCATCCGGGGTGAACACCACCTGCAATTCGGCTGTGCCACCGAGAAATTTTTCGTACTCAGCGGCGAGCAGGGAACCGGCCGGGTAGATCTGGGTGCCGTACTGCCACTCGGTCCGCAGCTCGATCAGCAGCCATTCCCGGTGGATCGAGATGCTCGCGTCGGTGGGGGTGTCGATGCGGATCAGTTCACCATCGCGCAGTTCGTAGACCCGCTCGTTGAAGAAGTCGAAGGCGCGACTCACCAGCGTGCGTTCGAAACCCTCGGTGTGGTCTCGTGAGCCCGCGACGACCACGTCCGATTCCGCACCGCTGAAAACGGTTTCGGCGTCCGACAGCGGGGTGCCGCGGCGCCACCGCTTGACCAACCGCGGATAGCCCGACTCGGTGAGCGACCCCTCCCCGAAGTCGGTGCCGACCAGCAGAGTGTTCTCGTCCTCCCAGGACACCTGCGACTTGGCCTCCGCCAGTTCGAACCCTCCGTCGACGAAAGATCGTGTGCGCATGTCGAATTCACGAACCACCGCAGCGTCGGAGCCGCCCCGCGACAAGCTGACGAGAGCCAGTGAATGGTCCGGTTCGATCACATCCGCGCCCGCCCACACCCAGTTCTGGTCGTCTGCCCGCGCGAGTTCGTCGACGTCGATGATGACGTCCCAGTCCGGCTTCTCGGTGCGGTAACTCTCCAGCGTCGTGCGCCGCCACACGCCCTTCTGATTGTTTGCGTCGCGCCAGAAGTTGTACAGATACTGACCGCGCCTGCGTACATACGGGATCCGCGCGTCGGTGTCGAGAACCTCCAGCGCCTCGGCGCGCATCTGCTCGAAACGCTCACCGCTGAGCTCGGCCACCGTCGGCTCGTTGTGTTCGCGCACCCAGGCCAGCGCGTCGTCGCCGGTGACGTCTTCGAGCCACAGGTACGGGTCGTCGGTATGCGGGGGGTTCGTCACGCTCCCCATTCTGACCGCCCCGACCGGACGCGTTCGATTCGGCTGCTGCGCCAGGTGGACTGGGTACTATCCCCCCAGGTGAGAATCGGGGGTCTCGGTGAACCACATCCGCCAGTGGTGGCGACAGCCGGACCGCCACGAATGGCTGTCGGGGTACCTCGCGTCGCGCCGGCTCCTGCGCTTTTCTTCTGCGGTGATGGCCGCGATCATGGCGGCGCTCGCGGCCGCCGTCGCCTTGATGGCGATCAGTCCGACCGGCCAGCGCGGGGCCGCCCGCGGTGTGGTGGTGGCCATAGCTGTCATGTTCGTCGGCATGGCCGTCGCGTACGCGGTGCGCTGGCCGACTCGACGACAATCGACCGTCTTCTCGGGGCTCGGCAGCGCAGCCATCGCCTGCGTCGCACTGACGGCGCCGGATCCGCATGCCGGACTGCTGACCTGCTGGGCCTTCGTCGGGCTGGCCGCCTATGCCGCGACCTTCCACAATCCGAGGCTGCTCGCCCTCACGGTGAGCGGGGCGCTGGTGACGGCCGGGGTGTGCGCGGCCCGGATGGCGTGGGCAGGCGACGTGGCGATGGCGGTGGCCACGTTGCTGCTGTCCACCGGCGGCCTGCTGACGGTGCCGTTCGGCGGTCAGATCCTGGTACGGCTGCTGTGGAATGACGCCGTATCGACCGACCCGCTCACCGGTCTGACGAACCGCCGCGGCTTCCGTCGATCGGCGCGCACCCTCGTCGCCGACGCAGCCCGTCGGGGTTCGGGAAGCTTCAGCATCGTGGTGATCGACCTCGACGGCTTCAAGCGCCTCAACGACACGCTGGGCCACGCGGTGGGGGACCAGGTTCTCGTCGACGTCGCCGAACGAATCCGCTCCGCGAGCGGCTCGGGCGTGACCACGGCGCGCGTCGGGGGCGAGGAATTCGCCGTCGCGCAGGCCTCGCCGCCGCGCGAGATGGAGATGTTGGCGCGCCGATTGTGCTCGGCGATCGCCTCGAATCAATGGGGTGTCACCGCGAGTCTCGGCATCGCCGGTGTCACGGTGACAGACTCTCGCGCGGACATCGCGGCCCTCGTCGAGCGGGTCTTCGCCGCTGCCGACATGGCGATGTACGAGGCGAAGAGGGCCGGCGGCAATCAGATCCGACAGTCGTCTGCCGCGTGAGCGACGCGGCCCCCTGGCACGCGCGCACACGACATACTTGCCGCATGGGCATTTTCGGACGATCGGACGACGGTCTGGATGACGGCGGACTGCGGCGCCGGGTCGATGAGCTGGAGCGTCGCGTCGCGGCGCTGGAATGGGCACTGCGTGGTGCGGGACCGCGCACCGAGGCGGCGCCTTCGGTGGCGGCGCCGTCCCCCGCCGGGCCCCCGGTCAGTCCCGAGGTGGTGCAGCTGGCCCTTGCCGGCAAGAAGATCCAGGCCATCAAGGTGCTGCGCGAGCAGACCGGGTTGGGGCTCAAGGAGTCCAAGGACATCGTCGACGCGCTGGCGCCCTGAGCCCCGTCCGCCTCAGCTCAGGTGGTGAACCTCCTGCAACCCGTACACCGGTGTGGCCATGCCCTCGAAACGTGCCTTGAGTTGTAAGGCCAGATACAGCGAGTAATGCCGGGACTGGTGCAGGTTGCCGCCGTGGAACCACAGGTTGGGTTGCTGGGTGGGCTTCCACATGTTGCGCTGCTCGCCCTCCCACGGGCCGGGATCCTTGGGGGTGTCGCTGCCCAGGCCCCACACCTTGCCGACGCGGTCGGCGACGTCCTGGCCGATCAGATCCGCGGCCCAACCGTTCATCGAGCCGTAGCCGGTCGCATAGACCACGACGTCGGCGGCCAGCTCGGTGCCGTCGGAGAGGACGACCGAGTTCTCGGTGAGGTGGTCGACCTGCCCGTGCGCGAGCTTGATTCGGCCGTCGGCGACCATGTCGCACGCGCCGACATCGATGTAGTACCCCGAGCCGCGCCGCAGATACTTCATGAACAGCCCCGAACCGTCTGCCCCCCAATCCAATTCGAAGCCGGCCGCTTCCAGCCGGTCGTAGAAGTCCTTGTCGCGTTCCCGCATCCGGTCATAGAGCGGGATCTGGAATTCGTGCATGATCCGGTACGGCAGTGAGGCGAACGTCAGGTCGGCCTTCTCGGTGGTCATCCCCGCGGCCAGCGCCCGCTCCGAGTACAGGTCGCCCAGGCCGATGTCCATCAGGGTGTCGGACTTGACGATGTGCGTGGAGGAGCGCTGCACCATCGTCACGTCCACGCCGTTCTCGTAGAGCGCCTTGCAGATGTCGTGCGCGGAGTTGTTCGAGCCGATCACCACGGCCTTCTTGCCGACATACCTGTCCGGACCTGGGTGCGCGCTGGAATGGTGCTGATCGCCGCGGAAGACGTCCTGGCCGGGCAGAGTCGGGACGTTCGGCTTGCCCGACATGCCGGTCGCGAGCACCAGCTGAGTCGGGTGCAGCGTCAGCCGTTCACCATCGCGGTCGACCTCCACGGTCCAGGTCCCGCTCGCGTCATCGAACGTCGCGGACAGACACGTCGTCTTCGACCAGTACGGCACCTCCATGACTCGGGTGTAGAACTCCAGCCAGTCGCCGATCTTGTCCTTGGGTGCGAACACCGGCCAGTTCTGCGGGAACGGCAGATACGGCAGGTGGTCGTACCAGACCGGGTCGTGCAGGCACAGCGACTTGTAACGCTTACGCCACTGGTCCCCGGGCCGCTCGTGCTTGTCGACCACGATCGCGGGCACGCCGAGCTGGCGCAGCCGCGCCCCGAGCGCGATGCCGCCCTGCCCTCCGCCGATCACCAGCACGTAGGGCGCAACCGTGCGGCCCAGCTCGGCGTCTTCGGCGGCCTTCTTCTCTGCCCACGACCGCGGGTCCGGGTCGTCGCCGTGCACCGCACCGAGCACGCGAGTGGAGCCCTTGTGCTCCTCGTGGCCCTTGAGTTCCTGCAGCGCGGTCAGCAGCGTCCACGCCTCACTGCCTTTGAGGCGCAGATGCCCGACGCCGCGACCGGCGGCCGTCTCGAACTCGATGAAGGCCGAGGTCACGTCGCCCTCTGCGGTCGGTTCTTCGCGCGTGCGGAAGCCCGACGGGTCGGTCTCGGCGAGGCGCACACCGAGCATGTCGGCTATCTGGTCACGGCCTTCGAGCGTCTTGATGTTCCAGGTGAACGACACCAGATCACGCCAGAAGCTGTCGACGGCGAACATGCCGACGACGCGCTCGATGTCGCGGACGGCCAGTGCCGCCTCGAAGTCGGCGAGCCAGGCATCGACGCGCTGCTGCGGAGTGAGATCGGTGGTGGTCTGCGGGTCGAGAGTGGAAGTCATGTGAGCCAGACCACACCCCTCGATCAGGGTCTGGCAAGAGTTGCGAACCGTTGCATGTCGCGGTGCTGCAACCCTCTGCAACTCTTTCGCGGTGTGTCGGCGGTCACATAGGAATGTCGCCATGAGAGCAGCTGTGTACTACGGACCGAACAAGCTCGAAGTCGACGACGTCGCCGAACCCGAGCCCCGTCCCGGGACCGTGAAACTCAAGGTCGGCTTCAACGGCATCTGCGGGACGGACCTGCACGAGTTCTATGCCGGCCCGATCTTCGTGCCGACCTCACCACACCCGCTGACCGGTGCTCAACTGCCGCTGACGATGGGCCATGAGTTCTCCGGCACGATCACCGCCGTCGGTGCCGGCGTCACGGGATGGAGCGAGGGGGACCGCGTCGCCGTCGAACCCATCTACAAATGCGACCACTGCGGGCCGTGCCGGGCAGGCAACTACAACGTCTGCCGGCAGATCGGCTTCCACGGACTGATGTCCGACGGCGGCATGGCCGAGTACACGGTGGTTCCCACGAGCATGCTGCACAGGCTTCCCGACACCGTCTCGCTGGAACTCGGCGCTCTCGTCGAACCGATGTCGGTCGCCTACCACGCCGCCACCCTCGGCGACGTTGCGCCCGGTGACACCGCGATGGTGTTCGGCGCAGGTCCGATCGGCATCGGCCTGTGGTTTGCGCTGCGCGGCAAGGGACTCAACGATGTCTTCGTCGTCGAGCCGTCGCCGACGCGGCGCGCCGCCATCGAAGCGCTCGGAGCCCAGACGCTGGACCCGACCGGTGTCGACGTGCCCGCCTTCGTTGCCGACCACACCGACGGCGAGGGCGCCGACGCGGTGTTCGACGCGGCGGGCGTAACCCCCGCCGTCACCGACGCGCTGGCCTGCGTCGGCTCGCGCAGACCGATGATCAGCGTCGCCATCTACGAAAAACCATTGGAGACACCGCTTCTGAACCTCGTGATGAACGAGTCCAGGATTCAGGGATCCCTCTGCTACACCGGCGCCGACTTCGAGGCCGTGATCGCGCTGATGGCCGACGGCAAGTACGACACCACCGGGTGGGTGACCCGGATACCGCTCGACGGGGTGGTCGACGAGGGGTTCGAGGCATTGCACGCCGGTAAGAAGATGAAAGTCCTCGTCGACCCGAACGGAGAAGGCGCATGATGCTGCAGGGCAAGGTCGCACTGGTGACCGGTGCGGCACGAGGGATCGGACGGGGCATCGCGCTGCGGCTGGCGCGGGACGGCGCGGATGTCGCCCTCGTCGACGTCCGGCCAGAAGGCCTCGACGAGGTCGCCGCCGCGATCGCCGGGATCGGCTCGAAATCAACCACATTCGTCGCTGATGTCAGCGACCGCGGCCAGGTGTTCGCCGCCGTGGAGCACGCCGCGTCCGCCTTGGGCGGATTCGACATCATGGTGAACAACGCCGGTATCGCGATGGTGGGACCGATCGAGGATGTGACGCCCGCGCAGGTCGAAAAGCTGTGGGCGATCAACATCAACGGTGTGCTGTGGGGGATCCAGGCCGCCGTTGCCAAGTTCAAAACATTGAAGAATAAAGAACAAGGAAAGATCAGCAGGATTATCAATGCGAGTTCCATCGCCGGTCACGACGGATTCGCGATGCTCGGTCCCTACAGCGCGTCCAAGTTCGCCGTCCGGGCCCTGACACAGGCCGCCGCCAAAGAGCACGCCGTCGACGGCATCACGGTCAATGCGTACTGCCCGGGCGTCGTCGGCACCGACATGTGGGTGGAGATCGACAAACGGTTCGCCGAGCTCACCGGGGCGGCCGAAGGCGAGACCTACGACAAGTTCGTCGGCGGCATCGCGCTCGGTCGCGCGGAGACACCCGATGACGTGGCCGGCTTCGTCTCCTACCTGGCGGGCCCGGACGCCGACTACATGACCGGGCAGTCCGGCCTGATCGACGGCGGCCTGGTCTACCGCTGACATGGGGAGCACACTGGTTGTCGATGCAGGTTTCACCGGTGCCTGAACCCGCCGTCGCCGTCGGGGAGGACCCGCGCAGCTATGCGCGGCTGATGTCGGCTGTCTACGACGCGACGATGGCAGGTCACCGGGCGCCTGCCCGGCCGCGGGAGGTCATCGGCGACTCGTGGCGCCGGATGATGGCCAACGGGGTGCATCCCGACGAGGTCGTGCCCGTCGTCGAGGCCGGTGCGCTGGAGATGCTGCGGCGCTCCTCGGGGCTGATGGATGTGCTCGACGAGATCTCGCACGGGCTTGAATCACTGGTCGCCGAGGGGGAGAACATCCTCGTGGTGGCCGACGCCTCGGGCCGGGTGCTGTGGCGCTCCGGGTCGCCCGCGGTACTCAGCAACGCCGACCGGCTCGGGTTCGTCGAAGGCGCCAACTGGGGGGAAGGCTCCGTCGGCACCAACGCCATCGGCACGGCGCTGGTGTCTCAGCGTGCGGTGCAGGTGTTCTCCGCCGAGCATTTCCTGCGCAGCCACCACCCATGGACCTGCGCCGGCGCTCCGATCCGGGATCCGCGCACCGGTCAGGTGATCGGCGTCGTCGATGTCTCGGGCCCGGCGGCCACCGTGCACCCAACCACCATCGCCCTCGTCGACGCCGTCGCCCGCCTGGCCGAGTCCCACCTGCGCCAGGAACACGACCGCACGTTGAACCGGCTGCGCGCCCTGGCCGCACCGATCCTGGCGCGGATGGGCAGCCCTGCACTGGCCGTCGACACCGAGGGCTGGGTGGCCGCGGTCGATGCGATGCCGCTGCACAACCGGATCCTGTTGCCCGAGCAGATGGGGCCGGGACGCATGTGGCTGGCGACGCTGGGGATGTGCGCGGTCGAGCCGCTGCCCGGGGGATGGCTGGTGCGGCTGGCGGCGGACGAGGATTTCGCTCACGGCGCGGCGTCCCAGGTGACACTGGACCTTCGCGATCCGGACCGGCCGTCGCTGGTGATGGCGGGGGAGTTCGGCAGCTGGCGTCATGATCTGTCCTTGCGGCACGCGGAAATCCTTTGCGCACTTGCCCTTTCGCCGCAGGGTCGGTCGGCGCCTCAGTTGGCCGAGGACCTCTACGGCGACCGATCCAGGGTGGTGACGGTGCGCGCGGAGATGTCGCGGCTGCGCAAGCAGTTCACCGGACTGCTTGCCGCTCAGCCCTACCGGTTCTCGGGCGCGCTGGAGCTGTCCGTGTGCTATCCGGCCGACAGGCGGTTGCTGCTGCCGCCGTCGAGCGCACCCGCGATTCGCGCAGCGAGGGAGAATGGCTGACATGGATGCACCGAACCGGGCACTGGTGACCGAGGACGCCGCCGAGCTGCTACGCGAACTGCAGCAGCGGCACGGAGAGCTGATGTTCCATCAGTCCGGCGGCTGCTGTGACGGGTCGTCCCCGATGTGTTACCCCGCCGGCGACTTCATCGTCGGCGATCGCGATGTGCTGCTGGCCGTGCTCGACGTCGGCGACGGCGTGCCGGTGTGGATCTCGGGTCCGCAGTTCGACACCTGGAAGCACACCCAACTGGTGATCGACGTGGTGTCCGGCCGCGGTGGCGGCTTCAGCCTGGAATCGCCGGAGGGCAAGCGATTCCTCTCCCGCGGCCGGGCATTCACCGACGAGGAGAACCGTGCGCTCGACGCCGCACCGCCGTTGACGGGGGCGGCATACGAGCGCGGAGAGCGCCCGCAGGCGAACGGCACGCACATCGTCGCCGATGCCGTCGACGCCTGCGCAATTCCCCAGCGGTAGCCGACGCGCCGAGAGGGCGCACAGCGTGTCTTTTCGAGCGTTTCGGCGATCTGGCCGCACTCTCGGCGCGGCGAGTCGAGACACAACATCATCACGATCCCTGCGCGATCGTACGAAGGCGACGTGCTGAGACGATGCTCGTCGTGATCGGGCCGTTACGGCGGGCGCGCGAAATGGCGGCGCGGCGTGCGGAATACGGTCGTAGGCGGCGTTATCGTCAGTGACGTGATCCCGTTGCCACGAGCATCGGTCCTCGCCGGAGTGATGATCATCGGAGTCGCTTTGGGGATGATGGCCGCGCTCATCGCCGCCGTCGAAATCACCGCGACGGTAAGACCCGACGTCGTGATCGGCGCCGTCATCGGTGTCCCCAGCGTGATCGGCTTCTTGACGATCCTGTTCTCGAGCAAGCGGTGGGTGACCGCCGTCGGCGCCATGATCCTGGCGATCGGTCCGGGCTGGTTCGGTGCGCTCACCGCGATCCAGGTGGCTTCCGGTGTCTGAGCAAACCCAAGCGTTCACACCGGAATTCACCGGCAGCCTCGCCGCGCAGACCGTGATCGACGACCCGGCGTACGCCGGCGAGGTTCCCCCGCAGCCGCCGGCGCAGCCGATCGTCGTCCCGGGCATCCCCCAGTTCGTGGGCCGCGGGCGGTTCCTGCTCGTCGTCGTCGGCCTGTGGCTGGCGGGTGCCGCAGCGGGGGCGGGCTTCTACTACTGGTGGTTCCAATCGCTCGACAAGGCGATGCCGGTGTTCGCGGTGCTGGTCTTCGTCGTGGCATGCATCGTCGGCAGCCTGCTGACCGCGATGGTCCAGGAGCGGCCGAACATCGCGGCGATGTCCCTGGCGCTGATGTCGACACCACTGGCGGCGGCGATCGGCGCGGGAGTGTTGTACGGGAGTGTCGCCTTCGGCTGGATCGTCATCTAGCGCTGTTCGACCGCAGCACGCACTCGCCTTGCCGCGCCCACTAGGGTAGGTAGACGTGACCCACTATGACGTCGTCGTTCTCGGAGCCGGCCCCGGCGGATACGTTGCGGCCATTCGCGCCGCCCAGCTCGGGCTGAGCACCGCCATCGTCGAACCCAAGTACTGGGGCGGCGTCTGCCTCAACGTCGGGTGCATCCCGTCGAAGGCCTTGCTGCGCAACGCCGAGCTCGCCCACGTCTTCACCAAAGAGGCCAAGACGTTCGGTATCACCGGTGAGGCGAGCTTCGACTACGGCGCCGCGTTCGACCGCAGCCGCAAGGTCGCCGACGGTCGCGTCGCCGGCGTGCACTTCCTGATGAAGAAGAACAAGATCACTGAGATCCACGGCTACGGCAAGTTCACGGGGCCGAACAGCATCGAGGTCGATCTCAATGAAGGTGGGACCGAGAAGGTCGAGTTCGACAACGCGATCATCGCGACCGGCGCCAGCACACGCCTGGTTCCGAACACGTCGCTGTCGGAGAACGTCGTCACCTATGAAGAGCAGATCATGGAGCGCGAGCTCCCCGGGTCGATCATCATCGCCGGAGCGGGCGCCATCGGCATGGAGTTCGCCTACGTGATGAAGAACTACGGCGTCGACGTGACGATCGTCGAGTTCCTGCCGCGCGCGCTGCCCAACGAGGACGCCGAGGTCTCCAAGGAGATCGAGAAGCAGTACAAGAAGCTGGGCGTGAAGATCCTGACCGGCACCAAGGTCGAGAAGATCCGTGATGAGGGAGCTGATGGGTCCGTTTATGTGACCGTCAGCAAGAACGACAAGACCGAGGAACTGAAGGCCGACAAGGTCATGCAGGCGATCGGCTTCGCCCCGAACGTCGAGGGATTCGGACTGGACAAGGCCGGCGTCGAGCTCACCGACCGCAAGGCCATCGGCATCGACGACTACATGCGCACCAACGTCGGCCACATCTACGCGATCGGTGACGTCACCGGCAAGCTGCAGCTCGCGCACGTCGCCGAGGCGATGGGCGTGGTCGCCGCCGAGACCATCGCCGGCGCCGAGACGCTGGCGCTCGGCGATTACCGGATGATGCCGCGCGCCACGTTCTGCCAGCCTCAGGTCGCGAGCTTCGGGCTCACCGAACAACAGGCCAAGGACGAGGGCTACGACGTCGTCGTGTCGAAGTTCCCGTTCACCGCCAACGGCAAGGCGCACGGTCTCGGCGACCCGACCGGCTTCGTGAAGCTGATCGCCGACAAGAAGCACCTCGAACTGCTCGGTGGCCACCTCATCGGGCCCGACGTCGCCGAACTGCTGCCCGAGCTGACCCTGGCGCAGAAGTGGGACCTCACCGCCAACGAGCTCGCGCGCAACGTCCACACCCACCCGACCTTGTCGGAGGCGATGCAGGAGTGCTTCCACGGCCTGGTCGGCCACATGATCAATTTCTAGTTGAGATCGATCTGGGTCGCCGGCGTCGGCGGACTGGTGGTCGGCCACATCCTGTGGCTGGCCGCCATCTCGTTTGCCATCGCCTCGGAGGATGTGTCCACCTGGGTGCTCGTGGTCGCCGGGGTGTCCTTCGTCATCGGGGCCGGCGCTGCACTGGCGGGCCGGCACAAATGGCGCCAGAAGACGCCGGAATCCGAGACTTGGGCGGCGTTCTTGTGGGGGCTGCCCATCACCCCGGTGCTGTTGTCGGTGATTGTGCTCGGGGTGACCTACCTCTAGGACAGAATGGCCCGGTGGGGGACGGCACCGCGGACATCGGGTTGTTGCTGCGCCAGTGGTGGAATCAGCGCGACGAGTATCAGTGGCGGATCGATTTCCTGCGCACCCGCGGCCTGCTGAAGATCCTGCGCTGGTTGATCGCCGGTATCGGCGCCGTGATGGGGGCGCTCTCGGCGGTCAACGTCTTCTTTCCGCCCGGCGCCGACGGCATGCTGTTTCGCATCGGATGGGCGCTCACGGCAGTTGGCTCGCTGGCGTGGGCGGTGCGCTGGGCGTTTCTGCCATGGCCGACGGTTCGGGAGTCGGCGGCGATGTTGGTGTACGTCGACGTGCTCATCACGCTGTCGGCGCTGATGTTCGGCGATCCTAATTTCGCGATGTCGGGAATCCCGCTCCTGCTCTGCGCGGGTGGCTACGTGGTGTTCTTCCACGGTCCGCGACTGCACCTGTTCCACATCGCCTGGAGCGCGGTCGCCGTTGGCGGCATTGCGGTGTGGCTGGCCAGCGCCTACCCCGATTACGGGTTCCAGGTCGGGGTGTCCCGTGCCGTCATCGCGCTGGTGGTCACCGTCTGCATCCTGCCCGCGCTGCAGTTCGGATTCTGGTTGCTGCAGGGCAGCTCCAAGCAATCGCTGACCGATCCGCTGACCGAACTGACCAATCGGCGCGGTCTGGCCGTGTCGGTGAAGCGGCTCAACGAACGCGCTTCCGCCGAGACGACGCTGTGTGCCCTGATGATGGATCTCGACGGTTTCAAAGGGATCAACGACACCCTGGGGCATGCGGTCGGCGACGAGGTCCTGATCCGCACGGCGCGCCAGATCAGAGAATGCGTCCGCGATGACACCGTCGTCATCCGTTGGGGTGGCGAGGAATTCCTGGTCGTGGACCGGTTGCCGGAGCGTGAGATCGGGTTGCTCGCCGAACGGATCCGGGCGGCGATCGCGGCGCCTGCCCAACCGACGGTGACGGTCAGCATCGGGCTGGCAACCGACACCTGCGCCGGTCCTGAGCTCATGGACGTCATCGACGCGGCGGACGCCGCGATGTACCGAGCCAAGGCGTCGGGCGGGAACCGCGTGGTGGCCACCCGAGCGGTTGCCTGAACGTCGTCAAAGCTTTTGATGCAGAGCCTGTTTGGTTTCTCTACGCAGATGTTGCGCCAGAAACGCGAGCACGTCGTCGGCCTTCGCGAAGCCGCCGAGGTGACTCTCGTCGGGCATCAGCAGAAGCTCGACGTCGGGCAGGTGCTCGGCGGCCGCCTGCGCGTCGGCCAGGCCGATGATCGAGTCGGCGTCGCCGTGCCACCATTGCACCGGGACCTTGACGTCGGCAAGCCGAAAACCCCAGTCGACGCCGAACAGTCGGGCGTCGTCGAGCAGGGCCTGGAATCGCCCGTTGGCGACGTGCACGATGTCGTCGATGAACATCGCCTCGATCTCCGGGTTGGCGAAGACGCGCTTGTCGCCGTCGGGCATTGCCGCGGCCAGCCCCGAGTACGCGAGATGAGCCAGCGGGATCACCGGGGTCAGCATGCCCGCGGTCACCGCGGCGAACGGCCGGCGCAACGCCGAGGTCACCCAGGACATCTTGCGGGCCAACGCGATTGCTCCGCTGCACGTCGCGTCGGGTCCTACCGACGGTGTGACGCCGCCGAGCACGGCGACAGCGGCGACGCGGTCCTTGAGTGCCGGCATCCCGGCGCACGACAGCGCGTACGGTCCGCCGCCGGACAACCCGGCGACGCCGAGCTTGTCGGCGCCGAGCACGTCGGCGACATGGGCCATGTCGGTCGCCCAGTCCCCGATCCGCTCGTAGCGATGGGCGTCGCTGAGCCCCGCCCCCGCGCGCTCCACAAGGACCACCCGCAGCCCTAGCCTCTCGGCCGCCCGCCGGCCGACGATCGGGAGCTGCCTGCGGCCGCCCGGGGTGCCGTGGAACCACAGCACGACGGGACCGGTCGGATCGCCGAACTCGGCGTAGCCGAGCCGTCGGCCGCCGGGCAGGAAGAACGTGCCCTCGGCGCGGGGCGGTTCACAACGGGGGACGCCCGGTGGGTGGCGCCACGGGTTGGAAAGCATGGACGAATGGTAGCGGCAGGGTTTACACCTGCGGACGGCTGTGTCATGCCGGTGCCGCTCGCGGCCGTCAGTCCGGGAAGTCCAGCGGCACCTGCAGCGTCGAGATCGTCGCCGCCAGGCCGTCGTATTGCGCTGCAAGCAAACAGAATTCGATCAGCTGCGGCTTCGTGAAATGCCCGGCCAGCTGCTGCCACGTCTCGGGGGAGACGCCGCGCGTGACGACGAACTCGTCGGTCGCGGTGATCAGGATCCGTTCCCGGTCGGTCAGGCCCTCGGCGTCAGGACCGGTGAAGATCCGGTCCTGGGTCAGCTTGTCCAGGCCGCGCGAGCGCGCGAGCCTGCGGTGCTGCTGCAATTCGTACTCGCAACCACGCAGGTGCCCTACGCGCAGGATCACGAACTCGGCGTCGCGGCGGGACAGCTTGCCTGCGTAGAGCAGATATGCCGACAGCGGCAGCCACACCAAAAACAGGGACCGGTGCCTGCCGAGCACATTCATCAGGCTGAATCGGGGGCGCCGGATTCCGCGGGCGCCCACCTTCGCGATCACCCAGTTGAGCGGGCCGAGGTCCTTGAAACCACCGGGCGGTATGCGTGCGGGGGGTGTTGTCATGACTGCCTCACCAGGTACGGCGACACCGTCGAGCGGTGCTCGTCGACGTCGAGTGCGCGGCCCAGAGCGGGGAACGCGCGCTGCGGACAGTTGTCCCGCTCGCACACCCGGCACCCGGCGCCGATCGGCGTCGCCGGCACGTTGGGATCACCGGTCACCAGGCCTTCCGAATAGACCAGCCGCTGCGCGTGACGTAGTTCGCAGCCCAGGCCGATCGCGAACGTCTTACCCGGCTGACCATAGCGCGCCGCACGCCTCTCCACTGTCCGCGCCACCCACATGTAATGACGCCCATCCGGCATCTCGGCGATCTGCACCAGGATCTTGCCGGGGTTGGCGAAGGTTTCGTAGACGTTCCACAACGGACATGTGCCGCCGCTGGATGAGAAGTGAAAGCCGGTGGCGGACTGCCGTTTCGACATGTTGCCGGCCCGGTCGACCCGGACGAAGGAGAACGGGACACCCCGCATCGACGGCCGCTGCAGGGTTGAGAGCCGGTGACAGATGGTCTCGTAGCTCACCGCGTAGTAGGCGGACAGCCGCTCGATGTCGTAGCGGAACTGTTCCGCCACGCCGTGGAACTGTCCGTACGGCAGCACCGTCGCGGCGGCGAAGTAGTTGGCCAGGCCCATCCGCGCCAGCTTCCTGGACTCCTCGCTGGTGAAGTGGCCCTCCTCGACGAGCCTGTCGATCAGATCACCGCACTCCAGGTAGGCGAGTTCGGCCGCCATCCGGAACACCCGCTGGCCGGAGGACATGTGTGCACCGATCTCCAAGCGTTTGGTCGCGGGGTCGTAGCGGTGCAGGACGCCCTCACCCAGATCGACGCTGCGAATGACGGTGACGCCGTGGACGAATCGCAACCGGTCGGTCAGGTCGCCGGCCAGATCGCCACGGTGCACCCGCATGTCGGCGGTGAGTTCCTCGGCCGCGGTGTCGAGATCGTGCAGATAGTTCTGCCGCTGATAGAAGTAGTCGCGAACTTCCTCGTGCGGCATCGAGATGGATCCGGAGCCGCTGCCTCCCGAACTGCCGACGTGGAACCGGTCTTCGGTGGCGGCGGCCAGTTGTGTGGTCGTGAGCTGATATCGACGGTGCAGGTTGACCATCGCGCGTGCCAGCGCAGGATGTGCGCCGACCATGTCGGCGACCTCGGCCGGATCGACGTCGACATCGAGGTCGCGATCCATGACGACCTCGCGGAGCTCGGCGATCAGGCGGGTGTCGTCCTGCGAGGCGAAGAACGTCGCGTCCACCCCGAACACCTCGGTGATGCGGAGCAGCACGGCCACCGTCAACGGCCTCACGTCATGTTCGATCTGGTTCAGATAGCTGGGGGAGATCTCCAGCATCTGCGCGAGCGCGGCCTGGCTGAACCCGCGCTCGTTGCGAAGCTGCCGCACCCGTCCCCCGACGAAGATCTTGGCCACGAGGACCAGCCTAGACAGTGTTGTGAAGACTTGCGAAGTGCGCACTTCGCAGGATTGGCACCATGGTCGCTGTGGCAGGATCGGAGTCCGTGAGCACCAAGGACGTGTCCGGGAAGAAGTCCGGCACCGGGCTGTCGAAGACGATGATGCCCGTCCCCGAAGGGCACCCGGATGTCTTCGACATCCAGTGGCCGTTGCGGGTCGCGGACGTCGACCGCGAGGGCAGGCTCAAATTCGACGCGGCGACCCGGCATATCCAGGACATCGGCACCGATCAGCTCCGGGAGATGGGCTACGAGGAGACCCATCCGCTGTGGATCGTGCGCCGCACCATGATCGACATGATCGAGCCCATCGTCTTCAAGGACATTCTGCGGCTGCGGCGCTGGTGTTCGGGGACCTCGAATCGGTGGTGCGAGATGCGGGTGCGCATCGACGGTCGTAAGGGCGGCCTCGTCGAATCCGAGGCCTTCTGGATCAACATCAACAGGGAGACGCAGGGGCCCGCGCGTATTTCCGACGACTTCATCGATGGCCTGCGACGGACCACCAGCGAGAGCCGTTTGCGCTGGAAGGCCTACTTGAAGCCGGGCACCCGCGAGGATGCGGAGCACATCCGCGACTACCCGGTGCGCGTCAGTGACATCGACATTTTCGACCACATGAACAACTCCGTGTACTGGAGCGTGGTGGAGGACTACCTCTACTCGCAGCCCGAGCTGATGCGAGCCCCGCTGCGCGTGACCATCGAGCACGATCTGCCGGTGGCGCTCGGCGACAAACTGGAGATCATCCGGCACGTCTATCCGGCGGGCTCCACCGACAAATTCGGCGAAGATCTCAGCGATCGGGCTGTTACAACGCTCACATATGTGGTCGGCGAGGACGTCAAAGCAGTCGCGTCCATCTTCGCGCTCTGACTCATCTCATTCAAACAGTACGGCCGTACTGACCTGCGAATATTCGCTACTCGCGAGTAGATTCTGAACCGTTTCAGTCACAACGAGCCTTTGCAATATTCGCAACTTGGCGGAAGTTGTTGGCGAAAATTGGCATGCGAAACTGGTGGACCTGCGGTTATAGCGTGATGCATCCTCGGATTAGCAAGCCGGCGAACCAGCTGGCGCGTTAACAACACACTGTGGCGACAGAGCAGGCAGTAGGACCGCCACCGTTTTGCAGAATGAAGGAGCAGGCCGTCATGACCAAGTCGACCGTCGGAACGCCGAAGTCCCCGGAGCAGATCCAGCACGACTGGGACCACAATCCTCGCTGGAAGGACGTCACCCGCACCTACACCCCGGCCGACGTCGTCGCCCTGCAGGGCCACGTCGTCGAGGAGCACACGCTGGCCCGTCGCGGCGCCGAGGTGCTGTGGGAACAGCTGCACGAAATGGACTTCGTCAACTCGCTCGGAGCGCTGACCGGCAACATGGCCGTCCAGCAGGTGCGCGCCGGCCTGAAGGCCATCTACCTGTCGGGTTGGCAGGTCGCCGGTGACGCGAACCTCTCCGGGCACACCTACCCCGACCAGAGCCTCTACCCGGCCAACTCGGTGCCGCAGGTCATCCGCCGGATCAACAACGCGCTGCTGCGCGCCGACGAGATCGCCAAGGTCGAGGGCGACACCTCCGTCGAGAACTGGCTCGCGCCGATCGTCGCCGACGGTGAAGCCGGCTTCGGTGGCGCGCTGAACGTCTACGAACTGCAGAAGGCGATGATCGCCGCCGGCGTCGCAGGCTCGCACTGGGAAGACCAGCTCGCTTCGGAGAAGAAGTGCGGCCACCTCGGCGGCAAGGTGCTCATCCCGACCCAGCAGCACATCCGCACCCTGACCTCGGCCCGCCTCGCGGCCGACGTCGCCGGCGTGCCCACCGTCGTCATCGCCCGTACCGACGCCGAGGCCGCCACGCTGATCACCTCCGACGTCGACGAGCGCGATCAGCCGTTCATCACCGGTGAGCGCACCGCCGAAGGCTTCTACCGCGTGAAGAACGGCCTCGAGCCGTGCATCGCCCGTGCTCGTGCCTACGCGCCGTACTCCGACCTGATCTGGATGGAGACCGGCACGCCGGATCTCGAGCTGGCCAAGAAGTTCGCCGAGGGCGTCAAGAGCGAGTTCCCGGACCAGATGCTGGCCTACAACTGCTCGCCGTCGTTCAACTGGAAGAAGCACCTCGACGACGCGACGATCGCGAAGTTCCAGAAGGAGCTCGGCGCGATGGGCTTCAAGTTCCAGTTCATCACCCTCGCCGGCTTCCACGCCCTGAACTACTCGATGTTCGATCTGGCCCACGGCTACGCCCGCAACCAGATGAGCGCCTACGTCGAGCTGCAGGAGCGCGAGTTCGCCGCCGAAGAGCGTGGCTACACCGCCACCAAGCACCAACGCGAAGTCGGCGCCGGCTACTTCGACCGGATCGCCACCACCGTGGATCCCACCTCGTCGACCACCGCGCTCGCGGGCTCGACCGAAGAGGGTCAGTTCCACTAACGCACCGCGAGCGCGCGCGTCTGCTCGGCAACACGCCGCAAGGCGCGTACACGCAGCGCACGCTCGCACGGCTTGACAGCGCAGACCCCGCCCAGAAATCTTGGGCGGGGTCTGACGCATGACGAGGAGACATCACTTGAGCATTGAACGAGTCGGGGTTGTGGGCGCCGGGCAGATGGGCGGCGGCATCGCCGAGGTGTGCGCGAAGGCGGGCGCCGATGTCATCGCATTCGAGCCGACCGAGGAACTGGCCGCCGCGGGCAAGGCCCGGGTGACCGCGTCGTTGGAGCGGGCCAAGTCGAAGGGCAAGCTTTCCGCCGACGACTTCGAGGTGACACTCGCGCGCCTGAGATTCACGACGGACCTCGCCGACCTCGCCGACCGTCAGCTCGTCATCGAGGCGATCGTCGAGGACGAGGCCGTCAAGGCCAAGGTTTTCGCCCAGCTCGACGAGGTCGTCACCGACCCCGACGCCGTACTGGCGTCGAACACGTCGAGCATCCCGATCATGAAAATCGCTGCGGCGACGAAGAATCCGAGCCGGGTGTTGGGTCTGCACTTCTTCAACCCGGTACCGGTGCTGCCGCTGGTGGAACTGATCAACACGCTCGTCACCTCCGACGAGGCCATCGCCCGCGTCGAGCAGTTCGCCGGGGAGGTACTCGGCAAGAAGGTGGTGCGCTGTGGCGACCGCTCCGGCTTCATCGTCAACGCGCTGCTCGTGCCCTACCTGCTTTCGGCGATCCGGATGGCCGAAGCCGGGGTGGCCAGCGTCGAAGACATCGACACCGCCGTCGTGGCCGGGCTCTCGCACCCGATGGGTCCGCTGCGGCTGTCCGACCTCATCGGCCTGGACACGATGAAGCTGATCGCGGACTCGATGTACGACGAGTACAAGGATCCGAACTTCGCGCCGCCGCCCCTGCTGCAGCGCATGGTGGAAGCCGGTCAGCTCGGCAAGAAGTCGGGCAAGGGCTTTTACACCTACTAGGCCCCGCGTCGAATGCACGGTGTGTGACGAGTTCTCCCGTAATCCTCGTCAGATTCCGTGCACTCGCCGCCGGGACCGTTAGACCGCAGCCAGCCGCTTCTTCTCTGCCTCCACGTCGAAATCCGCGGGCGGCCATGACATGTTGAGCCCTTTGAGCGCCTCGATCAGCAATTCGAGGATCGCCAGGCGGCTGTACCACTTCCGGTTGCACGGCACGATGTGCCACGGCGCGTAGTCCGTCGACGTCTGATCCAGCATGGCCTGATACGCCTGCTGGTACAGCGGCCATTTCATCCGCTCGTCGATGTCGCCGGGGTTGTACTTCCAATACTTGTCCGGCCGCTCGAGTCGCTCGGCGAGCCGCTTCTTCTGCTCGTCGAGGGACACGAACATCGCAACCTTCACCAACGTGGTTCCGCTGTCGACGAGTTCGCGTTCGAACGCGTTGATCTCGTCATAGCGGGGCTCCCACACATCGGGCGGCACCAGGTTGTGTACCCGCACGATCAGGACGTCCTCGTAGTGGGACCGGTCGAACACCCCGATGTGGCCGGGTCGGGGCAGCGCCTTGCGGATTCTCCACAGGTAGTGGTGTGACAGTTCCTCGGGCGTCGGCTTGCCGAAGCTCTGGTAGTCGATGCCCTGCGGGTTGGCCGCTCCCACAACGTGTTTGACGATACCGCCCTTGCCCGCGGTGTCCATGCCCTGCAGCACCAGCAGCACCGAGCGCGTGTCGCCGGCACGGCTGTTGGCGTAGAGCATCTCCTGCAACTCCGCGAAGCGCACGTTGCGTTCGGCCTGCAGCGTGGGGGCGTCGGACTTGGTGCCGCGGAAACCAGGGGTGGCTGCGGCGTCGATGTCGGCGACCTTGTCGCCGGGCCGGAACATCAGCTCGGCGTGCGGCTGGTGTGTCCACAGCGTGGGGAGGTCGTCGGGCTCTTTCGTGGGGCGGGTGTCGGTCACAGCCCTACTCAAGCAGTCTGGAGGGCAGCACCGGGGAAGGATGGGGACTCTTCCGGAAAGTCTCCAGCGATCCGTTCACCTCGACGATGCCGCACAGCGCGCTCCAGGACAGCATCGTCAGGTAGTCGATGAGTTCGTCGGCAGTCATGCGTGGGTTCGACATCCACGAGTGCGTGGCCAGCTGTACCCCGCCCACGGTGTGGAATGCCCAGGGCTCCGCCCCGGCTGCGTCCATCCCGACCGACAGCATGCGCCTGCGCAGCATCACTGCGAGCATGCGCGCGATGATCGCCTCCGAATCTGCGACGGCCTTGCTCTTGCTGGCCGAGTTGTTGGCCATCACGAACCGGTACGGCTCGGGTTCGGCGGCGACGGTCTCGACGTAGACGCGGATCACCTCGCGGGTCAGGTCATACCCGTCGAGGTTCGACGACAGCGCCGCGGCCATGTTCGGGATCAGCGTCGTCTGCGCGAAGCGCATCATCACCGCCGTGGTGAGGTCGTTCTTGTCGACGAAATAGCGGTAGAGGACCGTCTTGGACACCCCGATCTCGGCGGCGATCTCGTCCATGCTGACGTTGCTGCCGAGCCGGCGGATGGCGTCGAGTGTGCCATCCACCAGCTCATTGCGACGCTCGACCTTGTGCTGGTGCCAGCGCCGTTTGCGTCCATCGGTCTTGACCGCCACGGGCGGGGATTGTTGTGCCACTATCGCGCAGATCCGTTCCCTAAGTCCGTCTCGATAATACGGTGGCCAGCGCTATCGGGCGGTTCGGACGGCGCCTGACGAAGCGCACGGGCACGCACGTGGATGATGGACACGTGGCACACCGATCCGAGGTCGCCGGCTCAGCGCCTGCGGCCCGTGAGACCCGCGAACGCCGGAGCTTCGCCGAGGCGCTCGCCGGTGCCGATTCCGCCGCCGACATCGAACGGCGGCGCGGACTGCGGCGGATGAAGATCGTGGCGCTGAGCTTCCTGCTCGGGGCCACCGCCATCTTTCTGTTCTGCACGTGGTGGCAGTCGGCGGGCGCACCGCCGTGGGTGGGCTATGTGCGGGCGGCCGCCGAGGCCGGCATGGTCGGCGCGCTGGCCGACTGGTTCGCCGTCACCGCGCTGTTCAAGCACCCGCTCGGCATCCCGATTCCGCACACCGCGATCATCAAACGGAAGAAAGACCAGCTCGGCGAAGGTCTGGGCTCGTTCGTCCGAGAGAACTTCCTGTCGCCGGAGAACGTCGAGACCAAGCTGCGTGACGCGGACGTCGCGAGCAGGACCGGTAAGTGGTTGGCGGAGCCGGTGAACGCCCAACGGGTGGCGGCCGAGGTCGCCACGGTGTTGCGGGTGCTCGTCGAGATGCTGCGCGACGAAGACGTCCAGCAGGTCCTGGACCGGATGATCGTGAAGCGGATCGCCGAGCCGCAGTGGGGACCGCCCATCGGCCGGGTGTTGGCGTCGCTGCTCGAGGAGGGGCGGCAAGAAGCACTGCTGCAGTTGCTCGCCGACCGCGCGTTTCAGTGGTCGCTCGATGCGGACGAAATCATCGAGCGGGTCATCGAGCGGGATTCGCCGACGTGGTCACCGCGCTGGGTGGATCATCTCGTCGGCGACCGCATTCACCGCGAGCTGATGGACTTCACCGACAAGGTGCGACGCAACCCGGACCACGAGTTGCGTCGATCGGCCACCCGCTTCCTGTTCGAGTTCGCCGGAGACCTGCAGAACGACGAGGCCACGATTCAGAAGGCCGAGAACGTCAAAGAGCAGATCATGTCGCGAGACGAGGTCGCCAGGGCGGCCGAGACGGCGTGGGGCGCGGCCAAGCGCATCATCCTGGAATCGGTGGACGATCCGTCGTCGGCGCTGCGGAGCCGCATTGCCGACACCGTGGTGCGCTTCGGCGAATCGCTGCGAGACGATGCCGAGCTGCGCGACAAGGTCGACAACTGGATCGTCCGCGGTGCGAATCATCTCGTCGGTGAATATGGGGCGGAGATCACAACGATCATTACCGACACGATCGAGCGCTGGGACGCCGACGAGGCCAGCCGCCGCATCGAGCTTCACGTGGGTCGTGACCTGCAGTTCATCCGGATCAACGGCACCGTCGTCGGTTCGCTGGCCGGCCTCGGCATCTATTCGATAGCTCAGCTACTGTTCTGACCTGCGCTAACGAGTGCTTGCAAAAGTTAGCACCCCGTCGTACGGTTGAGGTTGTCGGTATCCAACAACACGGACAACCAACGGACGAAGGGGCAACCCATGCCGCAGGATGAAAATCTTGCCGCAGTCGTGTCCAGTGCGGCACAGGACATCGGCTCGTTCATCCGGTCCCAGCGTGAGGCCGCGCAGGTATCGGTAAGGCAGTTGGCGGAGAAAGCGGGCGTTTCCAACCCGTATCTCAGCCAGATCGAGCGGGGCCTGCGGAAGCCATCCGCGGACGTGCTCAACCAGATCGCCAAGGCGCTGCGGGTGTCCGCCGAAGTGCTCTACATCAGGGCGGGAATCCTCGAGCCGAGCGAGACCAACGAGGTCCGCGACGCCATCGTCACCGACACGGCGATCAACGAGCGGCAGAAGCAGGTGCTGCTCGACATCTACACATCGTTCTGTCAGCAGAACGAGGCCGCCCTGGCCGAAGCTGCAGATGAGGAGCTCACACCTGAAGAAGACAAGATCCCTCTAGAGATCTCCCAGACCCCGCAATCAATCACAGAACTCAATCCTGAGAAGGAAGGAAGCCACCATGGCTGAGAACAAGAACCAGCTCGACATCGATGACCTGAAGGCACCGCTTCTCGCTGCGGTGGGTGCTGCCGACCTGGCGCTGGAGCGCGTCAACGAGATCGTGGCCACCCTGCGTGAGCGCGCCGGTGAGGCCCGCACCGACGCCGGGACCCGTGTCGAGGAAAGCCGTGCCCGCGTCGCCAAGCTGCAGGAAGAGCTGCCCGCCCAGTTCGACGACATCCGCGGCAAGCTCACCTCGGAAGAACTGCGCAAGTTCGCCGAGGGCTACGCGGAGTCGGCCCAGACGGCCTACACGAAGCTGATCGAGCGCGGTGAGGCTGCGCTGGAGCGTCTGCGCAGCCAGCCGGCGCTCGAAGAGGCCGCCAGCCGCGTCGAGGAGTACACCGACCAGGCCGTCGAGCTGACCCAGGAAGCGCTGGGCAACGTGGCGTCGCAGACCCGCGCCGTCGGCGAGCGCGCCGCCAAGCTGGTCGGCGTCGAGCTGCCGAAGAAGGCCGAGTCGGCTGCTGCGCCGGTGAAGAAGGCCGCCAAGAAGGCTCCGGCCAAGAAGGCCCCCGCCAAGGCTTCGGCGAGCACCCCGGCCAAGAAGGCCCCCGCCAAGAAGGCGCCGGCCAAGAAGGTCACGCAGAAGTAATTCGCCCTGCGCGAGAGAAAGTCGAAAAGGGGACGGTCCCCGCATAGGCTGTGCATGTGATGCTCGAAGGCCTGGCGGGTACCGTCCTCATTCTTTTGCACTACGCGGTGCTCGTCATGGCCGTCTATGCGTTCGTGCATGCCGCGATGCAGCGACCCGATGCCTACACCGCAGCCGACAAGCTCACCAAGCCGGTGTGGCTGCTCATCATCGGCGGATGCGGAGTCCTGGGCCTGCTCTTCGGTCCGGGGTTCGGGTCAGCGATCATGGCTGTCGCCGCCGGCATCTACCTGGTCGACGTTCGGCCCAAGATCCTGGAGATCCAAGGAAAGTCTCGCTAGTGCGCATCATGGTCGCCGGCCTCGCGCTGGCGAGTGCCCTGGCCCTGGCCCCCACAGCCTCAGCCAGCCCGACGGGTCCGCCGTACGTCGATCACGTCGAATGGGCGAAATGGGGCGATCTTTCCAGCCTGCGTGTGTACCCGACGCCGTCCGCGCGCGCGTCCTCGGGTCATGCGGGCACGGAACCGATGGCGGCGCTGGCGTGGTCGGAAGTGCTCGCGCTGTCACCGGACGCCGCGATCCCCGGCATGCAGGAACAGTTCATGTGCCACTGGAACTTCGCGGAGTTCGTCGAACCCGGCAAGGTGAGCTGGAACCTCGAACCATGGCGTCCCGAGGTCAGCTACGAGGAGATGGTGGCGAGCCGCTGCAATCCGGGCGGCACCGAAGAGCCCTTCTGATGGGCTGCTACACCCGTGCGCAGGTGGCGGCGCTGGTCGACCACACCCTGCTCAAACCAGAGGCGACCGAAGCCGATATCGCCTCGCTGCTCAAGGATGCCGTCGACCTTGACATATACGCGGTGTGCGTATCACCGACTTTGGTCGCGGCGGCCGCCGCGTTCGATGAGTGCAACCTCGCGATCGCCTCTGTCGTCGGGTTTCCCTCGGGCAAGCACTTCTCGTCCGTCAAGGCCGAGGAGGCCCGGCTCGCCGTGGCGCAGGGCGCTACTGAGATCGACATGGTCATCGACGTCGGAGCCGCGCTCGCCGGTGAGCTCGACGCGGTACGTGCCGACATTGCCGCCGTGCGGCAGGCGGCGCCCCAGGCGGTGCTCAAGGTGATCGTCGAATCGGCGGCGTTGCTGGCGCTCAGCGGCGAGCCGATCCTGGTCGACGTCTGCCGAGTCGCCGAGAATGCAGGCGCGGACTTCGTCAAGACCTCGACGGGCTTTCACCCCAGCGGCGGTGCGTCACCGCGCGCCGTCGAGTTGATGGCAGACGCCGTCGACGGCCGCCTCGGCGTCAAGGCAAGCGGTGGAATCCGTTCGGCCGCAGACGCAATCGCGATGCTCGACGCCGGCGCCACCCGGCTCGGGCTGTCGGGCACCCGCACGGTGCTCGACGGTCTCGACGTCTAGAGAGACGCGAAGCAGGGGTCCTGCTGGCCCTTCGGGATCGACGCGTTCTGCGTCGAGAACTGGCTCACCACACCAGAATCGGTGACCTCGACCGAATCGGCTTTGATGTCCATCGGGTAGTTCTGGGTCAGTTCCGCGGTGAAAGCATCCAGCGCGGGCTGCACCGCTTCCCGCGGCAGCGTGAATCCGAGCCCGGTGACCTGCTGGACCTGCAGCGAGAGTCCGCCGTTGACGACCTCCGGTTTGGCCGTGATGCTGCCGAGCGCACCTTCGAGCTCGATGGTGCCGTCATTTGGATCGGTGGTCACGCCGTTGACGAAGCTGCCCACCAGCGGGATGGCGCCCTGGATGGTTTCCTTGATGCCCTCGGCGCTCCAACTGATATTGGCGACCAGCGAGCCGATGGAGCCACTGGACGTCGCGGTGTCCTCGATACGGACGTCGTTGATCTCGAGGTTGACCTTCATGCCCTTGGCGTCGCGGATCTGGTTGCCCGCCGTCTCGATCCGGATGTTCGTGTAATGGCCGGACACGTGCTGCAGCAGGAACGGCGGCATCACCCCGAAGGAGGCCGTCGCGTCGTCCTGTACGACGCATTCGACGGTGCCCGCGACGATCGTGTCGGCGCGGCTGCGGGCGTAGAGCTCACCGCCGAGCAGCCCGGCGAACACCAGCGCCAGGACGATGACGACGACCAGAACGATCGAGATCGGGTCGCTGAACATCCTCTTCAGCCTCGCCCCGGCCGATGCGCTTTCCTCGGCGGGGGCGGCAGGCGCATAGCCGGGGTCCTGCGGGAGCTGGCCCGGCGGGGGGCCGGGCGGTGGCGGCGGAGGGGCCCAGGGATCACTCACCCAAGCGATTGTGCCCTACGGGGTTGAGCTGCACCTGAGCGGTTCTGCATGACCGCGACCGTCTCGCGGGCCTTCCGTGCGGCGTCGAGGTCGATATCGCACACCAGCAGTTCGGGTTCGCCACCGGCCGAGGCCAGGACCTCGCCCAGCGCCGACGCCACCAGGCTGCCGCCGACACCGGTGGGCCCCAGCGTGGCGACCTCGTCGCCGGGATAGGCCTGGCCGACGGCAGCGACCACACTGCTGGTGTCGATGGCGCGCGCCCTGGCCAGCAGCGTCCACTGCTCGAGCTTCCCGGGGCCCGTGCCCCACGAGGCATGTGCGGTGATCAGCTCGGCGCCGCGCTCGGCCAGCTCGACGTAGAGCTCGGGGAATCGGATGTCGTAGCAGAGCGTCAGCCCTACCGTCACCCCATCGACCGTGATGACCACGGGCTCCCGGCCCGGGGCCACCGTTCTCGACTCGGTGAAACCGAACGCGTCGTAGAGATGGATCTTGTCGTAGCGCGCCTCCACCCCGGGGCCGGTGGCGATCAGGGTATTGGTGACCCGCCCGGCAGGTTCGTCATGGGACGGGACGAACATGCCCGCGATGACGACGATGCCCGCCCGCGCCGCGATCTCGCGCACGGCCGTCGCCCAGGGGCCGTCGAACGGTTCGGCGATGCCGCCGAGGGGAACGCCGAACCGGACCATCGTCGCCTCCGGGAAGAGCACGAGCGAGGCACCCGCCTCGGCGGCCTGCCTCGTGAACTTCTCGACGAGGCTCAGATTCTCCGTCGGGTCGGTACCGCTGCGGATCTGAGCGAGGGCCACCCGCATTCCGGAACGCATGGCCTCCAGGGTAGTTACGGACCCCAGGCGGGCCTATTGGCCTTGGCGGCCTTCTTGCCGAGCTTGCCCGAGCGCACCTGCGCAGCGAGGCTGTCAAGGATCACCCGCGAGCTCATCAAGGCCGTCTGCTCGGCCCAGTCGTAGGGCGGCGAGCATTCGACCACCTCGATGCCGGCCAGGCCCGGCTCGGAGATCATCTTCACCAGGTTGAGTGCTTCGCGCGGAAGCAGGCCGCCCGGCTCGGGCCAACCGGTGCCGGGGACGAAACCGGCGTCGATCACGTCGATGTCGAACGACAGATAGACCGCCTTGGCGCCCTTCCACGCGACTTCGAGGGCGACTTCCGCAATTTTTTCGATCCCGACCCGCTCGACGTCGCCGACGGTGATCACGGTCGACTTGCGTTCGCGGCCCACCTTCACGCCTTCGCGGGGACTCTGCCAGCCACCGATGCCGATCTGCACCAGGTTCGTCGCCGGCGCGTTCTTGATGTTGGTGGCGTGAAACCACGGGGTGGTGTGCATCCGCTCGTCGAGGTCGGTCTCCTGCGTGTCGACGTGCCGGTCGAAATGGATGATGCCGATGTTGCCGTCCATGTAGGGCGCCAGGCCACGGATTGTCGGAAACCCGATTGAGTGGTCACCGCCGAGAACTATGGGCATCACGCCCTTCTGGGCAACGTGGGCCATTGCCGTGCTGATCTGGTCGAACGACTTCTCCAGATTGCCCGGGATCGTGAACACGTCGCCGATGTCGACCATGTTGAGCTGCTCGCGCAGATCCACACCCGACTCATAGTTGTAGGTGCCGAACAGGTTGGTGGAGCGGCGGATGCCCTGCGGGCCGAACCGCGTGCCAGGCCGATACGTCGCACCGGCGTCCAGCGGGACACCGAAGATCGCGACCTCGGCGTCGTCGACCTCGTTGACGTCCTCGATGAAAGGGCACTTGAGGAATGTCCCGCGTTCGCCGGCGAAGTGCGGCTTCTCGCCGCGGACGAACGTCGAGATCGTCCTGTCGTTGATCGTCGGCGCAGCCTCGAGGCCGTAGCTCAGGCCGCGGTCGATCTCCTCACGCAGCCGGCGGTCGCCGAGATTGGCTTCGACCTGCTGGGCCCAGGCGCCTTCGGCGTTCGGCAGGGATGGATCGGGTCGATCGGACACGAGGTCTCCTCACAGCGCCGTCTTGTCGCAGACCGGGTACGACGCACTCGTCCGGGGCGCGGTGATACCGCCGCCTGGACCCATTCTTGGCACGTCGCCCAATTCCTGTCCAGCGCTGACTGAAACGCATCGTTAACACGCGGCGCGACAACATGAAACACACCGGGTCTTTCCTGACTGGGACCCGCAGAAAAAGTGTGGGGCGCGCCTAGGGTTCCGCCGGGCCGAGCGAATCGGGCCGGGCCTGGTCCGAGAGACGCAGACGGCCGGCATCGGAGCCCGGGCGTTCCACGGCGGGACAAAAGCCCGGGAGACTCCAATCTCTATCGGGAGGCTCCTTTCAGAATGATTCTTCTCGGGGTGGCGATAAGCATCGCCGTCGTCGTGGCCGTCGGCTTCTACGTGTCCAAGAGGATCGAGGGCGACAGCTCCAATTTCCTTGTGGGCGGCCGGATGCTGCCCTTCTGGCTCGTCGGCGGCGCACTGATGGGCGCGGCGGTCGACACCAACGCCACGCTCGGCAACACCGATCTCGCGTTCGAGTTCGGATTCTGGGCCGGTGCCTGTCTGCCGCTGGGACTGGCGCTGTGCCTGCTCATCACCGGCATCTTCTTCGCCAAGCCGATGAACCGGATGGGGCTGACGTCGTTCCCGGACTACTACCGCCTGCGGTTCGGCCGTTCGGTGGAGGTCAGCTCGTCGATCCTGCTCGCCATCGCGTTCTGCATGCTGGTGGCCGGCAATCTCGTGGCAGGCGGGCTGCTGTTCAACTACTTCCTCGGGATGCCGTACTGGCTCGGTGTGGTACTGATCGCGGCAATTGCGGTGGCCTACACCGGAACCGGTGGCCTGATCGCCGACGCCTACACCGCGATCATCCAGATGACGCTGATCCTGGTCGGCGCGATCGGTCTGTTCATCTGGATGTCGAGCACCCACGGCATCAACATCGCCGACGGCATGGGACCTTTCGCGCTGGGGCAGCTGTCGGATCCGGCGCAGGGTGCCGTCATCAACTGGGCGACGTTGATCGCGCTCGGCATCGGCGACATCGTCGCGATCGACTTCATGGCGCGCGTCTTCTCGGCGAAGTCGCCCGAGGCGGCGCGCAGGGCCTGCTTCAGCGCATCGGCCGGCACCGTGGCGATCTGCGTGCCGTTCGGACTCGTTGTGCTGGCGGCACATTCGTTCATGCCCGAGGAACTCGACGGCCCGGTGCTGTTCGTGCTGCTGGATCAGTACGCCCCGGTCGGACTGACGGTCCTGGTGCTGTGCGGCCTGGTCGGCGCGTCGATGTCCACCGCCAACGGTGCGATCCTGGCCATCTCCAATGTGTGTGTGCGCAACCTCGGAGGCGTGCGGCGCGTTCACGTTGCCGGGCAGAAAGATCCGCTGCTGAAGGCCACCCGCATCGCGATGGTGCCGATGACGCTGTTCTCGATCCTGTTCGCGATCTACGTCCAGCAGACGGGCATCCTGCTGACGCTGGCCTTCGATCTGATGCTGGCCTGCCTGGCGGTGCCGTTCATCCTCGGGCTGGTGTGGCGCCGGGGGACGACGACAGCCGCGATGGCGGCCATCGCGGTGGGATTCGTGGTCCGGATCGGGTTGTTCGTGATGACGCCGACGATGTTCGGTGTGGAGAACACGATCCTCTACATCCCCAACGGGCTCATCGACGCCTCGTTCGACGGATGGCCGACGTTCATCGCGTTCGCCGCAGGCCTGTTGACCTACGTGGCGGTGTCACTGGCAACGCCGGCAGCTCACCTGCGTGGGCTCGACATCAAGGTCGCCGAAGATCTCGACGATGTGCTCGACGATCCGGATCGTTTCGAGGAAGAGCCGCTCGTTCCGGCGAAGGTGGGAGCCCAGGCGACGTAATCTGGCGCCATGTTGCGGTGGTGGTCGCTGATTGCCGCCGGTGCGCTGTTCACCGCGCCTCTGGTGGCGCCCGGCGCGGCCACCGCATGTGCCTGCGGCGGGCTGCTCAGCTCGGATCCGTCGCTGCGGGTCGCCGACGAGCTGGCACTGGTCACCGGCGACGGCACCGTGGAAACCGTGGTGATGCGGCTCAACCTGGACACCTCGGCCGACAACGCCGCGCTGGTGATGCCCACGCCCACGCCCGCGACGGTGTCGGCCGCACCGGCCGAGCTGCTCGGCGAACTGGCGACCCTGTCCGCTCCTCGGGTCGAGACGGTCAAGCGCTGGACGATCGGCTGGGGAGCGTCCGGGGCGAGCGCCGAGGGGGCGACCGCGGCGGCCCCCGGCTCGGGCCCCGGCAACCCGACAGTGGTGCAGCAGGTCCAGTTGGGCCCCCTGGAAGCGACCACGCTGTCGGGCGGCGATCTCTCCGGTGTGCGGAACTGGCTGGCGGACAACGGCTATGAGTTGAGGCCGGAGATCTCCGAGGGGCTCGACCCCTACTTGCGCGAGGGATGGTCGATCGTCGCGATGCGGCTCACGACCGACGACGCTGCGCTGTCGGGACCGCTGGCACCGGTGACGCTGACGTTCGAATCCGAGGAGCTCGTGTACCCGATGCGGATGTCGGCGCATGCGGATACCGGGCAGACCGTGACGATCTACACCCTCGGGCAGCACCGGATGCAGCGCGACGACCCCGACGCCGGCGATCACATCGTGGCGCAGGAGTACGCGGGATCCATTGCGGGACGGACGCAGAACGTCACGCTCCGGGAGTTGTCGAAGTCCGGGGCATATCTGACGAAGCTGACCACCACCATCGTCGATCCCGATTCGATCACGTCGGACTTCGTGTTCGTCGACGCACCCGACGACGACCCGTATCAGCCGGTGATCTACTCCTACGAGCGGGTGGACCTCACCGTTCCGGTCCTGATCGGCTCGATCGTTCTCGTCGTGACGGCCGGCGTGCTGGTGGGCCGGTGGCTCACCCGAGGGGCGCGACGGCCTCCCACGGCACCGTGAGCACCCCGTCGCGCAGGCTCTTGCGCGGCATGGACACCGGAAACCCCTCGGCGACAAGCAAATTCATCATCGCCCGCCACCGGATTCGCGGTCCGAACACGCCGTGCCCGGCGACGCTGGCCCATGCGCGGTCGGCGGCACGCAGCAGCGTATGAATGGGTTGGCCCTCGACGTTGTGATGGATCAACACCTTGGGCAGGCGCTCGGCGAGATCGGACGGCTTGTCGATCGCGAACGGGTCGCATGCCAGTGTCAGGCTCACCGGGGACGTCGCGTCCAGCAGCACCCAGCAGCACAGCCGCCCCAACTCGTCGCAGGTGCCGTCGACGATCAAGCCGCCTGCCGACACCCCTTCTCGCATCGCGGTCCACGCATCGTCCACCGCCTCGACCGGATACTGGCGCAGAACGTTGAAGGCGCGCACCAGAACTGGCCGGTGACCGGCCAATTCGAAACCGCCGAGCGCGAATTCGACGCCGGGCGCGGCGCCGTCCCGCACAGCCGCCTGTCCGGCCCGCACGCGCTCCGGTTCGATCTCCAGGCCGATCACCCGCACATCGTGACGCACTTCTCGCAGCCGCACCGCCAACTCCAGTGTCGTGACGGGTTTGGCGCCGTAGCCCAGATCGACGACGAGCGGGTCAGGGGAGGCTTGCAATGCGGTGCGTACCCGCGACGAGTGCACCAGCCAGCGATCGCTGCGGCGTAGCCGGTTGTGGCCCGTGGTGCCCCGCGTCACCTGTCCGATGGGGGCGGCCATGTGCTCGATGGTAGAGACCCGATCAGCTGTTTTCGGTGATCCACACCGTGGTGAAGCGTTGTTCTGCGGTGAGCAGGTAGAGCAGTTGGCTGCCGATGAAGTTCTCGATCTTGCCGCCCACCAGCGGGACCTTGACCTCGACGGTGGCCTTGAACGCCATCCGCGATGCGATGCTGCCCTTGGCGTCGACCACCGACGACAGCACCGCATCCCCGGTCAACGAGGCGGGCGCTCCGGGGATCGAACCGCGCACCACCGCCGTGGCCCGTCGATCCGCGACCGGGGTCCAGATCTCCTCGCGCACGAAACTCAAGTCTCCGCGGTGGAATTGGGTGACCACGGCGGGCAGCCTGTCGGCGCGCAGCGTCTGCGTGGTCTTGATGCGGATACCGCCGGCCTCGTCGACGACCATCTCGTCGAGGGTGGCATCGTCGGCGCCGGAGTCGCCGAGCCGGACCAGCCAGTACTCCTGGTCGCTGAAGGCCTTGTGCACCTGCTCGACCGTGCCCTCGTACTCGGCGGCCATGTCGAATGAACGCGGCATAGCTGGCCACGCTACCGTTACCGGCCGTGGGCACTTCGTTGTTGGGCGGCGTGCCGTTCACCGAGAACGTGCCGCTGGCGCCGCTGACGACGCTGCGGGTGGGACCCATCGCCGCGCGCCTGGCCACCTGTCTGCGCACCGAGCAGGTCGTCGACGCGGTGCTGGCCGCCGGGCCCGATGCGCTCGTGCTGGCAGGTGGCTCGAACGTGGTGCTGTCCGACGAGCTGACTGATCTCACCGTGGTCCGCCTCGCCAACGCCGGAATCACCGTCGACGGAGCGGTGCTGCGCGCCGAGGCGGGAGCGGTCTGGGACGACGTCGTCGCCGTGTCGCTGGAGCACGGGCTCGGGGGGCTGGAGTGCCTGTCGGGCATCCCGGGGTCGGCCGGGGCGACCCCGGTGCAGAACGTCGGCGCGTACGGCGCGGAGGTCGCCGACACGATCCGACGGGTCAGGCTGCTCGACCGCACCACCGGCGCGGACCGCTGGGTCACCCCGGATTTTCTCCGGTTCGGTTATCGCACAAGCATTCTGAAGCATTCCAGGACCTGGGTGGTCTTGGAGGTGGAGTTCGAACTCGACGCCGCAGGACGCAGCGCGCCGCTGCGCTACGGAGAGCTCGCCACCGCGCTCGACGCGCACGCGGGGGAGCGCGCCGATCCGGCGGAGGTGCGCGCGGCGGTACTCGCGCTGCGCGCTCGCAAAGGCATGGTGCTCGACGACGCAGACCACGACACCTGGAGCGTCGGGTCCTTCTTCACCAATCCCGTCGTCACCCGCGCCGAGTTCGAGCGCCTCGATGCGTCGATCGACGGTCCCGTCCCGAACTATCCGGCCCCCGACGGCGTGAAGCTTGCTGCGGGCTGGCTGGTCGAACGTGCCGGATTCCGCAGGGGTTATCCGGGCGACGAAGCGCCCGCGCGGCTGTCGACCAAACATGCGCTGGCGCTCACCAATCGCGGCACGGCGACGTCATCCGACGTGATTGCGCTGGCCAGGACGGTGCGCGACGGTGTCAAGGCGGCTTTCGGGATCGAACTCACACCCGAGCCGGTTCTGGTTGGCTGCTCTTTCTAGGTACCGTTGGTTCACGTGAGCCCTGCTGAACCGCTGCCGTCGATCACGAGACGGCGAGCGCTTGCCGCCTTTGCGGTCGGCGTCGTCGCACCGGGTGCTCTCGCCGCCTGTATGCGAACCGAGGGCCCTTCCGAAGGGGAGGCCGCCGAGGAAGCGCCGAAGACACCCACCATCACCTACGAACCCTCCGACGCGACCGCCGAGGTCGCGCCCACCGGCAGCGTCGGCGTCAAGGTGTCCGACGGCTGGTTCCAGAAGGTCACGCTCACCAACACGAGCACCGGCACGGTCGTCGCGGGTGCCCTGAACAAGGACCGCAACGCCTACACGATCACCGAGTCGCTCGGGTACGGGGCGTCCTACGAGTGGGCCGGTTCGGCCGTCGGCGAGGACGGCAAAGCGGTGCCGCTGTCCGGCACGTTCACCACCGTCATGCCGACCACGCAGGTCAGCGGCCGCTTTCAGCTCGCCGACGGGCAGACCGTCGGCGTCGCCGCGCCGATCATCCTGCAGTTCGATGCTGCCATCGCCGAGGACGACCGCGCCGAGGTGGAGAAGGCGTTGAAGGTGACCACCACGCCGCCGGTGGAGGGTAGCTGGGCGTGGCTTCCCGACGAGGCCGGCGGCTCGCGGGTGCACTGGCGGACCAGGGACTACTACCCGGCGGGCACCACGGTGCACGTCGACGCCAACCTCTACGGTGTGCCCTTCGGCGGTGGCGCCTACGGCGCTGCCGACTCGACGCTGGACTTCACGATCGGCCGCTTCCAGGTCGTGAAGGCCGAGGCGTCGAGCCACCGCATTCAGGTCCTCACCGACGCCGGGGTCATCATGGATTTCCCGTGCAGCTACGGCGAGGGCGATCTGGACCGCAACGTCACCCGCAGCGGCATCCATGTGGTCACCGAGAAGTACGAAGACTTCTACATGACCAACCCGGCCGCCGGTTACGCCAACGTGCGCGAGCGGTTCGCGGTGCGGATCTCCAACAACGGCGAGTTCATCCACGCCAACCCGGCCAGTTCGGGCGCACAGGGCAACAGCAATGTCACCAACGGCTGCATCAACCTGTCCCTCACCGACGCCGAGCAGTACTTCAACGTCGCGATGTATGGCGACCCCGTCGAGGTCACCGGCACCCGGATTCAGCTTTCCTACGCCGACGGCGACATCTGGGACTGGGCCGTCCCGTGGGACGAATGGAAGTCCATGTCCGCGCTGTCGTCGGAGGCCAGGCCCGACGCGATGCCCAGCACCGCCCCGGCGACACCGTCAGGTGCTCCGCAGCCGGTGGGAGGACGTCCGGGCGGCTAGCCTTCGTCGCCGGTCCAGAATGCGTCCAGGATCATCGCCTCGAGCGCGCTGAGTTCCAGCGCCGCTTCCAGCGTGGGATCGATCGCCTGGGTGGGCAGAGTCAGAGTTGCCATCGCAGTCCTCGCCTGTGAGTTGCGCCTTGATTGGACGCTACTCAGCTTTGTGGCCGTACTGAAGAATTTCTTGCGTGTTATCCCAAGAAATTGGCACCGAATTCGCTGACAATCAGCTGAGGACGGCTACTTCCTGTTGAAGCGCGAACCGCTGGCGCCGCTGACCTGGTCGCGCGGTCGCACGACGATGAGGTCGAGGTCGACGTGCGGCGGCCGGCTCGCGACGAATCCGACAACCTCGGCGATGTCCTCGGCCACCAGGGGAGTGACGCCCTGGTAGACCTTCTCCGCGCGCTCCTCGTCGCCCTCGAAGCGGTTCAGCGAGAAGTCGGTCTTCACCATGCCCGGCGCAACTTCGGTGAGCCGCACCGGTTTTCCGAGCAGCTCGCTGCGCAGCGTGCGGTGAAGGACACCTTGGGCGTGCTTGGCCGAGGTGTACCCGCCGCCGTTGTCGTAGATCTCGACCGCAGCGATCGAGGTGATCGTGACGATGAGCCCGTCGCCGGAGTCGATCAGCTTGGGGAGCAGTGCACGGGTGACGTGCAGGGTGCCGAGCACGTTGGCTTCCCACATCCATCGCCAATGCTCGACGTCGGCGTCGGCGATCGACTCCAAACCGCGGGCCCCACCTGCGTTGTTCACCAGCACGTCCACCCGGTCCAACCGGCCCGCCATGGCCGCCACGGCGGTCGGGTCAGTGACGTCGGCCACAATCGCGGTGCCGTCGATCTCGGCGGCGAGCGCTTTGATCGGACCTTCGCGACGTGCCACGCAGACCACGTGAAACCCTTGAGCGGCAAGAGTTCTCGCGGTTGCTTCGCCGATTCCGGCACTGGCGCCGGTGACCACTGCGACCCGGCGGGCATCTGTTGGAGTCGTCATGTACCCAACCCTAGCCGTCGTGCTAAGTTGACCGGGTGTACCGGAACAGTCAGGCAGTTCTCGCTGCCGCGCGGCGTGCGTGTTGTTGTTGCGCACCCCGCCGCGCCTGACTGCGCTCCGGACTGACCAAGTCCTGCTGAGTCGCGAAGGTGTGGCCTCGCCCCACCAGCCGCCTCTACTCCAAGGACTTCCCGATGAGCACCACTCTCACCAAGCGTCCCCGCACCGCATCGGCCACGCGCACCACATCGTCCACCGGCGGTAAGCGCTACCCCCAGGCTCTGCTGCACCACATCGTGGCGCCCGCGCTGCGCCTGCCCGACGCGGCCGCAGCCTCCGTGTTCGCGGCCACCAGGCAGCGCGGACCCATCGCTCGCGACGTCATTGCGCAGGTCACCGGCCTCAGCATTGCCACGGTGAACCGTCAGGTCACCGCCCTTCTCGACGTGGGGCTGCTCCGGGAGAGAGCCGATCTCGCCGTGTCCGGTGCGATCGGCAGGCCTCGTGTGCCCGTCGAGGTCAACCACGAGCCCTACCTGACCCTCGGCGTCCACATCGGTGCCCGTACCACCAGCATCGTGGCCGCCGACCTGTTCGGGCGCACGCTCGATGTCGTCGAGACGCCGACCCCCCGCGGCCCCCAGGCGGCGGCGTTGGCGGCGATCGCCGGCAGCACGCGCCGCTACCTGAGCCGCTGGCACCGGCGCCGCCCGCTGTGGGTCGGCGTCGCCGCCGGCGGTGTAGTCGACAGCGTCACCGGATACCTGGACCATCCGCGGCTGGGGTGGTCGGATGCGCCCGTCGGGCCGGTGCTCGCCGAATCCCTGGGCCTGCCCGTCTCGGTGGCGTCCCACGTGGATGCCATGGCCGGCGCCGAACTACTGCTCGGCGTTCGGCGCCAGCCGACCAAGTCGGCCACCAGCCTCTACGTCTACGCTCGTGAGACCGTCGGCTACGCGCTCTCCATCGGGGGTCAGGTGCACTCGCCCTCCAGTGGCCCAGGCACGATCGCCGCGCTGCCCGTGCATTCCGAATTGCTCGGCGGCACAGGGCGATTGGAATCCACCGTGAGCGACGAGGCGGTGCTGTCGGCGGCCAGGAAGGCGCGCATCGTTCCCGCCGATGGCGCGACATCGACCGTGACGGCCGTGCTGCGCGCCGCCCGGCAGGGCAACGAACAGGCGATCGCGCTCGTCGCCGAGCGGGCCCGAGTGCTCGGCGAGGCCGTCGCGCTGTTGCGAGACATGCTCAATCCCGACGACCTGGTCGTCGGCGGCCAGGCCTTCACCGAATACCCGGAAGGCATGGGCATCGTCGAGTCGTCGTTCGCGGAGCGCTCCGTGCTGGGGCACCGCGACATCCGCGTCACGGCGTTCGGGAACCGGGTGCAGGAGGCCGGGGCAGGCATCGTGTCGCTCGGCGGGCTGTACGCCGATCCGATCGCCGCGATGCGCCGGGCGTCACGCAGGCCCGAGGTGAGCGCCTGAGTTCGGCCAGCACGTCGGAAGGTTGAGACATTCCGCCGCGGTGTAGACATGACGTGTGCGTCTAGCGACCGATCCGGCCGGCCAGCCCTCCGGACTTCCCGAGCCACGCCGGGTGGCGGTGTTGTCCGTGCACACGTCGCCGCTGGCCCAGCCGGGCACCGGCGATGCGGGCGGGATGAACGTCTACGTTCTGCAAACGTCTCTCGAACTGGCCCGCCGGGGCGTCGAGGTCGACATCTTCACCAGGGCCACGTCGTCGTCGGACGAACCTGTGGTGTCCGTGGCGCCGGGCGTCGTCGTGCGCAACGTGGTGGCAGGCCCGTTCGAGGGACTGGACAAGAACGACCTGCCGACGCAGCTGTGCGCGTTCACGGCGGGGGTGTTGCGGGCCGAAGCCACCCACGAGCCCGGCTACTACGACATCGTGCATTCGCACTACTGGCTGTCCGGCCAGGTCGGCTGGCTGGCCGCGGACCGGTGGGCAGTGCCGCTGGTGCATACCGCCCACACGCTGGCGGCGGTCAAGAACGCGTCGCTGGCCGACGGGGACACCCCCGAGCCGCCGATGCGTTCGGTGGGTGAGCAGCAGGTGGTCGACGAGGCCGACCGGCTCATCGTCAATACCGAACATGAAGCGCGGCAATTGGTTTCGCTCCATCAGGCCGATCCGGCGCGTATCGACGTCGTCCATCCCGGCGTGGATCTGACGACATTCGGCCCCGGTGATCGCCGCGCCGCCCGTGCGGCGCTCGGGCTCGACGCGGATGCCAGGATCGTGGCGTTCGTCGGGCGGATCCAGCCGCTCAAGGCGCCGGACGTGCTGCTGCGCGCTGCCGCCCTCCTGCCCGAGGTCCAGGTGCTCGTGGCCGGCGGACCCTCGGGATCCGGATTGGCGACCCCGGACAACCTGGTCCGCCTCGCGGCCGAACTCGGCATTGCCGACCGCGTGACGTTCCTTCCTCCGCAGTCCCGCGAGGATCTGGTGCAGGTCTACCGGGCTGCCGACATCGTCGCGGTGCCCAGCCACAACGAGTCGTTCGGCCTGGTGGCCGTCGAGGCACAGGCGTGCGGGACTCCCGTCGTCGCGGCCGCGGTCGGCGGGTTGCCCGTCGCTGTGCGGGACGGGGTCAGCGGAGCCCTGGTCGACGGCCACGCCCCCGAGGCGTGGGCGAAGACGCTGGACGAGGTGCTGCGGAGCGATCCGGCCCGCCTCGGCCGCGCTGCCGTGGACCACGCCGCGACGTTCTCGTGGGCGCACACCGTGGACGCGCTGCTGGCGGGTTACGGCCGCGCCATCGCCGACTACCGCGCCGACCACCAGCGTCAGCTCGCCGCCCAGCGCAGCGGCCGGCGCTTCTCGATGAAGCGAGGAGTCAGGGCATGACCGACGAGTCGCGGGCGCAAAGAGCATCAGGCAGCGCTTCTGTGCAGGACGTCATCGAGGCGACGCTCACGGAGAACGACCTCGCGTACACCCGCCACGAAGGTGCCGCAGGCGGGTTGCCGGGACTGATCGTCGCGCTGCCCGGCGAGCGCAGGCTCAAGACCAACACGATCCTGTCGATCGGCGAGCACTCGGTTCGGGTCGAGGCGTTCGTCTGCCGCAGACCCGACGAGAATCACGAAGGCGTCTACAAGTTCCTCCTCAAACGCAACCGCAGGCTCTACGGTGTGGCCTACACCCTGGACAACGTCGGCGACATCTATCTCGTCGGCCGGATATCGCTGGCATCGGTGACCGCCGACGAGGTCGACCGGGTGCTCGGTCAGGTGCTCGAAGCAGTGGACTCGGATTTCAACACCTTGCTGGAGTTGGGTTTTCGCACGTCCATCCAGAAGGAATGGGAGTGGCGGGTGTCCCGCGGAGAGTCGCTGAAGAATCTGCAGGCCTTCCAACATCTCATCGAGGACGAGCGGGACGACGACTGACCGGCGTGAGAGGATTTCCCACATGGCAGAAACCGCGACGCTGATCCTCCTCCGCCACGGTGAGAGCGAATGGAATGCGCTCAACCTGTTCACCGGATGGGTCGACGTCGACCTGACCGACAAGGGACGGGCCGAGGCGGCTCGTGCCGGTGAGCTCATCAGGGAGCAGGACCGCCAGCCCGACGTCCTGTACACGTCGCTGCTGCGGCGCGCCATCACGACCGCCAATATCGCGCTCGACAAAGCCGACCGGCACTGGATCCCGGTGCACCGCGACTGGCGCCTCAACGAGCGTCACTACGGCGCCCTGCAGGGGCTGAACAAGGCCGAGACGAAGGCCAAGTACGGCGAGGAACAGTTCATGGCGTGGCGTCGCAGCTACGACACCCCGCCGCCGCCCATCGAGCCCGGCTCGGAGTTCAGTCAGGACACCGATGTGCGCTACGCCGACATCGAGGGCGGCGCGCCGCTCACCGAATGCCTCAAAGATGTCGTCGAGCGGTTCGTGCCGTACTTCACTGAGGTGATCGTGCCCGACCTGTTGGCGGGCAAGACCGTGCTGATCGCGGCGCACGGGAATTCGCTGCGAGCGCTCGTCAAATATCTGGACGGAATGTCCGACGAGGATGTCGTCGGACTGAACATCCCGACCGGGATCCCGCTGCGGTACGACCTGGACTCTGATCTGCGGCCCACCGTGGCCGGTGGCAGCTACCTCGACCCCGACGCGGCGGCCGCCGGAGCCGCGGCCGTCGCCGCGCAGGGAGCCAAGTAGCGCGTTGCGACCCGGCGGCCGGCAAACGGCGGGTGAACAGTGGAAGACGACGGTTCGAACATCCGTCTTTGGCTTTGTGACTTGTCCCGGTTTGGCCGCACGCTGCTGGGATGACGTTCACCGAATGCGTACGATTTGCGCGTGAGTGTCATCTCGGCGCTGCTTCTGGCAGCGGTCGTGGCACTGCTCGCGTTATCGATCGGTGCGGCGATCGGAGTCCGGGTGGCGCCGCGGCTTCAGGATCGCCAGCAACGGCGTTCCGCCGAACAGACGGGCATCACGGTGTCGCGGATGCTCGAGCACATCGTCTCGCAGTCACCGGTCGGGATCGTGGTCGTCGACACCTTCCGTGACGTCGTCTACACCAATGACCGCGCCCAGGAACTCGGCCTGGTGCGCGAGCGCCTGCTGGACGACCGGGCATGGGCGGCCGCGGAACGCACACTCGCCACGGGCGAGCCGGTCGGTTTCGACCTGTCGCCCCGCAAACGCAGCCGTTCCGGGCGGTCCGGGCTCTCGGTGCGCGGCCACGTCCGTCTGTTGACCGACGAGGACCGCCGATTCGCCGTCGTCTACGTCGACGACCAGTCCGAGCACGCCAGGATGGAAGCGACGCGACGCGATTTCGTGGCCAACGTCAGCCACGAGCTCAAGACACCGGTCGGCGCGATGGGGGTATTGGCCGAGGCGGTGCTGGCGTCCTGCGACGACCCTGAGACGGTGACCCACTTCGCCGAGAAGATGGTCACCGAATCCAACCGGCTGGCCAACATGGTCGGTGAACTCATCGAGCTCTCGCGGCTGCAGGGCGGCGAGCGGCTACCCGACCTTGAGGAGGTCGACGTCGACACCGTCGTCTCCGAAGCCTTGTCGCGGCACAAGGTCGCCGCCGACAACGCCGACATCGCCATCACCACGGATGCGCCGACGGGTTACCGCGTGCTCGGCGACCAGACCCTCCTGGTCACTGCGATCGCCAATCTGGTGTCCAACGCAATCGCCTACTCGCCCAACGGTTCTTCGGTGTCGATCAGCCGCCGCCGGCGCGGCGAGAACATCGAGATCGCCGTCACCGATCGCGGTATCGGCATCGCGCCCAGCGATCAGGAGCGGGTGTTCGAACGATTCTTCCGCGTCGACAAGGCGCGGTCCCGGGCGACCGGCGGCACCGGGCTCGGGCTGGCGATCGTCAAACACGTCGCCGCCAATCACAACGGCTCCATTCGCCTGTGGAGTCAACCGGGCACCGGTTCGACGTTCACGATGTCCATTCCGGCGGCTGTTCCCTCACATCTCCGCGGCGACGACGCCGATGGTGCCGACCATCTTCCCGAACGAGAGGACTGATACATCGATGACCAGCGTGCTGATCGTGGAGGACGAGGAGTCCTTGGCCGATCCCCTGGCCTTCCTCCTCCGGAAGGAGGGCTTCGAGGCCACCGTGGTGGGCGACGGGCCCTCAGCCCTGGCCGAGTTCGAACGGGCGGGCGCCGACATCGTGCTTCTGGACCTGATGCTGCCTGGGATGAGCGGCACGGATGTCTGCAAGCAGTTGCGGTCCCGTTCGAGCGTCCCGGTCATCATGGTGACGGCCCGCGACAGCGAGATCGACAAGGTCGTGGGGCTCGAACTGGGTGCCGACGACTACGTCACCAAGCCGTACTCGGCTCGTGAGCTCATCGCCCGGATCCGGGCCGTACTGCGTCGCGGGTCCGACGGCGAAGACCCCGGTATCGCGGACGGGGTCCTCGAGGCCGGCCCGGTGCGCATGGACGTGGAGCGACATGTGGTCAGCGTGAACGGGCAGCCGATCACGTTGCCGCTCAAGGAGTTCGACCTGCTCGAATATCTGATGCGCAACAGCGGCAGGGTGCTCACCCGTGGTCAGCTCATCGACCGGGTGTGGGGCGCCGACTATGTCGGTGACACCAAGACCCTCGATGTGCACGTGAAGCGTCTGCGCAGCAAGATCGAGGCAGACCCGGCGAACCCGGTGCATCTGGTCACAGTGCGAGGTCTCGGGTACAAGCTGGAGGGCTGAGCGTCAGCCGAACGGGCAGGAGCGGTAGCCGTCATTCGGCTGCCGCTCTTTTGCTTTGCCGTCAGCCCGTCACTGGCTTGTCGATTTGCTGTACACCATGCAGCGATCCAGAAAGACGCTCGGGCCGGAAGAATATCTGTGTGATTTCCATCACATATTTGATAGCGCGGGGCGGCGCCGCTGTTTGCCTGCCGAAACGACGGAGGTATCCGCACGTCGGGCGGAGATGCTTGCTCGCAGACATGATCAGCGGTTATCTGCCTGGAAAACACGCTTGAAGTAACGCAATCGAGCATTGCCTGTTTCGCGCTTTCCGTGCGCTTTGCTGATGCCGAATACTGAGCAGGGCTGTCAGCTTTGCGCGATGATATGGTCAGCTCGCGGTATCGCGCGCGTCCGATGGGCACCGCGATGTAGCGAATGGATGGCAATTTGCACGCACGGCGACCTCGCGGGGTGTTTTGTCGAGAACGGGCATGCAAGGTCGAGAGAACGGAGCGAGCGTGGCCGACCTGACGGCGCCGGGCGCCCCCTCGACGACCCTCGCGTCTGTCTGTATCCCCGCCTATCAGGCCGAACGGCATCTGCGCGTCACCCTCGACAGCGTCCTGGCCCAGACCCATCCGAACCTCGATGTCGTGGTGGTGGACAACAACAGCACCGATGGCACGGCCGACATCCTCAGCGAAGTGACGGATCCGCGCGTCCGGGTGGTGCGCAACGCGACCACGGTGTCGATGATCGACAACTTCAACATCGCCGTCCGGGAGAGCAGGGGCGACTACGTCAAGCTGGTGTGCGCCGACGACACTCTGATGCCGGACTGCGTCCAGGTTCAGGCGGCGACGCTCGATGCCATGCCCGACGTGAAGCTCGTATCGGCACGGACCGACTTCATCGACGACCACGGCGCGGTGATGCGACCGGCCCGCGGACTGGGCAAGATCGTCGGCAGGCAACCCTCGGACCACGTGGTGCGCCGGATCGTCCGAAGCGGCACCAATCCGATCGGACCGCCGGTCGCGGCCATGTTCCGGCGCGCCGATTTCGACCGATGCGGCAGATTCCGGCCCGTCACCTCATTTCTGAGCGAATTGGACCTGTGGGTGCGACTGCTGGAACTCGGCGATTTCTACGGTGTGCCGAAAACGCTTGCGTCCTTCCGGATCGCGAGCGACTCCACCACCGCGCTGACCTCGGCGCGCTCGCAGCTGTCCCAGGTTGTCGGCTTCGCCGACGGACTTGCCGCCGATCCGTCCTGGAAGGTCACCGCCGGTGACCGGGTGTTCGGGCGCGTGCGGTCCTACGACATGCAGCTGCGGCGTACCGGGCTGTACGCCTTGAGCGCCGTGCGCAGCGGTCGCCGCCGCGTGCGGTCCCGCGCGGCCAAGGTGTGACATGACCGAGCGCGCCGAACGCAACATGCGGGTCAACACCGTCGCACTGATCGTGTCGACGGCCTCGACCGGCGTTCTCGGACTGGCCTTCTGGGCCGTCGTCGCCCGGCTCTTCCCGGCCCAGGAGGTCGGCCTCGCGTCGGCGCTCATCACCTCCGCGGTGCTGCTGTCGACGATGTCCACACTCGGCATCGATGTGCTCTACGAACGCTTCCTGCCGGTCGCCGGGACCCGGGCTCCGTTTCTGCTGAGGCGGGGCTTCCTGCTGGTCGCCGCCGCGGGGATTCTCGTCGGATCCGTGTTGGTGGCTGTCGGACCCCGAGACCCGATGTTCCAATCCGGTTGGGCCATGGCCACTTTCCCGCTCATGGTGCTGACGCTGGCGGTCTTCGCGCTACTCGACAAGGCCGCCGCAGGTCTCGGTGTGGCGCGTTGGGCGGCGGTGAAGAACCTCGCGCACGCCGTCGCGAAGCTCGCCGCCGTGGCGGCGCTGGCGATCTGGGAGCAGGCCGTCACGATCGTGCTCAGTTGGACGCTGACGGCGGGCGTGGCGGCGTTGTGCACCTACGCGGTCCTGCACCGCCGCAGCCGCACCCATCCCCGCTGGCAACAGGACGCCGATCTGCCCCCGAGTCGACAGGTGTGGTCCTACTTCGGTTCGTCCTTCGGCATCGCGTCGCTGTGGTCGATCGGCCCGCTGGTGGTCCCGCTCATCGTGGTCACCCAGATCGGACCGGTCGCCAACGCGCACTTCGCCGTCACGTGGGCCATGGTCAGCGCGCTCTACCTGATGATGCATCTCGTCGTGAGTCCATACGTCGCCGAGGTGGCCGCACACCCCGACCAGGTCCGCTCACTGTCGTGGCGCATGGTCGGCATGCTCGTCGCGGTCGCGTTCCTCGCGTCGGCGGGACTGCTCCTCCTCGGCCCCTTCATGCTCAGTCTCGCCGGTGACGAATACCGCTCCGAGGGCGGTGATCTGCTTCTGCTCGCGGCTGCGTTCCTGCCGCTGTCCGCGGTGTCGGCCGCCTTCGAAGGATTCGCCCGCGTGCAACGCAAGCTCGCGCTCTACCTGTCGGTCCAGGCACTGGTGACCGTGGTGATCCTCGTGGGGTCATGGTTCGGCACCCGTGCGCTCGGGGTGACGGGGGTGGGTTGGGCGTATCTGGCCGCCGAAGGGCTGTCGGCGCTGATCCTGATCGGCCCCGCCATCGCGTGGCTGCGCAGGGTGGGCCGAGACCCCGCCGCCGTGCCTCGGCCCGACCCGGCCGGCGACGAGGCCGCCACCCTCGACCGATTGCCGGAGGGCTACACGACATGACATGCCGTCTCTGCGGATCCGGTCAGTTACACAGCGTGCTGGACCTGGGTGCCACACCGCCCTGCGCGAAGTTCCTGACCGCGACTGAACTCGACCTGCCCGAGCAGACCTACCCGCTGCACCTGCGCCTGTGCCAGGACTGCCTGCTGCTGCAGATTCCGGCGCTGATCACGCCGGAGGAGAACTTCACCGACTATTCGTACTACTCGTCCTTCTCGGGGAGTTGGGTCGAGCACGCCCGACGCTACGTCGCCGAAGCCACGGATCGTGCTGGGCTGCATCGCGATTCGTTCGTCGTGGAGGTCGCCAGCAACGACGGCTACCTCCTGCAACATGTCGTGGCGGCGGGTATCGGCTGCCTCGGGATCGAACCGTCGCGCAACGTCGGTGCGGCTGCTCGTGAACGCGGGGTGCCGACGCTGTCGGCGTTTCTCGACGAGAAGGTGGCCGCCGCTGTGCGTGCCGAGCACGGTCCGGCAGACCTCGTGGTGGCCAACAATGTGTACGCCCACATCCCCGATCTGGTGGGTTTCACCCGAGCGCTGCGCACACTGCTCGCCGACGACGGCTGGCTCAGCATCGAGGTCCACCACGCGATGAATCTCGTTGCGCTGGGCCAATTCGACACCGTCTACCACGAACACTTCCAGTACTACACGGTGCTGTCGGCGACTCGGGCGCTCGCGTCCGGCGGGCTGTCGGTGGTCGACGTCGAGATGCTCCCGACCCACGGCGGGTCGATCCGGTCGTGGGCGCGCCCCACCGAGTGTGCGGCCACGCCGTCTGCCCGGGTCGCGGAGGCGCTGCGCGCCGAGGCCGAGGCCGGTCTGCACCAGGTCGACGGTTACCTCGGACTGCGGCCCCGCACCGAAGGCATCAAGGACGAACTGTTGCGCTACCTGCTCGACTGCCGGGCTCGCGGTGAGCGGGTCGTCGGCTACGGGGCTCCGGGAAAGGGCAGCACGCTGCTCAACTATTGCGGCATCCGGAGCGACCTGATCGAGTACACCGTCGACCGGAACCCGTACAAACACGGACGTTTCACCCCGGGGACCCGGATCCCCATCCTCGACCCGGCCCAGATCGACAAGGATCGGCCCGACGTGATCGTGGTGCTGCCGTGGAATCTGCGCGCCGAGATCACCGACCAGCTCGCCTACACCGCAGAGTGGGGTGCGCGGCTGGTGTTTCCGCTTCCCACGCTGACGGTGGTGGACCTGACGGAAGGAACCCCGAGATGAAGGTCGTATTGTTCTGCGGCGGCTACGGAATGCGGATGCGTAACGGCGTCGACGACACCATCCCCAAGCCCATGCAGATGCTGGGTCCGCGGCCGCTGATCTGGCATGTGATGCGCTACTACGCGCACTTCGGCCACACCGAGTTCGTGCTCTGCCTCGGCTACGGCGCCGAGCACATCAAGAATTACTTCCTGACTTACCAGGAGTCGGCTTCCAACGACTTCGTCATCCGCAACGGCAAGGTCGAGCTGCTGCAGACCGACATCAGTGACTGGTCGATCACGTTCGTCGACACCGGCGCGGAATCGCCCATCGGAGAACGACTTCGGCGAGTCCGCAAGTTCGTCGAGAACGACGAGTACTTCCTGGCCAACTACGCCGACGTACTCACCGACGCCCCGCTCAACGACATCATCGACGAGGTCAAGGCCGCCGGTGCACTGGCCTCCATGCTGATCGTGCCGCCGCAGTCGTCATTCCACTGCGTCGACATCGACCCCGGCGACGGCGCCGCCAAAATCACCGGTATCACCCCGGTTTCGCGGCTTCCGATCTGGGAGAACGGCGGCTACTTCGTCCTGTCGTCCAAGGCGCTGGACCTGGTCACCGAGAACTGCGATCTCGTAGAGGACGTGTGTGGCCGCCTCGCCGAGGACGGCAAGCTCTACGGGTACAAGCATCTCGGCTTCTGGAAGCCGGCCGACACGTTCAAGGAACGCGCCGAACTCGAAGCCGCCTACCGCAACGGCGACCGCCCGTGGGCGCTGTGGGAACGCGACAAGGTCTCCGTCCCGTGATCGCGCTGCCCGTGGGTACGGTTGACGAGCTGGCCGTCCTGGGTGCGCACTGCGACGACATCGCCATCGGCATGGGTGCAACGCTTCTCACGATGTGCCGGGCCAACCCAGGCGTCGAGGTGCACGCGCTGGTGCTGTGCGGCGCGGGCACGGAGCGCGAAGGCGAGGAACGTGCCGCGCTGGAGGCGTTCTGTCCCGGAGCGCAGGTGAACGTGACGATGCTGGCCGTGCCCGACGGGCGCACGCCGGCGCACTGGGACGAGGTCAAAAACGGACTGCACGCGTTCAGCCGCACCTGCGATCCGCAGGTGGTCTTCAGCACCCAGCGCCACGACGCGCACCAGGACCACCGACTGCTGGCCGAGCTGACGCCGACGGAGTTCCGCGACCATCTGGTGCTGGGCTACGAGATCCTGAAGTGGGAGTCGGACACCCCGTCCCCCAACGTGTTCCATCCGATCGACGCGGCGACTGCCGAGGAGAAGGTCAGGTTGCTGCACAAGCACTATCCGTCACAGGCCGGCCGCGACTGGTTCGACGAACACTCCTTCCTGGGCCTGTCACGGCTGCGTGGTGTGCAATGCCGCAGCCCGCACGCCGAGGCGTTCGTCGCAGAGAAGACCGTGCTGACGTTCCCCCGGCGAGGTGTGGCATGACGCAGCACGTGCTCGTCACCGGGCATCTGGGCTACCTCGGCACCGTGATGGTCCCGATGCTGCAGGCTGCCGGGTACCGGGTCTCGGGGTTGGACATCGGCTACTTCGACGACTGCGTGCTGGGCCCGCAGCCCGCCGATCCCGCCGGGCACGCGGTCGACCTGCGTGACGTCGAGCCGCAGCACCTGCGCGGCGTCGATGCCGTTATCCACCTCGCCGCACTGTCGAACGATCCGCTCGGTGCGCTGGTGCCCGAGGTCACCCATAACATCAACCATCACGCGTCGGTCCGGCTGGCGCGCGCGGCGAAAGAGGCCGGGGTCAAGACCTTTCTGTACGCGTCGACGTGCTCGGTGTACGGAGCCGCCGGTGACGGGCTGGTCGACGAGGAAGCCCCGCTGCACCCGCTCACCCCGTACGCGGTCAGCAAGGTACGGGTCGAAGACGATCTGACCGCCATGGCAGACGCGGACTTCGTCCCTGTCTTCCTGCGCAACGCAACAGCTTTCGGCTTCTCGCCGCGGCTGCGCGCCGACATCGTGCTGAACAACCTGGTCGGCTCGGCGGTGCTGACCGGCGTGGTGCGGGTGCTGTCCGACGGCACCCCGTGGCGACCGCTGGTGCATGCGCGCGACATCGCAGCCGCCTTCCTACGATGCCTGGAGATGCCCGCCTCGGCGATAGCGTGCCGCGCCTTCAACGTCGGCAGCGAGGCCAACAACGTCACCGTCGCGCAGATCGCGCAGCACGCGGCCGAGGCGGTCCCCGGTTCAGAAGTGTTGATCACCGGGGAGACCGGCGCCGACCCTCGCTCCTATCGCGTCGATTTCGGCAGGGCGCGAAGGGAACTCGGGTTCGAGGCGGGCGTGTCGGTGGCCGAGGGCGCACTCGAGCTGTCCTCGGCGTATCGCCGGTACGGCTTGACCGCGGCCGACTTCGATGCGCGGTTCACCCGGCTGGCCCGCCTGGCGCACCTGCGTGACACCGGAGGTCTGGACGAGCAACTGCGGCGTGTCACCGCAGATGCGTGACGAGTTCGGCCCAGCTTCCGGCTGCCGCGTCACGCGGCGACAGCAGCGCGGGCGGCAGTGGCCACTCGATCCCGAGGCCGGGATCGTCGTGGGCGACAGCGATGTCCTCGGCGGGGTCGTGGGGCCGGTCGATGCGGTAGCACACGTCGGCGAAATCGGTGAGCGCCTGGAATCCGTGCAGCATCCCCGGCGGAACGTACAGATGGCGAAAGCTGATGTCGTCGAGCAGGAACGCCTCGTACCTGCCGAACGTCGGCGACTGGGGCCGGGCGTCGACGAGGACGTCGTGGACGGCCCCGCGCGCACAACGGACCAGCTTCGCCTCGCCGGCACCGCCGCGCCCGTGCATGCCGCGGACGACACCGCGGGTGGATCGGGACTGCGAATCCTGCACGAACGCGGCCGCAGACGGTGCGTTCCCCGTCCAGATCGGCACCGCGTCGCCCGCCCAGCGCCCGGCGCCCACGACCCACTCGTCGAAGATCTCCGCATCGAACGTGCGCGTGAAGAAGCCGCGGTTGTCGTGATGTGGTTGGGGCACGAGGGTGATCACCCCGGCGAGCCCGGACGTTTCGATGCGCACCGGGACATCGTGGCATGAACGTCCGGCGTTGCCGCGGTTGCGGCCACCACGAACTGCACCGTGTGCTTGATCTCGGATCCGTCCCCGCCGCCGACGACTTCCCACCGGCCGACCTGCCGGTCGATCCGGCGGAGATCTCGCATCCGCTCGCGATGGACCTGTGCGCCGAATGCGGGCTGGCACAGCTGGCCGACGACGACACCGCGACTTCCGAGCCGCGCGGTGTCGAACCGCAGGCGCTCAAAGATCAGGCGGCAGAAGCGGTTCGGCTCGTGGCCGAGGCGGGATGGCTGGCGGGGCGCACGGTCCGTGAGTTCGGAAGTCCCCACGGTGGCAGCTGGGTACCGTTGCTGGGCGAACGCGGATTCCGGGCCACCGAGGAGGCGGCCGACGTCGTCCTCGACAGCTTCGGGATCATGCACGACGCCGATCAGGGGGCCGCCTTCGAGGCACGAGCCACAGCCACCGCGCCGGGCGGGGTGCTGCTGCTGCAGTTCCACACCCTCGGTGCAATCGTTGCCCGCGGACAGTGGAACTCGTTGCGGCACGGACATTTTGCGTACTACTCGACGCCGGTCGTCGTGGCGCAGCTGCAGCGCGTCGGAATGCGGGCGATGCAGGCCTGGACTTTCGACCTCTACGGGGGGACTGTGCTGGTGGCGGCCGTCCACGGGACGGGGGAGCCGGGCCAGACCGTGGCGACGCTGCTGCAATCCGAGGCAGCGCTGGCAGACCCCGCGACGGTCGGCGTGGTGCAGGACGCCGCCGATTCGCAGGTCGTCGGTCTGCGGTGCTGGCTCGAGGAGGAGCGCCGAGCCGGGCGCCGCGTCTACGCCTACGGCGCCGCGTCGCGAGCCGTCGCACTGTTCGCCCGCGCAGGCCTGGACCGGACGCTGGTCGCCGCGGTCGCCGACGCGTCGCCCGCCAAGCAGGGACGGCGGATGCCCGGCACCGACGTGCCGATCATCGCTCCGGAGGACCTTGTCCGGGCCGAACCGGACCACGTGCTGCTGACCCTCGGCGATCTGCTGCCCGAGGTGTCGGCGCGGTGGCCACAACTGGACGGACGCTGGGTCACCGATGATCGGTTCGTCGCGCCGGTACCGAGTTTCGCCCGCTCGCGGCACCTGCAGCAGCGACTTCACGAGATGATCCCCGGTGGTGCGCACACCTACGCGCGCGGTCCCGACCAGTATCCGGAGTTCATGCCGGCGGTGCTGACCCACGGGTCGGGCTCGCACGTCTGGGATGCCGACGGCAACGAGTACGTGGAATACGGCATGGGGTTGCGGGCCGTGACGCTGGGCCACGGCTACGCGCCGGTGGTCCGGGCAGCGGCCGACGCGATGGCCGACGGACTCAGCTTCAGCAGGCCCACCACGCTGGAAGTCGCTGCCGCCGAGGACTTTCTGCAGCTGGTGCCCGGAGCCGACATGGTCAAGTTCGCCAAGAACGGCTCCGATGCCACCACTGCGGCGGTGCGGTTGTCCAGGGCGGCGACGGGGCGGGTGAAGGTCGCGATCTGTGACCAGCCGTTCTTCTCCACCGACGACTGGTTCATCGGCAGGACCGCGATGGCTGCGGGGATACCCGACGCCCACGCCGAGGCGACCGTCAGGTTCCGGTACAACGACCTCGCGTCGCTGACGGCGCTTCTGGAACCCGGCGACGTGGCCTGCGTGGTGATGGAGGCGGCGACGGCAACCGCAGAACCCGACGCAGGCTTCCTCGAGAGCGTTCGGCAGCTGTGCGACAGGACCGGGACGCTGCTCGTCTTCGACGAGATGATCACCGGGTTCCGTTGGGCCGCAGGCGGAGCGCAGACCCTGTACGGGGTGACGCCCGACCTGTCGTGCTGGGGCAAGGCGATGGGGAACGGTTTTCCGGTGTCGGCGCTGGCGGGCCGGCGCCGCTACATGGAACTCGGCGGTTTGCGTACCGGATCGGATCGCGTCTTCCTGCTGTCCACCACCCACGGTCCGGAGACGGCGTCGCTGGCCGCTTTTCGGGCAGTGGTGAGCGCATACCGCACCCAGGACCCGATCGCGGCGATGGAGCACGCCGGTCGACGGCTCGCCGATGGGGTCACCGACGCGATCGCCGAGGCGGGGTTGTCCGAATACGTCCGGGTCATCGGGCGACCCAGCTGTCTGGTCTTCGTGACCTGCGACGCCGATCGTGCTCCGTCCCAGGCGTTTCGCACGTTGTTCCTCCAGGAGTTGATGCGCCGCGGTGTGCTGGGACAGTCGTTCGTCACGTCGGCCGCGCACACCGACGAGGACGTCGATGCCACCGTCAAAGCCGTGCGCGGAGCACTGTCGGTCTACGGGTACGCCGTCGAGGCGGGCAGCGTTCGCGGGCTGCTGCAGGGCAGGCCGGTCGCGCCTGCGCTCCGGCGGACTTCAGCGCCGAGGGCGCTCAGACCCTGAAGCGCCGAGGGGGGCTAGCCCGTCGTGCCGCCCATGATCTCCAGCACCTCGAAGGTGTTGACGCCCGCCCGAACTGACGGATCGTCTTCGGCGATCGCGAGCGCCTCGGCGCGGTCGGCGACGCGAAGCACCCCCAGACCCCACACGCCCTCGGGATCGGCGACCGGGCCGTACACCACGACACGGCCCGCCGCCAGCAGCTCCTGCCAGTAGGTCATGTGCAGGTGCATCGTGTGCTGCTCGATGTCGGTCATGGTCTGGGCGAAGTCGGCACGCGGTGGAATCAACCGGAACAGGAACAGGACGCCGTCAGTGCTCATTCGACAGCACGGGTGGCGGGATGCACGGCGATCAGCCCTAAATTGCTGCGGCGCTTGCACATTGCCGCCAGCTCGGCGTACGCCTTCTCGCCGAGCAGCTCGGTCAGCTCCGGCGCGTAGGACTCCCACACCTGCTTGGCGCCGACGTGGGTGCCCGGGTCTCCGGTGCAGTACCAGTGCAGGTCGGCGCCGCCTTCGCCCCAACCGCGCCGGTCATACTCCGTGATCGTGGTCTTGAGGATCTCGGTGTCGTCGGGCCGGGTGACCCATTCCTGGGTGCGCCGGATCGGCAGCTGCCAACACACCTCGGGCTTGAGCGTCAGCGGCTCGACACCGATATCGAGGGCTTTCTGGTGCAGTGCGCAACCGATTCCCTTCGCCCAACCGGGCCGATTCAGGAAGATGCACGCGCCCTTGTACTTTCGGGTCCGCCAGTTCGGCTTGCCGTCGTATTCGTCCATCTCGAGGTAGCCCTTTTTGCCCAGGCCTTTCTCGCGGAACTGCCAGTCTTCGGCGGTGAGCATCTTGACCGCGTCGTCGAGCTGGGCCCGATCGTCGTCGTCGGACAGAAACGCGCCGTGCGAACAACATCCGTCGTCGGGCCTGCCCTCCACCGTGCCCTTGCAGGCGGGGGTGCCGAATACGCACGTCCACCGCGAGAGCAGCCACGTCATGTCGGCCGCGATCAGGTGCTCCGGGTTGTCGGGGTCATGGAATTCGACCCACTCGCGGGCGAAATCCAGTTCGACCTCACCTGGATGAGAAGGCGATGCGCTCACAATTTCCCACGGTAGACCCATTAAGTTGGAGAAGTGCGATTAGGCGTGCTCGACGTGGGCAGCAATACCGTCCATCTCTTGGTGGTGGACGCCCGCCGCGGCGGGCATCCCACACCGATGAGTTCGACGAAAGCGTCGCTGCGGCTCGCCGAGGCGATCGACGACTCCGGGAAATTGACCCGCCGCGGCGCGGACCGGCTCGTCGGCACTGTCGACGAGTTCGCGCGCATCGCGACGAGTTCGGGATGCTCGGAGCTGATGGCGTTCGCGACCTCCGCGGTCCGTGATGCCCGCAACTCCGAGGACGTGCTCGCGCGCGTCAAGGCCGAGACCGGCGTGGAACTGCGGGTGCTCAGCGGGGTGGACGAGTCCCGGCTGACATTCCTCGCGGTGCGCCGGTGGTACGGCTGGAGCGCAGGCCGGATCATCAACATCGACATCGGCGGCGGTTCGCTGGAGCTGTCCAGCGGTGTGGACGAGGAGCCCGATGTCGCACTGTCGCTGCCGCTGGGCGCCGGCAGGATGACGAGGGAATGGCTGCCCGACGATCCGCCGGGGCGCCGGCGCGTGGCGATGCTGCGCGACTGGTTGTCCACCGAGTTGGCTGAGTCCGCCACCGCGATCACCGAGGCCGGCAATCCCGATTTGGCCGTCGCGACATCGAAGACGTTCCGTTCGCTGGCGCGGCTCACCGGTGCAGCACCGTCGGGGGCGGGGCCGCGCGTCAAGCGCACGCTCACCGCGACCGGTCTTCGGCAACTCATAAATTTCATCTCTAGGATGACCGCGGCTGACCGAGCAGAACTGGAAGGGGTGAGTGTCGACCGGGCTCCCCAGATCGTGGCGGGCGCACTGGTGGCGGAGGCGAGCATGAAAGCTCTCGGCATCGAGAGTGTCGATATCTGTCCATGGGCGTTGCGTGAGGGGCTTATCCTGCGGAAACTCGACAGCGAGGCCGACGGCACCGCGTTCGTCGGAGGTTACGAGCCCGCGACGAAACCCGGTGGTTCCGGCAAGTCGGGCAAGGTGAGCGGGACGGACAAGGCCGCCAAGGGCGGCGCAGGAGAATCGGCCGCGCGGCTGATGTCCGTACGTAATGCTGGACGATGATGCAGCGAGGCTCGAAGGCATACAGACGATGACTGGATCTGACGACAGCAGTAGCAGCACACGGCCGATTTCGGTCGCGGAGCTGCTGGCCAAGAACGGCACGATCGGCGCACCTCCGGTCGGCGGCCGACGACGTCGACGGCGCGGCAACGCCGACGCCGTCACGGTCGCCGAGCTCACCGGTGAGATCCCGATCATCCGTCCGGACGATCCGCCACCTGCCCCGGCACCGGAAACCCCCGACATACCCGAACCAGCCGACGAGGCCGTCGAAGCCGATGGGGCGCCGCCCGCTGTACCCGACGAGGAACCGGCCGACGAGGCCGATGCTGCCGAGACCGTCGAAGCGCCGGCCGACGACGTCGTCGAAGCCGACGAGCCCGCCACCGAGGAAGCCGGCGAGACCGAAGTCGAGGAAGTCGACCAGACCGAAGTCGACGAAGGCGACGCCGACGAGACCGACGAGTACGCCGACGCGGTCGCCGCGTACGCGGCGCGCAAGCAGCTGAGCCCGACCGACGAAGAGACCGACACCGAGGAAGAGGCCGAGCCCGAACCGTCGGAGCCCGCGCGCAGGTTCGGCTTCGGACGGTTCGGCCGGAAGAACCCCGAGGTCGACGCCGAGACCTGGACCCCGGATCCGGTCGACGGACACGACGATCCGACCGCGCTGACCGACGAGCCGGTCGAGCTCGAGGACCTCGATGCCGAGGCCGCGGTCGAGGAAGAGCGCACCGGTACGGCCGAAGACGAAGACGACCGCGACGAACTACCGTCGTACCTGCGCTCGACAGAGGAGCCGCTGTTCGGTGGTCACTCCGTGGCCGACGACGCGTTGCGGGGCGAAACCGCGACGCTGGACGACGAGGACGACCTCGATGCCGGACAGGACGAGCCCCGCACGATGTCGTCCCTCGTGCACGGTCTGTGGATCGTCGGGCAGAGCGTCATCGCGGTGGTCTTCGGAGCCGGTCTGTTCGTCGCCTTCGACCAGCTGTGGAAGTGGAACAACATCGTCGCGCTGGTGCTGTCAGTCCTCGTCATTCTCGGTTTGGTGGTCGGCGTGCGGGTGGTGCGCAAAACCGAGGACATCGGCAGCACGCTGATCGCGGTGGCCGTCGGCGCCCTGGTCACCCTCGGGCCACTGGCGCTGCTGCAATCAGGCTGACGGGTGCGCCCCGCAATCAAGGTTGGACTTTCGACGGCCTCGGTCTATCCGCTGAAGACCGAGGCCGCTTTCGAGTACGCGGCCAAACTCGGGTACGACGGCGTCGAGCTGATGGTGTGGGCAGAGACGGTCAGCCAGGACATCGCGGCCATCGCGGAAATGTCGCGACGCTACGACGTGCCGGTCCTGTCGGTGCACGCGCCGTGTCTGCTCATCTCGCAACGAGTGTGGGGCGCCAACCCGATCCCGAAACTGGACCGCAGCGTGCGGGCCGCCGAACATCTCGGCGCCCAGACCGTGGTCGTCCATCCGCCGTTCCGCTGGCAGCGACGCTACGCCGAAGGGTTCAGCGACCAGGTGGCCGAGCTGGAATCCTCCAGCGAGGTCATGGTCGCCGTCGAAAACATGTTCCCGTTTCGGGCCGACAGGTTCTTCGGCGCCGGCCAGACGTCGATCGAGCGGATGCGCAAGCGTGGTGGCAGCCCGGGCCCTGGAATCTCGGCGTTCGCGCCGTCGTACGACCCCCTCGACGGCGGCCACGCCCACTACACCCTGGACCTGTCGCACACCGCGACGGCAGGCACCGATGCCGTCGACATGGCCACGCGCATGGGGGAGGGCCTCGTGCACCTGCATCTGTGCGACGGAAGCGGGGCGTCCCACGACGAACACCTCGTGCCCGGCCACGGCACCCAACCCACGGTGGAAATCTGCGAGATGCTGGCCGCGAGCGACTTTGCGGGACATGTCATCCTCGAGGTCACGACCTCGGGCGCGCGCAACGCCGCCGAACGTGAGGCGTTGTTGACCGAGTCGCTGCAGTTCGCGAGGACGCATCTGCTGCGCTGACCCGTAAGGACGCGTAGATGACGAGCTCCACCCTGTTCACTGACGCGATGGCGCTCACCTCAGCCGGCGACGGGGTGTATCACGGTGTCCTCAACGAGCACTGGACCATCGGCCCCAAGGTGCACGGCGGCGCCATGCTGGCGCTGTGCGCCAATGCTGCCCGCATCGAGTTCGGGGAGCCCGGCGTCGAACCGATCGCGGTGTCGGGCAGTTTCCTGTCTGCACCCGACCCTGGACGCATGGAGGTCGTGACCACGGTTCGCAAGCGCGGGCGGCGGGTCAGCCTCATCGACGTCGAGTTGCGTCAAGGCGACCGGACCGCCGTGCGCGTCGCGATCACACTGGGCACGCCCGAGCATCACGTCCCGCCCCTGCTGTCGGTGAACCCTGTCGTGCCGCTGATGACACCCGAGCCGCCGCCGGGTCTGGAGCCGATCGGACCCGGCCACAGAATGGCCGACGTGGTGCACTTGGCGCACGGCTGCGACATCCGGCCGTCGCTGACGACCTTCGACCCACGGCCCGACGGCGGTATGCCGGTGATCGAGTACTGGGTGCGGCCCAAGGGCGTCGCCCCCGACGTGCTGTTCGCGCTGCTGTGTGGTGACGTGTCGGCCCCGGTGACCTTCGGCGTCAACAGGTTTGGCTGGGCGCCCACCGTGCAGCTGACCGCGTACCTGCGCGCGTTGCCCGCCGACGGGTGGCTGCGGGTCATGTGCACCGCCACCCAGATCGGGCAGGACTGGTTCGACGAGGACCACATCGTGGTCGACTGCGAGGGCCGCATCATCGTGCAGAGCCGCCAGCTGGCGATGGTGCCCGCGCTGCCGTCCTGACCGCGTGCCATGCTTGCCCGCATGGCCAGAATCGCGATCATTGGCGGCGGAAACATCGGCGAGGCGCTGCTGGCGGGACTCCTGCGCGCCGGCAAGCAGGTCAAGGACCTCGTCGTGGCGGAGAAGTTCCCCGAACGCGCGAAGTTCCTCGCCGAGAAATACTCCGTGCGGGTCACCTCGGTCGCCGAGGCGGTCGACGCGGCGACGTACGTCATCGTGGCAGTGAAGCCGCATGACGTGCAGAACGTCATCGGCGACATCGCCGACACCGCGGCGCGGGCCGAAAGCGACGCGGCCGAACAGGTTTTCGTCAGTGTCGCCGCGGGCGTCAACACCGCCTATTACGAGAACAAGCTGCCCGCCGGCTCGCCGGTGGTCCGGGTCATGCCGAACGCGCCGATGCTCGTCGGCGGTGGCGTCAGCGCGATCGCTCCGGGCCGCTTCGCCACCGCCGAACACGTCAAGGAGGTCTCTGGTCTCTTCGACGCGGTCGGCGGCGTCCTCACCGTGTCCGAGCCTCAGATCGACGCCGTCACCGCGGTGTCGGGTTCGGGACCCGCCTACTTCTTTCTGATGGTCGAGGCACTCGTCGACGCGGCTGTCGACGCGGGGCTGGCTCGATCCGTGGCGACCGATCTCGTCGTGCAAACGATGGCGGGTTCGGCCGCGATGCTGCTGGAGCGCCTCGACTTGGCGACCCCCGCGGGCGGGTCGACACTCGGGGCGGCGATGGACACCTCGGCCGCCCAGTTGCGCGCCACGGTCACCTCGCCGGGCGGCACCACAGCCGCTGGTCTGCGGGAACTCGAGCGAGGTGGGCTGCGGGCGGCCGTCTCCAACGCCGTCCACGCCGCGAAAACCCGCTCTGAGCAGCTCGGAATTACATCGGAGTAGTTATCCAATTTCAAACGGATTACCCCACACCCGTCGCAGTAACCCCATCCGCCACGCTATTCTCCCAGTGGTAAGCACGGGTTCGGTGCCAGCGGTGGGGAAGCCGCTGGAACTGCCCGGGCCTGATGGATTGGGTTGCGATGACGTCTATGAACGGGCCTTCTTCGCGGGATTCTGCCGGCAACAAGGCGGCGCGTGACGCCGGCCAGGGCAGTGCCGGCGATGCTCAAGCGCCGCGAGCTCAATTCCTGACGGTCGCCGAGGTGGCGAGCCTGATGCGAGTCAGCAAGATGACCGTGTATCGACTGGTGCACAACGGGGAGCTGCCGGCCGTTCGGGTGGGGCGCTCGTTCCGTGTGCACGCCAAGGCCGTCCACGACATGTTGGAGAGTTCGTACTTCGACGCCGGCTGATACTCGCGCTCGTCGGCGGCTAGTTCGCCGATATCCACCTTTTGCATCACCTCTCTCGCACTTTGCCTGCAAAAGGCGGATTTCGGCCTGGGGACCGTCGCCGGGTAATGTGGCCGGGTCGAGATTGTCGAACACACTTAGGTAGCGGAGTTCATGGGTTCTGTCATCAAGAAGCGGCGCAAGCGCATGTCGAAGAAGAAGCACCGCAAGCTGCTTCGTCGTACTCGGGTGCAGCGCAGAAAACTCGGCAAGTAGGCCCGTCGCCTCGTCGCTAGGCTGTCGGGATGGATTCTGAGGGTCGGTCCGGGGGAGGCGCCGCCGGGTCGGACGCCCTGAACTATCCGAAGGTCGTTCTGGTCACGGGTGCGTGCCGTTTTCTCGGCGGATACCTGACCGCGCGCCTCGCGCAGAATCCGTTGATCAACCATGTGATCGCGGTCGATGCCGTCGCGCCGAGCAAGGATCTGCTGCGCAGGATGGGTCGCGCCGAGTTCGTTCGCGCCGACATCCGCAATCCCTTCATCGCGAAGGTGATCCGCAACGGCGAGGTCGACACCGTCGTCCATGCCGCCGCGGCGTCCTACGCGCCCCGCGCTGGTGGGCGGGCGACGCTCAAAGAACTCAATGTGATGGGCGCGATTCAGCTGTTCGCGGCCTGTCAGAAGGCGCCGTCGGTGCGCCGGGTGATCCTGAAGTCGACGTCCGAGGTGTACGGATCCAGTTCCCGGGACCCGGTGCAGTTCACCGAGAGCAGTAGCCGTCGCAGGCCACCCGGTGAGGGATTTGCCCGCGACAGCATCGATATCGAAGGGTATGCGCGCGGCCTCGGCCGCCGTAGGCCCGATATCGCGGTGACGATCCTGCGATTGGCCAACATGATCGGGCCCGCAATGGACACGGCGCTGTCGCGGTACCTGGCCGGGCCGGTGGTGCCGACCGTCATCGGTCACGACGCGCGACTGCAACTTCTGCACGAGCAGGACGCACTCGGGGCCCTTGAGCGCGCGACGATGGCCGGCAAGCCGGGAGCCTTCAACATCGGGGCGCCGGGGGTCATCATGATGAGTCAGGCCATCCGCAGAGCCGGCCGGCTTGCACTGCCCGTACCGCGCTCGGCTCTGGTGGCCGTGGATTCGCTGCGGCGGGCCGCGCGCAACACCGAACTGGACCGAGAACAGCTCGACTATCTGAGCTACGGCCGCGTCATGGACACCACCAGGATGCGCAACGAACTCGGTTACACGACGAAGTGGACGACGGCCGAGGCGTTCGATGATTACGTCCGCGGCCGCGGGCTCACGCCGATCGTGGATCCGCGCTGGATACACGCTGTTGAGAATCGCGCGGTAGCGGCGGCACAGCGCTGGGGACGGTAGACTCATCGCTCAATACAGGGTGGGGAAAGAGGGATTAAAGGGTGGCGGGCGAGCCGAAAGCGAAAGTCATTCCGCTGCACGCGAATTCAACTCGCGGCGGGTCAGCGCGTCGTTCGGCGACGGAGCGGTCCGACGGGGCGCGTCGTCATCCGTCGCTGCTGAACGATCCGGGAAGCCGCGCATCCGCCGAACAGATCGCCGCGGTCGTGCGCGAGATCGATCAGCACCGTGGTTTCTCCGCAGGCGCCGGAGCTGACGAATCGACGCCCAACGAGCTCGCCCAGCGCATCGCCGCAGTCGCCGAATTCATCCGCAAACGGATGACGGGCGAATACACCGTCGATGAGTTCGGCTTCGATCGCCATCTCACCGAAGCAATTTTTCTTCCTTTGCTGAGAACGCTCTTCAACTCGTGGTTCCGGGTCGAGGTCAGCGGTGTCGAGAACCTGCCGGAGGACGGCGCTGCACTGGTGGTGGCCAACCACGCGGGTGTGCTCCCGTTCGACGGGCTGATGACCCAGGTCGCCGTCCGTGACAAGCATCCCGCCCACCGCGACCTCCGCATCCTGGCCGCCGACATGGTCTTCGACATGCCGGTGGTCGGACAGGCCGCCCGCAAGGCCGGCCACACGATGGCGTGCACCGACGACGCCCACCGACTGCTTGCTGCGGGCGAGCTGACCGCCGTGTTCCCCGAGGGATACAAGGGGCTCGGCAAGCACTTCAAGGACCGCTACAAGCTGCAGCGATTCGGTCGAGGCGGTTTCGTCTCAGCCGCGCTGCGCACCAAGGCGCCCATCGTGCCGTGCTCCATCGTCGGGTCCGAGGAGATCTACCCGATGATGGCGGACGTCAAGCTGGTGGCGCGGCTGCTCGGGCTTCCGTACTTCCCGGTGACACCGCTGTTCCCGCTGGCCGGTCCGCTCGGCGTCGTCCCGTTGCCGTCGAAGTGGTACATCCAGTTCGGCGAGCCGATCGACACGGCCGGCTACGACGAGTCCGCCGCCGAGGATCCGATGGTCACCTTCGAGCTGACCGACCAGGTGCGCGAAACCATCCAGCAGACCCTTTACCAACTGCTGGCCAACCGCCGCAATACGTTCTTCGGCTGACCGGCGGTACCGAGAGGGCGTCCAGATCGCTTATTGCGGCGATGAGGCGATCTCCTCGCACTCTCGAACGAGGTTCCGCTTCTAATCGGCCTTGGCGGTTTGCCGAGCAAGCATCTGCTTCATGGCCTCGTCGCGTTTGGCCGCGATCTGCGCGGTCAGCTCGTCGGCCTCGTCGTCGTGGGCGGCCTCGCCCATCACGGTGACGATGCTCGTGATGATGGGTTGGCCGTTGTCGTCGGTGACCTCGCCGCGGATCTCGGTCAGCACGGCGCCGTGCGACTCGGTCACGGAGTCCAGGTAGGAGTCGAACCAGAGCTTGTCGCCGGCCAGGATCGGCCGATGGAACACCAGCTTCTGATCGCGGTGCAGCACTCGCTCCATGTTGATCGGAATGTCGAACTGGTTGAAGATCTCCTGCTGCACGCGGCGCCCCGCCACGGCAAGGAACGTCAGCGACGCGATCAACGCGTCGTGGCCGCACTCCTTGGCGGCGTCCTCGTCGTAGTGGGCCGGGTGTTCGTCCTTGACCGCGCGGGCGAACTCGCGGATCTTCTCCCGGTCGACCTGGAAGTAGTCGGGATACCGGTAGTGAGTTCCGATGATCTCTTCAGCGATACCCATGAGGCGCGAGCCTACCAACGCCCACGGCGCTGCCTGCTATTTGTCGCGCCGCGAAACCGCGGCCGCCAGCGCGCCGCCGATCGCGCCCAGCGCCAGCGCCGAGGGCACTCCGATCCGTGCCGCCTTGCGGGCGGTGCGGAAGTCGCGGATCTCCCAGCCCCGCTCGCGCGCGAGGTCGCGCAGGTCGGCGTCCGGGTTGATCGCGACTGCCGTGCCCACCAGCGACAGCATGGGCACGTCGTTGAAGCTGTCCGAGTACGCGGTGCAGCGCCTCAGATTGAGACCCTCGCGAATCGCCAACGACCGCACCGCGTGCGCCTTGCCGCTGCCGTGCAGGATGTCGCCGACGAGGCGGCCGGTGAACACACCGTCGACAGATTCGGCGACGGTGCCCAGCGCGCCGGTCAGGCCGAGCCGCCGAGCGATCGTGTCAGCCAGCTCGTAAGGCGTCGCGGTGACGAGCCACACCTGCTGGCCGGCATCGAGATGCATCTGCGCCAGCGCCCTCGTCCCGGGCCAGATCTTGTCGGCGATGATCTCGTCGTAGATCTCCTCGCCGAGCGCGACCAGTTCCGCCGTCGAGCGCCCTTCGATGAAGGACAACGCCTTACGCCGGCCCGCGGCCACGTCGTCGCTGTTCTCCCGCCCCGTCAGCTGGAACTTGGCTTGGGCGAACGCGAACCGGGCCAGGTCCTGGTAGGTGAAGTACTCCCGGGCGGCCAGCCCCCGCGCGAAATGCACCAGCGACGAGCCGTGCACGAGCGTGTTGTCGACGTCGAAGAAGGCGGCCGCGGTCAGATCGGGCGGGGGAGGAGGCGGGGTGTCCAGCTCCCCCAGCGGTCCCCCGGACCCGGAAAGGCCTTCGGACGCGGCTTCGGCGCTGGCCTCCCCAGCCACCTTTTGAGCCCAGATGTCGGGACCGAACTGAGAACCCCCGGTATCGGACACGGCTACAACATTAAGTCACCTCACCGGGATACTGGCGGGGTGGACCGACAGGTGGAGCTGCTGACGCGCGAGGGCTGTTCGTTGTGCGCGGCCGCGGCAAAGCAGCTCTCGGCGCTCGCGAGCGAACTCGGCTTCGCTGTTGCTGTCACCGACGTCGACGCCGCCGCAGCCGCAGGCGACACCGCGCTTCGCGCCGAATACGGCGACCGGCTCCCGGTGGTGCTGCTCGACGGCGCCGAGCACAGCTACTGGGAGGTCGACGAACCCCGGCTGCGTGCCGACCTGGCCGGCTGATCAGCCCGCGGGCGGATCGGGAGCAAATTTGGTGGCCCAGCTGGTCAACGACTACCTTGGTCGTGTGCTGACCGTGGTGAGGAAGCCATGAGCGTCCTGCTTTTTGGCGTTTCGCACCGCAGCGCGCCGGTGTCCGTGTTGGAGCAGCTGAGCACAGACGAGTCCGACCAGGCCAAGATCATGGCCGAGGTGCTGCAGTCATCTCTGGTCACCGAGGCCATGGTCCTGTCGACCTGCAACCGCGTCGAGATCTATGCCGTCGTCGAGGCGTTCCACGGCGGCCTGTCGGTCATCGGCCAGGTGCTTTCCGAGCACTCGGGCATGTCCTTGCAGGATCTGACCAAATACGCCTACGTGCGCTATGCCGAGGCCGCCGTCGAGCATCTCTTCGCCGTCGCCAGCGGTCTGGACTCCGCCGTCGTCGGCGAGCAGCAGGTCCTCGGCCAGGTCCGGCGGGCCTATGCGTCGGCCGAAGCCAACCACACGGTGGGCCGCACACTGCACGAGCTGTCGCAACGCGCGCTGGCCGTCGGCAAACGCGTGCATTCCGAAACCGGCATCGACGCCGCGGGCGCCTCCGTGGTGTCGGTGGCCCTCGACACGGCCGAGAAGAAGGTCGGCTCGCTGGCGGGCCGCCGCGCGGTGGTCGTCGGTGCGGGATCGATGGGCGCGTTGGCCGCCAAACAGCTGATGCGGGCCAGCGTCGAGAGCATTCACGTCGTCAACCGGAGCCTGCCGCGCGCCAAGAGGCTTGCCGAGACCATCCGCGCTCACGGCATCGCCGCAGACACGTTCCCGTTCGACCATCTCCCGCCGCTGCTGACCGATGCCGACATCGTCGTCACCTGCACCGGTGCGGTCCGACCCGTCGTGTCGCTCGCCGATGTGCACCGCGGCCTCGCGCACGTCAGGGAACCCAAACAACTCGTCATCTGCGATCTCGGCATGCCCCGAGACGTCGACCCGGCGGTCGCCGGCCTGCCCGGTGTTTTCGTCGTCGACATGGACCGCATCCTGCGGGAGCCGGCGGCCAAGGCCGCCACGTCCGACGCCGACGCGGCCCGCACGATCGTCGCCGCGGAGGTCGCCAACTACCTCACAGGCCAGCGGATGGCCGAGGTCACCCCGACCGTCACCGCGCTGCGTCAGCGTGCCGCCGACGTCGTCGAAGCGGAGCTGCTCCGCCTGGACAACCGTTTGCCAGGGCTGGATTCCTCGCACCGCGACGAGGTCGCGAACACGGTTCGCCGAGTCGTCGACAAGCTCCTGCACGCGCCGACGGTGCGGGTCAAGCAACTGGCGAGCGCGCCCGGCGGCGACAGCTACGCCGAGGCGCTGCGCGAATTGTTCGAACTCGACCAGCACGCCGTCGACGCGGTCGCGGCGGGTGAGTTGGGCCCCATCGCCGGCAGTGAAATAAGCGCTGCCGCAATCGATTTCGACAAGACCGAGTGACGCTCGGTCAGCGGAGAACCATCACGTGATTCGAATCGGCACCAGGGGAAGCCTGCTTGCCACCACCCAGGCCGGTCTCATCAGGGACGCGTTGACCGCCGCCGGACACGAGGCCGAGTTGGTCATCGTCTCCACCGAAGGCGACCGATCCGACGCGCCGATCGCCGAGATCGGCGTCGGGGTGTTCACCGCGGCACTGCGCGAAGCGATCGCCGACGGCTCTGTCGACATGGCGGTGCATTCGTACAAAGATTTGCCGACGGCGACCGATCCGCGCTTTGTGATCGCGGCGATCCCGGTGCGCGCGGACGCCCGCGACGCGCTGGTCGCCCGCGATGGGCTGGTGCTGGGGGAGTTGCCCGCGGGCTCGGTCATCGGCACGTCGTCCCCGCGGAGGGCGGCGCAGCTTAGAGCACTGGGTCTCGGTTTGGAAATCCGCCCCCTACGAGGCAACCTAGATACCAGGTTGAACAGGGTAAGCAGCGGTGATCTCGACGCCGTCGTCGTCGCCCGGGCGGGATTGGCCCGCATCGGTCGCCTCGACGCTGTCACCGAGACGCTGGAACCGGTACAGATGTTGCCGGCGCCGGCGCAGGGGGCGTTGGCAGTCGAGTGCCGTGCCGGTGATACGGCGCTTGCGGAGCTGTTGGCGGCACTCGATGACGCCGATACCCGCGCGGCGGTCACCGCAGAGCGAGCCTTGCTGGCCGAACTGGAGGCGGGTTGCTCCGCACCGGTGGGCGCGATCGCGGAGGTGGTCGAGTCGATCGATGAGGACGGCCGAGTCTTCGAAGAGCTGTCGCTGCGCGGCTGCGTGGCGACGCTGGACGGATCCGACGTGATCCGTGCGTCCGGCATCGGGACACCCGAGCGGGCACGGGAGCTGGGGCTCTCGGTGGCCGCGGAGCTGTTCGAGCTGGGGGCACGCGACCTGTTGGACGAACGCGGGAGAGACATATGAGCTTGCGAGGACGCAAGGGCAAGCCCGGCCGCATCACGTTCGTCGGCTCCGGGCCCGGGGATCCGGGCCTGCTGACGGCGCGTGCCCGCGCCGTGCTGGCCAACGCCGCGCTGGTGTTCACCGATCCCGACGTGCCTGAAGCGGTGCTCGCCCTGGTGGGTTGTGAGTTGCCGCCGCCGTCGGGACCCCTACCGGCCGCTGACACGGCCGCCAAGCCGGCTGAGGCCAAGAAGGACGCCGATCAGCCCCACAGCCCGGCCGAGGCCGCCATCGAGCCTGCCGAGGATGCCGTGATCCCAGGTGGCCCCGACGTGCGGCCCGCGCTCGGCGATCCGACCGAGGTCGCCAAGACGCTGGCCCACGAGGCCCGCACGGGTGTCGACGTAGTGCGCCTGGTCGCAGGCGACCCGCTGTCGATCGACTCGGTGATCACCGAGGTGAACGCGCTGGCCAAGACCCAACTGCACTTCGAGATCGTGCCCGGTCTGCCGGACACGTCCGCCGTGCCCACGTATGCGGGTCTGCCCCTCGGGTCGGCGCACACCGTCGCCGACATCCGCGGCGACGTCGACTGGGCCGCGCTCGCGGCCGCACCGGGACCCCTGATCCTGCACGCGACCGCGTCGCGGCTTCCCGAGGCATCCCGCACGCTGATCGAATACGGTCTGGCGGATTCCACGCCCACCGTCGTCACCGCGAACGGAACGACGTGCCAGCAGCGTTCGGTCGAGACCACGCTCGCCGGTCTGCTCGACAAGGCCACGTTGGCCGGCGCTGAACCGGCCGGTCCGCTGACCGGGACGCTGGTGGTCACCATCGGCCGCACCGTCGCCAACCGGGCGAAGCTGAACTGGTGGGAGAGCCGCGCCCTCTACGGGTGGACCGTGCTGGTGCCGCGCACCAAGGATCAGGCGGGCGAGATGAGCGATCGCCTCGTCGGCCATGGCGCGCTGCCGATCGAGGTGCCGACCATCGCCGTCGAGCCGCCCCGCAGCCCGGCCCAGATGGAAAGGGCCGTCAAGGGTTTGGTGGACGGGCGGTTCCAGTGGGTCGTGTTCACGTCCACCAACGCCGTGCGGGCGGTGTGGGAGAAGTTCAACGAGTTCGGCCTCGACGCCCGCGCGTTCTCCGGTGTGAAGATCGCGTGTGTAGGGCAGGCCACCGCCGAGAAGGTGCGTGCATTCGGAATCAACCCTGAGCTGGTGCCCACCGGTGAGCAATCGTCGCTCGGCCTCCTCGACGAGTTCCCGCCGTACGACGACATTTTCGATCCGGTGAACCGGGTGCTGCTGCCGCGTGCGGACATCGCCACCGAGACGCTGGCCGAGGGCCTGCGCGAACTCGGTTGGGAGATCGAAGATGTCACCGCGTACCGGACGGTGCGCGCTGCTCCGCCGCCGGCGCACACCCGCGAGATGATCAAGACGGGCGGCTTCGACGCCGTGTGCTTCACGTCGAGCTCGACGGTGCGAAACCTCGTCGGCATCGCGGGTAAGCCGCACGCGCGGACCATCGTCGCGTGCATCGGGCCCAAGACTGCCGAGACCGCAGCCGAATTCGGGCTTCGCGTGGATGTACAGCCCGACGTGGCCGCGGTGGGTCCGCTGGTGGAGGCCTTGGCCGAGCATGCCGCGAGGCTCCGGGCCGAAGGGGCGTTGCCGCCCCCGCGGAAGAAGAGCCGCCGCCGCTAACAGATTCGCCGGAATTGCATTCCAGCAGGCCGGTACTCGAACTTCCCCTGCTGGAATGCAATTCCGGGGACAAGGAGACGTTCGACAGTGGCTTTTCCTCGACACCGTCCACGGAGGCAACGGACCACCCCGGCGTTACGTCGGCTGGTCGCCCAGACATCCTTGGAGCCAAGGCATCTGGTGTTGCCGATGTTCGTCGCCGACGGTATCGACGCGCCGCGTGACATCGGGTCGATGCCGGGTGTCGTGCAGCACACGCGCGAGTCGCTGCGCCGAGCAGCGGCGGACGCGGTGGCCACGGGCATCGGTGGGCTGATGCTCTTCGGGGTGCCGCGCGACCAGGACAAGGACGCCACCGGCAGCGTCGGAGTGGACCCCGACGGGATCCTCAACGTGGCGCTGCGTGATCTCGCCGCCGACCTCGGCGATGCCACCGTGTTGATGGCCGACACGTGTCTGGACGAGTTCACCGATCACGGCCACTGCGGCGTGCTGGACGCCGCGGGCCGCGTCGATAACGACCAGACCAATCGACGCTACGTCGAACTCGCTGTCGCACAGGCGAATTCGGGTGCACACGTGGTGGGACCAAGCGGCATGATGGATGGTCAGGTCGCCGCGATTCGCGACGGTCTGGACGCGGCAGGCTATTCAGACACGGCGATCCTGGCCTACGCCGCGAAGTTCGCGTCCGGGTTCTACGGACCGTTCCGCGAGGCCGTCGCGTCGAGCCTGCAGGGCGATCGCCGCACGTACCAACAGGATCCGGGCAATGCGCGCGAGGCGCTGCACGAGGTCGAACTCGACATCGACGAAGGCGCCGACATCGTGATGGTCAAGCCCGCGATGTCCTACCTCGACGTGGTGCGCGCGGCAGCCGACGTCTCACCGGTCCCCGTCGCCGCCTATCAGGTGTCGGGCGAATACTCGATGATCACCGCTGCGGCGAACAACGGCTGGATCGACCTGCGCACCGTGGTTCTCGAGTCGTTGACCGGGATCCGCCGCGCGGGCGCCGACATCGTGCTCACCTACTGGGCCGCCGACGCCGCCCGCTGGCTGTCGTGACAGGGCCTGCCGCGCCACCGGAAAAGCCTGCCCGGCCCGCCGATGTGGACACAGGGTTCTGGCTGTGGGTGATCTCTGTGCCGCTGATGGTCGGCGGGTACGTCGTCGACCTCGTGACAGTTGCGCATCATCCCAACGGTTTCGTGCTCGCGATCTCGCTGATGTTCGTCGTCGTCGTCACCGCGACCGTGCTGACGTTCATGTTCCTGATGCGGCAGGGCTACCGCTGGGCTCGCACGCTGCTGACCGGGGGTGCGATTGCCGTGGTGGTCTATTCGGTGTCGAGCCTGTTCAACGTCGAGCGATCCGACGTGCTGGCGGTGGCGTACGCGATTCCCGTCATCATCGGGTCCGTGCTGGTCGGCGGCGGGGTCTACCTGCTGCACCGCAAGGACTCCCACGACTTCTTCACCCGCTGATTCGTTAGGCTGGCCCGACCATGACCGACGCGACGCCATCCAGCCGACCCCGAGTCGTGGACCTCGCGTTCTGGTGCTTCGTCGCCGGCGCGGTCACCATGATCGTCGGCGGCCTGATGGCCTCCACCGCGGCGTTCGACGCCGAGCGCCTGCAGATTGCCAATGCCGGCGCCTTCCTTTCGATCGTGCGGGGTACGGGCATCGGGGCGGTGCTCGTCGGTGGCGCTTTGGCTTTCCTGGCGGGCAGGGCGCGTCGCGGTGACGGCCGGTTCTACCGGGCCACGCTGGCTTTGGCGGCGGCCGCGATCGTCGTGATCGTCATCATTGCGGGGTTGATCGGGGCGGTACATCTGTTCATCCTCGTGTCGCTCGTCCCGTTGCTCATCGGCGTGCTGCTGTTCGTTCAGCCGTCGGCGCGGCGGTGGTTTCAGGAGAAGGACGCGGCGTGACGGAGTCGACCCCCGAGGCCGAGGTGCTGTTCTACGAGCAAGGTGCCAGCTGGCTGTGGGTGTTGGCCGGTCCGGGGGCCGGGGTGGCGATGGCACTGATTCAGCTGTCCGCCGGCTACGGCATCCAGTGGGTGGTGCCGGTGCTGTTCTTCGTGCTCGTGTCGACGTTCCTGGCGATTCAGGTCAAGGCTGCCCGCATTCACACGTCGGTGGAGCTGACCACCGAGAAGTTGCGGCAGGGCACCGAGATCACCCTCACCGAGGAGATTGTTCGCGTCTATCCCGAGGCCAGCGGGTCGGAGACTCCGAAGTGGCAGTACGCCCGCGCACTCGGGGAACTGACCGGTGTCCCGCGCGGGCGCACCGGGATCGGACTGCGGCTGACCAACGACCGGACCGCGCAGGCGTGGGCTCGCAAGCACCACCAGTTGCGTGCAGCCCTGACCAACCTTGTCGAGGAACGAATTCCGCCGGAGGCGGCGTCGTGAACGGGGGAAGGGACCGGGGCGAGCGAAGCGACGGGGGAAAGGACCGGGGCGAGCGAAGCGACGGGGGAAAGGACCGGGGCGAGCGAAGCGACGGGGGAAACTACCGCCGGCGCGCCGTCATCGAGCTGGTGGCGGCTGGGCTGGCGGCGCTGGGTTGCGTGATGGCGTGGCTGAGCGCCAGCACCGAGGTCGTGGTCGCCCCGGTGCTCGACGGCGAGCCGTCCACGATCTCCCAGGTCTACTACGCACCGATGCTGACGCTGTCGCTGTTGCTCGCCGCCACCGCCGGTGTGCTCGCCGTCGTCGGCATCGCCCGGTGGCGCCGCGCTCTCTCGAAACCGCCCGCACGGTAGTGGTTCGCGTCGCCTGACTACCGGGGCGGCCGTTTCGCGAAGTGTGACCCTTCGTTCTGGTGTGGGCCTCGCCACACCTACCTTGGTACAAAGTGCAGAATCTGTAACACTGTTGCGCATGACCGAGTTGGCGCAGCAGCCCGAACACCTGGATGACGCCCTGCCACTGGGGCCGCAATCCCTGGTCTGGCGCTGGTTCGGCGACAACCGCATGTACCTGATCGGCCCGAGGCCGGCCGTGCTGCAGAACATGCTCGCCGAGCTCGGCCAGGGCGTTTACGACCATTCGACGTTCTTCGCCGACACCGCCGAGCGGCTCAAGCGGACGATCCCGCCGATCTTCAACACGGTGTACGGCACCGACGAGGACAACGCGGGGACGCAGGTCCGCGACTTCCACCACCACGTCAAAGGCGAGATGCCCGGCACGGACGGGGCCCGCTATCACGCATTGGATCCCGAGACCTACTTCTGGGCACACGCGACGTTCGTCGAGCAGATCTACTACTTCGCCGACACCTTCGTGAAGCGGCTGACCGACGCCGAACGCGAACAGATCTGGCTCGAATCGAAGACGTGGTACCGGCGCTACGGCGTCAGCGATCGCGTGATGCCGGCGACCTATGCCGAATTCGAGCAGTACTGGGATCGGATGATGTACCAGGTTCTCGTCGCACACCCCTCGGCCAAGTACGGCGTCGGCTACGTCACCAAGGGCTTCCCGAAGCCCAAGGCCGTCCACCCGCTCGTCTGGCGGATCGTCGCGCCGGTGTTCAACCCGCTGGCGGCCTTCCTGACGACCGGTGGGCTGCCGCCGCGCGCCCGAACCCTGCTCGGCCTCCCCTGGACGGACAAGCAGGAGCGTCGGTACCAACGCTTCGCCGCCTTCTGGCGGTCGCGGCCGGTGAACTGGATCTGGGACCATCTGCCCATGGGTGTCCGTATGACCGGCTACGCCGTCAAGGGCTATGCCCGCGCGTGATTCCCGGCCCGCCGCGGTGCCTGACCCCGGTACGCAACGCATCCTCGACGCCGCCGTCGTCGAGTTCGAACGGCACGGCTTCCGCCGCGTCGCCCTCGAGGACGTGGCACGTCGCGCAGGAGTCAGCAGGACCACCATCTACCGGCGCTTCGCGAACAAGGACGAGCTCGTCGGAGCAGTCATCGAGCGGGAGAACGTGGCCCTCTTCGCCGATATCGCGGCCGAACTCACAACCGCTGGGCCGCAATCGAATTACTACGTCGAGGCATTCACCCTTTCCATCCTGAAGTTCCGCGGCCACCGGGTGCTGCACCAGATGATCACCGAAGAACCGGGGCTCGTGCTCGCCCTCGCCGGCCAGTACCACACGGCTGCGATCGAGCGCATGGCCGAGGCGCTTCGGGTCATCTTCCCGCCGGGCTTTGCTGAACGCATCGGTCCCGACACGGTCGACGACCTCGCCGACTGCATCCTGCGCTACGCCGCGATGGCGCTGTTGCTGCCCAGCGCCCAACCGTTGGAGACGGCCGACGACATCCGCGCGTTCGCCCGCCGGCACTTCCTGCCCAGCCTGCCGGTGGCGCTGCGCGGGGTGCCTGCGTGAGGCCGTGTTTCGCAGCTCACACTTTCGGGCAGCCCGCTAGGCATGACACAGAACCAGACCGAGCAGCGTCAGCCCGGGGACAAGCCAGACGTCCAGCTCGAACACGTCACCGAGACACCAGATCCCGACAATCAGGAACTCACCGAGAAACCGGAAATCACCGACGAGCACCGCGAGAAGGCCAAGGAGATGGCCAAGGCCTACGCCGACGACCTGCAGACCACCACGTTGCCGGGCAGCAGCGGCACGGTGTCGGGAACCTCTGTCACCGACTGGGTCGACGACGAGGACAAGGGCAAGATCGAGACATCTGCGGACGAGGGCAACGTCGAGTACCGCAACACCGAGGAGTTCCGCAAGAAACTGGAGGAGTGACGGTCGGCAGACAGCCGCAACGCTGTCTGCTACATCTAGAACCTGTGTCAGCGCTCGACTACACCGCGCCCGCCTTCGTCGACATGGCCCACTCGATCGTCTGGGCGTCGGTGGCGACGGTCGACAGCGACGGAAGGCCGCGTACGCGCATCCTGCACCCGATCTGGGAGTGGGACGGTACCGACCTCTTCGGTTGGGTCGCGACCGTGCCGACACCCCTCAAGCGAGCGCACCTGGCGGTGCATCCCGACGTGTCCGTCAGCTACTGGACCACCACACACGACACCTGTTCGGCGGAGTGTCTTGTCGAGTGGTACACCGACGACGACACGTGCGCCGCGGTGTGGAACAAATTCGCCACAGCGCCTGAGCCCGTCGGCTACGACCCCTTCATCATCCCGATGTGGAAAGACGGTCCGTCTTCCGACGAGTTCGCCGTGCTGCGGCTATCGCCCTACCGCCTGCGCGTCATGCCAGGCACCGTGATGACCGGCGGCGGGGGAGCTGTCCTGATATGGAGTGATCACAGTGGTCGCCGGGACTGAGACCAGCGTCGAGAGCCTGCCCCTGGCCCCCAGGAATCCGCTGCCGTACCGGCAGTTGCTGAAGCTGGTGCGCACGCTGGACACCGGTCAGCTCGGCGTCCGCGCCGCCGGCGGTCCGATCACGCGCGTGCAGGTGGCGCCGAAATGGCTCTTCCCGCCGTTCGTCGCCGTGTTCTCCCCCGACGGCATTCGCGATGTCCTCGGCCGCAACGACGCCTTCTCCGAACGCTGCATCGTGCACGAAGAAGTGCAGAACATGGCAGGCGACAGCCTGTTCGTGCTGCCGAACGAGCCTTGGCGGCCTCGCAAGCGTGCACTTCAGCCGGTCTTCACCAGGCGCAACGTCCAGTTGTTCGGCGGACACATGTCGAAGGCCGCGCAGAGATTCGTCGATGCATGGCCCGGTGGGGGTGAGGTCGACCTCGATCTCGAATGCCGCCGCATCACCATGCAGTCGTTGGGCCGCTCGGTGCTGGGCGTCGACCTCAACGACAGCGCCGACGTCATCGCCGAACACATGCACGTGGCGTCCGGTTACACCGCGGACCGCGCGCTGCGCCCGATCCGGGCGCCGCGCTGGCTGCCGACTCCGGCGCGCAGGCGGGCCAGGCACGCTGTTGCCGAGATGCGCCAGGTCACCGCCGACATCCTGCAAGCGTGCCGGGCCGATCCGGACCGCGACGCACCGTTGGTTCGCGCGCTGATGGACGCCAGGGATCCCGAGACCGGGCAGGGCCTGTCCGACGACGACATCTGCAACGACCTGCTGATCTTCATGTTGGCCGGGCACGACACCACCGCGACGGCGCTGACGTATGCGCTGTGGGTCCTCGGTCATCATCCCGACATTCAGCGCCGGGTGGCTGCAGAGGCGGCCGCGTTGGGTGACCGGGAGCTCCAGCCCTCCGACGTGCCGCAGCTGAGCTACACGATCCAGGTGCTGCACGAGGCGTTGCGGCTCTGCCCGCCCGCCGCGGGTGTGGGGCGCCTCGCGGTGCGCGACATCGCCGTCGGCGGGTACCGCGTCGAGGCGGGCACGCTCGTGGCGGTCGGAATCTATGCGCTGCACCGTGATCCGGACATCTGGCCCGATCCTGAGCGGTTCGACCCCGACCGGTTCAGCCCCGAGAACACCGCTGCGCGCGATCGCTGGCATTTCCTGCCGTTCGCCGGCGGGGCGCGTTCGTGCATCGGGGAGCACTTCGCCCGGTTGGAGACGACGCTGGCGCTGGCCACGATCATCCGGAGCTTCGAGGTGACGTCGCTGGACGCGGAGTTCGCGGTCGACGTGCCGTTCACCACGGTCGCGCACGGTCCGATCCGTGCGACGGTCAGGCCGCGCGCCTGATTCACCGCGGGCCGTTGCGGCACATACAAGTCGACGTTCAGACTCGTACGTCATGGCCTACCTCAAGCCACCCTGGTTCACGCGGCGGATCTTCAACCCCGTCGCGATGGTCTTCGGGATGGGCCAGACACTCACCGTGAGGCGGCGCCACAGCGGGCGCCCGCAACAGATCCCGGTCATCGTGCCCGAGGTCGACGGCGTGAAGTATCTGGTGTCGACACGCGGCGAGTCCGACTGGGTCAGGAATGTGCGGGCTGATCCGAAGGTGAAGATCGGCGACACTTCATATGTCGCCACTGAGGTGCCCGTCGACAGACGCGCTCCCGTCATCGCTGCCTACCGTCCTCTGGCGGGCAGGGTCGTCGAGTCGTACTGGCGCCAGCTGCCTGACGACGTCGACCATCCGGTCTTCGCACTCACACCGGCGCAGTGACCACCGGCCCCTGTGATCGCGCGTTACCGTCGCTCAGCGATCGGCCAGCGTCACCGCGATCTCGACGGCGACCCGCAGGGCCCCGGTCGATCCGTCGGAGGTGTCGAGGCGACGTCCGAGGATCGACTCGATGCGGGCGATCCGTTGATACATGGTCTGCCGGTGGATCTGCAGGGACTCCGCCGCGGCCACCCGGCTGCCGGTGCGGAACAGGGCGGCCAACGTGGCGAGCAGCTCGCCGGATCTGTTCGCGGTGCGCAGCGGGCCCAGCGCGGCGTCGAGGAACTGCGTTACGGCATCCGAATCGAGTTGTGCCACAAAGTGGGTGAGCGTGTAGTCGCGCGCAAGGCTGACGTAGTCGGTTGCGGTGGCGTGCAGTGCCGCCGTCGCGGCGACGGCCATCGCGGTGGCCACGTCGGGCAGTTCGCGCTGCGGGTCGGTCACGCCGATCCGTAGCGCGCTCGGAAGCGCCGTCGAATTGAGCTGGCCGACAAGGGTTTCCAGCGCATCGGCGGGCGAGAGTCGGCTGTCGCAGCGCACCACCGCCCGGAACCGGCTGTCGCGGATCTCCGACAGTACGCGTCGATCGTCGCGGTGCAGCGCTGCCGACAACTCCGCCACCTGCAGGGGCCCGTCGACGCTGACCGCGACCACGCCGACGTACCAGCCGCCGGGCGCCAACCCGAGATTGCCTGTCGCGCGGCGCAGCGCGGCCGCGGTCTCGGCTCGCTGGGCCGGCCCCCGGGAGGTGTCCTCGGCGAGGGTGAGCAGCCGGAAGACCTCCCGGACGGCCTGGTCCGAGCGGGTCATCGGCCGCCACTGGAGCAGCGCCAGCGCGAGAGGTTCGGGTGCGCGCCGGCAGATTGCAGTGATCATCTGCAGGTCGACCCCCGGTTGCGGCAGCACTTCGATCGTCGCGATCATCACGCCGGCCGATTCCACCGCGGCGACATGGGCGTAGCTGTGAGGCCGAGACCCGGGGACCTCCGCGGCAGCCAGGACGGCTCCGGACACCGAACGCACGACGATGGAGCAGCCGCTGAGTTCGCTCAGTCCCGACACCATCTCGTCCAGATCTCCCTGGGCGGCCAGCACACCGGCCAGCATGTGGGTGACCTCGTCGTTGAAGTGCAGTGCGCGGACCGACTCGTTGACCAGACGGCTGTTGAGCGCCCGTGTCACGTCGACGAAGCGCACCACCTCGGTCAATTCGACCAACGGGAAGCCGCGCAGCGCAGCCTGCTCGATCAGCGGTTCGGGGATGCTGCCGACCCGGGGGCGTTCGATGGCCAGGGCGGCCGCGCCGACGTCGGCGAGCGAGTCCAGATACAACCGCAGCTGGTCCGGAGATGAGTCGCCGAGGATCACACCGGCCACCAGCAGCATCTCACCGCCGGAGAGCAGTTCGGCGATGTCGAGGACCTCACTGGTGTGCACCCACCTGACCGGCTGCTCGAGCCGCTCCCAGCCGGTGAGGATCCGCGGGCGCGCGGCGGCCAGCACCGGGTCGTCCAAGGCATCCCGCACGCTCAGCGAGGCCTGCTCGGGAAACATATCCAAAAACTATAGGGATTGCTCAGTATTGGTTACAGATTGTCTATAGCTGGTACTAGCTTGCACCGATGAGGATGGAACCACCTCGGCGCATCGCCGCGCCTGCCCAGCAGACTTCACCAGAAGCGAAGGACCCCATGACCTCTCTCGACACCTCACCGACATCCTCGTCGGCGCCGGGCGGCGGCCACGACCTCGAAGCCGAGCTCGCCGTCATCCCGGAATCCGCCAAAACCACCGACGTGCGCGGCCAGTTCTGGATCTGGGCCGGCGCCAACATCGCGCCCATCAACTGGATCCTCGGTGCCCTGGGCGTGAGCATGGGGCTCGGGCTGTTCGAGACGATCGCCGTCCTGGTCGTGGGCAACGCGATCGGCATGTCGCTGTTCGGCGTGTTCGTCGTGATCGGCCAGCGCACCGGCGTCACCGGAATGGTGTTGTCGCGCGCGGTCTTCGGCCGTCGCGGCGCCTACGTCCCGGCCGCCGTACAGGCCGTCCTGTGCATCGGCTGGTGTGCGGTCAACACGTGGATCGTCCTCGACCTGGTGATGGCACTGCTCGGCCGCATCGGTCTGGTCGATCCGGAGCTGACCAACAACGCCGCGCGCATCGTCGTTGCCGGCATCATCATGGCCATCCAGGTCGTGATCGCGTGGTTCGGTTACCGCGTCATCGCCGCGTTCGAGCGTTGGACGGTGCCGCCCACGGTCGTCGTGCTGATCGCGATGACGGCCGTCGCCTGGTTCGGACTCGACGTCTCCTGGGGCTACACCGGTGACCCCGCGCTGACCGGAGCGCAGCACTTCGCGGCGATCACCGCCGTGATGACGGCCATCGGCATCGGCTGGGGCATCACCTGGCTGGGATACGCCGGTGACTACTCCCGGTTCGTCTCCACGCAGGTCCCGGCCCGCAAGCTGTTCGCCGCCAGCGCCCTCGGTCAGTTCATCCCGGTCGTGTGGCTGGGCGCGCTCGGCGCGACCCTGGCGACGCTGAGCGCATCGTCGGACCCCGGCGAGATCATCGTCGACGCCTACGGTGTGCTTGCCATCCCGGTGCTGCTGCTGGTGGTGCACGGCCCGCTGGCCACCAACATCCTCAACATCTACACCTGCGCGGTCTCCACGCAGGCCCTCGACATCCACATCAACCGCAGGGTGCTCAACCTCGTCATCGGTGTGGTCGCGATGGGCGCCGTGGTGTTCTTCGTCCTCAACGGCGAGTTCGCCGAGACGCTGGACGCCTGGCTGGTCGGCATCGTCGGCTGGGTGGCGCCGTGGGCGGCGGTGATGCTGGTGCACTGGTTCGGCGTCGCACGCGGGCGTATCGACGCCGCGGAACTGCTCGCGCCGCCCGCCCGATCGACGCTGCCTCCGGTGCGCGTCAGCGCGCTGCTGGCGCTGGCCCTGGGGATCACCGCCACCTGGTTGTTCATGTACGGCATGGTCCCGGTGATGCAGGGTCCGGTGGCTATTGCGCTGGGCGGCATCGACCTGTCGTGGCTGGCCGGCGGCCTCACTGCGGGTCTGGTCTATGCGGCGCTGGAGCTGCCGAAGGCGCGCCGGGTCGACGCATGAATGCCGTCCTGATCGACCGCGCCACCGTGCTGACGATGGACGCGCAGACCGGCGCCGAACCGGTCACCCGCTCCATCCGGATCCGCGGCGGACAGATCACCGAGATCGGCACGGAGCTCACGCCCGAACCGGGGGAGACCGTGCTGGCCGGGCAGGACCGCCTGGTGGTCCCCGGCTACGTCAATGCGCACACCCACTCGTGGGAGGCGCTGTTCCGGGCGCGGCTGGACAACCTGCCGCTGGAGCACTGGATGCTGCTGTCCTACCCGGTGCTGGGATTGGCGCCGCTCTCACCGGATCTGATCCGGCTGCGCTCGGCGCTGGTCGCGATCGAGTCGCTGCGCAACGGGGTGACCACACTCGTCGACGACGTCCTTGAGATCCCGGGCCAGACCGAAGAGCAGCTGGCCGCGGTGTTCGAGACCTACCGGGACGCGGGGATCCGTGCGAACGTGTCCGGCCACGTCATGGACCGGTCGTTCGTCAGTCACTTTCCGTTCCTGGCGGATGCGCTGGCGCCCGAGCTGCGCGCCGAGCTCGACGGGGTGGAGGTCACCGACGGCGCCACCTACCTCGCGTACGCGCAGGACTCCGCGCAGCGCTACCGGGACTACGCCGACGGCCGGCTGCGGTTCATGCTCGGCCCGTCGGCACCACAGCGCTGCTCGCCTGAGCTGCTGATCTCCCTCGACGAGCTGGCCCGCCGGGAAAACCTGGAATTCCACATCCACGTCCTGGAGACCCGCACGCAAGCGGTCACCGGCGAGGAGTTCTACGGCAAGACGATGGTCGAATACCTGCACTCCCTCGGGGTGCTGTCCGAGCACGTCACGATCGCTCACGGCATCTGGTTGACCGAGTCCGACGTCGACGTGCTGGCCGACACGTCGGCCTCGGTGTCGCACAACCCCATCTCCAACCTCAAGCTCGGATCCGGAATCGCGCCCTGGCGCCGGCTGCGCACCGCCGGGGTGAACATCGGACTGGGCACCGACGGGATGTCGAGCAGTGACACCGCGCGCATGTCGGAGGTGGTCAAGGCCGCCGCACTGCTGCACAAGGTCACCGGGCCGGACTACCGTCAGTGGCCGACGGCGGCCGAGGTGCTCACGGCCGGAACGCTGGGCGGCGCGCGGTCAGCCCGACTCGCCGACACCGTCGGCAGCATCGAGGTCGGCAAGCGCGCAGACCTGGTGTTCTACGACATGACGTCACTGGCGTTCACGCCGCGCAACAAGCCCGAACTGCACCTGGTCTACTCGGAGAACGGCTCGTCGATCGACACCGTGATGGTCGACGGCCAGATCGTCCTGCAGGACAACCGGCTGCTGACCATCGACGAGCGCGCGGTGCTCGACGAACTACAGGCCAGGGGGCCGGAACTGCGCCGCTGGCAAGACCACCTGGAACACCTCAACCGGGCGCTGCTGCCTGCGTTCGACGCGCAGTACGGCGAGGTCATGGGGCGCGCGGTCGCGGTGGACCGCTTCAGCGGCCGCGGAGAGTGCTGGCTGAACTAGCACCACTACACCCTGTAGTTGACGCTTTTGACCCGGCTGGGAGACTGGTCGCATGAGCAGTACCGACCTGTCCGCGAAGCTGTTCGCCGACGCGTCCTCCGTCATCCCCGGCGGGGTCAACTCCCCGGTGCGAGCCTTCAACTCCGTCGGCGGGACGCCGCGGTTCATCACGTCGGCCAAGGGCTACTGGCTGACCGACGCCGACGGCAACCGCTACGTCGACCTGGTGTGTTCGTGGGGTCCGATGATCCTCGGTCACGCGCATCCGGCCGTGGTCGAGGCGGTGCAGAGGGTCGCCGCCGACGGGCTGTCGTTCGGCGCCCCGACGCCGTCGGAGTCGGAGCTGGCTCGCGAGATCGTCGACCGGGTCGCGCCCGTGGAGCGGGTCCGGCTGGTGAACTCCGGCACCGAGGCCACGATGAGCGCGATCCGGTTGGCCCGCGGCTACACCGGGCGGGCCAAGATCGTGAAGTTCTCGGGCTGCTATCACGGGCACAGCGACGCGCTGCTCGCCGACGCCGGCTCCGGGGTGGCCACCCTCGGCTTGCCGTCCTCGCCCGGGGTGACGGGCGCGGCGGCCGCGGACACCATCGTGCTCCCGTACAACAATGTCGCCGCGGTGGAGGACACCTTCGAGCTGTTCGGCGACCAGATCGCGTGCGTCATCACCGAGGCCAGCCCCGGCAACATGGGCTGCGTCCCTCCGCTGCCCGGGTTCAACGCCGACCTACGCCGCATCACCTCCGCCCACGGCGCACTGCTGATCGTCGACGAGGTGATGACGGGTTTCCGTGTGAGCCGCGCAGGCTGGTACGGCGTCGACCCTGTCGACGCGGATCTGTTCACGTTCGGCAAGGTGATGAGCGGCGGGCTGCCCGCCGCGGCGTTCGGCGGCAAGGCCGAAGTGATGGGACGGCTCGCGCCACTCGGGCCGGTGTATCAGGCCGGCACCCTGTCGGGGAACCCGGTCGCGATGGCCGCGGGCCTGGCGACGTTGCGGGCCGCCGACGACGATGCCTACGCGAAGCTGGACGCCAATGCCGACCGGCTGGTCGGGCTGATCGGCGATGCGCTCACCAAAGCCGGTGTGTCGCATTGTATTCCGCGGGCAGGCAACATGTTCAGCGTGTTCTTCGGCGCCGCTCCGGTCACTGATTTCGCCTCCGCGAAAGCGACCGAGACCTGGCGGTTCCCCGCGTTCTTCCACGGCTTGCTCGACGGAGGTGTCTATCCGCCTCCGAGCGCCTATGAAGCCTGGTTCGTCTCAACAGCTCTCGATGACGACGCGTTCGACCGGATCGCCGCCGCCCTGCCGGCTGCCGCGAAGGCCGCCGCGCAGGCCACCGCATGACGACGAACACGCCCGGTGCCGGAGGCGCCAATCAGACCATCGTGCACGTGATGCGCCACGGTGAAGTGCACAACCCCGACAAGATCCTGTATGGCCGCCTTCCCGACTACCACCTTTCGGAGCGGGGCCAGGCGCAGGCCCGAGCCGTCGCCGACTGGCTCTCCTTGCGCGACATCACCCATGTCGTCGCGTCGCCGCTGGAGCGCGCCCAGGAGACCGCGGCCCCGATCGCGGCGCACAAGGGCCTCGTCGTGAACACCGACCAGGAACTGATCGAGTCGGAGAACATCTTTGAGGGACAGAAGGTTTCACCGGGCGACGGTGCGCTGCGCGACCCGCGCAACTGGTGGCATCTGCGCAATCCCCGCACGCCGTCGTGGGGTGAGCCGTACCGCGACATCGCGGCCCGCATGAAGCGCGCGGTATACCGCGCCCGCGAAGCCGCGGAGGGGCATGAAGCGGTGTGCGTCAGCCATCAGCTGCCGGTGGAAACCTTGCGGCGCGCAATGACCGACAAACAGCTGCATCACTTCCCGACCCGGCGCATGTGCAATCTCGCGTCGGTGACGTCGTTCTACTTCCACGGGGATTCCTTTGTCGGCTGGGGGTATGCGGAGCTGGCCGGGCAGTGAATCGGGTAGTGGCCATGGTGCGCACGCTGGCGGCAGCGTGTGCGGCTGTGGCCGTCGTCGCCGGATGCTCCACCGGCAGCGACGCCGTCGCCCAGGGCGGCACCTTCGAGTTCGTCGCACCGGGCGGTCAGACCGACATCTTCTACGACCCGCCGCAGGACCGCGGCACACCGGGGCCGCTGTCGGGCCCCGACCTGATGGACGCCGACAAGACCATCTCGCTGACCGATTTCGACGGCGACGTCGTCGTGATCAACGTGTGGGGTCAGTGGTGCGGGCCGTGCCGTACCGAGATCACGCAGTTGCAGCAGGTGTACGAGGCGACCCGGGACAAGGGCGTGGCCTTCCTCGGAATCGATGTGCGGGACAACAACATCGACGCACCGCGGGACTTCGTCATCGACCGCGGCGTCACGTTCCCGTCGATCTACGATCCGCCGATGCGGACCATGATCGCGTTCGGCGGGCGCTATCCCACCACGGTGATCCCGTCGACGGTGGTGCTCGACCGTCAGCACCGCGTGGCGGCGGTGTTCCTGCGCGAACTGCTCGCCCAGGATCTGCAACCCGTCGTCGAACGACTGGCCGCTGAGCAATGAACCTCGACCAGATCGACCAACTGACTGCCACCGGACCGCTACTGCTGGCGATGGGGTTGGCCGCGCTGGCGGGGCTGGTGTCCTTCGCGTCACCGTGCGTGGTGCCGCTGGTGCCCGGTTACCTGTCCTATCTCGCCGCTGTCGTCGGCGTCGAGGATCGTGCCGGCGCTGCGGTGGCCCTCAAAGGTGCGCGTCTGCGCGTCGCGGGAGCGGCGGCGCTGTTCGTCGCCGGCTTCACGGTCGTGTTCGTGCTCGGCACCGTCGCGGTGTTGGGCATGACGACCGCGCTGATCACCAATCAGGTTCTGCTGCAGCGCATCGGCGGCGTCGTGACGATCCTGATGGGTCTGGTGTTCATCGGCCTGGTGCCGATGCTGCAGCGCGACACCCGCTTCACCCCGCGCCAGATTTCCACCCTCGGCGGCGCCCCGCTTCTGGGCGCGGTGTTCGCGCTGGGGTGGACACCATGTCTGGGCCCGACGCTGACAGGGGTCATCGCGGTGGCATCGGCAACCGAGGGCAGCAACGTGGTCCGCGGCGTGGTGCTGGTCATCGCCTACTGCCTTGGTCTCGGAATCCCGTTCGTGCTCTTGGCTTTCGGCTCGGCACGCGCCGTCGCCGGGCTCGGTTGGTTGCGCCGAAACACCCGCACGATCCAGATCGTCGGCGGCGTGCTGATGATCCTCGTCGGCGCCGCACTGGTCACCGGGTTGTGGAACGAATTCGTTTCCTGGGTACGTGACGCGTTCGTCAGCGACGTGAGGCTACCGATCTGATGGTCACCACAGCCCCGCCGGCAGACACGAACTCGCGCACATCGCGGCCCAGACGGGCGATCTCGCGTCTGCTCGCGCTCGTACGCAACACCTGGCGCACCCTGACGTCGATGGGCACCGCGCTGGTGCTGCTGTTCCTGCTCGCGCTCGCCGCCATTCCCGGCGCGCTGCTGCCGCAGCGCAGCCTCAACGAGGGCAAGGTCGCCGAATACATCGCCGAACACCCAACTCTGGGGCCGTGGTTGGACCGCGTGCAGGCGTTCGACGTGTTCTCCAGCTTCTGGTTCACCGCCATCTACGTCCTGCTGTTCGTCTCGCTGGTGGGTTGCCTCACCCCGCGGCTGGTCGAGCACTTCCGCAGCCTGCGCGCCACACCCGTTGCCGCGCCGCGCAATCTGAGCCGGCTACCCAAACACCACACCGCCGAGATCCCGGGCGGCGACATCACCACGATGGCCGCATCCGTCGACGAACGGCTGCGCGGCTGGCGGCGCGTAACCCGTCAGGAGGGCGGAAGCACTGAGATTTCCGCGGAGAAGGGTTATCTGCGGGAGTTCGGCAACATCGTCTTCCATTTCTCGCTGCTGGGCCTGCTCGTCGCGATCGCCGCGGGCAAGCTGTTCAGTTACGAGGGCAACGTCATCGTCATCGCCGACGGCGGCCCCGGTTTCTGTACCGCTTCGCCGGCGGCGTTCGACTCTTTTCGGGCCGGCAACACCGTCGACGGAACCTCGCTGTACCCGATGTGCATCCGGGTCAACGACTTCCAGGCCACCTACCTGGACAACGGTCAGGCGGTGGGTTTCCAGGCCGACATCGACTATCAGGCCGGCGACGACCTGACCTCCGGCAGCTGGCAGCCTTATCTGCTCAAGGTCAACGAGCCGCTGCGCGTCGGGGGCGACCGCGTCTATCTGCAGGGCCACGGCTACGCCCCGACGTTCACGGTGACCTTCCCCGACGGGCAGACCCGAACCCAGACACTGCAGTGGCGCCCCGAGGATCAGATCAGCTTTTTGTCGTCGGGTGCGATGCGCTTCGATCCGCCCGGGGGCACTTACGCCGACGAGCGGGAGCGCCGCAAGAACCAGATCGCGATCCAGGGGTTGTTCGCGCCGACGGCCTCGCTGCACGGCACGCTGCTGTCGTCGAGCTTCCCCGAGATGCGGGACCCGGCCGTTGCGGTGGACATCTACAAGGGCGACACCGGTCTGGACACCGGCCGGCCGCAGTCGGTCTTCTCTCTCGACGAGCGCATGATCGGTCAGGGCCGTCTGACGAAGATGGCGCGCGTCAACCTCAACGCCGGCCAGGACACCCGCCTCGACGACGGCACCGTCGTGCGCTTCGACGGCGCGGTGCCGTTCGTGAACCTGCAGGTGTCCCACGACCCGGCCCAGATCTGGGTGCTCGTGTTCTCGATGACGATGATGGCCGGGCTGCTGGTGTCGCTGATCGTGCGGCGCCGCCGCGTCTGGGTGCGGCTCTCATCGGGACCTGCGGGTACGGTGAACGTCGAGCTGGGCGGCCTGGCCCGCACCGACAACTCGGGGTGGGGTGACGAGTTCGAGCGGCTGACGTCGCGGATTCTGACCGGGATCGAGCAGGCCGCGCCGGCGGAGCGAGAGAAGAAAGCGGATCTTTCATGAGCACGACCATCGACATCGGGCTGGCCCGCTATTCCGACTGGGCGTTCACCTCATCGGTGCTGGTTCTGCTGGCGGCGCTGCTGCTGTTCGCCGTGGAACTCGCCTACAGCCGCAGCCGCAGGGTGGAGCACCGGGAGCTGGTCGGTGCCGGCGGGGGAGCGGGCCGCGTCGCCACGGACAGCGCGGCACCCGGCATCGTCGCCGACACACCGCGCCGTCCCTTCGACGAGCGGGTCGGATCCGCGGGCATGGCGCTCACCTATGTCGGGATCGCCCTGCTGGCGGCCTGCATCGTGCTGCGCGGGCTGTCCACCTCACGGGTGCCGTGGGGCAACATGTACGAGTTCATCAACCTGACGTCGTTCTGCGGTCTGGTCGCCGCGGCGTGGGTGCTCCGCAAGCCGCAGTACCGCTCGCTGTGGGTGTTCGTCCTCGTCCCCGTGCTGATCCTGCTGACGGTGTCGGGCAAGTGGCTCTATTCGCATGCCGCGCCGGTGATGCCTGCGCTGCAGTCCTACTGGCTGCCGATCCACGTGTCGGTTGTCAGCCTGGGTTCGGGCGTGTTCCTGGTCGCCGGTGTGGCCAGCATCCTGTTCCTGGTGAAGATGTCGGCGTTGGGCGCGGCGGACCGCACGGACGGGATCGGGCGCATCGTGGCGAAGCTGCCCGACGCCCAGACGCTCGACAGAATCGCCTACCGCACAACAATCTTCGCGTTCCCTGTGTTCGGCTTCGGCGTCATCTTCGGCGCCATCTGGGCCGAGGAGGCGTGGGGACGCTACTGGGGCTGGGACCCCAAAGAGACGGTGTCGTTCATCGCGTGGGTCATCTACGCCGCCTACCTACACGCCCGCTCGACCGCGGGGTGGCGGGACAAGAAAGCGGCGTGGATCAACATGGCAGGCTTCGTCGCGATGGTCTTCAACCTGTTCTTCATCAACCTGGTGACCGTTGGCCTGCACTCGTATGCCGGCGTCGGCTGAGCCGACAATCGGGCAGAAGTCGGCTGAGCCGACAATCGGGCAGAAGTCGGCTGAGCCGACAATCGGGCAGAAGTCGGCTGAGCCGACGATTGGGCAGAAGTCGGCTGACTGTACGAAGGGACGTAGCTGTTGACTGAGGTGCCAGGCGGATTTCGGGCGCAGCTTCGATTCTCTGACCCGATGGCGCCCGTTCCCGCCGAGTGGACGGCACCGACACCCCCCGAAGGCACACCGCCCGTCGTGACCGTGGCGACGCCGCCGGGCAAGGAGATCGTCCCGTACCTCGACCCGTCGGCCGTAGCACTGCTGCGCACCACAACCGCCTCGCCCTCGGCAGGGTGGCGCAAATGGGTGTACCGGGCGTCGGGCCACCTGATCAACCCCGGCGAGAGCCCGAAGGTGATCCGGCACAACGGTCTCGTCGCCCGGGTGCAGCATCCGCTGAGAAGCTGCTACCGGATCGCCATGCTGTCGCAGAAGGGCGGGGTGGGTAAGACCACCATCACGGCTACGCTCGGCGCGACGTTCGCGGCCAACCGTGGTGACCGCGTGATCGCCGTCGACGCCAATCCCGACCGCGGCACTCTGAGCCAGAAGGTGCCGCTGGAAACCGCGGCGACGGTGCGTCACCTCCTTCGTGACGCCGAGGGGATTTCGGCCTACAGCGACGTCCGCCATTACACCTCGCAGGGACCCAGCCGGCTTGAGGTGCTGGCGTCGGAGAGCGACCCGGCGGTGTCCGAGGCGTTCTCGGCCGAGGATTATGCACGCGCCGTCGAAGTGCTGGAGCGGTTCTACAGCCTGGTGCTCACCGATTGTGGCACCGGCATGCTGCATTCGGCGATGTCGGCGGTCATCGACAAGGCCGACGTCCTCGTCGTCGTCAGCTCCGGGTCGGTGGACGGAGCGCGCAGCGCATCGGCCACCTTGGATTGGCTCGATGCGCACGGCCACCAGGATCTGGTGCGCAACTCGATAGCCGTGATCAACGGGGCGCGGCCCGGTGCGGGCAAGCGGGCACGCACGAGCGGCCGAAAAGGCAAGGCGAAAGTCGATCTGACGAAGGTCTCGGACCATTTCGCGCGGCGCTGCCGAGCAGTATGTCTGGTTCCGTTCGATCCGCACCTTGAGGAAGGCGCCGAGATCAGCCTCGATCGCCTGCGCGAGGAGACCCGAGAGTCGTTGTTGGAGTTGGCAGCTGTGGTTGCGGACGGCTTCCCCGGGGCGCGCCGTCACTCTGACCCGGTCGGTTAGCGGTCGGGCCTACGCAGTCACGTCTCGTCAGGACCTGGGTTGATCGTCGCGCGGATTGATCCGCCGCAGAAACTCTGGATCGTCGTCAGGTCCGATCGTCCGGGTGCGCGGTCGTTGCGCGTTCATCCGGACCACTCGCCAAACGATGTAGACCACCGCGGCCAAGACAAGAATCAGGAGCAGATAAGCCACTCAAAACCTCCTTCCTGTCAATATACGCGCCATCGGTAGGCTCAGATCCGTGTCCGAAAACCCGCGGCCCGCATCCCGGCCGTACCTCGACGTGCTCGCCTACGTGGTGGCGCGACTGCTGCTCGTTGCGGTGGTCACGGCGGCGATTCTGGGTGTCGGGCACCTGATCGGGATCCGTGAATTCCCTGTCGTGGTGGCTTTGCTGTTCGCCATCGTGATAGCCCTACCGCTCGGCATCTGGGTTTTCAGCCCGTTGCGGCGGCGCGCGACCGCGAGCATCGCGCTGATGGACGAACGACGGCGCCGCGACCGGGAACAGCTGCAGTCGCGGCTACGTGGAGACGGCAGTGGTGGCCAAGGGGCGACGGGCCAAGATCACGACGGCGGTACGGCCGGCACCTGACGCCGCATGACGAATTTGTAAGATTCTGGGCTTAGCTGCGCTTCGTGGTGGGTAAACCCGAATGCATGACTAATCCGCAGGTCATGACCCGTCCTCGAGGCATGACGAGTCCCATAGGAATGAGTAGCCCTCGCCGAATGGTCGGACAGCGACTCTATAAGCGCTGGATCGAAGAGCTGTGGGCCGGACACCGCATCGCACCTCAGTTGGTCACGCCCGACTTCGTCGGACACTGGCCGACGCACGACGTGCGTGGCCCCGCCGAACTGCAGACCGCCGTCGACCGCACGCGAACAACGCTCAAGGAGCTGGTGTTCGTCGTCGACGTAGGACCCATCGTCGACGGCGACATGGTGGCGGCTCACTGGATTGCTACCGGCTCGGGTAAGAACGGGCCGGCCCGGTTCACCGGCAACGATCTGCTGCGAATCTCCAACGGCAAGGTCGCCGAATACTGGACCAGCACCGCGCGCGCGTAGCGCATCCGTCACCCCGCCGCATCGCGGAGGATCTGGCGTAAGACCTCCAGCGGGTCGCCGCCGACGTCGAGGCGACGCGGATCCGGTGGCGCGCTGGGATCGACGGCCGTGACGGGAGGCGGGGCGGGTGCGTTGGGCGCCGCTGGTGGCGGAGGGGACGGTGGTGCGAGGGGTGCCACCGTCCCCAGACCGGCGATCTTGGCGCGGACCCGCGCCTCGGCGTCCTGGCGCATGGCTTTTCGCTGCGGATCGGGGTCGGAGTTGCCTGCGAAGCATTCGGACGGGGCGTCGGCGATGACGGTCAGTGCATGTTCGTAGGTCTGCCGGGCCTCGTCGAGCCTTGCTTCCCACGCATCGATGTCGCCCTGGCGCTCTGTGACGAGTTCCAGGTTTACCCGCACCGGACATGACTGTGCCGCATCGGTGTTCGCCAGAGCCGCCGAGAACTGGGTTTGGGCGTCGTCCAGTCGATCCTCCAGCACCGCGAGCCCGCCCGCGGCCCACTGGGCGTTTGCGGGCTCGACGACATTGAGCACCTGCAGCAGCGACACATCCTCACGCAGCGCGCCGATGTCGCCCGACATGAAATGTTCGTTGGCCGAATCCCCTACGAAAGCAACCGAAATCAGCTTCGTGGCGAGCACGACGGCAGCAATGGCGGGCAGCGCGGAGAATGCCAGCAGCCGTCGGCGCGTCCGTATCCGTGCAGGTACCCGGCTCACGGCAGCACCTCTTTGCGGGTCGCTCTGGCTTTGCGAAGGTCCCGGGCGGTCAGGTAGATCTCGGGAAGCAGCAGAAGCGAGGCCAGCATCGTCAACACCCAGTAGAGCTCGCTGCGCTCGGGAACGTCGGCAGGGTCGGCGGGGGCCGCCTGATCCGAGCTGGAGTCGCCGCGGGGCAGGGCTTCGCCCCGTGCGCGCTCGATGAAGGGCAGGCCTAGCTGGCCGGCGATGTCGCGCAGGGTGTTCTCGCCGGGGCCCGCTCCGTAGCCGAGGACCGCGCCACCGTCGACGGCAGGCGTGTCGAAGACGCCCTGCGGCACCGTGGACTGCCCGGCCCCCGAACCCAGGTAGTACACCAGATTCCGGGCCTGAGGGAACTGCTGGCCTGCCGAAATAAGCTGATAGCGAAGAACATTGGCAGCTGCTGCAGCATTCACCTCGGTACTGTCTGCGCCGGGATAGGGGTTCAACGCCTCGACGACGGGGGTCAAACTCCATGCGTCCGCAGACAGCGGCCAATCGATCGCGGGCCGCGCCGCGAACGAGATGACGGCGAACCGCGCGCCGGGGTGGGCGTCGATCACCGCCTCGATGTCGTCGCGCATCCCTGACATCCGCGGTGCGCCATCGAAATCGGTGATCGCAGAATCGGCAGACCTGTCGACGAGGAAGTACACGTTCGCGCCGGTCTGCGAGGTTTGCGCCGGTGCGGGTTCGGCCACCGTCCCCGTCACCGGCCGCGCGGCGGCCAGAAGCACCAGAACCATCGCCGCCGTGGTCAGGCACCATCGCAACAGTGCCTGGCGGCCTGAAGTGTAAGCCGGCCGCAGAGAGAGCAGACGCAGCGTGACCAGGGCGAGCGCGGCGAAGGCCAATACGAGTGGCGGCAGCACAGGTTCGAATGTCATCGCCGGACCGCCAGCAGTGAAACACCGAGCAGCGCTGACAACACGAGTGCAGCGAGGACGGCCGCAGTGGGAGAGTCTTCTTTGGCGTCGACCCGGTCCCCTGGTCCCGACGGAGCCGAAGCGCGGATGGCGTCGAGCTGACCGTCGAGGTCCGCAGCGTCATACCGGAAGAACCGCCCCCCGGTCGCGTCGCTCACCGCACTGAGCGACGCGGTGTCGCGGCCCGGCGTCGCGACGGCGTTGATCTGAACGCCGGCCTGCCGGGCCATCTCGATGACCTGGGCGTCGGTGTAGAGCGACGGGGTGTCGTCGTCAGGCGGGCGCAACGCGCCCGGTCCGATATAAATCAGGGATCGCCGGGTGTCGCCGACAGTCTCGAAACCGGGAAAACCGGTCAGGCACAACGCGAGTGCGTCGGAGACCGTGGGGGAGTAGTCGTCGTACTCGACGGGTGCGTTGAACGCGGGCGCCGTCGGGGCGTCCCGGGCGAAGTCACCGAGCCGGCCTGCGGCGAACTGATGGTCACGCGTCAACGGAAGCAGCCGCCGGTTCAACGAGGTCAATCCGATGCGCTCGGATCCGTAGGTGGTCGTCTGCCGCGCGAAGTATCCCAGGAACTGACCGGTGGCCTTGTCGTCCACTGGTGCTCCCACGCAGAGCATGATGTCGTCGCGAGGCGCGGCAGTCTCGGCGTCCCAGAATGTTCCGACGGGGCGGGCGCTGGCCAGGACGGTCGCGGTACACAGCAGTATCAGGAGTGCGATGGCTACCGCCGCCGCGCGCATCTGCCTGCGCACCACTGCCCGGTACTCGGGCAACCGGGTCAGGCGCGCTGTGTTGGCCAGCGGCAGCTGACGTTCCTGACCGCCCTTGATCGGCACCAGCACCGCCAGCGCGATCACCAGGATCACGGCGCCGATCCCGGCGGCCGCGACCGGCCACCACGTCAACTCCACGAGCGGATCAGCTTTTCGGTTTGATCGCCCAGCGTGCCGACGTCCACTGTCGACGCCCGGTCGAACTGTGCGCTGCCGAGGGCCTCCAGCAACGGTGCCGCGGGTGCGAGATCACTTGTCGCGATGGCACGCAACTGCATGTACTGCGCTCGGATGCCGGTGGCCTGGTGGAGGAAACTGCGCAGGGTGCAGCTCAGCGCCGCGCTGGCCTGCTCTGTCGACAGCTCGCCGTCGCGGTGCCGACGCGTGATCGCGCCAACAGTCTTCGCAAAGCGATGTCGCAGCAACCGCCCGTGCAGCTCCTCGACGCCGGGAATCCTGCGGAGTCGGTGCGACGGCATCGTGACGACGAGAAGCAGCGCGTACCAGATGATGACGAAGGCGAGCATCGCCAATCCGAGCCACAGCCACACCAGCGAGTAGCCGGGCGGAGCACTGACGAATTCGAGGAGATCATCCGGCACGAGACCACACCCTGGTCATGTCGCCGAGCGCCCGGCGGATCTGTCCCGATCCCGTTACGACGGTGTGCGGCAAGGCATGTGAGGTCATGAGTTCGCCCAGCCGTCGGCGACGCCGGTCCTCGCTCCGCTCGTAGGCGGCGATCACGCGGGGATCCATCGCGGCCGGGCCGAGCACCGGCTTCCCGCTGGCGACGTCGTAGCCGCCGTCCTTGACGCCCGCCGCGGGCATGTCGGCGATCATCGCCCACATCACGTCGTGCCGCGCCGTCAACCGTCCGAGCGCGTCGTCGAGCCGCTCGCCAGGCTCCGGCTCATCCGACACCACGACGATCAGCATCGAGTGGCGGTAATGCGTTGCCACATAAGCCAATTGCGAAGCGATATCGCTCAGACCGTGCTGACCTGCGTGGCTCTGATAACTGGTCAGCATGCTTTCGATGTGATTCTCGCCGCGGCTCTGGCGCACCCGCAGGCTGCCGCGTGCGCCCCCGTATACCAGGCCGATCTCGTCGGCGCGGCCCAGCGTTATCAGTCCGATCGTGCCCAGAATGTTAAGAGCCACTTCGCATTTACGTTCGCCGTCCGGGGCGAGCGCCACCATGTTGCGTCCCGCGTCGGCGACGAGCAGCACCTTGTGGTGCTTCTCGGAGACGAACCGCTTGATCAGCACGCTCGCCGAGCGGGCCGAGGCCTTCCAGTCGATGTCGCGCACGTCGTCACCGGGAACGTAAGGCCGCAGCTCGTCGAATTCCATGGTTCGCGTGTGCAACAGCGCGTGGCGGCCCCCTTCGAGCATGCCACGGGTGTCGGTGCCGAAATACGCTCTGGCCCTGTTGAGATGCTTGCCCAATCTGCGCCGCCGCTCAGGGAACCCGAACCGCCTGCAGCACGGCGTCGATGACCCGGGTGGGAGTGACGCCTGCGCTGGCCGCCTCGAATCCGAGAATCAGCCGGTGCTGCAGCACGCGGTGGGCGAGGTCGGCGATGTCTTGCGGGATCACGTGATCTCGGCCTTTCAGCACTGCCAGTGCACGCGCCGCCGTGCACAGCGCGATGGTGGCACGAGGGCTGGCGCCGTACTCGATGAGCCTGGCGAGCTGGCTGGGCAGGTGGCTTCCCGGGTCGCGCGTCACGCCTACCAGGCGGCTCGCGTACAGCATCAGGTCACGGCTCATGTAGACGTCGTGGGCGAATCTCTGCAAGCGCCGGATGTCGTCGAGGGTCGCGACCGGACGGGTGCGATGGTCCTTGTCGAAAACCCCTGCGTCGAGGCGCGACATCACCTCGACCTCCTGCTCCGGGGTGGGATACCGCACGATCTCTTTCAGCAGGAATCGGTCGGTCTGGGCTTCCGACAGCGCGTAGGTGCCTTCCTGATCGACCGGGTTCTGCGTCGCGATGACCAGAAAAGGTTCCGGTATCGGGTATTCCGTGCCTGCGATGGTGGTCTGGCGTTCCTCCATCGCCTCGAGCATCGCGCTCTGCGTCTTGGCGCTGGAGCGGTTGATCTCGTCGAGCAGCACCACATTCGCATGCACCGGGCCGAGCTGCGTCACAAACGATGCGGTGGTGGCGTCGTAGATCTGCGTACCGATGATGTCGCTGGGCAGCAGATCGGGGGTGCACTGGATGCGCCGGAACTGTCCGTCGATCGATTCGGCGATCACCCGGGCCGCAGTCGTCTTCGCGAGGCCGGGCACGCTCTCGAGCAGGATGTGCCCGCCCGTCAGCAAGCCGATCAGCAGGGTCTCGCGCAAGTGCTCCTGCCCCACGACCTTGGCCGAGAACGCGTCGGCAAGCGCCGCGACCACCCGGTGTGCCGCGCGGGCGTCTTCGGACTGTCGGGGCATCGGCGCAGCAGTCATCCCGGGGCGTGTACCACGCGGATCCGGCGCGCAAACCGACGCTGAGCGTCGACGAGCAGGCCGGCTGAGTCTTAGCCGAGGATCAGGGTCACGCTCACCGCGATCGCCCACACCAGCATCGTCAGGCCGGTGTCCTTGAGCACCGGGATGAGATCCCGGCCGCCCAAGCCGCCGCGGACCGGTCGGGCGGCGCGTACGGCCACCGGGAGCGCAACAAGGCCGACGGCGCACCACGGCGTCGCGAGCATCAGAACCAGCGTCAGCACGAACGCCACGACCAGCAGAGCCTGGAACAGCACCCGCGTCTTGGCGTCGCCGAGTCGCACGGCCAGCGTGATCTTGCCCGAGACCTTGTCGGTCGGAATGTCCCGCAGGTTATTGGCCACCAGCACTGCCGACGACAGGCAGCCTGTCGCGACCGCGAGCGTCAGCCCCACCCAGTCGACCCGCAGCGCCTGCGTGTACTGCGTGCCGAGCACCGCGACGAGGCCGAAGAACACGAACACCGCGACTTCACCGAGCCCCAGGTACCCGTAGGGCTTGGAGCCACCTGTGTACAGCCACGCCCCGGCGATGCACGCGGCGCCCACGGCGATCAGCCACGGGGACGAGAACCACGCGAGCGCCAACCCGGCCACGGCTCCAACGGCCAGTGCGAGCACCGCCGCGGTCAGCACCGCTTTCGGTGCCGCCACTTTGGAGCCGACCAACCGGAGCGGTCCAGCGCGCACATCGTCGGTGCCGCGGATGCCGTCGGAGTAGTCGTTGGCGTAGTTCACCCCGATGATGAAGCCGACGGCTACGAGCAGTGCGAGCAGCGCTTTCCACCACGACGCGGCGTCGAGCCATGCCGCGGCGCCGGTCCCTGCGACGACGGGTGCGACGGCGTTGGGCAGCGTGCGGGGACGCGCTCCCTCGACCCATTGGGCGAAAGTGGCCACGACCGTCAGTCTTGCAGGTGCCGGCCGTGGCAGACTGAGCGCATGGATGACCGGCTCAGCAAGGCCGAGATCGGCAAGGACGCGGTGCAGGAGATCGTCGGCGCAGGTGCGTCGGCGGTCGGCGAGATCACGTCGATCATCACGACTGCGGTCAAGGACGTCGCGAATGCGATCGGCGGGTTCGCCACGGACGTGTTCGAGATCCGTGACGGCGCCCGGCGCGCCGCCGGAGATCCCGACGACGACTGAACGTCACACGCCCGTCACGGGTCGCGCATCCCCTGGTGCGCACAATGGTGGGATGCGCACCGGAGCTCTCGAGTGTTAGGCGTCATCGGCGGTAGCGGGTTCTACTCGTTCTTCGGGTCAGATGCGCGCTCGGTCAGCCTCGACACCCCGTACGGCTCACCCAGCGCGGCGATCACCGTCGGCTCCGTCGGTGAGCACGAGGTCGCCTTCCTTCCGCGCCACGGCGTCAACCACGAGTTCTCGCCACACACCGTGCCGTACCGCGCGAACATGTGGGCGTTGCGCGCGCTCGGTGTGCGGCGCATCTTCGGCCCGTGCGCCGTCGGCAGCCTGGACCCCGCCTTGGGTCCCGGCGCGATGGTCGTCCCCGACCAGCTGGTCGACCGCACGACGGGCCGCGCCGACACCTACTTCGACTCCGGCGGGATCCATGTGGGGTTCGCCGACCCGTACTGCCCATCGCTGCGGGATGCGGTCACCGGCCTGCCCGGCGTCGTCGACGGTGGCGCGATGGTGGTCATCCAGGGGCCCAGGTTCTCGACACGTGCGGAGAGCCAATGGTTCGCCGCCCAGGGGTTCCGGCTGGTCAACATGACGGGCTATCCCGAATCTGTACTGGCACGCGAGCTTGAGATGTGTTATGCGGCAATCGCTTTGGTGACCGATGTGGATGCCGGCGTCGAAACCGGCCAGGGCGTCAAGGCGGTTGACGTGTTCGCCGAGTTCGAGCGGAACCTGGTCCCGTTCAAGCAACTCGTGCACGAGGCCATCGCGAACGTCGCCGTCGAGCGTTCGTGTACGCACTGCCTCCCGCACGACGGGGTGCAGCTGCCCTTCGATCTGCCATGAGGGTATTGCTCACCGGCGCAGCCGGTTTCATCGGGACCCGGATCCGCTCCCAACTCGCCGACGCCGGCCACGACGTCGTCGCCGTCGACGTGATGCTGCCCGCCGCGCACGGTGCCGGCGCGGTCCTGCCTGATGACGTGCGCCGCGTCGACGTCCGCGACGCCGCGGCGCTCGCCGAGGTGCTCGCAGGTGTCGACGTGGTCTGCCACCAGGCGGCCGTGGTGGGTGCCGGTGTGAACGCCGCGGATGCACCGTCGTACGGATCGCACAACGACTACGGGACGGCGGTGCTGCTCGCGGAGATGTTCGCCGCGGGCTGCCGGCGGTTGGTGCTCGCGTCGTCGATGGTGGTGTACGGCCAGGGTCGCTTTGTGTGTCCGGAACACGGTGAGGTCGAACCACTTCCGCGCACCCGCGCCGATCTCGACGCCGGCGTCTTCGACCATCGATGCCCGATCGGCGGCGAATCGGTCGACTGGGCGCTCGTCGGCGAGGACGCACCGCTGAAGCCGCGCAGCCTGTACGCGGCCAGCAAGGTCGCGCAGGAGCACTACGCGCTGGCCTGGGCCGAGTCGATGGGCGGTTCTGTTGTGGCGCTGCGCTACCACAACGTCTACGGGCCGGGGATGCCCCGCGACACACCGTACTCGGGCGTCGCGGCGATCTTCCGTTCTTCTCTCGAAAAGGGTGAGGCACCAAAGGTTTTCGAAGACGGCGGGCAGATGCGTGACTTCGTCCACGTCGATGACATCGCTGCAGCGAACGTCGCGTCGATCGAGTCGGAACTGGATGGCTTCTCGGCGTTCAACGTCTGTTCGGGGAGGCCCGTGTCGATCCTCGACGTCGCCTCGTCGCTGTGTGAGACCCGTGGCGACGTCGCGCCGCAGGTCACCGGGCAGTATCGCAGCGGTGACGTCCGGCACATCGTGGCGGATCCGGCCAGGGCCGCGGAGATTCTGGGCTTCACCGCCACCGTGAAGCCTGCCGACGGGCTGCGTGAATTCGCGACGGCGCCGCTGCGCGGGGTTCCCGAGAATTCTTGACACCCGTCAAGCCATACTGTGTCCCATGACGTCCACAGCGCTGTGCGAACAGTTCGGCATCGACTTTCCCCTCTTCGCGTTCAGCCACTGCCGTGACGTGGTGGCCGCGGTCACCAACGCCGGCGGGTTCGGCGTGCTGGGCGCGACCGCGTACTCGCCGTCGCAGCTGGATCAGGAGCTGACGTGGATCGACGAGGCCGTCGGCGGCAAGCCCTACGGGGTCGACCTGATCGTGCCCGCGAAGTTCGAAGGCAAGGGTGAGAAGCTCTCGAGCTCCGACCTGGCCGGGCGCATCCCGCAGGAGTACCGCGACCTCGTCGACGACCTGTTGCGCGCCCACGACATCGAACCTGAGCCGAACCGCCGCCTGGGCGGCTCGTCGCTGTCCGGTGACACCGGCCGCGAACTGCTCGACGTCGCACTGACGCACCCGGTCAAGCTCATCGCCAACGCCCTCGGCGTGCCGCCGGACTACATGATCGAGGCGGGTAAGGAACGAGGCATCCCGGTCGCGGCGTTGGTCGGCGCCAAGGAGCACGCCGTGAAACAGGTGGCCGCAGGCGTCGACCTTATCGTCGCGCAGGGCACCGAGGCCGGTGGGCACTGCGGCGAGGTCAGCACGCTGGTTGTGGTGCCGGAGGTGATCGAAGCGGTGGACGGTGAAGTGCCCGTGCTCGCGGCGGGCGGCATCGTGACGGGCAGGCAGATGGCGGGCATGGTCGCGATGGGCGCGGCGGGTGCGTGGACGGGCTCGGTATGGCTGACCACCGAGGAGGCCGAGACCGCACCGCACACGGTGGCCAAGATGCTGGCGGCGACGTCACGCGACACGGTGCGTTCAGCGGGTCGTACGGGCAAGCCGTCGCGGCAGCTGGTGTCGGACTGGACGAATGCGTGGGCGCCGGCCAAGGACGGTCATCAGCCGCTGGGTCTGCCATTGCAGTCGATGCTGTGCGAGCCGGTGATCCGTCGCATCGACGTGCTGGCCTCGCAGGGCCACGAGGGGGCCCAGGCGCTGGCGACCTACTTCGTCGGGCAGGGTGTCGGCCTGATGAACAAGGTCAAGCCCGCCCGCGAGGTGGTGCGTGAGTTCATCGAGGACTACCTGGCCGCCGCGGAGCGCCTCAGCAACTCACTGCCCGGCTGAGCTGCCGCGGAATAGCATTCCTGGCAGTACTTCCGGGCCAGATCACGACCAGGAATGCTATTCCGCGAACGCTCAGTCGGCGGCCAGCGGCAGGCGGACTTCGAAGCGCGCGCCCGTCGGTAGGTTGTGCGCCGACAGCGTGCCGCGGTGGGCCTGCACCAGACCGGCCGCGATCGCCAGCCCAAGCCCCGAACCGCTGGGCAGCGACGAATCCGCCCGCGGGATACGGCTGTTGGAGCCGCGGTAGGCGACGTCGAACACGCGCGGCAGATCCGCCTCGTCGATGCCGACGCCGGTGTCGTCGACGCGGGCCCACGCGCTGTTCTCGTCGGCGCCGAGGGCGAGTTCCACGCTGCCGCCGGTCGGCGTGTGCGCGATCGCGTTGGCCACCAGGTTCGACAGCACCCGAACCAGTGCGCGGTCACTGCCGACGACACGCACCGGTTGCTCGGGCAGATTCGCCGCGAGCCGCACTCCGGCGCGTTCGGCGGCGATCCGGTGCGCGGCAAGCACATCGTCGACGACCTCGTCGAGCGCCACCTTGTCGAACGACGGGGTCAGCGCTCCGGCATTGATTTTCGACATCTCGAAGAGGTCGTCCACCATCTCCGAGAGCCGGATCGACTCGTGTTCGATGTGTTTGGCGTGCACCCGCACTTCCTCGTCGGGGACGACGCCGTCGGCGATCGCCTCCGACACCGCGCGGATCCCGGCCAGCGGCGTCCGTAGATCGTGGCTGACGAACGCGACGAGCTGGCGCCGCGACTGCTCGGCGGCCCGCTCGGAGTCGCGGATCTCGGCCTCCCACACCGTGCGTCGCGCTTGATAGCGGCCGAGCATGACCGCGGCCGGGATCGCGACGATCGAGACGATCACCAGCACGACACCAGTCTTCTCGAAAGTCTGAGTGATCATGAATCCGCTCGCACCGAGAACCCCGGCGAGGGTCGCCAGCACCGGAATCAGCACCAGCGCGACCATGCTCGCCGCCAGCGACCACGACCGGGCCAACCGGACCACGGCCGCACCGGCCAGCACCACCGGTATCGAGCACGCCAGCGCCCAGCCGACGATTTCCCAGAAGTCAGGCGTCGGCATCCGGACGCCCCGCCGCTGAACCCTCGGCCGACCACATGTAACCGCGGCCCCACACGGTCTGCACGCGGTGGCGGTCACCGAGCTTCGAACGCAACCGCTTCACATGCACCGTGACGGTCGACAGGTCCCCGAAATCCCAGTGCCAGACCTGCTTGAGCAGGTCCTCCCGGGTGAAGACGGTGTCGGCGTGGGTGAGGAAGAAAAGCAGGAGATCGAATTCGCGATTGGTGAGACTGACCGGTTTGCCCCCGACGGTGACGGAGCGCGACGCCGTCGCGATCTTCAAGTCCCCCGAGGTGATGTCGACGGGCAGCACCCCGGTCGCCGACGGCGACCGACGCAGCACCGACTTGACGCGCAGCGCCAGCTCCCGGGGGCTGAACGGTTTCGTCAGGTAGTCGTCGGCACCCGCCTCCAGGCCGGCGATGCGGTCGTCCTCCTCGCCGAGGGCCGTCAGCAGGATCACCGGCACCGAGTAGTCGCCGCCTTGGCGCAGGCTTCGGCACAGAGCCATGCCGTCTGGCCCCGGCATCATCACGTCGAGGACAGCCACGTCGATGCGCTGGGACCGCAGCAGCCGCAGAGCCTCCGAGCCGTCGTGTGCGGTGGACACGTCGAGCCCGTCGCGTTCCAAGTATCGACGGACGACGTCGCGGACGACGTCGTCGTCATCGGCGATGAGGACTCTGGTCACTGCATCGAGGTTAGCGCGGCAAACCCGCTACCAGCGTCGATGTCACGGTTTCGTCAGCCTTGCCTGACATCTGGCCTGGACACCCCGCCTAGCGTGGTCATATGCCCGACGTCACAGTGGTGTTGCCATGTCTCGACGAGGCCGCCTCGCTGCCGGGCGTGCTTACCGCAATACCCCACGGGTACAGCGCTTTGGTGGTCGACAACAACAGCACAGACGGCACCGCGGAGGTCGCGCGTAGCCACGGTGCGAGGGTGGTTGCGGAGAAGACACCCGGATACGGCGCGGCGGTGCACGCCGGCGTGGTCGCCGCGACTACCCCCATCGTGGCCGTTCTCGACGGGGACGGATCACTGGATCCCCGCGAGCTTCCCGCACTGGTGGCCGACGTCGAGGCGGGCGCAGACATGGCGATCGGGCGCCGTCGCCCCACGCCCGGGCTGAAGTGGCCGTGGCATGCCCGGCTCGGTACGGCCGCGGTGTGCTGGCGGCTTCGGCAGCGGCACCACCTTGCGGTCCACGACATCGCGCCGATGCGGGTGGCCCGCCGCGACGCCCTCCTTGCGCTCGGAGTCACGGACCGCCGCTCGGGCTACCCGTTGGAACTTCTCGTGCGTGCCGCGCAGGCCGGCTGGTGGGTCACCGAGCGCGATGTCGGCTACGGACCCCGCACCGGGGGAACGTCGAAGGTCAGCGGTTCGGTGCGCGGTAGTGCGATCGCCGCGTGGGATTTCTGGCGGGCGATCTCGTGACGCAGGTGTGCCTGCTGGTCGTCGCAAAGGCCCCGGTGCCCGGGCTCGCGAAGACCCGTCTCGCTGCCACACTGGGTGACGAGAAAGCCGCTGAGATCGCCGCCGCGGCGTTGCTGGACACCTTGGACGTCGTGGCACGGACACCCGCTGCGGCACGCGTCGTCGCGATGACCGGCGACCTCGATTCCGCCGCCGCCTCGGACGAGATCCGTTCGAGCCTGGATGCTTTCACGGTGCTTCCGCAACGCGGCGACGATTTCGCCGACCGGCTGGCCAACGCCCACCTGGACGCCGCCGCGGCCACCGGTGGGCTTGCGATCGTCCAGATCGGGATGGACACGCCCCAGGTCGACACCCATCTACTGACCCGGTGCGCGCACGCGCTCGCCGACCACGACGCCGCGCTGGGCATGGCGCTCGACGGCGGCTGGTGGGTGCTTGGTGTGCGGGACGCGGCCCGGGCCGAATGCCTGCGCCGCGTGCCGATGTCGGAATCCGACACCGGTGCTGTAACGCTTGAGGCGTTGCAGCACACGCACAACCGTGTGGCTCTTCTGGAAGAACTCGCCGACGTGGACACGATCGCCGACATCCGCGGGGTTCGGCGAGCGTGTGCTCCCGAATCCCGGTTCTGGCATGTCACCGCCGATGTTTCGACAGGGGAGGACTGATGTTCGGGAAGTTGTACGACCGCGCCCTCGACGGCGAGCGATGCTGGGTGCGTCGGGACGACGGACGGGTCAGCAGACTGCCGGTCAACAGCTGGCTGGGGGGAAGCGGTGCCGACACCGAGTTCGACGAGGCGTTGGTCGACATGTGTGACGGGCCGACCATCGACTTGGGTTGTGGTCCGGGACGTTTGGTGGCTCACCTGGTGAACAGAGGGGTTCCCGCCCTCGGTGTCGATCTTTCCGAGACCGCGGTCGAATTGGCGCGCAACAGTGGCGCGCCGGCATTGCACCGCGATGTTTTCGCCGAACTTCCGGCGATGGGGCGCTGGCAGACGGTGCTGCTCGCCGACGGCAACGTCGGACTGGGCGGGGATCCCCGGCGGATTCTGCAGCGGGCCGCCGAGCTGCTGCGCCAGGGCGGCCGCTGCCTGGCCGAATTTGATTCGGCGACACAAGGTATCGACGTCGGCTGGGTTCGGCTGGAGTCGTCGAGCACGATCGGGCCCTGGTTCCGTTGGGCGGTCGTCGGAATCGACTCGGTGCCCGAGCTGGCCGCCGATGTCGGCCTCGTGCTGTCCGATGTGCATCGCATCGGCAGGCGAGTGGTCGCAAGCCTGGTCGCGTGACCAGGCCGTCGCCACGCGGGACGGCCGTGACCGCCCGCGTCGGCGTGGTACTCGGAGTGACGGTGGTGGTGTGTTTCGTCACCGGGCTGCTGAGCCATTTCATCCAGCATCCGCAGCCATGGTTCGTGTGGCCGACGCGGCCGGTGTGGCTGTACCGGTTCACGCAGGGGCTGCATGTCGCGTCGGGCATCGCGGCCATCCCGTTGCTCGTGGTCAAGCTGTGGTCGGTATGGCCGAAACTGTTCGAGCGTCCGGTGATCGGGAGTCTGCCCAGGGTGATCGAGCGGGCATCCATCCTGGTGCTGATGGCCTCCATGCTGTTTCAGCTGACCACCGGCCTGCTCAACATCGCTCAGTGGTACGTGTTCCAGTTCTTTTTCACCACAGCGCATTACGCGATGGCGTATGTCGCGATGGGCGCGGTGCTGGTGCACATCGGCGTGAAGCTACCGGTGATCCGGCGTGCGCTCGGGGAGCCGCTGGACGGCATACCCCGCGGTGACCTTCCGGTGCCGTCGCGGCGCACGGTGCTGCGGGGAACCTGGCTGGCGGCGGGTGTGGCGACATTGGTTACCGTCGGGCAGACCGTGCCTGCGTTGCGCAAGGTCTCGGTGCTGGCGCCCCGTTCCGGGGAAGGGCCACAGGGGGTTCCGGTGAACAGGTCGGCGTTCGCGGCCGGCGTCTTGAGATCCGCGCGATCCCCCGACTACCGGCTCACCGTGGTCAACGGCGAGCGCATGAAGGTCTTCACCGTCGACGATCTCAAGGCGATGCCGCAGAGCACGCAGCGGCTGCCGATCGCCTGTGTCGAAGGCTGGAGTGCGAACGCCGACTGGACGGGCGTGGTGCTCGCCTACCTGGTGGGGCAAGTCGGTGCACCACCGGATTCCGACGTCCGGATGATCTCGCTCGAACCGCCGGGTCCGTACTCGCGCACGGTGTTGCCTGCACGCCACGCACGTGACGACAAGACGTTGATCGCGCTGTCGGTCAACGGTGAAACGCTCAACCTGGACCACGGGTATCCGTGCCGGCTGATCGCACCGTCGAGACCTGGTGTGCTGCAGACCAAGTGGTTGACGCGCATCGAGGTCATCCCATGACGGCGATCCGGGCGGCCTTGATCCTGGCAGGTGTCGGGATCGGCGTGTACGGCGCGATTCTGTTGTGGGACAACCCGTCTCTCGTCCGTATCGTCATGTGGGCGGCGATCGCGGTGATCGTGCACGACTTCGTCTTCGCGCCGTTGTGTGCCGCGCTTGGTTTGGCGGGTCGGACGTTCATTCCCGTGCGATGGCGGTCGCCTGTCGCGGTGGCGGCGTTGTGCAGCGTGGTGCTGGGCCTGTTGGCCGTGCCGGTGTACACGAAACCCGGCCTGCATCTCGACAATTCTTCGGTGCTCGACCGCAACTATGCGCTGGGACTGTGGATCGCCATCGCCGTCGTGTGGGTGTGTGTGCCCCTCTTCTGGGTGGCGGCGCGATTGTTACCAGTTCGTCAGAATGACGTGGTTGATGGCGAGGGCGCCGATCACGTTGAGCGCCAGCCACCATCGCAGTGACCGCCAGGGAAGCAACGCCCCCGCCGCGACCAGCCAGACGGTGAAGGGCAGCCAGATCCGTTCGGTTTCGGCCTTGCTCAGCTGGGACAGATCGGCGAACACGATTGCCAGCAGGGCCCCGAACACCAGCAGGTGCAGCCCGGAGCGCCGCCTGATCGCCGCGATGTCGAAGGCCCTGCCGAGCCCGGCGACGCTGCCGAGCCCGATGGCGCACACCGTCGCGGCGAAGTTCGCCCACCCCCAGTACTGGAACGGTCGCTCCATCGCGATGCCCTGCCAGTACCGCTCCTGGACCAACAGATAGCCGTCGTACCACCAGAATCCGGCCGCGAAGAACACCGCGGCCACCGCGGCGGCCACCACGACGGCCGGCGCCAGGACACGCGCCGCGGCACGCCATGACCTGGCACTGAGCAGCACGGCGACGGCGGGCAACGCCATCAACCCGAGGCCGTAGTTGAGGAAGATGCCCCACCCCAGCAGCAGACCCGCAGCTGCCGCTGCCACCAGCGGCAGCCGGATGGTCCCGGTGACGGCCAGCGCCAGCAGGGTGATCCCCCAGGCGGCCACGCCGGCGAAGTACCCGTCCGCCGAGACGGCGATCCAGATCGCCGTCGGAGCGACGGCGGCGAAGACGGCGGCTCTGCGCGCGGTGTCCTCGTCGGCTAGCGCGCGCACCGTGACGACCACGGCGGCCGCGATGCTCGAACCGGCCAGCAGCGAGAGCAGCCCCGCCCACGCGCCACCGGCCAGGCCGAGGCGATCGAGCCACACGTAGGTCAGCAGGGCGCCCGGCGGATGTCCGGACACATGGGTGATCCAGGAATCGGGCTGGAAGTCGAGGATCCGGCCCGCGAAGGTGCGCAGCATCACGGGGATGTCGGTGACGGTCGGCACCTCGAGCAGGTATTCGTGCTTGGCGGTCAGGCGGCCTGCGAAGCCGCGCTGCCAGCCGTCGATCATCGCGAGGCTGAACGCCCACGCACACGACACCGCCCATGCCGTCCACGGCAGCCACCGCCACGGCATCCGCTGCGCGATCGTGGGGCCCCACAGGACGGCGGCCATGGCGATCGCGATGGCCGGGATGGTGCCCGGGCCGACGTGGGTGTTCCACCAGCCGAAGATCGGCGACGTCGCGGCGAAGTCGCGGAAGCGTTCCGGGGTCGCATTGAGCAGCGGCGTGACCGTCTCCAGATGCAGGTGCGGGACGACGAACGCCGCGACGACGAGCACCACGGCAACCGCAACCGCACCCGCCTCCTTACGCATCCCCCGATTCTGCGCGAGCGCGCGTGTCTGCACGCCGACACTGCGTGTCAGGGCGTGCAAAACCGCGCGCTCGCGGGTCGTGAGCTGCGGGAAGTTGCCGCCCGCCGTCAGATAGTCGTAAGGATCAGTAGAGGATCTTGCGCATGTTGTCCTCGTCGAGGTGCTTGCGCAACTCGTCGACGTCGGCATCGGCGTCCATCAGCTTGACCAGTTGCGCCACGCTCGGCACCGCGGTCGGGTTCCACTTTTCGGGCTTCCACGCGTCCGACCGCAGAAATGCTTTCGCGCAGTGGAAGAACACCTCTTCGATCGCGATCTGCAGCGCGAGGATGGGGCGCTTGCCTTGCACGACCATGGCGTCGAAGTAGTCGGCGTCGGCCATCACGCGGGCGCTGCCGTTGATCCGGAGGGTGTCGCCCCGTCCGGGAATGACGAACAGCGTGCCGACGCGCGGGCGTTGCAGCACGTTGAGGTAACCGTCGACGCGCTTGTTGCCGGGGCGTTCGGGGATGGCGATGGTCCGCTCGTCGATGATGTGCACGAATCCCGGCGGATCGCCCTTCGGCGACACGTCCATCCGGCCGTCGGCGTCCGTCGTCGCGAGGAACCCGAGCGGAGAATGTGAGAGCCAGTGCTGCTCGATCGGCGACAGATGATCGCGCACCTTGTTCGCAACGAACGCATTCGGGTGCCCGACGATCGCGCGCAGTTCGTCCACGGAGGTCACTTCACGGCTCATGACTCCATGATGAGCCCCCGCCACTCGCCGCGGGGCGCCACCTCACGAGCCGAACAACCGCATCAGCGCCCGTCGGTCCACCTTGCCGATGCCGTGGCGGGGAAGTTCGGCGACGATGTGCAGTTCGCGCGGCGCAGCCGTGGACGGCAGCGTCTCGGCGACGTGGGAACGCAACTCCGACAACGTGACTGACGATTCCGCGGTTACGACGACGGCGGCGGCCACCCGCTGTCCGAGTCGGTCGTCGGGCACCCCGAACACGGCGCACTCGGCAACGACGGGATGGGTGGCCAGAGCCGCCTCGACCACCCCTGGCATCACGGTGAGGCCCCCGGTGCTGATGGCGTCGTCTGCCCGTCCGACGACGTGCAGCACTCCGGCGTCGTCGACGACGCCGACGTCGTCGGTGCGGAACCAGCCGGGATCGCGGAACGGGTCGGGCGTGACGGGGTTGCGGTACCCGGCGGCGACGGTCGGGCCGCCCAACAAGATCCGCCCGTCGTCGTCGACCGCGACTTCGACCCCTCGTAGTGGGACGCCGTCATACACGCAGCCGCCCGCGGTCTCGCTCATCCCGTACGTTCTGACCACGGAAACCCCTGCCGCCGAAGCCCTTTCGGCAACACCAGCGGGCATCGGACCGCCGCCGATCAGCACGGCGTCCAAGTCCGCCAGTGCCGCCGCGGCGCGCGAGTCCTTCAACGTCTTGTCCAGCTGGGCGGCCACCAGCGACGCGTAGCGGCGATCGCCGCCCATCCCCCCGATCGCGGAGACGAGATCCGCGGGATCGAAGGACGGGGCCACGGCCACCGGAGTCGTCCCTGCGACGACGCTGCGGACCAGCACCTGGAAGCCCGCCACGTGATAGGCGGGCAGTGCCAGCAGCCAGTGTCCGGGGCCGCCGAGCCGTTCGTGGGTCGCCTCGGCGCTGGCGAGCAGGGCCGCGGGGGTCAGCTGAGCCCCTTTCGGGGTGCCGGTGGTCCCCGAGGTCGACAGTACGGCGCCGACTCCGTCGGCGATCTCCTCACCGGCGCGTAAGGCAGTGGCCAACGCGGCGGCGTGATCGGGGTCCTCGCCCGGCACCGGGAGCACGCTGGCGCCGCCCGCGAGGACCTCGTCGATGACCGGCAGTCCCGCCAGTGCTGTTGCGCCCGAACCGAAGCCGACGGCGCGCAGGATGGCTATTGCTCGTCCTCCGCCTCGTGTGGATCGTCGAGGGGCCAGCCTTGCGCGGCCAGGCGCACCCGAACCCGCTCGATGTCCTCGGGCGAGGGCAACTCGTCGGTGATCTGGGTGATGAGCACCCCGATGTCGGCGGTGTCGACGTCGGGCGATCCGGGGAGTTCGGCGCGCGCTCTCAGCTCCACGACGACGGCTTTGACTTCCTCGTCGGTGAGGCGGCGGCGCAGCAGCGCCAGGAGCGGGACGCGGTCGGGTCCCGGCACGCCCTCCGGATATCCGGCGACGATCCAGTTCACGATCCTTGCGAGAAACCTCGTCACGCGCTCACTCCCCACGGAGGCGTCGACTGCCCCGAACAGTTGATCTTAATCGCGTGCCTCACTGGGAACTTGCTGTGAACTGGTGTTGGCCAACGATGGACCCGTTGCGAATGAACATCCGATGAACAGCTGCGTCTGATCAGGAGAAACAGCACGTCGCAGCCAATCTCGACACTCCGGATAATTCGGCGATTCAGTTAGCCAGGCCGCAGAATGATCGCCATGAGCGCAGAGCTGATCATCCTGGTGCTGTTGATAGCCACAGCACTGGCTTTCGACTTCACCAACGGGTTCCACGACACCGGGAACGCGATGGCGACGTCGATCGCCACGGGTGCCCTCAAACCCAAGACGGCGGTTCTGCTGGCGGGTGTCCTGAACCTCGTCGGGGCCTTCCTCTCCGTCGAGGTCGCGGTGACGGTGACGACCTCGGTGCTCAAGGTGCAGGACAGCAAGTCCGGTGAACTTCTGCCCGGCATCGACGCCTCGATGGGTCTGACGATCATCTTCGCGGGCCTCATCGGCGGCATCCTGTGGAACCTGCTGACATGGCTTTTCGGCATCCCGTCCAGCTCGTCGCACGCCCTCTTCGGTGGCCTGATCGGTGCGGGACTGGCAGCACTGGGCACCTCGGGCGTCAACTGGTCCGGCGTCACCCAGAAGGTGCTCATCCCGGCCGTCGCCGCCCCCGTCATCGCGTGCCTGGTCGCCGCCTGCGGCACCTGGATGGTCTACGCCATCACCAAGAGGGTTGCCGAGAAGCGCCGCCGTGAAGGCTTCCGCTGGGGTCAGATCGCCACCGCATCCCTGGTCGCGCTGTCGCACGGCACCAACGATGCCCAGAAGACGATGGGCGTGATCGCGCTCGCGCTCATCACCACCGGCCACCTGACCGGGGACGTAAAGGAGCAGGGGCTGCCGTTCTGGATCATCTTCAGCTGCGCGGTCGCCATCGGCCTCGGCACCTACCTCGGCGGCTGGCGCGTGATCCGCACCCTGGGCAAGGGGCTCGTCGAGATCGAGTCGCCCCAGGGTTTCGCCGCCGAAGCCTCCTCGGCCGCAATCATTCTCAGCTCCAGCGCCGCCGGCATGGCGCTGTCGACCACGCACGTCGCCACCGGCTCGATCCTCGGCAGCGGCGTCGGCAAGCCCGGTGCCGAGGTGCGCTGGGCGGTCGCGGGCCGGATGGCCGTCGCCTGGCTGATCACGCTGCCGGCCGCCGGTCTGGTCGGCGCACTCTCGTACTGGCTGTCCCACGGCGTGGAGTCGGTGACGGACACCGCCCTGGCCGGCGACGGGCTGATCTTCCTCATCCTGGTCGGCCTCTCGGGCTACATGTGGTGGCGCGCCCAGCAGCAGAAGGTCGACCACAACAACGTCAACGCCGACTGGGACTCCTCGACGAACTCCGTGGTGCCCGCGGAGCTGCGCGAGGCGACCGTCGCACCCAAGCCGTCCGCCACGGTCTGACCCGAAGGAACTGACGATGGTTTATCTGGAGAGCATCCTCAAAGTGCTCGGTATCGGCCTGCTGCTCGGCGCGGGCCTGCCGGCGGTCTTCGCGCTCGGTCTGGTCGCGTACTCCCGGGGCGCAGGCAGCGACGGTATCGACGGTGCGGCGGCCGTCGCCCCGAATCCCGCGGTCAAATTCCTCGGCGTGGCCTTGTTCGTGTTCGTCGGATGGGTGATCCTCACCGCGGTTCTGTGGATCACGCGGGCGACGATCATCCACCACTTCGGCATCGACCTGTTCCCGTTCCTTCCCAAGAAGTGAGTGACGCACGCATGGCTGAGAACGACTCCCCGAACGCGTTCGACAGAATCCTCGGCTGGCTGCACCAGGGTTACCCGCACGGTGTTCCGCAGACCGACTACTTCGCACTGCTGGCACTGCTGGCCCGCACGCTCACCGAGGACGAGGTCGTCAAGGTCGCGCAGCTCGTGCTGAAAGGCAACGACTCCGACAGCGTGACGGCCGAGGAGATCCGCGCCGCGATCCACCTGGTCACCGACAAGGAGCCCAATCCCGAGGAGATGCACCAGGTCGCGGCGCGCCTGGCGTCCGTGGGCTGGCCGCTGGCGGCTCCCGCAAGCTAGCCGCGGGTATCCCGTCGCAGCGGGTGATCCTCGGGCACCTCGACGAAGATCAGCGTGACGCCGTCGGGGTCGGCGACGTGCATCTCGTGCAGGCCCCACGGCTCGCGCCGCGCCTCGCGCGTGATCTCGACGCCGCGGCCCTGCAGCTCGTCCTGGGTCGCGGCGAGGTCGCGCACCTGCAGCCACAGCGCCCCGGGGAACGGCGGCGCTCCGTCGGCAGGGCCGCCGTGGCCGGCGATCTCGACCAGCGACTGGCCGGCATAGAACACCGTGCCGCCGCTGTACTCCCTGGCGATGGCGAGCCCGATGCCGTCGCGGTAGAACGCGACCGACCGTTCATAGACCTTCGGACGGAACAACACCCGGCTCGCCAGGATCTCCATGGGTGATGTGTCTACCACGCTCGTCAGCCGATGGGACGGTCCCTACCTGCCCAGTGCGGTTCGCGCAGTGTGCGTTTAAGAATCTTGCCGCTCGGGTTGCGCGGCAGCGCATCGACGAAGTCGACGGATTTGGGGAGCTTGAAGCCTGCGAGCCGGCTGCGCGCGAACGAGATCAGCGCGGCCTCGGTGGGCGCGGTGCCGCGGGCCGCGACGACGACCGCCTTCACCGCCTCGCCCCATCGGCCGTCGGGCACCCCGATGACGGCCACATCGGCGACGTCCGGGTGGGTCATCAGGACGTTCTCGACTTCGGCGGGGTACACGTTCTCACCGCCGGACACGATCATGTCCTTGAGTCGGTCGTGCAGGTAGAGGTACCCCTCGGCGTCGAGGTATCCGGCGTCGCCGGTCTTGAGCCAGCCGTCGGGGGTGAGGGTGGCCGCCGTCGCGTCCGGATTGTTCCAGTATCCGAGCATGTTCTGGTCCGACTTGGTGCACACTTCGCCGACGATGCCGGACGGCGCATCGGCACCGCTGCCGTCGACGATGCGAATCAGCACCCACGGGTAGGGCTTTCCGCAGGATCGCAGCAACTCCGGCACGTGGTCTGCTCCGTCGAGTTGGGTGATCGAGCCCGTCGTCTCGGTCATCCCATAGACCTGCGCGAAGATCCCACCGAAGCGTCGCATCCCACGGACCAGGACATCGTCGCTGATGGGCGATGCTCCGTAGACGATCACCCGCAGACCTGAGAAGTCGACGTCGTCGAGACCCGGTGTGTCGAGCAGGAATTGGATCACCGCGGGCACGAGCAGCATGTTGGTGATGCCGTGTCGGGTGATCGCTTCGAGGATCGCGTGCGGGTCGACCTCGCGCAGCACCACTGTCGTCGCGCCCTGCCAGAGCCCGGCCAGCGCCCATCCGAAGCCGGCCATGTGGAACAGCGGCATCACCGCGAGGCTGACCGATTCCGCGTCGAACTTCCACGGCCCGGCTACACCGCCGGTCTTGCACAGAAAGTTGGTGTTGCTGAGCATGACGCCTTTGGGCAGCCCGGTGGTTCCCGAGGTGTACATCAGCATCACCAGATCGTCGGGACCCGTGACCACGCCGGGGTCCACGGCGGGATGTTCGGCGACCCAGCGATCGAATTCCGGCCACCGGGAGTGGTTTCCGATGACGACGATGGTTGCGTCCAGCTCACGCTCGATCGCTTCGAGGTGTCCGACGAACTCCTGCCCGACCACCACGACCGAGGCTCCCGAGTCGGCGATGACGTGGCGCATCTCGGGCGGGGCCAGCCGCCAGTTGACCGGCACGCCGACAGCGCCGAGTTTGGCCAAAGCGAAGGTGACGTCGAAGAATTCGACGCCGTTGCGCTCGACGAACGCGACCCGGTCGCCGACTCCCACCCCGGCGCCCGCGAATGCCTGTGCGGCACGGTTGGTGCGGTCGTCGAGCTCGGCGTAGCTGATCGCCGCATCGCCGACGATCAACGCATGTGCGTCCGGCCGCTCGCGGCCGTGTCGGCGTACGACGTCGGCAAGGTTGCAGAACAACGCTTTTCAGTCCTTGGGCTGCATGCGCTGGCGTCTCATGATCAGGTCGACGGCGGCGGGCGCAATGCTGTTGACCGCGTGTGCGGTGACTGCGATGCGCGGCGCGATGCTGACGGGCCGGTGTCGCGCGGCGGTGATGATCCAGCCTGCGGCCTCGTCGGCCGACAGTCCGGGCAGGCCGTCGTAGGCCCGCGTCGGGGCGATCATGGGTGTCTTGACCAAGGGGTAGTACAGCGTCGTCGAATTGACACCGCGGTCGGCCCATTCGGTTTCGATGATGCGGCTGATCGACGACAGTGCTGCCTTCGAAGCGTTGTAGACGCCGAACAGTGGTGGGCTTTCGGTCTTCACGCCCCAGGTCGAGACGTTGATGATGTGCCCGTCGCCGCGCTCGAGCATGCCGGGGGCAAGGCCGCGGATCAGTCGCAGCGGGCCGTAGTAGTTCAGCACCATCGTGCGTTCGACGTCGTGCCAGCGGTCGAGGGACTGCTCCAGCGGTCGCCGGATCGAGCGCCCGGCGTTGTTCACCAGGATGTCGACACCACCGAGTTCCTTGTCGACAATGGCGACGAGCTCGTCGACGGCGTCGAGGTCGGACAGATCGCAGGCGTGGGCGCTTGCCTGGCCGCCGGCGTCGGTGATCCGGGTGACGAGCTCGTCGAGAAGCTCTTGGCGGCGCGCGACCGCAACGACGATGGCGCCTCGGCGGGCCAGCTTCTCCGCGGCGGCTTCGCCGATGCCCGAGGAGGCACCGGTGAGCAGCACACGTTTACCTTTGAGCGCGAAGGTCTCGCGGTTCGGGCGGTTCAAGAGCTCGGGCAGGATCGGCGGCCGCATGCTGGTCAGCACGACCTGCTCGGCCAGCCGCCGCAGCGGGTTCCTACTACTCACGACTAGCGAGTCTAGGTTTCCGCCGGAATTGCATTCCAGCAGGCCCGCACTCGCAGAAGCGCTGCTGGAATGCAATTCCGGCGAGGCCTAGGCGAGGAGTTTCTCGCTGAGCTCCCAGAGGCGCTGCGCGGACTCCGGGTTCACGGCGTATCCGGTGACGCCCGGCGTCGTCTCGAGCGGACCGCCACCCATGTCGATGGTGATGGGCGTGGCGTCGGCCTCCAGCGGGGAGACGTCGTTGTTGGCGAGGTAGACCCCGCCGATGTCGGCGAGCAACGGGCTGGTCGCGGCGAACACCTGCGTCGACGCTCCCTGCTGTGGGGTTTTCATGTCGCGGTCGGGGTCGATGATCGGCTGGTCGTTGTCGTCGATCAGTCCCATCGCCCGCCAGTCTTCGAGGGTGAACGCCGAACCCAGATTCGTCGACACGATGCCACCGGGGTGCAGTGCGTAACCGCGGATACCGTCGCCACTCCACCGCCGGTCGAGCTCCACAGCGAACAGCACGTTGGCCGTCTTGGACTGGCCGTAGGCCGTGATGCCGTCGTAGTCCGTCTCGAAATGCGGGTCATCCCAGCGGATGTCGGACAGGTGGTGGCCCCAGGACGACACCTCGACCACCCGGGCGCCGTTGGCGGCCCGCAGCGCAGGCAGGAGTCCGTTGGTCAGCTGGAAGTGGCCGAGGTGGTTGGTCGCGAACTGGGCTTCGTACCCCCGCGCATCGCGGGTCAGATCGCCGCCCATGATGCCGGCGTTGTTGATCAGGATGTGCAGCGCGGTGTCGCCGTAGCCGTCGACGAACCGCTCGACGGACGCGGGATCGATCAGATCGAGCTGCGCGACCCGCACACGGTCGAGGTCTGCCACGGCGGAAGCGGCGGTGTCGGGATTACGGCTGGCGACCACGACGTTGGCACCGGCGTGGGACAAGGCGCGGGTCGTCTCGAGACCGAGGCCCACGTGGCCGGCGGTGACGACCGCGTTGCGACCCGTCAGATCGATGCCGGCGAGCACGTCCGTTGCGGTGTCGGCGGCGGTGAAGCCGGATCCGATGGGGTGTTGTTTGTTGGTCATGAGACCACTCTGCGACGCCGGGACCGTACGTTGAATGGTTGAAAGTTCGAAAAATATGCGTGATAGTACGGAGATGATGCGAGACCAGCTCTCGGACGTCTTCGACCTCATCCAGGTGCGGGGGATGGTCTCCGGCGGGTTCTCCGTGCGTGGCGACTGGTATTGCGAGTTCGCACTCCACGATCCGCTCAAGATGATCGCGGTGGTGTGCGGACATGTGCGGCTGACCACGGACGGCCACGGTCCCATCGAACTGGGTCCCGGTGACGTCGCAATCCTCAACCACCGCAGCCACCTGCTGCTCGAAGGTGGGCCCGGGTCGTCGATGCCGGTGAAGCTCGACGCGGAGGCCTCCGGAGAGGACTTCGTGCGGGTCGACGACGCCGGATGCGGTGCGGCCGACGTCATCGTCGGCGGACACGTCGACGTCAATCCGATCGGTGAGGCGCTGCTGGCGCAGGCACTGCCACCGGTCGGGCATGTGCGCGCCTCGGCCGACGAAGCCACCAACCTGCACGCGATTCTCAACCGCGTGCTCGACGAGGTGACCGGCAACAGGGTGGGGTCGGCCTTCGCGATCCAGCAGCAGGGGCAGTTGCTACTCCTCGAGGTGCTGCGCGCCTACCTGGCGCAATCCGACGATCTGCCGCCCGGCTGGCTTCGACTGCTCACCGACGAGCGCCTGCGTCCCGCCGTCGCCGCGATGCACGACGAGCCCGGAAAGCCTTGGCGACTGGACGAACTGGCACGGACGGCGGCGATGTCACGCACGTCGTTCGCCGAGCGTTTCCGCACCGTCGCCGGAGTGCCGCCGCTGGCCTACCTCAACGCCTGGCGTATGCAACTGGCTCGTCATGCGTTGCGCAACAACGACACTCGGGTCGGTACGTTGGCCTTCCGTCTCGGCTACACCTCGGAGAGTGCGTTCAGCAATGCGTTCAAACGTGAGGTCGGGCTGTCGCCGATGCGCTACCGTGCCTCGGTCCAGTGATCCGACGTGATGCCCGAATCGCTCAGAAGTATCGCGGGAACGGTGACCAGTCGGGGTCGCGCTTCTCCAGGAAAGCGTCGCGTCCCTCGACGGCCTCGTCGGTCATGTAGGCCAGCCGCGTCGCTTCGCCGGCGAACAGCTGCTGGCCCACCAGGCCGTCGTCGAGCAGGTTGAACGCGTACTTCAGCATCCGGATCGCCTGCGGCGACTTGCCGTTGATCTCCAAAGCCCATTGCAGCGCCACGATTTCCAGATCCGCGTGATCGACAACCTCGTTGACCGCGCCCATCGCGTGCATCTGCTCGGCGGTGTAAGGCCGGCCGAGGAAGAAGATCTCGCGCGCGAACTTCTGCCCCACCTGCCGGGCGAGGTAGGCCGACCCGTAGCCGCCGTCGAACGAGCCGACGTCGGCGTCGGTCTGCTTGAAGCGCGCGTGCTCGCGCGAGGCCAGCGTCAGGTCGCACACCACGTGCAGCGAATGCCCACCGCCGGCGGCCCACCCGTTGACCAGGCAGATGACGGGCTTGGGCATGAAGCGGATCAGCCGTTGCACCTCCAGGATGTGCAGCCTGCCCGCGCGTGCCGGGTCGACGCTCTCGGCGGTCTCACCGGATGCGTACTGGTAGCCGCTGCGGCCGCGGATGCGCTGGTCGCCGCCGGAGCAGAACGCCCATCCGCCGTCCTTGGGCGACGGACCGTTCCCGGTCAGCAGCACCACCCCCACGTCCGACGACATCCGGGCGTGGTCGATCACGCGGTACAGCTCGTCGACGGTGTGCGGGCGGAACGCGTTGCGCACCTCGGGACGGTCGAATGCGACCCGAACGGTCGGCTGGTCCAGGGCGCGGTGGTAGGTGATGTCGGTGAGGTCGTCGAAGCCGGCGACCGGCTCCCACAGGCTGGCGTCGAACGGATTGCTCACAACGTCAAACAGTATCGAAGCGGAACACCGGGCAGCGTCCGGCCAGTGACTCGAACTCGTCGGGGTTCGGGCCGGTCACCAGTCCGGCGTTCTTCATGAAGCCCACGCCGGTCGGGACCAGTATCGGGAACTGGCGCAGCAGTGGGCGGGCCTCCTCAACGGGCAGCTCGACCATCCGCACCCGCTCGCGGGTCCTGCCGCGCACGAGCACCGCGTCGGGGTTGGCCTGGGCGTTGCGCACCCAGTCCGAACCCGGCAGCCCCCCGACGACATAGCGCCGTCCGTCGACCTCGAACGGCGTGATGGGGGTTGACCGGGGCTGGCCGGACTTGCGGCCCGTCACCTCCAGCACTACCGGCCCGTCCTTGAGCAGGCCGGTCTTGTTGACGGCGATCATCGCCTTGTTCACATACTTGAGCCACCACGGCGGCCGGATCCGCTCTGCCATGGTCTCGAAGTTACAGCCGGATCCCGTGCGCCCACAGCGCCGCGACCAGCCCGTCCTTGCGGTCCCGCGTGGGCAGCGGGTCGACGAGTGCGAACGCGCAGCCGAGCGCGCGGGCGCCGCCGTCGGCTTCGTCGCTGTCGCCGACCATCAGCGCACGGTCGGCCGCCACACCGAGCCGATCGAGCGCCGCCTGAAAGATCGCTGGATCAGGCTTGACGGCGCCCACTTCGAACGACAACACGAACTCGTCGACCGTGCCGACTCCGGTGAACGCCGGCCGCAGATCGAACGCGATGTTGGACACCACGGCCGTCTTGACGCCCCGACGCTGCAGTCCGGCGAGCACCGTCGCGGTGTCGGGGTACGGCGTCCAGCAGGCCGGGTCGATCACCTTGCTGTACAACGCTTCCGCGTGATGACGTGCCAGACCGGATTCGCGAAGGACGTGCAGGTAGGCCTCGCGGTGCAGGTGCGGCGCGAGGTCTCGATTCATCCAGGCCTCCAGCGCCTCGGGCGTCATCGAGACCGACCGGCCGGTGGGCGCTGTCAGTCGGCGCATCAGTTCGGCTTGGACGTGCCCGTCGACTTCGCGGCTCTCGTCGGTGTCGAGCGTCATTCCCTCGAACCAGCTCTCGTCTTCCTCCAGCCGGAACAGGGTGCCGGAGAAGTCGAACAACACCGCGTCCAGTTCACTCACCCCACCATCCTGCCAGGTGTGAAAACTTCGCTGAGTGGCTAAATACCGTCCATGACTTCGTTTGGCGCACCCTTCGGCCAGGTCGTCGTGGTGGTGCCGGCGCACAACGAGCGGGAGCACCTCCCGCAGTGTCTGCGGGCGCTGACGACGGCAGGTCTGTGCGTGCCGATGCCGGTCACCATCGTCGTCGTGCTGGATGCCTGTGACGACAACAGCGAGATGCTCGCCGGGCAGTTCGGACCGGACGTCCACTTCATCTCCGTCGACGCAGGCAACGTCGGCGCCGCGCGGGCTGCCGGTTTCGAGTACGCACGCACTCTGTGCAGCGACGAGCAGACCGACGGCACCTGGTACGCGACGACCGACGCCGACAGCGCGGTCGACGCCGACTGGCTGGTGCGAATGGTCTCGGCGGGCGCCGACATGGTCCTCGGTGTCGTACGGGTACCTACGTGGCGCAACTTCTCACCCGCTGTGATGCGTCGCTACATGCGTGACTATTGGACCCCGGGCCCAGGTCACCGTCACGTTCACGGCGCCAACATGGGTTTCCGCGCCGATCTCTACTGGGGTGTCGGCGGATTCCGCGCGTTGCCCACGGGCGAGGATGTCGAGCTCGTCGAGCGTTTCGAGCGGGCCGGGCTGTCCATCCACCGCGACCGGGACCTGTCGGTGGCGACGTCCGACCGGAGCGACGCTCGCGCGCCCGGGGGTTTCGCCCAGCACCTGAGGAAGTTGTCGCGTGCTCCGCGAACGAGCAATGCGAAAGCCTCGTGAGCGCTGCGCTCGTCAGGAACTGGCTCACCACGGGGAAGCTCGATCTTCCGCTACCCGGTGATGGACAGACGGCGCAGCGCTGGCAGCGTCTGGCCGAGTTGACCCAGACCGACATCACCGCCGGTCGACTCGCCGAGGCGCACGCCGACGCGGTCGCAATCCTCGCCGAACTCCAGGGACCCTCGCCGTCGCCGCGGCAGTGGTGGGGTGTCTGGGCCGCTGAGTCGGGCGAAGCGGTACTGACCGCAACCCGGGTCGGCGACAAGGTGCTGCTCGACGGCACGAAGGTGTGGTGCTCGGGGGCAGGGTTGTGCACACACACTCTGGTCACGGCCCGCGTGTCGGCAGATGAGCGCGGGCTGTTCGCCGTCGATCTCAACGCCCACGGGGTGCGTCCGCTGCCCAGCAGATGGCGTCATGCGGGGATGGCAGAATCCGACACGCGCTCAGTGCAATTCACCGCAACACCGGCCGTACCGGTCGGCTCGCCGGGGCAGTATCTGTCGCGACCCGGCTTCTGGCACGGGGCGGCCGGGGTCGCGGCCTGCTGGCTCGGTGGTGCCCGTGCCGTCGCCGCTGCGCTCTACGACCGCGTGAAGTCGGGCAGGGCAGATGCGCATACGTCGGCACATCTGGGCGCCGTCGATGCGTCGCTGGCCTCCGCCGCCGCATTGTTGAACGCGGTGGCCGACGAGTTCGACGCAGATCGGCTGAACCGCACCGGCCGAGCTGAGCTGCTGGCGCGGAGGGTCCGTGCTGCGGTCGAGAACGCGGTGGACGAAACGCTCGACAGAACTGCACGCGCGCTGGGCCCCTCGCCGCTGTGCATGGATCCTGCCCATTCTCGACGGGTCGCCGATCTGTCGATCTATGTCCGGCAGAGCCATGCGGAGCGCGATCTGGAACGGCTCGGAGTGATAACGGCGGGTGCCTCATGACGATCTCACATGTCAGCAACACCGAGCGGATGGCCGAGAGCCCGCTGTCGGGTGGCGGCACGCCCGCGGAGGTCTGGGCGGGCGCCGGGTTGCAGTTTCCGGGGCTCGATCTGACAGGGTGCCGAGAGCTGGTGATTGTGGGCGCGCACCCCGACGACGAGACGCTCGGGTTCGGTGCTGCGGCAGCGCTGCTGGCCGCCTCGGGTGTGCGGGTGCAGATTGTGTCGGCGAGCGACGGCGGAGCCGCGTTTCCGGAATACTCTCTGCTGCAACGCTATCAACTGGAGCGAACGCGCCGCGCGGAGCTGCAGCGGGCCGCGTGCGTGCTCGGCCTGCCCCCACCGATCAGCCTCGGCCTGCCGGACGGGGACATCGCCCTCCACGAGCAGCGGCTGACGGACCTGCTCCACGAGATCCTCGTGACCAAGCCGCCGGGCACCTGGTGTGCGGCGACGTGGCGTGGGGACGGGCACCCCGATCACGAAGCGGTGGGCCGCGCCGCAGCGACCGCCGCGGCCTACACCGGAGCCACGCTCGTCGAATACCCGGTGTGGATGTGGCACTGGGCGCGTCCCGGCGACGTCGCCGTACCGTGGGATCGCACCTTCGCGGTACCGTCCACACCCGCCACGGTCGAACGCAAAATGCTTGCAGCGCAATGCTTCCAAAGTCAGTTCGTGCCGCAGGCACCCGGAGGGCAGCCGGTGCTTCCGGCTTACCTGCTGCCCCGGTTGCTGACCGTCGGCGAGGTGGTCTTCTGCTGACGTCGCGGCTACCGGACAGCTTCTTCGATCACATGTATGCAGAAGCGGCGGATCCGTGGGAGCTTGAGTCACGGTGGTACGAGCAGCGCAAGTATGCGATCACGACTGCGCTGCTGCCGTTTTCGCGCTACCGGCTGGCCTTCGAACCGGGCTGCTCCGTCGGGGTGCTCACCGAGGAACTGGTCAAGCGGTGTGACCACGTGGTCAGCACCGACGTCAGCGTCGCCGCGTTGGAGGCCGCGCACCGCAGACTGGCGGCGCACGGGATCAGGGACCGGGTGACGCTGCTGCGCGGATCCCTCGACAATCCCTGGCCACCAGGGCCGTTCGACCTCGTCATGCTCTCCGAGGTGTGCTACTACCTGCAGCCCGCCACGCTGCGGCAGGTGCTGGACCGCGAAGTTCCCCGCCTCGCACCCACCGCCACCGTGGTCGCGGCGCACTGGCGTCACGACGTCGCCGAGTACCCGATGAACGGCGACCACGCCAACGACGTCATCGGCGCCACCGAGGGCCTGCACCACCTGGGTGGCTATCGCGACGCCGATGTCGTGATCGATGTGTTCGACAACTGCGGCGGTGTGTCCGTAGCCGCCCGCACCGCAGTCCCCGGCGCATAGACGTTCCTTCGCACCGCGAGCGCGCGTGTCTGCACGCCGACGCGCCGCAAATCGTGTACTGCTAGCGCGCACTCGCGCCCCGCGCCAGCGTCATTCGTCTCGCGCTGTATCGGCTTTGCGCCGCAATACGTCTCGCTCTCGGTCATTGTCCGTCAACCCGGCCGCCCGCTCGAACTCGTCAGCTGCCTCACGCGACCGTCCCATCCTGGCGAGCAGCTCCCCGCGGACACTGGGTACGAGGTGTGATCCGTCGAGGCCCTCGATCGCGTCGACGATCACCAGGGCCGCGGCCGGTCCGCGTGCGGGATCGGCCATCGCCACGGCGATCGCGCGGTTGAGCTCGACGACCGGCGACGGCGAGAGCCGCAGAAGCGCGTCGTACAGGGTGACGATGCGGGCCCAGTCGGTGTCGGCGTAGGTGGGTGCGGTGGCGTGGCATTCCGCCAGCGCGGCCTGCAGCGAGTAGTATCCCCAGCCGATACCGTTGTCCTGCAGCACATCCGATGCGCGCTGCAGCATGTCGACCCCCCGCTGAATCTGCGCCCGGTCCCATGCCGTGCGGTTTTGATCCTCGAGGAGGATCGGTCGTCCGTCCCTGTCGGTGCGGGCTCGCAACCGTGACGACTGGAACTCCATCAGTGCCACCAGCCCGAGCACCTCGGCCTCGTCGGGCGTCAGCGCAGCCAGAACGCGACCCAGACGCAAAGCCTCACTGCACAATTCGTCGCGAACCCAGCGGTGACCAGACGACGCCGAGTAGCCCTCGTTGAACACCAGGTAGATGACGCTGAGCACCGCCGACAGCCGAGCGGGAAAGTCCGACCGGTCGGGGACTTCGAACGGCACCCCGGTCAACGCCTTCTTCGCCCGCACAATGCGCTGCGCCACCGTTGATTTCGGCACCAGGAAGGCCTTGGCGATCTCCTCTGTCGTCAATCCGCCGACAACGCGCAGGGTCAACGCGATCTGGTTCTCCCGCGACAGCGTCGGGTGCGCCGACATGAAGATCAGGCGCAGCACGTCATCGTCGATGCGGTCGGGATCCCAGGCGTCGTCCACATGGTCTTCGAGGTCGCGTGCCATCATCGCGTACTTGGCGTCGAGTGTCTCCTGACGCCGCCAGAGATCGATCGCCTTGCGTTTGGCAACGGTGGTCAGCCACGCACCGGGATTGCGGGGAACACCGCTGGAGGGCCACTGCGTGAGCGCGTCGATCAACGCTTCCTGCGCCAGGTCTTCGGCCAGACCGATGTCTCCGACTGTTCGGGTCAGCGTGGCGACGATCTTGGCGGCTTCCATCCGCCACACCGCATCGACGGTCCGTTGCAAATCTGCTGCGCTGGCGGACACCGCCCCATTGTGCCGGTCAGACGTAGCGTGCGCGCCCGGCCATCGCCCCAGCGACGATCTGTACGGCATAGACAGCCAGGAACATCGCCCACGGGACCGTCCATCCGTGCGACACGTCGTGCAACAAGCCGAACAGGAACGGGCCCGCTCCCGCGATGAGATATCCGAATCCCTGGGCCATGCTCGACAGTTGGGCGGTGTCGGCGGCGGTGCGGGCGCGCAGGCCGATGACCGTCAGTGCCATCGAGAACGCGCTCATGCCGATACCGATGAGCACACTCCACAGCAGCGGCTGCGCGCCGGGTGCGACCATCAGCCCAACCGCACCCGCGAAGCCGAAGACGCCGACACCGACGATCCACCCGCTCTGTCCCGGTTGCCGCGCTGCCAGTGGCGCGAGAATCAACGACAGCGGCACGCCGATCAGCGATGTGAGCCCGACGAGGAGCCCGGCATGCACCTTGTCGACCCCGCTGTCGATGAAAACTTCGGGTAGCCAACCCATCACGACGTAGGCCATGAACGCCTGACTGCCGAAGAACAGCGTGACGGTCCAGGCCAGCGGGTTGCGCAACAGCGAGCGCCGCCCGCCGGCGTCGGCGGACTGCGCCGCCCATGCCCCACGGTGCCGCCGCGTCGCCGGAATCCACACTGCCAGTGCCAGGAACGAGATCGCCGCCCATGCGGCCAGCGCGGCGCGCCAGCCACCGAGCGGATTCTCCAGGCCGGGAGTCAGCGCCGATCCGAGGGCGCCGCCGCCTTGAAGTGCCGCGGTGTAGATGCCGGTCATCAGGCCGATGCGGGCCGGAAACGATCCTTTGATGACGACGGGGATCAGCACATTGGCCAGGGCGATCCCGGCGCAGGCGATGAGCGTGGCACCGATGACGAGCGCAGAGCCGCCGACGACCCGCAGTGCCAGGCCCGCGGTCAGCGCGACCATCGCCGCCGAAATCGTCCGGCCGAGACCGATCCGTGCCGCCAGCCATGGCGCGGCGAGCCCCGCGCCCGCGAAGCACAGCGCGGGAACGGTGGTCAGCAGGCCCGCCCAGGTCGCCGACACCGACAGCTCGGCACGCATATCGCCGAGCATCGTGGCGACGCTGGTCACAGCCGGGCGCAGGTTGAGTGCGGTCAGCACGACGGCCACCGCGAGCAGTGCACCGCCGGCGGCGGGAGGTACCTGGCGGGACTCGGGTGCGGCCACAACGAAGTCCTGCCGTTCGGTACGCATATTGCTACGGTGCCATACATCCCATGATTGGTTGAAAGGGGTTTCGTGTGCCGTTGAGCACAGCACGCCGCGCCGGCCTGGTCGACCAGGTCATCGAGCAGATCCGGCAGGCCGTCACCAGCGGGGAGTGGCCGATCGGGCGCCGCATACCCAACGAGACCGTGCTCGTCGAACAGCTCGGCGTCGGCCGGAACACCGTCAGGGAAGCCGTGCGCGCGCTGTCGCACGCCGGCATCCTCGAAGTCCGCCAGGGCGACGGCACCTACGTGCGCGCCACCAGCGAGGTGTCGGGAGCGCTGCGCAGACTGTGCGGAGCCGAACTGCGCGAGATCCTCGAGGTCCGGCGTGCCCTCGAGGTGGAGGGCGCGCGCCTGGCCGCCGCCAACCGCACCGCCGACGACGTCGCCGAACTACGTGCCCTGCTGCAGCGCACCGATGACTGCCCCGACACCGAAGCGTTCGCCCGCGCCGACGCCGAATTCCACCTCGCCGTCGTGCGCGCCTCGGGCAACCGCATCCTGACCGAGCTCTACCGGGGCCTCATCGAGACGGTCACCGCCAGCGTCGCGACGACGCACGAGGGTCCGGTGAAAGTACTCGACCACGGGGTGCTGATCGACCAGATCGCGTCCGGTGACGTCGACCGCGCCGGACGCACTGCCGGCGAACTGCTGGACGGACTTCTCGCCGGCGTTCCGTCCTGCGGCGGCTCAGCCGACTGAAGCCCAATTGTCGGCTCAGCCGACTGAAGCCCAATTGTCGGCTCAGCCGACTGAAGCCCAATTGTCGGCTCAGCCGACTGAACGCCCCGCGCCCTCCCAGAACTGCTTCCGCACCGCCTTCTTGTCCGGCTTACCCAGCGCGGTGATCGGCACCGAATCGGTGACGACGACCTGCTTGGGCACGTGCACCGACCCCTTGCGCTCCTTCACCGACGCCTGGATCTCGGCGATCATCGTCTGCACCGAAGACTCATCGGAGGCAGCGTCGGGTCGCAGCACCACCACGGCCGTCACCGCCTCGCCCCACTTCTCGTCGGGCGTGCCGATCACGCACACCTGGGCGATCGAGGGATGTTCGGCCACAACGTCTTCCACCTCGCGCGGGAACACGTTGAAGCCGCCGGTGACGATCATGTCCTTGGTGCGGTCGACGATGAAGTAGAAGCCGTCCTCGTCCTCACGCGCCAGATCGCCGGTGTGCATCCAGCCGTCGCGGAACGTCTCGGCCGTCGCTTCGGGCAGGTTCCAGTAGCCGCCCGACAGCAGCGGGCCCGACACGCAGATCTCGCCCACCTCGCCCTGCGGGACGGGCTTGCCGTCTTCGCCGAGCAGCGCCACGCGAGCGAACAGCGTCGGCCGCCCGCACGACGTCAGCCGCTTCTCGTCGTGGTCCTTCTTCGACAGGTAGGTGATGACCATCGGCGCCTCGGACTGCCCGTAGTACTGCGCGAAGATCGGCCCGAACCGGCGGATCGCTTCCTTGAGGCGCACCGGGTTCATCGCCGAAGCCCCGTAGTAGACCGTCTCCAGCGACGACAGGTCGCGGGTGTGCGAATCGGGATGGTCCATCAGCGCGTAGATCATCGACGGCACGAGCATCGTCGCGGTGATCTTCTGCTCCTCGATGATCCGCAGCACCTCGGCCGGATCGAACTTCGTCAGCACGATCAACTCACCGCCCTTGACGATGACGGGCGTGAAGAACGCCGCGCCCGCGTGCGACAGCGGCGTGCACATCAGGAACCGCGGGTTCTCCGGCCACTCCCACTCAGCCAACTGCACCGTCGTCATCGTCGTGATCGACTGCGTCGTGCCCATGACACCCTTGGGCTTGCCCGTGGTGCCACCCGTGTAGGTCAGGCCGCCGATGTTGTCGGGGGCGAGGTCCGCGGCGACCAGCGGCTTGGGTGCGTACTTGGCGGCCTCGGCGCTCAGATCACTGGCCGTGACGCCGGCCTTGACCAGCTCGTCGGGGACCGGCCCGATGGTCAAGATCTGTTTGAGCGTCGGTACCTTCTCCAGCAACCCCAGAGCCCGCTCGACGAACGCCGGGTTCGGGTCGATGATCAGTGACGTCACCTCGGCGTCGGACAGCACGTAGGCGTGGTCGTCCAGCGAGCCGAGAGGGTGTAGTGCCGTCCGCCGGAATCCCTGGGTCTGGCTGGCGCCGATGATCATCAGCACTTCCGGCCGGTTCAGCGACAGCAGACCGGAGGCACTTCCCGTGCCGGCGCCGAGCGCTTCGAACGCCTGAATGTACTGGCTGATGCGGTCGGCGAGCTCACCACCGGTGAGTGTGGTGTCCCCGAGAAACAGCACGGGGCGGTCCTTGTGGCGCTTCAACGCGCCGACGGTCAGGTGTCCGGAGTGCAGGGGATGGCGCAACAGTGCATCACTCATACGGACAGATTAGAACGTGTTCCAATTTCAGTCAGCAGGGTCCATGAATTCGGCGTGGTTGTCGCCGCTCAGCGACGACAACCACGCCGAGACCGCTAGATCAAGCCGTCTTTCTTCCACTGCAGTTCCTTCTGGACCCATTCGTTGTCCTGCGGGAACTCCTCCGTCTCGGTCACGCGCCGGACCTCCAGTCGCGCGCCGACACCGAGCGGGCACTTCAGTGCCCACTGCTTGGCCTCCTCGATCGAGGACACGCCCAGCATCCAGAAACCATTGAACAACTCCTTGGCCTCGGTGTATGGCCCGTCGGTGATCACCGGGGTCTCGGTGTCGAAGTTGACCACGAACCCTTCTTCCGGTCCGGCCAGGCCTTCACCGGCCAGCAGCACGCCGGCCTTGATGAGCTCCTCGTTGTAGCGGCCCATGGCGGCGATGACGTCCTCGAAGTTGACGTTTTCCATCGCCTTCTCGGCTTCCGGGGTGGAACGCAGGATCAGCATGTAGCGGGTCATCTCGTGTCTCCTTCTATCGTTGGGGAAGGGGCTCTGTAATCGTGCCCTCACCTAGGCGTCGATCGGCAAGACCCGAAATCGACACGAGCTCGAAGAGAAATTTCACGAAAGACGGACTCGCAGGTCACAGGCACGCAGGACGAGCGAAGCTAGGATGTGGGACGGTGCGGTCCGGTTGGGGTTTGCGGCCCCTGTGCGCGGCACCGAATCGGTACAAGTTAATGGCGGTTCGTACAGTCTCGGGTGCGAACAGATTCTGGTCGCGGATAACCCACAGTGCGTCAAAGGCTTTCCGTAACTCGATCGTGGCATGTATTTCGCGGTGTGGTCGGCACGTACGTTGGGCATCGCGACGCACCAGCAGCGCGGCGGAGCTAGGCTGAACACGTGTCACCATCCGCGGCTCTCCGCTCGGAGGACCGTAGGCGTCCCAAAGACCGCAAGCAGCAGATCGCCAAGGCGGCGGCCGAGGCGTTCAGCGAGCTCGGCTACCACGCGGTCAGCATGGAAGACATCGCAGCGCGTGTCGGCGTCACCGCCGCCTCGCTGTACCGCCACTATGCAGGCAAGTACGAACTGTTCCGGGCTGCCGTTCTCGGCCTGGGAGAGCAGTTGGTCGCCTGCACGGACTTCGCCGACGACGCGGGTCGCGAGGAGCCGAAGGAGTCGTGGGGCCTGATCGTCGACGCGCTGATCGACGTGACCATCCGAAATCGTGACAGCGGCGGGCTCTATCGGTGGGAAGGTCGGTATCTCCACGCAGACGATCAAGCTCTGCTCAACGCGCAGATCCAGTTGGTGAACCGTCGGCTTCAGCGCCCGCTCAGGCAGTTGCGCCCTGAATTGGACAGCACCCAGAGGTGGACGATCTCCGTGGCGGTGCTGAGCACCATCGGCAGCATCACCGACCACCGTGCGAAACTGCAGACGGCGGATCTGCGGAAACTTCTGGCGGAGTTGGCCTCTCACATCCGCGATGCGCATCTGCCACCGGTCCCGAAATCGTCGGGCAGAGCTGATGCGCGCACCAAGCCGCTCATCGCCGCCGGTGATTACGAGCTGATGCTCAACACTGCGCTGTTGTTGTTCAATCAGCACGGCTATCGCGAGACAGGCATGGACGACATCGCCGCCGCGGTGGGTCTGCCCACCTCGAGCCTGTATCGCTTCTTCAATGGCAAGGCCGCGATCCTGGCGGCGGTGTACCGTCGGGCGGCGGATCGGGTCTCCGGCGATGTGACGGCGATTTTGAGCGAGACCTCGGGTTCGCGGGACGCTGTCACCCGATTAATTGACGCCTATGTCGAACGCTCGTTCGTCAATCCGGAACTCGCATATGTCTATTACGCCGAGCGGGTCAATGTGCCCGACGAGGATCGCGTTGTCTTGCACAACATCCAGCGGGCGACGGTAGAGGCCTGGGTCGGACAAGTCACCGCGGCACGACCCGAAATGCCTTCCGACGAAGCGCGATTCGCAGTGCATGCGGCCTTCTCGCTCGTCGTTGATATCGGCAGGTTGGTGCGGTACGAGAACACCGAATCGTCGCGGCAGATTGTGGCGGGTCTCCTGCGAGTGCTCCTACTCGGAGAGGGTGCGATACCGGTGCGGCGTCGCCGATCCGGCAAGAAAAAGACCGGCTGACGGCTCACGCTCCGTTGAATCGGTCTTCGGCGGCGAACATCAGTCGAATTATGTGAATGGCGGCAAGAACGCCGCCGCGCATCGTCCTGTCCGAGTTCCTCTTGCCATTTCGCCCCAAAGGCCGATTGGCGGTCGTATGTTAATGAATGTTCGGCAGAAGCTTGACGTGACTGACGTCGCCGCCATAGCGTGTCGTTCGGCTGCGACATAGTTATACAAGTGGCGCGCGAGCGCCGATGGGTTCCGGCGTGGGGAGGTGGCGTGCGTGGCAATACGATCACACCTCGCGGTTCCCATCCCAGGTGATCCGTCAATATCGCTGTGCGCGTTGAATTTCCATCAAGGGTTTCCTCTATGACGTCGGGCGGCGTCAGCGACGGCCAGGGAGTACGGGTCGCGCAGGACTGGGTGCAGGGCTATGTCCGGCGCCACCCGCTGGCATCGCTGACCACCGTCGGGGACCAGTTCATCCTCGGCTTGGAGACGTTGAAGTTCTTCTTCGCCGATCTGGTCACCGGCCGGTTCCAATGGCGGGAGTTCATCCAGCAGGGTGCCTTCATGGCGGGCACTGCCGTGCTGCCGACCGTGCTTGTCGCGCTCCCGATCGGCGTGACGCTGTCCATCCAATTCGCTTTGCTGGCAGGCCAGGTCGGCGCCACCTCACTGGCCGGCGCCGCGAGTGGCCTCGCCGTCATCCGCCAAGCCGCGTCCTTGACGGCGGCAATTCTGATGGCCGCCGCGGTGGGTTCGGCCATCACCGCCGACCTCGGGTCACGGGCGATGCGCGAAGAGACGGACGCCATGGAGGTCATGGGCGTTTCGGTGATCCGTCGCCTGGTGGTGCCCCGCTTCGCCGCGGCGATCATGGTGGGCGTCGCCCTCACCGGTGTCGTCTGCTTCGTCGGCTTCCTCGCGAGTTACCTGTTCAATGTCTATTTCCAGAACGGGGCGCCGGGCAGCTTCGTGGCCACATTCGCCTCGTTCGCCACGACCGGTGACATGATCGTCGCTCTCGTCAAAGCGGTGATCTTCGGCGCGATCGTTGCGGTGGTGTCCTGTCAGAAAGGTCTGTCGACGCAGGGTGGTCCGACCGGCGTCGCCAACTCGGTGAACGCTGCGGTCGTCGAATCGATTCTGGTGTTGATGGTCGTCAACGTAGCGATCAGTCAGCTCTACATCATGATGTTCCCCAGGGTCGGGCTGTAAGCATGTCAGCGTCGACGTCCACACCCAAGGTGCTGGTACCGGCCAAGCGGCTGTACGGCAGGACGACCGCTCCGGTCCTGCAGCTCGGGCACATGCTGGTCTTCTTCGGGCGGGCAGTGGTCGGGGTCCCGGTCGCGATCCGGCACTACCGCTCCGAGTTCGTCCGGCTTCTCTCCGACATCGCCTGGGGCAACGGCTCTTTGGTCGTCGGCGGCGGAACCGCCGGGGTCGCCGTGGTGCTCGGCATCACGGTGGGAGCGCTGGTGGGGATCGAGGGCTACAACTTTCTCGATCTGCTGGGCCTCGGCCCGGCGACGGGAATCATCTCCTCGCTGGTGAACACGCGCGAACTCGCGCCGATCGCCGCGTCGCTGGCGTTCGCCACCCAGGCGGGCTGCCGCTTCACCGCGCAACTGGGTTCCATGCGGATCGCCGAGGAGATCGACGCCCTCGAATCCCTTGGTATCCGGCCGATCCCGTATCTGGTCACCACCCGGTTGATGGCGTCGGTGATCGCGGTGATCCCACTGTACGTGGCCTGTCTGGCTGTCAGCTATCTCACGACCCAGTTCGTCGTGCAGATCATCAGCGGCGGGTCGGCCGGTTCCTACCTGCACTACTTCACGCTGATGCTGTCCGGTCAGGACATCCTGTATTCCGTGGTGAAGACGGTGATCTTCGTCTGGATCGCCTCGACAGTCCAGTGTTACTACGGCTTCTACGCCAGCGGTGGTCCGGTCGGGGTCGGCGTCGCCGCGGGCCACGCTATGCGCGCCAGCATCACGGTCGTGATCATGGTCAACATGCTGCTGACCATGGCGCTGTGGTCGGTGGACGCCGGAGCGAGGTTCGGCGGCTGATGGCGAATTCCTATGAGCTGGACGGCCGCGGGCCCTCGGATCGCCAGCTGCTCGGCTGCGGCCTGGCGCTGCTGGTCATCGCCACGGTGGTCTCGGCGGCCCTTCTGATGAAGTCGACGGGACGGATGGACGCCCGTGTGCGCGTGGTGGCCGCGCTGATCAACGTCGGTGACGGACTCCCGCAACGCTCCGACGTCAAGTACCACGGCGTGCTCGTCGGCGCTGTGACCGAAGTGACGCCCGCGCAGGACGGCCGCCCCAACTTCGTGCAGATCGACCTGGACCCCGAGTACGCCGCATCGATCCCGGCCGGAGTGACTGCGCGGGTGGTGCCGAGCAACGTCTTCGCCGTCTCGTCGGTGCAACTCGTGGACCGCGACGGTGGCCCGGCGATCCGGGCGGGTGCCGAGATTCCCGAGGACACCGAGCTCCCGACGGTGCTGTTCCAGACGACGATCAGCAAATTGCGTGACATCCTCGCCGCGACCGGACGCGGACGCGAAGACGACACGGTCGGCATCCTGGCCGCTGTGAACGCCGCGACAGAGGATCGCCGTACCGAATTGCTCACCAGTGGAGCGCAACTCAACAGACTCATCGACGAGCTCGACCGCATCGTCGCCACCGAGCCCGGGCCGACAACGGTGTCTGCCCTTGTCGACGCCACCCGCGGGTTGCAGCAGACAGCGCCCGAGCTGGTAGATGCGCTGCACCTGGCCGTCCAGCCGATGCAGACCCTGGTGGAACAGAACGCTCAACTCACCGCCCTGATCAACGGCGGAATCAACACGGCGGGAACGACGCACACGGCGCTGAACAATCACACCGACCGGCTGGTGCGGATCACTTCCGAGATGACCCCGGTGATCGGGAATCTCGCTGACACCTCACACCACTGGGTGCCTGCCTTCGTGAAGCTGAACCAGTTGTCGCAGAAGTTCTTCGACGAGGTGTGGATCCACGAGCAGGACATCGGCAACATGCGGGTGAACCTGTCTTTCACGCCCACCTACTCCTACACGAGAGCGGACTGTCCGCAGTACTCAGGGCTGAAGGGCCCCAGCTGCTTTACCGCTCCGCTGGTCCCGACCCGTCCCGAGCTGCCGGATGTGCTGCTGCCGCAGAACTATCAACCGCCGCCGGACCTGAAGCCGCCGCCCGGCACAGAGGTCGGGCCCAACGGGAATCTGATCGCCGTCGGGCCGCCGCTGGTCAACCCGAACCCCAGCTTGGCCGACCCGAATCCGCCTCTACCACCGTGGCTGAGCCCGTCCCCGCCGGTTCCGGGCACCGCGAATCCGGCGCTCGTGCCGACCGCTCCGCCACCTGTGCCGCTCTCGCCACCGGCGCCGGTGGCGCCTCGCCCCGGTGACCCGCTGCCCGGAGCGGCCGAGGCCGCACCCGCGAGCTACGGAGGCAATGTCGGGCCCGTCGGAAGCAGTTTCGAGCGCGATCAACTGGGGCTGATCACCGGCCGGCCGGCGACCGTGGCCACTCAGCTGTTGCTGGGCCCCGTCGCGCGCGGCACCACCGTGTCGACGACCGAGCCTGCACGTGGGGGAGACCGATGAAATACCGCGGCGCACTGGTCGGATTGTCCCTTTTCATGGTCGTGGCGGTGACGGTGACCTGGCTGGTGTACGTCACGCTGCGCCGCGACGTAGCAGGGTCGACGGTGCCCTACGGTGCCATGTTCAGCGATGTGTTCGGCCTGCGAGAAGGCGACGACGTCCGGATGGCGGGCGTGCGTGTCGGGCGGGTCGAGAAGATCGAGCTCGAAGGCGACCTCGCCAAAGTGTCCTTCGTCGTGCAGGACGACCAGCAGGTGCTGGGCACGACGGTGGCTTCCGTGACGTATCAGAACATCGTCGGGCAGCGCTATCTCGGTCTGTCTCTGGGGAAGACGGGCGATGCGGGTCCATTGCCTGCCGGATCGGTGATCCCGCTGGAGCGTTCGGAGCCATCGTTCGATGTGACGACGCTGCTCAATGGATACGAGCCGCTGTTCAGCCTCCTGAACCCCCGCGACGCCGACAACCTGACCAAGGGTGTGATCCAGTCCCTGCAGGGGGACCAGGGATCCATCACCGCACTGGTCGCCCAAACGTCCGATTTGACCGAGTCTTTCGCAGGTCGCGACGAGGAACTCGGCACCGTGATCACCGACTTGAACACCGTGATGGCGAACCTGGCCCGGCACAACGAGAGTCTCGACCAGGTCCTCACCCAGGTGCAGGCCGCGGTGACGACGTTCGATGGGCGCCGCCAGGAACTGGTGGATTCCACCGGCTCGATGGCGCGCGTGGTGCGTCAGCTGTCGACGATCTCCGACGAGGTGTACCCCTCGTTGAACGAACTCGTCGAGCGCGAACCCGGCTTCGCCCAACACATGGTGAGCATCGAACCGCAGTTGGCCTTCACCGGCGCCAATCTTCCGTTGCTGCTCAAAGGTTTTGCCCGCATCACGAGCGAGGGTTCCTACGCGAACGCCTACGCCTGCGATCTGAACGCCACCGGATTCTTCCCCGGCCTCAACGATGTGGTGCCGATCGTCGTCGACGCGGCCACCCCGGGCAACGACGCGCGGTACTCGCCGAAGTGCAGGAACATGGCCAATGGCTGACACCAAGATGTCGCTGCGTGAATGGGCGCGCACCTACCGTCGAGCCGCGCTCGGTTTCGTGTCGATCGCGGTCGTCGCTGTCCTGATCGGCGCCATGCTGCTGTTCAAGGCCGCCGATGTCGGCTACCGCACGTTCACCGCACAGTTCCTCCAAGCCGCGGCGCTGCAAAAGGGAAACCCGGTGACGGTGGCCGGAATTGCCGTCGGCGAGGTGAAGAACATGGAGCTTGCGGGTGACCACGTCGTCGGCACGTTCACCGTCCGCAACGATGTCGCACTCGGCGAGGACTCTCGAGCCGTCATCAAGATCACAACCATCCTTGGGTCGCGGTATCTGGCTCTGGAACCCGACGGCCGGGGATCGCTACCGGCGGACACCTTCGATCTGGCGCACACTGAGGTCCCCTACGACCTCCAGGAGGCGCTCACCGATGTGACGACGACCTACGAGCAGGTCGACTCCGACAAGTTCGCCGAGACGCTGTCCATTCTGGGCAGGCAACTGCAGGGACTGCCCCCTGTGGTGCCTCAGGCGCTGGAGAACACCCACACGCTGGCCCGGATCCTTGCCGAGCGGCGTGATCAGTTGGGGTCGCTGCTGGAGACCACCGAAGTGGTCAGCAACACGCTGCGCCGTCAGCAGTCCAACATCGCCGCCATGGTGCGGCAGGGCAACGACCTGGTCGGGGAATTCGTCCTGCGCCGAGCGTCTTTCCACGCGATGCTGGACGCCATCACCAACCTGGTTCAGACGCTGAGCGACCTCGTCATCGAGGACCGTCCCGAGCTCGAAGCGCTGCTGGTCAACGTCCGCGATCTGTCGAACATGCTGGGCCAGCATGACGATCTGGTCCGCAGCACATTGCAGGCCGGTCCTGTCGCACTGCGCAACCTCGCCAACGCGACGGGTTCGGGTAACGCCGTGGACTTCAACGCGGCCAACGGGTTGCTGGTGGATTCGTGGATGTGCGCGATCAGTGGCCGCGCCAAACAGTTCGGGATGATCGAATACCTGAAGGACTGCAAGTGATGAGCACCAGGTCGACATGGGTCGCCGTCGCGGTGACCGGCCTCGTTGCGGCGGTGGTCGCGGTATCGCTGGCGTGGACCTACCTCGGGGACAAGATGAACACCATCTCGGTCACCGCTCAATTCGACAGTGCTGCAGGACTGTACGAGGGAAACACTGTCGCGGTGCTCGGCATGCCGGTCGGTACGGTGCAGAGGATCGTCCCGAAAGGCGGCTACGTCGAGGTCGAGTTCTCTGTCGACGGTGATGTCCGGGTACCCGCGGACGTGATGGCGGTGACGATCTCGAATTCGATTCTCACCGACCGCCAGATCGAGCTGACGCCACCCTACACGGACGGCCCGACCTTGCAGGACCACGACACCATCGGCCTCAACCGCACCCGGACGCCCGTCGAATTCGCCCGCGTTCTCGACGTTCTCGACAAGTTGTCGACCTCGTTGCGCGGTGACGGCAACGGACAGGGTCCCGTCGCAGACGTGGTCAACGCCAGCGCTGCGATCGCGGACGGGAACGGTCAGGCGATGAAGGATGCCCTCGGCGAACTGTCCGTGGCGCTGCGGCTCAGCTCAGATCGCGGCGAGGTGACGCGCGATCAACTCACCACCATCATCCGTAATGTCAGCACGCTGTTCCAAGCGGCGGCGGACAACGACGCCACCCTGCGCGACTTCGGCTCGACCATAAGGCAACTCAGCCAGATCCTGGCCGACGAGAACTTCGGCTCGGGTACCACGGGCCAAAAGCTCAACAACGTCATCAACCAGCTCGGTGAGGTGCTCGACACCCACCGCGACGCGATCAAGCAGATCGTGGCCAACGGCGACACCGCGCTCACCACAACGGTCGAGCATCAGCGTGACCTCGCCGAGTTCCTCGACGTGGCCCCGATGACGCTCGACAACATCTACAACGCGATCGACCGGACCAACGGTGCGGTGCGCGTCCACGTACTGACCGACAAGGTGTTGTTCGACACCCAGACGGTCAAGGAGATGTGCAACATGATGGGCCTGCGCCAGTTGGGCTGCAGCACTGGAACCCTGCAGGACTTCGGCCCCGATTTCGGTCTCAGCTACGTCCTCGACGGACTGGCCGCCATGGGGCAGAAGTGATCGCGCGGCCGGCCAGAACCGTACTGACACTGGTGACGACGGCGTGCCTGTCTGCATCGGCCTGCGCCACAGAGGGTTTGGCGAGTCTCTCGCTGCCCGCTCCCGGTGGCGGGTCGGGCGGGTACACGCTCACCGCCGTGTTCTCCAACGCTCTCAACCTGCCCGCGATGGCGAAGGTGAAGCTGGCCGGTGCGGACGTGGGTGAGCTCGTCTCGATGGAGGCCCGCAACTACACCGCGGTCACCACGCTGCGGATCCGGGACGGCGTTCAGCTGCCTCGTGGCAGCACCGCCGAACTGCGTTCGGCGACTCCGCTCGGCGACGTGTTCGTCGCCCTCAAGCCACCCGCGACCACGGCACCGGGCGCACCTCTGCTGCGCGACGGCGACACCATCGGTCTCGAATCCACCGCGGCCGCAGCAACAGTCGAGTCGGTCCTGAGCTCGGCAGCGATTCTCGTCAACGGCGGAGCGGTACGGAACTTCACCGACATCATCAACGGCCTCGGCAAGGCCACCGGCGATCAAGGTCACGCGTTCGGGACGTTGATCCGAAAGACCAACCATACCCTCGGCACCCTGAACGACCGCTCAGACGAGATTTCGTCTGCCCTGACCGAGACGTCGCGCCTCGTCGACCAGCTCGAGGACAAGAACCAAGCACTCGGCGAGGTGATGGACGCCGCAGGCCCGGCGACGGACACGCTTGCCGCGCACACCACCGAGATCGCCGATCTGGTGGTGCAACTCGGTGACACCGCCGAGCAACTTCAGAAGTTCCCGTCCGTCGCGGGCACCGACACCAGCGGCCGCAGTGTCGTGGCTGACACCAATACGATCGCCGGTGCGTGGAACGACGTGGTGTTGACACCGGATGCGAACCTCTACGCGCTCAACAGGTTGATGCCGCCGTTCGTGAAGGCGACAACCAGCAACGCGATCGCGGTGCGGGCCAGTATCGACAGATTGATTCTCGGATCGATCCCTGACATCGGATTCACCGGAGACCCGGGGCTGCACGGTCCCAAGCGGTACAACTGGCACCAGCTGGTCGGCTCACTGCAGTACACCCTCTACCGCTTGCAGGAGCGGATCGTCGGCAAGGGGCCGGGCGTCCCACAGGTGCCGGTGATCCCGAGTCCCACCGAACCCGGTGTGATCGCGCCCGTACCGGCCCCCGCTCCGTCGCCACCGCCGGGGGAGCCGCCACGATGATCGGATCACTCGCTGACACAGCGGTTCGCGTGGCCCGCGCAGGGCACCGCCGACGTGACTGGCTGTCCACCGCAGCCCTGATCATGACGCTTGTCATCGCGTCGGTGTACCTGTGTCTCGGAGCGCTGCAGGTGAATCCGCTTGCGTCGAGCTACCGCGTGACGGTCGAGCTGCCCGAGTCGGCGGGCCTGCTGCCCAATCAGAACGTCACGATGCGAGGAGTGCCGATCGGCCGCGTCGAGCGACTCGACATCACACCCGCCGGCGTCAACGCCGTCGTCTCCGTCGATTCGTCAGTCGCGGTGCCGATCTCGGGCGCAGTCCGCGTCTCGGGGCTCTCGCCGGCGGGCGAACAGTACATCGACTTCGTCGCCGAAAACGACGAGGGGCCCTATCTCGGCGACGGCAGCGTCGTTGCGCAGAGCGACACCACCGTCCCAGTCAGTCTGGCCGACCTGCTCGCCAACGCCGACGGGGCGCTCGCCCAGGTCGATCCCGACAAGCTTGAGCTCATCAAACGCGAACTGAGCATGAGCGAAGCGGGGCCCCAGAAGCTCGCAGACGTCATCGACGGCGGCACATTCCTTCTCACGACGCTGGATTCGGTGCTTCCCGAAACGGTGAGCACGTTGCGCAGCAGCCGGATCGTGCTGACGCTGGCGGCCGACAAGAACGCAGGTATCGACGTCGCGTCGGCCAACCTCAGCGAGACGTTCGACGGTGTCAACAGGATGCGTGAAGGCTTCCGTACATTCACCACCCGCACCCCGGAGACGCTGGCGTCCGTCGACAACCTGTTCACCGACAACTCGGAGACGATGGTGCAGCTGCTCGGCAGCCTCGCCTCCACGTCGCAGCTGCTGTATCTGCGAGTGCCTGCGCTCAACGCGTTGTTCCCGACGTACCGCACGTCGGTGCTCGACGCCATCGGCAGCATCATGCACGACAACGGCCTCTGGGCGACCGGTGATATCTATCCGCGTTACTCCTGCGACTACGGCACGCCCCGGCTGCCGCCGTCGTCGGCGGACTATCCCGAACCGTTCATGTACACCTATTGCCGCGACGACCACCCGGGTGTGCTGGTACGGGGTGCCAAGAACGCGCCGCGCCCGGCGGGAGACGACACTGCCGGTCCGCCGCCGGGTGCCGACCTCGGGCGTACCACCGACCCGACTCCCAAGGGTCGCTACACGATTCCGACGCCCTACGGCGGCCCGACGCTGCCGATCGAACCACCCCGCTGACAGATCCAAGGAGCTGACATGTCCGTCCCGACCGACACGGAACTCGAAGACGAGAAGACCGATACCGAGGACAAGACCGACACCGAGGTGACAGTTGACGAGGAAGGCTCGCCCGAACCAGACGGGGGCAAGCCGGCCCGATCCTGGCGGCGGCGTGTGGTCGGGGGCGGCACCGCGCTGCTTCTCGCGGGCAGCCTCGCGACATCGGGATTCCTCGGTTGGCAGCTGTGGCAGGACCACCAGGTCACCCGCGCGGGACAGCAGGCCCAGACGGCCGCCGTGCAGTATGCGCAGGTGCTGACCAGCATCGACTCGGCAAAGGTCGACGAGAATTTCAACCAGGTGCTCGACGGCGCGACCGGCGAATTCAAGGACATGTACTCGCAGTCGAGCATGCAGCTCCGTCAGCTGCTGATCGACAACAAGGCGGCCGCGCACGGTGTCGTCGTGGAGTCGGCGATCCAGTCCGAGACCGAGGACAAGGTGGTCGTGCTGCTGTTCGTCGACCAGTCGGTATCCAACAGCGCCGTTCCCGATCCGCGGATCGACCGCAGCCGGATCAAAATGACCATGGAGTACGTCGACGGACGTTGGCGTGCAAGCAAAGTCGAGCTCCCCTGAGCGCCGTGATGCGGACCGCCAAGATCGCAGTAGCAGCGATGACGGCCGCCGGACTGCTGACGGTCGCACCGGGTGCGTCCGCGTCGGTCGTATCGTTCTGTGAGGGCCTCGGCGGAATCTGGGATGGCCAGTACTGCCGCACCACCGTGACCTCCGAGCGAAACGCGGTCCGCGACATCAAGATCGCGATTCCCGACGAGTTCGTCGACGATCCGGTGGCAGGTCCCGTCGTACGGGACTACCTGAGCGCGCTCGTGAACAACTGGAGGACCGTAGGCGCGAAGATGGCCGCCGACAGCTTCGGCGAGGGCAACTATCAGATCTTCCGGCGCGGTCCGATCGCCAGCCTCGTCTACCGCGAGACGTACCACGCCGACGGACCCGACTTCAACAACGCCTACCGCACCTTCACCTTCGACATGTCCACGGGGGCAAGGCTGCAACTGGTCGATGTACTCAAGCCCGGTACCGACCTCGCGGCCATCCCACCGCTGGCGCACCCGTTCATCGTGCGTGCGCTCGATGCCGCACCGCCCCCGCACCAACCGGGTAGCTATCCCTTCGTCGCCGACCGCTGGACGCCGGACAAGGTGTACTCGGGTGGCTACAAGGCATGGGTGCTGACCCCCGACGAACTCGTGCTCTACATGCCGGACTATCCGGTGGGGCGCGATTCGCCGACCAACTTCACGCCGGGGATCATGCAGTGGTCGATGGATGGCGGCACGGTGCAGGCACACATCCCGCTCGCTGCCCTCGCGCCGATTCTGCGTCCCGAATTCGGTGGAACCTGAGCATGTTCCGCTGGTTGTCGGTGGTGCTGGCGGTGCCGATACTGTTCGCGCCCGTCGGCCACGCTCAGCCGGACGCCGACGGAGCGGCGCCGACGCTGCCGGTGTTCACGCCCCACCCGTCGAACTGGGCGCCCGACTACACGGTGTTTCCGTACAACCTGTGGCGGAACCGCGTGACGCCGGAACAGCTCACCGCCGAGCGCGAATCCTGTCAGTGGTTCAACGCCCAGTACGACCTGCTCATGAATCGGGTCTACGGGTTTCAGCAGTACCTGGGTGACCATGACGACGACTGGGCCACCCCCGGAGTGAGCCACGCCGGCGACATCGTCGCGGCCGACCTGAACCAGTCCGCCGCGTTCCTCAAGCCTCGCGCGCACACCCTGTTCATCATCAACTATCCCGACCAGAGCGAGTATTCGCCGCTCTTCCACGGTGATTCGATCTTCCGGCTGTGGTACCAGTTCACCCAGATCAGCGACAAGATCAGCCGACGCCTTCCGTCGGGGCAGATCAACGCCAACATCGCGACGGCCAACGTATACGGCAGGGCGATCCGCGATTCCGGTGTGTGCGCCGGCGCCTGACGGGCGGACCAGCTTGTTGACATGTTGACACATAAAGCTAGTCTTTGTGTCAACGACAACGTCGGGAGGCGCCATGGTCGCGATCGCCGGGGATTCCCCCGATACTGTCGCCGGGCCAGTCAGGCCCAAGGTCATCTCCGAGTTCCGTAAACACTCCGGAAGCGTGCTCGGTGGCTTCTTCGGGGCGGCAGCGTTCGACGAGGTCGCCCTCGTCCCGGTCGCTGCCGCCGTGGACAAGACGGGACGATTCGCCAACAACTTCGCCGATCGCGGCGTCAGGAGCGGCTTTTCGGCGCTCCTCGCCATCTGGGGCGACGCCACCGATCGAGCCGCCGAAGGCGAGCGTCTCAAGACCATGCACCGCGAGGTGCGTGGCCGCGGCACGGGCGACTTCGCCGACGTCCGCTACAGCGCCCTGGACCCCCAGCTGTGGAACTGGATCGCCGTCAGCGGACTGTTCGTGGTGCTGAACTCGTTCACCCCCTGCACCGGCATCACGATGACCGAGGACGAACAGGAAGTGGCGTATCAGCAATTGCTGGAGAGTTTCCGCTCGCTGGAACTGCCCGGCAAGAACGCCAAGTTGCCGGCCACCTACGCCGAAGCGACCGCGTACTACGAATCGATGGTCGAATCGGGTCTGGCATCGAATCCTTTTCTGCGCCGCGTCACCGAGAACCTGACGAAGCTGCCGCTGCCGACGCTCGTCCTTCCGCCTATGGTGCGGCTGGCACTGACGCCGGGCTGGCTGGCTTTATGCCCCCTTGCGGGCCGTGTCGTCACGGTGTGCTCGTTCGGCATCCTGCACCCGGGCATCCGGGAGATGACGGGATTTCAGTGGGAACCCCGCCATGACCGTGAGTTCGCGCTGTACACGCGGGTTCTTCAGCTGGCATGGCACACCCTGCCGGACCGCATTCTGCTGATTCCCCTGGCCCGCAACAGGATCGAGTACGAGCAGCTGGTGCGGTTGCACCGCTCCGTTGCGCTCGACTCGTTTGCGCCGCCACCCGGCCGGTGCCCGGTCGGCTGATGTCGTGATGCGACGCGCACGGAACAACGACAGCCCCACCGAGCAGGAGTCGGCGATTCTCAAGGCCGCGGCCGAGGAGGTCGCCCTCGTCGGGGTGGGCCGGCTCAGTATGGATGTGGTCGCGCGGCAGGCCGGCGTCAGCCGCAGCACGCTGTATCGCCGGTTCCCCAGCCGGGACGCCCTGATCACGGAACTGGGCCGCCAGACCTTCGACTTCGCGATGGCCCGCCTGCAGACGGTGGCTATCGATTCCGGCCCGCAGCAGGCGGCCGTCGCCGCGTTCCGCGAAGGTGTGCGTCTGCTCACCGGTGAGCCGGTGATGCGCCGGTTCCTGCAACTCGACGGTGAGTTCAGCGCGACTGCCGGGATGATCGACGAGGCCCGGCTGTTCCTTGTGAGCGCCGCGACCGCGATGGCGAAGGCGTTGCGCGCGGCGGGCGCGACGATGCCTGATGACAAGCTGCTCGCCGTCGCGGAGGTGCACATCCGGCTGGCGGTGTCGCTGGTGCAGGTCAGCACCGAGGTCCTCGACGTGACCGATGACGACGCTGTCACCCGCTACGCGCAGACCTACCTTGCGCCGCTGGTCAGATAGGAGAAGTGAAACTGTGAATCACATAACTCGGATTGGGCGAATACGGTCAGCGCAGCGCACCGGCGTGGCACGCTTGTCGACCATGGCCGATCTGCCCGCACCTCGCTTCCTCGACGAACGACTGGCCCACTGGGCCTCCGCCAAGCCCGACGGCGAGGCGATGGACTATCTGGACCGGTCCTGGACCTGGTCGCAATGGAACGACCGTGTTCGCCGGCTCGCGGGCGCGCTCAGGGAACGGGGCATCGGACGCGGGGATGTGGTGTCGTTCCTCGACAAGAATCATCCGGCCTGCGTCGAGCTCACGTTCGCCGCCGCATCCCTGGGCGCGGCGACGGCGATCATCAATTTCCGGCTGGCAGCAGACGAGCTCGACTACGTGCTCAACGACTCCGACGCCAAGCTGCTCATCGTCGGTGACGAGTTCGCGGCCTCGATCGACAAGATTCGCGACAAGCTCACCCACATCGAGCACGTCATCTCGGTCAAGCCCGAAGGCGACGACGAGTACGAGGCCATCCTGGACGCGGCGACACCGGTCGACCGGTCCGACGACGTGGACCCGGGCGACGTCTGCATCATCATGTATTCGTCGGGGACGACGGGCCGCCCGAAGGGGGTCGAGCTGACGCAGTCCAACATCATCGCCCACACCATCAACGCGCATGAAGGCTTCGAGTTCGACGAGGGCGACAAGAACATGGTGTCGATGCCGCTGTTCCACGTCGGCGGTTCGTCCTACGTGCAGTTCGGCATTCACGATGGCTTCCCGAGCGTGATGACGCGAGACGTCGACGGGATGACGCTGGCCGGGGCAATTCTCAAGGGCGCCAACAGAACCTTCCTCGTGCCTGCGGTGCTGGCCAAGGTGCTGGACGCGGGCGAGGACGCCGTCAAGCTGTTCGGGTCGCTCAAGACGTTCGCCTACGGTGCGTCGCCGATGCCGCTGCCCCTGCTGCGTGCCGCGCTGAAAGCCTGGCCGAACACCGATTTCATGCAGGCCTACGGGCTGACCGAATTGTGTGGCGTGATCAGCCATCTGCTCCCCGAGGCCCACCGCGACCCTGGGAAGGAGGAGCGGCTCTCCAGCGCGGGCACACTCGTTCCCAACGCCGAGGTTCGCGTCGTCGACCCCGACACCCTCGAAGATGTGCCGGCCGGCGAACAGGGCGAATTGTGGTTCCGCTCACCGCAATTGATGAAGGGCTATCACAACAGGCCCGAAGCGACCGCCGAGGCCATCACCGAGGACGGCTGGTTCCGCACGGGCGACATCGGGCGGGTCGACGACGGCGGCTACATCTTCGTCGAGGATCGGCTCAAGGACATGATCATCTCGGGCGGTGAGAACATCTACTCGATCGAGGTGGAACGGGTGCTCGCCGAACACGACGCCGTCGTCGAGGTCGCCGTCATCGGGGTCCCTGACGAGAAGTGGGGCGAAGTCGTGAAGGCCGTCGTGGTGGTCGAAGGCGAGACCTCCGAAGCCGAACTCATTGCTTTCGCGCGGGAGCGCCTCGCCGCCTACAAGTGCCCGAAATCGGTCGACATCACCGACGAGCTGCCGCGCAACCCCACCGGCAAGGTCCTGAAAAAAGAACTACGCAAACCGCATTGGGAGGGGCGCGACCGCGCGACGGTCTGACCTCAGAGCGCGACGGCAACCTCGTTGCGCCGCCGGAACGGCAGGGTCCATGGCGGATCGTAGAACCACGACACAGCCTCGCCGCGCGGCTCGATACCGTTGTCGCGCAGGGTTCTGAGCAGCTGATCGGTTTTGTCGGAGACTGCCTTGGGGCTCCGGTCGCCGCTGAATCGAAGGACCGCGAAGGTCTCACGGGGTACCGCGACCAGCCGCACGTCGGGATCGTCTGGCTGGGGGAGGGTCTCCATCGACCATTTCGACGGCATGAAGAAGCGAACGGTCCAGCCCTGCGCTGCGCTTCCCGTCTGTGCGACGGGCGCGGTCATGGCGATCGCTTCACCGCGCTGCTGCGCGACCGGTGCGGTCATGGCCACTTCGGCCTTGCGGTTGTTGGCGCCGAAGATGTAGGACGCAAGCCGACGGAATCCCGTGTTGAGTGCGGCGTCCTTGTCGCCGGTGACCGTGGTCTCCGCGGCGATTCGCGACCCGTACTCGCGCACCTCGACATCGTCGGTCAGCGGACGTCCGATGAAGTGCGGTTCCTCGACCGTGCGTATCCCGGCGACCGACACCACCGACTCCACGATCTGCGCCGCGAGCTTGACGATGCGATTCATCTGCGCACTCCTGTCCATGGCCTCCTGTCACTAGATCTTCGGAGCCGCGGGCCCCGAGGATGGCTGCGCGCCTCAACTTCTGACGTTCCGCGTTTCGACGTGGGCCTTGAGCTGTTCGAGGTCTTTCACGTGCAGTGCCCTCACCCGGCGCCCCATGATGGCTTCGACCAGGTGTCGGAGGCCGGGAGGAAACGGGGCTCTGGCTTCGAAGTCGAGGTTGACCAGGGTGTGCGAGCCGTCGACCTCGACGAGGCGGAACCGCAGGTGTGGGTTCATCTCCCGCCCGCCTGGTCCGCGGTTGTGGAGCTGGAACGCGACGACGTCCTCGCCGACGCTGTCGAGCACCTGCCGGCCCGCAATGACGCCGCGCGGGTCGGTGAAGACGATCTGCGACCCGACGCTTCGCCCGTCCCCTTCGATGCGGCATGTGTACCCGGTGGCCTCCGGCCATGCAGACCAGGCAAGGAGCTCCTCGGCTTCGACGATCGCCCGCTTTACCTCAGGCAGCGGGCGTCCTATCGCGATGCTTTCCGACCATTGCATGAACCCTCCAAATGTTCGATGATCGAATGATATGGTCATCGAATCATGGTCGACGAGGAATGGCAACCAACAGATCCGGTCCTGCTCGCCTGCCGCGAATTGTGGCGCGCGATGGAAGATTTCGACGAGACGGTGTGCCGGGCACTGGGTATCGGCCGCAGCGACCTGCGAGCCCTCAACGCGCTGGAGCAAGGCTCCCGTAGCGCCGCCGACCTCGCCCACCAACTCGGACTCACTCGGGGCTCGGTGACAGCGCTGATCGACCGGCTGGAAGCGGTGGGTCTCGTCTCGCGCCTGCCCGCGCCCGATGATAGGCGCAAGGTTCTCGTCGGCCTGACCGAGAGCACCTACGCCACACTGGCGGACATCTATCGTCCACTGGGGCAACGGGTCGCCGCCGCCGCGGCCGCCCGTTCGGAGCGAGACCAGCGCACCTTGGCTCGTGGGCTGGCCGACATCGTCGAGGCGTTCCGCCAGGCCGGGCCCAACCACCCCGCAGCCGGCCGATGAGTGACACCGAAAACCGGCGGCCCGCCGATCTCGCCGACATCCTCGAACGGTTGCATGTCGTCGCGCTGCCGATGCGGGTCCGGTTCCGAGGCATCACAACCCGCGAAGTAGCGCTGATCGAAGGTCCGGCCGGCTGGGGAGAATTCGGCGCGTTCGTCGAGTACGAGCCCCCCGAGGCGGCGCACTGGCTCGCGTCGGGCATCTCGGCGGCCTACCGTCGGCTGCCCCCCGTCCGCCGCACGCACATCCCGATCAACGCCACCGTCCCCGCGGTCGCCGCCGCGGATGTCCCCGGCGTGCTCGCGCGATTCCCCGGTGCGCGGACGGCCAAGGTGAAGGTGGCCGAGCCGGGACAGACGCTCGCCGACGACGTCGCACGCGTCGGCGCCGTCCGGGCCGCCGGTCTGACGGTCCGCGTCGACGCGAACGGCGGCTGGACCGTCGACGAAGCGGTCGCTGCGGCGCGCGCCCTGACCGCCGACGGCCCTCTCGAATATCTCGAGCAACCCTGCCGCACGGTCGCCGAGCTGGCGCAGCTGCGTCGCCGTGTCGACGTTCCCGTCGCGGCCGACGAAAGCATCCGCAAGGCCGAGGATCCTCTTCACGTCGTGCGCTCGGGTGCGGCCGACGTCGCGGTGCTCAAGGTCGCGCCGCTCGGCGGCGTGCACGCGATGCTCGACATCGCGGCGCAGAGCGACATCCCCGTGGTGGTGTCCAGCGCGCTCGACACCGCGGTCGGCATCGGCGCCGGATTGGTCGCCGCGGGGTGCCTGCCCACGCTCGACCATGCCTGCGGCCTCGGCACCGGCAGCCTGTTCGTCGAGGACGTCGCTGCGCCGATCGCGGCTGTCGACGGCTGCCTGCCTGCACAGGCGGTCACCCCGGACCCGGCGCGGCTGGCGACGTTGGCGGCGTCGGCAGAGCGCAGGCAGTGGTGGGTCGACCGCGTCCGTGCCTGTTTTCCGCTCGTGTCCTGATTTGTGGGTTGCATGGCCTAGACGCCATCGGGGCGGTCCCCAACACTGAGTACATGGTGCGCACGGTGCTCATCGCCGGATTCGCCGGTGTGCAGGCTCTGGACATGGTCGGGCCGTTCGAGGTGTTCACCGGTGCGTCACTGTTCCTGTCCGGCCGCGGTGGCGACGGCTACGCGGTACGGATCGTGTCGGTCGACGGGCAGCCGGTCGGCACCGGAACCGGGATGACGTTCGTCGCAGAGCCGCTGCCCGATCCCGGTGACGAGATCGACACCGTCGTGCTGCCCGGGGGCTTCGGCACCGAATCGGCCCGCAAGGACGATGCGCTCATCGACTGGATCACCGCGGTCGCCCCGCAGGCCCGGCGGGTGGTCAGCGTGTGCAGCGGTGCGGCGCTGGCGGCGCAGGCCGGACTGCTCGACGGCTGCGTCGCCACCACCCACTGGGCTTACGCCGACCAGATCGCCGCCGAATTCCCCGCCGTGACATTTGATCCCGACCCGATCTTCGTTCGCAGTTCCGAGAAGGTCTGGACCGCGGCAGGTGTCACCGCCGGCATCGACCTGGCGTTGGCACTCGTCGAAGACGACCACGGCACCGAGGTCGCCCAGACCGTCGCCCGCTACCTCGTGCTGTATCTACGGAGGCCGGGCGGGCAGACCCAGTTCGCGGCGCCGGTGTGGATGCCGCGCGCCCGCCGCACCCCGATCCGCGACGTGCAGGAGGCCATCGAGTCCGAACCCGGTGGCGCGCACAGCATCCCCGAGCTGGCGCGCCGCGCCGCGATGAGCCCACGACACTTCACGCGCGTCTTCACCGACGAGGTCGGGGAGGCGCCCGGCGCGTACGTCGAGCGGGTGCGCACCGAAGCGGCCCGCCGCCAGCTCGAGGAGACCGATGACACGGTCACGGCAATCGCCGCGCGCTGCGGTTTCGGCTCCGCAGAGACGTTGCGCCGCAACTTCGTCCGCCGGTTCGGTGTCTCGCCGGACCAGTACCGCAAGACATTCGCCTGACACAGAAGGAGACTGACCATGCAGGTCGCCATCATGCTCTACCCGGGTTTCACGGCGCTGGACTTCATCGGGCCGTATGAATGCCTGCGCTGGCTGCCCGACACCGAGGTGCGGTTCGTGTGGCACGAGCCGGGCCCGATCGCCGCGGACTCACAGGTGCTGCTTGTCGGGGCCACCCATTCGTTCGAGGAGACCCCTAGGCCGGACGTCATCCTCATTCCGGGTGGTTTCGCCACGATGGAGCACGCCCGCGACGACAGGGTGCTCGACTGGGTGCGTCGCGCGCACGAGACGTCGACGTGGACGACGTCGGTGTGCTCGGGCTCGGTGATCCTGGCAGCGTCGGGTGTGCTCGACGGCAAGCGTGCGACGTCGCACTGGGCGGCGCTGCCGGTGCTGAAGACCTTCGGTGCGCAGCCGGTCGGCGACCAGCGCATCGTCGAGGCCGACGACAAGACCGTGACAGCGGCCGGGGTGTCGGCGGGCATCGACCTGGGGCTGTGGCTGGCGGGCCGCATCGGAGGAGAGGCCAAGGCCAAGGCGATTCAGCTGTCGATGGAGTATGACCCGCAGCCACCGTTCGACTCCGGGCACATGTCGAAGGCATCGGCGTCTACCAAGGCTCTGGCCACGGCGATGATGGGCAAGGAGATGGTCAAACCGGCCGCGTTGGCCGCTTCGACCGGCCTGCTCTGGGACGCCGCCCTCAAGCGCATTCGGCGGTCGAAGCCGCTTGCGTCGAGAGTGCGCTGAGGGTCGATCCCGCTGCGGATCGTCACCCTGGACGCACTCTCAGTGGCCTTGATCCCCGTGAAGTAGCGTCGTCGGGGTGAATTTGGCATTCGATGACCGCGGCACCGGCGACCCGGTGCTCTTCATCGCAGGTCGCGGCGGTGCCGGCCGCACCTGGCACCTGCACCAGGTGCCGGTCTTCACCCGTGCCGGTTACCGATGTGTGACGTTCGACAACCGGGGCATCGGCGCCACCGAGGACGCCGAGGGCTTCACCACCGAGACGATGGTCGGCGACACCGCCGCGTTGATCGAGCAGCTGGGCCTCGCCTCGGTGCGCGTCGTCGGCGTCTCGATGGGCTCCTACATCGCGCAGGAGCTGATGGTCGCGCGCCCGGAGCTGGTGAGGTCGGCGGTGCTGATGGCCACCCGCGGCCGCCACGACCGCACCCGCGACTTCTTCTGGCAGGGCGAGAAGGCGCTGGCGGAATCCGGCATCTCACTGCCGGCCGAGTTCGACGCGAAAGTTCGTCTGCTGGAGAGCTTTTCGCCCAAGACGTTGAACGACGACACAGCGGTGCGGGACTGGATCGACATGTTCACGATGTGGCCGCAGAAGCCGACGCCGGGCATGCGCACCCACCTCACCATCGCGCCGCTGGAGAACAGGCTGGCCGCCTACCAGAACGTGACGATCCCGTCGTTGGTGATCGGGTTCGCCGACGACGTCGTGCTGCCGCCACACCTCGGCCGAGAGGTCGCCAACGCGCTGCCCAACGGGCGGTTCCTGGAGATCCCCGACACCGGGCACCTCGGCTTCATCGAAAAGCCCGAGGTCGTCAACACCGCGATCCTCAATTTCTTCGCCGATACCCTGTAATGGTGAATCCCTCGACGACGCAGGCCCGCGTGGTCGTGGACGAACTCGTCCGCGGCGGCGTCCGCGACGTCGTCCTGTGTCCGGGGTCGCGCAACGCGCCGCTGGCCTTCGCCCTGCACGACGCCGACCGCGCCGGCAGGCTGCGTCTGCACGTGCGCATCGACGAGCGCACCGCGGGCTTCCTGGCCATCGGGCTCGCGGTGGCCGAACGGGCGCCGGTGTGCGTGGCGATGACATCAGGGACGGCGGTCGCCAACCTCGGGCCCGCCGTCGTCGAGGCGAACTACGCCCGCGTGCCGCTGATCGTGCTGTCGGCGAATCGGCCTTACGAATTGCTCGGCACCGGTGCGAACCAGACGTTCGAGCAACTCGGCTACTTCGGGACGCAGGTCCGCGCGATGATCAGTCTCGGGTTGGCCGAGGAGAACGCCGATCCGGAGTCGACGAACGCGCAGTGGCGCTCGGCGACGTGCCGAGTGTTGGCCGCCGCCATCGGTTCTCGCTCGGCGAACGCGGGTCCTGTGCAGTTCGACATCCCGCTGCGCGAGCCTCTGGTGCCCGACGTCGCGGAACCGGGCAGAACCTACGCGCCCGAGGGACGTCCCGACGGCAAGCCGTGGACCTACACCCCTCCGGTGACGTTCGATCAGCCCCTCGACATCGACCTGACCCCGGACACGGTGGTCATCGCCGGGCATGGTGCGGGCGTCCATCCCAACCTCGCGCACCTGCCGACCGTCGCCGAACCGACGGCACCCTTCGCGCAGACGCCCCTGCATCCGTTGGCGCTGCGGCTGCTTCGGCCCAAACAGGTCCTCATGCTCGGCCGTCCCACGCTGCACCGTCCGGTGTCGGCGCTGCTCGCCGATCCGACGGTGCCGGTCTTCGCGCTGACCACTGGGCCGCGCTGGCCCGATGTGTCGGGCAACTCGCAGGCCACGGGTACCAGGGCGGTCCTGTCCGGCGAGCCTTCCCGGGAATGGCTGGACCGCTGCGCCGACGCGAACCGCCGCGCCATCCACGCGGTCCGCGGGCAACTGCAGGCCCACCCGCTCACCACCGGTCTGCACGTGGCCGCGGCCGTGGCCGACGCGGTGCGCCCCGGCGATCAGCTGGTGCTCGGGGCGTCGAACCCCGTCCGCGACATCGCGCTGGTCGGCTTCAACACCGACGGCGTGAAGGTGCGCTCCAACCGGGGCGTGGCCGGCATCGACGGCACGGTGTCGACGGCGATCGGCGCAGCACTCGCGCACGAGCGCGCCACCGGTGGCCGCACCGTGGCCCTGATCGGCGATCTGACGTTCGTGCACGACAGTTCGGGACTTCTGGTCGGGCCGACGGAGCCGACGCCCACCAAGCTGACGATCGTCGTCTCCAACGACAACGGTGGCGGAATCTTCGAGTTGCTCGAGCAGGGCGATCCCCGGTTTTCCGACGTGTCCTCGCGCATCTTCGGGACACCACACGACGTCGACGTCGGTGCGCTGTGCCGGGCCTATCACGTGGAGAGCCGCCAGATCGAGGCCGGCCAGCTGGCCGAGGCCCTCGACGAGGACGTCGACGGTATGCGGGTGCTGGAGGTCAAGGCGGACCGGTCGTCGCTGCGCGCGCTGCACGCGTCGATCAGGGCCGAGTTGTGAAACAGCGCCTGACGGCGCTGTGGCACCGGGCGAAGCCGGTCGTTGTCCCCCACCTGTACGGCGAACCGGGAGAAACCCGTAGCGCCAGGGTATTTCGGCGTATCCGCATTGGCATCGTCGCGGCGGCCTGTCTGGTGACGCTGCAGTCGGTACTTCTGGTGGTCGGGGCATGGCGCAACGACCAGCAGATCGAAAACAATCTCGGTGTCGCGGAAGCCACCGTGCTCGACGCGGGACAGCGACGCTCCACCATCGAATTCGTCACCCCCGACCGAATCACCTATCGACCGGAACTCGGGGTGCTCTACCCGTCGGAACTCGAAGACGGCATGCGCATCTACGTCGAATACGACACCACCGACCCGGATCTGGTTCGCGTGCAACACCGCAACGCGGCGTTGGCGATCGTGCCTGCCGGGTCGATCGCGGTCGTCGGATGGGTGGTCGCGGGTGTCGCGCTGGCGGGCACCGCGGTGCTGGAGCGGCGCCGAGAGCGTCGCAAGCCCGAACTGGTCACGGCTGCAGAAGGTCGCTGAGCCAGTTCTCGTCGAAGATGTCGAGTTTCTCGCCGGCATTCAGGTCGTAGACGGTCGGAGTGCCGGTGTCGACGGGGTCGATGTCGTAGAGCAGGCCGAAGTTGGTGTCCTCCATGTCGAGCACGTCGACGCCCTCTTTGTCGTCGGCGACGTTGTTGGCGACCAGATCGGGAAGTCCCGCCGAGCTGGCCATCTCGCGGAGTTCGTCACCGGAGAACGGCTCACCGCCGGGGTCCTGGTTGAACCACAGCTCTTCGACAAAGCGCTGGAACTGTGTACCCGTGGCCGCCGAGTTGTCCACGGCTTCGGTGGCCAGGAACAACGCGTTGGCGACGATGGCCGAATACCCGTCGTCTTCATCGTCGAGGAATGTCAGCGGCCGGTAGGTGACCTGCACGGTGCCCACCGTGATGTTGTAGGCGAGCTGATCGCCGAAATCTCGCTGCAGATCCGCGCAGTGGCTGCACTGCGGCTCGGTGTAGATCTCGATCTTGGCGGGGGCGTCGTCATACCCGACGACGATGCCGAACCCGTCCTCGGACACCGCCAGCGGCGCCGTCTCCGACGACGTCTGGGGCACGCCGGTGACCTGCTTGGAGCATCCGCCGGCGGGCACCAGCAGCATGAGCGCCGAGATCACGATCAGCGGGCGAAACAGACGCATGCACACATCCTCGCCGCGATGGCGCCGCCAAGCATGTTTTTCGCGGTGAACCGCGGGACGCGCCGCACCCGCAATTCGTGTGACATATCCCTGTGCGCAACCTTCGGGACAGGTGGCGATGTCACTGTCGCGGTGTGCGCGTTGCAATCGTCGCAGAATCGTTCCTCCCGAATGTCAACGGTGTCACCAACTCGGTGCTTCGGGTCATCGAGCACTTGCGTCGCACGGGTCACGAGGTCATCGTCATCGCCCCCGACACCCCCCGGGGTGAGCCGCCCGCCGACAAGCTGCACGACGGAGTCCGCATCCACCGGGTCCCGTCGATGATGTTTCCGAAAGTCACATCGCTTCCGCTGGGTGTGCCGCGTCCCCGGATGATCGGTGTTCTACGTGGGTTCGACCCCGACGTCATTCACCTGGCGTCGCCGGCGCTGCTCGGGTGGGGCGGTGTCCACGCGGCGCGTCACCTCGGCATCCCGACGGTGGCGGTGTTCCAGACCGATGTCGCCGGTTTCGCCCAGAGCTACGGCATCGGTGCGCTCTCGCGTGCGTCGTGGGCCTGGACCCGGCGCTTGCACAGCAAAGCCGACAGGACTCTCGCGCCGTCTACCGCGGCCATGGAAGATCTTGTCGCACATCGCATCCCGCGGGTCCACAAGTGGGGCCGCGGGGTCGACGTGACGGGTTTCGCGCCGTCGGCGCGAGACGACCGGCTGCGGCAGTCCTGGTCCCCCGACGGCAGGCCGATCGTCGGGTTCGTCGGCAGGCTCGCCCCCGAGAAGCACGTCGAGCGGCTCGCCCCGCTGCACGCCCGCGACGATGTGCAGGTGGTGATCGTCGGCGACGGCGTCGACCGCGCCAAGCTCGAAAACGACTTTGCCCGAGCAATTTTCACCGGCGCGCTCTACGGCGATGCCCTCGCCGCCGCCTACGCCAGCATGGACGTGTTCGTGCACGCAGGTGAGCACGAGACGTTCTGCCAGGCCGTCCAGGAGGCGATGGCGTCCGGGCTGCCGGTGATCGCCCCCGACGCGGGCGGACCTCGCGATCTCGTGGCGCCCTACCGGACCGGCCTCCTGCTGCCGGTCGACGAATTCGAAAGCAGGCTGTCCGACGCCGTCGACCACCTGGTCGCCGAGCGGCGACGCTACTCGGTGGCGGCCCGCAAGAGCGTGCTCGGGCGGACATGGCCGGTGATTTGCGACGAGCTCATCGGGCATTACGAGGCCGTCATGGGCGCCCGGGCGCTGCGCGCGGCGTAATTCCGCGGCGCTGGCGTCAGCCCTGGGCCTCTTCTGCGACCGGCTGCCACTGCTCCCAGTTCGCGAGGCGGCTTTCGTAGTCCGCCTTGGCCAGCTGCAGCGGAAGCTCACCGAAGAACACCCGCAGGGGCGGGGCGGGGGCGTCGACAACCTTGAGAAGTGCCCGGGCAGAGGCCTGCGGGTCGCCGGGCCGCGCGGTGCGCTCGGCTCGCCACTTCTCGTTCTTGGCTCGCAGGTCGTCGTAGGCAGGTATCGGGGTGGCGTGCTTGGACGACGGTCCCGCCCAGTCGGTGGAGAAGCCGCCCGGCTCGATCAGCGTGACCTGGATACCGAAGTCGGCGACCTCCTGGGCCAGTGACTGCGAGAAGCCCTCCAGCGCCCACTTGGACGCGTGGTAGAGGCCCAGGTTGGGGAACGCCGTGATTCCGCCGATCGAGGACACCTGGATGACGTGCCCGCTGCCCTGGGCTCGCAGGTACGGTAGCGCGGCCTGCGTGACCCACAGCGCACCGAAGACGTTGGTCTCGATCTGTGCGCGGGCTTCGTCCTCGGAGAGTTCTTCAAGCATGCCGAACTGCCCGTAGCCGGCGTTGTTGACGACGATGTCGAGCCGCCCGAAATGGTCGTGGGCCGCCTTCACCGCGGCGAAGTCGGCGTCGCGGTCCGTGACATCGAGTCTCAGCGGGAGCAGCGCGTCACCGAACTTGGCGGCGAGGTCGTCCAGCGTGGACACGTCGCGGGCGGTGGCGGCCACTTTGTCGCCGCGCTCCAGCGCCGCGATCGTCCACTCGCGACCGAAGCCGCGCGAAGCGCCGGTGATGAACCAAACTTTTTCGCTCATGCTCGGTCAATGCCCGCGGGAGCGCTCGGCATTCCCGCCAGCGCCCCTTCGCACCGAGCGCACAGCCAACCCACAGCCGGCTGCCTGATACGTTCGGCAGCGTGAACCGCGCCTCGCTGGAGAAGGATCCCCATGAAGTGGCGTCGATGTTCGACGGGGTGGCGCGCCGCTATGACCTCACCAACACGGTGCTTTCCCTGGGGCAGGACCGCTTCTGGCGACGCGCCACGCGCGAGGCGCTGCGGCTGACCCCGGCGGACAAGGTGCTCGACCTGGCGGCGGGCACGGCGGTGTCGACGGTGGAGCTGGCCACCTCGGGCGCCTGGTGCGTGGCGGCGGATTTCTCCGTCGGGATGCTCGCCGCGGGCGCGGCACGCAATGTTCCGAAGGTCGCCGGTGATGCGACCAAGCTGCCGTTCGCCGACGAGTCCTTCGATGCGGTGACGATCAGCTTCGGGCTGCGCAATGTCGTCGACCACTCGGCGGGCTTGCGTGAGATGGCCCGGGTGACGCGGTCGGGTGGACGGCTGGTGGTGTGTGAGTTCTCGACGCCGACCTTCGCGCCGTTCGCCACCGCGTACAAGGAATATCTGATGCGGGCGCTGCCACGCATGGCGTCGGCGGTGTCGTCGAACCCAGACGCGTACGTGTACCTGGCCGAGTCGATCAGGGCGTGGCCCGATCAGGCGGATCTCGCCCGGCGCATCGAGGCGGCCGGGTGGACGAATGTGCGCTGGCGCAACCTGTCCGGCGGGATCGTCGCACTGCACGCCGCCACCAAACCCTGAGAGACCCGTCACCTCGCACCGCGAGCGCGCGTGTCTGCACGCCGCCGCGCCGCAAACATTGGCATTTCGCGCGCGTTCGCGGCCCGCGAAAGCGGCCTTCCCGCACGCGCAACGGCGCTAGCGTTCCGTCATGCTGCTTGGACGCCACGCCGATCCCAACGCCACCCTGGGCACCGATCCTCGCGCGGACCCGCGCATGGTGGCGGCATTCGCCCGCTTCGGCCTCGACGGAAGGCTGCCCTCGAGCGGTCTGTCCGTCGGCTCGCCGCTCGACGAGCGGTATGCGTACGCCGCGATGAGCGAAGAGGGCATGGGCGCCATCTTCGACGTGCTCGCAACCGAACTCCCATCTCCTTCGGACGTCTCCACCACCACGTCGACGATTCCCGGTCCCGACGGCAACGACATCACCGTCTACATCAGCCGCCCCACCGATGCGCAGGGCACCGTACCCGGCATCGTGCACCTGCACGGCGGCGGTATGGCGATCGCGAGTGCCGGCGACCTTGCCTACATCCGGCTGCGCGAACATCTGGCATCGACGGGTGTGGTCGTCATCGGAGTCGAATTCCGAAACAGCGGTGGCAAATTGGGCCCGCACCCGTTCCCCGCCGGGTTGAACGACTGTGCCGCGGCGGCCCGCTGGGCCAGCGTCAACCGTGCGGATCTCGGTGTCGGCCCCATTGTCGTCTGCGGCGAGTCCGGGGGAGGAAACCTGACTCTGACGTTGGCGCACAAGGCGAAACGCGAAGGGTGGATCGACGAGATCGCGGGTTTCTACGCACAGTGCCCGTTCATCTCGAACCGTTGGCTGGAAGACTGCCAGGACCTGCCGTCGTTGAAGGAGAACGACGGATACTTCATCAGTTGCGAACAGCTGGCGCTGCTCGGCTCGCTGTACGACCCTGACGGGACGCACGCGCACGATGCCACGTGCTGGGCGTCGGCCGCCACCGATCAGGAATTGAAAGGGCTTCCACCGCACATCATTTCGGTCAACGAGCTCGATCCGCTGCGTGACGAAGGACTTCAGTACTACCGCAGGCTGCTGCGGGCCGGGGTGCCCACGGTCGGTCGCGTCGTCGCCGGCACGTGCCACGGCGGAGACCTGCTGTTCGGCAACGCTTTACCGGACGTGTTCTCGGCCAGCGTGCGTGACGTCGCCGGATTCGCGAAGTCCCTCAGCTGACCCGGTCGTCGAGCGCTTGGTGCGCGGCGTTGTACCCGGGGATGAACGTGATTCCCGGGCCGCCGTGGCAGCCGGCGCCGCCGAGGTAGAGACCGTCGATAGGCACCGGCAGATCGAGAAAGCCGGTAGGGCCAGGACGGTTGGGTCCCATCAGATCTGGATGCAGCAGCCCGTGGCAAAAGTCACCTGACGGCGCGCCGAACATCGTGTTCATGTGATAGGGCGCGAACGTGATGTGCCGGATCTGGATGTCGCGGAAGTCGGGAGCATAGCGGCAGATTTTGTCGACGACCTTCTCTGCCATCACGTTCTTGAGGTGACCGTGCTGCTCGCGGTCGGTTTCGACGGGGAACGCGTAGGCGTACACACTGGCGGCGTGCTTGCCTGCGGGTGCCATCCCGGCGTCGTGCACCGACGGGATCTGCATGCCCATCGACGGGTTGTCCGGGATCACGCCGCGGCGGCATTCCTCCCATTGACGTTGCTGTTCCTCGGGGGAGTTGAACATCCCGATCGAGCCCTGCATGCCGGGCTCGTTCAGGAAGTCATACGGCGGGGCGAACGTCGGCAGGCCGTCGAGGGCGAAGTGGATCTGCACAAACGACGCCCGGTGATCGCGCCCGGTCAGACGGGAGGCCAGGTCGGCGGGGAGCCGTTCGGCGCCGACCATGTCGAGCAGCGTGGTGTCGGGCGCGAGCGTCGACACGACGATCGGCGCATCGAGCTGGGAGCCGTCACGTAATCGCACCCCGGCGACCCGGTCGCCGGCGACGACGATGCTGTCGACTTTCGCTCGGTACTTGATCTCTCCGCCGGCGGCGAGGAACTGCTCGAGCAGATGGTTGCAGAGCGCGCCGATGCCGCCTTCCAATTTCGTCATCATCGCGGTGGTGTCGTCAGGCACGGCCAGAGCGAACGCCAAACACGTTGCGCTGCCAGGGGTGTAAGGCCCGCGGTAGGTCGAGTTGATGGCCAGGAAGGCGAGCATGCTGCGCAACACCGCATGCTTGCTCCGGTCGGGCAGATAGCGGTCGATGGCATCCATCGCGGTGCCGAACAGCACGTCGTGGATCGCTCGGCGCTCCGCTTCGTTGCTGGCGCAGGCGTACATCTCGTCGATGGTCTTCGGGGGTGTACGCACATCGAAGCGGCCCAGTGCTTTCGCCGGACCTTGACTCCAGGCCAGCAGCCCGGCCATCCCCATCACCGCGTCGTTCCCGTGCTTCTCGCCGAGGTGCGTCATGAACTTCATCGGATCGCGGTAGAAGATCATCGGCTCGTCACCGTCGTCGCCGAGATTGACGGACATGACCTCGGTCTCGATCGTCGGAAGCCCGTCGAGGCCGAGTTCCTTGGCGACCACCGCAGGGGTGGGGAACTGCACCGAACCTGCGATCTCGTAGCGGAACCCGTCGATCAACTCGACGGTTGCCGCCATGCCGCCGGCGTAGGTGTTCGCTTCCAGGCAGACGGTGCGCAGACCCGCGTTCTGCAACAGGAAAGCCGCGGTGAGGCCGTTGTGGCCCGCGCCGATGACAATCGCGTCGTAATCACTCATCGGGTGAGAATATGTCAGTACTGACACAATATGGTCAGAACTGACATATCTGGATGCTGATGCGTACGCTCCCCGTGTGGCCGACACCCCGAATTTGCACGAGCTGCGGCGACGGTCCACGCGGGATGCTCTTCGTCAGGCTGCGCTGAGCAGTTTCGCGGCCAGGGGCTTCGCGAACGTGACGGTGACGGAATTGGCGCGCGAGGCCGGCGTCACCGAGCGCACCTTCTTCCGCCACTTCCCGACCAAGGAAGCGGTCCTGTTCCAGGACTACGAGACGCAGGTGGAGTGGCTGGCCGAAGCGCTGGCGCGGCGACCGCGATCTGAGTCGGTGTTCGATGCGGTGCTCGCCGCCATTGCCAGCTTTCCCTACGACCTCGAGGTGGTACGGCAGGCGGCGACCGCGCGTAACGAGCTGATCAGCGCCGAGCGTATCGCCGGACACCTCCGCGTGGTGCAGGCGTCGTTCGCGACGGTGCTCACCGACTTCGTCACGGCGCGCTACGCCGATATCCCCGACATCGAGTTGGTCGCCGAGGTTGCCGGCGCCGCTCTGGCCGCGGCTCTCGTTGTGGCGGTTGAGCATTGGGGCCGTGACGGCTGCACGGGAGACCTCGCCGCAATTACCGCGTCGAGCATGGGTCTGGTGCGGTCAGGTCTCGCCCCGCTGTGCTGACGTCGGCTCGGCACCGCGAGCGCGCGCGTCTGTCCGCCGACACGCCGCAATCCTCGGCATTCGGCGCGCACTCGTCACCGCCGAGTGTCACCTACCGTCCCAGAGTCGCATCGTCTCGTCACACACCTGCGCGTCGTGGATCTGCTGAAAGTTGCGGCCACCCCTGCTGAATGTCGCGACAACTGCTGCGGGGCAGAGGGATTCGACGACGGGAACGTCCTGCCACCGGCACGGCCGGACGTGGACCAGGTCGACGTCCGCACCGTCGGTGTCGTAGAAGTACGGGCCGTCGATGCGGCCCAGCCAGTAGAGCCCGTCGCTGTCGCGCGCCCATGCGAATGACCCGTCCGGCACCTCGGCGAACCGCTCCACCCGCCGCGCCAGCTGCGGGCCGTGTCCGCGGTCGCCGAACCCGCAGAGCCCCAGCGACAGTGCGCGCTCCCGAGTCAACCGTGGGTCGACGTCGTCGCTGCGGGAGCGCAGGGGCGCCCTGTACACGAATGTCACGCCGGCTCCGCAGCGAGCGCGCGTCCCCGCACACGAATGGCGGCGTGTCGCTGTGCAAACGCGCGCGCTCGCGGTGCCAACCCGTGCAGCACGAACGTCACGTGAAGGGGCGGCGCTCGTCGACCCTTCGCGACAGCGTGCCCGCGCCTCGCCACACGCGCGCAACGAGATCCTCGTCCTCGTCGGTCACGAAGTTCCCCATCACCCGCACGGCGATCTTCATCAACGTCGACGAGCGCATCGCGACAGGCCCCGTCAGTGGCAGGAATCGCGGGTAGGTCAGCAGAAGCGCCAAGCGGCGCGCCACCGAGAAGCCCCGCGCGTAATGCGAGTGCAGAACCGACGGCCAGGCGTCCGTATACGCGCCGCACCCCAGCAGCGACACCGCCAGCCGGCCCGTCTCCAACCCGTAGTCGATACCTTCACCGTTGAGCGGGTTCACACACGCCGCGGCATCGCCGATCAGCATCCAGTTCGGGCCGGCCACCCCGGACGCCGCGCCGCCCATCGGCAGCAGCGCCGACAACCCTGCCCGCGGGTCACCCGCGAAGTCCCACTCGGCGCGGCGCAGATCGGTGTAGTAGTTCATCAGCGGCCGCAGCCCCGCGTCCGCCGGACGTTTCGCCGTGGCCAGCGCGCCGACGCCGATGTTCACCTCACCGTTGCCCAGAGGGAAGATCCAGCCGTAGCCGGGCAGCACCTCACCCGATGGGGACCGCAGCTCGAGGTGCGACGTGATCCACGGTTCGTTGGCCCGCGGCGTGGCGATGTACCCGCGGATCGCCACGCCGTAGACCGTCTCTTTGTGCCATTCGCGGCCCAGCGCCCGGCCCAGCGTCGACCGCGCCCCGTCGGCCACGATCAACGACGAACACGTCACGACCTCACCGGAGTCGAGCACCACGGCGGACACGCGACCCCTCGAATCCTTCTCCACCGAAACAGCTTTGGCGCCCAGCTTCATCTTCGCGCCGTCGTCGACGGCGACCAGCCGGATGCGCTCGTCGAGCTCGGTGCGGGGGACGGCGCTGCTGAACGACGGGAACGACGGACCCGGCCAGGTCACCTCGACGTCCGCACCGAAGCCGGACATCCGCAGTCCCCTGTGCGCGATCCGGCCGTCGAGCCAGTCACCCAACCCGAGCCGCCGCAATTCGGACACCGCCCGCGGCGTCAGCCCGTCGCCGCACGCCTTGTCGCGGGGGAACTGAGCGGAGTCGATGACCAACACGTCGTGGCCCGCCCGAGCCGCCCATGCCGCGGCCGACGAGCCAGCGGGTCCCGCTCCGACGACCACGACCTCGGCGCTCGACGAACCCCGGATCGCTCCGCCCGCCGGTGAGTGCATGCTTCCCAGTATGTTGGCTGTGTGAGGACACCGGCGAATGTGGTGGCGGGAGTGGACTTCGGCGATGCCCAATTCGCCCAGGACGTCCGCGACGGGGTTGCCCGTATCGAGGCGTTGATGTCCGAAGAGCTGGGCAAAGCCGACGTGCTCATGTCCGAGGCCGTCCAGCACCTCTTCCAGGCGGGCGGCAAGCGATTCCGGCCCCTGTTCACGGTGCTGTCGGCCCAACTGGGGCCCGAGCCCGACGCATGGCAGGTCACCGTCGCCGGCGCGGTCATCGAGCTGGTGCACCTGGCCACGCTGTATCACGACGACGTCATGGACGAGGCGCAGGTCCGCCGTGGCGCGCCGAGCGCCAACGCCCGATGGGGCAACAACATCGCGATCCTGGCGGGCGACTATCTGTTCGCCACCGCGTCGCGCCTGGTCAGCAGGCTCGGCCCCGACGCGGTGCGCATCATCGCCGACACGTTCGCGCTCCTGGTCACCGGACAGATGCGCGAGACACGCGGCAGCGCCGACCACGTCGATTCCGTTGATCACTACCTGAAGGTCGTCTACGAGAAGACAGCCTGTCTGATCGCGGCGTCGGGACGGTTCGGGGCGACGTTCTCCGGCGCCGACGAGGCGCAGGTCGAGCGGTTGGCCCGGCTCGGCGGCATCGTGGGGACCGCCTTCCAGATCTCTGACGACATCATCGACATCGACAGCGACCCCGACGAGTCGGGGAAGGTGCCGGGAACCGACCTGCGCGAGGGCGTGCACACGCTGCCGGTGCTCTACGCGTTGCGCGAAACGGGACCGGACGCCGACAGGCTCCGCGAACTGCTCAAAGGCCCCGTCACCGACGACGCCGACCTGGCCGAGGCGCTGCGGTTGCTGCGTGCCTCCGACGGCATCAAGAAGGCCAAAGAAACCGTGGCCGCCTACGCCGAGGAAGCCGAAGCCGAACTCGCCCAACTTCCCGACCTTCCCGGTCGGCAGGCGCTCGCCAGCCTGGTCCAGTACACGATCAATCGCGACGGCTGACCGGTCCGGAACCGATAGGGGTCGCCCGGTCGTTGCCTTTGCGATGACGTACGCAGGTTTCCGGAGGAGGAACCCACAATGACTTGGCATCCGCACGCGAACAGGGCGAAGACCTTCCTGTTGCTGGTGGTGTTCTCAGGTCTCATCGTCGGCGTCGGCGCCATGTTCGGGCGCAACATCATGTTCCTGGCGGTGCTGTTCGCGCTCGGCATGAACGCCTACGTCTACTTCAACAGCGACAAACTCGCGCTGCGCGCCATGCACGCCCAGCCGGTGAACGAGATGCAGGCACCGGTGATGTACCGGATCGTGCGTGAACTGGCCACTACGGCGCGCCAGCCCATGCCGCGGCTCTACATCAGCGACACCGCCGCGCCCAACGCATTCGCCACCGGACGAAACCCCCGCAACGCCGCCGTGTGCTGTACGACGGGCATCCTGCAGATCCTCAACGAACGCGAGTTGCGCGCCGTCCTCGGCCACGAGCTGTCCCACGTCTACAACCGCGACATCCTCATCTCGTGTGTGGCCGGTGCGATGGCGACGGTGATCACCGCCCTGGCCAACCTCGCGTTCTTCGCCAGCATGTTCGGCGGAAACCGCGACGGCGGCACGAATCCCTTTGCAATACTTCTGGTTTCGCTGCTCGGGCCGATCGCCGCGACGGTCATCCGGCTTGCGGTGTCGCGGTCGCGCGAGTACCAGGCCGACCAGTCCGGCGCGGAGCTGACCGGTGATCCGCTGGCTCTGGCGAGTGCGCTGCGCAAGATCAGCGCCGGGGTGGAGCGCGCCCCGCTGCCGCCCGAGCCGCAGCTGGCCGATCAGGCGCACCTGATGATCGCCAACCCGTTCCGGGCGGGCGAGAAGATCGGCAAGCTCTTCTCCACCCATCCGCCGATCGCCGACCGCATCGCGCGTCTGGAGGCGATGGCCGGACGCGGATATGGCGGCCCCGGTCAGGGCCCGGGCCTCTACTGAGCAAATCCGGTTGCCGGATTCGGCGAAACGGCCAGCTCAACGGGCCTCTGGCCCTGCATGAGGTGGTTGCGCGCGAAACGAAAACGCCGCTTAGTGTCTGGTCATGACGCCGAGTGATTCCCCGCAGGTCCAGAGCATTTCGATGTCCCGGGTCGCCGCCGCCGTAGCGTTCACCGGTGGCGCGACCGCCTGTTTCTTCCTCGCCGGGACACCGGCGCAGGCGTCCGCCGAAACCGGTGCCGACTCCGATTCGAGCGACGCGGCAGGCCCATCCGCTAATGGCGAAGCCGACGCATCGGAACCCATGTCGGCGAAGGACGCCGCAGAAGAACGCTCCGGTGACGAGGACACCGACACCGACGAGGACGACAGCGCAGCAACATCCGACGAAGACGCCGACGCCGCGGACGCCGACGACACCCCCGCCGCAGAAGAGGAAGACCCCCAAGCGGAGCAGGGTCACGACCGCACCCGGAAACGAGACACGACAAGGTCTTCCGACGGCGAGGACGGCGGCGCGGACGACGGTGACCTCGACGCGCAGGAGACGACCCCGGACGCCGCCCGCCCGTCCGCACCGGGGCCGGACGACGAGGCGGTCAGTAACGACGATGCCGAGCCCCCAGCTACTTTCGCAGCGCTGGCCCGTGCCGCGGCCGACACCGAGAGCCCGTCGTTCTTCACCTGGATCCAGCGGACGTTCTTCAACAAGACCCCGACCGTCTCGCAGGAACCCGACGACGTCGAAGTCCGGTCCGACGGCAGTGTCACCGGGGTGATCCTCGCCGACGACGCCGACGGTGACGTCCTGACCTACTCGGCGACGGCGGTGGCGGCCGGTGCCACGGTCACGATCGATGACGACGGCTCGTTCGTGTACCGCCCTGCTGCCGGCTCGGTGTTCGACGGTGGCGACCTGTTCACCGTCGAGGTCAGCGACGACGCCGAGGTGAACGGCTGGCGTATCCATGGGCTGATGGGCCTTTTCGTCCCCGGTTTCGGCTCGACGGCCACGACGACGGTCGAGCTCGGTGCCGCGACCGCGGCGGGCCGCTACGGCTGGGGCGCCCCGCGCGAGACGCGCTTCAGCGGGCCATCGGCACTGGACGGCTGGGTGGTCTACGACTCGGTCGGTCACAACGGGTGGGGCAGGCGGACACCACGCGCGATCTCGTTCGTCGACGGCGTCATGGTGATCACCGGGGACCCGTTCGGCAACACCGGAGGGCTGACGTGGGGTGGTGGCCAGAAGTACGGCGCGTGGGAGGTGCGGATGAAGGTGCCCGAGGGCGCCGTCGACTACCACGCCGTCGCGCTGCTCTGGCCGGACGCCGAGAACTGGCCGGTCGGCGGTGAGGTCGACTTCGTCGAGGTGGTCGCCGACGCGACGCGTCAGCACGTCACCCATCACCTGCATTACTCCGCGCTCGACCTCACCGAAGCCGGGGTGACGAAGGTCGACGCCACCGAATGGCACAACTATGCGGTCAGCTGGACGCCCACGGCGATCACCATCTACGTGGACGGCATCCCGGTGTGGAAGACGACGGACACCTCGCACTTCCCGCCGGGCCCAATGCATCTCGCCCTCCAACTCGACGCGTCGGAGAAGCATCCGCCGAACCTGGCCGGTGGTGCGCAGATGGCGGTGGCGTGGGCACGTCAGTACTCGCTCAGCCAGATCACCTGAGCTGACGCCGCCGTCAGACCTTCGGACCGGGACCTGCACCGCGCCCCGCACCGCCTTAGGGTGTGGTCCGTGCTGAGCAGATTGATGATCACGGTTGCCGCTTCCGGAGCGGCGATCCTCGGAGTGTCGGGCCTGGCATCGGCGCAGCCGGCGCCCAACGTCAACGCGATGGCGCTGGCGAACCCGAAGGACTACTCCGCCAACGACGGCAACTGGTACGTCTTCAGCGCCCTCGACGGTGTGACGTGCGTGCTGGATCGTGGTTCGGGCAGCTACGGCTGCAGCGGTCCGCTGCCCGCCGCACCGGGCGGCGCGAACATGGTCTCCGGAAATGTCGGCGGCGGGGTCGGCTTCGCCAGTTCGGCGCAGCCGATGTACGGATTCGTCGAGAACGCTCCGGCGCTCCCGCCCAACAGCAGGCTGAGCTTCAAGACCGTCAGCTGCGGCAACGACGGCTTCGCGACGTCGTGCGTCAACACGTTCAACCAGTCCGGATTCGTCATCAGCCCAACCGGCTCGTACGCGTTCTGAAACACTGCCGGCCCCGGTGACGACACTTAGGCTGTGATGGTGTCAAGCCGATCTGTCGTTGCTGCCGTGTGCGTCGCCGCGGCTGGTGTGTTCGGCGCGTCCGGCGTGGCCGCGGCCCAGCCGGCGCCTCCGCCTCCACCGCCGCCGCCGCCGAACATCAACGCCTACGCGCTGGCCAACCCGGCGGACTTCGCGGTCTACCAGGGCTCGTCGTACGCGTTCACCACGGCGGGGTTGACCTGCATGGTCCAGCGGTCCGGACCGTACGGCTGCAGCGGAGTGCTTCCCGGGGCGCCCAACGGCGCCAACCTGGTCAGCGGCCGCTCCGGCACCGTCCCGGGATTCGGATCCGCCGGGCAGCCGATCGTCACGGAGCCGGTGAACGCGCTTCCGAACAACACCCGGGTCAGCTTCGGCACCGTCAGCTGCGGGGGTGATGGAACGACGACGGCGTGCTTGGACAGCATGAACCAGTCGGGTTTCGTCATCACTCCCGGCGCGACGTGGATCGTCAACCCGGTCAACCCGCTCCTGGCTCGTCCCGAGGGAACGAACCCCTATTTCAACTAGAAGCCCGAGCCGTGCACCTCGTGCCCGGGCTTTTCGACCATGAGCCCCCGATAGGCCTGCTCGACCGACGAGCCGTGGTTGACGACACCATCCACTTCGCGGGCGATGGGCATCGAGATGCCGTACTTGTCGGCGAACTCCATGATCACGCTGGCGGCCTTGACGCCCTCGGCGACCTGGTTCATCGCGGCGATGATCTCCTCGACCGTCTTTCCCTTGCCGAGCTGTTCGCCGACGTGCCGGTTGCGGCTGCGCTGCGAGGTGCACGTCACGATCAGATCGCCCATGCCTGCCAGGCCGGCGAACGTGTCCCGGTTGCCGCCCATCGCGACGCCGAGCTTTGACATCTCGGCCACGGCGCGGGCCATCACCATCGCGCGGGTGTTCTCGCCGATCCCGAGGGCGAAGCCCATGCCCACGGCGATGGCGTAGACGTTCTTCAGCGCTCCCGCCATCTCCACCCCGACGACGTCGTCGGTGGTGTAGGTGCGAAAACGCTTGGTGCGGAACAGCCCTGCGAGGTTCGCGGCGAGGTGCTGGTCGGGCATCGCCAGCACCGCGGCGGCGGCATACCCGTCGGCCACCTCGCGGGCGATGTTCGGTCCGGCGAGTATGCCGGCCGGATGGCCCGGCAGTATCTCGTCGACGATCTGGCTCATCCGGTAATTGGTGCCCTGCTCGAGGCCCTTCACCAGCGAGACCACCGGGACCCACGGCCGCAGCTGCGTGGCCAATTCGGTCAGCACGCCGCGGAACCCGTGCGACGGTACACCCATGACGATGACGTCGGCGCACTCGGCGGCCTCGGTGAAGTCGGTGGTGGCGCGCAGCGTGTCGGCCAGCTCGACCTCGTCGCCGAGGTACTTGGAGTTGCGGTGGTTGGTGTTGATGTCGTCGGCGGTCTCCTGCGAGCGCACCCACTGCAGTGTCGGACCGCGCCTGGCGCAGATGGACGCGACGGTGGTTCCCCACGAGCCGCCCCCGAGAACAACGACTTTGGGTTCACGTTGCGCAGGTGTCATGCCGATCACCCTAGGTCGGGGGCGACGCCGCGAGGGCGGGTTTGTTCAGGAGCGTCGCGTAGGGGCACCCCGACCGTGGGGCTTAAGTACGCAAAATGGCGTTTTCGCGTACACGAGCCCCACGGTCGAACAGTGTCAGCGGTAGTTGACGAACTGCAGCGCGATATCGAGGTCGGCGCCCTTGAGCAGAGCGATGACGGCCTGCAGATCGTCGCGCTTCTTGGAGCTGACGCGGATCTCGTCGCCCTGGATCTGGGCCTTGACGCCCTTGGGACCCTCGTCGCGGATGATTTTGGTGACCTTCTTGGCGTCCTCGCTGCTGATGCCCTGCTTGATGCTGCCGATCACCTTGTAGGTCTTGCCCGACGGCTGCGGGTCGCCGGCGTCGAACGCCTTCATCGAGATGTCGCGACGGATCAGCTTTTCCTTGAAGACGTCGACGGCGGCTTTGGCTCGTTCCTCGGTGGACGAGACGATGATGATGCCCTCTTCGCCCTGCCACTCGATCGTGGTGTCGGTGCCGCGGAAGTCGAACCGCGTCGCCAATTCTTTGGCGGCCTGGTTGAGCGCGTTGTCGACTTCCTGGCGGTCGACCTTGCTGACGACGTCGAACGATGAATCCGCCATTGGATCCGTCCCTCCCTCGTGGTGTTGTGCTTGCGTCCATCTTGGTCGCAGGCCGCAGTGAGGGCCAAACCACCCTGGCGATTTGTGTCGGGGTGCGGTCCTCGTTATATCCTGCTGTGCGCGCTCAAGCGCGTGTAGCACCCAGGCAGGTTGCCCGAGCGGCCAATGGGAGCGGACTGTAAATCCGTCGGCTTACGCCTACAGTGGTTCGAATCCACTACCTGCCACGCTGGTCAGGCCCCCTTTCGAGGGGGCCTGTTTGCGTTGGGGGGTTGGTCATGCCGCAGTGATAGCGGTGTGATCCTCGGATACTCGCTGCGAGTCGTGGGCGCGACTTTCGTCTGACCGCGGCGACGCGTCTGTCTGACGCTCACGGCACCCCACGTAATGAGAAGTATCTGATGACGACGAATCCCGTCACCGGCTGGAAGAGGGTGAAGTCGAGGGGATGCCCTGATTGCTCCCAGTTGCGTGCAAAAGTACTTTCGGCGGGTTGGGTGCGTCACTGTGTCGCCGTCGAAGGGGGACGTCGTGTTTTCAGCTGTACGGCCGTGTCTGAGCGCGGGTATCGCAGTGGTGGGGGCCAGCGTCATCGCGGTCACACCCATCAGCCCCCCGCCCACGGCGTCGGTGATGTCGAGCCCAGCCGTCCAGCTCGCCGCGATCCCGAGCCCGCTGCAGCTCTACCCGCAGGTTGTTGAGAGATCGGTGACGAACGTCGGGGTCTTGTCCGAGCGCTACTTCGCCGATCCCTTCCCGATCATCAGGAGGGCCCTTGCCAACCAGGCGACGGCGTTCGAGGACGCCGTCACCGCATTGCAGTTCGGCAGGTCCGACGAATTCTTCGTCGCCCTGGCCCGTTTCGCCCTGCAACCGTTGACGAGCGCCGTTCACACCATCGGGGGAGTTCTCAACGTCGTCTACATGCAGCCGGAACTCCCCGAAAGACTGTTCGCCGCCGCGATCGGCCCTCTGTTGAACGGCGTTGCCGCAACAGGTCTCGCGATCGCCGACGTGTTCGAGGCCATCACAACATTGGACGTGATCGGGCTCGTCAATGCCGTCATCAACATCCCGGCCCGCATCATCGACGGTGTGCTCAACGGTGTGCCGGGCACCTCGCTCGAAAACCTTCCCGGGCTGCTGAGACCCGCTTTTACGACGCCTTCTTATCGTCCCGGTCTCATCGGGCTTTTGATCCGCCTGGACCAGTCGATCGGCTCGTACATCACGCCTTTGCCGTCGTCCGCGATCAACAAGTGGTCCGTTCCCGAGGGGCAAACCATAATGCTGACGACCGAGCCGGAAGCGGAACCTGTTGCGCTGCAGAGGCAATGGCCTACTGAGGACGAGGCCGTGGTGGAGGAGAAGGGCCCGGCGTCGGAGGAACTCGACGTGCCGACGTCCGACGTGCCTGGGAACGACGTGCCGACGTCCGACGTGCCCGGGGACGAGGTGCCCGAAGAAGAAGTGCCCGGGGAAGAGGTTGCCGAGGAAGCTGACCTCGTCGAGGAAGAACCCGCGCCTTCGCAGGAACAGGATCTTCCCGATGCGGAACTCACAGGCGACGAGTCGTCGGCACCTGCTTCGACCGATGAGGCGAACGACCCCGGCGCCGAGTCCAACGACTAGTGAGCACGGACTGGTCTGCGCCGCGACAGTATCGACGTGGACGCCAAGCAGTACCGCGGCGCCGACCCCACGGTGATGACTGCCGGAGCCGGCCCCTTAACATGTGTCGACCTGAGATCGTCGTCGATGGAGGACCATGCCGAGCTGGATTGCCGACCTGGTACGCCTCGACGGCAGCGGCGAGAGTTTCCACAGCACAGCGTCATTCGGAGCTGGTAACCGGCTGTTCGGCGGCTTGATCGCCGCCCAGGCGCTGGCCGCGGCCGGCGCGACCGTCGATCCGGGCCGATTGCCGCAGTCACTGCACGCCTACTTCATCAAGGGCGGCCGGGTCGGCGTCGACGTTCAGTACGTCGTCGAAATCACCCGCGACGGTAAGTCGTTCAACACCCGCCGGATCACCGCCAGCCAGGACGGTGTGCCCATTTTCGAGATGCTGGCCTCCTTCCACCGCGCCGAAACCACCACCGACTGGCAGCGTCCATTAGGGCCAGGCGTCGACTTAGCGGCGACCACGCTGGCGAACCCTCTGCCCGAGCAATGGGCCGATCACTTCGAGATCCGCACCACCGGCAGTGGCATGGACGAATGGCCGGTCCAACCGATGTGGTTCCGCAGCCGCGACCCCATCGAAGACGACCCGCTGCTGCGGGCGTGTGCGCTGACCTTCATCTCCGACGTGGGGTTGGTGGCTATTGCCCGGCCGCCCGGGGAGCAGTTGCCCCGCGGCGGCGCGGCCAGCCTCGACCACGCGCTGTGGCTGCACCGCCCTTTCGACCCCCAGCGATGGCACCTCTACGATGCCGAGGCCATCAGCCACAACGACGCCCGCGGACTGGCACGCGGATCGATCGTCGACGAGGACGGAACCCTGGTGGCCAGTGTCGCGCAGGAGTCGCTGTGGCGGCTGTGATCGAAATGGCCCGCGGCACCGTGCCTGCTACCCGGGTCAGGCCCCCTTTCGAGGGGGCCTGGCTTATTGGGCGGGCACGGGTGACAGCGGCTTGCCCTGCTCGGCTGCCCACACCATGTCGACGCAGAACTTCGCCCCGATCGGGAGCTCGTCGGGCGCCGAGTAATGCTGCCAGTACACGCGCTGGCCTAGCAGGCCGACGGTGTCGACCTGCACCCTCTTCTCGACCCCGGCGACCCGCACGGTCACCGACTCGTCTTCCACGTCCATCTCGAAGCGGTAGGTGCCGTTGACCGCCAACGGCGGGTCGAACGTGGCCTTACCCACCGCTTCGGAGGAGTCGCCGTCGGGATGCTTGCGCAACTCCCACCCGGCCGGCGTGATGACGAGTTGCAGCTGATTCCCGCTCAGGCTGTCGTCGGCCGCGATGCCCATGATCAGGGTTTCATAGCCCCCTTCTCCGATCTTCGTCCAGCGGCCCTCCGCGCCGACGCGGCGGACGACGCCGCCAAGCGTCTGGACCGCATAGGTGTTGCTGTCGTCGGAGGACACGTAGTGGCCGTCGCGGATGAAGGCGCCTTTCTGCACCGGCAGCGCGGGTTTGCCGGGGGCGGCTCCGCGCAATTGCCAGTCCCTGTCGAGTCCTGCGGGGGTCTCGGCTCGTTCGAAGTCGTCGACGAAGGACGCCCCCGGAGCCATCGGAGGAGGTGGGGGAGCGGCGGGAGCCGGTGGTGTGTAACGGGATTCGTATGGGGGCGGTTCCGGGGTGCAGGCGCTGACAATGGTCATCAGCAGCGCCGCTGCAAGAAGCCGCCTCGTCCCGTCCATGCAGGCGAAGTGTAGTCACTTCTTTGTTTGCGAGGACCGATTGTGCCAATACAGTGCGCGCCGTGGCGCAGACGTGCGCCCGAATGGCGGGAATACACGTACGGGCTCGCGAGGTAGATAGAAGTCAAGGCCTATCAGACCGAGGGAGCAAGCATGGACAAAGCAACGTTCGACGAGATGAACCGCACGGTGATCGACGAGTTCCGCGCCAACGGCGGCAAGGCCAGCGGCATCTTCGAAGGCAAGCCGCTGGTGCTCCTGCACCATATCGGAGCGAAGTCCGGTACCGAGCGCATCGCGCCGCTGGTCTATCTGCCTGACAACGGGCGCGTCTACATCTTCGCCAGCAAGGGCGGCGCCGACACCAACCCGGACTGGTACCACAACCTCGTCGCCAACCCGGACGTCACGGTCGAGATCGGCACCGAGACCTATCCGGCGACGGCGCGGATTCTCGAGGGCGCCGAGCGCGACGAGGTCTACGCCAGGCAGGTCGACGCCGAACCGCAGTTCGGCGAGTACCAGGCCAAGACCGAGCGCGTGATTCCGGTCGTCGAATTGGTCAGGGCCTCAAGCTGACTCGACGTCAGACGTCGATATCCTCCAGGTCGATGCGCACCAGCGCGCCGGGCTGGTAGAGCAGCTGGTACAGCGCGCCGTCGGGGCCCTCGGAGAGCACGACGGTGGCGCCGGCATCCGGATCGAAGGTCTGCACATCGGTGCATGCGGTGTACGCCGGGGTGCAGGTCAGCACGTTGATCCAGCCCTTGACCAGATCGGCTATGAACACCTTGCCCTGGTGGACGGCGACCGAGGTGATCGCTGCGCCGCCGTCTCGGGCATAGGTGAAGATCGGGTCGGTCTTGCCCGCGCAGCTGCTCGTGCAGACGCCTTCCGAACTCGGCCAGCCGTAGTTGCCGCCGGCGACGACCTTGTTGACTTCCTCGAAGGCCGCATTGCCCACGTCGGCCACCAGCAGCTCGCCGGTCGGGGTGAACGTCAACCGGAACGGGTTGCGCAGACCGTAGGCATAGATCGCGCTCCGCGTGCCGAGGATCAACGGGTTGTTGTCTGGGACGCTGCCATCGGTGTTGAGCCGCAGAATCTTTCCGTGGATGTTGTCGGTCAGGTCCTGGGCGTTGGGTCCGCTCGCGTTGTCGCCCACACCCCAGTACAGCTTGCCGTCGGTGCCGAAATCGAGCGCCCCACCGTGGTGGTTGACCGCAGCCGCCTGGTTGGACTCCACCAGGATCCGGTCGAACGCCGCGGTGTTGCCGGTGACGACGAAGCGCGACAGCGTGTTTCGCGTCGTCGCCGCCGAGACGTAGGCGACGTAGATCCGTCCGTTGCTCTCGAACGCGGGGTCGACGGCCAGACCGGCGATGCCGCGTTCGACCTCCGTCCGCACGGACAGCGTGATGAGGGGGTCGGCCAGCAGCTCCCCGTCCTCGACGACACGGATCGCACCGGCCTTCTCGGCGACCAGGATCCGGCCGTCGGGCAGGAAGCGGAAGTCCACCGGTGAGCTCAGGCCTTCGACGACGGTGGCCCGCTCGTGGCCGATGAACACGGTCTTCGTGTCGCGGTGGCCGCTGCTGCCGAGAAGGCCGAACGTGAACAGGTTGAGCAGCCCGGCCGCGCCATGGATGTGGAAGCCGTCGCGGGCGTCGCTGACGGTCACCTGGAAGCTGTCCTGTCCGGCGTAGCTTTCATCGGGCGAGTAGACGAAGGTGCCGTCAGCGCCGAAGGCGACGGTTCCGTGTTCGGGCGGGGTCGCCCTATAGGTCAGTCGGGTCGAGTCTGGATCTTCGGGGTTCAGCTTGCCGACGACGTTGCCGTCGATGACCGCGTTCTCGGCGGGATTGGGGTTGATGGTCGGCGACTCGTTGTCGAACAACTTCTCCAACCAGCTGCGCTCGTCGGCTGCGGCCTCGTCTTCGGCGTCGACGGCGGCGAGCGCCTGGGCGGGCGCCTCCTCCTCGTCGTCGGCGTCCGTCGCACCATTGTCATCGACGTCGTTGTCGTCGACGTCCTCGTCGGCGGCCTCGGATTCCGTGTCGGTGTCGTCAGACTCGGCGTCCTCGGACTCGTCGCCGGAATCATCGGAAGCAGCCCGCTCCGACGGGGACTGTCCGGTCGAGGCCTTCGTCGCACCCCGGGTGGTCTCCGACGACGAGTCGCTATCCGACGAGCTCGACGATGTCGAGCTCGAGTCGGTGGTCTCCGCAGACGCGACCGCCGTGCCGGTCAACAGTGCGGCGCCGATGCCCAGCGCGGCCGCCAACCCTCCGACTCGGCCGACGTAGCGGGCGTAGCCCGGTGATCCCCCCATGGTGCCTCCTTGGTCGATGCTCACGGCTAGCGAGACTGTATGCCGTGGAGTTTGCCGAACAGGGTGTTTTCGCTGGGAGGGTAAGAAATGCGTAATGGCTGAAGGCTTGACTGGATCCAGTATCGCACCGGCGTTTTCGGGTGCAGACCCGCCGGTCGCACCCCGTCAACCGAGAGTCCGTCGCGATTGCTGGAGAGGCTCACATAGCTGTGCGGCGGTTTCCGTGAGGAACGTGGCGGTTGTGCGCCGTACCCGCCGCCGCGTCAAGTTTCCTGATGATGCCCGTCGTCGACAGTTCGGGTCGCTGCGGTTGCCGATCGCGGCGCCCGGGTGACCAGGCCAAGACGATCGCGAAGCGATCCCAGACGCCGCAGTATTGATGACCCCTGCTGCGGCCCATAGCTTTCGGATATGACCACTGTGCTCATCACCGGCTGCTCATCGGGATACGGCCTGGCAACGGCCCGTCGATTCCTCGACGAGGGCTGGAATGTCCTGGCCACCATGCGAAATCCACGTGAAGGTGTCCTTGCCCCGTCGGACCGTCTGCGGGTGCTGGCTCTGGATGTGACAGACCCGGCCAGCGTCGCCGGCGCCGTCGAGGCGGCGGGGGCCGTCGATGTCCTGGTCAACAATGCCGGGATCGGCGCGGTCGGAGCGTTCGAAGCGACGCCCATGTCCACCGTGCGAGAGCTGTTCGAAACCAACACGTTCGGCGTGATGGCGATGACCCAGGCGGTGATTCCGCAGATGAGAGGGCGCGGCTCGGGTGTCATCGTCAACGTCACTTCGAGCGTGACGCTGGCGGCCATGCCGCTGGCCGCCGCGTACACCGCGAGCAAGGCGGCGATCGAGGGTTTCACCGGATCTTTGGCGCTGGAGCTCGGGTTCTTCGGCGTGCGAGCGAAACTCGTCGAGCCGGGGTACGGCCCCGGCACCCAGTTCACGAGCAACGGCATCGAGCGGATGGCGGGCCTGATCCCCCCGGAATACCAGGCGTTCGCGGCTCCTGTCTTCGAAGAGTTCGAGACGCCCGGGGCGGTGACCACCCCGGGCGACGTCGCTGATGTCGTCTATCAGGCCGCCACCGACCCATCGGAGCGTCTCCGGTATGCAGCCGGTGCCGACGCGGTGGCGCTGGCCGCGGCGACCTAGTGCCGGTGCCAGTGGCCGTAGTGGTGCCGCTGGCGCCAGGTGTTCTTGGACAGATTGTGAGAAGAACGCGGCTCGGGCTTGGTCGCGATCGCAGCGCTGCCGTTGGTGGTGGGCGTGGCCGCCGCCGTAGCTGTCAGGCCGAGTCCGGCGGCGAGGACGGCGCAGGCGATCATCGGCGCGGCGAGGAAGCGTGTGGGGGCGTTCATGATGAATTCCTTTGTCTGCGTATGAGCTTCGAACTGTTTTCCGGAGTTTCCGGCGATGTCTCAAGACTGCCGTGTGGGCTGCTTCCCGTCTGTCCTCCCGCCGGCGGATGAGGGTGTGGAATCTGAAGTCCCCCGATCGGTGGACATCGCGCTAGCGTCTGCGGTGTGGCAGGCGCGGAACCAATGGAAAAGCTGATGGCTCTGCTGCGCCCCGAGGCTGTCTTGTCGAAGGTGATCACCGGCGGTGGGACGTGGAGTGTGCGCAAGCCCCGCTACGGAGACCCGGCGTTCTGCCTGATGCTGGAGGGCTCGTGCGTGCTGGACGTGGACGGACTGGAATCCTTGGAACTGCACCAGGGGGACTTTCTCCTTCTTCCCGCGATGCCCGAGTTCACCCTCAGCGGCAGCCGGGGTGTCGCCCCGGTGTTCACCGCGCTCGACCGGGGCCGGCATACGCGTCACGGGCAGGCGTCAGAGCCTGTCACTATGCGCATGCTCGGTGGCTACTTTCGCTTCGACCCAGCGAATGCGGCGCTGCTGGTCGCTCTGTTGCCGAACGTGATTCACGTGCGCAGCGACGAGCCGGGCGCAGTACGGCTGGGCCGGCTCGTCGAACTCATCGCCGAGGAGGCGGATGCCGACGGCGCGTGTCGCGACGTGATCCTGCAACGTCTCGTCGAGGTGTTGTTGATCGAAGCGGCACGGCTACGCGCCACGCCTGACTTGGATAGTCCGCAGCGCGGTCTGATCGCCGGTCTGACCGACCCCGTTCTGGCTCCCGCGCTTCGGGAGCTGCATGCGGACGTGGCGCGCGGCTGGACGGTCGAGAGCCTCGCCCGTGTCGCGGTGGTCTCACGCGCGGTTTTCGCTCAAAGGTTCACGCGCACAATGGGTATGCCCCCGATGCAGTATCTGCTGGAGTGGCGGATGGCGCTGGCCAAGGACGCTTTGCGCACAGAGCACATGTCGATAGCGGAGGTGGCGCAGCAGGTCGGCTATCAATCCGCCAATGCGTTCACCGCCGCCTTCACGCGTGCAGTGGGTTGTTCGCCGACCGAGTTCACCCGCTCACACCGAGAGGATGTGGCCCTCGCGGGCAGGAACCTCACCGTCCAGTAACGCGGTGTAGACCGCGTCGATCGCGTCGCGGCCCTTTCCGGTGACGACCGTGAGCCATGGGTCGTCGTCACGCATGACCGCCTTCAGGAAGGCCGAGTAGGCACCCCCGATGCGTTGCAGCAGACCTGCCTGGCCCCACTGCTGGGCGCGCTGGGCGGCCCAGTCGGGGACGAAGAAGAAGACCGGCGACGGGCCGGGGAGCGTGCCGCCACCCGACATCGCGTCCCAGTGGGTGACCCCGACGGCGCAGTCGTATGTGAGCCGGTCGCCCAACCGTTCGTGAACGGCTGCGCGCACGGAGGCCTGGCCGCTGAAGTCGATGTAGACCGAGTCCGCTTCCGGCAGCGCCGCGATGTCGTCATAGGTGAGGACGTCGTCGTAGCAGCCGAGCGACCGCGTGAAGTCCAGGTTCGCCGTCGACGTCAGCCCGATGACGCGTACGTCGCGGCGCGCCAGGCAGAACGCGGTGCCGTAGCCGGTTTTGCTCGATGCGCTGGACAGGATCGTCGTGCTCGCGCCGAAGAAATGGTTCTCCTCCAGGAAGTCGTCGAGCAGGAACGACGTGGAGAACAGAGGACGGAACAACGCCTGGTGCGCCTCGAGGCCGGCCGCATAGCCGGGGTCTGTGCTGCAGCGGACGTACCGGTTGTAGACGGGAGGCAGCCCGCGGCGATGCTCGGCGGCGTCGACGAATCCGGTGTCGTCGCTCGCTCCCGCGGTCAGTACGACCTCGTCGGCGATGGGGTAATAGCCGTAGAACTTTTCGCCCTGCTCGACGCCGGCGCGGCGAGACTCGGCGACCGTCGCGAAACCCCAGGTGGGCACGCAGCCGGTGGCCGGATCGCCCGTCGGGAAGAACTGCCAATAATTCATCAGGTCGCCGAAGGCGGCGTAGGTGATGTTATTCGACGTCAACGCGAACGTGTCGATGCGCATCCGCACGTCGCCGTCCCCGAGGTCGGGCGGCGGGGTCTCTTCCCATCGGGTCTGTCTGATGTCGTGGCGCTGGACCACCAGTCGCGTCGTCACCGGCGCAATCGTATCGCCGAGATGTGGTGTTTGTTACTCCCAGAAGCGGCGATCGCCAGAGAGCGGGAAGGTCGAATCAGCGCGGCGGGTCGCGTGGCCGCGGAAGGAGATGTCATGACCGAATGTCGACGGTGTGGTGCGAAACGGCCATCCTGGCTGGGTGAGCCGCATCGATGTGTCGGGGACGCGAACCTGTCGTGGCTGACGTTTCATGACATGACCGCGCACGCCGCGATGGCGTGGCGGCGGCGCCTGCTCGACGAGCCGTCGTGAGCCGGCAGATGACCGACTGTGCGGTTGTGATCGCTCGCGGTAATGTCGAGGGCCAGCCGCTGGGAGATTGGTAGCGAAACTCATGGACGTCGTGCTCGGTCTGTCGATGACCTCGTCATCGGTGCGCTGGGTCCTCGTCGACGCTGCGACGGGCGCGGAAAGCCTGACCGTCGATCTCGGCTCCGTCCCGCGGCACGAGGAGTTCGACGCCGAGGCGTTCCTCGCCGAGCTGCTGGAGCGGGCCGCGCCGCGCCGCGTGGACGCCATCGGGCTCAGCTGGACCACGGAGGCCGAGTACACCGCGAGCTCCGTGTGGCAGGCCCTGACCGATCGCGAGGTCGAGAACGTCATCGCGGTGTCCGACGTCGAGGCCGCCGAGGCGCTGGCGTGCGGTATTGCCGGCATCGCCGGATGTGAGCGGCTCGTCGTCTGTGTGGCCGAGCCCTGCGAGTCGGTTGTGGTGGCGGTGACGCCCGACGGTGTCATCGCCGACCGGGTCGACACCTCAGCGCTGACCGATGTCGAGGGCTACGCGCCCGATGCGGCTTTCGTGCTCGGTTCAGGTGATGTCGCCGGCGTGGTGGCGGAGTTGGAGCGGCGCCTCGCGGTGCCGGTGCTCTCCGCCGACGAAAGCGACCTGGCGCTTGCCAGGGGAGCAGCCCTGGCAGCGGCGTCCGCGGTGTCGCTCCTCGATGCCCAGGAAGCCCCGGCCCGGCGCCGGCTCACGCCGACGGCAACGCTCGCTTCGGTGTTGGCCGCCGCGGTGGTCACCTTCGTGGTCTCGTTGTCCGTGGCGCTGGGCATGTCGCTGACACCGGACAGTCCCGCTCCCCAGATGGCGCGGTCGGTCACCGAACCGGCTCCTGAGCCCGTGGTGACGCCGAAGCCGACGCCGGTCAAGGCCGCCCCCGTACCCGAAGCCGCTCCGACGCCGCCCCCGCAGGAGGCACAGCCGGTCGCGGTCGAGATGCCGGCTCCCGAGGCCGCCCCGTTGCCGGAGGCCCCGCCGCCGGTCTACGAGGAGCCGCTGGCTCCTGCCCCGGCCCTGCCGCCCGCGCCGGCGTACGTGCCGCCGCCACCGCCCGCCAACTACCTGCCGCCGGCGCCGGCGGCGCCTGCCTACGTTCCGCCCGCGGCCCCGCCCGCGCAGGTGCCCGCCGTCGTCCCGCAACAGCCGGTGCAGCAGCCGCGGCTGCGTGACCGCATCATCGAACGCATCCCGATCATCAATCGGTTCCACGAACCGCAGTACGGCTACACGCCCTAGCCTCTCTCGCCGGAATTGCATTCCGGCAGGTAAACATTCGAACCTTCTCTGCCGGAATGCAATTCCGGCGCCGAACGTCAGCCGCGGACGAGGTTGCGTAGCGGTTCGCCGCGCACGAGCCTGCCGATGTTGTCGGCGACATCGGCGGCGCGGCCTGCGAACGTATCCCGGGTGACGCCTGACGAGTGCGGCGTCATCAGGATGTTGGGAAGCTTATGGAATGGCAGATCGCTTGGTGTGCAACCGATTCCGTCAACTGGGTAGCGATACCAGACGTCGATGGCGGCGCCCTTGATGACGCCGTCTGTCAGCGCGTCGTAGAGCGCCCGCTCCTGCACCAGGGGACCGCGGCCGACATTGATCAACACGCCGTCGGGTCCCAGTGCGTCCAGTTGCGGTGCGCCGATCATTCCCTCGGTGTGGCTGTTCAGCGGTGCTGACACCACGACCACATCGGATTCCCGCATCAACTGGTCCAGCCGGCTGGTGTCGCCGACCCACCGCAGCCCACCGCCGTCGGCAACGTTGCCGGAACCGGTCACCGCCGCCGCGGTACATCCGAACGGCCGCAACAACTTCCATGCGAACTGCCCGATGTGGCCGAAGCCGACGAAGCCCACGTGGGCCTCGCCGAGCGTCGGGATCTGCGGCATCGACCCGTCGTAGACCGAGGTCGCCCACACGCCGTTACGCAGCTTCTTGTCTTGAGTGAGGAACCCGCGGTGCAGCATCACCGCGGCGCCGACCACGTACTCGGCGATCGATCGCTCATGGTGAAAGGTATTGGCGACCAGAACATCCGGCGCCAGAGCAGCGAGGTCGATGCGGTCGGTGCCGGCCGCCGCCGGGTGTACGAGCCGAAGCCTCTTGGCAGTGCCCGCCATCTCGGCGGTGAACCGGCTGCCGACGAACACGTCCGCGTCACGCAATTCGGCCTCGGGCGCGCCGCCGGCGAACCAGCCGATGTCGGAGCCGGCGGGCAGCAGGGCTTCGAACCGTTCTCGGTGGGGAGCCAGGTTGGGGTCTACCACAACGATTTTCATGTCATCCTCGGTGCAGCGCAGGACGCTTGCTGTCGAAGGTCCAGCCCGGGATCAGGTACTGCATGGCGACGGAATCGTCACGGCTGCCCAGACCTTCACGTCGGTACAGTTCGTGGGCGGCGGCGACGGCGCCTTCGTCGAGCTGCACGCCGAGACCCGGGGCATCGGGCACGGTGAGGTAGCCGTCGACGATCGCATACGGCTTCCTGGTGATCGCCTGGCCGTCCTGCCAGATCCAGTGTGTGTCGATCGCGGTGATGTCACCGGGTGCGGCGGCCGCGACATGGGTGAACATGGCCAGCGACACGTCGAAGTGGTTGTTGGAGTGCGACCCCCATGTCAGGCCCCAGGCATCGCAGAGCTGCGCCACGCGTACCGAGCCTGCCATGGTCCAGAAATGGGGGTCGGCGAGTGGGATGTCCACGGCGTTGGTGCGGATGGCATGGCCCATCTCGCGCCAATCGGTGGCGATCATGTTGGTCGCTGTCGGCAAACCGGTGGCGCGCTTGAACTCGGCCATCACCTCGCGGCCGGAGAAGCTGCCCTCCGGTCCGACCGGATCCTCGGCGTAGGCGAGCACGTCTTTGAGTTCACGGCAGGTGGTGATGGCCTCTTCGAGAAGCCAACCGCCGTTGGGATCCAGGGTGATTCGAGCATCCGGGAAGCGGTCGGCAAGCGCGATGACGGCCTTGGCCTCCTCAGGTGCGGGCAGCACTCCGCCTTTGAGCTTGAAGTCGACGAACCCGTACCGGGAGCGTGCCGCTTCGGCGAGCCGAACCACCGCGTCGGCGGTGAGGGCTTCCTCGTGGCGGAGCTTGAACCAGTCTTCGGCGTCATCGGCCTCGTCGGCCGGCGAGCGGTAGGCGAGGTCGGTCTTGGTGCGGTCGCCGACGAAGAACAGATAGCCCAGTGCCTGCACCCTGCTTCGCTGTTGTCCGTCGCCCAACAGAGCCGCCACCGGGACCTCGAGGTGCTGGCCGAGCAGATCGAGCAACGCGGACTCGATGGCGGTGACGGCGTGTATGGCTACCCGCAGGTCGAAGGTCTGGGCGCCGCGTCCGCCGGCGTCGCGGTCGGCGAAGGTACGGCGGACGTCGTTGAGGACGGCGTGGTAGTCGCCGATGCCGCGGCCGGTGATGAGGCTGCGGGCGTCCTCGAGCGTCTTGCGGATGGGTTCTCCGCCGGGCACCTCGCCGACGCCGGTGTTGCCCGCGGAATCCTGCAGGATCAGCAGGTTTCGGGTGAAGAACGGGCCGTGGGCTCCGGACAGGTTCAGGAGCATGCTGTCGTGACCCGCGATGGGGACGACGGTGACGTCGGTGACTGTCGGTGTCGTCGACGGCGTCTTCATGGTGGTCCTTCCGATTGTCATGAGGCGAACCACTTGTCGCCGTTGGCCAGGGGGCGCACCACGCGGGAGACTTTGTCTCCCATCGTGCGCAGTGCATCGACGATGTCGCGTTCACGGTGCGGGGTCAGCCGGTCGACGGGCACCGAGGCGCTGATGGCGTCCTGTGCGGGCTTGCAGTAGCGCAGCGGCACCGCGAAGCAGCGCAGGCCCTCGGTGTTTTCTTCGTTGTCGCAGGCGTATCCGCGAACGCGCACCTCGTCGAGTTCGTGGTCGAGCTGTACGCGGTCGGTGATGGTGTGCGGTGTCAGGCTTTTCAGCGCCGACGGCACGTGCTCGTCGCGGTGGGTGCCGAAGCGTTCGGCGAGCAGCGCCTTACCCAGTGCTGTCGTATAGGCGGGCAGCCGCCGGCCAACGCGGTTCGCCACCCGGGTGTACTGCTGGGATTCCCGGGTGGCCAGGTAGACGATGTCGATGCCGTCGAGACGACCGAGGTGGAATGTCTCGTCGAGTTCGGCGCGCAGGTCGTCGAGAAACGGTGTGATCAGCGGCAGGTACGGGTCGCTGTCGAGATAGCTGGTGCCGACGAGCAGCGCGCGGATCCCGATGCCGTACAGGGTTCCGGTCGGATCGCTGCGCACCCAGCCCTGTGCCACCAGAGTGCGTAGCAGCGCATGGGCGCTGCTGCGCGGCATGTCGAGTGCGTCGCTGATCTCCCGCAGCCGGGCCGGATCGTCGTGACGCGCCGAAAGGTACTCCAGCAGCTCCACTGTGCGGACCGCCGATTTGACCTTGCGCACGGAGACGTCGGGCTCGGTCATCGCCGGCACCTCAGAATGTCAGCAGCTCGCGCGCGATCAGCAGGATCGCTCCCGCGGCCGAGACCGCGATCGCCAACCAGCGCAGTCGCTTCGGGTTCAGATGTCTGTTCAACACGTTGGAGAGCAGATAGCCCACGACAGCCCCGGGAGCCAGCACCGCGAAGCCCCACCACGTCCGCTGGTCGATGGCGCCGGTGAAACCCAGCATCACCAAAGACATCAGCGAGCCGATGAGGAAGAAGCCGCTCATCGTGCCCCGCAGCTGCGCTCCGCTGCTGCGTTGCCAGACCAGCGCCATCGGCGGACCGCCGATCGCCGTCGCGGTGCCGAGCACTCCCGACGCGGCCCCGGCGAGCACCACGTTGCGCCGCCTGGCTGCCGGGATCCACCCGACACTGGTCAGTATCACCCCGCCGAGAACGACTGCGGACAGCATGATGGCCACACCGCGCTCTGGAAGCGAGGCCAGCAGGAGCGCCCCGGCGATCGTGCCCGGCACGCGGCCGAGTAGCGCCCACCCCGTCCCGCGCAGGTCGATGGCCTCGCGTTCGCGCACCACGACGATCAGGGTCACCAGCGTCGCGATCATGATGAGAGTGCCCGGGATCAACTCCGGTTCGATCAGCGCCACGATCGGCGCCGCGAACATCCCTATCCCGAACCCGATCGAGGACTGCAACGCCGAGGCGAGCAAGACCGCCACTGCGAGAATGCAATACGCTGTGACACTCATACCGCCACGGTTTCACGTCCACTCCCCTCCGTGAGCATCGGGTGATGGCACAGCGCCGTATGGTCGGCGGACGCGGGATCCACGGCAGGTGCAGGTGTCGTCGTCGCGCAGACATCGGTCGCCTTCCAGCAGCGGGTGCGGAAGCGGCAACCGGACGGCGGGTTGATCGGCGAGGGCACCTCGCCCTTGAGCAGGATGCGCTGCTTGCGCGCCGTGCTGTCCAGCGTGGGCGCGGCCGACATCAGCGCGGCGGTGTAGGGGTGGTTGGACCGCGCGAAAACGTCTTCGGTGGGCCCGTTTTCGATGATGCGGCCGAGGTACATCACCGCGACCCGGTCGGCGACATGGCGGACCACCGACAGGTCGTGCGAGATGAAGATGTAGGAGATGTTCAGCTGCTCCTGCAGGTCGTTGAGCAGGTTGAGCACCTGTGCCTGCACCGAAAGGTCGAGAGCGGACACCGGCTCGTCGCAGATGATCACGTCGGGGTTCAGGGCCAGCGCGCGGGCGATGCCGATGCGCTGGCGCTGCCCACCGGAGAACTCCTGGGGATACTTGCCTGCCGCCTTGGCGCCGAGGCCGACGAGGTCGAGGAGACCGCGCACCCGCATGTCGCGGTCCTGTCGGTTCTTGACGATGCCTTTGTGGCTGCGCCACGGCTCGGCGATGATCTCGGCTGCCGACATGCGGGAGTTCAGGGAGGCATAGGGATCCTGGAACACCATCTGCACGCGGCGGCGGAACTTGAGCAGGTCGGCACCCTTGAGGCGGAACGGGTCGACGCCGTCGAAGCTGACGGTTCCCTCGTCGGGTCGCTCCAGCATCATCAACGTGCGTGCCAGCGTGGACTTCCCGCAGCCGGATTCGCCGACCAGGCCCAGTGTCTCGCCGCGCCTGAGGTCGAGGGTGATGCCGTCGAGTGCGCAGAGCTTGTTCTTTCCCGCATGCGGCACTCGGAAGGTCTTACGGATGTTGCGGACCTCAAGCAGGTTGCAAGACGACGTGTCAGACATTGGAGACCTCTTCCGGGAAGTGGCAGGCGGCCTTCCGGCCGGCGACGTCGGCGAGGGCGGGCCTGGTGGTGCGGCAGATGTCGGCCGCCAGCGGGCAGCGCGCCTGGTACACACAGCCCTCGGGAATCGAGTGCAGGTCCGGCGGAGAGCCGCCGATCGACTTCAGTGCGTCACCGCGCTGGGCGTTGACGGGCACGGAGTTCAGCAGCCCCTTGGTGTAGGGGTGCTTGGGATCGGCGAAAACCTCGGCGACGGAACCGGTCTCGACAATGTTGCCCGCGTACATGATCGCCACCCGGTCGGCTTCCTCGGCAACCAGCGCCAGGTCGTGCGTGATGAGTACGACGGCCATCTGGTATTCGGTGCGCAGGTCGCGCAGCAGCGCCATGATCTGCGCCTGCACCGTGACATCGAGGGCGGTGGTCGGTTCGTCGGCGATCAGCACGCTCGGGTTCAACGCGACAGCCATCGCGATGAGCAGGCGCTGCCGCATGCCTCCGGAGAACTGGTGCGGGTAGGAGTTCAGGCGCGTCTCGGGCTGGGGGATGCCGACGCGAGCCATCAGGTCGACGGCCTTGCGCTTGGCCTCCTTGGCGCTGAGGCCCTGGTGGATCCGGAACGGTTCGGCCAGCTGCGTTCCGACGGTGTAGAGGGGGTTCAGCGCGGTGAGCGCGTCCTGGAACACGATCGCCAGTTCCGTGCCCGCGATTTCCCGCCGCTTCTTGCGGTCGGCGCTGAGCAGGTCGACCGAGTCCTTCTGGCCGGTGAGACGGGCCGTGCCGGCGACGATGTCGGCCACCGGTTCCAGCAACCCGACCAGTGCGGTGGCCGTCATCGACTTGCCGCAGCCGGATTCGCCGAGCAACGCCAGGGTCTCACCGCGGCGAGCCTGGAACGAGACGCCGTCGACGGCGCGCAGCGTTCCGGTGATGGTGCGGACCTCGACGGTCAGCCCGTCGACGTCGAGCACCGGCGTGGAGTCCACCGCATCCAACGGGACGTCATGATCGGCAAGTGCAGTCATGCTGAAACCTTTCACGAGAGGCGCTTTCCGGACTTGGTGAACTTCGCCAGCCGCTTCTGCGGGACGGTGAGGCGCCACCGCTGGGCGGGATCGGTGGCGATGCGGGCCCACGCGGCGAGGATGGTGGCCGACACCGTGGTGATGACGATGGCAAGGCCGGGGAAGAACGACAGCCACCACGCCGTGTGCAGATAGGTCCGCCCCTGGGAGACCATCAGGCCCCAGCTGATGTCGGGCGGCTGGATACCGATGCCCAGGAAGCTCAGCGAGCTCTCGGCGAGCATGACGTAGCAGAAGTCCAGCGTCGCCACGGTCAGCAGCGTGGGCAGCACGATCGGCAGCACGTGGCGGAAGATGATCGAGTTGGCGCTCGCGCCGAACGTGCGCGCCGCGTCGACGAATACCCGGCTCTGCAACTCGGCGGACTCCGCGCGCGCTGTGCGCAGGTACACCGGGATACGCGTGATCGCCAGAACCAGAACGATGTTCGCGGCGCTGGGGGAGAAGACGTAGAGGACGACGACCGCGAGCAGCAGCGACGGGAAGCTCATGATCACGTCCGCGACGCGCATCGCGAGCGTCTCGCGCCAGCCGCGGTAGTAGCCGGCCCACATGCCGATGGCCGACCCCACGATCGCGGAGATGACGACCGCCGGGACCGCGACCGACAGTGTGGTCTGGCACGCCACGATCAGGCGGGCCAGCATGCTGCGACCCAGCGGGTCGGTGCCCAGGACGTTCACCCACCCGTGCGACAACGTGAACGGCGCCTGGTTGGAATTGTCGAGGTCGATCTTGGTGGCGAGGTCTCCGACGATCATCGGGCCGAAAATTGCCGTCAGGAACACGAATCCGAGGACGCAGGCGGCCGCGGCGGCGACGCGGTCGTTGACCAGCAGCCGGAACCATTTCGAGCCGCCGGACGTGCGGGAGGCGACGTCGTCTTCACCGACGATGGCGGTGGTGGGCTTGACGGGAACGAGGTCGATTGATGTGCTCATGTTCTGTCTCCCTAGACCTTGGCGGGTTCCCGGACACGCGCGTCGAGCAGCGCGTAGCAGGCGTCGATGACGAGGTTGAGCAAAAAGATGCTGACCGCGGTGAGCAGGACCGCCGCCTGCAGCACCGCGAAGTCACGCTGCAGGATCGCGTCGATCATCAGCTTCCCGATGCCGGGCCATCCGAAGATGGCCTCGACCACGACCGCGCCGTTGATCAAGCCGACCGCCAGGTCGCCGGCGACGGTCAGTGCGGGGGCGGCCGCGTTGCGCAGCGCGTGATGGCTGACGACGCGAAAGTCGCTGGCGCCCTTGCTGCGGGCCAGCCGCACATACGGTGCCGAGAGCGCCGAGACCATGGCGCCGCGGACCACCTGGGTCAGCACACCGAGCGGCCGGATCATCAGCGTGGCGATCGGCAGGATCCACGACAGCATGCCGGCGTCGGTGCCGGAGGTCGGCAGCCATCCGAGCAGCACGGCGAACAGCCACACCCCCGTGATCGCGAACCAGAAGTCGGGGATGCTCGCCGCGGTCATGGACAGCAGCGACGAGAAGCGATCGGCGAGCGAGTTGGGGCGGTAGGCGGCCCAGCAGCCGATGACGACGGCGCCGACGATGGCCAGCAGCATGGTGGTGATCGCCAGCTGCAGTGTGGCGGGGAAGGCGCGTAATGCCATGTCGGCGGCTGACTCTCCGGTGCGCAGCGAGGTGCCGAAGTCGAGATGCGCGACTCCCTTGAAGTAGTCGATCAGCTGGGTGATCAGCGGATCGTTGAATCCGTTGGCGGCAGCGAACGATTCGCGCTGTTCCGGGGTCGCCGACTCGGGCAGGTAGAGGTTGGTCGGATCACCGGTGAGCCTGGCGAGCAGGAACACGCCGAGCAGCACGATGATCAACGGCAGTGCGCTGGAGTACATCCGGCGCCGGACGAAGGAGAACATGGGCTGGCCCTTCTATAACGTCGGCAGTCAGGACTGGTCGGTGCGGTCGGCGGATGCCGGTGTCATGGTGGCCAGCAACATCTCGTCGCCGGTGGCCGGATTCGGGGTGTAGTCGACGCGGGCCGACTTGCCGAGGATGCCGCGCATGTGGGCGATGTAGGCGAACTGCATGATCTTCTGCGGCTCGTCGGCGAAGATCTGTGCGTACGCCAGCTGGCGTGCCTCCCCTGTGAGTTCGCCTGCCGCATCGATCTGGGCATCGAAAGCCGGTGTTCCGAAGGAACTCTGCGCGCCGTCGCTCTTCATGTACTGATCGACGGAGAATGCGGCATCGCCGGCCTGGTTGCCGTGCTGGATCAAAGCGATGAACGGTCCGGCATTGGCCGGAAACGGGCGCAGCTGATATTCGAGCTGCGCTGCGGTATCCATCATCTCGATCTTGACGTTCAGCCCGGCATTGGCCAGCTCGCTCTGGATCACCTCGACCGTCTCCGTGACGCCGGGGAACTGACTGTTGCGGCCGATCAGCCGGATCTCCCGATCGACAGGGACACCGTCGGCACGTGCCTCGTCGACGAGCTGGCGGGCCTTGTCGGGGTCATGGGGCCACAGCTGCAGTTCCGAGTTGTAGCCCACGACGCCTTCGGGGATCAGTTGCGCTGCAGGCTCTCCGAGTCCCCGGAACAACGCCTTGACGATGCCGGTGCGGTTTACCGAATAGTTGATCGCCTGGCGTACGCGCATGTCGTTCAGCGGCGCCTCGGTACCGGTGATGCGCAGCGCGGTGGTCTCGTTGTTCTGGAACGGCACGCCGAGATCACCGGCACCGTCTTCGGGTCCGAGCCCGGTCGCGATGTCGACTTCGTCGTTGGTGAGCATTGCCGCCCGTACGCTTCCCTCGCTGCGCCACTGGTATTCGGCCTTCGCGAACGCCGGAGCCGGCCCCCAGTAGGTGGGGTTGCGCGCCAATGTGAGTTTCTGGCCGTAGTCCCAGCGCTCGATCGCGTAGGGGCCGGTGCCGATGGGTTCGCGGACCTTCTCCGTCATGCTGGTGGTCACCGGCACCATCTCGACGAACGAAATCCGCAGCGGCAGAATCGGATCAGGCTTGGTGGTGCCGACGACGACGGTGCGCTGGTCGGGTGTCTGCAGGCTCAGCACCTCGTCGCCGAAGACATAGCCGTCGACGTTGCACTGCAGATCGGAGTTCACGGCCCGGTCGATGGAGAAGGCGGCGTCGGCCGACGTGAACGGCGCGCCGTTGGAGAAGGTCACGCCGTCGCGCAGCGTGAAGGTCCATTCGGTCGGCGAGGTCTGCTCCCACCCGGTGGCCAGCAGCGGCAGCAGCTCGCCGGTGTTGGAGTCGCGTTCGGCCAGTGGCTCTGTGATGTTGGAACGCGTCACGATGCCGGTGGAGGTGAGCGAGCCCTCGCAGGGTTCCAGCGTGGGAGGCTCCTGAGGAAGCACGATGCGCAGAGTGTTGGGGTCGTACCCGCCGCTGCCGGTATTGGCGACGGTGCAGCCGCTGGCCGCGACGGTGACCGCCGCGAAGGCCAGAGCGCTCAAGCGCCTGGTACAGGGGTTCATCGGTCCTCCCGGGCTGAGGGGTAGTGACGTCCACGTATGTAGATGCAGGCTGTGATGGCAACCACACGGTAGGAGCGTCCTCGAAAAGGCGTCAACCCCGGACAAACGGCCCTTTTGCGTGATCCGGGGGCCTCGACACGACCTCCCGGGGCGGGGATAGGCATGCGCTGAGCTGCGAATTCGCGCTATCAGTAGGGGTAACGATGCGGCGCCGCTGACGGCAACGGCTGAACTATGCGCCTTGGGTATAAGTCCATGCTATTTCGGACGTGGACCGGTATCCCCAGCTCGCCGTACCGTGAGGATCGTGGGAACTCACTCCGTCTTGCAGGTCGGGCCGCTGAAGCCGTCGCTGGAGCGCACTCTCGCCGAGGACTACGCCGCCGCGGTGCTGCCTGATTCGGCCGCCGAGCGCGCCGACTTTCTGACCCGCCGCGGTGCGGAGTTCACCGCCGTTGTGACCTCGGGGCGCACGGGGGTGGACGCCGACCTGATGAGCGCGCTGCCGAACCTCGGCGCGGTGATCAACTTCGGGGTCGGCTATGACACCACCGATGTCGCGGCCGCTGAGACTCGGGGCGTCGGGGTGAGCAATACCCCCGACGTCCTGACAGACTGCGTGGCCGATACCGCCGTCGGGCTGATGATCGACACCCTGCGGCAGTTCTCGGCCTCCGACAGGTACGTCCGGGCCGGCCGCTGGCCGGTGGACGGCAACTACCCCCTGACCCGGCAGGTCAGCAACAGCCGGGTGGGCATCATCGGCCTGGGTCGCATCGGTAAGGCAATCGCACTGCGGCTCAGTGCCTTTGGCTGCCGTATCAGCTACCACAACCGCCACGTGATTGCGGACTCGCCGTATATCTACGAGGCTTCGCCATTGGATCTCGCATCGAACGTCGACGTGCTGATCGTCGCCGCGGCCGGCGGGGACGGCACGCGCGGACTGGTGAGCCGCGAGGTCATCGAAGAGCTCGGGCCTCGTGGCTATCTGATCAACATCGCCCGCGGCAGCGTTGTCGACCAGGATGCACTGGTCGAGGCTCTGCTGAAGGGCAAGCTCGCCGGCGCAGGCCTCGACGTGTTCGCCGACGAGCCGAAGGTTCCCGAGGAGTTGTTCGCGCTGGACAATGTCGTGCTTCTGCCCCACGTCGCAAGCGGTACTGAGCAGACGCGGGCCGCGATGGAAGCATTGACACTGCGCAACCTCGACAGCTTCCTCGCGACCGGAAAGCTCGTCACGCCGGTTTAGGTGCGTGGCGGGATCTCCACGGTGTCGCCGACCACGTCGATCGCGACTTTGCCGCGCAGCGCATACGCGCGTCTGTTCTCCAGGACTTCGTGAGCATCGCCGACTCGCTCAAGCGGAAGGGTCGCGCCGATGACCGGTTTCACAAGGCCACCCTCGACAAGGGTGGTGAGGGCGTCCAGTTTTCCCCGGTTCTGTCGTGTGAACACGAAATGATAGGCGGCGTTGCGGCCCCATGCCTCGATGAGATTCTGTGGCTGCGCAATGTCGACGATGCTGACGACGCGCCCACCGTCGCTGAGTATCAGCGGGCTTCGCGTGAGTGTGTCGCCTCCGATGGTGTCGAAGACGACGTCGACCCCATTACCGCGCGTCACCTCCGCGACGGTGTCGACGTAGTCTGTCGAGGTGTAGTCGATGACCACGTCCGCGCCGAGTGAGCGGACGAAATCGTGGTCGTCGGCTCTCGCGGTGGCGATCACCTGTGTACCCATTGCTTTGGCAACCTGGACTGCGATCGTGCCGACGCCGCCTGCGCCGCCATGGATCAGGATCGTTTCGCCGGCGGTGAGCTGAGCTCGTGTCACAAGGGACTCCCAGACCGTTCCTCCGACGAGGGTCAGGCTCGCCGCCTCTAGGTGGCTGAGGTTCTCGGGCTTTCGGCCGACCAGTTCAACGTCGGCGATGTGCTGTTCGGCGTAAGAGCCTGGGCCGCCTAAGATTTGAGGTGTGTAGTACACGGCGTCGCCTGCGCGGAACTCGGTCACATGGAATCCGACCTCCTCGATCACACCGGAGACGTCGTGTCCGAGGATCGCCGGCAGCGGCACAAGTTCTGCGTAGTCGCCGCGACGAATCTGATAGTCGAGAGGGTTGACGGCGGTGGCGTGGATGCGCACCCGCACCTGGCGTGGCCCGACGTGGGGCACCGGGACGTCGGACAGCTCGAACGCGTCGGTCCCGCCGAAGCGTTCGAGCACAACGGCTTTCATAGAGTCAGTCATGTGGATGTTCCTCGTCGTGGTCGCGGGCCGCTCAGTGCGTTCCTGGGTCGGTCAGGATCTCGACCATGGCCGGGCCAGGGTGGTCGAGTGCCTCTCGAATCGCGGTCGCGAGGTCGGCACGATCGCTGACACGCTTACCGAAGGCGCCGCAGTCACGGGCCAGCGCCGAGAAGTCGGGATTGCGCAGCGACGTCTGCCAGACCGCATACTCGGCGCTGCGCTGTTCTTCGCTGATCTTGGCGAGTTCGCCGTTGTTCAGCAGGATGTGGGTGATGTTCATGCCGTACTTCACGGCGGTGGTGATTTCGGCGAGATACTGGCCGAACCCGCCGTCACCGGTGACAGCGATGATGGGACGGTCCGGTGCGGCCGCCCATGCTCCCAGTGCGGCAGGGAATCCGAAGCCGATCGAACCGAGATAGCCCGACATGAGAACTGCTTGCGACGCAGATTCGAAGTATCGCCCGAACGAGTAGGCGTGATTGCCTACGTCGACCGTGATGACGGCGTCCTCGGGTGCCAGCTCATTCAGGTCGTGAAAGACGGCTGCGGCGGACACCCGCCCGCTGCCCGGGGCTGCGGCGGCGCGGCGAGCCTTCTCCATACGCCACACCGCCCAGCGTTCGGCGATCTCGGGGCGCTGGTCGACGATCGAGGGGTGGAGGCGCAGCCCTTCCGCCATCGCGTGGGCGGTGACACCCGCGTCGCCGAGTACCGGCACCGTCACGGGCCGAAACCGGCCGAGCATCAGGGGATCTCTGTCGACCTGCACGGTGGGCTTGAAAGGGGAGATGCCGCTGTGGTTGGAGAACGACGCGCCGAACACCAGCAGGAGGTCGGCTTTGTTCATCATCCAGGAGGCGACGGGTGTTCCGGAGCGGCCCAGAACGCCGCAGGCCAGTGGATGCCGGTCGGAGATCTGTCCCTTGGCCTTGAATGTGGTCAGGATTGGGGCGTTCATCCGCTCGGCGAGTGAAACTATCTGTGCCATATCGGCTTTGGCGCCGACGCCTACCACGATGACCGGCCGGGTTGCCACGGCGATGCGGGCGCGAGCGTCTTCGAGCGCCTGGGCGGGCGGGGCGACGCGGAGGTCGGGAATCCGCCCGACGGGGCCGGAGGCTGATTGTGGCGGCGCCGCGAGCACCTGCACCTCGTCTGGCAGCACAAGGTGTCCGACTCCGCGATCGAGCACGGCGTGCTTGATCGCCATCGCCATCAATTCGGCATGGTCGGATCCTGAGCGGACCATCGCCGAATACGTGGAGACGTCCGCGAACGCGGTGAGAAGGTCGATGTCCTGGAAGGCTCCTTTGCCGGCTATGGATGAATCCACGTTGCCCGAGAGGGCCAGCACCGGCGCACGATCTGCCTTGGCGTCGTAAAGGCCAGTCAGCAGGTTCGTCGAACCTGGTCCCGCGATGCCGAAGCATGCGGCGGGCCTGCCGGTGAGCTTGCCGTACGCCGATGCCGCGAAGGCCGCCGCGCCCTCGTGGCGAATACCGAAATAGCGTAGCTTGCCCTCGTTCTCGGCCCGGTGCATCGCCTCCGCCAGACCGAGATTCGAATGTCCGACCATTCCGAAGACCGTGTCGACTCCCCACTCGGTCATCGTCTCGATCAATACGTCGCTGACCGTACGAACGTGGGGTGCAGGTGGTGGCGTGCCGACGTAGACACCGTCCGCGCGGACCTCGACAGGGTAAGTCGGGACGTCGAAATCGGGGCCGCCCGCGGCTTGCCCCGTGAAAGGGTCGAAATCGAAGCCGTGCCAGGGGCACCGGATCTTGCCGTTCTCGACTGTGCCCTGTCCCAGTGGTCCGCCTTGATGGGGGCAGCGGTTGTCGATGGCGCCGAACTCGCCGCCCAGTTTGGTCAGTGCCACGGACTTCAGCCCGACGGGGCATACCGTGACCTCGCCCTCGTCGAGCGAGTCGGGGTCGATCGCCCTGTGCCACTCTGTTTCTTGCTGATTGGTTGTCACAGCGGCACCACTCCTGCGTAGGGGACCCCGCTGAGATGGGCGAAATCGCGGTCGAAGGTGACGAGATCGTCGAGATTGAAGTCGGCGAGGCGCCGGTGTCCACACGCCCTGGCGAGGACTGCCATGAGCTCGACGGTGGAGTGCAGAAAGCGTTGCAGGCGTCGGGCGGCCAGATCCACGGGCAGTCTGTCGCGTAGATGAGGCTGCTGAGTGGCGATACCCACCGGACAGGCGTTGGTGTTGCACGCGCGCATGCCCACGCATCCGATTGCCTGCAGCGCCGAGTTGGACAATCCGATGGCGTCTGCGCCCAGCGCGAGCGCCTTGACCATGTCCGCCGCGGTGCGGATCCCGCCGGTGACAGCCAGGGTGACGTGGTCTACCGCGGACGCGGTGAGGTGCCGTCGCGCTCTGGCGACGGCCGGGATCGTCGGCACGGAGATGTTGTCGCGGAACAGGGTTGGTGCGGCTCCTGTTCCGCCGCCGCGGCCGTCGAGGATCAGGTAGTCGACACCGATTTCCAGCGCCGCGTCGATATCGCGTTCGATCTGCTGCGCGCTCATCTTGTAGCCCACCGGAATTCCGCCGGACACCGCCCGGACCTCCGCGGCGAAATCACGGAACTGATCGAGCGAGGTCCACTCGGGAAACCGGGCTGGGGAGATGGCGGTGGAACCCTCCGGCAGACCCCGCACTGAAGCGATCTTCCCGGTCACCTTGCTCCCTGGTAGATGACCGCCGGTCCCGGTCTTGGCGCCCTGACCACCCTTGAAGTGAAACGCCTGCACCTTCTGCAGATGCTCGAAACTCCATCCGAAGCGGGCCGAGGCGAGCTCGTAGAGATACCGCGAATTGTGCTGTTGCTCTTCGGGAAGCATGCCGCCTTCGCCGGAACATATGCCGGTGCCGGCCATCCGCGCGCCCATGGACAGGGCGACCTTGGCCTCCTCCGAGAGCGCACCGAAGCTCATATCGCTGACGAACAGCGGGATGTCCAGCACCAGAGGACGTTTGGCTGCAGGCCCGATCACCGTCTCGGTGGCAACCGGTTCGTCCTCCAGCAGCGGGAGCCGTGCCAGTTGCCCGGTCACCAGCTGAATCGACTCCCACTTCGGCAGCCGATCCCTGGGCACGCCCATGGCAGCCATCGGTCCGTGGTGGCCGACCCTGTCCAGGCCGTATGCGGCGAGCTCGTGGATCTGCGTGACGAACGGTTCGTCGGCGGAGTCGGCCGGCGTGATCCAACGGCCCTGGTATCCGTCATCCTCATGCGTGGACGGATGGGCGCGGTCGAATTCCGTCACCGACGATTCGTCGAGGTACACAACCCCGTCCGACACCCAGGCGGGAAACTTCGCGAGTGCTACCGCCGGGTTCACCGGCGACACGCCCGTGGCGATGTCATAGCGCCACCCGTGCACGCCACAGACGACGAGGTGACCCTCGACGGTCCCGTCGCCCATCAGAGCCCCTCGGTGCGGGCACCGTCCGTGAAGGGCATAGACGTCCCCATCTCGGCGGATGAGGACGAGGTCGACCCCACCCACCGAGACGGCATGCGGTCGGTCGGTGACCAGGTCGTCGAACGAGGCCACCCGGATCCCCTCGGTCATCGTGACGAGGCTTTGTGCGTCCAACGATCGGGATTGCTCTCCAGGGCGTGCCGATCCCAGTTCATCAGGTCGGCTGCCGCACCGTAGGTGAACTCAAGGAAGTGCATCACCGTCGTGTCCGGGTCGTTCGATTGGCGGGCTGTCTCATACGGCAGCAGGTACTGCCGCAGACCGGTGTCGTAGAAGGCGCCATCGGGAATGCCTGAGGCGTCGGCAAACCCGGCCGGTTCCGGATAGGCGTAGGAGTAGAACGCGCCTTCGGCGGCACCGCCGGGCCAGAACCCGCAACTACTCAATTCGTGCGAGTACCCCTCCTCCATCACCCAGTCACCGCAATTCGGCACACCGCCGGGGTGCGGCGGTGCGAGGCGGCCCGAGAACCGGGTACATGCCAGGTCGAACGAACCCCAGAAGAAGTGCACGGGGCTGACTTTGCCGATGAAGTGGCTACGAAACCGGCCGATCACCCGGTCGGCCTGGATCAGTTGTCGCCAGAATGCGTTCGCTGCGGCGGGGTCGTATCCGGCGTGGGTGTCCTCGGCGAACGGAATGGCGGGATGCACTTCGTTGGGTGCCGGCGAAATTCTTACCGGGATGCCGAGACCACCGAGTGTGTCCAGCACCGCATGGTAGAAGCTTGCCACCGACGAGTCCCGCAGATCGATGCCGGCGGTGCGCCCGTCACTCACCCGCACCATGAGCGCATGGTCGATGAAGTCGAACTCCATGTCGAATGAGCCTGTGCCGACCGGGATCGTCGACGTCGTCAGCCCTCGTGGCGACACGTAGAGCGGCACCTGCCACCAATGATTGAGCAGCGGCGCGTGTTCCAGTCGCACCTTGCCGACGATCTGGCTCCACATGTGCAGCGATCTTCTCGTCGGTTCCCAGTCGTCGACGAGTAGAGTCGGCCATCCCTCACCGGCCTGGCTGTCGATCATTAGAACCTACCTTTCGTGGTGGTGGGACTATCCCGCTTCTTGTTGTCGGACGTACCCGCGGTCGGTGGCGAGATCAGCCAACAGGTCGCGCAGCCGGGACCGGCCGCGGTGGATGCGTGACATGACGGTTCCGATTGGTATGCACATGATCTCGCTGATCTCCTTATAGGTGAATCCCGCCACATCCGCGTAGTACACCGTCATCCGGAACTCGACGGACAATGCGCCCAAAGCGTTCATGACTCCGTCGTCGGGCAACCACTCCAACGCCTCCGCCTCGGCCGAGCGCAGTGTTGTGGGAGAGCGCCGGGCATCCGGTGGCAGCTGCCAATCAAAGTTCATGGGAACAGGCAGCTCTGTGGGCCGGCGAATCCGCTTGCGGTAGCCACTGATGTGAGCATTGGCCTGGATGCGAAACAGCCACCCCTTGAGATTTGTCCCTTGCTGGAAGGTTCGAAAATTCCTGTACGCCAGCACCATCGTTTCCTGCACCAGATCCTCAGCATCGGCGCGCTGCGCTGTGATGCGAACAGCCCCACCGAGAAGCGTGTTGAGAAGGGGCGTTACGTCGCGCACGAAGCGCGCAGCCAACTCGGCATCGGTCTCGTCTGGTGCCGCGCCGAGGTGACCCTTGATGTCCTGTGGCTCAGCGTTTTCGACGCTGATCATGGCATCCTCCTAGAGCGCTTCGGTCAGGACGAGCAACGGTTCTCCGCTGGCAGCTGCGAGGCGGTTCTGCAGTGTGACGACGGCCGGGATCGGTCGCAGATGCATCACCAGCGAGGCGACTTTGCCCTCGGCGTTGATGCCGATCAGATCCATGCCGTCGAGCTCTGTGCTGCCGATCGTGATGTTCGTCGCGACGGCGAAGCATCCGTCCCCAGCGAGGATGTGCGCGACTACGTAAGCGTCGAGGACATCGAGGATCTGAGACACTGCCCTAGCCACCTGTTCGCGGCCGACGACAGGCTTCATGTCGATCGGGCTCTCAAGGATTACGTATTCGGCGAATCGCGCTGCTGCGCGTGCCGCGTCGCGTGCTGCCAGAGCCGTCACGAACGCCGATAGGCCTGTTGGAATCTCCTCCACACTCGTTGGCTTTCCGTAGGTTGCCGGGCTCACCGACGGGCGCACGCTTTGAGCGAGTCGGCGGAACGGGCTTGTTCCGTGCCCTCAGATTGCCAGCGCCGAGGTGTCCTTCGCGTCGGTGAAAGTCACCTACCGAGTCACCGTCGTGGGTCACCTCATCGGCGGGAGGCCCTGCCGTCAGCGCGTGCCGTTGAACACGATCTCAAGGACGCCGTCGATGTATGCCGGTTCGAGGGGCATCGCATGGATCAGCCGGTACTCGACGACCCCGTACAGCAGGTCGCGCATCGTCTGCCAGTCGGCGTCGGCGCGCATCTCGCCGCGGTCCTGCGCAAGGATGACCCGGGCGCCGAAGTCCTCGATGTTGGGTTTGACGATCCGGTCGAACAGATCGCGAAGCAGCTCGGAATCGGACTGGCAGGCAGCGATCAGGCACCGATACGCCGGTCCGAATGCGGTGGAGTTGATCAATTCGAGGATCGCTGTCAGCTGGGTCCGGATGTCGGCGACGATGTCACCGGTGTCGGCGAGAGTGACGACCGCGCTGAGGCTTTCGGTCGCAGCCTCGAGTATCACGGCGCCTTTGGACGGCCACCAGCGGTAGATCGTCTGCTTGCTCACGCCCGCCCGCCTGGCGATCGCCTCGATCGAGATCTTGTCGTACCCGAGCTCGCCGATCATCGAGAAGGACGCGTCAAGGATTGCTCGACGCGATTGCTCGTTGCGGTTGGCAGGCATTCCGTAACCGTAGGCGACGGTGCGCCCTCATCGATGCAATACGGTCCGGTCCGTATTGACGTCGGGTACGCCGCCTCGTATCGTTTCGGTGACCGGCGCGGCGCTGCCGGCCCACCGCTGTGATCACACTGATCACCGCGTATTGGCGTCGCCTCGAAGGAGGGAGCCAGCCTGTGTCCGTCTCATTCGTCGTGCCGGTCCCCGTGTCCCGACGCCGGGGGGTCCTCGGGTGACGATCGTGGAGCAGCCGCCGGCGCGAGCAGCGTGCCTTCTGGGACGGGATCCCGAACGCGCCGCGATCGACCGACTCCTGGCCGAAATGTCGGCAGGTCGCAGCGGGGTGCTCGTGGTGCGTGGCGAAGCAGGCATTGGCAAGTCTGCGCTACTTCGGCACGCCCGCGACGCGGCACTCTCCCTGGGGATCCGGGTGGAATCCGTTGTCGGTGTGGAAGCTGAGACGCAATTCGCATTCGCCGGCTTGCATCAGCTGTGCGCATCGCTGCTCGACCGCACCGAGACGCTGCCCGACCCGCAGCGGGCCGCGCTCGACGTCGCGCTGGGCCGTCAGGCCGGCGCCGCACCGGATCGATTTCTCGTCGGGCTTGCCGTCCTCAATCTCCTCGCAGACGCCGGACCGATGCTGTGTCTCGTCGACGACGCACAGTGGCTGGATCCGGTATCGGCACAAGTTCTCGCGTTCATCGCGCGGCGGGTGGACGCCGAACGGCTGGTACTCATGTTCGCGGTGCGAGAACCCCGCGAAAGCGACGCAGACCCGCTGGCCGGGCTGCCGGAAATGCATTTGGACGGGCTGGGGGAGACCGATGCCCACGCATTGCTGAACACCGCTTTGAGCGCACCGATCGACGAAGGGGTTCGCGACCGCATCGTCGCAGAGGCCCGGGGAAACCCGCTGGCGCTGTTGGAGCTTCCGACCAGCGTGCAGTTGGCCGGCGGCTTCGGACTGCCCGACGCCGTCAGCGTGCCGCGCCGCATCGAGGACAATTTCCAGCGGCGCTCCAGCAGCCTCCCGGCGCAGACCCGCGAGCTGTTGTTGGTGGCGGCGTCCGAGCCGACCGGTGACCCGGCGCTTTTGTGGCGCGCAGCCGATCACCTGGGGATCAACCGCGAGGCAGCGGCTCCCGCGGAAAGCGCTGGGCTGCTTGAGATCGACACCCGAGTCCGGTTTCGTCACCCGCTGGTGCGCTCGGCGGTCTACCGTGCCGCCACCGCGCCGGAGCACCGCCGCGCGCACGGCGCCCTGGCTGCTGCCACCGACCCGCAGACCGACCCGGACCGGCGTGCGTGGCATCGCGCGCAGTCGGTCTTGGGTACCGACGAAGACGCCGCCGCGGACCTTGAGCGCTCGGCCGACCGGGCATTGGCTCGCGGTGGATTCTGCGCGGCGGCCGCGTTTCTCCGACGGGCGACCGACCTGACGCCGGACCCCGCTCGGCGGGCCAGACGTGCGCTGGACGCCGCCGATGCCGAGCACAGAGCCGGTGCGCCCGAGGCTGCGCTTGCGCTGCTGGAGAGTGTGGACGACGGGCAACTCGACGCGCTGCACCGTGCGCGCCTGGAACTGCTGCGCGCGCAGATCACCTTTCACCTCACCCAGGGCAGCGAGGTTCCGAGGATGCTGCTGGGCGCCGCTCGGATGTTGGCTCCCCTGGAGCCCTCGCTGGCTCGGGAGACCTACCTCCAGGCCTTCGATGCGGCGACCATCACCGGGGGTGCGGGTGTCGAGCAGGCGCTGTCGGAGATTGCCGAAGCGGTCGGTGCCGCTCCGGAGCCGATCGGTGCGCCAAGCCCGGCAGATCTCCTGCTCAGTGGGTTGGTGGCGGTACACACCGACGGGTTCGAGTCCGCTGCTCCCGCCCTGAGGCGGGCCCTGGAGGCATTCCGTGGGCAGGTGTCCCCGGGTGAGACCGTCCGCACCGGCGACGCAGGCAACTGGCTGTCGCTGGCCGCGCGGACCTCGATAGCACTGTTCGAGGACGAGCTGACGATCGCGCTGGCCGACCGCAACGTGCTGCAGGCGCGCGGAGCGGGTTCTCTCGCAACGCTTCCCACCGCGCTGATCGTCGCGGCTTTCGCGCGAATCTATACCGGTGAGCTCTCTCGCGCCGCCGAGCTTGCGGACGAGGCTGCCGCGATATCTCAAGTGTCGGGCGCGAAACCTATGGCTTACGCGCACACGTACCTGAACGCTTGGCGGGGACTCGATTCCGACGCTATGGCGGCCGAGCACGCGCGGGGTATCGAAGCCACCGTCTCCCTCTGCGCGGCGGCAGTGTCGCACAACGGCCGCGGCAACTATCCGAAGGCGCAGGAGGCCGCTGCCCGTGCAGCGGAGTCGTACGAACCGGGAATCAGGGGGCTGGCGCTTCACGAGCTCGTCGAGGCGGCCGCGCGCGGTGGCGATCTCGAATCCGCCTCTCGCGCAATGGAAGAGCTCAGCGCGAGAGCGCAGGCCAGCGGTACCGAATGGGCGCTCGGTGTTGCCGCGCGCTCACGAGCGTTGACCAGCACCGGAGCCGAGGCCGAGGAGCTGTACCGCGAGGCGATCGAGCGGCTGCAGAAGTGCCGGATGGCGGTCTTCCTCGCCCGCACCCACCTCGTCTTCGGTGAATGGCTACGCCGCGAAGGTCGCCGCAGCGAGGCCCGCGACGAGCTCCGCACCGCTCATGCGCTTCTGTCCGACATGGGCGCAGAGCCGTTCGCGGTCCGCGCTGCCCGCGAGCTGGGCGCCACCGGCGAGCACGCACGCAAGCGGACCTCTCAACCCAGCGACGCGCTCACCGCGCAGGAGCAGACGATCGCGCGACTCGTCGCGACCGGGGCAACCTCACGCGAGGTAGGTGAACAGCTGTTTCTCAGCCCGCGCACGATCGAAGCGCACCTGCGGAACATCTTCCGGAAATTGGGCATCACCTCCCGCCGCCAACTCCGTGAACTGAACCTGCCCTGAGCGCAGGGGCTTCATGTCGGCGTCGCCACAGGGGCTTCACGTCGGCGTCGCCGATTTGCCGCCTGGGGGCAACCCCGGGCGCTGACACTATGGACCGGTGCCATACGTCAGCCGTCGCGCAGTCCTCAAGGGAGCAGCGGGTCTTGCTGCTCTGCCTCTCCTGGGATGCTCACCGCGGGTCCGCACGCCGATCCCCGCCGATCCGTTTACGCTCGGAGTGGCCTCCGGGGAACCGGCCGCCGGCGGTGTGGTGCTGTGGACCCGGCTGGCGCCCGACCCGCTGGCCGACGACGGGCTGGGCGGCATGCCTGCCCGTGCGGTCGACGTCGAGTGGGAGGTCGCCGACGACGAAGCCTTCACCCGCATCACGCAGCGAGGCGTTGTCACCGCAACTCCCGTATCCGCGCACAGTGTGCACGTCGAACTGACGGGTCTGAATCCCGGCGCCGAGTACTTCTACCGCTTCCGCACCGGCGGCGACATTTCCCCGGCGGGCCGCACGCGGACCGCGCCCGAAGCGTCTTCACTGGCTCCGATGACGATGTGCTTCGCGTCGTGCTCCCATTTCGAGCAGGGCTGGTTCACCGCGTATCGCCATCTTGCAGAGGAGGATCCGGATCTGGTCCTGCAGCTCGGCGATTACCAGTACGAGTACGGGGCGCGTGACGGTGGCGTCCGTGCACATGTCGGACCTGAGACCGTGACGCTGGCCAACTACCGACAGCGATACGCGCAGTACAAGTCTGATCCTGATCTGCAGGCGGCGCATGCCGCGGCGCCATGGCTGGTGGTCTTCGATGACCATGAGCTGGAGAACAACTGGGCCGACGAGATCCCGGAAAAGCCCGCGTCCGACTTCCTCGCGCGCCGCGCCGCCGCGCTGCAGGCGTACTACGAGAACATGCCACTGCGGTCGTCGGCGATCCCGCGGGGCATCGACATGCAGCTCTATCGCCGGGTCGGCTGGGGTCGGTTGGCGACGTTCCACATGCTCGACACCCGCCAGTATCGCACCGACCAACCGTGCGGCGACACGTTCCGCGCCGACTGCGCAGGACGTTTCGACCCGTCGGCCACGCTGACCGGAGCGGACCAGGAGCGCTGGCTCCTCAACGGATTTCGCGAGTCGCGGGCACGCTGGGACCTCCTCGGGCAGCAGGTGTTCTTCGCCGGCGTGGAGCTGAAGGAAGGCCCGGCGACGGGTGTCAATCCCGACGCGTGGGACGGCTACGTCGCCAACCGTGACCGGATCATCGCGGGCCTCGTCGATTCGCCGGTCCGCAACGCGGTGGTGCTGACCGGCGACGTGCATTCGCACTGGGCCGCCGAGATCAGCCAGCGTCCCGGAACACCATCGATTGCAACGGAATTGGTGACGACATCGATCTCATCCGGCGGTGACGGCGGCGACACCCGCGAGGACACCGCCGCAATCCTGCCCGAGAACCCCCACGTGAAGTACTTCAGCAACCGTCGCGGCTACGTCCGGACGCGCATCGCCCCCGAGCAGGTGACGGCGGACTTCCGGACCGTTCCGTACGTCACCCGCCCCGGTGCACCGGTGCAGACGGGCAAGTCGTTCGTGATCCCCGACGGCGTCCCGCAGCTCACCTGACCACCGCCGAAACTGCATTCCGTGCGGCGAAAGTCGAGAGAAGCCCGCATGGAATGCAGTTTCGGCGCGCGGAGGCGCCAATCAGTCGACGCCTTCGACCAGATCGTCGGTCGTCCACTCCTGCTGCGGCAAAACATCTTTGAGCACCCGCAGCAGGGCGGGGTTCGTCGAGTCTCCCCGCCACACCGCGTCGAGTTCTACCGGACGCTCACGGAACGCGCCGATCGAGCGGAACGTGACGCCTTCGGGATGCAGGGTCGCCGCGGACGCGGGCACCAGCGCGATGCCGATGCCGGACCGCACCAGCACCAGCATCGTGTGCACCTGCGTCACGTACTGCACATACCGCGGCGTGGCGCCCGCGATGGTGAACGTCGAGATCAGCAACTCGTTGAAATAGCGTGCCTGCACCGGTGAATACATCACGACGTCCTGACCGTCGAGGTCGGTGAGCGTCAGCTGCCGGGACATGTCGGCCAACGGATGTCCGGCGGGCAGCGCCGCGATCAATTGCTCGTGCAGTAGCGGCCGCGACACCAACCCGGGCCGTTTCAACGGTGGACGTGCCATCCCGAGGTCCAGCTCGCCCGTCATGAGTCCTTCGATCTGGGCCGCGGTCACCATCTCGCGCAGGTCGAGCTTCACGTCGGGCAGCCGCTCGCGCATGCGCTCCAGCAGCCGGGGCAGCACGGCGTGCGCTGACGCTGCCGTGAAGCCGACGACGACGGTGCCGAGATCCCCGGCGGGGATGCGCTTGACGGTCTGCGCGGCGCCCTCGGCGAGCTGCAGGATGCGCCGAGCATCCGGCAGGAACGCCGCACCCGCAGGAGTCAGCGTGACGGTCCGGGTGGTGCGGTCGATCAGCTGCACGCCCAGTTCGTTCTCCAGCTGCTGCACCTGCCGCGACAGCGGCGGCTGGGTCATGTGCAGACGCTCTGCGGCACGGCCGAAGTGCAGCTCTTCGGCAACGGCGACGAAGCAGGACAGCCGGGCTAGCGAGAACATCAGGCCTTAGACGTTAGCTTGATCGCCGCCATCTTCAGCCGCCCTGCCGCCTCCGTCCATTCCGCGACGGTGGGCAGACGGCCGTCGCGGAATTTCATGCCCATCTGGCGCTGCGCCTTCTTCGCACCGTAGGACGTCGCGACCCGTTCGCAGATCTCGGCGACCGTCGTCGTGTCGGTGATGAGCTCACCCCGCATCGTGCTGGTCTTACCGCGGAACGACACCTGCGCATCGGCGCCGCCGCGGAAGTTGTGCTTCCACTGCGCTTCCAAGATCACGTACAGGCCGTCGAGCTGGTGCGCGCTGACCGGGGTGGCGTACTTCTTGCCGGACTTGCGGCCGGTGAAGCTGATGAGCATGAAGTCGCCGATGAGCCCGCCCAGCGGGGTCTTCAACAACACTTTCAGGGTGGGGTTGACCACCGACAGCATGACGTCCGGTGGGTGTGCGGCATCGATGGCCGGCTGATCTGTCATGGGTCAACCGTAGGACCCCGGGCCGGGCCCGGGGGCGGATTCACCAGCGCGGACTGGCCAACTCGAAGGACGGGTCAACGGTGCGCATGTAGCCGGTGTCGTCGCGCTCACGGATGCCGCAGCGGACGTATTGCTCGTGCAGTGCGTCGAGCGCGTCGTCGTCGATCTCGACACCCAGGCCAGGCGCGGTGGGCACCGGCACCGACCCGTCGACGAAGGTCAGGGCACCGTCCTTGACAACGTCCTCGGTCTTCCACGGCCAGTGCGTGTCGCAGGCGTAGGTGAGGTTGGGCGTCGCGCCGGCCAGGTGCACCATCGCGGCCAGGCTGATGCCCAGGTGCGAGTTCGAGTGCATGGACAGCCCGAGGCCGAAGGTGTCGCAGATGCCGGCAAGCAGGCGTGAGCGTTGCAGGCCACCCCAGTAGTGGTGATCCGAAAGAACCACGCGCACGGACTTTTTGGCTACTGCCGGTGCCAGCTGGTCGAAGGCGACGACGCACATGTTGGTCGCCAGCGGCATGGGGGACTGCGCAGCCACCTCGGCCATGCCGTCCAGCCCCGGCGTCGGGTCCTCCAGGTATTCGAGGATGCCCGCCAGTCCGGACGCGACCTTCACGGAGGTCTGCGGGGTCCACGCCGCGTTGGGGTCGAGGCGCAGCGGCATGCCGGGGAATTCACGCGCAAGTGCCTCGATGGCCGCCATCTCTTCCTCGGGTGCAAAGACGCCGCCCTTGAGTTTGATTGCGGTGAAGCTGTATTCGCCGACGATGCGACGGGCCTGGGCGACCAGCCCGTCGGGATCCAGCGCCTCTCCGAAGGAGTCCGGCTCCTGGCCGGGGTGGGCCGCCCACTTGTAGAACAGGTACGCGCTGAACGGCACGGCGTCGCGGACCTTACCCCCCAGCAGGTCCGAGACGGGCCGGCCGAGTGACTGTCCCTGCACGTCGAGGCATGCCACCTCGAACGGCGACAGCACCTGATCCACGGCTGACGCGGTGGTGATCATGCCGGCAGTTCCCACGGCGGCGGTGTCACCCGACAGGCGCGTGTCGATCGCTGCGCGGATAGCGTTGAGCGAGAACACATCCAGACCGGTGATCGCCTCGGCGGCGGCCTGTAGCCGGGAGAGGTGTCGGCTGTCGGCGTAGGTCTCGCCGAGGCCCACCAGCCCCGCATCGGTGTCGAGCTGAATGATCGCGCGCAGCGCGAAGGGCTGGTGCACCCCGACGGTGTTCAGCAGTGGCGGATCGGCGAACGCGACGGGTGTGATGCGTGCGCCGGTGATGCGGATCTGGGTCACGACCTCAGACGACCTGGGTCAGCGCGTCCGCCAACACGGCGCGGCCGGCGGCGACGATGGAGGCGAGCTCGGTGAGGTCGTCGGCACTGGGCATGACCAGCGGCGGGCGCACCGGCCCGGCCGGCACTCCTTCCATCGTCACGCCTGCCTTGACGAGGGAAACCGCGTAGCCGGGCACGGTGTCGCGCAGTCGTACCAGCGGGATGAAGAACGCGTTGAGCAGCGCGTTGGCCAGCTGCGTGTTGCCGGACTCCAGGGCGTTGTAGAACGCCAGCGCGAGGTCGGGCGCGAACGCGAACGTCGCCGACGAGTACAGCGGGACACCGATCGCGCGGTAGGCGAGTTGCGTGGTCTCGGCGGTCGGCAGGCCGTTGAAGAACAGGAAGTCGGGGTCGACCTGGGTGGTGACGGCGGCGACGATGCGGGCGACCTGATCGAAATTGCCTGTGCCGTCCTTGAATCCGACCACACTGGGCAGCTTGGCGACGGCGACCGCCGACGCTTCGGTGAAGCGCGCGTTGTTGCGGTTGTAGACGATGACGGGTAGGTCGGTCGCCTCGGCGACGGCCCGGGTGTAGTCGACGAGTCCGGGCTGCGGAACCTCGACGAGGTACGGCGGGAGCAGCAGAAGGCCGTCGGCGCCCGCGGCCTTGGCGGCCAGGGCGAAACGCTTGGCCTGTGCCACCGAGCCGCCGGCACCCGCGTACACCGGAACGCGTCCGGCGACGACATCGACGGCGGTACGCACGACGGCGCCGAACTCCTCGTCTTCGAGTGCGTGGAATTCGCCTGTGCCGCAGGCGATGAACACACCTCCCGGCCCGGCGTCGACACCCTTGGCGATGTGCCGGGCGAGAGCGTCGAGGTCGACGTCACCGGAGGCGGTCATCGGGGTGACGGGGAAGAACAGGACGCCGTCAAAGTCGGGACGCATTGCAGGCCTTTCGCGGGTTGTGGGGTTGGAGTCAGTCTTGGCGGAGCTGGCCGTCGATGCGGCGCCACAGTTTGTCGGGATTGCCGTCGGCGATTGCACTGGGCAGCAACGACTTCGGGACGTTCTGATAGCAGACGGGGCGCAGGAAGCGCTCGATCGCGCGTGAACCGACGGACGTGGATCGGGAATCCGAGGTGGCTGGGAATGGTCCGCCGTGCACCATCGCGTGGCTCACCTCGACCCCGGTCGGCCAGCCGCCGAACAGGATCCGGCCGGCCTTGAGCTCCAGCACCGGGAGGAGTTCGGCGGCCGCGTCGAGATCGGAATCGTCGGCGTGCACGGTCACGGTCAGCTGACCTTCGATGCGGTCGGCGACCGCGCGCACTTCGTCGGCGTCGGCGCAGCGAACGATCAGGCTCGACGAGCCGAACACCTCGGCCTGCAACGCCTCGGAGCCCAGGAAGCTGGCCGCATCGGTGGTGAACAGTGCTGCCTGGCCGCAGGTTTCGCTTCCCGCTTGTCCGCGGACGATCAATTCGGCTTCCTGGGACAACGCTTCGACGCCCGAGGTGTAGTTGCGTGCGATGGTCGGGGTCAGCATCGGGGCGGCGGGTGAGGCGGCGAGCGCCTCGGCGGCGGCGGTCACGAAGCTGTCGAGTCCCGGGCCGTCGACGGCGATCACGAGACCGGGGTTGGTGCAGAACTGGCCCGATCCCATCGTCAGCGAGCCGACGAACGCCGTGCCGAGTCCGGCGCCGCGCGAGTTCAGCGCGCCGTCGAGCAGGAAGACCGGGTTGATGGAGCTCATCTCGGCGTACACCGGGATCGGCTCGGGCCGCGCTGCGGCCGCGGCGACGAGAGCGAGTCCGCCGGAACGGGATCCGGTGAACCCGACCGCCTTGATACGGGGGTCGGTGACGAGCGCGATGCCGAGCTCGGGGCCGCTGCCGAACAGCAGCGAGAAGGTGCCCGCAGGCAGTCCGGACGACGCGACGGCGTCGGTGATCGCGCGGGCGACGATTTCAGAGGTGCCGGGGTGCGCGTCATGGGCCTTGACCACGACCGGGCAGCCCGCGGCGAGTGCCGAGGCCGTATCGCCTCCGGCGACCGAGAAGGCGAGCGGGAAGTTGGAGGCACTGAACACCGCGACGGGCCCGAGCGGGATGAACCGCTGGCGCAGGTCGGGTCGGGGCAGCGGGCTGCGATCGGGAAGCGCGGGGTCGATGCGGGCGCCGTTCCAGCTGCCCTCGCGCAGCACCGAGGCGAACAGGCGAAGCTGGCCGGTGGTACGGCCGACCTCACCGGTGATGCGGGCCTGCGGCAGCCCGGACTCGGCGACGGCGCGGGCGATCAGGTCGTCTTTGATCGCCTCGATGTTGGTGGCGATCGCCTCCAGGAACCGGGCGCGCTGCTCCGAGGTGGTCGAGCGATAGGCGGCGAACGCCTCGGCGGCCGCTGCGCACGCGGTGTCGACGTGCGTGGCATCGCCGTGCCGGTAGGCCGGTTCCAGCGTTTCGCCGGAGGCGGGGTTGAAGGCGCGAACTTCCGTGCCGGCGCCCCGGACGGGGGTTCCGGCGATGAGCATCTCTCCGGTGAGAGTTCCTGGGATCGTCGCAGTCATGCCTTAGACGGTAGGAGCCATATCCATGCCTGTCCAAGACCGATTCGCACATCACTGATGCGCTAAGGGCATCAATCTCGACCTCGCCGGAATTGCGTTCCAGCAGAGGAACGTCGAGTTGGGACCTGCCGGAATGCAATTCCGGCGTGCGATGCCTATCGCGCGAGGCGCTTCTCGATGACGCCGACGAGCGCCGCGACGGCCGCGGGCTCACCCGTCACCTCAAGGCGCCCGTCCGCCAGTGCGTCGTGGACCGCGATCTTGCGGCCCACGATCGAGGCCACCGTTGACGCGGACGCACGCACCGTCACGTCGCCGGGCGTCGTCGGCGGGCCGGGTGTCACGGTCACCCGGCCGTCGAGCAGGCGCAGGCACGCCGCGCTGTCGTCGATGTGGAACTCATAGACGGCATTGAGGTCGTGCGGGCCGTCGCGGCGGACGTCGGCGGCCAGGAAACTCAGCAGCCACTCGGCGCGGAACGCTTCCTCGTCGACGTCGGCGTCCTTCATCTGGTGCCGAGCGCCCCATATCGCGAGTGGGACGACGGCGGCCGCGAGTTCCCTTCCGGCGTCGGACAGTTCGTAGACGACGGCCGAGCCCGGCTGATCGAGGGCCAGGCGCCGCGTCACCACGCCGTCGGACTCCAGCTGTCGCATCCGGCTGGCCAACAACGACGTACCGATGCCGGCCAGGGCATCGGCCAGCTCGCTGTAGCGCTTCGGGCCGGAAGCCAGCTCGCGCACGATCAGCAGCGTCCACCGCTCGCCCACCACGTCGAGTGCATGCGCGAGCCCGCAGTACTGCCCGTAAGTCCGTCTCGACACGTCGGCAAGCCTACCCATCGCACTCCTCTTTCCAACCTCAACTCATGTTTCTGTTTATTACTTTTAAATCTTATGTTACGTTCCTCTTTTATAAGCGCAAAGCGCTGAACTGCGATGGAAGGGCGATGGCATGGCTGGGATAACAGGGATCACCGGATTCCGAGGATTGCCGCGGTGGTTGTGGGCTGGGTTCCTGGGGAGAACTTCGCACCTGGCAGTCGAGACGGTCTCCGTCGAGGTGGAGGCGAAGGCTCGGTCCGACCGCAGAAAGCGGCGTTCGTACGCGCCGGCGCGAGATGCGTTTCTGGAGAATTCGGCGATGCGACGGGAGATGTACCGGCTCTGATCGGCGCCCGGGTAGTCGCGGGAAATCTGCTGGTCGACTCGCTGCGGTAACCGTTCTCCTGCCGCAGCACGCCCAAACGGTCATCGAGACCACACGTCTGGCCTGCGTCGACACCGCTCCCGTCTCGGCTCTTCGTGGTAAGAATGCTGCACCCCAGCAGCACGCCATGGCGTCGTCTCGCGCCGGGACGTCCAGATCGGGCAAATCGGCGGCAAGGCGGCTGACATGCGTCCGGGCAGCCCCGGCAAACATCATGTAGCTTCAATCGACTATCCGATTGGCCGCAGCCGAGGAGAACACCGGTGAATGCGACACCATTCGGGCACTATCGGCTGCAAAAGCTGATCGGCCAGGGCGGGATGGGTGAGGTCTATCAGGCCTACGACACCAAGACCGACCGTGTTGTCGCGCTCAAGGTCCTGCCGCACCACATGGCGCAGGACGAGACGTTCCAGGCCAGGTTCCGCCGCGAATCGCAGGCGGCCGCCGGCATCAACGACCCGCACGTCGTTCCGATCCACGGTTACGGCGAGATCGACGGCCGCCTCTATCTCGACATGCGGCTCATCGAGGGCCGCAATCTGGGCACCATGCTGCAGGAGACCGAGAAGCCGCTGGGCGCCGCCTTCGCCGTCACCGTCGTCGAGCAGGTGGCCAACGGCCTCGATGCCGCGCACAAACTCGGCTTGATCCACCGCGACATCAAGCCGTCGAACATTCTCGTCACTGGTCGGGACTTCGTGTACCTGATCGACTTCGGCCTGGCCCGCACGGCGGGGGAGAAAGGTCTCACGACGGCCGGCAGCACGCTGGGCACCCTCGCCTACATGGCGCCGGAGCGTTTCGAAGGCGGTGAAGTCGATGCCCGCTCCGACATCTACGCACTGACGTGCGTGCTCTACGAATGTCTCACCGGCTCCAGACCGTATCCCGCCGACAGTCTCGAGCAGCAGATCGCGGGCCATATGGTCTCGCAGATTCCGCGCCCCTCGGATGTCGATCCCCGGCTGGCCGCTTTCGACGAGGTCATTGCCAAGGGGATGGCCAAGAAGCCTGCGAAGCGCTATCAGTCGGCCACCGAGCTGGCCCAGGCCGCCAGGCGCGCACTGAACGCACCGGTGCGCCGGGCCGGCCGCAGCTCGCGGCACTCGGCGGCGCGCAGCTCGCGCGGGGGATCCCGCAAGGCGTTGATCGCCGCCGGTGTCGCCGCACTCGTCATCGCAGCGGGCGGGATCGGGCTGTGGCAGTGGGCGCCGTGGAAGGACGACGGCGGCAGCGCGGCGTTGCCGGCGGGTGCGGTCCCGGAGATCGCCGCGACGGTGCCGGCAGACGTCCGGGAGACCGGTCGGCTCGTCATCGGGGTCAACGTGCCGTACGCGCCGATGGAGTTCAAGAACACCGACGGTCAGCTCGTCGGCTTCGACGTCGAACTGATGAATGCGGTGTCGCGGGTGCTGGGCCTGGTGCCCGACTATCGCGACACGTCGTTCGACACGATCCTTCCCTCGGTCGTCGACGGCAGCTTCGACGTCGGGATGTCATCGGTCACCGATACCAAGCAGCGCGAGGAGCTCGTCGACTTCGTCACCTATTTCCAGGCGGGCACGCAGTGGGCCCGCAGGCCGGGCACCGCACTCGGCCCGGCTTCGGCGTGCGGGCTCCGGGTCGGGGTGGCCGAAGGGACGCTGCAGCAGACGGAGGAGCTACCCGCCAAGAGCGACCAGTGCACGGCCGCGGGGATGGCGCCGATCGACGTCGCGGTGTTCAAGAGCCAGGATGAGGTCACGACCGCGCTGATCAGGGGTGAACTCGACGCGATGTCGGCGGATTCGCCGGTGACGGGATTCGCGATCAAGCTCAGCCGCGGTGACCTGGTGCCCGCCGGCGACGTGTTCGACTCTGCCCCCTACGGTTGGCCCGTCGCGAAAGGTTCGGGACTCTCGGAAGCGCTGCGGCTTGCACTGGAGCACCTGATGGAGACGGGGGAGTACCGGGCGATCGCGACGATGTGGGGCGTCGAGCGCGGAATGATCGACAAACCCCTGATCAACGGCGCGACCCGGTAGGCCTGTGTAGATCGCACGAGGTCGGGTAAGTGGGCGAGATGACCGCGCTGCCCCCGGATCCAGATCCGAACGATGTCCCCGGTGTCGACCGGGCCGGCGGTGTGCGCCCCGGCGACACCCCGCCGGATTCGGCGCAGACCAAGGCGACTGCGAATCGGGACCCCGCTGCCGGGCGGAATCTCACGCCCCGTGCCGCGGTGACGTTCGTGGTGATCGCGGTGTTCGTCGCGCTGTTCGCATCGGTGGCGATCTATTTGGTCGTGCAGTTGTTGAGCTAGCGGCAGCGGTAGTCGAGGCAGACGGTCGTGCCGTCGTCGCGGCCGTTGATGGTGCAGTGGTCGGCCATCGCATGCATCAGTGCGACGCCGCGTCCGCGGCGGTCCCGGGCGCGAGCAGGACCTGGTTGGCGCCACGTCCCGTGGTCGGTGATGCACACGCTGAGGCATCCGCTGTCGGGCTCGAGATCGGCGCGCACGGCCATGGTGCCCGGCGTCGGCTGGTCGGCATAGGCGTGATCGACACAGTTCGCCAACGCCTCGTACACCGCGAGAAGAATCTCGTTCCTCTGCTGGGGGCCGATTCCGCGATCGCGCAGCCACGAGCCGAATCGGTCGCGCACTTGCGCGGCGCTAGCGGCGGTCGCCACCCCCCTCACGGTCAACTGCTCCGAGGTGGGCGACACCACCGCTGTAATGCTCATGCTTTGTGCGTACCCACCTCGGCGGCGTGCTAGACGCCTCGGGACGAAGTTGTGACCAGACCCTTACGCTCGGATTCCAGTGCGGTGCCTTCGATGTCAAGATCAGGCACGTACTTGTCGAACCACTTGGACCGCGACCACATCCGGTCGCCGAGCATGGCCATGACGGCCGGGATCAGCGTGAGCCTGACGACGAACGCGTCGAGGAACACGCCGACGGCCAGTGTCAGCCCGACCGACTTGATGATCGGATCGCCCGCGGCGAGGAAAGCGATGAATACGCCGAACATGATCAGCGCGGCAGCGGTCACGACGCGTGCGGACAGACCGACGCCGCTGCGGACCGCGTCGAGCGCGTCGTGCGTGTGGGAGAGCTCCTCCTTGATCCGCGACACCACGAACACCTCGTAGTCGCTGGACAGGCCGAAGATGATCGCCAGCGCGATGATCGGCAGGAAGCTGATCGTCTCGCCGGGCGTGACCCCGAGAAGGTCTGCACCCCAGCCCCATTGGAAGATCGCGACCTGAACCCCCATCGCAGCGAACACCGACAGCAGGAAGCCGACGATCGACGTGATCGGCACCAAGGCAGCGCGGAACGCGATAGTGAGCAGGATGAACGCCAGGCCGACGACCACCACCAGGAAGATCGGCAGTGCGGCGGCCAGCTTGTCGGAGGTGTCGATGTTGGAGGCGGTGTTTCCGCCCACGAGGAACGTCGCGCCGGTGTCGGCCTGGATCGCGTCGCGGTCGGCCCGGATCTGGCGGACGAGGTCGGCGGTCGCGGTGTCGTTGGGTCCGGTCTCGGGGATCACCTGGATCACGGCGGTGCGCTGGTCTCCGCCCGCCGGTGTGGCGGCGACGACGCCGTCCTCACGTCCGATGTTGGACGCGATGGTCTGCGCCGCGTTCGGTGCGGCGCCGGTCAGGTCGGCGACGACGAGCAGCGGACCGTTGAAGCCGGGCCCGAGGTACTCGGAGGTCAGGTCATAGGCCTGACGCGACGTGTTGGATTCCGGCTGCGACGAACCGCTCGGCAGACCCAAATGCATTCCCAGCGACGGTAATCCGATGACGATCAGCGCCGCCGACCCGCCGAGGAGTAGCGGCTTGCGGAACCGCACCACGAAGCGGGCCCAGGCCGCACCCATCGTGCGCTGTGGGGTGTACGCGGCGACCTGCGCCACCTCCTTGGGGCGGCCGGGCTGCAGCGGCGGCTCGATGAACTTGGCGACCTTGCCGCCGGCGAAGCCGAACAGCGCCGGCAGCAGCGTCAGTGCGATCAACATCGCGATGAGCACGGACACCGCGGCGGCGATGCCCATGTAGGTCAGGAACGGAATACCGACGACGGCGAGTCCGCACAGCGCGATGATCACGGTCAGGGCGGCGAAAACGACGGCGCCCCCGGCAGTTCCGACAGCGAGCCCGGCCGCCTCCTGGCGCGGCATGAGCAACAGCAGGTTGTTGCGATAGCGGTTCAGGATGAATAGTGCGTAGTCGATGCCGCACGAGAGTCCGAGCATCAACGCCAGCGACAGTGAGGCCGTGGGCATGTCGACGAACGCGGCGACCACGAAGATGCCGAGCGCGCCGATGCCGACACCGATCGCAGCGGTCACGATCGGCAGGCCTGCGGCGACGACGGCGCCGAAGGTGATGAGCAGGATCAGGAACGCGGCGGCGATGCCGATGATCTCGGGCAGGTGGGGGACGGCGACCTTGTAGCCAGGGAAGACGGCCCCGGAGTATTCGACCTGCAGACCGGCGTCCTGCGCCGGTGCCATCGCGTTCTCCAATTCGGTCAGGGCGGCATCGCTGACCTCGCCGATCGGCGCTTTCCACTGCACCGTGCCCAGACCGATCCGGCCATCCGGTGAGATCTGCTTCGTCTGGTTCGGTCCGGCGGCAGCCGCGACGTCGGGAATGGTGTTGAGCTTCTGCACTGCCTGGTCGATGGGCGCGGCGAAGCGCGGATCGGTGACGGCGAGGTTCTCCGGAGCTGCGAAGGTGATCTGCGTCGGCGCTCCGCTGTAGTCGGGCAGATTCTGCTGCAGCTGCTCGACGGCGCGTTGCGATTCCGTGCCGGGGATCGTGAAGTTGTCGCTGGGCTCGCCGCGGAAGCCGACGAATGCCAGGGCGACACCGAGGAGGACGGCCAGCCACGTACCGAGGACCAACCAGCGCCTGCGGAAACTCGCGGAACCGAGGGTGAACAGAAATCGCGACATGTGCACCCCTATGCCCGCTCGTGCCGGCTTCACGCGCAAGAGCCGGTGTGATTTGGGTGACGGCTCGTACGCTTAGGCGATGACGACGACGTCGTTGCCGCCGGGGCCGCGCCTGCCCGCCGGGTTGCAGACGGTGCTCATGCTCACTTGTGGACCGCGCTTCATCGGCGTGTGCCGCCGCCGCTACGGATCGACGTTCACCCTTCACGTCGCCGGGATGGGCACCGCCGTCTACGTCACCGACCCCGCAGACATCAAGGCCGTGTTCGCCGGAGACCCACGGATCTTCCATGCCGGAGAAGCGAATTCGATGCTCAAGGGGTTACTCGGCGACACCTCCGTGCTGGTGGTCGACGACGACCTGCATCGCAACCGCCGGCGGCTGATGATGCTGCCGTTCGCCCGCGACGCGGTGGCCGCGCAGGCGTCGGTGATGGCGCAGGTGGCCGCCGAGAACATCGACGGCTGGCCGGTGGGTGAGTCGTTCGCCGCCGCGCCGAAGATGGCCGAGATCACCCTGGAGATCATCTTGCGCACGGTGATCGGCGCCAGCGACCCTGCGCGGCTCGCGGCGCTGCGCGAGGTGATGCCGCGCGTGCTCAGCGTCGGTCCGTGGGAGACCGTCGCGCTCGCCAACGAGGCGCTGCTGGGCTGGCGCCCGTGGCACGCCCTGCGCGACGCCATCGCCGAGGCCGATCGGCTGCTGTACGCGGAGATCGCACACCGTCATGCCGACCCCGACCTCGCACAGCGGACCGATGCGCTGTCGATGCTGGTCCGGGCGGGAGAAATGACCGACAAGCAGCTGCGCGACCAGCTGATGACGTTGCTGGTCGCAGGACATGACACGACCGCGACGGGGTTGGCGTGGGCGCTGGAGCGGCTGACCCGGCATCCGACCTTGCTCGCCAGGGCTGTGCGCGCCGCTCACAAGGGGGACGACGAGTACCTCGACGCGGTGGCGAAGGAGACGCTGCGGATCCGTCCCGTCGTGTTCGATGTGGGACGCGTGCTCAAGGAGCCCGTCGAGATCGCGGGCCACGCTCTGCCTGCCGGCGTGATGGTGATTCCCGGGATGGTGCTGGTGCACGCCGATTCGCAGGTGTATCCGCACGCCGACCGGTTCGACCCGGACCGCATGATCGGCGCGACGCTGAGCCCCTCGTCGTATCTGCCGTTCGGCGGGGGCAACCGGCGGTGCCTGGGCGCGACGTTCGCGATGGTCGAGTTCCGCGTGGTGCTGCGCGAGATCCTGCGGCGCGTAGAACTGCAGACCACGTCGGCCCGCGGCGAGCGGCGCCGGCTCAAGCACGTCATCTTCGTGCCACACCGTGGTGCGCGCATCCGCGTCACGGCGAAGCACTCTGCGGACGCCCTCGTCGCCGACGAAGCGCCCTCGTGTCCGGTGCATCGTCCTGTTTGAGGCCGCGTGTAAGGTCGGCAACAGGTCGAGTCCGCGGCCTCATCGGCTGCGATGACGCGACGTCTTCACTCGGACCTCGTCCGGGTCACCCACACCACTCAAGGGACTGAGCCCATGGAATCGTCTGACCTGTTTTCACACCGTCCCACGGTGCAGCCCACTGCGCCGCGCGATGCCGTCGAAGAAGGCGTGCAATATCCGGTCTTCTCCGACAGCCCTTCGCAAGCCGGATCGGCCGATTTGCCGCCATCCTGAATGGCCTTGCGGGAGTCGTTGAGCGACATGAATTCCGGTTCGCCGGATTCATGATTTGGCCCCTGGCCTGGTCATCTACCCGTGCTAGCCTATCCCCGGATGTCTCTCTGACATCTAAGGAAAATGAGAGAAGAAAAAGTATGGCGCAGGGAACTGTGAAGTGGTTCAACGGCGAAAAGGGCTTCGGCTTCATCGCCCCCGATGACGGCTCCAAGGATGTGTTCGTTCATTACTCCGAAATCGGAGGGAGCGGATACCGGTCGCTCGAGGAGAACCAGCGCGTCGAGTTCGAGGTGGAACAGGGCCAGAAGGGCCCCCAGGCCGTGCGGGTCAACAAAATCTAAGAGACTCAAGCGAATACGTGGGCTGGCAGGAATTCCTGCCAGCCCACGTCTCGTTCCCGGGGCTGATCTTGAACGCCGTCAACATGATTGGCGCTTTCGGATCAGGAATGCGTTTTCGGCGTCCGGCGCCTGTGTGGGATTCGTCGTGGAATGGCGGATGTACCGACGGAATCAGTGGGGGACTGCGTCGCGAACTGACTCAATAGTAGGAAATTTGATTAGCCCCTTTCGCAAGGATGTTTACGCAGGGTAAACATTTAGCCCATGGGTGCGGGAACGTATGTGGGTCGGGTCGGTGGGTTGGCAGTCGCGCTGGGAATAGGCGCCGCACTGTTTGCGGGCGGGGGCGTGGCTTACGCCGACGACACTGCGGCATCAGAGTCGAACACCGCTGCGCCATCGTCGGAATCCGCAGAAACCTCAGCGCCCTCGGAGTCTGATGCCGCCCCGTCAGCAGATGCCTCCCCTTCCGAGGCCAGCGACGATCCTGAGGCCGACGAGATGGAGCCCGCCGCCGACAAGGAGCCTTCCGATCGCAGGCACCGCAGCAAGCGCGACGCCGACGAACCCGAACAGCCCCAGGCCAATCCGGACGACGAACCCGAGATCGCCGACGACGCGTCTGCGGAGGACGCGCCGGAGGTCACTGACGAGGTCGTCGATTCCGTCGGTGAAGAGCATGCAGTGGGTCAAGAGCCCGTCGTCGAGAAAGAGCCTGCCGTCGAGGCCGAGCCCGTTGCCGACGAAGCCACCCCCACCGAAACCGTGACGACGGATCTCGCCGACGCTGCGCCGCAACTGCCCGCCGAGGATCCCGAAGATCCCGTGCTGCCGGGGCTTGCGACGCTGTTCAGCTCGATCCTGGCGGCGGGACGCGAAGCGACCAACGAATCTCCGACGGCCATCGGAGCGCAGGTCTCGACGAGCCTGGCCGAGTCCGAGGCGACCCAGTACCCGATTCCCGAAGGGGTGACGGTCGAGGAGTGGACGCCGCCGCTGGAATGGCTGCAGCGAATCCCGGTGCTCGGACCGCTGCTGGTGACCCCGATCGTCGGTGTGATCCATGTGATTCCGCTCGTCGGCGACCTCATCCACCCGGTCATCGGCTTCCCGATCGATCACTGGGCGCCACCAGGCACCCCACGGGCACGCAACTACCGGGTGACGTCATTCGACGGGGCGCGGATCTTCGTGAACTTCATGCCCGCCAAGGGCTTGAAAGAAGGGGAGACGGCGCCGACGATCCTCAACGGACCCGGACTCGGATTGCCAGGGTCGACGGCGCTGGAACTGCCGAAGGACAGCTTCCTGCCCTACGACGTCGTCGGCGTCGGCACCCTGCGCGCGAACGGCTACAACGTCCTGACGTGGGATCCGCGCGGGGAGTGGCGATCGGAAGGTGTCATGCACCTGAACTCGCCCGATGTCGAGGGCCGCGACATGTCGCACATCATCAGCTTCCTGGCCACACTGCCCGAGGTTCAGCTCGACGCGGTGAACGACCCGCGGATCGGCATGACGGGTGCCTCCTACGGCGGCGGTATCCAATTGGCCACAGCAGCAATCGATCACCGCGTCGACGCGATCGTCCCGACGATCGCGTGGAACAACCTCGTCGACGTGCTGTTCCCGCGCGACGCGGTCAACAGCAGCTGGGGCACACTGCTTCCCGCAGTGCTGGCGCTAACGTTCGCCCGCGAGCATCCACGGATCTTCCCGGTCGCGATCCAGGGTGTGCTGTTCGGCATCGCCGAACAGGCCGACATCGACCTGGTCAACAGCTTCGGCTTCGATGACCAGATCAAGGACATCACCGCGCCGACGCTGCTGATTCAAGGCACGGTGGACACGCTCTTCACTCTCGATCAGGCGCACAAGAATGCACTCGACCTGATCGAGGCCGGTACAACGACCAAGGTGATCTGGTACTGCGGCGGCCACGGCGCATGCCTGAGCGACTTCAACGACGGCGAGTTCGTCATCGGCCGCACGTTGAGCTGGCTGGACCGCTACGTCAAGGGCAACGAAAACGCCGACACCGGAGCGCAATTCGAGTGGGTTGACCAGAACGGGACCTGGCACAGCGACGAGACGTACCCGGCGACGGAGTCAACGCCGATCGTGGCGACCCGGGAAGAAGACAGCAGGGTGATGCCGATCATCCCCGCGCTGTTCGGATCCGGGCCGAACCCGTTGATCATCACGCGCGGCCTGATCGCGGCGCTGCTGGGTCTGCCGTCGGCGGCCGCGGCGTACAACGCGGTCAACCTCGACGTCCCGCCCGCCGAGGAGCTGACGTACCTGGTGGGTGCGCCGGTGGTGACGATGAAGTACACGGGCGACGGGACAGCCAAGCATGTGTACGCCCAAATCATCGATGACGAAACGGGTTTGGTTCTGGGCAACCATGCGACGCCGATCCCGGTGACGCTCGACGGCGAATCGCACACGGCGACGTTCTCGCTGGAGCAGATTGCGCACACCCTGCAGCCGGGGCAGACGCTGACGGTCCAGATCGTGACCTCGACCGCGAAGTTCATCAACTACTACTCGTGGGGCGCCATCAGGATCGAGGAGCTCAGCATCGAGTTGCCCACGCGGGCTGCCGCTGCTGAAGCGGCGGAGGAACCCGTCGTCGCGGCATAGCCTTTCGCCGAAACTGAAGCTGTGCAGGCCGCTACTCGATGTTTCGCTGCACAACTTCAGTTTCGGCGGGTGCCGTCGCGTTCGACCTTGCAAGGGTGGAATCCCGAGGATCTCGACGAGCGCGCGCTGCAGCGCTTCCACCAGCGGAAATACGACGTCAGCTGACCGTTTAGGCCCCCAGGGGTGTACAGTCGAGTCCAGGCCGTTTTCACGTCGGCAGTCTTTCCGTCGCCAGGGCTTCTCACGTGATTGTTCACAGCCCCGTGCGAAGAGCTTCGCCCGGACACCGTACGAGTCTTCTCGCACTGCTGCAAGGACATTGCTTTATGGAATCGCTTGAACTCTTCTCGCATCTGCAGGCGCCTCAAATCCCCTGTGCTGATTCGGGTTCCACCGAACCGGTTCAGGCACCCGTCTTCTCCGACCAGCCCGGTCGCAAGGCGCGCTCCGAATCATCGCAGTCGTGAACGGTCTGGCGGCTTCCCGCCGATCTTCGAAGCCCGTCAGGCTGACTCTTGCCGACGACTTGGACGGCCTCATCGACGGGGCGTGGTGGCCGCACACGGGACTGATTGCCGCTGAGCTGCCGGATCTCGTCGGTGCATTGCACAAGCCTTTGGGAGAGATCGTCGGCATCCGCGTCAACTGGTCGCCGTCGGACGGAAACGCCGACCTGCAGACGATCATCGCCGGCGTTCGGCTGCAGAAGGAGGGCGACACCTGCCGACGGCCACGTCTGATGGCCGTGGCGGGACGGCGGGCGACAGCGAAATTGCTTGTTGTGCCGAGCATGACATCACCGATGCTGGGAGCCATCGTCGTGCGTGCCGCGGCGGGCCTGCCGACGTCAGGTGGAAGCGGGGATCACAAGCTCTACGACATGGCCCAGTTGGTCGTCGGTGCGGCGAAGGGCGAAAGCATCAAATGGGGCGATGGCGCTATTCGAGAGCTGAATAGCAGCCGGTGGCCGTCGTGATCCCGCCGGAATGCGCACCATCGTGCAGTTCGGTGTTACGCTCCGACGTGGATGTTCTTCTACATCCGGTCACAATGAAAGAAGTTGGAAAAGTATGGCACAGGGAACTGTGAAGTGGTTCAACGGCGAAAAGGGCTTCGGCTTCATCGCTCCCGATGGTGGCGAGGCAGACGTCTTCGTCCACTACTCGGAGATCAGCGGCAGCGGATACCGCTCGCTGGAAGAGAATCAGCGCGTCGATTTCGAGGTTGAGCAGGGTCAGAAAGGCCCGCAGGCCGTTCGAGTGAGCGCGATCTAAGACTTCAAACCGAAAATGTGGGCTGGTGGATGATCCACCAGCCCACATTTGGTTTGATAGCCGCTTACGCCGCACTGCCCTAGTCGCCGAAACTGAACCTGTGCGCGTCGTTACTCGTACTTTCCCTGCATAACTTCAGTTTCGGCGAGGAACTAGCGGACCACCCAGTTCCACACGGACATGTCGCCGCGCGGGTAGTTCATGCACACGTCGGTGGCGTGGGCGACGACGCCCTTGTTGTTGAAGAAGATCTTTGCCCAGTTGCCCCACCGCGTGGCCACCTGCTCGTAGTGGACGTTCGTCGCCGTGTTCTCCGAATACTGGCGACGCCCGACGGGGTCGAGGGAGAAGAACCAGTGGATGCGGTCGAAGGCCATCTGCTGGACGTCGGCGGGCCGGTTGCTGCGGTCGATCATGTAGCGCTCGAAGTACACCGGGTTGGTATCGCGCACCGCAGCCAGGTACTGCTCGACATCACATGTGGTGTGGATGATGCGGCGCGGAATCGGATAGTCCTCGGTCGAATCAGCGAAAGCCCTTGGTGCGGCGAGTGCGGCCACCACCGCCGCCGCCAAAACCAGCATCAGTGCTCGCATCACCCACCGGACGTCGCGTGCGCTCATGACAGCTTCCCCAGATGCTGGGGGCAGTACGCGCGCAGCCCCGCGCCGAGGAACTGCCATACCTGCTCGGTGTTGGCGTCCAGATTCCCGAACAGGAACTCGGCGGACTCGCGCGCGTCGGCATCCACGCCGGTCATCAACCGCTTGCAGGTGATCTTCGCCAACCATGCGTTGTAATCCTTCTGTCCGTAGATTCCGACGGCCTGCATCTGTGCCGCGAAATCGGTGTCGGTGTCGGCGGAGGCGCTGGGCGCCATCAGGATTGGAAAGGCCAGAAAGATCATCAGCCGTTGCACAGTGTCACCTCCTGGCGGACGCTGGGCCACGGTTTCGGCTTCGGGCGTGGACGCACATGCGTCGGCCACCAGAACCACTTGCCCATCAGCGCCGCGATCGACGGCGTCATCAGCGACCGCACGATCAGCGTGTCGAACAGCAGACCCAGACCGATGGTGGTGCCCACCTGCCCGATGGTGATCATGTCGCTGACGATCATGCCGATCATCGTGAACGCGAACACGAAACCTGCTGCGGTGACGACTGATCCCGTACCGGCCATCGACCGGATGATGCCAGTTTTCACGCCCGCGTGGATCTCCTCCTTCATCCGCGATACGAGGAGCAGGTTGTAGTCAGCACCGACTGCGAGCAGGACGATCACCGACATCGGCAGCACCATCCAGCTCAGCGGGATGCCGATGATGTGCTGCCACACCAGTACCGACAGTCCGAACGAGGTGCCCAGACTCAGAACGACGGTGCCGACGATGACGGCGGCCGCCGCGACGGCCCGGGTGAGGATCACCATGATCAGGAAGATCAGGATCAGTGATGCGACCGCGGCGATCAGCAGGTCGTAGTCGGCGCCCTGCTGCATGTCCTTGTACATCGCCGCGCTGCCGCCGACATAGATCGTCGACCCTTCCAGCGGGGTGCCCTTGATGGCGTCGGCGGCAGCGACGCGCATCGGCTCGATGCGTTCGGTGCCGTCCTCGGTCAGCGGGTCACCCTGGTGGAAGACGGTGAAGCGCACCGCTTTTCCGTCCGGCGACATCATGAGCTTCATGCCGCGCTGGAAGTCGGCGGTCTGGAAGGCTTCCGGCGGCAGGTAGAACGTGTCGTCGTTGCGCGCGGTGTCGTACGCCTCGCCCATCGCCGTGGTGTCCTCCTGCATGGCGATGTTCTGATCCTGCTGCATCTTCTGCGCCTGGTACTGGTTCAGCATGATCTGCTTCTGGTTCTTCATCGTCTGGATCATCGCCGGCATCAGCGCGGCCATCTGTGGTGTCAGCTGCGCCATCCGCTCGATGTCGGGAACCAGTTCGGCGAAGTCGTCGGCCATCACGTTGATGCCGTCGAGGCTGTCGAAGATCGAGCGCAGCGCCCAGCACATCGGGATGTTGTAGCAGTGCGGCTCCCAGTAGAAGTAATTGCGCAGCGGCCGGAACTGATCGTCGAAATCGGCGAGGTGGTCCCGCACTTCGTTGAGATTGGCCGACGTGTCCTGCATCTTGTCGGCCATCCGCCGCGTCACATCGGCAAGTTCGAGGGTGATGCTCTGCATCTTCTCCATCGAGTCGATGGTCACCTGCATCTCGTTGGCCTGCTGCAGGGTGTTCGCCAGCACCGTCTGCTGGAAGTCGTTGTTCATGATCTGCCCGTTGCCGCTCTGGCTCACCGTGTATGCCAGCGAGGCATGCTTGATCGGTTTGCCGTCCGGCCGGGTGATCGTGGTGACCGACGCGATACCGTGCACGCGGACAAGGGCTTTGGCGATCTTCTCGATCACCAGGAAGTCCGCGGGGTTGCGCATATCGTGGTCGGCTTCGACCATCAGCAGGTCGGGGTTCATCTTGGCGTCGGAGAAGTGCCGGTCGGCCGCGGCGTAGCCGATGTTGGCGGGCACGTCGCCGGGCAGATAGATGCGGTCGTTGTAGGTGGTGTGGTAGCCCGGCAACGCGAGCAGACCGACCATGCACATGACGGTCGCCATCACCAGGATGGCGCCCGGCCAGCGGACTGTCGCCGCACCGAGGCGACGCCAGCCGCGGGCGCGTCCTTTACCTTTCGGCTCCAGCACCTTTCCGAACCGGGTCACGATCGAGATCAGGGCCGGTCCCAGCGTCAGGGCAGCGGCGACAACGATCGTCATGCCGACCGCCAGCGGAATGCCCATGCTCTGGAAGTAGGGCAGGCGGGTGAAGTGCAGGCACAGCGTCGCACCGGCGATCGTCATGCCGGAGGCGAGCACCACGTGGGCGGTGCCGTGGAACATGTCGTAGTAGGCGGACTCTTTGTCCATCCCCAAGCGCCGGGCCTCTTGGTAGCGCCCGATCAGGAAGATCGCGTAGTCGGTGGCCGCGGCGATCGCCAAGGTCACCACCATGCTCGTCGCGAACGTCGTGAGCCCGAAGACGTCGTAGAACCCGAGGAATGCCACGATGCCGCGCGCTGAGAGCAGGCCGATGAAGACCATCGACATGGTGACGAGCATCGTCACGACCGATCGGTAGACGATCAGCAGCATCACGATGATGATCGCGATCGTCACGCCCTCAATGGTTTTCATGCTGGCGTCGCCGACGATGTTCTGGTCGGTGGTCAGCGCCGCGGGGCCTGTCACATAGGCCTTGACGCCGGGTGGGGCTTGGGTCCCGTCGACGACGTCGCGCACGGCCTGCACGGATTCGTTGGCCAGCGCCTCACCCTGGTCACCGGCGATGTAGACCTGCACGTAGGAGGCCTTGCCGTCGATGCTCTGGGCGCCTGCCGCGGTCAGTGTGTCGCCCCAGAAGTCCTGGACGTGCTGCACATGCGCGGTGTCGGCGTTGAGCTTGCGGACGATCTCGTCGTAGTAGGCGTGCGCGTCGGGACCCAGCTCGTTGTCGCCCTCCAGGACGATCATCACCGAGCTGCTGGTGTCGTACTCCTCGAACTTCTCACCGACGTGCTTGGTCGCGATCAGTGACGGCGCATCGTTGGGGCTCATCGACACGGCGCGCAGCTTGCCGACCTCTTCGAGCGTCGGCACCGCGGTGTTCAAGAAGGCGACGATGGCGATCCAGCCGAGCACGATCGGGATCGCGAACATCCGGAGGAACCGCGGCAGCAGGGGCCGTTTTGGGGCCGCGTGCTTGGGCAGAACGTCGGTGCGCGCGTCGTCGGTCTCGGTCGTCATGCTGCCTTCACCAGGCAGTAGGTGGCGGCGTTCATACCCTCGGCCGTCCTCTCGTCTTTGACCTCGTCATCGACGGTGACGCGGCAGGTGATGGATTGACCGTCGCCCTGAGCCATGATGTTCGGCATCACCGAGGGCAACGTCGTCTCGAGGCGCAGTGACCACGGCAGGCTGACCTCGCCGGTGCGCTGCGGCTTTCCGTCGAGGTCGGCGTAGTTGATGGTGGCGGTGGAGCCGGTCCCGAAGATCTCGTAGACGACGACCTTGGGATTGAAGTTCTCGGCGGTGTCGGCGTCGATCGGGGTGACGATCGCGCCGTGGGATCCGAACACCGAGCGGAGATTCGAGACAGCTAACCCGCCGACGGCGATCGCGAAGACGACCAGGACGGGCAACCAGACCCGTTTGACGACGCTGATCATCTGCGGCCCAGGCTTTTTGGGCGCGCGAGTACTACAGGCAAGGTCGTGCCTTTCGGGGTGAGGGACGCCGCGAGCCACCGGTCGGCGTGTGATCTTGTAGGAATCTAAGCCTGCAAGTGGATAGAGTCAATCCGGTTCTGGCGTTTTGGTAAGGGACGTCACTAAACTGGCCGACGTGATTGACAAGCGGTGTGGTGGTCTGCGCAAGGATGCCGAGCGCAACCGGCGGCGCATCATCGAAGCTGCGCGGGACCTGTGTGCCACCCGCGGGCTGGATGCGACGCTGAACGAAGTGGCCCACCACGCAGGTCTGGGTGTGGGCACCGTGTATCGACGGTTCCCCACCAAAGAGGCTCTGTTCGAAGCGATCTTCGAGGACGGCATCGATCAGCTCGTCGCGCTGGCTGACACCGCGTTGGAGTCCGAGGATTCCTGGGAGGGCCTGTCCTGGTGGATGTGGCAGATGTGTCAGATGACAGCGACGGACCGCGGCTTGCGGGAGATCGCGTTCAGCAGGGCGCACTGCGGAGGCAAGGTGGACGCCGGGCGCACCCGGCTGCACCCGCGGGTGGCGCAGCTGGTGGAGCGCGCCAAACGCGACGGCTACCTACGGCCCGAGGTGTCGGCGACCGACATGCCGCTGTGCGGGTTGATGGCGGGTGCGGTGAGTGAGTACGCCGGCGAGGTGTCGTCGGATCTGTGGCGGCGCTACGTCGCGGTGCTGCTGCAGGGCCTGCGCTGCCAGCCGGGGCAGGCTCGGCTGCCGGTAGCGCCGCTGAGCGAGGGCGAGTTGGAAGCGGCGATGACGACGTGGCAGCCGGGGGCGGGCCAGGCGTAGGCATCTGGCGCCGAGACAGCGCTGAGGGCTGTGGACCTCCGCTCATTTACGACCGTGAGCGCTATCTCGGGGGACCGTCGTTTGAGGCGACGGTCACAGTGGGTACGCGGCACGGGTGGAGCGGCTGAGCGGTCTCGATGCGGGCCTTTTGTATAGCGAGTCGGCCACCGTGCCGATCCAGGTCTGCTCGGTGACCGAACTCGACACGTCGACGGTCCCGGGCGGCTACACCTTCGAGCGCTTCCGCGACATCCTTGCTGAGCGGGTGCCGGCGATCCCGGAATTCCGCATGGCGCTCGCCGACAGCGATCTCAACGTCGATCATCCGGTGTGGGTGGAGGACAAGACCTTTGACCTGTCCCGCCACGTCTACCGGATTGCGCTACCGGCCCCCGGCGGCCGCGACGAACTCGCCGCGGTGTGCGGGCACATCGCCTCGGTCGCGCTCGATCGCACCAAACCGCTGTGGGAGATGTGGGTCATCGAGGGCGTCGGCGGCGCCCGACCCGACGAGGGCGGCCCGCTCGCGGTGATGCTGAAGGTCCACCACGCCGCGGTCGACGGGGTCTCTGCGGCCAACCTGCTCAGCCGTCTGCTCGACACCGAGCCCGACGCCGACCCGCCGGAGCCGGTGGAGGGCCCGGGTGAGGCGTCGACGCTGGAGATCGCCGCGGACGGGCTCTGGCGGGTCGTCACGATGCCCTGGCACGTCACCACCCGGGTGGTGCCGACCACGGCGGCGCTCGTCGCCAAGACGGTCAACCGGGCGATGTCGGGCACCGCGATGGCGGCGCCGTTCTCGGCGCCGATGACGCCGTTCAACGCCCGGCTGACGTCGGAGCGCTCGGTTGCGTTCGCGCAGTTGAGCCTCGAGGACGTCAAGACGGTCAAGGACCGCTGCGAGGTGAAGGTCAACGACGTCGTGCTGGCGCTGTGCGCCGGTGCGTTGCGCGGTTACCTGGAAGGCCGCGACGAGCTTCCGGCCAAGCCGCTGATCGCCGTGGTGCCCGCGTCGGTGCATGGACAGTCCGACCGTCCAGGCCGCAATCAGCTGTCGGGGATGTTCTGCAATCTGCACACCGACATCGAAGATCCGTGGGAGCGGCTGCAGGCGATCGGCGAATCCACCAATCGCGCAAAGGAACACAGCACGTCGCTGGGGCCCACGCTGCTGGTAGACCTCGCGCAGAGCATCACGCGGACCATGTTCACCGCGATGCTGGGCCTGTTGTCGCGCACCCCGCTGACCAACACGGCGATCCACAACGTTGTCATCTCGAACGTGGCCGGGCCGTCCGAGACGTTGTACAGCGCGGGCGCGGAGGTCAAGGCGCTGTATCCGCTGGGCCCGATCTTCCACGGGTCGGGCCTCAACATCACCGTTTTCTCGCTGGGCGACAAGCTCAACGTCGGCATCATCTCGTGCCCGCAGCTGGTCGACGACCTGTGGGATCTGGCCGACCGGTTCGAGGTCGAACTCAAGGAGCTGCTCAGCCGCTGCTGAGTGACCTGGGCCTTTAGCGGTCCGGCAGAATTCCCACTACGGTCGTAGACCGGCGAATCCCGTCGCAGGTTGGCGCTTGAGCGCCCCGCGAACCGGGAAGTCTCATTCGTCGCCGCCGGTCAACGACGGAAGGATCGCATGTGAGCACCCGGAATGGCAGCTCGCGGCTGGGTACGCGTTTCGGGCCCTACGAGCTGCAGTCTGTCATCGGGGTCGGGGGTATGGGCGAGGTGTACCGCGCCTACGACACCCTGCGCGAGCGCATGGTCGCGATCAAGCTGCTGCGCCCCGAGATGGCCGCCGACCAGAGCTTCCAGGAGCGGTTCCGCAGGGAATCGCGCATCGCCGCGCGGCTGCAGGAACCGCACGTCATCCCCGTCCACAACTTCGGCGAGATCGACGGCGTCCTCTACATCGACATGCGCCTGGTCGAGGGCGAGAGCGTCAAGGACGCATTGCGCGCCGTGGGGGTGCTGCCGCCGGCCCGGGCGGTGTCGATCATCGGCCAAGTTGCGTCGGCATTGGATGACGCGCACGCCAACGGGCTGATCCACCGCGACATCAAACCCGAGAACGTGCTGCTGACGTCGACGGACTTCGCGTACCTGGTGGACTTCGGAATCGCCCACGGCGGCGGCGAGGCGACGGTGACGTCGACCGGGCTCGTGGTGGGGTCGAGCGCCTACATGGCGCCGGAGCGGTTCAACGGCGACCGCGGTGGCCCGGCGTCGGACATCTATTCGCTGACGTGCCTGCTGTACGAGACGCTGACGGGCCGCGCGCCGTATGAGGCGGGCGATGTCCGGCAGGTGTGGAGCGCGCACATGTTCGCGCCGCCGCCGCGGCCGAGCATCATGCGGCGCGGCGTCAGCCGCGCGTTCGACGACGTGATCGCGCGCGGGATGGCCAAGCAGCCGCAGGACCGGTACAAGACGGCCGGTGAGCTGGCCCGGGCGGCAGCCGCCGCGTTGGAGGCACCGGTGATTGCCGAGCCTGCGGCGCCGGTGACGCCGCCGTCGACGCGGCAGTACTCGGCGGTGTACCGAACCCCGCCGCCGATGCCGGCGCCTCCCGCTCCCAAGTCCGCTCGGGATCAGGCCGCGCTGATCGGCGGCATCATCGGATTGTTCGCTCTGGCAATCATTTTTGCGGTGATCCTGGTGTTCGGCGGCGGCGGTCCTGATCCGCAGCCGCGGATACCGGCGTCCTCGTCGTCGTCCGAGGCACCGTCGAGCACCACGACGACGTCGGCGGTGGAGGGTGTGTCAGGCACGGATTCGCTTGGCTTCGTGGGGCATACAGCGCGCTGCGACTCCGGCGACACTCCGGCGGCGCTGATCCGGACGTCGCTGTCGCTGGCGATCATCTGCGAACGGGACTCGGGCGACTTCTACTATCGCGGCGAGCGGCTGCGCGACGGGGCGAACCGCGAGATCGACGGGGCGCGCCGGTCCGGTGACGGGTTCACGGTGACGGGGTCGGACGGGGCGCGCTACGACGTGCAGCCGGATCAGTTGACGATTTCCAGTGGTGGCAAGGTGGATTCGGCGGAGCCGGCGTTGGAGTACGGTTCGGCGAACTGACAGGGGGGTCTGATGACGACGAGCAGCGAAGCCACGTTGCCGAAGTCCAGCGCGGCGCAGACGCGGCGGGCGATCTGGAACACGCTGCGGGGGTCGTCGGGCAACCTCGTCGAGTGGTACGACGTCTACGTCTACACCGTGTTCGCCACGTATTTCGAGGGGCAATTCTTCGCGGAGTCGGAGAAGAACTCGACGGTGTACGTGTACGCGATCTTCGCGATCACGTTCGTGATGCGGCCCGTCGGGTCGTGGTTCTTCGGCCGGTTCGCCGACCGGCGGGGCAGGCGGGCGGCGCTGACGTTCAGTGTGTCGCTGATGGCGTTGTGCTCGGCGGTGATCGCGCTGGTGCCGTCGCAGGCGACGATCGGTGTTGCGGCACCGATCATTCTGATCCTGGCGCGGCTGGTGCAGGGGTTCGCGACGGGCGGGGAGTACGGAACCTCGGCGACGTACATGTCGGAGGCGGCGACGCGGGAGCGGCGCGGGTTCTTCTCGTCGTTCCAGTACGTGACGCTGGTGGGCGGGCACGTGCTGGCGCAGTTCACGCTGCTGATCCTGCAGGCCTTCCTGTCCGACGACCAACTGCGTGAATTCGGTTGGCGCATCGCCTTTGCCATCGGTGGTGTGGCGGCCATCGTGGTGTTCTGGCTGCGGCGGACGATGGATGAGTCGCTGTCGGAAGAGGTGATCGAAGCGGCGCGCTCCGGCGAGGACAAGGGCGCCGGGTCGCTGCGCGAGCTGTTCACCACGTACTGGCGGCCGCTGCTGCTGTGCTTCCTGATCACGATGGGCGGCACCGTCGCGTTCTACACCTACAGCGTGAACGCGCCGGCGATCGTGAAGACGGCGTTCAAGGACGACCCGATGACGGCGACGTGGCTGAACCTGTTCGGGCTGATCTTCCTGATGCTGCTGCAGCCGGTCGGCGGGTTGATCAGCGACAAGCTGGGGCGCAAGCCGTTGCTGGTGTTCTTCGGTGTCGGCGGGCTGTTCTGGACATATGTGTTGATCACGTTCCTGCCCGAAACGCAGTCGCCGCTGGCGTCTTTCGCGTTGGTGGCGGTCGGGTACGTGATCTTGACGGGGTACACGTCGATCAACGCGCTGGTGAAGTCGGAGCTGTTCCCGCAGCGGGTGCGGGCGCTGGGTGTCGGGGTCGGGTATGCGCTGGCGAACTCGATCTTCGGCGGGACGGCGCCGCTGATCTACCAGGCGGCCAAGGAGCAGGGCCACGTACCGCTGTTCATCGGGTACGTGACGGTGTGCATCGCGGTGTCGCTGTTCGTGTACGTGTTCTTCCTGGAGAACAAGAGCGAGACGTTCCTGGACCGCGAGCGGGGCTCGGCGTACCGGGTGTAGGCGATGCGCCGAGATAGCGCTGAGGGTTGTGGTTTTGCCCTCGATCACGACCCTCAGTGCTATCTCGGTGGGTTCCGCTACTGCGCAGGCGGTTAGCCGGGCCAACTTCCTGAATAGCGTTGTCGCCGAAGGAGACTGGGTTACCGGTGACTTTCGCGGAGACGCTGCAGGCATGTGCGTCCGGATCCTTGGGTGTACCTCCACCACCCCGTGCGATGATGACGCTTTGGTCGGGTGCAAGCAAAGGAGCTTGAGATGGGGTTCGAACGAATTGACGAGCTTCTGGAAGGCGTGACCGCCGACGGTTCGCTGCACGGCGTTGCCGCGACCGTGGTCGGCCGCGACGGTGTGCTCTACGAGGGCGCAGCCGGAGAGGCGAAGCCCGACACGATGTTCCGCAACGCGTCGATGACCAAGGCTGTCGCCACTACCGCGGCGCTGCAGCTCGTCGAGCAGGGACGGGTCGACCTGGACGCGACCGTCGAGTCGATCGTGCCCGAGTTCGGCGAACTCCAGGTGCTGGATCACTTCGACGGCGGTGAGCCGGTCCTGCGTGCGCCCAAGACGCAGGCGACTGTCCGGCAGCTGATGAACCACACGGCCGGCTGTGGCTACCACTTTCTCAACGAAAAGCTCTTCGCATACTGCGCCGATCAGAACTTTCCCAACCCGCTGGAGGGAATCAAGCAGAGCATCAGTGCGCCGCTGGTCCATGATCCCGGCACGGTGTGGGAGTACGGCGTGAGCACCGACTGGCTCGGCATGGTCGTCGAGGCCGTCAGCGGCCAGACGCTGGCTGCCTACCTGGCAGAACATGTCTACGGCCCGCTCGGCATGACGGACTCGACGTTCGACCCGACCGAGGAGCAGCGCGCGCGGTTGCTGCCCGTCCGCTTCCGGGCGCCGGGCGGCAGCCTGGTGGCGACTCCCCTCGACCTGCCGGCCGCCCCGGAGTGGGACGCCGCGGGCCACGGGTCGTACGGGACGATCGCCGACTACGGGCGCTTCGTGCGTGCCTGGCTCAACGGTGGCGAGCTCGACGGGGCGCGCATCCTCAAAGAGGAGACCGTCGAGCTGGCGTTGCGGGACCACCTCGACGGGGCGCCGCTGCCGAAGAAGATGGACCCGACAATCCCCGAGCTGACCAAGCCGGTCGAGTTGCTCGACGTGCCGCAGGGGTGGGGCCTGGGATTCCACCTGTATCTGGTCGACCTGCCCGGCATGCGCAGCGCCGGCTCGGCGGACTGGTCAGGGTTGTTCAACAGCTTCTTCTGGATCGACCGCCAGGCGGGGATCGGTGCGGTGATCGCGACGCAGCTCCTGCCGTTCTTCGACGACAAGGTGGTCGAGACGATCCTGCACTTCGAGGCCGCGATCTACGCAGAGCTCGGCGCGCCAGCCTCCTAGCCTCGTTTCTGTCTTTCCAGCCGAGGGTGAGGAACCGCTCGCACGCCCTTGCTTGAGGGATAGGAAATCCTTCCCGTTCCGGCACTGGACTCTGGCTTGCCGGCGATTACGAACGAGTGCTCTGACCAGCAGTATTCCTCTCAACAACACAACAACCCAGCACCACCTGAGAGGGAAACATCATGAGCGCATCGACCACCCGCACGGGCATCAAGTACGCGGCAACCATCCTCGGCGCCTTCGCCATCCTCGGCGTCGCACCGGCCACCGCCTTCGCCGTCGACAACGAGCCCACGCCCAGCGGCGGCTGCACCTACACCGACGCGGACGGCTACCCGATCCCGATCGACGACGGCCAGGACATCTTCGTCGACGGCAAGATCGTCAGCTGCCGCGGCGGCACGATCACCATCACGACGGCGCCCCAGAGTGGCGGCACCGCGGAGCCGACCGGGCCCACCAGCGGCGGCATCTTCCAGCCGCCGGTGGTCGACAGCGGCAGCGTCCTGGAACCGACGGAGCCCAAGGGCGGTGGCGGCTTCCGGCCGCCGGTGCTCAACCGCGTGCCGCTCCTCGCCCAGCCCTGACCGCAACAGCGACTCGGCCCGTCACGAAGCGGTGACGGGCCGACAGTCGTACGCCAGAATGCCCTTCAGAGGAGGTGTGCATGTCTTCCCACCTGGAGGTTTTCCGACCGACCGGACGTGAGCTCGTCCCGTTGGCCGGCCCGCGCGTGACGCTGGGTAAGGCCGCAAGCAACGCCATCGCGCTGGAGCACGACGACACCGTCTCCCGACTGCACGCCGTCTTCGAAAACCTCGGGGCCGCATGATCGATCCGCGACATGGGCAGCCGCAACGGCACATACCTCAACGGCGAGAAGATCACCGCCGAACGCGTCCTGCACTCCGGTGACGAGGTGCGTGTGGGCAAGTCGCGGATGATCTTCTGGATGGTGCACGACTCCGCGGACGGCGGCCGCGACGAGGAGACCGTCACGGCCCAGCCCGTCGAGGCGCCGCCGCGGCTGACCCGGCGCGAAGACGACGTGCTCGTGGTGTTGTGCCGGCCGTTGGTTTCCGATGACCCGTTTCCCGAACCCGCGTCGGTCAAGGCGATGGCCCGAGAGCTCTTTGTCACCGAGGCCGCCGTCAAGCAACACCTGCAGAATCTCTACGACAAGTTCGCCATCCCCGCCGAGGGTGACCGTCGTGTCCGGCTGGCCAACGAGGCGCTGCGCCGCGGCGTGGTCACCCTGGCGCAGCTGCGTGACGGCGCTACGTGAAGTCCAGCGCCTCGACCGTGGCCACCGGGCCTTCGTGGGTCGGCCGGTCGGCGCCCCCGATGCAGTACACCGTCGATCCGACCGCCGCGACCGCTTGGCCGTGCACCGGAGTGTTGAGCGGCGCCTGGGTGCTCCATCTGCGGTTGGCGATGTCATAGATCTCGACGGTGGCCAGCACCCGCGTCGGCTCCTCGCCGCCGACGGCCACGATGCGGCCGTCGAGGTATGCCGCGCCGTAGCTGCCGCGCGGAGTCGGCATGTCCGGCAACGTCTCCCAGTTGCCGGACTCCGGGTCGAACCGCTCGAAGGCCGCCGAGTTCTCGTCGGCGCTGAGGACCCGACCGCCGACGGTGTAGACATACACGCCGTCCGATACCGCCGCGAGATGCTCGCGGGGAGTTGGCATGTCGGCCGCCGAGGTCCATGACTGGCCGTCGAACACCTCGGTCTGCGGCACGATCTGTTTGTCGTGCTGCCCGCCGACCACGACGAGCTTGTCGCCAACCACCGCCACCGCCGGTGCTGCCCGCGCATGCTGCAGGCTCGGCAACTCGACCCACGTGCCGTCGCGGAGCGCGAACACCTTGTCTGAGGCCTGCGTGACGGTGTCGGTGGCCCCGCCGACCACCACGACCTCACCGCGGTAGGTCGCTGCCGCCGCGTGGTTCAGCGGGATCGGCAGCGACGGCTGCGGCTGCCATTGTTTGGTGGCGGGGTCGTAGGTTTCGACGGTCTGCAGCGTCTCGCCCTCCCGGATACCGCCGATGAGCCAGATCTTGTCGTCGAGCACGGTTGACGCCATCATCAACCGAGCCGTCGGCGCGTCGGGCAGCGAGCGCCACTGCGCCGCGGGTTGGGGCGTGCGCGGCGCCACTTTCAGCGCCTCGGCCGACGACGTGGCTTGGCCGTCGCCGGCGCCGGTCGACCCGCCGATCGCATAGACCGTCTTGCCGACGGCAGCCACGGCCATACCGCGGCGAGCGGTGCCCAGGTCCGGGAGGTCGGACCACGTCGACGTCGTCAGATCCAGAGCGGTAACGCTTTTCAGGGGCCGCCCCACGGCGGTGCCGCCCACCGCCACGAGTCGGGCGTCGGTGACCGCGACCCCGAAGTCGCTGCGCGGGGCGGGCAGCGCGGGCATGGACGTCCAGGTGTCGGTGGCCGGGTCATACGCCTCGACGGCAGCGGTGTCCGCCGACCCGTTCGTGCCGCCGATCGCGTAGACCAGCGTGCCGTCGGACGCCGCAGCCAGTAGCTGCCGTGGGGTCGGCATCGGCGCGGCCGGTGTCCACCCGCTGCCGTCGTACACCTCGGTGGTGTTGAGCACCTTGCCGCCGGCGTCCACGCCGCCGGTGACGACAATGCGGTCGCCCACCACGGCGGCCGCCGCTGCGGCCCGCGGCTGTAGCAAGGGCGGCAATTGCACCCAGCGACTGTTGACCACCCGCCACACCTGGTCGGTGGCGACCTTGGTGTTGGCGCCCTCGGTGCGCCAGCCGCCGAGTACGACGGGGGTGTCCTGCCACGTCACCGACATCGCCCGCTGCACCGGAACGGGCAGGTCCTCGCCGCCCTTCCAGCTGTCGATCGCCGGGTCGTAGCCCTCGTGGGCGCCGCTGACCCGGTTGTCGGCGCCCATGCCGCCGAAGATCCAGATGGTGCCGTCGGCCTGTGTGGCCGCGGCCGCGTCGAGCGCGGTGCGGGCGTCGGCGATCGGCCGCCACCCGGGTTGCGCTTGGGTGGTCGGCTGCGCCGAGGGCGTCGTGCCGCCATCGCCACCGCCGCCGGTGTCCCGGGTTGCCGCCACGATCACGACTGTGCCTATCACCAGCAGCACCGCGGCCGCTGCGGCGGCGAGCGCGATCACCGTTTTCTTGCGGCCCTTCGTCGGCGCGCCGGGAGGGGGGGTCCACGGTGTATGCGACGGGCTGCGGGCGAACATGTCGGGTGGGGGCGGGGCCGGCGGCGGTGGTGGTGGCACGTTGACCGGGATCGGTGGCACGGCCGACGTGAAGGACGGTTCCGGCAGTGGAAGTGCTTGTGTGCCTTCGGGTTGCGCGGGAGGAGGGGGCGCTTCACTGATCGCCATCGCGTCCGCGGTCAACCCGTTGTGCCGCTGAGCTTCCTGCAGCGCGCGGCCCATTTCCGCCGCCGATTCGAACCGCTCGGCCGGATCGAGCGCCATCGCCTTCTCGATCGCCGAGCACACATCGGACGGGATCCCGAGGTGGCGCAGGTCCGGCACCGGTTGCGAGGTGATCCGCAGGTAGTGCGCGATCAGCTCCTCGTCGGTGTTGCGCTCGTGGGCGGCCTTGCCGGCGATCAATGCGTAGAGCGTGGCGCCCAGCGAATAGACGTCGGCCATGACCGTCGGCGGCTTTCCGGTGAGCACCTCGGGCGCGGTGTAGGACAGTGTGCCGGTGAAGAACCCGGTGACCGTCTTGTACCCGCCGACGATGCGTGCGGTGCCGAAGTCGCTGAGCTGCGGGTCGCCGTAATCGTTGACCAGCACATTGGCGGGCTTGATATCGCGATGCAAAGTGCCTGTCCGATGCGCGGTTTCGAGCGCCCCACACAGTTTTACGCCGATGCGCAACACGTCCGGCCACGGGATGCGGCCCTGCCGCCGCACCTGGTCGGCGAGCGAACCGCGTGCGTGGTAGGGCATTACGATGAAGGGTCGATCCCGTTCGGTCATGCCGACCTGCAGGATGTTGACGATGTTCGGGTGACCCGACAGGCCGCCCATCGCGTAGCCCTCGCGCAGGAATCGTTCCTGGTCGTCCTGGTCCAGATTGGAGGCGAGGACCTTGATGGCGACGGTGCGCCCGAGTGACTGCTGGTGGCAGCGGTAGACGACGCCGCCACCGCCTCTGCCCACTTCGACGGCGTCGACGAACCCGGCGGATGCCAGCTCGTACGCTATTTCGCCCGCCATCGCCTCACGTCCTCCGGTGAAGTGCGAGTAGTGCGTTTACCGTACCCAGCCGGGGCTCCCCAGGCGTACCGAATGGGATTTCGCCTCGATTCGCACGTCTGAGCATGGACTGGCACCCTCAAAGGTGTCGAGCGTGGCTCTCAGGTACGACGAGCGGGCGTCACCCTCGCGGCATGGTCGCCGCGTGTAATCCTTCGGCGAAATTGCGCTGAGGGCTGTGCTTTTCGGAGATCCGCGTCCCTGTGTCAATGTGGGCGTCATTTCATCTGCAGCTATTCGGCGTTTGGCTATGCGTCCAACAGGACGATGCCGCTGCGCCACGTATCGATGACGTTGTCGACCTGGGCTTGAGTTTTGCGTTCAGCCTCGACTCGGTCCAGCCCAATCAAAGACAGGTCGTCGTACTCAGTGTCGACCCGGCGAACGGAGTCCTGGACTATCTCGCAGATGTAGTCGGGATCCGTTGCGCCGCTGCGGGCGTTGCGACGGCGTACTGCAGCGTCGTAAGCGATGGCATCGGCGCGAGACTGTGGACAACCGGGGAATTCTGTACGGATCGCATCGGCGATGTCGTGTCGGATCTGCTCGCCGACTTCACTCAGATACTGGTGATCGCGGAGGCACTGAAGTGCCGCCAGCTCGATAGCGCGTTGGTCGGCAAGAATCCCGTGACGGACGTTTCGGGTGTTGGCGCGGAGGACGACGGCGGACGTAGGCGCGGCTTTCACCGTGCGCCGCGTCAGTGCGGCGGCACCTGAGGGCAGGAAGACGAGGTGGCCGAGCCCTGCACAGTCGCGGCAGAGGCCGCTGTCATCAAGAATCAGGTCGTGAATGCCGCCGCAGTTGGCGCAGAACCACACAAGCCAGGATGCGAACACCTTGAGTTGCTTCGGACGGGGCGGTGTGGGACTCGGCTCCGGATCTTCGGTTGCCGCCCAACGGATCCGAGAGGCACGCTCGGTCTGCGGATCGCGGTCGGCGGTGAACGCGAGGGTGCCGTAGTCGGTGGCCCACGGATTGAGGTCGCGAGCGGGGGCCCAGGTGCTCAGCAGTTTGAGGGCGTCGGTGACCTCGACGGGTTTGGCGCGGATGCAGCGGTCAAGCGATGGCACGAAGCCCTGTCGCCACACATCGACCTTCGTATCATCGAGCCAGCCCAGGCCGATAAGGACGTCGATGGGCGCGACGAACCGCCGATCGGCCAGGATGGCCTGGGCGATGCGGGCGACGCGCTGGTCGAGGCTTTCCGTCACGATCCCGAGGGTAGGGCGAGGCGGTGACATTTCTCGTCCACGTCCCAGCGCGACGAAGGTCCACGGCGCAGGGGTTCTGCCTCGATGATTTCGCGTCATCAATTGGTGACGATGTTCATGATGTCGACGCGCGACGTGCCTGGAAGTCACGAATCCGGAACGGGATGTTTGGAGGCGGTTTTCGGAAACGGGGAGGTGGGTAGCCGAGTCGCGCGCTGCGGCGGGAAGGGTAAACGCCAGGATGAAGTTCAAGGGCGCGGTGAACCGCGCCACCGGAAGCCGCACCGTGGAGTGGTTGGCACGCATTGGCTATCCGGTCAACGGGCTACTGCATCTGCTGATCGCGTCCACGATCGCGCGGATCGCGTCCGGGTTGACCGGTGACGCCGACCAGACGGGTGCGCTGGCGACACTGGCGGCGCAGCCGGGTGGGTCGTGGACGTTGTGGATTGTCGCGTTCGGCATGCTGACGCTGGCGTTGTGGCGGCTGGCTGAGACCATCGTGGGACTGCATCCGGGTGAGCACACCCACGCCCATCTCCGTGACGTGCCACTTGTCAATCGGTTCAAAGCGTTTGGGCTTGCGCTGGTGTACCTGGTGTTGTCTTTCACGGCGGTGCAGTTCGCGCTCGGGGTGGGCCGGCAGGGTGGGGAACGGGCGGAGGGCTTGAGTGCACGGTTGATGCAGACGGGTGGCGGAAAGGCGGTCCTGGTCGCCGTTGGCGCGGTGATCATCGCGTTCGGTGGCTACTTCGTCTACAAGGGTGCATGGCGGAAGTTTCTCGGGGATCTCCGGAAGCCGGCGGGGCCGCTGGTGACCGTGCTCGGCGTCGTGGGGCATGTGGCTGAGGGGCTGGTGCTGATCGCGGCGGGGATTCTCGTCGCCGGAGTGTCGGTGGTGCACAATCCGGCCCGGGCGCGGGGATTGGATGCCGCGGTCGAAGCATTGGGGGAGGCGCGGTTCGGGCACACGATCCTGCTCGTCGCGGCGGCGGGCTTCGCGGCCTACGGGTTGTACAGCTTTGCGCTGACGCGGTATTCGCGGATGTAGGGGTCAGGCGGGCGGGCAGTACGTCATGTTCGCCAGGACGACGAAGTCGGCCGCGCTCTCGTAATCGAGGTCCGGGTTGTTGCTGAGGACGATGCCGACGACCCCGGAGTGTGGGGTGCCGAAATCGAGGTGCCGACATACGGCGTAGGCCTCGAGGAAGGTCGCATACGGATTCGAGGACGTGATGCCGACCTGGTTGAGCCGGTTCAAGAACGCGGCATCTTGGGGTGCGGCCCCCGCGGGCGCCGCCGACGCGATGGCGGCGACCATGCACGCAATCCCGACCGGACCGAGGTGCTTCATGGCGTTGTCCTTGTGCTCGTTTACGACGACCGACGGCCGCGGTGGATCAATGGTGCGGTGATCGGCGGGGCGGAGGGAATCGGGGATCCCCCTAAATTTGATGGATTGCCTGGTATTTGTGAGGTTTTTGGTGCCAGAGGTGCAGATGATGGTTCCAATCGCAAAGGACGAGGGGTATCCCCGATTCCTTCTGTCAGCCATCTGTCGAATCATTGCTGTATGAGGTTTGGAGGGCTGCGCGCGTCGGGCGAATCGGCACCCGCCGCACTGGCGAGAGGTCTGCGATGAGCATGGAGTTCGACGGTGTATCGCCGACTGTGATTTGCCCGCGCGGACACATCAACGCCTGGAACTACAAATTCTGCGGAGAGTGCGGCTTGCCCATCGGCGTCGTGTCCTTTCCGGAGGACGACGATGCGCCCGCGGCCGGCAGGCCTCCGCGCCGCCGCGGTCTGCTGATCGGCGGCGTGCTCGGTGGGGTGGCCGCGTTCATCGGTGTTGTTGCGTTGGTCGCCGTGACGGTCGGAAACCCCTCGCGGGACGAAGCGGGCGCCCCAGATCGGGGCATCTTCACGACCGCGACGATGGACCCGGCGTTGCTGGTGCCGGAGTGCTCGGCAGCGCCCGTGGTGCAGGCTGAGTCGGTCGATATGACGGCAGACGGGCTGACCGTGAGTGCGGCGTTCCTGTCGCAATGCCCGGGTGGCAACACCGAAGCCGGCTCAGGCGTGCGCATCACCGTCGCCGACGGTCAGCGTGACATCGCCGCAGGGTTGTTCGACTTCTCCGCCGCGCCGGTGACGATGAAGCCTGGTCAAACCGCACGTAAAACGCTCGTGTTTCCCGCCGGAACATATTGGCGCACAACGGCGATGTTCTCGGGCGCCCCGCAGCTGGTGTTTCATCCAGGCGAATCATCGGACGCGACGGCGGTCTCGTCGTCGACATCAGACCGGGTGGTGGCCCACGCTGTCGCCAAGCCCGAGCACGGCAGTGTCGACGGTGTCGCCGAGGCGGTATTGCGCGAGATCCGGGATGCGGATTACTCGTATGTGTCCGGTTCGATCGCGAATCGGTGGGTGCCGCAGATCAGTTCGAAGAAGGCTGGGATCGAGGTCGATGGCAAAACACTGACGAGCGCCGACGTCCTGCGGGATCATCTTGCGCTGCGCGACAAGTACAGCGGCGTGCGGTTGGTGTCGTCGGGTCAGTGGACGACGTTCAATGCTCCGGACTGGTGGGTGACAGTGATCGGAAATCCGAAGCTGGCGCCGGCAGACGCGAACGGTTGGTGCGACTCCCAAGGTTTGGGGCTCGACGACTGCTTCGCCAAGTTCGTCAGTTCCCTTTTCGGTGTCGAAGGCACCACGGTGTACAGGAAGTGATGGGAATGGGCTTCTGCGTATTCTGCGGCGGTGGTCTGTCCGACGCGATGCAATGCACGTCGTGTGGCGCGGTCAACGTGAATGGGACGTGGCACGAGTCGGCGTATGGGGTGCCTACAGGATCCGGCAGCGCTACTGGCGGGGGTTGGATGCCGGACCCGACGGGGCGGCACGAAGGTCGCTACTTCGTGGGTGGCCAACCCACGGACTTGATCCGGGACGGCGGCGTGGAGGCGCTCGACCCGGTAGGTAAGCAACAGCTGGAACAGGCTGACCCCGAGCAGGTTTCGGTTGTGGAGCCGGTTCGCAAGGGCCGCCGGGTGTGGATCGCGGTGGCAGCGGCGCTGACGGTTCTGGCACTGGTGGGCGGAGGCGTCGGGGCGTACCTGTATTTGAATCGGGATCGCACGACGGTCGACGACCGGTACCTGACAGCGTTGAAGCAGGCGGGGTTCTCGGCGGACTTCAATTCTGACGCGAACGCCGTCGCGCACGGCAAGCAGGTGTGCCGGCAATTGGAAGGCGGGGGAGTGCAGCAGGGCATGCCGGCGGACGAGGTTGCGGTGCAATATTTCTGCCCGCAATTCGTCGAAGGCTTTCACGTCTTGGAGACGGCGACGATCTCAGGCAGCTTCACGCTCAATGACGAGGATCCGAACCCGTATGCGCCGGCAATCGAGGTTGACGGGACGTCCTGCGTGGGAGCGGGCGGCTATTCGGACGTGAATCCGGGGACGCCGGTAGCCGTGAAGAACGGCAAGGGCGAGATCCTCACGACGACCTACCTGGAAGAAGGTAAAGGCGGCCGGTACATGTGCACATTCGGGTTCACCTTCGATGTCACCGAGGGCCAGGACCGCTACGTCGTTGAGGTGGGGGATCGGGGCGAGCTGAGCTATTCGTTCGACGAGCTTCGTGCTGGTGGAGTGGCGTTGGTATTGGGGTGAGCGGCGGAGATATGACCTATCTGCGAACGTCGCTCGTTAAAGAAGGCGACATGGCGCTGGCCGTCGGTCGCTGCCCCGCGATTAACAACAGGGGCGACAACGTGTTGCGGAAACCCATGGACTTAGTTGGGCCAGCCCAGTGTCGCTGCCCTTAATGTCGCGCGAGTATCGCAGAGTAGTCCGCAACAAGACTTATCTACGCCGCTAGTCTCGCTGGGGTGGACGTCGGACTATACGAATCAGTACTTACAGAGCGGCTCAACTCAGCTCTTGCACTGATCGAGGGACGTCGTGCCGAAGTCCGCGCTGTCGATGAATCCGAGCAGGCCCTCGTCTTGACCAGACATCTCAGCACGCTAATCGAACGCCAGCTGCGTGCCGCGCACGGCGCTGAGGAGCGTGCACACCTCATCAGGAAGATTCTTGAGGTGCTCGGTGACGACCTGGTAGAGGAAAACCTTCATCAAGACGACCCCGCCAAGATTGGCCGATTGGAAGCCATCACTGCTGAAGCCTTGGGAGCGGCGAGGCCATCGCGGCCAGCCACCCCGCTATCGGATGCTGCGCTAATGACTAACGCGCGTGCAGAACCGACCTTGGCGGCTGAACTGCGCGCCGAGCTGAAAAGCGCAGACCGAGTGGATCTATTGTGTGCATTCGTCAAATGGCATGGCATCCGGCTGCTGGAAAGCGAACTTGCCGAACTCCGTGAGCGTGGCGTGCCAGTACGGGTCATCACCACTACCTACATCGGCGCCACCGACGCGAAGGCGCTGGACCGACTGGTCGACGAGTTCGGCGCCGAGGTCCGCATCAACTACGACACAAATATGACCCGGTTGCATGCAAAAGCATGGCTCATCAGACGGGACAGCGGGTTTCACACCGCCTATGTCGGTTCATCGAACCTGTCGCACTCCGCATTGGTCGATGGCCTCGAATGGAACGTCCGCCTGTCGGCAATCGCCACCCCCCACTTGCTCGAGAAGTTCCGCGCAACGTTCGAATCCTATTGGGAGAATCGTGAATTTGAGCCGTATCGCACGGCCGAGGACGGTCATAGGCTGCGCGATGCACTCGAAGTCGCATCGGGCAAGAGGTCGCGAGATCCGCTGACGATAACCCTGTCGGGGCTGGAGGTCACTGCGAAGCCCTATCAAGCTGAGCTTCTCGAACAGCTTGATGCTGAACGCGTCCTGCATGACCGACACCGCAACCTGCTTGTTGCTGCCACCGGCACGGGAAAGACCGTCGTTGCAGCGCTTGATTATCGACGATTGGCGCGTGAGGTGCACGGGCGGAATCTGAAATTGCTATTCGTCGCCCATCGCAAAGAGATTCTCGAGCAGGCCCGTCGGATGTACCGAGAGGTCCTCACCGATGCGAACTTCGGTGAGTTGTTGGTTGACGGTCTGCATCCTGAAAAGTGGCGGCACGTCTTCGCTAGTGTCCAGTCACTGACTGTGGAGCGGCTAGCCGCCATTGAACCGGGCTACTTCGACGTAGTGGTCATTGACGAGTTTCACCATGCGCAGGCCGCGTCCTACCGACGGTTACTGGAGCACGTCGATCCGATCGAGCTGTTGGGGCTTACTGCGACTCCCGAACGCAGCGACGGGATTGATGTTCGATCCTTCTTCGAGGGCCGCACCGCCGCCGAGCTGAGGTTATGGGATGCACTTGAACAGAATCTGCTTTGTCCGTTCCACTATTTTGGGGTTCATGACGGGACTGATCTTGAAGCCCTGCAATGGAAGCGCGGGGGCTATGACGTCGCCCAACTGAGCCAGGTGTACACCGGAAACGATGCGCGCACTCGCGTCGTGCTCGACCAGCTCGCCGACAAGGTCACCGACATCGGCACGATGCGCGCCTTGGGGTTCTGCGTCAGCGTGGAGCATGCCCGCTACATGGCGGAGAAGTTCTCGCAGGTGGGCATTCCATCTCGCGCCATAGTCGGGCACGACGACACCATCGAGCGTCGAGCTGCTCTGACCGCGTTGCGAGATGGTGAAATCAAGGTGCTCTTTGCCGTCGACCTCTTTAACGAAGGCCTCGATATCCCGATTGTTGACACCGTGCTGTTCCTACGGCCCACCGAGAGCGCCACCGTGTTCCTGCAGCAGTTAGGGCGCGGATTGCGGCTCGCCCCTGGGAAATCAGTGCTGACGGCTTTGGATTTCGTCGGGCATCAACGCCGCGAGTTCCGGTTTGATCAACGGTTCCGGGCGCTAACCGGACTCGGGCGAAAGCAATTGGAAAAGCAAGTGGAAGAGGGGTTTCCGTTTCTTCCCGCGGGATGCCAGATAGTTCTCGATACCGTTGCCAAGCAGCTGGTATTGGAGAATGTCCGTCAGCAGGTATCTCCGAAGAAGGCCGCGCTGATCGCTGAGGTCCGCAGCTATCCCGGCGAGCTGCTAGGCGGCTACCTGGACAAGTATGAGCGAGGACTCGAAGACATCCTACGCCCGGATCGGTCCTGGACCACGCTGTGCCGCGAAGCAGGCAAGGTGGGGGACCTGGCCGGACCCTTGGAAGCAGCACTGGTTAAGCGACTCAAAGCCATCGTTCATGTAGACGACCGGCGGCGAGCAGATGCTTACCGGACGCTGATCGGCGAGGGCGTTCTTGGAAGTGACGTGGCGGAGCAGCGTTTAGCCGAAATGCTTTTCTACTCGCTGTTTCCCACGGGTGCCGGATTTTGCAGCGTCGCCGATGGACTTGCATCGCTACGCAGTGAAGCGGTCAGTGGCGAGATGAACCAAATCGTCTCCATCGCCTTTGAATCCGCTCACCGCAGCACCTACGACTTAGGGAGCATGATTTCCGCCTTGTCTGAGGTGCCGCTCGCAGTGCACGCCACGTACTCGCGAGAGGAAATTCTTGCCGCACTTGGCTGGACCACCGCGGACCGCACTCCGGCGACGATGCGTGAGGGTGTGGCGTGGTGTGCGTCGGTCAATACCGATGCCTTCCTGATCACCCTCAAAAAGTCCGACACCGAGTATTCGCCGACGACCATGTACCGAGACTTCGCGCTCAGCCCCGAGTTGTTCCACTGGGAATCGCAGTCGACAACGTCGGCAGGCTCACCTACCGGTCAGCGGTATATCAACCACAGACAGCGCGGCTCTCACATCCTGCTCTTTGTGCGCGAGGCGAAGAAATCTCAGTTCGGAGATGGTGCGCCGTACATATTCCTTGGGCCAGCTGACTACGTATCGCACGAAGGCGAGCGACCGATGGCGATTACCTGGCGCTTGCGGCGGGCGATGCCCGCGGAGGTGTATCTGGGGGCGCGGGCCGCGGTGGCCTAGCAGCGTTAGCCGGCGCTAGATCCTGCAACAGGCATTCTGTACGCGGCTGCGGCGCGAGCAGCGCACAGCTGTTCGGCGTCCCTGTCGCGCGTTCGCACTGGGTGAAGGTCGAGTTGCTTGAATCTGCAGCGCACAACACCTGGTTAGCAAGCCAGTATGGCGGAAGCTCTCCGCGTGCCGCAGTGCGAGGGGCCAGTAGCGAATTGAATGGTCAACGACGGCACTGCCGTCGCTACCACGTCTTTCGGCCTGTGGTGACCCTGACTGACCGGGCTTCGGTACGTGCTGCGGTGAAAAGGTAGCAGTGCGAGACACGTGGCAGCAGAGCTAGCGACTTCAAACCGGCCGAGCCAATGCTCCGATAGTGGCAGACTGCCCATGCTCACACCGAAGGAGGTTGCGCATGGCAAGCCCCGACATCACCAGTGCGGCCGAGGTACGCGGCGCGCTTGAGCACTGCTTCGACACCTACGAAGCGCTGTGCGCCGACCTCAGCGATGACGAATGGCAGACGCAGTCACTGTGCCCGGACTGGACGGTCCGCGGCGTCGTCGACCACGTCACCAGCATCGAGGCCGCCATGGTCGGCTGGCTCCCGGACGACACCACCACGCCGCCGCCGTTCGAGCGCGCAGGGCAGTTTCTCGCCGACTCCTCGCCCTACCTCGACAAGGTCCACGCCGTGTTCGACGCGAGGCGTCGCGACCTCGCGGCCCTGACCGACGACGACTACCTTCGGCCCTCCTGGACGCCCGTGGGTCCCGGCACTTACGGCGGCTTCCTGGCCATCCGCGTCTTCGACTTCTGGGTCCACGAGCGCGACATCACCACGCCCCTCGGACGCACGACCGACGACTCCGGCGTCGGCGCGGAGCTGTCGCTGGCCCAAGTCGAGAACTCGATCGGCTACATCGTCGGAAAGAAGATCGGCGTTCCGGACGGCAAGAGCATCACCTTCGACCTGACCGGGCCGATCACCCGTCAACTCCATGTCGCCGTCAACGGACGAGCAGCCAAGGTCGACCAACTCGACAACCCGGACGTCGTGGTGACCACCGACTCGACGACGTTCATTCAACTCGCCTGTGGGCGCATCGATCCGCAGGCGCAGATCGACTCGGGAAAGATCAGCTGGACCGGCGATGACGAACTCGGTGATCGCGCCGCCCGCAGTTTGAGGTTCACGATGTGACGAATACTCCTGTCTCCCTCGACTTTCACTTCGACGTCATGTGCCCGTACGCCTACCAGACGTCGCGGTGGATTCGCGCGGTGCGCGACCAGAATGGCCTTCAGGTGAATTGGCGCTTCTTCAGCCTCGAGGAGATCAACCGTCAAGAGGGCAAGAAGCACCCCTGGGAACGGGAGTGGTCTTACGGCTGGTCGATGATGCGGATCGGCGCGCTGCTGCGGCGGCAGTCGATGGCCGACGTCGACGCGTGGTACGAACGCGCGGCGCGCGCCTTGCATGTCGAAGGGCACAAGCCGCACGAAAAGGCCGTCGCCCGAAACCTTCTCGAAGAATTGGGCTTCGATCCGGGACTGGTCGACCAGGCGATCGCCGACTTCACAACGAGCGATGAGGTGATGGCCGACCACAACCGCGTCGTCGACGCCGGCGGCTATGGCGTCCCCACCCTGTTCTTCCCCGACGGACAGTGTCTGTTCGGCCCGGTGCTCATCGACCCGCCGACGGGTGAGGCGGCGCTGCGGCTGTGGGACGCCGTCACCGCATGGACGGAGTTTCCGCACCTGTACGAGCTTCAGCGACCCAAGACCGGCGCCGACAGGCAGGCGATCGCCGAGACGTTCCGTCCGTATCTGGAAGCCAGGGACTGGGTTTCGATCAACCGCGGCAAGGTGGTTGGCTTCGACGACCTTCGGTGAGGTGGCGGCGGCTGCCTGAGCCGGTGGCAATTTGATGATCTGAAGGTTGAGCAGGCACCATCAGCTGAGGCCATGTCCGCGCTTCATGCGTGATCGACGACTTGGGTTGAGGCACGCGGCACCTCGGTTCGGGGCCACCACAATCGCCCGCCCCGGCCGACCTGAGGTCGGGCAGAGCGGCCATGGGCCAACCGACGCAAGATCCGAATACGCCTCCAATCCCATTGCATCCCGGTGTGATACCTGTCGAGCCCGGAAATGTGAGAGGACGATGTCCTTGCGACTAAGCGACCTGGACTCGTGTGCCTGGTCGCCAGCCACGGAAAGTGTTTCCCGGGAACCGCGGGCATAGTGTTGCTTTTGCCGGCGCGGTCGCAGGAAGTCCCTTGATCGACGGGCGTGACGAATTGGGATCTTTGTCAAGATCGCGTGATGTCCTCGTCAACTACCCGGGCTCGTTGAATTGAGTCGAAGCTGTGCTTCGTCCGCAAGCGGGCGTGGGCCCACTTGCCACCAGAGTAGTGCTGACGAATGCGGCAGCTGTGGGGGAGTTTGGAACCGGAGGACAGGTAGCGCACTACTCAAGACCGCAGCCTGTGCGGTGTCGAGGATCCAATCGAAGGCCTTAGGCCTCGCGCATCCACTGATCAAGGGGAGAGAGTTTTCATGAAGACCACGGTTCGCAATGTTGCCCTTATGGGTTGCACGGCTGCACTGATGGGCGGCATCACCGCCGTCCCGGCGCAGGCTCAGGCATCCGGCCCCTTCATCGCGATGGTGTACTCGACTGCCGAGGGGGCCCTGGGTGGAGGAACCGGCGCCACACAAGCCGAAGCGGTAGCCTCGGCAATGGTCGGCTGCCGCGATGTCAATCGCGGCACCGCGTGCACGACGATCGCGGTCGCCAACGCTGATGCCGGAGTCCCGTGCTTGGCGGTTTCCGTCGGCGACAACCGCGCGAATTACGGTGTGGGTTCTGGCCAAACGACCGCAGAAGCTGAATCTGAAGCACTGGCGGACGCACCTGGCACCCAAACTTTCGGATCTGGTTGCGCTACGCCCAGCGCACCGGCGCCCGATCGAGGGCCCGGTACCGCGACAGTCACCAGCGACGTCGACGTGTACGAGATTCCCGACGGAGTCGGCACCCCTTATCCCGGCGTCTTTTTGCGCGTCGGACAACAGTTCAAGCTCGTGGAACCGTGCCGGGACAATTGGTGCCACCTCATCACCCCAGGCATCGGAGATGGAACGAGCTGGGTCTACCAGGACGGCTTCCTGAACGTCGAGTGAGGTGACAAAGTTCTGACGACGGGGTCTCGTCGCCAATCGCACCGGACGTCAGAACACCAATGCGTGATCTGCGCCACCATTTCGCGCAATCGCCGATCCGCGATTACCCACAGGTAACTGCCAGCCTTTACGCTGCGGTCTGATCTCGCGGTCGCCCGGATTCGCCGCATCCCGACGCGCCGACCCGAGGACACCCTGATGGCGATCACCGACGTTCCCGCCTACCTGCATCTCAGCAGGGAAGACGTCGAAGAGATCGCCTACGAGCTCGACGTGATCCGCCGCGACGTCGAGGAGTCGCTCGGGGAGAAGGACGCGGCCTACATCCGGCGAATCATCGGCTTCCAGCGCGCACTCGACGTGTCGGCTCGCCTGCTGATCGCCGGTAGCCGGTCAAAGAAGGGCTGGCTGCTCGGAACGGCGGCTTTGGCCTACGCGAAGTCGCTGGAGAACATGGAGCTGGGCCACAACATCTCTCACGGTCAGTGGGACTGGATGAACGACCCCGAGATCCACTCCAACACATGGGAGTGGGACATGTTCGGATACTCAGCGCAGTGGCGGCACTCGCACAACTACCGGCATCACGTCTACAACAACGTCCTCGGCATGGACGACGACATCGGCTACCGCTGGCTGTGCGTGACCGAGCACCAACCGTGGCGCTGGCAGCTGCTGTTCACACCGCTGCGAAACCTGTTCCTGGCAGCCACATTCGAATGGGGCATCGCGCTTCACGGCATCCGTGCCGAGCGGGACGGCACTGATTCTCCGGAAGCGTTCGGTGCCGCGAAGCGCAGGCTGCGCGGCAAGATCGTCCGCCAGCTCGGCAAGGACTACCTGTTCTTTCCGGCCCTGAGCCTGCGCCGGTGGCGTCGCACCCTTGGGGCCAACGTCATTGCGAACCTGCTGCGCAACCTCTGGGTATACGTGAACATCATCTGCGGGCACATCCCCGGCGGCGTGGAAGTCTTCGACCCGGCGGTGGTCGAGGACGAGACCAAGGGCGAGTGGTACCTGCGCCAGCTGCTGGGGACCGCGAACTTCACTGCCGGCCCGCTGCTGGCCATCTCGGGCGGTCACCTGTGCTACCAGATCGAGCACCACCTGTTCCCCGACCTTCCCAGCAGGCGACTGCCGGAAGTTAGCGTTCGCGTGCGCGAGCTGTGCGAGAAGTACGATCTGCCCTACAACACCGGTTCCCTTGCCCTGCAGTTGTTTCGAACCCAGCGAATCGTTCACGAGCTGGCGGTTCCGGACGCGCGCTGAGCGTCGCGCCAGGCCTGATGGGAGATCGGTCGTCCGGCCTACTTGTCGGACCCCTTCGGCAGAATGGCGTTATGTCCGCCACCGCAACCTCATTGGCTCCGAAGGAGCGTCTTGCGGGGTTGTTCGACGAGTTGGCTGAGCTGACCGGTCAGCGCAATGTCATCGACAGTCGCATTGTGGAGATCGCTGCCGAGATCGAGCGAGACCAACTGGCGGGCGGCACGGGCGCGCGTTCGGTCGCGGCGCTGATGGCGTGGAAGACCGGAGTAACGGCGCGCAACGCCGAGACCGTCATCGCCATTGCGCGCCGCCTCGACGAATTTCCTCAATGCGTGCAGGGGATGCGTGAGGGGCGGCTGTCGCTGGACCAGGTCGGAGTCATCGCCGAGCGGGCGGCCGACGGGTCCGACGCGCACTATGCCCAGCTGGCCGCCGTTGCGACGGTCGCCCAGCTGAGGACCGCGGTCAAACTCGAACCCCGACCTGAGCCCGAGTCGAAGCATGAACCGCGTCGCGAGTTCAGCAGAACTGAGGACGACGATTACACGACCTACCGCATTCGGTTGCCGAAGGTGGAGGCCGCGAAGTTCGACACCGCGGTGCAGTCGCATCACGACAAGGTGATCGCCGAGTGGACGCGCGATCATGGTGAGTCCACGGAAGATCAGAAGCCGCCGTTCCCGAATCGGGTCGACGCATTCATGAGTCTGGTCGAAGCCGGCTGGGACAGTGATGTGGCTCGCCGGCCCCATGGGGCGCACACCACGGTCATCGTGCACCTTGACCCGGAAAAGCATTCTGCTGCGCTGCATTTAGGGCCGGTACTCTCGGATGCCGATCGGCGGCTGCTGTTGTGCGATGCGACCTGCGAGCTGTGGTTGGAGCGCCACGGCCAGGTGATCGGGGCGGGACGCAGCACCCGCACGATCAGCCGCCGACTCCGTCGCGTCCTCGAATACCGGGACCGCTGCTGTGTCGTTCCGGGTTGCGGCTCCACCCGCGGACTGCAAGCTCACCACATTCGGCATTGGGAGGACGGCGGCCCGACGGAGCTGTGGAATTTGGTGCTGGTGTGCCTACACCACCATCGCGAACACCACCGCGGTGCCATCACGATCAGCGGCACCGCCGCCACCCTCGTGGTCACTGACAGTGACGGCGATGTCCTGACAGGCGGTCCGCTGGCTCGGCCGCCCACCACCCCGGCACCTGTCGTCGAGCCCTGCCGAGGGCCACTCGGCGAACGGGCCCAATGGAAGTGGTACCACCCCTACGAACCGCCACCGCCGACGGACAATTAGCCGCGTCGCTTTGTCTCGTACGCGACTACGGGTGGGCGTGACGGCACGTCCCCCCGGTCGCCGGGTTCTGTCGTGCCCGACCCGAATTGCTGCTGCGATGTCGGCCGCCCGATGGCTTTAACCGATTTTGCGGATCGGCCGAATCCGGCACGGCCTATCGGCACTGACTCCGTCCGTCACGCGGCGAAAGGCGCGTGTCACGACTGCACCCGAGACGCGGACGGAATCACCGTGCGTTACGACCCGAATCCGAAAGTGGCGTGCGGAGGCTGATGACTTTCGGTGGCTGGCGCAGTCGGTACAGGCATGACTGAACACCCGACACTCGAGACTCGCGCACCCCGGCTCTACGCTTCGGTCGGCGGCACCGTCGCGATGGATCAGGTCAGTGCGATCGCCGACCGGTTCCCCGAGGTCTTCGACGCCGTCGCTCGGCATGGGCAGCAGATCACCGGCGCGCCGTTCCTGCGATACCGCACCATCGACATCAACCGCGAACTCCGCATCGAAGCATGCGTCCCCATCGATGCCCCGTTGCCCGCCGACGGCGAGGTGTCCACCGACACGCTGCCCGGCAGGAAGTATGCCGTGGCCACCCACCGCGGCCCCTTCGACGGCCTGTTGGACACGACGGAGAAGCTGCTGTCGTGGGCCTCAGAACAAGGGTTGCAATGGGATTCGACGTCCACCGGTCGCGGTGAGGAGTGGGCCGGCCGCATCGAGATCTACGAAACCGGGCCCGCGACCGAACCCGACCCGGCGAAGTGGGTGACCGTACTGGCCTTCAAGCTCGCCGACTGAGCCCGCTCGAATTCCCGCGCGAACGTCACCGCCAGTTCCTGGGCGCGCCGGTGATACTCGGCACCGTCAAGCATGCTGTCGCCCAACGCGAAACGTGACGCCAGCCGGGCCAGCGAATCCGCCCCTTCGTTGAGCGGCTCACCGCGGTGGCCCTTCACCCACACCGGCGTGATCCTCTCGCGCTCCTCGAAGATCATCTGCCGCGCGCGGACCAACCCCGGCGTCTTGCCGCTCTGGCGATACGCGGAGTAACCCTCGGGCAGCACGTCCTCGCCGGCCATCCACCGCTTCACCATCGCGACCGCAAGCGTGCTGTCGCTGAGCACCGTGATGTCGCGGCCGCGAAGTCTCTGCACCGCAGCGCCGATCGCACGCAGTTCGGCGACCAGGACCACCTGCGGACCGATCAGCTTCACCGAGTGCCGAAAGCCCTGCAGGCCATACTCACCCGAGGATGCCAGCCAGCCGTAACCGGTGATCCTGCCGCGTACCGACCCGTCCGTCGCGACCCACACCGGCGACCGCACCTGACGTAACCCGGCATGAGCCCGACGCACGAGCGCCTCGTCGGAGAACCGCGGCCGTTCGATCCACACCCCGGGCAGCAGCAGCGCCACCTCGTCGCGCAGCGCCCACAGCGTGCTGCGCGCAGGCAACGGCACCAGGAACCGGATTCGCTGCGCGCCGGACGCCTCGCGGATTCGGCTGATCGCATCGAGGACCGCCGTATCCGCCGACTCCGCCTCGACGGTACCCGACCAGCGGTGCTCGGCCGAGCACGCCGCATACGCGAACACGGAGGTAGCGCGGCCGCTCACGGCGAGGGCCACCGTCATCGCCGGACGCGATCGCGGCGCCACGATGTCGAGCGGTCGCACAGTCGCCACCGGTTTCGGTGCCATATCCGTCTCCTCCCAGGATGGTGAGACGTGACTGTAAGGCGGGTCACCGACAAGTCCGGCCACAATCAATTGCGCACAATTTAATTGTTCACTACTATCAGCTGCGTGCCTGCCGCCCGCCTCGATGACCAACTCTGCTTCGCCTTGTACACGGCGTCGCGGACGGTCACCGCGGCCTACCGGCCGGTGCTGGATGAACTGGGCATCACCTATCCGCAGTACCTGGTTCTTCTCGTTCTGTGGGAAGACGGCCGTTGCACGGTCGGCCACCTGGGGGAGCGTCTGCACCTCGACTCGGGAACGTTGTCGCCCCTGCTGAAACGCCTCGAAGCCGTCGGCCTGGTCGAGCGTCGACGGTCCCTCGACGACGAACGGAGGGTCGACGTCGCGCTCACCGCGGCAGGGGAACAGCTCGAAGCCCGCGCCGCGTGTGTCCCCGAACGTCTTCTCGCGCTGGGCGGCGCCTCCCCGGACGACCTCGCGGCGCTGCGTGATGCCTTGAAAACACTGACAGATCAACTCGATTCACTCACCCGAAAGGACACGGCATGAAAGCGCTCTACACCGCCGAAGCTCTCGCCACCGGAGAAGGCCGTGATGGTCACGGCGCCACGTCGGACGGCAAAGTCGATGTCGCCCTGAGCATCCCGAAGGAAATGGGCGGATCAGGTGAGGGCACCAACCCCGAGCAGCTCTTCGCTGTCGGCTATGCTGCCTGCTTCCACTCCGCCCTGCGCCTCGTCGCCCGCCAGCAGAAGGCCGACGTCTCCGACTCCGCTGTCGGGGCCAAAGTGACCCTCGGCTCCACCGACAGCGGCGCCTTCGGCCTCGCTGTCGAACTGGAGATCACGCTCCCCAACGTCGACCACGACACCGCGCAGGAACTTGCCGAGGCTGCCCACCAGGTCTGCCCGTATTCCAACGCCACGCGCGGCAACATCGACGTGACGCTCACCGTCACCGACGACTGATCAGCACGGCCGAAATGAGCGCGGGCGATAAAATTTGCCCGGGTCATGTAGCGAAATGTTGGCCGTTTTGCGTCCCATGTCGGCAGGCGCAGTTGATCGACGCAGGCTGAACGCGAATTAGTTCAGAAATGTGTCATCAAGTCCGTCCGGCGAATGGTCGCGAATATCGGCGCGGTCGGGTCTACTATTTTTGCTATGCGCTCAGGGGGGTTGGCTGGGGGCCTCGATGAGGTCGACTCCGAGGCCCCCGCTGCCCTCATCCGTACGTTGCTGGGCTTCCTGCGGCGACGGCTCGACCTAGATTTCGCGTGGATCGCGTCGTTTCGCGATGGCGCGTACGTCATCGACGAGTTCGACGGGGAACCCGGCGTTGGGGACCCTGTCGCCGACCGCGTGCTCTCGGTGGCTGATTCGTACGGTGTCAGGGTGATCGACGGGCGTCTTCCCGCGGTCATTCCCGACACGTCGCGCAACCAGACCGCCGCGGCGCTGTCGATTACCGGCGAACTGGGCGTCGGTTCCTACATCGGAGCCCCTATCCACGGCTCTGATGGCGCCCCGGTGGGCATGGTCTCTGTCGTCGGCGGGGGGCCGACGCCGGATCTCGACGACGACGACCTGATGCTCGTTACGCAGGTTGCCGACCTGATCAGCACGCTGATCACCCCGCCCGACAGCGGCCCGGATCGAGGCGCCGAGCAACGGAACGCCATCCGTCGCGTGGTCGCCGAGCAGGATTTCGAGGTGAACTTCCAGGCCGTCCACGACATCGCGACCGGCAGAGTCGTGGGCGTCGAAGCCCTCGCTCGCTTCTCCTGCGAACCGTATCGGCCGGACGCTTTCTTCGCCCAGGCCGCCGAGCTGGGCCTGGGCATCGAACTGGAACAGGCGATCGTGGCCCGCGTCGTGAAGACGATGCCGACGTTGCCGCCCGACGCATTCGTCGCGATCAACATCTCGCCTGCGGCCGCCCTGGTGCTGCCGTGGGACGAACTGCTCGCGCCGGCCGACAGATCGCGCATCGTTCTCGAAATCACCGAACACAGCGCAGTCCCGGACTACGAGGCCCTCGACGACGTCATGGAGGAGTGTCGAAGTTACGGCATGCGCGTTGCCGTCGACGACGTCGGTGCCGGCTTCGCATCGTTCTCCCACGTACTAGAGCTGGGGCCGGAGTTCGTCAAGATCGACCAGTCGATCACGCGCAACATCGATGTCGACGACGCCCGCCGCCGGCTCGCGCAGGCCATCGCGGAGTTCGCAGGACAGATCGGCGCCACGGTGATCGCCGAGGGTGTGGAGACCCAGGGTGAGCTCGACGCCGTCAGCGCCGCAGGAATCTCACTGGCGCAAGGCTTTTACCTCAGTCGCCCCAAACCGTTCGAGCACGGATTCCCGCCCGCTGAGGTCAGCGCAACACCGTCGGATCCGATGCAATCGGCAGCCGTTGATCTTCTCGGCGAGCGGCGCTTCGAGCTCGCTCTGGCGCACTCGCCGATCGGAATGTGCGTCGTCGGGCTGGACGGAACATTCCTGCGGACCAACCGGGCGTTGCGCACCATGCTCGGGTACAACCGAAAAGCCATGCAGAAGCTGACTTTTCAGGACATCACCCATCCCGACGACCTGCAGCTGGACCTCACGCTGGTCAACGAATGCCTGGAGGGGCGACGACGCTCCTTCCGCATGGACAAGCGATACATCGCCTCTGACGGCCGCATCGTCTGGGGCGCCCTGACCGCGGTGCTGGTGCACGCTCCTCGTGACCGGCCGCAGTGCTTCGTCTCGCAGATCGTCGACGTGACTGCCGAGAGGGAACGCGAGGCCGAACTTGCCCGCCAGGCGAACACCGATCAGCTCACGTCCATCGCGAACCGCTCCGCCGCATGGCGCCGGCTTGAGGAATTGGACGCCGAAGGCAAGGGCTACGGCGTCCTGTTCTGCGACATCGAGCGCTTCAAAGCCGTCAACGACCGCAACGGCCACCATGCCGGTGATCGGCTGCTGGTCGCCGTCGCCGGCCGCCTGCTCGCGGCCATCGGTGGCGACGGTATGGTGGCCCGCTGGGGTGGCGACGAATTCTTGGTAATTACAACATCTTTCGACGACCACAGCCTCGCCTCGCTGGCCCGCCGGATCAGCGATGAGCTCGACAGTGTGCCGATCTCATTGCCCGACGGGACCGTGCTTCCGGTTGTCCTGACGATCGGCTCGGCATCGCACCGTCCCGGCGACGGCCGCTCCATCGACTCCGTGCTCGATCGAGCGGACCACGCGATGTACGACCAGCGTCGACATCGAAGCCGCTCCGGCCGTCGAGGTCCGGGTGGGCTCGTGCGGCGCGCCTAGGGCGTCTCTGATACCCGTGCTGCGAGGTCGACAACATGCGGCCCGAGGTACTGCACCTGGCCGAGTCGGACCAACTTCTCGGCGAATTCCTTAGGCAGTCGCTGTCCGTCCGTGCGATCGATCGCCTCCAGGACGGTTTCCAGAGCCTCGATGTAATCACCGATTCCCAGCCGCACGAACACAATATTGAGTTCGGCAACGGTCAGGCTCGGGCGGCCGTATTCGGCCACATCCCATGCCACATTGCTCAACTCGGAACTATCCATAGACCATTCTCGACCACCTGGGCTCTGATTGCTCGCCGAGCGGCTGCTCTTGCTCGCATGCCGGTCTGAGTCAGGGTGCACCGATGATCTCAGTCACCACCGCCGCCGCCCCCGCCGCCACCGTCGCCTCCGCCGCCGAAATCACTCGATCCGCCGAAGTCGCCGAAGCCGAAGTCGTTTCCGCCGTGGTCGCCCGAGAGGCCGAAACCGCTGAAGCTGCCGAAGTGCAGCGTGGTGCTGCTGCCGGGGTGCCATGGGCCGCCCTGCGTGTAATAGGGCGCCGAGGCGATCGCGGCCAAGCCGATGACACCGAACACCGAGCCCAGCACCGCCCACATCACCACGTTGCGGCCCTTCCTGTGCGCGATCAACGCAGCCGGAACCCCACACAGCGCCCACAGCACGAAGGCAACCATCACCAGTGCGAACATGAGGTCACAGTAGGGGCAGCGACGCCGCTACCGATCCCAAACTGCGCGCTCGGCGACGGCGAACGAGCGCTCCCGCACGCCCGAATACGGCGTGTCGACGTGCAGACACGCGCGCTCGCGGGGCTAAATCAGGTGGCGGCCAAGGATTTCCAACGAAATCTGCAATTCAGCCTCGGGCAGCGGAGTGTTGTGCGCGGCGGCGATCAACACTCCGACGATCGCCCCGGCGATCACCCGCCGCTCGGCTCGGTCCTCCGGTGCGTCGGGCCGTGCCGCGAGTGCGTCGGTCATCAGGTCGATCGTCCGGACGTATGCCGCGTACAACAGACCGCGAGCCTCGGGGGTCGCGTACAGCAAGCGCTCGCCCACGAGCGCGTCCTCACGCTGCTCGAGGCTGAGACCACCGAACACCTTGGCGAGGGCGTGCCGATATGCCTCGATGATCGTCATCTCACTGGGCGCGGCGGCGAACGCCTCGACGATCGGTGAAATCTGATCGTCGGAAAGCAGCAACGCCTCCTTCACCCCGAAGTAGCGATAGAACGTGCGGGGCGAGACGTCGGCGGCGTTGGCGATCTGCTCGATCGTGGTGTTCGTGTAACCGTACTTTTCGAAGAGCCGGAATGCCTCGCGGCGGATCGCCAGGCGCGTGTGAACCTTCTTGCGCTCCCGCAAACTCTGCAAAGGAACTGGGTCCACCATCGCACCAGTGTGAACTATGGGGACTACAAACTCCAAACAGCCTGTGCGCAGGTAAGAATTGCGTAAGTCTCGTCACACCGTGCGTGGCCCGAGGGCACGTTCGGCAAACTTTAGGACAGGCTTCTCTAAGGCGAGGATCGCGTCGGAGTCGGCGTCGACGAGCGCGGTGGTGACGAGCATCGAGATGGAGGCCACCAGCGCCTGGCACGCGAACCGATCGGCTTTGCTGCGAGCCTTGAAAATCTTGGCGACACCGTCCACGAATTCCTGCTGCAACTCCATCCGGCGGCGCATCGCGTCGGGCCCGGCGGCATAGACCTCCAGGAGATACAACCGCGCTCGGCGCGGATCCAGCGCCATGAAGCCGAGATACCGATGCAGCATGAACCCGAAACGCTGCATCGGTGTGCCGGTCGCGGGGATTTCCAGAATGGCGTCGATGACGTAGCCCTGCATGGTGGCGTAGCCGGCCATGAAGCAGTCGATTTTCGAGTCGAAGTGCTGGTAGAAGGTGGCGCGCGACACTCCGGCGTGCTTGATTAGATCATCGACGGTGGTGTTGCTGTAACCCTTGGTGCCCATGACCTCGCCGAGCGCCTTGAAGAGCCGCTGCTTCTGGTTGGCGGCGACCTCGTCACGACTGAGGCTGTGTCGCCCCGACGCGAGCTGCTGGGCCATGCAAGTGCTCCTCTGCAGTTTTCTGAGACGGAGTATAGGGCGAGCCGACCAGCGAGTTCCGGACCCCCGAAGCGGTAACCAACAGGCAACTTTTCAAGAACTCGTTCGTTCATCAAGAACGTATTTGTTTATGTACGATAACCGTGGTTGCGCTCGGCCAAGCCGTCGAGAGGTACGCACATCGAGGGGTTGGGCGGGCCTGGGGGAGGCGCGCCGGTCTCGGGTGATCCGCGCTGGGGAGGACGGATCACCGGGGCCGGCGGCGTGACTTGTTTTCAGTTGCCGAGTTGGCGGGCGAGGTCTCGCAGGTCGGTGGCGACGATGTCAGGCAGCAGTGTGTCCGCGGCCCGCATCGCCGCATTCCCCGGACGGGTGATCAGGGCCCCGCGCATACCGGTCGCCTGGGCTCCGATCGTGTCCCAGGCATGAGCGGCGACCATCAGACAGTCGTCGGGCCGCACGGCCAGCTCGCGGCACACCTGCACGTAGACCTCCGGACTCGGTTTGAAGGCCCGGCACGGATCGACACTGAACTGCCGCTCGAAGTAGCCTCCGAGTCCCGCGTTGTCGAGCGGGCTGGGCTTGTCCGGATTCGTCGGCGAGTTCGTCAACGTCACGAGCCGCAGGCCCTGCGCGCGGAGTGATTCCAGACCGTCGACGACATCCGGGTGCGCCGGCATGTGCGACATGGCCGCGGCCAGGTGGTCCAGTTGGGCGTCGGTGACGGTGACGCCGCGGATCTCGGCCAGCATCTGGGCGACGGCCCGGCCCAGAGTGAAGAAGTCGACGTACTGCTGTGACACCGTGAGGGTCATCGAGTACAGCACCAACTGCGCGAACCATTCACGCAGCGACGCCGGATCCGAATAGATCTCCTCGAACACCGGCGCCAGTGCCTCGATGTCGAGCAGCGTCTCGTTGACGTCGAAGATGACCACGCGGTTCACCACAACAGGTTATCGCCTGACCGGTAGTCTGAGCCGAACCCATTGTGCGGAGGACGGCGGTGAGCCCCTGTGCCCGAGGACATCTCACGAGTCGGCCGGCTCACTTCGGTCAATGTCGGAATGCCTGCGAACGTCTCCTGGCAGGGCCGCGACATTCACACCGGCATCTGGAAGCACCCGGTGGATGGCCCCGTCATGGTGCGCACCCTCAACCTCGACGGCGACGGGCAGGGTGATCTCAACGGCCACGGGGGCGAGAACCGCGCAGTCCTCGTCTATCAGAACGCCTCTTACGACTACTGGAAGTCCCACCTCGGCCGCGACGACCTGACGGCGGGCAGCTTCGGGGAGAATTTCACCGTTGACGGCCTGCCCGACGACGAGGTGTGCATCGGCGACCGTTACCGCGTCGGCGAGGCCGAGTTCGAGGTCACGCAGCCGCGGGTGACGTGCTTCCGGGTCGGGATGCGGCTCGACGAGCCACGGATGCCCAACCTGTTGGTCGCCCATCACCGGCCCGGCTTCTACCTCAGGGTGATCCGCGAAGGGCACGTGGCCGCCGGTGACGACATCGTCCTCCTCAGCCGTGGCCGACACGCGTTGTCGGTGGCCGACACCGACGCGCTGCTGTACCTGCCCGGCCGCGATCCGGCACTGCTGCGCAAGGCTGTCGACATCCCGGCATTGAGCCCGGGGTGGGTGCAGTCGTTTCGGGACCTGCTGCAGCCGGCGCCTTCGGTGACGTTGGCGTGGAACGGTTTTCGCACTCTGCGCGTACGCGGCACCCGCCATGAGACCGCCGACGTGCTCTCGCTGCTACTCGAGGCCGACGACGGGAACCCGCTGCCGGTGGCGCAGGCCGGTCAGTACCTGCCGATCCGAATCGACGGAGCCGCCGACCCCGCACCGCTGCGCAGCTATTCGCTGTCCACGTACTCCACCGACGGCACCTACCGCATCAGCGTCAAGCGAGACGTGCACGGGCTCGCCAGCGCATGGCTGCACGACCACATCCGGACCGGGTCGACGCTCCATGCTGCCGCCCCGCGCGGCGACTTCGTTCTCGCCGAGGAGGATCGGCCCGTCGTGCTGCTCTCGGCCGGCGTGGGCAGCACACCCGTGCTGGCGATGCTGCATCGGCTGGCGGCCGAGCAGAGCCCCCGTCGAGTGGTCTGGGTGCACACCACCCGAGACCGTGCCTCGCATGCGTTCGCCGACGAGGTGGACGCATTGATCGCGTCATTGCCCGACGCTGCCGCGCATCACGTGTACACCGCCGACGGGCCACGCCTGTCCGCCGCGTCGCTCGCCGCGCTGCGATTGCCGACCGATGCGGCGGTGTACATGTGCGGGCCGGACGCCTTCATGGTCGGCATGCGGGAAGCGTTGGTGAACAACGGTTTCGACCAGGCAAGTATCCGTAGCGAGTTGTTCGGCGCCCGGCCGCGGATCAATCCCGGCGCCGTCGATGCACCCGCGGAGGTGCCGCCGCATGCTCCCGATGGCGCGCCGGGCACCGGTCCTGCGGTGACGTTCTCGCGGAGCGGGTTGACGGCGCACTGGTCGCCACGCTTCACGAGCCTGCTCGAGTTCGCCGAGGCGTGTGACGTCCCGACCCGGTACTCGTGCCGGAGCGGCGTCTGCCACATCTGCGTCACCGAGGTGGTGTCCGGGACCGTCGACTATGCGCAAGAGCCTCTGGACGAGCCGCCCGCGGGCTCGGTGCTCGTGTGTTCGGCGGTGCCGAGGACGGAACTCGTCCTCGACCTCTGAGGACCCGTCAACAGCTGGTGTCGGTGGCTACACCGCCGACACGTCGCGCACCGCACCCTTGTCCGCCGAGAGCGCCAGCGCCGCATAGGCCCTCAACGCCGCCGACACCACCCGCTCGCGATGGCGGGGTCGATACCCGCCACTGGCCTCCAGCGCCGCGCGGCGACGTTCGAGTTCGTCGTCGGCGACGTCCACCTCGATCGTCCGGTGCGGGATGTCGATCGTGATGAGGTCGCCGTCCTGCACCAGCGCGATGGTGCCGCCCGCGGCGGCCTCCGGGGAGACGTGCCCGATCGACAGCCCCGACGATCCCCCGGAGAACCGGCCGTCGGTGACCAGTGCGCACACCTTTGCGAGCCCGCGGCCCTTCAGAAACGAGGTGGGATAGAGCATTTCCTGCATCCCCGGGCCGCCCTTCGGGCCCTCGTAGCGCACCACCACCACGTCGCCGGCCTGCACCCGGCCGCCCAGAATCGCCTCGACGGCGTCCTCCTGAGACTCGACGACCACGGCAGGGCCCGTGAACGTCAGGATCGACTCGTCGACACCCGCCGTCTTGACGATGCAGCCGTCCACCGACAGATTCCCACGTAGCACCGCCAACCCGCCGTCCTCCGAATAGGCATGGCGCACATCGCGGATGCATCCGGTCTCGGCGTCGGTGTCCAACGAGTCCCAGCGCTCCGACTGGCTGAACGCCGACGCCGACCGCACGCACCCCGGCGCGGCGTGGAACATCTCGACGGCCTCCTCCGAGGCGGAGCCCCCGCGGATATCCCACCGCCGCAACCACTCCGCCAGCGACGCGGAGTGCACCGAGTGCACCGTCTCATGGAGGTGCCCGCCGCGCCACAGCTCGCCCAGGATCGCCGGGATGCCACCCGCCCGGTGCACGTCCTCCATCAGGTAATGCCCGTTGGGTGCCACCTTGCACAGGCACGGGATCGCGCGGCTGCGCTTCTCGATGTCCTCCAGCGTGTAGTCCAATTCGGCCTCCCGCGCGGCCGCCAGCAGATGCAGGATCGTGTTGGTGGACCCGCCCATCGCGATGTCCATCGCCATCGCGTTGTCGAACGCATCCCGATTCGCTATGGCGCGCGGCAGCACAGAACCGTCGTCTTCGTCGTAGTAGCGCCGGCACAGCTCCATCACCGTCGCACCCGCGTTCTCGTACAGGGCGCGCCGCGCGGTGTGCGTCGCCAACACCGATCCGTTGCCCGGCAGCGCCAGCCCGAGCGCCTCGGTCAGGCAGTTCATCGAATTCGCCGTGAACATGCCCGAACACGAACCGCAGGTCGGGCACGCAGACTCCTCGATGCGGGCCAGATCTGGATCGGACACGTCGGTGTTGACGGCGTCGGCGATCGCGGTGATCAGGTTGAGCCGGGTGCGCACCGTGCCGTCGATCAGCACTGCCGTGCCGCCCTCCATCGGCCCGCCCGACACGAACACCGTCGGGATGTTCAGCCGCAGCGCCGCCATCAGCATGCCCGGAGTGATCTTGTCGCAGTTGGAGATACACACCAGCGCGTCGGCGCAGTGCGCGTTGACCATGTACTCCACGGAGTCGGCGATCAGCTCGCGCGACGGCAGTGAGTAGAGCATCCCGCCGTGACCCATCGCGATGCCGTCGTCGACCGCGATGGTGTTGAACTCGCGCGGCACGCCCCCGGCGTTCGTGATGGCCTCGGAGACGATGCGGCCGACCGGCTGCAGATGCGTGTGGCCCGGCACGAACTCGGTGAAGCTGTTCGCGACGGCGACGATCGGCTTGCCGATGTCGGCGCTGTCCACCCCCGCCGCGCGCAGCAGCGAGCGCGCGCCCGCCATGTTCCGACCGTGCGTGACCATACGAGACCTCAGATGCGGCATGAGGTCTACGTTCGGCCGAACCCGGGGGCCGGGGAAGACGGCGCTGGTACTAGTAGTGCCGGTACTAGCCTTGGCGACAGTGAACAATCACGTGGACAGACGCGCACAGCAGCGGCTCGCGCTCGGCGAGTTCCTGCGCGCGCGCCGCGAAGCCGTGGTCCGCGCCGACCTCGGTTTGCCGGACCTTCCACGGGCCCGCACCAGCGGGTTGCGCCGTGAGGAAGTCTCGGTGCAAGCCGGGGTGAGCGTCACCTGGTACACGTGGCTGGAGCAGGGCCGCGACATCAACCCGTCCAAGCAGGTGCTCGACGCGGTCGCGCGGGCCCTGCGGTTGTCACCGGCCGAGCACGAATACGTGCTGGCGCTGGGCGGCTACACCGTGGACCCGGCGCTCACTGACGGTCCGCTGCCCGCGCATGTTCAGCGGTTCCTGGACGCACTGCAGGGCTACCCCGCCTTCGCGCTCACACCCGACTGGGGCATCGCCGCGTGGAACGCCGCATATGTGGCGCTGTACCCGAACATCGAACGCGTGCCGCCGGCCGACCGCAACCTGCTGTGGCTGGTGTTCATGGATCCGGCGATCCGCGAGCTGTTGCCCGACTGGGACACCGACAGTAGGCGCTTCCTCGCCGAGTTCCGGGCCGACGCCGGTCCGCGCGTCGGAGAGCCGTCGTACACCTCGCTGGTGTCGCGGCTGTCGACGGAAAGTGTGCATTTCGCGGATGCGTGGCAGGCCACCGGCATCGAGCGGTTCACCTCCCGCGAACGGCGTTTTCGCCATCCCATCGCGGGTGAGCTGCGGCTCGAACACCACCAGGTCGCACCGGTCGACGTGCCCGACATCCAGATCGTGGCCTACCTACCGGTGCCGGGTTCCGTTTCGGCCGAACGGCTTCGAGAGCTGATGGCGCGGTAGACCATGTCGGCGATCGTCGTGCAGTAGTCGTCGTCGACCGGCATGCCGGTGTACAACGCACGCATGTTGATCGGCGCGAAGAGCAGCTCCAGTACGAGGTGGGAGTCCACGGCGTCGCTGATCTCACCGCGCTGCCGCGCCCGCTCGAACACGACGTCGAGCGTCGCCGCCCGGGCCAGCCAGGCAGATCGGCGGACGTCCATGCTGGCGATCTCGACGTCGCCGATGAGGTGCCCGCCGTGCAGCTTGCGCCCGTCGGCCGACGTCACCATGGTGGCCATCCGCACCGCCATCTCGAACAGATCTGTCCGCAGGGACCCGGTGTCGGGCGGCGGGGCGTTGTCTCCAGGACGGTGCGCCAGGGCCTCGAGGATCAACACTTCCGGGTCCGGCCAGCGCAGCTGGATCGCTTCGACATCGAGTCCGTGACGGTGGGCCATCGCGCCGACGTCGAACCTGTCGATGCCCCAGCGAGCGAGCTCATCGTGCACCGCGGCGACGATCCGTTCGTCGTCGGAGGGTGAGTGCTCAACCGTCATCGGCATCCCTTCGCAATCTGTGCCGAATCAACGATGCCACAGCGCGATGGTGCTCCCGACACTTCTTTTCCCGCCGTCACTGAGCCGCGTCAGGGTGCTCCTTGGGGCGCGATGCCCGCAGGGAGCCGGGATGCGCTTTCGCCGACGGGTCCTTGCGCGTCTTGATGAGGCTCGCGACCGTCACGATCGCGAGGATGCCGATGATCACGCTGAGGCTGACGTAGGTGCTGATCTCCGGAATGCTCGGATTGATGTCGACGTGACCCCAGTGCAGGATCAGCTTCACGCCGATGAAGGCCAGGATGATCGACAAACCGGTCGACAGATACACCAGGCGGTCGAGCAGGCCCTTCACCAGGAAGAACAGCGCGCGCAAGCCCAGCAGTGCGAAGGCGTTCGCCGTGAAGACGATGTACGGCTCGCTGGTGACGCCGAAGACCGCGGGGATGGAATCGAGCGCAAACAGCAGGTCGACGCTGCCGATGGCGATCAACACCGCCAGCAGCGGGGTGGCGATCTTGCGACCCTCGCGACGGGTCAGCAGCTTGCCGCCGTCGTACTCGTCGCTGATCGGCACGAACTTGCGGGTGGCTCGGATCATGACGTTGTTCTCGACGTCGGGGTCTTCGTTGCGGTGCCGGAACAGCTGGATCGCGGTGTAGATCAGCAGGCCGCCGAAGATCAGGAACATGAACGAGAACATCGAGATCAGCGTCGCGCCGAGGGCGATGAAGATCGCCCGCATGATCAGCGCCAGGATGATGCCGAAAGTCAGCACCTTGTGCTGGTGCTCCTCGGGCACCGCGAACGTCGTCATGATGATGACGAACACGAACAGGTTGTCGACCGAGAGGCTCTTCTCGACGATGTAGCCGGCGAAGTACTGGGTGCCGAAGTCGCCGCCGTAGGTCATGGCGAACCACACGCCGAACCCGACCGCGACCAGGATGTAGAACACCGACCATGCCGTCGCCTCACGGAAACCGACCTTGTGCGGGCGCAGAGCGGCCAAGATGAGATCGACCGCAAGCAGAGCAATGATGACGCCGATGGTCACGCCCCATACCAAGGGACTTATCTCGAGCATGTGTTCAGATCACCTCGCGGTTGCAGTGGACACCATCCACGGAACGTCCTACGCCGAATCTGAGTTCCCATAGCATCCGCCACGCTCGAAAAGCACTGCACGACACAGACTCTGACCGGCAACCGCGGGCCGCGCCACGCAGCGGTGACGCGGCCCGCGTGCGGTCAGCTCAGCTTGTCCTTGATGTTCTCGCCGACCTTCTTGACGCCGGAGACGCCCTGGTCCTTCTGACCCTCGGCCTTGAGCTCGTCGTTGCCCGTCAGGTCGCCGGCGGTTTCCTTGACCTTGCCCACAGCGTCCTCAGCGGCGTTCTTGGCCTTGTCTACGATTCCCATCGTCATCTCCTTTCTCATGACGACCTTTGTGGTCGCTGTTGGTGTAGACGGAGCAGGCCCGCGGAACCGAACACGTGGCCGATGTGATGTGCGCAACGTGCTCACCGGTGCACATCGCTGACGGTGACATGGATCGGGATGCCCGCCGCGGCACCGATCACCTCGGCGACCACCGCGCGGCAGCGCGCTCGCACACGACTGACGACCGGGGGCAGCTGCACGCGATAGTGGGCGCTGAGATCGATCGAAATGCCTTGCAGCACACTGTCTTCGACCGAGAAATCGATGTCGGTGACCGCGTACTCGGGATCGTCGGCCAGCGCCCGGCTCAGCAGGGCGCCGAGGACGAGCCCGCTGACGCGCACGATGCCTGCGGCACTCCCGGGCCGCGGATCCTCGACGACGAGTGGCCAGCCGCCCCGCGGAGTCGAACGGACCGACGCGATCACGGCATCACGAATCTGGATCCACCCGGGTTCTGGCTGCTCCTGCAGCGTCCGCGCTGCGCGGACGGTGACGTCGTCCTCGTCCCCGGTCATCGCCACTGCGCCAATCGCTGCCGGAGGGTCGCCCGGGCGCGGTGATGGTGACCGCGTGCTCCGTCCGGGCTCAAGCTCAGGACGGTGCCGATCTGCGGGAAGGTCATGCCCTCGATCTCCCTCAGCATCCAGACCGCGCGCTGACGCGGTGGCAATTCACTCAACGCCAGTTCCATCGCCTCCAGGAACGCACTGTTGGAAGCCGACGCGAACGGGTCGTGGTCGTCATCTGTGGCGATGGGTTCGATCAACCGGTCGTCGATGGGGATGGCCCTCTTCACGCGGTGTGAGTCGACCACCTTCCTGGCGCAGATCGCGAACAGCCACGTGCGGACCGAGGAGTCGCCGCGAAAGGTGCCGATCTGCTTCCACGCCGACACGAACGTGTCCTGGACGATGTCGTTGACAGCGTCGGCGTCGGACGTCATGCGGCGCGCGTACCGGTAGAGGGCCGGGCCGTGTCGCCGGACCAACGTCTCGAACGCGGCCTCGTCACCGGCGCGTGCCGCCGCAGCAAGCACCCGGTCATCGGTCACGCCGGCTTCCTCCTCAACCGTCCGAGCGGCCGAACCACCGCCGGGCGCCAGCTAACTAGTACCCCGCGCCGGGGGCCGAAATGGTGACGTAATCGGGACGTTCTGCGGCGTCACCACCCGGGCCGATCGCTCGCTTTTTGGACGTTCAGCCGCGCGTTCGGGGGGAATTGTCGGAGGGTGGAGTGGGAATGTGCGGTCGTCGGCGCAGGTGCTGCGGGGCTCAGTGCGGCGCTGGTTCTGGGCAGGGCCCGCCGCAAGACGATCGTGATTGACAATGACAACCCGAGTAATCGGGCATCGCCGGTGATCGGCGGGCTGCTCGGCTTCGACCAGCGGACGCCCGACGAGCTGTACGCCACCGGGCGCCAGGAGCTGTCGGCCTACCCGAGCGTCGAATACCGCCGGGGTGAGGTGCGGCGCGGTGAGCCCGTGGACCGCGGGTTCGTTCTCGACGTCGACGGCGACGAAGTGCGGGCCAAGCGGGTGCTGCTCGCCACCGGCATGTCCTACAGCCCGCCGCGGCTGCCCGGGGTGGCCGAACTCTGGGGCACCTCGGTGTTCCACTGTCCGTTCTGCCACGGCTGGGAGATGCGTGACAGGAAGCTCGCAGCGCTGGCATCGGGTGAGATGGGTCTGCACACCGCGCTGATGCTGCGAGGGTGGACCGAGGACGTGGTGCTCCTCACCGACGGCCGCTCGGGCCTTTCGTCCGACGACGCGCGGGTGCTGGAAGGGGCGGGTGTCGTTGTCGACGACCGACGCGTCGTGGAACTCGCGGGCCGGGACGGCGCCTTGAGAGATGTCGTCTTCGCGGACGGGACGCGGCTGGCCCGGGACGGGCTGTTGGTCGAGGCGCCGGTTCGACAGCGCTCGCCGCTGGCCGAGCAGCTGGGAGCCACCTGCACGCCGGGCCCGTTGGGGACCCAGCCCCTGTCCATCGACGCGATTCACCGGACCAGTGGCGGTGGTGTTTTTGCCGCCGGTGACGTGTGCACCGAACAGCCACATATCGCCGGGGCGATAGCGTCGGGATCGCAGGCGGCGATGATCATCGTGCAGAGCCTGCTCGCCGACGACTTCGGCCTGCCCTATCCGCCTGAATAGCCTGTAAGCGAGATTGCTGGCCGACTAGCGGACCGCGAGGTAATGGTGGCTCACGACGGGTCCACCGTCGGTGAACTCCTCGACTCTGCGCTCGATGAGCAAATCCTGTTCGGTGAGTCGGGTGTGGTGCTGTTGCATGTGCTCGCCCCAGGAACGCACCAGGAACGTCTCGATGAACGTCGACTCGTGTTCGATACTGCGGAACACCCGCCACTGCGCCGCTCCCGTGCGCTGGCGGGAGCGGCCCAGCACCGTCATCGCGGCCAGGAACGGCTCCTCGTTCTCCGGCGCGACGTGATAGGACGAGATCACCAGCACGGGACCGTCCAGCGGCGCGGGTTCGAACAGCAGCGTGGGCTCGGGCCAGTGGGACGACGGCGTGAGGTCCAGGTTGCCGGTCTTGGCGTGCAGCGGCCACCACAGCGTGGACACCCCGCAGACCAGCAGCAGACCGGCGCTGACCAGCAGGCTGGTGACACTCGAGGTGGCCTCGGCCAGGACACCCCACACCACTGACCCGATCGCCTGCCCGCCCATGAAGATCAGCTGGTACACCGACAGCCCGCGGGCCCGCACCCATGCCGGCAGGCTCAGCTGCATCGAGGCGTTGAGCGTCGACAGCGACAGCAGCCACGACGTGCCGCCGATCACCAGCGCGGTCAGCACCAGCGCGAAGTTGTGCACCAACGCCACCGCCGCGGCGGCGAGGGCGAAGCCGGCCGCCGAGAACACCAGCAGGATGTTCTGACCGAACCGCGAGCGCAGCCGCCCCAACCCGAACGCACCCAGTACGGCACCCGCGCCCAACGCGCCGAGCAGCAACCCGTAGCCCGACGACGACAGATGCAATTGGTCCTTGGCGATCACCGGCAGCAGCCCCCACACCGCGCTGGCGGGAACGACGAACAGCGCCGCCCGCAGCATGATGCGCCGCACGATCGGTGAGCTTCGGATGAACCGCCCGCCGGCGCTCAGCGCCGACAGCGCCCGCTCGGTCGGGGCGTTCTCGACGGGAGGCCGTCGCCAGAGGAACAGCACGATCACGATTCCGACGAAGGACACCGCGTTGAGGGCGAAGACGATCGTCGGGCCGGTCAGCGACACCAGGGCGCCCGCGATCGCAGGCCCGATGACGCGCGCGAGGTTGATGCTCATGCTGCCCAGCGCCGCGGCCGACGGAATCTGTTGAGCGGGAACAAGATCAGGTTGAATCGCCTGCCAGGCGGGCATGACCAGGGCCTGTCCGCAGCCGATCACGAACAGCAGGGTCAGCAGCACGGCGGGCGTGGTGAGCCCGGCGCCTGTCAGCGAGGCCAGCAGGCCCACACCCGCGGCCATCGCGGCCTGCGTGGCGATGAGCAACCGGCGCCGGTCGATGAGATCGGCGAGGACACCGGCCGGTAGCGCCAGCAGCATCACGGGCAGCGTGGTCGCAGTCTGCACCAATGGCACCAGGACCGCGGCGCGCGGATCGCCGACGAGCATCCACTGCGCCCCGACGGTTTGCATCCAGGTGCCGAGGTTGGAGACGAACTGCGCGATCCACAGCATGCGATAGACGGGGGAACGCAGCGGCGCCCACGTCGAGGTCGATGCCGCGGACGTCATCGGGGCGCGGACAGGCGTTGGGCGACGGCGCCGTAGCGCTCCAGGCGCTCTGGATCGGCCAGTGCGTTGTAGAGCACGAGGCGCGTCGCGGTGTGGCCGTACCTTTCCTGCAGCGCGTCGGACAGGCCGTCCCACGTCGATTCCGTCGCGAACGTGGCGATGTGCTCGTCGGTGATCTGTGCCGCCATTCCCGCGTAGTCGCCGGCTTTCTGCTTCTCCCGGATACGTGCCGTGGTTCCCTCGAATCCGGCCTCGTCCCAGATGAACGCGTAGTTCGGGGTGCTGCCGTAGAAGCTCATGCTGACGCGGACCGATTCGCGTTCCCGGGCGCGCTCCTCGTCGGTGTCACCCACGATCGTCATGACCGGAACGATGACCGCGATGTCGTCGATCGACCGGCCGGACCTCTGCGCACCTTCCGCAAGGCCGGGCATCACATGGCGCGCGATGTATCCCGGCTCGCCGAGCGGATGCACGTGCACCCCGTCGGCGACCTCGCCGGCCATCCGCACCATCCACGGGTTGACCGCGGCGACGTCGACCATCGGATCAGGAGCGTCGATCGGGCCCGCGCTCCACTGCGGGGTGATGAAATCGAGATCGTAGAACTCGCCGTGATGGTCCAGCGTGCCCGTCCGGAACGCCGCGAAGCACGCCTTGACCGCCAGCACGTAGTCGCGCAATCGGGGGCCGGGATGTGCGAACTCGACGCCGTAGCGGCGGACCACGTGGGTGCGCACCTGGGTGCCGAGGCCGAGCCGGAACTTCCCGCCAGTGGCCTCCTGCAATTCCCACGCCGTCGCGGCCGTCACGAACGGGCTGCGGGGGAACGCGACGGCCACGCCGGTCAACAGCTCGAGCCCCGGCGCCGCCTGCGCCGCGACCGCGGCGTTGAGGTAGGCCGTGCGGCCGGTCTCGGTGAACAGCAGGCCGTCGAACCCGGCCGCCCGAGTGCGCGTCGCAAGATCGCCGATGGCGCGCAGTGGCTGGGGGGTCGTCATGACGTCGACGTGCACGGTTGGCACCCTACGCCGTGCCTCAGACGCCGACCGGCACCTTCGCGTTGGCCCGCATCTCCCGGCGCAGCGCGCCGAACTCCGAGATCGTGCGCGTCGCGACCGTTGCTACCGGCCGCGCGTTGCGGCCCGTCGCCTCGGTCTTGCTGACCATCACCACGCTGTCGATGTAGGGCTGGATCGTCGTCGCGTTCTGCACGGTCGCGACGATCACCAGCTGGAACCCGAACTTGCGGAACGCCTGCAGAGCCTGCTGCGCGAACTGGGGATCCGACTTGGAGAAGGCCTCGTCGAGCATCAGCTGCGCGAAAACCGGTCTGTTGTCTGTACTTTCAGGGCTGGCCAGGTTGAAGCTGAGCGCACCCGCAAGGCAGAACGCCATCAGCTTCTCCTGCTCGCCACCGGAGTTGTCGCCGGCATTGCTGTGCGTACGGATCAACTCTTCGCTGCTGACATCCCATTCGGCGCAGTCGAACGTGAACCGGTTACGCACGTCCAGAGCGTCGCGTGTCCAGGCCTTGTCCTCCGGCGCCGTCGACGCCAGCCGGTTGCGCAGTCGCAGGATGTCGGCGTACTGATCCAGGATCGCCTGCTTGTCGCCGAGCCCGACCTCGGCGATGCGCCGTGAGATCGCCCGCACGATCTCCGTCAACTCCGAGACCGCCGTCAGGCTCCGCGGCGTGGCCCGAAGCGTCAGCCGGGTGCCGCGGTTGAACTCGACGGCGCCCAAACCCGTGTTGACGCGGTCGATCTGGTCGCTGATGCGCCGCGCCTCCTGTTCGGCCACCCGATGCAGCGTCAGGATCGCATCCGGGGCCTGCTCGGTGACCAGCCGCATCATCCGCTCGTACGCTTCCGGCAGCTCACGTTCGTCGATGTGCTTGCACAGCGCGACGTAGTCGTGCACGCGCTCGTCGAAATTGTCCGAGTTGTTCGGGATCGCGTCGGGGAACGACGTGTCGAAGGTGTTGAGGATGCGCGCCAGTTCGTCGTAGGAGCGCCTGCGGCTCTCCCGGAGTTGCTCGCGTTCCTTCTTGATCGAGGAGAACAGTGCATCGCGGTGCGGCTCGGGCTCCAGCAGTTCCAAGGACACCGGAACCTGCCCCGCGTACCGGTCCAGCAACTCCGTCAGCGGCTCCGACACGAATGCCGGCTGCAACCGTTCCGACAACTCCAGCAGCCGCGTCCTGCGGTCGTCGAGATCGTCGCGCCGGGTCTGGATCGCGCCGCGGCGCGTCATCAATTTCTGGATCTGCGACCAGCATTCGTCGGCGCGGGCGTTGAGCGCCTCGATGTCGGGGTGGTCGGCCAGCAGCAGCTCGTACTGCTCACGCAGCCGGTCGGCGTGGCCGTCGGCGGTCTCGGTGTCGATCTGGCTCCACTGCGGGAACTGCTCGCAGATCGCCTTGCACGCCGCGGCGCGGTCACGCCACTGCTGCCGCTGGGCGGCGATGTCGTCGGCGGTGCGGCGCGCCTTCTGGTAGGCCTCCTCGGCCGCGGTCAGGTCCACGGTCAGCGCGTTGATCTTCGCCGACACGTCACCCTGGTAGAGGTACTCGGACTGCTTAAGCGGACGGCGGTCGTCCTTGATGGCGAGCCGGTCGGAGTCCTTGTACAGGCCGGTATCGGTGACCGCGCGGCGGAACCGCGCGAACACCTCCGGGGTGTCGACGCAGATGTGGTCGCCGGCGGCGGTGACGACATCCACGGCCTCGGCCGCACAGGGATGCGCCGGGTCGACAGCGAAAAGCTTGCCCGCCAACGTTTTCTGCTCGGGATCGACCGGTTCGGCGTTGAGGAACTTGGCGCGGACGTGGTGCAGCTGCAACCGGCCGCGCATGTTGGTCTCGTTGACGAACTGCAACACCTTCGACCAGTGCTGATCGGGCACCATCAAGCGCAACCCGACACCGCGCAGCACCTTTTCCACCGCGGTGCGCCAGCGGGTCTGATCGGGCTTGAGGTCCATCAACTCGGCGATGTAGGGAAGGTCCACGGCGTCGACACCGACTGCGGCACAGATCTGTTCACGCATGACGAGCGCGAACTCCGGCAGCGCGGAACCCACGTGCTCGACACGTTTGAGCTCCTTGGCGGCCTCGTCGCGGGCGATGCGGGCGGCCTTCTGCGCGTACTCGGCGTCGGTGGACGCTTCGCGGTGCCGCTCCACCTTGGCGAGCAGCTCGGTCGCCTCGGCGAGCAGTTCCTCGCGCAGATTCCAGAAATGGTCTGCAGTGTCCGGGACGTCGACACCCTGGGCGGTCAGCATGTCCTCGTAGGCGCCGCGGCGGCGCGACACCTGCTCGGCCTCGGTCTCGGCGGCGGCCACCTGCGACTGCAGCGGCCCGATACTGGCACTGGAGCCGCTGATCTGGGCGTTGAGCGAATCAGCCTCCGCCTTGGCCAGATTGAGGCTTCGGGTGATGTCCTCGTGCTCGTTGTCGAGCTGGTCGATGGTCGTGTCGAGCTGCGCGATCTGCGTCGGGCACTGCGCCAGACGAACGTGATCGGTGTAGGCCCGCACCATCGGCAGATCGACCAGGTCGATGATGCCCAGGTCCGTCGACTCCGACGCGTAGCGCTGCTGGATCTTCTCGATGTCGCCGAGGATCTTGCGCTTCTTCTGCGCGACGGCGAGCAGCTCACGCGCCTCCACAAGCGGGTCGATCTGCTTGAGGGCCTCCGGCAGCCGGGTGAGGCTCTCGGGTTCGTCGAGCATGAACTCGCGGACGAACTGTTCCAGTCCGCCAACGCTTTTCAGTGATTTCGCCTTACCGAGCAACTGCTGGGCCGCGTCGGAGGCGCGGATGCCGATGGTCGCGTAGAGCTGCGCCAGGTACTGCGACTCCACCTTCGTGGTGAAGCGCCAGCCGTGACTTTTCCCGTCGCTTCGCTCGCCCCGGTTGTCCTTGAACACCCCGGTGTCGAATCGCCCTGCCGCCCAACGGTTGCAGACATCCTCGATGTCGAGGTCTCCGTCGCCCAGGACGAAGCGGCTCGACGAATCGTTGCGCGACTCGCCTGTCAGCCACTTGAGCACCAGGCCGGTCACGGTGCGCCCGGAGTCACTGGAGTAGGTGACCGCCACCGCCGACCAGGCGGTGCCGTCACCGCGCAGGTACATCACCCGGCTGGTGCCACCGTCGCTGCGCTGACCCCATGCGCCTCGGACGTACTTGTCGACGGTGCGCCGGCCCGCGCTCGACCCGGCGGCGGTGTTGTCGCCGGAGGCGTTGAAGTTGCGGCGGTTGAACGGCAGGAAGCCCAGCGAAATAGCGTCCAGCAGTGACGATTTACCGCTACCGGACGCGCCGGCGATCAGTGCGCCGCCCTCGCTGAACGGAATGTCGTGGTAGCCGTCGAACACGCCCCAGTTGATGACCTGCAGCCGCGACAGGTGGAACTGCTCAGTCATCTATTTGCGTTTCCTCTTCAGGCGTTGCTCCGTTGAGGAGCAGTTCGAACTGTTGCTGGAGCTCGCTGATCACACTGGCTGTCATCACGGCGGTGATCACCGGGCTGATCGTGTAGCTGTCCTCGTCGTCGCGGCTCTTGCGCAGGATCTCCAGCCCGGTGAGGCGGGCGATCGCGGCGTCGATGCGGCCGGCGAAGGTGACGGCGTCGCGGTCGGTGTCGTTGAGCACGCCGGAGAACAGGTTGTGCATCTCCTCACGGCTGATCAACACGTTCTGGCCGGCCGCGGCGCGCATCATCTGGGCCAGGTGCAGCGCCAGGATGGAGTCGTAGGTGCCGAGCGGTTCACGCCTGAGAAGCTTGATGCCCTTGGCGGATTCGTAGCGCGCCTGCTCGACGAACGCCACATCGGCGCCGTCGACGACGCGCAGCAGCAGGTCCAACTCCGACAGTCGCGTCGAGAGCTGGTTGCGGTACTCGAGGACCCACGCGTAGATGTCGGCGTCGGACTCGGCGCTGATGTAGCGGCGGGTCAGCAGATGCTGCAGCGCCCAGCAGGCCCGGTCGGGCAGCTCGGAGACATCCCCGTCGAAGCGCGGCCTGCGCTGGTGCGGGGGACGTGCGGTCTGGTCGACCTCGGGCAGCGACGAGAAACCCGAGTAGTCGGTGTCCGACTCGGTAGCGGTCACGAAGCAGCTCCAACGACAGTGGTGATCGGTTCGGTGAAAAGCAAATGGGGGACGGCCATTTCGCGGTCCTTCCCGTCCAGGGATCGGAAGCGCACGGTCGTGGACTCCGGTTCGGGGTCGTTGGGCTGCTTGAGCGCCCACGACCACAACACGATGACGTGACCGAGATAGGCGTTATCGAGCATGTCGACGGCGTCCTGCAACGAGACCGGCCCGTTGCGGACCGCCGCGTTGAGCATGTCGGACATAGCGGGTGCGTCGACCTGGGTGGTGAGCGCAGCGAACGTCGTCAGATCGACGTCGCCCTCGGCGGCGACCGCCGGCTTCGGGGAGGACAGATCGCCGATCTTGAAGCTGAGCGCACCGACGGAGCTGATCGCGTGCCGCGCCAGCGGGAGTTCGATGTCAAGGCGGGAGTCGATGAGGCTGGACTTGAGCAGATTCCGGGCAGCGCCGATGGCCTCGTTGAGCTGGCGGGCCACACCGCGGCTCTGCTCCAGCGTGCCGAACGCCGTGAACCGCTTCACCCGCTGGGCGCAGCGCTGCTGGATGCGCTCGACCTCGTCGATCTGCTGACCGACCAGTTCGAAGAACCCCGCCATCACCTTGCGGAGCGCCGGGTCGAGGGCAGGCAGTGCGTCGGCGACCGCGGCGACGTCGGACTCGAACTCCGCGCGCTGGTCGGGGTCGTTGATCATCCGCAGGAACGCGCGGTGGCTGTCGCGGCCCTGCGAGTCCCAGGCGGCCTGGTAGTCGGCGTACATCTGGCGCTGACGGTCGCGGTACTCGACATTGCTGTCGATCGGCTCGTCGAGCGCGGCGGTGGCCTGCTCGATCATCGATCCGTACTGGCCGATGTCGGTGATCAGCCGTTCCATCTGCATCGCGATGGCGCGGGCCTCGTCGTAGGCGTCGGTGACATCGGGGGCGGGGCGCTCACCTTTGTCGAGCTCGTCGAGTTCGCGGTGCAGCGCCTCGATCTCGGCCTCGATGCTCTTGCGGATCCGGGCCGGGTCGTTGCCGACCTTGAGCGCCACATGCCGCAGCCGCGAGGCGATGCCGTTGATGGATCCGCCGGTGGCGATGGTGTCCTGCCGGCGCATGCCGCGCAGGAAATCCAGAGCGCGACGCGCGTCCTGGGTCAGATAGCAGACGTTCTGATCGCTGCGCGTATCCACGATGCGATGCAGCCAACCCTGGCTGGCCCACGACTTGATCAGCGCGAGCCCGGACTGGGCGTCACCGAGGTCTTCCAGATCGCGCTCCAGCCGGACCACCAGGGTGCTCTCCGGGGTGACGCCGTCGGCCAAGTGCCGCTCCATCAACGTCGCGTACTGGCTGAGGTTGGTGGTGGCCAACAGCCGGATCGCCGGAGAGCCTTGCAGGTCGCGGTTCAGTTCGAGCAGGTCGGGGGCCGACAGGGTTGCGTTGTCGTCCACCGTGCTCCTGATCTTGGTTGCGTTGTGTCGGTCCGGAGGCCCCAACATAGGCCACTGCGCGGACATCGCCGGGCCTCGGGACGGGAGTGTCGCGGGCTTTCCTGACGCGACTGTGACGCATGTGACCAGCGGGATCGCAGTGCGTCGTGGGGTTTCGCGAGACCGCCGTCACGGTAGCGATGCGGCACAGATCACGACGCTGGTGGCGCTTTCGCGAGAGCGCGGCGGGCGTCGGCGCAGAGCCTGGCTATGACGTCGGCCGCGGGTTCGATCGCGGTGACGCTGTCGAGGCCTTGGCCGGCGTTGACCGCAGCAACACCGAAGTCGTCGTCGGCGATCGCGTCGCGCAGCTGGGCGCGGGCAGCAGCGTCGGGGGTGCGTCCGTCCCACAGGTCGGTGAACGCGTTGCGGACGACACGCTCGGGCAACTCCGCGGGCCACGGGTAGCCGAGCGCGACGTCGAATACGCGGGTGGTCAGCGTGTCGTCGGCGCGTTTGTCGACCAGGACCTGCCGCGCCCCGGTGGGCAGCATCGACTCTTCGCACGCGGCGAACGCGGTGCCGATCCACGCGCCGCAGGCACCCGCCGCCAGCACCGCGGCCAGCCCGCGGCCCGAGGCGATGCCGCCGGCCGCGAGCACGGGTACGTCCACGCGGTCGAGGATCGACGCGAGCAGTGGCAGGGTCGAGACGGCCGGTGTGCCGTGCCCGCCGGCCTCCGATCCGCGCGCGACGAGCACCTGCACACCCGCGTCGACGGCGCGCTGCGCCGCCTCCACGTCGGCCACCTGCGTCGCTGTCACACAGCCGGCGTCCCGGGCCCGATCCACCCAACCCCAGTCCTCGCCGAAGCTGACGGCCAGCAGGGCTGGTCGCGCGTCGAGCGCGGTGTCGAGCAGGCGGGCGTCTTGCTTGACGACCCACTCGATGAGGCCAATGCCGAACGGGCGCTGCAGATCTGCGAGCTGCCGAAGGTGCGTTTCGAGCTGGGGTGCCGCGCCCGAGCTGCCGATGCCGATCATGCCGAGCCCGCCCGCGCGGCTGACCGCGGCGGCCAGCCGGCCACCGGCGGCGCCGCCCATCGGGGCGTTGACGATCGGTGCGTCCAGCTGCATCGCCGCCGACCACCGCGTCGTCACCGTTTCCATCCCACCTCCATACCGCCGTGCCAGGATGAGCCTATGACGGTGGTGTTCGTACACGGCAATCCCGAAACCTCGGCCATCTGGGGCCCACTCACTGCAGTGCTCGGGCGCGACGACGTGGTGCTGTTGTCACCGCCCGGATTCGGCGCGCCGCTGCCCGACGGATTCGGCGCCACCTATCAGGAATACCGGGACTGGCTGGAGGGCGAGTTGCGCAACATCGACGGGCCGATCGATCTCGTCGGCCACGACTGGGGCGGCGGGCACGTCATGAACGTCGTCATGCGGCGGCCCGAGCTGGTGCGCAGCTGGACCACCGATGTGGTCGGCCTGTTCGACGAGGACTACGTCTGGCACGACATGGCCCAGGTGTGGCAGACGCCCGGGGCCGGCGAGGAAGCCTTGGACGCGATGATGGTCGGCGGGGTGCCCGGACGGACGGAACTACTGGTGTCCCTTGGCTTTCCGGCCGACATCGCCGCCGCGGTCGCCGAACACGTCAACGACGACATGCGCGCCGCGATCCTGGCGCTGTACCGGTCGGCCGCGCAGCCGGCCATGGCGGAAGAGGGTCGCGCGCTGGAAGCCGCGGCGGCGCGGCCGGGATTGTCGCTGCTCGCGACCGAAGACCCCTATATCGGCACCAACGACAACCGCAGGCGGGCCGCCGACCGTGCGGGCGCGCGCACCGAAGTGCTTGAGGGCTTGGGGCATTGGTGGATGCTCGAGGACCCCAAGCGCGGGGCGGCGGCCTTGACGTCGTTCTGGGACAGCCTCGATTGAGCCGACCGTGACGCTGCACGGCCCGGCCGTCCGGGTACTGGGCGGGTCCGTCGCCGGTCTGGTGGCAGCGGGTATTGCCGCCGTGACGGGATTCCACTGGTTCTCGTTGCTGATCGGATGGGACGTCCTTGCGCTGACGTTCATGGTGTGGACCTGGGCCTTGATCTGGCCTTACGACGCGGCGCAGACCGAAGAGCACGCAGAGCATGAGGAGCCCGGCCGCCGGACCGTCTTCGCGCTGATCCACGGCGGCGCCTTGATCAGCCTCGTCGGCGTCGGCCTGCTGCTGACAGACGCCCGTCCGGACCACCTGGCATTCATCGCCCCGGCACTGGCCGTGGCCAGCGTGGTGACCTCGTGGTTCGCCGTACACACCCTGTACGCGCTGACCTACGCGAGGATCTATTTCGCCGAAACACCCGCTGGCGGTATCGATTTCAACACCGATTCCCCACCTCGCTACAGTGACTTCGCCTATGTCGCGTACGCCGTGGGAATGAGCTTCGCCATCTCGGACACCAACCTGACGTCGTCTCGCATGCGGGCCGTGGCCTTGGCTCACGGGCTGCTGGCCTATCTGTTCGGCTCGGTCATCGTCGCGTCGGTGGTCAACCTCATCGCCTCCGGACTCTGAGGCGAGGGACCGGCAGGCAGATTACGCTGCCGTGGTGACTGACAGGTCCGTTGCGCTCGTCGGCAGGGACGGCGAGCTGTCCACGATCCGGGCGCTGCTCACCGCCGCACGCAACGGGATCAGCGGAGCCCTGGTGGTGCGCGGCGAACCGGGCATCGGCAAGACGGCGCTGCTCGACGCCGCGACAGCTGCCATGTCCGGTGTGCGCCTGATGCGCATCGAGGGATACGAAGCCGAAGCGTCGATCCCGTATGCCGCGTTGCAGCGAATCGGTGTCGCCCTCCACGCTTTCGAGCCCGCACTGTCCCCACGTCATGCCGCTGCCCTCCGCGTCGCGTGGGGACTCGACGAGGGCACCGCGCCGGACCCATTCCTCGTCGGCATGGCGATGCTGGCTCTGCTGGCGGCCGCCGGATCCGACGCGCCCACCGTCTGCGTCATCGACGACGCCCACCTGCTGGACGCCGAATCGCTGGCCGTCCTTGGATTCGTGGCCCGCAGGCTCACCGCCGAATCGACGGTCGTCGTTTTCGCGACACGCGACAGCGAGCAGGTCGACACCACCCTCGCCGGCATCGGCTCGCTGCGGCTCGCCGGTCTGGACCAACGTTCGGCCGTCGAGCTGCTGTCGCACGTGCTGCCCGCCGGGTTCGACCCGGTGTCGGCAGTCCAAATAGCCGACGCCACAGGCGGTCATCCGCTTGTCCTGACCGACCTGGCTCAAGATCTGAGCCTGCGCCAGATCAACGACCTCACGCTGTCGAATACCCCGTTCCCTGTGACGCGCCGCCTCGAAGGCCACTACCTTCGGCAGGTCCGCGACATGCCCACCGATGTGCAGACCTGGCTACTGCTGGCGGTGATCGCCGCGGGCGGACCCCGAGAGCTCGTCGACCGATGCGCCGCCGAACTCGAGCTGTCGGCCGACTGCGCCGAACATGCCTCCCGGGCGGGTCTGGTGTCGGTGGGCCACACGGTGGAGTTCCGGCATCCCCTGCTCCGCTCTGCCATCTACGGGGCGTCGCCCGGAGCCCAGCGCCGCGAGTTCCATGCGCTGCTCGCCGACAAAGCGGGCCGGCTCGGCCTCACCGACCTCGAGGCATGGCATGCCGCCGAGGCCACCGTGGGTCACGACGCCGCGGTCGCCGAGCGGCTGCACCAGGGTGCCGCGTCGGCCGGCCGGCGCGGCGCGCTCGTCTCCCAATCCGGGCTCTTGGCCCGCGCCGCCGATCTCACCGAGGAACCCAGTCTGCGCAACGAGCGGCTGCTGGCCGCCGCCGAAGCCGCCGGCGCAGCCGGCGCGGCACAACTGTCGCAGGACCTCATCGACCGGGTGAATCCGGCTCACCTCGACAACGTGCAACGGGGGCGCCTCCTGATGGTGCAGTCGGCAGCGGCGATGTTCCTCGCCGACCCCGCTGCGGTGCGACGCGGCGTCGCGCGACTGCTGGAGGCCGCCGATTGCTTCCACAACGCGGACTCTGTGCGGGAGCAGGAGGCGCTCGTTCGGGCGTTCGAGAACTGCCTTGTCGTCGAATGGCAGTTGCAGGGAACGACTTTGAAGGATCTGGGACTGCGGCTGGAAGCGGGATCGTCGCGCGCCGAGGGTGTCGCGAAGACCGTGCTCACGGCATTGGCGGCCCACGTCCTACTGCCGTATGAGGATGCCGCACCGCTGGCACGCGAGGGGCTCGACGCGCTGATGACCCTCGACGGCACCGCGTTGCCGGACTTCGGATTCGTCGGCATCGCCCTGGCGATGGCGTTGTTCGACGCCGAAGGCGCGGTGGCCTATCTGGGGCGCCTGGTGACGGCGGCCCGGGACGCAGGCGCGTTGCGCGCGCTGGACACCGCGCTGTGGGTGCGCTCGAGCCTGGAAGCAGGTCGTGGCGATCCTGCCGCCGCCGCGCTGCACATCCAGCAAGTGCGCGAGTTGCGCCGGGGCGATCGGCTACCAGACCGAAAACGTGGTCAACTCTTCGTATCTCGCGTGGACTGACGAGCCCGCGGAGAACATCGAGGCGATTGCCGCGCTGACAGCATCGATGGGCTTCGGCGGTGTGCAACACGCGGCCGAGGCGTCACTGGCGGTGCGCGAAATTGCCGAAGGCCACCACGGTCGTGCTCACGAGCGCCTGCAACGGATCGAGGAGCGCCCGTTCCTGCACACCACCAACCTGCACCTGGCTGACATGGTCGAGGCCGCTGCGCGCAGCGGGCACCTCGACGTCGCGCAGCGCACCGCGGCGATGCTCGCCGGCATGGCCGCAGTCAATCCGACGGCGTGGCTCGGCGGGCTGAACGAGCGCTGCCAGGCCCTGCTGGCCGGCGACGCAGCAGAGAAGCACTACCAAGCCGCCATCGAACGCCTTGCGACGGCGGAAGCGCCAGCCGATCTCGGCCGGGCGCACCTGCTCTACGGCGAATGGCTGCGCCGCCGCAAGCGGCGCCGTCAGGCACGCGAGCAGCTCCGCGCCGCCGTCACCGTATTCGACCGCATCGAGGCGCCGGCCTTCGCGCGCCGCGCACGAGCCGAACTCGCGGCGACGGGAGAACCGATCGCCGACAAGGAGGTCGTGGGGGGCGTGGAGATGTCGCCGCGAGAGGCGACGGTGGCGCGGATGGCCGCAGCGGGGGAGACCAACGCCGACATCGCCGCGACCTTGTTCATCACCGCCAACACCGTCGACTACCACCTGCGAAAGGTGTTCCAGAAGCTGGGCGTCTCCTCGCGGAGGCAACTGCAGCAGCGGTTCGACTCTCACAGCTGACCGTCGCGACTACGCGCTGCACGTGGTTCGCGGGCACACCGGCGTCTTCCACACTGGACCGGACCGTGAACCGCCCGCAAGGACTGGACATGCCCTTCTCTACCAGCGACGACGGCGCCCAGATCTATTACAAGGACTGGGGTGCCACCGGCAGCAGCCCCGTTGTCCTCAGCCATGGCTGGCCGCTCAACGCCGACGCATGGGAAGCCACCGCGCTGTTCCTGGCCACCCGTGGCCACCGGGCCATCGCCCACGACCGCCGGGGCCACGGACGATCGTCGCAGACCTGGCACGGCAACGAGATGGACACCTACGCCGACGATCTCGCGACCCTGATCGAGACGCTCGACCTCAACGACGTCACGCTGGTCGGACATTCGACAGGCGGCGGCGAGATCGTGCGCTACCTCGCACTGCACGGCAGCGCCCGCGTGGCCAAGCTGGTGCTCGTCTCAGCGGTGCCGCCACTGATGCTGCGCAGCGACAACAACCCGGCCGGGCTGCCCGTCGAGACGTTCGACGCTCTCCGCTCCGGCGAGGCGACGGATCGTTCGCAGCTCTACCGCGACCTCGCCGACGGACCGTTCTCCGGGCACAACCGCAAAGGTGAGGTGTCGCAGGGGGTTCGGGATGCCTTTTGGCTTCAGAGCATGACGTGCGGGCACCGCGCGGCCTACGAGTGCATCGCGGCTTTCTCGGCCACCGACTTCCGCCCCGACCTTGCCGCCATCGACGTGCCGACGCTGGTCATCCATGGCGACGACGATCAGATCGTTCCCATCGACGTCAGCGGAATCCGCTCTGCGGACATGATCGCCGGCGCCGTTCTGAAGACCTACGAGGGTGCCGGCCACGGCCTGCCCGACACGGACCGCGACCGGTTGCACAAAGATCTCCTCGAATTCATCGACAACTGAGGCTGGAGGCCGAAATATTATGAGCGACAATGCATCCTGCGACACCATCGTGCTGGTCCACGGCCTGTGGGTCACCCCCAGGAGCTGGGAGGGCTGGAAGGCGCACTACGAGGCCAAAGGCTACCGTGTGCTCACGCCGGCGTACCCGGGCTTCGACATCGAAGTCGAAGCGCTGCGGGACAACCCGGATATCATCGCCGAACTGACGGTGCCCGATACCGTCGACCACCTCGCAGCGGTCATCACCGAACTCGACACGCCGCCGGTCATCATGGGGCACTCCTTCGGGGGAACACTCACCCAGCTGCTGCTCGCCCGTGGATTGGGCGCCTGTGGGGTTGTCATCGACTCCGCACCGACCGAGGGAGTGCGGGTAACGCCGCTGTCGCAGGCGCGTTCGCTGTTCCCGGCGTTGAAGAACCCGGCCAACCGACACAAAGCGGTCGGGTTCACCAAAGACGAATGGCACTATGCATTCGCCAACACGCTGAGCCGAGAGGACTCCGACGCGGCGTGGGAGCGGTACGCGATCGCGGCTCCGGGCAGTTGGATCTGGTCGTACGGCCTCATCGCGAATTTCAAGCCCGGCCACCAGGAGACCTGGGTGGACTACAGTGCCGACCGTGCCCCTCTGTTGTTCATCGCCGGCGGCGCCGACCACATTATGCCGCCTGCGGTCAACAAGTCGAACGCCAAGCACTACGACAAGTCGCCGGCCGTCACCGAGTACTACGAGTTCCCCGGCCGCGACCACTGGACGTGCGCCGCGCCTGGATGGGAGGACGTCGCTGACCATGCGCTCGAATGGGCGATCCGGTATGCCGACACCAACCCCCGCGGCAAACACACCACGGCGAGCTAGAAACACGCCGTGAGCGGCACGCCATCGCCGATCATCACCGACCATCCCGTCGTCGACGCGGCGCTGGAGCGATTCCGTGACGCTGTCGGACCGGACTTCGACAGGTATCGCAATCACGTCTACCGCGGCCTGAACTACCAGCGCTGGCTGATGGGCATCGACGACGTGCCCGCCGACGTGGCGCTGGCGTGGGCGCTGCACGACGTCGGAATCTGGACGTCAGGATGGGACTATCTACCGCCGTCGCTGCGCCACGTCGCCGAACTGGCCGACGAGTTCGGCATCAGCGACACATCGCGGGCGACGGCCATGGTGGGCTGGCATCACAAACTGCGCGGGTGCCCGGATCCCTGGACGGAGACCTTCCGGGTCGCCGACCGCATCGATGTCTCGCACGGTCTGATACGCAGCGGTGTGCCCAGGGCCGGGATCACCGGTGTCGTGCACGCGTTCCCGTACCACGGGTTCCACGCTCTGCTGATCCGTACCGCGGCCGCGTGGACCAAGAGACACCCGCTGAACCCGTTGCCCATGCTGCGGTGGTGAAAAAGCTCGACTGTCGCCGCCGGTATGTCTGCGACATCAGATCGCGTACTGGCGCGCGCGATGCTGCACCGACACCCAGTGGTCGGTGGTGAACTCGTCGACCGCCCACTGCCCGCCGAATCGTCCGATGCCCGAACACTTCTCGCCACCGAAGGCGGTGTTGGCGTCATCGTTGAGCGGCGAGTCGTTGATGTGCGTCATGCCGGCGTTGATCCGCCGTCCGAAGCGGACAGCGCGATCGACGTCGCGGCTGAACACCGCCGATGACAATCCGTACTCGGTGTCGTTGGCCAGCCGCAACGCATCCTCCTCACCGTCGGCCTGCACAACCGTGATGACCGGACCGAACACTTCCTCACGGGCGGTCGGCGAGTCGTTGTCGCCGATCAGCACATGCGGCGGCAGGCACAGTCCGGTCGGCCCGAACGGATCGCCACCCAGCAGGACCGCAGCGTCGTCGGCCTGGGCACGTCGCACCTTGTCCAGGATTCCCTCGAGCTGTGATTGATTGATGACCGGCCCGAGATCCGTTGCCGCATCCGTCGGGTCGCCGACCTGGAGAGCCTTGACACGGTCGAGGAAGAGTTGCAGGAAGTCGTCATGAACCTTGGCGTCCACGATGATCCGGTTGGCGATCATGCAGATCTGACCCCGATGGAAGAACGACCCGAACACGCTGGCCTGCACGGCCAGTTCCAGATCGGCATCGTCGAGGATGACCAGCGGGCCGTTGCCGCCGAGTTCGAGCGCCAGCTTCTTCAGTCCTGCCTTCTGCGCGATGCCCTTGCCCACCGGCGTCGACCCCGTGAATGAGACGACGCGCGGCACGGGATGCTCGACGATCGCGTCACCGATGTCGGAGCCGGAGCCGACGACCACAGACAGCAGCCCCGGCGGCAGCCCGGCCTCCTCGAAGATGCGGGCCAGCAGCAATCCGCCCGTCACCGGGGTATCGCCGGCCGGTTTGAGGACGACAGCGTTACCGACCGCCAATGCCGGTGCGACAGAACGATTGGAGAGCTGCATCGGGAAGTTCCACGGCGAGATCACCGCCACCACACCGACCGGTTCGCGTTACACGCGACTCTCCTTGCCGGGGATGTCAGACGGCATGATGCGGCCTTCGACGTGGTGCGGCATGGAGGCCGCCTCCCACATCACCGAACGCACCAGATTCCATTCCAGTTCGCCCTTGGCGAGGGTGCCGCCGGTTTCACGCACCAGCCAGCTGACGATCTCGTCCTTGCGGTGGGTCATCACGTCGGCCGCCGCGCGCATGACCGCGGCGCGTTCCATCGGCGGTGCTGAGGCCCAATCACGCTGCGCGGCAACGGCTGCATCGTAGGCTTCGTTCAAATCGTCGTGATCGGCCTGAGGGAACTCGGTGAGGGTTTCGCCGGTATAGGGATTGGTATTCTCCCGGGATTTCCCCGAGGAGCCGCCGCGCCACCGTGTGCCGATCGGCATGCTGTCGAATTCGGGATAGGTGCTCATCGCGGTGTGATTCCGATCTTGACATGGGGACCGTCGGCCTGAGCTTGCCAAGCCTCTTCGGCGTCATCGAGCCGATACCGGGTGGTGTCTACGGTGAGGCGTTTCTCCTCCGCAAGGGTCACAAGTTCCTGATAACCCTGACGCATCACCCGGGTCGGGAGCAGATTGTTGTTGTGTCCGACGTGCGTGCGGCCTGCGAGTTTGGCGAACGGCACCTCGGCCGCGCCGCTGGCGCCCTTCCCGACGGTGACCAGGGTGGCGCCGACGGCCGTAGCCTCAAGCGCCGCCAGGAACGGCTGCCCGTACACCATGTCGACGACGACGTCGTAACCGTTCTTGACCTCGGCCCGCAGGGCGGCCGCGTCGTCGTCACCTCCGAGCTGAACTACGGCGTCGGCGCCGAGTTCGCGTGCCCGGGCCAGTCCCTGCTGGCTGCGTCCGGCGCCGACCACGCGGCCGGCCCCCAAGATCTTGGCTGCCTGCACTGCGATGTTGCCCACGACGCCGGTCGCGCCGAGGATGAGGACCGACTGGCCGGCGGAGACGTGGGCGTGGCGGGTCAACGGCAGCCACGCCGCTAGTCCTGCGATACCGAGCGCGACTGCCAGGTCGTCGCTGACGGTGTCAGGGACCTCGAAGGTTCTGTCCGGGTCGAATTGCGCGAGTTCTGCCCAGGACCCGAACGGTGACATCGGCGAATTGAAGTACACCCGGGTGCCGTCAACGGTGTAGCCGACGCCTTCCTTGCCGACCACGGCGGGCACGTCAGGGTCGCCCATCTCTCCTGATGCCAGCGCGAGGTCGACGGGGTTGCAGCCGGCCAGACTGACCTGTACGACGTCGCGGGTGGGCGCGTCGAACTCTCTGACCATGGGCGGCTGACCCGCTGCTTCCAAGACCGCTGCACGCATGGCAGTCCTCCCGTTCGTCGGTGAGGTGCGTACTACCCGGCAAGGACGCGTCGAAACGGCTACAGCGCGGCGACGTCTCGCCGGCACTGTCGCGCCAGTTGTTCTTCGCGGGCGTACAGGAGGCCGAACGTGAAACCGTTCTCACCGGGCGTCGTACCTGCTGCCGCGCCGAGTTGGCGCAGCATCGTCCGAGCGACCACCGTGTCCTGCACGTCCCCGAGTACACTCTGTATCTGCTTGTAGTGCTTGATATTTCGCCTAGCCCTCGTCGAAGAGCGGTCCAGTTGGAGCAGCTCGTTCGCGTAGCGGGCCCGCTTGGCAGCCTTGCGAGCGCGATGCAGTAGCTCGTCATCGTCGCTCTTCAGGGCAGACTTGAGGCGGCGATCGGCTTTCGCGCCGGCCTTCTGCGCCGTCGCGCTCAGTCTTTTCGACGTACCAGTCGGCAGGACCGGTGCAGCGGCGCTCCACCGCTGCAATTCGGTGACAAGGTTCAGATAGCGCGTCGTTTCCATCGCCTCGGACACTCGATCGCGAGCGGGCGCTTCGATGCCCCGCAGGTCGCGATCGATTCTGGATTTCACGGGGCCGAGCACCAGCAACTCCGGGATCGCGTCCAGGGCGTCACGTAACCGCTGCCGCTGAACCTGCACATCGCGCACGTCGCCCAACACGCCGGCGAACCACTTGAGCTCTTCCTCGAACGCGGGGCCGGCCACCGGGTCCAGATGCTTCTTGAAGACGCGCAGCGTGCTCCGCGTGCGTCGAATGGCCACGCGGGTGTCGTGGATGGGATCCGTACCTGCGCGTAGCCCGGTCAGGCCATCGAGAACGAGATCGATGTGCTGGACAAGGTAACGGGCTAACGCCGATTGGCGTTGCGCCGCAGAGGTTTCGGATTCTTTCGCTGGGGAGGCGGTCGTCGTCGGGCTCCTTCCATGAGTCGCTGCTACATGTCCACCGGCGGGGGTTTGCCCGCAGTGATCAATTCTTCGCCCGCCTCATAGTCGTCGTCGGCGTTGCACGTGAGTACGCCGACCACGGCTCCGTCGGACTCGTACCACACCGTGAAGCCGCCGTCGCGCTCGATCAGCCGGCTGTTCTGGTAACCGTCCCCCCACGCGTGGTACTTCACGTCCGTGTCGCCGATGGTCGTCCAGAAGCCGGGAACTCCGGTCCATTTGGCTTCGTCACCGGCGGCAGTAGAACCTGCAACCTCCCCTTGATCCATGGCGTCACCCCAGTGCTCCACCGCGAGCGCACGGCCGGCGTCGACGTTGACGGCGAAAGCGACATCGCCGGCCGCCCAGACACCGTCGACCTTGGTGCGCATGTCCGCTCCGACCGGGATGCGGCCGTTCTGCAAAGTGATGCCCGCCAATTCAGCCAGCGCCGCATTGGGTTTCACACCGGTCGCGGCGAGTACCAGGTCGGCCTGGATCGTGGTCCCGTCCTCCAACTGCACCGTACCGTCACCGATCGATGCCACCCGGGCGTTGCCTGCGAACCGGGCACCGGTGGCCTCGACCAGCCGGCGCAGTCGGACACCGGCGTCCTCGCCGAGCCGTTTGCGTTGCGGCACTTCGTCCGGGGCTATGAGAGTGACCGAAAGCCCCCTGATGGCAAGCGATGCGGCGGCTTCGCACCCGATGAATCCGGCCCCGATGACCACGGCCGTGTTCGCCGCGGTGGCTGCCTCCCGCAATCGTCGGGCATCGTCGAAAGAGCGAAGCAGCAGAGCCTTCTCGCCACCGGGGACTGGCAGTGGTTGCGGGCTGGCGCCGCTCGCGATGACGAGTCGGTCGAACTCGTATCGCACGCCGTCGGCGGTGACGATGCGCCGGCCGACGTCGATCTCGTCGACTCTCGCCCTCAGGGCCGTCTCGAAGGGGCGGCTGATGTCCATCGCCGCGTCGTCGGTGTCGCCGCGCAGGAAATCCTTACTCAAGGGCGGCCGCTGGTACGGCGGTTCGGTGTCGGCCGTGAGGATGCGAACGGGGTGGTCGGCCTGACGGGCGCGGTACGCCTCGGCCGCTGCGACTCCGGCCGGACCGCTGCCGATTACCAGTAATCCTGCGTTACTCACCCCTCAGGCATACCCATCCGGTGACGGGGTATATCAGCGCGAATGAGGTTCAGGTCAAACCGCTGGGTTCGTGACAACGGACTTCTGCTGGCCTGCCTTGGGCTGTTCGCCGTGTTCTTCGCCGGGATGATCGTGTCCGGCGCCGCCACGTACAACGAGGAGCAGCTCGAGCACGGGTCGCAGGAGACGGTGTCCGTTTTCGGGTATCTGCACCGTGGCGACTTCGTCGAGGCGACGTTCGAGAACTGGGAATCCGAGTTCCTCCAGATGGGGATGTACGTCGTCCTCACCGCGTTCCTGTACCAGCGAGGGTCCTCGGAATCGAAGCCGATCGACAAGGATGCACCGCAGGATCAGGATCCTCGCGACGAACGGCTCTCCGCGACAGCACCGTGGCCCGTTCGGCACGGTGGATTACCGCTCAAGTTCTACGAGCGATCGTTGGCGACGGCCTTCTTCGTGTTGTTCTTCGCGTCGTGGGGACTGCATGCCGTCGGCGGCGCCGCCGCGTTCAATGCCGAGGCGTCCCAACACGGTCAGCCCACGGTGTCACTGGCCGGATATGTCACGACACCGCAATTCTGGTTCGAGTCGATGCAGAACTGGCAGAGCGAGTTCGTCGCCGTCGCCGCGATCGTCGGGCTGTCCATCTTCCTGCGGCAGCGCGGGTCTCCGGAATCGAAGGCGGTCGCCGAACCGCATCGCGAGACCAGCGCTTAGGACCTCTGAGGCGGTCCTGGGTCCGGAGCTGTCTCGGGTGCGGGTGCGGTCTCGGGCACGTCCTCGGGGACGAGGCGCTCGGGAACCTCGGTCGGCGTGAGCCGCTCCGGCGGCTCGGTGGGCGCGCTGGCTCGATGTACGGTGTCGGTGGTCATGGCAGGGGCGTACCCAGGCCGACCCCGCGGAAACCGCGTCAGGCCCGTCTCAATGCCTCCTGCTCGACGACTTCGGCCGCCGCGCGCTGACCCGAGCGCACCGCGCCGTCGATAAAGCCGTACATGTGGGCCGACGATTCGGTTCCGGCCCAATGGATTCGACCGCAGGGCGCACGCAGTGCCTGGCCGAACTCGGTCAGCACGCCGGGCGGCATGTGCGAGATCATCCCGCCACCGGAATAGCGGTCGACGGTCCAGTTCTGCTCGATGTAATCGACCGGGGTGAGTGCCTTCGTTCCGAACCTCTCCGCGACGGCGGACAGCACCCCGTGGCGGCGATCGGCTTCGGTCAGCGTGCACAGGTGGCGAGCTTCCGGTCCTTCGGTGATCACCGTCAGGATGCCGGGGGTGCCGGTGTCGGTGCACGAGTCGATCGTCAAATTCGCCATCGTCCCCGGGCCGAAGGACTGGCCCGACAATCCGTCAGCCCGCCAGAACGGCTCGTCGTAGACCACGGCGATCTTGAACACCGCCCCACTCGGCATCCGCTGATGTAGGAACGCGCGATCCACCGACAACTGCGGATCGAAAAAGATTTGTGACGCAATGCAAATGGGCACGGAGACGATGACCCGTCGCGCCCGTACCGTCCTGCTCTCGGACCGGACCGTGACGCCGTCGTCGTCCTGGACGATGCTGCGCACCGGCTGGGAGAGCGCGACGACGTCACCGAGCTCGGCAGCCATGGCGGCGTGGATGGCGCCCATGCCGCCGACCGGGCGGGCGTCCTCCGCGGCGTCCTTCACTCCGAGGACGAAGCTCGGACCGCCCGCCGAGGCCATCTGGTAGAGGCAGAACAGCAGCGACAACTCCGACGACGCCGACGTGTACAGCCCGGAAACGGCGGAGTCCAACAGGATCCGGGCCGGCTCGGACAACGTGTTGCCCTCCAGCCACTTGGCCCACGTCATCTGATCCCACTTCCGAGCCTTCGGCGCCGACCACGGGGCTTCTGCCGGAATCGTCTTGCACATCTGGGTGAGTTTGGCGAACACCACACCGAGGTTGGCGACGGCGAACGGGCTCAACGAGAGTGGGATCGTCCCGCGATACGTGTACTTCTTGCCGTCGATGAACATCATGGCGTCGCCGTCCACATACTGCTTGTACGCGGGGATGCCGAACTCCTTCATCAGCGCGTAGATGCGGTCTTGCCCCGGCCCGATCCAGGCGCCGCCACGGTCGATCCACGACCCGTCCTCACGGTAGATCGTGAAGGTGCGGCCTCCGATGCGATCCCGGGCCTCCAGCAATGCCACCGAATGGCCGGCCTGTGTGAGCCGGAGGGCGGCAGTCAATCCTGCAAAGCCGGCTCCCACCACGCAATAGTCCACGTCGATCATGAGTTGCTCCCCGCAAGCTCAGCGCGGGCCGGTATGGCGAGCGTTCAGCTCTCAAGGCTGCCTGCGATTGTCGCGGCGGTCAATATTGAGCGAGGCTAGTAGTTGACGCCGTCAACGACGGTTCATCCGAGTGCCTGGGCGAGCACTTCCAGGGCATCGTCCACTTCGCCCTCGGTGGTGGCCCAGGAACACACGAACCGCACCACCGGTTCGCCGAGATCGGGCTGATGCACCAGATAGGACTGCGCGAGGCGCCGATGCACATCCGCATCGAGCTTCACGAAGACCTCGTTGGATTCCGCGGGGGAGGCCAACTGAAATCCCAGCGACTCCAATCCTGTGCTGAGCCTGCGGGCCATCGCGTTGGCGTTCGTGGCGTTCTGCAGCCAGAGCCCGTTTTCGAACAGTGCGGTGAACTGTGCGGCGATGAACCGGTGCTTGCTCGCCAGATGGCCGATCTGCTTCTGCACGAAGTGGATTCCGTCGAAGCGCTCGGGTCGCCGCACGAGGATGGCGTCACCGAACAGCATGCCGTTCTTGGTGCCGCCGACGCTGACGATATCGGCGTCGGCGACGGCATCGCGAGGTGAGACACCGAGTGCGACAATTGCATTCGCGATACGGGCACCGTCGACATGGACGAGAAGGCCCAACGCGTGGGCGCGGTCGACGAACTCCGCGAGCGCGTCATCGGTCCACACCCGGCCGCTCTCGGTCGACTGGGTGACAGACACGATGCGGGGCTGCGAATGGTGCACCTCGGTCCGGCCGAGCACCCTGCGCTCAAGCTCGTCGGGCGAGATCAAACCGTCCACGCTCGGCAGCCGCGTGAGCTGCGCGCCGGAAAGCCGCACGGGCCCACCCGCCTCGTCGACCAGGACGTGCGCGACATCGCTGCAGAAGATCTCGTCCCAGGGCCTCGTCGCCGCTGCCAGCGAAATGATGTTGGCCGCAGTGCCGGTGAAGGCGAACAGGACATCGGCGTCGGGGGTTTCGAAGGCCCGCCTCAGCGCGTCCACCGCTTGTGTGGTGACCTCGTCGCTGCCGTAGGAGGGGGCGGACCCGTCGTTGGCGCGGTGCAGGGCTTCCAGAACGCTCGGATGCGCCGGTGCGGCGTTGTCCGAGGCGAATGCGGGGGACGGCACACATCCATTCTGCGCCGAGTGAGAAGCCAGGGCTGTGAAAGGGGTGTGGATCGCAGCCAGGAATGCTATTCCGCGGGGCGGGAGGCGAGCCAGGAAAGGAAGTCGTCGGCGCTGAGCACCGGCTTGCCGTACTCCAGCGCTTTGCGTGCCTTGCCCGACTGCGTGCCGGCCTCGGCGGTCACCAGCACATCGCAGCGGGTCTTGGTGACCGTCTTCACCGGCGCCAGCCCCGCACCGGCGGCCAGGCGCTCCATCTCGTCGCGCTCGACGATGCGCCCCGACGAATCCTGGACCGTGCCGGTGAAACAAATACGGGCACCGGTGACCAGCACGTCGGCGACCGAATGCGTCGCGACAAGCTCTGCACCGGAGAGGATTTCGACACCCAGAAGATCCTCGGCCGCGCGAAGCCGGGCCAGCACCTCGTCGGTGAGTTGCACCCGCGATGCCGCCGCCCGCAGCTGGTCGGCCACCGACTGCCGGGCTCCTGCCTCCCAGCCGGTGCTCATCGAGGAAGCCGGCGGCTCACCGCCCAGCAATACCGCACCGACGTCCCGGCTGATCCGCATCAACGCCGACAACCCCGGGAGGTGCTCGGCGACCGGTGTCGGGACCGACGAATCCCGGCTCACCAAAAGCCCTGACATCTCGACCGATTCGGGATCGTCGAACGCCGACGACCCGTCTTCGGACTCACTGGCACGGTGAGCGTCCAGCGCCGCGCGGGCTCGCTCCAGCGCCGTCGCCCCGCGTATGCGCGTGCCGCGCAATTCGACGCCCAACGGCATCGCCGTCACGTACCCGAGGCGCTTCAGCTCGAAGTCGAGCAGGCCGAGTTGTTCGTCCACCCCGGCTCCCACCGGGGTGCACCCCGCCAGCATCGGCGCGATGACGGCCCACGCCTCCCGCAGCGTCGGTGCCAGCAGCACGTCGGAGACCGTGATGCCGAACGCTGTTCGGGCGTCGGCGAGGTCGCGTTGCGGGTTGATCAGTGTGGTCACCGCGGTGTCGTCGTCGAAGGCCACTGCCAGCTCGACGGGCCGGGGCCGTGACATGCGTCCCTCGTCGCCGACGGTCAGCATGCCGATCGCGCAGTACCGCCGGGCGCCCACGTCGCCCGACGTGGTCCGCAGATAGCGGGCGATGCGCCGGTCCGTCTTCAGATCCTTGGGCAGCACAGGCCTTCTCAAAACCAGCCCGGACAGTGATGTGCAGCGGCTCAGCGCCACATACAGCTGGCCCGTGGAGAACATCCCGCCGGTCAGGTCGACCACCACACGGTCCAGCGTCTGCCCCTGGCTCTTGTGGATCGTGATCGCCCACGCCAACTTGAACGGCAACTGGGTGAACGACCCGACGACCTCGCGGCTCAGCGACGAGCCCGACATCACCGGCCTCGTCACCTCCCAGGTGTACGGCGACACCTCCGCGCCGGTGCCGTCGGGGAACTCGACCTCGACGACGGCGCCGTAGCGGTCGTAGCCCACGCCTGCCACGCGTCCGACCGTCCCGTTGACCCAGCGGTTGCCCTGGTCGTTGTTCAGCATCATCACCTGCGCGCCGACCTTGAACCGCAATGTTTCTTCGACCGGCGCCTCGAACATGGCCAGATCGCCGGATGCCTTCGCGTGGTGCACCATCTCGTCACCGGGCAGTCGCTCGAGCTGCTGGCGATTGCGCGCCGTGACGAGCCGGTTCGTCGGCGCCAGCGTCAGCCAGAATTCGTCCTCGGGCGGCACGAAGTCCTTGTCGGCGCGGGCGTTCAGTTGCTCCTGGGCATGACCCAGCAGTACGCCTTCACGGATCTCGTTGAGAATCGCCGTCATTCGGTCGTCACCGAGCTGGCGGAACACCGTCGTCAACGACACGGTCGGAAAGTCTTCGCGGTGAAACGATCGGGCCGAGAAGAAGTACGGCGTCTCGTACGTCGTCGTGAAATAGGCGACCTCGTCCTCACGCACGACGGGTGGCAACTGGTAGAGGTCGCCGACGAGCACGATCTGCACGCCGCCGAACGGGGTGCCCGGTTCCGGCCCGAAACGCTCCAGCGCCGCGGCGACCATGTCGAAGACGTCAGCGCGCACCATCGACGCCTCGTCGATGATCAGCGTCTGCAGCGACGCCAGCGTCTTGGTGAACCGGCCGGGGCGGTACTCACCGCCGCGCACATCGTCGAGCGTGAGCGTCGACCGGAAGCCGAACATCCGATGAATGGTGTAGCCGTCGACGTTGAGGGCCGCGATACCCGTCGGTGCCACCACGACCACGTTGCGGTCCGTCTCGGCCATGAAACGACGGATCAGCGTCGACTTGCCGGTGCCCGCCTTGCCGGTCAGGAAGACGTGCCTGCCTCCGGCCAGCAGCGCCAGCGCCTCACGGAACTCCTCGGTGAGAACGATGCCCGACATGGCAGCAGGCTACTGCGCCGACACGGCAGCCACGCTCGGCGAGCATTTTCCCTGGTCGGCGCTGACTCAGTCCCGGGCGCGCCATCTGCGCCAGCCGCGATGTGCGGCGAACGCGCCGACGACCGCGGTCACGCACCACACCGCGATCGCCGCGGCCAGCAGCGGCGCCGAGAACTCGCCGACCGTCGAACCCAACGCGGTGTAGGCGAACGCCTTTGGCGCAGAACCGATGAAGGCCCCGACGGCCATCTGCCACAGCGGCACCCCGAACGCGCCGAACGTGTACGACGCCAGCGCGTCGTTGATCCCCGGTACGAACCGCTGCCCGACCACCGCCCACAGTCCGCCGCGTTCGATCAGACGGTCGATCCGGTTCGCTCGAGGCTCACCGAGCAGCGCACGGGCGCTGTCACGGCCCGCGCGCCTGCCGACCACCGCGGTGATGACCGCCGAGCCGACCGTCGCACCCAATGTGACGAAGGTGCCGAGCACCGGGCCGAACAGAAACCCGCTGCCGGCCGCGAGCAACGGGCCCGGCACCAGCAACGCCCCGAGAACCGCGGACACCACGACGTATGCCAGCGGCGCAAGGGGACCGGCGGACTCGATCAGCGCTCGAACGGCGGCGACGTCGATGACCCGCTCGATGGCCGTCAGATAGAACAACACCGACAGCAACGCCACGAACACCGCGAGGCGCGCGATATGCCGCCGTCGCGGCGTCGGAGAAGTGTCTTCGGTGCCAACCATGCCACCGCAATCCTGCCGTACCCCGTTAAGTTGGCACCCGTGACTGTGACGGCGACGGATCTCACCGGAACCGAACGGGCGGTGCTGTTGGTCTTGATGGCCGAGTCGCGGCCGGTGCCCAACCCGCGGCTGAGCGACCTGGGTCCTGCGCTGGACAAAGCCGGCCGCGACAAGCTCAACCGTCTCGGGCTGATCGAATCCGAGCGCGTGGGAAACAGATTCGTCCACGAGCTGACCGACCACGGCTGGCGACTGTGCCGCGACCTCATCGACGCTGGACCGCCGCCACGTTCGACGGGACCGGCAAAGACGCTCTACACCGTGCTCGGCGCTCTGGGCCGCTACCTGGAGCATGCCGACGCCAGCCTGGCCGACGTCTTCGGCGTCACCCCGGCCACCACTGAAGACCGGATCCGGGCAGCGTACCGACGGCTGGCGGCGCGGCCGGGCGGCTGGGTGTCGCTGTCCGCGTTGCGCGCTGAGCTCCCAGATTCCCGCGCCGACGTCGACGCCGCCCTGGTGGCGTTGCACCGCACCCCGGGGGTCAGCGTGATCCCGCAGGAGGATCAGAAGGTGCTGACGGACCAGGACCGGGCCGCGGCCGTGGTCATCGGGGACCGGCCCAAGCATCTGATCGCGATGGAGGCGTGATGGACGCACTGCAACGGGACGCCCTCACGTCGCTTCGTCTGACGTGGGCACCCACCTCGGACGACCTGTGGCGGCCTCAGGCCGCCACCCACGTGAGGGGCCTCAACGAACACGCTGTCGACGATGTGATGGCCGCATTCGGCGATGCCCGGCGCGATGCCGAGTCCGCGCCGCTGGGCGTGGTGATCCGCGGCCCCGCCGGTTCGGGCAAGACGCATCTGCTCGGCCAGATCCGGGAACGCGTACAGGCGGAGAACGGGTTCTTCTTCGTGGTCGAACTGCTCGACGCCGCCAGCTTCTGGCAGTCGGTGCGCAGCGGCATGCTGGAGAGCCTCGGCAGGCCGGGGGCACACCGAGAAACCCAGCTCAAGGATCTGCTGTGGGAGCTCGCCTCCCTGGCACACGTGTCGCGCGCCGACCGACGCGCGATCGTCGGCGACGACGACCTGGACGCCGAAACCCTGTACCGCTTCATCAAGGCCCTGTCCGTCGTTGCGAAAGAGACTGTGTGGCAATGCCATCAGGCGCTGCGGGCGCTGGTGCTGCTCGGATCCAACGACTTCGTCGCCCACGACATCGGCGAAGGCTTCCTGCAGGGCAGCGAAGAGTTCAGCATCGAAGAGCGCGGGCCGTGGGGACTGCGTGCGGCGCCGGCGTCGGCGCAGGAATGCGTGCGCGACATCTCCCGGCTGGTCGCGTTGGCGGGGCCTGCGGTGCTCGCCGTCGATCAGATCGACACGCTGCTCGCGCAGTCGCTGGCACAGCCCTCCGGTGACGGCGTGCTCGAACAGGTCGCCCACGGTCTGATGGCGCTGCGGCAGACGACGCGACGCACGGTCCCTGTGGTGGCCTGCCTGCCTGCGGTGTGGGAGCACATCCAGGACCGCGCCGCCGCGAGCGTCGCCGACCGCTTCCGGGTGACCGGCGTGCTGTCGCCGCTGCCCAGCGCCGACGTGGGACGCGCCATCCTGGAGCGCCGATTCACGGCGAGCTATACCACTGTGGGTTTCACGCCGCCGTATCCCACCTGGCCGTTGGCGCCCGCGGCGTTCGAGGAGGCGCCGTCGTACACACCGCGGCAACTGCTGATCCGCGCCGACACCCACGTACGGGAGTGCCTCAGACACGGCGACGTCGTCGAGCTCGAGCACCTGAGTGCGGATGCGCAGCCGAGCTGGGAAACGCCGTCCACCAACGGGATTGCCCCGTCGTCCGGTGCGCTGGACCGGCGCTTCGCCGAATACCGGCGGCGCGCGGTGCCCGAGGCGGCGATCGCCCACGACGGCGAGGACACCACGATGCCGGAGCTGTTGTCGGCCGCGCTGAAGGCGTGGATCGCCGAATGCGACGGCGAACAGACGTTCGTCTGCGACCCGCCACCGGGCGCACAGGTGATGCTGCACGCTCGGTTGCGTGAGACGCTCGACCGGGCGACCGAGGACGAACGGCACTGGGCGTTCCGAGCCGTCGCGGCGACCAACGCCAGCGCTGCGTTGAGCCGAGTACGAAAAGCCATCACCGCAACAGGATTCGGCTCGGGAGAGAACCGCCGTCAGCTGTTCCTGCTCCGCAACTCGCCATGGCCGAGCGGGAAGAAGACCGCCGAGGCCATCGAGGAGTTCCACGCCGCGGGGGGCCGCACGCTGCGGCTGGCCGAGGACGACGTCCGCACCATGACCGCGTTGCGCGACCTGATCAACGACGACGATCCGGAACTGCCCGGCTGGTTGCGGGCCCGCAAGCCGGCACACGGTCTCACGGTGCTGATCGAGGCGCTCGGCCTGGATGGCGACGCCTCCACTGTCGTGGATGCCGAACCCGAACCCGAGCCGGATGTGCAGACCATCGTCGACGATCCGGTCGACATTCCCGAGTCTGAGATTCCGCTCGGCTTCGACCTGCACACCGACAGTCCTGTGACGGTCGAACTTTCGTCGTTGCGCAAGCACGTCGCGATTTTCGCCGGCTCGGGATCGGGCAAGACGGTGCTGATTCGCCGTCTCGTCGAGGAGTGCGCGCTGCGCGGTGTGTCCTCGATCGTGCTCGACCCCAACAACGATCTGTCGCGCCTCGGTGCGGCGTGGCCGCAGGTTCCGGCGGGCTGGCGCCGCTCCGACGATGCCCGTGCCGAGGACTATCTGCGCAACACCGAGGTGACGATCTGGACGCCGAGGCGGACCAACGGCCGCCCGCTCGCCTTCCAGCCGCTGCCCGACTTCTCCAGCGTCCTCGACGACGTCGACGAGTTCACCGAAGCCGTCGAGTCGGCGTGCTCAGCGCTGGAGCCGCGCGCGCTGATCACCGGCAAGAGTCAAAAAGCCACCCGATCCCGCGCCGTGCTGCGAGAAGCGTTGCAGCACTACGGCAGAACACCTGAGCCTAGTCTGGCCGGCTTCGTCCGGTTGCTGGCCGACCTGCCCGACGATGTCAGCAACATGGCGGGCGCGCACACCATCGCGGGTGACCTGTCGCAGAACCTGCGGGCGGCGATGGTCAACGATCCGCTGTTCGGCGGGGCAGGCACGCCCGTCGACCCCGGCGTGCTGCTCACCCCGTCCGAGGGCTACCGGGCGAAGGTGTCGGTCATCAGCATGATCGGACTCGCCTCCGACGAGCAGCGGCAGAGCTTCGTCAATCAATTGCAGATGGCGCTGTTCGCGTGGATCAAACGCAACCCCGCGGGGGAGAAGCCTCTCGGCGGTTTGTTGGTGATCGACGAGGCGCAGAACTTCGCTCCCGCACGGGGATTCACGCCGTGTACGCGCAGCACGCTGGCGTTGTCGTCGCAGGCCCGCAAGTACGGGCTCGGCCTCGTCTTCGCCACCCAGGCGCCCAAGGGGCTCAACCTGAACATCCCCGGTAACGCGGCCACCCAGTTCTACGGGCTGCTCAACGCGCCCGCGCAGATCGAGACGGCGCGCGAGATGGCGCGCGCGAAAGGTGGCCTGGTCGACGACATCAGCAGATTGCGGGCAGGCAACTTCTACGTCGCGACCGAAGGTGAGGCGTTCCACCGCATCGTCGCCCCATGGTGCCTGTCGCACCATCCGCCGAGCCCGCCGTCGGCCGAGGAAGTGCTGTCCATGGCCGCCGGGTGATCACACGGCGGTCTACCGTTGAAGCCACCCGCGTCAGGAGGAACTCATCCGTGCCACAGCATGCGTCGCGTCGGTACGTCATCATCGGGGCCGGAGCCGTCGGCGGCACCGTCGGCGGGGCCCTGGCGCGGTCCGGGGTGGACGTGGTTCTGGTGGCTCGAGGTGAGCACGCGCAAGTCCTGTCCGGGAAGGGGCTGACCCTGCGCACGCCGGACGACACCTACCAGATACCTGTGTCCGCGGCCGGCGCGCCGGAGGAGGTCCGGCTCACGGATCGCGACGTGCTGGTGTTCGCCACCAAGACCCACCAACTCGACGCTGCACTGCAGCAATGGGCCGATCGTCCTGTGCGCCAGGGAGACAACGTCGTCGGTACGGCGGGAGAGCGGCTGCCTGTGCTCACCGCACTCAACGGCGTGGTTGCCGAGGAGATGGCGTTGCGCTTCTTCGCCAGGGTCTTCGGCGTGTGCGTCTGGACTCCTGCCGCCTACGTGACCCCCGGCGAGGTGATCGCCAAGTCATGGCCCGTGGCCGCGCAGTTCCACATCGCACGCTGGCCGGCGGCGTTGGCCACCGACCAAGACCGCGTCCTCCTTGAGGACATCGCCGAGGCCTGGACGCCCGCGGGGATCCTGGTGAAGCTGCCTCCCGATGCCGCGCCGTGGAAGTACAACAAGCTGCTCACCAACTTGAGCAATGCCGTTGTCGCACTGACGGGGTCCGCCCGCGACGGCGAGGTGGCGACCGCAGTCATGCGCGAGGGTGAGCGGGTCCTCGCACAGGCCGGTATCGACTACACGCCATTCGAGGTGTCCGTCGCCGCGCGCGCCGAGGGGCCGACGGTCCGCCCCGTCACGGGGACCGGCAGTGTCATCCCGAATTCGACGTGGCAATCGCTGGCACGCAACAGCGGCAGCGTCGAGACCGATTTCCTCAACGGCGAGATCGCCCGTATCGCGCACCGCTACGGCGGGACGGCACCGCTGAACACCACGCTGGCGCGGCTGGCCCGCGACGCGGCTCGATCCGGGCGCGGGCCGGGTGGGTTCACGGAATCTCAGCTTGCGGAACAGCTGGGGCTGTAGCTCTTTCGCAGAAAGAATCGTCGCGATTGCATTCGTTTTGCGACGCGCGTGGGTGGGGCAGGATGTCCGGGCGGCTGCAACACGGCGCCGCAGACCCGGGAAGGCGACTCGACTGACGACCTCGCGAGAAGCCGAGACGCTCGCCACGGACGTCCTCGTGATCGGCGGCGGCCCTGCCGGGACGTGGGCGGCGATCAAGGCACGCGAGGCCGGCGCCGACGTCGTCCTCGCGGACAAGGGCTACACCGGCGCCAGCGGGGCCACCGCGTCCGCGGGTACCGGTGTCTGGTACGTCGACGACGTTCCTGAGCTTCGCGAGGCGGCAATGGCCAAGCGGGAGAAGCTCGGCGCCGGACTCACCGACCGGGGCTGGATGTCGCGGGTGCTCGACGACACGATCGTGCGGATGGACGAGCTGGCCCGCATGCAGCGCTACCCGTTCCCTGTCGACAGCGAAGGCCGCCAGATCCGCGAGGACCTGCAGGGCCCGGAGTACATGCGCCGGCAGCGGATCCGGCTGCAACGCCTCGGCGTCCGCATCCTGGACCACACGCCCGCGCTGCATCTGCTCGCCGACCGTGACGGTACGGTGTCGGGCGCTGTGGCGGTGCGCCGCGGAGACGGCACGCGGATACGGATCACGGCGGGCGCGGTGGTGCTGGCAGCCGGCGGGTGTGCGTTCCAGTCCAAGACGATGGGATGCGACACCGACACCGGCGACGGCGCGCTGATGGCCGCCGAAGCCGGCGCGGTGCTCTCCGGCATGGAATTCTCGTGCGCCTATGCGCTGGCGCCCAAAGACACGTCGATGACGAAGAACGCCTACTACGCCTGGGCGACGTTCTATCGCGCCGATGGCTCCTTTCTGGAGGCGCCCGGCGCCACCAAGGACCGCACGCTGATCGCACAGACGCTGCTCGACGAGCCGGTCTACGCGCGCCTGGACCGGGCTCCCGCGGGCGACCGCGCGCTGATGCGGACAGGTCAGCCGAACTTCTTCCTGACCTTCGACCGGCTCGGCATCGACCCCTTCACCGAGCTCTTCGAGATCACCCTGCTGTGCGAGGGCACGGTCCGCGGCACCGGTGGCGTGCGGATCGCCGGAAATGACTGCGCCACAGATGTTCCCGGGCTGTTCGCGGCCGGGGACACCGCGACCCGCCAGCTCGTCGCCGGTGCCTACACCGGCGGCGGCGCACACAACGCATCGTGGGCGGCCTGCTCGGGCGCCTGGGCGGGGCGCGGCGCCGCCGACTTCGCGCACACGCGGGGGCGCCCGCCGAGCCGTCTCGCCGACGTCGGCGGCATCGGCGTCAACCGCGCGGCGCTACCCGAGATCCAGCGTCTGACAACCGCTTACGACATCAACTACCTGCGCCACGCCGACCGGCTGGCGCCGGCGCTGGCCGACCTCGACGAGCTCTGGAATGCAGCGCGTTGCGGATCGGGTCTGGCCGAACGCGAGACCGCAGCGATGCTCGCCCACAGCCGCTGGATGTATCACGCCGCACTGCACCGCACCGAAAGCCGCGGCATGCACCGCAGATTCGACTTCCCAGATCAGGACCCGGGCCAACAGCACCGTCTCGTCACAGGTGGCCTGGACGATCTGTGGACCATGCCCGAACCGCGGTGGCTGGACGACCGGAAGCGCGCCGCATGATCGAGATCGTCGACGGCGACCGGTGCATCACGTGTGACAAGTGCATCGAGGTGTGCCCCACCCGGGTCTTCGACCGGGGCGAGGACGGCATCCCGGTGATCGCCAGGCACGACAGCTGTCAGACCTGCTTTCAGTGCGAGGCGTACTGTCCGGTCGATGCGCTGTTCGTCGCACCGCTCGTGCATCCGGCGCCCGAGGATTCGCGCTTCCGCGATGCCGATGCGCTTCGGGAGGAAGGTTTGATCGGCGGCTACCGCGCGGTGCTCGGCTGGGGCAAGGGCCGCTCACTCGGTGCCCGCACCGCGCTGCAACCTCAACAGCCGCAGTAGATCACGGTTTCGGGTCATCCCGGTCGTACTCGCGGAACGACGGTGTTCGTCGCACGAACACCCAGATGACGAGAAGCATCGCCACCCCGCCCGCGACCAGCGGGCTCCAGATCGCGAACGCGCTGGCGACCGCGCCGGTCACCACGTCGCCGACGCGGGGACCGCCGGCGACGATGATCGAGAAGATGCTCTGCACCCGACCACGCAACACGTCGGGTACCGCGGCCTGCAGGATCGCGCCACGGAAGATGGCCGAAACCCCGTCGGCCGCACCACCGACGGCCAGGGTGATCGCCAGGGCGACGATCGCGGGAGTGTTGGTGGCGTGCTGCGAAGGCCAGATGACTGCGGCCAGCAGGATGACGCCCGCGATCGCGATCGTCGCGGCATACAGGTAGGACACCACGACGATCGCCGCGCCCTGGCGCCGCACACCGCCCGTCCACCCGGAGAACAGCGAGATGAACATCGCGCCCGCAGCGAATGACGCGGACAGCACGCCCACCGTCGTGACTCCGCCGCCCAGCGTCACCGCACCCAGCGCCGGGTAGAGCACGCGAGGCTGCGCGAGGGCCATCGCGAACAGATCGATCGTCAGCGCGAAGCGAATGTTGGCCGCGCGCCGCAGATAACCCAAGCCCTCGCGGACCGCGCGCAGCGCGCCGACGGAGGCGGCCTGCGCCTCGTCGAGCGGACGCAGCGCCGGCAGCGCCCACACGCCGAGGAACGCCGCGGTGTGCAGCACCGCGTCCATCAGAAACGCGGCCTGGAAACCTCCCACACCGACCGCGGCGGCGGCCAGGAGAGGGCCCAGCGTGGCCATCAGTCCGACGTTGATGCCGTTGAGCGCACCGGCGGCGGGCAGGAGCTCCCGCGGTAGGAGCCGCGGCACGATGGCGCGCCTGGTGATTCCGCCGACCGTACCCGCCACCGAGTTGACCGTCGCGGCGGCATACAACAGCCACAGCAATGTGCCACCCACCCAGGCGTGGACCGTCAGGACGATGATCGCGACCCACGAGACCACCGACGCGATCATCGCGACCCACCGGCGGTCGAAGCGGTCGGCCAGCGTGCCGCCGTAGAGGCCGAGAACGATCATGGGCGCCAACGCGATCCCGGCGATCAGCGACACCGCGAACGTCGACGACGTGAGTGCGTACACCTGCAGGGAGACCGTAACGACCGTCATCTCCTGGCCGATGCTGCCCAGCGCCGTCCCGAACCACAGCCGCCCGTAGGCGCGACTGTGCCGGAACGGGCTGAGGTCCAGCAGCAGGCGGCGGCCGGTACGTTCGGCGGGCGGTGTCACCGCACGAGGACGCGGGACGGATCCGCGGTCCACTCGGACGCCGAGCCGACATACAGGCGGGCCCGGACGCCGAGCACGGACAGCACTAAAACCTCGAGCGCGGCGGACACGCCGGTGCTGCAGTAGGCCGCCGGTTCCGCGCCGGCGCTGATGCCGATCGCAGCGAAGCGTTCCCGCAACTGGTCGTCGGGAAGCAGAAAGCCTGCGGCGTCGAAGAATTCGGCGACGGGTGCGCTTCGAGCACCAGGAATATGGCCCGCGCCCGCATCGGTGGGGTGGGAGAATTTGATCGCGGGCCGGGCGTCGAGGAGCAGGCCTCGGGCGGCGAACGACGGGACCTCCTCGACCTCGACAACGGGCAACCCGCCGGGCCGGATCACGAAGTCGCTCTCGGGTCGATCGTCGAGATCCCCGGACACGAGGTCACCGGTCCATCCGTCGATGCCCCCGTCGAGCACGCGGACCGACTCGACGCCTGCCCACTTCAGCAGCCACCACGCACGGGCGGGCGCGGGGGAGCGGGCGGCGCCGTAGACGACGACGGGCGTGGTGATGTCGACACCCCAGCGCCGCACCGTCTTCTCGAACTCGGTGACGCCTGGGAGTGGACGCCTCCCATTGCGGCCTGTGCTCACCCCCGCGAGGTCGGCGTCGACGTCGACGAACACCGCGCCGGGAAGGTGGCCGGCCAGGTAGGCATCACGATCGGCGTGGTCGGCCGGCATCACGTGGCGGACATCGAGTAGAACCGTGTCGGGGCGCCGGATGAGCCACGCCTGTAGCTCCGCAGGCCCGATCAGGTGGGCGCTGCGTGCCGCGTCGCTCATGTATGTCCTCCTTCGTCGGTCACGAATTATGTTTCATAACATTGCGACAGGTCGACCGGACCGAGAAAAACTACGCATGACGCAAAGTCTGCTGCCGCAGCTTACGGCGGGTATCGGTATTTATTCTCGCGGTAAGAGAAATTATGGACGGCCCCGCCGGCGGCTTTTAATGTGCTTGTCAGACAACAGTTTTTGTATCAAATCGCGTTGTAACAAAGGGCCTGCCACATGTCACTGATCACCCGCAGCGTGATCTCCGTCGAGGATCTCGATGGCAGTCTCGACGACCCCAACCTGGCGGTCATCGAGATCTACGCCAGTGCGCCGGATCAGCCGGTCATCCCGGGCGCGCGCGCCGTTTTCTGGAAGGACCTTGCGTGGCATCCGCTCGAGCGTGAGCTGGCCACCGGAGAGGAATTGTCGGAACGGCTGTTCGCCCTCGGCGCCGGGGAGGGCTCCCGGATCGTCCTTGCCGGCGATCCGACCCAGTTCGCCGCTTATGTGCTGTGGACGCTGCGGGTGCGTGGCTATGAGGACATCGCCTACCTCGACGGCGGACTCGAAGCGTGGCGGGCGGCCGGCCTGCGGACGGGCGGCGCCGTGGACCGCATCGCCCCCACCTCGCCGCTGCCCGTGCCGGCACCGACCGCCGAGCATGATCGGCTACGCATCGGCCGCGACGACGTCCGCGCCCTGCTGGGTCGCGACGATGTGCTGATCCTCGACTACCGCACGCCCGAGGAGTACAGCGGCGCCCGTGTCAGCGGTCCCAACGCGCCCATCGACCATGGCGCGGAACGCCACGGCCGCATCCCCGGTGCCAAGCATCTGTTCTTCCGTGACCTGCTCGACGAGCACGGGCGGCTTCGGGATCGCGCGGACCTGAAGCGGCTCGTCGACGAGAAGGTCGGCGACACACCGGCTGTGATCGTCAACTACTGCCGGCTGTCGCACCGGTCGACGCTGGGCTGGATCGCGCTGTCGGAGGTGCTGGGCTACGACAACGTCCGCGTCTACGACGGCTCATGGACTGAATGGGGAAGCATCGTCGGCTTCCCGGTAGAGCGCTAGGAGACCGCAATGACCTTCCCACACGACTCGATCACCCTGAACCTCAACCTCATTCCGGGCGGGGTGTTCCCGGGCGCCTGGCGCGCTCCCAGGGCGAGCGCAGCGACGGGAGAGACTTCCGACGGTGACGCCCAGCAGTACAGCAGCCTCGAGCACTACATCGAGGTCGCCAAGATCGCCGAGCGTGGCAAATTCGACGCCGTCTTCTTGGCCGACACGCCGGTGTGGCGCTACCGCGGTGAGTACCGGCCGTTCCGCGGCCTCGACCCGACGCTCGCGTTCGCCGCCGTCGCGCAGCACACCAGCCATATCGGACTGGTGGCCACCGGTTCGAGCTCGTACAACTCGGCCTACAACCTGGCTCGCCGCATCTCGACGCTGGACCACATCAGCAAGGGCCGTGCCGCATGGAACATCGTCGCCACCAACGGAGATGACGTCGCGCGCAACTTCGGCCGCGAACATGGGCTCGACCATGACGCCCGCTACCGGCGTGCCCACGAGTTCGTCGAGGCCGTCATCGCGCTGTGGGACGGCTGGGCCGACGACGCCTGGGTCGCCGACCGCGAGACCGGAACCTACGTCGACGAGGCCCGTATCCGTGCCGTCGACTACACCGGTGAGTACGTCAACACCGCTGGGCCGCTTCCGCTCCCGCGTTCCCCGCAGGGCCACCCGGTACTGGTACAGGCCGGGTCGTCGCCGGACGGCATCGGTCTGGCATCGCGTTTCGCCGATGCCGTCTACACCGTGCAGCCGACCATCGAATCGGCGATCGCGTTCCGCAACACGGTGCGGGAGCAGGCCAAGGGTTGGGGCCGCAATCCCGACACCGTCCGGGTGCTGCCGGGCCTCATCACGCTGGTCGCCCCGACCGAGGCCGAGGCCCGTGCCCGTGAGATCGAATTGCGCGAGCTACACACCGAGCGCTTCGCGATCAACGCGCTGGCGTTGCAGATCGGGGTCCCGGTGGAGGCATTGGACCTCGACAAGGAACTGCCGTGGGACCTCGTTCCCGCCGACGGCGAACTCGGCGCGTCCGGTGGACATTTCGCGGCGCTCATCGGCACCGCGCGCCGCGAGAAGTACACCGTCCGCCAGATCCTGGCTCGGCAGGGAGGCGGCCTGACGCACGTGACCGCGATCGGCTCGCCCGAGCAGGTGGCCGACCAGATCGAGACCTGGGTCCAGGCGGGCGCCTCCGACGGCTTCAACATCATGTCGGCCCAATTGCCCGATGTGGCCACCGCATTCGTGGACCACGTCGTTCCGCTGCTGCAGCGCAAGGGCATTTTCCGCACCGAATACCCCGGGACGACATTGCGGGACACGCTCGGGCTCGAGCGTCCGGGCGACGGCTTCGACGAGCACCAGCCGGCACGGCGGATCCACAAGGTGGGGGAGGCAGCGTTCGGCTGATGCCGTCGCGTTCTCTATGACCGTCCTCGAGACTTCGCACACCAGCCTGCCCGGCGCGGATGCCGCGGTGGGCCAGGGTTACGGGCGCACCTCGCCGCCCCGGCGAGCAGGCCGCTGGTCGAGTGCCGCTTTCCAGGCGCGCTATATCGCTGAGAAGCTGTTCGCCGCGGTGGTGGTGCTGTGGCTGGCCGCGTCGGCGGCGTTCCTGGCGGTGCATCTGTCACCGGGTGATCCCGTCACGCTGCTGATGGGCGAGTTCGACACTCCGGAACTGAGGGCAGCCATCGAGGCGCAGTGGGGCCTGGACAAGTCGTTGTTCGTGCAGTACATCGACTTCCTCACCCGGCTGGTGCACGGCGACTTCGGGACGTCTTACGTACAGCGAGTTCCGGTGAGCGACATCCTGTTCAGCCATCGTCTCGTCGCGAGCGCACAGCTCACCGGGGCGGCGACGCTGATCGCCGTCGTCGTGGCGCTGGCCGTCTCGGTGACGACCGCGGGCCGCAAAGGCGTCGCCACCCGCATCACCTACCTGGGGGAGTTGACCTTCGCGTCGATCCCGACGTTCTGGCTGGGCATCGTGTTCATCACCGTGCTGTCGTTCCAGCTGGGTCTGCTTCCCGTCGTGGGCGGAAGCAAGCTGGAGAACCTGATCTTGCCCAGTCTCACGCTGGGGCTGCCGCTGGCGGCGGTGCTGTCGCAGGTACTGCGCGAGGGCATCGAGCGGTCGCTCGAACAGCCCTACGCGGTGACGGCTCTCGCGCGCGGCATCTCGCCGTGGCAGCTGAAGATCCGGCACGGACTGCGGCACGCCCTCATCCCTGCGGCAACGCTGGCCGGCTGGTCGGTGGGCGGGATGCTCACCGGCACGGTCATCGTCGAGCAGGTCTTCGGCCGCTCGGGGATCGGGCAGGCCACCGTCGTCGCGGTGACGCGCCAGGACGTCCCGACTGTTCTCGGCATCACCCTGCTGGCTGTTGCGCTGTACGTGGCGGTCAACACCATCGTCGACATCGTGTACCTGTGGATCGACCCCCGGCTGCGGGTGCGTTAGATGGCAACGACTTTCGCATTTCCCGGGCGCTCGCTGTCCTCGGGCCTGACCGGATTCCGCAACGCGGGCCTGGTGATCGCCGCCACCATCCTGGCCCTACTGGTGCTGGCCGTCGTGTTTCCCGGCCTGTTCACCGGCCGCGACCCGCTGGCCAGTGACATGTCGAATGCCCTTGCGGCGCCGAGCTTCGAGCACATCTTCGGCACCGATCACCTGGGCCGCGACGTCTGGTCGCGGGTCGTGCACGGGGCGCGCTACTCCATCCTGATCGGCGTCGCCTCGACCGTCCTCGGTGTCGTCATCGGCGTGTTCTTCGGGCTCATCGCCGGAGTTTCGCACCGCCGCGTCGACGAAGGCATCTCCCGGGTGTTCGACGCCGTCGGCGCCTTTCCCGACCTGCTGTTCGCGCTGATGCTCATCACCCTGACCGGGCCGGGAACCGGAAACGTGATCGCGGCCATCGCGATTGCGTCGGCACCACGATATGGACGCGTGGTGCGCGCCGAAACGCTGCGCGTGCGCGAATCCGACTACGTGGCGCAGTCCCGCTTGGCCATCGCGTCCGCGGCGCGTCGCACCGTCCGCCACGTTCTTCCCAACGCGCTCGGCACGGTGCCGGTGCTCGCAACGCTCGGCATCGGCACCGCGATCATCGGCGCGGCCGGGCTCAGCTTCCTGGGCTTCGGGCCCACTCCTCCTCTGCCCGAATGGGGTTCGATGCTCTCGGACGCACGGCAGGACCTGCGGGTCGCATGGTGGGTCGGCTTCTTCCCCGGCGTGTTCATCACCGTCACCGTGGTGAGCGTCTCGATCGTCGGCCGAAACCTGCAGCGCCGCTTCGAACGGAGGGCACAGTCATGACCAGTGCCGTCTCGGCCGGGATCATCGCAGCCGCGCCGCCCGCGGGCAGCACCGGCGACGTCCTCGTCGACGTCAAAGGCCTCACCGTGTCGTTCGACAGCGTGCGCGCCGAGGACGGCTCACCGCTGCCGGTGGTCGCCGACGTCGACTTCACGGTGCGGCGCGGACGCATCCTGGCGATCGTCGGGGAATCCGGATCGGGCAAGTCGGTGACCGCCCGCACCCTCGTTGGCCTGGCCGGCGACGGAAGCCGAGTCGAAGCCGCCACATTCGTCATCAACGGAACCGACGCCCGCCCCTACCGGGACAAGGACTGGCGTAAGGTCCGCGGCGCGCAGATCGGCTTCGTTCTGCAGGACGCCCTGACGTCGTTGGACCCGCTGCGCACCGTGCAGGCGGAAGTGTCGGAGGCGCTGCGGCTGCCCCGCCGACACCGGGTCACCGCCGTCGAGGAACTCCTGGACTCAGTGGGCATCCCGGATCCGGCCTACCGCCGCCGCAATTACCCGCACCAACTCTCCGGCGGGCTGCGTCAGCGCGCGCTCATCGCGTCGGCGCTCGCCGGCCGTCCCGACGTTCTCATCGCCGACGAACCGACCACCGCCCTGGACGTCACCGTGCAGGCCCGAATCCTCACGCTCCTACGCACGCTGGCCGACGACGGTCGCGGAGTGCTGCTCATCAGCCACGACCTGGCGGTGGTGTCGCGAGTCGCCGACGACGTGATCGTCATGCACAACGGCCGTGTCGTGGAACGGGGTTCCGTCACCGAGGTGATCCATCACCCGAAGCACGAATACACCCGCACCTTGGTGGCCGCCGTGCCGGGCCGCGATACGCGAGGGCGCCGGCTCACTGCACCGGACGCGGCTGCGCCGCCCGCGGTTTCGGTCGGCTCCGAAGTGGTGGCCGATGTCGTCGGCGTCGGCAAGTACTACCGCCAGGGACGGGGTCAGGAGTTCACTGCCGCCGAGAACGTGACATTCGCGATCCATCGCAGCGAGGTCGTCGGACTGGTCGGCGAATCGGGCTCGGGCAAGTCGACCGTCGCGCGGATCGTCACCGGCCTTCTCGAACCCGACACCGGGTACGTCTCACTCACCGATTCACGGCTGGGCGCCGTACAGCTGGTCGCGCAGGACTCGGTCGGGTCATTCGACCCGCGCTACACGGTTCGTGAAATCATCGGCGAGACAGTCGCTCTCGGTCAACATGGTCGGCCTGGCCGCGACGCACGCATCAGAGAGCTGCTGGATCTCGTCCATCTGCCCGCCACGGTGATCGATCGACACCCGCGGTCGCTGTCGGGAGGCCAGCGCCAGCGGGTGTCGATCGCCAGGGCCCTGGGTTCGGACCCCGAACTGCTGGTCTGCGACGAGGCCGTCTCCGCACTCGACGTGTCCATCCAGGCGCAGATCCTCGACTTGCTCCTCGAGATCCGCGCCGCCCGAAAAACCGCACTGCTGTTCATCTCCCACGACATCGGCGTGGTCCACCACGTCGCCGACCGTGTGCTCGTGATGCACCGGGGCCGCGTGGTCGAGGAAGGCACCGCCGACGACGTGTTCGACAACCCGCGTGACCCGTACACGCAAGCCCTGCTGCAGGCGGTGCCGGTCCTATGAGCTGTCGCAGCTGACGCCCCGCCGACCCCTCAAACCTCCGACCGCACAAGGTGTGCGGACCTTTCACGAAATGGAACGACTCATGACCCGTAGGAAACGACCCCTGACCCTGGCCCTGCGGTGGGTAGCGCTGGCCCTGGCTGCGTTGCTCACCCTCACCGCTTGCGGCAGCGATACCGGCAGCGGAGGCGGAAACGGCGAGCCCGTACGCGGCGGCACGCTCACCGTCGCACAGGCGGACTACCCCGAAGAGGGGATGAACCCCCACGTGCGCGGCTGCTGCACCGAGGTGCAGGTGCTGCGCAACGTCTTCGACAGCCTGGTGGCCATCGACTACGACGAGTCGATCCACCCGTGGCTGGCCGAGAGCTGGGACCGCTCACCCGACGGCCTCACCTACACGTTCAAGCTGCGACAGGGAGTGAAGTTCACCGACGGTGAGCCGTTCAACGCCGCCGCGGTGAAGGCCAACTTCGACAAGATCATCACCGATAAGGAATACGCGCCGTCCACGGCGAAGAGCACATTCCAGACGCTGAAGGCGACCGAGGTCGTCGACGAGTACACCGTGCGCACCGTGCTGTCGGAGCCGACCGCCAACTGGCTCAACACCCTGGCCTCGCTGCAGGGCGCCCAGATCTCGCCGAAGTCACTGCAGAACCCCGACGTCGCCGCCGGTGGCGTCGGCATCGCCGGCACCGGACCGTTCATCCTGACCGAGGTCGTCGAAGGCGCCGAGTTGCGTTTCACGCGCAACGAGGACTACAACTGGCCGTCCGCGCTGGCCAAGCACGAAGGTGCCGCCTACCTCGACGAGCTCGTCGTCAAGGTCATCCCCGAGCCGAATGTGCGTGCGGGACTGCTGAGTTCGCGTGAGGTCGACGCGATCGCCCAGGTCGCGCCCGCCGACATCGCGCAGTTCGACGGCGTCGAGGGCTTCCAGTTCGAATGGAAGCCGTCCAACGTGTCGCCGTGGTCGCTGTACTTCAACGTCACCGGCGACAACACCAAGGACGTGCGGGTCCGCCGCGCGCTCCGCGAGGCCGTCGACCTGAACCCGATCATCGACACCGTGCTGCAGGGCAGCTCCGATCGCGCGTGGAGCATCGTCGGCCCGCAGAGCCCGTTCTACGACGCCAAGTACGAAAATGCCTACGGCGGCAACGTCGAGCTGGCCAACCAGCTGCTCGACGAGGCCGGCTGGACCGGCCGCGACAGCGAGGGCTACCGGACCAACGCCGCCGGCCAGCGCCTGACCATCCGGCTGATCGCCACCGAGCCCAAGCCGCCGCTGTCGACCGTGCTGGAGGCCTACCAGGCCGAGCTGCGCACCAACGCCGGCGTCGAGGTCGACCTGCAGTTCCGCGATGAGGGCACCGTCGACGTGGTCCGCGAGACGAACACCTACGAGGCGTTCCCGCGCGCCGTCGGTGGCGTGGACATCGGCGTGGTGCTGGAGAAGATCTACGAGACCGGCGGCGCGATCAACGGCCCCAAACTGGAGGACCCTCAGGTCGACGGCTGGCTGGCCGACGGTCGCACTGCGCTCGATGAGCAGGACCGCAAAGCGGCCTACGACAAGGTCGCCCAGTTCGCGCTGCTCGACGAGGTCACCACGCTGCCGCTGTACACCGAGCGCTACAACGCGGCAGCGACGAGCAGAGTGAACGAGATCGAGCGGTGGCTCGACGCACCGCGCGGGATGGTCAACTTCTGGGCCTACGACACCTGGCTGGGCGATGACTCGGCCACCTGAGTCCCCCGTCGCTTCGCTCGCCCCCAGGGAACGTGAGTCCCCCGTCGCTTCGCTCGCCCCCAGGGAACCTGAGTCCCCCGTCGCTTCGCTCGCCCCAACGGAACGTGATTCCGCCGGTCTCCCTGAGTTCGGCCTCTTTTTCCGGCTCAACGACACCCAGGCCGATCCGGTCCGCCAGTATCACGACGGGCTCGATCTGATCGTGCATGCCGAGCGGCTGGGGCTGTCGACGGCGTGGATCACCTCGCACCACTTCCGCTCGGACAAGGGCACCATCGCCTCGCCGCTGGTGTTCCTGGCGGCGGCGAGCCAGCGCACGAGCCGGATCCGGCTCGGCGCCGGTGTCGTCGTCATCACGCTGGAGAACCCCATCCGGGTGGCCGAGGACGCGGTGATCGCCGATGCGCTGTCCAACGGCAGGCTGCAGCTCGGTCTCGGCTCAGGACTGGAAGACTGGGCGTTCGAGCCGTTCGGGGTCGATTGGGACGACCGGCTGCGGGTGTACGCCGACAAGGTGGCGCGCCTGCGGTCGGTGCTCGACGGCGAGGACCTCGGCGGCGGCCGGCGGCTCTACCCGCCAGCGGGTGCGTTGCGGCAGAAACTGTGGCGCGTGGCTAGCGACCCGGCGCACGCCGAGGAGATCGGCAGGGTCGGCGACAATCTGCTGCTGCGCTCCTCGAAGGCGCTGACGTTCGAGGGCAACCTGGCGCGTCACAGCGAGGCCATCGACGCGTTCCGGTCGAATGCCGGCCCGCAGCAGCGCATCGCGGCGTCGCGCACCGTGATCGTCGCGGACACGGTGGCGCAGGCGCGCCAGCTGGCGGGGCAGGCGGCCATCGACCTGCACGTCAAGCACGGCAACGGCGTTCCGTGGTACGGCGATCCCGAGTTGGTGCGGGACCGGTTGCGCAATGATCCGGAGCTCGACCATGTCGACGAAGTGCTGCTGCAGGTCGCACCCGCCAAACTGACGCTGGCGCAGTGGAAGAACAACCTGGACTTGATCGTGTCCGAAGTTCTCGAGCCGGTGCGCAGGGAGGGACGCGCAGAGTTGCTGAGCCGATGACGAGCGTTCTGCCGGAGACGACGTGACGATGACGGAATACGTCGACGCTGCGTGGCTGGCGCAGCGGCTGCGAGCCACCTCGTCGAAAGATCTGGGGCACGGGCTGACTCGGCTCATCGACCGCGGTGAACTCGCACCGGGATCACACCTTCCAACCATCCGAGACTTCGCGCGTGCTGCGGGCGTGAGTCCCGGCACCGTGATGACCGCGTGGAGCCGGGTCCGCGATTCGGGCCGGTTGCACACCCGTCGTCGCGGCGGCACCGTCGTCGTCGACCCCGCGCGGCCGGTCGCGGCCTCGGCAGGCGACCACGTCGACTGGCAGGACATCGAGATGTCCCTCGTGACACCGGATCCTGCACTTCAACCGGATCTGGCGGCGGCATTCGGCGAAGCCCTGTCCGCCACACCCGACCTGCACAACCCCGAACGGGCCTACCTGAGCGAACGGCTGCGGCACAGTGTCGAACACACGTGGCCGTTCGCAGCGGCCGCCTGGAACTGCGTCGGTGGGGGCACCGAGGCCGTCGTGCTGGCCACCGCTGCCGCGGCGTCCGGCGGTCCCATCGGAGTCGAAGAGCCGGTCAGCCCCGGCTATCTCGACATCCTGCGACAACTGGGCATCGAGGCGTTCGGAATTCGCGCCGACGAGCACGGCCCGACCGTCGAATCCGTCAGCGATGCGTTGCGCCGAGGGGCCACCGCGCTCATCCTGCAACCCAGTGGCGCCTATGCCATGGGCGGCGCGCTGAGTGCGGGCCGTGCCCGCGAACTGGCCGAGGTGATACTGCCGGGCACCTGGGTGGTGGAGGACGACAGCGCCGGGCCGCTGGCGTCCGCCGAGCCTGCGTCGCTCGGTGTTCACCTCCCCGACCGCGTTCTGCGAATCCGCAGCTACTGCAAGGCCTTCGGGATCGACCTGCGCACCGCGGTGCTCGGCGGCAGTGCGGAGCTGATCGAACGCACCGTGCGGATGCGCAGCTTCGGGATGGCGTCCAACAGCCGGGTACTGCAGAACGCGCTCGCGAACCTGATCGACGACCCCGACGTGGCCCACGCGATGACTCGGGCGCGTGGCCGATACCGGCTGCGTCGTCGCGCCGCGCTGGAGGCGTTCACGGCGGCGGGGCTGCGCGCGTCGGCGAGTCAGGACGGGTTCGTCGTGTGGGTGTACGTCCCCGATGAAACGTCGGCGTTGATCAACCTGGCACGGCAGGGAATCGTCGCCGCGGCCGGCGCCAAGTCCTTCGTCAACACCACGGACGGCTTGCTGCGCTTCTCGATTCTGCAACTGCCCGAGAACCGCGACCGGGTCGCCGATCTGGCCGACGCCGTGCACGCGGCCGTCAACTCCGCGGACCGCGAGTACTTCGACTAGCGCACTCTCGCGAGAACGCCACCAGTGTCGCTACGCGAGCGTGGAGACTACCGTGGTGGCGCTTTCGCGAGGTGCTACACCGTTTCTTCGAGATCGAGCACTGGGGTGGGGCGGCGGAAGCCGCGGGTGACCACCAGCAGCCACACGAATCCGATCGCGAGCCAGATCAGCCCGATGGTCAGCGCGGTTCCCGACAGGCTGGTCCACAGCCACACCATCAGCAGGAAGCCGATCGCAGGTGCGATCAGATTCAGCACGGTGTTGCTGCGATCCTTGAGGTCGATGAAGTAGTGCTTGATCACCGACAGGTTGACCACCGAGAACGCCACCAGCGCACCGAAACTGACCACGGAGGCCAGGATCGCGAGGTCGATCACGATGGCCAGCAGCGAGATGACGCTGACGAACAGGATGGCGTACACCGGGGTGCGGTACTTCGCCGACACATGCCCGAAGATCCTGCGCGGCAGGATGCCGTCCCGGCCCATCGCGAACAGGATGCGTGCGACGGAGGCCTGCGACGTGAGCGCCGAGCCGGTGGCGCCCGCTACGTACGCGGCGGTGAACAGGGCATTGAGGAAGCTGCCGCCGGCGGCCACCATCACGTCGAGCGAACCGGAGTCGACGTCGGCGAATTCGTTGGACGGGAACACCAGCTGCGAGACGTAGGACAACAGGATGAAGATGATGCCCGACACGATGGTCGCGATCAGGATCGCCTGCGGCACCGTACGCCTGGCGTCCTTGGCTTCCTCCGACAGCGTGGACACCGCGTCGAAGCCGAGGAACGACAGGCACAGGATCGCCGCGCCGGCGAGTACCGGGCCTAGCCCGCCCGCCGAGCCGTCACCGGTGAACGGCGCGAGGAAATCCACCGACCCGTAGCCGGCGATCTTGCCGATGGACAGGACGAGGAAGACCACGATGAAGACGGCCTGGATGGCGATGATCAGGAAGTTGGCGCGCGCCACCGAGACGATGCCGACGATGTTGAGCACCGTGACGATCGCAATGGTGGCGATGACGATGACCCATTCGGGCAGCGCGGGCACCGCGGCGTTGAGATAGAGCCCGATGACGAGGTAGTTCAGCATCGGCAGGAACAAATAGTCCAGCATCAGCGACCACCCTGCGAGGAATCCGACCGGCGCGCCGAATGTGCGTTGGGTGTAGGTGTAGGCCGAGCCGGCCACCGGGATCGCCGCCGCCATGCGCGCGTACGACAGCGCCGTGAACACCATCGCGATCAACGTGACGATGTAGGCCAGCGGAAGCCGGCCGCCGGAGGTCTCGGTGACGATGCCGTAGGTGGTGAAGACCGTCAGCGGCACCATGTAGACGAGACCGAACAACACCAGCGACGGAAGGCCCAGTGCTCGCTTGAGACTGCCCTCGTCGGTGTCGGCGATGAATTCCGAAGTCATATCAGCCTTTCAGTCCCGCGCCTGGTACATCGGCACTCCGCGAAGATACGTCGTCCGCACGCCCACCGCGGGCAGATCGAGCGGCGAGGTGGCGCGGGGATCGCTCTGCAGCCAGACCATGTCGGCGCTGGAGCCCGGGGTCAGGGCACCCCAAACATGTTCGGCGAAAGCCTGGTTGGCCACCGCCGAGGTGTAGGCGGTCAGCGCCCGCTCGATCGGCAGGACCTCGTGCGGCGTCCAGCCTCCCTCGGGCGTACCTTCGGCGGTGCGGCGCGACGTCGCGACCGCGATGCCGTCCAGGGGCGCCCCGGAGGACACCGGCCAATCCGATCCGAAGCTCAGCGGCGCCCCTGAGGTGTCGAGCGTGTTGATCGGGTACTGACGATCGGCGCGCTCCTGACCCAGCCGCGGGATGGTCAGCACCGTCATCAGTGCGTCCAGTTGAGCCCACAGCGGCTGCATGTTCGGGATGACGCCGAGCGCGGCGAAGCGGGCCACGTCGCTGTCGTCGATCAGCTGGCAGTGTGCGATGACCGGGCGACGATCGCGGTCCGGATTCTGTTTCGCCACATATTCGATCGCGTCGAGGGCCTGGCGGACCGCGGCGTCGCCGATGGCGTGGATGTGGATCTGGAAGCCGAGCTCGTCGACGCGGCGGGCGGCCTCGGACAGCGAGTCACCCTCCCAGTTGCGCATCCCCGCATGCTCGTGCAGGCCCGTGCAGTACGGCTGCAGCAGCGCCCCGGTCTCGTTCTCCACGACGCCGTCGGCGAAGAACTTCACCGTCTGCGCGGTGAGCAGCGGGTTGCCCGCCTCCTCGACCCGACGGCGCTGATCGGCGAATTGCGTTACCTGTGAATCGAAGTGACGCGGATCTGCGTACAGCGCGAGGTTGAACCGCATCCGCAGCGCGTCGCGGCGGGCCGCCTCGACGTACGTCGCGACGTCGGCCGGCTCGACCCAGGCGTCCTGCACCCAGGTGACGCCGCGGGCCAGGTAGTAGTCGGCGGCCGTGCCGAGTGCACCGATACGCTGCTGCTCGTCGCGGGGCGGCATCACGTTCATCACCAGGTCGACCGCGCCCCATTCCCGCAACGTGCCCAGCACGGAACCGTCAGGGCGGTGCGGGATCTCGCCGAGTACGGGATCGGGGGTGTCGGCGGTGATTCCCGCCCGCTCCAGCGCGGCGGAGTTGCACCACACCGTGTGGTAGTCCCACGCCCGCAGCACCACCGGACGGTCCGAAACGGCGGCGTCGAGCCAGCGCGCGTCGAACAGGCCGCCCTCGGCGAGGCTCCCGTCGTAGGAGGCGCCGACGATCCACTCCTCGTCGGGATTCGCGTCAGCGAATTGTTTGACGGCGAGCACGATCTCGTCGATCGTGGTGGCCTGACGCACCGCGGGGCCGACAGCCTCGAGCCCGCCGTAGAGGGGGTGGGCATGACCGTCCCCGAACGACGGCATCAGAAAGCCGCCATCGAGGTCGACGGTGTCCGCGTCGTGATCGCGCGCATCGTCGCCGGTCGCGACCACGACCCCGTCGACGACGAGCAGCGCGTCCGTCTCCTGCCTGCCGGTCCAGATCACGCCGCCGGTGAACAGTGTTGCACTACTCACTTGACCACCGCCGTGGCCTCGTGGCCGGCGCCGTAAGGACGTTGTGTGTCAACGGGTTCCGTCAGTGCACCGTAGGTCTCGGGGCGGCGGGTCAACAGGAACGGGAACAGCTCCAGCCAGTCCCGCCGCTGATCGAGGTCGAGATCGGCCACCAGCACCGCCTCCTCGTCGCGCGGTGCGCGCACCAGCACACGGCCGTACGGGTCGGAGATGAACGACGACCCGTAGAACGTCACGGCGCCTTCGTCTCCCACGCGGTTGGGCACGATCATGAACAGGCCGTTGTTGATGCCGTTGGCGACGATGACCTGCTGCCACAACGGTTGGGTGTCGAAGTCGGGGAACACGGGTTCGGACCCGATCGCGGTCGGGTACACCACGATCTCCGCACCACCGAGCGAGTAGCTGCGGGCGACCTCGGGAAACCACTCGTCCCAACACGTGGGGAGCCCGATGCGGGCACCCATACCTTCGGGCGCGTACACCGGGTAGGGATTCTCCGCCGGGCCGGCGCGAAAGTAGGTGTCTTCGTAGTATCCGGCCGAGATCGGGATGTGCAGTTTGTGCGTCCTGGCCACCAATTCGCCTTTGGGCGACACGAGTATCGCGGTGTTGAGCCCGAGCCCGTCGGTTCCGGGCGCGCGCTCGTACAACGAAGCGTGCACGAAGATGTTGCGGGCCGTGGCGGCCTCGGCGGCCAGCGCGAACGTCGGCCCGTCGAGTAGATCCTCTGCCAGTGAGTCAGCCTGCCCAGCCGCAGGTTCGTCGGCCGGGTAGCGCAGCAGCGTGATCTCGGGCAGGAACACCGCCGTCGCCCCCTCGTCGGCCGCACGGTCGATTCCCGCGCGCAACACTTTTCGCAGATCGTCGGCGTCGTCACGCCAGCGGTGCTGGACGAGGCCGACGCGCAGCGGCGGACGGTGCGACTCCGTCGTGCGCGACAACGGGGGTGCCGCCGGCGCGGTGAGAACGATCATCCAGCTCCTAAAACGAATGGGGTTCGTTTATTGTGAACTCAGTCACCCGCCACCGCAAGAGGGAGGTGTGGGATGGGTCGTCCGCCCAAGCCGATCCTGTCCGTGGACGTCATCGCCGGGGCTGCGCTCGAGCTCGTGTGCACCACCGGCGGGTTCACGATGCCGGGCGTCGCACGCAAGCTCGAGGTGCGGCCGTCGTCGCTGTACAACCACGTGTCGGGACGAGACGCCATCGTCGAGCTACTGCGTGAGCGCGCGATGTCGGAGGTGAATCTTCCCGACGACGATCCCGGCACGCCGTGGCGCGAGGTGGTCGCCGACATCGCGCGGTCCTACCGGTCGAGTTTCGCGAGATTCCCCGCCCTGATCCCGCTGCTGACGCAGTACGCGGTCAACAGCCCGCAGGCGTTCACCATGTACAACGCCCTCGCGATCACGTTGCAGCGTGCGGGTTTCAGTCCCGCGGACACGCTGCGGACGATCACGTTGGTGGACAACTACGTGCTGGGTGCGGCCCTCGACGTCGCCGCGCCGGACGAACCGTGGCGGTCGGGCACGGAGGTGGGTCCCGCACTGGCTGCCGCGCTGGCCACCGGCGCGCCCAAGCCGTCCCGGGCCGACGACGCGTTCGAATATGGTCTCGCAGTTCTGCTGCGGGGACTTGAGCCCTGACTCAGAACTGCACGCCCCGGGTCAGCGCACCGTCGACGACCAGATTCGTGCCGGTGATGAAGCTGGCCGCCGAGCTCGACAGGAAGACCACCGCGTTGGCCACCTCCTCCGGTGTCGCCATCCGGCCGGTCGGGTTCAGCGCGAGTGCGGCGGCGAACAGCTCGGGGTTGTTCTCCTCGATCGACGGCCACACACCGCCGGGGAAGTAGGTGTTGCCCGGGCTGACGGTGTTCGCACGCACGCCTTTCCCGGCGAGCTGGTACGCCAGCCCCTGGGTGTAGTGGATGATCGCGGCCTTCATCGTGCCGTAGGGCCCTGCGGCGAAATCCACCTCGCGACCGGAGACACTGGAGATCGAAACGATGGACCCGGCGCCGGATTTCAGCAGATACGGGAGGGCCGCGTCGACGAGCCCGACTGTGCCCATCAGGTCGACCTCGAACGTGGTGCGCCAGTTCTCGACAGACTCCGGAATGGCCAGCGCGCTGACGTTGGCCACCACACCGTCGAGCCCACCGAGTGCCTCCGCGCTGGCCTCGACCCAGGAGGCGATGGCGGCGCGGTCCCCGACGTCGACCGCCGAGCCCAGAGCGGTGGCCCCGTCGGCGGCCAGGTCCGCCTGTGTCTCGGCCACCGCGTCCGGCGTGCGGGCGCAGAACGCGACGGATGCCCCCTCCGCGACCAATCCCTCGACGACGGCGCGGCCGATTCCGCGGGTGCCGCCGGTGACGGCGAAGCGTTTACCTGTGAGCCCGAGATCCATGAGGCCATCCTCGCCGTCGAGCGGCCGTGGCGCACGCCGTGAGGTCAGGTCGAAGATCGCGCGGCCGCCGCCGGCTACCTGGCCCTAATAGCTGATGCTGCCCAATGCTCTTGCTGCGGACCGTAGTTGCGTGTGCACACCGCCGTAAGCAGGTGCGGGTGGAAGCAGCCGCTTGTCGATCTTGGTGACGGCGCTGTAATTGGTGTCGACCAAGTTGGCTATCGGTGACAGCGAGATCTGCGTGAGCAACTGGTAAGCGTCGAGTCGGTCGAGGCCGTACAACTCGCCCAACCAGGTGATCATCTCGACCTGCCCGGCCCGCCACGCCTCCTCCATCGGGCGTCCGGACCCGATGCACATCAGGTGGGTGTCCGTCTCCAACCGCGGCCACGCCGAGTTGCCGCCCTTGATCAGGTCGACGATCGCCGTGATGTGCATCGCCCCCTCCACGGCGCAGCCGCAGGACTCGCCCTCGCCCTGGCGGTAGTGGCCGTCGCCCAGAGAGAACAGCGCGCCGGGGACGTTGACGCGCAGATAACATGTTGCGCCAGCAGCCATTTCGGGAGTGTCCATGTTGCCGCCGAAGATGTCGGGAACGAGCGCGGTGCGGACCTCACGGCGGTCGGGCGCCACGCCGACAGTGCCCAGCATCGGGTTGGCGGGCAGCGCGACGCTGAAGTCGCTGCCCTGCGCGGTGAACGCCACTGTCTTTGCCGCCGAATCATATTCGTAGATCCAGGTGCGCTCGGGCAGCGGTTCCTGCAGCGTCGGGCTGACGGGGACGCTGGTCAGGCTGCCGAAGAACGGGATCAGCGTCGACGCGCCCCAGCTGCGTGCGGGTGTCAGGTCGACCAGATGGACGGCCAGTGTGTCACCGGGCTCGGCACCGTCGACGAAGAACGGCCCGGTCTGCGGGTTGAGGTCCCAGGTGTTCAGCGCCGCGGTCGCGACGTCATCGGTGGTGGTGATCCGTCCGCCGTAGGCGTCCTCCGCCCACAGGGTCAGCACCGTCCCGGGCTTGATCCGCATCACCGGCTCCGCGCCGCCGAACGTGTACCGGTACTGCTCGGGCGTCGGGATGAAGGTGACGTGATCCATTCCGTCATCCTTGCGCCGTTCGGTGCCGGACGCTCGCCATACCGTCTATTCCGCGGGCAAGATGGGGGTCATGGCTGACGATTCGATGCGCGGTGAGCGCGACTTCAACCAGCAGACCATCGACGAGTTCCGGGCCAACGGCGGCAAGGTGGGAGGTCAGTTCGAAGGCTTCCCGTTGCTGCTGTTGCATTCGACCGGCGCCAAGAGCGGCGAAGCGCGCATCAACCCCACCGCGTACTTCGACATCGACGGGCGCCTCTACATCGTCGGCTCGGCCGCGGGCAGAGATCGAGACCCGGCCTGGGCGTTCAACATTCGCGAGAATCCCCAAGTGAGCGTCGAGATCGGGGCCGAGCCGCCGAAAGCCGTCACCGCGCGAGAGTTGCCCCGTGCGGAGCGGGACGCGCTGTACCCGAAGATCGTCGAGCGTGCGCCCGGCTTCGGCGAGTACGAGAAGCGCACCGACCGCGTCATCCCGATCTTCGAGCTCGTCACCGACTGAGGGAATGTGACCCGGCTCGCACCGGTTGGTCACAGTCATGGCGACGATGACGAGTGACGAGCGCGAGCAGTACCTGGCCGATGTTCACATCGGTGTGGTTGCGGTCGAGCGACCCGGCCGGGCCCCGCTCGCGGTGCCGATCTGGTACCGCTATGAGCCCGGCGATGATGTGCTGCTGTGGACCCAGGCGGACTCGGTGAAGCACCGGGTGATCCGCGACGCAGGCCGGTTGACCATCACGGTCCAGGATGAGCGGCCGCCGTACCGGTACGTCACGGCCGAGGGCGACGTCACGGCCATCGAACCGGCCGATGATGCCGGAGTACGGTCGGTCGCCGTCCGCTACCTGGGTGAGCAGGAGGGCAACAAGTTCGCCGACGAGTATCCGAGCGCGTCGTCGGTCGTCATCCGGATGCGCCCGAAGCGGTGGTTGAGCGCGGACGCGTCGAAGTAGCCCCACGCCGGCCCATTATTTGCGAGGCTGTCAATAGACGCTTCGAGCAAAGGGGCCGAATCCATGCGCACACGTATCCTGCCGCTTCTGGCCGCCGGCCTGCTGGTGGTGGCCTGCGGAGGCTCCCAGCCCGAACAACCGGACTCCGCACCGACCGCCGAAGAGACTTCGGAGGCCGCGCCTGACAAGGGCAAGGTCGACGCCCCCGAGCAAGCGCCCGAAGAACCCGCGCAGGGCGGCGGGGCCATGGTGGCGACCTATCAGGACGCCACCACCCCCGAAGCGCTGCGGGGCAAGGAGTTGCTGGAGGGCGACCGCGCGCTCGAAGACATGGCCGACGACATCAACCAGACGCTGATCCTGCCCTACGACATCCCGCTGATCGGGGCGCAGTGCGATCAGCCCAACGCGTTCTGGAGCCCGAGCGACAAGACCATCACAATCTGCTACGAGGACACCTCCAACAGCGAACGCATCTTCACCGAGCTGCAGGATCCGGATCCGTCCGCGTCGGCGATCAACGCCGAGTGGGCGACCTTCTATCACGAGGTCGGCCACATGGCGATCACGATCTACGACCTGCCGATCACGGGACGCGAAGAGGACGTCGCCGACCAGTTGGCCGCCTACGTACTGCTGCAGCCGGACGAGAGCGGCGCGCCCGACGCGGATTCGGTGCAGGCCGTCAAGGACTTCGCGAAGGTGTTCGACGTGTCGGGCGACGAGGACGGCCCCCTCGGTGAGGGTGACTTCGCCGATGAGCACACCCTCAACGAGGCGCGCAACTACAACCTGCTGTGCTGGATCTACGGATCGAACCCGGACGCGAACGCCGACCTCGTCTCGACCGGCGAGCTACCGGAGAGCCGTGCAAGCGGATGCCAGGCGGAGTGGCAGCAGCTCGACAACGCGTGGGCGACTCTGCTCGACCCGCACTTCAGGTAGTCAGCCCGCGGGTGCGGGTGCCGGTGGTGGCGGCAGCAGCACCCCCGGCGGTGGGGGTGGCGGTGGCGGCGGGGGCGCCGTCAGGAGGCGGACGATGTCGGGCTTCATCGCCTGCAGCTGCGCACCCCAGTACCCCCAGCTGTGAGTCCCGTTGGGCGGGAAGTTGAATATCGCGTTGCGCCCGCCTGCGGCGAGGTACTTGTCGCGAAACTCCTTGTTGGTGGCGATCGTGATCGTCTCCAGCGAGCCGGCGCTGAGGTTGACGCCCAGGTCGGTTCCGGTGTCGAGATCCGACGCGATCCCGTTGCCGCAATAGATCCACAGCGCGGTGCGGTTGGCGACCAGACGGCTGATGTTGAGCATCGGATCGGCGCGCAGCCACGCCGCCGAACCGGGCTTGCCCCACATGTCGAACGAGTCGAACCCGCCCGCGTCCTGCATCGCGATGTCGATCAGCGGCGGCCAGAACTTCTGCGACGGGGCCAGATACCCCGAGAGCGACGCCGCGAACTTGTACTGGCGCGGGTGATAGGCGGCCATCGTCAGCGCCGCACTGCCCGACATCGACAGCCCCACAACGGCGTTGCCGAAGGGATCCTGACCGCGGTTGGCAGCCAGCCACGTCGGGAGCTCGTTGGTCAGAAACGTCTCCCACTTGTACGTCAGCGTCCCGTTGCGGTTGCGGGCAGGCCGGTACCAGTCGGCGTAGAAGCTCGACTGACCGCCGACCGGCATGATCACCGAGACCCCGGATTCATGAAACCATTCGAACGCAGCGGTGTTGATGTCCCAGCCGTTGAAGTCGTCCTGGGCGCGCAGACCGTCGAGCAACAGCACCGAATGTGGCCCGCCGCCCTGGAATTCGACGCGGATGGTGCGGCCCATCGACGGCGACGGCACGTCGAGCTGCTCGATCGGCAGTCCGGGCCGTGAGAATGCGCGCGCCGCGGGCGGCGTGCCCACGGCGAGCAACCCGGCGGCGATCACCAAGGCGATGGCGATTCGGGTGCCGCGGGCGATCTGCTGGGCGAAGGACCTCACTCGCGCGAAGTTAACAGCGCGGCGGATGCGGCTTGAGGGGCACGCGCGGCAGTGACCGGGTCGTTATCGAGACGTTGCCGCAGCGATTCGGGCGTGCTCAGTGGCTGTGGGTGCGACGCAGCACGCCGAAATCACGCAGAAAGACGGGCGCTTGCGACATGAACCGCGGTGTCCTGCCGCGGTGTTCGTCGGCGGCGTGCACGTTGAACGGGTGCAGGACATACATGTCGCCGGGGACTCCGGTGGCGTTCCGCACCGGGCAGCCGGCACTGACGCGGTCGACGAGCCCGCCGGCTTCCACGGCGTCGTACGTGCGGTCACCCAGGGCTTGCGCCACCAGGCGGTGTGATCCGACACAAATCCGTGTCGGCGCATCGTCGGACGTCACCTCCGACAGCAGCGTCAGTACCAGGAGGGTCTGCGGCTGCGCACTCACCACCCACGTACCGTCGGGCAGTTGGGTGTTGAGGTCGATGTGCCAACCGCGGTCGTCGGCGGCCGGCGTCACCGGGAACCGCACGGGAATGTTGCCCAGCGATCCGCGGGGCACCCAGGCCCCGACACCGCAAATGCGGTCCAACGCCTCGGCGAGTGCCGCGCTGCAGGCGATCTCGCCGAACGGTCCGTCACCTGTCAGGTCGGCCGTCCACATCACCGGCTGCGTCCACGTCGACGGATCGTCGGGCGAGGCATCGAGGCGCTGCCAGAGTAGTGCACGTGCCGCATCGGCAACGTCGCGCGGAGCCGCCCCGGCGATCTTCACGAATCCGTCGGTGATGAAGGCATCGAGCATCCCGACACCTTGACATGGCGACACTGCGGCAGGCCAACGCTTTTCGCGGAGCGGGCGCCGATATCCCGCGTCAGCGCCGATCGTGCGTCATCGTGGATGCATGGCGAAACAAAAAGTCCCCAGACCCACCGACATCAAGGCCATCCGGGCCGCTGCTGCCGAGGCGGCCGAGGCCGCCCAAGCCGTCGCCACCGGCGCACTGCGCATCCCGCCCGCGTCCATCAAGCTCGCGGCCGAGGTGCCCGACCTGATCGAGAACCTGGCCATCGCGACCGAGCGCCTGAACGTGGCGGTCGACCGGATGGAGCGCTATCTCGCGCTGGCCGCGCCGATGTTGCGCACCATGGACGCCCTGTTGCCGCAGCTCGAGGCGCTCGTCGCGACGGGCAACGAGGTCTATCGGACGGTGGCGTCGGTGCCCGGCGTGTCGACCCTGGGCAGATTCGCCAACCGCGGGGCACAGAGTCCGGACGAATCGAAACGATCGAAACCCCGCACCCCCAAACGTAAGTCCTAGCGCGGACGGGCGATCGCGAAGCCGAGGCAGGAGATGGCGGCGGCGCAGGTCATCACGAGCCCCAGCGGCGCGGCCGAGTGCTCCCCGCCCAGGCTGACCAACGGCGACACCGTGGCCGCCAGCAAGAATTGCGTGGCGCCCAGAACCGCGGATGCCGAGCCCGCGGCGCGCGGTGCCGCCGCCAGCGCCAGTGCCGTGGTGTTGCCGAAGATCAGCCCCATCCCCGAAACCGCGACGAACAGTGGCAGTGCCAGCCAGCCGGCCGGGGTGTGCGCCACCGCGAGGACGAGCACGGCAAGGCTGGCGACGAGAATCGCGACAAGCCCGATACGTGCGATGCTGCGAGGTTCGCGGCGGGCCGTCAGCCGCGCGCTGAGCGCACTCATCGACAGCAGCCCAAAGGCGTTGACGCCGAACATCGCTCCGTATTGGGCTGACGACAAGCCCATCATCGTCTGGTAGATGAACGGTGAGGCCGAGATGTAGGCCATCATCACCGCGAAGGCGAACCCGAACGCCAGCAGGTTGCCGATATAGATCCGGCTGGTCAGGTCGCGCAAAGGTGAACCCGCCACGACCTTTTCGTCGCGCAGCCGGGCGCGGCGCTCCTTGGTGTGGGTCTCGCGGATGACGACGAGCGCGGCAACGAGCATCGCGACCACGAGTACGAGGATCACGGCGAGCGCTCCGCGCCACCCGAGGGGTTCGACGAGGAAGCCGCCGGCCAGCGGTGCGGCGATCGGGGCGACACCGCCGACGATCATCATCAGGCTGAAGGCGCGAGCAGCTGCCCGACCGGTGGCGAGGTCGGAGATGATCGCGCGCCCGATGACCATGCCCGCGGCCCCGGTGAGGCCCTGGGCCAGGCGGGCGGCGATCAGCACCTCGATGGTCGGCGCGAGCACCGCGACCACGCTGGCGGCCACGCAGATCGCAGCACCGATGACGAGCGGTTTGACCCTGCCGAACCGATCGGAGAGTGGACCGAAGATCAACTGGCCCGCTGCCAGTCCGATGAGGAACGCGGTCAGCGTCAGCTGCACGTTGGTCGGTGACGTCTGCAGGTCGTCGACCATCCGCGGGAAGGCGGGCAGGTACAGGTCGGTGGCGAACGGCGCCACCGCGGACAGCAGGGCGAGCGTGACGAGTAGCGCGACGGTGATCCGCGGTGCGGTGTCAGGCCGCTGCCGGGCGTCGACAGCTGAGGTCATGGGCGAGCTCCCAAGAGTTATCAAATGATAGTTATCAATATACAACTATCAGGTAGTCTCGAGGCGTGCAAGCGCGCGCCGAACAACTGGCCGACCTGGCCGACCTGGTGACGGCGGTCGCTCGCGCCGTCAAGGCGCAGGTGGCGGCGGACCCGTCCGTCTTCGACCTGTCCGTCACCGAGGTGACCGTGCTGCGCTACATCGACCACCACCCCGGCGTCAGCCCCAGCGCCGTGGCCGCCGCCACCGGGCTGCAGCGCAGCAACCTGAGCCGCGCGGTGCGGGACCTGGAGGGCAAAGGGCTGGTGCGGCGATCCGCCGACCCCACCGACAGCCGTCATGCCGTCCTGCGCTCGACCGAACTCGCCGCAGAGAACCTCGGACGCGTGCGCGCGATCTGGGCCCGGCTGCTGGGCGAGGCGCTCGACGGCGCAGGCACCGACGACCTGGAGGCTGCGCTCCGGCTGCTGAGCAGGCTGGAGCGCGGCCTCTACGGGTAGCCGCCCAGATTGCATCTACGCAGGCGTCCACCCGCACTTTCGCTGCTGGAATGCAATTCCGGCGGGGAAGGTGAGTCAGTCGAGGTCGACCGACATCGGACGCACGCCCCAGATCTCGTCGCAGTACTCCCGGATTGCGCGGTCCGACGAGAACATGCCGCTGCGCGCGGTGTTGCGGATCGACATCCGCGACCACTGGTCGGGGTTGAGCCAGGCGTCGCTGACCTCGGCCTGGCAGTTCATGTAGGACCGGAAGTCGGCGAGCACCAGGAACGGGTCGTGGTGGATCAGGTTGTCGACGATCGGGCGCAGCACCTCGGTGTCGCCGTGGGTGAACTCGCCGCGCGCGATGAGCTCCAGCACGCCCGCCAGTTCCGGATCTGACTCCACATAGCTCACCGGGCGATAGCCCTCCGCCTTGACCTTCTCGACCTGATTCTCGGTGAGACCGAACAGGAAGAAGTTCTCCGCGCCCGCCTCCTGGCGGATCTCGACATTGGCGCCGTCGAGCGTCCCGATCGTCAGCGCGCCGTTGATCATGAACTTCATGTTCCCGGTGCCCGAGGCCTCCTTGCCCGCCGTCGAGATCTGCTCAGAGAGATTCGCCGCGGGATACACCAGGTGGGCGTTCTTGACGTTGAAGTTCGGCAGGAAGACGACTTTCATGCAGCGGTTGACGTCCGGGTCGGCGTTGACGACGTCGCCGACCGCGGTGATCAGCTTGATGATCCGCTTGGCCATGAAGTATCCCGGTGCGGCCTTGCCGCCGAAGATGAACGCGCGCTGCGGAATCGACATGCCGGGGTTCTGCTTGAGGCGCTGATACAGCGCGATGATGTGCAGCACCATCAGGTGCTGACGCTTGTACTCGTGGATCCGCTTGACCTGGACGTCGAACATCCAGGTCGGGTCCAGCTCGATGCCCGTCGCGGAATGAACATACTCGGCAAGGCGAGACTTGTTGGCTCGCTTGACGTCTCGCCACCGCTGGCGGAACGACGGATCGTCGACGAAGGACTCCAGCCCGTGCAGCCGTTCCATGTCGGTCAGCCACCCCGGCCCGATCGTCTCGTCCAGCAGCGCGCGCAGTCCCGGATTCGACAGCGCCAGGAACCGCCGCGGCGTCACCCCGTTGGTGACGTTGCCGAACCGTTCGGGCCACATCTCGTAGAAGTCCTTGAGGACGCTCTGCTTGAGCAACTCCGAGTGCAGCGCCGCGACACCGTTGACGGCGTGGCTGCCGACGGTGGCCAGGTGTGCCATCCGGACGCTCTTGCCGCCGTCCTCACCGATCAGCGACATGCGGGCGACCCGCTCGTCGTCGCCGGGGAACTTGGCGCGGACCTCGTCGAGGAACCGTTCGTTGATCTCGTAGATCAGCTCGAGGTGGCGCGGCAGCGCCTCCCCGAAGATGCGAAGTGGCCACGTCTCGAGCGCTTCCGGCAGCAGGGTGTGGTTGGTGTACCCAAAGGTGCGGACCGTCAGATCCCACGCTTCGTCCCACGCCAGCTGGTGCTCGTCGATCAGCAGCCGCATCAGCTCGGCCACCGCGATCGACGGATGGGTGTCGTTGAGCTGGATCGCCCACTTGTCCGGGAGCGCGCTCAGCGGCAGTGCGGCGCGCTGAAGGTGGATGTTGAGGATGTCCTGCAGCGAGCACGTCACGAAGAAGTACTGCTGCAGCAGGCGCAGCCGCTTGCCCGCTTCGGGCTCGTCGTTCGGGTACAGCACCTTCGACACCGTCTCGGAGACGACCTCCTGGTCGACCGCCCGGTAGAAGTCGCCGCTGTTGAAGGCCTCCAACGCGAACGACTCCACGGCGCGCGCGCTCCATAGCGTCAGCGTGTTGCAGGTGTTGACGCCGTACCCCTGCACCGGGGTGTCGTAGGAGACACCCTGCAGGACCCGCTGCGGGATCCAGCGCACCCGCAACTTCCCGGTCACGTCGACGTACTGCTCGGTGTGCCCACCCCAGTTGACGACGTAGCTGGCGTCGGGTTTGTCGATCTCCCACGGGTTGCCCCGCACCAGCCAGTTGTCGGTCTTCTCGACCTGCCAGCCGTCCTGGATCTCCTGGCGGAAGATGCCGAACTCGTAGCGGATGCCGTACCCGATCGACGGGCGCTCCAGCGTCGCCAGCGAGTCCAGGTAGCAGGCGGCCAGCCGGCCGAGGCCGCCGTTGCCCAGACCCGGCTCGCCCTCGATGGCCAGGATCTCGTCGAGGTCCTGACCGAGGTCGGCAAGGGCCGCACGCGCCTCCTCCTCGATGCCGAGGTTGAGCAGGTTGTTGCCCAGCTGCGGGCCCATCAAGAACTCCGCCGACAGGTAGCAGGTGACCTTCGCCGAAAGATCCAGCCAGTCCTGCGTCGTGGCCATCCAGCGTTTCTGCATGCGGTCGCGCACGGCCAGCGAGAGCGCTCGATAGTAGTGCTCGGAGGTCAGCGCGGCCGCCGGCCGGGCGATCGAGTACACGAGATGGTCCTTGACCGCGGCGCGCAGCGCGTCGGCGGTCATGCCTGACCTGGTCTGTCCCGTGGGCCCCAACGGCACGCCGTTCACCTCGGTGGATTCACCGGGGGTGGGGTTCACGACATCGGTCACAAGGTCTCCTGCGGTCTCGGGCTGAAACTCGGACGCGTCATTGTGCCGCCCGAGCGTTTCGGATCGGGGTCGGGGATGTGAACGTGGGGTTTGTCGGCGCGTCGATTGCCCAGGGATTGCCGAGACGAATATTGACGTTGTTGACTGTCCGAATGTCGATCGGTAGGGAGCGCGTTTCCGGGCTGCGCGCATTCGCCGTCGGCATGGTGCCTCCGCTGCACCGGCTGATCGCCTGGACCGTCGTCGTCGGTGCGGTGTGCTTCGCGGTCCGTGGACTCGTCTACCTGGACAGCTGGTCGTATGCGATGGTGTGGCCGGCCGTCGCGCCGCAGCTCGTCGCGCTGCTGACCTCCCCGCGCAGACACTGGCCCGTCTATCTGGCATCGTTCGCGGCCGTCCAGATCGTGCCCGTCCGGCTCCTGCTCGACACGTCGCCAGAGGTCGGCGTCTTCTCCACGATGACGACGGTCGCGTTCGCGGCGGGAATGCTGCACCGCGACCAGGACTGGGTGTGGGGCCGCAGCGACTCGCTGCTCAGCTGGCGGCGGTTCCTGCTCTACGGAGTCCTCCTCGCGCCGCTGCTGGGCAGTCCGATCGGCATCGCGAGCCTGGTCTGGAACGGCGAGATCGCGACCACCGACTCGTCGCTCCTCTACGCCGCGATGGCCTGGTACCTCACCGAAGCCGTCGGTATCGCGTTCCTCGTTCCGTTGATGCTGCGTTGGGACCACTACCGGCGCAGACACACCTGGCGCGAGGTGGCGTGGTTCACGGCGATGACAGCACTGACCGTCGGGCTGTGCGCCGCGTCGGCGACCAAGTCGAGCTTCGTGCTGGTGTTCCTGACGGCGTTGCCCGCGCTGCTCGTGCTGATCCGCTCCGGGATCGCGGCGGCCTTCGCAGAGATGGCGGTCGGATCCGCGCTGGTGCTCGGCAGCACGTTCGCCGGCTACGGTCCCTTCGCGGCATCGCTGGACAGCCCCGGGCAGGCGATGATCTCCGCCCAGGTGTTCGTGCTCGGGGCGTTCACGATGGTCGTCATGGTCGCCGCGGCGCTCGAGGACCGCATGCGGCTCGCCGCCCTGGACAACGCCAGCTACAAGGCCTACGAACTGGTCGCCGAGCTGACCGGTGACGTCGTCATCCTCGTCGACGCCGACGGCAACGTGCTGCGCCGGGCCACACCCGGCCACGAGATCCTCGACCTCCCTGACGGCCGCATCGACAAGGAGATGTGGCTCGAACAGGTGCACCCCGACGACCGCGCCAGTCGCGCCGACTTCCCGCAATCGAATGCCCCGGGGCCGACCGACCCGTTCCGCATCCGCAAGAAGGACGGCACCTGGGGCTGGTACGTCCTGCACAGCCGGCGCACCGCCGACGGGTTGACTGCGGCCGTGCTACGTGACGTGACGCTGGAACGCGAGGTGCAGGATTCGCTGACCGACATGGCCAACACCGATCCGCTGACCGGCCTGGCCAACCGGCGCGGGCTGGCTGTCCGGGCCGCCGAGATCTGGGAGCGCGCCAGCGCCGACGGCGAGCAGGTCACGGCGCTGTTCATCGATCTCGATCACTTCAAGTCGTTCAACGATCTCTACGGGCACCAGGCCGGTGACGAATGTCTGCGCCAGATCGCCCGCGTGCTGAAAAACCTCGCCGACCCCTTCCTCTGCGTGCCGGCGCGCTACGGCGGTGAGGAATTCGCCGTCGTGCTGTCGGGATGCGATGTGCCCCACGAACTCGCGGGCGGACTGGCCTCGGCGATCCGGGCGCTTGCGATTCCGCACCTGGGAACAGACTCCGGAACGGTGACGATCAGCGCGGGCGTCGCCACCATGCGGCCGTGGCACATCACAGGCTCCGACGCCGGGGCCGCGGTCGCCGAACTCCTCGACCGAGCCGACAAGGCGCTCTATGTGGCGAAGTCCAAGGGCCGCAACGCAATCTCGGTCTACGGCAAGGACGGCTATTCGGTCCTAGTCGGCGAGCAGGTTCACCACGCCGCGGAACACCCCAGGGAGGCTGCCGGCAGCGGGCACGATGAGTGACCGCAGCGGCGACGTACTGGCGTGCAGCAGGCCCGCGGTCAGCAGCCGATATCGGCGGGTGACCTTGCGCCATTGCAGCTCGTAATCGCCTGGACGGTCGGCGATCACGCTGTCGACGAGCAGCCGTGACGCCGCGAACGACAGGCCGAGCCCCTCGCCGGTGAGCGCGTCGACGTAGCCGGCCGCATCCCCGACCAGCATGACCCGGCCCGCGACGCGGCTGCGGACCCGCTGACGCAGCGGGCCTGCCGCGCGATCCGGTTCGTGGGCAAGCCCGTCGATGCGTTCGCGCACTGCCGGGAACGCCGCCAGGTGCTGTTCGAAACGCCCCTGCCGCGACGTCAGCATCGCGATGCCGACACAGTCGTCGGCGACCGGGGTGATGTATGCCTCGGCGTGTTCGGACCAGTAGACCTCCACGAATTCGCTCCACGGGGCGACAGCGATATGGCGTTTGATACCCCAGCGTTTCGTCCTGCCGGAGGACAACTCAAGGCCCAGCGCCGCCCGGATGGGGGAGTGCAGCCCGTCGGCCGCCGCAAGATAACGGGCCTGAATCCCGTTCACCGTGACCGAATCCGCGTCCTGGGTGAGCGGACCGACCTTGTCGTGCACCAGTTTCACGCCGGCGCGTTCCGCCTCCGTTTGTAATGCGGCGTGCAACGTCTTACGCCGCACCCCGAGACCGGCGCCCTCGTTGAAATTCGCCGTGACGGCATGCTTCTCGTCGAAGTACGAGATGCCTTTGAACGGTTTTCCCGCGGGCGCAGCACTGAGGAGGGCGAGCTCGCGGACCGCGTGCGGCATCAGGCCCTCGCCGCAGGCCTTGTCGATCGGTCCGGCACGCTTTTCGATCACGACAGTGTCCAGGCCGGCCCGCGCGGCGTGGATGGCGGTGGCCAGGCCCGCGGGCCCGCCCCCGGCAACCACCAGGTCGATCATCGCGCGACCACCACGCCACTCATGTTCGAGAGGCCGTCAGCGATTGAAGCGCCTTGTTCTCCACCGAGATTCGCACCCACAGCAGCAGCGCGTTGAGCACGGTGAACACCAGCGCGGTGATCCATGCGGTGTGCACCAGCGGCAGTGCGATGCCCTCGACGACGACCGCGACGTAGTTGGGATGAGACATGAACCGGTACGGCCCGCCGGTGACGCGCCCGGCGTTGGGCACCACCACGACCCTGGTGTTCCACTGGTGCCCCAGCGTGGTGATGCACCACCAGCGCAGCACCTGCGCGGCCACCGCGACGACGAACATCGACCAGCCCAACAGAGGGATGAACTCCCGGTGGGAGGCCTCGTAGAGGCAGCCCACCAGCAGGCCGGTGTGCAGCACCACCATGACCGGATAGTGCGACAAGCCGAACTCCACGCCACCGCGCGCCTTGCTCCACTTCAGGTTGCGCTGCGAGACAACCAGTTCGGCGACTCGCTCGACCGCGACAGCAGCGATCAGAAGGCTGTAGGCGAGCATCTTACTGCCAGCGCAGCAGGACGAGTTCGGAGCAGAAGCCGGGCCCCATCGCCATCAGCAGGCCGGGCTCGCCGGCCGTCGGCCGCTTGGCGATCGTGTCGCGGAAGATGTGCAGCACCGACGACGACGACATGTTGCCGACCTCGGCCAACGAGCGCCAGGACAGCTCGAGCGCGTCATCGCCGAGGTCGAGAGCCGCCGCGATGGCCTCCAGGACTTTCGGTCCGCCGGGATGGGAGACCCACGTCGAAATGTCGCCGACGGCGAGGGAGTGCTCGCCGAGGAAGCCGGTCATGTCGTCGGGCAGATACCGCATGATCAGCTCGGGCAGCTCCGGGGACAGGACGAGCTGGAATCCGTTGCGGTTCACCGTCCAGCCCATGATGTCGAGCGAGTCGGGGTACATCCGGCTGCGGGTGTCGAGCACCGCCGGTCCGGCCGCGTCGATCGCGCCGGCGCGATGGGCACCCGCGGCGATGACCGCAGCCGCGCCGTCGCCGAACAACGCGCTGCCCACCAGGCTGCCGATGGTCGGCGTGAGTGCGGGGCGGGTGAGTGAGCAGAGCTCGACCGACACCAGGGCGGCGATGTGGTCGGGCGCGCCTTTGAGATAGTCGTGCATCCTGGCGATGCCTGCCGCGCCTGCGACGCAACCGAGCCCGAACAGCGGCACCCGGCGCACATCGGGCCGCAGTCCCAGTCGCGCGGCGATGCGCGCGTCCAGCGACGGGACGGCGATACCGGTAACCGTCGTCGACATGATCATGTCGAGATCGCTTGCTTTGAGTCCAGATTCGTCGAGGGCGGCCAGGAGCGCCTCGCAGGCCAGGTCGACCGCATGCTCGATGTAGAGGTCGTTGGCGTCGCCGAAGTCGAGCAGCTCGGTGTAACGCTCCAGTGGCAGGACCAGATGTCGTGCGTTGACCTTGGCGTTCTTGTGCAAGCCGCGCAGCAGATCTTCGACGCCTTGAAAGGCCGGGACCGCCAGGAACGCCTCGGTGACTTCGTCTTGGGTGTATCGGTGCGGCGGAAGTGCGCCCTGCACCCCCGCGATGACGCTGATCGGTTTCTCGCTCATGTGCTGACCTGTTCCGCCTCTGTGCTGTCGGGTTTCGCCGCCGGTTCTTCACTGAAGCCGAGGCGTTCGTGTATGCGTTTGAGAAAGGCTGGGGCCCACCAGTTCACGCTGCCCATCAGATGCATGAACGCCGGAACGAGAACCATCCGGACCAGGGTGGCGTCGACGAGGACGGCCAATGTGAGGCCGAGCCCGAACATCCGCATGAACGACACGTTCGCGGCGATCAGGGCTGCGAAGGAGATCGACATGATCAGGGCGGCGGCGGTGATGATGCGGCCGGTGTGGGCGATGCCGAGGGCCACCGCTTCGTCATTCTGGTGCCCGCTGAGTACGAATTCGCGGATCCGCGCGACGAGGAACACCTCGTAGTCCATCGACAGACCGAACGCGATGCAGAACAGCAGCACCGGCATGTTCGCGACGAGCGTGCCCGTCGAGGTGGTGCCGAGGCCGGCCAGATGCCCGTCCTGGAAGATCCACACCAGGGCACCGAACGCAGCCGTCAGTGAAAGCATGTTCAACACAAAGGCTTTCAGCGGCACGACGACGCTGCCGGTCAGCAGGAACAGCAGGGCGAACATGATCACGGCGATGAGGCCGAGCACCAGCGGCAACCTGTTCGTGATCGCATCCACGCTGTCACGGTTGATCTGCGCCGTTCCGGTCATCTGGACGTCACGCCCGCCCGGCCCCTCGACGGCGTGTAACCGGTCCAGCTGGGTCTCGGACGCATCGGAGAACAGTGGCGCGGAACTGGTCACGGTGAGGAACGTGCTGCCGTCCTTCTCGCCGGTGGGCGCCGACGGCGGACCCGCCTTGGCGCCGTCGACGAACGTGCCCGTCGGAGCGGACACCGCCGGGACGTCGGGCACGCGCGACAGTTCCATCGCGTAGGTGGTCAGGTCACCCGGGCTCAATCCTTGGCTGTCCGGGATGACGATCGTGACGTTGGTATCGGTGTTGTCCGCGAACTCCGTACGCAACTGGTCGCCGACCTGGTGGGCCGACGCGGACTGCGGCAGCACGCGGTCATCGGGGAAGCCCCACTTGACGCCCAGGAAGGGCACGCCCAGCACGAGCAGCAGGGCCACAACCACCACGCCCAGCGGCAGGGCCCGGCGCATCACCGACGTCGCGCAGCGATACCAGAAGCGCTGCTCCACCGGCACCGGCTGGGGTTCGGGCCTGCGCAGGATGCGGCGTGCCAGCTTGCGGACGTCGAGCGAATCGAGGCGGTCCCCGAGCAGCACCAGGGCCGCGGGGGTCACGACGACGGCGGCAGCCGCGGCGAACGCGACTGTCGCGACCCCGGCATAGGCGAACGACTTGAGGAAGTGCATCGGGAACAGCACCATCGCCGACATCGACAGCGCCACCGTGGTCGCCGAGAAGATCACCGTGCGCCCAGCCGTCGTCATCGTGCGCTTGATCGCCTCCGGACGGTCCGCGCCGGCGGCGAGTTCGTCGCGGTACCGCGACAGGATCAGCAGCGTGTAGTCGATGGCCAGAGCCAGACCCATCGCGGTGGCCAAGTTCAGAGCGAAGATCGACACGTCGGTGGCGAACGTGACCAGCCGCAGCACCGCCAGTGCCCCGATGATCGCCATGCCGCCGATGGCCACCGGCAGCGCGGCGGCCAGAAGCCCGCCGAACACCCACACCAGCACCAGGAAGCTCAGCGGGATCGCCAGGGACTCCATGACGAGAAGGTCGCGCTGGGACTGGTCGGTGATCTGGACGTTGACCATGGCCGTGCCGCCGGTTCGGACGGTGATCCCGGCGTCGTCCTTGTCGCCGGTGCGGGTCACCTGTTCGGAGATCTCTTTGGCCCACGTCTGCTGTTGCGCCTCCGTGCCCTTGATCCCCGCGACGATCAGGCCTGCCGTGCGATCGCGGCTGACGAGGTCGGCCGCTGCCGCTGGCGGTGTGGTCCACGGCGAGGACACGCCCGCGACGTGCGGATTGTCGTTGAGATCGGCGACGATTCCGGTCCCGACATCGCGCACCTTCTGCGCGTCGATGCCGTCGGGCGACGACACGACGATGAGCATCTGGACATTGCCCTGGTCGAACTTGTCGGTCAGCAGCGCCGCGGCGTGGGCGGATTCAGAGCCCGGATCGGAGAAGCCGCTCGGCGACAGACTCTTGGCCACGGGCACCCCGAACGCCCCCAGGGCGACCGTCAGGAGCGCCGCGGCGACGAGGATGCGACGCGGGGCGGCGAGTGCCAGCAGGGCGATTCGATGAAGCAGCTGAGTCTCCAGTCCAAGAGGAAAGCGCCTTAATTTACGACACGGAATACCTCCTGCGGGGGTTCACCTTCGGACATATTCGGACTGGGGTCCGCCCGGTGTCAACGAATCTCGAAGTGTTGGAAGTCCAGCGGTGACCTCCAATGGCCGCCCCAGCGCCAGCCGCGGTCGGTGAACGCTCGAACGGGGGCATCCCCGTCGTGCAGCATCCCCGGCTCGGTGCGGGTGCGATCGACCCATGGCCCGGCGTTGGCGGGTTCATACCTGCCGTTGCTGGGGATGTACGGGTTGAGCTTGGGGTTGATGTCGACCGCCCGGCCGTAGGCGTGCAGCGACCAGCTGCCGCTCCCCGGGATGTCGCGGCAGTTGAACGCGGAGGTGTTGTTGTCGCGCATCGAGAGCTCGTCGTCGGCGCCGGGGTAGTTTTCGACCGTCTCCATCTTCTCTATTGGGTATCGCAGCTGATAGAGCTGCTCGAACACCTCGACGACCTCTTCGGTGAGGTCCCGGTGGACCACCAGGGAGCCGCGGTGTGTCTGCCCGTCGAAGCCCCAGAAGTCCAGGTCGACGCGCATGAGTTCGTCGGGTCCTGCGGGACAGCCGGGACGCCATGACGCTCCCAGGTCGGCCGCGGTGACAGGTGTGATCGCCGCAGGCTGCGGTTGCGGGCTCGGGGTGACGGTGCTGAAAGTCTCCGCGGGCAGTTCCTGCGTCGTCGGTGACGGCGACGACGGATCAGGAGGCGGCGGGGCCGGACTGGACGCCGGCGCGCACTGCACCAGCGCCGCCGTGACGACCGCCAGCGCGGCCGGCCCCGCAACTCTCATCGGCCCCAACGTACCCGCCCGAATTCGCGATTAGGCGCGCTAATCACTTCTGTTAGTGAGGCTTTCGAAATTGATGGATAGATCACAACATGTCTGTCATCGATGTGATGTGCGCCATTGTCGCGTTATATTGTGTCCGTCATCACAGAGAGGACGTGCAATGGTCGGAATCGGTGACAGCGCGATGGTCTCAAAGGCTGTCGACGCGCCCCGGACGGCGCATGCGTCCAGCCACGTGAATTGGGCGCTCGCCTTCCTCATGCTGACGATCCTGATCGCCGCTGTCGCGGGAGTCACGGTCGCACTTTTCAGCGGAATGCCGACGCTCGCGTTGGTGATTGCGCTGATCACCGGCGCTATCTTTGCCGGCGTCGCCTGCTGACAAAGCCAACCGGGCGCTCAGGGGCGGATCAGGAAATCCACTAGCTCCTCGCGCTGTGCGAGTGGGATCCTCGGTGACTTCGCGTTCGACAGGTGCAGAGCGCCGATGCCGATGGCGAAGAGCCATTGCGACCGCTGTTCGGCGACCGCCTCGCTCAGTCCGAGGTCGAGGAAAGCCTGCCGAACCGCGGCCCGGGCGCGACGGTCGGCGGCTTTGACGCTGCGGGCGGCGGCACGATCGGATCGAGCCCACTCCCGCATTGCACGCTCAAGCATCCACTGGCGAGGGCTGATCAGAAATGCCGTCATCTTGATCAGCCGGTCTCGGGGCGCCAGCATCTCCAGTTCGGCGAATCGGCGGTGGTCATCGTCACGCCACTGCGCCCACGCCGACACGAGTGCTGCCTTGTACGCCGCCATGTCGGCAAAGTGCCAGTAGAAGCTGCCCTTCGTAATCCCGAGGCGTGCCGACAAGGTGTCGATCTTTAGTGCAGTGAAGCCGTCCTCCGCTAGGAGTGCGAATCCAGCCTGCAGCCACTCGTCGGGGGTGCTGCGCCCCGCGCCGCGGCGCTCGGGTCTTGCCACTGCGTCAGCTTAAGGGCCGGCGACGATGTCGACGTTTCGTCCACGCAGCGCCGACGTCGAGCCTGCTTCGCAGTCATCCGGCCGGGGCGAGCATGCTCTTCCACTCCTGACCTGTGGGCACGGGCGAAGACACCGTGAATACCGTGCCGTCACTGGCCACCACCTGACCGCGGGACACGTCGTAGATCGCCGAGGGAATGTCGGCGGGCGTATAGGTGCACTGCACTGGCTGCTGGCCGCTGCACTGCGTCGTGCCGGAACGGGGCCGCGTCAGCGGATCGCTCACCGGGCCCGGTGACGGAGACAGGGCATCGGCCGGCGCAGGATTGCGACCGTTGTTGACACTGGGCGCGGGGATGACCATTCCCGGTGTGACGGGCTGATCGCATCGTGCCCCGGGGGCGGGACACGCGAGGATCTGGTTCGGATCGCCGTACCAGGGATTGGTTCCCGTCGGCACATAGGGTTCGTCGCTGCGGCATTCTTCGGGATTGGCGGCACGCTTGCCTGGCACGTCGGCGCACGGGTAATTGCGAGCGCCGCGCACCACGTTGGCCTGAAAGTCCTTCGGAATCTTGCAGTACGCGCGCGCCGGCGGATCGATCGTCGTGGTCTCCGCAGGCGAGCGCCACTCGGAGGCAGGTAGGAAACCCGTCAGGCACGGCGGCGGTTCGTTGATGGCCAGCCGGAAGTCGAGCGCCGCGGAGTCGGTGAACGGGGCGACGACCGTCTGGGCGATCGACGCTCCCTGAGGTAGGAATACGAGCCCCTGCTCGACACCGGCGTTGTATCGCTTGAGCATGTCGAACACCACCGCGGTGTTCGCAAGCACCTGGGGGAGTGCCTCTTGTACACCGCCGAAAACGGCACCCACCTCGTCAGCGGTCGGAGCCGCAGTCTGCAGGATGGCGCGCACCGACTCATCCCGCTGCGCGCTCTGCCGGGCCAGGTCGCGCACGTTGCGCGCCCACTGGTTGATCGCCGCACCGGTGGACACCTGACTCTCCAGTAGCGGACCGGAGTCGTCGATGAGTGCATCGAGGGAATCGGCGTTGGCCGCAAGATCACCGCCGAGCGCCTGTGCCGAGTCGACAAGTCGCTGCAGCGATGGGCCGACATCGCCTACAGCCGTTGATGTTTCACGTAACAGTGCGGCGAGCTTGTCTTGAGGGAGCGCATCGACGGCTTCATTGGCCGCATCGATCAACGGGCCGATCGGTTGCGGCACAGTGCTTCTGACGATCGTCTGGCCGTCGGCCAGGAACGCCTCACCCGGACCCTCGTCGACCAGATCGAGGAACTGTTCTCCGACCGCCGACACCGAGTGCACATTGGCGACCACGTCGACGGGCACCCGATAGTCATCGTCGATCGACAGCGTGGCTCGCACACTGCCACCGATCGGCTCCACCGAAGTGACTTTGCCGATTGTGGTGCCGCGATAGGTGACGTTGGCAGTCGGGTAGAGCCCACCGGAGGACTCGAGCTCGACATTGAGTGTGTACCTGCCGATCCCGGCAAGGGCCGGTAGCCGCAAATAGTAGATCGCCAGCACCCCCACGGAGATGACGGTCAGTATCGCGAATACGACGAGCTGAACGCGGCGGCCCCTGGTGAGCATCGCTATCGACCCCGCTCGGGAGGAAGATCGGCGGGATTCGGCGTGTAGCGGACGTCGGGAATCATCGTGGCCGGATCGCGGCCCCACGCTTGCTCCAGCGCGCGCAGCGCCCCGGAGAATCCGGTGCCGCTCAATAGCGCGTTGTCGATGGCACTGAGGGTGAAATCGATGGTCGCCGAGATGTTTACATAGTCTCCGCGCACCACCTTGGGCACATCGTCGATGTTGAACGGGGCGGTGAGAAGCACTTTGAGGGCGCCGAGCACATACGGGGCGGCGTAGCCGAGCTGGGTGAGGGGCCGCTGTAACAGGGCCAGGTTCGTCTCCAGATCGGCGCGGGAAGCCGTGACGGCATCTCCTGTGACACGCGACAGACGTCCCAGGGCGATCGTCGCGTCAGCGAACACCTCACGTTTGGCGTCGAAATGTGCAATCAACGGCGGTAGTTCGGTGAGCGCTGCGTTGACGACGTCGCTGCCCGCGGCGAGGATCGTCAGCAGATCATTGGTGGCCTCGAGGGCGCGGGTGATGCCGTCGCGCTGACCGTTGAGCTCGGTGACGAAGGTGTCGAGCTGGTTGAGGAACTCCCTGATCTGTTCGGCGCGACCGGTGAACAATTTGTCGAGTTCGGTCGAGATGGTGTCGAGATTGGAGATGCCCCCGCCGCGCAAGACGGTGGCGACGCTGGCCAGGGTTCGCTCCGTGGTCGGGAAAGCTGCTGTGCGCTCCAGCGGAATGGTGTCGCCTGTGCGAAGCGGCTGAGGGGACGGATCCGGCGGGGCCGCAAGCTCGATGTGCTGGCTGCCGAGCACGCTGGTCTGGCCGACCTTGGCCGTCGCATTGCGGGGCAGTCTGACCCCGGCGTCCAAGTCCAGCGTCAGAAATGCCTTCCACGGCCGGAATTCGATCTTCGAGACGCGGCCAACGAACACGTCCGCGACGCGGACACGGCTGTTGACGTTGAGCGCCAACGTATTCTCCAGCTCAACGTAGATGGTCGAGTGGTCGGGCCCGGTACCCGGACCGCCCGGCATGGGCACGTTGGCCAGCCCGCGCCATGAGCCGCAGCCGCTGACGAGCAACAGGCAGCACAGCAGTGCGGCCGCCCTCATGATGGTGCGTCTCACGGCTGTCCTCCCGCTTCCGCGGCCAGGGGCGGGGTCGGGGGTTGCACAACCGGGGTCGGCGCCGGCTGCGGATACCACGGCGGCGGAAGCGGATTGTTCCGGTCGTAGGCGTTGGGGGGTGCTCCGCCCCGGACTCCTGCCTGCGGCGGCGCCGGGTCAGGGCCGCCGAGTAGGGCCGCCAGCGAATCGGGCGCGAGCATCTGAGAGGTCAAAGCCCGGACGTCGAGTCCCTGCATGCCGGGAGCCACCACCCACCCCGGTTCGTGATTGCCGTGCGAGAACAACGTATCGCGGGCCCACAACCCGGGAACCGTGGTGTCTTTGAAGCCGGGCGGCGGCCGCAACCGCTCCTCGGAATATGCGACGTACTTCGGCAGTGTGCTCGCGGTGGTCAACGGCTGCATGCCGAACGGCAGATAGTTGAACTTGATCGCGTCGAGGATGGGTGCCAGGTACTGCGCGCATAGTTCCGCGGACTCCTGATAGCCCAGCCGGCTTCCCGCCTGAATCGAACTGCACATTAGCTGAAGTGGATTGGCGAAGTTGTTGAGCACCGGCACGGCGGTCAGGGCGCCGTTCACCGGAGAGTAGATGTTGACGAAGTTGCCGCCGAACGACGGCAGCACATGCAGGGTGTTCTCCAGGCCCTGGAGTGCTTCCGGCTGCAGCAGCGCGTCGGTGACCTGCCGCAGATTGTTGACGTTGCTCACGGCGACGTCGCCGTTGAGCTCGAGGAAGTCGCTCGTCCGGTTGAGCAGTTGCCGGAATTCGTCGACGCCTCGGGCGAGTTCGTCATCGGAGTTGCTGAGGGCTTCCGTCAGTGTGGCCAGATCGGTGTTGAAGGCGCCGAACTGCTGGTCGCTGGTGCGTAGCGTGCTGACGAACAGGGCGAGGTTGCGCACGACGGCGAACAGATCGCCGCGACCCCTGTTCAGCGCCGACAGGGCATTCGACAGACTGTTGAACGTCGAGTTGAGCTCATCGCCCTTTCCGGCGAGACCGTCGGCAAACGCCGACACGACCTCTTCGACGGGCCCCCGAGGTTGCCCCGGTGTAGGTCCGAGGCCGTCGAGAACGGTCGCGAGCTGCGCACGAAGATCGTCCCACTCTACCGGGATCCTGGTTCGCTCCAACGGGATCACGGCACCGTCGGCCAGGATCTGCCCGCCGCGGTAGGGAGGCGACAACTGGATCGCGCGGGAGGCGACGAGGCTGGGATTGACGATGGAGGCCGTCGCGTCGGCAGGGACCTTGACCGAATCATCGAAGCGCAGAACGACTTTGGACCGACCACCACCGGGCTCGATCGAATCGATGGTGCCCACCCGGACACCCATCACCAGCACCTGGTCGCCCGGGTACAGCGCGAACGTGCTTGGGAAGTAGGCGGTGACAGTGGTCGTGGTCAGGTCGCGGTAGATTCGATGGCCGTAGACGGCGGCACCGACAGCGGCGACCGCGGCCACGATTGCGGCCACCACCAGTACGACGATCCGGCGGGGTGTCATCTCCGGAAATCGCATCATGTCACTGTCCGACCTGTGCGGGCGTGGGCGTCGTAGGCACGTTCCGTGCGCCGGGGGGCGCGTCGGGAAGCGGCACCGTCGTGCCGGGCACAACCGGCGTCGCCTGGCCGGGTGCGGCGGCGGCCGGAATCCCCGGCGCAGGCGCACGTTCGGGCTGCGGATCCGTGACAGCGACTCGGGGCGGTCCGTAGTTGGGTCCGTAGGGGTTGTCGCCGAAGGGTCCCATCGTTTCTCGACTGCAGGGGAGGGGATCATCGGGAGCCGGTAGCGCGCCGAGTGCTGGTGTGTAGGAGCACGGTGAGCCCTTCTCCACTGCGGGCCCGGGGAATTCGGGGATGCCTTCGAGCGGCGCTGGAGAAGGAGGCGGTGCGCCGTTGGGGAAGCCTTGTCCGTTGGGGTCGGGGAATCGGAAGGCAGGCAGGCCCGCATCACCCCAGAACTTTTGGGGGTCTATCCCGCGCTTCTTGAAGGCGGCGTCGATGAACGGTTGCAGGATCTGGCCCGGTATCAAGTTGGCCACCATAACCTTGAAGTACGGGCCCGACGCCACCGCCTCGGAGATCGCACCGACGAACCTGTCGACCGTCGCCAACGTCTGCGTCAGCTTCGTCTTGTTCGCCACCAGGGTCTCAGAGAGAGTGCGCAATTGCACCAGTACCGCATTCAGATTGGGATTGTCGTCGATGAGACCGGACACCTGCGTGGAAACCGCGACGACATTGCCCAGCAACGCGTCGATATCGGATTGGCGGGAATTGAATTTCGCCAGCAGAGCCTGAGCGTTGAGGACCAGCTGATTGATGTTGTCGCTGCGATTGCCGAGCACGGTCGCGACCTGATCGGCGTTGGCCAGCAGATCGTTGAGCTGATCGTCACGGGTGCCGATGGTGTCGGAGAACTCGGCAACACCTCGAAGGGCGGCCGACAGGTCCGGCGCGGTGGCCGTGATGGTCTCCGACAGCACGTTCAGCGACTGCTTGAGGCTGTCGATGTCCCAGCCGGCAGTGGAGCGCGTGAGGTCATCGAAAGCCTCGTAGATCTGGTACGGCGTGGTGCTCTGCTCGAGCGGCAGCGTGGCGTTGGCTCTGAGCCGGTTCGAGCCGCGCGGTTCGATCTCCAAAGTCTTCTTGCCCAGGATGGTGTCGGTGCGGATACTCACGCGGCTGTCGGTGCCGACAGTCGTCGCTCCCAGCGTGAATCCGACACGGACGCGGTCACCGTCGACCTTGACCGACGACACCGACCCCACATCCATTCCGTTGAGCCGCACGGTGTCTCCGGTGTGGAGCCCGCCGCTGTCGCTGAACTGGCCGAAATACTCGGGGGTGGCGAACAACATCGGCACGGTGGTGATGCTCTGACCGACACCGGTCACCAGCGCGGTGATCACGATGCCCATGAATCCGGTGCGGACGAGCTTGCCCGAGGACAGTGTTCTCATTTCGGCGTACACCGCCCCGAGGGCTGGCCGAGCAGCTTGACGGTGCGGACGGGGCCACCGGGTTGCAGACCGTTGAGTTTCAGGCTGGCGTCGCAGAGGTAGAAGTTGAAGAAGTCGCCGTAGATCCCACCGGACCGGGCCAGTATCGCCAGCGCATCCGGCAATCGGTTCAGTAGATCCGCGAACTGCTCGGTCTGGTTGACGAGTGGCTCCTGCACCGTCTGGAGTTTCGACACCGTGCTCTGCAGGACGGGGCGGTTGTCGGCGAGCAGATCAGCGAGGGTTCCGGCGGTATTTCCGATGTCGGCGACTCCCGCCGCGATGTCGTCGCCGCGTTCGTTGAGTCCGGCGACCAAATTGCGCAGATCGACCACCATCCCGTCGAGGTCCTGCTGATGCCGTGCCGTGGTCTGAAGCAATACGTTCAGGTTGGTGATGACCTCGCCGATGACGCGATCGCGCTGCGCGAGAGTCTGCGTGAGCTGCGCGGCCTGGGTGAGGATGTCGTTGATCGTGCCGCCCTGCCCTTGGAAGACGGTGATCAGCGATTGGGCGATGGTGTTGACCTTATTCGGGTCAAGAGATTTGAAGAGAGGTTCGAAGCCGCCGATGAGTGCGTCGAGGTCGAGCGCGGGTTGGGTGCGTTCCACAGGGATGACCCCGCCGGGCATCAGCGGTGCTGCCGGTATGTCGATGGGGCCCTGTTCGAGTTCGAGGAAGCGGTTGCCGATGAGGTCGGCGTAGCGGATGCGCGCCCGCGTCCCGTCATCGATGGGTAGGGACTCGTCGACGTCGAACGCGACGACGATGGTGTGACCGTCGGCGTCGAGGTGGATCTCGCGGACCTTGCCGACCTCGACTCCGGCGGCACGGACGAACTGACCGGGCCGGATTCCGCTGGCATTGCTGAACTTTGCGAAATAGGTGTGCGTGCGGTCGAACCGCAGCTGACCGAAGACCACGATGATCAACGCGGTGAAGGTCAACAGGACCAGTGAGGCGGCGCCGAGCCTGACTGCGGTGTGCCGAAGCGTCATGGGTTGACCGTGTACTCACCGACCTGGCGGCCCCAGACATACTCGTTGAGCAGAGGCTGTCCCAGTTCGAAGTGGTTGTAGGGGGCCACCGATGCTCCCGTGTCCATGACCAGTGCGGGTGCCGGCCACAAGTCGCGGGTGATGGGCTGCCAGCAGCCCGGGGCGCCGCCCGGCCCGCCCCTGGCGTTGGTCCGAGGCAGGTTGTCGGGGTAGACGTACGGTGCTGCGCCGCCGAGAAGCTCAGTGGACGTCACCGCGGCGTAGCCGTTCTTTCCCAGGGCCGCAGAGACTCTCGGTGCAACGTCGTGGTAGTTGCGGATGGTGCAGAACAGGGCGGGGGAATACTCGTCCAAAAGCCTTGCGGTGGAGGTGAGGTCTGCCTGACCTCGCACCAGAAACGGTGTGGAGCGTTCGATGGTGTCGGCGCCCGACTCCGCGAATCCCAGCGTGGCCAACAGCGCCGCATCGAGACTGTCTTGTTCGTCGTTGAGCGTGCGCACGGTGACCAGCGCGTCCCGCAATCCGTCGAGCAGAGGTTGCGCGGCACCCTGGTAAATCTCGGCGAGGTCGGCGAGCCGATCGATATCCTGCCGCAGTTGCGGCATTCTCGGATTCACCCTGCCGAGAACCGAATTGGCGTCGATGAGGGACCGGCCGAAGTCATCGCCCAGCCCGGTCAGGGCGGTGGCCGTCGCCTTCAGCGTCATGTTGAGCTCGATGGGGTCCACCTTTTCGGCGATATCGATGACTGCCTCGAAAAGGGAGTTGAACTCGGTGGTCACCGACCCGGGCGCAACCTGCAGCACGTCCGATGGGGTGACAGGACGCTGAGGATCGCGGGGCGAGCGGAACGACACGTACTTGTTGCCGAAGACTGTCGACGCAGTGATCGTCGTCTCGACGTTGACAGGAAGGACCGGGAGGTACTTCGGTTCGACGTCGACCAGGATGCGTGCGGACGGGACTTCTTCGTCGCTGATCAGCTCCACGCGCGTGACCCGTCCGATCGGTACACCGTCGAGGGTGACCTTGGATCCGGGGTCGAGCACCAGGCCCGCGCGCGGCGCGAGCACCGTCAGTTGGACCGATGGCGTCAACGCTCCCCGAAACTGGAGGTAGATCAGCGTCATTACGGCAACGGCCACGATGACGAGGAGCGCCCCTGCCAGTCGATAGGAGCGGGTCACGGCCGGTCCGGTCCGTCGATACGTCGGCGGAGTGGGCCTGTTCGCGCGATGGACTGCATGGCCGCCCCTCGATCACTGAGCTGAACGCGTGGCGTCAGTACAACATACGTTTCCGTACAGAACTTCGCTTTCGGCAAACAGTCTTTATTGACGGAAGTGCTGAAGAATTGGCGGCCATCCATGTGCCATACTTTAAAGTATGGAGTCAATGCCTCGGATCAAATGCCCCACCGATCCGTCGGTCCTCAGCCCATTCTGGGACAGTGACATCGACACGCGCCTCGCCGCATTCGCTGTGATGCGCGAGCGCAGCGACGGGGTCGAGTTCATTCCGCAGCGCTCGGGGGCCGGCTTCTGGTCGGTGACGTCCCATGCCGCAGTACGCGCGGTGACCCGGGATCCGGCGAGTTTCACCAGCACGCGGGGCTTCTCGCTGGACGACATGCCGCCCGAACTGCTGGAGATGCTCGGCTCGATCATCGCCATGGATGACCCCAAGCATCAGCAGTACCGCCGACTGGTGCAGGTCGCGTTCTCGCCCAGGGCGATCCGGCAGATGACGGACTACGTCGGTGAGCTTGCCACCGAGATCGTGGAAACAATCAGGGAGCGTCGCGAATTCGACTTCGTCGAAACCGTCGGCGCCAATCTGCCCTTCCAGGTGATCGCCGACCTGTTAGGCATCCCCGTCAGCGACCGTCCCGCGCTCCGGACACTGATCGACCTCATCCTCGGCGTCAACGATGGGCAGGTCAGCGACGTCGACACCAGCGTGCGTGCGGTCGCGGAGTTCTTCGAATACACCATCGATCTGGGCCGAAGCCGGCGGCAGAACCCCGGTGACGACATCACCTCGCATCTGATGCATGCCGAAGTCGACGGAAAGCGCCTGACAGCAACAGAGTTCGGCTCGTTCGTCATCTTGCTGGCCGCGGCGGGCAACGACACCACACGTACCGGATTGGCGTGGGCGATGCATCTGCTGAGCCGGCACCCGGACCAGAAGCACGCGCTGGCCGACGACTTCGACGGCCACGCCGCCAACGCCATCGAGGAGGTGCTGCGCTGGTCCTCGCCGGTGCTGCACATGCGCCGCACCGCCACCGCCGATGTCCAACTCGGCGAGCACGTCATCCCCGCCGGAGACAAGGTGGTGGTGTGGTACCTGGCCGCAAACCACGATCCCGGCGTCTTCGTGGATCCGGCCCGCTTCGACATCAACCGTGAGAATGCCCGCGACCACGTCGCATTCGGCGCAGGGGGCCCACATTTCTGTCTGGGTGCCGGCTTGGCGCGAATGGAGATCCGGGTAGTGCTGGGCAAGCTACTGGCGGCATTCCCGAATCTGCACACCACCGCACCGCCGGATCCGCTGCGGTCGGTGTTCGTTCACGGAATCAAGGCGCTGCCTTGCGCAATCGACTGAGATCGTCAGCGCGTCGCGCCCACGAACGGGATCGACGACGGGGCAGCGGATTTCACATCAGGCGCATACAGCCCACGCTCACGCAACAGGGGCACGACGCCTTCGCCGAGCCAGAACAGCTCCTCGAGGTGCGGATAGCCGGAGAAGATGAACTCGTCGATACCGACCTCGGCGTACTCGGCGATACGGTCGGCGACCTCGGTGTGACTGCCCACCAGTGCGGTGCCAGCGCCGCCGCGCACCAGACCCACGCCCGCCCACAGGTTCGGCGCGATCTCCAGGGAGCGGGCGTCGTGCCAGCTGCCGTTGGCGCGATGCTGCTCGTGCAGGGCCAGCATGCGCTTCTGACCTTCGGATTGGCTGCGGCCCAGGCCTTCCTGCGCGTTGCGCACCGTCTCGTCGTCGAGGGCGCCGACCAGCCGGTCCGCTTCCGCCCACGCCGCGGCAGAGGTATCGCGGGCGATCACGTGCAGCCTGATGCCAAAGCGTGGCTTCCTGCCCTGCTTGGCCGCCAGCCTGCGGATCCAGTCGATCTTCTCAGCCACGGCGGCCGGGGGTTCACCCCACGTCAGGTAGACGTCGGCGTGGCGCGCCGCCACCGGGCCGGCAGCCGCCGAGCTTCCGCCGAAGTACAACGGCGGCACCGGGTTCGGCAGTGTCGCCAGCGAGGCGTTCTCGACCTTGATGTGCTCGCCGTCCAGCGAGACCGTCTGTCCGTCCCACAGCCGGCGCACGACGTCGAGGAATTCGTCGGCGCGGGCGTACCGGCTGTCCTTGTCGAGGTGGTCGCCGAACGCGCGCTGCTCGTGTGCCTCGCCGCCGATCACCACATTGAGCAGGATCCGGCCCGGGGCGTGCCGCGCGAAGGTGGCCGCCATCTGGGCGGAGAGCGTAGGGCTGACGAGACCCGGCCGGAATGCCACCAGGAAACCGAGCGACGTTGTCTCCCTTGCCAACAGCGCAGCGATGATGAAGGCGTCCTCACACCAGGCACCCGTCGGGATCAGTGCACCGGTGAAGCCGAACGTCTCGGCGGCGCGCACGATGGATGCGAGGTAATCGATCGATGCGTCGCGATCGCCACGTGCCGCGCCTGCCGGTGTGCCGTGACCGCCGCCGACGATCAGCCGGCTGTCGCCGTAGGTCGGGAGGAACCAGTGCAGTTTGATCGCATGAGTCACCACGAAATTTTCCCTGGCGCCGCCGGACTGGTCACCGGTTTGCGTCACGCCGATTCTTTGGGTCGCTGCGCGCGCTCGTTCGCGGCGAGGGTGCGCGAAATGCCAAAGATTGCGGCGCGTCGCCGAGCAGACGCGCGCGCTCGCGGTGCCGAAGCGGTGCTCGCGGTGCCGAAGGGGTGCTCGCGGAGGGGCGGGGCTAGACCATCTCTTTATTGGTGAGCCACCGCATGATCGGCCAGCCGAGGAACACCGGCAGCCAGCAGGTCAGAATCCTATACAGCAGCACCGAGGGCACCGCCACCGCGGCGGGCACGCCGAAGGCCGCGAGCCCACCGATCAGCGCCGCTTCTACGGCGCCGACACCGCCGGGGGTCGGAGCGGCCGAAGCCAACGTGCCGCCGACCATCGTCACGATCGTGACGGTGATGAAGCTGGCATCCCCGCCGAAGGCCTCGATGCTCGCCCACAGCGCCAGAGCCGATCCGAGAGTTGTTGTCGCACAACCCAAGATGATGATCGCCAACCTCTTGGGCTCGCGTGCCAGCAGCACCAGGTCGTCGAGGACCTCTTTGAGCTTCGGCCGTACCGCGGTGCCCAGCCAGCGCCGCAGCTTCGGCACGAACAGCGAGATACCGACCGCGCCGAGCACCACGCCGGCGATCAGATAGATCACCGTCGCGTCCGGCACGAAACGCGACAGATTCGCCGATGCGCCCGCAACGGTGCTGAAGATGATCAGCAGGGTGATGTGGGTGATCACCTGCACCGACTGCTGCATCGCCACGGCGGTGGTGGCCCGCAGCGCGCCCAGCCCACCCTTCTGCAGGAACCTGGTGCTCAACGCGAGACCGCCCACGCCCGCCGGCGTCGTCGTCGCGGCGAACGTGTTGGCCACCTGCATGACCGACAATGTCCAGAAACCGACCATGCCGTCTGCGCATGCCCAGAGCGCCGCCGCCGCACCCAGGTACTTCAGCGCCGAGACGAGCAACCCGGCCAACGCCCACCACCAGTTCGCCGACTGCAGCTCGGAGAAGAACACCGGCACCGAGCTGATGAACGGGTACGCGACGTAGACGAGTGCGACCAGCAGCACGATCTGGATCAGCTGGCTGCGGGTGAACCGGGTGATCGTCGCCGTCTTGATCTGATCGGCGCCGGTTTGCTGCTTGACCTCGTCGCGGAGGGTGGCCAGCACGCTGCCCGCGTCGCGCACCGAGTCCCGAACACGTTTGGGCACAGCGGCTTTCGTCAGTCGTCGCGACGCCGCCAGCACGACGTCGTTGCCGAGGACGGTGATGGCCGCCGCGACGGCCTTGGGAGCGCCGTAGAGGTCGGCCGACGTGAGGAGAAGTTGGGCGACGTCGGTGTGCAGGTGCGCGTCCGATGCGCCGTACTCGGCGCTGCTGAAACCGCCGAAAAGCGGCGTGCCGTCGACGACGGTGATCTCGGTGCCGCGCAGATCGCCGTGCGAGATCTGCTGGCTGTGCAGCACACCCAGCGAATCCCACACCCGGCTCACCGGAATGTCGTCGGCACACGCCGCGATCGGGATTCCGCGGGCGGGCTTGTGCGCGTACATCGTCCAGCCGCGGTCCAAGGTGGCCACCGCGATCGGAGACGTGTTGGCCATGCCGAGGTTGCCGACCGCCAGCGCCATCAGCGCGCGATGCTCCACGGCGCGACGCATCGACGGCTGGATCGGCGCGGTCTCGCTGTCGCGCAGCCGCAGCTTGCGCCAGAACTGGCGCAGGAAGCCGCCCCCGCGCTGATGCGGTCCGTACAGTTCGACGATCGCGCTCTCGCCGTCGGGCCCGTCCTGGGTTGCCGTCAGGACCATCGGCCCCTGGCCCGCGGGACGGACCACCTGCAGAGCGGACACGGGAAAGCCCCGGCGGGTGACCGCGCGGACCGCCCCGTCGAGCGGAACCTCCAGCGCCGGAGTGCCGCTGACCAGCACGACCAGTGCGCCGACGAACCACCCGACCGCCAGACCGAGAAGCGACCGGGCCGGGACGACCGCGCTGACGACCAGGTGGATCGGCACGAACGCCAGCAACAGTGCCCACCACCAGTGCCGCCACCGCGCGGGCAGCCACGGCCCCGACACCGTCAGCACCGCCGCCAGCATCGCGATCCACCGCGGGTCGTCGAGAAACTGGGAGAGCAGGGTGTCCAGCCGCTCGGTCAGGTCGAAATGCCAGCGCGGCGCGGCGATGCCGTTCCCCGTGATCGACAGGGCCAGAATTGCCAGAATGCCCGACGCCGCATAGGCGCCCAGGAGTTTCCACTGCCGCGCGAGGACGAGACCGATCAGAATGAAGAACGGCAACCCCAGAATGGCGATGCCGTAGATGAGATACACCGTGTTCGACTGGGTCGGGGTGAGGACCCCGACGATTCCGGAGATCGAACGCTCCAGCGCGTCCCATTCGTTGCGGGTGATGAGCGAGCTGGTGACGATGACGACCAGGAACAGCCCGGCCAGCGACAGCCGCACGATGTCATTGGTGCGTCGGGTCAGCGGCTGGAGCAGGTTGCCCGAGACAGCGACGTCCCGCCCGTCAACTCGCATGTGCCAACGATCTCTCCGATTTGGTCGTGAACGGCTATCGGCTCACCGACAAAATAGCGACTGTTCGGTGACGATCGGTACATGCGGATCCGCCGAGACCGCATCGGCGACGCAGTCTCGGCGGATGTCGTTGCTCAGCGCACGCTGACGTAGTACACGTAACCGGTGGTCGCCTGCTGGTAGGTCCGATTGCTGAACTCGTCCATGATGGTGCCCCGAACGGCAGGGCCGCGGGTGATGCGGACGACCTCGGCCTGATCCAACGGCGTGGCCGACAGACGATGCACGAGCACGCGGTTGCCCTCAGCCTCCAGCATGCTGATCGTGGAGACGGCACCGCCCGCCGGGGCGGCGGCCGCCGGGGCGGCGAGACCGACGACGGCGGCGGCGGCCAGTCCGGCCGCGGCCGCGATGGTCTTGGGGGTGGGCTTGCTGATCTTCATGGCGGTCCCTCCTCTTTCTGGTGTATTCGGATACCGCTGAATGGTGTCGTCGTCGATAGATTTCGTTACGCGGATAGTTGGAGCGGAAAAACAGTAAGGGGCGCCCCGCATATGCGGGACGCCCCTTACTGTGTGGCGTGCTAACGGACGGCGACGTAGACGAGGCCGTACGCCCCGGCGCCGTCGCTGTCGTAGGCCATTTCCCGGACGTCGGCGCCCGTGCGCACGGAGACCACCGAGGCCTCCTGCAGCGGGACGTCCGACAACCTGTCGACGATCACCCGGTTGCCCAGCTTTTCGAGCTGGCTGATGGTCTCGCTCGCACTGCCGGGACCTGACGGTCCGGCACTCGCGGCACCGGCCAGCCCGACGGCTGCGGCAGCGAGTCCGGCGGTGATGCCGGTGGCGACGGTGAGGTACTTCATGTGTGGTTTCCTGCTCTTCCCTTGTTCGGGTCGGAGCCGTGGAGCGAATCGCGCGGTTCTGACAACGGTTTAAACCGCCACGAGCCCGAAATCATTTCTGGCGTCCCGCCGAGACTGCACTGGCGGCGAAGAAGCTCGAGAACGGGCCGCGTGGAATGCAGTTTCGGCGGAACTACCGGGAGGCCAGGCGCCGGGCCAGGCCGGAAGCGCGGGTGGCGCGGCGGCCCACGGCGCCGCGCACCGACGCCTCGGTGCCGACGACCTGGACCCGACTCTTGGCGCGGGTGACGGCGGTGTAGAACAGCTCGCGGGTCAGCAGCCGGGAATCCTCGGGCGGCAGCAGCACCGTCACCTCGTCGGCCTGACTGCCCTGGCTCTTGTGGATCGTCATCGCGAACATCGTGTCGACCTCGCCGAGGCGCCCCGGCGCGAACTGCTGCGGGCCGACATGCGCCCGCAGCCCGTCCGGCGCCGCGACAACGACGCCCGTGTCGCCGTTGTAGACACCCAACCCGTAGTCGTTGGCCGTCACCAGCAGCGGCCTGCCGGGGTACCACTGCGACCAGATCGACTGCCCCGTCCTGTCGGAGAGCCAGCGTTCGACCCGGCGATTCCACTGCCTCACCCCGTAGGGGCCGTTGCGGTGTGCGCACAGCAGCCGGTGCGAGTCCAGGATGGCCACGGCTGTCGCGGCGTCACCGAGCAGTGCGGCCTCCCGCAGCGCAGCGGCGCGGTCGGCCAGCGGCTCGCGCAAGGCGTCGGACGCGTCATCGGTGTCGAGCCACGCGACCGCGTCCCCGCCCGCGCGCAGCAGATCGACGGTGGCGTCGGCGTCGCCGGCGCGGATCGCCTGCGCCAGCGACCCGATCGTCTCCCCGAAGCGGTGCGACGTCTGCAACTCGACGACCCCCGACTTACCGAGGCCTTCCACCAGATCGGCGAGGACGGCGCCGGCGTCGACGGAGGCGAGCTGGTCGGGATCGCCGACGAACAACAGCCGGGCGTCGGGGCGCACCGCTTCCAGCAGGCGGGCCATCATCGTCAGCGACACCATCGACGTCTCGTCGACCACGATCACGTCGTGGGGGAGGCGGTTGCCACGGTGGTGGCGGAATCGCGACGAGGTGTCCGGGCGACTTCCCAGCAGCCGGTGCAGCGTCGTCGCCCGCAGCCCGGCGAGCCTGGCCTGGTCGACGTCGGCGAGCTTGCCGACCTCGGCCGCGACCGCGTCGGCGAGCCGGGCCGCGGCCTTGCCGGTGGGTGCGGCCAGAGCCATCCGGGGCGGGGGAGCGCCTGCGATGTCGGCCTGCTCGGCGATCGCGGCGAGCAGCCGGGCGACGGTCGTCGTCTTACCGGTTCCGGGCCCTCCGGTCAGCACCGTCAGCGGCTGCCGCAGCGCCGCGTCGGCGGCCGCCCGCTGCTCCTCCCACCCGGCGGGGAAGAGACGGTCAAGGTTCGGCACCGTGGCGCGCGGCGGCGCCGCCAGCAGCGCCAGCACGTCGTCGCACACCTGCTGTTCCTCACGCCAGTAACGGTCGAGGTAGAGCAGATCGGTGGTCGCGTCGGAGTAGAGGCGCAGCACCTGCTCGCCGGCCAGCGGGCTGGCCTGGACGGCCTCGCACCATTCACGCGGTTCGGGCCACGGCAGCTCGGGCACGCCGACCTGCTCGGCGATCGATCGCAGATCCACACACACCGACCCGCCCCGCACGGCGCGCACCGCAAGCGCGAGCGCGAGTGCCACCCGGTCGTCGGTGTTGTTACCCAGCGCGCTCAACCGTTGTGCCACATGAAGATCGGCCGGCTCGAACAGCTCCGCGAAGGCGTCGATCGTCATGCCGCCTCCGCCCCGGCGTCCAGCAGATCGGACAGCGCCTCGATCAGCGCAGCGGGTGGCTGCCAGGTGAACACCCCCGTCGGATGCCCGTCGATCAGCGGTGTGTCCGCCCCGCACATCCCGCGCACGAACAGATACAGCACCCCGCCGATGTGTTCCCGCGGCGAGTATCCGGGCACCCGCCACCGCAGGAACCTATGCAGCACAACGCAGTACAGCAGTGCCTGCAGCGGGTAATCGGAGTGCAGCATCGCCTCGACGAGCCGGGCCCACCCGTAATCCGCGGCGCTCAACGGCCGGCCCGGTTCACCCAGCCAGTTCGTCTTGTAGTCGACCACGACGTAGCGGCCGTCGACACGCAGCACGGCGTCCAGCGAGCCGTTGAGATAGCCCTTCAACGGCTGGGCGGCCAGCGCGCTGCCGGTCAACCGGTCGGCATAGGCTGCCAGGGGGTCGTCGGAGGGCAGGTGCTCGCCGAGCAGGCGGCCGACATCGGCCAGGGAGATCACCGGGGCCGTTCCGCGCCGGTCGCCCCCGGCCAACGGAAACTCGAACTCCAACTCCCGCAGCCGGTCTCGCAAACCGATGTCGCGCAGCGACACGCCGGGCAACAGCGGCCCCAGCGGAGTGTCGTGCATCGGCACCATCGCCGCGGCGAGGTCGCTCGGTGCGACGTCGACCGGCCACCACAGCGAGTGCTCTGCGATCCTGGCCTGCAATTCGGCGGCGAGATCGGCGGCGAACGGGTCGGCCGTCTCGAGGACGGCGTGCACCAGGGTGCCGAACGTCGCGCCCATCGGGAGCTCGCCCATCGGGGACGGTACCCCGGGGGTTTCGGGATCGGCAGGCGGCTCGGGAAGCGGCACCTCGCCGGCCTCGTCGTCGAGTTCGACGACCTCGGGTTCGCTGCTCACGCCCGGCGCGGCTTCGGCGGCCCGCACGAGTCCCGAGTAGGACGTCCGCCGCCACGAGACGTCGATACGGCGGTGGAAGTGTCGCGCTCTGACTTCGTCGGGGGGAGGCGGCAATTCGATGTCAGCCAGGGGGGCCACGATCGACTCCTCGAGGACCGGTCCGCCCCGGTCCGCCCACTCGCGCAGCAGCGCCATCGCGTCGGGATCGTCGATCCGCGGGGGATCACAGCGGTCCGGTACCACCGGGTCACCGGGTGCACGGCCGCGCAGCAGTCGCGACAGTCCGCCGTTGGGTTCGTCGTTGGACGGCGCCCACCACGCCACCACCTGAGACTGTGCGCGGGTCATCGCGACGTAGGTGAGGCGGACGTCATCTCCGGCCGCCTCCCGCCGGCCCTGCTGCTGCACCGCCGTGAAATCGGGGCTGAGCTCGCCGCCGATGTGCAGGCAGCGGGTGTCCCCGTCGTGGAACATCGTCACGTCGCGGTTCTGAATGTTGCGGTTGAACGCGAACGGCAGGTATACCACCGGAAACTGCAGGCCCTTGCTCACCCACACGGTCATGATCTGCACCGCCGCGGCGTCGCTGTCCAGGCGTCGGTTGCGCTCTGTTGTCCCCCCGCGGGCTCCACCCTTCTCGCCTCGCTGCGCGCGCAACCAGTCACGTAGCGCCGGCAGGCTGAAGTGCTCGCGGTGGGCGGTGTCGTGCAGCACCTGGGTCAGGTGGGCGAGGTCGGTCATGTGCCGCTCGCCGTCGACCCAGGACAGCACCCGCTCGTCCATGCCGCGCAGCTGCGCCGCCGCGAACACCGCCGCAACACCTCGTTCGCGCGCGAAGTCGGCCCACATGCGTAACGTCTCGGCAACCTCATCGGTCAATGAATCACCGTGGCGTACAAGGTCTTCTGCGGTGTTGCCGAAGAACATCGTCGTCGCCGCGGCCCGCACCAACCCGGAGCGGTGCGGCTGATCGAAGGCCTCGAGCAGGCACAGCCAGTCGTCGGCCGCCGGCGAGCTGAACACGTCCGAGTCGCCGGTGTAGACGGCGGGCACCCCGGCCCGGGTGAGTGCGTCGAAGCAGGCGTGACCGTCGCGGTGGCTCTCCACGATCACCGCGATGTGCCGTGGCTCAAGCGTGTCGCCGCAGAACGTGGCCCCGCTCGCCAGTAGCGACTTGACGTCAGCCGCCAGGTCCTCTGGGATGTGCCGGCGCAGTGTGTCGATCGGGATGACGCGGTCGGGTCTGGTGCCGAACTGGTCCCGGTGGACCACCCGCAGCCGGAACGGCGCGTTGTGCGGCGCACCCTGGAGACGGTGCTCGGCGTGGTTCGCCTCGACCTGGTGTACGACGATCCGCGGATCGCCGAGCTGGGCGCCGCGCATGACGGCCTGCAGGCTGTCGACCAGAGGGCCGTCGCTGCGGTAGTTGGTGCCAAGGGTCTTGCGCACACCTGCGGTCGACGCGGCGTGCAGGTAGGTGACGATGTCGCCACCCCGGAATGCGTAGATGGCCTGCTTGGGATCACCGATCAGGATCACCGTGGAGCGTCCGCTGAATGCGCGGTCGATCACCTGCCACTGCACCGGATCCGTGTCCTGGAACTCGTCGACCATCACAATCGACCACCGGCGCTGCATCCGTGCTCTGGCCGGAGAATCCGGCGCCTCCAGCGCGTCGGCAAGCCGTGACAGCAGATCGTCGTAGTGCAGGATGCCGAGCTTGCGTTTGCGCGTTTCCAGCTCCGCGCAGACCGCTTTCGCGAACTGCACCCGGACCGCGGGATCGGAGCCGGGCGCCGGATCCCGCGGCCTCAGCTCGGTGTGCGCGTTGGCGACGACTTCGCGCGCCAGGCTCAGTGCGGCGTCGTAGGACAGAAGCGGTTCGTCGCGTTGCTGCCCGAAATGGGCCAGGTACACGTCGTCGACGATCTCGGCCACCAGATCGTCGAGGCTCTCGACCAGCTCGACGCCGGAATCCGTGTCACCGGCCACGCCGAGTGAGCGCAGCACCAGCTGACAGAACTGATGCGTGGTGGCGATCGTCGCAGCGTCGAAACCGGCCAACGCATCGCGCAGCCGACGCTTGCGCTCCGTGCGCTCCTCGGTGGAGCCGGCCACCAGGTGCGCGACGATCGCGTTGTCGGCCGACGGATCGTCGAAAGCGCGCAGTGCGTCCCGGATCTGGCTGCGCACCCGTTCCCGCAGCTCCTGACTGGCCGCGCGGCCGAACGTGATCAACAGCATCTGGTCCAGGGTCGCCACACCTTCGGCGACGTAGCGAGTGACGAGCCCGGCGAGGGTGAACGTTTTTCCTGTCCCTGCACTGGCTTCCAGCACTGTCGTGGTCCGCGGCGAGGGCAGCGGGCCGAGCAGATCGAACGGCTCCACCCTTTCGGTTGGCTCCGTCTTTTCGGAAGGTCCCGTCATTCGGCGGCCCTCTCGGCGTGCAGCATCGGCAGCCACAGCCGAGCGGCGTAGGCGCCCAGCCGGGTCTTCTCGCCGTCGCACTCCTCTCCGGGCAGCACCGGTGTCATCAGCACGTCGACCGGGGATCGCCTGCCCCAGACCAGCTCGTGCGCGGGCTGGGAGTTCTCACCGGGGAACTTGCCTGTGTTCCAGCGGAAGCGGGCCTCTCGTTCCGGCCAGCCGCGGCTGTACCGCGCCTGCGCCCACGCATAGGACGTCTTGAGCGGCAGCGGAATCGGTGCGCGCCGGCCCGCGTCGTACATCGCGACCAGGTCGCGCAGCACGTCGGCGGCGGACTCCGGGGGTCCGAGCACGCGCTGTTTCGTCTCGTCACCTCTGCCGGCCCTGCCGATACACACCGCCAGCCAGTCCGTGTCCGAATAGCGAGCGCTCAAGGCCACCAACCGAACCCACGACGCAAGCAGGTGTCTTCCGTCGAGCTTGGAGTACGTGACATCGACCAGTCGCTCACCGTACAACCCCGGCACGGTGCCGGTGACCCGCCGCTGCGGCCCGATCGCAACGTCGATGTCGACCGCCCTGGGCTCCTGGGCGCGGTGCTGACGAGCCGCGTCGGCCAGGGCCGCAGAGCGTGCCGCGATCTCCAGGGCTCTGCGCCAGCCCAGGCGTCCGGGGGGCAGCGATCCGCGGCGCCACTCGGCCTGCTGCGCGTCACCTGGCGCCATGCCGCGCAGCATGTCGTCGAGCATCCGGTCGCCGATCTTCCACTCCTGCAACGCATCCACGTCGACGGGCATCGCATCGTCGATGCCGTCCACATCCCACGGCAGCGTGTAATCCAGCGCCCGGAAAAAGCCCTTGACCGGGTCGCGGAAGAATCCGACGAGATCGTCGAGCGCGACGTCGCCGGGAGACTGCGCAGGCAACGGTTTTCCCAGGAGGCGGGGACGTTGGCCGCGGTGGCCGGCTGCGACCCGGGCTGCCTTGAGCGTCGTCGTGTCGAACGTGAACGGTTCGCCCGCAGGCATACCGAGCGCCCCCGGGGTGACATTCTCGATGTCGAAGGGCTGCAATGGATGCTCGATGAGGACGTGCGTGCGCACTGGCGCCGGTGTGGTGAGGTCGAGTGCGTCGAGCAACTCCACCACCGGCACGGCGGGCGGCTTGCGCTGACCGCTGTACTCATTGGTTCCCGCATAGGTGAGCACCAGCTTCTCGGTCGCCGCGCCGATGGCATCGAGCAGTAATTGGCGGTCCTCGGAACGAATGTCGCGTTCGCCGGTCATCGGCGCACGGGCGAGCACGTCGTCGCCGTCGATGACGCCCGATCTCGGGAAGACGCCGTCGTCGAGACCGACCAGACACACCACGCGATGCGGCACCGATCGCATGGGGACCATCGTGCACACCGTCAGGGTGCCGGTCCGGAAGTTGGCGCGTGTCGGCCTTCCCGCGAGGTGGCGATCGAGCAGCGCCCTGACATCGGGGAGCCGTAGCGTGATGCCGCTACGGCTGCCCGCAGCGGCGCGGATCGCGTCGAACTCGCGCTCCATCTGGCTGGTCTGCCACAGGTCGTTGTCGGCGACGCTGGTCAGCCCGCTGACCCCCGCGGACAGGGCGGACAACCACTCGCTCAACGGCCTTGCCCCCGAGAGGCTTTCGACGGCGTCCCGCAGGTGCTCGACATAGTCCGCGAGTCGGCCTGCGAGCTCGACCCGATTGCTGCTGACGTCATCGAGCGGAAGGGTGGTGTCCAGCCAGGCGTGTGAGTCATCCGACATCGCGACACCGGCCAGCACCCGGTCGATCCCGAAACGCCAGGTGTTCTGCACGAAGTCGACGCCGTACGGGTGGCGGTGCCGGCGGTCGAAACCCCATCGGATGTTGGCCTCCCGCACCCAGTTACCGATCGCGTCGAGGTCGTCGTCGGAGAACCCGAAGCGGTACCGGACAGGAGGAGCCTCGGCCAGGTTGAGAACCTCGCTCGCGGTGGCACGTCCGCCTGCGAGGCCCAGCAGCGAGCGGGCGACGGCCAGCAGCGGATTGGTCTGGGTGAGTGCGCGGTCGGCGAGTTTCACGCGCAGCTGGTGGGCCGGATGCGCACCGGCGACGACGTCCCCGAGGCCGAAGCCCGCGACGATCAGTGGGGCGTAGGTCTCGATGTCGGGGCACATCACGAGGATGTCGCGGGGTTCCAACGTCGGATCGTCGGCGAGCAGACCGAGCAGCACCTCCCGCAGCACGTCGATCTGGCGTGCCGGACCGTGGCAGCTGTGCACCTGCACCGAGCGGTCGGCCGGATCGAAGGAACGGTCCTGCGGCCGTGGGGCGTTGGCCGCAATGTCGGATTGCAGCCAGCCGAGCAGAGTGGCCGGGCGCGCGGCCGAACCGAGACATTCGTCGGTGTCCGGTGCGGCGGGTAGACCGCGCTGCAGTTCGCGAAGGTCGCGGCCGAGGGTGGCGAGCAGGGGATGGCCGGCCTCGCGGTGAGAGGTGTCCTGACGGCGGGGCACCACACCGTCGATGGTGCGCAGCGAGGCCCACAGGCTCTCGCTGGGATGCGGGAGCCACAGGTGCAGCTCGTGATGAGTGCTCAGCGCCTCGAGTAGCTCGATCTCGGTGGCGGAGAGCCGGGTGTGCCCGAACAGCGACAGCCGATCCGGCAGCGCGCTGCGCGACTCTTGAAGCCGCGCAACAGTTTCGGCATGGCGAATGGGTGGAGCAGCGGCGTCCACCCTGGCGAGCAGGGCGCGATAGAGCCCGGGTTGCCACCTCAGGTCCTCGTCGAGCTCCCCGGTGCGGCCCTCGGCCCAGCCGGCGAGCAACATCGGTCGTTGGCTCGCGTAGGACGCGAACAGGCCTGCGAGCCTGCGGGCGACGGCGTACCGCCTGCCCTGGCGCAGCTCCCTCTCCTCGCCGGTGGCGAAGTGGCCCAGGTGGGTGGCCAGGGCGGCACACCAGCACTGATCGAGGCTGTCGTCGATGGCGTCGAGCAGCGGCCACACCATCGCGTCCGGCGACCACGGGTCGTCGCGAACGGTCCCTGTCAGCTCGGCGATCAGCGACCGAGGATGGCGGAACGTCACACCGGCGCAGATCCCGTCCCCTCCCGAGGCCGCCCCGAGGATGTGCGAGAGCCGCTGGCTGAGCCACCGTTCCGTGCCGCGCGCCGCCACCAGGACGAGGTCTTCGGCGAACGGATCGGCGGGCGGGATGGCCAGCATCGCGCCGAGGCCGTCGGCCAGCAGATCGGTGCGGTCGGCCCGATGGAGGTGAAGCGCCATCGGCGGTCAGACTACGACGGCCCCGGACAGCTCGTCGACGACCCTCCCGAGCTCGTCCACCATCCAGCTGTCCACCCCGCGGCTGCGGTACGCGGCGATGAGCCCGCCGTAGTACCAGAGATGCTCGGCGGGGTCGGAGACGGTGAACCGCTGCCACAGCTGCGCACCGTGCACGCGATGGTCCCGCAGCATCGACCGGGCGTTGTCCAGCTTGTCGGCCACCGACACCAGGAGCGTGTCGGCGCCGACCGTGTCGAGGTGGGCGATGTAGCGCTGCTTGCGTTCGCGCCACGGCGGCTTCGGAACCTCATCGGTGTCGCTGCACTCGTCGACGATGCGGGCGACCCCGTCGCCGAAGTTGTCCCGGATCTCGGCCAGCGTCGGTGCACCGCCGGCATCCTCGACGCAGTCGTGCAGCAGCGCCGCGATGGCCTGCTCCTCGCTGCCCCCGTCGTCGATGACGAGGCCGGCCACGGACAGCAGGTGACCGACGTAGGGGATGTCACCGCCCTTACGCACCTGATTGTGATGTTTGAGCTCGGCGTAGACCAGCGCCTTCGAGAACTGGCCCGAGAGCCTTGGCGCCGAGGTCCTTTCGCTCATCCTTGCTCGACGATGTTGTCGGTTCCGCTGTTGGTGACCTGCGGTTCGCCCGAGCGGTACGTCACGCGGTTCTCGAAACCCGACGCACTGATGGTCTGCGCAGTCTCGACGGTGACCGTGTTGTTCGTTCCTGAGACTGTCACCATGCCGCAGCTGCCCTGGATGTCGACGGCGTTCTCCACACCGCTGACGGTCACGGTTCCGCCGTTACAGACGATGGTCTCATTTTTTTCGAAGCCGCTGACACTGACCGAGCCGCCCGCCTCGACCGTGATGACCTGCTGCTCTGGAGCGACCGGCGGAATGCCCACCGGCGGCGCGGGCGTGTCGAGCGGGCCGCCGCCGCCGGAGATCGGCGGGGTGGGATCGACGCTGTAGGTGTCGGGGTCGGCGGTGTTGAAGTACAGGACGATGGCGACGGCTCCGGCCACGATGATCCCGCCCACGACGAGGGGGATCAGCCACAGCGCCGTGGTCGAGGAGCGCTTGTGGACTACCTGCTGGGGGGCCGAGTAGTACGGCGACGTGTACTGCGGGGTGCCGTACTGAGAGCCGTACTGCCCGTAGGGCTGCCCCTGATAGGGGTCCGGCGGAGGCGGTGGTGGCGGTGGCACGTACTGATAGGGCTCGCTCGGTGGCGTCGGCGGTGCTTCGTACGGCTGGGTGCCCAGCTCGTTGTACTGCGCCCGGTCGGCGAGCGGGCGCTCAAGGTCCCGGATGCGTGCTTCGGGATCCCCGTACGGCTCCATGCGCAGATGTTTTCACATCCGATCACCGATGCTCAACGATTACCGGGCGGCACATGCCAGCGAATCTGACCAAAGGCTGACGCCGCGGCCCGCGTCGGGATTGGGTGGCGCGCGCAGGTGGTACCCCCGTGAGATGGCGGCACCGGGATTCCTCGCCATCGGCAGTGGTCCGGCGGGCATCAGCGCGGCGGAGACCTTTCGTCGCAGGCACCCGCGCATCCCTGTGCGGATCCTGTCGTCCGACCCCGCACTGCCCTATGCCAAGCCCCCTCTCAGCAAGGAATTCCTCGGCGGCGGGCACACGAATCTCGACCTGCACAGCGCGGGGTGGTTCGCCCGCCACAACATCGACCTGCTGCTGGGCGTGACGGTCGAGCGCATCGACGTCGACGCCCAGGAGGTCGTCACCCTCGGTGGTGCGCGCTACCCCTACTGGCATCTGGTCGTGGCCTCCGGCTCGGCCGCCGTTCCCCTCGGCGTGCCCGGCGGCGACACCGCGCAGCCGCTGCGCTCGTTCGCCGACGCAGTCGCGCTGAAGATGGCCGCCCGGTTCGCCGACTCCGCCGTCGTCATCGGTGGCGGGCTGATCGGCTGTGAGACCGCCAGCTGTCTGTCGCGCCTCGGGCTCGCCACGACCGTGGTCGTCCCCGAAGACGTCCCACTGCACCGCAGATTCGGGATCGACGTCGGCAAGCGGGTGGCCGACATACTCGCCGACGCCGGCGTGTGCGTCGTGGCCGGCGCCACCGTCGAAGCCGTCGGCGACACCGGCGTCACGCTGTCCTCGGGTGAGGCGGTGCACGGTGACGTCATCGTTGCCGCGACGGGGGTGAGGCCCGACATCCGGCTCGCCGCCGACGCCGGCCTCGCCACCCGGGGCGGCCGCGTCGTCGTCGACCAGCACATGCGCACCTCGGTCCGGAACATCTATGCCGCAGGCGATGTCGCCATCGCGCACAACGTGGCCGCCGGACGGCCCGTCATCGCCGAACACTGGCGCGATGCCGCGCAGCAGGGCCTCGTGGCCGGCCTCACCGCGGCGGGAGCGTCCGCGGAATGGGACAAGATTCCGGGATTCACCTGCACCATAGGGCAATTCGAGTTGAGCTACCGCGGCTGGGGCGGCAGCTACGGATCCTCGGACCTCACCGAGCGTGCCGACGGCTTCTTCGTGACCTACCGGACCGCGGGCCGCGTCGTCGGAACCCTGAACGTCACAGCCAATCCCGCGCTTTGAACATCCAGTACAGCACCAGCACGATGACGACGATGATCGACGTGCTGGTCACAAAGCCGCCCACCGTGTCGATCCCGGGATACTCGACGTTCTGGCCGTAGAAGCCGGTGATGGCGGTCGGGACGGCGATGATCGCCGCCCAGCCCGTCAGCTTCTTCATCACCGTGTTCAGCCGTGCGTCCTGAAGCGACAGATTGGTTTCGAACACCGTGGTGATCATGTCGCGCAGAGATTCCGTCCACTCGGACACCCGCAACACGTGGTCGTACAGATCGGCGTACACCGGGTCGAGTTCGGCCGAGGTCTTGGCGTCCATCCTGCGGTGCTGGATCGCGGTGACCACCTCTCGCATCGGTAGGACCACCCGGCGCAACGCCACCAGGTCTTTGCGCAACTGAAACGTCTTGCGCTGCAACCCGCCACGGAGCGGCTTCTCCGCGAACAGGTCGTCCTCGAGGGCTTCGATGCTGTCGTCGAGGGACTGGACCGCGTCGAAGTGGCCGTCCACCACGACGTCGAGCAGGCCGTGCACCAGCGACCCGACGCCGTATTCCTGGCCGCCGAGCTCGTCGAAGCGCTTCGACACCACGTCCATGTCGAAACGCGGTGACAGGCGCACGGTGATCAGGCCGCGGGGCAGGACGAATCCGGAGATCCGGTGGATCTCCAGGGTGGACTCGGCCACCGCCTGCGGCCGCGGATCCTTCACCGACACCCCGTACACCGTGAAGAACGTGTGAGACCTGTAGACGACGGCCTTCGTCCGCTCGGCTTCGGCGAGGGCGTCCTCGACGGCCCACTCGTTCAGGCCGAGCTCGACGGCCAGGTCTTTGAGAATGGCGTGGTCGGGGTCGTAGATGTCACACCACACCAGGGTGTCGTCGGAGGCCAGGCAGTCCGAGATCTTCGAAAACTCGAAATCGTCGACGGGCTTGCCGTCGCGCCAGATTCGGCCCCGGACATGGGTCACGGAGCCATCATCGCACCCGGCACTGGCGCGAGTGGGAAGCCAGGGCTGTGGAAACGCCGGGAAACGCAGCCGGGAATGCTGTTCCGCGGGGGTGCGGGCAGTCAGCCGAGGCTGAATTCGGTTGCCAGCCCGTCGATCCCCGCCTGGATCGCGTCGAGTGCGCCCTTGCGGGCCTTCAGCTTGGTGGCAAGGTGGGCGCCCGCATTCAGCGTCGCCGCCGCCTCGGCGGCCACCTGCTGGGCCCGCGCAAGAACCTGGTCGGCCTCGACGATCTCGTCGAGCCAGCCGCCCGCGACGGCCTCGTCGCCGGCAAAGGTTGCGGCCAGTGCGGCGCCCCGCTCGAACGCGGCTGGAGTCAGTCGTGCCCGCATGATCTCCAGTGCGGAGATCGGGATGGTCATGCCGATCGCCACCTCGATGGCCTGGCAGCGCGTCTTCGGTTGTCCGACACGGTGATCGGTCGAGAGCAGCAGGAACGACCCCATCGCGATCGCGGGCCCCGTCGCGGCGACGATCACCGGAACGGGGAACGTCAGGGTCCGCAGGGAGAGTTTGAACCCCCCGGCCAGCATGCCCAGCGCCGCCGCGGCGTCGCCGGACTGGAACACCGCGAGATCGAATCCGCCGCTGAACACCCGGGCGTTGCCTGCGAGCACGACGGCCTTGGCTTTGTCCGCCTCGGCACGGTCGAGGGCCTCGTTGATGGCGGCCTGCATGGCGGGGCCGAGCACGTTCACCTTGCCGTCGTCGAGGGTGATGGTGGCGACGGAATCCGCGAGCTCATACGACACGGTGCTGGTCATGCGACGAACGTAACAGCACTACCTAGGCGGGCCGGGGTGGGCTGCGTGAGAAGAGGTAGTGCACTACGCACGACGTCGGTGCCGCGGATTCATAGCGTCGTTTTCAGCGCGGTACACGAGGGGGTACCGCGCCCCAGCCGAAGGAGATGCGATGCGCGCGAAGCGGAAGCGGCCGGTCGAGCATCTGGAGTCCGAGCGCGCCGCAAGGCGCCGGCGCGCACGCCGCACCAGCGGGGTGCCGAGGCTCGGTCTGTGGGAGTGCGGGGTCGGTTCAGCCTGGAAGTAGTTCGGGGACGGCCAGTGCCGGGATCTCCGTGACGGATGGGGGCGTCACGGGGCCCGGCACCAGGCGTTCGGCGCGGGCCGCCCAGTCGGTATCGGCCCACGTCACGCGCGCGGGCAGCCGCCGCCAGTACGACGGATGCGCCCGCAGATAGCTTTCGACACTCGCGTGCACGTTCGCCTCGGCGGGCAGCCGGCGCAACGACACGGTGTGGGTGCTGCCCGCAAGCGCATCCACGGCCGTCGGCACCGACCGCGGCGGGCACTCCCGAACCAGGGCTCCGGCCCGCACGGCGCCGTCGAGCACCCAGTCGAGCGCGATGCCCGCCAGCGCCGGGCACGCATTGTGCCCTCCGGCGACGTCGCAGTGGGCTCCGCGGAACCACACCTCCTCTACAGCGGTGCCTGAGCCGGCGAGCAGCTGCGCCCCGAACCGCTGCCCGCTGCCGTCGATGGCGACCGCGTGCCTGGTCGCATGCACGTTTCCCGCCAGCGGTGCCGCACCGGCGCGCGACAGCGCGACGGTGTCCCACAGCCCGAGGAAGTGCACGTCCACGGCCACGGTGAAACGTCCGGAGAGGCGGGCGGCGAGCCTGCCGATGTGCTCCCAGTCCGTCTCGTCGCGGTGGGTGCGGGGCAGGACGTGCGCGGACAGCACGTACTGACGCAAATCCTCGGCGTTCCAGCCGGGAATGTCGTCGCGCAGCACGCCGACTGTCCCCAGCAAATGTGCCAGCGCCCGCGCACAGGCGGCGCCGCGACCCGCGCCCAGCAGGAAAAGACGGTCGCCGGGCGACCACTCGGCGACGAGGAATTCGTATGCCTGCGCGATCGCAGCCCGCGTGGCGTCCCTGTCGCCGCTGCGACGGACGGGGAACCGGTACCGGCCGCTCGCGGCGGCCGGTGTCCACACGACCTGCTCGTCGCATGAGCTCAAAAGGTCTGCCGCAGCGGTGGCATTGGTGGTTCCCCCGGGACCACCCATCCCGTGCGCACGGTCGAAGCACAGCGCGATGTTCTTCACGAAGACCCCCGACGTGAGTGTGGTTGGCGCCGGTTCCTGAGTTTGCCAGAATCGCTGCCGCACGTCTTCGCTTTGCCGATACCGCGGCGCCTACTGCCTCGAAGAGACCTTGACGCCCGGCATCAGCCGCCCATCAGCATCCGCCACTGGTCCAGATTGCTCGCGCGATACACGTAGTTGGTGCTGCGTACAGCCGACAGCGACGCACTCGGTTCGGCGGAATACCAGTGGCCGGGGAAGACGGTGGGGTCGCCGGACAGCTGCGCAAGCGCCTGCAGGCTGCGGAACATGTCGTCGACGTTGCCGCCGGGGAAGTCGGTGCGGCCGCAGCCCTCCAGGAAAAGGGTGTCGCCGGCGACCAGCCGCCCGTCGAGCAGGAAGCACTGGCTGCCGGAGGTGTGGCCAGGTGTGTGCAGCAGCTCGATTTCGATGTCGCCGACCGACACCTTGTCGCCGTGCTGGTGGCTGGTCAGTTCACTGCCCGCGATGCCGGTGATCCGGGAAACCCAATCGGCTTCGTGGGCATTGACGTGGACCGGAACACTGGTCCGCTCCAGCAGTTCGGCCAGCCCCTTGAGCTCGAAACCCATCATCGAACCGCCGATGTGATCGGGATGGTGGTGCGTGACGAGCACTCCCGACAGGTGCATGCCGTCGGCCTCCAGCGCGTCCACCAGGTCCTGCGCCGCGTACGCCGGGTCGACGACGACGGTGTCGCCCGTCTCGCGGTCCCCGATCAGATAGGCGAAGTTGCGCATCTGCTGGGCGATCATGTCGCCTACCGCGAAGTCGCGGCCCGAGAGCATCTGCTTGAAATAGAGGCGGTCGGTGTCGGCCATGGGGTCAGCGTAGGCTGCACGCCGCGAAAGCCCGCCGACGACCAGCGGTTTGGCGCCGGAAACGGGGAGAATGTACCCTCTTTAAGGCTCGCGGCACTTTCGCGGGCGCAGGCCCCCTTAGCTCAGTCGGCAGAGCGTTTCCATGGTAAGGAAAAGGTCAACGGTTCGATTCCGTTAGGGGGCTCGGTGGATACGGGCTTTGTGCCCGGCAGCCGGGGCGGTGTAGCTCAGCTGGTTAGAGCGCACGACTCATAATCGTGAGGTCGGGAGATCGAGCCTCCCCACCGCTACAAGCAACGAACGCGAACGTAGAAGAAAGAGACGACTGACGTGGCCTCCAGTACTGACGTACGGCCCAAGATCACCTTGGCCTGCGAGGTGTGCAAGCACCGCAACTACATCACCAAGAAGAACCGCCGCAACGATCCCGATCGCCTCGAGATCAAGAAGTTCTGCCCGAACTGCGGCAAGCACCAGGCCCACAAAGAGTCGCGCTGAGCGACCCGACTGGGCCGGCGCCGCGATGCAACGGTTGCTGAGGCCTCCTAGGTAGGTTCAACACTCGTGTCTTTCCTGGACGCTCTCGTCGGGGTGCACTACCGCTACCCCGACCACTACGTCGTGGGACGCGAGAAGATTCGCGAGTACGCCACCGCCGTCAAGAACGACGATCCGGTGTTCTTCGACGAGGACGCCGCCGAAGCGCTCGGACACGACGCGCTCGTCGCGCCGCTGACATTCCTGTCGATCTTCGGCTACCAGGCTCAGTTGGCGATGTTCTCGGCGAACAACGTCGGCATCAGTGACGCCAAGATCGTCCAGGTCGATCAGGTGGTCAAGTATTTCTCGCCGATCAAAGCCGGCGACACCCTGTACTGCGATGTGTGGGTGGACTCGATCCGCAAAGCGCACGGCACCGACATCATCGTCACGAAGAACATCGTCACCAACGAGAAGGGCGATGTCGTTCAGGAGAACTACACCACCCTCGCGGGGCGTAGCGAAGAAGACGGAGAGAGTGGCTTCACAGATGGCACTGCGTGAGTTCAGTTCGGTCAAGGTCGGCGATCAACTGCCCGAGAAGGTCATTCCGCTGACGCGGGCCGACCTCGTCAACTATGCGGGCGTGTCCGGCGACCTCAACCCGATTCACTGGGACGACGACATCGCCAAGCAGGTCGGCCTCGACACTGCGATCGCCCACGGCATGCTGACCATGGGTCTCGGCGGCGGATACGTCACCGCGTGGGTCGGCGACCCCGCGGCGGTCACCGAGTACAACGTGCGCTTCACCGCCGTCGTGCCCGTCCCCAACGATGGCAAGGGTGCCGAGATCGTCTTCAACGGTCGTGTGAAATCCGTTGACCCGGAATCAAAGTCGGTGACGATCGCGCTGAGTGCCACCGCCGGCGGGAAGAAGATCTTCGGCCGCGCCGTCGCAGTCGCGAAGCTGGCATAGGCAGGTAGAGATGGCACTCAAGACAGACATCCGCGGGATGGTCTGGGAATACCCGGACGCCTTCGTCGTCGGACGCGAGCAGATCCGCCAGTACGCGAACTCGGTGAAGGCCCACGATCCGACCTCGGTGGACATCGAGGCCGCCAAAGCGGCGGGTCACTCCGGGCTGATCGCCCCGCCGACCTTCATGTCGATCTTCGCGGTGATGATCCAGCGGCATTTCTTCCAGCACGTCGACGTCGGCTTCGAGACGATGCAGATCGTGCAGGTGGACCAGAAGTTCCTGTTCCGTCGCCCCATCCAGGAGGGCGACGCGCTGCGAGGCGTCATGACGATCCTGACCGTGGACGAGCGCTTCGGTGCCGACATCGTCACCACCCGCAACGTCCTCACCGACCAGCACGGTGAGGTCGTCATGGAGTCCTTCACGACGCTGATGGGTCACGAGGGCGACAATTCGATCTCGGCCGGCTGGGATCCGGAGACCGGACAGGTGGTGCGCAAGCCCGTCACACACGAGGACGATCTCGGCGACGACGAGCCGGCGGCCACGGGTACGGATTAGTAACTGGGACCCGGGTCGCGCTACACTCGGGCTTCGGGGTTTTCCCAGTTAAGCGCGCTGTCCGTCGGCTCGGATCGACCGAACGGGGAGCGCGCAAATTGTGTGAGCCCTGAGCACATCGCTGAAGGGGCGTAGCTCAACTGGCAGAGCAGCGGTCTCCAAAACCGCAGGTTGCAGGTTCAAGTCCTGTCGCCCCTGCTCAACTGAATACTCGACAAGGGTGGAAAGTCGTCCGGTTGCAATACTGGATGACGACCACCCGGCAACGAACGAAAGGCATGCGGTGAGCGACGAGCGCGACGGTGTCAGCTCCGCGGACACCGACAGCGGCAACGAGACCGACGACGGGGACACCCGCGGCCAGACCGCGGTGGTGACGCGGCCCATGCGGCCCACCGGAAAGCGGTCGCGTCGCGCGGTCGACGAGACCGACGCCGAGGATGCCGACGACGCCCCCGAGGCGGACGGTTCGGGATCCAAGGACGACGGCAGCGGCCCGAAACGCAAGAAGAAGACGGCCAAGAAGCCCAAGGACGGGCCCTCGCGGAACCCGATCGCGTTCGTCATCAACTACCTGCGGGAAGTGGTCGGCGAACTCCGGAAGGTCATCTGGCCCAACCGCAAGCAGATGGCCAGCTACACCACCGTCGTGCTGCTGTTCCTGATCTTCATGGTGGCGATGATCGGCGGGGTCGACCTGGGCCTGGCGAAGCTCGTGACCTGGATCTTCGGCTGACCGCAGCCACAGGCACACGAGAGACATCAAGAGAGGACTGACACGTGACCAGCTTCGACGGCGAGACAGCCGCGAGCGTGTCCGAGGCGCGCGCCGAGGCCGCAGACCCTGCGGTCGTGATCGCCGACGAAGCCGCCGAGCATCTCGAGGAGAGCAGCACGGCCGAGGCGGTCGGTGACGCCGCGCCCGCCGAGGTGACCGACGTCGTCGAAGGCAGCGATGCCTTCGACAGTGCTTCCGAAGCATCGCCCGAGGCCGCCGACGCAGCCGACGAGGACGAGGATCCCGCGGTCGCGCTCAAGAAAGAGCTGCGTCTCAAGCCGGGCGAGTGGTACGTCATCCACTCCTACGCCGGCTACGAGAACAAGGTGAAGGCCAACCTCGAGACCCGCGTGCAGAACCTGGACGTCGGCGACTACATCTTCCAGGTCGAGGTGCCCACCGAAGAGGTCACCGAGATCAAGAACGGCCAGCGCAAGCAGGTCAACCGCAAGGTGCTGCCCGGTTACATCCTGGTGCGCATGGAACTCAACGACGAGTCGTGGGGCGCGGTGCGCAACACGCCCGGCGTGACGGGCTTCGTCGGCGCGACGTCGCGGCCGTCGCCGCTGTCGCTCGACGACGTCGTGAAGTTCCTGCTGCCGCCCGCCGCGGCCAAGAAGCCCGGCAAGGCCACCGCCGCGTCGACCGCGGCCGCCGAGGTCGGTGCCACCGAGCGTCCGGTCATCGAGGTGGACTTCGAGGTCGGCGAGTCTGTCACCGTCATGGACGGCCCGTTCGCGACGCTGCCCGCGTCGATCAGCGAGGTCAACGCCGAGCAGCAGAAGCTCAAGGTCCTGGTGTCGATCTTCGGACGTGAGACACCGGTCGAACTGACCTTCAACCAGGTCGCCAAGATTTAAGACGGGCCCCGAGCCCACCAGGAAGAGAAAGAGAAAGCACAGCCATGCCCCCGAAGAAAAAGGTCGTCGGGCTGATCAAGCTGCAGATCCAGGCCGGGCAGGCCAACCCCGCCCCGCCGGTCGGTCCCGCGCTCGGCCAGCACGGCGTCAACATCATGGAGTTCTGCAAGGCGTACAACGCCGCGACCGAGTCGCAGCGCGGCAACGTCATCCCCGTGGAGATCACCGTCTACGAGGACCGCAGCTTCACGTTCGCGCTGAAGACCCCGCCCGCCGCCAAGCTGCTGCTCAAGGCCGCAGGCGTGCAGAAGGGCTCAGGCGAGCCGCACAAGACCAAGGTCGCCAAGGTGACCTGGGATCAGGTGCGCGAAATCGCCGAGACCAAGAAGGAAGACCTGAACGCCAACGACATCGATCAGGCCGCCAAGATCATCGCCGGCACCGCCCGGTCGATGGGGATCACAGTCGAGTAAGTCGTCTCGACGGATCTCGTGGGAGAGCCCGCTTCGGCTCGCACCACAACTCAGTAACTAGGAGAAACCAATGAGCAAGAACAGCAAGGCATATAAGGCAGCCGCCGAGAAGGTGGACAAGGCCCGTCTCTACTCCCCGTTGGAGGCCGCGAAGCTGGCCAAGGAGACGTCGTCGAAGAACCAGGACGCCACCGTCGAGGTCGCGATCCGCCTCGGCGTCGACCCGCGCAAGGCAGACCAAATGGTCCGCGGCACGGTGAACCTGCCCAACGGCACCGGCAAGACCGCACGCGTCGCCGTGTTCGCCGTAGGTGACAAGGCCGAAGCCGCCGAGGCCGCCGGCGCCGACATCGTCGGCAGCGACGACCTGATCGAGAAGATCCAGGGCGGGTTCCTCGACTTCGACGCCGCGATCGCCACACCCGACCAGATGGCCAAGGTCGGCCGCATCGCCCGCATCCTCGGCCCCCGCGGCCTGATGCCGAACCCGAAGACCGGAACCGTCACCCCGGATGTCGCGAAGGCTGTGTCCGACATCAAGGGCGGCAAGATCAATTTCCGTGTCGACAAGCAGGCCAACCTGCACTTCGTGATCGGCAAGGCGTCGTTCGACGAGAAGGCGCTCGCGGAGAACTACGGCGCCGCGCTCGACGAGATCCTGCGTGCCAAGCCGTCGTCGTCGAAGGGCCGCTACCTGAAGAAGGTCGTCGTCTCGACCACCACGGGCCCCGGCATCCCGGTCGACCCGTCGGTGACCCGCAATTTCACGGAGGAGTCGGCGTAACCGACACCCAGACCGACGAGAAGCCCCGCACCACCGGTGCGGGGCTTCTCGCTTCTCAACGTATTTGAGAGTGCTCCTCGGTCGCCGACCCTGGCCCCGCCACGACAGGCCATCCCCCACGAACGGCAAGTCAGGCGAAACGGCCAGAGGTCTACGGTATCCCCCTGGTGATCCGTGACGAGGCGGCCGAAGAGCACCCTCGCGCAGCAACATAGCATCGCTGTCGTCAATTCCGTCGTTGAATGGTGAAACTCTCTGTGGGGGAGCGGAAATGCCGATCCGCAGCGGCTTCAGTGTGCGACGAGCTCATCCGCGGATTCGCCCTCGTCGGCATCCACGCCCGACAGCAAACAGACGTCCGACGTCTCGAAGATCAGGCGCGTCACCACATCGGCCGACAGCCGCTGCTGGGGGAGTCCCGCCTGCTCGCAGGTGGCAACCACGGCGTCGCAGGAGTCGGCGTCGAAGACCCCGTAGAGCACCTCATCGGTGGGCACCGACAACGTTGCCACCAGACGCACCCGCGCGCCCCCGCTGGTGAGTTCGGTTGCCGCCGTGCGCAGCCGCGCCATGATGTCGTCGACAGCGGCATCGGCCAGGTCGGGCAGATACCACTCTGCAAGGAAGTTGGTCGTTTCGCGGACATCGCCCATTCTGCCGACGCTAGCCACTCGGCGTCTGGCGAGGAATCGGGTGATTCCCTAAACTTTCGCGCGACCGGCGCGAAGTACTGCCCCGCGCGAGATAGCCAGCCGAGCGGTCCGCGCCGGATGTGACCGGTGGTGAGGCCAGCGGGGCGAGGCATTCTCGTCCGGCAGACACTGGCGCGGATGTCATATATGAAGTTTGCTGATTGCCCTTCGCGGCCGGCTTCGCTGTGTGATCGTTAACGCATGCGTCATCAGGCCCGCGCGCTGGTTCTCGTCTTCGTGTCGCTGTTCACCGCCATGGCGTTGGCCATTGCGTCGGCGTTCGTCTCGGCGTTGGCCTACGGCGCGACGGCGCTGATCGTCCCCGGCACCGGCACGCCGGACGCCGACGTAATCGGCGGTTATCGCGAGAATGCGTGGAGTCGGTACATCGACGGCGTCGCGTGCACGGTCGACTGCTCCGACCCCGACCTCGTCGGCATCCCGTACCCGGCCTCGTTCTGGCCGGTGAGCTTCATCCCCAATTGGTGCGTGCCCGGCCGCTGCGACAAGTGGAACGTCTCGGTGGGCGAGGGAACCGAAAACCTGCTGGCGGCGCTGGCCCCGTTCGTGGACCCGGCCTCCGAGGAGGACGTGTACATCTTTGGCTATTCGCAGGGCGGCGCGGTTGTCGCCAACGCACTCTCCGAGCTGGGACTGCTCGACCTGCCCGACGAGGTCAAGGAGCGGCTGAAGGTCGTCACGATCGGCGGCATCGAAAACCCCGACGGCGGCTTGTGGCAGCGCCTGGCCTGGCTGCAGGACTTCCTCGGCAACCCCATCCCGGTGCTCGACGTGTCCTTTGATCCGCCGATGCCGGTGGACACCGGGATCGGCGTCACCTCGATCGGCTTCGAATACGACCCGGTGGTCTACGCACCGAAATACTGGGGCAACATCTTCTCGGTCCTGAACATGGTCGCCGCGTTCGACACGGTGCACGGGTACTACCTGGACCCGACCGAGAAGGACCCTGACGACTCGATGCCCTACGGATACACCGACGCGACCCTGGCGCCGCAGCTCAACTGCGACCTGAGCCCCGCAAACTGCCGGACCGACAGCTTCGGCAACTCCTACATCATGATCCCGGCAACCTCGCTGCCGTTGATGGATGTGGTTCGCGCGCTGGCAAATTCGATCGGCATCGGGGGGCTCGCCAAGCCGTTCCTCGATCTCGCCGAGCCGGTGTTGCGTGAGATCGTCGATCTCGGCTTCGACTGGACCGGCGACCCCGGTGTGTCGAGCCCGTTGTCGATCCTGCCGTTCAAGATCTTCCAGAACTGGGTGAAGGTCGGCATCGATTTCGCCGTCGCGGCGGTCAAGGGCGTCGAGGCCTTTATCAGGAACTTCATCCCCGAGCAGACCGCCGCCTCCGAGGACGCCGACGACAGCATCGTCGCGCTGGCAACCCCGGACGAAGAGCTTCCGTCAGACGCTGGGGAGGACGCTCCCGTCGAGGAGAAGGTCGTCACGTCCGACGAGGACGCGGACGCGCGGGCCGACGACGAGGTCGTGACCATCGACGAGGACGCCACCGCAACGGACGCCGCGGTCGACGAGGACGAGGTGATCACCGACGAGGACGCCACCGAAACGGACGTCGTGGTCGACGAGGTGGAGACCGTCACCGGAACGGAGGAGGCGGCCGTCACCGACGACGGCGACGATTCTGTCGCCGAAACCGCAGACGAGGACGCGTCAGAGCGCGATACTGACACCCAGAACGACACCCCGGCTGCGGCCTGAGGGCCATTATGGAGAATCCCCCGCATTCAGGCGTGCGGGGGATTCTTCGTCTGCAGAGGGTCGGCTAGGTGTACTGCCCAGGCAGGTTGGTCAACCTTGTGATGGGTGGGACCTTCCCAATTGCTGAGTGTTGCCGGTGGTGATTG
>NZ_JAQGCZ010000005.1 GCF_027706845.1 Mycolicibacterium sp. BiH015
ACCGATGCTATGAGCCAGACACCAGATGTAAAGGATCCCAACCACCGCAAGAAGCGGTGACCTCACCCTGACACTGAGTTCGACGTTAGAGGACGCGGGAAATCTCAGGTATGCGCGAGATCAGTTTGGAGGAGCTGTCCACCGACAAGCACGGCTTCTCGATCGACGACAGGGACGAGGACGAACCCGTCCTTCTCGACAGGGACGGCACTCCGGTGGAGACCTGGCGGGAAGGCTATCCGTATGACACGAGGATGCGACGCTCGCACTACGAGCGGGAGAAGCGTCGCTTGCAGATCGAGCTTCTGAAGTTGCAGAAATGGAGCCTGCGCACCGGTGCGCGACATCTGATCCTGTTCGAGGGCCGCGACGCCGCAGGCAAAGGCGGCACGATCGCCCGATTCATGGAACACCTCAACCCGCGCGAAGCACGCGTCGTCGCGCTCGACAAGCCCACCGATCGTGAGAAGTCTCAGTGGTACTTCCAACGGTATGTGCGGCACCTCCCCGCCGCCGGCGAGATCGTGCTGTTCGACCGCTCCTGGTACAACCGTGCGGGAGTCGAGCGGGTGATGGGGTTCTGCACAGTCGAGGAGTACGCCGAGTTCATCAGGCATACACCGCTTTTCGAGCAGATGCTGGTCGAGAACGGCATCCACCTCACGAAGCTGTGGTGCTCGGTGTCGCCCGCCGAGCAGCGCACACGGTTCGCGATCCGGCTGGTGGATCCGGTTCGCGAGTGGAAGTTCTCGCCGATGGACCTGGAGTCCGCCGACCGGTGGGCTGCGTACACCAAGGCCAAGGAGGACATGTTCGCGGCCACCGACACCGACATCGCGCCGTGGATCGTGGTGAAGAGCAACGACAAGAAGCGGGCGAGGATCAACGCGATGCGGTATGTGCTCGACAAGGTCGACTACGACGACAAGGACCACGACGCAGTCGGCGAGCCCGACCCGCTGATCGTGGGTCGGGCGCTCGCCGATTGATTCGACGCGCTTTCAGCGGGTAGTGCTGCACGCAGAACAGAAAGGAGCAGCACATGCCCAACGAACTCAACGGACGCCGGATCGCCTTTCTCGCCGCCGACGGCGTCGAGAAGGTCGAGCTCGAGCGACCGCGCGCTGCGGTGCAGGACGCCGGCGGCCACGCCGAACTGCTGTCGGTCAAGGACGGCGAGATCGATGCGCGCAACCACGATTTGGAGCCGGCCGGGACGTTTCCGGTCGATCGACTCGTCAGTGACGCACGCGTAGACGACTATGACGCGCTCGTGGTGCCCGGCGGCACGGTGAACGGCGACAAGCTTCGCCTCGACGAGGCTGCCGTGGCATTCGTGCGAGAGTTCGTGCAGTCCGGCAAGCCGGTGGCCGCGATCTGCCACGGACCGTGGGCGCTGGTCGAGGCCGACGTCGTCAGGGACCGGACGCTGACGTCTTATCCGAGCCTGCGCACCGATCTGCGCAACGCCGGTGCGACGGTCGTCGACCAGCAGGTCTGTATTGACGGCAACCTGATCACCAGCCGCTCACCCGACGATCTCGACGCCTTCTGCCAGGCCATCACCGACCGATTCGCGAACACCCCCGCCCACACATGACGACCACCGGCGAGAGTTGGAACCTCGCACACCGCTCGGAGACGCCTACGCAGCGGCTGGACCGCAACTGGTCATGCCTGCTCCAGGAGTTGCGTGTGGTGTTGACCGGGGTCCAGCTCTTGACCGGCTTCCTGCTGACTTTGCCATTCCAGCAACGCTTTTCGGAGTTGGACGGCACGATGCACTGGCTGTACCTGTCCACCGTCGCATGCTCGGTCGCCGCGACGGCAATGCTCACGGCACCCGTGGCCCTGCACCGTTTCGTCTTCCGGCGGCACATGCTGCTCTGGTTGGTCGGGGTATCGCACCGCTTGACACTCATCGGGCTGCTTCTGCTCGGCGCCGCCGTGTCGGGGGTGATCACGATGATCTTCGACGTGATGGTGGGCCGCACGCCGAGTTCCATAGCAGGGTCGGCCACGATGGCGACCTGGATCGCGCTCTGGGTGGCGCTGCCGCTGCTCGCCCGTCGCGGCACTCACGCCGATGTGATGTAGGAGGACAACATGACCCACGCCGAGGTGGAGCAGGAGCTCTGGGATGAGTTCCATCGAGTCGTCAACATGACCTCCCGGGAGCTGTCGGACTGGCTGCGGGTGCGGTCCGCCGACGAGACCACCGAGAAGTTCCCGGATCAGGCGGGCAGCGATACCGGACGCCATGTATTGGCCATTCTGGGCAAGCGACGCGTCGACCTCACCAAGGACGACGAACGCGTCATGCGCAACGTCGTCGAGCGCATCCACGCCGAGCGGCGCTCCGATCTGGAGCCGACAGCAGGACAGGACCACTGGCGGCATCGCCTGATGACGCTCGGTCACGACCCTTTGAAGGGAGCCAACGATGGAACGCGGTAACTCCAAGCACGGACAACGCGAAGACGACGCCCTCAAAGCCGAGCTTCGTGGCACGTTGCAGGGCAACGGTCCCTCACGCGCGGAGGAGTGGCGCGACCCGGAGCCGCCCGCTGACGACGACGATGACCCTCGCTGACAGATTCTCGGCGACAAACATGTATGTGCTATGCATATTTGGTGCCGCAGTCCCGCTACGACCAGCTCGATGAGCTGCTGACTCGTATTCACGTCGCGCGGCAGCGCCCTCACTGGCGGCACCGCGTCCTGCGCGCCGTCGAGCAGTGCCGGCAGACCGGTGGGGCCTCGGTCCGCGATGTCGCCGAATTCATGGCGGTCGAGCATTCGACGGCAAGCCGTATCGTGGCCGCGGTCGTCGCCGAGGGTCTGCTCACGAAGTCTTCTGCCCACGATGATCAGCGCCGGTGTGCGCTGGTGCTGACCGACGTGGGAGCCAAAGAACTCGCCGCGGTCACCGACCGGCGTCGCGACCTGGTTGCCGCGACAGTGGCCGACTGGCCCGAGGCCGACGTCGACACCCTGTTGTCCCTTTTGGAGCGGCTCACCGAGCGCTTCGAACGCGCGGCGGCACGATGACGGCGGAAGCCACAGCCACTCGGCCGGCGTCGCGCGGCGCACGCGGGCTGATGTTCGACCGTGTTTTCGGTGCGCTGTTCTGGGGCAGGATGTTCGCTGTCGTCGGAGTGTGGACGCACGGCATCGTCGCCGCCATCGTGATGTACGACGCGACCCGCTCCGCATTGATGGTCGGTCTGGTGGGTGTCGTCCAATTCGCTCCGCAGATCATCCTCAGCCCCACCAGTGGCAAATGGGCCGACGCCGGAAACCCTGTCAGGCAGATTCTGCTGGGTCGGGTCTTCTGCGTTGTCGGCTCCGGCTCGATCGCCGCATGGATGTTCGTGCAGCCCGGACTGCAGGGCGCCGCGATCGCAGTCCCGATTTTGCTCGGCACAACCCTGGTGGGCTTCGGCTTCGTCGTCGGCGGCCCTGCGATGCAGTCGATCGTGCCGAGCCTGATCCGTGACGGCGAGCTGGCAACCGCGATGGCGCTCAACAGCATTCCGATGACCGTCGGCCGAATCATCGGCCCCGCCACGGGCGCCTATCTGGCCGCACACGTGGGGCCGGCGACAGCGTTCACGGTCAGCGCCGTCCTGCATCTCGTTTTCGCGATCTTCCTGGTGGCAGTGCGCTTTCCCGCACCACCGGACCGTGTGCCGGGCGCCGACTACCGCGTGCGCGTCGCCGTCCGCTACGTCGTCGCGGACCGGCCGCTGCTGCTCGCATTGCTCGCGGTGACCACGGTCGGCATCGTCTCCGACCCGTCCATCACTCTCGCTCCGTCGATAGCCGACGCCCTCGGCGGCGGGCCCAGCATGGTCGGCACACTGTCGGCGGTGTTCGGTGTGGGCGCGGCAGTCGGGATGGCGGCGCTGGCGCTGCTGCGGGGACGGATCGCATCGGCATTCGTCTCCTCGATCGGCATGGTCGCACTGACGCTCGGCAGCATCGTGCTGGCCGTCGGCGTGCAGCCGTGGGTGGCGTTCACCGGTTTTGCATTGGCTGGCCTGGGTTTCGGCATTGCAATGACCGGCCTGTCGACCGTCGTGCAGGAACGCGCCCCCGCGGAACTTCGCGGCCGCATCATGGCGCTGTGGCTCGTCGGATTCCTCGGCTCGCGACCGATCGCCGCCGCGGTGCTCGGGGGCACCGCCGATCTCGTCAACGTCTACGTCGCGTTCGCCGTCGCTGCCGCGCTGAGCCTGATCGTCACGGTGCTGTGCCGGCCCTCGAAGCTGGTCGTCGCGGCCGTCTAGCTCGGCCGGTCCTTACCTGTGAGCTGTTTGATCGTGTTGATCTCGGCGGGGCGATACGGGCTGCCGTCAGTGTTCAGCAGGTCGTGGAACCACAGCTGGGGCGCGGTGACCGGCTTCTGCCAGGAGTCCCACGGCAGGTAGGTCTGAGACTTTCCGGCGACGAATCCCCATGTGTAGGCGCCGATGTTGTGATGCTTCATGATCGGCAGGATCGCCTCCACGGTGCTGCCCAGTGTCCGGGCCATGTACTCGGTACACAGCATCGGCCTACCGAAGCCGAACAACTCCCCCAACCGATCGTTGAACCCCCGCGGATCGGCGTAGTTGTGGAAGCTGATCACATCCGACAGGTCGAGCTGCATACGGTTGATGTCGTTGCGGCGCGCGGCATCTCCCCACACCCCGTCCCACACACCGCTGGTCAGTGGCTGGATCGGGTCGACGGACCTGGCCCACTGGAACACCTGGGGTAACAGTTCGCCCACCCGCTCGATCTTGTCCTTGCGCTCGACCTCCTTGTAGACGTCGGCCGGGTTGTCCGGTTCGTTCCACAGGTCCCACCCGAGCACCCGCTTGTCGTGGCGGAACTGACTGAGCACCCCGATGACGTAATCCCTCATGACGCGGCGGTAGCCGGGATCGCCGAGGTGTTCGGCACCCGGACTCTGCACCCACCCCGAGTTGTGCACTCCGGGGGTGGGGTCGCGTTGCTTACCGAGCCTGGGATGCGGATCCCAGCACGAATCGAACAAGACGAACAGCGGCTTGATGCCGTGGTGCGCGGCGAGGTCGACGAATTTCGCCAGTCGACGCTGGAAGCCGTGCCGATCCTGCACCCAGAGCAGGTCGTGCAGAAAGACGCGAACTGTGTTGAGCCCGATGAACTTTGCCCAACGCAGTTCGGTGTCGATACGCCGCAGATCGAACGTCCCCGGCTGGAACATCTCCAGCTGGTTGATGGCGTTGGCGGGGAGGAAGTTGGCCCCGACGAGCCAGCCCTGTGCACGGTGCCAACGGTGGGCGCGGTCGGCCGGCCACCTACTCAGTTCGGCGGACGCCCGCGGCACGGTGGTCAGTGCCATACCTGCCGCGAGCACCACCGGCAGCTTCAGCGCAGTGCGACGCTCGAGGAGAGGGTTCGGCGACAAAGTGCAATCCTTCGGTCTGAAGATCGGTCATCCGGCCGCGCGACGTTGCGCGGGACCGAACTCCGCAAAAGGACCGACGAATCGACGGCCGCCTGTGTATCGACGCTTACACGCCCCCCGTTACAGTCGCTTCGCTGAACAAGATAGCCCATTGCTCAACGCGCAGAGCCGATTTCGCAATCCGTGTCGTTGTCAAGCCACCGGGCGAAGCGAGCCGCACTCAACCGTCGAGAACCGTCTTCAACGTCTCGTCGAGGATGTCGAGTCCGGTGTGAAGCTCGGTCTCGGTGATCGTCAACGGCGGCGCGATGCGAAAGATCCCGCCCATGCCGGGCAGCTGGACGATGTTCATGTGCAGCCCTCGGTCGAGGCAGGCGGCGGTCACCTTTGCCCCGAGGGCATCGGCGGGGGATTTCGACGCCTTGTCGGCCACCAGCTCGAGGCCCTGCAGCAGCCCACGGCCGCGTACGTCACCCACCTGTTCGTAGCGTCCCAACATGTCGTCGAGGCGTTCGCGCAACTGCCGGCCCAGCGCCTCAGCCCTGGCCACGAGTCCGTCCCTGGCGACCACGGCCAGTACCGTGCACGCCACCGCCGCGGCGAGCGGATCCGACACGTGGGTGGTGAAGAAGAGGAAACCCCTGTCGTGACAGGTGGCTTCGATCTCCTCGGTGGTCACCACGGCCGCCACCGGCAGTCCCGCACCGAGCGTCTTCGACAGCGTCAACATGTCGGGGACGACACCGTCCCGGTCGAACGCGTACATCAGGCCGGTGCGGGCGATGCCGGTCTGTGCCTCGTCGACGATCAGGAGCATGCCTCGCTCGACGCACAGTTCTTTGAGCCGCCGCAGGTAACCCTCGGGCAGTTCGATGATCCCGCCGGAGGACAGGATCGGCTCCACCAGGCAGGCGGCCAGACTTCCCGAGGACTGGGCGTCGACCATTCCGAACCCGTACTCGAGCTCGGCCTGCCAGTCATGGGTACCGTCGGCGTGCCGGAACGGTGACCGGTACGCGTTCGGTGTCGGCAACGTCAAACTCCCCGGCATGGCGGGGCCGTAGCCGCGCCGACCCGCGCTGAACGTCACCGACGCCGCACCCGTCGTCATCCCGTGCCACGATCGGTCGAACGAGACGATCTCGTACTTCCCGGTGTACAGCTTGGCCATCTTGATGGCGGCCTCGTTCGATTCCGCGCCGGTGGTCAGCAGCAGCGTTCTGCTCAGCGGCGGCGGCAGCGTCGTGGCCAGCTCCGCCGCCAGTTCCACCACCGGCCGGCTGAGCATCCCGCTGTACAGATGATCGAGCGACGCCACCGCCTGGGACACCGTGGCCACGACATCGGGATGCCCGTGCCCGAGGACGGCGCTCATCTGCCCGGAGGTGAAATCCAGGATGGGCGTCCCGTCGGTGTCGTAGACGTAGCTTCCCTTGGCGCGCGCGATGATTCGCGGGACGAACGCCGCGCCGTAGCGCACCAGGTGACGCTCGGCGACCTGCCAGAACTGCTCGGTGTCCACGGCGACACCTTACGTGCCGGCCCTAGTCGTCGTCGGCGTCCGGAATGCCGCCGGGCGGCGGGGTCGCATAGGCAGGATTGGCCGCGGGCACGTCACCGACTTCGGGAGTCGATTCGGGAGTCGATTCGGATGCGTTCTCGCGGTTGTCGTGAGTCATGCGTCCCGCGTACCCGCTCGGACGCGTCTCACTCGAAACCGGCTGTCGCCGGCTGCACACCGGATACCGTTTGCTGCGTGCAGAGCGGCTGCGGATGCGGGGACGGGCACGATCTGGGGGCTATCACCAGGAGGGCGGCTCTGACGGGCCTCCTCGGGGCGGCCGCCGGTGCGGGGATGGCAACGAGTTCGGCACAGCCGACGCAGCCCCCGCCCGCTGCGGCACTGCCTGACCCGGCGCTGATCACGCTCGGTGTGCAAGCAGGTCCGCCACCGGTCCCCCGCCGTGTCGGCATCTCGTCAGCGCTCAAGATCGGCAGCGACGTCTACGTGATCGATTGCGGCCTCGGATCTCTGAATGCGTTCACAGACGCGGGCCTGCGATTCGGCGATCTCAGGAAGATGTTCATCACCCATCTGCACGCCGACCACATCGTGGACTACTACAGTTTCTTCCTCTCCGGTGGTGCGTCGATGAAGCCCGGCGCCACCGCCGTCGAGGTGTTCGGCCCCGGGCCCGCAGGCGGATTGCCGCCCAGCGAGGTGGGCAATCCCAATCCACCTCTCGTCGAGCCGGGCAACCCGACGCCGGGGCTGGCGGCCGCGACCGGTGCGTTGATGGCAGCTTTCGCCTACACCAGCAACATCTTCATCCGTGACAGCGGCACGAACGACATCCAGGACCTGATCCGGGTGACCGAGATACCGGTGCCGCCCGGATCTGACTTCCTCAACCGCTCACCGAAAATGGCGCCTTTCCATGTCGTTTCGGATGCCAACGTCGATGTGACGGCGACCCTGGTCTCGCACTACGACGTCTATCCCTCCTTTGCGTTCCGCTTCGACCTGAAGAGATCCGGCGTCTCGGTCACGTTCTCCGGTGACACCGTCAAATCCGAGAACCTCATCACCCTCGCCCGTGGCACCGACGTCCTTGTGCACGAAGCGATGTTCAGCCTCGACACCGCCTTCTACGGCAACCGATTCCCGCCGAACTACCTGCCCAACTCCCATACCTCCGCGGTGCAGGTCGGCGAGATCGCGGCGGTGGTGCAGCCCGACCATCTGATCGTCAGCCATTACGACCCGCCCGACCTGCCCGACTCGCAGTGGTTCGATGCGATCGGCAGGAACTTCACCGGACGCACGACGATCGCGCGCGACGGTCAGGTCTTCCCGCTGTGAGGAGACACGGCGAGTTCATCTTCCGTTGTTAGCGTCGCGGCCATGAGCATCGCGCGCACTGTCACCGCACTGGCCGGCTCCATCGCCTGCCTCGTCGGTCTGTCCGTTCCCGGGGTCGCCACCGCGGAACCGGGGGTCTTCGATCTGCAGGCACATCGCGGCGGTCGCGGGGAGACCACGGAGGAATCCCTGCCCGCGTTCGCCAAGGCGATCGAACTCGGCGTGACCACACTGGAATTGGACATCGTCATCTCCAGAGACGGCCAGCCGATGGTGTGGCACGATCCGGTGGTCCAGGCCGACAAGTGCGTCGACACTGCGCCCGTCGCCCCGGGCGACCCTCAGTTTCCGTACGTCGGCAAGCTGGTCAACCGGTTGACGCTGCAGCAGTTGCGCACGCTGGACTGTGGCAAGCTTCTCGCCGCATACCCGGACGCAGAGGTCGTGGAAGACAACAGAATCGCGACGCTGCCCGAGGTCTTCGCGCTGGCCGACTCGTACCGCGCGCCGGTGCGCTACAACATCGAGACCAAGGTCGAAGCCGACAATCCCGAACAGTCGGCGCCACCGCAACAATTCGTCGACGTCATCCTCGCCGCGGTCCGCGCTGCCGGCAAGACGGACCTGGTCGAGATCCAGAGCTTCGATTGGCGCACGTTGCCCATGGTGCGTGCCGCCGAACCTTCGATCCCCCTCGTCGCCCTGTGGGACGACACCACCTTCACGCCAGGGTCACCGTGGCTCAACGGAATCGACCCGGCTGTCGTTCCCGATCCGATCGAAGCCGCGCAGATGGTGGGAGCGACCACGCTCTCACCCGCCTACCAGTTGTCGGACGCGGCTCTGGTCGAACGCGCCCACGCCCTGGGCCTGAAAGTGATTCCGTGGACCGTCAACGACGAAGCGGCGATGCGAGCGCAGATCGCGGACGGAGCCGACGGTCTCATCACCGACTACCCGACGCGGTTGCGGGCTGTGATGGCGGAGCTGGATATGACGTTGCCCCCGGCCTACCGCCGGGGTTGACGCAGCACAACGGATTTTTGACGCCGGCGAAAGTCTTACGTGGGTGCGGGGCAGGTCGACATAGGCGTTCCGGCTGCATAAGGTCGATAGACGGCCGGACTACGTCCGGTCCGATGAGGAGGCAACGATGGGGAAGAACACACCCCTCGACGTCGACTCGAGAACAGACGCTGACTGGGAGTCTGTTCCGCACCCGGTGCTGGTGGTCGATCGCGACGGACTCGTCCGTACGTTGAGCGCCTCGGCCCGGTCCATGCTGGCGGAGATCGGCCCGGGCAGTGCGCTCAACGACTTCGTCCCGACGTGGCTGTCGAATCAGGCCACGCGGGTGGCGCATCAGACACCGTTGCCCGGTGGCGAAGTGGCCTGGTGGCTGATCGACGACCCGGACCATTCGGCCCGGGAGACGCGGCAGGCGCTGGCCATGGAGCGCGAGCGCGCGGCTTTTCTCGACGAGGCGTCCGCGGTGCTCATGGCATCGCTGAACATCGACCGGTGCATGGAAGCCACCGTGCAGATGGCGGCGCGGCACATCGCCGACGCCGCGGTGCTGGTCGCGCCGGTATCCCGGGGCCAGATCCCGGTCGTCAGCTGTGGCCCCGCCGGTGAGGCACAACACTGCGCGGTGGAGGCCGACCCCGCCGACGTGGCGGGTCTCGATGAGGCCCTGCGCGGTTTCCCGCCGGTTCCCTCCCGCTGGATCGACCCGGCGTCGGTCCCCGAATGGCTTGTGCCACAAGACTTTGTGGGTGAGGTCGGCTCTGTGGTCGTCACGCCGCTGCCGGGCCACGGCGTTCCGGCCGGAGCCCTGGTGCTGCTGAGGCGCACCTCTGAGACCGCGTTCAGCGACGGCGAGGAGATTTTCGCCCGTTTGTTCGCCGCCCGTGCCGGTGCGGCGCTGTCGGCGGCCAGGCTTTACGCCGAACAATCCGCGATCACCCGCACGCTCATGCGGGATCTGCTTCCCCCGCAGCTGCACCGCCTCGACGGCATCGAGCTGGCCGGCGGATACCGCGCATCCGAGGACCACGAGGCCGTCGGCGGCGACTTCTACGACGTCCATCCCGCGCAGACGCCCGACGGGGAAACGCTGGTCGTCCTCGGCGACGTCTGCGGTAAGGGCCTCGAAGCTGCCTTGCTGACCGGAAAGATCCGCAACACCCTGCAGGCACTGGCGCCGTTGGCCCAAGACCACGGCAGGGTGCTCAAGCTGCTCAACAGCGCCTTGATCTCGGCAGACTCCACCCGGTTCGCCACGTTGGTGCTGGCTTCGGTGTCCCGTCGAGACGGACACGTCGCGGTTCGGCTGACCAGCGCGGGCCATTTGGCGCCGTTGATCGTGCGCAACGACGGGCGGGTCGAAGAGGTCGACACCGAGGGCACCCTCGTCGGCGTGATGCCCGAGACCAGGGCTCGCACGGTCGAGACGACGTTGTACCCAGGCGAAACGTGTCTGCTCTACACCGACGGGGTCACCGAGGCCCGCGGCGGCCCGCTCGGCAACGACATGTTCGGCGAGGATCGGTTGTCCAGAGCTCTGAGCGAGTGCACCGGTATGCCGGCCGAAGCCATCGTCGAACGCGTCATGATGCTCACCAGCCAGTGGGTCAACCGCCGCAGTCATGACGACATCGCGGTCATGGCCATCACCGCTCCGCGCCGCACGCACCTCAGTGCGGTCGACGGACATACGGCCGGGCGGTTCACCGCGTGACCGACTACACGACCGTCCGAGAGCAGCTGTGGGCAGCGGTGATCGACGGAGACGAGTACGCGGCCGCCAACGCGGTCCTCTCAGCGGTGGATGCGGGTGTGGAACCCGAGTCCGTCCTGCTCGACGTGATCGCCCCCGTCCAGAGCCGCATCGGCACGGAGTGGGCCGCCAACAGGATCACCGTCGCGCAAGAACACGCCGCGACCGCCATCAACGACAGGGTGATCGCCGCGCTGGCGCACCACCCCCGATGCCGGCGCGAGGCCTGTGCGGGCCGGGTGACCGTCGCATGCGTGGACGGCGAATGGCATGCGCTGCCTGCGCGGCTGCTTGCCGAGGTGCTGCGATTGCGGGGATGGCAGGTCGATTTCCTCGGCGCGCAGGTCCCCACCCCCCACCTGATCGCCCATCTGCACCAGCACGCCCCCGATGCCGTCGCCCTGTCGTGCTCGATCCCGACCCACCTGCCCACCGCGCACGCGGCGATCACCGCGTGCCAGGCCGCAGGTGTCGCGGTGCTTGCAGGCGGTGCCGCCTTCGGTCCCGACGGTCGCTTCGCGCGCAAACTCGGCGCCGATGCGTGGGCGCCGAACGCCCGCGCTGCCGCCGATCTGCTGAGCCAGGGCGTGCGCCCTGTGCAGACCGGCTGCACACATCAACCGATCGACGATCTGCCGCACTTGGCGGATCAGGAGTACACGATGGTGCGCGGCAATTCCGCGCAGCTGGTTCGCACCACCATCGACGATCTCGACCAGCGCTATCCGGCGTTGCACGGCTACAGCGACGAGCAGCGTCAGCGCACCGTCGAGGACATCGCCCACATCGTCGACTTCCTCTCGACAGCGCTCTACACCGACGACGACGAGTTGTTCACGCAGTTCATCGGCTGGACGGCCGAAATCCTTGATGCGCGCGATGTTCCGGCGGAATCGCTGATGCCGGCGCTCGAATCGCTTGCCCGCCAGCTTCCGGAGTTCCCCCGGACACAACGTCTCCTCACCGCAGCACAGGCTGCCGTCGCCCGTCCGACAACCCCTACGACCCAACCTCTCACCGCATGAAATTCACAGTCGCCGTTCACAAGACAGCCAAGTCGGCCCGCGTCCACGTCGCCGGTGATCTCGACTACGGAACATCAGCCCTGCTGATCGATACCGTCTCCGAGATCCCGGCCGGCCAGCCCGGCCTCCAAGACCTCCACCTCGACTTCGCCGACCTCGAGTTCTGCGACTCGGCAGGCCTGTCCGCGCTGGTCCGTATCCACCGGCTCACGTCCGCGGAGGGAATCGGGCTGCACCTCGACCAGCGACCGGCCCACCTTGACCGTATTCTGCACATCACCGGTCTCCTCGATTTCTTGACCACACCGGCGGCGGCACAGGAGTCCGACGAATCCGACATCGGCTGATGGAGTACGCGCCGGGGCGCTCCATCGATCTCTACGGTGCACCGTCGGATCCCACCGTGCTGCTGTGGCACGGTACCCAGACAGACGCCCGCCACACCGTCCGGGCCTTGGCGACCCTCCTCGCGGATCGCGGCCTTAGTGTGGCTGTGCCAGACTGGGATTCACACAGCGACGACCGGGGACGGTCGGATCTGCTGGCGTCAGTGGACTATGCCAGGTCATGGTCGCAGAACCCGGACGGGCTGGTTCTCGCCGGTTGGTCGCTGGGTGGCGTCGCCGCCGCGGGCCTGACCGTGGACGCGGCCGATCATGGTCTCGTGCTGGCCCACACCGTCTGCCTCGCAGGTGCTTTCATGGTCCTGGATCCGATCTCTGGGACCGACGTCACCGACAGACTCGGCGGCTCACGCGCGGCAAGCCCGTTCACGCTGCTCCACGGATCGGCCGACGACGTCGTACCGGTGGCTGCAAGCCGGTCTTTCTCGCACTCGCTCGCCGCGGCGGGCTGGGACGTCCGGTTGCTGGAGCTCGACGCTGATCACGGCAACATCGCGGGGGCCAGATACGTTGAGTCCGCCGACCGTTACGAACCCGCCGACGATCCCGACACCAAACGGGTGGCCGGCGTCGTCGCGGGTCACATCGCCACCGCCGCAGGGGTCACGCAGGCGGGATGAGCACGGTCCACAGGTCGGTGATCAATCCGTCCCGAACGAGCGCTACGTCGAACCCCGTCATGACCGGACTTCCAGAGGTCGGGTCGACAAGGCTCCACGCCAGGTAGCCGAAACCGGGAAGTGCGTGCACCGGACCGGCCGCCACGAACTGGCTCTCACCCAGGTTCGCTTGCAGTTGAACACATTTCGCTTCCAGAGCATCCCGCCCGGACACTACGCCCTCGGCATCGGTCCACGTGACGTCCTCAGCGTAGGTAGCAGCGATGGCCGCCTGCCGCTTGGCGCCGTCGCGCTCGTTGAACACGTCCAGCAGGTTGGCCAGCATCACGGTGTCGATGGGGTCGGGCATGGCAGAACTCCTCCAGGGGGAATAGGGGACATGTCACGCAAGTTGGGGTGAGTATGGGACTACTCAACTACAAAACAGCACTTGTCACCGGCGGAACGTCGGGTATCGGGCTGGCGACCGCACAGCGGCTCGCCGCCGAGGGCGCGCACGTCTTCGTCACGGGCCGCAAGCAGGCGACACTCGAGGAGGCCGTCGCATCGATCGGCGATCAGGCCACGGGCGTACAGGCTGACGTGTCACGACCGGAAGACCTCGACACGGTGGTCGAGGCCGTCCGCGCGCACGGGCGCGGACTCGACGTGGTGTTCGCCAACGCCGGCGGCGGCGAGTTCGCCGCGCTGCCCGACATCACCCCCGCCCACCTCGCTGACACCTTCGGAACCAACGTGTACGGGACGGTCTACACGGTGCAGAAGACGTTGCCGCTGTTGAACCCCGGCGCGTCCGTGGTGCTCGCGGGGTCCACCGCAGCTCACAACGGAACCCCGGCCTTCAGCGCCTACGCGGCCTCGAAGGCCGCCATCCGATCCCTCGGCAGAACGTGGGCCGCCGAGCTCGCCGAGCGAGGGGTTCGCGTCAACACCGTCACACCCGGCCCGATCGAGACTCGCGGACTGAAGGAGCTCGCCCCCGCGGGCGGGGAACAAGAGCTCCTCGACCAGCTCACCGCGGCAGTACCGCTGGGGCGTCTCGGCAGGCCGGAGGAAATCGCCTCTGCAGTCGTGTATCTCGCCTCGGACCTGAGCACTTTCGTGACGGGGTCCGAGCTGTTCGTCGACGGTGGTGCCGAGCAGATCTGACTCAGTCCTCGTCGAGGTCGGGCCGCGGCAGCGTGCCGTGGCGCAGGATGGACTCGTAGACCACGCCGAGGATGTCGGCCAGCTGGTTCTGCTTCTGCGTATCGAGATCGGAGAAGAACAACGTCCCGACCCAGGCAGCGTGCTGGGGCGCAGCAGACTCGAAGGCCTCTCTACCCGCCGTCGTCAGGATCACATCGGTGGCCCTGCCGTCGGATTCGGACCGCCTGCGCTCGACGAGCCCGCGGCGGCTCATTCGCTCCACATGGTGGGAGAGCCTGCTGCGCTCCCAGCCGATGGTGGTGGCAAGCACGTTGAGGTGGGCCCGGGAGTCGACAGCCAGCGTCAGGGCGTTCATCACCGTGTAGTCGGAAAGGGATATGTGGCAATCCGTTTGGAGCTGGCGGTTCATCTCGTACTCGAGGCGGTGGTAGACCCTCATGTAGTTCAGCCACGCGCGGCGCTGCACGGCGTTGAGCCGTCGCCCGGACTTCACGCCTTCTGCCCGACGACGATGGCCGAGAGCGCGCGACGGATCCGGTCCGGGATCGGGACGGCGTTGCGGGCTTCGCGATCGACGAAGACGTGGACGAAGTACCCGTGCGCGACAGCCTCGTCGTTGGCGGCGCCGAAGATCGCCACCCCGTAGGTCACCGACCGATTGGTGAGCTTGTCAACGCGCAAGCCCGCCCGCAGTTCGTCCGGATAGGCCACAGGTGCCAGATAGGTGCACTTCGATTCCACCACAAGGCCGATGACCGGTGAGGAGTGGATGTCGAGGCCGCCTTCACGGATCAGGAAGTGGTTCGCGACGGTGTCGAAGTAGCTGTAGTACGTGACGTTGTTGACGTGGCCGTACACGTCGTTGTCCATCCACCTGGTGGTGATCGGCAGGAAGTACCTGTAGTCGGCGGCGCGGTGTCCCGTCGTCATCGCCTGTCACCAATACTGCATGGACTGACGAAAGTGGCGTCCAACAACGACTTGTCCACGTCGATCGGCGCGTTGCCGAGCAGTCGCTGCTGTGGCCACGCCCCGTCGGCCAGCGACGCGCTGTCGGCGTCGGCGTAGCCGACACCTCCCAACCCGTTGGGCATGCCGACCGTACGCATGATGCCGATGAGGTGATCGGCGAGCACCGTACCGGCATCCTCGGGCACCGCGCCTCGCACGTCGGCCCCGAGCTGCGCGGCCGCCGCCATGTGGCGCCCAGGATCGGTCGGTGCGGTGAGACGGAAGGCCGCGGGCGCATTGAGAATCACTGACATACCGTGGGGCACCAGGGGTTCGGCGTCGGGATACCCCTCGGGACGGAAGTCGCGTACCTGCCCGGCCACCGCATACGCCATCGCGTGCGGTAGATGAACGCCGGCATTGCCGAAGGCGATACCGGCAAGGGTCGCGGCCCACATGACCTGTTCGCGAGCCTCCCGGTCGGATGCGTCTCTCACGGCACGGTCCAGGTACACGCCGAGCAGGCGCAGCGCCTCGCGGCACCCGAGATCGCTCCACGGGTTGGCGCCCTGGCTCATCGGTCGCTGGCTCGGCCGGGCAGGCGCGGCGCGGCGGCGGTACGGCCGGGCGGTGTAGGACTCCAGGGCGTGCGAGAGCACGTCGAGTCCGCTGCAGGCCACCACAGTGGCCGGCAGCGTGTCGGTGCTGTCGGGGTCGACGAGGGCTTCGGTCGGACGCAACGCCGGTGAGGCGATGCCGGTCTTGGCGTGCATCGACAACAGGTCGAAGATCGCGATTCCGGTGACCTCGCTACCGGTGCCCGAGGTAGTCGGGCAGGCGATGTGCGGCTTGAGCGGCCCCGGCACCGGGGTCGCCGAACCCACCGGGGCGTTGACGTAGTCGAGGAAGTCGGCCGGGTGGGTGGCGTACAGGTTGGCGGCTTTGGCGGTGTCGATCACCGAACCGCCGCCGACGGAGACGTAGCCGTCGGCGCCGGCCTCCACCGCGAAAGCGGTTGCTGCTCGGAACGATTCGTCGGTCGGTTCGACACGGACCTCGGTGAAGGGGACGACATCGATGCCCGCGTCACGCAGCGAGCGGGTGACGGTGTCGAAGACGGCCAGCGCGGCGACGGCGGGGTCGGAGAACAGCGCGACGCGCCTGACGCCGAGTGCCGCGGCGCGGTCGCCGACCTCGGCGAGGCACCCGCGGCCGAACGTGATCCGCGACGCGTCGACGGTGAAGGCGCCGTCGGTTTCGCTTCCGTGACAACAGCTCATCAGGAAGCCGCCGACCGTTCCCGCTGCAGTCGAAGCACCGCCGGGCCGAGCCACAGGGCCAGGAACTCCCGCAACTCGGCGCCCTGATGCGGGGGGCTGCCGGGGTCCAGGAGCAGCGATTGAATGGAGCGCAGCCCGAACTCGGCGAGCCGATCCAGCGCGACGTCGTCGTAGCCGTAGGCCTCCCAGTCGACTTCCAGTCGATGCAGCAGCGCCCTGCCGAACGCGCGCGCGGTATCCGACGTGATCGATGGGACATTTCCCCGTTCGCGGCCTCCGCGTTCCCGCTGGTTGAACAGGAACTCGATGGTGTCATCGTCGGCCAGGGCCTCGATCGTGAAGGCGACGCCTTCGACCATGGCCGCCGCCGGCTCGTCATAGCTGCGCAGGTGCGCGGCGAGCTGGTCGAGGAAGCCGTCGGCGGAGCGCATCGCGCACGCCATCAGCAGCGCGTCCGTGCTGGGAAAGTACCGGTAGACGGTCTGGCGGGTCACGGCGAGCTCACGCGCGACGTCGGCGATGCGCATCGCCGAACCGCGGTCGGCGATGATCTTGTCGGCCGCGTTGAGGATGCGGTCGATCGCCTCCTCATCGGAGCCCGGGGTGTTGCCACCCCAGCCGTGGCTACGCACCCGGCCATCTTATCGGCCGGGCCGTGTCGACAAGGGCCAGCATCACCAGCGCGATACCTGCGACCTCGCCGACCGTGGGGGTCTGTCCCAGAACCATCGCGCCGACCACGGCCGCGGTGGCAGGCAACAGCGCCAACAGCAGCGCGAACCGTTCCCGGCCGATGCGGGCGAGCACCCGCTGATCCAGCGCGTACGGAATCGCACTGGACAACAGGCCGACCCCGGCACCCAGCAGCCATGTGCGCGGGTCGGCGAAAACCGAAGCCTCGACTGCGAGTTGGACACCGAGCAGCAGCGGGGCCGCGATCACGGACGCCGACGCCAACCCGATCGCCAGCGAGTCGACCCCGTCACCGGCATCGGCGACCCACTTGCCGAGCAGGATGTAGCCCGCCCACAGCGTCGCCGCGAGAAGCGCGAAACCGACTCCCGCCCAATTGACGTCGGGCTCGACACCGGCGAGCAGATAGACACCTCCGGCGACGAGCACCACACCGAGGAAATCCCGGGCGCGCCGGGACCCGGCGGTCGCGACGGCCACGGGTCCGGCGAACTCGATCGCCACGGCGGTTCCGAGCGGGATCCGGGCGATCGCCTCGTAGAAGGCCACATTCATGCCGAGGGTCACCACACCGAACGCCGTCGCCGCGACCACCATCCGAGCCGTCCAGCGGCGACGCCATGGCCTGCGCCACGCGAGGAGCACGGCGGCGGCGCCCGCCGCGCGCAGCCAGGCCACGGTCGCCGGATTCGTCGTCTCGAAGAGGAAGACGCCGATCGCCGCGCCGAGATACTGCGAGATGGCGCCGACGACGAAGAACAGCGGGACCATCAGGCTTTCGCCGCGGCCACCCGGCTCCGCTCGGTGATCGACGCGATCACACCGCCGTCGTTGAGGATGTCGGTGCCCGTCAGGTAGCCCGCCTTGGCGCTGGCGCAGAACGCGAACAGCTCGGCCATCTCCTCGGCGGTGCCCCACCGCGGCACGGCGGCGTCGACGACCAGCGCTCCCGCGCCGGCGCTCTCCTCGAGCCTGCCCATCTCGGTGTCGACGGACCCCGGCGACACCGACACGATGCGCAGCCCGCGTCCGTTGAACCGTTCGGCCTGCGCCACGGTGTACCAGCGGACGAAGCTCTTGCTCACCGCGTAGGAGATTCCCGAACGCGCTTCCTCGGGCGCAATGGAGCAGGCCTGCAGCATCTCGGTCATGAACTGGTCGATGTCCTCGGTGGCCAGCGGGAACTTGGCGGTGGGGATGATCTCGGCCGGAAGCATGTGTGCGGCCATCGATGCCACGTTGACGAGCGCGGCGCCGTCGCCGGCGCTCGCGTAGAACTCCTCGCCGACGTTGACCGTGCCGACGGCATTCGTCCGCATGACGTATTCGGCGTCACCCATGCTGGGGCTGACCCCGGCGGTGTGGATCACCGAGGCGAGTGTGCCCAGAGCCGTGGCCGTGTCGAAGAGGCGGCGCACAGCCTGGCGGTCGGTGACGTCGCAGTGGACGGGGGTGACGTCGACTCCGAGGTCGGTGAGCGTGGCCACGGCGGCATCGAGCCGGTCCTGCCTGACGTCGCACAGCACGACGGCATGGTCGCGTCCGACGATCTTCGCGGTCGCCAAGCCCATCCCGCCCGCGCCACCGGTGATTAACGAAATCGCTGTCATATGTAATCCTCCGTGGGTCATTCAACACTGCGGCCCGGACGGCGCGAAACCATCCGTCGGTACTTTCGAAAGATGACCGAGAATCCGTCTGAGGTGGTGGAGAACTCCGCGGAGCCGGCGCCTCGCCGGCGGCGACGCTGGCGGCGCGTGGCAGTCGTGTTCTCCATCCTGCTGCTCCTGTTCGGAGTGCCCTGGCTGACGCTGGTCGTCGGCGGGGCGGCGTGGCCGACGGCTGTCGTGGTCGTGGGTTCGATCGCCTTTGCCGCTGCCCTGGCCGGATTGCCGATCTTGATGCTGTCGGGTCACGGCAGACGTCACGACGGTACGGCCGCCCTCGGCGATGCGCTGCTCGGCGCCGCCTGGGTGTTGTTCGTGTGGTCGGTGCTGGGGCAGGTGCTCGAGCTCGTGCTGCTCGTGGCAGGCGTTGCCGACCCGGCGCGCTCCCGGATCGTCACCGCCGCCGTGCTGGGCGTGGCCGTCGTGCTTCTGGTCTGGGGCTACACCGAGGCGATGCGGGTGCCGCGGGTCAAGTCCCTCGATGTGACGGTTCCGCGACTGGGCCGCGGGCTCGACGGCCTGCGCGTCGCGGTGATCACCGATACGCACTACGGGCCGATCGACCGGGCACGGTGGTCGGCGGGCGTCGTCGAGCGGGTCAACGAGCTCGACGCCGATGTGGTCTGCCACGTCGGCGACATCGCCGACGGCACCCCCGAGATCCGCGACCGGCAGGCGGCTCCGCTGGCGTCGGTGCGGGCAGCCTCGGCGCGGGTCTACGTGACGGGCAACCACGAATACTTCAGCGAAGCGCAGGGCTGGCTCGACTACATGGAGCGGATCGGGTGGGATGTTCTGCACAACCGGCACGTCGTGGTCGAGCGCGGCGGTGACCGGCTCGTCGTCGCCGGTGTCGACGACGCCACCGCGGCAGGTTCTGGGGTGCGGGGGCACGGCCAGGATCTCGCCACCGCCCTCGCGGGCGCCGACCCGCAGTTGCCGGTGCTGCTGCTGGCTCACCAACCCAAGCAGGTCGCCGACGCGGCCCGAGCCGGCGTGGACCTGCAGTTGTCCGGTCACACCCACGGCGGGCAGATCTGGCCATTCAACTACCTGGTGCGCCTCGAGCAGCCCGTGGTGCACGGCCTCAGCAGGCACGGCCACGGGACGCAGCTCTACACCAGCCGCGGTACCGGTTTCTGGGGTCCGCCGTTCCGGGTGTTCGCACCGAGTGAGATCACCCTGCTGACGCTGCGCAGCGCTCGGTAAGAGTGCGAAAAACAGATCGGGCAAGATGTCGGCGTGTCCTCATCGCTGGCCGACGTGCTCGCCACCCTGAAGTTCGAGCGCGCCGGTGAGATGTCCTTCGTGGGCAAGCAGCTGCCCGCGCCGGCCAACCACATCCTGGGAGGCCACATCTCGGCACAAGCGCTGCTCGCCGCCAGCCTGACCGCGCCCGGCCGAGCCCCGCACAGCGTGCACACCTACTTCCTGCGGCCGGGTGACTCACGCCTTCCCGTGATCTTCGACGTCGCCCAGCTCCAGGAGGGACGCACGTTCTCGGCACGCCGGGTGACGGCGCGGCAGGGCGATGAAATCCTGCTCGAGGCGATGTCGTCTTTCAAGACGGCAACCCCGGGCGGTGTGTTCACCGGCTATCAGCCTTCAGTTCCCGAAGTGCCGCAACCGGAATCGTTGCCCTGGGTGGCGCCGCACTTCGCAGAATCCGAGGAGACCACGAAGGGACAGTGGGCGAGCCTGCGCTGGTTCGAGCGGCGCATCGTGGACGCCGACACCGAGCCTCCGGCGCGGTCCCGGATCTGGTGGCGGCCCGACGGTACGGTCCCCGATGACCCCGTGCTGACCGCGGCGCTGGTGGCGTACCTGTCGGCGGTCACGCTCACCGAGCCCGCCTACGCGGTGCGCGGCGGTGTCAGCGTGTCGGCCCAGCGAGACCATTCGGTGTGGTTCCACGCACCTGCCGATCTGACGGATTGGCTTCTCTACGAGCAGTCTTCAGCCAGCAGCACCGACACACTGGCACTGGCCTCCGGCACGATGTTCAATCGCGCCGGCCGGCTGGTGTGCACGGTGCGTCAGGAGATGTACTTCCCTCCCGGAAGACCATGACGCGGCGCTGAAGGTCAGCCCTCGACAAGGGCTTTCAACTGCTTGACGGTGCGGTCCATGATGCGCCCCACCTGACGCGACGCCACGTAGTCCGCGATCAGGCCCAGCACCCCACCCGGTGCCTCGTACGCGAGGCGGAACGTGACCTTGGTGCGGCCGTCGCCCACGTCGCGCATCCGGAACCGGCCGCGCAGCGTCACCCCGGTTATCCCGATCCAGGCCAGGTCTCGGGGCTCGTCGAACTCGACGACCTCGATCACCCCGCCGATCGGCACCGATCCGACCTTCCAGTGCACGGTGTACCGCGCACCGACGCCCACGGGTCCGTCGGTGACGGTCTCCCATCGCTCCAGGCTCGCCATGAACTCCGGATAACACCCCGGGTCGCTGATGTGCTTCCACACCAGATGGGGTTCGACGTCGACGATCACACTGCGCGAAAGCCTCATGGGTATCTCCTAGCCGAGCACCGGGAAGCGTCGCTCGGCGGCCAGCCGGTCGACGGCGGACTGCAGCGCGCCCTCGACCCTGTTGTGAATGGTGTCGTCGTCGCCGGCGGCGATGTCGTCGGCGTCGATCGGCTCCTGCACCTCGATCACGATCTTGGTCGGCAGCGGAAGCCGGGGAACCATGTCGCTGACGGCCAACCCCCATGGCGGAGCGAGCAGGATCGGGACGCTCTTGAGCCGCGCAATCTTGTCGACCTGCAGCAGCCTGGCCAGCCACTGCCCGCGGTCGAGGAACAGCGCCGCCTCCTGCCCGCCGATGCTCGCGATCGGCACGATGGGTACGCCGGCTTCGCGCGCCAGCTTCACGTAGCCCTTGCGACCGCCGAAGTCGACCTCGTGACGTTTCCAGGACGGTCGGAACACCTCGTAGTCGCCGCCCGGGTAGACGAGCAGGGCGGCACCGGACTTCAGCGCGAGGGTGGCGTTGTCGTGGTTGGCGGCGACGGTGCCGAACTTGCGCAGCGAGCCCAGCCCCGGCATCGACACCACCAGGTTGTGAGCCAACTGGTAGAAGGGGCGCTCGACACCGAAGTAGGAGCAGAACGCGAGCGTGAACACGAATGTGTCAGGGGGCAGGTTGCCGCCGCTGTGGTTCCCGACGAGAAGCACCGGCTTGTCGGCCGGGATGCGGTCGAGACCGCGTACGTCGGCCCGGAAGTACAGCGACGCCAGCAGCCACAGACCCGGCAGTTGCTCGCGGATGTAGTCGGCGTCGCGCTGATCGAGGTCGGCCTTCGGCACGCGCGACGACACCTCGTGCTTGACCCACTCGAGAACATCACCCAACCCGGCCATGCGAAGTGATATTGACAACGGCGCCGCGCGGCAAACCTGGCAGGGTGTATCCCTGATGAACTCGACCGCACCCCTGGAACCGCGCCCGGGTGACGACGCCGACGAACTGTTCGCGGCGTTCGCGGCGTGGGCCGAGGCGGCGGGCACGACGCTGTACCCGGCGCAGGAGGAAGCGCTGATCGAGTTGGTCAGCGGCGCGAACGTCATCCTGGCCACTCCGACCGGGTCGGGGAAGTCCCTTGTCGCCACGGGCGCCATCTACGCACAACTGGCGGCGGGGGCCACCAGTTACTACACGGCCCCGATCAAGGCACTCGTGAGCGAGAAGTTCTTCGCGCTGTGCGACGTCGTCGGGGCCGCCAATGTCGGGATGCTCACCGGGGACGCCGCGGTGAACGCCGACGCGCCGATCATCGCGTGCACCGCCGAGATCCTCGCGAACATCGCGCTGCGGGAAGGCCGCGACGCCGCCATCGGCCTGTGCGTGATGGACGAGTTCCACTTCTACGGCGACCCCGACCGCGGGTGGGCCTGGCAGGTGCCGCTGCTGGAACTGCCCCATGCACAGTTCCTGCTGATGTCGGCGACACTGGGCGACGTCACATTTCTGCGCGAGGATCTGACCCGGCGCACCGGCAGGCCGACCGCGCTCGTGGCGAACGCGGAACGTCCGGTGCCGCTGTACTACTCGTACGCGACGACACCGATGCACGAGACGATCCAGGAACTCGTCGACACCAAGCAGTCGCCGATCTACGTCGTCCATTTCACCCAGGCTTCGGCACTGGAGCGGGCACAGGCGCTGATGAGCGTCAACGTCAGCTCAAAGGCGGAGAAGGCCGCGATCGCCGACCACATCGGAGCGTTCCGCTTCTCCACCGCGTTCGGCGCGACGCTGTCGCGGCTGGTGCGCCACGGCATCGGGGTGCACCACGCCGGCATGCTGCCCAAGTACCGACGGCTCGTCGAGCAGCTCGCGCAGGCAGGCCTGCTGAAGGTCATCTGCGGCACCGACACCCTGGGTGTTGGCATCAACGTCCCCATCAGGACTGTGGTGTTCTCGGCGTTGTCGAAGTACGACGGAACCCGCACCCGGTTGCTCAGCGCCCGCGAGTTCCACCAGATCGCGGGCCGTGCCGGACGTGCCGGATTCGACACCGCGGGCACCGTCGTCGTGCAGGCGCCCGACCACGAGGTGGAGAACCTCAAGCAGTTCGCCAAGGTGGCCGACGATCCGAAGAAGCGACGAAAGCTGGTGCGCCGCAAAGCTCCCGAGGGCATGGTGCCGTGGAGTGAATCGACGATGACCAGGCTCGTCGATGCCGCCCCTGAACCGCTGACGAGCCATATGCGCGTGACGACCGCGATGATCCTCGATGTCGTCGACCGCCCCGGGGACCCGTTCGAGTCGATGCGGCGGCTGCTCACCGACAACCACGAGCCACGCAAGAGGCAACTGCGGCTGATCCGCGAGGCCGTCGGGATCGCCCGGTCGCTGCTGCAGGCGGGGGTTTTGGAACGGTTGCCGGAGCCGGCACCCGATGGCAGGCGCTACCGACTCACCGTCGACCTGCCGCGCGACTTCGCGCTGAACCAACCGTTGTCGACGTTCGCGTTGGCCGCCATCGAGCTGCTGGACTCCGATACGGAGACCTATGCCCTCGACGTTCTGTCCGTCATCGAGGCGACGCTGGAGGATCCGCGCCAGATCCTGGCGGCACAGCTGAACAAGGCCAGGGGCGAAGCGGTCGCCCAGATGAAAGCCGACGGTATCGAGTACGACGAGCGGATCGAACTGCTCGACGAGGTGACCTATCCCAAGCCACTGGCCGAGCTGCTCGGGCACGCGTTCGAGGTGTACCTGCAGAGCAATCCCTGGGCGGCCGACGGCGAGCTCTCACCGAAGTCCGTAGCGCGGGAAATGTGGGAGGGCGCCTTCACCTTCCGGGAATACGTCAGCGTCTACGGGCTGATGCGCGCAGAGGGGGCCGTGCTGCGCTATCTGTCCGACGCGTTCAAGGCGCTGCGCTCCGGGGTTCCTGCCGCAGCACGCACCGAGGAGCTCACCGACATCGTCGAGTGGCTCGGCGAGCTTGTGCGGCAGGTGGATTCAAGCCTGCTCGACGAGTGGGAACAGCTCACCAGTCCCGATCAGCCTGTCGATGCCCCGGTCGCCGTGCCTGCCCGTCCGCGTCCGCTGACCGGCAACGAGCGGGCGTTCACCGCGATGGTGCGCAACGCCCTGTTCAGGCGGGTGGAGCTGTTCGCACGGGAGCGGTGGGACGAGCTCGCTGCCCTCGACGGCCGGTCCGGGTTGGGCGCTCAACGCTGGCGCGAGATCGGCGACGAGTACTTCACCGACCACGACGACGTCGGAACCGGCGCCGACGCCCGCGGACCCGCCCTCATCATCTTCGACAGGCAGCCCGACGTCTGGCGGGTGCGGCAGATCCTCGACGACCCTGCGGGCGACCACGATTGGGGCTTCGACGTCGAGGTCGATCTCGAGGCTTCCGACGAAGAAGGCGCGGCGGTACTGCAGGTGGTGGACGCGGGCCGCTTGGATTGAGCGCGACCGGGTACAACGGAGACCATGAGTCAACCGGTAACTCCTCAGGCCGAACCGGCCATCGCCGAGATCGCGCGCAGGCACGGGCTTTCGCGCGAATCCGTGCTCGCGATGCTTGTGGCGCTGCGCGCCGGCGGGGGCACCATGGCCCAGTTCAACATTCCCGAGCTCGGCGGGTCCGGGCAGTGGATGCGCGGCGGCATGACGATGGTCGGCGACATGTTCGACAACGCACTCAAGGCCCGCGTCGACGCTCTGTGCAACGAGCTGACCCAGCTGATGGCGACCGCGACGGTTTTCGCGCCCACGACGGCTGGCTTCCCCGGGGCGTTCCCCTCCGGGAACTGGTGGCCCGACGACCTCGGCGTCCCCAGCTCCACGGGCGGGCAGAACGACACCCGCTACGCGGTGTTCCCGGCCACCCGCCGGCTGGCCGTCCACTTCCGTGGTGTCACAAGGGTTTTCGACACGGGCGAGCATCAGATCGGTGGCGTCGCGCAACAGCAGGGCGGCGCCGGCGGCTCGGTGACGTTCACCAGCCAGTTCGGCACGTTCGATGTGTCCAGCCTCCGCGAGGTGGGCGCCCAGCAGCCGACTTCCCCTCCCCCGGCTACACCCCCGCCGGCTGCGTCTTCAGAGGCCGCCGGCGTCATCGCGGCGATCGAATCGCTGGCCGGCCTGCATGAGCGTGGCATTCTCTCCGACGAGGAATTCGCCGCCAAGAAGGCGGAGTTGCTTGCGCGGCTTTGACGCTGTGACCAGGCTCTCTGTTTCCAAGATCACACCTCGGCAGGTTGATTAACACAGATGTAACACGGACCATGGACAGGGTCCGGCCGATGGGCGATCCCCGATTCGCGCCGGACCCCAGTCAACGAAACAGGAGTCCGAAAGATGTTCGCGCAGTACCGTGCCGCCCGCCAGATCAACCGAGATCGGCGGCGCCTTTACGCACGGATTGCCGCCATGCCCCACTCGACGATTCGGGACGAGTTGGTCGCCGTCGCACAGCGATACGAGGGCCCGGAGCGCTGAGCTAGCCGCGGTACTGTGCGACCTTCTCGGCGTAGGCGTCGAGCAGCCGCAAGGATTCGTCCAGCGGCTTGGTGGGCAGTAGCACGCCGAGCCTACTGAATCCGAGTTCTTCGACCGCGTGCCAGTAGTCGGGATTTGCGGGCGTGCCGAACTGCGAGAGCGGTACGTCATAGTCCGCGCCGTTGCGAATCTGGTCGACACGTCGTTTCAGGTTCTCCACCGGGAGCGGATTCGAGATCCAGCCCGCCCGGTGCCGCAGAATGCGTTTCACGGTCGCATCGGAGTCACCGCCGATGAGGATCGGCGGGTGCGGTTTGCGGACCGGCTTGGGCCGCAGGTACGACGAGTCGAAATCGACGTATCTGCCGTGGTATTCGGCGGGCTCCTCGGTCCACAGCTTCGTGATCGCCTCGATTCGCTCGTCGAGCAGCGCCCCGCGCGTCTTGGGATCGGTGCCGTGGTGGCGCAGTTCCTCGATGTTCCAGCCGGCGCCGACACCGAAGACGAAGCGGCCGTTGGACAGCACGTCGATGCTGGCGGCCTCTTTCGCGGTGACGATCGGGTCGCGCTGGATGAGTAGCGCGATGCCGGTGATCAATTCGATGGTCGAGGTGACGGCGGCCGCCGCGGCAAGCGTGACGAACGGGTCGAGGGTGCGGTAGTAGATCTGCGGCAATTCACCGCCGAGCGGATATGCCGACTCCCGGCTGGCCGGGATGTGGGTGTGCTCGGCGACGGCGAGCGAGTCGAAGCCCCGCTCCTCGATCGCGCGGGCCAACGACACGGGGTCGATGGTGTCGTCGTTGACGAAGGTGGAGATCCCGAAGTTCATGTGCGCCTCTCGCCGATGCCCCTCGCCGCTGCAACGAGGGACTCCGACGAGGCTATTCCTGCGGGCGACCCGCCGAGAACCGATACCGTCGGACTGTGGGCGATGAGCAGGAGCCGGATTACCGTTTCACGCTGGCCAACGAGAGAACATTCCTGGCCTGGATCCGGACTGCGCTGGCCCTCATCGCGGGCGGGATCGCCGTCGTCCAGTTTCTGCCCGCCTTCGGCATCGCCGGCGTACGGCACGCGTTGAGCATCGTACTGACGGCCGGGGGTGGCGTCCTTGCCGTGCTGGCTGTCTCGCGGTGGCAGCGGGTGCAGACCGCGATGCGCCGCGGAGAAGATCTCCCTCGAACCCGCGTTCCGGCCCTGCTCGGGATGGGGATCTTCGCCATCACCGTCGCGGTGCTGATCGTGCTCTTCATCTGGCCGCCGAGCGGATCGTGAAACCCGGGCTGCAGGCTGAACGGACCTCGTTGTCCTGGGAACGCAGCGCGTTCGGGTTCCTGGTCGGCGGTGCACTGGTGCTGCTGCGACCGCATGGCCCGCTGCATGTGGGCCGTACCGTGCTGGCATCCATCGCGGGCCTGCTCGGATTGGGTGTGCTCGCGCTCGGCTACCTGAGGTCGCGACGACTCCGCGACGGCCATCGCGGCGTCACAGCGCCGCGGGTTGCGGTGGCGTTACTGGGTTACGGCACAGCGTTTTTCGCGCTTACCATCGTCATCGCACTGTTGTTCACGGCGTGAGCGGGTCGTGATCTGGCGCGCTGCGCCCGGCAAGGCAGGTGTAGTCCTCCTGCACCGTCTCACCGTTCTGATTGGTGATCCAGCTCCTGATCGTCAGGACGTCCGCGCCGAAGGAGCGCCGTAGCGAGTCCAGCCGGATATGGCAGTGGAGCCTGTCCCCGGCCTTGATCGGCTGCAGAATTTTCAACCCCTGCTCGACCTGGACCACCTCTTCGTCGGTGATCGGTATGTTCGCGTGTTCGAAGAACGCCATCTGAGCGCGGTATCCGAAGACCGCGATGAAGGTCAGTGGTGCCAGGATCGCATCGTGGCCGAGGGCCGCGGCGGCCTCCTCGTCGTAGTACGCGGCGTCGCTGTTTTTGACGGCGTTGGCGTACTGGCGGACGCTTTCCCGACCGACGACGAAGCAGTCGGGGTGGGTATAGGTCAACCCCACGATGTCCGGCGACAATGCCACATCAGCCTGTGCCCGCCGATGGCGCCTTCAAACCTGGTTGCGAAGAGTCGCCGCTCGCAGGGTCAGGTGGTTTCGTTCGGCGACAGTCTGCGCCTGAGCGGCTGCTTCGGTGTAGAGCCGAGCCGCCGAATCGGTGTCGCCGGCCTTCTCGCGAAGGTAAGCCACCGACGCGGTGTAGCGCGGTAGAGCCGGATCAACCTCGGCGAGCGCGGCGAGCCCGGCCTGCGGACCGTCGGCCTCGCCGATCGCGACGGCACGATTGAGACGCACGATCGCGCTGTCGGTGAAACGAAGCAACTCGTCGTACCACTCGACGATCTGCACCCAATCGGTCTCGGCCGGGGTTCGAGCGTCTGCATGCAGGGCTGCGATCGCGGCCTGCGCCTGGTACTCACCCAAACGGTCGCGCGCCAGCGCAGCCTGAAGGATCGCCACGCCTTCGGCGATGAGGTCGGTGCGCCACAGGCTGCGGTCCTGGTATGCGAGCGGCACGAGGCTGCCGTCGGCACGCGTGCGGGACGGGCGGCGGGCGTGGTGCAACAGAAATAGCGCCAGCAACCCGGCCACCTCCTCGTCGGTGGTCTGCGCCGCAAGCTGGCGTGCCAGCCTGATCGCTTCTGCGGCGAGGTCGACATCGCCGGTGTAGCCCTCGTTGAACACCAGGTACAGCACTTTGAGCACAGTGCGCAGATCTGCGGGCTGGTCGAGGCGCACCTCGCTGACCGTCCGCTTGGCTCTGCTGATCCGTTGCGCCATCGTCGCTTCGGGCACCAGGTAGGCCTGGGCGATCTGCCGGGTGGTGAGGCCGCCGACAGCCCGCAGCGTCAGCGCCACCGCGGAAGCCGTGCTCAGGCTGGGATGGGCGCACAGGAAGTACAGATCCAGGGTGTCGTCCGCAGACTCCGTGGGTCCCGGCGCCGGTTCGTCATACACCCGCCGCTCGCGGTCACGTCGCGCCGCATCGGATCTGGCGATGTCGATGAACCGGTGCCACGCCGTGGTGATGAGCCAGGCCTTCGGATCCGCGGGACGATCGCCGGGCCACGAGTCGATCGCGCGGATCAATGCCTCCTGCACGGCGTCCTCGGCGGTGGCGAAGTCGGCTCCGCGGTGGACGAGGGCTGCCAGGACGCCGGGGATGAGGTCGCGCAGCTGCGCCTCAGTCATCACTCGGCGGGGAGGTGCGTGCCGCCCATAAAGGGGCGCACCTCGAGCCACTCGTGTATCGGCTTGCCGCCCGCGCCCGGCGCGGCGGACAGTTCGCCGGCCAATTCGACCGCCCTCTCATAGGAGTCGACGTCGACGATCATGTAGCCGGCGATGAGATCCTTGGTCTCTGCGAACGGTCCGTCGGTGACGGGCGGCCTGCCCTCGCCGTCGTGGCGGACCCAGGCTCCGTCGGGCATCAGCGCCTGGCTGTCGACGTATTCGCCGCTGTCGCGCAGTCGGTCCGCGAAGTCCTGCATGTACTGAATGTGTGCGTCGATCTCACTCGGCGTCCACTGATCCATCGGAACGTCGTTGACCGGAGCCGGAGCGCCGCGGTAGTGCTTGAGGAACAGGTATTTCGCCATGAACTTCTCCTTTCGGTAGCGACCCGTGTCGGTCACTCACCCCAGGGACGGAGTTGCCCCATGATTCTCGACATCCCGTCCCCAATATTTTCGGGTATCTGGTGGGGGTGCCTAGTTCAACGGAATGGTTTCTCGCCGCGGGCGAGCGCGGCAACCTCGCGACGTCGATCCCCGACTGGAGCGCCGGGAACCGCGTCGAGCCGCTGATCCACGGCTCGACGTATTTCGATCGGCTGGCGACCGAGGTCGCTGCTCTCGGCCCGGGTGATCACCTGTTTTTCACCGACTGGCGTGGCGATCCCGATCAGCGCGTGCGCGACGCCGGCCCGACGATCGCGGAGTTGTTCTCCGACGCTGCGCGGCGCGGCGTGGTCGTCAAGGGGTTGGTGTGGCGCTCGCATCTGGACAAGTTCGCCTATAGCGAGGAAGAGAACCAGCACCTCGGGGAGGCCATCGAGGCCGCGGGCGGCGAGGTGCTCCTCGATCAGCGGGTGCGCTTCGGAGGTTCCCACCATCAGAAGCTGGTGGTGTTGCGCCACCCGGGCGCCCCCGATCGCGACGTCGCGTTCGCCGGCGGGATCGACCTCTGCCATTCGCGCCGTGACGACGCCGACCATCGCGGCGACGTCCAGGCGGTCCAGATGGCCTCCGCTTACGGCGACAGGCCGCCGTGGCACGACGTCCAGCTCCGAATCCAGGGTCCGGCGGTCGGCGCGCTGGACACCACCTTCCGGGAACGCTGGACCGATCCGGCGCCGCTGGACATGCTCTCCCCCGTCGCCTGGGTGGTCGACAAGCTTCGGCGGGCAGACCTCACGCCGGGTGAGCTCCCACCACAGCCGGCCGATCCGCCGCCGCGCGGTCCCCACCTGGTGCAGGTGCTGCGCACCTACCCCGACGCCCACTTCGAGTACGCCTTCGCACCGCACGGAGAGTTCAGCATTGCCCGCGGATATACGAAGGCGCTCCGGCGGGCACGTCGGCTCATTTATCTCGAAGACCAGTACCTGTGGTCGAAGGACGTGACGCATCTGTTCGCCGCCGCGCTGAGGGCAAATCCCGACCTCCATCTCATCGCCGTGGTGCCCCGCCACCCTGATGTCGACGGCCGCCTCGCACTTCCGCCCAACCAGGTCGGGCGCCAGCAGGCCATCGAGACGTGCCGAGCAGCCGATCCCGACCGGGTCCACATCTTCGATCTTGAAAACCACGACAGCACACCGGTTTACGTGCACGCCAAGGTTTGTGTGATCGACGACGTCTGGGCCTCGGTCGGTAGCGACAACTTCAACCGTCGGTCCTGGACACACGACAGCGAGTTGTCGTGCGCGGTGCTCGACGATACCGGCGAATTCGCCCGGGACCTTAGGTTGCGTCTTCTCCGTGAGCACCTGGACCGAGCGACCGACGGGAGCGAGGACGCCGATCTCGTCGATCCTGCGGACGCGGTGCGCGCCGTCATCCGATCGGCTCACGCGTTGCAGGACTGGCACGACAACGGCCGAGTCGGCCCTCGTCCGCCGGGACGACTGCGCCCGCACCGACCCGAACACCTCGGCGCTTTGACTCGGATCTGGGCCGAGCCCGTCTACCGCGCCGTCTACGACCCCGACGGCCGTTCGTACCGTGACCGCATCCGGCGGCGATGGTAGCGGGGTGTCGTTGCCCATTCGATATCAACGTTTGTCTCAAAAGTCACATGGGTAACTCTGTTAACAGCGCGGCGGCGCGCCCGCGCATCCAGGGAACCGATGAAAGAGACGAATGGGACATCGCAATGAACACAGTTCTGTACTTCAGCGCTCGCGGCGCCGTGTATGAGACCCGTGCCTACACCAAGGCCGATATCGAGAAGTTGATGCACGACCAGGGCCTGTACTGCCTGACCAGTACGGACCGCCAGTTCGATTTCTGGTTCAGCCCGTCGACGCATGGCTGCCAGCGCCGCGTCAACCTGGCGGCGACCGAACTGCTGTTGGCAACAACGGGTTTCACGGCGAAGTCGGTACCGCTGCTGCGGGGCTCGGTCGTGATCGCCACCCACGACGCCGATGGCGACCTCGACGGGCTGAGCTGGCAGCAACTGGACCAGCTGGTGCACCGGAGCCGCTCGCTGACCAAGCGCGACGACCGCGTGCTCGCCCGCAGAATCCAACGCGACGCTCGCGACAGGCGGCGCAAGGCCGTGCCGGCGCAGACGCCGGTGTCGACGCCTGCGCCGGTCAGTTGCGCGCGTCCGCGCAGCTCGGCCGCCTGAATCTCAGGCGGGATCGAAAAGCCTCGGTTCCAGCCACGCACCGTCGCGGAATCGTTGAGCGGCTTTGGCAGCCGCGAGCACCGCAAGATCGGCCACCGGCTCCAGGACGACCACCAGCATGTACGCCACTGCGAAGGTGGCCACACCGGTGAAGGTTTCGAGCGAGAATCCCTGCCCGTAGAGGGCCCAGAAGGTCACCCACGACACGATTCCGGCCTGATAGGTCGCCGACAGCGCCAACGCCTGACGGTATTTCAGGTCTACATATCGGGTATCGGGCGCGATGGTCTTGCCAGCCATATACCGCAGCGCGAACAACGGCACCAGCAACGTGGTGACGTTCATGCCGTACTGCGGGAGATCGAACGGCGCCACGAGCAGGCCCTGGATGAGCAGCCCCAGCGCCAGTCCGACCGCTGCCGGAGCGGCCCCGAAGAGCAGGAACAACGTCGACCCGAGGATGAGGTGGACCTCGGACACTCCGACGGGGTAGTGCGGGAACACCTCGAAGAACCCGAAGACCAGTGCAGTCGTCAGTGCGGTGCCGAGGAACAGGGACGCTGCCCCGCGTTCCCTGACGTGCTTGCGTGCCGCCCCGAGGGCGTACGCGCCCGCTCCGGCGGCGGTGGCATAACTCAGGACGATCTTGGCCCCGTCGACCAAACCTGGCTCGATGTGCATGATGGTTCCGTTCTTGTCGCTGTCTTCGGTGGTGGTCGTCAGTGATGGTCGCGAAGCTCGTCAGGTGCGGCGAGAATCGCTCGTCGGTCGACAAGGTGCTCGAGGGCGGCGACCCAGTGGTCGTAGTACTCCCACTCGCCGCGAGCCGGCTCGGGCAAGGCTTCCCAGGTGCCGATCGTGTCGATGAGACTCTTCTGGAATTCGCTCCACGGGTAGTGACCGAATTCCGAGAGCGCCAGGGCCAAACCGAAGGCCCTGCGTTGCCACTCGTGGTCGAAGGACGGCGCAGCCTGGTCGGTGGTGCAGGTGTTGTGCAGTTTCACGATGCCTGCCCCGCCAGCGCCACACCCATCATCGATTCGGTGGTGACCAGGTCCATGAGCTGTTCATCGGTGAACTGCTCTGTCCCCGAGGGTCGTTCGGGAATGACGAACCATCGCGAGTGTCCAGAGGAATCCCATACCTTGATCTCTGTCTCGTCCGGTAGTTCGACCCCGACCTCCGCGAGCACCGTGCGGGGTTCGCGTGCGGCGCGAGCACGAAACACCGGATCCTTGTACCAGTACGGCGGCAGCCCGAGAACCGGCCAGGGGAAGCATGAGCAGAGCGTGCAGATCACCAGGTTGTGCACACCCGGGGAATTGGCGACAGCCTGCAGGTGCTCGCCTTCGGCTCCCGCCATACCCTCCGGCAGTTCCAGTTCGGCGATGGCCGCGGGGGTGTCGTCAACCACCCGCGCGGCGAACTCTGGATCGGTCCAGGCCTTCACGACGATCTTCTTGCCGTTGAGCGGAGTCATCTCCGATTCGAAATAAGCCAGTACCTTGTCGACCGTTTGACTTGTGATGATGCCCTTCTCGATCAGGAGCCGTTCCAGCGCGGCGACCCTGTCGGCGCTGAGCTCCTCGCGGTCGGGCGGGTAGGCAAACTGGTCGGTCACTTGTCCTCCTCGAGCGGTTGCAGGTAGGCCTCGAACAATTCGGCATAGAGACTGTTGGCGCCCGGTTCGGCGCGGGGACCCCACAACTCCGCAGGGGTGAATTCGACGATGTAGATCGGCATGGGGTCGCCGATGCCGTCACCCGTAGCGACGAAATAGCCGTAATCGCCTTCGAAGATGCGCTGCACGGTCCCGACCTTGGCGCGCAGATAACCGGGAAGCCGCGTGTGCTCGGCGGCTGGGTTGTTGGCTATGCAGACCTGTTGTCCCACAGCGAACTTCGGATGAGCGACATCGCGGCGGGGGCTGTCGCCGCGACGCAGATAGGCGATCACCTGATCGTCGATGGCGGGATCGCCCGGGTCCGTCGGCGCATCGACGGCGCCCAGGAGCGCCGCGATCTCGGCCTCGGAGACATAGCCCTTGTCCACGAAGAACGCACTGATACCACCGAGCCATTTCTCGTAGTAACGAAACTTGAAGTAGTCGAACGGATTCATGCCTTCGGCGCCGGTGCGCAGCGAAGCCCACGTCCACTCGTCATGAAATTGCGTCGGCACATCGTCGATCGGATACCCGGGCAGGGCAGAGCCGAGGTGGTTGCTCAGACCCATCATCGCGACGTGGATGCCGAAGATGCGCTTCTCCCAGTCTTCGACGAACACCCGCTTCTCGAGATCGAGCGGCTGGGGGAGCCCCTCGAGCCCGCCGAGATAGTGCTGGAGCTTCATGCTGCTGCGCCTTCCGTGTCGGGGCGGCCGGCCGGTGCCGGTCGGGTGATTGCGGTGGCCAGGTATTCGGAGGCGATGCCGAATGTCGCGCCGAGCACACATGCGCATGCCGCCACCAGTCCCGGATGCGAAATGCTTGTCGCGGTGACCAATTGACCGGTTCCGGCGACGGTCGAGACGGTAGAGGCGAACCCGACGACGACTGCCGGTGTCGTGGAGAGCAAGCCCAACCATGACGCCTGGACCATCAGCGCGCTGCCCACGCCGACGGCGATCGCGGTGACGGTCAGACTGCCCCCGAGCAGGTGTGCCGCGTACAGGCTCGCGCACGCGATGGCGACGCCGACCAGGTTGGAGCACACCGACCTCACCCAGCCGGCGGGACCTCCACCGACGAAGAAGAACGATGCCCAGGCGAGAAACACCACCCAGATCGGTACGGTGATCACCGTGGCTGTGAAGGCCACCGCCACGCCACCGAGCACACCGATACTCAGTGTCAGCGCAGACCGCGAATCCATAAAGTGCCTCCTCGTCTCGCCAACCACGTTCGCGCCGGGGTGTTTCCGGAACGTAACCGCTGCTTTTCGGATGCCGGCGCGCTGCGACAGGTGTGTGGCAAAACGGGACATGGACCGACCGTCTCGGACACGTCGAGTGCATTTCCGGACATCGCCGCGCAGGGGAATCCGGCCCCCGCCACGCTGTGGGAATGACCAGCCCCGTCCGAAGGCCACCGCACATCGCGGTTCTCGTCTTCGACGGAGTCCGCGGGTTGGACATCGCCGGTCCGCTCGAAGTCTTCGACGTCGCAGGTGCGCTCGGCGCGGCCTACTCTGTCGGTCTCTACGCCACGACCGACGCCACGACGGTCCGGTGCGCGTCGGGTCTGACTCTGCAAACCGCTGCGGTGTCGACTCTCGCTTCCGAGGTCGTCGACACGCTGTTCGTCCCCGGCGGGGAAAGCCTGGTTTCCGACGGTGTGCCGTGGCATCTCCTTCGCGCGGTCCGGATCCACGCCGCGCGGGCGCGCCGGGTGGCCTCGGTGGGCACCGGTTCATTCACTCTTGCCGCGGCCGGGGTGCTCGACGGCCGGCGTGCGACGACGCATTGGCGGCACCTGGACGCGTTCGCGATACGCCATCCGCCGGTGATCGTCGACCGCGAATCGGTCTACATCTGCGACGGCAACATGTGGACCTCGGCGGGAGCGGCCGCCGGAATCGACCTGGCTCTTGCCCTGGTCTGTGACGACCACGGAGCCGCATTCGCACAGGAAATTTCCAAGGATCTGGTGGTGCTCGGCAGAAGGCTGGAGGGCCACCCGCAAATCTCGGTGGCCGCGCGGACACCACGGCCCAAGCATCCCGAGATCGACAGACTCCTGGAGACGGTCAACGTCGATCCCGCCGGGCACTACGAACTCGACTCGGTGGCAGCGCAACTCGGGATCAGCCCGCGACACCTGGCGCGTCTGTTCAAGGCGCGCACAGGTATGACGCTGCGCCAGTACGTCCACGAGGTACGGATGGAGAACGCGGTCGCGCTGGTTCTCGCCGGAGAGTCGTTCCGCGCTGCGGCCCGCCGCAGCGGACTGCACTACGGGGCCAGCATCCGGACCCATCTCGATGCGCGCCGTACTCGGCTACTGGCGGATTCCCGTGGTGCGGAAACGATTTCGATACATGCCGGGTGAGATGCCGAGGTTGCGTCGGAAGGTCCTCCGCAGAGTGTCGGACGTCCCGAAGCCGGTGCGGCGCGCCACCGCATCCTGACTCTGATCGCCGGTCGCGAGCAGCACCTTGGCGGCTTCGAGGCGTGCCTGCTCGACGAATCGCGCCGGCGTCATGCCGACCTGTTCGCGGAACACGCGCACCAGGTGGCGTTCGCTGACAGACGCGCGCGCTGCCATCGTCGCGAGTGAGTGATCGGCACCGGGGTCGGCGATGACGGCATCGACGATCTCGCGAAGACCGCCTGTGACCGGCAACGCCGATTCCGCCCACACGCTGAATTGCGCCTGCCCACCCGGCCGCTGGAGAAACACAACCATCCACCGCGCCACCCTTCTGGCCACCGCGGGACCGAAGTCGCTTTCGACCATCGCGAGCGCCAGGTCGATCCCCGCGGTGATTCCCGCACCGGTGATGAAGGGGCCGTCCTCTACGAACAGCGAGTCGGGGTCGACCTCGACCCTCGGGTAGCAGCGCGCCAGGGTTTGGCAGTGTGCCCAATGGGTGGTCGCACGTCGGCCGTCGAGCAGCCCGAGAGCTGCGAGCACAAACGACCCGGTGCACACCGACGCGATTCTGCGGGCCCGCGGCGCGAGCTCACGCACCATCCTCATCGCGTCCGGTACCGAATCCGGGGTCGGTTCCTCGGGAATGTCGTGGACACCCGGGGTGAACATGAACTCGGCGGGAACACCCCCGGGGACCACCAGCGTGTCGAACGAGTCCGGGACCTCGTCGACCGAGACGTCGACATCGAGCTTGGCGAAGGCGGTGGTGCCGACCGCACGACCTGTCGGCGATGCCAGCAACACCGTGTAGCGGGCACCGAAGTCGTTGGCGCGGGCGAAGATTTCCAGGGGCGCGGCGACGTCCTGCAGCGTCACCTTGTCATAGAGGGCGAACACGACCGTCTTCGATGCCGGGAGATGTCTCGATTCGTCGGCCACGTGTCTTGATCTGCCCTTCCGGTGCCTCCGATACCCCCGCGACGTCGGACGATATCCGAGATCTGTTTCCTGCACGTTGCATTGGTCAGGGCGTCGAGGGAAAGGCGCGCCTCGCCGCGACGACGACCACGAGGCCGGAAGCCACCAGTCCGAACGCCACCCAGGGCAGGATGCCCACCACGGCAACGGTCAGTATGCCCGCGCCGATGGCGGCGCCGCCCGCGATGCCGAAGTTGGCTGTGGCGTTGACCCAGGCGCCGGACAGTTCCGGCGAGACCGCCTGGGAACGCACGGCGCAGGCCTGGTAGATGGACGGGACGCCGCCGAACGCACCGTTCCACACCGCGGCGGCAAGCACGACCCACCCCAGCGTCGGGTAGGTGGACCCGAGAATCACGAGGCCGCCGATCACGGTGAGCAGTACGATCGCTGCCGTGGCCCTGGGGTTTCGATCGAGTGTCTTTGCAGTGCAATACAACCCGAGGAATCCGCACGCACCGCAAAGCAGAAGCAGAGGTCCGACGAGCTCGGGTTGCAGGCCCGACGACAGGAACAGCAGGCTGATGAACGTGTACAGGGTGAACTGTCCCAGGTAGGTCAGCACATTGGCGACGGCGACCGCCGCCAGTTCGCCACTGCGTCCGTCGCCGGTTCCGTCGGGATCGCCCCCGGGCACGTCCGGCAGGACCACCGCCACGAGCGCCAGCACCGCCACCGAGGCGACCGCCAGCACCGCGAACGAGGCGCGCCATCCCAGTGCCGTGCCCAGCGATGTCGAAAGCGGCACGCCCAGAACGAATCCCGCCGAGGCACCGCCGGTCGCCAACGCCAGCGCCCGTCCCACGTACGGACCCGACACCAGCCGTGGCACGTACCCGATGCACAACGAGAAGAACAGCGCGTGCGTGATACCGCCGATCACCCGTCCCGCCGCGACCACCGCGAAGACGGGGGCGGCAGCCACCATCGCGTTCGACAGCGCGTAGCCGGCGAGCGTGAGCAGCAGCAACGGCCTGCGTGGGAACCGGCTCGTGATCACGGTGAGCGGGACCGCAAGCGTAGCGACCATGACCGCGTAGAGGGTGACGAGCAGGCCCGTCACCGAGGCTCGCACCCCGAAGCTCTCTCCGATGCCGGTCAGCAGCCCGACGGGCAGGACTTCGGTGGTGACGGCCAGACACGACGCCACCGCCAGGGACAGCAGTGCGGGCCGGGTGGCGCGGAGATCGGAGGTCACTGCGGTGAATATACTCAGAGCACGAGTTTAATCAACTGGAATATTGGTGCCCATGCCGCAAGAGCCCGGATCCGCCTCGCAGCTGCGCTGGTACGGCGCTGCGAAGCTGATCGCGCTGGCACGTTCCGAGCCCGGCATCACGCGCGCGGCGGCCGCCCAACGGCTCCGCATGAGCAGCGGCGGCGCCGCAGATCTGGTCGCCAGGCTGCGACGGGCAAACCTGCTCGACGAGGTACCCGCACCGGCCAGGGGCCGGGGCAGGCCCACCACCGTTCTGCGACCCCATCCTGACGGCCCGGTGGTGCTGGCCGTCGACCTGAGGCAAGGCGACTGGCGGTTGGCCGCGGCGGGCCTCGACGGCATTCCGGAGGTGATCACCCAGGGTCGGCACGGCCGGGCGGGCCCCGCGCGAGTGCTCGACGACATCGCCTCCGCGATCGCCGAGGAACACCGCAGACTGTCGGGGCGCGTGCGCGCCGTGTCCGTGTCGGTGGCAGGCACCGTGAGTGAATCGCGGCTCGTGCAGTTCACCACGCGGGGCTGGCGCGACGTCGACCTGACGGCGCTGACGGCCCGACTGCCTGCGCGCGCGAACCTGGCGCTGGTCCTGGGCAACGACGCCACCCTTTCGGGCCTCGCCGAGGCGCGGACCGGCACAGCCCGCGACGCCGGTACGGCGCTGCACCTGATCGTCCTCGTCGGCCTCGGGGGCACGCTTGTCGTCAACGGTGAGCCGGTGGCCGGATATCGCGGCGCGGCAGGCGAATACGGACACATCCCGTTCGGAGATCCAGACGTGGAATGTCCGTGCGGGGCGCGGGGCTGCTGGGATCTGACCGTCGACGGCCGGGCGCTGGCCCGTCACCTCGGCGTCCCGGCACCGGCAGACCCGATCTCGTTCGCGCGCAGAGTTCTTCGCGAACGTCCGCCCGGCAGCCGGGCGGCGCTGGACGCGGTGGCGACCTCACTCGGACGCGGCATCGCCGGCCTCGTCAATCTGCACGACCCCGCGATCGTGACGCTTGGCGGGCTGGCTCCGCAGCTCCGGGACGCGGCACCCCGGGCGTTCGACACCGCATACCGGGACGGGCTCATGGCGTTTCGCAAGTCAGCCGCCCCGCCTGTGCGCAACGGGATGCTTGGCGAGGACGCATCGCTGTACGGCGCTGCGGCACTGGCCCTTGACCGCGTCACATCGGAGGCGGCGCTGGCCGAGTGGGCCCGACGACACTGAGGAGCGGCCGCACGACGCGGCGGGTTTCGGCTCAGCCGGTACGGGTAACGACTCTGGCATGACAACTCCGGAGCCCGGCAACGAGACCGACGAAGTGTTGACCACCCCGGCCACCCCCGGCGCCGAAGCACTTCCCACCGACGGCGACGACGACGAGTCGGCCACGTCCTAGCCCGCCGATGTCCTAGGTGGCGCGCCGCAACATGTCGGGGGTGCTTCCCGTCCAGACGCGGAAGGCGCGGTAGAACGAGTTGGGTTCGGCGAAGCCGAGCAGGAACGAGATCTCGGCGATCGACAGCATCGTATTTTCCAGGTAGTGCGTCGCAAGATCCGATCGGGTGGCGTCCAGGATCTGCTGATAGGTCGTTCCCTCGACTTCGATGCGCCGCTGCAGGGTCCGTTTGCTCATGGTGAGTTTGCGCGCGACGGTGTCCATCGAGGCGAGGCCGCTGGGCAGTGCTTCCAGGAGGGCGGCGCGGACCCGTTCCGTAGTGGACGCCGGTGTTTCGAGATCCGCGAGTCGGCGCCGCAGCTCCGGTTCGAACGCTGCCCACAGGGGTTCGTTGGACGTGAGGAACGGCAGGGCGGCGTCGGTAGCCGACACGGTGACCGCGTGTGACTGCGCTCGGCGCAGCGGGGCGCCCAGGAATTCCTCGTAGGGCGTCACCACCTCTGGCAGCACGGCGGCGGTGACCTCCACCGGTCGGATCGCCTCTCGCGTGCCGAGCCGGATCAGCGCCACGCAGAAGAGCAACTCCATCATGATCAACGACGCGGGCGGGCGCGGCGCATCGAGCCACGACAGCTCCACCGTGACCAGATCGCCGTGCTCGGTGACGCCGAAACGCATGGGCGCCACCAGCTTCTTGTAGTGCGCGATGCGCTGGGCGGCAACCATGAAGTTCGGGCTGCACAGCGCGGCGAACAGGGGCGGGGAGAAGGACTCGGCACGCACCGCCCGGCACAGCGAGACCGGGAGCGCCGGATCCTTCGTCTCGGCCTCGATACTGTTCCACAGCCGGTAGTAGTCAAGCGGCGCAAGCCTTGTCGACGGGTGCTGGAACAGATCGTCGGCCAGCCCTGCGCGCCGCAACACGTCCGCGGGCGCCACGCCGAGATCTCGGAGCAGGGTGCGCCACGTCGTGTCCAGCGCGTAGGACTGCGACGTCACGTGCCGAGTCCGAACTGCGCCCGCATTCCGGCGAAGAACGTCGCATCGTCGGCGGCGCGGCGTGCGTCCAGCAACGCCACCGCATCGGCACCTGCCACGTAGCGCAGCGTATCCGTTCCGTCGGTGACGGCGTCGAAGATGGCTCCCGCGATCGTCTCGGCGTCGGAGCCGCCCTCGTCCATCATCGGACCGAGGCTCGCGAGCAGCGCCTCCACGAGCGGCTGGTACTCGGTCAGGTCGGGATCATTGCTGAAGTCGAACGACCGGCCGCCGAAATCGGTTCTCACACCACCGGGTTCGACGATCTTCACGCGAACCCCGAATGGGGCCAGCTCGTAGTGCAGTGACTCCGAGAGCCCTTCGACGGCGAATTTGGTTCCGTGATAGAGCGTGCCGAGCGGGAAGGTGATCCGCCCGCCCATCGACGAGACGTTGACGATGGTGCCACCGCGATTCGCGCGGAAGTGCGGCAGCACCGCTTTCGTGGTCGCCAGCAGGCCGAAGACGTTGACGCCGAACTGACGCTCGATTTTGTCCATCGGCGTGGCCTCCAGCGGTCCGTACGCGCCGTAGCCCGCGTTGTTCATCAACACGTCGAGGCGGCCGAAACGTTCGAGCCCCGCCTCGACGGCGGCGGTGATCGACGCCGCGTCCTGGACGTCGAGGCGGGTGACGAGTGCGTTGTCGAACCCCGTCAGCTCGGTCTCGTTCTCGGGGGAACGCATCGTCGCGACGACGTTCCAGCCCTTGGCGAGGAACAGCCGAGCGGTGGCCCTGCCGATGCCGCTCGAGGAGCCGGTGATGAGGATGGTCTGGGTCTCGCTTCTGGAAGTGTTCATGGTGTTCTCCTTTCTGCGCATCACGCTATGAGTGGATGAACGCCACGTCAGTGACCGATCGCGTCATCGTTCTATCGGATCGCGCCACATGCATGCGGCCGGCTGAGCACGACACGGTGATATGACAAAGCCATGGGACCGACGTCGTTCAGGTATTCGCCTGCGAACTCCCGGCGTATGCGACTGCTGTTCCCGTCTGAGGCGCGTGCCCGGGCCTTCATCGACGGACTCGACCGTGGCGACCCCCTCGCCGAGCGGTTCGTCGCCGAGACCTACCACGGTGAGCTCGGCGCCAAGAAGGCCCGCGAGCTCGTCGAGCGAGCGCAACGCGTCGGCATCGACAACGTGCCCGACGCCCCGGAGTCGATGCGCGCGCTGTTCGCGGAGTTCGAGCAGATCCCCGACTGGCTGGATCCCGAACTCGTCGAGGACGGCGCCGCGGTGTGGCGGCGCTGGGCGTACGCGCTCGGCGCCCTCGGCAACGCAGGAACCAACGACACCTATACCGAAGGCTGGCTCGCGGTGCCACTGTCGCTGTCGGGTGGGTATGCGGGTCAGCGGGCGCTGCACCGGTATCTCGAAACGTCGCGGTGGTGGATCGAGGTCTGCCGACCCGGCGCGCTTCTGACCCCAGGATCGTTGGGCCGCAACATTTCCCTGCACGTGCGGATCATGCACGTCAGCGTCCGAGCCCGCGTCAGGGCGCATCCCGAATGGGATGCCGAACGCTGGGGCCTTCCCATCAGCCAGTCCGCGATGCTGTTGACGCTTCTCGGTGGCAGCGTGGCACCGGCGTTCGGGCTGTTCCTTCTCGGGCACGTCACCTCCCCGAGGGAGATGCGGGCGGTCCTGCACTTCAACCGGTTTTGCGGACACCTCGTCGGCGTCCGGTGCGACGGGTACTTTCCGGAGACCATTGCCGACGCGTGGCGAATACTGCTGATGGCCAATGCCGCTCGCAGCTACGACAGCGGCGGCAGCGGTGCCGAGCTCGTCGAGTCCTTCGTGCCGGCCTTCGCGCCGGGCCCAGGTCTGCGCGGCATCGCCCGCCTGCGCGCCGAGTACCACTACCGCATCCAGGCAGGATATCTCGGCCTGTACATGCTGCCGTGGAACCGGCGCAGATACCGGCTGCCGTCGGCGGTGCCGGGAATCATGCTGTTGCTCTTGCGTTCTCCGCTGATCGCCGGACTGGAAATCCTGCGACGCCTCTTTTCGCGCATCGACAGGCGCTGGCAGGCCGTCAACGTCAGGCGCTGGGAGAGCTGGCTCGAGTGGCAATCGGCGGGCAAGGCGGCTGCCTTCGAGGCGGCCGCCCCGCTGCGGCGCTGAGCGTCGGATTAGGTATTCGCCCGCCGGGTACAAACGCGCCGTGACGACGGCGATTCCGAAACCCGCGCCCGAAGACCTGCGCCGGCTCGCCGCAGCGCACGGCGTGGCCACCTCCTACCGCAACGAACGGCGGGAGCCTGTCGAGGTGGACGCCGATGTGGTCATCCGCGTGCTGAGCCTGATGGAGGTCGACGCGAGCAGCGAGACCAGCCGCCGCACCGAACTGGCACGACTCGACGAACGCGAACGTGCGGGCGTGCTCCCGCCGACGATCTCGATGCGCGTGGGCGGCTCGCCGCGAGCGGTACCGGGTGCCGTGTCGCTGGTCGCGGAGGACGGTTCCGAGACCGCGGTCGACGGGCGGCTTCCCGGCGACCTGTCGCCGGGCTGGTACCGGTTGCACACGCGCGACGGTCAACAGGCCACCGTCGTCGCCGCCCCGCCCAAGGTCCCGGCCGCGCCGCCGACCTGGGGGTGGATGCTGCAGCTCTACGCGCTCCGGTCGGCCCGCTCCTGGGGCATCGGTGACCTCGGAGATCTGCGTGAGTTCGTGGAGTGGACGGCGGCGACACACGGCGCGGGGGCCGTCCTGCTCAACCCGCTCCACGCTCCCGGCCCGACCCACCCGGTGCAGCCGTCGCCCTACACGCCGTCGAGTCGCCGGTTCGCCAATCCCCTGGCTCTGCGCATCGAAGACACCGCCGCCTATCACCGGGCCGACCCGGACGTGCGCGCCGAGGTGGACGCACTGCGTGTCTCCGCGGCGACCCCCCGAATCGACCACGACCTGGTCTGGGTTGCCAAACGCGGTGCACTGGAACTGCTTTGGCGCAGTGAGAGCCGCCCCAACCCGCTCGCCGAATCGTCGGCGGGGCTGCGGGACTGGGCCACCTACTGCGCGCTGGCCGAGCGACACGGCGGGCGGTGGAGCCGCTGGCCCGAGGAGCTGCGGGACGTCAACGGATCGGCCGTGGCGGCGGCACGCCAGGAGCTGGCGTCGCGGGTGGCCTTTCACGCCTGGGTCCAGGAGTGCTGCGCCGATCAGCTGATGGCCGTCCGGGACGCCGCACGTGACGCCGGCATGGGACTGGGCGTCCTGCATGACCTCGCCGTGGGGGTGGACGCAGACGGTGCCGATGCGTGGGCCCTGGCCGACGTGCTCGCCTCGGGCGTGAGCGTCGGGGCGCCACCGGACAATTTCACGCCCCGCGGCCAGGACTGGGGCCTGCCGCCGTGGCGGCCCGACCGGCTTGCCGCGACCGGCTACGCCGCACTGCGGGACATGCTGCGCGCTGTCCTCGCCCACGCGGACGGCCTGCGAATCGACCACGTCGCCGGGCTGTGGCGGCTCTGGTGGATTCCGCCGGGCGACGGCCCCGACCGTGGCACCTACGTGCATTACGACGCGCAGACCATGCTCGCAGTGCTCGCGCTGGAGGCGCACCGCGCGCACGCGACCGTCGTCGGCGAGGACCTGGGCACCGTCGAACCGGAGGTCACCGAGGCCCTTGCAAACAACGGCATGCTGGGGTGTGCGGTGTCCTGGTTCACCCGCGATCAGTCCGTCAACGGCGAACCGTTACTGGCGCCCGCGAAGTGGCCTACACGCGCGGCCGCCAGCCTGTCCACGCACGACTTGCCGACGGCAGCCGGCTTCTTCCGCGGTGAGCATGTCCGGGTACGCGCCGATCTCGGCATGCTCGACGATGTCGATGCAGAGCAGGCCAACGCCGACAGGGAGCGGGCCGAGTGGCTGGGCCTGCTGCGGTCCGAAGGGTTCCTGGACGCCGAGTCAGAGCCGGACGAATCGGCGGTTGTCCTCGCGATGCACCGGTTTCTGGCCGCGACGGCGAGCCGGCTGAAGCTGATCTCGCCCTATGACGTCATCGCCGAGCCGAGGCAGCCGAATCTTCCCGGGACGGTGGACGAGTACCCGAACTGGCGCCTGCCGCTGCCCTTGACCTTGGAAGAACTGCGTGCTGACCCGCGGGTCGCGGCGATCACCTCCGCATTCCGCGATTGAGGCCCGGGCCGGATTCTTGGGATCGGTAGCCGTACACCGTCGGTGTACTTGCGCCATGAACATCAACACTCTTCTCGCCCGCATCCACGAGCAGACCACCCGCGTCGACCGGACGCGCAGCCTCATTGTCGGCCTCTCCGCCGGGGTGACCGCCCTCTGGGCGGCCTACCGCGTGTTCTGGCTGCTGTACTCGGCGTCGGTGCTGTCGAGCGTCGGACTCTCCTCGGCCACGCTGATCTTCTCGCTGATGCTGTGGACCGTGGTCGGCCTCGCTGCAGGTGTCGTCACAGCCGCGTTCCTGTTCCGCTACGCCAAGCACACCTGACCTACAGGGGCGGCTCGCGCCGTGGCGCCGCGTGACCGTGGACGCCTTCGGCATATGCGGTTTCCGCGTGCTGAGAGAAGTCGACGCCGGACGTTTCGTCCTCGGGACTGATCCGGAAACCGATGACGCGGTCGATCAGTTTGGCCAGGACGAACGACACCGCGAACGCGTACCCGGCGACGACGACCACCGCCAGAGCCTGCTTACCGAGCTGCCCCAGCCCGCCGCCGTAGAGCAGACCTTCCGGTCCGCCGGTCATCACGTCCGTCGCGAGCAGACCGATCAACAATGTGCCGACCACGCCACCGACGAAGTGCACGCCGACCACGTCGAGCGAATCGTCGTACCCGAATCGGAACTTCAGTCCGATCGCGAACGAACAGACGATGCCGGCGAGCAGCCCGACCACAGCGGCGCCGAGCGTGTCGACCGTCCCGCAGGACGGAGTGATCGCGACCAGGCCGGCGACGACACCGGAGGCCGCGCCGAACGTCGTGGGTTTGCCGTCCCGCACCTGTTCCACCGTCAGCCAGCCCAGCATGCCCAGGCAGCCGGCGACGAGGGTGTTGAGAAAGATCGCGGCGGCAGTTCCGTTGGCGGCCAGGGCCGATCCGGCGTTGAACCCGAACCAGCCGAACCACAGCAACCCGACACCGAGAAGGACGAACGGCAGGTTGTGGGGACGCATCACGTCCTTCTTGAACCCGATGCGCGGACCCAGCACCAGTGCCAACGCCAAGGCCGAAGCGCCGGAGACGATCTCGACGACCAGACCACCGGCGTAATCGAGCACCCCGAGCTCGAAGAGCCAGCCGCTCGGTGCCCACACCCAGTGCGCCACCACGGCGTACACGGCGACCGCCCAGAACGGCACGAAGACGGCCCACGCCACGAACTTCGCGCGATCGGCGATCGCACCGCTGATCAACGCGGCGGTGATGATGGCGAAGCTGAGCTGAAAAGTGGCGAACAACAACTCGGGGACCGGCCCGCGGGCCGTATCGGGCGCGATGCCGCTCATGCCGATGTGCGACAACCCGCCGATCAGTCCGCCCGCACCGTCCCCGCCGAACGCCAGGCTGTAGCCGACCACCAGCCAGGACACCGTCACCAGCGGGATCGCGATGAAGCTCATCATGATCATGTTCAGCACACCGGTGGTACGCACCATGCCGCCGTAGAAGATCGCGAGCCCCGGTGTCATCAGCAGCACAAGGGCGGTGCTGGTCAGCAGCCACGCGGTCGCGGCGGGATCGATCTCACTCAATGTCCGGCTCCTTCGACGGTCCCGGACGAGGATGGCGGGCCCGCGTTTCGTCTACGCGGCGATCATGTTTCCGACATGTTTCGCAGGTTCGGGCGGTGCCGTGCGAGGAACTCGGCCAGCGAGACGGCCGGACGCCCGGTGAAGCGCGCGACGGTGTCGGTCACCCGGTCTTCGGATCCCCTGCTGATCTGGTCGTCCATCGCGGCGAGTACCGCGGCATATTCGTGGGGCACCCCGGTGGCGGCGATCTGCGCGGCGCGTTCTGCCGTCCCGACCGCGACGTGGCGGATCGGCCTGCCGGTGAGTTCGCCGACCAGCCTGCACACGTCGGCATAACTGAGCGCTTCTGGTCCGGTGATGACGAGCGAGGCGTTCGGCGCGTCGTCACGCAGCAGACAGTGCGCGGCAACCGCAGCGATGTCCTCGGCATCGACGAAGCCGATCCGGCCGTCGCCGGTCGCCGTCGTGAGCAACCCGTTTCGCAGGCCGTGCGCGACGGGATGATCACCGACGAGGTTCTGCATGAACCACGACGGCTGCAGGATCGCCCACTCCGGCACGGAGTCGGTCACCAGGCGGTGCAGCGCCCCGAGCCCTGTGTCGGCGGGTTCGACCGCCGACGAACTGAGGAGAACGACGCGGCGCACACCCTGCCTGAGCCCGACCTCAAGGAAGGACTGCACAATCGGCGCAGGCTCGGCTTCGCCGATCGGTGCGACCAGGTACACGCGTTCGACGTTGCGAAGGGCTGGTGCGTAGCTACTCGGATCGTTCCAATCGAACCTGACACCCTCGGGGCCGGGCCTGCGGCTGGCTTCGCGCACCTCGACCGCGGCGGCTTTCAGCAGACGGCTCACCGCCGACCCGGTGTTGCCCGTCGCGCCGGTGACCAACACCGGTGCGCTCACTTCGTCTCCCCCAGTACCTCGGCGGCAGCCAGCGGACTCCAGTAATCCCGGTAGGTCTCGATGCCGTCCGCGCCGACGGTGATGACCGCGATGTAGCGCATCCGGTAAGGCTTCTGCGCGGCCACGGCAACGCCGTTCACCTCGAACTCGACGATCACGGTCGACGGATCCCCGGTCTGATGCCGTGTCTGGGACGCGATGGCCCGTACGTCGACCATGTCGGTGTACCCGGACAAGTAGTCGGCGACGGCGGATCGGCCCTCGAGGCGCCCCGGCTGCCCGGCGGCGGCGAACGGAAACTCCATGGTGCCGGCCGGTGCCCAAAGCGCAGCGAATCCCTCCATGTCGTGTGCGACCAACAGTTCGAGCGCACGGTCGATCACAGCGTTGGCGTGCTCGCGGCGGGCCTGCCCTGTCGAAGGTGACATGCGTTGACCTCCAGTCATCGTGGACGGGACGGTTCCGTCCCGTCCACCGTAACGCATCGACGGACGGTACTGTTCCGTCCGCCCGGTAATCTGACGCGGTGCCCGCCATTCGCCGCGAACCGACCGGCGCTGCGGTGTTCAAGCCGGAAGTGACCGACGCGATCACGACCGCCGCCATCGACATGCTGGTCGAGGTCGGCTACGCGAAACTGTCGATGGAGAGCGTCGCCCGGCGCGCCGGTGTCGGGAAGAGCGCGGTCTACCGGCGGTGGCCGTCGAAGGTCGACCTCGTCACCGCTGTGCTCGCCCAGTTCAGCGTCCCGTCCACGCCTGCCCCGGACACCGGGAGCCTGCGCGGCGACATCCGCGCACTTCTGAAAGCTGTTGCGGACTGGCTGAGCGATCCGCGGATGCGCACGATCCTGCCCAGCCTGGTGGCCGAATACGACCGCAACCCCGCGCTCGCCGAGGCGAGCGCGGCACACATCGCCGAACCCCGCCGACGATGGGCGCGTCCGACCCTCGACCGAGCGGTGCAGCGGCAAGAGATGACCGAAGACCAAGCCGACCTGATGCTCGACCTGCTCGCCGCACCCACCTACTGGCGCATCGCACACGGCAGACCCGTCGACGCCGCGTACCTCGATCTGCTCGCCGACATGCTCACCCGCGCGGTGGGGAGAGGCCGCTAACTGATGATCGCGACGGCCCTGGTCCATCCCGCAGAGGCGGCGTCGACCTTGACCGGGAAACAGGACACCTCGAAGCCGGTCGAGGGCAATCGTTCGAGGTTGTGCAGCTTCTCGATGTGGCAGTACCCGATGTCGCGGCCAGCCTTGTGTCCCTCCCAGATGACTGACGGATCGTGGTCCTCGGCGTATCGGCGTGCCGTGTAGGAGAACGGGGCGTCCCAACTCCAGGCGTCGGTGCCCGTGAGCCGAACGCCCTGTTCGAGCATGTGCAACGTGGCGTCGCGTCCGATGCCGCAACCTCGCTGCACGTAATCGTCGTGGCCGTAGCGGGTACCCGCGCTCGTGTTGACGACGACGATCTCCAGCGGGGACAGCGTGTGGCCGATGCGCTGCAGCTCTGCGTCGATGTCGTCGGGGGTGACGACATAGCCGTCGTCGAAATGCCGGAAGTCGAGTTTCACGCCGGGCTGAAGGCACCACTCGAGCGGGACCTCGTCGATCGTGATCGCGCGTTCACCGTGGTTCATCGTCGAAGCGAAGTGATACGGGGCGTCGAGATGGGTGCCGCTGTGGGTCGTCATCGACACGCGTTCGATGGCCCAGCCCTCGCCGTCGGGCAGGTCATCCCTTGTGACGCCCGGGAAGAACGCCAACACGTCGTCGACGGTGTCGCGGTGGGTGAGGTACTCGATCTCGGGACGATAGCCGGGCGGATCGGAAGCGATGCCGCTGCGCAGCGGCACCGAGATGTCGACCAGAGTGCGCATGCTGGCCAGGATGTCATGCAAGCGTCATACCGGTCCGGTTTCACCGGAGCGCGCGTAGGGCAAAAATTCGGCCATGCCTCGTCACGCCGTCATCTCGGGTGCCGGAATCGCCGGCCCGGCCTTGGCGCATCAACTCAGCGCCCGCGGCTGGATCACCACCGTCCTCGAGCGGTTTCCCCAGCGCCGCGATGAGGGCCAGAACGTCGACGTGCGTGGCGCGGCCCGTGAGGTGGTGCGCCGCATGGGCCTCGACGGGGACATCCGCGCGGCGAACACCGGCGAGATCGGCACCCGCTTCATCCGAGCCGACGGTTCTGCGGCGGCATCGTTCCCGGTCCATGGTCACGGTGACAATGACGGGCCCACAGCAGAATTGGAGATCCTGCGCGGCGAGCTCTCGCGCATCCTGATCGAGAAGACTCGCGGTGCCGACTACCGCTTCGGCATCCAGATCAGCGATGTCACCGACGATGGCGACCGCATCCGGATCGCCCTGCAGGACGGGACGTCGCTCGACGCCGACCTGCTGGTGATCGCCGAGGGTCTGCATTCGCGGTCGCGCCGCTTCGTCACACCCGTCGACGTCACCGATCTCGGCATGTACTTCGCCTACGCCACCATCCCGCGCCTCGGGAGCGACGACCTCTGGTGGAATTGGCAGCATGCCACCGAATCTCGTGCTGTCCATCTGCGGCCCGACAACCTCGGTACCACGCGGGCCATCCTGACGTTCATCTCCGACGTCCGCGGCTTCGAGGAACTCGACCGAGCCGGACAGCTGACCATCCTGCGCCGCACGTTCGTCGATGTCGGTGGCGCCGCACCGCGGGTACTCGCCGAGCTGGAAAACGGTGCGCCCATGTACTTCTCGGTGGCGGGCCAGGTACACAGCCCCATATGGAGCAAGGGCAGGATCGCGCTGCTGGGCGATTCCGCGTTCTGCAACGCGACGTTCGGCGGTGCCGGAACCAGTCTGGCGCTCATCGGCGCCTACATCCTGGCCGGTGAGCTGGCCGCCGGCGGTGCGGTGACGGATGCGCTGCGCCGTTACGAACGGTTGATGAAGCCTTTCACCGACTCCGCACCCAAGGTGCGTGCCGAGGTGCTCCGGCTTGCGAATCCCCGCAGTCGCAACGGTATTCGACTGCTCCACACCGTGGCGGCGCTGGCAGCGAGCCCATTCGGCAAGGCCGTCTCAGCAGTCGCGGGCAACGGGCTCAACACCATCGCCAGCCCCCCTCAGCAACTGCCGGATTACTAAAGGCTCACACGGCGACGGCGGCGCCACAGATCCCGCACACCTCGAGATTGCGTCGCTTCCACCGTGCGACCGGAACGAAGAACAGAGAGAACTGTTTGAACTCCCGGACGCGGATCCACTGCGACGTGTTGTGGCAGCGTCCACACAACCTGACCTGGCCAACCCCGACGCGCTTCTGCTTGGTTCCGTACCCGAAGAAGAGCAACACGCCGCCAGCCTACGCGCACGCTGTCAAAATGCCTGCGCGCCAATTCGTTCAACGCGGTTTAGGCCGGCTCTCGGCGGGCATGACCATCAGGTGAACCGTGTTGTGCGCTGGCTCGTGCCGCTGGGCGCCCTGCTCGCCGGAGTGATGCTGGGGCGATCCGGTCGGCGCCGTCAGCCTGAGCTCCCGCCAGACCCGCCCAACCCGCCCGACCCGCCCGAGCCGGACGCCAACTCGGACACCCGGGACGCCCCCGATCCCGAGGATCCCGCCAAGCCCGACTCCCCGGCCGACCTCAGCAAACCCTCTGTGCTCTACGTGCTGCGCAAGACCGCGCGCGAGTTCAGTACCGATCAGTGCACCGATCTCGCCGCGGCTCTCACGTACTACGCCGTGCTGTCCCTCTTCCCGGCGCTGGTCGTCGTCGTCTCGCTGCTCGGTGTCTTCGGCCAGGGGCAACGCACCACCGACGCGGTGCTGCAGATCGTCGAGGACCTCGGGCCGTCGTCGGCCGTCGACACCTTGCGCGCCCCGATACAGCAGCTGGTGGAAGCCCCTTCCGCGGGGTTCGCGCTCGCCGCCGGTATCGCAGGCGCCCTGTGGTCGGCCTCCGGATACATCGGCGCGTTCGCGCGCGCCATGAACCGCATCTACGAAGTCGAGGAGGGCCGCCCGATATGGAAGCTGCGCCCGCTTCAGCTGCTTCTCACGTTCGTCGGTCTCGTCTCGGCGGCCCTCGTCGCGTTGATGCTCGCCGTCAGCGGGCCGATCGCCGACGCGATCGGCGGGGTCATCGGCCTCGGCGAACAGGCCCAGCAGGTGTGGAGCATCGCCCGCTGGCCGGTGGTGCTCGTTTTCGTCATCCTGGCGGTCGCGGTTCTCTACCATTCGGCACCGAACGTCAGGCAGCCGAAATTCCGCTGGATCAGCATCGGTGCGGGTGTGGCGATCCTGGTCTGGATCCTCGCGTCCATCGGGTTCGGCTTCTACGTCGGCAACTTCGGCAGCTACAACAAGACCTACGGCGCGCTGGCCGGGGTGATCGTCTTCCTGCTGTGGCTGTGGCTCACCAACGTCGCGCTGCTATTCGGCGCCGAGCTGGACGCCGAGCTGGAGCGCGGCAGGCAATTGCAGGCGGGCATCGCCGCCGAACGTGACCTACAGCTTCCTCCCCGCGACAGCCGCGTGGCCGAGAAGAACCGGATGAAGGCCGAAGAAGACATCGCGCGCGGGCGGGCCCTGCGCAGATCGCGTGGCCGCGACGACGGGTGACGGCCGCCCCGTCACCAACCGGCGTTGCGGGCCAGATCGATGGCGTACTGGCTGACGAAGGTGCCCGCACTGGGCGCGCCACGGCACGAACCGTCGGACTCACCGGGACGCTTGACCCACAGGAAGGCGTCGACCTGCGGGTTACCCGTGTCGGTGGTGGGGCGTGCTCCGAGGGCCCGTCCGCTCGGGTTGCACCAGTAGAGGTCGTCGCCCTCGACCGGGCCTGCGCCGTTGCGGGAGGTGTCGATCACGAACGGCTTGCCGCCGGTCATCCCCGAGACCGCCGAGCCGTAGCCGACAGACTCCTGGGTGGTGAAGAAGTTCGCCGTGTTGAGGCTGAAGCCGCGGGCCTTGGCGACGCCGACCTGATTGAGGCGGGCCGCCATCACGTCGGCGGGAACCCAGCGGGCGTGTCCACCGTCGACGTAGACGGCCGTGCCGGGATTGCGCGTCAGCACATCGACCGCATAGCCGATCAGCTCGAAGCGCTCTTGCTGTTGGGCGGGCGACAAGCAGTCCGCCATGGCCAGGGCGTCGGGTTCGAGGATGACCGCTGCGGGGCCGCCGCCGATCGCGGCTGCGACACCGTCGATCCAGGACCGGTAGGAACCGGCGGACCCGAACCCGCCCGCCGCGAAGCTGCCGCAGTCGCGGTTCGGGATCCCGTAGAGCGCGAGGATCGGCATGGTGCCTGCGGCCTGGGCAGTCTGGATGTACTTCGCGTCCACGGCGGGCGTGGAAAGGTGGTCCATCCAGTAAGCCGTCGGTGTGTTCACGACGGCGGCCAGCAGCGGGTCGGGGTTGCTCTGAAGCGCGCGCATGCCCTTCGACTGCGGATTGACGTAGAAAGGGCGGCCGACGAGCGGGTTGGCATCCGCGGCCAGGCGCACCGCAGGCACGGGGCCCGGGTCCGCGGCGACACCGACGCCGGAGAGGACGGCGACCATCGTCAGGACTGGGGCGAACCACCGAGCGACTGCTCCCGCAGCTGAGGAAAACACCTACCGGAACTTAGTGCGGCTGTGCACCGAATGCCAATGCGTCGTATCACCCGGATGCGGCGTCGGTGAGCCACGTGCCGATGCCGCCCGGATCGGCGACGTGGTCCGGCGTCACTGCGCGCAGTGCGGCCTTCACCGCGACGGGGGCCTCGCAGGTGGCCGGATCCTGAAGGACGACGCGGCCGCCCGCCGCCTTCACCGCGGCGCAACCGGCGGCGCCGTCTTCGTTCGCGCAGGACAGCAGGACCGCGACGGTCGACTCGCCGAAATCCGCCGCGCTCGTGAAAGCGACGTCGATTGACGGCCGCGAATAGGCGACGGGTGCGTCCAGCGTCAGATGGGTGCGCACCCCGGGCACGGTGTTGTATGGCGCGACCGGGGTGTGCGGCTGCTCGGAGAGGCTGCGGTTGCGCCCCACGAGGAGGTGGTAACCGGCCGGCGCCACGGTCACCGTCCCCGGTGGACACACCGACGGGCTGTACCGGGGCTCGCCCACCGGGAATCTCGTATAGGTCTGCAGCACCTCGGCCAGCGGCGAGTAGTCAGGGGGCCGATGCAGCACCACACACACCACACTCTCGCGGATGTCCAGCGTCTCGAGAATGTCGCGCATCGCCTTCAGACCACCGGCGCTGCCCCCGATGATGATCAGGTCGGGGCGTGCCACGCTAGCGCTGGCCCTTGACGTAGATGCCGAGCCGGCGGTCGACCGCGGTGAACCACGACTTGGCGTCGGTGGTGAGCCGCTCGCGGGGACCGATCACGAGATTGCCGAACGGAGAAAGACTTTCGCGGAACATCAGCTCCACCCTGCGCTGAAGCGTCTCCTCGAAATAGATGAAGACATTGCGGCACATGATCAGGTTGAACTCGCCGAAGGTGCTGTCGGTGGCCAGATTGTGGGAGAAGAACTCGATCCGCGATCGGAGCTCGGGGCTGAGGATGCACCGGTCGTATTTGGCGACGTAGTAGTCGGAGAAGGGCCGGTGGCCGCCGCTCGCCTGGTAGTTGCGGGTCGCCTGCATCATGCCGTCGGCGGGATAGATCGCCGATTTCGCCCTGCGCAGGGAGTCGTTGTCGATGTCTGTCGCATAGATGGTGGCGCGGTTGAGCAGGCCTGCCTCGTCCAGAAGTATGGCGATCGAGTAGGCCTCCTCCCCCGTCGCGCAGCCCGCGATCCAGATCCGGATCCGCGGGTATGTCGCCAGCCGGGGCAGCAGCTCCGCGCGGATCTTGGCGAACACGGCGGGATCACGGAACATCTCGGTGACGTTGACGGTCATCGTCGACAGGAAGTCGGCCAGCAGCTTGGGGTCGCGGAGCACACGGCCCTGCGCCTCGGAGATCGACGCGAAGGCGTGCCGGTTGACGAACGCCATCAGGCGCCGGTTCCGGGACGCGTCGCTGTAATGCCGGAAGTCATAGCCGAGATGCTCGAAGACCGTGTAGAAGAACGCATCCGCCTCGATCAGAGCGAGCTCTCTGGACCGGGGCGCGTCAGACTGCTCGGCGACCATCCTGTCAGGTACTCGCTGAATCACTGTGTGCCCGTGGGCGTCCCGTGAGCCACACCCGCAGCACCGACGTCAGCTGATCCATGTCCACCGGTTTGGTGACGTAATCCGACGCCCCCGCATCGAGGCACTTCTGCCGATCGCCCTTCATGGCCTTGGCGGTCAGCGCGACGATCGGCAGATTGCGCCAGCGCGGTTCGGCCCGAATCCGGCGCATCGCCTCGTAGCCGTCCATGACGGGCATCATGATGTCCATCAGGACCAGCCCCACCTCGGGATGTTCGGCCAAGCTGTCGAGACCGGCCTGCCCGTTGCTGGCGGGCACCACGGTGATGCCGTATCGCTTCAGCGCACTGCCGAGCGAGAACACGTTGCGAACGTCGTCGTCGACGAGCAGAACCGTGTTGCCTTCCAGCGATTCGTCCATCCGCCGGGGGTTGGACAGGATCTCGCGTGCCGAGTCCGGCATCTCCGTCGCGACGCGGTGCAGGAACAGTGCGGTCTCGTCGAGCAGCCGCTCAGGCGATTTCGCGTTCTTCAACACGATCGCAGCCGCCAGGGCTTCCAGGCGCTCGGTCTCTTCGGAGGTCAGCTCCCGGCCGGTGTGCACGATCACGGGCAGGCTCTTCTGTTTGAGCTGCTCTTTGATCTGCTCGATCAGGTCGATGCCGTCGATGTCGGGAAGCCCGAGGTCCAGGACCAGACAGTCGTAGGTCTTCGGGCCCGACAACTCCGCCAGGACTTGCTCACCGGTGGCGACGGCGGTGATCGCGATGTCGTCGCTCTCGATCATGTGCTTGACCACCTGACGCTGGCTGGCATCGTCCTCGGCGACCAGCACGTGGCGCGGCCCGGGTTTCAGGAAGTCGGCGGTCGAGGTCAGCATGGACCGCAGCTCGGCGATCCCGGCCGGCTTGTTGAGCGTCTGGATGGCGCCCATCCGGCGGCCCCTGCCGTCGTCGTTGGCCCCGGACACGACGTTGACCGGGATATGACGGGTGGCGAGATCGTGTTTGAGCACGTCGAGCACCACCCAGCCCGCCATGTCCGGAAGTCCGATGTCCAGCGTGATGGCGGCCGGTTGCCGTTCCTTGGCGAGCGCCAGGGCCATTCGTCCGCTGGCCGTGATCACCGACTCGAACCCGGCTTCGCCCGCGAGCTCGGCCAGCATCCCCGCGAAGGTGGGATCGTCCTCCACGATCAGCAGCACCGGCTTGGATCCCTGCGGCCATCCGACCGCCGAGATGTCGACGTCATCGAGCCGCGCGGCGGGATCGTCCTCAGTCACCGGCTCCGATACCACCTCCGGCGCAGCTTCATTCGCCGGCACCGGGGTCGCGGGTGCGGCCGTCGGGGCCGTCCCGACGGGCAGGTAGCAGGTGAACGTCGAGCCCTGCCCCAGCGCACTGCGCAGCGCGATGTCGCCCCCGAGGTGCCTCGCGAGCTCTCGACTGATCGCCAGCCCGAGGCCTGTCCCGCCGTACTGCCGGGCAGACCCTCGGCCCGCCTGCTGGAAGGACTCGAAGATGAGGTTGTGGTCCTTTTCGTCGATGCCGATCCCGGTGTCGGCGACGGCGATCGCCAGATATCCCTGGCCCGGGTTGCCTTGCGTATCAGCCGCTCCCGAGAACGTGACGGTGACAGAACCCTTGTCGGTGAACTTGATGGCGTTGGCGACCAGATTCTTGGCGATCTGCTTCACCCGCGTGTAGTCGCTGGTGAAGGTATGCGCCGCAGAGTCCTTGACCTCGACCAGGAACTGCACCCCCTTGTTGAGGGCGATGGGACTGAAGGTTCGCTCCAGGAAGGTCACCAGCTCGGCGACGCTGATCTCTTCCATTTCGGTGTACAGCGAACCTGATTCGACCTTGGCCAGATCGAGAACCTCGTCGATGAGGTTGAGCAGGTCCTTACCCGATTGCTGGATCGTCTCGGCGAACTCCAACTGCTTGGCGTCGAGTTCCTCCGATTCGGTGAGCAGCCCGGCGAGGATGAGGATGCTGTTGAGCGGCGTTCGCAATTCGTGCGACATGTTCGCGAGGAAGTCCGACTTGTACCGCGAGGACACCGCCAGTTCCTCGGCCTTGACTTCCAGCGAACTGCTGATGCGTTGCAGCTCGTCGTTCTTCTGCTCCAGCGCCCGCGATTGTGCCTCAAGACGTTCCGAGCTGGCCTTGAGCTCCTCCCGCTGGGCGCGGAGCTCCTCGGTGGTCTCCTCCAGTTCGGCGTTCTGCGCAGACAGCATGTCCTCGCGTTGCGTGAGTTGCTCGTTGGCGGCGCGCAGCTCCTCTTCCTGGGTTTGCAGCTCCTCGGTTTGGGCTTGCGAAACCCGCAGCAGCTCACGGGTTTTCTCGGCCGCCTCGATCGCGCTGAGCGCAACCCCGGCACCCAGCGCGATGGCTTCCAGCAGTTCGATGTCGTCGTCGGTGAACAGCTGCAGGCTCCCGAGTTCCAGCACGCCGAGCACCTCGGACTCGAACTTGATCGGCACCAGGATCAACGACACCGGGCCGGTCTTGCCCAGCCCCGATACGATCTCCACGTAATCGCTTGGGGCGCCGGTCACCTCGATCCGATTCCCCTCCAGCGCGCACTGGCCGACCAGGCCGTCCCCCAATCCGTACGAGGTGGGCAGATCCTTGCGGCGGTGGAACGCATACGAGGCCGTCAGGGCGTAGCGGCCCGCATCGTCGTCGGGTTGCTTGAGATACAGCGCACCCTGCTTGGCGCCGACTGCCTCGGCCGTGCGCGAGACGATGATCCCGCAGGCCGCCGCCAGGTCGTCGACGCCCTGCACCTCGGTCATCAGCGCGGCTTGGGTCTCCTTGGAGCGGCGTGCCTTCTCGTTCACCCGCGCTGCCGTGCTGACCGTGCTGACGATGTTGCGGCTGGTGAACCACAGCAGGATGCCGAGCACCAGCACGATCGCGCTGGCAAGGACCCAGAGGCTGTTCTTGGTGAACGAGATGGCACTCGCCGCGCGCGCATTGGCCTGTTCGACGGCCTTGACGGTTTCCTGCTCGATCTGTTCGAGCTGGTTCTCCAGCAGTGCCGCCTGCACGTCCGATTCCCGTTCGGATGCCGAGAGTTCGCGGGTCGCCTGCAGGTTCTGCACCTCGCTGCGGTAGGCCGATTCGAAGCTCGACCACGTGGTCAATGCCTGCTGATAGTGCAGACGCCGGGTGGCGTCGGTGTCTTCGTCCGCCTGCGTACGCAGTTCGGTCTCCATCGCGCTTTCCAGGCTGTTCAGCTGGCCGGTGATCTCGGTGCGCCGCGCGGGATCGTCGGTGAACAGCAGCTCGCTGTAGGTCGCGAGGAACGTCTGCAGGTCACGGCCGACGTCGATAGCGGTGGCTTGGGCGTTTCTCGCCGCGGCGCGTTGTTCATAGAGCGCGGAGATCCGGTTGATCTGAACGGTATACAGTGCATTCGCCATGATGACCGCCAGCAGCGCCGCTCCGCAGAGGATGGCCAGTCGGGTGGTGAGCTTCATGTCCGCCTAACTTCAGTTGGCGCCCTGGTCGGCCCCGACGGCCGTCCGGCTGTCGATGTAGGCGGCCAGCTCGGTCGCCTCGATCGGATGGGCGTACAGGAACCCCTGCTGTAGAAGGCATCCCGCGTCCCGGAGCCAGTCCGCCTGCTGGTGCAGCTCGACACCTTCGGCGATCAGGTTCGCCTGCATGTGCTCGGCGACCGAGATCTGGCTGCGGACGAGGCGCTGCACCCGCTCGTCCTCGTGGACGCGCGCGACGAACGAACGGTCGATCTTGAGCCAATCCACGGGCACGTGCATCAGGTTCGTCATGCTGGCGTGTTCGACACCGAAATCGTCCATCGCCAAACTGAATCCGTGGTCGCGCGCCCCGCACAAAGCTTTGTGCGCCGGGGCGGGATCTCTGGTGAACGCCCGCTCGGTGAGCTCGAGGCACACGCTCTGCGGGGCGATCTCGGTGTCCCGTGCGACCGTGATCAGGTGTTCGAGGAAGCCGGTGTCGAGCACCTGGTCGGGGGACACGTTGACGTGCAACCTCAGATCGGGCCTGCCGAGAGCGGCGAAATCCTCGAAGCTGCGGGTCAGGATCCAGCGTCCCAGGGCCCCTGCCTGCCCGGAATCCTCGGCCAGCGCGATGATTTCGGTTGCGGGGATCTCCCGGCCCGAGGCCCGCCACCGGATCAGGGCTTCCAGGCCGAACAACGCCCCGGTCGCCGAGTTCACGATCGGTTGATACACCATGCGGAAGTCCGAGCGTTCGATCGCAGCGATGACCTCGGCGCGCAGGTGCACCCTGCCCTCCTGCCGCGACCCGATCAGGTCGGTGTAGGGGACGCAGACGACCAGCCGGTTCTTCTTGGCCTCGAACATCGCCATGTCGGCCTGGGTCAGAAGCTCCTCAGGGCTGTGCGCGGTGACACCGAGACAGGCGATGCCCATGCTGATCGACGGATACAGCGATACGTTGCGGCAGGCCACCGGTCGTGACTGCACCTGGTCCAGGATCCTGTTGCCCGCGGCGACGGCGTCATCCATCGACGCCACGTCTTCGAACACGATGATGAACTCGTCGCCGCCGACCCGGCACACCAACGTGTCGTCGTCGACCGCGGACCGCAGCCGAGTGGCCACCTCCAGGAGCAGCTCGTCGCCGGTGTCGTGACCGTAGGTGTCGTTGACGACTTTGAAGTGGTTGACGTCCATGTACAGCAGCGCGACCAGGTTCGATGCGGAGTTCCGCTGGTGGGCCAGCAGGGCGAGCCGCTCGTTGAGCTGCCGTCGATTCGCGAGGTCGGTGAGCGGGTCGTGGCTCGCGAGGTGCCTGATCTCGGTCTGCGCATGTTTGATCTCCGTCAGGTCGTGGACCACGACCGCGACGTGCAGATCGCCCGCGTCGCCGATGGGCGAGAGCGTGATCATGACGTCGACGGGATGGCCGTCGTGACCCGCGAGCGTCATCTCCAGCGAGATCTCCTGCCGCGTCGCCGTCGTGGCGTCCAGCTGCTCCCGCAGCCGGTCCCTGTCCTGAGCCACCGCGAGGTCCACGATCGACGTGCCCATCAAGGTGTCGCGATCCATGCTGAAGAGCGCGGTGGCAGCTTTGTTGCAACTACGGATGGCCCCCGACATGTCGACGGCGAGGATCGCATCGCCGGTGGCCTGCATGACGGCGGCGTACTCCGCTTGCACCCGGTACAGCGATGCATTCGAGATCGCCAGCGCAGCTCCCACCGAGGCCCCGCGGAACAGAGCTGCCTCCGCCTCGGTGAACGCCGGCCCGCCCGCTCGGCCGACACAGACCACGCCCACGAGCTGGCCTCGGGCCGTCAACTCCTCGACCATGACCGAGCCGTTCGACGTCTCATTCCCGGAACCGGATAACGGCTCGGACAGCAACGACCGCAGCAGCTCCGACGCCTCCCCCGATTCTGTGTGTGAAAACGACTCGTGGAAGCCGTGATCGGCGGTCGGTACCCGCAGCACACATTCGGCGTCGAACATCTGGCTGAGCTCGGTGACGATCGTTCTTTCCAGTGAGGGCAGGTCGATGCTGGCTGCCGAGAAGATGTTGCCCAACTTCTCCCGTCGTCGCGTGAACGCGAGCTCTTCGCGCTGCCGGATCTCCGCGGCGCGGGCGGCCATCAGCTGCTCCTCGTGGAGCTTCGCTGCCGCCGCGCGCAGCCGGGCAAACGACCGATCCAGCTCGAGCAGAGCTTTGACCTTGGCCAGAAACACATGTCTGGACACGGGCTTCATCAGGAAATCCACCGCACCGAGGTCATAGCCGCGGCCCAGGTCGCCTGCCTCGGCCTGCCCGGTGAGGAAGATGATCGGAGTGGACGCCAGCTCTTCGACATCGCGGATCAGCTGCGCTGTCTCGAAGCCGTCCATGCCGGGCATGTTGATGTCGAGAACGATCACCGCGACCTTGCGTTGCAGCAGAGCGGTGAGCGCCTCCTCACCGGATCCGGCCTGGGCGATATCGCAATCCAACGGCGTCAGGACGGTGCACAGCAGGTCGCGCAGTCGTGCGTCGTCGTCGACGACCAGAACCGCCTGCCGGTCGTCGGTGGCGCTGCCCTCCCCTAGCGCGTCTTCCGTCAGCACAGGACCCCTCCACCCCTCCCAGCCGCTAAGGGCGGTCGACCGCATCCGTCAGCATAGTTAAGGTCATCCGGTTTCGTCAGCAAACTGGCCCAGGTGAGGAGGCACGTACCCGTGGAGAAAGACGGCGTGACCGGACGCAGTGTGACGTCCGAGAATCTCGGGGCGTGGGTGATCAAGTGCAACCCGAACAAGACGCCGCTGGCTCCGATGGTTTCGGCAGGCGAAGCGAAAAGGTCGTGGTGCGTCGCCGACAACTACCGGTCGCGGCTGATGCAGCCCGGGCAGCGTGTCCTGCTGTGGGTTTCGACTCACAAGCGCCGGGGGTTCTGGGGCGCGGGAACCATCACGGGCACCGTGGTGTCCGAGGCCGGCGGGCACCACGTGCCGGTGGACATTGCGCTGTTCGCAGAACCCTTGACGGCGACCGCGCTGTCGACCATCACCAGGCTGGGGACAATGGAGGTATTCCGCTCGCCACAACAGGCCAACCCCTCATGGGTCAGTACGGCCGAGTGGCGGGTACTCGAGCGACTGCTGGACGACCATTGGAATAGGGCAACCGCCCGATGACGTTGGAGGCAACCATGAGCGAGCAGGCAGAACTGAGTCCCACCGACTGGGTCCGCGAGCAGACCCAGAAAATCCTCGAACAGGGCACAACCGACGGCGTCGAGGTCATGGACCGGCCGATCGTCCTGTTCACCACGACGGGCGCGCAGTCCGGCAAGAAGCGCTACGTCCCACTGATGCGGGTCGAGGAGAACGGGCGCTATGCGATGGTCGCGTCCAAGGGCGGCGACCCGAAACACCCCAGTTGTTATCACAACGTCAAGGCGAACCCGTCGGTGTCCGTCCAGGATGGGGACAAGGTTCTCGAAGGCACCGCACGCGAGCTCGAAGGGGACGAGCGGGCTCATTGGTGGGAACTCGCTGTCGCGGCGTACCCGCCATACGCCGAGTACCAGACCAAGACAGATCGGCAGATCCCCGTCTTCGTCGTCGAGTAATTTTCGGCGCCGCGGTCCTGGCGCGTTACTGTGCTGATCCATGACCGCACCAGCAGACGCGTCACCGATCGAAGAGCGGGTCGGCCACTACTACCAGATGGACGGCACCTACCTCGTCGGCCGCGAGAAGGTGCGCGAGTACGCGCGTGCGGTACAGGACTACCACCCCGCGCACTGGGATCTGGCCGCTGCGGCGGAGCTGGGCTGCTCGGACGTGGTCGCGCCACTGACGTTCACCTCCGCGCCGGGTATGCAGTGCAACCGGCGCATGTTCGAAGAGATCGTGGTCGGTTACGACACGTATCTGCAGACTGAGGAGGTCTTCGAGCAGCACCGGCCGATCGTCGCCGGCGATGAGCTCCTCATCGACGTCGAGCTGACGTCGGTCCGCCGGACCGCGGGCAGAGACTTCATCACCGTCACGAACACCTTCACCGACACCGCAGGCGAGCGCGTGCACACGCTGCACACCACGGTCGTTGGCGTGACCGCGGACGACATCGATGCCGGTGTCAAGATCGCCGTGCAGAACGCGATGATGCACGACATGAACATCTTGGACATCGGTGGCTCCGATGCCCATTACGAGAAGACGGTGCGACCAGAGGGCGAGATCCGGATCTCCGACGGCGGTCTGACGCGCACCCCGGGCACCCCGTCGTTCGACGAGCTGAAGGTCGGTGACGAGCTCGCGGTGCATCATGCCCGGCTCTCCCGCGGCGACCTGGTGAATTACGCCGGCGTGGCCGGCGACGCAAACCCGATCCACTGGGATGAGGACATCGCCAAGCTGGCCGGGCTGCCGGACGTGATCGCCCACGGCATGCTGACCATGGGGCTGGGAGCCGGATTCGCGTCGGCATGGTCGGGTGATCCGGGTGCCGTCACCCGGTACACGATCCGACTGTCGCAGCCGGCGATCGTGCCGGCCAAGGAAGGCGCCGACATCGAGTACAGCGGCAAGATCAAGTCGCTGGACCCCGAGACGCGTTCGGGCGTCGTCCTGGTCGGAGCCAAGTCGGGCGGCAAGAAGATCTTCGGCCTGGCGACGCTGAACATCCGCTTCCGCTAGTCGACCGTGAGCAGGCCCGCGCTCGCCATCCTGGTGTCGTGGGCCGTGTTGTCGGTGGTGCTGGCGCTGACCACAATCAACCCCACGGCGAACTGGGGCCTGTTCGACGGCGGCGTCGATCTCGACGTGTACCGCAAGGGCGCCTGGCATGTGTTGTCCGGGCTCCCGCTCTACGAGATGCCGGTCGACAAGGTGCTCTTCTACACCTACACCCCGTTCTCCGCGATCGTGTTCGTGCCGCTCGACATGCTGCCTGTGGTGGCCGACCGGCACTACTGGCTGGCGGTCAACATCGTGGTGCTGGCGGCAGCCATCGTCGCGAGCTGGCGGCTGCTCGGCTACCGTGTGACGTGGCGGTTGGCCGGAGTCTCGGCGCTCATGGCGTTGGGGTGCGTGTTCCTCGAGCCCGTCCGCACGGGTTTGTTCTTCGGCCAGATCAACCTGGTGCTCATGCTTCTCGTTCTGTCCGACGCGGCAGGCATGCAGCGCAGTCGTCTCGCGGGAATCGGCACCGGCATCGCGGCAGGCATCAAACTCACGCCCGCCTACTTCGTCCTCTATTTCCTTGCCCTGCGCCAGTGGCGGGTGGCCGCAGTCGCCGTCGGGGCGCTTGCGTCCACGGTCGCACTGGGATGGCTTGTGCTGCCCGAGGATTCGCGGAAGTACTGGACCGGCACATTCGTACGCTCCGAGCGCGTCGGCGACCGGTTGGGGCACCCGTCGAACCAGTCGCTACGCGGCGCCATGGCACGGGTCATGGGTGCGGAGCCACCTATCTGGCTGTGGTTGACGATCGCGATTGTCGTTGCAGTGCTGAGTCTTTGGATTGCGGTGCGGCTGTACCGGAGCCAAGAGCGTCTGCTGTCGGTGACACTGGTCGGCCTGACGGCGGCCGTGGTGTCACCGTTTTCGTGGACGCACCACTGGGTGTGGGTGGTGCCGCTGTTGGTGTGGCTGGTCGACCGCGCGCTGAGGTCGTGGCGGTGGTGGCTGATACCGGCCGCCCTGTTCGTCGTGCTGGGGGCGTGGCCGTACCGGTACCCGCGCCTGAAAGATCCGCGCATCGGCTTCTATCTGTTCCCGCACGACCATCCCCTGGAGGTTGTGCAGGTGAACATGTACGTGAGTTTGTACGTGGTGCTGCTGGTCGGCGCCGGGATACTCGCGTTCAGGTCTCGGCAACCAGTTCGACCACGACCGCCGAGCGTGCTCCGGTAGTACGTCGCGGAGTCCGCGGTGATGGTGCAATCGGTTGCAACACTGCCGCTGTCAAACCTGAGGCGCGGGCCCGGTCGACGACCTGACAGACAACGTCAACGGCAGCAACAGCGACCGTGGGTGCCGGCCGGGATCGTTGAGCACCTCGAGAAGCAGGCGTGCCGCCTCGGCACCGATGTCGTACTGCGGGATGCGCACGCTCGTCATCGGCGGCGACACCTTGTCCATGAACGGCATGTCGTTGAACCCGACCACGCTCACGTCCTCGGGGCAGCGCAGCCCCCGCTCGGACAGCGCGTCATACACGCCGAGAGCGAGCAGGTCGTTTCCGGCCAGCACCGCGGTGAACTCCGGACCGGAATCCAAGAGGGTCCGCATGGCTTTGGCACCAGCCTCCTCGCTCCACGCCTCGCAGATGACCGTGCGACCCTTCTCGGCGGGCAGGTGGAGATCCTCCAGGTTGGAGATGAAGGCACGACGCCGGTTCACACCGGTCGAGAGATCCTGTGGGCCCGCGAGGTGCACGATCTTGGTGTGCCCCAGCCCGACGAGATGCTGCATCGCCATGGCCACCCCCGCCGCGTCGTCGGAGGTGACCGACGGAATGTCGGCAGATGCACTGCGGCGGTTCACCAGCACCATCGGTGTCGAGGCCGCCGCGAGGTCGTCCAGCAGCGGGTGCTTGAGGTGGGCGGTCGCAAACACGAAGCCCTCGACGTTGCGTTGCCGGAACGAATCGACCGCGGCCTTCTCGACGTCCGGCCGGTTGTCGGTGTTGACGATCCAGGCGCTGTAGCCGACCGAGCGCAACACGTCCTCAACCCCACGGACGATGGGAGGGAAGAGCGGATTGGTCAGATCCGGGATCACCAGGCCGATGGTCGCCGACCGAGATGTCTTGAGGCTGCGCGCAATCGGGTTGGGCGAGTAGCCCATCTCGGCCGCAACCTTTTTGATCCTGGCGGCCGTCTCCGCGTTGACCAGGCTCTCGGTCTGCTCGTTCAACGCACGCGACGCGGTCGCCGGATGGACGCCCGCCATCACCGCAACCTCGCGAAGCGTCGCCCTCTGCACGTTCTCCCCCTCCGCTGCAATCGCCTGCAACTGTTGTCCCATGATGGAGTCCTCAGAGGTTACGTGCAATAAAACCCCTCATTCACGTATGACACGGGCGCCATGCGATTAACACTGCCTGTGTCGCGGCGCCACCGTCGGCGTGGTGCTGTGAGGTGAATCTCGACAACGCCATTGACATGACCCACGTCACATCGCAGGATAAGCAAACGATTGCAGAACCACGCCGTCCTGAGACGAAGGTTGAGCACGCCCATGAGCCAGGTTTTTCCCTCGGCCACCCACGACCCGCGAACGCACACCGCCCGCTCGGACGCCTCGGAAAACCCGCTGATCGAGGTCCGTGGAGTGTCCGCCGGATATGAGAACAAACGGCAGAAGACCCGGCTCATCGCACTTCGCGACGTGGAGTTGGACGTGTTCCGAGGAGAGTTCATCGCGATCGTCGGCCCGTCGGGGTGCGGTAAGACCACGCTGATCAACATGATCGCCGGCTTCATGAAGCCGCTGCAAGGAACGATCCGCGTCGACGGGAAGATCGTCAGCGGCCCCGGTCCGGATCGGACGATGGTGTTCCAGGATTACGCGGTGCTGCCCTGGCGCACAGTCTTCAGCAACGTGAAGTTTGCTCTGGAGAACCGGCACCCGCGTCCATCCAAGGCCGCGATGGCCGAACGTATCGGCCGCGCCCTGGAGCTGGTCAGCCTGACCGGTTTCGAGAAGTCCTATCCATACGAGCTCTCCGGCGGCATGCGCCAAAGAGTCGGTATTGCACGGGCTTTGGTGTCCGACCCGGAAATCCTGCTGATGGACGAACCGTTCGGAGCGGTGGACGCCATGACCCGCGAGGCCATGCAGGCCGAGTTCGAGAAGATCATCGCCGAGACCGGGCAGACCGTCGTGTTCATCACTCACTCCATCGACGAGGCGCTCACGCTGGCCGACCGGGTGGTGATGGTGTCCCACCGGCCGGGTCGGGTCAAGGAGATCATCGACGTCGACCTGCCGCGATCGCGTTTCGATGAGGGTGTCAAGCGCAGCGAACGCTTCGGCGAATTGCGCCAGTACATCTGGGGCGAGCTCCAGGCCGAGGCGCTCGGTGCGAAAGCCGGAGGAGAGCAATGAGTTCGGGCACACTGTCGTCGCCCTCGACGACCCCTACGTCTTCGGCTGTCACCGAGACGATCACGCGAAGCTTCTGGTCCCGGTTCCGCAGCCCCATCATCACGGTGATCAACCTGACGCTGTTCTTCACCGCGTGGCAGCTTCTGGCGCTGACGGAAGTCATCAATCCGCTGTTCTTCCCCAAGGCCACGGACATGTTCGCGGCGATCTACCACGGCTTCGCCGATGGCGTCATCTGGCCGCAGCTGGTCCACAGTGTCCGTAACTTCACGGTCGGCCTGCTGATCGCCGGCGCGATCGGCATCCCGCTCGGGCTCCTGATGGGCGGCGTCCGCATCATCGACCTGATCCTGAGCCCCTACGTGTGGGCGATGACTGCCTTGCCGCGCGTCGCGCTCATTCCATTGCTCATCTTGATCCTCGGCTTCGGAAACTCCATGCAGCTCACCATCATCGTGCTGTCCGCGGTGTTCCCGATGATGGTCAACTGCATGGAAGGGGTGAAGACGGTCGACCCGTCCCTGGTGCGGGCCGGGCAAATCTTCGGGGCCAACCAGGCGCAGCTCTACGCGAAGGTCATCCTGCCGTTCACCCTTCCGTTCGTCATCAGCGGCATCAACCAGGGCATCGCGCGCGGTCTGGTCGGCATGCTCATCGGTGAGCTACTGGGCGGCGGCGGCAAGGGCCTCGGATTCCTGCTGGACCGCGCCGGCGACCAGTTCGATGCGCCGATGATGTACGGCACCCTGCTCATTCTGGCGATCATGTCGGTAGGCCTCGTGCAGGGCACCCGCTGGGTGGAACGCAGGGCAGCGCCCTGGCGGAACTTCGCAGTCGCCTGATCGGCTCCCTCAGTCATACAACGATGTACACGACAAGGAGAAGTGCATGAAAAGCAAACGATTGTTATCGCTGTTCGGCATAGGCGTGGCCGTGGCGACCATGCTCAGCGGCTGCGGTAGCAACGAATCCTCAAGCGGCGAGGGAAGTTCGGCTGCCGCGATGCCGACCAGCGAAGCCGAGATCAACGGCGACATCGACACCTCGAAGGTGAAGAAGAAGATCGTCGTCGCGGTCGACAATCCGTACTACCTGTTCCATCACGACGTGCTGGTCGCCCAGGACAAGGGCTACTTCTCCGAGGTCGGCATCGACGAGGTCGAGATCGTGACGGTTGAGGACCCGCTGCCCGCGCTGATCGGCGGCTCCGTCGACTTCGCGCTGTACGACACCGACACCACGATCGCAGCAGCCGCCAAGTCCAAGTCCGGCGTGCGTTATCTGTCGGTCTATCTCGGCGGCGAGGCCAACATCCTGGGTGTGCGGGAAGGGATCGAGAACGCCGAGGACCTCAAGGGAACGACGATCACCGGCGGCCAGTTCGGCAGCCGCAACGACTTCCTGATCCGGAAGCTGTTGACCGACAACGGTATCAATCCCGACACCGACGTCACACTCGTGAGTACCGGCGGGCAGTCCAACGAGCGACTGCAGTCGGTGATCGCGGGCACCGTCGACGGCGCGAGCCTGCAGCTTCGCCACCGGGCCCTGCTGGAGGCCGAGGGCGGCAAGTTCCTGTTCGAGGAGCTGGGGCAGGTCCCGCAGAACGGCTGGTCGGCCAACAAGATCCTGACCGAGAGCCCCGAGACCGCGGCCGCCTTCCTGGTGGCGACGCTCAAGGCGCGCCAATTCATCACCGACGTGAACAACAAGGATGCCGTACTGGACCTCATGGCCAGCAAGGGTTTCGAGCTTCCGCAGGAGTACCGCGACGCGTACGCCGCCGAGCAGGCCCCCGACTACCACACCTCCGACGGTGGTTTCGATGTCTCCGACATGAACCAGTTCATCGACGAGCAGATCGAGCTGAAGGTCATCCCGCCAGGCACCAACTGGCGTGAGTACGTCGACCTGATCCCGCTGTGGCGCGCGCAGAAGAACCTCGGCCTTCCTCTGCGGCCGGCGCTCTCGGAAATGGACCAGTGACGACAGAAACTGCTTCTGCGTACGGGGTTCGGCTCATCGGCCAGCACGACCTGGCCGGCCGCGGCGACGGCATGCAGGTGATGCGTCACGGTGACGCCCTGTATGTCGGACACGCGGGGACAACCGGAGCGGGCACGTCGATTCTCGACGTGTCCGCGCCGGACCGTCCCCAGCTGGTCGCGCAGTGGGACGCGCCTGCCAACACCCACACCCACAAGGTGCAGATCGCCGACGGTCTTCTGCTCGTCAACCACGAGCGGTTCCCGTACCGGCCCAAGAAGCCGCTGGGGCCGCACTCCGCCGGTGTGGCGATCTACCGCCTCGAGGAGCCCTTCGCGCCGGAGCAGATCTCGTTCTGGGAATCCGGCGGCAAGGGTGTGCACCGCATCGTGTGGGAAGGCGGCCGCTATGCCCACATGTCAGGCGTACCTGACGGCTTCACCGATCGCATCTGGCTGACGATCGACCTCGACGACCCGGTGAATCCACAACTTGCCGCGCGCTGGTGGTGGCCCGGGCAGTGGACCGGCGGCGGAGAGACCGTCGACTGGCCCATCGGTCACCGGGTCGCCGCGCACCACGGCCTGGCCGAGGGAAACTACACCTACCTCGGTTATGACGACGCCAATTTGGTCGTGCTCGACACGACCAATCCGCTCTCCCCTCGCGAGGTGTCGCGGCTGGCGTGGACGGGTGGCGCGACGCACACGTGCATGCCGTTGCACGGTCGCGGTCTGCTGGTGGTCACCGACGAGCAGCAACACGACGGCCCGCATGGCGAGGAGCGCCGGATCCACCTGATCGACATCGCCGACCCCACCCAACCCCGTTATCTGCGCACACTTCCCGCGCCCGACACATCGTTCGACGAGCTGCCCCAGCGTTACGGACCGCACAACCTGCATGAGAACCGGGACGCGTCGTACCGCAGCAATCGGGTCGTGTTCGCTACGTATTTCAGTGCGGGACTGCGTGTCTACGACCTCACCGACCCCCAGGATCCGCGCGAGATCGCGCACTGGGTCAGCGAGGCGCCCGCCGGATCGCCGGTACCGCAGGCCAACGACCTCTTCGTCGACGAACACCACCTGATCTGGGTCACCGACCGCGGCACCGGCGGTGTCTTCTGCCTTGAGCCCGAGCCGGAGCTGGCGGCCCTGATGCAAGACGCAGCTTTGTGAGCGCACCCGATTTCACCTCCGCCGGAGTTGATTTCGTGGGGTACCACGATGCCGACGGAAAGCCGGTCTTCAAGCTGGCCCTGCAGGTGGTGGACGACCGCTGGTATCTCTACGCCACTCACTTCTGGGAGCCACGGCTGTCGATCTTCGACGTGACGAATCCGGGTGAGCCGTTCCTGACGGGTGCCATCGAGGGCCCGGACCAGGCCGCGACATGGCAGGTCCAGGTCGCCGACGGGCTGCTTGTGCAGGGCATGGAGCGCCGGCCTCCCGCCTGGGGCGGCGACCCAGCCGACACCTCCGACGAGGGCATTCGCTTCTTCGACGTGCACGACCCCATCGCTCCGAAACTGTTGAGCCAGTGGCGAACCGGCGCCCACGGTGTGCATCGCAACCACTACACCGGCGGCCGGTACGTCCACGTCACGGCCAGCAGGCAAGGCTTCGACGGCAACATCTATGTCATCCTCGACGTCTCGGATCGCGCCCGCCCTCAGGAAGTGGCGATGTGGTTCCTTCCCGAGCAGTACACCTCTGCGGGACGGACGCCGTCGCGACGGATCTCCCTGCACGGGCCGCCCTACGTCCTCGGGGACCGCGCATACCTCAGCTACGGGGCGGCGGGCGTTGTGATCCTGGACATCTCCGACATCGAGAATCCGATGCTGGTGTCGCGGCTCGACATCGGCGCGGCGTTCTCCAGTATGATCGCCATGCACAGCGTCGTTCCGCTACCGGCGCGAAACCTGTTGCTGGTCAACACCGAAGCCATCGCCGAGCGGCAGCAGGAGCCGTACAACTTCGCCGGCATCGTCGACGTTAGCGACGAGAGCAACCCGCGCCTGATTTCGCTGCTGCCCATCCCGGAACCCGCGCCGGGCGCGGAATACCCGAACTTCAGCACGCGCGGCGGTCGCTTCGGCCCGCACAATCAGCACCACCCCCAGGGCCCGGCGCTGTTCGCCGACGACAACCTGATGTTCATGACGTGGTTCAACGCGGGCCTGCGGGTCTACGACATCAGCGATGCCTACCTGCCCCGCGAAATCGCCTGGTATCTGCCGGAGGATCCCACCGAACGCCGGGGCCTGCTGCCGAAGACGTTGGTCACGCAGTCCGAGGACGTACTCGTCGATGCGCGCGGAAACATCTTCTTCTCCGACAAGAACCACGGGCTGCACGTGGTCAGGCTGAGCAACTAGGGGCTCGACATCGTCGATGTCATTCCGAGGTCGGCCAGGACCGTGCGCGCGGTGTTGCGTCCCGGCCGACCCGACACCGAGCCCCCAGGGTGGGACGTCGAACCGGTCAGGTAGAGGCCGGGGACGTCGGTGCGGTAGTCCAGCCAGCCGGGGATTACCGTTCCGTCATCGAGGGCGAACTCGCCGCCGTGGCAGGAGCCGCCGATGTTCGCCGCATTGTGGGCGGCCAGCGAGGTGGGAGATTCCGGCCTGATGGCAAGGATGTCGGCGTCGTCGATCCCGTCGATGTGCCGTCGAGCCAGATCGAGCAACACGTGCGCGTACGCAGTCGCGTCGGCCTCGGACCAGGGCTTGCCGTCACACAGCATCGGGGCAGTGGTGAGGAATTTGAACGTGCCGCCCGGCGCCCGCTGCGGGTCGACCGCTGTGGACGACATGATGAGCAGCCACGGGTCCTCGGCCTCCACCCGACCTTCTCCGATGCCGGCCACCTGCCGGAGCAGTCCGTCCGGGGTGCCCAGCGCACCGGCAGCCGACGTGAGCGGCCCGGCCGCGGTTCGGTAGCGGGCATCGGAACGAAGCGCGAAATGCACAGCGAAGAGCGGAATTCCGGGCTGCCAGCAGCGTGCGGCGTCATCGGCGACACGTGACGGCGCCTCCAGCATCGCGCTGAGTTCGCGCAGGTGGCTACCCGCGACGACAGCGCGGGTGGCGCGGAACTCCCGCCCGTCGTCGGTGCGCACCCCGGTACAGCGTCCCGCCTCGACGAGGTACGACCGCACCCACGCCGAGGTCACGACGGCGCCGCCGTGGTCGGTGATATGGGCTGCGAGCGCATTCGGCAAGGCGCCCGATCCCCCTACCGGGGTGGTCCAGCCATAGGCCAGCCGGCCGGCCATGATGGCGGCAGGCAGCGCACCGGTGCCGGGTCGTTCCGGCGGCTGGATCGTGGCGAAGGCCATCCACGCCATCACCTGGCGCGGAACCGGGTGGTGGAACGTCGAATCGATCACCTCCCACGCGCTGCGCCTGCGCATCTCCTCGTAGGAGTGCGACCACGGCGTGTCCGGCAACGGAAGTCCCGCCGACAGGTGTGCGTGCGCGATCCGCTGACCGTTGTTCCACTCCTGGATCATCGTGACGAGCGCGTCCGCGTCGGCCTGCGAGTAGCGGGCGAACTCGGCGGCCGTCCGGTCGAGATCCGGGTGAACCGTGAGCAGGTCCCCGTCGGCGAGCGGGAACACCACCGCGGGGTCGGTGACGATGTACTCCAGCCCGTACCGTGCGATGAGCCCCAGTTCGTCATCGCGGATCAGCGGGTTGGACTGCAGCACCACATGCGCCGTCGAGCACGAATCGTGGTGCCAACCGGGAAGGGTGAGCTCTTCGGTCACCGTGTTGCCGCCCAGCACCTCCCGCCCCTCGAGGACGGTGACCGAAAGCCCGGCTTCGGCGAGGTATGCGGCGCACACGAGTGCGTTGTGCCCGCCGCCCACCACGACGACATCGCTGGTATCTGCTGCAGAGACAGCCACTTTCGTCCTTCCCTCGGGACTACCTCCTTGCTACGGTAGGAGAGGCCGCAATCGATTGCAATGGTGAATCGAGGATTCAGGGACATGGACGAGTACGTCGCTTCCGCACGCTCGCACTGGGGTCCGCGCTTCACCGCCAACGGCGTTCCTGCTGCGGACTTCGACCGCGTGATGGGCAACCTCGAGTCGTGGGACGACTGGTGCTCGGCGTGGTCGGACGCGGCAGGGGTTCACGAAGACCTCGGCAACGAGGCGCTCGGCCAGGGCCGATTCCGTTCTGCGGCAGCGCACTTGAACACTGCCGCCGTCGTCTACCACTTCGCGAAATTCGTCTACGTTCGCGACCTCCATCAGATGCGCACCGCTCACCGGGCCGCCGTGCGGTGTCTCGATGCCGCACTGCCGTACCTGAATCCGCCCGGGGAACGGATCGCGATGCCGTTCGACGGCGCGACGATCTACGGGATCCTGCGTAAACCGCAGGCGCAGGAGCCCCACCCTGCCGTCATCCTCGTGCCGGGACTCGATTCCACCAAGGAGGAGTTGCGTGCCACCGAGGATCTGTTCCTGGAGCGCGGCCTTGCCACGTTCAGCGTGGACGGGCCAGGGCAGGGCGAGGCCGAGTACGACCTGCCGATTCGCCCCGATTGGGAGGTGCCGGGTCGGGTGTTCGTCGACACCCTGGTCGCACGCGGTGACATCGATGCCGACCGCATCGGCGTCTGGGGAGTCAGTCTGGGCGGATACTATGCGCCCCGGTTCGCCAGCGGCGACGGCCGCGTCAAGGCGTGCGTAAGTCTCTGCGGGCCCTATTGTTTCGGCGAGAATTGGGACGTGCTGCCCGCGTTGACCCGGGAGACGTTCACCGTACGGTCCCGGTCGAGGGACGAGAACGAGGCGCGCACGCTGGCGATGACGCTGACCATGGCCGGCAGGACGTCCGCCCTACGGTGCCCGACCCTGATCGTCGCGGGCAAGAAGGACCGGCTGATTCCGTGGCAGCAGGCAGAGCGCCTCCATCACGAGGTCGAGGGATCAGAGTTCCTGCTGTTACCCGAGGGCAACCATGGCTGCGCCAATGTGCTTGCCGCACATCGCTACCGCACAGCGGACTGGATGGCCGACCGACTCAGCTGAGTGAGTCGATCGCCGCGACGATGTTCTCGGGCGTGAACGGCAGTGTGTAGACCCTGACGCCGAGCGCGTCGGCAAGCGCATTGCCGATCGCCGCGGTCACCGGCCCCTGGGTGGCCTCCCCCGCGCCGAGCGGTGGCTGGTCGCGGCGGTCCAGCACGTGCACGTCGATCTCCGGTACCTGGGTGAACCGCATGATCGGGTAGGACTCCCAATCGGTGGTGGTGACCGAGTGCCGGTCGAAGCGAACCTGCTCCAGCAGCGACCAGCTGGCCGCCTGGATGGCGCCGCCCTGCAGCTGATTGCGCACCCCGTCGGTGTTCACCACTCGACCGACGTCGGCCACGATCGTGAGCCGTGAGACGTACAGCTGGTCGGTGGCCTCGACGTCGGCCACAACCGCACAGTAGGACCCGCGATTCTTGTAGCGGCAGAACGCGAGTCCGCGGCCGCGGCCGTCCGGCGTCGCGGCGCCCCAGTCGGCGATGTCGGCGACGGTGGTGAGCACCTCGCGTGCGCGCGGGTCGGAGAGGTTGGCCAGGCGCACTTCCAGCGGGTCACGCCCCGTGGCGAGCGCCAGCTCGTCGATGACGGATTCGATGGCAAAGGTGTTGAGATGGCTGCCCAGCGAACGCAGAGACGACGTCCTGATCGGCATGGTCAGCAGCCGGTGCACCGTCACGTCCACCCGGGCGATGTCGTAGTACGGCTCGGCGTTGCGCGCCGATCCGTGCCCGCGCTCAGCCGGCGGGTCGACCGCCGGGGGAAGCGTCTCGGCCCCTGCGCGGTGGCCCTCGGCGAGCATGGTGTTGCTCGGCGCGTACCCCGGCCGTCCAGTATGGCCGTTCGTCCACAGCTCGTAGGACCAGTCGGTGATCGCGCCGCCGGCATCGACGCTCGCTCTGACGTCTCCTACCATGGCGGGACCGAAAGGTTCCCAGGCGAATTCGTCGGCCCGGCTCCACTGCACGCGAAAGTGCGTGCCGGGGATCTTCGTCGCCAGCAGCGCGGCGTCAAACGCGACATCGTCGGCGGCGTTGTGGCCGTAGCTGCCGGGGCCTTCGACGTGCTGGACTGTGACGGCGTCGGGATCGAGATCGAGAGCGGCCGCGATCGCCCGGCCCAGCGAGAACACGCCCTGACTGTGGCTCCACACGTGAAGCCGGGCTCTGTCGAAGTGGGCGACGGCGCAGCTCGGGCCGATCGACGCGTGCGCGAGGAAGGGGCGAGCGAAAGTGCCCTCCACGACGGCGGCTGCATCGTCGTGATGTGCGCCGTCGCTGCGGATCTGGCGGACGTCGGCCTCGGCCGTCCGCAGCCAACGCGGCAGATCGTCGGCATCGGGTAATTCGATACCCGCCGACCAGGTCGCGGTCGACGCCAGCTTGTCGGCGGCACGGACGGCCTGCCCTTCCCGCCGGGCCACGACCGCCACGAAGTCGCCGTCGCGGACCACGGCCTCGACTCCCGGCATCGCGGAGATGTCGTCGAGTGCCGCGCTTTCGAAGTGTGCACCGATGCGCGGCGGGTGGACCACCCGGGCGTGCACCATCCCGGTGAAGTCGAGGTCGTGGATGAAGCGCGGGGCCCCGAACACCTTGTCGGGCAGGTCGATGCGGGCCAGGTCCTTCGACGTGGGTGGGGCGAGTTCGAGGTCCAGTGATGGATCGCCGACCCGAACGTGGAGGTCGACATCGCCGGATAGGTCGCCGTACGACCCGATTCGGGAGCCGTCGACGGTCACGAAAATCCCTGAAGCCAAACGGACTTCACCTACGCCGAGCCCGGCCTTGTGTGCGGCGGCACGTCGGTACAGCTCGCGGGCCTCTGCGCATACCCGACGCACCGCCGCGCCGGAGAAGGTGATCGACAGACTCCCCGCGGTAAGCCCCTCGTCAGGAGACGCCGCAGTGTTCGTCGCGGCTGCCCTGATCGATTCTGGTGCAACGTCGAGTTCGTGGGCAGCGATCTGAGTCAGCGCCGTCGAGATCCCCTGCCCGATCTCGACCTTGCCCACTCGCAAAACGATCTCGCCGTCGTCGGCGACGCTGAGCCACGTGGAGATCCACGGGTTGACGATCAGCGAGGCGGGCAGGTCTGCCGTCACTTTTCGGCCACCGGTGCCGAACCCGCCGCAGCGAGCACGGCGTCAACGAAACGTGCATGGGTTCCGCACCGACACAGGTTGCGGTCCAGCGCCGCCGAGACTTCGGCGCGCGTCGGCCGTGGATTGTCGCGCAGTAGTGCCGTGGCGGTGACGATCATGCCGCCGATGCAGTATCCGCACTGGCCGGCCTGCAACTCCAGGAACGCCGACTGGACCGCACTGGGAGCTTCGGGACGTCCCAGGCCCGCGAGCGTGCGTACGTCACCGCGGACGTACTCGACGGGAGTGTCGCACGCAGGCGTGGGATGTCCGCCGATCAGCACGAAGCAGGCTCCACACTGGCCGAGCCCGCAGCCGAATTTCGGTGATTTGTCGCCGATGTCGTTGCGCAGCACTTCGAGCAGAGACGTGCCGAGGGGGACGTCGACGTCGTAGTCGTCGCCGTTGACGTTCAGCCGGAACGTCGTCATCTCAGGCGTGGCTCTGCGCTGCCCAGTAGTCCGGATCGGCCTTGCTCGCCGCGAGATCCTCGGCGGTCGCGAATCCCGGCGCCATTGATGCTGCTGTCCCGGCCATGTACTGGTGGTGGTCGATGCCGAGCAACCGGATCCAGCTCTGCTGGCCGAATGTCAGCGAGATGAAGCACCCCAGCTCGACGAGTTCCTCCTCGGAGAAGTGGCTGTACAGGCGGTCCCAGAGTCCGTCGAGATCCTGGTTACCCCACGCGATCGACTCGGCGTAGGCGAGTGCGGCCTTCTGCCGTGCATCGTAGAGATCGGAGGTCTCGAAGTTGAGTAGCTGGTCGTACTGCTGCTCCTGCAGGCCTGCCGTGGTGGCTTTCTCCGATCGCTGGTTTCCGCAGAACTCGCACTTGACCGTGCGGGAGATGTAGACGCGGCAGAGGTCCTTGATCGCGTGGTCGACGATGCCGTTGTGAAACTGGGCCTTCCAGCTGTCGGCGAAGGCCCAGAACGCCGCCCGGGAGTGCGCGCGGACCGCGGAGCTCTCCGGACGCGGCGTCCCGTGCTTGGCGCACCGCTCCATCTCTTCCTTCATACGCTCGTCCATCTGCTCGAACGGCACGTAGCTGATGCGCGGAGAATTCGTGGTTGCCATGTCGCTCCCTTGCGGAGATATTGCAATCGATTGCTGCCTCAGTATGTGCACGCCCGGTTCACCCGGTCAAGGGTCAGTCGAAGACCAGGATCCTGATCAGCGCGAGGGTGCCGATCACGAGGATGCACGCCCGCAGCACGGTCGGCGACAACCGTCTCCCGAACCGGGCGCCGAAATAGCCGCCGACGAACGATCCGGCCGAGATCAGCCCCACCACCGACCAGTCGATGCGATCGGCGGCCACGATGACGAACAGGATCGCGGCGACGGAGTTGACCATGGTCGCAAGCACGTTCTTGATCGCGGTGAGGCGCTGGATGCCGTCGTGCAGGAGCAACCCCATGAGTCCGACGAGCAAAATGCCCTGCGCGGCACCGAAATACCCGCCGTAGATGCCGAGGATGAAGATTCCTCCGGCCAGCACGATCTGCTTGACCGTGCCCAGAGATCCGTCGGCGTCATGCTGTGCGGCAGCGGTACGCCGCTGCACCGCCGGACCGACGATGACCATGACCAGACCCAGGGCGATGAGGACCGGGACGATCGCCTTGAACGACTCGTCCGGCAGTACGAGAAGCAGGGCGGCCCCGACGAGCGCGCCGGCGATCGATGCGGGCGCCAGCCGGATGAGCACGGCGCGGTTCGGGCGCAGTTCACGCCGGTAGCCGTAGACGCCCGAGATGCCGCCGGCCACCATGCCGAGATTGTTCGAGATGTTCGCCGTCAGTGGCGGATAGCCGAACAGCAGCAGGGTCGGGAAGGTCACCAGGGTGCCCGAGCCGACGATCACGTTGATCGCGCCTGCCCACACCCCGGCAGCACAGAGCGCGATCGCTTCGATCATCCGGGCGCGTGCCGCTCAGGCCGACAAATGCCGGTCGAGAAACGCGATGACCCCGTCGATCGCGCGTTCCTGAACGTCGTCGACTTCGACACCGCCGTCGGCGCCGGTGACCGGGAAGATGTATCCGTGCAGCGGGTGGTCCCACGACACCCAGGTGGCGTCTTTGCCGCTCTTGTCGAGCAGGTCGTAGCTCAGCCGGAAGATCCCCTGCAGGTGGTCGTCGTCGCGGCCCATCACCAGCATGGGCAGCGTGATGGGGGCGATCCGTTCCATGGCCAGCGGTTCGTTGATGCGTGAGCGGACGAACGCCGGATCGCGCATCTGCATCTCCTCGATGTTGCGCAGTTGCGTGTCGGGATTGGTGAACGCCGAGTCGTCGGGGGTGAGGTCGAGAAATTCGTGATTGGCGGGCTCGCAGGCGACTCCGGCCTTGAGCGGGCTGTCGTACTGCGACGCGATCTTGAACAGCATCTCCCCCGCATGACTCACTCCGACGTGCCCGAGCCGCTCGGGATCGATCTGCGGGTGGCGGGCGACGTCTTCAAGAATCGCGATCTCGTCCTCGAACTCCAGCGGGGACCGATTCATCAGATCCATACCCTGGCGTCGGTCCACCACCAGCCGCCCGCCCTGGTGAAAGCCGAGTTCGACCTCGGTCCGGTACCGGCCCCAGGCGCAGGCGTACCCCGCGTCGAGAAGCCGCTCCATGATGTACCCGTGCGTTGCGACGCGGCCGCGCAGCCAGTCCAGTCCTCCTCCGCCGTTGCCGTAGGCGAGGAAGACGAACGGGAAGCCGGTCCCGTCCTGGGAGGGCAACCGCAGCGCGTAGGGGGCGTACAGGCCGTCCCACGTCTGCGCGAGGCGATAGCTGACAGGCCGCGACGACCCCGGGACGTTTTCGGTGATCCCTGAAAAGGTCGGCGACGGCATACGCCACGCTCCAATCGTCCGTGACTGCGAGCTGCAAACGATTGCACCCTAGCACCGGCACCTCCACGCTCGGAGCGAATTCAAAGACATCGGGCAGGCACCCTCCGCCGCGACGGAGTGTCGCGCGGGGGTCGCCGCTGTTCGACGGGCGTTAGTAACCCATCTTGGCCAGGTGGGCAGCCTTCGCCCTCGCGAACGTCTGCTTCACCGGGTCTAATGCCTGGACGAATTCCAGTTGTTCCCCCTCGGGCCCTTTGCAATAGATCAACGTCCACCCGTTTGACGGCCCCGCCACAATGTTGTTGCTGTTGGCGCTAATTGGTGCTGCGAGGCGCTCGGCTTCGGTACGCACGGTGATCACTCTGTTGGCTTTGACCTGATCCATGCCTCGACGGGCGCACTCACCTTCCAGATCGCCGATGAATTTATCGAAGTCGACATCGTCACGGATGTGGAAGCAGATGTGCATCGACCGCGGGTAGGCCGGGCTCATGCGGTCGCGGGGTGCGGCGAAGCTTTTCGCGCTGCCCTGCGGTTGGTCAGCGTCGCGGTACTGGAGCAGTTCGATCACGACGTTGTCGAACTGCACGAAGCGGACGTCAAGCCGCTGAGCGCCGCGGGCCAGATCGGGCACGCCGATCGACGCGGGGTCAATGCCTTGCTCGGCGGCCAAGATCTCCTGATCGGTCATGAGCGTGTTGTGGATCTCGATTCCGGCGAAGTCGCCGTCACGCAGCACTTCGGTGCCGCCCAGGACGTCGGAGTAGAACTCGAACGCCCGATCCATGTTTTGTACCGTCACACCGAAGTGCTGAACACCCTGGATTCGCAACCCCAGCGGTGTGTCATTGCGTGATTCGGTGGCCGCCGCGGCGACGGTCGAGCCGGCGAGTGTTGCCAGCGACAGGGATAGGCCACCCGCGGCACGAAGAGCGTCGCGACGCGTTATGCCGGAATTAGTGAGGTCGGTCATCTGAGCGCTCCTCCACGTTGATAGCTGTTGATGTCGGCGCTGGTGGGGGTGGGTTCTTCGGTACGGTTATTGCGAAGAGGGTCAACGCAGCAGCGGTCAGCAGCACACCCGCCCATGCTGTTGAGAGCACTCCGAAGCCTGCCGTCAGCGTGATGGACCCACCCACTGCGCCGAGCGCGTTCGCGAGGTTCAGTGCAGCAAGGTTGAGGGAGCCCATCAGCGTGGGCCCTTCGGGTCCGTAGGACGTCAGCAGGACTTGGATGGTCGGGATGGCTGACATCGTTGTGGCACCGACACCGAAAAGGCAGACCATCAGGGCGTAAAAGTTGGCGCCGACCAGCGGTATCGCGGCACAGGAAACGAGTGCGCCGACATATCCCATGACAAGCCCGCGGTACCGATGCCGGTCGGCGAGTCGTCCGCCTACTTGGTTGCCGATCGCCATACCGAACCCGAACACAGCCAGCGCGACAGGGATGAGCGATTCGTCGGCACCCACCGCATCAGTGAGGAAGGGCCCGATGAAGGTATAGACAGCGAAAATGCTGGCAATCCCGAGCGCTGCGACCGCCGACACCACCCACACCATGGGGCGGTTGAGGGCACTGAGTTCTCCAACGATCGGCCCGCCATCGAGCGCTGAGGTTCGAGGCACCCAGAGAACGAGTGCTAGACCCGCTAGCAGTCCGATCACTGCAACTGCGAAATAGAACATCTGCCAACCGAATTGCTGACCAATGAAGGTACCCGCTGGCGACCCGACAATGGTGGCGATGGTCAGTCCTGCCATGACCGTTGCGAACGCTTTTCCGCTTCGTCCCGGACCGTAAGCATGGGCGGCGACAACCGCACCGGCTCCGAAGTACGCACCTTGGACCGTACCGGTGAGAAACCTTGCTGCGATGAGCATCTCGATATTCTGAGCCACCGCTGAGAAGAGGTTGCCGAACACGAAGAGCGCGATCAGCGCCAGAAGCAGTGTTCGCCGGTTGAGACGGGCCGCAGCGACGGTGATCAGTGGAGAGCCGATCATGACGCCGACGGCGTACGCGGTGACGGCGTACGTTGCCGTCGGCAGCGGCACGTCGAGTCCCGCCGAAAGGAGCTGAATGACACCGTTGGAGCCGAACTCCCCCGAGCCTATTGCAAAGGTGCCCAAAGCCAAGGCGAGCAGCGTCAGCTTGACGTTCTTTTCTGGCGCCGCTGCCAGGTGCCGAGATTCTTCGGCGACACACTGTGCTGCGAAGGCCTTTTCGTGCATCAGGCCTACTCAATCCACCGCTGTTGCAGCCGATTCGATGACCGCAACAACTGCCTCCGGGTGGCTGATCAAGCTCAGATGGGAACCGCCGCTGAAGGTGGTGACCTTAGCTCCTGCCCGCTGCGCCATGAATTGCTTCGACGCTGCCGTGATGATCTGGTCCCCCGTGCTGATGAAGGCCCACGACGGGATGGTTTTCCATGCGGCGGCAGTGTTGGGAGTGGTTACCGCGGCGGTGGACGTCGCTCGTTGAGTGGCCCACAGTCGATCGGCCTCCTCTACGGCGATGTCGCTGGCGAAACTCTGGAGAAACACGTCCCTTTTCAGGAGTAGGTCCGCCGCGCCGGCGGGTGCATCCGGGTACGGGATCGAGTCGAAGAGCTGCTCCTCTGGGCGTTGCTTCAAGGCTGAGCCTTCGCCATTGAGTGCGATGGCGGATTCGCCCACATCCGGCAGGAAGGCGTCGATGTAGACCAATGCCTTGACGTTCGGACTGGCGACGGCCGCCTCGGAAATGACCGATCCGCCATAGGAGTGCCCCACGAGCACCACCGGTCCGTCGATACTGCCCAGGAAGTAGTTGATGCTGGCGGCGTCGGTGAGAAGGTTCCGCAGCGGATTGGCGACCGCGCGAGCCCGAAATCCTTTCGCCTCAAGCGCTGAGATCTGGCCACCCCAACTGGAAGAGTCCGCCCATGCGCCATGCACCATCACGATGGTGACGGGACTCTGCGGGGTTGCTTGGGCCGGGGTCGACCCCACGGGACCCATTGCCAGAGCAATGAGCGCAGCCGTTAAACACCAATGGGATGTGCTCTTCACGGTGCTTCCTGATGATCCGTGGAATTCAAGGCTTCAGCGCGTCCGCCAGGGCTCGGCCTATCACGGCGCCCGATTGCGGATTCTGTCCGGTGATCAACCGCCCGTCGACGACGACGTGCGGGTGCCATGGATCGACTGCTTCGTATAGCGCACCTTCTTCACGCAGCGCCGCTTCCAGATCGAACGGCACGTCCTTATCCGCGTAACCGTTTTCTTCCGCGTCGGAGAAGGATGTGAGCTTGCGGCCACGCACCAGCGGCGAACCGTCGTCAATGGTTACACCGAGAAATGCCGAGGGCCCGTGGCAGACTGCGGAGACGATAAGACCTGCATCCCAAGCGCGGCGCACCGTGTCCTGCACTTCGGGGTTACCGGTGATGTCGACCATCGGTCCGAGTCCGCCGGGGAAGAAGACCGCGTCGTAGTCGAGGACATCGACCTCGGACAGTTTGCGGCTACGGGACAGCCGCCGATAGGCCTTGGTGTCCAGGAACGAGGTTTGGGTGGCGTCCGCCGCATCGAACCCGTCTTCGGGAGGCTTTCCGCCCAACGGGGAAGCGAACTCGACTGCAATCCCGCGTCGATTCAGTTCCTCGAACGGATGGGCTATCTCGGGAAAGAAGAAGCCCGTGGCTCGGTTGTTGGGTCCGATAACCGCTGCGTTTGTCGCAACGAACAATACGTATGGGACGCTCATCCATCCATCTCTCCGGCTGAAGTTGCTCTGTTCGTCGCCATCTGAACACGCGTGGCGCTGCCGTGACTGCCGTCGGTTCACTTCGGAGAGGATCAGACAACGATCGAGGAGCATTGCGCTATTCCGCCGATGACGATCGGCGTGTGGCACCCCATCGTTCGATGCGGCGCGCACAACTCCGGTATCGCTTCACCCGATCCGGTGCTCGGGACACTAGGCCCCGCGTTGCCAGCTCGAGCTCGGCGACAGCTGCCGGAAGATGTGGGTGGCGGCGTAGTCGCCCGGCGTGACACCGAACCGTGCACGGAAGCCCTTGATGAAGTGTGAGACGCTGGCGTATCCGACCGAATGTGCCACGTGTGCGATCCCGATGCGCCCGTCGTCGAGCATGTGGCGTGCTCGATCCAGCCGAGCTTCCTTGACGAACTGATACGGCGAGCGTCCGGTCGCATCGCGGAAGGCACGGGTGAACGCCGACGGACTCAGACACACCTGCGCCGCCAACTTCTCGACAGTCAACGGGTCGCCAAGATGCGCTGCGATGTAGTCCAGGGCGGCAGCTACCGGATTGGCCATCTCCTCGGCGGCGGCCAGGCTCAACAGCCGGCTCCGCAGGCCGCTCTGTAATACCCGGTAAACCAACTCCTGCAAGCGCAACGGGGCAAGCACGCGACGGTCGCAGCCGGCCGAGAGCGCTCCGGCGAACCGCACGATGGTATCCATCAACTCGATGTCGGGCGTGCACACCTGAAGCTGCTCCTCGCCGCGGCGTCCCGCTGACCGCGCGGAGACGCGCATGGTTGCCGCCACCGACGCGACCAACTGCGGCGCGACGCGCACCACCAGACACAGCACCGGGTGCTCGGAAGATGCCTCGATGATCTGGCAGTCAAAGTCCTTCCCGCTACCGATCACCGCGCAATGGGTGTGGCCACCGAGACGTCGCCCAGCTAGCGCGACAACACCTCCCGTGCCGTAGGCAATGACACCGACGGACAGCGATTCGATGTGGTCCCATTGCGGTCGGGTGGGACGGGTGAACCGGTGAATTGTCAACCCTGGCAACAGGCCACAGTCAGCGCCCGGGACGCACGCGTGCGCGCTCAGCGCGGACCGCACGCGCTCGGACGTCACTGCCACCTCAAAGCTGGTCACCGGCGAACCCGTTGTCGACGAGCCAGGAATGCGCGACATCAGCCACCTCGCGCCAGCGGTGATCGATTGTCAGTGAATGACCCGCACCGTCGAACTCGTGGAACTCGGTGATCGCCGGGGATTTCGCGTACTGCTTGAAGGCAGCGCGGGCGGTGACGAGCGGCACCGTGTGATCGGCCGTGCCCCCTGTGATGAGCAATGGTCCGCGCGAGGCATTGGCGGTGTCGACCTTGGCGGGGGAATTCGGGCTGAAGTTGGCAGTCCCCACCTCGAAGAGTGGTTTGCCCGGCGACGGAATCGACCATTGCTCCCACAGCGAATCTGATTCCATCTCGGTCAGGGCGTTGCCGAATCCATAGCGAAACTGCCTGCGCGTCAGTCCCTTTGCCCGCATGCGGTTGAGTGGATTGCTCAAAACCGGCAGGGCGGAACGCAATTGCGCAAGGGGCAGCGGTTTGACGCCCTCCATGGGTGCCGGGTCGATCGCCACGGCGGCGGCCACCTTGTCCTGACCGAGTAGCTGCTGTGCGATCAAGCCGCCGAACGAGTGGCCGATAGCGATCGGTGGCGCGTCGAACTGCTCGATGACCGCGGCGAAGTGGTCGGTCAGCTGGCTCAGTCCGAAACCTGCCTGCGCGCCTGGATTGTCACGGGTGGCGGCTACGGTGTCCGCTTCTCCCGGCCATCGCGGTGCTATCGCCCGATAGCCCTTGTCGCCGAAGTACTCGATCCATGGCTGCCATGCGGTGTACGAGACCCACAGCCCGTGGATCAGGACGACGTCTGCCGACACTGCTGACTCCCTTCGCTTGCGGCGACGGTATCCATGTCGTGTTGACGACGAGTTGACGCTTTGTTGACGGGTCAGCGCAGCGAGGCGAGGAAATCATCGGCCCGGGTCGCGAAGAGGCGCGCCCCGCGCTCGACGGAAAGCACGCGGGCGGCTTCGGCCGCCGACCGCACCGCGGTGATCGGCGCTCCGGTCGCCAGCAACAGCCGTGCACGCAGCAGTCCGATCAGACCCTCCGGGTAGCGCTGGCCGTAGGTATTCAGGTAGAAGTCGGCCCGGTCCAACGCTGCGGCGGCAGCGTCAAAGGCACCGGCGGCCAATTGCATTTCTCCGAGCAATCCGTACCAGGTGGCAACGCACGATCGCGGTGGGTCGAGCAGGTTGGCGGCGATGAGCCGCTGCGCCTCGGGGATCGTGGTGCTCTGGTCGCTGCCGGAGACGGCGAGCGCCCAGCAGCGGGCCAGTCGTTGATAGGTGCCCAGGAACACGAACGAGAAGCCGGGGTCCACCGCGATGCCGGCATCCGCTGCGCGCAGGGCCCATTCGGTGTCGCCGATGACCGCGGCCGCCCGCGAAGCCATGGTGGCCCAGACCGAGATTCGATAGGGATTGTCGTGGGCGGCAGCCTCGAGTGTGTCGAGCAGCGTGCGCGCCGCGTCGACGTCGCCGTGCACCGCAGAGATCTCGCCCAGCATGCCCAGCATGAGGGACTCCAGATCGCCCCGGACCGGACCCTGCTCCGGTTCTGCGAGTCCCGCGAGCAGGCTCTCCTCGGATTGGCTCAGGTATCGGTAGGCCTCGCCCACGTTGCCCATCTGGTACTGGTGAATGCCCCATGCCTGCAGCCCGTAGGTGCGCATCATCAGATCGGCCGACGCGTAGCCCTGATCGAGCAGTCTGCGGGCCAGCGGACCGCTGCGATCGAACTCGATCGCCTGGCCATGAGCCGTCCATCGCGAAAAGAGGAATGCGGTGGCCTCCAACTCCCGGCCAAGCCCACGGGCGAGGTGCTCGGCACGCTCGAGTAGATCAAGGGCCGCAGTGCCGTACATGGATCGCATTCCGACCACGGCCGTCAACTGTGACAAAGCGGGTAGTTCGAGTTCGGCCGAGCCTGCTTCGCGTGAGATCTGCACCGCCGAACGGAGATGTCGTTCGGCAGCGGCGAGCGCCGACTTGGTCGCAGCGACACTGCCCGCGCGGACAAGCGCGCCGACGGCCCGGGCCGGCTCGGCAAGGGGAACAGCCGACCACAGGTGGTAGGCCAGGCGTTCAGTGACCGAATCGTCGGTCGCCTCGGTGCGCTCGAGCGCGTCGGCGATACGGAGATGCAGTTGCGTCGCGCGGCCCGGCGGTGTGGTGCCGACGACCGCCTCGCGAACAATGTCGTGGGCGAACCGGAGCGCACTGGGGTCCTGCGGTACCGGTGCGAGAAGGCCCAACCCTTCGAGCGGCTCCAGTCGATCCAGACACGTGTGCACGTCGACGCCTGCGACGCGGGCCAACAACCCGATCCCCACTTCGCGGCCGGTGAGCGCTGCCGCCTGCAGAAGATATTTGACGTCGTCGTCGACGTCGGCCAATCGGTCCCGCACGACGTCGCGCACCGTGGCCGGAACGTCTGCCTGCCGTACGGTTTCCGCGGTCAGCGGGCCGGCGTTCGCGAGAAACCTGGACAGCTCCCGTACGAAGAACGGGTTTCCCGCGGTGCGCGTGTAGATGCTGCGCGCGGCGTCGAGATCAGGATCCCGGCCGGTTTCGCGGCGGACGAGTTCGGAGACCTCGAATGGGTCTAGCGGTCCGATACGGACGCGATGATGCCCCGACACCCGGCTCGCGGCTGCCAACATTCGCGCCAACTCCGTGCCCGGCGGCGGGGCGCGGTCGCGCAGGGCACCGATGACCACGGCACCGGTGGGCAACCGGGTGACCAAATGGCTGAACAGTTGCACCGACGTGATGTCCGCCCAGTGCAGGTCGTCGATGATCAGCACGAGCGGACTGCGCGTCGCAATGTCTCCGACGACGCCGACGACGTGTTCGAACAGTCGAAACTGGCCGCCGCTGTCATGCAACGCTGGCCCGGCAAGGACACCTTCGCGGGGTTCGAAGAGTCGGCCCAGGTCGCTGTCGAGCCATTTCTTCCTGGCTGCGGGCGGCAAGGCGTCCACGATGACGCGTACCGCCTGTACCCACGGCCACATCGACGGGGTTCCATCGCCCTGGATGCCGCGCCCCCACACGACGAGCGCGCCACGCTGATCTGCCTCTGCGGCAACCTCTTCCAATAGGCGTGTCTTTCCGACGCCCGGCTCACCCTCCACGATCACCAGTGCCGACCCGTTCCCGAACGCCGGCTGCATCGCATGGCGGAGCAGTGCGAGTTCGTCGGTGCGGCCGACGAGCACGTCGAAAGCCACAGGCATCACGCGGTCAGTCGGGCAGTGGGCCAGCACCCGCTGGTGCGCGGCCTTCAGGGCCCGACCCGGATCGATGCCGAGGTCGTTCGCGAGGCGGGCTCGCACAGCGCGGAAGACTGCGATCGCCTCCCCTTGCCGCCCGGCTGCACCGAGGGCGGTGATGAGGCTCGCGTGCAGCGGCTCATGCAGTGGCGCCATCACGGCGGCCAGCTGCAGCGCCGTGAGCACGCGCTCGGGGCGACCCAGCGACAGCGCGAGTTCGGCTGCGGCCGTACAGGTATCGAAGAAAAGATTGTTCAGCCCGGCGAAGACACCCATCGCCGCGGGCCCCTGAGCCAGGCCGTCGGCCGCGGGCGCGGTCCAGAGTTCCAGTGCCGCAACGTAGTCGTCGAGTGCGGATTCCCCACAGCGCCGAGAGAGCGCGGCCTCGGCAGAGGCAACGAAATCGCGGAAGCTGACGAGATCCAGCGTGCCGGGACCCGCAGTGAGCAGATAGCCGTTGCCCCGGCGCAGCAGGTATGAGCCTGTGGCACGAACCGGAAGCGTGGGCTCGAGCAGCCGCCGCAACGCCCCGATGTACTTGTGTAGGACGTTGACCGCGCTGGCGGGAGCGTCCTGCCCCCAGATGAGGTCAATGAGCTCGCCCGTGCTGATCGGTCGCCCTTCCCGAGCCAACAGCAGCGCCAGAACGCAGGCCTGCTGCGGCGGACCGACGTCCAACTCGGCGTTGCCGCGCCAGAGCCTCAGCGGACCGAGGATCTGCAGGCGCAGGGAGGTATCCGGCAAGCTTGCACCGTCGACACCGGTGTCCACGGAAGGACTGGGTATTACCACGTCCGTCACTCCCCGCGATGCGATCCATTCCTCCTGAGCGCGCACGTCAGTCCTGCTCAGCTAACGGAAGTTTAGTGTCCAGAACCTTGGTATGCGTGCTTTGTGACAGCCGTCCAGATCATCGGCCATCGCGCATTCCGACCTCGTCGTGGTGCAGACAAACTCGATATCCATCGAAAGGCGCCGTCGGGGCCGACATTCCGACAAGAATGGCCGAGGTGAACGCGACCATCAACGCCGGCATCGGCGGAGTTCATCACGTGTCCTTGACAGTCACCGATCTGGAGACCAGCATCGCCTGGTACCAACGCGTGTTCCGCACCGAGCGGTTGGATGTCACGATCCCGCACTACGGTGCCGAGGAGACCGGCTACAGCGTGCTCCTGCCAGAACCCCGATCGGGCCTGATCTTCGGACTGCACCGAAACGTCCACAATCGGGGCGAGAAATTCGATGAGGCGAACACGGGTTTGGACCATGTGTCATTCGGCGTCGCCGGGCGCGCCGCTCTCGAGCAATGGACCGTGTGGCTCGACGAACTCGGGGTCGACCATACGGGGATCGTCGACGAGACAGATCCGATCGCATATTCGACGATCGTGTTCCGGGACCCGGACAACATTCAGCTCGAACTGATTGCCGTGGACTGACTATGAGGACTTCCCATGTCCCCCGCGCCGACATAGCGGCCGCCGTCACTGAGAGCGAACGGTCGGGCGACCGGGTCGATGCCGTGCCACTGTCACTGATCCGATGAGTGCCTCCGAGCCCATCGTGGTCGTCGCGCATTGGAAGACCACCGCGGATTCGCTCGAAACCGTACTCGGACACCTCGCAGCACTTCGCCCGCAGGCCCTCGCTGAAGCGGGTTGCCTTGGTTACGAGACCTTTCAGGATGTCGATGACGCAAGCGCCATCGTGTTGATCGAGCGCTACCGTGACCGGTCAGCGCTTGATGCACACCTGAATTCCGCGCATTACCTCGAATTGGTGGTGGGCCGCATTCGTCCTCTGCTCACGGAACGGCGCGTGAACTTTCTTCGAGAGACTCCATGACAGGCCCTTGCTCGCACCGTCCAGCTGGGTAGAGCGCAATCAGTTGCGGACCGAGGTATCCACCTTCGGAACCTTCACCCGGGGATAGAGCTGATTGAGCCAGGGGTTGTTGCTGTCGCTACCGGGGCCGTATTGCGGCCAGCCGAACCCGCTGCCGTTGCCGTTGCCGCCGAAGGTCCACCCTGGCTGGGCCTGCGCGGGACCGGCGAAGCCGATGACCGCCGCGGAAAGTGCGCTTGCTGCAATGCCGATGAGTCCGATCTTCTTCACGGATCTCGCCTCTTTCTGAGTTCCCTCTCCGTGTCGGCGGGCAGTCACCCGCCGACACGGAGTAGAACCGGTGGCGCCACGGTTTGATTCCGTCGGCTCAGATGACCTCGATGACCGCTCCGGTGACATCGGTACGCACCTGCTTGCTGCTGCGCTCGCCTTCGATGTTGAGGAACATCATCACGTTTTCGTCGAAGGGAAGGTTGCGCTTGATGATGAGGCTGCTGACCTCTGCGCCGTCGATCCCGCTCGCCGCGAGTGCCTGGTCGATCGCGGTGACGATGGCGGTGGTGGGCACCTCGTTCACCGCGAAGAGGTTCTGCCGGAGAGCCTCGGTGTCGTCGTCGTAATCGACGGGGCGCGAGGGCCCGACGGCGCCCGCGGTGTAGCTCCACTGGTTGAGCTCGGTCGGCGCTGCCGGGTCGATGGCCTGCACGGTCATCACCCCGGGCACGATGGTCACTTCGACGACCTGCATCGGAGCGCCGCCCGCCTTCTCCAAGATCTCGGCGTACGCGTTGTCGATTCCTTCGGCGGTGAACAGATCACCCGATACAGAGCTGACGATCTGCTCCGTGCCGGTCGTCACGACCTGCTCGGCGATCTGCGAGGCCTCGGCTCGCAGGTCGGCGACTTGCGAGCAGCCGACCAGCGTGGACGCCGTCAGGACTGCGCCGGTGAGGGCGATGCCGAAGCGGGCGATGAACATGTGTTTCCTCTCTCGTTTTCCACCCGGTCCGTTGCCGCCGGGGTCTTGCGTCACAGGTTGCGGGCGAAAACGAGCTACCGATCCCAAACTTCGCCTCCACGACGGTGTCGGCTCGAGCGATTACGATTTCCCCGCCCCCTGTCCCTGCGTCGAAGAAAAGGACCAGTAGTGAGCTACACGGCCGCCGACATCACCGAGCTCGACGATGTCCAGCACACACGCCTGCGGCCGGCGGTCAACCTGGGGCTCGACGTCCTCAACACAGCGCTGCGCGAGATCGTCGACAATGCGATCGAAGAGGTGGCCGAACCCAGCCACGGAGGGTCGTGCGTCACCATCACCCTGCACGCGGACGGGTCGGTCAGCGTCGCCGACGACGGCCGCGGTCTCCCCGTCGACACCGACCCCGCCACAGGGAAGAACGGCATCGTCAAGACGCTGGGCACCGCCCGGGCAGGCGGAAAGTTCTCGGCGCACTCCGATGCCGCCAGCACTGGCGCAGGCCTCAACGGGATCGGCGCCGCCGCAGCGGTTTTCATCTCGGCACGAACCGATGTGACGGTACGGCGGGCCGGCAAGACCTACGGGCAGAGTTTCGGCGGCGGCTACCCCGGTGTGTTCGAGGGCAAAGAGTTCGACCCGCAGGCCCCGTTCACGCGCAATGACTCACAGAAATTGCGGGGAGTCGGCAACCGCAAGCCGGATGCGCACGGCACCACGGTCCGGATCCTGTTCGACCCCGTGGTGGTTCCCGATTCCAGCGTGGACATCAACGAGGTCCTGCTCCGTGCGCACGCCGCGGCGAGGATGTCGCCGGGGGTCCATCTCGTGGTTGTCGACGAGGGCTGGCCCGGCGAGCAGATCCGCCCGGAGCTGGTCGAGCCGTTCGACGGTCCGTGGGGCACAGAAACCCTGCTGGATCTGATGTGCGCGGCGGGCGACGCCCCTGTTCCCAGCGTGCGGGCCGTGGTCGAGGGGCGCGGTGAATACACCACCGGCCGTGGTCCGACCCCGTTTCGTTGGTCGCTGACCGCAGGCCCTGCCGAACCGGCCACGGTGGCCGCGTTCTGCAACACCGTCCGCACCCCGGGCGGCGGATCCCACCTGACGGCGGCGGTGAAGGGGTTCTCCGAGGCGCTCGCCGACCGCGCGTCCCGCATCCGGGACCTCGGGCTGGCCAAGGGCGAAGACGGACCCGAGCCGCAGGACTTCGCCGCGGTCACCGCCCTCGCGGTCGACACCCGGGCGCCCGATGTCTCCTGGGATTCGCAGGCCAAGACCGCGGTGTCATCGCGATCGCTCAACGTGGCGATGGCCCCGGATGTCGCTCGCAGCGTCACCATATGGGCGGCCAACCCCGCCAACGGCGAAGCGGTGTCGCTGTGGGCCAAGCTGGCGCTGGAGTCGGCGCGGGCGCGGCGCAGCGCCGAGGGCGCGAAGGCGCGATCCCGCGCAGCGTCGAGGGCCAAGGGCCTCGGTACGAACCTGTCCTTGCCGCCGAAGCTGCTACCCAGCCGGGAGACAGGTCGCGGGTCGGGCGCCGAACTCTTTCTGTGTGAGGGCGATTCGGCGCTGGGCACCATCAAAGCCGCGCGTGACGCCACGTTTCAGGCCGCCTTTCCGTTGAAAGGCAAGCCGCCCAACGTGTATGGGTTCACGGTCAGCAAGGCGCGCGTCAAGGACGAGTTCGACTCGATCGAGCGCATCCTCGGCTGCGGGGTGCGGGACAACTGTGATCCCGAGCTGTGCCGCTACGACCGGATCCTGTTCGCCTCCGACGCCGACCCCGATGGCGGCAACATCAACTCGAGCCTGATTTCGATGTTCCTGGACTTCTACCGACCGCTGGTGGAGGCAGGCATGGTGTATGTGACGCTGCCGCCGCTGTTCGTCGTCAAGGACGGCACGGAGCGGATCTACTGCCAGGACGAATCCGAGCGTGACACCGCCGTGGCCGAGTTGAAGGCCAGGTCGAAACGCAAGGTCGAGGTGCAGCGCAACAAGGGTCTCGGCGAGATGGATGCCGACGATTTCTGGAACACCGTGCTGGATCCGCAGCGGCGCACCGTGATTCGGGTGCACCCCGACGACGATGAGAAGAAACTGCACCACACATTGTTCGGCGGGCCACCGGAGGGCCGACGCGCGTGGATGGCCGATATCGCCTCCCGTGTCGACACCTCTGCGCTGGACCTCACCTAGGAAACATCGTGACCGCCACACTTGACCTGCCACAGCAGAACCCCGATCTGGTGCTCGACCAGAGTGCCGACGACTACTGGAACCATTACCAGCTGACGTTCGCGCTCTACAGCGTCAGCGACCGCGCGATCCCGTCGGCATTCGACGGGCTCAAACCCGGCCAGCGCCGGCTGCTCTACCAGATGCACGAGTCGGGGCTCCAGCCCGGGAACAAGCCGCAGAAGTCGTCCAAGATCTGCTCGGCGGTGACCGGCAACCTGCACCCGCACGGTGGCGCGTCGATGTACGGGGCCGCAGCGCTGATGGCTGCCGAGTTCCAGCGTGTGAAAGTCATTGACGGGCAGGGTGCTTTTCCACGAATCCAAGGTGACATTCCCGCCGCGGACCGCTACACGGAGATGCGGTTGTCGGCGCCGGGGGCGGCTCTCACCGCCGAGCTGAACGACCACGCGGTGCCGATGGTCCAGACGTTCGACGGCGAGTGGACCGAGCCGACGATGCTTCCCGCGCAGTGGCCCGTGCTCCTGTGCAACGGGGCCGTGGGTATCGCCGAGGGGTGGGCCACCAAGGTCCCCGCACACAATCCGCGGGAGATCATGGCCGCGTGTCGGGCATTGCTCAAGACCCCGAACATGACCGACGACAGGCTGGTCAAATTGGTCCCCGGGCCCGACTGGGGATGCGGGGCCACCGTGGTCGGCACCGCCGGGCTGCGGGAGTACATCACCACCGGCCGAGGCGCATTCACGGTTCGCGGCACGATTTCGGTGGACGGGAAGAACTGTGTGATCACCGAGTTGCCGCCGGGTGTCGCCAGCAACACCGTGCAGGACAGGATCCGGGCCCTGGTCGAGTCCGGTGAGATGTCGGGTGTCGCGGATATGTCCGACCTGACCGACCGCCGCAACGGACTGCGCATAGTCGTCACCGCCAAACGCGGCCACAGCGCCGAGCAGATCCGCGACCAACTGCTGGCGCTGACACCGCTGGAGTCGACGTTCGCCGCGAGCCTGGTCGCGCTCGACGAGGACCGGGTGCCTCGCTGGTGGTCGGTGCGGGAGCTGATCTCGGCGTTCCTGCATCTGCGCGATTCGGTGGTGCTGCGGCGCAGCGAGTACCGGCTGGAGAAGGTCACCGCGCGCCGGCATCTGGTGGCCGGCCTGATGAAGATCCATCTCGACATCGATGCCGCTGTGGCGGTGATCCGTGGTTCCGACACCGTCGACGACGCGCGCCGGGGGCTGCAGGAGCGCTTCTCGATCGACGAGGAGCAGGCGAATTACGTTCTGGCGCTGCAGCTTCGCCGGTTGACGAAGCTCGACGTGATCGAGCTCCAGGCCGAAGCCGACAGGCTCGACGCCGAGTTCGCCGAGCTGACCGAACTGGTCTCCAATCCGGACGCCCGCCGCAGGGTGATCGACTCGGAGTTGGTGGAGACCGCGAAATTGTTCAAGGGATCCGAGTTCGACCGCCGGACCGTTCTGGACTTCGACGCCACACCGGTGAGCTCCGGTTCCGACGAAGACGGGCCCCGCGAGCGGAAGGTCAACGCCGCATGGCGTCTCGATGACCGGGGTGTGTTCTCCGACAGTCACGGCGACCTGCTCACCTCGGGGCTCGGCTGGGCGGTGTGGACCGACGGTCGGGTCAAGTTCACCACCGGCGGCGGGCTGCCCTACAAGATCCGCGACATCCCGGTGGCGCCCGACATCACCGGGCTGCTGCGCTCAGGGGTACTGCCCGATGGCTATCACCTGGCGCTGGTGACACGGCGCGGCAAGATTCTGCGGATCGATCCGACGGCGGTGAACCCGCAGGGCGCGGCGGGAAATGGCGTGGCGGGGGTGAAGCTCGCGCCGGGCGATCCAGAGGATTCCGTCATCGCCGCACTGCCGGTCTCCTGCCAGAACGGCGAGGCCATCCTCTCGGTCTCGGAAAAGGGCTGGAAGGTCACCGAGGTCGCCGACATTCCGGTGAAGGGCCGCGGCGGCGCCGGGGTTGGCTTCCACCCGTTCGTCAACGGCGAGAACGCACTGGTGTCGGCGACCATCTCGCCGACGGGATTCGTTCGCGGCAAGAGGGCCGTGCGCGCCGAGAAGCGCGCGAAGTCGTCCGTCAAGGGGCCCGGATCGGATGTGATTCCTGCGGAGTAGCGCAGTGGGCTAACTGGTCATCTGTGCGAGGCGAGCGTTCAACGGCTGATTACCGATCGGTTGCGCACAGACGTATCGACCTTCGGAACCTTCGGTGACGGGAACATCTGATTCCGCCACGGGTTCTCATTACGGGGGTAGTAGACGTCGTAGCTGTAATTGACCTGGGGGCCACCGAATCCCCAGCCGGGGTCGTCAGCCTGAGCCGGCCCGGCCATGCCGATGGCCAGGACTGACGCCGCCGCCGCGACGACACCGAGTGATCCGATCTTCCTCATCCGTCAACAGTAGAACCAGTGGCAGTCCCCTGACCGGTAATCAGCGCTGCGGGACTTCTCCTTACCGGGGTTCGTCGCTCGTGCTTCCATGGTTTCGGTGAGCTGCACGACGACGTCCAACCCGCGCTTCGCCCGGCTGTACGCCGCCGGCATCGTCGTGTGCGCTCTCACCTCCGCGTGCGGACATCCACCACCGCCACCACCGGCTTCCACGATCGCCACCGGCACACCGACGGCCACCGCCCCGACGACCTCGCCGGCGCGCACCGTCCCCGCCGTGACGCCGGCTGGCGACTTCTCCCCTGTCTCACGGCTGGTCGAAGAGGCGGTCGATGCGCACCAGCTACCGGGAGCCGTGGTGCAGGTCGGGCACGCCGGCAACATTGTCTTCCGCCAGGCCTTCGGGGTGCGGAAGCTGGCGGGCGAACCTGGATTGGACGGCGCACCCGCCCCGGCGGAGCCGATGACCGAGGACACCCTCTTCGACATCGCCTCGTTGACGAAGAGCCTCGCGACCGCAACGGCCGTCATGCAACTCCACGAGCAGGGCCGGGTACTGCTCGACGAACCGGTGCAGACGTACCTGCCCGGCTTCAATCCGGCGGGCGATCCGCGTCGTGCGCAGGTGACTGTGCGCATGTTGCTCACCCATACCTCCGGTATTGCAGGCGACCTCAGCCTGGACGGGCCGTGGGGGTTGGTTGCGGCCGACAAAGCAGAGGGCATTCGACGGGCGCTCGGCGCGTGGGTGGTCTTCGATCCCGCGCAGCGATTCCACTACTCCGACATCAACTTCATCATTCTCGGCGCGCTGTTGGAGAAGTTCACCGGCGTGCCCGAGGACGTCTACGTCCACGACAACGTGTTCACACCACTGGCGATGTCAGACACTCGCTATCTGCCGGCATCCAAAGCCTGTGGCCCGCACAGAATCCGGGGGACAGCAATCGTCCCGGATCCAGATGGTCCGGCGGTGGGCCCGTGCCGATCTGGTACGTGGAGTACCGACCTGTTGGGTCGCATCGCCCCCACTGCGCTCGACGAGGACACCGCGGGCATCAACCCTGACTACGGTCACCCGCTACGGGGAACCGTGCATGATCCGACGGCACGTCGGATGGGCGGGGTTGCGGGCAGCGCCGGAGTGTTCACGACCGTGCATGACATAGGCCTCTATGCGCAGGCTCTGCTCGATCGTCTCGCGAACCGTCCCAGCACTTTTCCGCTCACGCGGGCGAGCGCGCAGATGATGACAACCCCGCAGCAACCGGGGCCCCCGCTACCGGGTCAGAATCTGCGGGGGTTCGGCTGGGACATCGACACCGCACACTCCGGACCCCGTGGCACCCTCTTCCCCGTCGGCAGCTTCGGCCACACCGGATTCACCGGGGTCACGTTGTGGATGGACCCAGGGTCCGACACGTACGTTGTCGTCCTCGCCAATGTGATCCACCAGCGTGGCGGTCCCCCGATCGTGCCGCTCAGCGGTCAGATAGCGACCGAAACCGCACGCGCGCTTCACCTTTACGGCAGTTGACCGCGGCTCAATTGCGCGGCAAGGTACGGCGCAGTCCGGCTCGCCGTATTGGCGGCGACCACCGCCGGCGTACCGGCGACCACGACCGCACCGCCGTCGTCCCCACCGCCGGGACCGAGGTCGATGACGTGATCGGCGTTCGCCACCACCGACATGTCGTGTTCGGCGACCAGGACGGTGTTACCGGCGTCGACGAGGCGGTGCAGCTGTCGTTCCAGCAACTCCACGTCGGCCGGGTGCAATCCCGTGGTGGGCTCGTCGAGGACGTAGAGCGTGTGGCCGCGTTTGGCCCGTTGTAACTCGGTGGCCAGCTTGATACGCTGCGCCTCGCCGCCGGACAGTTCGGTCGCCGGTTGCCCGAGCCGAAGATACCCGAGCCCGACGTCCCGCAGAGTGGTCAAACTTCTTGCCGCCGCGGGCAGATCGCTCAGAAACTCCGCCGCCTGGTCGACAGTCTGGGCCAGCACGTCGGCGATCGTGCAGCCCCGGTAGGTGATCTCGAGGGTCTCCTCGGAGTAGCGCGCGCCGCCACACGACGGACACGTGGCGTAGGTGCCCGGCAGAAACAGCAACTCGACCGCCACGAAACCCTCACCCTGACAGGTCGGGCAGCGGCCCTCGGCGACGTTGAACGAGAACCGTCCCGCGTTCCAACCTCGTCGACGCGCCTCGGCAGTGCCCGCGAACGCCTTGCGGACGGCGTCGAAAAGCCCGGTGTAGGTTGCCAGGTTGGACCGCGGAGTACGTCCGATCGGTCGCTGGTCCACGGTGACGAGACGGCCGATCGCCTCCGCGCCCTCGACGGTGATCCCCATACTGCAATCGACGTCGATGTCGAGAACTTCGGCATCGCCGTCTGCGGCCTCGTCGACGGGTTCGACCGAATTGCCCAGTTGTCTGGCCATTACGTCGCCGAGCACCTTGCAGACCAGCGTCGACTTGCCCGACCCCGACACCCCGGTGACGGCTACGAATGCGCCCAGCGGGATGTCGACATCGACATCGTGCAAGTTATGAAAAGTGATGCCGCTCAGCCGCATCAGTCCCGAGGGCGTGCGTGGGCCGTGCCGTGGTGGCGCTGTGTTGGCGAACAGGAACCGTCGGGTGACTGAGGGTTCGATGTCCGCGAGGCCGGCTACCGGCCCGCTGTAGAGCACGTCGCCACCAAGCTCGCCGGCGCCGGGGCCGACATCCACGATCCAGTCGGCGCGGCGCACGACGTCCATGTCGTGCTCGACCACGAACAGCGAATTCCCTGCGCGCCGAAGTCGCTCGAGAACGTCGAGCAACGGCTCGGCGTCGGCCGGATGCAGACCTGCCGACGGCTCGTCGAGCACATAGAGGACGCCGAACAGTCCGGCCCGCAGCTGGGTGGCCAGCCGCAGGCGTTGCAGTTCGCCGGGCGAGACCGTCGGAGTGCGGCGGTTCAGGCTCAGATATCCGAGCCCCAGGTCCACGAGCACGGCGATCCGGGCCACCAGATCGGCGGCAATCATGGTTGCCACTTCGGTGAATTCACCCGACTCGGCGGATTCGTAGGCCGCGGCAAATCCCGTCCTGATCGCCGCCGGCGACAGCACCTCGGTCAGCGCGGTCAGTGGCAGGGCCGCCAGCTCGGCGATGTTGCGGCCGGCGAAAGTCACCGCGAGTGCTTCGGGCCGCAGCCCGGAGCCGCCGCAGACAGGACAATCGGTGCTGCGCACGAACTGCAGCACCCGGCGGCGCATCGCCGCGCTCTGCGAGTTGGCCAGCGTGTGGCGCACGTGGCGTTCGGCGCTGGAGAAGGTGCCGTTGTAGTAGTAATCCGCGGTGACCGGATGCTGGCTCGGGTCGATCTCGACGGTGGGCTGATCCTCGGTGAACAGGATCCAATCCCGCTGGCGCTTGGGGATTTTGCGCCACGGCCTGTCGATGTCGTAGCCGAGCGTGATGAGAATGTCCCGTAGGTTCTGCCCCTGCCAGGCGCCGGGCCAGGCCGCCACCGCGCCTTCGCGGATGGTCAGCGAGGGGTCGGGCACCAGCGTCTGTTCGGTCACCTCATGGATGCGGCCGAGACCGTGGCATGCCGGGCAGGCGCCGATCGAGGTGTTCGGCGAGAAGGCGTCGGAGTCGAGGCGTTCGGTGGCCCCCGGCGGATAGGTTCCGGCCCGGGAGTACAGCATGCGCAACAGGTTCGACAGCGTGGTGACGGTACCGACGGTCGACCTTGATGTGGCGGTGCCGCGGCGCTGCTGTAGCGCGACCGCGGGCGGCAATCCGGTGATGTCGTCGACCTTCGGTGCGTCCTGGGGCAGCAGCAGGCGGCGCGCATATGGCGCGACCGACTCGAAGTAGCGGCGCTGGGCCTCGGCATAGATGGTGCCGAAAGCCAGCGAGGACTTGCCGGATCCAGACACCCCGGTGAACGCCACGAACGAGTCACGCGGGGCGGCGACGTCGACGGATCTCAGATTGTGAACGCGCGATGCGTAGACGCGGATGTTGGGGTCCACCTCAACCATTGTGGTGATCACCTGTCATGGCGCCGGGAGTTCGTCGACCACGGCGGAGGCGGCCTCGTCGATGATGGCGCGCATCGCCTCTTCGGCCTGCTTCGCCTCACCCATCCTGATCGCGCGCGCCACCTCGTCATGCAACGCGATCGCAGCGATCTTGGGCTTTTCCGGCATCATCCCGTGCTGAGTACGCCCGGTGAGTACTTCGTCGACCACCCCGGTCAATGCGCGGAACATCTCGTTGCCGCTGGCTTCGAGCAAGGTCTGATGAAAAAGCTTGTCAGCCAACAGGTATGAGGTGAGATCTCCGGATCGCCCGTGCACCACCATGTCGGACACCGCGGATGCCATGATGCGGCACTGGTGCGGTGTCGCCCGCTGCGCGGCCAGCGCCGCCGCCGCCGGCTCGAAGCCAAGGCGCAACTCCGACAGGGACGTCAGCAGGGCCGTGCGGTCCCCGACGTCCAGCCGCCATCGGATGAGCATCGGATCGAAGACGTTCCACTTCGCCGCGGGCTGAACGGTGATCCCGACCCGGCGCCGCGATTCGACCATTCCCATGGATTCGAGAACCCGAATCGCCTCCCGCGCGACGCTGCGCGACACGCGATGCTCGGCGATCACCCCGTCAAGAGTGATAACGCGTCCGGGCGGGTATTGGCCGCACACGATGGCAGTCCCCAGGGCAGTCAGAAGACTGCCGTGGCGGGCGCCTCCGTAGGACCGATCGAGCATTGCTGAATGATGCCAGATTGGCGGCCCGTCGGTTGTATGACATGACTTTCTTCGCATGCCCCTTGCATTAGTATGATCTTTGAGGCACCATCATGTGACGTCAGCCACATCAGATGGGTCATGGGATATGTCGTCACCAATCGTCGTCATGGGAGTTTCGGGGTCGGGCAAGTCGACCGTCGGCGCCGCTCTCGCGCAGCGGCTGCGCGTCCCCTTCGCCGATGCGGACGACTTCCACCCTCCGGAGAACATCGCCAAGATGACCGCCGGCCACCCACTCGACGACGCGGATCGGTATCCCTGGCTGGAGGCGATCGGTGACTGGTTGGCCCAGCACCCCGACGGCGGGGTGATGAGCTGCTCGGCCCTCAAACGCGTCTACCGGGATCAGTTGCGGCAGCACCGCGCCGACATCGAATTCCTGCACCTGGCGGGCTCCCCGGAGACGATCGGCCGGCGACAGGCAAGCCGCCCCGGGCATTTCATGCCCGCGGCACTGCTCGCCTCCCAATTCGAGACGCTGGAACCGCTGGAGCCCGACGAGCGGGGCGTCGCCATCGACGTGGATCAGAGCATCGATTCGATCGTCGACTCGTACATCGCCACAACACATTCGTAGCCACAACAGTTCACGACACCACCACGGATAGGGGATCTCATGGAGGCCATTGATCCGGCATACGGCACAACAACCCTGCTGCTGATCGCGGCCGGTGCTGTCGCGCTGCTGCTGTTTCTCATCATCAAAGTCAAGCTGCACGCGTTCGTCGCGCTCGTCCTGGTGAGCGCGCTGACCGCGCTGGCCGCCGGCATTCCGGTCGCCGATGTCCCCAGCGCTCTGACGTCCGGCTTCTCCAACACGCTGGGTTCGGTGGCCCTGCTGGTCGGATTCGGCGTCATGATCGGTCGGCTACTCGAAATCACCGGGGGCGCACAAGTTCTCGCGGACACCCTGATAGGGCGGTTCGGGGAGAAGCGAGCCCCGCTCGCCCTCGGCATCGCCGCACTGCTGTTCGGTTTCCCGATCTTCTTCGACGCCGGACTGGTGGTCTTCCTACCCATCATCATCACGGTCGCTCGACGCTTCCGTGGCTCGGTCCTGCTGTACGCATTCCCGGCGGCCGGCGCCTTCGCAGCCATGCATGCGCTGGTTCCACCGCACCCGGGTCCCGTGGCGGCCTCGGAGTTGCTCGGCGCCAACATCGGCCTGACCCTGATCATCGGCGTCCCGGTCGCCGTCGTGGCGTGGTACGTCGGCGCATTCCTGGTGTCTCAGTTCATCGGCCGCAAGGTGTACGTCGATGTCCCCACCTCGCTGTTCGGCGAGATCAACGGGGGACGCGCTGCCGACGACACCGGCGACGGCGTGTCGGCCGGTACGACGTCCACCACCACCCGCACCGCCCCCGCCTTCGCCACCGTCCTCGGTGTGCTGCTGCTGCCGTTCGTGCTGATCTCGTTCAACACCGTGATCGACACTCTGATGACCGCCGGGGTCATCGAAGAGGGCGCCACGTGGGCGGAATTCCTGAAATTGCTCGGCACCACGTCGATTGCATTGCTGATCACCGTGATCGTGGCGACGCTGGTACTGGGTCTGCGTGGCCGCTCGATGGCCGACGTGACCGACATCCTCGACGGCGCGCTCGGGCCGATCTGCGCCATCATTCTCATCACGGGCGCCGGTGGCATGTTCGGCGGCGTTCTGCGAACCAGCGGCATCGGCGACGCGCTCAGCAGCTCGCTGTCGAATCTCGGTATCTCGCTGATACTCCAGGCCTTCATCATCTCGACGCTGCTGCGTGTGGCACAGGGTTCGGCGACCGTCGCGCTGACGACGACGGCGGGGCTTCTCAGCGCATCCGTCGCCGCAGCCGGTCTCAGCAGTGTCCAGCTCACCGCGCTGGTGATGGCCATCGCAGCAGGCGCGACCGTGCTGTCTCACGTCAACGACTCGGGCTTCTGGCTGGTCAGCCGCTTCTTCGGCATGGACGTCAAGACGACGTTGAAGACGTGGACCGTGCTGGAGACCACGCTCGGGTTGAGCGCTTTCGTGCTCAGCCTCGGGTTGTGGGCCATCGGCTGACCACCGGCGTGTCCGGCCCGAGATCACGCCAGTCACAGCAATCACTTTGTTAACATCGCGCGGTGTCGATCTCCCGGCGCGACGCGCTGCGCTACGCCGCGGCGGCGGCGGCATTCGCCGGATTCGGTGCGACATCCGGCATCCGCTCGCCCGCCGCGTCGGCCGCCGCCCCCACGCTGATCGACTTCGCGATGCGTCAGATCCCGGCGCAGGACATCCGCGCCGCCGGCCATGCCGGGGTGATCAACTACGTCTCGACGTCGCGGCCCGGCTCGAACTTCGGCGCCAAGCCGATCACCCTGCCGTATGCAAAGCAGCTCACCGCCGCGGGACTGGTGATCGTCAGCAACTATCAGTACGGAAAACCGGGAGGAACGGCTCCCTCCGATTTCACCCGCGGGTACCCCGGCGGCGTGGCCGACGCCCGCACCGCCTGGGCGCTGCACAGCGCCGCCGGCGGTGGCAAGAGCGCGCCGATCTATTTCAGCGTCGACGACGACATCGACCGGGACACCTGGAACCGGCTGGCGCTGCCGTGGTTTCGCGGTATCAACTCCGTCATCGGGGTTCAGCGCACCGGAATCTACGCCGGCATCCGACCGTGTACGTGGGCCGCGGCCGACGGCGTGATCGGCAGGTCGGGAACGGCGGGTCGAGTGTGGGCCTGGCAGACGCGATCCTGGTCCAACGGCCAGATCTATCCGCCCGCAGTGCTCTATCAGCGCATCATCGACACTGCGTCGAATCCGGGACCGGTTGTCGGGGGCATCCGCGTCGATGTCAACGATGTGCTCGCCCAGGATTGCGGCCAGTGGAACTTCCACCCCTAGGAATACGGGCCGACAGCCGACTGTTGCCGCCGTCATGAACATCGGCATCATCGGGGCGGGGCACATCGGCGGCACGTTGACCCGGCGGCTTCGTGGACTCGGCCATGACGTGCGGGTGGCGAATTCGCGGTCCCCCGAGACGCTCGCAGACCTCGTCGGCGAGACCGGGGCCACCGCGGTATGGGCCGAGGATGCTGCGGCCGACGCAGATCTTGTCATCCTGAGCATTCCGCAGAAGAACGTGCCCGACCTCGTCGACGGAATCGTCGACGCACGCAGGCCGGGCGCGCCGGTGATCGAGACGAACAATTACTACCCGCAGCAGCGCGACGGTGAGATCGCCGATATCGAGGACGGTCAGGTCGAGAGCGCGTGGGTCGCCGAGCAGATCGGCGCACCGGTCTACAAAGTTTTCAACGGCATTTTCTGGAAGCACCTGCTCGAGCGCGGCACTCCCAGCGGGACACCGAACCGCATCGCGCTTCCCGTCGCCGGCGAGGACGGAGCCGGGCGCGACCTCGTCCACGGCATCGTCGACGCACTCGGATTCGATCCCGTCGACGCGGGTCCGATTGCGGAGTCGTGGCGGCAGCAACCCGGAACACCGGTGTACGGCAAGGACTTCGACGCGGAGCGGACTCGTGAGGCGCTCGCACAGGCGACCCCCGAGCGAACCGCGGAGTGGAGCGCGCGCACGGTTTAGCGGCGCGGCGTCACCGTGATGTGCACGTGGTCGTAGTGTCCGTAGCCCGAGGCTTGTGGACCGGCCGGGGTGTAATAGGTGCCCCGCCAGATCACGTCCTGGAGCCCGAACCGGCCCGCGTTGCTCATGGCGAACGCGAGGATCTGGTCACCCAGCGCGATGCCCTCGGGGCTGTCGGGATTCGGGATCATGATGTCGATCGCGAGACCGCTCGGATGCCACGGCTTGGAGTCGGGCCTGACGCCGTCGATGTCGGAGATCTGCGGGAACTGCCGGCTGACGGCACGAGCCGCGAGGACGGCGTTGGGCTGAAGTCCGGCCTCGTACGCGACGCCGACGGGCAACGCCTCGGGATTGTCCGGAAGGGCCACCGGCGGCGGCGGTGGGGCGACGTCGCCGGGAGGCACCACGGGCAGCGCAGCCGGCGGGGGTGCGCTGTCGACGATCGCCTGCTGTTGCGGCGTCAGCGCCGCATACTGTGCCTCGGCGGCGGCGATCTGCCGCAACAACTCGCTGAGCTTGGCCTGCAGCTCCGCCCGAACCGCTTCGGCCGACTCGACCGCGGCACCGGCCTCGGCCGCGGATTTCTCGGACGCCGTGGCGGCGAGGGCAGCACGTTCCCGTGCCGAGTGGTACGCCTTCATCTGATCGGCGATGCGGGTGCCGACGGTGCGCTGCATCGACAGCTGATCGATCAGCTGCTGGGGGGACGAGGCGGTCAACAGCCCCGCGAACTGTCCATCTCGCCCGCTCGTATAGTCCATCGCCGCGATCCGGTCGACGGCAGCCTGATACGGCTCAAGCTGGTCGTTGGCGATCTGGAGAGCCGCCAGGTCGGCGCGGTGGCGTTCGACTGCGGCCGTTTGCTCGGCCAGCTTGGCGTCGGCATCGCGCTGCGCCGCGGTCACCGCCTCGCGGCTCTGCACGGCCTGCTGGGACAGCTCGTTGAGCCGGGCCAACGCGTCAGCTGCGGGGTCGGCATCCACCATTCCCGCGGGCACGCCAAGAACCAGGATCGCGGTCACCGAACCGCACACCGTTCGCCGAAGAGTCTGGCGCATCCGGGTCACGCGGACAGTCACGATCCTTCGGTTGAGGACCTCACGGCCCGGCTGGAGATGACTGGGAAAGGCTACGAACTGACGACGACGATGTCTACTCGTCCGCTCCGCGAGGCCGAGCCACCTCGGTTGATGCCGATTAACCTGGGTATTAGGTAGGGGCTTGGTCCCGCCGCCCCGCTTCACGAAAGTCTTGGAGGAACTCATGCCTCGGCAGTTGCCCATTCGTGCGATGACGGCGACGGCACTCATGTCGGTCGCGCTCCTCGCGACCGGCTGCGAGGCACGGGTCCACGGCTCGCCCCCGGCATCCGAGCACGTCCCGCAGGCACCAGCCATCGCGCCGCAGGCTCCACCCGCGCAGCCCACGGCGCCTCTTCCCGGGCTCGATGCCCGCGTCAAAGAGGCCTCGGCCGATGCGGCTGCCTCCGGAGCCGAGATCGACGTCGCGGTGCTCGACCGCACCACCGGCCAGATCGCCTCCAGCGGCGCCGACTCGTCCTTCCCCATCGCATCTGTGGTGAAGCTCTTCATCGCCGACGATCTGCTGTTGCAGGAGTCCGAAGGCAAGACGTCGCTGTCGGCGGGCGACCGTGCGGCCTTGGACAGGATGCTGAGGTCATCCGATGACAGTGCGGCGCAGAACTTTTGGGACCGAAGCGGTGGAAGCGCGATCATCGCCAGGATCAAGGCACGGTACGGATTGGGGGGCACGGTGGCGCCCTGGAACGGGCACTGGGACGTGACCACGAGTACCGCGAACGACCTCGTCCGCTATTACGACATGTTGTTGGACGGAACCGGTGGGCTGCCGCAGGACAAGGCCGATCTCATCCTCGGCGACCTCGCGCAGTCCACGCCGACGGGACTCGACGGGTACCCACAGCGGTTCGGCATTCCGGACGGTCTCTACGCCGAACCGGTCGCAGTCAAACAGGGCTGGTTCTGTTGCTGGAACGGCGGCAACCAGTTGCACGTGTCGACCGGCGTGATCGGTCCCGATCGGCGTTACGCGATGGCGATTGGATCGCTGGATCCGACCGGGGAGGCCGCCGCGCGCGAGAACATCACCAACGCCGTCAAGACGATCTTCCCGGGCGGAAAGATCTGAGCCGCCCGGCGGGGCCCCGAACGATTTGCTGACGTCGTCCGCGCAAGGCGCGGTGATTCCGGTTGCGCACGTATCATCACAGGACCGGAATCCGAAGCGGAAGGGACGCGGTGCCACGTCGGTTGAGTGCAGCCTTTCGCGCGCCGCTCGCCGAACGTAGCCATCAACCTTTCGTCAGCGGCGCGGACCCGGTCCTGCACCGGTTGATCGGAGACGCCGCCGAGGTTCCGATCCTCAAAGCGCTGTTGCGGATCTCGGACGCGGTGCTGAGTTCGGATTACTTCGACGAGGTTCTTGAGGTGATCGCCGAACAGGCACTCGTCGCGCTCCGGGCGGCGTCGGTGTCGATCAGTCGATGGGAACGCGAGGGCAACATCCTGCGGACCCTCATCAACGTCGGCGACCTGGCAGCTCACGAGGAGCGCTGGCCCACCGACGAGCACTACGAGGTCGGCGTGGACAGCGACGTCACCGACCTGCTGATCGGCGGTAGGGCGTACAGCCACTGCATCGATGACGACCGATGCCCTCCGGAGTCGCGGCAGTTACTCGTCGAACTCGGCAAGGAGTGCGAACTCGGTGTTCCGATCGTCCACGGCGATGTCATGTGGGGGGAGATCTTGGCCAGCTCGTCCGGTGGCCATCGATTCGACCACGGAGACGCCCAGCTGCTCCAGGCCATCGCCACCTACACCGCCGTGGCGATTGCGCGCTCGGAACTGCTGAACACGGTGTCGGCGTATGCGTTCGAGGACGCACTGACCGGTATCGCCAACCGCCGCGCCGTCGACCGATGGTTCGAGCAACAGGACTGGGCAACCTCGTCGATAGTTGCCCTGATGTGCGATCTGGACGGCTTCAAACAGATCAACGACCGTGACGGTCATCCCGCCGGGGATCAGCTGCTGCGCCACTTCGCCGATGTACTCACCTCGACGGTCGGCGACGTCGACGGTGCGATGGTCGGCCGGTTGGGCGGCGACGAGTTCTGCGTCCTGCTCGCCGATGCCACGCTGGCCGATGCGCAGAGATTTGCCAACGATGCGACGCGCCGGTTCCGTGAGACGCTGAGTACTTCGGTGACGATCTCGTGGGGGGCGGCCACGTCGGACGCCGAACTGGGTACCGGCGGCGAACTGCTCGACGCCGCCGACGCGGCGCTGATCGAGGCCAAGCGGCACGGGCCCGCGCACTACAGCGCGGTGAGGCCGACTGACGTCGTCCCCGGCGGGCCCCAGCGCCTCGACCGCCAGGGGATGCACCGGTCGGGGCTGGAAGCTCTGTGCCGGTCCGTGGTCGACATCACCCGCGAGCACCCCGGCCTGTCGGCGATGGAGGCGCTGGAGGTGCTGGCCGTGCAGATGCAACAGCTGGTCGGCACCTGCGCCTACGCGTTGTCCGTCGTGAACGAGGCCGGCACCGAGCTCGTCACCTTGCGCAAGGTCGACATTGTGCGCGACACCGAGTCCGGGCTGGCGATTCTGACCCACCTCGGCATCGACGGCTGCAAGCTCGCGGACTTTCCGGAGACCGCGAGAGCGATTGCCGAGGCGTCCACTTTCGTTGCGGCACGCGATCTTCCGGGCTCCGATCCCGCTGAGGTGGCGCTGCTGGAGAAACTCGGCTACGCCGCCGTTCTGGCCGTCGGCGTGCACGGGAGCCGTGACCGGTACCTGGCGGAGTTCTACTCCGGCTCGGGCCACGAGGATCTTGTGGCGATCGCCCCGGTCGTGCAGGTTCTGACGTGCTTCTGTGTTCATGGGCGAACAGGTGACTAGCGCGGTGTATTGATCATCGACAAATCGGGGAACAGAGGGGTTCGGGGTTCGGCTGCACTGTCCGTTTACACGGACGATCTCACCGGCAGCCGCCCCAGGCAGGGCCCCCGATGCGGATGTTGAGAAAAAGCATCCTCTGCTCCCAGGGCTCATCGGGGGCCCTGACCTGTCCACGCTAGCCCGGCCCACCGACAGGTCGCGTCGGTTCGCCGTATCAGCGGCTAGCCTGCACGGATGCCATCGACGCCCCTCCCCGTGGTTCTGGCCACGCTGGCGCTGCGGCGCAAGCTCAAGCAGTTCGCCGACCGTCTGGTGCCTCCCCAGATAGCTCTACTCGACCTGGGTGAAGGTGTGGGTGCCGTTCAGGTCGCCGCAGCCCTTGCCGAACTCGGAATCCCCGACGTCCTCGCCGACGGACCGATGACGGCCCGGCAGGTCTCCGCCCGTGTCGGCACCGATCCGGACACCACTCATCGGCTGCTGCGCGGTGCGGTCGGTTGCGGTCTGTGCACCATGGACCGCCGGAGCGGGGCGGTCACATTGACGCGGATGGGCGCCGTGCTGCGCAGCGATCACCCCGCCTCGCTTCGCGCGTGGATGCGGTACAAGGGCATGCGGTCGACCGTCGACGCCTGGGGTGGGCTCGCCGGCAGCGTCCGCAGCGGCAACAGTTCGTTCGCCGCAGTGCACGGAATGTCGGTGTGGGATTGGTATGCCACTCATCCCGACGAGGGCCAGATCTTCGCCGCGACGATGCGGCAGGCCACCGAGATCAGCGCCCGCGCGATCGCTCGTGCCTACCCTTGGCCCGACGGCGCCGTGGTGTGCGATGTCGCCGGTGGCATCGGCACGCTGTTGTCGGTGATCGTGACGACTGCCCCCGTGCGGGGAGTCCTCGTCGACAGTCCGGCCATGCTCGCCGAAGCACAGCAATTTCTCCATGAGCGTGGTGTCGCCGACCGCGTCGACAGAGTCGAGGGCGACATTCTCTACTCCGTCGACGTCGAGGCCGATGTGTATCTGCTCAAGGATGTCCTTCATGACTGGGATGACGATCGCTGCGCGGCCGTCCTCGGCGCTGTCGCGAAGGCCATGCCCCGTGGCAGCAAGCTGGTGGTGATCGAGTACCTCCAGCCCCGCAACCGCCCGAATCCGTATTCACCGCTGCTCGACCTTCACACGCTGACCCAGCGCGACGGAGGTCGGCTGCGCTCAGAGCCAGAACTGGCCGCTCTGTTCACCCGAGTCGGTCTGCGGCCCACGGGCCGCCGGTTCTCGGTCGTCCCCCACGATCTCGTCGAGGCCGAGAAGGTCTGACGGCGCTTCGGCGACGATTCGGGCAGGCTATGAATGGGTATGACCCGACGGGTGTCAAGCATGCGCACGCTGGTCCGGTCGACGTTCGTCCTGACGGCGTTGGTTGCCGGCTCTGTGCTCAGTTCAGCACCAGCTTCCGCCGCCGACCTCGACGACTATCTGTGGCAACGCCGGCCGTTGCTCGTGTTCGCGCCGACGGCAGGTGACCCGCGCCTTGTCGAGACGCTGAACCGGATCGAGGCCACCCGATGCGACTTCGTCGAACGTGAGATGGTGGCGGGCGTGGTCATCGCCGACGGTACCGGTACTTTCGACGGGCAACCGATCGAAGCCGGTGAGCCGCAACGACTCGCCGATCGGTACGGGGTGGGCAGTGAGGTGTTCACAGTGGTGCTGATCGGCAAAGACGGTGGCGAGAAGTTCCGCGTCGACGACGTACCGGACCTGCAGACGTTCTACGCCGTTGTCGACGGGATGCCGATGCGAAGCCGTGAGGCCCAATCGGATTCGAGCCGGTGCTGATGCCGACAATGCGCATGGGGCTTGTCGTTGCCGTCTCAGCGATGGCGGCGGTGTCGTGCGGAAGCGTCGGGCAGCAGGCAGACGCGGACATGACGACGAGCGCGCCGAGCACTGCCGCCGCCTCCGAGGTTGTTCTCGTCGACTTGAGCGACGCCGACGAAGCTGCACGCTGGACCACGGTCAACGATCCTGTGATGGGCGGCAAATCGACGTCCAGGATCACCTTCGCCGAGGGTGGCCTCGTGTTCTCCGGCACCATCTCGCTGGCGAACAACGGCGGGTTCGCCTCGGCGCGGGGACCACAGAATCCCGAGATCGGCCGCCGGGCAACGGGTGCCGGCTCCTTGCGGGTGAACGCGGTGGGCGACGGGAAGACCTATCTGCTGAAGGTGGGCGAGGCCGGCCAAGCGTGGTCCTACGTCCAGCGGTTCGCCACCGAGCCCGGTGTGGGGCGCGGCTACGATTTGCCCGTCTCGGGGTTCGAGCCGGTCGGCCAGCGCCTCGACCCCGAACCGAGCGCCCCTGCGACCCTGGACCCGTCGACCATCAATCAGATTTCGCTCTACATCCTCGACAAGCAGCAGGGCCCGTTCGAGATCACCGTGAGCGCGCTCGACGCCGTCTTCTGAGCGCGCTGCTCATCGCACGCCGTGATCGGTGTAGCGACCGCCCATCACCATGTCGCTGAGTGGCTGCAGCTGCGCCATCGCGTCGGCATCCAGATCGACCGACAGCGACGCCACGTTCTGGTCGAGACGCGCCGCGCGGCGGGTCCCCGGAATCGGCACCACAGCGACGTCCAACCGCGGCGCCTGGGCGTACACCCAGGCCAGCGCGACCTGCGCGGGCAACACACCAAGCCGGTCTGCAACGGCTCGGACGGTGGCGGCGACGGCCTGGTTCCGCTCACCTGCCTCACCGATGAAGCGAGGATTGCGGGCACGAAAGTCGTTGGCGTCCAATGCCTCGGTCTGCACCGCGCCCGTGAGGAAACCCCGTCCCAGAGGGGCGTACGGCACCAGCCCGACGCCGAGTTCGGTCATCACAGGGGCCACCTGCTCGACATCTCGGGTCCACAGCGAGTACTCGCTCTGCACGGCGGCAATCGGATGCACTTCGTGAGCGCGCCGCAGCAGGTCGGCGGTCACCTCGCTGAGCCCCAGATAGCGCACCTTGCCCGCCGTCACCAGCTCGGCCATCGCACCGACGGTGTCCTCGATCTCGGCGTTCTGCGGCGGCCTGTGCAGGTAGTAGAGGTCGATGTGATCAATGCCCAGTCGCAGCAGCGAGGCGTCGCAGGACCTCCTCACGTACGGCGGATCGCCGCGGTAGACCCGCATATCGTCGCCGCTGCTGCGGTCGATGCCGAACTTCGTGGCGATTTGGACGTCATCGCGGCGACCGGCGATCCCGCGGCCGAGCAGAACCTCGTTGTGCCCTGCGCCGTACTGGTCTGCGGTGTCGAAGAACGTCACTCCGGTGTCGATGGCGTGGCGGATCGTGTCGATGCTGGTGTCCCAGTCCGTGGCGCCGTAGTACTCGCTCATGCCCATACAGCCGAGGCCCTGGGCCGACACATCGAGACCGCCGAGAGTGATTCGGTTCATGACTGAAGAGGCTAGCCACGCCAGGACGGCTCAACCTGGGTGTACTGCACCCAGGTTGGCGGCTTTGATAGCGTTCGCACACCTTCTGCCGCAGAACTGGGAGTTTGCATGCGTATCGCCGCGCACCGATGCCGCCGCGACGACGATTGCCTCTCGGCGTGACGGAGCAGCCTGATATCGCACCACCCGGCTGGGTGTCCGCGGCAATTCAGACCTACCTGCGGGTGTACCACCGGCATGAGGTCCGCATCGACGCTCCGGTGCCCGACAGGCCGGTGCTCTTCGTGTGTAACCACGGTTTCGGCGGAGTCATCGATCTCAACGTCGGGGCATTCGTCGCGGCGCGGCAAGCCGCGGGCGTCACCCGGCCGACCACCGCGATGGTGCATCAGATCGCGTGGACCCTCGGCGTCGGGTCGGTGGTCGAACGGTTCGGCGGCACCCCCGGCAGCCGGGAGGCGGCCGACGAGGCTTTTGACGCCGGCCACCATGTTCTCGTCTTTCCGGGAGGCGACGTCGATGCCGGCAAGTCCTGGCGCGACAGGAACACGATCAAATTCCATGGCTCGGGGTTCGCGCGTCTGGCACAGGAGCACCGGGTTCCGGTCGTGCCGGTGGTGACGGCAGGGGCGGGCGAATCGCTGCTGGTACTGAGCGACGGTCAGGCCGCCGCGCGAGCGCTGCGTCTACCGAAGCTACTGCGCGTCAAGGCTCTTCCGCTCAGCGTGTCCATTCCCTGGGGCGTGAACTTGGGCGTGGTCGGCCTGCTGCCCTACGTTCCATTACCCACCAAGCTCGTCACCGCGGTGATGCCCGCGATAGTTCCCGACGCGGACGAGCCGCCCGACGAATTCGCTGAGCGTGTTCGTCATGCGATGCAGACTCGGCTCGACGCCCTGACCGCGGGGCGCACACCGCTTCTCGGGTAGTTGCGCTACGCGGGGATGAGCCGCACCGGGAGATGCTCGAGCCGATGAATGATGTTGTTGACGGCCCATTTCGGCTCAGCCACGATGTCGATCCGCTCGACGCGCTCGACGAGGGCCTGCAGCATGGCTGTGGTCTCCAGCCGCGCCAGGCCCTGGCCGGCACACGCGTGTGCGCCGCTGCCGAACCCGACGTGGCGTCCCGCACTGTTGCGGATGTCGAAGACGTCGGGAGCGTCCCATTCCCGTTCGTCACGGTTCGCGGAGGCGTACATGACCAGAACACGAGCGCCCGCGGGTAGCTGTGCCTCACCGATAGTGCTCTCGTGCAGCAGCTTTCGGGTGAAGGCGCGCAGCGGGGACTCGAACCGGACGACCTCGTTGACGGCGTTGGGTAGCAGCGAGGGATCGTCTCTGAGCAGCTGCCACTGTTGGGGATGGCGGGCGAACAGGAACAGGGCACTCGAGATGGCACTGATGGTCGTATCCAGCGACGGCGCGATGTAGTCGATCAGCAGGGGCGGCACCTCCTCGACGGCCAAGGTGCCGTCGTCGACGGCGGTGAGTAGTTCCTCTGCCATGCTTCCCGGCAGCACAGTGCGTTCACGCACCAGCCGTCGAGCGAAGCGCAGCATGTGCAGACTGCGGGGTACCGCTTTGAGTGCCCGCCAATTCGCCGGGCCGAGAATGTCGAATGTCGCTGCGGCCCACTCGAGGAGGTAGCCGCGCTCACCGCGGGGCCAGCCGACCAGATCAGGGACCACGGCCAACGGAAGGGCAGTGGCCAGGTCTGACACCGCGTCCACGGTCGCCCGCTCCAAGGCATCACCGACGAGGCGCCGGGCCTGCGCGTCGACGTCCTCGCCCAACGAGCGTAGCGCTCGGGGCATCAGCCGGTGCGCGACCAGCTTGCGCCGCCGCTCGTGGTCGCCACCGTCGCTGTTGAGGGTGGTGCCGCGGGACAACCGGTTCGCCAGCGGATTGGCGGCCACCCCGTGTCCGGACACGAAATTGCCGTCGTCACGCAGCGTCTCCTTGCACTCGGCATAGCGGGGCAGGGCGTAGAGGCGATGGCGGGGCAGCCAGACCACCGGCCCCAGCGACCGCAGCGTCCGATAGTGCGGGTGTGGTTCGAGAAGTGCTGCGCGCGTGTAGATGTCGTGCCGGTATACCGGTACCGCCGCGAGATGACGAAGCACGTGATCAGTCCTTTGCGGGGTGGACCGCGCCTGCTCGGGCGGTCGAGTGGCCGAGTGTGAACACGGGAAGGGCCCGGCACACCGCGGTGACGTCTCGGCCCGCGGTCAGCACCGTGCGGTCGGGCCTGACCACCGCCGCTGTGATGCGATGGCGGTCGAGCCAGCAGCCCAGTTCCGACTCCGCCTCGGCGAGCACCGCCCGTGCGCCACGGACCCTGACCATCTCCCGCTGAGACGAAGTCAAGGGGACACTGGTGATCAGGCCGAATCCGGGACCCAGCTCGTCGTCGAGGCGAATATGGCTGTCTAGCCATGTATTCGGGCACAGTCCGCCCGCGATGCCACGAGTACGGAGGGTGCGTCGGACAAGCGTTGAGGAGCGCAGCGGCGGAGTCTGCGAATCGGTGAGCTTGGCCCTCAACCCTGGCACCGAATGCAGCCGCGGCAGCACGAGAGCCCGCGCGAGCGCACCGATACGACCACCGGAGGTCATCGCTCGTCCGATGTTGAGCGCCAGGGAGATCATGTGGCGGGCGTGCGGGCGGCGCTCGGCCTGGTAACTGTCGAGGGCCCCCGGCGGTAGATCGCCGCGGTACACACCGGCGAGCTTCCAGGCCAGATTCATGGCGTCACGCAGGCCGGCACCCATTCCCTGTCCGATGAACGGCGGTGTGAGGTGGGCGGCGTCACCAAGCAGGAAAATGTTGCCACGCCGCCAACGGTCGGCCAGCTGAGCCCGAAAGGTGTACTCGGCGACACGAATCACCCGCAGGTCGGCGTCGGCGACATTCCGGGTCCAGGGAGTGATCAGCGGTCGCAGGGCGGTCAGCGTGGTGTAGTCGTCGGCCGATTCCCGGTCGAGCAACCGGAACTCCCAGCGGTAGCGGGAGGGGCCGATGCGCATGTAGGTGCCTGCGCGGTGGCCATCGCAGAGCTGATGCACGCCCTCCCACTGGCGCAGGTCGGCCTCGGTCTCGATGTCGATCACCAGCCATCGCTGGTCGAACTTCAGGTTGCGCATGGACGCCCCGATCGCCGTGCGCACCATGCTGTTGGCGCCGTCGCAGCCCAACACATAGTCCGCGGTGATCACCGACTCGTGGTCGTCCGAGCGGTCGCGCACACGCACGCGCAGGGGCCGGGCACCCGTCGGCGGAGTCACGTCGAGCACCTCGGTGTCGCCGCGGAGCCGCGCGTGGGGGTATCGGGTCAGATTGGCGCGCAACAGTTTTTCCAGCTCCGGCTGATCGAACATGCTGGCCGCCGGAAAACCGTTGCACGTCAACTGTGTTTCGCGATCGAACTGCGCCAGCACCGTCATGTCGCGGTCGACGAGCCGCAGCCCGCGGGCAGGGCGGGAAATGGTGTCGAACTCGGCGGCAACCCCGAGCCGTGCCAGGATGCGATACACCTCGTCGTCGAGGTGGACGGCCCGCGGCTGCGGATACACGTGCGGCCACCGGTCGAGCACCAGGGTGTCCACGCCGTACTGGGCAAGCAGGGTCGCGGCCGTGATCCCGGTGGGCCCGCCACCGACGACGACCACCGAGACATGTTCGGCCGGTGGGTCGTTCGCCGCACCGCTCATTGCTGGTGAATCTCGAAGTTCACCGCGAACGACTTCGCGATCCGTTCCACGGCGGTGCGGTCCGCTGCGGATTCGAGGGTGAGGACCACCAGCGGCGCCCCGGCACTGACGTGGCCCGCGATGCTCAGCACCCCGGGCTGGTCGGCGAGGGCGTCGGTCAGTGCGTGTTCGGCGGCCGTCGCGCGCAACGGCACCTTGTAGGGCTTGCCCACGTCGGTGACGGGGATCGCGTCGATGACGGTGACCGTCTTGGGCACGGCGGCGCGTTCACTGATCCCCGCGACGACGAAGGCGGTGAGCTCGTCGCCGGTCACGGTGGCACCGGGCCGCACGGCGACGAACGCGACGGGAACCTCACCCGAGTGGGCGTCGGGTCGGGCCACCGCCGCGGCCGCGGTGACGTCGGGATGTGCGAGCAGGGCATCCTCGATCAGCGCGGGATCGATGTTGTGCCCGCCGCGGATAATGAGATCTTTGGCCCGGCCGGCCAGGTAGAGGAAACCCTCGTGGTCGACGCTGGCCAGATCGCCGGTGTCGAGCCAGCCGTCGCGCAGTGCGCCGCGGCCGTCGAGCACGTAGCCGTCGTCGGTACGCGCGACGACATAGCCGGGGAAGACGGTCGGCCCACTGATGGTCAGCGTCCCGACCTGACCAGCAGGCAATTCCCGCCAGGAGCCGTCATCGGCGACCTCGACGGCCCTGGCGCGCTGGTAGGGCATGCGCTGTCCGACCGATCCCGCGCGCGGGTGGTCGGCGAAGCTGCGGGCGCTGGCGCAGGTGGCCTCGGTGAGGCCGTACCCCTCGACCAGGCTCACTCCGGTCGTGTCCAGGAAATCCTGGCGCACTGTGTCCGGCAGCGCCGAAGCGCCCGACACCGCGGAGGTCAAGCTGGAGATGTCGGCGTCGACGGGGATCTGGGCGAGCACCGCGTATACGGTCGGCACGGCACTCATGGCCGCGAGCCGGTAGTGCTCCACGATGCGCCAGAAGTTCTGGTACAACCCCATGTCGCGGTATCCCAGCGGTCCGGCCCACACCACCGGCTGGCCTCGGAGCAGTGGCGCCAACAGGGTGACGATCAACGCGTTGACGTGGAACAGCGGTAGCGCGGCGAACACCACAGCGTCTTCGTCGAGGTCGGCGCTGACGGCGACCATCCACGCGTCAGCCACTTCGTTGCCGTGGGTGTGGGCGGCGAGCTTCGGTGTACCGGTGGTGCCGCCGGTGTGGAAAAGGGCTGCCAAATCGGTGGATTCAGGGTGGCCGTCGTCGAGTGGCTGGGCATCGTGCTCTGCGGCCAGTGTCGACAGATAGGCCACGGCCACTCCGGACAGAGCTGGCGGTGGTGGCGGTGTGCCCGCGGCCAGTGTGGGCCGCAGCAACACCACGGTGTCGATCAACCCCGCCTCGGCGAGCGCGGCGGCGCGTTGCACCCCGGCGGGGTCGAGCTCGGGGGAAGCGGTGATCAAGATCCGGGCGCCCGAGAGCCGCGCCAGCTCGGCGATGTGCTCGCCGGACAGGGATCCGTTGATCGGTACCGCGATGCCTGCGGCCTGGGCAGCCAATGTGGCGGTGATCAGCTCGTCGCAGTTCGGGCTGATCAGCAGCGCCGCATTGCGTCGATCAATGCCCAAGTGACCAAGTGCTTTTGCTGCGCGCGTCACGTCGGCGGCGACTTCACCGAACGTTCGGTGTGCGCTGCGCGCATAGTCGGTTCCGTCGGCCAGCACGGTGATCGCAGTGCGGTCGGGCCACAGCCGGGCAGCTCGTAGGACTACGTCGTAGGTGCATGCCGCCAGGCCGCGGCGGTCGAGCGGGATCGCCTCGATGGCGGTGATGTCTTCCGGTGATTGAGCGTTGGGCCACAACAGGTCTGCGCTCATGCGTGCCGCACCGCCCACCGCTGGGTGCCCAGGTCCAGGGCGCCGTCGTCGGTGGCGATGGAGGCCTCGACGATGTCGCCGTGCTGCAGGTATTTCGGGTTCTTGGCCTGCCGGGAGAAGAACGCCTTCCACTTGACGGCGGGCGGCAGGAGGTTGCCGATCATCTCGATCGGTTTGGGCGGGGCGGTCAGTGCGGTGCCGGCCGGCGTTCCGGTGAGGATGAGGTCCCCGGCGGCCAGATCCTGGAACCGGGTCAGAGACTGCAGTGCCTGCAGGGGTCGATACAGCATGTCGCCCTCGACAATTGAGTTCTGGCGTTCCTCACCACTGACGCTCAGCCGAAGCCGCAGATCGCCGAAGCGCGCCAGCTCTGCCGCTTCGAGGAGCACCAGCGCCGGACCCACCGGGGTGAACGTCGGGTAGGACTTGGCCTCGTAGAACTGGGTCTGCGGCAGCTGGATGTCGCGCGCGGATACGTCGTTGGTGACGGTCAGTCCCGCGATGTACTGCGCGAGGTTGGCATCGGTGATGGCGGTGCCCGCGGGCACGTCACGTCCGATGACGAGCCCGATCTCGATCTCGTAGTCGAGCAGGTTCACGTGCGAGGGACGGACGACCTCGTCGAAGGGGCCGCTGATCGATGCGGAGGACTTCCGAAAGAACGTCAGGGGCACTGTCTTCGGATCCATTCCGGAGTCCCGCACGTGGGATTCGAAGTTGGTCATCTGGGCGATCACCCGGCACGGGGTGGTGACCGGCGACAGCAGGGTCAGCTCGTCGATGGCGACCGAACCCTCCGAAGCCGCGGCCGCCTCGATGGCGGCGCGGTCGGCCAGGAGCTCGCCGGTTGTGGTGGCGGTGGTGGAGATCTTGGCGGCGCCGGTGCTGGTCTGCACCCACCAGCCATCGGTGGTGCGGAGAACGGAAATTGTCATTGGGTCGCAACTTTCAGGAGGCCGATGAGGCGGTTGAGGTCGAATTCGTTATCGCTGCGTAAGGCGGTGAGCATCGAGGTCACCTGGTGTCGTGCTGCGCGCGGGCTCGCGTCGAGGAAGTCCTTGGTGGCCGGGGGGCCCCACTGCGCCAGACCCGATGCGGTGAACGGGGCCCAGCCGGGTTCGAGCGTGTTGTCGAACATGTCGCCGTCGGCGAAGTGTTCGACCAGGAAGCCGTCCGGATCGCGCCAGTAGTCGAAGAGCTGGCTGCCCTGGATGTGGCGGCCGATGCCCCACGATCGGAAATAGCCTCGCTCGCAGAGGTATTCACCACCGGCTGCCAGCGCGTCGAGGTCACTGACCTCGTAGGCCGAGTGGACGTAGCGGTTGGCCGGCCCCAGCGCGAGCGCGAGGGTGTGATGGTCGGCAGGGATGGTGCCGCGATCACACCGGATGAAGCTCATGGCAGGTCCGCGGTCCCGCTGTCCGGGGAAGAACAGGAAATCGCTGACGATCATGCCGAACGTGTCGAGATACCAGTTCAGCGTGCGCAGATATGTGGTGGACTGCAGCACGACATGCCCGAGACGTTGCACACGTGCGGGTACCCGCGGTGGGCGCACGGTGGCGTTGAGCCGCGCATCGGCGATGCCTGTATTGCGAAGCTGCGGTGTCTGTTCCGGCTGGGCGGGCAGGGTGTGCATGCCGGCGACGACTTTCACCGCCATGCCGCTGGGGTCGGTCAACTGCACCGCTACGCCGCCCATCGATTCGGGGAGCGGATGTAGCGCCGCGCCTGTCTTGTCGGCCAGGCGCACGAGGTCGACCTCGTCGGAAGCACGCAGCGCCAGCCCCGCGAAGCGGGTGTGCCGACCGCGTCGCACGATCACGCAGGGCGAGCCCGCTTTCGTCCCGCGCAGGTGCAGCTCCTCGGGGTCACGCAGAGCGATGCCGAATCCGAAGGCGCGGGCGAATGCCTCGGCGCGAACGAGGTCGGGTTTGTCGAACTCCAGCCACGCAATGTCTTCAACCCGGATGATCGGGTCCCGCGATCGTCCGGGGTGTTCGCCGGCCACTGCGCCGCGTTCGCTGTGCAGATTTCGGTGCCCGTCGGATACGGATGTCGTTGCCTGCGCCATCGCTCAGCCTCCTCTCGTACGTTCTGAGGAAATCGTCACATACGATTCAATCGTCAGTCAACAACTTCTGACGAAATCATCAACTCTGAGGCGGACTGGTATCTTCAGTTCATGACCGTGCAGGAGCGAGACGCCTCGTCGCCCGTTGGCTCGGTGAACCGCCTCCAGAGACGCAAGCTGAAGACGCGCGGTGCGCTGGTCCGCGCGGCCCAACGCTTCATCGCCGAAGGAAAGCTCAACGCCCCGATCCTGGAGATCACCCAAGCCGCGGACGTCGGCATGGGGTCCTTCTACAACCACTTCTCCAGCAGGGAGGAGTTGTTCGACGCGGCCATCACCGACGCCCTCGACAACCTCGGAGCGTTGCTCGACATGTTCACCGCTTCGATGGAAGATCCCGCCGAGGCCTTCTCGACCAACTTCCGGCTGACCGGTCGTCTGTTCCGTCATCGCCCCGAAGAAGCCGCGCTCCTGCTCGCCAACGGCGGTTCGCTCATCCTGTCCGACCGTGGACTGTCCCCCCGAGCGCTGCGCGACATCGCGGCGGCGATCGACCGCGGACGGTTCACCATCAGCGATGCCGAACTCGGACTGGCCATTGCCGGAGGGATGCTCGTCGGCCTGACAACCCTGCTTCGCGAGCGCCCCGAGCGCGAAACGGATGCCACCGTCGACGAGGTGACGGAGAGGTTGCTGCGCACACTGGGGATGACCTCGGCCCAGGCCAGGGCGACGTGCCGAAAGCCCCTGCCCGACATTTCGGCTCTGCGCGATTCTCCCGCCGACTGGCCCATCGCCGTAACGCCCGACGCCCGAACCTAAGGCGTAAGGACGAGACGTCTCACGACAGGTTGGACTTTTTGGGATCGGTAGCCATCCGGCGCTGTGTACTTGTCTCAACGACGCCGCCGAAGCGGCAGAACGAGAGAAGAGCACATGCCTGCACACACGCGTAAGCGCTACATCGCCGGAGCGCTGATCTCAGCCACCCTCGCCGGGACCGCCATGAGTGTGGCCGTCGGCACCGCCGAGGCCCAGGTGCCCCCGGGCGGACCTTACACCTGGTGCCCCGGTGATCCGCCCGTCGAGACCGGTAACAAGAAGTTCAACCCCGTCCGCTGGGACGAAGGCATCTGCCACGAGTACTGGTTCGTCTACCACGGACAGGGCAATGTCGCGCAGAACATCTGGGACGGGCCGAATCCTCCGGGACCGCCGCCGGGGCAGGGTGTCGGAGTCCCGCCCCCACCGCTCCCGCCGGGCTGGTGCTGGTCGCTGTTCCTTGCGGGCCCCTGCCCGCCGGGGGTTCCGGGACCGCGGCTCGGCTAGGACGGCTCACCCCGGTTTGATCGCCGAAAGCAACCGCACGAGTTCGGCTTGCCGGTGCGTACCGGTCTTGTCGAAGATGTGGTGCAGATGAGTCTTGATCGTCGCGAGCGACAAAGCCATATCATCTGCGATCGGTTTGAGTCCGTCGCCGCGCATCACGCGTAACGCCACGTCCGCCTCCGCGTTGGTCAGGCCGAACAGCCGCAGCAGCAATGCCTTTGGCGGCTCGGGTTCCAGGTCGGGATCGACGATCATCACCATTGCTCCGGACGTCACCGGCAGCACGTGGACGATGTACGGGCGCTTTCCCGATGGCCGGCCGCATGTGAGTGAGTCGCCTTTGCGAGCGCCGTCGGGTTGCGCGACGCACGCACGGCTGATGCTCTTGGACAGAAGGTCGCTGGTGGATCCGCACAGCGACGCGATGCGCCGGGAGCGCACACACAAACCGTCGTCCGCATTGAAGATTCGCTCGGCTGCCGTATTGGTTTGCGCCACATCGTGGTTCATTGCAACGAGGACGATTCCGTGGCGCGATGTGTCGATGACTGCGGTGACGTCATCGGCACGGGCGGCCAGCTCCGAGAAGTGGCTCTGGGTGTGGAGGGCTTGCTGGAGGTGGGGCACGATCGCGCTGAGGAACTTGACCCGCTCGGCCGTCTCGAACGGCTCAGCTCGTTCCGGGGCCACGGCCAGGAAGCTCGTCGGAATCGCGCCGACCGCCAACCTCAGGAACAATCCCTCACACATGTCGTAGGGACGCATGAAGTCCGCATAAAACTCCGAGTGCTTCGTCAGTGCGACCAGCTCCGGCCCGCCTCTGATCAGACCGACAGGACCGTCCTCGACCGCATCCAGGACGCAGTCGATCGCGTAGTAGTGCTCGCGGTAGCGGCTGCTCACCTCTTCGGGCACGGTGATCGCCATCACCGACCGGGATCTCCCGGCGCCGAGGAAAAGCCCCGATCCGGTCGCGCCGAGCACGCGACTGACCTCGGTCAACGCCGACGTCCAGTTCTCCGACCGGATCGACGAGGCGTAAATGGCGGAGACCACGCGCGAGAACTCGTCGATCGTCACCATTGCCGACTCAGCGGTCTACCCGAGTTCGCAGCATCGGCGCCCCTCCCACCTGCGGTTGGCTCGGAACTGTAGCCCGGGGTCAGCCCTCAGGTGAAGCTTTGGCGCATCCGCACGCGGTTTTTTACGCAGTAGTCACTCAGCGGCGCCGGCAAGGTGCTTGCCGTAGAAGGTCGCGAGTCGGTCGACGGCCTGGTCCACATATTCGGGTACGTCGTACATCTCGTAGTGACCCGCTCCCTCGACGATCAGCAGATCGACCGGATTGGGCGCCATCTGCCAAAGCTTCATGCCTGCTTCGTAGGACTTCGTCACACCCTTGCGGCCCGCCAGTATCACCTGCAGTGGCTGTGTCAGCAGCTGGTCGACGAGGTGGAACGCGTCATAGCCCAGGAGCAGGGGGTCGCTGCGAACCAGGCGACGGTTGGTTGACCGCGGATGAGAACCCCGTGGGGTCCGGTAGTAAGTGAGCGCCTGCGTGTTGTCGATGTCGGTGATACCTGCCGCCGCGGCGTCTTCGAGGCTGTCTGGAAGCCAATTGACCCGAGCCAGGTCTCCGGTTTCGGCTTCCCGTCGGCGGGTGAGCGCGAGGTCGTCCAGCGCCTTGGCGGGACCGTCGGGAGCGAATGCCGCGGAGCGCCACGAGTCACCCATGTTGCCGGCAACGACGGTCGCGACCGCCCGGATGCGGTGATCGGTGCGGGCCGTGTGCACCGCGTATCCACCGCCTGCGCAGATCCCCAATACGCCGATGCGGCCCGGGTCGACACCATCCATGACGCTGATGGCGTCGATGACATACGAGATGTCCTCGCCACGTTGATAGGGATCTTCGAGATCCCTTGGCTCGCCGCCGCTCTCGCCCTGGCAGGCAGGGTCGAAGACCACCGAAACGAAGCCGCGTGCGGCAAGCCGCGTCGCGTAGTTTGCTCCGATCTGCTCTTTGACGCTGCTGCCCGGAGTCGACAGCACGACCGCGGGATAACTCGCCGACCCGTCGAATTCAGCCGGTAGGTGGACGTCGGCGGCAAGCGTGAGTTGCCCTCTCGGCACGCGGACGGGTTGCACCGTCATGTAGCTCCTTTCGATCGTTGTCCTGCAGTGCAAACCCGTCACCGGGCCAGATGCTTCCGCCGGCTCAGAGTTGGCTGCCGCCGCCGTCGACATAGATTTCCGAGCCGGTCATGAACGAGCTTCCACTCGACGCCAGGAAAGCAACCACACGGCCGATTTCCTCCGGCGCCGCACGGCGTTTCATGGGTATGGAGGACGTCAGGTTCGCGAGTGCGTCACCGGAGTCGGAGAACAGGTCGGCGAGGCCAGGTGTCTCCGTCACGCCCGGGGCGATGACGTTGACACGAATGTTGCGGTCGACAAGTTCGGCTGCCCAGCTGCGGGCCAGGGAGCGAATGGCGGTCTTGGAGGCGGCGTAGACGCTCATGCCGGGTGACGCCTTCACATCTCCTGCCGAGCCGCACAGAATCACTGAGGAACCGTCGTTGAGGAGCGGCAGCGCAACCTGGACGGTCGCGATGATTCCGCCGACGTTGGTATTGAACGTCTTCGTGTAGTGCTCCCAAGTGAGATCTCCAAGGACCGCCATCTCGGCGATGCCGGCGTTGGCGAAGACGACGTCGAGTTTGCGTCCCGTGCCCTCGATGGTCAGTGCGACGCGGTCCAGGTCGGATTGGTCGGTGACATCGGCGCGGACGTGGGTCGCCCGATCGGCACCGATGCCGGCCACGGCCTCTTCGAGCGCGTCCTCGCGCCGCCCCACGAGAAAGGTGTAGGCGCCCGCCTCGGCCAGGGCGCGGGCTGCCGCCAGTCCGATCCCTGAGGTGGCTCCGGTGACCAGCGCGGTCTTCCCTGCCAGTAACGACATATCGCCTCCTGTTTTGTACCGTTCGGTTGCACCGCACGTTACACGGTTTTGTACCGTTCGGTAGGCGGCGGGGTGGTCGCGCAGCGGACGACTAAGATCGCGCCATGAGCGCAGATCAGCGCGGTGCCGGAGGCCGACCCCGCGCCTTCGACGAGGACGAGGCGCTAGACCGCGCTATCGACACGTTCTGGCGACATGGATACGAAGGCGCGTCGATGACAGAGCTGACGCGGGCCATGGGAATCAACAAGCCGAGCCTCTACGCCGTCTTCGGAAGCAAGGAGAAGCTGTTCACCCGGGCACTGGAGCGCTACGGACTCCTGTACCGACAGCATTTGACCGTGGTGCTGGCCCGAACTACGGCCTACGAGGTGCTTGAGTCCTACCTGCGCTCCGTTGCCGACGCGGCCACTGATGGGATGCTGGGTTGTCTGTCCATCCAGGGCGGCTTGGCCTGCGGCCCCGACAACGCCCACATCCCGCGACTTCTCGCCGACTATCGTCGCGGCCTCGAGGAGGCCGTTACCAACGCACTCGTCAATACCGAGGATGTATCCCGACGCACCGACGGCATCGACGCCGCCGCCCTTGCGGGATACGCGGTGACGGTGGGGCAGGGGCTCGCAGTGCACGCCGCGGCGGGAGTGCCGCGAGACAAATTGCACGCGATCGTCGACGTGGCGCTGGCCGGACTGGCGAAACTTGTTGCTAGTGAACGGCAACCGGCTTCAGAGTGAAGGTGAACGGCTCGGGCGCGCGTAGGTGAGTGTCCACTGCCCGGCGTCCGGGACCCGCGTGTGGGTCGGCCGATGGTGTCGGTCACGTGGCTGCCGGTAACGTCGACTGTGAGGCGCAACACGGTGAGAAGACGTTCGGTTGGGACGCTGCGGCGCGACTGAAATCATGGACGTAGACACAGTTGAGGACACACCATGCGCACCAGCTCTGACGGCGGAATTCTGCAGCCTGGCGACACCTGCTGGCGAACTGCGCGCGCGGACCGTTTCAGCCGCATCGTCGACGGCGCCGACTACCTCGCGGATGTGAAATCGGCGATGCTGCGCGCCAGGCACCGGATCATGCTGATCGGGTGGGACTTCGATTACCGGACCGCCTTCGAGACCGACGGCGGTTCACTGCCCGGGCCCAATCACCTCGGACCGTTTCTGCACTGGCTGATATGGCGCAGGCCCGACCTCCGGGTGTACCTGCTCAAGTCGAATCTGCGCCTCCTGGCGGCCTTCGACGGATTCTGGTTCGGTATCGCACCGGTCGGCCTGCTCAACCTCGTCACGTCGCCCCGCATGCACTTCGCGGTTGACGGCGCACATCCACCCGGGGCAGTCCACCATCAGAAGATCGTGGTCGTCGACGACACTGTGGCGTTCTGCGGCGGCATCGACCTGACCCTCGGACGGTGGGACACTCGGCAGCACCTCGGTGAGGACTCTCGACGGAAAGGGGCGGGACAGCCCTACGGTCCCAGACACGAGGTCGCGACAGTCTGCGACGGCGATGCGGCACGGGCGCTCGCCGAACAAGCCCGCTACCGCTGGGCCACCGCCACCGGCGAACAACTCGAGCCGATAGCCACGCGGCGCAAGATCTGGCCGCGCGGCGTGCGGAAGCCGTTGCGCGACGTCGAGATCGGCATCGCCAGGACCCTGCCCGCGCTCCCGCAACGCGAAGAGGTTCGCGAAGTCGAGGCGCTCAACATGGCCGCGGTCGCCGCCGCAACAAAGGTGATCTATCTGGAGAACCAATACCTGGCTGCTCGCACGCTGGCCGAGGCGCTGGCCGCACGGCTCAAAGAACCTGACGGGCCTGAGGTCATCATCGTGTTGCCGCGAAGTTCGGAGAGCCGGCTGGAGCAGCAGTCGATGGACAGCGCCCGGCAGCGGCTGCTCCGGTTGCTGTGGGACGCGGATACCTACGGGCGTCTGGGTGTGTACTGGCCGGTATCCCGCGGTGGTGTTCCCGTCTACATCCACTCCAAGGTGATGGTGATCGATGACCGCCTGCTACGGATCGGTTCGTCGAATCTCAACAACCGGTCGCTGGGCTTCGACAGCGAGTGTGACATCGCACTGGAGGCGGTGCCCGGCTCGACGGACCACGCGATGATCGCCGACGAGATCGCCTTCGCCAGAGATGATCTGCTGGCCGAACATCTCGGTGTCTCCGTCAAAGAACTTCGCAGCGAGATTGCCAGCCAGGGTTCACTTCTCGCCGCCGTCAATTCGCTGCGCACCGCTGGTCGTTCGCTGCGCAGATTCACCCGGACCCAGACGTCGGCCGACGCCGGTCCCTTCGCGGAGAACGATCTCATGGACCCGCCGAGTGTGCCCGAATCGGTGGCCAAGGGCGTGCTCACGCTGGTGACCGGAGCAGCACTCTGGCCGTTGACCCGGCTTGCCCCGCAAGCGGTTTCGACTGTGCGATCACTGTCCGACGCCGCAGCGGCCTTGCGCAGCGTCGCGGAATCACTGCGGGACAACCCGGACGGTTGATCATCAGGCATCACATCGCATAGCGATTCACCGTCTCGGGACGAATGACGATGCGCACCCACCGCTGGGTCGACATCTCCGCGAGATTCGCTGCGCGGGCGGGGTCGTCGAGATTCCAGTACCTCGCCGCAAGTCGCCTCAGCACCGCGTCCGCCCCATCGTCGGCGACCGTCGCTGACCCCGTCACCGCCACCCACCGTTCAGGCTCACCGACGGGAGCGGTCACGACGAACGACACGCGCGGGTCTCGTCGCAGGCGGCGCACACGCACGGTGTCCGGAGCACTGAACAACTGCACCTCCCCCGAATCCGTCACCTCGAACCACACCGGCCGCGGCTGTGGGGGAAGCGGTCCGGCGGCGGTGGACAGGAAGCCGTAGAGGGGACGCCGGAGCAGCTCCAGATCGTCCTCGGTCAAACCGCTCATCGCGCCCACGCTCCCGTGACCGCCACACGCAGCACGTAATCCTCGAAGGTGCGCGCCGAGCGGCCAAGGACGCGGGCGACGTCCTCGGTGGTCTCGGAGATCAAACCGCTGCCCATCAAGACGAACATCTCGGCCACGTGCTCGGCGCCACCGCGGTCGACTCCCTGCGCGACCAGCGCGTCGACGTACTCGTCGGGGGTGACGCGCCGATAGGACATCGACTGGCCGGAGGCACGGGAGATGAGGGCCACAGCCTCCTCGAACGTGATGGATCGTGGCCCACTCAACTCATAGACGCATTCGATGTGCCGCTCTGGCTCGCAGAGAACATGCGCGGCGACGTCGGCAACATCCTCAAGGTCGATGAACGGCTCACCGACATCTCCTGCGGGAAGAGCCAATTCGCCGGTCAGAAGCGGCGAGTGCCAGAGCTCTTCGTCGAAGTTCTGCGCGAAGTTGTTCGGTCGTAGGATCGTCCACGGAAGGTCCGAAGCGCGTACCGCGTCCTCGGCATCGCGCATGTCGCGGCCGAAAGACGAATCACCCCAGTCATCGGCGCCTCGGCCGGAGAGTAGGACGAGGTGGCGCACGCCCGCCGCCGCCGCCTGCGCCGCGAACTCGTGAACCGGCCCGGGCACCGCCGGAGGCACGACATACACGGCTGTCACACCCTGCAACACAGCGCTCCAGCCGTTCGGATCGTCCCAGTCGAACGGAACTTCACTGCGCCGCGAGACCGCGCGGACGGGCTGGCCAAGCAGCCGGAGCCGGGCCGCGACCCGTCTCCCGGACTTGCCACTCGCTCCCAGGACAAGAGTCGTCGAATCATCCATGATGTCCAGTCAACGCGCTTCTTTCGGACGAGTACATGGGTGAAGAGCCGAGAAACCTGTGTGATCGTCTAGCCTTGGGGCATGGATGCGTTCGGTGACCTGTTCCGGGGTGTACGAGCGCATGGCTCGTTGTTCGGCAGCTCGCTCCTGACCCCGCCCTGGGCGCTGCACTTTGTGGACGGCGCACCGTTGACGCTGTGCGCGGTGCTCGGCGGCGCCGGGTGGATCGTTCCCGAGGACGGCGCGCCGCAGCACCTCGACTCGCACGACACCGTCCTGGTTCGCGGACCGGGTACCTTCACCTTCGTCGACGACCTCGACACCGCGGCCGAGCCGATCGCCTGCGGCGAATTCTGCGCGGCACCCGAGTACGGCGGTACCCGCCACCGGCTTGGGTGGAGCGACGGCGGAAACAGCGATGACGCAACGACTTTGATCGTCGGCGCCTATCCCGTCCGCGGCGAGATCAGCCGCCGCCTCCTCGAGGCCCTACCGGTAGTATTGCACGTGGAGGCAGGCGAAACGGGCGACGCCGTCCTCGACCATCTTGCGGCCGAGGTCGCGATGGATGTACCTGGACAGCAGGTCGTGCTCGACCGGCTGCTGGACTGGATGCTGGTGTGCACCATCCGGGAGTGGTTCGACCGACCCGGCGGTGAACCGCCGGCGTGGTGGGCGGCTCAGCGGGATCCGGTGGTCGGCGACGCGCTGCGCCTCCTGCACGACGATCCCGCGGCGCCGTGGACGGTGAAAGCACTCGCCGAACGCATCGGGGTGTCCCGGTCCACGCTCGCGAAACGCTTCTCCGATCTGATGGCCGAGGCGCCGCTGACATACCTGACGCATTGGCGGATGGCGCTGGCGGTGGACCGACTGGTGGACGAACCGACGTCCTCGATCGCCGAGGTGGCGCGCTCGGTCGGCTACGCCGACCCGTTCGCGTTCAGTGCGGCCTTCAAACGGGTGCGCGGCATGAACCCGCGTGACTTTCGGCGCGCGGCACTGGGCGCATGAGTCGCGCCGACATGCCCCCGCGCCTGCGCTCAATCTAGGATCGCTGTCGCTTCGACCTCGACAAGGACGTCAGGCTCGAACAGATAGTCCACTCCGATCAGGGAGGCCGGGGGCATCGGTGTCGGCAGCCCGATCTCGGCGGCGACCTGCTCTACTCCCGCCATGAACGAGCCGATCTTCTCCGGTGCCCATTGTGTGACGTAGAACGTCAATCGGACGACATCACCGAATGTCGCCCCGGCCGCGGTGAGCCCGACTGCGACATTGCGCAACGCATGCTCGACCTGGCCGGCCAGATCTCCAACGGCGATTGGTGTTCCGTCCGCCTTTCGGGCGATCTGACCGCTGACGTGCACGTGGCGGGTGCCGGTGCCGACGGCGACATGGTGGTACGGAACGGGCTGCATCAGACCTTCGGGCGACAAATACCGGACAGACATGGGCGCTCCTTGTAGGTGTTGCCAGGGATGGTGTACCAAACCTTCAGCGCGTCGGCGTCAGGCCGCCGAGTTCGGCCATTCTGCTCGCCGCCCGAGAACGGGCTGGCGGCGCCGTCCGTGGCCCCACCCGGCATCCCACGGCCACCGACCCCTGTCATCAGCCCACACCAGCTGTAGAGCGCGGATGTTAGGGCCATACATGCCGACGGCGAACTTCAAGTGCACATCGGGATGTTCGACTGCGACGACCTCGATGAGAAACCGATCCTCGTAGTCGATGTGCACTGCCGGCGCCAACACCGTGCCCTCGTCCACGATCATGTGTCCGATGGAGTTGAGCACGCGACAAGCGACGTCGGCCGCGAGACCGGTAATCATCAATTCCGGCAGACCCCGGTCATGGAGACCGATGGTGTACGCGAATGGCCTCTTGTCACTTTCGACGTATTGCACAACCCAGCCGTGGTCGCGGATGGTGGCACGGAGTTCCTGCAAGTAATCCTCGGTTGTGCCGTTCGGATTGTCACATTGCCAGCACATTGCGGCTCCCTTCGTATTGACGTCAGCATGCGCGCTGGGTCTGACATTTGATGTCGGTTCGAAGTCGATCGATAATGCGGCAATCGTGTCGCGCTGCGGACCGGCCGACGCCGCGGTCACCGCGAGATCGACTGCGCCACTGTCCACGTGGTCAGCTATCTGAGCTGCCAGAACGTCCTCGACCTTGACCAAGATATCTGGGAAGCGCCCGCGGAGCCGGCTCTGGACAGTCATGGCGAGACAATGAGCTCACACCTGCTGAGCATGCGTGCCCCCGTCCCGACGCGTGGCCGCGACAACGACCGCTCAATCGATTAGAGAGGGGCGCGGCTGCCCGTAGTGCTCAGCCGATCAGCTGTGTGACACCGCGACGACGACCTTGTCGCCGCGTCGCTCCGACGCCGCGACAAATGCCTTGGCGGCGTCGGTCAGCGCATAGCGGTCGGTCACCAGAGCGTCGAGGTCTATCCCGTTGCACGCCATCGCGATCGCGCCGGGATAGGTGTCGAGCATGCGGCGCACCATCGCAAACGTCAGGCCCTTGCGGCGCGCGTCGGCGGCCGGAAAGGACGACGCGTCCTCGGAAGGGATGCCCGCGAGCGCCACCCGGGCGCCCGGCCGGCTGGCGGCGACAGCAGTACCGATGGCCGAGTCGGTGCCGGCCACCTCGATGACGACGTCGACGCCCCGGCCGTCGGTCGCATCGAGCACCGCGTCGGCTCCGTCGGCGGACGACCACACCGCGTCGGCTCCGGCGCCCAGGGCCGAGAGCCTTCGGTGCACCAGCGGCTCGACGGCGAACACTCTGGCAGCACCCTGCTTGCGCGCCACCTGCACCACCAGCTGACCGATCGGACCCGCGCCGATCACCAGCACATCGGCGCCTGGCCGTAGGTGGCTGATGCGCACCGCGTGGATCGCGACCCCCAGCGGTTCCAGCAGCGCGCCCGCATCGTCGCTCAGCTCGTCGGGCAGCGGATGCAGTAGCCGGTCAGGCCACAGCAGGTACTCCTGCAGCGCACCGTCCACGGCCCCATGTCCGGCGAACTGCACTGTGGGACAAAGGTTGTGCTGGCCTGCCAGACACAATTCGCAATTCTGGCACGGGATCGCGGGATCCACCGCGACGCGGCGTCCGGCATACGGCCCGGTCACCGCGACGGCGGCGAACTCGTGCCCCGGCACCACGGGATACTCGATCCGGTTCTCGCCGATGCCGCCGTCGACAAACCAGTGCAGGTCGGAGCCGCAGATTCCGACGGAGGTCACCCGCAGCAAGGACCACCCCGGCGCCGGTGCACCCGGTTCCGGCTCGGTGCCAACGCGCAGATCCCCGATGCCGTGCAGCCGTGCCGCTTTCATCGCCGTGCGTCTCCGCTCACAGCCCGGCCGCGACATGGTGGTACACGTCGTTCCACCTGATCTCATGGGCGAACTTGCGGGTCGTGGTGTCGGCGTCGATCACGAGTAACTCGGTCTCCGTCATCGCGGCGAAGTCGTCGATCGTCTCGGTGCCGAGTGCGGTCGTGAGCACCGTGTGGTGCGGCGCACCGGCCATCAGCCACGCCTCCGCCGAGGTCGACCACGAGGGCAGCGGCTCCCACACGGCGCAGGCCACCGGTAGGTTGGGGAGGTCGGCCGTCGGCTCCACAACGCGAACTTCGTTGGCCACCAAACGGAACCGGCTTCCCATGTCACAGATTCCGACGACGACCGCGTCGGCGGGTGCGGCCGTGAACCGCAGCCGCACCGGATCGTCGCGACCGCCGATGGACAGCGGATGCACCTCCAGCGTCGGGGTGCCCGCCGCGATGGTCGGGCACACCTCCAGCATGTGCGCACCCAGGATGCGCTCACGGCCCGGTGTCAGGTCGTAGGTGTAGTCCTCCATGAACGACGTGCCGCCGGGCAGACCCTCGGCCATCACCTTGATGGCGCGCAGCATCATCGCTGTCTTCCAATCGCCTTCACCACCGAATCCGTAACCGTCGGCCATCAGCCGCTGCACCGCCAGCCCGGGCAGCTGGCGCAGCCCACCGAGGTCCTCGAAATTCGTGGTGAACGCGCCGAAGCCACCCTGCTGCAGAAACTTTCGCAGACCCAGTTCGATCTGAGCACCATGGCGCAGCGATGCATGCCTGTCGCCACCGGGCCGCAGTTCGTCGGCCAGCCGGTAGGTGTGTTCGTACTCGCGGACCAGTTTGTCGACATCTGCGGAATTGACGCGGTCCACGACGTTCACCAGATCGTTGACGCCGTACGTGTTGACCGATACCCCGAAGTGCGCCTCGGCCTCGACCTTGTCCCCCTCGGTGACGGCCACCCCGCGCATGTTGTCCCCGAAGCGCGCCACCTTGAGCGTGGACAGCTCGGCGTTGCCGAGGGCGGCCCGGACCCACGAGCCGATCCGGCGCCGGGTGTCGCCGTGATCGACATGGCCTGCGATCGTCTTGCGTGGATGGGAAAGCCGGCTCTGGATGTACCCGAACTCCCGGTCGCCGTGCGCGGCCTGATTCAGGTTCATGAAGTCCATGTCGATGGTGCCCCAGGGCAATTCGACACCGAACTGGGTGTGCAGATGCAACAGGGGCTTGCGCAGCGCCTTGAGCCCTCGGATCCACATCTTCGCCGGGGAGAACGTGTGCATCCACGCGATGACGCCGATGCACTCGTCCGTGCTGTTGGCCTCGGCGAACACCCTGGCAATCTGCTCCGTGTCGGTGACCACCGGAAGCCACCGCACCTCGACGGGTACCTCGCTGCTCGCGTCGAGTCGCTCGGCGATCTGCCGCGATTGGTCGGTGACCTGATCGAGAATCTCCGGACCGTACAGGTGCTGACTGCCCGTGACCAGCCACACCTGACTGGTGGCGAGCGCGGGCGCGGTCATCGTGTCTCCTCGGGGGTTTCTGAACGGCCGACCTGGCCGTACACGTTCTGATAGCGCTCGAAGAGCGCGGTGACGTCGGCATCGGCCAGCGGCGACGCCGACCCGAGCTGGCGGCTGATGTGGACCGTGCGGGCCACGTCCTCGACCATAACGGCGGCCTTGACGGCGTCCCGGGCGGTGCGGCCAATGGTGAACGGTCCGTGGCTCCGCATCAGCACCGCAGGAGATCTGCTGTGCCGCAACGTCTCCACGATGCCCCGACCGATGGAGTCGTCGCCGATGAGCGCGAAAGGGCCGACGGGGACTTCTCCGCCGAATTCATCGGCGATCATGGTCAGCACGCAGGGTATCGGCTCACCGCGGGCAGCCCACGCGGTGGCATAGGTGGAATGCGTGTGCACCACCCCACCGACGTGGGGCATATGCCGGTAGACGTAGGCGTGGGCTGCGGTGTCCGAGGACGGGTTCAGCGCGCCGTCGACCAGGTTACCGTACAGGTCGCATACGACCATGTCGGCGGCGGTCAGCGAATCGTAGTCGGCGCCTGATGGTTTGATCACCATCAGATCGCGGCCGGGCACCCGGGCCGAGACGTTGCCCGCCGTCCAGATGACCAGTTCGTACCGGGTGAGGTGCGTGTGCAACTCGCAGACCTGCTCGCGCAGGTCGGCAATGACGCGGTCGACGTCGGAGGTGATCGTCATGCTGTGGCTCCCAGCGTCTCTCGGGCTCCGATGCGCCGCAGACGGCGCATCATCTCGTTACCGCGGCCGAACCATTCGTAGGCCGCGACGTACTCGCGGTAGAGCCTGTTGTAGGCGTCAGCATTCTCGGGGATCGGCTCGTAGGCGTTGCGGGTCCGGCGACCCATCTGAGCCGCAGCGGCGGGAACGTTGTCGAAAACGCCTGCGGCCGTGGCAGCGTGGATTGCCGAGCCCAGTGCGGGCGCTTGTGCCGACGGCACCGTCGACAGTGGTAGCCCGACGGCGTCGGCGTAGATCTGCATCAACAGCCGGTTCTTCAGAAGTCCGCCCGCCACGACCAATTCGGTGACCGGCACACCGCTGGCCAGAAACGTCTCCACGATCATCCTGGTGCCGAATGCGGTGGCCTCCAGCAGCGCGCGGTACATGTCGACGCAGGTGGTCTGCAGCGTCTGACCGATCATCACCCCGGACAGCTCGTGATCGACGAGGACCGATCGGTTGCCGCTGTGCCAGTCCAGCGCGACGAGGCCGTGTTCACCGACGCGCTGCTGGCTCGCCAATTCGGTGAGATAGGTGTGCAGGGATTGCCCGCGCCTGCGCGCCTCGACGTGATAGCTCTCGGGAACGCAGTTGTCCACGAACCAGCCGAAGATGTCGCCGACCCCGGACTGGCCGGCCTCGTATCCCCAACTGCCCTCGGAGATTCCGTCCCGAACAACGCCACACATGCCGGGCACATCTCGTAGGACATCGGAGTTCATCACGTGACAGGTGGAGGTTCCCATGATGGCGACCAGGCATCCGGGCTCCAGCGCGTCGGCCGCGGCTACGGTGACGTGCGCGTCGACATTGCCCACCGCGACGGCGATGCCCTCCGGCAGGCCGGTCCAGCGGGCGGCTTTGGCGGTGAGCCCGCCCGCCCGCTGCCCGAGGCGACCGATCTGGTGATCCAGCTTCTCGGTGACGAAGTCCGCGAATTCGGGCCGGACTTCGCCGAGGAATTCCCGTGACGGGTAGCGGCCGTCCTGCCGAATGCCCTTGTATCCGGCACTGCACGCGTTGCGTACGTAGGTTCCCGTGAGCCGCCACACGATCCAGTCCGCGGCCTCGACGAAGCGGTCCATCGCCGCGTACACCTCGGGATCCTCTTCGAGGATCTCCAGGGCCTTCGCGAACTCCCACTCACTGGAGATCAGTCCGCCATAGCGGGGCAGCCAGCTCTCCCCCCGTCGGGCCGCGACGGCATTGATGCGGTCGGCCTGCGGTTGCGGGGAATGGTGGCGCCAAAGCTTGGCGTACGCGTGTGGTCGCTCGGCAAAGCCGTCGAGTTCGCACAGCGGGGTTCCGTCGCCGCGGACCGGCACCATGGTGCAGGCGGTGAAGTCGGTGCCGATGCCGACGACGTCTAGGGGGTCGATACCCGCCTTCGCGACGGCCTCGGGCACGGCAGTGCGCAGGACGTCGACGTAGTCGGACGGCACCTGCAGTGCCCACTGCGAGGGAAGTCGAATCTGGCTGCCGGGCAGGGTTTCGGTGACCACGGCGTGGGTGTAGACGTGCTCGGCACTGGCCATCTCGGCACCGTCGCTGACGCGGACTACCAGCGCCCGTCCGGACAGTGTGCCGAAATCCACACCGACCGCATATTTTTCGTTCTTCATGACGCCTCCTGTGGCGGGGCCGTACTGGCACGGATGATCAGTTCCGGGACGAGGAGGGGCACACTGGACGGCGCGCCTTCCAACGTCTTGGTCACCAGGTCGATGGCCCGCTGACCGAGGACCCGGAAGTCCTGTCTGACGGTCGTGAGCGCCGGGTTGAGATAGCCGGATTCGGGGATGTCGTCGAACCCGACGACGCTGACGTCCTCGGGCACCCGCACGCCCGCCTCCGCGAATGCGTGCATCAATCCGATCGACATCTGATCATTGGCGACGAATACCGCTGTACTGCGCGCATTTTGGACCAGTTCACGGCCGATCCGGTAGCCGCTCTGCGGGGTCCAGTCGCCTTCCCAGAGCTCCCCTGCGACCAGGCCCGCCGAGCGCATCGTCTCCTCGTAGCCGGTGCGACGGCCCTTGGCCTCGGTGTAGGTCAGGGGGCCCGCCACGTGGTCGATCGAGCGGTGCCCCAGGTCCAGGAGATGCTGGGTGGCTTGCCGCGCACCCTCGATCTGGTCGACGCCGACCGTCAACCCGCGGCCGGAGAGATCGCCCTCGACCACGATCAGCGGCACACCGGCACTCGTCGCGTGCACGACCGCGAGCGCATCCTCCTTGCCGACGATCATCACGATGGCCTCGACGGACTGGCGGACGAGATGGTCGAGGGCGCTGTGGAGTTCCTCGACGGTCACCTCGGCGAGCGGAACGAGGCTGGAGAAGTAGCCGGCTGATCGTGCGGCCTCGAGTACGGAGCGCTGGATGCTCGCCGGTCCGTAGAGCCCACTATTGGACCCCACGACGCCGATGATCCCGGAGCGCCGCGTCACCAGTGCCCGCGCCGCGGTGTTGGGCCGGTAACCGAGCTCCTGGATGGCTTCCTCGACACGGGCCTTCGTGGCGGGCCGAATGTTGGCCGACCCGTTGATGACTCGCGAAACGGTCTGGTGACTGACTCCCGCCAGCCGCGCGACGTCGGCCATCACCGGTTTCGCCGTCGAGGATGTGTTCGATTGGGGGCTCATCCGTGCTTCCTCACCACTAGTCGCTGCACCAGCACGAAGACCAAGAGCAAAGCGCCCGTCATGATCCGGGTCCAGTACGAGTCGAGGTTCTCCGCTGTCACGAATGTTTGTATCGTGCCCAGCACGAGAACGCCGATGACCGACCCCAGTACGAAGCCGACGCCACCGGAGAGCAGGACACCGCCGATCACAGCCGCCGCGATGGCGTCGAGCTCCATGCCGATGCCGTTGAGGCTGTAGCCCGACAGTTTCTGCACGGCCAACAGCAGGCCCGCGAGCGCGGCACAGAATCCGCTGATCGCATACACCGAGACCCGCGCCCGGGACGCGTCCAGCCCCATCAGCTGTGCCGACTGCCGGTTGCCACCGACGGCGTACACCGTGCGGCCGAATCGGGTCTGGTGCAGCACATAGACCGCGATGACCACCACCACGGCCGCAATGACGACTGTCCAGCGGATGAACTTGTCCTCGTAGAGGTACACGTAGTTCAGCCCGATGACGCGCAGCACCGGATCGGTGATCGGCAGGGTGTCGACGCTGATGACGTAGCAGAGCCCGCGAGCCAGGAACATGCCCGCAAGCGTCACGATGAACGGCTGCACGTCGAAGTTCTCGATGATCAAGCCCATCAGCATCCCGAGGAACGGCCCGACCACCAGCACCGTGCCCACGGCCAGCGGCATCGGCCATCCGGCCTGCAGCGCGCTCGCGACGGTCACGGTGGACAGCGCCACCACGGATCCGACCGAAAGATCGATACCCCCGGTGAGGATGACGAAGGTCATGCCGACCGCCAGAACGATCAGATATGCGTTGTCCACCAACAGGTTCAGGAACACCTGTGCGGGACTGGCGAAGTCGTAGCGAGCCACGACAACCACGAACATCACGACGAACAGTGCCAGCGAGGCCAGCGGAGACAGATACCGTCCGGTGGCACGCCGTAGCAGGCTGCCGGCGACCGCCCGGGGCCGCACGTCGATTCCGATGCTCACTTCGCCGCCACCGCGGATCGCTCTGGCACGATCGCCGATCCGGCGGCGGCGCCCTTCTCGGCCGGGGATGTCGGCCCCTTGGTCCGCAAGGGTCGGCGACGGAAGAGGCCGGCGCGGAATTTGGGCGACTGCAGTAGGCACACAGCGATGACGACAAGGGCCTTGAACACCAGCGTCGTCTCCGGGGTGATGCCCGCGGTGTACACGGTCGTCGTGAGCGTCTGAATGATCAGCGCTCCCAGAATGGTTCCGGTGAGGCTGAATCGTCCACCGAGCAGCGAGGTCCCACCGATGACCACGGCGAGGATGGCGTCCATCTCGATCCACAGTCCGGCGTTGTTGGCGTCGGCGGCCGAGATGTTGGACGCGATCATCAGGCCGGCGATGCCGGCGCACAGGGCGCAGAAGACGTAGACCGCGAAGACGATGGACCGATGCCGGACACCCGCGAGCCGGCTGGCCTCCGGGTTAACACCGACCGACTCCAGCAGCATGCCCAGTGCGGTGCGTCGGGTGAGCAGACCCACGAGCGCGAACACCGAGAGGCTGACCAGTATCGCGACGGGCAAGCCGAATACGAAGCCGGCACCCAGCACTTTGAAGGGAGCACTGACTGTGGTGACGATCTGACCGTCTGTGATGAACAGGGCGATGCCCCGGCCGGCGGTCATGAGGACGAGGGTCGCGATGATCGGCTGGACCCCGAAGACCGAGACCAACATGCCGTTCCACAACCCGAGCCCGACGGCGACGCCGAGAGCGATGCCCATGGCGGTGATGACCGAGCCGACGCTCGCCGGGTCGGCCGACGCGGCGATGTGCGCGCACGCCAGCGCTCCGCTGACGGCGACCACCGCGCCGACGGAAAGGTCGATACCGCGCGAGGCGATGACCAGGGTCATTCCGAGGGCGACCAGCATGGTGGGCGCGCCGTTACGGAGGATGTCGATGAGGCTGCCGAAGAGGTGGCCGTCCTGCACACGGATGCTCAGGAAGCTCGGTGTCAGAATGACATTCACGATCAGCAGCGCGATCAGGGCCAGGGTGGGCCACAGCAGCGGCGACGCGCTGCGCTTCTTGATCATCGCTGCGCTCCGCCCGCGATGAGTGCGGTCAGCTCGCGGACGCCGCACTCCTTGCCGACGACGGCGATGCACTGCCCGTCGCGTAGCACCGCGATCCGGTCGCTGATCCGGGCGACCTCGTCGAGTTCGGCGGAAATGAAGACCACCCCCATGCCGTCGACGGCGAGATCGGCGACCAGTTTCTGGATCTGCGCCTTGGCTCCCACGTCGATACCTCTGGTGGGTTCGTCGAGGATGAACAGCTGCGGCTCGGTGATCAACCAGCGTGCCAGCAGCACCTTCTGCTGGTTGCCGCCGCTGAGGTTCTTGACCAGTGCGCCGGGATTGCGCGGCCGGATGTCGAGGGCCTCCATGTAGCGATCGACGAGGTCGTCCTTCACCCGGCTGGACAGCGGGCGGGCGAACCCTCGGCGCGCCTGCAGCGCGAGCACCAGGTTGTCGCGGACGGTGAGCTCGCCGATGATGCCTTCGCCCTTGCGATCCTCCGACGAGAAGGCGATGCCGTTGGCGATCGCCGCGCGCGGTGAGCGCAGGGTGACCGCTTTGCCATTCATGGTGATCCGTCCACTGCTGGCACGGTCGGCGCCGAAGAGCAGGCGGGCCAATTCCGTTCGGCCCGAACCCAGCAGCCCCGCCAGGCCCACCACCTCTGCGTGGTGGACGTCGAGATCGAGCGGCTGCACGGCGGGTGCGCGACCCAGGTCCCGAACACTGATCACCGGTTCGCCGCCGTCGGTGTCGCGTTCGGCGGCGCGGTCCTCCAACGCGTCGCCGATTTCTTCGAGAAGGTCCAGTTCGTGACCCAGCATCGCCGCGACCAGCTTCACCCGGTCCAGGGTTGCGGTGCGGTACTCCCCCACGAGACGGCCGTTGCGCAGCACCGTCATTCGGTCCGAGATCGCGTACACCTGGTCGAGGAAGTGGGAGACGAACAGAATCGCGGCACCGCCGTCGCGCAACCGGCGCATCACCCGGAAGAGTTCGGCGACTTCATCCGCATCGAGACTGGAGGTCGGCTCGTCGAGGATGAGTACCTTGGCCGACACCGCTGTCGCCCGTGCGATGGCGACCAGTTGCTGTAGGGCGATGGGATGCTCACCGAGTGTCGAGGTCGGCTCGATGCTCACGTCGAGTTGGCCGAGAAGTTCGGCGGCGCGGCGGTTCATCGCACGATAGTCGATACGACCCAGTCGACGGGGTTCACGACCGAGCAGAATATTCTCTGCCACAGTGAGATTCGTGCAGAGGTTGACCTCCTGGTACACCGTGCTGATGCCCGCATCCTGCGCTTGACGCGGTCCGCTGAACCGCTGCTCCACCCCGCCGACCGCGATGGATCCCGAATCGATGTCGTACACCCCGGTCAGCGCCTTGATCAGCGTCGACTTTCCGGCGCCGTTCTCGCCCATCAGGGCGTGAATCTCGCCGGGGAGCAGCCGGAAGTCGACGGAGTCGAGTGCCTTGACCCCGGGGAAATCGATGGAGACGTCCCGCATCTCCACCACGGGCGGTGGTGCAGTCATCGTGGGATCCCTCGCCGACCCGTGCTCAGTACTTGCGCTCGGGAAGTGCGGCGGCAGCCTGCGCCTGGTCGAAAGTCTGGTCTTCGGTGACGATGCGGGCGGGCACGGTCTCGCCGGCGACGACCTTCTTCGCGATGTCCATCAACTGCGGGCCGAGCAACGGGTTGCACTCGACAAGGAAGTTGAACTTGCCGTCGGCGGTGGCCTGCATGCCGTCCCGTGTGGCGTCGATGGCGACGATCTTGATATCTACCCCGGGTTTCTTGCCCGCCGCTTCGATCGCCTCGACCGCGCCGAGACCCATGTCGTCGTTCTGCGCGAAGACGACGTCGATGTCGGGATGCGCTTTCAGGAAGGCCTCCATCACCTGCTTGCCACCGGATCGCGTGAAATCACCTGTCTGCGAGGCGATCACCCTCAGGTTCGGGTTCACGGCGATGGCTTCGGCGAACCCACTGGTGCGTTCCAGTGCGGGATCGGAGCCGGTGGTGCCCTCCAGCTGCACGATGTTCACCGGGCCGGGGGCGGCGGCGAACTCCTTGGCGACCCAATCGCCGGCCCACTGGCCCTCCTGTACGAAATCCGCCCCGATGAAGGTCTTGTAGACATCGGGTTCCGTCGTGTCGACCGCACGGTCGGTGAGGATGACCGGGATTCCGGCGTTCTTGGCCTCCAGAAGCACCGCGTCCCAACCGGTACGTACCACCGGACTGAAAGCGATGACGTCGACGCGCTGCTGAATGAACGAGCGGATCGCGGAGATCTGATTCTCCTGTTCACCGTTGGCGTCGGAGAACTTCAAATCGACGCCTGCCTCCTTGGCGGCCTCCTGGATGGACGTCGTGTTCGCGGTCCGCCACCCGCTTTCCGCGCCCACCTGGGAGAAGCCCATCGTGATCTGTCCGCCGTCGGCCCCACCTCCGCCGGACTGGCCGGCCGGGGCCGGTCCGCTCCCACAGGCGGTGAGGACACCTGCCGTCGCGATGCCCAGCATCGCAATCAGAAATTTGTTCACGACTGCTCCTTTGATGTCCGCGTTCGTCGAGGTCATGCCCGGTCCGGGCCGGATCGTCAGGGAATTTGAGTGACGCAGCCGCGATGTGATCTGCGCTACACCTCAGGGATGTTAACGCTCACATTTGCGGGCTGTCAAACATTTGTTAGCGCTCACATTTGACCCGGCGCACCTCTTGACAAAGGCGTGACCGCCGTCACAGGATTCGGATGTTAGCGCTCACATGCTGGGGCCGCTCCCCGTGACCGCAACCCGAAACTGAGACATCGGAGGACTTCATGCGCAAGAACTTTGTTCGAATCGTGGGCGCGCTCGCCATAGCCGCCGCCCTCGCCAGCGCGGGCTGCGGTCGGTCGACCTCACCCGAGGGCGGCGGCGCCCGCTCCGGCGACCGCACGGGCACGGTGGGCATCGCGATGCCCACGAAGTCCTCGGAGCGGTGGGTCGCCGACGGGGACAACATGGCCGAGCAGTTTCAGGCTCTGGGCTACGACACCGACCTGCAGTACGGCGACGACGTCGTCCAGAACCAGGTGTCGCAGATCGAGAACATGATCACCAAGGGCGTCAAGGTGCTCGTCGTCGCACCCATCGACGGATCCTCGCTGACCGACATCCTGCAGCGGGCAGCCGACGCCGACATCCCCGTGGTCAGCTACGACCGGTTGATCCGCGGGTCGGAGAATGTGGACTACTACGCGACGTTCGACAATTTCAAAGTCGGTGTCCTGCAGGCCACCTACATCGTCGACAAGCTCGGCGTCGCACAGGGCAAGGGCCCCTTCAACATCGAGTTGTTCGCGGGTTCGCCCGACGACAACAACGCGACGTTCTTCTTCGACGGCGCGATGAGCGTCCTACAGCCCCACATCGACAGCGGCAAGCTGGTGGTCAAGAGCGGGCAGACGTCGTTCGACCAGGTCGCGACGCTTCGGTGGGACGGCGGGCTGGCGCAGTCCCGGATGGACAACCTGCTCAGCCGCAGTTACACCAGCGGGCGCGTGGATGCCGTCCTGTCCCCGTACGACGGCATGTCGGTCGGCATCATCTCCGCGCTGAAGAGCGCCGGTTACGGCACTCCCGCCAACCCACTGCCGATCGTCACCGGCCAGGACGCCGAACTGGCGTCGGTGAAGTCGATCATCGCCGGTGAGCAGACCCAGACCGTGTTCAAGGACACCCGGGAGTTGGCGAAAGCCGCTGTCCAGATGGCGGATTCACTGCTCACCGGCGGAACCCCGGAGACGAACGACACCACGACCTACGACAACGGCGTCAAGGTGGTGCCGGCCTTCCTCCTCGAACCGGTCAGTGTCGACAAATCCAACTACGAGAAGGTGCTCGTCGAATCCGGGTACTACACCCAGGCGCAGCTGGCGTGAGCGGACCCGATACGGCGGCGCTGTTGGAGATGCGCGGCATCACCAAGCGCTTCGGCAACGTCACTGCACTGCGAGAGGTCACTCTCACGGTGCGTCGCGGTGAGATCCACGCGATCTGCGGGGAGAACGGCGCAGGAAAATCCACCCTGATGAAGGTGCTCAGCGGGATCTATCCGCACGGTAGTTACGACGGTGAGATCGTCTTCGACGGTCGCCCTGGCGATTTCAAGGACATACGTTCCAGCGAGGACCGCGGCATCGCCATCATCCATCAGGAACTTGCCCTGGTGCCCGTCCTGTCGATCGCCGAGAACATCTTCCTCGGCAACGAGCACGCCCGAGGCGGGGTGATCAACTGGCACGAGACCATCACCCACGCACAGCACCTGCTGGACCGCGTCGGGCTGAAGGAGAACCCGAACACCCGTATCTCCGACATCGGCGTCGGCAAACAGCAGCTCGTCGAAATCGCCAAGGCGCTGTCGAAGAAGGTCAAACTGCTCATCCTCGACGAGCCGACCGCAGCTCTCAACGACGAGGACAGCAGGCATCTGCTGGACCTGATCCTCGGCCTCCGGGAGCAGGGACTTACCTGCATCATCATCTCGCACAAGCTGAACGAGGTGATGCGAGTCGCCGATTCGGTGACGATCCTGCGAGACGGTCAGACGATCGAAACCCGTTCCGTCGACCGGGAACTCACCGAAGAGCACATCGTCCGCGGGATGGTGGGTCGCGACATGACGGACCGCTTCCCCGACCGGCAGGCCCACGCTATCGGTGAGGTCGCACTGGCCATCGAAAACTGGACGGTGTTCCACCCGGTCGATCAACAGCGCAAGGTCGTCGACGACGTATCGCTGTCCGTGCGCCGCGGAGAGGTCGTCGGGCTGGCCGGCTTGATGGGCGCCGGACGCACCGAGCTGGCGATGAGCGTGTTCGGACGTAGCTACGGGAAGAAAGCCGGCGGCACGGTCTTCAAAGACGGCCGACAGATCAGCACGCGTACGGTGCCGGAGGCCATCGCTCACGGCATCGCGTACGCCACCGAAGACCGCAAGCACTTCGGGCTCAATCTGATGGACGACATCGCCCGCAGCGTCACCTTGGCGTCGCTGCCGAAGGTGAGCAGACTGTCGGTGATCAACGAGCACGACGAGACCGTGGTCGCGGAGGGCTTCCGCAAGGACATGCGCATCAAGGCCCCGTCGGTGCGGGCGACGACCGGCAACCTCTCGGGCGGCAACCAGCAGAAGGTCGTGCTGAGCAAGTGGATCTTCGCCGATCCCGACGTTCTGATCCTGGACGAGCCGACCCGCGGCATCGACGTCGGTGCCAAGTACGAGATCTACCAGATCATCAATTCCCTTGCCGCTGCGGGCAAGGCCGTGATCGTCATCTCCTCCGAACTGCCCGAGCTGATCGGCCTGTGCGATCGCATCTACACCCTCAACGAGGGACGCCTCACCGGCGAGGTGGCCCGCCGGGACGCGTCGCAGGAGACCCTGATGCACTACATGATGAAGGGACGTACGACATGACCACCACCCCCATGGTGGACGCGACTCCGAGCGCTCCGGGCGCACCGCCCCCGTCGGAGGGTCTCGCCGAGCGGCTGAGATCCATGCTGCGCGGCAATGTCCGACAGTACGGGATGGTCGTCGCACTGGCTGCGATCGTGATCCTGTTCCAGATCTGGACCAGTGGCATTCTGCTCAAGCCGCTCAACGTGACGAACATCGTCCAGCAGAACGGCTACATCCTGATCCTCGCGATCGGGATGGTCATGGTCATCATCTCGGGCCACATCGACCTGTCCGTCGGATCGATCGCCGGGTTCGTCGGTGCGATGTCGGCAGTCCTGATGATCCAGAACGCCATGCCGTGGCCCCTGGCCGTCGGACTCTGCCTGCTGATGGGAGCGGTGATCGGTGCCTGGCAGGGCTTTTGGATCGCCTACGTCGGAATCCCGTCGTTCATCGTGACGCTGGCGGGCATGCTGGTCTTCCGCGGCGCGACGCAGTACCTGCTGGAGGGTCAGTCCATTGCGCCGTTCCCCCGCAGTTTCACTCAGGTGAGTAGTGGATTCCTGCCGGAGCTGGGCGGCAACAGCCTCTACCACTGGCCCACGGTGATCCTCGGGTTACTCGTCATGGTGGGCGCGGTGTGGCAGCAGGTACGGCAGCGACGCACCCAGTCGCGCTACGGATTCGAGGTGGCGCCGCTGGGCTGGTTCGTGTTCAAGTGCGCGGCGATCGTCGCCGCGCTGGCCGCTTTCACGCTGCTGCTCGCAAGCTATCGTGGCGTCCCTGTCGTCGGCATCATCCTGGCCGTCGCCTTCGTGATCTATGCATTCATCATGCGCGGCACCGTGGTCGGGCGTCAGGTGTACGCCGTTGGTGGCAACGAGGCCGCGGCCCGGCTGTCCGGCGTCAAGACCAAGCGCACGACGTTCCTGGTGTTCGTCAACATGGGCCTGTTGTCGGCACTGGCCGGTCTGCTCTTCGCGGCGCGGCTGAACTCCGCGACACCGCAGGCCGGAATCGGCATGGAACTGGAGGCCATCGCCGCGGCGTTCATCGGGGGCGCATCGGCCACGGGTGGCGTGGGAACGGTATTGGGCGCCATCATCGGCGGTTTCGTCCTCGGCGTACTGAACAACGGGATGTCGTTGATCGGTATCGGCAGCGATGTGCAGCAGGTGATCAAGGGCCTCGTGCTGCTGGCCGCGGTCGGCTTCGACATCTACAACAAGAAGAAGGGCGGGTCCTGACGTGTCCGGTTCCGAGATCCCCGATCGCTTCACACACGATATCGTCACGTTCATGCGCAGCTGGGCTCCGTACGGTGGGCCGCCCGCCGACGAGGTGCTGCCGGAGTTCGGATTGACCCGGGACCAGTTGATAGAGCGCTACCACCAGATCCTCGCCCGCCGTGCAGCCGAGGCCGAGCAGGCACGCTTGCAGCCCTGGTTGGCATTGCGCCGCAACGCTTCCCGTGGAGATGCGGCAGCGCCGCCCCCCTCGACGACCAACCAGTGACCACCACCCCGACGCGATGGACACTGGCCGACGGGCGCCAACTGCTGTTCTTCGACCTCCCGGGACACCACTGCGCCCCGGTCGCGGACCGGCGGCAGCTACCAGCGCGGCGGAACGCCCGGTCGGAATTGCGCTACGACCGTATCTCGGGTGAATGGGTGATGGTCGCGGCGCTGCGTCAGGATCGCACATACAAGCCGCCCGCCGATCAGTGTCCGCTGTGCCCCGGCCCCAACGGTCTGACCAGTGAGATCCCTGCTCCCGACTACGATGTGGTCGTCTTCGAGAACCGCTTTGCAAGCCTTTCCGGCGCCGACGGACACCCGTTCCGGCTACCCACCGAACCCGGCCCGGGCTTCGTATGCCAACCGAGCCACGGACGCTGCGAGGTGGTCTGCTTCTCCGCCGACCACACCGGATCCTTCGCCGATCTCGATGGCCGGCACGCCCGCCTCGTCGTCGAGGTGTGGCGCCACCGCACGCGCGACCTGTTGGGATGCAACGGAATCGAGCAGGTATTCTGTTTCGAGAACCGCGGTGAGGAGATCGGAGTCACCCTCACCCATCCGCACGGGCAGATCTACGGCTACCCCTATGTCACGCCGCACACGGAGGCAACGCTTCGCCGGGCGCACGCGCACCGCGCGTCGCACGGTACCAACCTGTTCACCGACCTCCTCGAACACGAGATCTCCTCCGGCGCGCGAATCCTCGCCCGTACCGATTCCTTCACCGCCTTCGTCCCGTTCGCGGCACGCTGGCCGGTGGAGGTGCACATCTTTTCGCACCGGTCGGCACACAACCTGCTCGACTTCGACGACGCCGAACTCGACGATTTCACCGAGCTCTACCGGATGGTTCTACAGCGGCTGGACCGCCTCTACGACCAGCCGCTGCCGTACATGGCGGCGCTGCACCAGTACAGCGACACTGAGTCCCAACGCGAAGGGCGCTTTCACGCGCAGGTGATCTCGACACGGCGCAGCGCCACCCGGCTGAAGTTCCTGGCGAGCTCGGAGTCGATCATGGGTGCGTTCATCAACGACGTCACACCGGAATCCCTCGCGCAGGCGCTGCGGGAGCTCTGACGATGACGAAAGCTTCAGACGTGGTGTGCTTCTCGGCACCTGGGCGAGTCAATCTGATCGGGGAGCACACCGACTACAACAAGGGTTTTGCGTTGCCGATCGCGCTGCCCGAACGCACTGCCGTGACGTTCCAGCGCGCTGAGGTCGAGACGATGATCGTCAGCAGTGACCGGGCGCAGGACCGGGTCGAGTTTCCGCTCGACACGACACCGGGCGCCGTCACCGGCTGGGCGGCGTACGTGGCGGGGATTGTCTGGGCGCTGCGGCGCGCAGGACATGCGGTACCCGGCGGCACGATGTCGATCTCCGGCGGCGTCGAGATGGGATCGGGCTTGGCATCGTCGGCGGCCCTCGAGTGCGCGGTGCTCGGAGCGATACTGCGCGCGACGGATCGGCAGGTCGACCTGATCGAGCAGGCGCGCATCGCCTCGCTCGCAGAGAACGAATATGTCGGCGCTCCAACAGGTCTGATGGATCAACTTGCCATCCTGTTCGCCGAGCCGCAGCGGGCATTGCTCATCGACTTCAGCCGGCCGGTGACCCGCTCGGTGGTTTTCGACCCGGAAGCATCCGGCGTGGCGCTCCTCCTGATCAACTCCCACGCGACGCATCGGCACGCCGGCGGCGAGTACGCGGCCCGACGCGCGTCGTGCGAGCGCGCCGCCACCGCGCTGGGTGTGTCCTTCCTGCGGGATGTGCAGGACCGCGGGGTGGCTGTGCTGGACGGCGTCCCTGATCCCGATGACGCCCGTCGTGCGCGGCACATCATCACCGAGAATCTCCGTGTCCTCGACAGCGTTGCGGCTCTCGAATCGCGTGACTTCACCACGTTCGGCGAGCTGATGAATGCGTCACACGCGTCCATGCGGGACGACTTCGAGATCACCACCGACCACATCGACCTGATCGCGGCAACTGCGGTGCGTGCCGGCGCACTCGGGGCGCGGATGACCGGTGGTGGATTCGGAGGCTGCGTGATCGCCCTGGTGGACGCTGACGGCGCGGAATCTGTCGCTGCCTCGGTGCGTAACCAGATGCGAGACTCCGGGCACCCCGACCCCACGATCACCCGTACACGGTCCGGCCATGGTGCTGGTGCGTGGTGAAGCCAAGCGTGAGATCCGTGTCGGGAACCGACTACGACCTGGTGCTGTCGTCGGCACGCCGAGTGGTTCGCGGTGTGATCTCGGGAGTCGGCGGTGCCGTTCGATGCCTTTCGGTGGACGGCATCGATCTCACCCCCGGCTTCGACCGTGGCCGCCCGGCTCCCTTCTACTGCGGAAAAGTACTGGCGCCGTGGCCCAACCGTGTGCGCGACGGTCGATGGCATCACGACGGCCGCACGCTCCAGCTCGACATCACCGATCCCGAAACGAATACCGCGCTTCACGGGTTTCTCTGCGCCGCGGAATATGAGTGCGTTGCGCACTCGGAGTCGTCGGTGACCCTCGCCGCGCCGATCCAGGCCCGGGACGGATACCCGTTCGACCTCGCGACCGCGGTGCGTTACCAGCTGACCACCACGGGACTGACGAGCACACACACGGTTCGCAACATCGGATCACGCTGTGCCCCGGTAGCTCTCGGTGCCCACCCGTTCCTGTCCATCGGTGGCGTCCCGGCAGATCAGTTGACTCTGACGGTGGACGGCGACTTCCACGTCGACCTCGACGACCAACGTATACCGGTGGGAGTCACACCGGTGAGCGGCACCGCATGGGACCTGCGCACCGGTCGCTCGGTGGCCGACCTCACTCTCGACGACTGCTGGGTCGTGTCCGGCGACACCGGCGGCGGCAGCACGCACACGCTGCGCTCTCCCGACGGTCGGACGCTGTCGCTCTGGGCCGACGCGGGGTTCGGCTTCCTGCATGTCTTCGTGACACGTGCGTTCCCGAAAGGCGGTGACCTCGTCACCGCGGTCGCGCTCGAACCCATGACGGCTCAGGCCGACGCCCTCAACAGCGGTATCGGGCTGCGGTGGCTGGCACCGCGGGAGCAGTTCTCCGCGTCCTGGGCGATCCGCTACGAGCATTCCGGGAACACCTCGATCGCCTCTCGCCCAGTCGGTATTTCATAACAGAGCGACTGCTCTGTTATGTTGTCCGTGTGCCTCGCCCCCGCCTGCATGATCCCGACCGCGTGCTCGATGCCGTGGAGTCACTGGCGGCTCAGTCAGGGGCTGCGGCGGTGTCGATCCGAGCCATCGGTGCGGCCATCGGGGTGTCCAATGGGGCGTTGTATCACTCGTTCACCTCCCGTGGTGGCCTGATGGGCAGGGCCTGGTTACGGGCAGGCAGACGTTTCCTGGCGCTACAGACCGAACTCGTCGACGGCGTCTTCGCCCGATCCGATCACGCAGGCCCCGGCGACGCGGTTGTTGCCGCTGCCGATGCACCGGTGGTATTCGCCGCGCAGCACCCCAATTCAGCGACGTTGTTGTTGAGTGTGCGCCGCGAGGAGGTCCTCGCCGATGAGATACCCGACGACATCGCCGCCGAACTGCGCGAGCTGGACACGCTGCTGGTCGGGCTGATGGTGCGGCTGGCCATCGCGATGTGGGGCCGCAAGGATGCCGCCGCGGTCGACGTCATCACCAGCTGCGTCGTCGATCTGCCCACCGCGCTACTGCTGCGGCGTGACCGCCTCGGCAATGCCACCGCGCGCGACCATCTGCGCGCGGCGGTCCGTGCCGTACTGGCCGTGGGACCACCCCCGCTTCAGCGACAGCACTGATCCACCCCGCATATTCCACGAGAGGCAACACACCATGTCACCCACGATCGATTTCGACGACACGATCGCCGTCCTCACCCTCGGCAGCGACGAAAACCTGTTCTCACCGGGGTTTCTCGACGAGATCGAGGTTCTGATCGGGCAGGCGCTCGACGACGGTGCGCAGGGTCTGGTCACCACGGCGGGGGCGAAGTTCTACTCCAACGGACTCGACCTGGAATGGCTGGGCTCCCATGCCGATCAGGCAGCGGCCTATATCGCACGGGTGCACAGCCTGCTGGCCCGTGTGTTGACCCTGCCGGTGCCCACCGCGGCCGCCGTCGTGGGTCACGCGTTCGGCGCGGGTGCGATGCTGGCCCTGGCGCACGACTTCCGCGTCATGCGCGTCGATCGCGGTTTCTTCTGCCTGCCCGAGGTCGACATCCGGATCCCGTTCACTCCCGGTATGGCCGCACTCATCCAAGCCAAACTCACCCCGCAGGCGACCGTCGCCGCGATGACGACCGGTCGCCGCTTCGGCGGCGGGGACGCGCACGAAATCGGCATCGTGGATGCCACCGCCACTGAGGACGCGGTCACCCGCTCGGCTGTCGAACTGCTGCGTCCCCTCGGCGGCAAAGACCGCGGCACGCTGGGCGCGATCAAAGACACCATGTTCGGCCACGTCGCGAAAACCCTTGTCGCGGCCTCTGTTCAGCCATGAGCGCAGAACGGCTTCCGCACGCAGCAGCTCAGAATTCGGCGATGATGTCACGCCGGTAGCGGTGCGCGGCAAGCGCGTAACAGCCGACAGCCACCAGCTGCATGGTTGGTACCAGGATCAGCAAGGCGCGGCCCAGTGCCTGCGCGCCGAGCTCGCCTGTCAGTGAATCGCTGATCAACCCCGTCACGAACGGCCCGACGGCACCCAGCGTCGCGTTGAAGAACAAGAAGACGGCCGACGCCGTCGCCCGCTGCTCCGGAAGCACCAGCCGCTGGATCGCCGCGATGGACGGTGCCAGATAGGCGATGCCGATCACATAGGCCAAGGCCAGAAGCAACACGCACCAGATGCGGTCCTCGACGATGAACGCCAACGCTGACGCCGGCAGCAACGCCGCGATCAGAATGACCACGATCCACAACAGCCAGCGAGGATCACGGGTGGCGAGCCGGTCGGCGATCCGCCCCACGATAAGCAGTCCCAGAATCCCTAGTGCACCGGTGGCCAGCCCGTACTTGATGCCGACCTCACCGAGCGACATGCCGAGGTCGCGCATCAGGAACGCGGGGGCAAAGGTCGTCAACGAGTAACCGGCGGCGGACACCAGCGCGGTACCCGCCACCATGGCGAGGAAGCTGCGCTTGCGCAAAAGATCCCACCAATTCACTGCGGCGGCGCGCTGCTGCGGGGGCGGGGCAGGCAAGCTCTGGCGGCTGCCGACGACCCACAGCACCACGGGGGCGAGAAGAACACTGATGGCACCCATCACCACGAAAGCCGCCCGCCAGCCCAGGCTTTCGGCGAGCAGACCGCCGCCGAGGAGGCTGGCGGCACTGGCCAGCGGGATCGCCATGGTGGTGACAGCCAGCGGCGCCGAGCGCTTGTCCGCGACGAAGTTGCGCGCCACGTAGGCATGCGCTGCCGGCGTGCTGCCCGCCTCGCCGACGGCGACACCGACGCGGGTCAGGGCGAGCTGGAGACCGGACTGGACCGCCCCGCCCAGCATGGTCATCGAGCCCCACAACGTCAGGCAGCCGGCGATGACCGTGCCGAAGAGGCCGCGATCGGCGACACGCGCGATCAGGATGCCCACCACGGCGTAGACGATGAGGAACCCGAACCCGTTGATGACGCCGATCGCGGTGTCCGACAGGGCCAGGTCCTTTTTGATGGGTTCGGCCAGCACGCCCGGCAGGAAGCGGTCGACGTAGTTGAGGGTGCCGACGAGCGCGAGCACCACGACGGCGGCCCATGCGCGGGATGGCGAATGCACAGCCTCGGTGTCACGGGCGGCTGCATCCTGTGGTGTCGACATCGTTCTCCTCCGTCAATCGCTGCCGAGCAGCTTGACAGACGACCCGCCACCTCTGCGTTGGGGTTACGCCGATTCGGGTGGAGGGGAGGTAGTGAAGATGGGCCAGCAGATCTCTGTGGCGGTGAAAGTCATCGGATCTGAGTGCGTGCCGACGATGTAGTGCTCGCGGATCGGTCCCTGGTCGCTGATCAAGCGCTCGTTGACGTAGGTCCCCAGCGCCGCGTAACTGCGGTCGATGCCGTCGTGACCGCCGGGGTGGGACAGGACCGCGTACTCGGCCGAGGGCAGGGTCTCGGCACGAACCCCCTCGGGGGGTTGCGCGGAAGGTGGTGCGGTGACGAATAGCGTTGCTGCCCCGCGCTCTTCGAGGAACAGTGCCCGGTCGTAGATACCGCCGGGCGTGATGGTGGCATCGCCGTTCGTCGCGGCCGCGACTGCGTCGCGGAGCCTCCCCAGCGCCCTCCCGAACCAGTTGTCGATGTCGGCCACCTCGATGGTGGCGCCGATCGACCATACGGCGCGCGCTGGTTCACGACGCAACTCCACGCGTGCGGGCGTGTGCACGGGAGACAGCAGCTCGCGCAGGGCACCCACCGTCTCGCGCGTCTGTTGCAGCTGCGCCTCCATCTGCTCCAGATGCGTGGTGATGATCTCGTTACGAGCCCCTGCGTCCTCGGTGCTCAGCAGCGCTTTGATGTCGGGTATGGACATACCCAGGGATCGGAATCGGCGGATGATGTGAGCATGGTCGACCTGGCTGGTGTCGTAGAAGCGATATCCGGTGTGGGGGTCGATGTGGGCCGGCTCCAGGATGCCGAGGTCGTGATAGTGCCGGAGCGCCTTCCTGCTCAGGCTGGTCATCACGGCGAAGTCACCGATCGAGACCTGCGCTCCCATGGCATCCTCCTTTGATCTGCGCTGTGCGTAACGGGTAGCGCCATAGTGGAGTCTCCCCCAGGGGCAAGGTCAAGCGGTATGTCCACCGTCAACCATGAGCAGTTGACCGGTGATGTAGGAGGCCGTGGACCCTTAGCCTGCTGTCCAGACGAGTGCTGAGCGAGCGGCTCACCGAGCTTCAGAACGTTGGCCTGGTCCAGCGGGACGTCGATCCCGGTCCGCCGATCATCGACCTCGGCTTCGAGCCATCAACTCCTCCAGCGCGTCCACCGGTGCCGCGTCGCCAAGCATCGTGATAACCGTCCGCATCGGCATGGCTGCCACCAGGCGCATCATGTCGCCGGAAGGCTGCGCACCGTGGGGTACCTGCGCCGCGCCGGATGCCAGCGCGTTCAGCAGCTCCTGCCCAGCCACCGGGTGGCTGAACCACTCCTGCATCGTGGAGTCGAAGGTGAGCTCGGGGATCAGCTTGTCACCCTCGAGCGTCACGGTCTGCTCGAGGGACACGGTCGCCGAATCCCGGCAGACCTGCACGGTGTAGTCGCCCGGAGCAACCACCCAATCGTCGCGGTCGATATCCCAATAGGCGAAGGCACGCCGCCCCAGCACCGTTGCCAAGGATCGTGTTTCGCCAGGGTCGAGATGGACTTTGGTAAAGAACCGCAGCTCGCGTACGGGTCGCTGTACCGGACCGGCTGTGGTGGCGACGTACACCTGCACGACGTAGCCACCGCGACGCCGGCCGGTGTTGGTGACCGTCAGCTTCAGATGTGCAGTGTCTGGTCCGGTGACGTCGACAGCCAGGTCCGTGACCTCGAAAGTGGTGTAGGACAGCCCGTGGCCGAACGGATAGTGCGCCGCCACACCGGCGGTCTCGTGCCACCGATATCCGACCATGACTCCCTCGCCATAGCGGACGTGACCCTGCTCGCCCGGGAAATTCAGGTAACTGGCGGTGTCGGCCAACTTCACCGGAATCGACTCCGCCAGACGCCCGGACGGGTTCGCACCTCCGAACAGCAGGTCAGCCAGCGCGCTGCCGCCGGCCTGGCCCAGCAGGAATCCCTCCAAGATGGCGTCGACGTCGTCGTGCCAGCCGTCCACCGTGACGACGCCACCGTTGGCGAGTACGACGACTGTCTTGGGTGCCGCCGCGGACACCGCGGTGATCAGTTCACGTTGTGTGGAGGGTAATTCGAGACCCACTCGGTCATAGCCCTCGGATTCATCAGCGTCGGCGAGCCCGGCGAAAACCACTGCCACGTCTGCGTTACGGGCGGTCGCCACAGCTTCCGCGCGCAGGGCCGCAGCGTCTCCGGTGCCGTCCACCGTGAATCCTGCCGCGAAGTCGACTGTGCCGCCGGACTGTTCGCAGAGGAAATCCAGGGCGGCGTCGACGCGGTTGGCGTTCACGTGCGAGCTTCCTCCGCCCTGGAAGCGCGGTGTGCGGGCGAACTCGCCGATGACCGCGATGCGCGCCCTCGGATCCAGCGGAAGCACCTCGCGGTCGTTCTTGAGCAGCACGGCGCATTCGGTGGCCAACTCGCGGGCGAGCGAATGGTGTTCGGCGGCATCGAACTCCGAGGACGGTTCCTTCGCCAATTCGGTCAGCGCCAGTACCCGGGCAGCCGCGGCATCGAGCGCTTCCTCGGAGAGGGTCCCCGCCTGGACGGCCTCGACGATCTGGCGCACACTGCGGCCCCCGGTCCCCGGCATCTGAAGATCCAGCCCTGCCCGCGTCGCGGCGACGGGGTCGCTGACCGCGCCCCAATCCGACACCACGGCGCCGGTGAAACCCCACTGCTCACGCAGCACATCGGTGAGCAGCCAACGGTTTTCGGAGGAGGGGACACCGTTGATGCGGTTGTACGAGCACATCACGGTGGCCGGACCGGCATCCCTGATTACGTGTTCGAAGGTCGGTAGGTAGATCTCTCGCAGCGTGCGAGGGTCGACATCGGCGCTGATTCGCATGCGGTCGGTTTCCTGGTTGTTGGCGGCGAAGTGTTTCACCGACGCGCCCACGCCCTGGGCCTGCTGCCCACGAACGTGCGCCGCCCCCAGTGTTCCGGCCAGGAGTGGATCCTCCGAGTAGTACTCGAAGTTGCGTCCGCACAGCGGGGAGCGCTTGATGTTGACACCTGGACCGAGCACCACGTGGACGCCCAGCGCGCGGGCCTCCAGTCCGATCGCCGCACCGACCTTTTCGGCGACCTCCGGACTCCAGCTGCTCCCCACCGCCACGGCGAGCGGAAAACATGTGGCGGGACGGCTCTCGCCCAGGCCGAGGTGGTCGGAATCGCCGCTCTGGCGGCGCACCCCGTGCGGGCCATCGGTGAGCACGATCGAGGGGACTTGCAGGCGCTCGACCGGTGTCGTGGTCCAGAAATCCCGGCCGCAGACAAGGGCCGCCTTCTCCTCGCGACTCAGCTGATCCACCGTCGGCGCCATGGTCTCCTCCGCCCCTGTTTAACTCTTGCCCAACGTACTGGGGATGGGCTGCCGCGGAAGGTGGCGTTGATGACGGCGGCGGTGGCGGCCGGCTTCACGCCTGCGCACGCGGCCCGACCAACTCGACGCGACCCGCCTGATTGCGGAGTGTCACCCTGGCGGACACTATGACGTGGCCCTTTCCGCAACGGTGTTCAAAGTGGAACTCAGTGTCTCCGATGTCGATCACGGCTACTACGCCGATCACTCGCTGACAGTGGCCCGGCATCCCAGCGAGACCGATGAGCGGATGGTGATGCGGCTGTTGGCGTTTGGGCTGCGCGCACACCGGCTCGCCGACGTCGATGGTGAGTTGGCGTTCGGCGCCGGCCTGTCCACCCCGGGCGTACCAGACGTGCGGCTGGCCGACTATACGGGCCGGATCCTGGAGTGGATCAACGTGGGCCAACCCGACGAACGCGTCTTGGGCAAGGCGGCCGGCCAGGCCGAACAGGTGCGGCTGTTCCCATTCGCCGCCGGGGTGGCCACCTGGTGGCGCACCATCGGCCCCAAGGTGGCGGGCCTGGAGAACCTGCACGTGGTGCGCATACCGTACGAGCCGGTGCGGCGGCTCGCTGAAACAGTCGATCGACGGGTCGCGGTACAGGTCATGGTGATCGAAGGTCAGGTCACGATGACCGTGGGCGAAGTCGACGTCACCTTCACACCCGAGCCACTGGCGTGAACGGTCCCCGACGTCTCGTTGGTTTCGGTGGACGAAACCAAGCTTGTACGGTTCACGATGACCGCCGAGTGTAGAGCCGGACACAAGCAACGTCAGGCGAGCGGAGAAGCCATGAGCAGATACGACATTCCCCGTGACGCGCAGCGCATCTACGACACGGTGGTCGCCGGCGGCGCCGTCATCGTGCCGAGCGATATCGGTTACGGAGCCATCGCCAGTTCCTCCGAGGCGCTGCTTCGGCTTTTTCGGGCCAAACGACGGGCCCCGCACAAACGCCACGCGATGGCGGGCAACTACGACCTTCACCGCGAGGTTCACAAGCTCGGCCGACGTGAGCAGGACATGGTCGACGCGGTGGTGCTCGATGCGGATCTTCCGTTGGCGGTTGTCGGGCCTTACGACGCCACTCACCCGGTTGTCGCGGCCGTCGAACCCGAGACGCTCGCAGCGAGCACTGTCGGCGACACTCTTGCAATGCTGGTCAACGGTGGTGCGCTCCAGGATGCGGTGGTTCGCATCGCGCACGCGAACGAGACACCGCTGCTCGGTTCATCGGCGAACCTGACCGGTGCGGGGACGAAGTTCCGGGTTCAGGACATCGAACAACCCGTCCTCGACGCGGTCGATCTGGTGCTGGACTACGGCTTGCGGAAGTACCACCTCTATCGCCGATCGTCGACGATGATCGACTTCTCCACGATGAAGGTCGTACGCATCGGTGCGTGCTACGAGTTGATCAGTGACATCTTCGCCAACCGGTTCGGCATCGACCTTCCTGCCGATCCCGGCTGGGATGCGCTGCCGTCGGGTCATCTGCGCGAGCACTTGCTGAGACGTTGAGCGCGCCTCACGCTCACTCCGTCCGGGCAATCCGGCGTCGCCGACGTGCTTCGCGCACGCTCAACGCGATCGCCGAGACCAGGAAGTAGACGGCTCCGAACGCTGCATAGGGTGCAATATCCTCAGCGCTGGGAGTGACAGGGCCGGCAGCTTTCCACAGGAACATGACCCCGACAGCAGCGGACTGCGCACCGCTGAGGGCCATCGGCCACTGTGCGCCAACGGTTTTCCATCTGCGGACGGCCGTCGCCAGCTGCAGGAGCCCCGACACGCTCGCCCACACACCGAAGATACCGAGCACCACGTTCATACTCGCGGCCAGCCCGAAGGCCACGGCCACGGTCGCCAGACAACTGACAGCCGTGTTGAGCGCCTGGGTCGGATTACAGCGCAATCCCCCGTTATGCCGGGCATCGACCACGTTCGCCAGGCCATCCCACGCCGGGTACATCAGCAGTAGCGCACCCGCCAGCAATGGGGAATCCGAGCCGATGACAACGACAGCGGCGACCCAGAGAAGGGAAAAGAGCGCTCGCACAGCGTAATAGAGCCGTAGCCATTGATCCGCGTCGACGGACGGTCGGTCTTTCAGGGATTGCTCGGTCATGTTGTGTCCTTTGGCCGTTCACGTTGAGTGGCTTCACTCTGAATCGGCAGGCGCGGTGGCGGCCATTTAAGTTTCAGGTGGTGCAACCGTGCATCATGCGCGGGCGGCCGCGACCAAGTCCTGGATGGTGACATCGAGAGCTTGCCGCCGCGCCGAGGAGTTCGGACCGAGCAGGGCCGAGAAGTGTGGTGCGAGTCCGTCGCACGCGCTGATCAGCGGCCGCACAAACGTACGCAGCGCGCCCGCCGGCAGTTGCTCGTCCGGCCCGGCAATCGCTATCGACCCGAGCGGGTAACCGGTGTCCGGGTCAAGAAGCGCTGCGCCGATTCCGTTGAAGGACGGACGATTTTCGCTGAAGGAAAGGGCATAGCCGTCGGCTCGGATGGCGCCTAGTTCACGCTCAAGGTTTGCGCGACGCCTGCCGATCGCATAATCCGCCAACACCGCGCTTGCCTCTTCGGTGGGCAGATGAGCCAAGATCACGCGCCCGCTGCAACCGGAGGTCAGGGGTGACCGCTCACCGATGTGGATCCGCCGCGCCTGCAGGTTGGTACCTTGTTCGGCGCCGAGGACCAGGACCCGGTGCTCGCCGCTGCGCAAATGCAGGGTCGCGGTCGCCTGAGCCATGGCCGCCAGTCTGGACAGCACCGGGCGCGCACGTTCGAGCAACGCGGGGCGCGGCCCCACCAATGAGGCCAGTGCTATGGAGCGGCTTCCTACGCGATAGCCACGGCGTCCGACATGGTCGACATACCCCTCGTCCTGCAGCGTGCGCAGCACCCGGTACGCGCCGGCCTTGGACAACCCGACAGCCGATGCGATTGCCAGCAGGCTCGCGGGCTGTTCCATGGCGGCAAGCGTCTCCAGCACCAGCAGCGGTCTTCGAAGAAGATCCGGCTGGGGAGATTTCGGCGACTTTCGGGTTCCTGACATCACAACCTGTTGGTTTCAGCTGGCGAAACCAAGTTTGGAGCACGTGGTGCGCGATGTCCACAGTTGTCTCAAACCAGCGACGCTGCAGAGAGATACCGACACCATGACCACAACACGCGATGCCGAGGTCCGGCACGGCCGGGAGTTGGTCGACCCGGCCGGGACGGTTCGCCTCGGTTACACGGTGGTCACGCCGGCTGAACCCCGAGGGACCGTCGTGCTCCTTCATGGCGCTCCCCAGACGCGATACGAGTGGCGCAAGGTCATGATGCCGCTCGCCGCCGCCGGTTACCGGGTGATCATGCCCGACTACCGCGGCGCCGGAGCTTCTGACAAACCACGTGACGGCTACGACAAATGGACGATGGCCGGTGATGTTCACTCGCTACTGCGGGACACCTTGGGTGTGACGGAGCCGGTTTCGCTCGTCGGTCACGACCTCGGGTCGACGCTGGCGCTCGGTTACGCGCTGCGGTACCGCGAAGACGTCGTCAGCGCCACCTTCATGGAAGCTCCGTTGCCGGGTACCGCCTACTACGACTGGCGCGTGGCCCAGAAGTCGGCCTGGCAGTTCTCGTTTCATGCCAATCCCGACGTCGCGGTGTACCTCACGCATGGACGTGAGCGGTGGTACATCAATCGATTCTTCGACGAGTTGACCTACCAACCGGATGCCATCTCCAATGAGGACCTTGACGTGTACGCCCGCGCGTTCGAAGCGCCGGGAGCGATGCGCGCCATGTGTGAGATCTACCGCGAGCTCGACCGCGACGCCGACGACAACCGTGCCTCGTTGCAGGAGCACGGCAAGCTCACCGTTCCGGTGTTGGCATCCGGGGGCGCTTCCGGGCCGCTGGCCAGGAACTTCCGGGCGATGTGTGAAGAGGTCGCCGAATCGGTGACGGAGCACCTCGTCCCGGACTGTGGCCACTGGGTGGCCGAGGAGCAGCCTGCGTACTTCACCAAGATGTTCTGCGACTTCGACGCGGACGCGCGAAACACATTGATTTACAACTGAACTGGAGGTATTTGTGATGGTGAATCTGCACCCGCAGGCAATCGGTATTGCCGGCAAGAAGGTGTCCAGGCTGGGTTTCGGATCGATGAGATTCACAGGCCGCGGGATCTGGGGTGAGCCCGAGGACCGCGACGAATGCATCGCCGTGGCCCGTCGGGCCGTCGACCTCGGCGTGCAGTTCATCGACACCGCCGACTCCTACGGGCCCCACGTCGCCGAGGAGATCCTGCGGGAGGCGCTACATCCGTACCCCGACGACGTCGTGATCGCGACGAAGGCCGGCCTGACGCGAAATGGACCGGATGTCATCGACACTGACGCAGGACCGAAACGCCTCGGCCCGGCCGCGTGGCCTCCGGTCGGACGACCCGAATACCTGCGGCAGCAGGTGTTGATGAGCATGCGCCGTTTGGGCGTCGACCAGATCGATCTGTTGCAGCTGCACCGGGTGGATCCGAAAGTGCCGTTGGCGGATCAGATCGGTGAGCTCAAGTCACTCCAGGACGAGGGCAAGATCCGCGACATCGGCATGTCGCAGTGCACCGTGGAACAGCTCGACGAGGCGCGGCAGATCGCCGACATCGTCAGTGTGCAAAGCCGATTCAACGTCATGGACCGCAGCGCGCAGGACATGCTGAAGGTGTGTGAGCGCGATGGGCTCACGTTCATTCCATGGGCGCCGGTCGCACAGGGCGGGCTCGACTCGGCCCACCAGGCGCTCGCCGACATCGCCCGGGCACATCAATGCACCGTGGGCCAGGTGGCAATTGCCTGGCTCCTGCACGTCTCACCGGTCATGCTTCCAATCCCCGGGACATCGCGTCGTGCGCATCTGGAAGAGAACATGGCCGCCGGCGATCTAGAGTTGACTCAGGACGAGCTCCACACGCTCGGCGGGCTGACGTGAGTCATAGCCACTTGGCTTAGCCTCAGTCGACGCCACCGAGGCGCTGACCACAATCGCCGACAAGCCTGCCCCACGACCATCACCCAGTGTGGTTGCCTCAAGATCCATGGCACGAACAGCGCTGCTGACGACATCGAGCCCGCGGCGACGTCAACGCCTTCGACCCTGTCGGCGCTTCAGCTCGTCGAGGTACTTCGCAACTGCATCACGATTCCGAGACAGGACTTCGATTCGTCCATTGAGCCTGTCGAACTCTTGATTCAGTGCCTGTACCGTTTCAGCGGTTACGCCATCGAAGACAATCGGATCGAACGGCGAATCGAGGCAAGGCAGCACGGCTCGGATCACCCGTGTCGACAGTCCCGCGTCGAGCAACTCCCGGATCTGTTGGACGCGCCCAAGGGCCGTCTCGTCATAGTCCCGATAGTTGTTCGAAGCGCGAGAAGACGTGATCAGCCCCTGCGCCTCATAAAAGCGCACCTGCCGCGCCGAGCACCCGGCGCGCTTGGCGAGCTCCCCGATGCGCATCCCGAAACCTTACCGCTTGACCTTGACACGAGTGTCAAGGTTGCACGCTGACGGCATGACTCAACTGAATGGACACGCCGGCCCAGCCTTCGAACCTGTGGTCGATCTCGTCGCTGAGAAGCTTCGTGACGGCACCGAGACGGGCGTGTCTTTGGCCGTTGACATCGATGGTGAGCTCGTCGTCGATCTCTGGGGAGGGTTTCGCGACGTGACACGCTCCCAGCCCTGGCACCGGAACTCAGTGACCAACGTCTGGTCCATCACCAAATGCGTGACAAGCCTGGCCGCGCTACTGCTCGTAGATTCCGAGGAGCTGGACATCTACAGTCCGGTTTCTCGCTACTGGCCCGCCTTCGGATCACATGGCAAGCAAGCGATCGAAGTTCGTCACCTGCTGTCACACACCTCCGGTGTCTCCGGGCTCGCCCAGCCGGCGACACTGGAACACCTTTATGACGTCCGTGCGGCCGCGGCCCGCATGGCCGCCCAGCCGCCATGGTGGCCGCCGGGCACCGCGTCGGGCTATCACATTCTGAACTACGGTCACCTGGTCGGTGAGCTGATGCACCGCATCACCGGCATGTCGCTGCGCGAATTCGTATGGCAGAACATCAGTGTTCCGCTTGACGCCGATTTTCGCATCGGGATGGACGCCGCCGACATCGACAGGGTCGCCGATGTCATCACACCGGCACAGAACGTCGACCTCACCACTCTCGATCGAGACAGCCCGGCATACAAGACGTTTACCGGCCCATCGTTCGACGCAACTGTGGCCAACACCCCGGCATGGCGGGCAGCCGACCTAGGCGCAGCGAATGGGCACGGGAACGCCCTGTCGGTCCTTCGAGTGTTAGCGCCGATTTCCCGCGCCGGCCACCACGATCATGGGCGGCTGCTCAGCCCACACACCATCGACCTCATCTTCAACGAGCAGTCCCGCGGCCGCGACCTGGTCAACGGATTGCACCTACGGTGGGGAGTCGGCTTCGCACTGCCCGACCCTCACACTCTTGCGTGGATTCCTCACGGCCGCATCGCTTTCTGGGGCGGATGGGGCGGTTCGATGGCAATCATGGACCTCGATCGCCACATGACAATCAGCTACGTGATGAACAACATGGGAACCGACATCCTCGGTTCACTGCGAGCAGCGGCCTACATCAAGGCCATTTACCGCGCCGTCGACGACCGGGAACAATGAGCCCAATTGTGACGCAAGCTCGGCCCGCCACGTCCGGACCACGTGAAGAACTGGCAGACACCGAGCTCAGTGCAACCGCGTCATCGCTGTCGAGGAGCGCGCTGGACCGCCCACCTTCGATCGACCGCCGCCTACCGTCACACTGACGGTGCGCGCGGCGACGACCTTGGCCTGCACCTGCGTTACGTCGGTAGACGCAAAGACAGCTCCCACAGCCGTTCGGCGTTCTCGGGGTCAAGGGCATACGGCGCGACGCCCGCGAGCCCGAATTCGTCGCGATGATCGACTACGACAGCTTCATGACAGTCCTCGAAGTAACGACCGCTGACGCCCGCAACGTAGGGGGAGGCGGCCAGCAGGACCGAAGTAGCCGCCCCTTGCTCGGGAGTCTTCACTCGGCTTCCGGCCCTGCGGAAGCGCTCGTCAGCGCCGTCCTGAAAGTCCTTACCCAAATGGCGCTGCAGCAAGGTCATGATGCCGCCGGGCATGAGTGCGTTGGCGGTGATGCCGTCGTCGGCCCAGCGTCGTGTAATACCAACCGCCAGAAGGACATTGGCGGTCTTGGACTGGCCGTAGGCACTGAAAGGGTCGTACTCCCGGAATCGGAAGTCGATGTCGTCGAAGACGACTGGTGACCGCAGGTGGCCGCTGGAGCTGACCGAGACCACCCGCGAGCCGTCGGCGGCGGCGAGCGCTGCGTGCAGGCCGGTCGCGAGGGCGAAATGGCCCAGATGATTGGTGGCGAACTGCATTTCGTGGCCACCAGCGGACAGTTGGAGGTCTTGGATCGCCATGACGCCGGCGTTGTTGACGAGAATATGAAGTGGTCCGTCCCAGGCGCGGACGAACGCCGTGACGCTGGCCGGGTCGGATAAGTCCAGCGGTGCGACGGTGGTCGATCCGCCGATGTCGGCGGCGACCTTCTCGCCGGCGGTGGTGTTGCGCACGGCCAGGGTCACGGCCGTGCCGGCAGAGGCGAGGGCCCGCGCGGTCTCGATTCCGATCCCCGAGGCGGCGCCGGTGACGATCGCACGCTTGCCGCTGAGGTCGACGTCGGCGATCACCTGCGCCGCGGTGGACGTGGCGTCGAACGGTGTGGAGATGAGGTCGTTTGTAGAGGTCATGGATTCTCCGAACGCTGGTCTCGCCAGATCTGTTCCAGTGCTGTCTATTTCGTGACGAGAACGTCCGCCTTGGCAGCGGTTGCGTCGCTACCGGCGGCGTTGGCCATGGCCTTGTTCAGCAACTTGTGCAAGGTGGCGAGTTCCTTGCTGCTCAGACCCAGGATGCGCTGCTCCAGCTGCGAGGTCACCTGCTCGATCTCGGCGAGGCGGCGACGCCCCGCGGTGGTGATCAAGACGTTGTGCCTGCGCCGGTCCTCCGGCGAACGCCTGCGTTCGACGAGCCCCTCTGACTCCAGATCGTTGAGCAAGGCCACCACACCGGTGGCATCGATCCCTAACGCGGCGGGCAACTCCGACTGCGCTCGCTCACCGAAATCGCGCAGCAGTGTCAACGCGATCGCGTGGCGCGTCTTCATCCCGTACGTGCGGAGATCTCCGTCGGCCTCGGCCCGCATCCGTCGGACCAGGTAATCCATCATCGCGCCCACCATGTTCTCCGGAGCTTTCACGTCGTCCGGCTCGTTTGGCTCGTTCATAAGAAGCACACTACGGGAAGTTCTTGACGATCTTCACTGTTCTGATAGTTTGTCGTATGCAAACTATTAGCGGAAGGGAACTCATGAGCCATCTTCTTCACATCGACTCCTCCGTCCGCGCCGAGGGATCGGTCAGCCGCGCGCTGACAGCCCGCGCGGCCGATCGTTGGCGTGCCGCCCATCCGGGTGGAACGGTGACCTATCGCGACCTGGCCGCCGATCCGGTGCCCCACCTGGACGCCAGCAATGGGCTGGCACTGGTGACCCCGCCCGAGCAGCACACCCCCGCCCAAGCCCGCACCTACGCGCTCAGCAGCACGTTGATCGACGAGATCAAGGCCGCTGACACTGTGATCCTCGGGATGCCGCTCTACAACTTCGGCGCCCCCAGCCTGGTCAAGACGTGGGTCGACCACATCATCGCCGGCGGACTGTCATTCGCCCCCGACGGCACCAGCCTGCTCGGTGAGACCGAGTTCATCGTCCTGGAGAGCCGCGGCGGTGGATACAGCGAAGGCACACCGCGCTACGGCTGGGATCACGCCGAAAGCTGGCTCACACACGGTGTTTCGATGACCGGGCTCAGGCCACGCATCATCGTCGCCGAACTGACCATGGCCGCGGTCGATGCCCGGATGGCTCACCTGCAGCCGCTGGCCGAAGCGAGCCTGGACCGCGCCCACGCCGAGATCGACGCGCTGTGGGCGGCCGACGACGAGAACGCCGCCTAGGCCCACCGCCAGCCCGAACGACCACCCACAGCCACACGGCCACCGCGGCCGCCACACAAGAGGAGTCACCGCCATGAACCTGCGCCGATTCGCTCCCGGCTCGTCCACAGCCCGCGTCAACCACCGCCTCCGAATACTGTTGCAAGCCAGTGCCGTCGGAGCGGCCGGCGCAGGCGCCCTGCTGAGCGCTTCGGTCGGACACGCCTCGGCCGCACCGACCGGCATCGACAGCAACGGCTGCGCCGACGTCGAGGTCGTCTTCTCCCGCGGCACCTTCGAGGACCCGGGCGTCGGCAAGGTCGGCACCGCGTTCGTCGACGCCCTACGCGACCGACTCCCCGGCCGCGACATAGCCGTCTACGCGGTCGATTACCCGGCAACCATGGATTTCGCCCGCGCCGTCGACGGCGTCGCCGATGTCGCCGATCACCTCAACGACATGGCCGCACGCTGCCCCACCACCGACATCGTCCTCGGCGGATACTCCCAAGGAGCAGCAGTCAGCGCCTATGCCACCAGTGACACCGTGCCCGTCGGCTACCCGCTGCCCGCCGGACTGTCCGAACCACTGTCACCGGCGGTGGCCGAGAACGTCGCCGCCGTCGCCCTGTTCGGCAAACCGTCGCCCGCCGTCGTCAACCTGCTCCAGCATGCCGCCCCGCCGATCATTGTCGGCTCGGCCTTCGTCGGCAAGACCATCGAACTGTGCGCACCTGAGGATCCGGTCTGCCAGTTCGGCAGTGTGAACCGCGCCGCCCACAGTGCCTACACAACCAACGGCATGGCCGAGCAGGCCGCCGACTTCGCCGCCGCCCAGGTGACGGCATGAAGCGACGCCCGACCACCTCCGATGCGTCACTCCCCACCCCGTCACAACACAACCGCCGGCGCGAGACATCGCTGCTCCATGCGTTGATGGCCTCACCGCTGTCGCCCGAGGCCGAAGTGCTCATCCCCGCTCTGGCACGCCACGTCGACAGAACCTCCCGGCCTTCATCGATGCCCCTCTCACCGTGGTGATTTCACCCGTGCAATGAAAGGAACCAACCAATGTCACTGTGGAATCCCCAGAACGTCATGAAAGTCCCGCCGTATCCGCCGGACCGCTTCGACGGCGAGCCCGAGAACAGCGCAATCCTGCGCCGTGGCGACCAAGCCGAGGACTACGCGGGCGGGCCGCTGAAGTTCCACTATCTCGTCGACGAGACAACCTCCGCCGGCGACTACGGCCTCTACCGCATCGAGTTGGGACCCCGCGCCGGCGGTCCCGGCGCCCACTATCACAAGGCCATCTCCGAAGCCTTCTACGTGCTCTCCGGCGAGATGCGGCTGTACAACGGCCACAAGTGGGTCGCCGCAACACAAGGCGACTTCCTCTACGTTCCCCCCGGCGGCATCCACGGCTTCCGCAATGAAGCCGACGAACCGGCCGAAGTCCTGGTGCTCTTCGCCCCCGGCGCGCCGCGGGAAGCCTACTTCGAGGGTTTGTCGCACCTTGCCAATCTGACCGACGAACAGCGCATCGAATGGAATCACCGCCACGACAGCTACTTCCTGTGACCAGGACCGCAAATCGACCGCGCGATCTCGGCTTGACCTTCCCGTTGGGGGAAGCTCCATCGTGGGCTCATGACCACAACAGAATGGGAAACACTCCCGAATATCGTGCAGAAGTTCATGACGGCGCTCGACGCCTTCGAGGTGGATCACGTGCTGGCCACCCTCACCACCGATGCTGTGGTGACCGACGAAGGGCACGACTACACCGGGCATGACGCGATCGGGGCCTGGCTGACCACGGCGTCGGGTGAATACACGTACACCGCCGAGTTCACCGGCGCGACCACGACAGAAGCCGGCGTCGACGTCACCCAGCACCTTGAGGGCAACTTCCCCGGTGGGGTCGTGGACCTGCACTACCGCTTCACCCTCGACGGCACGCTGATCAGCCGGGTGGTGATCGAGCCATGAGCAGGAGCTGGTTCATCACCGGAGGTACTCCGGGCAACTTCGGGATGGCGTTCGCCGAGGCGGCGCTCGAGACCGGTGACAGCGTCGCGGTCACTTCACGGCGCCCGCAGGAGCTGACGGAGTGGGCGCAGCAATACGGCGACCGAGTCCTTGTCGTACCGATGGACGTCACCGACCCCGCGCAGGTGGTAGGGGCGGTACGGGCTGCCGAGGAGCGCTTCGGCGGCATCGATGTTCTCGTCAACAATGCCGGCCGCGGCTGGTACGGATCGATCGAGGCCATGGACGAGTCTTCGGTGCGGGGAATGTTCGAGCTCAACTTCTTCGGACTGCTGTCTGTGACGCGAGCGGTGCTGCCCGGTATGCGGGCCCGCGGCACCGGGTGGATCGTCAACGTGTCCTCGGTGGCCGGCCTCGTGGCCGCGCCAGGGTTCGGCTACTACAGCGCGACCAAGTTCGCCGTCGAAGCCGTCACCGAGACGCTGCGCGACGAGGTCGCCCCACAGGGCATATCCGTGTTGGCCGTCGAGCCGGGTGCCTTCCGCACCAACGCCTACGCCGGCTTCGCGGATGAGCCTGTGTCGGAAGCCATCCCGGTGTACCACGACCTGCTGGAGCAGGTACGAGCCCAATTTATCGACATGGACGGCAAGCAACCCGGCGACCCGCACCGCGGCGCCCGAGCCGTGATCGCGGCCATGGCCCAAGAGCCCCCACCGCGTCGGTTGGTGCTTGGAAACGGTGGATTCGACGCCGTGGTCGACACGCTTGAAGGCGCCCTGGCCGATATCCGCAAGAGCGAGGCACTCTCGCGCAGCGCCGATTTCCCCGCGTAGTCGGCCACTTGGGCACAATGCACCACGGACATGCGTACGACGCCGGCCGCGCCGACATCTGCAAGGTCTAGCGTGACGGAATGAGTTTGTTCAGCCATGCGGAGTCCCCCGAACCAGCCGACGGCGTTGGTGGGGGCGCCAGTGGCGGTGCTGTTGAGCCAGCAAGGCGTGGTGAGGTGAGCGAATACGGGGTGGACGAACCTGTGGTGGTGGGCCCGGGCCCACCACCTGAGGACGGTTCGTGCGGTCAGTTCGCCGTGCAATTTCATATATCGACGTCAATGCTGCTCGGACTGAAACGCATTGCCGATCGGCGCGGGGTGAGCGTGCCGGAGGTATGCCGGCAGGTGGTCGGTGTGTTCGTTGCCCAGCAAGAGGGCGAGCTCGATGCACTGCTTGCTGCCGAGACCGAGGCGGCTGATTACCGGCCGAGATTGGATCAAGCGTGATCGCGCCCATCGTCGGATCGGCGGGTGCTGTTCGGCGATGACGCGAATTAGAGGCGGTTCAGCAATGGAACTCATGGGTCCGACTGCACTGTGTAGGTTCTCGCGGGCCGCTGCATAAGGCCGGGCCGCTGACCTCGGGTGATTCGATTCCTCTCACGACGGCAGCACCTGCGCTTGTCTCACGAAACGGCCTTGTCGTATGGCCATCTATGGTCTGAGATCGGAGCCGCGCCAGGACCGAACTTCGAGATCGTAGCCGAGCAGGCCGTGCGCCGCCTGGCGCCGCCGTGTCTGCCTGACCAAGTGCCTTACGTGCCAGTCCTGCGTATCCGCGCCTCCTGCCATCCGGCGATCGGGGCGCTCACGTTCCGCTGTTTGCCATCGTCACTCGGTTGCGGCCGGTTTGCTTCGCGCTGTAGAGCGCTTGATCGGCCGATTGAAGAAGGTCCCGCGGCGAGGCGATTTCCGCCTCGGTCGCTGCGACACCAATGCTGATCGTGATCGCGCGTTTCGGCCACGGCGCCCTCTGCACGGCACGCCGAAACCTTTCGGCGAGCACGAATGCACCTTTACATGTGGTCTCGGGCAGGACAACTGCGAATTCTTCGCCGCCGTAGCGGAACAGGGAATCTGACACTCGCATTTCTGATTGCAACAAATGCGCGACCGACCGGAGCACCTCGTCACCAGCAGGATGGCCGAAGTCATCGTTGAAGGATTTGAAATGGTCGACGTCGATCATGAGCAACGACAAGGTCGTGCGTCTGGCTTGCGCGCGCATGAACTCCTCGTCGAGGGTGAGATCGAAAGAACGTCGATTCTTCAAGCCCGTGAGCACGTCGGTGACCGATTGGGACTCCAGGTGCACCCGCACTTTCTCGATATCACGCTGGTACTCCTGCAGGAGTTCGACGTACTTCTCCTGGTCGAGAACGGCCTGCTCCAGTGTCGCGATACTGCGACGTAGCTCGAGTTGCACGATGATCTCGCGGGAAAGGATTTCGAGCGCCTCGCGCTGGGTTTCATCGAGACTGCGCGGTTGGCGGTCGATCACACAGATCGTGCCCAGCGCCTCGCCAGTCGGTGCCACAAGCGGTGCGCCTGCGTAAAACCGTATCCCGGGGTCGCCGGTTACCAGCGGATTCGCGGCAAAGCGTTGATCCAGCGTGGCATCTTCGACCGTCATCACGTCGCCCGGATCCATGATTGCGTGCGCACAGAATGCTTGTGATCGAGGTGTTTCGCTTACGCCCAAGCCCACGTTCGCCTTGAACCATTGGCGGTCGTCATCCAACAACGTGATGAGCGCGATCGGTGTGCCGCAGATCGCCGATGCAAGCTTCGCAAAGTCGTCGTATGCCTGCTCCGGCAGCGAGTCCAGGATGTTGTAATCAGCGAGAACTTGCAGCCGCTTGTCTTCGTTAGCGGGGACTGGGAAACCGTTGCTAGACATGCCCGCCCTCACATGTTGGGTCGTATCGGCGACGCTCTCACTGCGCCACTTACAGCGAGGTCAGAATCTTAACTCAGCAAGCGGCTCACTCTTGTAAATCTCCGCTACCCGGAGGCGGCATTGAGTCGTAACCCCGGTGTCCCCGCCTCCCTTACGTCGACAACGCATGAATTGGCAGACCACCGCATCGATGCGGACCACAATCCGAAGCCTGAAGAGACAGCAACCGACCCATCTTCCCTGCGGCCCGTTGGCGATCACCTCGGCCTTGCGATCGGATCTGATCTCGCTCAGGGAGCCGATCGTTACGTGACCGTCAGCGAGGCCTCGGCATCGAACAACCCGCGTGTCTCACTAATCGGGCTGATCCGCCAACCTTCCGCCATCAGTCGTGAGATTCCGCCACGGTTCGTGAGAACCTGCGCTGCTGCAACCTACCTCGCCATGTTCGCGAAGCGCGACAAATGCAGTTGGTGCGCAACGGTTACCGTCCGGGTCGGGCCGGCGCGGTGCTTCGCGACGATGAGGTCGGCTTCGCCGCCACGCGGGTCGTCGGTCTCGAAAGCGTCGGGCCGGTGGAGCAGGATCACCAAGTCGGCATCCTGCTCGATCGACCCCGACTCACGCAGATCGGACAGCATCGGCTTTTTGTCGGTCCGTTGCTCGGGACCTCGGTTCAGCTGGCTCATCGCCACCACCGGAACTTCGAGCTCTTTCGCCAAAAGCTTGATCTGCCTCGAGAACTCGGACACTTCCTGCTGCCGGGACTCGACCTTTTTGCCCGATGTCATCAGCTGCAGGTAGTCGATCACGATGAGCCGCAGATCGGCCTTCTGCTTCAAACGCCGTGCCTTGGCGCGGATCTCCATCATCGTGAGGTTCGGCGAATCGTCGATGTAGAGAGGCGCTTCGCTGATCTCGCTCATACGGCGAGCCAGCTTGGTCCAGTCGTCGTCACTCATTCGACCCGACCGCATATCGGCGAGCTTGATCTTCGCCTCGGCCGACAGCAGACGCATCACGATCTCGGTCTTGCTCATCTCCAGCGAGAACACGATGCTCGGCAGCTGGTTCTTGATCGAACACGACCGCATGAAATCGAGTCCAAGCGTTGAGTTGTGGGTGGGGATCATCGCCCGGCTCGCGAGGTACATATGGTCCGCGTTGTCGACTTCGACGCAACGAACGGGCACGCTGTCGATCGGACGGACGTCGGTGATGAACCGTGAACCGGACCGCACCGAGCTTGCGGCGCGACGCTCCTTGTGCAGCAGGTCTTTTCGATGCAATCCGAACACGGTGTCCATTGTCGAGAAATTGAGGAGGTACGCAGTCGAGGTTTCCGCCGACCGTCCCCGAACCGCCTTCTTTGCCAACTGGCAACGATATCCAAGGGAGACGATCAGCTCGGCGACATCCGCGGCGAGACGCTTGCTGGTGACACAAAATTCGACCGTGCCTCCGTTGGTCACCGTGCCGTCAGTGTCGAGAAGACCGGCAAGCAGCGCGCGGCGCTGACTCTCTGCAGCACGCAGGTACTGGATCGGGATGTGCTTGTTTCCGAGAACGCCGATGGTCCGAAGGCGCGCCTGGACAGAACCGCGTGATCCGCGGCACGCCTGGCACATCTCCAGACCTGCCGACCGACCACCACAATGCGCACACGTCGGTTCCGGCACGGCGGCGGTGGAGAAGCGCGCCCGGCCACCGCACGACCTGCCGCAGGTACGAACCTGACTGGTTCTCGGCGTGAATTCCTTGCCGCACACGGCACATTCGCGGGGAGCCACCGGCGCGGGCTCCGGCAGTTGGATCGAGTACCGCATCAAAGCGCTCGGTGACCGCACCGTCACAAGTCCTTCGGCTTCGATGCGCATCAGTACTTCGTGGTCGGCGGTCGTCAGTTGCGCTGCCGCCGAGGTACCGTCGCCAAGCCATGCCCCGAGGGTGTAGGGCGGCACAAGAAGGTCCTGCTCGGTGCCCTCAATGGGATGCGTATTGGCGACCGAATGATTGAGACGTCCATCAGCGGTCGAGCAGCGTAGGGTCGCGGCGATATCGTGCGTCGTGCGAATTGCTGCAACATTCTTCGGGCTCGTGTGTCGCGATCTGCGCGAGGCGCGTGTCTCGGTCAGCCACTGATGTTCAGCATCGGCGACAATCACCGTTCCGTCGGAGAACTCGATCTCGTAGCACGGCCGGCCCGTCATCACCTCAGTCGCGGCGACAACCTTCGTCGGCCTGCCGTCGGCGCCTAGTAAGTAATCCCCCACCGCGACGTCGGCCATCGTGGTCCAACCGAACGGCGTCGGCAGCGGGGTGTCCAAAGCCAGTGCTTTCCCCATACCGGGCCTGGCCGCCACGACGATCATCTGTCCGGGGTGCAGGCCGTTGGTCAGATCGTCGAGATCGGTGAACCCGGTCGGGACACCCTTGGAGATGCCACCCTCCGACGCGATCGCGTCGATCTCGTCCATCGTCGGTTGGAGGATCTCCTCCAAAACCACGAAGTCCTCGGCGGCGCGACGCTCGGTGACGTCGTAGATCTCCGCCTGCGCCCGGTCCACGATCTCGTTGACGTCGGCCCCATCGGCGCCTGCGTAGCCGTACTGGACGACGCGTGTGCCGGCCTCCACGAGACGGCGCAGCAGCGACTTCTCCGAGACGATCTCGGCGTAGTAGCCCGCGTTGGCCGCCGTCGGCACGGTCGAGATCAGGGTGTGCAGATACGGTGCCCCACCGACGCGGCGCAGCAGCCCGCGCCGGTCGAGTTCCGCGGCGACGGTGACGGCGTCGGCCGGCTCGCCGCGACCGTACAGATCCAGAATCGCGTCGTAGACGAGCTGGTTCGCGGGCTTGTAGAAGTCACCTGGGCGCAGCTTCTCCAAGACGTCGGCGACGGCGTCCTTGCTCAGCAGCATGCCGCCCAACACGGCCTGCTCGGCCGCGGCGTCCTGCGGGGGCTGCCGACCGAAGTCCTCACTGGGCGGCGGTTCCAGATCGGCGGGATCTCCAGGACGTCCTCGGTCGTCGACGACAGCCACGCGGCGCCTCACCCTCCTCGATCGCATGTGAACAAACGTTCGAAGCCTACCGCCGCGATGCTAATTACAGCCTCCGACAAGCCCCCCGCCGGGAAGCGCAACCAACCCCGCGACCGCCCACGCTAGACGTTGCTGGCAGAGACGCAACCACCCCTTGTTGATGACCTTGTGGATGATGTGTGGATAGGTCTGGTGGAGGATGTTGAGGGCCTGGGGAGAACCTGTTGATAACCGACCGCAGTGGCGGTATCTCCGCAGCTGAACGCAGCTTAGAGGGGTGTGGAGGCTGTGGATGGGAAATTGCCCGGCGTGTCGTGCCGGGTTTCGGCCCCGGGCGTGTTGTGTTTCGGCGCGGGGCCCCGCAGGTTAACAGCCCGTTATATTAGCTGCGCTTGATTCGTGGAAATATGTTCGCCACCGGATACGACAACGGCCGGGTGTCGACCGCGAAGGTCTTCACCCGGCCGTCAGAAGCCGGTACGCCGGTGGGGCCTAGCCCGCGACGACGTTCAGCGACACGGTCGCGTTCACGTCGGGGTGCAGCCGCACCGTGATGGTGTGGGTGCCGGTGGTCTTGATGTGCGCCTTGGGCAGGTTCACGACACGCTTGTCGAGATTCGGCCCGCCGGCCTTCTTGATCGCGGCGACGACGTCGGCTGCCGTGACCGAACCGAACAGACGTCCGGACTCGGCCTTGACCGTGAGTTCCACCGAATCCAGACCCTCGATGGCGGCCTTGAGCTCGTTGGCGTGCTCGAGGCTCTTGACGCCCTTCTGCTCCTGGGCGCGGCGAATGTCCTCTGCCTGACGCTCGGCGCCACGGGTGGCGACGATCGCAAGCCCCCGGGGCAGCAGGAAGTTGCGGCCGTAGCCGTCCTTGACCTCGACCGTGTCACCCGCCGAGCCGAGGTGATCGACCTCTGCGGTAAGAATCAATTTCATTGTCTTCGTCCCTATCGCGTCGACGAGCTGAACGGCAGCAGGGCAACCTCACGGGCGTTCTTCACCGCGATCGCGATGTCCCGCTGATGCTGGACGCAGTTGCCGGTCACCCGGCGGGCACGGATCTTGCCCCGCTCGCTGATGTAGGTGCGCAGCAGCTGGGTGTCCTTGTAATCGATGCTCTGCCCCTTCTTCGAGCAGAACACGCACTTGCGGGTCTTGACCGGCTTCTCGGGAGCCGGGCGCCTCTTGGTCGAGGACTTGGCCATGTCTCTATCTCTTTCTGGAAATCACTTCAATGTTGGTATGTCAGAAGGGCGGTTCGTCGTCCGCGCCGCCGAAGGAGCCCGACGCGGGCGCGCTGCCCCACGGGTCTTCGGCAGGCGCGCTGTTGGACGAGGGACGCGAATTGCCGCCCGAACCCGAACCGAACCCGCCGCCACCGCCGCCGCTGCGGTTGGCCTTGTTGACCTTGGCCGTCGCGTAGCGCAGCGAGGGGCCGATCTCGTCGACCTCGAGCTCCATCACCGTGCGCTTCTCACCCTCGCGGGTTTCGAACGAGCGCTGCTTGAGCCGGCCGCTGACGATCACGCGGGACCCGCGAACCAGGCTCTCGGCGACGTTCTCGGCCGCTTCACGCCAGATGTTGCAGCGCAAGAACAGCGCTTCGCCGTCTTTCCACTCGTTGGTCTGTCGGTCGAACATGCGAGGCGTCGACGCAACCGTGAAGTTCGCGACGGCCGCACCCGACGGCGTGAACCGCAATTCGGGGTCGGCGGTCAGGTTTCCGATCACCGTGATGATGGTGTCACCAGCCACAAGGTCCTCCTGTGTGCTCTTTCGGCTTCGCGCAAGCGCTCATCGCGGGCGGCGTACGCATGGACAGTCGCAGGCGAGCCTACGGAACTGCTCCGACGCGCACAGCCGGTCCGGGATTAGTGCTTTTCGGTCCGCATCACCTTGGTCCGCAGCACGGACTCGTTCAGGTTGAGCTGGCGGTCGAGCTCGGAGACCGTCGCGGGCTCGGCCTTCACATCGAGAACGGCGTAGATGCCCTCGGCATGCTTGGCGATCTCGTAGGCCAGGCGCCGACGGCCCCAGATGTCGACCTTGTCGACACTGCCTCCGTCCTTGCGGACGACGTTCAGGAACGTCTCCAGCGACGGAGCTACGGTGCGCTCGTCAAGTGTGGGGTCGAGAATGACCATGATTTCGTATGGACGCATAAGGAACCCATCACCTCCTCTGGTCTGGTGCGGCCACGGCCTATCCGTGGCAGGAGGGTCGCCTGCGTCGGCAACCCGCCAAGGCTACAGGGACAGGTCCTGATCTGCGAAATCCGCACACGCGACCGTCGCCGGGCGGGGCTACGCTGGAGCATCCACACCGACCAGGGGGACCAGTGACCTCTCCGCACGGCCAGCAGCCGAGTTACCGGCCCGGCTTTGCGCCGTACACCTTTCCCGAGCCGGCGCCGCGGCCCTCGCCCAGCGGCGTCACCGTCATCATTGCCGCCGTCCTGGCCGGCCTCGGTGCACTGACGTGCCTGAGCGAAGCCCTGCTCGGCATCCTCGACCTGGCCGGGCTCAGCGCCCCTGAAGGGGACTCGCATGTACAGACATCGGTCGGAATCGCCGGTGCTCTGCTGCCCGTGCTCATCCTCGGCATCCTGATCGACGTCGTGGCCGGGGCACTGCTTGTGGCCGGGACGGTGGTGCTGGCCCGTCGCAGGCTGACCGGACGCAAGCTGGTGGTCGCGGGGTCCGCGATCACGATCGGCGGAAGTCTGCTCAGCCTTGGTTACGTCACCGCCGCAACCACGCCGTACGGCCTCGCGCTTCTCGGCTTGCTCTTCCCCCTGGCGACATTGGTGTTGGTGCTGCTGCCGCCGACGACCGCCTGGCTCAAAGCCCGACCGTCGACCGAGTGGTCAGCGAGGTAGGCCTCGGCCGCAGCCAGTCCGGAAGCCAGCGGGGCGGGTTGTCCCTCGCCCTGTCGAACACTCCCCCAGCAGGATCGTCGACTCCACCACCGCGCACCAGATCCAGCTCGGGGCAGTAGATCTGCCGAATCACCAACGCGCACAACGTAATTACCGCGATATCGCGGAGCAGCACCGTCGCGGTGAACCATTGCTGCGGCAGGCCCATCTTCTGCTCGCCGAACAGATACAGCATCCGGGGCACCCACACCAGCATGTCGATGGTCATCCACGCCAGCAGGATCCGCCGATGCGGAAGCGCCAGCACGGCCAGCGGAACCAACCACAGCGAGAACTGCGGGCTCCACACCTTGTTGGTCAGGAGGAACGCCGCAACCACCAGGAACGCGATCTGCGCGACGCGCGGACGCCGCCCCGCGGTCAGCACGATGTAGCCGATCGCGATGCAACATGCTGCGAACAGCGACGCCGTGACCGCGTTCAGCGCCACCGGCGGCTCCCAGAAGCCGAGATCCGGGTCGAACCCACGCCAGCCGGTGAACGTCTTGATGACGTTGTAGATCGAGTCCATGTCGTCGCCGCGACGTGTGTTGAGCCGGAAGAACTCCGACCAGCCTCGCGGGAACAGCACCATGACGGGCAGATTCACCACCAACCAAGCCAGCACAGCCGCGATCGCGGTCTTGGCGACCTCGCGCAGACGCCCCGTTCGCAACGCCAGCAGCGTCAACGGAACGAGCAGCAGCAACGGATACAGCTTGGCGGCGACGCCCAGCCCGATCAGCACGCCGGCGAGCATCGGTCTTCGCCGCGCCCAGGCCAGCAGTGCGCAGGCCGCGAAAGCTGTTGCCAAAGCGTCGAAATTGGTGAAGATCTGGAAGATGACGATCGGAGAGCCGGCCAGCATCGCGGCGTCCCAGATCCGCCGCGGGCCCGCCAGCATCGCCGTCGCCCACAGCGTCGTCAGCCACGCCAGCGCGAGCCCGAACGCCGAGATGTTGAAGAACATCACGACCTCGGCGACGATCGGCACCGACACCAGCTTCGTCAGCGCCGTGTACGTCTTGGCCAGCGACATCGACAGGTACTGGTAGATCCCGGTGAGCACCGGATACTCCATGTAGCGCACCGCGGGTGCGCCGTCGTACTGCACGTGCGGCTTGCCCTCGGCGTCGGTCTCCACCCAGCTGGACTTATACGGGAACTTACCGAGATTCAGCAGCTCCGCGGTGTAGAGCGGAACGGTGTCCGAATAGCAGAGCTCGTAGTAGGCGCGCTGATTCTCCCAGTTTGCGACGCGCTGGTCGGCGGTGCCGGACCCGGTGGTCTGCAGGCATGCGGCCTTGGTCGAGTAGCCGAGCGCCAGGAACACCAACGCGATGATCATCATGACGCGCAGCGGGGTCAGGAACCGGGTGCGCCCGATGAGGGCGTGCCTACCCACTGGCCCGCCGATGGTCTCCGCGAACGCCGCGCCGAGAGTGTCGGTGCGACTTGGCAAGTCGCGGGTATCCAGGCTGCGGACATCGCCCGCCAGAGGAGCGGGTGAGGTCCGCGGTGCCTCGTCGTCGACGTCGGCTGCTGCCGTCACGGAGGCGGCGGCGGACCGGGCGGCACCGGAGCGCCGGGGACGCCCACAGGCGCTCCGGGCGGCGGCACCGTCTGCTGTCCTGGCGGCGCTCCCGGCACCGGCGGGGCGCCTGGCGCCGGCGTCGGCCCGACCGGCACGGTGGTCGGCGGGCCCCACGGGATCGTGATGCCCGGCGCGATCTCCAGCGTCGGTTGGATCACCGTTTCCGACGGCGGCGGCGGTGCCGTCGACGACGGTGGCGGCGGCGGTGCTTGCGGCACCCCGGCGTACCCGCCGATCTCCTCAGGTTTCGGGAACGTCTCGTTCTCGGTGCCGTCGAGAGCCTCGTCCATGGTGGACTTCCAGATCTGGCCCGGCAGACCCGATCCGTACACCGAGCCGCCCGATTCGTTGATCAGCGGCTTGGTGCCGTCGACGGTTCCCACCCACACGGCTGTCGACAATGACGGCGTAAAGCCGACCATCCAGGCGTCGCGGTTCTCCCCGGTGTCACCCAGCTGGTTCGTCCCGGTCTTGGCGGCCGACGGACGACCGCCCGCCAGCCCCCGGCCGGAGTAGCCGGCGATGGGCTGCATCGCCGCGATAACGTTGTCGGCCACCGCCTTGTCGATGCGCTGCTCGCCGGTGTTGTCTTCCTGGCTGGCGTCGAACAGGACCGTGCCCTCGGCGTTGACGACCTTCTGCACGAAGTGCGGCTTGTGGTAGACGCCCGACGCGGCGATCGTCGCGTACGCCGAGGCCATGTCGATGACGCGGGACTGGTACTGCCCCAGCACGATGCCGTTGTTCGGCGGACCGCCCTGCCCGTCCTCGGACAGCGTGTGCTCCACGCCCGGGAAACTCTCGGCAACGCCGGCCTGGTGCGCGGCATCGGCCACGTCCTGCGGGCCGTTCTTCAGTTGCAGCATCAGGCGGTAGTAGCTGGTGTTAAGCGATCGCTTCAGCGCCTCGGCGATGTTGCAGGTACCGCAGCCGCCGCCCTCGACATTGGTGATCTTGATGCCGTTGACGTCCAACGGTGAGCTGTCGACCTGGTAGCCCAGGCCCATTCCCTGCTGCAGCGCCGCGATCAACGCGAACACCTTGAACGAGGACCCCGTCGGCAAGCCGGCCTGCGCGAAGTCAAAACCGGCCGCATCCGCGCCACCGTAGTAGGCCTTGACCCCGCCGGTCTTCGGATCGATCGACACGACCGCGGTGCGCATGTCGGGGTCTTGCCCCTCCATGTACTCGTTGACCGAGTCCACCGCGGCGGCCTGCATCTTCGGGTCGATGGTCGTCGTGATCTGGAGGCCTTCGGTGTTGAGTGCCTGCTCGTTGATATCGAAGATCGACAGCAGCTCGTTGACCACCTGACGTTCGATCAGGCCGTTGGGCCCCGTGGTCTGGTTCGCGGTGTTGGCCTGGTCCGGCGGGATGGTCGGCGGATACACCTGGGCCGCCCGCTCCTCGGGGGACAGCGCGCCGATCTCGACCATGCCGTCAAGAACCCAGTTCCACCGAGCCGCCGACGCCTCGGGGTCGACCGCCGGGTCGAGCACTGACGGCCGCTGGATCAGCGCTGCGAGCAACGCGCTCTCGGCGACGTTGAGCTGTTCGACCGGCTTCCCGAAATATGCCTGCGCGGCCGCGGCGACACCGTAGGAGCCGCGGCCGAAATAGATGATGTTCAGGTAGGACTGCAGCACCTGGTCCTTGGACCACTCACTGGACATCTTGGTGGAGATGACCAGTTCCTTGGCCTTGCGGATCACGCCGCCGATGCCCGACCGGGCGTCACCGACCAATGCGTTCTTCACGTACTGCTGCGTGATCGTCGACCCGCCCTGCAGGTCGCCGCCGAACACGTTGTTCTTGAAGGCGCGCAGGAACCCGGTGAACGAGAAGCCCGGGTTGGAGTAGAAGTCGCGGTCCTCGGCCGCCATCACCGCATTGCGCAGGGGCACCGGGATCTGGTCGATGTCGACGTCGACGCGGTTGCCCTCCGGCGGCACGATCTTGGCGATCTCGCTGCCGTCGCTGGCAAGGATCGTCGACACCTGCGCGGTGCGAATGTCACCCGGCTTGGGGACGTCGACGATCATGTACGCCATACCGAACGTCAGCAGCGGCAGCACGATCAGCGCGATCGCGGCGATGAGCGATCCGCGGCGCACCCACTTCCAGTTGATCTGCTCGCGCAGCGTGCGCTTCTGCGGACCGGTCGGGCCCCCGCCGTAGGGGCCCCCTCCACCAGGGGGGCGACCACCCGGCGGCGGAGGATTCGGTGGGCCGGACCCTGGGCGTGTCTCGCGCGGGCGGTCGAGGGCACGCTTGACCGCGTCGATCGGATCGCGCGTCGGCGGCGGTGCGCCGTCGCGCACGGGCGGCAGGATCGTGGTTCGACGGTCATCCGGCGGCAACGCGGGTGGGCGACGCTGGGTGTCCGGACGAGCCGGCCGGTGAACGGGTCTTCTCGCGCCTACGCTGTCGGCCGCCCGCTGCCCGTCCCGGGCGTTGTTGGGTGACCGGTCGTGGCGCCCTTCGCTATTCACTGGCCGTGCGCGCTGCACCGCGCGCGGTCTGGGTGCGGCGCGGCCCCCGTGACCCCTTGGGGGGCGGAACCGCGCCGAGCACATAGGACTTGACCAGATGATTCCAGCTGCACGTGCGGCATACCTCCACCACGTGTACCGAGAACTCGTCGTATTTGGTGGCCAGTAGGACCAACTCCTCTGCGGTGCGGGCGGATCCGGATACCGCGCCGAGATGGTCACCAAACACCCACGACACCAACGTCAGTTGTTCCTTGCGGCAGATCGGGCACATGATCGAACTGGGCTTGCCGTGGAACTTCGCTGCTCGAAGCAGGTAGGGATTCGCGTCGCAGACTTCCGAGACACCCGTGCGTCCCGAGTACACCTCGGCCAGCAGGGATCGCCGCCGGAGGGCGTAATCCACCACCTGTCGCTGCAATCGCACGAGGACCAGAGTACGTCGGCGGGTCGGGCATAGAGGCCCGACGTGCGTCCCGAGATGGCATCGACGCCCTTCGGAAGCGATGGCAATGGAGTCTGGCCTGCGCGGAAGCCGGGCCAACTCTTACGATCTTCGTCGTGGCTTCGGGCAGCTCAGGACCTCGCACCTCCCGCACACGGGCGAAAGACAGTGATCGCAATGAGACGTGCCAGATCCTCGACACGGCCCTGGCCGACGGTCAGCTGTCGATGGCCGAGCACGGCGAACGGGTCAAGGCCGCCACGAACGCCTCGACGCTGGGCCAGCTGGAAGGTCTGATCAGCGATCTTCAGACCGGCAAGTCGCTGACGGACGCCCCCAAGACGGCGAAGGTCATCAAGCGCCCGTCGCTCCGTCCGGGCTGGGGCCTCAAGGTTGCGATGGCGGCCGTGCTCATCGTGCTGGGGATGGCGATCGGGTGGGGGCTCTACGGCAGCACCCCGTCACCACTGAGCTTTGAATCCGATCCCGGCGCCAAGGACGACGGCATTCCCGCGCAGGTACTGAACCCGCCTCGGCAGCTGCAGTCGCTCGGGGGATTCAAAGGTCTCTTCGAGCAGATGCGGCAGAAGTTCGGCAGCACGATGGGCTACGAGATCGACATCCACAGCGACGTCGCGTACCTCGATCGGCCCGACCCGCAGGACAATCGCCGCAGTCTCGACTACCAGTACCGCGGCGGTTGGGGCGATCCGAGCAGTGCCGCCTCGACGGTCAGCGCCGACGCCCGGTTGGTGGACCTGTCGAAGTTCGACTACGAGAAGACTCTGGCCATCGTGCGCGGTGCGCCCGACACCGTGGGCGTCGCCCGCGCGGACGTCACCGATGTCTGGCTGCGCATCAATGCCTCCGAGGACCCGGCCACACCTGACGCGGTGGCCATCGAGATCGTCGTGAGCAGCGACTTCGGCGGTGGGCGCATCGAGCTCTACCCCAACGGAGACACCAAGGCCATCTGGCCCGCCAACGACTGAGCTGGGCTTTTACCGGCCGGCGCAGGCACTTGTGGCGCTCAATATATCGGCGCGATACTATTGCGCGACGTGTTGGAGCGTCGTAGCGACGCATATATCCGCAGAGGAGGTACCCGGATGCTCGAGCTCGCCATTCTGGGCCTGCTCCAGGAGTCGCCGATGCACGGCTACGAGCTCCGCAAACGGCTGACCGGCCTGCTGGGGGCGTTTCGCGCCTTCTCGTACGGCTCGCTGTACCCGGCTCTGCGCCGGATGCAGACCGACGGGCTGATCGTCGAGGACGCGGCCCCCGAGGGTGTGGTCAAGGTGCGCCGCGCGAGGCGGGTGTACCAGCTGACCGAGTCCGGTAAGCAGCGCTTCACCGAACTCGTGGCCGACACCGGTCCCCAGAACTACTCCGACGACGGCTTCGGGGTTCACCTCGCATTTTTCAACCGCACACCGGCCGAGGCCAGGATGCGGATCCTGGAGGGCCGTCGCCGCCAGGTGGAGGAACGTCGCGAAGGCCTGCGTGAAGCAGTGGCGCGGGCGAGCAGCTCTTTCGACCGGTACACCCGGCAGCTCCACCAGCTGGGGCTCGAGTCCAGCGAGCGGGAAGTCAAGTGGCTCAACGAGTTGATCGCGGCGGAGAAGTCGGCGCAGGGCCGCGCCGAACAGACGTAGGCGAGTACCCCCAACCTCAGCCGCAATACCGATAACAAGCAGTGAAGTAAGGACAAGGAGAAGCCGTCATGACCGCAAGCAATGACGTCCGGGTCGCGATCGTCGGCGTGGGCAACTGCGCGTCCTCGCTCGTGCAGGGTGTTCAGTACTACAAGGACGCCGACGAGAACGCCACCGTTCCCGGCCTGATGCACGTCAAGCTCGGCGCCTACCACGTCCGCGACGTCAAGTTCGTCGCCGCGTTCGACGTGGATGCCAAGAAGGTCGGCTTCGACCTGTCCGAGGCGATCTTCGCCTCCGAGAACAACACCATCAAGATCGCCGACGTGCCGCCGACCGACGTCGTCGTGCAGCGCGGCCCCACGCTTGACGGCATCGGCAAGTACTACGCCGACACCATCGAGATCTCCGACGCCGAGGCCGTCGACGTGGTCCAGGTCCTCAAGGACGCCGAGGTCGACGTGCTCGTGTCGTACCTCCCGGTCGGCTCCGAAGAGGCCGACAAGTTCTACGCGCAGTGCGCGATCGACGCCGGTGTCGCGTTCGTCAACGCGCTTCCGGTTTTCATCGCCTCGGACCCGGTGTGGGCCAAGAAGTTCGAAGACGCCGGTGTCCCGATCGTCGGTGACGACATCAAGAGCCAGATCGGCGCCACCATCACCCACCGCGTGATGGCCAAGCTTTTCGAGGACCGTGGTGTCACGCTGGACCGCACCTACCAGCTCAACGTCGGCGGCAACATGGACTTCCTCAACATGCTCGAGCGCACCCGCCTCGAGTCGAAGAAGGTGTCCAAGACCCAGGCCGTCACCTCGAACCTGTCCGGCTCGCTGGCCGGCAAGATCGAGGACAAGAACGTCCACATCGGCCCGTCGGACCACGTCGCATGGCTCGACGACCGCAAGTGGGCCTATGTCCGCCTGGAGGGCCGCGCCTTCGGTGATGTGCCGCTGAACCTGGAGTACAAGCTCGAGGTGTGGGACTCCCCCAACTCCGCCGGCGTCATCATCGACGCGGTGCGCGCCGCCAAGATCGCCAAGGATCGCGGCATCGGCGGCCCGATCGAAGCCGCCTCGGCCTACCTGATGAAGAGCCCGCCCAAGCAGCTCGCCGACGACCTCGCCCGCGTGCAGCTGGAGAAGTTCATCGAAGGCTAATCAGCCGTTCCGCCGAAACTGCATTCCGCGCGCCGCTTTCTCGGATTTTGGCGCATGGAATGCAGTTTCGGCGTTCCTCGGTCAGAAGCCGTACCCCAGCTCTGCCGGCACCTCGGAGGCGAACGCGGCATCCAGTGCGCGGATTGCCGACGGGTCGCCCGAAAGCCGGTGCGCCGTGGCGAACGACGACGCTCGGTGGGCGCCGAGGTAGAGACTGCCGAGCACCGACAGGCTCGTCAGCACATCGGCGGTCTTGTCGGTGGGAGCACAGCTGGCTCTGCCGTCGCGGATATCGAGTGCAAATCTGCCCCCTCCGCCCAGGACAGGATCTGAAACATCAAGCACCACAGATAAATCCGACTCGTAGGTACGCGCCTCAAGCACCGCGGGGATGTCGAGCATCCGCAGCCACAGCCCGTCTTCGACATTGGTGGTGCGCACCAGCCGAGGATCGGTCAGCAAGTACGGCAGCACGTTGCGCGGATGGGTATCGATGGTGACCGTCTTCTTCAAGTCGAGGCCGATGAGCACCCGCCACAGCGCGATCTCGGCGACCGACGTGGCCGCCGCGAACTTGGTGACGGTGACGTCCTTGTGCTCGTCGTCGCCGTGCACGCGGTACATCGCGAATCCGTCGGGATGCAGTAAGCAGTAGTACGGGGTGCCGCCGCGACGAGACGACTCCCGATCGGCGAGTATCTCGTCCCACAGTCGGCTCGGCGTGTGCAGCCCTCCGGGTGTCTGCAATCGCCACCGCTCGTAGATGTCCTCGAGTTGCGCCTGATGGTCGGCAGGCCGCACCACTCGTACCCCACCCGGATCCGGTACGTCAGGCCGGAATCGCGCCGGTGCGCGATCGACCTCGAGGCTCTCCCACACGGTCGCGGGGCCGTAACCGAACCTGCCGTAGATCGGGGCCTCGCTGGCTTCCAGGCCCGCGATCGGATACCGACCCATCCGGCTGTGCAGTTCGGCGAACATCCCACCCATGCGCCGCGTCTGCGATGCGTGGGGGCGACCGCCACCCAGGACACCCCCGCCATGGGGAGGACGGCGCCGCCCGGCACCGTGAGCGCAAGGTCGTAGAACACCGCCACCCCGACGACGTCGTCCCCGTCGCACGCGACGACCGCGCCGTCGGTGGGTGTCATCGACCGCCAGACGGCGTTCGTCTCGTCGGGTCGCTGGACACCGAAGCCCGTCGCGGCGACCAGGCCCATCGCCGGCCAATCAGCTTCTTCTGCGCTTCGGAAAGTCAGTGGGTCGGTCACACGGTCGACGGTTACACACCGGCACCTGAGAGCGCACATGAATATCGGCGGTGCGTACTGTCAGACCATGGACGACGCCGATGACGAGCTGGCCAGCCTGTCCGAGTTCATCTTTCTCCAGGAGAACGCCCGCCAGGCCGGGGTGACCGGGCCGCTGCCGACGGTGACCCGGATCGACGCAGGCCCGATCAGTGGCCTGAAGTTCGGTGACGACACCCCGCGCGTGGTGTTCCTGCACGGGGGCGGCCAGAACGCCCACACGTGGGACACCGTGATCCTCGGGCTGGGGGCTGCGGCGCTGGCACTGGATCTGCCCGGGCACGGACGTTCGGCCTGGCGCGAGGACGGTGACTACGGGCCGAAGTTCAATGCCGAGGCGGTGGAACCGGTGGTCCGGAAACTGGCCCCGGACGCCGAGCTCGTGGTGGGGATGTCGCTGGGGGGACTGACAGCTTTGCGACTCGCCGTCGCAGCTCCTGAACTGGTGCGCAAGCTCGTCCTGGTCGACGTGACGCCGTCGGCGCCTGAACGCCACACCGAGATGACCGACGCGCAGAAGGGCACCGTCGCGCTCGTGCAGGGCGACCGGACGTTTCCGTCATTCAACGCGATGCTGGAGGTGACGGTCGCCGCGGCGCCACACCGTGATCGAGAGTCGTTGCGACGCGGCGTGTTCCACAACGCCAAGCGTCTCGAGGACGGCACGTGGACGTGGCGCTACGACACCATCCGCAAGGGCGAGGGTTTCGAGGGGCTCTGGGATGACGTGCCCAAGCTCACCACCCCGACGACACTGATTCGGGGTGCCAACTCGTTCTTCGTCAACGACGACGACGCCGCCGAATTCGCCCGTGCCGCACCGGGTTTCCAGAAGGTTCACATCGTGGAGAACTCGGGCCACTCCGTGCAGAGCGACCAGCCGAAGCAGCTGGCCGCCCTGCTAAGAGATGTTCTCGAGGGCTAGCGGGAGTCTCACACCGCCGCGGGAAGAGCGAGCAGCGGAACCACGGTGTAGCCAAGGTCTTTGAAAATACCGAGTTCCAGATTGCTCAATGTTCTCACTCCCGGACCACCGTTGAGTTTCGTGCTCATCAGCAAGTTCTCGAAGGTCTGCAAGTCCAGGTGTGTGAGGGAGCTCCCGGGCTCCACAGGATTCGGCGTGTAGATGCGGACCAGCTGACCGCCATTGGCGGCAACGGCATTCGCACCACCGAAGAACAGTCCGTTGTTACCGCCGACGACATTCAACTGGTAGTTCAGGTCGAGCGCGGCGTCGTCGTTGACGAGTCGGTTTCCTCCGTCGGTCACTATGAATCGGGCGAAGTAGTGCCATCTCCCGTTCACGCCGGTACCGAAGGCGAAACCGAAAGAATGCAGCAACTCATGCATGATCGTGGTGGTGAAATCGAGTTGGTTGAGGCCTACGTCATCGCCGAAAGCCAAAGGTTTGGCGAAGTTCACGTTGATGTAGCCGTCCGCCTCTTGGCCGTTGAGGTCTTCGCCGGTGATCATCTCGTGCTGGATACGCGTCCGCCAGAAACCGCTCTGCTCATTGGTCAGCAAACCGTACGCATTGGCGATTGTGCCGACGTTCTTGTCCTCGAACCCCGTCACGTCGTAGCTCAGCACCAGTGGCTGGACTACGCGGAAATGCTCGATCAGGAGGTCCGCGGCGCGTTGAAGCGCATCCCTACTTTCGTCTGTCCAATAATCGCTACCCGCTGTGTATTTGAAGTCGAACGTTACGGCACCTTGGTTGATGAGAGACGTGGCCAGACCGCTGGCGATCGGGCGCAGAGGCTGCAGCAGGTTCATGTGCAGGCCGATGTCGATGGCGGCGACATGGAAGGTGTCCACGCCGTCGAAGTCCTCGTCGGGTACATAGGTGTAGGTGCCGTCAGCGCTCAACTTCACCTCGCCGGCCTTTGGTGCTCTGGTCACGATGTAGACGAGACGGTCACCATCGGGGTCGAATGCACCAACGGTGCCCACAATCGGACCGGTGATGACGCCGGTGATCTGAATGGGAGCCACCGTTGGTGCTTGGTTGAAGAAGGTGCGGCGCATCGCTAAGAACGACGCCGTCAGCCGGTCCTTGCGCTGCTGAGAAACGTCGAGCGAATCCACCCAGGTCTGATGCCTGGCCGTCCAGGACTGCAGAATCTCCGCCACGGCCTTCTGGTAAGGACTCAGCTCAGACTGATACGGAGGCGTGGACGAGGCCGACTGCGTGGCAGGCTCCGCCAAATCTTCTGCCGGACTGTCGAACTCGGCCCCCACGGTTAGGGAGTCGACATCAGGCTCGGCAACGGCCGCCTCGTCCTCCTCGACCTCGACCTCGACCTCGACCAGATCTGAGGTCGGATCGGACTTGCCGGCGTCGGCGTTATCTACATCGTCGTCGTCGCTCTCGTCCGCGGCGTCGTCGGCCGGCTCGGTATCGGTCGCGACGCCGGATTCATCGTCCGCATCGGCGGCCCTGGACGCCTTGGTCGACCGGGTGCGTTCAGTGGCAGGAGAGGTCGAATCCGCGTCCTTGGCATCGGCGGAGTCAGACGACTCCGACGAAGGCGAGGATTCCGAGCCGGTGTCGGCCCTCGCCGTCGCCGCGTCCGGGCCCACCAGGCTGAAGCCCAGCAATGCGGCACCCATGCCGGCCGAAGCCAATCCCAGTTTCAACCACTGGCGAACCGGAAATTCGTCGGATCGGCGATGGCGCCCAATCCTGCGGTCCGTCAACGATTTTCTGACATCCTCAGACATAATTTCCCCCGCCGTTAGTTACCTCGGGAAATTTATAGCGCATGGCGTCCGGGTTTGCTGGCTAAACGTCGGTACTCGCAACGCGGCGAGCCGAGAACTCCGTTGACTTCTGTTAACCCGCTGCTTGCCTTCTGCTAGCCCGGCTACCGTAACTTTCCGCGAGTCCCGGCCGTCCAGCCCACGGCGGGAGTTCACGCCGGAAGGAATCAGTCGCCATGGCGCTTGTGCCGCTCAATCTCCTTGTCAGCCACGACGGAAAGTCGAAGCGACAGCATGTCACCTGCGTACACAAATGCGGCAACGCATGCTCCAAGCCTGCCCCCAACATAAGCGACAACGAATACTTCGGCGACATCGCCAAGGCGGTCTCGCGGCGCTCCATCCTGCAGGCCGGCGGCGTCGCCGTCCTGGCCGTGGGCGCCGGCTCCGCGCTCGCCGCGTGTTCCAACAACTCTGAGCCGGAGCCGACCACCGCGTCCTCTTCACCCGCAGCCGCCGAGCCGCCCGCCGGAATGAACTTCCCCTCGGTCGCCCCCAACAGCGAAGACGCCGTTGTCGTCGCCGACGGTTACGAACAGGGCGTCGTGATCAGCTGGGGCGACCCCGTCCTTCCCGACGCGCCCAAGTTCGACGTCGCCAAGCAGACCGGCGCCTCACAGCGCGGCCAGTTCGGCTTCAACAACGACTTCGCCGGGCTCCTGCCCATCGAGGGCCAGGATGGCCACTTCCTACTGGTGACGAACTTCGAATACGCAACGCCGCAATTCATGTTCCCGGGCTACAACCCCGACGCCCCCACCCACGAGCAGTTCGACGTCGAGATCGCCGCGATGGGCATGGGCGTCGTCGAGGTGGAACGCACCCCGGAAGGCGGCCTGCGGCCCGTGATGGGACGGTACAACCGACGCATCACCGCCGACACCCCGTTCACGCTGACCGGACCTGCCGCGGGCACCGACTTCGTCAAGACGACGGCCGACCCGGCCGGCCGCACCGTCCTGGGCACCATCGCCAACTGCGCCGGTGGTGTAACACCCTGGGGCACAGTTCTTTCCGGCGAAGAGAACTTCCACACCTACTTCGGCGCTCCGGAGGGGTCGCCGCCTCCGGGCCCGGTTGACGCCGACCGTCACGACCGCTACGGCGTTGCCCTGGAGCCATCCGAACTCAAATGGGAGACTTTCGATCCCCGCTTCGACCTGGCCCAATCGCCCAACGAGGTGAACCGCTTCGGCTACGTGGTGGAGCTGAACCCGTGGGATCCGGCATCCACTCCCGTCAAGCACTCAGCGATGGGCCGGTTCAAGCACGAGGGCGCCAACATCTACGTGACCGACGACGGAACCGTGGTGGCCTACACCGGTGACGACGAACGCTTCGACTACATGTACAAGTTCGTTTCCACCCGGAAGATCCAGCCCGGAACCGATGCCGCAGCCATGGCCAACAACCTCGCCATCCTCGACGAGGGCACGCTGTACGTCGCCAAGCTGTCCAGCGACATCCCCGCCAGCGAGATCGACGGCTCGGGCAAGCTGCCCGCCAAGGGCTCGTTCGCCGGGTCCGGCACCTGGCTGCCGCTGCTGAAGTCCGGCCCGAACGGGCAGGCGGAGTCACTGGTCGACGGCATCACCGCCCAGGAGGTCGCCGTGTTCACCCGCATGGCCGCCGACAAGGCCGGTGCCACCAAGATGGACCGGCCCGAGGACTTCGAGGCCAACCCCAAGACCGGCAAGATCTACGTGGCGCTGACCAACAACGACGAGCGTGGTGCGGCTGGCGAGGCACCTGCCGATGCGCCGAACCCGCGCAACGACAACAAGAGTGGGCAGATCCTCGAGATCACCGACAACCACACCGGCACCGACTTCACCTGGGAGCTGCTCCTGGTGTGTGGTGACCCCGCGGCCGCCGACACCTACTACGGCGGATTCGACAAGACGAAGGTCAGCCCGATCTCCTGCCCGGACAACCTTGCGTTCGACAGCCACGGCAACCTGTGGATCTCGACCGACGGCAACGCGCTGGACTCCAACGACGGCCTGTTCGCCGTCGCGCTCGAAGGCCCGAACCGTGGAGAGACGAAGCAGTTCCTGACGGTGCCGCTCGGCGCGGAGACGTGCGGCCCGGTCGTCACGGACGACATCGTCACGGTGTGCGTGCAGCACCCCGGCGAGAACGACGAGAACAGCATCGACGACCCGCAGTCGCGGTGGCCCGAAGGCGGCAACGGCACAGCGCGGCCGTCGGTGGTCGCGGTATGGAAGAGCGGCGGGCAGATCGGCGTCTAGGTATGAAGAGCAGACGCAAACTCGCACTATCACGGCCCGATCCATGCGAGTTTGTGTCTGCTCGCGCAGGGATAGGTTAGGACCATGACTTCTTCGGTCCGCATCGGCGTTCAACTCCAACCGCAGCACTCACCGCGCTACGACCTCATGCGCGACGCAGTGCGCCGCTGCGAGGACATCGGCGTCGACGTGGTGTTCAACTGGGACCACTTCTTTCCGCTGTACGGAGATCCCGACGGTGCGCACTTCGAGTGCTGGACGATGCTGGGCGCCTGGGCCGAGCAGACCTCACGCGTCGAGATCGGCGCACTGGTCACCTGCAACTCCTACCGCAACCCCGAGCTGCTCGCCGACATGGCCCGCACGGTCGACCACATCTCCGACGGCCGGCTGATCCTCGGTATCGGATCGGGCTGGAAACAAAAGGATTACGACGAGTACGGCTATGAGTTCGGCACGGCGGGCAGCCGGCTCGACGACCTCGCCGCTGCGCTTCCCCGAATCGAATCCAGGTTTGCGAAGCTGAACCCCCAGCCGGTGCGTGACATTCCCGTGCTGATCGGCGGAGGCGGGGAGAAGAAGACCCTGCGTCTCGTGGCCGAGCATGCCCACATCTGGCATTCCTTCTCCGATACGGAGAGCTACCCGCGCAAGTCCGACATCCTCGCTCGGCACTGTGCCGATGTCGGCCGCGACCCGGCCACGATCGAACGGTCGGCGGAGGCCAAGGGCCGCGATGCGGACGCACTCGTCGAGAACGCCGGCGCCGTGACCGCGCTGGGCATCTCGATGCTGACCGTCGGCGTGAACGGACCCGACTACGACCTCTCCCAGGCTGAGGCACTGTGCCGCTGGCGGGACCGCCAAGCCGCAAACGGTTGATGCTGCAGAACCGTCCTGCGGACGGCTCTGCGCATGAGACACTGTCGCCGCCATGCCCAAGAAGTATGGGGTGAAAGAGAAGGACCTCGTGGTCACCCACGTGGTCAACATGGTGCTGACCGGAAAGCTCCGTTCAGGAGATCGGTTGGACCGCAACGAGATTGCCCATGACCTCGGCCTGAGCCGCGTCCCGATCCAGGAGGCCGTCGTCCAACTGGAGCACGACGGCATCCTCTCCACGCGCTACCACCGCGGGGCCTACGTGGAGAAATTCGACGAGTCGACCGTGCGGGAACACCATGAGCTCTACGGCCTCATCAGCGGCATCGCGTCCGGGCGTGCCGCCGATGCGGCAGACCCGACGGTCGTCGCCGAACTCGCCCACGAGGTCGGGCAGATGCGCGACGCGCGCGACGCACGCCAGTTCGGCGTCCACGCCAAACGGTTCCGCGCCGTCATCAACAGCGAGTACGCGGGTCCCCGTCTGCAGGCCGCCATCGACTCCTCACAGACGTTCATCCCGGCGTCCTTCTGGGAGTCGAACGCGCAGCATCGGGAGCAGCTGCTGCCCTCCTACGAAGCCGAACTCGCCGCAATCCGCGACCGGGACCGCGACCGCGCGCGCGGGGCATGTGCGGAGCGCGCCGACGTCATGGCCAAGACCCTTCTGGGTGAGCTGGTACGACGCGGGGTGCTGTGCCCCTCGGGCCGGCCCGCTACGTTGCTTTGAATGACGTGCTTGCGGGTACTGCGCCACTTCGTGAAGATCTTCGTGATCGCGCTGGTGATGGGGATTGTCGCCACGTTGGGGCTCGCCCCACCAGCGGGTGCGCAGGTCGACCAATGTTCGCCGCCCGGAGTGGAGAGTGCCAGCGCGCTTCCGGCGAACCTGGCCGCGGCCGCAACCGGTCCGGCCGCCGACAAGTACACCACTGCCACGGTGAAGCCGCTCGACTCGATCGACGTGAACGCGCTGGGACTGAGCCAGCCCGGCACACTGACCGTCGGCACGCTCTCGGACGCGCCGCCGAGCATCTGCATCGACTCGGCCGGCCAGTTCACCGGCTTCGACAACGAGCTACTCCGGGCCATCGCCGACCGCCTCGGCCTTCGCATCAACTTCGTCGGGACCGAGTTCTCCGGTCTGCTGGCACAGGTGGCGGCACGGCGGTTCGACGTCGGCTCCTCGTCGATCACCACCACCGACGCCCGACGTCGCACCGTGGGCTTCACGAACGGCTACGACTTCGGCTACTTCTCGCTCGTCGTTCCCACCGGTTCACCGATCACCGGCTTCGACATGCTCACCTCCGGTCAACGGATCGGGGTGGTGCAGGGCACGGTCCAAGAGGCCTACGTCATCGACACCTTGAAGCTGCAGCCGGTCAAGTTCCCCGACTACAACACCGTCTACGCGAGCCTCAAGACCGGCCAGCTCGACGCCTGGGTGGCGCCGTCACAGCAGGCGCAGGGCACCGTACAGCCGGGCGACCCCGCTCAGATCATCGAAAACACCTTCAGCTTGGACAATTTCATCGCATGGGCGGTCGCCGACGACAACCCCGCGCTGATCGACGCCTTGAACTCCGGGCTCGACGCCATCATCGCGGACGGCACGTGGGCGCAGCTCTACACCGACTGGGTGCCGCGCGCCCTCCCGCCCGGATGGAAACCCGGCTCCAAAGCCGCCCCGCCACCGCAGCTACCCGATTTCTCCGCGATCGCAGCGCAGAATCAGGAAACCGATGCGCCCGCGGCGCCGGTGCAGCCCAAATCCACCCTCGCCCAACTCGGCTCGGCGTTTCTGGACTGGGACCTCTACCGCCAGGCCATCCCGGATCTGCTGACAACCGGCCTGCCCAACACGTTGATCTTGACCATCGCGGCCAGCATCATCGGGCTCATCCTGGGAATGGTCCTTGCGGTCGCGGGCATTTCGACATCCCGCTGGTTGCGGTGGCCCGCCCGCGTCTACACCGACATCTTCCGTGGACTGCCCGAGGTCGTGATCATCCTGCTGATCGGCCTCGGTGTCGGGCCCGTGGTCGGCCACCTGACGGGGAACAGCCCGTACCCGCTCGGGATCGCCGCCCTCGGCCTGATGGCGGCCGCCTACATCGGGGAGATATTCCGCTCCGGCATTCAGAGCGTGGACCCCGGCCAACTGGAAGCCTCCCGCGCACTGGGGTTCAGCTATCCCACCTCGATGAGGCTCGTCGTCGTCCCGCAGGGTGTTCGGCGGGTTCTGCCCGCGCTGATGAACCAGTTCATCTCGCTGTTGAAGGCGTCGTCGTTGGTGTACTTCCTCGGGTTGGTGGCCGACCAGCGTGAGCTGTTCCAGGTGGGACGAGACCTCAACGCCCAGACCGGCAACCTGTCGCCGCTGGTGGCCGCGGGCCTGTTCTACCTTGCGCTGACCATCCCACTGACGCATCTGGTGAACTACATCGACGCCCGGTTACGCAGGGGGCGCCGGCCCGACGAAGAGGATCCGCTGGTTCTCTCGACTTCTCAGGAGATGAACTGATGGCTACCGCGGTGTCGTTGACTGCCAAAGACATTCACCTCTCGTTTGGCAAGAGCGCCGTGCTCCGCGGCGTCGACCTCGATGTCGCAGCCGGCTCCAGCACCGCCGTCATCGGGCCGTCCGGATCGGGGAAGTCCACCCTGTTGCGCACGCTGAACCGGCTGTATGAACCCGACCGCGGCGATATTCTTCTCGACGGTCGGTCGGTTCTCGGCGACAACCCCGATCAACTGCGGCAGCGAATAGGAATGGTATTTCAGCACTTTCAGCTCTTTCCCCATCGCTCCGTGCTCGACAACGTCACGCTCGCCCCACGCCGCCTCAAGAAGCTCAGCGCCGAGGAAGCCCGGGACCTGGGCTTGCAGCAACTGGATCGGGTCGGTCTGCGGCACAAGGCAGAAGTCCGTCCCGCGACGCTGTCCGGTGGCCAACAACAGCGGGTCGCGATAGCCCGGGCGCTGGCCATGGCGCCCGAGGTCATGTTCTTCGACGAAGCCACCTCTGCGCTGGACCCCGAGCTCGTCAAGGGCGTGCTCGCGCTGATCGCCGACCTCGCCTCGGATGGCATGACGATGGTGGTGGTCACCCACGAGATGGGGTTCGCCCGGTCGACGGCCGACACCGTGGTGTTCATGGACCACGGCCGGGTTGTCGAAACCGGACCGCCGGACCAGCTATTCGAGTCCGCGGAGACCGAGCGTCTGCGCCGGTTCCTGGCCCAGGTGCTCTAGACCATGGGGGTGACACGATTTCCCCGGAATCCGCGCTACACCACAACTTGACATCCTCCGACAGGTTAGGCTGTCTGAATTATGGTGGCCACCGACGCACGGGTCAGCGAACTTGCTGGCGAACTGCAGCGCGTGCTGTCCAAGGTGCTGTCGGTGATGCGACACACCGGACGAACGGCGACGTCCGGCGACCTCACGCTCGCCCAGCTGTCCATCCTGCTCACTCTGTTCGACCAGGGCCCGATGCGGATGACCGAGCTCGCCGCCCACGAACGGGTCCGGACGCCGACGACCACAGTGGCGATCCGCCGTCTGGAGAAGTTGGGCCTGGTCAAACGTGACCGTGATCCATCGGATCTTCGCGCCGTCCTCGTCGACATCACCCCGCAGGGTCTGGCGCAGCATCGGGAGGCGTTGGCGTCCAGGCAGGCTCACCTGGCGGCGCTGCTGAGCAAGCTCAGCGAGGAAGAGCTCGACGCGCTCACCAAGGCGCTGGCACCTCTTGAGCGCATCGCCGAGTAACGCTCAGCCCAACCAGTCCAACACCGCTGCCGCGGTCCATGATTGCTGCATACTTCCCAACGGCTCCCCGGTGAACGGTTCGTAGTACTCGGCAAAGGTGCCGTCACTGGCCTGGCGCAGTCCCTCCCGGCGCAGCGTCGAGGAACGCTCGGCCCACCCCCGGCGCGCAAAACACCACGAGAACAGCCATGTCATCACCGGCCACACCGGACCCCGCCAGTACTCACGCGGCCGGAAGTCCCGCGACACCGGTGACGTCGACGGGATGAGGGCATACGCGAGATCGGGGTGACCGCAGAAGCGCGGCCCCTCCAGCAATCGCAGCAGCGCCCGCTCCTGGTCATGCGGCAGACCCCCGCAGAGCAGAGGCGCGAACTGCGCGGCCGTCTCGGCCGTGACCCACTTCTCGGCCCGCAGGTCGTAATCCTTTGCCGCACCGGTTCTTTGGTCCGTCGTCGCAATGACCCCCGAACGGAACCGGTCGGCCCACGCATACAGATCCCTCACGTCGGCACGCGGACGTTTGTGATCCTCGCCGATCTCGGCAAGCACCTGGCATGCAACCGAGAAGATCGCGGAGACGAATACGTCCTCGACGGCGAAACTGACGGTCTTGGCGAGCAACTCGTCGTCGTAGCGAGCCGCCTTCATCTCCTCGAGCAGCCACAGGTAGCGGTCGTACTCCATGTCGGAGGGACGCTGGCTCGCGTCGGTGTTGATCTTGTTGTCCTCACGCTGATACTCCGGCACATCGCCGGGAATCACGTTGGCATAGGCGCTGTCCCACCGCGGGGAATTGTCCATGCCGGATTCCCAGCCGTGGTACACCGTGACCCGGCCGTGGCCGTCCGGGTCCCGACACTCGGCAAGCCAGCGGTGCCAACGCACCAGGTCGCCCCAGCGCCGGTCCAGGAATGCCTCCGCAACCGCGCGCGTCGAGCGGCCCCGGGTCCGGGCCCTGTCCAGGATTCGCTGCACTGCGATGGCGTGCACGGGCGGCTGCGTGATGCCTGAGGTGTGCCGGGAGCGGGGCGCATCGGCCGACAGCGCTGAACAGGCCCATCGGGCAGGGCCGGGGAAGTAGCCGTCCACCCCGTTGGCGAACACGATGTGCGGGATCATGCCGTTGCGCCACTGCGCCGACAGCAGCGTATCCAGCTCGACGACGGCGCGCTCCACCGACAGCGGCGCCAGCCCGATGGCCACAAAGGCCGCGTCCCAACTCCACATGTGCGGGTACAGCAGCGGGGCCGCGGTCGTCATCACGCCGAGGTCGTTACCGCGCAACAGATAGGCGGCGCGGGCCGCCAGCTGCGTGGGGGAGAAACTGGGATCGTGCGGCATCGTCTCCCAATGATGCGACGACTTTGCCCAATATGCAGGGCGGTAGGGTTTCCGGTGTGCCGACCGCGATGATCACCGGGGCTTCTGGCGGTCTCGGATCCGCGCTCGCCGACGTTCTGGCCCCGACACACACGCTGTTTCTGGCCGGACGCCCGTCGCCGCGCCTGGACGCCGTCGCCGAACGTCTGGGTGCCACCACCTGGCCCATCGACCTCGCCGACCCCGACTCGTTCGCGGCTGTGGTCGAGCCGATCGTCGAGCTGGACGTGCTGATCCACAACGCCGGTGTGGCCTACCCGGGCCGGGTGGCGGAGTCCAGCGTCGACGAATGGCGCTCCACGATGGCGGTCAACGTCATCGGCACCGTGGCGTTGACGCTGGAATTGCTGCCCGCGCTGCGCAGCGCCGCGGGCCACGTCGTGTTCATCAACTCCGGGGCGGGCATCAACGCCTCGCCCGGGCTGGCGTCCTACACCGCCAGCAAGTTCGCATTGCGCGGCTTCGCCGACTCGCTGCGCGCCGACGAGCCCTCGCTGCGTGTGACGTCGGTGCACCCGGGCCGCATCGCGACCGCGATGCAGGAGGAGCTCGTCGCGTACGAGGGCCGCGCCTATGATCCCGACGAGTTCCTCAGCCCGCAGACGGTTGCGCAGCTGACCGCGGATGCCATCAACGCACCGCGGGACGCGCACGTCCGCGAAGTGGTCGTCCGGCCGCGCGGTCGGTGATTACGGCGTGCGCAGTTGCGATCACCGCACCCAGCACGCCGGAATCGCTTACACGACGACGTTGACGAGGCGCCCGGCCACCACGATGACCTTCTTCGGCGCCTTCCCGTCCAGGAAGGCGAGCACCTTCTCGTCGGCCAGCGCGGCCGCCTCCACCGCGTCGGTAGGGGCATCGGCGGGCACGGTCACACGACCGCGGACCTTGCCGTTGACCTGCACCGGGTACTCCACCGAATCCTCGATGAGGAACCGCTCGTCGGCGACCGGGAACGGACCGTGCGCCAGCGACGTGTCGTGTCCCAGCCGACGCCACAGTTCCTCCGCCAGGTGCGGCGCCAGCGGTGCGACCATCAGCACCAGCGGCTCCAGCGCCGCCCGCGACGTCACCGACTGCTTGGTCAGGTGGTTGGTGTACTCGATGAGCTTCGCCGCGGCCGTGTTGTTGCGCAACGCCGCGTAGTCCTCGGCGGTACCGGCGATCGTGCGGTGCAACAGCCGCTGGGTGTCGTCGTCGAGTGGATCATCGGTGACGACCGAGGCGCCCGTCTCCTCCGAGACCACCAGACGCCACACACGCTGCAGGAAACGGTAGGCACCGACGACATCCTTTGTCGCCCAGGGGCGTGACGCCTCCAGCGGTCCCATCGACATCTCGTACACGCGCAGCGTGTCGGCGCCGTAGTTGTCGCAGATCTCATCCGGGGACACCGAGTTCTTCAGGCTCTTGCCGATCTTGCCGAACTCCTGATTGACCTCGATGTCGCCGTCGGCACCTGGCAGATAGAACTTGCCGTCGCGCTCGACGACATCCGCGGCGGGCACGTACAAACCGCGGGAATCGGTGTAGGCGAACGCCTGGATGTAACCCTGGTTCACCAGCCGCCGGTACGGCTCGCGCGAGCTGACGTGGCCGAGATCGAACAGGACCTTGTGCCAGAAGCGGGAATACAGCAGGTGCAGCACCGCATGCTCGACGCCCCCGACGTACAGGTCGACACCGCCCGGATCGTCGGCGCCGTGCTCCGCCGGCCGCGGACCCATCCAGTACGCCTCGTTCTCCTTGGCGCACATGGCTTCTTCGTTGTACGGATCGGTGTAACGCAGCTCATACCAGGAACTGCCCGCCCACTGCGGCATCACGTTCGTGTCGCGGGTGTAGGACTTCACGCCGTCACCGAGGTCCAGGTCCACGTTGACCCAGTCGGTCACCTTCGCCAGCGGCGGCGAGGGTTCGCTGTCGGCGTCCTCGGGATCGAACGACACCGGCGAATAGTCCGGCACGTCGGGCAACTCGACGGGCAGCAACTCCTCGGGCAGGCCGTGGGCGCGGCCGTCGGCGTCGTAGACAATCGGGAACGGTTCGCCCCAGTAGCGCTGTCTCGCGAAAAGCCAATCTCTGAGCTTGTACTCGATGCGTGCCTGCCCGCGCCCGTCGGAGGCCAGGCGATCGGTCATCGCCTGCTTCGCCGACACCACGTCCATGCCATCGAGGAATCCCGAGTTGACCAGTGGTCCGTCACCCGTGAATGCTTCGGCGGAGACATCGCCTCCTGCAACGACTTCCACGACAGGAAGGCCGAACTCGGTGGCGAAATCCCAGTCCCGCTGATCGTGTCCGGGCACCGCCATGATGGCGCCGGTCCCGTAGCCGGCCAGCACGTAGTCGGCGATGAACACCGGAATCGGTTGGCCGTTGGCCGGATTCGTGGCGTAGGACCCCAGGAACACTCCGGTCTTGGACTTGTTCTCCTGCCGCTCCAGGTCCGACTTCGCGGCGATGCCGGCGCGGTAGGCCGACACCGCCTCGACCGGTGTCGCCGATCCGAACGTCCACCGGTCGTCGGTGCCTTCCGGCCACGACGAGGCGGCCAGTCGATCCACCAGGTCGTGTTCGGGCGCCAGCACCATGTACGTCGCACCGAACAGCGTGTCGGGTCGCGTCGTGAACACCTCGATGTCCCCAGCGTCGGTTGCGAACTGCACGCTGGCCCCGGTGGATCGGCCGATCCAGTTGCGCTGCATCGCCTTGACCTTGTCCGGCCAGTCCAGCAGTTCGAGATCTTCCAGCAGCCGGTCGGAGTAGGCCGTGATCCGCATCATCCACTGTCGCAGGCGCTTCCGGAACACAGGGAAGTTGCCGCGCTCGCTGCGGCCGTCGGCGGTCACTTCTTCGTTGGCCAGCACGGTGCCCAGCCCGGGGCACCAGTTCACCACCGAATCGGCCAGGTACACCAGGCGATGGGAGTCGACGACGTCGGCGCGGGCGGCAGCATCGAGATCCGCCCACGCCCGTCCGTCCTCCAGCGAGCGCGCGCCCGATTCGAACTCCGCGATCAAGTCCGCGATAGGGCGCGCTTTGTTGACCGACGTGTCGAACCAGGAGTTGAAGATCTGCAGGAAGATCCACTGGGTCCATTTGTAGTACGTGACGTCAGTGGTCGAGAAGCTGCGCCGGGAATCATGGCCCAGCCCCAGCCGTCCCAGCTGCCGCCTGAAGTTGACGATGTTCGCCTCGGTCCTGGTGCGCGGGTGCGTGCCCGTCTGGATCGCATACTGCTCGGCAGGCAGGCCGAACGCATCAAAACCCAACGCATGCAACACATTTCTGCCGATCATGCGGTAATAACGGGCATACACGTCGGTGGCGATGTAGCCCAAAGGGTGCCCGACATGCAGGCCCTCACCGGACGGGTACGGGAACATGTCCTGGACGAACATCTTGTCGGCAGGCACCGAACCACCGTCGGCAGGCGCAAGGGACCCCACGGGGTTGGCGACGTCGAATGTTCCGGACTCGGTCCACCGCTGCTGCCACGCACGTTCGATCTCACCGGCGAGTTCCGCGGTGTAGCGGTGCCGCGGTGTGTCGTCGCCGGACGAGCGCTCGCGCGAGGACTCTGATCCAGCTGCAGTCGGCGTTTCAGTCACCCCACCAGGGTATAAGCACCCCGCCCGCCGATTTTCCGGCGGCGGGTTTGATCTCGGTTCCGTTGCGGATGCATCAGGGGTTGATTCCAGGTCGGTTCCAGGGGTGGTGACGCCGCGACGGGCGTGGATACATTTCTCGCCTGACAGCTCCCATCGAGGAAGGACAGCACTGCAGATGAGCGAAATCGCCCGCCGCTGGCGGGTTCTGGCAGGAGGCATCGGGGCGTGTGCCGCCGGTGTCGCCGGTGTGCTGGGCGTCACTTCCACGGCGTCCGCGCAGCCCACGATTCCGCAGCCGTCAGTGCCCGTCCCCGCCACCGTGACGCAGACGGTCACCGTCGCCCCGAATGTTCCGAATGCTGCGACAGTCCCCGCCGCCGCGGGCCCAGCTGCAGTCCCCGCCGCCGCGGGCCCAGCTGCAGTGCCCGCTGCCGCCGCGCCCGCGGTCCCGGTCGTGCCGCCGCGCCCGGTGTCGACCATCGTGCCTGCCACGTCGGGCACCCTCGCCGAGTTCTTCGCGTCCAAAGGCGTCGCGATGGAACCTCAGTCCAGCCGGGACTTCCGCGCGCTCAACATCGTGCTGCCGATGCCGCGCGGGTGGGAGCACATCCCGGACCCGAACGTTCCGGACGCGTTCGCCGTCCTGGCCGACCGTGTCGGCGGCAACGGTCTGTACTCGTCGAACGCCCAGGTGACCGTCTACAAGCTGGTCGGCCAGTTCGACCCCAAGGAAGCGATCAGCCACGGCTTCGTCGACAGTCAGAAGCTTCCGGCCTGGCGCTCCACCGACGCCTCGCTCGCCGATTTCGGCGGTATGCCGTCGTCGGTCATCGAGGGCACCTACCGCGAGAACAACATGACGTTGAACACGTCGCGCCGGCACGTCATCGCAACCGCCGGCCCGGACAACTACCTCGTGTCGCTCGCGGTGACCACCAGCGTCGACCAGGTCGTCGCGGCCGCGAACGCGACCGAGGCGATCATCAAAGGTTTCAAGGTGAGCGTGCCGGGACCCGCTCCGGTCATGCCGCTTCCCGGCACGACGGCGCTGCCGCAGCCCGCCGCGGCGCCGCCCCAAGCCCCCAATGTCCCCGCCGTGGCTTCCCCGCCACAGCTGTTGGGACTGCAGGGATAACGACGTCGTCCCCCGGGCGAAGCCTGGCGCCCGGGGGACGGCGGCCCAATCAGAACCCCGTATTCTGTAGCTCATGCTGGTCGCCGCCGTATTGAGCCTGTGCGCGGCCGTCGTGACCGCGGCGCTGGGCGTGTGGTCGCTGACGCGCCGACCCTCGACCGACTACGTGCAGCAGGTATTGCGAGCCGTGGCGCCGACCCAGCTCGCCGCTGCCGTCATGCTCGGGGCGGGCGGGGTGGTCGCGCTGTCGGCGCCTCCGTCGACCGGCCTGGTGATCCTCATCGTGTGCGTTGCCGGCGCGCTCGGCACCGTCGCCGCCGGTTGCTGGCAGAGCGCCAAGGCCGTCACTCGCGAGAACGCACGGCAGGCGGCACCCGCGGCGGCAGGTGCCTGCGGTAGCGCGTGCGGTGCGTGCACGCTGTCCTGCGGGAGCTAGCCGGCGCCGGGTCAGCGCAGTTTCCTGCCTCGCACGAACACCGACGCGACTGCTGCTTCCCGCATCCCGGTGAGCAGCGTGAACAGCAGGGCTGCGGTGTCCACGGGGTCGATGCGCGCGAGCGTCTCGGCGAGCACCTCCTGCTGCCCGGGGTCGATGACCACGAAATCTGCTTCCTTGCCGACGTCCAGATTCCCGATCCGATCGTCCAGCGCCAAGGCGCGGGCTCCGGCAATCGTCGCTGTATAAAGCAGCTCCGCACCGTTCAGCGACACCGCGGCCCCGGCAGGCTCGCTGATGTGGACCTTGAAGCAGTCGTTGAGCACCCTGGGTATCAGCCACTCGTCGCCTGCCGCCACATCGGTGCCCAGAGCGACGTTGACGCCGCTGGACACCGTCCGGCTCCACGGCATCGTTCCGGAACCGAGAAACAACTGCGACGTCGGGCAGTGGGCGATCGACGTGCCGGTCTCGGCCATCCGGGCGAGCTCGTCGTCGGTGCTGTGCACGGCGTGCGCCAGGACGCTGCGCGGGCCGAGCAGTGTGCGACCCTGCACGCCCGATCCCGGCCCGAACCTGCCGTCGTAGGTGTCGAGGTAGCTGTCGACGTCGTACATCGACCGGACCGCCGCGATCTCGTCGACGTTCTCCGAGACGTGGGTGTGGAAGTAGACCCCGGAACCGCGCACCCCGTCGTACAGCTCCCCCAGGGCCGACAGCGTGCGCCGCGTGACCGACAGCGCGAAACGCGGTACCACCGCAGCGTGGAGCAAGGCCGTCTCGGGGTCGCCGGTATCAGCGGCGTGCCAGCGTCTGATCTCCGACCCGACAAGCTCGAGGGCCGCGGACTCGGTCGTGGTCAGCGATCGAGCCGAGTCGGGGCCGACGGTCTGGATTCCCCGGCCCGAGATGGTCCGCAGCCCAGCGCTCAAGGACTCTTCGAACAAGGCGTTCTGGGCATCGGGGAATGCCGACCCGAAAACCAGAGCCGTGGTTGTGCCCACGCTGATCCGGCGGGAACAGAAGTCGCGGGCCACCTTTCGCGCGAGGTGCGGATCAGCAAGGGCGGATTCGGCGGGAAAGATGCACCGCTCGAGCCAGTTCAGAAGCTGGCCGCCGCCAAAGGCGTTGGCACAGTAGGTCTGTGGGAAGTGTATGTGCGTATCGATGAATCCCGGCAGCAGGAATCCGGGCCGCACGTCGACGACATCGGCCGCAGCCGGCAGCGCGGAGAATTCTCCGCTGTAGGAGATGCGGCCGGCGTCGTCGACCGCGATCGCCCCATCCGGCACTCCGACGAGGTGCCGTGGTGCGTCGGGCAACGTCGGATTCCCTGTGAGGTGCACCAGATGACCGCGGTACACCGTCATCGACCAATTATCGACGCCGCGAACATCTTTCGCATGTCGAGCAAGCGCCGCACGGATGCCGGACAGTACCCGCCCATTACCGACCCCGACCTCTCAAGGTGCGAAGACCGCCGATCTGCCTGATTCTGAGACGATGACGGCACCCTCCGCGACATCTCGGGCCACGCGCAAGCACCCCGTCGACGAGGTACTTGCCGTGCCCAAGCTCGCCACCTACGGGTTTCAGCACGTGGTCGCCTTCTATGCGGGCGCGGTGCTGGTGCCGATCATCATCGCCGGCGCCGTCGGGCTCTCCGAGGACGAACTGGTCAAGCTCATCACCGCGGACCTGTTCACCTGCGGCATCGCATCGATAATCCAGGCGGTCGGGTTCTGGAAGGTCGGTGTGCGACTGCCCCTGCTGCAGGGGGTCACGTTCGCAGGAGTCGCGCCCATCATCGCGATCGCGATGGCCCATGGCGGCGCATCGGCAGGCATGCTCTACGTGTACGGCGCGGTGATCGTGGCCGGCATCTTCACCTTCCTGATCGCACCCATCTTCATCAAGCTGCTGAAGTTCTTCCCCCCGGTGGTCACCGGTTCGCTGATCACGATCATCGGGCTCGCGCTGGTTCCCATCGGCGCGATGGACGCCGTGACCAACCCGAACACCCACGAGCCGGACCCGACGAACATCCGCTGGTTTCTCTACGCACTGGGGACCATTGCCGTGATCGTCGCGATCCAGCGCCTCTTCCGCGGGTTCATCGCCACCATCGCCGTGTTGCTCGGCCTGGTCGTCGGATGTGCTGTGGCTTATGCGTTGGGTGACATGAACTTCGACCGCGTCGGCGAGGCGGCGGCGTTCGGCTTCACCCCGCCGTTCCTGTTCGGCATGCCCAAGTTCGACTTCGTGGCGTGCCTGACCATGATCATCGTGATGCTGATCATCGCGGTGGAATCCACCGGTTCCACCATCGCCACCGGTGAGATCGTCGGCAAGCGCATCAAACCCTCCGATATCGGCAACGTGCTGCGGGCCGACGGCGTGGCCACCACCATCGGCGGCATCTTCAACTCGTTCCCCTACACCGCGTTCTCCGAGAACGTCGGCCTGGTACGCCTCACCGGCGTCAAGAGCCGCTGGGTGGTGGCCGCAGCCGGCGTGTTCATGATCGTGCTCGGGTTCCTCCCCAAGGTCGCGGCGGTCGTCGCGTCCATTCCCAACCCGGTACTGGGTGGTGCGGCCCTGACGTTGTTCGCCACCGTCGCGGTCGTCGGAATCCAGACCCTCGGCAAGGTCGACTTCACCGACCACCGCAACCTGATCATCGTCACCACCAGCTTGGCGCTGGCGTTGTGGGTCACGGCCTATCCGGACATCGCTCAAGCGATGCCCACCGGACTGGATCTGATCTTCGGCTCGGGCATCAGCATCGGCGCGGTCAGCGCCATCCTGCTCAACATCGTGTTCTTCCACACCGGCGGTCTCGGCGCCCGCGTCGCCGGCGGCGGCTCGATCACCCTGGACGAGGTGAACACGATGACCAAGGAGCGGTTCACCGAGGTGTTCGGTCACGTCGTCCAAGGGGTGCCGTGGGCCATCGAACGCGCCTACGACCAGCGGCCCTTCGCTGACACCAAGGCCCTGCGCGAAGCGTTCCAGGACGCGGTGCTGACCGGGTCGTCGGAGGAGCAGATGGAACTGCTCAACGCCTTCCACGATCTCGGGGCGGAGGACGAGACGGGACAGATGCTGGCCGCCGACCATGTCGCGCTGTCCAATCTGGACGAGGCCGACCACAATGACGTGGTGCAGATGGCCGCCGCATATCGCGAGCACTTCGGGTTCCCGTTGATCATCTGTGCCCGCGAAACCGAGCACTTCGACCGCGTGCTCAAGAACGGCTGGTCACGCATGGACAACTCGCCGGCAGCCGAGCGTGCCTTCGCACTCATCGAGGTGGAGAAGATCGCCAACTACCGCTTCAGTGATCTGGTCGCCGACGCCAATCCCATTGCCGCGGCGCGGTTCAGCCGCCTCAACGAACTCCAGTAGATGGCCGCCGGCGCACCCCTGGGCATCGACGGATTCAACCGGCTTTCGGAACGTCAGCGGATGCACGCACTCTACGACGTCTGCTCCTCCCCCATCTGGGCACGCCGAGTGCTGGCCGGCGGGCCCTTCCGCGACGACGACGCCCTGCTCGACCGTGCCGATCGGGTGCTGGCCGAGCTGCCCGACGCCGAACTCGACGCCGCACTCGACGGGCACCCCCGGATAGGTGCGACGGTGTCGGCGAAACACCGACCATCCTCGGCACGCGAACAAGCCGGCGTCGTCGACGCCGACGAGGCGGTCAAAGCCGAACTCGCCGAGAAGAATCGGCTTTACGAGGACCGCTTCGGCTATGTGTACCTGGTGTTCGCCAGCGGGCGCACCGCAGAGGAACTGCTCGCCATCCTCGACGAGCGACTGGGCAACGACCCGGAGACAGAACGGCGGGTGATGAGGGCCGAACTGGCGAAGATCAACCGGCTGCGGCTGCACCGGCTGCTGACGAAGGAGACCGTGTGAGCGCGTCAGCCAACAGTGTCAGCACCCACGTCCTCGACGCGGCGGCCGGCACGCCGGCGGCCGGTGTGAACGTGACGCTGTTCGCTGCGTCGGGCGTGGAGTTGGCGCGTGCCCGCACCGACGGCGACGGCCGGGTCGCACAGCTGGCGGCCGACCTCGAGCCCGGGATCCACCGGCTGCGGTTCGACACCGCCGAGTACTTCGCCGGCCTGGGGGTTCCTGCGTTCTACCCCGAGGTGGTGGTCGCCTTCGACCTGGGGGTGCGGGGCGGACACCATCACATCCCGCTGTTGCTGTCGCCGTTCGCCTACTCGACGTATCGCGGGAGTTGAGCATGGACGTAGTCATCATCGGCGCCGGGATGGGTGGCATGGCGGCGGCGCTCGCGCTCGAGCAGGTCGGCGTGACCACTCGCGTCTATGAACGCGTCACCGAGAACAAGCCCGTCGGCGCTGCCATCTCGGTGTGGTCGAACGGGGTGAAGTGCCTCAACTATCTCGGTCTGTCGGAGCAGACCCGGCTGCTGGGCGGCATCGTCGACTCGATGAGCTACGTCGATGGTCACACCGGCGAGACGATGTGCCGGTTCTCGATGCAACCGCTCATCGACCAGGTCGGTCAGCGGCCCTACCCCATCGCTCGCGCGGATCTCCAGCGCATGCTGATGGACGCCTACGGCATGGACCGAATCCACTTCGGACACACCATGGTCGCCGTCGAGGACGGGCCCGACCTCGCGACCGCGACCTTCGCCGACGGTTCGACCGTCTCGGCCGACATGATCATCGGTGCCGACGGCGCCAGCTCGATCACCCGGGAGTACGTCCTCGGCGGACCGGTGTCACGCCGCTACGCCGGGTACGTCAACTACAACGGACTGGTCGCGACGAACGACGCGATCGGCCCCGCCACCGAATGGACGACCTACGTGGCTGACGGCCAACGGGTTTCGGTGATGCCGGTGGCCGGCGATCGGTTCTATTTCTTCTTCGACGTCGTCGAAGCCCAGGGTCTCGCCTACGACCGGACCGCGGCGCGCGCCGTACTACGGCACCACTTCGCGGACTGGGCGCCTGGGGTGCACGCGCTCATCGACGCGCTGGACCCCGCCGCCACCAACCGTGTCGAGATTCTGGACCTGGATCCCTTCGACACCTGGGTGAAGGGCCGCGTGGCCGTCCTGGGCGACGCCGCACACAACACCACCCCCGACATCGGTCAGGGCGGCTGCTCGGCGATGGAGGACGCGATCGCGCTGCAGTGGGCGGTCCGCGACCATCCCGGCGACGTCCACACCGCGCTGCAGACATATCAGCTGGCGCGCGCGGAACGGGCCGCAGAGCTGGTGCTGCGGGCCCGCAAGCGCTGCGACGTCACCCATGGCAAGGACCCCGAGGTCACCGCACGCTGGTATGCCGAACTGCGGGAAGAGGACGGCAGCAACATCATTCGGGGAATTGTCGGCAACATCATGGGCGGGCCGGTGACCCCGGTCGAGTGACACCATGGACCTGAACACAGTCGAGACGCTCACCGTCGCCACGCGGCGAGACGAGGTCTGGCCGTTGGCCCCCGGCGACGCCGTGCTGGCCGGCGGGACGTGGCTGTTCTCCGAACCGCAACCCGACGTGAGACGGCTGGTGGACATCACCCGCCTCGGCTGGAAAGCGGTCGAAATCACCACTGGCGGTGTGGAATTGGCTGCCACCTGCACACTGGCGGAGGTCTCTGACGCCGCCCGCCTGCTGCACGTCGCGCAGCCGGGGTGGGCCGCCGCCCCGCTGCTGCACCGGTGCTGCACCGCCCTGCTCGCATCCACCAAGATCTGGCAGACCGCCACCGTCGGCGGCAACATCTGTCTGTCCTTCCCGGCCGGATCCATGATCTCGCTGGCCACTGCGCTCGACGGTGAGCTCACGATCTGGCGTGCCGACGGGTCGGACTACCGCATCGCCGTGGAACAGTTCGTGACGGGAGCCTCGGCCAACCGACTCGGCCCCGGCGAAGTGATCCGGTCGGTGTGGTTGCCCGCGTCGGCGCTGCGAGCGGCCACCGCGATCCGTACGCTCGCCCCGTCCCCGCTGGGACGTTCCGGCGTCGTCGTCATCGGTCGCCGCGACACGTCCTCCGAAGGTGGTGGTTTCGTGCTGTCCGTGACGGCGGCGACCGTGCGGCCCTTCGTGTTTCGTTTCGCCGGCGTCCCCTCGGACCACGAATTGCGCAGCGCCCACGCCACCATCCCCGACCACGCGTGGACCGTGGACGCGCACGGCGACCCCGACTGGCGCGCGGCGATGACGCTCGTGCTGGCGCGCCAGGTGCTCCAGGAGTTGCAGTGAGCATGCGAATCAATGGCGAGCCGGTCGCCGCGGATCCGGCGCCAGGACAGTGCCTGCGGACGTTTCTGCGTGAACAGGGCCGATTCGAGGTGAAGAAGGGCTGCGACGCCGGGGACTGCGGAGCCTGCTCGGTGCTGCTCGACGGTGTCGCGGTGCACTCGTGCATCGTCCCGGCCTACCGCGCCGACGGCCGGGAGGTGACCACGGTCGCCGGCCTGGGGAATCCAGAGGATCTTCACCCCCTCCAGCGCAGCTTCGCCGAGGCGGCCGGCTTCCAGTGCGGCTTCTGCACAGCCGGGATGATCACGACGGCGTCCGCTCTGTCGGACGAGCAGCGGGCCGATCTTCGGCAAGCGCTCAAGGGAAACCTGTGCCGCTGCACGGGGTACCGCGCCATCACCGACGCCCTCGCGGGTCGCGTCAATGTCGAGAAGTCAGGTGGCGTGGGCCGATCGGTGGGGGCACCGGCCGCGACGGAGATCGTGACGGGCACCGCGCAGTACACCATGGACTTCACACCCCCGGGACTCCTGCATCTGGCGGTGGTCAAAAGTCCTGTGGCACATGCCCGTATCACCGCCATCGACACGTCGGCCGCCGAGTCCATCGACGGTGTGCACCTGGTGCTGACACACCGCGACAGCCCGGCCGTGGCATTCAGCACCGCGCGCCATGAGAACCGCCACGACGACCCCGACGACACCGTGGTGCTCGACGACACCGTGCGCTTCGTGGGACAGCGCGTCGCGGCGGTGGTCGCAGACAGCCCGGCGCTCGCCGAACGGGCATGCCGCGCGATAGTCGTGACCTACGACGAGCTGCCCGCGGTGTTCGACCCGGAAGAGGCCTGCCGGCCAGGCGCCCCGCTGCTGCACGCCGACAAGGGTGCCGACACCCGCATCGCCGATGCCGCCCGCAATCTCGTCGCCGAGGTGTCCGGCGGCGTCGGCTCGGTCGCCGACGGGGTGGCCGCGGCGGCGGCTTCCGGTGGGGCCGTGGTGCAGGAGCGCTACACCACCCACCGCGTGCAGCATGCGCATCTGGAGACGCACGGGTGCACCGGGTGGCGCGACGAGGACGGCCGTCTCGTGCTGCGGACCAGCTCGCAGGTGCCGTTCCTGGTACGCGACGAGTTGTGCCATGTGTTCGGACTCGACCGCGACGACGTGCGGGTGTTCGCCAGCCGGGTGGGCGGCGGCTTCGGCGCCAAGCAGGAGATGCTCACCGAAGATCTGGTGACGCTGGCCGTGCTGCGGCTCGGCCGCCCTGTGCGTTACGAATTCACCCGTTCCGATCAGTTCACGATGGCGCCGTGCCGGCACCCGTTCCGGATCGACGTGACCGCCGCCGCGAACGGCGACGGTGTGCTCACCGCCCTCGGGGTCGACGTGCTCGTCGACGCGGGCGCGTACGGCAACCACAGCACGGGGGTGATGTTCCACGGCTGCGGGGAGTCGGTGTCGCTGTACCGGTGTGCCAACAAGAGGGTCGAGGCCCGCGCGGTGTACACCAACAACCTGCCGTCGGGGGCGTTCCGCGGTTACGGGCTCAGCCAGATGATCTTCGCCGTCGAATCCGCCCTCGACGAGCTCGCGCTGCGGTTGGGTATCGACGCGTTCGAGTTGCGCCGTCGCAACGTCGTGGTGCCTGGTGACAGCTTCGTCGACGCACACGTCGCCGACGACGATCTGACGTTCGGCAGCTACGGGCTTGACCAGTGCCTGGATCTGGTGCAGGCAGCTCTGCGGGATGGCAGGGACGACGTGCCCCGCGGATGGGTGGTAGGTGACGGGATGGCCGCGGCGATGATCGCGACCATCCCGCCGCGGGGTCACCTGGCAGAAGCAACGGTGACCGTCTCCGCCGGCGGCGACTACGTGCTGTCGGTGGGCACGGCCGAGTTCGGCAACGGCACGACGACAGTGCACACTCAGCTGGCGGCCTCGACGCTCAATACCACGCCGGACCGCATCAGGATTCGCCAATCGGATACGGAGACAACGGGATACGACACCGGCGCCTTCGGTTCGGCGGGCACGGTCGTGGCGGGTCGCGCGGTGCTGGCGGCGTGCAGATCGTTGCGGTCGGCGATGGTCGACGCGGTCGCGGAGCGCACCGGCATCGCGCCGAGCCGGTGCGCGGTGACCCCCTACGGGGTGGCTGCAGGTGAACGACTCATCGACTTCGCCGAGCTGCCGCCCGGGTTGACGGGACACGGCCGGCACGACGGGACACCGCGCTCGGTGGCGTTCAACGTGCAGGGTTTCCGGGTGGCGGTCAACACCGAGACGGGCGAGGTACGCATCCTGAGGTCGGTGCAGGCGGCCGATGCCGGGGCGGTGATGAATCCCGAGCAGTGCCGCGGCCAGGTCGAGGGTGGCGTCGCGCAGGCGATCGGTGCGGCACTGTACGAACAGGTGCTGATCGGACCAACGGGCGATGTACTGACCGCCGACTTCAGGAACTACCACATCCCCCAGCTCGCCGATCTCCCGGTCACCGAGGTCAGATTCGCCGACACCTACGACCAACTCGGGCCGATGGGCGCCAAGTCGATGAGTGAGTCGCCCTACAATCCGGTTGCTCCCGCGCTGGCCAACGCGATCGCCAGGGCGTGCGGCGCCCGGATACGCGACCTGCCGATGACACCCGCCAAGGTATGGCGGACCCTGCAGCGCTAGTTGCGGCTGAGGTCGATCGGGTGGGTGGCCAAGAGCGACAACGGCATCGGCTGCCGCCGCAGGATCCTGGCCCACAGATCCACCCGGGGCTCCACCAGGACGTCAGAGGGCAACGCGGACAACACGATCCAATCGTCCCGCTCGATCTCACCCTCGAGCTGACCGATGGTCCAGCCGGAGTACCCGGCGAAGATGCGCACCCCTTCGACCAACGGCGCCAGCGAGTCGGGTTCGGCGTCGAGGTCCACCATCACCACGCGGCCCTGCACATGGCGTAAGCCCCTCACACCGGACGGGTCGGCCCCGGCCCGCAGCGTCGCCAGACACAGCGCGGCGTCGCGCTTCACCGGGCCGCCGATGAACATCGTCTTCGGTTTCGTCGCCAGCTTCGCCCACTGCGGCAGCACGTTGTAGACGGCCGTCTCACTCGGCCGGTTCAGGACGACGCCCAGCGTCCCACCGTCGTTGTGCTCGACCACGTAGATGACACTGCGGCGGAAAGTGGGTTCCAACAGGTCGGTATTGGCCAGAAGCAACGTGCCGGCACGCACCCGGGGAGCGATGGGCGCGGCTCTGTCCTGATAATCCTCGGGATCGTCTGGCTGCGCCATCCGACCATCATGTCACCACGGGCAGCATGATCGTGCCGAACAAGCGGGGCCCAACCCGATATTTGTACTGTGGTTCGCGTCGCGACGGCGCCGTGTCGAGCGTGCGCGCGACGAGCCCCCGCCCCACTCTCGCCAACAGGACGTGACAGCCGTGCCCGACAAACGCGCACCCCGCACATTGTGGCGGTCGGTGCGTGCCCTCCCCGAATTTCGCAGACTGCTGGAACTGCGCGCTGTCAGCCAGTTCGGCGACGGTCTGTTCCAGGCGGGAATCGCCGGAGCCATCCTGTTCAACCCCGAGCGCGAAGCCGAGCCGTGGGCGATTGCGGCCGCGTTCGCGGTGCTGTTCCTGCCCTACTCGCTTCTCGGACCTTTCGCGGGCGCGCTGCTGGACCGCTGGGACCGCAGGCTGGTGCTCGTGGCCGCCAACACCGGCCGCCTCGCGGTGATCGTCGGAGTCGGGGCACTGCTGGCCGCGGGCGTCGGCGACATTCCGGTGTTGCTGTGTGCATTGCTCGTCAACGGTTTCACGCGGTTCGTGTCCTCGGGTTTGTCCGCGGCACTGCCTCATGTCGTGCCGCGCGCACAAGTCATCACGATGAACTCCGTGGCCACAGCCACAGGTTCGGTGGCGGCATTCGCGGGTGCGATCTTCATGCTGCTGCCCCGCTGGCAGTTCGGCGCCGGCGATTCCGGCGCAGCGATCGTCATCTTCCTCGTCACCGCGCCGGTGGCGCTGGCGCTGTGGCTTTCCCAGAGGTTCCCTCCCCGACTGCTCGGCCCTGACGACAGCGCCCGCGCGGTGCACGGATCCGTCATCTATGCAGTGGCCACGGGGTGGCTGCACGGTGCGCGGACCGTGCTCGCCGTTCCGACGGTGTCGGCCACGCTCGCGGGGCTGGCCGCCCACCGGATGGTGTTCGGGATCAACACGCTGCTGGTACTCGTGATGGTGCGCCACACCGAGGCCGCTACCGTCGCCGGCTTCGGCACGACGGTGCTGTTCGTCACCGCCGGAGGCGCCGGGCAGTTCCTCTCGACCACCCTGACCCCGGTGCTGGTGAAGAAGTGGGGCCGCTACGTCACCCCCAACGGCGCCCTGGGCTTCGCCGCGGTGGTGCAACTGGCCGGCGCGACGCTGCAGCTGCCCGTCATGATCGTGTGCGGCTTCCTGCTCGCCGCGGCAGGCCAGGTCGTGAAGCTCTGCGCGGACACCGCGATGCAGATCGACGTCGACGACGCGCTGCGCGGGCACCTTTTCGCCGTACAGGATTCGCTGTTCTGGGTGGCGTTCATCGTCGCGATCTCCGGTGCCGCCTTCGTCATCCCTCCCGACGGGCACTCGGTGGCCCTCGCCCTTGTCGGCAGCGCCATCTACCTCGCCGGGCTGGCCGTACACGCGACGGTCGCACTGGGCCGCCGTCGACGCGGCTAGGGTGACCCCCATGGCCGGAGCAGCCCCGATGGTCGCCGATCTGCGCGCAGAAAGCGCCGATCTCGATGCGCTCGTCGCGTCGCTCACGGCGCAGGAGTGGGCAACAGACACCCCCGCACCCGGCTGGACGATCGCCCACCAGATCGCCCATCTGCTGTGGACCGACCGCGTGGCCCTCACCTCGGTCACCGACGAGGCGGGGTTCGCGGCGATCCTCGAGACGGCCGCGACGAACCCGACCGGATTCGTCGACGCCGGTGCCGAAGAGCTCGCGGTGACGCCCCCGGGCGCGTTGCTCGCGGACTGGCGCGTGACGAGCGCCGCGCTGCACGACGAACTGCTCACGGTCGCCGAGGGGCGCAAGCTGCCCTGGTTCGGTCCGCCGATGAGCGCGGCGTCGATGGCGACCGCGCGGCTGATGGAGACCTGGGCGCACGGCCTCGACGTGGCCGACGCGCTGGGGGTGACGCGGACGCCGACGTCGAGGTTGCGATCGATCGCCCACATCGGAGTCCGCACACGCGATTTCGCGTACGCCGTGCACGGGCTCACCCCGCCGACGGAACCGTTCCACGTGAAACTTTCCGCACCGGCGGACTCCGCCGAAGCCGAGTGGACGTGGGGTCCCGAGGATTCCGCTCAGCGCGTGACCGGCTCGGCCGAACACTTCTGCATGCTCGTCACCCAGCGCCGGCCACGCGCGTCGTTGGACGTCGTCGCCGTCGGAGCCGACGCCAAGAAATGGCTCACGATCGCGCAGGCTTTCGCAGGGCCGCCCGGGCCGGGCCGCGGCTAGACGTCCTCGGCCCCGGCGACCGCGCCCGAAATGCCGTCCTCGACGGCGTGTCGGTGTGCAGACCCGCGCGCTCGCGGTGCGAGTCAGAAGTACTCGACGCTGTCGGCGGCGCCGTCGCCATTGCCGTCCGACAGCCGCACGTCCCAACGCCCGTCTGAATCCGTGTCGACCCACGCCTGCGCACCGCCGAACGCACGGTCGGCCAGGCCGTTGCCGTCGAAGTCGGCGAGGCGTTCAGCAGACCCGTCCGCATCGAGATCCGCCGTCGAGGACGCCGGGTGCTCGACACCGTCGAGACCGAGCCATCGCAGGGCCGAGCCTGCCCGCTCGGCGGCCACCGCCCAGGTGCCCGTGCCGTCGTCGGTGAAGTACGTCTCGGGCGTCCCGTCGCCGTCGAGGTCCAGCACCGCGTGATCGGCCATACCGTCGGCGTCCAGATCCAGCAGGACATCGTCGGATCCGTCGTCATCGACGTCGAGACCGACAGCGTCGAACACCCCGTCGCCGTCGAAATCCGTGTCCGCACCGGCGGACCACACGGTGGCGGACCCGTCCGGATCACCCAAGCAGTACTCCACACATGATCAGACGCGCGGCGGACCCTGCTCGTTCCACCACTTCAACAATTCTTCGACGGCCTGGTCGTGATCGAGCGGTCCGCGATCGAGCCGCAACTCCTTGAGGTGGTTCCACGCCTTGCCCACCTCGGGCCCCGGCGGGATCCCGAGAATCTTCATGATCTCGTTGCCGTCGATGTCCGGACGGACCCTCTCAAGGTCCTCCTTGGCCGCCAGCTCCGCGATGCGACGCTCAAGATCGTCGTAGTTGGCCTGCAGCCGTGCAGCGCGCCGCTTGTTACGGGTTGTGCAGTCCGCCCGCACCAGCTTGTGCAAGCGGCTCAGCAGCGGCCCGGCGTCAGTGACGTAGCGGCGCACCGCCGAATCGGTCCATCGCCCGTCGCCGTATCCGTGGAACCGCAGATGCAGATAAACCAGCTGCGAGACGTCGGCGATCATCTGCTTGGAGTACTTCAGCTCACGCATCCGCTTGCGGGCCATCTTCGCGCCGACGACCTCGTGGTGATGGAAGCTCACGCCGCCGTCGGGTTCGTGCCTGCGGGTCGCGGGCTTGCCGATGTCGTGCAGCAGCGCCGCCCACCGCAGCACCAGGTCTGGGCCGCCCTCCTCGAGATCGATGGCCTGCCGCAGCACCGTCAACGAATGCTGATAGACGTCCTTGTGCTGGTGGTGCTCGTCGATCGCCATGCGCATGGCGCCGATCTCCGGCAGCACCACATCGCCAAGGCCCGTCTCCACCATCAGGTCCAGGCCGGCCACGGGATCGGCACCGAGAAGCAGCTTGTCGAGTTCGGCCGCGACCCGCTCGGCGGTGATCCGCGACAGCTGCGGAGCCATCTCCTCGAGCGCGCGCCGCACTCGCGGCGCCACCGAGAAGCCGAGCTGCGACACGAATCTCGCCGCGCGCAGCATCCGCAACGGATCGTCGCCGAAGGAGACCTCCGGTTCCGACGGAGTGTCGAGCACGGCCTGCCGCAGAGCAGCCAGACCGCCCACGGGATCGAGGAACTCACCGAGGCCCGCAGGATCATCGGGGGTGATGCGCACCGCCATCGCGTTCACCGTGAAGTCACGGCGCACCAGATCCTCGGCGAGGCTGTCGCCGAACCGCACCTCGGGGTTGCGGGATACCTGGTCGTAGGTGTCGGCGCGGAACGTGGTGATCTCCAGGCGGTCCGTGCCCTTGCCGATCGCGAGGGTGCCGAATTCGATGCCCGTGTCCCACATCGCATCACCCCAGCGACGCAGGAACCGCATCATCTGCTCGGGCCTCGCATCGGTGGTGAAATCGAGGTCCTCCCCCAGGCGGCCGAGCAGCGCGTCGCGCACACTTCCGCCCACCAGATACAGCTCGTGGCCGTTGTCGGCGAAGACCTGCCCCAACCCGCGCAACACCTCGCCATGCTCGTTGAGCGCCACCTGCGCAGCACCGAGCAACTCGGCGTCGGTCACGCTGTCGCGGCTAGGGTCGGGCACGTCCGGTGAGCCTACTGGTCACAGGCATGTCACCGACCGGCGAGTGTGGTGAGAGGCGCTGTTCATGCCAGCTACTATCGCTTGGGTGTCGGACGGGGAGCAGGCGAGGCCACGACGGCGCCGAGGACGGCGCCGCGGCCGACGCGCGGCGGGCCCTCCCGAGTCCGGTTCCGACCAGTCGGCCAACCATCCCCAACGCAGTTCGAACGGTGCCTCCGGCGACAAGACCGGGCAGGCTCCCAAACCCCAGAAGACGCGCGCCCGGCGGCCCCAGGAGCGGCTCCGCACCGTCCACGAGACGTCCGCGGGCGGCCTCGTCATCGACGGTCTCGACGGGCCCAAGGACAACCAGGTGGCAGCCCTCATCGGGCGTATCGACCGGCGCGGGCGGATGCTGTGGTCACTGCCCAAAGGCCACATCGAGATGGGTGAGACGGCCGAGCAGACCGCCATCCGCGAAGTCGCCGAGGAGACCGGCATTCAAGGCAGCGTGCTGGCCGCACTGGGCAGCATCGACTACTGGTTCGTCACCGAGGGCCGGCGCGTGCACAAGACCGTGCACCACTACCTGATGCGTTTTCTCGGCGGTGAGCTCTCCGACGAAGACGTCGAGGTCACCGAGGTGGCGTGGGTTCCGCTGCGAGAGCTGCCGTCGCGGCTGGCTTACGCCGACGAACGCAAACTCGCCGAGGTGGCCGACGAACTGATCGACAAGTTGCACTCCGACGGGCCGGATGCGCTTCCGCCGCTGCCTCGCACCACGCCGCGACGCCGCGGCCAGACGCACTCCCACACCCGCCAGCGCAGGCCTGATCCCAGCGCTCAACCACAGCCCGGCCGGCGGACGAACGGCTGCGGTCAGGGACCGTGACAGGGCCTGGGCGCCTGCTCGTCGTGGTTGTCGCGCTGCTGCTTGCCGTGGCGCCCGTCGCCGCTCCGCCACTGGCAGCCTCCCAGCCGCCGCCGATCCCGTTCCTGCGCGTGCAGATCGACAGCATCACCCCCGACACGGTCACCACGACCAGCGATCAGATGGTGACCGTGACCGGCACGATCAGCAACGTCGGCGATCGCGAGGTGCGTGACGTCGTGGTGCGCCTTGAGCGCGCCCCGGCGGTCACGTCGTCCAGCGCGCTGCGCACCGACCTCGCGGGAAATGTCGACCAGTATCAGCCCGTCGCCGACTTCATCACCGCCGCACCGGAACTCGCACGCGGACAACAGGTTCCGTTCCGGCTGGTCTTCCCGCTGAGGTCGCAGGAGGGCTCGTCGTTGCGGATCGACACCCCCGGCGTGTATCCGTTCATGGTCAACGTCAACGGCACTCCCGACTACGGGGCCGCGGCGCGTCTCGACGACTCGCGCTTCCTTCTCCCAGTGCTCGGCGTCCCTCCGCAGCAGGGCCCGGAGGGTCCAGAGGCCGAGACCACCGCCACCGATGCACTCGAGTCCGCGGTGCCACCCGACACCACCCGTCCGGTCGGACTCACGATGTTCTGGCCGCTGGCCGACCGCCCGAGGCTCGCCGCGGGTGCACCCGGCGGCACCACCCCGGTGCGTCTCATCGACGACGAGCTGGCGACCTCACTGGCCCCGGGCGGGCGCCTCGACACGATGCTGACCGCGGTGGATTTCGCCACCAGCCCCGAGGTCGACCCCGGCGGCGACGTCACCCGCGCGCTGTGTCTGGCCGTCGATCCCGATCTGCTGGTGACGGTCAACGCCATGACCACCGGGTACGTCGTCAACGACGCTTCCGACGCCGGGCCCGGCACGCCCACCCATCCGGGTGCCGGACAGCAGGCCGCGATCGATTGGATGACTCGGCTCAAGGCGTTGGCCCGACGCATGTGCGTGGCACCGACGACGTACGCGCAGGCCGATCTGGACGCGCTGAACCGGGTTGCCGACCCCGGCCTGTCCTCGATCGCCACCACCGCGGCCGGCGGCATCGTCGACCAGATCCTGGGCATCACGTCGACCCGAGGTGCAAGCCTGATCGGCGACGGTCCGCTCACCGCACCCGCCGTGCAGCTGCTCGCCGGGCAGGGGCCGACGGTCGCGATCGGCGCGGCGAATCTGGTCGGGCCCGAGGAGACCGCAGACGGCATGGCCGAGACCGCCGACACCGCTGCGATCCGCTACACCCCTTCCGTCGTCGCCGCACCCTTCGATCCGGCCGTCGGCGCGGCGCTGGCCGGCGTCGGTCCGACTCCGGAGTCCCCTTCTTACGTGGATCCGTCGCTCGACGTCTCGGTGAAGCAGGACTCCGCGACAGCGCGGCGCCAGGACGCACTGGCCTCACTGCTGTGGCGCAGCCTGCACCCGGAGACCACACCGCGGACCGAGATCCTGATGCCTCCGCTGATGTGGAATCTGACCCCGCAGGACGCCCAGTCGATTCTCAGCGCGGTGGCGACCAGCATCCGCGCCGGGCTCGCCACACCCCGGCCGCTGCCGGTACTCATCAACGAGGCCAACGCCTCGGCGCGGGACGCGCCGCTGCCGACCGGGCCGCTCGGCAACCCTCGCGGCCGGTTCGATGCGGGCGTGGTGACAGGCATCGCCGCGGCGACGGGACGCCTCTGGGGACTGACGGCGGCGCTGACCACCGATGAGCGGACCGGCCTGACCGGCTATCAGTACACCGCGCCGCTGCGCGAGGATCTGCTTCGCGCACTGAGCCTCTCGGTGCCGCCCGACGCCCGCAACGGGCTGGCCCAACAGCGGTTGACGACCGTGGGACGCACTGTCGAGGACCTCTTCGACGCCGTCACGATCGTGAACCCGGGCGGGTCCTACACGCTGGCGACAGAACGCAGTCCCCTGCCTCTTGCTCTGCGCAACGACCTGCCGGTACCGATTCGAGTGCGTCTGGACATCGACGCACCGCCGGGCATGACGGTGACCGACATGGGCGAGATCGTGCTGCCGCCGGGTTTCCTTCCGCTCAAGGTCCCCATCGAAGTGCACTTCACCCAGCGTGTCGCCGTGGACGTGGCCCTGCGCACCGCCGATGGCGTGCCGCTCGGCGAGCCGGTACGGCTGTCGGTGCACTCCAACGCCTACGGCAAGGTGCTGTTCTTCATCACGCTCACCGGCGGCGCGGTGCTGGCGCTGCTGGTCGGCCGTCGCCTGTGGCACCGGTTCCGCGGCCAGCCCGACCGCGCCGATCTCGACCGGCCCGATCCGATCGAGGTGGCACTCTCCTACCGCGACGACGAGACCCCGGCCGATGCGTGAGGCCCGTTCGCCCCGTGCGGCGGCGCGCCCGGAGATGTCCGACGCTGCGGTGGTGTCGCGGTCATGGGGGATGGCCCTGGCCACCCTCGTCAGCAGGCTGACCGGGTTCGCGCGCATCGTGCTTCTCGCCGCCATCCTCGGCGCGGCACTGTCGAGCGCATTCACCGTGGCCAACCAGCTGCCGAACATGATCGCCGCGCTGGTGCTCGAGGCGACGTTCACCGCGATCTTCGTGCCGGTGCTCGCCCGCGCCGAACGTGATGACCCGGACGGTGGAACCGCCTTCGTCCGAAGGCTTTTGACGCTTGCCACGACGCTGCTGTTGGTCGTGACGCTGGTCTCGACCGTCGCGGCTCCGCTTCTTGTGGACCTGATGCTGGGACCCGATCCGCTCGTCGACCGCCCGCTCACGACCGCGTTCGCCTATCTGCTGCTGCCGCAGATCATCTTTTACGGGCTGTCCTCGGTGTTCATGGCAATCCTGAACACCCGCAACATCTTCGGACCACCGGCCTGGGCACCGGTGGTCAACAACGTCGTCGCCATCGTCACGTTGGTGGTGTATGTCCTTGTGCCGGGCGAACTCTCGCTCAACCCGGTGGAGATGGGCAACGCCAAGCTGCTCGTTCTCGGCATCGGCACCACGCTCGGCGTGGTCGCCCAGGCCTCGGTGTTGTTTGCCGCCATCCGCCGGGAGCGCGTCAGCCTGCGGCCGCTGTGGGGCATCGACGACCGGCTGAAGAAATTCGGGATGATGGCCGTCGCGATGGTGCTCTACGTACTCATCAGCCAGGTCGGCTTCATCGTCGGCAATCAGGTCGCAAGCTCGGCGGCCGCGTCGGGACCGGCGATCTACAACTACACGTGGCTGATCCTGCAGCTGCCGTTCGGCATCGTCGGCGTCACCGTACTGACGGTCGTGATGCCGAGGCTGTCCCGCAACGCTGCGGCCGAGAACGGCCCGGCAGTGCTGGCCGACCTCTCGCTGGCCACCCGCCTCACGATGGTCTCGCTCATTCCCATCGTGGCGATGATGACGGTCGGCGGGCCCGCCATCGGCAGCGCGCTCTTCTCCTACGGAAACTTCGGCGCCGTCGACGCCGCGTATCTCGGGATGGCGATCACCCTCTCGTCGTTCACGCTGATCCCGTACGCACTGGTCCTGTTGCAGCTGCGGGTGTTCTACGCGCGGCAGGAGCCGTGGACGCCGATCGTGCTGATCGTCGTCATCACCGTGGTGAAGGTCGCCGCGTCGCTGGCAGCGCCACACCTGACCGACGATCCCGAACTGGTCGCCGGCTACCTCGGTCTGGCCAACGGTCTCGGCTTCCTCGCCGGAGCCACTGTCGGCTATCTGCTGCTGCGGGCACGCCTGGACCCGCCCGACGGACGGCTCGTAGGCCACGACGTCGTCCGCACGATCCTGGTGACCATCACCGCGTCGCTGTCTGCGGGCCTCATCGCCCACGTGATCGACAAGCTGGCCGGCCTGGAGAACCTGACCGAGCACTGGGGTGCCGGCGGCTCGCTGCTGCGGCTGGTGGCCCTCGGCCTGGTGATGGTGCCCATCATCGCCGCCGTGATGCTTGCTGCGAAGGTCCCCGACGCCCAGGCGGCACTGTCCGCGGTGCGGCGGCGCGTCGGTAGCCGCGCACCGGTGGCGACACCCCCGGTCCGGGCCATACCGCCTAGACCGCTCACGTACCCTGATCGGAGGCGACCATCGGCCGACGTTGCCGACGACGGGAGGCGGAGGGGATCTGCGGTGAGCGACAAACCCACCAGCGATTCTTCGCCCACTTCTGATCCCGCCGCGACCACCAGGATCCCCCGACCGTCCGGATCGGAGTCGACGGTTCGAGCCGACGACTTCCAGCCCGACGTCCCCGAGATTCCCGACGAGGGCATCCAGACCCCCGCCGACGACTCCGCGACGACCGCCATCCCGACGGTTCGGCCCGCGTCGGAGTCCCCACCGCGGCCGCCGTCGGACTACGGCGGTGACCCCACCCGCGAGGTCCCCGCCTTCGATCCGCCGCGCGAGCCCGCCATCGAGACCGCGACTTCTGCCGAGGAGCTCCAGCTGATCCCGGGCGCCACAGTCAGCGGGCGCTACCGGCTCCTCGTCTCGCACGGTGGGCCAACCGACCTCCAGTTCTGGCAGGCCCTCGATACGGCCCTCGATCGGCAGGTCGCACTGACATTCGTCGACCCCGAGTCGACGATGCCCGCCCCGACGGTCCAGGGCATTCTTGATCGCACGCAGCGGCTCAGCCGCATCGACATGCCCGGCGTCGCCCGGGTGCTCGATGTCGTGAAAACCGGCGGCGGCGGCCTCGTTGTCTCGGAGTGGATCCGCGGTGGATCCCTGGCCGAGGTGGCCGACACCCACCCGTCACCCATCGGTGGGGCCCGCGCCATCCAGTCGCTGGCCGCGGCAGCCGAGGTTGCGCACGGCAACGGTGTGGCGCTCTCGATCGACCACCCCAACCGGATCCGGGTGAGCATCGACGGCGACGTGGCGCTCGCGTTCCCCGCGACACTGCCCGACGCATCCCCCGACGACGACATCCGCGGCATCGGGGCCGCGCTCTACGCGCTGCTGATCAACAGGTGGCCGCTGCCCGAGACCGGTGACCCCAGTGGTCTCGCCAAGGCGGACCTCGACGCGGCCGGTCAGCCTGTCGAGCCGAAGTCGGTGGACCGCGACATACCGTTCCAGATCTCGGCCGCCGCGTCGCGGGCGGTCCAGGAGGGCGGCGGTATCCGCAGCGCCCCGACGCTGCTGAACCTGCTACAGCAGGCCACCGCGATCGCCGACCGCACCGACCACATCGCACCCGTCGACGATCCGGCACCGGGACAACGCGACGACGACGCCGTGCCGGAATCCGACGTCGACGCCGATGCGCGGCGGCGGAAGGGCCTCATCATCGGCCTGACGGTCGCGGGCGCCGTCGTCGTCGTCGCGGTGGTCCTGCTCGCGACGGTGCTCAGCCGGATCTTCGGCGATGTCGGCAGCGGCCTCGGCGGCGACGAGCTCGGCCTCAACGCTCCCTCGTCGTCGACGTCGGAGAGTCCGACGGCGAGCGGGTCGGCGATCAAACCTGTTCGTGCCACGGTGTTTTCGCCCGAAGGTGAAGCCGACGCACCCGATCTCGCTCCGCTCGCGATCGATGGCAACCCGACGACGGTGTGGCCCATCGACACCTATACCGACCCGGTGCCGTTCCCGAATTTCAAGAACGGTGTGGGCCTGATGCTGCAGCTGCCCGAACCGGCGACCATCGGCGCGGTCACCATCAACCTCAACAGCACGGGCACGTCGGTGCAGATCCGTTCGTCGGACACCGCCACACCGTCGTCGCTCGAGGACACCACGGCGCTGACCGATCCGACTCCGCTCAAGCCGGGCTCCAACACCATCGAGGTGCCGGACGCAGAACCGACCTCCAACGTCCTCGTGTGGGTCTCGACCCTCGGACAGGTCAGCGGTGAGAGCCGCTCGGACATCGCCGAGATCACCCTCAACGCACGCTCCTGATCCTCGCACCGAAACTGGTGCCGGGACCCTCCCCCGGTGCCGATTAGTGTTCGGCTGTGGGGATTTTCGGGGCGGATCCGCGGCCGACGGGGCAGCCGCGCACGGACGCCGACCTGCTCATCGCGCATGTCAACGGTGACCGGTACGCATTCGAGGAACTATTCATCCGCCACCAGCGCCAGCTCTACCGTCTCGCACAACTGACCAGTCGCGATCCTGACGACGCCGCCGACGCTCTGCAGGATGCGATGCTGGCTGCCCACCGCACCGCCCCGCTGTTCCGCCATGACTCGGCGGTGAGCAGTTGGCTGTACCGCATCGTGGTCAATGCCTGCCTGGATCGTCTGCGCCGCAACAAGACTCGTGCCTGGGACGTTCTCAACGACCAGCTGTGCGGCTCCGTCGACCCGACCGCGCGGTTGGAGACGACCATCCTGATCGAACGCGCACTGATGCGCCTGCCCGTGGAGCAGCGTGCCGCGGTCGTCGCGGTCGACATGCAGGGATACTCGGTGGCCGAGACAGCGCGACTGCTCGGCGTGGCCGAAGGGACGGTGAAGTCGCGATGTTCACGCGCCAGGACGAAACTCGCCGAATCGCTGAGCTGTCTGGCCGCCAGCGCCTCCGCAGATTAGGTCCGTCGACTAGCCTCGAACGATCGAGCCGAGTGAAGCCGCAGACGACCCCGACACGGTGATCCGCGTTCGGCAGGAGCTCTCGCAGTTGAATGCCGGCAACGCCGCCGAGGTTCCGGCGGCGGTCAGCGCCCGGATCGCCGCCGCCCTCCGTTCCGCGCCACGCCCAGCCGCCCATTCGCTCCCCCGGCCGACGCTGCGCCGCACACAATGGGTGGGCCTGCTCGCCGGGTTGAGCGCCGCCGCGGTGGCCGTCGCCGTCGGGGTGCACATGCTGGCCGACAGTTCGTCGCCCACCTTTCCCGTAGGACCGACGGCGTCGCAGATCACGGTGTCAGCGCAGCCGTTTCCACTGTCGACCGACGAACTTCGTGCCGTACTCGACGCGCCGGCGGACCTCGGGCCGCTGCGGGATCCCCAGCGGCGCGCGTCGTGCCTGGCCGGCCTCGGTTACGCGCCGGGGCTCGACGTGCTCGGCGGCCGTCGACTCGAGGTTTTCGGCCGGTCGGGTGTGCTGATTCTGCTTCCGGGGCAGACGTCCGGTGTGGTCGACGCGGTGGTCGTGGAGCCGAGGTGCACCGCCGCGGACACCGCTTTGCTCGCCGACACCTCGTTACACCGGTGATCACGCCCGGTGACGCCGCGGGAACACCCCGGCCTACCCTGTTGTTTAGAGACTGCAGGTGTTTACCCAGCTGCGGTTCTGGAGAACTCTTGCCCCAGGCAGAAAGGTTCGCATGACCTCCTCAGAGACCGTTCACGACCTCATCATCATCGGCTCCGGTCCCGCCGGTTACACCGCCGCGGTGTACGCCGCCCGCGCACAGCTCACGCCGCTTGTGTTCGAAGGGTCCCAGTTCGGCGGCGCGCTGATGACAACGACCGAGGTCGAGAACTATCCCGGCTTCCGCAACGGCATCACCGGCCCCGAGCTGATGGACGAGATGCGCGAACAAGCGCTGCGCTTCGGCGCCGACCTGCGCATGGAAGACGTCGACGCGGTGGATCTCGCCGGCCCGGTGAAATCGGTCACCGTCGGCGACGAGGTCTACAAGGCTCGTTCGGTGATCCTGGCGATGGGCGCTGCGGCCCGCCATCTCGGTGTCCCCGGCGAAGACGACCTGCTCGGCATGGGCGTCAGCACCTGTGCGACATGTGACGGTTTCTTCTTCCGCGATCAGGACATCGCCGTCGTCGGTGGTGGTGACTCCGCAATGGAGGAGGCGACGTTCCTGACCCGGTTCGCCCGTAGCGTCACACTGATCCATCGTCGCGAGGAGTTCCGGGCGTCGAAGATCATGCTGGAGCGCGCGCAGGAGAACGAGAAGATCACGATCCTGACCAACACCCAGGTGACCGGGATCGAAGGCGACCCGAAGGTGACCGGAATCAAGCTGCGTAACAGCGTAACCGGCGAGGAATCCACTTTGGCGGTGACGGGCGTGTTCGTCGCCATCGGCCATGACCCCCGCTCGGAGCTGGTGCGTGGTCAGGTCGACCTCGACGATGAGGGATACGTCAAGGTTGTGGGCCGCACCACCTACACCTCGGTTGAAGGTGTCTTCGCCGCAGGCGATCTCGTCGATCACACCTACCGCCAAGCCATCACCGCAGCCGGAAGTGGTTGTGCCGCATCGATCGATGCCGAACGTTGGCTTGCCGATCACGCCGAGCCGGGCGAAAGAACCTCTACGACAACCGATGACACTGATTTGATTGGAGCACAGCAGTGAGCGATTCCAGCACGAAGACGGTGACGGACGATTCGTTCTCCGACGATGTCCTGTCCAGCGGCACACCGGTTCTGGTGGACTTCTGGGCGACGTGGTGCGGACCGTGCAAGATGGTCGCCCCGGTGCTCGAGGAGATCGCCTCGGAGAAGGCTGGCGCGCTGACCGTCGCCAAGATCGACGTCGACGAGAATCCCGCCACCGCGCGTGACTTTCAGGTGGTGTCGATCCCGACGATGATCCTGTTCAAAGACGGCCAGCCGGTGAAGAGGATTGTCGGCGCCAAAGGCAAGGCAGCCCTGCTGCGCGAGCTCGCCGAAGTCATCTAGCTACCCGGATTGCCGCAAATCGTGGCGTGATTGGCTGCCTGGGGTTTTTCCGAATCCCCTGACGGTCTGAGACAATGCTGGCTATGTCGAGTCTGCGTCGCGGTGACCGCGGTGGTGCGGTCGCCGAGATCCGGGCCGCACTCGCCGCGCTCGGAATGCTCGGGGATCCCGACGAGGACCTGACCACCGGCAAGCATTTCGCCGCGGACATGTTCGACGACGACCTCGATCACGCCGTGCGCGCGTTTCAGCAGCACCGTGGGCTGCTCGTCGACGGTATCGTCGGCGAGGCCACCTATCGTGCGCTGAAGGAAGCGTCGTACCGGTTGGGGGCGCGCACTCTCAACCACCAGTTCGGCGCGCCGATGTATGGCGACGATGTGGCAACTCTTCAGGCGCGCCTTCAGGATCTGGGGTTCTACACCGGTCTGGTCGACGGGCACTTCGGTCTGCAGACGCACAACGCGCTGTCGTCCTACCAGCGGGAATACGGCCTCTACCCCGACGGTATCTGTGGTCCAGAAACATTGCGCTCCTTGTACTTTCTCGGATCCCGCGTCACGGGCGGCTCGCCACACGCGATTCGCGAGGAAGAGCTGGTACGCAGCAGCGGGCCCCGGCTCTCCGGCAAGCGGATCATTGTCGACCCGGGCCGCGGTGGAGCCGACCACGGCCTGATCATGAATGGGCCGTCCGGGCCGATCAGTGAAGCAGACATCCTGTGGGACTTGGCAAGTCGTCTTGAGGGCCGGATGACGGCGATCGGGATCGAGACGTTTCTGTCCCGTCCGGTCAACGCCTCGCCCACCGACGCCGAGCGCGCAGCGACCGCCAACACTGTCGGCGCCGACATGATGATCAGCCTTCGATGCGCGACCCAGACCAGCCCGGCCGCCAACGGTGTGGCGTCCTTCCACTTCGGGAACTCGCACGGCTCCGTCTCGACCATCGGACGCAATCTCGCCGACTTCATTCAACGAGAGGTCGTGGCGCGCACCGGTTTACGTGACTGCCGCGTGCACGGCCGGACATGGGACCTGCTCCGCCTCACCCGAATGCCCACCGTGCAGGTCGACGTCGGTTACATCACCAATCCTGGCGATCGCGCGACCCTGGTGACGCCGGAGTCGCGTGATGCGCTCGCCGAAGGCATCCTGGCGGCTGTCAAGCGCCTCTATCTGCTCGGCAAGAACGACCGTCCCACAGGGACTTTCACGTTCGCCGAACTTCTCGCGCACGAACTCGCAGTGGAGCAGGCGCGACGCGGCTGACGGGCTACAAGCAGGGGCTCGCCCCGGCCCCCACCGGTTGCTGCAGCTGTGCGCTCTGCAGAAGTTGTTCCAGCGCTGCTTCGACGCCGGCCTTCCAGCCCAACCCCTGCTCGAGCTCCAGCCGCAAGCGGGGAAAGTAGGTGTGGTGTGACACCACCACGAAGCCGGCGTCGGTCAGCAGGTCCGCATCGAGCACGCACTGCTCGACGGAGCAGTCCCCCAAGGCCTCGACGACGGGCCGGACATCGGATGGCACCGACGCCAGATCCGACAGTGCGCTTGCCTCGGTTGTTCGACCGAATGCTTCCAGCGCCCGCACACCGCGGCGGACCAGATCGCTCACGACGCCGGCGATGAGCGTGCGCGACAAGTCCTCCGTGTTCTGACCGGATTCGACGCCCAATGTCGTCAACAGCACGGCATCGGCGCTGACAGGCCCGGTCGGAAACCGCCCGGCCCGCGGAACTGAACGTGGCGGAGCGTAGAACGCATATCCCAGGCACAGATCGTCGCCGGTATCGGCTGGCGGTGCTTCGTCGAGACCGGTGGTGGGACACTCCACCGCGAGCTGGCCGCACGACCCCCACTCGAGCATGACCATCGACAGCCACGCTTCCTTCTCGAATTCGGGATCGGCGAGCTGGTCGTCGCCACCGACGATCGCGGGATCGACCTCCCAGTACACACAGCGTCGCGCATGCTTCGGCAGCTGCTCAAACGCCTCGAGCCGAAGGGGCGTGATACGTGCGGCCACTAATCTCCCCGGTCTCTTCGCCGTTCCGGAACCGACAGCTGCCCTTCCAGGATAGAAGGCCGACGCAACCGCGCCTCCATCCGGCCACCCGAATTGTCTCTGTATCCACATGCTCGCCAATTCACTTGGCGTGCAGAGGGATTCCACGAACTGCCCGGCGCGGCCGACGGGCGCCGGGCGGGTGTGTCACAGTGACGTAATTCGCCGGTGTGACTGGTCATCGCTTCGACGCGTTCATCATCTCCACGATTCGCTGCAAATCGTCCACCGAGCCGAACTCGACGACGATCTTGCCTTTGCGCTTACCCAGGCTGACAGTCACCCGGGTGTCGAACGCCGTCGACAACTGCTCTGCAACATCTTGAAGTCCCGGCATCTGGATCGGCTTGCGCCGCGGCGTCGCGGTCGGTGTGGAACCGTTGCGATTGGCCAGGGTGACTGCCTCTTCGGTTGCGCGCACCGACAGTCCCTCCGCCACGATGCGCGCGGCGAGTTCCTCCTGGAGCTCCGGCCCGCCCTCGAGCGACAGCAGTGCGCGCGCATGCCCGGCGGACAGCACGCCGGCGGCGACCCGTCGCTGCACGGCGATCGGCAGGCGGAGCAAGCGGATCATATTGGTGATCAGCGGACGGGAGCGGCCGATGCGGGACGCGAGTTCCTCGTGGGTGACGTTGAACTCTTCGAGCAGCTGCTGATAGGCCGCCGCTTCTTCCAGCGGATTGAGTTGTGCGCGATGGATGTTCTCGAGCAGGGCGTCGCGCAGCATGCTGTCGTCCGTCGTCTCGCGAACAATCGCGGGAATCGTCGCCAGGCCGGCTTCCTGCGCTGCGCGCCACCGCCGCTCCCCCATGACGAGCTGGTAGCGCGGACTCGCGTCGTCGCCCGGGGTCGCCCGGACGACGATCGGCTGCATGAGGCCGAACTCCTTGATCGAGTGCACCAGCTCCGCGAGCGCCTCCTCATCGAAGACCTGGCGAGGCTGCCGTGGGTTCGGGTCGATCTGCGACGGGGCGATCTCGCGGTACACCGCGCCGACCGGATTGGTGTCCGCCGGCGCCGCCTGCACCGGGGCCCCGCCGAGTAGTACGTCGGCGGCCGCCCCGCCCATCTTCGGTCCCAGGGTGGCGGGCTCGCCGCCTTCCACCGGGCCCGTCGGAATCAGGGATGCGAGCCCGCGACCGAGGCCGCTGCGCTTGCCAGCCTGCTTGCTCATCAATCCCGTTCTCCTTCGCCCAGTGCCCAAACTGCTCGGATTTTCATCGGTCCTGACCCTGCCCGCCGCGGAGAGCAAGCTCGCGGCTGGCGTCGAGATAGCTCATCGCTCCGCGTGAGCCGGGGTCGTAGTCGATGATCGTCATCCCGTATCCCGGCGCTTCGGAAACCTTGACGCTGCGCGGGATCACCGTGCGAAGCACTTTGTCGCCAAAGTGTTCTCGCACGTCCATCGCGACCTGGTCGGCGAGCTTCGTACGGCCGTCGTACATCGTCAGCACCACGGTCGTGACATCGAGCTCGGGGTTGAGGTGCGCCTTCACCATCTCGATGTTGCGGAGCAGCTGGCCCACTCCCTCCAGGGCGTAGTACTCACACTGGATCGGGATCAAAACCTCGGGAGCCGCGACGAGCGCGTTGATCGTCAGCAGCCCCAACGACGGTGGGCAGTCGATGAACACGTAGTCGAAGTCGTAGTGCTTCAGTTCAGCCAGCGCGGTCCGCAACCGACCTTCACGGGCCACCATGCTGACCAGTTCGATTTCCGCGCCGGCCAGGTCGATGGTTGCCGGGATGCAGTAGAGCCGCTCGCTGTGGGGGCTGCGTTTCAGGGCGGACTCGACGTTGATGTCACCGATCAGCACCTCGTAGGACGACGGCGTGCCCGGACGATGCTCGATTCCGAGCGCGGTGCTGGCGTTGCCCTGAGGATCCAGGTCGATCACCAATGTCCGCAATCCTTGCAGCGCGAGCGCGGCGGCGATGTTCACCGCGGTGGTCGTCTTACCGACGCCGCCCTTCTGATTGGCAATGGTGAAGACCCGCTGCTTCTTGGGTCGTGGCAACTGTCCCTGGACGGCGGCTTGCATGAGCCGGACGGCGCGCTCTGCTTCCGCGCCAATCGGTGTATCGACGTCCTGCGCATTCCAGGTTTCACGTGAAACATCGGCAACCCCCGCATCGTTCGGGCCTGACATCACCGCTGCTTCCTTCCGGACCGGGGTTGCTTTACTGAGACCGCTTCCTGAAACCCTACGACCACCGTCGCGGGCGGATCCACGAATCGACCGCCACATCTCTCCACCTTCACATCGGACATCCCCAGCGCCGCCATTGCCCGACGATGCTCGCGGACTTCGTCGTCTGCACGCTCACCCTTGATCGCCAGCATGCGGCCGCCGGGACGCAGCAGAGGTGTGCTCCACTTGGTCAACTTCTCGAGCGAGGCGACCGCACGAGATACCACCACATCTGCCGTCCCCACCTCGTCACGGACATTTCGATCCTCGGCACGCCCGCGCACCACGACGCAGTCGATCCCGAGCTCCTCAATCGTCTCGCGAAGAAAGTCGCTTCGGCGCAGGAGCGGTTCGATGAGAGAGACGTGGACGTCAGGCCGGACAAGCGCCAACGGTATCCCGGGCAGCCCGGCTCCACTACCGATGTCGGCAATTCGCTCGCCGGTTCCGAGAAGCTCACCGACCACCGCGCAGTTCATCAAGTGGCGGTCCCATAGCCGTTCGACCTCGCGGGGACCGAGCAGGCCGCGCTCCACGCCGGCGCCCGCGAGCATTTCCGCGTAGCGTTCGGCGGCAGCGAGCGCCGGTCCAAAAAGTTCGATGGCTGATGGGGGTGGCGGGGGTACGTCCGCATGTTTCACGTGAAACATCCTCCGGCTCCTCGCGGCGCGACCACCAAACCCCCTATGACGACGGAGAACTACACCTATGTAACTCTCAGTCGGCCAGGACGACCACACGCCGCGACGGCTCCACGCCCTCGCTCTCGCTGTGCACACCGACGATGCCCGCGACCGCGTCGTGCACAATCTTGCGCTCGAACGGCGTCATCGGGGACAGCTCTTCGCGTTCACCGCTCTGCAGCACACGCTGCGCAACCTTCTCTCCAAGAGCCGCCAGCTCGTCGCGCCGGCGCCGACGCCATTGCGCGATATCCAGCATCAGCCGGCTCCGCTCCCCGGTCTTCTGGTGCACGGCCAAACGCGTCAGCTCCTGCAACGCGTCCAGCACCTCGCCCTTGCGACCCACCAGCTTCGTCAGATCCCCGCCGCCGTCGATACTCACGATGGCGCGGTCACCTTCGACATCCAGATCGATGTCGCCGTCGAAGTCAAGGAGGTCCAGCAGTTCCTCCAGATAGTCACCGGCGATCTCGCCTTCGGCCACAAGCTTCTCTTCGAGATCGTCGGTGGACCCGCCCGCGCCGTTCTCCGACAGCTCGGCCTCGTGGCTCGCCGTCGTCTCGTCGGCCGGTTCAGCGATCACGCCGTTGGTCTCGTGGTCTACATCAGTCATTGCTCACACCTCTCCTTGTTCGCGGTCGCCCGCGCGTCAACGTTTCCGCTTCTTGGGCCGCGCGCCAGGTCTCGGGGTCCGATTCGTCGCCCCGTTCTGCGCCGCGGATTTGGTAGGGCCCTGAGTCGTCGGCTTCGTCCCGACCGTGCCGTCACCGGTTTCGTCCACGCTGACACCGTCAGAGGGTTCGACGATCTCCTTGCCGGAGCCGTCCGGACCCGACTCCGTCGCCGTCTTCTTCTTCCGGCTGGGCTTGGCTCCTGGCGCCGGCGCGTTCTGCGAACGCCGCTCGATCGCTTCCTGCTTCTTCTGCTCTTCTTCCTTCTCGATCTTGCCGAACACGTAGTGCTGCTGACCGAAGGTCCAGATGTTGTTCGCGAACCAGTACAGGATGATCGCCAGCGGCAGGAACGGGCCGCCGACGACAACGCCGAGTGGGAAGACGTAGAGCGCAAGTTTGTTCATCATGGCGGTCTGCGGATTCGCCGCCGCCTCAGGACTCTGACGCGCCACCGACGCACGGCTGTTGAAGTACGTCGCGATGCCCGCGCAGATCATGACGGGTACCCCGACGAGAATCACCGACAGCCGATTGAACTCGGTGAAGGCGTCCAGACCGTGTTGCTGGATCATCGTCGCGCCGAGCGGGGCTCCGAAGAGGTTCGCGTCGAGGAAGTGCTGGACGTCGGTCGCGCTGAAGAAGTAGTTCGGCAGCATGCGGTTCTCTTCAACCGAGAGACCAAGCCGACCGATCCCGGTCTGAGTCCGGTTGAAGGACATCAGCACGTGGTAGAGACCGAGGAACACCGGGATCTGGGCGAGCATCGGCAGACAGCCGAGGATCGGGTTGAAGCCGTGCTCCCGCTGCAGCTTCTGCATTTCCAACGCCATGCGCTGGCGGTCCTTGCCGTACTTCTTCTGCAGCGCCTTGATCTGTGGCTGCAACTCCTGCATCTGCCGCGTGGTCCGAATCTGCCGGACGAAGGGCTTGTAGAGGATGGCGCGGAGGGTGAACACGAGGAACATCACCGACAACGCCCACGCGAAGAAGTTGGTAGGGCCCAGCAGGAAGGCGAAGGCCTTGTACCAAACCCACATGATCGCCGACACCGGGTAATAGATGATGTCGAGGCTGAACCAATTAAACGACACTCGTCTGACTCTTCCCTTGCTGTACCGAGCTGCCCCGGTGTTGGGTTACGTCAACAGCGCACTCGGTCGTTGCGTCACTGTGACTCTCGCGGTCGGGTATCGGATCCCATCCTCCGTTATGCCATGGACCGCATTTGAGCAGGCGGACCAGGGCGAGCCATCCGCCCCGAATCAGTCCGAACTCGCTCAAAGCATCGACGGCGTACTGGCTACACGTCGGGGTGAACCGACATGTGGGCAGCCGCAGCGGAGAGATTGTGTGGCGATAGAGCTGAATGGCCGACACCGCGGTGCGGACCGCCCATGATCCAGCGGTCACGAGGGTGATCCATTCCGGAGCCTGATGCGTTGTAGAGCCGTGCGCAGTTCCTGCTCCAGCCGCGGCGAAATCGCATCGCGGCTCGGCGGTAGAGCCCGGATGACCATCTGCTCGCCGGGGTCGAGATCGTCGAGAATCGCGCGGGCAGCGTGTCGCAGCTTGCGTGAAACCTTGTGACGGGCAACGGCGTTGCCGACTGCTTTCGAAACAATCAGGCCGATTCTGGGTCCGGGGTCACCGGCCTCGTCAGATCGCAAGGTGTACACGACAAGGTCGGGCTGTGCCGCCCGCTTGCCGCGACTGACTGTGGCACCGAACTCGGCCGACCGCGTCATCCGGTGTCGTGCCGGAAGCACCGCGTCAGACCTGACCGCGTCACGCAGTCAGTGAACGACGGCCCTTAGCGCGCCGGGCCGTCACGATTGCACGGCCGGCGCGGGTACGCATCCGCAACCGGAACCCGTGCACCTTCGCGCGGCGACGGTTGTTGGGCTGGAAGGTCCGCTTGCCCTTGGCCACGGCAGTCACTCCTTGTTGGGTTTGGCCCCCACGCCGACACTCCCATGAAGTTCATGGCAGTCCGACACGGTCGGCCGTTGTTAAGCTCGATCGGTCTCGCAAAGCAGCCGGCGCGGTCCCCGGCCGGGGCCGGTCGCAGCCGTATCGCCACGTGCGGGCGACTGTTCGAGGGTACTGACGAGAATTCGCTGGGTCAAACCTGCTCCCCCGGCCCTGACCTGCCACCAACTGTGCCCGCCGACCTCGTCAGAAGCATCACATCAATCACAGCCGTCACGTTCATCTGGAACGATTGAGCCAGACCTGATTTCGCTTCCTTCCAATGTTGCAGAACTGTTGGCACTCGGAGAGAAAACTGTTAGCTTCTGGCAATGCCGATTCCACGCCGGATCGGCGCAAGACAACGAAGCGAGGGCGCCCACACTTCGTCGCGAGCCCACTGATCGAATGTGATGAGCTCCGGCAACGAGGTGTTCTCGCCGGTAGACAACCGAACGCGACGAGTGTCTTCTTTCCACAACCTGTGGATAACTTTGTGGACAGTTCGTCGGCGTTCTATTGGCTGTCCCTACAGGGACCGCGAGGGGGTAAGTGTCGTTGACCACTGACCCCGATCCACCCTTTGTGGCGATCTGGAACAACGTAGTCACCGAACTCAACGGCGCGGGCGGTCCGGGCAACGGATCCTTGACGCCGCAGCAGCGCGCATGGCTCAAGCTGGTCCGCCCGCTTGTCATCACCGAGGGCTTCGCGCTCTTGTCGGTTCCCACCCCGTTCGTCCAGAACGAGATCGAACGCCACCTTCGCGAACCGATCGTCGCGGCTCTGAGCCGCCAGCTCGGCCAGCGGGTCGAACTCGGCGTCCGTATCGCCGATCCTGTGTCGGACGGTTCCGACGACGTCACCCCGCCGGCGCAAATCCCGACGTTGGTTCCCGAGGCGGACGACGACGACGTCGACGACGACCTCGCCGCCAGGGCCAGTGCCGAGGAGAGTTGGCCGTCGTTCTTCAACCGGGCCAAGACCGAGGACGACACCGCCTCGGTCACCCTGAACCGGCGGTACACGTTCGATACCTTCGTCATCGGCGCATCCAACCGGTTCGCACATGCAGCGACCCTGGCGATCGCCGAGGCACCGGCCCGCGCCTACAACCCGCTGTTCATCTGGGGTGAGTCCGGTCTGGGAAAGACTCACCTGCTGCATGCCGCAGGCAACTACGCCCAACGACTGTTCCCCGGCATGCGCGTGAAGTACGTCTCCACAGAGGAATTCACCAACGACTTCATCAACTCGCTGCGCGACGACCGCCGCGCGTCGTTCAAGCGCACATATCGCGACATCGACGTGCTGCTGGTCGATGACATCCAGTTCATCGAAGGCAAGGACGGCATCCAGGAAGAGTTCTTCCACACGTTCAACACCCTGCACAACGCCAACAAGCAGATCGTCATCTCGTCGGACCGGCCGCCCAAGCAGTTGGCCACCCTCGAGGATCGCCTGCGGACACGGTTCGAATGGGGACTGATCACCGACGTCCAACCACCCGAGCTGGAGACTCGAATCGCGATTCTGCGCAAGAAGGCTCAGATGGATCGCCTCGATGTCCCCGACGACGTGCTCGAGCTCATCGCCAGCAGGATCGAGCGCAACATCCGCGAGCTCGAGGGCGCGCTGATCCGTGTCACCGCGTTCGCGTCGCTGAACAAGACCTCGATCGACAAGTCGCTCGCCGAGATCGTCCTGCGGGACCTGATCTCCGACGCCACCACCATGCAGATCAGCACCGCGGCGATCATGGCGGCCACGGCCGAATACTTCGAGACCAGCGTCGAAGAGCTTCGCGGACCCGGCAAGACCCGCGCCCTGGCGCAGTCCCGGCAGATCGCGATGTATCTGTGCCGCGAGCTCACCGACCTCTCCCTGCCCAAGATCGGCCAGGCCTTCGGCCGAGACCACACCACGGTCATGTATGCCGAGAAGAAGATCCGAGCCGAAATGGCAGAGCGGCGTGAAGTTTTCGACCACGTCAAGGAACTGACCACGCGCATTCGTCAGCGCGCCAAGCGCTGATCTCTGGTCAGCTCGCCTCACTCCTCACCGGCTCTTCACCCCTCGTTTGTTGTGTGCGTGTCATCCGCGTGTCGCAATCAGAATCGCCGCCAGTCTTCGAAAAACTTTGGCCCCTGCCGCCTCACAAGTCACACCCGGAGTTGTGTAGCGACCTGTGCACAACCTGAGGTCAACTCCCCGCACAGGTGTGGTTCACTCCCCAGCTGCGCAGCCATCCCCAACTGGTCCTCAGACGACCGACAGATATCCACAAGCTGCCCACATCCCCCGCGGCGCGCTGGCCTGCAACGAGCGCGCTTCATCCCCAATCTGCACAACGGCTATCACTAATACTCATTTATCTCTCTCACTTTCTTCTAGAAGAAGGGCCTTGGGGAAAGTTGTACTTCGCGGGTCCGACAGGGCGTGACCTCCCTGCATGTCGGCCCTGTCGTTTAGCTTTCAAGTTGGGGCCGAAAGCTCTACGGTGGTTCAGCGGCAGCCGTTCTGCTGGTTGTTGCTCTAGCTGGAAGTGCATCGAAGGGACGCTATGAACGTGGCGACAACGGCTGGTCTGTCGGATCTGAAATTCCGGCTGACTCGCGAAGACTTCGCCGACGCTGTTGCATGGGTGGCTCGAAACCTGCCGTCCCGGCCGACGGTCCCCGTCCTGGCCGGCGTGTTGCTCACCGGATCCGATGAGGGCTTGACGATCTCCGGATTCGACTATGAAGTTTCCGCCGAAGTTCAGATTCCCGCTGAAATCGCTTCTCCCGGAAGCGTTCTCGTATCTGGCCGGTTGTTGTCCGACATTGTGCGCTCGCTCCCGGCCAAGCCGGTCGATGTCGGTGTCGAGGGTACACGGGTCTCGCTGACCTGCGGAAGCGCACGATTCTCCCTGCCGACGATGGCCGTCGAGGACTACCCGACGCTGCCGACGCTGCCCGACGAGACCGGCGTGGTGGCCGCCGACCTGTTCGCCGAAGCCATCGGCCAGGTCGCGGTGGCCGCCGGTCGGGATGACACCCTTCCGATGCTCACCGGCATCCGGGTCGAGATCTCCGGTGAGAAGGTGGTTTTGGCGGCGACCGACCGGTTCCGCCTCGCCGTCCGGGAATTGACCTGGTCGACAGGAGCGGCCGGCGTCGAAGCCGCCGTCTTGGTTCCGGCGAAAACGCTCGCCGAAGCGGCGAAGGCGGGCACGGACGGGACCGAAGTACATCTGTCGCTGGGTCAGGGCCCGAGCGTGGGCAAGGAGGGGCTGCTCGGAATCCGCAGCAAGGGCAAGCGCAGTACCACCCGCCTGCTGGACGCGGAGTTCCCGAAATTCCGTCAACTGCTTCCCACCGAGCACACCGCGATCGCGACCATCGGCGTGGCCGAGCTCACCGAGGCGATCAAGCGCGTGGCGCTCGTTGCGGATCGCGGTGCTCAGGTCCGGATGGAATTCTCCGACGACGTGTTGCGCCTGTCGGCCGGGGCCGACGACGTCGGTCGCGCCGAGGAAGATCTGCCGGTGCAGTTCTCCGGTGATCCGCTGACGATCGCGTTCAATCCCACCTACCTGACCGACGGTCTGGGTTCGCTGCACGCCGAACGCGTCACATTCGGCTTCACCACGCCCAGTCGCCCGGCGGTATTGCGGCCGGCAGGCGAGGATGATGGAAGTGCCGCAGCCGGCGGCCCATTTCCGGCCGCACAAACCGATTACGTCTATCTGTTGATGCCGGTGCGCCTCCCTGGCTAACCGGCCGAGTCGACAGGCGAAGGGGCGCTCACTATGCAGCTGGGTCTGATCGGCCTCGGCAAAATGGGTTTCAACATGCGCGAACGTCTGCGCGCAGGGGGGCACGAGGTCGTGGGTTACGACCCGCGTCCCGAGGTCTCGGATGTGGCGTCGCTCGAGGAGCTGGCCGACAAGCTGCCGTCTCCGCGTGTGGTGTGGGTGATGGTCCCGTCGGGCACGGTCACTGAAAGCACAATTTCTGCCCTTGCCGAGGTGCTCGGCGAGGGCGATCTCGTCATCGACGGAGGAAACTCGCGCTACACCGAAGACGGGCGGCACGCCAAACTGTTGGCGCAGAAGGGAATTGCGTTCATCGACGCGGGTGTATCCGGCGGTATCTGGGGTTTGACGGAAGGTTACGGCCTGATGGTCGGCGGGAGTGACACCGACGTCGCTCGAGCCATGCCCATCTTCGAAACGCTGCGCCCACCCGGACCGCGGGAAGACGGATTCGTCCACGTCGGCCCGGTGGGTGCCGGCCATTTCGCGAAGATGGTGCACAACGGCGTCGAATACGCATTGATGACCGCCTATGCCGAGGGGTATGAGCTGCTGGCGGCCGAGGATCTGGTGAAGGATCCACAGGCGGTCTATCAAGCGTGGACCAACGGCACCGTCGTGCGTTCATGGTTGCAGCAGTTGCTCGCCAAGGCCCTCAAAGAAGACCCCGATCTGGCCGAGATCAGTGGGTACACAGAGGATTCCGGTGAAGGCCGGTGGACGGTCGAAGAGGCGATCCGGCTACGGGTGCCTGTTCCCGGCATCGCGGCGTCACTGTTCGCCCGCTTCCTGTCGCGGCAGGACGATTCGCCGACCATGAAGGCCGTCGCCGCGCTGCGCAACCAGTTCGGCGGCCATGCCGTCAAGCGAGTCAGTGAGTCGGGCTGACTTTTCTGTGTATGTACGTCACCTTGCGCTGACTGACTTCCGGTCATGGTCCCGGGTCGAGCTCGAGCTCGCCCCCGGGCGCACGGTGTTCGTGGGGCCGAACGGTTTTGGGAAGACCAATCTCGTCGAGGCGCTGTGGTATTCGGCGACATTGGGATCGCACCGAGTGGCCTCTGACGCGCCGCTGATCAGAGCCGGGGCCGACCGTGCCGTGGTTTCCACGATCGTCGTCAACGAAGGGCGCGAACTTGCCGTCGACCTCGACATCACGTCGGGACGGGCGAACAAGGCGCGTCTCAATCGGTCCCCGGTCCGGTCGGCCCGTGAGATTCTCGGGGTGCTGCGCGCCGTGCTGTTCGCGCCCGAGGATCTGGCGCTCGTCCGGGGAGATCCGGGCGACCGCCGGCGCTATCTGGACGAATTGGCCACCACGCGGCGACCCCGCATCGCGGGCATCCGCGCCGATTACGACAAGGTGGTCCGTCAGCGCACCGCCCTGTTGAAGACGGCCTCCGGCGCCAGGTATCGCGGCGACCGCGGTGCGCTCGAGACCCTGGACGTCTGGGACGGCCACCTCGCCAGCCATGGTGCCCAATTGATCGCTGCGCGTGTGGAACTCGTCAACGAACTCGCCCCAGAGGTGGAGAAGGCCTACCAACTGCTCGCACCCGCGTCGCGGGCGGCGTCGATCCGTTACCGCAGCGGTGTGGATGTGGTGGAGGCCGAGGCCGCCGCGGGAAACTCCGACCCGGACGTCTTCGAGGCTGCACTGCTGGACTCCTTGAGTCGCCGCCGCGACGCCGAGCTCGAGCGCGGGGTGTGCCTTGTCGGTCCCCATCGGGATGATCTCGAGTTGAAGCTGGGGGACCAGCCGGCCAAAGGTTTTGCCAGTCACGGTGAGTCGTGGTCCATGGCCCTGGCGTTGCGGCTGGCGGCCTATGAGCTGTTGCGTGGGGAAGGAAGTGATCCGGTGTTACTGCTCGACGACGTCTTCGCAGAACTGGACAGCGCGCGCAGGCAGGCACTGGCGCAGGTGGCGGCATCGGCGGAGCAGGTGTTGGTGACGGCTGCCGTGCACGAGGACATTCCGGTCGACTGGGATGCAACCCTGGTCGAGATCGCCATGCAGGACGACGATTCGGGGCGGATGTCGGTGGTGAGGTCATGACGGAGGATGGCGACGAGGTCAGGCCACCCGCCCACCTCGAGGGCCTCAAAGGTATGGACCTGGTACGTCGCACCCTGGAGGAAGCGCGGGGGGCGGCCCGTCAGCAGGGAAAGAATGTCGGCCGCGGCAGGCACGCACCCGAGCAGCGCCGGGTGGCAGGCTCTGGAAGAAGACGGTGGTCGGGCCCGGGTCCGGACAGCCGTGATCCCCAGCTGTTGGGATCTCTGACCAATGAGGTCGCCAAGACGCGCGGTTGGTCGGGTCGCGTCGCCGAGGGTGCGGTATTCGGGCGGTGGCGCGCAGTCGTCGGGGACCAGATAGCCGCCCATGCCGAGCCGACGACTTTGCACGAGGGTGTGCTGACGATCTCCGCCGAGTCGACGGCATGGGCGACACAGTTGCGGATGGTGCAGGCACAGATTCTGGCCAAGATCGCCGCGGCGGTCGGGGATGGTGTGGTGAAGTCGTTGAAGATCGTCGGTCCGGTGGGCCCATCGTGGCGAAAAGGCCCCCGGAGCGTGCCCGGTAGAGGACCCAGGGACACCTACGGCTGAGAGCCGCCAGAACACGACAGGGTTGTTTCGTCGCCGTCAAGACCTAGCTTGATTCGAGAAATTCCGCGCACGGCGCGATTAGGTATCTGAAAACGCCGTTGCAGAATGGGTCCTGACAGTAGGTATAGGTAGACTGTGTCGGTGATCCGCGAGGGGTTGTCGACTCCTGCGCCGACTACCCCCTGTCATAGACCAAGGAGACGCGTCCAACGTGGCTGCCCAGAAGAAGAATGCGCCGGCCGAGTACGGCGCCGATTCGATCAAAGTCCTCGAGGGACTGGAGGCGGTCCGCAAACGGCCAGGTATGTACATCGGTTCCACCGGTGAGCGAGGCCTGCACCACCTGATCTGGGAAGTCGTCGACAATGCGGTGGACGAGGCGATGGCGGGTTTCGCGACGCGCGTCGACGTCCGAATCCTCGAAGACGGCGGCGTTCAAGTCACCGACGACGGCCGAGGCATTCCTGTCGCCATGCACGCCACCGGAATCCCCACCGTTGACGTGGTCATGACGGTGCTGCACGCCGGGGGCAAGTTCGAGGAGGGCGCCTATCAGGTGTCCGGCGGTCTGCACGGCGTCGGCGTCTCGGTGGTGAATGCGCTGTCGACGCGCCTGGAGGCCGACATCCGCAAAGACGGCTACGAGTGGTTCCAGACGTATGACAGGTCGGTGCCCGGCACGCTGCGCAAGGGCGAGAAGACCACCAAGTCGGGAACCACGATCCGGTTCTGGGCCGACCCCGACATCTTCGAGACCACCGTCTACGACTTCGAAACGATCGCCCGGCGCCTCCAGGAGATGGCATTCCTCAACAAGGGGTTGACCATCGAGCTGACCGACGAACGGGTCACCGACTCCGAGGTCGTCGACGACGTGGTGAGCGACCATGCCGAGGCACCGAAGACTGCCGAAGAAAAGGCCGCGGAGTCCTCACACAAGGTCAAGCACCGAGTTTTTCACTACCCCGGCGGCCTGGTCGACTTCGTCAAGCACATCAACCGGACCAAGAGCCCGATTCAGCCGAGCGTCATCGATTTCGACGGTAAAGGTGAGGGCCACGAGGTCGAGATCGCGATGCAGTGGAATGCCGGCTATTCGGAGTCGGTGCACACCTTCGCCAACACCATCAACACCCATGAGGGCGGCACGCACGAAGAGGGTTTCCGCGCGGCGTTGACGACCGTGGTGAACAAGTACGCCAAGGACAAGAAGCTGCTCAAGGACAAGGATCCGAACCTCACCGGTGACGATATCCGCGAAGGCCTGGCCGCCGTCATCTCGGTGAAGGTATCCCAGCCGCAGTTCGAGGGCCAGACCAAGACCAAGCTCGGCAACACCGAGGTCAAGTCGTTCGTCCAGAAGATCTGCAACGAGCAGATGACGCACTGGTTCGAATCGAACCCGGCCGAGGCCAAAACGGTGATCAACAAAGCGGTTTCGTCAGCTCAGGCGCGCATCGCGGCTCGCAAGGCCCGCGAGTTGGTGCGGCGTAAGAGCGCGACAGACATCGGCGGGCTGCCCGGCAAGCTCGCGGATTGCCGTTCGACAGATCCGAGCAAGTCGGAACTGTATGTGGTGGAGGGTGATTCGGCCGGTGGTTCGGCCAAGAGCGGGCGCGACTCGATGTTCCAGGCGATCCTGCCGCTGCGCGGCAAGATCATCAACGTCGAGAAGGCGCGTATCGACCGGGTACTGAAGAACACCGAAGTTCAGGCGATCATCACCGCGCTGGGCACGGGTATCCACGACGAATTCGACATCTCCAAGCTGCGGTATCACAAGATCGTGCTGATGGCCGACGCGGACGTCGATGGCCAACACATCTCGACACTGCTGCTGACGTTGCTCTTCCGGTTCATGAAACCGCTTGTCGAGAACGGGCATATCTTCCTGGCGCAACCCCCGCTGTACAAGTTGAAGTGGCAGCGGTCCGAGCCGGAGTTCGCGTACTCGGATCGTGAACGCGACGGTCTGCTGGAGGCGGGCCGGGCCGCGGGTAAGCGGATCAATGTCGAGGACGGTATCCAGCGCTATAAGGGTCTCGGTGAGATGGACGCCAAGGAGCTGTGGGAGACCACGATGGATCCGTCGGTGCGGGTACTGCGGCAGGTGACCCTCGACGACGCCGCGGCCGCCGACGAATTGTTCTCCATCCTGATGGGCGAAGACGTCGAAGCACGACGCAGCTTCATCACCCGCAATGCCAAAGACGTTCGTTTTCTTGATGTTTAGCATCTGACGCTAGGACAAATTGAATGACTGACACGACGCTGCCCCCGGCCGGGGAGTCCGGCGACCGGATCGAGCCGGTCGACATCCAACAGGAGATGCAGCGCAGCTACATCGATTACGCCATGAGCGTGATCGTGGGCCGCGCGCTTCCCGAAGTTCGCGACGGCCTCAAGCCGGTGCACCGCCGCGTGCTCTACGCGATGTTCGACTCCGGCTTCCGCCCGGACCGCGGCCATGCGAAATCGGCGCGCTCGGTTGCCGAGACGATGGGTAACTACCATCCGCACGGCGACTCGTCGATCTACGACACCCTCGTGCGGATGGCCCAGCCGTGGTCGCTGCGCTACCCGCTGGTCGACGGCCAGGGCAACTTCGGCTCGCCTGGTAACGACCCGCCGGCCGCGATGCGCTACACCGAAGCGCGGCTCACTCCCCTGGCGATGGAGATGCTTCGTGAAATCGACGAGGAGACAGTCGATTTCATCCCGAATTACGACGGCCGGGTGCAGGAGCCGACGGTACTGCCGAGCCGCTTCCCGAACCTGCTCGCCAACGGCTCGGGCGGTATCGCCGTCGGTATGGCCACCAACATCCCGCCACACAATCTGCGGGAGCTGGCCGAGGCCGTCTACTGGTGTCTGGAGAATCACGAAGCCGACGAGGAGGCCACCCTCGCGGCGGTCTGTGAGCGCGTCAAGGGTCCGGATTTCCCGACGCACGGCTTGATCGTTGGCGGACAAGGGATTACCGACACATACAACACCGGGCGTGGGTCCATCCGGATGCGCGGTGTCGTCGAGATCGAGGAAGATTCGCGCGGGCGGACCTCGCTGGTCATCACCGAGCTGCCGTATCAGGTCAACCACGACAACTTCATCACCTCGATCGCCGAGCAGGTCCGCGACGGCAAGCTGACCGGCATCTCGAACATCGAGGACCAGTCCAGCGATCGCGTGGGTCTGCGCATCGTCGTGGAGATCAAGCGCGACGCCGTGGCCAAGGTGGTGCTCAACAACCTCTACAAGCACACCCAGCTGCAGACCAGCTTCGGCGCCAACATGCTGGCAATCGTCGACGGGGTTCCGCGCACGCTGCGCCTCGACCAGCTGATCCGCCACTACGTCAACCATCAGCTCGACGTCATCATCCGGCGGACCCGCTACCGTCTGCGCAAAGCCAACGAGCGGGCCCACATCCTGCGCGGTCTGGTCAAGGCGCTCGACGCGCTCGACGAGGTGATCGCGTTGATCCGGGCGTCGCAAACCGTCGAGATCGCACGCAGCGGCCTAATCGAGTTGCTCGACATCGACGAGATCCAGGCCCAGGCGATTCTCGACATGCAGCTGCGTCGTCTCGCCGCCCTCGAGCGTCAGCGCATCATCGACGACCTCGCCAAGATCGAGGCCGAGATCGCCGACCTAGAGGACATCCTCGCCAAGCCGGAACGGCAGCGGGCCATCGTCAGAGGAGAGCTCGGCGAGATTGTTGAGAAGTACGGCGACGACCGGCGGACTCGGATCATCGCCGCCGACGGTGAGGTCGCCGACGAAGATCTGATCGCACGCGAAGACGTCGTCGTCACGATCACCGAAACGGGCTACGCCAAGCGCACCAAGACCGACCTGTACCGCAGCCAGAAGCGCGGCGGTAAGGGCGTCCAGGGTGCCGGGCTCAAGCAGGACGACATCGTCAACCACTTCTTCGTCTGTTCCACCCACGACTGGATCCTGTTCTTCACCACACAGGGGCGCGTGTACCGGGCGAAGGCCTACGACCTGCCCGAGGCATCCCGCACGGCGCGCGGACAGCATGTGGCGAACCTGCTGGCGTTCCAGCCCGAGGAACGGATCGCCCAGGTCATCCAGATCAAGGGCTACGAGGACGCCCCATACCTCGTGCTCGCGACCCGCAACGGACTGGTGAAGAAGTCCCGCCTCGTCGATTTCGACTCCAACCGCTCCGGCGGCATCGTCGCGGTCAACCTGCGCGACGGTGACGAACTCGTCGGCGCGGTGCTGTGCTCCGCCGACGACGATCTCCTGCTGGTCTCGGCGAACGGCCAGTCGATCCGCTTCTCCGCGACTGACGAGGCGCTGCGGCCCATGGGTCGCGCCACCTCCGGCGTACAGGGAATGCGCTTCAACGCCGACGACGCGCTGCTGTCTCTGAACGTGGTGCGCGACGACACGTATCTGCTGGTAGCGACATCCGGCGGGTATGCCAAGCGCACCGCGATCGAGGAGTACCCCGTACAGGGCCGCGGCGGCAAGGGCGTGCTGACGATTCAGTTCGACAAGCGGCGTGGCACGCTGGTCGGAGCGCTGATCGTCGACGACGACACCGAGCTGTACGCCATCACCTCCGGCGGCGGTGTCATCAGGACGGCAGCCCGGCAGGTTCGCAAGGCCGGACGCCAGACGAAGGGCGTTCGGTTGATGAACCTGGGCGAGGGCGACACACTGATCGCGATCGCACGCAACGCTGAAGCCGGCGACAGCACGGATGAGGTCAACACCGACGTCGACGCTGCTGCAGAGAACGAGGAATCGAGTGAGGAGTCGTAGGTGAGCTCACCGAATGAGCCGGGACCCGCGCGAGCGGGTGAAGGATCCGGTGTCGCCGGATCCGACGGCGGCTCACGAGCGGCCCACACCGCCGACCCCGGCGACCTGCCCCCGTGGCAGCGGGGTCCGGCGGCACGCGCCAGGCAGCAGCAACCGACGCAGGAGGCGCCGCGCCCGGACGGATCGCGCGGCGCCAGCCCGGCCGGCCTGGATGCCAGGCTGAACCGCTTCATGGCAGGCGGCTCGGCGCCGGCGCCCGACACCGAGCAGACTCCCCGCAAGGAGCCCGCGCCTCGTCCGGAGCCGTCGCCGCGCAACGAACGGACGGACATCGTCCGCACCGAGGGCAACCGTCCCGAGCCCGTCGCCCGGCCCGACCAGGCGGGCGCCTACGCCAGTGAGATCCCCGACCTTTCCGGACCTCTCCCCCGCCCGCCGCAGCAGCAACGCAAGCCCGTCGAGCGGCCGCACACCGAGCAGCCAGCGAAGCCGCCCGTCAAGGGCACGCCCACGGCCGGGAACCGCGCTGTGCAGGTAGGCACCCGCCAACCGCACAAAGGTCCGGTGCGGGCGAGCATGCAGATCCGCCGCGTCGACCCGTGGAGCACCCTGAAGGTCTCGCTGCTGCTGTCGGTCGTGCTGTTCTTCGTGTGGATGATCGCCGTCGCGTTCCTGTACCTGGTGCTCGGCGGGATGGGCGTGTGGACCAAGCTCAACAGCAACGTCGGTGACCTGCTGACCAGCGCGAGCGGAAGCTCCGGTGGCGAGCTGGTGTCCAGCGGAACCATCTTCGGCGGCGCCGCACTGATCGGCTTGGTGAACATCGTGCTGATGACCGCCGCGGCGACGATCGGAGCGTTCATCTACAACCTCACCACCGACCTCGTGGGCGGCGTCGAGGTCACTCTGGCCGACCGGGACTGACCGCCCGGCTTCGGAGTTTGGGAGACGGGTTGTCCGTGCGGTAATCTCGTCGCTCGGCCCGTGCGGTTGACGGGGCTATAGCTCAGGCGGTTAGAGCGCTTCGCTGATAACGAAGAGGTCGGAGGTTCGAGTCCTCCTAGCCCCACGGAAAGGTACATATCGATGAAGCTGGTGCTTCTGCTCGCAACGGGCGTCGCGGCCGTCGCCGCGGTGACCGTCTGGCGAACCCAGCACGGACCCGAGGTCTGGCACACAGCTTCCGATGCACCTCCCCCCGAGGGGCCTTAGCTCAGTTGGTAGAGCGCTGCCTTTGCAAGGCAGATGTCAGGAGTTCGAATCTCCTAGGCTCCACAACCACATTCACTGCGGATTCACCGATCCCCTCTTCGGGTAGACCCCCGACGTGCCGCGATGACGCGGCGACCCGCGACGAGGAGGTCACGCGATGGCTGGTTCTGCCGACTTGGAGAAGGACGCAAAGGACGCGCTGCTGAAGGCGATCCGCGCGGCCACCCCGAGCGCCTCGACGGCCGGGCTTCAGCAGCTGGCGACTGCCTACGCGCTGACCATCGGCGCCCGCGGGGGCAAGCTGCCCGGCGTCACTGCCGACAACGACTGAGGGTCAGCATTCGACGACGTTGAGGGCCAGTCCCCCGCGCGACGTCTCCTTGTACTTGTCGGCCATGTCGGCCCCGGTGTCCCGCATGGTCTTGATCGCGGTGTCCAGGCTGACGTGGTGGGTGCCGTCGCCGGCGAGCGCCATCCGCGCCGCGGCGATCGCCTTCACCGATGCGATCGCATTGCGTTCGATGCACGGAATCTGGACCAGCCCGCCCACCGGGTCACACGTGAGCCCGAGATTGTGCTCGATGCCGATCTCGGCCGCGTTCTCCACCTGAGCGGCCGATCCGCCGAGCACCGCGGCGAGGGCCCCTGCCGCCATCGAGCACGCCGATCCGACCTCGCCCTGACATCCCACCTCGGCACCGGAGATCGACGCATTGGCCTTGAAGAGCTGACCGATGGCTCCTGCGGTCAAGAGGAACTCGACGACGCCGTCCTCGTCGGCGCCGGGCACGAACCGCCAGTAGTAGTGCAGGACAGCCGGAATGATGCCAGCGGCTCCGTTGGTCGGCGCCGTCACCACACGTCCGCCGGCGGCGTTCTCCTCGTTGACAGCCAGCGCGTAGACGGTCACCCAGTCCATCGCGTACAGCGGATCCCCCGGGTTCGACTCGAGCGCCTTCGCCAACACCGCAGCCCTGCGCCGGACGCGCAGGCTCCCCGGCAGCGTGCCGTCCGCGGCCAGGCCCCGGTCGACGCATTCGCGCATCGCCGACCAGATTGTCAGCAGACCGTCGCGCAGCCGATCTCGATTGCCGAGCGCCTCTTCGTTACGTGCCACGAGATCGGCGATGCTGCAGCGGTTTTCGACGGCAAGTGAAACCATCTCGGCCGCGGTGTGGAACGGATACGGGACCGCGACGTCCTGCGCGGCACCGCCGGACGCCTCGTCCTCGTCGACGACGAACCCGCCACCCACCGAGTAGTACGTCCGCCGGGCCACCACTTCCCCGCCGTCGTCGAGCGCGGTGAACACCATGCCGTTGCTGTGAAAGTCCATGGCCTGTAACGACAGAACGATGTCGGTCGTCATGTCGAAGTCGATCACCCATTCGCCTCCGAGCCGCAGCTGCCGCTCAGACGCCACCGCAGCGATGCGGGCGTGCGCCGCGTCAGGATCGACTGTCTCGGGGTCCGAGCCCTCGAGCCCGAGTACCACCGCTCCCGGTGTCCCGTGGCCGGCACCGGTCGCTCCGAGCGATCCGTACAACTCGACCCGCACCTGCGCGACGGTGTCGAAAGGCAGACGCTCGACGAAACGTCGCGCCGCCCGCATCGGGCCCACGGTGTGTGAGCTCGACGGGCCGATGCCGATCGAGAAGAGATCGAACACCGAAACGGTCATGGCGGCGGTGCTTTCCTAGGGCTTCGGCGCGACTTCGACGCTCGGCGGGAGAGGCGACGGCTCGGGCTGCGCGGACCGGCGCAGAATCGAGAACGTGACCGCTCCCCCGGCGAGTACCGCGACGCCGACTCCGACAAAGAGCAGTCGCCGACCGCGGCGCCGTGGTTTGCGCGCATTGCTCAGTGCCTCAGGCAGATTCGCGAGCACCTCCTGTGCGGCGGCCACCTCTTCCTTGAGCTCGCGGGCGATCTTGCTGCGACGGTAGCGGTCACCGACCCACGAGGCCGAGGTGCGCACCGACTCGACTCCGAGACCCACCGCCCCCCTGCCGACGTCGACCGGGCCGACCGTCGAGTACTTCAGGCCGCGGCTGAGCCGCTGACTCGGGGTCAGGCGTACACGGGTCTTGGAGCTCATATCCCACCTCTTTGTTCAGTGTGTTCTCGATGCCGGACGTCGCCCTACCAGCCTGCCACCCCGGGGTTGGTGCCGGTGCCCGGTTGGCTGTCAGACCGCTCGTGGCACACTCGGTTCCGTGACGAGTCCCATTCAGACCGCAACCGCGACCCTCCACACCAACCGCGGCGACATCAAGATCGCGCTGTTCGGAAACCACGCCCCGAAGACCGTGTCCAATTTCATCGGACTGGCCCAGGGCACCAAGGAGTACAGCACCGAGAACGCCTCCGGCGGTTCGTCGGGCCCGTTCTATGACGGCGTCATCTTCCACCGCGTCATCGAAGGTTTCATGATCCAGGGCGGTGACCCGACCGGTACGGGGCGTGGCGACGCGGGCTACAAGTTCGCCGACGAGTTCCACCCCGAGCTGCAGTTCGACAAGCCCTATCTGCTCGCGATGGCCAACGCGGGACCGGGCACCAACGGTTCGCAGTTCTTCATCACGGTCACCCCGACGCCGCACCTGAACCGGCGCCACACCATCTTCGGCGAGGTCGTCGATCCCGAATCGCAGAAGGTCGTCGATGCGATCTCGACGACCGCGACCGACCGTAGCGACCGTCCCACGGACCCGGTGGTCATCGAGTCGATCACCATCTCCTAGAGGCCGCCTCTTGATCCGGCGCCGGGCGCGAATCCGGCGTCGGTCAGCGCGTCGAGAACGTGGAGGGGCTCTGTGCCCAGGTCCCACCGGCTCAGGACGAGGAGCCGGTCATCGGTCGTGTCGATCTCCAGCAGTCGTACTTTGCGACCGATCCGCCGGAACTCGGTGATTCGGATGCGCTTAATATCCGAGCGTGTGAGCTGCCTCACTTGCCACCAGCCGCGGTAGCTCAGGATGCTTTCGGAGATAGCCAGCTTCGGGCGTGCGATCCACGACATGAGCGCAAACACCATCAGACCGAACGCGGCAAGCCCGATCAGAATGCGGCCCGGTACGTCTGTGACCAGCGTCACAGCGCCTATTGCCATCAGAACCCCGAGGATTCCGGCCGCCACGATGCCCGCGGTCCTGGGTTGCCACCGTGTTTGCTGCACGGGTTCCACACACCCTCCTACCCCGGCTGATGGGGTTATCCACAAGTGCTATCCCCAATGGGGATGAATCACATTCGTGTGATCCGATGACGGCCACGTTGCCAGACAGGTAACGGCAGGCGACCGAGATGAATTCATCTCGGGCCGGTCCGGCCTCACCGCCAGCGCATCGTGAGCAACAGCCCCGTAATCATGAAGGCAAACGCGATCGCGTAGTTCCAGACGTTCAAGTCCGCCATCCACTGAAGGAACGACGGAACGTCGGGACCGCTGCCGGCCAACTGGAAGACGATCAGCCACACCAGCCCGATCAGCATCAGCCCGACGAACAGGACGACAAACCAGGTGCTCGACGGCCCCGCCTTGACCTTTACCGGAGTCCGGCTCACCGGGTTGATGGTGAAGTCGTTCTTCTTGCGGACCTTGGACTTGGGCATGCGTACCTTCGAACGTTCGGCGTCGCCTCTGTCTCCGGTGCCACGAACGACCGGTCGGTGCGACGATGTGTACGGAAAGCCTAACGCAGGCCGTGTGAGCAATTCTGATCATCGACGGGAGCCGGGACCCGATGGCCGACGACACCGCAGCCCGACGGAAGCGATCCGGGTGGCGCTTCGGGGTGCCGGTCGTCTGCGTCGCCGCGGGCCTGCTGCTCGGTACCACGCACGGGGTCTCAGGCGGTGACGAGATCCGGCGCAGTGACTCCCCCCGCCTCGTCGATCTGGTGCGCGAGGCACAGACATCCGTCGACCGGCTCAGCGCCGAACAAGGCGCGCTCGCCTTGATGATCGACAACCATCACGGCGGCTCGCCGGGCACCGACGCAGCATTGGAAGCCATCACCCGACGAGGTGACGTGCTGGCTGCCGATGCGGGCCTGACACCTCTGCGTGGTCCCGGTCTGGTGGTGACCCTCAACGACGCCCAGCGTGATGCCCAGGGACGATTCCCGCGGGACGCATCTCCCGATGACCTCGTGGTGCACCAGCAAGACATCCAGGCGGTGATCAACGCGTTGTGGACCGCTGGTGCCGAGGGCATCCAGGTGCAGGACCAACGGGTGATTGCGACGTCCGCCCCCCGATGTGTCGGGAACACGCTGCTGCTCAACGGCAGGACGTACAGCCCCCCTTACGTGATCACCGCGATCGGGGACGCGGGCGCCATGCAGGCCGCGCTGGCCGCCGCGCCGCTGGTGACGCTGTACAAGCGTTACGCCGTCCGGTTCGGGCTGGGTTACAGCGAAGAGGTGCGCGATGTGGAGCTGGTCGGGCATAGCGAACCGGTGCGGATGAAATTCGCTCAGCCGATCGGGCCGCTCGGATACTGATCCAGCCAACAGTCCACCGGGCGAATCGATTGAACATCGGCGTTCCCTACTGGCAAATCCGGGATGCCCGAGATGCATCGCCAGCCAGCCGTAAAGCGCGCGTTGATTCGGCAACCTGGCGATCGCAGCAACCCATTCCTCCTGTGCGCACGAATCAAATCGCACGGATCGCATTAAGCATTTGAGTCAATTAGCTAACCTAGGTGCCAATTGCCATGCCCACCGGGGCGGGTGACATTAGGGGGTCTCGTGAACCGTCGGGTCCGTCGCGCGCTGGCATGCTCTGTGGCCGTGCCCGCCACCGCACTGCTCGTGCACCCGGCATCCGCGCCGGCGGCGACGGTACTGGCCGTCGAGGGAACGGCACAGAAGCGGGGAAACGCGCAGACCGCATTCAACAGCGCGTTCTGCGAGCACAACACGTGCCGGTCGATCAACAACGCGCGAAGCCCGTTCGACGTCAAGCCCGGATCGCGGCAGCTGCAGGCCGCTGTCGACTCCACCGGAGGCGACATCGTGCTGATGGGCTACTCGCTGGGGGCGGCGACCATCTACGACCGGTTGCGCGAATGGGAGAAGACCCCGGCACAGGCGCCCGATGTGGACCGGGTCGTCCTTGTCGTCACCTACGGCAATCCGGAGAACAAGTTCGGCGGCGACGACCGCAAGAACTATTACGCCGGGTTGCCTGCGTCGCAGCCGTACCAGCATCTCGACGTCACGATGCAGTACGACAGCGTGGCAGACGTGCCTACTCGCTTCGGCTGGTATTCACAGATGAACATCGCCTTCGGACGGCACCTCGCCTACTTCCAGGACGTCGACATCAACGACCCGGACAACCTCGTCTACCGGGACGAGGACGGCAGCACCTACATGCTCATCAAGGCCGACACGCTGCCGATGCTGGCATGGATGGACCCGTGGATCACCGACGAGCGGATGGCAGAACTCGACGCGAAGTACCGGCCGCTGATCGAGAAGGACTACGACCGCCCTGCCTATGTGCCCCAAGGCGAAGGAGCGGACTGGGGCAACGGCAACCCGCCCCCGTCCATCGACGACGACGACGACGATGACGCCGACGTCGACGTAGCCGACGTCGAAGAGGTCGATTCGCAGTCGAGCGTGTCCGATGAGGACCAGGCCGCACCTGACACTGACGAGGACGGCGACGTGACGCGCAAAAGTCGGTCGCGAGAAGCCGCGCCCGCCACGGAGACCACCGACGAGGACGGCGCCGACGACGCGGACGCCGACTCGATGGCGACCGAAGAAGCCGACGGCGACGAGGGCCCGGAAGCCTCGCCTCAGGAGTGACCCGACGCAGCTGTCACAACTGCGTAAGAGTTAGCGGTGGCTGGATTGCTACCGACGGACGTAGATTGAAGCGGGAGCTTTGCATCGCGCGGCCCAAAATCAAGATCTGACAAGGCTTTAACTACGGTACCGCGCGTAGCGAAAGCCCGATGTTTCAAAGATGAGCCGTCGGGAACTCTTCGCCACAAAATCATCAGCAAAACTTTCGTGCACTTCCGACGTCGGATACCGAGATCCGATCGTGCGGGGCGTTTCGATCGACTCGCCGAGGACCCTCATGAAGCACCGTCGTCACAAAGCCGGGATCGCTGCGCTGGCAGCCCTTGTCGTTCCGGGCATCAGCCTGTCACCCGTCGCCCCTGCCGCCGGCGCGGCGACTGCGCTGTTCGCCGAAGGCGCCACGCGGCAGAGCGGTGAAGCGCAGACGGCGTTCGGCGGAGCGTTCTGCGAGCAGAACACCTGCCGGTCGCTCGGCAGAGGGACGGTGACCAGAAAGCTCACCTCTGCGCAGATCCAGGCCGCGGTCGACGCCACGCCAGGCGAGCTCATCCTCGTCGGGTACTCGGTCGGCGGAGCGGGGATGTACGACAGGCTGCGGGAATGGGAGAGGAACCCGCAGCTGGCGCCAGACCCGGACCGGATCAAGCTGATCGTGACCCTCGGCAATCCGGAGAACAAGTTCGGTGGCGAGAACCGCAACCAGACCGATGTCGGACTGCCGGCGGTGCAGCCCTACGAGCACCTCGACGTCGTTGCGCAATACGACGGCGTGGCTGACAACCCGACGCGGTTCGGCTTCTATTCGTGGGTCAACACGGCCGTCTTCTCGCGGCACTTCGCCTACTTCCAGGAGGATCTCGACGTCAACGACCCGGAGAACCTCGTCTACCAAGAGGGCAACACCACCTACATGCTGATTCCGGCGAAGACCCTGCCGATGCTGCGTTGGATCGAACCCTTCGTCACCGAGCAGCGGCTTGCCGAGTTGGACGCGAGGTATCGGCCGCTCGTGGAACGCGATTACGATCGCCCGGCTTACGTCCCCCAAGGCGAAGGAGCGGACTGGGGAAACGGCAATCCACCGCCCAGCCTCGCAGATCCCGATGACGCCGAGATCCTGACTGCCGCCAACGAATCCGACTCTGCCACAGTACTTTCCGGGCCCGCCGATGAGCCGGCGGTGAAGCGGACGAGCCGGTCCGCCGTCGCGCCGGACACCGACGACACGGACGAGGCGCCCGACGAGGTCGACTCCGACGAGTCTGCCGAGGAGGCCGAGGACAGCGCACCCGAGGACGTGACGCCCGACGAGGACAAGACCGCCGACGAGGCGTCCGACACCGATTCACCGGACAGCGGCGCCGCCGACGCCGCCGCCTGAGGCGGAAACCTCGAAAACCCTGGCGGTAGCCTGTTCGAATGCAGGTGTTGGTCGTCGACAACTACGACAGCTTCGTGTTCAACCTCGTGCAGTACCTCGGGCAGCTCGGGGTCGACGCGACGGTGTGGCGCAACGACGACGACAGGCTCGCCACGGATGCCGACGTCGCCAAGGTGGCTGACGAGTTCGACGGGGTGCTCCTCAGCCCTGGCCCCGGCACCCCGGAGCGCGCAGGCGCATCGATCCCGCTCGTGCATGCGTGCGCCGCGGCCTCGACGCCGCTGCTGGGCGTGTGCCTGGGACACCAGGCGATCGGGGTGGCCTTCGGAGGCACCGTCGACCGGGCGCCCGAGCTGCTGCACGGCAAGACCAGCACCGTCCACCACGCCGATGCGGGCGTGCTCAAAGGTCTACCGGACCCGTTCACCGCGACGCGGTATCACTCGCTGACGATCCTGCCGGACACCGTGCCCGATGAACTCGAGGTGATCGCCAGAACCGAGGGCGGCGTGATCATGGGCGTCCGCCATGTGGAACTCCCGGTTCACGGCGTGCAGTTCCATCCCGAGTCGATCCTGACCGAGGGCGGGCACCGGATGCTCGCAAACTGGCTGGCGTACTGCGGCGCCGCACCGGCGGAATCGCTCGTCGCCCAGTTGGAGGACGAGGTGGCGTCCGCGGTGCAGGCCGCTACGACGCGAAATTCAGCGTGATCCTCGCGCCGTAGTTCACGCCGGCGCCAGGGGCCGGGCTCTGGTTCACGACGGCGTTGGTGCGCTGTCCGCTGTTCTGTACGTCGGCGCCCTTGTCCAGCACTCCGGTCCAGCCGAGCGCCCGTAACCGGGGCTCGGCGTCGACCCAGAACATGCCGGTCAGATCGGGCATCACGAACTGGTTTCCGCGTGACACCTGGATCTGGATCACCGTGTCCTGGGCGACGGTTTGCCCCGCGCCGGGCTCCAGGCCGACCACCTGCCCGGCGGGCGTGGTGCTGTCGACCTCCACGGGGACGTTCTTGGTGAACCCGGACGCATTCAGGATCTGCTGGCACACCTCGATGGTCTGGCCGATGCACTCGGGCACGACGGCCGTCGCGGGGCCTTTGCCCACCACGATCGTGATCTCGTTGGTGATCGCCGAGGTCTGGTTCGCCGGCGGCACCGTCGACAGCACGCGGTCTCTCTGCTCGGGGAGCGACGCGGAGGTCGTCTGGCGGAAGCGTTCGAAGCCCGCATCCGTCAACCGCTTCACGGCGTCGGAGTAGCTGAGCCCGGACACGTCCGGCACCTCGCGCTGCTCGGGCCCCGTCGACACATTGAGTGTGATCTCGTCGCCGGCGGCCACGGACGCGTTGGCGCCCGGATCGGTGTCGATGACGTGGTCCGGCGGGACTTCGGAATCCGGTTTCTGCTGGGTGCGGATCGAGAATCCGCGATTCTGCAGCGCGGCGATCGCGTCGGCAGACGGCTGTCCCGTCACATCAGGTACCTGCACGTCGCGGGTTTCGCCGCCGAACATGTTGATGCCGATCGTGACGACCACGGTCAGCACCGCCAGCACCGCCACGGCGATCAGCCATCGCCCCAGTGACCCGCCGCGTTCGCGCTCCTCGTACCGCGGCTGATGGCCGCCGGCCGGATCGATCGGCTGCGTCCGGTGATGCGCGGGCGTGGCTGACAGCATGGACGTGCGTTCGGCGTCGGTGAACACCTTCGGCGCGTCCGGTGCCTCGCCGCTGTGCACCTTGACGAGGTCGGCGCGCATTTCCGCGGCCGTCTGATACCTGTTGTCGGGGTTTTTGGCGAGCGCCTTGAGCACGACCGCGTCGAGGTCGGGCGAGATATCGGCGTGCCGCTGCGACGGCGGCACCGGATCCTCGCGGACGTGCTGATACGCGACGGCGACGGGGGAGTCACCGACGAAGGGCGGCTCGCCGGTGAGGAGCTCGTAGAGCACGCAGCCCAGCGAGTACACATCGGAGCGGGCGTCGACCTTGACGCCGCGCGCCTGCTCCGGTGAGAGGTACTGCGCGGTGCCGATCACCGCGGCGGTCTGCGTGACCGGGTTGCCCGCGTCGGCTAGTGCCCGCGCGATACCGAAGTCCATCACCTTCACCGCGCCGGCCTTGCTGATCATGATGTTGGCCGGTTTGACGTCGCGGTGGATGATGCCGTGCTGGTGGCTGAAGTTCAGCGCCTGGCAGGCATCGGCGATGACCTCGATGGCGCGCCGGGCCGGCATCGGACCGTCGCTGTGCACGATGTCGCGCAAAGTCACACCGTCGACGTACTCCATGACGATGTAGGGCAGCGGCCCGGTCGGAGTCTCGGCTTCGCCGGTGTCGTACACCGCGACGATCGCGGGGTGGTTCAGGGCCGCAGCATTCTGGGCTTCGCGGCGGAAGCGGAGGTAGAAACTCGGGTCGCGGGCCAGATCTGCGCGCAGCACCTTGATCGCGACGTCGCGGTGCAGGCGCAGGTCGCGGGCCAGATGAACTTCGGACATGCCGCCGAAGCCCAGAATCTCGCCGACTTCGTAGCGGTCGGAAAGGTGCTGTGGGGTTGTCATCGCACTATCTGTTCTGAAGCGTGCAGCATCACCGACGGTGATGCCTCGTCAACGGGTCGGGATACCCAATTTCGGTCGGGTTCATGATCGCCTACGGCCGGCGGCGCGGCGCCGGGAGTCTCGGGCGGCGCTCCCGGAGCGGAGGTTTGGCTACTGGGCGTCTCGGTGATCGTCGTCGGAGGGGGGCGGTCCCTGCGGTCCTGGGCGTTGAGGACGATGAGGATCGCGATGACGATCGCGAGCGCGCCGAGCACACCCGCGGCCCACAGCAGCGCCCGCTGGCCCGACGAGAACGTCCGTCGCGCCGGCTGGGGCGATCGGTGGTGGCTGCCCGTGGCCCGGGTGCGTGATGTCGGAGCGGCGGGCGCGCGGCCGGTCGCCTCCGGCGGCCTGTTCGCGATGGCGGGCGGCACCGCGGCCGGTGCGGCACGCCCGATCGACGGCGCGGCATTGGGCCGCGGGGGCCTGCGGCCGGCACGCACCGCGGCGACGGCGTCGGCGAACGGCCCGCCGGACTTGTAGCGCATGCCCGGGTTCTTGACGAGGGTGATCTCGATCAGCTCGCGCACATTCGGCGGCAGGTCGGCGGGCAGCGGGGGAGGAGTCTCCTTGATGTGCTTCATGGCCACGGTCAGTGCACCGTCTCCGGTGAACGGCCGCTTGCCCGACACTGCTTCGTAGCCGACGACACCGAGCGAATAGACGTCGCTGGCCGCGGTGGCGTCATGGCCGAGCGCCTGCTCGGGGGCGATGTACTGGGCGGTGCCCATCACCATGCCGGTCTGCGTGACGGGCGCGGCGTCGACGGCCTTGGCGATGCCGAAGTCGGTCAGCTTCACCTGGCCGGTGGGCGTGATGAGGATGTTGCCCGGCTTCACGTCACGGTGCACCAAACCCGCGGTGTGGGCGACCTGAAGTGCACGGCCCGTCTGCTCGAGCATGTCGAGGGCGTGCCGCAGCGACAGCCGGCCGGTCCGCTTGATCACCGAGTTCAGCGGTTCGCCGTTGACAAGCTCCATCACCAGGTAGGCGGTGCGTCCCTCGCCGTCGATGTCGGTCTCGCCGTAGTCGTACACGCCGGCGATCCCGGGATGGTTGAGCATCGCGACGGTGCGCGCCTCGGCCCGGAAGCGCTCGACGAACTCGGCGTCCGTCGAATACTCGGCCTTGAGGACCTTGATCGCGACGCGGCGGCCCAACCGCGAATCGACGCCCTCCCACACCTGGCCCATGCCGCCCGTGGCGATGAGTCGCTGCAGCCGGTACCGACCGGAGAGGGTCACACCGACTCTGGGGCTCATTTCATGCCTCCGGCATGGCGGCTCATTTCACGCCTCCGGCATGGCGGCTCATTTCACGCCTCTGCTCACGAGGCCTCCTGCAACGCGGCCGCAATGGTCGCGCGCCCGATAGGCGCAGCCAGCTCGCCGCCCGTCGCCGAAAGACGGTTCCCGCCGTTCTCGACGAGCACCGCGACCGCGACTTTGGGTGCCTGAGCGGGCGCAAAGGCGATGTACCAGGCATGCGGCGGCGTGTTGCGCGGATCCGTGCCGTGCTCCGCAGTGCCGGTCTTGGATGCGATCTGCACGCCGGCGATGGCTCCCTTCTGCTGAGTCACCTGCTCGGCGGCGACCATCAAGTCCGTAAGTGTATCTGCGACCTGCTCTGGCACCGCCCGCTGCTCTTCAGAGGGGGCGGTGGTGGCGATGTTCGCCAAGTCGGGCCCTTTCAGACTGTCCACCAGGTAGGGGCGCATGGTGACGCCCTTGTTCGCGACGGTCGCGGCGACCATGGCGTTCTGCAGCGGCGTCAGCGCGACGTCCTTCTGCCCGATGCTGGACATGCCGAGTGCGGCGTCGTCGGCGATCGGGCCGACCGTGGATTCAGCCACCTGCAGCGGGATCGTCGGGGCCAGGGCGCCAACGCCGAACCCGAGTGCGGTCGAGCGCAACTCGTCGCCACCGGTGTCGATGCCGAGCTGGACGAAGGCGGTGTTGCACGAGTGCGCGAAGGCGTACTCCAGCGTTGTGGTCGGCCCGCCGCCGCAGGGCGCGCCGCCGAAATTCTCCAGCGTCGCCGTGCTGTCGGGCAGCGGGATCTGCGGGGCAGCGGTCAACGGTGTCTGCGGTGTCGCTCCTGCCTGGAGCGCCGACGCGGTGGTGATCACCTTGAATGTGGAGCCGGGCGGGTAGGTCTCGGAGATGGCGCGGTTCAGCAGCGGCGAGTCTGGGTCGTCGCGTAGCCGCTGCCACGCCGCGGCCTGCTCGCCAATGTCGTGGGTAGCCAACAGGTTCGGGTCGTAGGACGGGGCGGACACCAGTGCGAGGATCTTTCCAGTGGACGGTTCCAGCGCGACGACGGCACCCTTGCACGGCCCGTTGCAGCCGTCCTCCATCGCATCCCACGCGGCCTGCTGGACCTCGGGGTTGATGGTGGTGGCGACGTTGCCGCCGCGAGGGTCGCGCCCGGTGAAGAAGTCGGCCAGTCTGCGACCGAACAGGCGCTGGTCGGAGCCGTTGAGAATGGTGTCCTCGGCGCGTTCGAGTCCGGTGCTGGAATAGCTGAGCGAATAGAAGCCTGTCACGGGCGCGTAGGTCATCGGGTTCGGATAGACGCGCAGGAATCGGAACCGGCCCTCGGTCGACACCGAATAGGCGAGCAGTTGCCCGCCCGCGGAGATCTGGCCGCGCTGGCGGGAGTACTCGTCGAGCAGCACCCGCTGATTTCGGGGATCCGACCGCAGCCCGTCGGCGGTGAACACCTGGGTCAGCGTGGCGTTGGCCAACAGCAACACGATCAAGGCCATGATCATCACGGAGATTCGGCGCAGCGAGGTGTTCATACCTTCTGGATCACCTCGGTGCTGGCTCCCGCGATGTTGCCCACCGGAAGCCCCTTGGTGACGATGGGTTTGCGGGCGTTGTGCGAGATGCGGACCAGGATGGCCAGCAACAGATAGTTGGCCACCAGAGACGATCCGCCGTAGGACATCCACGGCGTCGTCAGACCCGTCAACGGAATGAGCTTCGTGACACCGCCGACGACGATGAACAACTGGATGGCCAGCGTGGCCGCCAAGCCCGCTGCCAGCAGCTTGCCGAAGCTGTCACGCACGGCGATCGCGGTCCTCAGCCCGCGGATGATCACGATGGTGTACAGCATCAGGACGGCCGAAAGCCCAACCAGGCCAAGCTCTTCCCCGACAGCGGCGATGATGAAGTCGGTGGACGCCGCGGGCACGGTACCGGGTTGTCCGTTGCCCAGACCCGTGCCGAAGATGCCCCCGGTCGCGAAGCTGAACAGGGACTGGACCATCTGATAGCCGGCGCCGTCGGGGTCGGCGAACGGGTCGCGCCACGTCTCGACGCGCACCCGCACATGGTCGAACGCGTAGTAGGCGGCCACACTGCCTGCCGCGAAGAGCCCGAGGCCCAACACCACCCAGCTGAACCGCTCTGTGGCGATGTAGACCATCACGAGGAAGGACGCGTAGAGCAGCAGCGAGGTTCCGAGGTCCTTCTCGAAGATCATCACGCCGATCGAGGCAATCCAGGCGGCCAGCAGCGGCGCAAGGTCGCGGGGACGGGGCAGGTCCATTCCGAGGACGTGCTTGCCGGCGCTGGTGAACAGGCTGCGCTTGGACACCAGGACGGCGGCGAAGAAGATGAGAAGCAGGATCTTCGAGAACTCCGCGGGCTGAATCGAGAAGCCCTCGAACTGAATCCAGATCTTCGCGCCGTTCTGCTCGGACATGCTTCGGGGCAGGACGGCGGGGATGGCCAGCAGGATCAGGCCGACCAGGCCGCACACGTAGCCGTACCGCGACAGCATGCGGTGATCGCGCAGAAAGATCACGATGGCGGAGAATCCGATGACGCCGACGAGGGTCCACAGCATCTGCTGATTGGCGGTGCCGCCCAGACCCTGGGCCAGTGGCTGCCCTTCGGCCAGGTCGAGGCGGTGAATCATGACCAGCCCCAAGCCATTCAGCAGTGCCACCACAGGGAGCAGCAGCGGGTCGGCGTACGGGGCGAAGCGGCGTATCGCCAGATGCGCACCGGTGAACAACGCAAGGTAGGCGACGGTGTACTGGATCAGATCCCAGCGCAGCCCCTGCTCCTGGTTGGCCTCTACGAGCAACAGCGCGATCGTGGTGATCACCGCGGCGAAGCCGAGCAGAAAGAGCTCGGCATTGCGGCGGTTCGGTAGCGCTGGAGTCACCGCGACGAGAGGCTGCGGCTGGGTGGTCATGAGACTTCCCGGCAGTTCGTTCCCGGCTCAGGTGGTGGGGGAGGGAGTGCTGTGACCGTCGGCGATGCCGAAGGCGACGGGGATGGCTCCGGCGAATCAGGGGTGGGCGAACCAGGTGCAGGAGAGGGCGCCGGCGTGACGCCCGAGGTGCGCGGTGTCGCCGGCGGGGTACTGGTCGGATTCGCGCTCGGCTCAGGCGTTTCCGGCGCGCCTGACCTTGCCGTCGTGGTGGTCGCGCCCGGCGGAGGGGCTGGACGTGATGACGGTGCGGACGAGGCCGTGGACGGCCGTGCCGGAGGCGCGCACACGGGAAGCACGGAGCTGCGGGAAAGTTCCTCGATCTGGCTGATCGCCTCGTCGAGAGAGCCCGACGGGAGACCGGCGATGACCTGTGCCCGCTCGGGGGGACGCATGTCGCCGACGCGTAGGAGCCGGCAGTCCAGATTGCCGCCGGCTTGCCCGGCGCTGATGAGGGAGAGTTCGTTGCGGTTGTTCAGACATCCGAGGAGATAAGGCTCCTGCAAGGCGACTCCGAGGAAGGAGCCCTGAACACCCCGCATGATGGAGACGGTGCCGTCGTGCTCGCTGACGTAGTAGTTGTTCCGCACGATCTCGCGTCCGACTGCCAGGCCTGCCAGCACCACCAGGACCAGCACCGTCGCGGCGATGATCATGCGCCGCCGGGACCGGGGGCGCGGCGGCGGCTCTTCGGGTTGCGGCACAACGCGTTTGGCGGCGTTGCGTTTCGGGTTGAATGCCGACGCGCGGCCGGCGGCGGTGTTCGGTGGTGCGCTCTGGTCGTCATCGCCGGATACAGCGCCCGCCAGGATCGGCTGCGTCTGCCCGTAGTCGTAGTCGACGACGTCGGCAACCACCACGGTGACGTTGTCGGGTCCGCCGCCGCGCAGCGCCAATTCGATGAGCCGGTCCGCGCTTTCGGCGACGTCCTCGATCTGGAGCGCCTCGGCGATGGTTTCCTGGCTGACCGGATCGGACAGGCCGTCGGAGCAGAGCAGATAGCGGTCGCCGGCGCGGGCCTCGCGCATGATCAGCGTGGGTTCGACCTCGTGGCCGGTGAGCGCGCGCATGATCAGCGAGCGCTGCGGATGGCTGTGCGCCTCCTCGGCGGTGATCCGGCCTTCGTCGACCAGGGTCTGTACGAACGTGTCGTCCTTGGTGATCTGGGTGAGCTCACCGTCGCGCAACATGTAGCCGCGCGAATCACCGATGTGCACAAGGCCGAGGCGGTTTCCGGCGAAGAGGATCGCGGTCAGCGTGGTGCCCATGCCCTCGAGCTCGGGGTCGGCTTCGACGTGAGCGGCGATGGCCGAGTTTCCTTCGCGGACGGCGGAATCGAGCTTGCTGAGCAGATCACCGCCGGGCTCGTCGTCGTCGAGGTGTGCCAGCGCGGCGATCACCAGCTGCGAGGCCACCTCCCCGGCCGCGTGACCGCCCATGCCGTCGGCGAGCGCGAGCAGGCGCGCCCCCGCGTAGACGGAATCCTCATTGTTGGCGCGCACCAACCCCCGGTCGCTGCGGGCCGCGTATCGAAGAACGAGCGTCACGGGCGCAGCTCGATCACCGTTTTGCCGATTCGCACCGGTGTGCCCATCGGAACTCGTACCGCTGTCGTCACCTTCGCCCTGTCGAGGTATGTGCCGTTGGTCGATCCTAGGTCCTCTACATACCATTCCGGACCTCGTGGGGAGAGCCTGGCGTGGCGCGTCGAGGCGTAATCGTCGGTCAGCACGAGAGTGGAGTCATCGGCGCGGCCGATCAGCACGGGTTGGGTCCCCAGCGGGATGCGCGTACCCGCCAGCGCACCTTCGGTCACCACCAGTTGGCGGGGCACCGTCCTGCGTTGGCGATTCGGCAGCAGTGATCCGCGCAATGCCAGCCCCCGGCGCACCATCACCGCGCCGGTGGGCGCATAGATGTCGGTGCGCAGGATGCGCAGCACAGACCAGATGAACAGCCACAGCAGCAACAGGAAGCCGACGCGGGTCAGCTGCAGAACAAGCCCCTGCATCTGACGTCCTCTCCGTCCCGTCCTTTCGGCACCGCCACACTACTGGGGCGTCGAGGCCAGTCCTCAGTGAACGCGGACGATGATCTCGGAGTGCCCCAGCCGGATGACGTCGCCGTCGGCCAGCTGCCACTCTTGCACCGGAGCGTTGTTCACCGTCGTGCCGTTAGTGGAGTTGAGGTCTGACAATAGCGCGACCTGACCGTCCCAGCGGATCTCCAGGTGACGTCGTGACACACCCGTGTCCGGAAGCCGGAACTGAGCATCCTGGCCGCGGCCGATCACATTGGCGCCTTCGCGCAGCTGGTAGGTGCGCCCGCTGCCGTCGTCGAGCTGCAGAGTGACGGTCGCACCACCGGGGTAATCGCCCGGACCGGCGCCGTAGCCGCTGTAGCCGCCCTGCTGGGCCGGGGCACCGTAACCCTGGTCGCCGTACCCCTGATCGCCGTAGCCCTGATCTGCGTAACCGGCCGGGGCCTCGCCGTAGCGGCCGTAGTCGGGCTGGGCGTAGTCCTGGCGACCGTAGGACTGCTGGCCGTAGCCGCCCTGGTCGGGGTAGCCGCCCTGATCCGGATAGCCGCCGCGCTCGGGGTAGCCGCCCTGGCGTCCGTAGTCGTATTCGTTGGAGGGAGCGCCGTAGCCGGGCTGCCCACCGGGCGGGGGTCCGTAACCGGCGGGCGGACGCTGCTCGTAGGACTGCGGGGGATAGTTGCCCGACGGGGGGCCGTAGCCCGCGGGCGGACGCTGCTCGTACGACGGCGGCGGCGGGTAGCCACCCTGGTCGGGGTAGCGGCCCTGCTCGGGATAACCGCCCTGCTCCGGGTAACCGCCGCGGGGCGGGTAGCCGTGGTCGCCCTGCGGCGGGTAGCCGGGCTCGGCGGGCGGGTAGCCGCGCTGGTCCTCACCGCGGTTGTAGCCCTCGTTCTCCGGGCGGTTGTAGTACTCGTCTTCGGGCCGACCCTGTCCCTGGCCGGCGCGGTAGCTCGGATTGTCGGTCATCGCTGGTACTCCTGGTTCTGCGTGGGACGTGACGTCTCGTGGGGGTGGAGCGGGTTCGACTGTGGTCGCGTCGGGATTGACCGCGCCACGCGCGCGAAACTGTCCGGTGTGCAGGCTGGGTGACTGCTCGAATCTGACGACCACATCACCATACGTTTGCCATCCCTGCTCATGGATGTATCCCTCCAAGTGCTTGGCGAAGGTGGTCGCGGTGATGTCCGGGTCGGCGATCACTTTGTGATAGTCAGGCACACTGAGGGTAATGACGTAGTCGTTCGGGGCCAAAACGCGCCCGCCGTGCAGCTCACGGCCGCCGATGTCGGCCTCGCGACGAAGCAGCGACTCCACTTCCTGCGGGACGATCGATCCTCCGAACACCCGGGCGAACGCATTGCCGACCGAATCCTCAAGCTTGCGCTCGAAGCGGCCGACCAGTCCCATGACCCCGATCGCCTCCCTCTCTATATGCAGGGTTTTCACCCGTGCCTTGTCAGCCACCAGCGTGTCGGCTGGCAGCAATGCTTGCATGCATGCTATCGGCCCTCTGTACCCACCAGGGACAAACAAATCTCTGAGAATCACATCTGTGCAGGTCACAGACGCGTCCATGCAAGTTTTGGAGATCGCGGGGGTGCGCCAGTACGGTTGGGACGTGGGGTTGCCTGCGTGATAGGCTCCCCCGGTTGTTTCGGGCGAGTGGCGGAATGGCAGACGCGCTGGCTTCAGGTGCCAGTGTCCTTCGGGACGTGGGGGTTCAAGTCCCCCTTCGCCCACCACACGAAGAGGTCACGGACCAGAAATGGTCCGTGACCTCTTTTTGTTCGATCGGCGGCGCCGTTACCTCGAAGGCCGGCTCCTAACTCGGCTGGTTGCGCTGGAAGTTGCTCTGCGCCGCGGCGTTGGCGTTCCAGTTCTGCTGGCGGATGTCCGGCGTCACGCAGATGATGTCTCCGTCGAACGCCTCGCGCCAGACGAAGCCGGAGACACAGTTGATGCTTGCCGGAACCTTGTTGGCGTACGGGGCGGAATTCTCCGCCGCAGTGCGAGCCCGGAACCCCGGCGACACACAGACGGTGTCGCCGGGCCGAGCTTCCCGCCACACCAGTCCTTGGATGCACGTGTCGGGGCCGTACGGCAGTGCCGGAGCCGCGAAGGCCTGCACCGGCGCGCCGGCAGCCATTGCGGCGGCGACGATGCCGAGCACCTTCGCCTGTTGCGCAAGTTGTTGTTTCACAGCCATGACGTTGTCCTTCTTTCTCGGTGATGAATGTCAGCTCCCGCACTCAGCTCAGGAACGGCTGGCCCCCCGGTCAGCTGACAGAAACCTAAGGCGGGACGACGCGAGAAAATTGCGTAGTGGACTACCTGATTTCGCCGGGGGTTAGCCCCGGAGGTCCGCGGACGGCCGCCACCAACCGCGCATCGGCCGGCATAAATGAGGCGAACACCGCATGTACCGAACCGGCTGGGGCGGCGAGACTTTAGGTCGTCAGCAGGGCGAAGGGAATCCACATGACGACCAAACGAGTACTCGCCGGGGCGCTCACGACCGCAGGTCTCGTCGCGGCCGGCATGAGCCTGGGAACGGGTAGTGCAGCCGCCGACCCACCGGGCGCGCACACCTGGTGTCCCGGAATGTCGATGCACAACCCGCCTGGGCCGGGTGCTGTCTACTCCTGGGACATGAACGTCTGCCACACCTGGTACCGCGTCGACCCCGGGATGGGCAACGTGCCCTCCCAGAGCTTGGACGGCTCCTACAACCTCGAGGGCAGCAATCTCTGGGACGGTCCGAACCCGCCGCCGGGGTCGGTCCGCACGGTATGCGGCAACGACATGTTCACCGGCATCCCCATTCCCTGCTAGCGGCCGCGAACCTCGTCGGTGATCTCCTCGCCGCCGCCCTTGCGGTGGTCGTTCATGTTGCGGCACTCCCCGAAGATCCGGATTCCGCCGCGCTCGGGGTAGTTGCCCGGCCCGATCACCGCCCACACGTTGCCCGTGTGGACGGCGTCGCCTCCGGTGTGGATCCCGGGCGGGGTGCCTGCCTCCCAGCCTGGAAGCCCCGCGACCGTCGAGGCCACGTCCTTGGCCATGTCGAGGTCGGTGGTGCCAGGCGGGACGACGAACGCCAGGTCGACCCTGCTGCGGAACGGAGGCTCGCCCTGGTCGTTGCACCACTCCCAGCCGTAGCTCGCATACGCGATGTCGAGATTCGCGGCCTGCGTGATGGCTTTGGCGGCGTCGACCACCTGGGCGCGCGACTCCTCGTCGGAGATCGAGGTGGGCTCCGGCCGATCTCGCTTGAACGGGAACATCTCTGAACATCCTCCTGTCGCCGGAAGCGCGGTGGTGAGTAGGACCAGCAGTGCCGCGGTGCGGCGCCTGGTGCGGCGGTTGTTCATGGGAGTCATCGTCACTGGGAACTCATTGTCCTGGCCGGTCCCATTCGGGGTCGTAGATCATCGGTGTCTCGACGGAAAGATGCGGCAACGGGACTTCCCCGATGATGGGCAGGTCCACGCTCTGTGGTGTGGAGACGGAGACTTCGGTCCGCGGCTGTGCCAGCAAGCCCAGATCGCCGAGGCCGTCGCCGTTTCCGAGGACGATCTGGGTCATGCTGCGCAGCGACTCGCTGCCGGCGGTGTAGTAGTACGAATGGTCGGAGGGGTCGATCATGTCGGCCCCGGGCACCTCGGCCCGGAAGCGCGTCGCGCCGAAGTCCTCGAACGCCGGGTCGGCGCCGAGTCCGGCCGACGGCCCGATCATGTTGCCGAGCGACTCATTGAGTTCACCGGGCAGAGTGTTTCCCATCTGCCCGAGCCAGCCGACGGGATCGGTGGACGCGTCACCGATGTAGACCTGGCCGCCGTCGACGTTGAAATCGCCGGCATTCTGTGCGACGTCGGTACCCGGGCTGCCCAGCAGGATGGCGTCGTCGGCCTGCAAACCGCTGTTGGCGAACGCGTCCGCGACGGTGGTCGAACCGTAGGAATGACCGGCGACGGTGACGTGCTGCGGCACTCCGGCTTCATGAGTCACGTTGAGGCTGTTGACATCCCACGCCAGCGCATCACCGCCGGCACGAGCGAGGCCGGTGTTGGCGATGTTCGGGTCGGTGAAGCTCTCAGGGGGGTCATAGCCCATCCAGGAAATGACCGCAGTGGGTTCGTGGGGAGCCACTACCCGCGATTCGTCGAAAAGGTTGATGGCGTCGTTGTGTCCGTCGGAGAGCCAGCCGTCGCGGACGCTGGCGCTGGTGCCGGGAACGATCACGGCGGTGTTGACTGCTTTGTCGGGGTTGCCGATCGCGACAGCCGCGCGCCCCTTGCCGTCGAAGGCCTGGGGGTCGTAGGCCCACAGCATCGTCGGACGCCAGTTCGCCCGGGCACGCTCTTCGGCGGTGACGTCGCTGTACCGCCGGGGCTGTCCGTCTGGACCTGTGAGCTCGTTGTACCGCGTCATCTGGTGGATCAGGCCCTCTTGGGTCTTCTTGGCGTTCTGATAGCGCGTGATGTCGTTCTCGGAGAGCCCGTAGCGCCCGGGGTTGGCGGCCACCTCGGCGGCGGAGACGTTGCTGGCCCTGGCGGCGTTCTCCACGCGATCGAGGTCGTCGTCCATGACGGCAACGTTGACGGTGTCACGGGCCTCGGCGGGAATCCCGTTGAGATTGCCGAGAATTGGCGGATGCTCGGCGATCAGCTCCTGCTGTTGCTGCTCGCTGAGCGAGTCCCACCATCTCTTGGCGTCGGCGGGGTCGGTGTCCGGTGACGGGATCTGGATGAGCTGCCCGCCGACCTCCACCGGCGGATTGGGGATGTCGACGCCTGCAGCCTGGTCGATCGCCGAGGCGGTGTTCTCGTCGAGGTCGGTGAACAGCCGCAGCATCTCTTTGAGGAAGGTGCTCAGGTTTTCGGCGATGCCGTCGAGGAAGTTTCCGATCAACCACTGCTCCGGCGTCACCGTGCCGTCGTCGGCGACCGCGAAGCCGAAGCGTTCGATCGTCGCCACCAGATCCAGGAGCGCATTTCGCAGCGCGCCCATCTGCAGGCCACCGTTACGCAGGGCCGACTCCAGGTTCAGCAAGCGACGGGCGATCCGCTCCTGCTTGGCAATGTCGTCGAGGCCCCTGTCGATGGCAGCGGTCGCCGCATCGCCCGACCAGCGGTCCTGCAGGAAGGAGAGCATCTCCCGCCCGCCGGTGATGACGGCCTGCAGTTCAGAGTGCTTGCCGCGCATGGCATCGGCGGCATCGACAAGCCTGTCGGGCTGCGATTCCCGCACCGTCGAAATCGATACCGACAAGTTCCCTCCCTCAGCGGCACTGTCGATCGTTGCATATCGCGCGCAGGTGTCGGCAGAGGTGGGGCTACGCTTTCCGCATGGGCGGCCAGCAGATTCCCGGCGGCGTGGTACACGAGCTGCCCGCAGATCTGCGCACCGCCCTTGCGGGCAATGCCGATGCCCTGGCCGCGTGGAAGGACATCACGCCGCTGGCGCGCAACGAGTTCATCTGCTGGGTGGAGGACGCCAAGCAGCACAAGACCCGAGAGCGACGGATCCGGCGTACTCAGGAGGAGTTGGAAGAGGGGATGCGCCGCCCGTGCTGTTGGCCGGGCTGCAAGCACCGCGAACGTACCGGTAAGGCCTAGTTGTTGTTGCGCCGGGTCTCGCGTCGGTTGGCTTTCTTGATCGCCTCGACGAGTTCGTCCTTCGTCATCTTCGATCGGCCTGGTACTTCGAGACGACCGGCGATCTCGCGCAGATGCTTCTTCGACGCGTTGGCGTTTACTCCCTCGGCGCTCTCGCCTCTCGGGTTGGGGCCGCCGCTCTCACTGCGCTCGTCGGAAGGCCCGCGCTGTTCCTTTTCCTCCCAGTGGTCGCCGACCTTCTCGTAGCTGTGCTTGAGTGCGCTGTAGGCGACGCGGTGCGCCCGTTCGGCATCGTCGTACTGTTCGGCGGCTGCGTCGTGGGCCTTGGCGAACGTGCGCTTGGCCTTGTCGTCTGACTTCTGCAGTGTGCTCGGTAGCTCGTTTTCCTTGGCCTTGCCGGATTTCGTCGTCTTCGGCATTGCGTACCTTCCTTCGTCGTAGCGTGTTGCCGCCGAGCATCACTGGGGTGGCGGGGACCAGTGCACCACTTTCATCGTGGTCATCTCGTCGAGGAGCTCGGGGCCGTAACCGAACCCGTGTCCGCTGGCGCGGCGCGGCTGCGCGGACCCGCCGGGTGCTCCACCGAAGACGTCGTTGATCTTCACCGTCCCGACGGGTAGCGCACGGACGGCTTCCTGAGCACGGGACATGTCAAGGGTCAGCACGGTCGCTGCCAGACCGAACCTGTCGTCGGCGGCTTCGGCGAGGGCGGAGGCGAAGTCGGGCACGACCCGCACCGCGGCGACCGGACCGAACGTCTCGTCGCGGAACACGAGCATGTCGGGAGTGCAGCCGGCCAAGACCGTCGGCGGATAGAACGTGCCGTGGCCGGGCCGCGGCGCACCGCCGACCAGCACGTGCGCCCCGTTGCTCTCGGCATCCGTCACGTGGCTGTGCACATGCTCGCGATGGCGCTCGTCGACCAACGGACCGATGCGGTCGGCCCATTCGCGGGCCTCGGTGACGAGGGCGCTCAGGAACTCGTCGGCCAGCGAAGCGACCACGTATACGCGTTCCACGGCGACACAGATCTGTCCGGCGTTGGCGAACGCCCCTGTGGCGGTCTGCTGGGCAGCCCATGCCGGGGGCACTCCCTCGTCGACGATCAGCGCATCGTTGCCGCCGTTCTCGAGGAGCACCTTGGCGCCGCGTTCGGCGCACGCCCGCGCGATCATCCGTCCGCTTGCGCTGCTGCCGACGTGGGCCACGACGTCGACGTCGGGGGAACCGGTCAGTCGGTCTCCGGCCGTCGCATCCCCGTCGACGGTTTCGAGCACCCCGTCGGGCAGGCACGAGGCCACGATTTCGGAAAATCGGCGTCCTGTGGCTGGGCAGCGTTCACTGGGCTTGTGCACCACGGTGTTTCCGGTCACGACCGCTGCGCCGATGAGTCCTGCAGCGACGGCGACGGGATCGTTCCACGGGGTGAGCGCGGCCACCACTCCGCGAGGCTCGGGGACCATCAGGTCGGTGGCGTGCCACGCGCCGAGCAGGCTGCGGCCGCGGTGGACCGGCCCGAGCTGGGCGTACTGCCGTAGCGTGCCGACCGCCGCCTGGACACCTCCCACTGCATCGTCGTGCGTCTTGCCGGTTTCGCGTTCGTTGCACTCGGCGAGGTCGTCGGCGGCGTAGGCGAGCGCATCGGCAGCCGTGTTCAGCGCGGACCCGCGCGCGGCAGCCGGTGTGCGGGACCAGGCGGGAAACGCCGCTCGCGCCCGCGCGACCGCGGCGTCGCAGTTCTTCAGGTCAGTCAGCTCCATGGTCGGCACGCGATTCCGGATACCCAGGAGAACGGGGCCGACACATAGGCCGGGTGGGCAGCTCGATCCAGTGAAATTGCAACGCTTACAGAGAAACTGATTGATCATTCCGCGGTCGGGTACAGCGCGCCGGGTGACGCACGCAGCACTGGACGACACAGCCGCACGACTCTTCGGCTGGGAGGAACTCCGCGACGAGCAACGTGCGGCGATGCACGCCATCCTGGACGGCCGGGACGTCCTCGCGGTGATGCCGACCGGATCGGGGAAATCGGCGATCTACCAGGTTCCTGCCGCATTGCTCGACGGGCCGACGCTGGTGGTGAGCCCGCTGATCGCGCTGCAGCACGACCAGATCGACGCGTTGCATGACAGCGGCGCCCCGGATGCCGTGGCGATCAACTCGCGTCAGAGCCCGACGGCGAACGAGCGCAGCCTGAATGCCCTGCGGGAGGGCAAAGCCAAATACCTGTTCGTCGCTCCCGAGCAACTACTCAACGACCGCCTCGTGGCGGACCTCGCCGCGGCGGATGTCCGCATGGTGGTCGTGGACGAGGCCCACTGCGTGTCAGCCTGGGGCCACGATTTCCGTCCCGGCTACCTTCGGCTTGCCGACGCGATCGAACGAATCTGCGAGGACGGGTGCCCGGTCGTGGGGTTGACCGCGACGGCCTCGCCGGTCGTGCGCGGCGACATCATCGAGCATCTCCGGCTGCGTGATCCCTTGGTCATCGCGGGTGGCTTCGACCGGCCCAACATCCGGCTCGAGGTCGACACCCACCTCGATGACGAGCGAAAGCACGCCGCGGTTCTCGACGCGGCGACCGACCTCGGCGGCCCCGGCCTTCTCTACACCGCCACACGAAAGGACGCCGAGAGCTGCGCCAGGCGACTCCGGGAGCGTGGTGTCTCGGCCGCCGCCTATCACGCCGGGCTCAAGGCTTCGGAGAAGGAATTCGTGCACCGCGGTTTCCACAATGGTGAGTTCGCCGTTGTGGCAGCAACTTCGGCGTTCGGCATGGGTATCGACAAGTCGAATGTGCGGTTCGTACTCCACGCGTCGATACCGGATTCCCTGGACAGCTACTACCAGCAGATCGGCAGGGCCGGTCGTGATGGCGACGCCGCGGTCGCGCGGCTCTTCTATCGTTCGGAGGATCTGTCGCTGGCGCGGTTCTTCGCCTCGGCGTCCGCTGACCCCGAACAACTGGCAGCGGTGTTCGGTGCGCTGTCGGCGACGAAGCCCAAGCGGCTCAAGCAGCTACGCCAGGAGCTGAACCGCGGCCGGGCACTGACCCATGCCGTGAACCTGCTCGAGCAGTCGGCGGCGATCACGTCGACCGGCAGAGGGTTCACCGCGGCCGCCGATGTCGACGTCGCCACCGCCGTCGAACGGGCGTTGGCCATCGCCAAGGCGGCCGAGCGCGTCGATGCCACCCGCGTCGAGATGTTGCGCAGTTACGCCGAGACCACCGACTGCCGACGCCGCAATGTGCTGGCCTACTTCGGGGAGCGGCTCGACACGCCCTGCGGCAATTGCGACCGATGTGCCGACAACACGCTGCCCGACAGGGGCGAGTCGGCTGTGCCGCTGAACACCGCTGTGCAACATCGGGAATGGGGGCACGGCATCGTCCTCGGCGGTGAACCCGACCGGGTCACGGTGTTGTTCGACGAGTACGGCTATCGAACACTGTCCATGGCGGTCGTCGAGGACACCGACGTGCTGACTGTGCTCGACGGCTAGTTCAGCGCACCGACACGCACATCAGCGCGGCGATTCCGCACAGTCCGGCTGCCAGGTAGAACGCCAGATCGTAGTTGCCGTTCATGTCGCGCAACCATCCTGCGCCCGCGGCTGCCACAGCCGCGCCGAGCTGGTGGGACCCGAACACCCAGCCGAACACGATCGGCGCCTTCTCGCCGAAATAGTTGCGGCACAACGCGATCGTCGGCGGCACCGTCGCGACCCAGTCCAGGCCGTAGAAGATGATGAAGACCCACGTCCCGGGTTCCGCGTGCGGCGAAAGCAATGCAGGCAGCGCGACGAGGGAAAGGCCGCGACCGGTGTAGTAGATGACCAGCAGCACCCGCGGGTCGACGCGGTCGGTCAGCCATCCGGAGAACACGGTTCCGGCGACATCGAGCACGCCGACCACCGCGAGGAGGCCGGCGGCGACGGTGGTCGGCATACCGTGATCGTTGGCCGCCGGGATGAAGTGCGTCCCGATGAGCCCGTTGGTCGTCATCCCGCAGATCGCGAAGCTGCCGGCCAACAGCCAGAACGCCGGGGCCCGCGCGCCCAGCACCAAGCCGGAGAACGCCGCGGCGAAACTGCTTCCCGGAGGCCGGGGTGCGGGCCCGGTGTCGAGCGAAGGCTTCAGGCCGTAGCGGGCGACGCCCTTGTCCTGCGGCCAGTTTCGCATGAGCAGCAGTACGGGCGGGATCACTGCCAGGGCGGCGGCAGCCACCAGCAGCGAGGCCCAGCGCCAACCGTGGGTGGTCGTGACGGCGGCGACGACCGGGAGAAAGATCAGCTGACCCGTCGCACTCGCCGCGGTGAGCACACCCGTCACGAGCCCGCGGTGGGCTTCGAACCATCGCGTCGCGATCGTGGCCACGAAGCCCATCGAGATCGCGCCGGTCCCGGCGCCGACGAGGACTCCCCACAACAGCACGAGCTGCCAACTCGCTGTCATCGTCACGCTCAGTGCACTGCCGGCCGCGATCATGGTCAACGCGGCGGTGAGGACGGGGCGGATCCCGAAGCGGTCCATCAGCGCGGCGGCGAATGGTGCCGTCAGGCCGAACAGCGTCATGTTCACCGACATCGCGAGCCCCACGGTGCCGTGGGACCAACCGAACTCGTCGTGTAGCGGATTCATCATCACGCCCGGCACCGAGCGGAATCCGGCGGCCCCGAGAAGAGCCACGAAGCTGACGGCGGCGATCACCCACGCCCAGTGCAGACGGGCGGCGTCGCGCGCAGAGCGCTCGGTCACGGTCACCGCTCGACTATCTCGGGTGGCAGGGCCGGAAGCCAGTGGCAAGTCTGCCGACATTCGTCAAAAACGTGCCACTATGGGGTGGTGTCAGCTCACCGGGTAGCCGTCCTGTTGATCGAACCCGTGATCGGCTTCGACGCGTCGATCGCACCGATGCTGTTCGGGGCCGCGACCGGCGCCGACGCCGCACCGCTCTACGACGTGGTGACCTGCGGCCTCACCCGGGATCCAGTACAGGCCACCACGGGTTTCGCGATGACCCCGGCCGCAGGACCGGAGGCCCTCGCCGACGCCGACACGGTCGTCATCCCCGGCACGCGCTATCCGCCCGCCCGCAACGACGCTCGGCTGGACCCCGAGGTCGCCGCGGCGCTCGCCACCATCCGGCCCACCGCACGGACGGTCTCCATCTGCACGGGGGCCTTCGTGCTCGCCGCTGCGGGCATGCTCGACGGCCGTCCGGCCACGACGCACTGGCAGCATGCCGACGCCTTGCGGGCCCTGTACCCCCGGGTGCTCGTCGACGAGAACGTGCTGTTCGTCGACGATGGTGACATCCTGACGTCTGCCGGGCTGGCGGCGGGAATCGACTTGTGCCTGCACATCATTCGCGCCGACCACGGCACCCAGGTCGCCAACGCGGTGGCTCGCTACTGTGTGGTGCCACCGTGGCGGGAGGGCGGGCAGGCCCAGTTCATCGAAAGCCAGATGCCCGCTCCGGACTTCGCGTCCACGTCGGCGACGCGCCGGTGGGCCGGTGAGAATCTGGCGGAACCACTGACGATCCGCCAGCTGGCCCAGCATGCGGGGATGAGCCCGCGGACGTTCATCCGGCGGTTCCGAGAGGAGACCGGGCAACCGCCGGGAGAGTGGGTGCGTCAGCGGCGGATCGATCGCGCCCGTGAACTCCTGGAGGGGTACGACCTCAGCGTCGACGAGGTGGCCCGGCTGTCCGGCCTCGGTTCCGGCGGTAACCTGCGGCACCACCTGCGCCGTGGGCTCGGCATGTCGCCGTCGAGCTATCGGAAGGTCTTCGCGGGCTAGCGCCAGATCAGCGAAGTGCGGCGCGACCGCGGATCCGTCCGAGCACGATCAACGACACCAGCGTGACGGCGAGCAGCAGCGTGGTGCTGGCGGCAGCCTGGAACACCTGGCCGCGATCGGTCAGACCGAAGATGGTGACCGGCAGCGTCTTCCACGTCGCGGGGTAGACCATCACGGTGGCACCCAGCTCACCCATCGACAGCGCGACAGCGAGCCCGGCCGCCGCACCCAGCGCGGGCAGAAGCAGCGGCAGCGTGACCCGGATCAGCACCCGCGCGGGGCTCGCTCCCAGCGACTCGGCCGCCTGTCGGTAGGCGGGGTCGAGGCGGTCCAGCGCGGCGGAGACGGCACTGAAGGCGAACGCCAGCACCAGCACGGCGTGCGCGAGGATTACGATCCACCGAGTCCCGCCGAGCAGCAACGGTTTCGAGTTGAAGGCGATGAGCAGCCCCAGACCGATCGCGACGGACGGGACCGCGATGGGCAGATGAAACACTGCATCGGTGGCCCGGCGCAGCCAGTCGGGCGCTTCGCGTGCGGCGAGGGCGGCCCAGGTGCCGACGACCAGTGCGAAACCCCCTGCGAGAAACGCAGTTTGGAGACTCACCGAAAGGCTGGCGAGATCCTCGCCGGACAGTGCGTCACCGAACCGGGCGAAGCCAAGGTCGGACGGCAGTGGCCCGGTCCACGAACCCGCGAGCCCGGCCAGCAGGACGGTACCCAGCGGCAGCACGAAGACCACCAGCACGACGATCCCGAAGACCGTCAGCGTCGCCGCTCTACTTCGCGGGCTCCACAACAACATCGCCAACCCCCCTCCGGGTCGTCAACCGGGCGAAGACCACCCGGTACAGGCCGTACAGCGCAAGCGACAGGAGGACCTGCACCGTCGCTATCACCGCAGCGCCCGGCAGGTCGAACGTGACAATGCCCCGCGTGTAGATCAGCACCGGCAGCGTGATGACGCCTTTGGCTCCGGTGAACAACACGATGCCGAACTCGTTGAGCGTCAACAGCAGAACCAGGCTGCCGCCCGCGGCGAGGGCAGGCCAGGCTTCCGGCATGATGACCGTTCGGAGCACCCTCCACGGCGAAGCGCCCAGGCTCGCCGCGACGTTCAGCTGCGCCGGCGGGATCAGCGAGAACGCGGCGAGCAGTGGCCGCACCACGAACGGTGTGAAGAACGTGATCTCGGCGGTGATGACGCCGGCGGGCGTGTAAAGGAAGTCCAGCATCGGTGAGCTTGAGCCGGTGATGGCCGAGATCGCCGCGTTGACCGCACCGGCGCTGCCGTAGAGGAACGTGAACGCCAGGGTGATGAGGAACGACGGCAATGCCAGCACCGTGTCGATCAGGCGGCCGACGACGGCCGAGCCCGGGAACGGGACGAAAGCGAGCACGATGGCCAGGAATATGCCGAGGATGAGGCAGCCGAGTGTGGATGTCGCCGCGATGGCGACGGTGCGCCACAGGGCGTCGCGGAACATCTCCGAGCCGAGGACCTCGCCCCACGACCCGTCTGACGACGATTCCATGAAGACCCGCACCAAGGGGTAGAGCACGACGAGTAGAACCAGCAGCAGCGGTGGCAGTACCCACAGCCAGGCCGTCGACCGCGGGGCGGCGGTGGTCAGGGGCGGAGGTGTACTTTCGGACCGCTCGAGAAGACCCGTCATGCCGCCGTTCCAGGAGACACCAACACACCGGCGGGCTCGGGGAGACGCAACCCGACGACGCTGCCGATCTCGAACGGGGTGTGCCCCGGCACGTCGACGTCGACGAGAATGTCGGGAAGTGACTCGACGGCGAGGACCAGACGGGTCACCGCTCCGCGCCACACCGCGGCATTCACGTGGGCCTGCAACGCATCCCGCTCACGTGTCGACACCACCTGCATCGCGTGTGGTCGCACGCACAGCAGCGCGTGCGACCCGGGAGCCCAATCGGCATGGCCGAACGCGGGTTGCGGCGCTTCGGCATTGACGGTGCGGGAGCCGACCTTCACCAGTGCGGAGTTCCCGATCACCCGGCCCACTTCGCACGGCAGCAGATTCGCCCCGCCCAGGAACGCCGCCGTGAAGCTCGTCGGCGGTCGCTTCCACAGGTTCTCCGCGGTGTCGACATCCATCAGGCGCGCGTCGTTCATCATCACGATGCGGTCCGCCAATGCCAGCGCCTCGGCCTGGTCATGGGTGACGTAGAGCATCGCGGTATCGGGCAGCGCCTCCTTGAGTCGCTGCAGTTCGGCCAGCATCGACTGGCGCAGCTGGGCGTCCAGGGCGGCGAGCGGCTCGTCGAGCAGCAGCACGGACGGGCGGATCGCCAAGGCACGGGCGATCGCGACGCGCTGCTGCTGGCCGCCGGAGAGCTCACGGGGCAAACGCTTCTGGAAGCCGGACATGCCGACCATGTCCAGCACTTCGTTGACGCGGGGGGTGATCTCGCGGCGGGCCAGCTTCTGGGCGTGCAGGCCGAACGCGACGTTGTCGGCGACCGACATGTGCGGAAACAGGGCGTAGGACTGCAGGACGACCCCGATGCCTCGACGCGCCGGCGGAAGGTCGGTGACGTCGCGCCCGGTGAGGCGCACCCTCCCCGACGTCGGTCGCACGAACCCTGCGAGCGCGTTCAACGCGGTCGACTTCCCGGAACCGCTGGGGCCCAGCAGTGCGACGGTCTCACCCGGTGCCACCCTCAGGTTGAAGTCGACGAGTGCGTGCGTGACCTTCTTTCCGCGGCCGTACGACACGCCGACGCGGTCGAAAAGGATGGCTGCAGTACCGGGTTCGGTTGCTGCGGGCTGCAGCCGCTGACTCGCGGGGCTGACCCGTGTCTCGGCCATGTCAGCTACCGGTGGCCTTCTGGTATTCGGCGAGGTCGGCGTCCAGGTCGGCGAGCACGGCGTCCCAGTCCGGCACCCAGACGTCGACTCCGTCCAGCACGGCCATCGGAGTGTTCGGCTCCGTGGACCCCGATCCCTTGAGCGATTCAAGCACCGGGATTCCGAGCGCGTCGGGCTCGACCGTCTTCTGGATGTCCTCGGAGATCAGGAAGGCCAGGAGCTTCTTGGCGTCCTCGGCGTGCGGTGCACCCGCAGTCACGCCGGCCACGTAGGGCAGCGAGATACTGGTGCGCTTCCCGTCGGCGCCTGCCGGGATGAAGATCTCGAACTTCGAGCCGTCGTCCTTGATCGAGGCCAAATTCATCTGCACGTCGCCGTTGGCGACCAGCAGCTCACCGTTGCTGACCTTGGGCTGCAGCTTGCCGGTGGACGACGAGGGACCGACGTTGTTGGCCTGCAATGCCTTCAGGTATTCGAGCGCGCCGGGCTTGCCGCGCAGGTGCTGGAGCAGAACGAGCACAGCGGTGCCGTCACCGGCCTGCCCGGGCGTCGAATACTGCAGCTTGCCCTTGAACTCGGGCTTGAGTAGGTCGTCCCACGTGACGGGCGGGGGATTGGCACCCGGGTTGACGATGAAGCTGAGTGCATTGTCGACGATCGGCACGAACGTGCCGTCTGGGCCGACCTGATCTTCGGCGATCCCGCTGGTGTCGGCACCGCTGGGCTGCAGCAGGTTCGACTGCGCGGCCCGCTGGATGAAGGGCGGGAGCGTCACCAACAGGTCTGCCTGCGGATTGGACTGTTCCTTCTCGACGCGCGAAACCACCTCGCCCGAGCCGGCTTCCACCAGATTGACGTTGATGCCGGTCTCGTCGGTGAACTTCTTGAACGTCGGCTCGTACCAGCCGGCCAGGCCGTCGGCGCTGTACACGGTGAGGGTCGTACCGTCGCCCGAGCCTGACGATCCGGTTCCGCCACAGGCGGCGGACAGGGTGGCGACGGCGGCGACGGCCATCACCGACAGTGTCGTGCGAAGTTTCATGGTCAGCCTTTCAGGAGGAGGTCGGCGAAGTCGGATACCGTGGTCACGATGTGGGTGGCGCCGGCGGCGACCAGTTGGCGCTCGTCGTGCGCGCCGGTGAGAGTCCCTGCGGCGACGGCACATCCGGCGCGCAGTGCACTGTCGATGTCGCTTGCGGTGTCACCGAGGGCTGCAACGGATTGCACGCTGTCCGCGCCGGTCCGCAGCAGAGCAGTGAGGATCAGGTCAGGGTATGGGCGTCCGCGGACACCGTCACCGGGTGCGAGAACGACATCGGCGATGTCGTGCCAGCCGAGCGCGGCAATCAATTTGCCCTGCGTGTCCGGCGAGAAACCGGTGGTCAGCGCGACCTTGATGCCGGCTGCGCGAAGCCGTGAAAGTGCCTCCGCAGCACCGGGAATCGGCTCGGCATGCCCGCCGGCGATCAGCGATGCGTAGGATTCCTCGAACGCGGCGTTGGCGCGTTGTGCGGTGTCCTCGTCGTCGAACAGAGCGCGGAACACCGTGATCTTGGACTGTCCCATGGTGTCCAGGACGTATTGGCGCGCGTCCTCGCGCTCGGGCCCGCTCGGGGGGAGGCCACCAGCATCTGCGGCGGCTTCGAAGGCCTCGACGACGAGGCCGTCGTCGGCGACGGTGGTGCCCGCCATGTCGACGACTGCCAATTGAATTCCACTGTCTCGCATGTTCACAATCCGATCTCGTTGGCGGTGTGTTCACCGATGACCGGGCCCAGCGTCATGCCGCGCCCGCCTGGTCCTGTCACGACCCAGACCCCGGAGGTGACTTCGGCGCGGTAGGCCAACCGGCCGGGGTCGACGCACTGGCTGTAGACGCCGGCCCACCGCTGCCGGATCGGCGGCAGGCGACGCCCGAGAAGTTCTTCCACGACGCCCGTCAGGTAGGTATAGGGCGCCTCCGTCACGTCGAATGCGAACGGCTCCGCGTACTCGTGGGTGTCGCCGATGGTGAGGCCGCCGTGGAGGCGCTGCACGCACAGCAGTTGCATCCGGTGCTCGTAGGCCACCGGATCCTGATTCTCGTTGCGCTGCAATGAATCCAGTGCATTGCCTGCGTAGGCGGGGTAGTAGCGCATGCTGTCGCCGTCGGCGATCGCGGTGGTCAGGTGTTCGTCGAGCGGGGCGGTCTGCATCATCTGCAGGCGCACCCGGCGTACCGGAATGTCACCGGCGAGGTCACGGACCAGTCCGCTGTGGGCAGCTCCGGCGCAGACGATCACGATGTCGGCGTCGTAGGTGTTGCCGCGGTCGTCGCGAACGCGGGTCCCGTCGACGTCGCGGGCCTCGGTGCCGGGGACGAACGTGTAGCGCCCGGTGGCGCCCACGACAGCGCGGATCGCGGGCAGTGCCTGACGCGACTCCACCGCGCCGTCGCGGGTGCAGTGGAGGGCGGCGACGAACTTGCCCCGCAGGACGGGATTGACGGCCCGCGCGGCACCGGGTTCGAGAAGGCGGAAACCTCGCCGCCCGGCGTCGGCCCGGCTGCAAACCTCCTCGGCGACAGCAACTTCGGCGGGGGTGCGTAACAGAGTGAGCGATCCGCACGGACGGAAGCCGATCGCGGGCACCTCGGTGCCGATCTCCTCCCACAGGATGCGTGAGCGCAGGCTGGCGTCCAGTTCACCTGACGAGCGGCCCGACACCCAGACCAGTCCGAAGTTGCGCACGGTGGCGCCGCGCGGCTCGGCCTCGCGCTCGAGGTGGACGACGTCGTGGCCCCGCCGGACTGCCTGCCACGCGTGGGCGGTTCCGAGGATGCCGGCGCCGATGATCGTGACCCGCATGGGCGCTGAGATAACTCCGTGTGAGCGTCCGTGTCGCAAGCATGTGATGTGGGCCGTGGGAACAGCCGGTAAACAATTGGTATAGACCAATTGGGTGTATGGTTGGGTGCATGCCATCACGAGCCGAAGTGGTCCGTGCCGAGACAGCGGCAATGCTGAAATCCCTGCGCGGCGTCTGGGACGAAGAGGCCGTCGACGAGTGGGATCACGCGCTGCAATCGGCGGCCCGTGCGTTGGGCGACGGCGCCGACGACGAACTGGTGCTGGCGGCCGCCCTGCACGACATCGGCCACAGTCCGCTCCTCGGAAGGCCGGGAATCGCCGATCATTCCGGCCTGGCGCGGGATTGGATCGTGCCGAGGTTCGGGGCGCGACCGGGGTGGCTGGCATGGGCGCATGTGGCCGCCAAACGCCACCTCGCCGCTGTGGATCCCGAGTATGCGGCCGCGTTGACTTCGACGTCGGTGGCGTCGCTGACGGAGCAGGGCGGCCCGCGTGTCGACCCGGAGTTCGCCGACCATCCGTGGTGTGGGGACGCGTTGCGGCTGCGACGCTACGACGACGCGGCCAAGGACCCCGCCGCGGTCGGCGCACCACTGGCCGTGGTGCTGGAGATCGCGCAGAAGCTCGCCAGGTGAGCGTCCCCAAGCCCTACCTCGTTCGCACCCGGCTGGACGAGATTCTCGACGGTCTGCTCGAAGGGGATCGGTTTCCTCCGGAACGAGAACTGGCGGCGCGCTTCGGGGTGGCACGCGAGACCGTCCGCCAGGCGGTGCACGAACTGCTGGTCGAGGGCCGCATCGAACGGCGCGGCCGGGGCACCGTGGTGTCGCGGCCCAAGCTCGTCCAACCGCTGTCACTGAAGTCCTACACCGAGGGTGCGCAGCGGATGGGCAGGACGCCGGGCCGCCTGCTGGTGACGTGGGAGAACGTCACGGTGGACGCGGAAACGGCTGCAGGTCTTGAGGTCTCGACGTCCTCACGGGTGATGCACTTAGAGCGTGTCCTGCTCGCCGACGGCGCGCGCATCGGACTGGAGAGCACCTACCTGCCGCTGCACAGGTTCGCCGATCTGAGCGACGATTTCGATCCGACGAGCTCGCTCTACGCCGCTCTCCGGGCCAGGGGAGTGGAGTTCGGCACCGCAACCGAGCGCATCGAGACCGTCCTGCCGACGCCCCGGGAAGCGGGGCTGCTCGAGTCGACGACGGCGATGCCGATGCTGCTGCTCAACCGCCGATCCCTCGATGTGGACGGTGCGCCGATCGAGGTGGTGCGCGCGCTCTACCGCGGCGACCGGGTGGCCTTCGAGGCGGTGCTCACCGACCGATGACATCCGCCTCCGGCGCGAGTCATACCCGGTATGAAGCTCAGCAAGGCCCAGGTGTGGTCATTCGTTCACGGCGAGCGGGCACGGCTCGCCGGCGACCTCGCGACGTTGCCGGACCGGGCCTGGACGACCCCGTCGCTGTGTCCGGGATGGGACGTGCACGACGTGCTCGCGCATCTGGTCGACACGGCGAAGACATCCCGGATCGGATTTGCACGACGAATGTTGTTCGCGCGCTTGGACTTCGATGGCGACAATGCGTTAGGCATCCGTCGTGAGCGGCGTGCCGACCCGAGGGACACGGTCGAGGCACTGCGCGCCGCGGTCCCGCTGACGCTGACTCCGCTCGCGCCGCGCCCGACCCGTCTGGTCGAGGCCATCGTGCATGGCGAGGACATCCGTCGTCCCCTCGGCATCACCGTCGACTACGACTGCGCGGCCGTGACTGCCGCGCTCGCTCATCAGGTGAAGACGACTGTGGTGATGGGCGGTGGCCGCGAGCGTGTCGAGGGTGTGCGTCTCGTGGCGACGGACTGTGACTTCGCGAGCGGTTCCGGAGATGAGGTCCGCGCCCGCGCCATCGACCTGCTGTTGGCGGTGTCCGGCAGGGGTGTCGGGGCGCACGTATTCGACGGTCCCGGGACCTCACGTCTTACCGAGGTCTGACATCTCATCGAGGTGCGCGTAACTACAGACCCGCCGGGGTACCGGGTCGTGCATGCGAATCGCAGACGCAGGCACTTTGTCGGCAGGATCGCGGGCGGTCCGAGCGACTGTCGCCGCCGTCATCGGTCAGCTGGACGCGGTCGGGCGCACCGATGCGGAGACGTTCGACGCGGTACTGACGATCGACGATGGCGCTGACGTTCCGGGCGGAGTCCGCCTGCTCGAACCGGGGTCGTCACATCAGGCCGTGGTGCAGGCGGGGCCCGACCGCGCCGGGACCGAACCGCGATGGCTGCTCGTGAAGATCCCGGATGCGTACGGGACCGGAAGCGATCAGGATTTCCTGCTCGCGTCGTCCGGTGACGGGGCGCCTCTTCACCACGCCGTCCTGCCCGCCGATCCGGTCGCGCCGCTGTACTCCTCGCTGTGGCTCTATCTCGCCGGGCTCCAGCCGGTGCTGTTCGGGGTGAAGACGCCGACCGCCGGGCCCGACGTGCGGTTCGGCGCCGGCGATGAGTTGAGCTTTGTCATCAGCCCACCGGTCGGGCGTTTCCGTTCCATCGGCACGCTGTCGCTGCAGAAGCCCCGTCAGGGGTCTGTGCGTTTCTCCGGCGGCAACAGTGGAGGCGGCATCCGGCCGCTGCCGCCGGTCAACTTCTACTGACGCACAACGGGTTTGGCGGTCATTGGCCGCGCCCGGTCTTGTGCTGCAGTTCGTCGATGAGTTTTGATGCGTCGGCTTTGGTCGCGTCGTCGGGCACCTCGACATCGGCCTCCTGCGCCAGCGTCTGCAGGTAACTGCGCTGCGGTCCGGTCATCGGTTCGTCCCCGGTGACCCAGTCCGACGGGTCTTTCTCGGCGTTTTCCTGCGGTGCTTGGGTGGTGTTGTCGCTCATGGCGTCTGAATGCCCATCGCATGTATGTTCGAAACACCATACCCGGCTGACGTATGCGCGGCCCGCCTGCCAGTATCGACGCGTGGGCAAAAACGAACGCGCGAAGATCGTGATGTCTGACGGCGAGATCGCCGAGTTCATCGAACGCAGCCGCACCGCGACCATGGCCACGGTGCTGCCGAGCGGCCGGCCGCATCTGGTGGCCATGTGGTACGCCGTCCTCGACGGGGAGATCTGGTTCGAGACGAAGGCGAAGTCGCAGAAGGCCGTCAACCTTCGTCGCGATCCGACCGTGACCGTGATGATTGAAGACGGCCTCACCTACGACACACTGCGCGGCGTGTCGATCGACGGGCACGCCGAAATCATCGACGACCCGGAGACGAACCTGCGCGTCGGAATCAGCGTGTGGGAGCGCTACACCGGTCCCTATACCGACGAGATGAAGCCGTTCGTGGACCAGATGATGAACAATCGCATCTCGGTGCGCGTGGTGCCTTCGCGGATGCGCAGCTGGGATCACCGCAAGCTCGGGATGCCGGGCATGCCGCTCGCCGGCAGCACCGCCCAATTCCTCAACCGAGCCGAACCCTCGGCGGGCTGAACCCAGGGTTCGACAGCGCGGTAGCCGTGGCCGTTCCGATCGGTCCCGATGCGTCGGCGACGACGGCGGTGCCGGTGGCAACCCCGTCGCGGCTGTGGTGTGTCAGTGCCGCCAAACCGAGGTAGTGCCCTTCGGGCAGGCGACTGAGGGTGAGCGTGTAGTCGGCGTTGATGAACGGCAGCCCGTCCGCCCCGAAATGGGTGAGCGAGCTGGCCATGTCCCCGGCCATCGCTGCACGGGTGAACGGTGTGAGCTCTACGCCGTCCACCATCGGAGCGAGGTCGCACGCCCAGATGTACTTCGGCCCGTCATGTGCCCACGCGCCGAGCCCGAAGCTCGGGGTTTCGCCGTCTTTGCCGTAGGTCCAGACCAGCGTCACCAGATCGTCGGGCACCGGGTCCGGGATGGGTGGCACGGGCGGCATGGCGACTTCCGTCGTCCACCGCTGACCGGAAGGTTGCTCGCCGCGCCGCAGAAACAGCGCGTTGGCGCGGGCGACGACTGTCCCGGCTTGCGTCATCGTCGCGTCGACCAACTTGAGGCGGCGCCCTTCTCGGACCACGGATGTGTCGACCCGAACGGGCTCGGCGAGCACGGCGGGGCGGAACAGGTCGACCGTCAGACGGGCGGGCTGCAACTCCGGATCACCGGCGTCGCGCTCGATGACGTGGCCGAGTAGGCCACCGACGTAGTTGCCGCTGATCGTGGCACCCCACGGCCCGCGCGCCCAGTCGGTCGGGACGAATGCCTCACCGTCAGGACCGTCGGGCACGAAGAAACACCGGGCGCTCACCGCGGCGACGATAGCTCAGCGGCGGGCCAGGACTCTCTTCAGATCGATCGTGAGCGGGTCGACCGAGTCGGCGTAATCGGGATGCTTGTCGATGAAGCCCGCCACCATCGAGCAGACGGCCACAATGCGCAGTCCGTCGGCGCGGGTCCTGTCGAGCGCCTCGTTGATCAGAATGGTCGCCAGTCCGCGTCCACCGAATGCGTCGTCGATCTCGGTATGCGGAAAGATTCGCTGACCACCCACGTCGATGAACTCGGTGAACCCGACCTTCTGCCCGTCGACAGAGATGCTGAAGCGATCGGATTCGGCAGTGACCTCAGTGGGCGCTCCGGTTTTGTCGGTGGTCATGACTCCTCTATACCCCGGGGTTGGGCCGCGGACGCAGCGTCGCATTGGGAAGCGGTGGCGCCGCTAAGCGCGCGACGGCCCCGCGGTAGCCGTCGACGGAGCCGAAACGCTCGTCCTGCTGCTGCCACTGCTCGCGGTAACCCGCGATGTCGCTGTGGCTGCGGCCGACGAAGTTCCACCACATCACCAGCTCCTCGCCGAAGGGCGTGCCGCCGAGCACAATTACCCGTGCCGGCGTCTCACCGCGGTTGGCGATGGTGAGCTGGCGGTGTCCGGTGCTCTGGTAGCCGAGATCACCCGGTGCCAGCACAGAGTCGCATGCCGAAACATCGCCGTGGTCAACGAGGACTCCATGCTCGAACGTCGTGTCGACGTCCAACACCACCTCCGAACGCGTGGCGAGGTCGACCTGTGCGCCCAGCAGCGGCGTAAACGTGCGAACCGGCGACCGACCGGCATCGAGTTCACCGAGGAACACCCGTACCACCGCGTTGCCCATCTCGTGTGGCGGCGGTGCGAAGTGCGCGAAGTCCCGATGGGTGTCACGGTCGGCCTCCGGTAGCGCCACCCACAGCTGCACACCGTGCAACAGCGTCGTCGCCGCGGTGGACACTTCGGAATGGCAGATGCCGGCGCCCGCCGTCATCAGGTTCAGCTCGCCCGGACGCACCATCGCGTGCACGCCTGCGCTGTCGCGGTGTTCGATCTCCCCACTGAACAGCCAACTGACCGTCTGCAACCCGGTGTGCGGATGCGGAGGCACATCCATGCCCGAGCCGGTGCGCACGTCGTGAGGCCCGTAGTGGTCGGCAAAACACCAGGCGCCGATCAGGGAGCGCTCCCGCTGCGGCAGGGTACGTCGCACCCGGATCGCCCGCGGCCCGCCGAGCGGCACCTCGCGGGGATGCAGCACACCGTCGAGACTGGCGGCGAATCGCGATGCCGCACAATCGACTTCAACCGGCGCGGCATCCGTGTTACTCATGCACCCAGACTAGACTCCTGCACCGGACGGACCATCGCGGAACGGATGACGTCGAGGTCGTCGTCGGAGATCTTGAAGACCCCGAAGCGGAACTTGTATCCCCAGCGCGCCTTGTCCTCGATGAAGTCGAGATCGTCGAGCAGGGGCCGGATCGGGGTCTCCGCGCACTCGAGGAAGTCGACGTTGCGTCGCCACGGCTGGAACTCTGGCGACACGTCGGCTTGATAGGGCTCGTCGTCGGCAACCTGGCCGATGGCCGTGAAGGCCTGCAGTGGCGGGCCATCGGGGTAGACGGTCTTGGGCGAGTAGAAGACAATCCAGTCGCCGCGCGCCATCTTGCGCAGCATGTGCGGCTTGCCGTGGTTGGCCTGCGTGAAGCGGCCGCGAACACCCCGCTCGACGTGATCGCGGCTGACTGTGTTGATCCAGTTCGTCATGCCCCGCACGTTATGCCGCGCGCCCGACAAGCCGCAGCCGTGAACCGGCGGCCCTGTGGATAACTCGCGCATTAGTCTGGCGCCATGAGCGACGGCGCCATCACGGCCGAGTACCTACGGAACTTCGCCTTCGAGAAGCCGCCGCTCGGTAAGCGCGGCTACAACGAAAAGGCAGTGCTGGACTTCGTGGCGTTGTGCGCACGTCGCCTCGACGGGCGGGGACATCTCACCGCCGACGACGTCCGCGGCGTCCGGTTCAACAAGCCGCCATTCGCAAAGCGCGGCTTCGACGAGACCCAGGTCGATGCTCTGCTCGCCGAGATCGCCACGGCGATCGTCGAACTCGATGCCTGAGGAGGGCCAGCTTCGCGGGGACCTGGCGGAGGTACTGCGCCGCCGGGGTCTGACCGAGGACGCCGCGCGACCCGACGCGGTCACGCGCAGGCACGCCGCGGGCGGTCGCACCGCGCGCGAGAATCTCGATGACCTCGTCGATCCCGGATCGTTCGTCGAATATGGACGATTCGCCGTCGCACCGCAGCGCGCCCGCCGCGGCATCGACGACCTGATCGCGCGTACACCCGCGGACGGACTCATCGCCGGCACCGCCCGTATCAACGGGGAGTTGTTCGACGCCGAGGCGGCAGCCTGCGCGGTGCTGTCCTATGACTACACGGTGCTCGCCGGCACCCAGGGTGGACTCGGCCACCGCAAGAAGGACCGACTGTTCGAACTGATCGAGCGGATGCGGCTGCCCACGGTGTTCTTCGCCGAGGGCGGCGGCGGCAGACCGGGCGACACGGACTATCCCGTGGTGTCGGCCCTCGATACCCGGGCGTTTGCGCTCTGGGCCAAACTGTCCGGCCTCGTGCCGCGGATCGCTGTGGTCAAGGGTCGCTGCTTCGCCGGAAACGCCGTCATCGCAGGCGCTTCCGATCTGATCGTTGGGACCGAGGACGCCTCACTCGGCATGGGCGGACCCGCGATGATCGCCGGCGGTGGTCTCGGTGAGGTGCGCCCTGACGACGTCGGCCCGATGTCGATGCAGGGACCCAACGGCAACGTCGACATCGTCGTGGCCGACGAAGCCGAGGCGGTTGCGGTCACCAAGCGGCTCATCGGCTACTTCCAGGGCTCGGTGGACCAATGGACCGCGGGCGACCAAACGGCGCTACGTACCGCGGTGCCCGAGCGGGAGCGCCGCGCCTACGACGTCGCGCCGGTCGTCGAAACCCTGGCCGACGACGGATCGGTGACGTTCCTGCGCCCTCGTTTCGCGCGGGAGATGGTGACCGCTCTGACCCGGATCGAAGGACGGCCTGTGGGCGTGATCGCCAACGACACGCGCTTCACCGCGGGGGCCATCACGGCCGCAGCATCTGACAAGGCCGCCCGGTTCCTTCAGCTGTGCGACGCCTTCGGGCTGCCCGTGGTCTCGTTGATCGACTGCCCCGGGTACATGGTGGGACCCGCGGCCGAGGCGGAGTCTCTGGTACGCCGGGCGTCACGAATGTTGGTGGCAGGCGCAGCACTTCGCACACCGCTGATCGCGGTGATCCTGCGCCGCGGCTACGGTCTCGGCGCTCAGGCGATGGCGGGCGGCAGCTTGCACGAGCCGGTGCTGACGGTGGCCTGGCCGGGTGCGCATCTCGGACCGATGGGCCTCGAAGGCGCTGTCAGGCTGGGCATGCGCAAGGAGTTGGAGGCAATCGACGACGAGCACGAACGGGAAGAGCGCGTGCGGATCGCCACGGCCGCGGCTCAGGAGAACGCGAAGGCGCTCAACGCCGCGATGCTGTTCGAGATCGACGATGTGATCGACCCGGCGGAAACACGGTCGGTCATCGCAGCGACTCTGGCGGCCACGAAAAAACCGGCTCCCGTGGGGAGCCGGTTCATCGACACTTGGTGAGTGTTCGGGTCGGTGCCGCCTGCGCCTCTCGGCAAGTGGTCGCTCGCAGCGACTATGGGGTTGGGGCCCGGGGCATGCCCGGCACCGACGAATCATGTAACCGACAGTGCGTCCGAACTATTCCGGGGCACGTCCGCCGCCGACCCCCCGATCGGCGGCGGACGGCGCGCGGTCAGGCAATGTCGGCGTAGTACACCCGGCGCTCACCGACCGGGTAGCCGTTCTGTTCTGCAAGTGACTTGAGCTGGCGCAACGCGAAGGTGCGACCGCGACCCGATTCGGGAACGTAGATCCCGGCCCACAGACCCTCGGCGCGCGGCGACTCATACGCTTCGCGCGCGCACAACCAGCGGCGCGGGCACGAACGGCAGATCGCCTTCGCCTCGTCGTCGGCAGTGGTGGTCCAGCGTTCTGGGTCGCGCGTGCACTCGCCGACCGGCGTCTCATCCCAGGACTTTGCGTTCATCGGTGTGCTCCTTACCTGTGCCGGCGGCGTGATCGCCGCGATGACGCACAACGTAACCAACAAACCGTAGCAGTGCAACAGTTTCTGCTTCAGTCTCCAACGGAGTCGCCCACCAGTGCGCAACGGATTCCGCGTCGATAATGCCTCAAGCTGCCCTTTCTGCCCGGCTGCGGTGCTCCGCACATCGCTACGGATTCGAGCGAAATTTCCATCGCGTTGTTACGGTATAGACCAGCGAAGTGAGGTAGTTTGGACGTGTTGCGGCGCTCGATCCGGCGCTCGCCTGGCCATACCGCATGAGGGATTCCGGTAGATGACGAACGCTGAACCGGTCGACGCGTCGACCGGGGCACCGGACGCCGGCATGCGTCGGGCGGGTGCCGCTGCAGCGGCCCGACGCCGAGAGCTCGACATCAGTCAGCGCAGCCTGGCCGCCGAGGGCATCATCAACGCTGGTGCGCTCATCGCGTTCGAAAAGGGCAGAAGCTGGCCTCGCGAACGGACCAGGGCACGCCTGGAAAAGATCTTGCAGTGGCCGCCGGGCACCATCGCGCGGCTGCGCAACGGCGAGCCTGTGCCGAGCAGCAAGACCGCCCCGCCGGCATCGCCGCCGCCGACCCACGACGAAGCGTCGCTGATCGCCCAGGCGGTGATCACCGCGGTCGGCGCCCTCGGTTCGACGGCGGACACCCTGCCCCCCGCCGATGACCCCGCCTTCATGCCGCGGACGACGGCGATCCTGGCAGACCTGCGCCAGTTGGAGGCGGTTGCGTCGCGCGCCGCCCGGATCGGACGGGTCACCCCCACTCTCATCAAGGCGCTCAGCACGGTCCGCAGCCTCTACGACGACCTGATGCTGCGGGCCGCCGCGGCGCCGGACGCGCCGCTGGGGCAGCGCCTGTACGCCGCGCGGCGCGGCGCGAACCTCACGGTTCTCGAAACCGCTCAGGCAGCAGGCGTTTCCGAGGACGCGATCCGGCAGGCGGAAGCGAACCAGCCCGTCTCGGATGCCGAGATCGAGTCCATCGAAGGGTTGATCGCCCAGATCGTGTGAGCGTCAGCGCCGGTCGCGTGGGCGGTCGTCGTGTGGGAAGAAGCCGGCCAGCGCCGCAGCCACTTCGACGAGCTTGCGGCGTGCCGCCCGCGACATCTGGGCCGTCCCGGTGATGACGCCGCCCGGCCGCAGACTGCCGTCGAACGGTATCTCGACCACCGGTTGGCCGTGCCCCGAGAATTGCTGGGCGAGAACACTTCTCGTGCGTTTGTCGGCGTGACCGTCGGAGTCGTTGAGGGCGACGACGGTGCGTTGAAGCAGCGTCGTCATGCCCCGCGCGGCCAGCCAGTCGAGGGTCTGCCCCGCCGCGGCGGCACCGTCGAGCCAGGGTGAGGACACCACCACTAGCGCATCCAGATCGCGAAGTACCTCCTGGGTCACGGGTGAATCCATGGTGGAACTGCAATCGGTCACCACGATGGAGAAGTGTCGGTCGAGCCGGGCGGCGGCTTCGCGGTAGATCGCCGGATCGAGCACCCGCCGGCGCGCCGGTGTCGCTTCGCCGGCAAGGACGAACAAGCCGGCGGCGTTGTGGCCGAGTCTGTTACGGACGTCTGCGAACGTTTCCAGGTGCCGGTCTGCCGCGAGCTCCCAAAACGAACCCTGGGCGCTGGGGTCCACGCGGCTACCGAGCTTGCCGAAGGCGGTGTCGGCGTCGATGGCGACGACGCGGTCGTCCGGCCGCAGTTCGGCCAGTAGCGAGCCGATACACGCCGACACGGTGGTCTTACCGACCCCGCCCTTGCCCATCACGCCGATCTTGAACTGCCCGCGTAGAGGCCCACGGATCACGGCCTCCAGCTCGGCGTGCCTGCGTTCCTCGGGAGACGGCCCGAGATTCACCAGACCGAAGGTCGCCCTGTAGAGGACAGCTCGCCATCCGTGACCGGGGACGGCTCTGCGGGTCGGGACGAGCTGATCCGGACGGATGCGTTCGGCGTAGGACGTTGGCGGTTGGTGCGCCTGCGGGTGCTGAGGCCAGGCCGGCCGGGGAGGGCTGATCGGGGGAGGTGACGAATACGGAGGTACCGGGCGGGTCGGTGTCGACCAACCCAGCTGTCGAGTGTCGCCCGATCCCTCGTGGCGGTACCCAGGAGCCGCGGTCTGACGGAACATCCCCCGCGTTTCCGGTGGTGGAGGCAACGCCGGGGATCGATCGGTCACGGGCTCGTTGTCCCGCGCGGTCTCGTCGCGGTCGGTCACCACCCGTCTCCTCCTCACTGTTGCGGTACAGGCCATTCGAGGCCAGGCTAATGGCATGGCGAGCCCAGCAAACGACACCTCCGGACCGTCCTCGGGAAGGGCGGGGTTGGTCGCTCCCTGAGGGCGGACCACGGCGCGTGACGCGCGACGCCGGCCGCTGAACAGTGCGCGGCTACCTGGATGCGTTTGCTGGCTGCCTGATACAGCACGCTGAGGGATTTCATGAGGTAACTGTCCAGGCAATCGCTTCCGATCGCAGCCATGGCGCAGGGTGACGAATTGGTGTCATGAGTACTGGATTTCCGCTGGTAGGCTCCCGGTGGAAGGGGTGCGACACATGGTTATGCTTGGCGGCTCAAAGTGGTCTGGCAAAGGCAATGGGACCGTGCGATCCGACGGTGCCGAGCAGACCTGGCGCGACACGGGTCGGTTCGTGCGCTGATGGCGAGTCCACTGTTCGGTGACGCCGAGCCGACCCATTTCGACGATGTGGTGGGCGTCGAGGTGACGATCGACGGAATGCTGGTGATCGCCGACCGGCTCCATCTGGTCGACTTCCCCCTGTCGCTGGGGATCCTTCCCAACATCCCCTACGAGGATCAACGCAAGATCGTCTGGGACCAGGTGGCCCGCGACTTGACTGCTCAAGGCGTTCTGACCGCCCACGGCGATCCCCACCCTGAAGTCGCAGCCATGGTCGATGCACTGAGCCGGCCCGATCGAACCCTGGACTGCCGGTGGTGGCGCCGCGACCACGATGGCAAGATGGTGCGCTTCGTGGTGTGCCGCAAGGGGGAGGCCTAAGGGGGTCCCGGTAGGGGTCATTCCGCTTTCTTCCGGCGACCCCACCGGGACGACAGCGGTCAGGCGTCGAGGTCCTTCTGCACCAATTCGGCGATGGTGGCCAGCGCGGACTCGTCGTCGGAGGCAACGGTCACCTCGGCCCCGTTCCCGGCGCCGAGGGTCATGATCATCAGTGCCGAGCCGGCGTCGACGGGCTCACCCCCGTCGACCGAGAGGGTGACGGGCACACCGGCCTCGACCACGGCCTCGGCGATGATCGCGGCGGGGCGGGCGTGCAGGCCGATGGACGAGCCGACGATGACGGTTTTGCTGGGCATGATTCTCCTTTTATCGGTGGTGAATGTAGCGGTCAGGCAGCGACGAGTTCAGGTTCTTTGGCGCCGGCCTTGATGAACTGCTTGGCGGCGACGACCGCGAGCGCGGACGCGATGGTTCCGGCGACGATGGCGATGACGAATCCGAGCTTGTTGTCGATCGCGAAGAGCACGAAGATGCCGCCGTGAGGGGCCCGCGAGCCGACGCTGAACGCCATGCACAGCGCGCCGGTGATGGCCCCGCCGAACATCATCGACGGGATGACGCGCAGCGGATCGGCGGCGGCGAACGGGATGGCGCCTTCGGAGATGAACGACGCCCCGAGAAGCCAAGCGGCGCGCCCGTTTTCCTTCTCCGGCTCGCTGAACAGATGCGGGCGGATGGTAGTCGCCAGCGCCATGGCCAGAGGCGGCACCATGCCCGCTGCCATGACAGCGGCCATGATCTCGAACGCGGCGGTGGTGTCGGCCGCGAGGCCCGCGGTGGCGAACGCGTAGGCGGCCTTGTTGACCGGACCGCCGAGATCGAAGCACATCATCAGGCCGAGGATGATGCCCAGCAAGATCGCCGACGTTCCCGACAGTCCACTGAGCCACTCCGTGAGCCCGGTGTTGATGTTCGCCAGCGGGCGACCCACGAAGAAGAACATGACCAGACCGACAGCCAGCGATGCTCCGAGAGGCACGATGACCACCGGCATCAAGCCCCGAAGCCAGCGCGGCACGTTGATACTGCTGATCCACAGCGCAACGAATCCGGCCAGCACACCGCCGACGATGCCGCCGATGAAGCCGCCGCCGATGAAGACGGCCAGGGCGCCCGCGGTGAAACCGGGAGCGATGCCGGGCCGGTCAGCGATCGCGAACGATATATAGCCCGCCAGGGCGGGGACAAGGAAGCTGAATGCCAGCCCGCCGAGCGTGAACAGGATCGCGCCGAGATACTGGGCGAATCCGCCGTCCGGCAGGTTGGTCAGCGAATTGTTGAGTGCGATGTCGTTGCCTGTGTCGGCGATCTCGTAGCCGCCGAACAGGAAGCCCAGCGCGATCAGCAGACCGCCCGCGGCAACGAACGGGATCATGTAGCTCACGCCGGTCAGCAGGATCTGCCGGGTCCGCGTTCCCCAGCCGACATTGCCCGACGGCGCATCAGGTGAGGCCGAACCCGAGCCTTGAACCCGTGCTGCGTTCGGGTTGTCCGATGCGGCAACGGCTTCGGCGATCATCTTGGCCGGCTCGTTGATGGCGCGCTTGACGCCGGATGCAATCACGGGCTTGCCGGCGAAGCGGCCCTTGTCCTTCACACCGACGTCGGTGGCGAAGATGACGGCGTCGGCCTTGGCGATGGTGTCAGCGGGAATCGGCGTGCTGCCCGAGGAACCCTGGGTCTCGACGACGAGCGTGACGCCGGCGTCCTTGGCTGCTTGGCTCAGCGAGTCGGCCGCCATGTAGGTGTGGGCGATGCCGGTCGGGCAGGCGGTGATCGCGATGAGCGTCTTGGCGGCGGGCTTCTCGGCAGCCGCGGCAGGCGCTGCCGCGGGCGCCGGATTGACCACCCCTTCGACCAGGCCGACCACCTCGTCGGCCGACGAGGCGTTGCGCAGGGATTCGACGAAGTCCTTGCGCACCAAAGCCCTTGCCAGACTGGACAACAGCTTCATGTGCTCCTGGCCGCCGGAATCCGGCGCGGCGATCAGGAAGGCCAGATCCGCCGGGCCGTCCGGCGCGCCGAAGTCCACGCCCGGCTTGAGCCGGGCGAATCCGATGGTGGGCGTGTCGACATACGGCGATCGGCAGTGAGGGATCGCGATGCCGCCGGGAAGCCCGGTGGCCGACTGTGCTTCCCGCGCCATCGCCGCGCCGACGAGCCCCTCGGCGTCGTGGGTTCGCCCTGCTGCAGCGAGGGTTTCGACGAGGCGCGTGATGACGGCCTGCTTGTCACCGTCGACTGCGGCATCGAGGAGCACCAGATCGCGGGTGATGATCGGGGTGGTGGAGGTGGTCATGGAACTACCTTGTCTGTTGTACTACTGAGTGGCGGGGATGGGTGAAATCGGCGACACCGCAACGGCGTTCAGATCGATCTCGGCTGGGGAGGGCAGCGTCGTGCCGGGGAGTGCGGCGGCGGCGCTGCCGTATGCGACGGCCATCTGGAGCCGTTGTGGTGGGACCGCGCCACCGACCTCGGCGCGCACGTATCCCGCCAGCGAGGAGTCGCCGGCGCCGACGGTGCTGCGGGGCGTGATGGGTGGCGGACTCGCCATCCAGGCGCCGTTGCCGTCGACCAGGACCGCCCCGGCGGCACCGAGGGTGGCCAGTACGGCGCCGACTCCCCGGTCGATCAGTTGCCGGGCCGCAGCCACGACTGGTGTCGGATCCCCCTGAGCGACTGCATCTTCGAGCGCCTCCGACGACAGGTTGAGAACACTGGCCAGCTCCTCGGCGTTCGGCTTGACGAGGTCTGGTGCACCACGGTCCAGTGAGCCCATCAGCGCGGCCAGCGGTGCATCGGAGGTATCGACGGCCACCCGGCAGGGTCGTGACGAGAGCCGCGCGACGACGTCTGCATACCAGGACGCGGGCATGCCGGGCGGCAGAGAGCCAGACATCACGACCCAGTCGGCGTCCGCGGCGGCCTCGATGACGACGTCGGTGAACGTCGTCAACGTGGCTCCATCGATCATTGCGCCGGGCTCGTTGATCTTGGTGGTGGTGCCGTCCTGCTCGGTGATCGTCAGGTTGGTTCGGGCCGGCTGATCGGTCGTCACGATCTGATAGGGGACGGCGGCGTTCGCCAGCGCGGTGAGCAGCGGGTCGTTCACGGCGGCAGGCAGCACCGCCAGCGCATCGACACCTGCCATCGTCAGCACCTTGGCGACGTTGACCCCTTTGCCGCCAGCCTGATTCGTCACCGATGTGACGCGGTGCACGGCGCCGCGCGTCAGCGGGGACGGCAACGTCACGGTGCGGTCGATGCTCGGGTTGGGGGTGACGGTCACGATCACGGTTGGCCTCCTGCGCAGATGACCTCGACACCGCACTCGCTCAGCTCGGCGCTGTCGGCGGCAGAGATCTCGGGGTCGGTGATGAGGGTGTCGACACTGGATATCGGGGCGAAGCTGACGAAGTCTTCGCGGCCCACCTTGGAGGAATCCGCCGCGACCACCACATAGTTGGCCGCGCGGACCATGGCACGTTTCACGGCGGCTTCCTCGCTGTCAGGCGTGGACAGCCCGTGGCGCACGCTGATCGCGTTGGTGCCGATGAAGGCGATGTCGACGCGCAGCGTGTCCAGGACGCGCAGCGCCTGCTCCCCGACCGCGGCCTGGGTGACACCGCGGACGCGACCGCCCAACAGTTGCAGAGACACCGACGGGATCGTCGCGAGCCGGGCCGCGATCGGGACGGAGTTGGTCACCACGACGAGCTCCCGGTCCGTCGGCACCTGCGCGGCGATCCGCATTGTGGTGGTGCCGGCGTCGAGCAGCACGCTCGCGCCGCTGAGCGGGAAGAACTCCGCCGCTGCCGCCGCGATCGCGTCTTTGTGCTCGGCGCGGGTCACGTCGCGCTCACCGACGCCCTGCTCGACGAGGTGCAGGGCCCGCACGGGAACCGCGCCGCCGTGCACCCTGCGGACGATTCCTGCCTTGTCGAGGACGGCGAGATCGCGCCGAACGGTTTCGGTGGTGACGTCGTAGGTCTGCGCGAGTTCGGTCACCGAGGCACGGCCCTTGGTCATCACCAGCGAGGCAATCGCCTGCTGCCGTTCTTCCGGGTACATGGGACTCCGCACTGAGGGTTCATGTGGATATTGGTGGGACTCGGGCGTCTTTTTGGTGTTGATATGTTTGGTTTTACTCCTGAACGTGTTGACTTGTCAACGGTTTGTTGTAACCTGGTTCACATGACTGTGACGTCCCCGCTCACCTCACACACGGTCCTGCACGGTGTTCCCGTTGTGGCCGGAGTTCAGTACGCGCCCGTGATCCGCCCGGGAAAGCTGCCCGACGTCGACCCCGACACTGCGGGCGAGATCGGCGAGGAGGAACGCGCCGCAGAAGGTGAGCGCTTCACCGCCGCAGCCGCGGCGGTGGCCGAGAGGTTGCGTGAACGCGCTGCTCACGCCACCGGCGCGGCCTCCGAAGTGCTCGCGGCCACCGCGACGCTCGCCACCGACCGCGGCTGGCTCGGCGCGGCGGAGAAGCGCATCAAGGACGGTGCTCCGGCCGTCCGCGCCGTCAACGGCGCCATCGACCAGTTCGTCGAGATGTTCACCAAGCTCGGCGGACTCATGGCCGAGCGTGTCACCGACCTGCGCGATATCCGCGACCGCGTGGTCGCCGAGCTGAAGGGTCTGCCGGAGCCGGGCGTACCGCTGCCCGACGAGCCGTCGATCCTGTGCGCCGAGGACCTCGCGCCTGCCGATACCGCCGGCCTCGACCCGGAGCTCGTCGTCGCCCTGGCCACCACGCTCGGCGGTCCGACGAGCCACACCGCGATCATCGCCCGCCAGCTCGGCATCCCGTGCGTCGTAGCCGTCGCCGGTCTCGATGACGTGCCTGCCGGCACGATGGTTCTCGTCGACGGCACCCGCGGCACCGTCACCGTTTCCCCCGACGAAGGGCCGGCCCGCGAAGCCGTCGCCGAGGCCAAGCGCGTGGCCGAGGCGGCGGCCAACTGGTCGGGTCCTGGCACCACCGCGGACGGGCACGCCGTCGCCGTGCTCGCCAACGTCCAGGACGGTGCGGCCGCGCGGTCGGCCCGTCAAACTCCGGCAGAGGGCGTCGGCCTGTTCCGCACCGAGCTCTGCTTCCTCAACACCGACACCGAACCCACCGTGGACGAGCAGGCGACCATCTATGCGGAGGTGCTCGAGGCATTCGCCGGGAACAAGGTGGTCATCCGAACGCTCGACGCCGGCTCGGACAAACCGCTCAAGTTCGCAGGACACCCCGACGAGGCCAATCCCGCCCTCGGGGTCCGCGGAATCCGCATCGCCACCAACAACCCCGGTCTCCTGGACCACCAGCTCGAAGCCATCGCGAAGGCAGCCGAACGCACCGGCAATCCGCCCTGGGTCATGGCGCCGATGATCGCCACGGCGGAGGAGGCGAAGAACTTCGCCGACAAGGCACGCTCACACGGACTGACACCGGGCGTGATGATCGAGGTGCCCGCCGCCGCGCTCCTGGCCGACCGGGTCCTCGAGCATGTCGATTTCCTCTCGATCGGCACCAACGATCTCGCGCAGTACACGATGGCGGCTGACCGGATGTCGGCCGAACTGGCGATGCTGACCGATCCGTGGCAGCCCGCCGTACTGGCCCTCGTCGCCATGACGGTGAAAGCCGGTGCCGCCGTTGGTAAACCGGTCGGTGTGTGTGGTGAAGCGGCCGCTGATCCGCTGCTCGCGTGTGTTCTGACCGGATTCGGTGTCACCTCACTGTCGGCGGCTGCGGCAGCTGTCCAGGGGGTGGGCGCCAAGCTCGCACACGTCACGCTGCAGCAGTGCCGCGATGCGGCCGAGGCCGTGCTCGGCACTGCCAGTGCCGCGGAAGCCCGGGCCGCGGCGCTGGCCGTGCTGGGTTAGACGGTCCACCCCGTTTCCTGTGGCCAGGATTCGACGTCGCTGCTCCCGTTGCGCAGCGTCACGAAGGCATAGCCCTCGTCGGTCGCCACGGCGGTGGTATCGGCGTACACCCGCCGCGCTTCCTCCTCGGATCCCCGAACGACGGATCGTTCCTCGGCGCCCTTATCGGGATCACCGCGGTCGTACAGCGTCGCGACCACGACCTCCCAGGCATCCGATGAATCCGGCTCATGTGCGTGCGCCATCGGTCCCTCCTTTCGCCAACGACGGACATACCCGGCTTTGCGATGCTGATGTCCGCCCGTCCCGCATTCGGCTGAGCCACACACCCGACGACCGGCCGGGAAGGAATTAATCGGACTGCAGTCCGGTTGTTGAGAACATGCCTGCCATCACAGCCGATACGCTCACACTCCCGCGCATCGCGGGGCCTGCACCGACCGACACCGAACGTCCGGTGCGATCTGTCACGACCGGACCACGCGGGTACGAGGGCGAAGGTTTTCCCGTCGTCCGCGCGTTCGCCGGCGTGAATGCGCGTGACCTCGATCCGTTCATCCACATGGATCAGATGGGGGAGATCGAGTACCAGCCCGGCGAGCCGCGCGGGACGGACTGGCATCCACATCGCGGTTTCGAGACCGTCACCTACATGATCGACGGACGCTTCGCGCACCAGGACTCCCACGGTGGTGGTGGCCTGATCGCCGACGGCGCCACCCAATGGATGACGGCCGGTTCGGGCATCCTGCACATCGAGACGCCACCCGCCGAACTCGTCGAGAGCGGCGGAGTGTTCCACGGCGTCCAGTTGTGGGTGAACCTGCCCAAGAAGGACAAATTCGCCGACCCGAACTATCAGGCGATCGAGGGCACACAGGCCACCCTGCTGTCGTCCCACGACGGTGGTGCGCTGGTGCGAATCATCGCCGGCGACATCGGCGGCCAGGCGGGACCGGGGTCCACCCACACACCGATCACGTTGGCACACGCGACCGTCGAGCCCGGAGCACGCCTCGACCTGCCGTGGTCGCGCGACTTCAACGCACTGGTGTACGTCCTGTCCGGCCGCGGGTCAGTGGGCCCGGTAGGCCATCCCGTGCAGCAGGGGCAGCTCGCGGTGCTCGGACCCGGCGACCGGATTGCCGTCACCGCCGATGCATCTCAAGACTCGAACCGACCCGCCCTGGAGGTTCTGCTGTTGGGCGGCAGACCCATTCGTGAACCGGTCTTTCAGTACGGACCCTTCGTGATGAACTCGAAGTCCGAGATCATCCAGGCCGTCGAGGATTACCAGTCCGGCAAGTTCGGCGCGATACCGCCGAACGCGCTGATGCCTCACCGCCCGCTGCGCTGAGGTCAGCGGCCGGCCTTCAACGGGTAGATCAGCTCCAACTCGCCGATGGCTGCGGCCGCGGTGAGCAGCGGCAATGCGGCGGAGAGCCCGAGGCTGTCGTCCCGGGCCTCCGACCGCAGTGCCCGCACGAAATCGTCGCTGATCGGCGTCCAGGCGTCGACGGAGTCCCATTGGCCGGTCACCCGGTCGCAGATGGCGTCGACGTGGGACTCCAGTACGGCGCGGACATTGGGGTAGGAACCCAGCGGGGGCGGAGTGGGGATGTCGGCGATCAAGTCGGCGACCGCGCGCAGCCGGATCGCGCGGTTGAAGGAGCGCACAATGGGCGCGCGGAAATCGGTTTCGCCACTGCTTTCCGACAGGTAGTGCCTGACCGCGTCGTCGATCACCCGGGATGCGGACAGTGCCTCGTGGCTCAGCGTCGCCACCTCATCGGTGCGCGCCTCCGTGGCGCCGCGGGTGATACGCAGCACGGCCGCCCGTAGATACCGCGCGAAAACCTTTCGCGCCCCGTCGATCTGACGTGTCACCGATGCGGTCGCGCCACGCGGCCACAGCAGAAGCGACACCGCGACGCCCACCAGTGCGCCCACGAACACGTCTTCGACACGAACCAGGCCGACCTGCCAGCCGGTGGGCGCGATCAGGTTGAAGAAGATCAGCACCATCATCGTGAACGCAGCCTGCGCGGCCGTGAACGACGCGATCTCGGGCACGTACGCCGATCCGAACACGACCACTGGCATCAGTATCCACAACACCACGGGGTCGACACCGACCAGATAGATCAGCACGGCTCCGAGCAGGAAGCCGATTCCGGTGCCGAACACCGCGCGCCACACTCGCGTGCCGGTAGTGAGTGCGCTGCTGCGCAACACGGACAGCGCGCCGAGCACCACCCAGAAACCGTGCTCGATCGGGAAGACATGCGTGACGGCGACCGCGAGCGCGAGACCCAACCCGGTACGCAGACTGTTGCGGACAGCCACCGCCCGGTTCTCCAAGAACCCTGACGTGATCTGCGCGGCCGCAACCGTTTCGGGCAGCAACCTGTCGGACGCGCCGGTGGGCGGCAACCGCAGACCCAGTGCGCGCGCCCACACCGGCCGCGCATCGGCGGCCGCCGCGGCCGCGATGATGCGGCCGGTGGCGCCGACGGTGGCGGCAATCGTGCGACGCCGCAGCAGATCCCGGCCCAGCGCCACCGCCCCGTCGTCATCGGGGGCGGCCAGGATCGCATCGAGGTCCTCCCGCCAGCGTCCCCGCGCCGTGGCCCGCAGCACCGTCAGTGCCGCCGCCAGGTCCGCCCTGGCCAGTTCTCGGTCGCTGGGGCGCGAAATGCGGAGGACCGCAGCCGCGCAGCGCAGGACGCGTCCTACGGCGTCCTTGTCGCGCAACGTGACTCCGGCGTGCGGACCCGTGCGGTCGGCCACCCATTCCAGATCGTCGACGACGCGCACCAGGGCCCGGCTGCCTGCTGTGAGGCCGACCGGCCGAAAGTCCGCCTCCAGGAACGTCTCACGCAGGGAATCCATTGCCCTGCTGACGTTGTCGGCGGTGCCGGTTCCGTCCAGCTGGTCGGCCAGGGCCGCGCATGCCCGGGCCGCCCGGCTGCGGAGCTGACCGTGATGCCGTGGCGGAAGGAGGAACAACGCTGCCGGTACACACACCGCCAGTGCGATCGCCCAACCGAGAAGACGTTCCCCGATCGGACCGGGTGCCGTGCATGCAGGGAGCACGAACAAGACGAGGGTGGCGCGCTGTCCCGCGGCGATCGTCTCGCTGAGGACCCCGGAGAAGGTGACAGCCACTCCGAGGACGAACATCGTCGCCACGGCAGGCCAAGGATGCGGTGCCACCAGCGTGCCGAGGGCGATGAGGAGGAACCCGTTGAACCCCAGCCACGTATAGGCCACGGCCCGGTTCTGACGATTACCCGGGAAATCGGAGAACACCAGCAACGCCACGGACCCGAAGATCGTGAACAGCGGTGTCTGTGGATTGTCGCCGCCGACGAGGAAGCCCAGGGCGCCGGCGAGCGGTACCACCAGCGCGGCGCGCAGCGCTCGGCGGAACGCGTCATTGTCGGGGTCGCGCTGGGCGGCTCGCCGCACGATGCGCTGCCGGGTCTCGTAGAGGCGGGCAGACATCAGTGTTCACGGGTCGAGACGCCGATTTCCGGGCGCCCGACACCCCTCAGTAAGGGTTCTGTCATTATTTGCTGCGGGAAAGGCGCGCAGGACTTCCGCAGCGGCCGGTGAGCCATCTGTCCGACGCCGTCATTCATCGTGCGGCACCGAACCGAACCGGCCCGAGTCGAGCGTTTCGAGAAGCTGACCGACGATCCACCGCAGCCCGGAAGTATCCGGGGGCAGGATCGCCTGCTCGTATCCGACCAGGAGGTAGACCGCCCACGAGGCGAACAGTTCGGCCTGACGGGCATCCTGCAGGATGACCAGCGCCGACTCGTAGACGACGTCGAAGCGCTGCCTGTCGACGGCTGCCTGCACCGCATGCACCTGCGGGTCGATCGAACTCCACACCCGGATCGCGGACTCGGCGCTGTGCGGCAGGGTCAGTCCGGCCTCGATGAGGCGGTCGATTCGCAACCGAGGGTCGGGCTCCGCCTGCACCGCCGCGATGACCTGGACCGTCATCCCCTCCTGCCAGTGCGCCACCAATTGCTGCGTGTAGGACGACCAGTTGGAGAAGTAGTGATAGAAGGACCCGGTGGTGACGCCGAGCCGCTGGCACACCTCGGCGAGTTTGAGGCCGCCGTACCCCAGCTCGGACAGGGCGGCAAGGCCTGCGTCGAAGAATGCCTCTCGTGATGACACCGCCCCCATAGGTCAAACCTAGTTCGCCGTCTGTGCAGCACCGGACCGGGTGCCGGTCGGGCTGCGAGGCGTTTGCTAACGGGTCTCTCTCGGGTAACGGGTTCAGGTCCCGTGACCTGGTGCCAGGTGACGTGTGGCACAATTTACGGGTGCCGTATACGGCTAGTAGAGGTCCAGGACGTCCTCCCGCAGCGAAGGCCGCTGAAACACGGGAGCGCATTTTGCATGCTGCTCGCGAGGTGTTCAGCGAACTTGGCTACGACGCTGCGACATTTCAGGCGATCGCCATTCGCGCGGATCTGACCCGTCCAGCGATCAATCACTACTTCGCGAGCAAGCGCGTGCTCTGGGGTGAGGTCGTCGAACAGACCAACGCCAGCATCGTGAGCGCCGGCATCGCCCGGGCTCAGGAACAGCTGACGTTGATCGAACGCCTCTCGGCATTCCTGTCAGTGGCGACGCAGGCCGATTCCGAAGACCGTTCCGCAGCCGCGTTCCTGGTGACCTCGGTTCTGGAGTCCCAACGGCACCCTGAGCTGAGCAACGACGAGCACGACTCGTTGAAGAACTCGCGCGCTTTCGTCTCCTGGGCGGTCAACGACGCGATCAGCCGCGGTGAGCTGAGCACCGACACCGACGTCGATCACCTGGTCGAGATGCTCGTCGCGGTGGTGTGGGGAATGGGCTTCTACGCCGGCTTCGTCGGCGACCGCACGGAACTCAGTGCCGTGGTGCACAAGCTTGAGCTCTTGCTCGCCAACAAGTTGTGGAATCTGAGCGAGTAGTTCGCTTTCCCTGGTCATTTCCTGTGAGTCTGGCCGTTTGACCTGTGGCGTCGCCCACACCGGGCTGGAGCAGCGTCGACAGTTAGATAGCCTTGCAATGTATAGGGCGCTCATCGTCGCCGGCCCAGACACAGGAGGGAACGTGCTGTGAGTTCACTTCGCACCGACAACGACACCTGGGACATCGCGTCCAGCGTCGGCGCCACCGCGGTCATGGTCGCGGCCGCGCGCGCCGCCGAGACCGCCCGTCCGGACCGGATCATCACTGATCCCTACGCCAAGGTTCTTGTCACCGGCGCGGGCTCGGGCGCCTGGGGCTTCATCGGTGACGACGCCTTCCGGGCCAAGGTCGCCGAGACGGACCCCGAGATCGACGCTCTGTTCGAGCACATGGGCAACTACCAGGCCGTCCGCACGCACTTCTTCGACTCCTACTTCACCGCCGCCGTCGACGCCGGGATCCGCCAGGTCGTCATCTTGGCCTCCGGGCTCGACTCCCGCGCGTTCCGCCTGCGGTGGCCGGCCGGCACGACGGTCTTCGAGATAGACCAGCCCCTGGTGCTGGAGTACAAGACCGCCACCCTGGCCGCCGAGGGTGCCACCCCGACCGCCGACCGGCGCGAAGTGCCGATCGATCTTCGACAAGACTGGCCTGCCGCGCTGAAAGCGGCCGGATTCGACCCGGGCCGGCCGACAGCCTGGCTCGCCGAAGGCCTGTTGATGTATCTGCCCGCCGACGCTCAGGACCGGTTGTTCGCCCACATCACGGAGTTGAGCGCACGCGGGAGCCGCGTCGCTGCAGAGTCGATGGGGCCCCACGACCCTGACCGCTGGGAACGGGCGCGGGAACGGTTCGACCGAATCACCGCGCAGTTGGACGCCGAGCCGATGGACATCACCGAGCTCACCTACGAGGATCCCGACCGGGCCGACGTGGCCGACTGGCTCGCCGCCAATGGGTGGAGCTCCGAAGCGATCGACTCCCGGGACGAGATGCGCCGACTCAACCGGCTCGTCGAGATCCCCGACGGCGGTGATCAGGCATTCTCGACTTTCACCACCGGGGTCAAACTCTGACGGGTGCTTGACGCCTGTTCACCAACCGGCTGGTTGGTTAGGATTCGGGTTACTCCGAGGTCAGGAAGGAACCCCGTCATGACCACCGATTCCGTCGCACCTGTTCAGGGCACCGCCACCGCAGCCGACATCCCCGCCGTCGTCGCCCGGCTTCGGCAGACGTTCGCGTCCGGGCGCACCCGCCCCGTCGAATGGCGCAGGGAGCAGCTGCACGCGCTGGAGCGCCTGATGTCCGAGAACGAGGCAGCGATCACCGACGCTCTCGAGAAGGACCTCGGTCGTTCTCCGTTCGAGGCCTGGCTCGCCGATATCGCCAGCACCACAGGTGAGGCCTCCTACGCGGCCAAAAACGTCGGCAAATGGATGAAGCGGCGGCACCGGCTGCTGGAGATGTCCCAGTTGCCCGGCCGCGGCTGGGTGGAATACGAGCCGTTCGGCACCGTGCTGATCATCGGCGCCTGGAACTTCCCGTTCGCCCTCACGCTCGGGCCCGCCGTCGGCGCGATCGCCGCCGGAAACACCATGGTGCTGAAGCCTTCTGAGGTCGCCCCGGCCTCGTCGACCCTGATGGCCGAGCTGGTTCCGCGCTACCTGGACAACGACGCGATCGCCGTCATCGAAGGCGACGGCGCAGTCAGCCAGGAGCTCATCGCCCAGGGCTTCGACCATCTGCTGTTCACCGGCGGCACCGAGGTCGGCAGGCGCGTCTACGAGGGCGCGGCCCCCCACCTGACCCCGGTGACTCTGGAACTGGGCGGCAAGAGCCCGGTCATCGTGTCCGCCGATGCCGATATCGAGGTGGCCGCCAAGCGCATCGCGTGGACAAAGCTGATCAACTCCGGGCAGATCTGCATCGCCCCCGACTACGTCCTGGCCGACGCGTCGATCCGTGACCGGCTCGTCGACGAGCTCCGCAAGACGATCGACACGTTCGAGACGGGCAACACCGGTAAGCGCATCGTCAACGAGCGCCACTTCAACCGGCTCGCCAATGCCCTGGCCGCAACCAAGGGCACCGTGGCGGTCGGCGGCGACTCCGACGCCGTCAACCTCAAGATCCAGCCGACCGTCGTGGTGGACCCCGACCCCGCCGAGCCCCTGATGACCGACGAGATCTTCGGGCCGATTCTGCCCATCGTGACGGTCCAAAACCTGGATGAGGCAATCTCATTCGTCAACGCGCGGCCCAAGCCGCTGGCCGCCTACCTGTTCACCAAGGCCAAGGCGGTGCGTGAGCGGGTGATCCGGGACGTGCCGGCCGGCGGCATGGTCGTCAACCACCTGATCTTCCACTTCGCCACCCACAAGCTGCCGTTCGGCGGCGTGGGACCGTCCGGTCTGGGCGCGTACCACGGCAAGTTCGGGTTCGAGACGTTCAGCCACAAGAAGTCGGTGCTGACCAAGCCGACCCGACCCGACCTCACCGCCATCATCTACCCGCCGTATACAGAGAAGGCGTTCAAGCTGGCGCGCAAGCTGTTCTAGGGTGAGCGCCGTCGTCATCTGAAACCAACGAGAGGAACACCAGTGCCAGGAGTGCAGGACCGTGTCATCGTCGTCACGGGTGCCGGAGGGGGGCTCGGTCGCGAATACGCGCTGACCCTGGCGCGCGAGGGCGCCAGCGTTGTCGTCAACGACCTCGGTGGAGCGCGCGACGGTACGGGGGCCGGGCACAACATGGCCGACGAGGTGGTCAAGGAGATCAAGGACGCCGGCGGCCGCGCCGTCGCGAACTACGACTCCGTGGCCGAGCCCGAGGGAGCCGCCAACATCATCAAGACCGCGGTCGACGAATTCGGCAAGGTCGACGGCGTGGTCAGCAACGCGGGCATCCTGCGTGACGGCACGTTCCACAAGATGGAGTTCGGCAACTGGGATGCCGTGCTCAAGGTCCACCTCTACGGCGGCTACAACGTCATTCGCGCCGCCTGGCCTCACTTCCGTGAGAACGGCTTCGGTCGCGTCGTCGTCGCGACGTCGACGTCCGGCCTGTTCGGCAACTTCGGCCAGGCCAACTACGGTGCCGCCAAGCTCGGGCTCGTCGGCCTGATCAACACGTTGGCCCAGGAAGGCGCCAAGTACAACATCAAGGCCAACGCTGTCGCACCGATTGCAGCGACCCGCATGACGCAGGACATCCTGCCGCCCGAGGTGTTCGAGAAGCTGACCCCGGAGTACGTGGCCCCAGTGATCGGGTATCTGTGCACCGAGGAACTGCCCGACACCGCGTCGGTGTTCATCGTCGGCGGCGGCAAGGTGCAGCGGGTCGCGCTGTTCCAGAACAGCGGCGTGACATTCACCGAGGTTCCGTCGGTGGACGACATCGCGGCCAAGTGGGGTGAAATCACCGATCTGTCTGCGGCTGAGCGGGCCACCTTCAGCCTCGGCTGAACTGTATGAAAGCACTTGTAGCCCAGGAGCTCTCGGGCCCTTCGGGACTGGCGTACGCCGATGTTGATGACATCTCCAGCGACTCCGCTGTCGTCATCGACGTCGGTGCCGCCGGCGTCTGCTTCCCCGATCTGCTGATGCTGCGCGGTGAATACCAGATGAAGATGCCGCCGCCGTTCATTCCAGGCGTGGAAGTGGCGGGAACCGTTCGCTCGGCTCCTGCATCGTCGGGTTTGGCAGCGGGGCAGCGTGTTTCGGGGTTCAGCCTGCTCGGCGGCTGGGCTGAACAGGTCGCGGTGCCGGTGGATTCCGTCATCCCGACCAACGAGGCGCTCGACGACGGCTCGGCGGTCTGTCTGCTGGGCAACTACTACACGATGTACTTCGCGCTGCACCGCCGCGGTGCCCTGCAGCCCGGCGAAACGGTGCTCGTGCTCGGTTCCGGCGGGGGTGTCGGGACGGCATCGGTGCAGATCGCAAAAGCGCTGGGCGCCAAGGTGATCGCGATGGTGCACCGGCCGTCGGCCGTCTCGTTCGTGGAGTCGCTGGGTGCCGACGTGGTGCTGCCGCTGACCGACGGCTGGCTCGATGCGGTCAAGCAGGAGACCGGCGGACGCGGTGTCGACCTCGTCGTCGACCCGATCGGCGGGGCCGCGTTCGACGACGCGATCCGGGCGATGGCCACCGAAGGCAGGCTGCTCGTCATCGGATTCGCTGCGGGTGGCATCCCGACGGTGAAGGTGAATCGGCTGCTGCTGCGCAACGTCAGCGTCGTCGGTGTCGGGTGGGGCGAGTTCGTCAACCGCACCCCCGGAGCGCAGGCTCAGGTCGGCTCCGCGCTGGCCCAGCTGGTCGATGCAGGTCTCAGACCGCCTGCGCCCGTGCGATTCCCACTGTCGGACGGTGCGACGGCACTGCAGGCGCTGGCGGACGGCGAGATCAACGGCAAGTTGGTTCTGGAGCCGTGATGATCCGCGCGCTCGCGTTCGACGTGTTCGGCACCGTCGTCGATTGGCGGGCCAGCGTGATCGCTCAGCTCGAGTCCTTCGGCCGTGCGCACGATGTCCAGGCGGACTGGGCTCAGTTCGCCGACGACTGGCGGGCCGGCTACGTTCCCGCGATGGACCGGGTGCGTCGCGGCGAGCTGCCCTGGACCCGGCTGGACGATCTGCACCGGACGCGGCTCGTCGAGCTGCTCGATGCTGCCGGGATCACCGTCGGAGAGGCCGAGATCGACGACCTCAACCGCGCCTGGCACCGGCTCGATCCGTGGCCCGACAGCGTCGCCGGTCTGACCCGGCTTAAGCAGCGCTACACCATCACGACGCTGTCCAACGGCAACGTGTCGCTGCTGACGAACATGGCCAAACGCGCGGGACTGCCGTGGGATTGCGTGCTCTCCGCCGAGATCTTCCGGCACTACAAGCCTGACCGCGAGGCCTACCTCGGTTGCGCGCAGATCCTCGATGTCGCGCCCGACGAGCTGATGCTGGCGGCCGCGCACCCCGCCGATCTGCGTGCTGCACGCGACGCCGGTCTGCGGACGGCGTTCGTGTTCCGGCCCGGCGAACATGGTCCGAGCCGCACACTGCGCAAACCCCCCGAGGGCGAATTCGATGTCATGGCAGACGATTTCCTTGATCTCGCCGACAAGCTGGGTGCCTGATCCCGCGCGTAGCGTGGACGGCATGGCCACAACGACGACCTTGTCACCGGCCCTGCGGCTCGCCGAGAAGTTGCTTGTCGACCCTCCCGCGAACCCCGATGTCAGCAACGGATACTTGGACCTGCTCGGCGACCGGTCCGCCGACGCCGAGCAGAACACCGGCGCGATCCAGGCGCTATGGGCCTCGCGGCTCGGTTCGCTGTTCTACGACAACGCCCAGGCGCTTGCGCGCCGGGTGATGACGGCGTGGCAAGAGCCCACCGAGTGGCTGAACATCCCGGTCGGGGGCAGCGCGCTCGACGTCGGCAGCGGCCCAGGCAACGTCACCGCCGCACTGGGGCGTGCGGTCGGCCCCGGTGGGTTGGCACTCGGAATCGACATCTCCGAGCCCATGCTGCGCCGCGCCGTGAGCGCCGAGGCGGCGCCCAACGTCGGTTTCCTGCGCGCAGATGCGCAATGCCTACCGCTCAAAGACGAGTCGGTGGACGCCGTCGTGTCGATTGCGATGCTGCAGCTGATCCCCGACCCGCAGGTGGCCGTCGCCGAGATGGTGCGGGTGCTTCGGCCCGGCCGGCGGATGGCGGTCATGGTGCCCACTGCCGGCCCTGGCGCGGCCGTGTTCCGCTACCTGCCCAATGCCGGTGCCTACGTCTTCGACGACGACGAGTTAGGCGACATATTCGAGGGTCTCGGGCTGACGAGCGTGCGAACCAAGAACATCGGCACGATTCATTGGGTGCGCGGCAAGAAGCCGTAACCCCGTACTCTCGCTGGCGTGAGCACTGTCGGCATCGTCCTGGTCGCGCTGGTGATCGCCGTCGGGCTCGTCGGCATCATCGTGCCGATCCTGCCGGGCGGAATTCTGGTGATCGCTGCCATCGGGGTGTGGGCGTTCGTCGAGAACACCGCCGTCTCCTGGGTGGTGTTCGGCGTTGCCGCAGCCCTTTTCGTCGCATCGCAGATCATCAAGTACACGTGGCCGGTCAAGCGCATGCGGGCGGCCGACGTGCGCACCTCGGTCCTCGTCGTGGGCGGTATCGCAGGCGTCGTCGGCTTCTTCGTGATCCCCGTGATCGGTCTGCTCATCGGATTCGTGTTGGGGGTGTTCGCCGCCGAACTCAGTATCCGAGGAGACGTCACGCGCGCGTGGGCGTCGACCTGGCATGCCCTCAAGGGGGTGGCGCTATCTGTCGGCGTGGAACTTTCCGGGGCGCTGTTGGCGACCATCGCCTGGGTGGTCGGCCTTTTCCTGGTCTAGCGGAGTACGTGCGGTCTGACATTTCGGGACGGTTGTCCACAAAGCCGTATTCATCCACAGGCTGGCGATTCGAGCTGGTCGGGGAGCTGTCCACCAACTAGCTTCGAAAGTGTGTTCGACGAGATTTTGGCGGCTGTGTCCGCGGCCCGCACCCCGGGTCACGGGGTGCGGGCGTGCGCGCGGCTGGAGAATGCCGCCTGTGCCGCGCGGCTGGGGCACATGGCTGACATGCTCGATGCGGCTTATCGGGTGTCGGGCTCTGCTGGTCGCGATCAGTGGCGGTGTGACAACTGGTCGGCGGTGTGCGCGCAGATCGGAGCCGCTCACGAGGTGACCAGCGGGGTGGCCAGCGGGCTGCTCACTGATGCCGTGGCGTTACGCGAGCGGCTGCCGCGGGTCGCGGCGGTGTTTGCCGAGGGTGTGATCTCCTACCGGCTGGTCCACACGATGTGCACGCGCACCATGCTGGTGAAGGATCCTGACGCGCTGCGCGAGATCGACGCCGAGCTGTCCGACGCTTTGGTCACGTGGGGCGCGAAGTCTCGCGAGAAGTCCGAGAAGGACGTCGACGAGCTGGTGCTGCGCCACGACCGGTATGCGCAGCGTCGCACGGAATCGGCGTGCCGCGGCGCGCACCTGGATGTGCAGACCGATTCCGCCAACGGCGTGTGTTATGTGACGGCGACGGTGTTGGCACCTGATGGCGAGGCGGTCGACAAGCGCGCCGATGCGTTGGCGCGCACGGTGTGTGACCGGGATCCGCGCACGTTGGATCAGCGTCGTGCAGCAGCCCTGTCCGCCATGGCCTATGGCTGGGACCGGTTGCCCTGCCTGTGCGAGTCCAACGGCTGCGAGGCGGCGGCCAGGCCCGCCGGCGGGGGTGTGGTGATCCATGTGATCGCCCGCCAGGACATAGTCGATCAGGACATCGTCGATGCGGCCCCGCCCGGCGGAGGCGCGGGTCCTGCCGATGCGCGCGATCACGACAGCGGCACCGACGGAAAAGATGCCGCGCACGACGGTGCGGACCGACCCGCTGTCGGCGACCTCACTGCCCAGCGGCGTGCCCTGACCGGCGAGAACTCCGCGTTGCTCCCGAAGCCGTGGCAGAGCTACACGTTGCGCGGTCTGCTCGACGAGCTCGCCGCCGATCCCGGTGAAGTCTGTGCAGCCGGCCCTGCGACGATTCTCGGGGGTGCGGTGCTCCCGGCGCCGGTCGCCGCGCAGGTCGCTCTGCACGCCACGATCAAGGCGCTGATTCACCCCGGGCAGGCTCCACCGGAGCCGCGCTACCGCCCATCGAGGACGCTGGCCGAGTTCATCCGCTGCCGGGACCAAACATGCCGTTTCCCTGGCTGTTCGAGACCGGCGACGATCACCGACATCGACCACACCATCCCCTACCCCGTCGGGCCGACGTGTGCGTCGAACCTGGCGTGTCTGTGTCGGGAGCATCATCTGCTGAAAACCTTCTGGCCGGGCTGGAGCAGCGTGCAATACCCCGACGGGACCATCGTGTGGACAGACCCTGACGGTTGCACCGCCACCACCTACCCGGGATCGCGAACGCTGTTTCCCGAATTGTGCACGCCAACCGCCGAAATCGCGGTAACCGCAACCCCGCGAAAGCACATCGAGGGTCTGACGATGCCCAAACGCACCATCACCCGCGCCGACGCCCGCAAGCAACGCATCGACGACGAACGCCGCCGCAACGCGGAGAACCTCAGCCGTTGAGGACCTTGCGCAAGCGGGCGACGTCGTCGTCGGTGAGGCCCGCCGCTTCGAGATAGCCGTTCAGAGAACCGAACTCAGAGTCCAGCGTGCGTCGAGCCGTGTCGAGGTACTCCTCGCGCACGCCGAGCACCGCATCCGTGAGGCGTGCCTCGGCCAGCGCCATGATCTCCGGAGCGTCGGCTGCCCTGGCCCGCACGTTGGTAAGGATGGTTTCGCGAAGCTGCGGCACCGCGACATTGCTGCGTAGGTAGTCGGCCATGATCGCGTCGCGGGGAACACCGGCGGCCTCCAGCACCACGGCAATGGTGAAACCGGTGCGGTCCTTGCCGGCGAAGCAGTGCGCCAGTACCCGCCGGTCCGAGCCGAGCAACGTCACCACCTGGCGAACCGCCTTCTGCGCCAACGGCGCCGAGGCAATACGCCCGTACTCCTCGGTCATGTACCGTGCGGCGGCGTCGGCGACCGCTTCGTCGGCGGGCTTCTCCGTCATCATTCGCTGAAAGGCGTGCTCGTGCGGCGCCTCGTCGTCGGTCGCTACGGTCTCCACGAACGGCAGGTGATGGATGTCGACGCCCGCCGGAACGAGCCCCGGTCCGTGCTTCTCCAATTCCGGCAGCGAGCGAAGATCCGCAACATCTGTGATGCCGTAGCCGCTCATTGCCGCGCGTCCCTCGTCGTCGAGTCTCGAGAGCTCGCTCGCCCGAAAGAAGCGCCCGGGCGCGATACCCGTGTGTTCAGAGACGTCGCGAAAGTTCCACGCCCCCGACAGCTCTCGGCCGGTGAACCCCACTACCCCGTCACCGCTTTAGCCGATTGGCGGTTTACCGCCGCCGCGAGCGCGGACTTCTCCCTGCCCAACTCTGCGCGGGCGATGCTGCGCATGTGCACCTCGTCGGGGCCGTCGAAGAGTCGCATCGCCCGGTGCCAGCCGTACAACCGCGCCAGCACGGTGTCGTCGCTGACGCCCGCCGCGCCGTGCACCTGGATGGCCCGGTCGAGCACGTTGCAGGCCATCTGCGGGGCGACGGCCTTGATCATCGCCACCTCGTTGCGGGCCTCTTTGTTGCCCTTCTTGTCGATGACCCACGCCGCCTTGTGGCACAACAAACGCGCCTGGTCGATCTCGTTGCGCGACAGCGCAACCTGCTGCTGCACCACACCCTGCTCGGCGAGCGGCTTGCCGAACGCGATGCGATTGTTCACCCGGTCCACCATCAACGCCAGCGCCCGCTCGGCGACCCCGATGGCGCGCATGCAGTGGTGGATGCGACCAGGTCCCAACCGGGCCTGCGCGATCGCGAAGCCGGACCCCTCCTCGTGCAGCAGGTTCTTCGCCGGCACCCGCACGTCGTCGAAGCTGATCTCGCAGTGCCCGTGCTGGTCCTGCCAGCCGAACACCGGCAGCGACCGCTCGATGGACACCCCGGGCGTATCGGTGGGCACCAGGATCATCGACTGCTGCTGATGGCTGGCGGCATCGGGATTCGTGCGGCCCATCACGATCAGGATCTTGCAGCGCGGGTCGGCGGCTCCGGAGATCCACCATTTGCGGCCGTTGATGACGTAGTCGTCTCCGTCGCGCAGCATGGTGGTCTTGATGTTGCGCGCGTCGGACGAGGCGACGGCGGGCTCGGTCATCGCGAATGCGCTGCGGATCTCACCAGCCAGCAGCGGTTCGAGCCACTGCTCTCTTTGTTCTGGTGTGGCGAACAGGTGCAGCGTCTCCATGTTCCCCGTGTCGGGGGCCGCGCAGTTGGTGGCCTCAGGCGCGATCTCCATGCTCCAGCCGGTGAGCTCGGCCAGCGGCGCGTACTCCAGGTTCGTCAGACCTGACTCCGACGGCAGGAAGAGGTTCCACAGTCCGCGTTCTTTGGCCAACTTCTTGAGCTCCTCGACCACCGGCGGCACCGTGTGGTCTTTCGGGCCCTTCTCTTCGCGATAGGCGTCGTAGGACGCCTCGGCCGGGAAGACGTGCTCGACCATGAAATCGGTCAGCCGGTCGTAGTAGTCCTGGCCCTTGTCCGACATCGCGAAGTCCATGACCGCCACGATATGACATGTCTAAACAAGTGAGCTTCGCGGAGGTGCTTTGCCTGTTCAGGACCGCGCTGAGCTGCTCTCCGCGCGAGCGGCCACGGCGGCGAAGGACAGGCCGAACTGGTTCAGCGTCGCAGGCAGCGGACGGGCGGGGTCCAGCGATTGACCGGATCGCAGGCGCAGGTCGAGTCGCGACAGCAGTGCCGCGAGCACCGAGCTGGTGGCGAACAGCACCAGATCGCGGCCCGGACACACCGCGGGGCCGGCGCTGAAGGGGACGAGCTGCGGGTACTGCTTGGCTCTCCCGTCGAGCCAGATGTCGGGGGTGAATTCGTCGGCGAACGGCAGCAGATCCGGATCGCGATGGAAAGCCGGCACCGGAATGAGCACGGTTCCCGGCGGTGAGACCGACACCTCATCGGACGTCCCCTGGTGCCACGTCGTCTCCGCGGCGATCTCGCGTAGGATCGCCGGCGTCGTCGGCCACAGCCGGACCGACTCGAGAACCGCGGCCCGCAGATAGGGCCTCACCCTGACCGCGTCGGGGTCCTGGGTGTCCTCGAGGCGTCGGCGGTCCTCGTGTGTGGTGAGCAGCGCAAGCGCGCGTAATGCCGCCATGCCCGCCGCGTCGAAGGCGAACAGCCAGTGCGGAACCTGGCCGATCGGATCGACCGCGCCGGATGACGGTACGGAGGCGAGCGCGCCCAAAAGACTGTTGGCGTCCGGGTTTTCGGCGTACCGGTACAGCCGCGCGAAGAAGCGAGCACGTCGGCGCGGGTGCTGCCGGTTCAGGAACGACCAGTTGCCTGCGGTGCGGAGCTTCCACAGATCGTCGGTGACGGACTCGTCGTCGGCCGCGTCCGCGCCGAGCACCAGGCGGCGCGCCAGCCGCCACCAGGCGACGACGAACTGCGCCGAATCGAAGCCGCCGGTGCGCAACGCGTCGGCGGCAAACCGCGCGCATTCCTCGTTGACGGCGAGCTGGAAGGCCTCCGCCAGCCGGTGCAACTCCGCACCGGTGTCGAGGGCAGCCTCGTTGACGCGCCGCCGCTTCTCCCTGATGTCGCCGCGGGAGATCAGGACGGCGTTGGGCTGAAACTGTTGCAGCGCATGCGTTTTCTCCCAGCTCGCCGGATCGAACGGATAAGGGGAATGGTCGAGGACGTCAGCCACATCGGCGGGATCGAGTGGGACCACCACCTTGCGTCCCGGAATGGTGAGTACGACCGGACCGGCACCGAACCGACGCCGAAGCTCCTGCACGCGTTTCACGCCGCGGGCGTCCGCGTCCACCCGGTCGAGTAGGCCGACGACCCGCCGTCGGCGGGCGAGCACACCCGCGGCGATCGACGGCAGGCCGAGGTCGGCCAGCGCGACCGCTGCCTCGACCCCGCCGAGCCGGGGCGCTTCGCCGGTCATTCCGCGCCCCGCCCCTCCCGGCTGTTGCGGTACGCAGCGCGACGCAGCGTCGTGAGCCAGTCCGGCAGCAACCTCACCTGGGTTCCGCTGCGCACCGTCGGGTCGAACGGCTGGTCGCACCCCGGCTCGTCGTCGCAGAGCTCGCGGTCGAACGTCAAGGTCGCCAGCGGCGAGAAGGGTCCGATGCCGAAGGCCTGCTCGACCTCGAACTCGACGGTGCCCGAGGTGATTTGGTCGCGGATGGCGTCCAGCGACAGGCCGTCGCCGCCGAGGGCCGTCGTCATCGTGGCGCGCAGCCAGAAGATGCCGCCCGGGTAGCCCAGCGGCATCAGCGTCGAATACTGCGCGGCAGCCCACGTCGTCACGGGCCGGAGCGCGACCCGTGCCGACGACGACACCGTGAGGACGTCCCACGGCTGCGGTCCGTCGGCGTCCTTGTGCATGCGCCACGCAAGGCCCGCGAAATCCGGCAGCGCACGCGGCGTGCCCACGCCCTTCGAAATTCGGCCGACGACGTCCCCCGATACTAGGGGCAGACCCTCGCCGGCGGGCGCGGTGCGCGTCACGGTTCCCCCGCACAGCACGCCCGTGGGATGGAAGATGCGCTTGTCCCGCAGCGCGGCACCCGCCCGAAGCGGCAGCGTGGTCAGTTCAGAGATCGCCATGCTCCCCGACTGCCCGGTTGTGGATGGTTGAAACGAGGCGACGGCAGTCGATCAGGCCACAACCCGCAGCTTCTCCAGCGAGGGGTCGGTGGCGTCGGGAACGTTCATGCCGGCTGTCAATCCCGACCGCAGGTAGTCGACGACGGCCTCGTTGAGGCGTTCCCCCGGGATCGCCGCCGGGATGCCCGGTGGGTACGGCGTGATCTGCTCGGCGCAGACACGTCCGGCGGCGTCGGCCGCAGGAACCATCTCTATCGGCCCGAAAAATGCGTCGCGGGGCAGCATCACGGTTTCGAGCGCCAGCTCGCCGGGGTCCGGAAGGTGGACGGCCGGAGGATGGTCGAATTCGTCGGCCGCCTCCCGCCATGCGTGCAGTGCCTCGAGCAGCCGCCGTGCGCTGTCCTTGTCGTCGGCCGCGGACAGCGTCGCGAGGATGCGTCGGTGGTCACTCATGCCGACGTCGACGCGGCAGTTCTCCCGCAGCCAGTCGGCGGCCTGATATCCCGAGGTGCCCGTGGCAGACACGTCGATCAACACCTGCAGGCGATCCAGGTCGTGCGAGGCTTCTTCGCCCAGGAGTTCGTCCTCCATAACGTCGACCTGGGGGAGTTCTGCCAGGGCCGAACGCACCGACTCCGCCAGCTGCAGAGCATCGGAGAGCAGCGACTCGCCGCGCTCGACCATCTGCCGCCGCCACCCGTCGATCGCGGAGTACACGAGGACGTTGGGGCTCGTGGTCATCAGCAGGTCGGCGCATGCGCTCAGCCGGTCGCGGTCGACGAGGTCGCCCTGCACATGGAAGACCGAGCCTTGCTCGAAGCCCATGCCCATCTTGTGCACGCTGACCACACACACGTCGGCGCCGGCATCCATCGCCCAGGTCGGCAGGTCCTCGTGGAAGGGAAGGTGGGCGCCCCACGCCTCGTCCACGATGAGGGGTTTGGCCCGGCGGTGACACACCTCCGCGATGCCGCTGAGGTCGGCGCACGTCCCGTACGGGCTCGGACTGACGATCAACGCGGCGTCGGCGTCCGGATGGCGCTGCCAGGCCTCCTCGACCTGCTGCGGGGACGGAGGATGTGACAGGTGCCGGTCGGCGTCCCACTGCGGGGTGATCCAGCGCGGCTGGAGACCGCCGAAGATCAGACCGGCCACGATCGACTTGTGGCTGTCCCGGGTCACCAGGAGCCGCCGCCGGCGACGGCCATCATCGCGGCCTTCACCGACAGGGAGCTGCCGCAGGTGGAGAAGAACGCGTACTCGGCGCCCACCGCGTCGGCCATGAGTTCCTCGGCCCGCGAAAGAAATCCGGCGCGTGATCTTCGGTCGTCGAGCCCGCTGCTGGCCAGCACGTCGTCGCGGAACGGTTCGACACCCAGCACATCGAGCACCCGCTCGTCGACCCCGCGCCCCTGCCGGTGCCCGGGTGGGGTGAATCCGTAGCGACCGAGCCGGTGGTATTCGGCGAGTGCATCCAACAGTGGTGCCTGTGACTGATCCACCGGCAAGACGTTCCCGCCGATACCCCGAACAAACCCTGGCGTTTGGCGCAATCGGCACCGGGTAAACGGCGCGCCATGGCTTCCCTGTGGACCGACGGTCGTACCGAAACCCCCTCGCGCCCAGACGAGGTGGCAAACGTGCGGAGCGCGGATGTGATCGTGGTCGGGGCCGGTATCACCGGTCTTACCACCGCGCTGCTGCTGGCCCGCGCCGGCAAGAAGGTGGTGGTCGTCGAAGCGCGTCACGTCGGCGCGTGCACGACGGGCAACACCACCGGCAAGGTGAGCGTGCTGCAAGGCAGCAAGCTTTCCAACATCGCGGCCAAGCACGATACGTCGACGCTGCGCGCCTACGTCACCGGCAACACCGAGGGACGTGACTGGCTGCTCCGCTACTGCGACGACCACGGCGTGAGCGTCCAGCGCGAGGACGACAACGCGTATGCGCAGAACGACAAGGGCCTCGGCTCGGTGCGAAAGATTCTCGCGGCCTGCAGGGAAGCCGAACTCGACGCTGTATGGGTCGACGAAGCCGACGTGCCGTTCCCGTTCGCCGGCGGCGTGCGCCTGCGCGACCAGGCCCAGCTCGACCCGATGCCTTACCTGTCAAGCGTGGTGACCGAGCTGGAACGGCACGGCGGAACGCTGCTGCAGGGAGTGCGCGCGACAGCGGTGTCGGGGACGGGGCCGGTCACCGTCACGCTGAGAATGACGGCCGAACCTCAGGACACCCGGGATCAGCAGTTCTCCATCACCGCGCAGCAGTGCGTGCTGGCGACCGGGATCCCGCTCCTCGACCGCGGATTCTTCTTCGCCAGGGCTGAGCCGATGCGTTCGTACTGCATGGCTTTCGACGTCCCGGGCGACATCACCCGGTCGATGTACATCTCCGTCGACTCGCCCTCGCGGTCGGTGCGGTATGCCCCCACCCCGTCGGGGGACAAGCTCATCGTCGGCGGTGCGGGCCATTCCGTCGGCAGGTCGGCCCATCCCAAGGCCGCGGTCGACGAGTTGGCGCGCTGGGCGACCCTGCACTATCCGGGTGCGGTGCAGACACACTTCTGGTCTGCCCAGGACTACCACCCGGCAGACGAGCTGCCCTACGTGGGTCCGCTGCTGCCCAAGCTTGAAAACATCATGGTGGCAACGGGTTTCGACAAGTGGGGAATGACCAACGGGGTGGCGGCGGCGCTGGCGCTGTCGTCGCGCATCCTCGGCGGCCGAATGGACTGGGCGCAGGCCTTCGCCAGCTGGAGCCCGCATGAGCTCAAGGGGATACCGACCGCCCTGCAAGTCAACTTCGAGGTCGGGCTGTATCTGGCCAAGGGCTGGGTCGCACCGGCGACGACGCCGTCGCAGACACCGGAAGAAGGTCAGGGCCGCGTCAGTGGGCCGCCCTGGCGGCTCCGCGCGAGCAGCGTCGTCGACGGAGTGGAGCGCACCGTGTCACCGGTCTGCCCGCACCTGGGCGGGATCGTCAACTGGAACGACGCCGACCAGGCGTGGGAATGCCCGCTGCACGGTTCCCGTTTCGCGCCCGACGGCGCGCTCCTGGAAGGGCCGGCGACCCGGGGCCTGCGCTGATCAGCTCCGCAACGTGTCCGAGGGATTTCGGCCGTAGGCCTGGCGGTACATCGATGCGAAGCGTCCCGTATGCGCGAAACCCCAACGTGCGGAGACCATTCCGATGGTCGTCGTGGACGGGTCTGACGCGAGTAGATCCCGGTGGGCGTGGTCGAGCCGTACCCGGCGCAGGTATTCCATCGGGGTGACGTCCAGTTGTCTGCGGAACATGTACTGCAGCGCGCGGGGGGTGACGTGCACGCTCGCGGCGATGTCGGTGAGCGCGATGTCTTCCTCGACGTTGCTCTCGATGTAGGCGATGGCGCGCCGCAGCAGGGGCGGCCTGTTGTCGAGCCGGTCACGCGCGGTGGGCTCGGGCGTCACGTTGGTCGGCAGGGTCGCGAGGACGACGGCGGCGAGCATGGACGCGGTGGTCGACGCGACCAGGGGGGTCGGTTCGGCGCCCTCGGCGTAGACGATGGTGCGCACATAGTCGATGGCGGCGCTCAACTGTGTCTTCGCCTGTTCTGAGACGGGTCGGTGCCCGACCAGGCGCACGTTGGTCTCGGCGCCGTCGTCGGGGGTCGCCACCCTGTCGAGGAGGGCGGTGTCCAGCATCGTCAGGTCGTACTTGGATTCGCACACGCGACCCGAGAAGGGCAGGTCAGGCTGCGATAGCAGCGTCACGTCGCCGGGGGTGAAGACGTCCTGGCCCTCGTCGACGAAGTTCTCCTCGATATGACCGGTGTGCACTCGGCACAGGCACACCCGTCCGAGCGGGGCGGCGTCGTAGGACACGCGGAAGTCGAACTGCACGTCGTCGAAGCTGACGGGCCCGAGCCAACGGCGATCGATGCGCGCCGCGGGACGTTCGTCCTCGCCTGCGCTGATGGTCATCTTCGTATAGGCGCGTACCAGGAACTCCTCGGTGGCACCCAGGTCGGTGCTCTCGAAGTGGAGGTTCTCGCCTGCAGGCGAGGCGGACGGTGATGTTTGCATGCGCATACCCGCTGTGTTCGCGGTGGAGAGGCGCTGGCTCGACCCCAGAACCGTCCACGATACCGGGGCGTCTCCGGATCAGGGCCGACGCCGCCCCCGCTGTGGGAAGCTGAGCGCATGGTGAGGCGGTGAGCAGCGAAAAGGTCCGCGTGGTGGTCGGTGACGACCACCCGATGTTCCGCGACGGCGTGGTGCGGGCGCTGCAGTCCAGCGACTCGATCGCCGTCGTCGCCGAGGCCGACGACGGGACGTCGGCGCTGGAGGCGATCCGCGCGCACCGCCCCCACGTCGCGCTGCTGGACTACCGGATGCCTGGCATGGATGGAGCCGAGGTCGCCGCCGCGGTGCTGCGCGACGCGCTGCCCACCCGGGTGCTGCTCATCTCTGCGCACGACGAATCCGCCATCGTCTACCGCGCACTGCAGGACGGGGCGGCCGGATTCCTGCCGAAGGAGTCCACCCGCAGCGAGCTGGTCAGGGCGGTGCTCGACTGCGCGAACGGGCGCGATGTCGTGGCGCCCAGCCTGGCCGCCGGCTTGGCCGGCGAGATCCGCAGGCGCGCCGAGCCCGACGGTCCCGCGTTGAGTCCCCGTGAACGCGAGGTGCTGTCGCTCATCGCCGCGGGCCGGAGCATTCCGGCGATGGCCAAAGAGCTGTTCCTGGCCCCGTCCACCGTCAAAACCCACGTCCAGCGCCTCTACGAGAAACTCGGCGTGAGCGACAGGGGTGCCGCCGTCGCCGAGGCGATGCGACGAAAACTCCTCGATTAGCGTGAACGGAATCCGCCTGTCGCTGAGCGTATTCCGCGACTACCTGACCAACGAGCCGGTCCGGGTGTCGGCGGTCCTCCGGTTGCCCCTCATCGCTCTCATCGGCGCTCTCGTGTGGATCTGGGACGTGAGCCACTGGCTCCCCCAGCTGTACGCGGCGATCCTCGGCAGCTATGCGGTCGCCGCGGTGGTGTGGCTGGTGGCCGTCTTCCGCGGCCCGGTTCCGCGCTGGGCCGACTGGGCGTCGACGGCGGTGGACCTCTCGGTCGTCATCGCGTTGTGCGTCGTGTCGGGCGGCGCCACCGCGGCCCTGCTTCCGGTCTTCTTCCTGCTACCGATCTCGGTCGCTTTTCAGGACCGGCCGCGGCTGACCGCGTTCGTCGGAGCCGTCACTGCGTTCGGTTACCTCGCGGTGTGGATCTTCTACTCCAAACGAGACGACACTGTCGGCCTGCCGAACATGGTGTACACCCACTTCGGGTTCATGGTGTGGTTGGCCGTCGCGACCACCGCGCTGAGCTTCGTGCTGGCCCGGCGGGCCGCCCATCTCGCTGCCCTGCAAAAGGTCCGGCGCCAACTGGTGTCGGAGGCCATGCAGTCCGACGAGCGGCACAACCGCGAGGTTGCCGAACACCTACACGACGGGCCGCTGCAGACGCTCCTGGCGGCCCGCCTGGAACTCGACGACGTTCGCGAACGCCATCCCGACCCGGCGCTCGACGCCGTCTACGTTGCGCTGCAGGATACGGCGAAAGGGCTGCGATCGACCGTCACCGAGCTGCATCCTCAGGTGCTCGCCCAGCTGGGCCTCACCGCGGGCCTGCGAGAACTGTTGCGGCAGTTTCAAACCCGCCATGCGATCGACGTCATTGCCGAGCTCGGAGAGGTCGGCAAGCCCTCCTCGCAGGCGCTGCTGTACCGGGCCGCCCGAGAACTGCTTACCAACGTCGGCAAGCATGCCGGCGCGACGACGGTGTGGGTCGACCTGGTTCGTCAGGACGACCGCGTGATCCTGACCGTGCGGGACGACGGCTGCGGATTCGACCCCGACACCGTCGGAAAGTCGTTGTCAGGAGGACATATCGGCCTGGGTTCACTGCTCGCGCGGTTCGACGCGATGGGCGGTTCGATGCGCATCAGCTCCGACGTCGGACGCGGCACCACTGTCACGGCGACCTCACCGCCCGAACCGGTCTAGACGTGCTCGCCGACCGACAGTGCGGCGTTGATCGCATCGACGCGGTCCTTCGCGTCGCCGAACAGCATCTGGGTGTTCTCGCGGAAGAACAGCGGGTTCTGAACTCCGGCATAGCCCGACGCCATGGACCTCTTGAAGACGATGACGTTGTCGGCGTTCCACACCGTGAGCACCGGCATGCCTGCGATCGGGCTGCCGGGATCCTCTGACGCCGCGGGGTTGACGGTGTCATTGGCGCCGATGACGAGCACCACGGAGGTGCCGTCGAAGTCGTCGTTGATCTCGTCCATCTCCAACACGATGTCGTAGGGCACCTTGGCCTCGGCGAGCAGCACGTTCATGTGCCCGGGCAGGCGGCCCGCGACGGGATGGATGCCGAAGCGGACCTCGACGCCGCGCTCGCGCAGTTTGCGGGTCAGGTCGGCGACGCCGTACTGGGCCTGGGCCACGGCCATGCCGTAACCGGGGGTGATGATCACCGAGGTGGCGTTCGAGAGCAGTTCGGCCGCGCCCTCGGCGGTGATCTCGCGGTGCTCGCCGTAGTCCTTGTCCTCTGCCGGGCCGGCCTCGATCCCGAAGCCTCCGGCGATGACGGAGATGAAGGAGCGGTTCATCGCCTTGCACATGATGTAGGACAGGTATGCACCCGAGGAGCCCACCAGTGCGCCGGTGATGATGAGCAGGTCGTTGCCCAGCAGGAAGCCCGAAGCCGCTGCGGCCCAACCGGAGTAGCTGTTGAGCATCGACACCACGACGGGCATGTCGCCGCCGCCGATCGAGGCCACCAGGTGCCAGCCCAGCAGCAAGGCCAGCACGGTGACGACGATGAGCAGCCACAGCTGCGGATCGATGACGAACCACACTGTCAGCGCGGCGAAGACGACCAGCGCACCGACGTTGAGGGCGTTCTTGCCGGGCAACATCATCGGCGCGGACTTGATTCTGGCCGAGAGTTTCAGGTTGGCCACGATCGAGCCGGTGAAGGTGACCGCTCCGATGAAGACGCCGATGACGACCTCGGCGGAGTGGATGCCCAACATCCCCTCACTGGCGAGCTGCGCGGCCTCGGCGCCTGCCGCGTCGCCCTCGACGTGCAGGTAGCCGTTCCAGCCGACCAGCACCGCGGCCAGGCCGACGAAGCTGTGCAGCAAGGCGATCAGCTCGGGCATGCCCGTCATTTCGACGATCTTGGCCCGCCACAAGCCGATCGCCGCGCCGATGACCATCGCGACAACCAGCAGCGCCAGGCCGAGGGGTTCGATGTGGCGGGCCAGCGCCAGCGCGATCGTCGCGACCAGCGCCACAGCCATCCCGGCGATCCCGAAACTGTTTCCCGCGCGCGAGGTTTCGTGCTTGGACAACCCGGCCAAAGCCAGGATGAACAGCAGCGCGGCGACGACGTAGGCCGCGGTGGCGGCGGTCTCCAGTGTGAACATCAGTTAGCTCCTCGAGAACATCGCGAGCATGCGCCGCGTGACCGCGAAGCCGCCGAAGACGTTGATACTGGCCAGCAGGATCGCCGCGAACGCCAGCGACGTGACGATGATGTCACCGTGCCCGATCTGCAGCAGGGCGCCGACGACGATGATGCCCGAGATGGCGTTGGTCACCGACATCAGCGGGGTGTGCAATGCGTGGTGGACGTTGCCGATCACGTAGTAGCCGATCACGATCGCCAGCGCGAAGACCGTCAGGTGCACCTGCAGTGCGGCCGGGGAGAGCGCGATCAACGCGAACAGCGCCGCAGCGACGGCGAACGTGATGCCCAGCCGGCGCCCCGCGGACATGGGAGGCTTCGGCTCCTTCTTCTCGACGGGTGCCGCGGCCTTGGCCGCCGGCGCGGCCGACACCTGCACCGGGGGCGGCGGCCAGGTGGTCTCCCCGTCACGAACCACCGTCACCGACCGCTGGACGACGTCGTCGAAATCCAGGGTCAGCTGACCGTCTTTCTCCGGGGTCAGCAGCTTGAGCAGGTTCACCAGGTTGGTGCCGTAGAGCTGCGAGGCCGTGGCGGGCAGGCGGCCGGCCAGGTCGGTGTAGCCGATGATCGTCACACCGTGGTCGGTGACGACCTTCTGGTCCTTGACCGTGCCCTCGATGTTGCCGCCGTTGGCCGCGGCCATGTCGACCAGCACGCTGCCCGGCTTCATCGAGGCCACCATGTCGGCGGTGATGATGCGCGGCGCGGGCTTACCCGGGATCAGCGCGGTGGTGATGATGATGTCGACGTCCTCGGCCAGCTCGGCGTACAGCGCCGCCTCGCGGGCCTTGTAATCGTCGCCCATCTCCTTGGCGTAACCGGTGGCCGAGACTTCGCCGGCATTCGGGTCGACGGAGACGTATTCACCGCCCAGCGACCTGACCTGATCGGCGACCTCGGGCCGGGGGTCGGTGGCTTTCACGATCGCACCCAGGCTGCCCGCCGCGCCGATCGCGGCCAGGCCCGCCACACCGGCGCCGACGACGAGCACCTTGGCCGGCGGGACCTTGCCCGCCGCGGTCACCTGCCCGGTGAAGAACCGGCCGAACTCGTGGGCCGCCTCGACGACGGCGCGGTAGCCGGCGATGTTGGCCATCGAGGACAGCACGTCCAGCGACTGCGCGCGCGAGATGCGCGGCACCGCATCCATGGCCAACACCGTGATCGGACGCGCCGCCAGTTTCTCGACCAGCTCTGGCCGCAGCGCAGGAGAGATCAGGCTGACCAGGGTCGCACCATCCTTCAACCGCGCGATCTCGGCGTCATCGGGCGCGTTCACCTTCAGCACGACATCAGCGCCCAGCGCCTCTTCGACGGCACCGACGGTGGCGCCCGCCTCGGCGTAGGCGTCGTCGGCAAAGCTCGACGCGGCGCCTGCCCCGGATTCCACCACTACCTGGTAGCCGAGTTTGATGAGCTGGCCGACCGTCTGCGGCGTCGCGGCAACCCGCGTCTCCCCAGGTAGGGACTCTCTCGGTATCCCGATGATCATCGATGTCAGTCCGATCTAAGTGTCGCTCACGGCGCATGGAAAAGGTCAGTGTAAGAGTTCCTGCTACCGACGGTCGCGTTCCATAGCACGGCTAGGCAAATGGCGTGACGGATGGCCAACAGACTGTAAACCCACGTCGGCGGTCGTCGTCGAGGCCGTGCTGACGGTGGTGATCCGCTGAACTGCGTACTTCCCCCGACTGCGCGCGTCGATCGGGTAGCCGACTACGCACGCATTTCTGTCTGCGCGCCATGACGCTGGTGGATGCCCCTGCACCGCCACCTCGGAGGATCGACCATGCTGCAGCGAACCATCCCCACCGGCCGCACCCTGATACCCGGCAGCTTGACGTTCAACGCGGCCCAGAACTCGATCTGGGCCACGACGGCCGGTGGCCGGGTCGTCGTCGTACGCCTCTACGACCAGAAGACGGTCAGCGTCGGCGCGGGTTATGCCGACCCGGTCGGCGTCGTCGCACTGCCCGACGGCTTCCGAATCGCCGTCGCCGAACGTGACGGTTGCATCTACGTCGCGAGGCGCGAGTCGGCCGACCGATCCACCGCCCGCGCCCTGGTCGACCTTTCGGGCTCGATACGAGCGCTGCGCGCAGATGTGCAAACCGATTCGATCCTCGCACTCGTCGACGATGGGACCGGGCCCGCGCTTCTCCGCATCGCCATCGACACCGGCGCGGTCACGACCGCGGCCGGCGGACTCGATGACGCGACCACTTTCGACGTCGACACGGCGGCGCGCACGGCGACGGTAATGTCGGTCCGTGCCGACGACACGGGGGCGCTGACAACGGTCGGCCTCGACGACGGCACCACGACGGTCGAAGAGGTGGGGCCATACCGCCATCTCGCCACGGCGCCCGCATCGGCGGGCGGCGGGCTACTGCTAAGCCGACCCGACCCGACACGTCCGGGCAACGACGTCCTCGTGCACTGGGACGGCGCCGAGAACGCCGTCGAACCCTTGAGCGGCGAGTGCGAGGGCCTGACCCGCTGGGGATCACTGGTGCTGGCCGCCGTGGGCGACGACATCATCGCGGTCGAATGGGGACTCGAACCGGGCGACCTCCCGATGCACGCGCCGCTGGGTCCGCTCTACACCGGCGGGTACACGCGCGTCATCTGCGATGTGCCGATCCTCGGACTCGGGGTGGGCGACGTCGAATACCTCGTGCAGGAGGGGGTCGACGGTGGCAGTGTCTCGGTCGGCCAAGAGGCCCCTGACCCGCGCGGTACCGAATCGGTGATGCTCCTGGCGGGAGTGCGCACCGGGGAATTCCACCTCGACGCAGTCCGCAAATCCGACGGAAAGTGGTTGGGCACGTTGCGTTATCGAGTGACGGTGATCTGGCCCGACGACGTGCTGGGGCCGCCGGTCGCATTGACGGGCACCCGTAACAACATGCTGATGAACTGGTGCGGAACCGGCGGGATCGCCGGCTACACCAAACCGACACCGAACCTCTGGCGCGTGCTGGTCGTCCTCGTGAACCTCGAGGACAGAGGCTGGGATGGCACCGAAGTCGGTGCCCGAACGGAATGGAAGGACCGCGTCATCGGCGGTGGTGAGTCACTGCGTACGTACTACGAGGAGGTTTCGGCGTACCGGGATGGCACGCACGGCATGACAGTCGACCTTGTCGGAGATCAGGTGTTCGGTCCGGTGCAGGTGCCCGCCGGCTGGGGCGAGGTGTTCAAGCAGAAGACACCGGGGGACGTCAACGCGGGCTGGAAGAGCAAGTCCAAAGGGTACGGCGTCCTGGCAGGAGCGATCAGCGACTTTTTCGCCGATCTCGCCGGCGGCGCCACGTTCATGCAGCTCGCCGATTCCATCGTGATCGTCGTGCGTTCCGGCGCCGACAAACCCGACGACATGGGCCCGGGTCAGCCGCAGTCGCCCACCCGATATGTGTGGGGACATGCGAAGAAGGAGGTCGACTTCTATCGCAAGACGCCCACCACGTACACGCAGTTCAGCAGACCGGTGACGGTGATGACCGACGTCTACCCGGTGGGCGCCCCGCAGCAGAACCGCACCTACACCCTCTGTCACGAGATCGGCCACAATCTGGGGCTCGACGATCTCTACGACAACGACGGCGACTTTCCCGAAGAGATCAACGAACGCGATGCGGGGGCGGTCGACCTGATGTCGTCCAGTCAGAGCCTGCCGCACTTCTCGATCGCCAACCGGGTTGCCCTGGGCTGGGCGAAGCGAAGTTGGTTGCGGCGCTTCGACTTCTCGGCCGACCCACACGGCGACAGCGTCGTGCTGCAGGCGACGGAGACGCTCACCGAGGCAGGACCACCGCCGGGGCGATTCGCCGGCATCGAAGTGCCCATCGGTGACGACTGGAGCTACCTGTTCGAATATCGCCGCGAGCAGGCGGGCCAGATCGCTGACCAACGGATGGAGACGACGGTGGTGACCGGTCACAACCAGATCGTCGTGGGTACCGATCTGCGGGTGCGTGGTGGCGAGGTGGCCCGGCCACCGATCATCCGGCTGGGGAACGACGTCGACGGCGACGGGCCGCTGCTGGTGTTCAACGGCACCGACTACCGCGACAACGACGTCACCAACCCCGCTCGGATGCACGATTTCGTGCTCCGCCTCACCGGGATCGCTTCGCCCGATGCCGATGCGGCCGAAGTCGAGGTCGAGTACGTCGAAGCGCGGCGGCCGCAACTGCTCGTACGTCCTGCGCCGGGACGGGGGGATTTCAAGAGCCCCGACATCAGGCTGATGGGTCCGGTGGGCCCCACCATGCCCGCCGTGGTGAAGAACGCGACCAATCAGATCGAGGTGACGGTGCACAACGTCGGTGTCCTGGATGCCGTCAAAACCCAGATCCACGTGCGATGGCTGCCGTTCACGCTGACCGGTGCGGGCGCGTGGAACAACCTTCCCGATCCCGCACCCTTTGCCGTCTCGGCGCGGGGAACGACGAAAATCACTGTGCCCTGGGCGCTTCCACAGTCGGTCAAGGTGGGTGATGTGGAGGCCGAGCACTTCTGTGTTCGTGTCGACATCGACCACTACTCCGACCCGGCGCATCCCGATCTCGGTGAGATCGTCGTCGCCGACAACTGGGCACAGTCCAACTTCGACACGAAACGCGTCGGCTTCGGGTCGCCGTCGGACCGTGTCGCGACGGTCGCGACCGCCACCAACGGGCTGGAGCGCACCGCAACCTATCTGTTCGCCGCCGATCAGACGTCACCGTGGTACCGGGTGTTCGTCGGCCATGCCTGGATGGAACTGCAACCCGGGCAGACGCGCGCAGTGGAGCTGGCGTACGAGAGTTTGGCGGGTGACCCCGTACACGGTGAGGAGTTCGACAAGAACATCGAGCGCATCACCGGCGTCGACAACCAGGTCGCCATCGTGTCCGCGGTGCTGCCCGAGGGCACTGAATGTGACACTCCCCGCGACGTTTTCGGCGTAGGACTCAAGCTGCGTGCTGGGCGTCGGGTGGTGATCGACGGCGTCGAGCGTGACCAGGAGGTCGTGCGGGCGCGGGTTCGTCAGGTCGGCGCCAACGGGTCGAGCGCCGTCGGTTCGGGAGAGCTTCACCTGGTGGCGTGGCCCGACGATGAGCCGTCCCGCGTCAGCCGCACCCGCGGGCGGATAAGGAATGGCGTCGGCGCCGCGCCGATCTCGGCAGAGACACACCAGGACCTCGCCGACGGCAGGCCGACGTCGTTTCTGCTTGCGCGGGCTGGGGACAACGTTTATGCCGCGGCGCTCACCGAGGTGAGCCCGATGAAATGACAGCCATAGTTTTACTCGCGGTGACTTGAGGCATTGTCGGGAAGCGGGCCGGGCAGTACTTATGTCCAGATGTCCGGGATACGGTCCGACGACCTCTGCTGTCGCTGAGCTGTTCTCCGTCGAACCTCAGCTACAGAAGGTCTTACCGTGTCCGTTTTCGTCGATATCGCACCCGATGACGCAGTTTCGCCTGCGCCGGGCCCTGACACGCGCCCGGGGCGGAGCCGCTGGCGTGGTCTGCTGACCAAGGCGGCCCTGCCGCTGCTGTCGGTCGTCGTGTTCGGCATCGTGTGGCAGCTGGCCGCGGCCAGCGGGATATGGAACCAGACGTTCGTGCCCTATCCGGCGACGGTGTGGAACGCGTTCATCGACGTCTCCACCACCCATGACGGTGTTCGCGGCTACGCGGGATACCTGCTGTGGGAGCACCTTTACATGACGTTGCGGCGCGTTGTCGCCGGCGTCGTCATCGGTGTCGTTGTCGGCGTGCTGCTCGGACTGCTGATGGGCTCTGTGGGCTGGGTGCGCAGCGTGCTCGAACCGTGGCTCACGTTCCTGCGGGCACTGCCCCCACTGGCCTACTTCTTCCTTCTCGTCATCTGGCTGGGCATCGACGAGGCACCCAAGATCACACTGCTCGCGCTGGCCGCGCTCCCGCCCGCCGCTGTCGCGACCACCGCCGCGGTCGTCGCCGCGCCGGTCGGGCTGCAAGAGGCCGCCCGCGCGCTGGGAGCCTCCAAGCGGGACGTCATCCGCGACGTCGTCGTGCCGTCAGCGCTCCCGGAGACGTTCACCGGAATCCGGCTCGCCGTGGGCATGGCGTACTCGTCGGTCGTCGCCGCCGAGCTGTTCAACGGCATCCCCGGCATCGGCGGATTGGTCAAGGACGCAAGCAATTACAACAACACGCCCGTCGTGCTGGTCGGCATCTTCGCGATCGGCTTCTCGGGTCTGGTCATCGACTCACTGCTGCGTTCGATCGAACGCCGCGCTGTTCCCTGGAGAGGAAAGGTCTAGCAAGATCATGAAACTGAAAGCGCTTCTCGTAGCGCTCGTTGCGGCTGTGCTGGCGCTGGCGGGTTGCTCAGTGGACCAGGGCGGGCAGTCAGCCGACAAGCCCACGATCCGGATCGGCTACCAGACCTTCCCCAGCGGCGATCTGATCGTCAAGAACAGCAGGTGGCTCGAAGAAGCACTGCCCGACTACAACATCAAGTGGACGAAGTTCGACTCGGGCGCCGACGTGAACACCGCCTTCATCGCCAAGGAGCTCGACTTCGGTGCACTGGGGTCCAGCCCCGTTGCGCGTGGGCTCTCCGAACCGCTGAACATCCCGTATCAGGTGGCTTTCGTACTCGACGTCGCCGGTGACAACGAGGCTCTCGTCGCGCGCAACGGCTCGAACATCACCACGATCGCCGACCTCAAGGGCAAGCGCGTCGGCACCCCGTTCGCCTCGACCGCGCACTACAGCCTGCTCGCCGCGCTGAACCAGAACGGCCTGTCGCCGGCGGACGTTCAGCTCGTCGACCTGCAGCCCCAGGCGATCCTGGCGGCGTGGGAGCGCGGCGACATCGACGCCGCCTACACCTGGCTGCCGACGCTCGACCAGCTGCGCGCCACCGGCAAGGATCTGATCACCAGCCGCCAGCTCGCCGAGAACGGAAAGCCGACGCTCGATCTCGGTGTCGTGTCCACGGAGTTCGCCGAGGCCCATCCCGAGGTGGTCGACATCTGGCGTCAGCAGGAGGCGCGGGCGCTGGACCTGATCAAGGACGACCCCGAGGCCGCGGCCAAGGCCATCTCCGCCGAGATCGGACTGACGCCCGAAGAGACGGCGGGCCAGATCAAGCAGGGCGTCTACCTGACACCCCAGGAGGTCGCCTCGGCCGAATGGCTTGGCTCCGACGGTAATCCGGGCAACATCGCCGCCAATCTGGAGAGCGCGTCGCAGTTCCTGGCGGAGCAGAAGCAGATTCCGGCCGCAGCACCGCTGAAGACGTTCCAGGACGCCGTCTACACCAAGGGCCTTCCGGATGTCCTCAACCAATAGCGGTGCGATCCAGCTCAAGTCGGTGTCGCACCGCTATGGCAGGGGCGACGAGGAGGTCACCGCGCTGGGGCCGGTCGACCTGACCGTCGACCCTGGCTCCTTCCTGGTTCTCGTCGGTGCCTCGGGATGCGGTAAGAGCACGCTGCTGCGTCTGCTCGCCGGATTCGAGTCTCCCAGCCAGGGTTCGGTCCAGATCGCCGGCGAGGCGCCGACCCCCGGGGTGACCGCCGGGGTGGTTTTCCAGCAGCCGAGGCTGTTTCCGTGGCGAACGGTCGGCGGAAACGTCGAGCTGGCACTCAAGTACGCAAAGGTGCCGCGGGAGAAGCGGATCCAACGCCGTGACGAGCTGCTCGACCGCGTTGGTCTGACTGGGACGGCGAAGCGGCGCATCTGGGAGATCAGCGGCGGTCAGCAGCAGCGGGTCGCCATCGCGCGGGCACTGGCGGCCGAGACCCCGCTGTTCCTGCTCGACGAACCGTTCGCGGCGCTGGACGCGTTGACCCGTGAGCGGCTGCAGGAGGACGTGCGGCAGGTCAGCGCCGAGTCCGGCCGCACCACGGTGTTCGTCACCCACAGTGCCGACGAGGCCGCGTTCCTCGGGTCGCGCATCGTCGTGCTCACCCGTCGTCCCGGCCAGGTTGCCCTGGACATCCCGGTCGACCTGCCGCGCACGGGGGTGGATCCCGACGAGCTGCGCCGCTCGCCCGAGTACGCGGAACTGCGCGCGGAGGTGGGCAGGGCCGTGAAGTCCGCCGCGGCGTAGCCGCGTTTGCTGATCCACTCGCGCGATGCTTCGGTGGCGCACACGCGCTAGCGTCTTCGTCGCCCAACACCGACCTTGGCAGTCGCCTGGCAACAGTCTGACGGCGCGCCGCACCGGGTTTAGTTACCCAGCGGTAGGGCTACACCCCGCTGCGACGATGTGACAGCGGTCACAGGTGTTACGCAGCGAGGGAGGGCGGGTCGGTGGCCGGATTGGTGAAAACGGTGGCGCGTTGGAGCAAGGCACCCGCCCGCGACGTGGATGCGCCGTCCGGCGGCTGGGTCAACATGGTGCGAGGGCTTGCCGCCCGGGCCACCACTCCGCTGCTGCCCGACGACTACCTGTCGTTGCTGAATCCGTTGTGGTCGGCGCGTGAGCTGCGTGGCGAGATCGTCGCGGTGAAGCCGGAGACCGAGGATTCTGCGACCGTCATCATCAAGCCGGGGTGGGGGTTCTCGGCCGATTACGCCGCCGGTCAGTACGTCGGCATCGGGCTGCGGGTCGACGGGCGCTGGCACTGGCGGTCGTATTCGCTGACCTCGGTGCCGGAGCAGTCCGACAACCAGATCTCGATCACCGTGAAAGCCACTCCCGAAGGGTTCCTGTCGACCCACCTTGTCGACGGTGTCGAGCCGGGCACCATCATCCGGCTCGCGGCACCCAAGGGCGAATTCACGCTGCCCGACCCGCCGCCCCCACGGCTTCTTTTCGTCACTGCGGGCAGCGGTATCACCCCGATCATGGCCATGCTGCGATCCCTGCGCGCCCGAGGGCAGCGACCCGACATCGTGCACGTCCACTCGGCGCCGACCGAGGACGCCGTGATCTTCTGCGACGAACTCCGTGAACTCGAGCACGCCCAGGACGGCTACCGCCTGCATCTGCACCTCACCAGAGAACAGGGCAAGGTCGACTTCGACCGATTCGACGAGCTCGTACCCGATTGGCGCGATCGTTCGGCGTGGATCTGCGGTCCCGCAGAGATGCTCGACACCGTCGAGAACCTCTTCACCGCAGAGGGTCTCGAAGACCGCCTGCACATGGAGCGGTTCACCATCGCGGCGACCGACAAAGGGGGCGAAGGTGGGGCGGTGACCTTCGCGCACTCTGACAAGTCGGTCGAAATCGACGGTGCCACATCCATTCTCGAGGCGGGCGAGAAGGTCGGCATCCAGATGCCGTTCGGCTGCCGAATGGGCATCTGCCAGACGTGCGTGCTTCCGCTCGAGGACGGACACGTCCGAGATATCCGATCGGGTACCGAACACGGTGCCGGCGACCGCATTCAGACCTGCATTTCGACCGCTTCGGGCAACTGCACCATCAACGTTTGAGGAGACTTCGACATGGCGATCACGGACATCAAGGCATACGCACACCTGACCGAAGCGGATGTCGAGGCACTGGCCGAAGAACTCGACCAGCTTCGCGCCGACATCGAGGAGTCCAGGGGTGAGCGCGACGCACGCTACGTGCGCCGCACCATCCAGCTGCAGCGGGCACTCGCGGCGGGCGGCCGGATCGCGCTGTTCGCGAGCAGCAGTCGCATCGCGCGCATCGGGGGCACGGCGATGCTCGCCGCAGCCAAGATCATCGAGAACATGGAGTTGGGGCACAACGTCATTCACGGTCAGTGGGACTGGATGAACGACCCCGAGGTCCATTCGACGGAATGGGAGTGGGACACCACCTGCCCCGCGTCGCAGTGGAAGCACTCCCACAACTTCGTGCACCACAAGTACACCAACGTCGTCGGACTCGACAGCGACGTCGGTTACGGCATCATGCGGGTGACCCGCGACGAACCGTGGGAGCGCTGGATGATCGGCAACCCGATCTACAACCTGCTGCTCGGCACCCTGTTCGAGTGGGGGGTGGCGGCTCACCACATCGAGGTCGACAAGATCCGCAAGAAGGAGAAGACCTGGGCTGAGGCGCGCAAGGACATGCGCGTGATGGGCCGCAAGATCGCCAAGCAGGTCGGCAAGGACTACCTCATCTTCCCGGCGCTGACCGGAACCAACTGGAAGCACACGCTCAAGTGCAATGCGGTGGCCAACCTGATCCGCAACTACTGGGCCTATATGGTGATCTTCTGCGGCCACTTCCCCGATGGCGCAGAGAAATTCACCGTCGAAGAGTTCGAGAACGAGACCCGCGGCGAATGGTATCTGCGACAGATGCTGGGATCGGCCAACTTTCACGCCGGGCCGATCATGGCGTTCATGAGCGGGAACCTCTGCTACCAGATCGAGCACCACCTGTTCCCCGATCTGCCGAGCAACCGATACGCCGAGATGAGCGTGCGAATTCGCGAGCTGTGCGAGAAGTACGACCTGCCCTACACCACCGGTCCGCTCTATCGCCAGTACTGGCAGTCGTTCTGGACGATCCTCAAGCTCGCGCTACCGGACAAATACCTGCGTGCCGACAGCGACAACGCCCCGGAGACGAATTCCGAGGTGCGCTTCCAGGCCGCGCCGGCGCAGGGGAAGGGTCCGCGGCGCGGACTGCGGACAGCGTTGCGCGAGGCCGCCCGCAGCGCCGCCTGAACCCGCCGAAGCGAAGATCTCGAAACGGCACCGATCACGCATCGACCTCACATTCCCATCGCGTGGGAGGGTGCGTGGGCCGCACGATATCGGCGTGAGCATGGTTGTCGAACGCGGGCTGGCGCGATGCCCCCGATGTGTCGCGGTAGCCGACTACGTCTTCGTCGAGACGTCGCAGCGGCCACCCAACGGATTGCGTTACGAGGTTCGCTGCCGCAAGTGCGGAGAGTGCTACCGCGAGGACAGTCGGCCGGTGGCGAATCTGCCTGCAGTGGTGGTCGAGTCGCTACGCTGGCCGCCGGACTGGGAACCGGAGCCGTCTCGCGATTGGGTCAACGAAGCGCGCGAGATACTGACCGTGGTTGCTCAGCGCAGCAAGTCCGAGATGGATGCGTTGGGCAGACACGTACAGGGCGCGTACGAGCTCACCAGGACATGGGTCAACGAGCGCCGTGCGGCGCGGATGCTGGGTCAGACCGGCGGATACGCAGGCGGCGGATAAACCCCTCGCAGGATCCACGCGAACCAGTTGATGCCGTACTCGAGCTCGTCGCTTGCGTCGTAATCAGGGTTCGGGTCCACTGCGCCACCTCTCCGTTACCTCTGGCCACACGACGGCGGCATGGGACGAGTCTAGACCTGCCGGGCCCACAAGAACACCGCATCGGCCTAGACTGAACCAACCAGTTAGTAGGTCCACGCCGTATCAGTGCCTGCCGATGCCTATAGTGAGTCGCCATGTCTGAATCCGTCACGAGCAACGGGATGTCCCGCCGCGAGGAGCTGTTGGCCGTCGCCACCAAGCTGTTCGCCGCGCGCGGCTATCACGGCACCCGGATGGACGACGTCGCCGACGCCGTCGGCCTGAACAAGGCCACGGTCTACCACTACTACGCCAGCAAGTCGCTGATCCTGTACGACATCTACAAGGGTGCCGCCGACTTCACCGTCGACGCGCTGCACGACGATCCGACGGCGTCGGCACGCGAGACGATCTATCACTTCACCCGGCGGCTGCTGGTCGGCATCGCAGGCAACATCGAGCGCGCCGCCGTGTACTTCCAGGAGGGGCCCTACATCACGGAGTGGTTCACCGAGGAGCAGGTGGCCTACATCCGTGAGAAGGAAGCCCAGGTCTACGAGCACGTGCGCGACGTCATCGACCGCGGTATCGCCAGCGGCGAGTTCTACGAGTGTGACTCGCATGTGCTCGCGCTCGGCTACATCGGGATGACACTGGGTTCCTATCGATGGCTGCGGCCCCACGGCAGGCGTAGCGCCCAGGAGATCGCCGTGGAGTTCAGCACGGCACTGCTGCGCGGGCTCATCCGCGACGAGGACGTTCGTGAGGTGTCACCGCTGGGCGTCGACCTCGACTCCGCGGCGCGGACTTTCAAGGAATCCAACTAGCACCGTCGCCATCGCCGGAATCGCCTTCCCTGCGATCACCTCATAACCATGAGTGCTCATCGTCGGCAGACAGAGCAGGCCGGCCTGCGCGCACGCACCGCTTGCCTTGGAGTGGGACGCATCGGATTCGAACGCCCCGAGGACCGCGGCCTGGGGAGCGAACCCGTGCTCGTCGGCGATGTCCATCAGCCGGTCGGCCACCCACTTGTCGTAGATGCACATGGCGTCGCTGTAGGCCACGATCGGTCCGCCGCCGACGGTGGTGCCGTACTCCGGTTCCGTCGGACCCACCTCCAGCGCGAGCGTCAGGTCGCCGGGCAGCGTCCGACTGGCGAAGGTACCGCCGAGGCCGCCGATCTCTTCGTTGGTCGTGAACACGAAATAGACATCGCCGGCGGGCCCCCGCCGGCCGCGCAGCTCGGCGGCACACAGCAGCGCCGCCGTGGCGGCGGCGCGGTTGTCGAGGAAATAGCAGCCCAAATAGTCGTGTCCGACGTCTATGAGGTTGCGCCTGCTGCGGTCGATACACACGCGAGTTCCGGCGGTGACCCCTGCCTGCTCGACCTCGCGGGCGCTCAGACCGGTGAACACGTAGACATCGGGCCAGTCGAGCGCTTTGTCGCCTTGATCGGGTTTGGTCTGCCAGATCCTCGGCGACTCGGCGGTGGTGTGTTCGGAGCCCAGTGCGAGCACCCCGCACAGCGTCCTGTGAAAGCCCAGTATCGCCACAGCACCGAGGCCGAAGTTGCCCGGATACATCGTGCCCAGCGGCGTCAGGTTCAGGGTGCCGTCCGGGTTGATCCTCTTCACCAGCATCGACAGCTCATCCATGTGGGCCATGACGCGAACGGCCGGCTCGTCGCCGCCGCGCAGGACGCCGATCAGGTTTCCCGCCGCATCCACCCAGGTCTCGTCGACCACGGGTTCGAGCTCGCGACGGCAGATGTCGCGGACCGCATCCTCCTGACCGCACGGCCCGTACTCCAGCAGCAGCTCCTGCAGCAGCTTGCGGTAGTCGGGCTCGTCGGTGGTCATGGCCCATGAGATTGCCGGGAGAGGCCGGTCCAAACCCGGGTACCCGAACCCGGTGACCGTGCGTATCGGCACGTCGGGGTGGTCGTACAACCACTGGCGCAACGTGCTCTATGAGCCCGGCCTGCCTGCTGCGCGATGGCTGGAACGCTTTGTCGCCGAGTTCGACACCGTCGAACTCAACGGCAGCTTCTACCGGTGGCCGCGCGACGCCCAGTTCGAGAGCTGGCGGGACCAGCTTCCGCCGGGTTTCGTCATGGCGGTCAAAGCCGCCCGCGGTCTCACCCACGCGCGTCGACTCCGCTCACCCGAAGAGTGGGTCGAACGGATGGCGCGGGGCTGGCGGGCGCTGGGGGACCGGAAGGGACCGCTGCTCGTGCAGCTGCATCCGGCACTGGAACGCGACGACGAGCGGCTCGACCACTTCCTCGCGGCCGTGCCGGACGAGATCCCGGTCGCCGTCGAGTTCCGGCATGCGTCGTGGAACGACCCGCGCGTGTACGAGATCCTCGAAAAGCGCGACGCCGCATACGTGGTGATGAGTGGCGCGGGCCTGCCGTGCATCCTCACGGCGACGGCGTCCTTCGTCTACGTGCGATTGCACGGGCCGGACCCTCACGACATGTATGGGGGTTCCTACAGTCCCGACGACCTGCGCTGGTGGGCCGACCGCATTGCGGAATGGGACCAGCAGGGCCGCGACGTGTACACGTACTTCAACAACGACCTCGGCGGCAACGCCGTCCGCAACGCCCGGGATCTTCGTTTCGCACTGGGACGGTGAAGCACTTCGTCGGCTGCGCACCCAGGGAATGCGACGCGCGGGCTCGATATGCTCTGCCGATGCCTTTGGTGAGTAAGACGGTCGAGGTCTCGGCGCCGGCGGAGACGATCATGGGGATCGTCGCCGACTTCGAGAAGTATCCGGAGTGGAACTCCGAGATCAAGGGCTGCTGGATTCTGGCCCGATACGACGACGGGCGGCCCAGTCAGCTTCGGCTCGACGTGGTGGTGCAGGGGCAGGCCGGCACTTTCATCACCGCCGTGTACTACCCCGGCGAGAATCAGATCTTCACGGTGTTGCAGCAGGGTGAGCACTTCACCAAGCAGGAGCAGCGCTTCGCGGTGGTCGCGATGGGGCCGACGTCCCTGTTGACCGTCGATCTCGACGTCGAGGTCAACATGCCCGTCCCGGCCGTCATGGTGAAGAAGGTCGTCGGGGACACGCTGGACTACCTCGCCGACAATCTGAAGGCTCGCGCCGAACAGCTCGCCTCGACGTAGGGCACGTCAGGTCCAGCGCCCCACCTGGTCCAGGTAGCCCAACATCAGCGTGAGGCCGTCGGCGAACTGGCCTCGCGTCAGCTCCACCACCCGGTCCACGTCCCGTCGGCGGAGCGCCTCGATCAGCTCGCGATGGCTCGCCACGGCCCCCGCTCCCCACGCTTCGTCCGAGGCGAACAGCTGCGGCGGCAGGTAGCGCGTCGCGTGCAGCAGGAACCACGCCAGCTTGATCCGGCCGCCCGCCCGGTTGAAGGCACGGTGAAAGTCGAACTCCGCCTGCGCAATCGGCCCCGGATCGCGATGCGCGAGTGCACCTGCCAGCACCTCGTTGAGCCGGGCGAGATCGTCGATCTGTTCATCGGTGATCCGACGCGCGGTGGACGCGGCCAGCTCCTGGGCGATGGTCGACTGGAGCCAGAAGATGTCCTCGATGTCGCTGCGTGACAACGGCATCACCCGATGGCCGCGGTGCGGCTCCAGCTCGACCATGCCCTCACCGCGCAAGGTGCGCAGCGCCTCGCGCACCGGGGTGATGCTGACGCCGAGTCGCGCGGCCGTCTCGTCGAGCCGGATGAAGGTGTTCGGCCGCACCGTTCCCGTCATGATCTCGACCCGCAGACGCGCCGCGACCTCGTCGGAAAGCTGCTCGCGGCGCAGCCTGCCCGTGGTTTGCGCGGTGGCGGGAGCGTTCATCGCGTCCCGCCTTTCCGGGTCTCGTCAGTGGGTCTTGTCCCATCGGCGCCAGGGCCATAGTGTGACCGGGGCAACAACATGTTTGATCAAATATCAACACTGCGCAAGCCACCACGTCGGAGCAGACAACGTTGACCCAACCCGGCACAGCGACCGAACAGCCCTATCTCGCACGCCGCCACAACTGGACCAATCAGCTCGCCCGGCACGCCCTGATGCAGCCCGACGCCACGGCGCTGCGATTCCTCGGCCGGACGACCACCTGGGCCGAGCTCGACCGACGGGTCACCGCCTTGGCCGGCTTCCTGCATGGGCGTGGCGTCGCGTTCGGGGATCGCGTGCTGATTTTGATGCTGAACCGAACCGAGTTCCTCGAAGCCGTGCTGGCGACCAACAAACTCGGTGCCATCGCCGTCCCGGTGAACTTCCGCATGACGCCGGCCGAGATCGCGTTCCTGGTCGCCGATTGCGCCGCGGAGGTCATCGTCACCGAGTCGGTACTGGCGAAGGTCGCGACCGCGGTGCGCGACATCGACCCCCGATTGGCGACGATCGTGGTTGCGGGTGGCTCCTCCGAATACGACGTGCTCGACTACGAGGACGCGGTGGCCGAGGGAAGCGCGGTGTCCCCCGAGAAAATCACCGTGGACATTCCCAACGACTCACCGGCGCTCATCATGTACACCTCCGGCACGACGGGGAAGCCCAAGGGTGCGGTGCTCACGCACAGCAATCTCGCGGGCCAGGTGATGACTCTGCTGTTCACCAACGGCGCAGACATCAACAACGACATCGGTTTCATCGGCGTGCCGTTCTTCCACATCGCCGGCATCGGCAGCATCGTGTCGGGACTGCTGCTCGGGCGACCGACGGTGCTCTACCCGCTCGGCGCGTTCGACCCGAACGAACTGCTCGACGTCCTGCAGGCCGAGAAGGTCACCGGCATCTTCCTCGTCCCCGCACAATGGCAGGCCGTGTGCGCCGCGCAGCAGGCCAACCCGCGCGAGCTCAAGCTGCGGTTCCTGTCGTGGGGTGCTGCACCCGCGTCGGACACCCTGCTCAGACAGATGTCGGAGACCTTCCCCGGCGCGCAGATCCTCGCGGCATTCGGGCAGACGGAGATGTCGCCGGTCACCTGCATGCTGTTGGGCGACGACGCAATCCGCAAACTCGGCTCGGTCGGCAAGGTCATCCCGACGGTCTCCGCGCGCATCGTCGACGAAGAGATGAACGACGTTCCGGCCGGGCAGGTCGGTGAAATCGTCTACCGTGCCCCCACCCTGATGGAGAGGTACTGGAACAACCCGAAAGCCACCGCCGAAGCGTTCGCCGGTGGCTGGTTCCACTCCGGTGACCTGGTTCGTCAAGACGACGAGGGTTACATCTGGGTCGTCGACCGTAAAAAGGACATGATCATCTCCGGCGGCGAGAACATCTACTGCGCCGAAGTCGAGAACGTCCTTGCCGCCCACCCGGACATCGTCGAGGTCGCGGTGATCGGACGTGCGGACGAGAAGTGGGGAGAGGTTCCGGTTGCTGTGGCGGTGCTGCGGAGTTCGCTGGGAGCAACCGACGACCGACGGTTGGCGCTCGCCGACCTCGAACAGTTCCTCGGCGACCGGATCGCTCGCTACAAGCATCCGAAAGCGCTCGAAATCGTCGACGCGCTGCCCCGAAACCCCGCCGGAAAGGTTCTGAAGACGGAACTGAGGGCTCGTTTCGGAGCCGCCAATTCCATTGACGCTCGCGAAAGTTCCACTCCGCCAACGGTTTCAGCTGCGGCACAACGGGATTAGCGGCAAGGAGAACCATTTGCTAACGGTTGGGTGCTCAATCCCGCGGATGCGGTACGCGGGGACTACAGCATCGGGTACAGTCCGGTGGTCTGTCTTACTACTGACCGGTAGGGAGACCGTGCTCACACGATCGGGGTTGGGGCTGGAAGGGAGCGTGCGACAGATGCTGCCGGTGCGCTCTGCTTGTTGCGATACCAGTCGCCTGGCGGTCGCAGGAGTTGTCCTGTGACGACGAATTCGGGTCTCACGGGTTACGTCCGCGAGCAGATTCGGCCGGGTCTGGTGGCCGTCGGCGGCTTCGTGCGGATGTGCGTCCTGGTCTTCAAGGCCCTGTTCCGCCCGCCGTTCCAGTGGCGCGAATTCATCCTGCAGGCCTGGTTCCTGCTCCGCGTGGCGTTCCTGCCGACGGTGGCGGTGTCGATCCCGCTCACCGTGCTGCTGATCTTCACGCTGAACATCCTTCTCACCGAGTTCGGCGCCGCCGACATCTCCGGTGCCGGCGCAGCGCTCGGCGCGGTCACCCAGCTGGGCCCCCTGGTCACCGTGCTCGTAGTCGCCGGCGCCGGATCGACCGCCATCTGCGCCGACCTCGGCGCGCGCACCATCCGCGAGGAGATCGACGCCCTCGAGGTGCTCGGCATCGATCCGATCCACCGGCTCGTCGTCCCCCGCGTCGTCGCCTCCACCTTCGTCGCGATGCTGCTCAACGGCGCGGTCATCACCATCGGCCTGGTCGGCGGCTTCATCTTCGGCGTGTACCTCCAGAACGTCTCCGCCGGCGCCTACGTCTCAACGCTCACACTGGTCACCGGACTGCCCGAGGTGTTGATCTCCCTCATCAAAGCCCTCACCTTCGGCCTGATCGCCGGCCTCGTCGGCTGCTACCGCGGCCTCACGGTCGCCGGCGGCGCCAAGGGCGTCGGCACGGCCGTCAACGAGACCCTCGTGTTGTGCGTCATCGCGCTGTTCGCGGTCAACGTCGTGCTGACCACCATCGGCGTCCGATTCGGAACGGGGAGCTGACATGGCGGTGAGATCCGAGACGGCATCCGTACTCCGGCAGCGCTTCCCCCGCGGCGTGGCCCGCGCGGAAAAAATCGTCGGCGCACCATCGCGCGGCCTCAACAGTGTCGGTCACGTCGCGTGGTTCGTCGTCACCGCCGTCGGCTCGATCGGGCACGCGCTCCGCTACTACCGCAAGGAGACGCTGCGGCTCATCGCCGAGATCGGCATGGGCACCGGCGCCATGGCCGTGATCGGCGGCACCGTCGCCATCGTCGGCTTCGTCACGCTCTCGGGCTCGTCGCTCGTCGCGATCCAGGGCTTCGCCTCGCTGGGCAACATCGGTGTGGAGGCGTTCACCGGCTTCTTCGCCGCGCTGATCAACGTGCGCATCGCCGCACCCGTGGTCGCGGGGCAGGCACTGGCGGCCACCGTCGGCGCAGGCGCGACGGCCGAGCTCGGCGCCATGCGGATCAGCGAGGAGATCGACGCGCTCGAAGTCATGGGCATCAAGTCGATCTCGTACCTGGTGTCGACCCGCATCATGGCCGGTTTCGTCGTGATCATCCCGCTCTACGCGATGGCGATCATCATGTCGTTCCTGTCGGCGCAGGCGACCACAACGATCTTCTACGGCCAGTCGACCGGAACCTACGAGCACTACTTCCGGACATTCCTTCGTCCCGACGACGTGTTCTGGTCGTTCGTGCAGGCGGTGATCATCTCCGTGATCGTCATGCTCAACCACTGCTACTACGGCTTCTACGCCAGCGGCGGCCCCGTCGGCGTCGGGGAGGCGGTGGGCCGCTCGATGCGCGCCTCGCTGGTCGCGATCGTGTGTGTGGTGTTGTTCGCCTCGTTGGCGCTCTACGGCGTCGACCCGAACTTCAACCTGACGGTGTGACGCGATGACCGCACCGATGAACTCCAAGCGCCAGCCCCCGTACAAGCTCGCGGGCGTGGTCCTCTCGCTCGTCACGATCGTCATCTTGGTTCTGATCTATCTGCAGTTCCGCGGGGATTTCCTGCCCCGCACGCAGCTGACGATGGTCTCGGCACGGTCGGGCCTGTCGATGGACCCCGGCGCGAAGGTCACCTACAACGGCGTCGAGATCGGCCGCGTCGGCAACGTCGAAGAGACCAACATCGACGGAGAGCCGCGAGCCAAGATCATCCTCGAGGTCAACCCCAAGTATCTCGACCTGATCCCGCGCAATGTCGAGGCCGACATCAGTGCCACCACGGTGTTCGGCAACAAGTACGTGTCGTTTCGATCCCCGAGTGATCCGTCACCGCAACGGATCACCTCGTCCGACGTCATCGACGTCACCTCGGTCACGACGGAGTTCAACACCCTGTTCGAGACCGTCGTCGACATCGCCGCCCAGGTCGACCCGATCAAGCTGAACCAGACGCTGACCGCGACGGCGCAGGCGCTCGACGGGCTCGGAGACCGCTTCGGTGAGTCGATCGAGAACGGAAACCAGATCCTCGCCGAGATCAACCCGCAGCTGCCCCAGCTGCGCAGGGACAACCAGTTGCTCGCCGACCTCGGTGAGGTCTACGCCGACGCGGCGCCCGATCTGTTCGACGGCCTCCAGAACGCCGTGACCACCGCCCGCACCCTCAACGAGCAGCAGGGCAACGTCGACCAGGCCCTGATGGCGGCCGTCGGCTTCGGCAACACCGGCGGGGAGATCTTCGAGCGCAGCGGTCCGTACCTGATTCGCGGCGCCGAAGACCTGCTGCCGACCTCAGCGCTTCTGGACAAGTACAGCCCGCAGCTGTTCTGCACGATCCGCAACTACCACGACGTCGAACCCAAGATCGCAGATGCCCTGGGCGGCAACGGTTATTCGCTGCGGACGCACTCGGAGATCCTCGGGCTGGGTTCCGGTAACGCCTACGTCTACCCGGACAACCTGCCGCGCGTGAACGCCAAGGGCGGACCGGGCGGACGGCCCGGCTGCTGGCAGCCGATCACCCGAGATCTGTGGCCGGCGCCGTACCTGGTGCTCGACACCGGAGCGTCGATCGCGCCGTACAACCACCTTGAACTCGGCCAGCCGCTGCTCACTGAGTACGTCTGGGGCCGCCAAGTCGGGGAGCACACGATCAACCCATGAAAATCACCGGAACCGCGATCAAGCTCGGCGCCTTCTCCCTGGTGCTGCTGCTGTTCACCGGCATCATCATCGTGGTGTTCGGTCAGATGCGATTCGACCGCACCAACAGCTTCTCGGCGATCTTCAGCAATGCCAGTGGTCTGCGGTCCGGTCAGTTCGTCCGCGCCTCCGGAGTCGAGGTCGGCAAGGTCGAGGACGTCACTCTGATCGACGGCGGTTCGCAGGTGCGGGTCGACTTCAACGTCGACCGCTCCTTGGAACTCTTCGACGAGACCACCGCGTCGGTGCGTTACCTCAACCTCATCGGCGACCGCTACCTCGAACTCAAGCGCGGTGAGAGCAACACGAGAATGCCTGCGGGATCGACGATTCCGATCGAGCGCACCGAACCGGCGCTCGACCTCGACGCACTCATCGGCGGCTTCCGCCCGGTCTTCCAGGCGCTGGAGCCCGAAAAGGTCAACACCATCGCACAGACGATCATCACGGTGTTCCAGGGGCAGGGCGGCACCATCAACGACATCCTCGATCAGACCGCGTCTCTGACCTCGGCGCTCGCCGACCGGGATCAGGCCATCGGCGAGGTGATCAACAACTTGAACACGGTGCTGGACACGACGGTCAAGCATCAGCAGGAGTTCGACGACACGGTGAAGAACTTCGAAGTGCTGATCACGGGGCTGAAGAACCGAGCCGATCCCCTCGCGCAGTCGGTGGGTGACATCAGCGATGCCGCGGGCACGGTCGCCGACCTGCTGGCCGACAACCGTCCGCTGTTGCAGAGCACGATCAGCCGGTTGGAGACCATCCAGCAGCCGTTGGTCGAGCAGAAGGATCAGCTCAACGACCTGCTCGTCCGTTTCCCCGAGGCACTGAAGATCATCGGCCGGGCCGGTGGTGTCTACGGTGACTTCTTCAACTTCTATGCCTGCGACGTCTCGTTGATGCTCAACGGTTTACAGCCGGGTGGCCCGGTCCGCACCGTGAAGGTCTGGAGCCAGCCCTCAGGTAGGTGCACGCCGAAATGAGAGTCCTCGAGGGATCCAACCGCCTCCGCAACGGGCTGATGGGCATCATCATCCTGGTCGTGGTCATCGGCGTCGGCCAGAGCTTCGCCAGTGTGCCGATGTTGTTCGCCAAGCCGACCTATTACGCACAGTTCGCCGACACCGGCGGCATCAACGTCGGCGACAAGGTCCGCATCGCCGGCGTCGATGTCGGCGTGGTGAAATCCACCGACATCGACGGCGATCGGGTCGTCATCGGCTACTCGCTCGACGGCACCGAGATCGGCACCGACAGCCGCGCCGCGATCCGCACCGACACGATCCTGGGCCGGCGCAACATCGAGATCGAACCGCGCGGCGACGAACCGTTGCAGGCCAACGACGTGCTGCCGCTGGGGCAGACCACAACCCCGTACCAGATCTACGACGCGTTCTTCGACGTCAGCAATTCCGCCGCGAACTGGGACACCACGACCGTCCGCGACTCGCTGAATGTGTTGTCGGAGACCATCGATCAGACCTACCCGCACCTGAGTGCGGCGCTCGACGGGGTCGCCCGCTTCTCGGACACCATCGGCAAGCGCGACGAACAGATCACCCAACTGCTCGCCAACGCCAACAAGGTGGCCGGCGTCCTGGGTAACCGCAGCGAACAGATCAACCAGCTGTTCGTCAACGCGCAGACGCTGCTCGCCGCGGTCAACGAGCGCAACTACGCCGTCAGTCAGCTGCTCGAACGCGTCGACAAGTTCTCGACCCAGGTCCGCGGCGTCATCGACGACAACCCGAACCTGAACAAGGTGCTCGAACAGCTCCGCGTCGTCAGCGACGTGCTGAGGGAGCGCAAGTTCGATCTCGTGGACGCGCTGTCGGCGCTCGCCAAGTTCACCGCGTCATTGGGTGAGGCGGTCGCCTCGGGACCGTTCTTCAAGGTCATGCTCGTCAATCTGGTGCCGTACTGGCTCCTGCAGCCCTACGTCGACGCCGCGTTCAAGAAGCGCGGCATCGAACCGGAGGAGTTCTGGCGCAACGCGGGGCTGCCGTCGTTCCGCTTCCCCGATCCGAACGGGGTCGGCTTCGAAAACGGCGCTCCCCCACCGGCACCCACGCCGATCGAGGGCACCCCGACCAACCCCGGCCCCGCGGTTCCGCCCGGCTCGCCGTGCTCCTACACCCCGCCGGCCGACGGCATCCCGAGCCCCGGTGATCCGTTGCCGTGCGCGGACCTGACGCAGGGCCCGTACGGACCCGTACCGGGTGGCTACCCGCCGCCCAACGTGGTGACGTCCGCGCCGAATGTCCATGGGCCGCAACCGGCTCCGGGTGTGCCCGCGGCGGCGATCCCCGGCCAGCTGTCGCCGGCGGTCCCGGGCCTCAACCCGCCGCTGCCGCCGGCTCCGCCCGGCGCTCGCACCGTGCCGCTGGCTCCGCAGCCGCAGCCGCCGGACTTCACCCCCGGCATCGCACCGTTGCCGCCCGCGCTTCCCGCTCCGGCGGTGCCGGGTCCGGGCCAGCAGCTCGCGCCGGCCGGGCAGCCGCCGCTGCCGGGCAACCCACCGTTTCTTCCGCCGGGATCACAGGGATAGGGGGTAGGAGACCGTGTCGACCATCTTCAATGTCCGGAACATGAAGCTGCCGGGCGTCTCGCGCACCGCCCTGGTCGTGGGGACCCTCGTGGTGATCGTCGCTGTCGCGGCGGCGTTCCTCGGCTGGCAGTTCTACAAGAAGGCGACGACCAACACCGTCGTCGCGTACTTCACCCAGACGCTGGCGCTCTACCCCGGCGACAAGGTGCAGATCATGGGCGTCCAGGTCGGTTCGATCGACAAGATCGAACCCGCGGGCGACAAGATGAAGGTCACCTTCCACTACGAGGACAAGTACAAGGTCCCCGAGAACGCCAGCGCCTCGATTCTCAACCCGAGCCTGGTGGCGTCGCGCACCATCCAGCTGTCGCCGCCCTACACCGGCGGCAACACGCTGCCCGACGGCGCGGTGCTCGACACCGACCGCACCCAGGTGCCGGTCGAATACGACGATCTCCGGGATTCGGTGAGCCGACTGCTGCGTGACCTCGGTCCGACACCGGAGCAGCCGAAGGGTCCGTTCGGCGACATCATCGAGTCCGCCGCCGATGGTTTCGCGGGCAAGGGCGAGCAGCTCAACCGGACGCTCAGCGGACTCTCGGAGGCGCTGTTCGCGCTGAATCAGGGCCGCGGAGACCTGTTCAGCGTCATCAAGAGCCTGGCGTTGTTCGTCAACGCCCTGTACGAGAGCGACCAGCAGTTCGTCTCGCTGAACAACAACCTCGCGCAGTTCACCAACGCGTTCACCAACACCGACCGCGAAGTGGCCGACGCGCTGCAGGACCTCAACGAGTTGCTCTCCACCACAAGGGGATTCATCGAGGAGAACGGGGAGGTGCTGGCAACCGACATCAACAACCTCGCCGACACCACGAACGCGATCCTGCAGCCCGAGCCCCTCGACGGCCTGGAGACGGGTCTGCACGTCTACCCGAACCTCGCCGCCAACATTCTGAACATCGCCTCGGCGAACTCCGGCGGCATCGTCGGCACGCCGGTCATCTCGAACTTCGCGAACCCGATGGAGTTCATCTGCAGCTCCATCCAGGCCGGTAGCCGCCTCGGCTACCAGGAATCGGCGGAGCTGTGCGCCCAGTATCTGGGCCCCATCCTCGATGCGATCAAGTTCAACTACCTGCCGTTCGGTGCGAACCAGCTACAGGCGGCGATGACGCTGCCCAAGCAGATCGCCTACTCCGAACCGCGTCTGCAGCCGCCGCCGGGATACAAGGACACCACCGTCCCGGGCATCTGGTCTCGTGACACCCTGTTCTCGCACGGCAACCATGAGCCGGGCTGGATCGTCGCGCCCGGCATGCAGGGCGTCGAAGTGCAGCCGTTCACGGCGAACATGCTCACGCCGGAGTCGCTGGCCGAGCTGATGGGCGGGCCCGACATCGTGCCGCCCCCCGCGCCACCGGCGTTCGGGACGACACGCAACGGCAACCTGCCGGGACCGCCGAACGCGTTCGACCAGAACAACCCCTTGCCGCCACCGTGGTATCCGCAGCCGGGCCCCCCGCCCGCGCCCGCACCCGGGGTGATCCCCGGCGGTGGAAGTCCGCTCGGCGCGCCCGCCGCAGCTCCTGCCCCCGCCCCCGCGGCGCCGTCGGGCCCGCTGCTGCCGGCCGAAGCTGGAGGAACGCGATGAACAGGCTCACCACCCTGGCCAAGCGCGCCGTCGCGCTCGGAGCCGCCGCGGTGGTCCTCACGTCCTGCGGGTCGTGGAAGGGCATCGCCAACGTCCCCTTGCCGGGCGGACCGGGCACCGGTTCGGGAGCGACCACCATCTACGTCCAGATGCCGGACACGTTGGCGCTCAACGTCAACAGCCGGGTGCGGGTGGCCGACGTCTATGTCGGCCGGGTGCGCGCCATCGAGCTGAAGAACTGGGTTGCGACCCTGACGCTGGACCTCGAGCAGTCCGTGCAGTTGCCGAAGAACACGCTGGCCAAGATCGGCCAGACCAGCCTGCTGGGATCGCAGCACGTGCAGCTGGACCTGCCGCCCGACCCGTCCCCGGACAAACTGCAGACCGGCGACACGATCCCGCTGCAGAACGCCTCGGCGTTCCCGACGACCGAGCGGGTGCTCGCCAGCATCGCGTCGATCCTGACCGGCGGCGGAGTGGCGAACCTGGAAACGATCCAGACCGAGATCTACAACGTTCTCAACGGCCGGGGCGACGAGATCCGGGAGTTCCTGGGCCGTCTCGACACCTTCACCGCGGAGCTGAATCAGCAGCGGGAGGACATCACCCGGGCCATCGATTCGACGAACCGCCTGTTGGCGATCGTCGCGCAACGCAACGAGACGCTCGACGCGGTGCTGACCGAATTCCCGCCGCTGATCCAGCATTTCGCGGAAACCCGGGATCTGTTCGCCGACGCCGTCGAAGCGCTCGGCCGCATCAGCGGCGCCGCGGAGGATGCGCTCGCCCCCGCGAGCGACAACCTCAACAGGAACCTCGACATCCTGCAGCGCCCGCTGCGGGAGCTGGCGAAGTCGTCGCCCTACCTGATCGGTGCGCTGAAGATGTTGCCCACGGCACCGTTCAGCATCACCAACGTGCCCAAGGCTGTGCGCGGCGACTACATCAACGTCTCGCTCATGGTGGATCTGACGCTGTCGGCGATCGACAACGGATTCCTCTCCGGCACAGGCGTTTCCGGAATGCTGCGGGCGCTGGAGCAGGCGTGGGGCCGCGATCCGAACACGATGATCCCGGATGTGCGCTTCACCCCGAACCCGAACTCGGCGCCCAACGGGCCACTCATCGAGAGGAGTGAGTGAGCGATGCTGACACGTTTCGTCAAGATCCAGCTGATCATCTTCTCGATCCTGACCATCCTCGCGGTCGGCGTGCTGGGCCTGTACTACCTGCGGCTGCCCAGCCTGGCCGGCGTCGGGCAGTACACGCTCTACGCCGACCTGGAGCGCTCCGGCGGTTTGTACGCGACCGGCAACGTGACCTACCGGGGCATCCAGATCGGCAAGGTCACCGAGGTCGAACCCACCGAGACCGGTGCGCGCGCGACGATGAGCATCGACGACGAGTACAAGATTCCGGTGGATGCGGTCGCGAACGTCCACTCGGTGTCGGCGATCGGCGAGCAGTATCTCGACCTCGTGTCGCCGTCTGGAGTGGATCAGTACTTCAGCCCGGGTTCGACGATCACCGAGAGCACGGTGCCCGAAGAGGTCGGTCCCGCGATCGACGCCGCCAACGAGGGCCTCGCAGTGTTGCCCAAGGAGAAGATCGACGCGCTTCTCACCGAGACCTCGGCCGCGGTGGGCGGACTGGGTCCGTCGCTGCAGCGGCTCGTCGACTCCACGACGAACCTCGCCGAGGGTTTCCGCGACAACTTGCCTCAGGTCAACGACATCATCACCAATGCGGCACCGATTTTGGACAGCCAGGTCCAGTCCGGCGACGCGATCGAGCAGTGGTCGCGCAACCTGAACGTCATCGCCTCCCAGGCGGCCGAGCAGGATCCTGCGCTGCGCAGCGGACTGCAGCAGGCGGCACCCACGCTGGATCAAGTCAATGGCCTGTTCACCGACGTGCGTGATTCGTTGCCGCAGACCCTGGCGAATCTGTCCGTCGTCATCGACATGCTCAAGCGCTACAACAAGGGTCTTGAGCAGGCGTTCGTGATCTTCCCGCAGGGTGGTTCCGCGCTGCAGATGGGGTCGATCTTCGAAGACGGCGGCCTGCTGCACTTCGGTCTGTCCATCAACCAGCCGCCGCCGTGTCTGACCGGTTTCGTCCCGGCTTCGGAGTGGCGGTCGCCCGCCGACACCAGCATGGCGCCGCTGCCGTCGGGCACGTACTGCAAGATCCCGAAGGACTACCAGGGCAACGCCGTGCGCGGTGCACGTAACTACCCGTGCGCCGACGTGCCCGGCAAGCGTGCGGCAAGCCCGCGGGAATGCCGCAGCGACGAACCGTACGTTCCGCTGGGCACCAACCCGTGGTACGGCGACCCGAACCAGATCGTCGCGTGCCCCGCTCCCGGCGCACGCTGTGACCAGCGCGTGGCGCCAGGTCAGGTGGTCCCGGCACCGTCGGTCAACAACGGCCGCAATCCGCTGCCGGCCGACGAGCTGCCACCGCCGGCGTCGACGGCTCCGATCAGCGATCCGTTGAGCCCGCCGGGCTCGGGTACCGTCAGCTGCAGCGGTCAGCAGCCGAACCCGTGCATCTACACCCCGACGCAGGGACCTGCCGGCAGCGCTGCGGCCTACAGCCCGAGCAGCGGTGAGGTTGTGGGACCTGACGGCGTCAGATACAACGTTGGTAATTCGAGCAACCCAGGAGACGACGGATGGAAGGAGATGCTGGCACCAGCCGGCTGACCCCCCACACCGAGGACGTCCAGGAAGAGTCGTCGGCGGCCGCCCCAGACGCGGCGCCCGCGGACGAGACCCCGGTTGAGACGCGTAGGCCCACCCGGCTGGGCAACGGCTGGGCGGCGGGCATCTGCGCCCTGTTGATCCTGCTGGCCGCAGGCGCCGTCGCCGGCGGGTTCTTCGCACTGCGTGCCAACGAACGCGCCGCCGAGGTGGCGCGCACCGACGAGGCGGCACTGCAGGCCGCCAAGGACTGCGTCGCGGCGACCCAGGCTCCGGACACCGCGGCGATGACAGCCGCGCAGTCGAAGATCCTCGAATGTTCGACCGGAGATTTCGGCGTCCAGGCGGGCCTGTTCGGCAGCGTCATCGCGGAGGCGTACTCCGCGGCCAATGCCACCGTGGCGGTCGACGACCTGCGCGCCGCCGTCGAACGGCACAACGAGGACGGATCGATCAACGTGCTCGTCGCGGTCCGGGTCAGGATCTCCAACTCCGAGGCCGCCGACCAGCAGGTCGGCTACCGCTTGCGGGCGACGATGGCCTGGGACGAGGGGCAGTACCGGATCGCCAGGCTGGACCAGGTCAACTCGTGACGGCCGTTCTCGACACGACCCCGACGACCTCTGCGGACGAACCCGGCGCGGGGCCTGTGCCGGCGTCGTGGCCGTCCCGCGCGGGCGCACTGGCGGTCGACGTGCTGCCCGGCCTCGGCGTCATCGCCACGATGGCGCTGCTGGCGCTGGCCTCGCCGTCCGACGGCTGGGAGCGCTGGGTGTTCACCGCGCTGGGCGGACTGACGCTGTTCGCGATGGCGGTGAACCGGCTGGTGCTGCCGAACGCCACCGGGTGGACGCTGGGGAGGGCGCTGTTCGGCATCGCGGTTCTTCGTGGCGGAGAGCGTGTCGGCGTCGTGCGGTTGGCGGTGCGCGACCTCGCGCACCTGCTCGACACGCTCGCACTGGGCATCGGATGGCTGTGGCCGCTGTGGGACAAGCGGAACCGCACCTTCGCAGACATGCTGGCGCGCACCGAGGTGCTGCGCGTCGACCCGCCGCAGCGGAACATGCGGCGCGTCGTGGCGAAGATCCTCATTGCGGCGGCGGTGCTTTCGGTCGCCGCGGCCGGCCTCGGCTACGGCGTCGTCTACCGGTACGAGCGTGCCGTCGACGCGTCGCGGCAGCAGATCGCCGAACAGGGCCCGCGCATCGTCGAGCAGATGCTGAGCTACGGCGCCGACACGATGGACGACGACTTCGCCAGGGCGCAGGGGCTGGCGACCGACGGCTACCGCGACCAGCTGATCGCCCAGCAGGAGGCGGTGCGGGCCGGGACTCCGACGACGAACGAGTACTGGGCCGTCAACAGCGCGGTGCTGACCAATCCACCGGTGACCCCCGATCACGCGGCGATGCTCCTGGCGATGCAGGGCCAACGCGGCAACAATCCCGACGACCAGAAATTCATCACCGCGACCGTGGTCGTGAACTTCGACAAGTCGCCGGACGGGCAGTGGCGCGTCGCGAACCTGACAGTGCTGAAGAAGCCGCTCATGAATCAGGCCGGCCAGTGAGCCCCCGCCGCAACCTCACCGGAGCCGACGGCGACACCGTCGACCCCGACTACTTCCTTGCGGTGCCGAAACCCTCGCTGCGATGGGGTCTTCCGCTGGTCACCGTGCTCGCCGCCGTGCTGATCGCGGCAGCGATCGCAGCAAGCACCGTCATGCTCGTCCGACACCAGGAGGACCGTCGGGCCGCCGTCAACGACGCCGCCGCGCTCGGCTACACCACCGAGTTCATGGTGATGTACACGAGCCTGGATCCGTTCAACGCCAATGCATACGCCGACCGCATCACCGCGCAGGCCACCGGTGAATTCGCGAAGAACTTCAGCGCGCGCACCAACGAGATCCTGATTCAGGTCGCGCGATCCGAGCCGAGCACCGGCGAGGTGCTCTCGGCCGGGGTGCAGCGCTGGAACGACGACGGCAGCGCCGAGGTGCTGATCGCCACGAAGGTCACGTCCAAGACCCCCGACGGCAAGTCGACGATGGAGAGCGGAAGTCGCTGGCTGGCAACGACTATCAAGGAAGGGCAGCAGTGGAAGATCAGCAACCTGGTTCAGGTGATCTGACCACCGAGGAACACTCCACTGCCGACCGGCCGCGTCGGCGGTTCTTCGGCCGACGCTCGGAGCGAGACGTCTCTGAGCCCACCGCCGAGGAAACGGCGAAGCCCGCCGACGACGCTCCCAAGACTCCGATGGGCAAGGCGGCCCGCGCCAAAGCCGCACCGGCACAGCCGGAAGCGGGAAGCGAGGAGCCCGTCGCGGAGGCTCCCGAGGAACCGGTCGTCATGGTGGCGCACCGCCCCGCGAGCAAGGGCATGATCGCCGCTGCGGCCGTCGCCTCGGCGGTGTTCATCGGCGCGAGTGCTTTCGCCGGCGCCATGGTCCAGCCTTACCTGGCCGAGCGTGCCCTCGTCGCCACCAAGCTGGACATCGCGCGCACGGCGACCGACGCGATCACGACGCTGTGGACGTACACCCCCGACGACATGAACACGTTGGCCGACCGCGCCACGGTATTCCTGGGCGGTGATTTCGCCGATGAGTACCGCCGCTACATCGACGCCATCGTCGAACCCAACAAGCAGGCCCAGGTCACCAACACGACCCAGGTGATGGGCGCGGCGGTCGAATCCGTGTCGCCGCCGTCGGTGCCGACCGAAGCTACGGCGCTGGTGTACACGAACTCGGTGGCGACGAGTCCGGTCACCAAGAACATCCCGGCGCTGCGCTACCTGTCGTACCGCCTGACGATGCAGCGTGAAGGCAGCGACTGGCGCATCATCAGGATGTCCACCATCACGTCGTTCGATCTGACGCCGCAGCTTTAGCCTGCCTGCCGTGGCCATCGCCTCGCCGGTATCGCAACGTCAGACGGAGGCCGCGCTTCTGCTGCTGACCTTCACGACCGGGTTGATCGACGCTGTCAGCGTGCTCGTGCTCGGCCACGTGTTCGTCGCGAACATGACGGGCAACGTGGTGTTCCTCGGCTTCTGGTTCGCGTCGCACACCGTCGTCGACCTGACTGCCGCGGTCGTGGCGTTCACCTGCTTTCTGCTGGGCGCCGTCGTCGGTGGCCGATTGGTGCGCCACCTGGGCGCAAACGTGCGGGTATGGATCGCGACGGCCCTCGGCGTCGAGATCGTGCTGCTCGTCGTGCTGGCGATCCTGTGCGGAGCAGGGGTGCTGCACTATCACGACGACACAAAATTGGTGGTGATCGCCGGGCTGGCAACGGCTTTCGGTGTCCAGCATTCGACGGCGCGCCAATTCGGCATCCAGGAGCTGACCACCACGGTGTTGACCTCGACCATCGTCGGCATCGGCGTTGACAGCAAGCTGGCAGGCGGCACCGGTGCCCGGCAGAGGCTGCGCATTGCCGTCGTTGCCACCATGTGCTTCGGCGCTCTCGTCGGGGCGACGCTGACACGTTTCACCGTGGCTCCGATCCTTGCGCTGGGCGCGGTGGTGGTCACCGTCAGCGCTGCGTTCTTCTGGTTCGGCCGGCCCGATCCGGAGAAGGCGTGAGGGAGTACATCAAGCGGAACGCCAACGCTCCCAACAGTTTCTTCGCCTGCGAGGCAGCGGGTCTGCGATGGCTGGCGCAGGCTGAGGGCGGGGTGCCGTGCGCGCGGGTTCTCGCGGTGGACGAGGTTTCTCTCACGCTCGAGCGCCTCACGCCGTCGTCGCCCACTGCGGCCATGGCGCACGACTTCGGCGCGCGTCTGGCGCGCACACACGACGCGGGCGCGGATGGCTTCGGAGCGGCACCGTCCGGCTGGGACGGGCCCGGGTTCTTCGGTCCGCTGCAGCAGCCATTGCCGATGGCCTACGCGAGTCTAGCGTCGTGGGGTGCGTTCTACGCCGAGCACCGACTCGCGCCGATGGCTGCGCGAGCATCGCTCGACACGGAGACGCGCATCGCTCTTGCCGAAGTGATGCGACGTTGCAGGACAGGCGATTTCGACGACGGTGACCCACCGGCGCGGTTGCACGGCGATCTGTGGAGCGGCAATGTCATGTGGACGTCCGGCGGCGCGGTGCTGATCGACCCGGCTGCCCATGGTGGCCACCGGGAAGCCGACCTCGCGATGCTCGCGCTGTTCGGCTGCCCGCACCTGGACGCGGTGCTCGGCGGCTACGAGTCCGAGCACCGGCTGCGCGACGGCTGGCGGGGCCGCATCGGGTTGCACCAGCTGTATCCGCTGCTCGCGCATGTGGTGCTGTTCGGCTCCGGATACCTCGCGCAGACGCGCGCCGCGGCCGTCAGCGCGTGCCGGCTCTAGGTTGTGAGTCACGGCCGGTCGATGCGTGGCGAGCGTGCGCATTTGTACAGCTGATCGCGGCGCGCCGCCGTGCAGACACGCGCTCTCGCGGTGCGAGGTCAGTTGAACGCGAGCCATGCCGGCTGGGCGCGCTCACGCGAATCGCACAGCACCGCCATCGTGTCGCACGATCCGCGGGGCGACCCGGCCCCGGCCCACATGCCGCCGGTGTCGCGGCGCAACACGATGGCCGACGAACCGCCGCCGTCGAGCAGCACGGCGGTGTCACTACCCAAGCCACGGAACAGATCCTGGATCTGGTCGGGGGTGTAGCTGCCGCCCTGGAACACGTACATCTCATCGCGATCCTTGACGTAAGCGATCGCCGTGCGCGCCGCGCTCGGCCCCGGATCGTTGAGCTGCCCCGTCTCGCCCGGCGCCAGCAGACCGAGGCCGGCAACGGCGACGAAACGGGTGCCGTCATTGATCAGCCGGGTGACGACGGGGGTGGCGGCGTCGTAGTCGTCGTCACCGCTCGGCGGTACCACGAACGGCGCGCCCTGGACGGGAATGATCATGGTGGACAGCGCCATCCATCGTTCGTCACCGCCCGAGAGGCCCTGCTTGCCGGCGTAGGCGAGCGTGCCCGTCACGGCCGCGTTGGTCCGGCCGAGGTTGCGGGTGTTGTCGACGTAGGCGCCCAGCGGTGAGCTGCAGCCGGTGGTTTTCCACGAGCCGCCCTGCTGGCCGCGCACGTCGAAGAAGTTGGCGTTGATGGCGATCGTCGGCTGGCCGAGCGCCTGCCACGCCTGCAGCGGTGAGAAGGTCTCGGACGCCTGACGCAACCCCTCGGACGTTCGCGCCCGGGGGTCTTGCTCGCAGCGCGCCTGGTACCCGGTGTGCGAGTCGGCCAGCAGCCGGGGAGCGAGCCGCTGCGACGCGGACTTGATGATCATCAGTCGCCCGCCGTTGTTCAGCTCGTAGGAGTTTCCTGCGGCGTCGAGCATCGGCGCGGGGAATCCCGAGCCGAAGTTGTAGACGAGATAGGAGCCCTTCGTATTCGCGATGGCCGCCGCGAGGAGTTCGCGCGCACTGGCGGCGTGCGCCGGGGGAGCCGCGGCCGCCATCGCGAGAACCGTGCACATCGCCATCGCGAAGACGGACCGTGTGACGGCGGCGCGGCGCCGGGAGTTTGCGGTCGGAGTCGTCACCGGCGGCTCCTATCGGGAAATCGGATCAGGCGTAATAACAGTAATCCCAGCAGGCGCACTGTCAACTTTCGTCACAGCAGTATCACGGGAAGGTGCCGGGCTGGTCGCGGCCGCCTTTGCTGAACCCGGATGCCGGTGCGGCGGACCCGCGCTGCGTGTATCCGGCACCGCAGCGGGTAGCAGAGGGCATGCACTTCTCGCCGCAGAGATCGCCGGGCAGCACCTCATGAGAATCGTGATCACCGGAGCGTCCGGCAATGTCGGGACGGCTCTGCTGCGCCGGCTGACCGAGAGCGACGCCGACCACGAGCTCGTGGGTGTGGTGCGCAGGCCACCGCCACCGAACGGCGTATACCGGCGGGTCGCGTGGCATGGCCTGGACCTTGCGAATCGCGAAGAGACCCAACACCTTCGAGAGGTGCTCGACGGCGCCGACGCCGTCGTCCACCTCGCCTGGGGATTTCAACCGACCCGCAACATCAGCTACCTGCACCAGACCGGTGTCGGCGGCACCTCGGCGGTGTTGGACGCCGCCCACGACGGCGGCGTCGGGCAGCTGGTGCACATGTCGTCGGTCGGCACCTACGCGTCGGGTCGCTACGGCCGGCGGGTCGACGAGTCGTGGTCGACCGCCGGCGTCCCCACCTCGCCCTACAGTCGCCACAAGTCCGAGGCCGAGACGCTGCTCGATGCCTACGAAGAGCAGGGCGGCGGCGTCACGATCGCGCGCGTGCGCCCGGGCTTCATCGTGCAGCGCTTGGCCGCGAGCGGGTTGATGCGCTACGCGCTCCCCGGTTATGTGCCGATGCTGGCGATCCCGCTGCTGCCCCTGCTGCCGCTGGACCGGCGATTGTGCATACCCCTGATCCATTCCGACGACGTGGCCGACGCCATCGTGCGCGTCGTCGAGCGGCGGGAGCGCGGGGCGTTCAACCTCGCGGCCGAACCACCGCTGACACGCGACGACGTCGCAAAGGTGCTACGGGCCAAGGCAGTTCACGTCCCGTCCGCGCTCCTGGGTCCGCTGGTCGACCTGAGCTGGCGGGCGCGGCTGCAGCCGATCGACCGTGGCTGGCTGGACATGGCGTTCAGTGTTCCGCTGCTCGACTGCGCGCGGGCGCAGCAGCTGCTGGACTGGAGCCCCGCGTGGTCGTCGATCGACGCCCTCGCCGACGTCATCAACGGCGTGGCGCAGGAGGCGCACACCGAGAGCCCGCCGCTGCGGCGCCGGTCGATGCTCGAGCAGTTTCGTCGCGACCTGACCGAAGGGCTGCTCACCACCAGACAGCTGCCGTAGCCGATGCCGGCAGACGAACGGGTGGTCGTCGTCGGCGCCGGCCCGTGCGGGTTGGCCATCGCGCGGCGGCTTCGTCACGACCACGGCGTCGACGCCCTCGTCGTCGACCGTGCCGATGCACCTGCCTCGACGTGGCGTTCTCTCTACGACGGCTTCCGGCTCAACACCTGTGGGTTCTGGTCACATCTACCGGGCCAGCGGATCCCCGCGCGGTACGGGCGCTGGCCCGGACGCGACGAGATGGTCGACTACTTCGACGAGTACGTGCGGCGGCACGACATACGAGTCCGCCTGAGATGCACCGTCGCTCGCGTCGACCGCGAGGGCGGCGGCTGGGTGTTGAGCACCGACGACGGGCCGATCAGATGCGCGGCCGTGGTGATCGCGACGGGCAACTACCACACGCCCTCGTATCCGGCGTGGCCGGGAATCGACACCTTCAGCGGCGAGCTGTTGCATTCCGCGCACTATCGCAACGCGTCGCCGTTCGCGGGCAAGGACGTCCTGGTGGTCGGCGCGGGGAACTCGGCGACCGACATCGCACTACAGCTGAGCGACAACGTCGCAGCGCACGTGCGCATGGCGGTGCGCACCCCGCCGCATCTGGTGCCGCGGTCGGCGATGGGTATCCCGGTCGACGCGTTCAGCCCGGTCTTCGGGATGCTGCCGGTCCCGGTGCTCGACGGTGCGGCCGCGGTCATGCGGCGACTGCGCTTCGGCGATCTGTCCGACGCAGGGTTGCCGGTCCCGTCGCGGGGCATCTACACGGCTCTGCTCGACGACGATCAGATTCCGACGCTCGGCGACGAACTGGTGCCCCGGGTGCGCAGCGGACGCATCGGAATCGTCGCAGCCGTGTCCGCCTTCGACGAGGACCGGGTCGTGCTGGCGGACGGCTCGGCGATCACCCCTGACACCGTGATCGCTGCGACCGGGTACGAGCACGGGCTGAAACCGCTGGCCGGCCACCTCGACGTGCTCGACGCGCAGGGCAAGCCGACCGCCAACGGGTTGCCGGCCGCAGCCCCGGGGCTGTGGTTCGCCGGTTTCGACGAACCGCTGATCGGGCCGTTGCGGTCGTTCCGACTGACCTCCGGCCCGATCGCCGGGGACATCGCCGCCTGGCTGACGTCGGCCGCGGCATGAGGCGTGAGTTTGCTGGGGACCGGGTAACCACCACAGATGCCTACCGTTTCCCGCACCTTCACCGTCAGTGCGCCGCCGGATCGGGTCGTCGAGTACCTCAAGGATTTCGAGCATGCGACGCAGTGGGACCCGGGAACGCAGTCCTGCGAGCGCATCGACCGCGGCCCGGTTGCCGAGGGCGCCTACTGGCACACCGTGTCGAAGTTCTTCGGCGTGAGAACCGAGCTGACCTACAAGCTCGAAGAACTGTCCGACCACCGGGTCGTGTTCGTCGGGGAGAATCAATCCTCCCGCACCGTCGACACGATCACGGTGGACCCGCAGGATTCCGGGTCCGTCATCAGCTACGTCGCCGATATCGAAATGCAGGGCACCGCAAAGCTGTTCAGCCCGGTGATAAAGCTCATGTTCGAAAAGCTGGCGGTGGAAACCGAGGCACAGATGTCCTCTGTGCTCAACGGGCTCGCCACCACGGCCGTCAGTTCGGAGGGGCCAGGCGATAGATCGCGTCCGCTGCGTCGTCGGTGATGTAGACCGCGCCGTCGGGTCCGACGACCGCCGCCACCGGACGGCCCCAACGCGATCCGTCGTCGGCCTGGAAGTTGCCGACCAGCGTCTGCTGATCGCCCAGTTCGCCGTCACGCCACGGGTAGAACGACACCGCGGGTTCCCGCGGCGGCTGCCGATTCCACGACCCGTGGACCCCGACGAGGGCGCCACGCGTGAACGGCTCCGGCAGTTCTCCGTCGACGAAACTCAGCCCGAGCGGTGCCGAATGCGCGCCCATGCTCTGCTCGACCGGGGGAAGCGCCGCGCAGTCCATCCGCTCGCCGTCGGGGTTGGTCTGGACGTCGCGGATGAACGACAGATCGGCGGGCCCGCCCACGTTGTTGCAGTACGGCCACCCCAATTCGCGGCCCGACGTGAGCTTGGCGATCTGCTCCGGCGGGTTCTCGCCGACGTACTCGGGGATGACCTGCCCGTAGGACGGCCCCGGTTCGGGGAACGGCACGTTGTCGCGGCCGTTGTTGGCGATCCAGACGGCACCGTCGGGGGCAACAGCCAACCCTGTCCCGTTGCGCACGCCGGTCGCGAACGGCGCCGCCGGGCCCCCGCCGGGCGGTACCCGCATGATCGTCGCGCGCGGGGGTGTCGCGGTGCGGTCCTGTTCGGAGATGTTTCCCGTGGAACCAATCGAGAAGTAGACAGCGCCGTCCGGACCGACGGCGACGCTCTTGAGCACATGCGAGTACGCGCCGCGAAGATCGGGGCTGCGGTCGTCGGGGAGACTTCCGGCGACGACGCGCGGGTTGGTGGCCGCCCCGGCCGCATAGTCGTAGGCGTCGATCTGATCGCTCTGCGCCACGTACAGCGTCGGGCCCGCGAAGGCCAGCCCGTGGGGTTCGTCGAGGTCGTCGAGCAGCACGGACTCCTCGGGCGGCCCGTCGCCGCGAGGCGTGAACTTCAGCACCCGGCCGGCGCTGGGCACCGACACCAGCAGGCTGCCGTCGGGGCTCCACGCCATCAGGCGCGGACGTGAGGTCCGCGCCCACACCGACATGGTCCACCCCTGTGGCACCACGGCCACGCGGGGCTGGTCGAACGGTGCGTCCGCGAGGTCTGCGGCGACCTCGACGGTCACGGGCGCCGAGCCGGTCGGCGGCGCGGCGACCGACTGGGACGACGTCCCCGACTGCTGGGGCGGCACGGGCTGGGTGGACTGCCCGCCGGTACACCCGGCGAGCAGCGACGCACTCAGGACGAGAACAGGAATTCGCTTATGCCGCAGCAAGTCCCGCATGCATCTCCCAGACGAGGATCTCGGCGGGTTCGGTCGCCGTCACGCGCTGCCCGCCGGAGGCGGTGAATCGCACCGCGTCGCCTTCATGCAGCGCGCCGGCGTCCTCGAGGACGACCTCGCCTCTCGGGACGAACAGATGGAGGTAGGGCGCCTCGGGGAGCTGGACACTCTGCCCGGGCTCCAGGCGCGCGCCGTGCAACGCCGCGTACCTGTTGCGGATGGTGATCGCCGCAGCATCGCTGTGCTCGGGCATCCCCGACGCGATCGTCACGAGGTTGCCGCGCAGGAGTTCGTCGTCGATCTCCAGCTGCTGGTAGCCGGGCGTGATCCCGGACTCGTCGGGCACCACCCACATCTGCACGAAATGCACGGGTTCACTGTGGGTTTGCTGGCCGGTCAGCGTCCACGAGTCGTTCTTCTCCGAGTGCAGAATCCCGCGTCCGGCCGACATCCGCTGTGCCAGGCCGGGATAGATGACCCCCGAATGGCCTGTCGAATCCTGATGCACAAGGGAGCCGCGCAGCACCCACGTCACGATCTCCATGTCACGGTGCGGGTGAGTGTCGAATCCGGTGCCCGGCTTGACGATGTCGTCGTTGTTGACCAGCAGCAGACCGTGGTGTGTGTTGTCGGGTTCGTAATGGCCGCCGAACGAGAAGGAATGCTTGGAGTCCAACCATGCGATCTTGGTCTTGGCGCGGTCGTCGGCACGCCGGACGTCGACGATGCTGTGTGCGGTGGTCATGTGCGATCACTCCTCGGGAGTCCCTGTCAGCCTAGGTGGCTGCTGTGCACCCGACAACATGCATGATGTGTCATGTATTCCGGCGCTAGGCTGGACCACATGGAATGGCTCACCGACGAGCAGCAGCGGATCTGGCGCGACTACCTCGCGATGACCAGCAAGCTGTACACCGCGATGCACCGTCAGCTCCAGCAGGACTGTGAGCTGTCGTTGTCCGACTACGACGTTCTCGTCGCGCTGTCGGAACGCGGGCCGATGCGCATCAACGAACTCGGTCAGCTGATCGGCTGGGAACAGAGCCGGCTGTCGCATCAGCTGCGCAGGATGCGCGGACGCGGACTCGTCGAGCGGGAAGGCGACGGGGACGACCGCCGCGGCGCGACGGTCGCGCTCACCGACGCGGGACTGGCCGCGCTGCAGACGGCGGCGCCGGGCCACGTCGACCTGGTTCGCACCGTGGTGTTCGACGGCTTGTCGAAAGCCGAGCAACGCGCATTCGGCGCCGCGATCGACGCGGTGCTGAGCCGGCTGCGTACGGGCGGTTAGCTCTCAGAGCGTGGCGGGAAGGCCGAACTTGGCGAACAGCTCGCGTTCCATGAACGCCACCACGTGCGCGATGCCCGTCGAACGGGTGTCCAACACCTGCAGCTGAAACGATTCGTGCACGCCCGTCTCGGGATTGAGCATGTACAGCGCCGCCACAGGCTGGCCGTTGGCCGTCGTGGTCATGAACCGCATGTCGCCCGGCCCCCGAGCCGGGCAGTGGACCTTCGACAGCGTGATGATGTCGGCGGGGCCCGAGTACCAGCCGTCGAAAGGCGGCATCTCCCAGACCGCGTCGGCGGTGAACAGCTCGACAAGCTTGTCCATGTCGTAGTTCTCGAACGCCGCGATGTACTTCGCGAGCAGATCCGCCGCCTCCGGAGATTCCGGCGGTGCGGGCTCGTCATCTCGGGTGGGCTGGATCTCGTCGAGCTGCGCGCGGGCCCGCTGGAGCAGGCTGTTGACTGCGGCGGTCGACGCGCCGATCGCCTCGCCGACCTCGGCCGCCTTCCACTGCAGCACTTCGCGCATCACGAGCACCGCCCGCTGCCGCGGTGACAGATGTTGCAACGCCGCGATGAACGCGAGCCGCACCGATTCGCGGGACTCCGCGATCACCGACGGATCAGACGGGTCGTCATGCGGTGAGTCGGGAAGCGGCTCCAGCCACGCGACCTCGTGGCGTGGCGTGATGTCGCCGGTGGGATCCGACGCCGGCCCGCCCAGACCCGTCGGCAGCGGGCGACGCTTGCGGCCCTCCAGCGACGTCAGGCAGGTGTTGGTGGCGATCCGGTACAGCCACGTGCGCACCGACGATTTGCCCTGGAAGTTCTTGTAGGACTTCCAGGCCCGTAAGTACGTTTCCTGAACCAGGTCCTCCGCATCGTGCAGCGATCCGGTCATCCGGTAACAGTGCGCCAGCAGTTCCCGCCGGTACTTCTGCGCATCGGCCAGAAACGCGTCCTCGGCACTGCCTCTCCGATCAGCATCGTCAAGAGCCAAGACGGTCACGAAAAGCAGCTTACGCACCGGGTGTGACAAGCCCGGTCCTGCGCGGGCCGCTGTGATCCGGGACCGCCCGATAGTCTCCCTGACATGGCCGTGACCCACACCGAACGCAGTTTCAACGGCATCGGCGGTGTCCGGATCGTCTACGACGTATGGACGCCCGAGGCAGCCCGCGGCGTCGTGGTGGTGGCCCATGGCTACGCCGAACACGCCCGCCGCTACGACCACGTCGCCGCCCGGTTCGCCGAGGCAGGCCTGGCCACCTACGCGCTGGACCACCGCGGGCACGGCCGTTCCGGCGGCAAGCGCGTCTACCTGCGCGACATCACCGAGTTCACGGGCGACTTCCACACCCTGGTCGGCATCGCCCGCTCGGAGCATCCCGGGGTGAAGCTGATCGTGCTGGGCCACAGCATGGGCGGCGGTGTCGTCTTCACCTACGGCGTCGAGCATCCCGACGACTACGACGCCATGGTGCTGAGCGGCCCCGCTGTCAACGCCCAGGAAGACGTCCCCCCGCTGAAGATGCTTCTCGCGAAAGTCGTCGGCAGGATCGCACCGGGCCTGCCGGTGGAGGATCTGCCCGCCGACGCGGTGTCGCGCGATCCGCAGGTGGTCTCGGCGTACGAGAACGACCCCCTCGTCCATCACGGCAAGCTGCCCGCCGGTATCGGACGCGCGCTGATCGGTGTCGGCGAGACGATGCCCCAGCGCGCCGCCGCCATCACCGCACCGCTGCTGATCGTGCACGGTGACCAGGACAAGCTCATCCCCGTCGGGGGCAGCCGGAAACTGGTCGAGTGCGTCGGATCCACCGACGTGCACCTGAAGGTGTATCCGGGCCTCTACCACGAGGTGTTCAACGAACCCGAGCAGGGCGTGGTGCTCGACGACGTCACCGCATGGATCGAGTCGAAGTTGTGAAAACGCTTACCGCCGTTGTCCTTTCGCTTCTACTGTTGGTCACGGGATGCTCATCCGATGAGGGCTCGGGCGCGCAGTCGAACTGGACGGACGAAGAGGTGACGTTCGAGGCCGACGGGCTGACGATGCACGGCACCTACCGGTACCGCGCCGAGGGGCAGCCCGCGCCCGCCGCGCTGCTGATCTCCGAGAGCGGCGGCACCGACCGCAACGGCGACAACGTCGTGGCAGGTCCGATCGGCAACATGCGCATGCTCGCCGAGCTGCTGTCCGACCGCGGGGTCGCGAGCCTGCGCTATGACAAGGTCGGAACAGGCCGCACCGGCCTGGGGCCGTACAAGGACAAACCGGCCGACGTCGTCAGCTCCGTCTACACCTCCGGCGCCAAGGCAGCGGTGAGGTTCCTGGCCGAACGGCCGGCGACCGATCCGGGGAAGATCTCGGTCTACGCGCTGGGGGAGGGCACCATCCACGCGATGGCACTCGCCGGCGACACGTCGCCCGAGGCTCCAAAAGTGCACTCCCTCGGCCTTTTTCAGCCCCTTCCGGGGCGCTACCTCGACATCATCACCAACCGGGTGAAGGCCGACGGGTCGCCGGAGACGGTCGCGACATGGCAGGCGGCGGTGGAGCAGATCCGCACCAGGGGCACCGTTGCCGACAACCTGCCCGACGGACTGAACTCGATCGTCAACGCGGGCAACATCAAGGCTGTCATCGAGGCGGACAAGGTCGACCCGCTCGCGCTGGCTGCGGCGATTCCCGCGGGCACCCCGGTGTTGGTGACGTGCTCGGATTCCGACAGCCAGGCGCGGTGTGAGGCGGTGCAGCCGCTGGTCGACGCGCTGGCGCACACCGACGTGACACTCGTGAAGCTCGAGGGTGTCAACCATGTGCTGCGCGACGACCCGAGCGACAACATCGCCAACTACGCCAAGCAGGACCCGCTCTCCGGGCAGCTGGTCACCGCGCTGGACGGTTTCGTCAAGAAGTGAACCGGCGCGCTGGGGAGGAAAGTCGCGTTGGGGATGAGGGATACTGGCGGCCAGTGAAACGTCGTAGAGAATCCCTAGCCTTCCTGTCATGAGTACCGACGAGAAGATGCTGTCCCGCATCGCCGCGCTGCTGCGCCAAGCCGAGGGCACCGACAATCCGCACGAAGCCGAGGCCTTCATGGCGGCTGCGCAGCGGTTGGCCACCGTCACGTCGATCGACCTCGCCGTCGCCCGCAGCCACGGCGACAAGCGGACCAAGGCGCAGACGCCGGTGCAGCGCACCATCACCATCGGCGAACCCGGTGCCAGGGGGCTGCGCACCTACGTGCAGCTGTTCGTCGTCATCGCCGCCGCCAACGACGTCAAGTGCGACATCGCGTCGAATTCGACGTTCGTCTACGCCTACGGCTTCGCCGAGGACATCGACGCCAGCCACACGCTCTACACCAGTTTGGTCATGCAGATGGTGCGGGCGTCGAAGGACTACCTCGCCACCGGGGCGCACAAGCCGACCCCGACCATCACGGCGCGCATCAACTTCCAGCTGGCGTTCGGGGCGCGGGTGGGCCAGCGGCTGGCCGAGGCCCGGGAACAGGCACAGCAGGAGGCCAGGAGCGGGCCCGCCAGCATCCCGGGCACGGCGATCGCATTGCGCAACAAAGATCTCGAGCTCAAGGACTACTACCGCCAGACGTCGAAGGCGCGCGGCACGTGGCGTGCGACGAGCGCCACCGCGGGATACTCGTCGGCGGCACGTCGCGCCGGTGACCGGGCAGGCCGGCGGGCCCGGCTCGGCGGTGGCACCGAGTTGGCCGGGGCGAGGTCAGCACTGGAGCGATGACGCGGGACGCCCAGCGCGCAAAGGTCTATGCCGCAGAGGGATTCGTGCGGACCATGTTCGACCGTGCCGCCGAGCGCGCCAATCCGGTGGTCGACTTCTTCGGAACGCAGCTGACGCTGCCGCCGGAAGCCCGGTTCGGGTCGGTGGACTCCGTCGCGGCTTACGTCGACGACGTGTTGGCCCATCCTGCCGTCCGTGAGCGCTGGCCCGCTGCGACGCCGCTGCGGGTACGGCCGCGCCGTGGTGTCACCGCGGCGCACTACGAGCGCACCGAGGACGCGGCGACGATCGCGGTGCCGGAGGGCCGAAGCGCCTGGGCATTACGTGAACTGGTGGTCCTGCACGAGATCGCCCATCACCTGTCGGATGCCGATCCACCGCACGGCCCGCATTTCGTCGCCGTGTACACCGAGCTCGTAGGTGCTCTGATGGGTGCGGAGGTGGCTCACGTGTTGCGGGTCGTCTATGCGAACGAAGGGGTGCGGTAGTGGAGACGACGCAGGTAGCGGTCGAGGACATCGTGGCCGGCGATCAGCTGCTGATGACCAGCGACGACGATCCGAACCCTCAGGTCTTTCGCGTCGCCGAGGTCGAGCACATCCACACGATGGCCTACGGCGACGAGCCCAGGGTGGTGCTCACCTCCGAGCCGACCAAGGCCGGGCGGGATCCGATGGTGCTGGCGTATCAGCGCGGTACGCGGCTGCGCAAGGTCGTCGGCTGACTACGCGCTCGCGCCCTGCAGCTTCGCGAGGAACTCGTGGCATCGGCGTGCCCGTTGCGCATCCTCGGACATGACCTGCTCGAAGAACGACGCGACGTCGTCGAGCCCGGCGTTGCGGGCATCCCGCACGTACTGCCCGTAGTCGTGACCGGCCTTGAGGGAGTGGTACTGGACCGAGATCAGGTCGAAGCTCACATCGTCGAAACCTGTTTCACCCGCGGGCATGTTTCCTCCTGTCGTGGTGGTGCTTGGGGAGGCCGAACTACCCGGAGGTCGGCCCGACAAACACCGGTGCGCCCGGGAGTACCGTCGACGCCGTGACATCTCCTGCTCGGATGCCTGACTGGACTGCGCTCGACAACCTGTTCACCCGCACCCTGCACAGTGAGGACGATGCGCTGCGCGCGGCCCGGGAGGCCGCCGGCGCCGCGGGCATGCCCGCCATCGAGGTCTCGGCCCAGCACGCCAAACTGCTGTCGCTTCTGGTGCGGATGTCGGGAGCGCGCCGTGTGCTGGAGATCGGCACGCTCGCCGGCTACAGCACCATCTCGCTGGCGCGGGCCGTCGGGCCGGACGGCTCCGTCGTGACGCTCGAATACGAGCCCTCGCACGCCGACGTCGCCCAGCAGAATCTGGACCGCGCAGGGATCGCGGACCGTGTGGAGATCGTCGTCGGCGCGGCGCTGGAGTCGCTGCCCGGGCTGGCCGAGCGCGCGCCGTTCGATCTGGTGTTCATCGACGCCGACAAGGAGAACAACGTCGCCTACGTCGAGTGGGCGATCAGGCTCGGCAGACCCGGCACGGTCGTGGTCGTCGACAACATCGCCCGCAGCGGCCGGGTGCTCGACCCGCAGCCGGGGGACGAGCAGGCGCAGGCGGTCCGGGCAATGTTCGACATGATGGGTGCCCACCCGCGGCTCGACACCGCCGCGATCCAGACCGTGGGAGCGAAGGGGTGGGACGGCTTCGCCATCGCGATAGTGGGGTGACAGTAGTAGTGGAGTGACAGCGGTAGTGGAGTGACAGTTGTCGACCGACGGGTCAAGAACGGCTGTAGTCTTCGATCGTGGGACGGCCGAAGGAATTCGATCCGGCGGTAGCCGTCGATCGAGCGGTGGATGTGTTCTGGGGTCAGGGTTACGGCGCCACGACGCCGCAACAGCTTGCCGAGCAGCTCCAGATCGCCAGAGGCAGCATGTATAACGCTTTTGGCGGCAAGCGGCAACTGTACGACCGTGCGCTTCGGCGGTACCTCGACATGCGGGTGGAGGCCGTGGGCGCGCTGCTGAACAGCCCCGGGCCCGCCAAAGAAATTCTCCGTCGGGTACTGCTCTACCTGGTGGAAGCTGACTTCGAGCGTGCCGACCGCCGGGGCTGTTTTGCGACGAACAGCGCAGTCGAGCTCGGACGGATCGACGAAGACGTCACCCGCGGGGTGCTCGAGCTGTTCGGTCGGACCGAAGGGGCTTTTCGCGAGCTGATCGAGCGCGGCCAGCGGGAGGGCGACATCAGGGCCGACCTGGACGCTGCAGATGTGGCCAGCATGCTGTTGAGCACAGCGACCGGTGTGCACGTCTTGGCGCGCGTCGATTCCGGACCCGAGCGGCTTCTGCGCGCTGTAGATGCAGCCGTAGCGCTTCTCTGATTTCGCTCGAAGGCTCGTTCCCAGTCAGTTGGTGCTATTTTGAACCTATAGGTCAAAAAAGGGCGCCTTGGAGGGGATATGTATGAGCAAGACCCTGACTCTCGAGACGTTCACCGCCCGGCCGCGGCGGCTCGAACCGCCTCTTGACATCGCCCCTCCCGACGAGGGATGGACGTGGCCGCCGACCTCGGTGACATTGATCGTCGGCGAGAGGGAGGCCGTCCTGGTCGACACACTTCCGACCCTCGTGGATTCGCAGGCACTGGCCGACTGGATCGAACTCACCGGCACGGTGCTCACCACGATCTTCATCACGCATAGTCATCTCGACCACTATCTCGGTGGCGCAACCCTTCTCGTGCGATTCCCCGGAGCCCGGGTCGTCGCGACCGAAGCCACGGTTCGCCACATCGAGAACGAAGTGAGCTCCGGCGCCGAGAGGGCGACATACGCAGCGATGTTCGTCGACGAACTCGTCTCGACCGTCATCGTGCCCGAAGTGCTTGAGGGTGACCGTATTGAACTCGAGGGTCACGATCTGCTCGTCGTGGCAACCGGCCAATCCGACCACGTCGATTCGTCCTACCTGCACTTACCCGAACTCGATGCCGTCATCGTCGGCGACATCGCCTACAACGACGTGCACTGCGCACTCATGGGCACCGATCACGAGGCGCGACGGCAGTGGATCGGCACGATCGAAAAAGTTCAGGCGCGGCATCCGAAGATCGTCGTGGCCGCGCATCGGCGCGAGGGTGCGCCCGAAGATGCCCGTGTCCTGTCCGACACGATCGCCTACCTCGAACAGGCTGACCGTCTGCTGGCCGAAGGCGCCAGTGCCGGCGAATTCGTCGAACGGATGTCGCAACTGAATCCCACCCGGCTCAACGTCTCCACCCTGATGTACGGCGCCGTTGCTCTCGGTCTCAGCTAGTCCATGCCGGGTCGTTCGCCACGCCCCGCAGCGCGTCGACGATCACCGATTCGTTGGCGCGGAAGCGGTCGGTGGGCGCGGGCACCGAGATCGCCACGATGTGGCCGCTCGCCAGTCGAGTGGCGATGCCGGCGGCCGAGATCCCCGCGGTGTGCTCGTCGCGGTCGAAGGTGATCGCCGAGACGCGCGCCGAGGCGTCGTCGAGGAGCGCGAGCGCGGCTTTCCCGTTGGCGGTGACGTCGAGGGGGAAGCGCTCACCGACGGCCGATACGGCGCGCAGCCGGTGCGCCGACTCGATCTGGTCGATGAACCACATCTGCCTGCCGCGCAACACCGACAGATCGACGGTCTCCTCGGTGGCCGCGGCGACCCGTTCGATCACGGGGCGCAACTGCGCCGCGAGGTTGGCGCCGTCCGCACTCGTCAGCCCCAGCAATCGGTCCCCGAGGCGGTAGCGCCCGGTGTCGTCCACCGCGGCGAAACCGACGTCGACCAACGCGACGAGCAGCCGCCGAGCCGTCGACTTCGCGAGGCCCAGATTCGTCCCGAGGTCGACCAGGCGAAGCCGGCCGGGAGCGGTCGCGATCTCGTCGAGAGCGGCAGCGGCTCGGCGCAGGACCTGCAGTCCGTCGTCGCGGCCGTCGCTTCCGTCAATTTGTCCGTTCTCGTCCGTCGCCGCCATCCCGTCACTATATTGATTCGCTGTACGGACTACAAAGATCCGCTATGCGAATCTCTCGGAGGGTGAGATGGATCTGCCGAAACGACACTTCTTCCGCAACGACGACGGGTACGAGCGGGCGCGCGCGCAGACCGTGTGGAACGCCCGGACCCCGCAGCGCTACCCCGACCTCGTCGTCCAGGCGACCGACGTCGACGACGTGGTCGCCACCGTCCGGTACGCCGCCGAGCAGGATCTGCAGATCGGGATCCGGTCCGGCGGGCACAGCTGGGCAGGCAACCACGTCCGCGACGGCGGCGTCCTGCTCGACATGCACGACATCAACCAGTGCGAGATCGACGCCGAAGCCGGCACCGCGGTGGTGGGACCCGGTATGGGCGGCAGCGTCCTCGCCGGCATCCTGGGCAAGCAGGGCCTGTTCTTCCCCGCCGGGCATTGCAAGGGCGTGTGCATCGGCGGGTATCTGCTGCAAGGCGGATACGGCTGGAACAGTCGCGTGCTCGGCCCGGCGTGTGAAAGCGTCATCGGCCTCGACGTCGTCACCGCTGACGGCGAGATCCTTCACATCGACGCCGATCACCATCCCGATTTATATTGGGCTGCAAGGGGTTCAGGGCCGGGCTTCTTCGCGGTGGTGACGGCGTTCCGCCTCAAGCTCTACAAGCAGCCCGCGGTGATCGGCAGCAGCCTCTACGTCTACCCCATGGAGCTGGCCGATGAGATCTACCCGTGGGCGAGGTCGATCAGCGCCGAGGTGGACCGGAAGGTGGAGCTGCAGATCGCCGCGTCGAGATCGGTGCCGGGGATGGGGCTCGATACTCCCGGAATCGTCTTCGCCTCACCGGTTTTCGCCGACTCCGAGCAGGACGCGGTCGATGCGCTCGCCCTGCTGGAGACCTGTCCGGTGCGCGATAAGGCCATCGCCGCCGTGCCCTACGCTCCCGCAGACATGGAGACCTGGTACGCGGGCGTCATGAGCAACTATCCCGACAACCACCGCTACGCCGCCGACAACATCTGGACGTCGGCATCGGCCGATGAGCTGATGCCCGGCATCACCCGCATCCTGGAGACCATGCCGCCGCATCCCTCGCATTTCCTGTGGCTCAACTGGGGGCCCTCGCCGCAGCGTCAGGACATGGCCTACAGCCTCGAAGACGAGATCTACCTCGCCCTCTACGGTGTCTGGGAGAACCCCGCCGACGACGAGAAGTACGGCGACTGGGCGAGATCGAACATGGCCGCGATGGAACATCTGCAGAGCGGCATCCAACTCGCCGACGAGAATCTGGGCAATCGTCCGGCACCGTTCGCCACCCCCGAGGCGATGGCGAAGCTGGATCGGGTGCGCGCCGAGTACGACCCGAACGGCCGCTTCCACAGCTGGATGGGCCGTGTCTGATGGCCGCGTATCTCGGATACCGCGGCGACGACGCGAACACCGACTTCGGCGAGTTCTTCAACCCTGAGATGGCCACCCTCCCAGGCCATGTCGTCGACGCGCTGCACCACGGCCCGCAGGCCGATCAGGTGTTGCTCGAATTCGACAGCGTGGCAACTCTTCTCGATGACGGATACCACCAGACCGAAAACGGGTACGGGCAGCTTCGCGGCGGCGGGTTCCAGGTTTCGGTCCGCACCGACATGCCGGGTGTCACTCCGCAGATGTGGGACTGGTGGTTCGGCTGGCACGGTAGCGACTCCCGTCGCTACAAGCTGTGGCATCCCCGGGCCCACGCGTCGGCGCGGTGGGCCGACCGCAACGCCGGCGAGAACAGCCGTTACGTCGGGCGCACGTCGCTGATCGAGGAATACCTCGGATCGGCATACGCGAAGGCCGCGATCCGCTTCCTGCCGCCCGAACAGATGGGTCTGCCCCCGGACCGGCTCGGTGACTCGGTCGCAGTGTGCGCCCGGTTGGGCTCGTCGGAGGTGCCCGTCGACATCGGCTGGTTCGTCCACCAGATCCGGCCGACGGCCGACGGCGCCGAGATGCGATCCCGGTTCTGGATGGGCGGCCCCTACGTCCGGGTTCGGCACGGGAACCTGTTGGCGAACACCGTCGTTCGGCCGGTGGCCGCCAGGCAGCTGCCCGACCCGCGCGACCTGCTGGTGCACTGCGCGCAGGAGATGAACCATCTCGCCGGCTTTCTGCCCGCCCTTCACGCGAAGTTCGGGTGACGCCGGGCCGGGGTATACAGCCGCTCATGTGGACGGTGGACAGGCAACTCGATGCGCCCGCGGACACGGTGTGGCAGATCCTCACCGACCTCGACGCGTGGCCGCGGTGGGGGCTGAGCGTTTCCAGGGCCCAGCTCAACGGCGCGGCGTTCGAACTCGGCGCCACCGGCACCGTGTGGACGCCGATCGGTGTGCCGCTGCCGTTCGTGATCTCCGAACTCGACCAGGGCAGAACCTGGGGGTGGACGGTCGCCGGCGTGCCCGCGACCCGACACGGCGTCGAACCCCGCGACTCCGGGTCGCGCCTCTGGATGAGTGCCCCGGTATGGGCACCGGCCTACCTGCCGGTGCTCGCACTGGCGTTGCGGCGTATCGACGAGATGGCCGTGCAGTTTTGATACCGGCGGCTGCGGCAATATATGCGGCATGGCCGTCACCGAAAAGCGCGAGATCGTCATCGAAGCGACCCCCGACGAGATCCTCGCCGTGCTCTACGACCTCGAATCGCTGACCGAGTGGTCGTCGGCGCACCAGGAGATCGAGATCCTCGAGCGTGACGAGGAGGGCAGGCCGAAGAGGTCTCGCCAGGTCGTCAAGATCGTCGGTGTCAGCGACGAGCAGATTCTCGACTTCGACGTCTACGACGACGGCGTGGGGTGGACGCTGGTCAAGTCGCAACAGCAGAAGGCGCAGAAGGCGCGCTACACCTTGCGGCCCGACGGCGAGACGACGCACGTGACGTTCGATCTGAGCGTGGATCTGATGGTGCCGCTGCCCGGATTCCTGGTGAAGAAGGGTGCGAAAGGCTTGATGGACACCGCGACCGAGGGGCTGCGCAAGCGGGTGCTGTCGGTCAAGAACGGGTGACGGCGTTGAGCCCGGACGCGTAGCTCTCTTTCACCACGTCCAGGTGAGACCAGGTCTCCAGTCCCCGGACACCGGGTAACGCCCGCACGGTGTCGAGCACGTCGACCAGGTGGGCGGCCGAGAACGCCCGAATCGTCACCAGGACGTCGAACCGTCCGAGCGTGCGCGCGACGAAGATGACCGACGGCATGCCGGTGAGCGCGGTGACGACCTCGTGATGATCGCCGGCGAGCCGAATGCCGAAACCCATGGCGCTCTGCCGATCCTGACCGGAATGACGTACCACCGCACCGATGCGGATCACCTTGTTCTGGATCAGGCGGACCACACGCCGCCGCGCCCCGGCCGCGGACAACCCGACCGCGCGGGCAAGGTCCACGTAGGAGGCCCGGCCGTCCTCCTGCAGTTCGAGCAGAAGCGCCCAGTCGGTGTCGTCGAGGTGGGTGCTGACCTCCCCGACAGGCCCGATCACGTCACGCATCACCTCGACATAAACAAGCGTGTCGACCCCGGATACTCCGGGCAGCGCACGCAGTTCGGACACCGCTCGATCCACGTCGAGCGACGAGGCCGAACGGATTTCCGCGACCAGACCGTGCTGACCACTGGTCAAGGACAGGAACGGGATGTCGTCGCGCTGCGCGAGTTCGGCCGCGAGGGGAGCGGCCGGACCGTGGACGCCGACGCTGACATGTGCGTGCACCGGACGGCCCAGGACGGCGGGATGGACGGCGCCGCGGATGACGACCTGGCCGGTGGCGAGGAGGCGCGCCATCCGGGCCGCGGCGGCCGATCGGGACAGCCCCACGTGGCGTGCGATCTCTCGGTGAGTGAGCCGTCCGTCGGATTCGAGCAGCTCCACGATGGCCTCGTCCAGCTCGTCCACTTGGCCTCCCGCGAAATCTGTCCAAGGTTTTTTCGACCTGATCCGCGCGCCCCATCCGTCGTCATTTGGGGCAGATATCTTCATTATCGACGGAAGTTCCGGCACTCACAGGAGAATCGACAGTAGAAACATCCCTGTAACGAATGAACTGCTTGCCAGCCCCAACGAGCCGTCTTACCGTGAGCCACACCACACAGAGGCTGGAGGGACGTCATGGCATCGGAGAACCTCGCCGCACCGCCGAAGGTCACCGAGGTCGAGGTGCACGGTGTCGAACCGATCCCGGACGCCGAGCGCACCGCCGGTCCACTCGATCTGTTCCGGCTGACCTTCGGCGGCGCGAACACCATCGCCACCGTCGTGCTCGGCAGCTTCCCGATCATCTTCGGTCTGTCGTTCCGCGACGCGGTGTTGGCCACGTTGCTGGGCGTGGTTCTCGGCGCGGCGATCCTGGCGCCGATGGCGCTCTTCGGCCCGCGCAACGGAACCAACAACGCGGTGTCCTCGTCGGCGCATCTCGGTGTCCACGGCCGCGTCGTCGGTTCCTTCCTGTCGCTGCTGACCGCTGTCGCGTTCTTCTCGATCTCGGTGTGGACCTCGGGCGACGTCCTGGTGGGCGGGGCCAACAGGGCGTTCGGGTTACCGTCCTCGGACGCCGCTGTAGGGGTGGCCTACGGAGTCTTCGCACTGCTGGTGCTGGTGGTGTGCATCTACGGGTTCCGATTCATGTTGCTGGTCAACAAGATTGCCGTCATCGCCGCCACCGTGCTGTTCCTCCTCGGCATCTTCGCGTTCGGCGCAACGTTCGACCCCTCGTATGCGGGCATCTTCGGACCCGACGCCGACGCCGCGACCAACGCGCTGTACTGGCCGTCCTTCGTCGGCGCCGCGTTGATCGTGATGTCCAATCCTGTGAGTTTCGGTGCCTTCCTCGGTGATTGGGCCCGCTACATTCCGCGCGAAACTCCGGTGTGGAAGCCGATGGCCGCGGCCTTCTGCGCACAGATCGCCACGCTGGTGCCGTTCCTGTTCGGGATCGTGACCGCGTCGGTGGTGGCGACCAATGCGCCGCAGTTCTTCGACGAGGGCAACTACGTCGGTGGACTTCTCGAGGTGTCGCCGGGGTGGTATTTCGTTCCGGTGTGCCTGATCGCGCTGATCGGCGGCATGTCCACCGGCACCACGGCGCTGTACGGCACGGGGCTCGACTTCTCCAGCGTCTTCCCACGATTCAGCCGGGTGCAGGCCACGGTGTTCATCGGCGCCCTGGCGATCCTGTTCATCTTCGTCGGCCGGTTCGCCTTCAACGTCGTCCAGAGCATCTCGACGTTCGCGGTGCTGATCGTCACCTGCACCGCCCCGTGGATGGTCGTGATGATGATCGGCTGGCTGGTGCGGCGCGGCTGGTATGACTCCGACTCCCTGCAGGTCTTCAACCGCAGGCAGCGCGGCGGTCGCTACTGGTTCGCCCACGGCTGGAACTGGCGCGGCCTGGGTGCGTGGCTGGTATCGGCGGCGCTGTCACTGTGCTTCGTGAACCTGCCCGGCCAATTCGTCGGCCCGCTTGGCGATCTCGCCAACGGCATCGACCTCTCGATCCCGGTGGGACTCGGCTTGGCCGCCGTCCTGTATCCCGTTCTGCTGTTCGTGTTCCCCGAGCCTGTCGACGCGTTCGGTCCCGACGGCGCCCGCGCCGTCCCCATGGGACCGGCGGCAGGCATCCCCATCACCAATGTCGACCAACCGAACCCTGAGGAAGTGCCCGCATGACGCTTGGCCCTGTCGACGCGTCGAAGACGCCGCGATTCGCCGGCTTCGCCACCTTCGCCCGGTTGCCGCGCCTGGACCAGGTGCCCCGTGCGGACGTCGCGGTGGTCGGTGTGCCGTTCGACTCCGGGGTGTCCTATCGGCCGGGTGCCCGATTCGGCCCCTCACACGTCAGAGAGGCGTCGCGCCTGATCCGGCCCTACAACCCGGCGCTGGACGTGTCGCCGTTCGAGATCGCGCAGGTCGTCGATGCCGGCGATATCGCGGTGAATCCCTTCAACATTCACGAGGCGATCGAGACCCTCGAGGGTGCGGCCGTCGACCTGACCAAGGGCGGCACGAAGCTCGTGACCATCGGTGGGGACCACACCATCGCGCTTCCGCTGCTGCGCGCGGCAGCCGCGCAGCATGGGCCCGTCGCGTTGGTGCACTTCGATGCGCACCTCGACACATGGGACACCTACTTCGGTGCCGAGTACACCCACGGCACCCCGTTCCGCCGGGCCGTCGAGGAGGGCATCCTCGACACCGAGGCGCTGTCGCACGTCGGAATTCGAGGACCGCTGTACGGCAAGAAAGATCTCGAAGACGACCGCCGCTTCGGGTTCGGCATCGTCACGTCGTCGGATGTGTACTACCAGGGCGTCCGCGAGATCGTCGAGAAGCTTCGTGACCGCCTCGGCAACCGGCCCGTCTACGTCTCCATCGACATCGACGTTCTCGATCCGGCCCACGCACCCGGCACCGGGACGCCCGAGGCGGGTGGTATGACCAGCCGTGAGCTTCTCGAAATCCTGCGTGGCTTCCGCGGCCTGAACCTGATCGGCGCCGACGTCGTCGAGGTGGCGCCCGCCTACGACCATGCCGAGATCACCGGTGTCGCAGCCTCGCACGTGGCGTATGACCTGGTTTCATTGCTGGCCATGCGATGTGAGTCGACGTGAGCCGGCATGGAGCCGATGTCGTCGTCGAAACGCTGACGGCGCTTGGTGTTTCGCATGTGTTCGGCATCCCCGGCCAGAATGCGCTCGCACTGTTCGACGCGATCCGGCGCAGCGATCTGAGCTTCGTGAGCTCCCGGGTAGAAAACAACTCGGCGTTCGGCGCAGACGGATATGCCAGGGCCACAGGTGAAGTGGGGGTGCTGTTCCTGTCCACCGGCCCGGGAGCCCTCACGGCGCTCGGCGCGCTGCAGGAGGCGTACGCGACCGGTGTGCCGCTGCTGGTGATCGCGAGCCAGGTGCCGCGGTCCGGGGTGGGATTGCGGCGAGGGATGCTGCACCAGCTCGACGACCAGCAGCGCAGCGCCGCCAATGTCACCAAGAGCACTGCGGCAGCCCGCAACTCGGCCGAGATACCCTCGCTGATCGCCGACGCGTGGTCGCTTGCCCAGTCGGCACCCGCCGGCCCGGTGTGGGTGGAGATTCCGCAGGATGTGCTGGAGGAGCCCGCAGACGCGCCTCCGGTGCGATCTGTCGGCATCGATGTCGCGGCCCGCCCGCCCCGGCCGGAGCTCATCGACGAAGCGGCATCGCTGCTGCAGGCGGCGTCACGTCCCGTGGTGCTCGCAGGCGGAGGAGTGCGCCGGTCTGCCGGAGGCCCCGGCGCCCTGCTCGCCGTGGCCGAACTGCTCGATGCGCCAGTCGTTTCGACAGTGGGGGGCAAGGGCGCGATACCGTTCTCTCACCGGTTGTCGGCCGCATCGTGGATCGAGGACCGCCACACCACCGACCTGCTGGAGAACGCCGACGTGCTGCTGGCGGTCGGAACCGCGATGGGTGAGGTGACGTCGAACTACTTCTCGTTCGCCCCGAAGGGCCGGCTGATCCACATCGACGCGGAGCGGCGCGTGCTGGAGGCCAACCATCCGGCCCTGGCGATCCACGCCGACGCCGTGCAAGCCCTCACCGCGTTGGCCAAGCAGCTCACCCAGCGCAGCGGTGACGGTGCGCGGATCGCCCGCGAGCTGCGGGCCGCCGTGGAGGGCCGGTTGGCCGGCCAGGACGTGGCCGCCGAGCTCCGGCTCATGCGTGACCTGCGCGCCGCGATTCCCGCTGCAGCCCAGACCTTCTGGGACATGACCATCGCCGGGTACTGGGCCTGGTCGGCGTGGGATCCGCAGGACGGCGAGTTCCATTCGGCGCAGGGAGCAGGCGGGCTGGGGTTCGCATTCCCGGCCGCGGTGGCCGCGGCGATCGGAACCGGTCGCCGGACGTTCGCGGTCTCCGGCGACGGCGGCGCGATGTACTCGATCGCCGAGTTGGCGACCGCACGGCAACACGACGCCGACGTGACATGGCTGATCGTCGACGACGGCGGCTACGGCATTCTGCGCGAGTACATGACCGGAGCATTCGGCCAGGCGACCGCCACCGAACTGACACGTCCGGACTTCGTCGCCCTGGCAACAAGTTTCGGCGTCCCCGCGCAGCGGGTGACGCTCGACGGTGTCGGCGAGGCCATCGCCGCCACGTTCGCGACCCGCGGCCCCGCGGTGGTCGTACTCCCCGCGCTACTGAAGATGTTCGCACCCACCTGATACAGGAGGCCCGCCATGGGCAAGCCACTCGATATCGTCATCATCGTCGTCTATCTGCTCGCCATGCTCGCCTTCGGCTTCTGGGGCAAAACGAGAACCAAGGACTCCGCCGACTTCCTGGTGGCGGGTCGCCGGCTGGGCCCCACCCTCTACACTGGCACCATGGCCGCCGTGGTGCTCGGTGGGGCGTCCACCGTCGGCGGCGTGGGTTTGGGCTACAAGTGGGGCATCTCCGGTATGTGGCTGGTGGTGGCGATCGCCGTCGGCCTGCTGGCGCTGAGCCTGTTCTTCGCCGGACGGATCCAGCGGCTCAAGGTGTACACCGTCGCCCAGATGCTGCGGTTGCGATACGGCGTGGATGCAACCTCGGCATCCGGGATCGTCATGGTCGCCTACACGCTGATGCTGTCGGTGACGTCGACGATCGCCTACGCGACGGTGTTCAACGTACTGTTCGGCACCGACCGCACGGTGTCGGTGATCATCGGCGGAGCGATCGTGATGCTCTACTCGTCGATCGGCGGCATGTGGTCGATCACGCTGACCGACATGGTGCAGTTCATCCTCAAGACGATCGGGATCTTCGCGCTGATGTTGCCGTTCACGCTCGCGAAGGCGGGCGGTGTCGACGGGATCCGGGAACGCGCCGGGGACGCGGTGTTCGACCTCGGTGCGATCGGAATGCCCACCATCATCACGTTTTTCGTCGTGTACAGCTTCGGCATGCTGATCGGTCAGGACATCTGGCAGCGCGTGTTCACCGCGCGCTCGCCGGGTGTCGCGAAGTGGGGCGGCACGACGGCGGCGCTCTACTGCGTGCTGTACGGCGTGGCGGGCGCGGTGATCGGGATGGCGGCGTCGACGTTCCTGCCCGACGTCGAGGTCAGCGACGACGTGTACGCGCAGATCGCCGAGACGATCCTGCCCGTCGGCGTCAGCGGTCTGGTACTCGCCGCCGCGGTGGCCGCGATGATGTCGACGGCCTCGGGCGCGCTGATCGCGACAGCGACGGTGGCGCGCACCGATGTGAAGCCGTTGTTGCTCAGGCTGACCGGCCGCCCGACGGAGGGCGAAGACGGTGAGCGCGACGTGCATTCGGACCGGATGTACGTGGTGGTGCTCGGCATCGTGGTGATCGTGATCGCGGCCCTGCTCAACGACGTGGTGGCGGCGTTGACGATCGCCTACGACATCCTGGTCGGCGGTCTGCTGGTCGCGATCCTCGGCGGGTTCGTCTGGAAGCGCGCGACGGGTGCCGGGGCGCTGTGGTCCATGGGTATCGGCACGGTGGTCACGCTCGGCACGATGTTCGTCGTCGGTGACGTGCTGGCCAACGAACCGATCTATTACGGCCTGGGCGCGAGCCTGCTCATCTACGTCGTGGTCAGCCTGTTGACGCCGCGCACGGCGCCGGACGTCCTCCAGGTGTGGGACGCCCGGCTGGCCGGCGCGGACGAAACCGAGGCTGCGGTGAGGTGAGCCGAGCCCTCAGAGGGCAGGGGTGGTGGGTTGCAGCACAGCCGTTGCGACTGCCTCCGCGCGGAGATGCTCGAACGCTTGATAATCCGGGTCGTTGACCATGTCGACGAAGTGCTGCCTGCTGGGATACCGGAACAACGCCACCATGTCCCAGTCGCCGCCCTCTGCAGCGAGCAGTGACGGGTGCCCGGTGCCGCCGTAGACGACGGTCACGCCGTAGCGCTCCTGGATGCCCGAACTGCTGAACCGCTGGATGTATTGCGTGTACGTGTCCGCACCACCGGGGGCGAACCTGATGAGGTTGAGCATCACCACCGGGCCGGTGGGGTCGGCGGCGACGAATCGTTCGAGATCCGAGGAATCGAGGACGGTCATGTGAGTCTCCTGTCGTAGTTACTTGCTGTACGACACACAACTTAAGTGCTGCCACCGACAAGTTGGGTCGAGGAGAATGTGGGGCATGACTCAGGGGCACGCCGTTCGGCGCACTCAGGCCGAACGCACTGCGGAAACGCGGCGCCGGGTGCTCGAAGCGGCCGCCGCCCTGGTCGCCGCCCACGGCGCCCATGCGGTGTCACTGGCTGCGGTCGGTCACGCCGCCGGCTACAGCCGCGGAATCGTGAACCACCACTTCGGCAGCAAGGGCCGCTTGCTGGAGGAACTGATCCGCTACACGCAACAGGTCGATGCGCCTTCCGACGCCTCGACCGGACTGGGCCGGTTGATCCAGTTCATCGAGGCGTACCTCGGCGGGATGCGGGAGCGATCGCCGCGATCGGAGGCGTTCCTGAAGATGTGGGCTGAGTCGGCGGGCGCCGATCCACTGCTTGCACCACTGTTCGCCGAGCGCGACGCCGCCTTCCGCGACCACATCGGCGGACTCATTCGGGACGGGGTGAACGACGGCTCGATCGGCGACACCGTCGATCCGTCCGTCGCCGCGGTCGCCATCATCGGCCTGTTGCGTGGGACCGCGATGATGTTGTTCTCCACGGCCCGGGACATCCCAGTGGCCGAAATCGCCGCGGAGGTGGCACGCGGAGTCGAGCGCAGCGTGGCGCCTTAACTCCAGGCCGTCAGCCCCCAGTTCGCCATGACCGGGGCCACCAGCGAGGCGTGGACGATGCGACCGAACACGTCGTCGCTGTGCGCGTACAGGATCGCGACGGCAGCGACGGTGCCGTCGGGGTGGCGGGCATACACGGGTGCGCCGGAGTCGCCGAGGTCGTCCCATGCCCGGAACGACACCTGCGTCTCGGTGATGGCCGTGATCGGCCCACACGACAGCCCGGTGCGCGCACCCGACTTACACAGCTGAGGTTGCTCACGGCGAAGGTCTTCTGCGTTCATCACCCGGGTGACACGCATCGCGTCGACGTCGCTGACGAGCGGAACCGAACTGCCCGCGAGGTCCACCAGACCCATGTCGTGGACGCCGGGAATCACCTCCCACCGGACGTAGCGTCCGATGAACTGGTCGCCTGTCGGCGTCCGCTGCAGCACGGTGTCGTTGACCGGATCGCGGCGGCAATGCCCCGCGGTGAGCATTCCCGGAGCTCCGCTCGGGGTACGCACGGTGAAACCGGCCGTGCACTGGTAGGGCTGCCCGTTGTTCGCCAGCACGGTGCTCACGAGAAAAGCACCCGGGCTGGCCACCGGATACTCGCCCAACGCGTGAGCCGCAGGCATCTGCGCGAACAACAGGGTGGCCAACGCCGCCCCCGCAGCGCGAACGGCGACCGACAACAGATTTCGCATCAACATCCTTCGCGTCTTCTTCCCGGTCGACTATTGCGAAGTGTTCCGCACCGGGGCAAGTTTCGCTGCTCCGCGGCCCGACGCCGCCGGAAAAGGAGTCGGCGCACATCCCGCTGGTGGGCAGGATGTGCGCCGACACGCACTCAACTGTCAGAGGCGATCAGTCCGATGCCCCTGCTCCGGCGCCGCCGGCGCCACCCGCACCGCCTTCGCCGCCTTCACCGCCGAGGTTGCCGTCGTTCTCGTCCCCGTCGTCACCGGGGTCGCCGGGCTCGCCGGCGTCCCCGCTGCCGCCGAAGCCGCCGGTGCCGCCGCCGCCGCCGGTGCCACCGTCACCGCCGGTGCCGCCTTCGAGAGCGTCGCCGCCGAGTCCGCCGTCACCGCCGTCACCGCCGGTGCCACCTTCGCCGAAGTCACTGCTACCGCCGAATCCGCCGGGTCCACCGGTGCCGCCGTCGCCGCCGCTCACGTCGCCGTTGCCACCGGTGCCGCCTTCGCCGCCGTCGCCGGCAGCACCGCCGACGTCGCCTTCGCCGCCGGCACCGCCTTGGCCACCCTGACCGCCGTCGCCACCGCTGGCGCCGTCGGTGAGATCCTGGCCGCCAAACCCGCCGAGGCCGCCCTTCCCGCCTTCACCACCGGTCGACGAGCCTTCGCCGCCGTCGCCACCGGAGCCGCCTTGGCCACCCTCGAATCCGGCCGAGCCCGAGCCGCCGGTGCCGCCGCTGCCGCCGGCACCGCCGACGGTGCCTTCGCCGCCGGTTCCGCCGTCGCCACCCTCACCGCCACCGAACCCGTCGTCACCGAGTCCGCCGAGGCCGCCGTCACCGCCGGTGCCGCCGATCACGCCCGCGCCGCCGTCACCGCCGTCGCCGCCGTCGCCGCCGACGCCACCGTCACCCTCGGGTCCGTCGCCGCCGTCTCCTCCGTCGCCGCCGTTGCCGTCCGGGCCGGCCTTGCCGAACAGGCCTGCGGCGCCGCCTTCTCCGGCGTCACCACCGTTGCCGCCGTCGCCGGCTTCGTCGTTGCCGAGCGGATCGGTGTAACCGTCGCCACCGGTACCGCCCTTACCGCCCGCACCACCGGAACCGAAGAAGAACCCACCGGTTCCGCCGGCGCCACCCTTACCGCCGGCCTGACCCTCCTCGCCAGGCTCGGTGCCGTTCACACCGGTTCCGCCCTGGCCGCCGTTTCCGCCGTTGCCGAAGAACAAGCCGCCGTTACCGCCGCGGCCTCCCTCGCCGCCGTTGACGCCCTGGCCGCCGTCGCCGCCGTTACCGAAGTACAGCGCACCGTTACCGCCGTTCCCGCCGGCAAATCCCTTGCCGCCGTTGCCGAATAGCAGACCGGCGTTGCCGCCGTTGCAGGCGGCGCCTTCACATCCGGCGACCGCGTCGATGCCGTTGCCGATCAGCCAGCCACCCGGGCCGATCGGGCGGAACAGGTTGAAGTTGCCGTTGGCGCTCGTCGGGGCCAGGGCACTCGGACCGAAGAGGGCATTGGGGCTCGCCGAGTCGTTGCCGCCGCTGCGCTGGCCGTGCAGCAGCCACCACTCGCTCAGTTCGGACTCGGTCGACATCAAATGCACTTCCGGCGCCGCCGGGGCGGTCGCGGGATCGTCGAGCAATCCGGCTGACAGCAGGCCTGCGCCGACGACCGCTGCGCTGCCCATACCGGCTGTCAGAAATTGACGCGCCGACATACCCGTCGTGCGCTTGCTATTCGATGTACTCGACATGAACCGCCCCCTTTGGCGTGATGTGCCAGGCCCCCGAGGTGATTGCTCGGTGAGTTCACTGGCAGTTAACAGCAGAAATGTAGAGGGTTTGCTGATATGGGGTCAAGGATTGTCGAGATATCCACTCAGCGAAACTGCAATTTACGGAAAAATCTATTTCCGCTCGACGCAAAACCGCGCTAGAAGGCGCATTTCGGGCCTACACTCCAGATCCAGATATTATCGCCGAGGCAAATTAAATGTAGTTACTGCACAGGTGCGAGTTTCGCCATCGGGAGTTTGCCAAAGCACGGGATTGGGCGTAACTGCTGGGCTGCGTCAGAGCCCTGCGACGCGGCCGCCATCGACGTGCCATCTGCGGTCGAGGCGGACGTTGTCCAGCATTCGGCGATCGTGGGTCACCAACAACAGCGCTCCGGCGTAGGAATCCAGAGCCTGCTCGAGTTGCTCGATGGCGGGCAGATCGAGGTGATTGGTCGGCTCGTCGAGAACGAGCACGTTGGTTCCACACGCCTGCAGCAGTGCCATCCCGGCGCGCGTCCGCTCGCCGGGCGACAGTTCGGCGACGGCGCGCTCGGCGTGGTCGGCCCGCAGCCCGAATTTCGCGAGCAGGGTGCGCACGTCGGCGGTCGTCCAATCCGGCACGCGCTGTTCGAACCGATCGACCAGACGCGCCGGGCCGGTGAAAAGCGAACGCGCCTGGTCGATTTCACCCACTGCCACATTGGCGCCCAGACTCGCGCGGCCCTCATCGGGCTGCTGCCTGCCGAGCAACACGCGCAGCAACGTCGACTTGCCCGCCCCGTTCGGGCCGGTGATACCGACGCGCTCGCCCGCGTCGAGCTGCAGGGACACCGGTCCGAGCACGAAATCGCCTTGGCGCACAACGACATTGTCGAGGGTCGCCACCACCGAGCTCGACCGGGGCGCCGCGCCGATGGTGAACTGCAGCGTCCACTCCTTGCGGGGTTCGGCGACCTCCTCGAGACGGGCGATCCGGCTTTCCATCTGGCGCACCTTCTGCGCTTGCTTCTCGCTGGACTCGGTTTGCGCGCGGCGACGGTTCTTGTCGTTGTCCGGGGCTTTGCGCATCGCGTTGCGGACACCCTGGCTCGACCATTCCCGCTGAGTACGCGCGCGGGCCACCAGATCGGCTTTCTTCTCGGCGAACTCTTCGTACTGCTCGCGACGGTGCCTGCGTTTGACCTCGCGTTCTTCCAGATAGCTGTCGTAACCGCCGCCGAACACCGTCGTGGTGTTCTGCGCCAGGTCGAGCTCCAGAACACGGGTAACCGTGCGCGACAGGAACTCCCGATCGTGGCTCACCAGCACGACGCCGCCGCGCAGTTCCTGCACGAACTGTTCGAGACGGGCCAGGCCGTCGAGGTCGAGGTCGTTCGTCGGCTCGTCGAGCAGCACGATGTCGAACCGCGAGAGCATCAGGGCCGCCAGCCCCACCCGTGCCGCCTGCCCGCCCGACAACGCGGTCATCGGCGTCGAGTCGGGTTCGATCGCGTCGCTGTCCAGACCGAGGTCGGAGAGCACCGCAGGCAATCGGTCGTCGAGATCGGCTGCGCCCGTGGCCAGCCAGTGATCGAGAGCCGAGGAGTACGCGTCCGCGCTGGCGGCCGAATCCGTCAATGCTGCGGCAGCATTCTCCATGGCGTGGGTCGCGGCACTACAGCCGGTGCGGCGAGCGAGGTACGCCGCGACGGTCTCCCCGGGCACGCGTTCGTGTTCCTGCGGCAGCCATCCGACGAAGGCGTCGGCGGGCGCGAGGCTGACCGTTCCCTCAAGTGGTTCCAGGTCGCCGGCGAGGATCCGCAACAGTGTGCTCTTGCCTGCGCCGTTGACGCCGACGACGCCGATCACGTCCCCCGGCGCCACCGTCAGGTCGACGCCCTCGAACAGGGTGCGGTGGGCGAAACCGCCCGCCACGTTCTTCGCGACGAGCGTTGCGGTCATCCGCTCATCGTCGCACCCCGGTCAGATCCAGACGGCCAGCACTTCCACCGGCTTGACCGAGAAGCCATGACGGCCGACGTCGTAGTAGATGACCGTCCGGAGTTCCTCGGTCTTGACCGTCCAGCCGTTCACGTTGTACGTCTGGCCTGGGCCGAGCACCACGTCCGACTCGGGCGGCGGGGCGATGGTTCCCTGCTCGTAGAACAGTTCACCGGTCGCTCGCACCAGGGCGAGATTCTGCTTGGCGGGCGAGGTCTGGAACGGTTGGCCGTCGGTGCGGCCGCAGATCGCCATCGGGCGACCCTGCCCCTCGAAGTCGGCGCTGATCAGGCACCGGATCTGTCCGTCCATCACGCGAATCGTCTGGTCGCCGCCTTGCGCCGCGGCCATCGGAGCGGACAGGCCGAGGGCGAGCACCGTGGCCGAAGCCGCGGTCAACGTACGGATCATGCTGTCTCCACCGGGAATGAGAAACGTCTGCAGAACAGCGATGCTCTCACGTCCGGTGCTGTCGGCATCGCGTAATGGCGGTCAGCGCGACGTGACCGCCATCCTCGCTGCGAGCGCGACATACGTTGCCGCGAACGTGCGCCGCATCCATGTCACCACCCTCGGACGTCGGATGACGTGGGCGCGGACCCCGGCCGCGAATGCGCCGTAAAGCGCGAACACCACGAACGTCATCGCCATGAACACGGCACTGAGTGAGAGCATCTGACCCACCGGCGGACGGGCCGGGTCGACGAACTGCGGCAGGAACGCGAAGAAGAAGATCGTCAGCTTCGGATTCAGCACATTGACCGCGACGGCGGTCCAGGTGATCCGCCACGGGCTCGGGCGCACGGAATCGCTTGCGTCGGCGACCAACTCGGACTTGTCCCGCCAGGTCACCCATGCCAGGTAGAGCAGGTAGGCCACGCCCGCCCACTTGACGGTTTGGAAGGCGATGGCGCTGCTGTGCAGGATGGCCGCCAGACCCGTGACGGCTGCCACCATGGCGGGCACGATCCCCAGCGTGCACCCGGCGGACGCGAGCACCGACGCCCGGGTCCCGTGCGCGAGCCCCGTCGCCACGGTGTAGAGAGCACCGGTGCCCGGAGTCGCGACGACGATCAACGAAGTGAGCAGGAACGCCAGCGTCATCGGCTCATTCTGCCCGGGCCGTCCCCCGATGTGTTAGGGAAAGATATGACACGGGGGCTCATCGTCGGCGCGGCCGCGGCAGCACTGCTCGCACCGCCGGTCGCGCACGCCGACCGCGTCGAACCGGTCCCGATCTACGGCTTCTACAACGTGTCGATCGATTTCTCGCGACAGACGTTCAACGGGGTGCCGACCCCGATGAATTCGGTGACCTACCCGACCCAGTTCACCACGCACTGTGACGTGAACGGCTGCGTGGCACGGATGGACAACAGGGACGACCAGGCCCGCAACCCGGCTGCGCCGGCGGAGTTCGAGTACCGGTGGAACAACGGCCGGTGGGAGACGAGCGGCGATCAGCCGTACCTGTGCGTTCGAACCGACCCAGCCAGCGGCGTCCCCTCGACCCGTTCGGACTACTGGATCTCCAATCCCGACGGGAGTTTCCGCGGAGAGCGCACGCTGGTGGTAGGAGGAGCCGGCTGTCCGGGTGAGGGGCCCGGCACCCACCGGGTGCCGATCAGTCTGACGCCGATCGAGCCGCCAAGGAGGTAACCCGCACCGCCATCGCTCGGTGGAGATCGATGCTGCGTCGAGAACGTAATCAGGGCTGCGATTTCAAGGAAAAGAACCGCCGTAGAAACACTTTCGGCGCTGAGGGCAATTCTTGTCGGACCACGTTGGCATGATGTGGTTATGCGGCCGTCGAGTGTTCCGTCTTACCAGCCGAGCCCCCCGCGGGGGCTGCGGCTGGAAGCGTTGTTCGACGAATTGTCGGAGTTGGCGGGTCAGCGTAATGCGATCGACGGCCGGATCGTGGAGATCGCGGCGGAGATCGATCGGGATGGGCTGTGGGCCACGACGGGGTGCAAGTCGATGGTCGAGTTGATCGCCTGGAAGGTCGGGGTGTCGCCGCGCAACGCGGAATCGGTGATGACGGTTGCGGGTCGTGCAGAGGAATTACCGCGCTGCACCGACGCACTGCGGGCGGGTCGTCTCTCTCTGGATCAGGTGGACGTCATCGCCGAGCGGTCCGGCCCGGGGTCAGATGCGCACTATCTGTGTGTGGCGGAGAGCATGACGGTGGCACAGCTGCGTACGGCGGTGGCGTTGGAGCCCAAGCCGATTCCCGAGCCGAAGCCGGAGCCCGGGCCTTCGATGTCGAAGTCGGTCAAGGGGGAGTACACGACGTATCGGATTCGGCTAAACAACCTGGAGGCGGCGAAGGTCGACGCGGCGCTGGCGTCGCATCGGGACGGGTTGATCGCGGATTGGAAAAGCGACCGTGCAACGGCCGATGCCGATACCGATGCCGGCGCGCAGGTGCCGCCGTTTCCCACCGCCAAAGACGCGTTCATGAGTCTGATCAAGACGGGCTGGGACACTGAGGTCGCGCGGCGCCCGCACGGTCAACACACCACCGTGGTCGTGCACCTAGACGTCGAAAGCTCGGTCGCCAAACTGCATTTGGGGCCGGTGCTCTCCGAGAGCGACCGCCGCTACCTGCTGTGCGATGCGACCTGCGAGGTGTGGTTCGAACGCGACGGTCAACCGATCGGGTCGGGGCGGGCCACCCGCACGATCAGCCGGCGGCTACGTCGGGCGCTGGAGCGTCGGGACCACGGCATGTGTGTGGTACCTGGGTGCGGCGCCATCCGGGGTTTGCACGCCCATCATCTGGTCCACTGGGAGAACGGTGGGGAGACCGAACTGCACAACCTGGCCCTGGTCTGTCCCTTTCATCATCGGGCGCACCACAGGGGCGACATCACGATCGCCGGGCCGGCTCACCGTCTGACCGTCACCGACGGCGATGGAGACGTCATGCGACGCGGGTCGCTGGCACGCCCACCGACCACACCCCCACCGGCAGTCCCGCCATGCCCCGGGCCCACCGGTGGACGCGCCCAGTGGAAGTGGTACCACCCCTTCGAGCCGCCGCCACCCACAACCAACTAGGTGCAGACCGCGCCCACTGCCGCCGAGCCGACCAGCTTGGTGTACTTGGCGAGCACACCGGTCTTGTAGACCGGGGGAAGCGGGGTGAAACCCGCTTTGCGCGACTCGAATTCGGCTTCGTCGACAAGGATGTCGAGCGTGCCGTTTGCGACGTCGAGACGGATCCGGTCGCCGTCACGCACGAACGCGATGGGCCCGCCGTCGACCGCCTCGGGCGCGATATGGCCGACACACAGGCCCGTCGTCCCCCCGGAGAACCGGCCGTCGGTCATCAGCAGCACGTCCTTGCCCAGGCCCGCACCCTTGATGGCGCCGGTGATCGCAAGCATCTCACGCATGCCCGGCCCGCCCTTCGGGCCTTCGTAGCGGATGACGACGACGTCGCCGTGGGTGATCGTCCCGTCCTCCAGTGCGTCCAGTGCCGCCCGCTCGCGTTCGAAAACCCTTGCGGTGCCTTCGAAAACGTCGGAATCGAAGCCGGCAGACTTCACGACTGCGCCCTCGGGGGCCAGCGATCCGTGCAGGATCGTGATGCCGCCCGTCGGATGGATCGGATTGTTCATCGCCCGCAACACCTTGCCGTCGGGATCCGGCGGTTCCATGTGGGCCAGGTTCTCGGCCATGGTCTTGCCGGTCACCGTCAGGCAGTCGCCATGCAGCAGACCGGCGTCCAACAGTGCCCGCATCACGACAGGCACGCCGCCGATCTCGTCGACATGTTTCATCACATAGGCGCCGAACGGTTTCACGTCAGCCAGGTGCGGCACCTTCTGACCGATGCGGGTGAAGTCCGCCAGCGTCAGTTCGACCTCGGCCTCCCACGCGATCGCCAGCAGGTGCAGCACGGCGTTGGTGGACCCGCCGAACGCCATCACGACCGCGATCGCGTTCTCGAACGCTTCCTTGGTCAGGATGTCGCGGGCGGTGATGCCTCGCCGCAGCATCTCCACCACGGCCTGGCCGGACCGGCGGGCGTACTCGTCGCGGCGCTTGTCGATCGCGACCGGGGATGCGCTGCCCGGCAACGACATTCCCAGCGCTTCGGCGGCGGAGGCCATCGTGTTGGCGGTGTACATACCGCCGCACGCACCCTCGCCGGGACAGATGGCTCGCTCGATGATGTCGACGTCCTCGCGCGACATCAGCCCCCGCGCGCACGCCCCGACCGCCTCGAAGGCGTCGATGATGGTGACTTCCTTCTCGGTGCCGTCGGTGAGCTTGGCCGTGCCCGGCATGATCGAACCGTTGTAGAGGAAGATGCTGGCCAGATCGAGCCGGGCCGCGGCCATCAGCATGCCGGGGATCGACTTGTCGCAGCCGGCGAGCAGCACCGAACCGTCCATGCGCTCCGCCTGCATGACGGTCTCAACGCTGTCGGCGATCACCTCCCGCGACACGAGCGAGAAGTGCATTCCCTCATGGCCCATGGAGATACCGTCGGACACCGAGATGGTGCCGAACTCCAACGGGTATCCGCCCGCCTCGTGCACGCCGGTCTTGACGGCCTGGGCCAGCCGTTGCAGCGACATGTTGCACGGCGTGATCTCGTTCCACGACGAGCCGACACCGATCTGAGGCTTGCCCCAGTCGTCGTCGGTCATTCCGACGGCGCGCAGCATTCCTCGGGCGGCGGTCCGTTCGAGGCCGTCGGTGACGTCGCGGCTGCGCGGCTTGATGTCTATCTCGCGGGAGTCTGAGGGCATGGGGTGATTATGCGCCAGCGTCATCATGGGTAGAACGTTGGTAGATACCCCCGAGGGGTACTAGTACTCTGTGCTCATGCCGCCGATCGTCGTTCGCCTGATCGCCGCGCTGTCCGCGCTGTTTCTGCTCGCGGGTTGCGGTGGTGGCGGAGAGGCGTCCAGTGACCCGTCCGGGGATCCGAGGATTCCCGAGTCGCCCGTCATCACGGGTACTCCGGCCGGCTACAACGCCGCCGATATCGCGTTCGCCGAAACCATGGTTCCGCACCACGCGCAGGCCATCGATCTGTCCACGATGGCATCGGAGCGCTCGACCAACCCCGAGCTCATCGCGCTCGCAGGCCAGATCGTCGCGACGCACCAGCCGGAGGTCAACATCCTCAACGTCTTTCTGGTGCAGTGGAACGAGAATCCGGATGCCCGCACCGACCCCGACACCGGCGACGACCCTTTGGAGCCGTCGATCCCGGGCATGGTCGACGACGCGACGGTCGCGAGGCTCGAGTCGCTGCGCGGGCCGGAGTTCGACAAACTGTGGCTGCAGTCGATGATCGGTCAGCTCCAGGGCGGCGTCGCCATCGCCGACGACGAGGTTGCCGACGGTGCCAACGTGGACGCCATCGCCGTCGCCAAGGCGATCAAGGCTGGGCTCGAACCGCAGATCGCGCAGATGAAGAAGATGCTGGAGGTGATGCCGTGAGTGAAGCGGCGGACGCGGAAGCCGGGGAGCACGGCTACTCCGCGCAGAAGGACAACTACGCCAAGCGCCTGCGCCGCATCGAGGGTCAGGTGCGCGGCATCGCCAAGATGATCGACGAGGACAAGTACTGCATCGACGTCCTCACCCAGATCAGCGCCGTCAACAGCGCGCTGCAGTCGGTCGCGCTCGGGCTCCTCGACGAGCACCTCGGTCACTGCGTGACGCACGCCGTCGCCGCGGGTGGCTCCGAGGCCGACGCCAAGCTCGCCGAGGCGTCGGCCGCGATCGCCCGTCTGGTCCGTTCCTGAAACAGTTCGAACGGGTCAGCCGACGGCGCTGATCGTCGCGTCGCAGATCGGCAGGTACACCTCGAGCACCCGCTGTTGGGTGTTGTCCGGCGGTGTGACAGCCAACGTGCCTGTGCGCCCGCACTTTTCGCCGGTGGTGCTGTCGATGGTGGAGGACTGCACGTCCGCGCCGGCGGCGTCGCCAGGCTGCAGCGTCAGGCGCGGTGCGGCGTTGGCAGGCCGCTTGGCCACGTGCACCAGCACGGTGCCGGGCCCGCCGAGCAGGTCCGCCGTCGGGTAGCTCACCAGACCGCACACCTGCGACGAGGTGTTGGTGAACGAGATGGCGACGCGACGTAGCGTGTCGACCTCTTCGACAGGGCCCGCGCTGACGGCGAGCGCGGCATCCGAGCACGGCGGAATCACGCCGGGCTCAGCCACCACGGTGGGCGCTGGGGTGGGTGCCGGGGCGGCCGTCGGTGTCTCGGACGGGGCGGGCGCCTGGGTGGCTGAGACCGTAGGCGCCGGCGGCGTCGCGGAGGGCGACGGCGCCGCGCTCGTCGACGGGGTCACGGTGACGGTCGTGGCCGGGGGATCGGCGGGGTCCTGCGAGCATCCCGCGAGCAGTAAGGCCGCGAGCGCCGGCACGGAGAGTTTCACGAGCCCCGCAGCGGAGCGTCCGAGCATGGGTATTCCTTCCAGGTTGGTTCCCGACCGCACAAGTTGACGTGGTCGGGGTGTCTACCGATCTCAAGTTCTGAGAAGGACGCGTCGCCGGGGCAAGTCTGGGTACCTGTCGGACACCAGGCCAGTCGCCGAAGGAAGCCCCCGATTGCTGCATGTCGCGCTCATCGCCCACAACCACTTTCCGATCCGGGAGCCGTTCGCGGGAGGTATCGAGGCGCATGTCTGGCATCTTGCCCGCGCGCTCCTCGACGACGGCCATGCCGTCACGCTGTTCGCGGCGGCCGGCTCCGACCTCGATCTGGAACATCGCGACCTGACCGTCCGCACGCTGCCGCGGACCGCGGCCGCCGCTGCCCGGTGTCCGTTGCCCGGTGCCGTCAAGGACTCTCACCACCGCGCCTTCGCGCGCCTGATGGTCGAACTCGCCGAACCGGAACACGGATTCGACGTCGTCCACAACCACAGCCTCAACTATGTGCCGGTGCGGGCGGCACCGCACCTGCGGACACCGATGCTCACGACACTGCACACGCCGCCGTTCCCGATGCTCGAAGCGGCGGTCGGCGCGGTCGCCCGGGCGGGTGTGTGGTTCGCCGCGGTGAGCCGGCAGTCCGCCGCGGCATGGGATCACGTCGGCATCGAGCGAATGGCGGTAGTGCCCAACGGTGTCGACATGTCGCGCTGGCCTCTCGGTCCGGGCGGTGACTACCTCGTGTGGTCGGGCCGGATGGTTTCGGAGAAGGGGCCGCATCTCGCTGTCGAGGCCGCGTTGCGGTCCGGGCGGCGGCTCGTGCTGGCCGGTCCCGTCGGTGACCGCGACTACTTCGCGCACTGCATCGAGCCGCTGCTGGGCGAACGCGTGCACTATGCGGGCCATCTCGGTCAGCGGGACCTCGCCTCGCTCGTGGGTGGGGCGGCGGCAACGCTTGTCACCCCCGTCTGGGAGGAGCCCTACGGACAGGTCGTCGTGGAGTCGATGGCGTGCGGGACGCCGGTGGTGGCGTTCGCCGGCGGCGGCATTCCCGAACTCGTCGACGAGCGTGGCGGCCGCCTGGTGCCGTGGCGGGATGTCGACGCGCTCGTGGCCGCCATCCCCGATGCGGTGCAGCTGCCCCGCGCGCAGGTACGCCAAGCCGCCGTCGCACGGCACGGTCTGTCCCGGATGGTCGCCGACTACGTCGGGCTGTACCGGCGTCTCATCGTCGAGTCGGCGCTGCGACGGACTGCCTGATCGACGTCCACGTCCTCGACTCCGCCCTTGTTAGCGTGGTTCATGCCACGCAAACTCAGTGAGGAACAGATCGAGACGCTTCTCGACGAGCGGCCGGGCTGGGCCATATTGACCACGATCGACCGAGATGGGTTCCCCCACACCGTGCCCCTCGGTTATTTCCGATCGGGCCGCGACATCGTCATGGGCGTCCGAGACGGTACTCACAAAGTCGCGAACATCGAGTCCAACTCGAAGGCGAGTGTCATGGTCGAAGCCGGCTCCACGATGGCGGACATCCGGGGAGTGATGGTGCAGGGTCACGCCCGCATCGTTCGCGAACCGAGTGAAACCCTGCAGCTTGCCCGCGAGGGAGCTCGTTCCAGGGGTGTGGCCGAATCCGAATGGCCCACCGAACCCAGACCGGGCGTTGTCTACATCTGCGTGACACCTGTGCGGACCCGGTCCTGGGACTACTCGGGCTAGGCGACGTCCGGCGTAGGCGGTTCAGGCGAGCGCGTCGTCGATGCGCTGCACCTTTGCAGTGAGCTGCCCGGTGAAGCCCGGCCGGATGTCGGCCTTGAGCACCAGGCTGACCCGGGGAGAGGCGGCGGCCACCGCGTCGACGGCCTGCTTCACCACCGCCATGACCTCGTCCCATTCGCCTTCGATGTTGGTGAACATCGCATTGGTCTCGTTGGGCAGGCCCGACGCGCGCACGACCCGGACGGCTTCGGCGACGGCGTCACCGACCCCGCCGGTCTCATCTGCGCCGGATGGACTGATGCTGAACGCGACGATCATGCGTCCAGTCTCACCTTCTGCGGTGGCCTGCGTAACGCCAGAGCCCCCGAAGACGATGATCTTTGCAGGTCAAGGCCCTCGGTACAGAGGGCGCCGGGGTCCGGCGGATGCATTCGCCAGCACGAACGATCTTGGTGCTGTGCCACACTGGGGTCAGTCGCTGGACTGGAGGTAGACGCATGCGGCAGCGAAACAGGAGACGGCTCATCGCCTTGCTGATGACGGCGGGCGTGGTCGCGGGCCTTACGATCGGCGCGCCCTCGGCGCTCGCGCAGCCCGCGCCGGCCCCGGCTCCGGCCCCCGTTCCCGCTCCGGCGCCGCCGCCGGCGAACCCGTTCGTCTTCCCGAACCCGTTCGCACCCCCGGCCCCGGTGGTGCCGACGGCCAACGATCCGTTCCCGACGATCCCCGGCCAGCCGATGGCGATCCCGGAAGGCACCCCCGCCGGGCAGAACCCGACCCCGTTCGTCGGTCAGCCGCCGTTCGTGCCGCCGTCGTTCAACCCGACCAACGGGTCGATCGTCGGCGCCGCCAAGCCGATCTACATCAACTTCCAGCGCCCGATCGCCAACCGGCAGATGGCCGAGGACGCGATCCACATCTCGTCCGTCCCGCCGGTGCCGGGCCGCTTCTACTGGACCAGTGACACCCAGGTGCGCTGGCGCCCGCAGGACTTCTGGCCGGCAGGCACCGTCGTCAACATCGACGCCGCGGGCACCAAGTCCAGCTTCAGCGTGCCCGAACAACTTGTCGCGACCATCGACAACGACACCAAGCAGATGGAGGTCATGCGCGACGGTGTCCTGGAGAAGACGTTCCCTGTCTCGATGGGCAAGCCCGGCTACGACACCAAGAACGGCACCTACTACGTGCTGGAGAAGTTCGACACCATCGTCATGGATTCCTCGACCTACGGTGTGCCGGTCGACGACCCGTCCGGCGAGGGCTACAAGCTGAAGGTCAAGGATGCCGTCCGCATCGACAACAGCGGCATCTTCGTCCACGGCGCGCCGTGGTCGGAGGGCTCCCAGGGCTACGAGAACGTCAGCCACGGCTGCATCAACCTGAGCGCCGAGGACGCTGCCTGGTTCCGGCAGAACTTCGGCAGCGGTGACGCGGTGGTCATCAAGAACACCGACGGCGGCATCTACAACCAGCCCGACGGTGCCTCCGACTGGCAGATGTTCTGACGGGGTAATCCTTTCGCGCCGCGCGGCGCGCCTCCCGTGCCACGATGGCACCGAGAGGGGCGATGACGGGCGACGACAAGGCAGTGGGACGCACGATCGCGGTGATCGTGCTGCTGACACTGGCCACCATCGCGCTGCGCGGTTATCTCCCCGGCGCGCAGCGTCCGCCCGATGCTGCCGACCTCGGAACCGGCTCCGGGAGCGTCGTCGCAGTCGTCGTCATGCTGGCCGTGTCGATCGCCGTCATCGCGATCTCGATTCTGTCGCAGGCGCTTCGGCGCCCGGCCCGGCCCGGTCCGGGCGAACCTCAACGCCAGTGGCGCGGCACGGGTGGCCGGCTGCCCTGGCGGTCGCTGGCGATCGCCACGATCGTGCTGCTCGCGTGGTCGGTGCTGTTGCTTCTGCTGATGCGGTGGGTAACGCCTCCCGCCTTCGATGACGCTCCCGGCGCCGACGCCGGGGCACCCGCGCCGCAGCTATCGGACGACGGCGGCGGCGAGCAGCGGCCACGTCCGGTGGATGACGGCGGCAATGTGTTCGCGATCCTCGCGACGGCGACGATCATGTTGGTGCTGCTGTCGATCGCCGCGACGGTGTTCGGCCGCCGACGCCCTATCGGCTCGGCACCGCCCGTTGCCTCCGCCGCACCGGCGCTGCCCTCGGCCGCCGAAGCCGACCTCGCCCGCGCCGCCGAACTCGGTCTGGCCGAGATGGACGACCCCGACCGCGATCCGCGTGAGGCGATCATCGCGTGCTATCTGGCGATGGAGCGCGAACTGGAGAAGTCCCCGGGTACCACGCCGCAAGCTTCCGACACCCCGTCGGAGGTGCTGGCCCGCGCCATCGAACGGCACGCGCTGCAGGCCGGCAGCGCCACCGAACTGGTCGACCTGTTCGAAGAGGCCCGGTTCAGCCCCCACGTGATGAACGAATCGCATCGCGCCGACGCGGTGCGCGCTCTGCGCGCCGTGCAACACGAACTGCAGGCAGTGCCATGACGAAAGTGATTGCCGCAGGCGTAGTCCTGATCGTCGGTGTGCAGGCGTTCGCGTTCACACAACTGGAGCGCGAAGTCGTCGTCGCCGTCACCGGCGGCGCACTGGCGTGCGTGCTGATCGCGGTCCTGGCGCGGATGGACCGCGACGCGGTGGTGGAGGAGGACGCCGTCGCCGACGACGCCGCAGCCGCGGTGCGCCGCTGGCTGTCCCGCACCGAAACACTGATCTCATGGTCGGAATCCACCCGTGCGGACTGGGACCGCCGGCTGCGCCCGATGCTGGCGCGTCAGTTCGAGCTCGCCGCCGGACGGCGTAAAGGGAAGGACGCCAGGTCCTTCGAGGCCACCGGCCGGATGGTGTTCGGCGACGAGCTGTGGCAGTGGGTGGACCCGGACAACATCGCCCGCTCCGGCGGACAGGAACCTGGGCCCGGTCGCCGCACACTCGACGACATCCTCGCGCGGCTGGAGCGGCTGTGAGCACACCTGCGGTCACCACCGCGCGCTGCGAATCGGTGCTCGACGAGATCGGCAGGGCCGTCGTCGGCAAGCGCGGCGCGCTCAACCTGATCCTGATGACGGTGCTGGCGCGCGGCCACGTGCTGGTCGAGGATCTTCCCGGTCTCGGGAAGACGTTGATAGCCAAGTCTTTTGCCGCAGCGCTCGGCCTGGAGTTCACCCGGGTCCAGTTCACCCCCGACCTGCTGCCCGCCGACCTGCTCGGGTCGACGATCTACGACATGCAGTCGGGGCGCTTCGAGTTCCGGCGCGGACCCGTGTTCACCAACCTGCTGCTCGGCGACGAGATCAACCGCACCCCGCCGAAGACGCAGGCCGCGCTGCTGGAGGCGATGGCCGAACGGCAGGTCAGCGTCGACGGCGTCACCCACCGGTTGCCCGAGCCGTTTCTCGTTCTGGCAACCGACAATCCGATCGAGTACGAGGGCACCTACCCGCTGCCCGAGGCGCAGCTCGACCGGTTCGCGATCCGGCTTGAGCTGAAGTATCTGTCCGAACCCGAAGAAGCCGTGATGCTGCGGCGGAGGCTCGACCGCGGCTCGGCCCCGGTGACGGTGCGCCAGGTCGTCGACGCGACCGACCTGCTGCACATGCAGGAGTCGGTGGAGCAGGTGAGCGTGCACGACGATGTTGTGCAGTACGTGGTCTCGCTGGCGGCAGCGAGCAGGCAGCACCCGCAGGTCGCGGTCGGTGCGAGTCCCCGCGCCGAACTCGACCTCGTCCAGCTCGCGCGGGCGCGTGCACTGCTGCTCGGCCGCGACTATGTGATCCCCGAAGACGTCAAAGCCCTTGCCGTACCGACGATGGCGCACCGCATCAGCCTCCGACCGGAGATGTGGGTGCGCAAGGTCCAGGGTGCCGACGTCGTCGAGGAACTGCTGCGGCGCACACCGGTGCCCAGGGCCCGGTGAGCATGGCCGCTGTCGAGTTGCGGTGGCGTGCCTCGAATCTGGCGAAGTCGGTGGCGGCGTGTGCAGCCGTCGCCATCACCGCCGCGCTGGTGACGGGCAGGTGGGAGCTGGTCGCGTTCGCCGCCCCTCTGGTCGGCGTGCTGTGCTCGACCGGTTGGCAGCACCGGGTGCCGTCCGTCGTCGTCGACGGAAACCCGGCCTTTCAACGGTGTTTCGAGGACGAGCAGGCGCAGGTGAGCGTGACGGCGAGCGCCGACGACGGCACGCCCGTGTCATGGACATGCGCGGCGGTCCCTGGCATGGAGTTGCGCGACGACGCCGGAACCGTCACCGTGCGGGCCGTCCGCTGGGGGCGTTATCCGATCAGGGCGACCGTGCGGGTCAGCGGCAGGGGCGGACTGCTCGAAGGGACGGGCAGCGCCGACGCCGCGGAGGTCTGCGTCTTTCCCGTCGCACCGCCGCAATCCACCGGGATCCCGCGCACCGATCTGCTCGACCGGCTGGGCACGCACCTCACCCGGCACACCGGGCCCGGTGTCGAGTTCGCCGATATCCGGCCCTACGTCCCCGGCGACCAGCTGCGCACCGTCAACTGGTCCGTCAGCGCGCGACGCGGCGCGCTTCACGTGACCGAACGACTCACCGACCGGGCCGCCGACGTCGTGGTCCTCGTCGACACCTATCCGCAACCGCCGGGTCCGGCCACCGCGGCGATCGAGCGGACGGCCAGAGGCGCGGCGCAGGTGGTCCAGAGCGCATTGCGCTACGGCGACCGGGCCGGGATCGTCGCCCTCGGCAGCCGCACCACCCGGTGGCTGGGCGCCGATATCGGCCAGCGGCAGTTCTACCGGGTGCTGGACACGATGCTCGGCGCGGCCGACACCCACGAGACCGCGACCGGCACCCTTGCGCCGCGCCCTGCCGTGCCGACCGGGGCCATCGTCATCGCGTTCTCCACCATGCTCGACACCGAGTTCGCACTGGCGCTGATCGATCTGCGCAAGCGGGGGCACCCGGTGGTCGCGGTGGATGTCCTTGAGGGCAGCCCGGTCGAGGGCGACCACGACCCGCTGGTGCACCGCATGTGGTCGATGCAGCGATCCTTCATGTACCGCGACATGGCGACCGTCGGCGTCGACATCGTGGCCTGGCCGGGCGACGCCACCCTGGATCAGGCGATGGCGCTGGTACCCGTCCACAGGTCACGGCGATGACGGCAATCGTGCTGCCGCCGGCCTTCGGGTTCCTGATGGTCGGTGCCACGGCGTTCCGTGCCGACGGCCCCGCGCTTGTGGTCGCCGGTGTGGCGGTGCTGGCCGTGGTCGCGTCGGTGTGGCTGCGGCCCGCGGCCACCGTCGCGGTACTGCTCGCGGTCGCGACGGTGGTGCTGGCCGAATCGGCGCCTATGCACACGCTGCTCGCCGGCCTGGCCGCCGCGGTGTATCTCGTGCTACGCCACACCGATCCGACCGTGCCGACGATGACATTCGCCGTCGGCTTCGCGGTGGTGGTGGCCGTCGCGGTCGCGTTGCCCGTGCAGGCGCCGTGGCTGCCGCTGGCCGCCCCGCTGGCTCTGCTGGCCGGATACCTGCTGGCGTTGCGGCCGTTTCTGCGCTCGCGCTGAGCTCCGCCTAGTTGCCGTCCTGTCCGTCTGTCGTCGAGCCGTTACCGCCCTTGCCGCCGGCCCCCGGTTCGGCACCCTTCCCGCCGTTGCCGCCATTTCCACCGGTGCCGACACCGGTGCCGGACGTGCCGTCACCGCCGTCGCCGCCGGAGCCGCCGGAGCCGGTGAGGCCGTTGCCGCCCTGACCGCCCTTGCCGCCGTCGGCGGGGCCGGAGGCGGAATCGCCGTCGCCGCCGGAACCGCCGTTGCCACCGTCGCCGCCGAGACCACCGCGGCCGCCCTGTCCGCCAGCGCCACCTGTGCCGCCCGAGCCCATACCGTCGGTAGAGGCATCCCCGCCGTCGCCGCCGTCGCCGCCGTTGCCGCCGAACACCCCGGCGTTGCCGCCCTTACCGCCGACGTCGGAGAACGTCGTGCTGGCGCCGACCGCGTTGCCGGCATCGCCCCCGTTTCCGCCGTTACCCGACCCGCCGACGCTGCCGCCGTTGCCGCCGATACCGCTGGCGGACACCCCCACGACCGTCAGGTTCGAATCGCCGCCGGCACCGCCGTCGCCGCCGGTGCCGTTGCCCACCACGAAACCACCGGCGCCGCCTGCGCCGCCGCGGATGATGCCGCTGAGCCCGGTGGAATCGCCGCCGTCGCCGCCTTTGCCGCCGTTGCCATTCGTGGCGTTTCCACCGCGGCCGCCCGCGCCGCCGGTGACGTTCACTCCCAGGGCGGTGACGGCGCTGTCGCCGCCGTTGCCCCCCGCGCCGCCGCTGCCGAGCAGGCCGGCGTTACCGCCGTTGCCGCCAGCGCCACCGTCACCCGAGTCATTGGAGCCGCCGTTGCCGCCGTCGCCGCCGCTGCCGCCGAAGAGGCCGCCGTTGCCGCCCCTGCCGCCGGCCGCGCCTGCACCGCCGGCGCCACCGTCGCCACCGCTGCCGAAGAACAAGCCCGCGTGACCACCTCGGCCCCCGGCGACCGCAGCGGTAGTGCTGTTCCAGCCGTTGCCGCCATTGCCGAACAGCAGACCGCCGTTCTGGCCGTTGGGGTTCTCCTCCGTCCCGTCGGCGCCGTCGCAGATCAACCCGCAGTAGAGGGGGACGGAGGCGGTGAGGGCCGCCGAGAAGTCAGTCTCCTTCCCTCCATCGCCCGCAGAGGCGTTACCGAAGACCCACCACGGCTCTGTGAACGACGGGCTCCACGCCGATTCGTTCGACATGAGCGCGATGTCGACGTGAGGCGCTGCCGGCCCGGACGGTCCGGGGGGTGAGGCCAGCAGGATCCCGATGCCCACCAGCGCGGCGCCGCCGACACCGGCCGTGAGGACATGTCGGGCTGATACCTGCTGACACAGTGGGTGAGTGGAGTGCGGGCTCGCTGCATGCGTGTTCGACACGGTGATATCCCCCCGAAGTTTGTTACCGGCGCGAGGCCGATGGACGCATGAGGTATATACCGCATGGTTGATCCTTAGATTCTGCTTTTCGGGGAATGCGATCGATGTGACTGCCGTGCCCAGTTCTTTTGCTCACAGAGGGCATCACTGAGCTCCCGTCGGGTACGTCTTCACCAGGCGAGAAGGAGGTATCGATGAGCGACGTGAGGACGCAGGCCGCGCCCGTAATCCTCTACGACGGCATCTGCGGCTTCTGCAATGGCGCGGTGCAGACCATCCTGCGGCTCGACCCGCATGGCAGCCTGCGCTTCGCCCCCCTGGACAGTGACTTCGCCAGGGGTGTGATCGAGCGGCACCCGTTCCTGGCCGGCGTGGACTCTGTGGTGTTCGTCGAGAAGCCGGGCCAGTTCGACGAAGAGGTGGCCGTGAAATCGGACGCCGCACTGCGGGTCGCGGGCTACCTGGGCGGCCCGTGGCGGGTGCTGCGCGTTGCGGGCGTCGTCCCCGCCACAGTGCGGGACGCCCTCTACGACGGCTTCGCGCGGGTGCGGTACCGGATCTTCGGCACCCACGACACGTGCCCCATTCCGGCACCGGAAGTGCGCGCCCGGTTCCTCGGCTGATTTATTACGGATCCCGCTGCGCCCGTGTGATGGTGCCGTGGTCGGGTACTGCGCTCGGTATGCACGATTTGACGGAAAGATTCGTGGACGCACTCGCCGAGCTGCACAGCAGCGGCGACGTCGAACCGCTCATCGAGTTGTTCGATGACGACGCGACATTGAGCAAAGCGGGCATCCCGCACGAGCAACACGGCAAAGGTGGTGCCCGCACCTTCTGGGAGCAGTACCGCGAGGTGTTCGACGACATCGACGCGACGTTCCGCCACACGGTCACCGACGACAACGTGGCGTACCTGGAGTGGACGTCGCACGGACACCTTCGTGACGGGTCGGATTTCCAGTACGACGGCGTCAGCGTCCTCGAGGGCGACGAGGACTCGATCGTCTCGTTCCGTACCTATTACGACACCGCTGCGTTCCTGCCGGCCTGAGTCTTTCCCGCGCTGACGCGCCCGCGCATCAGTTCCAGATGTGGACCCGACGTTCGGGCTGCAGATACAGCTCGTCGTCGGTGCCGACGCCGAACGCATCGTAGAACGCGTCCATGTTGCGGATCACCCCGTTGCAGCGGAACTCCGGGGGTGAATGCGGGTCCACGGCCAGGCGCCGAATCGCTTCGGCATCACGGGATTTCGTGCGCCACACCTGCGCCCAGCCGAAGAACACCCGCTGCTCGCCGGTCAACCCGTCGATCACCGGAGCCTCCGCGCCGTCGAGCGAAAGCTTGTAGGCCAGCAACGCAATCGACAGCCCGCCCAGATCGCCGATGTTCTCGCCGACCGTGAAGGCCCCGTTGACGTGGTGGGCAGGATCCAGGCCGCGCGGCGTGAACTGCTCGTACTGCTCGATCAAGGCCTTTGTGCGCACACCGAATTCGGCCCGGTCGTCATCGGTCCACCAGTCCACCAGGTTGCCGTCGCCGTCGTACTTGGCGCCCTGATCGTCGAACCCGTGGCCGATCTCGTGGCCGATGACCGCGCCGATCCCGCCGTAGTTGGCGGCGTCGTCGGCGTCGGCGTCGAAGAACGGGGGTTGCAGGATCGCGGCCGGGAACACGATCTCGTTCATGCCGGGGTTGTAGTACGCGTTGACCGTCTGTGGCGTCATGAACCATTCGTCACGGTCCACCGGCCCGCCCAACTTGGCGAGGTCGCGGTCGTACTCCAGAACGTAGCCGCGCCGGTAGTTTCCGTACAGGTCGTCGCGCTTGATCACCAGCGACGAATAGTCGCGCCACTTGTTCGGATAGCCGATCTTCGGCGTGAACTTGTCGAGTTTGGCGAGCGCCTTCTCGCGGGTCTGCGGGGTCATCCAGTCCAGCGTGTTGATGCTGACGCGGTAGGCCTCACGCAGGTTGGCGACCAGTTCGTCCATCCGGGCCTTGGCCTGCGGCGGGAAGTGACGCTCGACGTAGAGCCGGCCCAGCGCCTCACCCATCAGGCTTTCGGTGACCGAGACGCCACGCTTCCAGCGCTCGCGGATCTCCTCCGTGCCCGACAGCAGCTTGCCGTAGAACGAGAAGTCCTCGGCGATGAGCTCGTCGGTCAGCAGGAACGTCCTGCCGTGGATGACGCGCCAGCGCAGCCAGTTCTTCCAGTCCTCCAGGTCCTCCTCGGCCCACAGGGTGGCGAACGAGGTCAGGTAATCAGGCTGGCGCACAACCACTTCGGCCGCCTGGTCAGCGCCGGCTCCGAGGCCGCCCAGCCATCCCGTCCAGTCGAATCCGGGCGCCTCGTCGACGACCTCGGCGAACGTGCGCAGGTTGTAGGTCAGATCGGCGTCGCGGCGTTTCACGACATCCCAGTGCGCCGCTGCGATCTTGGTCTCCAGCGCGACGATCTTCGCCGCCGTCTGCCCGTGATCACCGCCGTACACCAACGTGAACATCGCTGAGATGTGTCCGGGGTAGGCGGCCAGGATTTCTGCGTGCTGCTCGTCGCGGAAGTAGGACTCGTCGGGCAGACCGATCCCTGACTGGCTCAGGTGCAGCAGGTAGCGCGTCGAGTTCTTCGAGTCGGTGTCGACATAGAGGCCGGTGCCGCCGCCGATACCGCTGCGCTGCAGCGAACCGAGCACCGCGGCGAGGGCGTCGCGCGTGTCGGCGGCGTCGATCGCGGCCAGCTCGTCGAGCAGTGGCTGCAGGCCACGCTCGCGCACCGTCTGCTCGTCCATGAAGCTCGCGTACAGATCGCCGATGCGCTGCTCGTCGGTGCCTTCAGGAGCGTTCGCGTCGGCCGCTTCGGTGATCAGGTCGCGGATCTGCTCCTCGGCGCGGTCGTAGAGGGTGCGGAAGGCGCCGTCGGTGGCCCGGTCGCCGGGGATCTGGTATTCGCGCAGCCAGCGGCCGTTGACGTGACCGAACAGGTCGTCCTGCGGGCGGACATCGGCGTCGACGTAGCGCAGGTCGATGCCGGACTTCAGATTCGGGGAAGCTTCTACCGTCACCCCACCAGCGTGCCAGAAACGTCCAGGTACCCTCACGCGCATGCCCGACGACGAGCAGGTCCCCGAGCACGAACCGCGTGGTGGCGGCGTCTTCACCGGCTTCGGTGTCGCCTCGGCCGTGCTCGGGGTGGTGGCGCTCGTCGCCGTCGTGCTGGCGGCGATGGTGTGGGCCGGGCATCGCGACGAGGCCGCCGAACTCCGGTACCGCACCCAGGTGCTGCAGGCGGCCGCGGACTGGACGGGCGTCCTGATCAACATGAACAAAGACACCGTCGACGCCGACATGACCAAGCTCCACGAGGGCACCGTCGGTCAGCTCAACGCGGACTTCGAGACCAGCGTGGAGCCGTTCCGCAGGCTGGTTCAGACCCTGCAGTCGACGACCACGGGCCAGGTCGACTCCGTCGCGATCGAGACCATCCATCACGACCAGCCTGGCGCTCAACCGACGCCGGAGGCGGACCTGTCCGGTTTCGCGTCGCGCACGGACACCGTGATGGTGATCGCGACGTCGCTGAGCGAGAACTCCGGCACCGAAGAACCCCAGACGGTGCGCTGGACGCTGCGGCTGGACGTCACCGATGTCGATGGCAAGCTGCTCATCTCGCGGCTGGAGCCGATCCGATGAGGAACCGGCTGCGCGTCCTGGCGTTCGACCTGCTGGCGCCCATCGCGGCGGTGCTGGCCCTGGTCTATATCGGCATCGCGCTGGGCTGGCCGCTGTGGTGGGTGTCGGTGTGCTCGGTGCTCTGCGTCCTCGTCGTCGAAGGCGTCGTGGTGAACTTCGCACTCGCCCGTCGCGACGCCGTCACCGTCGGCACCGACGACGACGGGCCCGGGCTGCGGCTCGCGGTCGTCGGGACGGCCACGGCCGCGCTGGTGGCCGCGGCGATCGTGGGCTACGTCAAGTGGACGATCCCGGACCGCACGCTCAACGCCGACAGCGCCGAGGTGACCGGCATCGCCAGCAGCGTCGCGGAGGCCTCCGCGACGTTCACGCCGCAGAACCCGACCTCGTCGATCGACCGAGCCGCGGGCATGATGTCGCCGGCCAGCGCGGAGCGGTTCAAGAGCGAGTTCGCAGCGGTGGCAAAGGATTTGGGCAGCAGAAACGTATCGGCACAGGCCAGCACGGTATCGGCCGGGGTGGAGGCGATCGGCCCGGATGCGGCCAGTGTGGCCGTCATCCTGCGCGGCACGCAGTCCTCGCCCGGCAAGCAGCCCGACACCGCGGTGCTCGCGCTGCGGGTCGCGCTGTCGAAGACCGACGGCCGCTGGGTGGTCGAGGACGTCTCGCCGATCCATTCCCGCTGACCGCCGAGCCACGCCCCGGGGACTATTCCGGCCGGGAGCGGGAACACCGTGGCCAGACGGTGGAGGGAAGGGGTGCTGCCTTGACGCGGGTTTCCGAGCTGGACTGCCCGAAGCGCATGCAGTTCGGTCCCTGCGGTGGGGTCCGGCACGACGGGCAGTGTGAGATGCGGACCGGGCCGTGTGTTTTCCCCGACATCGTGCCCTGGGAAGGTCTGGTCCCGGAGTCCCGCACCGTGGCCGCCCCGTTGGTGCTGACCGACTTCAGTTGCCTCCCTTTCGACCTGGACGACATGACCGCGACGGCGGCCGCCCTGTCCGGGACCTGCGATGCCGTGCTGGTCGGTGAACACCAGAACCGCCCCGACTTCCCGCCGGTCCTGACGGCGAGCACACTGCTCGACAGCGGTGTGCAACCGTGGATCACGCTGTCGTGCCGGGACCGCAACCGGGTGGTGCTCGAACAGGAGTTGCGGGGGCTGCAGCTTGTCGGGGTGCAGGCGGTGCTGTGCGTGACCGGCGACGGGCGCGCCTACGACGTGCGCCCCGACGTCACCCAGACGTTCGACCTCGACGGACCACGGCTGGTGTCGCTGGCCGCGTCACTCGCGGTGACGGCGGCAGTTCCCGAAACCCCTACCGCCCCGCCCGTTTCGCAGCGACCGCAGCGGCTTGTGCAGAAGCAGCGGGCGGGCGCCGGCGTGGCCGTCTTGAACCATGTCTCGACCCCGGCGATGGTCGCCCAGTTCATGGCTGACGCCCGCGCGGCCGGTCTGACCATTCCGGTGCTCGCTGCGGTCGCGGTGTTGACCGACGGGGTGTCGGCCGCGGCGCTGCAGGGACTTCCGGGCCTTGCCCTCGACGACGCGGTGGTGCGTTCGATCCTGGCCGCACCCGACCCGCGGGAGGCGGGCATCGCGGCGGCGGTGGACGAAGCCCGGGCCCTGCTCGGCATCGACGGGGTCGTCGGCGTCAACATCTCCGGTCTGGCCTCGGGTGCGGGCACCCGGGTCGGGGCGGAGATCAAGGCCGAAGTGGGACAACGTATTCGAGAGTGGGCGCGAAGCAATGGGTGAGGCGATGTCGGCCGAGTTCGACACCGTCGCCGAATGGACCGCGGAGGTGGCCCGCGACCTCGGCCCGGACTTCTACACCCCGGCGGGCTGCCGCGGCAGCGGCAACCCGACCGCACTCGACTGGCTCGTCGAGGAACTCGCACTCGGGGCCGGGCAGGCATTCCTGGACTGCGGTGCCGGGGTCGGGGGTCCCGCGGCGTACGCCGTTGCACAGCGCGCAGTCGAACCCGTGCTGGTCGACCCCGAGGGCGGCGCGTGCCGGGCGGCCCGGTCCCTGTTCGGGTGGCCCGCCGCGCAGGCCAGCGCGTCGAAGCTGCCGTTCGGCGACGACGTCTTCGACGCCGCATGGTCTCTCGGCGTGCTGTGCACAGTGTCGGACCAGTCCGTTCTGCTCACCGAGTTGCGGCGGGTGGTGCGGGCTCCCGGGCGTATCGGGCTCCTGGTGTTCCTCGCAGAGGAGCAGCTGTCACCGCAGGATCAGCCCGAGGGCAACCACTTCCCGACCGAGGAGTCGCTGCAGCAGCTTCTCTTCGGCGCCGGCCTCACCGTCGCGCGCAGGGTCAAAACCGCCGACCTGCCGGAGATCCCCGAAGAGTGGCAGTCGAAGGTGGACGCCGTCGAGGATGCTCTGCACCGCAGGCATGGGCACAAGCGGGCGTGGCGACTGGCCGAGGAGCAATCCGAGGAGATGGGCCGACTGCTCGGCGACGGGCTCGTGACCGGGCACGTGCTCAGCCTCCGGTTTCGTGAGTGAGAAGCCAGGGCTGTGGTCGACGGCCGGACCACCGCCAGGAATGATATTTCGCGGCTGAGGCGAGCTCAGGGCGGCGGCTAGGCCAGCAGCGCAGCGGCGACGTCCTCGGGATGGCTGAGTGCGGTCAGATGCCCGCCCGGGACCACCTCGACGTCGAGTCCGAGACGATCGCGGACCACGCGCCGCTGAAACTCCAGCGGGAACAGCCGGTCCTCACTGCCGGCGAGCACCCGGGTCGGCACGTCGGGCCAGTACGGCAGCGGCCACGGCTCGACGAACGGCGTCTCCGACTGCTCGGGCTCCGGTCGGCTCAGCGCGGTGTCGCGCACCTCAGCGGGCACGTCGTGGAAGAAGTCCTCGACGGCGTCGAATTCGGTTCTGCCGATCCCGATCTCGCGGAAGTAGTCGATCTGCGCCTCCTTCTGCCCGGTGTTGACCCACCAGTTGCCCGGCGCCTCCCCGGGAGCCGGGACCATCGGGTTGAGCAGGATCAACGACGCCGTCGGCAGCCGCTCGGCCAAGATCGGCGCCGTCATGGCGCCCAGCGACTGCGCGACGATCGTCAGGGGCCCGTCGGTGTCCATCGCCGCGAAGGTCACGACGTCGGCGTAGGTCAGCAGGTCGGCTTCGGGGTCGTCGGCGGGCAGGTCGACAGCGATCACGGACACGCCGGCCTGTTCCAGAAGGGGGACGACGCGGTGCCAGTACCAGGCGCTGCCGCCTGCACCCGGGATCAGCAGGTGGGCCACGAATCAGTCGCGGCTGCGCTGGGAACGCATCTTGGCGAACCGGTCCGAGAGCCGGCCCATCCGGATCATCAGCGACGCCGCCGGGCTCTCACTGCCGCGTAGGTAGGCGGCGAACTGCTCGGCGGGCACGCCGATGCGGGAGGCGAACTCCTGCTCGCCCAGCCCGGAGCGTTCCAACAGCAGGTGGACGTGGCGGGCCACCTCGGCGCACTCGTTGGCCTCGAGGTGCTCACGGGTGCGGACCAACACCTCCGACATTGCTCGCGACACCCCGTACGGGCGGGCGGTTTCCAGCACTTCCTCGACCTGACGCGCGGTCCTGCCGTAGGGATCGCGCTTGATCGCCACGACGATGCGCTGCCACACATTGAGATCGTCGCTCTCCAGGGCCGCCCGGATCGCAGCAGTCGGCCAGAACTCCACCGGCCGGTTGTCGGCGGGAGGGGGCACGGCGCGGCTGCGCGTCGAAGCGTCCGCAGCCCCTCGAATCTCAGGGGGCTTGGTCAAGTTCGAGGTCACCTCGCTTCGTCCAGCATCGCCACCGCAACCGAGAGGCAGCGCTGCCTCACCCTGGCCCATTCGGTCTCTCCGTCTGCTCCGGCCGCCGCGATGTCCGGTCCGTCAGACGGCGCGGGCTCGGCCAGTCGGCGCACCAGCTGTGTGGCCACCCAGTGTCCCTGATGGGTGGTCGCCCGCGACCCGCGCGCCGATGGTCCAGCGTAGTACCGGTCCATGCCGGCCAGCACTTCTGCCGCGGTGTTGGTGTCCATCGAATCCACCAGCTCGGAGAAATCGGTGTAATCGCGCGCCGAGTTGCGCTCCATGATCAGGTAGCTCTTCAGCCGCAGCGTCTCGGCGCCGGTCGGAATCTGGAGGCGGTCACCGGTGGGCAGCAGCACGTTGGTGGTCTCCATCGGAGCTGTCCGCTCGATGCGGCCGTTCTCGGGGGCGGCGCGCTCGACTGCCAGCGCGTCGAGTGCGACGTCGAGCCTGCCCCGCCACATCGTCACCGGATGCTTGGGCAGCTTGACCGCGACGGTCTTGCCGTGCGCCCGGTTGGTCACCGCGGCCGTGACCCTTTCGTCGCGCCCGACGCGGGTGCCGGTCATCTTGTGATACGGCTGGCAGCCGCTGAACGCGAGCGGATCGGCAACGGTGATCGCTTGGGGTGCAAGGGTTTTGAACTTGGCGGCGGACCTCACTACGGTGCGTAGATCCGAGCCGGAGGGGGCCAGCGCCGAGATGTCGTCGGGAATGATGACCAGGTCGCCGATGTCTGCCTTGGGCAGCGGCTTCTCGAAGTCGACCGACGGCAGGATGCGGTCCAGCCAGCGCGGCAGCCACCAGTTCCACTCGTCGAACATCGCCATCAGTGCGGGCACCAGCACCAGGCGGACCACTGTGGCGTCGACCGCGATCGCGACCGCGCAGGCCACGCCGAGCTGCGCGACCAGCGGCATGCCCGCGAATGCGAAGCCGATGAAGACCGCGATCATGATCAGCGCCGCGCTGGTGATGGTGCGGGCGCTGGTGGACACGCCGTAGGCGACGGCGTCGCGGGTGTTGCCGGTCTGCAGGAAGCGCTCCCGGATGCGGGTGAGCAGGAAGATCTCGTAGTCCATGGACAGGCCGAACGTCAGCGCCAGCACCAACGGAGGGATGGTGCTGTCCAGCGACGAAATCTTCTCGAAGCCCAGGTCCTGCAGCCAGCCCCACTGAAACACCACCACCAGCGATCCATATGCGGCGGCCACCGACAACACGGTCATCAGGACGCCCTTGAACGCCAGGAACACCGAGCGGATCGAGACCAGCAACATCACGAACGCGATCAACGCCACGAACGCGAACACCAGTGGCTGGGTCTCGGAGACCCGGTCGTCGAAGTCCTTGATCAGCGCGGTCGGTCCGCCCACCGAGATGCGGGCCCCATCACCGGCGACCGGCGGCAGCTGCTCGCGCAGCCAGTCGATGGTGTCGCGGGCGCCCATGTCCTCGGGATCGACCGACAGGACCGCCGACAGCAGCGCGCTGCGGTAGTCGGTCCCGAACGCCGGCGGCGACACCGAGACCGTGTTGGGCGCCTCGGACATCTTCTGCCGCAGCGCCTGCAGCAGTGGCTCTTTGGCGGGTGCGGAGGCGGCGTTGCCGTCGGGGAACGTGACGAGGACCCGCACCGGTCCGAGCGCACCGGGGCCGAGCGCCTCGGCTGCGGCGTTCACCCCGCCGCGGATCTCGTGGGTGGCATCGAACTGCCGCTGCATGCTGTTGCCCAGCATCATCGAGAACGCCGGCGCTGCGAACGCCAGCAGCAGTGCCGCCGCGGCCAACGCCGACACCCATGGCCTGCGCATCACCCAGCCGGTCCAGCGCGTCCAGAATTTCGACTGCGTCGCTTCGACGCCGCGGCCCCAGTGCAGGTACGACGACCGTTTGGCCGCGCGTCTGCCGAAGGTGGCCAGCACCGCGGGCGTCAGCGTCGTCGACGTCAGCACCGCGACGGCGACGGCCAGGATCGCGCCCGTGGCCATCGACTGTAGGACCGGTGTGTTGATCAGGTAGATGCCGGTGACCGACGCGATGACCGTCAGCCCCGACATGACCACCGCAAGGCCGGACGTCGCCATCGCAGCGTCGGCGGCGTCCTCGGGTTCGCGGCCCGCGCGCAGTTCCTCCCGGAACCTCATCAGGATGAACAGCGAATAGTCGATCGCCACGGCGATGCCGAACATCGACACCGTCGACGTCACGAACACCGACATCGTCATGTACATGGACAGGACGAAGACCACGCCCATCGTCACGACGACGGTGCATATGCCCAGCAGCAGCGGCATCGCCGCGGCGGCCAGCGAACCGAACACGGCGAGCAGGATGATCAGGACGATCGGGAAGTTCCACTTTTCGGCCTGGGCGATGTCGTGTTTGGTGGCCTCCGTCGCGGCGGCGCCGAGGGCACCCTGGCCGATGACGTAGAGGCGGACCTTGCCGTTCTCCAGCTCGCCCGGTTCTTCACCGTCGACACCGACCTTCTGGCGCAGCTGCTTGGCGACGTCGACCGCGCCCGTGTTCTCGAAGTCCAGTTGCAGCGTGATGACGTAGGGGCGGTCAGGCTGCGGCGGCGGCTGGGCGGGGTTCGGCATCACCGTGACGCTGGGCACCTCGGCGGCCAGCTGCTCCAGGTGCGCGACCGCCTGGTTCATGTCCTCGAACGATGCATCCGCGCGCGGCGCGGCGACGAGGGCCAGTGGAGATGCCCCCTGGTCGGGGAACTGCGCCTCGAGTTGACGCTGCACGTACAGAGATTGCGAGCCGGCGACCTCGAAGCCGCCGCCGGTGAGGTTGCCGGCCTGGTTCATGGCCAGGTATACCGAGGGCACGAGCAGCAACAGCCAGACCGCGAACACTGCCCAGCGTAACCTGCGCAGGTTGCTGCTCACGCGCATCATGAACTGCTGGATGGGAACTCCCCACTTTCTCCCCGGCCTTTCGTAGCGGAAGCGTACAGCAGGATGCTGTACGGCAACCGCCCCTGCAGGCCCAGCCGGAAATGCCTCATGCAGCTCTAATGCGTGCTCGGCGGCCACTGCGTTGGCCGGCCGGACCGACGCGATGGCAGTATGTGGTTTTCGAGAAGTACAGGGTCGGGGACCTCGCACTACGACACCGCCAATGATCGCAGTCCATTTGCCGAACGACTGCGGCGTTAGCGAACTGTTAGGAGTTCGTCATGCAGCCAGTCAGGGTCGCCGCCGTTGCCGTGTTCGCGGTAGGAGCAACCATCGCATCGGGTCCGACGGCACTGGCCGCACCGGATCCGTGCGCGGCCAGCGAGGTCGCCAGGACGGTGGCGGAAGTGGCCACCTATACGGGCAACTACCTGGAGGCCAACCCAAAGACGAACCAAGCCATCACCGCGATCTCGCAGCAGCAGGAGGGTCCGCAGTCGCTGGCCGCGCTGAAGGCGTACTTCGACGCCAACCCGCAGGTCGCTTCGGACCTTGCACGCCTGCAGTCGCCGCTGCAGTCGCTGTCGGCCCGGTGCAAGCTGCCGCTCACGCTGCCGCAGGCGCTGGGGCTGGTGCAGGCAGCCCAGCAGGGTCCGGCGCTGCCCGCGGCGCAGAACCTCGGCGTGCGCTAACCGCGTCTGGGGACTTTCTCACGATTGGTTAACCGCTAGGCAAGAAAGTGCGCGGAGCTTCTGCTTAGCTTTCTAGGATGGTCCCGACCGGCGGCCGACTTCGGCGCGGTCTGTCAACCTCTTCTGAAGAAGGAGCCTTCATGTTGAACTCGGCCCCCATGGTGCGTCGTGCAGTAGCAGGCGTGCTGGGCGCGGGTGCGGTGTCCGGCGCTGTGCTGTTCGGCGTCCTCGGAGCTGCGCCGGCTTCGGCTCAGCCCGTCCCGCAGAACGACCCGCCGAACTGCACCGCGGCCGACTTCGCCGGTGTCGCCTCCGGTGTCTCGGCGGCCACCTCCGCCTACCTGTTCACCCATCCCGAGGTGAACACGTTCTTCAGCAACCTGCACGGCGCACCGCGCGCGCAGATCGACGCCGAGGTCGCCGAGTACCTCGCCGCCCACCCGCAGATCGAGGCCGAGTTGAAGGGTGTCCGTCAGCCGCTCGCCGACATCAAGCACCGCTGCGGCTTCACCCCGCAGGATCCGGACGGACCCGACTTCTAATCACGACGATGCGGGACAGGGTGGATACTCCGCCCGCTCGCGTGGGGGAGCTGTCCGTCCAGGACGGCGCGGGCCGGACGGTTCTCATGGTGGACGACGACCCGGATGTCCGGACCTCGGTGGCCCGAGGTCTGCGGCATTCCGGGTTCGACGTGCGCGTCGCCGCCACGGGCAGGGAGGCACTGCGGCTGCTGTCCAGTGAATCTCACGATGCGCTCGTGCTCGACGTGCAGATGCCCGAACTCGACGGGGTGGCCGTGGTAACGGCGCTGCGGGCACTCGGCAACGACATTCCGATCTGCGTGCTGTCGGCGCGCGACACCGTCAACGACCGCATCGCCGGGCTGGAAGCCGGCGCCGACGACTACCTCACCAAGCCCTTCGATCTGGGCGAGCTGGTGGCCAGGCTGCATGCGCTGCTGCGTCGGGCACATCACTCCGATCCGACCTCGGATTCCATGACGGTCGGGTCGCTGACCATCGACACCGCGCGCAGGCTGGTGTTCGTCGCAGGCGAACGGGTCGACCTGACCAAGCGGGAGTTCGATCTTCTTGCCGCCCTCGCGGAGAACGCGGGCGTCGTGCTGAGCCGGCAGCGTCTGCTGGAGCTGGTCTGGGGTTACGACTTCGACGTCGACACCAACGTCGCCGACGTGTTCGTTTCCTATCTGCGCCGCAAGCTCGAGCGCGACGGGCTGCCCCGCGTCATCCATACGGTGCGCGGTATCGGTTATGTGCTGCGGGAAGAGCCCTGAGACTTCCGAGGTTCCTCAGGTCGGCGTCTCTGCGCACCAGGGTTGCCATCGCGGCCGCGGCCGCCGCGGCCGCCGTCGTCGCCGCGTTCACCCTCCTCACCTCGGTGGTGCTGGCGAACAACGATGAGGCGCAACTGGATCGGCGTCTCGATGCGATCGTCGACGCCAGCGTGTTTCCCGACCAGCTGACCGATCCCCGCCGCGGCGTGCTGCAGACGGGTCGGTCGCGGTCGTCGGGCCAGGTCGTGTTCCAGCGGGGTTTCCAGTTGCCTGCGTTGCCGCCGGGCACCGAGACCGTGATCGTCAACGGTGTGGAGTACCGGGTGCGCACGATCCCGGTGGAGGAAGACGGCGGGGTGCTGATGTCGATCGGCATCCGCGCCGACAGCATCCTGTTGAGCCGGGCCAGGATTCCGTTCTACATCGGGGTCGGGGTGGTGACGGTGCTGCTCGCCGGCGTCCTCGGCTGGTTGCTGGCCGGCCCCGCGATCCGCCCCCTGCGCAAACTGACCGAGCACACCAAGCAGCTGGGCGACGGCAGCGAGCAGATCCCGGCGGTGCACGGGGTCCGCGAGGCCGAGGACCTGTCCGAGGCGATGAGCGGGATGCTCGATCGGCTGGCCGCCGCGCAGCGGGCCACCACGAACTCGCTACAGGCCGCGCAGGATTTCGCCGCCAATGCCGCGCACGAGTTGCGCACGCCGCTGACCGCGATGCGCGCCGACCTGGACACGCTACGGATCCACAACCTGCCCGAGGACGAACGCGCCGAAGTCGTCGCCGACCTGTCCCGCGCGCAGCGCAGGGTGGAAGGCATCATCACCGCACTCGGCCAGCTGGCGTCGGGTCAGCTGGCCCAGGCCGAGGACCGCGAGGTGATCGACATCGCCGACATGCTCGAGCGGGTCGCGCGGGAGAACATGCGGGTGAGCCGCGACGTGCAGATCGACATCGAGGCGGCCGACGACCTGGGCACCGTGCTGGGTTGGCCCAGCGGCCTGCGGTTGGCCGTCGACAACCTGGTGCGCAACGCGGTCACCCACGGCGGGGCCACGCGCATCGTGCTCGCCGCGCATCGCAACGCCGACGAGATCACCATCGTCGTCGACGACAACGGGCGGGGGTTGCCCGCCGACGAACATCAGACGGTGCTCGGGCGGTTCTCGCGGGGCAGCAATGCCGCGCCGGGCGGTTCAGGGCTGGGGCTGGCGCTGGTGGCGCAACAGGCCGAGCTGCACGGCGGGGCGATCGCACTCACCGACGGGCCGTTGGGCGGGCTGCGCGCCACCCTCGTGGTGTCGACGTCGCCTGAGCTGCCAGGAGATTCGGAGCAGTGATCTAACGGCCGGCGCGCCGTGACAGCGCCAGGATGACGCCGCGCCAGCCGAGCACCAGCACCGCGGTCGTGATGGAGGCGACCACGATGAAGCTCGTCGCGGTGCCCTGCGAGGTGAGCTTGCGCAGCAGCATGCCGACGACGACGGTTGCCACCCAGACGACCAGCCCTGTCGGAGCCAGCGAGGCCGGGCGCTGCCAGCCCCTCGCGAGCAGCCAGCCCACCCCGGTGCCCGTCAGGAACGGCCATGCCGTCTCGGCGATCCCCGCGATGGTCAGACCTTCGGCGTGGCTGCGCCGCCCGATCGTGCAGAACACCACGACGGACAGGAGATCCGCGGCGAGCGCCTTCAGCGCGAGGGAACGGTCACCGGTCTTCATAGGTCATCACATCGTAAACAAGTGGGCTGGTGCCCTTTTCGTCGCGCGGCGCGAAGCCCGGCTCGAGTTCGGCGGGTTGGCCGTCCAGCAGGCGGCCGATGTCGGCGGTGGTCCGCGAGTCGAGGCGGTAGGACCCGAGGACGAACGGCAGGCCGTCGGAGCGCAGGGGGTCCGGCGTGCTCATCACGTGGAAGTGCAGATGCGGCGCATCGGAGTTGCCTGTGTTGCCCAGCGATGCGATCGCCTGGCCGGTGGTCAGCCGGTCGCCGGGCTTGACCTTCACCGAGCCGGTCTGCAGGTGGGCGTAGAAGGCGTAGTTGCCCCCACCGAGGTCCTGGACGATGTGGTTGCCGCCGTACTCGCCCAGCGCCAGCCCCGTCGGCGTGACACCGGGCACCTGCTCGGGGAGTCCGTCCTGCACGCTGACCACCGGCCCGTCACCCACCGCGAGGATGTCGGCTCCGAAGTACGGGTAGCTGTCGGTGTTGCCCTTGTCTCCGGTGAACAGCCGGCCGTCGGGGCCGAGCTGGACGTAGTCGATGGCGAAGCGTTCGGCCGCCCAGATCTCACCGTTGATGGGGTTGAGCGCCATCCGGTGCGCGGTCATGTCGCAGCAGCTGTTGCCGTCCAGCCAATTAGGGCCGGCCAGCGGGGGCGAGATCTCGACGGGCTTGCGCGTCTGGACGGTGACGGGCGCGACCTCCTCGGTCATCGCGCCGGGGAAGAGCGGCGGCATCGGGTCGGGCACGGTGATCGAGACGGCGTGGGTCAGCTGTTCGGGGACCGGATCGTTGGGCGGCAGCGCCACGTCGAGCCACACCGTCGCGGTCTGCGCTGCGCCGATCACCGTTGTCGGCGTGGGGTTTCCGAGCACACGGGTCCAGTACTGCAGGCGGTCGCGGGGCAGGGTGAGCAGTGCCTTGTCTGTGTCGCGCACCTCGACCGACGTCAGGGTCACGTCCTGGGCCAGCGTGTTGGTGACCATCAGCTCGTAGGCCAGGTGAATCTTGCCGTCGGTGGCCGGTACCGGGATCGGCGCGGCCAGGACGCGGCCGACCAGCGGTGTGGCGACCGACGGGACCGTGGTGTCGGGCGGCGCCGGGACGGGCGTGGCCGCAGGTGGCGGCGCGCTCGTCGCCGCGGTGGTGGTCTCGGGGGAGGAGGCGCAGGACGCCGTCAGCAGCGCTGCGACGGACAGGACGGCGAGGGTCTGACGAACCGGCATGGGGCGCAGCTACTTTCGTGTATCGCTGGAGTTCTGCGGAGGATCGCCGGGATGCTGTCCCGGCGGTTCATCGGGGCCGGGGCTGACCTGCTCGGCCGGCTCGGCGTCGGGTTCCGGTGGCGCCTGGGAGTCGGGGTCGATTCCGCTCTCGGTGCGGAACATGAAGAAGAACACCACCCAGCCGATGGCCGAGATGAAGATCCAGCTGACGAGCCGGTAGATCAGCATGGCCGAGATCGCGGACGCCAGCGACATCCCGCTCGACACCAGGCCGGGCACCAGCACCGCCTCGACGACAAGCAGGCCGCCCGGCATCAGCGGGATGGAGCCGACCGCGCGGGCAGCCGCGTAGGCGACGGTGACTCCGGCGATCGAGGGGTGCCCGCCGGTGGCATAGCAAGCGAACAGCAGACAGGCGACGTCGGCGACCCAGTTGAACAGCGACCAGCTGAAAGCCTCACCGAGGTCGCGGCGGCCGAGCTGCACCGATTCCAGTTGGGTGAGGATCTCGCGCCACTTGGCCAGACCGGTTTCCGGGGATTTGCCGCGCACCGAGTTCACCCAGCTCAGCACCCGCCCGCCGATGCCCTCGATGAGTTCCGGGCGGGTGGCCACCGCCTGCGCCAGCAGGATCAGCGCGACGAACCCGCCCAGCGAGAAGATCAGCGACAGCGGGTTCTTGCTGGCGCCCAGCAGGAAGGCCCCGCCGAGGCCCAGCAGCGCGAGCCCGACGACCTGAAGGACACCGGACATCACCAGCTGCCACGATGCCACCAAAGGTGTTGCGCCCCAAAGTCTTTGCTGGCGATAGATGAACGTCGCCGAGAGCACGGGGCCGCCGGGCAGCGTCGTCGACAACGCATTGCCGGCGTAGAACGCCGCCTCGGACCGCCACTGGTGCACACGCACGCCCGCCGACCGCAGCAGCGTGCGCTGGATCTGCGCGAAGCTGTGCATCGACGCCATCGCCGCGACCACGGCGGCCAGCACCCACAGCGCGTTGGCCGACACCAGGCTCTTCCACGCCTTGGCCAGCTGATCGCGCACCAGCGCGAGCTCGACGGCCAGCACGATGACGGCCAGCGCGATCAGGACCCAGCGCAGCCACCAGTACTTGCCCCGGGCGCGGTACCGGCCGGGCCCGGCCTGTGTGTCGCTCGCGGGCGCGTCGTGGGACACGCCCAACAGACTAAGCGCAGCAGCGGCGAAAACCGCAGATACGGGGCTTGGGCGGGTGAGCCCGTTACGCTACCGGGATGCCGGCCCGACCGTCTCTGGACTCATTCGCCGACGCGTCGGTCACGCCCGTGGTGCGGCGGGCAGCGGCCTGGTCGTGGCGTCTTCTGGTGATCTTCGGCGCGGTGCTCACCGTGCTGTGGCTCATGTTGCGACTGGAGATCCTGGTGGTCCCGGTCGCATTGGCGACGATCATCGCCGCGCTGTTGCTACCGGTCGTCGATTTCCTCGACCGGCGCGGGGCCCCGCGCGGCGGCGCGGTGGCGCTGGTGCTGCTGACCGCGATCGCGCTGTTCGGCGCGCTGCTGGCGTTCGTCGTCACCCAGTTCGTCGAGGGTGCACCCGATCTGGTGGGCCAGGTCTCCACCAGCATCGAAGGGGTCGGCAAGTGGCTGACCGACGGCCCGCTGCAGGTCAGCGACCAGCAGATCAACCAGGCTCGCGACACCGCCATCGAGGCGTTGCAGAGCAACCAGGAGAAGCTGACCAGCGGCGCGTTGTCGACGGCGGGCACGCTGACCGAGATCGTCACCGGTGCGCTGCTGGTGTTCTTCACGCTGATCTTCCTGCTGCACGGCGGCCGCAACATCTTCGGGTTCGTCACCAAGGTGTTCCCGAAGCACGTCCAGGGGCGGGTGCGGGACGCGGGCCGGGCGGGTTTCCGGTCGCTGATCGGCTATGTGCGTGCGACGTTTTTGGTGGCGGCCGTGGACGCGATCGGCATCGGTGTCGGCCTGGCCATCATGGGCGTGCCGCTGGCACTGCCGCTGGCCTCGCTGGTGTTCATGGGTGCGTTCGTCCCGTTGGTCGGCGCTCTCGTGACCGGGTTCCTGGCGGTCGTCGTCGCGCTCATCGCGAAGGGCTGGGTCTTCGCGCTGATCACGCTCGGGCTGATCATCGCGGTACAGCAGCTGGAAGGCCACGTGCTGCAGCCGCTGGTGATGGGCCGCGCCGTCGCGATCCATCCGCTGGCCATCGTGCTGGCGATCGCGGGCGGTGGCGTCCTGGCCGGCATCGTCGGGGCGCTGCTCGCCGTGCCGGCGCTGGCATTCCTCAACAGTGCGATCCGCGTCCTCGTCGCCGACGATCCCGAAGCCGAGGAAGCGGCGATGGAAGCCGACGATGAGGGGCTCATCAATGCCGAGCCCGACGACGTCGAAGCACCCAGCGAGTAACCCGCGGTTAGATCCGGCCTTCGCGACGCAGCAGGTCCTGCGCGCTGAGCCCGCCGCCACCGCGGCGCGGCGCCTCGGGATCGGGACGGGCGTTCAGCTTCTCCGTCGCGGCGTCGGCATCGGTCTTGCGCTGCGCCGGGATCGCCCGCGTCGCCGCATCGTCGTCGTCACCTTGGGCCTGCGGTATCGCAGTGGTCGGCTCGTTGCTGACGGTGTCGGGCATCGCGCGGGTCGGCTCAGCCGAGGGCCGCAGCGGCTGCGGCGGACCCGCCGGGGCGTCCGTGCCGCGAAGGTCCCCGAGCCAGGATTCGATCTCGCGGTCTTCCCGCGGCTGCGGGGCAGCCGGTTTGTCGGACCGTGCGCGCTGCGCCGCTGCGGCGGCACCGCTCACCGCGTTGCGCACCACGTTCTTGGCGGTCGACAGACGTGTGGTCTGAGGCTCGGGATCCGGCGCCGGGACCGGTGGTGCCGGCGCCAACGGCGGACGCGGCGGTGCGGTCGGGATCCGCGTCGTGCCCTGAGCGGACGGGTCGCCCGCGCGCGGCGGCAACCCGGGCCTGGGGCCGGTCGGCGGACGTCCGGGGCCGGGTCGGCCGGGTCCGGGGTGGCCGGGATCGTGCGGCGGCAACCCTCGCCCGCCCACCATCGGCGGCGGGCCGCCGGCTCCGACGAGTGCCTCGGCGGGTTCGTCGCGCTCGTCGCGGACCGTGGGACGCTTGCGCTCGTCGGGGAGTTCCGTCTCACCCAGGCCGAGCTTTTCCTGGATCCGCTTCATCCAGCGCGGCGCCCACCAGCAGTCGTCGCCGAGCAGCTTCATGATCGCGGGCACCAGGAACATCCGGATGATCGTCGCGTCCAGCAGCAGCGCGATGAGCAGGCCGAACGCCAGGTACTTCATCATCACCAGGTCGGAGAACACGAACGCGCCTGCGACCACGGCCAGCACCAGCGCCGCGCCCGTGATCAGACGTCCCGTCGTGGCGGTGCCGATGCGGATGGCTTCCGCGGTGGACATGCCGCGTTCGCGGGCCTCGACCATGCGGGAGACGAGGAAGACCTCGTAGTCGGTGGACAGGCCCCAGATCACGGCGATGATCAGGCCGATCATCGGAGCCATCAGCGGCTGCGGCGTGTAGTTCATCAACCCGGATCCGTGGCCGTCGACGAACATCCACGTCAGGATGCCCATCGTCGACCCGAGCGTCAGCGCGCTCATCAGGGCGGCCTTGATCGGCAGCACGATGGATCCGAACGCGAGGAACATCAGGATCGTCGTGGTCACGATCAGCACGACCACCATCAGAGGCAGTTTGTCGAACAGGCTGTGGATGCTGTCCTGTTCCAGCGCCGGGGTACCGCCGACGGAGATGTCGAGTCCGCGGGGAGGCTGGATCGAGCGGAGCTCGTCGATCTTCTGGGCGGCGTCGTTGCGGTTGACCAGACCGTTCTGCAGGACCCGGATCGACGGGTCTTTCGAGCCGCCCTCCTGCATGGAGCGTTCCTGCCACATCTTGGACGGGTCGTTGTCCGGGTCGATGAATCCGCTGATCGTCATCGCCTCGGCGCGCACCTCGGCGAGCTGCTGGTCGGTGACCGGCTCGCCGTCCTGCCGTTCGATAACCAGCGTGAGCGGTTCGGTGCGGAATCCGGGGAAGCTGCGGTCGAAATCCTCCTGCGCCTGGCGCACGCCGTTGTCCGGCGGCAGGTACTTCTCGCTGATGCCGCCGAGCGCGAGCTGGCCCAGCGGGATCACCAGCAGGATCATCACGATCAGAATCGGTGCGGCGAACGCGATCGGCCGCTTCATCACGACGTTGACGAGCTTGCCCCAGAAGCCCTTCTCGACCTCGGCGCGCGTCTTGGTCTTCTGCGTCTTCTCTGCCAGCCATTCGACCCACCACACGATCGGGGTGCGGGCCAGCGGTACGTACCGGGCGAGCGCGAGGCCGCCTGCGACGACGGCGACGAAGATGATGACGCCGAGCAGGACCCAGTACAGGCCGCCGTCCAGGGCGTCCCTGTTGGCCATGACCAGATAGGTCAGCCAGCCCAGCGTTCCGAGGTAACCGAGCGCCAGGCCGATCACCGTCAGCGGCAGACCCTGCTCGCCGGACTGCCGGATACGTTTCCTGGCCAGGTGGCCCAGCGCGACACCGACCGGGGGGACCAGCAGGCCCGCCGGGATCGAGGCGACCGCGAGCGTGCTGGTCTTGGTGTTGGACGGGTCCGAGCTGACGTCGGACTGGATGAACTTCAGCAGCCAGCGCACGCCCAGCGCGTCGACGCGGGGGCCGAGGATTCCGAGCGCGGCCGGTAGCACGGTGATCGACAGGATCGCCGCGAGCATGACCGACGCGATGATCGCGTAGGTGATCGACTTCAGGAAGCCCTGCGGGAACAGCAGCAGCGGAACCGAGGACGCGACCAGGATGACGGCCGAGAACATGATGGTGCGGCCCGACGTCATCACCGCGCGCCGGACCGCGGCCTCGGTGTCGTAGCCTTCCGCGAGCTCCTCGCGGAACCGGCTGACCATGAAGAGGCCGTAGTCGATGGCGATGCCCAACCCCATCAGCGTGACGACGGGCTGGGCGAAGAAGTGGACGGGCATGAACTCGGCGAAGACCCGCATGATGCCCAGCGCGCCTGCGATGGTCAGGCCGCCGATGATGCCGGGCAGCGCGGCGGCGACGACACCGCCGAACACGAAGAAGAGCACGACGCAGACCAGCGGGATGGCGGCCACCTCGGCACGCTTCTGGTCTTCGCCGATGGTTCCGGTCAGCTCACTGGCCAGGGGGTTCAGGCCGGCCAGCTGGATGCGGCCGTCGTTGACCTCGGAAAGCTGGGGCTCGATGGCCTGGTAGTTCTTCAGGATCTCGTCGTCGTCGTCGCCCTTGAGCGGGATGCTGATGAACGTCTTCGACTCGTCGGCGGTCTTCATCTGCTGCACGGTCGGGGAGTCGCTGTCCGGTGCGCGCAGCCAGCCGACCCAGCTGACGATCTGGTCCTCGTGGTCGGCGACGAGAGCGTTCAGCTCATCGGTGGTCGACTTGATCCACTCGGGATCGGTGACCTTCTCACCGTCGGGCGGCGTGAGGATCGCCACGACGTGGCTGGTGCGGTCGCGGCCATAGGCCTCGTCGGAGACCAGTGATGCGTGGACGGATTGGCTGCCCTCGTCATAGAACCCGCTTTGGGTGACGTGCTGTCCCAGACTGATGCCGTAGACGCCGCCGCCCAGGCACAGTGCGACCATGACACCGATCACTATGTATCGGTACTGGTACACCGTTCGACCCCACCAGGCGAACACGTTCAGCTCCTTAAGCTTGAGTTTTCTAGACGCGCGAGGTCAGCAGCGACGACAGCGGCCGGAACGGCTGCAGCCAAGCGCCCTGCTCGGGCAGCGAATCGAGTCCGATCCGCGGTAACGGTTCCCGGAAGACACCAGCGATGTCCTCCAGATCGACGAACTCCAAGGTATCCGACGCTAACGCCCAACTGGCATGTTCGCGAAATCCGAGCACCTGGACCTTGACGCCGTTGCGGGCGATGTCCTCCAGCGGCAGTTTGAACGCCTGCCCGTCGGCGGAGGCAACGATCAGACCGGCCAGTCCCTGGCTGTCGCGCAGGGCGATATGGGCCAGCATGTCGCTGTCGACGTCGCTGTCTTCGTCCACCTTCGGTTTGGCGAACACCGCGAAGCCCACGTTACGCAACGCCTCCACCCACGGCCGGACGACGTCGGCGCTGCCCGGGGCGATGTTGGTGAAGACGGTCGCCTCGGGTTCCAGTGCCACCGCGCGTCCGCTGCCCGCGTACTCGGCGGACAGCTCGGCGGTGCGCGACAGCAACCAGCGTCCCAGCGCGTCGAACCGCGGCCGGTGCGCCGCCGTCGGGCGGCCGCCGAGGATCGATCCGAGGCCCATGTCGAGGTTGGGGGCGTCCCACACGAGAAGGACCCGGCCGGCCTGCGGCGGGGTGTCGGCGCCGAGTTCGGCCGGCGTGACAACCTCGGCGGTGTCGGGCAGCGCTGCGTCGTGCAGGTTGTCGGTGAGGCTCATGGCGTCTTCTCCCAGAGCAGTTCGGTCACGATCGGCCCCGCGAGTGCCTTGCGCTCGTACTTCGTCACGGGTCGGGCTACCGAGATAGGGAGGTCGTCCTCGGCGGTGACACGGCGCAATCGGGGTTCGGCGTCGCCGACCTCGGCGATGTGCTCGGCGTAACCCTGGTGGTCGGTGGCCGCGTGCAGCACACCGCCGGGGCGCAGACGGTCGGCGATCAGCGCGACCGTGTCGGGCTGCAGAAGTCGTCGCTTGTGGTGTCGTGCCTTCGGCCACGGGTCGGGGAAGAAGACCCGGACGCCGGTGAGCGACTCCGGGCCGAACATCGAGGTGAGGACGTCGACGCCGTCACCGCGGATGAGCCGGATGTTGGGAACCGGGTCGGTCTCGGAAGCGCGGTCGATGGCGCTGAGCAGTTGGGCCAACCCGCGCCGGTAGACCTCGACGGCGACGACGTCGATGTCGGGCTCGGCCTGCGCCATCGCCAGCGTGGACGTACCGGTGCCGCACCCGATCTCCAGGACGACGGGTGCCTGCCTGCCGAACCACGCGTCGGTGTCGAGCGGGCCGGCCGGGTTGTCGCCGTCACGGGCAGCCCGGCCGAGGTGCGGCCACAGCCGGTCCCAGGTGGCCTGCTGATTGTCCGAGATCGTCGAGCGACGCGCGCGGAAGCTGGTGACGCGTCTGTTGAAGTGCGGGTGAGGTGTATCCGCGGACGCGGCGACCTCGGAACCCGTTGACTGCATCCGTCCATGGTCGCTTATCAACGCCGTGCTCCCCGCATCGTGTTACAGATTGATACCCAACAGTTGCCTTCTCCTGGTACAGGCGGTTACCCAGGCCACGGGGGCGCAAAAGATGTGTCGTCGCCCTCCCGTGACCGGTGCCACGATGGACCCCGGGGGGAGCAACGATGTCGTCACCTGTTCCGGCGTTGGCCGATGTTCTTGGACGCTACGCCGCCGCGACGGGGGCGCCGAGGCTGAGCGCGGTCGAAGCCCGGTTGCGTGCTCCTCTCGCGGTCGCCGTGGTCGGCCGTCCGGGGGTGGGTCGGGGCGCCGTGGCCCGAGCGTTGACCGGCGCCGGGGTCACCGTGGTCAGCGACGCGGCCGACGTCGGTGTCGTGGTCGTCGCCGAGACGCTGAAGCCCGAAGACAGGCGGGCGCTGCGGGGTGATCTTCCGTCGATGGTGGTCCTGAACAAGGCCGATCTGTCCGGCCGGGTTGTCGGCGGTCCGCTGGCGGCGGCCAGGCGCGACGCCGACGACCTCGCCGTTGCGGTGGGGCGACCAGTCGTGCCGATGATCGCCCACCTCGCCGATGTCGAGCTCGACGGGGAGCTGGTCGATGCGCTGCGGACGCTGGCCACCGAGCCCGCCGACATGACGTCCACGGATGCGTTCGTCGGATCCGACCACGCGGTGCCCGCGCCGATCCGGCGGCGCCTGCTCGAACGCCTCGACCGATTCGGACTCGCGCACGCCGTGCTGGCCGTCGTCGAGGGTGCTGCGGCGGACGCGGTGGCGGTCAGATTGCGGGGGTTGAGCCACACCGAGGCGGTCGTGGAGCGGCTCGCGGGTTTCGCCGCCGAGGTCGGGTACCGGCGGACGCGTGCCGCGCTGCTGGCGCTGGAACGGGCGGCCACCGAATCGCGCGACGACGATCTCGCGGCGTTCCTGGCCGGCGACGAGGTGGTGATCGCGGTGATGGCGGCGGCGGTAGGCCTGGTCGAGGCTTCGGGTCTGCGAGTCGATCCCGGCGACGACCCGGATACCCACCTGCGCCGGGCGGTGCGGTGGCGCCGCTACGCCGACGGCCCGCTCGATGTGCTTCATCGCCGGTGCGCGGCCGACATCTCGCGCGGGTCGCTGCGACTGCTCGGGCAGGCTCGGTGAGCGCGCAGGACGTGGTGCTGGTGACGGGTCCACCGCGCGCCGGGGTCACCTCGATGGCCGCCGGATTGCGGCGCCGGATGCCGTCGTACCGGTTCGTCGAAGCGGAGGACGCCGCCGGGACGTCCGCGCCCGCGGCGGTCGTGTTCGTCGCATCGGCTGTCGCTCCGGTCGTCGAATCCGATTGCGCGCTGGTCGATTTGACCACGGGTGTGGTGATCGGCGTGGTGTCGAAGATCGACGACCATCGCGACTGGCGACGTGTCCCCAGGCTGGGGGAGCCGAGTCTGGACGAGCTTGCCGCCCTGTTGGAAGCCGAACTCGCCGCTCCGTCGCGAAAGGCTTTGCGCACGAAAGAATTTCGCTTGACACAGCTTCGTGAAGAGCGGGAGGAGCTGTCCCTGCGCCGGCGGACGGCGGCGGCGGACCGGGCGCGTACGCTGCGCAGCGATGTCCAACATGCGCGGCTCGGTTCGGCACAGACCGCGCGCCGGCGGTGTGCGGCGCTGCGCGCAGAGTTGATCGGCGAGGTCGCCGCGGTGCGCATGCGCGACGTGGCGGGCTTCGCGGAACGCGTCCGGCATCGCTGCGGCGACGTCCTTTCCGAGATCGACACCGACATCGCCGGGTACACCGGCCGCCCTCCCACGCCGTCGCCGGTCCCCTTCCCGGATCCGCCGATGAAGGCACGTCGCCTGGAGAATCGCTTGATGGCGGTGCTCGGGGCGGGCTTCGGGTTCGGGGTCGCGGTGGTGGTGACCCGGTTCGTGGCGGGCCTGGCACCGGGGCTGGCCGCCGCGGGGCTGGCGACCGGCGTCGGCATCGGCACGGCGACCGCGGTGTGGGTGATCCGGGCCCGAGGCCTTCTTCATGTCCGGGCGGTCCTTCAGTCCTGGGTGGCCGATACCTCTGCCGCGGTGCGGGCCGCCGCAGAGGAGAAGGTGGCGACGAGCGTGCTCGACGCAGAAGCGATATGGGCCTCTGAGGGTGCCGCCGCGGCGGCCGACGAGGACGCCGAATACGTCCGGCGAACGGCGTCGATCGACGCCGAAATTCGGAAACTTGCGCGTTTCCGGGATGACCCGCGCTTGTTACCGCTCGGTAGACCTCCCGGTGACAGCGTTCTGAATCGTTCCTGTGAGTGAATGGACATAGTCCTGAATTCCCGCGGGTATGTCACCCGCGTTAACCTCAATACACAGTGACGGCCACGGCTGCCATCAAAGGGAAGAGCGGCGAGTCCTTCCTGGCGCCGCCCGCGTTCTGGCAGACCTTTCGCAGAAGATGCAGGGAGACAACACAGCATGACCGCAGCGACGATTCCGGGACTGGATTCCGCGCCGACCAACCACCAGGGACTGCTCGCTTGGGTTCGCGAAGTTGCCGAGCTGACGCAGCCGGACCGCGTTGCGTGGGCCGACGGATCCGAAGAAGAGTACGAGAGAGTGTGCGCTCAGCTTGTCGAGGCGGGCACCTTCCAGAAGCTCAACCCCGAGAAGCAGCCGAACTCCTATCTGGCGCTCTCCGATCCGTCCGACGTCGCACGCGTCGAGTCGCGCACCTACATCTGCAGCCAGCGCGAGATCGACGCCGGGCCGACCAACAACTGGATGGACCCCGCCGAGATGCGCGGCATCATGACCGAGCTCTACCGCGGTTCGATGCGCGGACGCACCATGTGGGTGGTGCCGTTCTGCATGGGCCCGCTCGATGCCGAGGATCCCAAGCTCGGTGTGGAGATCACCGACTCGGAGTACGTGGTCGTGTCGATGCGCACCATGACCCGGATGGGTGCCGCCGCGCTGGAGAAATTGGGCGGGGACGGCTTCTTCGTCAAGGCGCTGCATTCGCTGGGTGCGCCCCTGGAGCCGGGGCAGCAGGACGTGCCGTGGCCGTGCAACGATACGAAGTACATCACCCACTTCCCGGAGACCCGCGAGATCTGGAGCTACGGATCGGGTTACGGCGGCAACGCGTTGCTCGGCAAGAAGTGCTACTCGCTGCGCATCGCATCGGCGATGGCCCACGACGAGGGCTGGCTCGCCGAGCACATGCTGATCCTCAAGCTGATCTCACCGGAGAACAAGGCGTACTACATCGCCGCGGCGTTCCCGTCGGCATGCGGAAAGACGAACCTCGCGATGCTGCAGCCCACCATTCCCGGCTGGCGTGCCGAGACCGTGGGTGACGACATCGCGTGGATGCGCTTCGGCAAGGACGGCCGCCTGTACGCCACCAACCCCGAGTTCGGTTTCTTCGGCGTCGCGCCGGGCACGAACTGGGACTCCAACCCGAACGCGATGAAGACGATCGCCGCGGGCAACACCGTCTTCACCAACGTCGCCAAGACCGACGACGGCGACGTGTGGTGGGAGGGCCTGGAGGGCGAGCCCGATCACCTGATCGACTGGAAGGGCAACGACTACATCCTGCGGGAAACGGAAACCAAAGCAGCGCATCCGAATTCGCGCTACTGCACACCGATCGCGCAGTGTCCGACACTGGCCCCGGAGTGGGACGACCCGCAGGGTGTGCCGATCTCGGCCATTCTGTTCGGCGGCCGCCGCAAGACAACGGTTCCGCTGATCACCGAGGCCCGCGACTGGCAGCACGGCGTGTTCATCGGCGCCACGCTGGGCTCCGAGCAGACCGCCGCCGCCGAGGGCAAGGTCGGCACCGTGCGCCGCGACCCGATGGCCATGCTGCCGTTCCTCGGCTACAACGTCGGCGACTACTTCCAGCACTGGATCAACATCGGCAAGCAGGCCGACGAGTCGCAGCTGCCGAAGGTGTTCTTCGTCAACTGGTTCCGCCGCGGTGACGACGGCCGCTTCCTGTGGCCGGGCTTCGGCGAGAACAGCCGCGTGCTGAAGTGGGCCATCGAGCGCATCGAGCACAAGGCCGACGGCAAGAGCACTCCGATCGGCATCGTCCCGACCGCTGCCGACCTCGATTTGGAGGGCCTCGACGTCGACGCCGACGATGTGGACCTCGCGCTGGCGGTCAATGCCGAGGAGTGGCGCAAGGAACTGCCGCTGATCGAGGAATGGTTCGAGTTCGTCGGCGAGAAACTGCCGACCGGCATCAAGGACGAGTTCGACGCGCTGAAGACCCGCCTCGCCGAAGAGAGCTAGTAGCGCACCTTGCACCGCGCGCGCGCGTGTTTGTCCGTCGACACGCCGCCTCGCAGCGTGCGTCAGGGCTGGCTCGTCACGTCAGTGGCGCAGCGTCTGTTCGGGCGCGGAGACGTCTGTTTCCCGCATACCGGCGATCACCTTGCCCAAAATGCGGCTTCGCGCAGAACGGGGCAACGGCCGCAGCGCCGCGGTGAGGAACTTTCCCCGCGCGCCGGGAATCACCGTGCGCCGCCCGAGCGCCCTCACCGTCGCAGCGGCCACGACTTCCGGGCGTTCACCGGACGACATCGTGAGGCCGGCCCTGGCGCCGAACCCTGACCGAACGGGGCCGGGGGCAACCGCGAGGACGTCGACACCGCTTGGCGACAGCTCGTGGTGCAGCCCCTCGGCCAGACTCTGGGCGTAGGCCTTGGACGCCGCGTAGTTGGCCTGTCCGGGCACGCCCTGCCATCCGACGATGGAGCCGAACAGCACCAGCGCTCCGCTGCCCCGAGCGACGAGCCGACCGGCGAATGTGTGGGACAGGTGCAGTACGGCGCTGATGTTGACCGCGATCAGGTCGAGTTCCTCCTGCAGCGGGGTGCTCCCGAGGGCTCCGCTGGTGCCGAAACCGGCAGCGAGAACCACCATGCCGATATCGAGGGCGGCGGTCTGCTCGACGACCTTGTCCACGTCGCTGCGGTGGCACAGGTCGGCGGTAAGCACCCTGGTCTCGATGCCGTGGTCGGAACGCAGTTCGGCGGCCAGGGCCTCGAGCCGGTGCTGACTTCTCGCGCACACGACGACGTTGATTCCGGTAGCGGCGATCTCGGTGGCCAGAGCCCTGCCGATGCCGTCACTGGCCCCGGTGACCAGAGCCCACGGTCCGTAACGGTCGGCGTGCTTCATTTCGCGGTCGCTTTCACAGGATGTGCCGGCAGGAACGCGAGCACGAAGAACGCGCCCACCAGGCAGACGGCTGCGGCGGTCAGGCATCCGGCATGCAGGCCCGACATGAAAGCGTCGCTCACGGTGGTGCGGAGCGTCTCGGCAATCGGTGGTGGTGCCTGCGCGGCTACCTGCAGGCCCTGGGCCAGACCTTCGCGGGCGCTTTCCTGGGCGGCTTGCGGTGCCTGCGCGAGGATGTCGCTGTCGGAGAGGTGCCGGATGTAGAGCGTGGAGAAGATGCTGCCCACGACGGCCACTCCGAGTGTGCCGCCGATCTGACGTGTGGCGTCGTTGACCGCCGACCCGGCACCCGCCTGTTCGGGGCGAACCACGCCCATGATCGAGTCGGTGGCCGGTGCCGTGGTCAAGCCGAGGCCGCCGCCGAGCAGCACCATCTGCAGGGCGACGTGCAGATAGGGAACGTCGACGTCGACGGTGGCCACCCAGGCGAACGCGGCGGTGAGCAGCAGCAGCCCGACGAACACCACGGCCTTGGTGCCCACCCGTGTCACGGCAAGTCGGGTGCCCAGCACGGATCCGACGGCGATCGACAGCGCGACCGGCAGGATCCGGACTCCGGTTTCGAGGGGGCCGAAGCCCTGCAGAAGTTGGAAGAACTGGGTGATCAGGAAGATGAAGCCGAAAAGCGCGAAGAATGCGACGGTCACGGCGCCGCTGGCGGCGCTGAATCGAAGGTTGGCAAAGAGCCGGACGTCCAGCAGCGGATCGACGTGGTGTGCTTCCCACCAGATGAAGCACCCCGCCGCGACCAGCGCTGCGCCGAAGCCGACAAGCGTGCGGGTGTCGGTCCACCCGTATTCGGGCGCCTCGATGATCGTGTAGACCAGCACACCCAGCATCGCGACGGACAACAGCAATCCGACACGATCCAGCCGGGCGTCGGGCTCGGTGGACGAGGCCGGGATGAACAGTGCGGCGCCGATGATCGCGACGACCGCAATCGGTACCAGCGCCAGGAACAGGCTGCCCCACCAGAACGATTCGAGCAGTGCGCCGCCGAGGATGGGGCCGATGGCGACGCCCAGGCCCGTCACCGCACCCCAGACGCCGATAGCTGCGGCGCGTTGTTTGGGATCGCGGAACGTGTCGGTGATGATCGCCAGCGTGGTCGGGAAGATGAGGGCTGCCGAGATCCCCATCACCAGACGCATGACGATCAACGATTCCGTGGACGTGCAGAAGGCTGCGCCGATGCTGCTGACCGCCAACAGGGCCAGTCCCGCCACCAGGGTGCCGCGTCGACCGAACTTGTCGCCGACGGTCCCGCCGGCCAGCACCAGTGCCGCGAAGGTCAGGTTGTAGGCGTCGACGATCCACTGCAGGCCGCGCGTCGATGCGCCGAGCTCCGAATTCAGCGTAGGCAGAGCCACATTCACGATCGTGGTCTCCACGTTGATGGCGAGTGCGGCGACGAGGACGACTGACAGGACCAGAGCGGGCCGCACCTTCGCCGGGGTGCGGTGCGTGCCTGTGCCGAGATTTCTACCGGTGTCGACGACCATGCTGTTCCACCCGTCCCTAAAATGTTTACATCGCTAACATCCAGAGCATCGCAGAGGATGTTAGTGCTGTCAACATTGGCTGCGTTAGCGGAGCCCCTGGGCGATCCCGTCGAGCAGACGATCGGTGATGAGCTGTTTGCGGGCGGTGTCCGTCTCACGGAGTGGGCCGTCGAGGAACAGCGTGGCCAGTCCGTGCACCGCCGCCCAGGCGGCCTCGTCGAGGCCGTCGCGTCGATCGGCGGAGAGCAGGCCTGTGGAGACCAGATCGTCGATGCACCGCATCAGGATCTGGAACGGGTGGTGCTCCTCGCCCGTGGGCTCCGGCCCGTCTGGCTCAGGCTGTCGCCCGGACGCTTTATGCGCGAACGCCGTTCGGAACAGGCCGGGTTCGGCGAGCGCGAAGTCGATGTAGCTCTGGCCCGTGGCGCGAAAGCGGTCGAGGGCACGCGCGTCCTTGGCTCGCCGCCGGGGCAATGCGTCCATCCGGGCAACCATCGCGTCGGCCAGGCGCAGCATGGCCTGCTCGCCGACGGCGTCCAGAAGCGCTTCCCGATCGGCGTAGTGCCGGTAGGCCGCGGAGTTGCTGACGCCCGCCAATCGTTGGACGTCACGCAGAACCACGGCGTCCGGTCCGCCTTCTCTGGCGAGCTCGACAGCGTGCCGCAGCAGGGTTTGGCGCAGGTTGCCGTGGTGATAGGAGTTGGCCGCCGCGCGCGAGCGTGGAGTGTTCACCGACGCCCCCTTTCATGTTGACGACCGTAACATCCGGTCCTTCGGCCGATGCCCACTCTTGACAGGTGTCAACTTTGGTTTTGTAGAGTCTTCGCATGCAGATCCGCGACACCGCTGTTGCCGCCCCTGACAAGCCCGCCATCATCATGTATCCGTCCGGGACGGTGGTCACCTTCGGTGAGTTGGAGGTCCGGGCGAACCGGCTCGCGCACCTGTTCCGCAACGCGGGTCTCGTCGAAGGGGACGCGGTCGCGATCCTGATGGAGAACAACCAGCACATGCATGCGGTCATGTGGGCCGCGCGTCGCTGCGGCCTCTACTACGTGCCGATCAACACGCACCTCACCGCCGCCGAGGCGGCCTACATCATCGACAACAGCAGCGCGAAGGCAATCGTCGGTTCCGGCAAGCTCAGCGACACCCTTGCCGGGCTCGCCGCCGAACTACCCAACGGGCTTCCCCCGGTGCGCATCATCGCCGACGGCAGACTCGACGGCTGGCAGAGCTACCCAGAATGCGTTGCAGATCAACCAGATACGCCGATCGACGATGAGATCGAGGGTGACCTGCTGCAGTACTCCTCGGGCACCACGGGCCGCCCCAAGGGCATCAAGCGCGCGCTGCCCCACGTGCCGCCGTCGGAATCGCCGGGCCTGATGGCCGCGCTGGTCTCGTTCTGGATGCACCCCGACGCCGTCTACCTCAGCCCCGCGCCGCTCTACCACACAGCGCCGTCGGTCTGGTCGATGCAGACCCAGGCCGGCGGCATCACCACGGTCGTGATGGAGAAGTTCGACGCCGAAGGCGCGCTGGACGCTATCGCCAAACACCGTGTGACACATGGTCAGTTCGTTCCGGTGATGTTCACCCGCATGTTGAAGCTGCCCGAAGACGTCCGCACGTCCTACGACGTGTCCAGCCTGGAACGGGTCATGCACGCGGCTGCCCCGTGCCCCGTCGAGATCAAGAAGCAGATGATCGACTGGTGGGGACCCATCGTCGACGAGTACTACGCGTCCTCCGAGGCCCACGGCTCCACGCTGATCACTGCCGAGGAATGGCTGACCCACCCGGGCTCGGTGGGGCGCCCGCTGGCAGGCGCGCTGCACATCGTCGGCGAGGACGGCACCGAGCTGCCGCCGGGCGAGGCGGGTGAGATCTATTTCGAAGGCGGGTTCGATTTCGAGTACCTCAACGATCCGGACAAGACCGCGAAGTCGCGAGACAGGCACGGTTGGAAGACGGTGGGCGACATCGGTTACGTCGACGAAGAGGGATATCTCTACCTCACCGATCGCCGGCATCACATGATCATCTCGGGCGGGGTGAACATCTACCCGCAGGAAGCCGAGAACATGCTCGTCACGCATCCAAAGGTGATGGACGCCGCGGTGTTCGGCGTGCCCGACGAGGAGATGGGGCAGCGGGTCAAGGGTGTGGTGCAGACTGTCGACCCCGCCGATGCGACTCCCGAATTCGCCGAGGAACTGATCGCGTGGCTGCGAGATCGGTTGGCGCACTACAAATGCCCGCGGTCCATCTCGTTCGAGGCGCAGCTGCCCCGGACCGACACCGGGAAGCTCTACAAGCAGGAGCTGATAAGCAAGTACTCGTGAACACGCTGGCGGGGGGAGTACTGGTCGCCGTCGGGGATCCGTCCGACGACGCGACGTTCACGCTGACCGAGGACGCCACCGACGACCGCCGCGCCGTCACCGTGGCCTCCGTCCCCGATGCGCTTGCCGAGCTCACCGAGCGCTGCGAGCGCTGGCCACAGACGGCAGCCGTCTGCGACGACGTCCTGCGCGCCTTCGACCCGGCCGCCTCGACGTTCACCGGCATCGTCACCGAGTCGCTGGCCTACTCGACGTTGCAGTCCGGCGCGGAATTCGCGCGCTGGCTGGGTGAGCGCGGACCTGCGGTGGTGCCGGACATCCCGAATCCCGTTGTCGCTGAACGTGACAACGACCGCCTGACGGTCCGGTTCAACCGGCCGGGGCGGCACAACGCGTTCTCGACCGACGCCAGGGCCGCGCTGCTCGAGGCTCTTGAGGTCGCCCGCCTCGATCTTTCGGTGACCGAGATGGTGCTGGCCGGCAATGGGCCGTCCTTCTGCAGCGGAGGGGACCTCGCCGAGTTCGGCAGCTTCGCCGATCCGGCCAGCGCCCACATCGCCCGCACCCGCCACAGCCCCGCGCTCGTGCTCGACGAGATCACCGCGCGGCTGGGGCGGGCCTGCCGCGCCGAGATCCACGGACAGGTGCAGGGCAGCGGCTTGGAAATGGCCGCATTCTGCGGCTGGGTCATCTGTCATCCCGACGCGGTGCTCGGGCTCCCGGAACTGGCGCTCGGCCTGATCCCGGGAGCCGGTGGCACCGTCAGCATCACCCGGCGCATCGGCCGCTGGCGCACCGCCTATCTCGTGCTGTCGGGCCGCTCGATCGACGCCGACACCGCGCTGCGCTGGGGCCTGGTCGACGAAATCGGCTGAGATCAGCGTTGCCGCGCCGGGCGGATGATCAACTCGTTGACGTCGACGTCGGCCGGTTCGTTGATCGCGTAGGCGATACCCCGTGCGATCGCATCCGGCGAAATCGAGTCCGCGCGGTACTGCGTCATCGCCGCGGCCGCCGTGGGATCGGAGATCGTGTCCGCCAGTTCCGATTCGACGACGCCCGGCGAGACGGTCGTCACCCGGATCGACGGGTCGGACTCCATCCGCAGACCCTCGGTGATCGCCCACGCGGCGTACTTCGTCGCGCAGTACACCGCACCCGTGGGGACGACCTCATGTGCCCCGATCGAGGCCACCGTGATGAAATGACCGCCCCCCTGGCGCTGGAAGTGGGGCAGGGCGGCGGCGATGCCGTGGAGAAGACCGCGGACGTTGACGTCGATCATCCGGTACCACTCGTCGACCAGCAGCGCGTCCAACCGCGACAGCGGCATCACCCCGGCGTTGTTGACGACGACGTCCACCCGTCCGTGTGCGGCCACCGCCGCATCGACGAAGGCGGCCATGTCTGCGCGGTCGGTGACATCGAGCCTGCGTGTCTCGATGCTGCCACCGGCGTCTGTGATCCTGGCGGCGAGTTGGTCGAGACGGTCCTCGCGCCGCGCGCCCGCGACCACGTGGTGTCCGTCGGCGGCGAGGCGTTCTGCCACCGCCTCACCGATCCCGCTGCTTGCTCCTGTGACGAGGACGATTTTCGATTCGCTCATGTCCACCAGCATCGGCGCGCTCGATCGCGGCAACCAGGGTGCGATACACCCAGGCGACCCGGGAATCCGCGCCTAGTGTGGGGGAGTGGCCGAACTGGGTGACTATCTGAAAAGCCGGCGGGCCGTATTGCGTCCCGCCGATGTCGGGTTGACCAGCACGGGCGTGCGCCGCGTCCCCGGACTGCGCCGCGAGGAAGTGGCGCTTCTGGCCGGTGTCAGCGTGGACTACTACGGCCGCCTGGAGCAGGGAAGAGAACGGTCACCGTCGGTGCAGGTCCTCGAAGCCCTCGCCGCGGCGCTCCGCCTCGACGACGACGGCCGCACACATCTTTTCGGGCTCGCAGGCCACACGCCCAGGCTGCCGAGGCGCCAGCAGCCGGACCGGGTCGACCCGGGATTGCTCCGGCTGATGGAGGCGTGGCCGGACAACCCGGCTCTTGTCTACAACCGTGCCTACGACATCCTGGCGGCCAACCCCATGGCCAGGGCCCTGTTCGGCGAGCTCGGCGCGGTGGGCAATCTGATGTTGCTCGTCTTCACCGATCCCCGTGCCCGCGGCTTCTACGTCGACTGGGACATCGTCGCAGCCGACTCCGTCGCAGGCTTCCGGATGGCCTACGGGGCCGCGCCCGACGACCCCAGGGCCCAGGAGGTGCTCGGCGAGCTGCTTGCGGTCGACGAGTTCCGCAGCCTGTGGGAGCGGCGGGATGCACGCCGGAAATGTCTGGCACGCAAGACTTTTCAACATCCGGAAGTCGGTACGGTCACGCTGAACATGCAGACGTTCGACGTTCGGGCCGCGCCCGGTCAGGAGCTCATCGTCTACGACGCCGACCCGGGCAGTCCGAGCGCCGACGCGCTAAGGCTGCTGGGCAGCATCGCCGCGACGGACAGCCGAAACGACGACGGTCACCCGGACCGCTTCAACGTGACCCGGTAGGTGTACTGCTCGGGCAGAAACTGACTGACGGCGAGCTCGACCGGACGGCATGTGTCGTCGGAGTACAACCGGTCCACCCGCAGCATGGGGTGACCGGGTTCGCACCCTACGGCCGCGGCGGCGGCGCTGTCTGCTGCAGTCACCGTGATCGATTGCGCCGCTTCGGCGATCGGCCTTTCGAGGTGCGGTTCCAACAAGCCGATGACGGTGTGCGTCGTCACCGCGCCTGAGGCGAGCGACGGCGACGCGAGCACCGGGGCCGCCACGGCCGGGGGCAGGTGGACCGTGGTGTGCCCGAAGGCTATTCGGTCGTGCAACCGTCGGAACACCAGGGTGTAGACGACATCGCCGTCGAGCCGGAGCCGGCTGGCTGCGTCGATGTCGACACGGCGGCGCAGCCCGTCGAGAACCTCCATGGTGGTGTCGTCGGACAGGCTCATCAGGTCTTCGATCGATCCGAGCTGGCGCAGGTAACGCCGTCCGCGATCGCCGGCGTAGCTGCCTCGCCCGGGCACCCGGTACACCGAACCCTCGGCGACCAGGTCCTGGAAGGCGCGCCGGACCGTCTGGCGTGACAGCCCGTGGCGGGCCACCAGCTCCGACTCGGTCGGCAGCCGCGTCCCGTCCGGATAGCGGCCGGCGGCGATCTCGGCCCGGAGCCGTTCGCGCAGAACCTGATACGCCGGCGGCATCAGATACCACCCCGGGCCACCAGCTGCCCCGCGATCACGTTGCGCTGGATCTCGTTGGTGCCCTCGCCTACGATCATCAGCGGCGCGTCGCGGAAATAGCGCTCGACGTCGTACTCGGTCGAGTAGCCGTACCCGCCGTGGATGCGGACGGCATTCAGCGCGATCTCCATCGCGACCTCGGACGCGAACAGCTTGGCCATCCCCGCTTCCATGTCGGCGCGCTCACCACTGTCGTACCGGTCGGCGGCGTGCAACGTCAGCTGCCGTGCCGCAGTCAGCTTGGTCGCCATGTCCGCCAGATAGTGACCGACGGCCTGGTGCTTCCAGATCGGCTGCCCGAAGCTCTGCCGGTCCTGCGCGTAGGCGAGCGCGTCGGCCAGCGCCGCCGATGCCACGCCCAACGCCCTCGAGGCAACCTGGATCCGGCCTGTCTCAAGCCCTTTCATCATCTGCGCGAATCCGTGGCCTTCTACGCCACCGAGGATCGCCGAGGCGGGTACTCGGCACTGGTCGAAGGACAGCTCGCAGGACTCGACGCCCTTGTAGCCGAGCTTCGGCAGGTCGCGGGACACCGTGAGGCCTTCGGACGGATTCTCGACCAGGACGACCGAGATGCCCGAATGCCTCGGCGTCGCGCCCGGATCGGTCTTGCACAGCAGCGCGATCAGGCCGGAGCGCCGGGCGTTGGAGATCCAGGTCTTCGCCCCGCTGATCACGAGGTCGCCGTCGTCGCGCCGTGCGACCGTCGTCATGGCCTGCAGATCGGAGCCCCCGCCGGGTTCGGTCAGTGCCATCGTGGCCCGCAGTTCCCCCGTGGCCATCGCGGGCAGATAGCGCTGCTTCTGGTCCTCGGTGCCGAACAGCGTCAACAGCTTCGCGACCACGGTGTGGCCGCCCATCGCGCCCGCGAGGCTCATCCACCCGCGGGCCAGCTCCTGGGTGACCAGGACGTAGCACCGGGTGGAGACCGGCGCGCCGCCGTGCGACTCGGGGACGGCGAGCCCGTAGATGCCGATACTCTTCATCTTCTCGATCCACGGCTCGGGGTAGGTGTTGGCGTGCTCGAGGTCGCGGACGGCCGGCCTGACGTCGCGATCGATGAACGTGCGCACGGTCTCGATCAGCATCGCTTCTTCAGCACTGAGTCCTTCGACCACCTGCGAACCTCCGAGACGTCCAATATGTACGGCCATTTGTCAGCCATATTGACATGCGTGCGGACCCGATGCCAGCATGCCGACTGTGACTTTGTACGGCCAAAGGCCGGGTGGCCCCTTCTTCGACGACCTGCATGTCGGCCAGGTCTTCGACTCCGCTCCGTCGATGACGCTGTCGGCGGGTGTCGCCGCGGCACACCAGGCGATCCTCGGCGATCGCCTGCGGCTGCCGCTGGACGCCGAACTGTGCCACGCGGTGACCGGCGCGACGGCGCCGCTGGCACACCCCGCATTGGTCTGCGACGTCGCGATCGGGCAGTCCACCGTGGCGACCCAGCGGGTCAAGGCCAACCTGTTCTACCGCGGGCTGACCTTCCATCGATTTCCCGTCATCGGTGACACCCTGTACACACGCACCGAAGTGGTTGGGCTCAAACAGAACTCGGCCAAGACGGCACGGCAGCCGACCGGGCTCGCGGCCCTTCGGATGACGACCATCGACGGTGCCGGCAGGCTGGTCCTGGACTTCTACCGGTGTGCGATGCTGCCGCTGAGCAGCGACACCGTGCAGACAGGTCACCACGACGATCTGTCCGGCATCGGCGGAAGTGCTCCGTCGGTGGCTGACCCGACAGCGGGCTGGGACGCCGATGCGTTCCGTGCTCGGGTGCCCGGTCCGCATTTCGCGCCCGAGCTTGCGGGTCGCGTACTGCACAGCACCGCCGACGTGGTCAGCAGCGCGCCCGAGCTGGCCCGGCTGACGCTCAACATCGCTGCGACCCATCATGACTCGCGCATCGCAGGCAAGCGGCTGGTGTATGGCGGCCACACCATCGGCCTGGCACTGGCGCAGGCAACCCGGTTGCTGCCCAACCTCGTGACGGTGCTGGGCTGGCAATCGTGTGACCACACCGGGCCCGTGCACGAGGACGACACCCTCCACAGCGAGCTCACCGTCGAAGGCGCCGAACCGCTGCCCGGCGGACGTGGTGGAACCGTCGCGCTGCGATCGGTCGTCTACGCGGGCGAAGGCGAGGATCGGCAGGTTCTGGACTGGAAGTTCACCGGGCTGCTGTTCTGAGGCCACAATGGTGGGGTGAGTTCTGTGCGTGTGCCCGCCGCGGTGCTGGCCCGCGCACGCGAGAACGCGCAGGCCATCGCGTCTCTGGCCGGGGTGGACATCGATGCCGACGAGACGATCGGTGGACGCGCCGCGCTGCTCGGGCTGCCACCGGCGGGCCGCATCTCGTCGGGTGGTGCGACGCGGCTGATGGACGGGCCGGGCGGGTGGTGCGCGCTGACGTTGTCCCGGCCCGATGACCTCGCCGCCGTCCCGGCGCTGATCGAACACGATGCCATGCCCGATACGCCGTGGGACGCGATCGAGTACAGGGTTCGCGATCTCGGTGTGGCGGCCTTCGCCGAGCGGGCCCGCCTGCTCGGGTTGCCCGTCGGTGTCCTCGGGGAATCCGTGTCCGCGCCAACCACCGTCAGCAGCGCAGGTGAACGCGGCGCGCCGATTCCGGCGCAGGATCTGTTGGTCGTGGATCTGTCGTCGATGTGGGCGGGCCCGTTGTGCGGGCGGGTACTCGCCGATGCGGGAGCCATCGTGGTCAAGGTGGAGAGCGCGCAACGGCCGGATGGCACCCGCAATGGGCCGGTCGAGTTCTTCGACTGGATTAATGCCGGAAAGCTCTCGTACGAAGCAGATTTCGAGATTCCGGGCCTGATCCGCAGGCTGCTGACCGCCGCTGATGTGGTGATCGAGTCGTCGCGTCCGTCCGCGCTGCAGCGGCGCGGTCTCGGACCGGCGGACGTCGCGGCGCGACCGGGTCGCACGTGGATCCGGATCACCGGCCACGGCACGACGGGCGAGCGCGCCGACTGGGTGGCATTCGGTGACGATGCCGCGGTGTCGGGCGGACTCGTCGTCGGCACTGCTGAGGCGCCGCAGTTCTGTGGCGACGCTGTCGCCGACCCGCTGACCGGAATCTGCGCGGCGCGCGCCGTGCTCGAATCGCGTGCCCGCGGTGGCGGGGAGCTGATCGAGGTATCGATGTCGGCGGTCGCCGCGGAGTATGCCCAGCTCGTCGCCGACGGCGAGTCCGACTGCACCGCAGTGCCGTCACCGGCCGTACCGGCGGCTCCCCTCGGTGCCGACAACAATCTCGTGGACCGCATGGTGGCCGAACGGCTGGCTGCCTGATGTTGATCCGGCGTGCGGTCCTCATCGACGGCACCGCGGCCGACATCCGCGTCGACGAGCAGATCGTGGCCGTCGCTTCCGGGTTGGCGGCCGTGCCGGGCGAAACGGAATACGATGCCGCGGGCGGCACAGTGGTTCCCGGGCTGACCGACCATCACCTTCATCTGCGGGCCGCTGCGGCGGCGCTGCGCTCGGTCCGCGTCGGCCCCGAGCATGTGCGCGACAAGGCCGATCTGGCAAGGATTCTCGCGGCCGCGGAACCAGGAGACGACGGCTGGGTCCGCGGGATCGGCTATCACGATTCCGCAGCCGGGCCGCTGGACCGCGACACCCTCGACGGTGTCGCGCCCACGACCCCGGTTCGCATCCAGCACCGCAGCGGAGTGCAGTGGACTCTCAACACCCCCGCGCTGATCCGGGTCGGACTTGCCGAGCACCCCACCGGGACATTGCGAAGCGCGGATGCCGGCTGGGCATTGCCGCCGAGCGAGCCCGACCTTGCCGAGTTCAGCGCCCAGCTGTGCCGCTACGGCGTCACCGGAGTCACCGATGCCACACCGGATCTCGGCGCGGGTGACATCACCGAGCTTCAACGGCAGATGCGGCAGACGGTGCGCTGCCTTGCGCCGGGCAAGCGCATCCTGCACGACGACGAACTCGACCTCGAGGCATTGGCGCGCTGGATCCGCCACAGCCATTCGGTGGGCGTGCCGGTGGCGCTGCACTGTGTCACCGCCGCGCAATTGGTCGTGGGCTTGGAAGCGTTCCGTACCGCGGGTCGCCATCCTCTCGACCGTATCGAGCACGCCGCCGTCGTCCCCGACGGGACGCTGGCCGACCTCGCCACCAGCGGCCTCCCAGTGGTGACCCAGCCCAATTTCGTTGCCGAACGCGGAGATCAGTACGTGGCCGATGTGCCGGAGGCCGAGCATCACGAACTCTGGCGGGTGGCTTCACTGCTCAGAGCCGGGGTTCGGGTCGGGCTTTCCACCGACGCGCCCTTCGGCGATGCGGATCCGTGGGCGGCGATGCGGGCGGCGGTCCTTCGCCGCACACCGTCGGGTGCTGTGCTGGGCGCCGACGAAAAGGTATCGGCGACAACGGCGTTGGCGCTGTTCTCAGGTAACCGGCCGGGCCATCCCGGCAAGGTCGAGGTAGGAGCGCCCGGTGATCTGTGCATCCTGACGACGCCGCCCGGCGAGACGCTGGCCGAACTCGATGCCGCGGCTGTCGCCGCCACCGTCATCGGCGGCGAGGTCGTCTACGAGCGCTAAGCGGCCCTGGGCGCGAACGCCGACCGCAGCAGAGCGCACTGACTCCGGAAGAACGACAGCGAGACATCGGCTTTCGGGGCGACGCCGTCGAACCCATGGAACGCGCCGTCGACGACCTCCACCTCGCACGGCACCCCGGCCGCGCGTAGCCGCTCTGCATAGGCGAGGTCCTCATCGTGGAAAAGGTCCAGAGTGCCGACACCGATCCACGCCGGTGGAAGCCCGGAGAGGTCCTCTCGCCGCGCCGGCACGGCGACCTCCGGATCCGCGTTGCCCAGGTAGGCGCGCCACCCGAACCGGTTGCTCGACTGGTTCCACAACCGGTGGCCGGGATTATCCAGGCCGACGCGGTCCACGGTGCGGTCGTCGATCATCGGGTACACGAGAAGCTGTGCGGCCAAGGGGATTTCACTGCGGTCGCGGGCGAGCAGGGCCAGTGCCGCGGCGAGTCCGCCGCCCGCGCTGGCGCCGCCGATCGCGACGCGCGCCGGATCGACCGCGGGCAACGCGGCCAGCCAGCTCAACGCCGCATAACAGTCCTCGAGGGGCGCAGGGTATGGGTGTTCGGGGGCGAGCCGGTAGTTGACCGACGCCACGGTGGCGCCGAGCTCGCGCGCGAAGCGACGGCACAGCACATCGTCCTGCGCGGCGTCACCGATGACGTAACCGCCCCCGTGAATCCACAGCAGAGCGGGACCGGGCAGGGTCACGCCCGTGGGCCGGTGCAACCGGACACCGACGCCCGACGGCAGCGTGAGGACCTCGATGTCGTCGGCGGGCGCCTTGCGCCACATCATCCGCGACGCGGCCCGCATCAGCGGCAACGTCAGCGGCGTGATGACCTGCTTGGGCACCAACCGCGCGGCGCGGCGGAGCTCGGGATGGAAATCGATGCTGTGCACCGGATCAGTATGCGCGCGCGGCGGGGCTCGGTTGACGAGGTCTGTCACCGAAGCAGCGGATCCCGGGGTAGGCCGAGGATGCGCTCGGCGATCGTGTTGCGGGTGATCTCCGAGGTCCCGCCCGCAATGGTCATCGCCCGGTTGCCCAGATAGCTGCGGGTGAGCTGCGGGGTCTGTTCGACCACCGCGGCCGTGCCCGCCAGCTCGAACGCCAGCTCGGTGAGGTGCTGGCCGGACTCGGCGACAAGAAGCTTGGTGACGTTGCCTTCGGGGCCCGGTTCGGCGCCGGCGATCGCGCGGGTCGCGCGCCGGAGGTTGAGCAGCCGCAGCGTGTGGATGTCGGCGATGATCTCGCCGGCCCGCCGCACGTACATCGCAGCGGTGGCGGGCGAGCTGTCGAGCAACTTGACCAGGTGATCGGGCGTGGTGCCGGTCGGCGCCCCGGAGCCGCCTCCGATGGAGATCCGCTCGTTGCCCAGCGTCGCCCGCGCGACGAGCCATCCCTTGTTCACGTCACCGACGACGTCGGCGTCGGGGACGAACACGTCGTCGAAGAACACCTCGTTGAAGTGCGCGTCGCCGGTGATGCCACGCAGCGGATTGACCGTCACCCCCTCGGCGGTCATGTCGACGGCCATCATCGTGACACCGGCGTGCTTGGGGGCGTCCGGATCGGTGCGCACGGTCGCCAGCCCCCATTGGCACATGTGGGCCAGGCTCGTCCAGACCTTCTGTCCGGTCACCCGCCATCCGCCGTCGACCTTCCTGGCAGCCGTGCGGACCGCAGCGGCGTCCGATCCGGCGCCGGGCTCGGAGAACAGCTGGCACCACATCACCTGACCACGCAGCACCGGCTCCACCCACCGTTCACGCTGGTCGTCGGTGCCGGCCTGCGCGATGGTCAGCGCCACCCAGCCCGTGATCCCCATGTCGGGACGCTCGATGCCCGCGAACTCCTCTTCGATCACCAGCTGTTCGAGAACGTTGGCCGCTCGTCCCCAGGGTGCCGGCCAGTGCGGCACCAGATATCCGGATTCGACGAGGAAGTCACGCTGTTGGTCGGCGGGCAGGGACCGCGCCGTGGCGGCGGCCTCGCGTGCCGGGCCGCGATACTGTTCGGACTCGGGAGGCAGCGTGAACGATGCGCCGTGCGCCTGGCCGCGGCGTTGGCCCTCGACGACATCGACTACCGGGTCGGCGCCGTCGGCCATCAGCGCGGCAAGCGCTCTGGCTCTGCGCAGATAGAGATGTGCGTCGTGTTCCCAGGTGAAGCCGATGCCGCCGTGTAGCTGAATATTGTTCTGTGCGTTGAACACCTGAGCCCGGATCGCCAGCGTCGCGGCCACCGCGGCGGGAAACCACGCGCTGTCGAGGTCGTCGGAGCGGGCCGCGTCCCAGGTGGCCGCCGTCGCAGTCTCGGCGTCGACCAGCATGTTGGCTGCGTGATGTTTGACGGCCTGGAACGTGCCGATGGTGCGGCCGAACTGTTCGCGGACCTTGGCGTACTCGACAGCCATGTCGAGCGCGGCCCAGCTGACACCGACGGCTTCGGCCGACGCCAGGATGCGAAAGACGGTTCTGGCGCTGCGTGCGGCGCCGCGCAGCAGCCGGTCGGCAGGGATGGACACACTGGTGAGAGCCACCGAGCCGATGCTGCGGGTGGTGTCCAGACTCTCCAGGGCGGTCACCGTGACGCCATCGGTGGACGGATCGACGACGACGACGTCCTCGCCGGCGACCAGCACCAGCAAGCTCGCGTCCGGGGCGCCGAGCACCGCGGAGCATTCGCCGGTGGCCAACTGGTCGGAATCCACTCTGATCGTGCCCGACATGCCGAGCGCGCCCGTCGTCTCGCCACTCGCGAGACCCGGGAGCAGTTCGGCCCGAAGGGATTCCGGTGCGCATCGGTCGATGACGGCGGCGGCCGACACGCTGGACAGGAACGGTCCGGGGGACAGCTGGCGGCCGAGGCACTCGACGACCACGGCCAGCTCGGCCAGGCCGTAACCCGAACCATCGTGTTCTTCGGCGATCGCCAGCCCAGTCCAGCCAAGATCCTTTGCTGCCGACCAGATCTCAGCCGGGTTCCGGGGACCGCCGTCGAGAGTGGCCCTGGCCTTGGCAAGGGTCTGCAGCCGGGCCAACTGGCCTGCGGCGGCATCCGCGAGGTCCTGGTGGTCGTCGGTGATGGCCAGCGCGGAAGTGCTCGCGGTCTTGCTCACGGGGTTGCCTTCTTCGTCGAAGTTGACGGACGTCAAACCGACGGTATCGCGGTGCGTTTTTCGCACCAGCGCTTGTGAGTCAGATCACAAATTGACCACATCTGAAACTCGGTAGACAACTTCGCTGAGATTGTCGTTTGAATCCATTCAACGGGGGTACGCTTCGCGCCATGACGGAACGCCCGGATACGCGGTATCCCGGACCCACCTTGACTACCCGTGTCCAGTGGTTGCTGAACGCAGGATTTTCCGATTATCTGCTGGCGGCGAGCGTCGCCTCTGCTTCGCTGCCGGTGGTCGGGAAACACCTTGAGCCCCTTGGAGCGTTGACGGCCGCAGGCGTCTGGGGTGCTCGGCACGCACCGGACTTCGTCGGCGCGCTGGCCAAGTCGCTGGTGACGCCCAACGATGCGGAGAAGAAGCAGCAGGAGCGCGACTGCACCAATGCGGTCACCGAAGCCGCGCTGCGGGGTGTCGTTTCGCCGAAGGACCTCGAAATCGAATGGCCTGCCGCTGAGCGCACACCGCCGATCTGGAAGATGCGCGAACACCTGCGCAACGTGCACAAGACGTCCGTCCGGTACGGCCCCCGTCCGACCCAGCTGCTCGACGTGTGGCGTCGCGACGACACCCCCGCCGATGCCCCGGTGATGATCTTCGTTCCCGGCGGTGCCTGGGTACACGGCGGGCGCATGCTGCAGGGCTACGCATTGATGTCGCACCTTGCCGAGATGGGCTGGGTCTGCCTCTCCGTCGAGTACCGGGTCGCTCCGCACAATCCGTGGCCGGCCCACATCACCGACGTCAAGACCGCGATCGCCTGGGCGCGTGCCAACGTCGACAAGTTCGGCGGTGACCGCAACTTCATCGCCGTCGCAGGTACCTCGGCGGGCGGCCACCTCGCAGCGCTGGCAGGGCTGACCGCCAACGACCCCGACATGCAGTGCGAACTCCCCGAAGGCTCCGATACGTCGGTGGACGCGGTCGTCGGGATCTACGGGCGGTACGACTGGGAAGACAAGTCCACCGTGGAGCGGGTCCGCTTCATGGACTTCCTTGAGCGAGTGGTGGTCAAGCGCAAATTCGACAAGCATCCCGATGTGTTCCGCAAGGCGTCGCCCATGGCGCGCATCCATTCGGAGGCCCCGCCGTTCCTGGTCATCCACGGAACCGGCGACAGCGTCATCCCCGTGGCGCAGGCGCAGAGCTTCGTCGAACGCCTGCGCAACGTCTCCCGTTCGGTTGTCGGCTACGTCGAGCTGCCCGGCGCAGGTCACGGCTTCGACATGACCGATGGTGCCCGCACGGGCGCCGCGGCGACCGCAATCGGTCTGTTCCTCAACCACATTCACCGAAACCGGAGCCTCATCGGGGCCAAAGAGGTTATATAGGCACCTCCGGATCTTCGAAGGTGGCGCGGTGAAAAGGCTCCGTGGCTGGGATGCTGTACTGCTGTACAGCGAGACACCCACCGTTCACATGCACACGCTCAAGCTGGCGGTGATCGAGCTCGACGATCTCGGCGGTGCGACGTTCGGGGTCGAAGAGCTCCGCAAGGTCATCCACAGCAGGCTCTACAAGCTCGAGCCGTTTCGCTTCGAGTTGGTCGACATCCCGTTCAAGTTCCACCACCCCATGTGGCGCGAGAACGCCGAAGTGGATCTCGAATATCACGTTCGATCGGCGCGGGTCGCCGCACCGGGTGGCCGCCGAGAACTCGACGAGGAAGTCGGCAGAATCGCCAGCACGCCGTTGGATCGCAGCAGACCGCTGTGGGAGATGTACCTGATCGAAGGTCTGGCGGGCGGCCGTATCGCGGTACTCGGCAAGATCCACCACGCCCTCGCCGACGGCGTGGCGTCGGCCAATTTGCTGGCCCGCGGCATGGATCTGCAGGACGGGCCGCAGGCCGACCGCGATTCCTACGCCACCGACCCCGCTCCGTCCAAGGGCGAGCTGGTCCGTTCAGCTTTTACCGACCACCTCCGTCAGATCGCGAAGTTCCCCGGCGTGGTGCGCTACACGGCGCAGGGCATCCGCCGGGTGAAGGAGAGCGGGCACAAGCTCTCCCCGGAGCTGACCCGCCCGTTCACGCCGCCACCCACCTTCATCAACCACCAGATCGACGCGACGCGGAAGTTCGCCACCACCACGCTCGCGCTGGACGACGTCAAGGCGACCGGTAAGCAGCTCGGCGTCACCATCAACGACATGATCCTCGCGATGTCGGCGGGTGCGTTGCGAAAGTTGTTGCTGCACTATGACGGTCACGCAGACCACCCTCTGCTCGCATCGGTGCCGGTGAGCTTCGACTTCTCGCGCGACCGCATCTACGGTAATTACTTCACCGGTGTACTGGTCAGCATCCCCGTCGAGTTGGACGATCCGCTGGAGCGGGTTCGCGCCGCACACGACGCTGCCGTCGCAGGTAAGGAAAGCAACAACCTGCTCGGGCCCGAACTGGTCAGCCGGTGGTCTGCATATTTCCCGCCCGGCCCCGCCGAGGCGATGTTCCGCTGGCTGTCACACAAGGACGGTCAGAACAAGGTCATGAACCTGCCGATCTCGAACGTGCCGGGCCCCAAGGAGCGCGCCCGCGTCGGAGGTGCGCTCGTCACCGAGATCTACTCGGTCGGACCGCTCACGATGGGCAGCGGACTCAACATCACCGTGTGGAGCTATGTCGACCAGATCAACATCTCAGTGCTCTCCGACGGCAAGACCGTCGACGATCCGCACGAGCTGACCGCTGCAATGGTCGAGGAGTTCATCGAAATCCGCCGCGCTGCAGGACTTCCCACCGAGCTGACGGTCGTCGAAACCGCAATGGCCAACTAGTCGGCTCGCCGACGTGGCCAACTAGTCGGCTCGCCGACGTGGCCAACTAGTCGGCTCGCCGAGACTGCATCTACGCAGGGCTCTACTCGAACTTTCCCTGCGCAGTTGCAGTTTCGGCGATTACTAGGCGGCGCCCTTGCGGGTGGCCATCACCCAGGACAGGAACTCCTCGACAGCCTGCGCCGTGTAGTGCGCGCGCGGTGATCCGTAGTAGAAGTCGAATGCGTGCTGCGCATGCGGGATTTCGGCGTACACGACCGGGGACGTCGACACCTTCTTCAATGCCTCGGCGAACTCACGCCCCTCGGGGACGGGAATGATCGAGTCGTCCTGGCCGTGCAGGACGAAGAACGGTGGCGCGTCCGGTCGCAGCCGGTAGCTCGGCGACGCATCGACGTAGACCTGCCGGTTCTCGGTGATGGGTTTCTTCACGACGAACTTCTGCAGGAATGCGATGAATTCCTTGCGGCCGCTGCCGCGCGACGAAACCCAGTCGTAGCGGCCGTAAATCGGCACCGCGGCGACCACGGAGGTGTCGGCGTCCTCGAAGCCCGGTTGGAATTGCGGATCGTCGGTGGTGAGCGCGGCCAGCGACGACAGGTGACCGCCGGCGGACCCGCCGGTGATTGCCACGAAATCCGGGTCCCCGCCCCATTCGGCGATGTTCTCCTTGATCCACGCCAGTGCCCGTTTGACGTCGACGATATGGTCCGGCCAGGTGTTCTTCGGGCTGACGCGGTAGTCGATCGACACACAGATCCAACCGTGGTCGGCGAGGTGACTCATCAGCGGATAGCTCTGCGGCTTGCGCATGCCGATCGCCCACGCTCCGCCGGGAACCTGCAGCAGTACTGGCGCTTTGCCGTTCCGAGGCAGGTCGGATCGACGCCAGATGTCGGCGCGGTTCACCCGCAGCGGCCCATAGTGCACGGTGCCGGCCTTCTCCACGTAGCGGCGCCGGACGAAGTCGTTGGGCGGCACGCCGATGTACCGCCGCCGCGACGACTTCGCCTTCTCGGCGATGGCCTGGTAATCGGGGCCGAGCGCCTCACGCAGCGGATCTTCGAAAAAGGGCTGCGACGCCACGTTGCGGCGGTGGGTCACATACAACAGAACCCACGCAATCGCGGTGAGCGCCAATGCGATCCGGCCGCGGGTGCCGCGGAAGTCGCCGCGGATCCCGCGACGGACCGCGTCGAGCATCGAACCTGCCATGTATAGCGGGGACAGCTCCGAGGTCGGCCACCCGAACGCGAACACCGGGATGGTCGGGTACCCGTCGCGGGCCAGGGGTCGCAGACCGTTGGCAGCATTGAGCAACTCTGCTGCCGCGCGCAGCAGCGGGCGGCGTTTAGGCATCCGCGATCCGGTCCTTCAGTTCCTTGCGTGAGATCTTGCCGGTGATGCTGCGAGGAAGCTCGTCGAGCACCGTGATCTCCCTTGGCACTTTGTAGTTCGCGAGGTTGTCGCGAACGTGCTGTTTCAGCGCCTCCGGGGTAGCCGTCGCGCCGGGGTTCAAAACCACGAACGCCGCGAGCCGCTGGCCGAACTTCTCGTCGTCGACGCCGAGCACGTGCGCCTCGGCAACGTCGGGATGGGTGGTCAGCGTCTTCTCCACCTCGATGGGGTAGACGTTCTCGCCGCCGGAGACGATCATCTCGTCGTCGCGGCCGACCACGAAAAGCCTTCCGGCGTCGTCGAGGTAGCCGACGTCGCCCGACGACATGAACCCTTCGTGGAAGTCTTTCGTCGTCCCGGAGGTGTATCCGTCGAACTGCGTCGAGTTGCGCACATAGATGCCGCCGGTCTGACCGGTGGGCACCTCGTTGAACTCGGCGTCGAGGATCCTGATCTCGGTGCCTTCGGCGGGCTTGCCCGCGGTGTCCGGGGCGGCGCGCAGATCGCGGGGTGTGGCGGTCGCGATCATGCCCGCCTCGGTGGCGTTGTAGTTGTTGTAGATCACGTCGCCGAAGCGGTCCATGAACTTGATGACGACATCGGGGCGCATCCTCGAGCCGGAGGCCGCGGCGAACCGCAGCGAGCGCCCGCTGTATTTGTCGAGGATCTCGTCGGGCAGGTCCATGATCCGGTCGAACATCACCGGCACGACGCACAGTCCTGTCGCCCGATGCTTGTCGACGAGTTCCAGGGTGGCCTCGGGGTCGAACTTGCGGCGGGTGATGATCGTGCACGCCATCGACGCCGCGAAGGCCAGCTGCGAGAAGCCCCACGCGTGGAACATCGGGGCGACGACGACCACGGGCTGCTCGGCGCGCCACGGGGTCCGGTCCAGGATCGCCTTGAGCACGCTGGGGTCTCCGCCGGAGTGCGTGGCGCCCTTAGGTGTTCCCGTGGTGCCCGAGGTCAGCAGGATCACGCGGCTCTTCTCGGTCGCCCTCACCGGTTCCTCGCCGTCGTGCCCGGCGATCAGATTCTCGACCGTCAGTCCGTCGCCGAGAAAATCGGTCCATGCGAGGATGCGGGTGGTGTCCGGCCGGTCCGCCAGCGCGCGGTCGACGATCTCGGAGAACTCCTCGTCGTAGACCACCGCCACCGTCTTGGCTCGTCCGTCGTGGCTGCCTTCGCGCTCCAGCACCTCGGCCAGCGCAGGTCCGGCGAACGACGTGTTGAGCAGCAGGACGTCGGCACCGATGCGGTTGGCCGCGATCAGCGCGTCGACGAAGCCGCGGTGGTTGCGCGCCATCAGCGCGATCACCTCGGGCTGCCCGCCCGGCAGTGCCTGAAGGGCGGCGGCGAGCGCGTCGGCCCGGCGGTCGATCTGGCGCCAGGTGAGAATCCCGAGTTCGTCGACAAGACCGGCCCGGTCGGGACAGCGTTGCGCCGCAGCGGCGAAGCCGGATGTGATCGCCATGTTCTCGCGCTGCATCGCGCCGGCGATACGCAGGTACTTGTCGGGGCGCATCGGGGCGATGACGCCTGCGCGCGCCATCGTGGAGAGCAGGCCGAGGGTGTTGGTGACGGGGTCGAGGAGGCCCATCTATCAGCCCAGCACCGGGAGCTTGCGCTCCTGAGCCAGTTCGTCGAGGGCGCGCTGCATCACCCGGCGCACGTGGGCGTCGACCTCATCGACGTCGGGGTTCTCGCCGAACTCCTTGGCGATGTCGATCGGCGGCAGCGCCTTCATCGTGATCTTGGTCGGTAGGGGGACATTGACGGGCAGTACCACCGACAAGCCGAAGGGGAAGCCGAACGAGACGGGCAGGATCTTGGTGCGGAATGCCCGCGCCACCGGTCCCAGGGCTTTGGCGATGTCGGTCCCGCGGGTGAGGAACAGCTGGCTTTCCTGCCCGCCGATGCCGACCGTCGGCACGATCGGGACGCCGGCGTTGATGGCCGCCTTCACGTACCCGGTCCTGCCGCCGAAGTCGATTTTGTTTGCCGTAAAGGACGGGCGGTAGACGTCGTAGTCGCCGCCGGGGAAGACGACGACGACGCCGCCGGAGCGCAGTGCCTCGTCGGCGTTCTTGTGGTTGGCCGGGATGAAGCCGGTCTTCTTGAAGAACGCTCCCGTCGGGCCGATCATCAGCATGTCGTGGCTGAGCGTGTAGACGGGTCGCTCGTAGCCGAACTTGTCGTAGAAGCCGCTGGCGAAGACCGGCACGTCCATGGCGAACAGCCCGCCGGAGTGGTTGGACACCACCAGTGCGCCGCCGTTGGGGAAGTTCTCCAGTCCGCGCACTTCGGCACGATGCCACCCTTTGAGGAACGGTTTGAGGATGCCCATCACGCGTTCGGTGAGTACCGGGTCCCATTTGGTGAGTTCGGACGGAATGACGTCGGTCGCGTTCACAGCGGCCCCCTTGCAGCTTCGGCGTCGGACTGGAACATGTTCTAGTTTTGCTAGTGTACCCGCTGCTCACAGCCACCCTCAAAGCTATGACGAGCATCACTTGACCGAAGATGTCAGTGTCGGCGCTCAGCCGTCAAGGCCGCCCGACAGTTGTGACTTGACGGTGCGGGTCAGTTCGTCGCCGAGGATCTCGGGCGCACCGGCGAACAGCCCGTCCAGGGCGAGCCTGGCCACGACCGCCGGATCCGTCTTCTGGTCGGCGGGGATGTCGCTGACCATCTCGGTGTCCATGTATCCGACATGCAGAGCGGCGACGTGGATGCCCCGGGGTCCCAGCTCGGTGCGGACGGCGTCGGTGAGCGCCCAGGCGGCGGCCTTGGCCGCTGAGTAGGCGCCACTGGTCGGGAGGTGCACCCAGGACAGCACCGACAGCACGTTGAGGATGCGGCCGCCCCCATTGCGCTCGAGCACCGGGACGAACGCTCGGGTCACGGCCAGCGTCCCGAAGTAGTGGGTCTCCATCTCCAGCCGGATGTCCTCGAGCGATCCGTCGAGAAGCCCCGCGCGGGTCGAGACCCCTGCGTTGTTGATGACGACGTTGACGTCGCCCGCGATCTCGCCGGCGCGGCGCACGGACTCGGGGTCGGTGATGTCGAGCTGGACCGGGATCGCGCCGGGCAGGTCGACGGTCTCGGGGCGGCGAGCGCCGGCATAGACCTTCGCTCCGCGAGCGAGGAGCTGCGCGGCGAACTCTCGGCCGAGGCCACGGTTGGCGCCGGTGACCAGCGCGGTGATGTTTTCGTTGTTCGTCATGATCACGACAACGTGAGCCACCCCTCGGTATAGTCCCAAATACTCAGAAGACTGCAGCTGGCCGGTAATCGGCGACGTCGAAACCCGGCGAACCGAGCACGGGCCGCGCTAGGTTTAGTGGGCACTATGGCGGGACCCGGTCGGGGGCTTCCGCCATAGTGCTTTTTCCGAGCCGGTCCGCTTGACCTCAACCTTTGTCGAGGTCGCACCATGGTCGCATGTCCAGTCTGCTCGACGCCTACCTCGCCCGGATCGCCTTCACCGGTCCCTCGGAACCGACGCTGAACTCGCTGCGCGGAATCGTCGCGGCCCACAACCGGTCCATCCCGTTCGAGAACCTCGACCCGCTCACCGGGGTGCCGGTTGTCGATCTCTCCGCAGATGCATTGGCCGACAAACTGATTCATCGTCGCCGGGGCGGCTACTGCTATGAACACAACGGTCTGCTCGGCTACGTCCTCGAAGAGCTGGGCTGCGACGTTGCGCGCCTGGCGGGGCGGGTCGTGTGGATGCACGAAGACGATTCACTTCCCGCTCAGACGCATCAGGTGCTCGCCGTCACCCTCCCCGACGGCGACGGCCCCTATCTGGTCGACGTCGGGTTCGGCGGCCAGACCCTGACGTCGCCGATCCGGCTTCAGAGCGGGCCGGTGCAGCAGACCCGCCACGAGCCCTACCGGTTGCTCGACCACCCCGAGGGTTTCGAACTGCAGGCCCAGATCCGCGGCGCTTGGCAGCCGCTGTACCTGCTGAACCCGGACCCTCGGCCGCGGATCGACCTGGAGGTCGGTAGCTGGTACGTCTCGACGTACCCGAAGTCGGGCTTCGTCGTCGGATTGACCGCGGCGATCGTGACCGACGAGGCCCGCTGGAACCTGCGCGGCCGCCACCTCGCCGTGCACCGTGCCGGCGGAACCGAGAAGACGCGGCTGGAGACGGCGGCCGAGGTGCTCGCGGTGCTCGACGAGACGTTCGGCATCGACACTCGAGATCTCGGTGACCGGACCGCTCTGGAGGCGCGTGTCGGCGAGGTGCTCGACACCTAGCGATCCACCGCCAGACAGCAGGAAAAGTCATGTCCCGCTCGGCGGGCGCCGACCATACTCGGACACCGTGACCGATCCCGCCGGACGAGACAGGCTGCGTGAGCTTCTCGACGCCGTCACCGATGCCGACAACGGCGGGGTCGGGGACATGGCGCGCAGCAGCTTCGCCTCGGAGTTCCATTTCTCTCGTGAGGTGCGCAGGCTGACCGGCGAATCCCCGGCGGCGCTTCGCCGCCGGGTCATGCTGGAGCGGGCGGCGTGGCGATTGCAGCGCGGCGAGGCGGTGTCGGCCGTGGCCGCCGACGAAGGATGGTCCTCAGCCGAGGTGTTCTCCCGCGCGTTCCGGCGCACCTACGGCGTGCCGCCGTCACAGGCGTTCGACGTCCACTTCCGGCTCCCGGCGCCCAACGGTCTGCACTTCCATCCGCCGCAGTCGTTGTGGCTGGACAGCGACCACGACGAAGGGGCGACCGCGGTACCCGACGTCGGGCAGCTGATGATCGTGCACGACCTCGACGACACGACCCACCTGCTGACCCAGGCCGCGCAACTGACCGCTGAGCAGTGGGTGGCCGAGGTGGCGCCAGGGCAGACGGTGCTGGAGTGGGACGGGCCCGAACCCAGCGTCGGCGCCGTGCTCGGCGCGATCGTATGGAACAAGGAGGTGTGGCTGGCCACGATCGCCGGAGACGACTTCCCGGCGCGCACGTCGACGCAGGCCGACTCCACCGATGCCGGGGCGCTGCTGGCCCACCATGAGGGCATCGCGAAGCGTTGGCGCGCAATGGTTTCCGACTACACCGCGGCCGGACGGCTCGGTGACACGGTGATCGACGCGCTCTGTGACCCGCCGGAATCGTTCCAGCTCTACGGCATCGTCGCGCACGTTCTCACCTACTCCGCGCACCGCCGCGAACTGGTCCGCGCCATGCTCGCCGGCCATGGTGTCACGACGCGCCGCGGAGACCCACTGGACTGGATGAGAAGGACTTAGGGAGGACACCATGAGCACCGTCTACTACACCGCCTCGAGTCTCGACGGCTACATCGTCGACGAGAACGACAGCCTGGAATGGCTGACGTCCCGCCACATCACCAAGGACGGCCCGTTTGCGATCGATCCGTTCATGGCGGAGGTCGGCTCACTGGTGATGGGCGCCGACACCTATGAGTGGATCGTGAAGAACCAACCCGGTGACTGGATGTACCCGCAGCCGTCGTGGGTCGTCACGCACCGTCCTGAGGTGGTCGTCGCCGGGCATCCCGTGCAAACGTTCAGCGGTGACGTCGCCGAGCTGCACCCTGTCCTGGTGGAAGCGGCCGCGGGCCGCAACGTCTGGGTCGTCGGTGGCGGCGACGTCGCCGGGCAGTTCGTCGCCGCGGGCCTGATCGACGAGGTCATCGTGTCCTATGCGCCGTGCACCCTCGGCGCGGGGTCGCCGGTCCTGCCGCTGCGGTCGGAATGGGCGCTGGTCGACTCGGCGGTCAACGGCGATTTCGTGTGCGCGCACTGGCGCCGCGCGTAGCGGGCGGGACGGACCGTCGTACGCTGGCAGCAAACTCGAAACGACGGGTATCACCGGAGGCCGACCCATGGGGCACTACAGGAGCAACGTCCGCGATCTTGAGTTCAACCTGTTCGAGGTGCTGGCGCTGGAGAAGGTCCTCGGCACAGGCGAGTTCGGTGACCTCGACCCACAGTCGGTGCACGAGATGCTGCACGAGGCGGCCAAGGTGGCCGAAGGCCCGCTCGCCGAGGCGTTCGCCGAGACCGACCGCACTCCACCGGAGTTCGACCCGGCAACCCACGTGGTCACCATTCCGGAGCCGTTCAAGAAATCGTTCCGGGCATGGCATGACGGGGAATGGTTCCGCGTCGGCATGGCCGAATCCATCGGCGGCGTGCCCGCCCCCTCGATGCTGGAATGGGCGATCAACGAGCTCGCCCTCGGCGCGCAACCGGCGGTGTTCATGTACTCCGCGGGTCCCAAGATGGCCGACATCGTCAACGCCATCGGCAACGACCTGCAGCGGCACTGGGCGGCGTTGATGATCGAGCGCAACTGGGGCGCCACCATGGTGCTCACCGAACCCGATGCCGGGTCGGATGTCGGCGCGGGCCGGACCAAGGCCATCCCGCAGCCCGACGGCAACTGGCACCTCGACGGAGTCAAGCGCTTCATCACCAACGGCGACACCGACGATCTCTTCGAGAACATCATCCACGTCGTCCTGGCCCGCCCGGAAGGTGCGGGGCCCGGTACCAAGGGGCTGTCGCTGTTTCTCGTCCCCAAGTCTCACTTCGACCCCGAGACCGGTGAGCCCGGCGAGCGCAACGGCGTCTTCGTCACCGGCCTAGAACACAAGATGGGACTGAAGGCCTCGGCGACGTGTGAGCTGAGTTTCGGCCAGCACGGCAGACCCGCCGTCGGCTGGCTGGTCAACGACACCCACAACGGCATCGCGCAGATGTTCAAGGTGATCGAGTACGCCCGAATGATGGTGGGCACCAAAGCCATTGCCACGCTGTCCACCGGATATCTGAATGCCCTGGACTACGCCAAGACGCGCGTGCAGGGAGCCGACATGACGCAGATGACCGACAAGTCGGCACCGCGCGTGACGATCATCCATCACCCCGACGTGCGTCGCGCCCTGATGACGCAGAAGGCGTACGCGGAGGGGTTGCGTGCGCTGTACCTCTACACCGCGGCGCACCAGGACGTGGTCGCCGCCGACATCGTCTCCGGCGCCGACGCCGCGATGGCAAGCCGGGTCAACGACCTGCTGTTGCCCATCGTCAAAGGGGTCGGCTCCGAACGCGCCTACCAGTGCCTCACCGAATCTCTTCAGACGCTTGGCGGTTCGGGTTTCCTGCAGGATTACCCGATCGAGCAGTACATTCGCGACGCCAAGATCGACTCGCTGTACGAGGGCACCACCGCGATCCAGGCGCAGGACTTCTTCTTCCGCAAGATCGCCAGGGACCAGGGTGGCGCGTTGCTGCACGTCGTGACGAATCTGCGCCGGTTCATCGACGACCCGGCGGCGCGCCCTGAACTGGCCGCCGAACGCGCACTGCTGGCGACCGCGGTCACCGAGGTGCAGGCGATGGTCGCCTCGATGACGAAATTCCTTGTCGATTCCCAGCAGAACCCGCGCGAGCTGTACCGGCTCGGGCTGGAGTCGGTCCCCTTCCTGCTCGCCGTCGGCGATCTGCTGCTCGGCTGGCTTCTGTTGCAGCAGGCCGAGATTGCGCTGACCGCGCTCGGCGGGGAGGTCAGCGAGAAGGACCGGGCGTTCTACGCAGGCAAGGTCGCGACGGGAAAGTTCTTCGCCAAGAACGTGCTACCGCGACTGAGTGCGCAACGCGCCGTGCTGCAGGCGGTGGATCTGACCGCGATGGAACTGCCCGAAGCCGCGTTCTGAGAAGCGCGGTGAGTTTCGGTGGCGGCCGGGGTCGTACCACACATGACCGATGACCAGAACGCAATCCGCGCCGTCGTCGAGCGGTGGATCGAGGCGATCCGGGCACGAGACCTCGACGGCGTCGTCGCCGCCCACACCGATGACATCGTGATGTTCGATGTGCCGCCGCCGCAGAACGGCGTCAGGGGCCTCGCCGAGTACCGGGCCTGTTGGCCGCCGTTCTTCGAGTTCATCGCCGGCGGGGCGGTGTTCGAGCTCGTCGAACTCGACGTCACCGCCGGTGACGATGTGGCGTTCGCCCGCGCATTGCTGCGCTGCGGCGAGCCCGAGGAGCTCGCTCCCAAGCCTGACCAACGGCTGCGCGTCACCCTCGGGCTGCGCAAGCTGGACGGCGCGTGGCTGATCGCCCACGAGCACCACTCGTTCCCGCTGCCCTGACGCGACGGAATTGCATTCCAGCAGAGGAACTTCGAGAAGAAGCCTGCTGGAATGCAATTCCGGCGAGAGATCAGGTGGAGGGGGTGTAGCCGAACGGCAGCAGGATGCTCTTGGGTTCGGTGTAGGCGGCGATGCCCTCGGGGCCGTTCTCGCGGCCGATGCCGGAGTTCTTGTAGCCGCCGAACGGTGCGCCCGGGTCGAACGCGTACATGTTGACCGCGTAGGTGCCGGTGCGGATCCTGCGGGCGATCTTGAGAGCCTTGTCGTTGTCCGTCGTGTACACCGAACCGGCGAGACCGTAGACCGAGTCGTTGGCGATGCGCACCGCGTCGTCCTCGTCCTCGTAGGCGATGACCGCGAGGACGGGCCCGAAGATCTCCTCCTGGGCGATCGTCATCGAGTTGTCGACATCGGCGAAGACCGTCGGCTGCACGAACCAGCCGCTGTCGAGGCCCTCGGGACGGCCGCCGCCCGTGACGAGGCGGGCGCCCTCCTCGACGCCCTTCTTGATGTAGCCCTCGACCCGGTCACGCTGCTTCTCGGAGATCAGCGGGCCGATCATGGCGCCGGCATCGTCGGGAAGGCCGATCGGCATCGCGGCCACGGACGCCGAAAGCTTCTCGACCACCTCGTCGTAGCGCGAGCGCGGCGCCAGGATGCGGGTCTGCCCGACGCAGGCCTGCCCGCAGTTCATCAGACCGGAGAACACCAGCATCGGCAGTGTCGAGTCCAGATCGGCGTCTTCGAGGATGATCGCGGCCGACTTGCCGCCGAGCTCGAGTGTGCACGGCTTGAGCTTCTCGGCCGCCAGCTTGCCGATCTCCTTACCGACGCCGGAGCTGCCGGTGAAGGTGAACTTGTCGAGCTCCGGGTTGGCTGTCAGCGCGCGGCCGGTCTCCGGACCGCCCGGCACGATGGAGAGCACACCCTCGGGCAGGCCGGCCTCGGCGAACGCCTCGGCCATCGCGAACACCGACAGCGGGGTCTCGGCGGCGGGCTTGAGCACGACGGTGCACCCGGCGAGCAGGGCGGGCCCCAGCTTGTTGGCGGCCAGGAAGAACGGGACGTTCCAGGCGGTCACCGCGCCGACGACACCGATGGGCTCCTTCACCACCAGCGTCTGGCCGTACACACCGTCGCGGATGTCCTGCCAAGCGAACTTGTCGGCCGCGCCGACGAAGTAGTTGAACGCTGACATGGCGGCGCCGTACTGCATCATGTCGACGATCGTCGGCGGCTGTCCCGTCTCGGCGGCCAGCAGGAACTTCAGCTCCTCGGCGCGCTCCTCCATGATCTTGACGGCGCGGCCGAGCACCTCGGCGCGCTCGGCGGGAGACATATGGGGCCACGGGCCCTCGTCGAAGGCCTTGCGGGCGGCAGCGCACGCGGCGTCCACGTCGGCGGCAGACGCGAGCGGCACCTTGCCGACCAGCTCACCGGTGGCGGGGGAGTGCACCTCGATCACGTCCGAGGTGGCCGGCTCGACCCACTTGCCGCCGATGAACAGCTTGTCCCATTGGGTCTTGAAGGCAGTGCTGGATGTCATACCGGTCACAGTACCGACAGTAGACAGAAACGAGAACCTGTTGCAGTCGGGAGATCAGGGCGGGCTGAGCACCACCACCAGATTGCTGACGGTGAATTCGCGAAGAGCGGGCACCTTGGTCAGTCCCCAGGCCCATCGCGGGTGGTAGCGGGGAAATGCCGCGACCATGGCGCCGGTGCCCTTCGCCCAGCGAAGGCCGTCGCGCGCATGCACGGCGAACAACGACGAGCCGTAGTCGTTCTTGGGCCGATGGCCGTGCCTGCGGGTGTACCGCTCGGCTGCCCGGCGCCCGCCGAGATAGTGCGTGAGCCCCATTTCGTGGCCGCCGAACGGTCCGAGCCACACCGTGTAGGACAGCACCACCAGCCCGCCCGGCCGGGTCACCCGCAGCATCTCGTCGCCGAGCCGCCACGGGTGCGCCACGTGCTCGGCGACGTTGGACGACAGGCAGACGTCCACGCTGCCATCGGCGAATGGCAACGACATGCCTGAGGCCCGGACGAACGTCCCGGCCCTGCTGTGCGTGCGTGGAGCGGCCGAGTGCATCTCCCGCGGGTCGGGCTCCACGCCGATGTAGCGCATGCCGGCCCCGGTGAATGCGGTGGCGAAGTATCCGGGTCCACCGCCGACGTCGAGCACCGCTACACCGCGGGGATCGGTTCGGGTCGTCGAGCGCCACAGGTCGGCAACCATGTCGACGGTGTCGTCGGCCAGGGGGCCATAGAACCGGTCGGGGTCGCTGCGCTCGAACCGGAACGCCGACAACAACCGCAGCGACCGCGTCAGGGTCGCCCGCCGGGCGAACAGATCGGTAGCGACCACCCGGTCACCCTACGTAGGACGGTTAGGCTGACCGGGATGTCTCGCCCCTCTGACCCTGTGCGCTCGGTGCTGCTGCTGTGCTGGCGCGACACCGGCCACCCGCAGGGCGGCGGCAGCGAGACCTATCTGCAGCGGATCGGCGCTCAGCTCGCCGCGTCGGGCGCCCGGGTCACGCTGCGCACGGCGCACTACCCCGGATCCGCGCGCCGCGAAGTCGTCGACGGTGTAGAGATCCAGCGCCGCGGCGGCCCCTACTCGGTCTACGTTCGGGCGGGGCTGGCGATGGTCGCGGCGCGCATCGGGCTCGGTCCGCTGCGCGGCGTGCGCCCCGACGTCGTCGTGGACACCCAGAACGGTTTGCCGTTCCTGTCCCGGCTCGCCTACGGCCGGCGGACGGTGGTGCTGGTCCACCATTGCCACCGCGAGCAGTGGCCCGTCGCGGGTCCTGTGATGAGCCGCATCGGATGGTTCGTCGAATCCCGGCTGTCTCCGCGCGTGCACCGACGCAATCAGTACGTCACGGTGTCGCTGCCGTCGGCGAGAGACCTCACACTGCTCGGCGTACACCCAGACCATGTCGCGGTGGTGCGCAACGGGGTGGACGCGGCCCCCGAGAGCTCGCTGGCCATCCCCCGCTCGGCGACCCCGCGCGTGGTCGTGCTGTCTCGGTTGGTGCCGCACAAGCAAATCGAGGACGCGCTCGATGTCATCGCCAGGCTGCGCACCCGCATCCCCGATCTGCACCTCGACGTCCTCGGCGACGGATGGTGGTCGCAGAAGCTCGTCGACCACGCCGCCCGGCTCGGCATCTCCGACGCGGTCACGTTCCACGGCCACGTCGACGACGACACCAAACACTCCGTGCTGCAACGCAGTTGGGTGCACGTGCTGCCCTCCCGCAAGGAGGGGTGGGGGCTCGCGGTCGTCGAGGCCGCCCAGCACGGCGTGCCCACCATCGGCTATCGCTCCTCGGGTGGGTTGACGGACTCGATCGTCGACGGGGTGACGGGCGTGCTCGTGGACGGTTTCCCGGAGCTGGTCGACGGTGTGGAACGCCTCCTCACCGACGACGTGCTGCGCGAACAGCTCGGAGTCAAAGCGCAACTTCGCAGCGGCGATTTCTCGTGGGAGCAGAGCGCCGAGGCGATGCGTGCGGTGCTGGAGACCGTGCGTGGCGGCCGCCTGACCAGCGGTGTCCTCGACAGGCCTACGCAGGCACTGCCGCAGGGGTGAGGCGCACCGGCATCGAGTGGATGCCGTTCATCAGCACCGATCGCACCCGTTCGATCGGCCCTGCTAGTTCGATTTCCTCAGTGCGGGTGACTATCTCGCGAAAAATGGCGGCTGCCTCGACCCTGGCGAGGCTGGCGCCGAGGCAGAAGTGTGCACCGCCGCCGCCGAAAGCCAGGTGGTGGTTCGGGGTGCGGCCGATGTCGAACCTGTCGGGTTCGGTGAAGTGGTCCTCGTCGCGGTTGGCCGACGGGTAGAACAGCGCCACCCGCTCTCCGTGTCGAATCGCGTTGTCGCGCAGGCGCGTGTCGCGCGTCGCGGTGCGGGTGAACACCGTCACCGGGCTGGTCCAGCGCAGCATCTCCTCGATCGCCGTCGGCATCAGCGACGGGTCTGCCGCCAGTCGGGCCCACTGATCGGGATGTTCGATCAGGGCGAGAGTTCCCGCTGCCACCAGGTTTCGGGAGGTGTCCCCGCCCGCGTTGAGCAACAGCATGAAGAACAGGTTGAATTCCAGGTCGGTGAGCCGATTCCCGTCCACCTCGGCGTGCAGCAGCGCCGTGGCGATGTCGTCGCCGGGGTTCGCGCGCTTGGCCGTGGCGAGTTCGGTGGCGTACTCGAACAGCCGCACCTGCGCGTCGACCAACTCGGGATCACCCATCGTGCGGGTGTTCATGACCTCGGTGAGCGCATAGAGCGCCCGGCCGTCATCGAGTGGGATGCCCAGCAGTTCGGCGATCACATAGGACGGCAGTGCACCGGCCACGTCGCCGACGAACTCGCATTCGCCGCGCTCCATCGCGGCGTCGATGATGTCGTGTGCCATATCTGCGGTGCGCGCGCTCAAGCGAGCCACGTGCCTCGGCGTGAATCCGCGGCTGATCAGCGCCCGCAGAGCGGTATGCCGCGGCGGATCCATCGTCAACATCATCAGCGCCAGCTGGTAGGCCTCCTCGGGTGCGGGGACGTCGATGAAGACCCCGGTCGTCTGCGACGACCACGTCTCGCTGTCGCGGGAGACGGCGTAGATGTCCTCGTGTCGGGTGAGCGCCCAGAACCCCGGTTTGTCACCGTACGGGTGCCACGCGACGGGTGCCCGGTGCCGCAGCCGCCGGAAGGCGTCATAGGGCATTCCGGCGAGGTAGGTGTCGGGGTCGGTGAGATCGGCTCCGCCGACCGCGATGGCATCTGGCGTGGTGTTGGGCACGACTACCTCCCAGGCTCGGTGCGAACTCTAGTACCGGCAGACCGCGGGAAGTCGGGAATCGACAAGCTCGTCACGATGCGTGGGTATTTCGGAAATCGCGCAGAACCGCCATTAACATAATCCTCATGCTCACATCGGTGCGCCGCATCATGGACTACGAGATGACGCTGGCGGAATGGTTCGGCGCCGGGCTGATACTCGGAGTGCCACACGCCGCGATCGGCGTGCTGTTCTCGGTGGTTCGGCCCGAATACAGCGAGCATGCCGACGGCGTGGCGAAAGTGGGCGCGTTCGTCGGTTCGGTGCTGTTCTGGCCCGTCCTGCTGGTCACGGAGGTGTGCCCGTGACGAACCGTAACCGCATTAACATCACGCGGCAGACCGCCCGCTGGACCGACGATCCGGTACAGGTCGCCGACGCCATGGACTTCTGGTCGTTCGCCGCCGGGGCGGCCAACGTGATCATGCAGCTGTCGCGGCCCGGGGTGGGGCACGGTGTCGTCGAAAGCAAGGTCGACTCCGGCAATCTGATGAAGCATCCGTGGAAGCGGGCCCGCACGACGTTCCAGTACCTCGCGGTCGCGATCTTCGGCACCGACGACGACCGGGCGGCGTTCCGCGCCGCCGTCAACGAGGCGCATCGCCACGTGAAGTCCGGTCCAACGAGCCCGGTGCCCTACAACGCATTCGACCGCGACCTCCAGATGTGGGTTGCGGCCTGCCTTTTCGTCGGGTTGGAGGACACCTATCAGCTGTTGCGCGGGCCGATGACCGAGGAGCAGGCCGAGCAGTTCTACCGGTCGGCCTGGACGTTGGGCACCACGCTGCAGGTCACCGAAGACCAGTGGCCACCCACCCGGGCCGAGTTCGACGACTACTGGGACACCGCATGTCTGCAGGTGTCGGTGGACGATGTCGTGCGCTCCTACCTCACCGACCTGGTCGACCTGCGGATGATCAATCCGCTTCTCGGGCTTCCGTTTCGGCCGCTGCTGAAGTTCCTGACGGCCGGCTTCCTGGCACCGGTGTTCCGGGATGCCCTCGGGGTGGGGTGGGGCCGAAACCGACAGCGCCTGTTCGAGCGGCTGTTCCTGTTCGTCGCATTCGTCAACCGATTCCTGCCGGGCTTCATCCGGCAGGGCGGTAGCCACGTGCTGCTCGCCGACGTCCGCGACCGGGTCCGACGGCACCGCCAGCTGGTCTGAGGGAGAGCGCAATGCCGAGTATCCGAACCGTGACGCGCCGCGGGCTGAGCAAGCGGGTGTCCGTCGGCGCCATGATCGAGTTCGTGCTGTGGCTGCTGATCCCGTACGTCACCGTGGGCCTGGTGTGGGCCTTCTTCCATGCCGACGAGGTCCGCCGCCTCGAAGACGTGCTGGCCGGCGCAATCCCCGCCGGCGGCGGCATGGCGGCCTACCTACTGGTCGCCGCGCTCTGGCCGCTGCACGTCCTGATTCCGTCGGTGTGCGTGACCTGATCGCAGTCGCGCGAACGTCATCCCGAGGAGCCCGAGAAGCAACTGGCAGAGCCACACCGCGTGCGCACCGAGCATGATGCCGCGGTGTGGTGAGCCGGGTGTCTCGCCGCCGACGCGGTAAACCGCGAGATCGTCGTCGCGATAAGCCACGGGCAGCGGCAGCGGGGGGCCGACGCCCTCCACCACCACCCAGCCGACACCGGCTGCCGCGAGTTCGTCCCGTCCCGCGCCCGAGGTCAGCATCCGCTGGATGTCCCTGGCGCGGCTGCCGTCGCCCGGCACGGTGACCCCGCCGATGGTCAGGTCGCCGGTGCTGAGCACGTCGGCGCGCAACCAGCGCGGGAGCGGATCCAGGACGGGAGCGTCCCCGGCCCAACGGAACTGGCGCATGCTGTCGACGGGCAGCACCGCGACAGGTGCGGGGTCGGTGTTGACGATGGCCGCAGCGGCCGTCCAGCCCGCGGGATAGTGGACCGGTGAAACGCGTCCGCCGACACCCCACATCAGGTCGGGCAGCGTCGCGATCAGCGCGGCACAGCACACCGCGGCCGTCGCCACCGCGGGAACCCGGGGGCGCAACGTCAGGACTGCGGCGGCACCGGCCAGCGCGTAGGCGGGCATCGCCAGGGCCACCCATTTCTGACCGTCGCGGATCACGCCGAGTCCCGGTACTGCGTCGATCACCGCCTCGACCGCCGAGAGGCCGGGGCCCGTGGCCATCAGCGTGGGCACCACCACGGCGACGACTGCGACGACAACCAGCGGCACCGTGGTGCGCCTGCGTATCAATCGGGGGACACCGACGGCGACGATGCCCAGCAGGACGATCGCCGACACCACCGCGAAAAGCGTTGTCCGCGAGAGCGGTACGGCGTCGGCGTTCCAGATTCCGCCCAGGCTCGCGAGGCTGCCGAGGGTGGCGAGCCCGGGTTCGGCGCGTGCAGCGAACGCTGCCACCCCCGCCGTCTGATCCGGTGCCCACCCACTCGACAGCGCCGAAGCCAGCAGCCACGGCAGGGCCGCCGTCACAGCAGCACCCAAGCTCAGCCCGGCGCACCACCAGCGGGGTCGCCCCGCGCCGGGGGCCAGCGCGCAGGCCACGGCGATCGTGGCGGCCAACATCAGACCGGTCGGCGTCAGGCCGGCCAGCGCCAGCCAGAACAGGAGCGCGCACACCCCGCCGAAACTGCATTCCGGCAGGCCTCTTCTCGCACTTTTCCTGCCGGAATGCAATTCCGGCGATCCCCGGAGGGACAGCACCGTCGCCGCCACCCACGGCAGGCACCCGTAGCCCACCAGCAGGCTCCAGTGCCCCTGCAGAAGCCGTTCTGCGACATAAGGATTCCAGATCGCGATGGTGGCGGCCACGCACTGGCCGGCGATCCCGGACTCGGCCAACACCACCGCGGCCAGCCGCGCTGCGCCCCAGCCGGCCAGCCACAGACCGAGGATCAGCAGTGCCTTCACCACGACACCGCCGTCCACGACCGTCGACGCCGTCGCGACGAAGAAGTCCTGGGGCAGCGCACGAGGCGCGGCCTGCGTCAGACCGAGCGCAGCGTCGGAGAGATACGAGCGCGGCGTCGACACCGCGTCGCGCAGCAACAGGTAACCCGGCGCCAGCAGCGGCGCGGTCACGACGAGAGTGAGCGCCAGCGAATAGGCAGGCGCGCTCAGCGCGCGGTGGAACCCGATCAGACCGGTCTGTCCGGCGGCAGGTCGGACGGCCGCTGCGCAGGCAGCTTCTCGGTCTTGGCCTCGGCGCCGGGTACCGGCTCACCCTCGTCACCGCGGCCACCGAAGAACCGGTTGCCGGTGTCGTCGAGACCCGGATCGATCAGCAGTGACTCCGCACGCAGGCTGAACGACCCGAGCAGAGCTCCGCCGACGAGCGCGACCAGTCCGAGTGCGGTGAACGTGATGGGCAGGATCCGGCCCCACAGCGACACCCGGTCGCGCTCGTCCTGCGCGGCGGCGACCTGGGACTCGACCGACTCCTCGTTGGTCGTCACCGTGTAGTCGACGAACGTCACCTCGGGCTTGAGCGCCTCGCGCGCATAGTAGTGGTACGCGCGGTCGGTTTCCTTGACGATGGTGCCCGACACCGGATCGACCCAGAACGTGCGCTGCGCCGCGTAGTAGCGGGTCATCGTGATCGGTTCTTCAGGATCGCCCTCGATGCCCCAGAGCGCTGCGCGCGCCGTCACCTGGCTGTCGGCGTCGTCGTCGTAGAGCGAGGCGTACTTGACGGGCTCGACGAGCTTGCCGTCGGCGTCGAAGCCGACGTTCTGCGTGAACTTGTAGGCCGTCAGACCGTTGACGTCCTCCTCGCCCGAATAGTTGGCGTCGAAGGCCTTCTGCGCGATCGGGTCGAAGTACGGGTAGGTCTTCTTCTCGGTGTCGAACGGGAATCGGTATGCCAGCCCCTCATGCGGCAACGCGATGCTCGTCGGCGGGTTCTCGTCTTCGATGGCCCGCGGCTTCTGCACCGAGCCGCCGGGATTGGTCTCGCTGGAGACCGCGAGCGCGCTCTGCCGGTTGAGGGTCACGGTGTCGACCATCGCCAGCAGCAGACCGTTGTCCTGCTGCTGATCCGAACGCCGCAGCGAGGTGCCGACCTGCAGGGTGACGACGTCCGCGTTCGACGGTGACTCCACGCTCATCTGCTGCTGCATGACCACGGGGACGTCCTCGTTGACCACGAACCGCTCACCGAGCAGCGACGCGGGGTCGAAGGCGGTGCCGGTGCCGTCGCTGATGAGGGTGGTGTCGATGGTCAGCGGGATCTTGGCGATCTTGCCCTGGGTGTAGGTGGACAACAGCAGGGCGGCGATGAGCAGGGCAGCTCCGAGGCCCATGATTCCGCACGCGGCGATCCTCAGCGCAACTGCGCGGTTCAATACCGTGTCTCCCTTCGCGCGCCGCCACGGGCGTGGCAGTGGCGGCGCCCAGCCAGACGCCCAAAAGTCCGTTCGACCCTAACAGCAGACATTAAGGTCGTCGCTTACTACGAGGCGTTCGACGGCACGGCCTGACTACCCGTTTTCGCCCCGGCCACGCGACGGGGCACACTGTTCGGCGTGACCGGATCTCCGGACGCCGACGACACCGTGGGCGGGACGCGCGGGTTTCTGCCCGCGGTCGAGGGTCTGCGCGCATGCGCGGCCGTCGGAGTGGTCGTCACCCACGTGGCGTTTCAGACCGGAATGTCGGGCGGCATCACCGGCCGGATCCTCGGTCGTTTCGATCTGGCGGTCGCGGTGTTCTTCGCGCTCTCGGGCTTCCTGCTGTGGCGCGGCCACGCCGCCGCCGCGCGCGGGTTGCGCTCACGTCCGTCGACGGGCCACTATCTGCGGTCGCGAATCGTGCGCATCATGCCCGGTTACCTGGTGGCCGTCGTGGTGATCATGACCCTGCTGCCGGAGGTGAAAGCCGACTTCACGGTATGGCTGGCCAATCTGACGCTGACGCAGATCTATGTGCCGCTGACGTTGACAGCAGGTCTTACGCAGATGTGGAGCCTCTCGGTCGAGATGAGCTTCTATCTGGCGCTGCCGCTACTGGCGCTACTGGCCCGCCGCCTCCCGGTCCGCGCCAGGATCCCCGCGATCGTCGCCGTCGCAGTGGCGAGCCTGTTCTGGGTGCGCATTCCGTTCGACGGCGCGTCCGGGCACAACCTGTGGAACTGGCCGCCCGCGTTCTTCTCGTGGTTCGCCGCCGGGATGGTGCTCGCGGAGCTGACGGTCAGCCCGGGGGGCTTGGCACACCGGCTGGCGCGGCGACGGGTGCTGATGGCGCTGATCGCGCTGACGGCGTTCCTGATCGCCGCGTCCCCGTTGGCGGGACGGGAAGGTCTGCACCCCGGCTCGATCGGGCAGGTGACGTTGAAGACCGCGATGGGGGCTGTCGTCGCGGGCGCGCTGCTGGCTCCCCTGGTGCTCGACCGTCTCGACACCGCGCATCGCATCCTCGGCAGTTCGATCATGGTGACGCTCGGCCGCTGGTCCTACGGGCTGTTCGTCTGGCATCTCGCAGCGTTGGCGATGGTGTTCCCGATCATCGGCGAATTCGCGTTCAACGGGCATTTCGCGGTCGTGCTGGTGCTGACGGTGGCTTTCGGGTTCGCCATCGCCGCCGTCAGCTACGCCCTGGTGGAGTCACCCTGCCGGAATGCGTTGCGGCGCTGGGAGCGCCGCAACGATCCGACACCGCTGGATTCATCGGTCGACAACCAGATCGAGCCCGCTCGCGCCAGCTGACCGCAAGCCGCCTAGGGAACGAGGATGGTCTTGCCCGCTAGGCGACCGGTGTCGTAGGCCTCGTGGACGGCGGACGCTTCGGCGAGCGGCCTGCGGTCTGCGACGTCAATGTGCAACTCGCCGGCATCCACCCGCTCGACGAGGCGGGCCAACTGCGCGGCCTCGCTGCGGACGAAGACGCGCTGCGCGTGCAATCCGCGGGACGGCTGTTCCGGTCCCGAGGTCATGGTGCCGACGTACCGGCCGCCGTCGACCACGACCGACGCGAGCGCCTCGGTCTGCTCCGGTGTGGTGCTGACGAGATTGAGCACCACGTCGAACGGCGCTCCCTCGAATGCGAACGGTGTTGCGGCGTAATCGATGTAGTCGATGACGTGGGCTGCGCCGCGGGCGCCCAGACGTTCGGCGTCGCCGGGCTTGGCGGTCGCTGTCACGACCGCGCCGGCGTTCTTGGCGAGCTGCGTCGCATAGCCGCCGACTGCCCCGCCCGCGCCGTTGATCAGAACCGTCTGTCCCGCCGTCACCTTCGCGATCTCGAACAGCGCCTGCCATGCCGTGAGTCCCACGGTCGGCAATGCCGCGGCGTCGGCGAGTGGCACGGAATGTGGTGCTGCTGAGAGTGATTCGATCGGTGCGAGCACGTAGTCGGCGGCGGCGCCGTCGGCGTCCATGGGCAGCAATGCGATGACGGCGTCGCCGACCGCCCAGCCCTCGACACCGTCGCCGAGTTCGGCGACCGTGCCTGCGACGTCGATCCCGGGGATGTGCGGCAGCTTGACGGCGAACACCTCGGAGAGGTAGCCGCCACGGATTCCCGCGTCGACCGGATTGAAGGACGTTCCTGCCACTTTCACCAACACCTGACCCTGGCCCGGCACGGGCCGTTCGACGTCGACGTACTCGATGACGTCGCTTCCGCCGTACCGGTGGTACTGAACTGCTTTCATGATTCGCTCCTCGTCTCGATGGCGATTGCTTCGATATCGAAGCACCTACACCCCGCATAACTTGCTTCGAGTTCGAAGTAATCCCGAGGTCGATGTGAGCGCCGTCTCATTGCTTCGACATCGAAGCAGTACGATCTCTGCATGGCGAAGCCACTGGCACCTCAGCAGATGCGGACATACTTCGCGGTCACCGAGGCGGCCAGCCTGCTCCAATACGCGGTCCGCCAACAACTGCAGAGCGAAGGCGACCTGAGCTACGTGCAATTCGAGATCCTGGCCAAGCTGTCCGACGCCGACGGCCCGCTGACCATGACGGAGCTGGCCGACGGCGTCGTCTACAGTCGCAGCGGCCTCACACACCAGGCCGGCCTCCTCGAGACGGCGGGCCTCATCGTGCGCGAAGCCAGCCCCGTCGATCAGCGCGCCACCCTTGTCTCAATCACCGACGCCGGCCGCGCGCGCGTCGCCCAGGTACTGCCGGGACACATCGAGATCGTCCGCGAACTACTGTTCGCACCCCTGTCGAAACAGGACGTCGCCGCACTCGGGGACATCATGGGCCGGGTGCGCGACCACATGCGCGCGCTACCACCTCGCTCCAGCCGGCCTCGAACACGCTAGCCGTATTGCGCGGCCCGCCGCGCGCTAGCCGTATTGCGCGGCCCGCCGCGCGATCACCTCGTCGCGGACTGCCGACCGTCGCGCCTTGCCCGCATCGTCACGCAACGGCCGGTCGACCAACTCCACCGATCTCGGCAGCTTGTAGCCGGCGATCCGTTCGGCCAGGAACGCGATCACGCCTGCCTCGTCGAGATCGTCGGCCTGCACGATCGCGTGCGGCACCTGACCCAGATCCGCGTCGGGCAGACCCACCACCAGACTCGACAGCACCGCAGGATGCTCCGCCAGCGCCGACTCGATCTCGGCCGGGTACACATTGCGCCCGCCGACGGTGAACATGTCGACTCGACGGTCGTTGAGGTACAGGAAACCGTCGTCGTCGAAGTAGCCGAGGTCGCCCAGCGAATCCCAGCCGTCGCGCGTCTTTGCGGTGCTGCCGATGTACCGGTACGTCGGCCTCGCCGTAGGCCCGGGCCGCATGTAGATCTCACCGACCACCCCCGGCGGGCACTCGTTGCCGTCGTCGTCGAGGACCTTCATCTCGCCGGCGACGACGACGCCCACCGACCCGGGGTGGGTCAGCCACTGCTCACCCGAAATGAACGTCAGGGCCTGTAACTCCGTGCCGCCGTACAGTTCCCATACCGCGGCAGGGCCGAGGATCTCGATCCAGGCCTGCTTGACGGCCGGCGGGCACGGCGCGGCCAGATGCCAGAACCGCCGGATCGACGACAGGTCATAGGCATTCGGCTCGGCCCGGTAGACCGGGAGCAACCGCTGCATGATCGTCGGGACCGTCGCCAGGAACGTCACCCGGTGCTCGGTGACCAGCCGCAGGAACTCGCCGGGTTCGAAGCGGGGCATCACCACGAGGTGGTGGCCCTGCAGCAGTCCGATGGCGAACGTCGTGAATCCGGTGTTGTGGCTCAACGGAACCGAGATGAGGTTCACGTCGCCCTCCTGCGCGCCCAACGGGTAGCCGATGGCCGGCGGGACCCGGCTGTTGTTGCCGGCCTCGATCAGCTTCGGCCGTCCGGTGCTCCCACCCGAGGCCATCGACTTCCACACCGGTGACACCGCCTCGGGAAGTCCGTCGGCAGGAAAGCCGGCGAACTCGGCCGCCAGATCCGTTGTGGTGCAGGGCGTCACGCCGGTGGGGTCAGGCCTTCCGACCAGCAGTGCCGGGCGCCGCAACTCCAGCAGTGCGGCCAGTTCCGAGTCGGGCAGCCGTGCCGACAGCGGCTGCGGCACCGCCCCGAGCTTCCAGCACGCGAGCACCGCGAACACCCAGTCCAGCGAGTTCGGCAGCACGATGGTGACGTAGTCGCCCACCCCGACGCCGTGCGAGGCGAAGCCGTGCGCGACGCGGTTGGTCGTGGTGTCCAGGTCTGCGCGTGTGACGGTCACACCGGCGCAGGTGACGGCGGGGGCTTCAGGCGCCTTCGCGGCGAGCGCCGAGACCTGCGTGCCGATCGGCGCCACGGGGGCATCGGTGCCGGTGTCGGTCATGTCAGCCATCTTTGTCGTCACGGCGCGGCGTGCGATGCGGTTCGGCGAAGGTCACCGTCGACAGCCCCACGGCGATCACCGACAGCAGCGCCAGCACCTGCACGCCCGCGGAGTGCCCGAGGTATCCGTCGACCGAGCGCCACGGATACTGGCTCAGTATGGCGCCGGCCAGGATCAGACCGAACGCCGCCGTGCCCACCGTCACTGCGTCGCGGATCCTGTCACGGCGGCGCAGCAGGTACCGAGCGCCCAGGGCCCCGAGCGCGAGAACCGCGCCGGTGAACCCCGAGATGACAAGCACTGCAGCGACTGTCGCGGCACCGATCGACAGCGGGTGAGGCTGCCACGGCCGAGCGGGGTCGTGGGCGTCCCCGGGGCGGCGCGCCGGGATGAACGCCAGGGCGAAAAGCAGGGGCAGGAGTGCGAGGCCGCCGAGGAGGCCGGCGCGGTAGGTCGCGTTCGACGCGAAATCGAGCGTGACGGTGCCTCCGTTGCCGGAGGGCACCACCCAGCCTTGCTGCCAGCCGTTGACGGTGACCGGCGTCAGTACGGCACCCGCACCGTCGCGCGCGATCCAGCCGGGATTGACGCTTTCCGGGACGACGAGGATCCGGGACTGCTCCGACGGGTCGACGGTCACCTCCCGGTGGTCGTTATCCCATCGGGCAACGGTGACCGAAGACGTTGTGGCCGAACGGACTTCATAGGCACGCGGGGTGGCCAGCTGGACGCCGTCGACGATCAGCGACGGCCCGGGGCTGATCAGCAGCTCCTGCTGACCGGCGGGAAGCGATATCGGGGTGCTGCGGCATGGGCGCGCCGGGACGGGTCGGCCGTCCAGCAGATCACCGACCGTGGCCGTCACCGAGGTCTGCACGAACTCCCCCGCCGCGCCGATGACAGGTCCGCGCCCGCAGGGCAGGCTCACCGTGCGATCCCGATTGGTCGCGGCGTCGGCCGCGCCGATGGGGACGCCGCGCTCGTCCAGCGCGACGATCTCCGCCAGGCCTGGCGGCTTGAGCTGATCGAAACCCAGTGCGGTGCGGTCGATGACGTCGTCCCAGTCGAGCAACCACACTCTGATCGTGTCCGTGACATGCGGATGGAGGGAAAACGTCTCGGTTCCCGCCGTCATGCGCCGCACCTGCGGACCGTCGCCGAGGTCGACAGCGATCATGGTCGGGTGGGCGGGCAGCGGCGACGAGCTCGGCGTCACGCGGATCGACGACACGGTGCGCGGACTGGGCAGCGTCAGGGTCAGCGACGGTGGAGTGCGCGGCTGCACCGTGCGCTGCGGCGCGGTCCAGGAAGTGCCGGGGTCGCCGTCGGTGGCGGCATAGGCCGAACCCAGCACGTCGATCGCATCGCTGTCACCGGCTGCCCGCGTCGTGTCCGGCTGCGCGATGAGGTCGGCCAGATTCGGTCCCTGCCGGGCCCGCACCCACACCGTCGGAGTCACCGGCGTGGGCTCTGGAACCGTCAGCGTCCTGCTCAGGTTCACCGGTTCCTCGGCGGCCAGCGCCATCGCCGCCGAGCACCGGGTTCCGGTCGGGCTCTCGGCACATCCGGCGCGCCCGAGCAGCTCGGACCCGAGATCCCACTGTGCGACAACGGAATCCGCAGGCGGCGCGGGGACGTCGACGGTGTGCCGCAGGGTCACCGGATGGGCGAAACCGTTGGCGTCGTACTGCGTGACATTGATGTCGGTGAGGCCGAACTGGACACCGGGCGAGCCGTCGTCGGTTCCCGTCGCGGTGATCCGCACCCACGGCGATTCGCCGTAGGGCATCGCGACGGTCACCGGTTTACCTGCCTCGTCGAACCTGACCGTGGTCGTCCCGTTCACCGTCGACACCTCGAGCCGCCGCACCTGCGCGCCGACGGCGGTCGCACTCGGCGTGATGGTCAGGGTGGCGTTGGTCACCGGATGGTCGAAGTCGACCTGCAGCCACTGGCCCAGCGCGGTCTGCAGCGAATTGGACACCCAACTCGTGGACGAGTCGCCGTCGATTGCCGATGCCGGCCCCGACGACGGCGAAACATTGGGCAGCGCCGTCGAATCCGACGCCGCGCTGGAGACCGAGATCCGTCCGCCGTCCCACCGGCCGTAGACGAGATCGGCGCCGTCGGACGGATAGTCGGGCACCCGGTTGAACGTGTTGCGCGAGTCGTGCGGCCCGCGAATCGCCGACGAATGATCGTCGACGCGACCATAGTCCGTTTCTCGTGCCGTCGGGGTATCGGTGACCGTCACCAGCGGAGCCGGCAGGCCCGCGCGCAAGGCGTCCTGCGTCAACAGCATCGGGCCCAACGGAGGCCGGCCGGAAAGTCGGCGCCGCTCGTCGAGACGCAGCAGAGACTCCGGTCCGCCGTCCACTCGCGCCATCGTGTCGGCCTGGGCCACATAGGGTTCCAGCGGTTCCGCAGCGGCGCCGACCCGGTAGATCTCGACTGCCGGGTAGCGGGGCCGAAGCCCGCTGTCGGTGACGAACCCCTCCAGCGCTCCCGGTCCGACCGGATTGCCGAACTCGGCGACCTTCGTCAGTCCCGGTGAGCCGTCGATCGCGCGGTGCACAAGGATGGGACGGGCCGACCGCGACGCGTCGGGGTCGAGGTCATTGCGCACCACGACATACGAGATGCCCTGCCGGGCAAGGGTATCGGCGAGACCCTCGGACGGTCGACCCGCAGCGAACAGCCGCTGCACCGAATCCAGTGCCCGGATCGTCTCGGGTGGAGTCAGCGGAATTGAATCACGCACGCCCCACGCACTGTCACCGAGGACCTGCAGCGGTTCGTCGTGGCTGTTGCCCCAGACCTGCGTGGCGAACGGGGCACCGGGCGCGACGAGCACCCGGCCACCGGAGTCGTTGTCGTCCAGCCATTTCGCGGTGTCATGCCAGTACGACGGGATCGCGTCGAACGCGCCGGGCGGAGTGAGCCGCCCGGTCCAGGCCAGCGCGGTCGCCGCGGTGAGCGCCGACAGCACCACGATGCCGACGGCGACGCGCTTGTCGTTCTCGGGATGGGCGAACGCGTCACGCCACACCCGGGTCGGCGCGCTGCCCGGCAGCGGGATACGTCCGAGCAGGTGAGCCAGGCCGAGCGCGAGCGGCAGCCGAAGCAGCGGCTCGAGCTTGTGCAGGTTGCGCAACGGTGTGCCGTCGGCATCCAGGAACGCCTGCACCGCATGGGCCATCGGGGAACCGAGGCCGCCCGAGTATCCGGCGCCGAGCAGCACGACGCCGACGAGCAGCATTGTGATCAGCCGGCCCCTGGCCGGCATCCGGGTCAGCGCGAGGCCGGCGAGACCGCCCGCGGCCACCAGAGTCGTCGCGAGTACCGCCACCGAACCGGTCACCAGCGGCGCGCCCGCGGTCGCCGTCGGTGCGACATACGGGGTCCACGCCCCGGTGCCGCGCAACATCTCCGTCAGCGACATCCACTGGGTCGTGACGCCCGAGGACTCGATGAAATCAAGGAACGGTGGGCTGATCCGCCCCAGATGCAGCAGCGCCACCACCCACCACATCACCGCGAGCGCCACACACGGAACCCACCACGCCACGAAACGCCACCACGTCCGGTTGGGCCGGTGGCACAGCAACCACACCGCGGCGCACAGGCACGCGCTCAGCGTCGCGACCGCATTCACCGCACCCATCAACGCGATCGCCAGCGCCGAACGGGCCGCCAGCACGCGCACCCGGGGATCGCCGTTGAGGACAAGGATCACCGGCAGCAGCACCCACGGCGCCAGCATCATCGGCAGCGTCTCGGACGAAATCGCCCCCAGCGTCGTCAGCACGCGCGGCGACAGCGCGAATGCGATGGCGCCGACCACCCGCGACGTGGTGGTCCCGATACCGAGCGCTTCGGCGACGCGCAGCACGCCCCAGAATCCGACGACCAGGATCAGCGCCCACCACAGTCGCTGCGTCACCCAGCCGGGCAGACCCAGAAGATCACCGGCCAGGAAGAACGTGCCGTGCGGGAAGAGGTAGCCGTAGGCCTGGTTCTGCGCCTGCCCGAACGGGAGTTCGCTGTTCCAGAGGTTGAACGCGCGCGCGAGGAAGCGCAGCGGGTTGGCGGTGAGATCGAGCTTGGTGTCAGGGGAGATCTGTCCCGGTGACTGGGCGAATGTCAGGACCAGAGCCGCCGCGCCGACAACCCACAACCAGCGCCGCGCGAGCGGCTGGACGTTCAGGTCAGAGTCGGAAGGCAGTTTAGGTGCGGTCGCCGTACTCGACCCGGTTGAGGACCGACGACGCCGGATCGCCCGCCTGCAGCGGAGGCTTCGTGTCCTGCTGCACCATCAGCGTCACCCCGAACACGGCAGCCGCGCCCAGCAGCAGGCCGACGACGATGCTGGCTGCGGCGGGCACGAGAAACCGATCCATGCGGCCCAAACTAGCACGGAGACCGTCACGGCCCAGCGGCCGCGCAGCGGCGCCGCAGGGTCCACAATGTCGGTTCGTGGCCGTAGATCGGCGCCCGTTCTGGCGCTCAGGGACCTGCAGCGTCTGGGTCGAATACGACGATTGGGGATCGCTGGTCTTCCACGGCGACGACTCCGCATACATGGGCGACCCCGAGCGTTCCTACGAATACTGGGTGACGGTCGCACCCCAGGAGTTCCCCAAACTTCGTAGTGCGCTCGGCGGTGACCCCGCCGACGACCTGTTTGACCTGGTGTGCAGCCGTGCCGACACGATCATGGCCCACGGCGAGCGCAGCTGGCTCGACCACCAGGGCATAGATCGAAGCTTCCACTGCTATTAGTGTCGTGACGATGCCCGCACCGAGGATCGTCCCGAACGCCCTGATCGGAGTTCTGGCGGCAACCGCGCTTCTGGCGGGCTGCGCCACGCCCGCCGACCCTGAGCCCGCCGCAGCACCCCAGGCCGCCACCGCCGAACCGTCCCTGGCCGCCGGGAATGTGCCGGCCGCTCCCGCCCCTGCGGCGCCTGCGGCCCCGGCCTGCGGTGACCCCGCGGCCGTCGCCGCATCCATGTCGACGCGGGACAAGCTCGCCCAGCTCCTGATGGTCGGGGTGACCGGAGCGGCCGACGCGCGCGCCGTGGCCGCCGACCACCACGTCGGCGGAATCATGGTCGGCAGCTGGACCGACATGTCCATGCTGTCCGACGGTTCGCTGCCCGACATCGTCAACGCCGGGCCGCTGCCGCTGGCCGTCAGCGTCGACGAGGAGGGCGGCCGGGTGTCACGGCTGTCCGGTCTGATCGGCAGCCAGCCGCCCGCCCGGGCGCTCGCCTCGACCAACACCCCCGAACAGGTGTACGCGATCGCGCTCGAGCGCGGCAGAAAGATGCGCAACCTCGGCATCACGGTCGACTTCGCGCCCGTCGTCGACGTCACCGACGCCCCCGACGACACCGTCATCGGCGACCGTTCGTTCGGGGCGGATCCGACCACGGTCACCGACTACGCGGGCGCCTACGCGCGGGGCCTCCGCGATGCCGGCATACTGCCCGTGCTCAAGCACTTCCCCGGTCACGGATCGGGCTCCGGCGATTCCCACACCGGCAGCGTCGTCGCCCCATCGCTGGAGCAGCTGCAGGCCAACGATCTGATTCCGTACCGCACCCTTACCGCGCAGGGGCCTGTCGGCGTGATGGTGGGCCACCTGGAGGTGCCGGGTCTGACCGGCAGCCAACCGGCCAGCCTGAGCCCGGAGGCGTACGGACTGCTGCGCTCCGGGGGCTACGGCGGGCCGCCGTTCAACGGTCTGGTGTTCACCGACGACCTCTCGGGCATGCAGGCGATCACCGACAGGTTCGGGATCGCCGACGCGGTGCTGCGGGCGCTGCAGGCCGGAGCCGACATGGCGCTGTGGCTGTCCACCGACCAGGTTCCCGCGGTGCTCGACAGGCTCGAGGCCGCGGTCGGGGCCGGTGAGCTGACCATGTCGAGTGTGGACGCCGCGGTGATGCGGATCGTCGGGACGAAGGGCCCGTCGTCACGGTGCGGCGGCTGATCGGTCGGCAATTGCTTACCCTGTCTTAGGGAAAGTGTTGCTCGTCGGTCAGGAGAGGCGCGGAAATGGCAGGTGGAACCAAGCGGTTGCCGCGCGCCGTCCGTGAGCAACAGATGCTCGACGCAGCCGTGGAGATCTTCTCGGTCAACGGCTATCACGAGACCTCGATGGACGCGATCGCGGCTGAAGCCCAGATCAGCAAGCCGATGCTCTACCTGTACTACGGCTCCAAAGAAGAGCTGTTCGGCGCCTGCCTGCACCGCGAGCTCGGTCGCTTCGTCGACGAGGTCAACAGCAACATCGATTTCAGCGCCGCGCCGAAGGAGTTGCTGCGCACCGCCGTGCTGGCGTTCCTGAACTACATCGACGCCCATCGCGCGTCATGGATGGTGCTTTACACTCAGGCCACCAGTTCACAGGCCTTCGCCCACACCGTCCGCGAGGGCAGGGAACGCATCATCGAGATCGTCGGCAGGCTGCTGCGTTCTGGAACCCGTTTCCCCGAACCCGACACCGATTTCGACATGATGGCGGTCGCACTGGTGGGTGCGGGCGAGGCGATCGCCTCGCGGGTGAGCACCGGCGACGCCGACGTGCACGAGGCGTCCGAGCTGATGATCAACCTCTTCTGGCTGGGCCTCAAAGGTGCGCCGTCCGCAGCGTTGGACGCCGAAGCCACCGACGCGACCGCCGTCATCTCAAGCTAGACGGCTCGTTTCGGGTCAGCAGGTACAGCCGGAGGCGTTGGTGCTGCTGTAGAGCGAAGCACCCGCCTGCGCGGCACCGGACATCCCGCCGGCGTTCTCCATCGCCTCGTCGGTGAACTCACGGATGAGCAGGTCGTCGGCAACGACAGAAGTTGAATTCATAGCAAACCCCTCTGAATGAGCGTGTTCGTTCCCTGGGGCAACTTTTGACGCAGTCGTGAATTTTGGTAGCAGGATAATCCGCAAATCGGGATGCCGCGCGCGAGAAGCGGTAATTTCGCTGTACTTGACCTCTGGCGCATGCAGCTATCGTGGAGAGCCTCAATGCGGGACGCCCATCACGACCTGTCGAGCATCCTGGCGCGCGCGACGACCGTCGACGAATTGCTGTCCGACAACTACCGGATGATTGCGCGCGGACGCGGCGACATCGAGCTCGCTGACCGCCGCCTGGCAGCGTGGTGCCGCGCCGCGGCGAACGGCGATTGGGCGCTGTTCGACAGGCGGTTGGAGCGTGACGGATGGTCGCGCGGCGCGGTCGCGGACAGATTCCGCATCGAGGGCACATTCGCCGATCCACCGCAATGGACGCGGGATGCCGGATGGATCTGGAAAGCCCTCTGCGAGGATCCGGACCGGGGCGCGGCCATGGCACACGCGCCGGCCGAGGTGCCCTTCGAGGACCTGTTGTCTCCCGCCACGGCCGCGGCGTGCAGACGGCTCCGGGACGCGGCGCCGGTGCGCGCCGGCGAGTGGCTGGCCGAGCGCGCGCTGACGGATCTGGACCGGGCACTGACCGCCGCGCTGGCCGACCTGTTGGCACCCGCGCTCTACGAACGCCTTGTCGCAGCGCGGGCCGACGGGCTCGGCTACCGGGAATTTGCCGCAGCGACGCGGGCCACAGGCTGGCGTGATCTGTTCCGCGCCAAACCCGTTCTGTTGCGCCTGTCGGCGGGCCTGTTGCGGCAGTGGATCGATGCGGGGGCCGATCTGCTGAACCGTCTCGATGCCGACCTGCCTGCAATCCGTCTGCACTTCCCTGGTCTCCGGACGAGTGACCGGCTGGTGGGAATTCACACACAGTTGTCCGATCCACACCATCGGGGTCGGACAGTCGCCGTTCTGGAGTTCGGGAGCGGCGCGCGGATCGTCTACAAACCCAAAGACCTCCGGGTCGACGCTGCCTGGGCGCGACTGGTCGAGGGGTTGAACGCCCGAGCGCCGGTCGACCTACGGGCGGCCCGTGTGCTGGTGCGCGAAGGATACGGCTGGTCCGAATTCATCGACGCCGAGCCGAGTTCCGCGTCCGAGGATTTTCCGCTGTTCTTTCGGCGCGCGGGAGCCTGGCTGGCTCTGTTCCACGCCTTCGTTGCCGTCGACATGCACCAGGAGAACATCATGGCCGCCGGAGCACACCCGGTGCCGGTTGATCTCGAGACGATCCTCCAGCACGCCGACACCCGATTCCACGACCCCGACGACGGACCGGGAGCCGCGTTTCGACTGGCCATGCAGCAGGTCGTTGATTCGGTCATGACCGTCGGCCTGCTACCCGCATACGGAAAAGAGTCGCCCGGAAAGGCTTTCCTCATCGGTGGCGTCACCTCGAACGCCGCGCCGCGGGTGACGGTGGGGTGGGCCGATGTCGGCACCGACACGATGCGTCCTGTCACTCTGCGCGACACCGTGACCGTGACGACGAATGTGCCGCACGACGGAGCCGAGCGCGCACGCCTGGGTGATCATATTGACGATCTGATCGACGGCTTCGCCGAATACGCTGTGTTTCTTCGTCGTTGTTCGCCTGAGGAGCTGCATCGGGGATTCCGAGGACTGCGTGTCCGTACCGTGATCCGGCCAACCCGCTACTACTACATGCTTCTGGAAAGGCTTCGGAATCACCGCGCCATGGACGACGGCCCGTGCTGGTCGGCCCAAGCCGATTTCACCGCGCGCCTGGCCGACTGGGAAGCCGACACCGACCCCGGTTGGCCGGTGCAGCGCGCTGAGCGGGGGGCGTTACTAGAACTGAACATTCCCCATTTCACGACAGCCGCCGACGGCCATGACCTTTGCGAAGGACAAGACCTGTCGGTCGTTGTCGAGGGGCCGTCGGGAATGGCACGATCCCGGGAGCGTCTCCGCAACCTCGACGACGCTCAGATAGCCGCCCAGGTGGAACTGATTCGCCAGAACACCGCGCTGCTTCGGCCGGATCCCGTGCGGGTCCGCTCGCTGCTCCCCGCAGCTGAGGTCGGCGGAGATGAGTTCCTCTGCGCTGCTGACAATCTCGCCCGTGATGTGCGTGCGAGGGCAATCAGTGGCGGAGGCGGTGCCGCCTGGATCGGGATGGACTGGCTCGACGACTCGGCGATGTCGCAGCTCGTCGTTCTCGGTCCCGACCTCTACAACGGCAATTGCGGGCTGGCGGTTTTCCTGGGCGCCCATGCCGCCGTCACCGGTGATCCTGTTTCCCGAGAGTTCGCCATATCTGCGGTGGCGCGACTGCGGGAGACGCTGCGCGGACGCAATCCGGCCAGAGTCGTCCGCACGCTGGGCATCGGGGGTGCTCTCGGAGTCGGCTCGATCGTCTACGGCTTGGCAGTGTTGGCCGAGTCGCTCGGCGATCAAGCACTTCTCGACGACGCGCGATTCGCTGCGGGGCTCATCACCGAAGACGTGATCGCGGCCGACGTGCAGCTCGATCTGCTCGCAGGGGCGGCGGGTGCGATCCTCGGGCTGTTGCGCCTGCACCGCCAAAGCGGCTCGGCAGAGGTGCTTGCCACCGCCGAAGCGTGCGGCAGGCACCTACTCCGGAGTCGTCGGGTCGGCGCTGCAGGTGCGCGTATGTGGCCATCCACGCACTTCGGCCGTCCCTTGAACGGAATGGCACACGGTGCTTCGGGTTTCGCCTATGCGCTGACTGCTCTCGCGGCTGCCACCGACAACGGCGCCTACAGCGACGCATCGGATGAGTGCCTGGCGTTCGAGCGGTCGACCTTCAGTGCCGTGCGCCAGGACTGGAGCGATCTTCGCGACGTGCGTAATCCGGGCGCGCCTTGCAAATGGTGCTACGGGGCGCCGGGCATCGGATTGGCTCGGCTTGCCATGACGAGCATCGTCGGATTGCCTGCACACAGGTACGTCTCCGACATCGATGCGGCGCTGTCTGCCGACGAGAAGGCTTGGCCGGCGCCGACCGACACACTGTGCTGCGGCACGATGGCCGGCATCGAGCTACTCACCGAGGCCGGGGATGTCCTGTGTCGCGACGATCTGGCCCAGCTGGCGACCGATCGCCCGCGCGCTGTGGTGCACACGGCCCACGCCACCGGCGACTACCGATGGAGCAGCGGCGACGGGCGATTCAACCTCGGGCTGTTCCGTGGCATCGCCGGCGTCGGATACACCCTGCTGCGCAAGGTGGACCCCTCGCTGCCCAACGTGTTGATCTGGGAATAGCCGGTGAGCACAACAGGGCGCCATCTTCGTCGCAGCGTGGCGATGCTGGGTTCGGTGCGCGGCAGCATCGCGCTGACTGTCGCGCTGGGACTGACCACGTCCGCGCTGCCGTTCGTCGCCAACGCCGCTCTGGGGCCGGTGATGGAGTCCATCGCCGACGCCGGTCTCAGCGGAAACCTCGCTTCGGTCTGGGAATCCGACGGAGCGCTACTGAGCCGGGGCGAGGATCAGGCTTGGGGGCCACTGGCTTGGCTGAACACACCACTGCCGTTCGCGGTGCTGCTCGCACTGTGGGCCGTCTCGCTGATCGCCGCTCAAATCGTCGGGATGGTGAACACGTGGATCGACGCGCGGTTGAAAGCCACCCTGCTCACTGAGATCCGGCAGCGCGTTCACGACCACATCCAAACACTGTCGTTGGACTTCTTCAGCGGGGCGCGTATCGGGGCACTGATGCAACGGGTGCAACTGGAGGCCGCCGGTGTACAACGACTGGTGACCGACTGTCTCATCCCGCCGGCCGTCGACACCGTCGTGCTATTGGCGGCGCTGGCGTACCTCATCGCGCTCTCCTGGCAGATGACCGCGGTTTCCATGGTTCTCGCGCCGCTGGTGTTCATTGCGCTGCGGCTGACAGGGCGCAGGCTGCACGCCGCCACGCAGCAGATGACGGCGACCCACAGATCCATGGGCGGCGAACTCGAACAGACGGTCAGCGGCATCTCCGAAGTTCAGGTGTTCAACGCTGCGCCGCGTCGCAGCGCGGTGTTTCATGGCGCGTCGGCAGCGGCTGCGAAAAGTATTGCCGCGATGACGATCTGGACGCAAGCGGGAGCATCGGCCACCCAGGCGCTGATCGCGCTGTCGACCGCGGCAGTACTGATCGCCGGTATCACGTTGAGCGCCGGCTTCGGGCTGACCTTTGCAGCTCTGGTGGTTTTCATCGGCTTCGTACCGACGACCTTCGCCGCCGTGGGACGAATCGTCGGCTCCTATTCGGCGTACCGCGCAACCATGCCGAACGTTGTCGCGACCTTCGAGCTTCTCGACACGGAGCCGTCGGTTCGAGACCGGATAGATGCGCAAGCGATCGGTGAGGTCCGGGGAAACCTGGTGTTCGAGGATGTCGTGTTCAGTTACACCCCCGGGCGCACTCTCCTGGACGGGTTGTCGTTTTCGATTGCCGAGGGTGAAACTGTCGCCATAGTCGGTGGAATCGGCAGCGGAAAATCGACCGTGTTCAACCTCGTTCTGCGATTCCTGGACCCGCAGCACGGGCGGATCTTGCTGGACGGTCACGACATCAGTGAGGTGACCATCGCGACGCTGCGCGAGCAGGTGTCGAAGTTGGCTCAGTTCCCCTACTTCGCGAAGGACACGATTCGGGAGAACGTCCGCATGGCCAGGCAGGACGCCAGCGACGCCGAGGTGGAGCAAGCATGCCGGGTGGCACAGGTGCACGCCATCATCAACGATCCGGCGCGAATCCCGCAGGGTTACGACACCGTGGTCGACGTACAGGTGCCCTCGGGAGGACAAAAGCGGTTGATCGCGCTGGCGCGCTGTCTGCTCCGCAGGCCTGAGGTGCTGCTGCTCGACGAGCCGACCGAGAACCTGGATTCCGACCAACGGTCGCGTCTGATTCGGGTGATCCGCGACTACGCGCACGACCGGACGTGCGTCGTCATCAGCCACGACATGGATTTCATCGCCGCGGTGGCCGACCGCATCCTGGTGCTCGCAGACGGTCGCGTTGTCGAGCAGGGCACCCACGCCCAGCTGCTCGACCTCAACGGGCGTTACCGCACCCTTTACGAGGCACAGAACGTGGATGCATCCGGTATGCACAAGCCCTAGTGAGTCAACAATTCTCGGGCGGCAACTTCGGTCCCGTCGGTACGGATCGCGCGCGACAGCGTCCGCGCCCGTGCGCAGACGGGCTCCACGAGCACCCGGTGCAGCGCATCGACGATCGACTCGGTCGTCAGCGTCCCGTCGGGGCAACCGATCCCGATACCCAGTGCTGTGACCCGGTCAGCGTGGAACGGTTGATCAAAATAGTGCGGCACGACCACTTGCGGTATGCCGGCGCGGGCGGCCTGCGTCGTCGTCCCGGATCCGCCGTGATGGACGATGGCGGCAACCCGCATCATCAGCGATTGCAGGTTCGTTTCCCCGAGGATCAGACAGTCCGGCGGTGTGGTCGGCAGTTCCATTCCGGCCCAACCTCGTTGGATGATCGCCCGGTAGCCCAGCTCCCTGGCGCTCGCCAGCAGCGTGCGCGCGGGCACACGGGGCTCACGCATGCTGCCGAAGCTGAACAACAGCGGCGGCTCTCCCCTGTCGAGAAATTCCTGGGCCGCCGCAGCCAACGGCCTGTGGTCTTCGGCCAACCACGCACCGGTCTGCACGACGGTGCGGTGCGGCGACGTCTCACTCGGGATCCACGGCGCAAGTACGGGATCGGCCGCCAGCAGAGGTCGCTCCGTGAGGATGTGATCGCGGACGTCGGAAACCGGCGCCAGTCCCAGTGCGGCGCGTTGGGTGTTGAGGCCCGGCAGCCAGGTGGCGTTCCACCACCGTCGGTCCAGGTCCCAAAGTTCGCCGATGCCGGCACCGGCCGGCCGGGGCGGTCCGCCGACCGGTGGCGGTGGGTGATGGTGGGAGGGTAGTGACACAGGCGCGTAGGCGGCGTAGCGGTACGGGATGTCCATCTTCTCGGCGATTGACCGACCGGCGATCTGCATCGCGGCGCAACCGAGGATCACGTCGCACCCGAGGGCGGCACGACCGAGAACGGCGAAGTGGGCAGCGGCAGTAGTCGTCGCACCCCCGGGCACCCGCCGAGGTCCCTCACGCGGGTCATGGCCGATGCGGATATAGGGCAGGCCTGCGACGTGCTCGTCGAATCCGGGTGGAGCGCACAGGACAGCGTCGTGACCGGACTCGCGCAGATGGCAACCGAGTGCAACCATGGGCGCCACGTCGCCCCGGGAGCCGATCGTGGACAGCAGGACCCGCATACCGCCCTCACCTCGCGATCGTGCGGTTATCGTCTGAGCATCGTAGGACGCCGACAGGGGTGAGGCGATGGACCAGCCGGGACCGTTGCTCGTTCTCGCGGCAGGGCAGCGATGTGGCAGCACGCTGATCCAGCGCCTGTTGTGTTCGCATCCGCAGGTACGCATCTGGGGCGAGCACGCCGGCCAGTTGCGGCCGTTGCCGGCGGTGGGGCAGCGCCTTGCGCGATGGAGCGAATCCAGCGGCATGGCGGGCAGACAGGAGCTCGACAGGCATGGTCACCAAGGGTTCATCGCCAATCTGATGCCGGAACGCTCCGCCGTCGACGCTGCCTGCATCGCGTTCGTCGAGTCGTTGTTCGCCGCCCCCGCGCGTGCGCAGGGCAGGCCGATCTGGGGCTTCAAGGAGGTCCACTACCGCCTCAGCGATGTGCTGACACTCCGCAGACTCCTTCCCGGGGTTCGGGTGATCACGCTGGTCCGCGATCCCCGGCATGTGCTGCGCAGCCTGGACGAGTGGGAGCGCCACGGCGGGTGGACGCGGACCAGGACAGAGCAGGCGCTGCGCCTGTGGGCGGAAGTGGCGTCGAGCTTCCTACCCGCGGCTGACGACCCGGGCCTCCGCGAGTTCGTCCTGCCCATCCGCTACGAAGATCTGGTGTCCTTTTCGCACGGCTGGACCGAGGCCATCGCCGGCCACTGCCGTCTGGACCCCTCACAGCTCGACGAGGCGGTCTTCGCCGAAAAGGTGCACACCGCGGGGCCCAGAGGTCGCGCGACCCGCGCACTGCGCGAGTGGTCGGCGCTGCCCACGAGTCTGCGCGCACTGGTAGACGACGAGATCGTCACCGTCGCTTCGGCTTACGGGTACGACCTGTGACGGTCAGAGCGCGGTGACGGTGCCCGTCAGGTGCGGGTAGCCCTTCGAGAGGTGCCGCAGCGTAAGCTGCCAGCCCTCGGCGGTGCGGTCGACGTAGAGTCCGGCACGGGCCGGCAGCACCACCGGTTTGGCGAACTTCACCGAGTACTTCACCGCATCCGGAAGCTGCCCCTCGATGTTCGCCAGAACCGCGGCGGCACTGAACATGCCGTGCGCGATCACGGTGGGGAACCCGAACAGCTTGGCGGCGATCCCGTTGGTGTGGATGGGGTTGTGGTCGCCGCCGACCGAGGCGTAGTGCTTGATCTGGCTCGGCGTGATACTCACGATCGCGTTCGGGGGCGGCAGTTTAGGCTGCTTCTGCGGCGGCGGCTTGGGTTCGTCGGACAGGCTGGTGCGCTGCTGGTGCAGGAACGTGGTGACCTGCTGCCAGGCCAGTTCGTTGCCGACCTTCACGTCGGTGAGGATGTCGACGAGCAGTCCCCTGCGGTGTTCGCGCATGTTCTCCGCGCGGACCGCGACCGAGACGGTGTCGGTCACCGCGATCGGCCGGTACTGGGTGATGTGATTCTCCAGATGCACCGAACCCATTGCGGCGAAAGGGAAATCGAAGCCGGTGATCAGTTGCATGACCGTCGGGAACGTCAGGGCGAACGGGTACGTGAGCGGGACGGCGTTGTCGAAGCGCAGGCCCGTCACGGCGGCGTAGTCCGCGACGTTGGCCGGGTCGATCGCGAGGTCCTCGACGGTCAGCGTGCGGGCCGGCAGGGTGTCGCCGCGGGGTACGAACGGCAGGGCGCCCGCTGCGGCCAGCGCGAGATTCTTCAGACCCGACGGCTGCTGTCCCATCTCAGGCCCCCAGCATGGCTTGGCCGCACACCCGAATCGTGTTGCCGGTGACGGCATTCGAGCCGGGGCTGGCGAAGTAGGCGATCGCCTCAGCCACGTCGACGGGCTGACCACCCTGGAACAGGGAGTTGAGCCGGCGGCCCACCTCGCGGGTCGCCAACGGGATCGCCTCGGTCATCTTCGTCTCGATGAAGCCTGGCGCGACCGCGTTGATGGTGATGTTCTTCTCCGCGAACTGCGGGGCCAGCGCGTCGGTGAGCCCGATCATCCCCGCTTTGGTGGTCGCGTAGTTGGTCTGCCCGCGGTTTCCGGCGATACCCGCCATCGACGACAGCCCGATGATGCGTCCACCGTCGCCGATCAGTCCGCTCTCCACCAGCCCCTCGGCAAGGCGAAGGGGCGCAATGAGATTCACCGCGATGACCGAGTCCCAGCGGGATTCGTCCATGTTCGCCAACAGCTTGTCGCGGGTGATGCCCGCGTTGTTGACCAGGATGTCCACCTTGCCTTCGTAGTGCTCACGGACGTGCTCGGCGATCCGGTCGACGGCGTCGGCGGCGGTGACATCCAGCGTCAGAGCGGTCCCGCCGACCTTGCTCGCGGTCTCTCCGAGCGCCTCGGCGGCCTGCTCGACGTCCACCGCGATGACCTTCGCGCCGTCGCGCGCGAACACCTCGGCGATCGTCGCGCCGATGCCGCGCGCAGCACCCGTCACGACCGCGACCTTGCCTGCGAGCGGGCGGTCCCAGTCCGCGGGCGGGGTGGCGTCGGCGGCACCGACGTGAAAGACCTGGCCGTCGACGTAGGCGGACTTGCCCGACAACAGGAACCGCAGCGTGGACTCCAACCCGGTGGCGGCCGGCTTCGCCTCGGCGGACAGGTACACCAGCGCGGCGGTCGATCCGTTGCGCAGCTCCTTGCCCAGCGAGCGGGTGAAACCTTCGAGGCCGCGCTGCACCGCGCGCTCGTGCACGCTGCCCGTCTCCTCGGGGGTGGTGCCGATGACGACGACGCGTCCGGAGTGGCCGAGGTTGCGCAGCAGCGGGGTGAAGAACTCGTAGAGGCCCTTGAGCCCTTCGGGCTCGGTGATGCCGGTGGCGTCGTAGACCAGCCCGCCGAACGAATCGGCCCAGCGGCCGCCAAGGTTGTTGGCGACCACGTCGTAGTCCTCGGCGAGCGCTGCTCTCAGGGGCTCGACGACCCGGCCCTCGCCGCCGATCAACAGGGAGCCGGCCAGCGGCGGCTCGCCCTGCTTGTACCGGCGCAGCGGCTCGGGCTGCGGCACGCCCAGCTGCTTGGCCAGGAACGAGCCTGGACCGGAGTTGACGACTTGCGAGAGAAGATCGGAAGCCACTGTGCTGCCTTTCAGGAGGGGCCGACTTTATCTTGTGGACCGGTGAGATCCGGGTGAGTTCTACTTCGACGGCTCGGGGGTACCCGAACTGTCGCGTCCATCACCGAACTTACTCCAGAGTAAGAACGGTGGGTAGTATGACGCTCGACACCCAGGAGCAAGCCGGGAGGCAGACGTGGCTGACAGCAAGACAACCCGCCGGGTAGCAATCCTCGGAGGCAACCGGATCCCGTTCGCGCGATCCGACGGCGCCTACGCGAACGCGTCCAACCAGGACATGTTCACCGCGGCGCTCGACGGACTGGCCGAACGCTTCAACCTCAAGGGCGAGAAGCTCGACGCCGTCATCGGCGGCGCGGTCCTCAAGCACAGCCGCGACTTCAACCTGATGCGCGAGTGCGTGCTGGGCAGCTCGCTGTCGTCGTACACCCCGGCGTTCGATCTGCAGCAGGCCTGCGGGACGGGCCTGCAGTCGACCATCGCGGCGGCCGACGGCATCGCGCAGGGCCGCTACGAAGTGGCCGCAGCCGGTGGTGTGGACACCGCCTCGGACGCCCCGATCGCGTTCGGCGACGACCTGCGCAAGGTGCTGCTGGGCCTGCGCCGCGCCAAGTCCAACGTGGACCGGCTGAAGCTGGTCGGCAAGCTGCCCGCCGCCCTCGGCGTCGAGATCCCGGTCAACAGCGAGCCCCGCACCGGCATGTCGATGGGTGAACACGCCGCCGTCACCGCCAAGGAGATGGGCGTCAAGCGCACCGATCAGGACGAGCTCGCCGCGGCCAGCCACACCAACATGGCCGCCGCGTACGACCGTGGATTCTTCGACGATCTCGTAACCCCGTTCCTCGGCCTCTACCGCGACAACAACCTGCGGCCCGACTCGTCCCCGGAGAAGCTGGCCAAGCTCAAGCCCGTCTTCGGTGTGCGCAACGGCGACGCGACGATGACCGCGGGCAACTCGACGCCGCTGACCGACGGCGCCTCGGTGGCGCTGCTGTCCTCCGAGGAATGGGCGTCGGCACATTCGCTTCCCGTACTGGCGTATTTCGTCGACAGCGAAACGGCCGCCGTCGATTACGTCAACGGCCGCGACGGTCTGCTGATGGCGCCGACGTACGCCGTGCCCCGGCTACTCGCCCGCAACGGCCTCAGCCTGCAGGACTTCGACCTCTACGAGATTCACGAGGCGTTCGCGTCCGTCGTGCTGGCGACGCTTGCCGCGTGGGAATCCGAGGAGTACTGCAAGGAACGGCTGGGCCTGGACGCTGCGCTCGGCTCCATCGACCGGTCGAAGCTCAACGTCAACGGCTCGTCGCTGGCCGCCGGGCATCCGTTCGCCGCGACCGGCGGACGGATCGTGGCACAGCTGGCCAAACAACTCGCCGAGAAGAAGGCTCAGACGGGCGCCCCGGTGCGCGGCCTGATCTCGATCTGCGCCGCGGGCGGCCAGGGCGTCACCGCCATCCTGGAGGCCTAGCTTCCTCGCCGAAACTGCATTCCACGTGCACGTTTCCGCGAAATCGCCGCATGGAATGCAGTTTCGGCGAAAAAGTTTTCGGATCGCTGTAACGCCCGCTGACATGCGATCGATAGATGGGATAGCTCCGTGTTGCCGTCTGACCCCCCGACCCGACGGCAACACGGGGCTCTTGTCTTTCAGAGATAGATTTCAGGCATGCAGATCAGCATGTTCGGACAGCTCAGTGGCCTTGATGACGGCGGTTCGCCGATCGACGCCACCATCGCCTACCTCAGTCAGCTTCGCGACGAGGGTTTCGCCCGCGTCTGGATCAGCCAGCTTCCCTACGAACCCGATCTACTGACGATCCTGGCGATCGCTCTCCGCGAGGTCGACACGATCGAGGTCGCCAGCGGTGTGGTCCCGATCCAGAACCAGCATCCGATGCAGATGGCGCAGCGCGCGCTGACCGTCAGCCTGGCCTCCGGCGGCCGCTTCATCCTCGGACTCGGAATGACGCACGCAGCGGTGACCGAGGGCATGTGGGGCATCCCGTGGGACAAGCCGGTGCGCAGACTCAACGAGTTCCTCGACGGGTTGCTGCCGCTGCTGGCCGGCGAGCCCGCGAATGCCCCAGGGGAGACCGTCACCACGCGCGGTGCCCTCGTCATCCCCGGCGCCCCACGGCCCGACGTCTACATCGCCGCGCTCGGTCCACAGCTTCTGCGGCTGGCGGGCCGGCGCACCCAGGGCACGTGCACATGGATGACGGGGCCGACGACGCTGCGCGAACACGTCAGCCCGACCCTGCGCCAGGCCGCCGCCGACGCCGGCCGCCCCGACGATGCGGTGCGCGTCGTCGCGGCACTGCCGATCGCCGTCACCGACGACGTCGACGCGGCCCGCAAACAGGCCGCAGAGCAGTTCGCCGTTTACGGGACGCTGCCGTCCTACCGCGCGATGCTCGACCGCGAAGGCTACGCCGGACCGGAGGACGCCGCGATCATCGGCGACGAGGCCACGGTTCGCGATCGCCTGGCCGATTTGACGGCGTCGGGCGTCGACGAGTACGTCGGCGCGGTGTTCGACACCAGCGCCGAGGGCCGCGACCGCACCCGCGCACTGCTGCGTCAATTGGGTTGAAAGAACCCCTTTCCCGAACGCGGACCCAGGCGTAGCATCGATCGCACGACGGGTTCGGGAGTGACCGGTCCGAAGAGCCGACACGGGATGAGAGTCGGCCGCGTGAGACGAATGAGACGCGCCCACATGTCCTCCCGAACCCGCCCTTGTGCCCGGGGTGCGGTCAGCCGAGCGCGACCGCTAGAAATAGGGCATGACGGTGCTCAACGTGGTGCAGCTGCTGACCTTCGTCGCATTCCTCGGGCTGCTCGGCTATTCCGTCGTCGCGCCGCGCGAAGCCAACCGCACCAAACGAGTCCAGAGCACGCGTCTGTACTCGGGTGCCGCGATGGTGGCGGGCGCCGCCTTCTTCGGCGCGCTGGCCGCCGACCGGACCGGGTGGCCGAGTTACGCACTGGCCGCGGTGGCGGTGGCGTTCCTGGCGGTCGGGGTCTCGGCGATCGCGAGAAGCCGACGAACTAGTAGGTAGCGGTGTTGGGCGGCGCGAGCGGGGCGACCGGCCTTCCCGAGATCGCGCGGTAGACGTACACCTGATACAGGTAGGCCACCGGGATTGCGACGAAAAGCCCTATCAGGCAAGCCAATTGGCCGACCGTGCCGAGTGCGGCGCCGACGAGGTACATCAGCAGCACCGGCACGATATTGGCTTTGACGAGGCCGATGCTCGTCTTGATCGCCTCGATGACGGGCAGCCCGCGATCGAGAAGGGCCAGCGGCGCCAGCAGCGTGAAGAAGACGACGAGAATTCCCGGCACGATGCACAGGATCATGCCCACTGTCGCGGCGGCCATGATGAGCGCCTGCAGGCCCAACATGGCGCCGAAACGGCGGGGCGTCAGGAAGGATGCCAGCGTCACCGGCGCTCCGTCGGCGACCTTGAGGAACCCGGCGGTCATTGCCGACGTCATCGCCGCGATGGTCAACACCATCAGGGCGAACGCGACGACGATGAGCAGAATGCTGGCCGCGCCGAACACCATCGTCGAGGTCGATGCGGAGTACTCGCTGTAGGCCGCCGGGTTCGTCTCGGCCACCACGAACGCCATCGCATACGGCACGCCGAAGAGCACACCGTAGGCCACCAACCAGATGAACAGCGCGGCGACCATCGGAAAGGCGTTCTGCGTGAAGGCGTTCCACGACCACCGCAGCCCGGCGCTGACATCCGACCCCGGCGAGACGGGCGGCGGCCCGTAGCCGGGAGGCGGTCCATACCCCGGCGGGGGTCCGTAGCCCGGCGGCGGTCCGTATCCCGGTGGGGGTCCGTAGCCGGGCGGCGGTGGTGCATAACCCGGTGGCATCGCTTCAGGTGGCCGCTCGCTCGGATGGTCGGTCATTGGTGAGTCCCCTCGGTCTAGAGAAGGTGAGCAGACACAAAATGGCACGAAATGCCGCTCCGTGCGCGACTTTGCGTCTGCTCGCGAGCCGCAACGCAAGACGCCCCCGGGAAGAGTCCGGGGGCGTCTCGGGTCCGAAGCGATTCCAGGGGGGTCAGAAGCTCGCTTCGTCCAGCTCCATCACCTCGTTGTCGAGGTTGTCGAGGATGGTGCGGGTGCTGGTGAGAAGCGGCAGGAAGTTCTTCGCGAAGAACGACGCGACCGCGATCTTGCCCTCGTAGAAGGCGCGGTCGTCACCGGTGGCACCGGCGTCGAGCTTCTCGATCGCGACAGCGGCCTGCCTCTGCAGCAGCCAGCCGATCACCAGGTCACCGACGCTCATCAGGAAGCGCACCGAGCCCAGGCCCACCTTGTAGATGCTGGCCGGATCCTCCTGCGAGGCCATCAGGTAGCCGGTCAGCGACGCGGCCATCCCCTGGACGTCCTCCAGCGCGGTCGCCAGCAGCGCGCGCTCGGCCTTCAGGCGACCGTTACCGGTCTCGGACTTCACGAACTGCTCGATCTGGCCGGCGACGTGCGCCAGCGCCACACCCTTGTCGCGGACGATCTTGCGGAAGAAGAAGTCCTGAGCCTGGATGGCGGTGGTGCCCTCGTAGAGCGAGTCGATCTTGGCGTCGCGGATGTACTGCTCGATCGGGTAGTCCTGAAGGAAGCCGGAACCACCGAAGGTCTGCAGCGACTCGGTCAGCTTCGCGTAGGCCTGCTCGGATCCCACACCCTTGACGATCGGCAGCATCAGGTCGTTGACCTTGACGGCCAGCTCGGGCTCGATGCCGTGGATCGTCTTGGCCACCTCGGAGTCCTGATGGGTGGCGGTGAACAGGTACAACGCACGCAGACCCTCGGCGTAGGCCTTCTGGGTCATCAGCGAGCGACGTACGTCCGGGTGATGGGTGATGGTCACACGCGGCGCGGTCTTGTCGGTCATCTGCGTCAGATCCGCACCCTGCACGCGGGACTTGGCATACTCCAGCGCGTTCAGGTAACCGGTCGACAGGGTGGCGATGGCCTTGGTGCCCACCATCATTCGCGCCTGCTCGATGACGTCGAACATCTGCGCGATGCCGTCGTGCACCTCACCGACGAGCCAGCCCACCGCGGGGGTGCCGTGCTGGCCGAGCGAGAGCTCGCAGGTCGCGGAGACCTTCAGGCCCATCTTGTGCTCAACGTTGGTGACGAAGACGCCGTTGCGCTCGCCGGGCTCGCCGGTCTCGGGGTCGAAGTGGAACTTCGGCACGAAGAACAGCGACAGGCCCTTGGTGCCCGGGCCGGCACCCTCGGGCCGCGCCAGCACCAGGTGCATGATGTTCTCGAAGAGGTCATCCGAATCGGCCGAGGTGATGAAGCGCTTCACACCGTCGATGTGCCAGGTGCCGTCGGGCTGCTGGACGGCCTTCGTGCGGCCGGCGCCCACATCGGAGCCGGCATCCGGCTCGGTCAGCACCATGGTCGAGCCCCAGCCGCGCTCCGCGGCGAGCACGGCCCACTTCTTCTGCTCTTCGGTGCCGAGGTGATAGAAAATGTCGGCGAAGCCGGCACCCATCGCGTACATGTACACGGCCGGGTTCGCGCCGAGGATGTGCTCCTGCAGGGCCCACGACAGCGCGCTCGGCATCGGTGTACCGCCGAGGTCCTCGCTGATCGACAGCTTGTCCCAGCCGCCCTCGACGACGGCGCGCACCGACTTCTTGAACGCCTCGGGCAGCGTGACGGTGTGGGTCTTGGGGTCGAACACCGGCGGGTTGCGGTCGCCCTCCTCGAAGGAGGCGGCGACGGGACCCTCGGCGAGCCGGGAAATCTCGCCCAGCATGTCGACGGCGGTCTCGACGTCGAGGTCGGCGTACGCGCCCTGACCCAACGCCTTGTCGACCCCGAGAACCTCGAACAGGTTGAATACCTGGTCACGGACATTGCTCTTGTAGTGGCCCACAATTCCTCCTCGATGAGAACGCCACACGCGGTTGGGTACTCGTTGTTAAGTTACCCACCAGTAACTGTGCGTAACTATACCGCCCGGTAACTTCAACGCAAGATGAGTGTGAGCAATTTCGGGGCATGAACCAACCAGGCGGTTGGCCGGGGACCGATTTGGAGGCCGAAACTACCTCTGAACTGCAATTTTGTGACCCTGTGATGATGGTCACGTTTAGCCGTTTAGGGTGTCTCTATGACAAGAGCAATCGGTGTCGCGGTATGGGGAACGGGCAACATGGGATCCACGTCGATCCGGTCGGTCACGGCCTTCCCGGGACTGCGCCTGACGGCCGTCATCACCTCGTCGGAAGACAAGGCCGGCAGGGACGCCGCTGCGTTCGGCGGGCTGGACGAACCGACGGGCGTTCTGCTCACCACGAACGGCCCAGATCTGGAGTCGACGCTCGCGACGAGCGACGCCGTCGCATACATGGCCTCCGGCGACATCCGCCCGGACGAGGCCATCGCCGACATCGAGCGGTGCCTACGGGCGGGCAAGCACGTCGTCACACCCTCGCTGTACTCGCTCTACGATCCGGCGTCCGCGCCGGTTGAATGGGTCGATCGCCTGACCTCGGCTGCCGAGGAGGGGCGCGCGACCCTGCTCGTCAGCGGAGTCGACCCCGGGTGGGGCAACGATGCGCTGGCCGTCACCGCGGCAAGCCTGTGCACCCGCATCGACACGATCACCTGCCAGGAAATCTTCGACTACTCGACCTACAACCAGCCGTTCGCCGTCAAGGTGTCCTGCGGATTCGGTGGCTCCATGGAGGAGACACCGATGATGCTGCTCCCGACGATTCCGACGATGGTCTGGGGCGGCAACGTCCGGCTGATCGGCCGCGGACTCGGCATCGAGATCGACGACATCACCGAGGAGGTCGAGCGACGCCCCCTCGAAGACACCGTCGACACCGTGATGGGCCCGTTCGAGAAGGGAACGCAGGGCGCGTTCTTCCTCAAGGTGATCGGCTGGTCGGGCGGTAGGCAGCGCGTCGTCATCGAGCACATCACCCGCATCCATCCGTCCTGCGCGCCCGACTGGCCGCAACCCGACGAGGGGGTCGGCGACCACCGCGTGATCGTCGACGGTGACCCGAAGCTGACGATCACGACCCGCGCCGACGTCCCCGGGGGAACCCGCGCCGACGGTGGCAACACCACCGCGGCGAACCGGTTGCTCGGTGCGCTGAACTGGCTCGTCGAACAGAAGCCGGGAATCTACGACGGCCTGCAGGTCCCGCTGCGCTCGGCGCTGCCCGCAGAAGCGGAAGCCGCGCGCTGGAGTTAGTGCCCGGCCAGGCCCTTGTTCACGAGTCGGGTGAGCCACGCGGGGGAGAACCGCGCGCCGATCGCCAGCGCTTTGGCCTGCACGCCGACCGGATAGTGCACCTGGGCAATGGCCCGGCGCGGCCAGGTGGTGTCCACTGCGGCGACGATGTCGCGGGCGATGTCCTGGGCGGTCAGGCGGATGCCCAGTGACTGGGTGGTGCCGGTCTTGACGTCCTTGGTCATCGCCGTGTTCACGTACAGCGGCCACATGTCGATGACGCGGATTCCGTGCAGCCCCCATTCGAGGTTGAGTGCCTCGGTGATGGCGCGGACGAAGAACTTCGTCGCCGAGTAGTTCGCCAGTTCGGCCTGGCCGTAGATCGCCGACGCGGACGCCAGATTGACGACGACCGAGCCGCTCTTCAGGTACGGGAACGCCGCGTGCAGACCGTTCACCACACCTTTGACGTTCACCTCGATCTCGCGATGGTGCACCTCGAGCGGGATCTCCTCGAAGCGCCCGGCATTGAGCAGGCCCGCGTTGTTGATCAACACGTCGATCCGCCCGCCCGACTGCTCGGCGAACTCGGCCAGCCTCTGCGCGACCTCGTCGGCGTCGGTTACGTCGAGGTGGCCGACGACGGGGGTGCCGCCGACCGCCGAGATGTCGGCGGCCAGCACATGCACGCCGTCCTCGTCGACGTCATAGCCGCCGACACGGTAGCCGCGGTTGGCGTACAACATCGCCGTCGCGCGACCGATGCCCGTCGCTGCCCCCGTGATGAACACCGATCTCGTCATGGTCGGGAGGTTACCCGGACTGATCTGAGTCCCCGCCGGGCTCTTCGTGGCTATTCGGTGACGTGTCCTGCGCGTCGGGCAGCTGCCCGACCAGGTACTCGGCCAGCCCGCCGATGGTCGGGTAGTCGAACACCGCGGTGGCGTTGATCGTGAACTTGCCACCGAACTGGCTGTGCAGCCGGTTGCGGAGTTCGATCGCCATCAGCGAATCGGTGCCCAGGTCAAGGAACCGGCTGGTCGCCGCAGGCGGGGATGCCAGGCGCAGGAAATTCTGCACCTCGCGCTGGAGGAACTCCGTCACGAATCCGGCGCGCTGCGGCACCGGGATTTCCATCAGCTGCTTGAGCAACTCGCTGTCGCCGCTGACCTCACCTGCCGCACTCGGCAGTACGAGGTCGAGAATCGGCGGACGCGAGGCCCCGAGCACCTTCGCCGCGCGCTGCCAGTTGGCCTTGATCACCGTGGCCTGTCCGGTCCCGTTGGCGATCACCTCGGCCAGCGCGCTCAGCGCCGCCGACGGCTCCAACGGAATGAGACCCTGGGCACTGATGTTGGCGGTCGCCGCTTCCGACGACGCCATGCCGCCTTGGGCCCACGGACCGAAATTGATGCCGGTGGCGGGCAGTCCCTGCGCTCTGCGACGCGCGACGAGACCGTCGAGCAGTGCGTTGGCGGTCGCGTAGTTCGCCTGACCTGGCGAGCCGAAAAGGCTTGACACCGAGGAGGACACGAGGAAGAAGTCCAGCTCGTCGTCCCTTGTCAACCGGTCGAGGTAGAGCGCACCAAACGCTTTGGGCGCCATGGTGTTTCGGAAGCGCTCGACACTCTGCTGGGAGAGCAGGGCGTCGTCGAGGACGCCGGCCAGGTGAGCCACGCCCGCCAACGGCGGCAGTTCGGTGCGGATCCGGTCCAGCAGCGCCACGACTTCGGATTCCTCGCCGACGTCGGCGGTGAAGACGTGGACGCGGCACTTGAACCGCTCGACGATGTCGTCGATGACCTGCTGTGCGGCGGCCTCGGGCGCGCGCCTGCTCGTCAGCACGATGTCACCGGCGCCGAGCTGGGCCAGATAGGTCGCCGTGTGCAGTCCGATCGCCCCCAGCCCACCGGTGATCAGGTAGCTCCGATCAGGCTTGGGCTGCAGCGGGTTCGGGATCTGCACCACGATCTTGCCGATGTGCCTGGCCTGCTGCATGCGGCGGAACGCGGCCCTCGCTTCGGTCAGCGGATAGACCTCCGCGGGCAGCGGCTGCCACTGACCATCGGTGGGCGCCAGCCCGTGGGACACCTCGGTGAGAAGGTCGCGGATGCGATCGGGATCGGTGAACATCACCGTGTCCAGCGCGACGATCTCGTAGGCGATGTCCGGGCGTGCCTGCGTCATCTGCTCGGTCGACCAGATGTCACGCTTGGCGATCTCGGCGAAGCGGCCGTCTCGTGCAGTGGCCCGCAGGGTGGCCTCGATGAACCCCTCGCTGGTCAGGCTGTTGAGCACCACGTCAACGCCGGCGCCATCGGTGTCCGCCAGAATCTGGTCGGCGAAATCCGTTGTGCGCGAGTCATAGACGTACTTCACGCCGAGCCTGCGCAGCGTCGCGCGCTTGAAGGTGCTCGCGGTGGCGAACACTTCGGCTCCGCAGCGCTGGGCCATCTGCACCGCGGCCAACCCCACACCGCCACTGGCCGCGTGGATGAGGACCTTGTCACCAGGCTTGAGCTGCGCCCAGTCGAACGCCAGCCGGACGGTCAACGCCGCGGCGGGAATGGTCGCGGCTTCGACCGCGCTGACACCGTCGGGGATCGGAGCCAGGAACTGCGCAGGCACGTTGAACCGGCTGGCGAACGCCCCCTGCATCGACCCGCAGACGCGCTGACCCACCTCCACGCCCGTGGCGCCCTCGCCCAATTGCGTGACGACACCGGCGAAGTCGCCGCCGATGGGCCCGGGATCGCCCGGATAGAGGCCCAGAACGTTGAGCACGTCGCGGAAGTTCAAGCCCGCGGCCTCCACGCGCACCTGCACGTAGCCTTCGTCCGGCGGCGGTACGTCGGTCTCGGTCAGCCGCAGGTTGTCGATCGCACCGCGTTCGGTGGGCGCCAGGACGTAGTCGCCGCCGCGCGGAACGGTCAGGTGACCGCTGCGCGCCCACGGCAGCAACCGCGACGCCAGCAACTTCCCCTGCCGCACAGCCAGTTCGGGCTCGTCGACCGGAGTCGCCAACAGGTCGGCGAGCACCTGGACGGCCTCGGGGGTTCCATCGGAGTCGACGAGCTTGGCGCGCAGCGCCGGTTCCTCGTTGATCGTGGTCCGCCCGAAACCCCACAGCGCAGCCTGCACCGGGTCGACGGGCTCGCCGGACTCGGTTGCGACGGCTCGTTCGGTGACGATCCACAGTCCGCCGGGCAATGTGACGCTGCCGCTGGCAACGGTGTGCACGGCGCTGAGCAGGTTGGCGATCTCGGCGTCGATCCGCGCGGCGACGTCCGTCGTGGACTCGCTCACGCCGGGCGGGCCGGGACGCCACACCACACCGGAGAACGGCAGACCGCGTTCTTTGGCGTCCGTGAGCAACTTTCCGAGCAGCTCCGGATTCGTGGTGCGGTCGGCCGGAATGCATCCGGGCACCAGGCCGGCGAGCTCGTCGAACCCGGCGACGAGCCAGGTGCCACTGACGGTGGCGCCGTCGGCGGGCGTGGGCGGAACCTCGTGCCATCCGAGGGTGTACAGCAGCCGGGTGGCGTCGCCGCCGAGTCCGCGCAACAGCGCCTCACGGGGCGCGCGCTTGACGGTGAACTCGCTGATCCCGCCCAGCCGCTGCCCATCTCGGTCCAGGAAGTCCAGGTCGAAGACCTGGGTCTCGCTGTCGAGGGCGCTGTCGTGCCACTTCGCGCGGCAGTAGAAGCGCCGGGGCATCTTTTCCCGCAGTGACACCTGCCCGTATCGCAGCGGCAGGAACAGATCGTTCACACCCTGCTCCGCCGCGAGAAGAGCCGGGAACGCCGGGAACGCCACACCGGTGCACAGGTCCATCAGCACCGGGTGCATCGGCTCGGTGCCCAGCTGCTCGGCGAGCTCCGGGCCGACGAGGATGTCGCCGATTGCTTCGCCATCGCCGAGCCACAACGACTTCAGAGAGCCCGACCAGGTCGGCCCCCACGCCAGCTCCAGATCGGCGAAGGTCTCGAAAAGCTCCTGGGGGCGCATGCGGTTCAGCCGCTCGAGGACATCGTCGACCGGCTCGGTGTCCTCCTGCTCAGGACGGTCTTCGGCTCCGGCCACGACCGTTCCCTCGGCGTTGAGCGACCACTCCGCACCACTCTCGCCGTACGGGCGACTGTGCACCTGGAACTTCCACTGGGCGCTCTCCAGCGGATGCAGTGTCAGCTGAACCTCACGAGAACTCTTCTCGGGCAGGATGATCGGTTCGTAGAAGAACACATCCTTCGCATGCGCCGGGGTGCCGACCGCGGCCAGCGCCATGGCCGCATACGTCGCGCCAGGCACCACGACCGTGCCGTAGATGACGTGGTCGGAAAGCCACGGCTGCGATTTGACCGAAAGCCGGCTGGTGTAGACGGAGTCGCCGGACGCGAGCTCTTTGGCGCTGCCCAAGATCCCGGAACCCACCGGGCCGTCGAGGGCGACTCCCGAGGTCTTCGGCCAGAAGCGGCGGCGCTGGAACGGATAGGTCGGCAGCTCCACGCGGTGGCCGGGCTGCTGGTGCAGCGCGGCGAAATCAGGCCGGTGTCCGCTGACGTAGGCCGCGGCCAGCGCGTCGGCGATCTGCCGCCGGTCGCCGACACTCTTGCGCAGCGAGGCGATCGCCCGTGGCGGGGGGAGGTGCTCCGGCCAGACCTGTGCCGCGGCGCCCGTCAGCACCGGCTGCGGGCCGATCTCCATCAACACCGAGCAGCCCAGGGCCGCGATCGTGCGCACGCCCTCGGCGAATTGCACCGGCTGACGGGAATGCCGCCGCCAGTACTGCGCGTCCAGTGGCGACTGCGCGGTCAGCACGGCCCCGGTCCGGTTGCAGACCAGCGGCATCGTCGGGACCGCGAACTCCAGTTGCGCAGCGTAGGACTCGAACTCGTCGAGTACCGGATCAAGCAGTTCTGAGTGGAACGCGTGGCTGGTCTGCAGCCAGGTGCAGCGGATGCCTTCGCCGCCGAATCGTTCGACGATCTGCTCCAGATCCTCGCCCGGACCCGACAGCACGGTGTTGGGTCCGTTGTAGGCGCCGACCGACACCCGCGGGAACTCGCCCGCGACGTTCTCGACGTGCTTGGCGTCGGAGAAGACCGCGACCATGCGCCCACCCTCGGGAAGGCTGCCGAACAGCCGTCCTCGCTCGGCCATCAGCCGTGCACCGTCTTCGACGCTGAACACCCCGGCCACACATGCCGCTGCATACTGGCCCACGCTGTGGCCGATCACCACGTCGGGCTCGATGCCCCAGGACTGCCACAGCCGGGCCAGGCCCATCTCGACGGCGAACAACGCCGGCTGTGCGAATGACGTGTGCCGCAACAACTCTGAAGTTGTCCGATCGGTGGCGAACATCACCTCCAACAGCGGGCGGGTGACGATGTCGGCGACGGCGTCCGCGCACCGGGTCACGGTGTCGGCGAAAACCGGCTCCGTCTCGAACAACTCGCGCGCCATCCCCGGATACTGGCTGCCCTGCCCCGTGAACAGCCACGCCGTGGTCGGGTGGTGGGCGGTCTCACCGCGCACGACACCGGGCCGCAGCCGGTTCTCGGCCAGTTCGGCGAGGCCGTCGCGCGCCGTCTGCACCGAATCGACCACCAGCGCGGCTCGATGGTCGAAGTGCGATCGGCCGGTGCCGGCGGTCAGGCACAGGCTGGCGAGGTCGACGTCGGGGTGCGCGCCGAGCCAGCGTTCGTACCGGCGGGCCAGCGCGGCGAGCGCCTCCGGTGAGCGTGCCGACAGCGGCAGCACACCGATCTGCTCCACCGAAACTTCCGTCGAATCGGCTTCCGAGACAGCGTCATCGGCCGCCTCGTGGGTGGTTTCGACCTCGGCATTAACCGGGGCTGCGGGTGCCTCCTCGATCAGCACATGCGCGTTGGTGCCGGTGAACCCGAAGGAGCTCACCCCGGCACGCCTGGGCCTGCCGTTTGCCTCCCACGGAGTTGCCTCGTCGACCACCCGGACCGGCAGCGAATCCCACGGGATGTGCGGCGACGGGGTGTCGAAGTGCAGGCTCTTGGGCAGCAGGCCGTGCTGCAGCGAGAGCACGACTTTGATCAGACCCGCTGCGCCGGAGGCGGACTCGGTGTGGCCGATGTTCGTCTTCACCGAACCCATCAGCAGCGGCCGGCCGGGTTCGCGGGATCCGCCGTAGGCGGCGGCTGCCGCCTGCACTTCGATCGGATCACCCAGCGGCGTACCCGTTCCGTGCGCCTCGAGGTAGTCGACGTCGGCGCCCGACAACCCGGCGCGGTCGAGTACGGACGTGATGAGCCGTTGCTGCGCACCGCCGTTGGGCACCGTCAGACCGCTGGACGCGCCATCCTGGTTGACCGCGCTGCTGGAGATGACGGCACGTATCTGGTCACCGTCGCGTTGTGCGTCGCTCAACCGCTTGAGCACCAGAACGCCGCAGCCCTCGCTGCGCACATAGCCGTCGGCCGAGGCGTCGAAGGTCTTGCACCGCCCGACGGGGGACAGCATGCGGGCGCGCGAGGCGGCCACGACGGTGACCGGGCTCAGCAGAACATTGACCCCGCCGGCCAACGCCATGTCGCAATCGCTCGACCGCAGGGCCAGGCAGGCCTGATGGACGGCCACCAGTGCCGAGCTGCACGCGGTGTCGATGGCAACGGCCGGGCCTTCGAGCCCGAGCGCGAACGCCACCCGGCCCGAGATGGCGTTGAGCGCATTACCGGTGATGAAGTGCGGCTCGATCTTGTCGACCGGTTCCGCCGACAGCAGATGCGCGTACTCGTTGGCGGCGACCCCGACGAAGACGCCGGTGCGGCTGCCGCGCAATGCTGCTGGTGAGTACCCCGCTCTTTCCAACCCCTCCCACACCGTTTCCAGCATCAGTCGCTGTTGCGGCTCGATCCAGACCGCCTCGCGCGGGGAGATTCCGAAGAACTCGGGATCGAAGCCGTCGATGCCGTCGAGAAACCCGCCGAACCGGGTGTAGGTCTTACCCGGCGCGTCAGGGTCGGGGTCGTAGAACTCGTCGATGTCGAAGCGGTCCTCGGGGACCTCCCGGATGGCGTCGACACCGCCGGACAGCACGTCCCAGAACGCCTCCGGGTCGGGTGCGCCGGGGAAGCGGCACGACACCGCGACGATCGCGATCGGTTCGTCGGCGTGGGTCGTCGCCGTCGAGGTGAGCCGCGGCGCAGCGGCGGCGTCACTGAGTCCGAGCACCTCGCCGAGCAGGTAGTCGGCCACATCGGAGAGCCGGGGATGATCCATCGCGAGGGTCACCGGGATGTCGACGCCGACGCCCTGTTCGAGGTGGCGCCGCAACTCGACAGCCATCAGGGAATCCATGCCGAGATCGAAGAAGCCTGCATCTTCCCGGATCTCGACGGCGTCGACACGGGTCACCTCGGCCACCACGTTGCGCAGATAGTCGATCAGCAGCTTCCTGCGTTGCTGCACAGGAGCATTGGTGAGGCGCTCGACCAGCGCCGTCTTGCCCGAACGAGTGGCAGGTGCCTCCGCGGCCGGGAATGCGGGCACCTCGCGCTCCAGTTCCGCGAGGAACCCCCGACGGCCCGCCTGCTGAAAGAGGGGCAGAAAGCGTGACCAGTCGACCCTGGCGACGACAGCTTGGGCACCACCGGATGCCGCGACATCGGCCAGGCCGGCCAGTGCATCGGTGGGCGACAACGTCTTGATGCCGCGCTGCTCGAGGCGCGCGCGGGATTGCGCATCCGCCATACCCGTGGACCAGGGGCCGAAGTTGACGCTGATCCCGGTGATGCCGTGCTCGCGCTGGCGCCAGGCGAGCGCGTCGAGGAATGCGTTGGCGGCGCCATAGGCGGTCTGACCGTATCCGCCCCACACCGAGGCGATCGACGATGTGCTGAGGAAGAAGTCGAGCTTCAGAGCCGCGGCCGATTCACTGAGATGCCAAGCGCCCCAAACTTTTCCGGCGAAGACACGGTCCACCTCGGTATCGTCGAGGCTGCTGAGCGCCGTGGTGCCGATTTCGCCTGCCGCGTGCACGATGCCCGCCAGTGGCGGCAGTTCGGCGGCCACGGTGGTCAGCAGGCGCGCGACCTGGTGTGCGTCGGCGATGTCGGCGGTGACGACCCGGACCTCGCAGCCGTACTGTTCGCTCAGCGAGTCGATGCGCTGCTGGGCCGCCTCGCCGGGGGTGCGGCGGCTGGTCAGCACCAGGTGCCTGGCCCCCTTCGCGGCCAGGTATCCGGCCATCTCCAGTCCGATCGATCCCAACCCGCCGGTCACGAGATAGCTTGCGTCGGCACGTAAGTGCAGCGGTGTGCCGCCGGGCTGTGCCGCGCGGCGGACCAGTCGGGGGACATAGACCGTCTGATCGCGCAGCGCGAGCTGGTCCTCCCTGGCGGCCGAATCGACCGTGGCCGCGATCCGGTCGACCAGCCGCGACCATTCGTCGGGGGTGCCTGCGGAGAGGTCGGCCAGCCCACCCCACAGATGTGGCAGCTCCAGGGCCGCTGCGCGCCCGAAGCCCCATAGGCAGCTCTGGTCAGGCGACACCGAGTCGGCCTCCGTGACGCGTTGTGCGCCACAGGTCACCACCCACACAGAGCTGCGCAGCTCGGCGGTGAGTGCGGCGCGCAGCAGGCGGCGGGTGCCGCCCAGGACGCGATGCTGCATCCGCAGCAGTGCCTGCATGGACGGGGCGCTCTGGCCGTCGAGGGCCGCGACGTCGACGATGCGCAGTGACGCATCCTGGGCTGCCGCAGCGCGCAAGGCGTCCGCGCACTTCTCCTCGTCCGCGTCGGAAACCGGTAACCCGAGGATCTGGTACCGAAGGCCCCGGGCGCTCAGCACGTCGGTCAGGGGCGCCAGCGCGTCGGTGTCGTCGCCGACGATGATCCACGTGCTGGTGTCCGCGGCGGTTGTCGGTGTCGCGGATTTCTGCCACCGGAACTCATAGCGGTCATCGGCGATGCTCTGCGACGAGCGTTGCTGATTGTGTTGTGCGGCAAGTCTGTTCAGCACATCGAGGGTCTGCTTGTCGCCCTCGGTGCCGCCGAGGAGGGCGGCGAGCTCGTCGATGCGTCCGTCTTCGAGAAGGCGGATCGCCTCGGTCTGCGGACCACGTGCCTGCGGCGGTGCCTTCCTGTTGTGATCGTCGTTGAACCAGTACTGGCGATGCTCGAACGGGTAGGTGGGCAGGTCGAGCTTGTGGGCATCGGCGCGGCGGAACGCGGCGAAGTCCGGCACGTGGCCCAGAACGTACGCATCGGCGAGCGCCTCGGTGATCTGCCTGTGGTCGGCGGAGTTCCGGCGTAGCGATGCGATGGCGCGCGGCGCGGTCGCGGGGTCGGGCCAGGCCCGCAGGGCCGCCGCCGTGAGCACCGGCTGGGGTCCGATCTCGAGCAGGACCTTGCAATTCAGGCCGGCGAGGGTGCCCACGCTCTTGGCGAACTGCACGGGTTGGCGCGCATGCCTGCGCCAGTAGGCGCCGTCGAGCTTCACGCTTCTGCCGAGTGCTTCACCCGTGCGGTTGTCGATGAGAAGTCTCTGCGGCGCAGAGAAAGTGAACTTGGCCGCGTAGGCCTCGAACTCGTCGAGGATCGGGTCGAGCAGCGCCGAATGGAATGCGTGGCTGGTCTCCAGCCAGTCGCACCGGGAGCCGTCGGCTGCCAGCACCGCGACGGCCTTCTCGAGATCACCTGCGGGACCCGACAATACGGTATTGGCGCCGTTGTAGGCCGCGACCGACAATGTCGGGTACTCGTCGGTGAGGCGTTCCACCCGCTCGGCGGGGGCGAACACCGCCACCATCCGGCCACCGGCGGGCAGGCTGCCGAACAGGCGTCCGCGCTCGGCCATCAACCGCATGCCGTCCTCGAGGCTCAGAACCCCGGCGACGCACGCGGCCGAGTACTGGCCGACGCTGTGACCCAGCACCACGTCGGGTTCGAAGCCCCACGACTGCCAGAGGCGCGCCAGACCCATCTCCACCGCGAACAGCGCGGGCTGGGCATAGCTGGTCTGCCGCAACGTGTCTGCCCACGCCTCGTCGAAAATCACGTCCAGCAACGGCTTTTCGAGGACCTCGGAGACAGCTTCCGCACACCGCTTCAGGGTCTCGGCGAACACCGGCTCGGTGTCGAACAGCTCGCGGGCCATGCCGGGGTACTGGCTACCCTGACCGGTGAACAGCCACGCGGTCTTGGGAACGTCGTGGGACTCTCCGCGAACCAGACCGGGCGCCGGGCGGTCGTCGGCGAGCGCGCCCAGAAGCTCCACGGCCGAGTCCCGCGAGTCGACCACCAGCGCGGCGCGGTGTTCCAGATGTGCCCGGCACGCTCCCGCGGTGTAGGACAGATCGGCCAGGGTGGCTTCCGGGTGGGTCTTGAGCCAGCTGCGGTACTCATCGGCGATCTGCACCAGAGCGGCCGGAGTACGCGCGGACACTGGCACCAGCATGGCCGACGGCTGCTGCTCGGCCTGCTCGGCGGCGGCCGTCTCGGGCGCCTCTTCGAGGATGACGTGCGCATTGGTCCCGGCGAAGCCGAACGAGCTGACCCCGGCGACGCGCGGCCGGGCGTTGCGCTCCCACGGGGTGGTCTCGGTGACGACCTCGACGGCCAGCCGATCCCACGGAATGTGGGGCGAAGGATTTTCGAAGTGCAGATGTTTGGGCAGCGTCTCGTGCTCGAGCGACAGGATGACCTTGATGACGCCGGCGATTCCCGCAGCCGCCTCCAGGTGGCCGATGTTGGTCTTTGCGGAGCCGATCAACAGCGGCTGACCGGGATCACGTCCTGCGCCCAGGACCTCGCCTGCCGCCTGCGCCTCGATCGGATCACCCAGCGAGGTTCCGGTGCCGTGGGCCTCCAGATAGCTGACGTCGCGGGGCTGGACGCCGGCCCGCTTCAGCGCATCGGAGATGACCCGCTGCTGAGCGACACCGTTGGGCACCGTGAGGCCGCCCGACGCGCCGTCCTGGTTGATCGCGCTGCCGCGGATCACGGCCCGGATTCGATCGCCGTCGCGCAGCGCATCCTCCAAACGCTTCACGACGATGACACCGCAACCCTCGCCGCGCACGTATCCGTCGGCTGCCGCGTCGAACGTCTTGCACCGGCCGTCGGGCGACAGCATCTGCGCGTTGGAGAACGTGATCATGGTTGCCGGGGTCAGGATGACGTTCGCGCCGCCGGCCAGCGCGAGGTCGCATTCACCCAGCTGAAGCGCCTGGCACGCCTGGTGGATCGCCACCAGTGAGGAGCTGCACGCCGTGTCGACGGCCACCGCGGGACCCTGCAGTCCCAACCGGTAGCTGATGCGGCCCGCCGCGGCGGCGTTGGAGGTGCCGATGGCCATGTAGGCCTCGATCTCGGGGTAGGTCAGCTCATCGGAGGCCATCCCCAGGTAGTCGTGGGTCGCGAGGCCGACGAACACGCCGGTGTTGGTGTCGGCCAGGGCGGTCGGGGCGATGCCCGCGTGCTCGATGGCGCGCCACGCCGTCTCCAGCAGGATGCGGTGCTGCGGGTCCATGAGGCGAACCTCGCGCGTCGACATGCCGAAGAACGGCGCGTCGAACCCGGTCACGTCCTCGACGAAGCCCGCGCGGCGGGTGACGACCTTGCCGGGGGTGCCGGGCTCGGGATCGAAGAACTCCTCCACGTCCCAGCGGTCCCCGGGGACCTCGGAGATCGCGTCGCGTCCCTCCCTCAGCACGTCCCAGAACTCGTCGGTGTTCCGCGCACCCGGGAACCGCCCCGCGTATCCGATGATCGCGAAGCGCGGAGCCGACTCATCGGCACTTCTGACAGGCGTCATGTGGCTGTCCTCCCCCCGCGATCCATGTGGACCCCCCACGACTGAATGTGGACGGATCCTATGCCACTGTGCCCTGTGACCGGGTGGTGTCGCAGTCCGAGCTCTCCCGATTAGCCGGACGGTGACGGCGCACTCTTGGGTATGTTTATCCGGCGACGAGCGACAGTGCGGTGGCCGGAGCCGATCCCAGCAAAAGGACCAGGGGGACCCAGTATTGCGCATCGGGAAGATAACTGTTGGCGCACTTGAGGAATGGTCGCTGAATTCGGGTTCGGTGACCTCGTGGCATCCCACAGCCGCGTCGGTCGAGAAAGCGCGGCAGGCGCCGGTCAGCACGGTGCCGATCAGCTACATGCAGGGCCAGCACCTGCGTAACTATTTTGAACGAACCGCGGCAGGTAGGACCTTCTCCCGCCAGATCATCGCCAGCTGCGAGGTCGAGGGTGAGTGCGACATCGCCGCGATGGACCATGCCGTCAACGCCTATCTGCGGCGGCACGACACCTTCCGCAGCTGGTTCGAGCGCACCGCCGACGGACAGTTCGTCCGGCACGCGCTGGAAGACCCCGAGGACATCACCTTCGTCCCGATCGACCACGGCACCATGACCGTCGACGAGATTCGTGCCCACGTGGTGGACATCCCGAATCCGTTGGAATGGGGCTGCTTCACATTCGGGGTCATTCAGAACGACGGCTATTTCGCTTTCTTCGCCGCGATGGATCACGTACACGGAGACGCGACGTTGATCGGCACCACGATGATGGAAGCCAACGGGATGTATTCCGCGCTCAGCAGCGGCGGCGCAGCGTTGGTACTTCCCGAGGCCGGAAGCTTCGACGATTTCTGCATCCGCGAGCGCGAGTACACCTCCCAGCTGACCGTGGATTCTCCCGGCGTGAAGACGTGGATCGATTTCGCCGAGGAGAACGACAACGGGTTCCCGGAGTTCCCGTTGCCGCTGGGCAACCCCATGGAGTCCACGACGAGCACGATGACCTCCGAAGTGCTGTTGGACGTTGCGCAGACGGAGCGCTTCGAGGTGGCCGCCTCCGGGGCGGGGGCACGTTTCGTCGGAGGACTTTTCGGATGCCTTGCCCAGGTCGAGCACGAGTTGACCGGAGCGCTGACCTTCTACGGCCTCACGCCGAGGGATTCGCGCACCGCGTCGGACAACTTCATGACGCAGGGCTGGTTCACCGGCCTGATCCCCATCACCGTTCCGATCGGCGCGGCGACATTCGCCGAAGCGGCCGGTGCGGCCCAGGCCGCCTTCGACTCCGGCCTGAACATGGCGAAGGTGCCCTATTACCGTGTGCTGGAATTGGAGCCGTCGCTGAATTGGCCACGGCCGAATTTCCCGGTCACCAATTTCCTGCACGGCGGCGCCGCCCCGCTGAATGCCATTCTTGCGGCGGGTGAAATGGGGCTCGCCAACAATATCGGCATCTATCCGGACGGCCGCTTTTCCTACCAGCTGACGATTTACATTTTCCGGTACGGCGAGGGCACCGTGATGGCGATCATGCACCCCGACAATCCGATTGCGAAGAAGTCGGTGCAGCGCTATATGCAGGCAATGAAGTCCGTGTGCGTATCGGTCGCGGACAGCGGGACGTGGGGTCGCGTCGCGTAGCGTGGTGCAATTCGCGGGAGTTGGTTTCTTGCGGCGCTCAGTGTGCGGGCGGGGGGTGAGCAGATGAGACGGCTGGCCGATCTCGTGGTCAGATGGCCCTGGGCCGTCATCGGGGTCTGGATCGCGATGGCGGTCGCGCTGCCGCTGACGGTGCCCTCCCTGGGCGAGATGGCCGCCAAGCATCCGCTGGTCATCCTGCCCGGTGACGCACCGTCGACCGTGACGGCCAAGAAGATGTCCGAGGCGTTCGACGAACCCGGCGCCGACAACCTCCTCGTCGTCGCGTTCATCAACGAGGCGGGGCTCGAGCCGGCCGACGAAGCCACCTACCGCCAGGTGGTGGACGCGGTGCGCGACGACGTCGCCGACGTCGTGTCGGTGCAGGACTTCGTCAGCACGCCGCAGCTCCGGCAGTTCCTCACCAGCGAGGACAAGACCACCTGGGTGCTGCCGATCGGGCTGGTGGGGGAGTTGGGCACCCCGCGGGCCTTCGAGGCGTTCAACCGGGTCGCCGACATCGTCAAGCATGAGGTGCCCGACGACTCGGCGGGCCGCAACCTCGACGTCTACGTCACCGGCCCGGCCGCCACCGCGGCCGACCTGACCGTCGCCGGAGACCAGGATCGTCTTCCGATCGAGGCCGCGATCGCCGTGCTGGTCCTGCTGGTTTTGTTCGTCGTGTACCGCAGCGTGGTCACGATGCTGCTGCCGTTGGTGACCATCGGGTCGTCGCTGCTGATCGCCCAGGGCCTGGTGGCCGCCTACTCGCAGCTCACCGGCGCGGGCGTCTCCAACCAGTCCGTGGTGTTCCTCAGCGCGATCATGGCCGGCGCGGGCACGGACTACGCGGTGTTCCTGATCAGCCGCTACCACGATTACGTGCGGGCGGGCGACGATCCGGATCGCGCTGTGCGAGCCGCGATGATCTCCATCGGCAAGGTCATCACCGCGTCCGCCCTGACCGTGGGCATCACGTTCCTCGTCATGAACTTCGCGCAGATGGGCGTCTTCCGGACCATCGGGGTGTCCGCGGCGATCGGCATCGGCGTCGCCTACCTGGCCGGGGTGACGCTGCTGCCCGCGATCCTGGTGCTGGCCGGCCCGCGCGGCTGGGTCAAGCCCCGACGGGAACTGACGGCGCGCTTCTGGCGGCGCTCGGGCATCCGCATCGTGCGCAGGCCCGTGCCCCATCTGGTCGCCAGCGTGCTCGTGCTGGTCCTGCTGGCAAGCTGCGCGATCTTCGTCCGCTTCAACTACGACGACCGCCAGGTGGTCGAGGCGTCGGCGCCCAGTTCCATCGGCTACGCGGCGCTGGAGAAACACTTTCCGATCAGCCAGTCGATCCCGCAATACATCCTGGTCCAGTCGCCGCGCGATCTGCGCACCCCGGAGGCGCTGGCAGATCTCGAGCAGATGGCGGCGCGCATCGCGCAGCTGCCGGACGTGTCACTGATCAGCGGCATCACCCGCCCGCTCGGCGAGGTGCCGCCGGAGTTCCGCGCCACCTTCCAGGCCGGCATCGTCGGTGACCGGCTCGCCGCGGGTTCCGCGCAGATCGGGGAACGCACCGGCGATCTCAATACGCTCGCCGAGGGCGCCGACACGCTGGCCGACAGCCTCGGCGACGTGCGCGCGCAGGTCAACGACATCGCGCCGACCCTGGCGGGGCTCATCGACACGTTCTCGTCGGTGCGCACCGAGTACGGCGGCGACAAGCTGGTGCGTGACGTCGCGACCGCCGCCAAGCTCGTGGACAGCGTGAACAGGCTCGGCCTGTCGATGGGGCTGAACTTCCGCGCCGTCAAGGACATGTTCGCCTGGATCGGCCCCGTCCTGACCGCACTGCAGGGCAACCGCGTGTGCGATGCCAACCCGTCGTGCGTCGACACGCGGATGCAGTTCGAGAAGCTCGTCGCCGCCCGCGACGAGGGGCGGGTCGACGAGATCAACACCCTGGCAGGGCAGCTGCAGGGCGTGGACGACAGGCAGAGCCTCACCGCCACCGTGAACCAGCTCAACGCCGCGATGGCCAAACTGACGAAGGCGATCTCGGCCATGGGCCTGGACACGCCGGCCGGTGCGCGGGCGGGCCTCGACGATCTGCAGGACGGCGCCGACCGGCTGGCCGACGGAAGCCGTCAGGTCGCAGGCGGTGTCGACGAGCTGGTGGCCCAGATCAAGGTGATGGCCGACGGACTGGATCAGGCCGCGGCCTTCCTGCTGACGATGCGCAACGACGCGTCGAGCTCGAACATGGCCGGCTTCAGCATCCCGGCCGAGGTGCTCAATGCCGTCGAGTTCCAGAAAGCCGCCGAAGCCTACATCTCGCCCGACGGCCACTCGGTGCGCTACCTGGTGCAGACCAAGCTCAACCCCTTCAGCCCCGAGGCGATGGATCAGGTCAACACGATCAGCGACATCGCGCGCGGCGCGCAGCCGAACACATCCCTGTCCGATGCGACGATCTCGATGGGCGGCTTCCCGGCCGCGCTGCGCGACACCCGCGACTACTACGAGCGCGACATCCGTTTCATCATCGCCGCAACACTGATCGTCGTGCTGCTGACGCTGATGGTGCTGCTCCGATCGGTCATCGCTCCGCTGTACCTGGTCGGCTCGGTCGTGCTGTCGTACTTCGCCGCCATGGGCATCGGTGTGCTCACATTCCAGTTCCTGCTCGGGCAGCAGTTGCACTGGAGTGTGGCGCCGCTGGCCTTCGTGGTGCTCGTCGCCGTCGGCGCCGACTACAACATGCTGTTCGTGTCGCGAATGCGCGACGAGTCGCCGCGCAGCATCCGGTACGGCATCATCCGCACGTTGGGCTCCACCGGCGGCGTCATCACCGCGGCCGGCCTGATCTTCGCCGCGTCGATGGGTGGCCTGCTGTTCTCCAGCATCGGCATCGTGATCCAGAGCGGCTTCGTGATCGGGATCGGGATCCTGCTGGACACCTTCGTGGTCCGCACCATCACCGTGCCCGCGATCGCCGCGCTCGTCGGACGAGCGAACTGGTGGCCGTCCCGGGTGACCCCGCCACAGGAGCAACGCGCAGGGGTTAGCGCGAGCACGTGATCTATGTGAAACTACCAACCGGGGCGGGGCGCACAGCTACGGAAACAACCCTGCACCGCCAGATTCCACGAGTTGTTACGGACCTGCTTTGACGCCTGCATCCCAGTCTTCGATTCTTTCGATGTTGCACGGCCGTGCCAGCATGCGCCCCGACGACATCGCATTCACGTTCACCGCTTACCTCACCGATCCGTCGGGCGTGCGCGAGAGCCTGACATGGGCGCAGCTGTCGCGCCGGACGATGAACGTGGCGCGCGAACTCAGCCTCCACGGATCGGCAGGCGATACGGCGGTCATCCTGGCTCCGCAGGGGCTGGAGTACATCCTGGCTTTCCTGGGGTCGATGCAGGCGGGGCTCATCGCGGTGCCGCTGCCCCTGCCGCATCGCGGGTCCAGCCACGACCGGGTGAGCGCGGTGTTCACCGACACGAAGCCCGCCGTCGTCCTGACGACGTCGGCGGTCGCCGGGGATGTCGGCGACTGGGTCGACCAGTCGCCGATGGACACCGCGCCCAAGATCGTGGAGATCGACGCACTGGACCTCGACGTCGAAGGCAGCCCGACCCTGGAGCTCGCCGAGCTCCCGGCCATTGCCTATCTGCAGTACAGCTCGGGCTCGACGAGGCTGCCGACCGGCGTCGAGATCACCCACCGGAACCTGCAGGTGAACTTCGAACAGTTGATGCGCAGCCTGTTCGCGGGGCCACCGGTCACCTCGACCGCCGATCTGACGATCGTGTCGTGGCTGCCCTTCTACCACGACATGGGTCTCGTGCTGGGCGTCTGCGCACCCATCCTCGGCGGCTATCGCGCCGAGCTGACCAGCCCGGTGGCGTTCCTGGAAAAGCCGTCGCGGTGGGTGCGGGCGCTGGCCGAGAACCCGAACGCGTTCTCGGGTGCGCCGAACTTCGCCTTCGACCTGGCCACCCGCAAGACCAAGGACAGCGACCTCGACGGACTCGACCTCGGCGGGGTGCGCGGCATCATCAACGGTGCCGAGCGGGTCGAGCCGGCCACCTTGGAACGTTTCACGGACCGCTTCGCGCACTTCAACTTCCGTGATCACATGCTGCGCCCGTCGTATGGCCTCGCGGAGGCGACGGTGTTCGTGGCCAGCTGCACCTGGCACGACTCCACCTCACCCGACAGCCGGGTGGTGCGGTTCGATTCCGACGGACTGTCGCAGGGACGGGCCCAGCCGTCCGATGCAGGAACCGGTACTGCGCTGGTGAGCTACCGTCTGCCGCAGTCACCCGTGGTGCGCATCGTCGACGTCGACACCGAACGCGAGTGCGCGCCCGACGTGATCGGCGAGATCTGGGTGCACGGCGACAACGTCTCGACCGGCTACTGGGCCAGACCCGAAGAAGAGCAGCAGTGCTTCGGCGCGACGATCTCCGAACCGTCGCCGGGCACACCGGACGGCCCCTGGCTGCGGACCGGTGACCTGGGCTTCATCCACGACGGCGGGCTGTTCGTCGTCGGCCGCATCAAGGACCTGCTGATCATCCGCGGCCGCAACCACCATCCCGAGGACATCGAGGCGACGGTCCAGGAGATCACCCGCGGCCGGGTCGCGGCGATCTCGGTCCCGGTGAACAGCACCGAGAACCTGGTCACCGTCATCGAGCTGAAGAAGCGCCCCGAGTTGAACGGAGATGCGCTGCACTGGCTCACCGAGGTCAAGAGCGACGTCACGTCCGCGATCTCCAACGCCCACGGCCTGAACGTCGGAGATCTGGTGCTGGTGCCTCCCGGGTCCATCCCGACGACGACGAGCGGCAAGATCCGTCGCGCCGCGTGCGTCGAGCAGTACCGGCAGGATCAGTTCATCCGGTTGGACGCCTGAGGTAGGTAGGGTCGAATGATGTTGAGACAGCTTGCCGCGGCGGTGACAGCGGCAACCGTGGGCGCGACAGGCTGTTTCGGTTTCGGGATCGCCACGGCCGACGAGCCGCCCCCGCCGCCTCCCGGAGCCGGTGCGGGTGGTCCGACACCGTGGGGGACGCCGGGTAAGGGTTACGCGCTCGGTGGCGCGCACGTGCTGGGCATCCCGTACGACGAATACATCATGCGCACCGGTGCGGACTGGTTCCCCGGCCTGGACCGCCAGATCGTGGACTACCCGGCGGGCCAGGTTCAAGGCCACACGCTGGAGCGGTTGTTCCCCGGGATCGGTGCCTTCGGGGACCGCGTGGTGCCCGGTCTCGGGCTCGACGGGCCGAGTTACGGCGAGTCCATCGACGTCGGCGGTCCCAATCTCATCGCGGCGATCCGCGAAGGGGGTCCCGGCACGGCGATCGGATTGTCCGAGGGCGCATCCGTGCTCGACGACGTGCAGGCGCGTCTTGCCTACGACCCCGCCGCGCCGCCGCCGGATCAGTTGAGCTTCGCCACGTACGGAAACCCGGTCGGCAAGCACGCGTTCGGTGAGAGCTTCCTGACGCAGAACTTCCCGGTCGGCAGCGTGGTCCCGTCCCTCGACTACCGGATTCCTGCACCGGTGGAAAGTCAGTACGACACTTACCAATTCGTGTCCGCCTACGACAGCATCGCCGACTGGCCGGACCGGCCGGACAACTGGCTGTCGGTGGCCAACGCGATCGTCGGTCTGGCCACCGGCCACACCGCAGTAGCGTTCACCAACCCGAGCATGGTGCCGCCGCAGAACATCAGGACCACAGTCAACTCCCGCGGAGCGAAGACGACGACGATCATGATCCCGGAAGAGCATCTGCCGCTCGTGCTGCCGTTCAAGTACCTCGGGGTCGACAAGAACACGCTGATCGAGCTCGACAAGGTGCTGATGCCCTACGTCGATGCCGGCTATTCCCGCAACGACAATCCGGCGACCGCGCCGGTGACCGTGGATCCGGTGAACGGCTACGACCCCGCCGAGGTCACGGCGCCGGCCACCCAGGCCGCCTTCGGCGGCGGCGCCGACCCGGTGTCACAGTTGCTGGCCGGTCTGCAGTACGTCCTGGAAAACCCGCCCACCGCGGCACCGCGCTAGAGGCTGGCGAACCCCACCGCCAGCAACACGCAGCCGACGACGGCCATCAGCGCGCACACCCCGTAGCGGCCCCGTGCCCGGATCCAGCCGTCGAGCATCGACAGCACTGCGCGGGTGCGATCCGGCGCCACCAGATAGCACAGCAGCGGGATCTCGACGAGCGCGAACGCCACCACGTTGAACGCCACGAGGGCACCGAACTGCGTGGACGCCGCGGCGCCTGACGCGGCGATCAGCGCGAGGGCGGCGAGGTAGTCCACCGACGGCAGCGCGATGCCGAGACCGGCGGCGCCGGCCGTCCACAGCGAACGGCCGGTGAGCAGCTTCTTGGCCCGCGTCTGGAATCGGCCCGGTTGCCGCTCGCGCGCCCCGCCCAGGAATCCCGCCCCCACCAGGGCTGCCGTGGCCAACACGATCAGGCCCACGGCGATCTGCACTCTGGGCAGCGTGAAATGCGCGTTTCCCAGTGCCGGGCGCAGGACGAACAGCACTGTCACGCCGACGACGGTGCCCATCGCGAAGCCCCCGGCAAGAAATGCGACCAGCTGCAGCAGCGGCCGGGGGCGGTTCAGCATCACCACGGTCATGCCGATCCGGAACGGCTCCAAGCTGACGGCGACGGCCATCACCAGGAGCGGAAACCACATGATGGCGTCACGTTACCGGCTTGCGATCCTGCTGATCCGGACGCTGGCGGGATCCGCGCAGCGCGGCGAGGATGGCGACGTGACCTCCGTGCAGACGGCGCCGCCCGGCCGGGTAGCAATAGTCGACCTTCGCGACGAGCCCGGCAAGCTCCGCTCCGAGCTGCGCCGGGTCGCCCACGAGGTGGGCTTCTTCTACCTGGCAGGCCACGGCGTTCCCGGCGACCTGGCGCAGCGGCTGCTGGCGGCGGCCCGCAGGCTGTTCGCGCTGCCGCAACCCGTCAAGGACGACATCGCCATGATCAACAGCCCGCATTTCCGCGGGTACACGCGGCTGGGCGGTGAGTTGACCGGCGGGCAGGTCGACTGGCGCGAGCAGATCGACATCGGGCCGGAGCGCGCGCCGCTGCCCGACCCGCAGGAGCCCTACCTCCGCCTTCAGGGGCCCAACCAGTGGCCGCGGGACTTGCCGGAGCTACCCGCCCTGGTAGCCGAATGGGATGCCGCCCTCGCGGCAGTGGGCCGAAAGTTGTTGCAGCACTGGGCGGCCGCATTGGGAAGTCCGGAGGATGCGTTCGAGGCGGCGTTCGCCGACACCCCGGCGACGCTGATCAAGATCGTGCGCTACCCGGCGCAGGCGCACAGCCCGCAGGGCGTCGGCGCGCACCGCGATGCCGGCGTGCTGACCCTGCTGCTGGCCGAGCCGGGCAGTCGCGGACTGGAGGTTCGCCACCCGAGAACCGGCTGGATTGAGGTCGCACCCGTGGAAGGAACGTTCATCGTCAACATCGGCGAGATGCTGGAGATCGCCACCGGCGGCTACCTGCGCTCCACCGAACACCGCGTCAACCTCGCCAACGCGGACGAACGGATCTCGGTGCCCTACTTCTTCAATCCGCGGCTGGACGCCACGCTGCCGGTGCTGACGCTGCCGGACGACCTCGCGGCCGAAGCCCGCGGAGTCAGCGCGGACCCGTCCGACCAGCCGATCTTCCCCGTATATGGGCGCAACGCGTGGAAGAGTCGGCTACGCGCGCACCCGGACGTAGCCGCCGCACACGGGTACGTGGGAGGATCGATTCGATGAGCGGTGCCAAAGGCGATCAAGCCAGTCAAGCCCAGCCGGCGGACCTGAGCCCGTCCTCACTGCGGGAGGCGTTCGGGCACTTCCCCTCTGGTGTCATCGCGATTGCGGCGGAGGTGGACGGCACCCGGATCGGGTTGGCGGCCAGCACGTTCGTCCCCGTCTCCCTGGACCCGCCGCTGGTGTCGTTCTGCGTGCAGAATTCGTCGACCACCTGGCCCAAGCTCGTGGACCGGCCTTACCTCGGCATCAGCGTGCTCGGCGAGGCGCATGACGACGCTGCGCGCACGCTGGCCGCCAAGACCGGCGACCGCTTCGCGGGGCTGCAGACAGCGTCGTCAGAGCGTGGCGCGGTGTTCATCCACGGCACCAGCGTGTGGCTGGAGAGCAGCATCGAACAGTTGGTACCCGCGGGCGATCACACCATCGTGGTGCTGAGGGTCAGCGATCTCACCGTGCACCCGGATGTACCGCCGATTGTGTTCCACCGCAGCACATTTCGCCGGCTCGGCGCCTGACGCGCGACAGCGGGCGATGCTCAGGGCCGGGCGGCCAGTTCCTCGCGGTAGTGCCGGACGCGCTGGTCCAGTTCGGCGGCATCAGCGCTGCGGCCCTCTTTGCGGGCGAGGTCGGCGCGGGTGCTGAGTTCGCGGATCGCGGTGCGAATGTCGTTGATGCTATGAGGCTGCCGAAGCGACATCAGAGCTGCCTTTCGTCGGTGATTGGCTGCTTCCTGGAGCCTACCCCCGACGCGGCGATTCAAGCCCGGACGCGGGCGGGGAAATCGTTGGGAATCACCGCGGTCAGACTGTCGGGCATGCGCCTCGTTCGCCCGTTCGCGGTGACGACCGACAGCCCCTCCCTGGCCCAGTATTCGAAGCCGCCGATGAGCTCTCGCACGCGCCGATAACCCATGCCGCTGAGCGTGAAAGCCGCCTTGGTGGCGCCGTTGCATCCGGGGCCCCAGCAGTAGACGACGATGTCGGCGTCACGGTCCGGCAGCTCGTCGGCGGCGCATGCGCACAGTTCACCGCCGGGGATGTGCAGTGCGCCCGGCAGATGGCCTTGCTCCCACGCTGCGGCCGACCTGGTGTCCACCACGATCGGACCTCTCCCGGACGTCCGGGCCGCGGCCAGGTCGGCAGCGTCGATCTCGTAGGCGAGCTTCGCGGCGAAGAACGCGTGGGCGTCGATGACGGTCATGGCTTCATCGAACAACGACGGCGGCCGTCATGGAACCGCCGATCCACGGCATATCGCCGTGTGCGCCGTCCTTTCCACGGGATTGCCCCGGCTAGGGCCGCATTTCGTAGGTTCCGTCGTGGCTCTTCACCTGTTCCCAGACGCGGCCGAAGCGGGCAGGGTCGGTCGCCGGCTTGCGCACCGCCGCCAGCGCCCACTGCTGTTGGGCTTCCGTCGAGCTCGGCTTGCCGTGCAGCGCCACCGCGTACGCCGAGAAATCCCGCACCTGCACGTCGAAAATCTGGTCGACGAGGTCGTGCTCCAAGCCCGTCAGCTCGGCCTGTTCGAGGATGAGCTGCCCGTAGACGACGAGGCTGAACAGATGCCCCACGACGAGGACGAAGTCGAGGTCGCTCTGCTGGTCGGCGTCGGGTGCCGCGGTGGCCAGCAGGTCCTTGAAGGCTTGCACCTGCTGATAGAAAACGCCGACGTTAGGGATGTCGGTGTTCCTCTCGTAGACGGGTGCCCAGTCGGCGAACTGCACCTTCGACGCCCCGCGCGCGGGGCCCTGCGACCAGAAGAAGACGTCGTCGGCTGGATCGCGGCGGGTGCCGATCTGCGGGTAGTCGGCCGGATTGAACATGTAATTCGGCATGAACTTCAGGATCTGCGCCACGTTGACGTGAACGGTGCCCTCGAGGCGCGGCAGCGCCCCGATCAGACGGGTCACCTGATAGAAGTAGGTGTTTTTCTCGAACCCCTTGGCGGCCAGCACATCCCACAGCAGCGTCACGACCCGCTCACCTTCCGAGGTGACCTTCGACTTCGTCACCGGGTTGAACAGCAGGTACCGGCGATCGTGCGGTCCGGCGCTGCGGAAGTAGTCGATGGCGCGGCCGCTGAACAGCTTCATCGCGACAAGTCGTGCGTAGGCGTCGACGAAGCTGGCCCGCACATGCGGGAAATCGGTCACCGGATTGCCGTAGAGGATCCGGTTGTTGGCGTGATTGATCGCCTCGTAGAAGGCGTGCTCGCACATTCCGATCGAACCGCTGCACAGGTTGAACTTGCCGACGTTGACGGTGTTCAGGGCGGCCGAGAACGCGTCGGGCCCGGTGGCGAGGATGTCCTCCTCGTATACCGGGTAATCGTGTAGCGCGAAGTTGCTGACGAACATTTGGCCGTGCACGACGTTGCCGATCAGCTCGTAGTTCTCGTGCTGGCTGTCGGCGGCGAACCACACATACCCGTCCGCCCCGTCGACATCGGTGCGCCGTCCGAAGACCGACACCATGCCGGCGACGTTGCCGTTGCCGATGTAGTACTTCTGGCCGGACGCGCGGAACAGCACGCCTTCGTCGTCCCCGTCGGCGGTCTGCTCTTCGCGCGAGCGCTCATCGGAAGCCGGTGTCAGCAGTAGGTCGGTGTTGTAGATGTCGGCGCCGTGCTCACGCTCGGAGAGTCCGAACGCCATCACGCCGCCCGCTTCGAGTTGGGCGGCGGCCTTCTCCTTGGCCTTCACGTTGTCGCTCTGCCAGATCGGGCCGAGGCCCAGGATGGTCACCTGCTCGGCGTACCAGTATGAGAGCCCGTAGAAGCCGAGGATCTCGCTGAGCACGGCGTTGCGTGAGGTGTCCCACCGCTTGTTCGGGTCGTCACCGGCGAACTCCGACGGGGTCAGGAACGTTGCGAACAACCTCTCCCGCTTCACAAAGTCCAGGAAGTCCGAGACCCAGGCGCCGTCCAGATCGTCACGAAGCAACCGAGCCTTGCCGCGCTCCTCGAACCATCGGATCAGCGCGCTGAGCTGGCGCCGCGACTGCGCGTCCAGCCACTGCGGGTCGAAGTTGTTGGGGTTGAGCAGTAAGGCGGTCATGATCGCGAATCTAGCGCGGTCGCCCGACCGCGAAGCTCGTTCGGTGCGATCATCGCCGCTATGGCGAACGACAACGGGATCGCGCTGGACCGCACCGACGAGGCCATCCTGGCGGCGCTGCAGAGTGACGGCCGGATGAGCACCGCCGATCTGGCGCGGACGGTGACGTTGTCGCCGAGCGCCACGGCCGACCGGGTCCGCCGCCTCGTCGACCTCGGCGTGATCACCGGCTACACCGCGACGGTCTCGGCTGCAGCGCTGGGCTACACCATCACGGCGTTCGTACGGCTGGCCTACGCGTCGGGCAACTACAAGCCGTTGCACGATCTGCTCGACGTCACACCGGAAGTGATCGAGGCCCACCACGTGACCGGTGACGACTGCTTCATCGTGAAAGTGCTGGCGCGCTCGATGGCGGACCTGGAACGTCTGACCGGCCGTCTGGCCACGCTCGGGCCGATCACCACGAACGTCGTCTACTCCAGCCCGCTGACCGGTCGCGCGTTGTCCCCAGCTTGATCGGACACCGTGATCAGGCAGCGTGCACGTCGCGCAGGCCGACGGCGTTACGCAGTCCGGTGCAGTTCACACAGCCGACACAGCCGATGCAGTCCTCGCAACTGATACACCCAACGCACGCTTTGCATTTCGTGCACGCGATGCAGGCAAGGCAGGCCAGGCAACCCTTGCAGACGATGCACAGCACGGCAAGGACGCAGCCCGCGATCACCGCGCTACCGGCGGTCGCGATGGACCCCGCGACGGCGGCGCTTCCCGACGTCGCGATCGACCGTGCGACGGCGGCGCTGCCGGCTGTGGCGACCGACCCCACGACCACGGCGCTGCCCGCGGTGGCGACGGAACCCGCCACCACCGCGCTGCCGTTGGTCGCGATCGAGCCCGCCACCACCGCGCTGTCGGTGGTGGAGATGGAACCCGCGACGGCGTAGCTGTTCTCAGTTCTGGAGGACCGGACGACGGCGCGGGCCTCCGGCGACCTTCCAGGCTCGACGGTCATGCCGTGAGACTACTTGCGCCGAAACAGCTTGTTGCCCAACCACACCACCGGGTCGTACTTGCGGTCGGCGGCCCGTTCCTTCATCGGGATCAGCGCGTTGTCGGTGATCTTGATGTGTTCGGGGCAGACCTCGGTGCAGCACTTGGTGATGTTGCAGAAGCCCAGGCCGTTCTCCTCCTGCGCCTGCTCGGCGCGGTGGCCGTGGGTATCCAGGGGGTGCATGTCCAGCTCGGCCTGACGCATCAGGTAGCGCGGGCCGGAGAATGCCAGCTTGTTCTCCTCGTGGTCACGGTTGACGTGGCACACGTTCTGGCACAGGAAGCACTCGATGCACTTGCGGAACTCCTGGGAGCGGTTCACGTCCTCCTGCGCCATCCGGTACTCGCCCGGCTGCAGATCCTTCGGGGGCGTGAACGACGGGATCTCCCTTGCCTTCTCGTAGTTGAAGGACACGTCGGTGACCAGGTCGCGCATCACCGGGAAGGTCCGCAGCGGGGTGACGGTGACGACCTCGTCCTCGCCGAACGTCGACATCCGCGTCATGCACATCAGTCGGGGACGGCCGTTGATCTCCGCCGAGCAGGATCCGCACTTGCCTGCCTTGCAGTTCCACCGGACCGCGAGGTCGGGTGTCTGCGTGGCCTGCAGGCGATGAATGATGTCGAGCACCACCTCGCCCTCGTTCACCTCGACGGTGAAATCCTTCAGCTCACCGCCGGCCTCGTCGCCGCGCCAGACCCGCAGCTTTGCGTTGTATGCAGGCATGATCAGCCCTTCTGTTCGGGATGCTCGAGCAACTCTTCTGCGGTGTAGTACTTCTCCAACTCGGACAGTTCGAACGTCGCGAGCAGGTCCGGCCGCATCGGCGGCTGAGGCTCCGCCGTCACCGAGACGTCGGGGATCACCGGGTCGCCCGGCTCGTCACCGGCACCGTCCACCGTCCGGCACACCAACAGCTTGTTGCGCCACTGCGAATCCATCTTCGGATGGTCGTCGCGGGTATGTCCGCCTCGGCTCTCGGTGCGCTGCAGCGCGGCCTTGGCCACGCATTCGCTGACGAGCAGCATGTTGCGCAAGTCGATGGCCAGATGCCAGCCCGGGTTGAAGATGCGGCCGCCCTCGACGACGACGTTGGCGTAGCGCTTCTTCAGCTCGTCGATCTTGACCAGGGCCTCTTCCAGCTCGTTCTCCTTGCGGATGATGCCCGCGAGGTCGTTCATCGACTCCTGCAGCTCGGCGTGCAGCGTGTACGGGTTCTCGGGGTTGTCCTTCGCCTCGAACGGCGACAGCGCCAACGCCTCGGCGCGCTCCAGCGCAGCCTCCGAGACGGTGGGTCGATCACCAAGTGCTCGAACGTAATCCGACGCTCCAAGGCCTGCCCGGCGACCGAATACCAGCAGGTCGGACAGCGAGTTGCCGCCCAGCCGGTTGGAGCCGTGCATACCGCCGGAGCACTCGCCTGCGGCGAACAGGCCCGGCGTGGCGGCCTGGCCGCTGTCGGGATCGACCTCGATGCCTCCCATCACGTAGTGACAGGTCGGGCCGACCTCCATCTCGTCCTTGGTGATGTCCACCTCGGCGAGCTCGATGAACTGGTGGTACATCGAGGGCAGCCTGCGCTTGATCTCCTCGGCCGGCATGCGCGACGCGATGTCGAGATACACACCGCCGTGCGGGGTTCCGCGGCCTGCCTTCACCTCTTCGTTGATGGCGCGGGCCACCTCGTCGCGTGGCAGCAGGTCAGGGGTGCGGCGTGCGGAGTCGTTGTCCGCGAGCCACTTGTCGGCCTCTTCTTCGGTTTCGGCGTACTGCCCCTTGAACACGTCGGGGATGTAGTCGAACATGAAGCGCTTGCCCTCGGAGTTCTTGAGAACCCCGCCGTCGCCGCGCACGCCCTCGGTGACCAGGATGCCCTTCACCGACAGCGGCCAGACCATGCCCGTGGGATGGAACTGGATGAACTCCATGTTGATCAGGCCCGAACCGGCACGCAGCGCGAGGGCGTGTCCGTCGCCGGTGTACTCCCACGAATTCGACGACACCTTGAACGACTTACCGATGCCGCCGGTGGCCAGCACGATCGCGGGAGCCTCGAACAGCACGAACTTCCCGGTCTCGCGGTAGTAGCCGAACGCCCCGGCGACCCGGTCACCGTCTTTGATGATCTCGGTGATCGAACACTCGTGGAACACCCGGATGCGGGCGTCGTAGTCGCCGAGCTCCCTCTTGTCTTCCTGCTGCAGCGACACGATCTTCTGCTGCAGGGTGCGGATGATCTCCAGGCCGGTGCGGTCACCCACATGGGCCAGCCGCGGGTAGGTGTGGCCGCCGAAGTTGCGCTGGCTGATGCGGCCGTCTTTGGTGCGGTCGAACAGCGCTCCGTAGGTTTCCAGCTCCCACACCCGGTCGGGGGCTTCCTGGGCGTGCAGCTCGGCCATGCGCCAGTTGTTGAGGAATTTGCCGCCGCGCATGGTGTCACCGAAGTGCACCTGCCACGAGTCCTTGGTGTTGACGTTGCGCATCGCGGCGGCGCATCCGCCTTCGGCCATCACGGTGTGGGCCTTGCCGAACAGCGACTTGGTGACCACGGCGACGCGCAGACCGCGCTCCCTGGCCTCGATCACCGCTCGCAGTCCCGCGCCGCCGGCACCGATCACGACGACGTCGTACTCGTGCCGTTCTATTTCAGCCATTGATCCTCACTTGTCAGTCTGATGGATTCGTCGGGAGGCAATCGCCTTGTCAGCCAACAAATCTCAGATCAGAGATGGTTCCGCTGGCGACCAGCATGATGTAGAAGTCGGTGAACATCAGGGTGCCCAGCGTGATCCAGGCATACTGCTTGTGCCGGACGTTGAGCTTGCTGATCTGGGTCCACATCCAGTAGCGGACAGGGTGTTTCGAGAAGTGCTTCAGGCGCCCGCCGGCGACGTGCCTGCAGGAGTGGCACGAGATGGTGTACGTCCACAGCAGGACGACGTTGACGAGCAGGATCACGTTGCCCAGCCCGAAACCGAAGCCGGACGGGGAGTGGAACGCGATGATCGCGTCGTAGGTGTTGATCACCGAGATGATGCCGGCGATGTAGAAGAAGTACCGGTGCGTGTTCTGGATGATCAGCGGGAACTTGGTCTCACCGCTGTACTTCTTGTGCGGCTCGGCCACCGCGCAGGCGGTGGGGGACTGCCAGACCGTGCGGTAGTAGGCGCCGCGGTAGTAGTAGCAGGTCAGCCGGAACAGCAGCAGGAACGGCAGCGACAGGGCCGCGTAGGGCAGCCACCACACGTCGGGGAGGAACTGGCCGAAGTGCGAGGCTTCGGGAATGCAGCCGGTGCTGACGCACGGCGAGTAGAACGGCGTCAGGTAGTGGTAGTCGGCGACGTAGTAGTGGTCCTGCTGGAAGGCGCGCACCGTCGCATAGATGATGAACGCGGCGAACCCCAGGTCGGTGAGGATGGGGGACTTCAGCCAGTTGTCGGTCCGAAGCGTGCGCTGCGAGATCTGGGCACGGCCAGGGGAGAAGACGCCGGTCGCTTTGCGGTCGGCGGTGGGTGCGCTCACAGTTACCTTTCGATGCAGTTGTGTCCCCCGAGGGGTGCCGCCTCCCCGTGTCCGGAGAGCCGGCACACGGTCTCAGCGAGTACCGCCGAGACCCTCGTCGTCGACACCGCGCCAGAAATCGGTGTCGTACTGGGTGTCCGGGATCGGAATCCGCTCGGCGACGTGATGGTGCCGGCTGACGCCCCGCGCGAGTTCCAGCTCCTCGGCATCGATGTCGAGACGATCGATATCGTTGAGGATGCGTTCAGCGTCGTTGACGATGCGGCGGGTGGCAGGGCTGTCCCCGTATCGCGACGCCAGCGACGTGACGCAACGCCTGAGGCTTCCGATCAGTTCGTGAAGCTGGGCGAGCTCGGTGGTGCTGGTGCTGGACAAGCGACCTCCTTGGGCTGAAGGGTGTCATGGATCACAGTACGCAATTGATGCTAGCGAAATCACCGATGAAAGCGTGAGACAGATCACTTTGACGAGCGGAGATGACGGAACACATGGCCACGCATGACTCCCTGAAGTCCCGTGCCGATGCGCTGTTGGCGTTGCACAGGCCCGGCGATCCTGTGGTGCTGCCGACGGTGTGGGACGCGTGGTCGGCGAATCTTGCGGTGAACGCCGGTTTCACCGCGTTGACGGTGGGCAGCCACCCGGTTGCCGACTCGGTGGGTAAACCCGACAACGAGGGCATGACCTTTGACGACCTCCTCACCCGGGTTGCGCAGATCATCGCCGTGGTGGACGTTCCGGTGTCGGTCGACATCGAATCGGGATACGCCGAATCGCCGGACCGGCTGATCGAGGGTTTGCTGTCGGTGGGCGCCGTCGGCCTCAACATCGAGGACACGGTGCACAGCGAGGGGGGCAGGCTGCGGTCGTCCGGCGAGCACGCCGAACTGGTCGGAGAGCTGCGCGCCGCGGCAGACGCAGCAGGCGTCCGGGTGGTGGTGAACGCCAGGACCGACCTGTTCCTGCGGCAGGACGGTGACGAGGCCGACCGGGTGGATCGGGCGATCGCCCGGCTGAAGGAGGCCGCCGATGCGGGAGCCGACGTGCTCTACCCGGTCGCCGTCCCGTCCCCGGACGTCATGAAGCGCCTGACCTCCGAGCTGCCGTTGCCCGTCAACGCGACCGCCCGTCCCGACCAGTCGGATCCGGCGTCGTTCGGGCCGCTCGGGGTGGCACGGATCAGCTTCGGACCTTTCTGGCAGGTGGCATTGGCCGAGCGCGCGAAGGAGATCCTGGGACGCTGGAGGTAGCGGCTCAGCGGTGCAGGTCGATGACGTCGACGGACACGTCGGCGTCTTGGCCCGTCGTCTCGGCGACGACGGTCTCGGCGAGTGCACGGACCCGTGCGGCCGCGCCTGGCAGGTCGCTGCCGAACCGTCCACTGACCTCGATGCGCACCGCCTGCAGGGTCTCCCCGTCGAGGGCGACCTCGACGTCGCGCAGCGTGACATCCGGGTCGTTGGTCAGCTGCCGTGCGACGAGGGTCCGCACGACGAGGTCGCTGACGCGGATGCGGCCCGGGGCGGACCCCGGCGCCGGGTCGGCGACGGCGATCGGCCAGCCTGCGCGAGGGGTTTGTCGGACGGCTTCGATGACGGATTGTTCGATTGCCGACCACCCCGGTTCGGGCGCGGCCCGCAGGACGCGGGACGCACGCGCCAGTGCGTCGTAGTCGCCTATCGCCATCGCTGCAGCCTTTGCTGGAGGGTTCTCCGGGTGCGCCCGTGGTGTCCGCGCGCGCCGTGGGGCTGCTTTTCAGGATGTCGCCGATGTGGACGAAGGTCAATTCCTGCACGCAGGGGACCGTCAACCCGAGGTCTCGACCACCAGCACCTCGGTCTGGGCGCGGCGCGCCACGATGCGGGGCACCGAGCCGACGAGACGCCCGACCACGGAGTTCAGCCCGACGCTTCCCACCACGAGCAGATCCGCGCCGAGTTCGGCCGCGAGGTCGACCAGCGCGTCGGCGGGGGTTCCCTCCAGGGCGCGGACGTCGACGTCGCGTGCGCCTGCGCTCTTCGCGCGGTCGGCGGCGTCGGTGAGCAGGTCGGCCACCGGGGTGTCGCGCGGGTGGCGGGGCTGATCGGGGTCCGGGCCGGCGGCGTCGCGCCGGTGCGGGGTGTAGGCGGAGGCGATGACGAGCTTGCCGCCCGATTCCGCGGCCAGGGCAGCGGCCTTGTCGACGGCTCGTAGAGAAGTCTCCGACCCGTCGGTTCCGACGATGATCAGGCGGTAGGTGGGCACGGGGACTCCTCGCTCATCTTTGAGTGAACGCTTGTTCTTACTCTACAGTAAGGTACGGGTGAGTGAGGTCACATCGATCGCGCATTCGGTTTCGCACGTCGGCTCCGACCAACAGTCATGACAACAGCGAGAGGAGCAGAGATGAGCAACACCCAGAGCGCTGCTTCGGCGGCGACGTCGGTGGTCGCGGCCCAGCCCGGTCCGCTCACCACGACGCACGGAAAGACCAGCATCGCCGACACCGTGGTGTCGAAGATCGCCGGCCTGGCCGCGCGGGAGGTGTCTGGCGTGCATGCCCTGGGCGGCAGCGCGAGCCGGGCCGTCGGGGCCCTGCGGGAGCGCATTCCCGGTGCCACGGTCAATCACGCGCAAGGGGTGTCGGTCGAGGTCGGCGAGAAGCAGGCGGCGGTCGACATCGACATCGTCGCCGAATACGGCGTCTCCATCGCCGACCTGGCCACCGGCATCCGCCGCAACGTGATCGCGGCGATCGAGCGCATGACGGGGCTGGAGGTCGTCGAGGTCGACATCACGGTGCACGACGTCTACATCGGTGACGACGAACCCGACCAACCGGCAGACAGTCGGCTCGCCAGGGTCGAGTAGTGCGACGCGACGAACCCGTCGAACAGCCTGAACCTGCCGACACGATCGACGCCATCGTGCGGGCCGTGCCGGGAGTGGCCGATCTGCACTCGGGAATGTTCGGTGAGATCGCCACGCATCTCCCGGGCCGCAGGGTGGTCGGTATCCGTATCGGTGAGGGCGTCATCGACGTGCACATCACCGCGTGGGCAGGAACCCCGGTGCGGGAGACCGCCGCGGCCGTACGTTCGGCCGTCGCCACCGAATTCCCCGGCGTCGCAGTGGATGTGACCGTGGAAGCGGTCGCGATGGCGCCGTCGACCGGTGCGGACTGACCATGACGGACGCTGCTGGGCGGCACGCACGACGCCAGGCGATTCGCCGGCATCATCCCGATGCCGGCGGATCGGCCGAGGCGCTGATGTCGGCGCTGGAGGCCACAAACCCGGCACGCGGGCCGCGGCCCACCATCGTGGTGAGCAGGCGCACCAGGACATGGCGCGTGCTGTCCCGCCTCGCCCGCAGACTTCGCCGGCGCCGCTTTGCGACGCTGAACCACAACACTTTTCGACAACACAGTGACACTGGAGGACACACATGACCACCGCAACCGCCGGTCTGCTGGCCGGACTGCTTCTCGGGGTGGCCGCGGCTGCGGGCGGCTTCACCGGATTCCTGCTCGCGCTGGTGCTCGGCGCCATCGGCTACGTCGTCGGAGGTCACCGCGACGGCGAGTTCGACGCGATGAGCCTTCTTCGGGGCCGGGGCCGTGGCTGACCAGGTCGGCGACGACGACCCGGGCACCCGGGGGAGCTTGACGATCCGCGACAAGGCCGTCGAGGCGGTTGCCTGCGCGACGGCCCTGGAAGTGGACGGCGTCGTCAGATCCAGCCACGGCATCGGAAGGCTGGCACTGCGTGAATTGCCGCGCGTCGACGTGGTCGTCGCCGGCGACCACGTACGAGCCAGTCTGGAAGTCGCGGTGGCCTGGGGGCGGCCCTTGTCGGCGACCGCGGCCGAGGTGCGCCGCCGGGTCGGACGCGGACTCTCGGAGCTGAGCGGGCTGGTCGTCGACGGAGTGGATGTCCACGTCCGCTCCGTGGTCGCACCCGAGCCGGGCGAACGACGGAAAGTACTGCAATGACACAGGTTCGAGAAGGTGCACAGCCTCTGGCACCTGCGGGTGCCAGCTACCTCGCCGCCGCCACGGCGATCATCCTGATCGTGCTCGGCGGGGTCGGCGTGCGCGAGGCACTGGTGGCTGCCGGGTGGATCAGCGGAGCATCGTGGATCGCCGACACCGTCAGTGCGGCAGACGGTGCGGCCCCGATGTCCTGGACGCCGTTTGCCGGCATCGCTGCCGGAATCCTCGGGATCATCCTTGTCGGGGTTGCACTCAAACCGCGGCGGCGCCGAGCGGTTCGCGCGCGCGCACAGTCAGCCGTCTTCGTCGACGTGACCGACATCGCCCGCATCGCCAGCGCTTCGGCGCAGGCAGTACCCGGCGTCGTCTCGGCGCGCTCCACCGCCTCCCGGCGGACGCTCACTGTTCGCTGCGAGGTGTCGGGGACGCCGGAGGCCGACCTGAATAACGCGGTGAACCGCGCCGTGACAACCGAACTCGCAGCACTGGAGCACGCACCCCGCATCCGGGTGCGCATGGCAGGGAGGACATCACGATGACGCGCGCAACCGTGCTTCTGGATCGCATCGCGGTCTTCCTCATCGGCGTCCTGCTGCTCGCCGCAGGTATCGCGGCGGTGCTGTGGTGGCAGGGGCGTCTCGCAGGAGGCAGGCCGGTGCAGCTGGCCGCGCCGCTGCGAGATGTCGACGCCTCGTGGTGGCCGTGGGCCTGCGGAGGTGTCGGCGCAGCGCTCGTCGTCGTCGGCTTGTGGTGGCTTGCAGGCCACCGGCGTGCGCCGCGGGTACGCGACGTCCGCCTTGCCGATGACGCGCACACCGACGGCACACTGAGCGCCGACGCGGCGTCGGTGGCATCTGCTGCGGCCGACGTTCTGGCGCAGCATCCGGCGGTGCTCAAGGCGAGCGCCCGCGCCAGCGTCGAAAACCGCGGCCCCACCATCACATTGACAGCGACGGTCGCGGCACGTCGCTCGCTGGAGCTCGCGGTGCTCGCAGCGGACGACACCGCCGCGACCGTCGCGCAGATGCTGGGCGACGGCGTCGCGGTCCGCACCCGCGTCCGCGTCGCCGCGCGCAACCGCAGGGTCCCGGTCGCCTGAGCTAGCCGCAGTGCACCTGATTGCCGCCGTTGCGCTTTGCGACGTACATCGCGGTGTCGGCGGTCGCGATCAGCTCGTCGATCACCGCGTCGGCGTCACGGGACCGCAGATCGTCCAGCTCGATGCTGCAGGCGCCGACGCTGGCCGTGACGTTCTGCGGCAAACCCGCGATCGCGCGGCACAGCTGCCCGGCGACGGATTCGGCGCCACTTCGCGGTCCGGCGACCGCGACGAGGAATTCCTCTCCGCCGGCCCGGCAGATCGCCGCGCCGCGCGGGCTGCGTTGACGAAGCAGTTCCGCCACAGCCTGCAGCGCGCGGTCGCCGGCGGCGTGGCCGTGGGTGTCGTTGACGAGCTTGAAGCCGTCGAGATCGACCATCACGAGTCCGAGATGAGTCGCTGACGGCGGTGCTTCGGCGAGGTGATGGGTGATCGCATCGGCGAATCCGCGGCGGTTGAGCAATCCGGTCAACGGATCGGAGCCTGATCGCTCGGCGTAGGTGCCCATGGCCTTCGTGATGCCCCGGATCGCCAGCGGCACCGTGATGTTCGGGAACCAGGCGAGCCAGAACGCGGCGACGGCGGTGGCGACGTCGGTGTCGGCGCCCAGCCGCCATGTCGCCGAGGTCGTCACAGCGATCGCGACGGCGAAGTTGAACAGCAGCAGCCTGGTGTTGTGGAAGAACGCGATGTAGCCGCCGGTGACCGCCGTCGCCGTGCAGGCCAGCACCGCGACGGACGAATTGGGCTGGGCGATGCTCCAGATGGCGACGAACAGCGTGCCCGCCGTGACGGCGATTTCCGACTGCCTGCGGGTGGGCCAGCGGGTCAGCCAGAAGGCCGTCATCCACACGGTGAACAGCGCACCCAGCAGGCCCACGGCGAGTCGCGCCTCGGCAGACCATCCGAGTCCGACCACGAAGCTGAACGTGACCATCGACGCCGATGCTGCGACGGTGGCCATCACGATCTGGGTGGAGCGCAGAAAACCGCGCCGGCGCAGGAACTGGGTGACCCACTCGAAGTGGTCGGGTTCGTCCCACCATCGCCGAACTCTCGACGTCAAGCGGATACCCCCCGGCCCCGACTATTGACAGCTAATCCTTGTTTAGGAAACTACACAGATCAGGACGCTTCGACTAGCAAAACAGCAATTTAGACTGGGTCTAGAAGAACTGCCCGGCGACGAAGCCCGCCAGCAGGACGGCAAAACCCCCGATTTCGCCGACGATCAGAGCGGCCATCGCCACTCGGACCGTGGTGTCGACGTTCTCGAACTGATTGGTCGTGTCCCGGCGGATGCCGTGCGCGACGTAGGTCGCGATCGCGAGGACGAAGAACGCCACGACGACGGCGGCGGCGGTGAGATTGACCCACGTCGACCATGCACTGAGCTCGACGAACACCGCCAGCAGCATGGTGGCGAACGCATAGAGCAGCGCGGCGCGGTGGGCGATGTCGACGTAGGGGTGGGCGACGTGGTCCGGACTGGTCGCCATCTGCCGGTACTTCCAGATCCCGAGGACGAGCGACCACAGGAAGATCAGGCCGGACGCCAGCACGGTGACGACCGTGTCGATCCCCAGTGATGCGGTCATGGTGGGAGCACTGTATCCAGACAGCGGTGGAAACCCGTTCGCTGCCGGCTCAGTCTCCATGACTTGAGTCGGGTACGCCCAAGTTCCAACTGGGCGTTCGCCCGCAGCGAACCGTCTCACAATACGAGTTCGGCAATCGTGAGAACACCGTGATGGCCCCTTCACACGAGGCGACACAGAGGCAATATCGGCTTCCTAGCGTGGGCACCATGGCGTCACACAAGCACGTCGTGGTCGTAGGCCACGGCATGGTCGGTCACCGGTTCGTGGAGGCTCTGCGGTCCCGCGACACCGAGAACGGCTGGCGGATCACGATTCTGGCCGAGGAACTGGATGCGGCTTACGACCGGGTCGGGCTCACCGGCTATACCGAGCACTGGGACCGCGCGCTGCTGGCGCTGCCCGGCAACGACTATGCGGGCGACGACCTGGTCGAGGTGCGGCTCGGGCACCGCGTGGTGGCGCTCGACCCCGCGGCGAAGTCGGTGACGACCGATGACGGCCACCGATTCGACTACGACGCGCTGGTGCTCGCGACGGGCTCGTTCGCATTCGTGCCGCCCGTGCCCGGGCGCGACCTCCCCGGCTGCCACGTCTACCGGACCCTCGACGACCTCGATGCGATCCGTGCCGCCGCGCAGCGGGCCCGCGAGAGCAGCGACGCGCCTGCGGGAGTGGTGATCGGTGGCGGCCTGCTCGGCCTCGAGGCCGCCAACGCGCTGCGCAGTTTCGGCCTCGACGCCCATGTCGTCGAGCGGTCTCCGCGACTGATGGCCCAGCAGCTCGACGAAGCGGGCGGCACCCTGCTCGGCAGGATGATCGGCGAGCTCGGCATCACCGTGCATACCGACGTCGGAACCGAGTCCATCAAACCCGCACAGCGCAACAGGCCGCTCAAGCGCTCCGCCGTCGATGATTCGCTGCGGGTGACGCTGAGCGACGAGACGTTCATCGACTGCGGCGTCGTCGTGTTCGCCGCCGGAGTCCGTCCGCGCGACGAGCTGGCGCGGGACGCAGGCCTCGAGATCGCCGAGCGTGGCGGCGTGCTCACGGATCTGTCCTGCGTGACCAGCGATCCCGACATCTACGCCATCGGCGAGGTAGCCGCCATCGAGGGTCGATGCTACGGACTGGTCGGCCCGGGATACACCAGTGCCGAGGTGGTGGCCGACCGCCTGCTCGGCGGTGGAGCCGAATTCCCCGAAGCCGACATGTCGACCAAGCTGAAGCTGCTCGGGGTCGACGTCGCCAGCTTCGGTGACGCGCTGGGCGCCACCCCCGACTGCCTCGAGGTGGTGGTCAACGACGCCGTCAACCAGACGTACGCAAAACTGGTGCTGTCCGACGATGCCAAGACCCTGCTGGGCGGCATCCTCGTCGGCGACGCGTCGGCCTACGGAATTCTGCGGCCGATGGTCGGCGAGCCGCTGCCGGGAGATCCGCTGGCGCTGATCGCGCCCGCTGGATCATCCTCGGAATCAGCACAATTGGGTATCGGTGCATTGCCACCGGCGGCGCAGATCTGCTCGTGCAACAACGTCACCAAGGGTGACCTCACCGACGCGATCGGCACCGGCTGCTGCGACGTCGCGCAGCTGAAGCAGTGCACCAAGGCGGGCACGTCCTGCGGGTCCTGCATCCCGCTGCTCAAGCAGCTCCTCGAAGCCGAGGGGGTGCAGCAGTCGAAGGCGTTGTGCGAGCACTTCTCTCATTCACGTGCCGATCTGTTCGAGATCGTCAGCGCCACCTCGATCCGCACGTTCAGCGGGTTGATCGAGCGGTTCGGCACCGGGAAGGGATGCGACATCTGCAAACCCGTCGTCGCGTCAATCCTCGCCTCGACGAGCTCGGACCACATCCTCGACGGCGAGCAGGCGTCGCTGCAGGATTCCAACGACCACTTCCTGGCCAACATCCAGCGCAACGGCAGCTATTCGGTGGTGCCGCGGGTGCCCGGCGGTGACATCACGCCCGAGCATCTGATCCTGATCGGTGAGATCGCCCGAGATTTCGGGTTGTACACCAAGATCACCGGCGGTCAGCGCATCGACATGTTCGGGGCGCGGGTCGACCAGCTGCCCGAGATCTGGCGCAGGCTGGTCGAGGGCGGCATGGAATCCGGTCAGGCGTACGGCAAGTCGCTGCGCACGGTCAAGAGTTGTGTCGGCAGTGACTGGTGCCGCTACGGCCAGCAGGATTCGGTGCAGATGGCGATCAACCTCGAGCTGCGCTATCGCGGGCTGCGTTCTCCGCACAAGATCAAGATGGGAGTCTCGGGGTGCGCGCGCGAATGTGCGGAGGCCCGCGGCAAGGACGTCGGTGTCATCGCGACCGAGAACGGCTGGAACCTCTATGTCGGCGGCAACGGCGGCATGACGCCGCGGCATGCCGAACTGCTCGCCGGCGACCTCGACGACGAGACGCTGGTGCGCTACATCGACAGGTTCCTGATGTTCTACATCCGCACCGCCGACCGGTTGCAGCGCACCGCGCCGTGGGTCCAGGAGCGAGGACTGGAGCATCTGCGGGAGGTGATCTGTGACGACTCTCTGGGTCTGGCCGAGGAATTCGAGGCGGCCATGGCCCGGCACGTCGACGGGTACGCCTGCGAGTGGAAAGGCGTGCTGGAAGATCCGGACAAGCTGTCGCGGTTCGTGTCATTCGTCAACGCCCCCGACGTCCCCGATCCCACGATCACGTTCACCGAGAACGGGGGCCGCAAGGTGCCCTCGCCGGTGCCGATCGGTATGCCGAAGGTAGGAAGGTAGCCTCCGATGACCGTGCTTGATGAGACGCTGAGTGCGTCCAAGGTGTGGACGACCGCGTGCCGGTATGACTTCCTGATCCCCAACCGCGGGGTCGGGGTGCTGCTGCCCGACGGTGAACAGGCCGCGCTGTTCCGGCTCGACGACGGCACCCTGCACGCTGTCGGCAACATCGACCCGTTTTCCGGTGCGGCGGTGATCTCGCGCGGCATCGTCGGTGACCGCGCCGGCCGCCCGACGGTGCAGTCGCCGATCAAGAAGCAGGCCTTCGCCCTCGACGACGGCAGCTGCCTCGACAATCCCGACTACGCGCTGCCCGTCTACCCCACGCGGATCACCCCCGACGGCGACGTCCAAATCGGCTCCTGACCCGCCGCGGAATAGCATTCCCGGCTGTGAATCGCCCGCGGGCCGCGACCAGGAATGCTATTCCGCGGCAGACGAAGTAGGGACTTTCGGCCCCTGTGGACAGCCGGAGTGCGCAATACCGTTGACGGTATGACCTACGTGATCGGTAGCGCGTGCGTGGACATCGTCGACAAGTCCTGTGTGGCGGAGTGCCCTGCGGACTGCATCTACGAGGGCAACCGCGCGATGTACATCAACCCCAACGAGTGTGTGGACTGCGGCGCGTGCCGCATTGCCTGCCGGGTCGACGCGATCTACTACGAGACCGATCTGCCCGACGAGGAGCTGGCGTTTATGGCTGACAACGCCGAGTTCTTCAGCCTCACACTGCCGGGGCGCGACGAGCCGCTCGGCGATCCGGGTGGAGCCATGAGGGTCGGCCGTGTGGGGGTGGACACCCCGCTGGTGGCCTCCCTGCCCGCATCAGAGAAGCGGCACCCCTAGCCTTTCGCCGACAGCGCGGCGACGACGGGCCGCCAAGGGGTCAGTACCGCGCAGGCGCGCTGGAACCGGGTGGCGATCAATCGCGTCACCCCGGGGTGCGTGCCCAGCGGATCGGTGACCAGGTCGGCACCGCTGTCGCGCAGGCGATCCTGAAAAAGCCCGTCGGACAGCAGGTATGACGCGACGACGACTCGGCGGCCCTGCCGGCGAACTGCGGCCACCGCATCGGCGATCCGCGGTTCGCCGGTGGCGGCGAAGGCCAGCTCGACTCGTGAGCCGATGGTCGCCGACAGCCATGTGGCGGTGGTGTGCAGATCGCGCATTGCCGCCGGATCCGATGTACCCGCGGCGGCGAGGATCACCGAATCATCAGGGCACCAGCCGCTTTCGATCAGCCGCTCGACCAGGACGCGGACCAGCGCGGGGTCGGGGCCCAGTGCGCGGGCGACCGTCACGTCGTGGTGCCCGCTCTGCGCGACGTGTGACGGGATGTCCCGGCTGACGTGATAGCCGCGCGAAAGGAACGCAGGAACCAGGACCGTGGGGCGGTCCAGCTTCTCGCGCAACAACTCCGATGGGGTCGGGCCGAGGACGTCGACGAATGCGACACGGACGGGACGGTCCAGTGCCGAGGACACCTGCGCGGCGATGTCGCCGATCAGCGACACCCCGCTCTGCTTGCGCGTGCCGTGTGCCACCAGGAGCAGGCTCATGACGCGAACGCCTCGTCGACCGGAAGCCGGTATCCGCGTTTGACGACCGTGGCGACCATCTTCTTGTCGCCCAGGGCCGTTCGCAGCCGTAGTACCGCCGTTTCGACGGCGTGGGTGTCGGTGCCGCAGCCTGGCAGTGCCCGCAACAGATCCGTCCGCGACACCACCGCGCCCGGCCGCAGAGCCAGTGCGCGCATCGTCGCCATCGCCGCGGGGGACAGCGCCTTCACCGCACCGTCGACGAGCACGCAGTTGCCGCGGATCTCCAGCAGGTGTCCGGCAACCCGAACGGTGCGGGCCTGCAGCAGCGGTAGCTCATCGGTGATGTGACGGGCCAACGCGCCCAATCGCATTCGTTCAGGCGCCGACGTCGGCACGCCGAGCCGAACCAGCGGCCGGGCGGTGACCGGCCCCACGCACATCGCGTGCACCCCGTTGCGCAGGGCCGACAACACTTCCGCCTCGAGGCCCATCTCGGTGGCACGCATCAGCACCGATGCGACGGCCGGCGCCGAGGTGAAGCTGACGGCGTCGAACTTCTCCTCCGCGATGCCGGCGACCAGTGCGTCGAAATCGCCGTTGCGCGGTGCCGGATGCCAGCGGTACACCCGGATCGGCACGACTTCGGCTCCCGCGGAACGCAATTCGTCGAGAAACTCGGGGAAGGGGTCCCATTCCGCGGTGGCGCCGTGCAGTTGCACGGCGATGCGGGTGCCCGTGATGCCGCCTTCGACGAGGTAGTGCAGCACCTCGCGGGAAGACTCCGACTCCGGCGACCACTCCTCCGGCAGCCCCGCCGCGCGCAGCGCTCCGGTGGCTTTCGGGCCGCGGGAGACGATGCGGGCCTTGCTCAGGGCGGCGGTCAGGTCGGTGGCCATGCCCCAGCCGTCGGCTGCGGCGATCCACCCGCGGAAGCCGATGCCGGTGGTGGCGATGACGATGTCCGGGGGTGTGTCGATCAGCGATTGCGTGCGCTCACGCAGCTCGTCGTCGTCGGGCAGCGGCACCATCTCGATCGCCGCGGCGCTGGTGACGGTCGCACCGCGGCGACGCAGCAGCGCACTCAATTCGTCAGCGCGCCGCGCGGAGGTGACCGCAACCCGGAATCCGGTGAGCGGCGCCCAGTCCGGCTCACTCATGCCCAATGTCTATGCATGCCGTGTTTCGGGGTGATTAAGCGATCGTTGCGCAGCTGTGTCACCCCCGCTCACGGGGTGAAATTCCGTTCACCGTAGGCCTGCTCCGGCTGTGAGGTCAGTTCACCACACGTCGCCGTTGCGCCAATCGCAGGCGATCGCGGCCGTCGGGTCCAGCGTCACCTGCGGTGGCAGCTCGCCCACCAGCACGAACACGCCACCGTCGTCGTCGGGCGTCGGCACCGACCCGCCCGGGGCGAGCACCGACGTCGGCCCCTTCCACTGGATCCACCCACGGCTGGTGTACAGCGGCTCGCCGAGTTCGCTGGCACCGAGTGCGCCGAGGTGGTATCCGCCCCGCACCACCTGCTCGACGGCGTCCATCAGAACCCCGCCGAGGCCTTGTCCGCGGTGCGCCTGGGTGACGGCGACCGCTTCGACGTAGCCGCAGCGCAGTGCGACGTCCCCGTAGTAGAGCCTGCGTTGGACGACGGCCGCGTGTCCGATTACCTCGCCCCGCTGACAGATCAGCGCGTGCATCCCGCCGAGGGCGTGCTCCCAGTCGTCGTCGTCGAAGTCGCCGTCGAACGCATCGATGACCATCCGGCGGGCGTCCTCGCGGGTCTCGTCGTCGAGATCGGAGGTGTGGACGAGTCGTGCGCGCACACCTGAGTGTCTACCAGCGTTCGAGAAAACTCGTTAGTCCTCGAACGGGCGTCTCGGCCGTGACCAGTGCAACCTAACTGTCTGGCCCGGCCGGGCCTGTGCGATCTTGTCGACGTCGTCGTCGGTGACCACGCCGATCACCGGGTAACCGCCGGTCACCGGATGGTCCGGGCCGAGGATCACCGGGAAACCGTTGGGGGGAACCTGGATCGCGCCCCGAGTGGCACCTTCGCTGGGTAACTGCCGGTCGGGCCAGCGGTACTCCAATGGCATGCCGACCAGCCGCATGCCGACGCGGTCACTGCGGTTGGTGACCTGCCAGTTGGTGCGGATCAGCAGGTCGGGGTCGATGAACCAGTCGTCGCGCGGGCCGGGCACGACATTGAGCTCGAGTGGCGCGTCGTCGATCGCCGCGACCGGCGCCTGGTCCAGCTCGGGAAAATCGTCGGTGTGTACGCCGACGGGGAGGACGTCGCCGCGCCGCAGTGGCAGCGGGCCGATCGCCGACATCACGTCGTAGCTGCGTGACCCGAGTACCGGCTCGACATCGATGCCGCCGCGTACCGCCAGATACGAGCGCAACCCCGCCTTCGGCGGCCCGAGTGAGATCACCTCGCCATCGTGGGCGTGGTGGATGCTGTTGGTACCGAACGGAACTCCGTTGACCGCCGGGTCGGCGTCGGCGCCGGTGACGGCAATCGCGATGCCCTCGCCGTTTCCGCCGTGGACCCGGGCGGTGAACCCGCCGAGTGTGATCTCGACGGTGGCGCGGTCGTCGGGATTGGCGACGAGGCGGTTGGCCAGCGTGTGGGCTCGGCGGTCGGCGGCACCGGACCGGGTCACGCCGATGTGGGACAGCCCCGCTCGACCCAGGTCTTCGACGATGGCCAGCGGCCCGGTCTGCAGTACCTCCAGCGTCACGCCGCTCATGCTCGGGCCTCGTCGGTGGCGGCGAACTGCACCCACATGCCCGGCGTCAGCAGTGCCGGTGGGTCGCGGTCGACGTCCCACAGCACCGCCGAGGTGCGGCCGATCAGTTGCCAGCCCCCGGGGGATTCACGCGGGTAGACGCCGCTGAATTCGCCGGCCAGGCCCACGGAGCCGACAGGCACCTTGGTGCGCGGTTCGGACCGGCGCGGGACGGCGAGGCGTTCGTCCCCGCCGACCAGGTACGCGAAACCCGGTGCGAAGCCGCTGAATCCGACCCGCCACAACGTTCCGGTATGGGCGGCGACGACCTCGGCGGTGCTCAGCCCGGTCAGCCGGGCGACCTCGTCCAGGTCCTCCCCGTCGTAGGTGACGTCGATGACGACGTCGGCTTCCGATGCGGTCGCCGACTCGGCCACCGCATCGGCGGACAGTCGCACGCCGCCGAGGCGCTGCCGGGTGGGCGCCTGGTAGCGGGTGCCCGCCAGCTTCACCAAGATCGTCCTGGCGGCGGGCACGATATCGACCACGCCCACCAGGTCGGCCGCTCGTACGGCCTCGGTCCATGCCAGTACCTCTGCGCTGCTGTCGAATTCGAGCAGAAGCGCCCGATCTCCGTAATCGAGAATCCGCCGTACGCCCCCGGTGCGCACTGTGTCCAACTCCTCCGCAGTCACGCTCATCTACCAAAGCTACCGCCGAGTAGGTTCGAAGTCTCCCTCCTCGGCGAAGCTCTGCGAGCCTTGCCAGAGGGCCCTTAGGGAGGACTCAAGATCATCCGCCGGAATTGCATTCCAGCTGGCCCGTACTCGAACTTTCCCTGCCGGAACGCAATTCCGGCGCGTTCGGTTACGGGTCTCACACAGCGACCGGCTGGTAGCTCGGTTCGCGGTGCTTGATGAAGGCGATCACCCGGTAGGTGATCGGCAGCAGCGCCACCTCGACGACCGTCTTGTACAGCCATCCCTGCGCGGTGTAGATCACGAAGTCGCCGAACGACGTGATGCCGATGACGCTCGCCGCGATCGCGCAGAACACGACGGTGTCACCGAGCTGCCCCACGAAGGTCGACCCCACGAGACGGGCCCACAGGTGCTTCTCCTTGGTGCGCTCCTTGATCAGCACCAGCGACCACGCATTCAGCGTCTGCCCGACGATGAACCCGGCCAGTCCGGCGATGATCAGCCCCGTGTAGGAGTGCGCGATGTTCTCGAAGTGCTCCTGGTTTTCGTAGAAGTCTGCGGCGGGTAGATAGATCGTCACCCAGAGCGCAAGAGCGGCAAGGATGTTCATCGCGAACCCGGTGTAGATGGCCCGCCTCGCGGCTTTGAATCCGTAGACCTCGGAGAGCACGTCGCCGATCACGTAGGTCAGCGGGAACACGATGAATCCGCCGTCGGTGATGATCGGCCCGAACTCGACGCCCTTGGTCGCGGTGAGGTTGGAGATGATCACCAGCGCCGTGAACACGGCGACGAGCACCGGATAGTAGGACGATCCCACGCGCGCGAAGGAGACGTGCTGGTCAAGGGTCGGGTCGGTCACCGACCCATTAGACCTCAGTTCAGCGCTGCGGCCAGCATCGGCGGTAACCGGTCGGCGACCACCGGATACGACAGCGTGGAGGCGTAGGCGATGGCGCCCGTGAGCTCCTTGCCGGTGAACACATGGCGCTGCGGGGCGCGCAGGCCTGCGATGGTCGGGTCGGCGAGAAGCGTCGCCTGTTCGGCGTCGTTCTCCGTGGTCCAGATCAGCACGTCGGCCTCGTCGAGAACCTCCGCGATCCGGTCGCGGGGGACGAGCGCGTCGTCGGTCTCGACGACCGTCAGCCCCATCTGGGTCAGGAACTCGTGTCGCCAGGCCGGTCCGTTGATCTGCACGCTGTCCTCGAACAACGTCCCCGCCAGCAGCAGCGCCTTCTTGCCGGCGAATTGGGGATTTGCGTCCTTGACCCCGGTGAACTTGCCGTCGATGTCGGCGATGAGCTTCGCCATGTCGTCGTGGCGGAACACCGCCTGGCCGATGGCGCTCGCCTGATCGCGCCACGGTTCGAAGAATGCGGCCGGGCCGGTCTGGGCGATGGTCGGCGCGATGGCCGACAACCGGTTGTACGTCTCCCCGTCGAGGCCGGCGTCGGTGGCGACGATCAGGTCGGGGGCGAGCGCGGCGACCTGGTCGATCTGGATGCCGTCGGCCAGCGACAACACGGCGGGTTGCGCGCCGCCCAGCCGCGGTTGTGCCCACGGCCACACCCCGAACGGTTCCGCGCCGAACCAGTCCGTCACCGCGATGGGAACGACGCCGAGAGCGAGCAGGTCGTCGGCGTCGGTCAGACCAGCGCTGACGACCTTGGTGGGCGGCGCAGGGATCCGCGTCTCACCGAACGCATGGGTGACGGTGACGGATCCGTCGTCGGCCACGGCGCCGGGCTTGTCTTGGGCGCAGGCGGTCAGCAACGCCGCGGTGCCCGCCGCGATCCCGAGGAAACGGCGGCGGGACACCGAGCTGCTCACCTCGCGAGGGTAGCTAGCTCACCTCGAAACTGCCGAACAACACGAGCGCGAGTCCCAGCGCGACGACGATGTTGACGACGGTGGCCGAGGCAAACACCGCGATGGGCCGCCAGCCCGCGTCGCGCAGCCCCTTGAGGGAGAACTCCAGGCCGATCGCCACGAACGCGAAGATCAGGAACCAGGTGCGCAGATCGTTGACCGTGGTGATGCTGGCTTTGTCGCCGCCGTACTGCAGGTAGAGCGTCCCGATGATCGACGCCGCGATGAAGCCCAGCACGAACTTGGGGAAGCGTTCCCAGAACTGGCCGATCGTCGGGCGGGCCTCCTCGGTGCTGCGCCTCTCCACCTTCAAAGCGAAATAGGCGGTCAACGCGATCGCCACGATGCCGATCAACGCGTTCTGGGTGGTCTTGACGATCGTCGCGATCTGCAGCGCGTCCTCACCGGCGAGCGCCCCCGCGGCAGCGACGGCGGCGGTGGTGTCGATGTTGCCGCCGATCCACGCGCCGGCAACTGCGTCGGGCAGTCCGAACAGGCCGGCCAGCCACGGCAGCAAGAAGATCGACGGCAGCGCGAACACGATGACCAGTGAGGCGGCGTAGGCGAGCTGCTCGCGTCGTGCCTGTACGGCTCCGGCGGCGGCGATGGCGGCGCTGACTCCACAGATCGACACGGCCGAGGCCAGCAGGGCCCGAAGCTTGTCGTCGATGCCCAGTCGTCCGCCGAGCCACCAGGTGAACCCGAACACGATGGAGATCAGCAGCAGGGCCTGGATAATCGCGGGCCCTGCGGCGGTGACGAGCAGCTTGAGATTGATGGATGCGCCCAGCAGCACAAGCCCGGTCTTGATGAAGAACTCGGTGCGGAACCCGGCGGCCAACGAATCCCGCAGCGCCAGCCGCGACAACACCACGTTCCCGATCAGGCCGAGGGCGATGGCGTAGACGGGGAATTCGATGGCTTTGGCGGCGCCCTCGAATGCGGTGCCGTCGGCCCACTTCGGTACCTGTTGTTCGAGGAAGCGGGTGGCGGCGCCCAGTAGGAGGACGACGAGAACTCCGGCGACGGCATACCCGATGCCGGACGCGGCGCGCTGCTGCTGCTCGGATGTCTGGGCGGCCTGCTCCGTCACGGGATCACGCTCCCGGGAAGGGCTCCGACGAGGACGAGGGCGAGCAGTGTCAGGCCGACGATGACGGCCAGCCAGTCCTCATTGAGTTTTCGGGGCGTGTTCTCCTGCTGTTCCGGCATGGGTCCGGACCGTAGGCGTCGCGCACGGCAAATTCGCCGGTTGCGATCACCAAGAACAGAAGATGCGGTTTGCCGCTACGGGGCGGGTGCTGGCACCGGCACCGGCGGCCAGATCGGCGGCGGGGCGGAGGCAGGAACCGGCGGCGAGCCGGGTGCGGGCGGGGGAGGTGCGGTCGCGGGATCGCCGTAGGGCGTCGGCGGTACCCACGTCGCCGGGTCCATCTGACCAGGGCCGACGGTCTGCATGAACTCCGGATTGTTCCGCATGTTCCACAGGTCGCGCAGGAAGTCGAATTGGCCGGTGTTGCCGAAGTTCGCGTTCGGCACCGGCGGGATGTAGGGAGCGCCGGCCGGCGGCGGAGCGGGGGGCGCGACGGGCCCGGACGGGGCGGCGCCCGGGGAGCCGGAAGCGGCGCCCTCGGCGATCGGGATGTACTGGAACACCGGCGTCTGGGGCTGCGCCGGTGCCGCCGCGGGCGGCGGCGGGGGCGGGTCGAACGGCACCGCCGGCTGCGCGCCGGCCTGCGTTGCGGCGGCCAGGGCGGCTCCACCGATGAGCGCATTCACTGCGGCGAGCTTGACGAGGTGCACGACAGTCACATCGACGAGGCTAGTGCCTTGCGTTACATCGCGACACTTATCAGGCGGAGCACTTCGGTCACCCGCCCTCAGCGCACCATCAGCGAGATGGCCAGTCCGATCATCGTGACCGCGATGACTGCATCGAGGATGCGCCAGGTGCGCGGCGAGGCGAAGAGGTGGCCGAGTCGCTTGGCCCCGAATCCCAGCCCCGCGAACCACACCGCGCTCGCGGTGACTGCGCCGATGCCGAACAGCCATTTGCTGTCCTGATGCTCGTTGGCGAGAGCGCCGAGCAGGATCACGGTGTCGAGGTACACGTGTGGGTTGAGGAACGTCAGCGCCAGGCAGGTCGCGAGGACGGCAGCCAGGCGCGCGGGTGCCGCGTCGGCGGGGGTCAGGGTGCCGGGTTTGACGGCGCGGCGGGCTGCCAGAAGCCCGTAGCCGATGAGGAATGCGGCGCCGGCGTAGGTGGTGACGGTGACGATGTCGGGGTGCGCAGCGATGAGTGCGCCGAAGCCTGCGATGCCGGCTGCGATCAGTACCAGATCCGACACCGTGCAGACCGCGACGACGGGCAGCACGTGTTCACCGCGGATTCCCTGACGCAGGACGAAGGCGTTCTGGGCGCCGATGGCGGCGATGAGCGCCATCGTGGTGGCGAAGCCGCTGAGGACGACGAGGTAGGCGGTGCTCACGCCGACGACGTTAGGGCCGTGTGTCGGATCAGTACAGCTAAAGATTCTTCACGTGAATTAGCGTTACTGATGCAGCCCGTACGGCCGGGGAGTTGGATATCGGAGCGAGACTCCGCCACCTGGGACATCGAGATCCGAAAGCTGCTCAGCCGCCGTCGCTCCGACGAGAACGTGCCGTCAGGACGGCGGTGATCGCGGCCGCGAGGACGGCGCCGGCGGCGACGGCCGACATGCCGGCGAGCAGTGTCGAGCCGCGTTGCGCCGCCCCGATCGAGATCGCGACCAGAGCCCACAGCGTGGCCGCCACATAACCCGGTGTCCCGCGCAGATACAACGTCACCCCGCAGGCGGCGACCGCCGCGACCACCAGAATGACGGCCTGCCATGTCACGTCGCTTGACGGCCAGCCTCCGTCGATCAATGCCGCCGCGATGTTGGCGAAGACCGCCACACCGCTCCAGCCGAGATAGAGCCCGAGGGTGATGATGGTCAGCCTGAGCAACCAGGTCGGCGTCGCCGCGCTGGCTCCTTGCTGAGTCAGGGTGCGCATGATCCACAGCAGCGCGGTGACCATCACGGCGAAGATGGCGACGGTCACCCACAGCCAGTCCTGGGCAGCCGCGAGCAACCACGCGACGAATCCGACGAAGACCGTCGATGCCGCAACGAGGAGCTGCCGCTCCCATGGTGCGTTGAGTCCGAAGCGTGTGATCAAAGCGCACGTGATCGCACACAGGAGCGTGATGGGCCCCCAGATGGAGAAGGCGTATCCCGCCGGGGTGATCAGTGCCGCGTTCGTCGCGCCCGTGGAGAGGAACTCTCCGTAGGCCTGGGTGATCGCGGCCGGGGTGAACAGTTGGACGACAGCGAGCGCAAGGGCTGTCCATCGCCACCGTCGGATGGGCTGCTGGGTGTCCAGTGTGGTGTCGGCCGCCATCGCCGCTTCCTTCGTCGTGTATTGATTAAGATTATTAACATTTAATCAAGTGAATGAACGAGGCGCAAGAAGACGACGGGCAGCCGGGCTACCACCGGTCCATGAGGCCGAACACCTGCAGGGCGTAGATCACGGCGACCGTGAGGAACAGGACGAACAAGAGTCCGACACCGACCATCCCCGCCATCGCCACCGGCGTGAATCGCCGAGCCGGTACCGGATCCTGGTTCGCCGAGGCGGACAGCGATCCCGAGTCCGGCGGTGTGTCGCCGGGCTGGACACTGCCACCCTCCGACAGTCCGGTGGTGTCGCTGGGGTCAGGATCGGGGGGAAGTACGGTCATGTCCCTACCGCTCGCCGCATGGGTGGCTCCTGTCGCCGTGGTGACCAGGGCATCCCCACGCCCGGCGGTCCGATAAACGCTCAATGCCCAGTTGTGCGACGTTCGTCAGAGTTCGGTCACCACTTCCGGGACGGCCCCCGACCGCTCATGTCGCAGAGACGCCCGGGATCCGACCCGCCCGGAACGCCTCGACGAAGTGACGGTGGTCGTCGCGCACGGTGGAGGCGTAGGACAACGCGAATTCGACGATGTCGCTGACGAATTCGTTCTCGCGGTCGCCGATCACCGCAACGATCGCCTCTTCGGTCTGGAAGTCGACGAGCGACTGGTCACTGTCGGCGTCGCTGACGCAGTGCACCTTGGCTACCGCCTGGCCGAGCTGCTCGATGACCTCGCGGAGTTCGTCCGGTTCGGTGAGTTCGCTCCAGTCGAGATCGGCCTCGTAGGGAGACAGCTCACTGACCACGAAGCCGACCCCGTCGATGTCGGTGTACCCGAGCAAGGGGTCGGCGTGTGCCTGCAGGGCCCGCTGGGTACCGCGGTGCGATGGCCGTGGTGGGTGAAGTACGCGTGCACGTCAGGGTCGTCGACGACGCGGCTCGGTGCAGCCACGTTGCCCTGCTTCATCGTCAGCACGACGTCGTTGTCCAACGCCTGATTGAATCCCTCGATCAAAATGGTGTAGGACGGCAGGCCCGCGCTGCCGATGCCGAATCCGGTTTTGGAGATGACGTCTTTGATGTCGTACGCGATGCCGCGAAAGCGCTGCGTCTCTGGGATGGTGCCAAGGTAACGTTCGAACGCGGCTTCGACTTGCACTCGTTCGTCGCCGTCCAATCGCACGACTCCGCTCAGATCGCGGAAGCGCCGGTCGTTTTCGTCGACCACGGTGATGTGGTTCAGCATCTCTGCGCGTGTCGAGAGCCGAGCGGCCTGCAGGGCGGACAGCACCGCTCCGCGGGCGGTCAGGAGGTTGAGCGAGAAGGAGGAGTCGTCGTCGACGTCGACGAACCACCGCACCTGCCGCACGTAGGCGCGGGTGAACGTTTCGATCAAGTCGGTGATCACCTCGTCGGAAAGCGCCTTCTGCCAGCACATCAGCGCCACGCTCGCCGCGAACCGCATCAGGTCCCAGGTGAAATGACCGACGTACGCCTCGTCGAAATCGTTGACGTCGAAGATGAGGACGCCCGCACCGTCCATGTAGGTGCCGAAGTTCTCGGCGTGCAGGTCGCCCTGGATCCATACCTTGCTGGTGCGTTCGTCGGCCCATCTGTCCTCGCGGGCGGCGACGTCAGCGTAGAAAAGGCAGGCGCTGCCGCGGTAGAACGCGAACGGATCAGCCGCCATCTTGCGGAACTTGGTCCGGAAGGCGTCGGGGTCGGCTGCCATGAGATCGGCGAAGGCATCGACGAGGCTCTCGACGATGAACGTCTCCCGGTCTGCATCACTCACCAGTCCTGGATGCCCACCTCAGGATGTGTTGAATCCACGATGGGTGGGCACGTCACGGATGGGCAGTACTTTCGGCAGCGTGTTGCTCGCTCGACCGCTGCTCGCCTGCGATGCGCTTCAGGGCCGTCGCGGTCGCCTCCGTTATTTCTGAAGGCACCCCGAGATCGGCGAGATACTGTGCGGTGTCATGCATTTCATGTGAGCGGCGCTCGGCGTGGGTGCGGGTGCCGGTGAGAAGACGATCGACGACCGCGTGACCGTCGCCCGCCAGCTGCGCGGCGATCTGGTCGCGAATCCACTGTTCATACCCTGCAGCGGCTCCCGCGGTCACCGCTTCGGTTACAACGCCGGCAAGCCCTTTCATCAGCACGCTGCGGAGCAGCTTGTGCGCCATGGCCGATCCCGGTGCACCGTCGACGATTTCATTCGGCGCGCCCCACTCCTGGGCCAACTCTGCGATCAGTGAACTGCCGCTGCCTGCCAGCATCAAAGGTGTCTTGGCGCCGTGCCACGAGACCGGCCCCAGGATGGCGACATCGCAGAACTTCGCGCCTGCGCGTTCGGTCAGCTCGCCGACTTCCCGCATCGCCGACGGTGACGAGGACGTGAAGTCGGCGTAGCAGCATCCCGGCTTGAGGGACGCGATCACCGAATCGGCGACAGGCCGCGACGCTTTCGCCGCTGTGAGGACGAGGATGACGTCGGCGCCGTTCGCGGCTTCCGCAGCAGTTGCGGTCCGGCTGACACCCGGGGGAGTCTCCGTCGGGCCGGGATCGAACCCCGCCACGGTGTGCCCACTGTCGGTGAGTGCTGCGGCGTACTTGGCACCCGCCTCGCCGAGGCCGATGACTGCGCACCGGAGGGGTGTCTTTGCAGAATGAGACATCAGCGCCCGGCCTTGATGTCAGCGCGGCGCGCGGTCTCGTCCGCGAACTTCGCTTCGGCGGCAATCAGAACTCGCTCCGCGTCGGCCTGCGGTACGACGACCACGCCGTCTGAATCGCCGAGGACCAAATCGCCCGGCGCCACCGCTACCCCACCGACGGCCACGGTGGTGCCGAGCTTGCCCGGGCCGTGCTTGAACGGGCCGGCGGGTGTGACGGCGCGCGCGAACACGGGCACCTCGATCTCGCCGAGAACCTCGGCATCACGCACGGCGCCGTCCACCACGAACCCGGCGAGTCCGTTCACTTTCGCACGTTCGCCCATCAGCTCGCCGAGGAGCGCCCGGCTCTCATCGCCTTCGCCGTTGACGACCAGGACATCGCCGGGGGCCGCCAGTCGCAGCGCCTCGTGAAGAACCTTGTTGTCACCGGCACGCGTCCACACGGTGTAGGCCCGTCCGGCCAGCGTGGCGCCGGACCAGACCGGTTTGATGCGGGAGTCCATTGCGCCCAGTCGATCCATCGCATCGGCCACGTTGGCCGTCGGCAACTTTGCGTATCGTGCGATCAGATCTGTTGCCAGATCAGCGGTATTCGTTGTCATCAGTTGCTCTCCTGGGCGACAGCCGGCATGAGTTCCTTGTAGGTGGTTTCCTGCTCGGTCCACAGCTGCTCGTACTGCTGCGGGTCGAGGTAGCGGGTCTCCAAACCGAGGTCGGTCATCTTGGTCTGTACCTCTTCGTTCTCGATCGCCGACTTCAGCGCGGATTGCAGCTTCTCCGCGACAGGCTCGGGCAACCCGGCCGGTGCCGAGTAGCCGCGCGCGGTCGTGGAGATGACGTCGAAGCCCGATTCCTGGAACGTGGGAACGTCGGGAAGGAACTTGCTGCGCTGCGAGTCCATCACGCCGAGGACGCGGATCTTGTTCTGCTTGACGAGGTCGATCACGTCGCTGGTGCTGCCGACGTAGACAGGGACGTGATTACCGAGAAACGCTGCGACAGCTTGCGACTGGCCTTCGGAGAAGTGGACGGGGGCCAGATCGGCACCGGTCACCTCTTTGATCTGCGCCAACGCGAAGTGTTCGCCGGTCTGGATCCCTGTGGTGGTGGCGGTGATGCTGCCGGGACTGGCCTTTGCAGCGTCGATCAGCCCCTTGAGGTCGGTGTAGGGGCTGTCCGGCGCGACACCAATGACGGCAGGGTCGACGACCTGCATGCCCAGCGGCTCGAAGCTGGCGCGGGTGTACTGCGCGCCGCGGGCGGGATCCAACGGCGAAACCACCACGGACGGTGAGCCCGTCGCACCGATGGTGTAACCGTCGGGCTTGGCGCTCGTCAGCTCGGTGTATCCGATCTGGCCGCCGGCACCGGGACGGTTGACGACCTCGACGTTGGTGCCGAGACTCTCCTCGAGTTCGGGTGCGACGAGGCGCGCCGCGGTGTCGACCGCCCCGCCCGGGGCGAATGCCACGACCAGTTCGATCGGCTTGTTGCCGGGGAAGTCACCCCCGGCGCCTCCACTGTCGGAGGTGGGGCGGCCGCAGCCGGACAGTGCCAGTGAGGTGACGACGGCGGCACCGACTGCGATGTGTAAATACCTGCGGGACATGGGTTCTCCTTGGTGGGTGGGTCGGATCGAAGGGTTGTTCTAGGTTTCGGGATCGTCTTGCAGCATTGTGGGTTTGCGGAGCTTGAGCAGTGGGCTGAGCACGATGACGGCGGCGACGACGAGCAGGACCGCACTGATCGGGCGAGTCAGGAACACGGTGGGATCCCCGAGCGAGAGCTCCAACGATTCGCGCAGCGAGCGTTCCATCAGCGGACCGAGGACGAGCGTGAGCACCAGCGGCGCCAGCGGAATGTCGAGGCGCCGCATGGCGAGGCCCAGGACGCCGGCGCCGATCATCACGAAGACGTCGAAGACCGTGAAGTTGATGGTGTAGGAGCCGACGACGAGGAACAGCAGAATGATGGCGGCGAGGATGGGGTAGGGGATCCGGAGAATGGATGTCCACAGCTTCACCAGCGGGACGTTCAGCGCCAATAGGATGATGTTGCCGATGAACAGGCTGGCGATGATCGCCCAGGCGACGGTGGCGTCTTCAGCGAACAGGGTCGGCCCCGGGGTGAGCCCCTGCTGCAGGAACGCGCCCATCAACACGGCAATGGTCGGGGATGCGGGGATGCCGAGCGTGAACAGCGGGATCAGTGCGCCGTTGGCGTGCGCATTGTTGGCTGTCTCCGGTCCGGCGACACCTTCGATGGCCCCCTTTCCCAACTGGTCGCGGTAGCGCGAAAAGCGTTTCTCCGCGCCGTAAGCCAGCAGTGACGACACCGAACCGGTCATTCCGGGAATCAACCCGAGAGCCGAGCCGATGACGGTTCCGCGGCCGATGGAGGGCGTGCTGCGCCGGAAGTCTTCTCGGGTCGGCATGAGGGACCTGAAGCCGGGGGCTTTGGCCGCCGCGATCTTGTGCCGTCCGGCGATCAAGAGTTCTGACAGACCGAACAGACCGACCACGATCGCCACGAAACTCACTCCGTCGAGCAGTCTTTCCGAGCCGAAGGTGAATCGCGGGGCACCTGCCACGGGGTCGATGCCGATCATGGCGATCAGCAGTCCGATGACTCCGGAGATCAGCGCGCGAACCATCGACTTGCCCGAAAGCGCCACCAGCAGTGATAGTCCGACCATCACCAGGGCGAAGAACTCAGGCGGACCGATCTGCAGTCCCAGGGAGCCGAGTGGACGAGCGGCGATGACGAGCAGGATGGTGGCCGCCGTTCCGCCGACGAACGATCCGATTGCGGCGATGGTCAGCGCGGACCCGGCGCGGCCCTGCTTGGTCATCTCGTAGCCGTCGATGGCGGTGATGGCCGACGCCGCTTCGCCGGGAGTGTTCAGCAGGACGCTGGTGATCGTTCCGCCGTACGTCGTGCCGTAGAAGATGGCCGCCAGCATGATGATGGCGCTCGCGGGGTTGAGGTTCATCGTCAGCGGAACCAGCAGCGCCACACCGGCGACCGGCCCGATGCCGGGCAACACACCGATCAAGGTGCCGAGCAGGCAGCCGATCAAGGCGAAGGCCAAGTTTTCCAGCGTCAGGGCCTCGGCGAAGCCGTTGGCCAGATCGAGAAGCACATTCATCGTCTACAGCCCCACCCCGGACAAGAACGGCAGCGAGGACAGCGGCAGTTGCACGGCGAGCACGCGATCGAACAGGAGGAAAACCCCGAAGCTGCCCGCCGCGGCGACGGCCGCCGCGATCCACCAGCGTTGCCGGCCCAGAATCAGGAGCTCCAGGAAGAGGAATACGGCCATGGAGATCTGGAAGCCCACGAACGGCATCGCGATCGCCAGCACGATGAGACCGCCGACGACGCCGACGACATAGATACGGTCCAGTGGTTCGGCTGGGGCGCTGTCTGCGTCGGCCGCGGCCCTGCGACGTTCCACAACGGCTTGAACCGCCCAGATCGCCGTCAGGACGAACAGCGCTGCACCAAGGATGAGGGGTAACAGCCCTGGGCCGGGACCCAGCGTCGTCCACAGCCCGAGGGAGGTGGATTCGACAGCGACATAGAGACCGACTGCCGCCAGTGCCAGCTGACCGAGGGGAACGAATGCGCGGTGCATCAGCGAGCCCGGCGGAGACGCGGCGGGCGGCGTTTCATGTTCGCGGCTTGTCATGGGAAGCAACCTCTGTAGTTTCATACTGTGATAGTCACTATCACTTGATGTTGTAATGGTGGTCACAACGGTGACGCATTGTCAAGCATCGAATGTGGCGGCTGCCACAAATGCAGGTAGCGCCCTGCGGTCGACGGCCACGTGCTCGCCGCGTACAGGGGGCGCAGTCAGCGCCGTCTCAGTGGAGAGGTGTCAGCTGGAGACCGGAATTCGGCTGCTCAAATTAGTTGCAGCCCAACGTATTTCAGTGACCAGGCGAGAGATCTGGGAATCGGTCAAGGTATCGGCGGGCCCCGTCACGCCCAGCACGGCGGCCAGCTTCCCGTCGGGGGACCGGACAGGTGCAGCGATCGAGGCGATCCCGTAGCTACGCTCACTGACCGAGATCGCGTGGCCTTCGGTGCGGATCTTGTCCAGCTGAGCGATCAGTTCGGACCTCGTCACAGAGGCGCCAGAAGCGAGCGTCAGCGAGTCGCCGTCGGGTAGCGCCGCCTCGAGCTCCTCGGCGCCCATCTCCGCGAGCATGACCTTGCCCGCCCCGCCGAGGTGAAGCGGCAGTCGCTCGCCGACAGGCAGCACGTAGCTGAGTGGGTTCGCACTCTCCACGCGCCCGATCAGGACTCGCGAGTTCTCGACCCGTACATAGAGCGACGCGGTGTAGCCGGTGCTGCTGGCCAACTGCTGCAAGGTCGTCTGCGCCAAGAGGCTGAGCGGATTGGACACCATGAATGCATGCGCCACCGCCAGCGCGGCGGGGCCGGCCGTGTAGCCGTCGGCAGTCCGAGCGGCATATCCGCGGTCGAGCAGAACATTGACGATGCGCTGGGCGGTCGCGATATGGAGACCGCTGCTGCGCGCGATTTCGCTGAGCCGAATGGGTTGCTTGGCGTCTTGCAGAACCGCCAGGACGTCGAATGCACGATCCAGGGACCGCATGTTGCTGTTGGGTGCGGTCATCGATGTCTCCGCCGGGCTCGTGTGGTGATTGAGGCTATCACTCTACGAGAGGTGCCCCGGCTGTTCTCCAGCAGCCGCGCTGGCGACGCTGCAACAGCGCAAGCGGTGCCACCCGTGGGCTAAAAATGACGACGCGAGTTTTCGAGCGCGTAACAGACTGTGCACGAAAGTTTTTGGATTCCTCACCGAAATTAGTGATTAAAGCTAATGAGTGTCGGGAACTCGATCGGCACGGTAGGACCAGGGTTCAAGCCTGACGGAGGGCGGGCCTTGTCAAATTCTCAAGTCAAGAAAGGCATGTCATGAATCGTTTGTTCATCGCGGCCGGCGCATGCTCTGCCGCAGTGGCCGCGTCCCTGACCTTCTCCGGCACTGCGCTCGCCGAGCCGGACGATCCGGCACCCGCAGTGGACGGCACTGCGTCGCAGGGCCCCAGCGCGGCCGCCGAGATCGCCCGCCTCCAGAGCGAAGGCAAGTCCGTTCAGGTCGTCGGTAACGATGGCGCGGCACCGCTGGAGAGTTGCGACGTGGCCAACACCACCGAGGGCGAGGTCGCCAACACGGTCATGGTGGAAGTCACCTGCCCCGTCACCGACTTCTGACCTGACGCCCGACGCGGCGCGAGGGCAACGGAGCCCTGCGCCGCGTTTGTCGTTTCCCGGGCGCTGTTTCGACTGCGGTGCAGCGGGCACTCTCCGCAGCACGAGTGCGATGGGAGGAACGGCGTGACCGAACCACGACCCGAGCCGTCGACCGGTGAGCTGATCAGTCAGCTCACGGAGCAGACGTCACGACTTATTCGCGACGAACTGCGGTTGGCGCAGAAAGAGATTCAACAATCAGCCAAGCACGCCGGCATCGGCGCCGGGCTGGTCGGTACGGCGGGGCTGCTCGCGGTGATCGGGCTGATGACGCTTGTCGCCGCCGCCGTCGCTGCACTGGCCCTTGTCCTTCCTGTATGGGCGGCCGCAGTGGTCGTCGCGGTGGTGCTGTTTGTCGCCGCGGGCGTAGCCGCCCTTCTCGGCAAGAAGCAAGCCCAGCAGGTGCCACCGCCGGCGGCCGAATCCGTCGACAGCGTGAAGGCCGACATCGTCGAGATCAAGGGAGCACGCCATGGCGCCAGAACCTGAGCCGCGTCCGAACGCCGACATCGACGAGCTGAAGGCAGACATCGAGCAGACGCGCGCGGAGCTCGGCGAGACCGTTGGCGCGTTGACGGACAAACTCGATGTGAAAGGCCGGGCCGAAGACGCGATACACGACGCCAAGGAGACGGTGGTCCAGCGCGGCCACGACGCCGTGGACACCGTCAAACAGCAACCGGCTGTCCCTGTGGCTCTACTTGTCGCTGTTGTGCTCGGTATCGGTTTCATCATCTGGCGGCGGCGCCGCTGACGTGGTTGTAGTGGCTTGGGACCACCGCCGGACCGGGATTGCCTGCTCGCTCCGACGACGGGGTCCTCAGGGCCTCTTGCTGGACTCTGAGGACAGGGCGTGCAACCACTCGGGGAAATGGCGCGCCCCGGGTCAGAGCTGCCCCGCACTGTCGAAGTCAAACACGATCATTCGCTTGGTGGATGAGTGATGTCGCGATTGACTGCATCCGGTTTCGCGGAGCGGAGGACACCGCGGCACCTAGTCGCGGTCGGGTTCGGCGAGTTCGGGTGCGATCTCGCGCGTCGCCATTCCGCCGTCGCGGCCGTGGTCTGCCGGGCCTGGGGGCTCGGGATCGCGCTCGTCGGCCGAGTCGTCGCGTGCATGCCTGTCCATGTGCCGCGGATACCCCGGCCAGGCAGCGGTCACACCAGGCCTCAGGTGCGAACTTTGCTCGCGAGGAACACATCGAACCACCGCGCTGACGGATCGGCATCGACGAGAAGGGCTTTCGCCAGCAACGTGAGCGGGATGGCGAGCAGCGCGCCCAGCGGCCCGAGGACCCAACCCCAGAAGATCAGCGAGGTCATCGCCAACGTCACCGACAACCCCGCCGTGTCGCCGACGATCTTCGGTTGAATGACCGTCTGGACGACGAAGTTGATGATGCTGTAGACCACGATCACGATCAGCATCGTCATGGGTCCACCCTCAAGAAGGCCCAGCAGCGCCGGAGGGACGAGACCGAGGACGAATCCGATGTTCGGGATGTAGTTGGTGATGAACGCGAGAAGCCCCCACAGCAGCGGAAGCGGAATGCCCAGGGTCCACAGGGCCACCACGTCGAGCGCCGCGACGATCAACCCGAAAACCGTTGACACGAAAAGGTATTGCCGGGTGCCTCGACTGAAGGTGCGCAGTGCCTCCACCAGGTGCGGTCGGTCACGTTCGACAACGGCCAGCCTGCGGCCGTAGCCGGCGGCATCCGCGGCCATGAACAGCGCGAGGGTGGCGACCAGCAGCAGCGCCGATAACACACTGACGGTGCTCCCCACCGCCGCACCGATCACACTGAACACCCGGTTCGCGTCGACGTTGAGGGCCTTCTGCACCTGCTCGTCGCCGACGCCGTACTGCCCGAGAAGCCGACGCGCCTGCCCCAGCAGTTCGTCGAACTTCCCCTGATACTGGGGCAGGATCGTGGCGAACCGGGCCACAGACACCACGAGCGAGGCGACCAGCCCGAGCAGCACTGCATAGATCGCCGTCAAAGCGATCGTCACCGTGGCCCATTCCGGAAGACCTTTGCGGCGCAGCCAGTTTCGCATCGGATGCACCGCGACGACAAGGAGGAGGGCCAGGAACGTCGGCCCGAGGATGCTGGCTGATGCCTTCATGCCCGCGATGACGACCACTGCTGCGGCAAGGCCGAGGACCACCAGCACGGCGCGCGGCAGGACCCGAGTCGACTCTTGAGATTCAGCGGTGCTCATGGTGTCCCGATACCCGTGTCTCCGCGCGCTATGTGACTGGTAGACGAACGCCAGCCGAACAGTGCCTCGGTCGTCAGGGGTGGCATGACCAGGCGTACGCTGCTGGGCGTGATCGAGATCTCCCTGAGTGAGATGCGCAATTGGTTCGGCTTCGGCGTCGCGGGAAATTTCGCGGGCCACCTCGAACAGGCAGGCGAGGCGGTCGATTTCGTCAACGTCGCCAGCGAGGGCACCGCGCCCAAAGGCATCTTCCCGTGGTACGCGCCGGGGTCGGACACCTTTCTCGGCGAGTTCCCACTGTCCAACGACGCGATCGTGCTTCCCGGCGAGAGTGACGGTCCGCTCAACCTGCAGATCGAGCCGGAGGTCGGGCTGGCGTGCCGCGTGGTCTGGGAAGGCGACACGGTTGTCACCCTGCAGCCGTTCGCGCTGGGAGCTTTCAACGACTGCTCGATTCGGCGGCCCGGTGCGCCCAAGATCAGCTTCAAGAAGAATTGGGGCCCGGAGTCCAAAGGCGTCTCGACTCAGTTTTTCGACATCAGTGACCTGACCCCGGACGGTCCGACCGCGACCCTGCGCCTGGTCTGCTACCTCAACAGCGGCGGTGAGACCCACGAGTACGGCGTCGACAGTCCGCTGATCGGCTACTCGTATTACGGCGAGGTGCTGCTGGACTGGATTGTGGAGCGGCTGGCCAACCAGAAGGGCTCTCCGGACACTCCCCTGGAGGATGTCGGTGCCTTGATGGTCGCCAGCGGGCACCCGGAGAACGTGCTGATCGGCATCGGCGCGACGCGGTACACCCCGCTGGGCGAGTCCACGTTCCTGAAGAAGGGTGACGAGGCGATCGTGCGGGTGTACGACACCGCCTCCGACGCGTCGGCGGAATTGCGTCAGAGCGTTCGGTAGTCCCGCATGTCGGCGACGGGCAACTTCCTTCACGCCCCTCCCGGCGGCTGAGCCGAGTGCCCGAAGACCTTTGACGGCGTTGGCGGGTCAGCGAGAATTGCTGGCAGAACGAAGGTTTCGACGTAACGTCGTGCCGTGTCCGGGTTCTGGATCTCCGGGACGACCCCGAGCAGCATCGTCAACGACGTCGTGATGATGAACTGCGCGGCATCCCCGGCGTCCAAGCCCGAGCGTAGGTGCTGACCGTCACTGTCGGCGCCCATCGCACCGACGAGTTCCTCGACGAGGTCGGGTAGCGACGCCGCCTTCGCGACGAGGTGTGCCACCGAGCCGTCATCGGTCTGCTCCGAGAGCGTCTGCAACAGTGGGTCGTCGACCAGCTCGGTGGCGACGATGACCAGGCTCTCCACCAGAATATCTGCCAGACAGGCATTCTCGGGAAGTCGCGCGGTGATCTCCACCTGATGCTTGCGTGTCTTGCGTGCGACCAGAGCTTCGAGCAGGTGCTGCCGACTGGGAAAATGGCGGTACATGGCTGCGCGTGAGTAGCCCGCCTCGCGGGCGATGAGCTCCATCGTCGAGGCTTGGAAGCCGCGGTCCAGGATCAGCCGCTCGGCGGCGTCCATCAGTACAGTCCTCGCCTGCTCCGAGGTGTTGCCGCCCCCGGCGGGTCGTCCGCGGGGGCGCCGCTGCGGTCTGCCCGCCGAATCACGTTCTGCCATCGCGTCCCTCAGTATGCCGGTCAGCGGGCCAACTTCCCTTGTGTTCCGCGCCGCCGCGCCTTATAAATAGACATACGGCGTTCGATGTCTATTTATTCTGTGGTGACACGCAGCGAGGGGGAGACCTGATGACACGACGATGGACCGTCCTGCTGGGGATCACTGCCGCAGCCGCGGCGATGACGGGAGTGCTGATGGTGAGTTCCCCGAGCGCGGCTGCTGCCCCCGCGGAATCCAGCACCGCATCTGCATCGACAACGGACGACGGGGGAGACGTCGACGCCTCGACCCGGCCGAAGGACGAGGCCGAGCCCGATGACTCCGACAAGGTCACGGACACCGACGTCGACGCCGATGACGGGGTCGAGGCGGACGAGCCCCGGCGCAAGAAGCACGAAGCGAAGGACGACCCTGCCGACGATGCCGCCGTCGACAGTGACCGCGACGATGCGAGCGTAGGGAGCGGTTCCACCGACGCGAGCGAACGCCTCGATACCCCGGTCCGACCGGATGTCGACGCGGATTCAGCGCGCACCGCGTCGGTTCGGGTCGACGAAGGGGTGGAGCAAACTCCCACCCGCGCGCCGTCGCTGATCAATGTCGTCGGTTCGGTCGTCCTCAATGTCCTTGTCGGACTGATTCACGTCGTCGACGGACCACCGGTTCTCCCCCCGAACAGCACGGTCACCGTACGCACGTCGTCGCTGAATCTCCCGATCGGGGCGGGCCGACCAGTCCAAGCGGACTGGTACTTCCCCGAGGACGCCGACGAGTCCACCCGCTTGGTCTACCTGCAGCACGGATTCCTCGCCAGCGCACCGATGTACAGCTACACGGCGGCCCGCCTCGCCGAGCGCACGAACGCGATCGTCGTCGCGCCTTCACTGACATCCAACTTCTTCGCTCCCGACGCGGCATGGGTCGGCGGTTCGACGATGCACCGTGCCGTTGCCGACCTTTTCCTCGGCGACCGCGCTGCACTACACGAAAGCGCAAGCCTTGCAGCAGGTTACGCAATCGATCTGCCCACGACGTTCGTCCTCGTCGGCCACTCGGCAGGCGGGTCGATGGTCACCAGCGTCGCCGGTTTCATGGCCGACAACGGTGCGATCAGCGATCTCGCCGGCGTCGTCATGCTCGACGGCGTCGAACCTGCAGGGTCACGGCTTGTCTCCGAGGCGCTGGCGAAACTTCGTGGCGACAACGACCGGCCGATCTACCTCATCTCTTCGGAACGCTACTTCTGGAGCCGCGGCGGCGATATGGCCGACAAGATGCAGCTCGCCCGGCCCGATCGCTTCAACGGTGTCGGCCTCACCGGAGGCCTGCACATCGACTACATGGAGGGCGGCAACCGGCTCGTGCAATTCGCCCAGTACCTCGTCGGCGGGTTCTCGTTGTCGCGCAACATCGATGCCGCCGAGGACATCACCGCCGGCTGGGTCGACGACCTGTTCTCGGGAACCACTGCCCGCGGGATCTACGGGAAACCGGGCGACGCCATCGCCGTCGCCACCCCGTCCGGCACCGCGACCGCGGTGGTTCTGCCGCTGGGGGAACCCGCTCGCCCCGTCTGGCCGCCGCTCCTCGACGCGTTCCTCACCGCGATCTTCGACTTCGGCGGCCGGTACCTCTTCGTCTACGAGCCGCTTCGCGCAGTGGAGCTCCTGCCAACCGGGTGACCGGGTTGGGTGCTAGCCACCATTGGCTAACTCCTCGGAGTGGGGTGGAATTTTCTGCAGTACTTCAGACATTCCACTTGATAACGCCGCCGGAGCGGCCACGACCGAGGAGAAACTCATGTCCGATCGCCGTTCTGTCCGACGTGCCCTGATCATGGCTGGTGTTGGCGGTGTTGCCGCTGCGGGCCTGCTCGGCCCCGGTGCCGCCAGCGCTCAAGCCGCCGAGTCCTGTTCGGATGTGGAAGTGGTGTTCGCCCGCGGCACTGCGGAACCCGCGGGGCTCGGCCTCGTCGGGCAGGCGTTCGTCGACGACCTGCAGAACGCCCTCGGTGGTCGCACCGTCAGCGTGTACGCCGTGAATTACCCTGCCTCATACGACTTTCTGCAATCCGCTCCGGTCGGTGCCGACGATGCCAGTGCACACATTCAGGCCACCGCGGCCGCCTGCCCCGACACCAGCATTGTGGTGGGCGGGTACTCGCAGGGTGCCGCAGTCGTGGACTTGATCACTGCAGACTCCAGCGCCGCGTTCGGATTCGGCCGCCCCATGCCGCAGGCGATCGCCGACCATGTCGCCGCAGTCGCGGTCTTCGGCAATCCGTCCAACAAGATCGGCCGGCCCCTCACCGCCATCAGCCCGCTCTACGGGTCCAAGACCATCGACCTGTGCAACGGTGCCGACCCGGTGTGTTCGGCCGGCGATGACCGGCCGGCCCACAGCCAGTACGTGCAGGCAGGCTTCGCGCAGCAGGCGGCGAATTTTGTGGCAGGGAAGATCGACACCCAGGTTCCCTCCGACGTGATCCGCAACACGTCAGCCGCGGTGGGCTGACGCGAATCACCTCCCGCCGGATCGCCGCCGTGCGACAGTGCCCCCGTGGGGCAACGCGTGGCGGTGATCGGAGCCGGGCCGGGGGGATTGGTGTCGGCACGGTGGCTGCTGAGCCAGGGCTTTGAGCCGACGCTTTTCGAGCATGCACCGACTCTGGGCGGCCAGTGGTCGGGGCTGCCGGGCATCAGCGGGGTCTGGCCCGGTATGCACACCAACACCAGCCGGATTCTGACCGCTTTCAGCGACCTCGCCCACAACGATGACCGCACATTCCTGCCGAACGAGGACGTGCTGGACTATCTGCGGCGGTACGCCGCGATGTTCGATCTCGAGCATCGGATTCGACTGTCCACCAGGGTAATCCGTGTCAGTCGGCAGGGCGCGCAGTGGGCTGTCGAGCACGAGAGTGCTACCGAGGCCTTCGACCGGGTGGTGGTCGCCAGCGGTCGGTTCCAAGCGCCGGTCGTGCCCGATGTACCTGGGCTCGACGCGTTCACCGGGTCCGACGGTGTCACTACGACCTTCCAGTTCCGTGGCGCCGACAGCTACCGAGACAAGCGCGTTCTGGTCGCGGGTTGCGCGGTGAGCGCGCTGGAGATCGCGTCGGAACTGGCCCAGCGCGGTGCGGCCCGAGTCGTCGTCACGCAACGCAGACAGCGCTACGTGCTGCCGAAGTTCGCCGCGGGCGTGCCCTCGGATCACCGGATCTTCACCAGGTACGGCGTGCTGGCCAACGAAGTGCTGCCTTCGTCCGAGGTTGACCGGCAGCTGCGCGAGATCGTCGTCGAGGCCGGCGGTAGCCCCGAACAATACGGAGCCCCGAACCCCGGCCCGTCACTGTTCGCCGCGGGGGTGACGTTGAGCCAGCACTACCTGCCGCTGGTCGCCGAGGGCCGGATCACAGTCCGGCCCTGGCCCCACTCGGTGTCCGGAGACGACGTCTTCTTCAGCGACGGCAGTATCGAGCCGTTCGACGCGATCGTCTTCGGCACCGGTTTCCATCTCGACCTCCCGTTCCTCAGCGCCGACATCGCCAGGACGGTCGACGTCGACGCGGTCCATCTCGACGCCGACCGCTACACCTTCCATCCCGACCTGCCCGGGCTGGCCTTCGTCGGGATGTGGGATCAGTCGGGCGGCTACTTCGTACCGCTCGAACTTCAGGCCCGGTGGATCGCCTACACGTGGGGTGGCGCCATAGCGACGCCCGATCCGGCTCACCAACGCGACGCCGTCAAGGCCTACCGGGCACGCCGGGGAATGCCTCAGAAGACACGAATGAATCTGGCGGCGTTGACATTCGCTCGTGCCTGCGGATGCGAGCCGCACCTGGACGCGTGGCCGGAAATCCGCCGCGCCCTGCTGTTCGGGCCGCTTGCTCCCAGTTGCTTCCGGCTGGAGGGCCCCGATGCGCTGCCCGACGCTGCTGACACGTTCGCGCGGGATGCGGCGGCGTTCGGTGCCATCACCTCGAACGAGATGACACCGCGAGAGCAGGCGTACTGGGACCAGGTGAGTCGATGACGTTCACGGCCATCGTCGGGCGTGGCCGGTCAATTCAGCGCTGCTAAAACTCTTGCCTTCGGATTAGCATCGCTGATGTGGGAGACCAGCTCGACTCCGGCCAACTGGCAGCGCTCTCGGCAGTTGTGGAGTCCGGCAGCTTCGACGCCGCCGCCGAGCGCCTGCACGTCACACCGTCGGCGATCAGCCAGCGCATCAAGGCCCTCGAACAGCGCGTCGGGCAGGTTCTGGTCTTACGTGAGAAGCCCTGCGTGCCCACGGTGGCGGGTGTGCCCCTGCTGCGGTTGGCAGCGCAGATGGCTCTTCTGGAATCCGAAGCGCTGGCCGAGATGCGCGGTGGCATCTCGGAATCACCGCGCGTGGCTCTGGCTGTCAATGCCGACTCGATGGCCACCTGGTTCACCGAGGTGTTCGAGCGGCTGCCCCACGTCCTGTTCGATGTCCGGATCGAGGATCAGGACCACTCCGCGCGGCTGCTGCGCGAAGGCGTCGTGATGGGAGCAGTGACCACCGAACGCAAGCCGGTCGGCGGGTGCCGCGTCCAGCCGCTGGGCGTGATGCGCTACCTGCCCGTCGCCACGCCTGCGTTCGTCGAACGCTTCCTGCCCGGCGGATTCACCCGCGAGGCCGCGTCCCATGCTCCGTCGCTGGCGTGGAACAGAGACGACGCATTGCAGGACCAGTTGCTACGCAAGGTTTTTCGGACACAGGTTCGACGGCCCACCCACTACATCCCGACCGCAGCGGGCTTCGGCGCAGCGGTGCACGCCGGCCTGGGTTGGGGCATGTACCCGATCTCGCTGATCGACGAGTCGTTCGTCCCGATCACCGACCAGCACCTGGATGTGCCGCTGTATTGGCAGTGCTGGAAGCTCGACAGCACCACCGTCACCGAGGTCACCGACGCGGTCGAATCCGCGGCGGCGGGCCTGCTCCGCGGCCTGTGACGGCCGCCAGGGACAATCGCTGACATGGGCATGCCGGTCAGGGTCAGGATCCTCGGCGTAGGCATGGGTCCGCAGCACGTCACCCCCGAGGTCGCCGACGCCCTGCGCACCGTCGACTATGTGCTCGCCGCTGAGAAGTCCGACGACGACCGGCTGCTCGCCGTGCGCAGGCAGATCCTGCAGGCCTATCCCGGCCCGAGCGGGCCCGCCGAACTCGTCACGCTGCCCGACCCCCGGCGCGACCGCTCGACCGGACTCACCACCGCCGGATATGAATCCGCGGTATCCGACTGGCACGACGCCCGGGCGGCGCAGTACGCCGACGTGCTGGCAGAACGGGGCGGGGCGGCCGCCTTCCTGGTGTGGGGCGATCCGTCGCTGTACGACTCGACGATCCGCATCGTCGACAAGGTGAGAACCCTGCTGGCGCCGAGATCCGTGGACCTCGATTACGACGTGCTGGCCGGCATCAGTGCGCCGCAGCTGCTGGCTGCCAGGCACCGCATCGTGCTGCACGACGTTGGCAAGCCCGTGCACGTCACGACGGGGCGTCGCCTGCAGGAAGCCGTCGCGGTGGGACAGGACAACATCGTCGCGATGCTCAACCCGCCACCGGAGCGCATCGACTTCAGCGGTCTGCACGACTGGACCATCTGGTGGGGCGCCAACCTCGGTGCCGCGGGCGAGCGGTTGCTCAGCGGACGGCTGGCCGACACACTGCCCGCCATCGTCGAGGCGCGCGCCGAAGCCGAAACGCGTGACGGCTGGGTCATGGACGTCTTCCTCGTGAGGGCGAACCGATGACGGGGCTGCTGATCGCAGGCACCACCAGTGATGCCGGCAAGACCACGGTCACCGCGGGGCTGTGCCGGGCGCTGGCGCGGCGCGGTCTCAAGGTCGCGCCGTACAAGGCCCAGAACATGTCGAACAACTCCATGGTGTGCCGCGGCCCCGACGGTCAAGGGGTGGAAATCGGCCGCGCTCAATGGGTTCAGGCACTCGCAGCGCGGGCGGCCCCGGAGCCGGCGATGAATCCCGTCCTCCTCAAACCCGGTAGCGATCAGCGCAGCCACGTCGTCCTGATTGGGCGGCCCTGGGGTCATGTGTCGTCGTCGGATTGGCTGGAGGGCCGCCGTGCGTTGGCCGAAGCCGCGCACGCCGCATTCGACGATCTGACGGCGCGATACGACATCGTCGTTGCCGAGGGGGCGGGAAGCCCCACCGAGATCAACCTGCGTGCAGGTGATTACGTCAACATGGGGCTGGCACGCCACGCCGGCCTCCCCACCGTCGTCGTGGGCGACATCGACCGCGGCGGCGTCTTCGCGGCGTTCTTCGGCACCGTCGCGCTGCTCTCGCCGCAGGATCAGGCGCTGGTCGCCGGTTTCATCGTCAACAAGTTCCGCGGAGATCTCGACCTACTGGCCCCCGGCCTGAGAGACCTAGAACGTCTCAGCGGCAGAACGGTTTACGGAACCTTGCGCTGGCATCCCGACGTGTGGCTGGATTCCGAGGACGCGCTCGATCTGCAGGGCCGCCGGGCCGCTCAGGGCGGCGCACGTCGAGTCGCCGTGGTGCGGCTCCCGCGCATCAGCAACTTCACCGACGTCGACGCGCTCGGCCTGGAACCCGATCTGGACGTCGTCTTCGCCTCGCACCCGGGCGCGCTGGCAGACGCCGACCTGCTGGTGCTGCCCGGCACGCGGGCCACGATCTCCGACCTGGCCTGGTTGCGGTCCCGAGGCCTGGACCGCGCCGTGCTCGCTCACGCCGCGGCGGGAAAACCGGTGCTCGGTATCTGCGGTGGCTTTCAGATGCTCGGCCGGGTCATCCGTGACCCGCACGGTGTCGAGGGTGCGCCGTCCGAAGTCGACGGGCTCGGATTACTGGACGTAGAAACGGATTTCGTTGCGGAGAAGACCCTTCGGCTCCCAGAGGGGGATTGGCGCGGCACGGCTGCCGCCGGGTACGAGATCCATCACGGCCGCATCACCATGGGCGAGGGCGAGAAGTTCCTCGGCGGGGCGCGGTCGGGCCAGGTGTACGGCACGATGTGGCACGGCGCGCTGGAGGGTGACGAGCTTCGGTCCAATTTCCTGCGTGAAACCCTCGGCCTGGCACCGTCCGCCGTCTCGTTCGCAGAAGCCAGGGAGAATCGCCTCGATCTCCTCGGCGACCTCATCGAGGAGAGCCTCGACGTCGACGCGCTACTCGAACTCGCCGAACACGGTGCGCCAGAGCACCTTCCGTTCCTTCCTCCGGGGGCGCCGTGACGAAGATCCTGCTTCTCGGCGGCACCGCCGAGGCCCGTGCACTGGCCGAGGCCCTCATCACCGCCGGCCTCGAGGTGACGTCGTCGCTGGCCGGTCGGATCGCCGATCCGCGTCTGCCCGTCGGGGACGTGCGCATCGGGGGTTTCGGCGGAATCGAGGGCTTGCGCACGGAATTGGCGGACTACGGCGCTGTCGTCGACGCGACGCATCCGTTCGCCAGGAACATCTCCGCCAACGCCGTGGCCGCCTGCGCCGCCGCCGGCGTACCGCTGCTGCGGCTGGAACGTCCCGGTTGGGCCGCGCGCTCCAGCAAGTCGTGGCACTGGGTGGACAGTCACGGTGACGCCGCCACCACCGCCGCAAGACTCGGCAGGCGGCCTTTCCTGACCGTGGGCCGTCAGGAAATCGCCCGGTTCATCCCCGACCTGCGCGAGCACGCCGTGCTGGCGCGGGTCGTGCAGGCGCCGGAGGTTCCGCTGCCGGTGACATGGCGGCTTCTCACCAGTCGGGGACCGTACGCACTGTCGGATGAACTGCGGTTGATGCGCGACCACCGCGCCGACGTGCTCATCACGAAAGATTCAGGCGGAGAACATACGTGGCCCAAGATGGCCGCTGCCGAATCGCTGGGCGTGCCCGTCGTCATCGTCGCGCGCCCTGCCCGCACGCCAGGCGTCCCGACCGTCCACGACGTCACCGAGGCGGCCGCCTGGGTGCACGATCTCTACCGGGTCTCCGGGTGAAGATCCTCGTCACCGGCGGCGTCCGCTCCGGCAAGTCCCGACACGCCGAGCAGCTGCTCGACGGCACAGCGCATGTCACCTATGTCGCGCCGGGGCGGCCTGCAGACGGCAGCGATCCGGACTGGGACGCGCGCGTCGCCCACCACCGATCGCGTCGACCTGCGCACTGGCACACCGTCGAGACCGCCGACGTCGCCGCCGCAGTGCGAGAGGCGCGCGGTGCCGTACTCGTCGACTGTCTCGGCACCTGGCTCACCGCCGTGCTGGATGAACAGGGGCTGTGGGAAGCCGACGCACGCATCGTGTCCGGTGAGATCGAGAGACGTGCCGCGGCGCTGTGCGAAGCATTGTCGCTCGCACATGACGCCGTCGTCGTCACGAACGAGGTCGGTTTGGGTGTCGTGCCGTCGCATCGGTCCGGCGTCCTGTTCCGCGATCTGCTCGGCAGCGTCAACCAGCGGGTCGCCGCCGTCTGCGAGGACGTCCATCTCGTGATCGCGGGCCGGGTGCTCATCCTCTGATGGCGTGCGGCCGTGCCTGAGGGCGACACCGTCTACGCGCTGGCGCGCCGCCTCGACCGCGCCCTGCGGGGCCGCGTCATCACGCTTGGCGAGTTGCGCGTGCCCCGACACGCCACCGACAACCTCGCCGGACACACGGTGCTCGCGCACGACACCCACGGCAAGCACCTGCTCACGCGGCTGTCAGGCGGCCTGACGCTACACACGCATCTGCGGATGTCCGGGTCGTGGACCATCTCGGCCGAAGGCCGCTGGCTGCCCCGCACGACGATGCCCGACGTGCGGGTGATCCTGCGGACCGACGGACCTGCCGCCTACGGGGTGCGCCTGCCCGTGGTCGATCTGCTCCGCACCTCCGACGAGCGTGACGTCGTGGGGCATCTCGGTCCGGATCCGCTGCGCGACGACTGGGACCTCGCCGAGGCTGTGCGGCGTGTGGAGAGCCAACCGGATCGCCCGCTGATCGCTGTCCTTCTCGATCAGCGGTGCGTGGCCGGCTTCGGCAATCTCTGGGCCAACGAGCTGTGCTTCCTGCGTGGCCACAATCCCTGGACTCCGGTCGGCGCGGTCGATGCCCGCGCGCTGCTGACCCTGGGTGCGCGGGCGCTGCGCCATTCCGCGACTGTGCCGGGCGCCATGCAGGTGACGACCGGGAACCGCCGCAAGGGCGAAAGCCATTGGGTGGCAGGCCGGGCGGGTCGGCCCTGCCTACGGTGCGGGACGCGGGTGCGCGTGGTCGCCGAGGTTGCCAACGATCCGGAGCGGCGCCGCACCTGGTGGTGTCCCGTCTGTCAGCCGGGTCCGGATTCGGGTGCGGGAACGTGAGCCTCCCATCGGGCGCGGCGTTGCGCATCCGTCTGCTCCCACCACGGTGGCGATCCGCGCTCGCCCAGCGCAATCTTGGCGGCGTTGACGCCTTCGCGTGAGCGTGCCTCATCGTCGGTGCCGCGGGTGCGGCGCACCTCCCGGCGCCAGGCCATCAGGATGCGGGTCAGCTCGGCTCGGCGGTGCTCGGGGATATCCGGATCTGTTGCCCGCCAACGGCGCCCGTTGATGACGAGGTAGTGCCCGTCCTCGGTCTTCGGTGGCTCAGAAGGCATACCGGATCCGGCATCCCGGCAGCTTCTGGTCGACGAGATCCGTGAGCTGCTGCACCCAGCGACCCTTCCACGCCGTCTTGTAGCGGACGTTCCACTGGCCGTTCTGACTCCTTTTGAGCTGCTGCAGATCCGGTCGCCACAGCAGGTCTTCGGCCTTCGGGTGCCAACCCAGGTTGATGTCGTGCAGACCTTCGTTGTGGGTCAGGAAGATCACCTCGGCGGCCAGCTGGCGGCGGGTGCGTTCACTGGTGTTGTCCGCGATCTGCTCCAGCAGCTCTGACCAGTCGGCGCGCCAGTTCTCGTGCACGATCACCGGGCTGAGGTTGAGGTGCACCTCGTAGCCCGCCTCGACGAAGTCGTCGATGGCGGCGATGCGGTCGGCGACCTTCGACGTGCGGATGTCGACCAGCTTCGAGGTCTCGCCCGGCATCACGCTGAAGCGCACCCGTGTCCCGCCGGCCGGGTCATACGTCAGCAGCTCCCGGTTGACGAGCTTGGTCGCAAAGCTCGCCTTGGCGTTCGGGATTCGCGCGAACAGGCCCACGAGGTCGCGGACATTGTCGGACAGCATCGCGTCGACCGAACAGTCGCTGTTCTCACCGATGTCGTAGACCCAGTCGATGGGATCGCATTGATTGGGCTCGGGTTTGATACCTTGCCGGGCGGCGTGGCGCTCCAGATAGCCGAGGATCTTGTCGATATTGGTGAAGACGGTGATCGGGTTCGCGTAGCCCTTGCGTCGCGGGACGTAGCAATAGGCGCACGCCATCGCACAACCGTTGGCGGTGGACGGGGCGATCCAGTCGCTGGACCGCTCGTTGCGGCGCGCGGCCAGGCTCTTCTTCTCCCCGAGCACGAGGACCTCTTGTTTGATACGCACCCAGTCCTCGACGTTGCCGGCATTGCCGTACAAGCCCGGGATCTGTTGGTGTGAGGGCACTTCGATGAGCTCTGCACCCGCGAAGCGCTCCACGACCTGACGTCCGCGCCCAGAGTGTTGGACACCGGGCTCGTGATAGATGCGCCTGATGTCGAGGAGGCGTTCGGCCAACGGCGTCGGGTTCATCGCCGGTAGCGCTCGTGGTGGAGCACGCTGGACAAGGAAGAGCGCGCACGCCAGCCGAAGCGCTCCAGGTCCGGGACGTCGGGCACCTCGGCGACGTGGCCCACGCACAGCCAGGCGATGGGGCGGACGTGGTCGGGCATGCCGACGAGTGTGCGGAGGAACTGCTCGCGGTAGAAGGACACCCAGCCGACCCCGAGATCTTCGACAGTCGCTGCGAGCCAGAGGTTCTGGATCGCACACACCACCGAGAAGAGGCCGGCGTCGGGAATGGCGTGACGTCCCAGCACCTGCGGACCGCCACGGGTCGGGTCGTAGCCGACGACGACGCCGAGGCCGGATTCGCAGATCCCTTCGATCTTGATGCGTTCGAATGTCTCGGCGCGCTCGCCCGACAAGCCGGCGGCGAACACCTCGCGTTCGTTGGCGACGTGGTCGCGGAACGCGTGCAGGGTCTGTGGTGCCCGCACGACGACGAAATCCCAGGGCTGCGACATGCCCACCGACGGAGCTGCGTGGGCGGCCAGCAGGATTCGTTCCAGAACGTCGTCGGAAGGCGGCACACCCGTGAACTCGCGTCGGGTGTCGCGGCGCCGGTTGATGACGTCGTACAGCGCTGTCGCACAGTCGGTCACGTCAGTCCGTCCCGCGTGACCGAGCGATCACGCGCGGGGTCGTAGAGGTGGCTCTCCCCGGCGCAGGGATCCGGTGGGATCGCGAGCGCACGCCCCACCAGGATCACCGCCGCCTGCCGTAGCTGTGCGTCTTCGACTGCGTCGGCGATGTCGGCGACGGTGCCCCGCAGCACCAGCTCCTGCGGCTGCGATGCCCGGTAGACGACGACCACCGGGCAGCCGGAGCCGTAGTCGGGTGCGAGCTCGGCCATCAGCTCCCGGATCCGGGTGACGGCCAGGTGAAGCACCAGCGTCGCCTGTGTCGCGGCAAAAGCTTTGAGCGACTCGGTCTCCGGCATCGCTGTCGAGCGCTGCTGGGTTCGCGTCAACACCACCGACTGCGCGACCAGTGGCACCGTCAGCTCCCGGCCGACCCGGGCGGCCGCCGCCGCGTACGCGGGTACCCCGGGAGTGACAGCCCACGGCACACCGGCGACGTCGAGGCGGCGTGTCTGCTCCGACACCGCCGAGTACACCGACGGGTCCCCGGACACCAGCCGCACGATCCGCAACCCCGCCCGGTGGCCGTCGACGAGCCGAGCCACGATCGTGTCGAGATCGAGGTCGCCGGTGTCGACCAGTTCCGCGCCATGCGAGCAGTGCATCAGCACGCCTGGGTCGAGGTAGCTGCCCGGGTAGAGGACGAGTTCGGCCTCGCCGAGCAACCTGGTGGCACGCACGGTGAGAAGATCTGCGGCGCCGGGTCCCGCGCCGACGAATTGCACCGCAAGGTCATTCATCGAGGCCGAGTCTAGGCGGGCGGCCGCGGCGTCTAGGTGTACCGAGACTGGACGTTGGTAGCAGGCGTGTTGGGTTGATATGAAGAGAACCTCCGGGTGAGGTGTGGAT
>NZ_JAQGCZ010000006.1 GCF_027706845.1 Mycolicibacterium sp. BiH015
CATTCGGACATCTGCACACCGACCACCAAAACCGTCAACCCGCTTGCCAAACAGCAGCGGCTTGACATAGGAGAAACCCATGCCGCTGCAGAACGGTGAGACGTTCGCCGGGTACCGAGTTCTGCGGTTACTGGGGTCCGGCGGAATGGGCGAGGTCTACCTGGTTCAACACCCTCGCCTGCCCCGCCAAGAGGCCCTGAAGGTTCTGCGCTCCGATCTTTCGAGTGACGACTCTTTCCGGGAGAGGTTCGTCCGCGAGGCGGATCTCGCCGCAGGCCTGCGTCATTCGCACATAGTTGGCGTGCATGACCGAGGTGAACACCAGGGTCGCCTGTGGATCGCGATGGACTACATAGATGGCATCGACGCAGCGCACCTGTTGGAAAAGAAGTACCCGGCGGGCATGCCCGTTGACCTTGTTGTCCGCATCGCCGCCGACGTGGCTAGCGCTCTGGACTACGCGCATAAGAGGGGCCTACTGCACCGCGACGTGAAGCCCGCCAACATCATCGTCGCGGACCTCGACGGCGAGGAGCCCAACGTCTACCTCGCCGACTTCGGTATCGCGCGACCGCTCGATGACACCAGCGGCATCACCACCACCAACATGACCGTAGGCACGGTCGCCTACGCCGCGCCAGAACAACTCATGGGCGAACAGATGGACGGACGAGCCGATCAATATGCCCTAGCCGCTACGGTTTACAACCTGTTGAGCGGTGCGCAACTCTTTCCCCACTCCAACCCTGCCGTCGTCATCAGCCGGCACCTCAACACGACACCGCCCAACTTATGTGACTGTCGCCCGGACTGCGCAGGCCTGAACGACGTCCTTCAGATAGCCCTTGCCAAGACCCGGGAGAACCGATTTCCATCCTGTTCGGCGTTCGCGCAGGCCCTGGCCGATGAGTCGTCTGGACAGGGAGGTGCGTCTGCAAACGCAACGACTCAAGCGGCAGGGCAACCACGCAGCTCCGTCTCAACGATGATGCCGAGGCCGCGCAAACCACCCGCCACGAAGGCTGCGAGACCGCCCAAACCAACCGCCACAAAGGCTGCGAGACCGATCGCGCCACGCGCTGGCAGTCCGAAGAAGCGGGCGAAGATTCTGCTGCCACTTATCCTGGTGGTGCTGCTGCTCGGGGCCGCAGCGTTCTCGACGACGCAGTTGCTTCGCCCACCCCCACAACCAAGCACTGCCGCGCCCGACTGGCAACCCTACGTCGACTACGGCAGGCAGTTCGCCGTGACGCTGATGTCGCTCGACTACACCAAGGCCGACGAGGATGTCCAACGCATTCTCGACGGTGCGACTGGCTCCTTTCGCGACGATTTCGACAAGCAGCGGGCGGACTTCGTAAAGGCAGCGGTCGATTCGAAGGTAGTGACCACCGCAACTGTGAACAGTGCCGGACTAGAGTCGGTCGGGGACGGCACGGCGTCGGTGCTCGTGGCCGCCACTTCTCAAGTCAGCAATGCGAACGGCGCAAAGGAGGACCCCCGATCTTGGCGGCTGGTGATGACGGTCATGCGAATCGGTGGCGATTACAAGGTGTCGAAAGTGGAGTTCGCCTCGTGACCCGAACGCGCGCACTGCCGGTCTGGTGGTGGATCGTCAACGTCGCACTCGTCCTCGCGGTCCTGTTGGTCGGGGCACTGGGGGTGCGACAGGTCGTCGATCGCTCGCTGGTGGACACCACGCCGGTGGCCAACCACGCCGACGCCCGGGATGAGGTCATGAAGGCAGCCACGACCGCCACCACGAAGATCCTCACTTACAAGCCCGAAACCCTCGAAGCTGACCTCGCTGCCGGTTTGGCGTTGACCACGGGCGACTTCAAGAACTACTACCAACAGTTCACTCGCGACATCGTGATGCCCGAAGCGAACAAGAAGCAGGTGGCTACGACTGCGACCGTCGTGCGCGCAGGAGTGGTGAGCCTAACGACTGAGGACGGCGTCGTCATCGTCTTCGTCAACCAGACCACGACAAGCACGGAAAAACCTGAGGGTGCCCTTTCCTCGAGCTCCGTGGAGGTCGGGTTGCAAAAGGTGGCCGGTAGCTGGCTGATCAAATCCTTCGACCCCGTGTAGGGCACGAATATTCACCGGGTAAAGAGCGCGCCGATGGTGCAAGAAAGTCCGTATGGACAGCGTCTCAAAATAAACGATATATAAGGTCCTCGAAAGCATGTCGCAAAACTCACGCTCTGCCTGTTGTTGCCTGGTGGTACGCATCGGGAGACAAAAACGCGAGGCCCGCCGTGTCCGACTTACACGAAGCGTCGAGGATCTGCATGTCGGCAACTAACATGCGCCCATGCCCCTTCGGATCGGTGAGGCCTTCGCTGGGTACCGGATTCAGCGGCTGCTTGGCTCGGGCGGGATGGGCGAGGTTTACCTCGTCCAACATCCTCGCCTGCCCCGCCAAGAGGCCTTGAAGGTCCTCCGCCCAGACCTTTCCAGCGACGTCTCGTTCCGCGAACGGTTCATTCGCGAAGCTGACCTTGCTGCAGGGCTGCGGCATCCCCACATCGTCGGAGTACACGACCGGGGTGAACACGAAGGGCATCTGTGGATCGCGATGGACTACATCGACGGCACCGACGCGGCCCGCCTTTTGGGTCGGAAGTATCCGGCTGGCATGCCGATCGACCTCGTCATCCACATCGCCACCGGCGTGGCCAGCGCTCTGGACTACGCGCACAAAAAGGGCCTACTGCATCGCGACGTCAAACCCGCCAACATCATCGTCGCCGACCTCGACAGCGAAGACCCGAACGTCTACCTCGCCGACTTTGGTATAGCACGACCACTCGACGACACCAGCGGCATCACAACGACCAACATGACCGTGGGAACCGTCGCCTACGCCGCACCAGAACAACTAATGGGTGAAACAATGGACGGGCGAGCCGACCAATACGCCCTCGCCGCTACGTCCTACAACCTGCTTACGGGCAATCAACTCTTCCCGCACTCCAACCCGGCGGTAGTCATTAGCCGCCACCTCAACACGCCCCCGCCGAAGTTGGGAACGAGCAACCCGAGTCTCGCCGGTTTGGATCACGTCTTTGAGGTGGCGCTGACTAAGAGTCCTAACGGTCGGTATCCCTCCTGCACCGCGTTCGTCCGCGCCCTCGCAGACATCGCGGTGGAGGGATCAGAATTCGCAGCCACCCAAGCCGCACCACGCGCACAGACCTTCGAGCCAGCCGCTGCCTTCGTGCCACCACCGACGGCGCGAGTTGGCAAGTTGAAAGTAATCAAAAGTTGGCCCGTCGTTGCGGTAGCAGCTACCGCAGTACTCATCGCGATCCTGGTGCTGCTCTTTGCTAGAAGTTACAAGCCCTGGCAAGCGCCCCAAGCCAACAGCGAAGCGGCTGCAACTGCCGCCTCCACAACCACGTCTGCAAAGTTCTCCGGTACACCGGCTCCATCTGTAGTAGCAACGAGTGCGGCGACCTCGCAGTCTCGCGCGCCAGAGGCCGTCGGTGAGAACCCCATTAACCGCGTGTTCGTCCCTCCGGTCGCGCCACGGATAATGGACCTAGAGCGTGCATTTAGCTTTGTAGTCCCGAGGGGTTGGGATCAAAACGACGCTTCGCAGCTTCAGTACGGCTCCGCACGACTGTCTCCGGCAGTAGGTCCATCGGATGCAGAGTCTCTAACTCAAATCACCCTTGGCGTTCTCGATGGGCGACTGTTCGCGGGTGCGGAGACGAACACTACGACGGCAGCGCAGCGTCTTGCCTCGGATATGGGTGAATTTTATTTGCCATTCCCAGGTGAACGGGTCAACCAGCAGGTCGTTCCCCTCAAGGCGGGCGAAATGTCTGGTGTGGCGTCCTATTATGAGGTCAAATTTACTGATAGAGCACTGCCTGACGGGCAGATATGGGCGGCAGTCATTGCGGGAAAAACTAGCCGCTATTTCGTTATCTGGCTGGGGCAACCGGATTTCCCGGTAGACATGGAGGCCGCCATGGCTCTCGCTGAGTCGATCCGCGAAACGTGAATTCTGGTTCATGATGTAGAACCGCGAGGTCCGCGCCCCTCTAGCAGGCTTGGCACTCCAACGCGGTGATATGGGGACACCTTGCGACGTCCTGCGTCGCCGGTTCGTCCCAACTCTGAAGCGCTGCAGCGGATCTACGGGTCCACACGTGGAGCCGCCATTTGCAGGGGCTTGCCGTCGACCGCCTCCGGGCGGTGAGTTCGCTGCTGCGCAGACCTAGCTGCGTAGCAGCAGCTAACATCTCGCCATGCCGCTTCGGATCGGTGAGGCCTTCGCCGGGTACAGGGTTCTCCGACTGCTTGGCTCGGGCGGGATGGGCGAGGTTTACCTCGTCCAACATCCTCGCCTGCCCCGCCAAGAGGCCTTGAAGGTCCTCCGCCCAGACCTTTCCAGCGACGTCTCGTTCCGCGAACGGTTCATTCGCGAAGCTGACCTTGCTGCAGGGCTGCGGCATCCCCACATCGTCGGAGTACACGACCGGGGTGAACACGAAGGGCATCTGTGGATCGCGATGGACTACATCGACGGCACCGACGCGGCCCGCCTTTTGGGTCGGAAGTATCCGGCTGGCATGCCGATCGACCTCGTCATCCACATCGCCACCGGCGTGGCCAGCGCTCTGGACTACGCGCACAAAAAGGGCCTACTGCATCGCGACGTCAAACCCGCCAACATCATCGTCGCCGACCTCGACAGCGAAGACCCGAACGTCTACCTCGCCGACTTTGGTATAGCACGACCACTCGACGACACCAGCGGCATCACAACGACCAACATGACCGTGGGAACCGTCGCCTACGCCGCACCAGAACAACTCATGGGTGATGATGTCGACGGTCGTTCCGATCAGTACGCACTTGCCGCGACCGCTTACCACCTGCTTGCCGGCGTTCAGCCTTTTCCACATTCAAATCCGGCGGTAGTCATTAGCCGGCACCTAACCACGCCACCGCCAAGGCTGTCCGATACGCGAAGTGACCTCACTCTATTCGATCCTCTACTGTCAAGGGCTCTTTCGAAAGACCCTGAAGCAAGGTTCACCCGGTGTGCCGATTTCGCTCAAGCTATGACCGTCAGCGGCGGCACCCCATTAGGAGGCGACCGCAGTCCGTTTGCGCCGACGGTGTCGGCGCTGGCATTGTCGACAAGCGGCCCTAGCCACACAGCGCCAACCGAGTCGGCGGCGCCTTTACCGGCGCAGGCTTCTGCCTGTGTCGGTCGGGTAATCAACGCCGCATCACCTTCGCGACCACGAACCGCGCTCACCGTCGCGGCCATAGTTGGCGTTATCCTCGCTTCGACCGGCATAGTTCTCTGGAAGCCATGGACCCATAACCCCAATGGAGGGGGTGCCGGCGATCCCTCTGTAGCGACGAAAACAGAGGTACCTGCCACCAATACCGGCCCCTTGACGGGAATCTATATCGCAGGGTTCGGTCCTGAACTGCAGCTCTCGGACCGTAAGGTCCTGAATCCCGAGCCGGCTCGTGGGACCTTCGAGATCCGATCGACGTGTACGCCAGCCGGTTGCGTCGCGGTCGCCAACGCTATCGATGGGCCTACCATCAACCGGAAGTTTGTATTCGATGAAGTTGGCGCAGAATGGATCTCAGTCAGCACTGCACCGAGCGCGTCTCCGGTTGTGTCGGCGGGCATGCATGCCGGCTGTGAGCAAGGCTTGTCCCCGGAAATCTGGGAAACTCTGATCATTCGACCGACACCCAGCGGCGATTTCACTGGGCACTACGAAGCTTTCAATGCCAACAACTGCAACACATCGCGGACGATCGACCTGAAACGAGCTGGCGACGTGAACACCGCGTCTATTGAAGACCCAGCCGAACTACCGGCGCGGATAGTCTCGCCAGCACAGAACTGGCGGGGCCGCTACCGGTACACCTACAGCAAAGATGGCTACTCCCACGATGCCGACGGACTTATTCGAACCGACTGTCTCCGCACCGGAGAACGCTGTATGAGCTACTTCAGTGAACCCAACTCCGCAGAACCCTTTGTCTTCGCTGACGGTCGCTGGACTCTCCACTACGAGGGACCGGTGGGTTGTGGCGATGCAGACGGTCCTCGCGCGCAGATCGACAGAAGCGCGGAACTCGAACTTCCAAACCCGATGACGACGCCCATCGACGTGCTGGAAGGGAGAGGTCAAGAGGAAGTACTGCCCGGTCCGTGTGGCGCAGTTCCATTATCGCCTTATAGCCTCCGCTTCGAGCGGCTAGGTGATTGAGCTTGCAGATTAGGCCGGGTGGCTCCGCAAAATTCGGCACGCCCAACTTCCCGAGCCTCCTCTGCAAGGGCCTGCCTTCTAACGTCTCGAAAACGACCACATTCGAGACAGCTCGCGAGCGGTGACGGGCGAGGCGGTTCTGCCAGCTCGATGTGTATCGAAAGTTGGTCTCAAATATTGATGTTTCATTAATGAGTACTACGGCATTTATGAGACACTAGTTGGGTGAACTCGGCTACCACGACTACTGGAACCCTCGTCGGCTACACCCGCGTCTCCACCGTCACTCAAACCCTTGATCAACAGAACGATGCGTTGGATGCCGCCGGAGTCACCAAGGTGTTCTCAGACGTAATGTCTGGTGCTCGTGACGACCGACCCGGCCTGGCGGAGTTGATGACCTACGTGCGCGAGGGCGACACCGTGGTGGTCTGGAAGCTCGACAGACTGGGCCGCAACATGCTGCACATCCTGCAGACAGTCAAGGCACTGAACGAGCGTGGCGTCACCCTAGTGTCGACCTCCGACGGAATCGACTCGTCTACCCCGGCGGGCCGCATGATGATCGGGGTCCTGGGGTCACTGGCTGAGTACGAGCGTGAGCTGATCAAAGAGCGCACTGCGTTGAAGCGGGTCGCCTCTCGGGCGAGCGGCACGAAGTTCGGCAGGCCCCGTAAGGTCGATGACGCTGACCACATCGCCACCGCCAAGAGGATGAAGGCCGACGGCCATATGGCGAAAGACATCGCCAAATACCTCGGAGTTAGCCGTGCGACGCTCTATCGCTACCTCGGCGACGTCGAGGTTGCCTGACACGTCACCACCAATCGGCATCAGAGTCCGGCGCTAACTCGAACCGCGCTCGCGGCGCGACTCTATGTCCTTCTTGATCTGTCCGTACTGGTCAGCGAAGGCCAGGACTCTTGGGTCGAGCTGAGAATACGCCGGCGTGCGAAAGCGTCTCGTAAATCCGGGGCCGGTTTGAAGCGCGTACAGCCCTTGTCGCCCGTTGAAACGCGTGACCAGCTCCCGAACGGTCGCAGCATCCTGGGTAACCTCGGTTGCGGGGAACATGACCGCGTCGATCTCGTCTTGTAACGGGCCAAACACGGGCGCGAGATCCTTGATCATGTCGAGCACACTCGGGTCCTCGGTCATGGCTTCTAGCTCGGTCCGCTTGTAGGCCTTCTTCATGACGCCGGAGGACTTGGACATCCAGTAGCGGCTCATCCCGAGTTCGATTGTCGCGTCGCGGTGCAGCCGGGCGGCCATTCCCACGGTGAAGGCGTCCATGTTCACGTGCAACATGACGTGGCGAAGCTCGATCAGCCAGCGGTATGCAAAGCTGCCGGAGTAGGTGTCGTTAAACAGCTTCCTGACTGCGAGGTGCTCGACCGACTGGTCGCCAAACTTGTGCTTCACCTGGTAGAGGGTCTGATCCTGGTGGCTGTGCAAGGCACTCGTAAACGCGATCAACGCGGACCGGATGCGTCGGATTCGTTCGTGGGTCTCCTCCATGTTCGACAGTGAAAACTTCTGATCCTGAACCTCGCGCAGCACATTCCCCACGACCACGACGAACGAGTCGCTCATGTCGGAGACGTAGCTGAATAGGTCCTGGTCAAGGAGGCGCTTAAGTCGGTCGTAGGCTTCGGCATATCGGTTGTGCTCGTCCTCGGTGAACTCGCATACCTGCGTGAAGATGATGTCGGCCTCCACCGTGGGGTCCTGATAGCCGAGGATTGCGCCATAGGGGTGCGCACGTGCGTAGTCGTCGGCAGCCTCGTCTTCCGCGATGCGGTTGGTCGCGGCCTCTTGGGCTTGTTTGAACTTGGTCTTCACTGCTTCGACGCGGGCAGCGATAGCTTCGGCGGTCGGGACCTCATTAGCAAGCCACCCCTGTGCGTCGTTGCGTACGCCCTGAAGAGCCGCGATCAGCGAGGACTGAGCTGCCTCACGGGTAATCCGTTCGTCGAGAGCCGCTGCCATCGAGACCTGTGCAAAGTTCTTGGCGACTTCCAGCAGGAGAAGCGCGGCAGGGCTATTTGGTGCAGGAGGCCGCTCGGCCAGCGCCTTGTGCCACCGTTCACCCGCTGCTTCGCAGAAGTCAATAGCCTCGTTGCCGACCAGCGATGGGAGATCAGCCACATAATTGTCGAGCCAAGCAACCCATCGCCTGAGGTCGTTTGCGGCCTCCTCGTCGGGTATGCCGCTGGCCTCGCGGTCTACCATTCAGGCTCCATTGTCGTCACTTGCCGGGCAACAAAGTATTCCTGCTTATCGAGAGCGTGTTCAGAAATCGTGCGCCTGCTCCTGCCAAATTCTCTATTGATTACGTTGTGCGCTGGCGGACAAGCTCGCGTAGCTCGCCGGGATCAACCGGTTTGCCGACGACTAGCGCATCACCGAGTCTGATGTCGCCGATGGTGTCCCACACGGACAACCTGACCAGGTGTAGCGAATCGGAGACCAGTGCAGCGATGTCCTTCATGGTGTCGTAGAGAGCGCGTTGCTTCCATCGCGGAGCGCCCGGCCCCTCCAGTTCACCGGGTTCTCCGGGTGGCGCGAACATCGACTCGCACGAGGGGGTCGTCCATCGCTTGCCCCACTTTCCAGCATCGAGGCACTTTGCTTCGTGCTGACTGCAGAAGGCGCGGTAGTCCTCGTGCCACGGCAGGTTCGCTGCCCATGGTGATTCGAGTGTCGTCGACCGGTAGCGGTTGAAGTGCAGCTCCTCGTCGAGTTCGACGACCAGCCCTCCCTCGAAGCCCAGATCCCATGCGCCGGGTCGGGGAGGTCGGAGCGGTTCAGTTCCACCGAGGGCGCGATACGTCGCAGCCACCTCGGCTCGGGCCTCGTCCGGCAAGTCATCAACCCGGGGCGCTGCGGGAATTGAAGCGGCAGATACCAGCCCGGCGCGGTTCAAGAGTTTCTGCAGCGCCTGAGCGCGTGTACCAGTACGGACCATCTGCCCAGTCTGCATATGTCGACCGACAGGGACTGCTGACCCACCCTACTTGCGGCGGTGATCTCAATGACTCGCCGCAATTCTCAATCGACGTGAAACTGCTTGTCGAGCTAGTGCCTATCTCTACACGGGTCTGAGGGATTCGGCCCAGTGACGAGCACATTGCCGCATCAGGCGGTCACCTGAGAATAGGTTGATCGGATGCTGCAAGAGTTGACGGAGTTGGGCACTTGGGTCGACCTCGCGACGGTAGTCGGCGTTCTAGGGGCGCTTTACGTCGTGCGGCGGGACGGCAAGCGCACCCGCGAAGAAGAGCGGGTGCGTCGCGGCGACCAAGCTAGAACGGTCACGCTGGAATTCGAGGACGGCATCGAAGAGGCCTACCAAGTGGGGATGCCGACAAAGAGTTCCACGTTCATCATCGGCACTCTCACGAACCACAGTGAACGTCCACTTCTTGACGTTCGATTCGAACTGCCTGAAAACCCGCAGATCCGTCTGGCGGACACTCCACACGGTGACAATGTGGCCGTCGCGAGGGTTGTGCTTGGAGGTCAGAGTGCTTCGGCTTGGTTCGAGGTGAAGGACAAGTTCGACTGGGCTGAGTTTCTCAATCTGCACGTTCGATTCACCGACGCGAACGGCGTCCGTTGGCGACGGACGGAGTACACGCCACCGCAGGAAATACTGGAGCCTCCTCGCTCCTTGCGTGAGCGACTTCGAAGTCGCCGCCAGAGGTACACGGGCACCATTGACGATTTCTATGAGTCGGCCATCGGCGCAAGAGAAGTGAAGGGACTCAGCGCGAGAGCGTTTCGCCTGGGTCACGAAATAGCCTACTGGAAGGGCCAGTACTACTACCGGCAAGCCGCTGCAGGTCGCGTTGGCGGCTGGACGCAGGCCAAGAGTCTTAAAGAAGCCACGCGATACCTGGATCGGATCGAATCGGAGGCAAGCGAGTTGGAAAACTGACTCCGCCAAGAGTGTTTGGCTTGTCTAATGGATACGGGAGAAGCTAGCCCGCAGCCAGCCCGCAGAGACCAGGGCAACGGCATCGAAAGCCATCACAACAGACGACGCATCCGCGCAGATCAGCGCGCTGATTCGTCATGAGCCATCGAAACCAGCGCAAAGCTAAAACGCCAGGTGGCGCGATCTTAAAATCCGCCAAGTGTCGGTTCGAGTCCGACTGGGGGCACGTTGTATGGCCTGGTAGACGGGCTGGTCAAACCCTTAGCGCGCCTAACGATCGCGCTCCGTTGTGCATTTGTTGTGCACACCTGGCAAGGTAAATTGCGCATTCACCGCAAGGCAGCAAACAATATGCATAGAGTCGCGGCGGGTGCGTTTTAGCAGGTAGAGTTGAGTGCGGGCACTAGGCGCAAGGTGTGTAACCGGCGTCTCGTTGACACAGCCGCTTACGTGCCTTTAGCCTAGGGCTCTAGCTCCCTGCCGTCCTCCGGGACTGGCAGGGCTTTTTCTTTTCGGGGGCCCCACTCAATGGCGAATGTACTTCGGACCTGCGTAGTCATGGACTACCAGAACATGCATCTCACTGCGCACGGTTTGTACGACTCGACTCGCTACGGCCCCAAGCACGACTGTCTGCTCGATCCGCTCGGCTTTGCCGTCAACCTTGTAGCCACCCGCAATGGGCGCCAACGCCTGGGGCACGCTGATGCCGAATTGGCGTCGGTTCTCGTTTATCGCGGGCTGCCGCTGCAGCAGTACGAACCCGATTCGTACGCCCGTAGCCTCGCGCAAAAGGCGCAGTGGGAGCGTGATCGGCGTGTGTCCGTCCACCTGCGACCGCTGCACTATCGCACCCGGTACGACGCTCAGGGGACGCCAATACTCGACTCCGATGGCAACAGGGTCATCGCGGAGGTGCGAGAGAAAGGCGTCGACGTGCTTTGCGCCCTCGCGCTCGTCCGCGAGGCGGCGTCACCGGATAATGACCTTGTCATCCTTGCGTCGCATGACACAGATCTTGAGCCCGCTCTCGACGAGGCTCTTCGCCAGGGCCACGCGAAGGTCGAGACCTGCCAATGGTTTCGACCCGATGGGCAGAGGCACACAAAGCAATTGCGGCCCACAGGGCGTTCGATCTGGAACACCCGCCTTGATGAGTCCGCCTTCCAGCGCTCGTGGGACCGGACACCTTACTCGTAGCTATACGCTAACCACCCTGCCCACTGTGCTGGGCGCTGCCGCTATCGCCGGGTACGGCGGGCAGTTCGCCTAGGCCGTGCTGTTGCGCTTGGGCCTCGGCCAGCGCAGCGGCCTCGACGGCGCTCGGTTCGGTCTCGGGTCGTCGCGTCTGCACCATCGCCGCCGCCAGCCGTCGCGTGCGGAACTGCTGGACACTCTGCGTCGCCGCCTCGCGCCGGTCAGCCACTTGCTTGGCGAACCGCCGCTCCATCGCGTGGTCGCGCTTGACCCTGCCGGTCGTCGGGTTGCGCCGCCGCTTCACTTCTCTGCGCCTTCGGTCGGCAGGCCGACGGCAGCGCGGGCCGATTCGATCTCCCGAGCCATCGACGCCTTCGCGGTGTCGAGTGCGGCGTCGTGGCAGTGCTCGCACATCTCCCAGATGTAGACGAACATCCCGACCTGTTGCGGGACCAGGATCGTCCGACCGCCGCAGAGCGAGAAGACATCCGATAGTCGAACCACTGGCTTGCCGTCGCGTACGAACACGTCGGCGGGGAAGTGGGTTTCGACTGCACCCTCAGTGCCGTCAATCGGAACGTCGGACAGCACGTAGACCTCCGCGCCAGTTTCGGTTACGTCCGATGCAAACACGACGATTACGTCGTCGGGCTTACTCAAGTCAATGTGCGACGCCCCCTCGGTCGGCTTCATTGGGTAGTGGAAAAGCACATTCGGGAAGTGCTGTCCGCTGCCGCCGAACCCCGGACCGGACCAGTGCCCCTGGACACCCTTGCCGCCCCGGAGCTGTCGGTGCAAGTCGTGCGCGCGCTGCGCAAGTTCCGGGTTCAGCATCGGATCGAACAGGGCCGGTTGGGTATTAGCGACTCTGCCCGCCAACGCCCATGAGGGGTTGAAGGCATTGTCGGTGGGGCCGGCCAGTGCGCGCTCGAAATCGCGTATCGCCGTGCTGATCTGATCGGGATTGGGCATTTCTACTCGTGGCATTGGTTTGTTTCTTTCGTCCGGTTGTCCATGAATTACGCGTTGCCTGTTGGCTCACCGCGTCGGCCTGCTGCGGCGGATCGACCGCGTGTCATCAGGAATTACCATAAGTCGACCGTCGAGAAGTACCGGACATTGTTGATGACACGGCTGCGTAGCTCGCCGGTGTTTGCGTGTCGTCGCATGTAGTCTTCACTGACGCTCGGCCCGACGCCGCAGACCCATTCCCGCGCTTCGGGTAGCCGGAGGCGTGGGGCGTGGTCGAGCACGACACCAGCTGGCGGATCTAAAATGCTTGTGTGCACGGGTGCTCTAGACATATGTCGTCCTCCGATTCGCGAACACACCTACGTAGGAATGCAATTCGACCGTACGCCATCCCGTCGCCCTGTGCGCAGACCTACTCTGCGCCGCGGTCGACCTACCGGCGCAAGCCCGAACCCCTTTGTGCGGCAACTGGCGTAGCGTCCCTGCCAGGCGAAAGAGGGAGACCCCTATGACTTCAAATCTTGTGCGCCTGCGCATTTTCGTCGACGGCGGCGCAACCGAGACCTACACCTTGGACGAGCTGCACCGCGAACAGATGCGACGGCGCGGCTACCTACGAAACCGATTGTGGTCCTGACCGATTCAATTTGGCGATTCGCTCCGGTCGCAGAACTTTACTTCTGCAACGGCTCGATTCCACGGCGCTGCGAGCGGCGAAAACGCAGGTCGAATGTCGCAGAAGTTGTGTCGTATCTAAAACCCTGCTGGCGTATATTCACGACATGATACAAAGCGTGGTACAAACAGGCCAGACGCTCGGGTACGCCCGAGTTTCGACAGGACACCAATCGTTGGACGCGCAGCTCGACGCGCTGACAACCGCAGGCGTGGACACGGAACGCGTCTACACCGACAAGCTGAGCGGTTCCGGAAAGCGCAGCGACAGAAAGGGATTGAGTGCTCTGCTCGACTACGCACGCCCCGGCGACGTGATCGTGGTCGCCGGAATCGACCGCCTAGGCCGCGACGCAGCCGAAGTGATGATGACGGTGAAGCAGTTGCGGGACAGGGACATCGCGATCCGCAGCCTGCGCGAAGGCATCGACACCAGCAACGCGACGGGCCGCATGATTACCGGCGTGCTGGCGAGCCTGGCAGAACTAGAACTGGAGTTAGGCCGCGAACGCCGCGCAGCCGCGAAGGCAGCACGCAAGGCCCGCGACCTACCTACTGGACGACCGAAGGCCCTAGTCCCCGAGCAGGTCGCAGTAGCCCGATGCATGCGGGACAACGGCGAGCCTTGTGGGCACGATAGAACGGGTGTACCCGGACGATGGTGACGATTAGCCAGCAAGTCCGCGAGTGTTTTTCTGAATGGCGTCGGTCGGAGCGTCGTTCGCCCTCTCGAGAAGGCCTCGGTTACGTCGTCATCCGAGTTCGTATGAATCGTCGTCGGATACGCCCGGTTGGTCGACTCCCCACAGGGTCCATTGCGCAAGATGGCGGCAGAGCACGTTGTAGGGCGAATCGTTGGCGAGAGTGATGTAGAAGTACGGGTCTTCGCCTGGGCGGAAGTGGACTTCGAATCCTTCGGCGCTACCGGCATCGAGAGCTGCGATCGCTTCGTCGCCGTTGATGGCCGTTGCTTGGGTATGGAGTGCGTAAACATCACCGATGGTGAGTTCGCGCCCCGCTACCTCGACCGCGTATGGTCCAGCGGGCCAAACGATCGACTGTGGCCCAAGCAGCGGTGCCCGGACTTCGGGTGTATCCACTCCGGTCAGTCCGAGCGTGAAGACACGGGCACGCGGTGACGCAACGATGTGGCCTTCGATGAGGAGTCTCGCTACGCGCAGCTTTACTCGGTCGCCGGGGCGTACTTCTTCGGGGATGTCGAAGAAGTGGTTGGTATGTCGCTGAACAACGTCGAGGTCGTACGCGAATTGCTCGATGGCAAGCAAATCGTCGTCGCAATCGCTGGCGTTCCGGGTTTCGGTTTGCACTCTAGCGAGCAAGTCCCCGTCGATCGCGAACTCCAACCGGGTGGCGAAGCAGAGGACCCGCCGGGTCGAGAGCACGTCCTCCACAACCGATGGTCGAACGTTTCCGTAGTCGAGTTTGAGATCAAGTCCTGGCGCAGGAAAATCTTCCCCTGCGTTCGAGGCCATATCGATGTCGTGAGGCACGCGGAGTCGCACATCTAGATGGCCACCGCAGAAGGCCGCTTCGATGGACCCGCCGATGGCGCCGGGCGCTGCATGGGTGATCCGCCCCTCAAAGGTGGCGAGTACCTCTGCGTCTTGGAAGGCGCGCACCTCCAGGCATTTGCCAATCGCCGGTCCCCTAGGTGGAGAAACGAACTCGACCGCTCCCGGCGGGTAGTCACCTGCGATGAAGTCCGGGCCACCGAGCCGTACCGACCGAACGACGTCTCCGGGGATGCGCAAGGTGCCGGAAGGTGCATAGCCAAATGTGCGCAGAAGTTCCTGTTGCAAATCGGCATGGTCTTCGCTGAGCTGATTGAGTTCGACAGAAAACTCGATGGGGCTTCGGGTCGCCGCGTCGGGATGACGTGGGCTGATCGTTATGGAGGTAGCGTCGTCGGTGTTGGCGAAGCCGATCTTCCAGTCCAAGTCGGCGGCGTCGGCGAGTTGGCCTAGCCTCTTCACCCTGGCCGAGAGATCCGGTAGTCCACCGGTGAGAGCCGCGGTTTCCTGCCCGAAATCTCGCGCCATTTCCCGTAGCTCGCTTGTGGCGTTGCGCAGAGCCCAGCGTTCTATGTGAGGCGCTTCCGCTAGCCAAACGTCCAACTCGTCGCGGTCAATGACGGTAATTACCGGCGGCCTCTTGCCGCCGTTGAGATTTTTGACAAACTTGTCTTCTGAGTTCGAGCAGACTCGGGGCACAACGAGCGACCACTTAACTGGTTCGTGTTTCATTGCCCGCTTGAACGATCGGGTGATCTGTGTCCGGCGCCCGCCCCACACGGACGAGAATCCCTCCGGGAAGTACTTGAGCTGCAAAATCCAAAGTCGCCCCCCGTCGAGGGTTATCTCGATGTCGATTCCCTCATCTCCGCCAACGCCATTCACGGCTCGCACAGAATCGCCGAGGCGGTGTCTCACGATCGCCTCCACGACACGGTCGAATGAGGTTTGTCCCAGTGTGGCGAAGTCGAGCATGACCAGCGACGTTACGCGCACCCGTTCATGAACTAGCGCGGTCGACGTGGCGACCCGCCGTATGAACATAGTCGTCGCGCTTTCCATAGGCACGATTGATCGGATGTACCTCTGGCGCCGGGGACACCCGAGTAGTCCGTGCTTGGCACGGTGTTGTTCTCTAAGGGCGACGAGGGAGCAATGAAGTGCATGGATGAGATGAGCCGCCACGAAGCCAGGGCGTGAGGTGCTTTAGGCCGAGTTGATGCAGTTCGAATGCGGTTACTGAGCAGAATGTATACGGCCCCCAACGGACACGGCCGCCGCGTCAGGCCCCCGACGGGTGGCGCGCCGGAAGATTAGCCCAAGTAGCCAAACGGATGATGAACGGATATGCCGCTTAGCTTCCGGAATACCGAACTACATTCCTCATCTGTAAGGTTGCAGACATAGTCAATAAAGGCCCGTTCGACGTTCGGGCCCCTGGCGAACTGTCCTTCTTTGTATCCTCGAAGTTTAGGGTTCTGTTCTAACTTCTTCGAAATTTTGATGTCAGAAAGCAACCGTTCCGGCAGCCGCTTCTGGTCGTTCTTATTCCAGTCGAGAATCCTGTCGATGAGGTCGGTCAATATTGACTCTTGCCCGCGCTGGAGAAGTGCCATGTCAGGATGCTGGATTACGTAGTGCTTTGTAATAAATTTCAAAATCTGAACCTCATGCCACGCGTCAACAGGGAGTCCGATATGCGGACCGCCCTCCCACATGGGATCTTCATAAACTTTTAGGTCCGTAAGAAACTGCTCCACTTGGTTAGATGCCCACGTGTGAATGGCTGCATCTCGACCTGCGGGAAGCTCCGGCGAGAAGATGCCCTCGGTGTCGTTCGCTAGTCGCTTTGCGGCATTGCACAACTTCTTATGATCAAACCAGCCGGCGTAGTCGATTTCAAGCCGCCTTGCGAGGTCCCCCAGAGGACCATCGAACTTGAAATCTTCGAAGACCTCGCCGGCTTGAATGCGCTTTTGGTAATTGCCGAATTTCTTGAGTTCACTGCGAATAGCATCGGTGTTGAGAATCCCACCCATGAGCAGAAAATCTTCTAAATCGTGAATCGAATAGCTGATGTCGTCCGCCATATCCATGATTGACGACTCGAGAGTTTGGGTCTCATCGCCGAAGCTGTCGTTCAGGAATGACCGCGTCAGGCCGCGCACTTCGGCATGCTCAGTGTAATAATTAAACTTGCGCCAGTGACGACGGTAAAGGGCATCTTCCTGGAATTCTAATTCTGTTCGTTCGGCGTAGAGGTTCATTGCGCGATCATGGGCTTTTTCTGGCTTCGTTGTCGCTCGAGTCCAGGGATATTTTGCTATTGCCGCGAGTGACGCATATGTAAGATCTAGACCTTGGTACTCGACGCTTCTTGAATACCCTGTTAATACAATTCGAAGCGACTGGGCATTACCCTCGAAGCCGTCTTCGAGCCCGAGTCCTATCGGGGCATGTGTCTCTCTCGCGATGCGGTCCAAGATTTCTTCACCGACATGGCCGAAGGGTGGGTGCCCGATATCGTGAGCCATGGCTGCGGTGACGCACACATCCACATCTAGTCCGCCAAGCTCACCTATCAACTCATGTTGCGAGGTGTCATTCAGTAATTGCTCGGCGGCGCTCCGGGCCACCTGGGCAACTTTGAGCGAGTGAGTAAGCCGATTGTGTATGAGTGGTCGATCGCTGAACGGCGTCACAACCTGCGTCACGCCTGCCAGTCGCCTCCATGGAGGAGAGTAGGTGATCCGATCCACATCCCGCTGCGCCTCGCTACGACGATCCTTCGCCCTTGCCGCACCGTCGCGGCTGCGCTCACTAAGGCGTCTATTACGTAGGTCGTTCCGGGAGACGCTCTTACCGTCAACCGTTACTTCGCCCGTCGCTTCAATCGCGGTTATCCGATTAACAAGCGCCAACTGTCCCCCCGGTTCAATCGCGTGTCGTAGGACTACGGGGCCATCGACAACACGTCGTTCTCGTCCACGACATACTTGACGTTGCTCAAGGCCGCGTCGACCTCTCCGGCCCTGTAGCGGCTTTCCCTCGAAAGCTTCGCCTGGAGATCCGAACGAGTCGTCGGCCCCTGGTCCCGCAAGACCTTTGAAATTGCCTTCACGATCGACTGCACACGAAGCACTCCGTCAATTGGATCGACTGGCGGCATCTTGTCCCCTCTCATCTGGCCCGTCAGCAAACTCTTCACACTAGGAGGTGCTATACCTCCATAGTCCGCGCCTCGCGGTGGGTGAACCGCTCTGCGTGGTCATGCCATCACCGTAGTGGTTCCGACTGACAATCGACGTCTCTACTGGTGGGCGTGTCACTAGTAGACGTTGGCCAGCGGCCTACCACGTGATGAGGCACGATGTTAGCCGTGGAGGACGGCGCGCTTCCCGGTTCCTGCCAAACAGATCTGAGACGGCCTTCGGGCGGCGCTTGTGTCCTTGCCAGTCGTACGTGGGCCACATTCGAGCTGGAGCGGCTCATCGGCAAGAGGAGATCTGGCCGACCAGTGGGCCCAGGGTCTGCGAGCTTTTACGCGGGCGTCTCAGAAACGATCGGTTTCGGAACCACTTGCGCTGAGACACCGCGATCAGATCTTGGTGTTCGCCGTCCTTTGGGCCTTTCGGCGGTCACGACCCCGTACAAACATCTACAGCAGCTCCTGGATCGACGAATCCATGGTCGTCACCCGCACCATAGACGTCCTGGGCGCTGCGCTGGCACGGATCTTGGCGACACCGCGGCCAGGAAGTCGTTCGCGATCTTCGACCCTGCCGCGGTGAGGTCGACGGTGGCGAACCGGATGCGCCGTCCCTGGATGACGACCTCCTCATCGAAGCGGCCGTCGATCACGGGATGCAACATCAGCCCCTCTGACGGGTTCTCGCCCTCGGTCGCCGCCTGGGACATCAGGTAGGCGTAGATCTGGTAGACGTAGTCGCTTTTCAGCGTCGTTGCGCGGTAGTAACCGGCCTCCGTGACGGAGGTGAACTTGGTGTCGATGACGATCCGGCGCGATCCTTGGCCGTCAGGGTTCGGATGTTCGAGGACGATGTCGAGCTCCATGTGCGGGAGCACAGCGTCCATACCGGCTGACGCGTCGGAGATGTCCCACTGCTGAGTGGGCCCGTGCTTCACCTTCCATCCCTTTCGCGTCAGGTGGTGCCGGTAGATCCCGTAGGTGGCATGCTCGAAGAGCTTGCGCAGGTAGTGGACGTCGTCCGCCGGCAACGGCAGGCGACGATCGCCCTCGTCCGTGGTCGGGATGGCGAAAGTAAGCAAGAGCTCAGCGGTGGCCAGCATTGTCCGGTCGCGTTGGAGCAGGCGCTGCTGTCGCAGGTAGGGCACCTCCGCCAGCCGGGGGCACGGACCCCGCACACCAGCGGTCTCCAACTGGCGGGCGAGAGAGCGGTACCGCGGCTCTCTCGGCAGGAGGACGGCGGCTCGTTCGAGCGCCGCTCGGACGAGCCGGTTGGAGGGGATGTCGGTGACGATCTCGTCGAAAGTGCAGTTGACCTGGCCGCGGCTGAGCAGCTGGTGACGTTCGGTCGCGAGCTGGTCGATCCGCCCACGCACCCGCCGCTCGTTACGGGCCACGGAGCGGAACCCGACCGACAGACCACGATGGACCCGCTGTGCGACCTCGTCGGCCAGCATCCGCGCCACCAGGTTCGGCAGCTCTTCGGGTGCGTCCTCAGCGGTGGCCGGTCCGTAGCCCTCGGTGCGGAAAAAATCGGAGGCGAAGAACTGCAGAAGCCACAGGTTGCGGACCGGGATCTGCATACTCAGGCGCCGAGGAGCTTCTTGCAGGCCTCGTCGGCGAGGTCGGGACGGTCGAACCAATACTCCTCGAGCAAGGGTCGGACGTCGGTGTCGACGACGCGTTCCCACCATTGCTTGGTGTCCAGGCCGGTGGTGTCGAGCTCGACAGTAGGGGTGAAGTAGGAGTGGCCGACGCAGTACTGGCGCCCCAGCGCGCTGTCGTTGCTGATCTGCTCGTTGAGGGCATGGACGCGCTGGCCGTAGATCTCCAACAGCTTGGGGTCGTAGCCGAGTTGGCCGACGTACTCGACCCAATCCTCTCCTAGCCGGGGTCGGAGCTCGATGAACGCGAACCGGCGGCGCAGCGCCATGTCGACGATCGCCAGGGAGCGGTCGGCGACGTTCATGGTTCCTATGAGGTGCAGGTTGGATGGCACGTGGAACCGCTCATCGGGTGTGCGCGGGTACGCAAGCCGCATGGCCGAGCTCGGGTTCCGCTTGTCGGCCTCGATGAGGGTTAAGAGCTCGCCGAGGACTTGGGCGGGGTTGCCGCGGTTGATCTCCTCGATGACTAGCACGTAGTCGTGGGCGGGGTCGTCGGTTGCCTGCTGGCACGCTAGGAGGAAGGGCCCGTCCTCGAGGGTCAGCGCGCCACCGGTGCTGCTGGTCGAAGGGCGCCATCCGCGAACGAAGTCCTCGTAGGCGAGTGAAGGGTGGAACTGGAGGATCTGGACGCGTCTGGTGTCGCGTTCGTTGCACAGCGCCCAGCCGAGTCGGCGGGCGAGCCAGGTCTTGCCGGTGCCGGGAGGGCCCTGGAGGACCAGGTTCTTTTTGGATCGGAGTCGTTCGAGCATCGGCTGGAGCTCGTCCTCGGCGAGGAAGCAGCCGTCCTCGCGGATCGAGGTGACGTCGTATGGATCGTCCGGCTCCTCGGCAATCTCGGCGACCTCAGCAAGGGGCGCATCGGTGAGCTGTTGCCCCGCAGTTTGATCGTGCGTGCCGTGAGTGCCCAGGGAGTCGACCCAGGCGGCGTAGGAGAGTTCGCAGATCTTGTTGTACGGCGTGGAGGATGAGGCCAGCCAGCTTTGGAGTGTTTCGGTGTTGGCGAGGAACTGCTCGCCGGTGATCTTCGCGCCGAGTGCGAGCTTGGTGACTACGTCGGGCAGGTCCTTCTTGATGAAGGCGACGTTGACGTTGTCGTAGGCGGCGAAGGTGGCGGGCCGGATCCAGTACAGGCCCATCGTCAGCAGCCGGGTGTGGCTCATCGGACATTCGTCGAAGGCGCTGACCAGGTCTTCTCGGGTGTTCTCGTCGGCGTTCCTCGCATAAGCGACCGCGGCGGCAGCGAGCCGCCACAAGGTGTCGATGTCGTGTGGTCCGCGGTCGATCTCCCAGCGGATGAACCACGACTTGAGGTTGTTCGCGACCGGGACGCCCGAGAACTGGGTCGGCAGCGGCGCGGTGACTCCGAACTCGCCGGCGAACGCTTCGGCGATCGCGGCGCGGGCGTCTTGCTTGATGCCTCGGTTGAAGCTGGCGAGGACGGTGAAGGGGTCGACGTCACGCAGTGGGCCATAGCTGCCGTCGAGGCGGTGGTCGCTCTTGAGGTACTTGAATAGGTGCTGGAAGCCCGAGGCCGCGGCGACTGACCATACCTTCTGGAGCAGGGCTTCGCGGTCCTTGGCGTAGTCGAGGATTCGGTCGGCCAGTTCGGGATAGAAGGTCGTCCAGGTGAAGTCGGCTGTCATCGTTGTCGGCTTGGCGATGAGCTGCTCGACCTCTTCGCGGCCGGTGTTGATCTTGAACAGGGTGATCAGAGAGCTGATCTCGTTCTGTGCCGCCTCGGACAGTTCGTCACGAGGCACGTCGACGGCGAGCCACTCGACAGGTCGCCAGTGGCGGTGGATGTCAGCTTCCGGCTTGAACTGGTAGGCGCCGTCGACCCTGCCGATGTTGAGCGTGCGCTTGTTGCGATTCGGGCAGACGATGACGTCGCCGACCTTGATCTCGTGGACGAAGCGGTACAGCGTGCCGGCCGAGCCGGCGATCGACTTCTGTTCGACTGCAGGCATGGTCTCGGCGAGGCGCTGCTTGAACGCGTCCCGCGAAGCTGACAGCTGCGAGAGATCGCCAGTGTCGTCCCAGCCAATGCGGACGGCGCCGTCAGCAACGGGGTTGATGTCGGCCTGGTCGTTGTGGATACCCCACATCGTGTGGTCGGTCGGGCCGGTGCTCATCGGTCACATCCTCCGTGTTCAAACATCGTCCCCATGCTCTCAGCGAAATGCGAAAGAGTCGCCTTGAATCAGACCGGCCGCGGCCGGGTCGCCGCCCGGCAACACGTTGGGCGATGGCAACGCTGTGACGGGCAATTCTCGTACGCTCGGCGGGTGAGCGCATGTGGATCGAATTGCGGAGTCGACATGTCGACAGTCCCTAAGGCTGTAGCAGAGCGCCTGGTCAAGTCGAGGCAACGTGTTGCCGACCACGGCGAGGTGTTTACACCCGCGAGGATGGTGGAGGCCATGCTTGACCTTGTCAAAGAGGAATCCGAGCGGATTGATTCTCGGGTGCTTGAGCCGGCATGCGGAGCTGGCAACTTCTTGATCCCCGTACTCGTCCGCAAATTGGCGGCGGTCGAGTATCGATATGGGAAGAGTGACTTTGAGAAACGTCACTACGCCTTGTTCTCGGTGATGTGCACCTACGGGATAGAGCTACTACCGGACAATGCGCAAGAGTGCCGCGACAACCTCGCCACGATCTTCAACGACTTCCTGGGCGTAGGCGACAGCGACGTGTGGGCGCGATCCGCTCGTTCCGTCCTCGCCGCAAACATAGTTCAAGGGGACGCATTGGTCATGGAAGACGCCGCCGGATGGCCCATCACCTTCCCTGAGTGGGGCTACCTGGGCAAGGGCAAGTTCCAGCGCCGTGACTTTCGCTACGACGCACTCACCCAGCGCGCCTCGTATGAAGGCACCCTATTCGGCGAGCTTGACGAAAACGACCTCTTCACGCCCGCCAAGACTTATCCACTCATGACCGTAAGTCAGATCGCTGAGCAGGTGAACGAGCGGTGAGCCAGGCCCCCTTCGCCCTGCGGGCGCATAACCCCGATGTCTTGACCTGCATCGCCAACCTCTCCAACGACGAGGTCTTCACCCCACCTGAGATGGCAAACGCCATGCTCGACGTGCTGGCGAGATCGTGGGCCGATGTCCACGATGGCGCCGACCTCTGGGCCGATTCAACCGTGACGTTCCTCGACCCGTTCACGAAGTCCGGCGTATTCCTCCGCGAGATCGTCCGCCGCCTCACCGACGGTCTCGCTTCACGTATCCCCGACTTGCAGGAGCGTGTTAACCACATACTGACCAAGCAGGTCTACGCCGTAGCCATCACGCGGCTAACCGGAATGCTTGCCCGCCGAAGCGTCTACTGCTCGAAGTACGCGAATGGACAGCATTCGATCGCGAGGTCCTTTGACAACGAGGACGGCAACATCTGGTTTGAGCGCACGGAGCACACCTGGGCTGGCGGCACGCGCGAGTTTCGCGTCGATCCGCTCACCGGCGACGAGATCACCGTCTACACGAAGCGCAGATGCGCCTACTGCGGTGCAGGAGAAGAGGACTACGCGCGCGGCGACGATCTCGAAACGCATGCCTACGCGATCATCCACACGGACGACATTAAGGCTCGGATCGCCGAGCTGTTTGGAGAAGATATGCAGTTCGACGTCATCATCGGCAACCCGCCCTACCAGCTCAGTGACGGCGGCTATGGCACCTCGGCGGCGCCGATCTACCAACTTTTCGTCCAGAAGGCTCTCGGTCTGGATCCCCGGTTCGCAGTGTTCGTCACGCCCTCAAGATGGTTCGCCGGCGGAAAGGGCCTCGATGAATACCGCAAGACGATGCTCAGTGATCATCGGATGCGCGAGATCGTGGACTATCCGAAGCTCTACGAGGCGTTCCCTGGCGTCAAGATCCGAGGTGGCGTCTCATACTTCCTCTGGGACCGCGAATACGACGGCCCGTGCACCGTCCAGACCATGTGGGACGGTAAGCCCGTAGGCGAACCCGCGGCTCGGTACCTCGACGAATATGACGTCCTCATCCGCCGCAACGAAGCCGTTCCGATCTTGAAGAAAGTCCGCGCGAAAGGGGAACAGACGCTCGACGGGCGGGTGTCCAGCCGGAAGCCGTTCGGCCTACCCACAAACTTTCACGGTAAAGAGAGTCCGCGAGGTCTCAAGGATCCCGTCGAGCTGTTCGGTTCGCGCAAAGTCACGTGGGTGAGCCGAAGTGACATCCCTCAGAACGATGCGTGGATCGATGAATGGAAAGTGCTAATGACGGCGGTCCAAGGTACAAGCGCGGCAGTCGAGACGAAGTTCTTGTCGAAGCCGATCATCGCGGGACCTGGAACAGCTTGCACCGAAACGTATCTAGTGGCCGGAAGGTTCACCGACGAGAAGGAAGCCACGCGGTACGCACTCTACCTGCGAACCCGCTTAGTGCGATTCCTTGTGTCGCTGCGGAAGTCCACACAGCACGCCACCCGCGATGTCTACTCCTTTGCACCTAACGTTCCGCTGGACCGCGAGTGGACCGACGCGTTGCTCTACGAGCGGTACGGGCTGACCCCGGAAGAAATCAAGTTCATCGAGTCTCAGGTCGCTGAGCACAGCGATTCAGATGACGGCATCGACGACAGCGACGCTGAGGTCGCCGATGAGTAAGTCCGTCGAGGAGTTGCTTCCTGAAAAGCCCGCCGCTCGGCTACGGATCTATGGGTGGACACCGAACGACCCGCCGAACGGCTATGCCGGACTGATCAAGATCGGTCAGACCGCCAAAGCCGATGTGAATAAGCGGATTCGGGAGTCCCAGGGTCAGATGCAGCAGACGTACACGCTACACATCGACGAGCCCGCCGAGCGGGACGACGGCACCCTGTTTCGAGATTCTGATGTACGACGACGCCTCATCGAAAAAGGCTTCGAAAACCCGATCTTCGGCTCGGCTCGCGAGTGGATCCGATGCACTCCCGCCGATGTGCTTACCGCAATCACAGAACTCCGAACCGGGCAGAAGTTGACGGGTACCCACCACGAGACTTTCCCGCCGCGGCCCGAGCAGCAACAAGCCGTTGAGAAAACCTACGCGTACTACCACTCGATCTGGGCGGAGGATCCGAATGCAGTGCCGCGGTTCTTGTGGAACGCAAAGATGCGGTTCGGGAAGACTTTCGCGTCCTATCAGCTGGCGAAGCGCATCGGCGCCAAACGGATTCTTGTGGTGACGTTCAAACCGGCAGTTGCGGACGCCTGGCGGACCGACCTGGAGTCTCACGCCGACTTCAACGGTTGGCAGTATCTCTCCGCAGGCAGCGGGGCAGACCCGGCGTCCGTGGATCACGCCCAGCCGCTTGTGTACTTCGGCTCATTCCAAGATCTCATGGGGCGCGATCGACAGACCGGTCTGATCAAGGCCAAGAACGAGTGGGTGCACACCACCAACTGGGACTTGGTCGTCTTCGACGAGTACCACTTCGGCGCGTGGCGCGACAGCGCGAAAGAGCTCTTCGAGGGAGAAGACGAGGCGGTCAAGAAAAAGGAGATCGCCGTCGAGTACAACGAAGGCCTCGACTCGTTCGAGGAAGAGCTGGATGAGCTCGGCAACGACGAGGGGGCTTTCCTTCCCATCACTACCCGCGCGTACCTGTATCTGTCAGGCACCCCATTTAAAGCACTGGCAACCGGCGAGTTCATTGAAGAACAGATTTTCAACTGGACATATACCGACGAGCAGCGCGCGAAGGCGGAGTTCGCTGAGGCGCACCCGGGTGAGTGGAACCCGTACGGGGCACTCCCGGAGATGCGGCTCTTGACTTACCAAATGCCGGACGAACTGATCTCGGTGGCCAGGCAGGGCGAGTTCGACGAGTTCGACCTGAATGCGTTCTTCGACGCCGTGGGCTCGGGTTCGGATGCTCGGTTCCACCATAAGACCGACGTGCAAAAGTGGCTCAACATCATCCGCGGCGGGCATTTGCCTACACAAACCAGCGCCTTGAAGACCGGCACGCGTCCGCCTTTCCCGTACTCCGATGCGCGCCTTCTGCCCTACATGCAGCACTCGTTCTGGTTCCTGCCCAACGTTGCGGCGTGCGAGGCTATGGCAAATCTCCTCGCCGAGCCCCAGAACGCGTTCTGGCACGATTACCAGATTCTGACTGTGGCAGGACCGAAGGCAGGAATCGGCCTTAACGCTCTGCCGCCGGTGCGCGACGCAATCCGAGATGGCAATGACACCAAGACGATCACCCTGTCATGTGGCAAGCTCACCACCGGCGTCACCGTAAAGCAGTGGACATCGATTCTGATGCTGCGCAACCTAAGCTCACCTGAGACATACTTCCAAGCTGCGTTTCGGGTGCAGTCGCCATGGTCGATCAAGAACCCCGAGGGTGACGACCCGAGTGTGGAAGCCGTCATCAAGCCCGTGTGCTTCGTGTTCGACTTTGCGCCGACACGGGCTCTGCGCCAGATTGCCGACTACGGCGCGGGTCTGTCACCCGAGACGCCACACCCTGAGCAGGCGGTCAAGGAACTAGTCAGCTTCCTCCCAGTACTTGCCTACGACGGTTCGAACATGACCCAGGTCGACGCCGGCGGAATTCTCGACATCGCGATGGCGGGCACCTCCGCAACGCTGTTGGCGCGCAAATGGGAGTCCGCGATCCTCGTTAACGTCGACAACGACACCCTGCGCCGGATCATGAACAGCGAGGCCGCGATGGCCGCAGTGATGAACATCGAGGGTTTCCGCGCACTAGGAAGTGCCATTTTCGAGACGGTCGTCAATAAGAGCGAGGCGGTCAAGAGAACGAAGATGGAGAAGGGCGAAGACCTCTCAAAGACCGAGAAGAAGGAGCTGACAGCAGAGGAGAAAGAGTACAAATCGAAGCGGAAGCAGATCCAGGAAAAACTCATAAAGTTCGCCACCCGCATCCCGGCGTTCATGTATCTCACCGACTTCCGCGAGAACACCCTGCAAGACGTCATCACCAAGCTCGAACCAGACCTGTTCAAAGCTGTCACCGGCTTGAGCGTCGCCGACTTCCACCTGCTCGTGAACCTTGGCGTATTCAACTCCACACACATGAATCAGGCCGTGTTCGCCTTCCGTCGCTACGAGGACGCGTCTTTGTCCTACACCGGGATCGAATCCCACCCAGGCCTGACACATTATGGCTTGTACGACACCGTCGTCGCGGCGGATGAAGTGGTGTAGTCGTTCAGGATTGCCGTGGCGGATGCAGAAGAATCATAAAGCGATTGAAGTCAACTGTGGCGAAGACTTTGAGTACACGCCGGGGCGCAGGCCTGGCGTCGGTCGATGCTCCGTCATCTTTGAACTTAACGGAATGAATAAGTATGGCGCGCAAAGTAATTCTAGATACGAATCTCTGGTCGTACATCGGCGACGAGGGCAGTGTCCACGATCTTCGCTCGATACTCGCGCAGCACGAATGTGCGGTGATGTTGCCGCCAAGCATGCTGATCGAACTACTCCGGAACCCTCACGCGGATTCTCGCAACAAACATATCTCCGCGATTTGCGGAATACGGGGACGTCGCCTGGCAAGCGAAGCGCAGTTGTGCGCAGAGGATTTTGTCCGCGTCGTTAAGCGTCGGCGGCATGAATGGTTGCGTTCAGTCGCCGATATGGCCACTGTCGCGAAGTTTAATTACAGGTGGACGAAGGAGTGGTGGTCGTGGGCAGCCTCCGACCCAGATGGGACGCACAGCCTGGTCATGTCCGGCTACGACCCATCTGCAGAGATCGTGACTGTGCAGCGCGATAATCGAGCGAATCGCCTGAGAGATAAATTCATCGTGGACTACTGCGACGTGCGCGTGAGTTCGGAGCCGAAGGAGGCAACCCGAGCAATGGGGGGATGGGACGGTACCAAGACGGAGGCGTGGCGCGTAGACGTCGGGAGCAGCTATTGGTTCAACATGTCGACATCTAGAGGTCGTCCAGGCTATTCAGGGCCGGTGCAAACGAACCGGGACTGGATCGGCTCTTACATTGACATGCGAAGCGCCATAGCGGATCCCGTTAGCTTCGCCACGCTGTTTCTCGAGGAGCTGACGCCCGAGGAAGTTCCGCGAGACTGGATGCGGGCAGCGGTTGCCTACACGCAGACGGCTACCAAGATCGGTCTAGGCAATCCGCGCGACGAGCAACACAGCGCCTATCTCGTAGACGCTGACATCTTCCTATCAGCGGACAAGAGACTGGTCGACGTGTTGAACGAGGTGCGAAGGCAGGCCCCGTTTTCGGTTGCCGAGCCCCGTGTGGTCGAAATTCATGGAGCGGTGCGTAAGGTTGACGCGATTGCCACTGCCCTAACTGCGTAGCAAGCTCGACGAGCATTGACTTCCGTTTGACGTGCGGGTCAACGCACGACCATTTCCGCGGCGCAGCAATGTCGCCACGGCGCTCTGGAACCGTTGAAAGCCGCGGCGTGCTCGCGGTGGGCGATGGCCGATGCATTTGGATTTCAGTTGTTGATGTGCTGACGCGGCCAGCCCGCACGCAGCCCGCAGGAACCAGGGCAACGCCATCAACACCCAGCTAGACCGACAACCACATCCGCGCAGTTCAGCACATCGATCCGTCGCAAGCCATCAAGTGCAGTGCAAACCCAAAACGCCAGCTGGCGCGATCTTAAAATCCGCCAAGTGTCGGTTCGAGTCCGACTGGGGGCACAGACGTTCTTGCAGGAGGATGCAGTAGTTCGCGCCGAACACGCGATCGATTGGCTGGCGTTAACGGTTAAGTCAGCACCGCGTCACCGAGGAACTTCGACCAATACCTAGACTCCGATAATGCGTGTGCCTCGGCGAGTCGCAGAGTTCAACAAGCGGGTCACCAATCCGGCGGCTCGCGCGATCACGCCGTGGCTTCCGAACCTCGGGACGCTCGAGCACATCGGGCGGAAGTCCGGCAAACGGTATCGAACGCCGCTTTTGGTCTTCAAAACCCATGATGGCTTCGCCGTCCTCATTGGCTACGGACCACGCACGGACTGGTTGAAGAACGTCCTGGCCGGCGGACCCACAGTGCTGCGTAGGCGTGGACGGAGTATCGCGCTGGTCAACCCACGGATGGTGAGCAAGGCAGAAGCCGCCGCCCACGTTGTTCCGCGTTCTCGGCCGTTCTTCCGAGCCTTTCCCTACGACGAGGCAGCCGTGCTTCTAACGGAAGCCGGCTCCTCGGGCTGACTCAGATCGGGAGAGACTCCTGGCTGGCCGCCCATGACGCCAGCACAGCGAGGCTGTCCGCTGCCGGCGACCCGGCGGGTGCGGTGTAGACGTTCAAGTGCATCTCCGGTTCGCCGGCCAGCTGCATCGACTCGTAGTCCAGGTCAAGTCGACCGACGACGGGATGGTGCAGGCGTTTGCATCCGGTCCGGAGCACTCTCACGTCGTGCGACGCCCACCGCTGCCGGAAGGGCTCGCTGCACGTGGATAGTTCGCCGATCAGCGCGATCAATTCTTCGTCGTGCGGGGTGCGGCCGGCCTCCATGCGTAGCTTCGCGGCGATATCGCGCACGATCCTGTCGTAGTCGACGAAGAATGCTTGCGCTGCCTCGGGTTCGAGATACACGAGCCGCGCAATGTTCACCGGGCGTCTCGTCCCAGCCAATATCGGTGAATACAGCGCACGGGCGAGGTGGTTCATGGCGAGCACGTCGAAGCGGCAGTTGCGGATCCACGCGGGTGCGTCGCCAATCGCGTCAAGGACCTGGCGGAGCTCTGGGCGCACCGTCATCTCGCTCTTCGCGCGGCGCGGTGCCCTGGGCTTCCCGCTCTGGCGCGCAAGATGCAGCAGGTGCAGGCGCTCGGCCTCGTCGAGCTGCAACGCGGCAGCAACTGCGTCGAGTACCTCCGGCGATGCTCCCGCCAGAGTCCCGCGTTCGATCCGCACGTAATAGTCGACCGAGATCCCCGCCAGCAGCGCAACCTCCTCCCGCCGCAGACCCTTGACCCGGCGGTTTCCGCCATAGGCGGGCAGCCCCGCGCGCTGGGGTGTGATGCGGGCGCGCCGCGACCTGAGGAATTCCCGAATCTCGGCGCGCACCTCCGTCGTGGTCATCTCTTCACCGTAGAGCCGTCCCCCTCACGACGGGAGGTACTGCGGGTGCCCCGATAACTGCCATGGCAGGTGCGCCGGACGTTCAGACGCCCGACGCGGTCGTGGCGATCCCACCGTCGACCGGGACGATGGCCCCGTTCACGAATGCCCCGGCCCTGCTGGCGAGGAACACGGCCACACCGGCCATGTCGTCGTCGCGGCCGAGTCGACGCAGGGGCGTCGCCGCCCGGATGACGTCGCCCATCGCGTCGAGAGTGCCCTCCATCATCTGCGACGGAAAGACCCCCGGGGCAACGGCATTCACCGTCACGTGCTGTGGCCCGAGTTCCCGCGCCAGCACTCTGGTGAGCTGGTGCAGTGCCGCTTTGCTACTGGCGTACGAGTAGTTGGGTGATTGCGCGACGTGAATGGCGGCGATACTGCCGATATTGATGATTCGCGCCGGATCGTCGGCGGTGCCTGCGCGCACAAGTGCGGGGAGCAGCGCTTGCACCAGCCAGAACGGCGCCTTGAGGTTGAGGTCGAGGACCGTGTCCCAGGCCTCGTCGGGGAAGGTCGCCAGCGGCTCACGCCACATCGCTCCCGCGTTGTTGACCAGGATGTCGAGGTGGTCGTCGGTGGTGATGGTCTCGGCGAGACGCCGACATTCGTCGTGGCGAGAGAGATCGGCCGGGATTGCCCGTACGTCGCCGAATTCGGACAGCAGCTCTTGAGTCTGCGCGCATGCCTCCGCCCTGCGGGAGCTGATGATCACGCGGGCGCCGGCGTGAAGAAGACCGCGGGCGATCATGATCCCGATTCCGCTGGTGCCACCGGTGACGAGCGCGGTCTTGCCCGAAAGGCCGAAAAGATTTGTGTGAGAGGTGGCTTGAGCATCAACCATGAACAGCTCCCATCAGTGAAGAAACGGTCGGTGGCGAACGATCACCCAGACGTTAAGCCGCCGCTGAAGTCACAAGACAGATGTCGGTGGTACAGGTACTCCCGGTGCCACCCACGTCGCGGCACCGAGACCTCCGACGAACGCTCACTCTTCACGCTGCTGTTTCCGTGCGTAACACGCCGGTAGCACGCGAGCGATAGCTTGCCTCTCGACAGACCTCCGCCTCGGAGGTCGAATGGCCGGCAGGAGCAGCAGGAAGCATGGTCGTACGAGGCAGCTCGTTCGCGATGGTGATGTCCGGCATCACCTTCACGGTCGAAGAGTGCCTGCGTGCCATTTACTCGCAGCGAGTGCCGATGGCGTTGCTGTCGATCACCAGAGAGCGCGAGCACCACTAACCGCGCCACCCGTGTGCCCGGAGTCAGGCACAGTCCCCCGTGGACCACGCATTCTCGAGTCGATCCACCACCACACCGGATCACTCATCACCTTTGTCGCACCGAACAGCGTCGGGGCTGATCCCACGCCGGTCCCGCGACCCTCGATCTCGCAGCATCGTCTGCACAGCTGGAAGCGAAATACCATGTCCATCAGTTCATTACCCGAAACCCCGACCGTCACCGCCCCCACAGCCACATCGACACGCCTCTACAACGAGGACCTCGCGCCCGTCACCAACCGCAACTGGGGTGTCTACAACTTCTTCGCCATGTGGATGCAGGACATCCACAGCATCACCGTCTACACGTTCGCGGCATCCCTGTTCTTCATGGGTCTCAACGGCGGACAGGTCTTCATCGCACTCACCGTCAGCGTGCTGATCATCTGGGGGCTGATGAATCTGAGCGGGATCGCCGGACAGCGCACCGGCGTTCCCTTCCCGGTGCTGGCGCGCTCCAGCTTCGGAATTTGGGGAGCCAACATCCCCGCACTGATCCGCGCCGGCATCGCCGTCATCTACTACGGAATTCTGACCTATCTGGGTTCTACCGGGCTGCAGATCGCCGCACTGCGGGTGGCCCATGACGCCGTTGAACCTCTCACGCACCCAACGCTTCTCGGCCTGCACGCGCTCGGGTGGATCTGCTTTGGCGCCATGTGGGTGATCCAGCTGCTGGTCGTCCGCCACGGTATGGACGCGGTCCGCAGGTTCCAGGACTGGGCCGGACCGGCCGTCTGGGTGGTGATGTTCGCGCTCGCCATCTGGATGATCGTCAAGGCGGGCGGCGACGTGTCGTTCGACCTGAGCCCCGACCAGGCCCACGGTTGGGATCTCACCTACGAGATGTTCGCCGCCATCGCCCTGAACGTCTCGTTCTTCGCCACTTTCCTGGTCAACTTCGCCGACTTCGGACGCCTCGCACCGAACGAGAAGACCATCAGCCGCGGGAACTTCTTCGGGCTGCCCGTCAACTTCGTGATGTTCGCGATCGTCGCCGTAACGGTAACCTCGGCGAGCATCGTGGTGTTCGGCGAGGCAATCACTGACCCCGTCAAACTCATCGAGAAGACCGACAGCACAGCCGTCATCCTGTTCGGAGCGCTAGTCTTCACGATCGCCACCATCGGCATCAACATCGTCGCCGACTTCATCTCGTGCGCTTACGACTTCGCCAATGTGGCACCGAAGCATGTCAACTTCTTTCGCGGCGGTTTGATCGCCGCCGTGCTGTCAGTGCTGCCCCTACCCTGGCACCTGTACAACAATCCGGAGTCGATCGCCTACTTCGTCGGCGGGCTCGGAGCCTTCCTCGGGCCGCTGTTCGGAGTGCTCATGTCCGACTACTGGATCATCCGCAGAGGACACGTGGACGTCGCGGAACTCTTCCGGGCCGACCCGGGCGGCAAGTACTACTACACACGCGGCTTCAACCCGAAGGCGCTGATCGCGCTGGTTCCAGCGACCGTTGTCGCTGCTGTCCTCGCGTTGGTTCCGACGTTCGCGGTCTGGGCGCCGTTCTCCTGGGCGATCGGTGCAATCCTGGCCACCGCGTTCTACCTCCCGATGGCGTGGAGTACGCGTCGGACCGCTGAGGTGACGGCATGACGCATATCGTCGTGATGAACTGCAACACAAGCGAATCGATGACGGCCGAGATCGGACGTCACGCGCGGATGTGCGCCCGGCCCGGCACCGTCATCGACGCGTGGCAGCCGCGCTGGGGCCCGGAATCGGCCGAAGGGTATTACGACAGCTTCATCACCGCCGCCGCCGTTCTCGACCGCTTGCACGAACTCCCGTCGAGCGTCGATGCGGTGGTGATGGCGGGATTCGGAGAGCACGGCCGCGAAGGAGCTCGCGAGCTGCTGTCCATCCCTGTCGTCGACATCACCGAAGCCGCAGCACAATTCGCGATGCTTCTGGCTCCACGCTACGGAGTGGTGACGACGCTGGGCCGTGCCTGTGCGCAGATCCATGACAGTCTGACCACGGCCGGGCTGATGTCACGCTGTGCGGCGATCGAAGCGGCCGAGCTGGGCGTCCTGGATCTCGAGACCGACCCGGAGGCTGCCGTCGACGCGATGCACTCCGCAGGCCGGCGGGCCATCGACGCCGGCGCCGAAGCCCTGGCACTTGGGTGCGCGGGGATGACCGGAATGAGCGACCGGCTCAGCGCCAAGCTCGGCGTCCCTGTCGTCGACGGCGTCGCAGCGGCCGTGTCCATCGCGGAGAGTCTCGTCGCTCTCTCGTTATGCACCAGCAAGATTCGAACCTACGCCACCCCACGTCCCAAGCATCGGTCCGGGTGGCCGATCTCGAAGGAATCCGGACACACCCATGTCTGACACCGTCCCCCTGATCGACCTCGCCCAGGCGCGCGGCAGCGCGCAGGACCGCCGACGACTGGCCCGCCAGATCGACGACGCCAACTGCCACATCGGTTTTCTTGCCGTGGTCAACCATGGCGTCTCCGCACAGTTGCTCGACGACATGTACGCCGTCACGGCAGAGTTCTTTGACAGCGACGAAAGTGTGAAAGTCGCGGTCCAAGCCCAACCCGGCACGAGCCGCGGTTACATGCCGCCGAAATCCCGTGCGCTTGCGCGAACGCGGGGGAAGTCGACGCCGGCAGATCTGGTCGAGTTCTTCTCGATCGGTTTGCCCGACGTGCCTTATGACGACCCGTGGTTTGCCGAGGCCCGCCGGCACGGGCACTTCCACGACAACATCTGGCCGTCCATCCCCGGCTTCCGGGACATCTGGGAGCGGTATTACGCCGAGATGGCGGCGCTCGCGTTCGACATGATGCGGCTGTTCGCACTCGCTCTCGGGTTGGACGAGCACTGGTTCGACGACAAAGTCGACAAACCGATCAGCAATCTGTTCGCCAATCACTATCCACCGCTGGAGGAAACGCCCGAGGCCGGCCAGCTGCGCATCGGCGAGCACACCGACTACGGCAGCCTCACGTTGCTCTATCAGCGCGACGCCGTGGGCGGACTCGAAGTGCGACTCGACGAGGCGTGGGTTCCCGTCGCACCCATCGCCGACAGCTTCGTCGTCAACATCGGGGACCTGATGGCCCGGTGGACCAACGACAGGTGGACCTCGACCTTGCATCGCGTGCAGAACCCCACCCTCACCGGGCCGGCCAGCCGGCGGCTGTCGCTGCCGTTCTTCTGCCAACCCAACTACGACACGGTCATCGAGACGGTCCCGACCTGTGTCAGCGCGCTGACCCCGTCGAATTATCCGATCATCACGGCCGGGCAGAATGTCACGGACAAGACCGGCGCGAGTTTCGCTGTGCGGACCTGACGGTCCGGCGACGAAACACGAGTGCCCTCCGTGATTGCGACGACAGCCTCGACCATGTTGTAGGAGATCGTCGGAACACGGACCGCCGTATGGGCCTGGCGAGTTGGCTTAATCGTTGTGGGCAGTAACTGTGAGCGCCAGACGGGGCAGGACGTACGGCCGCGCGGGTACTAGACCTAGTCGATCGCACAAGTCAGGTAGTCGACTACGCAATCAGTTGTGCGTACCCGGACATAGCGTCGCCTCAGCGTTATGGGGAGCCACACGCGTCAGCCAATCGAAAAGGACCGAGCCATGCCTACGTCGCACCACAGAGCCACCCATTCGGAGGTCGGGAAGGCCCGCGCATCAGCCCGCCGGGCACGCCGGGGCGTGCTGGTCTCGGCGACGCTGGTGTCGTTCGGAAGCCTTGCGGCCGCGCCCTCCGCGAATGCCGACCCGCTCGGCGACATCCGTGCGCTGGTCGAGAACGCGCGCAATGGTTCCATCTGCAACCCGATCCAGTACTCCGGCGTGCTGGAGGGCTACGCCCAGCAGTGGGTCCGGACGGCGCGCGCTCTCGCGACCCTCGACACGCCGACCTTCCCGGCGGATGCGTACGACGGCGATGCGCTCGGCAACATCGCCTCCGCAGACCCGACGAGGACCGCCAACAACCAGCTCATGTCGATCGCCACCGAGGACATCCACAAGTGTGGTTACTACGAATACGGCGTCGGCATGGTCCGCGACGACGTCACAGAGCTCAGCTACGTCGCGATCATAGTTGGCAAACCGAATGTGCCCAAACCGAATCCGGGCCCGCCGGTGAACAACCTGCCTCCCGCACCGGCGACCGCACCGGCCCCTGCGCCCGTGCCGGCGCCGCCGGCCACGCCCACGGCGACCGTGACGTCCGACGTCGACGTCTACGACATCCCGGGCGGGGTCGGCACCGTGACCGGCATCCTGCGCGGCGGCGCCGCCGTCGACCTGCAGGAGTGCAGGGCCGACAACTGGTGCCGTGTGACGGGCGCTCTGGTTCCTGGCGGCGGTGGCTGGGTGTGGGGAGACTTCCTTCGGCGCTGACCGCAGCTGCCGTCGTCAGCCGGCTGAGCCCCGGCAGCGGCGCGAGCAGTAGATGATCTGGTCCCATTGACCGCGAGACCGCCACTTCTTCCGGTTGGTGAACGGGCGCCCGCACGCCGCGCACAGTTTCGTCTCCTCGGTTTTGCGGCCCACGGTTTCCCTCTCTACGTCGTCGGCGACGTACTCATCATCGTGCGCCTGCGGGCTCGGTGCTTTCTGTGGTGAACGCGGTGCTCCGCACCAGCCGCCCGATGACAGCGTCGAACGCCCTCGGCAGAAGGCGGTAGGCGGCGATCGCCGGCAAGTTGAGCCATCCGATCTGTCGCTCGGTCGACTTCCGGCGATCCGACACTTGCACAATGGCTTTGGCGATGGTGACCGCCGTGTCCGCGGTCGGTGGCACGCGCGGGGTCTGACGGAGGAAGTTCTCTGCAGCGTTGTACGCCGGGGTGTCCACAGGGCCGGGGTAGACGCCGTGCACCCTGACGCCCGGCAGGTTCCTGTTCTCCTGGCGGAGTGCGCGAACGAGGCCGCAGAGCGCGAACTTGCTTGCCACATACGCCGATTGATAGGGCACTGCGACGGCGCCGAGCAGTGATCCGACCAGGACCAGGTGACCGGCGCCTCGCTGCTGATAGTGCTTCAACGCGCCTCGCGCGACATTGGCGGACCCGAGAAGGTTGGTGCGGACGATGGCTTCGAAGACGTCGGCCGGAACGTCTTCGAACCGGCCGAAAGCGGTGATGGCCGCGGACTGCACGGTGACGTCGACGCGCCCGAACGTCGTGACCGCGACATCGAACAGCTTCTCCACGTCGTCGCATTCGGCGATGTCGGTGGATTGGATCAGCACGTCGGCGGCGCCGACGTCGAAACATTCCTCGGCGACCTCACGCAGCATCTCTTCAGACCGCGAAGCCAGGACGAGGTGGTCGTGTCGTCGGGCGTATCGCAGCGCCACTTCTCGGCCGATGCCACTCGAGGCACCCGTGACCACCACCACCTGGCCGCTGCCTGCGTTCTCCGTCGTCATCCGTGGGCCTCTCTTTTGATGTGGCGGCGCTCCGCGATACCGAGGGCGCCGAGAACGATGGCGGCCACGGCCGCAGGGCGACCGCCGCGAAGGCTGGTCAGCACAGCTGCGGCGACGGCAACCGGTGCGGCCAGCGCCACAGGGTCGCGGCGCTGCTGTTGAACCCGCGCCAGGGCTGCGGGCGTGCCGGACACCAGGTTGGTCGCGATGAACGCGCCGTGCAGCGGCCGGGGACGGCCGGGATTGGCAGCGCGCGCAACGGCAGTCACGCACCACAGCAGCAGGCTCGCGTCGTGTAATCGCTGCACCGACGAGGGAGCCGCGGCCTCCTGTCCGTTGAGCCCCATCGCGGCACTGCCGCCAATGGCCCCGTCTGCCAGGCCGTCGATCAGTTCTCGCGCGGCATCTGTGGATGGCCGCGCCGGGCTCCATCCCAGTTCCTGGCGGGCTTTGGCGGTGTCCATCAGGGGAGACCGCGTCGCCACGTCGTACCAGCCGGGCGTCACGGCCACGACCCCGAGGCGGTGCAGCGCGACGACGGCACGCCTCATCAGTGACGGGTCGACGTCGATGGGGCGGGCTCCGACCAGAGCGGCCAGTTGCTTGCGGTCCAGCACATCGGAGGCGATGTTGAACGAGCCCCGCGCACGAGACTGCATCAGTCGTATCACCGCATCCCCGACGTCGTCGGCATGAACGAATTGCAGCGACAGATCGTTCGGCAGCGGCAGGACGGGCAGCGCGCGACGCTGCAGCAGTCTGAGGGCGGCTCTCGGAATGAAGGGCCCCAGATACAGCGATCGGATCTCCGACGCCGCGTCCCGCTGCACCACCACCGTCGGCCGGAATCGGCTCACCACTGTGCCCGGGTTGCGTGCCTCGAAGTCGTCGAGCAGCGACTCCACCAGGACCTTGTGGCGGCTGTAAGTGGACGCCCCCTGTCCCGCCGTCGGCGACTCTTCGGAGACCAGCCTTCCCGGGCCGGGGGAGTAGATGCCGAGGCTCGACGCGTAGACGAGGTGCCCAACGCCGGCCTCGGTCATCGCGTCCAGGACTGCCTGTGTGCCAAGCACATTGGCCCGGTAGAGGTATTCTTCGTCGTCGACCGGCAGGATGGCCAGTGCCAGGTGGATGACGACGTCACTGCCGCGCATCGCCGGCACCAGTTGAGCCGCGGCATCCGGCGCTGAGAGGTCGACCGCGTACCAGTGCACGCCGTGGTAGAACCCGCTGTTGTCGGGCGGCGGCCGCCGGCACACGCCGATCACCTCGGCGTCGGGTTCGAGCCGGGCGAGAGTTCTGAGCACCCCGGCTCCGACGTTGCCCGACGCGCCGGTGACGACGATCCGGCGTACCCGCTCAGCCACGGGGGCGCCGGGGGCGGGTCGGGTTGTTGCCGGCGGTGCGCGGTGTCATGGCTCCTCCGAATCGGGCCGCTTACATGATGATTGCTCGAGACGAATACACGGCCGACGACACCTGAAACCCGGTTGACGGCGGCAAAATTCTGACGGTTGACACGCTCGACGTCATGATTACGTCAGTTTGCCCGCGGAGGTGGCGGGTAGGGGCCGGAGGATCAGCGGAATTTGTCGGTGGTCGAATGTATGTTCGAAGAATGACGGTCGGCGATGTGGGGGCAGCGGTGTCCGCGCTGCGTGCGGCCTTCGACTCCGTGGCGTCTTGCGACATCGATCTGCTCGACCGTACTGAGCTCTTGGGTGCTCTCGACGAACTGCAGACCCTGTCGTGTCAGCTGCCCGCGGTGGCGCATCGTCTGCTGGCGCGGTTGCAGACCGAGACGACTCCGCACGCGATGGGCGCCAAGAATTGGCGAGAAGTTCTGGCCGTGCGCTGGCGGATTTCCACCTCGGAGGCCAATCGTCGACTGACGGAGGCCGCATTGTTGGCGCCGCGGCCCTCGGTGACCGGGCCGCCACTTCCTCCGGTGCTGCATGCCACCGCGGTCGCGCAAAGTCTGGGTCTGATCACCGCCGAGCATGTCGAGGTGATCCGCAGAGCAGTCAACAAACTTCCTGGTTTCGTCGATGATCTCACCCGCGACCAGTTCGAGGTCGAACTGGTGCGCACCGCAGTGGGCAACGGTCCCAAGGAACTCAAAGATGCAGCCGAGCGGACGTTGTTCCTGCTCGATCAAGACGGCCCCGAACCCGATGACGCCGAACGCGGCCGCAGGCGCGGGTTGGCGATGGGAAAGCAGGGCGCCGATGGGATGACCCACCTGGTCGCCGACCTGACCCCCGAGGCGCGGGCGGTGTGGGAGCCGGTGCTGGCTCGCTTGGCCGCCCCGGGAATGTGCAACCCGGCCGATCCCGAGCCGTGCACCGTCGGCACGCCCACCCAAGCCCAGATCGACAACGATCACCGCAGCCTGGCCCAACGTCAACACGATGCGATCGTCGCGGTCGGGCGGATCGCGTTGATGAGTGGGGAACTCGGTCAGCTCAACGGCTTGCCGGTCATGGTGATCATCCGCACCACCCTGCAGGATTTGGAGTCCCGCGCCGGTGTCGGTGTCAGCGGCGGCGGCACCGTGGTCCCGATCGCCGATGTGGTGCGCATGGGTGCCCATGCCCACCACGCGCTGGCGGTCTTCGACAAGGCCACCGGCTCAGCGCTGGAGTTGTTCCGCGCCAGACGTATCGCCTCACCGGCGCAGCGGATCATGCTCATCTCCCGCGATGGCGGCTGCACCAAACCCGGCTGCACAGTCGGGGCCTATGGCGCCCAGGTCCACCACGTCGTCACCGACTGGGTTGATGGCGGCAACACCAATGTCAACGAGACAGGCCTGGCGTGCGGGCCCGATAACCGCAGCGTCGACCGTGCCGGTGGCTGGGATACCCGTATGAATGATCGCCACGAGGTCGAATGGATCCCACCACCTGACCTCGACACGGGGCAGGCCCGGATCAATAACTACCATTGCCCCGAGCGTCTGTTGCGCCCACCAGACGAGTCAGAAGCCCACGGCGCCAACGAGGTAAGTGAAGTGACGACCTCCGCTGACGGTGATCGGGTCGACGATGCCGAGGTCAATAACCCGCGTCGCGCCGATGACCCCGGTGAGCCCGGTGGACCCGCACCACCCGACAATCAAGCGGCCTGAAGGCCTTGAATTTGTGCCGCGCCCTTCGTGGATGCATCTGCTGGGCCGTCGACCCCTCAGCGTGAGTGTCTACCCTCGGAGGCATGCAGATCACTGGCGCCTTTCTCGCCGAGCATGCGGAGATCGTCGACGGCAAGCTCAACGTGACCGGCGGTGTCATCGACCTTGTCAGGGCTCCAGCCGTAGGCTTGACCAACGAGAACGGGGATCAGCTGGCCATGCCGCTGAGCCTGGTGACGTTGATGCAGGCCGGGCCGGACGACGAGGGCAGACCCTACCGCATGAAGTTGGAGGTCGTCTCCTCCAATGGCGACGTCATCGTTCTTGGCGACCAAGAGATTCCTGGGTCAACTCTGCAGGGAGAGAACCACTTCTGGATCAGTGGCTTCGGATTGACCGCGCAGGCGACGGGCCGCGTGGTCCTCATCGCCAGCATTGAAGGCGGAGGCAGCGCGACAGTTCCGGTCTTCGTGGAGAAGGTCGACCGCATCTGATGGCTGCTCGTTGAGTCACCCGGTGCTGGCTCGCGCCCTGTCGAATCGTGTTCTCCTGCAGTACATCCGCTCAGCTCCGAATCAAGCCTGATTAGGGCGCCTCGGTGCCGCGGAGGCCCAGAAGCTGGCTGACGGTGACGAACCGGTAGCCGGCCGCCCGCAACCGGTCGACAATTCGTGGCACAGCGGCGCGTGAGGCAGAGCGGCTGTCGGCCATCACGTGCAACAAGATGATCGATCCTGGACGCACATTCGCCGTGGTGTCCGCGACGATCTGATCGGTCGTCGGGGCGCCGGCGGAATCCGGTTCCACATCCCATGTGACAGTTACCCGTTGGCTTCCGCTGAGGTAGTGCGGAAGCGTCCAGAGCTTCTTCCCGTAGGGCGGGCGGAAGGTGACCGGACCCCGATAGCCGGTGCGTGCGATCGCCGCGTCAGTGCGTTCGACCTCGTCCGCAACGGCCCCAGCTGACACCAGGACCATGCGACGGTGGGTGTAGGTGTGGTTGCCGATCTCGTGACCGGCGCGCGCAATAGCGGCTCCGTGATCGGGGTGCTGATCCAATTCGGCCCCATTGAGATAGAACGTCGCCGGGACGAAGGCTTCTGCCAGCATGCGCAGAATCTCCGGTGCCCACTCGGTGGGGCCATCATCAAAGGTGAGCGCAACCACCTTCTCGGAAGTATCCACACGGCTGACGATCTCACCCGTCAGCTGAAAGGTCCGGGACTGCGCCAGGGTGTATGTGCCGAACGTCGCCACGAGTAACAACGCCAGTCCGACTGACGTTCCGACTGCCCACTTCCGCACGAGACCCGTGTCTACCAGAGTCGCCAACGCCGAGTCGGCCTTGTGAGCGCTGAGACCGGCGCAGGCCTGGTGGGTTTTGGGTCGGCGCTATACCCGCCACAGGGTAGCTCCCTGATGTGGCACTACCACATCCGGCCGGTCGCGCGGAGAAAATGTGGACGACTCATACGCATCGCTATCCCGGTCCCCCCACGGAAAAGGTGTATTTGACGCAGAGCCGTGAAGCCATCGCTTGCATATATGAACGACCCGTTTACACTCCTATATGTACGGACCGTTCATATCGAACCCATCGCCGACGTGTGTTCGGTGGTCTTGGACATGAAGCTCTAGGAGATCCCTGATGGTCACCACGTCATCGCCGGCAGTGCTTCGTCGGTTACATCCCTTCGTCCTGGGCATCGCCTTTCTCAGCACGTACTACGTGGCGCTGCTCGGTCCGATCCTTCCTGCCATCGCCGGCCCTCTGGGCGGGGATGCGCTGGCTATCGGACTGCTCTTTTCCACCTACTCCCTCGCGCAATTTCTCACCGCACCCGTACTGGGGGCGCTAGGGGACCGGTACGGCCGTCGCATCGTGCTGTTGTTCAGCGTGGTCGGCGCACTGGTGGGCTTTTCCATCTTCACCGTGGGCGCCGCAACCGGGGCAGGGTTGTGGGTGCTCTTCACCGGCTGGATCATCGTCGGGGCCTGTGACTGCTGGATCGCCACGGCTTTCTCCTACGTCGCCGACACCACACGGCCGGGGACGCGAGCGCGATTCTTCGCCTTCTTGACCGCAGCGATCGGATCGGCGTTCGTCGTGGGACCGGCGACCAGTGGGTTCTTCTCGACGCTGAGCCCTGTCATGCCGCTGCTCGTGCTGCTGGCCTTACTGTGCGCAGCACTGATATGGGGCTACTTCTCGATGCCTGAAAGCTTGCCGCCAGCACAGCGCGCGACCAGCCTGCACGCCGCCCAGATGAACCCGCTGTCTGCGCTGCGCGACGTGTTGCGGTTCCCACAGTTGCGTCTCTTGCTGCTGAGCTATCTGATGTTCTGGCCCAGCGTCATCGCCCTGTCCGCCAACCTGCCGACACTGATGGCCGAACGTGCCGCATGGGACACAGGACGTATCGCCTCGCTCCTGGTGCTCTACGGCGCACTGGTCGTGGTCGTCCAACTCGGAGTCATCCCTATTCTCGCGCAACACTTTCGAGCGATTCACTTGGCAATCGCCGGCGCCGTTCTGAGCGTAGCCGCTTTCGCCATGCTTGCCGCTTTCACCGTCTCTGCCTCAATACCGTTGGTGTATCTGGGTGTGACGCTGTTCGGGCTCGGCCAACCGTTGGTTCAGACCGGTATCACCGCGGCTACGTCTGAGAGCGTGGACGCTCGCACGCAGGGCCGCGCTCAGGGCGCCGTTGCCGCGACCATGGCACTGGCCCAGGTCGTCGGCCCTCTGGTCATCGGCTGGCTATACCAGGCCGCCGGACCGCAGGTGGCTTACACGGTCATCGTCGCGCAGATCGTCGTCGCGATCGCGCTCATGCTGGCGGCAATCCCCAGGCTCGCCCGGGCCATGGACGCTCAGCGCGCGATGGCTGCCCCGCACACCGCATGAGCGCACAGTCCAGACACCGATGGCCGCCACCGCATGCCGTTCCTCCCGGCGCCCAATCACCGACTCTCGCAACGAAATCGAAGGAAACCACATGATCACTGTCACCGCGCCGACCAGCAACATCGGCCGTCAAGTCGTGGACCGACTTCTGGCAATCGATGTGCCGCTTCGGGTGATCGCGCGCGATCCCGGCCGCCTCGCCACCGCGGTACGCGAGCGCGTGCAGATCATCGAGGGGTCTCATGGTGACCCGGACGTTCTCGCCGCAGCTCTCGACGGTACTGACGCCGTGTTCTGGCTCGTGCCTGCCGACCCGCGCGCCGACAGCGTGCGTGCCGCCTACGTCGAGTTCAGCCAGCCGTTCGTCGATCGGTTGAGAACGTCGGACATCGCACGCGTGGTGGGGATTTCCGCGTTGGGCCGCGGCGTCGACCGCAATGCCGGCTTCGTCACCGCCACCCACGAGGTCGATGACCTGATTGCGGGCACGGGCGTCGCCTACCGCGCGCTGACGTTGCCGTCCTTCATGGACAACCTGCTGCGACAAGCCCAACCGATCAGCGCCCAGGGTGTGTTCTTCACGCCGATCGACCCCGACCGCGCAATGCCCGCCTGCGCCACCCGCGACATCGCCGACGTGGCGGCCACTCTGCTGGTCGACCAGTCGTGGTCCGGGGTGGCCGACCGGCCGGTACTCGGTCCTGAGGATCTGTCATTCAACGACATGGCGGCGATCATGTCCGAGGTCCTGGGCCGTCCGGTGCGTTGTCAGCAGATCGACGGCGCGGCCTACACGGCCACCCTGATGAAGAACGGAATGTCAGAGGCCATGGCCCAGGGCATGCTCGATATGGCGATGGCCAAGAACGCCGGGCTCGACAACGCCGAAGCCCGCACCCCCGAAGCGACCACGCCCACCACTTTCGGCCAATGGTGCCGAGACGTCCTCGCGCCTGCACTGGCGTCCCACTCGGACAGGAGCCACCTGCGATGAAACTCGGGATCCATCTACCCATCTTCGACATCGACGGCGGAACCTCCGCCATTGCAGGCGAACTCGCACAGGTGGGTGCCGCCGTCGAGGCGGCCGGGGTGAGCGACGTGTCGGTGATGGACCATTACTTCCAGATCGAGCCGATGGGCTTGCCTGCCGAATCGAACATGCTCGAGGGTTACACCACGCTGGGTTACCTTGCCGCGCACACCAGCTCCGTCGCGCTCGGCGTACTGGTCACCGGTGTGACCTACCGGCATCCCGGTCTGCTGGCCAAGATCGTCACCACCCTCGACGTGTTGTCCGGAGGCCGAACGTTTCTCGGTATCGGGGCCGGATGGTTCGAACGGGAACATCGCGCCCTCGGAGTCCCGTTCCCGCCCCTGTCCGAACGCTTCGAGCGCCTCGAAGAGACCCTGCAGATCTGCAATCAGATGTGGGATCCGCACAACAACGGGCCGTACAGCGGCGCGAACTATCAACTCGCCGAGACATTGTGCTCGCCGCAGCCCATCGTCCGGCCGCCGATCCTGATCGGCGGCGGCGGTGAGCGAAAGACGTTGAAGCTCGTCGCGCGCTACGGCGATGCCTGCAATCTCTTCACGACATCGGTCGAGGACGTCGCCAGAAAGCTCGATGTATTGCGTCGCCACTGCGATGACCTCGGACGCGACTACGGCTCGATACGGGTCACCGTCACGGCGGCCAATCCGAGGCCACAACCCGACGACATCGACGACTTCGTCTCCCGCATGGTCGACTACGCGCACCTGGGTGTGGAGACCGTGATGGTCACCCCGACCACGGGCAGGCCCGCCGCCTGGATCGACGCGTTGGCGCCCGCCGTGCCCCGGTTGGCCGAATTGCCCACCACATGACCGAGGCGGCACCCCGGGTCGGCGCTTATACTGGCCGTTCACTTCCTCACAGGAGACCGAACGCCGTGCCGGGCAGCTCGACCACAGCGACTGACCCGCCCCCGCGTCGCGGCAGACGTCCGGCGGCCGAGGTGCGTCGCGCAGTCCTGGATGCGGCGGCGCACATCCTGTACACCGACGGGCTGTCGGCGATCACCTTCGAACGGGTGGCCAGTGCGGCAGGTGCGAGCAAGGTGACGCTGTACAAGTGGTGGCCGTCGCCGGCGGTGCTGGCGTTCGAGGCCTATCACGATGACGTCCGACCCGTTTTGGCCTTCCCCGACACGGGCGACTTCCTCGGCGATCTCAAGACACAGATGTACTCGTTCGTGCGCACTCTGATGGAGCAGCCCGTTGCCGGTGGACGCACCCGCGGCCAGGTGATCGCCGAGATGGTCGGCGCATCGCACGCCGACGAAACGTTCGCGCGTGCGTTTCACGAGTACTACACCCTGCCGCGGCTGCGCCTGACGATGGCGCGGTTCGAGGCGGCGAGAGACCAGGGGGAGATTCCAGAGCACTTCGACCTGGCCTGCCTCGCCGACCAACTCTGGGGCGCCTGCTATCACCGCGTGATGCTCTTCGGTAAACCGCTCGACCATGCGTATGTCGACGCGTTGATCGCCAACCTCTTCGACACCGGCGCGGGCCGCAAACGGGTCAAGCGAGCGAAGGTATCTACGTCACGCGCTCGAATACGATGACGATCTCGGTTCCGTCCGGACGCGTGAAGTTCTCCGTCATACGGTCTCCGTCGACGACGATGCGCAAGTCGTCTGTCGTCCTGACATCGCCAACCCAGTTCGGAAACGTCGCGCCTTCGACGCGGTTACCGCTGAACTGGCCCTCCTCGTCGACGGTGTAAGTGCCGAACAGGCCGATGCTTCCGGCCATGGCCGCGCGGTTCTCGGCATCGGTGCCCTCGCCGCGGGCGTCGGACGCGAAGCGGGGCACCGAGGAGTCGGTCAACACCTCGACGAAGCGCATGTCGGCAGTGAAGGTGAGCATCCCGTTCGGCCGTTCGCCGTACGCCGGGGTGAACTGTCCGTTGCGTTCCACCTGGGCCGACACCATTCGCCAGGTTCCTTCCACGTGGTTGCGGGGTGACGGCTCGCCGGAGCAGCCGGCAACCGTCACCACCGCGACGGCGAGCGCGATCAAAACCTTTGGAATAATCGGCAATTCACGTCCCCGGGCTTGGTCCGATACCAATATCTGCGTCCGATCATGCGATCTCGTGGATGCTCTGTGATCCACCGTATTCGTGACCGGACACGAATGGGGTTTGAGTTTGATATGAGTACGATGCCGACCCGTCCGCGCGAGGCGCACGTAACGTGGTAACCATGCTGTTGGCGCGAGAGATGCAGGCGATCCGAAGCGGCGTGGGTCGCGCGCTGTTCGGTATGGTCGCCGGACCCGACGGGCCGGACAACCGGGCCCGGATCCACGGCACGCCCGGCCCGCGCTGGTTCGCCGAAGACCGCCCCATCCGCCGCGTTCATGCCGACGCGTCGATGTTCGTCGGCGGATTGCGCGCGCTGCTGCTTCAGTCGCTGCACCCGTTGGCGATGGCCGGCGTGGCCGAACACTCCGACTACCGCGGCGACCCGTGGGGACGTCTGCAGCGCACCAGCACGTTCCTGGCCGTGACGACTTTCGGTCCGGCCGCTGACGCGCAGCGCGCCGTGGACAAGGTGCGCGGTATCCATCGACGCGTCCGCGGGGTCGCGCCGGACGGCAGACGCTACGAGGCCTCCGACCCGCATCTGCTCGAGTGGGTGCACATCGCCGAGATCGACAGCTTCCTGCTGGCCCATCAGCTCTATGGCGCGAACCCCCTGGACCAGAGCGGTCGCGACGGGTACGTCGCCGACACCGCGCGCGTCGCCGAAGCGCTCGGGGTGCAGGATCCGCCACGCACCGAAGCCCAATTGCGGGAGCGGATCGACGCGTTCCGGCCCGAGTTGCGGGGGACACGGGAAGCCCGCGACGCCGCCCGGTTCCTGTTGCTGACCCCGCCACTGCCGCTGCCGGCGCGCGCCCCCTACGGCGTGGTCGCCGCGACGTCGGTGGCGATGCTGCCGGCATGGGCTCGGCTGCCGCTGCGGCTGCCCTACCTACCGCCCGTCGAGGCCACTGCCGTGCGGTGGTCCGGGCGGGCGCTCGTCGGCGGAATCCGGTGGGTGATGACGGCCGGTCACGACGACGCGGCAGCCGACCGGTCACGCGGTAGTTCAGGACAGCATGTCGGCGATCGCGCCGGCCAGCCGCCGGCCCGACAGCCACGCTGACTCCACGCGCGGGGCACCCGACGGGCACCACGCATCGCCGCACACGCCCACCGGGCGGTCACCCGGGAGCAGGCCGTACGCGTCGTCGCCGTGGGTGCCGACCGGCTTGGCGAATGTCCATCGGTGAACGTGCGTGTACACCGGTTCGGCCGCCACGCCGAGGAGGCGGCGCACCGCGTTCAGCGTCGGAGCCACGGCGTCGTCGGGGGAGTCGAGGTGGCGGCGTGCCCGGGCGGCGGTGGTGTGGACGACGAGCACAGGTGCCCGATCACCGCGACGTGCTCCGTCGTCGGCGACGAAGGAGATGTCGGGATTATCGTTGACGAATGCAGCGTCCCTGACATCCCAGCACCGCTCGGGCCACCCGGCGGCGACGGCGATCACGGGCTCGTAGTCCACCCACGCGAATGCGTCGGGAATCAGCCGGGCGGCCTGCGGATCGGGCATCGCGAGCACCACGGCGTCATGGTCGAGGACGTTCACCGAGCCGGTCTGCGCGTCGTAGCGGACCTCCTCGGGTAGTAGATCCTTGACCAGAGAACGCAATCCGTGTGCGGCCGCGTAGCGCACGGGCCCGGAGGTGACGTCGCGACCGCCGGGTGACACGACGTCGAACGTGTCCGTCCACGGGCGGGCAAGCCCGCGGCGCACCCAGTCCTCAACCACTGCGGAGAAGGACTCGTCCTTGGCGGTCAGATACGCCGCGCCGAGGTCGACCCGGCGTTCGTGCACCGTCGGCGACGACATCCGCCCACCGCCTGTGCGACCCCGCTCGAACATGTCGACCGCGATCCCGCGCTCATCGAGTGCTTGCGCGCAGGCGGCGCCGGACATGCCGGCCCCGATGACGGCGACACGTCGAATTGCCATGCCCGCCACGGTAGACGACAGGCGCCCGAGACCGAGAGCGGGTAGCCGCGCATCGCCGCCTAGCCGATCAGGCGTAGCGCGGTGGCTCTGCCGTCGCGCAGGAACTCGACCACTTCTGTTGCTGCAGAGGTAATTTGAGCGCGGTCTGCACGCTCGGGACCCAGCAGCGCGGTGACCGCGTCTGCCAGGACGCTCAACGGATCCCCGCTCGGCCGCGGGCCCGCGTCGGGTCTGACGGCCGACATCGCCACCCCGGTGATCAGCCCGTGCAGCGCGAACCCTTGATCGGCGACGTCCCAGTCGTCGCGGGCCAGTGCATGCCGACGCCAGATGGGGAGAACCGTGCCGATGACGGCGCTGGGGCCGAGCGCATCATGCAGCGCCACCGAGCGCGGATGATCGGCGAGGACGCCGAGAAGGTCGTCGTCGTGACGCTGCAGCGCCGCCAGCAGCGGTTGACTGGTGGCGACCTCGAGCATCGTCGGGCAGAAGCGGGACGGGCGCGCGAGTCCGGGATCGTCGGTGATCCGTTCGATCAGGTCGTCGAGAAGTCCCAGGAAACCTCGGCCCACCAACCCGATGAGGAGGTCTTCCTTGGTGGGCCAGTACAGGTAGATGGTGCCTTTGCCTACCCGAGCGCGCTTGGCGACGTCGGCGACGGTGAACCCGCGTGCACCGCGGGTCAGAAGCAGATCACCGGCCGATGCCAGCAACCGCGCCGCTTTGTCCGACTGCTGCTCGGGCAGGTCCACATCCGCGGTACTCATCCGCGAATCATAGCCTTTGATCTCCGATTATGACTAAAATGACCAAATCGGTATTCTGGTCAGTACGCGTGTAGCATTGCGGGCACCACGACCTAAGGAGACGATCATGATCGAGGCGCTCACCGATCGCGCACGCCGCGTGGAGGCGATGCAGAAGGTGATCTTCGGCCTCGCCGACACCGTGTCGCCGGCCGTCGACCTTTCCCGCATCTACGTCGACGGGCTCGACGGGCTGCCGCGCGACGGACGCTTCCTACTCGTCGGCAACCACACCATCTCCGGGTGGGCGGAGATCGTGGCGATTCCCTACTTCGTGTACCGCGAACTCGGAACCAGGGTGCGCGGTCTGGCCACACGGCAGCTCGCCGACGCGGGCGGTGTCTTTCGTGAGGTGCTGCAAGCAGCGGGAGCTGTGGTCGGGGACCCCGAGACCGGGGCTGAACTGATGCGTCAGAACGAGACCGTGCTGGTGTTTCCCGGCGGCGGACGGGACATGCTCAAGTTCAAAGGCGAGGAGTATGCGCTGTTGTGGCAGGGCCGCAGCGGGTTCGCGCGGCTGGCCATCGCGCACGAATACCCCATCGTCCCCGTCGGCCTCGTCGGTGGGGACGACGTCTATCGCAGCTTCGTCGAACGCGACGGCACCTGGGAGCGGATGACCCGCAGCCTCGGTCAGCGGTTACACGGCGTCAACGGCGTCGGTCTCCCGCTCGTCCGAGGGCTCGGCCCGACTCTCATACCGCGGCCGCAGCGGATATATCTGCGGTTCGGATCTGCGATCGACACGCGGCGTCCCGCCGAGACCGACAGTGCCCGATGGGAATCCACGCTCAAGGAGCGCACGCAGACCGCGTTGGAAACAATCCTCGCCGATCTGCAGGACCTGCGCGCCACAGACCCGTTCCGCCATCTCAACCCGCTCGCTTGGAGCAAGGCGACGCGTCCGGCCGATGCGTGACGCGCAAAACCACGAGATCGCCGGCGTGCCCTTGGTCATCACTGTGAGGGCATAAGGTCCCGCGTGTTCGTCGACCGGATATGGCGGACGCCGTTGCGCCCTACCGTGAGTACCGGAGGCGCACAATGGACGAATTCATGCGCAGCAGTGACGCATTCACCTGGGCAATGGAAAGTGACCCGCGGCTGCGGTCGACCGTGGTCACGGTCTTGATGCTCGATCGAGCACCCGACTGGGACGAGGTCCGTAACCGCATCGCGCAGCTCGCCCGCGAGCTGCCGATGTTGCGACAGACGGTAGTCCCGACGCCGCTGTCGGCCCCACCGCGCTGGCAGGATCACCCCGACTTCGATCTCGACTTCCACATGCGCCGGGTCGCCGTGCACGAGGGTGGTTCGTTCGACTCGGTCCTCGAGCTGGCCCGCCTGGCGCAAATGGAGGACTTCGACCGGGCGCGGCCGCTGTGGAAGATCACGGTGATCGAGGGCCTGCCCGGTGACAAAGCCGCCGTGTTGTGCGCCTTCCATCACGCGCTGACCGATGGGGTCGGCGGGGTTCAGATCGCGATGACCCTCTTCGGGCTCGCTCCTGAAACGTCGCCACCGGAACCCGAGGCCGCGAACGTGTTGCGGCCGAAGGCGTTCGGTGACTATCGCGACGCCGCCCGCTACGGCGTAGGACTGGTCACGGCAGCGGGGACGGGTGCGTTGACCGGGATTCCCCGGCTGCTTTTCGAAAGTGTCCGCAGCCCGCTGCGGTCCTTGGGTGCGATGGCCGAGATGGCCGGATCGGTGTACCGCACCGTGCGCCCGGTGAACGCGACGGGATCGCCGCTGATGAAGGAACGCACGCTGAAACGGCGCCTCGACGTCATGGAGATCCCCATGCCCGCGTTACGCTCCGCCGCACACCGCAGCGACGGCGCCCTGAACGACGCCTTCGTCGCCGGGCTCGCGGGTGGCCTTCGCATCTACCACGAGAAGCACGACGTCGGCGTCGATGCACTGCACCTGTCGATGCCCATCAGCCTGCGTAAAGCAGGTGATTCCCCGGGCGGCAACCGAATTACGTTGATGCGGTTCGACATTCCAGTCGGCGTATCCGATCCCGCCGAGCGGATTCGACAGATTCACGTCCGCACCGACAAGGTGCGCCACGAGAAATCGTTGCCCCACACCCAGATCATCGCCGGAATGCTGAACCGGGTGCCGCGCTGGTACATCGGATCCATCCTGCGTCACGTCGACTTCGTCGCCAGCGATGTGCCCGGCATCCCGGTGCCGGTGTCGCTGGGTGGCGCCCATGTCGAAATGCAGTACGCCTTCGGGCCGACGATCGGTTCGGCGGTCAACGTCACGCTGTTGACCTATGTGGACACGTGCGCACTCGGCATCGACATCGACACCGGGGCGATCTCGGACGTCCCGCTGTTCATCGAATGTCTGCGCGCCGGGTTCGACGAGGTACTGGCCCTCGCCGCAGACTGACCGGTAATTCACGGCGCAGATCGCTGGTTGGGAATCCTGCGGACGAATCGATCTCAGCCAGCACCGCGGCCGTCACCACGGGAACGGCGTCGGCCAGCGCCGGACTGAGACCGATCCCGTGTCCGATGTCGGCCGCATCAACGGTGACTACCAACAATTTTCGTGGTAGGCGTCCAAGTGCCTCGCCGAGGGCATAGGTCGCGGGCACGTCGAGTGTGTGCGAGCTGACGGCGGAATCGGCTCGCCAATCGCCGGGCGACCAGCGACGCATCCGGCCGGGCTCGGCTCCGTCGCCCACCGCGGCATCGACGATGACGCACAACGCCACGCCGTTCCACGCGTCGAGCAGCTCGGTAGGGTCGCCCGCTGCCGTCTGCACCTTCACTCCCAGCAGGCCCCTACGCGCGATCTCCGCGGCGACTGCGGGCCCGATACCGTCGTCACGGCGAAAGTCGTTGCCGACGCCGATCACCAGAGCGCTCATCGGCGCAGGACGGTCACCGTGAGGAAATGCGCCGAGCACGAAATGCACGGGTCATGATTGCGGATCGACCTCTCGCACAACGCCGTCAGCGCAGCGTCGTCGAGCGCAAGGTTCGCGGCGACCAGCTGGCCCATCTTGTGTTCGATGGCGGCCTGATTCTGCGACGTCGGCGGCACCATCGTGGCCGCCCGGATACGTCCGTCGCCGTCGATCTCGTAGCGGTGGTAGAGCAGCCCGCGCGGCGCCTCACTGACTCCATGTCCGGTGCCGGCGCTCGCCGGCACGTCCACAGAAGGCCGTGGCGGCACGTCGTAGGACTCGATGATGCGTAACGCCTCCTCCACCGCGTAGACCACTTCGACGGCGCGGACCACGATGCTGCGAAACGGATTCCGGCAGACCGGCCCAAGCGCGGCCTCGTGCGCAGCCTGCGCGGCGACGGGGGACAGGCGTGCGGAGTTCAGCGAGTAGCGCGCCAACGGCCCGGTCAGATACCGTCGCCCGTCGAGCGTCGCCTGTAACGCGGTCGAATGGGGCACCTGCTTTTCGACGACGTGGTCGCCGAATTCGCTGACGTCGAAAGGATCTCCGGCGCTTCGCGTAATGGTCCCGTTCTCGATGGGGTAGCGGTCGGGAGTGGTCAGCGCCAGGAACTCGTGGTCGAACTCGACGTCGGGGAACTCGAAGCGCGAGGTCTGGGCGACGGTGTAGAGCGCGTCGTCGAGCGCGCGGCGCAGCGTCTCGGCAAGTGGACGCAGCTGCGCCCGGGTCGGGGTCGAGTAGAAGCCGCCCAGCCGCACGTTGACCGGGTGGATGGCGCGGCCCCCGATCTGCTCCATCAATTGGTTGCCCGCCTTCTTCAGCGCGAGCCCGCGTTCGACAAGCTCGCGATGGTCCCTGGCCATCGTGATCACGTCGGGGTAGCCGAGGAAGTCGGGCATGTGCAGCAGGAAGATGTGCAGGGCGTGGCTGTGGATCCACTCCCCGCAGTAGAGCAGCCGGCGCAGGGCCACCAGCTCGGGGTCAACCGTTACGCCGCAGGCGTTCTCGATGGCGTTGCAGGCGCTGACCTGATAGGCGACGGGGCAGATCCCACACACCCTGGCGGTGATGTCGGGCGGTTCGGTGTGGGCGCGCCCGCGCAGAAAAGCCTCGAAGAACCGCGGTGCCTCGTAGATGTTCAGCTCGACCGTGTCGACCACCCCGTCGGTCAGCGTGACGTTCAGCGCACCCTCACCCTCGACTCGGGTCAGCGCGCCGACGGTCAACGTCCGGGTCTCGGCGTTCACCGGGTGCTCCGTTGGGTGTGATCGCGGGTGGCATCGAACCGGGTGACGTTGAACGTCGTGAACACCCGCTCGACGTCGGCGCCGGACATGCCATCGCGGCGCAGCAACGGGATCAGCGCAGCCGTGTTCGGGGTCGCGGTCGGGCCGAAGCAGCCGTAGCAGCCGCGCGAGAACGACGGGCACAGCGCGCCGCAGCCGGCGTGCGTCACCGGGCCCAGGCACGGAGTGCCGTCGGCGACCACGACGCAGGTGATGCCGCGGTGCTTACATTCGGTGCAAACCGTCTTGGCGGGCAGCCTGGGCTTGCGGCCGACCAGCAGTGCGGCCAGCGTCTCGAGCAGCTGCCCGCGGTCGATCGGACAACCCTGCAGCTGGTAGTCGACTGCTACATGCGCCGAAGCCGGGGTCGACGTCGCCAGGGTGTCGATGTACTCGGGTTGCGCATAGACGACCGAGGTGAACTCGTCGACATCGGCGAAGTTACGTAGGGCCTGAATTCCGCCCCCGGTGGCGCAGGCCCCGATCGTCACCAAAACCTGCGATTGGGAGCGTATTTCGGCGATTCTACGTTCGTCGGCAGCGGTGGTGATCGAGCCTTCCACGAGCGAGACGTCGTAGGGGCCAGCCGCGACCGCGCTGGACGCTTCCAGGAACGTCGCGATCCGCACCTGACCCGCGAGGGTCAGCAGCTCGTCTTCGCAATCGAGCAGGGTGAGCTGACATCCGTCGCAGGAGGCGAACTTCCAGACGGCCAGCGTGGGAACGTTCATCTACAGCTCCCTGATCCGCAGCAGTGGCTCGGCAGCGTCATAGCCGACGACGGGTCCGTCACGGCACAGCAGCAGGGGGCCCAGTTGGCAGTGCCCGCACCAGCCGATGCCGCACTGCATGTTGCGTTCCAGTGAGACGCGGATATCGCTGCGCGCCATGCCCTTCCGCAGCAACTCCGCGGCACCGTTGCGCATCATCACCTCCGGGCCGCACAGGAACGCGGTTGTCGCGCTCGGACGCAAGGGCAACCTGCGCAGCGGTTCGGTGATGAACCCGATCTCACCCGACCAGCCCTGAACCGGGACGTCGACGGTGAGGTGCACGTCGATCGCGCAGCCCTGTGACCAGCCGGCGAGCTCCTCGTCGAAGAGAAAGTCCTCCTGGGAGCGGGCACCCGCGATGAGAGTCACACGCCCGTATCGGTCGCGGTCGGTCAGTGCGGCCATCACGACCGGTCGCAACGGCGCCAATCCCACCCCGCCCGCCACGATGACCAGGTCGCGTCCCACGGCCGACTCCACACCCCACGATGTGCCGAAAGGGCCGCGCAACCCGATCATCGTTCCCGGTCGCGCGTCGTACAACGCCCGGCTGACCGCACCGACGGCGCGCACGGTGTGGGTGATCGCCGTGTCCGCGCTCGCGGGTGCCGGGACCCCGCTGACCGAGATGGCGACCTCGCCGATCCCGAACGCGTACATCATCATGAACTGGCCCGGCGCGGGTGCAGGCAACGCCGGCCCCACGGGCGTCAGCCGCAGCGTCGAGGAGTCGCGGGTCTCACAGATGCGGCTCTCCACGAGATAGGGGACCGGGGTCATCGCACCTGCCCGCGGCGTCGGTTCAGTCATCGACCGCAGCCGGTCGTTCCGCGAGCGCGGCCATCTCCTCGGTGATGTCAATTCCGGTAGGACACCAGGCAATACACCGCCCGCACCCCACGCAGCCCGACGCGCCGAACTGGTCGTGCCACGTTCCCAGCTTGTGGGTCAGCCAATGCCGGTAGCGCGACGGCGCGGACTGCCGGACGCTGCCCTCGTGAATGAACGTGAAGTCGACCTCGAAACACGACGCCCACGACATCCACCGCTCCGCATGCGTCCCGGTGAGATCCGTGACGTCCTCGACGCTGGTGCAGAAGCACGTCGGGCAGACCATTGTGCAGTTACCGCATGTCAGGCAGCGCGACGCTACCTCGTCCCACTGCGGCGATTCCCGGGAATCGCCCAGCAGGGCGCGCAGGTCACCGGTCGGCATCTGCCTGCCCATGCGATGCGCTGCCCCCGCGACATCGGCCCGCGCGGTATCGATTTCGTCGCTAAGGGGCTGACGCCATGTCAACCGTCGCAGTACGTCGGCCCCCCGGTCGCTGCCCACATCGACGACATAGGAGCGACCGTCAGGGCCGGCGCGTTCGGTCAAGGCGAGGTCGTAACCAGGCCCGGCCTCCGGACCTGTGCCCATCGAGGCGCAGAAGCACAACCCGCCCGGCTCGGTGCAGTTCACCGCGACGACGAAGACCCGGCCCAGGCGCCCGGTGAAGTTGGCGTCGGGATATGCGCCCGCACCCAGCACCCCGTTGAGCTTCGCGATCGCGGCGAGGTCACAACCCCGCACACCGAGAAAGGCATAGCGCGGTGGCTCCTCGGGTTCTTCACCGTCAGAGCTCCACAGGCGTTGCCGGGCTGGGTGCAGGAATTGCTTCCAGGACTGCGGACCCGCCGAGTGGCCGAACGCCGCATCGTCATTGCGGCGCCGAAGCCGGTACCGGCCGGCAGAGACGTCCACCCCCCATCCCAGGGGCAGATCATCGGCACTGTCGAGCTCGGCCAGCACGACGGCGCTGCCGGACACCGTGGGCCCCACGACGCGGTAGCCAGAGTCCTGCAGCGCCGCCACCAGTTGTTGCAGTCCCGCGGCGTCGATGACCGCGGTATCCATGTCGGTAATCGTGCGCCCCGCGCACACCGTCCGCATGGTGCCTTGGGTCCCTTTGTTGGGTGCCGAAGGTCCTCAACCGGTCTCCCGCCGGCGCGAGAATTCTTTACTGACGTCATAGAAAATTATTCGGCGAACTGGCGCCCATGGCGAGAGTCCACGTGCTTGACTGCGCAGATCGCAGTGTTTGCTGTGCAGTGGTTCCAGCAGGGGGGTCGCAATGTCGGGGTCAGCGAAGCGGTATCGACGGAACCTGCCCGTGCGGCAGTGGTTGCGGGTGGGCGCGGCTACCGCCGGCATCGGCATCGGCATCGTGGTGGCACCCGCGGCGGTCGCCGACGACGGCTCCACCACGGCGTCATCGGATTCCGCTGCGAGTTCGACCCCGTCGGCCCATAGCGCTGCCACGAAGCGGGACCACGACCGCGACAACGTCAGCCCCGACAACGACGACGTCAACGACGACGCCGGGGCCGATCCGGACGCGCAGGACCTCGAACCGACCGATGAAGAGGTCGAAGCGGACCAGGATGACGGAGGGGACGACGAGGTCGCCGCGGAAAGCGAGGTTTCCGTCGAGGGCACCGAGGCGGCCGGAGACTCCGACGAGGACGGCGAGCCGTCACCGACTGTCGAGACACTGTCCGACGAGGCAGCCGCCGAGGTCGCGCCGGCCGACGGCACACCGCCGGCCACCGCGCCCGACCCGTCGGCAGACACCGGTCCGGTGGCGCTCACCGTCGCATCCGCGATTACCCGCAATGCAACGCCCGCGGTGGAGTCGGGCAACTGCGCGGCCTGCTGGGGAATCGGTGCCCCGTCACTGGGACAGGCGGTCACCACCGTCATCAATCACCTCTTCAACGACGCCTTCGGCGCGTTGTCGGACCTGCCCGCCAACCCGTTGTCCGACTTCCTGGAGGGCACGCTGCTGCTCGTCCGGCGGACGCTGTTCGCTCCTGTCTCGACCGGCGTTGTGGCCAACCAGGACGGAACCGAGCTGCTGATCTCGGTGAACAGTGGAAGCATCGCCTACTTCCGGGTGGTCGGCGACACGCTCGAGGTTGCCTACAACCCATTGTTCGTGGGAGCCCAGCAGTTTGACGCCGCTGCGGTGACCGACGTGGACGTCACCGGGCTCGCCGCCTGCGCCGGTTTCGTGTTCACCGACGGCGTCCTCGACGCCCACCTCGACACCGTCGAGATCGACTCGATCGAGTTCGACGACAGCGCGACAGTCGCGAAGAAGGTTCGGGCCTCGGTGAGTGACGGCACACTGTGGCTCAACGACGCGGTGCGTGGACTCGAGGGCGTCAGGTTCGATGCCGACGTTCGGTTGGCCGACAACGCCGAGGTCGACGGCGGCAAGGGCGATGTGACCTTCGCAGGGACGGTCGATGCGCGCTTCTGGGGCTGGCAGTCCCTGGTGGTGACGGCGTTGGGCACCACCACGTTCGAACAGGCCGTGGGAAGCTACCGCCCGCTGAATCGGCTGGTCACCCGCGGCATCGCCCCCCTTCAGATCAAGGAGTCCGTCGATTCGAAGACGATTCCGCTGCACTACATGCCCGAGTACTCGACCAACGGCACGATGCAGGTCAAGTACGGCATCGACGTCGCCATCGGCAGCAACGCCTCCCAGATCTACGAATTCGACACGGGCGGACCGGGTTTCTTCGCCGGCTACAGTGCGGACTTCTGGAAGAACGTGAACCTGGGCACCGACCAGGTCGACGTCACGTACACCTCCGGGAACTACTACAACTCGGTGGCCACCACGACCAGCATCACCATCGGGACGGGCAAGAACACCGTCACCACCCAGCCCATCCTCCTCGGCGCCATCCTCGCAGGCGGAAACAAGAACACCGGAGCCACTTTCGATTTCGACGATCCGTTCGCGCCTCCGGTGGATGGCCGCTTCTTCGGCGACTTCGGCGCCTCGTTCGGCGTCACCCCGGTGTTGGGCACCAACGAGGTGCTGGCCAATCCGCTGTTCCAACTTCCCGGCAACCTGTCCAGTGGGTTCCTCGCCCAGCTGGGCCCCATCGGGTCCTCACCGCAGCTGACGGTCGGTGTCACCGACGCGCTGCGCGCGCAATTCCCCTACGCAGTGCCGGTTTTCCCGGCAATCGGTGGCCAGTATCCCGTCTCGGGATACCAGATACTCGAAGCGTTCGGTTTCGCGCCGGTATACACGGTGACCGGCGAGCAGTCCGGCGTCACGTTGCCACTGGGCACCACAACCCTGCCCAATTGCTCGGACCCCTGCCTGCCCACCATCATCGACAGCGGCGCACCCTCCACCAACGTCCGCCTTCCCGACGTCGCCAAACCGTACGAAGTGAACAACTCGCTCAAGCCGGGCACCACGTTCACCGCGACGTTCCCCACCATCCCGGGCCGGGATCCGCTGATATGGACGTTCGTCGCGGGTACCAACGGTTCGGTCAATGCAGTCAACTACTCCAACGAGACCGGTGCCGCCTTTGACGGGCAGAACGTGAACACCGGCCTGAACATGTACAACGACTTCGATGTCATGTTCGACGTGGCCCAGGGAGTCATCTGGCTGCGCCCCAACGGCGGCCAGGCAACCGTCGTCTTCGAGTCATCGGCCACCACCCGCGGTGAACAGTCGTACGGACAGAACGCCGTCCTCGGCGGAACGTTTTCGACAGGGGGACGCGACTTTTCGGTTGACGGCGTCACCACCCTTAAGGGCGACACCGTCGTCGACGCCGGCCGCGGAGACGTCACGTTCTCGGGCACCGTTGATGGCCCCCACGCGTTGACGGTGCAGTCCCGAGGAGCGACGACATTCGTGCGCACCGTCGGTGGCCAAAGCGAATTGTCCAGCCTCAGTACTGACGTGGGCGGATCGACGAGTTCCTCGGGGGTCAGCACCACCGGGGCGCAGTCCTACGCAGACGGCGTTTCCCTCAACGGCCTCTACGAGGTGGGGTCCGGCTCCTTCACGGCGGCGGGACCCGCCACGCTGGCCGGCCCCGTCGGGGTGACGACCGATGACGGCACGGTCACCTTCGGTGGCCGCATCGACTCGCTGCCGGGCAAGGGCTTCACGCTCGCCGTGTCGGCGGGTACCGGCGCGGTGAACCTCGAGGGTGAGGTGGGCGGCAAGCAGGCGCTCGGCGGCCTCGCCGTCCAGAGCGCATCGGTGGTTTCCGCCGACCGGCGCGTCACCCTCGACGGCAGCCTCGGTTATGCGGCCGCCGACGGGCTCTTCCTCGGCGACGGGGTCACCGCGAGGTTCGCCGAGGGCGGATCGATCGGCGGGTTCACCGCCAGCGGCATCGTGTTCGACGGTGCCTCGCGTGACTCCGAGATCCGCGGATTCACGATCTCCGACAACGTCTACGACGGAATCCAAGTGGGTGGCGACGCATCCGGAGCGCCCCTGGACTTCTCGGGCACCGTCATCGCCGACAACACGATCGTCGGCAATGGGGCGTTCGGCATCGAAACCGTCGCGCCGGTGAACGGATTGGCCCTGCGTGGCAACGTGATCGGCTCCGAGGGCACCAGCAATCCGTGGGGCTACGTGAGCGGCGGCCCCAACACCCACGGCATCGTGTTGGCTCCCGGCGATTCCAGCGGAACACTGATCTCGGACAACACGATCGCGTACAACCGGCTCAGCGGGATCACGTCTTCAGGCGGGGTACAGGGTGTGTGGGTGTCCGGCAACACCATCGAACACAACGCACTCAACGGCATCACCTTCGCCACCGGTGACTTCACCGGCACGACCATCACTGCAAACACTATTCGCGCCAACGCCTTTGACGGCATCTCACTGGGTGCCGGTATCGGCCAGGGCGCCACCACCGGGGGTGACCCCCTCAGTGGATACACCGCCGCCGTCGGACACTTCGTGATCGAGTACGCGAACAACCCGGATTTCTACACCCCGGGCACCCCGGCCGCGGACCCTCGTATCGCGATGCAGATCGGCAACACCGAGCTCACCGTGAACCTCGACACGGGGTCGCGGGGGCTGTATTTCGACATCCTGCAATTGGATCCGACCATCTCGCTGGATCCCTCCGAGGTGGGCCACATCTTTTTGAACAGCTCCAACCGGCTGTTCTTCGGCAACTGGACCACGCAGACCATCACGTTCACTGATGCGCAGTACCACGGCCCGGACGGTCCGGAACCCGACCGCCAGGCCACGGCGACGGTGCCGCTGCTGGTGGTGACTGCGATCGGTGCCTCCACCACCCCGGCTCCGGGCATGACGACGGCCAGCACGACGTTCGGCACGACGATATCGAGCGGCACCGTGACCATCACGAATGGCACCCAGACGCAGCAGGTTTCGATCGTGCCGAACGTGACCGGCACCGCATCGCCGGGCATCGTGACGATCCCGGGCGGTTGGTGGGCGACCTACGCGGACAACATGTTGACCGCCACCACGTCGAAGCTGGGCCCGGTGGGCAACTTCGGTGTCGGTTTCGACCGGTCAGGCCAGGGCACGGCGCCGACGACCAATGATCTCAACCAGGCCTACAACGCGTTCCTGAACCTCAAGGAGATGCGTGACGGGCAGATGCGGCCGGGTTATGTGATCTCGGCCCAAGGGGTGCAGCTCGGCCTGGACAGCTCGGTCGACGGATTCGCCTACACCGACCTCGCCCCGACCGGACTTTCCCAGGGCGCCCAAAGCGCCCCCGATTGGCAGCCCGCCACCGGCACCGTGACGTACCAGGGGACGACGTATGCGACCGGCCAGCTCGTGATCGACATGGGTATCCCCAGTGCCATCCTCACGCTGCCCGGCCAGACACCCTCGTCGCAGTTCGGCGGCGAGTTGACGGTGAACCTGCTGAATTCCGGCGGGGCGGTGCGGTACGACATCGACCTCGCCGACACCGACAGCCTGCTCAATCCCACCGATGTCGCATTCTTCAATCCGCTCGCCGGCACCTACACCGAGAACATGGCGCCGCAGAGTCAGCAGTTCTTCAATACGGGCCGAAACGTGTTCTCGGCATTCGACTATCTCTTCGATGCCGAATCCGGGTACTTCGGCCTCAAGATCGGTTCGACGCCGCAAGCCCAGGACGCGTTCCAGGGCCGCGGGCAGTTCGCCGCCGCGTTCTACACCAACCCCGCCCAGCCGATCGGGGTGACGAACCTGACGGTCACGGGCAATACGATCACCGCCAACAACGGCAACGGTGTGACCGTCAACGGGCTGGGATCGACCGGAAACGCCGTGCTGTCGAACACCATGCACTCCAATGGCGGACCCGGTATCGCGCTCGACAACGGCGCCAACGGCGGCCAGCCCGCGCCGACCAACGTCGAGGCCAAGCTCAGCGCTGGAAAGGTCAAAGTCAAGGGCACGGTAGCTGCGGTCGGGTCCTACTCGGGACAGTTCCAGGTGCAGGTGTTCGCCTCGCCGGCGTCCGACGCCGGCAACGTCGAAGGACGCCGGCTGTTGGGTTCGGCGCTGACCTCAGCCGGCGATTTCGAGCAAAACTTCACTGCAGGCCTGACGAAAGCCGGGGACTGGATCACCGTGACGGTGTCGCCGGTCACCGCACCGCGCAACACGTCGGAGTTCTCGGTGGCCGCTTCGGTCACCCAATAGGTTCGCGGCAGGACACCACCGGACCGGGTGTTCTCACGCGGTCATCAGGTAGTCGGCGCTGCCGACGCACACCACGCCCGACGGGTTGGCCGCCGTCGCCGCGGATACTACGGCCGTGGCGACCGCGGTGGTGTCCCCGTGCATATCGCCCGTGACAACGCTGAATCGCACACCGGCATTGGCGAATTGGGGGCGCATCGCATACAGCGCGGTTTCGCCGGCGCGCATTGTCGCCGCAACCGCGGCGTAGCCCTTCGGGACGGCCTTGTTCGGGTAGAAGTGGGCCTGATGATTCGTCACGAAGGCGAAGTAGCCGCCCGGCGACATCAGCGGTAACACGGATTCGGCGAACCGCTTCAGTGCCGCCGCGGGTCGCCCGGGCGCCTCTGACGCGGTGAGGATCGCCGCGTCGAGTCTGCCGAAACGCGCACCCACCGAAGCGAGCAGCGAGGCCGTCTCCGCGTGTTCGTAGGTGTCGGCAGCAAGGGGGGTCGCAAGTCCGCCTGCCGAGCGGATCGCATCGGCCACCTCGGCCGCACGATCGGCGGCCCCGCAATTCACGACGACATGGGCTCCGCTCCTGGCGAACTGTCGTGCGATCTCGGCTCCGATGGCCCCGGAAGCGCCGTTGACGAGGACGACGGGTGTGGCGTTTGCAGGTCGCAACGTGGGCTCCTTTGCTCGACGTTCTCAAGAATGTACACCCATTCCTAAGAAAGATAAGGCAAAAATAAGGTAACAATAAGACTACTGCCGAGGTGGGAGACGAGAAGCTCTACATCAATCCCGGTGGTATAGGTGCAGGTAATTGGATCGGCGGAATGTCTGCGGGCAGCGACACCGACGGAATCTCCGCGGGGAGCGACACCGACGGCACGGTGGAAGGAAACTCGACGCGGGGGATCTCGGCCGGCAACTGCACCACCGGGACATCGGCGGGATAAGGGAACGGAGGCAGTCCGGCCGGGATCGGCAAGACCGGAAGCGGCAGCGCGGGGAATGACGGAGGCGAGAAGCCGGGCGACATGTCACCGGTTTCGCCTGCGGCCACTGCCGGTCCGCCGGCGAAGCACAGTGTGACGATCGCGGCGACAGTGGTCAGTCGACGATTGAACGCCATCTACCGACAGTAGACCTGCCGGGCGCCCGACGTCACAGGTCTGACAACGCGTGATGTCGGTGGCCGAGTCGACATCCGTCGAGGCTTGGTACCTTGCGTCGAGACGACGTGGCAAGGAGGCCTCCCGATGAACGATGTGCTGGGCAGTGTCCGGAAGAAACTGCAGCTGGCATCCGAGTCGGGGCGAGCACTCAAACGCCTTGTGGACACCGGCATCATCGATCTCGCCGACCTGAAGTCGTCGGTGCAGATGGCCAAGCTGTCCCGCGTGTTCGGCCCGCAGGCGACGATGGCGATCCAGGGTGGCCGCAAGTACGCGTCCCTGCCCGCCATCGTCGACGAACGCGGAACGCTGACCTACAAGGAGGTCGACGATCAGTCCTGGGCACTGGCGCACGGCCTGCGCCGGTTGGGCGTGTCCGCCGGGTCTGTGGTCGGGGTGCTCTGTCGTGATCACCGCGGCCTCGTGATCACAATGGCCGCATGCGGCAAGCTCGGCGCCCGAATGGTGCTGATGAACACGGGCTTTGCCAAGCCGCAGTTCGCCGAGGTGTGCCAACGCGAGAACGTCGCCGTGGTTCTTCACGACAGCGAATTCCTCGGGCTTCTGGATGCGCTGCCCGCCGACATGCCGCGGGTGCTGACGTGGGTCGACGACAGCACTGCGGTGCCCGACGGTGTGCCGACACTCGACGACATCGTCGCCTCGAATCCGTCGGAGCCACTGCCTCCACCCGCCAAGCCCGGCGGCTCGGTGATCCTGACCAGTGGAACGACGGGTCTGCCCAAGGGGGCTCCCCGTGACAGCGTGTCACCGCTGGCCACAGCCCAGATCATCGATCGAATTCCATTCCCGCACAAGGGAACCATGGTGATCGTGTCGCCGATCTTTCACAGCACCGGCTGGGCGACCTACACCGTCGGCGCCGCATTCGGGAATAAGGTGGTCACGACTCGGCGCTTCAAGGCCGAGGCGACCCTGGAGCTGATCGCCACGCACAAGGCCGACATGCTGGTGGCCGTCCCGACCATGCTGCACCGGATGGTCGAGCTGGGCCCGGAGATCATCGCCAAGTACGACACGTCGTCGCTGAAGGTGATCCTCATCGCGGGATCGGCCCTGAGTCCTGAACTGTCCGAACGAGTCCAGGACACCTTCGGCGATGTCCTCTACAACATGTACGGCTCCACTGAATGCGCCATCGCCAGCGTCGCGACTCCCGCCGAGTTGCGCGCCGCTCCCGGAACCGCGGGCCGGTCGCCGGTCACCTGCGAAGTGGTGCTCTACGACGACAACGATCAGCGCATCGAGGGCCCCAACCGGAGGGGGCGGATCTTCGTCCGCAACGGCGCGCCGTTCTCCGGCTACACCGACGGACGCCACAAGCAGATCATCGACGGTTACATGTCCAGCGGTGACATGGGTCACTTCACCGACGAGGGACTGCTCTTTGTCGACGGCCGCGACGACGACATGATCGTCTCCGGCGGCGAGAACGTGTTCCCGCAGGAGGTCGAGAACCTGCTCGAAGCCCGGCCCGACGTCGCCGAGGTCGCGGTGGTGGGTGTGGACGACGTCGAGTTCGGAAAACGGTTGCGCGCCTTCATTGTTGCCGAGCCCGGTGCGGCCAGGAATGCGGCGGAGATCAAGCAGCACGTGAAGGACAACCTGGCCCGGCACAAGGTTCCTCGCGACGTGGTGTTCGTTGACGAGTTGCCGCGCAATGCGACGGGAAAGCTGCTGCGCCGGGTTCTCGTCGAGATGGACGTCGACAGCTGAGCTGATCCGGAATCCTCACAAACCTTCCGGTTGGCTGTGAGGGGGTGGCAACACGACTGTCCACGTTGTGTTGCGAATCGGCAATACGCCCCGGGAACTCTACCGACCATGTCCTATGTGAACCCGAGCGAATTCGTCGGCAAGATGATCGACGCCGGCGAGTCGAAAGCTCTCATGTCGACCCGTGACACGTTGATCCGCGCCTTCATGGCCGGCGCCATCCTCGCTCTGGCCGCCGCGTTCGCGGTGACCATCACCGTGCAGACAGGCAATCCTCTGCTCGGGGCGGTGCTGTTCCCCGTCGGTTTCTGCCTGCTGTATCTGCTCGGATTCGACCTGTTGACAGGCGTTTTCACGCTGGTGCCCCTTGCCTTGTTGGACAAGAGGCGCGGCGTCACGTTCCGCTCCATGATGCGCAACTGGGGGCTGGTCTTCGTCGGCAACTTCGCCGGTGCCATCCTCGTCGCGCTGATGATGGCTGTGGTGTTCACCTTCGGGTTCAGCGTCGACCCCAACGAAGTCGGCCAGCGGCTCGGAGAGATCGGACACAGCCGCACAGTGGGATACGCCGAGCACGGTGCCGCCGGAATGCTGACGCTGTTCATCCGCGGCGTGCTGTGCAACTGGATGGTGTCGACCGGAGTGGTGGCGGCGATGATGTCCACCAGTGTCTCCGGCAAGGTCATCGCGATGTGGATGCCGATCATGTTGTTCTTCTACATGGGGTTCGAGCATTCGATCGTCAACATGTTCCTGTTCCCGTCCGGCCTGATGCTCGGCGGTGACTTCTCGATCGCGGACTACCTCATCTGGAACGAGATCCCGACGGTGATCGGAAATCTGGTCGGCGGAGTGACATTCGTGGGTCTCACATTGTTCGCCACGCATGCCCGCACCGGAGAAAAGAGACTCGTCGAGGTGCCCGCCAAAGACTCGGAGGACCGCTCGCTGCTCGCCGCGGGAAGCGGGAGTCTCCGATGACCCCGATCATGACCAAAAGCGAAGCCGCAGAACTCATTACCGGCGCGCGCATCCGGAAGAAGCTCAGTTGGGCGGACATCGCCGAGAAGCTCGATGCACCCTTGGTGTGGTGCGTGGCTGCGCTGCTGGGCCAGCACCCGATGACGCAGGCCCAGGCCGAGGTCGTCTGCGAGCTCCTCGATCTCGACGCGGCGGTCGCCGAAAGCCTGCAGCTACAGCCCAGCCGCGGCATCGAGCCCGCCAAGTTGTCCGATCCCACCATCTACCGATTTCACGAGGCGCTGGCGGTGTACGGGCCGGCGCTCAAGGAACTGATCCACGAAGAGTTCGGTGACGGCATCATGAGCGCCATCAACTTCAAGGTCGACATCAAGCGACGCGCAGACCCGGACGGCGACCGCGTGGTTGTCACCTTCGACGGGAAGTTCCTCGACTATCGATGGTGACGCGCTCGCCGTGACACTTGAGACGCAAAAATGACCACATCTGAAAAGTTGTCTATCCCTCCTCGCTCCTGTTCTACGGTGAGCGCGGCTGCATCAACGCAGCCGTCAATAACGAGGTTGGGAGACGAATGGCGCAACTGTCAGCGTGGATGGGTGCAGGCGTGGTGGCCGCCGGGGTGTCTGCCGCACTGATCGCCGGAGCAGACGCGGCGAGTGCCGACACCGGGTCCGATACGGCAGGGGGGAGCGTCACTGCCTCGCCCGACGGTGGCGACGACGCCGCCGCGGCGGTCGGCAGCGCGGGCTCGGCGCGGGAGAACGACGCCGACGACGCTGACGAGGCTGAGTTCTCCGACGGGGACACCGACTCCGACGACGACGCCGACGCGGATGAGATGCCCGACATCGAGGAGGACGCCGACGATCCCTCCGACGCGGACGTCGAGGTCGCGGACACGGACGACGGTGAAGCGCCTACGGTCGATGACGACGCCCAGGCGGCCGGCGAGGTAGTCAGCGAGCCCGTCAGCGTCGACGAGACCACCTTCGATGTGACGGAAACCGAGTCCACCGAACGTCCGCCCGTCGGACCGAGTCCCGTTTCAGACGGCCCCTCGGTAACCATCGACACCTTGGAATCGCAACGTGTCTCGCAGACACTCGACGCTCCCGCCGCCCTCGCTGCGGCGCCGACCCGGACGCTGCAGGATGTCTTTCAGTCGCTGATGATGGAGATCATCGGGGCGGCCGTCAGGTTTGTGTCCGGGCCGCCGGTCGTGCCGCCGGGCAGCAAGGTCACCGTGCGCAGCTCCAGGCTGGAGGTCGAGGACGGCCGCTACGTCCGTGCGGACTGGTACTACCCGGAGGGCGACGAGACGCCCGAACGCCTCATCTACCTGCAGCACGGCTACCTCGGCATCGGTGCGATGTACAGCTACACCGCGGCGTGGCTGGCCGAACGTACCAACAGCATCGTCGTCGCCCCGACGCTGTCGTCGAATCGCTATGTCAAAGACGGCTTCTGGCTCGGTGACGACCAGGTGTACCGCGCCACTGCCGCACTCCTGCTCGGTGATCGTGATGCGTTGACCGCGAGTGCGGTCGCCGCGGGCTTGGCGAGGAAGTACGGCGCCGACGCCGCGCTGCCGGACCGGTTCACCCTGGTGGGTCATTCGCTCGGGGCCGGGGTCGCCGCAGGTGCCGCCGGTTACTACGCCGAAGCAGTCATCGCCGGCGGTGCCACCAGTCACCTCGCCGGCATCGTCACACTCGACGGCGCCCCGCCCGGGTCGGTGTTGTCCGAGGCGCTGGACAAGCTCGAAGGTCTCGGCGCCTACATCCCGGTCTTGGAGCTCGGTGCGCCGAGGGACGGTGAGACCCGCCGCGTCGACGAGGCACTCAATGGCCACCGCCCGGGACACTTCAACGGGGTGGTGCTCGACGGTGGGGAGCATCTGGATGCCATGCAGGGTGGAAGCTGGCTCATCCAGCTGGTTTCCTATCTGTATCAGGGGTTTCCGACCGAGCAGAACAAGGCGGCGGCGCAGACGCTGATCGCCGGATGGATCAATGACATCTTCGCGGGCCGGATCGACTCGTCGACGGGTGCGTGCGAGGGCGCCGGCTGTGCCGGCATCTACGGCGACCCAAGCCAGGCCGTGTCTGTCGCAACTTCGGAGGGGCCTGCCACCGGCGTTGTCATCGGCACACCTGCCGCTCCTGTGGGGACGGAGTTTCGGCCGCCGTCGGTCAGCGCGCTGCCCGCGTCACGCTCGACGGCGGTGCGGCTGGCGGTCGCGGGGTGAGCGACGACGGCTCGGCCCCACCTTCGCGCCGAAATACTGACTGACAGGTCGCTCGACGGCGCATCGGCTCGAGATTTTTTCGCCGGCAAGGATCTCAGCAAGCGCGGTTCGTTTCCCGATCCCCGGTCGTCGCACTGGTGGGTGCCGTTGACGCCTCTGGCGCAGTAGGCTGTCCTTCGAGAACGGCGGATTCCGCAACCCAATTGACGGTTGCCCGGATTCGCTGTCGCGGGGGAGTCGCGAAGCAAGCCGGGGGCGGAGTAATGCGTCGGATATGGGAAACGTCAGGCCGCGTGGGTGGCGCGGTGCTGATGATGGCTGGACTCGGGTACTGCGCGAGCCTGCTCGACGGGGGCGAGAGCGCTCCGCCGCAGTTCGTGCTGACGAATCAGCCGGGCGACGGCGGATCGGGCGACGACGGATCGGGCGACGGCGGATCGGGCGATTCGTCCGGTGGCGGGTCGGGCGATTCGAGTTCGTCGGGTGATGCAAGTACGTCCGGTGATACGAGTACGACCGGTGATTCCAGTACGTCCGGTGATACGAGTACGTCCGGTGATGCAAGTACGTCCGGTGATACGAGTACGACCGGTGATTCCAGTACGACCGGTGATTCCAGTACGTCCGGTGATACGAGTACGACCGGTGATACGAGTACGACCGGTGATACGAGCACGACCGGTGATGCGAGTACGACCGGTGATACGAGCACCACCGGTGATACGAGCACCACCGGTGATGCGAGTACTACCGGTGATACGAGCACCACGGGCGATACGAGTACCACCGGTTCCGGACCTTCAGGGGCGGATAGATCGTCGGGCGGAACCCGCTCAGCGCCCACTGCAGTGAATCCGGTTGCGGTAGCACCGATTACGGCACCGGCGGAGGTCACGGTCGCTCCCGTCCCGGCAGCCCTGCCTGGTCCCGTAGACGCGCCGCCGACCTCGGTGTGGGCCGCCTTGATGCCGGCGGCGGGGCCCTGGGCCGCACCGCCCCCTGTCCCGCGGCTGGTGCCTCCGACCGCGCTGGAGACGTTGGCCGGCGGCGTTCCGGTCACGCGAGTCCAGGGCGAGGCCGTCGCGGGCTTCACCGCGCCCGCGGTGAAGCCGTTCGTCGCGCCGGAGATACGAACCGACGCATCCCCGACCCCCGCGGGACGCAGCGGCCATCTGATGGTCACGGCCGCCTTTCTCGGCGCGCTGCTCCTCGGGTTCGCCGCCTTCCTTGGCTGGCGGCGCAGCCGGCTCGGATGGGGTTGAGAGCAGCGCTGACGGCGCTCGGGGTTCGTTTCGAGCGCTCCGCGCTGGGCGAATGCCTCATCAGTGTCCTTGTCTGCGTGGTGGTGCTGATCGCGACGGTCTGGAATCTGCCGGATTCCTATCTCAAGCGGAGCCTGGTCAAGGCGCTGCTGCCTGTCGCGGAATCGACTGGTCTGCAACAACAGTGGAGTATGTACGCGCCCGACCCGATCTCGGTGTTGGAAGAACTCGAGGTACGGGTCACGATGGCCGGCGGGAACGATCGGACGTGGACTTCCCGCCGCGACGACCCCGCGCTCACGGCGTTCACGTGGTATCGCTGGCAGAAGCTGAAAGAACAGCTCATCCGCGATAAGGACGCGGTGCCTGCGTTCGCACAGTGGGTGGTTCACGAGCTGGCGGCGCCGGGTGAGCGCCCCGTGCACGTCGCGGTTCTCGTGCGCAGCCGACCCTTGCTCCCACCCGGCGATGACCGACCCACGGACGTCACGGTGCGCACGCTCTACCGCAGCGACGTGCGCACTGCTTGATGGTGCAGCGATGAAAATCGGGGCCGACGCGGCCAGAAACAGGTGGCGCACCTTCTGGTTTCGGCCCGAGCCGCTGTTCGTCCTCGGCATGGTCCGCCTCGCATTCGGTCTCATCGTGGTGGGCTGGGCGCTGTCGCTGTTCCCTGATCTCGGGGCGTTCTTCACCTCGGGCGGGGTGCTCGCGAAACCGAGAAGCGATCTGTTCGAATGGGGAGTGCTCCAGCACAGCGCCGACGGTCGCGCGGTCCTCTTCGCATGGTCTGTCTTGCTTCTGGCCGCGGTCGCACTCAGCGTCGGCTGGCACAGTCGCATCGCCGCGGCGCTCGTCTTCGTTCTCGTCCTTTCGTTCCAATACCGAAACCCGTTGGTTTTCAATGCCGGCGACGTCCTGCTGCGCGTTGAAGCCTTCGTCATCGCCCTCGCTCCGTCCGGCGCCGCCCTGTCACTCGACGAACGACGCCGTACCGGTTCGTTCTGGTCGGCGCAGACTCGTGCACCATGGGCGTTGCGTGTGTTGCAGCTCCAACTCACGGTGGTCTACGTGGCGACCTTCGCCGCGCGCATGACTGGGGAGAAGTGGCCCGCCGGTACCGCCGTGTCCTATGCCCTGCGCCTTGAGGACATGGTGATCCTGCGTGTGCCAAGCGTTGTGCTCGACAGCCCGGCAATGATGAACGTCGGTACGTGGACCGTCCTGCTGGGCGAGCTGATGTTGGGCATCCTCATCTGGATACGACGCATCCGCCCAGTCGTGGTGGCGATCGGGGTGGCGTTGCACCTCGCGATCATGGTCACCATCGCAGTTGCCTTCTTCTCACCCGCGATGCTGCTGCTGTACCTGGCCTTCCTGCCCTGCGACGTCGCTGAGCGACGGGTACGCCGGCGGGCGGGGGTGACGCGCTCCGAGCCTGGCGAAACGGAGAGCTGACACCACCGCTTCGCATCGCCATGAACAAGGGGCGTCGACAGAGAGACCGTGTTCACGCGACCCTAGCGGACCCGTAGCACTGCTACCCGGCCGGCCGTCTTACCGGTGAGCGGCACAGGGTTGGCCGTCGTGAGCACGACACGCGTTCCGTCCGGGCTGAATGTCGGTGGGACCGAGATCTCGCCGGAGAGGGAGATCGCGCCCCCGATCTGCTTCCCGGTGGGAATGTCGAAGACGTACAACTTGGTAGTCGCGCTGTAGGACAACGGATTCCAGATGGATACAGTGATCAATGCGCGGCTGCCTCCAGGACTGAGCAGGTGCGCATCGTAGAGCTCGCCAGGCAGCGTCACGGCACCGGTGACCAATTCGCTGTCGGTTGAATCGATTACGGCGATCCGGGTACGTTCAGCCCCGGTCCACAGATTCCTCTCACCTGTGGTGATGAGTGTCCGGTTGCCATTGACCATTAGTGCGACATGGTCCTGACCTGCGACGGACTGCGTGCTTCCGATCTGCGCCCCCGTCACAGTGTCGAAAACAGCAATCAGAATCGAACCGTTGCGCGAGTCCCGGGTTGTGATGACGGCACGGCTGCCGTCTGTGCCGGCCAGCCGAAAGTTGAATACCTCGCCAGCGACCGCGAGAGATGTCCGGGCACCGGTAACGGTGTTCAGAATCGCCGCGTCGCCAGAGTGCGTAGCGATCAGCGCATATACGCCGTCGACGTTGACGAAGTTCGAGACAGTGCCGGAGAGGCCGCCGTCGAGAACCGCCGTGGCGCCGAATTGCTGAGAAGTGGCGGTGTCGACCATCGTGACGGCGGTTTTGGTGCCGGTGATGTCTTGGTGGGTGACGACCGCCCGGGTCGTCGTCGAGTTCAGTTCTGTGGCGCTTGCATGTCCGGAAAGTGCCAGGGTCGCGCCGATCTGGTTGCCGGTGTCGATGTCCACCACGGCGACCGAAGACCAGTAGGGTTGCGGCGCAGTGCTATCGGGCCAGGTGGTGATCACGACGCGGCCACCGTCGGCGGTCATCAGCGCCGAGTTCAGCGTTCCCGGCACGGTGAGGGTGGCGCCGATCTGTTTGCCCAGCACCATGTCAATGCCCACCACCTTCGTGGTGGCCAGGCCGGAGTGGTCGGCGTCGGCCGTGATCAGCACAGCGCGGGTGCCCGCCGCATTGAACAGGATGTTTCCGTAGGACGAGGAGCCATCGACATTGAATCTGTCGGCGGTTGTGGCCCCGGTGCGCGTATCGATCACTTGGGCGAAGGTGTGAAACCCGTTGTCCCAGTCGCCGATTTGTGCCGAGATCAGCGCACGAGTCCCGTCGGCATTCCACGTGATGGCGGGCTCCGTGGAGGTAGGGAGGTCAAGTGCGAGCGTACTTCCGATCTGGCCACCGCTGCCGGTGTCGATCACCTTGACCGAGACGCCAGGACTCCCCGGGGTGGTCGAGGTGAGAATCACACGCTCGCCGCTGGGGCTCAACGAGGGCGTGGGGTATCCCGCATGCGTGAATGCACCGACAACCTTACCGGTGGTCGTGTTCAGCACCGCGATTCTCGTCTCACCCCCGGCGTTGGTGTAAACGGCGGCGCGTGTGCGATTCTCATTGAACAGTGGCGGTCCCATTGCGACGCCGTTCAAGCTGAGGGTCGTGCCGACCTGCCGGGCTGTCGCGTTGTCGACGACGATTACCTTCACGGTCGAAGAATCCGTGGAGTAGTCGGTGGCGTCGCTGACGATGACGGAGTGGGATCCTGCCGCACTGTACTCCTGGTGTTCCGCATAGCCGGGCACCGTGGCAACCCCGATCAGGCTGACGCCCTTGCCGACGATGGATCCAGACGTGGTCTTCGGTGATATCCGTACGGTGACAGTCTTGTTCGCGATTCCACCATGCCCGTCGGTCACGGTCACGGTGAACGTGTCCGACTTGGCCGCCGATGGTGCCCCGGCGGCCGCGGCGGCCTCACGGGCTGCGGCGGTCGGGACGTAGACGAGAGTCCTGGTGGCGGCCACCAACGTGATCGCACCCTTCGATGTTGTGGTCGGCGCGCTGTATTGGAGGACATCACCGTCGAAGTCGATACCGCTCAACCGGCTCATGACCACCCCGGACGTCGAGTCCGGAGACCGAGTGCTCGTGAAGAGGAACGGGGCACTGTTCTTTGGGGAGATAGGCACGAGAACTTTCGTCGACACCACGCCGCCCTGTCGGTCGTCGACGGTCACGACGAGGGTGGCCTGCGTCACCGGATCGGTCTCCGCTGCGGCCGCATGTCGTGCTGTGGCGGTGGGGCGGTAGCGAATTGCTCCCGTGTATGAGTTGACCGTGACTGTGCCGTCGGTGGCAGTCCCCGAGTAGCGAAGGCGGTCACCGTCGGCGTCGGACGCGACGATCTTGCCCGTCACCGTCCCGGTACCGCCAGGAATACCGACGGTGACTTCGGCTATCGACGGCGCCTGATTCTCCGCCTCGGCTGCGGCGGCGTCGACACCGATCTCGCGACGAGCCGCGGCGGCAACGACCCAGTTGACCGGCGATTCGACATCGTCGTCGGGTTGGTCGTCGGTCAATTCCTCATCGACCGTCTGGGACGGACCGATGTCGACGGACTCCGTGTTGTCGTCCGGGTCGGAGTCGGCCACGTTGTCGTCGGCCTCGCCGCGGCTCTTGGTCGAGCGGGTGCGCGTGGGCTCGTCGGCACGGCGAGAGTCCGAATCCACCGATGGTGCGTCGTCAGAGGTTGACGAGTTCTGATCGGATGACTCCGAGGAACTGTGCGCCGAACCATCGTCGGCCCACGCCGTCGGCGCGGTTAGGGAAAGGCCGATGCCGACGCCGAGAATTGCGGCCAACTCGCCGATGCGACCCACATGACGTCCAGCGTTCATGGCAACCCCCTCGCCGTGTCTCTTCGCCGTACGAGTGTCGCCTTTGGCCGCGGCGGACGTATTCAGTAGCGCGCTACTGCAATCTGCCCTCGCCGGTCGCTCGGCTGCTGCGCAGTGGTTGAACCCCGGGCCGACATGGTTCTCTACAGCGTGGGGCGGTTGGGCATCCACCCCCAAAATCTCCCCGTGATCTCCATGCTCGCTCCAAGTCGGGAGCCACGTGATCGGCGACGCTGATCGGCATGAACAAAGACACGTGCATATTGCCGTCAAACGTCCGTGCCGCGCAGAGCGCACAGCGTCGCCCCTCGGACGGTCTCGTGGTGATCAGCGTCGCGGAGGTGATGCTCGGTACCGCCGCCGCGCGTCCGCGTGGCAGGTGGAGGTGGCTCCGTCGAGACCGTGCAGAGCGAAGGCGCAGTGCGCGTCGCCGGCCGGACTACTTCGAGCACGCGGCGATGGCCCGGGAGATGTATCGGTTGTGAGAGCACGCCGCGGCGCGCCAAGGCGCCGGAGGCACCGATGTCGGCGATGATACGAAAGTGGTTTCTGATGCCGATGTGACGAACAACGACAGCGGTCCCCTTGCCGTGGGCGACTCATCGGCTGCCTCACCGCCGCAGGCCACACCGGCAGCTACCTGCACGCGGTCGTGGTCGCCTATCAGCCGCAACCAGGTCGACGAAGTCCGCCGGACCATGGCCAGGGCCGTGGCCGGCGTCGGCACGGCGCTGGCTGTGGTCGCGCGCCATGGCGCACGCAGCGCTACGGCGATGTGGCGGGGGATCGACGCAGTGCCCGTTGCGCTGCGGAAGCTCTACGTCCTCGCAGTTCTCATGCTGCTGGGAATCGTCGGTTCGCTCGCGGCGTCCGGAACTGCAGGCCTGGTGTGCGCCATCGTGGTTGTTCCCGTGTCATCCGTCGCCGCCGGCGCAGTCGGGCACCGGTGGTTCACCAGGAACAGCGCCGAACGCCCTGCCGTACAAGCGGACTCGGCAGAACTGTCCGAGCTCCAGCGCTCGATGGGCTACGTCGACACCAAGCTGGCGCTGGCACTCAACTCGTTCGGCACTGAGCGCCACCAGCAGGCCGTGATCGCACTCTTCCAGGCGAAGACAGCCGTCGAACTCGCGCTCGGCACCGAGCAGAGTATGGCCGGCCACATCGACGAACCGGTGTCGCTTGACGACTACGGTCTGCGGCCACGCATTCGACCGGGGCAGCATTCAAACTCGCTCACACCGGAGAGCACCTCGCGGGCGGCTTCGTGAGGGGGCGCCCGATTTCCGGACAGGTGGCCATGATCGAGGACGACTACACGCTCGTCATCAATCGCGGCGAGGAAGCAGGAGTCGCGCCGGGCATGGTCTTCGCTGTCCACTCCCGAACCGGTCCGGTGATCACGGATCCCGAAACAGGAAGGGAGCTCGGCAGACTCACGCGGGAAAAGCTGCGGGTGCGGGTATTCGACGTGCAGCCGCTGTTCGCCCGGGCGCACACCTTCGCCAACACCGGCGACTTCTACGGTCTGCTCCAGCTACCCTTCACGGCACCGCAGCATGAGGACACCGTCACAGTCGATGTCGGAGATGCCGTCGACCTGGTCAGTGCGCAACATGCCGGCTACCGAGTGAGCCAACCCAACGCCTGATCCCGTCGCTGCAGCGGTTGGTCTCTGCGCGACCAGCTGTATACGGAAGACACGATTGCCGGATGCCGCGCCGGGTTCTCTTGCGGTGAAACGGGTGCTGGTGGCGCTAGCATCCTGACAGTGCAGGATGACCGCGGCCTTCGCTCCCGACTCCGTCTCACCTCAAGCCTGGCCATCGTCGGGCTGATCTATGTCGCTTCTCTCGTCGGGTACTGGTGGGTCAGCAGTTCGTACCCTCCGCCGCCGGCGTTCGACCCGACGCCCGCGGCGGAACCTGTCGTCTCGATCGACCTGGGAACGCTGCACACCGCATCCAACGAACTCGAGATCGGCGTGCTGTTGATCCCGCCCGAACGGTTGGAAGATCCAAGGCTCGGCGTGCTCAACACCGATATCGCTGTTCGCCTGTACCCGTGGGTGGATGCCGGTGAACTGAAGTTCCCCAGAGGCCAGACGCCCGCCAGCATCGACGCGACCATCGAGGCGCACGGCGATGCCGATCGCTGGCCCTTCGACACCTACACCACCGAACCGATCACCGCCGACGTCCTCGTGGGTTCGGGTGACGACCGCACTGTCCTGCCCGCCGAGGTCAGGGTCAGCGGACAGATCGAGGGATGGAACGTCGAGGTGCGGCAAACCGACGACGATCCGTCGGCAACTGTCGTGAAGCTGAGCCGGCAACGCGGAACGCTGGCCTTCGATCTCGGTGTCTGCCTCGTCCTCGTCGCGCTGCCCGCAATGGCTTTGGTGGTGGCCGTCGAAACCATCCGAGGCAAGCGGCAATTCCTGCCTCCGCTGTGCACTTGGTTCGCCGCGATGCTGTTCGCCGTCGTACCGTTGCGCAACATCCTGCCGGGCGCTCCACCGCCCGGAGCGTGGATCGATCAGGCGGTCGTGCTGTGGGTTCTCATCGCGCTCGTTTCGGCCATGGGCATCTACATCACCGCCTGGTACAAGTTCTACAAGCAGTAGCCACCGGGGCTCACTGAGCACCATGGCTTCTGCAAAAACGTTGCCGTCGGGACGGTTTCGCAATGGCAGGTGAGTTCCACGTGAGCCGGCGCGCCGTAATCCGTACGGCAACCGACGGCGACGTCGCCGACATCGAACGCATCGTCGCGGCGGCCTACGCGCCGTACGTCTCGCGCATCGGCCGCGAACCGGCGCCGATGACCGTCGACTATCTGCGCGCGGTCTCCGACACCGACCACGTCCACGTCCTCGTCAAGGACGACGAGACGGTCGGGGTGCTGGTCATGGTCCCCGAAAGCGACCACGTGTTCGTCGACAGTGTGGCCGTCTCAGGCGGGCACCAGGGGCGTGGATACGGCAGGGCGCTGCTGGAGTACGCCGAGCAACGGGCGCGTGACCTGCGGCTTCCTCGAGTCCGGCTCTACACCAATGCGGCGATGACCGAGAACCTGGCGCTGTATCCGCACCTGGGCTACCGCGAGACGAGGCGAGGCTATGAAGACGGCTTCCACCGCGTCTTCTTCGAGAGATCCGTCGATTTGCCGTAGCTCGCGCGTAACCGTTTCACCGCGAACGCTTTTCGCGCCTCGACCGAAGCGCATCTATCGTGGGGTGATGAGCTCTCAGACGCCCCCCGACCGCACCGGCGCCGCGACGACCGTGACCCAAGAACCGGGCCGGTTCGTCATCGCGGTGGAGGGTCGCACCGTCGGCCTCGCCGACTTCCACGACGGTGGCGGCAGACGGGTCTTCCCGCACACTGAGGTGAAGCCGGAATTCCAGGGCCGGGGCCTGGCAACCATTCTCGTCGCCGAAGCGTTGCGGGCCACGCGCGCCGAAGGGCTCCGCATCGTCCCGACCTGCTGGATGGTTGCCGAGTACATCGACAAGCACCCGGAATACGCCGACATCACCGACCGCCGCTAGCCCAAGTGTGTCCTCGGCCGGCCCGCATCGACGCCGTCGACGGTGATGTCGACCTTCTCGTTGTAGAACGCGACCATGTTGGCGATCGGGGCGACCGCCGGCAGCGGCGTCTGGTAGGTCCACGCGAGGTCATGATGCACCGTGTCATCCACCCGTACCGACCAATACTGCGACGTCACCCCCTTGTACGGACAGAGAGTCTGTGTGTCGGTGGACAGCAGGTGCTCGAACGCGACGTCGATGCGGTCGATGTAATACCTTGTCGGCAAACCGGTTTCGAAGACCATGACGGGGCTGTGGCTGTCGGCCAGGATGACTCCGTCGAGCACGACGGTGACATGGCGGTGTGAACGCAGCGCATCGACTCGCGTGTACGGATTGCGCGGATGCCCGTGGATCGGCTCGTCCTCCTCGAACCAGCTCAGCGCTTTCCACTCGAACTTCACCAAGCCGGCCACCGGGCTGTCTCCCGCGTCGAATACCCGTGCCGCCGATGTCACCATTGCACCGGCACCGACCAACGAGAACGTGCGCGACGGGCCGAACTGGACCCGCTGGGGATGGCCCTCGTCACGCAGCAGCCCAGGGGCCACGTCGGCCAGCGGGATGTAGTACTGCGGGTAGTACGGCACCTCCCAGACATAGCGGGCGGACGTGGTGTCGAACACCAGTTGGTGACCGAGGAACCCCCGCACGCGGCGCGGAACCGGCTCGATGCGTCCCCGGGTCGCCGCCATCGTCGGATAGTCCGGTTCCGGGACCGGTGGTGTGCTGTTCACTGCTCGGCCTCCGATGCTCGGACACGACGGCTTCTCTGATGCGCCAGACTGTAGGCCCGGCCGTCCAGCGGTGAAGGAGAACGACAACCCGTGCCTGTTCGCCACGGTAGTGACGGAGAGCGTGCGCGCGCCATCGCGCTCGTCTGCCTCGCCGCCACCGTGGCGGGGTCGATCTTCGGTGTCGTGGGCGCCGCCTTCCGCTGGTGCCTGCAAGCCGCTGAGGGCGTGCGCGCCGAGCTCGTCGAGTGGGCGTTGCGACTGCCCGGACCGGGCTGGCTGATCCCGATCGCCGCCGCGGCTGCCTGCGCGACCATCGCGGGACTGCTGGTGCGGTGGGAACCACAGGCTGTGGGCAGTGGCATCCCGCATGTCGAAGCCGTCTTTCTCGGTGAAGCACGTCCGCCGCGGATCAGTGTGCTCCCGGCGCGGTTCGTCGGTGGTGCGCTGGCGATCGGCGCAGGTCTGGTCCTGGGCCGGGAAGGGCCGACCGTCCACATGGGGGCCGCGGTCGGCGCCGAGGCGGCGCGGCGAACCAGGATGGGCAATCACGATGCGCGCGCGGTCGAGGTCGCGCTCGCGGGCGCAGGTCTTGCCGTCGCGTTCAACGCTCCGATAGCGGGGGTGCTGTTCACGCTCGAAGAGGTGACGAAATCGCTGCGTCTGCGCGTCGTGCTGCCCACCGTTCTCGCGGCCACCGCCGCGATCGTCGTCTCTCGTCTGCTACTCGGCAATCACCCCGATTTCGAGGTGGGTCGCGTCGCCGCACCGGATCTGGCGTGGCTCCCGCTCTTCGTCGTCTTCGGGGTACTCACCGGCGTCTTCGGCGCCGGGTACAACGTCGTGGTGCTGTGGCTGGGCGACCATGTCGCTGCGCTGCCGAAGATCCCGGCGCTGTTGAAGGCGACGGCGATCGGGGCCGTGATCGGCGCAGCGCTGTGTGTGGCACCGCTGACGGTGGGCGACGGGGACTCCTTGACACAGATGATCCTCGACGGGCATCAGTTCGTGTTGTGGGTGGCATTGGGACTGCTTGCGGCGCGGTTCTTCAGCGGTCCGCTGAGCTATTCGGCCGCGGTGCCGGGTGGACTGTTCGCCCCGTTGTTGGCACTCGGCGCGCTCTGGGGTTTCGTGTTCACCGAAAGCTTCGCCGCGGTGTGGCCCGACGATGCGAGATTCCTGGCGGTTCCGATGGCAATCGTCGGAATGACAGCGTTTTTCGGTGCTTCGGTCCGAGCTCCGTTGACAGGGATCGCCATCGTGATCGAGATGACGGCGACGACATCGGTGGCGATCCCGGCTGTCGCAGCCACGGTGTCGGCGCTCTTGACCGCTCGGGCCCTGGGGTCGGTACCGATCTACGACAGCCTGCGCAAACGAATGCCGGCGGAACCGGATCCGAACCAGCTGGGCGGCAGTGGTCGCGAGTAGCGTTGAGGGCGTTGCTGGTTCGGCCTTCGTCGGCTATGTCCGAGTCGGCGAACCGGCCAGGATCACCCAGGTGAACCCCTCTGCTGAGTGAATGCTCGGGAAAAATCTGTGAACAGTGCGGATTTGCCACTCCTGCGTTGATCTTGTCGGGTACCCTTAGCTCGCTTTTTTGAGCTACTACTTGGCCTTTGAGGAGACTCCACATGACACAACCGCCGCCCGGCAACTACCCGCCTCCGCCCCCCGCTGGTGGCGGAGGCCTGCCTCCGCAGCAGCCGGTGGGCCCGCAGCCGAGCAACAACCTGGTACTCGGCATCCTGACGACCATCTTCTGCTGTCTGCCGTTCGGTGTCGTATCGATCGTCAAAGCCGCTCAGGTCAACGGTCTCTGGTCGCAGGGCCGTTACGCCGAGGCGCAGGCCTCGGCGGCGGCAGCGAAGAAGTGGGCCATCTGGAGCGTGGTCGCCTGGGTCATCTTCGTCATCATCTACGGCATCTTGATCGCCGTCGGCGCCCTCAGCATGGACTTCGATACCTCGACGTCGTACTGATTGCCTTGCCGGTCAGGCAATCCGCCCCTGTCCGCCTCGGTGGCCCACTCCTCGTGGGCGCCGTGGCGGCAGGTGCGTGTGCCGTCGTGTGGGTTGCAGATCCGACGACCCCGGGCGGAATCCTCCCGACATGTCCGACGAAATCCCTTCTGGGCATTGACTGTCCCGGATGCGGGACGCTACGCACGATCTACTCACTGCTCCACGGCGACGTCATGTCCGCGCTGCGGTTCAATGCGCTCGCCGTCGTGGCACTCGGCTTTCTCCTCGTCGCCTTCGCCGTGTGGACCTACGGTCGCATCGTCGACCGCAAAATCAGCTCGTGGCAACATCACCGATGGGCCGCCTTCGTGACACTCGGCGTCGTCGTGGTGTGGTTTGTATTGCGAATCCTGCCTTTTGAACCCTTCACCGCGCTGCGGGTCTGAAGGATCCGGCCAGCCGACCTTTTCACCCGCCGACGTGAGCGTCGTCTGCGGGTCGTGCGATAAACGGGCTTCGCAGTCGCCTACGGGCAGTAGGACTGCGTCGCGGCACCGACGAAGAAGCCGCTCTGCTCGGGGGTCCAGCCCGCGGGCTCCATGATCTCGATCGCGATCTGGGTCTTGTCCTGCCCCGCAGCGGCGTACTCGCACACCGCCTGCGCCAGCTCGATGGCGTTCTCGGGACTGGAGAACGGGATGCCCTGGCTTTCCAGTGCCGAAATGAAGACCTCATTGGTGTCCTGCGCCAGAGCCGGTGCCGCCAGCGCCGTGGCCAGGCCGGCGGCGGCGACGCCCGCTGTGAAAATGATCTTGCCGCGCATGCGCGTCCCTCCCTGTGGTTTGCTGACAGCGATACGGTACGCCGCGTAGTGGAACTGTAGGGCCGTTTCCTGATATCCGCGTGACGAATGTACGTATTACGAAAACTGGTCACGTGAATAACGCATCTGTCATTCAAAACACAAGCGAAAGATCGAGCTGCGCGCAGCGGTTCGGAGAACTTTCGGAGAACGAGGGGCAATTGTCGGTCGACATGGATTCGAGTGCAGCACTCTACTGCGCTGTTGCTGCCGACGTCGATGCACCGGCGTCACCGGCCATTGGCGATGTAGCGCCTCAAGCGCGAACCGTTAAGCCGTGGACTATTTATCCAATCAGCGAAATGTTTGCCGAGGGAAAAACTGCTCGACCTCCTTGCGGACGACTTCATCGCTAAGGAAAAGCCGACGGTCAACATCAGTCGTGCATGTTTGCTGAAACCTGCGGAGGATCAGTTCTCGTCCGGAATCTGGCGGTAGCTCTGGGTCCGCGCCGGAGCATCCGGATCGTCGTCCGTGTGTTCCAGCTTCTCCTGCAGGTCACGCTGCTCCTCGGTGGCCTCGGTCGCGTCCTTTGGGTTGGCGGGCGGGAAGTTGTTCTGCTCCACGACGGAAGCCTCCAAGCGTCATCGGCGGGTGGTCGGAAAACGGGTTCTCCGATCGGGGCGTTGTGAAACACAATTGTCCGCGTGATTGCGTCACCGTTGTTCGGCGGCACCGACCTGGCACGCCGCATCGAGGCCGCCGAGACCGCACTGATCGTCGCCGCGACCGAGGCGGCACGGGCCCGCGAAGCATGGGGCGTAACACTGCCGATCGCGGGCGGGTTCGCCTGCGCCGCAGAGGCGGACTCGCCGATGAACAAGGTGGTCGGCCTCGGGTTCGGGGGGCCCGTTGACCCGGCGGCTCTCGACGAGGTCGAAAAGACCTTCGACGAGCTGGGGGTCCCGGTGCAGGTGGAGCTTTCGAATCTCGCGGACCCAGGCGTGGCGGCGCTTCTGACCGCGCGCGGCTACCGCCTGGTCGGATTCGAGAACGTGCTCGGGCAGGCGCTGCCTGCCTCGTCGGCAGGCACGACGAGCGGGGAGATCGGTATCCGCCGAGCTGGTCCGGCCGACATCGACACGTGGATCGACGCGGTCGTCGAGGGCTTCGCCCATCCCGACGATGCCGGTGTCGCCAGTCACGAGGAGTTCCCTCGCGACGTCGTCGCCAGGGCCGAACGCGACTTCGCGCAGGCCGGCGCTGTGGCCTACCTGGCCTATTGCGACGGTGCGGTCGCCGGCGGCGGTGGCATGAGAATCACCGACGGAGTCGCCCAACTGACCGGCGCGGCGACGGTGCCGCTGGCCCGGCGGCGAGGCGTGCAGGCCGCGCTTCTGGCGGCGCGCCTCGACGACGCGGCCGCTGCCGGTTGCGATCTCGCCGTCGTCACCACAGCGCCGGGCTCGACGTCTCAGAAGAACGTGCAGCGCAGAGGTTTCCAGCTGCTGTACACCCGCGCAGTCCTGGTCAAGGATTTCGGGTAGTCGCCATCGGTGCGTCGCCGTCCTGCACTGGGGCACCGGAGAACAACCACACCGTGAGCCAGACCGTCGCGACCACGATCACCAGCGAGCCGAGTACGTGGATCCTCAGCGTCGGTCCTTCGCCGAGACTTGCCTGCACGAACGAGAACGCAAAGACGACGAAGGCGATCACCGCACTCCACCAACCCCTGCGACGGCTGTAGGCAAGCCCCGCCAGCGCGACCATGAGCCCGCCGGTGACGACGTGCAGCACGATGGCCGCGGCGCCATGGATGTCCTTGAGCTCCCCGGACTGCACGAGAGCACCTGCGGTGCCGAAGAGTGCGACGACAACGACGATCGTGGCGGCGGCGAAGAACCGCGCCGCGAGCACGAACGGGCGAGACGACATCTGCTGGTCTGCCGACGGCATGGCGGTCCTCTCATCGGTCGCATCGCGATCGTCGTACACCACGGAGCTGAGCCGGATAGACGTCGCAGTGTCGACTATGACAGCACACGGACCACGCCAGGGTGAATCTGCGAGAACCGTTGATGCAGTGCCGGTCTGAGGGACCGTGCACACACCGCCGGAGGATCGCGACCGCCGCCGTAGGGAATTGCCATGGTGCGACATCAGGCAACGAGGACGTAGCACGAACGTTGCGGGCTGGAAATGCCGACGGGGAATTCACGCCGGTAGTCGTCGTCGAAAGGTGTTGCCATGACAGAACCCGCCCGGCTCGCAGCCGAAGCCCTCTGGACCGGACTCGGGAGGAGGGACTTCATTCGCGCGGTAGCAGCTGTGAGTGCGGGCGCGGGCGTCGCCGGCACCGTCTCCGCCTGCCAGTCGGGACCGACCGCGTCCGAGTCGCCGTCGTCGGCTTCTTCAAGCTTCGCGATCCTGCAACCCGGCCAGGGTGAACCCGCCGGCGACCACTACCTGCAGTCCACGCCCGACGCCGTGCTGTGGGGATACGTTCCCACCGTCCACGCAACCCCGTCCCTGCAGATCGGCTCGGGACAGACCGTGACCATCGACGCCGTCAGCCACGAAGGCATTCTCGAAGACCAAGGGCGCGATCCGGTCGAGTACTTCGGTTCCCACGGTGTCGCCGAGACCGAGGTGCTTCAGGATGCGGTCGAGATCGCGGCCGGCTACCGCCGCACCCCGAGGAACTTCGACAAGGACGGCCCGCACGTGGTCACCGGACCGGTGTTCGTCGAAGGCGCTCAGCCCGGTGACGTGCTGAAGATCGATATCCTTCAGGCGATTCCGCGGGTGCCCTACGGAGTGGTTTCGAGCAGGCACGGCAAGGGAGCGCTGGCTCGTACGGCGGACGGCGGCTCTCCTGCAGGTATCAGCCTTGCTGAGGTGATGCCGCCCATCGGCACCGACGGACGTCCCACCCCCGATCCCATGCGCTACGGCAATGTCTCGACGTTCACTGCCGTCGAAGACGGGCACGGTGTGATGAAGTACGGTGCCGCGGAAGTGCGATTCCCGCTGCGGCCGTTCATGGGCATGATGGGCGTGGCGTACTCGCAGGACACGGATCCGACGGCGGCAACCGCCAATTCCATACCCCCGACGGTCGGCGGCGGCAACATCGACATCCGGTTGCTCGGGGAAGGAGCCACCTTCTACCTGCCGGTGTTCGCCGAGGGTGCGTTGTTCTATGTGGGCGACCCCCATATGGCCATGGGCGACGGTGAGGTCGCACTGACCGCCATGGAGGGATCGCTTCGTGGCACCTACCGGCTTACCGTGTGCAAGCCGAATACCGGGGACGCACCGTCGGTGGCCTACCGCTATCCGTTCGCGGAGACGCCCGACGCGTGGGTGCCGATCGGTTTGTCCGATCCGGACGGCTCGGTCGGTGGTCAAGGGACCGACCTGGACGTCGCGATGCGCCGTGCAGTTGTGAATGCGCTTGATTTCCTCGAAACCGACAGGGGTATGGACCGAGCCACTGCGTACGCGTATCTCTCTGCGGCAGCAGACTTTTCCGTGTCCCAGGTGGTCGACCGGACGGTCGGCGTGCATGGTCAGCTCTACAAGTCGCACTTCGAGCAGGCCTGACGGTGCGAGCTCGACGACGCAATCACATAGACCGCATAGGGTCAGGCCGTCGGATCCCCGACGGAGCGGGCCAGAGCTGCCAGGGACCGGTCGATGAACTCACTGCCGAACGGTGGTAGCCCACCGAGCTGGTCGCGCACAGCCTGGGGGGTCGCGCTCCAGTCGTAGGTGAGGGTCACGTCGGTGCCGGCTGCCGTCGGCACCAGGTCGTATCGCCACCACCAACCCAGCGCACGGTGCCCTCCGTCAGCATCGACGCTGCCGGGCAGCCATGCGATGCTGCGGTCCTGATCGAAGACAGTGACCAGGTTGTGCATGACGTAGTGGCCGCCGATGTGTTCCAGGTACATGTTCATGACGAAGATCTGTCCGGTACGGGTGATCAGCTCCGGCGTCACCGCGTCGCGCACCCAGTCCGTCGGCTCCGTGTCCTGGTGCCGGGAAGGGTTCGCCAGCACGCCGAAGATGTCTGGTGCGGGCGCGGCGACCGTGCGGGTGGCGACATAGCGTTCTTCGGTGGGCACCGGGGTCTCCTCTGGTCATGGCGCAACGTTGCACCCTCAGTCTGTCCGACCGGGATCAATGGTTGGCCGCCGGGGACTCGTTGCGCGATGCGGGAGCCTCCCTCCGGAATTTTGGGGGCCCGAACTTTCCTGGTCGAGCAACCCAAACTTATTGTGCGAGATGGCATTTGGATACCGATGAGTTGCGGGTGCAGCCCCTGCGTGTGTAGGCTGGCCGCAACGAAGGGGAGTAGCCCCCGAATCGGCAATCGACATACTGGCTCCGCGGAGCCCGGTTGTCCGAACCGGTCATCGCACCGGTGGGCGAGACCTTCGGCCGCACAGACTATTTGGGCTGCCGGCCGGAGGCATGTCCACATTCTCCGAACGGCAGTCACCGAGAGCAAGGAGTTCCGGTGCTCGCCGCGTTGCTGTTGAGCTTCGCCGTCATATTCGTGGCGGAGCTCGGGGACAAGACCCAACTCGTCGCGATGATGTTCGCGTTGCGCTACCGCTGGTGGGTGGTGCTCTCAGCGATCACCGTCGCCACCACAGCCGTCCACGTGCTGTCGGTTGCCATCGGCCATCACCTCGGCGCCGCATTGCCGACACATCTGCTCGGACTCATCGCGGGGGCGATGTTCATCTTCTTCGGCCTGTGGACGCTGCGCGGCGACAGCCTTTCCGACGAGGAAGCCTCAATGGCCGAGAAAGCCACCGCTCCGGCATTCTTCGTCGTCACGTCGGCGTTCGTGCTCGCCGAACTCGGCGACAAGACGATGCTCGCGACGGTCACCCTGGCATCTGACAACAACTGGCTGGGAGTGTGGATCGGTTCGACGCTCGGCATGGTCGCCGCCGACGCGCTCGCCATCATCGTCGGCGCCGTCCTGGGCAAGCGCCTACCCGAGCGGATGATCCAGATCGGCGCAGCGGCACTGTTCCTTCTCTTCGGTGCCTACATGCTGCTGGAGAATGTGTTCCCCGCCCTGCCGATCGCCCTCGTCGGCGCCCTCTCGGCGGCCGTCGTCCTCTCGTTCGGGGCGATGGTGCGGGCTCTGCCCGAACGTTGGCGCCCCGCGGTCCTGCGGCCCCGACCCTCACCCACGGTGACGGACGGCCGGGACACCGAGAAACCCGGCATCCCGGCCGACATCGAGATCAGCGCGTCCCGGCGCCCGCCCCGATGAGAGACAGCGAACCCGTCAGATCGCCACGACGGAACGGATGGCGATCTGTTCGGTCTCGCAATGGCGGCACGTCAGCGAGCGGACCTTCAGGCGAAGATTGGCGATGCGTAACGCGCGCTGGCACATCGGATACGGGCACCCGCACGACAGCGTGACCCACCACTGCGCCGGATGGGCCAGCGGGCCGCAGAATTTGCGGCAGGTGCATTGGATTTCGGGTTCGAAGTCCAGCTCCGCCAGCGACGGCTCGTACATGGTGGTCACGGCCCCCAAGGCTAAAGTCCGGGTCGAGACTTCTGCGGGAGGCGCGCGCGAACGAACCTTACTTACTACAACCGGATCCAGCGGCCGAGGAACCAGAAGCCCCACCCGTCGCCGTTGCCCGCCCGCAGCGGCTCGACGCGCTGCCCCTGGTACATGAACGGCTGGTGGTCCTGGCGGCCGGCGTCGATGCCGCGGCGTTGCCAGTCGTTGTTCTGCGGCGACGGGTTGGGCTGGCACGCTGGGACGCCCGGTAGACCGCAGGGTTGCCCGGGCGCGGCGCTCGCGGTGCCCAGACTCGCAGAGACCAGGCCCGACAAGGCAATTCCGCCTGCCAGTGCCGAAGCGCCCAGTGCACGGGTGAAAGTCATCTATCGCTCCATTCGTCGATGTGATCGCTCACGTGGCGGACCGCCACGCGAACGACGACGTTAGAGGCGCGACGTTGGTCGCCGCTGTGGCGCACATAGGTGCCCGCTGTGCGGCCCATAACGGTTCGAAAACTGTTGCCTCACAGCGCTATCAACGTCGAGGCATCAGCGGTTGCCGCTGACATGAGCCCCCGCATCCCCGGGGAGTCGCAGCGTCTCGACGAGCGTCAGTGCCAGCAGTGCACCCAGCGCGAGGAACGTCCACGTGTACGACGTCAGGACGGTCAGAAACAGTGCGGCGATGGCGATGCCGATACCCGAGGCCAGTTCCTGGACCGTCGCGTTCAAAGTGTTGGCATGAGTCAGCTCGTCGCCGTCGACATCGGCGAAAGCGAGACTGTTGTAAGCAGTGAAGCCGATGGACCGAAGTGCACCGCTGACGTACAACGCCACCGCGATCACCACGACGGGGGTACCGGGCTGCAGTGCGGCGAGAACGCCGAACCACCCCACCGAGACGATCGCGTTGACCAGCAGCACCCGTTTGATGCCGAAGCGGCGCATCAGCGGTGTCGTGATCGGCTTGATCGTCAGATTGCCGATGAACAGGGCGGCCACCATCGACCCGGCCGACAGCGCCGACCACCCGAATTCGAGTTGGAAGAGCAGGGGCAGCAGGAAAGGCACCGTTGCGATCACGAGCCGGTAGAGCGAGCCCGCCGACACCGTGATCCGCAAGGAGCGCACGCGCAGCACCGACAGCCGGACCAGGGGCACAGGCGTGCGCCGCAGATGCAGAATCGCCGCAGCCAGCAGGCCGACCGCCGAACCGCCGCCGATCCCGACGACGATCCAGTCGGTCCCGCTCACCCGGATGTGCTCGAACGCAACCAGTGCGGCGGCGATACCGGTACCGAGCAGCAGCTGGCCGCGCCAGTCGAACGGCGCCACGGTGGGCGTTGGGCCGCCGCGAATCAGCTTGAGCGCGAGGAACAAACCGGCGATGCCGATCGGGATGTTGACGAAGAAGATCCACCGCCACGATCCGAGCGTGGCGATGGCCCCGCCGAGCACGGGGGCGACCACGGGTGCGGTGAGGGCGGGCCAGGTGAGCAGCGCGATCGCCCGCACCAGGTCGGATTTCGCGCTGTAGCGCAGCACGGCCAGTCGTCCGACCGGAACCATCATCGCGCCACCGACACCCTGCAGCACGCGCATGGTGACCAGCGTCGACAGTGACCCGCTCAGTCCGCACCCCACCGACGCCACCGTGAACACCGCGATCGCCGAGAGGAACACCGGCCGGATTCCGAATCGGTCGGCGATCCATCCGCTGGCCGGAATGAGCACCGCGACGGTGAGCAGGTAGGCGGAGATGGCGACATTGACGTCGATGGCAGCCACCCCGAAGTCCTTCGCGATCGCCGGGATCGCCGGGACGATGATCATCGCGTCGAGAATCTCCATGAACAGCGCCCCCGCCACCAGCAGGGCCATACCCCGCGGAAACGAAGGCTGAGGCGCTGCGGACACGGCATCCAAAACTAGACGGCCGCCGAGTGCGGCGGCCGTCCGGCTCAGGTCATGTCGAAGGCGGCGTCAGTTCGAGCAGTTCAGTGACACGGCCACCTTCTGTTTGGGCAGGACGGTGAAGACGTTGAAGTCGTCGTCGTCGTTGAGCGTGAAGGGCAGCGGTGCGCCCGGCAGGTTGCGCACCTCGATCACGCTGCACTGCTCCAGCGGGGCATTGCCGACCCGGCTGACCTTCACGTCGAACCCCTGCGCCCGCAGCGAGTTGATGGTCGATGACGCGCTTTCTGCATGAGCCGGTGCGGCGAAGGCGAGCACGGCTCCGAAAGCACCGAGCGGCAGCAGGCTCGCGGCGAGGAACTTCTTCATGGTGTGACTCCTAGATCTGGTGCGTCACCTGCGTGATCGCAACTTTATTGGTGACACCATCGTCGCGACGACGAAATGGCCGCGCTTGGAGCTTGTATGGAGATTCCAGGGAGAAGTCGGGAGAACGCGGGAGACGCCGGGGAATTTCGCGCCCGGCCGCGATCAACCGGCGAGGACGCCGGTGTAGACCGGGCAGTACGCGCCGATCGCGGCCACCATCAGCCGGGTCGCCTGGTCCTCTGTCACTCCCTCGCCGAGAAGCGAGTTGACGATGTCGCGGCGGATCCGCCCCGGGTCGACGTTGTTGGCGGTGCCTTCGGCCACCACGTCGCACACGTTGTTGCCGGCGGCGGTCGCCTCCTCCTGCGAGCCGAACTCGAGACCCAGCTCGGTCACGACGGCGAGGAACTGGGCGTCGGCGTCAGTGGCATGCGCGAGCGGTGCGATGGCGAGCACAGCAGCTGCAGTGCCGACAGCGAGGACCGTCGGACGGGCGATGTGCGCGCGCATGGAGCCTCCTGTGGGGTGTCTGTGCGGATGGTAGCGGTCGCCGAACACAGTTCCCGACATTTGCGCGGCGAGGCGGCAGATATCCGGCCATATGCTGCGACGTGCGGTTTGGTGGGATGATGACCAGCGGCGCGGATTCGCCGAGCCCGGTGGGCCGTGCTGAACCGAGCGGGTCTGTGTGTCTGCCCGCTCTGAGACTTCGATAGCCTGTTTTCGGTTGTCGCGCATTCGACACCGGGTTCAGACAGCAGCCTCATTGTTCAGCCGCGTCCGGGAGTGCCCGGATGCGCCCAGAGAGACGAGGCTCGCGCCGTGCAGCAATTCACCGAACACCAAATCGATGGTGTCGTGATCGTGTCAGCGGTCGGAGCCGTCGACATGTTGACTGCGCCCAAGCTGCAGGAAGCCATCGACGCGGCGGTCGGTCGCAAACCGGCCGGCCTCATCGTCGATCTGACCGAGGTCGATTTCCTCGGTTCGGCCGGGATGCAGGTCCTGGTCCTGACGCAGAAGAAGGTCGGCGGCGCGGCGAAGTTCGCGGTGGTTGCCGACGGTCCGGCCACGAGCCGGCCACTCAAGGTCACGGGTCTCACCGACTACGTCCCGCTGTTCTCCACTCTCGACGTGGCCTTGGCCCACTTCGCGGCCTGACTGCGCGTCTTTCTGCCGTGACCGGCAGGTTTGGCAAATTTGCGCCAGGGGAACAGACGCTTCGCCAAAGGTGTCACCCGCGAAGAAGGAGCGTCTGGTGAGCGACAACAATTCAGGTCCGGAAGAGGCCGTCAAGGGCGCGGTCGAAGGCGTGAAAGGCAAGGCCAAAGAAGTGATCGGAGTTGTCACCGGCCGCGACGACCTCCAGCGTGAGGGTGAGGCGCAGCAGGACAAGGCCGACGCGCAGCGTGAGGCCGCCAAGAAGGAAGCTGAGGCCGAGAGTGCGCGCGCTGCCGCGAAGGCCAATGAAGAGCGGCAAAAAGCCGAGCAATAAAAGCCGTTTCGCAGGGTATGTTTGCCTGCAATGGCTCTAACGTCCATCCGCAGCAGGTCAGCTGACAGTCGGAACTTCTCGATAGCCTCGACGTCGCTGCGAGTTGCGTGCCGCACCGAAGGCCGTGGCTCGAACAAGCGAGCCACGGTCTCGGTGTGTGGCGAGGTGGATGCGGCCAACGCCAAGCATTTCGCCCACACGGTCCGCGAGGCGGCCGGCGGTGCGTCGTCGCTGGTCCTCGATCTCACCGAAGTCCACTTCATGGCTTTCGACGGAGCGTCGGCGCTCTACGCGATCAGTGCCCATTTGGCTCGCGAGGACGTGACGTGGTGTGTGGTCCCCAGTCCGTCGGTATCGCGGGTGGTGAAGCTCTGCGATCCGGAGGGCCTGATTCCCCTGGAGGAGCTCGCGAGCGTGCGCGGTTCGATGCCCGCTTAGCGCGGCGAGCGTGTTCCCGAACCCCGCGTCGCAGCGAATTCCGACGATCACCCGAGCCGAGACGCCGGCTCGTCCCCGCCGACAGTCGTGGTCGCCGGGCCAGCATGCGGGCAATTTGCTGACGTGTCGCCGTGTGATCTGCGCCTCAATCTGAAGGAAAAAGCTAAGAATTTCCGCCGACGCGGTATTTGTCACAGTTCCCCGCAAAGGTTGCCGTCGCAGCTTCAGGCGCTGTTCACCGGCTGTTTGCATATTGCTGGCCGAAGGTCACGAATTGATAACTAGGAATTGTCTAAGCAACTCCTGAGAGCTTGGGCCCGTTATTTGCCACCACGAGTTTTCGGCGGTTCTGACCTTGATTCGGCGTCGCTACACTCGGTTCAGATCGCGTCCTACCGCGGGCGCAATGACTGAAATTCTAGGCCGGGTAGAAGTCATACCGGCGGAGGTACCAGGCAATGGCAAACTTTGTGATGCCCAAGCGGCACGTGATGCACGACCGTACAGCTGATTCCCGCGTGGCTGATGCGCCTCTTGTGACCACAACGGACAACGACGTCGTCCTCGAGCGCCATCTGACCGTGTCGAACGGTCCGGTCGGCGACATCGCTGCGGGCGATGACGTTGTCGTCATGGCCAACGCGGGCGACGACAGCGTGTCGGTGCTCGACGCCGCGACGCTGGCCGTCGTCGCGACCATCGCTCTCCAAGGCGAGCCGGTGGCCGTCACCGTCGCCAACGATCGCGCCTACGTCGGTATCGCCGCTCCGAGCTATGACGCGGTCTCCGTGATCGATCTCGACACCAAGACGGTCATCAAGACGTACCCGGTGGCGTCAGGTGTGACTGCGCTCGCCGCCAGCCCCGACGGCAAGCGCGTCTACGCGGGCCGCTGCGCACAGGACACGGTCGACATCGCGGTCATCGACGTGACCGCGGAGCGGGTCGGCACCGTCGAGGTCGGCCGTGCGCCTGCGGCCAACATCGACGCGCTTCGGGTGGACCCCAACGGCAAACGGCTGTACCTGGGCGTCACCGATGTGAGCGGCAGCCAACTGATCGTGGTGGACGCCGAGACCTCGCTCGTGCGCCGCGTGGTTCCGATCGGCTCGCCCATCCGCGACATCGCGTACGCAGGCGACGCGATCTACGTGCTCACCTCCGACCGGGCGGTCGGCGGAGCGGTGCACGTCCTCGATCTCGCCTCGATGCGGGTGACCGACACGACGGATCTCGCCGGCGCGCCGACGCAGCTGGTGATGAGCAGCGACCAGTCGCGCGCTTACATCGTCGACTACGACCGGGTCGCGGTGCTCTGCACACTCAGCCTCCACCTTGTCGATTCGCTGAAGGTCGACGCGCGGCCGTCGTGTGTCGCCCAGGGCGGCGACGGATCGCGGCTGTACATCGCCGACTATGCCGGCGGCCTGAGCGTGTTCTCGGTGGAGTCGTCGATCGCGGCCCTGTACTCGCAGTTCCTCGCAACGGACCCGATCGCGCTGGAGCCACCGCGGATTCAGCGTCAGCCCGTCACCGTCTGACCAGAGATTACGCCCCGGTGCGGTCAGCGCCACCGATAGCGGGTCTTCGGCCGCCCGGCCTTGCCGTAGTCGGTGTGGCGGCTGACGGTGCCCTCGTCGGCGAGCCGCTCAAGGTAGCGCCACGCCGTCACCCGAGACACTCCGACCTGCTTGGCAACCTCGTCGGCCGTGATGCCGTCCGGATTGGCAGTGAAATCCCGTACCGCACGGGCAATTTCGTCGTTCGTGGCGGGCGCGGCGCCTTTCGGCGCCACTGAACGGTCCGATCCGACGCGGAGCTCGGCCAGTGCACGGTCGACCTCTGCCTGGCTGGCGGCATCGGTGCCGGCGGGCAACGCCTGGCGATAGCGCTGGTATCGCTCCAGCCTTTCCCGGAATGCGGCGAACGTGAACGGCTTCAACAGGTACGCGAGTGCCCCGTGACTGACCGCCGCCCGCACCATCTCCAGATCCCGCTCCGACGTGATCGCGATGATGTCGGGCGCGGGTCGCTGGCCGGACAATGCGGACGCCAGGGCAATCCCGCTGGCATCGGGGAGGCCGATGTCCAGCAGAACCAGATCCACGGGTAGCCCGCCGGCCGCGGACTCGGACACCACCCGCATCGCGTCGCGCGCGGTATGTACGACGCCCGCCACCGAGAAGCCCTGCAGGCGTTCAAGATACGTCCGATGCGCCTCGGCGATCAGAGGCTCGTCCTCGACGATCAGCACGGTGATCACGGCTTCGTCACCGTGACCGTCACGATCGAGCCATAGGTCACGTCGGCGGTCAGCGTGCCGTCGTGGCGCTTGACGACCTGCGCCACCAAGGCCAGGCCCAGCCCGTGATGCCTGGCGTCGCTGCTCGATTTCGTTGAGTATCCCCGTCGCATCGCCTTCTCGAAAGTCTTGGCGTCCATGCCTTCTCCGCTGTCTGCCACTCGAATCGTGAGCTGCCCGTCGTGCTGGTGGACGGTAACCTCGACCCACGGATCGTCCTGGTCGCAGGCATCCATCGCGTTGTCGATGAGGTTGCCCACAACGGTGACGAGTTCCTGGCCGGACAGCAGCAATTCGTCGGTTTCGGCGGGCAATTCGGTGTCCTCGGTGACCGTGAACTCGATGCCTCGCTCGTCGGCCTGTGCCGCCTTGCCGAGCAACAGTGCCACCAGAGCAGGTTCACGTACCGCGGCCGACAGCCGGTCCACGAGGTGCTGTGACAGCTCGAGTTCCGCAGTGGCGAACGCGACGGCCTCGTTCGCGCGACCCATCTCCACCATCGTCACGATGGTGTGCAACTTGTTGGCGGCCTCGTGGGCCTGCGCGCGCAACGAATCGGTCAGTACCTTCAGCGAGTTGAGTTCACCCAGCGCGCCCTGTAATTCGGTGCGGTCGCGGATAGTCACCACCTCGGAACCGTCGGTCCCGTTCTCCACTCGCGAGCGGTTGACGACGAGGACGCGGTCGTCGGTCACGTGGATCTCGTCGCGCGCTCCCGGATTGAACGTACGCAGGAATTCCGGCAGCTCGGACCGGTCGACGCTGCCCGACGGCAACGACAGCAGGCGGCGGGCCTCATCGTTCACCAGCGCCACCCCACCGGGGTCTTTCTCCGAGAGCACGATGAGCCCTTCGGACACCGAATGCAGGATGGCATCGTGATGGTCGTACATCACCCGCAGTTCGTCGGGCCGCAGGCCGTGTGTCTGCCGTAGCAGGCGGCGCCGGATTCCCCACACTCCGACAAGTGAAACAACAAGTGCGCCAACGCTTATGGCCGCGATGATCGGCCACTGTGCACGCCACTGGTCGGCGAGACTCTCTTGAAGGATTCCAGCGGCCACCAACCCGATGACTCTTCCGTCCGCGTCGACCACCGGCACGACGGCCCTGATGGACGGGCCGAGCGTTCCGGTGTACACCTCGGTGAACGCTTCTCCGCGCAGTGCGGGCTCGATGGTGCCGAGGTATGAGCCACCGATCTGAGTGGGGTCGGTGTGGGTGAACCGGGTGCGGTCGGGCGCCATGATCGTGATGAACGCAATGTCGGTGTTGCGGCGCACCAGCTCGGTCACCGGTTGCAGGATCTCGGTGGCCCGGCCCGCCTCGATCGCATCGGCGGTCGACGGTGTGTCGGCCAGCGCCGTCGCGATGCCCAGCACCTTGTCCTTGGCGGCGGCGTCCCCGTCGTTCCTCGCGTCGATCAGCGCCAGCACACTGCCGACCACGACGATCAGACCGATCACCAAGAACTGCAGGGCGATCGCCTGCGTCGCCAGCGACCAGGGGCGCGAACGGGTCACGGCGCTGCCGGCGCGCGGCCGTCGGCGGTCTGGACCGTCGACACGCCCGAATCGTCGCTCACCGCCGCCCCTTCCTGAACGAAATGAACTAAAACGTGACCTGGCTCACGCCGTCGGTGAGCATCCTTTCAGACCCACAATCACCGAGCTGTATCTGGAGGGATCACATGACAACCACGATGGACCGACCGGCCTCAGGGCCTGGTCCCGACGAGCCGAAGAAGAAGCACGACCGCACCCACTGGTTGTTCATCGCCGTGATCATCTCCGTGATCGCCGGCATCGGCGTCGGCATCTTCGCCCCGGAGGTCGGCAAATCTGTCGGCGTCCTGGGCACCATGTTCGTCGCGCTGATCAAGATGATGATCGCGCCGGTGATCTTCTGCACGATCGTGCTCGGCATCGGATCCGTCCGCAAAGCCGCCACGATCGGCAAGGTCGGCGGCCTCGCGTTCGTCTACTTCCTGGCGATGTCGACCTTCGCCCTGGGCATCGGCCTGGTTGTCGGCAACCTCCTCCATCCCGGCAGCGGCCTGCGCCTGACCGACAGCGCCGCCGGCAAGGGCGCGGAGCTGGCCGAGAAGGCCCACGAATCCGGTGGACTCCTGGAGTTCGTGCAGGGCATCATCCCGACCTCGCTGCTGTCGTCGCTCACCGAGGGCAGTGTGCTGCAGGCGCTGTTCATCGCGCTGCTGGTCGGGTTCGCGCTGCAGGGCCTCGGCACCGCCGGTGAACCGATCCTGCGCGGCATCGAGCACCTGCAGAAACTCGTGTTCAAGGTGCTCGTCATGATCCTGTGGCTGGCCCCGATCGGTGCTTTCGGCGCCATCGCCAACGTCGTCGGCCAGACCGGCTGGGCCGCCGTCGGTCAGCTCGCCGCGCTGATGCTCGGCTTCTACATCACCTGCGTGATCTTCGTGTTCGGCGTTCTCGGCTCGCTGCTGCGAATGGTCTCGGGCGTGTCGATCTTCAAGCTGGTTCGCTATCTGGCCCGCGAGTACCTGCTGATCGTGTCGACCTCCTCCTCGGAATCGGCACTGCCGCGCCTGATCGCCAAGATGGAGCACCTGGGTGTCGACCGCTCCACGGTCGGTGTGGTTGTGCCGACCGGCTATTCGTTCAACCTGGACGGCACCGCGATCTACCTGACCATGGCGTCGCTGTTCATCGCCAGTGCCCTGGGTGACCCGCTCTCGGTCGCCGAGCAGATCGGCCTGCTGGTCTTCATGATCGTCGCCTCCAAGGGGGCAGCAGGTGTCACCGGCGCGGGCCTGGCCACGCTGGCCGGCGGCCTGCAGGCCCACCGCCCCGACCTGCTCGACGGCGTCGGCCTGATCGTCGGCATCGACCGGTTCATGTCCGAAGCCCGCGCGCTGACCAACTTCTCGGGCAACGCGGTGGCCACTCTGCTGGTCGGATCCTGGACTCACACGATCGACAAGGAGAAGGTGAACAACGTGCTGGCAGGCCGGGATCCGTTCGACGAGCTCACCATGCTCGATTCCGACCACGGCTCGCGTGCCGACGAGCCGGCGCAGGCGAAAGCCCCTGCGGCGGTGTAGGGCACGAGTAGGAAAGGCCCGGTCGGTCCCCTTACCGGCCGGGCCTTTTCCTGCGGAAGTGCTCAGCCCGTGCAGTCCAGCGTCACCGAAATCGACTGCCGGACGATCACGTCGACGGTGTCGATGTCGACACCGTACTTGTCCTTGTCGACGACGGTCACCGGCTGGGTCACCTGCTGCGGATTGCGCACTTCGGTGACGACACAATCTTCGATCGGCGCGCTGCCGATCCGGTCCAGATTCACGGTATATCCGGCCAACTCGAGCTGCTCGATGACGACCCATGGGTTCTGGTCCTCGGCGGCCGCCTGGCCCGCCGGGCCCAGCGCCACACCGAGCGCCGCGATTGAAATTGTCCACGCCCAACGCAAAGTCGAACCTCCTGCCGATAGCCCGACCCACTGGATACATCGCCGACATGTGGTGACACGTTTCGGCAGTGCGAAGGGTTCAGCTCAGGTGCCCGTCCCCTGCGGAAGACCTGTTACCGGTCTGCGCGCTGGTAGGCGGTGACCACCGCGGCCCCGCCCAGCCCGATGTTGTGCTGCAGCGCGGCGGTGACGCCGTCCACCTGGCGCTTGTCGGCGGTGCCGCGCAACTGCCACGTCAGCTCGCTGCACTGGGCCAGGCCCGTCGCACCCAGCGGATGCCCTTTCGAGATGAGCCCGCCCGAGGGGTTGACGACCCATCGGCCGCCGTAGGTGGTGTCACCCGCGTCGATCAGCGACGGCGCCTCGCCCTCGCCGCACAGCCCGAGGGCTTCATAGAGCAGCAGTTCGTTGGCCGAGAAGCAGTCGTGCAGTTCGATCACCTGGAAGTCTTGCGGGCCCAGCCCGGACTGATGGTAAACGTGTTGCGCCGCCTTGACATTCATGTCGTAACCGATGAGGTTGGCGGCGCTTCCGTCGAACGTCGACGTGAAGTCCGTGGTCATGGACTGCCCGACGATCTCGACCGCCTGGCCCGCCAGCTCCCGCTCGGCCACGAAATCCTCGCCGGCCAGCACGACCGCCGCCGACCCGTCCGACGTCGGCGAGCACTGCAGTTTGGTCAGCGGGTCGGAGATCATCTTCGCGGCCAGGATGTCGTCGAGGGTGTACTCGTCCTGGAACTGCGCGAACGGGTTGTTCACCGAATGCTTGTGGTTCTTGTAGCCGATCTTCGCGAAATGCTCGGCCGTGGTGCCGTATTTCTTCATGTGCTCACGACCCGCGGCGCCGAACATCCACGGCGCCACCGGAAATGCGAACTCGTCGATCTCGGCGAGCGCCTTGATATGCCGGGCCAGCGGGGACTCACGATCTTGGGCTCCGCCACCCAGCGAACCGGGCTGCATCTTCTCGAACCCGAGCGCCAGCACGCAATCCGCCAGTCCGCCCCGGATGGCCTGCGCACCGAGATACAGCGCTGTCGAGCCGGTCGAGCAATTGTTGTTGACGTTGACGATCGGAATGCCGGTCATGCCCAGCTCGTAGAGCGCACGCTGACCCGACGTCGAATCGCCGGAGCAGTACCCGACGTAGCCCTGCTGGATGTCCGAATACTCGATACCCGCGTCGGCGAGCGCATTGGTGCCCGACTCGCGCGCCATGTCCGGGTAGTCCCAGCCCTCCCTCCGGCCGGGCTTCTCGAACTTCGTCATACCGACGCCGATGACAAACACGCGCTTCATCTGATCCCTTTCGCCCGTCGCTGCGTTGCGGTTGTGCAGACGGTAGCGCGGACTATCCGAACTCCAGCCACCAGTTGTGCAGATCCTCCAAGCTCGGGCCCTGCGCATCGGCCAGGAGCAGGCTCTCGTCCTTGGTCCACACGACGTCGGGGTTGTTGTTGTACGTGCCGCACGCAATCTGGCCCGCGACCTGGTCGGGAGTCTCGGTGTAGTGCCACGTGGTCGGCGACCCGGTGCCACTGCCCGGGCACTCCAGCAGTTCGGAGTTCACGTCGATGGCCTCCTGGAACGCGGCGTCGAGTGCCGGCTTGTCCGCGAACAACGAATACCGCGTGAAGGCGGGCCCGTTCGGATTGGTGTTCTGTTCGCAGTCGACGGTGGCCAGCGCCGACGCCGCAGGCGGGGTGACGGGCTGGCAGTTCGAGCTGTCATGGCCCGGGGCGAGCAGAGCCATCAGCTGCTGGTCGTAGGACTCCGTCGGAGGCGGCGTCGTCGTCGAGGTGCGGGTGCGTCGAGTGGGTTCCCGCGACGACGTGGTCGGCGCCGCCGAAGAACTGGTGGACGACGCGACCGAGGACGAGTCGTCGTCCCTGGTGATCAGCCAGATTCCGAGCGCCGCGAGGACGAGGACGATCACCGCTGCGCCCGCGAGCAGCGCGATCACCGGGCCCTTCGAGCCGCCACCTCCACCGCCCGACGGCGCCGGGGAGGTCCACCCCGGAGGCGGACCCGGCGGAGGAGGAGGTGTGTGGTAGCCGCCCGCGTACGCCGGTGCGCCGGGCGGCGGATTCGTTCCGCCGTAGCCCGGCATCCCACCCGACGGCGGCGGGGGAGGCGGGGGTGGCGGTGTCGCGGCGAACGCGGGCGTCGCCTGGTACGAGCCCGGCGCCGACGCGCCGCTCGGCGGCGGCGGCAGCGGAACCGCCATCGTCGCCGCCTGGCTGCGTTGCAGGATCGCCGCGGCCTGATCCTGCTCGGCGCGGGTGAGCGCCTCGGTGGCGGCCCTGGCCATCTCTCCCGCCGACGGGTACCGATGCTCGGGATCCTTGGCCATGCCTCGGGCCACGACCTCGTCGAGCGCCGCGGGAATACCCTGCCGCGCGTGGCTGGGACGGGGCACCGCTTGGTTGAGGTGCGCCGTGATCACGACGCTCACGCTGTCGCCCTGGAACGGCTGCACCCCGGTCAGGCATTCGTGCAGGACGCAGGTCAGCGCGTAGACGTCGGCGCGGTGTGTGACCTCACCGCCGGTGAACCGCTCGGGCGCCATGTAGGCGTAGGTGCCCACGGCGGTGCCCAATTCGGTGAGCGTCTCGTCGGTGGCGGCGTTGGCGATGCCGAAGTCCACCAGGTAGGCGAAGTCATCGCGGGTGATCAGGATGTTCTCGGGTTTCACATCGCGGTGCATGATGCCGGCCTGATGCGCGGCGTCGAGTGCCGAGGCGATCTGTTTGACGATGGCCGTCGCCCGCGCCGGCGTCATCGCGCCCTGCTCCTTGAGCAGTTTGCGCAGATCGGTCCCGTCGATCATCCGCATCTCCACGAACAGCAGGCCGTCCACTTCGCCGTAATCGTGGATCGGGACCACATGCGGTTCCTGCAGCCGGCCCGCCGCGTGGGCCTCGCGCTGCAGCCGCTTGCGGAACACAGGATCGTGGGACGCACCCTCCGGCAGCAGCTTCAGCGCGACCACACGATCTTTCACCGTGTCGTGGGCCTCGTACACCTCGCCCATGCCGCCCTTGCCGAGTAGCCGTTGCAAGCGGTACGGGCCGATCTGGGAGCCGACACGGGAGCCCTGCTGGGGATCGGTCATGAAGGCTCCTCGGGTGTGGTTCGTCCGGCGAACACACCCTAATGCGGCAGAAGACACCGCACAGCCTCAACCGGCGGGTTTCGGTATTCGATCCATCCGCAGCGACATCTGGTGTACATCTAAGTAGAACGTGTTCTAGTTCTTGTACCCCTGGGAGGAGACGACATGGCGCTGCGCGTCGTGCAGTGGGCAACCGGCGGAGTCGGCGTCGCCGCCATCAAGGGTGTGCTGGAACATCCCGATCTGGAACTGGCCGGTTGCTGGGTGCATTCCGACGCCAAGAACGGCCGCGACGTCGGCGACATCATCGGCACCGGGCCCATCGGTGTCACCGCCACCCACAGCATCGACGAGATCCTGGCCCTCGATGCCGATGCGGTCGTCTACACCCCGCTGCTGCCCAACCCCGACGAGGTCACCGCGCTGTTGCGGTCGGGAAAGAACGTCGTCAGCCCGGTGGGCTGGTTCTACCCGTCCGACAAGGAGGCGGCGCCGTTGAGGGCGGCCGCCGAAGAGGGCGGAGTCACGTTGCACGGCACCGGGATCGCCCCCGGCGGGATCAGCGAGAAGTTCCCGCTGCTGATGTCGACGATGTCGACCGGGGTGACGTTCGTTCGCGCCGAGGAGTTCTCCGACCTGCGCAGCTACGAGGCCCCCGACGTCGTGCGCCACGTGATGGGTTTCGGTGACACCCCGGACAAGGCGCTGTCCGGGCCGATGCAGAAACTCCTCGACGGCGGCTTCATCCAGTCGGTGAAGATGATCGTCGACGCCATCGGCTTCGCCGCCGAACCCCGGGTGCGGTCGACCCAGGAGATCGCCGTGGCCACCGCGCCGATCGACTCCCCGATCGGAACGATCGAGCCCGGCCAGGTCGCTGCGCGAAAGTTCCACTGGGAGGCCCTCGTGGGCGACGACGTCGTCGTGGAGGTGACGGTCAACTGGCTGATGGGTGAGGAAAACCTGGACCCTCCATGGAATTTCGGCCCGGCCGGCCAGCGCTACGAGATGGAGATCAAGGGCAACCCCGATTTCACCGTCACCGTGAAGGGATTCCAGTCCGAGATCGGCGGAGAGGGGCCCGAGTACGGCGTCGTGGCCACCGCTGCGCACTGCGTGAACTCGGTCCCCGCCGTCTGCGCGGCACCGCCCGGGATCAGCACCTACCTCGACCTACCGTTCATCAGCGCGAAAGCTGCACCCGGCTTGCGCTGATCCGCCGCGGCACCAACCGACGTCCGCCGATTTGAGCTCGACGGCCGCGGCGGGTCAAGGTGTCCGGTAGACGAAAGGAAGTCGATGACTCGTGCGTTGGTGCTGGCCGGGGGCGGCCTGGCGGGAATCGCCTGGGAGACCGGCGTGCTGCTCGGCATCTGCGACGAGGCGCCCGACGTCGGCGCGCGCCTGCTCGCCGCCGACGTGCTGCTCGGAACCTCCGCCGGGTCGACTGTCGCGGCCCAGCTGGGCAGTGGACTGTCCCTCGACGAGTTGTTTGCCCGCCAGCTGTCCGAGACGCACGGCGCCCACGAGATCCACCCGGGCGTCTCGATCGACACGATCACCGAACTGTTCCTCACCGCGATGACCACGCCAGGCGCCACCAAAGAGCAGAAACTGCAGAAGATCGGCGGCATCGCCGCCGACACCGACACGGTGCCGGAAGCGCTCCGCCGCACGGTGATCGAGCACCGGTTGCCCTCCCTCGACTGGCCGGAGCGCACGATCCGGGTGACGGCGATCGACATCGCGACCGGCGAGCTCGTCGTCTTCGACGCCAACTCCGGTGTCGGACTTGTCGACTCCGTCGCCGCGAGTTGCGCAGTGCCCGGGGTGTGGCCGCCGGTCACCATCGGTGACCGCCGCTACATGGACGGCGGCGTGGGCAGCACCGTCAACATGTCGGCGGTGCAGGACTGCGGGTCCGCGGTCGTGCTGGTGCCGTCCGGCGCGAACAGTCCGTCCCCGTGGGGGACCGGCACGGTCGCAGAGATCGAGGCGTTCCCCGGAGCGACGCTGGCCCTCTACGCCGACGACGACGCGCTGGCGGCGTTCGGCCCCAACCCGCTCGACCCGGCGTGCCGAGCGCCGGCGGCACAGGCCGGTCGCACCCAGGGACGGCGCGAGGCGCCCCGGGTCGCGGAGTTCCTGTCAGCCCTGTGAACCCTTCGGCTCCAAAGCATCCAGCGCGATGCTGGCCATCTCCTGCCCGATCTCGATGACCTCATTGGCCCGGTGGAAATCCAGGCTGCGGCACACCGTTCGGGGAATCTCGATCAGCAGATCGGGTGGATAGGCCGCCAATGTGTGACGGGCCAGTGCCGACTGCGCGATGTCGATGACACGGTTCATCAGCTCGAAGCTGCCCAGCTTCGGGATGTCCGGCTCGTGGAGGTCGGCGATCGGTTCGTCGTCGGCGGCCACGAGCCGGCCGAGCACCGCACGGCCGGTCGGCGTCTCCAGCAGGGACCGGGCTGCCTTGGTATCGAGCAGCGACGACGTGCTCCGCCACATCCGGCTGAGGAAGTCCGAGGTGGGCGGGCGGGAATCGGTCATGCGCCTGTCGACGTCGGGATCCTCGCCGGAGAGGCTCACCGCGATGGTGACGTCGGCCGGCGCCGCAGCGATCGGCGCCATCGGGAGCGGGTCGAGAATGCCGCCGTCGGCAAGGAGGCGTCCGTCGAGGACGTGGGGCGTGATGACGCCGGGGATCGCGATCGACGCGCGGATCGCATCGTCGACCGGGCCGCGCTGCATCCACACCGACTTTCCGGTGATCAGATCGGTCGCCACCGAGGTGTACTGCATCGGAAGTTCCTCGATGGTCACCTCGCCGAGGATTTCGCGGACCGCGTCGAGGATCTTCTCGGCGCGCAGCACGCCCGCTGACGTGAGGGACGGGTCGAGCAGCCTCAGCACCGCGCGCTGTGTCAAAGAGCTTGCCCACACGGCGTATTCGTCGAGCTTGCCCGCGGCCTCCAAGCCGCCGACCAGGGCGCCCATCGACGAACCGGCGATGCCGACGACCTCGTGACCCCTCTCGCGCAGTTCGTTGAGGACACCGATGTGGGCGTAGCCGCGCGCTCCGCCGCTGCCGAGAGCCAATGCGACCCGCATGGACACATTCTCACTTGTTACGACCTCGCAGGACGGGCAACCCTGCCTGCATGATCGGAAAGCTTCGCTCCGTCGTCCTCGACACCCGCGATCCCCGGGGCCTGGCGGGCTTCTGGGCCGAACTCCTGGGCGGCACCATCGTCGAAGACGACGACGACTGGGTGGTGGTCGCCGAACCGAGCGGCAGGAGGCTGGCGTTTCAGCTCTCGCCCGAACATCAGCCGCCGCGGTTCCCCGACCCTGAGGGCTCCCAGCAGATCCACCTCGACATCGACGTCGACGATGTCGATGCGGCCGAGGCTGCGGTGCGCAAACTCGGTGCGACTCGCGTCGAGGACGTGCCGGAGGGCGGGGACTTCAGAGTGTTCCGTGATCCGGCGGGCCACACATTCTGCCTCGTGTTCGACGTCTAACCGCAGAGCGCGTCGGCCGCCGCCTCGACGGCGACGATGACTGCGGCCTGCTGGCCGGGGGACAATTCTGACCATGGCTTGTCGAATGTCGCCGGCCCGACGGATTCGGCGGACTGCACCGTCTTGAGGTACGGCTCGATCTGCGAGCGCGGGTCGCCACCCTGCTGGTCCATCCATGCCTTGGCGGCCCGGCACGCCTGGAAGTAATCGTCTTCGGTGGACTCCGCGGGGGCACCCACCGCCGTCGTCACGCCGCCGGGGGAGACGCCCACCTCGCCGGGCGCCACCGAGGTCGAGGGTGCAGCGGCGCTGGAAGACGACGATGTGGTTCCTGTCGGTGGCGGTGTCGGCGGCGGCTCGTCGGGGCCTGACGAGCACCCGGCGACGACGACGGCGACGGCGGCGACGGTGGCGAACACGAGGGGCCAACGCATCCTGCCAATGTAGGCACCTTTCCGCACGGCGCGGCACCCGCCGTCGAACTGGGGTTTCCTAGATTCACCGTGAGGTTAAAGCTCGTCGCTGGCGAGGCGGCCACAGGCTGTGAAACACTCGCCTCATGACCGACGTGACCCGCAATCAGGAGTGTTGTTCGGCCTGACCGCCGCCCCCTGATTCATCCGTCCGTCCATTCTGGAGTTCCTTCCATGTCCCTGGCTCCAACTCGCCTGCGTCCCGCCGACCTTCTGCACGTCACCGACCGATTCGCCGATGACGTCCTCGGCGGCGACTACGACCACCTACTGCCCGCCGGTGGGCCACCCGCCACCGAGCGCTGGTTCACCCGGCTGCACGGCACCGAAGAACTCGACGTGTGGCTGATCAGCTGGGTGCCCGACCGTTCCACCGAACTGCACGACCACGGCGGCTCACTCGGCGCGCTGACCGTCGTATCGGGATCGCTGCGGGAAACCCGTTGGGACGGCGGTGCACTGCGCGACCGCCGCCTGGTCGCCGGCGATCAGGCAGCGTTCCCGCTCGGATGGGTCCACGATGTGGTGTGGGCGCCGGAAACGATCACCACCGGTGGCGTGGCGCCGATTGCGCCGACACTGAGTGTGCATGCTTACTCGCCGCCGCTGACGGCGATGTCCTACTACGAAGTCACCGAGCGAAACACATTGCGCCGCAACCGTACCGAACTGACCGACAAGCCGGAGGGCGACTGATGGCAAGCCGAATCGACCGCATACTCGACGACGCCCGCGCGAAACTCGTCCGCCTGCCCGCCGCCGAGGTGCCGGCTGCGCTGTCCCGGGGAGCGGTACTCGTCGACATCCGCCCCGCCGCCCAGCGCGCCGCGGAAGGCGAAGTGCCCCAAGCGCTCGTCATCGAGCGCAACGTTCTCGAATGGCGGCTCGACCCCACCAGCGACGCCCGCATCCCGCAAGCTGTCGGCGACGACGTCGAATGGGTGGTGCTGTGCTCGGAGGGTTACACGTCCAGTCTGGCCGCTGCATCGCTGAAAGACCTTGGGCTGCACCGCTCTACGGATGTCATCGGTGGCTATCACGCCCTCAAGGGCGTCCTGGTCTAGACGTCGACAGCGAATTGTCGCTGCGCAACTATGACGATTCGTCGCTGCGCAACTATGACGATTCGTCGCTACGCAACAGTGGCCGCAGGTTCTCCGTCTTCTCCTTCGTCCACCCGGGCGGTTCCATGATCGCGGCCCACGCATCGGCGACATTTCGCACGTAGACGTGCCCATGTCCGTCGGGCACGTCGACCGCGACCGCCATGTCCGCGGACACCTGCAGGAAAGTCACGACGGGGATCCACTCCATGTGCGGCGACACGTCATAGCCGCGCGCCTCGTGCAGCCAATCGGGTCTGGCGAAGAGCAGATCGGTGTTCCACCACGCGATCGGATCCGACGCGTGCTGTAGGTACACCACCCGGGGCAGTGCCCACGGATCCGCCGGGCGCCCCAGGTCGCGGGACTCGGCGACGAAGCGCACGTTGGCGCCTCTGTCGTAGATCGGCAACCACTCCGGCGATCCCGCATCGCGGTTGCGGGTCAGATCGGTCCAGATCGTGTTGTTGAACGTCGGCCCGCTGAACAGTGCGCCGTCGGTGCGGGCGACCAGGTTGTTGAGCGCAAGGAAAGGCGCCTCACCGCCGAACGACCCGAGGCTTTCGCCGAACACAACGAGCTTGGGCCGCTGTGCTTCCGGCATCTCGCGGATCAACTCGTCGACGGCCTCGAACAGATACTGACCGGCCTGACGCGCGTTCTCCTTGTCGACCAAGAACGACAACCAGCTGGGCAGGAACGAGTACTGCATCGACACGATCGCGGTGTCGCCGTTGTACATGTACTCCAGCGCAGCGGCTTCCGCCGCGTTGATCCATCCGGTGCCGGTCGTGGTGGCCACCGCCACCACAGCGCGGTCGAGCCCACCGGTGCGCTGCAACTCTCGCGCCGCCAACGCAGCCGTCGCCTTGATGCCGTCCGCGGAATTCAGTCCCGCATACGCGCGGATCGGCTCGATCGCAGGTGCGCCGTTGAACTCTGAGAGCTCCTCGACCGTGGGCCCGCTGGAGACGAACATCCGGCCTTGATGTCCCAGCGATTCCCAGGTGACCAGGGACTCAGGACCCCCGGAGCGTAGATTTGATTCCGGCGCAGGGTTATCGGGGTCGGTTTCGTCGTTGACCGCGGCGAACGTCTTGTTGATGGTGCTCATCGCGAACCGGACGACGACGCCGTTCAGAAGCGCGATCGTCAAGGCGAGCAACAGGGCGACCACGACGACGGCCGCGATCCGCGGCGGCGCGACCTTGTCGACCTGTCGCACCAGGAAACGCACCAACTTGCCGATCAGTTGGCCGATCTCGACGAACAGGAACAACGTCACCACCGAGATCGCCGCAGCCAGAGGGTAATCCCAAAAGCCGAGACGGGGCACACCCATCAGGTCTCGGACGCTGTCCTGCCAGCTGTGAAACTGCCACACCATGATCACCAGCCCGATCAGCCCGACGACGACGAGCGTCGGCCAGGCCCAGCGCGGGGCGGCGGGACTGGTGTCCTTGGATCGCATGAAGCGGACCAACCACACCGCGAACACCCCGAGGCCGTAGCCGATCGCGCCCGCGCCGCCGCTGACCAGACCCTGGAACAGCGGTCCGCGCGGCAGCAGAGACGGAGTCAACGACAGGAACAGGAAAACGAGCCCGACCGCGGTGCCCATGAACGTGTACCGGCGGATCCACCATCCGCGCCGGGGTGCCGGTGCCACTTCGGCCGGCGCAGGGGCTAGCTCATCGGCGGACGCGGTCTCGGTCACGCATGAACTCTAGCGATGCGTGAAGTTCGGCGAACGTTTCTCGGTGAACGCGTTCATTCCCTCGGTCTGGTCGTCGGTCGCGAACGCCGAATGGAACAGCCTGCGCTCGTAGAGCAAGCCTTCCGACAGCGTCGTCTCGAACGCCCGGTTGACGGCCTCCTTGGCCATCCGGGATGCCGACAGCGACATGCCGGCGATGGTGTCGGCGACCGACTTGGCCTCCTCGAGCAGCGAGTCGGCGGGCACGACGCGCGACACCAGGCCGGCGCGCTCGGCTTCCTCGGCGCCCATGTTGCGGCCGGTGAGGATCAGATCCATCGCCTTGGCCTTGCCGATCGCCCGCGTCAGCCGCTGCGATCCACCCATCCCGGGCAGCACACCCAGCTTGATCTCGGGCTGGCCGAATTTCGCGCTGTCGGCAGCGATCAAGATGTCGCACATCATCGCCAGTTCACAGCCGCCGCCCAGCGCATACCCCGCGACCGCGGCGATGGTGGGGGTGCGGGTGGCAGCGAACTTGCTCCAGCCGGCGAAGAAGTCGGACGAGTAGACGTCGGCGAACGACAGGCTCGCCATCTCCTTGATGTCGGCGCCGGCCGCGAACGCCTTCTCACTGCCGGTGATGATGATGGCGCCGACCCCGGGGTCGGAGTCGAGTTCGGCTGCGGCCGTGGTGACTTCGGACATCACCTGGCTGTTGAGCGCGTTGAGCGCCTTCGGTCGGTTGAGCGTGATCGTGGCGACGCGGCCGTCGCGGTCGACCAGAATCGTCTCGTACGTCATGACTGCTCCTCGAAATCGATGTCGGGATCGGCGGAGACGAAGTACGCCTCGATGTCCTCGGCGGTCACTTCATCGAGCGACCCGGGTTTCCATTGGGGATTCTTGTCCTTGTCGATGAGCAATGCGCGGATGCCCTCGACGAGATCGTGTGTGCGCAGCGACGCGCAGGACGTCCGGAACTCCTGGCGCAGCACATCTTCCAAAGTGGCGAGCCTTCCGGCCCTCCGGACCGCTTCCAAGGCCACCGATGCGGCGACGGGGGAGCGCGATGCGATCAGATCCGCCGCCTTCCCCGCAGCTTCGGCGCCGTGCCCGCGCAGGGCTGCGACGATGTCGGCGACCGTCTGACCGGCGTAGCAGTGGTCGATCCAGTCCCGTTGCGCGAGCAACTCACTCGGCGGCGGTTCCTGTGCGTGCTTGGCAAGGGTGGCGTCGACACCCTCGGTGCCGATCGTCTCGGTGAACGCGTCGAGGTCGTCGTGCGGGACGAAATGGTCGGCGAAACCCATGGCGATGGCGTCGGCCCCGGAGAACGGGGCTCCGGTCAGGGCCGCGTGGACACCGAGCAATCCCGGTGTCCTGGCCAGGAGAAAGGTGCCGCCCACGTCGGGGACGAAGCCGATGCCGACCTCGGGCATGGCCATCTTGGTGGTCTCGGTGACGACGCGGACGCTGCCGTGGGCACTGATGCCGACACCGCCGCCCATCGTGATGCCGTTCATGACGGCGACGTAGGGCTTCGGGTAGCGGCCGATGTAGGCGTTCAGCAGATACTCGTCGTGCCAGAACTGGCGCGTCTGGGCGCCGCCCTTTTTCGCGTCGTGGTAGATCGCGACCACGTCGCCGCCCGCGCACAAGCCCCGGTCGCCTGCGCCGGTCACCAGGACGGCCTCGACCGCGTCGTCGTGTTCCCAGGACTTCAGCGCCTCGGAGATCTGGCCGACCATGTGGTGGGTGAGGGAGTTGATCGCCTTCGGCCTGTTGAGGGTGAGGCGGCCGATCCCGTTGCCGACTGTTACTAGGACATCCTCGTTTTCGTCCACGGAATGCAATCTAGATCGTCTCCCAGGTCGAGGCCTGCCCGGGTAAGGTTTCCTGTGAAGCGCCTGGGAAGGTTCCAGTGAAATCTCACTGGGAACTGACCGGGAACCTCGAACGTTGACGGTGAAACACCACCCGCTCGAGAAACAACACAGGAAGGAACCGACGGTGCGCGAGAGCAGCAACCCGGTATTCCGCTCACTGCCCAAAGAGCAGCAGGGCGGCTACGCGCAGTTCGGTACCGGAGCCGCCGGCTACGGTGCACAAGCGGTACACGCGGACCCCTACGTCGCGCAGCAGTACCCGGATCAGCAGCAGGCAGGTGTGTCGCGCCCGCTGACCATCGACGACGTCGTCACCCGCACCGGCATCACGCTGGCCGTGGTGACCGCGGTCGCGGCGGTCTCCTACTTCATGGTCGACGCCAACCAGGGCCTGGTGTTCCCGCTGTTCCTGATCGGCAGCTTCGGCGGCCTCGGAGTCCTGCTGCTCGCGATGTTCGGCCGCAAGCAGGACAACCCGGCGATCGTGATGACCTACGCGGCGTTCGAGGGCCTGTTCCTCGGCTCGGCCTCGTACCTGTTCGCGAACCTGGTGTCCACCGGCGGACCCGCGATGATCTTCCAGGCGGTGGTCGGCACCCTCGGCGTGTTCTTCGGAATGCTCGTCGTGTACCGCACCGGCGCGATCCGCGTGACGCCCAAGCTGACCCGCATGATCGTCGCCGGCATGTTCGGCGTGCTGGCGCTGGCGGTGGTGAACATCCTGTTCGCGATCTTCACCGGTAACGCCCCGCTGACCAACGGCGGCCCGCTGGCCATCGGCTTCTCGCTGCTCTGCATCGCGCTGGCGGCCTTCAGCTTCCTGATCGACTTCGACGCCGCTGATCAGATGATCCGCGCCGGAGCGCCCGAGAAGGCAGCCTGGGGCATCGCGCTCGGCCTGACCGTCACCCTGGTCTGGCTGTATCTCGAGATCCTGCGCCTGCTGAGCTACTTCAACAACGACTAGCAGTATCGCCAGAGAAAGGGCGTCCACGAGAGTGGGCGCCCTTTTTCGCGCGCTGGTTCGGGGGTTGTGGTGCGAGAGTGCGCTCAGCGCCTCGGAATCGACGAATTGTCGCGCTGAACGCCCTCTCGGCGGAGTTTGTCCACAGATCGCACAAGCGGGAGTGGTCGGGCGGTCCGGGGTGCGCGAACCTCAACAGATGCAGATGCCATTCATAGGCAGCGAAGCGGTGTCGGCCGGTTCGGTCGGTAAACATCTGCTGCGCAGCAGGTTCGTGGCGCTCTACCCGGATGTGTACACCCGCCCGGGCATCGAGTTGAGCGTGCAGCACCGCGCGGCGGCCGCCTGGCTCTGGTCGCATCGCGGAGGGGTGCTCGCCGGTCTCACCGCGTCGGCGTTGCACGGGGCTCGGTACGTCGAGGGCTCGCAGCCGATCGAGCTGATCTGGTCGAACGGCCGGGCTCCGCACGGGATCACGACGCACAAACAGAACCTGGACCCTCACGAAATCACCGTGAGGCGGGGACTCCCTGTGACCACTGTGCAGCGGACGGCGTTCGACCTCGGACGGAGAGCACCGCTCAACGCAGCGGTCGCCCGGCTCGATGCACTCGGCAACGCCACTGAGTTCGACGCCGCCGATCTGCTGCGTTGGGCCAGAGAACACCATTGCGGTAAGCGTGGAATGCGGCAGCTGGCCCGAGCGCTGGAGCTGTACGACCCAGGCGCTCAGTCCAAGGGAAACGTGGCTGCGGCTGCTGCTCATCCGCGCCGGTTTACCCCGCCCGGCCACCCAGATCCCCGTCATCAGCGCCGATGGCAAGCGGCACTACTACCTCGACATGGGATGGGAAGAGCTCCATCTGGCGGTCGAATACGACGGAGACCAGCATCGCGTCGACCCGCTGCAATTCGCCCACGACATCCATCGATCAGAGGACCTCGACGAACTCGAATGGACGCGGATTCGCGTGGTCAAGTCCAACACCGAAGCCGATGTTGTCCGCCGTGTGAGACGCGCTTACGACGCGAGGGTGCGCTCAGCGCCTACATTTTCGAGAACTCGCGATCTGAGCGCACTCTCGGCGCAGGCAGTCAGGGGACCCGCGGCGTGACCCGGCCGGCCGCCTCGACGGCGTTGGCCCGCGCGGTGGCCACATCGTCGGCGTAGGCGAGCGCCACCCCCATGCGGCGCTTGACGAAGCTCTCCGGCTTGCCGAACAACCGAATGTCGGTGCGCGGCACCTGCAATGCCGCGTCGACCCCGTCGAACACCACACCCTCGGCGTCGACGCCTCCGTAGATGACGGCGCTGGCGCCGGGGGATTTGAGCGTGGTGTCGACGGGCAGACCGAGGATGGCCCGGGCATGCAGCTCGAATTCGTTCTGCCACTGCGTCACCATCGTGACCATGCCGGTGTCGTGCGGGCGGGGACTGACTTCGCTGAACCACACCTCGTCACCCTTGACGAACAGTTCCACGCCGAAGATGCCCTGCCCGCCGAGATCCGCGGTCACCGCTGCGGCGATCTGCCGCGCGCGCTCAAGCGCGGTCGCCGACATCGGATGCGGCTGCCAGCTCTCGACGTAGTCCCCGCTGACCTGGCGGTGCCCGATCGGCTCGCAGAACGTCGTCTCCACCTCACCTGAGGCGCCACGGGCGCGCACGGTCAGCAGCGTGATCTCGTAGTCGAAATCGACGAATCCCTCGACGATGATGCGCGTGTTGCTCACCCGGCTGCCAGACATCGCGTACTCCCAGGCCGCCACGACGCCGTCGGGCCCGTCGATCTTCGATTGGCCCTTGCCCGAGCTGCTCATCACCGGCTTGACCACACACGGGTAGCCGATGTCGCTGGAGGCTTCATCAATGGCGGCCTGCAACTCCTCCAGCGAGTCGCAGAATCGGTACGGACTGGTCTGCAGGCCAAGGGTTTCGGCGGCCAGCCGCCGGATGCCCTCGCGGTCCATCGTCAGCCGCGCAGCCCGGGCGGTCGGAATGACCCGAACAACGCCTTGCGCCTCGAGCGCTTCCAGCGCGGGAGTGGCGATGGCCTCGATCTCGGGCACCACCAGATCCGGGCGCTCCGCCTCGATCAGTGCTGTCAGCGCGTCGGGGTCCGACATCGTGATCGTGCGGGCGTGATGGGCGACCTGCTGCCCCGGCGCGTTCGCATACCGGTCGACGGCAATGGTCTCCACGCCGAGGCGCTGCAACGCGATCAGCACTTCGCGGCCCAGCTCGCCGGAGCCGAGGAGCATGACTTTCGTGGCGCGCGGTGACAGCGGCGTTCCGATGGTGGTCATCGGAACGCGAGTTTAGGAGAGCCGCTCGACGACCATCGCCATGCCCTGCCCGCCGCCGACACACATCGACTCGATGCCGAACGTCTTGTCGTGGGTGGCCAGGTTGTTGAGCAGCGTGGCGGTGATGCGGGCGCCCGTCATGCCGAACGGGTGACCCAGCGCGATCGCACCGCCGGACACGTTGAGCTTGTCCTCGTCCATGCCGAGCTCGCGCGCCGAGCCGAGCACCTGGACGGCGAAGGCCTCGTTGATCTCGTAGAGGTCGATATCGCCGATCGACATCTTCGCGTTGGCGAGCGCCTTCTTGACGGCCTCGATGGGGCCCAGCCCCATGATCTCCGGCGACAACCCCGACACACCCGTGGACACGATGCGCGCGAGCGGCGTGAGGCCCAGCTCCTTGGCCTTGGTGTCGCTCATGATGACGACCGCGGCTGCGCCGTCGTTCAGCGGGCAAGCGTTGCCGGCGGTGATGGTGCCGTCGGGTCGGAAGACGGGCTTGAGCTGGCTGATCTTCTCGTAGGTGGTGCCGGCGCGGGGCCCGTCGTCGGTGGTGACCACGGTGCCGTCGGGCAGCGTCACCGGCGCGATCTCACGCTCGAAGAAGCCGCTCTTGATGGCCTCCTCGGCGCGGTTCTGCGACCGCACACCCCAGTGGTCCTGGTCTTCGCGGCTGATGCCGGTGAAATTCGCGACGTTCTCCGCTGTCTGGCCCATGGCGATGTAGACGTCGGGCAGATCGCCGTCCTCCCGCGGGTCGTGCCACTCGGTGGCGCCGGCGGCCGCCTGCTCCGAGCGGGCCTGCGCGTCGGCGAAGATCGGATTCTTGGAGTCGGGCGCGCCGTCGGCGGCGCCCTTGCCAAACCGAGAGACGGTCTCGACGCCGGCGGAGATGAACGCCGAACCTTCGCCTGCCTTGATCGCGTGGAACGCCATCCGCGTGGTCTGCAGCGACGAGGAGCAGTACCGGTTGACCGTGGTGCCGGGCAGGAAGTCGTAGCCGAGCTCGACGGCGACCGCACGCGCGATGTTGTAACCGGCCTCCCCGGCGGGCTGCGCGCAGCCCATCATCAAATCGTCGATATCGCGGGGATCCAGCGAGGGCACCTTGTCCAGCGCGGCCCGCACCATCTGGGCGGCCAGGTCGTCGGGGCGCATGGAGACCAGCGAGCCCTTGTTGGCCCGGCCGATCGGAGAGCGTGCGGTGGCGACGATGACGGCTTCAGGCATGACGGCTCCTCGGGTCTAGAACGTGTGCCAAGAAACTAGCTCGCGGCCACGACGATGGGCGCGGGCACCCCGGTCGAGCGGCGCCACAGCCGGCTCAGTCCACTGACCCGCGACAGCAGTGACGTGCCCTCCCCGGTGCGCGATTCCAGCGCCTGCTCCGGCGGCTCACCGGTGATGAACTCGCCCAACTCGTCGCAGAGGGCCGGCAGCAATTGCTTGGCGGCCAGCTCGTAGCCGGCCGCGGAGGGATGGAACATGTCGGGGGAGAAGAGCAGTTCCGGGGTCTTGTAGAAGTGCGGTGACAGCAGGTCGGAGAACGGCACCGGGACACCGCCCGCGGCACGCACCGACGCGGCCTGAGCCCGGGCGAGCCGCAGACCCTGACTGCGTGCCACCCACCGCAGTGGCTGCGGGATCGCCTTGATCACCCCGAAGTCCGGACAGGTGCCGACGACCACGACGGCTCCTGCCGCTCGCAGCCGCGATACCGCGCGCCCGACGCGCCGCGCCGACGGGCCGGTGCCGTTGGGCCGGGTGATGTCGTTGGCGCCGATCATGATCACCGCGGCGTCCGGCGGTGGGCCGGCGACGAACATCGCGTCGATCTGCCCCGCGAGACCTTTGGACGTGGCGCCGACGATGGCCTTGGTGCTCAGCCGGATCCGCTTGCCCGATTCCTCGGCAAGGCCTCTGGCGAGCAGGACGCCGGGCACCTCGTCGGCGTCGGTGCACCCGTATCCGGTGGCCGTGGAATCACCGAAGATCATCAGATGCAGGTCGAACGGGATGCCGCGGTGCCACCGTTCGGGTGGTCCGCCACCGGGGGCGTAGACGCCGTCGGCGCGGGGCGGGACGTCCCAGGACTTCGGGATGATCCGGCGCGCCTGGTCGGCCTGGCCGGTCAGCAGGTTCCTCGCTCCGACGTAGGCGGTACCGGTCGAGGCCAGGGTGGCCGCGGCCGCCAGCGCGACAGTCGACTTTCGCGGTGCGCTGAGGCGCACGCGGTAGGTGCCCACGACCGCAAGTTTAAAGGGGATTTCCGCGGCTACGCGGGTCGTAACGGGCACAACCGGTCACAGTGCGGTATCAACTCCGGTACCAAAAGTGTTTAACCAATTGTGATAATGGTTACAAGTGCCAAGCTAAGTTACGAGGTTGTCTGAGTAACTCGGCTTATCCCGGCTCTACATCGGCGTAGGAAGTGGTGGCGATGACGGCACCCAGCAAGGTTCCGACAACACCTCATGCTGCGATCACTGCAGCTCGAGGGGGTAAAGCGCGGAAGTTCCCGGTCTCTGACGGCGCGCCGGTGGAGGTCATCGAAGACGGCCCGAGCCTCGCAGGCCGCTTGATGGGCCTGGCCGCGATGGCGACGATCAAGCCGTTCCTGAGCGTTGGTAGCTATGCCCCCAAGCTTCCCTGGCCGTGGGGATTGGTGGACTTCGCCGCGCGCGTGCTGAAGCCGGCGCCCGGCACCGTACGCGCCACCATCGCGCTGCCCCACTGCACCGCGCAGCTCGTCAGGGCCGCGGGCGTGCTGCCCGCCGACGGTAAGCGCACCGTGATCCTGTACCTGCACGGCGGGGCGTTCCTGACGTGCGGTGTGAACACCCACGGCCGACTCGTCACGGCGCTGTCCAAGTGCGCCGACGCGCCGGCGCTCGTCGTCAACTACCGGATGATCCCGAAGCACTCGGTCGGTACAGCGCTCGACGACTGCTACGACGCCTACAAGTGGTTGCGGGAGACGGGGTACCAGCCCGACCAGATCGTCCTGGCCGGCGACTCGGCGGGCGGCTACCTCGCGCTGGCCCTCGCAGAACGGCTCCAGGCCGGCGGCATCAACGGTTTCGTCGGGGAGACCCCCGCCGCGATCGTCACCATGTCACCGCTGTTCGAGATCGACAACGAGGCCCGAGCCGACCATCCGAACATCCGCACCGATGTGATGTTCCCGCCCAAGGCATTCCATGCACTCGTCGAGCTCATCGAGGACGCCGCTTCCCGCCGCATCGTCGACGGCGTCCCCGAAGAGGTGTACGAGCCGCTCGACCACATCGAGCCCGGCCTGCCCCGAACGCTCATCCACGTGTCCGGATCAGAGGTTCTGCTGAGCGATGCGCGGAAGGCGGCGCGCCTGCTCGCCGCGTCGGGTGTGCCCGTCGAGGTTCGGATCTGGCCTGGTCAGATGCATGTGTTCCAGCTCGGGGCGCCTGCGGTCGCCGAAGCCAGCCGCTCGATCAAGCAGATCGGCGAGTACATCCGAGAGGCCACCTGGTAGCCGCTCGCCGGGCCTGAGACGATGGAGGCATGCGGATCGCCCGGCACATCAGTGAGCTCATCGGCAATACCCCTCTGGTGCAGTTGAACTCAGTTGTCCCACCGGGTGCTGGCACGGTGGCTGCCAAGATCGAATACCTCAACCCCGGCGGCAGCTCCAAGGACCGCATCGCGGTCAAGATGATCGACGCCGCCGAGGCCAGCGGAGAGCTCAAGCCCGGCGGCACCATCGTCGAACCCACCTCGGGGAACACCGGCGTCGGCCTGGCGCTCGTCGCCCAGCAGCGCGGCTACAAGTGCATCTTCGTCTGCCCGGACAAGGTCAGCGAGGACAAGCAGAACGTGCTGCGGGCCTACGGCGCCGAGGTCGTGGTGTGCCCGACAGCTGTGGCACCCGACGATCCGGCGAGCTACTACAGCGTGTCCAACCGCCTCGTCGAGGAGATCGACGGCGCCTGGAAGCCCGACCAGTACTCCAACCCGATGGGCCCGGAGAGCCACTACGAGACGACAGGCCCCGAGATCTGGGCCGACACGGACGGCAAGATCACCCACTTCGTCACCGGCGTCGGCACGGGCGGCACGATCACCGGGACCGGCCGATACCTCAAGGAGGTGTCCGGCGGCAGGGTGAAGATCGTCGGCGTCGACCCCGAAGGCTCGGTGTACTCGGGCGGCACCGGCCGTCCCTACCTCGTCGAGGGCGTGGGCGAGGACTTCTGGCCCTCGGCCTACGACCCGTCCGTCCCCGATGAGATCATCGCGGTCTCCGACGCCGACTCGTTCGAGATGACCCGACGGCTCGCGCGCGAAGAAGCTCTGCTGGTCGGCGGGTCCTGTGGGATGGCCGCCGTCGGCGCGATCAAGGTCGCCGAACGGGAAGGGCCCGATGCCCTTGTCGTCGTGCTGCTGCCCGACGGCGGACGTGGCTATCTCTCAAAGATTTTCAACGACGGGTGGATGTCGTCGTACGGCTTCCTGCGCAGCAGGCTCGACGGCTCGGTCGAGGAATCGACGGTCGGTGACGTGTTGCGCGGCAAGTCCGGTGCGCTGCCGGACCTCGTCCACACGCATCCGTCGGAAACCGTGCGCGACGCCATCGGAATCCTGCGCGAGTACGGCGTCTCCCAGATGCCCGTGGTCGGCGCCGAACCGCCGGTGATGGCCGGTGAGGTGGCCGGCAGTGTCTCCGAGCGCGAGCTGGTCTCGGCGGTGTTCGAGGGACGCGCCAAGCTCGCCGACGCCGTATCACAGCACATGAGCCCGCCGCTGCCGCTGATCGGTGCGGGCGAACTGGTCAGCGCAGCCGCCAAGACCCTGCGGGAGTGCGACGCGGTGATGGTTGTCGAAGAGGGCAAGCCGGCCGGCGTCCTGACCCGCCACGATCTTCTCGGCTACCTGTCGGACGGCACTTCACGTCGCTGAAGCGTCAGCCCTGGCAAACATTGGCCCGGTGCGGGGTCTCGGGGTGTCGACTGGCCGGAAAACCCTGTTGGAATGCTGTTCTCGGGTAGGGTAAGCACGCTTTGTTCCCAGCTCTGCGCGACCGGAGGAGCGTGATGACAGACCAACCGCCAGGTGGCGGGCAGCCTCTTCGGTATCGGCAGACACAAACCAGCAACCACTTTCGGTTGGCTGACGCTGTTGATGTGTATGGCGGCGTCGGTTACCTTCCAGGCTTGGAACCACGGCTATACCAGAGGCAGCACGCGGCCCAGCATCGGCAAGTCGGTCATGAAGTTTCGAGTTGTGAGCGAGAAGACTTGGAGAACAATCGGTTTCGGGCTTTCCGTAGTCCGCCGGCCGGCCCACACCATGGACGCGGCGATCTGCTGTGTCGGGTAGTTGTTCCCGCTGCGGGACACCAAGCGTCAGACCATCGCAGACAAGACAATGGGGACGGTCTGCGTAGCGCTTCGACCACGATTGAGATCAGGAGAAATCGATGACAGAGAATCCGCCGCCCGGTGGCTATCCGCCTCCCCCTCCCGGGGGCTACCCGCCCCCGCCACCTCCCAGTGGCGGCGGTTTCCCGCCGCCTCCACCCGGGGGTGGATACCAGCCGCCGCCTCCGCCTCCCGGTGGCGGTTTCCCGCCGCAGGAACCCGGCGGTTATCAGCCGCCCCCGACCGGCGGATATGGGGCGCCGCAGGGTTTCGGACCTCCGCAGGGCGGCTTTCCCCCGCCACAGGGCTACCCGCCGGTCGGCGGACCGCCCGCCTACAACGTCGGTGACGCATTCGGCTGGGCGTGGAACAAGTTCACCAAGAACGCCGTCCCGCTCATCGTGGCGACGCTGGTCTTCGTCGTCGTCGTCGCGGCCCTACAGGGCATCATCAACGTCATTCAGATGCTGGTCTCTCCGGGCGAGACGAGCTATGTCGCCGACGACAGCGGGCTGTCCTTCTCGTATGCCGCCACCGGCTTCGCGGGCATACTCGTGTCGATCGTCGGCTGGTTCCTCACCCTGATCGTGACGGCGGCCATCCAATCGGCCTACCTCGGCGGCATTTTCGACATCGCCAACGGGCAGCAGGTCAGCGTCGGGTCGTTCTTCAAACCGCGCAACATCGGCAACGTGGTGATCGCGAGCCTGATCACGGGCGTCGTCTCCACCATCGGCTATTTCCTGTGCGTCCTGCCGGGCCTGATCGCGAGCTTCCTGTTCATGTTCACCACGATCGCGGTGCTCGACCGCAATTTGTCGCCGATCGATGCGATCAAGTCGAGCTTCGAGACGGTGAAGAACAACCTGGGGCCCGCGTTGCTCACCGCGTTGGCGGCCGCCGCCGTCATCATCGTCGGTTTCCTGCTCTGCGGCATCGGCATTCTGGTGGGTGCCCCGCTGGCCACCCTGCTTCTGGTGTACGCCTACCGGTCGCTCAACGGGGGATACGTCGCGCCTGCCACCCCGTAACCCCTCGCTGTCGATGTCGGCGTGCTCGATGTTTCGAGCACGCCGACATTGTGTTGTGGGAAGGCAGATTTGAACAAGGGTGCCTACACCCGGTGGCTCACTCGCTTGGGTGCGTTCGTGATCGACGGGACGCCTCTGCTCGTGGGCTGGGTCATCTGGGAAGTGGTGGCCGTGGCCGGCGCGCCCACCGAGTGCGTGACCTATGACAACGGCGGGGTGGCGTGCACGGCCCTGCACTCACCCGAGGGTGACACCGTGGGTGTGCTGACGGTGATTCTGACGATCGTCTACCTCGGATGGAATTTCGGCTACCTCCAGGGCAGAAGCGGGTCGAGCCTCGGCAAGTCGGTGATGGGTTTCCGTGTGGTGAGCGAAAACACCTGGCAGCCGCTCGGATTCGGGGCCTCCGCGCTCCGCCAGACCCTCCACCTTGTCGACGCCGCGCTGTGCGGCGTCGGCTTCCTGCTCCCGATTCTCGACCCGAGGCGTCAAACCCTGGCAGACAAGCTGATGGGCACGGTCTGCGTGCCGGTGCGGCCTAGCGGAACGCGCTGACGCCGGTCAGCGCCTCTCCGATCACCAGCTGGTGCACCTCGGAGGTGCCCTCATAGGTGAGAACCGACTCAAGGTTGTTGGCGTGCCGCAGCACCGGATACTCGAGAGTGACCCCGTTGGCGCCCAGCAGGGTTCGGCACTGACGGGCGATCTTGAGTGCTTCCCTGACATTGTTGAGCTTTCCGACGCTGATCTGCTCGGGGCGGATCCGGCCGTCGTCCTTGAGGCGGCCGAGATGCAGGGCGAGCAGCTGGGCCTTGCCGAGTTCGACTGCCATGTCGGCGATCTTGGCCTGTGTCAGCTGATATCCCGCGAGCGGCTTGTCGAACACCTCACGGCTGCCGACATAGTCCAGTGTGGTCTCCAGGCAGTCCCGCGCCGCCCCGACCGCGCCGAACACGATGCCGAACCGCGCCTCCGACAAGCACGCCAGGGGGCCTGACAGCCCCTGGGCACCAGGAAGTTTCGCATCGTCGGGCAGCCGGACGTCATCGAGGGTGAACTCCGAGGTGATCGACGCCCGCAGGGACAACTTGTGCGTCATCTCTCGCGCCGAGAATCCCGGCGTCGACGTCGGGACCGCGAAGCCGATAACTCCTTCCTTCGACCTGGCCCACACAATTGCGACGTCGGCGACCGACGCGTTGGTGATCCACATCTTGGAGCCGTTGAGGATCCAGTCCGAGCCGTCCCGGCGCGCCGTGGTGCGCATCCCGCCCGGGTTGGAGCCGAAGTCGGGTTCGGTCAGGCCGAAGCAGCCGATCAGCTCACCGGCGGCCATGCCCGGCAGCCACTGCCGGCGCTGCTCCTCGCTGCCCCAGCGATGGATCGCGAACATCGCCAGGGAGCCCTGCACCGAGACCAGGCTGCGCAGGCCGCTGTCGACGGCCTCCAACTCCTGGCACACCAGCCCGTAGGCCGTCGCCGTGGAGCCGCCGCAGCCGTAACCCGTCAGGTGCATGCCGAGTAGGCCCAGCTTGCCTATCTCGGCGGCGAGGTCGCGGACGGGCACGTGACCGGCCTCGAACCATTCGGCGATGTGCGGGCGCAGCCGTTGCTCGCCGAACTCGCGCACCATGGTGCGCAGGTCGCGGTCCTCGGCGCTCAGCAGTGAGTCAAGATCGAGGAGGCTTTCGATCGTGGCGGTCGCAGTGGTGGACATGGTCAAGTTCTACACCGCTAGCCTTGCGACCATGAGCGAGCAGCGATCAGCAGCCGACCACTACCGCGCCTACGGGCCTGCCACGAAGGCCATTCACGCTGGTTACCGGCCCGACCCGGCTACCGGCGTCGTCAATCCGCCGATCTATGCGAGCTCGACGTTCGCGCAGGACGGGGTCGGCGGGCTGCGCGGCGGGTTCGAGTACGCGCGCACCGGTAACCCGACCCGCGCCGTCTTGGAGAACGCGCTCGCCGCCGTCGAGGGTGCGTCCTACGGACGTGCGTTCAGCTCCGGTATGGCCGCCACCGACTGCGTGCTGCGGGCGGTGCCGAGGCCCGGTGATCATGTCGTGATCCCCGACGACGCCTACGGCGGCACTTTCCGGCTCATCGACAAGGTCTTCAGCCTGTGGGGGATCAGCTACACGGCGGTGGCGCTGTCCAACCTGGACCTCGTCCGCGCCGCGGTCACCGACCGGACCAAGCTGATCTGGATCGAGACGCCGACCAACCCGTTGCTGTCGATCGCCGACATCGCCGCGATCTCTGCGCTGGGTGCCGAGAAGCACGCGAAGGTGTTGGTGGACAACACGTTCGCCTCGCCTGCGTTACAGCAGCCGTTGGCGCTGGGCGCTGACATCGTGCTGCATTCGACGACCAAGTACATCGGTGGCCACTCCGATGTGGTCGGCGGAGCGCTGCTGACCAATGACGAAGCCCTCGATGACGCTTTTGCATTCCTGCAGAACGGGGCGGGCGCGGTGCCGGGGCCGTTCGACGCCTACCTGACGATCCGTGGCCTCAAGACGTTGCCGCTGCGGATGCAGCGCCACAGCGAGAATGCCGCCGCGGTCGCCCGGTTCCTCGACGAGCATCCCGCCATCGAGTCCGTGCTCTATCCCGGGCTGCCGTCGCACCCCGGGCATGAGGTGGCGGCCAAGCAGATGAGCGGCTTCGGCGGCATGGTATCGGTGCGCCTCAAAGGCGGTCCGCAGGCTGCTCGCGACTTCTGCGCTCGCACAGACATTTTCATCTTGGCCGAGTCGCTGGGCGGGGTGGAGTCGCTGATCGAGTACCCGGGCGCGATGACGCACGCATCGACCGCGGGCTCGCAGTTGGAGGTGCCCGACGACCTCGTTCGACTGTCGGTCGGTATCGAGGACGCCGCCGATCTGCTCGGCGACGTCGAGCAGGCCCTGAGCTAGGAGAGCTGCGCCAGCGCCTGCCGGACTGCGGAGGCGGTGACGGCGAGATTCGTTTCCGCGAGCGCCGTCGGATACTCGTCAACCCATCTGCCGCCGGCGATTTCGCCGGCACGGGCATGCACCCAGCGCCAGCCGCGGTCGTTGAGGCTGAGCAGGGCGCCCAGTCCGTCGACCGCGTGCAGGACCGTGATGATCGCTGCCGTCACCGGCGGGGGTGGCATGCGGTCGAACAGCGCCGCCATCAGCGCGGCACGCGCCGAGGTGACCCGCTCACGGTCGGTCAGCGGGAAGGCCTGCGTTCGGCGTAACAGATTGCCGGACTTGATGGTTCGGCGGATCTGACCCGACTGCTCCAAACGGGTGACCAGTCGCTCCCTGGTGTCTTTTCCGAGCTTCTTGATCGCGGCATCCGGGCGCAGCGGCTTGGCCTGCAGCAATTCGAACGCCGGAGCCACCACAGGATCGATCGGACCGGGCCCGACGAGGGCCACCAGGCGACCCGGCTGCACCGGTTCGCCGTCCACCGCCGGGCGGACGCGACAGTCGAGGGCGAGGTCGAGCAGTGAAGCCGCCGCGAGGACATGGTCGAGGCGCGGGCTGTCGAGCCCGGGCTCGGCAGATGCATTGTCCAGCAGCAGCAGAAACAGGTCCTCTGCGATCCGGGCCATGCCGGGAGACTAACCCGGTGTCACCGGGCCCGCCGAATCAGTTGTGGTAGGGCTCAGCACTGAGCAGGGTCACCTTCACGGTGCTGCCGCTGGGCACCGTGTAGGACCGCGACTCGCCGACCTTCGCGTCGATCAGGGCACCGCCGAGCGGGGAGTTCGGGGAGTACACCTCGAGCTTGCCGTCGCTGACGCCCTGCTCGCGCGTGCCGATCAGGAACGTCTCCGTGTCCTTCTCGTCGTCGTCGTAGTACACCTTGACGACCGAGCCTGGCAGCGCGACACCGGACTGTTTGGGGGCTTCGCCGACCTTGGCGTTGTTCAGCAGCTCCTGCAGCTGGCGGATACGGGCTTCTTCCTGGCCCTGCTGCTCGCGGGCTGCGTGGTAGCCGCCGTTCTCCCGGAGGTCGCCCTCTTCGCGACGGTCGTTGATCTCGGCGGCGATGACGGGCCGGTTGGCGATCAGCTGGTCCAGCTCGGCCTTCAGCCTGTCGTAGGACTCCTGGGTAAGCCAGGTGACCTGGGTGTCCGTCATGTCGCGCTCCTGTCGTCGTTAACTTCCGCGCTCTGCGTGGTCGAAGAGTGGTCTGCACACGGCGCCGGGAGCGGTCAACGTGTACCGATGTGTATTGCCGCCGGTCGAGCGTCTGTCCTGAGCTCCAAAATGCAGCAATACACGGCCCCAGCAGGAACCGTGTATCGGCCCAGCATACCACCGGGGCGCCACTCGAACTTCACGATTTCGCAGGCGGGCGTTTGTTGACCGGCGGCCCGTTACGGCTCGACCAGGTACCCGGGCACGTCCGTCCCGCAGCCGTAGACGTCCCCGACGACCGCGGGCCCGCTCGACTTGACGGTGGTGGTGACCTGCACCGTAGCCGCGTCCGACGGCGGCACGAGCACCTCGCGCCGCCCGGTCTCGTCGCCCTCGTAGGACCGCGTCCGCACGATGCAGACGACCGGCCGGGACGGGTCGTCCCGGGTGACACTGATCGTCACGTCGACGGTGGTGGGGTCGACGATGCGGTAACCGGCCATCTCGCCCTCGACCTCGTTGGAGCCCAACCGGGTGAAGGCGACGGCTGCGACGGCCACGCCGAAGACGGCCACCAGCGCGGTCAGCCCGATGGCGACCCAGCGTCCGGTACGCCGGTTCAGCCGCTGCCGCCCGTAACGGGCGGCGGGACGCTCGATCATGTCGTTTTGCATGCCCGTCGGTCGGATGGGTCTACTAGACCTGGAACTATAGGGCCACTCTCGTGGTTGAACTGATGCGTGAGTGCCCAAACAGCTGACCAGCTAAGAGGAACCAGGTTGAGCGAACTGCGGTTGATGGCCGTTCATGCGCACCCGGACGACGAGTCCAGCAAGGGTGCCGCGACGATGGCCCGCTACGTCGACGAGGGCGTTCGAGTGATGGTCGTCACGCTGACGGGCGGGGAGCGCGGGGACATCCTCAACCCGGCGATGGACCTACCCGAGGTGCACGGTCGCATCCATGAGATCCGTATCGATGAGATGGCCCGCGCCGCCGAGATCCTGGGCGTGGAGCATCATTGGCTCGGGTTCGTCGACTCGGGACTGCCCGAAGGTGATCCGCCGCCGCCACTGCCGGAAGGGTGCTTCGCGCTCGAACCCCTGGAACGACCGACCGAGGCGCTCGTCAAGGTGGTCCGGGACTTCAAGCCGCACGTCATCACCACCTACGACGAGAACGGCGGCTACCCGCACCCCGACCACATCAAGTGCCACCAGGTGTCCGTCGCTGCCTTCGAGGCCGCCGGAGATCACATGCTCTATCCCGATGCCGGCGAGCCGTGGAGCCCGTTGAAGCTGTACTACAACCACGGCTTTCTGCGTCAGCGGATGCAGGTGCTGCAGGACGAGTTCGCCAAGAACGGCGAAGAGGGCCCGTTCGCGAAGTGGTTGGAGAAGTGGGACCCCGACGACGACATCCTCGACAAGCGCGTCACCACCCGGATCGAGTGCGCCAAGTACTTCGCCCAGCGCGACGAAGCACTGCTGGCCCATGCCACGCAGATCGACCCCAACAGCTTCTTCTTCACCACGCCGATGGAATGGCAGCAGCGGCTGTGGCCGACCGAGGAGTTCGAGCTGGCCCGGTCGCGGGTACCCGTCACGCTGCCCGAGACCGACCTGTTCGCAGGGATTGAAGGACGCCAGTGAACGACGCGATGATGCTGGGCCTTGAGTTCATGACGGGCGTGCTGGCGCAGGAGGAACCACGCCAGACAGGTCCTGACTTCGGTAAGGCCAGCCCTGTCGGGCTGATCATCATCGTGCTGTTGCTGATCGCGGTGTTTCTGCTCGTCTGGTCGATGAACAAGCACCTCAAGCGGCTGCCCAAATCCTTCGACAGCGACGCCGTGGCCACGGCGGACGCCGATCCGGATCTGACCACCGAGAACCCGGCTGACGGGAAGAAACGTGAGTCTCCCTGACGGCAACACCCTGGCCGGGGCGATCAGCCCGTATCTGAGGCAGCACGCCGACAATCCGGTGCACTGGAAACAGTGGACTGCCGACGCGCTCGCCGAGGCCGCCGACCGCGATGTGCCGATCCTGCTCTCGGTCGGCTACGCGGCCTGCCACTGGTGCCACGTGATGGCACACGAGTCGTTCGAGGACGCTCACGTTGCCGCGGCGATGAACGCCGACTTCGTCTGCATCAAGGTCGACCGCGAGGAGCGTCCGGATCTCGACGCCGTCTACATGAACGCGACGGTGGCACTGACAGGCCAGGGCGGCTGGCCGATGACCTGCTTCCTGACCCCCGACGGCAGGCCGTTCTTCTGCGGCACCTACTACCCGAAGCCGAGCTTCCTGCAGCTGCTGGCGGCGGTCGCGGAGACATGGCGTACCCGTCGCGCCGAAGTCGAGCAGACTTCGGACAACATCGCCGCCGAATTGCGCGCGATGGCATCCGGGCTACCCGGCGGTGGCCCTGCGATGGCGCCCGCAGTCTGTGACGACGCGGTCGCGGCGGTGCTGCGCGACGAGGACACCGCGAACGGCGGCTTCTCGAACTCTCCCTCCGGCGCACCCAAATTCCCGCCGTCGGCTCTTCTTGAGGCTCTCCTACGCAATCACGAACGCACCGGCTCGCCGGCGTCGTTGGCGACGGTGACCCGCACCTGCGAGGCAATGGCCAGGGGCGGCATCTACGACCAGCTGTCCGGTGGCTTCGCGCGCTACAGCGTCGACTCCTCCTGGGTGATACCGCACTTCGAAAAGATGCTGTACGACAATGCCCAGCTGCTACGGGTCTACGCGCACCTGGCGCGCCGCACCGGAGATCCGTTGGCGCACAGGATTGCCGACGAGACGGCACGGTTCCTGCTGGACGACCTGCGGCGCGACGCGATGTTCGTCTCCTCGTTGGACGCCGACACCGAAGGCGTCGAGGGGCTGACGTATGTGTGGACGCCCGCCCAGCTGATCGAGGTGCTCGGTGAGGACGACGGCCGCTGGGCGGCAGCCATTTTCGGTGTCACCCCGCAGGGGACGTTCGAACAGGGTGCGTCGGTGCTGCAGTTGCGGTCCGCTCCTGATGACGCCGAGCGGTACGAGGGGGTGCGTTCGACGCTGCGCGCCGCGCGGCGGGAACGGCCCCAGCCGCCGCGCGACGACAAAGTGGTGACGGCGTGGAACGGGTTGGCGATCACCGCGCTCGTCGAGGCGGCGTTCACCCTCGACCGTCCCGAATACTTCAGCGCCGCAAGCGAATGCGCGCGGGCACTGCTGGATCTCCATCTCGTCGACGGCCGGCTGCGGCGCTCCAGCTTCGGCGGCGTGGTCGGCGACAGCAAGGCGATTCTCGAAGATTACGCGGCGCTGGCGACGGCATTGTTGACGCTCTATCAGGCCACGGGCAAGCCCGAATGGCTCGATACGGCGTTGCGTCTGGTGGATGTCGCGCTGGATCATTTCGCCGATCCGGATGAGGCCGGCCGCTGGTACGACGCGGCCGACGACGCCGAGCGGTTGGTGTTGCGTCCGGCCGATCCGACCGACGGCGCCACGCCATCGGGTGCCTCGCTGATGGCCGAAGCGCTCCAGCTCGCAGCACATCTCGCCTCGGAAAAATTTGCCGCGCGCTACGGAACTGCCGCCGACGCGACGCTGTCCAGCGCGGCGGTGCTTCTCACGCGTGCGCCGCGCTCGGCCGGTCACTGGCTGGCTGTCGCGGAGGCCGCAGTACGCGGACCCATCCAGATCGCCGTGGCGTGCGACAGGCCCGACTCCCAGCTGCTGGCGGCGGCCCGTGCATTGGCGCCCGGCGGGGCGATCGTCGTCGGGGGCGCGATGGACTCGTCCGAATTGCTGCGCGACCGGCCGCGCGTCCGCGATTCGGACGCCGCGTACGTCTGCCGCGGACGGGTGTGCGACCTGCCGGTCACGACCGTCGAGGAACTCGCCGCCGCCCTCGGGCCCTCCGTGTAGCGTGCCGCTCATGAGCTTCGAGCCCGATGTCCTGCAAGGTTTCGTCCAGCGCTACCTCGACACGGTTACCAGTGGCAGCGCCGACGATGTCGCCGCGCTCTACGCGGAGGATGCCACCCTGGAGGATCCCGTAGGCGGCGGTGATATCCACATCGGCCGCCAGGCGATCGCCGGCTTCTACAAGGCGATGGACGGCGCCGAGATCACGACCGAACTGCTGAACTTCCGGGCCGGTGGACACGAGGCCGCGTTCGTCTTCGCGATCACGGTCGCGGGAGCGATGCGCATCGAACCCATCGAGGTGATGAGCTTCAACGGCGACGGCCAGATCACGTCGATGAAGGCCTACTGGGGCCCGCAGAACGTCACCCAACTCTCCTAGGTCGCCGCACCGCGAGCGCGCGGGTCTGCTCAGCAACACGCCGGTCATCACCGGCACTTTGCGCGCGCTCGCCGACGGTCAGTGCGCCCGAAACGTCACGGATTGCGGTGTGTTGCCGGGCGGACACGCGCGCTCGCGGTGCATCGGAACCACTAGAAGACGGCGAACCACATCGCGATGTAGTGGCAGATCGCCGCAACCGCGGTGCACGCGTGGAAGAATTCGTGATGCCCGAACGTCGTCGGCCACGGGTTGGGCCACTTCAGTGCGTAGAGCACACCGCCGACGCTGTAGAGCGCGCCGCCCACGATCAGCAGCACCACGGCGGCGACCCCGGCACCTTCCATGATCGGTCCGATGAACCACACCGCCACCCAGCCCAGCAGAATGTAGAGCGGTACGCCCAGCCACCGCGGCGACGACGGCCACAGCATCTTGAGCGCGACACCGGCCAGCGCTCCACCCCAAACGATCCAGAACAGCACCATGCCGTCGTCGCCCGGCACGGCCAGCAGCGCGAACGGCGTGTAGCTGCCCGCGATGAACACGAAAATCATCGAATGGTCGGCGCGCTTCATCCACTTGCGCGCCGTCGCCGACTTCCAATTCACGCGGTGGTAGGTGCCGCTGACGGCGAACATCGCCACGATCGTGAACGTGTAGATCAGGGTCGCAATGCCGGCGCGTGTCGACTGGACCGACCACGACACCGCGACGAGAGTGGCACCGCAGATGACGGCAACGATCGCGGAGTACACGTGAATCCAGCCGCGCAGTCGTGGCTTACCCAGGAACTGCGTGACGCCGTGGACGACCGCCTCGGGGAAATCCTCGGGCCCCCTGTCGGGGCCCTTCGAAGAATCTGCGGTGTACCACGGTTCGAGCGATGTCGGCATTTCACCTCCGCTGACTGGCCTTGGACGTCCCTGGCGCCACAGTAGTCTGGACCATCGTGGACCTCATTCCGCGGCGACTCAAGGAGCCGGTGTACCGGCTCTATGAGATGCGGCTGCGCCAGGGGTTGTCACTCAAGAAGTCCGAACTGCCCCGTCATATAGCCGTTCTCTGCGATGGGAATCGTCGCTGGGCCAGGGAATCGGGCTTCGACGACGTCAGCTACGGCTACCGCGTGGGGGCCCGCAAGATCGCCGAGATGCTGCGCTGGTGCCAGGAAGCAGGCATCGAGATGGCCACGGTGTACCTGCTGTCCACCGAGAACCTTCAGCGCGACCGCGACGAGCTGACGTCGCTGATCGACATCATCACCGACGTCGTCGAAGAGATCTGTGCGCCCGCCAACCACTGGAGTGTGCGCACCGTCGGCGACCTCGAGCTGATCGGCGAGGAACCCGCCCGGCGACTGCGGGAAGCGGTCAATTCCACCGGGGGCAACGGGGGGTCGTTTCATGTCAACGTCGCAGTCGGCTACGGCGGACGTCAGGAGATCGTCGACGCCGTCCGTGCGCTGCTGGGCAAGGAGCTGGCCAACGGTGTCAGCGGCGACAAACTGATCGAATCGGTCACCGCGGAAGCCATTTCGGAGAACCTCTACACCTCCGGACAACCCGATCCGGACCTGGTGATCCGCACATCAGGAGAGCAGCGGCTCTCGGGCTTCCTGCTGTGGCAGAGCGCGTACTCGGAGATGTGGTTCACCGAGGCCTACTGGCCGGAGTTCCGTCGCGTGGACTTCCTGCGCGCGCTGCGCGACTACAGCGCCCGACACCGGCGTTACGGGCGCTGAGATGGTCGCCCTCTCCGCGCTGGTGTTCGCACTGAGCTGGTGGCTGGGGCTCTACCTGCTGGCACGCGACCCCCGCAAGCTCGTGCTGGTGTTCGCATCGATCGGTCTGACGAGCTTCGCGCTGGTGGTCGCACTCGACGCGGTCCGCGTCATCGTCGGGTCGGACATGCTGAGCCGGCTGGAGATCTACCTCGTCGCGGTGCCCGGCATCGCGTGGTTCGCGGTGCTGCTGGAACTTTCGCAGCCGAGGGACACCTGGCGCAGCCGCGCAGGGGAGGCCGGTCTGGTGGCGGCCGTGGCCGTGGTCGCGTTTCTCGGCGCGACGATGGCCGGGGGAGTGGAGGGCCCGCTTCGGCTGGGGCACTGGGTGATGTTCGCGGCGGTGTCACTGCCCTCGGTGGGCGCGATGATCCACGCCGTCGTCCGGCGTTCCCAGCCGCGGCCCGTGGTGCGCTTCATCGTCATCGCCACGCTGTTCTTCGCGCTCGGCAACGCGATCCTGGTGATTCCGCTGGGCCTTGTGCCCAGCTGGCTCGCGCTGGCGTCGACCGGGTTCGATGTCGCGCTGCTCGGCGTCGCCGTCGCGATCGGCGACGCGTTCGACGAAGGCCATGCGCTACGCAAGGACATGCTGCGGTCGTTCGTCGGCACGACGTTTGTCGCTGTGCTGTTCGGCGGGCAGGTCCTCATCGGTCTGGCAGTGGCCGGGCCCAGCGCCACGCTGGCCGTGCTTCTGTTCACCAGTCTCGGCGTCGCGATCGCGATCAACGTCCTTGCCGACCCCCTCGCCGACCTGCTCGACCGGCTCGCGTTCTCCCGGTCGCCCGACCTGCGCGCCGATCGCGCCGCCCTGCGCAGCACCGAGGCGGCGCTGCCGCTGCGCTCGGCCAGCCCACTCGACGGCATGGACGAAGAGACGTTCGTCCGTGTCACGCGCCGCGCGCTGAGCCACTACGGCGACCTGTCCAAGCTCGTCGCCAGCCCGCTGACCGCGTTGCCAGTCATCGACGAACGTCTCGCGCTTCGCGGAGCACCGGATCAACCGCTGGAACGCGCCAACGAACTGCGCGCACTGCTGGCCGAACGCATCGCAGGGCTCAAGCCCCGCGACGGTGCGGACTTCGGCACGACCGAGCAGTGGCGGCACTACAACGCGCTCTACTTCCCGTACGTCGCAGGCGTCCGCGCCTATGCCCAGAACGCCACGGCGGCAGGACTCGACCCGGTCGCACGGCAGGCCTGGCAGTGGCTGGTCACCGAGGTGCCGCAGCGCTCGCTGCACAACTGGCAGAACGCGGCCGCGCGCGTCATCGCCACGGATCTGAGAAGCAACCTGGTTCCGGTGCGCTGACGCGCCGGAATTGCATTCCGGCAGGCCTGCACTCGATCTTTCGCTGCTGGAATGCAATTCCGCCGAAGAGGCGCTGACCTGCGGTTGGCAGTACTTGGCAGCATCAGGTGTCGATCTGGCAGCGGCATCTGCGGACTGTAGGTGACATGACCGCCGTCACCACCCGGCCCAGCCCGGCAATCCACTCCGATTCGCAGCTGCTGCGCTTCGCCCTACGCGCCGACGCGACCCTGTGCGCGGGGCTCGGACTGGTGGTGGCGATGGCCGCCGACCCGCTCGCCCGGCTTTCCGGGCTGACGGCGACCGCCGCATGGGCCACCGGCGCTGCGCTGGTGATCTACGGCACGCTCCTCTACTGCGCCGCCCGGCTGCGCGACATCCGGCGGGTCGGTCTCGGTGTCCTTGCCGGGAACGCGGCCTTCGTCGTGGCGGTCGTCGTCGTCCTCACGGCCGGCTGGCTGCCGCTGACACCGTTCGGCGTCGCGGCGACCGTCGCGTTCACGGCGGTCACCGCGGGCTTCGCCTGCCTTCAATACCTCGGGGTGCGCCGCACCCCCGCATGACTGGTCCGGAGTCGCCGTCACCAGAGGTCGTGGCGTCGACTCCGGTACCGGTCACCCGTCGCACCACCTCACCGAGAAAGGAAGATCGATGACCGCAATCACCACTCCCGCCACAGGTGCCCGTGACGGACTGCTGCGTTACGCGATGCGGCTCGACGCTGTGCTCGTAGGGATCACCGGCATCCCGTTCGTCGCCGCCGCCGGATGGCTGTCGTCACTCACCGGCGTGCCGGTGGCCGTCGAATACGCCCTCGGCATCTTCTTCCTCGCCTACGGCGTCGTCGTCTTCTGGCTCGCCGGGTTGGAGCACGTCCGGCCGGGCGGCATCGCCACCATCACGATGAACGCGCTGTTCACCATCGGTTTCGTGGCCGCCGAGGTGTCGGGGATCTGGCCGCTGACCGGCTGGGGGGTGGCGCTGCTGCTCGGCGGGGCCGCCTACACAGCGGTGATCGGCACCGTCCAGTACGTCGGGCTGCGCCGTCTCCCGGCGCACCGCCGAGCCTCCACAACCAGAAGGGACTCCCTGTAATGGCCACCTCGATGTCGCTCACGCTCACCGAATCGACCGACGGGCTCTTGCGGCTCGCAATGCGCGCCGACGCACTCCTCAGCGGAGCCACCGGCCTCGTCCTGCTCGTCCTGGGCCGGCAGGTCGCTGAACTGTCCGGAACCACCGCTGCCGTTGAGTACACCACCGGCGCCTCGTTCGTGATCTTCAGCCTCGTCGTTCTCGCGCTCGCAGCGCGGCCGAGGGTGCGTGCCGCCGGGATGGTGCTGGCGGTGGGAAATGCCCTCTTCACCGTCGCGACCGTCGCCGTTGTCCTGGCCGACGTCTGGCCCTTGACGGATGTCGGCGTGGCCCTGGTGCTGGGGACGGGTGTCTACACCCTCGCGATGGCCGCTCTGCAATATGCGGGAGTGCGCAGGATCCCCGCGTGACACTCAGAGCTTGCGCAGGCGCAACCGGTTGATCGAGTGGTCGGAGTCCTTGCGCAACACCAGGGTGGCGCGCGGGCGCGTGGGCAGGATGTTGTCGATCAGATTGGGCCGGTTGATGGAGTGCCAGATGTCGCGTGCCGCGAACACGGCCTGCTCATCGGTCAGGGTCGAGTAGTGGTGGAAGTGCGAGGCGGGGTCGGCGAAGGCGCCTTCGCGCATCGACAGGAAACGCGAGATGTACCAGTTCTCGATGTCCTCGATGCGTGCGTCGACGTACACCGAGAAGTCGAACAGGTCCGACACCATCAGCGCCGGACCCGTCTGCAGCACGTTGAGACCTTCGAGAATCAAGATGTCCGGATGCTCGATGATCTGCTTCTCGCCCGGGACGATGTCGTAGAGCAGGTGTGAGTACACCGGGGCGCACGCCGCGTCGGCGCCGGATTTCACCGCCGTGACGAAGCGCATCAGGCCCCTGCGGTCGTAGCTCTCCGGGAAACCCTTGCGGTGCATCAGGTTTCGACGGGACAACTCCGCGTTCGGATACAGGAAACCGTCGGTGGTGACGAGGTCGACGCGAGGGTGGTGCTCCCAGCGGGCCAGCAGCGCCTGAAGCACACGGGCGGTCGTCGACTTGCCCACCGCGACGCTGCCTGCCACGCCGATCACGAACGGCACCGGGCGGTCCGGGTTCTGGCTGGGTTCGCCGTTGGAGTCACCGAGGAAGTGCGCCGTCGTGGCGAACAGCGCCTGGCGCGCCGCCACCTGCAGATGGATCAGCCGGGCCAGCGGCAGGTAGACCTCTTCGACTTCGAGTAGGTCGATTTTCTCGCCGAGGCCACGCAGCCTGACGAGCTCGTCCTCGGTCAGTTTGAGTGGCGTCGACATCCGCAGAGCCCGCCACTGAGCCCGGTCGAACTCCACGTAGGGGCTGGGTTCGCTCAGCCGCGCCATGGCTTCAGTCTTGCAGTTAGCGTGTTCGGTATGGAGCCCGGCACCCTGATCCGCGAATACCTGTTGCTCGGTCTGCACTTCGACAGGGTCGAGGAAGGATATGTGGATTCGTTCACCGGCGACCCTGCGCTGCGTCGCGCGGTCGAGTCCGAACCGCAGCCCGACCCCGCCGACTTGGCCCGCCAGGCCGATCGTCTGCTGGCCGAACTGCCCGCAGGACTCGAGGAGCCGCGCGCGGCGTTCGTCGGCGCGCACCTGCGCGCCCTGTCCTGTGCGGGACGCAAGTTCGCCGGTGAGGACGTCGGTTTCGTCGACGAGGTCGAGGCGTACTTCGACGTCCGCATCAGCAAGGGCGACCCGGAGCGCTACCGGGAGGCGCACCGCAAGCTCGACGACGCGCTCGGCGGGACGGGTCCGCTCGCGGAACGGATCCAGGCCCACCGGGCGTCCGAGGAAATCCCGCCGGAGCGTCTCGAAGAGGCGATCCACGCCTTCTCCAGCGCGCTGCGCGACAAGGTGCGGGCCACCTTCCCGCTGCCTGAGCGCGAGACCATCACGTATGAGGTCGTCACCGACAAGCCGTGGTCGGGCTTCAACTACTACAAGGGCGACTACCAGTCGACCGTCGCCGTGAACGCCGACCTCAAGCAGCAGATGTCCAATCTGCCGCGGCTGGTGGCCCACGAGTCCTACCCGGGGCACCACACCGAGCACTGCCGCAAGGAGGCCGGTCTCGTCGAGGGCAAGGGACAGGCCGAGCAGACGATCTTCCTGGTGAACACGCCGCAGTGCCTGATGGCCGAGGGGCTGGCCGACCTGGCGCTGTACGCGGCTGTAGGTCCGGGCTGGGGGAGTTGGGCCGCCGACATCTACGCCGATCTTGGGCTGCGGTTCGACGGTGAACGCGCGGAGGCGATCTCCGAGGCGACGGCCGCGCTCGCCGACGTCCGCCAGGACGCGGCGCTGATGCTGCACGACGAACACCGCGACGTCGACGACGTGGTCGACTTCCTCAAGACGTGGCTGCTGGTCAACGACGAACGGGCCCGGCAGTCATTGCGATTCCTGTCCTCGCCGCTGTGGCGTGCGTACACGAGCACCTACGTCGAGGGCTACCGGCTGCTGCGCGGATGGCTGGACGCCCGCCCCGACGGTGTCACTCTGACGGAACGTTTCGGCACGCTGCTCGACGAGCCCTTGATCCCGTCGTCCCTGCGCGCTGCCTAAATTCCTGCGCACCCCGCCCGCCGGATAGGCTCGCAGGCATGACTGCCACGTCTGCTCCAGGTCAGGGCGCCGAGTACGCCGCCACCGCCAGCGAGGCCTACCGGGCCGCGCTGCGGGTGATCGAGTCCGTCGAGCCGCGTATCGCCGATGCGACCCGCAAAGAGCTTGCCGATCAACGGGATTCGCTGAAGCTGATCGCGAGCGAGAACTACGCCTCGCCCGCCGTGCTGTTGACCATGGGCACCTGGTTCTCGGACAAGTACGCCGAGGGCACCGTCGGGCACCGGTTCTACGCGGCGTGTCAGAACGTCGACACCGTCGAGGCGCTGGCCGCCGAGCACGCCCGCGAGCTGTTCGGAGCGCAGTACGCCTACGCACAGCCGCACTCGGGGATCGATGCCAACCTCGTGGCCTACTGGGCCATCCTGGCCACGCGCGTCGAGGCTCCCGGCCTGGCTGAGCTCGGCGCCAAGCACGTCAACGACCTCTCGGAGGCCGATTGGGAGAGCCTGCGCGCGAAGATGGGCAACCAGCGGTTGCTGGGCATGTCTTTGGACACCGGCGGGCATCTGACCCACGGCTTCCGGCCCAACATCTCGGGCAAGATGTTCCACCAGCGCCAATACGGGACGGATCCGACGACAGGTTTCCTCGACTACGACGCCGTCGCCGCGGCGGGCCGCGAGTTCAAGCCGCTGGTGCTGGTGGCGGGCTATTCGGCCTATCCGCGCCGGGTGAACTTCGCCAAGATGCGCGAGATCGCCGACGAGGTCGGCGCGGTGCTGATGGTCGACATGGCGCACTTCGCCGGCCTGGTGGCGGGCAAGGTGTTCACCGGTGACGAGGACCCGGTGCCGCACGCCCAGGTGGTGACGACGACGACGCACAAGTCACTGCGCGGCCCCCGCGGTGGCCTGGTGCTGGCCACCGAGGAGTTCGCCCCCGCCGTCGACAAGGGCTGCCCGATGGTGCTGGGCGGTCCGCTGTCGCACGTGATGGCCGCCAAGGCCGTCGCGCTCGCCGAGGCGCGTCAGCCCGAGTTCCGGACCTATGCCCAGGCCGTCGCCGACAATGCTCGGGCGCTCGCCGACGGGTTCATCAAACGCGACGCCGGGCTCGTCACCGGCGGCACCGACAACCACCTCGTGCTTCTGGACGTGACGTCGTTCGGTCTGACCGGCCGTCAGGCGGAATCCGCGCTGTTGGACGCGGGCATCGTCACCAACCGCAACGCGATCCCCGCCGACCCGAACGGCGCCTGGTACACCAGCGGCATCCGGTTCGGTTCGCCCGCGCTGACCACCCGGGGATTCGGGGCCGACGAGTTCGACCGCGTGGCCGATCTGGTGGTCGAGGTGCTGGAGAACACGCAGCCGGCGGCGGGCCCGAACGGGCCGTCGAAGGCCAAGTACACGATCGCCGACGGGGTGGCCGCGCGCGTGCATGCCGCTGCCGCCGAACTGCTCGAGGCCAATCCGCTGTACCCGGGGCTGACCCTCTGACCCGTCTTGCCGACGCCGCGGCGTGTTGGGGGTCGAAATTTTACGATTCCCACAGAATTGGGTTACTGTAACTGCATGGCACAGAAACCTGTCGCTAACGCACTGACCCTCGAACTCGAGCCCGTCGTCCTGGAGGAACTCCGACGCCACCTCGACACCGAGGACATCTGGTACGCGCACGACTACGTGCCGTTCGACCAGGGCGAGAACTTTGCGTTTCTCGGCGGTCGCGACTGGGAGCCCTCGGATACGACTCTGCCCAGGCACATCACCGACGCGCTCGAGATCTTGCTGATCACCAAGGACAACCTGGCCGGTTACCACCGCGAACTCGTCGAGCACTTCATCCTGGAGGACAAGTGGGGCCGCTGGATGGGCCGCTGGACCGCCGAGGAGCATCTGCACGCCGTCGCGCTGCGCAACTACCTCGTCGTGACCCGCGAGGTCGACCCGTCCGCGAACGAGGACGTGCGCGTCGAGCACGTGATGAAGGGCTATCGCGCCGACACCTACACCCAGGTCGAGACGCTGGCGTTCATGGCGTTGTGGGAGCGCGCGCACGCGGTGTTCTGTCGCAACCTGGAGGCGCAGATCGAGGAGCCGGTGCTCAAAGGCCTGATCAGCAGGATCGCTGGCGATGAGGAACGGCATGAACAGTTTTTCGCCAACCTCGTCGGCCACTGCCTGACCTACACGCGGGACGAGACGATCGACGCGATCGCGCGTCGCGCGGCGGGCCTCGACGTCGTCGGCGGCGACATCGACGCCTATCAGGACAAGGTCGCCGCGGTGGCCGCAGCGGGCATTTTCGACCGCGATCAGCTGCGCAAGGTCGTCGCCGACCGCATCGCCGCGTGGGGCCTGGCCGACGAGCCGCGGCTCGCGCAGTTCACCAGCTAGTAACGCACCCGTCGTTGCGCCTCGGCGCGCCTGCAAGGCGCGATTGCTGCACCGGGAGTAGCGTCGATTCCGATGGCTAGCGACATGCTCTGCTGTCCGGGCGGTCCAGATTCGAAAGGGCCGGCCCCGGTCCTGAGACCGCTTGTGTGTCCACCGAGTAGTTCGTGTGGGGCCGCATGAATACGCGCAGCCTCGAGGAGCGCTACGTGACTGATTCGCAGGGCCGGCCGAGCCGGCAATCCGGCCTGAGAACCTACGTGCTCGACACCTCCGTGTTGTTGTCCGACCCCTGGGCCATCACACGGTTCGCCGAACACGAAGTCGTGGTCCCACTGGTGGTGATCAGCGAACTGGAGGCCAAACGCCACCACCACGAGCTGGGTTGGTTCGCCCGACAGGCCTTGCGTATGTTCGACGACCTGCGGCTGGAGCACGGCAGGCTTGATGAACCGATTCCTGTTGGGACACAAGGCGGTACGCTGCACGTCGAGCTCAACCACAGTGACCCTACCGTGCTGCCGGCCGGCTTCCGCAACGACAGCAATGACGCCCGCATCCTGACTGTCGCGGCCAATCTCGCCGCCGAGGGCAAACACGTCACGCTGGTCAGCAAGGACATTCCGCTGCGCGTCAAGGCGGGCGCCGTGGGCCTGCTCGCCGACGAATACCATGCCCAGGACGTCGTCACCTCGGGGTGGACCGGGATGTCCGAGGTCGAGGTGGCCGGCGACGACATCGACATGCTGTTCGCCGAAGGTGAGATCGATCTCGAGGCCGCTCGCGACCTTCCGTGCCACACCGGAGTTCGCTTGCTGGGCAGCAACTCTCACGCCTTGGGGCGCGTCAATCCCGACAAGAAGGTGCAGCTGGTCCGCGGTGACCGCGAAGTGTTCGGCCTCCGGGGAAGGTCAGCCGAACAACGCGTCGCCCTCGACCTGCTGCTCGACGAGTCGGTGGGCATCGTGTCGCTCGGCGGGAAGGCGGGCACAGGCAAGTCGGCGCTGGCGCTGTGCGCAGGTCTGGAAGCCGTGCTCGAGCGTCGCACCCAGCGCAAGGTCGTCGTGTTCCGGCCTCTCTACGCCGTCGGCGGCCAGGATCTCGGCTACCTGCCCGGCAGCGAGTCCGAGAAGATGGGGCCGTGGGCCCAGGCCGTCTTCGACACCCTCGAAGGCCTCGCCAGTCCCGCCGTTCTCGAAGAGGTGCTCTCGCGCGGCATGCTCGAGGTGCTGCCGCTGACCCACATCCGCGGTCGCTCGCTGCACGACTCGTTCGTGATCGTCGACGAGGCTCAGTCGCTGGAGCGCAACGTGCTGCTGACCGTGCTGTCACGCCTCGGCGCGGGCTCGCGCGTGGTGCTGACCCACGATGTGGCACAACGGGACAACCTGCGCGTCGGCCGCCATGACGGTGTGGCCGCGGTCATCGAGAAGCTCAAGGGGCACCCGCTGTTCGCGCACATCACGCTGCTGCGCAGTGAGCGCTCGCCGATCGCAGCGCTGGTGACCGAGATGCTGGAGGAGATCAGCCCCGGCGCGCTGCCATGACAAACCGATTTCGGCGTGGTTTTCGCCTCCTGGCGATTACCACGCCGAAATCACTGGTGGTGGTGGCGTGCGCGGTGGCGTTCATCTGCGCGCCGGTTGCGCACGCCGACCCCGTCGACTGCGCGCGCGTCAAGTGCGTGGCGTTGACGTTCGACGACGGCCCCGGCCCGTACACCGACCGGCTGCTTGAGATCCTGCGTGCGCAGGACGCGCGGGCGACCTTCTTCCTGATCGGTGACAGGGTTGCGGCCGATCCCGCCGCTGCGCGCCGGATCGCCGGAGCGGGCATGGAGATCGGCAACCACACCTGGCAGCACCTGGACATGACGACGCTGCCACCGCAGGACGCCGCGATCCAGTTCAGCAGGGCCACTGACGCCCTGGTCGCGGCGACGGGGCTGCGGCCGGTGCTGGCCCGCACCGGTTTCGGTGCCATCGACGACGCGGTGCTCGCCGAAGCGGGGCGGCAGGGCCTGGCCGTCATCAACTGGGACGTCAACACGCTCGACTACCGGAATGACACCGCCGCCACGCGCGACCTGCTGAGAACACAGGTCAGGCCGAACGCCGTGGTGCTGCTGCACGACACTCTGGCACCTACGGTCGACCTGATGGCCGAGCTCGTCCCTGAGCTGGCGGCCGACGGCTACCACCTCGTGACGGTCTCGCAGATGCTGGGCCCGCGCCCGCCGGGCAGCCTCTACGGCAGCCGCGCAAGGGCCTGACCGGCGCGGCCGGTTACTGGCGGCGGCGTCCCTCGACGAAGAACCACCCAGCGGCCGCCGCGCCGGAGACCGCCAACATACGATCCGCGCCCCAGCCGCGTCTGGCCTTCGACATCTCCACCAGAGATGCCAGGCCCAGCATGACAAAACCTGTCCGCAGGGCGGGCTGGCTTGTCGCGGTCGTGACCAGCGCAGCAGCCGGGGTGGACGTGATTTCGGGTTCGAGGGTAGCGGTCACCGCGTCTCCTGAATTCGTACCTGACGGCCAGCCGCCGCCAGCCCTGGTGGGCTGACGGCGAGTCGGATGTGGCCTAATCTTCTGCCTGTCTTGACGATTCGTCAGGCGTTTGGCAGATCTACCGGTACGAAAATTCGGCGGCGCGCAACTTCTAGTCCCCCTGCTTGACCTTTGCCATCTTCAGCACGTCGAGGCGGCGGTCGAGCTCCTCTTCGGACAGCTTCTCGCCGATCAGGCCCCGGTCGATCACCGTCTGCCGGATCGTCTTCTTCTCCTTGAGTGCCTGCTTGGCCACCTTGGCGGCCTCCTCGTAACCGATCGCCGAATTCAGCGGGGTCACGATGGACGGTGACGATTCGGCCAGCTCGCGCAGGCGCTCGTCGTTGGCGACCAAGCCGTCGATGCACTTGGTGGCGAACAACTTCGACACATTCGACAGCAGCTCGAACGACTCGAGAATATTGCGCGCCATCATCGGGATGTAGACGTTGAGCTCGAACGCGCCGGAGAGCCCGCCGACGGCGACGGCGGCGTCGTTGCCGATGACCTGCGCGGCGACCTGCGTAACCGCTTCGGGCAGCACCGGATTGACCTTGCCGGGCATGATCGAGCTGCCGGGCTGCAGGTCCGGCAGCTGGATCTCGCCGAGGCCGGTCAGCGGACCGGAACCCATCCAGCGGATGTCGTTGGCGATCTTGGTCAGCGAGACCGCGATGGTCTTGAGCGCACCCGACGCCTCGACCAGGCCGTCGCGCGCGGCCTGTGCCTCGAAGTGGTCGACGCACGGACGCAGTTCCTCGATGCCCGTCTGCGACCTGAGCACCTCGACGACCTTGTCGCCGAATCCGTCGGGTGCGTTCAGGCCGGTTCCGACGGCGGTGCCGCCGATCGCGAGCTCGCCCAGACGGGGCAGGGTGGACTTCACTCTCTCTATCCCTGCCTGGATCTGGCGCGCGTAACCGCCGAACTCCTGCCCGAGCGTGACCGGGACCGCGTCCATCAGGTGTGTGCGGCCCGACTTCACCGTCGTCTTCCACTGGCGGGCCTTGGCGTCCAAGGACTCGTGCAATACCTCGAGCGCCGGAATCAGGTGCCGCACAGCCGCTTCCGTGGCCGCGATGTGCGTCGCCGTCGGGAAGGTGTCGTTGGAGCTCTGCGACATGTTCACGTCGTCGTTCGGGTGCACCGTCACGCCATTGGCGGCCGCGATCGACGCGATCACCTCGTTGGCGTTCATGTTGGAGCTGGTGCCCGAGCCGGTCTGGAAGACGTCGATCGGGAACTGGTCGTCGTGCTGTCCGTCGGCGATCTCAGCCGCGGCGGCGATGATGGCGTCTGCCTTGTCGGCGGCCAGCAGGCCGAGATCCTTGTTCACCTGCGCGCAGGCGCCCTTGAGGAGGCCGAGCGCGCGGATCTGGGTGCGTTCCAGCGGCCGGAACGAGATGGGGAAGTTCTCCACCGCGCGCTGCGTCTGGGCGCGCCACAGCGCATTCTTGGGCACCCGGACCTCGCCCATGGTGTCGTGCTCGATGCGGTACTCGGTGGTGTCGCGGGCTTTCTGTTCGACGGCATTGTCGGCAGTCATGGGCTCCCTGTTCGTGTGTGGGTTTCGGGCGGGCTTACGGCAAGGGGTAGGCGGCTGTCTTGTCGCCGGTGAAGTCGACGGCGGAGTACTCGTTGAGCTTGGCCAGCCGGTGATAGGCCTCGATCATGCGGACCGTTCCCGACTTCGACCTCATCACGATCGACTGGGTGGTGCAGCCGCCTCCGTAGTACTGCACGCCCTTGAGCAGGTCACCGTCGGTGACGCCGGTGGCGCAGAAGAAGACGTTCTCGCCCGACACCAGGTCCTCGGTGGTCAGCACCCGGTTCAGGTCGTGGCCGCGGTCGATGGCCTTCTGGCGTTCCTCGTCGTCGGTCGGGGCGAGCTTGGCCTGGATGGCACCGCCCATGCAGCGGATGGCCGCGGCGGCGATGATGCCCTCGGGGGTGCCGCCGATACCGACGAGCAGGTCGGTGCCGGAATTGGGCCTGCAGGCCGAAATCGCGCCGGCGACATCGCCGTCGGAGATCAGGCGGATGCGGGCGCCGGCCTCACGGACCTCCGCCATCAGCTTCTGATGGCGGGGGCGGTCGAGGATGCAGACGGTGAGGTCGCGGACGCTGGACTTCTTCACCGCGGCCACGGCTTTGATGTTCTCGGCGATCGGGGCGTTGATGTCGATCACGTCGGCGGCGTCGGGGCCGACGGCGATCTTGTGCATGTAGAACACCGCGGACGGATCGAACATGGCGCCTCGCTCGGCGACTGCGAGTACCGAGATCGCGTTCGGCATGCCCTTGCTCATCAGCGTGGTGCCGTCGACCGGGTCGACGGCGAAGTCGCATTCCGGCCCGTCGCCGTTGCCGACCTCTTCGCCGTTGTAGAGCATCGGCGCGTTGTCCTTCTCGCCTTCGCCGATGACGACGACGCCGCGCATCGACACCGAGTTCACCAGTTCGCGCATCGCGTCGACGGCCGCGCCGTCGCCGCCCTCCTTGTCGCCGCGACCTACCCAGCGCCCCGCCGCCATGGCTCCCGCCTCGGTGACTCGCACGAGCTCAAGGGCGAGATTTCGGTCCGGGGCTTCGCGTCGAGACGTCATGGGCGAGATTCTTCCATTAGCGGTTCCACAATCGGGAGCTGGGATACTGGCTGCCATGACGACGCCGCCCGACCCGGGCCACAGGGTTCCCGGTGACCCGGGGCGCGAGCCCGACAGCGCAGGCCAGGACAATCCGGGCGTCCCCGCTGCGGGCTATGCGACGCCGGCGCCAAGGGCGGCCAAGTCGCGGCTCCTGCAGGACGGTCGCGACATGTTCTGGTCCATGGCGCCCCTGGTGGTTGCCTGCGTGGTGCTCGCCGGGGTGCTCGGGATGTGTTCGTTCGCGCCGACGGGTCCCGGCCCGGGCCCTGCGCCCGACTACGACGCGCCCGCCGCGCTGCAGGCCGACGCCGATGCGTTGAAGATTCCGATCCGCGTGCCGCAACTGCCCGAGGGCTGGGCCGCCAACTCCGGACGCCGGATGGGGATCGAGGACGGTCGCCGTGACCCGGTGACGGGCCAGCCCGTGCGCGCCGTCGGTTCCGTGGTGGGGTACCTGACGCCCAGCGGCATGTACCTGAGCATCACTCAGAGCAACGCCGACGAGGACAAGCTCGTCGCTTGGTTCAGCCCCGACCTGGTGCCGACGGGCATTCAGGACGTCGACGGCGTCCGATGGGTGGTCTACGAGGGCGGCGAGCGTGACGGCAAACCGAACGAGCCGGTGTGGACGGCGGAGATCCGCGGCCCGACGGGACCCGCCCAACTTGCCGTGAGTGGCGCCGCAGGTACGGATGAGTACCGTACGCTGGCTGCGGCGACGCAGTCCCGGCCGCCGCTGACGATCACCTAGCCCGGAGGATGCGATGAGCGACCGCTACGCCGGCCTGAAGGCTCCAGAAGCCGACCTGACCGGATGGGCGGCGGCGCCGTTCTCCGCGGCGGGGTTCACCTACGACGTCTATCGCAAGGGCGAGGGTCCCGGCGTGGTGCTCATCCCGGAGATGCCCGGCCTGCACCCGGGGGTCCTGGCCCTGGGAAACCATCTGGTGGACAACGGCTTCACGGTCGCTGCCCCCTCGCTCTACGGGACGCCCGGAGCGCGGGGGGTCCGGCCGGGTGCCGTCCCGGTCATGCTGCGTGGCTGTGTGGCAAAGGAATTCGCGGCTTTTGCCACCAACGCCGACCGGCCGATCGCCCACTATCTGCGAGCCCTGGCCCGGGACCTCAACGAGCACACGCCGGGCAAGGGTGTCGGGGTGATCGGCGAATGTTGGAGCGGCGGTTTCGCGTTGGCGGCCGCGGTGGACGACAGTGTGCTGGCTCCGGTGCTGAGCCAGCCGTCGCTGCCCATGGGGTTGACCGCCAAGCATCGTGCCGATCCGGGGCTGTCGGAAGCCGAGCTCAAAATCGTCGAGAAGCGCGCTGCCGACGAGGGACTGTGCGCGCTGGGTCTGCGCTTCAGTGAGGATCCCTTGGCTCCCGGTGCGAGGTTCAAAACGCTGAAGGATCGCCTCGGTGACGCGTTCGAGGTGATCGAGATCGACTCGAAGAAGGGCAACGAGCACGCTTTCGGCAAGTTGGCGCACTCGGTGCTGACGCTGGAGGTTCGCGAAGTCGACGGTCACCCGGCGTACGAGGCGCGCAAACGCGTCGTCGCGTTCCTCAAGGAGCGACTGTTCTGATCACGCCGGTGCCGGTTCGGGGTCGTCTTCTGTCTCCGGCTCCGATCTCGGCTTGAGTTTCGGTTTGCCGGGCAGGATCCGGCGCCACCACGGCACCTGTCGCTCCGCTTCGTCCTCCGCCGGGTCGGCGCCCGTGCCGGTCAACGAATCCGCCGACGCGTCCTTATAGACCACCAGGTACACGCTGATCGTCGTGACGATCACGATCATCAGCACGGGGCCAAGCACGATGCCCCAGAAACCGAACATCTGCAGTCCCGCGAACACGGCGAGCAGCATCAGCGCGGGATGAAGATGGGCGCTCTTGGGCACCAGGAACGGGCGCAGAAGATTGTCGACGCTCGTGACGACGACGACGTGGAACACGATGACGAAGATGCCGCCGGCGACGTTGCCGAACACCGCCATCAGGATGCCGACCGGGATGGTGACGATGCCACTGCCCAGCGGGATGAACGACAGCGCGGTCAGGAAGATCAAGAACATGAAGAAGCCGTCGTGGAACCCGGCGAGGTAGATCGAGACGGCGCCCAGGGTGCCTTGACACACCGCGATGATGAACTGGCCCTTCACCGTTGCCGACACCATCGCACCCACTTTGGCCAGATAGATGTCGGAGACCTTTTCCCCCAACGGGTTCAGATCCCGGAACAGGCCGACGACCTTGTCGCCATTGGTGAGCAGGGCCAGGAAGACGTAGAGGAAGACGACCACGGCCGTGAGCGTCGCGGCAAGTCCGCCCACGGAGTCGCGGGCGATGCCCAGCGCGAATTCGCCGGCGTTCTGCCCGACCTTGGTGGCGGCCTCGCGCACCGAATCCGGTGTGAGCGTGACGTTCATGAACGGGATGCGAGCCAACAGTTCGTTGGCGGAATCGAGCAGCCGCTGCGCCAGGGCGGTGAAGTCGGTCTGCTCCACCCAGTGGCCGATGCTGGTCACCGCCTGGGAGATCTGGAAGAAGGCGAGGATCGCGACGCCGGTCAGCGGCAGGGCGACGGTTGCGATCGCCGCGAGCAGCGTCAGGGTGGCCGACACACCGACGTTCATCGTCCGGCGCAGCCGCTCATAGAGAGGTTTGAACAGATAGGCGAGTACCGCAGCGACCGCAATCAACAGGATGTAGCCGCGCAGGAAGTACGCGCCGAACCCGAGCGCGATCACCGTCGAAATCGCCAGCGCTCGCTTCTGGGTGAGGCTGAAGTCGTCCTTCATGCGTGCCCTCCCGACCCCCGTGTTTTCGAGAGTCGTCGCAACATTAGCCCGGCCCTGCAGTCTCCAACGGTGATCGACCGTGCTGCCGCGTCCGCTGTCCCGCCACGAACCGCATCGCCATGCGGTTCATCAGGCCCGGTGTCAGCCGCGCCATCCACCACTGGGCATGGGCCACAGTCGGTTTGACCAGGATTGCCTTGTTGCGTTCGATTGCGCGCAGGGTGTCGCGTGCGAGCCGGTCGGCGTCGTAGGGCTTGCCGCCCTGGGCCTGCAGGAAGTAGTCGCGGCCGACGAACCCGCCGACGGCGCCCTTGTCGAGGATCGGGGTTTCGACTGCGGCGGGGCAGACCACCAGCACCCCGACGCCACGAGGGACCGCCTCCGACCGCAGCGCCATCGACAGACCGACGACGGCGTGCTTGGTCGCCACATAGCTGGTGACCTGCCCCGCAGCGGTCAGCCCGGCCATCGACGCGGTGTTGACGATGTGGCCGTGCCCCTGTTGGAGCATCAGCGGGTACGCCGCGGCGACACCGTGCACGACACCGCGCAGGTTGATGTCGATGATCGCGTTCCACTGGCCGAGGGTGAGCAACTCGGTGTCCCCACCCCATACGATCCCCGCGTTGTTGAACATCAGATCCAGTCGGCCCGTTCGCGAGACGACGTCGTCGACCGCCGCCTGCACCGCCGCGGCGTCGGTGACGTCGAGGTGTGCGGCGCGGGCGCGGGAGCTCAGCGTCGACACGACGCGCTCGGCGGCGTCGGCGTCGATGTCGGTGCACAGCACGTCGGTGCCCGCGAGATCCAGGGCGCGGCACAGTGCCGCCCCGATACCGGAACCGCCGCCGGTGACGATCGCCTGTTTCCCGGCGAAGCTCACGACTGCTGCTCCATCAGGCGCATGACGTGACCCATGACGTCGGGGTAGCGCTTGAGGTGGGCGCCTCCGTTGATGTCGAGCACCTCGCCGGTCAGCCATGAGGATCCAGGGGAGCTCAGGTACACAACGGCATTGGCGATGTCCTCGGGGGTGCCGGCGCGTCCGAGGGCGGTGTTGTCGACGTAGTCCTCGACGACACCGGGGACGGATGCGGCGGCCGCGGTCAACGGGGTGTGTACGAAGCCGGGTGCCACCGCGTTGACGCGGATGCCGCGCGGACCCATTTCCAGGGCGGCCACCTGCGTCAGCATCGAGAGTCCCGCTTTGGCGGCGCAGTAGGCGCTCATGCCCGCGGCGGGCTGCCTGCCGTTGAGCGAACTGATCTGGATCAGCGAGCCCCCTTCTCGCAGATGCCGTCCCGCGTGCTTGGCCACGATGAACGCACCGTTGAGGCACACATCGATGACGGCGCGGAAGTCCTCGGCGGGCATCTCGGTGATCAGGCCGACATTGCTGAATCCCGCGCAGTTGACGGCGATGTCGAGTGGGCCGATGCCGTCGAACAGTTGTTGCACCGAGCCTTCGTCGGTGACGTCGACGGTCGCGTGCGCGGTCCCCAACTCCGACGCGCGGTCCCTGGCGCCGTCGGCGTTGAGGTCGGCGACGGTGACGCGGCAGCCTTCGGCCGCCAGGGCCTGCGCGCTCGCCCATCCGATACCGGACGCGCCGCCGATGACGACAGCCTCCCGTACGGTACCCCCGTTACTGTTGCTCATCCAGTTGCCCTCTCCATTGCGGACTGGAACGTGTTCCAACCTCACACTCGGCCGCTGAAAGCGCAATAGCAGATGGCAGACTCGGTGCCGTGACCGAACTGAAGCGATCAGAGTCGATCTCCGTGGCGGTGCCGCCTGACGAGTTGTACGCCATGGTGTCGGACGTCACCCGGATGGGCGAGTGGAGTCCGATCTGCAAGGCCTGCTGGTGGGACGAGGGCCAGGGGCCAGAGGTGGGCGCCTGGTTCACCGGGCGCAACGAGCTGCCCGAACGCACGTGGGAGACGCGCAGCCAGGTGGTGGCGGCCGACCCCGGCCGGAAGTTCGCCTGGGAGGTCAACGACGGCTGGGTGTACTGGGGCTACACGTTCGAACCCGACGGCGAGGGCACCCGACTCACCGAGTCGTGGGAGTTCCTCGCCAAAGGCATCGAGGGTTTCCACGAGCGCTTCGGGGATGCCGCCGACGCCGAGATCGCCAAGCGCAGTGACGCGGCGCGTGACGGCATTCCCGCCACTCTGGCGGCGATCAAGAAGGCGGCCGAAGCGGCCTGAGCCCAAACAGCTGCTCGGTGTCACTTCAGGATTGCCAAACGCGTGTTCGCCGGACGGTGATCGGCTAGCGTCGACCCCCAGGAATGCAGTGGTAGGGCATGGGAGCGCCGTGGACGAACGCGGTTTCCGGCTGGTGACGAGGCCGTCGACAGCGATACCGGTAAGGTTGACTGTCGGGTTTGCTGTGCTGCTCGTGCTCGGTCGCATCAGTGAGCCGGTGGGTATCGCCTACGAGTTCGCGACTTCGGGGTTGTCCACGTACGTGACGATGTGTGCCGTCGTCGCCGCGCGGTCTGCCGAAGGACGCCACCGGACGGCGTGGTACGCGATGGCAGGCGCCCTCGCCGCCTGGGCGATCGGCGACGTGATCTGGCTGATCTGCGACCACGTGCTGCACGTGTCGCCGTTTCCGTCGCCGGCGGATCTCTTCTACTTCGCGTTCATCGGCCTCGCGGTCCACGCGATCCTGGGTCTGGGTTCCTTCGAAACCGGTCCGAGGCGGCAGGCGCAGCTGCGCATCGCCCTCGACGGCGTCACGGTTGCGCTCTGCGTCTTCCTGCTGGCGTGGATTTTCGCGCTGCAGAGCGTTTATGCGACCTACCGCGACGACAAATTGAGCCTGGTCCTCGCGATGCTCTATCCGGTTGCCGACATGGTGGCACTCGCGGTGGCGGTGGCCGTGCTCGCCCGCGCCGCCCCCGGTCAACGAACTGTGCTGGCGCTGGTGACCCTCGCCCTGGCCGTCACGACCTCCAGCGACATCGCATTCGCCTATCTCGTGGCTGCCGACCGATACGCCGTGGGCAGCGTCATCGACATCGGGTGGGTCGTCGCACTGTGCCTGTTCGCCGCCGCCGCCCTGTCGAGCCACTCGGCGCCCCCGCCCCGCCCTCGGTCGTTGGTGGTGCCGTCGAACGCATCGCTGTGGCTGCCCTACCTGCCCCTGCTGCTCGCCGGCACGGTGGGGCCGATGATGATCATGTCCGGAGCCGAGAAGCTCGTGGTGCCTGTCATCGTCGTTGCCGTGTGCCTGCGGCAGGCGGTCGCGGCATGGGAGAACCGGCGGCTCCTGTCCTACGCCGCCGACGAGGCTCTGCGAGATCCGTTGACCGGCTTGGCGAATCGAACGCTGTTCAACGACCGGTTGGAACATGCGTTGATGCAGCGCTCGCGCGACGGCCGTTGCGTGGCCGTCGTGTCACTGGATCTCGACGACTTCAAACTGGTCAACGACAGTCTCGGGCATCCGACTGCCGACAGTCTCCTGGTCCAGGCCGGGACCCGGATACACGAGTGCGTCCGGCCCGGCGACACGGTGGCCCGCGTCGGCGGTGACGAATTCGCGTTGCTGCTCGAAGGTGAGATCGACGACGCGCATCTGGTCGCCCAGCGCGTCGTGGAACGTTTCAACGACCCGTTCGTCGTCGACGGTCATCAGATCCTGATGCGACCGAGCGTCGGCGTCGCGGTGGCGCCGTCCGACGAGCCGAACGTCGATGCGCAGACGCTGATCAAGCGCGCCGACATGGCCATGTACACGGCGAAGAAATCCCGTTCGTCACGAGTCCACACCTACGACGCCGACATGGCCCTGCATACTCAGCATCCGGCCGAGATCACCGGTGAGGTCGAGCAAGGGCCCCGCGTTGCCGGCGCGGCCAAGGTGCAGTTGCTCGGCGAGTTGCGCAACGCGATCGACCACGGCGATCTCACCATGGCCTATCAACCGAAGGTGTGCCTGCGCACCGGTCACATCGTCGGCGTCGAAGCCCTCCTGCGGTGGCCGCATCCAGAGCAGGGACTGCTGTTGCCCGGTTCGTTCCTGTCGCTCGTCCGGCAGCACGGACTGATGCGTCCCGTCACCAACCTCGTCCTCGACAAGGTGCTCGAAGACGCCGCCCGGTGGCACGCCTCCGGGACGCGGATCCCGGTTGCGGTCAACCTGTTCGCCCCGTTCTTCCGCGACACCGAGCTGCCCGCCAACCTGTGTCGCGCGCTTACGCGCCGCGAGCTGCCCACCGATCTGCTCACCGTCGAGATCACCGAAGATCTCGTGCTCCAGGATCTCGGCGCGGTGACCGAGGTGTTGCGCCAGCTGCGCGGTCACGGGATACGGGTGGCGATCGACGATTTCGGCAGTGGCTATTCCGCGCTGTCCTACCTACGGGATCTCCCGATCGACGAGATCAAGCTGGACCGCTTCTTCATCGCTCCCGTGCACCGCGACGCCCGCGCCGCCGCGGTGGTGCGCGCGGTGATCGAACTTGCTCACGACTTGAAGATCACGGTGGTCGCCGAAGGTGTCGAGGAGGCCGCGACAGCAACCTGGCTGCGCGACCAAGGATGCGACATCGGGCAGGGCTACTACTTCGGCAGGCCCATGGACGCGTCAGCAATTCCGGAACTGATGCGCCTGTCGACCAACCTCACCGAGCCGATGGGACTCGGCTGAACCGTCAGCGCGTGATGCAGCGAAAACCGATGTGGCTCATGCCCGTGTCGACAGGTTGGGGTCGGCGCGCAGCGGGGCGGTAGCGCAAGCAGTAGTTGTCGGCGCAGAGAAACGAGCCCCCCTTGACCACTCGTCTGGGCACCGTGAACTGAGGCTGACGAGGATCGATGCTCTCGGCCTCACAGCACGACGCCGCGTCCCGGGTGTCGGCGTACCAGTCGCTGGTCCACTCCCAGACGTTGCCCGCCATGTCGAACAACCCGTACCCGTTCGGTGGAAAGCTCCCCACCGGGCGGGTGCGGCCGTAACCGCGGTCGGGCCGCCACGGGAACTCACCGTGCCAGTAATTGGCCATCGGCTGTCCGGGCTGTTCCGGCTCGTCGCCCCACGTGTATGTCGCGCCGGTGAGGCCACCGCGCGCAGCGGTCTCCCATTGCGCCTCGGTGGGCAATTGCATTGTCGCCCAGTCGGCATAGGCTTGCGCATCTTCGTAGGCGACGTGCACGACGGGATGGTCGGGCCTCTTCTCTATCGATGAGGACGGTCCGACCGGGTGGCGCCAGTCTGCGCCCGGCGTCCACGTCCACCACAGGCTCAGGTGGCGCAGGTCGACGGGTCCGGAGGTCCGGGTGAACACCATCGACCCCGGTTGCAGGTTCTCCTTCGGTGCACCCGGGTAGTCGTCGGGATTCAACGGCCGCTCGGCGACGGTGACATAGTCTGTCGCAGAGACGAACTCGGCAAACTCGGAGTTGGTGACCTGGCCCGGCTGGATCCAGAAGCCGTCGACGTCGACGCTGTGCGCCGGACCCTCCTCGGGATAGTGCGCGTCGGACCCGAGCCATGCCGTCTGCGGGGGGATCCACACGAGGCCGGGGGGCTCAGTCAAAGATCCGCGTCCAGTCGGCGCGCATACTCGACACCGTCCAGCCGCAGGCGTCCGCCAGGTCGAGAGCTTTCTCCGCTCCTGCGGTGTAATCGAACTCGCGCTCCGCGTCGTCGTGGCGCAGCAGCAGCGCCAGCGATGGGCCGGGTCCCGCGACGGTGAACTGCAACATCTCGATGTCGCCGTTGGAGTTTCCGGCGGCAAAGATGGGTCGTCGGCCTGTCCGGCCCCAAATGCGCACCGGCTTGACGGGACCGTCGTCGAGAAACTCGGGCCGGTTCGTCGTCACCAGGTGACCGTCGACGAAGTCGAGACCGACGGAACTTCCCACCACGCGTTCCGGCGGAATCCCGTAGATCGGCCCGGTGACCGGCCGCATGAAGTCCCGGCCCCCGCCCGAGGCGATGTAGTTGGTGAACCCGTTGGCCTCCAGATATCTGAGCAAGTCGATCATCGGGGCGTAGCCGCACGCCGTGTAGGGCCGCTTCAGGGTCGGGTGGGTGGCGGCATCGAAGAACGCCTTGACCCGGTCGGCGTGCTCTTCGACCTTGAGCCCCGCATACGCCGAGAGTACCGCTCCGACAAGAAGTTTCAGACCGGAGTCATCGCCGTCGTAATGTCGGGTGACGGCGTCGCCGAACCACGTGAGGTTGCCGGAAGTGGCGGCCGCGTACGGCGGACTGTCGGCCAACGTCGGGTCTGCCGCGGCCTGCTCGGCCAGCCTGCGGACCAGGAAGTCGAGCTGGATGTAAGCAGGCTTCTCGACCCACAGCGTGCCGTCGTTGTCGAAGACGGCGACCCGGTCCTCAGGGGCCACCTCCGTGGCGGCATGTGCGACGAAGTCGACGATCGCCGACTTCGTCGCACCGTCGTGCCAGGTGTCGAGAGCGGCCACGGTTATCCAGCGGTGGAGCCGAGGAAGCGCTCCAGCTCTGCGACCGCCTCGTCGATCGTGAACGACGCGGGCTCCTGCCGTGGGGGGAATTCCTTGAAGGTGTCCAGGAATCTCTTCACCAGCGCGGTGGCGTAGAACATCAGGAAGATCCGGTCGATCATCCAGTCCCAGTAGGTGTTCGACGTGATATCGGCGCGTTCGAAGGGGTCGGTCCGCAGGTTGAACAGCTTCGGCGCGCGCAGCCGGGTGAAGGGTTCGAACCAGACCTGCAGGGTGCCCGGGCAGCGTTGCTCCATGAAGACGACCTTCCAGTTGTCGAACCGGATGCCGAGGACGTCGCCGTCGTCGGAGAAGTAGATCAGGCCCTGCCGCGGGCTCTTGTCCACCTCGCCGGTCAGGTAGGGGAGCAGGTTGTAGCCGTCGATGTGGACCTTGTAGGTCATGTCGCCGATCGTGTAGCCGGCCTTGAGCTTGTCCACGATACCCGGATCGCCGGCGGCAGCCAAGAAAGTCGGCAACCAATCATGATGTTGCACAATCTCATTGGAGACCACGCCCGGTTTGATCTTGCCCGGCCAGCGAATCATCTCCGGGATCCGGAATGCCCCCTCCCAGTTGGTGGCTTTCTCACTGCGGAACGGTGTGGTGGCACCGTCCGGCCAGCTGTTGGCGTGCGGGCCGTTGTCGGTGGAGTAGACGACGAGGGTGTCCTCGGCGATTCCCAGCTCGTCGAGGAGATCCAGCAGCCTGCCCACGTGGCCGTCATGATCGACCATCGTGTCGTGGTAGGCAGACTGCCATCGGCCGGCCTGCCCTCGGCTCTCCGGCTTGGTGTGCGTCCGGAAGTGCATGTGTGTGGTGTTCATCCACACGAAGAACGGGGTGTCTGCATCATGCTGGCGCGTGATGAAATCGACGCAGGCCGAGGTGGTCTCGTCGTCGATGGTTTCCATGCGCTTCTTGGTCAGCGGCCCGGTGTCTTCGATGCGCTGTCGGCCGACCGGGCCGTACCTGGGGTCGGCCTCGGTGGACTCCTCCTCGGTGGCCCACGAATGGATCACGCCGCGCGGAAGCAGAGCGTTGTAGAGCGCCGGCGCCTCCTGCTGGGTGGGGTAGTCCTCGTGCTCGGGTTCCTCTTCGGCATTGAGGTGGTACAGATTGCCGAAGAACTCGTCGAACCCGTGCGCGGTCGGCAGATGCTTGTTCAAGTCGCCGAGGTGGTTCTTGCCGAACTGTCCGGTGGCGTAGCCCAGGGGCTTGAGCAGCTCGGCGATGGTCGGGTCTTCCTTCTGCAGGCCGACGTCGAAGCCTGGCATGCCGACCTTGCTCAGCCCGGTGCGATAGACGCTCTGGCCGGTGATGAACGACGACCGGCCGGCGGTACAGCTCTGCTCACCGTAGGAGTCGGTGAACAGCATTCCTTCATTGGCGATTCGGTCGATGTTGGGGGTGGCGTATCCCATCATCCCTCGGCTGTAGCAACTGAGATTCCAGATGCCGATGTCGTCGCCCCAGATGACGAGAATGTTCGGCTTTCCGTTTGGCATGGCGGCTCCTTCACCATCGATGTGGACCACCCTAAAATCGTGCCCCTGCGCACGGGTTGGAACTGCCGAAGAGTCATTAATCGCGTTGTTCGCGTGGAGAACTCGGAGACGTACGGCCGGTGTCACCGAGGTAATCGGCAAATCCCCCGACCCGGGGCCGAGTTCCGTGCACTCGGTTCCCACTCGATGCACCCGCCGTGCTGGCCGGCCCAGCGAGCAACGCCGGATTGGCGCTTGCAAAGGCGCGGAATGCACACTGCGCGCCCTTTGAAGTCGCGAGACCGCGTCGAGAAGGTTTGGTGAGGCATTCCTTAGGAAACTCGTGACGATCCGCGGATCGATCGAGGCGTCCCGCGAAGCGCGTGAACCCACCTCGGGGATGCCGTATGGTGAGCAAACCCGTGACGTCCGTTCGAGTGCACGGTGACAGGGCATGGGGGCTTCGTGAGTATCGGCCGGCTGCGGCCTCTGGCGAGGCGCACGATATGGATACCGATCGGACTCGCCGTCGGGCTGGCTGCCCTGCTTGCCGCCGACGCCGAGGGTGGATTGTTGGTGCGCACCACCGCCAACGTCCTCACGCTGATGCTGTCCGGCTACGCGACGGTCAGCGCGGCACTGGCTGCCCGGCATTCCACCGGGGGTCCCCGCCGGTCGTGGACTCTGATGGCCTGCGGTATCGCCGCCTACAGCGCCGGCGACCTGGTGTGCCTGGTACGCGAAGGCACTCTCGACCCGCGCCCGTTTCCGTCGCTCGCCGATGCCTTCTACCTGACCTTCACCACGCTTGCGGTGCTCTCGATGCTGACCATGGCCCGCTACGGGATGGGGTCGACGCGGCATTCGAAGCTGCGGGTCGCGCTCGACGGCGTCACCATTGCGCTGTCGGCGTTCCTGCTCGCATGGATCATCGCGCTACAGGATGTCTACGCCGATCATCAGGGTGATCGGGTGACGCTCGTGATCGCGATGCTCTACGCCACCCTCGACATCGTGGCCCTCGGGGTCGCGGTGTCGGTCCTGGTGCGTTCGGATGCCCGCTACCGGACTGTGCTGATCCTGGTCGTGGCCGCGTTCGCCCTGACGACGATCGCAGACATCGGATTCGCCCACGCCGTGGTCAACGGCACGTATGTCACCGGCAGCGTCCTGGACATCGGCTGGGCTGCGGGCCTTGTCTTCCTCGCAGCAGCCGCGCAGCAGGCTCTCTCCACCGAGATGCCTCGTCGACGCTCCCTCTCCGTGCCCCCCAGCGTGTCCGTGTGGCTGCCCTACGCGCCGTTCATGGTCGCCGGCACGGTGGGGCCGCTGCTCGTCATGTCCGGCGTCGAACGCATCATCGTGCCCTTCCTCACCCTGGCGGTATGCCTGCGGCAGGCGGTGGCCGCGTGGGAGAACCGTCACCTGCTGTCGCTCGCCGCCGACAGGGCACTGCGCGATCCGCTGACCGGGTTGGCGAACCGGACGGTGTTCGACGAACGGCTGTCTCAGGCGCTTACACTGCAGGCGCGCGACCACCGCTGGCTCGCCGTGGTCTCGCTGGATCTCGATGATTTCAAGCTGGTGAACGACAGCTTGGGACATCCGGTGGCCGACAGCCTCCTCGTCAGCGCCGGCCGCCGCATCGTCGACTGTGTGCGCGAGGGGGACATCGTCGCCCGCGTCGGTGGCGACGAATTCGCGCTGCTTCTCCAGGGTGATACCGATGCCTCGGATCTCATCGCACAGCGCGTCGCCGAAGCATTCGCCCAACCGTTCGTGGTGGACGGGCACCAGATCCTGATGCATGCCAGCATCGGTGTCGCTGTGGCCTCGCCCGAGGAGCCCAGGGTCGACGCGCAGACCTTGATCAAACGGGCCGATCTGGCGATGTACACCGCGAAGAAGTCGCGTTCGTCGCGGGTCCACACCTTCGAGGCGGACATGACGCAGCCCGTTCCCGATGCCGAGCTGGTTGCCGACAAACCTGATCGGGCGCCCGGTGCCGGCGCTGCCAAGGTGCAATTGCTCGGCGAGCTGCGTCAGGCCATCGACGCGGGGGAGCTGGAGATGGCGTATCAGCCGAAGGTCGCCCTGCGAACCGGCGCCATGATCGGTGTCGAGGCTCTCTTGCGATGGCCTCATCCACGGCTCGGGCTGCTGTATCCGGGCGCGTTCATGTCGCTGGTTCGTCAGCACGGGCTGATGCGACCCGTGTCGGATCTGGTGGTCGATAAGGTGCTCGACGCCGCGGCAAGCTGGATGGCACGGGGTGCGCGAATACCCGTGGCGGTGAACCTGTTTGCGCCGACGCTGCGCGATGCGCAGCTGCCACGGCGGTTGCTCGACGCGCTCGGGCAGCGCGGACTGGCGGCCGACATGTTGACGGTGGAGATCACCGAAGACCTTGTCGTCGACGATCTCGGGACGGTGACCGACGTCCTTCACCACCTGCGTGGGTGCGGAATCCGGGTCGCGGTCGACGACTTCGGCAGTGGTTACTCGGCGCTGTCCTACCTGCGGGACCTGCCGATCGACGAGGTCAAGCTGGACCGGTTCTTCGTGGCGACGGTGTCTGAGGATCCCCGCGCTGCCGCCGTGGTATCGGCGGTCATCGACCTCGCCCACGATCTGGACATCACCGTGGTCGCCGAAGGAGTCGAAGAGGCTGCGACCGCATACTGGTTGCGCGACAAGCGGTGTGACGTCGCCCAGGGGTACTACTTCGGCAGGCCGGTGGCCAGGGATGCGGTGCCTGCTCTGATGCCCGCCTCTCCCAACCCCTTACACCGAGTCGACGTGCTGGCGGACTAGCAGCGGATAGCGGCCGCGGTCGGGACGGAAGATGTCGTGCGGCGAGTCGGCGAATTCCTGCATGCTGGCTGTCGGGAACAGCGTTCGATACCGTTCCCACGCCTCGTCATCGACTACGGGGGTGCTCGGACTGCGCACGACCAACAGCGGCGGCTGCCACCGCGCCAACGGTTCCCAGAGCAGCTGCGCGCGGGCCGAACGCAGCGTGGCGATCCCGGCCTGGCGATCGACGCGCGTGCTGACGGGTGTACCTCGCCACCGCCCGTCGAGAAGGCCGAAGATCACGTCGTCGGGGAGTTCGATCTCTTCGGGCACGTAGTCGCCGATCGACACCGACAGGACCCTGTCACGATGGGCGAGCGCCCACAGCAATGCATACGGCGTGCCGCGCGAGAACGTCATGAGGTGTACCGGTCCGTCAGTGGCCGCGTCGATCGCCGCGCCGACGTCGCGGGACAGTGCGTCGGAGTTGTAATCTCCTGAGCGACTTCGGCTTTGGCCGTGGCCGCGGAGCTCCACGATGATCGTGCGTCGCCCCAGGAACGGCAGGATCCCGAGGTAGTCGTCGGCGAGGCAGGTGAAGCCCGGCACGAAAACGATGGGTGCGCCGCGGTCGTCGCCGCCCGAGTCGAGGTAGCGGATCTGCGCGTCGCCGCTGTCGGCGACGTGGAACTGCGGCATGTGCCTCCTCAGGTCGTCAATCGCCAATGATGACGACCCGGTGGCTCAGCCGTTCGGCGGGGCGGGTGCCGCGGCGTGGACGACAGATTGACCGGCCTCGGACTTCATCCGGTGGAACAGTTCGACGTAGTAGGGCGTGCACTGTTCGAGTGCCTGCTCGGTGGTGAACAGCGGCCGGTAGCCGAGGTCGCGCTGCGCCTTGGCGATGGAGAAGTAGTTGTCCAGATAAAGGCGTTCCACCGCAAGGGGTTCCAGAAGTGGCTTGGGCAGTCCGAACTTGAAGTGGAAGAACTGCCAGATCGTCATGATGAACCACACCAGCCGGCCGGGCACCCGCAACGTCGGCCACGGCTCGCCGCAGGCTTCGACCACCGGGCGCGAGAACTCGAACATGTTGATCGGTTCGCCGTCGTTGATGAAGTACGCCTGGCCCGGAGCCGTCCCGCCCTCGACGAGGTGCTCGGCGGCCAGGATGAAGCCGTGTACGAGGTTGTGTACGTAGGAGTTGTCGAGCTTGACGTCCTTGCTGCCCACCAGCACCTTGACGTGCCCGGCGAGCACGCTCTCGAAGACCTTGCGGAACATCGTCTGGTCGCCCCGGCCCCAGATCCCGCTGGGGCGGATGGAGCACGTCAGCATGCCCGAGACGCCGTTCTGCGACAGCACGAACTTCTCGGCGACGACCTTGGTCTCGGTGTACAGGTCGTTGAAACGTTCGGTGTAGGGCAGGGTTTCGTCACCGCCCGCGATGCGTTGCCCGCCCATCACGACGCTGTTGGATGCGGTGTAGACGAAGCGTTTGGTGCCTGCCTTCTGTGCTGCGTGGACGAGGTTCTTGGTGCCCTCGACGTTCACCGCGAAGCTGCGCTGCCGGTACTCCTGGGTGACCGAGCCGCCACCCATCAGGTCGATGATGGCGGCGGTGTGGAAGACCGTGTCGATGCCGTCCACTGCCGCCGCGACGTCGTCGACGCTGGTGATGTCGCCTTGGAACTCCTCGAGGCGGGGGTGCGCGGGCAGGGGTGAGGGCACCCTGTCGAAGGAGCGCACCTGCAGGCCCCGGTCGAGGAGCTCGGTGACGAGGTTCGCCCCGACGAAGCCTGAACCCCCGGTGACCAGGACCCGACCGAGGTCTGTCGTCAGCGTTGCATCACCCATGGCGGAAGGATAACTGAAACGTGTTCCAATTTCGAGATCCCTTACGCGGGATCTTTCCGCCGTCAATCGCTTGCGGCGTCGTCGGCGGCCAGCGCCTTCTCCACCCTCTCCCGTGCCCCAGCTAAGTGCTTTTCGCAGCATTTAGCCAGTTGTTCGCCTCTTTCCCACAATTTGAGCGATGCATCCAGGTCGAGGCCGCCGTGTTCGAGGCGTTCCACCACGTCGATGAGCTCGTCGCGGGCTTCCTCGTATCCCAGTTCACTAATGGGCTTCATTGCTCACCTTCACTCGTCGCCATGACTGCGCCGTCGGCGACCCGCACGCGCAGGCGCGTCCCGGAGGGCGCATCCGCGACGGACTGCACCACGTGTGGCTCCCCGGCTTCCGGTACGGCCTGCACCACCGCATATCCCCTCGCCAGCGTGGCCGCGGGGCCCAGTGTGGTCAGCCGGGCCGACAGGTGGCCGACGCGGTCGGATTCAGCGGCGATCAGACGCGTGATGTCGCGTCGGGCCGCGCTGCGCGCCCGCCCGATCTCCTCGGCGCGGGCGTCGATCGCCGACAGCGGGCGGGCCAGCACGGGCCTGCTGCGCAGCTGCGTGACGACGTGCGCCTCCCGGTTCACCCAGTTGCGCAGCGCCCGGGCGCTGCGCCGGCGCAGATCGGTGACCAATGCCTGCTCGGCCGCGGTGTCGGGCACGATGCGTTTCGCGGCGTCTGTCGGCGTCGCGGCACGCAGGTCGGCGACCAGATCGCACAGCGGATTGTCCGGCTCGTGACCGATCGCGCTGACCACCGGCGTCGTACACCGGGCGATCTCCCGGCACAGCGTCTCGTCGGAGAACGGCAGCAGGTCCTCGACGCTGCCTCCGCCGCGGGCGAGCACGATGACGTCGACCTCGGGGTCGGCGTCGAGTGCACGCAGGGCATCGACAATCTGAGGCACCGCGTTGGGACCCTGCACCACCGTGTTGCGGATCGCGAACCGCACGGCGGGCCACCGGCTGGACGCGACGGCAGTGATGTCATGTTCGGCGGCCGAGGCCCGCCCGGTGATCAGCCCGATCGTGTCCGGCAGGAACGGAATCGGACGCTTGAGGCGGGGGTCGAACAACCCCTCGGCGTCGAGCAGTCTGCGCAGTCGCTCGATGCGGGCCAGCAGCTCACCGATTCCAACGGCTCTGATCTCGGTGACGCGCAACGAGAAGGTGCCGCGGCCGGTGTAGAAGCTCGGTTTTCCGTAGACGATCACCTGGGTGCCGTCCGACATCTTGACCGGCGCGTTGACGACCAGGTCGCGCGGACACGTCAGCGACAGCGACATGTCGGCGGCGGGGTCACGCAGCGTGATGAACGCGGTATTGGAGTTGGGTCGCAGCGTCAGCTGCGCGATCTGGCCCTCGACCCACACGGCGCCGAGCTTGTCGATCCATCCCGCCACGCGGATGGCCACCCCGCGGACGGGGAACGGGTTGTCCGCAGACTGTCCCGGCGCGGCGCCCTCGGGCGCGGTCACTTCGCCGATGCGCGGGTGATCCTGTTGGCCAGCAGCGTCTGATACGGGGCGCGCGCCTTCGTGGACTCCTCGTACGCCAGCAGCGCCTCCAGGTCGGGGACCCGCAGCGACGTCAGACGGGCCCGCAGCTGTGCCAGCGTCAGCGACTCGTATTCGATCTCGGCGACGATGCCGGGCGCATCGTGGGACACCTCCGTCGTCGTGGACGTCTCGCTGGCCTTCGCGGGCTCAGCATCCCCGCTGAACAGCGCGAAGCGCCCTTCGGTGAGGCGTTCGCCCTCGCGCACGGGCAGCTCGACGACGTCCGCGTCCGAACCTGAGCCGTCGGCACCGTCGGCGGTGGTCAGGTCCTCGTCGAACGTGGCCCATTCGGGTTGCTCGTCCTTGGGCGGGAAGATCGTCTCCAGCGTCTCGTCGCCCTTGATCACCAGCTCAGCCACGTCCTGCTGCATCTTCATCACCAGCTGGGCGATCTGGCTCGCGATGGTCATGGGGTACATCAGGATCGTCTGGGGGAGCTTGCGGGTCTCCTCGATGGCGGTCACCGCCGCGCCCACGAGCAGGCGGACCCCATACGGTGCAGTTGGCATGGCCACAGCCTACGGCTGGGCGGTACGAGGGGCAGGTAAGTACCCTGGAGTCATGCCGCCGACTGTCAACATGGGGATTCCGGGCGCCGCGAGCTCGGTCGTTGAGAGGACGACCGGCAAACGAGTGCTGCTGGCCGAGCCGCGCGGATACTGCGCCGGCGTCGACCGCGCTGTCGAAACCGTGGAACGCGCACTCGAACAGCACGGAGCCCCGATCTACGTACGGCACGAGATCGTGCACAACCGCTATGTCGTGGACACCCTGGCCAAGGCCGGCGCGATCTTCGTCGAGCAGACCGACGAGGTGCCCGAGGGCGCCATCGTGGTGTTCTCCGCCCACGGGGTCGCACCGACCGTGCACGTCGAGGCCAAGGCCCGCAATCTGAAGACCATCGACGCGACGTGCCCGCTGGTGACCAAGGTGCACAACGAGGCCAAGCGTTTCGCCCGCGACGACTACGACATCCTGCTCGTCGGTCACGAGGGGCACGAAGAGGTCGTCGGCACCGCAGGTGAGGCTCCCGATCACGTCCAGGTGGTCGACAACCCGGATGCGGTCGACAACGTCACCGTGCGCGACCCCGAGAAGGTCGTCTGGCTCTCCCAGACGACGCTGAGCGTCGACGAGACGATGGAGACGGTGCGCCGGCTGCGGGAGAAGTTCCCGACTCTGCAGGATCCGCCCAGCGACGACATCTGCTACGCCACGCAGAACCGCCAGGTCGCCGTCAAGGCGATGGCGCCCGAATGCGAGCTGGTGATCGTCGTCGGGTCGAAGAACTCGTCGAACTCGGTGCGCCTGGTCGAGGTCGCGCTGGGCGCCGGCTCCAACGCCGCCTATCTGGTCGACTACGCCGAGGACATCGATCCGGCCTGGCTCGACGGTGTCACGACCGTAGGCGTGACCTCCGGTGCCTCGGTCCCGGAGATTCTGGTGCGCGGTGTGCTCGACCGCCTCGCCGAGTACGGCTACGGCACCGTGCAGCCGGTCACCACCGCGAACGAGACACTCGTGTTCGCCCTGCCCCGAGAGATCCGCCCGGCTCGCCAGTGACTTTCCTGCGACGCGGCACCGCGCTGTTCGTGCTCGCCGTCCTGCTTCTGGTGTCCGGCTGCAGTGACGCCGAGGACCGGTTCACCTCGACACTGCGAGATTTCGCCGACGCGCTCACTCGCGGCGACGCGCAAGCGGCGGCCGCGGTGACGAGCGACCAGACCGCTGCGGCCGACACCCTGGGCAAGCTGTACGCCAGCCTGGGCAAGGACGTCCGGTTCGAGGTCACGGCCTCTGCGCGGGAGGAGAACCAGGGCACCTTCACGCTGTCGGCTGCCTGGAAATTCGGGCCCGAGAAGACGATCGAGTGGAGCTACACCGCGGACGGCGCGGTCAGCCAGCGGGGCGACGACTGGAAGATCCAGTGGAATCCCGCCACCGTCGCCCCCGGCCTCGACGAAGGTCCGCTGTCGTTCAGCACGCTCGTCCCGGTACCCGCAGCCCGGGTGCTCGACCGGACCGGCGCCGAACTGCTCACCCAGCACATCGTCACCCTCGTCGACGTCGCCCCCGGAGTCGACGTGAACACCGTTGCGGCCCTGCTCAATCCGATCGCCCCGACGATCACCGCTCAATCGCTGAGCGGCGAGCTGGCCGCGGGTAAGCCCGTCACCGCGATCACGCTGCGCGACGAAGACCTGGCCCCGATCCAGGAACAGCTGGCGGCGCTCCCGAACGTCACGTTGCGGCCGCAGACCCGCCTGCTGGCCACCGACCGCGCGCTGACCTCACCGACGCTCGCCGGATTGTCCGAGCTGTGGCAGCAGCGCAGCGACGCGGCGGCAGGATGGGCGGTGACCGCGGAAACCGCCACCGGCCCGAAGCGCGTCGGCGGTCAGGACGCGAAACCCGTCGGCGACATTTCCAGCACCCTCGACGTCGGCATGCTGCTCGCGGGCGAGTCGGCACTTGCCTCCCTGCCGACGCCCGCCGCGATCGTCGCCATCCAACCGTCGACCGGCAACGTGCTCGCCGTCGCGCAGAACGCCCCCGCCGATGCGCAGGGACCGATCGCGCTGACCGGTCTCTATCCGCCCGGGTCGACGTTCAAGACGGTGACGGTGTCGGCGGCGCTGCAGGCCGGGCAGGTGACTCCCGACAGCATCGTCGGGTGCCCGGGCACCGAGAACATCGAAGGCAGGCAGATCCCCAACGACGACAACTTCGAGCTGGGCGACGTTCCGCTGCACACGGCGTTCGCCCGGTCGTGCAATACGACGATGGGCCGGCTCGCGGTCAACCTGCCGCCGGACGCGTTGACCTCGGCGGCCGCACAGCTCGGTCTCGGCATCGACTTCGTCGCCCCGGGCATGACCACGGTCACCGGTTCCGTGCCCGTCGCCGACACGCCCGCGCTGCGTGTCGAGGAGGGCATCGGGCAAGGCAAGGTCACCGCGTCACCGTTCGGGATGGCGCTCGTGGCCGCGACGCTCGCGCACGGCTCGGTGCCCGCGCCGACCATCGTCGAGGGGTCACCGGGCGTGCCGGACCGCGCGCCCGAACCGCTGCCGCCTGCGGTGGACGAGCAGGTGCGGGCCATGATGCGCGAGACGATCACCGATGGCACAGCCACCCAGTTGCAGGACATCCCCGGCATGCTCGGCAAGACCGGCACAGCCGAGTACCTCGCCCAGGACGGGGCCACGCACGCACACGGCTGGTTCGTCGGCATCCGCGGCGACCTGGCCGTTGCCGTCTTCGTCAGTGACGCAGGAAGTTCCACACCCGCGGTGGACACGGCGGGCCGGTTCCTGCGGGCCGTGCCCTGACCGGCGTCGCGTCGAAACTGCATTCCGGTAGCAAAAGTGCGAGTAGACACCTGCGCAGATGCACTCTCGGCGAATCGTCAGATGTCGTATTCCCAGCGGTCGGCGTCTGCCTCGCGAGGGGCTCGCCTACGGGTCCGGTACTCGGCCCGATCCTCGGAGTCCTCGCCGCGATAGCGCACCCGTGAGATCGGATGGTGCGAGCTGGACGACCCGTAGAGGTCCTGGGAGTCCCGGGGGTCGTAGTCGTCATATCTGCTGCGGCGCACAGGACGCTCACGCTGCGGCGGCTCGTAGCGATCGTCGCGCTCGTAACGCGCCCTGCGCTCGCGTGGCGGCAGCGGCTCGCGCGATTCACGCTCGCGCGGTTCCCGCGACGACGACGGACGAGGACGGCGGCGCGGCTCTGACGGGGGCGGCTCGCTGAGCCGCTCGCGGCGCCGGCGCGGGCGGTCGTCGATGACCGGCTCGATGATCTCGGTCTCGGCGGCCCCCGGACGCCGGGACCTCGGAGGTGTCCGCCTGGCGGGCCGTTCGCCCCGTGCCGGTTTGGGTTGCCCGGGGCGGCGTCGATCGGCGGCGCCCCGCTCCCGGGGCACGTTGTCGTCGGCGGCATCGTCGGACTTTCCACCGAAGAGCCCTGAGAGCGCCGACAGCTTCGTCGCCAGGCCGGGTGCTGCATCCCGCGTCGCACGCTCGGGCTGTTTCGCGGCGTCCGCGCGGCTCGCCTTGCCGAAGTACCACCGAGCCAGGCCGATCAGCAGGACGGCGGCGGAGGTGAAGAACATCAACGGAAAGCGCTCGATCAGCGGGTAGCCGCAGTTGATCAGGACGTCCTTCAATCCGTTGATCTCGCTGCCGTGCATCAGGAAGTACGCGCCGGGCACTGTGACGAACAACACCAGCGGGGGCTGGATCACGGCCGTGAACAAGCCCGATCGCCTGACCGCCAGCACCGCTGTCAGACAGCCGAGAACATAGAGGGAGGCGAACACGGCGGTGAGCTGTCCACCACCGGAGCCGGCGTCGAAAGCGAAGCCGATCGCCACTGCAACAACGGCACTCAGGACCGCACCCCACCACGGAATCCCGGCGATATTCGGGTGTGCGGAGCGGTGGTCGACGGCCACTGCCGACCGTGCGCGCTGTCCTGACACACGTCGACCCTACTGGCTTGGGCAACTACTCGTCGCCAGCGCGCGGTGGCGTGGCGACCACATTGCCTAGACTGTGGTCCCCGTGGGCCTGAATCTGGGAATCGTCGGACTGCCGAACGTCGGTAAGTCGACTCTGTTCAACGCGCTGACACGCAACGACGTGCTGGCTGCCAACTACCCGTTCGCGACGATCGAGCCGAACGAGGGCGTGGTGGCGCTCCCGGATGAGCGGCTGACCGAGCTGGCAAAGATGTTCGGTTCGGAGAAGATCGTGCCCGCGCCCGTCACCTTCGTCGACATCGCGGGCATCGTGAAGGGTGCTTCCGAAGGCGCGGGGCTGGGCAACAAATTCCTCGCCAACATCCGCGAGAGCGACGCGATCTGTCAGGTGGTGCGGGTGTTCGCCGACGACGACGTGGTGCACGTCGACGGACGGGTCGATCCGAAATCCGACATCGAGGTGATCGAGACCGAGCTGATCCTCGCCGACATGCAGACGCTGGAGCGTGCGCTGCCGAGGCTGGAGAAGGAGGCCCGGACCAACAAGGACCGTCGGCCGGTCTACGAGGCCGCCAAGGCCGCCAACGAGGTGCTCGACACCGGCAAGACTCTGTTTTCAGGTGCTCAGCGGGACGTGGACGTCTCGCTGTTGCGAGAGCTGAACCTGTTGACCTCCAAGCCTTTTCTGTATGTGTTCAACGCCGACGAATCGGTGCTCACCGACGAGGCGAAGGTCGCTTCGCTGCGCGAACTGGTCGCGCCTGCCGATGCGGTATTCCTCGACGCCAAGATCGAGGCGGAGCTGCAGGAGCTCGACGAGGAGTCCGCCGCCGAACTGCTGGAGTCGATCGGCCAGACCGAGCGCGGCCTGGATGCGTTGGCGCGCGCCGGTTTTCACACACTGAAGCTGCAGACCTACCTGACGGCGGGGCCGAAAGAGGCGCGGGCGTGGACAATCCACCAGGGCGACACCGCGCCGAAGGCGGCCGGTGTCATCCACACCGATTTCGAGAAGGGCTTCATCAAGGCCGAGATCGTGTCCTTCGACGACCTGATGGCGGCAGGCTCGATGGCGGCGGCCAAGGCCGCCGGCAAGGTTCGGATCGAAGGCAAGGACTACGTGATGGCCGACGGCGACGTGGTGGAGTTCCGGTTCAACGTCTAGCCTGTGAAGACGGTTGCGGACCCGTCGTCTTCGGACGCGAATGCATCAGTCGGGTCTGTTCACGATGTTGAGTCCCACGCCCGGCGCGAGGCGCTGGAAAACTTGCAGCGCCTTCGCCAGCCCGACGACGATCTCGTCGCGTCCGGCGTCGAGCCCGGCCATTGCCGCGGTCACAAACGCGTCGAGCTGCATCGCACGCGGCGGCTGCCGGTCGAGATGGCGATGCAGATCGGTCACCACGGCGGGCGGAATCAGCTCGACGACCTGGACGGTCGAGCCCTGCAACTGCCGTCGAAGCGACACCGTGAAGCTGTGCACAGCCGCCTTGGTCGCCGAGTACACCGGCGCAGCGGTCAACGGTACGTAGCCCAGACCTGACCCGACATTGACCAGTCGCGAGCCCGGCCGGTTCTGCAGGTGGGGCAGAAAAGTGTTGGCCACGTGAATGACGCCTTTGAGGTTGACGTCCACCTCGCGACCCAGCTCCGCCGCGTCGAGCGGGCCGAGGCCCGTGAAGTCGAACAACCGCTGCACACCGGCGTTGCTGATCACCGTATCGAGATCTGGATGACGTTCCACGAGCCGTTCGGCCAGCGCGGCGACCTGATCGGCCTCGGACACATCCACGACCTCAGCCTCCATGCCGGGATGACGCGAGGCGACCGCCTCGACCCGCTCGCGAGTCTGGCCCGCGACGACCACTTGGCGTCCGCGGGCATGAAACGCTCCCGCGAGCCCGGCGCCGATCCCCGAACCGCCGCCGGTGACCAATACCGTTCCCGACGTTGTCGGTGTTCTGCGCCCGCGCACTTCGCCTCCTGGGTCGGATGCTTCCAGTATGCGTTCGGCGCGTGTCTGCGAAGGAGTACCGCGCGAATGGCGAGACGCGGCGGTCGAAAGGCGAAGTCGTCGAGAGCAATTCGGCGGCTGCTGGAAGTCGTGCCGGCCCGAAGGGGCTCCCGAGACGTCCACCACAACGCCGGTCAGTCGGATTCCGGTCCAACGTCTCACGTGTTAATGTCCGTGCGCGCTTCCAGGTGACGATCACCTGAATCATTGCGGAGGGACCTGCGTTCGCAGGACATGTCCACGATGGGGTGCCGCACCTTCTGGTGCGCCGACTCCACCGCGCCGAAATGGATCGGCTGACGAAGGGACATGGAATGACGACCAAGGACGACAAGAACCTGCAACAGGTCCTCGACAAGATCGCGTCGATGGATGAGCCGAGGCGAGGTGTCATGCAGCGCCTGCACGAAGTGATCCTTTCGGCGGCTCCCGAACTGAAGCCGCGAATCTGGTACGGCATGCCGGGCTACGCCAAGTCGGGGAGCAGTCCCGTCGTGGTTTTCTGCCGAAACGACGACGTGATGAGTCTCGGGGTGACCGAGAAGGCCACCCTCAAGCCCGCAGGCGGCAAGGACGGGCTGCTGATTCCCGCGGCCTGGTACTTCGACGGCTTGGACGACGTCACCGAGAAGCGAATTGCCGAGATCGTGCGCGCCGCGATCGAGTAGCCCGACGGCTTCGGCGCGGGCGTTCAGTCGTAGACGACATCCAGTCCGCGCCGTGCCAGGTCGGCCAGCGCTTCCCGCATTGTCTGCAGCTGTTCGGGTGAGTGGCCCACCCAGTCGGTGATCTCACCGACGATCCGCACAGGCTCCCTCGTGCGGTAGGAGCGGGTGGGATTGCCGGGGAACTTCTTGTCCGTCACATTCGGGTCGTCCTCCACCGCACCGGTCGGTTCCACGACATAGATGCGGCCCCTGCCCTCGCCGACGGCCAACTCGGCTCCCCACACCGCGGCGTCCAGTGTCTGCGTGACATAGACGTAGTTGGCCTGGCGGCCGGGGTCGTGGTTCATCGGACGCCCGGGAACCAGCAGATCGCCTGCCGCGAGGTCGGCCTTGGTGCCGTGCAGGAATGCGCCCGACTCATGCGGCACAAAGGGTTTCGGGCTTTCTGGCATGGGATTCTCCGTCCGTCGGATGGGATGGCCGGACGATTCTGCCGCAGAGGAGGGGGCTTGCCGCAAGGCCCCGGGTCTGCCATAGTCTGAAGCAGAGAGGCTGGCCCGCTTGGTCTTTCGTTTCCCTCAGAATCCGAGCGTGGGGGTTGTGTACGCACTCGGCGCGGTTTCCGTACCTAAGGCCCACTCTCGTGCGTCGGTCGCCAGACTATTGCCCGAGCGGCGCGGTCAGCGCGGCTTCAGCCTGAAGATCGGGATCTGGCGGCCGCTGTCTTGGGTCTTCTCGCGGTAGTCGCCATATCCCGCGTAGACGCGCTTCGCGAGTTCGTACAGGCGCTCGTATTCGTCGGGGTCAGTCACCTGGACGGCGGTGAACGGTTCCTGGCCGAACGTGCAGTCCGGGTTGGCCTTCAGGTTGTAATACCACTGCGGATGCTTGCTCTGCCCGAAGTTCGAGGCGACCAGGATGACGTCGGAACCGTCGTGGAAGTAGGTCAGCTGTACCTCGCGCGGCTTCCCCGACTTGGCGCCGAGTGTCCGCAACGGTGCATTGATGATCGGTCCCATGTTGACCCGCCCCTTCGTGAGGCGGAACAGAATCGGGTCCGTGCGACGGGCGACATGGCGTGCGAGGAACTGGCCGACCTTGGAACGGCCGAAATGGACTCCCTGTTCATACTTCGATCCGCGACGGCGGTGTGGGTCGACGTAGCGCAGCGGCATTGACGCAACGTACCCGAGGTCAGCGCCCGATGAACCGGAGCCTCCGTCGCGCGGACCGCTGGAGCCGGCTCACCGCCACCAGCATGACCAGGCTGACCGCCTGGCGGCCCAACGCGACCCTGCCGGTGCGCTGCCGCCATGTCGGGGTACGTGCGCCACGGCGGTATCCGAGGACGTAACCGACGCACATCGCTGCGAACAGTGCCGCGATCACCCCCAGTGCTGTCATGGTTTGAGCCTTCACCACCGCGGTCGCAGTGCGGTCACGATGCGGCCACGCCTCGTCTCCATTCGGGTCACGACAGTTCAACCAGAAGCAAATAAGTGGCAGCCGCAACCACTTTCCGAGCCGCCGCCGCACGCGACGTGGGGTTGCATCATTCGTCCGAGCCGGTGTCGAGAACATGTGCGCGACCGTCAATTTCGCTCGTCGAATACCGCGCCGCGCCGCGGGCCTCGGCGCACAATGCGCATCCGGCGATCGGCTCTCCAAATTGGCAAACGCCGCCAGAAAAGCTAGCCTGTCAACTAATACAGCTGTATTCGCGGGCCGCGACGCGACTACTGCATCCACCGACGAGGAGAGGTTGTCAGTGACAGACGCGACGGCGATACGATCGGCACCACCACCGACATCATCGAAATCAGGTGGCGAAACCCCCACCTGAGCCGTCATGACGACCGAATACAACGCGTTGCTTTCCAGGTTGGTCGGGTACCACCTGCAGTCGATTCACCTCGCCGGTGGATACCTGCAGTTCACCTTCACGTCGCTGTCACTGGGCGACCACCCTGTGCTCACCTTCGAGGCGATGCCGGTCGTGGAGACGCCGGCCGGGCCCATAGTGAACGGACAGACGGGTTATGCCGACGCGATCCGTGCTCTGATCGGGCATCATGTGACCGCCACCGGGGAAGCCGCCGGCGAAGGCATCCGGATCGAATTCGCTGAGACAGCGCTGAAACTGCAACCAGCCGCCGAGGAGCTCCACGGCCCGGTGCTCGCGATGCTGTCCGACTTCGGCGACTGCGGCTCGCGGAGCTGGGGGCCCGGCGGACCGGCATTCGAGTACCTCGCTGAGTATGGGCCGGACCGACACCCCATCGCAGGTGATCGTTAACGCTTCAGCGTCGCGCGCAACTGGTAGAAGCCGACCGTGTCGTCGCGCCCGGAAATGTCGCGATAGCAGTCGACAACGGCGTCGATGAAAAGCGGGGCCTCATCGGGCCCGAGGTGTGAGGTCCAGTCTCCGAATCCGACGGTGCACCATCGTGCAAAGGCGTCGCGCGAACCGAATTCCCACCACCGGTCCACGACCGTCTGCGCGACGATCTCGAAACCCGCGGCCGTCGCCGTCTGGGCGAAGTTCTCCGGTGTCGGGTGTCGATAGGGCGTGGTGAAGCCGTCAAAGGCTGTGCCCCAACGCTTTTGCCGAGCAACGATCATGCCCATCTCTTCGATGGCCAGGCGCGGCCCCGCGCACACGAATGTCAGATACGCGCGTCCGCGAGGTGTCAGAGCCGAGGCCATGCAACGATAGGCGGCGTCCTGATCCTGCACCCAGTGCAACGCGTTGAACGACGTCACGACGTCGAATTCCCCGTCGAAGACCAGGCTCGTGACGTCGCCCGATACGAACGACGCCGAGGTCGTCCGCCGGCGGGCGACCTCGATCATTCGGGGACTCGGATCCACACCGAGGACGGAGCCGCCGGGGAGGCGTTCGGCGATCTGCGCAGTCACATACCCGTCGCCACAACCGACGTCGAGGACCCGCTCGCCGCCGTCGAGGTCGATCAGTGCAAGAGACTCTGCGGCTGCCGCCCGCTGCAGGTCGCTGACCATTCCGTACCGCGTGCCATCCCAGTCCGCCACGACTGCATTTTCGACCAGCGGGCGCTCCAGCGGAAGGACTATCAGCCCGTCCGGTAGTCCAGGACGGCGTCGCGACTCTGCAAGGATTCACCGGACAGCACGACGAGCTCGGTCGGGGAGAGCCGGTAGGTGGTTCCGTCGTTGCGTGCCTCGAATCCGGCCGCCATTGGCCGGACGTCGTCGAGTTCCAGAGATGCGCCGTCACGCAGGCGAGTTCCCCGGTATTCGTATGTGCCGTCGGATGCTTCGCACACGACCATCGTCGCGTGTTCGGTTCGGGCGATCGCGAGTGCTCGCTGACGCGGATCGCACCGGGCGGAGTCGAGATAGCCCTGCTCGTCCATCGCGAGAGCGGGCGGCTGCGGCGCAGGTGCGGGTACAGGTGGAGTCGGCGCGGGTGCGGGCGGCGCGACTGCAGGCGAGGGCTGAACCGGAGCGGCAACCCATTGCGACGCTGTATTCGGTTGCGCGGGAATCGATTGCACGTGCTGAACCTCGTCACCTGAGGTGAGGACGAGATAGAGAATGCCGAAGGTGGCGATCGACGCGACGACGACCGAGAGCGCCGTGCGGGCGCCGAGCCGTTCGCGAGGGACCGCGTCGTGCGTGGGGGCGTGGTGGTCGGTCGATGTCGACATGCCTGCGCTCCCTTGGTGCCACGTGGTTCTGCTGTGCCACAGCAAAGCACCTGACCAGCAAAAAGTGTGCGATATCGGTCGGCGTTTCGTCGACGAAGTCCGCGTCAGAGAACGACGGAGATCTCGTCGCCGAGGCGGTACCCCTGGGTCAGGGGAAGCGCGTCGCCGCTCCAGAAAGAGCCGGGGTCGAACCAGTTGTAGTGTTTCTCACTCTTCAGCAGTCCCATCTCCTCGTAGGTGATGGCGACCGTCTCCGCACAGTACGCCGTTTCGAGTCCGACGCGCGTCTTCGCTGCTTTACGGCGTTCGACGGTTTGTGCAACCTTTCTGTGCACGAACGGAATTCCCCGGGTGACGTCGGCCATGTTCGGGATGCGGCCACGCAGCCAGCGTCCGGTCAAGCGCGCCGTGGACGGAAACGGGGTGCCGTCCATCCGCGCGATCACCTTCAACATCAGGTCTTCCTGCGCGCGCGTCGCGTGCGGTGTCAGCTGCCGAAGCCAGCATCGCTGGTCGTAGGTGTTGATCCACCGCTCGACGGCTTGCTGCAGGTCGTTGAGCTGAACCCCGCGGTGGTGGGTGCCCGTCCACAGATCCAACAGCTTGTCGCCGAGTTCGGCGTGCCAGATCAGCGGCGGCATGTCGTCGATGGCGACGGTCATGCCGACGTGGTTGACGGGGCTGTTGGTCATCGACTGGATGGCCCGGTCGGGTCCGGAATGCCCGCGGAACAGCCAGATATCGCCTGTACGCGTTTCGTCCAGTGCGCGCTGCAAAGACACCGTGCTTGGATCCACCCCCGCAGCTTATGCAGACTGAGAAGCATGCGTGGGATCTGGAAGTGGGTTGGGCTGGCCGGTGTCGCCGGCGTCGTCGCAGGTGGGGCTTTGGTCGCGCGGGACCAGAGACGCCGAAGGGCCTACACGCCGCAGGACATCCGGGCCCGCCTGCATCAACGGCTGGCCGAGGCCGAACGCAGCGCGTAGAGGGTGTGGGTGCCGGCGAAGCCCTTCAGCTCGACGTCGCGCTCGTCCTCCACGCAGAGGTCGTCGCAGTCGGAGATCGCGTCGTAAACGGTCTGGCTGATCAGGATTTCGCCGCCGTCGGCCTGGCCGGCCACCCGCGCCGCCATCGCGACGTTGCGGCCGAACAGATCGTCGCCGCGCAGCACGGACTTACCGGCATGGATGCCGATTCGCACCCGAATACCGTTGGGTCGCTTGCGCAGCGACTGCTGGATGTCCACGCCGCAGCGCACGGCCTGCGCCGGTTGGGCGAAGGCAATCATGAATCCGTCGCCCTGACTTTTCACCACGTACCCGTCGTGCTTGTCGACGAAGCGGCGCACCGATTTGTCATGCTTGCCGATCAACCGGACGAACGCGCGGTCTCCGATGCGCTCGTTGAGCGCCGTCGACTCCTCGATATCGGAGAACATGATCGCCACCCGGCCGTCGGGCGCCAGCCGTGCCAAGTCGGGTCGTTCGACCTCAGCCCAATCGGCGAGTTCTTCGATCGAGGACCGCACAGCAGCACCGAAGCCGTCCCTGCGCAGGATGTTGGCGGTCTGCCACACCGTCTTGACCGCCTTCGTTCCGCCGGACATCAGCATCTGCCGGGTGTCCAGGCGGCGCCGCAACTCCGCGGCCTCTTCCTGGGCCGTTCTGAGTCGGCGGGTCTGCACCGCCACCGCGATCGCCAGGCCCGCGGCCAGCAGCGCGACCACGCACAGCGCGATCAGCGTTGGAGTCACCCCTCCAGTATTGGATGCTGGGAGTGTGACGATCGCGAAGGCCCCCTATTACGAGAGTCGCTTCGTTCGGGCCAATGACCCCGACGGCGTCCGTGCGCTGTGGCTGCGCGAGACGCTGCTGCTGCCCACCGAGGGCGATCCGGCGGCCGACGTATGGGTGATGGCGTTCGACCCGGCCGGCCACCACGCCGTCAGGCAACGCTACGCGGTCGAGGACGCCGACTTCGGCGACCGTCCCTGGCGCGCCCGCATCGCCGCCACCCGACTGGACGACACCACAGCGGTCGGGACCCTGCCCGAGGCGCGCTGGGACCTGGCGATCAGCCCGGATGGCGCCGACGCTGTCCGGGTGCTCACCGACCGCGCCTACGAGCGCAGATTCCCTACAGCGAAAACGACGGTGCGACACCCCAGGGCACACTTCGACGGTCGCCTCGAGATCGCGGGACACGCGGTCGATGTCGACGGCTGGCTCGGCAGTGTCAACCACAACTGGGGCACACGGCACACCCCCGCATATGCCTACGGGCAGGTCTGCGGTTTCGACAACGCACCGGACTCCACGCTGGAGATCGTCACCGCGCGCGCCGCCCTCGGTCCCGTGTTGCTGCCCGGCGCGACGCTGTTCGTGTTCCGCCACGCCGGACAGGAGTTCGCGGTGCGCACGATCCGCGGCAGCCTGCAGACACACGGCCGCTATGCGCCGTTTAGGTGGACATTCGGTGCGCGGGTAGGGGAGCAGATGATGGAGGGAGAGATCACCACCGTGCCCGCGGACGTGATCGGCCTGACCTACCCGGACACCCACGGCGGTGTGAAGTACTGCTACAACTCGGCGATCGCGAGCTGTCGAATGCAGGTGGCGGGCAAGGCTTTCGCGCGCACCGAGTTGTCGAGCCGACGAGCCATGTTCGAAATCCTCACCGACGAGCAGCTCGACTCGGTACCTCTGCTCGTCTAGCTCCACCCGGCGGTGACCGTACCCATGTCGAAATAGTCCCGCCACGAGGCGATCTGACCGTCGACGATGTCGAAGACCCCCGCCACCGGCAACGCGAGCTCTCGGCCGTCCTTGAATCGCATGACGTCGGTGCGCTCGTTGAACACGAGGTTGCCGGAGCTGACCTGGCGGTGCACACGGAAGTCGATGCCGTCCACCATGGCCGTGAATTCGGCGATGAAGGCCGCGATGGCCTCTCGCCCGGTCACCGGATCCATCGGAATGTTGTGATAGATCCCGTCTTCGGTGAAGTGGGCGGCCAGCTCCGTAGGATCCGGATTCGCCCATTTGGCGCAGAACTCGGTCACCACTTCGTCGGGGGAGCGTGTCATCCGGCGGCTACCATCCTTCGGTCAGCACCCGATCCAAGGTGTCGACGTAGAAGTCGGCAGCCTCGACGTCGATGCACAGCGGCGGCTTGGTCTTGAGGATGTTCTGGTGGTCGCCGGTCGGTTGGATGATGACGCCGAGCTCCAGCATCCGGTCGCAAATGGCCGATGTCTCCTCTGGCGCCGGCTCCAAGGTCTGCGGATCGCGGATCATCTCGACACCCAGGTACAGCCCGAAGCCGTGCACGGTGCCCACCAGCGGGTGCTTGTCGCGCAGCGCTTCCAGCCTGGTTTTGAGGTGCCCGCCGACGCGAAGTGCGTTGTCCTGGAGGCCTTCCTCATGCAGCACGTCGAGCACCGTCATCCCGATCGCGCACGACAGCGGGCTGCCCCCGGTCGACGAGAAAAAGTATCCCTGGCTGGAGAACGCATCGGCCACCGCGCGGCTGGTGATGACGGCGCCGACCGGATACCCGTTGCCGACGGACTTGGCGACCGACACGATGTCAGGGACGGCGTCCTGTTGCTCGAACCCCCAAAACCACTGGCCGAGACGGCCATACCCGACCTGAACCTCGTCCGAGATCGCCAGGCCGCCCCCGGCGCGCACCGCGGCGTAGACCTGTTGGAGATAGCCGTCGGGCAACGCCATGCCGCCCGCGTTGCCGTAGACGCTTTCGCAGATGAACGCCGCGGGCGGCCGGCCGGCGGCGATCATGTCGGCGATCTGGGAGGCTGCGTCACCTGCGTACCGAGATGCCTCTGCGCCGCGGTACCTGCCGCGGAAACTGTTCGGAGAATCCACGGTGTGCACCCAATCGGGGCGCGTGGCAAGCGCATTCGGATTGTCGGCGGTCGATGTCGACACCGCGTCGGTGCCGTAGGTCCATCCGTGATATGCCTCGCGGACGGCGACCACGTCGCGCCGGCCCGTCGCAGCAGTCGCCAACCGGATCGCCAGATCGCTGGCCTCCGATCCGGAGTTCACCAAGAACACGGTGTCCAGCGGATCGGGTAGCAGCGCCGCGAGCCGTTCGCTGAACTCGACGACGGCCTCGTAGTTGAATCGCGAGTTCGTGTTCAGCTTCCGCAGCTGCCGGGCCGCGGCCTCTGCGATGCGGGGGTGGGCGTGCCCCAGCACCGTGACATTGTTGACCATGTCGAGATAGCTGCGGCCTTCGGTCGATATCAGGTAATGCCTTCTGCCGCGCTCGATTTGGGGCGGAGTGCGGTAATAGAACTCCTGCACCGGTGCGAAGCTCGCCTCGCGCCGAGCCAGGAGATCGTCGTGCTCGCCCCGCGTCAGCGGCGACAGCCCGAGCAACGGCCGGGGATCGCGGGTGTGTGCCAGCCAGCCCGGCGCGAGGTCGACACGCGTGAAGGCCGGCGCATCAGGCGCGTCCACCGGTTGCACCGTCAACCGGACCCGTGTGTGTGCCACGCAGCGGCCCAGCACTTCTCCGGCCCTCAGTACGCCCCGCGCGCCGGGGGTGACACCGGTGACGGTCAGCTCGAACCGGTCGCCGCGCAATGTGATCCGTCCCGACGCGTCGTCGGACACCTCGCCGTCCCACGGGGCGACGAGGTCGGTGTCCGCCCCCGTCCAGAGGTCGAGGCCGGTGGCGACGACGTCGGGGGCGTCCTGGCTCAAGCGCGCGGCATTGCACAGCCTGGCCTCGCCGTACCGGGTGACGACCAGCGGCGCACCCTGTCCGATGGCGGCGTCGGCGGCGTCCTGCGGACTGGTGAACGCACTGTCGTACAGATCCGAAGTGGTCGACAGGTCCAGCGTCACCGCGGCGGCCCTGTCGACGGCAACCATCTGCGCCGCCACCTTGACGGGGTGGGGCTGCTCCGCCATCCCGACGTGGGCCCTGATCACCGCCGTCATCACGTCGACGGGTACCGACGTCGCGAGCTCGAACATCCGGATCTCGCCGTCGGACTGCTCGGTCACGTAGTCGTTGTCGGGATCGAGGACAGCCTGCTGTGCGCTGCTGACGATCAGAACCGCGGTGCGCAACACCACCATCGGCCACAGTGCGTCGACCTCGGCAGGCGACAACGCCCGCACGGCATGGAATGCCGTGACTGCGGGCAGGATCGATGTCACGTCGGCGCCGGCGTGTCCCAACACCGAAGACGCGGAGATCGCAAGTTCGGACACCGCCCAGGTGTGTGACAGGTCGCCGAAGTCGATGACGCCGTCCGGTTCTCCGCGCGGGGAGACCACGACGTTCGCGTCGGTCAGGTCGATGTGCGCCGCCTGCCGCGGCAGGTCGGGGTCGAGCACCGAGAGGCGCGCCCAAGCTTCTCGAGCCGCTTCCTGCAGACGTCGGCGTAGGTCCTCGTCGGCGACGTGAGCTGCGAGCTCGTCGACTACGGTCATGCCGAATCGCAGGTCCCACTGCAGGATTCGGTCCAGCCCGGGGTGGGCGAAGTCTCTGAGCGCTCGACTCACCCGCCCGGCGACGTCGCCCAGGCCGGCGACTTTGGCCGGTGTGAGGTATCCCGATTCGAGCAGCGTGCCACCCGGCAGATATCTGAGCAGCCGGACGTAGGCGGTTCCCTCAACCAGGCCCGTCAGCGCCGTGCACTTTTCGCCGGCGGCGTTCTGCAGCGGTACCGCGACCCTGAGCTCCGGTTCGGCGGCGGCGATCAGCTGCGCCGCCGTGTCCTGGGCAGCGATCTCCTCGCCGGTGAACGCCGGGTTGGCGATCTTGAGGACGCCCAGCACGGTGCCGTCGTCGTGCACGGTGAAGTTCTTGTCCTGCTGACTGCCCAGCGACGTGACCCGCGCGGCCAGGCCGTAGTGCGTCGCCACGATCTCTTGTGCCGCAGCCTCACTCACCTGCGGAGCAGGAAGCTCGCGGTGTTCCAGGAAGTTGAAGCCCACCGCTACCGCCGCAACACGAACTGGCTGACGACGTCAGAGAAGGCGTCGTTGTCGTCACCGGCGGCGGTGTGGCCTGCCCCGGACAGTTCGGCGAACTCGGCACCCGGCACCTTCGCCAAGAAATCCTGAACCGCCTCTTCGCTCACCACGTCGGACAGTTTGCCTCTGATCAGCAGGATGGGGATCGTCAACTCGATCGCGGCCTGCTCGAGCAGCTCGACGCGCACGAACGGATCCTCGTTCGGTTTGGTCAAGAAGGCCGGATCCCAGTGCCAGTACCACCGCCCGTCGCGGTGCCGCAGATTCTTCTTCAGGCCCTCCGGGCTGCGGGGCTTGGATCTGTGGGGCAGGTACGCGGCGACGGCGTCGGCCGCCTGTTCCAGAGAGTCGAATCCGTGCACATGGCTGAACATGAACTCGCGGATCCTCGCGCTGCCGTCCTTCTCGTACCGCGGCACGACGTCGACGAGCACCAGGCGCGTCACCACCTCCGGGCCTGCCTGCCTGGCCGCGAGAATCCCGGTCAGACCGCCCATGCTGGCACCGATCAGGACGGTCGGGCGGCCGATCTCTTCGAGCACGCTCAGTGTGTCCTCACACAGCGCCTCGACGGTATATCGGGCGTCGGGGGAGCGGTCGCTGTCGCCGTGTCCTCGGCTATCGAGGGCGACGACGTGCAGGCCCTGCGAGGCGAGAATCTGACCGGTCTTCTTCCAGGAGAAGCGATTCTGCCCGCCGCCGTGAAGCATCAGCACCGACGGGCGGGACTCGTCGAAATCGGCCGTCAGGACCGGCCTGTTCCACTCGTCGGCGACGAGTGCGAGATCGTCTGCGCCGCGGAACGTCGCGGGCGTCGGCTCGCTGTGGTTAGCGCTCACAGGCGTCCTCTCGGCTCTCCCCGGTCGATCACGTTACCCAGCCTGCGAATTGCACCCATCTCGGGTCCGTCGCGCTTCCACTTTGCCTAAAATTTACGTCCGTGCAAGACCACTGCAGCCGCGACGACGAGCGCCGAAGCATCATGGCCGCCGCTCACCGGTTCCTGTCGGACTCCGACGGGGGCCCGGTGCCGATGGCGGCGCTTCTGCGCAGCGCCGGGGTGTCCAGCCGGGCCTTCTACCGCCACTTCGGCTCCAAGGACGACCTCTACCTCGCGCTGCTCGAGGAAGAGTGCCGCATCGTGGTGAGCCAGGTCAGCCGTGTCGCCGACGATGCGATCGGCTCCCCGGTCGAGCAGCTCGCGGCGTGGATCGGCACGATGTTCGACATCGTCGGGGACCCCAGCCAGCGGATGCGCCTCAAGGTGGTCGACTCCGAAGAGGTCCGGACGGCCAAGGGGTACCGGAAGGCGAGGGACCGGCTGCATGCGGCTCGCGAGCGATCGCTGGCCGAGATCCTGCGCAGGGGCAGGCGCGATGGGTCGTTCCCGCACGCCGATCCCGACTTCGACGCGGTGGCGATCAATGCCACCGTCAGCCGGGTGCTCGGCGGGCAGACCGCCCACGACCCCGAATCTCTCAAGCAGGCGCAGGTGAATGTTCTCGACTTCGCGCTCCGCGCCGTGGGAGCGATCAGGCGGCGGTGAGGAATCGCCGATGAATCCCGGGCTCGCCGGAAGTCTGTTCGGTATCGAGTGTTCCCGCCGACAGGAGATTTCCCATGCCCGCCATCACGCCCTCGCTGTGGTTCGACAACGACCTCGAAGACGCGATCGCGTTCTACAGCACGATCTTCCCCAACTCGTCGCTGGAGTCGATCGAGCGCTACACCGACGCGGGTCCCGGCACGCCCGGCGAAGTAGTGTCTGCGACGTTCACTTTGGACGGGCAACGATTCATCGGGATCAACGGCGGGCCTGCGTTCCCGTTCACCGAGGCGGTGTCGTTCACCATCACCTGCCGTGACCAGGACGAGGTCGATTACTACTGGGACCGGCTGGTCGCCGGCGGCCAAGAGTCGCAGTGCGGCTGGCTCAAGGACCGCTACGGCCTGAGCTGGCAGGTGGTGCCCGACCGGCTAATCGAACTCACCTCTGACCCGGATCCGGCGAAGGCCGCGGCGGCCACGAAGGCCATGCTCGGGATGCGGAAAATCGTCATTGCCGACCTGGAGGATGCGGTGGCCGGAACCGGGGTGTAGCTGCTGCGCCCCGTCCGTGTTGCTCGCCCAGAATTTGTTGATATACGGTTCTCCCTCGTCCTCACCTGTGTAACCTCAGCGGCACCCAAACTGGGTCCAGGCCGGTTGGTGGGGGGACCTATGTCGCAGGGGTGCACCAGAGGAGGGGCCCGTTAGATGGTCGCTTCCGGCGTGATCGCCAAACCTGTGCGCGCTTTCGGCGGCTTCTTCTCGATGGCGCTCGACACGTTCGTCGTGATGTTCAAGCCTCCGTTCGCATGGCGCGAATTCATCAGCCAGTCCTGGTTTGTCGCGCGCGTCTCCATCATCCCGACGCTGATGCTGACCATCCCGTACACGGTGCTGCTGACCTTCACGTTCAACATTCTGCTCACCGAATTCGGCGCCGCCGACTTCTCCGGCACCGGCGCCGCACTGGGCACCGTGCGCCAGATCGGGCCGATTGTGACAGTGCTGGTGGTGGCCGGCGCGGGTGCGACCGCAATGTGCGCCGACCTGGGCGCCCGGACGATCCGCGAGGAGCTCGACGCGCTGCGCGTGATGGGTGTCAATCCCATTCAGGCCCTTGTCGTTCCACGGGTGCTGGCGGCGACTCTGGTGTCGCTGGCATTGTCGGCGACGGTGATCCTGGTCGGTCTCGCCGGCGCCTACCTCTTCTGCGTGTACATCCAGAACGTCTCACCAGGTGCCTTCGCATCGGGTCTTACGCTCATCATCGGCGCGCCCGACGTGATCATCGCGCTCATCAAGGCCGCGCTGTTCGGACTGTCGGCCGGCATGATCGCCTGCTACAAGGGCATTTCGGTCGGCGGAGGGCCGGCGGGTGTCGGCAACGCGGTCAACGAAACCGTCGTGTTCACCTTCATGGCGCTGTTCGCGATCAACATCGTGGCCACCGCCGTCGCGGTCAAGGTGACGATGTGACCGTCTCGCGGCCCCACTCCCAGTTCCCGTGGCTCAAAGCCCGGTACCGCTCCATCGCGGGTCCGTGGAATCAGGTTGGCGTGCAGACGAAGTTCTACGGCCGTACGCTGCGTTCGATCGTCATCGCGGTCACCAGGTACCGCATCGAGCTCATCCGTCAGATCGCGCAGATGGGTTTGGGCGCAGGTGCGTTGATCGTCATCGGCGGCACCGTGGCGATCGTCGGTTTCCTCACGGTCACCACCGGCGCCCTGGTGGCCGTGCAGGGGTACACCGATTTCTCCGAGATCGGAGTGGAGGCGTTGACCGGCTTCGCGTCCGCCTTCTTCAACGTGCGGTTGATCGCACCGGCCACGACAGCCGTCGCACTGGCGGCGACGATCGGTGCGGGCGCGACCGCGCAGCTGGGTGCGATGCGGATCAACGAGGAGATCGACGCACTCGAGGTGATGGGTATCCGCAGCATCGCCTACCTCGCGTCGACCAGGGTCGTCGCCGGTCTTCTCGTGGTCATCCCGCTCTACTGCGTCGGCGTGCTCGCGTCTTTCTGGGCGGCACGCTTTGGCACCACGGTGATCTACGGCCAGTCCACCGGTGTCTACGACCACTACTTCCGGACGTTCCTCAATCCGACCGACCTGGTCTGGTCTTTCGCCCAGTGCATCGTGCTCGCCGTGGTGATCATGCTGATCCACACCTACTACGGTTTCAGCGCCAGCGGCGGACCCGCAGGCGTCGGCGAGGCTGTGGGACGTGCCGTGCGTACCTCCCTGATCCTGTCTGCGTTCGTGCTCGTGATGATCTCCCTTGCGGTGTACGGGCAATCCGGCAATTTCAACCTGGCGGGCTGAGCGATGGACGACGAGGGCCTCAAGCCGGGGTGGTGGACGTTGATCTTGGTGGTCCTGTTCGCGGGAGCCATCATCCTCACGTGGGCGCTGTTCACCGGATCCCTCAAATCCACTGTGCCGGTGACGTTGACCTCAGATCGCGCCGGTCTGGTGATGGAGACCAACGCGAAGGTCAAGCTGCGTGGCGTCCAGGTGGGCCGGGTCTCGAACATCGCAGTGACGGGCCAGCAGGAGCCGACCGTCGCGCTGCAACTGGAGATCGATCCCGATCAGCTGCAGTACATCCCGGCCAACGTGGAGGCCCAGATACGGGCCACCACGATTTTCGGTGCCAAGTTCGTCGATCTCGTCTTTCCCGAGGATCCCAGCAGTCAGCGACTCGAAGCCGGCCAGGTGCTGGTGTCGCGCAATGTGACCACCGAGGTCAACACCGTTTTTCAGAACCTCGTGGAAGTCCTCGACCAGGTCGATGCGGCCAAGCTCAACAGCACGCTGTCGGCGCTCGCCGACGGCGTACGCGGCCAGGGTGAGCGGATTGGTCAGGCCACGACGGACGCCAATCAGGTTCTGCTGGCGCTCAACCCGCGCAACGAGACCATCACGGCGGATCTGCGCGCACTCGACGACTTCAACGAGACGTACAGCGCTGCGGCACAAGACATCCTGGCCACCTTGGACGCGGCCAGCACAACCAGCACCACTGTGGTCAACCAGTCCCAAGAGCTGGACGCGTTGCTGCTCTCGACGATCGGGCTGTCGAACAGCGGCATCAACCTGCTCGCGCCCAGCCAGGCGAACCTGATCAAGGCCGTCAACGTGCTCGCGCCGACCACCCAGCTGCTGTTGAAGTACAACCCCGAGTACACCTGCCTGCTGCTGGGGGCCAAGCACCTGCTTGACAACGGCGGATACGAAAGTCCGGGCGGCAACGGCCGTTCGCTGGTGCTCGATGCCGGGTTGGCGTTCGGTGACGACCCGTACAAGTACCCGCAGCACCTGCCGATCATCGGCGCCAAGGGCGGGCCGGGCGGCAAACCCGGGTGCGGCTCGCTGCCGGACGTGTCGAAGAACTGGCCGGTGCGCAATCTGGTCACCAACACCGGCTTCGGCTCCGGCCTGGATTGGCGCCCCAACCCGGGTATCGCATTCCCGATCTACGCCAACTACTTCCCGGTGACCCGCGCCGTCCCCGAGCCGCCGAGCATCCGTAACAACTTCGGCGGACCCGCGATCGGGCCGGTCCCGTATCCAGGTGCCCCCGCCTACGGTGCGCAGTTGTATGCGCCCGACGGCACCCCGCTGTGGCCCGGCCTGCCGCCGGCGCCGCCGCCGGGGGCTCCGCGTGACCCCGGTCCGCGGCCCGGATCTGAGCCGTTCTACGTGCCGAATCCGGCGCAGTTGCAGCCGACCGCTGTTCCGTACCCATTCGTCCCGCCCCCGGTTCCGGCGCTACCCGGACCGCCCCGATAGATCCACCCGCCCGCGAAACACACAGAGAGGAAACCGATGTCAGTCAGTGTCCGGCGCGACGCCACGCGACTCGGGGTGTTCCTGGCTGTGTGCCTGCTCGGTGTCTTCGGCTTGTTCGCGGTGTTCGGCCAGATGCGCTTCGGCGAGAAGTCGAACGACTACCGCGCCGAGTTCATCAACGTCACCGGGCTGGAGACCAACGATTTCGTCCGGATCGCCGGTGTCGAGGTCGGCAAGGTCACAAATGTCGAGATCCAGCCCGACACCACCGCCCTGGTCGAGTTCTCCGCCGACGACTCGGTGGTGCTCACCGAGGGAAGCCGTGCCGTGATCCGATACGACGATTTGATCGGCGGCCGCTATCTGGCGTTGGAGGAAGGCGCGGGCGGGACGCGCAAGCTCGACGCGGGCGACACCATTCCGCTGGCCCGCACCTCACCCGCGCTGGACCTCGATGCTCTGATCGGAGGTTTCCGTCCGCTGTTCCAGGCGCTGGATCCCGACCAGATCAACGCGCTCTCAGGGCAACTCATCACCGCGCTGCAGGGCCAGGGTGGCACCGTCAACTCCTTCCTCGCCCAGACGGCGGCCCTGACGAGCACGCTGGCAGACCGCGACCAGTTGATCGGCGAGGTCATCGTCAACCTGAACACGGTGCTCGGCTCGCTGGGTGACCAGAGCGATCAGTTCGACAAGGCGGTCACCTCGCTGTCCGAACTCGTGGAGGGTCTCGAGTCCCGCGGGCAGGACATCAGCGACGGGCTGGCGTACACCAACGCTGCCGCGGGCAGCATCACCGATCTGCTGTCACAGGCCCGCCCGCCGCTGCAGAAGGTCGTCCAGGAAACCGACCGGGCCGCCGGGATCGTCGTGGCCGATCACGAATACTTCGACAACGTCATCAACACCCTCCCGGATGCCTACAAGGCGCTGGCCCGACAGGGCATCTATGGCGACTTCTTCAGCTTCTACCTGTGCGATCTCGTGCTCAAGACCAACGGTAAAGGCGGGCAACCGGTTTACATCAAGGTCGCCGGGCAGACCAGCGGGAGGTGCGCTCCGCGATGAAGCCGTTCAGCGAACGCAACCAGATGGTCATCGGCGCGGTCGGTGTGGGAATCACCGCGGCAATCGTGCTCGGCTCCGTGAACTACGACAAACTCCCGTTCGTCAACCAGGGCCGGGAGTACACCGCCTACTTCGCCGAAGCCGGCGGCCTGACCACCGATGCCGCCGTTCAGGTTTCGGGGTTCAAGGTCGGCCAGGTCGAGTCGATCGAGCTCGACGGCCCCCAGGTGCTGGTGACCTTCACCGTCGACAAGGATATCCGGCTCGGCGACCGAACCGAGGCCGCGATCAAGACCAAGGGCCTGCTGGGCACCAAGATCCTCGAGGTGGTCGCCCGCGGCGAAGGTCAACAGGACGGCACCATCCCGCTGGATCGGACGACGTCGCCCTATCAGCTCCCCGATGCACTCGGTGAACTGGCGACCACGATCAGCGGATTGAACACCGATCAGCTCTCGGAATCCCTGCGCGTGCTCTCGGCCACGTTCGCCGACACGCCACCTCAGTTGAAGATCGCGGTCGAGGGGGTGGCGCGGTTCTCCGACACCCTCAACGAGCGCGACGCCGAACTCCGCAACCTTCTCGCCAACGCGAACAAGGCCACCACCGTTCTGGCGGAGCGCAGCGACCAGGTGGTCAGCCTGGTGTCCAACACCAATGCCCTGTTGGCCGAATTGCAAAGTCAGAGTGCGGCTTTGGATCAGATCTCGGGCAGCATCTCCGCCCTCAGCCAGCAGCTGCAGGGTTTCATCGGGGAGAACCGCGCCACTCTGAAGCCTGCGCTGGACAAGCTTAACGGCGTGTTGACGATCCTCGACAACCGCAAAGAGCGGTTGCAGGAGTCGCTCAAACTGCTGAACCAGTACTCGTTGTCGCTGGGCGAGTCGGTGTCATCGGGTCCGTTCTTCAAGAACTACATCTCCAACCTGCTGCCCGGTCAGTTCCTGCAGCCGTTCATCGACGTGGCCTTCTCCGATCTGGGCCTCGATCCGAACGTGCTGCTGCCGTCGCAGCGTTTCGACCCCCAGGTCGGCCAGCCCGGCACCCCGGCCATGCCGGTGCCGTTCCCGCGCACCGGCCAGGGCGGCGAACCGAGGATGACGATTCCCGACGCCATCACCGGCAATCCCGGTGACACGGGCTGCGGGCCGCCGGGAATCCCGCTGCCGGGGCCGACGGGTTGCTACCCGTACCGCGAGCCGCTGCCCGCACCGCCACCCGGCGGGCCGCCGCCCGGGCCGCCCGCGCTGGCGCCGCCTGGACTGGCTTCGACACCCGACCTGAACACGGGGGTGTTCGTCCCGGCGCCGGGTGAGGCGCCTCCGCTCGTTCCCGTTCCCGGGGAGGCCACGCCATGAGAAAACCCAGAACCTGGGTCGGCCTCGTCCTGGTCGCACTCCTGGTGGCCGGTGTGGCAATCCTGGTGCGCACCACCGACAAGGTGAACCGCATTAATGTCGTCGGCTACTTCGACAACAGCAACGGCATCTACGTCGGTGACGACGTCCGCATCCTCGGTGTGCCGGTCGGCCGGATCACCGCGATCGAGCCCGAGCCGGAACGGGTGAAGATCTCGTTCTGGTACGACGACCGCTACGACGTGCCCGCGGACGCGAACGCCGCGATCCTGTCACCGGCGCTGGTGACCTCGCGTGCCATCCAGCTCACACCGGTCTACACCGGCGGGCCGGTGATGGGCGACAACACGGTGATCCCGCTGGAGCGCACCGTGGTCCCCGTCGAATGGGATCAGGTGCGGGGCCAGCTCGAACGGCTCAGCGAGACATTGCAGCCGACCGAACCCGGCGGCGTGAGCCCGCTGGGATCGGTGATCAACACGACCGCCGACAACCTGCGCGGCCAGGGCGCCAGCATCCGGGAGACCGTCATCAAACTGTCGCAGGCCTTCTCGGCGTTGGGCGATCGCAGCACCGACATCTTCTCGACCGTCAAGAACCTGGCGATCCTGGTGTTGGCGCTGCAGGACAGCACCGACCTGATGCGGCAGCTGAACCAGAACCTCGCCTCAGTCACCGGGCTTCTCGCCGACGGCCCGGACGAAGTCGCCAGCGCGATAAGGGATCTCAATGCCGTCGTACCCGAGGTGCAGGCCTTCGTCGCCGAGAACCGCGACGCGCTCGGCACCACCTCGGAGAAGCTGGCGGGTGTGACGACGGCGCTCAACGAGAGCCTCGATGACGTCGAACAGTTCCTGCACAGTGCGCCCAACACGTTCCAGAACTACGTCAACATCTGGCAGCCGGCCCAAGGCGGGGCCAGCGCGATCCTTGCGGTGAACAACTTCGCCAACCCGATCCAGTTCCTCTGCGGCGCAGTGCAGGCCGCGTCCCGCCTGGGGGCCGAGGAGTCGTCCAAGCTGTGCGTGCAGTATCTGGCGCCCATCATGAAGAACCGCCAGTACAACTTCCCGCCGCTGGGCCTCAATCAGCTCGTCGGCGCCTCCACGCGGCCCAATGAGCTGACCTACAGCGAGGATTGGCTTCGGCCCGACTACATTCCGCCGGGCGGGCCCGCTCCGGCGGGGCCACCGCCTGCAGCTGCGGGTCCGCTGTCCGCGCCGCCCGCAACGGACCCGGCCACGCTGCCTCCCGGTCAGGGCCCGCTGTTGCTGAACGCGCCGCCCGGGGCTGCCGAAGCGCCTGTCGCGACCAACCCGAACGACGGTTTGCAGGGAATGATGGTGCCGGGAGGCGGATCGTGACCCGCGGTGCCAAGGTGACGGCCGTCCTCGCCGTCGCGCTGGCCGCATCCGGATGTGGTTGGCGCGGGCTGAATTCCATTCCGCTTCCGGGTACTCAGGGGGGCGGCCCCGGCTCGTTCACCATCCAGGCCCAGATGCCCGACGTCGACAACGTCGAGGAGAACTCGCGCGTGCGGGTCGGGGATGTCAACGTCGGCACCGTCAGCAAGATCGAACGGCAGGGCTGGCACGCGTTGGTCACCATGACGCTCAACGGCGATGTGAACCTGCCCGCCAACGCGACCGCCAAGATCGGTCAGACCAGCCTGCTGGGTTCGCAGCACGTCGAGTTGTCGGCGCCTGCGGACCAGCCGCCGCAGGGCAGGCTCGGCGAGGGTGCGCTGATCCCGCTGGACAACTCCGGCGCGTTCCCCACCACCGAGCAGGCGCTGGCCGCGGTCGCACTGCTGCTCAACGGTGGCGGTCTCGGAAACATCCAGGACATCACCGAGGCGCTCAGCGTCGCCTTCACCGGTCGCGAGAACGACCTGCGCAGCCTCATCCAGCAGCTCGACATCGCGATCGGACACCTCGACGAGCAGAAGAACGACATCATCGCCACGTCGGAGAGCCTCGACGCCCTGGTGGGCCAGATCGCCGAACAGAAGCCCGTGGTGGACAGGGCGTTGAAGACCATTCCCGATGCGCTTGCCGTGCTGCGCGACCAGCGCGAGCAGCTGTCCGAGGCCCTGGTGCAGCTGGGCAGATTCAGTGCGCTGGCGGCCGATTCGGTGAACCAGACCCGCGAGGCGCTGGTCCAGGAGCTCAAGGACATCGGGCCGGTGCTGCAGTCGCTGGCCGACGCCGGGCCCGCGCTCACCCGGTCGCTGAGCTTCCTGCCCACGTTCCCGTTCCCGAAGGAGACGCTGACCAACTGGTTGCGCGGTGACTACGCCAACCTGACGTTGATCGTCGACCTGACCTTGAGCCGGATCGACCAGGGTTTCTTCACCGGGACCCGGTTCGAGTGCAATCTCACCTGGCTGGAATTGCAGTGGGGCCGCACCATCGGGCAGATGCCCAGTCCGTGCAACCACAACGTCCCGCCGCCTGGCGGGAACCCATTGGTGGCGCCGTATCGCTGGGATCAGGGGCGCTGACGCATGCGACTGACACGACAGATCCTCATCCAGCTCACGATCTTCGCGGTGCTGGCCGTAACCGCCTTGGGCATCATGGTTTTCGGGTACATGCGGTTGCCGGCGATGCTGGGTATCGGCCAGTACAACGTCACCCTCGAGCTGCCCGAGACCGGTGGCCTCTATGAGCGGGGCAACGTCACCTACCGCGGTTCGCAGGTCGGCATCGTCGAAGGCGTCGGCCTGACCGATCGCGGGGTGGAGGCTCGGTTGTCGCTCGACTCGGGGGTGGAGATCCCCGCCGATCTCATCGCATCGGTGCGCAGCCAGTCTGCGGTCGGCGAACAGTTCGTCGAACTCGTCCCGCAGAGCGCCGCCGGCCCCGTGCTACGCGACGGCGACGTCATACCCCGCGACCGCGCGCGGGTACCACCGGACGTGAACACCGTGCTGGAGCTGACCAACGAGGGTCTGCAGGCGATCCCGCAGGAGAATCTGAAGACGGTGATCGACGAGTCCTATCTGGCGGTCGGCGGACTCGGTCCCGAACTGCGCCGACTGGTCAACGGGTCGTCCCAACTGGCGATCGATGCCAGGCAGAACCTGGATTCGCTGACCACCGTCGTCGACCAGGTTCAGCCGGTGCTCGACTCGCAGACCGACACGTCGGGCTCGATCCAGGCCTGGGCGTCGAACCTGGCGAACATCACGGGTCAGCTGCAGCGCGAAGATCAATCGGTGTCGGGCATCCTGAGCAGCGGCCCCGGCGCGGCCGAAGAGGTGCGGGCGCTGTTCGATCAGCTGCAACCCACGCTGCCCGTGGTGCTCGCCAACCTGGTCAGCGTCGGCGAAGTCGCCGTCACCTACCAGCCGAACCTCGAGCAGCTGCTCGTCCTGCTTCCTCAGGGCACCGCGGTGACCCAGGCGGTGGGCGTCGCCAAGAGCGGCACCAAGCAGGACTACATGGGTGACTACCTCACCCTGAATCTGAACCTGAACATCCCGCCCACCTGCAACACCGGCTTCCTGCCGCCTCAGCAGCAGAGACCGCCGACGTTCGAGGACTATCCGGACCGGCCGGCGGGCGACGTGTACTGCCGGGTGCCGCAGGACGGCGCGTTCAACGTGCGCGGCGCCCGCAACATCCCGTGCGTCACGGTGCCCGGCAAGCGCGCACCGACCGCGAAGATGTGCGAGAGCAACGAGAACTACGTGCCGCTGAACGACGGCTACAACTGGAAGGGCGACCCGAACGCGACGCTGTCCGGGCAGGCCGTTCCGCAGCTGCCCCCCGGTTCGCCACCTGCAGAACCGGCTCCGCCCGCGGGACCGGCGCCGCCGCCGATGGCGGCCGCCGAATATGATCCCGCGAACGGCACGTACGTTGGACCGGACGGACGTGTGTATACGCAGTCCAACCTGGCCCAGGGTGCCAACGAGGAGCAAACATGGCAGACGATGCTGCTGCCCCCGACGGGGAACTGACAGAGACGGCGAAGGAAGTCCAGCCGGCCGACAAGGACGCCGTAGAGCGGGTCGACACCGCTGAAGACGACGCTGAAGACGACGCGGGGGCCGACGAGGACGACGACGCGGAAGACGACGCGGGGGCCGACGAGGACGACGCACCCGCGAAGCCGCCGATGTCGCATGTCTCGTTGGCGCTCATCGCCGGTCTGGTCGGCGTGTTGGCTCTCGCGGGCCTTGTGGGGTGGCTGGGCTACCGCACCTACGAGTCGCATCGCGCCGAGGAACAGCGCAACGTGTTCCTGCAGGTCGGTCGGCAGGGCGCGCTGAACCTCACCACGATCGGCTGGGAGACGGCCGACGCCGACGTGCAGCGCATCCTGGACTCGGCGACGGGTTCGTTCTACGACGAATTCCAGCAGCGGGCGGAGCCGTTCGTCCAGGTGGTGAAGCAGGCACAGTCGAAGTCGGTGGGCACCATTGCCGAGGCCGGCATCGAGTCGGCAAGCGATAACGAGGCCCAGGTTCTGGTCGCGGTGACGGTCCAGACGACGAACGCCGGTGCCCCCGAGCAACAGCCGCGGGCGTGGCGGATGCGAATCTCGGTGCAGGACATCGACGGAGACGCCAAGGTGTCGAACGTGGAGTTCGTGCCGTGACCGAAGACGTGAAAGGCGACGAGGCGACCGAGACCGTGGCAGACGACACCGCAGCGGAGACCGTCGAGGAGACCGCACCCGCCGACACCGAAGCCGACGAGATCGAGGAGTCCGACGGCGTCGAGGAGCCCGCCCTGGCGGCACCGGGCAAGCGGGGGATCCAGTGGTCGCGCGTCGTCGCGTTCGTCGTGCTGCCCGCCCTGGCGCTGGCGCTGGCGGCAGGCGCCGGATACCTGAAGTGGCTCGACGACACCAACCGTGCCGGCATGATGTCGACCGAACCCACCAGTCACCCGTCGCTGGCCGAGACCACGGTGCAGGCGGCTCGCGAGGGAACGATCGCTCTGCTGTCCTACACGCCCGACAAGGTGGAGGAGCAGCTCGGCGCCGCCCGCGACCTGCTCACCGGCGAGTTCCGGGAGTCCTACACGTCACTGACCAATGACGTCGTGATTCCCGGCGCCCGGGAGAAGCAGATCTCGGCGATCGCGACGGTGCCCGCCGCGGCGTCGGTATCGCTGTCCGGTGACAAGGCCGTGGTCCTGCTGTTCGTGAACCAGACGGTGACAGTGGGTCAGGACGCGCCGACCGACACCGCCTCCAGCGTTCGGGTCACGCTGGAGAAGGTCGACGATCGCTGGCTGATCTCTCAGTTCGACCCTGTCTAGCGTTCGGGGCGGCTGCGGCCCGCACGGCCTGGGGCTTATGACGGCGCGGCGGCTCACCGCGGTCGACGCCCAGACCTACTGGCTGTCCCGTGCGGTCCCCAGTGACCAGTTTCTGCTCTTCGCATTCGAGCGGGGGGCGACCTGCCTCGACGACGCGCTGGGCGCCGTCCGCGACCGGGCGCGAGCGTGCGAGGACCTGCGGTTGCGTATCGACGATGCGGGATTCTGGACCTATCCGGCATGGGTGCCTCGGCATGTCGATCAGGACCAGTTCGTGGTGCACGCTCTCGACGACCCGACATGGGCGGGTTGCCTGAAGGCCGTGCCGGCACTGGCCGACGACCAGCTCGACGTGCGGGTGCGCACGTGGCGACTGCACATCTTCGGGGACGTCGAAGGACTTCCACGCGCGAGGGGCCGTGGCACCGTCGCGGTGCTGCAGATCAGTCACGCCCTGGCCGACGGTGTCCGGGCGTCTGCCCTGGCGGCCCGACTGTTCGGCCGCGACGGCGACGTGCCGACGGTCGCCCCGACGCGCAGGTCGCGCACGGTGATGCCGGTGCTGGCATTTGCCGCGGGACGCGCTCATCGCAGACTGGTGCGCGACACGGAGTCGGGTTTGGTTCCCCCACAAGCGTTTCCGCGCCCGGTGCTGCGCACGAACCGAAGGCCCGAAGGGGACCGGCAGCTACGGACGGTGGTGTGTGGGCGCCAGGAGATCCGCGGCCCCACGGTCACCGTGGGCGTGCTGGCCGCGATCGGCACCGCCCTGGCCGCCCATCTCCGCGAGCTCGGTGACGACCCGTCGCAGCTCGGCGCCGAGGTGCCCATGGCGAAAAGTGGTCCGCGACGGTCGAACAACCACTACGGCAATGTCGGCGTCGGGCTCCATCCGGACGCCGAATCCGGTCTTCGCGTGCAGTTGATCGCCGCCGAACTCGCTGCCCGCAGGCGCCGCGCGGCACATCCGGCGATGCGTGCCGAGGCTGCGGCGTTTGCCGCCCTCCCCGCTCCGCTGTTGCGTTGGGGTGTAGGGCAATTCGATCCCGCGACGCGGTGGGACACGGTCATCGGCAACACCGTGGTCTCGAGTGTGAACCGTGGCCCCGCAGACCTGGCATTCGGCGACGCCTCCGTGGTCTTCACCGCTGCATTGCCGGCGTTGTCCCCGATGATGGGCCTGACCCACGGTGTGCACGGCATCGCCGACACGGTCACGGTCAGCGTGCACGGCGCCGAATCGTGCATCGGCGACATCGATGCCTACGTCGAACGACTGGCCGGCGAACTTCGCTAGTCCTGCTCGCCGAGCGACGCGATCACCGCCTCCATCGATCGCATCGCGGCGTCGCGATCGTCACCCATGCCGACGAGTGCGTCGATGATGAGGGGCCCGAGAATCTGCGCGAGGCCGTGACCTTCGTGGCCGAAGAAGCCGGCGAGTTCCAGCATGACGGCGCCGTGGTTGATGCTCCACAGCCGGCCTGCGACCGCGAGTTCGTCGTCGTCGCGGATTCGTCCGGCGTCCATCATCCGGTGCACCGCGTTGTGCAGTGCCCCGAACGATGCCGTCCATTCGGCGCGGTTGGTCGCGCTGCCGGAGACGGTGATGTCGGCGCGGAATTTGGCGACCGACGCAGGGGAGGTGGCGCCGAAAATCAGTTGATAGCGTGCCGGATTCGCGAGTGCGTACTGGTGATACGCCAGCCCCATCGACAGAAAGTCGGCCACCGGATCGTCGGTCTCCGGCACCTCGGTGAGCACCTGGGTGAATCCCAGGAAGATGTCGACGGCGATCGCGTCGATCAACCCGGGCATGCCGCCGAGGTGGGTGTACAACGCCATCGTCGACGTGCCGGCTTCGGAGGTGATGCTGCGCGCGCTCAGCGCGGCGAGGCCGTCGCGCTCCATCAGCCGGATCCCGGCTGCCACGAGCCGGTCCCGCACACTCTCACGTCCGGAACTCATCCTTGCCATGCTGCCATAACGGTGTTATACACAACGTACTTATAACGCTGTTATAGGAGTGGGGCGATGGGGAATCGGTATCGGGAGGGGGCGCTGGCCCCGCTGTCGCGGGAATACACGCTGACCGACCTGGCGGTGACGGGAACGATTCCGGACTACCTCGACGGGCGCTATCTGCGTAACGGCCCGAATCCGATCGAGGAGATCGATCCCGAGCTCTATCACTGGTTCGTCGGCGACGGCATGGTCCATGGCATCCGGATGCGCGATGGCAGGGCCGAGTGGTACCGCAATCGGTGGGTGCGAGGGCCGCAGGCCGCACGGCTGCTTGGTGAACCCAGGCGTGGGGGGCACTTCGGCACCGCCTCGGTCGGGGCGAACACCAATGTCATCGGGCATGCGGGAAAGACGTTGGCGCTCATCGAAGCCGGCGTCGCCAACTATGAGCTGACCGACGAACTGGACACCGTGGGCGTCTGCGATTTCGACGGCACCCTGACCGGCGGCTACACCGCACACCCCAAACGGGACCCCGAAACCGGTGAGCTGCACGCGGTGTCGTACCGCGTCCTGCACGGAAACACGGTGCAGTACTCGGTGATCGGCGTCGACGGCCGTGCCAGGCGAACCGTCGACATCGAGGTCACGGGCTGCCCCATGATGCACGACTTCTCGCTGACCGAAAAGCATGTGATCCTCTACGACCTGCCGGTCACCTTCGACGTGCGCCGGGCCGTCGAGCTGACCGTCCCGCGGGGCCTGAGGTTGCCCGCGCGATTGATGTTGTCGGCGTTGATGACTCGGGTGCGCATGCCTGACCCGATCAGGGCCCGCAAACCGCGAACCCCGTCGTCGGATCACAGCTTCCCGTACTCCTGGAATCCGAAGTACCCGGCCCGCATCGGTGTCATGCCGCGCGAGGGCACGAACGCCGACGTCCGCTGGTTCGACGTGGAGCCGTGCTACGTCTTCCATCCGATGAACGCCTACGACTCACCCGAGGACGACACGATCGCCCTCGACGTCGTGCGGCATCAGAAGATGTTCGCCACCGACCACCTCGGTCCCAACGAAGGGCCGCCGACCCTGGACAGGTGGACAGTCGACCTGTCCAACGGCAAGGTGCGTGAATCGCGGATCGACGATCGAGGACAGGAGTTTCCCCGCGTCGACGAACGGCTGGTCGGGAAACGGCACCGCTACGGCTATGCGCCGCAGGTCACCACCGGTGCCGACACCACCGGAACGCTGCTCAAACACGACCTGGTCGGGAACGGATCCCTCAGCCGGTCGTTCGGCGCCGGAAAAGCAGTGGGGGAGTTCGTCTTCCACCCGGCCACGACGGATGCCGCCGAAGACGACGGCGTGCTGATGGGTTACGTCTACGACCGCGCGAGCGACCGCAGCGAGCTGGCCATCCTCGACGCGGGCACTCTGGAGGACGTCGCACGCATCCATCTGCCCCACCGGGTGCCTGCCGGATTCCACGGCAACTGGGTGCCCGCGGCATGAGGGGGGTGAGCGGTGACGTGACAGATGTTCTAAGTTTTGTTACATGACTGCCTACGATGTCGGACTCCTGATCCTGCGCGTCGTCCTCGGCCTGACCATGGCCGCCCACGGGTACAACAAGTTCTTCGGCAAGGGCGGGCTCAAGGGTACCGCCGGCTGGTTCGACAGCATGGGGATGAAGCCGGGCATGTTCCACGCCCGGGTGGCGGCGACCACCGAGATGGCAGCAGGTCTCGGGCTGGCCGTCGGCCTGCTCACCCCGATCCCCGCCGCGGGCTTCGTCGCATTGATGTTCGTCGCCGCCTGGACCGTCCACAAGGCGAACGGCTTCTTCATCGTCAAGGAGGGCTGGGAGTACAACCTGGTGCTGGCCGCCTCGGCGGTGGGCATCGCCACCACCGGCGCCGGCAAGCTGAGTCTGGACTACGCGCTGTTGCGCAACTCCGGGGTCTACGACTACCTCTCCGGCTGGTGGGGCCTGGCGATCGCCGCGGTCCTGGGGCTCGCAGGCGGCATCGGCCAGCTGGTGATCTTCTACCGGCCGCCCGCCAAGCAGAGCGCATAATTCGCCGCCTTTTGCCGACGTTCGCGCCAGCCGAACTGGAACACGTTCTAATCTAGCCGGCATGGGTTTTCTCAAACAGGACGCGCCCGTCGTCGACTATGCGGAATGGAGCAAGGGCACCCGCGCCGAACGGATCGTCCCGATGGCCCGGCACTGGGCCGAGGTCGGCTTCGGCACACCGGTCGTCATGCACCTGTTCTATGTGGTGAAGATCCTTCTCTACGTCCTCGTCGCATGGGTGATCGTCGTGGCGACCACGACCGGCATCGACGGTTTCACCAACGTGACGGCGTGGTACCACGAGCCGATCGTGTACCAGAAGGTCGTCTTCTACACGATGCTCTTCGAGGTCGTCGGCCTCGGCTGCGGCTTCGGTCCGCTCAACAACCGCTTCTTCCCGCCGATGGGGTCCATCCTCTACTGGCTGCGGCCCAAGACCATTCGGCTGCCACCGTGGCCCAACCGCGTCCCGCTGACGGCCGGCGACACCCGGACACCGCTCGACGTCGCACTCTATGCGGCACTCCTGGTCATGCTGGTGGTCGCGCTCGCGTCGAACGGCACCGGCCCCATCCCGGAGATCGGCTCGGAAGTCGGTGTCCTTCCCGTGTGGCAGACCGCGACGATCATCGGCCTGCTCATCGTCGCGGGCCTGCGCGACAAGGTGATCTTCCTGGCCGCCCGCGGCGAGGTGTACGGCTCACTGGCCGTGTGCTTCCTGTTCAGCGGCGCCGACATCATCATCGCCGCCAAGCTGGTCTGCCTGGTGATCTGGATGGGCGCCGCGACATCGAAACTGAACAAGCATTTCCCGTTCGTCATCTCCACGATGATGAGCAACAACCCGGTCATGCGGCCGCGGTGGATCAAGCGAAAGTTCTTCGAGCACTTCCCGGATGACCTGCGCCCCGGCCGGGCCTCACGGGTGCTGGCGCACTTCTCGACCGCCATCGAGATGCTGGTGCCGCTCGTGCTGTTCTTCAGCCACGGCGGCTGGCCGACCTACATCGCCGCGTTCGTCATGCTCGTCTTCCATTTCGGTATCCTGTCGGCGATCCCGATGGGCGTGCCGCTGGAATGGAACGTCTTCATGCAGTTCAGCGTGGTGGCGCTGTTCGTCGGCAACGCCGGCGTCGGCCTCGGGGACCTGAACAGCCCGTGGCCCATCGTGCTGTTCGCCGCCGTCGCAGGCACCGTCGTCGTCGGAAACCTCTTCCCCCGCAAGGTGTCCTTCCTGCCCGGCATGCGCTACTACGCCGGCAACTGGGACACCTCGCTGTGGTGTGTGAAGCCGTCCGCGGCGGAGAAGATCACCAACGGCATCGTCGCGATCGCGAGCATGCCTGCTGCCCAGATGGAGAAGTTCTACGGCAGCAAGGAAACCGCCGAGATGTACCTCTACATGGGGTATGCGTTCCGGTCGTTCAACACCCACGGCCGGGCCATGTTCACGCTGGCGCACCGGGTGATGGCCGGGTACGACGAATCGGACTACGTGCTCACCGACGGCGAGCGGATCTGCAGCACCGCGATCGGATGGAACTTCGGCGACGGCCACATGCATAACGAGCAGCTGATCGCCGCGTTGCAGAAGCGGTGCCATTTCGAGCCGGGCGAGGTGCGGGTGCTGCTGCTCGACGCGCAGCCGATTCACCAGCAGCGCCAGGAGTACCGCCTCGTCGACGCCGCGACCGGTGAGTTCGAGCGTGGCTACGTGATGGTCGCCGACATGGTCACCCGCCAGCCGTGGGACGACACCGTGCCGGTCCACGTGACGTGGGCACAGAAAGGCACTGCCGGCGCCGACGCCTGACGGTCGAGATCCACCTATTGCAGACGCTTACTCGAACTGCCTGGGCACAGGGCGGATTTCGGTGTGCGCGCAGACCGTCAGCCCATCACGTCGCGCACGGGCACGCTCTCCAGGCCCGTCAGCAACAGCTCGCGCGAGGTGTCGAGATGCTTGCGCCAGTGCGCTTCCGCACCGGCGGCGTCGCCGGCACGCAGGAACTGCATCAGCTTGCGGTAGGACCGCATCAGCTTGTCGTAGTCGGCCTTCGACACGGGGCGGCGCTCGTTGAACACGAACGCCGTGTGCCTGACCGTGATCTCGTGCAGCATGCCGGCGACGATGCTCAGCGTGGCGTTGCCCGACAGTTGCACCACACGCAGATGGAACGCGCCCGTCGCCTCGGCAAGTCGGGAGGACTGGTAACCGTCGGTGATGAGCTCTTCGAGCATCTGCTCGAGCTCGTCGAATGCCTCCGCCGAACCCGATTCGGCGAGCAGACGCGCTGCCATCGGCTCGATGCCGGACTTCGCGGTCAGCAGATCGGCGATGGTGGCGCCCGATAGCTCCAACAGCAGGCCGGCGGGGCGGGCGACCACCTCGGGTCCGGGAACCCGGACGCGCGCCCCGGTGCGGGAGCCCCGCCGCACCTCGACGAGACGCTCGGACTCCAGGACGCGGACCGCTTCGCGCAGCGTCGGCCTGCTGACGCCGAAGTGGGCCATCAGTTCGGCCTCGTTGGGAAGGAAGTCGCCGTCTTTGAGTTGTCCCTCGACGACCATGCGACGCAGCGTTCCGGCGACGAGTTCGGCGGTCTTGGGGGAGCGGACGGCCGCGCGGGATGCGACGGCGTCCGGCCCGATCATCGGCGCCAGGGGAGTACTGCGAGCCATTCCACCTCCTCCACGGTCGACTCAGCTGTGCAACTCAGTAAACCATGTGAGGTGGACTTGGCTTGATCATCCGGTGTACGCGCAGGTGGACCGTCGATTCTGGCACGGAAACAGGAAGCGGGTACGGGAGCCTGTGGACTCCCGTACCCGCTCTCACAGCGTCGACGACGATCTAGGTGCTGCTGGCACCACCGTCGTTGCCGTCATTGCCCTGGTTGCCATCGGCTGCTCCGCCGCGGCCACCGGCACCGCCGTTGCCTCCCGTCCCGGCCTTGCCGGCACTCGGGCTGGCATTGCCGCCGTTACCGCCGTTGCCACCGAGTCCGGTGCCTTCGGCTGTCGCCGAACCGCCGTCGCCGCCGGTGCCGCCGTTGCCGCCACGCGCGGTGCCGCCGGTGGCGTTGCCGCCGTTACGGCCGACGCCGCCGTTGCCGCCGAGCTTGCCGCCATCGCCGCCGTTGCCGCCACGGCCGCCGGTGGTGTTGCCACCCGCGGTGGAGGTCGCGTTGCCGCCGACGCCGCCGCGGCCGCCGAGCCCGGTCAGTTCGGCGCTGCCGCCGGATCCGGCCGATCCACCCGTGGCCGTGCCGGTTTCGGAAGTGGCCGCGCCGCCACTGCCGCCGTTGGCAGCGCGGGATGCCAGTCGGCCGCCGCCATCGCCGCCCTCACCGCCGACAGCCTTGCCGGCTCCGTACGCGGTGCCGGCGCCGCCCTTGCCGCCATTGCCGACGAGATCGGGCGTGGCGCCGCCGGACACGAGGCCGTAGCCGCCGTCGCCGCCGCTGCCGCCGGTCGCGGTCTGGGTGGAAGCCCCGGTTCCGGTACCGCCGGAGGCGCCCGGGGCGCCAACCGTGGCCGCGCCGCCTGCGCCGCCTGCACCGGGCCCGTACGGGCTCTCCGGTGTTTCATTGGGCAGCGGCAAGCCGATGTTGGCGCGACCGCCCGCACCGCCTGCACCGCCGGTCGCATTGCCGTTCAGCGACGAGGCCGCACCGCCTGCGCCACCGGCACCGCCGCGGCTCGGGAAGAGCTTGGCGCCCTCGCCGCCTGCGCCGCCGGCTCCACCGACGGCGTTGGCATTCGCGCCTGCGGCGCTGGTGTTGATGTCGGCGCCACCGGCACCGCCTGCGCCACCGGATCCGCCGAACAGGCCTGCGTTGCCGCCCTTGCCGCCCGCGGTGGCGGCCGAGATCAGGGTGCCGTCAGCGGCGTACACCGCCGCCTTGCCCGCTGCGCCCGCGCCACCGCTGCCCCAGAGGAGGCCGCCGTCACCGCCGTTGCAGGCGTCGCCCTCGCAGTCGGCGGCCGCGTCGAGGCCGTTGCCGATGAGCCAACCGCCGTCGCCGATCATCGGGCGGAAGGCGGGATTGGCGCTCGTGGCGGCTAGCAGCGCCGTCGGGCTGGCCGTCGAGGTGCTTCCGGCGCCGGCGCAGCCGATGAGCCCGCCCGGCACGCATTCTTCGCTTGCGACGAGCGTGATTTCGGCCGTGTGCGCCGAGGTCGTCGTCGGTTCGTCGGTGGCGCCCGCTGCGGCGATAACCAGTGCGCCGAGACCGACCATCGCCGCGCCTGCGACACCGGTCGCCACGTGCTTGGGCACGGAGCGCGGAATCACGTTGTGGCGCGCGGACTTAACGTACATACAACCCCCATGGTTGAAGGGCCTGGCCACTATGGCAGGCGTGGATGCTTGCTTCGTCTGAGCAAATGCAGCGTCAGAATGGGGTTGGCCTTCTCGCCGGTCAAGACCTACGTCCGGCGCTGCAGCCCCGAATTTCCGCCGAAACGGGCCGCCTCGGGCTGACGCCGTCGTAAAAAACAGCAGGTCACGGCTTCGGGAGTCGCGACGCGGCACCCCATCGGATCCCGGGCAAAAAAGATCTTGAAAGGTGCGGACCTACCGGGCCGCAAGATCACCCGCCGACGAATCCCTTGTTGCGCATCAGGAAATCTGCAAGGAACCCGTCGTGCGGGATCTGCGGGGCGGCGCGGTGGGTGGGGACACCGCCGCGGTACACATTGACGATCGTGGGGTCCTGCACGAGACGGTCGATCAGTTCCCCATCCGAGGAGATCGCGGTGAGTGCTAGCGAATCACGCAGTGGGGTCAGCCCGTCGTCGCGCGACCAGGGAGACACCCAGACGCACGGAAAGGGCAGCTCCACCCCGAGCGTCCGCGGATCCGGAGCCGACAGCAGGTGCACCGCGGGCCGAAGGGCGGCCAAGCCGTCGCCGACATCGGCGACCACCTGCTCGGCTCCGAGGATGGCCGTCGCGGCCGCGGCCCTGCGGGCGAGATGGGCCGCCAGGGCGTCGGCCCCCTCCCGGGGCATCGTGGGCAGCACCGCGCGCTGATCCGTGTTGGGCAGTGGCTGCAGAAGCGCCAGCCGTTCACCGATGGCGCGCGCCAGCGGCTCCGCCTCCCCCTCGTAGAGCACTGCGGTGGCATTGACACACGCCATACCGCCCAGTGCGGCAACCGAATCCACCACCACGTCGAGGTGGTCGCGCCAGTCCTGCTCTGCGGTGATGAGGATCTTGCTGCGGCCCGGACCGTTGACGAACACCGCAGGATCCGCCTCGTATCGCTGGGCGACGTCCCGGCCGCCGTAGACGAGCGCGAGGTCGGCGGAGCGCACGATCGCGTCGGCGCCCGTGTGCCCCGTCGGCAGGTAGCTCGCGTCGGTGTCGGCGAATCCTGCAAGCCGCAACGCGGTGACGAGCCGGTGCGCGGTGAGTGGCTCGCGTCGGGATGGCCGCACGGCGACGCGGTAGCCGAGCGCCAGCGCCTGCGGCCACAGGCCGTGCACGCCAGGCGCATTGCCGGGGGCATGTACCGCGAGCACCTCGCCACGGCGCGCCCACACCGCCCCTGCGGGTTGGTCGCGCCAGTCCATCGTTGCGCCCGCGGGGATGGCGGCGCGCACCGATTCGAGCGCCGTCGTCAGCGACTCGGCCACCACGTCGGCTCCGGCTCTGGCGACGGTCAGTGGCAGCCCCGAGATTCGGCAGGTCAGGTCGACGTAGTCGTGGAAGTCCAGGCCCGCGATCGTTTTCGACACGAAGATTTCGGCGGCGCGACCGAGTGCCGTGCCCCGCTCGCCAACGGCAAGAGGTGCGGCTTTACGTTGTGCGGCAATTGTTCTCGTCACGTAGAGCCGCGGGACGACGGACATGTCGAGCAGTGCTTCGCCGCGGGCGTCGGCGACGACCGCGCGGCTGTGGGTGCGGTACCGGCCACCCGGCCCGAGCGCGTCCACCACGACACGATCGCCGGCCACGGTCAGTACACGCCCTCGATCACCGGTTCGCCGTCGAACACGGCGACGGGCGCGATGTCGCTGACGGAGTCACCCACCTGGCCATCGGGTCCGCGCCATCTGATCGCCGTGTCGCGCTCGAGATTGTTCGGGATGAACATCCCCTTGCTGAGGTGGTTCATGACGACCTGGCCGCGCTGCCCGTAGGCCACCCGGGCTCCGGTGTCGGGGTCGACGACCCAGAACACGATATAGGGCGAACGGGGGTCGAACACCGATGTTCCGCCGACGGTGCGTGTGGCGGCCTGCGACAGAATCATGGTGCTGCCGAATGCGATTGCGATCGACACACCGGGGAAGATGTCGCAGAACAATCCCATGGTGTCGATGTCGACGTGCGCCCCGCTGAGCAGGATGTAGCGGATCCGCCGATTGACCAGTTCGGTGAGGCGCTCATCGTTGGCGATGGCTTCCAGAAGCGGTGGTGTGGCATGCAGATTCGCGACGTGCTGGGTTTCCAGAATGTGGCGCGCCTGTTCGAGGACGTGCCGGACGTAGAGTGCGATTTCGTTCTCGGCGGCCCGAGTGTCGCGGGCGGCCACCTTTTTCACCCACCGCGGATCCAGATCGATCGCGTGAAACGCCGCGCCCAGTCGTTCGGCGACCACGCGGTCGAAGTGGCCCACCCCGTGCGGCCCACTGGGCATCATGCACAGCAGGCCCGCGCCGGGCACGAAGCCGCCGGCGCTGAAATCCTCGACCTGCCAGCGTGTCACCTGTTCGATCCAGTCGGGCAGCTGCGCGGTGCGCTTGGGGGCGCCTGTGGTGCCGCCCGATTCGAAGATCCGCGGGATCGGGAGCGGGTGGCCGTAGCCGCGAGGGATGAGGTCTTCGACGGGAACATCGCGAAGCTCGTCGACCAGATTCGGGAACATCCGAAGGTCGTCGTGGGTGCGGACATCGCGAAGCGGGTCGAAACCGAGCCTCGCGGCCGCGCGCAGCCAGAACGGCGAGCCGGTGTCCTCGCCGAAATGCCACGCGATCACCGCCTGCAGGTATTCCTGCGGATCGGGCGGAGTGTCCCGCGGCACCTCGAGAACCGCAAAGCCGCCTGAAACCATCGGGGCATCATGACAGCGCGAGTTGGCCGCTCGGTGAATTCACGGGGACGAATCAGGTGGGCATGGCAGGGTATCGGCCATGCCCACCGAGCTCACCGCAGATGAAGCGGCCGCGCGACTCGATCCCGCCGACACGCTCGGAATCCCGCTCGGCCCCGGCCAGCCACCGGCGTTCCTGCGCGCGCTGGGAGAGCGCACGGACTGGACGGATCTGCGTGTCTATGGCGCCCTGCTGGCCGTCGGTACCGAGCTCTTCTCACGCTCGGGCGTGCGCTACCTCTCCGGATTCTTCGGCCCGCTGGAACGGGCGCTCAGCGACGCGGGCGCCGAGATCGAGTTCACGCCTGCGGATTTCCGCCGATTCGGTCCGCTGCTGGAGCGTCAGTCGCCGCGGGTCATGACCACGGTGGCCACGCCTCCCGACAGCGACGGGTGGTGCTCGCTGTCGCTGCATGCCGGCGGCACGGTGGAGGAACTGCGGCGGGCCGGAGCCGACCCGCGACGGCTGCTGATCGTCGAGGTGTCCGATGCCTATCCGCGCACCTTCGGCCTCGGCGACCAGTACCGGCACGCGCTGCACGTGGACGAGATCGACGTGCTGATCCGTTCGACGGACGCTCCGCTGGCCCTGCCCGGACCGCCGCCGACGGATGCCGACAAAGAGATCGCCAGGCACGCCGTGGCGTTCATCCGTTCGGGCGCGACGTTGCAGACGGGCATCGGCTCCATCCCGAGTCAGATCGCCGCCCTGCTGGCCGACGGCGACGGCGGTGACTACGGGTTGCACAGCGAGATGTTCACCGACGGCTGCATGCAATTGCATAGGGCGGGCAAGGTCACCAACACGGCCAAGGGACTCTACGACGGTGTCAGCGTGACGACCTTCGCGTTCGGCACCGTGGACCTCTACCAGTGGCTCGACGACAACACCGACGTCGCGTTCCTGCCGGTCGAAATCGTCAACTCCCCGGAGGTCATCGCCGCCAACCGGAACATGGTGTCGATCAACGGTGCACTCGCGGTCGACATCCAGGGGCAGGTCGTCGCCGACACCATCAACGGCACCCAGTTCAGCGGCATCGGCGGCGCCGAAGACTTCGTGGCCGGCGCCGGGCTGGAACTCTCGGACCGCTCGCTGATCTGCCTGCCGTCGACGTACGAGAAGGACGGCGCGTTGCAGTCGCGGATCGTGCCCTGGTTCGGGCCCGGCGCGGTGATCACGACACCACGCCACCATGTCGACGTCATCGTGACCGAGTACGGCGCCGCCGAACTGGAGGGCCGGACGGTGCAGGAGCGTGGCCGTGCGCTCGCCGCGATCGCGCACCCGCAGTTCCGGGACGAGTTGCAGGCGGCAGCCGACCGCGCGGCCGGCGGCCGATCGCCGGTGCTCTGAGCTGCTCGGACCCGCCTACCAACCAGTAGGTTGACCTAGTAAACCTTGTTCGTTTACGTTCGGGGTAAGACCCGTTCAATGAAGGAGTATCCCCATGGCTGAAGCCGTCATCGTCGAGGCTGTCCGGTCGCCTGTCGGCAAGCGCAACGGCGGTCTGTCCGGTGTGCACCCCGCCGAACTGTCCGCCCAGGTACTCAACGGTCTCGTCGAGCGCGCAGGTGTCGACCCTGCCCTCGTCGACGACGTCATCTGGGGCTGCGTCATGCAGGCCGGCGAGCAGGCGCTCGACATCGGCCGCACCGCGCTGCTCACCGCCGGCTGGCCCGAATCGGTGCCCGGGGTGACCGTCGACCGTCAGTGCGGATCGAGCCAGCAGTCCGTGCACTTCGCCGCCGCCGGTGTGGTCGCCGGCCACTACGACGTCGTCGTCGCCGGTGGCGTCGAGTCGATGTCGCGGACCCCGATGGGTTCCTCGCTGGCCAGCGGCGGCAACCCGTACCCCGGCGGCTTCAAGGACCGCTACAGCCAGACGCCGAACCAGGGCATCGGCGCCGAGATGATCGCCGAGCAGTGGGGCCTGACCCGCACGCAGCTCGACCAGTTCTCGCTCGACTCGCACGAGAAGGCCGCCGCTGCACAGGATTCCGGTGCGTTCGACGACCAGATCGTCGCGATCAGAGACCAGGACGGTAACCCCGTGCTCAAGGACGAGGGCATTCGCCGCGGCACCACCCTGGAGAAGATGGGTCAGCTCAAGCCCGCCTTCAAAGAAGACGGAGTGATCCACGCGGGCAACAGCTCCCAGATCTCCGACGGCTCGGCGGCGCTGCTGTTCATGTCCGCTGAGAAGGCGAAAGAACTCGGCCTCAAGCCGCTGGCCAAGGTGCACACCGCGGTGCTGGCCGGGGCCGACCCCGTCATCATGCTGACCGCCCCGATCCCGGCGACGCAGAAGGCGCTCAAGCGTTCCGGCCTGAGCATCGACCAGATCGGCGCGTTCGAGGTCAACGAGGCATTCGCACCCGTGCCGATGGCGTGGCTCAAGGACATCGGCGCCGACGAGAAGAAGCTCAACCCCAACGGCGGGGCGATCGCGCTGGGCCACCCGCTCGGTGGCTCCGGAGCCCGCATCATGACCACGCTGCTCTACCACATGCGCGACAACGGAATTCAGTACGGACTGCAGACCATGTGCGAAGGCGGCGGCCAGGCGAACGCCACCATCCTGGAGCTCCTGTGACCGAGACCGCCGCTGTGCCAGGCGCTCTCGTGGAGCGCCGGGGCAACGTCATGGTCATCACCATCAACCGGCCCGAGGCCCGCAACGCAATCAACTCCTCGGTGTCGATCGCACTGGGCGATGCACTCGAAGAGGCGCAGCAGGACCCCGAGGTCTGGGTGGTCGTGGTGACCGGATCCGGTGACAAATCCTTCTGCGCCGGAGCCGATCTCAAGGCGTTGTCCCGCGGTGAGGACATCGGGCATCCCGACCACCCCAAGTGGGGGTTCGCCGGATATGTCCGCCACTTCATCGACAAGCCGACCATCGCGGCGGTCAACGGCACCGCGTTGGGCGGTGGCACCGAGCTCGCCCTCGCCAGCGACCTCGTCGTCGCGGGGGAGAGCGCGAAATTCGGTCTGCCCGAGGTGAAACGGGGACTGATCGCCGCCGCGGGCGGTGTGTTCCGGCTCGTCGACCAGATCCCGCGCAAAGTGGCGCTGGAGATGATGTTCACCGGTGAGCCGATCACGTCGGCCGAGGCGCTGAAGTGGGGCCTGATCAACGAGGTCGTGCCCGACGGGGCCGAGCTGGAGGCCGCGCTCAAACTCGCCGAGCGGATCACCGTCAACGCGCCGCTGGCCGTGCAGGCGAGCAAGCGCGTCGCCGTCGGCGCCGACGAGGGTGTCGTCGCCGATGACGAGCCGGGGTGGAAACGCACCAGACGCGAGGTCACCGTCGTCTTCACGTCCGAGGACGCCAAAGAGGGGCCGCTCGCCTTTGCGCAGAAGCGCGAGCCAGTCTGGAAAGCCAAGTAGGGCAACACGTTAGGAATCATTGATGAAGCGCACGATCTACGACGAAGAGCACGAAGCCTTCCGCGACACCGTTCGTGGTTACATCGAGAGCGAGCTCGTCCCCAACGCCGAGAAGTGGGAGGCCGACCGTCTGGTCGACAGGTCGGCGTACGTGGCCGCGGGCAAGCACGGCCTCATCGGGTTCAACATGCCTGAGGAGTTCGGTGGCGGCGGCACCGACGACTTCCGGTTCAACGCGATCATCGACGAGGAGATCGCCAGGGCGGGCGTTCCCGCGCCCGCGCTGAGCCTGCACAACGACGTCGTCGGCCCCTACTTCAAAGATCTGGCCAACGACGAGCAGAAGCAGCGCTGGCTACCCGGCATCGCCAGCGGTGAGCTGATCATCGCCATCGCGATGACCGAGCCCGGCGCGGGCAGCGACCTCGCCGGCATCCGCACCTCCGCGGTGCGCGACGGGGACGACTGGATCGTCAACGGCTCGAAGACGTTCATCTCCTCCGGGATCAACAGCGACCTCGTCGTGGTGGTCGCCCGCACCGATCCCGAAGCCGGACACAAGGGCTTCTCGTTGCTCGTCGTCGAGCGTGACATGCCCGGTTTCACCCGCGGCCGCAAGCTCGACAAGATGGGCTTGCACGCCCAGGACACCTCGGAGCTGCACTTCGAAAACGTCCGGGTGCCGGGCGCCAACCTGCTCGGCAAGGAAGGGCGCGGTTTCTATCACCTGATGCAGAATCTGCCCTCCGAGCGTCTCTCGATCGCCATCTCCGCGATCGCCGGTGCGCGCGAAACCTGGAGGCAGACTCTGCAGTACGCCAAGGACCGCAAGGCGTTCGGGCAGCCGATCGGCAGCTTCCAGCACAACCGCTTCCTGCTCGCCGAGATGGACACCGAGCTCGAGGTCACCGAACAGTACATCGACCGTTGCCTGCAGGGAGTCGTCGACGGCGAGCTGACCGCCGTCGAGGCGGCCAAGGCGAAGTGGTGGGCGACCGAGGTCGCCAAGAAGGTGGTCGACCAGTGCGTGCAGCTGCACGGCGGCTACGGCTACATGCTGGAGTACCGCGTGGCTCGCGACTACGTCGACGGCCGCATCCAGACGATCTTCGGCGGCACCACCGAGATCATGAAAGAGATCATCGGCCGCGACCTGGGTCTCTAGGTCGGCTCGCCGACGTGGTCTTTAGGTCGGCTCGCCGACCTCGGTCTTTAGGTCGGCTCGCCGACGTGGCCTCTGGACAAGCGATTTCGGCGTGCTCCGTTGCGGTAGCCGCAACGGAGCACGCCGAAATCACACGAAGGACTAGCCGATCGGCGCTTCGGCGGCCGGCGCCGGCGTGGTCGCAGGCACCTCGGCGGGCAGCGGCGTGGACGGTGTCGTCGTGGTGGTCGTCGTTGTCGTGCTGGTGCCACTGGTGCTCGTCGGCGTTATCGGCGCCGGAGCGTCCGCCGGGTTCAGCACCGCGTCGATGATGTAGATCCGCGCGTTCTGGGCCTGGATGCCTCCGCAGACAACCTTCACGGTTTCGTTGACCTGGATGTCGCCGCCCGAACCGGTCACCTCGATCTCGGTGCCCTCCTGGGTGGGGCGCTGGCCCTTGACGTCGTCGGGGCCCAGCAGGCCGAGGAACGCGTGGTAGTAGACGAGGCTGGTGAGCGCCGCGGGATCGGTGCGCAGCACCTCCAGCTGCTCGGGCGGCAGTGCCGCGAACGCCTCGTTGGTGGGCGCGAAGACGACGTACGGCCCGTTGTCGAGGACGCTGGTGATGTTGACGGCCGGGTTGAGCTGCCCCGAGATCGCCGAGTTGAACGTGGTGATGTCGGGGATGCTCGACAGCGCGGCGCTGACGGGCAGGTTCGCCAGGCCCTTCCAGTTGGGCAGCGCTTCTTTGAAGGCGCCGCAGTCCGGGCCCTGGGGATCGGGGATCTCGGCGACCGGAGTGGTGGTCGGCTCGGCGTAGGCGTTGACGGCCAGCGGAACAGACAGGGCGATCGCGGCCGCGCTGAGCGCGACGCCGAGGGCCTTGCTGGTGCGGGTCTTCACGGTGTGCTCCTCACATATGTCAAGTCGCAAGGATGGTATGTGCACGAATTGGTCACGGCCAAGTCGAGGATGGGTATCGGCGGGCCGATCCGCGGCCGCCGCAACGCTGTGAGCTGCGGATTCGCCGGGCCGTGGCGAGAGCGGATTCACACGCCTCGTCGGCGGTCAGAAGTCTCGATTCGCCGTTTCCGGCAACAGCGCAGCCACCATCCGGGCGAGGTCGCCCGCGGCGTGCTCGAAGGTCGCCGACCCCGAGCTGGCCTGGACCATCGCACCCACCAGACCGAACTCCAGCGTCTCGGCGACTTCGGGCCAGGCGGCTGAGCCCAGCATGGTGCGCACCCGGCGATGCAGTTCGGCATGAATGCGTCTGCGGATCGCCTGCACCGACGTCTCCTGCGAGATCATCGCGCTCGCACACGCCGCGGCCAGTCCCGGTTGGTCGGCGAGCAGCATCACCAGCTGGTGGAACAGCGCCGCGACCCGCGCCTGCGCCGACTCCTCGACGTCGACCGACAGCGGAGCATCCCGGAGCAGGCCCAGGTAGACCTCCGCGACGATCGCGTCCTTCGATCGGAAGTAGACACACAGATCGCCGTGGGCGACGCCCGCCTTCTCGGCGATCAGCCGGGTGGTCAGGTCGTCGAACGCGACGTCGCGCAACAACTCGACGGTCGCATCCAGGACGGCGCGCACCACGTCATGGTCGTCGCGGTCGCGGTCCCCGTAGGAGCGAAGATAGATGACCTTCGCCGACGTCGTCACGCACTCGAGCCTAGGGCCCGCGCGCTCGGCGTGCAGAGGTGTTCCGAAAGGGCCCACAGCGCCAGAGCCCGGGATTCGTCCATGGCATACGGCGCCGCCTCGGCGATGCCGCAGTCCGACAGGTACAGCGCGCCGCGGCCGTCGAGTTCGTCGCTGACCGCTGCCCACACCTGCGTGGCGGCGCCGTGCTCGGGCATCGTGAACTGTTTGCGCACATCGACCCTCGGCCTATCCGCGCCCCGCGACCCCGCGTTGTTGAGCGCGGTGAAGTCGTCACGCGTCATATGCCGAGCCAGCGCGGTGGCCACGATTCCCGGATGCACGGCGAACGCGCGCACACTGCTGTCGCGCAGCCGACGGTCGAGTTCGACCGCATGAAGCACGTTGGCGGTCTTGGAAGCTCCGTAGGCTGCGAACTTGTCGTACTCGCGGCGCTCCCAGTTGGGGTCCTCGAAATCCACATCGCCCATCCGGTGTCCGTCCGAGGACAGGACGATCACTCGCGCGCCGTCGGCGGCGACCAGGGCGGGGAACAGCAGCCGGGTCAGCTCGAAGTGGCCCAAATGATTTGTGCCGAACTGGTTTTCGAAACCTTCGTGGGTCCTGCTCAGCGGTGTGAACATCACGCCCGCGTTGTTCATCAGCACATGCACGGCGGGTGTCAGCTCGCTGATCTCCGCTGCGGCGGCCGCGACGCTGGCCAGGGACGTCAGGTCGAGGTGGATCAGTGACAGCCGCGCGTCGCGGACGTCGCTGCGCACCCACGCTTCGGTCTCGAACAGTGCGTCGGCGTTGCGCGCCGCGAGGATCACGTGAGCGCCGGTGCTGGCCAGGGCCTTGGCCGACTCGCGTCCCAGACCCGACGAGGCTCCGGTGATCACACAGGTCTTGCCACTGAGATCGATCCCGTCGACGATGTCGAGCGCGGTCGGGTTTGACGTCGTTGTCACGACGTGAGGATTGCACGCCGCACCCCGCCGCCGCGAATTGCTCAGGTCCGACTGGATCGACGCGGCTCGTGTGCTCCTACGATGACGCCCATGGCCGAGCCACTGATCCTGTCCATCGCCGGACGCCGACCCGAACTGCATCCCGACAGCTGGGTGGCGCCCAACGCCACCGTGATCGGCCACGTCGTGCTCGCCGAGCGCGCGAGCGCGTGGTACGGAACGATCATCCGCGCCGAGGCCGAGCCGATCGAGATCGGCGCGGGCACCAACATCCAGGACGGCGTGACGATCCACGTCGATCCGGGCTTCCCGGCCCGCATCGGCGCCGGCGTCAGCGTCGGGCACAACGCGGTGTTGCACGGCTGCACCGTCGAAGACGACGCACTCGTCGGCATGGGCGCGGTGGTGCTCAACGGCGCCGTCATCGGTTCCGGGTCGTTGATCGCCGCGGGCGCGGTGGTGCCGCAGGGGGCGGTGATACCGCCCGGTTCGATGGTCGCCGGGGTGCCGGGGAAGGTGCGCCGGGAGCTCAGTGAAGACGAGATCGCCGGGATCCGCACGAATGCTTTGCTCTACCAAGAGCTGGTCAAGGTGCATCGTGATGCAAGCAACGCCTGAACGTCGGTTCTGAATCGGCGGGTCGGGGTACAGCCCTACCGTGAAACCAGTGCGCACCCTCGTGACCGGCGCGACAGGCTACATCGGTTCGCGCTTGGTCACCGCATTGCTCAGCGACGGCCATCAGGTGGTGGCAGCCAGCCGCGATCCCGCCCGTCTCGCAGAGTTCGGTTGGTACCACGATGTGTCGACCGTGGCGCTCGATGCGCACGACGACATCTCCACCCAGCAGGCCTTCACCGACGCGGGCCCTGTCGATGTCGTCTACTACCTCGTGCACGGCATCGGGCAGCCCGGCTTCCGTGAAGCCGACAACCTGGCTGCGGCCAACGTCGCCACCGCGGCCAAGGCAGCCGGTGTCAGGCGCATCGTCTACCTCGGCGGGTTCGTGCCGGACGACGATTCACTGTCCGAGCACCTGACCAGCCGGGCCGAGGTTGCGGCGGCGCTGACCATCGACGGCGGACCCGACGTGGTGTGGCTAGGCGCGGCCATCGTCCTCGGCGCGGGCTCCACGTCCTTCGAGATGCTGCGGTATGTGGCCGACCGATTCCTGTTGCTGCCCATGCCGGAGTGGTCGGCGAACCCCATCGATCCCATCGCGGTCACCGATGTGCTGCACTACCTCGTCGCGGCAGCCGACCCGAACGTTCCGGCCGGTGCGTATGACATCAGGGGACCGGAGACAACGACGTACGGCGACCTGTTGCGCACCTACGCGCGGATCGCGGGCATTTGGCGCACGCCAGTCCCCGTCTACGGTGTCGACACCGGGCTGGTATCGAAGGTGACGGGCCTCATTCTGCCCGTCCCCGCCGGCCTTGCCGGCGATCTTGTTGAGTCGCTTGACTTTCCGATGATCGCCTCGGCGAACAGCCTGCAGGCCCTCGTCCCGGACCCGCCCGACGGCCCGGTGGGCATCGAGGACGCCATCCGTCGCGCCGTCACCAGTCCGCCCCGGCGCCCGGTCGACAGACTGGGCGATCCTCACCATCTCGCCGACACCGACCCCGACTGGGCCGGAGGCGATACGCTGCGCCTGCGGCAACTGGCGAGCGTGGTAACGCCGCCGGTCGCGTGGCCGGTTCTCGGTCTGCTGGGATTCGTCCCGAGACCGGTGGCCGCCGCAGTACGTACTGGACTCGACCATGTCGTGGGAGTGATCGGATTGGTGCCCAAGAGGATTCTGGCGTGAGCGCGCCGACGAACTGGGGCGGGCAACTGCGCAGAATCGCTCGCGGCAAGGCAGCGCCCTACAACGAGCCGCCATCGGTGATCACCAGGCGCAAGTTCATCGTGGGGGCCGTGTTGCTCATCGGCGCCGCGCTGCTCGGATATTCGTTGAGCAGGCCCCCGGGGGACGAGACCTTCATCTGGCTCACCCTCGCGCTGGCCGGGGTCTGGGCCGTAGGAGCCTTCGCGTCCGGTCCCCTGCACATGGGCCACATCCCGTTCCGCGGACGCAACAAACGTCCCGTGGTCACGGGAACCGTGGCGGGCGTCGGACTGGGCGCGGTCTTCGTCGTCGGCGGATTGGTGGCCCGCGAGATCCCCGGGGTCAACGACTACATCCGGGAGGTGCTGCAGTACTCGAATGCGGGGCCGCTGTATCTGATCGCGTTCATCACCGTGATCAACGGACTGGCCGAAGAGATGTTCTTCCGCGGAGCTGTCTACACCGCGCTGCTGAAGTTCCATCCGGTCATCGTGTCGACCGTGCTCTACGTCATCGCCACCGCCGCCACGACCGGCAACCCGATGCTGGGTTTCGCGGCGATCATCCTCGGGCTCTTGTGTGCACAGCTGCGTCGCGCCACCGGGGGAGTGCTCGCACCGATGCTGACCCACTTCTTCTGGGGTCTGATCCTGGTGCTCGCACTGCCCCCGATGTTCGGCGTCTAACTCAGCGGGTGCGCCAGTTCGTCGCGGTGCATCCTCGCCGCCCGGATCGCCACCGCCGCCAGCAGCACCGGCACGATGCCGGCGGCCAGGAAGATGGTCTCCATCGGCACGACTTTCGACAGCGGCCCGACTATCGCGAACGACACCGGCATGAAAGCCAATGAGACGAAGAAGTCCAGACTCGACACCCGTCCCAGCATCTCCGGTGGCACTCGCCGCTGCAGCAGCGTGCCCCAGATGACCATCGCGGCGCCGTCGGTCACCCCGATGACGAAGGTGGCCAACGCCATCAGCGGAAACGACGACGTGATGCCGACGACGACGAGCGGGATCGATCCGACGCCCCACATCGCCATCATCGTCGTCAGGTAGCGGCGCGGCATCCGTCGCGAGGAAACCGTCAGCGCGCCGAGTGCGCTGCCCACCCCGAAGAACGCCAGGATGAAGCCGTACGACTGCGCGCCGTGGGTGAACCGGTCCTGGGCGATGAACGGCAGCAGCACCTCGATCGGGCCGAGGATCACCAGCACGAAGATGCTGGCGAACAGCAGCGTCCACAGCAGCCAGGGCGTTCTGCGCACAAAGCCGAAGCCGTCGCGTAGGTCCCGCAGAAGATGAGGTCTCGGCTGGTTCGGTTGTGGGTCAACATCTTTGACGATCGTCGACCGGGTGGCCACCAGGAGGATCAGACCGACCCCGAACAGCGCCGCCACCACGACGGCGCCCAGCGACGGAAACGTCGCTCCGATCAGGAGTCCCGCGACGGCCGGGCCGACGGCGCGTTGGAACACCGGCCGCACCATGCCCTCGACGCCGTTGGCCGCCAACAGGTGCTCGGCGGGCAGGATCCTGGGCAGGATCGCGCTGTAGGCGGGAAAGAAGAACGCTGCCGCGATCCCGAGTGCCGCGGCCGCGACCGCCATATGCCAGATGTGAAGGGCGCCAGCCATTCCCAGGACGGCGATGACGGCGACGACCGCGGTGTTGGCGGCCTCGACGACGATGATGATCGCGCGCTGGTTGAGCCGGTCAGCGGCCAGCCCGCCCACGAGCACGAAACCGACGAGACCCGCTCCGAGGCACGTGGCGACAAGAGAAAGCGCCGCCGGGTCGTTGGACAGTTCGATGACCTGCAGCGCCATCACGACGGCCCACATGCCCTCGGCGAAGATCGACAACGACACCGCCGCGATCAGAAGGCGGTACTCGCGGAACCGGAACGGTGCGAGCACGCGCCAGCGACCGGCGGTCACCGGCTGAAAGTCGAGTTGAGTGCTCACCGCTTGATGGTGGCGTACGGGTGAGGCTGTCGTCGAACGATTTTCGGGCTTGCCCGATCGGTCGAGCGTGGGGGGTATGTACGCGATTCGGCGATTTCGCGGGCACAGGGCCCACGCTCGGCTGGGCTAGGAGTCGGTGAACGTCGCGGGCCTGCGCTGCTGGAATGCCTTGGTGCCCTCGCGGAAATCGTGCGAGTCCAGCAGCGCGAGCTGGCCCTTCTTCTCGCGTTCGAGCGCACCCTCCAGTTCGGTGAGCGTCGCGGCGTTGATCGCTTCCTTGGTTTTGCGCAGCGCGACCGCCGGGCCCGACACCAACGCGCCGATTACGTTGTCCACCTCGGCGTCGAACTCGTCGACGGGATAGACGGCGCTCACGAGTCCCCAGCCGTAGGCCTCGGATGCCGGGATGCGCTCGGCCAGCAGCGCCATCCGCATCGCCCGGATCCTGCCGACCGCCGCGGCGATCAGCGCCGAGGCGCCGCCGTCGGGCATCAACCCGATCTTGGTGAATGCCAGCATGAAAAATGCCTTCTCCGAGGCCAGTACGACATCGCAGGCCAACGCCAGCGACGCGCCCACACCGGCGGCTGCGCCGTGCACGACCGCGACCGCGGGCTGCGGAAGCGCGACGATCGCGCGGATGCAGCGGTTCGCGGCATCGAGCACATCGGCCGGGGTGCCTGCCGCGCCGGGGTTGGCGTGGTCTTCTTCGCTGATGCCCGCGCCGGAGGAGAAGCCGCGCCCTGCACCACCGATGCGAACCACCCGCACGCGGGAGTCGGTCGCCGCGCGCTCGAGCGTGGCCGCGAAAGTCTGAAGCATCGGGGCGGTCAGCGAGTTGAGGCTGTCCGGCCGGTTCAGCGTGACCGTGAGGATGCCGTCGGCGAGCTGCACCCGGAGGTCGTCGATGCCGGGGTAGGACTCCGTCGTCGTCATAGTCTGGCACCCTAGGTCGAGCGAGAAGGTTATACAAGTAAGCTATGTCGCGGTCAACCGAGCGATTCCGATGAAGGGCGGTCAGTCAATGGCTGGACCACTGCAGGGACTACGAGTTGTGGAGCTGGCGGGTATCGGCCCCGGGCCCCATGCGGCCATGATTCTCGGCGATCTCGGAGCAGATGTGGTGCGCATCGAGCGGCCCGGCAAGGGGCCGGGACCGGCCACCAAACCCGGCGGCGACTACCTGCTGCGCAACCGCCGGTCGGTCGCAGCGAACCTCAAAAGCGACGAGGACCGCGACATGGTGCTGCGGCTCATCGCGAAAGCCGACGTGCTCATCGAGGGGTTCCGGCCCGGTGTCACCGAGCGGCTCGGCCTGGGGCCCGAGGACTGCGCCAAGGTCAACGAGAAGCTGATCTACGCCCGGATGACCGGATGGGGTCAGGACGGCCCGCGCGCGCAACAGGCCGGGCACGACATCAACTACATCTCGCTCAACGGCACGCTGCACGCGATCGGCCGTGCCGGCGAGCGGCCGGTGCCTCCGCTGAATCTGGTGGGCGACTTCGGCGGCGGCTCGATGTTCCTGCTGGTGGGCGTGCTGTCGGCGCTGTGGGAACGGCAGCGCTCCGGCAAGGGGCAGGTCGTCGACGCGGCGATGGTCGACGGGTCGAGCGTGCTCTCGGCGATGATGTGGGCCTTCCGCGGCATGGGCATGTGGAGCGACGAACGCGGCGTGAACATGCTCGACACCGGCGCGCCCTACTACGACACCTACGAGACCGCCGACGGAAAGTACGTCGCCGTCGGGGCCATCGAGCCGCAGTTCTACGCGCAGGTGCTCGCCGGCCTCGGGCTGGACGCTGCCGATCTGCCCGACCAGAACGACATGAGCCGCTGGCCCGAGCTGCGTGACGCGTTCACCAAAGCCTTCGCCGCCCACGACCGCGACCACTGGGCGAAGGTGTTCGCCGGCACCGACGCGTGCGTGACGCCGGTGCTGTCGTTCGCCGAGGTGGAGTCCGAACCGCACAACACCGAGCGCGGCACCTTCTACAGCGAGAACGGGTCGCTGTACCCCGCGCCCGCGCCGCGCTTCTCGCGCAGCGTGCCGTCGGCCCCGAAAGCGCCGGGTGTGCCCGGGGCTGATACCGAAGCTGTTCTGCAGGAATGGGTTTGACCTCTTAATCACGAAAAGAAGGGAAACGATCTGTGGAGATCAAAGACGCGGCTGCCGTTGTCACCGGAGGCGCTTCCGGCCTCGGGCTCGCAACGACCAAGCGACTGCTCGACCGGGGCGCCTCGGTGGTGGTGATCGACCTCAAGGGTTCCGACGTCGTCGCCGAGCTGGGCCCGCGGGCCAAGTTCGTCGAGGCCAACGTCGTCGACCCGGAGCAGGTGACCGCGGCGCTGGATGCGGCCGAGGAGTTCGGCCCGCTGCGCATCAACGTCAACTGCGCCGGCATCGGCAACGCGATCAAGACGCTCGGCAAGGACGGCCCGTTCCCGCTCGACGGCTTCAAGAAGGTGGTCGAGGTCAACCTGATCGGCACCTTCAACGTGCTGCGGCTGAGCGCTGAGCGTATCGCGAAAACCGAACCGATCAACGGCGAGCGGGGCGTCATCATCAACACCGCGTCGGTGGCGGCGTTCGAGGGGCAGATCGGCCAGGCCGCCTACTCCGCGTCCAAGGGTGGCGTCGTCGGCATGACCCTGCCGATCGCCCGCGATCTCTCGCGCGAATTCATTCGCGTGTGCACCATCGCGCCCGGCCTGTTCAAGACGCCGCTTCTGGGCTCTCTGCCGGAGGAGGCGCAGGCCTCCCTCGGCAAGCAGGTGCCCCACCCGGCCCGCCTCGGTGACCCCGACGAGTACGGCGCGCTGGCCGTGCACATCGTCGAGAACCCGATGCTCAACGGTGAGACGATCCGCCTGGACGGCGCCATTCGGATGGCGCCGAGGTGACGATCAGGACGAAGTTCACCGAGGCGTTCGGGGTCGAGCATCCGATCGCCCAGGGCGGTATGCAGTGGGTGGGCCGCGCGGAACTCGTTGCGGCCGTGGCGAATGCCGGTGCACTGGGATTCATCACCGCGCTGACCCAGCCGACGCCTGCCGATCTGGCCAACGAGATCGCCAAGACGCGGGATCTGACGGACAAGCCGTTCGGGGTGAACCTGACGATCCTGCCGGCGATCAATCCGCCGCCGTATGACGAGTACCGCCAGGTGATCGTCGATGCCGGCATCAAGATCGTCGAGACGGCCGGCTCCAACCCGGCGCCGCACCTGCCGATGTTCCACGACAACGGCATCAAGGTGCTGCACAAGTGCACCTCGGTGCGCCATGCCGTCAAGGCTCAGTCGCTCGGTGTGGACGGCATCAGCATCGACGGGTTCGAGTGTGCCGGTCACCCCGGGGAGGACGACGTACCCGGTCTCGTGTTGATTCCGGCAGCGGCGGAGAAGATCGAGATTCCGATGATCGCCTCGGGCGGGTTCGCCGACAGTCGCGGCCTGGTCGCCGCGCTGGCGCTGGGCGCCGACGGCATCAACATGGGCTCACGGTTCATGTGCACCGTCGAATCGTGTATCCATCAGAACGTCAAGGAAGCGATCGTGGCGGGCGACGAGCGGGGAACGGAATTGATCTTCCGCAGCCTGCACAACACCGCGCGGGTCGCGTCGAATGTCGTCTCTCGTGAGGTGGTCGAGATCCTCAAGGGCGGCGGTCAGTTCGAGGACGTCAAGGATCTGGTGGCTGGAGTCCGCGGTCGCAAGGTGTTCGACGACGGCGACATCGACGCCGGGATCTGGACTGTCGGAACGGCGATGGGCCTGATCAACGACATCCCGACCGTCGGGGACTTGGTGTCGAGAATCGTGGGTGAAGCAGAAGAGATCATCAGCGGCCGTCTGGCCGGCATGGTCACGCCGGTGGCGCAAAGAGTCTGACGAAGACGCGTACTGCGTCAGGCAAACCGAAGAATGTCAGAACGCGCGCCCTGCGGGGCGCGCGTTCTCTCATACTGCGGTGGGGAGGGCCTGGTCGTCGTCGAGTTGCTCCGAGGTCAGGCCCTCGACGAGGAAATCGCCGTGGTAGAGCGCCTCGAAATCAACCTTGATGACATCAGCGTTGGTGTCGTCGATCCACATGTACTGAACAGTAACCACGGGCATTAAGAGTTCTTTGAGCCTGCTGTCGGAAAACTGTGGCAATTCTTACCGCTGGGTAGGTTCGGTGTTCTACCAGCGAGTAGCAACCACTATCCCGGGGGCGCGGGCGGCGCGGTGAAGTGGATGGGATTGCTGCCGTAGAGCGCGACCCAGGTTATTACCGCCGCTCCGAATGCGAGCGCCAGCAGGGCCAGCTTCACCCGCGGTGACCAGGTCAAGCGCCCGAGAGCGCGGGCGTCGACGGAGTACGCACCGGCCCCGGTGAACAGCAGGGTCGCGCCACCCAGCCCGATCAGGAACGGCACGTTGAACGGCTCCGCCCAGAAGGCGGACCCGGACACGTTGACCGCCCACGCGCACAACATCGCCCCGAGCGCCGCGCTGCCTGCCAGCGGCGTGAGCACCCCGAGCAGCAGACCGACGCCCGCCAGCGTCTCGGTCGCGGTGACCATGAACGCCGCGAAGCCGGGGAGGCGCCATCCGGCGTCGGTCAGGAACTGCACGGTCATCCCGAAATCGGCGGCTTTGATCAGGCCGGCCTGTAGCAGGGCCGCGCCGATGCCGAGGCGCAGGATCAGCAGGCCTGTGCCCAAGGCGGTGTCGGCGGAAGCTCGGGTGGTCGTGTCGGTCATGCCAGATCGACCTTAAAGGGTCCCGAAACTCATCGCTCGGTATGGCGGCGTCAGGTTATCGCTGATAACTTAGCGGCGATATCTCAGGAGGTCCCGTCGGGATGTTGCGCCGCATCGCCCTGCTCGCCATCGCGGCACCGCGCCGCGTGCTGGTCGTCGCTCTGTTGGTCATGGCAGGCTGCGGCATCTTCGGCGTCCCGGTCGTCACGCATCTGTCGGCGGGCGGCTTTCAGGACCCGACGTCCGAATCGGCCCGCGCCACACAACTGCTCGTCGACAAATTCGACCAGGGTGACATGGACCTCGTCATCAGTGTCACCACGGACGACGGTGCCGAAAGCCCGGCAGCACGCCGGGTCGGAACCGACCTGGCCGCCCGGTTGTCCGAATCGCCTCACGTCGGCACCGTGACGTCGGCGTGGACGGCGCCGCCGCCTGCCGCGCCCGCGCTCATCAGCGAGGACGGTAAGACGGGCCTCATCGTCGCCGGGATCACGGGCGGGGAAAGCGGCGCGCAGAAGCACGCCAAGGCGCTCACCGACGAGCTCGTCTACGACCGCGACGGTGTCACCGTGCGTGCCGGCGGCGTGGCGATGACCTACGTGCAGATCAACGCGCAGACCGAGAAGGACCTGCTGATGATGGAATCCATCGCGATTCCGCTCAGTTTCGCGGTCCTGGTGTGGGTCTTCGGCGGCCTCCTCGCGGCCGCGCTGCCGTTGGCGGTGGGCGCGTTCGCGATTCTCGGCTCGATGGCGGTGCTGCGCGCGGTCACCCTCGTCACCGACGTGTCGATCTTCGCGCTGAACCTCTCCATCGCGATGGGCCTGGCGCTGGCGATCGACTACACCCTGCTGATCATCAGCCGCTATCGCGACGAACTGACCGACATCGGTGACTCGGGGCCCGCCGGCCGCGAGGCGGCACTGATCCGCACGATGGTGACCGCCGGTCGCACCGTGCTGTTCTCGGCGTTGACCGTGGCACTGTCCATGGTCGCGATGGTGCTGTTCCCGATGTACTTCCTGAAATCGTTCGCGTACGCGGGCATCGCGGTCGTCGGATTCGCGGCACTGGCGGCGATCGTCGTGGCGCCCGCCGCGATCATGCTCGCCGGGCACAGGCTCGATTCGCTGGACGTGCGCAGGCTGGTCCGGCGGGTCCTCGGCAGGCCGGAACCGCAGGTCAAGCCCGTCGAGCAGATGTTCTGGTACCGGTCGACGAAATTCGTGATGCGACGGTCGATTCCGATCGGTGTCACCGTCGTCGCGCTGCTCGTGCTGCTCGGTGCGCCGTTCCTCGGCGCCAAATGGGGATTCCCTGACGACCGAGTCCTTCCCGAGTCCGCCTCGGCCCGGCAGATCGGCGATGAACTGCGCGAGGACTTCGCCGTCGACTCGTCGACCAACGTCGTCGTCGTGCTGCCCGATGTCGACGGCATCGCCCCCGGCGATCTCGACGGGTACGCCGCCGAACTCTCCCGCGTCGACGAAGTCTCCTCGGTGTCGGCGCCCGGCGGAACGTTCGCCGACGGGAGGAGGGTCGGGGACACCTCTGCGGCAACGGGATCGGCCGACGGTAGCGCATTCCTCACCATCGCGAGCACGGCCCCGTTGTTCACCGACGCGTCCGAGGCGCAGCTCGATGCTCTGCACGCCGTCGCGCCCCCGGGGGGCCGCGACGTGCTGTTGACGGGGCTGGCCCAGGTCAACCGCGACAGCGCGGATGCGATCACCGACCGGTTGCCGACGGTGCTCGCGGTGATCGCAGCGATCACATTCGTGCTGCTGTTCCTGTTGACCGGTAGCGTCGTGCTGCCGCTGAAGGCATTGGTGCTCAACGTCTTATCGCTCACCGCGGCGTTCGGGGCACTGGTGTGGATCTTTCAGGACGGCCATCTCGGGGCGCTGGGCACCACGCCGACGGGAACGCTGGTGGCCAACATGCCGGTGCTGTTGTTCTGCATCGCATTCGGCCTTTCGATGGACTACGAGGTGTTCCTGATCAGCCGCATCCGGGAATACTGGCTGGAATCCGACCAGAGCGCCCGCGCCTCCGGCAGTCTCGCTCCTCACGTGCGCAGCGACGAGAGCGTCGCGCTCGGCCTGGCGCGGACCGGGCGGGTGGTCACGGCCGCGGCACTGCTGATGTCCATCTCGTTCGCGGCGCTGATCGCTGCGAAGGTCGCGTTCATGCGGATGTTCGGTGTCGGGCTGACGCTGGCGGTTCTCGCCGACGCTACGCTGGTCCGGATGCTGTTGGTGCCCGCGTTCATGCACGTGCTCGGCCGGTGGAACTGGTGGGCGCCCAAGCCGCTGGCGCGCCTACATGCACGCATCGGCATCAGTGAGTCGGTCGCCGAGGAATCGCCCACGCCAACGTCGGAACGCGTCCCGTCGGGGAGGGCCGTTGACTGACGTGAGTACCCGCCGTCGCCGCGCCCCCAGGGGTTACGGGGAGCAGCTTCGCGACGAGATACTGTCAGCGGCAACCGATCTGCTGATCGAGACCGGAGACGAGAAGGCGGTGTCCATCCGGTCGGTCGCACAGCGCGTCGGGGTCACCCCGCCGTCGATCTACCTGCACTTCGCCGACAAGACCGCGCTGCTGGACGCCGTGTGCTGCCGGTACTTCGAGAAGCTCGACGAGCAGATGCAGGCGGTTGCGGCCGCATGTACGTCCACGATCGAGGTGCTGCGGGCCCAGGGACTCGCCTACGTCCGCTTCGCGTTGCAAACCCCCGAGATGTACCGCATCGCGACGATGGGTCACGGCGAACCCGGCAGCGGGGTCGATCTGACGCTGAACAGCTCCGCGTTCGTCCACATGCGTGCGACGGTGGAGGCGTTGATCGCCGAAGGTGTGTATCCCCCGGGAGATCCCACGACGCTGGCGCTCGAACTGTGGACATCCGCGCATGGCGTTGCCGCACAGCTGATCTCACGCCCCTACCTGCCCTGGGGCGACGTCGAGGAGTTCGCAGACCGAGTCCTGCGCGCGGTGTGCCTCGGGCACATCGCGTCCGCCGGTATCGGACCCGACGAGACCCCGATGGAGACTGTGCGCTGGTTGAAGGAGACCGTTGATGAGCGAGCACGTCGATAATCCGTTCTTTGCGCGGCTGTGGACGGCCATGTCGTCCCGAGAGCCGGAGTCGCTGAGGCGGTTGCGGCGGGAGAACCTTGCCGGGCTGAGCGGGCGCGTTCTCGAGGTCGGTGCGGGGACCGGCACCAATTTCGAGTTCTACCCCGCGACGGTGACCGAGGTGGTGGCTGTCGAGCCCGAGCGCCGGCTTGCAGCGCTCGCCGTGCACGCGGCCGATCGTGCCGCGATTCCGGTCACCGTCACCTCCGACACCGTCGAACATTTCGCCGACCCGCAGCCTTTCGATGCCGTGGTGTGCTCGCTGGTGCTGTGCTCGGTGGATGACCCGAAAAGCGTTGTCAGTCAACTGCTGTCGCGGCTGAAGCCGGGAGGGGAGCTGCGCTACCTCGAGCACGTCGCCGGGCCGGGTGCGCGCGGCCGACTGCAGAGGTTCGCCGACGCCACCTTCTGGCCGCGCCTGCTCGGCAACTGCCACACACACCGTCATACCGAGGAGACGATCGCCGGGGCGGGATTCCGCATCACCGGCGCACGGCGTGAGTGGACGTTCCCGCGATGGGCCCCTGTTCCGGTCGCCGAGTTCGCGATCGGTGTCGCCGTCCGGCCCTAGCAGGGGTGCGGGGGTGGTGAAATCTGCTGCCGCGCAACGCGAGACGGGGCAGAGCCTAGTTGAGCAACGCGGGCAGACGCTGCAGCAGCCCGGGTAGCGCGGTGGTGGCCTTTTCGCGCAGGCTCACCGTCGCGCTCGCCGACAGCGGCGTCGGCTCGGGATTGACCTCGATGACCGGCGTGCCGTTGGCCACCGCCAGCTCGGGTAGCCCGGCGGCGGGATAGACCACCGACGACGTCCCGACCACGACAACGAGATCAGCGTTGACGACCGCGTCAACGGACTGCTGCCATGCGTCGTCAGGCAGCGGCTCCCCGAACCACACCACGTTGGGCCGGATCAGGCCTCCGCACAGATCGCAGCTCGGCGGGTCGATCGATTCGACCGGCTCGGCCATGTCGGGTACCTGTCCCCGAAATGCGGATCGGCACTGGTCGCAATGGAATTCGAAGAGGCTGCCGTGGACGTGATACACCTGATTGCTGCCTGCGCGTTCGTGCAGATTGTCCACGTTCTGCGTCACGACGTGCACGTCGGCGTAGTCCTCCCAGGCGGCGACGGCACGGTGCGCGTTGTTCGGAGCCACGGCGCTCATCATGTGGTGGCGCCACAGATACCAGGCCCACACCCGGTCCGGACGCGCGCGCCAGCCCTGGCTGCTGGAAATCTCGTACGGGTCGACCTTGGCCCACAAACCGGTCTCCACGTCGCGAAACGTCGGCACGCCGCTTTCGGCGGAGATTCCGGCGCCGCTGAATACCGTCACTTGCACTCCACCAAATTAGCTGCTTTGGGTGATACTGGGCACGTGGCCGAGTTGGGGGATTGGGTACGCGTGGATCCGCATGCCGCCAGACCGCTCTTCGACCAGCTCAGAATGCAGATCATCGCGGGGATCCGGGACGGGGAACTAACTCCCGGCACCCGGCTCCCGACGGTCCGCGAGCTGGCGGGGCAGGTCAATCTGGCGGTGAACACCGTGGCGCGCGCGTACCGCGAGTTGGAAGCCGCAGGAATTCTGGAGACCAGGGGGCGCTTCGGTACCTTCGTGGCGCGGGCCGATCCGGCCGACGCCGCGATGGCGACCGCGGCGAACACCTACGTGTCCGCGGCGCGCGCGCTCGGAGTCGACAAAGGTGACGCGCTGCGGTACGTGGAGATGGCCTTCGGCTGAGCCGAAACCGGCTCGCGCTCCTCAGCCGAATTCGAGGAGCGTCGTCGTCGGACGCAGCGGTTCGAGCAGCGGCACCCGCTGAATCGTCCACAGCAGCGCGTTGATCAGCCGGCCGCGGGCGCGTTCGGCAGGGATGTCGTGCACGGCCCGCACACCCGGCACGGTGTTGACCAGGTCGGCGAGCTCGGCGACGGTCAGGGTGAACGGCATCGGCGGCACCCGGTAGCGCAGCGAGGTCCGCATGCCGCGACGGGCTACCGGGGCGAACGCCGCGGGGCCCAGGTCGAACATCATCCTGCCGCCGGGGAACCGGGCCGCGCACTCGGTGATCAAAGCCATCGCCTCTTCGGGCTGCAGATACATCAGCAGCCCCTCGGCGGTGATGAACACCCCGTCGCTGGTGTCCACCCGGTCCATCCAGCTGAAGTCCAGCGCCGACTGGGCGATGAGCTGCACGCGATCGGAGGCAGGCAGTAGCGCGCGTCGCAGCTCGATGGTCGGAGGGAAGTCGATGCTCACCCAACGGAAGTCGTGGCCGATGTCGGCGTTCTGCGGGGTGTCGGCGTCGAGCCGGAAGAACGACGTCTGCATACCCTCGGCCAGCGCAACCACCGTCGCCCTGGGATTGTCGCGCAGGTATCGCCGCGTCTGCTTGTCGAAGGCCAACGCGCGCAACGCCATATCCTGACGACGGGTGAAGCCGAACTTCGCGAAGTCGAAATCGAGCGAGTCCACCAGATGGATTGCCATGGGGTCGTCGATGAGCGAGTCGGGTCGCCTTGCCTCGTTCGCCCGTACCTGCAGCGTCATCAGCGCGGTCTCCGGGACCCCGGTCAGGTCCGCGGGGTGCTTCTCGGTGTGTGTCATCGGTGTCCCATTCTGATGCTGGTCAGGTGTCGAAATGCAGCACGGTGATACTCGGGCGGTTTCGGCGCAGGAATCCGCGGTCCAGGCGCGGGGACGCCGTCAGCGCGAACACGCCGCGACCCGGCGGCAGCGCAACGTCGCGCGCGGTGGCGACGCCGGGTATGCGTCCAGCCAGCGCGAGTGCCTCGTCGGCAGTCAGCGCAAATGGCATCGGCGGCGCGACATAGCGGTTGGACAGATTCATGCCGCCGAGCGTGCGACGGCTCAACCACGGCGGGATCGAGTCGAACATCATCGCCCCGCCGGGGAAGCGTTGCGCGCAGTCGCGGATCAGACCGAGTGCATCGTCGGGCGCCAGGTACATCAACAGACCCTCCGCGGTGATGAACACGCGGTCGGTTCTGGTCTGATCGACCCCTCCGGCATTGGCCTCCACGCGGTCCATCCAGCTCGGGTCGAGGGCCGACTGCGCCAGTGGGTGGATGCGTTCGTCCGGGGGGAGCAGCTCTGCGCGCAGCTTCATGACCGGCGGCAGGTCGACCGAGTACCAGCGGCAGTGGTCGAGGATTCCGTCGCGGTTGAGCCGCCAGAAACTTGTCTGCAGGCCCTCGGCGAGAGCCACGACGGACGCCTTCGGGTGCTCGGTCAGATAGGCACGCATGGCCAAGTCGAAAGCCCGTGCGCGCAATGCGTGCGACTGGTTGGGTCGGCCGAACTTGGCGTAGTCGTAGTCGATGGCGTCGTAGACGGTGATGGCCCACGGATCGCGAATCACCCCGTCGGAACGCCTGGCCTCCGCGGCACGGTTACGCAGGGTCCACAACGTGGTGGCGGAGACGCCGTCGAGAACACTGCCGTCGATCGCGGTGAATCGGCCCACGCGGTCCATGTTTCCAGACGCGCGAAGGCCGTAGGCTCGTGCCATGACCCGCGACGTCTTCGACGACAAGCTGCTGGCGCTGCTCGCAGGGAACTCGCTGGGCGTGCTGGCCACGATCAAACGCGACGGCCGGGCTCAGCTGTCGAACGTCTCTTACCACTTCGATGCCCGCAAGCTGACGATCGCGGTCTCCATCACCGAACCGAGGGCCAAGACGCGCAATCTGCGCCGCGACCCCCGCGCCGCGATCCACGTCAGCTCGGATGACGGATGGGCCTACGCCGTTGCGGAAGGCGACGCCGTCCTCACCCCGCCCGCCGCGAATCCCACCGACGACACCGTCGAGGGCCTGGTGGACCTCTACCGCAAGCTGGCCGGGGAGCATCCGGATTGGGACGACTACCGGCGGGCGATGGTCGACGACCGGCGGGTGCTGATGACACTGCCGATATCGCATGTGTACGGCATGCCCCCGGGAAAGCGCTGAGCGCTCGGATTCGGCCCTGAGCGCGGAGCGCTCGAATTCGGCCCTGAGCGCGGAGCGCTCGAATTCGGCCCTGAGCGCGGAGCGCTCGAATTCGGCCCGGGCAGGACTACGCTGCCGGTATGGCATCGAAAGAGTCCGCTGAGCCCGCCGAGGACGACACCAAGCGCAAGTTCCGCGAAGCGCTGGAGCGCAAGAATGCCAACGCGGCGAAAGGTTCTGCGCACAAGGACGCCGGCGCAAAGCAGTCCAAGGGCGCGCACGGGCCCGTCGAGAACCGCCGCGAGTTCCGCCGCAAGAGCGGCTAGCGGGCGAGCGTCCTCGCCGCGATCAACGCGGTGACCATCGCCGCGGTCAGGTACAGGCCGAGGTCCTTGAGGCCCCAGCCGACGGACCCCAGCGTCGCCGCGCCCGCAACGCACAGCAGTGCGCCCACCGTTGCACTGCGTAGACCGGGCCGGGCCACGAAACCGCCGTCCCAGAACGGAAGCGGATCGTTCTCCAGCGGCCGCAGCACCACGAACGCCGCGCCGACGCCGAGCGCCATGATCGCCATCTGCAGCACCGAGAGGGCGACGAAGTGCGGTGCGCCCGGGAACCGCGGGTAACCGAGGTAGTCGAAAGCCAGGTGCATCCCCAGCAGCACAGGGATGTGCCACAGGTAGAGCGTCATCGCGCCGGAGTTGCCGATCACGGTCAGCCACCAGACGCGCGGCCTGCGCGTCCACCGCGTCAGCGCAGGTGCTGCGGCAATCGCGAACGCGCACATCATGATTGCGTGCCCTGCAAGCAGCAGCGACGGCGGCGACATGTTCTTGAGCTGCTGGGTCTCGATGCCGACCAAGCTCAGCTCGTACGGGCCGAACGCGACGAGCGCGGCGTTGACCGCGAACATCGCGGCGCCGACGATCGACGCCGCGCGCGGGGACAGGAGTCGGCGCCGGTACGCGACACCGAAAATGCCGGGTATGAGCCACATCGAGAGGTTGAGATAGCCGAACAGCGGCCACACATCGAGGTTGATCCGAATCGCGTCGACCACGGCAACCACCGTGTACGCGGTCACCGCCGCCGCGACGAACCGTCCCGTCGTGGTGATGCGGGCGAGCGCCGGGACAGCGCCGAGCACCAACACATAAGCGCCGAGAAACCAGAGAAGTTGCGTCGATATCCCGGCGACGGGCTCGTAGACGTGAACCGGCAGCAGCAGCTTGAGCACCACCAGCGTCGCCGCCCAGAAGGCCAGGTAGTAGAACACCGGCCGGTACAGCCTCGTGCAGCGCCGCATCAGACAGTTGCCCCAGCTGCCGCCGGGCGTCCACGACTGCACCGACGCGGCGACGCCGGCGAAGAAGAACAGCGGCATGATCTGGAACACCCACGTCAGGGCCTGAAATATCGGCGACCCGGTGAGCAGGTTGCTCCAGATGAAGACGTCGTCGCGGATGATGCTCGTCGCCATGACGGTGTGGCCGGCCACGACCGCCAGCAGGGCGGTGATCCGGATGACGTCGATGGCCCGGTCACGGTCGGGAGGGGTGCTCGCCTCCACATCCGCGGGGCGAGGAAACAGTGTGGCTGCGCTCATTCACCAATTCTCGACCCGCCCGAGGCCCCGGCCCCTGAGTAGAACCACCTAGATGACGGAATTGCATTCCAGCAGGCGTCTTCTCGACATTTCGCTGCTGGAATGCAATTCCGGCGGACAGTGACCTAGTGGGCGATCGCCTTCTCGGCGCCGATTCCGGTCAGCGAGCGGACCTCCATTTCCGCGTTGATCTTCGGGTCACCGCGGTCCGGCGAGGTGAGCGTGCCGACGATGCCGAGGATGAACGCCAGCGGAATCGACACGATGCCGGGGTTGGCCAGCGGGAACCACGCGAAGTCCGCACCCGGAATCATCGCGGTCTTGCTGCCCGACACCGCCGGGGAGAAGACGATCAGCACGATGCACGAGATCAGCCCGCCGTACATGCTCCACAGCGCGCCCCGGGTGTTGAACCGCTTCCAGTACAGCGAGTAGATGATCGTCGGCAGGTTGGCCGACGCGGCGACCGCGAACGCGAGCGCCACCAGGAAGGCGACGTTCTGGCCGTTGGCCAGGATGCCGAGCCCGATCGCCAGGACGCCGAGCACGACCGCGGTGATCCGTGAAACCCTCACCTGCTCGGCCTCGGTCACCTTGTGAGACTTCAGAACCGACGCGTAGATGTCATGCGCGAACGATGCCGAGGCCGTGATCGTGAGACCGGCGACGACCGCGAGGATCGTTGCGAACGCCACCGCGGAGATGATGCCGAGAAGGATGACCCCACCGAGCTCGAACGCCAGCAGCGGGGCCGCGGAGTTCACGCCACCGGCCGCGCCCAGGATCCGGTCGGGACCGACCAGCGCCGCCGCGCCGTACCCCAGCACCAGGGTGAACAGGTAGAACGCGCCGATCAACGCGATCGCCCAGACGACGGACCGCCGAGCCTCTTTGGCCGTCGGCACCGTGTAGAAGCGCATCAGCACGTGCGGCAGGCCCGCGGTGCCGAGCACCAGAGCCAGCGCCAGGGAGATGAAGTTGATCTGGGAGGTCAGCGAGCCGCCGTATTGGGCGCCGGGCGCCAGCACGTCCCGCGATGCCACCGCCTCGGAGGCTGATCCGCTGATGGCGGCCTGCGCCGAGCTGAGGATCTCCGAGAAGTTCACGCCGAACTTCACCAGCACCATGATCGTCATGAGCCCGGCGCCGGCGATGAGCAGGACGGCCTTGATGATCTGCACCCACGTGGTGCCCTTCATGCCGCCGACGAGGACGTAGACGATCATCAGGATGCCGACGACCGCGATGACGATCGCCTGGCCGCTCTTGCTGGTCACGTCGAGCAGCAGGGCCACCAGACCGCCCGCGCCCGCCATCTGCGCAAGCAGGTAGAACAGTGACACCGTCAGCGTGCTCGTGGCCGCGGCCAGCCGCACCGGCCGCTGCTTGAGCCGGAAGCTCAGCACGTCGGCCATCGTGAACTTGCCTGTGTTGCGCAGTAATTCAGCGACCAGGAGCAGTGCGACCAGCCACGCGACGAGGAAGCCGATCGAGTACAGGAAGCCGTCGTAACCGTAGACGGCGATGGCGCCGGCGATGCCGAGGAAGCTTGCGGCCGACAGATAGTCACCGGCGATCGCGATGCCGTTCTGCGGGCCCGAGAAGCCGCGGCCGCCGGTGAAGAACTCGTCGGCGGTGGCGTTCTTTTTGCTCGCCCTGATCACGACGATCATCGTGACGACGACGAAGAGGCTGAAGATGCCGATGTTGGCGGCGGGATTGCCGACGGTCTCGGCGGCCACGAGGGTGCTGGTCATTTGACTTCACTTTCCAGTTCGGCGCGCAGCGCCTCGGCGCGCGGGTCCAGCTCACGGTTGGCGAACCGCACGTAGAGGCCGGTGATGATGAAGGTCGACAGGAATTGGCCGAGGCCGATGATCAGGCCGACATTGATGTCGCCCCACACCTTGGTGGCCATGAAACCTGTGGCGAAGGCGCCGAGCAGGACGTAGATGCCGTACCAGATGAGGAACACCGCTGTCATGGGGAAGACGAAGCGGCGCAACCTGCTTCGCAGTTCCTGGAACTCGGGGCTGGCCTGTACTTCAAGATAGCGATCGCCGCTGATGGCTTCCGGGTTGACCGGAAGTTCTGTTTCGGACACCTTGATCTCACGCTCCTACGACGTTGTGAACCGGCTCTTGGCTGAACGTAGTTGAGATGCAGGTCACATACCCAGCGTCGACGCAGGTCACACGGTGAGCTCGGTGGTGTGTGCGGTGAGCGGTCGGTGGGCGGCGACGAACGGTGGCGGTCACGCACCGACGACGGCGAATGCGCCGAGATCCACTTTCTGCAGAGCTCTACTCGCACTTCTTCTGCACAAAGTGGATTTCGGCGCCTATCCGGTCGTCACCTAGCCGCGCGGCATACGCTCGATGCCCATGCCCAGGTTCTCCGGCACGTGCATCCGCGCGAAGGTCTGCGCCACGTCGCTCGGCACGCTGGCACGGGTCAGCCTGCTGACGACGATCATCGTCGCGAACGCCAACGGCACGCTGACCGCCGCGGGGTAGCCGATCAACACCGCAGGCCAGCCACCGAGAACGTTCTCGGCGACGCCGCCCACCACCGCGACAGTCACCGCCACGCCCGACAGCAGCCCACCCACCGCGAGGCCCCACGCGGCCCCCCGGGCCGTCAAGCCCCGCCACCAGATGCCCAGAACCAGCAGTGGGCACAGGGTCGACGCGGCGACCGCGAACGCGAGCCCGACGCTGCGCGACAGTTCCAGCCCGCCGGAAGCCGCCAGCGCCAGCGGGATCGGGATGAGCCCGCCGAGGACGGCTGCCACGCGAAAGTCCCGGACCCGGCCCGGCAGCACATCGGTGGCCAGTGCTCCGGCGAAGCTCACCAGCAGCCCCGACGAGGTGGCCAGGAAGGCGGCGATCGCGCCTGCGGCGACGAGCGCGGCCAGCAACTGTCCGGCCGGCCCGCCGATCGCCGAGCTGGGCGCGAGAAGCACTGCTGCATCGGCATTTCCAGTGATGAGCAGTCGGGGCACGTAGAGTCGGGAGAACACTCCGAGCAGCGTGGGGAAGAGATAGAACAGCGACAGCAGTGCGATCACTGCCAACGCGGTGCGGCGTGCCGCCCTTCCGTCGGGGTTCGTGTAGAAGCGCACCAGTACGTGCGGCAGCCCCATGGTCCCGAGGAACGTCGCCACCATGATCGACAGCACCTGGTAGAGCGGATGCCGGCCGCCCAGCCCGCCGCCGGACGCGATCCAGTCCGACCCGGTGCTCGGGGTGCCCGCCACCACGGGGGCGGCCGCACCCCTGGCCAGGTTCAGGGTGCTGCCCGCGCTGAGGGAGTGCTCGCCCGCGCCGGCGATCGTCGCCCCGTCCACCGGCCGCCCGTCCAGGGTGCCCGTCACGGTCAGCCCCCGCGGATCGTCGACCTGGACGACGACGTCGGTCTCGATCGCGACGACAGTGTCCTGCTGGACGGTGGGAGGCAGCGGTGCGCCGAGTTCTCCACCCGGGTCGCTGACGAACAATCCGGTCAGCGCCAGCGCCGGAATCGCGACGGCGGTCAGCTTGAGCCAGTACTGGAATGCCTGCACGAAGGTGATCGAGCGCATGCCGCCGGCGACGACATTGGTGATCACGATGGCGCCGACGGCGACCGGGCCGAGCCACACGGGCGTGCCGAGAAGGGTTTTCAGTGCCAGGCCCGCTCCCTGGTACTGGGGTACCAGGTAGAAGATGCAGATCACGACGACGACGAGCATCGCGATTTTGCGCAGCCGCGCGGAGCCGAGCCGGAACTCGGCGAAGTCGGGGACGGTGTAGGCGCCCGAACGCCGCAGCGGGGCGGCGACGAACAGCAACAGCCCCAGATAGCCGGCGGTGAAGCCGACCGGATACCACAGCGCATCGGCGCCGTACTTGGCGATGAGTCCTGCGACACCGAGAAACGATGCGGCCGAGAGGTATTCACCGGAGATGGCCGCGGCGTTCCACTGCGGGCCCACGGTGCGTGACGCCACGAGGAAGTCGGATGTGGTGCGGGAGAACCGAACCCCGTAGGCGCCGATCGCTACGGTGGCGACGGCCGCGGCGAGCAGTGCGGCGGCCGTCAGCGGTGAGCCGGTCATGGCTCGGCGTCGACGACGCCGACGAAGTCGCGCTCGCCCTGCTCGGCGAGCCGGACATAGAACCAGCCGATGCCGTACAGCAGTGGGTACGCGAGTCCGGCCAGCACAAGCCAGTTCAGCCGAAGCCCGAATACGGTGACGGCGCCGAGGCCGGGGACGACGGCGTTGAGCAGTGGGATGGCACCTATCAACCCGACCACGACGGTGGCCAGCCGCAGGGCCAGACCGAGCTGCGCGCGCACGAGCCCGCGGACCAGCGCATCGCCGACCTGGGTCTGTTCCTGCACCTCGACGCGAGTGCGCACCATGCGGGCACCGCGGCGGTGGGCCAGGACGACCCGTTGCCGTTGTGGCGGTTCGTTACTGGTCATCCGAACCCCCGGCGGGCCGCAGGCTGCGCATCGGGTTGCGCACCAGCCGGTCCCGCAGTTCCCGGGCCTGGCGTCTGCTCACGGGAAGCTCGACGGGAGGTGATGCGCCGTTGGCCCGTAGCCGCACCAGAACTGCGCCGTCGGCATTGCGTAGCCCCGTCACCAGCCGCAGCGCCACCAGATAGGACCGGTGCACACGCTGGAAACCGTGCTCACGCCAGCGGGTTTCGAGCGTGCTGAGGGGAATGCGCACCAGGTGAGAGCCTGACGCGGAATGCAGCCGCGCGTAGTCGCCTTCGGCTTCGACCCAGCCGATGCTGTCGCGCGGGACGAGGTGGGTGACGCCGCCGAGCTCGGCGGGAATGACATCGGAATCCGGCTCTTCCTCCTCGGGGAGCGCGGGCGCGGCGGTGTGCGCGGAAGCGGCCCGCCGTACGGCCTCGTCGAGACGGTCTTCGCGGATCGGCTTGAGCAGATAGTCGACGGCGCCGACGTCGAAGGCCGCCACGGCCTTGTCGTCGTGGGCGGTGACGAACACGATCGCGGGCCGCTGCGCGTAGTTGGCCAGCACGCCGGCCAGCTCGATCCCAGACAGGCCGGGCATGTTGATGTCCAGAAACACGGCGTCGATGGGGTGGAGATTGAGTTCTCGCAGTGCCGACGTCGCGTCGCCGGCGCGGAAGACCGCGGCGATGCACGGATGCCGGTCGAGAAGATAGGCGAGTTCGTCGAGGGCAGGGGCCTCGTCGTCGACGGCGAGCACCGTGAGCGGCTTCGTCACTTGCCCACCCCGAATCCACCTCCGCTGGCCCGAACCCCCGACCGGAACTTGGGCACCCTCATGATGACCTTGGTGCCCGCGCCGATCGCGGTTTCGACCACCAGACCGTAGTCGTTGCCGAACGCCGCGCGCAGGCGATGGTCGACATTGGTCAGCCCGACGTGGGCGCCGGCCCCCTCGGGGGCCCCGGCTCCCTCGGGGAGCGCGTCGCCCGGTCCGGCGCGCAGTGCGTCGGGATCCATGCCGACGCCGTCGTCTTCGACGGTGATGACGCAGTCGGACCCTTCGTCGCGCGCGATCAGTTCGATCGATCCGCTACCCCGCCCGGCGAAGCCGTGCCGTACCGCGTTCTCCACGAGGGGCTGCAACGCGAGGAACGGGACGACGACGTTGAGCACCTCGGGGGCGACGCGCAGCGTCACCTTTAACGCCGTCCCGAACCGGGCCCGCTCGAGGGTCAGGTAGCGGTCGATGTTGCGCAATTCGTCGGCCAGCGTGGTGAATTGGCCCGCGGCGCGGAACGAGTAGCGGGTGAAGTCGGCGAACTCGAGGATGAGCTCCCGGGCACGGTCAGGGTCGGTGCGCACGAACGACGCGATGGTGTTGAGCGCGTTATAGATGAAGTGCGGGCTGATCTGGGCGCGCAGCGCCAGCACCTCGGCGCGGTCGAGCCGGGCGCGCGACGCGTCGAGCTCGGCGAGCTCGATCTGGCTGGCGGCATACCGTGCGACTTCGCCCACGGCGCCGAGCGTTCCCGGGCCGGGGGAGCGCGTCGTGACGATCACCAGGACTCCGAGCATGTCCCCGACCTCGTTGACCATCGGCTGGCCGACCACCACTGAGGTCCTGGCGTGCGTCATCACCCGGCGTTCACCGGAGATCGACTGCCGTGCCGCGCGATCACAAGCCTCGACGAGGTCGTCGTCCCAGTCGTCGTCAGGGTCGCGGGCCAGCAGGGCTCCGTCGCCGTCGAACACCGCCAGGGCGTCGCTGCCGGTGAGCCCGCGCAGGAACGGCGCGGCGGTGTGGGCGGAGTCGGTGTCGAGGCCCTGGCGCAGCGCGCGGGCGGCCAACGACGCGGTGTGCAGGGCGGCATGCACGGCACGTTCGGTGGGGGTGGCGACGACGCGGCGGGTGCGCACGGCGAGGACGACGGCGGCGACGGCAAGCAGGATCAGTGCAGCGGTGAGAGCGATCGCGAGCTCGCCGGGCATCAGTTCTGCTCCTCGCGTGCGGGTGGCCCCACCTTAGACTGGCCGCGTGGCCAAACTGCAGTTAGTTCAGGAACCCGCGGCCGACGCGCTTCTGGAGAACAATCCGTTCGCACTGCTGGTCGGCATGCTCCTCGACCAGCAGATCCCGATGGAGGTGGCGTTCGGCGGTCCGAAGAAGATCGAGGACCGCGTCGGTTGCTTCGACGCCCGCGTGATCGCCGACTACGACCCGGACGGGTTCGCGGAGCTGTGCGCGCAAACGCCTGCGGTGCATCGCTTTCCGGGGTCGATGGCCAAGCGGGTCCAGGCCTTGGCGCAGGTGATCGTCGACGAGTATGGCGGCGACGCGGCGGCGCTGTGGTCCGACGGCGCCGACGGCGCCGAGGTGCTGCGCCGCCTCAAGGCGCTGCCGGGCTTCGGTGAGCAGAAGGCCAAGATCTTCCTCGCCCTGCTCGGAAAGCAGTACGGCGTCAACGCCAAGGGCTGGCGCACAGCCGCCGGCGACTACGGCAAGGCGGGCACACATATGTCGGTGGCCGACGTGAAAGATCCCGGCTCGTTGCAGAAGGTGCGGTCCTACAAGAAGGAAGCCAAGGCGAAGATGAAAGAAGCCAAGGCCGCCAAGGCCTGAGAGTGCGGTCAGATCGCCGAATGCGCCGCAATCACGACCTGTGCGCGCTCTCGGTACGGCTGCCGTCGAGCGCGGCCAGATCGGTGAGCACCTGCGCGACGACACGGCCCGTCGACGTCGCGGTGTCGAGCCCGTTCTGAAGGCAGCGCAGCGTGATTCCCCGAGTGGTGAGGTCGGCCACGGTCTGCGTCACCTCGGTCACCGAGCGCCCCAGTCGTTCCAGCGCTGCCACCACGACGACATCGCCGGGGCGCGCGTAGCTGAGCAAGGCGAGCAACCCTGCTCGCATCTTGTCGGCCGAGCCCGTGGTCTTGTCGGAGAAGATCCGCCGCGGATCGACCCCCGCTTCGGCGAGCTGGGTGAGCTGCTCGTCCAGATCCCCGCAGCCGGGTACGGCCGTGGCATAACCCAACGTGACCGTCACATGTTCAAGGTCTCACGCGATCGTCGTGCCGTCATAGAGACTCGCCGTCGAATCTCTCCCGCGTAGCGAACTCCGACACCGGCCGGCGGGTGAGCTTGCTGACCTGATGTTGCGGCTTGCCCAGCGGTAGCACGGCAGCGACGGCGAATCCGTCGGGGATGCTGAGCAGTTCCTTCACCCGGGGTTCCTCGGCGACGGCCATGGTGGTGAGAACGCCACCGAAGCCTTCGTTGCGCGCGGCCAGCAGCACGTTCCACACGAACGGGTAGACCGACGCGCCCGCGATCACGCCGATGCGGTCGAGGTCTTGGTCGAATGCGGCCACCACGCCGAGGTCGACGCAGACCACGAGCACGACGGCCGAGGTCAGCAGCGGCGTCGACAGTTCGGCCGGCACCTCGGTGGCGGCCAGCTCCTGGGCCGATATCTGCATGGGCTGCAACGGGTTCCACGGGCTCTCGCCGTTGCGCTGCTGGGCGACGTACCGGCGCGCACCCGTGACGCACAGTTTGCTCAATGCCTCCCGTGTGTCGAGGTCGCGCAGCGCGATCACCCGCACGCCCTGGCGGTTGCCGCCGCTTGGCGCGAAGCGCGCGTTGTCGAGGATCCGCTCCAGCACGTCGTCGGGAAGGGGATCGTCGGTGAATCGCCGAACCGCGCCGGTCGTCCGCATCACGTCGTAGAGGTCCATGTTGACGATCTTGTCTCATGGCAGGGCGGACGCTGTGCCATTGTGAACCTATGAAGACTCACCTCAACTGCCCCTGCGGCGAAGCCATCACCGGCAAGGACGAGGACGACCTCGTCGAGAAGGCCCAGGCGCACCTGTCAGAGGTGCACCCGGGTCGCGACTACGACCGCGACGCCATCCTGTTCATGGCCTACTGACCCCATCGCCGAACTGAGATTCCCGGTCGTGAATCGGCACTGATTCACGACCGGGAATCTCAGTTCGGTGGGACCTCGGCGTCAGGGGACGACGGTCGAGCCGATCGTCGGCATGAACTGGCACTGCTTCTCGGTCGTGGTGACCTGGCCGAAGATCGTCGACATGATGCTGCCCGAACCGGTGTCGGCGATCGCGGTGAGCGTCGTCGGGCCCTGCGGGTTCAGGTCGGGGCGGGGCTTGAGGGTGACGCTGCCCGACTTGCCGGTGGTCAGGTTCACCCAGGTGGCGTTCAGCGGCAGCTTCTGCTCGGCGGCGGGGCCGGGGGTTCCGATTGCGGTGAACACGTAGGCCGTCTGGCCGGGGCCGGGGCCGGGCAGCGGAATGGACGCAGGGCCCGCCACCGAGATCGCGGCCGCGAGCACGTTGCCGCCATCGGCGAGGCAGCCGTTGCTGATCGAGGGATACAGGAAGTCCTGGGTGACGGGGGCGTTCGGTCCGGTCAACCCCGGGGCAGGGGCGGGCGCGGCCGCCGGGGCAGGTGCCGCCGCCACGCTGACGGGGGCCGGCGGGGGTGCAGCCTCAGGCGCCGGGCCGGGAGCCGGTCCCGCGCCCGGCGTCGGGACGACGGCCGCCGGGGCGTGCTCCAAAGGCAGCGCTTCCTGAACGGGTCCGACGGCGTTCGCGGGGTTGATACCCGCCGGCAGATGCGCCTCCACTCCCGGTACTGCGCCGGCGGCTGGGACATGGGCGACGGGCTGGGCGACGAATGTGTTGACCGCCGACGCGACGTCGCGAGAGGGCTGCGGGGCCGCCATGTCTCCCGCGAACACCGCGGCGGCGGCCATCAGCATCGATGCCGCATTGGTGGGATCGGACGCAGCCTGCTGGATCACCGGGCCCAGGCTCTGCATCGCCGGCAGGCCCGGAGCCAAGCTGCCGTCGATCGGCAGCGGTGCAGGCAGCGGCGCCGCCGGCTCGGCGTGCGCCACCCCGGTCACGCCGACGGTCAGCAGCGCAGCGGACGTGCACACTGCCATCGCGGTGATGAGCCGGTTCGTGGTCATGATCCCCCAATGTGTAGGTGGTTCAATGGATTTGAGTTGGCCGGGGTTTGGTCAGCGCGTCACGGCAGGGCCGACAGCGGGGTCAACACTGGTGCGACCGTCAACGGTGCGGCGGGAGCCGGCGCGGCGGCGACCGGTGCCGTGGCAGGGGTGGGAAGCAGGCTTGCCAGCGGATTGCCCGCGGGCATAAGCCCGGCGAGTCCGAGCGAGTCGGTCAGCCCCGTCAGCGGCGAGGTGGGCGCTGTCGTCGTGGTGTTGGCAGCGGGAACCGTGGTGACGTTTCCGCCGCCGATCGGGGTCGCGCCGGGCAGGCTCGACCCGGGCGCGACGGCCGCGGGCAGAACCGCGGCGGGCTGCGGCAGGTTGATCGACGCCGTCGCACCGGGGCCCGAGGCCGGGGTCGCCGGCGTGGTGGTCGCCGTGGCCGCGGGGGTCGCGCCCGCGTTGCCCAGCAGATTGGTGAAGCCCTGCATGAGCTGCGTGGCGGCAGCCGGGTTGGCGGCCAGTTGCTGAAGGAACGGCAGGCCCGGGATTTCGGGTGCGGGCGCGGGGGCCGGTGCGGGCTGCGCGGTGGCCGAGGCGCTGAACGCCACCGCCGCCGAAACCGCCCCAGCTGCGGCGATGATCGTTGTTGCGAACAGTTTCCGGGTGCGGTGCATCAGAGATCTCCCAATCCTTGGTCGGCAGTGAATGACATCGATGTCATGCCTGCACCCGAAGCTAGCCTGTTACTGGAGTTACTCAAGTGACACATGTGGCATTTATGCAACCGTTACGGCGTTGAAGGCGGATGGTGATCGCTCGCTAGAGTCAGTCGGATAGACACCACCGAATCTGAGGCGCCGACGCTCGGAGCCCGTCTGGCACGGATTGCGCCTGCACTGCTCATCCTCAGCATCGCCGCCCGGCTCGCGTGGACGTATCTGGTGCCCAACGGCGCGAACTTCGTCGACCTGCACGTCTACGTCGGTGGAGCCGCTGAACTGGACGGCCCCGGCACCCTCTACGAATACGTCTACGGCGACCAGACTCCGGACTTCCCGCTCCCGTTCACCTATCCACCGTTCGCGGCCGTGGTGTTCTACCCGCTGCACCTGCTGCCGTTCGGGCTGGTCGCATTCGCCTGGCAGATCGGCATCATCGCGGCGCTGTACGGCGTGGTGCGGCTCAGCCAGCGCCTGCTCGGCGGCGGCGACCGGCGTGTCGCGATGCTGTGGACCGCGGTCGGCATCTGGACCGAGCCGCTGCGCAGCACCTTCGACTACGGGCAGGTCAACGTTGCGCTGGTGCTCGCCATCCTCTACGCGGTCCACACGTCGAAGTGGTGGCTGTCAGGTCTGCTCGTCGGGCTCGCCGCCGGCGTGAAGCTGACCCCCGCGGTGGCCGGTCTGTATTTCGTCGGCGCTCGGCGGTGGAGGGCCGTGCTGTTCTCGGCCGTCGTCTTCTTTCTCACCATCGGCGTGTCGGCGCTGCTCGTCGGAGACCAGACTCGTTACTATTTCACCGAACTGCTCGGCGACGCCGACCGCGTCGGCCCCGTCGGGACGTCGTTCAACCAGTCGTGGCGGGGCGGCATCTCGCGGATCCTGGGTCACGACGCCGGCTACGGACCCGTCGTGCTGATCGGGGTGGTGGCGACGGCCACGCTGGCGCTGCTGGCGTGGCGCGCCATCGGCGGCGCGACGGACAAACTGGGCGGGATCGTCGTCGTTTCGCTCTTCGGATTGTTGCTGTCGCCGATTTCGTGGACGCATCACTGGGTCTGGCTCATCCCGCTGATGATCTGGCTGTTGCACGGACCCGTGCGGTCGGAGCTGGGTGCGCGGGTGCTGGGCTGGGGATGGCTGATTCTCACCCTGATCGGCGTGCCGTGGCTGCTCAGTTTTGCGCAGCCGACGATCTGGGTGATCCCGCGGCCGTGGTACCTCGCCTGGGCTGGTCTGATCTACATCGTCGCGACGTTGGCGACGCTGGCCTGGATAGCTATCCGAGGATCCCGTCGATCTCCCGCGCCATCTCCAGGTCCTTGTCGGTGATACCACCCTCGGAGTGCGTCACCAACGCGAAAGTCACAGTCCGCCAACGGATATCGATGTCGGGGTGATGGTCCTTGCTTTCGGCGTGCTCGGCCACCCGCCGGACGGCGTCGATACCGTCGAGGAATGCGGGGAACTTGACCGATCGTCGCAGCGCGCCGTCGGCGCGCTCCCAGCCGTTCAGTTCGGGCAGTGCGGCGTCCACTTGTTCATCCGATAACACAGCCATGCCCTCGAAGGTATACCGTCTGCGCCGATGCCGAACCTGATCGTGGTCGCGGGCGCCTTGATCGAGGACGGGGCGTTGCTCGTGGCTCAGCGCTACCGCCCGCCGGAGCTCGCCGGGCTGTGGGAACTGCCCGGCGGCAAGGTCGCGCCCGGCGAGAGCGACGAATCGGCATTGGCGCGTGAGCTGCACGAGGAACTCGGCGTGCACGTGAGCGTCGGCGCCCGCATCGGTGGGGACGTTGCGTTGAGCGCGACGACGAGCCTGCGGGCCTACGTCGTCCTCCGCGTCGGTGGCGAGTTGACGCCCCACGACCACCGGGCACTGCGCTGGGTCCGGGGCGACGAACTCGACGATCTCCCGTGGGTGCCCGCCGACCGGGCATGGCTGCCCGACTTGGCCAGGGCGCTGGCGGACGAACTTGCGTGACGCTTTGGCGGTTTTCGGGCCCGTTCTCTGCCACAGCGTTACGTAACCTGGCCGGTCAGGCGGTGTGGCGCACTATTGTCCCGACTCATGCGGGTACTGCAGTTCATCTGGCGAGGGGTCCTCGCCTTCGACCGGATCGGATCGCGCATACCGCAACTGATCCAGATGTGGCTCGTCGAAGTGTTCTTCGCACTGCCGCTGACCTTCTTCATCGCCAAAGTCATCGACATCCGCGGGGCATTCGGCGTTCCCGGCACTGGCGAGTCGATGCCCGGGGTCTTCTGGGGTGCTCTCGCGGTCGCGCTCGTGGCGGGCTTCTTCTACTTTCGCGGTCTGGTCCGTCCGCGCGTGGTGCAAGGATCGTGGACCCCCATGGTCAAGGCCGACGTCGGCGACTTCACCGTCTTCGCGGGCAACCGCTCCTGGACCGCGCACTACATCTACCTGACGAGCCATCCGTCGTATGCGTTGCTTCTGCTGCTGACCGCGCCCATCCCCGTGACCATGGTGCTGGCGACCGAGAACAACGGGGACAGCACCTTCTACTTCCGCGTGGCCGGTTTCGTGGGGCTCATCGTGCTGGCGCTCATGGCGGTCGCTCGCCTATTGGCTTGGTACGTCTTCCGATTCGGGCGCAGCGCGCTGGACAAGCAGACGGCCGAGGCGGGGCTGTCGCAGCGCAAACTCGGCTGGGAAATCGCGTGGAAGCCGGTCCTGATGCTGATGGTGATGATCTATGCGATCGTCGCCATTCCGCTGGGCTGGATGTTCTGGCAGCAGCAGCGGACCATCGACGCGCTGCCGGTGGTCGCCGTCGGAGACGACTCGCAGGCCGGCCAATACCGGCGTGTGGAAGGACGATTGGCCGGTAAGCCCGTCTACTGGGCCCCCAACGGCACCGGGCGCGGTGGCAACAATTACGCGGGAGCCGGTGTGCTGGTGGACCTTCCGACAGGCGGCGAAGCGCTGCTGCTTGCCGAATCGCTCTCGGTGCCGGACTTCGTCGGCGTCATGAAGGACGTCCGCGACGACACGGTGCACACCCAGGGCAAGGTCATCGACGACATCACCGACGATCAGATGGAGTACTACGGCTTCGATCTCGGCGACTTTCCCGCACCGTCGGCCGACGGCCGGGTGATGGTGCTGCTGTCCTACCCCTGAGGATCCCGACGTGCGAGCGCCTTCGTCGACCGGGGCGCACTAGAAGCGCAGGCGGTCGCCGACGACCCGCACATCTCTGCGCGCACCCGGGTGTGACATCGCGTGGATCGGATGTGTGAGCACCGGATGCCGGCACTGCGGGCACGACGCCTGGTTGCGATTGGCCGAGCTGAACGTCAGATGGCGACACTCGCTGCACCGCACCACATAGAACGCGCCGATCCAATTGGCCAGACCCAGGAATATCGCCAACGTCGCGAGCGTCGCCAGCATCGTGATCAGAACGATGGTGAGAACCGCATAAACCGTCATGAAGGCACCTCCAGAAACCGCCCGACGGGTGCTCTCAACGCTACGCCCGGACCCGAAGCGCCGTCAGGCTTTCCTGGCTCGCTTGAAGATCTTTTCGAGCTCCTTGCCGCGGATGCCCAGCAGTTCGGCCTTGTGGACCTTGTGAAGGACGAGGGGGCAGCGTTTGCAGCGGGGCTTGCTGCGGCAACACTTCTTCTTCGGTTTGGCGCCGGCAAGCTTCTCGATTTTCAAGTGACGGGAATCTCTCGTTTTCGCGATCGGTGCACTGCACTGCGACAATCACCGGCGTGAATTCGCGCCAGGACTTTCGCAACGTCGCCATTGTGGCCCACGTCGACCACGGCAAGACGACCCTGGTCGACGCGATGCTGCGCCAGTCGGGTGCGTTGAGCCACCGCGGTGACGACGCGATCGAACGTCTGATGGATTCCGGTGACCTGGAAAAGGAAAAAGGAATCACCATCCTGGCCAAGAACACGGCCGTCCATCGGCACCATCCCGACGGGACCATGACCGTCATCAACGTCATCGACACCCCAGGTCACGCCGATTTCGGCGGTGAGGTCGAGCGCGGCCTGTCCATGGTCGACGGCGTCGTGCTGCTCGTCGACGCCTCCGAGGGGCCGCTGCCGCAGACCAGGTTCGTGCTGCGCAAGGCGCTCGCAGCGCACCTGCCGGTCATCTTGGTCGTCAACAAGACCGACCGGCCCGACGCCCGCATCGCCGAGGTCGTCGAGGAAAGCCACGATCTGCTACTCGACGTCGCCTCCGACCTCGACGAAGAGGCTCAGGCCGCGGCCGAGAAGGCTCTCGACCTGCCCACGCTCTACGCGTCGGGGCGTGCGGGCATCGCCAGCACCACCGCCCCGGCCAACGGCGAGAACCCCGACGGGGAGAACCTCGACCCGCTGTTCGACGTCCTGCTCGAGCACATTCCGCCGCCCCAGGGCGATCCCGAGGCGCCGCTGCAGGCGCTCGTCACCAACCTCGACGCGTCGGCCTTCCTCGGCCGGCTGGCGCTGATCCGCATCTACAAGGGCCGCATCAAGAAGGGTCAGCAGGTCGCGTGGATGCGTGACGTCGACGGCCACCCCGTCATCACCAGCGCGAAGGTCACCGAGCTGCTGCGCACCGTCGGTGTCGAACGCACCCCCACCGACATCGCGGAGGCCGGCGACATCGTCGCGATCGCGGGCATCCCGGAGATCATGATCGGTGACACGCTCGCCGACCCCGACCACGCGCACGCACTCCCGCGCATCACCGTCGACGAGCCGGCGATCTCGGTGACGATCGGCACCAACACCTCGCCGCTGGCGGGCAAGGTGCCCGGCCACAAATTGACCGCGCGAATGGTGAAGAACCGCTTGGATTCCGAGCTCGTCGGCAACGTGTCGATCCGGGTCGTCGACATCGGCCGTCCGGACGCATGGGAGGTGCAGGGCCGCGGGGAGCTCGCCCTGGCCATCCTGGTCGAGCAGATGCGGCGCGAAGGCTTCGAGCTGACGGTGGGCAAGCCGCAGGTCGTCACCCAGACCATCGACGGCAAGCTGCACGAGCCGTTCGAGGCGCTGACCATCGACGCCCCCGAGGAGCACCTCGGCGCCATCACCCAGTTGATGGCCGCCCGCAAGGGGCGCATGGAGCAGATGACCAACCACGCCGCCGGATGGGTGCGGATGGATTTCATCGTGCCCAGCCGCGGCCTGATCGGGTTCCGCACCGACTTCCTGACGCTGACCCGCGGCACCGGCATCGCCAACGCCGTCTTCGACGGCTACCGGCCGTGGGCGGGCGAGATCCGCGCCCGCCACACCGGTTCGCTGGTGTCCGACCGCAGCGGTCAGATCACACCGTTCGCGATGATCCAGCTCGCCGACCGCGGCCAGTTCTTCGTCGAGCCCGGCCAGGAGACCTACGAGGGTCAGGTCGTCGGGATCAACCCGCGCGCCGAGGACCTCGACATCAACATCACCCGCGAGAAGAAGCTGACCAACATGCGCAGCTCGACCGCCGACGTCATCGAGACGCTGGCCCGTCCGCTGGAACTCGACTTGGAGAAGGCGATGGAGTTCTGCGCCGAGGACGAGTGTGTCGAGGTCACCCCGGAAATCGTGCGGGTCCGCAAGGTGGAGCTGACGGCCTCGCTGCGGCTGCGGGCGAAGGCGCGTGCGAAGCAGCAGGCGCAGTCATAGGGCGGCCGCTCCCGAGCGCTCGATACCCTGACACCGTGCCGACGACTCTGCGACGCGTCAGCGCCAGCGTCGGAGCAGTGGTGATGACGCTGGCGGTGATCACCGGCTGCACGGTCAGCCCGCCGCCCGCGCCGCAGAGCACTGACACCACCGAATCGACTCCGCCGCCGCCGATGAAGGCAACGCAGATCATCATGGCGATCGATTCGATCGGGCCCGGCTTCAACTCCCATCTGCTGTCCGACCAGTCGCCGGTCAACGCGGCGATCAGCTCACTGGTGCTGCCGAGCTCGTTCCGGCCCGTCCCTGATTCCCGCACACCGACGGGTTCGTCGTGGGTGATGGACACCTCGCTGCTGGAGTCGGCCGAGGTCACCAGCCAGGACCCGTTCACCGTGACCTACAAGATCCGGCCGGAAGCGCAGTGGACGGACAACGCGCCGATCGCGGCAGACGACTTCTGGTACCTGTGGCGGCAGATGGTCAGTCAGCCCGGCGCCGTGGACCCCGCCGGCTACGACCTCATCACCGGCGTGCAGTCCGTCGAGGGCGGTAAGACGGCCGTCGTCACGTTCTCCCGGCCCTACCCGGCGTGGCGCGAACTGTTCAACGACATCCTGCCCGCGCACATCGTCAAGGACGTCCCCGGTGGGTTCGCCGCGGGACTCGCGCAGGCGCTGCCGGTGACCGGCGGGCAGTTCCGGGTCGACACCATCGACCCGCAGCGCGACGAGATCCTGCTGGCGCGCAACGACCGCTACTGGGGCGAGCCCGCCACTCCCGACCTGATCCTGTTCCGCCGCGCGGGCACCCCCGCCGCACTCGCCGACTCGATCCGCAACGGCGACACCCAGGTGGCTCAGGTGCACGGCGGCTCGGCGGTCTTCGCCCAGCTCTCGGCGATCCCAGACGTGCGTACCGCCCGAATCGTGACCCCGCGGGTCATGCAGCTCACGCTGCGCGCCCAGCAGCCCGCGTTGGCCGAGACCCCTGTTCGCAAGGCCGTGCTGGGTCTGCTCGACGTCGACCTGCTCGCCGCCGTCGGGGCCGGCGACGACAACACCGTCACGCTGGCCCAAGCGCAGGTGCGGTCCCCCTCGGACCCCGGCTACGTGCCCACCGCCCCGCCCGCGATGACGCGCGAGGAGGCCATGTCCCTGCTCGGGGAGGCCGGCTACCAGATCGAACCGATCGAGACGCCGGACCCGCCCGCCCCCGCGCCGCCCGACAACGATCGAGGCAGGCTCGTCAAAGACGGTGAGCCGCTGACGCTGGTGCTCGGTGTCGCCGCCAACGACCCGACGTCGGTGGCCGTCGCCAACACGGCCGCCGACCAGCTGCGCAGCGTCGGCATCGCGGCGTCGGTGTCGGCGCTGGATCCGGTGACGCTGTACGGCGAAGCCCTGGTCAACAACACCGTGGACGCGGTGATCGGCTGGCACCCGGCCGGCGGCGACCTCGCCACGGCGCTCGCATCCCGCTACGGATGCCCGGCCCTGCAGGCCACCGCGGTCCCGACCACGACGGGGGCGCCGTCGCCCACCCCTGATGCGCCTGCACCGCCCCGGAGCACGGAGCCTGCGCGAACCACCGCGACTCCGTCGCCGCCCGCGCCCGCGCCGGAATCGGGTCAGCTCGTCCAGGCGCCGAGCAACATCACCGGAATCTGCGACCGCAGCATCCAGCCCAGAATCGACGCGGCGCTGCACGGGACCGCCGACATCGCCGAGGTGATCGACGAGGTCGAGCCGCGGCTGTGGGAGATGTCGACGGTGCTGCCGATCCTGCAGGACACCACGATCGTCGCCGCAGGGCCCAGCGTCCAGAACGTGAGCCTGACCGGTGCGGTACCGGTCGGCATCGTCGGTGACGCCGGTACCTGGGTCAAGCTTCCGCAGTAGTGCCCGGGTGGTTCGCCGCCCTTCTGCGCCGGAGGACGGCGATCCCGTACGACGCGTACGCGCCGAGCGCGAAGACGAGCAACAGCCAGACCGGGGGACGGGCCAGCTCCCACACGAACAGCGCGGCGAACAGTGGTGAACGTTGCGTGATTGCAAGCACGCCCGCCGCGCAACTCAGCGACACCGCGGCCACGTGCAATTGCGTTCCCGCCCACTGGTTCAGCGCCACGGTGACCATCGCTCCGGCGGCTGCACCGGTGGCCAACGCCGGCGTGAGCAGGCCGCCCACCCCGCCTGCCCGCAGGAACAGCGTGGTGAGCAACGGCTTGAGGAGCAGTATCAGCGCTGCCGAGGTCAGCGTCAGCTCGCTGTTCATGCTGACGTCGAGGATGCTGCGGCCGTTGCCCGGGAGTTCGGGTAGCCAGATCGAGCAGATGCCGGTCAGCAGGCCCGCGGCGGCGATCCCCGGAATCACCAGCCAGGAGTCCAGTTTCAGCTTCGGCGCCGCATCCATCACCCGGTCGAACGCCAACCCCACCGCCACCGCGAGCGGCGCGAGCGCCAGTGCGAGGAACGCCAGTAGATACGACACCTCGGCCTGGGGCCAGGACAGCGGATGCTCGAGGTGGGTGACGGGTGCCGCGACGGCGACCGCGATGCTCGACGTGATCAGCGCCGTGCCGAGCGCCCGCGGCTGCCACGTGCCGAGCAGGATCCGCGTGGCGAACACTGCGCCTCCCAGCGGGACGCTGTAGACCGCGCCGAGACCGGCGCCCGCGGCGCACGCGAGCAGGATCCTGCGGTCCGCGTCGGTCAGGGCCAGCCGGGAGACACCGAAATCGCCCCACGCCGCGGCGAGTTGGCGCGGCGCGCCCTCCCGGCCCAGCGAGGCCCCCGACCCGACCAGAAGCACTTGAAGTCCGGCGTCCGCCGTCAGAAGCAGGCGAGGGACGGGCTGTTCCCCGGCCAGCGTCGCCGACAGCGACGGCTGCCGGTAGCGCCTGCGTATCGCCCACCAGCCGACGCCGGCCAGCGCGCCGCCGAGCATCGGACCGACCGCACGGCGCACGTGGTTGCTGCCTTCGACGCCGTCGAGCAGCGAGCCGAACGAGTAGTGGTAGGTGAGGTGTTCGATGCCGTGCAGCAGCAGCGTGGTGGCGGCGCCGGCGATCCCCGCGAGCAGACCGATGACGACGACCGCACACCCGAAGTGGACGGCGTGGCGGTGCACGAGGGGAATCTATGCCAGGGCGGGCGTCCGCGACGGGCAACGAGCAGGCAAGCTGATCGGATGGAGACGCCGCGGCTGCTTTTCGTCCACGCCCATCCCGACGACGAGACGATCACGACGGGCGCCACCATCGCGCACTACGTCGCGCGCGGGGCGCAGGTGCAGGTGATCACGTGCACGCTCGGCGAGGAGGGCGAGGTCATCGGCGACCAGTGGGCACAACTCGCAGTCGACCACGCCGATCAGCTCGGCGGCTACCGCGTGGCAGAGCTGACGGCCGCGCTGGCGGCACTGGGCGTCGACCGTCCCCGCTACCTCGGTGGTGCGGGCCGGTGGCGCGACTCCGGCATGGCAGGAACCCCCGCCCGGGCGCAGCAACGCTTCGTCGACGGCGACTTCGCCGAGCAGACGGCGGTATTGGCGGCCGTGATCGACGAACTGCGCCCGCACGTCGTCGTCACCTACGACCCCAACGGCGGATACGGCCACCCCGACCACATCCACACCCATCGGGTGACGACGGCGGCGGTCGGCCAGTCGACCTGGCAGGTGCCCAAGCTGTACTGGACGGTGACGTCGGCGACGGCGCTGGCCGCAGGTCTCGGCGATATGGGCGACGTGCCCGACGGCTGGCTCAGGGTCTCCGCCGACGACCTGCCCCAGTTCGGTTTCGCCGACGACGCCATCGACGCCGCGCTGGATCTGGCGCCGCATTCGGCGGCCCGGGTAGAGGCGCTGCGAGCCCACGCCACGCAGGTGACTGTCGCCCCCGACGGCCGTAGCTTCGCGCTGTCGAACAACCTTGCGCTGCCGATCGACTCGACCGAGTATTACGTCCTCGCGGCGGGGTCTGCGGGGGACCGGGACGACCGTGGCTGGGAAACCGACCTGCTTTCGGGATTGACCCTCGGTTGAGCGCACCCGCACCGGGTAAGCTCCCTCCACCGACCGCGTACGGAAGGGCACGACATGGACCAGGATCTCGATCCCAACCTGCAGCACTGGCAGGACCGTCTCGACAACTACCAGTGGGTGGTCGGCTCGCTCGTCTCGCTGCTCGACAGCATCCCGACCTGACGGCGTCGGCCACACCGGCCTCCGGCCGGCTCCGTGTCGTTCTTCTCGCGCTTCTCGCCGTCGACGGCGTCCTGTCGGCTCTGATGGCCGTCTTCTTCCTTCCGCTGCGGATCGGCTCGATCCCGTTCCCGATCAGCGCGCTACTCAGTGGCATCCTCAACGCGGCTCTGGTGTGGGCGGCGTTCCAGTGGACCTCGGTGCCCCGGCTCGCCGCACTGCCGCTGTGGGCGTGGCTGGCGACGATCCTGATGTTCACGGTCGTCACCCCCGGCGAGGACATCGTGTTCGGAGGTAGCGGCGTAATGGAGTTCGGCCCCGTGCTGCTCGTCGCGCTGGGGGCGTTGCCCGCGGCGTGGATCGTGGTGCACCCGCCGTCGCGATGAGCGACGACGCCGATGAGCGCTTGCGCGAAGAGTAACGACGCCGATGAGCGCTTGCGCGAAGAGTAACGACGCCGATGAGCGCTTGCGCGAGAGCGACGACGGCTGATGAGCGCTTGCGCGAAGAGTGACGACGCCGATGAGCGCTTGCGCGAAGAGTAACGACGCCGAAGGTGGGGCGGACGCCGACGGGCGCGTTCGGTGACTACTGTGGCCCTATGTCTTGCATGAGGCACGCCTGCGCTGTTTCAGATAGTGAGACGGCTGGATGATCCGACACGACGCCGGGGTTACAGGGAAGTGGCTCTGAACACCCAGCGCGGCGCCGATCTGCCCAGCCCGGTAGTCCCACCGAAGTCAGACGCGCCCAGTCCGGCCGCCCTGCGGCGTGTGCTTCGGCGTGCGCGCGACGGGGTGGCCCTGAATGTTGACGAGGCCGCGGTGGCGATGACCGCCCGCGGTGACGATCTCGCCGATCTGTGTGCATCGGCGGCACGGGTGCGTGATGCGGGGTTGGAGGCGGCGGGGCGCCGCGGGCCGGGCGGCGGGTTGCCGGTGTCGTACTCGCGCAAAGTGTTCATCCCGGTGACCCACCTGTGTCGCGACAAGTGCCATTACTGCACGTTCGTCACGGTGCCCGGCCGGCTGCGCGCCGAGGGTCGCGGCATGTTCATGGAACCTGACGAAATCCTCGACGTCGCGCGGCGCGGAGCCCAATTGGGTTGCAAGGAAGCATTGTTCACTCTGGGGGACCGGCCGGAGGCGCGCTGGGACGAGGCGCGCCAGTGGCTCGACGAGCGCGGCTACGATTCGACGCTCGACTATGTGCGGGCGATGGCGATCCGGGTGCTGGAGGAGACCGGGTTGCTGCCGCACCTGAACCCGGGCGTCATGTCGTGGGCGGAGCTTTCCCAGCTCAAGCCGGTGGCTCCGTCGATGGGCATGATGCTCGAGACCACATCGCGTCGGCTGTTCGAGACCAAGGGCGAAGCGCACTACGGGTCACCGGACAAGGACCCGGAGGTGCGGCTGCGCACGCTCGACGACGCGGGCCGGCTGTCGATTCCCTTCACCACCGGTCTGCTGGTCGGCATCGGTGAAACGCTGACCGAGCGCGCGGAGACGGTGCACGCAATTCGCCGGTCGCACAAGGAGTTCGGCCACGTGCAGGAAGTCATCGTGCAGAACTTCCGCGCCAAGACCCACACCGCCATGGCCGCGTCCCCCGATGCGGGTCTGGACGACTTTGTGGCCACCATCGCGGTGGCGCGGCTGGTGCTGGGTCCCAAGATGCGCATCCAGGCCCCGCCGAACCTCGTCTCGCGCGAGGAATGTCTGGCGTTGATCGGCGCCGGCGTTGACGACTGGGGTGGGGTGTCGCCGCTGACACCGGATCACGTGAATCCCGAGCGGCCCTGGCCGGGCCTCGACGAACTCGCCGCGGTGACCGCAGAGGCCGGCTACGAACTGGTGCAGCGGTTGACCGCCCAGCCCCAGTACGTGCAGGCCGGGGCGGCATGGATCGACCCCCGCGTGATGGGGCACGTCAGCGCACTGGCCGACCCGGACACCGGCTACGCACTGGACGTTAACCCGGTCGGGCGGCCGTGGCAGGAGCCTGATGAGGCCACCGAATCCCTGGGCCGGATCGATCTGCACAGCGCCATCGACTCCGAAGGCCGACTGACCGAGACCCGCAGCGATCTGGGGAGCGCGTTCGGGGACTGGGAGTCGATCCGGGCGAAAGTGGAGGAGCTCGCTGCGCGCGCGCCGGAACGCCTCGACACCGATGTGCTGGCCGCGCTGCGCTCGGCGGAGAAGGATCCCGCCGGATGCTCGGACGCGGAGTATCTGGCGTTGGCCACTGCGGACGGTCCTGCGCTGGAGGCGGTGACGGCGCTGGCCGATTCGCTGCGCCGTGAGGTGGTTGGCGAGGACGTCACGTTCGTGGTGAATCGCAACATCAACTTCACCAACATCTGTTACACCGGCTGCCGGTTCTGCGCTTTCGCGCAACGCAAAGGCGACGCCGATGCCTACTCGCTGTCGACGGCCGAGGTTGCCGACCGTGCCTGGGAGGCCCACGTCGCCGGCGCCACCGAAGTGTGTATGCAGGGCGGTATCGACCCCGAACTGCCCGTCACCGGCTACGCCGACCTGGTGCGCGCGGTCAAGGCGCGGGTGCCGTCGATGCACGTGCACGCCTTCAGCCCGATGGAGATCGCCAACGGCGTCACCCGCTCAGGCACCAGCATCCGGGAATGGTTGACCGCACTGCGCGAAGCGGGGCTCGGGTCGATTCCGGGCACCGCCGCCGAGATCCTGGACGACGAAGTGCGGTGGGTGCTCACCAAGGGCAAGTTGCCGACCTCGATGTGGATCGAGGTGGTCACCACCGCCCATGAGGTCGGGCTGCGCTCGTCGTCGACGATGATGTACGGCCATGTCGACACCCCCAAGCACTGGGTCGGACATCTCAACGTGCTCAAAGGAATTCAGGACCGGACCGGTGGCTTCACGGAGTTCGTGCCGCTGCCGTTCGTGCACCAGTCCAGCCCGCTCTATCTGGCAGGAGGGGCGCGCCCCGGGCCCACCCACCGCGACAACCGCGCCGTGCACGCGCTGGCGCGAATCATGCTGCACGGCCGCATCCCGTCGATTCAGACCAGCTGGGTCAAACTCGGCGTCGAACGCACCCAGGTCATGCTCAACGGCGGCGCCAACGATCTCGGCGGCACGCTGATGGAGGAAACCATCTCCCGCATGGCCGGCTCCGAGAACGGCTCCGCCAAGACCGTCGCCGAACTGGTGGCCATCGCCGAAGGGATCGGCCGCCCGGCGCGTCAACGCACGACGGACTACAGCCCACTGGCCGCCTAGCTTTCGTTGCACCGCGAGCGTGCGTGTCCGCACGCCGACGCGCCGGCGCCGATGGCATTTCGCGCACGGTCGCGGCATGCGAGCGTGCGCGCTCTGTCGACGGGCTGGTAGGACGGAGTCATGAAGCTGCGCCGCGTGATCGCCGACGGGCGACTGGAACTGCAAGCTCTGGCCGCAGACGGCTCGTGGGGTCCGGCACCCGATCCGTCGGTGCTGGGTGGCCAGGTGTTCGCGCCTGAGTGGGATCTGGCCAACGCCCAACGCCACCACGAGTTGTCGGGCTCTGTGTTGCCGTTTCAGCCCTTGTCCTTCCGCGACTTCATGCTGTACGAAAAGCACGCCGTCGACGCCGCGCGCGGACTGGTGTCCCGCTTCATGCCTGCCGCGGCGCCGGTGGCATCGGTCTTCGAGAAGGTCTCCCACAAACCGTTCCCGCCGTTCAAGCCGAAACCGCTGTTCTACCAACAGCCGATCTATTACATGTCAAATCATGTGACATTCGTGCCCAGCGGCACACCGGTCGCGTTTCCGGAGTACTCCGAAGCGCTCGACTACGAGCTCGAGATCGGCTTCGTGCTCAAGTCACCGCTGTTCAATGCCACGCCTCAGGAAGCGCTCGCGGCGATCGGGGCGTTCGTGGTCGTCAACGATCTGAGCGCCCGCGATGTGCAGCGCGCCGAGATGGTCACCGGGTTGGGGCCGCAGAAGGCCAAGCACTTCGTCTCGTCGATGTCCGCGGTTGCGGTCACCGCCGACGAGATTCTGCCGAAGATCGACCACCTGACCGGTTCGGTGGCGATCAACGGCCGCACCGTCAGCACGGTGACCAGCACTGGGCCGCAATGGGGGGTCGGTGACATGCTGGCCCACGCATCGCGTGACGAAAGACTCTGTGCCGGAGAGCTTTTCGCTACCGGCACGTTGCCCGGGGGCAGCGGGATGGAAACCGGGAACTGGCTTCGGCCCGGCGACCACCTGACGCTGACGATCGACGGTATCGGCGAGATCACCCACACCGTCGCGCAGTGAAGCCGCTGCGGTGTCGGCCGCAGCGGCTCCGCCGCATCGTCAGGCCTGCTTGAGGGCCTCGATCTCGAGGGTGATCGTGACCTTGTCGCCGACGACCGCACCGCCGGTCTCCAGTGGCGCGTCGAAGCTGATGCCGAAGTCCTTGCGGTTCAACACAACCGAGGCCTCGAAGCCGGCGACCTCGCCGTGTCCCATGCCGGGATTGACGCCGTTGAACTCCAGCGCCAGAGAGATCGGGCGCGTCACGCCCTTCAAGGTGAAGTCACCGTCGACGACGTAGTTGTCACCGTCGGGTCGCACCGCGGTCGACACGAACGTGGCCGTCGGGAAGTTCTCGACGTCGAAGAAGTCCGCGGCCTTCAGGTGGGCGTCGCGCTGCTCGTTGCGAGTGTTGACCGAGCCGACTGCGATCTCGGCGCGCACCGACGGGGTTCCGTTCTCGGCGACGGTGATCGCGCCGCTGAAGTCGTCGAAGCCGCCTCGGACCTTGCTGACGACGAGGTGGCGTACCGAAAAGTTGATGGACGAATGCACGGGATCGATCGCCCACGTTCCGATGGGCAGCTGGGTGGTGGCGGTGGTCATGGACTTCTCTTTTCCTCGATCGGGCCGGCGGGTCCGGCGGTTACGTCCGGGATAAACGGACTGCAGTCCGCATTCATTCCCGGCTAGTCTCCCGACATGGCCTCCGGGAGCTTCGACGAACGTTTCTCCGTAATCGACCCCAGCATCTGGACCACCTCCTACCTGCCGGCGTGGAGTTCGCGCGACGCTGCGGCGGCGACGCTCGACGTCGGTCCCGACGGCCTGGACCTCTCGATTCCGCCCTCCCAGGGCCTGTGGTGTCCGGACCTGCACGACGGACCGCTGCGTGTCTCGGCGATCCAGAGCGCCAACCGCTCCGGGCCGCTCGGGTCGACCGACGCCCCGCAGCCGTTCCGCGACGGGCTTGTCGTCCGTGAGGAGCAGCCCACTGTGCTGGGCTTCGTTCCGCACTTCGGCACGATCTCGGTGACCTGCACGGCGCACCTCAGCCCGCGGTCGATGTTCTCGGCCTGGATGGTGGGGTTGGAAGACGAGCCGGACCGGTGCGGCGAGATCTGCGTGATGGAGGTGTTCGGGGACACGGTGGCCGCCGGCCGGGCTGCGGTGGGACAAGGGATTCACCGGTTCAGGGATCCCGCTCTGCGCGAGGATTTCTCGGCCGAGGTGCGCGACATCGACCTCGAGCAGCCGCACACCTACTCGGTGGACTGGCGGCCGGGCTCGGTCGAATTCCGCATCGACGGCGTGATCACCCGTACTTCCGACCAGGCGCCCGACTATCCGATGTTCATCTTCCTCGGGGTGTTCGACTTCCCCGACCGGCCGGGGCCCGCCGAGCACGTGCCGCACTTGCGCGTCAGCAGGCTCTCGTATGAACCGCTGGCGCACTAGTGGCGGGCGGCGAGCGCGCACGAAATGCCGGCGCTGCGCGGCGTGTCGCGGAGCAGACGCGCGCGCTCGCGGTGCGAGGCGTGCTTACCGGCAGGCGGCGTGGGTACTAGGCGAGGGGTAAGTGAGACGTTTAGTATCTGTAACCACGCGCAACCCTTAACCGGGTTGCGTAGAAGTTAGGGCACACTGAGACACGCGTCCAGCTAACGGCATGGATACTTGCTGGGATTGGTTGCGCGATCAGCTGAGTCCTGCCTAGTCAGCAGCCCACTGGACAGGTAGTTCGAGAGAACTTGAGGAGTAGTTCGTGACGTACGTCATTGCCGAGCCCTGCGTCGACGTCAAAGACAAGGCGTGCATCGAGGAGTGCCCTGTCGACTGCATCTACGAGGGCGCTCGCATGTTGTACATCCACCCCGACGAGTGCGTCGACTGCGGTGCCTGCGAGCCGGTGTGCCCGGTCGAGGCCATCTACTACGAGGACGACGTCCCGGACCAGTGGAGCGGATACACCCAGAACAACGCGGACTTCTTCGCGGAACTGGGTTCGCCCGGCGGCGCGTCGAAGGTCGGCCAGACCGACAACGACCCGCAGGCCGTCAAGGATCTGCCTCCTCAGGGTGAGGACTGAGCACGTCTGAGTTGACCCGCCGCCCGCGCAGGTCGGCGTCCCTGCCGGTGTTCCCGTGGGACACCCTCGCCGAGGTGACCGCGGCCGCACGTGCCCACGACGGCGGCATCGTCGATCTGTCGGTCGGTACGCCGGTGGACGACGTGGCGCCGGTCATCCGTGAGGCCCTCGCCGCCGCCGGCTCGGCGCCCGGCTATCCGACGACGCACGGCACTCCCGCGCTGCGCGAAGCGGCGGTGGCGGCCCTTCATCGGCGGTACGGAATCTCCGGTGTCGATCCGGCTGCCGTGTTACCTGCGATCGGTACCAAAGAGCTCATCGCGTGGCTGCCCACATTGCTGGGCCTCGGTGCCGGTGACACGGTCGTCGTTCCCGAGTTGGCCTATCCCACCTACGAGGTCGGCGCGCTGCTGGCCGGAAGCGCGGTGGTGCGCGCGGATTCGCTGACTCAGCTGGGCCCCTCGATCCCGGCGCTGGTCTACCTCAACTCGCCCAGCAATCCGACCGGCAAGGTCCTCGGCGTCGAGCATCTGCGCAAGGTTGTCGGCTGGGCCCGCGAGCGGGGTGTGCTGGTCGCCTCCGACGAGTGTTATCTGGGGCTGGGCTGGGATTCGACGCCGCTCTCGATCCTGCATCCGGACGTCTGCGACGGCGACCACACCGGTCTGCTCGCACTGCACTCGTTGTCCAAGACCTCGTCTCTGGCGGGCTACCGCGCGGGATTCGTCGCGGGCGACCCCGACGTCGTCGCCGAGTTGCTGGCGATCCGCAAACACGCCGGGATGATGATGCCGACACCGATCCAGGCCGCGATGGTGGCCGCGCTCGGCGACGACGACCACGAAGCAGAGCAGCGCGCGCGGTACGAACGCCGCCGCGACCTGCTGCTCCCGGCGCTGCTGTCGGCCGGGTTCACCGTCGACGACTCCGAGGCCGGGCTGTATCTGTGGGCGACGCGAGGTGAGCCGTGCCGCGACACTGTCGCCTGGTTCGCGCAGCGGGGGATCCTGGTGGCGCCGGGAGAGTTCTACGGGCCGCGCGGTGCGTCGCATGTGAGGGTGGCGCTGACGGCGACGGACGAGAGGATCACCGCTGCGGTGCAGCGATTGGGCTGAGGCTGCGGTGCAGCGATTGGGCTGAGGCTGCGGTGCAGCGATTGGGCTGAGGCTGCGGTGCAGCGATTGGGCTGAGCCGACACGGCGCCGTTACATGCCGCCACGTCGGTGCGTGCGTCACGGTACGACCAGATCGGTGGGCACGACTGCGGCGAGCGCGGCGCGACACGCGCGAATGGCGGGTGTGCCTCGCAGCGCCGACCTCGTCGCGGTGAAGACCGTGCGGCGGCGGCGGTCGACGTCGACGACCCGCAGCTGCGGGCGGCGTCGCACCCTCATCAGGTCGGGCAGGATCGCGACGGCGTTACCGCTTTCGATCAAGGCGATCTGTGCCTCGAGGTCATCGGTCTCGAATCGCACATCGGGCTCGAAACCCGCCCGGCGACAGAGCTGTTCGGCCCAGTGGCGGGAGGCGGTCCCCGCCGGTTCCATCGTCCACGGAAGTTCGGCGGCGTCCACGACGTCGCGCACCCGATCCCAGGGAGCGCCGGACGGGGGGACGGCCAGTCGAAGCAGATCCGAGGTCAATGGTTCGCGATCGAGGTCGGGGTACACCCGGGCGGCGTGCCCGGGGTACTCCTCGGCGATCACCAGGTCGAATTCGCGCATCCACGTCTCATAGAGCGCCTGTTCGGGCTCCCGTTGTGACATCGTCACCCGCAGACGAGGGTGGTGCGACGCCAGGTGGGTCAGCATCGCGGGCATGAATGCCGAGGCGGCCGACTGGAACACCGCCACGCGGACGGTGCCCGACGCCTCGGCGCGCTCCGCGGCGACGTCGGAAGCGGCCCGCTCCAGACGCTCCAGGATGGCGGTTGTGTGCTCGACGAGGATTTCGGCGGCGGGGGTGAGCCGGACCCGCCGGCCGACCTTCTCCAGCAGCGGCACGCCCACGTCGTGTTCCAGCTGGGCCAGCGCCTGCGACACCGACGACGGGCTCTGATGCAGCGCTTCGGCGACCTCGGCGATCGTGCCCCGCAGGCTCAGCTCCCGCAACAGCCGCAAACGCCGGGTGTCGAGGAGATCCGGACGCCGAACCATCAGCTCTGCTTACGCTTTTCCGTCAGAAATCATCGCTTTATTTTAGGGATCGGGCGCCGGGATCATGGAGGGATGACGCGTGCGACGACAGATTCCGTGGTGAGCGACGAGCACGTCGTGGCCGAGGTCGAAGCCCTGGTTCGGCAGTGGCTCGACGACGCCGCGGGTCAACCGGCGTCCGCCGCGGCCCGCCGCCTGGCCGACGTACTGCGCGACCCTTCCGGGCTGGACTTCACGGTCGGTTTCGTCGACCGGGTGATCCGCCCCGACGACAATCGCGTCGCCGCGGCCAATCTGCGAGAGCTCGCGCGCACTGCCCCGGGGTTTCTGCCCCGCCACCTGCGGCTGCTCATCACGCTCGGTGCGGCACTGTCGCTGGTCCTGCCCGACCTGGTGGTGCCGATCGCACGAAAAGCGTTGCGCGGCATGGTGAGCCATCTTCTCGTCGACGCCAGCGAGGCCAGGCTCGGCCGGTCGATCGCGCGGATCAAGGCGCGCGGTGCGGGGCTGAACGTCAACCTGCTCGGAGAGGCCGTCCTCGGCCGCAGTGAAGCCGACCGGCGCCTTCGAGGTACCGAGGCACTGCTTGCCCGTCCCGACGTGGACTACGTCTCGATCAAGGTCTCGGCCACCGTCGCGCCGCATTCGCCCTGGGCCTTCGAGGAGGCCGTGGATCACGTCGTGCACAGCCTCCTTCCGCTCTACACCCTGGCGGCCAACGCACCGTCGTCGAAGTTCATCAACCTCGACATGGAGGAGTACCGCGACCTGGACATGACGATCGCGGTGTTCACCCGGCTGCTGGACCGCCCCGAACTGCGCCACCTGGAAGCCGGGATCGTGCTGCAGGCCTACCTGCCCGACGCGCTGGGCGCGATGATGCGGCTACAGGACTGGGCGCGCGCCCGCAGGCAGCGAGGAGGTGCGGGCATCAAGGTCCGGCTGGTCAAGGGTGCGAACCTGCCGATGGAACACGTCGAGGCCGAGCTGCACAACTGGCCGGTGGCCACGTGGGCGACCAAGCAGGACACCGACACCAACTACAAGCGTGTCCTGAACTACGCGCTGCACCCGGACCGCATCGAGAACGTGCGAGTAGGCGTGGCCGGCCACAACCTGTTCGACGTCGCCTACGCGTGGATCCTGGCCGGACGTCGCGGCGTCCGGGACCGGATCGATGTCGAGATGCTGCTCGGCATGGCCGAGGCGCAGGCCGAGGCGGTGCGGCGGACCGTGGGGCGCCTACTGCTGTACGTACCGGTCGTGCATCCGAAGGATTTCGATGCGGCGATCGCCTATCTGGTGCGCAGGCTCGAGGAAGGGGCAAGTCAGGAGAACTTCATGTCGGCGGTCTTCGAGTTGCACAGCGACAGTGCACTCTCCGAGCGGGAACGAGACAGGTTCATTGCCTCGCTGGCCGGCGTCGACATGCTCGTCCCGCTGCCCAACCGCCGCCAGGACCGGCGCAGTGACGACCCGGAAGGATCGGTGCGAACGGTCTTCGCCAACGTCGCCGATACCGATCCGTCCCTGCCGGGCAACCGGGAGTGGGGGCGCGCGGTCACCGAGCGTGCCGCGGAGTCGGCAGCCGGACTGGCTCTGGTGGACAACCACACGGTGACCGGGCCCGACCGGCTCGACGCGATCATCGCCGCCGGTGTGGGGGCGTCCGCGGCGTGGGGAGCGCTGCCGGGCGCCGAACGTGCTGCGCTGCTGCGCCGGGCGGCGGCGACGCTGGAGGCCGCCCGCGCCGAACTGCTCGAAGTGATGGCCGCCGAGACCGGCAAGACCCTCGACCAGGGTGATCCCGAGGTTTCCGAGGCGATTGATTTCGCCAATTACTATGCCTGCCTTGCCGAAGACCTCGACCGGGTCGACGGGGCCCAGGCGGTGCCCGTCGGCCTCACCGTGGTGACACCGCCCTGGAATTTCCCGGTCGCGATACCGGCAGGGTCGACGCTGGCCGCATTGGCCGCCGGCAGCGCCGTGATCGTCAAGCCCGCCACGCAGGCCCGCCGCTGCGGATCGATGATGGTGCATGCCCTGTGGGAGGCGGGGATCCCGCGTGACGTCCTGCAGCTGGTACACGTCGACGAAAGTGACCTGGGCACGCAGCTGGTTTCGGATCCGCGGGTCGGCAGACTGATCCTGACCGGCGCCTACGACACTGCGGCGCTGTTTCGCCGGTTCCGTCCGGACCTCCCGCTGCTGGCCGAGACCAGCGGCAAGAACGCCATCGTGATCACGCCACACGCCGACATCGATCTCGCGGTCAAGGACCTGGTCTCGTCGGCCTTCGGGCATGCCGGGCAGAAATGTTCGGCCGCTTCGCTGGGCATCCTGGTCGGATCGGTGGCGCGTTCGTCGCGATTCCGCAACCAGCTCGTCGACGCGGTGACCTCCCTGCAGGTCGGCTACCCGAGCGATCCGACCGCGCAGATGGGCCCGGTCATCGAGCCGGCATCCGGGAAGTTGTTGCGCGCGTTGACCACACTGGCGCCGGGGGAGCAGTGGCTGGTTGAGCCGCGCCCGCTGGATGAGACGGGTCGGCTCTGGTCGCCGGGGGTGAAGACCGGTGTGCGCCGCGGTTCGGAATATCACCTGACCGAGTACTTCGGCCCGGTGCTCGGACTGATGGAGGCAGCCGATCTCGCCGAGGCGATCGAGATGCAGAACGAAGTCGACTATGGGCTGACGGCCGGACTGCACAGCCTCGACCGTGACGAGATCGACCGGTGGATCGAACGCGTCGAAGCGGGCAACGTCTATGTCAACAGATCGACCGTCGGCGCGATCGTCCGCAGACAGCCCTTCGGCGGGTGGAAGAAGTCAGCGGTAGGTGCCGGCACCAAAGCCGGGGGGCCGAATTATCTTGTCGGCCTCAGCGACTGGCGGCCCGCCCCTGCGGCGGTGCTCGGCACGACGACCCCGGTGCTGCGCGAGTTCCTGGATGCTACGAGGGGCCTCGGTGTCATCGACTCCGATCTGACGTTCTTGGAGCGGGCCCTCGCGTCCGACGCGCACGCCTGGGCCAACGAATTCGGCGTCGTCCGCGACGTGTCGGGGCTCGCGGCGGAGCGCAACATCCTCCGGTACCGGCCCGTCCCGGTCACGATCCGGGTCGAGGGCGACCGAACCGCGTCACTGCTGAGGGTGGTGGCCGCCGGCGTGCTGGCCGGAAGCCACGTGACGGTGTCGACGCAGACGCCGCTGCCGCCGACGGTGGCGGGGTTGCTGCGGGCGCACGGCGTCGCGTGCCGAGTCGACGATGCCGAGAACTGGCCAAAGGTGCTGTGCAGCAATGCCGCTCCGGCGCGGGTGCGCCTGCTGGGCGGCAGTCGCGCCGCGTTCGCCGAGGCAAGCGGTGGCAGGGCCGACATTGCGCTCTACGCTCAGCCGGTGGTCGAGGCGGGACGCGTCGAACTATTGACCTTCCTGCGCGAGCAGGCTGTCTCGGTCACCGCGCACAGGTTCGGATCACCGACCACGCTGGTGGACGGTCTGCTCGACTGAGTCCGATCACATGTCGAAACGCGTGGCGCCGTAGGGCTCCTGGGTTCCGAAGGCGTACACGCGCTCGGCGTCCAACCGGAACACGAAGTAGGGTGGCTTACCGGCCGACGGTGCGCTGAACTCCGCGGTCAAGGCATCCCCGTCAACCGTGCACGGCCAGTCCTTCCCGAAAACCGCTGCCACGGCGGCGAGTTCGCGCGACTGGGTGACCCGCACGGCGTCGCCCTCGACGACCAGATCGAACGGTTCTGTGGCCATACTCAGCACGCACCGTCGCCGCCGTTGGAGATTCTTCGTCTTCACCGTCTCGGCACCGGAGTTGAAGTACCACGCGCCGTCGAGCGGAACGATTCCCAGGGGACGAACATGCGGTGAACCGTCGGCGTTGAGAGTGGTCAGCCAGGCGGTGTGGCGGCCGGGCCCACCTTGCCCGGGAACCTGCGGCACTTCCGTGCCGATCTGGCGCGTGACCCGTTCCCACGCGATCGGTGTTGTTCCGTATCCGTCGAGATTGTGTGCTGACGGCATCGACGCTCCCTTCTCCTGTTCAAGGATGGACCGTCGCTGCCGGCGGAAGTCATCGTCACTCCCGGCTGCGCCGGGAGAAGCGGCCGTCGGTGACCTCGTCCCACTGGCGGCAGACCTGGTGCACCTGCGGATTGCCTTGCTCTCGGATCCAGTCGCACGTTGCTACCGTGGTCGCGGGATTGGTCACGATGATCGTGTGCAGCTCCGGCCGCTCACGAGCGAGCCGCTCCAATTCGTCGGCCGGGGTGGACGGATCGGCGGCCCGCAGCGCGTCCAGCGGGTCCGGCAGCGCGCCGCGTGGCGCATCGTGCGCCGCCGGCTCACCTTCGTCCCCGGGGGTAGATCTGTTGTTCAGCAACAGATTCAGTGCGATCGCGGTGATCGCCCCGGCGGAGATCCCCGAATGGAAGATCGTCTGGAACCAGTCGGGGAACTGATGATAGAGATCGAGCATCACGTTGACCGGGCCCGACGACAGCGTGCGGTCGGTGTAGTACAGCTTGGCCTCGGTGAGCATCGCGACACCGACGGAGATGGCCACAACCAGGATGTTGGTGTTGGTGAAACGAACCTTGGCCAGCGTCCGCACACCGCTGGCCGCGACCATGCCGAACAGCGCGACGCCTGCGCCGCCGAGCACCGGCAACGGAATGCCTTCGACAACAGCGGCCATCTTCGGCAGCAGGCCGAGCAGTACCAGTACGACACCCGCGACGGTCGCCACGTGGCGCGTGCGCACACCGGTGATGGCGACCAGCCCGACGTTCTGCGCGAAGGCCGTGTAGGGGAACGTGTTGAACACCCCGCCGATGACGGTGCCGAGGCCGTCGGCGCGCAACCCGTCGGCGAGTCGGCCGGGGGTGATCTTCTCGTCGACGATCTCCCCGACCGCCACGATGTCGCCCGTCGTCTCGGTCATGATCACGATGGCGACGATCATCAGCGCGACGATCGAGCTGATCTCGAAGGTCGGCACACCGAACTGGAACGGCGTCACGATGCCGATCCAGCCGTAATCGGCCATGTGGCTCCAGTCGGCCATGCCCAGCGGGATCGCCACCAGCGTTCCGATCATGAGCCCCAACAGGATCGACACTCGGCGCAGACTTTCGGGCGCGAACCGCTCGATCGCGATGATCACGGCCAGCGTGAAGAAGCCCATGCCGATGGCGGCGGGTGAGCCGAAATCAGCGCCTGCGGCGGTCCCGCCGCCGAACCATCCGGCGGCCACCCGCATCAGCGACACCCCGATGACCAGAATGATCGTGCCGGTGACCAGCGGCGGGAAGAAGCGAATCAGCTTGCCGAACACCGGCGCGAGCAGCATCATGAAGAGTCCGCAGGCGATCACCGAGCCGTAGATCGTCGTGATGCCGTGGTTGACCCCGATCGTGATCATCGGGCCGACGGCGGCGAATGTGACACCCTGCATCAGCGGCAGCCGCACGCCGAATCGCCAGAACCCCACCGCCTGGATGATCGTGGCGATGCCCGCGACGAACAGGTCTGCCATGATCAGGTGCACGATGTCGGACTGCTGCAGCTGCCCGGCGCCGACCATCGCGCCGCCGACGATCAGCGGGACGGCGACCGCGCCGGCGTACATCGCAAGAACATGTTGAATCCCCAGTGGCAGAAGCCTTTTCAAGGGCGGGACCTCGTCGACCGGCCGGGCCGCCGTCCTGCCCTCGCTGAGGATCTTCGTAAGTGTGGTCATCTGCTCCCGCCCGCGTGTGTCGCTGTCGGACCCATCTGTCACACCCATCGTCGGGCGAGCCGGTTTCGGGAGCTTTCCGATGCTGTGACCGCCGGGTTACGCAGGATAGGCGGCGACCGGCATGATGACCGTGCCCTTGCAGACGCCTTCCAGGATCTCGGTGCGCCACGTCCCGTACATGGAGCCGTCGAGCGTCGGGGCGTAGAAGACCAGCGATCGGGCCGCGGCGTATTCGCGCGGCACGTCGTCACCGCGGAAGCATTCCCACTGCCAGTTGTAATTGAAGATCCACTGCCTGCCGTCCCACGTGTAGCGGGTCGGCTGCGGGATCGTCGGGTTGGTCGGTGTCGGCCCATCCGATGCCGTGGCGACACACTGGCCGGCGCACGATGTGGTGAACGTGTACTGGGCGCTGAAGTCCGGTTCCGGCTGCTGCGTCGCGATGCTGGTGCCGATCTTCTCGGACGCGAACGTCACGACCGTGTACCGGCCGCTCCACTCCGCGGGTGCTGCCAGCGCGGTCGCTTCGCCGCAAACACATGCGGCCGCAACGACAGTCGCGGATGCAAGCGCGCGGCGAGCCCCTCGGGCAGACATGGTTCCTCGCTGTTCTCCAGTGGAACTAGAACGCTAATTGCCTTACCCGTCAAGGTGCCTCACCGACACGGCCGGTTGGGGCACGGTTGCATCACGGGTTGATATCGGAGCGCTTCCGCGCCGGAGGCGCAATGACGTTCGTGCGCAACGTCAGTCCCGAGACGTCGCCGCCCTCAGCACCAGGTCGACGGCCGCCTCGATCACGGCATCGTCGGGCAGCGTCCCGAACATCAGGCTGGGGCAGGCGACGACGCCGGTCAGCATCGACACCGCGGCCTCGAGCTGGGCGTCCCCCAGCTTCTCGGCGAGCATGCCGCGCAGGGGGCGTTGACCGTCGCTGTTGATCCGGTCGCGCACGCGCGCCATCTCGTCGACCGAGGCCCATTGGGCCATGACGGACAGGATGTGGTCGAGCCGCAGGTCGACCACCGCCTGGCGGAAGACGTGCAGTTCGCCGATCACATCCGCGCGCAGGTCGCCCGTCCGCTCGCGATGCGGCATCTCGCCCAACGCATCGAGGGCCAGCATGATCAGGTCGAGGCGGGCGGGCCAATGGGTGTACAGGGTGGTCTTGGAGTAGCCGGCGATCTCGGCCACGTGTGCGTGCGTCAGCGCCTCGCACCCTTCCTCGATGAGGACCCGAAGGGCGGCTCGGCTGACGTCTGCTCGGGTGCGCGCCACTCGTGCGTCTTTGCCCTGGGTCTGTGAGGACCCCTCGTCGGCCGGCGCCACCGTCACCTCCCTGCCGAATCGCACTACTGGTCCGCAGAAGTTATCTAATGGACATTTTGTCCATTAGTGGTAGACAAGTTCAGGAATGAACGCTTGGATCAGTACTGTACGGCTAGTTCATCAGCGGAGCTGGCGTTATCGCGGAATCGACGGCGCAGGTCCCGACGGGCGCTGCGCACAACCGGAAGGACTGCCATGTCCGCACTGCTCTTCGGCTCCATCAGCACCGTGGCCGACACCTCTGAACTGCAACGCCGAGCCTTCAACGAAGCCTTCGAGGCACACGGGCTGAATTGGAACTGGTCGCGCGACGAGTACGTGTCCATGCTGGGCAGCAACGGGGGCCGCGACCGGATCGCGCAGTACGCCGCCGGCCGCGGGGAGGACGTCGACGCCGCGGCGGTCCACGAGACCAAGTCGGCCATCTTCCGCGAACTGCTGTCCTCGACCTCGGTGGCGCCCCGGCCCGGGGTGGCCGAGACGATCGAACGCGCCCGGCAGGACGGTCTGCGGTTGGGGTTCGTCACCACGACGTCGGCAGACAACGTCGAGGCGGTGCTCGCCGCGCTGGAACCCGCGCTCGGCGCGGAAACATTCGACCTCGTCGTCGACGGTTCCGCCGTCTCCGCGGGCAAGCCCGACCCCGAGGTCTACCGCTACGCGCTGGACAAGCTCGGTGAGGACGCCGCGCACGCCGTCGCCATCGAGGACAACGCCGGCGGGGTGCGCGCCGCCACAGACGCGGGTCTGACCTGCATCGCCTTTCCCAACGAGAACACCTCGGGCGGTGACTTCGCCGCGGCCGAGACGACGGTGGACGCGCTGCGCCCCGACGACATCGTCGCAATGGTCAAGCGCTGACCGAGCGTCACACCACTTCCAGGAGATCGATGATGAGCACCATGAAAGCCCGAGTGACCGTGTCCGACAGTACGTTCCACGTCGAGGGCTATGAAAAGATCGAATATGACCTGCAGTACGTGAACGGGGTCTTCGACATCGGGCAGTCGGCACTGGCCGACTGCTACCGGGCCTACGGGCGCACCCTGATGGTCGTCGACGAGACCGTCTACGCGCTCTACCGCCGGCAGATCGACGCGTACTTCGCCCACCACGGCATCGCACTGACCGTGATCCCGATCCAGATCAGGGAAACAGCCAAGTCACTGGAGACGTTCGAGCGGATCGTCTCGGAGTTCGACGCGTACGGGTTGGTGCGCACCGAACCCGTCCTGGTCGTCGGTGGCGGCCTGACCACTGACGTCGCCGGGTTCGCCTGCGCGAGCTATCGGCGCAACACCCCCTACATCCGGATCCCCACCACGCTGATCGGGCTGATCGATGCCAGCGTGTCGATCAAGGTGGCCGTCAACCACGGCAAGCACAAGAACCGACTGGGTGCCTACCACGCGTCCAAGCAGGTCTTCCTCGACTTCTCGTTCCTGCGAACCCTTCCCGAGGATCAGGTACGCAACGGGATGGCCGAGTTGATCAAGATCGCGGTCGTCGGCAACGCCGAGATCTTCGATCTGCTGGAAGCCCACGGCGCGGATCTGCTGCGTACGCGGTTCGGTCACCTCGACGGCACTCCCGAACTGCGCCGGGCGGGTGACCGGCTGACGTTCCAGGCGATCGCGACGATGCTCGAGCTGGAGGCCCCGAACCTGCACGAGCTCGACCTCGACCGCGTCATCGCGTTCGGCCACACCTGGAGTCCGACGTTGGAGCTGACTCCGGATCGGCCGTTCTTCCACGGCCATGCGATCAACATCGACATGGCGCTGTCGACCACCCTCGCCGAACTGCGCGGGTACCTGTCCGCGGCGGACCGCGACCGGGTGCTGGGGGTGATGAGCACACTCGGGCTCGCACTCGACAGCGACTATCTGACACCCGAATTGCTCGCCGCAGCAACGGATTCGATCCTGAAAACCCGCGACGGGCTGCTACGGGCGGCGGTACCGGATCCGATCGGACGGTGCCGCTTCCTCAACGACGTCACGACAGAGGAACTTGCCGAGACGCTGACCCTGCACAAGAAGCTGTGTCTGGGCTTCGACCGCGGGGGCGACGGCGTGGACATGTTCACACCCGCCGAGGACCACGCCGGGTGAGCGGCCGTACGGCTGCCAGGACTGCCCGGCCGGTCACGCCGACGACAATCCTGGCCGCCGAACTCGACGACCTGGTCCGCGGCCTCGACGCGATCGACGGCCTGCCCGCCGATATCGCCGACCGGTTGCGGGCCGCCCGCGATCTGGCCGCGGGCCTGGATCCCTATGTGGCGGCCTGCACGACGCGCGAGTCGGCTGATCTGGCGAGGTTGGCCGAGCGGACCGCCGAGACCGACTGGGCCCATCGCGTTGCGCCCGACGGTGCGGTGTTCCTCGAGCAGGAGATGCTGTCCGGTCATGTCGAGGGGCAGGCGCTCAAGTTCCTGGTCTGGCTGCGCGGTGCGCGGCGTGTCCTGGAGATTGGGATGTTCACCGGCTACTCGGCGTTGGCGATGGCCGAGGCGCTGCCCGAGGACGGTTCGCTGCTGGCCTGCGAGGTCGATGAGGAGGCGGCCCGATTCGCGCAGCAGAGTTTCGGGTCATCGGTTGCCGGGCAACGCATCTCGATCGCCGTCGGACCGGCGATGAGCACGTTGAAGGCGTTGGCGGACACGTTCGACGGGGACGCGTTCGACTTCGTGTTCGTCGACGCCGACAAGGCCGGCTATCTGGACTATGTGAACTACCTCCTGGATAGCCCGCTGTTGAGCCAGGACGCGGTCATCGCCGTCGACAACACCCTGATGCAGGGTCAGCCGTACACGGGAGCGCAGCGATCGGCCAACGGAGATGCGATCGCTGCGTTCAACAAGGCGATCGCCGACGACCCGCGGGTGGAGCAGGTCCTCATCCCGCTGCGTGACGGGGTGACCCTGATCCGTCGGGTCGCTCAGTGACGGGCGTCGCGCATCTCCCGCGTGTCGCGGTGACCCCCACGGGCACTGCGAACCGGGGGCGCACCGTGCTGGCACTTTCCGCTCTGTTCGCGACCCTGCCGATCGACGCCGCCGTCGTCGCGGCAACCCTCGTGCGCGGCGCGACAGCACCGCGACAGCGCTCCGCCGACGGTGATGCCAGGACCGTGCTCATCACCGGGGGCAAGATGACGAAGGCCCTACAGCTGGCGCGTTCCTTCCATGCCGCCGGACACCGCGTCGTCCTGGTCGAGTCCGCCAAGTACCGCTTCACCGGTCACCGGTTCTCGCGGGCTGTCGACGCGTTCCGCATCGTCCCCGAACCCACGCATCCCGGCTACGCCCGCGCGCTGGCCGATATCGTGCACCGCGAGGGCGTCGATGTGTTCCTGCCGGTGTCGAGCCCGGCCGCCAGTGTGTACGACGCGGACGTCGGGGACCTGCTGCGCGGCTTCTGCGACGTGGTGCACGCCGATGCCGAGACGGTTCGCATGCTGGACGACAAAGCCCGATTCAGTTCGCTGGCGCGTTCTTTGGGCTTGGCGGTGCCCGACTCGCACCGAATCACCGATCCGGCACAGATCGAGCGCTTCGAATTTCCCGCGGGCCGCAGCTACATCCTGAAACGCATTGCGTACAACCCGGTCGGACGCATGGATCTCACCCGACTGTCGGCCGACACCCCGCGGCGCAACGCCGAGTTCGCCCGCACACTGAACATCTCCTCCGACGATCCGTGGATCCTGCAGGAGTTCGTGGAGGGCCGGGAGTACTGCACCCACAGCACCGTGCGCGACGGCGCGGTGCAGGTGTACGGCTGTTGCGAATCGTCGGCGTTCCAGGTCAACTACGCGCACGTCGACCACCCGGAGATCCGTTCGTGGGTGGAACGTTTCGTGGCGGCGCTGCACCTCACCGGCCAGGTGTCCTTCGACTTCATCGAGGCCGTCGACGGCCGGGTCTATGCCATCGAATGCAATCCGCGTACGCACTCGGCCATCACCATGTTCTACGACGATCCCCGCGTGGCCCGGGCCTACCTCGACGACGGGCACCCGACGGTCGTACCGCGCCCCGATGCGCGCGCGACGTACTGGACCTATCACGAGGTGTGGCGCCTGCTCACCGAACGGCGGCGATGGAAGCGGTTGCGCGGCATCATCTCCGGAAAGGACGCGATCTTCGACCGGAAGGATCCGCTGCCCTACCTGCTGGTGCACCACCTGCAGATCCCGTCGCTGCTGGTGCACAATCTGCGGAGCCGGCGCGGGTGGAGCCGCATCGACTTCAACATCGGCAAGCTGGTGGAGCCGGGTGGCGACTGACCCCGGGCCCGTGTGGACGGTGCTCCAACTCGTCGGCTCCCCGGTCGACGAGTTCTTCGCCGAGCTCTCCAGGCTGTACGCGCGAGCCAGTATCGCGGCGCTCGTGGATTCGCCGCACTACCGCATGCACGTGGCCTACGTCGCTCCCGGTGGCGGCTGGTCCTTCCCGGCCGACCTTGCGCCGTGCTCGTTGGCTGCGGCGCCGCCGATGTCGTTGCCGCAGGCGATGTCTCACATCGAACGTCTGGCACCGGATGTGATGGTCCCGCAAATGTTCTGTCGTCCCGGCATGACCGTCTACCGGTCTCTGTTCGACACGCTCGGGGTTCCCTACCTCGGCAGCCCCGGTGACGTGATGGCGGTCGGAGCGGACAAGGCCAAGGCGCGGGCCATCGTCGCCGCGGCGGGCGTCAGAGTGCCCGCCGGCCGCGTGGTGCGCAACCGAACCCGCACCGATCTGAGCTATCCCGTTGTCGTCAAACCGGTTTCGTCGGACAACTCCGTGGGCGTCTCGCTGGTCACCCGCGACGACGACTACGATCGAGCCGTCGACGACGCGCTGGCCCACGACGACGCGGCGCTGGTCGAGACCTACATCCCGCTCGGTCGAGAGGTGCGCTGCGGCATTCTGGTGCGCGACGGCGAGCTGATCGGCCTGCCACTGGAGGAGTACGCAGTCGACGCTGCGGCCAAACCGATCCGGACCCGCGAGGACAAACTCGACCGCGACGCGGACGGCGAGCTGCACCTGACGGCCAAGAGCGCGGACCGGGCCTGGATCGTCCCCACCGATGACCCTGTGACACAGCGTGTCTGGGCCGCCGCACGCCGATGTCACCGGGCACTCGGCTGCCGCGACTACAGCCTCTTCGACTTCCGCATCGACCCCTCGGGCGAACCGTGGTTCCTCGAAGCCGGCCTGTACTGCTCCTTCGCGCCGAGCAGCGTGATCGCCACCATGGCCGCCGCGGCAGGGGTGGATCTGGGGCAACTGTTCGAAGAATCCCTGACCGAACTCGCCGGAAGGTGAACACGTCATGCATGCCACTGCCCTGACACCCCTCGGCGCCGAGGTGACCGGAATCCGCGTCGACGCCCTCGACACGACGGCGGTAACCTGGATGAGAAACGTGCTGGCCGAACACGGCGTCGTGATCCTGCGCCAACAGCAGACCGACGACGACGCGCTGCTGCGTTTCCTGCGAAGCTTCGGCGACATCCAGTTCACCGCCGGTGAGACACCCGCGCCGACCCACCCCGAGCTGAACGTGGTGACCAACGTCGGGCGCAACCGCCCCCCGCGCTCCACTTTCCACGTCGACACCAGCTACGTGCGCACCCCGCCCGCCTACACGGCGCTTCGCGCGGTCGCCGTGCCGGAGCGCGGCGGGCACACCCTGTTCAGCAACCAGTACCGCGCCCACGACACACTGCCCGACAACATCCGGCACGGCCTCGAAGGCCGAGTCGTCACGCACGTCGCCACCGGCGTGACCGTCACCGACGGACAGGAGTGCAGCGCTGAGCATCCCGTCCTGCGCCGGCACCCGGTCAGCGGCCGGACCGCGCTGTATCTGTCCGCACTGCAACGCTGTGCGTCGCTGAGCGGCATGGCAGCCGACGAGTCGGCACAGACACTGTCGTACCTGTTCGCTTTCTCCACCCGCGCCGACAACTTGCTGCGCCACCGCTGGGCGCCGGGAGATGTGGTCATGTGGGACAACCGGTGCGTGATGCACCGCGCGGACCACTCCGGCGTCGTCGGCGACCGCGTGCTGCACCGGGGAATGGTCAGCGATGCCGCCTCCTAGTCACGGAGCAGCATCAGCGTCCACGCCGCCATCGTCTGCGCGTCGGTGATGACGCCGCCGCGCATCATCTCCTCCACCTCGGTACGGGTGAACCAGGCGCTGTGCATGTCCTGCTCCTCGTGCTCGCGGTCGTGGGGTCCCTCGGTGATGCCGGTGGCCAGAAAGACCCGTCCGCGCTGACTGCTCATGCCGGGCGCGACGTCGAGCAACCCGATCTCGGCCATCGACGCCGCGATCAGCCCGGTCTCCTCCCGCAGCTCGCGGGCGGCGAGTTCGGCGCCGTCGAGCTCGGCCCGATCCGGAGCCGTGCCCTGTGGGAATTCCCAGCGACGCAGCCCGATCGGATAGCGGAACTGCTCGACGAGGTGGAACCGGTCTCCGTCCCGCGGAATCACCAGCGCATACGTCGGCTTGTCCACCACCGCGTAGATGCCCGCGCTGCCGTCCGGCCTGCGAATGTCGTCCTCGCGGATTGTGAGCCACGGATTGCGGTAGATCTCGCGTGTCCCGACGGCCTGGATGTGCTGCACCGGATCAGTATGACCAGCCGTTGCGGGTAGCCTCACGTTCTGTGCTGCTGGCGTCCTTGAACCCCGCGGCCGTGGCGGCGGGGGCTGACCTCGACGACGCGGTGCGCATCGACGGGGTGTCCCTGAGTCGAAGCGATCTGGTAGGGGCGGCGACGTCGGTCGCCGAACGCGTCGGCGGTGCCTCACGCGTCGCCGTGCTGGCGACGCCGACGGCCGCGACCGTGCTCGCCGTCGCCGGCTGCCTCATCGCCGGCGTGCCCGTCGTTCCGGTTCCCGCCGACGTCGGCGAGGCCGAGAGGCGCCACATCCTCACCGACTCCGGGGCGCAGGCCTGGCTCGGTGAGCTCCCCGAGGACACCGGCAGGCTGCCGCATGTGCCGGTGCGGCTGCACGCGAGGTCGTGGCACCGCTACGCCGAGCCGTCGCCGGACGCCGCCGCGATGATCGTCTATACCTCCGGCACCACGGGCCTGCCCAAAGGTGTGGTGGTCAGCCGCCGGGCAATCGCCGCAGACATCGACATGCTGGCGCAGGCCTGGCAGTGGACGCCCGACGACACCCTCGTGCACGGGCTGCCGATGTATCACATCCACGGCCTGGTGCTGGGCTTGCTCGGATCGCTGCGGATCGGAAACCGCTTCGTGCACACCGGAAAACCCAAGCCCGAGCTGTACGCGCACGCGGTCGGCGAGCTCGGGGGGACACTGCTGTTCGGGGTTCCGACCGTGTGGTCGCGGGTGGTCGAGAACGTTGACGCGGCGCGCGCGCTGGCGCCGGCCCGGCTGCTGGTGTCGGGAAGCGCGGCGCTGCCGGTGCCGGTCTTCGACGGATTGTCCTCGCTCAGCGGGCATGAACCGATCGAGCGTTACGGCAGCACCGAGACTCTGATCACGCTCAGCACACTGGCGGCGGGGGAGCGCCGACCGGGTTGGGTCGGGTTGCCGCTGAACGGGGTTGCCACGCGCGTGGTGTCCGACGACGGGGCCGCACTGCCGCACGACGGGGAGTCGATCGGCCAGCTGCACGTGCAAAGCCCCACGCTGTTCGACGGCTATTTGAACCGCGCCGACGCGACGGCCGAGGTCCTCGGCGACGACGGCTGGTACCGCACCGGCGACGTCGCGGTCATCGACGAGGGCGGAATGCACCGGATCGTCGGGCGTGAGTCGGTCGACCTCATCAAGAGCGGCGGTTTCCGGATCGGCGCCGGCGAGATCGAGACGGTACTGCTGGGGCATAGCGGCGTCCGCGAAGCCGCGGTGATCGGGGCGCCGGACGCCGACCTCGGGCAGCGCATCGTCGCGTTCGTGGTCGGCGATGCCCAGCCCGACGAGCTGATCAATCATGTCGCACAGCAACTCTCGGCCCACAAGCGGCCGCGCGAGGTCCGCCTTGTCGACAGCCTGCCTCGGAATGCCATGGGCAAGGTTCTGAAGAAGGAGTTGGCGCAATGGGTTTGAGGCTCACCGAGATATGCATCGATGCCGCCGACATCCACGCACTGGCGTCGTGGTGGTCGGGGGTACTCGGCTGGCCCGCCGAGGACACCGAGGACGGTGACGTCGTGATCAGGACTCCCGAGGGCCAGGGCCCGGACTGGCTGTTCCTCGCGGTACCCGAGGGCAAGGCCATCAAGAACCGCATTCACTTCGATTTCACCCCGGACGATCAGCGGGCTGAAGTGGATCGCGTGCTCGGCCTCGGCGCGCGCCGCGTCGACGTCGGCCAGACCGAGCAGGACAGCTGGGTGGTGCTGGCCGACCCCGAAGGCAACGAGTTCTGCATCCTGGCAGCCGAGGGGTGACGGTGGCCCCGCGAGCGCGCGTGTCTGCACAGCGGCGCGCCGCAATTCCCGGCATTTCGCGCACGCTCGTCGCGATCGGCGGCGCGCTGGCCACCACGCTTGCCTCGGCCTGCGGTCACGCACCCGAGGTGATGCTCGTGCAGACCAGCATCACCGTGCCCCCGGCACCTCTTCCGCCGGCTCCCCCCGCCGACACCCTGTCCATCGGGGCGGCAGCCGTCGACACCACCGGCGGCTGGCTCCCCGACGGGACCATGCTGTCGCCGTTCGACACCGCCAATCCCATTCTGTCCCAACTGGACCCGGCCCTGCTCACCGCGGTGCAGAACGCCGCCCGCGCCGCCGAGTCGGCAGGCGTGCAGCTGATGGTCACCTCCGGCTGGCGCTCAAAAGGCTTCCAGCAGAGGCTCTTCGACGACGCGGTGGTCAGCTACGGCAGCGTCGGAAAGGCCGCGGAGTTCGTTGCCACCCCGGAGACCTCCAAACACGTGGTGGGGCAGGCGATCGACATCGGTCCGGTCGCCGCTGACCAATGGTTGATCGCCAACGGCCGACAGTTCGGGCTATGTCAGATCTACGCCAACGAGATCTGGCATTTCGAGCTCGCCGCGGATGCGCAGGGAAACTGCCCGCCATTGAAGCCCAACGCGGCGGGGTAGCGCTCGCCGGCGCCGAGCGTGCGCCGAATGCCAGAGATCGCCGGCGCGCCGCTGTGCAGACACGCGCGCTCGCGGTGCAGGGTGACGAACCTAGTTGGCGTGCAGGGCTTCGTTCAGCGTGATGCCGGTGCCGTCACGCTTGACCACCTCGACCGCGCCGGTCACCGAATTGCGGCGGAACAGAAGGTTGTTCGCACCCGAGAGATCGCGAGCCTTGACCGTCTGCCCGTCCGAAGTCGTGACCTTGGTGCCGGCGGTGACGTACAGCCCCGCCTCGATCACGCAGTCGTCGCCCAGCGAGATGCCCAGCCCGGCGTTGGCCCCCAACAGGCACCGCTTGCCGACCGAGATGACCTGGGTGCCGCCGCCGGACAGCGTGCCCATGATCGACGCGCCACCGCCGACATCGGAGCCGTCGTCGACGACGACGCCCGCCGAGATGCGTCCCTCGACCATCGAACTTCCGAGCGTGCCCGCGTTGAAGTTGACGAAACCCTCGTGCATCACCGTGGTGCCCGACGCCAGGTGCGCACCCAGCCGGACGCGGTCGGCGTCGGCGATCCGCACCCCCGAGGGCAGCACATAGTCGACCATCCTCGGGAACTTGTCGACGCCGTAGACGGTGACCGGACCGCGGCGGCGCAGTCGGGCCCGCACCGTCTCGAACCCGTCCACCGCACACGGGCCGTGGCTCGTCCACACGACGTTGGTCAGAACGCCGAAGAACCCTTCGGCGTTGAGCCCGTGCGGTGCGACGAGCCGGTGCGACAGCAGGTGCAGCCGCAGGTACGCGTCGTAGGCGTCGACAGCTTTGTCGTCCAGCGACGCAATGGTCGTGCGGACGACGACGACGTCGACGTCGCGGTCCTCGTCGCGGCCCGTCAGCTCGGCCAACTCCGGCGGAACCTCCGCCACCGACAGACGTACCGTCCCCGTTTCGCCGTCGCCGCCCAGTTCGGGTGCGGGAAACCAGGTGTCGAGAACGGATCCGTCGGCCGCGATGGTGGCGACGCCGATGCCGGACGCCCCAGATGCTGAAGTCACGGTGCCCAAGGCTACCGGTGGGCCTAGCATCGCCTGACGGGTCCCCACCAGGCCAGGAGGTAGCCACGACCGCCGGAGCCCACGCCGTGACGTTGCGTCAGCTGCGGTACTTCGCCGTGCTCGGCGAAGAACTGAACTACCGGCGGGCCGCGGAGAAACTCTTCATCACGCAGCCGGCGCTCTCGACCGCGATCAAGCAACTGGAGCACCAATTCGGCGTCGTGCTCTTTCACCGCAACACCCGCGAGGTGGCGCTGACCGATCTGGGCGCCGCCTGGCTGCCCCAGGTGCAGCAGGCGATCTCGGGAGTGGACGCGATCGTCGACAACCTGATCATGCTGTCCGGCACCCGCCGCGGCGTGCTGCGCGTCGGCTACCTGATCGGCACCGGTGCCGATCTGCTGTTCCGGCTCGTCCGCCACTTCGAGGCCGCCTACCCCGACGTCACCGTCGAACCCATCGAGTACGACTTCTCGGATCCGACGGCCGGGCTGGCGGACGGCACCACCGAGGTCGCCATCATCCGGCCGCCGGTCGACCTTCCTGACCACCGCATGCTGATCCTCGATTCCGAGTCATGGGTGGCGTGCCTGCCGCGCGACCACCGGCTGGCCGAGCGTCGTGAGGTCGAGATCGCCGAACTGCTCGACGACCCGATCGTGTGCGCCCCGCTGACAGCGGGCACCTGGCGCGACTACTGGCTGGCGATGGACGTCCGCGGCAACCGGCCGCCGACCATCGCCGCGGTCGCGGCGACCTACGAAGCGGAGACGACCGCCATCGCGCGTGGGCTCGGGATCAGTTTCACGACGTCGTCGGTCGCCCGGTTCTACGACCGCCCCGGCATCGTCTACGTGCCGATCAGCGACCGACCGCCCAGCCATACCGCGCTGGCCTGGAACCCCGCGGAGCTGACACCCCAAGCCGATGCGCTGATCAGACACGTCCAGGCGCAGTGGAGCTTCGGCGACGGCGACGCCGCTGACCCCGACTGATAAGTGCAGCTTATGAGCAGATCAAAACAAGAAACTTCCGGTGTCCGCCGGATGGCGGTTTTCTTTCCCCAGGTGTTCTTCCGACTGGCTTGACCTGGAGCGACCATGACCGACGCAATAGCCTCACCCACTCATTCACCCCAGCGTGGCCTCAGTGCCGAGGACGCCAAGCTCGCCGAACTCGGCTACACGCAGAAACTCGACCGCTCGGTCGGCAAGCTGGCGTCGTTCGCGATCGGATTCGCGACCATCAGCGCCACCACTGCCGTCTTCACCGGATTCGGGGCCGGCTACTTCACCGCCGGCGCACCATTCGTGTGGACGCTGCTGCTCGCCGGCGCGGTGTTCGCCCTGTGGACCTTCATCGCCGCGGATCTGACCGCCAAGCTGCCGCTCGCCGGCTACTCGTACCAGTGGATCAGCCGTATCAACGGACCCAACCTCGCCTGGTTCACCGGCTTCATCGCGTTGATGGGCTGGGTCTGCGGCATGACCGGGGTCGGCTTCATCCTGTCCGGCTACCTGGGCGGACTGATGGGGTGGAGCTTGACACAGACCACGCAGATCCTGCTCGCGATCGGCGTCGTGTTCGTCTGCGTGCTGATCAACATCTACGGTGTGCGCTTTGCGACCATGGTCAACAACATCGGCGTCAGCCTCGAGCTCGTCATCACCGTCGGCGCCACGGCGCTCATCGCCGTCATCGCGTTCTCCGCGCCCGAGAACCACCAGCCGATCTCGGTGCTGTTCACCGGCGGTGAGTCCGGGGACAAGGACTCCTACATGCTGGCCTGGCTGGCCGCCGCGCTCGGGCCGTTCTTCGGGCTCATCGGCGTGGAATCCGGTGCCGATGTGGCCGAGGAGACCAAGGACGCCCGCCGCGTGGTCCCGAAGACGATGTTCTATGCGCTGATCACATCGATCGTGATCGAGTTCCTCATGTACGTCGTCTACGTGCTGGCGATCAAGGACCCCGTTGCGGTGGAGGCCAACTCGGCCGCGCCCATCGAGGAGATCATCACCCAGCAGGCCGGCCCCACCGTCACGAAGATCATCGTCGCGATCGCGCTGACCAACATCCTCGCGTGCCTGTTGGCCAACATCCTGGTGGCCACCCGGCTGACGTACTCGATGGCCCGCGACAACATGCTGCCGTTCTCCCACGTGTGGCGGCACGTGTCCCCGAAGAGCAAGGCGCCGACCTACGCCGTGCTCGGATTGGGCTGCCTGTCAACGGCTCTGCTGCTCTCGGCACTGGTCAACGAGAAGGCGTTCAACTACATCATCGGCATCGCGTCGCTGCTGTTCTTCTTCGTCTACATCCTGCAGACCATGGGCCTGCTCGTCGGCTACCGCAAGGGCACCATCCCCGCGCCGGAACCCGGAACGTTCGATCTGGGCCGGTTCCGGTTGCCGCTCTACATCACCGCGCTGGTGGTGTTCCTCGGAGTCGCCGTCGCGCTACTGTTCCTGCCCCAGTTCACCAGCAACAAGTGGGTTTTCCTCGGCATCGTGGTGCTCGCGGCGATCTGGTGGGCCACCGGGCTCAAGTCACGCCTGGGCAAGGGTGACGCCGGCGCGAACTACGCCAAGACCCACGGCTTGTGACCGGGCCGCTTCGCCCACCCTCTGAACCTGTCGAAAAGGACTTGAAGACATGACAATTGCAGACTCCGGTACCTCCAACCTCGTCGCCGTCGAACCGGGCGCCATCCGCGAGGACACCCCCGCCGGCTCGGTGATCCAGTACAGCGACTACGAACTGGACACCTCCAGCCCGTTCGCGGGCGGTGTCGCGTGGATCGAGGGTGAGTACATGCCCGCCGAGGAAGCCAAGATCTCGATCTTCGACACCGGCTTCGGGCATTCCGACCTCACCTACACCGTCGCGCATGTGTGGCACGGCAACATCTTCCGGCTCGGTGACCACCTCGACCGCCTGCTCGACGGGGCCCGCAAGCTGCGCCTCGACGCCGGCTATTCGAAGGACGAGCTCGCCGAGATCACCAAGAAGTGTGTGAGCCTGTCGCAGCTGCGGGAGTCCTTCGTCAACCTGACCGTCACACGCGGCTACGGAAAGCGCAAGGGGGAGAAGGACTTGTCCAAGCTCACCCACCAGGTCTACATCTACGCGATCCCGTACCTGTGGGCGTTCCCGCCCGCCGAGCAGATCTTCGGGACCACGGCCATCGTGCCGCGCCATGTGCGGCGGGCCGGCCGCAACACCGTCGACCCCACCATCAAGAACTACCAGTGGGGTGACCTCACCGCCGCCAGCTTCGAGGCCAAGGACCGCGGCGCCCGCACGGCGATCCTGCTCGACTCCGACAACTGCGTCGCCGAGGGGCCAGGCTTCAACGTGTGCATCGTCAAAGATGGCAAGCTGGCTTCTCCGTCGCGAAATGCGTTGCCGGGCATCACCCGCAAGACGGTGTTCGAACTCGCCGACCAGATGGGCATCGAGGCCACGCTGCGCGATGTCACGAGCCACGAGCTGTACGACGCCGACGAGATCATGGCCGTCACCACTGCCGGTGGCGTCACCCCGATCAACACCCTCGACGGGGAGGCGATCGGGAACGGCGAACCCGGGCCCATGACTGTCGCCATCCGGGACCGTTTCTGGGCGCTGATGGACGAGCCCTCGCCGTTGATCGAGGCCATCGAGTACTGAGGGCCGGCAACCCGCAGCGGTCAGCCACACCCCGTCGCATGCTCGAGGCGAGATCTGCACCGCGGTTGCGATTCATCGGGTGCCCTCCCGGGATCGCAGCCGTGGTGTCGACGTCTCATCGAGCGTCCTTGCAAGGGGTATCGGCGGGCTCAGCGGGGCCGGTCCGGGCTAACGTGGTGTTGTGCTCGACTTACACGGAGATCCGATCGCCCTGACCGCGGCCCTGGTAGACATTCCCAGCGAGTCGCGGCAGGAGAAGCGGATCGCCGACGAGATCGAGGCCGCCCTGCGCGAGCAGACGACCGGCTTCGAGGTGATGCGCCACGGCGACGCGGTCCTGGCCCGCACCAACTTCGGGAAGCCGTCGCGGGTGCTGCTCGCCGGACACACCGACACCGTCCCTGCCGCAGACAACGTGCCGAGCCGATTGGCCGACGGGGTCCTGCACGGCTGCGGAACCTCGGACATGAAGTCGGGCGATGCGGTGTTTCTGCACCTGGCTGCCACCGTCACCGATCCGGCGCACGACATCACCCTCGTCATGTACGACTGCGAGGAGATCGAGGCGTCGGCCAACGGGCTCGGCCGTATCGAACGCGAACTTCCCGACTGGCTGGCGGCTGATGTCGCAATCCTGGGCGAACCGTCGGGCGGATTCGTCGAAGCGGGATGTCAGGGAACGCTGCGGGTCATCGTCGGCACCGCCGGGACTCGCGCCCATTCGGCGCGATCCTGGTTGGGCGACAATGCGATCCACAAACTCGGTGCAGTGTTGGCCCGCCTGCAGCATTACCGGGCGCGCACCGTCGACATCGACGGCTGCGTCTATCGAGAGGGGTTGTCGGCGGTACGCATCGACGGCGGTGTCGCCGGCAACGTCATCCCCGACGCCGCGACGGTCACCGTGAATTTCCGGTTCGCGCCGGACCGCAGCCCCGAACAGGCTTACGCGCATGTGCAGGAGGTGCTCGACGGACTCGACGTGACGATCGAGCTCACCGACTCCGCCGCGGGCGCCCTGCCCGGTCTGACCCGACCGGCTGCGGCCGCGTTGGTCGAGGCCGCCGGGGGAGCGGTCCGCGCGAAATACGGTTGGACCGACGTGGCGCGCTTTGCGGCGCTGGGCATTCCCGCCGTCAACTACGGTCCCGGTGACCCGAACCTCGCGCATCGCGTCGACGAGCACGTCGAGGTCGCCCAGATCACCGCCGTCACCGACGTGTTGCGGAGGTATTTAATCGGTTGACCGCGCCGATAACCTGAACACATGCTCTCGCGCTGACGACCCCCGGTCTCTGTTCGCACGACTTGAGAGCTTCGGCATGCCATCGATAATTTGCAGCCATCTGTCCTTCGCATGGCCCGACGACACACCACTGTTCACCGATCTGTCCTTCACCGCGGGCCCCGGCCGCACCGGACTCGTCGCGCCCAACGGCTCAGGCAAGAGCGCATTGCTGCGACTCATCGCCGGTGAACTGAAGCCCGTCGCGGGTACGGTGACCGTCGACGGCGTCATCGGCTATCTGCCTCAGACACTACCTCTGCGCGACGACCGCAGCGTCGCAGAAGTGCTCGGCGTCGCGGCCGTCATCGACGCTCTGAACGCCTTGGCCGCAGGCGATTTCAGCGAGACTGTGTTCGCCGCGATCGGTGACGACTGGGATGTCGAAGAGCGCGCCCGGGCGCAGCTCGACCGGCTCGGGCTCGAACACGTCGGTCTCGACCGGTCGCTGCGGTCGCTGTCGGGCGGTGAGGTCGTCACGCTCGGGCTGGCCCGGGAGTTGCTCCGCCGCCCCGACATTCTGCTGCTCGACGAACCCACCAACAATCTGGACGTCGACGCCAGGCACCGGCTGTACGAGGCGCTCGACGACTTCGCGGGCTGTCTGCTGCTGGTCAGTCACGACCGGGTGCTGCTCGACCGCATGGACCGCATCGCCGAGCTGCACCGCGGCCAGATCGCCTACTATGGCGGCAATTTCACCGCCTACCGGGAGATGGTGGCCGACTCGCAGCGCGTGGCCGAGGAAGCGGTACGCAACGCCGAGCAGATGCTCAAGCGTGAGAAGCGACAACGTCAACAGGCCCGCGAGAGGGCTGACAGGAAGTCGGGCACCGCCGCACGCGCGATCAAAGACGCCGGCCTGCCGAGGATCGTCGTCGGCGCGATGAGACGCCGAGCGCAGGAGACCGCCGGGCGCACCGACGACGTGCACGCCAGCCGGATCGAGGACGCCACCTCTCGTCTCGGCGAAGCTGAGCGCGCACTGCGCGACGACGAGGCCCTTGTTGTCGACCTCCCGGAAACCTGCGTTGCTTCAGGTCGAACAGTGCTGGACGCCAAGGGGTTACGTATCACCAGGGGTGGCCGCGACGTGCTCGACGGCGTCGAGCTGGTGGTGCGCGGTCCGGAGCGGATCGCGCTGACCGGACCCAACGGAGCGGGAAAGACGACGTTGTTGCGCGTGCTTCTGGGTGAGCTGGAACCGGATGCGGGCAGGGTCACCGTCGCCGACGGGCGAGTGGCCTATTTGTCACAACGTCTCGACCTGCTCGACGACGATCGCACCGTCGCCGAGAACCTCGCGCTTTCCGCCCCGAGCCTGTCGATCACCCGACGCAGACACCTGTTGGCGCAGTTCCTGTTCCGCGGTGACGCCGTCGACCGTCCGGTACGGGCTCTGTCGGGCGGGGAGAGATTGCGCGCCACGCTGGCGTGTGTGATGTTCGCCGAACCCGCGCCGCAGTTGCTGCTTCTCGACGAGCCGACGAACAATCTCGACCTGCTCAGCGTCGGGCAACTCGAGAGCGCGCTGCTCGTCTATCGGGGAGCGTTCATCGTCGTGAGCCATGACGCGGCGTTTCTCGACGCGGTCGGGGTCGACCGGGTTCTGCGGCTCGAAGCAGGCCGGCTCAGCGAACGCTAGATCGCAGGTCGTGTCGGCGCCGGCTGCGGCTCGGCCGGAGGCATCGGAACGGGATCGGCTGAGGCCTCCGGTTCCGCCCTGACCTCAGCGCGTCCGTCCGGGCTCTCCTCCTCGGAATCGTCGTCCTCGCGCTCCGGTGCCCGCTCGTCGTCAGTGGGCGCATCGGGCGATGGCACCTCGGGAATCTCCGGGGGCTCCGAAGCCGTTGCGCCCGAATCGTTCTGTGCAAGACCCTGCATCATCTGCTGGGGCAGCTGCTGCAGGGGTTGGGCGAGGGCCGCCAGTGGCGCCGCCAGCGCCTGGCCGATCTGGGCGAGCTGACCCAGCTGGCCCACCGCCTGGCCCAGGGCGTCCGTTGGGCCTGGTGAACCCATAGCAGCGCCGCCCCCCGCCGAACCCGTAGCAGCATCACCGGGCCCCTGCGCGATCTGATCCGCCGCCGCCCGGATCGCGTCGCCGCCCTTCTGGTCACCGCGCTCGTAGGCCGCCGCGGACTGGTGCAACAACTCCGAGATCAGTTCGCCCGCGGACCGCGTGCCGGCGATGGTGCTGGATCTGCTGCCCAAGGCTGCGCTCAGCGCGGTGTCGACAGCAGCGGCGATGGTCCCGTGGGAGACCCCGACGGAACCCGGCGGTGCCGCAGCGAGTGAGCCGAGACCTGCGGCGACACCGGTATGAATGTCCCCGAGGGAGCGCACCCCATTCGGATCCACCGACAGGGACTCGGTCATGACCACACCTCCGGACTCGTCGCTTCGATGGTAAGAGCGCAACGTGGGGCCTCGGCGCACCAAAAGTCTGCAGCCGGTCGTACCGTCGGCACGTGGATGTTCTCAAGATCGCCCTGCTGGTGTTTCTGGCCGTGGCGGTACTCACGGTCGTGGTGGTCTTCGTTCGGGGAGTGCTGACGAAAGGGTTTCCCGACCGTCGATCCTCCGAGCACTTCGACCAGATCTACTACGGCGCCATGCCGCCGACACCCAAGCCGCACTGGGTGGACGACCGCGACGACAAGGTCGACTAGCCCCGGCCCGCCTTCGCCAGCGCCTCGCGCCCGAACGCGCAGTCGACCTCGCGGGACAGGCGTTCCAGCGATTTACCGGCCCGCGGGTCACCCAACCGCACGCCGTCGCGGGCCGCCCTCAGCGCGACCGCTGTCTGTCCGCCGCGCTCGGCCGCTCTGACGGCCTCCCGGACCGCCGCCACCGCCCCGTGGTCGTCGCGGCGGGCCGCCATCGTCCACGCCCGCGCCAGCGCCAACTCCGGGGCGAACAGCATCGACTTCAGGCCGTGCCGAGACTCGGCGCGCGACAACGCCTTTCCTGCCTCGACGGTCTGGCCGAGCTGCCCGAGTGCCTGGGCGAGCAGCATCCATGCCAGCGGCCCCCATGAGTAGCCGGTGGGCGCCAGCGTCGCAGCGGCCTCACGTAGCAGCGTCACCGCGCGCGGCAGCTCACCCGCAGCGATCAGGGCGTCGGCGATCAGCACCTCACCGATCGCCCGCGCCGGCTGGCGACGCTGGGCGAGGTCGGTCAACCGCTGGGCCAGGCCGAGGGCCTTCTCCGGCTCGCCGGTCATCACCAGCGCCGTCGTCTGACCGAACCCACTGGTGAACCGCAGCAGCCCCGGCTGACCTGCGCTGAGCGCGCGCTCCGCCAGCGCGTCGACGTCGGAGAACCGGCCCATGCGCGCCGAACTCAGCGCGGCCGCCGATGCCGCCCAGCCCACGGCGGTGTCGTCGGCATCCGGGGAGTCCAAGACCTCGGCCGCGATTTCCCTGGCCCGGCTGACATTGCCCGCGTTCATCGTGAACGTCGCCGACAGGGCGTCCAACGTGATCCGCGCCGACGGTGACGAGACCTTTCCGCGGGTGGCACGCAGAAACGCCGTCGCTCGCTCTGGTTCGGACAGCATCCAGAACTGGTTGGCCGCCGTCGGCAGCGCCCACGCCATCAACTCGTCCTCGGTCAGTTCGCCGGGATCAATTGCCGCGAGGACGGAGTCGGCCTCGCGTCCGCGGCCCTGCCAGGCGAGGGCGTAGCCGACGGTGAGCCGTGCATCGAGGTCCGCCGACCGCCCGAGCGCGGCCCGGCCCAGACGTTCGCTGAGCTCGAGATCGCCGAGCCGCAGCGCCTCCCGGGCCGCCGCGCACACCTCGGACGCCGACTGAGGACGATCGCTGCCGATTGCCAGCGCCGCCACCCGCAGTTGTCCCACCACTCCGACGCTGCCTGCCGACAGGCGTTCGACCATCGCGGTGCGCAACCGCCGCAGATCGGGTCCGCCCATCGCCTCCCGGACCGCGTCGAGGAACAGCGGATGCGCGGGGCGTAGCCCGTCGCCCGTCTCGACGATCGCCCCGCTTTCCAGAGCCGCCCCGACCGCGTCGTCACCGGCGAGCGCATCGGCATCAGCGCGCGGCAGCGGGTCTGCCACCGACAGGAATTCGAGCACCCGGTGCGCCGCCGTGGGCAGCGTCTCGACGAACTCGTCGACCTGCGCCATCAACCGGTTGTCGTCGTGCCCCGGGGGCTGCAGGTCGACTCGGGTCAGCAGACCGTCGCGCCACAGGGCGGTCACCTCGGCAGGCACCGGGCCGGCGCTGACCGTCGCGGTGACGAGCAGGCGCACCGTGCCCGCCAGCGCCAGCTGATAGACGAGGGCGGCCGACAGCGGATCCAGCAGGTGTGCATCGTCGACGATCAGCAGCCGCCCGTCGCCGAGTGCCTCCCTGGCCGCGCGCAACACCGTGGTGGTCGTGCCCGTCTCGGGCACGTCGAGGAGTCTCTCGAACGCGGCGAACGGAACCGCTTGCCGTGACGCCGTCGCACACACCCAGTCGACGCGGGGAAAACCTGCGCCCACGCGTTCGGCGGCGAGGCGCACCAGCGTCGTCTTGCCGACACCCGCCGGGCCGATCACCACCGCGCCCGCTCGGGTTCGTACCCCGAATTCGAGCTGGTCGAGGGCCGGTTCGGTGGGAGCGATCACCCATCCGAGAGGCAGAGGCGCAGGCACACGCCGGAGTCTATGTCGCTAGGTTGGTGAGGTGTCCCGAGATCCAGACCGTGAGTGGGCAGTCTGCGTCTACTGCGCATCAGGACCGGTTCACCCCGACCTGTTGGAGCTCGCAAGCAAAGTCGGAAAAGGCATCGCCGACCGCGGTTGGACTCTTGTGTCGGGCGGGGGCAACGTCTCGGCGATGGGAGCGGTGGCGGCCGCCGCGCGCTCGCACGGCGGATACACCGTCGGGGTGATCCCCAAGGCCCTCGTGCACAGGGAAGTCGCCGACACCGAAGCCGACGAGCTCGTCGTCACCGACACGATGCGCGAACGCAAGCAGGTGATGGAAGACCGCGCGGACGCGTTCATCGCGTTGCCCGGTGGCATCGGAACCCTCGAAGAATTCTTCGAAGCCTGGACAGCGGCCTATTTGGGTATGCACACCAAGCCGATCGTGATGCTCGACACTGTTGGGCACTACGACGGTCTCCTGGCATGGCTGCGGGGGTTGGTCGGAACCGGGTACGTCGCTGAGGGTGCGATGCGGCGTCTCGTTGTCGTCGACGATGTGGACGACGCTCTGGCCGCCTGCGCTCCACCGCTAAGGTGACCCACAAAAATCGAAGCGGAGGAAATACGGCCGATGACCGAGCAGAAGTCCGGGACCCGCAACAGCGTCGGGTTGATCGACATCGCCAAACAGGTGCCGGGTCTGCTGAAGGACACGCCGACGATGGTGCGCGGCGTCGTCACCGGCTTCGGTGCCAGGCCATCGGCGAAGACCTCGATCGGGAAGGTCTTCCAGGACCGCGCAGCGCAGTACGCAGGCAATGTGTTCCTGAAGTTCGAGGACACCACGATCACCTACGGCGACGCCAACGAGATGGTCAACCGTTACGCGGCGGTGCTGGCCGCCAAGGGCGTCGGCCACGGTGACGTCGTCGGCATCATGATGCGCAACTCGCCCGAACCGATCCTGCTGATGCTCGCGGCGGTGAAGTGTGGGGCGATCTCGGGGATGCTGAACTACCACCAGCGCGACGAGGTGCTCAAGCACAGCCTCGGCCTGCTGGACGCGGCTGTGGTGGTCGCCGAGACCGAGTTCGTCGAGCACATCACCGATTCCGGCGCCGACACCGACGGGCTGATCACCCTCGACGACCTCAAACAACTCGCCGAGACCGCGCCGACCTCCAACCCCGCCACCACTGCGGCAGTGCTGGCCAAGGACAAGGCGTTCTACATCTTCACCTCGGGCACCACCGGGATGCCGAAGGCCAGCGTGATGACGCACTACCGCTGGCTGCGGGCACTCGCAGGTTTCGGCGGCCTCGGGATGCGGCTCAACTCTCACGACACCCTGTACTGCTGCCTGCCGCTCTACCACAACAACGCGCTGACGGTGGCACTGTCGTCGGTGGTGAACAGCGGTGCCGCGCTGGCCATCGGCAAGTCGTTCTCGGCATCGAAATTCTGGGACGACGTGATCCGCTACGACGCCACTGCGTTCGTCTACATCGGCGAGGTGTGCGCGTATCTGCTCAATCAGCCGGAGAAGCCGACCGACCGTCAGCACAAGGTCCGGGTCATCTGCGGCAACGGGTTGCGGCCCGCGATCTGGGACGACTTCACGGAGCGCTTCGGCATCAAGCGGGTCTGTGAGTTCTACTCGGCCAGCGAGAGCAACACGGCGTTCGTCAACTTCTTCAACCTCGACAAGACGACGGGCATCTGCCCCAGCCCGGTGGCCTTCGTCGAATACGACGAATCCGGCGATCCGGTCCGCGACGACAACGGCCGCGTCAAGAAGGTCAAGAACGGCGAGCCCGGCCTGCTGCTCTCCAAGGTCAGCAACTTCCAGCCCTTCGACGGCTACACCGACAAGAAGGAGTCGGAGAAAAAGCTCGTCCGCGACGCCTTCAAAGAAGGCGACGTCTGGTTCAACACCGGTGACCTGATGCGCGCGCAGGGCTTCGGGCACGCGGCGTTCACGGACCGGCTCGGCGACACCTTCCGCTGGAAGGGCGAGAACGTGGCCACCACCGAGGTCGAGGCCGCCCTGTCCACCGATCCGCAGGTCGAGGAGGCCACGGTGTTCGGCGTCGAGGTGCCCGACACCGGTGGAAAAGCCGGCATGGCCGCGATCCAGCTCAAAGAAGGCAAGGACTTCGACGGCAAGGCGCTGGCGAAGGCGGCCTTCGACAAGCTGCCCGGCTATGCGGTGCCGCTGTTCGTGCGCATCGTGGAGGAACTGGCCCACACGTCGACCTTCAAGAGTCAGAAGGGTGACCTGCGCAAGGAGGGCTACGGCGGTTCCAGCGGCGAGGGCGACGAGGACGACGTGAAGGTCGAGGACCCGATCTATGTGCTGTCGGGCCGCGACGAGGGCTACGTCGAGTTCTACGAGGAGTACCTCGTCGAGGTCAAGGACGGTAAGAAGCCCAAGTAGCTGGTGATTCGGCGTGCTGGGTTGCGCCGGGCGCAACCGCGCACGCCGAAATCGCGGGGAAACGTAGCCTGGTGACGTGCAGTCGACGTTTCTGGGCCGACCCGTGGCGGGTGATCGCGCGCTGATCATGGCGATCGTGAACCGCACCCCGGACTCGTTCTACGACCGCGGCGCGACCTTCACCGACGATGCGGCGAAAGAGGCCGCGCACCGCGTGGTCGACGACGGCGCCGACATCGTCGACGTCGGTGGGGTCAAAGCCGGCCCGGGCGCGACGGTCGATGTCGATGAGGAGATCGCGCGCGTCGTGCCCTTCATCGAATGGTTGCGCGGCACGTTCCCCGATCAGCTGATCAGCGTCGACACCTGGCGCGCCGAGGTCGCCAAGCAGGCGTGCGCGGCCGGCGCGGACCTCATCAACGACACCTGGGGCGGGGCCGATCCCGAGCTGGCCGGCGTGGCGGCCGAATTCGACGCGGGCCTGGTGTGCTCCCACACCGGCGGTGCGGTTCCGCGGACACGGCCGTTCCGCGTCAATTACGGGCTGTCCGACCGGGGCGTGGTCGACGACGTCATCGCCGAGGTGACCGCAGCGGCGGAGCGCGCCGTGGCCCTCGGCGTTCGACGGGACGGCATCCTGATCGACCCGACCCACGATTTCGGCAAGAACACTTACCACGGTCTTAGTTTGTTGCGCCACGTAGAAGACCTTGTAAACACTGGATGGCCGGTCCTGATGGCGCTCAGCAACAAAGATTTCGTCGGGGAAACTCTGGGTGTGAGCCTCACCGAACGCCTGGAGGGCACCCTGGCCGCGACGGCACTCGCCGCCGCGGCGGGAGCCGCGATGTTCCGGGTACACGAGGTGGGGCCCACACGTCGGGTACTGGAGATGGTTGCGTCGATCCAAGGCGCCCGTCCGCCGAAACGCACGGTGAGGGGATTGGCATGACCGTTCTGTCTGATCGCGTGGATGAATTGACCGCGCACGGGGTGGCCGATCATCCCTGGTTGAGGGACCACAGTTGGAGCCGGCCGAGCTGGTCGATCGCCGAATTGGAGGCCGCCAAGCGTGGGCGGACGGTGTCGGTGGTGCTTCCTGCGCTCAACGAGGAGGAGACCGTCGCCAGCGTCGTGGAGACGATCACCCCGCTGTTGGGCGGTCTCGTCGACGAGCTGATCGTGCTCGACTCCGGATCCACCGACGACACCGAGATCCGCGCGGTGGCCGCGGGGGCCAGGGTGGTGAGCCGTGAGGTTGCCCTGCCCGAGGTGGCGCCGCAGGCCGGCAAGGGTGAAGTCCTGTGGCGCTCGTTGGCCGCGACGACCGGCGATGTCATCGCATTCGTCGACTCCGACCTGATCGACCCCGATCCGATGTTCGTGCCCAAGCTGCTCGGCCCGCTGCTGACGGCCGAGGGCGTTCATCTGGTGAAGGGCTTCTACCGGCGCCCGTTGAAGGTCAGCGGCAAGGAGGACGCCAACGGTGGAGGACGCGTCACCGAGCTGGTCGCGCGTCCGCTGCTCGCAGCACTGCGTCCGGAACTGATGTGCCTGTACCAGCCGCTGGGTGGTGAATACGCCGGCACCCGAGAGCTGCTGACCGCGGTGCCGTTCGCCCCTGGCTACGGCGTGGAGATCGGGCTGCTGATCGACGCGTACGACCGGCTCGGGCTCGACGCCATCGCCCAGGTCAACCTCGGGGTGCGCACCCATCGCAACCGGCCGCTGACGGAGCTGGCATCGATGAGCAGGCAGGTCATCGCGACGCTGCTGTCACGGTGCGGCATCCCGGACTCCGGGGTCGGGCTGACGCAGTTCTTCGCCGACGGGGAGGACTACACCCCGCGGACGTCGACGGTGTCGCTGGCGGACCGTCCGCCGATGATCACGCTGCGCCCGCGTTAGGAATCCGCCTCGGCGGGGACGTTTGTCGCCGCCTTCGGGCACTATCGAGGCGTGACTCTCGTCCTGCTCTATCTCGTCGTGCTCGTCCTGGTCGGCATCGTGCTGTTCGCTGTCGGGAGCGTGCTCTTCGGCCGTGGTGAGGAGCTCCCGCCGCTCCCGAAGGGCACCACCGCAACAGTGCTGCCCGCGTCCGGCGTCACCGGCGCCGACGTCGACGCGGTCAAGTTCACCCAGACGCTGCGGGGCTACAAGACCAGCGAGGTGGACTGGGTGCTCGACCGGCTCGGCCAGGAACTCGACGCGCTGCGAGGTGAACTGGCGGCGGTGCGCGCCGCCCACGGCATCCCCGACCCCGCCGAGCAGGACCACGAACCTGCCCACGCCCTGCCGCCCGAACTCGCGCGGGACGACACGTGACGGCGGCCGAGGTCGACGCCCGCGTCCGCTGCGGCTGGATCGACCAGTCCCGGCTCTCAGCAGACGACTTCGCGCTCTACCGCGACTACCACGACACCGAATGGGGCCGCCCGCTGCGCGATTCGGCGGCGCTGTTCGAGCGGGTCAGCTTGGAGGCATTCCAGAGCGGGCTCTCCTGGCTGATCATCCTGCGCAAGCGTGACAACTTCCGTGCCGCGTTCGACGGGTTCGACGTCGAGCGGATCGCGCGCTACGGCGATCGCGATGTCGAGCGCCTGATGGGCGATGCCGGAATTGTGCGTAACCGCGCCAAGATCGAGGCGACGATCGCCAATGCGCGTGTCGTCGCGGACATGGCCGACGGAGGGGTCGACCTGGCCGAGCTGCTGTGGTCGTTCGCTCCCGCCGACCGTGTGACGCGGGCGCGGCCTGCCGGCTTGTCGGACGTCGCCGCGGTGACGGCCGAATCCACGGCGATGGCCAAGGAACTCAAGAAGCGCGGCATGCGGTTCGTCGGCCCCACCACGGCCTACGCGCTGATGCAGGCCACCGGCATGGTCGACGACCACGTGACCGACTGTTGGGTGCCGCGACTGGAGAACTGATGCACCACGTGATTGCGTTGCGCGCGACGGTCTCGCGGCCACGGCGTCGGCGCCATCCGGGCAGCTATAGCCGGGTCTTCGCACACGAGCTGGCCCGGATAGGGAACAATGGAGGTCTGTAGCAGTTCAGAGTCGGGTGCTGTCAGTGCATGTAGATGGTGCCTGGCGCCGGCTCACAAGCAGACCAGGCCCTGACGGGCGGCCCATGGTGGAGGGAGCACTCGATGGCGGCGATGAAGCCCCGGACCGGAGACGGTCCACTGGAAGCAACCAAGGAGGGGCGAGGCATCGTGATGCGGGTTCCATTGGAAGGCGGTGGCCGCCTTGTCGTCGAACTCACGCCGGAGGAGGCAGCCGCGCTCGGCGATGAGCTCAAGGGTGTGACGAGCTAGCGTCGCCCACCGCTACGCCGAGACTTTCCGGTAGATCTCCAGGGTCTGCTCGGCGATCTGTGCCCAGGAGAATTCGTCGATGCACCGCCGGCGTCCGGCCAGGCCGTATCGGCGGGCCCTGTCGGGGTCGGCAACCAGCGCATTGACCGCGGAGGCCAGCTCGTGCTCGAAAGTTTTCGTGGCGTTCGGGCTGTAGTGCACCAGCAGGCCGGTCCGCTGGTCGGCGACGACCTCAGGGATACCGCCCACGTCGGAGGCGACCACGGCCGTGGCGCAGGCCATCGCCTCGAGGTTGACGATCCCGAGCGGTTCGTACACCGATGGGCACACGAAAACGGTTGCTGCCGATAGTATTTCGTCGATCTTGGGTTGGGGCAGCATCTCCCGGACCCAGAACACGCCGGCGCGGGCATTCGACAGTGCCTGGACCGCCGACGCGATCTCCTCGGCGATTTCGGGGGTGTCGGGGGCGCCGGCGCAGAGCACCAGCTGGACCTCGGGGGCGAAATGATGGGCGGCCGCCACCAGGTGTGCCACCCCTTTCTGGCGCGTGATCCGGCCGACGAATGCGACGATCGGGCGCGACAGGTCCACCCCGAGGGCGGTCAGCACGGAATCCTCCCCGCCAGGTTCGACCGGGTGCCACTTGTCGGTGTCGATCCCGTTGAGGACCACGTGCACGCGCTCGGCATCCAGCGCCGGATACGTGCGCAGGACGTCCTCACGCATCCCAGAGCTCACTGCGATGACGGCGTCGGCGGCCTCGACGGCCGTCTTCTCCACCCAGGACGAGATCCGGTAGCCGCCACCGAGTTGCTCTGCTTTCCACGGCCGCATCGGCTCGAGAGAGTGGGCGGTGAGAACGTGGGGTATGTCGTACAGCATGGCTGAGAGATGTCCCGCCATCCCGGCGTACCACGTGTGCGAATGAGCCACCGTGGCCGCCGACGCGGCGTTGACCATCGTGAGGTCGGCCGACAGTGTCGCGAGCGCGGGGTTGGCGCCGGTGAGTGCGGGGTCGGGCTGGGCAACGGTGGCGCCCGGTCGCGGCGCGCCCATGCAGTGCACGTCGACCTCGCACAGCCGTCGCAGTTGAGCGACCAGCTCGGTCACGTGTACGCCGGCGCCGCCGTACACCTCGGGCGGATATTCCCGTGTCATCATCGCCACCCGCATGCTGTGACCGTATCCAACTTCGCCGCCCGCTGCGAAGCATCCCCAATTGTCTTGACGGACAGCCCGAGAACTCGCCACAAAAGCACGAATGGCTGGCCCCTGCCCGTACCTGCGGATAGGTTGGCATCATGAGGGAAGCGCCACATGTGCTGGGCATCGTCCTGGCCGGCGGGGAGGGGAAGCGGCTCTATCCGCTGACGGCCGACCGCGCCAAACCCGCCGTTCCCTTCGGCGGCGGCTACCGGCTCATCGATTTCGTGCTCTCGAATCTCGTCAACGCCCGATATTTGCGTATCTGCGTGCTCACGCAGTACAAGTCGCATTCGCTGGACCGCCACATCTCGCAGAACTGGCGGCTGTCCGGGCTTGCCGGCGAGTACATCACGCCGGTCCCTGCGCAGCAGCGGCTCGGCCCACGCTGGTACACCGGCTCGGCTGATGCGATCTATCAGTCGATGAACCTGATCTACGACGAGGATCCCGACTACATCGTGATCTTCGGTGCCGACCACGTCTACCGCATGGATCCCGAGCAGATGGTGCAGCAGCACATCGAAAGCGGCGCGGGGGCGACGGTCGCCGGGATCCGGGTGCCGCGTGCCGAGGCCAGTGCGTTCGGCTGCATCGACGCCGACGATTCGGGCCGAATCCGCGGGTTCATCGAAAAGCCGGCCAACCCGCCGGGAACGCCGGACGATCCGGAGCAGACGTTCGTGTCGATGGGTAACTACATCTTCACGACCAAAGTGCTGATCGATGCCATCCGGGCCGACGCCGACGACGACGATTCCGACCACGACATGGGCGGCGACATCATCCCCAGGCTCGTCGAAGACGGCATGGCCGCCGTGTACGACTTCAACAACAACGAGGTGCCCGGTGCGACCGAGCGCGACCACGGGTACTGGCGCGACGTCGGCACGCTCGACGCGTTCTACGACGCGCACATGGATTTGGTGTCGGTGCATCCGGTGTTCAACCTCTACAACAAGCGATGGCCCATCCGCGGCGGCGCCGAGAACCTGGCGCCTGCGAAGTTCGTCAACGGCGGCTCCGCGCAGGAGTCCGTGGTCGGTGCAGGCAGCATCATTTCGGCTGCGTCGGTGCGTAATTCGGTGCTGTCGTCCAACGTCGTGATCGATGACGGGGCGATCGTCGAGGGAAGTGTGATCATGCCCGGAGCTCGTATCGGGCGCGGAGCGGTGGTGCGGCACGCGATCCTCGACAAGAACGTCGTCGTCGGCCCCGGAGAGATGGTCGGAGTCGATCTCGAAAAGGACCGAGAACGCTTCTCGGTCAGTGCCGGGGGCGTGGTGGCCGTCGGTAAGGGTGTCTGGATCTGAGCGACACGACCCTCAGCTGACCGGAACCCGCCGGGGTCGGTCCGACGTGGGCCAGACGTATGTCAGGTCGTCGGGCACCGCGGGAAAGAACGCCCGGTAGTGCTCAGAGTCCTTCCGGATCAACGCCGACTGATGGCTGAGGTGGAACTCGATGTCACCTAGCCAGGGCGGCAGCTCTGCGGCCGTCGCAAGCTCGTCCTGCGTGCGGATCGCCGACAGTCCCGTCCCCGCCGCGAGATCGGTCCGCAGGGTCGCCGCGCAGGTGTCGGCGCGGCCCTGCCCGCACCACACCGCGCAGACGTCGAGGCCATAGCGAACCAGAGCCTCCTCATAGCCGGCCCACATCGCGACGGCGGGATGGCGACGCCAGCCGTAGCCGGGGACGGTCAGGGCGCGCAGCACCTGGATGGTTTCGACGCGTTGCTTGCCGAGACGACGGATGTCCAGCACACCTGCCGAATCGGCGAATCCCGGATAGGGCAGAAACGTCTGCATGGACGCCGGGATACCCGCGATCGGGAAGTGGCCACGGATCAGCTGCGTTGTTTCGCCCGCCGCCGACGGATGATCCGCACCGCGGCCCACGCCAGCGCGACCACCGCCAGCAGCACGAGGACAGGCACCAGAATCGCGAGGAACACCAGCACGACGCTGGCGATGTCCTCGAGTGTGCTCAGCACCGGTGCGGCCATTCCCGCGGTCGCGACGTTGGCGGCCGGCCGCACCGTCGACTTCGTCAGCGAGACGACAAGGGCGGTGATGACCCCGATGGCGACCGGAATCCACTGGCCGGACTGGGCGAACGCGCCGGGGTCGGTGACCGTCGCCGTCTGTGCGGCGGTTCCGGATCCGAAGACGATGCCGCCTGCCGTCGGCCGGACGAACGTCTGGACGACGTCGTTGACGCTGTCGAGGGCCGGCACCTTGTCGGCGACGATTTCCACGGCCAGCAGGACGGCCACGATCGTCATCACCCAGCCGTTCTCCAGCCAGGACCAGCCGGCGGGCAACGCCACCAGGTCGGTGAACCGCGCCAGGAGTCCGAGCGCGAGCAGTGGGATGTAGGCGTTGAGGCCCGCCGCCGTCGCCAGGCCGAACCCGGTGAGGAGCTCCATGACGTCAGTATGCGTCGGGGCGGGCCTCGCCGGCGGTCACCACACCCCGGGGATCAGCCGGTAGCGCACCTGCCGCGTGTAATCGCGATAGCCGGTGAGCTCGGCGTTGAGCAGCTTCTCCTCGTCGAGAATGCGGGCCGCCAGCACCGGGACCGCGGCCACGACGGCGAGCAGACCCCACAGAGAATCGAGTGCCGGTGGTGTGCCCACCATCATGATCACCGTGCCGAAGTACATCGGATGACGCACCAGCCCGTAGAGCCCTGTCGAGACCAGCGGCTGGTCGTCCTCCACCCGGATCGTGGCTGCGGCGTAGTTGTTCTGCACGATCACCAATTGCGCGATGCTGAGGCCGACCGCCACCAGGACATTGCCGACGATGACGAGCCAGGTCGGCACCGCCGACCAGCCGAAGCGGTGATCCAGCGCCGAGAGCGCAAAGGTGACGAAGACCAGACCCATCGTCATGCTGATGATGACCCGCTGTGCAGGACGGCTTTCCGCCCCCGGCCCCACCTTCATGCGGCGTGCGAGGGCCTCGGGGTGGCGAGCGGCGAGAACGGCGGACGGGACCATCGTCGTCACCGCGAACACGGCCACGAACACCCAGGCCTGCCAATAGTGGACGGTGCCTGCGGGCACGAACAGTGCGACAGCGAAGAAGGCGATCCCGAACGCCGTCGACGCCAATGCCTGTACCGCAGTCTTCATCTGGGCTCCTACATTGCATCCCGCCGCCGATAGAGGAGCCCGGCGGCGATCGTGAAAATCGTTGCGGTCAACAGCATCACGAGCAAGGCGGGGACGGGGACGTCGAGGGGGACAGTGGTGCGGCCCACCGGTGAGAGGTCGATCAGCCAGCGAGGCAGTCGAAGAAGGGCGCCCAGGTAGAGCGAGAGCACGACGAAGGCCACTGCGGACCAGGCGATCCAGGTCTGGCGCAGCGCGACGGCGAGCGCAGCCACCCCGGCCAGCACAGTGAGGGCCGGGACATGGGCGAGGCCGGCCAGCGTCAGTTTCGGGATGGTGCCAAGGTCGCCCACTGTCGCGCCGGCGCCGATTCCGTTGCCGAGGCCCGCGAAGAACATCAGCACAACTGCCCCGAGCGTCGCCGACAGGACGGCCGTCAGCAGCCAGCGCCACCGCGATACCGCGCCAGCCAGCACCACCTCACCGAGTCCGGACTGTTCGTCGGAGTGGACCCGCAACACCGCCGAAACCACACAGGCGCCTGCCGCTGCGGAGAGGAACTGGGTCATCGTCGTGTACACGCCGTCGGTGCCCTGCGTCGAGATCACCCGGGCGATCAGCTCGTTCTCCTCGGCATTCTCGATGAGCGACTTCGTCATCGACCCGAAAGCCAGGCCCGCCACGAACAGACCGACCGACCAGCCGATGAACTGTCCGCGCTGCAGGGTCAGGTGCAGGCCGAGCACTCCGGAGACCGGCCGCGCATCGGGTTGCTCGCCCCGGGAAGCGACGGTGCCGTCGTCATACTGGCGGCGCGCCTCCAGCACTGCCGCCAGCGCGATCAGGAACACCGTCAGCGCGACGAGAAGGGCGAGCGGCCACCACCGTAGGTCGACGAACGCCCGCATCTGTTGTGCCCACGCGATGGGGGAGAACCAGCTAAGCGCAGAGCCGGAGTTGTCGATCACATCACCGATGCCGCGAACGAGCGCGGCAAGAGCCAAGGTCGCCATCGCGGCACCTGTCGCTGCGCGGGCGACGCGCCACATCTGTGCCGTCACCGCGGCGACGGCGCCGAACACCGTGGCGACCGCCGTCACTCCCAGACACATCGCTGCCGAGTCGGTGACGCCGAAACCGGCGCTCGCCATCCCCGCCGTCATCGTCACCGCGAGCACGGCGTTCACGCCGATCACGACCGTCAACGCCGCGGTGGTCCGTGCGTAGCGACCGACGACCGACGCGAGGACGAGTTCGGCGGTGCCGCTCTCCTCTTCGGCCCGGGTATGCCGAATCACCGTGAGAATCGCCAGGATCGACGTCGCGACGAGGAGCGTCAGCATCAGCTCGTTGGCGATCATGGCGCCGAGGTCGGTCTCGTTGCCGCCGAACATCGGTCCGCCCAGCATCATTCCGGCGGGAGTCTTGAGCAGATCGACCCGCGCTTGGCGTTGCGCCTCCTCGGGATAGGCGAGCCTGACGCCCTCGGGTGCGTAGGCCATCGTCAGCGTCAACGCGGCGACCCAGATGGACAGGCGAAGTCGATCGCGTCTGAGCGCGAGCCGGACGAGGTGCCCGGTGCCTGTCCACGGTGACACCGGCGGCGGGGCCGTGTGCCGGTGCGAGGCAGTCACGGTCGCGCTCATCGCGATCCCGCCCCGTGATATTCGCGCAGGAACATGTCTTCCAAAGAAGCCGGCGCGACAGTCAATTCGTCGATACCCAGCGCGGCGAGGTCGGACATCGCGCGGTCGAGATCGTTGCGATCCACCGAGAAACGCCACAGGCCGTCGTCGGCGCGGAGATCGTGAACATAGGGCGCATGCCCCAGGCTGCGGCCGTCTCCCCGGGGGCGAGCCGTGACGGTGGTGCGCATCAGGTGCCTCATCTGCGCCAGCGTTCCGGAACGTACCGTCCGCCCGGCGCGGACGATCGTGACGGTGTCGCAGAGCTTTTCGACCTCGGCGAGAATGTGGCTCGACAGCAGTACCGCTGCGCCCTGGCCGGCGACCTCACGCACGCACTCTTGGAAGGCCTGCTCCATCAACGGGTCCAGGCCGGAGGTCGGCTCGTCGAGGACGAATAACTCACTGCGGGTGCTGAACGCCGCCACGATCGCAACCTTCTGCCTGTTGCCCTTGGAATAGGTGCGGGCCTTCTTGTGGGGGTCGAGCTCGAAGCGGTCGATCAACTCGTCCCGTCGCTTCTCGTCGACGCCGTCGCCGCGCAGGGCGGCCAGAAAATCGATGGCCTGCATTCCGGTGAGGTTGGGCCACAGGGTGACATCGCCTGGCACGTAGGCGATCCGGCGGTGCAGGGAGACGGCGTCGCGCCACGGGTCACCCCCGAGTAGGCGCGCGGTGCCGCCGTCGGCACGCAGCAGACCCAGCAGGATTCTGATCGTCGTGGACTTTCCGGCGCCGTTGGGTCCGAGAAACCCGGCCACGTCGCCCGGGGCCACGGTGAGATCGAGGCCGTCGAGAGCTTTGGTGCGACCGAATGATTTTCGCAAAGCGCTGATCTCAACGGCGAGTGAGGGATCAGTCATCGTGCGCTCCTTCTGTCGAGGTGAACGGAATTCCCTGCTTACGCCGAGCGAGGAAGGCCTCATACATGGTCGGCTCCGCCATCAGCCCGTTGGTGTAGAGCTCGAGAGCCGGCAGCACCATGTCTTCGCTGTAGTCCCGCAGAACCACACGAAGATCGGAGCTGTCGTGCAATTGGAGGTACAGCAGGAAGCCGCCACCGTTGGCCATGGCCAGAAAGCGGGCGCGGGCTCGGGGATCCGCGCTGGGCTTGACGGTGCCTGCTTCGACGCCTTCCTGCATGTACCGCTCGACATTGTCGATCATGTTGCGCCACAACTTTTTTGCGAACTCGCCCCCGGATTGAAGGCTGCGGACCAGATAGGCCATCAGCGGCGCGTACTCCTCGATCTCGGCCATCTGTGCGAGCCACGTTGCGGGATCTGATGTCTGAATCGACGCGCTCTTGCTCGCGTACACCGTTTCGGCGACGAAGTCGTCGCACGCCCGGCGCAGACCGTCCTTGGAGCCGAAGTGGTGGATCACCAGACCCGGGCTCACCCCGGCTGCCGTGGCGATGGCGCGGACGCTGACGCCGAAGCCGTCACGGCCGAACAACTCGAGGGCCGCGTCCCGAATCCGGGCCGCGGCGGTGAGATCATCGGCTGAACGCATGTTTAGCAAGCTAAACACTTGTTCAGCGCGGCGTCAAGGCTTCACCCCGTCAAGAACTCGTCAAGATGGTCAGATCGCAAGATCGCAAGATCGCAAGATCGCAAGTTCGTCCGTTCGTCCTGCCGGCCGGTCGCACCGCGAGCGCGCGCGTCTGAACGGCGACACGCCGCAACTTCCGTGCGCGTCGGCGCGCTCATCCGTCCTGAGCGCGCGCGCAACGCCAATGCGCCCGGCGCGTCGCGGGGCAGACGCGCGCGCTCGCGGTGCGGATGTCGCGCGCCGGGGGAAGTCAGTCGCGGGCGGCGGCGAGCAGTCCGTCGCCGAGCGGGATCAGCACCGGCGTCAGACGCTCGTTCTCGGCGATCAGGCGCGCCGCCTCGCGCACCGCGGCCACCTCCGTGTCCTTGGCAGCGGCATCGCCGGCGCGCCCGCCGAGTGCGGCGCGGTGCACGACGATCGCCCCGCCCTCGCGCAGCAGACGCACACCTTCGACAACGAACTGTGGTTGATCGGCGGGTTCGGCGTCGATGAAGACCAGATCGTAGGACTCGTCGGCGAGCCTGGTCAGGACCTCCTGAGCGCGCCCGCTGATCAGCCGCGTCCGGCCCGGGCCGACACCGGCCTCGCTGAATGCCTGCTTGGCGATGCGCTGGTGCTCGGGTTCGACGTCGATGGTGGTCAGCACGCCGTCCTCCCGCATGCCCGACAGCAACCACAGCCCGCTGACCCCTGCCCCGGTACCGACTTCGACCACCGCTTTCGCACCGGTGAGCTTGGCAAGCACGCACAGCAGCGCGCCCACGGCCGGCGTCACCGCGCCCGCCCCGATATCGACTGCACGTTCCCGCGCGGCCGCAACGATGGCGTCTTCGGAGATCGAGTGTTCCGCGTGGTTGACGATCGCTTCCGCCTGGCTTGCCCGCGCGGTGGATTCGCCGGAGCCGGCTCCGGGCTCATCGGTGCTGGCCATGCCCGCAGCGTAGAGCCAAGCCAGGTCGCCGGCAGTAGCGACACGCCCGGTGCTCCCAGCCAGGATCACAGCTGTTTTCGCTGGTGAAAAAAGGGGTAGCGCTGTTTCTCAGGAAATGTTCAGTTTGCTCATATGCCTGCCATACGCGTACAGGAGACGGTGATCGCATGACAGACGGCGCGCCGAGCGCACGCAGCGGCACCGCTCACCCGGGGAACAACACCGAGTCCGGTCGCGTTGTGGATTTCAAGCGGTCGCCGTCAATTGACCGCCGCCATCACGATCTGGAGGATCCGACGACCACTTCGACCGGTCCCACGACCGTCAGTGCCCCCGTGACCATGGCACATCTGGAGCAGTACACCGACGCCGAATGGGTGGAGCCGAGCGACGAGTTGACCGGCACGGCGGTCTTCGACGCCACCGGTGACATCGCCGCGATGCCGAGCTGGGACGAACTCGTCCGCCAGCACGCCGACCGCGTCTACCGTCTGGCCTACCGGCTCTCGGGTAACCAGCACGACGCCGAAGACCTGACGCAGGAGACGTTCATCCGCGTCTTCCGCTCGGTGCAGAACTACCAACCGGGCACGTTCGAGGGCTGGTTGCACCGCATCACGACCAACCTCTTCCTCGACATGGTGCGCCGGCGCGGCCGCATCCGGATGGAAGCGCTGCCCGAGGATTACGACCGCGTGCCCGCCGACGAGCCGAACCCCGAGCAGATCTACCACGATTCACGGCTGGGACCGGACCTGCAGGCGGCGCTCGACTCACTGGCCCCCGAATTCCGCGCTGCCGTGGTCCTCTGCGACATCGAAGGTCTGTCCTACGAGGAGATCGGCGCGACGCTGGGCGTCAAGCTCGGCACGGTGCGCAGCCGCATCCACCGCGGCCGGCAGGCGCTGCGCGAGTACCTCGCCCGGCATTCGGATGCCGGCAGTGCCCGCGACGCGGCCCAATCGGCCTGACGTTCGCCCGATGCGGCGCAGCATGCCGCGCTACATTCGAAGGGAAGACTTCCGACTGGGCAGGCTGCACGACACCGACTGGAGAGGAGCTGGGTGGTGTTCGATCCCGGACATGCATTCCGCCGAGCGTTCTCCTGGCTCCCGTCGCAGTTTGCTTCGCAAAGTGATGCACCGGTAGGCCCGCGCCAGTTCGGCTCTACCGAGCACCTCTCCACCGAGGCCATCGCCGCATTCGCCGACGGTGAGCTTCGCATGACCGCGCACCTTCGCGCCGCCCATCATCTGTCGTTGTGCCAGGAGTGCGCGACGGAGGTCGACGCGCAGCGGCAGGCGCGCGAGGCGTTGCGGGATTCCTGTCCGGTTGCCATGCCAAGTTCTTTGCTGGGGCTGCTGTCGCAGATCCCGAACCACACTCCGGTGGATGCGCAGGATTCGTCAGAGTCCGCGCAGTTGGCTGATGGCGCGGAGCGTGCCCGTCGCAGGCGCCGGTAGGGTAGGTACAAAGCTGACCGTCGAGGTATGGCGGCGATTGCTGGCACCTCGACACCGAGAGTGACGGCCTGGGTGACGGAAGGGCGATGAACGGGTGACCAATCTGGACGAGACCGGTCGAGAACGACTTGCACCGCGGCCGGTGTCGCGGCCTCCTGTGGACCCAGCGGCGCAGCGCGCGTTCGGCAGGCCGACCGGAGTGGACGGTTCTTTCCAAGGTGCCGAAAGGTACCGGGACCAAGGTGAGTTCACACCGAAGGACGCGCCGCCCGACCCTGTGCTCGCCGAGGCATTCGGCCGGCCGTACCCCGGTGGGGACTCGCTGCAGCGCCACCCGACGGACGCGGGCGCGCTGGAGGCCGAGCGTGCCGGTGACGTCGACGAACCCGACGACCCGTGGCGCAATCCGGGCGCCCCCGTCGCCCTAGGCACTCCCGCATTCACGCAAACCGCCCCCGCAGTCGCCGCGGGGCCCGTCGGCAAGCTCGGGGTCCGTGACGTGCTGTTCGGAGGAAAGGTCTCCGTTGTCGCGCTGGTCGTCCTCGGCATTTTCGCGCTGGTCATCGGCGTCGTCGGCGGTGTCGTCGGACGCAAGACGGCCGAGGTTGTCAGTGCGTTCACCACGTCGAAGGTGACGCTGGAGACCAGCAGCGAGGGCGGTGAGGAGGCGCAGGGCCAGTTCGCCAAAGTTGCTGCCGCCGTTGCCGACTCGGTGGTCACCATCGAGGCGACCAGCGAGACCGAGGGCTCGCAGGGCTCCGGCGTCGTGATCGACGGCCGCGGCTACATCGTCACGAACAACCACGTGATCTCCGAGGCCGCCACCAACCCGAGCGACTTCAAGATGTCGGTGGTGTTCAACGACGGCAGCGAGGTCCCGGCCAACCTCGTCGGCCGCGATCCCAAGACCGACCTCGCGGTCCTCAAGGTCGACAACGTCGACAACCTGTCCGTGGCACGCATGGGCGATTCCGAGAAGCTGCAGGTGGGCGAGGAAGTAATCGCCGCAGGCGCTCCGCTCGGCCTGCGCAGCACGGTCACCCACGGCATCATCAGTGCTTTGCACCGTCCCGTGCCGCTGTCCGGCGACGGGTCCGACACCGACACCGTCATCGACGGTGTCCAGACCGACGCGTCCATCAACCACGGCAACTCCGGCGGCCCGCTGATCAACATGAACGCCGAGGTGATCGGCATCAACACCGCGGGTAAGTCGTTGTCCGACAGCGCCAGCGGCCTCGGCTTCGCCATTCCGGTCAACGAGGTCAAGCAGGTCGTCGAGACGCTCATCAAGAACGGCAAGATCGCCCACCCCACGCTGGGCCTGACGGCGCGCTCGGTCAGCAACGACGTGTCCAAGGGTGCGCAGATCGCCGACATCAAGCCGGGCAGCCCCGCCGAGCAGGCCGGCCTGGTGGAGAACGACGTCGTCGTGAAGGTCGGTGACCGCAAGGTCGCGGACGCCGACGAGTTCATCGTCGCGGTGCGTCAGCTCCAGATCGGTCAGCCCGCGCCCATCGAGGTGGTGCGCGACGGACGTCCGGTGACGCTGACGGTGACACCCAACGGCGACGACAGCACGTAACGATGTTCGCCAACGTCGGCTGGGGGGAGATGCTGGTCCTGGTGATCGCGGGCCTGGTGATCCTGGGGCCTGAGCGGTTGCCTGGCGCCATCCGCTGGACGGCGGGCGCGGTGCGCCAGGCGCGCGACTACGTGACGGGCGCGACGAGCCAGTTGCGGGAGGATCTGGGCCCCGACTTCGACGATCTGCGGGAGCCGTTGTCAGAACTGCAGAAGCTGCGGGGCATGACTCCTCGCGCAGCGTTGACCAAGCATCTGCTCGACGGGGACGACTCGATCTTCACCGGCAAGTTCGACTCGCCCCGTGCAGGGCAGAACGGTCAGATTGGTTCGGACAAGCCGACCGAGAAGCCCCAGTCTGGGCCCGGTCCTGCGCCGGTCAAACAACCGGAGCCGTCGGGATCGACGCCCTTCGACACCGACGCGACTTAACGACCTGCCGGGTCGAGGCCCAGCGACATCCCGGCCAGGCCGCGCTTGCGGCTCGACAGGGCGTCGGCGATCTTGCGGAGTTCCTTGCCCGCAGCCGAGTCGGGCGCGCTGAGCACCAGCGGGACACCCGAGTCGCCGGCGGCCACCAGCTCGGGATCGAGCGGAACCTGGCCCAGCAGCGGTACGTCGGCGCCGACGGAACGCGACAGGCTCTCGGCGACGTGCCGGCCGCCACCCTCGCCGAACATCTTGATGACCGGCCCGTCGACCATGTTCTCCACGACACCGGCGATGCGCTGCCGCGTCTGTAGTGCGATCGCGCCCGCGCGCTCTGCGACCTCGGCAGCTGCCAGCTGTGGGGTGGTGACCACGAGGATCTCGGCGCCGGGGATGAGCTGCGCGACCGAGATCGCGATATCGCCCGTGCCCGGGGGGAGGTCCAGCAGCAGCACGTCCAGGTCGCCCCAGTACACGTCGGCGAGGAACTGCTGAAGTGCCCGGTGCAGCATCGGTCCGCGCCACACCACGGGTGTGTTGCCTTGGGTGAACATCGCGATGGAGATCACCCGCACGTCATGGGAGACGGGCGGCAGGATCATCGAGTCGACCTGGGTGGGCCGGTCGGTGGTGCCCATCATGCGGGGTACGGAGTGGCCGTAGATGTCGGCGTCGAGGAGGCCGACGGACAGACCGCGAGCGGCCATGGCGGCGGCCAGATTCACGGTGACACTCGACTTGCCGACCCCGCCTTTCCCGGATGCGACCGCATACACCCGGGTCAGCGACCCCGGTTGTGCGAACGGGATCACGGGTTCGCGGGAATCGCCGCGCAGCTGCTTGCGCAACTCGGCTCGCTGCTCGTCGTTCATCACGTCGAGGGTGACCTTGACCGCGCCGGTGCCGGGCACGTCCTGCACAGCGCGCGTCACCCGGTCGGAGATCTCCGTCTTCTTCGGACAGGCCGCCGTGGTCAGGTACACCTCGACGTGAACCGAGGAGTCGGCTTCGACGGTGACGTTCTTGACCATGCCGACTTCGGTGATCGGCCGCCGAAGCTCGGGGTCGATGACCTTGTTCAGCGCAGCGCGGGCAGCTGCTTCCAGGTCTGTCGGAGTTGAGGACATCACCCGCGAGTCTAGGCCGCGGTGTCGTCAAGACCCGAATTCGGGAGTGCGCTCAGCCGACGGGGCCGGGAGCAGGCCCGGGCGCGGGGCCGGGTGCCGGCCCAGGTGCGGGGCCGGGCGCCGCAGGTAGAGCGGGCATCACCGGGCCGGGGGGTGCAGGCATCGGTCCCGCCGGGACGCCGGGCAGCGCGGCGGGTGCGGGCGGAAGGCCGAGGGGACCCGCGGGGGCGGGCGCCGGGGCGGGTGCGGCGGGCAGATCCTGAATGCAGAACACGGCGCACTGGGCGGGCTTCTGCGGCGGCGGCTGGATCCACGGCGGCACCCAGGTGGGCGGCGGAGGTGCGACCGGTTGCGGCATCGCCTCGGGCATCGGTCCCGGCAACGGGCCGAGCGACTGTCCAGCCGCGAATCCTGGCAGCGGCGTGTTGATCTGGCTGGCCACGTCGGTACGTTCCATCAGCGGGATCAGCGACAGCGGATCGGTGGCCGGCAGGCCGGCGGCGTTGATCGGCAGCCCGGGGCCGAGTCCTGCCCGGCGATCCAAGTGGCTGATCAGGTCGTCGGTCGATGTCGCGGTCGACAGTTCGGGCACCGAGCCCGTGATCGGCGGCAGGTCGAGGGGCACCACGCCCGTCGCGTAGGCGGCGGCCCAGCTGAGCACGTTCTGGGCGTAGGCCATCGAGTTGTTGTAGCGCAGGATTGCGGCCATGACGTCGGCCTGGTTGCGCAGGTTCATCCCACCGCTGCACAGGTACCGTGCGGCCGCAAGGGAGGCGTCGTACACGTTCTGCACATCGGCCTTGCCGTCGCCGTCACCGTCGGAGGCGTAGCGCGACCAGGTGCCGGGCAGGAACTGCATGGGGCCCATGGCGCGGGCGTACACGACCCGGTCTGCGGTCCGGCTCTCGACGATGACCTCGTTGCCGGCCAGGGTGCCGTCGAGCGTGGGACCGTAGATCGGGCGCACCGCGTTGCCCCGGGAGTCCGTCGCACCGCCGTAGGAGTGCATCGACTCGATCCGGCCGATGCCTGCCAGCAGGTTCCAGCTGACCCCGCAACCGGGGTACGCCGCCGCCATCATCGTCTCGGCGTTGCGGTAGGCGGCGAGGTTGACCGACGGAATCCGCAATGTGCCAGGGGCATTCACCACGACAGGTGGAGGTGGCGCCGATGCGGTGCTAGCCACGGTGCGGAACGGGGCAGGCGTTTTGGTGACCGCGACGACCGAGACGCCGGACCGGTCATCGGGCGAGGGGGCGACAGCGGCCAGCGGCATCACTGCCGAATCGCGCGACGGAAGGTTCGCGGTCGGTGCGGAGGCGCCGACGGCGCCCGCCAGCACCAGCGGCGTGAGAACGGCGGCTACCCCGACGGCCGGCGTCCGGACAAATTGTCCTGCCCGACGTCGCGCTGCTCCGAGGGCAGGTCCTCCCCCTATATGCACTCAACCGTCCTAGCTGTGTGGCCGCCAGTGAACTTCGCCACCATACCCAGTGAACTACCGCGGTGTGACAGCAATCGCTCAGACGTCTCAGCTGGATTTCTTCGACTTGCGCTCACCTGCGTCTTGTTTGCTCCGCCCAGCCGGTTCCGTCTGCAGCGCTTCGAGCAGATCGCGAATCTCGTCCAGTTCCCGCCGCAGATAGTCGCGCGTCGCGACTTCACCGACCGCGAGCCGAAGCGCGGCGAGTTCGCGGGCGAGGAACTCGGTGTCGGCCTTGGTCTGTTCGGCCCGCCTGCGGTCCTCCTCCAGCGCCACCCGGTCGCGGTTCTCCTGCCGGTTCTGCGCGAGCAGGATCAGCGGCGCCGCGTATGCGGCCTGGGTCGAGAACGCGAGGTTGAGCAGGATGAACGGGTACGGATCCCACTGCCAGGCGAAAGCGCCCATGTTGAGCAGCACCCAGACGATTACGACGAGTGTCTGGATCGCCAGATAGCGGCCGGTGCCGAGGAAACGGGCGATCCTCTCGCTGAACTGTCCGACGGCTTCGATGTCGAGGCGCGGGCCGAATGAGCGGGAGGTCCGTGGCGTGTCGAGACGCTGCCGGGCCGAGGATTCGCTCATGTCGTCCTCTCAGCGGAGACGATCACCGGTTCGACCTCGTGTTCGCGCCAGTTGTCGGGCAGCAGATGGTCGAGGACGTCGTCGACCGATACCGCCCCCAGCAGATGGTTCTGCTCGTCGACGACCGGGCCGCACACCAGGTTGTAGGCCGCGAAGTACCGGGTGAGCGAGCCGAGCGAATCGCCAGGAGCCAGCTGCGGCAGGTCGGTGTCGATGATGCCGCTGACCAGAGACGCGGGCGGTTCGCGCAGCAGCCGTTGCAGGTGCACGCATCCCAGATACCGGCCGGTCGGGGTCGCGGTCGGCGGGCGCACGACGAACACCAGCGACGCAAGTGCCGGTGTCAGGTCCGGATCGCGAACTCGGGCAAGGGCTTCGGCGACGGTCGTGTCCGGTGCGAGCACAACGGGCTCCGATGTCATCAGGCCACCGGCGGTGTTCGGGGAATGGCTCAGCAACCGCCGCACGTCTTCGGAATCCTCGGGATCCATGCGGCGCAGGAACTGCTCGGCGTCCGACGGCGTCATCGTGCCGAGTAGGTCGGCGGCATCGTCGGGGTCCATCGCCTCCAGCACATCGGCGGCGCGGTCGGTCTTGAGCTGGCGCAGCAGGGCGACCTGTTCGTCTTCGGGAAGCTCCTGCAGCACATCGGCGAGCCGTTCGTCGTCGAGCGCGTTGACGACTTCGTGGCGCCGCTTGTCGGGCAGTTCGCGGATGGCGTCGGCGACCTCGACGGCGCGCTGCCCCTGAAACTGTTCGAGCAATTGGGCGACGCCCTGGTCGGGCATCGCGAGACCGGACGGGGTGAGGCCGTTCACGTGCTGCCATTCGGTCGAATACACATTGCTCCGTCGCCCGAGGCGGCGCTGTGGGCGCACCGCGACCCGTGTCACCAACCAGTCGCGCGTGCGGGTCTGCTGTTCGATGGCCAGGTCGACGACCACGACGTCCAGCCCGGCGAGCATGGGCAGGTCGGGGTCGTCGACGCGCACCCGCGTCTCGATGACCTGACCCAGCACCAGCACCTCGCCGGGGCGTTGCGAGAAGCGGCGGAGCGACACGCTGCCCGTCGACAGTGTGACCGCGCCAGGTTCGATCGCGGTCACACGCAGGATGGGGACGAAAATTCTTCTGCGGCTGAGCAACTCGATGACAAGGCCGAGAACTCGCGGTTGGGCGCGCACCAGGCTGATACCGATGACCACGTCGCGGACGCGCCCGATGGACTCTCCGTCGGGGCCCAGCACCACCATCCCCGCGAGACGAGCCGCATAGACCCTGTTGACCGACGCCATGGTTGTCAAGGGTAGAAGAGTGTCTGGAGGTGCATGCAATGGAAAACCGGTATCGGCCGCGGCGGACCTGTCTGTCCGTGCCGGGCAGCAGCGAGAAGATGATCCAGAAAGCCAAGACGCTCGCCGCCGACGAGGTGTTCCTCGACCTCGAGGATGCCGTGGCGCCAGACGCGAAAGCCCAAGCGCGCGTTCAGGTTGCGGCCGCGCTGGCAGAACCGGGTTGGTCCGGTCAGCTGCGCGGGGTGCGCATCAACGACTGGACGACGCCGTGGACCCACGCCGACATCATCGAAGTCGTCGCACGCGCGGGCGCGTCGCTGGACATCGTCGTGCTGCCGAAGGTGACCAACGTCTCTCATGTCCTCGCACTCGACCTGCTGCTCAGTCAGTTGGAGGCGACCCACCACCTGCCGCCGGGCCGGATCGGCATCGAGGCGCAGATCGAGGACGCCAAGGGGCTGACCGATATCGACGCCATCGCCTCGGCGCCGCGGGTTCAGGCGCTGGTGCTCGGTCCGGCGGACCTGATGGCCAGCTTGAACATGCGCACGCTCGTGGTGGGGGAGCAGCCGGAGGGTTACGACGTCGGTGACGCGTACCACCACGTGTTGATGCGAATTCTCGTCGCCGCACGGGCCAACGGCATCGCCGCGATCGACGGTCCGTTCCTGAAGGTGCGTGACGTCGAGGCGTTCCGCCGCGTTGCGGGGCGCTCCGCCGCCTTGGGTTACGACGGGAAGTGGGTGCTGCACCCCGACCAGATCGAGGCAGGCAACGAGATCTTCAGCCCGCGCCAGCATGATTACGACCACGCCGAACTCATCCTCGAGGCCTACGAGTGGCATACCTCGCGCGAAGGCGGTGCCAGAGGCGCGGTCATGCTGGGCGACGAAATGATCGACGAGGCGAGCCGGAAGATGGCACTCGTCATCGCGGGCAAGGGACGTGCGGCGGGGATGCAGCGCACGGGCGACCGGTTCCAGCCGCCCGCCCAGGGCTAAGCCGCGGCGACGAGCACTATGAGGACGAAGGCGCCGATCAGGCCGAGCGCGCCGATCACGATGCCGGCGATCGCCATCTCCTTGCCGCCCTGCCCGGTCTTCTTGACTTGGTTGAGGGCGATGATGCCGAGCACGACGGCGACGATCGACGCGACGGTGCCCGAGAAGCACGCGATGTTCAGTGGTATCGCGAGCAACGAGGCGACGAGCGATCCGATGGCCAATCCGTTGGAGCCCTGCGCGGCGGGTGCGCCGTATCCGTATTCGGCACCCGGATAGCCGCCCGGGTACGCCCCGTAAGGGGGTGGTGGCGGATAGGACGGTTGCCCGTAGCTCGGCGCCCCGTAGCCGGGTACGCCGTAACCGGGTGCCGTATAGGGCGCGCCTTGGTCGGGGTAGGGCGACGCGAACCCAGCCGGCGGCGGCGGATACGGCGGATTCGAAACATAGCCGGGCTGATCGAAACTGGGAGTCGGCGGGATGTAGCTCGGCGGGGGGCTGTATGCCGGCGGCGGGGTGTAGCCCTGCGGCGGCGTGTCATCCGGCCCTGGTTCGGGGGTGCTGGGTGTGCTCTGCGCCTGCTCGATCGGCGGCGCCTCGTAGCCTGCGGCCGACGGCTCGGACCCGGCCGCGGAGGAATCGGAAGAGCCGGCCCCGCCTGGTTCGTTGTCCGGACTTGTCATGGTGATCAACCTAGCCTAAGGGCAGGTAAACCGAGGTGAGCGAGCATCGGGGCACCATTGTGGTGCGCCGTGCGTTGTCAGAGGACTAGCGTGAAACACGCGGTATCGAAGGAGTGCAAGGATGACCAGCCCGTTCCAGCCAGGACAGAATCCCGGTGCGCCCGTCGCGGCCGGCGCAGCGTCGGGACGCGGTCGCCCGGTCGGTCTGCCGACGCCGCCCAAGGGGTGGCCGATCGGTTCGTATCCGACCTACGCCGAAGCCCAGCGCGCGGTCGACTACCTCTCCGATCAGCAGTTCCCGGTCCAGCAGGTGACGATCGTCGGCGTCGACCTGATGCAGGTCGAGCGGGTGACGGGGCGGCTGTCCTGGCCGAAGGTGCTCGGTGGCGGCGTCCTGACCGGCGCGTGGCTGGGGCTGTTCATCGGTCTCATCCTGGGGTTCTTCAGCCCCAACCCGTGGAGTGCGCTCATCACCGGCCTGATCGCGGGCGTGTTCTTCGGTCTGATCACCTCCGCGATTCCCTACGCAATGGCCCGGGGCACAAGGGATTTCAGTTCGACGATGCAGCTGGTTGCGGGTCGCTACGACGTGCTCTGTGATCCACAGAGTGCCGAGAAGGGTCGGGATCTGCTGGGGCGCTTGGCGATCTAGTCGGCGCCGATGTTGCGGATAGTGCACCGTTGGACCTAACTTTGCGCCGCGGGTTTCAGCGCCCGTGCGGCGAAAGGAAGGTCGGCAGTTGAGCGACATCACCGATCGGGTGCGGCTCCGTCTGCGCGAACACTTCGTGCGCAACGGCGTCACCGCGGATCCGGACGAGGCGAGCGTTACCTTCCTCGGTACCGACCGCATCGACGTTCTGCGGTTTGCGGGGCCCGGAGATGGTGCGGTGCACTATGTCTCGCTCGGTTGTTCCTCCCATCCGATGGTCGACCCGGCGGAGATGGTGGCCGACCCCGTCGCGGGTCCGCGGGCCGAGATCGTGGTCGCGTTGCGGGGACCTTCGCCCGCCGGTCTGTCGCGTTCGGTGGCCGTGGTCGCCGCGGCCCCTGCGGTCGAGGGACTGGTACTTGCACCCGATGCGCTGATCGACCTGGAGGTGCCGTTGTGGGAGGGTGCGCCCTTCACCGCATTCCTGTTGGGGCGCAGCGACATCGACGATGTGGATCTCCCAGAGCCGATGTCGCCCGTTGCGGTGTTGTCGGCGGTGCCGATCACAGCGACGGAGGCTGCATGGGTGCGGCTCAAAGGTGCCGATGCGATGAGGCAGGCGTGGGTGCAGGACGGGGTCGATCCGACGGACCCACGGCGGCGAGCCGCCAATCCGGCGTGAGCGGCGAGCCGCCAATCCGGCGTGAGCGGTCTGCGCCGGAATTGCATTCCAGCAGCAAGAGATCGAGTGCAGGCCTGCTGGAATGCAATTCCGGTGATATGGCGGCTAGAGCCAGTTGTTGCGCCGGAAGTTCCGGTAGAGCACGAAGCACACCGTCGTCATCACCAGCAGAACCATGGGATATCCGAAGGTCCAATGCAATTCGGGCATGTGGTCGAAATTCATCCCGTAGATGCCGGCCATCGCAGTCGGTACGGCGGCGATCGCCACCCACGCCGATATCTTTCGCATGTCGACGTTCTGCTGCATCGCGACTTTGCCGAGGGCGGCCTGTACCAGCGAGCTGAGGAGTTCGTCGTAACTGGCGATGCGCTCGGAGGCTTTGATGGTGTGGTCGAGGACGTCGCGCATGTAGCGCCGGATCTCGACGTTGATGAGGTCGTCGTGGTCGGTGCCGATGCGTTGCAGGTCGGTGGCCAGCGGGCTGATCGCCCGGCGTAGTTCGACGACTTCCCGCTTGAGTAGGTAGATGCACTCGATGTTGGTCTGCGACCGCGGAGAGAAGATGTCTTCTTCCATTGCGTCGATGTCGTGTTCGATCAGGTCGGTCACGTCGAGGTAGGTGTCCACGACGTGATCGGCGATGGCATGCATGACCGAGTAGGGCCCCAGCTGCAGGTTGTCCGGGGATGCTTCGAGGTGCTTGCGCACACCGGCCAGTCCGCCGTGTTCGCCGTGGCGCACGGTGACCACGAAGTCGCTGCCCACGAAGATCATGATCTCGCCGGTCTCGACGATTTCGCGGGCGTTGGTTATCGACTCGTGTTCGACGTAGGTAACTGTCTTGAGAACCAGGAACAGCATCTTGTCGTAGCGCTCGAGTTTGGGTCGCTGGTGGGCGTGCACCGCATCCTCGACGGCGAGTTCGTGCAGGCCGAACACATCGGCGACGGACTGCATCTGATGTTCGTCGGGTTCGTGCAGACCTATCCAGACGAAGGCGCTCCTGCCTTCGGCTTCGATCTCGTGCACCTTGTTCAGCGCCGCGGCGTGGGTGTACTTGCCGGGTAGACGGGTGCCGTCGCAATACACACCGCAGTCGACAACCGACTGCGAGACCGGCACGTGGATGCGGCGCGCATCGGGCTCGTCGACGTGGCCGAGTGTCCTCGCCCGGGACGCTTGTTTGACCAGCGAGGGCGGAAGTGCACGGAACGAAGCCATGGGCTCACCTCCCCATATCCGGGTGTACGCGCTGGTCATACCCGTTCGGGCATACCGGATGCATCGTACGCGCCGCCCGGGGTCGGTTCTGCTCACCGTGGGGGAACCCGTTCCTGTGAGTTTGTATGGTCGGTTACCCTGACGCCCGTGGCCGAATTGACGCGCACTCCGCAGGTTGTCATCGAAGACAACGAGATTTTCGAGGCTCATGAGGGCGGCAAGCTCTCGGTCGATCTGAAGTCGCCACTGGACACCCAGCGAGCGTTGTCGATCGCGTACACCCCCGGGGTTGCGCAGGTCAGCCGGGCCATCGCGTCGGACAGGACGCTGGCGAAGAAGTACACGTGGGCGCACCGGCTGGTGGCCGTGGTCAGCGACGGCAGTGCCGTGCTCGGCCTCGGGGACATCGGCGCCTCGGCGTCCCTTCCTGTGATGGAAGGCAAGAGCGCGCTGTTCAAGACGTTCGGCGGCCTGGATTCCATCCCGATCGTGCTCGACACCAAGGATCCCGATGAGATCGTCGAAACGCTGATCCGGCTCCGTCCGTCGTTCGGTGCGGTCAATCTGGAGGACATCTCCGCGCCGCGGTGTTTCGAGATCGAGCGCCGGGTGATCGAGGCCCTGGATTGCCCGGTCATGCACGACGATCAGCACGGCACCGCGATCGTCGTCCTGGCCGCGCTGCACGGTGCTGCGAAGGTTCTCGACCGCGACATGCACGAGCTTCGTGTGGTGATCTCTGGTGCGGGAGCAGCTGGGGTGGCATGTGCGAACATCCTGCTCGCCAAGGGCATCTCCGACATCACCGTGCTGGATTCGAAGGGCATCGTCCACTCCGGTCGCGACGACCTGAATCCGTTCAAGGCCGAACTGGCGGGCCGTACCAATCCGGCCGGCCGCACCGGTGGGCTCGCGGAAGCACTCGACGGTGCCGACATGTTTCTCGGGCTGTCCGCGGGTGTGGTGCCGGAAGAGATCATCGCGACCATGGCGCCGAACGGGATCGTGTTCGCGTTGTCGAACCCGGATCCGGAGATCCATCCCGATGCGGCGCGCAAGCACGCGGCCGTCGTCGCGACGGGGCGCAGCGATTTCCCGAACCAGATCAACAACGTGCTGGCGTTCCCGGGTGTCTTCCGCGGCGCGCTCGACGCGGGTGCCCGCCGCATCACCGAGAAGATGAAAGTTGCTGCGGCAGAGGCGATCTTCTCCGTCGTCGGCGACGACCTGGCGGTCGACCATATCGTTCCGAGCGCGCTGGATCCGCGGGTTGGTCCGGCGGTCGCCGCAGCTGTGGCTGCCGCATCCGAGGACTGAGTCGGCTGAGCCGCGTTCGTAGCGTCGTCCAACTGATCGTCGCGGCTCTTGTCGCGGCAGGTTGTGGCGGGCACTCCGCTGCGCCGTCGATTCCCGTCGGAGCTCCTGCGGACCCCGAGTCGCAGCTCGTTGCGCAGCTTTACGCGTCGGCCTTGCGGTTCTACGGCAATCCGGCCCATGTGGTGGCGACCGACGATCCGCTCGGCGGATTGGACTCGGGCGAGATCCGCGTGGCGCCGGGGTTCACCGGCCGGCTCCTGATGCGGTTCGCACCGGAATCGGCGGCGCGCGCAGATGTTCAGGTCTACCGAACGTTGTTGTCGGCGTTGCCCGAAGGTATCGCGGCCGGTGACTATACGACGTTTGCGGAGGACAAGCCCGCGGTCGCGGTGTCCGAGCGGACCGGCGATGCGTGGGGCGGTCGCGACGTGTCGGTGATGGCACGCCGTTGCCCCGACATCGCGATCGGCGCGGTGACCTCCGTGCCACGGCCTGCCTCGGTCGGGACGTGCACCTTGCCGAAGTCGCGCGAGTTCCCGGACGACGACGCGATGTTCGACGCGTTGCGGGCGGGTCGCATCGACGCGGCGTGGACGAGCACCGCGGCGCCAGATGTGCCGTCGGAGGCGGTGGTGCTGTCGGACAAGACTTCGCTGATCCGCGCCGAGAACTTGGTGCCGCTGTACCGGCGCAACGAGTTGACCGAGTCGCAGGTGCTCGCGCTCAACGAGATTGCCGGCGTGCTGGATACCGGTTCGCTGGCGGATATGCGCAGGCAGGTCGCCGAGGGGACAGAGCCTGGCTTGGTCGCCGGGCAGTGGCTCGAAGAGCACCCACTCGGCGTCGGCAACTAGCCACCGTCGCACCGCGAGCGCGCGCGTCTGCCCGCCGACACGCCGGCAATCGTGGCAGTCGACGCGCGCTCGGCCGAGCTGAGCGCGCCTATTTCGCCGGCGGCGTCAACCGGGCGACAGCCTTGGGAAACACACCCAGGTAGCCGGCGCCCAGCACCCGAATCGCGACTTCGAAGAACTTGGCGTCGTTGCCGATCAGGATCCGCGCCTTGTTTTTGCGAACGCCGTCGAGAATCACTTTGGCGGCCTTCTCCGGTGTCGTGCTGGCGAGCTTCTTGTCGAAGGTCTTGGCCAGTTCGTCGGCGTCGAGGCCTTCGGCGGCGGTCGCGTTACGCGCGATCGCGGTCTTGATGCCGCCGGGATGCACGCAGGAGACCTTCACCGGATGCCCGGCCAGGGCCATTTCCTGCCGCAGGGCCTCGGTGAAGCCGCGGACGGCGAACTTGGCCGAGTTGTAGGCGGCCTGACCGGGCACCGAGAAAAGCCCGAAGACGCTGGAGACATTGACGACATGTCCGTCGCCGGACGCGATGAGGTGGGGGAGGAACGCTTTGGTGCCGTTGACCACGCCCCAGTAGTCGACGTCCATCACCCGTTCCATGTCCTTGAACTGACTGATCTCGATGTCACCGGTGAACGCGATGCCCGCGTTGTTGTAGATCTGGTTGACCTTGCCGAAATGATCGGCGACGGCGTCGGCGTACTGCAGGAAGTTCTCGCGCTCGGTGACGTTGAGCCGGTCCGACTTGACCTTGGCGCTAATGGCTTTCAGACGTTCCTCGGTGACGGCGAGGCCTTCGGTGTCGACGTCGCTGATCGCGACGTGGGCTCCGGAGCGGCCGAGCTCCACGGCCAGCGCCTGGCCGATACCTGAACCGGCGCCTGTCACGACGGCAACTTTTCCGGCGAAGCCCTGCATGTGCACTCCCTCGGTTGTTCTACGCGTGTTGAGTGAGGGTGAGCCTACCCGGTACCCGAGGTCCCGAATATGTTCGGGGGTCACACCAGCGGAAGGGCCGGTGAGCACCCCCCAGCGCTCACCGGCCCCCCAGCTCAGCAATCAGACCGCCGAGCCGGCTCCTGCTTTGCCGTCGGAACCCGACTCGCCCTGAGCGCCCTTGTCGCCCGCCTGTCCGGCGGAGCCGTTGGCACCGTTGCTTCCCAACAAGCCGCCGCGCCCGCCGGAGCCGCCCTGGTTGCCTGCGCCTCCTGCGCCTCCTGCACCGCCGGCGCCGCCTTTGCCTGCGGCGCCGCCGGCGCCGTTGTATTCGCCGCCGGACCTGGCTCCGTTTCCACCGTTGCCGCCGTCGCCGCCGCGAGCACCGGTGCCACCGGCGCCGCCGTCGCCGCCGACACCACCAGCGCCCCCGTTGCCGCTGATAGCACCACCTCTACCACCCGAGCCGCCAACACCGCCGGCGCTACCCGCGCTGCCGGCAGCGCCTTCGCCCCCGTTGCCGCCCGCGCCGCCGTCTGCAGGCGATTCGGGACCTAATCCGATAAGGGCGCCGGCATTTCCGCCGTCTCCGCCGCGTGCACCTGTTCCGCCGAGACCGCCGGTGCCGCCGGCACCCGCAAGTTGAAAACTGTTGCTCCAGACCTGACCGCCGTTGCCGCCGTCGCCGCCGGGCGCTCCGGCGCCGCCGACTCCACCTTGGCCGCCGTCACCACCTTGCGCGCCTCCCTCACCGACGGCGCTGCCGCCGTCACCTCCCGCACCTCCGGGCTGACCAGGGATACCGTTCTGCCCGGGCGAGCCGTCGCCGCCGTACGCGCTGAGGTTCGGGGTGCCCTGCGAGCCGCTGACGCCATCCGCGCCCTTGCCGGCGGGAGGCAGCAGGGTCGCGGGAATGGGGTTTACGCCCGCGGCGCCCGTCGCACCCACACCGCCGGCACCGCCCGCGCCGCCGTTACCGAAAAGCTGTGCGCTGCCGCCGTTTCCGCCCGCGCCGCCGCCGATTCCACCGGTTCCGCCGTCGCCTCCGTTTCCACCGAACAGACCGCCGCGGCCGCCGTTGCCACCGGCCTGCCCGGCGAGACCGTCGCCGCCGCGGCCGCCGTTGCCCCACAGAATGCCGCCGTCGCCACCGTCTTCACCGGCGGCGCCGTCGAGGCCATTGCCGATCAGCCAGCCGCCATCGCCGAACATCGGTCGGAAAGCCACCGCGCCGGGTGCAGCGGCATTACTCAGGGCTCCGCTCCCGCTCAGGTTCAGCACGGTCGCTTGCGTGGCGCGGGTGGAGAATGTCGTCGGGCCGCTCAGGCGCAGCAGCGCACCGAAATCCTCAGTGGACAGCGACGGTCCCGACGTGGCGGGGGCCGCGACAAACACAGTCGCCGGCTCCGACGCTGCGCGGCCCGTTCCCGAAGAACTGTCAGGAATCGTGATGCCGACCGGAACCCCGAGAGCGGTGAGAAGAACCGGGGCCGCGGGCGCGTGCGACGCCGCCCTCACCACCGGTGCCTGTGCCTGCGCAGGTGCCGGTGCGGTGGGCCCCTCGGCGAGCGACGCGATGGCGCCGCCACAAGCCAGTGCGCTGACGGCCACCGCCGCCGTCAGCGACGTTCTTGTCGTGGACTTTCGGCCTTCTTTGCAGTGTGATTGGTGAGCCGTAACGGACATGGCAACCCCCAGAATTGGTTGATGACGAGTGTTGTCGCCAAAACTAGGTGCGTTTGCAATGGATCGATTGAGTAGTGCACTACCCCAATTCGATCGAATGACAGGAAGCGCGCTACGTACCGACACGACTGCCCGCGTAATGCCCGCAACCCGTTCTACGACAATCAAGGCATGACGTTGAAGTACTCCGCGGTCGCCGCGCTCGTCGCGTCGGCCGCCGTCGCCGCCACGATGTCCGCGGCCCCGGCGCAGGCCGATCCCACGACTGACGCCTTTCTGTCCACGCTGCAGCACTACCGACTGGGCGACATCGATCCGGCGACCGCTGTCCGCGTCGGCCAGACCGTGTGCCCGATGCTTTCCGAGCCCGGTCAGAACGCCGCCAACGTCGCGGCCGACATCGCCGACGACCTCGGGCGTCCGCTGGGTCCGGCCACCATGTTCACCGGATTGGCCATCTCGATCTTCTGCCCCCGCGCGGTGAACGCGCTCACCGACGGGGTTCCGTTCTCGTTCTTCCGGTAATCGAGGGCGGCAGTCAGCCGACGTACTCGGCGTCGGTCTCGTTCATTCGTTCGTGAATGTTGGTCCGCGGTGATCCGAGGCGTTCGCGCACGCCAAGCGCTTTGGCCAAGCCGAACGGCGCCATGTTGGCATAGCGGGTCTCAATGTCATCGGCGGCGACTCGGTAGGTCTCGTGCCAGATACCGATGTCGCCACTGCCGGCTGCGGCTGCGTTGAATTCCGCCCACGCAGGCGCGTGGGCAAGTGTCGGATCTTTCGCAAACCGACCGAGGTGCTCCACGCTCTTCCAGTACTGCACCACGATGACGTCTCGTCCCGCGTAATAGGTGTGGGCCGCCAGTAGGCCGAGGTCGGCATCGTTCGACAGTTGGCGCAGCATGCGCGTCATTGCGACGACAGTCGGCCACCAGCTGCGGACACGACGCCACCGGTGCACGTGGGCCCCGATAAGGAACACGACCGTCTCATCCGAGCCGACCTCAGCCACGCTGTGACCCGCCCGCACACCCGACGGGACTCTGCCCATCGCATTCCGGTATGCGCGCGGAATTCGAGCCTGTGTCATGGATCCCCCTTGGATAGTGTCGATATCCTTTAAGGATAGTGGCACTATCGTCGGCAGGGGTCAACCCGCGGAAGGAACTGAGTGCAACTTTCCGAACTGTCGGAGCAGTCCGGCGTCACCGTGTCGACTATCAAGTACTACTTGCGCGAAGGACTTCTGCCGCCGGGCGAAAAAAGGGGTGAGCGCCGCGCGGATTATGGGAAGAAGCACGTCGCCCGACTCAGGCTGCTGCGCGTCCTGAGGGAGGTCGGCGACGTATCCGTCGCCGACCTCAAAGGAATCGTCGCCGCGATCGACGATCGCTCGCGCTCAGTCCATCAGATGTTCGGAGCCGCCTTCGATGCGCTGACGAAATCCCCCGATCGCGTTGCGGATGCGTCGTCGCGGAATCGCGCGGATCAGCTCGTCGAAGAGGCCGGATGGGTGGCGGTTCGCTCCGATTCACCCGAGCGCGAACGGCTCGCCTATCTGCTCCACGCGGTCTCCGACCTGGGTGCCCATCTCGAACCGCAGGAGTGGCGCAGATATCTCGACCTCGTCGACTCGTTGGCGGCCTTCGAGGTGAACCGATTACATCCTGACGATCCCGCCGCGGACCGCGACGTATTGCTGAGGCGCATGGTCGTGGGCCAGGTCGTCTTCGGGGAACTCGTGCTCAGCCTTCGCCGGCTGGCGCATGAACACCACAGCGCTCAACGGGCTTCGGGCGCCGCTCGACGGCCGTGACCGCGCGCGAAATGTACGCGGTTCACGGCGCGTCGGCGTGCAGACACGCGCGCTCGCGGTGCGAGGTGCCGGCCCGGAGAGCTACTGGGCGAACGCCTCGTCGATGATCTCTTGCTGCTCCACGGCGTGGACCTTCGACGAACCCGACGAGGGCGCCGACATGGCCCGCCGCGAGATCCGCTTGATACCGGACAACTTGTCGGGCAGCACCTCGGGCAGCGTCAGCCCGAACGTCGGCCAAGCACCCTGGTTGGCCGGCTCCTCCTGCACCCAGAAGAACTGCTCGGCATTCGGGTAGAGGTCCAGCGTCTCGTTGAGCCGGCGCTTCGGTAGCGGGGCGAGCTGTTCGATCCGGACGATCGCCACGTCGTCGCGGCCGTCCTTCTTCTTGCGGGCCGCCAACTCGTAGTACAGCTTGCCGCTGGTCAACAGCATCCGGGTGACCTTCGACCGGTCGCCGGTGCCGTCGGAGTAGGTCGGCTCCTCCAGGATCGAGCGGAACTTCTGCTCGGTGAAGTCGCGGATGTCGCTGACGGCCGCCTTGTTGCGCAGCATCGACTTCGGGGTCGCCACGATCAGCGGCCGGTGGATGCCGTCCAGGCCGTGGCGGCGCAGCAGGTGGAAGTAGTTCGCCGGTGTGGACGGCATCGCAATCGTCATCGACCCTTCGGCCCACAGCAGCAGGAACCGCTCGATGCGGGCCGACGTGTGGTCGGGCCCCTGACCTTCGTGGCCGTGCGGCAGAAGCAGCACCACGTCGGAGAGCTGCCCCCACTTGGCCTCACCGGAGCTGATGAACTCGTCGATGATCGACTGCGCGCCGTTGACGAAGTCGCCGAACTGCGCCTCCCACAACACCAATGCGTCCGGGTTGCCGACGGAGTACCCGTACTCGAACCCGACCGCCGCGAATTCCGACAGCGCCGAGTCGTACACCATCAGCTTGCCGCCGGTGGGGTTGCCGTCGGAGTCCACGGTCAGCAGGTCAAGCGGTGTGAACTCCTTGCCGGTCTGCCGGTCGATGATCACCGCGTGGCGCTGGGTGAACGTGCCGCGACGGGTGTCCTGCCCGGAGAACCGGATCGTCTTGCCCTCGGCCAGGAACGTTCCCAGCGCGAGCAACTCGGCGAAGGCCCAGTCGACCTTGCCCTCGTAGGCCATCTCGCGACGCTTCTCCAGCACTGGCTTGACGCGTGGGTGGACGTTGAAGTCGTCGCCGAATGCGAGGTGCGCATCACCGATGCGGGCCAGGAGCGCCTTGTCCACCGCGGTGTTCATGCCTGCCGGCACCATCTGGTCGGATTCCACGGACGCGCTGGGCTCGATCTCGTGCTTCTCGAGTTCGCGCACCTCGTTGAAGACCCGCTCGAGCTGGCCCTGGTAGTCGCGCAGGGCGTCCTCGGCTTCCTTCATCGAGATGTCGCCGCGGCCAATCAGGGCTTCGGTGTAGGTCTTGCGCACGCCGCGCTTGGTGTCGATGACGTCGTACATGTACGGCTGGGTCATCGACGGGTCGTCGCCTTCGTTGTGACCGCGCCTGCGGTAGCACAGCATGTCGATGACGACGTCTTTCTTGAACTTCTGCCGGAAGTCGACGGCCAGCTTGGCCACCCACACAGCGGCCTCCGGGTCGTCTCCGTTGACGTGGAAGATCGGCGCGCCGATCATTTTGGCGACGTCGGTGCAGTACTCCGAAGATCGGGAGTCGTACGGCGATGTGGTGAAACCGATTTGGTTGTTGACGATGATGTGGATCGTCCCGCCGGTGCGGTAGCCCCGAAGCAGGGCCAGGTTCAGCGTCTCGGCCACCACACCCTGACCCGCGAAGGCGGCGTCGCCGTGCAGCATCATCGGGACCACGGTGAATCCGTCGGGGCCGGCGCCCTTGTCGAGGATGTCCTGCTTGGCCCGCACGATGCCTTCGAGCACCGGGTCGACGGCCTCGAGGTGGCTGGGGTTGGCCACCAGGGAGACCGAGATGTCGTTGTCTCCGAACATCTGGATGTAGGTGCCGTTGGCGCCGAGGTGGTACTTCACGTCGCCGGAGCCGTGCGCCTGCGACGGGTTCAGGTTGCCCTCGAACTCGGTGAAGATCTGGCTGTACGGCTTGCCGACGATGTTGGCCAGCACGTTGAGGCGGCCACGGTGCGGCATGCCGATGACGACCTCGTTGAGCGCGTGCTCGGCGCACTGGTCGATGGCGGCGTCCATCATCGGGATGACGGTCTCCGCGCCTTCCAGTGAGAACCGTTTCTGCCCAACGTATTTGGTCTGCAGGAAGGTCTCGAAGGCCTCGGCCGCGTTGAGCTTGCTCAGAATGTACTTCTGCTCGGCGACCGTCGGCTTCTCGTGCTTGACCTCGATGCGTTCCTGCAGCCACTGCTGTTGCTCGGGCTCGAGGATGTGGGTGTACTCGACGCCGATGTGGCGGCAGTACGCGTCACGCAGCAGGCCGAGGATGTCGCGCAGCTTCTTGTGGGTCTGGCCGGCGAAACCGTTGACCTTGAACTCGCGGTCGAGATCCCACAGCGTCAACCCGTGGGTGTTGATGTCGAGGTCGGGGTGGCTGCGGAAGCGGGTCTTGTCCAGTCGCAAAGGATCGATGTCGGCCATCAGATGGCCGCGATTGCGGTATGCCGCAATCAATTCGATGACGCGGGCGTTCTTGTCCTCGATGGAGTCCGGGTTGTCGATGCGCCAGCGGACCGGCTCGTAGGGAATGCCGAGTTCGCGGAAGATCTCGTCGTAGAACTCGTCGTCGAGCAGCAGCGTGTGGATGGTCCGCAGGAAATCGCCGGACTCGGCGCCCTGGATGATGCGGTGGTCGTAGGTCGACGTCAGAGTGATCAGCTTGCCGACACCGAGTTCGGCGATACGCTCCTCGCTGGCACCCTGGAACTCCGCCGGGTACTCCATGGCGCCCGCGCCGATGATCGCGCCCTGACCCTGCATCAGGCGCGGCACCGAGTGCACGGTGCCGATGGTGCCCGGGTTGGTCAGCGAAATCGTCACTCCCGCAAAGTCTTCGCCCGTCAGCTTGCCGTCGCGGGCGCGGCGCACGATGTCCTCGTAGGCGGCGATGAACTGTCCGAAGCGCATGGTCTCGCAGCCCTTGATGGCGGCGACGACGAGCGCGCGCTTACCGTCCTTGCCGGGCAGGTCGATCGCCAGACCCAGGTTGGTGTGCGCGGGGGTCACCGCGTTCGGCTTCCCGTCGACCTCGGCGAAGTGCCGGTTCATGTTCGGGAACTTCTTGACCGCCTGCACGATGGCATAGCCCAGCAGGTGGGTGAACGAGATCTTGCCGCCGCGGGTGCGCTTGAGGTGGTTGTTGATGACGATGCGGTTGTCGATCATCGCCTTGGCCGGGATGGCCCGCACGCTCGTGGCGGTCGGCACTTCCAGCGAGGCGGACATGTTCTTGACGACGGCCGCCGCGGCGCCCCGCAGCACCTGGCTCTCGTCGTCGCCGGAGACGCTGGCGGGCTGCTTGGCCTTCGTGGCGGGCTCGGGCTTTTCCGGAGCCTTCTCAGGGGCCTTCTTGTCAGCCTTTGGTGCTGTCTTCTCCGGAGCCTTGGCGGCGGGCTTCTCGGACTTCGCCGGCGGGGCTGAGGTGCCGTTGCTGCTCGCGGGCTTCGGTGCCGGTGCCGGCTCGGGCGGAGAGGTCGGTTTGCCGTTCGACCTGGCGGGGGCTTCGTTGGTGGGTTCGGGGGAGTAGTCGACGAGGAATTCGTGCCAACTCGGGTCAACCGACGACGGATCCTCGCGGAACTTGCGGTACATCTCTTCGACCAACCACTCGTTCTGACCGAATGGTGAAGGTGAGCTCACGGCTGTTATTCGCCTCAATTCTTCGATTCGGGCCGACGCCGCGCGGCAGCCGGCCCCCCTTTGTTCAACCCGGTGTGCGGTTACCCCGCTGTTTCCGCCGCATCAAGGCTAGCGCTTTCGGTAGGGCCCAGACCACGCAACGTACTTATGGTCTTATCGGTCACAGCTCATCGGTGGTCGAGCGGTCGGGAACGCGGGATGAACGTCGCTGACGCGCCGGAGCTATTCGCCTGGGGCGGGAAGAAGATGCAGGGCTGAAGGCCACCGGGCAGGTGGGTTGCCGAACGCCTTGTGTGCGTTGGCGACGATCTTCTTGCCCATCAACCGGTTGCCGACACCGCCGACCACGGCCCCGATCCCGACCGGCAGCATCTTGCCGAACGCCAGGGCGCCACGCTTGAGCGCGTAGCGCTTGACGAAGTAGCGCAGCAACCGGGAGTTGAGCTGGGACAGCGCGGGCAGCGGCAGCGTGGCCGCACCGTCGGACACCCAGGCGCCGCTGGTGCGCCCGGGGCCGAGGAGGTCGGCTACAGCTCGCCTGCTGTCTTCGCCGACGAGGACGGACAGCACCAGAGCGCGGCGCCGTTCGCGGTGCTCGGCGGGGATGCCGTGCACTTCGGCCATGGCCAGCACGTACAGCGCGGTGGCCTCCAGGAACACGACGGTCTCACCGGCGACGGCCGACATCGCCACGAGTGTGCCGATCCCCGGATAGGCGGCAGCCGACCCGACGGCGGCGCCACTGGCCATCACCGTGGCCATGTACTGCGTGTCCAGTTTGCGCTGGATCTCCGCAGGCGTGGCACCGGGATTGTGCTGGCGCAACCGCTCCACGTAGGCCCGCACGGCGGGACCCTGCACGCGGGCCCCGCGCTCGAGAATCTGGGAGAGCACCTTGGCGGCGACGCCCGGATCTTCGTCCGGCACCGCGGGCACCTGCTTCTTGGCTCGTGACCTGGCACTCATGAGCGCTACCTCCCTGTGAACCTGATTTCAGGCTAGCGCTTGTCAAACGAACGGCGGTCGACAAAGCGTGCCCCAACGTGATCGCAGTCACTCTTTCCGGATGGGGGAAGAAAATATTGGGAAGCGTCGCTAATCATTTTCATGGCAATATCCCGGGATGTGGAAGTGAGGCAGCAGGACACCGATTCGCCGACGCCGGCGGATTCCACCGCGGTGCCCGACGACACCCGGATGCCCAATCGCACCCGGATGATCGTCGTCCTCGGCCTCCTCGTCGCCCTGGGCCCGTTGACCATCGACATGTATCTGCCGGCGCTGCCGAAGATCGCGGACGAGTTGAACGTCTCGTCGTCGGTCGCGCAGCTGACGCTGACCGGCACACTCGCCGGCCTTGCGATCGGACAGCTGGTCATCGGCCCGCTGTCGGACTCTCTCGGGCGGCGCAAGCCGTTGTTCGCCGGGATCGTGCTGCACATGCTCGCATCGCTGCTGTGCCTGTTCGCGCCCAACATCGCGACCCTCGGAGTGGCCCGCGGTCTGCAGGGCATGGGTGCCGCGGCCGGTATGGTCGTCGCGATCGCAGTCGTCGGCGACCTCTACAAGGACAATGCCGCGGCGACGGTGATGTCGCGGTTGATGCTCGTGCTCGGCGTCGCTCCCGTGCTGGCGCCTTCGCTGGGCGCGGCGGTGCTGCTGCGCGGATCGTGGCACTGGGTGTTCGCCGCACTGGTTGTGGTCGCAGGCGCATTGCTGCTGATGGCCGTGCTCGCGCTGCCAGAGACGCTCCCTGCTGACCATCGACGTCCGCTCAAGGTGAAGGGCATCGCCGCGACGTATCTCGAGCTGCTTCGCGACATGCGTTTCGTGATCCTGGTCTTCGTCGCCGCGCTCGGAATGTCGGGTCTGTTCGCCTACATCGCAGGTGCGTCCTTCGTGCTGCAGGGCCGGTTCGGTCTCGACCAGACGGCATTCGCCCTGGTGTTCGGTGCCGGTGCGATCGCCCTGATCGGCACGACCCAGTTCAACGTGGTGCTTTTGAAACGGTTCACACCGCAGCAGATCATGCTGTGGGCCCTGGTGGCGGCGTCGGTGTTCGGCGCGGTGTTCGTGGCCCTGGCCGCAGCCCATGTCGGCGGCCTCTACGGCTTCGTCGTCCCGGTCTGGCTGATCCTGGCCGCGATGGGCCTGGTCATCCCGAACGCGCCTGCCGTCGCGCTGACGCGGCATCCCGACGCGTCGGGCACCGCGGCCGCCCTCCTGGGCGCGGTGCAGTTCGGTGGCGGTGCGGCGATCGCTCCTGTGGTGGGCATGCTCGGCAACGACGAACTCGCGATGGCCGTGGTGATGGCCGCGGGCGTGATCATCGCGCTGGCCGCGTTGTTGCTGACCGGTGTGCACCGCGTCACGGCTCCCGCCCGCGTCCCCGCTGAGGCGCTTGCCGAGCCTGCCTGACCGCTGTGACGCGCCGTCACTGACTTGTCGGGACACCGCCCGGACCGTAGCGTCGGGCCGAAATGTACTTCTCCCGATTGACTTTCCGCTGACTCCCGCGATGTCCGAGAACATGATGCCGAGTGGCCGGGGTGCCAACCCCTGGCACGCGCTGTGGGCACTCCTGATCGGGTTCTTCATGATCCTGGTCGACGCCACGATCGTGCCCGTCGCCAATCCGGCGATCATGTCGCATCTGGGTGCCGGTTATGACGCGGTCATCTGGGTGACGAGCGCCTACCTGCTGGCCTACGCCGTGCCGCTTCTGGTGGCCGGCCGTCTCGGCGACAGGTACGGACCCAAGAACATGTATCTCGCGGGACTGGCGGTGTTCACCGCCGCTTCGCTGTGGTGCGGGCTCGCCGACTCGATCGGCATGCTCATCGCTGCGCGCGTCGTCCAGGGTGTCGGGGCGGCGCTTCTGACGCCGCAGACGATGACGGTCATCACCCGCACGTTCCCGCCGCATCGCCGGGGGGTGGCGATGAGCGTGTGGGGCGCCACCGCCGGGGTGGCGACACTGGTCGGTCCGCTCGCCGGTGGTGTCCTTGTCGACACCCTGGGCTGGCAGTGGATCTTCATCGTCAACGTTCCCATCGGCGTGCTCGGCATGGCGATGGCCGTCTGGCTCGTCCCCGCCCTGCCGACCCAGCGCAATCAGCGGTTCGACGTACCCGGCGTGGTGCTGTCCGGGGTGGGGTTGTTCCTGATCGTGTTCGGGCTGCAGGAAGGCCAGTCGCACGACTGGGCGCTGTGGATCTGGGCCACCATTGGCGTCGGCATCGCTGTCATGGCGGCGTTCGTGTACTGGCAGTCGATCAACACCGGCGAACCGTTGATCCCGCTGATGATCTTCCGCGACCGCAACTTCTCGATGTCGAACGTCGGGGTGGCGACGATCGGGTTCATCGTCACCGGCATGATCCTGCCGCTGATGTTCTACGCCCAGGCGGTCTGCGGGCTGACTCCGACGCGCGCCGCGTTGCTGACGGCGCCGATGGCCGTCGCGACGGGCGTTCTTGCACCGTTCGTCGGCAGGCTCGTCGACCGGTCGCACCCACGGTCGGTCATCGGATTCGGTTTCGCGATGGCGGCGATCGGGCTGACTTGGCTGTCGATCGAGATGACCCCGAACACGCCGATCTGGCGGCTGGTCCTGCCGCTGACGGTGATGGGTGCCGCGATGGCGTTCATCTTCTCGCCGCTGGCGGCCACCGCCACGCGGAGCCTGCCTCCGCACCTGGCAGGGGCAGGTTCGGGTGTCTACAACACGACGCGTCAGGTTGGCTCCGTCCTCGGCAGCGCAGGCATGGCCGCGTTGATGGCGTCGGAGCTGTCGGCGAAGATCCCCGGCGCGGCGGATGCGTCGCAGGCCGAGGGACAGGTCGCGCAGCTGCCCGAGTTCCTGCAACCGCCGTTCGCCTCGGCGATGTCGCAGGCGATGCTGCTGCCGGCCTTCGCCGCACTGTTCGGTGTCGTCGCCGCGCTCTTCCTGCTGCCGTTCCTCGCCACCCCCGCAGCAGACCCGGCGGTACCGGACGAGCGGCATGAGCCCTACGACCCCGACCACGAACTCTCTTGGGCCGACGGGGAAGACGAATACCTCGAATACGAGGTGACGTGGGAGCACCACGAACCCCCGCAGCCGGCATCGGCAGATTCGCTCGCCGACACCGATGTGCTCGACCCGGTCACCGAGCCGATGAGCGAGGAGCACCGGCCGGATCTATCCGTCGCCGCTCCGTCGGCGAAGCAGGAGTGGCGCAGCATTCTCGATCAGCTGCTCGACGAACCAGCCCGGAACGGGCACGCGCACCACGGGTTCCACCTTACCGACGGCGTCGACGGTCAGGACCTTCCCAAGGGAAGGCACTCGCGCGACTAGGCGCCGCCCATCAGCGCGATCAGTTCGTCGTTGGTCTTTCTCAGTGCGACTGCGAGCGCACCCATCGCCTTGTGGCGCACCCGCTCCTTGCCCGGCGGGAAGACGGGGAAGAGATCGCGTGCCGCGTTGAGGCGAGCTGTCTTCAGCCACGCCATCAGCTCCTCGTCCTGCACCCACCGCAGCGTCGCGACGTTGTCCTCCAACGTCTGTCGCAGGTAGTCGATCGGCGCATCGGGGTGGACGATCGGCGCGCAGAGCTCATTGCGCGTGGCATCGTCGTTATCGGAGTCCCCGTAGGTCGTCTCGACATGTGCGATGAACGCCGAACTGAACACCTGCTGACAACTGCGGACGCTCTGCAGTGTGATCCGGTTGCCGTCGAACACCGGTACCGACGGCGGACGGGGCAGACCCTGGGTGGTGCTGTCGACGTACAGCGACGGGGTCGCCGGGACCGATCCGCCGGTCAGCCGAATCTGGTCGTGTTCGACCTGCTCGAGATGACCGAGGCGCACCACGTCCTCGATGAGACGCAGGTGCTCCAACTCGCGACGCGACACGATCGCGCAGTGGTACATCGTCGGTGTCACCGCCGGGTCGAGACGGAAGAGGACCTCGGCCGCCTCGAGTCGCTCGAAGAGGTCCTCCGGTGAGGTCGCTTCGGAGATCGCCTGCGCCCGAGCCGCTATCGACGCCCGTAGGGTTTTGACGAACTCCGGGCCCGGCTGCACGTTGGCCCGGTTCAGCAGCCACGAGTCACGGGGCTTGATCCAGCGCAGTCTGTCGGCCGCGACCCCGTTGCGCAGCAGCCACAGGCAGCAGTCCATGCCGGTCTTGCCGCCGCCGACGATCGTGAAGTGCTCGTGTTCGGCGGCGCGGCGGGGGAGGTCGTTGGGGGGGATCACGGTGATCCCGTCGGCGACGGAGAACGGGGCAGATCTCATCGACTGCACGACGGTGAGCAGATATGTCGCGTCGACGGTGCGCCGCCGCACGGTCACGGTGTGCTCTTCGCCGTCGAGGGTGCGAATCCTGTTGTCGCCCAGGTAGCGGGTCATCGGGAAATAGGTGATGCGCCCGGTCGGCAGCATGTGGTTGCGCATCACCTGGTCGTAGTAGGCGCAGACCTCGTGGCCGGTGGCGAGTTCGAAGAAGCCCTCGTTGAAGCCGCTGCGGTCGATCGCGTCCTCGTTGCCGAGGGCGTGGGAGTTGACACCGTAGTAGGCGGACGGCTGATGTAGCCGGACGAACGGGTAGACCGAGTTCCAGTGCCCGCCGGGCTGGTGGTTTTCGTCGACGAGCACGATCGTCGCGTCGCTCTCGGCGAGCAAGGTGTCGACGAACGCCATGCCCATCGCGCCCGCGCCGACGACGAGGTAGTCAGCTTCGATGCTGGTCATCCCGCGCCACGCTACCTGTCAGCTGAACAGCACCGCGCGATTGAGGTAGCCGGTGGGGTCGAGGGCGTCCTTGAGGACGCGCATCGCGGCGATGTCGGCGTCGGTGCGCGCCATCGACAGATAGTCGCGTTTGCGGGTGCCGACGCCGTGTTCGGAGCTGACGTTGCCGCCGTGGTCGGCGATCAGTGCCATCATCGCCGAGTACAGCGCACGCTCGGCGTCGCCGGTGAGCGCGCAGCGCACGATGTTGAGGTGGAGGTTGCCTTCGCCGATGTGGCCGAACAGCACGGGGATCGCATCGGGCGCATGCTCGGCGATCAGGCGTGCGGCGTCGTCGGCGAATGCGTGAATGGCTGAAAGGGGAAGCGACACATCGAATTTTAACGGCGGACCGTAGACGCCGAGTACTTCGGCGACGGCCTCCCGCACCTGCCACAGCCGTTGCTGGGCGTTCGCGTCGACACCGACGGCGGGTTCGTCGGACAACTCGGCGTCCTCGAGCGCGTCGGCCAGCCGCTCGGTCAGGTCCGTCTCTCCGGCGAGTTCGATCAGCAACTGCCATGCGCCCTGGACGGGGGCCGAAACCCCGACGTGCTCGGCGGTCAGCTCGCTGGCTCTGGCGTCGATCAGCTCCAGCGCCGCAATGCCCTCCATGTCGCGGAAGACCCGTCCGGTCGCGATCAGCGCGTCCAGGTCGGCGAAACCGCAGATGGCCGTGACCCGTTGGCAAGGCGTGGGGTGCAGGCGCAGATCCAGCGCCGTGATCACGCCGAGCGTGCCCTCGGCGCCGACGAACAGCGAGGCCAGGTCGTAACCGGTGTTGTCGCTGCGCACCTGACTGTGCCGGTGGACCACCGAACCGTCGGGCAGCACGACGTCGAGCCCGATGACCTGCTCGCCCATGTTCCCGTAGCAGACCGTGCGCAGCCCGCCGGCGTTCGTCGACGCCATACCGCCCACGGTGGCCGTGTCGCGGGCGGCGAGGTCGACTCCGAACACCAGCCCGGCCGCGGTGGCCGCGCGTTGCACATCGGCCAGCGTCGCCCCGGCGCCGACCCTCACCCGGCGCTCCAGCACGTCGACCTCGCCGATGTCGCGCAACCGTTCTGTGGAGAGCAGTACGTCGTCATGCTCGGGCACCGTGCCCGCCACCAGCGACGTGCGGCCACCCTGCACGGTGACGCTGACCCCCGCAGCGCGGCATTCGCGCAGCACTGCGGCCACCTCGTCGGTCGATCCCGGTCGCACCAGGGCCGAGGCCTTTCCGCGATACCTACCGGTGTGGTCGACAGACCTTCCGTCCAGGATGTCGCTGTCGGTGGTCACGTAGGCCGCCCCGACGATCGCGGCGAGCCGTTCGGTCAGCGCTTCGGTCACTGGCCCGGTGTATCACAGTCGCTGAGGCAGAGGAACGAGCCCAACTCGACCAGCCGGTCCGGGGTTCCCGGCAGATACTCGGTGAGCTGATCGGAGCGCACGATCACCGCGAGGTATTTGGCCCTGCTCACCGCCACGTTGAGGCGATTCCTGTTGAGCAGGAAGGCGATTCCCCGCGGCACGTCGTCGATCGAGGACGCCGTCATCGACACGAACACCACCGGGGCCTGCTGCCCCTGGAACTTGTCGACGGTGCCTGCGCGCACGTCGGTCAAGCCGGCGGCCTCCAGGCGGCGACGAACGAGGACCACCTGGGCGTTGTACGGCGTGACCACGAGGACGTCGCCCTGGGTCAGCGGACGCGTGCCCGACTCGTCGGTCCACGGCGTGCCGAGCAGCCGCTCGATCTCGGCGACGATCGCGTCGGCCTCCTCCGGGCTCTCGGTCGCGTTCCCGAGATGGCTGACGCTCAGCGTCCGGACGCCGGGCGCCACACCGTCGAGGCGGCGCGCGGCGGTGACCGCTTCGTGCGAGCGCAGCCTGCGGTCGTAGGAGAGCCGTGACACGGCTCGGCAGACATCGGGATGCATGCGGTAGGACAGGTCGAGGAAGTAGCCGCGCTCGGGCGGCAGCGTGTGATGCCCGTCGACGAGCCACCCGAGCGCCGACCCGTCGACAGGTTCGGGATGGGTGCCCTGGCTGACCTGAGGCAGCTGCTGCGGATCGCCGAGCAACAGCAGGTTGCGCGCCGCCCTGGACACGGCGACGGTGTTGGCGAGACTGAACTGGCCGGCCTCCTCGATGACCAGCAGGTCGAGGCTGTCGCGCTCGAACTTGTTCGCGTTGGCGAAATCCCACGCCGTGCCGCCGACGACACAACCGTCCTGGCAGATGAACGTCGCGTAGTCGGCGCGATCCAGCTCCGTCCACCCGGTGCTCACGGTGTGCAGCTTCTTGCCGACCCGCGCTCCGTCGACACCGGCGTCCATGACACCCGCGAACAGGTTCTCCACCACCGCGTGCGACTGCGCGACCACGCCGATCGACCAGTGGTGCTCGGAGACCAGCGCGGCGATCACCTGTGCCGAGGTGTAGGTCTTGCCGGTGCCCGGCGGACCGTGCACGGCGAGGTAGGACGCGTCGATGTCGAGCAGCGCGCCGGTGATGTCGGCGACGACGTCTCCGGTGCGGGGCAGGGGAGCGCCGCTGCGGGTGCGGGGCGGACGCCGCAGCAGGATGTCGGTCAGCGCGTCCGCGGGCAGGTTGGGCAGCCCGGCGGCCATCAGAGACGCGGTGTCGGCAATCGCGTCCTGCAGCGTGGTGGTGCTGATTGGCGGCCCGGGCGTCAACGCGAACGGCACCTGGTCGAATGTGTCACCGTCCTTGGGTTGCCGCTCGACGATGACGACCTCGGTGGGTGCCTCGGGGTCGTCGCAGCCGGCGACGGTCACCGAGCCGAAACCGCGCCGGTCCGGGTCGTCGGTCAACCCGGCCGGTGAGGGCGGGTCGTAGAGGGCGTACATCTCTTTCGCCAGTTCGCCGTTGGCGATCTCGCCGATCAGCCGCACGTGGCGCTGCGGCTTGCGCGCCTTGGGCGGCTTGTGCCAGTCGGCGACGATCTCGTGGTCCTCGGCGATGAACACGTCGCCGTCGTCGGCCCATTCGTCGACGGGATTGTTGATCCGGTCGAAATGCGCCCACCAGAACGGCTTGTCCTCCCGCTTGTGAAAACCTTTGGCTGCGGCCATCATCGCGGTCGCGCATTGTGCGGGGGTGCGGGTGTCGATGCCGTCGCCCGCGAACTTGAGCAGCCGGCGTTCGACGTCGTCGGGTTCTGCGACGACCCGTTCGGTGCTGACGACGACGGGTCCGCGCGGCGGGACACCGGATTCGATGGCCCTTGCCATCAGCCAATCTCGCAGCCTGCGCGTCGAACGGCAGTCGTAGCGGTTGTACTCCTCGATCTCCTTGAGGACGGTCGCTGCCTCGTCGGTGCGGCCCTCGTCGCGAAGCTCGCAGTAGCGGGCGTACTCGGTGATCGACGCGGTGGCGGTCGTGACCTCACCGTCGCGCAGCTCGTTGCCCATGTACAGCGGCTCGAGCGATTTGATGCTGTAGTTTTCGGTGCCGACTCGAATGCTTTTGCGCACCAACGGATACAGGTCGACGAGCACGCCGTCGCGGAGCAGCTCGTCGACCTCGAGCTCCCCGACGCCGTAGCGGCCCGCCAGACGCAGCAGCGTGCTCTTCTCGTACGCCGCGTAGTGGTAGACGTGCATCCGGGGATAGCGGCGCCTGCGCCTGCGCACGAACGCGAGGAAATCCTTGAGGGCCTGGCGCTCCTCGGCGCGGCTGTGCGCCCAAAAGGGCTGGAAGTCATCGCTCACCGTGAGTACACCCCACAGGTATTCGAGTCCCCACTCATGCCCGTCGGTGGTCCACAGGGGGTCGCCCTCGAAGTCGAAGAAGAGGTCGCCCTTGTCGACGTCGGGCAGCACCATCAGGGGCTGCGCGTCGACGAGCTCGTACGGCGGTTTCGTGGTGCCGTTCTCGACAACTCTCTCGGCGATCTGCAGCCGCGCTTGCGATGTGAGCGCGGCGACGGTGCGGGTCGACAGTTCGGGCACCGGGCCGTCGTGCGTGGCGAGTTCACCGACGGTGGTGATGCCCGCGTCGATGAGGCGGGCCCGCTGGCTCACCCGCATCCCGGCAACCAGCAGCAGGTCGTCGTGCTCACGGACCTTCGCTTCGCACTCTGCGCACCGGAAGCACGCCCGCACGTGCTCGTCCTCCCACGCCACCGCCCTGCCGCGGGCCAGGTGATCGTCGAGAAGGCGTTGCAGTGCCTCGCGGCGCGGCCGGTACACCGGCAGCAGTTCGTCGACGGCGTAGCTGGCCACCGTGCCGTCACCCAGAACCAGATCGACTTCGGCGGCCACCGGAACGCCTGCGGCAGTGAGGGTCTCGATGTAAGCCGCCATTTGCAGCAGTGCCTCGACCTTCACCGAGCGGGCGAGCTTGGTATCGCGAAGGCGATACCGTTCTCCGTCTTCGAGCACCAGGAAATCGGCGAAGCCGGCGAAGCGCCCGTCGAACATGGCGGCCTGATAGATGACGCGTGCACGTTCCTCGATGGCCCGTTTGGTCTGCTCCGCGGCGGCCGTCAGCCCCGCAACGGTGTACGTGGGCCTGCCGATGATCGCGACATCGGACGCCTGTCGCAGCTCCGCGAGGTGGCGCTGCTCATGCTCGTCACCCAGGCTGGCGGTACGGGCCAGCAGTTCGTCGTCACCCGAGACGGCAGGGCCCCGGCCCAGCCTCGCATCGAAGGAGCGCAGCAGGGCGTACTCGCAGCGCGCCGCGGCGGCGAGGTCGGAGGCGCTGTAGATGACACGGTCAACGCCGGCGTCGTTGGCGACGAACACGCAGCCACTGTAGGCGCCTCCACCGACACCCCCTTTCCGCGAAATGTCATTCCGGGTTGCGATTCCGGGCCCGACAACGACCGGGAATGATATTTCGGCGGAAAGCTAGCCGGGCGTGTTGCCGATCAACTCGACCCCGCTGCCGTTCCACCGGAACTTGACCACGCTGTCGAGCCCGGGCACACCGCCGGAGAACTTCAGGGCGACCGTGTCGCCGGTGGTCTGCGTGGTGTCGAGACCGTTGAAGCCGTAGGTGTCGGGCACGCCGGTGGGGATGAACTTGCCCTGGTGGAACAGCAGCGCGCGCGTATTCGGATTGTCCGAGTTGGTGTTGGCCTTGATGATGACCGCCGACAGCTGTGCGCACTCGTTGTAGTTGCCCGCGAGCGGTTCGGGATTCCAGGCCTGGTTGCTTCGCGGGTCGCGGGGCAGTTCGGATACGGCCCGCGCGATCTCCGGCGCCGCCAGATCGGTGGCGCACGGGTCGTCGGCGGGGACGGGCCCGGGCGCGGGTCCGGTGGGCTGAGCCGGCGGCGGCGCGGCAGGTGTCGCCATAGCGGGGGTCGTCTGATCCGGCGTCTTCGACACCGTCGAGTCGCCGGGGCTGCAGGCGGTGGTGAGCGCTGCTGCGACCACCACGCAGCCGACGATCGACACCGCTTTCACAGTTGGGCACCGTACCGGCAGCACGCGCGGCGGGCGGCGAGGCGCACCGCGCATCGAGCACCGCGGCGAGCCGCGAATCAAGCACCGCGGCGAGCCGCGAATCAAGCACCGCGGCGAGCCGCGAATCAAGCACTGGCCGGACGATGCGCTGGTTGGCACTAGACTCCAACGACGATGACGTCCTCGAATGCGGAGCCAGAGCCCGCAGACCTGACCTTTGCTGACCTGCAGATACACCCGTCGGTGCTGCAGGCCGTCGCCGACGTCGGATACGAATCGCCCTCGCCCATCCAGGCGGCAACCATCCCGGCCATGCTGGCGGGCTCCGACGTCGTCGGCCTGGCGCAGACCGGAACAGGCAAGACCGCGGCCTTCGCGATCCCGATCCTGTCGAAGATCGACACCGACAGCCGCAACACCCAAGCCCTCGTCCTGGCGCCGACGCGAGAGCTCGCACTGCAGGTCGCAGAGGCTTTCGGCCGCTACGGCGCACATCTTCGGGTCAACGTGCTGCCGATCTACGGCGGGTCGTCCTACGTGCCGCAGCTGTCCGGACTCAAGCGCGGTGCGCAGGTGGTGGTCGGCACCCCGGGCCGTGTGATCGACCACCTGGAGAAGGGCAGCCTCGATCTCTCGCATCTGGACTATCTGGTGCTTGACGAGGCCGACGAGATGCTGCAGATGGGTTTCGCCGAGGACGTCGAACGCATCCTGGCCGACACCCCCGAGTACAAGCAGGTCGCTCTGTTCTCGGCGACGATGCCGCCTGCGATCAAGAAGATCACCGCCAAGTACCTTCACGATCCGGTCGAGGTGACGGTCAAGGCGAAGACGCAGACCGCCGAGAACATCACGCAGCGCTACTTCCTGGTGTCGTATCCGCGCAAGATGGACGCGCTGACGCGGCTGCTCGAGGTGGAGCAGGGCGACGCGATGATCGTGTTCGTCCGCACCAAGCAGGCCACCGAGGAGGTGGCCGAGAAGCTGAAGGCCCGCGGGTTCGCCGCGGCCGCGATCAACGGTGACATTGCGCAGGCGGTCCGTGAGCGCACCATCAACGCACTCAAGGACGGATCGATCGACATTCTCGTCGCCACCGACGTCGCGGCCCGCGGCCTGGACGTCGAGCGCATCTCGCATGTGGTGAACTTCGACATTCCCCACGACCCGGAGTCCTACGTCCACCGGATCGGGCGCACCGGCCGTGCAGGCCGGTCGGGGACGGCGCTGCTGTTCGTGACGCCGCGCGAACGGCATCTGCTCAATGCGATCGAACGGGTGACCAGGCAGAAGCTGGTCGAGTCGGAGCTGCCGTCCGTCGAGGATGTCAACGAGAAGCGGGTCGCGAAGTTCCGCGACTCGATCACCGATGCGCTCGACAAGCCGGGCATCGACCTGTTCCGCAAACTGATCGAGGGTTACGAGCGCGACCACGACGTACCGATGGCCGACATCGCGGCCGCGCTGGCGTTGCAGAGCCGCGACGGCGAGGAATTCCTGATGACGGAGCCGCCGCCGGAGAAGCGCCGCGAGCGTCCGGACCGTGGCGACCGGAGCGATGGCCCGCCGCGCAAGCCTCGCGAACGGCGCAGCGATCTTGCGACCTACCGGATAGCAGTGGGCAAGCGTCATAAGGTTGCCCCCGGCGCCATCGTGGGTGCCATCGCCAACGAAGGCGGACTGCACCGCAGCGACTTCGGCCACATCACCATCAAGGTTGACCACTCGCTGGTGGAACTGCCGGCGAAACTGCCTGCCAAGACGCTGAAAGCATTGGAGAACACCAGGATTCAGGGTCAGCTGATCCAGCTCCAACCCGATCGCGGGCCGAAACCGCATCGGGGGAAGCCCAAGACGAAGTGACCCTGCCCGCCGGTCAGGGCACGTCGGACGTCGAGGCGGCCGGGGGACTGGAGTCCGTCACCACCGAGCGGGTCGCCTCGCTCACAGGGATCCGCGCCGTCGCCGCGCTTCTCGTGGTGCTGACCCACGCCGCCTACACGACGGGCAAGTATCCGCAAGGCTATGTGGGCCTTGTGTATTCGCGGATGGAGATCGGCGTGCCGATCTTCTTCGTGCTGTCGGGATTCCTACTTTTCCTGCCTTGGGTGAAGGCCGCCTTCGCAGGGGAGCCGCATCCGTCGGTGCGCCGCTATGCCTGGCATCGGGTGCGTCGCATCATGCCCGCATATGTGGTCACGGTCGTCGCCGCCTATCTCGTCTATCACTTCCGCACGGCGGGTCCCAACCCCGGGCATACGTGGGAAGGCTTGTTCCGCAACCTCACGCTGACCCAGATCTACACCGACAACTATCTCTATTCGTTTCTGCACCAGGGCCTTACGCAGATGTGGAGCCTCGCGGTCGAGGTGGCCTTCTATGTCGCGCTCCCGGTGCTGGCCTACCTGCTCCTCGTCGTGCTGTGCCGCAGGCGTTGGCGCCCCTGGCTTCTGCTGGCCGGTCTGGGTGTGCTCGCCCTGGTGTCGCCGGCGTGGATGTGGCTGGTGCACACGACCGATTTCCTGCCCGACGGCGGCAAGCTCTGGTTGCCGGGCTATCTCGCGTGGTTCGTCGGCGGGATGCTGTTGGCTGCGCTGCAGCCGATGGGTGTCCGCGCGTACGCCTTGATCTGCGTACCCCTGGCGGTGGTCAGCTATTTCATCGTGTCGACGCCGATCGCGGGGGAGCCGACGACCTCGCCCGCCGGTTTGCATGAGGCGCTGTTCAAGACCGCGTTCTATGCGGCGATCGCGACTCTCGTCGTGGCACCGCTGGCGCTGGGAGACACGGGCCTGTACTCGCGGATGTTGGCCAGCCGTCCGATGGTGTTCCTGGGCGAGATCTCCTACGAGATCTTCCTGATCCACCTGGTCACGATGGAGCTGGTCATGGTCGAGGTCGTCCGCTATCCGATCTACACAGGGTCGGTGTGGATGCTGTTCTTCGGCACACTTGTCGTGACCATTCCGCTGGCCTGGGTCTTGCACCGGTTCACCCGGGTTCGCAGCTGACGGGGGACACTCCGATTGCCTTGTTAGTTAGGTTAAGCTGGCCTAACTAACGCAACGAGGGGTGATGAGTCCATGTCGGACACCAAGTTGTCGCGCGGGTTCGCCGGTGCGGTGCTCAAGCTACTGCGTGCGGGCGACTACGAGCTCACGGTCACCGGACGCACCGAGGTCACCCCGCATTACCTGAGGCTGAGCTTCCAGGCCGGTGGCCTGCTCGCCGACCGGTCCCTGCATCCGACGCAGTGGATCCGAATGTGGTTTGCCGATGGCGAGAAGTTGCACCAGCGCGGCTACACGCTGGTCAACCCCGACCCGGCCAACGACACCGTGGACGTGGAGTTCGCGCTGCACGACGGCGTGGCATCGCGGTGGGCCGAGCAGGCTCAGCCGGGCGACACGATCGAGGCGACCGTGCTGGGCAGCAACTTCGCGCTCCCCGAGCCCCGTCCCGCCGGATACGTGATCGTCGGTGACACGGCATCCCTGCCCGCGATCAACTCGCTGCTGGACGCCATCGGCGATGCCCCGGCGCAGGTCTTTCTCGAAGCCGCCCACGACGACGACAGGCGGCTGCCGGTACACCGCGCCGCGGACGTGACGTGGGTGGACCGACAGAATGCCGGCGACGGCCTGGTCGCCGCCGTGAGTGCTGCTGCGTTCGATGCCTCCGACCACTTCGGATGGGTCGCGTGCGACAACCGCACCACGCGGGCCGTCGCGAAGCTGCTGCGCGAGGACTTCAAGATCCCACGCAAATCGATGAAGGCACAGGCTTATTGGGTGGCCTGATCCGCCCGCCGCTTCGGTAGCACGATCGGAACCACGAACTCTTCCAGCATGGTGCGCTCGTCGTCCTCGTCGTGCCCGGGAAACAGCATCAGCGACGTCATCACCCGAACCAGCCAGCGGGCCCGGTGCGCGACAGATCCATTTCCCGTCGCTCCGCTCGCCCCAATGTCGGCGTCGTCGGGGCCCAGGGAGATGACGAACGCCTCCGTCAATGCCTTGATGACCTCGGATTGCTCGGCCATCTCGGCGCCGATGGGGCGCTGCGTGGTGGCGAACCATGATGACAGGGCCGGGCTTTCGCGCACATTGCGCAACGACGCGAGCAGGCCCTCGATCAACCGATCGCGCGGATCGTCGAACGACATGATCTGCTCGGTCATCTCCCGGTACAGTCGGTAGCTCTCGCGGTGCACGTAGGCCGTGTACAGCGCTTCCCGATTCTCGAAGTATCGATACAGCGTGGCACGGGAACAGCCTGCCGCCGAGGCGATTTCGTGCATTCCGACGCTGGCGGCAGCCTGGGATGCGAACAGCTCACCGGCCGCGTCGAGAATGCGGTCGGCGGCCACCTCGGTGCGCCGTTCGGCCAACCAGTCACCCGCCATCAGCGCACCACCGAGAACGGCACCGACAACGGCCGGCGGACGTAACTTCCGCCCGCCCAGACGATTCCCGACTCATCGACCTCGAAATCGGGGATTCGGGTCAGGAGTTCGGTGAGCGCGACCCTCGACTGCATCCGCGCCGCGGCCGCACCCAGGCAGTGGTGCGCGCCGTGGCTGAAGGTCAGGATATTGCGGGGCTTGCGAGTTACATCGAGTTCGCCTGCATCAGCGCCGAATTGACGTTCGTCGCGGTTACCGGACCCGTAGAGGAACATCACCCGGCGCCCTTGCGGGATCGTCACGTCGCCGATTGTCACATCGCGCGTCACGGTGCGGCCTAGCACCTGTACCGGCGAGGTGAGCCGCAGGAACTCGTCCACGGCGTCGGGTATCAAACCCGGATCGTCGGTCAGCAGCCGCCGTTGGTCGGGTCGCTGATGCAGCAATTGCACCGAACCGCCGAGCATTCCGGTTGTCGTGTCATTGCCCCCGGTGACCATCGTGAAGGTGAACGCCAGGATCGACAGCACGCCGGAGATGTCGCCGTCGGCGCCGACACCCGCCGCGACCAGATGCGACACCGTGTCATCCCGGGGTTCGGCTCGCCGCCGCTCGATCAGCGAGGTGAAGTAGCCCATCATCTCGCCGAGCGCATCGCCGAGGGTGCCCAGCGCACCCCCGAGCCCACCTTCGCTGGTGTTGGCCGCGACGATCGCGTCGGTCCAGCCGTCGAACTTGCCCCGATCCTCCTCGGGCACACCGAGATAGTGCGCGACGACCATGGACGGCAGTGGCTTGAACAGCTCGGCCACGATGTCTCCGCCGCCGTCGGCTTTGAGGCGCTCGATGCGTTCGATGACGTACTCGCGGACCTTCGGCTCGACGGCCTCGACCTGGCGCGGGGTGAAGCCGCGGGCGACGAGCTTCCGGAATTCGGTGTGCACCGGCGGGTCTTGCATGACCATGGGCGGGTTGTCGGCGAGCCCGATCAGATCCAATTCGCCGTAGTTGACGGTCAGCCCCTGCGCCGACGAGAACGTCTCATGGTCACGTGCACTCGCCCAGATGTCGGCGTGCCGAGACAGCACGTAGTAGTCATGCTCCCGACGGTCGGCCGGAATGACGTGGTGGACGGGGTCGTGGTCGCGCAGCGCACGGTACATCGGCCACGGTTCGCGCCATGTTGTGGCATTGGCCAGCTCAAACCGGGCTGGCAAGTCGTGAGACAAAGTGGCTGTCATGTCTTATTCGTAAAACAATAGCTTGAAGATGTCAAGATACGCCTGTCTGTGATCCCAGTAGATCTGTCCAAATCCCAGATGGTTTGTCCACTGTGTGCGTTTCGGCGGCGATTGGGCAATCAAGAGGGAGAAGCTGATGGTCTTCGGGCACCCGGAGTCGCCTAGTCCCGAAGCCGAGTCGCGTAGTACACCGGCTGACCTGTTTTGGTCGGCCCCATCGTTCTGCTCATTGAGCTGAACCAGAGTCGCGGCGGTTGTCGTTTTGAATCTTGCTGCCTGCCGGCATCTGAATTGCGGCGCGGCTTAATGCAGTGAAATGGGATGGATTGAGCAGCCCGCCGAGTTCTGTCGCTTCAGTGTTGGTCGAGTCCCATCGGCAACCCGCGTTTGTCCATCCATTCGCGATGTCGGACGCCGAGATCGGTGATGGGCTCGGCGACGCCATCCAGATCGTCGATGAGAGCCCAAGTGTGCAGGGTTGCGTTGAGGGCGGCGGCGACGCTTGCGAAGGCCAGCATGACGCGCGAGGTGAAGACGTGCTGTGCAGGAACGGTGATCTTGGTGAGGGGATGTCCACGATCCACGTCGATGAAGCCAGCAAGAATCGGCGCGGTGCCTTCCGGCGTGTACGTGACTGGTTGAAACATGGTCGTGTCGACCGCCGAGGAAGAAACCCACTCTCGCAGTTCGCCGTCGGCGAGATCAGAGTCCTGGTCGAGGAATCCGGCGGCCGTCATCAGGTCGCGGTAGTCGTGGGGGCGTTGTTCGATGGCAGCCTGCATCAGCTGGACCCAGGTCCGTCGTTGATGTTCAGGCATGGTGATGACGCAGTCGAAGTCAAGGGGACCGACGGTGCCGTCGGGGCCGAAGCGGTAGTTTCGGTAACAGGTCGGCCAGTGGTGTTGCACGAGACAATCGACCTGTGGAGGCACAATCAACCGAACGGGCTGATCGCAACGGGGCCATATTCCGTGACGACAACCGGACCCGAGCTGCTTGACGAAACACGCACTGCAACAACGCCGGTGACTGCTAGATTGTCCTTCTCACTGTCCACCGGCCCGGGCGACCTGAGGCGCGCCGTGTGAGACCAACAGCTGAGACATCGCCGCGGCGTGTTGATCCCCGGGGCTTGCTCAGGGTCTGTGCTGCGATCGAGGGCTGGCCCTTTGCGGTCCGAGGGTGGGCGATCTGAGCTCAGGGCTTCACCGGTCGCAACGATCGCGCGAGCGCGGGCATCAGCGCGCGCCGTGGGATCAGCCGGGCTAGTGCCGCGGCGATCGTGTTGCCGGCTCCCGAGACCGCAGAGGGCGGTGTGCGGCGGCGGTCGAGAGCACGTAGGCCTGCCGCGGCGACTTGCTCGGCGGTCTGCATGCGGCCCACGACGTTGGCGGATTCGCCGATGACGTCAAAGAACTCGGTGTGGGTGGGTCCTGGCGCGAAGGAGAAGACCGTGACTCCGTGTTGTCGTGCTTCGTACCAGAGGGATTGGCTGAAGCTGAGCACAAAGGCTTTCGCGGCGGCGTAGACGGCCAGGGTCGGCACCGGTTGATAGGCAGTCGTGCTGGAGACGTTCATGATGGCGCCGTGACGTCGCCGGATCATCTCCGGCAGGAATGCGTGGCAGAGGTCGACGACCGCCCCGATGTCGACGGCCAGCACACGCGCGAAGTCGTCGGCGTCACCGTCGAGGAAGGGGCCTTGGATGGCGAACCCCGCGCTGTTGACCAGCAGGTCCACGTCCCCCTCGACGAGCGCCCGCAAGCGAGCCCCTGGCTGTGGCTCGGACAGGTCGAACGCGACAGCGGTGCAGGAGATTCCGTGTCTCGCTTGAAGTTCTTCGCACAGTCGGCTCAGTCGATCCTGGCGGCGGGCGACAAGCACCAGGTCACATCCGCGGGCGGCGAGCGCCTTGGCGAAGGCCTCGCCGATTCCGGAGCTGGCGCCTGTCACCAGTGCGCGTGCCGTTCGGTAGTCGTTGCCCATTAGTGCCTCCAGTGCGTCTCAGCGTCTGTTGATGAAGTGCGCACGCTGCGCCGGGTCAGCCGACGGTCGTCGCGCCTCGTCGCTGGGCCTCGCGTCGAGCGAATTCGGTGTAGCTGGTTGCGGGACGCCCGAGCAGTTCGGGCAGGACCGTCATGTCGCCAGCCGGGAGGCCGTTCTTGTCGTAGTACCGCATCATCGCCACGTAGCAGTCCTGCGACTCCTTCGGCCAATCTCGGACACCTTTAGCGTTCGATGACTGCCGGACTCCTCGGATGATCTGCACTGGGGCTCTGAGTTTGGTTGCGTGCAACGACTTCGACACGATAGGGACGACCGCAGCGATACCGTGCACGGGATTGGCGACCACGTCGGGCCCGAGTCGCACAGCCGACACCGGATGCCCCAGAACCCTGCTCCACTCGGCGGCCATCTCGTGCCGGGTGAGTTCTTGGGTGGACAGGTCGTAGGTGCGCCCGGCGTGGGTCTTGACGGGTGCCGCCAGGATGCGGGCACTCACCTCGGCGACGTCCTCGCCGTCCACGACGCCCATCACCGAGTCCGGTGAGGACGGGTAGGGAAGGATGCCGCCGCGGATGAATTCCCAGAAGTCGAGGTAGTTCTGCATGAAGTGCGACGCACGCAGGAAGGTCGACGGGAGTCCCGAGTCGCGGAACACCTCTTCGACCCGACCTTTCTCCTGATGGTGGAACATCTCTTTGATGTCGGGGTGGATCACGGAGTGGTAGACCACGTGCTCGACACCGTGTGTCCGCGCGGCGTCGGCGATGTTCTCCGCGATGGCCACTTCGCGGATGACGCTGGTCGGTTGTGCGTGCCACACCCGCTCAACGCCAGCTAAAGCACCGAGGACGTCGTCTCGCGATCGGATGTCGCCGACGACGGTCTCGGTCGCTCCATCGGCGCGTGCCGTTTGACCCTGCGCGGCGTTCTTCACGAATGCGCGGCTGTCGATTCCGCGTTCGCGCAGGCCGCGCAGCAGCGCACGGCCCACATTTCCGCCGGCACCTGTTACGAGTATCATTTCTTGACTCCCATGGGCATGAAATTGTCTGTTGGATTTAGGCTTTGGTAGAGCGTGTGGTTTCCGGGCCTACTCCGGTGTCAGAAGTCGAGAGGTGCGTCCTCCGGCGATACGAAGCGGTGCAGTTCCTCCAGGAAACGACGCGGGCGTTCGATGTGCGGCCAATGGCCGGTGTGGTCGAAGCGCACCTCGTCGGCCGAGGGAACCTTCGACAGGAACAACTCGACGTCTTCGGGCGGTGACAACGCATCGCCGTCACCGCGCAGGATCCGCGTGGGACACCGGATCTGCTCCAGGTCGCGGCCGGGGTCGCCGATCACCGCCGAAGCGAGAACAGGGAAGGTCGCGGGCGCACCCAGGTCGTGCATGGTGGCGCGCACGACCTCGGGATCGAGCAGATCCGGCCGGGCAACAAATGCCCCCAGCGCAGCCTGTCGCAACCTCGCCGACCCGGCGACGAGAGCGGCGACCGGCCCCGGCAGCGGTAGACCCACGACCGCGGACTCGGCGACCAGCGTGGCCACTGACCGCGGGTGACGCCGGAACGTGTCGACCGGACGTTGCAACAGATGGACCAGCGACAGGATCGGACCGCCGGTGATGATCAACCGACCGAACCGTGACGGGTGTCGCACTGCCGCCCGCGTCCCCACCAGCGACCCCATCGAATGACCGACCACCACGGGGGAGTCGAGTTCGAGCGCGTCGCACACGTCGACGACCACGTCGGCGAGCCCATCGAACGTGACGTGGCGTCGTGAGAAGGGCGAACCGCCGAAACCCGGAAGATCCAGCGCCACCACGCGGTAGCGCTGAGACAACACCGGGAAGAGATGCGCGAACCACCGCCAGCCTGCCGAAATACCGTGCAGGAAAACCACAGTCGGCCCTTGGTCGTGTGGCACATCGACGGAGCACACCCTGGCGTTCTCGGTGTCGACGTAGCGCACGCAGTCATGCCACCGCGCCGCCGGGACCGCGCCGGTCAGCGCCGAACCGTACCCGGCCCAGACGTCAGGGACGCCGTCCACAACGCACCTCCAGCTCACGTCGACAACACGGGATCCGCAACACCCGAACCATGATCCGATGTCATTGACAAGAAGTCAACAAGTGATAACGTTCGCCGTATCCCGATGCCACGTACCTTCAGGAGAGCGCTATGACAGTCGTCATCGCAGGCACGAGCGTCAGCCGACGGACGCCGACTCGGCACCTGCCGCCCAGCGGACCGATCTGCGCCGCGCCTTCGGATGCTTCCCCAGCGGGGTAGCGGCTGTCTGCGCCGATGTTGGCGACTACAGCACGGGGATGCTGGTCAGTTCCTTGACTTCGGTGTCGATGGACCCGCCCCTGTTGTCGGTGTGCATTCAGAAGGGATCGCGCACGTGGGCTGCGTTGGAATCGGCCGACGCGCTGGGGATCAGCTTCCTCGCAGACGGCCACACCGGGCTGTGCAGTCAGTTCACCGCCGCTGGGCCGCAGCGCCTCGTTGGGGTGGACGTGACCGTGACCTCCGAGGGCGCTGTTCTCATCCCGGATTCGACCGCCTGGTTCGTCTGCACCCGTCACGAATCGATTTCAGCCGGCGACCACGTAATCGTGCTCCTGCGCATCGAGTCGCTGAGTGTTCATCCGGATCGGCGTCCACTCGTGTTCCACGGCTCGGCATTTCGCCGCATCGCTGCCTGACCACCGCCCATGACCGACTTCGCCCGCCACCGATCAGGAGAACCGACATGACCACACTGAGCACCACCACCGAGGAGACCGTTGACGACGTTCTCGACCGAGTGGGAGCGCTGCAACCCTTGATTCGCCAGCATTCGGTCCGAAACGAAAGTGACCGGAGGGTCTCCGAGGAGGTCATCGCCGCCTTGCGGGATGCGGGCGCGTTCCGCCTGGCTGCACCCCGCCGGTTCGGCGGCCTCGAGGCAGGGCTGCGAGCGATGCTCGACCTGTCGGCCCTCATCGCCGAAGCCGATGGCGGAACGGCTTGGGTGACAACGCTGTCCAACATCAATGCCTGGTCGACGTGTCTCTACGACCCGGCCACCGTCGATGAGATATACGCCGACGGACCGGACACCATCCTCTCCGGAGTGGTGTCGCCCGGCGGAACCGCCCACAAGGTGCCCGGCGGCTACGTCATCACCGGCCAATGGCCGTACTCATCGGCCAGCCTGCACGCCCAGTGGGTGTCTGGTGGCGTGTGGGAGATCGACGAGGACGGCGACGAGATCGATCAGGCCATGGTCGTCATGCCCATCTCGGACGTCCAGATCAAGGACACCTGGTACGTCGCAGGAATGCGCGCCTCGGGCAGCAACACCATCATCGCCGAGAACGTGTTCGTCCCCGAACACCGCCTTAACTCGATGCTCCCCGTGATCTCCGGCGGGTACCTGGAGCAGTACCCCGACAATCCGTTCTACCGCGCGGCCTTCGCACCCATGCTGGTGCTCGTCCTGGTCGGCCCCCAGCTTGGCTTCGGGCGCGCCGCCCTCGACATGGCGATCAGTAAAGCGTCCACCAAAGCCTTGGCTTACACCAATATCGAACAACAGACCGACTCGGTGGCCTTCCAGCTGCTGGTGGCCGACGCGGCCACCAAGATTGATACCGCCCACCTGCACGCCTACCGCGCCGCCGACGATGTCGAGAGATACGCCGAGCAAGGCATTTACCCGGACATCCAAGCGCGGGCACGCATGCGCGCGGACGCCGCCGTTGCGTTGACGAGCATCAACGACGCCATCAACACACTTCTGAACGCCTGCGGTGCAGGCAGTTTCGCCGACGTCAACCCCATGCAGCGCATCTGGCGCGACTCCAACGTCGCTGCGCGCCATGCGGTGACCCTGCCACATGTCTCGATGGAAACCTATGGAAAGGCCCTCCTGGGAAGGGTCGACCATCTCACGGCCATCGTCTGATGGCGACACCAAGCCCGCACGCCAACCACGGAGATGCTTGATGCCCGAAATCACCACATCGCGAGAAATTGATGCCGCCCAAGCGACGGTATGGGCACTGGTGTCCGACCCGCAACGGTTCGCCGACTGGAACACCCTCCACCTGAGATGGGAAGAAGAACCGCCTGCCGAACTGACCACCGGCGCCCATGTGGTCGATGTCGTCAAGATCAAGGGCATCGTCGACACCATCACGTTCACCGTCGGCGAGATTCGCCACCCGGAGTTCCTCTCGCTGTCCGGTTCCGGCAGCACGGGCTCCACGGTGGTGCTCGACGTCACCGTCACCGAACAGTCCCCCGCCGGGTGCGTCGTGACCCTGCACATCGTCTTCACCAGTTCAGTACTGTTCGGCCCCTTGGGCAGAGTGATCGAAAAGGCCTTCCGCAAGCAACTCGACGCCTCGCTGGACAAGCTCGCCGCCGCATTCGTAGGGGCGTAAAGGACTGGCCCGAAAGCCGTTTGGCGACGACAGGGCGCGCGTAGCCTCAGGGCGTCGATTGATCGCCGAGTGCGCTCAAAGCGTCGTCGATGCCCATCCCAGGATCGAGCCGAGTCGCTTCCCGCATCACTGCGGAGGCCATCGCCACCATCCAGTCGACCATCTCATCGATCCCGTACGGCTGGTCGTTGTGCAGCCAGAAGATGGCCGCTTCATCCATGGCGCTGACGGCGGCCCGGCCCGCCATGCGCACCGCCGGCCGGGCGGCGTCGACGCCGAACAACTCCGCGGTGGCCTCCACCGCTCGCCATCGAGCCGCCTCGAACACCTCCCACGCCGCAGGGTCGGCGCCGCGACCACCTAAGACAAGGCGCTCGGCCAGGCCCGGATTGTCGGCGAGATACCTCAGGTGGGAGGCCATGGCCCGACGCATCTGCTCGACCGGCGGCAGATCAGCTTGGAACACGAACGCCGCGGCGAGCTGTTCGGCCGCGCCGCGCATCGCCTCCAGATAAATTCCCCGCTTGCTGCCGAAGTAATGAAAGAGCAGACCATGTGCCACCCCGGCAGCTTTCGCGATATCACTCACGGCGACATCGTCGTAGGTCGTGTCCGAGAAGATCCGCACCGCGGCAGCCACGATGCGCTCGCGAGTCTCCGCCGCCTGCCGGGCCCTGGCAGTCGTCTTCTTCGGGGACGCCATAGTCGGTTTCCTTTCCTCGCCCGGAGACGGACTGACGCGTACCGCAGCTCTGCCCACGCCATTGTAAATCAATGACATTCAGTCAATTGTTTATCATCGGTCATCGGCCTCAAGCTACGTAATCATGCACGAGCGCCGGGACCGATACTTGCCGCCTGACGGGATCAACCGGCCGACGGGCCGCGACTGGCGAACAGCCTCGCGTCCACTCGACATCTGATCGTCCGTTCCTGACGCGCACGCGCCCGCGGCGATCACGTTTGTCGGCAAGGCGATCACCTACGGTTGGCGAAGGCGATATGGCCCTAGCGGCACTGCAGCCCGCCTCCTGATGCCCTGGGCGCCTAGGCGGATCAGCGCGGGAGACGAAATCCCGTACGCTCCAACGAACTGTGCTGGCGGAGAAGCCACAACAAGCTTGTCGCGGCCGTGCGCGATGACCCGATGTCAGCAGACGTCCAACGCCGCCCTGATGATGCTGTCGGTGTCGATGCCGTGGTGCCGGTAGACAGAGTCGAGGTCGCCGACCTGGCCGAATTCGCTGACGCCCAACGACTTACATCGCACACGGTTGATGGTGGCGAGAAAGGCAAGCGTGTGGGGATGCCCGTCGAGCACGGTGACCATCGACGCTGCCCGGTCGGGTGGGAACACCTGGTCGAGGATCGCGGATTGCCCTACAGCGAGGCCGTCGCGGGCACGGACAGCGCGGTAGAGCAGATCGGGGCTCGTCACGCAGATGACCTCAGCCTCGACACCCATCTCGGCGAGCCGGTCCGCCGCGGCCAAGGCCTCGGTGACCACCGCGCCCATCGTCACGATGCACACCGCGGGCTTGGCGGCCGGCCGCAAGGTGTACGCGCCGGCGAGCACGTGCCGTCGACGTCGCTCCCGGGCCGCCGAATCTGTTGGAATAGCTGACAATTCCTGGCGAACCGGTCGAGTCGACAGTCGCAGGTAGGACGACGTACCACCGGGCTTTCCCAGTCGGCTGAGGCACTCGAGCAGAATCCACTCGACCTCCGCGGCGAACGCCGGCTCATAACTGACGCAGCCCGGTTGCTCTAGTCCGATGGACGGGGTCGTGATCGACTGGTGCGCGCCCCCTTCCGCGGCAAGGGTGACCCCGGACGGTGTACCGACGAGGATGGACTGGCCTCCGGCATAGATGCCGAAGGACCACGGTTCGAGCGCGCGTTCGACGAACGGGTCGTAGAGCACGCCGATGGGAAGGAGGGGCTGGCCCCACCGACTCCAGGTGGCGCCCAGCTCGCCCAGCAATCCGACCAGGTTCACCTCGGCGATGCCAAGTTCCATGTGTTGCCCGCTCGGATTCTCGCGCCAATGCATGATCGTGTCGGAGTCGTCGGCGAACCAGTCGGGCCGTTCCGATGGCGACCAGACGCCCACCTTGTTGAGCCACCCGGCCAGATTGGTGCTGGAGCTGACGTCCGGACTCACGGTGACGATGCGTCGCGCCACGTCGGGCGCTTCTCGCGTCAGGTCGAGTAACGTGCGCCCCAGTGCGCTCTGGGTGTTGGTCACCGCGGGCGGGTTGCGCCCGATATCGGCCGGGACCGGCGGTGGCTCTACGGCAGTGATGGGTTCTCGCCGCATCCGTTCGGAGACCCGTCGACAGAGCCGGCCGGGAGACGATTGAGGGTCGAACCGTCGGAAGGGCTGCTCGGGATCTTCACCCAGAGTCCAAGCCAGTTCGACGAATTGGTCGTCGGTCAGCAGTGACGAGTGATTCTGCGGGTGCCCCTGGGTGGGGAGGCCGAATCCCTTGATGGTGTAGGCGAGGATCACCGTGGGCCGGGTATCGTCGATCTGGTCGTAGGCGTCCAACAGCGTGGTGAGGTCGTGGCCGCCGAGATTCGCGACCGCCCGGATCAGGGTGGCGTCGTCGAGGTCGGCGATCAGCGCGGCCACTCCGGCGGACTCCGGGCCGGTGCCGGGCAACCTGGTGCGTAATTCGTCGGCCGAACAGCGCAGCAGCCGTTGGTATTCGGCGTTGGGCATGGTTACGATCCGGGTCCGCAGGTCGTCGCCGCCACTGCGGAGGAACAGCGCGTCCAGGAGTGTCCCGAATTTCACGGTGAGCACCTGCCATCCCGCGGCGGTGAACATGGCCTCCAGCCGTCCGGAGGCAATATGGGGGACGACGCGGTCGAGCGACTGGCGATTCATGTCGACGATCCAGACGATTTCGCCGAGCTCGGGCACCACCGGATCCAGCACGGCTTCCCATATCGCACCCTCGTCGAGCTCCGCGTCACCGACGAGCGAGTACTGGCGGCCGGTTCCGCTGCCGCCGAACACCGTGTCGACGTAGCGGCGTGCGAACGTGGCCCAGATCGGCGCCGTCGCACCGATGCCCACCGATCCCGTCGAGTAGTCGACCGGATCGGGGTCCTTCGTACGACTCGGATAGCTCTGCAGGCCACCGAATTCCCGCAGGCTCGTCATGTGCTGCTCGTCGAGAGTCCCGAGCAGGTAGTTGATGCTGTGCAGCACCGGAGACGCATGAGGCTTGACGGACACCCTGTCCCCGGCCCGGAGTCGTCCGAAGTACAGCGAGGTCATAATGCCCACGATCGACGCCGACGACGCCTGGTGGCCGCCGACTTTCATGCCGCTGGGGTTGGGGCGTACCCGGTTGGCGTGGTGCACCATCGCCGTCGAGAGCCACAGCACACGGGAGGCGATTGCTTCCAGGTCCGGCAGCGTCGCGGCATCGTCGGTTCGGGGCACGGGTCCGGAAGGGTGGGCGATCGTCATGATGTCACCTGTCCTCGACGCTCGGTGCAATCTTCACCATGATGCGCGCTCGCGTGGCCGTAGACATCACGCCAGGCGCGATCGATGAATGTCACGAGTCGATCGATCGACGACGGACCGGTTCGGGTCCGCCACACCACGTGGCCGTCGGGCCTCACGACGACCGCTCCGTGGTCGCCCACCTCCAACAGAGCCTCAGCACGGGGGACGCCGACGACGGCGAGCGGCACGGCGACGGGATGTTCTGCGAGGGCTTCCGTCCATTGCCGCGAGTCGGCGGTGAACAAGGTGAGTCCCGTGTGCCGGATGGCGTCGTGGGTGGACCTCTCGACGCCGTCGTGCGACGGGATGATCACGTGCGGGAGGCGCGCCCCGGGATGCGTGGTCGGGTGATACAGCCCGACGTCTCCATCGGGGCAACGGCCTTCGGACTCATCGATCAACGCACTCTGGTAGGCGTAGCCGAACTCCAGGCCACTGGCGACAAAGTGTTCCTCCTGCCCCGGGATGGCCTCGGCCATCGTCAGCCGCAACCGCGCGCTGCGGGCGCCGTGCCGCAGCAGGCGCCGCGTACGTGACGTCTGGGCGGCGACCAGGACATCCGCGACCCGCCCGACCACGGCGTCGGGCAACCAGTCCAGCGGCAGCTTGCCGATGATCTCCGTCGCCCGGTGCAGCGACCGGTTGGTGATACCCATGGGCGCGGTGACGTGGTCGAGCGCGAAGTGGTTGTGCGTGCTCTGCCCGGCGAATCTCTCGATCACCGGCCGCCGCTCAATCTCGTAGGTGTCCAGGAGCGATTCCGGCGCGCCGTCGTGCAAGACCGCGGCGAGCTTCCACGCAAGGTTGTGGGCGTCCTGCACTCCGCTGTTGAGACCGAATCCGCCGGTGTGCGGAAACCGGTGGGCTGCATCGCCGATCAGCAGGAGCGGGCCTTGGCGGAATCGATCGGCGATCTGCTGGGTCATCGTCCACGTGCCGGTCGAGCGGATCTGATAATCGGCGGAGCCGATCACGTCGAGCAGGATCGCGTTCCAGTAGCGTCGGCTGTCGCGGGCGATCGGTTGTGCGGCATGCAGATACGGTGTCATCAGGATGTAGTCGTCGTCGGCGTGCGCGATCATCACGCCGCTGAAGCGTGGGTGGTAGATCCAGCTGAGTAGCGGCCTGCTCGCACCCTCCGGGTACAGGCCGGGGGCGTGGAAGAAGACACTGCCCATGTGGGCGAGCACGGGGCCTGTCATCGTGATTCCTGCGGTATCGCGCAGGGTGCTGTTCGCGCCGTCGGCGGCGATGACGAAACGTGGCACGACCGCGTCGTCCTCGCTGCCCTGCGAGCGCAGAAGCACTCTGCTGCCAAGAATTTCAGCCCGGTAGCCGCGGCGGAAGTCGACGAGGGGCTCGTTGTCGACCGCGTCCCACAGCTTCGGCATGAGCAGATGCTGACCGATGTGCGAGATGAGATGACGACTGTGCGAGCGGACTTCCGCGAGTCGGTCCGGTTGGGAGAGCAGATCGATCTCGCCGATCGGATCGGAGCGGACGTCGGTACACCAGCGGATGATGTTGACGGTGTCGATCGGCGGTGTGATCGTGTCGAGTGCGGTGCCCAGGTCCGGGGCAGCCTGATTCCAGATCTCCAACGTCCGGGCGTTGATGACATGCGCGGCCGGATGCAGGCGCGGGTCCTGACGCTCCTCGACGAGCATGCTGGCGATGCCATAGCGGGCCAACAGCAGTGCCATGGTCGACCCCGCAGCGCCGGCTCCAACGATCACGATCGGTCTATCAGCCATGTGTCACAGCGTCTTCCAGGTGAGAGTCCGCTTGTTGGACCGCTGCTTGGTGCCCGGGCGAGTGCCAGCTCCCCGAGCGAGAAGATGCTCGGTGTCGACGCCGGCGCGCAACTGCTCGAGAAGGTAGTCGGGATCGATGTTGGTGCCGATCGGATTGTCGTCGAATTCGCGGCTGTTGAAGTAGTCCGCGGTCTGCTGCGCGGTAGGAAAGTTCTCGGTCTGGAACTCCAGCCGGATTCCCTCCGGATCCTCGTAGTAGAGGCTGGTCGTAGGTCCGTGGTTGATGGCCCACACCGGCTTTATGCCAACGCCTTTGAGGCGTTCGTAGGTCAGCAGGAGCTTCTCGACCGAGACGAACGTGAAGGCCAAGTGGTCGATGCCGTAGGTCTTCCTGCGCCACCGCGAGAGGGGAAACGCGTAGCGCACCGGCGGCGGGAGTTTGACTAGGGCCAGCCGATGGCTCTCGTGATCCCACGTGAGGAAGGCGATCTGGCTGTCTTCGTGGACCACGCGGGCACCGAAGACGTGGCCGTACCACTCGATCATCTCGGTACTGCGCGCCGTCTTGACGACCCAGTGTGCGATGAAGTCGGGTACCAGTCGATCCGGCAGATCGTCGAGATCCGGTGCCGTCGTGGTGGTGTCCTCATCGCCCTGGTCATTCGGTTGCAGCGGATGGGGTGTGGCGCTCATGGATGCGAATCCCTTCAGCGGTCGGTGATGGTGGTGCGCTGTGTGCCCAGGTCGAGTGTTCCGGCGGCGTTGCGGATCGACGCCGTCACGACGTCACCGGGACGCAGATAGGGCTTGCGCTGGTTCATCTTCACGAAGGCCGCCCACAGTTTGTGTTCGGGCAGCAGCGCCGTGGCGAGCCGGCGGACCACGGCGGGTGGCGATCCCGCGACGATGCCGTGCGGTGTGCCAGTCAACAGGACGTCACCAGGATCGGAGTTGCAGAATTCGCTCATCTCCGTGAGTGTTTCGGCCGGCTTGTAGAGCATGTTCGCGGTGTTGTCGCTTTGTCGCAGTGACCCGTTGACCTCCAGTCGCAGCTCCAGATCGTTGAGCAACGGGAAATCGTCGGGCTCGAGGACCGCTAGCACCGGCCCTAGCGGACAGAATCCGCGATAGCTCTTGCCTTTCAGGAATTGTCCTTGCGGCAGCTGGACGTCACGGGCCGAGAGGTCGTTGGCGATGGTCACGCCGAAGACGTACTCGGGCAGGTTCTCGGCGGTGACCGTGACGGGCGCGTCGACTTTGGCGCGCAGCACCAGCGCGAGTTCGATCTCGTAGTCGAGAAGTGTGACGTGCGCCGGGCGGGTGACCGGGTCGCACGGTCCGGTGACGGCCGCATCGGTCTTGTCGAAGAACAAGTTGAATTCGCGTGCGTCCGGGTCCATTCCGGATTCGATGGCGTGCTGGCGGTAGTTGGCGCCCTGGCACATCACCCGGCACGGAACGGTGACGGGGGAGAGTACATCGACGTCGGCCAGCCCGATGTCCCCAGGGTGCGCTGCGGCTGAGGTCCAGTCGGGCCGGCCGCGGTCGATCAGGTCCGCGGTGCGCGGATAGTCTCCGCTCAGGGGCGCGATGCGCTCACCGGTGAGGACGCCCCACGATGCGCGTTCGTTGCGCGCGTATCGAACGAGGTGGACGACCATCGACGACTCCCGATCTGCCGGTCGCTCGACCGGCTCAACGCCAAGTCAACAGCGAGGCAGACCTCTGGCACCTGGCCTCGAGTCCAAGATCGAACCGCCCGCGTCAGACCTCAGTCCAAGGTGTGCGATGCCGGTCCCAGCAGCACGTCACCGAGCTCGTCCACGAGGGCAAGCGCTGCATGCAGCTGCAGGCGGCGAACCGTCGCGGGCCGGCCGCGCAGCTGCTCGGCGCGTTGGACGCGGTAGGCGACGGTGTTCCTGGCGACCTGCAGATGGGCCGCGGTGCCGGCAAGGCTTCTGTCCCGGTCGAGGTAGCACTTGAGGGTGTCACGTACGGTTCTGACTGCCTCGGCTCTGCCCGCGAGGTCCCCTAGTTCGCGCGCGACGAACTCCCGGGCGGCGGCCAGGTCGGTGCTGAGCATCGCCACAATGTCCAAGTCCTCATACCGGTATACGCGGGCCTGACGCGTCGACATCGAGCCGAGCCTGGCCACTTCGGCTGCGCGTTGGTGGGTTTGGCGGAAGCCGTCTGTTCTGGCGCCCGCTGTCCCGATCGCGAGACGAATGCCCGGCGGCGGGGAAGCCAGGGGCGTCACGGCGTCGGGGGGCGTCGTCGTCCGCGAACCCCAGGCCCACACCCGCTGTGCACCGACGGGAAGGACGAGCGTCGACGCGCACCCTGCCGCGGCGAGCGTCTCCGCCGCAACAGCCCTCAGCTGCGCCGGTTCTGCGGGCTCCGCCGGCCCGGTCCAGACGATGATCCCGAGGTGCCAGCGGTTCAGGTCGTAGCCGAGCACCCGAACGGCCCGGTCGGTGGGCACCGGGTTTCCCGCCAGCACGTCCTCCACGATCTGCATGCGGAGCGCCACTGAACTCGCCAACCATTCCTCGTGGGCGCGCGTGTACTCCTCGGCCATGCGGGTGGTGAGGACGTCGACGATGCCGAACAGCACCTCGTTGATGCGCCGCATCTCGGAGAACCGCTCCGCCTCCGGCACGAGACGTTCGGCCGCGTCGAGCAAGAACGCGACCGCTGTGGAGTGCGCGAGATGGATGCTCCGCAGCATGTGTTCGATGCCGATGCCGCGCGCGACCACTTCCATTGGGCCCGCGAGGATCTCGGGCATCTTCGCGAACGCCACGTCATCGTCGAGGGCGACCAGGGACAACGCACCCAGCGCGACAGCTTCGCACCCCCTGGCGACCTCCTCTGCGACGACAGCCACTGCCAGCTCGGGTATTGCGGCGGTGACGCGCGACGCCATTAACGCACCCAGTTCGACGGCCCAGCCGGCTGGGCCGGGGCCCAGCGCCTCGGCGAGCTGCTTAGCTCGTTCCGGCAGTGCGGAGGTGTCCGGAAACGCTTGCGGCGCTTGCGGTTCGAGGGCGGCAAACCAAGGCTTGATTCGCGACGGCGGGTCTGCGCTAACCAAGGTCGACCGGCAGGGTCGCCCATCCACGCAGGACGCGGGTGTCCCGTCGACGGCCGCCAGCGGCCAGGGTTGGGTCCGGGTAGCGATCGAAGAACGTGCGTAGGCCGACCGCACCCTCCGATCTGGCGAGTGCCGCGCCCAGACAGAAGTGTCGACCCCCAGAGAACGACAGGTGCCGTCCGGCGTTGTCGCGGGTCACGTCGAAGGCGTGGGGGTTGGGGAAGACGTCGGGGTCACGGTTGGCGCCGGCCAGATACAGCACGACCGAGTCGCCCGCCCGCATCGTGTGCCCCGCAACGGTGGTGTCCGTGGCAGCAATGCGCGCCGTGAGCTGCACTGGCGATTCGAGCCGCAGAATCTCCTCGACCGCGTTGGGCCACAGGTCGGGTTGTTGGCGCAGCAGCTCCAGCTGATCAGGGTGGCGGAGCAACAGCTCGATCCCGTTACCGAGCAGGTTCACCGTGGTCTCGAAACCCGCGGCCAGCACCAGACCTGCCGTGGCGAGCAGCTCGGAGTCGTTAAGCCGGGTGCCCTCGTCGTTGGCCTCGATCAGCTGGCTCATCAGATCGTCTCCCGGCGAGGCCCTCAACTCCCGAATGTGCTGTGTCAACCATTTCGTGAAGCTGTGAAGACCCTCCTCGACGCGAACGAACTGGGGCCAGGACAATCCGATGTCCAGGCTCGGGGCCGCGAGCTCGCCGTACTGCAGGATCTTGGGCCGGTCATGTTCGGGCACTCCGAGGATGTCGCCGATCACCGTCACCGGCAGCTGCGAGCAGTATCGCTCGACGATGTCCACGCCGCCGGATTCGCCGTCGAGATCTTTGATCAGCTCGGCCGCTGTCGACTCGATGCGCTCCTGCAGCGCCGCCACCGCCCGAGCGGTGAAGACCGAGGAGACAGTCTTGCGGTAGCGGGTGTGGTCAGGCGGCTCCACTGACAGCAGCGACGGTGGCAGGAGCGGATGCATGCGGTCGCGGGAGCGCAAGCGTTCCTCGATCCGGCCGAGGAAGGACGGCAGGGAGTTGCCGCTCGTCGTCACGGCGAAATCGTCGGAGCGCAGTACCTGATGTACCACGGCGTGATCGGCTGTGAGCCAGGCCGCGCGGGCGCGGGCGAGCCTCCCGTGGCTTCGGATCTCGTCGGAGAACTCGCCGGGGTTGGCGCGGGCGGCGGGATCGGCGATCAGCCGGCCCTGCAGATCGCCTCGGCGGGCCCCGACCGTGGTGAGTACGCGGATCACGCCGTGCAAAGTCAACCAGTGCAGGCGCTGCCGAACGGTCATGCCGCCAGAGTAAAGGCAACGGTCGCCAACTACTTGGATCACAGTCCAAGAGAAGCCCCCAGGGGATGGCTCTCGAACCAAGACGTCAGGCGGCCGACACCGTGAGGTGGAGGCGATAGACGATCCGCAGTGCTTGCGCGGGCTCGCCGCCGTCGAACACCGCGGCATGGATTCCCCGCATCGCGCCGGTGAGAGCGTGAGCTGCTGCGGGCACATCGGTGTCAGGGTCGATCGCCGCACATGCAGCGCAGCGGGCCAGAAGCCGCTCGATGCCGTGTTCGAAGCTATCGTGCCACCGCTGAGAAAAGCTTTCTGAGCGCGGAACTCCGAGGTCGCGGAACAGGACGTGCGCCGACGGGGTGGCGTAGATCGCTTCGGCGGACAGGCCTAGGAAGATGCTCAACTGCAGCAGCGGGTCGTCCGGCCACTGGGCACGCCGGAACTGGTGCTGCATGGCGTCGACGAGGACCATGGCCGCGTTGTCGATCGCTGCTCGGAACAGTTCGCGCTTGCTCTCGAAGTGATGAAAGGCCGTCCGCAGCGCGACACCGGAGTGCCGGGCAACGTCCTCGACAGTGATCTGGCTGTAGTCCTGATCGCGGAGAAGCTCCTGAGTGGCGACCATCAGGCGCAGGTCCGTGGGGGCGGAATCGGTGCCGCGGGCGGAGGCGGCGTTGATCCATCGGTGCACGGTGGACGGGTGTACGCCGATCTCTTCTGCAACGGCCGTCACCGGGTGTCCGCTGAGCACTCGTTCGACAGCCGCCTGCCGCGCGGCGATTCCGCGAATTGACCTACCGGCCATCCGACGATGGTACGACCAGGACTTCTTGCATTAATTGCATTTGAAGTGCAATAGTCGCATTGATGGGCATTTGCCCTGCGGGGCAGTCCCATCGGGCTGCCGGTTTGCAAGGGAGGCGCACGGTGAGCAACGACGACCGGACGGCCCGCGCGCTGGTGACGGGCGCCAGCTCCGGAATCGGGGAGGCATTTGCCAAGGCGCTCGCCGCGCGCGGTTGTGACCTGGTGCTGGTGGCCCGCCGCCGGGATCGGCTCGACGACTTGGCGGAACAACTGGAGCGCGCATACGGAATCGACTGCACCACGGTTTCTTTGGATCTCTCGGAGCCGGATCCAGGGGCCCGGCTGCGGGCACTCGTCGACGGTGACATCGACCTACTGATCAACAGCGCCGGGTTCGCCACCCAAGGGCCCTTCATCGAGGGCGACGCGCACGACTTCGCCCGCGTTCTGGCCGTCGACGTCGGAGCGGTCGTGGATCTGTGCCGGGCGTTCCTGCCGGAGATGGTTCGGCGACGTCGCGGAGCCATCATGAACGTGTCCAGCACGACGGCGTATCAACCAGTTCCGAGTTTGGCGGTCTACGCTGCGGCCAAAGCGTTCGTACTCAGTTTCAGTCAGTCCCTGTGGTATGAAACCCGACAACACGGCGTTACGGTGTTCTCTTTCGCGCCAGGTCCGACGCACACCGAGTTCTTCGACGTCATCGGTGACAACGCCACTGCCGTCGGCCGCATGCAGTCCGCTGACCAGGTCGCGGCAGCCGGCCTGCGAGCGCTCGACCGGCGATTTACGCCGCCCTCCGCGGTCTCGGGAGTCAGCAACACGATCACCGCGGCACTGGCGCGGCTCGTCCCACGTCGGGTGCTGATGCCGGCGCTCGCCCGATCCCTGCGACCTGTCGACACCAAACGTTGATTTAGCGCGTAACTCGTTGCGCAACAGCCGTTTCCATCTCAAGATAGGAGCTCACCATGATTCTGGTCACCAGCGCAGCCGGTGGCGTCGGACGTCCACTGGTCCGACAGCTCGTCGCCGACGGGCATACCGTGCGGGCGTTCGTGAAGAACGACGAGCAAGCGCAACGGTCGCGAGCAGACGGGGCTACCGAGACGGTGATCGGTGATCTGAGGCGACCGGGCGATCTGGAGAATGCGCTGCGCGGAGCCCGGCAGATCTACCATGCCGCGCCGACCCAGCTGATCGACGAACGGCCTGTGGCCGAACGACTGATCGCGGCGGCCACAGCAGAAAAGCTTGAGCACGTCGTGTTCCATTCAGTCATTCACCCCGACATCGCCGAACTTCCACACCATCGGCAGAAGCTCGAGGTCGAAGGACTCCTGCGCGAGTCGGATCTGCCTGTGACAGTGCTGCGCCCGTCGCACTACATGCAGAACGTTCTGGACTTCTGGGCCTTTTTCAGCTCTGGGCTGCTCCCGTACCCCACCTCACCGCAGAGCCGCATGGGTGTCGTCGACGTGGAGGACATCGCCACCGCCGCGGCCACCGTGTTGACGAACCCCGACGGGCACATCGGCAAGACCTACGACCTGTCGACGGTGGAACTCACCCGCCACGACATGGCATGCATCTGGAGCCGGGTGCTCGGCCACCCCATGAGGGCCGTCCGAATCCCCCCGCAGGCGCTCAAGAATCCGCTGATGGCCGTCGCGCCGTTCGGTTCTGCCATCGTCACATCGTTGCTGTCGACCAGGTTGCGTGCTCTTCCCGACATCGTTCGGGGATTGCGCGAGGCGCCGAACACTCGGGGATTCCAGAGCTGGTCGCAGGACGCGAAAGATACGTACGTCCAGATGATGACTTACTACGACACGCACGGACTCCCCGCCGGCGACTTCGACGATCTACCGAAGGTGTTGCCGCGGCACCCAATCGGTTATGAGCAGTTCGCCCGTCGCACCGCTGCGGAGCGCGGAGTTGCCGCACGCGCAGGCAGGTGAAAACCCGCTCAGTCGGTGCACGTCACATGATGCTGGCCCCGCCGTCGACATGCAGTGTGGCGCCGGTGATGAAGCTCGCCCGACTGGAGGCTAGGAAGGTGATCGCCTCGGCAATTTCGACTGGTGTGCCGACCCGTCCCAGCGGATTCGGCCGTTCGGCGGTCACCACGGTGTTGACGCGGATACCGACAGAGCCGAACTCTGACGCCCAGGTACGGGTCAGCGCGGCGACGGCACCCGTCGCCGCGGACGCAACGTTGACGATCGCTCCACCACCGTGGCGGATCATGCAGGGAGCGATGGCGGCCACCAAGAAGTACAGACCGGCCAACGCGTCAACGTCCACGACGTCGGCGTTGTTGACCAGGATGTCGACCGGCACCTGTCGGGCGAGGTGGTCGACGGATTCCAGGTCGGCCAGGTCAGCGGCGATGAACCGGGCGCCGGGGCCGAGTTCGTTGACGGCGGCCCGTCCCGCGTCCGCCTCTTTGCCGCTGACGATGAGCTGAGCGCCGGCCTGTTTGAGCAGGCGTGCGGTGACCCGTCCCAGCTCCGAGGTGCCCTCGGTCACTAGCGCAGTACGTCCCGAGGCCTCCGATGTGCTCACAACCTGCCCTCCCTTTGGTGGGATTCGACAACAGTGGCAGTCGGGGCACCGGCAGGGACCACGGAAAACCCGTAGTCCGCTGGTAGCCCTGCATCCGTCGTGCTGACGTGACAGGATTTGCCAATAACCGCGGCCGGGGGCGTGTGCTGCACCGGCGTTCCAGACAGGTGGACATCTCGACCGTGACGGCGATCCACGACCGAAGCAGTGGGGTGTTGCCGGGCCGCACCGCCGAATGCCAGGCACTGCGTGAGTTGTTGGACGCTCTACGCTCTGGGCGCAGCGAAGTGCGAGTGCTGCTGGGTGAGGCCGGTATCGGGAAGACGGCGTTGCTGACGTTTCTTCGGGAGTCCGCCGCCGCGGATTGCACCGTGTTGAGCGCGTCAGGCGTCGAGTCCGACATGGAGTTGGCGTTCGCCGGTCTGCAGCAGTTGTGCGCGCCGGTGATGGATCAGCGGTTGGGTTTGCCGCAACCGCAGCGAGAGGCCTTGGAGCGGGCCTTCGGGCTCAGCGATACCGGTGCCGCCCCGAACAGGTTCCTGGTCGGATTGGCGGTGCTCGGGTTATTCGCGGAAGTCGCGGCAGACCGGCCCGTGGTGTGCGTCGTCGATGATGTGCAATGGCTGGACCAGGTGTCGGCGCAGACGCTGTTCTTCGTCGCACGCCGTCTGCAGGCCGAGTCCGTCGGTTTGGTGTTCGCGTCGCGTACCCCGATCGACGGCACCGCGGGGTTGCCGACCCTCGTGGTGGGCGGGCTCGACGACGGTGACGCGCGCAGGTTGTTGGAGTCGGCCTTCCCAGGCCGACTGGATGCGGCGATCCTGGACCGGATCGTCGCCGAGGCGCGGGGAAACCCGTTGGCGCTGTTACAGACTCCGAAGGACATCACCGCCCTGCACACGGGTACCGTCAGCGCCGGCATCGAAGAGCACTACCGCGCCCTGATCGCCGATCTGCCCGACGACACCCGAATGCTGCTGCTCGTCGCGGCCGCCGAACCGGTGGGAGACCCTGCCCTGCTGTCGCGCGCGCTGGCGTATCTGGACCTCAAACCTGCCGCGATGACGCCCGCGTACGACCTCGGTCTGATCGCGGTCGCCACCAGGGTGCAGTTCCACCACCCGCTGGCGAGGTCGGTGGCTTACCGCTGTGCCACCGCCGATCAGCGGCGGCTCGCGCACGCGGCGCTGGCGGCGGTCACCGATCCCGCTGTCGACCCGGACCGGCGGGCCTGGCACCGCGCGCTGGCCGCCGACTCCCTCGACGAGCAGGTGGCACTCGATCTGGAGGGCTCCGCAGGCCGAGCGCTGCAGCGCGGCGGAACGGCTTCTGCCGCAGCCTTTCTGACGCGCGCGGTGGAGTTGACCCCCGACCCTTCCCTCCGTGCTGGCCGGGCCCTGGCCGCCGCCGAGGCCCACCGCGAGATCGCGTCCTTCGACAGCGCGCGCCGCCTGTTGGCCACCGCGGCACTGGGGCCGCTGACTGACCTGCAACGAGCCCGGTCCGCGCAACTACGGACCCGACTGGCCTTCGCCTCTGCACGCGCCGACGGTGACGCCGATGCGCTCGTGGCCGCCGTGTCGCAGTTCACGGCGGTAGCGGGTCAGTTGATGGCGCTCGACACCACGTTGGCCACAGAGGCCTACCTAGAGGCGCTCAGCGCGGCGATGTACGTCGGGCGCATCGGAGACGGTTTGGCCGCCGAGGTCGCCGTCACCGCGCGCGCCGCGCTGGCGAAACTGCAGCCGACGACTCCGCTGGATCTGGTGACCCATGCGTTGGCTCACCGGTTGGCCGTGGGTGCCGTCGAGGCGATGCCGGCCATGCGCCGCGCGCTTGACGCGCTGAAGGAGTCCACCAGAGATTCCGGCCAAGGATGGTTTTGGCGGGCGTTCCCGCTCGTTCACGATTGCCTGATCCATGAGACATGGGATGACGGCTGGAGTGATGTCTCCGCGCACGCGGTGCAGTTGGCCACCGACAGCGGCGCGCTGGCGATGCTGCCGTCGGCGCTGTTGTCGCGGGCCGGTGCAGCCGTGGAGAACGGTGAATTGGCCACGGCCGGTGCGCTTGTCGCCGAGGCTAACGAGCTGGCGATCGCCATCGACTACGCCCCGTTGAAGTACCACGGGATCATCGTGGCCGCCTGGCGAGGCGATGAAGCCGAGGTCACCCGATTGGCGACGGCAGCCCTGGCGTCCGGCCGGACCCGTGGTGAGGGCCGGATGGTCGGGCTGGCGCACTACGCCACCGTCGTACTCAATGTCGGACTGGGCCGCTACGCCGACGCCCTGGCAGCTGCCCGTAATGGCTTCGACTACGACGACCTCGGGTTCTTTCCCGAGCTGTTGGCCGAGATGGTCGAGGCCGGTGTGCGCGGCGAGAACCGTGGGCTGGCTGAACAGGCCTTCGATCGCCTGCGGGACCGGACACAGGCGGCCGGAACACCGCGAGCCCTGGGCTCGCTGACGCGCTCGTATGCTTTGTTGAGCAGCGGAGCGGAGGCCGAAGCGCAGTACCTGGAATCAATCGGTCATTTCGAAGCGACCTCGCAGCGTATTCACATGGCCCGGGCCCACTTGCTCTACGGGGAATGGTTGCGCCGCAACGGTCCTGCCACCGCCGCCCGCGAGCCGCTGCGCTTCGCCCACCAGGAGTTCGCTCAGATGGGGTCCATGGCGTTCGCCCAACGGGCGCGCCGCGAGCTACAGGCTGCCGGCCAGAAGACGCGTAAGCAGCCCACGGCCGCCGGCGACGAGTTGAGCCCGCAGGAGCGTCAGATCGCGGAGCTGGCCGGCCAGGGCCTGACCAATCAGGAGATCGCCGGCCAGCTGTTCATCAGTGCGCACACTGTGGAGTGGCATCTGCGGAAAGTGTTCACCAAGCTTGGAATTCGATCGCGGCGGCAACTGCGGCAGAAGTTCCCCTAGCTGCCCGGGGCGGGCGCTTGCAGGGGTAGGCAGACGATGAACCGGGTGTCGCCAGGGGTCGATTGGACCGAGATGCGGCCGCGGTGCCGCTCCACGACGATGCGCCACGCCAGATCGAGCCCCAGCCCGGGGCCTTCCCCGACGGGCTTGGTGGTGAAGAACGGATTGAAGATGCGGTCGATGATGTCGTGCGGAACACCGGGTCCGTCATCGCAGATCTCCACCCGGATCATCGCCTCGCCCTCTCGCCGGGTGCGCACGGTCAGCGTGCCGCGGCCGTTCATCGCGTACAGGGCGTTGTCGATCAGGTTGGTCCACACCTGATTGAGATCAGCGGGGTAGCAGTGCAATTCGGGCAGGGTGTGGTCGAGGTCCTTGACCAGGGTGACGGGATGGCCCATCATGGCGATCTTGTCGCCGAACATCAGCACGGTGCTACGCAGCATCTCGTGGACGTCGATGCACTGGTAGGGGCCGCGATCCATCTGAGAGTAGGGTTTGGCGCCGTTGACCACCGCGGTGATGCGGGCGCCGGCCTCGGCGATCTCCCGGATACGCATCTCGCTGTCGATGAACTGTTTGAGCCAGCTGATGGCGCACTCCAGGCACGCCGGTGCGACGGCCGCCGCGACGCGGTCCAGCCAGCTGACGTCCAGACCGGCCTCCACCAGTGTGGGGGCGTAGCGCCAGCTGGCGTCGATGCCGTGCTCGCCGAACCAGTCGTCGATCGCGTCTTCGCGGTCTGCGGCCTCCAGCGGCGAGAGTGGCCCTGCTGCAGTGCTTCCGGTGATGTCGGCCTGCAGCGCAAGCAGGGGCGGCAGCGCGTCCGGGTCGGTCACTGCCAGGACACCCAGATTGCGGTGCGCCTCGGCCAAGCTGTCGCGCAGGTCGGCAACCGCGCGCACCGTTGCCGCTGCGGGGTTGTTCAGTTGATGGGTGAGTCCGGCTGTGAGGGTGGCCAGGGCATGCTGTTTCTCTTGCAGGCCCAGGAGCTGACGCTGGCGCAGCCCGCCGATCGCGGTGCTCTCCAGTAGGTGCACCGCGACGGGCCACACCGTCTGCATGAACCGCGCGAAGAATTCGGCCGCCACCACGAACAGCCGCGACGGCCGTGACACCCGTACGGTGACGTCGTAAACGGTGCCGCAGCCAGAGATGGCGCCGAAGTAGGTACCGTGCTCGGACGTACGGTGTAATTCCACGTCCTGGGCCCCCGAGCGCTTCGTCGTCACCACGTCGCCGCCGTCGAGGAGTACGTAAAACGACTGTGCCGGTTCGCCTTCCCGGCACACTGGCCCTGCGTCGACGGTGGTGATGATGCCGTTGGAACCCAGCGCGTCGAGTTGCTCGTCGGTGAGGAACTCGAAGAGGAACACCGTACGCAGTTCGTCCTTGAGGCTCTGCGATGCAACGCACCGGGCCGGGTCGAGGAGCTCGCGCCACCCTGCCACGGGTTGGCCGGTGCGCAGTGGCGGCTGCACGTCCACGTCAGTCCTCGAGAAACACGACGTTCTCGGTCACCGGGTTGCGTGGCGTGTTGATGCTGTTGGCAGGAAACGCCGGGTCGGCGTAGCCGATGCAGATTCCGCACAGCACGGTGAGTTCGTCGGGAATGTCGAGCTGCTCGCGCACCACGTCCGGGTAGAGGGCGGTGGATACCTGGACACAGCTGTCGAGGCCCCGTTCGGTCAACGCCAGTAGCAGGGTCTGCAGGAACATCCCCACCCCGATGGCGTCGGGCAGCCCGAGATCGCGGTGCATACAGACGATCCCGGCTACCGGGGCGTGGAAGAAATCCCAGTTGCGCAGCTGCGCGGTCCAGCGGCCCTCGCTGTCGTCGCGAGCCACGCCCATGGCGCCGTACAGCAGGGCGCCCAGCTCGCGGCGCAGATGGCTGTGCGAGTCGGGCAGACCGAGATTCGGGGGCGGGGTGGTGCGCACCTGCTTGGCCAAGGCAGCGCCGAGGCGGTCGCGGCGAGCGCCGGAGGCCAGGAATACTCGCCAGGGTTGGACATTGGAGTTCGAGGGTGCGCGTATGGCCAGAGTCAGCGCCTCCTGCAGCAACTCCTGCGGTACAGGCTTGTCCGGCAGGAACATTCGGGAGGAGTGCCGATGAAGCACCACGTCGTCGAAGTTCATCATTCTCCTTTCAGACGGCGGTGCCGCCGCCGTCGACGTGCAGGGTGGTTCCGGTGATGAAGCTGGCGCGCGGGGAGGCCAGAAAGTAGATGGCGTCGGCGATCTCGGTGGGATCGGCGGTCCGCCCGAGCGGTAGTGCGCGGCCGAGTTCGTCGTTGGTTTCCCCCCATTCGGCCGCGACGCCCTCGGTGGCGGTCGGGCCTGGCGCGACGTTGTTGACCCGGATGTTGTGCGGACCGAACTCGACTGCCCACGTCCGGGTCAACTGCTCGACCGCTGCTTTGGATGCGCTGTACACCGACGCGCCGGGGACGCCTTTGGACGCCACCATGGAGGTCACGTTGACGATGGCCCCGCCGCCGCGGCGGATCATGGTGGGCACCGTCGCGGCCACCAGGAAGTAGAGCCCGCGTACATTGGTGGCGAAGGTGTGTCCAAAGCCGTTCTCGTCTTGGTCGATGGTCAGGCCGGCCGGGAAGCTGGCGGCGTTGTTGACCAGGATGTCGACCTCGAACTCCCGGGCCAGTCGCTCCACACCGGCCGGGTCGGCCATGTTGACGGCGACGAATTGTGCGGTCTCACCGAGTTTTTCTTGAGCCTGGAGTCCGCGTTGCGGGTTGCGGCCGGTGACGATCACGGAGGCGCCCCCATCCACCAGTCGCTGAGCCGTCGCAAAGCCGATGCCCGCGGTCCCGCCGGTGACCAGTGCGGTGTACCCGGCAAGTTCGGTCATCGGTCCAGCCACTCCGCGAGCCGGGTGGTGCCCAGCTCGGCGCCATCGTCGGTGACCAGGCTGTTGTGGGCCAGCGGGACACCGAAGTAGGTGGCCTGCGGATCGACGATGACGGGCAGGTCCTTGCCTTGGGCGGCGAGGACGGTGCGGGCCAGCTCGGCGAACGACATCTTCTCAGGCCCGCCGAAATTCAGCACCGCGTTGCGTGGCGCTTCGGTCGCCACCCGGGCGACGACGCCTGCGACCTCGGCGGCCGCGACGGGCTGGATCAGGGCATCCGGAGCGCGCACTTCGCCGTCGAGCATCAGTGAATCGGCGATGCCCCCGGTGAATTCGTGGAACTGGGTGGCCCGCACGATGGTGTACGGCACGCCGGAGTCGGCCACCAGTTGCTCCTGGAGATGCTTGCCATGGAGGTAGCCGTCGGCCTCGATGCTGCCGACACCGACGATCGACAACACCACGTAGTGCCGCACACCGGCCTTTGTGGCTTCCGCGAGCAGAGTGGTGGCCGAGGCGGTGAAGAACTCCAGTGCCGGCCCGGGTTCCAGGGTGGGGGAGTTGAGCACGTCGACGACCACATCGGCGCCCTCGAAGGCAGCGCCCACACCGTCTCCGCTGACAGCGTCGACCCCGGAGGACCGAGAAGCAGCATCGACGTCATGTCCTGCGGCGCCGAGCAATTCGACAACCTGGGCGCCGATCAGCCCGGTAGCGCCCACCACGGTGATCTTCATGACTGTCCCTTCTGAAATCGGCGGTCCTTGCGTTGTTCGAGTTCTGCGCCGTCGACGAGGACGAACATGTCGACGCCCGGCTGACAAAGCATGGTCACCAGGAAACGTAGCGGGATGTCCTCGCGGTTGTTGCCGTCCGAGTAGTGAATGACGTCGCCGCCCGGTTCCCAGAACGCCTCGCCGGCCTTGATGACCCGCGGTGCTTCCCCCTCGAGCTCGAAGAGCATCTCTCCCTCGAGGACGTAGCCGAAGCACGGCCCACCGGGATGACGATGCGGCGGCGCGCCTTTGTCTCCCGGACCCCATTCGATGATCGCGGTCATCGCGTCGGCGCCCTCGGGAATGAAGGGCGGTTTGACCGATTGGATGACGGTCATCGCCGTCATGAGCTTCTCCATGACGTCAGACATCGACTGTTCCTCTCTTCAAATTCTTCTGTCGCTTACCGGCTTTGGGCCAGAAATAGCTACCCGGTTTGCGGGCCTCCTTGGCGAGGAAGGAGACCGTTCCCTTGCACACTGATTCCTTGATGGTGGCGGCGAGGTGACCACCGATGTGCAGCGGTAGCGCTTCGTCGTTGAAGTGCGACATCTGGATGGTGCCGGCGCTGCGGCCCAGGCTGATGCACTGGCCCACCGAGGCCGGGTTCAGGTTCTCGGGATCTTTCCCGCTCAGTCGCGCCAGGACGGTGTCGGCGGCGTGGGAGGCCAGGGGCATGGCGAGTTGGCAGCTCATCCGCAGCGGCTGTGCCGACGGTGAGGCCGCGTCTCCGGCGGCGATGATCGCGGGATCGTCGACGCTGGTGAGAGTTTCGTCGGTGAGCAGCCGGCCCAGCCGGTCGGTGCTCAGGCCGCTGTCGGCTGCCAGAGTGGGGACCCCGAAGCCCGCGGTCCACACGGTGGCCGCACTCGGCAGTTCCTTGCCGTCCCGCAACATGATTCGGTCCGACTGAACTTGCGTGACGGTTTCGTTGTCGACGACGGTGACGCCGAGCTTCGTCAGGCGCTTGGCCACCGAGCGGCGGCCGCCCTTGGCCAGCGAGGGGCCCAGCGCACCGGTGACCAAGGTGACGTTGCGGCCGGCTTCGGCGAACTCGGAGGCGGCTTCGATACCCGTCAGACCGCCGCCCACCACCACGATCGGCGCCTGCATCGGAATGTCGGCCAGGCGGTCGGCCAGCCGCTGCGCAGCCTCCAGTTCGCCCAGCGGATAGGCGAACTCAGCGGCACCGGGTACCGCGGCCGGGACCGGGGCGGTGCTGCCGACGGCATAGATCAAGTAGTCGTAGTCAAGGGTTGCGCCAGAGGACAGCCGCAACGAGTGAGCGGCGACGTCGATGCGCTCGGCACTGTCGACCACCAATTTCACCGAGTCGGCCAGCACCGTCGAATAGTCCTCGATGGCATCGTCATTACCGGCGACCAACTGGTGCAACCGGATTCGTTCGACGAACTGCGGCCGCGGATTCACCAGGGTGACGTCGATGTCGGGGCGTTGGCGCAGTCGGTTGGCGGCCAGGACACCGGCGTATCCGCCGCCCACAACCACGACGCGGGTGATGATGCTCATCTGTTTCTCCTCACACCTACGACGCTGCCACCCGGGAGGCTGGTCAGGGACCACGGAAAACCCGTAGTCCACGATCCGTGCGCGCGACGCCCGGTAGTCACGGGCTGCATCGGCCAAGGACTACGGATTTTCCGTGGTCCCTGACACGCGCCGCGTTGGGAGGCTGCCGGTATGAGTGATCACGTGCTGGAAGCGGCGGCCCAGGAGTTCGCCGATGCGACCGCCGAACCACCCTTCCTCTATGAGCTGGGCCCTCAAGGTGCTCGCAAGGTACTCGACGATGTGCAGGCTGCTCCGATCGACAAGCTCGACGTCGACGAGCTGTGGGTCACGGTGCCCTGCGATCACGGCGATGTGGCCGTACGGATCGTGACGCCGCCCGCCGCGCATCGTCCGCTGCCAGTGGTTCTCTACATCCACGGCGGGGGCTGGGTGCTGGGTAACGCGGCGACCCATGACCGCCTGGTGCGCGAGTTGGCGGTCGGTGTCCACGCGGCAGTGGCGTTCGTGGAGTACGACCGCTCACCGGAGGCGCGGTACCCGGTGGCGATCGAGCAGGCCTATGCCACCGCCCAGTGGATCACCGAGCGCGGCGCCAGCGAGGGGTTGGACGCCGCGCGGATGGCTGTGGCCGGTGATTCAGTGGGCGGTGACATGGCCGCTGCGGTGGCGATCATGGCCAAACAGCGCGGCGACGTCACCTTCGTCCACCAGTCGCTGTACTACCCGGTGACCGACGCCGGCCAGGACACCAGTAGCTACCGAGAGTTCGCCGAGGGCCCGTTTCTCACAGCAAAGGCAATGGCGTGGTTCTGGGACTGCTACCTGCCAGACGCGGCGACGCGCTCGGAGATCACCGCTTCGCCGCTACGCGCCACTGTCGACGACTTGCGGGACTTGCCGCCGGCGCTGGTGATCGTCGACGAGAACGACGTCCTGCGCGACGAGGGCGAGGCGTACGCCCGGAAACTCACTGCTGCCGGCGTGCGCACCACCAGCGTCCGGTTCAACGGCATCATCCACGATTTCATGATGCTCAACCCTCTCCGCGCGACTGCGGCAACCACCGCCGCGGTCGAACTGGCGGTCCACACACTGCGGAAAGCCTTCGACAAATGAACACAACCGACGACGTTGCCCCGACCAGATCTCCTCGACGCGGATGAGTGACAAGTCCTTGGTGCTGGTAACCGGTGCCGCCGGCTACGTCGGCAGCCACGTCGTCAGTCAGCTGCTCCGCCGCCATTACCCTGTGCGCGCCGCCCTGCGCAGCCGAGCCCGTGCCCGGGAACTCTCCGAAACCGTTGCCGGGCAGGGGCTGGACCCGGGACTGATCGAGATAGTGCTGGCCGACCTCACCGCTGACGACGGGTGGGCGGAGGCGGTCGCCGGAGTTGCAGACGTGCTGCACATCGCATCACCGTTTCCGGCCGAAGCTCCCGAGAACGACGATGAGATCATCATCCCCGCGCGCGAAGGCGCCCTGCGAGTGCTGCGTCACGCCCGCGATGCGGGGTGCCGCCGGGTCGTCATAACGTCCTCGTTCGCCGCGGTGGGGTACTCCGACAAAGCGGGCGACCACTGGACCGAGGACGACTGGACCGACCCGGACGACGACAACACCGCCTATATCCGGTCCAAGGCCATTGCCGAGCGCACAGCATGGAACTTCATCGAGACGCAGGGCGGCGGGCTCGAACTGACGACCTTGGTGCCCGTGGGCATTTTCGGCCCCACTCTCGGCCAGCATCTCTCCACGTCGGTGAAGTTCATCCAGTCGATGCTCACCGGTGCCCTCGATCGGGTTGCGCCGCAGTACTTCGGCGTCGTCGACGTGCGCGACGTCGCCACCGCCCACCTGCAGGCGCTGGAGACGGCCGGCGCCGCCGGCGAACGCATCCTGCTGACAGCCGACGGACCTGCGGAGAGCTTTCTCGGGATCGCGCGCATCTTGCGCGAGGGTCTGGGGGCCGCCGCATCGAAGGTCCCCACCAGCGAGTACAGCGAAGCAGAAGTCCGCGAACTCGCTCGGACAGTCCCGGCGTTGCGCGAGGCGGTGTCTCGACTCGGCCGGCGCCCGCAGATCAGCAATGCCAAGGCCAAGGCCCTACTGGGCTGGACGCCCCGACCGGTCAGCGAGACCATTCTCGATACCGCGCAGTCGCTGATCGCCAAGAACCTGGTGTGAAAGCCCTAGATAGCTGCTCCGGGATTGAGGATGCCGTCGGGGTCGAGGGCCGCTTTGATGCGGCGGTTGAGTTCCATCGCTTCAGGTCCGAGCTGCCCGGCCAGCCACGGCCGCTTCAACCTGCCGACACCGTGCTCGCCGGTGATGGTGCCGCCGAGTCCCACCGCCAGATCCATGATCTCGCCGAACGCCTGCTGCGCGCGCTGTTCCATCGCGGCGTCCGCCGGATCGAACACGATGAGCGGGTGGGTGTTTCCGTCGCCGGCGTGGGCAATGACCGAGATCGTCAGGTCGCGTTCGGCGGCGATCTTCTCCACGCCGCTGACCAGGTCGGCCAGCGCGGGCAGCGGGACGCCCACGTCCTCCAGCAGGAGCGAACCCTTGGCCTCCACGGCCGGGATCGCGAAGCGCCGCGCCGCGACGAACGCCTCACCCTCGTCGGGGTCTGACGTCGAAAAGACTTCCTTGGCACCGTGTTTGGTGAACACTTCGGCCATGAACTCGGCGTCCTGGGCGCCGGAGGGCCCACGGTCGTCGCTTGCCGCGACCATCATCGCCCCGGCTTCGCGGTCCAGCCCCATCTTGAGCTTGTCCTCGACGGCGTTGATCGCCGCAGAGTCCATGAACTCGAGCATCGAGGGTCGGATCTTTCCGGTGATGGTGACCACCGCCGCGGCCGCGTCCTCGACCGAGTCGAAGGTGGCGACGACGGTGCAGGCGGGGTTCTGAGCAGGCAGGAGCTTCACCGTGACCTCGGTGACGACACCGAGTGTCCCTTCGCTGCCGACGAAGAGCTTCGTCAGCGACAAGCCGGCGACATCCTTCAGGCGCGGCCCGCCGAGCCGCACCGCGGTGCCGTCGGCCAGCACCACTTGAAGTCCGAGCACGTAATCGGTTGTCACGCCGTATTTTACGCAGCACAGACCGCCGGCGTTGGTGGCGACGTTGCCGCCGATGCTGCAGATCTCGAATGAGGACGGGTCCGGCGGATACCAGAGGCCGTATTCGGCGACGGCCTTCTTGACCTCGGCGTTGAGCAGTCCGGGCTGTACGACCGCGGTGCGGGTGACCGGGTCTACGGTGATGTCGCGCATCTTCTCGGTGCTGAGCACGATGCTGCCGTCGAGCGCCGTTGCGCCGCCTGACAATCCGGTGCCCATGCCGCGCGGCACCACGGCCACCCGGTGGGTGCTGGCCCAACGCAGAACGGTCTGGACTTCTTCGGTGCGCTGCGGCCGGACGACGGCCAGTGGGACACCTGCACTGGGATCAGCGGCGCGATCCTGCCGGTAGGACTCGAGAATGTCGGGATCGGTCACGACCGTGCCCTCGGGGAGGTCGGCGATCAGGCTGCCCAGCGCATGCATAGCGCCAGTCTAGGGACGGGCGATGTCTTGTTACGCCTGTGTTACGGCTATTCTTCGACGCATGCGGGACAGTGTGGTCTTCGCCCAGGTGAAGACGTTGCAGGGCATGCGCCGTACGGCGCGGGTGTCGGCAAGTGCGTTGGAGATCCACGTGCGTGCCGTGGCGGACCGGATCGGGACGCCGTACCCGGCGTTCGTGCCCGACGAACGCCTCGATGCGATCGCATCTGGCCGTGTCACGACCATGGCCGCCATCGAGTTGTGCATGGCCGGGATGTGGTACCGGGCCTCCGATGGTTATGTCGTGGCAGACCTCGACCTCATCGAACATTTCGCGCGGCCGGTGCGCCGCCGCTGGCTGCGGGCGATCGGCCGGTTCTTCAAGGAGTATCTGCTTCCGGTCTAGGGTGCGGCGCGTCGAGGTCTCGCAGGCCGGGCAGGAACACCGCGACGATTCCCAGCGCCAGCATGGGCAGCGACAGCGCCAGGAACGTCGCGTGCAGCCCGGTGGCATCAGCCAGCGGACCGGCCAGGATGAGGCCCAGCGGCCCCGCTGCATAGGCCAACGATCCCATCACACCGACCACACGTCCGCGCAGATGGTGCGGCGCCCGGGTCTGCATCACGTAGTTGTAGATGGGCGCGATCGGCCCGTAGACGAACCCGACGAGCGCGCACAGCACCAGGATGACCGGCAGCGGCGGCAGGAACGCGATCACGGTCATCGCCACACCGAGCGTCAGCACCGCAATCAGCATCACGGTGCGCCGCTTCATGTACTTCGACATCACCGCGTAGCCGAGCGCACCGATCAATCCGCCGATGCTCAACGCCATCAGCACCCAGCCGAGCTGGGCCGGCTGGTTGCGGTCGGTGAAGTACTTCGGGAACAGCACGCTCTCCATCGGCATGTAAAGCCCGGTGGCTGCCAGATCGACGAATGCCAGCGTGCGAAGGACCTTGTTGTTCCACACGAAGCGCAGGCCCTCGATGATTCCCGCCCACACGCCGTCAGACATCGCAGAAGGATCGGGCTTTCCTGCGCCTTCGAGCTTCAGCACGCCGATGGCGACGATCGATATTCCGAACGTGGCGGCGGTCACCCACATCGTGTTGATGCCACCGAGGGTGGCGATCAGCAGACCTCCGATGCCGGGCCCGACGATGTAGGCCAGGTTGAAGATCGCCTCGTACACGGAATTGGCATGGTCGAGCGTCCATCCGGCCTTCTGCGCCGCCTCGGGCAGCATCGTCTCGCGGGCTGTCAGCCCCGCGGGGTCGAAGAACGCGCCGAGCGCGGCCAGGCATGCCAGCACGGCGACGTTGATGACGTCGACACCGAATGTCAGCGCCAGGACGGGCACCGCGGCCACCGACACCGCCGACAGCGCGTCGGCGATCATCGACACCCGTCTGCGGCCGAGCTTGTCGACGGCGGCGCCGGCGAGCAGCGTCGCCGCGAGCAGCGGAAGCGTTCCCGCCATCGCCACGATGGACGCGTCCAGCGCAGAACCGTTGCGCTGCAATACCAACCACGGGAACGCGACGATGGAGATGCCGTTGCCCGCCCCTGCCATCAATGCGGCGAACAGGATCAGCAGCAGCGGGACGCGCCTACCGCGCGAGTCTTCGGTCGTCATGGGATATCGCCGGGAATGTAGCAGTGCCCCAACGCGCTTGACGACCGAGTTTCGGCGCCTATCGGCTCACCATTGCGCGTCGACCTTGGCGGCGATCTGGTCGGCGATCCGCAACGCGGAGTCGCCTGGAGCGGCGCTGCAGGTGTTGACATCGACGATGACGTTGTTGCGGTGCACCAGCGCCCGCCCGCAACCCCAGCCCGGCGCCGCGGCGTCCTGCTGCATGGCGACCGTGGACAGTCGGTTGTCCTCGCGGACGATCGGGCCCGGGCTCCAGCGTGAACCGCTCTGGGTGTGGGTGTACTCGCGGCAGGCCGGCCACTGCTGCACCGAGGCCTCGAAGAATTCGCCGGCCTTCTCCAGGTAGGGGAACAGCACGACGGCCTGCTTCACGTACGTGTTCCAGGTGCCTCCGCCGACGGCACCGTCGTTGAGGCTCTGATCACGCTCGGCGCGGTAACCGCTGTTCGCGTACACCTGCAGCTCGGCCGCACCGTCGATCGCGAGGCATTCGATCGGTTCCATGATCGCGCTGTTGTCCGTCATCGCGGTCTGGGACTCGGTGACCGTCATCGCGGGCACTCCCATCGTCGCGGCGGTCTCTTCGGGGCTGAGCAGTACGTCGCCGAGCTCACGTTCCACGAGGGGCCGGGGGATCATCGTCCTGGTCGGTTTGGCGGACTCCGCACTACTCGTGCTGGCGCATCCGGTGATCAGGATGCAGATCCCCGCTATCGCTGCCGCTCGTCGCATGAATGCCCCCAATCGAAGTGCTGGGGATCAATGGTGAGCCCACTGCGCCGGCGCTGCGGTGAGGAAAACGGCGTTTCGTGGTAACGATGAACGGTGCTTCTTGGTAACGAATCTTGACACCCCTTCCGCATCCACGAACTGGTGATCTTTTCGAGACCCCGGTGCGACCCGGTCGTGGTTGGCCCGGTGATCCCGCGACGACGCGCACCGCGGTCGCGTCGACTCCCGCCGACGTGGCGGCGCTGGCCGGGGCGGCCAGAACGCTCAAGCAGGTCGACGCCGGGGTCTCGGTGTGCCGGGCCTGCCCGCGGCTGGTCGAGTGGCGCGAGGAGGCGGCCGCGGTCAAACGCAAGTCGTATGCGGATCAGCCGTACTGGGGAAGGCCGGCTCCCGGTTTCGGGGCCGCGCGGCCGCGGATCATGATCGTCGGCCTCGCGCCGGCCGCGCACGGTGCCAACCGGACCGGTCGGGTGTTCACCGGTGACCGCTCAGGCGACTTCCTGTTCGCGTCGCTGCACCGCAGCGGGCTGGCGAATCAGTCGACGTGCACCGACAGTGCAGATGGATTGCAGCTCAACGGTGTTCGGGTGGCCGCGGCCGTGCGCTGCGCTCCTCCGGGCAATGCGCCGCTACCCGCCGAGCGGACGACGTGTGCGCCCTGGCTCGACGCGGAGTGGCGGCTCGCCGGCTCCGGCGTGCGGGTGATCGTCGCGTTGGGCGGGTTCGCGTGGCAGTCGGTTCTGGCGCTGATCCGCCGAACCGGTGGGACGGTGGGGACTCCGGCACCGAAGTTCGGTCACGGCGCCCTGGCGACGTTGGCCACCGGGAGCACCGCCACCGGCACCGTGACGCTGCTCGGCTGCTTCCATCCCAGCCAGCAGAACACCTTCACCGGCCGGCTCACTCCCGCGATGATGGACGACATCTTCGCCACCGCCCGTGCGATGTCGGCGGGAACGTAATCCCGCGGCGCGACGTTGCACTCTCAATGCGTCTTTCTGTCCTCGATCTCGTTCCTGTGCGCTCCGACCAGAGCACCTCCGATGCGATCGCCGCTTCGACGCTGCTGGCGCAGGCGGCTGACCGGCTCGGATACACGCGGTACTGGGTCGCCGAGCACCACAACATGCCCGCCGTCGCGGCGACCAGCCCGCCGGTGCTGATCGCGCACCTCGCCGCACACACCTCCTCCGTGCGGTTGGGCTCGGGCGGGGTGATGCTCCCCAACCACGCACCGCTGGCCGTCGCGGAACAGTTCGCGCTGCTGGAAGCCGCCCATCCGGGACGTATCGACCTCGGGATCGGGCGCGCGCCGGGCTCGGACCCGGTGACCTCGCTGGCGCTGCGCGGTGCCGCCGGCCGCGACGAACGCGACATCGAGGCGTTCCCTGAGTACCTGGACGACGTCGTCAAGCTGATTAGCAGTGCAGGCGTGCGCGTGCCGCTGCCGCGTGACCTGATGCGGGACAACTACATCCTGAAGGCCACCCCGGCCGCCGTGACGGAACCCAAGCTGTGGCTGCTGGGGTCCTCGATGTACTCCGCGCGCCTCGCAGCGGCCAAGGGCCTGCCGTACGTATTCGCCCACCACTTCGCCGGCCAGGGCACCATCGAAGCGCTGCAGTTCTACCGCGACAACTTCCAGCCCAGCGAACTGGCGGCCGAACCGGTGACGTTCCTGACCGTGAACGCCGTGGTCGCCGAAACCCGCGACGAGGCACTCCGGTTGATCCTGCCGAACCTGCAGATGATGGCGCGGCTGCGCACCGGGCAGCCTCTGATTCCGATCGATCTCGTCGAGGACGCCGAGGCCACCGATCTCGGCCCACGCGCCCAGTCGGTCATCGACGGGGGATTGCGCCAGGCTGTCGTCGGCTCACCCGCCGAAGCCGCCGACCAGGTGCGGGCACTGGCGGAGCACTTCGGGGTCGACGAGGTGATGGTTCACCCGGTCGCCTCGGCTCACCGCGGTGTCGATCCTGCGACCGCGCCGGCGCGTGAGGCCACGCTGGAGCTGCTCGCCAAGGAGTTGTTCTAGGTCTCGGGCGTGAGCCGGACGAGCGGGATCTTGCGCGTCGTTCGTTTCTGGTAGCCGTCGTACCGGTTCGAGTTGCCGTCGTTGACCATCTTCCACAGCCGCGGATAGTCGGGGTCGTCCGCAAGCACAGGTGTCGCCGTCACCGCGAATCTCTTTGGTCCGAGGTTGATTTCGACGTCCGGATTGGCTTTGAGGTTGTGATACCAGCCCGGGGCCTTCGGGTCACCGCCCTTGGAGGCGACGACGTAGTAGCTGCCCCCGTCGGGAAAGTAGGACAGCGTGTTCGTGCGCTGTTTCCCGGTCTTTGCGCCGACCGTGTGCAGGAGCAGCGAGGGTGGCACTCCGGGCAGGGGGATGCGGTGCCCGATACGTCCGTCGGTGCTCTTGTAGATCTTGTCGTGCATCATCAGCAAGCGATAGCCGATGTTCTGTTCGATCCAGAGTGCGATGCCCATGGGTCAATAGTTCTCCGCGGCGTCGACTCGCGCCAGGGCCTCGCGCAGCAGGCGTCCGGTCTCCTCGCGGTCGGCGTCGCGGCGCACCAGCATCCCCTTGGCGAACGACAGCTTGTCGCCGTCGCGGCGCGGGACGACGTGCAGGTGGATGTGAAACACCGTCTGAAAGGCCGCTTTGCCGTCGTTGACGGCGATGTTGTTGCCGTCGGCGTGCAGACCCGACAACCGGGCCGCCTTGGCGATGCGCTGGCCGATCGCCATCATGGCGCCCAGCGTCTCCGCTGGGGTGTCGGTCAGATCGACGGTGTGGACCTTGGGGATCACCAGGGTGTGGCCCCGCGTGAACGGACGGATGTCGAGGATGGCGAGATAGTCGTCGTCCTCGTAGATCGTGATGGCGGGCGCCTCACCGGCAACGATGGCGCAGAACACGCAGGACATGCCGCCACGCTAGTTCACATTCTGTGCCGCCCACTCGCCCAGGCGTCGATCGCGCTCTTCGGCCGAGACGTCCTCGACCCGTGTCATCACGGTCCACCGGACTCCGAACGGGTCGCGGATCGACGCGAACCGGTCGCCGGTGGCGAAGTCCTGCGGCGCCTCACGTACCGTCGCACCGGCCTTCTCGGGCCGCGCGACGACGTCGTCGACGTCGGGGCAGTAGTGCGCGACCGAATACGTCACGATGTCGCCGCCTGAGTCGGGAGCGGTGATTCCGTAGGCGTCGGCGGGGTCGCCGAGTTGCAGTCGGCCGCTGCCGAAGTCGAGCTCGGCGTGGGCGACGGTGCCGTCGGGGCCGTCCATTCTCTCGACGAGCGTTGCGCCGAACACGTGGGTGTAGAAGTCGATCGCGGCAGCGGCGCCTGCGACGCACAGGAATGGGGTCAGGCTGGTGTATCCCGCGGGAATCGGTTGAACAGACATGCCCCGAGTTTCGTAGGCTGCTGGCCGTGGGTGCTTGGAAAAACCCGACATCCGGGCAACCGCTGCGCGGCGTGGTCGGCAGGCCGGCCAGTTCCTCGGTGTTCGACCTGCGGCGGTGGCCGCCCAGTTCCGAAAGCAACCCCTACGTTGAGCACTTCTGGTCGGTCACATGGGATCTGCGCGGTGCAGCGCCGTTCGACAGCTCGGTCATCACTTTCCCGTGCATGCACATCACCCACGAATGGGGTTCCGACGCTGCGCGGCATGGCTTTTCGCTGCCGAACACCCTGGTGCACGGCGTGGTCGAACGGGTTTTCCAGACCACGATCAGCGAGCAGGGTTGGGTCGTCGGAGCTCGCTTGCGGCCCGGCGGGTTCACGGCGCGGTTCGGGGGTGACGCGTCGACGATGACGGGGCGGGTGCGACCGGTCGACACCGCACTGTTCGGAGTGCCGGTCGAACTCGATGACGACGTCGACAGCGCAGCGGCGCAGCTCGATCGGCTCATCGCGCAGGCCGACCGGCCGGATGACACGTATCCGGCGCTGATCGCCCTCGTCGACCGGATCCGCGACGACAGCGACATTCATCGCGTGGAGCAGGTGATGAGCCACTCGCCGTGGAGTGAGCGGACCACCCAGCGCGTGTTCCGGCGCTACGTCGGCGTCCCGGTGAAATGGGTGCTGTGCCGGTACCGCCTGCAGAACGCCGCGCTGGAGATCGAAACCGATCCGGGGTCGGACTTCGCTGAACTCGCCGTCCGGCTCGGCTGGTACGACCAGGCCCACTTCATCAACGACTTCCGGGCGATGTTGGGGACGACGCCGGGGGAGTACGCCGCTAAGTACGGGCCTCGGTCGTGATCTGACGCCACGCAGCCAGCTTCGCCTCGAAGGACATGGTCTGCGCGGGACTGCTCGACGGCAACCGGGTGTATTTCGGGCGCGCCGGCGCAGTGACCAGTCGGCGGTAGTTCTTCTCGGCTGCCGCGCCGTTGAAGTAGACGTGGGTGATCGTCGGATATTCGGCGTAGAGCCGCTCGAAGTCGTTGGCCACCATACTGTCCGGCTCCACGGCGGAGTCGAGGCTGCCGATCCGTCGGCAATGCTTCAATACATCCCATACAGCGACGTCGGCCCCCGTCAGAGCAGTGACGCGGTCATCGTAGGGTGCGGAGGCGTCGAAGCCGAAAAGCGCAGCCGTGAGGCGCCGGAACGCGTTGCGCTCGAAGGCGTAGTAGCGCTGCGCCTGCAGCGAGGCGGCACCGGGCATGTTGCCGAGGATCAAGATGCGGGCGCCGGGGGCGACGAGCGGCGGGAAGCTCTCCAGGATCGGCGACGTCATGAGGCGACCGTATACGTTGGGCAGGTGGCCGAAGACCTCGATCTGGAGACATCCGGGCTGCTCGACGGGCTCGAAGGCGATGCGCGCACCGAACGCGCCGAGTTGATCGGCTGGTTGGTCGAACGCGGCGTGAGCGTCGAGCAGATTCGTGGCAATCCGGCGCCGATGCTGCTGGCGTCGCGACGCGTCATAGGCGACGACGGCCAGTACGTGTCCGCGCGTCAGGCGGCGGACAAGGCAGGCGTCGACCTCGGGCTGTTCGAACGGACTCAGCGGGCGATGGGGTTGCCTCGGGTCGACGATCCCGACGCCGAGGTGTTCCTGCGCGCCGACGCGGAAGCGGCCAAGTTCACGCGGGACTTCCTCGACGTCGGCATCGACCCCGATGAACTGGTGCAGATCACCCGACTTCTCGGGGATGGCTTGTCCCGCGCGGCCGAAGCGATGCGCCACGCGGCCCTCGCGGCGGTGATGCGTCCGGGCGCAACGGAATTGGAGATTGCACAGGCGTCTGAGGCGTTGGTCAGCAATGTGGCGCCGCTGCTGGGTCCCATGATCCAGGAGGTCATGATGCTGCAGCTGCGTCATGCGATCGAGACGGAAGCGATCAACGCGACCGAACGTGCCGAAGGGCAGCATCTGCCGGGCGCTCGTCGGGTGACGATCGGGTTCGCCGATCTTGTCGGCTTCACCCGGCTGGGCGAGGCCTTGCCGCCGGAGGAACTCGAGCGACTCGCCCAGCATCTGGCCGATCTCACCCGCGAATTAGCCGTTGCCCCAGTGCGATTCATCAAGACGATCGGTGACGAGGTGATGCTGGTCAGCCCTGAGCCCGCGCCGCTGCTCGAAACGCTGCTGCACCTGATCGATGCGACCGAGGGTGAGGACGACTTTCCTCGGTTGCGCGCCGGCGTCGCGACGGGCATGGCCGTGAGCAGGGAAGGCGACTGGTTCGGTAGCCCGGTGAATCTCGCGGCGCGAGTGACGGGTGCGGCGCGGCCGGGAACGGTGCTGGTCGCCGAGTCGTCGCGTGAAGCGATCGGCGAAGACGACCGATTCGCGTGGTCTTTCGCGGGCGCCAAACATCTGAAAGGCATCAAGCCGGACGTGAAGACGTTCCGGGCTCGCCGAGGCGAACAGTCCTAACCGAACCTCGAATTCTTCCTGTCGTTCCTTTCAGCAGTCACGACAGATCCTGGGTTTGTCGGTGGTTCGAACTAGTGTTCGATGTATGGAGGTGGTGTCGGACGCGGTGGCGGTGATGGGTGAGCAGATCGCCATCCTGTCGAAGGCGTGCGACGAGTTGTCTCATCGGGAGTTGATCGGGCTTCTTGCCGAATTGGCGACGGTGACGCGGTCGGTTCCGGCTCTTGAACACCAGGCGCTGGCGCGGTTGTTGGCCGAGACCGAGCCGCACCGACTCGGTGAAGCGTCGTGGAA
>NZ_JAQGCZ010000007.1 GCF_027706845.1 Mycolicibacterium sp. BiH015
GAAACAGGCGCTGACGACTCGGCCGAGGGACGAGGCCGACAAGGAAGAAACAGGCGCTGACGACTCGGCCGAGGGACAGCGAACATCGGGGTGATTCCGTACGGTTCGTTCGCGGCATGGAGTGCGCCGACGCGGCACAGGTGACAGCATTTCCCCGGTGACCACAAGGACGCCCCAGACGATCTCGTATCCGGCACCCGGCGCTCGGCCCTACCGCAGGGACGAGGAACCGTTGGCGCCCCACGTCATCGTGCTGTTCGGTGCGACGGGTGATCTTGCGAAGCGCAAACTGATTCCAGGTATGGCCTACCTGGACCAGTCCGAACTGGCCCCGCACATCCAGGTCGTCGGGACCTCGCTGGAGGACCTCACCGACGACGAGTTCCGCGCCCTGGCCAAGGAGTCCATCGACAAGTACGGCACCCACAAGCTCACCGATGAGCAGTGGGAGAACTTCGCGAAGATCCTGACCTACGTGCCGCAGGGCGCGGGACCCGAGGCGCTGGCCAGTGCGGTGGCGGAGGCGGAGCAGCGGCTCACCGTCGACGACACCACGGAAGTCCATCGCCTGCACTATCTGTCGGTGCCCCCGAAAGCGGCGCGTGCGGTGATCACGATGCTGCGCGACGCCGATCTCGTGACGCGTTCGCGGGTGGTGATGGAGAAACCGTTCGGCACCGATTTGGCCAGCGCCGTCGCGCTGAACAACTTCGTACACCAGACGTTCCGGGAGCGGCAGATCTTCCGGATCGACCACTTCCTCGGCAAGGAGGCGGCGCAGAACATCCTGGCGTTCCGCTTCGCCAACGGTCTTTTCGAGCCGATCTGGAACCGCAACTTCATCGACCACATACAGATCGACATCCCCGAGACGCTTGGCCTCGACGAACGGGCCAATTTCTACGAAAGCACCGGCGCCTACAAGGACATGGTCGTCACCCACCTTTTCCAGGTGATGGCGTTCGTCGTGATGGAACCGCCCACTGCGCTGGAGCCCAGGGCGATCAGCGAGGAGAAGAACAAGGTGTTCCGCTCCATGCTGCCGATCGAAAGTCGTGACGTGGTGCGCGGGCAGTTCGTCGGCTACCGCGAACTGGACGGCGTGGCAAGGGATTCCGATACAGAGACGTTCATCGCGCTGAAGGTCGGCATCGACAACTGGCGCTGGGCGGGGGTGCCGATCTATCTGCGTACCGGCAAGCAGATGGCCGAGGGCATGCGCATCATCTCGATCGCCTTCAAGGAGGCCCCGCGCACCATGTTCCCTTCCGGGTCGGGCGTCGGCTCGCAGGGGCCCGACCATCTGACCTTCGATCTCGCCGACGCCTCGAAGGTCTCGCTGTCGTTCTACGGCAAACGGCCCGGACCGGGAATGAAGCTGGAGAAGATGTCGATGCAGTTCTCCACCCAGGAGACCGAGCAGCTCGGCGACGTGCTCGAAGCCTACGAACGCCTGATCCTCGACGCCATGCGCGGTGACCACACGCTGTTCACCACCGCCCAGGGCATCGAATCCCTGTGGGAGCGTTCGATGGACCTGCTGGACGACCCACCCGCGGTGAAGAGCTACCAGCCGGGAACCTGGGGGCCCAACTCCATCCACCAGTTGATCGCCCCGAATGCCTGGCGGCTGCCGTTCGAGCGAGCCTGGCGGGAGAAGAAGTAGGCGCTACCGGTCCGGCAGCGGGCGCTCCTCGATCGGCCGTCTCGGCTGCGGCCTGCGCACTGCGCGTTTTGCCCCCAGGTACACCTGAGCCGTGTCCGCGGCCACCGTGTCCCAGGCGAAGTCGGAGGTCAGGCGGTCCCGCGCCGCGATCGCCCGCTGCTGTGCGGCGGCGGGGGAGTCGAGCACCGTGCGCACCGCATCGGCCAGAGCGCCGATGTTGCTCGGCGGGTGGGAGATGCCCGTCACGCCGTCGATGACGGCCTCGCCGAGCCCACCTGCGGTCGAGGTGACCAAAGGCGTGCCGGTGGCCGCGGCTTCCAGCGCGACGATCCCGAACGGCTCGTAGTGCGACGGCAGCACAGCCACGTCAGCGCGGTGCAGATGCTCGAGCAGTTGCGAGTGGTCAACCCGGCCAACGAAATTGGTCGCTTTGAGCACCTTGTGCTTGCGCGCCTGCTCACGCAGAAAATCCAGTTGCGTTCCGTCGCCCGCGATCGTCAAGGTGGTGCCGGGATGGGTACGCCGGATTCTGGGGAGGGCGGCGATCGCGTCGTGCACACCCTTCTCGTACTCGAGGCGGCCGAAGTACAGCAGCTCGGCGGGCCCCGAATGCTTCCGCCTGTGAGCAAACGGCCAACCCTCGGTGTCGATGCCGTTCGGAATCACGGTGATCTCGGAGAGCTCCGGTCCGAACAGAGTGCTGATCTCGTCGCGCATGGACGCCGAGCACGTGATCAACGAATCAGAATCATGCACCAGCCACGACTCCAACGCGTGCACCTGACGGCTCACCGCACCGGAGACCCAGCCCGAATGGCGACCAGCCTCGGTGGCGTGGATGGTGGAAACCAATGGGACATCGAAGAATTGGGCCAACGCGACGGCGGGCTGGGCGACGAGCCAGTCGTGTGCGTGCACGATGTCGGGGTGCCAGTCGGCAAGCACGAGTCCGGCGCGGATCATCGCGTGGCCCATCGCGAGCGTCCACGCCATCATGTCTGTGCCGAAGGTGAACTCGTGCGGATCCTCGGCCGCCGCGATCACCCGCACGCCCTCGTGGATCTCGTCGGTGGTCGGATGCGTCTGCGGATCGGTGGCGGTGGGACGGCGGCTGAGCACGACGACCTCGTGGCCCGCCATCGCGAGTTCGGTCGCCAGGTGGTGGACGTGGCGGCCGAGCCCGCCGATGACCACCGGCGGGTACTCCCAAGACACCAGAAGAACTTTCAGCTTCACGGGGCGGGCAGCCTCCGTGCGTCGAGCGCGCCGAACAGTCCGTCGGCGCGGTTCCAGCCCTCTGCCAGCCGCTGCGCCTGTTCGTGGCGACCGGAGGCCACCGCCGCGCAGATCTCCCGCGTCGCGTGTGCGTGCAGATGTGCCCGGTAGCGCGCATAGTCGGCCGCCGAATCCTTGCTGACCATGAACGGCCAGTCGCTGGACACGGTCAGCAGTGTCTCGCGCAGAATCTGGTCGGCCACGAAATCCCTTGCCACGGGCGAACCCAACGATGCGTCGTGGGCGAGAGCCTTGTCGACCGTGCTCAGCGCGGTCTCGACGACCTCGCTGTTGAGCTGCACCAGATCGGCGACTTTCCCGCCGGACCACACCTGCCAGTCTTTACCCGAACCCCAAGAGCTGGGCGGCAATTCGACAGGCGAGCCGATGTAGCCGTCCCTGATCGCGTCTGAGAGCGTGCCGACCCGGATCCCGGCGGCGGGCAGTGCGCGCAGCACGCGCTCCAGCCACAGCGGTCCCTCGTACCACCAATGACCGAACAACTCGGAGTCGAACGCAGCGACCACATGTGCGGGCCTGCCGATGCGCGCACTCTCTGCAGACAACCGCTGGCGGACCGTCTCCACGAAGTCGGCCACGTGGACGTCCACCGCGGCGTCGGCGCGCGCAGCGTCGTAGGGCGCCTTGTCGTCCGAGGGCACGTTGCGCCCGGTCACCCTCGCGGGTTTGAGGCCGGTGGCATGGTCGTAGGTGTGGAAGTCGCGGTAGGCGGCATGGCCGGGATAGCCGGACCTCGGAGACCACACGCGGTAGCTGACCTGCAGGTCGCGGCCGAACGCCACGACGTCGGAATCGGCGACCGGTCGTCCCAATGCGGTGTCACCCCGCAGTGAGGGCCCGTCCACCATGAAATGACTCACCCCTGCGGCGGCGTAGCCGGTTTCCATCCCAGGTGCGTACGCGCACTCGGGCGCCCAGATTCCGGTGGGGGTATGCGCGAACCGCGCCCTCGCGTCGGCGAGGCCCTCCCGCAACGCGAACTCGCGCAGCCGCGGATTCAGCAGCGGCTGGAAGGGGTGGGCAAGCGGCCCGCCCAGCAACTCGATGACCTCGCCGTCGAGCAGCTCGCGCACCAACGGGCTGGCTCCGTGCCGCCACAGCGTGTCGAACTCGCCGAGCTCGCGCTCGGCCTCGGCGTACTCGCGGGACCCGAACTGCCGCAACGCGTTTGGTTCCGATGCCGGTGATGTGCCCGATGCGACGCGGGTAGACGCGGCCTCAAGCGCCCGCAGCTGCCAGTTGGCCAGCCAGTGATGCATGCCCTGAAGGCAGTACGGATCATCCAGTTGCGCAGCCACCACGGGGGTGATGCCGAGGGTGATCAGATGCCTGCGGTTCTCGGCGGCCAGTGTGCGCAGAACCCGGACCAGGGGGAGATAGGAGGCAGACCAGGACTGGTAGAGCCACTCCTCGCCCACCGGCCATCGTCCGTGATGCGCAAGCCACGGCAGGTGCGTATGCAGGACGAGGGTGAACAACCCGGGTACGGGCGGTGCTTCGCTCACGCGCGTACCGCGATCGCGACCAGGTCGAGGCTGTCGTCGATGTTCCGCTGCGACGCCGGTGTCAGATCGAAATCGTCGATCGTGACTGCCTCCACGTCGGCGAGCAGCTGCGCGGGCCAGGGCGCGTCGGCCAGCGCGCGAGCGATCTGCGCTTCGATGATCGAGCCCCCGTGCCGGGTGTCCATTTCCGCCAGACGGGCGCCATGGAAGACGCCGTAGAGCGCTTCGATCTCGAATCCGGCGGATTCGAGGAGCTCCGTCATCTCTGCGGCGTTGAGCTCCCGCGTGTGGAACGGATTGACGGGAGTGTCGCGGCCCGGCGAGAAGGTGATTCGGTTCGGTGTCGACATCAGCAGCACACCGCCGGAGCGCAGCACCCGCGCGCATTCGGAGACGAACTGGCCCTGGTCCCACAGGTGCTCGATCACCTGGAAGTTGACGACGACATCGACCGAGCCGTCCGGTATCGGCAAATTCGCCAGATTGCCATGTCGCATGTCGACCCGGGGGTATCTGGTGCGGACGTGCGCCACCGCGGATTCGTCGTAATCCAGGCCGATGACGCCGGTGGCAACCTCGGCGATCAGGTCGGCGCCGTAGCCCTCCCCGCACCCGGCTTCCAGCACGTCGCGGTCGCGGCAGCGCTCCAGTAGCCGGCGGTACACCACCTCGTGGCGGCGAAACCAGTAGTTCTCCTCGGCCAAGCCGGGCACGGTCCGCTCACCGGTCAACGCCATGGGGGTGTCGTCCCCACGCGTGCCGTTGCTCACAGTTGCGCTCATTGGAAGGCAGGCTAACCCCTAACGGACAGATGACGAACTCTTCGCTTGTCACGGGCGCCACAGCACGCAAACTTCGACCAGCTATGGTGTTTCTGCGAACCCCCGCAAGTTACCCACGGGTAATATGGGGGTGATTGCTTCAAACGTGGTAATGCAGGCCGGTTGGCGGCCTCATCGAGGAGGACGAACCAGAGTCATGACGAACATCGTGGTCCTGATCAAACAGGTTCCTGACACGTGGTCCGAGCGCAAGTTGTCGGAGGGTGACTGGACCCTCGACCGGGAAGCAGCGGACGCCGTGCTGGACGAGATCAACGAGCGCGCCGTTGAGGAGGCGCTGCTGATCAAGGAACGAGAAGGTGATGCAGGCGGCACCGTCACGGTCCTGACCGCAGGTCCCGAGCGCGCCACCGAGGCCATCCGCAAGGCGCTGTCCATGGGGGCCGACAAGGCTGTTCACCTGGTCGACGAGGGCCTGCACGGCTCCGACATGGTGCAGACCGGCTGGGCCCTCGCCCGTGCGCTGGGCACCATCGAGGGCACCGAGCTGGTCATCGCGGGCAACGAGGCCACCGACGGCACCGGCGGCGCCGTGCCGGCGATCATCGCCGAGTACCTGGGTCTGCCGCAGCTGACCCATGTGCGCAAGCTGAGCGTCGAGAACGGCAAGGTCACCGCCGAGCGCGAGACCGATGACGGCGTGTTCACCCTCGAAGCGAGCCTGCCCGCCGTAGTGAGCGTGAACGAGAAGATCAACGAGCCTCGCTTCCCGTCCTTCAAGGGCATCATGGCCGCCAAGAAGAAGGAAGTGACAAAGCTGACGCTCGCCGAAATCGGCGTCGAGGCCGACGAGGTCGGCGTAGCCAATGCCGGCTCCAAGGTGCTGTCGTCGACGCCGAAGCCGCCCAAGACCGCGGGCGAGAAGGTCACCGACGAGGGCGAGGGCGGCAAGAAGATCGCCGAGTACCTGGTCGGTCAAAAGATCATCTAGCAGATCATTCCTTTCGGACCCCAGAAACGAGAGAAACCCCATGGCTGAAGTACTTGTGCTCGTCGAGCACGCCGAAGGCGCGTTGAAGAAAGTCACCGCCGAACTGATCACCGCCGCCCGTGTCCTGGGCGAGCCCGCCGCCGTCGTCGTCGGCAAGCCCGGCACCGCCGAGGGCCTTGTCGACGGGCTGAAGTCCGCCGGCGCCGCCAAGATCTACGTCGCCGAGTCCGACGACGCAGAGAACTACCTGATCACCCCGTTCGTGGATGTGCTGGCCTCGCTGGCCGAATCTGCCGCCCCGGCCGGCGTTCTGCTCGCTTCCACCGCTGACGGTAAGGAGATCGCAGGACGCCTGGCCGCCCGCATCGGATCCGGCATTCTCAGCGACGTCGTCGAGGTAAAGGAAGGCGGCAAGGGCATTCACTCGATCTTCGGTGGCGCCTACACCGTCGAAGCCGAGGCCGTCGGCGACACCCCGGTCATCACCGTTCGTCCCGGCTCGATCGAAGCCGAGCCTGCCGACGGCGCCGGCGAGGTCGTCAACGTGGAGGTGCCCGCCGCCGCCGAGAACGCGACGAAGATCACGTCGCGTGAGCCCGCGGTCGCGGGCGACCGCCCGGAGCTGACCGAGGCGACTGTCGTCGTCTCCGGTGGCCGCGGCGTCGGTAGCGAGGAGAACTTCAAGATCGTCGAAGATCTCGCCGATTCCCTCGGTGGTGCGGTCGGTGCTTCGCGCGCGGCCGTCGACTCCGGCTACTACCCGGGTCAGTTCCAGGTCGGCCAGACGGGCAAGACGGTGTCCCCGCAGCTCTACATCGCGCTGGGCATCTCCGGAGCCATCCAGCACCGGGCCGGCATGCAGACGTCCAAGACGATCATCGCGGTCAACAAGGACGAAGAGGCGCCGATCTTCGAGATCGCCGATCTCGGCATCGTCGGCGACCTCTTCAAGGTCACGCCGCAGCTGACCGACGCCGTCAAGGCGCGGAAGGGCTGATTTCCGCAGCTCAAGCATCGCCAGTGGCCCCTGTCCCGCTCCGGGACAGGGGCCACTGTCTGTGTGCCTTTCGTTTTGTCGTGCTCAGCACGCCCCCCCAACCGTCACCCAGCGCTCACGAACACGTCACGTATCGATTGCCATTGCGCTGAACGCCTGCGCGACCGTGCAGGCATGAGCACTGCCTCTGTACTCATCCCAAGCGACACATCTGCCCCAGCCGACGATTCGACGCGACACCCGCGTTACGCGTTGTTGCTGTGCACCGACACCGATTCCATCGAAGCCGCACAGCGTCTCCGCCATGACGTCTTCACCTCCGAACCCGGCTTCGCGTTGCAGGACAGCAGCCAAGCCGGCAGCAGCACGGCCGGTCTGGACGCCGACCGGTTCGACGAGTACTGCGACCACCTCCTCGTGCGCGATGACGACACAGGTGAGCTCGTCGGCTGTTACCGCATGCTGCCTCCACCGGGAGCCATCGCCGCCGGCGGGCTCTACACCGCCACCGAGTTCGACGTGACCGCCCTGGATGCGCTGCGTCCGTCGCTGGTGGAGATGGGCCGCGCGGTGGTTCGTCACGATCACCGCAACGGAGCCGTCGTGCTGCTGATGTGGGCCGGCATCCTCGCCTACCTGGATCGGTGCGGATACGACTACGTCACAGGTTGCGTCTCAGTACCCGTCGAGGACCCTCAGGGGCGCAGCGCGCCCGGCAGCCAACTGCGCGGCGTCCGCGATTTCGTCATGCGCCGTAATGCCGCCCCCGCCGAGTACACCGTGTACCCGCACCGGCCCGTGGTCGTCGACGGGCTCGGGCTCGACGACATCGAGCCGCCCGACAGGGTCACGGTGCCGCCGCTGATGCGTGGTTACCTTCGCCTGGGCGCGCAGATCTGCGGCGAACCTGCCCACGACCCGGACTTCGGGGTCGGCGACTTCCCGGCGCTGCTCGACAAGCGCCGTGCCGACGTCCGGTACCTGAAACGGCTGCGGTCGGTGGGTGCCGCGGCGGATGCGGTCGGATCACGTTCATGACGATCACCGACGAACACGCCTGGCTGCAGCGTGCGACCTGTGGTTCCGGGTGCGTGCACGCGGGCGCTGACGGGCCCGGCCGCCAGTGGGTGATCGCGCTGCGTACCTCGTTGCGCGTGTCTGGCGCGGTGACGCTCTTCGCCGGGGTTTGGCTGCTGGCCATCCCGCTGCCGGGCCGGTCGCACCTGCAGCGCGGCTACTGCCGCCTGATGTTGCGTGCGCTCGGCGTGCGGATGGCGGTCTCCGGCGGACCGATCCGAAACCTGCGCGGCGTGCTGGTCGTCAGCGGGCACGTGTCGTGGCTGGACGTGTTCGCCATCGGGACCGTGCTGCCGGGCTCGTTCGTCGCCCGCGCCGATCTCACCGACTGGCCGGCCCTGGGCCCGATCGTGCGGATCATGAAGGTCATCCCGATCGACCGCGCGCGTCTGCGCAGGTTGCCCGCTGTGGTGGCCGCCGTCGCCGACCGGCTGCGGTCCGGTCACACCGTGGTCGCATTCCCGGAAGGCACCACGTGGTGCGGTCTGGGGTACGGACGGTTCCGACCCGCCATGTTCCAGGCCGCTGTCGACGCCGGCCGGCCCGTCCAGCCGTTGCGGCTGACGTATCGGCACAAGGATGGGCGTCCCTCCACCGTCCCGGCATTCGTCGGCGACGACACATTGCTGACCTCGATCAAGCGGGTTATCACCGCCCGACGCACCGTCTGCCACATCCACGTGGAATCGCTGCAGCTGCCGGGGGAGGACCGCCGTGAGCTGGCGGCACGGTGCGAGGCCGCCGTCCGCGGCGAGCAGCGATCGGCACAGGTGACGAATTCGGGTTGCGGCGAGGGTCACGCGCTGGTCGCCTGAGTGCGATAGGGGAAAGCCGCAGCCCGACGGCTATCCTGGAACGGCTATGTCTGCGTCCGTGCCCGTTGCCAGGCCGGTCTACCTCGACCACGCCGCCACCACCCCGATGCGCCCCGCCGCCATCGAGGCGATGACCGCCGCGATGGCAACGGTGGGAAACGCGTCCTCCTTGCACGGGTCCGGCCGGCTGGCTCGCCGTCGGCTCGAGGAATCGCGGGAGACGCTGGCCCATCTGCTGGGGGCGCGCCCGTCGGAGGTGATCTTCACCGCGGGCGGCACCGAGAGTGACAATCTGGCGGTCAAGGGAATCTACTGGGCCCGTCGTCATGAGTCGCCGCAACATCGTCGAATTGTGACCACGCCGGTCGAGCATCATGCGGTCCTCGACGCGGTGCAGTGGCTCGTCGACCACGAAGACGCCGAGGTGACGTTTCTTCCGGTCGACCGACACGGCGCCGTCAGTGCCGCCGACCTGCGGGCTGCGTTGAGTGACCCCGCCGACGTCGCGCTGGTCTCGGTGATGTGGGCCAACAACGAGGTCGGCACTATCATGCCGATCCCTGAACTCGCCTCGGTCGCAGCGGAATTCGGAATCCCGATGCACAGCGACGCGATCCAGGCGATCGGAGCGCTTCCCGTCGACTTCGCCGCGAGCGGCCTGTCGGCGATGAGCATTGCCGCGCACAAGTTCGGCGGCCCCACCGGTGTGGGTGCGCTCCTGCTGCGCCGCGACACCGCGTGCGTGCCGCAGCTGCACGGCGGCGGCCAGGAGCGTGACGTGCGTTCGGGGACACAGGATGTCGCTGGCGCGGTCGGTATGGCGGCTGCGGCGAGTGCCGCGGTACAAGCCATGGATTCCGGCACCGTGCGCCTGCGTGAACTGCGGGACAGGCTCATCGACGGGGTGCTCGGCGCGATCGACGACGTCGAGGTCAACGGCGCGGCGGGCTCGGGCAGGCTGCCCGGCAACGCGCACTTCACCTTCCGCGGTTGCGAAGGTGATTCGCTGCTGATGCTGTTGGACGCCAAGGGAATCGAATGCTCCACGGGTTCGGCGTGCACCGCCGGCGTTGCGCAGCCCTCGCATGTGCTGACAGCGATGGGTGCCGATCCGGCCAGCGCACGCGGCTCGCTGCGGATGTCGCTGGGGCACACCAGTACAGAAGCCGATGTCGACGCGGTGCTCGCGGTGCTGCCCGCCGCCGTGGAGCGGGCCCGGCAGGCTGCGCTGGCCAGTTCGGGACGGCACTGAGGATGCGGGTACTGGTCGCCATGAGCGGTGGCGTGGACTCCTCGGTGGCCGCCGCCAGGATGGTCGACGCCGGACACGAGGTCGTGGGAGTGCACCTGGCGCTGTCGTCGGCGCCGGGCACCCTGCGCACCGGATCGCGTGGCTGCTGCTCGAAAGAAGACGCCGGTGATGCGCGTCGGGTGGCCGATGTGCTCGACATCCCGTTCTATGTCTGGGATTTCGCCGATCGGTTCAAAGAGGACGTCATCGACGACTTCGTGGAGTCGTACGCGCGCGGCGAGACGCCCAACCCGTGTGTGCGCTGCAACGAGCGGATCAAGTTCTCCGCGCTGTCCGCTCGTGCGCTCGCGCTCGGTTTCGACGCGCTGGCCACCGGCCACTACGCCAGGTTGTCCGACGGCCGGCTTCGCCGCGCCGTCGACGCGGACAAAGACCAGTCGTATGTGCTGGCGGTCCTGACTGCAGAGCAGCTGCGCCACGCGGTGTTTCCGATCGGGGACACGCCGAAGCCGCAGATCCGCGAGGAAGCCGCCCGGCGCGGCCTTGCCGTGGCCGACAAAGCCGACAGTCACGACATCTGCTTCATCCCGTCCGGCGACACCAAGGCGTTTCTCGGGGCGCGAATCGGTGTGCGCCGGGGCACCGTCGTCGACGCGACGGGCACCGTGCTCGCCGAACACGACGGAGTGCACGGCTTCACGATCGGCCAGCGCAAGGGTCTCGGCATCCCCGGCCCGGGACCCGACGGCCGCCCGCGGTACGTGACGGGTATCGACGCGCAGACCGGCACCGTCCACGTCGGTGACCGCACCGATCTCGAAGTCAGCAGTCTGCTCGGTGAGGCTCCGGTGTTCACCTCCGGCGTGGCCCCGACTGGCCCGGTCGAGTGTGTGGTGCAGGTCCGCGCTCACGGCGGAATCGCCGATGCCGTCGCCGAACTGAAGGCGGACGCGCTCGAAGTCACGTTGCGCAGCCCGCTGCGGGGTGTCGCGCCCGGCCAGACGCTGGTGCTCTACCGTCCCGACCCGGACGGCGACGAAGTGCTGGGCAGCGCCACAATCCGCGCCGCGAACTAGCCGACGGTCAACCGGGCACGTTCGCCATGATGTTCGTCATCACGATGTCGGGCACCGAATCCGGAAATGCGCAGAAGGTGACCTCCACAAGCACCGCGGATTTCACCCGGTAGTCGCGACCGCAGGTGCCGGGACGGGTGGCGACGGAATTCTCCGACGCCGTCACCTCGCCGACCATCGCAGTTCCCGAGCCGGTGGCCTCACACTGCTCGATCTGCTCGACCATCGCGTCGAATGCCCGCTCGGCCGTCGCGGCGTCGCGGTATCCCGCGGCCGCCTGTGAGATGAGGCCGCCGTCGGGCGGGTTCTGGTAGGTGGTCTTGTGAAACTCCTCGACTTCCGAACCGAACACCTGCGTCTCGGCGTAGACCCAATCGCATTCGGGCGCAATGTCGTTGGCCAGGTAGTCCGGGATGTCGATGTCCACCGGGAATTTGCTCTCCGTTCCCGGGATCGCCGTCAGATCGGCGCCCGCGCCGGTGACGGCCTGCATCTGCGCGCGGTCGAGCAGCACACTGTCGACGTCGATCGGTGAGCGCGAGTCCTCGTCGATGGCGGGCGGCGGGCGGACGGCCCATCCGCTCACCGTCTGACTACAGCCCGCCGCGACGATCGCCGCGGCGCACATCAGCGCCGTGGATACGCGGCCCGTCATACCAGGACTGTAGTGGGTCGAATATCGTCGGGCGAGTGAGTGTTTTCGCCACCGCGACGGGCGTCGGATCCTGGCCGGGTACCTCCGCGAGGGAGGCGGCCGAGGTGGTGGTCGGCGAGCTCCACCGCCTGCCGCATCTCGTGGAGCTGCCTGCTCGCGGGCTCGGTGCCGACATGATCGGGCGGGCCGGGGCCCTGCTCGTCGACATCGCGATCGACACGGTGCCGCGCGGTTACCGCATCGCGAGCGGGCGCAGCTCGGTGACGCGCCGCGCCGCCAGTCTGCTCGACGAGGACATCGACGCGCTGGAGGAGGCGTGGGAGAAGGCCGGTCTGCGGGGCGGCGATCGTGTCGTCAAGGTGCAGGCACCCGGCCCGGTCACTCTTGCGGCTGCGCTGGAACTGCCGGGCGGGCACCGTGCCATCACCGACTCCGGCGCCGTCCGCGACCTGACCGCCTCGCTCGCCGAGGGCGTCGCAGCGCATCGGCGGCAGCTCGAGCGCAGGCTGGAGAGCACAGTCGTGGTGCAGTTCGACGAGCCGTCGCTTCCCGCGGCGCTGGCGGGGAGGCTGAGCGGGGTGACCAGCCTGAGCCCGTTACACCCGGTGGATGAATCGGTCGTCACCGCGCTGCTCGACGAGTGCGCCGGTGCCGTGGGAGGCGAAGTCGCACTGCACAGTTGCGCTTCCGGTCTGCCGTGGAAGTTGCTGCAGCGCAGCATGATCAGTGCAGTATCGGTAGATCTCGACATGCTGTCCGTTGCGGACCTCGACGGTATCGGAGAGTTCGTCGACTCGGGCAGGACCGTGCTACTCGGTGCGGTGCCCTCCGCCGATCCAGGTCCGAAGCCATCTGCGCAGCAGATCGCGGCATCCGTTGCGGGCATCACCGACCGGCTCGGCTTCGCCCGTGCCGTCCTGCGGGACCGCATCGGCATCAGCCCCGCCTGTGGGTTGGCTGCGGCAACGGCGGCGTGGGCGCGCGCAGCGATCGAGTTGGCGCAGAAGGCCGTCGACGGCATGGTCGAAGATCCCGACGACATCTAAAGCGTGGTCCGCCAGGGCCCGACATCAGCTGGCGGGGCTTTAGTTCCGCAGATCCTTCCGAAGGATTTTGCCCGAGGCCGATTTCGGGATGGCGTCGATGAACTGCACCTGGCGAACCTTCTTGTACGGGGCGACATTGCCCGCGACGAACTCGATGACCTGCGCCTCGGTCAGGTCGGCGCCTGTTTGGGTGACGACGAACGCCTTCGGCACCTCTTCGCCCTCTTCGTCGCGCACGCCGATCACCGCGGCGTCGGCGATGTCGGGGTGGGAAAGCAGGACCGCTTCGAGTTCGGCGGGCGGCACCTGGTAGCCCTTGTACTTGATCAGCTCCTTGAGCCGGTCGACGATGTACACCAGACCCAAGTGGTCGACCTGGGCGAGATCGCCGGTGTGCAGCCAGCCGTCGTCGTCGATGGTCTCCTTGGTCGCAGCCTCGTTGTTGAGGTAGCCGGCCATCACGTTGGGACCCTTGAACCACAACTCACCGGTCTGGCTCAACCCTTCGTCCGGAACGTCGATCTCCTTGCCGGTTTCAGGGTCGACCAGTTTCGACGCGGCGTTGGAGACCGTCCAGCCGACGGAGCTCAGCGGCGCGTCCTCATGCATGTTCACCCGGCCGCCGTCGAACGGCGTGATGTGGCTGACGGGGCTGAGCTCGCTCATGCCGTATCCCTGAACCACCTTGCACGCCAGCCGCTTTGCAACCGCGTGACCCAGCTCGGCGTCGAGTGGCGCTGCCCCGGACATGACGACGTTGAGGGAGGACAGATCGTGTTCGTCGACAAGGGGATGCTTGGCCAGGGCCACCGCGACGGGCGGTGCGATGAAGGCGATCGTGCACTTGTGCTCGGCGATGTTGCCCAGGAACTCGCCGAGGTCGAAGCTCGGCATGATGACCAGGCGGGCCCGCGCGTGCAGAGCGGCGTTGAGCAACACGGTCATTCCGTAGATGTGGAAGAACGGCAGCACCGCCAGCACCACGTCGTCGGGTTGCATCCCGTGGAGCGGGCGGATCTGGGCGACGTTGGCGACCAGGTTGCGGTGGGTGAGCATGACGCCCTTGGGGTTGCCGGTCGTCCCCGAGCTGTACGGCAGGGCCGCCAGATGGGACGACGGCGCGAAATTGACCTGGGGCGCAGCCGCTCCCGGGGCCAGCAGGTCCGCCGCGTTGGGGTGTCCCGCTCCCTCGCCCGTGCCGTCACGACCCGCACCGTCCAGCACGATGAGGTCGTCGTCGGTCAGGCCCGCCAGCGACGCGCCCTCTCTGGCCTGGGCCAACAGCGGCGTCACCGTGATCAGCATCTTGGCTTTCGAATCCGTCAGCTGCTTGGCGATGTCTTTGGCCGTGAACAGCGCATTGATCGTCGTCGCGGTCGCGCCGGCGCGCAGAATTCCGTGGAACGCGACGGCGAAGGCCGAGCTGTTGGGCGCAAGCAGACCGACCACATCGCCGACGCCGACACCGCGGGCAGCCAGCGCCCCGGCGAACGAGTCGATACGCGCGACCATCTCACGGTAGGTGGTCTGGCGGCCGGACTTCGCGTCGATCAGCGCGACGGTGTCGAGCTCTGCGTCGGTGATCCCTGCGAACAGATAGTCGTAGACGCTGGCGGTGGGGATGTCGACTTCGGGGAAGGGGCTGGCGAAGCTCATGGGATCTCCGATCGAATCTGGCGGGTGCTCCGGCGGGTCAACGTTGGTCGAGCTGCTTGATCAAATTCTTTGCGGCCACCATGCGAAACGATGCGTCGGCCAGTTCGGCAACCTCCTTCCAGTCCACCTTCGCGGCGGTGAGGTCCAGGCCGAGCCAGCCGTAGGGGCCCATGTAGGCCGGGAAGAAGAAGCGCCGGTCCTGTTCGAGCGCGGCCCGGTCGCTGTCGTCGACCTTCACCAGGATCGCGTGCGGGTACTGAATGTGTTCGCCCTTGGCGGCCGACTTCGCGCTGCCGCCGTAGATGGCGAACATCTTCGGAGCGCAGAAAACGGGGCGACCGTGCGACACCTTTTCGAATGCCCCCGGGAAACCCAGCGCGATCTCACGCACTTCGGCCAGGCCCACGTCGTCGTCGCGGAACATGACCGGATGCGGCATGAGTGCAGCCTACGCAGGCGGTCGGAGTCGGACCGGCAATCTCTGTCACTGGGCTTCGATAGCCTGCGAGGGTGAGTGCGAAGGCGACGCCCCGGGCGAGCGGAGCGACGGGAAATGGACCCCTGGCGAGCGAAGCGACGGGAAATGGATAGCGATCCCGAATCGGTGCTGGCCGAACAGGCGGACGAGGCTCCCGATGCCGATGTGCGCCGCAGATGGCAGGAACTGGCCGACGAGGTGCGCGAGCACCAGTTCCGCTATTACGTCCGGGATTCTCCGATCATCACCGATGCCGAGTTCGACGCGCTTCTGCGCACATTGGAGGCATTGGAGAACGCGCACCCTGAGTTGCGCACCCCCGATTCGCCGACCCAGCTCGTCGGCGGCGCGGGGTTTGCCACCGACTTCACCTCCGCCGACCATCTCGAAAGGATGCTCAGCCTCGACAACGTGTTCGACCCCGACGAGCTGGCTGCGTGGGCGGCGCGGATCAAGAACGAGATCGGCGCGAACGCCCAGTATCTGTGCGAGCTGAAAATCGACGGGGTCGCGCTGGCGCTGGTGTATCGCGACGGACGGCTCGTGCGCGCGGCCACCCGCGGCGACGGTCGCACCGGCGAGGATGTCACGCTCAATGCCCGAACCATCGACGATATTCCCGAGAAGCTCACTGCGACAGAGGAATTTCCTCTTCCGAGCGTGCTCGAGGTGCGCGGTGAGGTGTTCTTCCGGGTTGCCGACTTCGAGGATCTCAATGCCGGGCTCGTGGCCGAAGGCAAGCCGCCGTTCGCCAACCCCCGCAACAGTGCAGCGGGGTCGCTGCGTCAGAAGAATCCGGCGGTCACGGCCAAGCGCCGGTTGAGGATGATCTGTCACGGCCTCGGCCACATCGAGAGTCCGGGCGGGTTTCCGTTCACCTCGCTGCACGACGCGTACCGCGCGCTCAAGGCATGGGGCCTGCCGGTCTCCGACCACACCGCCCAGGTGAAGGGTCTCGACGCGGTCACCGAGCGCATCGCGTACTGGGGTGAGCACCGCCACGACGTCGAACACGAAATCGACGGCGTGGTGGTCAAAGTCGACGACGTAGCGCTGCAGCGGCGTCTCGGCGCGACATCGCGCGCACCTCGCTGGGCGGTCGCCTACAAGTACCCGCCGGAGGAGGCGCAGACCAAGCTGCTCGACATCCGCGTCAACGTGGGGCGCACCGGGCGGGTGACACCGTTCGCCTACATGGAACCGGTCAAGGTCGCCGGTTCCACCGTCGGACTGGCCACGCTTCACAACGCGTCGGAGGTCAAGCGCAAAGGTGTCCTGATCGGCGACACCGTGGTGATCCGCAAGGCCGGCGACGTGATCCCGGAGGTGCTCGGACCAGTCGTCGACCTGCGCGACGGCACCGAGCGCGAATTCGAGTTCCCCACCCACTGTCCGGAATGCGGCACCGAACTCAAGCCCGCCAAGGAAGGTGACGCCGACATCCGCTGCCCGAATTCGCGCAGCTGCCCCGCGCAGTTGCGCGAACGCGTCTTCCATGTCGCCGGTCGCGGCGCGTTCGACATCGAAGGCCTCGGCTACGAGGCCGCCACCGCCCTTCTGCAGGCCGAGGTGATCACCGACGAAGGCGACCTGTTCGGACTGACCACCGACGACCTCCTGCGCACCGAGCTGTTCACGACGAAGGCCGGCGAGGTGTCGGCCAACGGCAAGCGCCTGCTGGCCAATCTCGGCAAGGCCAAAGCGCAACCGCTGTGGCGCGTCCTGGTGGCGCTGTCGATCCGCCACGTCGGACCGACCGCGGCTCGGGCGCTGGCGACCGAATTCGGCAGTCTCGACGCGATAATGGCCGCCTCAGAGGAGCAGCTGGCCGGGACTGAGGGTGTCGGTCCGACGATCGCTGCGGCCGTCATCGACTGGTTCACCGTCGATTGGCACCGCGCGATCGTGGACAAGTGGCGCGAGGCCGGCGTCCGGATGGCCGACGAACGCGACGCCAGCATCGAGCGCACCCTGGAAGGGCTCTCGATCGTGGTGACCGGTTCGCTGACGGGGTTCAGCAGGGACGAGGCCAAGGAAGCGATCATCGCGCGCGGCGGCAAAGCGGCCAGTTCGGTGTCGAAGAAAACCGCCTACGTGGTGGCCGGTGACTCGCCGGGTTCCAAGTACGACAAGGCAATCGAACTCGGCGTCCCGGTGCTCGACGAAGACGGTTTCCGGGCTCTCCTGGAGAACGGGCCGGCCACCGAAGATTCGCCGCAGTAGTCGTCAGCCGATGATGGTTGCGATGATCCCGGCCAGATAGCCGAGCCGGGCGACCTCGCTCGGTCGGAACGCGGGACCGCCGGGGCGCCCCAACATCACGGCGGTTCGCGACGAGCCCAGGGGTGCGGCCGCCAGCGTGGTGTCCATGTCACGCCACACCTGCGGAACCCAGCCGGCCGTCGCGTCCAGCGCATAGGCCTGTTCGAGAGGCAGCCACGGCAGCTCCGCGGCCTGCGTCTCGGGCGCCCCCGAACTGCCCACGACACGCGCGGCGCCGGCCTCCGTCAGCTCGACGACCGTGCTCCATCCGACGCGCAGCACCCGGGGCGCCTCGTCGACGAGCACCTGAAGCCGGGTCAGCTTCCCGTCAGCGGCGGCGACGTGATCGATGAGTTCCAGTTCCCGATGCGCCTCGAGCAGGCCGGTGTGCGGCCGGATGCTGTCGACGTAGACGCCGTGCAAATTCTCCGCAGCAGTGATGAGCATGTCGGGCATGGCACCGGGCGGCAGCTCCACGACCAGGTCGTCGATCGCATACCCGGCTGCCCGTTCCACCACGTCGAGGGACAGAATATCGGCGCCCACCGAGCCCAGCGCCACGGCAAGAGAGCCGAGGCTGCCGGGCCGGTCCTCAAGCTGGACCCGCAGCAGATAGGAAGGCACGGCTGACACTGTGTCACGGAGGGCCCGAGGCGGGCGACTCGAAGGGAACCCCGCCGTGCTGGTTGGGGCGGCTCGCCGCCGTGCTGGTTGGGGCGGCTCGCCGCCGTGCTGGTTGGGGCGGCTCGCCGCCGTGACGCCTCGACTAGGCTTCGTGGTCGTGTCACAGATCTCCCGAGACGAAGTTGCGCACCTCGCGCGCCTCGCGCGACTCGCCCTGACCGACAGTGAACTGGACGGCTTCGCCGGGCAGCTGGACGCGATTCTCGGCCACGTCAGCCAGATCCAGGCGGTCGACGTCACCGGCGTCGAGGCCACCGGCAACCCACTCAAGGATGTGAACGTCTTCCGTCCGGACGCACCGCAGCCATCCCTCACCCAGGAGCAGGCCTTGGCGGGGGCCCCGGACGCGGCCGAGGGCCGCTTCGCGGTGCCGCGGATTCTGGGAGAGGCGGAATGAGCGAGCTGATCACGCTGGACGCCGCGACCCTGGCCGCCAAGATCGCCGCCAAAGAAGTGTGCTCGACCGAGGCGACGCAGGCGCACCTCGACCAGATCGCCGCCACGGACAGTAGGTACAACGCGTTCCTGCACGTCGCCGCGGACCGGGCGCTGGAAGCCGCTGCGGCGGTGGACAGCGCCCTCGCGGCAGGCGAGGATCCGGCCTCTCCGCTGGCGGGCGTCCCCCTGGCGCTCAAGGACGTCTTCACGACGACGGACATGCCGACGACCTGCGGCTCGAAAATTCTCGACGGCTGGATGTCGCCGTACGACGCGACCGTCACCGCGCGGTTGCGCGCCGCGGGCATCCCGATCCTGGGCAAGACCAACATGGACGAGTTCGCGATGGGCAGCTCGACCGAGAACTCGGCCTACGGCCCGACGCGCAATCCGTGGAACGTCGACCGGGTGCCCGGCGGGTCCGGCGGCGGCAGCGCCGCAGCACTCGCTGCGCTGCAGGCGCCGCTGGCCATCGGTTCCGATACCGGCGGCTCGATCCGTCAACCCGCAGCGCTGACCGCGACCGTCGGGGTGAAGCCCACCTACGGCACGGTGTCGCGCTACGGGCTGATCGCCTGCGCGTCCTCGCTCGACCAGGGCGGGCCGTGTGCGCGAACCGTGCTCGACACCGCGCTGCTGCACGAGGTCATCGCCGGTCACGACCCGAGGGATTCGACGTCGGTGGACGCGCCGGTACCTGACGTGGTGGCCGCGGCCAGGGCCGGCGCCGAGGGTGACCTCAAGGGCGTGCGGGTCGGGGTCGTCAAACAGTTGCGCAGCGGCGAGGGCTATCAGCCGGGCGTGCTCACCTCGTTCACCGCGGCCGTCGACCAGCTCACCGCGCTCGGTGCCGAAGTGACCGAGGTCGACTGTCCGCACTTCGACTACTCGCTGCCCGCCTACTACCTGATTCTGCCGTCGGAGGTGTCGTCGAACCTCGCGAAGTTCGACGGCATGCGCTACGGCCTTCGCGTCGGCGACGACGGCACCCGCAGCGCCGAGGAGGTCATGGCGCTGACGCGGGCCGCGGGCTTCGGCCCGGAGGTCAAGCGCCGCATCATGATCGGTGCGTACGCGTTGTCGGCCGGCTACTACGACGCCTACTACAACCAGGCGCAGAAGGTCCGCACATTGATCGCGCGGGATCTCGACGAGGCCTACAAGAAGGTCGATGTGCTGGTATCTCCGGCGACTCCCAGCACCGCGTTCCCACTGGGCGAGAAGGTCGACGATCCGCTGGCGATGTACTTGTTCGACCTGTGCACCCTGCCGCTGAACCTGGCCGGACACTGCGGCATGTCGGTGCCCTCGGGCCTGTCGGCTGACGACAATCTGCCGGTCGGACTGCAGATCATGGCGCCTGCCCTCGCCGACGATCGGCTCTACCGGGTGGGGGCGGCCTATGAAAGGGCGCGCGGTCCACTGCCAACTGCGCTGTAACAGGGGAGGATGCAGAGCATGCGCATCGGAGTACTGACCGGCGGCGGCGACTGTCCTGGCCTCAACGCGGTGATCAGGGCGGTGGTGCGCACCTGCGACGCCAGGTATGGATCGTCGGTGGTCGGCTTCCTCGACGGGTGGCGCGGCCTGCTGGAGGATCGCCGCATCCAGCTGGCCAACGACGATCGCAACGATCGCCTGCTGGCCAAAGGCGGCACGATGCTGGGCACTGCCCGCACCAATCCCGACAAGCTGCGCGCCGGACTGGACCAGATCAAGCAGACGCTCGAGGACAACGGCATCGACGTGCTCATCCCGATCGGGGGAGAGGGCACACTCACCGCCGCGCACTGGCTCTCCGAAGAAGGTGTGCCCGTCGTCGGCGTGCCCAAGACGATCGACAACGACATCGACTGCACTGACGTCACTTTCGGCCACGACACGGCGCTGACCATCGCGACCGAGGCCATCGACCGGCTGCACAGCACCGCGGAATCCCACCAGCGGGTGATGCTCGTCGAGGTGATGGGCCGCCACGCCGGCTGGATCGCACTGAACGCCGGGATGGCGTCCGGGGCGCACATGACGCTGATCCCGGAGCAGCCGTTCGACGTCGAGGAGGTGTGCCGGCTGGTCAAGCGGCGCTTCCAGCGCGGCGACGCGCACTTCATCTGCGTCGTCGCCGAGGGAGCCAAGCCTGCCGAGGGTTCGATGCAGCTGCGCCAGGGCGGCATGGACGAATTCGGGCACGAGAAGTTCACCGGGGTCGCGCAGCAGCTGGCGATCGAGGTGGAAAAGCGCATCAAGAAGGAGGTGCGCGTCACGGTGCTCGGACATGTCCAGCGCGGCGGCACCCCCACCGCCTACGACCGCGTGCTGGCAACCCGCTTCGGGGTCAACGCCGCCGACGCCGCCCACGCAGGTGAATACGGGATGATGGTGTCCGCCCGCGGCACAGAGATCGGGCGCGTTCCGCTCGCCGATGCCGTCAAGCAGCTCAAGCTGGTCCCGCAGAGCCGCTACGACGACGCCGCCGAGTTCTTCGGGTAGGCGTTCCCCGACGAGCAGACGCAAACTCGCACGAATCGTCGCCGGAGCGTGCGAGTTTGCGTCTGCTCGGCGCCAGAAGGCGACCCATTAGGATCGAGAACATGTCCGTCGCTACCGCACCACTGCTCGATTACGACGAAGTCATCGCCAAGTACGAGCCAGTGCTCGGCCTTGAGGTCCACGTCGAGCTGTCGACGGCCACCAAGATGTTCTGCGGTTGCGCGAACAGGTTCGGCGCCGAGCCCAACACGCAGGTCTGCCCCGTCTGCCTCGGTCTGCCGGGCTCGCTGCCCGTCCTCAACGAGACCGCGGTCGAGTCGGCGATCCGCATCGGGCTGGCGCTCAACTGCGACATCGCGCCGTGGGGCCGGTTCGCCCGGAAGAACTACTTCTATCCCGATCAGCCCAAGAACTACCAGATCTCCCAATACGACGAACCGATCGCGATCAACGGCCACCTCGACGTGCCCCTCGACGACGGCACCACGTGGCGCATCGAGATCGAGCGTGCCCACATGGAAGAGGACACCGGCAAGCTGACCCACCTCGGCAGCGACACCGGACGCATCGCGGGGGCGACGACCTCGCTCGCCGACTACAACCGCTCCGGGGTGCCGCTGATCGAAATCGTCACCAAGCCGATCGAGGGAGCGGGCGCACGTGCGCCCGAGATCGCCCGTGCTTACGTCACCGCGCTGCGGGATCTGTTGCGCGCCTTGGGCGTCAGCGATGTGCGGATGGACCAGGGCTCGATGCGCTGCGATTCGAACGTGTCCCTCAAACCGATCGGCCGGGCCGAGTTCGGCACCCGCACCGAGACCAAGAACGTCAACTCGCTCAAAAGCGTCGAGGTCGCCGTCCGGTACGAGATGCGCAGGCAGGCAGCGGTTTTGGAGTCCGGTGGGACGGTGACGCAGGAGACGCGGCACTTTCACGAGGACGGACACACCTCACCGGGTCGCAGCAAGGAGACCGCACAGGACTACCGGTACTTCCCCGAGCCCGACCTCGAGCCGGTGGCGCCGAGTGCCGAGCTCGTCGAACGGTTGCGCGCCACCATCCCCGAGCTTCCATGGTTGGCACGCAAGCGAATTCAGCAGGAATGGGGGATCGCTGACGAGGTGATGCGTGACCTCGTCAACATCGGCGCGCTCGACCTGATCGCCGCCACCGTCGACCACGGCGCGTCCAGCGACGCTGCTCGGGCCTGGTGGGGGAACTTCCTGGTGCAGAAAGCCAACGAATCCGGGGTCGACCTGGAGGCGCTGCCGATCACGCCCGCGCAGGTCGCCGCCGTCGTCAAGCTCGTCGACGACGGAAAGCTGTCCAACAAGCTGGCCCGCCAGGTCGTCGAGGGTGTGCTGGCCGGGGAGGGCGAACCCGAGCAGGTGATGAACGACCGGGGGCTGGTCGTGGTCCGCGACGACTCCCTCATCCAGGCCGCGGTGGACGAGGCGCTGGCCGCCAATCCCGATGTCGCCGAGAAGATCCGCGGCGGCAAGGTGCAGGCCGCAGGCGCGATCGTCGGCGCGGTGATGAAGGCGACGAAAGGGCAGGCCGACGCCGCGCGGGTGCGCGAGCTTGTCATGGCCGCCTGCAGTTAGCCCTTACAGTCGAACGCGATGACGCGCATTCAGGACCTGGTCTTCCGCGTCCTCGCACACCCACTGCGGTGGCTGTCGCTGCGCTCGATCGTCATCCTGTCCCAGTTGGGCGTGACGATCCTCGTGCTGACCCTGGGTGTCTGGGTGTGGGTGGGCGTCACCAACGATCAGTACGACCAGCTCGACCGTCGGCTGGATTCACTGTCGAGCCTCGGCGACGTCAACACCCTGCTGCGTAGCGCGCAGGAAGGTGTCGGGCCGGAGCCCACCGAGGGCGGTCTGGTCCGCACTGCCCGCTTCGGCGGCACCACGGTCTCGATCCCCGCCGACGTCGTGTTGCCCGACCTCGACAGCGGGTACGCCGACGCCACCATCGGGGGTGTCGAGTACCGGGTCCGCACGATCAAGACCGGTAACGCATCGGTCGCGCTGGGCGCACCGCTGGCCGAAACCCAGGCCCGTATCGATTCCCTGCACTGGCGCGTCTTCTGGATCTGTTCCGGCGTCATCTTGATCACGATGCTGGTGGGCTGGGTGATCTCCCTGATCATGGTCAACCCGTTCCGCCTGCTCGCGCAGCAGGCTCGTGCCATCAACGCGCAATCGAATCCGGACGAAGTGCAGGTGCGTGGGGTGTGGGAGGCCGTCGAGATCTCCGAAGCTGTCGAGGGCATGCTCGCCAGGATCGGCGACGAGCAGCAGCGCACCAGGGCGGCGCTGGAATCCGCGCGCGACTTCGCCGCCGTGGCCTCCCATGAGCTGCGCACTCCGCTCACCGCGATGCGGACCAACCTCGAAGTGCTCGCCACCCTCGATCTGGGTCCGGAGCAGCGCAAGGAGGTCATCGGTGACGTCATCCGCACCCAGTCCCGCATCGAGGCGACGCTGACCGCTCTGGAGCGGCTCGCGCAGGGTGAGCTCACGACCGTCGACGACTTCGTGCCGGTGGACGTCGCCGAACTGCTCGATCGTGCCGCCCACGACGCGATGCACCACTATCCGGGTCTGGACGTATCGCTCGCGTCGTCGACGACGGTGCTGATGTTGGGGATGCCGGCCGGCCTGCGGCTCGTCATCGACAACGCCATCGCCAACGCGGTCAAGCACGGCGGTGCCACCCAGATCCGCTTGAGTGTGGTCTCTTCGCACGAAGGCGTGGAGATCGCCGTCGACGACAATGGTTCGGGGGTCCCGGAGCACGAGCGCTCCGAGGTGTTCGCGCGATTCCACCGCGGAACCACGGCCTCCCGGTCGGGGTCCGGACTCGGCCTGGCGTTGGTTGCGCAGCAAGCCGAAATCCATGGCGGCACAGCGTCGTTGGAAGACAGCCCGCAAGGCGGGACACGGCTGATGCTGCGGCTGCCCGGATCCGGGCCGAGCTAACCACGCCCCTGCACCGACCATCCCGAGCGTGCGTCCAGGGCGAGAATTTCGGTCAGATGCCGCCACCAGCGCACGTTCGGCGGTGACTGCCGGTCGTTCGGCCGGGCTGCCTAGGTGTTGTCGGCGTTGGTGCGGGGGAACCCGCCACCCTGCGGGAAGAGCGGGAACACGACGTCGTCGAGATTCATCGCATCCCCGGTCGTCTTGTTCACGGTGGCTCCCCACACGTTGCCGTCGGGCGAGACCTGAAGCGCCCAGGCATGACCGTGCTGATCCTGACGGACCACCTCCGGATCCCCGGTCACCGCACCGGTTTCGGGTGCCATGCGCACCGCCACCGTCTGCTTGGTGTTGACGAGATTGACCAGCACCGTGCCGTCCAGCGCGGCGCACCCCGCCACTCCCGGGCGATCCGGCCACGTCCACACGGTCGACACCTGCGAGTCCTTCGTGATCCGCTGCAGCCGATCGGCGGTCGGCGTGCGGTCGGTGACGTAGAGCGACTGGTCGGCCGGATCGATGCACATTCCGCCACCGGGGCCCAAGCCCGACAGTGCGGTCGTGGTCGGCGCCTGGTTGACCGTCGTCGGCTGCTCGATGCGCAGCAGCTTGCCCGCCAACGAACCGGGGTCGGCGGCCTGGGCGGGGTTGCCCGCGTCGCCGGTCTGCACCACCAGCGTGGTCGGGCTGGTGAAGATCAGCGAGCCGGTGTTCCCGGTGGCGCCCTTCGGGATGCCGGTCAGGATCGGCTTGGGCGGATCACCCTCGGCGATGCGCACCACCCGGTTGTCGGACGGGGTGCTGATGTAGGCGTACATCAAGCGGTCCTGCGCGTAGGTGGGGGACAGCACGATGTCCATCAGCCCGCCGTCACCGCTCGCGTCGACGGGAATCTGCATCTTCTGGATCGGCTCGGCTTTCACCGAGACCTGCTTGATGTTGCCGGTGAGGCGTTCGGCGACCAGGGCCGACTGGCTGTCGGGAAGCATGATCAGACCGCTGGTGCTGCCCAGGCAGCCCTGCATGACGCCCGGCGCCGGACATTCTTTGGGGAACGGCTTGGCGGGCAGCGGCGGGGGAGGTGGCGGCGTCGATGTCGGTCCGGGAGCGAGCTCGGGTTCGGTGGTGAAGGGCTGCGACTGCGCCGAGTCGAACCGCGCGCAGCCGGCACCGGCCAGCAGCGACGCGCACACCAGTGCGACAAGAGCCCCTGACGACCGACTGACCTTCATGCACGCCAGGTTACGGATCGTTGGGAACTGCTCGCCACGTGGTCGGCGGCGGCGACCCGCCCGGACCTGCGGTCCTGCGGAAAAACACGTGCTCAACGCGCCGCGCCAATTCCCGGCGAGGGCTGCAGTTGCACTTACCCTGGCTGTCGTGACGAGTCCCCATGACCCACGACCCTGGCAACGGCCCGACGACTCGGCTGGCCGGCCCGCGTCGGCGAGCCTGGTGGACCCCGAGGACGACCTTCCCTCCGCGAACTACGGCGGCGACTTCGAGACCACCGCAATTCCCCGGTATGACTCGGCCAAGCCGTCCGCGCCGCAGCCCTTCGCGCTGCTCAACGACCCGGAACCACTGCCGTACGTGCAGCCCACCACGGGGCTGGCCGCGGGTGCTTACGGTGCGACGACGGCCGCGCCCACCGAGGTCGGCGTCGATCCGGACCGCGGCGGTGACGATCGCAGAGGCACCCAGGATCTCGGGCTGCTGCTGCTCCGTGTCGCCGTCGGAGCGCTGCTCATCGGCCACGGCCTGCAGAAAGTGTTCGGCTTATGGGGCGGTCCCGGTCTCGGGGGCTTCCGCGACCAGCTCGCCGACATCGGCTTCCGCAACGCCGACATCCTGTCCTATGTGGCCGCGGGCGGCCAGATCGCCGCGGGTGTGCTGTTGGTGATCGGCCTCTTCACTCCGATCGCGGCCGCAGGCGCGCTGGGTTACCTCGTCACCGCGACGCTGGCCGAAGCCACCATCGCGCACAACGACGCGAGACTTTCGGACTTCCTCACCGACGGCCACGAGTACCAGATCGTGCTGCTGTTCGCCGTCGCGGCGATCATCCTGGTCGGCCCGGGCAGGTATGGCCTCGACGCCGGTCGTGGATGGGCCCGGCGACCCTTCGTCGGTTCCGTCGCGGCACTCGTTCTCGGTGTCGGGGCGGGCGTCGCCATCTGGGTCCTACTCAACGGCGCGAACCCGCTCGGCTAGGCCCTATTGTTCGTAGGGGTTCGGCACCCGTCCGCCGCTGGCCTCGGTCAACACCGGCAGCGTCGAGAACGTCACCGCGGGCAGCGTGAACTCGCTCCCGTCACGGCGTCGCGCCACCGCCCACGCCTTCCGTCCGAAACGTAGCCCGTCGATGTCGTCCCAGGGCACCGTTTGACGGCCGAACAACGTGCGCGCGGTGACGGTCTCCCGATCGGCGAGGGTCCGGTAGCGCGCGATCACGATGGAGAGCGTTACCGGGATCAGCAGCAGCACGACGAACCATGCCGGGCCGGCGAACACGAGCGCCGAGAGCCCCAGCGTGAGGAATCCGACGGCGATATGGGCCATCGGCGAGATCCTGATGACCACGGGGGACGACTCCGGTGCCGAGGGTTTACGCATGTCGCCATCATGGCATCGTGGTAGGAGATTTGACCTTTACCCAGTTCGGGGGCTACCGTCCTCTGCTATGCAGACCATGCTCGTAGTAATTGGGTTGCGCGTTGATGCCGCGCTAGCCCTCGTTCGGGCATAGCACAACAGCATCGACGCGCAACCCTCGTACAGCCGCTGGGCTGACGGGGGTTTTTTGTTGCCCCAGCACTGATTTGAGAAGATCGCACCGACCGAGAAAGACCAGAGGACACCGTGAGCGCACCCACCACGCGACCGCCCGAGCAGTCGGCGACCCCGACGAACGGGACAGCGACCGCCGCGAAGCACAACTCCGCGACGGCCCAGGCGCAAGCCAACCGCCAAACGAATTCCGTTGCCCCGCATCAGCTCACCGGAGCGCAGGCGGTCATCCGCTCGCTCGAGGAGCTCGGTGTCGACGTCATTTTCGGTATCCCCGGCGGTGCCGTGCTGCCGGTCTACGACCCGCTGTTCGATTCGCAGAAGCTGCGCCACGTGCTGGTGCGCCACGAGCAGGGCGGCGGCCACGCGGCCAGCGGCTACGCCCATGCCACCGGTCGGGTCGGGGTGTGCATGGCGACCTCGGGTCCCGGCGCCACCAACCTGGTCACACCCCTGGCCGACGCCTACATGGACTCCATACCTGTGGTCGCGATCACCGGTCAGGTCGGCCGGTCACTCATCGGCACCGACGCATTCCAGGAAGCCGACATCTCCGGCATTACGATGCCGGTGACCAAGCACAACTTCCTGGTCCGCAACGGTGACGACATCGCGCGCGTCATCGCCGAGGCATTCCACATCGCCCAGAGCGGCCGGCCCGGGCCGGTTCTCGTCGACATCCCCAAGGACGTGCTGCAGGGCGAGTGCACCTTCGCCTGGCCGCCGCAGTTCGAGCTGCCCGGCTACAAGCCCAACACCAAGCCGCACAACCGGCAGATCCGCGAAGCCGCCAAGCTCATCGCCGAGGCGCGCAAGCCGGTGCTCTACGTCGGCGGCGGCGTCATCCGCGGCGAAGCTTCCGAGCAGCTGCTCGAGCTGGCCGAGCTGACCGGCATTCCGGTGGTCACCACTCTGATGGCACGGGGTGCGTTCCCCGACAGCCATCCGCAGAACCTCGGGATGCCCGGTATGCACGGCACCGTGGCCGCGGTGGCGGCGCTGCAGCGTAGTGACCTGCTGATCGCACTGGGCACCCGCTTCGACGACCGGGTGACGGGCAAGCTCGATTCGTTCGCGCCGGAGGCCAAGGTCATCCACGCCGACATCGACCCGGCCGAGATCGGCAAGAACCGGCACGCCGACGTGCCGATCGTGGGCGACGTCAAGAACGTGATCACCGACCTGATCGAGGCCTTGCGCCGCGACGGTACGACCGTCGACGTCGACGGCTGGCGGGAATACCTGCACGGCATCCGGCAGACCTATCCGCTGAGCTACGGCCCGCAGAGCGACGGCAGCCTGAGCCCGGAGTACGTGATCGAGACGCTGGGCAAGATGGCAGGCCCGGACGCCGTGTACGTCGCCGGCGTTGGTCAGCACCAGATGTGGGCGGCGCAGTTCATCTCCTACGAGAAGCCCAAGACGTGGCTCAATTCCGGCGGGCTCGGCACGATGGGCTTCGCGGTGCCCGCGGCGCTGGGCGCCAAGATGGGTCGCCCCGATGCCGAGGTGTGGGCCATCGACGGCGACGGCTGCTTCCAGATGACCAACCAGGAGCTGGCGACCTGCGCCATCGAGGGTGTGCCGATCAAGGTCGCGCTGATCAACAACGGCAACCTGGGCATGGTCCGGCAGTGGCAGACGCTGTTCTACGAAGAGCGGTACAGCCAAACGGATCTGGCCACGCACACCCGTCGCATCCCTGACTTCGTGAAGCTGTCCGAGGCGTTGGGATGCGTCGGATTGCGTTGCGAGCGTGCCGAAGACGTCGCTGACGTCATCGCGCAGGCGCGTGCCATCAACGACCGTCCCGTGGTGATCGAGTTCGTTGTCGGCGCCGATGCCCAGGTGTGGCCGATGGTGGCCGCAGGCACCAGCAATGATGAGATTCAAGCGGCACGCGGCATCCGACCGCTGTTCGACAACGAAGAGGGACACGCCTGATGAGCGCTTGCGCGAAGAAGAGAGGGCTCTGATGAGCGCTTGCGCGAAGAAGAGAGGGCTCTGATGGCCACCACGCACACCCTGTCGGTGCTCGTCGAGGACAAACCCGGTGTCCTCGCCCGCGTGGCGTCGCTGTTCTCCCGGCGCGGGTACAACATCCAGTCGCTGGCTGTCGGAGCCACCGAGCACAAGGACCTGTCGCGGATGACCATCGTGGTCGACGTCGAGGAGTCCCCGCTGGAGCAGATCACCAAGCAGCTGAACAAGCTGATCAACGTGATCAAGATCGTCGAGCAGGACGAGGAGAATTCCGTCTCCCGCGAACTCGCGCTGATCAAGGTTCGCACCGATGCCACCACCCGTGGCCAGGTCATCGAGGCGGTCAATCTCTTCCGCGCCAAGGTCGTCGACGTCTCCACCGAGTCACTGACCGTCGAGGCCACTGGCACACCTGAAAAGATCGAGGCGCTGTTGCGTGTTCTCGAGCCTTACGGGGTCCGCGAGATCGTCCAGTCCGGTGTGGTGTCGCTGTCTCGCGGCCCGCGTGGGATCAGTACCAAGTAGTAAGCCGAAAAGCTAAGAGAAGAAGGAAGTTTCACGAAGATGGCAGTTGAGATGTTTTATGACGACGACGCGGACCTGTCGGTGATCCAGGGTCGCAAGGTCGGCGTCATCGGCTACGGCAGCCAGGGCCACGCGCACTCGCTGAGCCTGCGCGACTCGGGCGTGCAGGTGAAGGTCGGCCTCAAGGAAGGTTCGAAGTCGCGCGAGAAGGTCGAAGAGCAGGGTCTCGAAGTCGACACCCCCGCCGCCGTCGCCAAGTGGGCCGATGTGATCATGGTGCTCGCGCCCGACACGGCCCAGGCCGAGATCTTCACCAACGACATCGAGCCCAATCTCAACGACGGCGATGCGCTGCTCTTCGGGCACGGCCTCAACATCCACTTCGGCCTCATCAAGCCGCCCGCCAACGTCACCGTCGGCATGGTCGCCCCCAAGGGCCCCGGCCACCTGGTGCGCCGCCAGTTCGTCGACGGCAAGGGCGTGCCCTGCCTGGTCGCTGTCGAGCAGGATCCCAAGGGCGAGGGTCTTGCCCTCGTGCTGTCGTACGCGAAGGGCATCGGCGGCGCTCGCGCCGGGGTCATCAAGACGACGTTCAAGGACGAGACCGAGACCGACCTGTTCGGTGAGCAGGCCGTGCTGTGCGGCGGCACCGAAGAACTGGTCAAGGCCGGGTTCGACACCATGGTCGAAGCGGGCTATGCGCCCGAACTCGCCTACTTCGAGGTGCTGCACGAGCTCAAGCTGATCGTCGACCTGATGTACGAGGGCGGCATCGCGCGGATGAACTACTCGGTGTCCGACACCGCAGAATTCGGCGGCTACCTGTCGGGTCCGCGTGTCATCGACGCCGACACCAAGAAGCGGATGAAGCAGATCCTGACCGAGATCCAGGACGGCACTTTCGTGAAGCGTCTGGTCGCCAACGTCGAGGGCGGCAACAAGGAGCTCGAGGGTCTGCGCAAGCAGAACGCCGAGCACCCTATCGAGGTCACCGGCAAGAAGTTGCGCGACCTGATGAGCTGGGTCGACCGGCCGATCACCGAAACCGCCTAGCACTAACCGCCGAACTGGGATTCCCGGTTGTCGATCTGACTCAGATCACGACCGGGAATCCCAGTTCGGCGTTTAGGTACGCTCGGGTTTCATGACGGGTCGTGATACGCCGGGCGATGCTCTGCTGGCACGGGCGGGCGGCATCAGCGGGCTGGTGTATTCGGCCCTTCCGGTGATCGTGTTCGCGGCGCTCAATGCGCTCGCTGGTCTGACGCCGGCGCTCATCGCGGCCGTGGTTGTCGGGGCGCTCGTGCTGACGTGGCAGCTGGTGCGGCGCGAATCCACCCGGCCCGCACTGTTCGGCTTCGCGGGCATCGCCGTCGGCGCGGGCTTCGCCCTCGTCACCGGGCAGGCGAAAGACTTCTATCTGCCGGGCATCTGGATGTACCTCGCGATGGCGGTCGTCTTCACCGTCTCGGTCGTGGTGGGACGCCCGCTGATCGGCGTGGTGTGGGCCTGGATGACCGGCCGCGACGACACCTGGCGGCGGACCCGGCGAGTCCGTATGGCGTTCGACCTCGTCACGCTGATGATGGCGGCGGTGTCGGCGACGCGGTTCGCGGTGCAGTACTACCTCTACGACACCGACCAGGAAGGCATGCTTGCGGTCGCGCGGATCGCGATGGGGTGGCCGATCTTCCTGGTGACGTCGACGTTCATCTATCTCGCGATCCGCACCGCGATGCGGGCACTGCCCCGCGGCGGCGACCCGGCTTAGTCGAGGCGGTCGGCCACGCTGACGACGCGCCGGGCCAAGTGGTCGAGCGCCGCCAGCGTCGCGTCGTCGAGCTCGTTGCGATTCTCAGAACCCGTGACATGCCCGACGCCATAAGGGTTTCCGTCGGCGAACTTCACGCCGTCGGTGTAGCCGGGCGCCACGATGATGCCGCCGAAATGCATGAGCGAGACGTAGAGGGTGAGCAGCGTCGTCTCCTGGCCGCCGTGCGCGGTCTGCGAGGACGTGAAGCCCGCGTAGACCTTGTCCGCCAGTTGGCCTTTGGCCCACAGGCCACCCAGGGAGTCGATGAAGTTGCGGAACTGTGAGGCGGTGTTGCCGAATCGGGTGGGGGAGCCGAAGATCACCGCGTCGGCCCAGACGATGTCGTCTCCCGTGGCAGCCGGAAGATCTTTGGTTGCTTCGTAATTGGCCGTCCACGCGGAATTGTTCGCGAACGACTCGGGATCGCGCGTCTCCGCGATGTGGCGCACCCGGACCTCGGCGCCCGCATCCTCTGCTGCCGCGGCGACCCGCGTCGCCATCGCCGTTCCGTGTCCCGTCGCCGAGTAGTAGATGACCGCCAATTTCGTCATGAGGGCAGCCTACGGGGTGGTGCAGGCCGAATCACGGGAAGAGCGGTGGCAGCTCCTTGATCCCGAACTCCCGCTTGAGCACTGTGCGGGCGGCGTAGAAGCCGGCCATCCCGTGGACGCCGCCGCCGGGCGGCGTCGCCGAAGAGCACAGGTAGGTCTTCGGGATCGGCGTGGTCCACGGATTCCACCGCAGCGCCGGTCCCGTCAGGGCGCTGAACATGTTGTTGCCGCCGACTCCGATGTCACCGCCGACGAGGTTGGCGTTGTGGTCGGACAATCGGGCGGCGGGCACGCTGCGCACGCCCACCACGATGTCCCGGAAGCCTGGCGCGAAGCGTTCAAAGAGCCCGATGACGGTCTCGGACATGTCCACGGTCGACCCCGCGGGGACATGGGCGTAGGTCCACAGCGGGCGCCGTCCTTGCGAATCCACGCGGGTCGGATCGGCGAGGTGGGGGAGCGCCGCGAGCACCATCGGCCATTCGGGGTGGCGGCCTCGTGCGATCTCGTCCTCAGCCAAGGCCATGGTCGCGCGGTCCCCGCCGAGATGCAGGGTCGGTGCGTGGGCCAAACGTGCGTCACGCCAGGGTATTTCGTCGGAGAGCACGAAATCGACCTTCGCCACACCGGGGCCGTAGCGGTATCGACGCAGCGTTCTCGCGTAGCGGGCGGGCAATCGGTCGCCGTAGATGCGCAACAACGCCGTCGGCGCGATGTCGTAAAGGACCACGCCCGACGGTGGCGCCGTCACTTCCTCGCCGCAGACCAATTCGCCACCGTGGGCACGCAAATCGGCCAACAGCGCATCCGGGATCGCCTGTGAGCCCCCGACAGGGATGGGCCAGCCGACCGCATGTGCCAAGGTGGCCAGCATGGTGCCCGCGCCGGCGGACACCAGCGATGGCATCCGCGAAATCGTATGCGCTGCAACGCCGGTGAACAGTGCGCGGGCATCCTCGCCTCTGAGGGTCCCCCATGCCGGGCTGCCCTGCGCCAGCAACCGCGGAGCCACCCGCAACGCCGCCGGGATGCTGGGCGGGATCGAGCGTTTGTCGCCCAAGAGCAGCCCGACCACCCCGTCGCAGTCCGCCGCGAGCGGCCCCAACAGCCTGCGCCAGGATGCACCGTCGGTGAGCTCCTCGCACGTGCGCTCGAGGTCGCGATAGCCGATCGCCGACCGGCCGCCCGGCAGCGGGTTTGCGTACGAGATCTCCGGGACTGTCAGCTTCACGCCTCGTGCCCGCAGGTCGAAAGCGGCAAAGAACGGCGATGCCAGCGCCAGCGGGTGCACTGCCGAGCAGATGTCGTGCGAAACCCCGGTGAACTCAGGGTCGGGCAGGGTGCGCGCCCCGCCACCGAAGGTGGGCTGCGCCTCGATGACGCGTACTGAAATGCCTGCTCGGGCGCAGATCACCGCAGCCGACAACCCGTTGGGCCCACTCCCTACGACGGTCAATTCCACGTCGCCATTAGAGCCCATTAGGCTGAGGCCTCGTGAGTCTTCCTGTTGTACTGATCGCCGACAAGCTGGCCCAATCGACGGTGGAAGCCCTGGGCGACCAGGTCGAGGTCCGCTGGGTCGACGGCCCGGACCGAGAAAAGCTGCTGGCCGCGGTGGTCGACGCCGATGCGCTGCTCGTGCGCTCAGCCACAACAGTCGATGCCGAGGTACTCGCCGCTGCTCCCAAACTCAAGATCGTGGCGCGCGCGGGCGTCGGGCTGGACAACGTCGATGTCGACGCCGCGACTGCGCGCGGCGTCCTGGTCGTCAACGCGCCGACCTCGAACATCCACAGCGCAGCCGAGCATGCGCTGGCACTGCTGTTGTCCACGGCCCGTCAGATCCCTGCGGCCGACGCGACACTGCGACAGCACACCTGGAAGCGGTCCTCGTTCTCGGGTACCGAGATCTTCGGCAAGACGGTCGGCGTGGTGGGCCTCGGCCGCATCGGCCAGCTGGTCGCACAGCGGCTGGCCGCCTTCGGCGCTCACATCACCGCCTATGACCCCTACGTCTCCCAGGCACGCGCCGCCCAGCTGGGCATCGAGCTGCTGACACTCGACGAGCTCCTCGGCCGCGCCGACTTCATCTCGGTGCACCTGCCCAAGACGAAGGAGACCGCCGGCCTCATCGGCAAAGAGGCGCTGGCCAAGACCAAGCCCGGCGTCATCATCGTCAACGCGGCCCGTGGCGGCTTGATCGACGAGGCCGCGCTCGCGGAGGCGATCACCAGCGGGCATGTCCGCGGCGCAGGCCTGGACGTGTTCTCCACCGAGCCGTGCACTGACAGCCCGCTCTTCGAGTTGCCCCAGGTCGTGGTCACACCGCATCTGGGCGCATCGACCGCCGAGGCTCAAGACCGTGCCGGCACCGACGTTGCCGCGAGCGTGAAACTCGCGCTGGCAGGGGAGTTCGTGCCCGACGCCGTCAACGTCGGTGGCGGCGTCGTAGGAGAGGAAGTCGCGCCCTGGCTCGACCTGGTGCGCAAGCTCGGCCTGCTCGTCGGGGCTCTGTCTGCGGAGCTGCCCACCAACCTTTGTGTGCAGGTCCGCGGTGAGCTGGCCTCCGAAGAGGTGGAGGTGCTGCGCCTTTCGGCACTTCGCGGCCTCTTCTCCGCTGTCATCGAAGATCAGGTGACGTTCGTCAACGCGCCGGCGCTGGCGGCCGAGCGCGGCGTCGAGGCCTCGATCGACAGCGAGTCCGAGAGCCCCAATCACCGCAGTGTCGTCGACGTCCGTGCGGTGGCCGCCGACGGTTCCACGGTCAACGTCTCTGGCACGCTGTCGGGTCCACAACTGGTGGAGAAGATCGTCCAGATCAACGGCCGCAACCTGGATCTGCGTGCCGAGGGCGTCAACCTCATCATCAACTACGACGATCAGCCGGGCGCACTGGGCAAGATCGGCACCCTCCTCGGCGGCGCGGCTGTCAACATCCTTGCCGCGCAGCTGAGCCAGGACGCCGACGGCGAGGGCGCGACGATCATGTTGCGGCTGGACCGTGAGGTCCCCCAGGACGTGCTTGCCGCGATCGGTCGCGATGTCAATGCCCTGACCCTGGAAGTGGTTGATCTGTCATGAAACTCGCAGTCATCGCCGGCGACGGCATCGGGCCGGAAGTCATCGGCGAAGCACTCAAGGTGCTCGACGCGGTCCTGCCCGGTGTCGAGAAAAACGAATACGATCTCGGCGCCCGCCAGTATCAGAAGACCGGTGAAGTGCTCCCGGACTCGGTGCTCGACGAGTTGAAGGGCTACGACGCGATCCTGCTCGGCGCCATCGGTGATCCGTCGGTGCCGAGCGGGCTGCTCGAGCGGGGGTTGTTGCTGCGCATCCGGTTCGAACTCGACCACCACATCAATCTGCGTCCCGGTCGGCTGTATCCAGGGGTGGAGAGTCCCCTTGCCGGCAATCCGGAGATCGACTTCGTCGTCGTTCGCGAGGGTACCGAGGGGCCCTACACCGGCAACGGCGGCGCGATTCGCGTCGGTACGCCGCACGAGATTGCCACCGAGGTCAGCGTGAACACGGCGTACGGCGTGCGCCGCGTGGTGCAAGATGCGTTCGGAAGGGCGTTGCAGCGGCGCAAGCATCTGACCCTGGTCCACAAGAACAATGTGCTGACCAATGCCGGTTCGCTGTGGTGGCGCACGGTGCAGGCGGTCGCCGCCGAATATCCGGACGTGGAGATCGCCTACCAGCACGTGGATGCGGCGACCATTCACATGGTCACCGATCCGGGCCGGTTCGACGTCATCGTCACCGACAACCTGTTCGGGGACATCATCACCGACCTCGCCGCCGCCGTGTGCGGCGGCATCGGCCTGGCGGCCAGCGGCAACATCGATGCCACGCTGACCAATCCGTCGATGTTCGAGCCGGTGCACGGCAGTGCGCCCGACATCGCGGGCCAGGGTATCGCTGATCCGACAGCCGCGATCATGTCGGTGTCGCTGCTGTTGGCTCACATGGCTGAGTTCGACGCGGCGGCGCGGGTGGACAAGGCGGTCGCCGAGCACCTCGCCACCCGAGGCGACACCACATTGTCGACCGCGCAGGTCGGCGAGCGGATTCTCGGAAAGCTGTAGTCATCGCGGCGCTCGCGTCTTTGACGCGGCAGTGCTGGCTGTTCGCGGCCGGCTCGACGCTCTTCGCGCTCGCCACCGCACCCGGCTTCCCCGCCTGGGCCGGCGCAGGCACGGCGAATCTGCTGTGCTTTGCCGGGTCATGGTTCTTCACGACGGCGGCATGGATGCAGCTGGTGCTGTCCGACCGGGTAAAGCGCTTCGAATGGTGTTCGGCGGCAGTGCAATTCGCGGGAACGCTGTTGTTCAACGTCAGTACCGGCGCTGCCGTGTGGGCGCACGCCGTGACCGCTGAGCGGCGCTATGTCTGGGTTCCCGACGTGACCGGGTCGGTGTTCTTCCTCCTCAGCGGTGCACTCGCGATGATGGCGATCACCGCAGTCACCGGGCTTGTGGAGCTCCGGTCCCGTGACTGGCTTGCCGGAGTCGTCAACCTGATCGGGTGTGTGGCATTCGGGGTTTCGGCTGTCGCGGCTTTCGTCCGCACCACCGGTGTCAGCGAAGACGAGGTACTCGCCAACCTCGGCACGTTCGTCGGCGCACTGTGCTTTCTCGCCGCGTCGCTACTCGAGCTGCCGCGCGGCGAATCTGCGCCCAGAGCCTAAGGATCCGGGTCGACCCGCAGTGGCACCGCCGGAATCGCCAAGAGCGGAAAGAGTGCGCAGACCGCGAACGCCACCGGATAGCCTGCGACTGCAATCAAACCGCCGAACAGCGGCGGCGCGACGCCCTGCGCGAAAAGCTGGCTCGTGTTCTGCGTGCCCAACGCCCGTCCACTCCAGAACGGTCCTGAGTACTCGGCGATGAGCGTGAACGCCAACCCGTTGTCGGACACCGTGATCACCGACGCCGCGATCATGACGGCGATGCTGAGCGGGGAGTCGAACCAGTCGGTGACGGCCAGCAACGCCATCGCCACGGCCGCCGCCGCCGCGATGATGCGGATCGGGCGCAGCCGGGACGAGACGACGTCGCCGGAACGTGTGACGTAGAAATCCGACCACCGGCCCGCGCCGATACGACCGGCGGCACCGAGGATTTGGGACGCCATCACGAGGACGCCCGCCGCCTGGGGAGACCATCGGTGTTCGGAGATCAACCACACCAGGGTGAACGTCCAGATGAAGACCTGCGGGATGACCAGCAGGACCGACGTGAGGTGGATCCGCCACAGCATCGCTGATCGGCGGTACGGATTGGCCAGCTGGGTATCGCTGGCCTCCGTTCGAGGAGGCCGCGGCGGGTCGATCACCGCGACGGCGCAGAGCAATGCCGAGGCCGCGCACGCCGCGGCCGGAAAGAACAACGCGCCTGTGACACCGCCGAACTCGGCGATCCGCGGAATCACCAGGGCACCGGCGCCGACGCCGAGTGGTTGGGCGGTCTGACGGATTCCCATCACCAGCCCGCGCCGCTCGGCGTCGAACCACCCCACCACGAGCCGGCCGCTGGCGGTGTTGCTGCTCGCGGCGGCCATTCCGCCGAGAAACAGGAACACTCCGGTGAGCAGCAGTGAATCCACCGCGGCGGCAGCGAACGCCGCCGCCGCGGTCAACGCCGATCCCAGCACGAGCACGAGACGTTCCCCGACGCGGTCGAGGACGTAGCCCCAAGCGATCAGCGTCACCACCATCCCCAGGCTGGGCAGTGAGGACATCAATGCCGACGCGGCGAGGTCGAGGCCGCGCTCGGCGTGCAACGTCGGAATCAGGAAGGCCACTCCGTTGATGAATACGTTGGCGCACAGGGTGGCGATCAGCCCGATCACCAGCATGGACCAGCGCCTCAACGAACTGATCTGGGAGGTGGCCACTCCGCCATGCTCGCACAACCATCTCAAAATGCCGAACGAGGTTCCCGAATAGTGAGACGCAGCCGCCGTTGCTGCCGTGGTCGCGGCGGCTCGCACGGCTGGCACTAGGCTGAACCCATGCGTCTCGGTCGAATTGCCAGTCCAGATGGAGTCGCCTTCGTCGCCATCGAAGGCCCGCCCGACGATACGGCCGAGGCGATCGCCCGCGAGATCGCCGAGCATCCGTTCGGCACCCCGACGTTCACCGGCAGGCAGTGGCCGCTGGCCGATGTACGCCTTCTCGCACCGATCTTGGCGAGCAAAGTGGTGTGCATGGGCAAGAACTACGCCGCGCACATCGAAGAGATGGGCGGCGGTACCTTCGAAGATCCGATCATCTTCCTGAAGCCCAACACGGCGATCATCGGGCCCGGCATTCCGATCCAACTGCCCGCCGACGCCAATCCGGTGCACTTCGAAGGCGAGCTGGCCGCCGTGATCGGACGGCCCTGCAAAGACGTTCCGGCGTCGCGCGCGGCCGAGAACATCCTCGGCTACACGATCGCCAACGACGTGTCCGCGCGCGATCAGCAGAAGAAAGACGGCCAATGGATGAGGGCGAAGGGGCATGACACGTTCTGTCCCGTCGGACCGTGGATCGTCACCGATGTAGATCCGGCGGACCTCGAGATCCGCACGGAGGTCAACGGAGAGGTCAAGCAGCGCAGCCGCACCTCGCTGATGATCCACGACATCGGCGCGATCATCGAATGGATCTCAAAGGTGATGACGCTGCTTCCCGGCGACCTCATCTTGACAGGCACCCCCGAAGGCGTGGGCCCGCTGGAACACGGTGACACCGTGGCCATCACCGTCGAGGGAATTGGCACGTTGACCAATCCGGTTGTGCGCAAGGGCAAGCCATGACCGCGCCGGCTGTGCGTGTCAGGTTCTGCCCGTCGCCGACCGGCACCCCGCACGTGGGGCTGATCCGTACTGCGCTGTTCAACTGGGCATACGCACGACACACCGGCGGCGCTTTCGTCTTTCGCATCGAGGACACCGACGCCCAGCGCGACAGCGAGGAGAGCTACCTCGCGCTCCTCGACGCGTTGCGTTGGCTCGGTATGGACTGGGACGAGGGGCCGGAAGTCGGAGGTCCCTACGGCCCGTACCGCCAATCGCTGCGCCGCGATATCTACGCCGACGTGATCGAGCGTCTACTGGCCGCGGGCGAGGCCTACGAGGCCTTCTCGACGGCGGAGGAGGTGGAAGCGCGCCATATCGCGGCGGGCCGTAACCCGAAACTCGGGTACGACAATTTCGACCGCGATCTGACCGACGAGCAGCGCGCCGCCTTCCGGGCCGAGGGTCGTCAGCCCGTCGTGCGCCTGCGGATGCCCGATACCGATCTGACCTGGGTGGATCTCGTCCGTGGTGAGACGACCTTCCCGGCTGGATCGGTGCCCGACTTCGCACTGACCCGCGGCAGCGGAGATCCGTTGTACACGTTGGTCAATCCGGTCGACGACGCACTGATGAAGATCACCCATGTGCTGCGCGGGGAGGATCTGCTGCCGTCGACACCGCGGCAACTCGCCCTGTACGCGGCGTTGATTCGCATCGGTGTGGCCGAGATGACGCCGCAGTTCGCGCACCTGCCGCCCGTCCTCGGTGACGGCAACAAGAAGCTGTCGAAGCGTGATCCGCAGTCCAACCTGTTTCTGCACCGCGAGCGCGGGTTCATCCCCGAGGGGTTGCTCAACTACCTTGCGCTGCTGGGATGGTCGATCGCCGACGACAGGGACATCTTCAGCCTCGACGAGATGGTTGCGTCCTTCGACGTCACCGACGTCAACTCGAATCCGGCCCGTTTCGACCAGAAGAAGGCCGACGCGCTCAACGCCGAGCACATCCGGATGCTCGACGAAGCCGAGTTCACCCGGCGGCTCGCAGAGTTCTTCGCCGCGCACGGCTACCGAACCGGCTTGGACGACGCGCAGTTCGCCGAGGCCGCGGCGCTGGTGCAGACGCGCATCGTCGTGCTCGGTGATGCCTGGGACCTGCTCAAGTTTTTCGACGACTCGTCTTTCGCCCTCGACGAGAAATCGGCGGGCAAGGAATTGCGTCCAGAGGCCGTTCCGGTGCTGACGGCCGCCGTGGCGGCGTTGGAGGGCATCGCGCAGTGGAGCACCCCGCAGATCGAGGAAGCGCTCAAGGCGGCGCTCATCGACGGCTTGGAATTGAAGCCGAGGAAGGCTTTCGGCCCGGTCCGTGTCGCCGCCACGGGATCGACGGTGAGCCCGCCCTTGTTCGAGTCGCTCCAACTGCTCGGCCGCGACCGCAGCCTGGACCGGCTGCGGGCCGGGCGTGATTATGCGGCGGCCGTGACAACGGAGGGCTGACAGGACGGGCGTGGAAAAAGCAGTCCGAAATCTTTGGTAGTCTGCTCGTCGGCTCGCGAGTACGTTCGCACCGGCCCGAGACGATCGAGCCGAGGTGAGCAGGGCCGAAAAATAGCTTGTGACCAGCGGTTACAAGCAGCCAATGGGGTATGGTGTAATTGGCAACACAGCTGATTCTGGTTCAGCCATTCTAGGTTCGAGTCCTGGTACCCCAGCCAACGGCAGCGATTAGGTCAGCATTCGTGCCTGAGCTATGCTGACCATCCGGAAAGCAGTTCTAGCCCCCGTCGTCTAGCGGCCTAGGACGCCGCCCTCTCACGGCGGTAGCGTGGGTTCGAATCCCATCGGGGGTACACCTATTGCTCCGGGCCTCATCGAGGCTCGGAGCTTTTTTCTGGGTGCACCCACGCCTCTGGCGGCCAGAGGGTCAGAGACGGCGCGTCAGCGCGTCGGCGGCGGCGACGAGGTCGGCCGCCCAGCGTGCCCCGGGCCGCCGGCCCATTCGGTCGATCGGCCCGGACACCGACACCGCGGCGATCACCAAACCCCTGCCATCGCGCACCGGGGCGGAGACGCTGGCCACACCCGGCTCGCGTTCGGCGGCGCTCTGGGCCCAGCCGCGCTTGCGAACTTCGGCGAGCGTGCGATCGGTGAACGAAGCGCCGGGGAGCACTGCCTGTTGAGTGGCTGCATCGGCATAGGCGAGCAGAACCTTGGCCCCTGATCCCGCCGTCATCGGCAGGCGCGTGCCGACGGGAACCGTATCGCGAAGCCCGGCAGGAGGTTCCAGTGCCGCGACACAGATGCGCGTGGTGCCCTCCCGGCGGTAGAGCTGCACGCTCTCGCCCGTCAGCTCGCGCAGGCGGGGCAACACCACAGTGCCGGCCGCCAGCAGTGGATCGTTGACCTGTCCCGCCAGTTCGGTGAGCGCCGGGCCGAGGCGCCACTGCCCGTCGGCCTCTCTGGCGAGAAACCGATGGACCTCGAGCCCGACCGCCAGACGGTGCGCCGTGGCCCGCGGCAGGCCCGTCCGCTCGCAGAGATCAGCCAGCCCGCATGGGGACTCGGCCACCGCATGCAACACGGTGACCGCTTTGTCCAGAACGCCGATGCCGCTATCCTGTCTCACAAGGAGATACTAGCTTCCCAGATTGTGAGATAGTCAAGATGGCCATCGCGACCAAGCCCCGCACTCTTGCCGAGAAAGTCTGGGACGACCACGTCGTCGTCCCCGGAACCGGTGAGGGCGCCGCGCGCCAGCCCGACCTGATCTACATCGACCTCCATCTCGTCCACGAGGTCACCAGTCCGCAGGCCTTCGACGGGTTGCGGTTGGCCGGACGGACGGTACGCAGACCCGACCTGACGATCGCCACGGAGGACCACAACGTGCCGACGATCGACATCGACCAGCCGATCGCAGATCCCATATCGCGCACCCAGGTGGAGACACTGCGCCGAAACTGTGAGGAATTCGGCATCAGACTGCACCCGATGGGCGACAGCGAGCAGGGCATCGTTCACATCATCGGGCCGCAGCTGGGTTTGACCCAGCCGGGAATGACCGTGGTCTGTGGCGACAGCCACACATCGACGCACGGCGCGTTCGGGTCGATCGCCATGGGCATCGGGACATCTGAGGTCGAACACGTGATGGCCACCCAGACGCTGCCCCTCAAACCCTTCAAGACAATGGCGGTGAACGTGGACGGTGAACTGCCGCCCGGCGTCAGCGCCAAGGACATCATCCTCGCCGTCATCGCGAAGATCGGAACCGGCGGCGGGCAGGGACACGTCATCGAATACCGCGGCAGCGCCATCGAATCGCTGTCGATGGAAGGCCGGATGACGGTCTGCAACATGAGCATCGAGGCGGGCGCCCGGGCGGGCATGGTCGCCCCGGACGAGACGACGTTCGAATTTCTGAAGGGGCGTCCGCACGCGCCGCAGGGCGCAGACTGGGACGCCGCGGTCGAGGCGTGGCGGCAGCTGCGCACCGACGAGGGCGCCACTTTCGACACCGAGGTCTACATCGACGCCTCGACGCTGAGCCCGTTCGTCACATGGGGCACCAATCCGGGTCAGGGCGTGCCACTGTCGGACTCGGTGCCCGACCCGGAGATGATCTTCGACGAAGCCGAGCGGCTCGCCGCCGAAAAGGCATTGACCTACATGGACCTTCGCGCCGGCACCCCGATGCGTGAGATCCCGGTCGACACGGTGTTCGTCGGCTCGTGCACCAACGGGCGGATCGAGGATCTACGTGTCGTCGCCGACGTGCTGCGTGGCCGCAAGGTCGCCGACGGTGTGCGGATGCTGGTGGTTCCCGGGTCGATGCGGGTGCGCGCGCAGGCCGAATCCGAGGGCCTGGGCGAGATCTTCACCGCCGCAGGAGCCGAATGGCGTCAGGCCGGTTGCTCGATGTGTCTTGGCATGAACCCCGACCAGCTCTCGCCGGGTCAGCGTTGCGCATCGACGTCCAACCGCAATTTCGAGGGCAGGCAGGGCAAGGGTGGCCGCACGCATCTGGTGTCGCCCGCTGTTGCCGCCGCCACCGCCGTACGAGGCAGGCTCTCGTCACCGGCCGATCTCGCCCAGACAAGCCACTGAACCCGACAGGAGACCGAAGATGGAAGCCTTCCGCACCCACACCGGGATCGGTGTGCCCCTGCGCCGCTCGAACGTCGACACCGATCAGATCATCCCGGCGGTGTACCTGAAGCGGGTCACACGAACGGGATTCGAGGACGGGCTGTTCGCCGCGTGGCGCAACGATCCGTCTTTCGTCCTCAATCTGCCGCCCTTCGACAAGGGTTCGGTCTTGGTCGCCGGGGCTGATTTCGGCACCGGGTCGTCGCGCGAGCATGCGGTGTGGGCGCTGATGGACTTCGGATTCCGGGTGGTGATCTCACCCCGATTCGCCGATATCTTCCGGGGCAACGCCGGCAAGGCAGGTCTGCTGGCGGCCGAAGTTTCACAAGATGATGTGGAATTGTTGTGGAAGCTGATCGAGCAGCACCCCGGGACGGAAATTACTGTAAATCTTCAAGATCGGTCGATCACCGCCGGAACCATGATGGTGCCGTTCAAGATTGACGACTACACCGCGTGGCGCCTTCTCGAAGGACTCGACGATATAGGCCTTACGCTGCGGAAACTCCCGGAAATCGAAGAATTCGAGGGCCGCAGGCCGCAGTGGAAACCGCGCACTCTGCCGGCGTGATCCGCGGTCGAAATCGCTGAAATCCCGCGCCTGTAACCCCCTTTTCGCGGGCCCTCCCAGGAGGGTAAGGGGGCCAAGCGGATTGAAAAATATTCGCTGAGTGGGCCTGAAATTGCGCGTGGCTCTTGGAAATCAGCAGGCAAAAGGTTTACCGTGTGCACTAGTCGGCCCAAGGAGGGCCACTGGTTTCGGAGGTTTTGCATGAATAAAGCAGAGCTCATCGACGTACTCACGGAGAAATTGGGCTCGGATCGTCGGCAAGCGACCGCCGCGGTGGAGAACGTCGTTGACACCATCGTCCGCGCGGTGCACAAGGGTGAGAGCGTCACCATCACCGGCTTCGGTGTTTTCGAGCAGCGTCGCCGCGCGGCCCGCGTGGCACGCAATCCGCGCACCGGCGAAACGGTGAAGGTCAAGCCCACCTCCGTTCCGGCTTTCCGCCCCGGCGCTCAGTTCAAGGCCGTTGTGGCTGGCGCGCAGAAGCTTCCGGCCGACGGCCCCGCAGTCAAGCGCGGCGTCGCCGCGGCGAGCACCGCCCGTAAGGCAGCTGCCAAGAAGGCTCCGGCCAAGAAGGCCGCGCCCGCCAAGAAGGCTCCGGCCAAGAAGGCGCCCGCTGCCAAGAAGGCTGCGACCAAGGCTCCGGCCAAGAAGGCCGCAGTGAAGAAGGCCGCTCCCGCCAAGAAGGCCGCGCCCGCCAAGAAGGCTCCGGCCAAGAAGGCTGCGCCCGCCAAGAAGGCTGCGCCCGCCAAGAAGGCTCCGGCCAAGAAGGCCGCGACCAAGGCTCCGGCCAAGAAGGCGGCGCCCGCCAAGAAGGCGCCCGCCAAGAAGGCTCCGGCCAAGCGCGGACGCAACTAGTCACCTACCAACGACTACGCCGCGGATCCCGAAGGATCCGCGGCGTTTTCGTGTGGACGTGAGCCTATTTTGAATTCAATTGCGGCGTCACTTTTTCGGCGGTAGCGGGCTGTCGATGTGATCGGCGGCGAGCAACGTGCCACCGGCCAGCGACATCACCCACGTGCTGCCCTTGCGGTTGCGGGACTTGTCCGGCCGCACTCCGTCCCGTTCGCACCACCAGCTGATCAAGTCCGGAATCACCTTGCCCTGAGTGCAGATCACCGGCGTCTGTGCGGTATCGGCAATCTCGAGGATCCGGTGCCGCGCGGCCTTGCGGTCCTCGGCGTAGGCCTCCTCCGTCAGCGCCGGCTCGTTCTGGATCGTGGTGCCCAATTCTTCGGCGAGCGGCTCCAAGGTCTGATGGCAGCGCGTCCGGTCGGCCGCGAACAAGTCCTTGGCGCCGAAGGCGAGCAGCTGACGGACCAGTGACTCGGCCTGGGCGCGGCCGCGCTTGTCCAGCGGTCGCTTTCGGTCGTCACCGCGATACCTCTTCTTGTCACCCGCGGTGCCGTGTCGAACGATGAGGACCGTTCGGCTGTCGGCGGGAAGCTTCAGAAAACGGCGCAGCACCTTGCGGTCGTGGGGGTAGACCAGCTCGGACATGGCCTGCTTCGGCGGGAGCCATTTGAGTTCGTCGACTTCGTCGTTGGCCGAGAATTCCCCGCCGACGACGCGAGCTGCCCAGTACCGCACCCGCTTGATGCCGTTGTCGACCGGGTACGCGACCGCGGGCAGCCGTCGACCCAGGTGTGACCGAAACCCGGTCTCCTCCTCGATTTCCCGGACGGCCGCGACGGCCTCGGTCTCGCCGGCGTCGAGCTTGCCCTTCGGCAGAGACCAGTCGTCGTAGCGCGGACGATGGATGATCGCGACCTCCGGCTCGCCCGTGCCGTTCTGAGGGCGCCACAGGACGGCGCCGGCTGCCAGGATCAAGGACTTCTTCACCACAGCTGCATCCGGTCTGTCTCCTTCGGCACCTCAACTCCTGCGTGTCGGGAAGTTCGGGCGAGTCCGGGAGGGGCTTCCGGCTCTCGAATCTTCGCCCCGTGCGCGCATCGCTGCGGTCAGTGGTGCCGGTGGCGTTCCATCAGTGACATCTGGTGATCACGCACGGTGTGTCCCTCCTGGGGGCGCGCCGTCCAGTGACCGTCGGGGCTCAGTTCCCAGCAACGGGTGCTGGGATCCACCGCCGAATCGAAGATGTCGTTCAGTTCTGCGGTCAGTCGCGGATCCTTAACCTGCGCCATCACTTCCACGCGCCGGTCCAGATTACGATGCATCATGTCGGCGCTGCCGATCCAGTACTCGTCGATGGCACGGAAGTGAATGATCCGTGAATGCTCAAGAAATCGGCCGAGGATCGACCGCACCACGATGTTCTCCGAGAAGGCGGGGTCTCCCGGTAGCAACGCGCAGATGCCGCGGACCACCACTTCGACGCGGACGCCGGCCTGCGACGCGCGATAGAGCGCATCGATGACCTGCTCGTCGACCAAAGCGTTGGCCTTCAACCGGATCCGGCCGTCGGCGCCGTCCCGGGTCGCGGCGATCTCTCGTTCGATCCGTTCGATGATGCCGCGACGGACGCCGTACGGCGCGACCAGGAGGTTGCGGTAGGACTCCTTGCGGGAGTACCCGGTCAGCGAATTGAAGAGGTCGGTGAGGTCTGCGCCGATGTCGGGGGCGGCGGTGAGCAGGCCGACGTCTTCATACAGACGCGCGGTTTTCGGGTTGTAGTTCCCGGTGCCGATGTGGCAGTACCGCCGGATCGTCGAACCCTCGCGCCGCACCACAAGGCATGTCTTGCAATGTGTCTTCAATCCGATCAGGCCGTAGACGACGTGCACGCCCGCCTGTTCCAGAGCACGCGCCCACTTGATGTTGGCCTGTTCGTCGAATCGCGCCTTGATCTCGACGAGCGCCACCACCTGCTTGCCCGCCTCGGCAGCATCGATGAGCGCGTTGACGATCGGCGAGTCGCCCGATGTGCGGTACAGCGTCTGCTTGATCGCCAGCACATTGGGATCCGCTGCCGCCTGCTCGATGAAGCGTTGCACCGTCGTCGAGAAAGAGTCGTAAGGGTGGTGGACCAGGACGTCGCCGTCGCGCAGCGCCGCGAAGATGCTCTTGGGCGTCTCTCGTTCGCCGAACGCCGACGGGGTCGCGGGTACGAAGGGCGGGTCCTTGAGCGCTGGTCGATCGACACCGTAGATCTGCCACAGCGACGAGAGATCCAGTAGTCCCGGCACTTCGATGACGTCGCCCGGCGCGACGTCGAGCTCACGCAGAAGCAGCTCGAGCATGCTCTCGGTCATGTCGTTGGAGACTTCGAGCCGCACGGGCGAACCGAAACGCCGGCGGGCCAGCTCACGCTCGAGTGCCTGCAGCAGATCCTCGTCGCGGTCTTCCTCGACCTCGAAGTCGGCATTCCGGGTGATCCGGAAGGCGTGGTGCTCCACGATTTCCAGCCCGGGGAACAGCACCGGCAGGAACGCTGCGATCAACTCCTCCATGGGAAGGAACCGAACCACTCCCGGGGAGTCGTCTCGTGCGCTGAGTTCGACGAACCGGTCGACGTTGTCGGGCACCTTGATTCGCGCGAAATGCTGGCCTCCGTCATCGGGATGCTTGACGGTGATGGCGAGATTGAGGCTCAGGCCGCTGACGAAGGGGAAGGGATGCGCGGGGTCGACGGCCAGCGGCGTCAGAACCGGGAAGACCTGCTCGTGGAAATAGGTCGACAGCCGCCCACGTTCCGCGTCGTCGAGTTCGGCCCACGTGACGATGATGATGCCTTCCTCGGCCAGCGCTGGGCGCACCGAATCGAGGAACACAGTGGCGTGCCTGCTCGCGATCTGCTGTGTGCGCTCGCTGATCCGGCGGAGCTGCTCGCGCGGCGACAGGCCGTCCGCTGACCGGACGGACAGTCCCATCTCGTCGCGGCGTTTCAAGCCGGCGACGCGGACCATGTAGAACTCGTCGAGATTGGACGCGAAGATCGCCAGGAACTTCGCACGCTCCAGCAGCGGCAGCGACGGGTCCGCGGCGAGCGCGAGGACGCGGGCATTGAAGTCCAGCCAACTGAGCTCACGGTTGAGGTAGCGCTTTTCGGGAAGCGGGTTCTCGACCGCGGGGGACGTCGCTGCCGGGGGCGCTTCCGGCGCCGAATCCCCAGATCCCGTAGTCGGAGCGCTCACTGTTTCCGACGACTCCGTCTGATCAGGTCGGGTCTGGGCTTCGGTCATGCGTCCGATGATTCCCTATCCGCCGGTGCTCATGCCACCGAGTCAGGCAACAGGTAAGCGAATTCATCCGGCACGGGCAATGGCCTGCGCCGTCGCCGGGCCGATGCCCAGCGCGCGCGCCGCGGCGAGGTCCTGAGGCGTATCGATGTCAGACCTCAGCCCCGGCCAGGCTCCCGTCAACTCGACGGCTCCGGACTGCCGGTGGCGTTCGGCGGAGCCGGCGCCGAAGCGTGGATCGAGCGCCACCCCGAAGGAGAACAGGGCGGCCGTGCCGGTGCGCTGCTGATCGGCGACGAAGCTACGGGGGTATTCTCTTGCCGCTTCGATCGCCTCGGCAAGCTCATGCGGTTTGAGTGCCGGTAGATCTCCTTGCAGCACAACGACATTCGGGCTCTCTGTGCGGGCGACGGTTTCGGCGGCGGTCAGGGCGTTGTTGAGAGGGTCGAGGTGGCCGTCCGGCGTCGGATCAGACAGCGCCTGCGCGCCCAGCCGGCGCGCCGCGGCCGCGGCCACGTCGTCGGGCGTGACCACCAGCACCGAACGCAATACGGGAACCGCCAGCGCCGCCGTGATCGTGTCGACAAGCATGGCCAGGACGACGTCTCCACGCGCCGTCGCCGAAAGCACCGGAGCCAGCCGCGTCTTGGCGGCGGTGAGCCGTTTGACCGCGATCACCAGTGCGATGTCGGCGTCCGGATGGGAGTTCCTCATGCCGGTCACGAGCGTCATCCTGCCAGCCGATTATTCCCGGCTACTCTGAAGCCGTGGTTGAGGCGGCGGTGATGGGTGCCGGAGCGTGGGGCACAGCGTTGGCCAAAGTGTTGGCAGACGCCGGTAACAGCGTCACTCTGTGGGCAAGGCGGCCCGAACTGGCCGACGAGATCAACACATCTCACCGCAACGCGAACTACCTCGACGTCGCGCTGCCGGACACGATCCGCGCCACCAGCGACTACGCCGAAGCCTTGTCAGGCGCATGCACGGTGCTGCTTGCCGTCCCGTCGCAGACACTTCGACCGAACCTGGAGCAGTGGAGGGAACACCTCGGCCCCGACACCACACTGGTGAGCCTGGCCAAGGGAATCGAGCTGGACTCCCTGATGCGGATGAGCCAGGTCGTCGCGCAGGTCACCGGCGCCGACCCGGCCCGGATCGCGGTCGTCACGGGCCCAAACCTCGCCAGCGAGATCGGCGAGGAACAGCCGGCAGCCACCGTCGTCGCCTGCAGCGACTCCGGTCGCGCGGTGGCGCTGCAGCGGGCGCTGGCCACCGGTTACTTCCGGCCCTACACCAACGCCGACGTCATCGGCGCCGAGGTCGGCGGCGCCTGCAAAAACGTCATCGCGCTCGCAAGCGGCATGGCCGCCGGCGTCGGGCTGGGGGAGAACACCGCGGCCGCGATCATCACCCGGGGACTGGCGGAGATCATGCGACTGGGAATTGCCTTGGGGGCCAAGCCCGCCACGTTGGCCGGCCTCGCCGGAATCGGCGACCTGGTCGCGACGTGCACCTCGCCGCACTCCCGGAACCGGTCCTTCGGCGAACGGCTGGGCAAGGGCGGAACGATGCAGGCGGCCCTCGATGCGACTGGCGGGCATGTGGCCGAAGGTGTCACCTCGTGCCGATCGGTGCTCGCGCTGGCGTCGAGCTACGACGTGGAGATGCCACTGACCGAAGCGGTGCATCGCGTGTGTCACAAGGGTTTGTCGGTCGACGACGCGGTGGCCCTGCTCCTGGGCCGCTCCACCAAGCCGGAGTGACGAATGGCAGGCACCTACGGCGATTCCACCCGCAGCGTCAAAGCTGTGTCTTCCGAACCCATTCCGGGTGGGCCCGTCTCGCCCCCGCCCGTGCCGGCCTCGGCCTACCATCTACCCGCGGATGAGGATGACACTCTCGACAGCTACGGCCGTAGATCCAACCCCACATGGCGGCAGTTGGAATCCGCGATGGCTCAGCTCGAAGGCGCCTCTGCCGCACTGACTTTCGGATCCGGAATGGCCGCGCTGACCGCCGTCCTGCGCGTCGTCGCCCTGCCGGGACAGACGCTCGTCGTGCCTTCCGACGGCTACTACCAGTCGCGGGCCTACGCCGGTGAATACCTCGCCGCGCGCGGCGTCACCGTCGTGGAAGCGCGGTGCGACGAGATGTGCGATGCGGCCCGCGCCGCGGATGTCGTCCTGGCCGAGACCCCGTCCAATCCGACGCTGGACGTCGTGGACCTCCATCGGCTCGCGATGATCTGCCGTTCCCAGGGCACGCTGCTGGTCGTCGACAACACCACCGCGTCCCCGCTGGGTCAGCAGCCGCTGTCGCTGGGTGCCGATCTGGTGGTGGCCAGCGCCACCAAGGCACTGTCCGGGCACAGCGATGTGCTGGCCGGCTATGTTGCGGGCAGCCATGCGGAGCTGATGGAGCGCGTGGAACGGGAGCGATTGCTGGCCGGGCCCATCCTCGGTGCCTTCGAGGCGTGGCTGGTGCTGCGAAGCCTCGGTACCGCCGGGCTCCGGCTGGAACGGCAATGTCAGAACGCCGCGGCCGTCGCCCTCATGCTGCGCTCGCATCCCGCCGTGCGCGCAGTCCGATATCCGGGCTTGCCCGAAGATCCGTCCCATGCGGTGGCCGCTGCGCAGATGCGGCGTTTCGGCGGCATCGTTGCTGTCGAGCTCGCCGATGCGGCCGCGGTTCACGACCTCGTTCGCCGCAGCGATCTCCTGGTCGCGTCGACCAGCTTCGGCGGCATCCACACGTCCGTGGACCGGCGAGCCCGGTGGGGCGACCCCGTCGGGCCCGGATTCGCCCGGATCTCGATGGGCATCGAGGACACCGACGACGTGCTCAACGACCTGGGACAGGCACTCGGACCGGCGTGACACGGCTCAGGCGGTAGCGTCTCCAGGTTGTGAGTGGCCGCATCCGCGTCGCCGTTGTGTACGGCGGACGTAGCTCCGAGCACGCGATCTCCTGCGTTTCCGCAGGCAGCATCCTGCGCAATCTCGACCCGGAACGGTTCGAGGTGACCGCTGTCGGCATCACGCCGACCGGCTCGTGGGTGCTGACCGACGGACGACCCGAGACGCTGGCGATCACCGACGGCAAGCTGCCAGGCGTCACCGGAGGCTCCGGGACCGAACTGGCGTTGGCCGCCGACCCGGCTCGCCGCGGTCAACTGCTGTCGCTGGGCGAGGCCGCCGGCGATGTGCTCGCTGCCGTGGATGTCGTGTTCCCGGTCCTGCACGGCCCCTACGGCGAGGACGGCACCATCCAGGGACTGCTCGAGCTCGCCGGCGTGCCATACGTGGGCGCCGGTGTGCTGGCCAGCGCGGCCGGCATGGACAAGGAGTTCACCAAGAAGCTGCTCGCCGCCGCGGGTCTGCCGATCGGCGATCAAGTGGTGCTGCGCCCCCGCGACGACTCGCTGACATTGGAAGACCGCGAACGCCTGGGATTGCCTGTCTTCGTCAAACCCGCCCGCGGCGGCTCGTCGATCGGCGTCAGCCGCGTCGCACTTTGGGACCAGCTGCCTTCGGCCATCGAACTGGCCCGCCGCCACGATCCGAAGGTCATCGTCGAAGCTGCGGTACCTGGACGTGAACTCGAATGCGGCGTCCTGGAATTCCCCGACGGCCACCTTGAGGCGAGCACGGTCGGCGAGATCCGCGTCGCCGGGGTGCGCGGACGTGAGGACGGGTTCTACGACTTCGAGACGAAGTATCTCGACGACGGTGCCGAACTCGACGTCCCCGCCAAGGTGGACGACGCCGTCGCCGAAGAAATCCGCGCGCTGTCGATCCGAGCATTCCAGGCGATCGACTGCCAGGGGCTGGCGCGGGTCGACTTCTTCCTCACCGACGACGGCCCCGTGATCAACGAACTCAACACGATGCCGGGCTTCACCACCATTTCGATGTATCCGCGGATGTGGGCGGCCAGCGGCGTCGACTACCCCACACTGCTCGCGACGATGGTCGAGACCGCCGTCGCCCGTGGTACCGGGCTGCGTTAACGGCCACCGAACGTGCGCTGAGGGCGGCTCAGGGACTGAGTCGTCGCCCTGAACGCACGTTCGCTAGCCGATAGGCGCGGGATCCGGCCTGCGCGGCTGGAGCTTCTCCGCGATGGTCTTCGACAGCGTCTGGATCGCCGTGGGTCCGGACCCGGGCGGCAGCGTCAGCGCCACATACACCGGCCGGTCCACCGCGAACCAGGTGCTGCGCCCGCCGCCCCCCGCTTCGCCCACCCGGTCATTCCCCGCCCCCGCTTCGCCCACCCGGTCATTCCCCGCCCCCGCTTCGCCCACCCGGAACCACGAGACCGCGTCTACCACCTGCAGTGGCGCCCCCACCACGAACTCGGCCGGCCGGTCCACACCACACCGCAGAATCAACGCGTCGCCGCCCGGCTCCTCCGGCTGCCATGCCGCGGCGCCTTCGGGCGCAGGGTCGACCAGCGGAGCACGCCGGTAGCCATCGAGTTCTCGGGGCAGGGCATCGAGCAGTGAGCGGCATTCCGGGCTGTCGGCCTGCGGGGCGGGCACGCTGGTGACCGCGACGGGGTCCTGCACGGGGGAGCGCTGCATCACCGCGGCCACCACCAGCACGCCGACGATGCCGGCAACGGCCACCGACAGTGCCGCGATCAGAACGGCGCGTGGCGGGCCGTCCCCGGGCTGGCTGTTCACACGCCAAACTCTAGGGCTGCATCCCGTCGGCGATCGGACAGGTCAGGGTGCGGGTGATGCCGACGACTTGTTGCACGCTGGGCACCACGGTCGCCTTCAGCTCGTCGAGGGACGGGGCACTGACACGAGCCACGACGTCATAGGGGCCGGTGACGTACTCCGACGACACCACACCGGTGAGCGCGGCCAGTTGTTTGGCGATCACCTCGGCGCGGCCGACCTCGGTCTGGATGAGAACAAAAGCCTCCACCACGCCGAAATCCCTCCATCTGGCTGCATAGACTCCACGCCGCAGGGACCAAACGTACCGCAGGTGAAAGGAACTGACATGACGGCCGAGGACGCCGACTCGACGCTGTCGGGGTTGGGTGAGTTCGCCGTCATCGACCGGCTGGTCGCCGGACGTCGTCAACCGCCGTTCGTGACGCTCGGCCCCGGTGACGATGCGGCCGTCGTCGCCGCAGCGGACGGCAGGACCGTAGTGTGCACCGACATGCTCGTCGAGCATCGACACTTCCGGCTCGACTGGTCCTCACCGCACGACGTCGGCCGAAAAGCCATCGCCCAGAACGCCGCTGACATCGAGGCGATGGGCGGCAGGTCCACGGCCTTCGTGGTCGGCTTCGGAGCTCCGGGCGACACCGCGACTGCGCCCGCCGTCGAACTCGCCGACGGCATGTGGCACGAGGCTGGTCTGCTCGGTGCGGGCATCGTCGGCGGTGACACCGTCCAGGCGCCGCAATGGGTGATCTCCGTCGCAGCTCTGGGTGACCTCGGTGGCCGGGATCCAGTCCGCCGAGGCGGTGCACGGCCGGGTGATCTTGTCGCAGTCGCGGGCGAACTCGGCCGCTCGGAGGCGGGATACACATTGTGGGACCGAGGAATTGAGGACTTCGACGAGCTACGAAGGCGCCACCTCGTCCCGCAGCCGCCCTACGGGCAGGGTGCGGTCGCCGCGGGTGCGGGTGCGACCGCAATGACCGACGTCTCCGACGGACTGCTGGCAGACCTCGGACACATCGCGACGTCCTCCGGGGTTCACATCGACATCGCCCGCGACGCTCTGCGTCCGGATGTCGACGCGCTGGCCGCCGCGGCCGCCGAGATTGGTGCCGATCCGCTGCAGTGGGTGCTCGGAGGTGGCGAAGACCACGCGCTCGTGGCGACATTCCCCGGGACGGTGCCGTCGGGTTGGCGCGTCCTCGGAACCGTGGTTGCCGGCCCGGCCCGGGTGACCGTCGACGGCGACACGTGGCACGGCAAGACGGGCTGGCAGTCGTTCTGACCGGCGCCGCCCGCTATGTTGGCCTCTCGTGACTGCACGTCCCCTCAACGAGTTGGTCGACGAAGGTTGGGCCTGCGCACTCGCGCCCGTCGAATCCCAGGTGACACAGATGGGTGAATTCCTGCGGGCCGAGCTGTCCGCCGGCCACCGCTACCTACCGGCAGGGCCGAATGTGTTGCGCGCGTTCACATTTCCGCTTGACAAGGTCAAAGTGCTGATCGTCGGGCAGGACCCTTACCCGACACCGGGACATGCGGTGGGCCTGAGCTTCTCGGTGGCCCCCGACGTACGCCCGCTGCCGCGCAGCCTGGACAACATCTTCAAGGAGTACCGCGACGACCTCGGCTACCCGCCACCGTCCACGGGCGATCTGACACCGTGGTGCGAACAGGGAGTGATGTTGCTCAACAGAGTCCTCACCGTGCGGCCGGGAACACCGGCATCCCACCGCGGCAAGGGCTGGGAAGCCGTGACCGAATGCGCCATCCGAGCGCTCGTTGCGCGCCGCCAACCGTTGGTGGCAGTTCTGTGGGGCAGGGATGCGTCGACGCTGAAGCCGATGCTCGAGGACACGGCGGTCATCGAATCGCCGCATCCGTCGCCGCTGTCGGCCTCGCGGGGATTCTTCGGGTCGAAGCCGTTCAGCCGTGCGAACGAACTACTGACACAGCGAGGCGCCGAGCCGATCGACTGGCGCCTGCCGTGAAGAGGGTCGCGGTCAGCCGCGCGCGACCTTGCCGGCCTTCAGGCACGACGTGCACACGTTGACACGGTGCTTGTTGCCGCCAGGGGTCGACACGGCGCGCACTGACTGGATGTTCGGGTTCCACCGACGGCTGGTCCGGCGATGGGAGTGCGACACCGACTTGCCGAAGCCGGGGCCCTTCCCGCAGATCTCGCACACGGCAGCCATAGTGAGAACTCCTTGTTAAGTCAGTACTGGGGGCCAACGACCGGCACACGACCGGGTGACCCGACAACCTGATCAGGATACCGGGCACTGCAGGGATCGCAAAAACGCGGTGGTTCAGGGTGTCCACAGCTGGCCAGACACGGTCTTCGGCGGTGTCCGTGGCACTGACTAGGCTGACGCCGACGGGGGCGGAAGTGTGGAGGTGGGATGGCGGCTCGGCGGCTGGACGGTTCCGGCCTTCGACACTGGGCGCACACGGCCGTCGCCGACCTCATCAGCCACACCGAAGAGATCAACCAACTCAACGTGTTCCCGGTCGCCGACGCCGATACCGGCACAAACATGCTGTTCACGATGCGTGCCGCGTGGGCCCAGGCCGATGCCGCCGACACCGGGGACGACGTCACCGCAGTGGCAGCCGCGCTCGCCGACGGGGCCCTCCGGGGCGCGCGAGGGAACTCCGGTGTGATCCTGTCGCAGATCCTGAGGGCGATCGCCGAGGTCACCGCCGCGGCCGCCGACGATCGCGCCGGTGTGCTCAGCGACATCAGTGGTCCTCTGTTGAGCACCGCGCTACGGCACGCCGTGACCCTCGTCGTCGCCTCGATGGGGCAAGCAGTGCCGGGCACCATCGTGTCAGTGCTGCACGACGCCGCCGCTGCGGCCGAGGACGCCGCCTCGGAACAGGCCGACCTCGCCGAGGTGGTCGCCGCGAGCACCCGCGCCGCAGCATCCGCTCTCGACCGCACCCCCACCCAACTCGACGTACTCGCCGATGCCGGCGTTGTCGATGCAGGCGGGCGAGGTCTGCTGGTCCTGCTCGACGCACTCTCGGCGACGCTGACCGGTCACACCACCCGGCGTGCCGTCTATCAGCCGGCCCCCAAGAACGCGCCGGTCGAGACGACGCCGTCGGCGAGTAGAACGTCTCCGAGCTTCGAAGTCATGTACCTGCTCAGTGACTGCGAGGCCCACAACGTCGAGCGTCTGCGTGCCCGCCTCGACGAACTGGGCGACTCCGTCGCGATCGCCGCCTCGGGATTCGGCGATTCCGGCGAAACCAGCGCCGGCTGTTACTCGGTCCACGTCCACGCCGACGACGCCGGCGCTGCAGTCGAAGCGGGGCTGGCGGTGGGCACGCTGAGCCGCATCCAGATCACCGCACTCAGCGGTGGCGCCGACCGGCTCCCTGTCGGCAGCTGGAGCAGGCAGCGCGCGGTGCTGGCCGTCGTCGACGGCGACGGCGCCGAGAGCTTGTTCGCCGGGGAGGGCGCCGATGTTCTGCGCCCGGCCTCCGATTCAGCGGTCAGCGCGCAGGAACTGTTGCACGCGCTACTCAACACGGGCGCCGCGCAGGTAATGGTGTTACCCAACGGCTATGTCGCGGCCGAGGAGATCGTCGCCGGTTCGGCGGTCGCGTCGGACTGGGGGATCGACATGGTTCCGGTGCCCACAGGGTCGATGGTGCAAGGGCTCGCGGCGCTGGCGGTGCACGACCCCGACCGCCGCCTCGTCGACGACGGCTACACGATGGCCAGGGCTGCAGCCGGCGCGCGGTTCGGGTCGGTCCGGGTGGCGGCCGAAGAAGCACTCACCTGGGCGGGCACCTGCAAACCCGGCGACGGGCTCGGTGTCGCCGGTGACGAAGTCGTCATCGTGGGTGACGACATCGCTTCCGCCGCAGCCGGATTGATCGACCTTCTGCTCGCCGCCGGCGGAGAATTGGTGACTGTGCTGACCGGTGACGGTGCGGGACCCGACGTCGCTGCGGCACTTGCCGATCACGTGCACCGCAAGCATCCAGGCACGGAGATGGTCGCGTTTCACACCGGCCACCGCGCCGACGCGCTGCTCATCGGGGTGGAGTGAACATGGCGACATTGGACGACCGCCTGGACTTCGTGATCGGCAAGAAGGCCGCCGACCCGCTGGAAGAGCACCTCGGATTGCGCACCGTCGGTGAGTTGCTGCGCTATTTCCCCCGCAAGTACAGCGACGCGATGACGGTCCGTGGTGAAGGGGAGGACCTCGACGTCGAAGAGGGTGAGCACGTCACGTTCGTCGACGTGATCGCCAAAGCCGAACTGAAGCAGGTCCGAAATCAGCCGTCGCGCCAGTATCTCGTCGTGACCCTGAGGGATCGTCGACCGAAGGTGACGGCGACGTTCTTCAATCCTCGCTGGATCAAGAACTCACTCGTCGAAGGCGCCGAGGTGATGCTCTCGGGAGAGGTCGGATTCTTCCGCGGCGCGATGCAGCTCACTCATCCCGCGTTCATGGTGCTGAATGCGAAGTCAGGCAAAGCTGTCGGCACGAAATCGCTCACTTCGATCGCGTCGACCACCGGCGCGACCGGCGACGATCTTCTCGCCGAGTTCGAAAAGGACTACTTCCCGATCTACGCCGCTACGTCGAAGGTGCAGACGTGGGACATCTACGCGTGCATTCGCCAAACCCTCGCCGTCCTCGACCCTGTCCCCGAGACGTTGCCGGATTGGTTCGTGCGCGAACACAATCTGATGTCTGAAGACGAGGCCCTACGCGCAGTCCACATCAGTGACCATGCAGAGGACCGCGCCCGTGCCATCGAGCGGTTGACATTCGACGAGGCCGTCGGGCTGCAATGGGGACTGGTCGCCCGCAGGCACAGCGAGCTCGGGGCCTCCGGACCTCCGGCGCCCCGCCGTGACGACGGCCTGGTCACCGCGATGATGGGGCAGATGCCGTTCGAATTGACCGCAGGGCAGCGCGAGGTCCTCGAGGTGGTCTCGGGGGAGCTCGGCGCACCACGTCCGATGAACCGGATGTTGCAGGGCGAGGTCGGCTCGGGCAAGACTGTCGTGGCGCTGCTGGCGATGCTGCAGATGATCGACACCGGGTTCCAGTGCGCGTTGCTGGCGCCGACGGAAGTCCTTGCCGCGCAACATGCTTTGTCGATCCGTGCGATGCTGGGTCCGTTGGGGAGCGCCGGTGAGCTCGGGGGCGCCGAGCAAGGGACCAGGGTGGCGCTGCTGACCGGGTCGATGACAGCGCAGCAGAAGCGCGACGCCCGTCGAGAGATCTCCTCGGGCGAGGCGGGGATCGTGATCGGCACCCACGCCCTGTTGCAAGACGCCGTCGAGTTCGACCGCCTGGGCTTGGTCGTCGTCGACGAGCAGCACCGATTCGGTGTTGAGCAGCGGGACCGGTTGCGGGCCAAGGCTCCTGACGGGATCACCCCGCATCTGCTGGTGATGACGGCGACACCCATCCCGAGGACGGTGGCGCTGACCTACTACGGGGATCTGGAGACCTCCACACTTCGCGAGTTGCCCCGCGGTCGTCAGCCCATCACCACCAAGACGATCTTCGAGACAGAACATCCGAGGTGGCTTGCCAGGGCGTGGGAGCGCATCGCCGAGGAGGTGGCCGCGGGCCGCCAGGCCTATGTCGTCGCCTCGCGCATCGACGAGGACGACGCCCCGGACGAGGGCACGAAGGGTGCCGCCAAAGCCTCGAAGCGGAAAGAGGACACCTCCGACAAGGGCCCCCCGCCGGTTACCGTCGTCGAGCTACTCGCCCGGCTGCAGCACGGACCGCTGGCGGGTCTGCGTCTCGGGCTCATGCACGGTCGGCTCCCCAGCGACGAGAAGGATGCGGTGATGGCCGCTTTCCGGGCGGGCGACATCGATGTCCTGGTATGCACCACGGTGATCGAGGTCGGTGTCGATGTCCCCAACGCCACGGTCATGGTGGTGATGGACGGTGACCGCTTCGGGATCAGTCAGCTGCATCAGCTGCGCGGCCGCATCGGCCGTGGCGAGCACCCCAGCCTGTGCCTTCTTGTCACCAAACTGCCCGAATCGTCCAGAGCGGGGCAACGACTGACGGCCGTGGCCAGCACCCAGGACGGATTCAAGCTGGCCGATCTCGACCTACGGGAGCGCAGCGAGGGTGACGTGCTGGGGTTCCACCAGTCGGGACGCCCGATCACCCTGCAGTTCCTGTCGCTGGCCCACCACCTCGAGATCATCCTGGCCGCCAAGGAGGTCTGCGAGACGGTCTACGAGTCCGATCCGCTCGACCGTGGCATGGCCGTGTTGTCGGCGCCGTTCGTCGACGCCGACAAGGTGCAATTCCTGGACATGTCGTGAGCCGCAAGCAGACGTTGTGGCTCGCCGTGGCCGTCGTGCTGGCGGTGATCGTCGCCTATCAGGTGAGTGCGAGCTCGGGCGGTCCGTCACGCTACATTGCCGAAGCTGACATTCCGACACTGGCTCCCGGTGCCGACGCGCTGGCCGGGATCGCCGAAGTTCCCGCAAGGGTGCGCGGAAACGACTATCGCCGAGATGCTTTCGGAGAGTCGTGGACCGACGATACGACCGCACCGGGCGGCCACAACGGTTGCGACACCCGCAACGACATCCTCGACAGGGACCTGATCGACAAAACCTACGTGGCGATTTCGCGCTGCCCCACCGCCGTCGCCACCGGCAAGCTTCTCGACCCGTACACCAATGCCGCGGTGGCGTTCACCCGTGGCAACCAGACGGGGGCGTCGGTACAGATCGACCACATCGTGCCGCTCGCGCTGGCGTGGGATCTCGGTGCCCGCGACTGGAGTGACGACATGCGGGTGCGCTTCGCCAACGATCCAGCCAATCTGCTGGCAGTGTCCGGCGGAGCGAACCAAGACAAAGGCGACAAGCAGCCGTCGCTGTGGATGCCGCCGAACGCGGCCTTCCACTGTCAGTACGCCATGCAGTACCTCGAAATACTGCGCGGCTACCGACTGCCCGTCGATGCCCCCTCAGTGCCGGTCTTGCGTGAGGCCACGCGGACCTGCCCCGTGGGTTGAGCACTTCCGCGTGGCGCATCAGTACCGGAGATATTGACGCTAGTAGCTAATCCGTGATCATAAATTGGTAATTCCCTTCCAGTCCAGCACGTGCAAATATGGAAAACAATTATCGAGTGCAGCAAATCTCCGGGGCAGGTTCGGGGTGCCCCTGAGGGGTGGTGGATGAACACGAAGGTGTCGGCGCCAGTCGACTCGGTGACGAGAACACTGGCTGCTCTGGCCCTGACCGGAATCGTGGCGGCGGCCCTGGCTGCGCCTGCAGCCGCGTCGCCCGATTCCGGCGCTCCAACAGGGCCGGATGACCCGCGCTGCATCGCGATGCCGACCGACCCTGTGTGTCACGGCGGTCCCTACGCGCCGCCGACGGCGCCCTCGCCTGGTGTGCCTGCGCTGCCCACCGGTCCCTTGGACCCAGCGTGCATGACCAACCCAGCCGATGCTGCTTGCGTCGGAAGTCCGTACCTGCCGCCACCGCCACCGGCCGTTCCTCAGGCGCCACCACCACCGGTCGCTCCGCCGGCCCATCCTCCGGTCGGTCCGCCGCCGATCGCACCGCCTCCGATGGCGCCCATCGCGCCTCCGCCGATATCGCCGTTCGGCGGACTGGGAGGTATGCACATCGGGGCACCGGGCGGGATCGCCGGGGGATTGCACATGGGCGTGGGTATGCACGGCATCGGCGGCCACATAGGCATGGGAGGCATGGGCGGACACATGGGCGGCGCGGCCGGCCACATGTGATTTTGACGGTGTCAGCCAACCGAATCCCGTTCTCGCACCGCAGATTACGGAAGAGGAGCCCTTGATGCGCAGCACGGCAATGACCAGTGTGGTGACCCGAACAGTCGTGGGACTCGCGCTCGGCGCGATGGCCGTGGCGATCGGCGGGGCACCGGCAACGGCTGCGCCGAATCCGGGTGGCCCGACGGGCCCGTCCGATCCCCGCTGCATCTCGATGCCGACGGACCCTGTGTGTCAGGGCGGTCCTTACGGGGTGCCTGCGGCGCCGAGCGCTCCCACCGGCCCGCTCGATCCGAGTTGCATGTCGAACCCCGCCGATGCCGCGTGTGTGGGAAGTCCCTATCTGCCCGCCACCCCGCCTCCGCCGCCCGCGCCGCCACCCCCGCCGCCGGTGATCGCGCCCCCGCCGCCGATCGCACCGCCACCTGTGACGCCGCCGCCGGTGATCGCGCCCCCTCCCATCACGGCGCCCACCATCGCGACGCCGTCGATCTCACCCACCATGTCCGGTGGCGCGGGCATGCCCTCGATCATGTGACGTTCACTCCATGAGGCTCTGGCCGACATAGCCACCTTCGGCTGCGCCGGGAAGAACTGCGAACACCGCAGACCCGATCGTGGTGATCCACGGGTTCAGCGCGTCGGATTCGGCCAGACGCCGCTGAACGGGAACGAACTGCCGCAACGGATCTCGCTGATAGGACGCGAAGATCAAGCCGGCTTCGGTGACGGTGCCCGTTGGCGGATCGTCGTAGTTGTACGCTCGCCGCAGAAACCGCTCGTCCTCGAAGCGGGGCCGAGCCAGTGCGACGTGCGAATTCGGCGGAATGATCGGAATGCCGTTCTTTGTGGCCGCCAGGTCGGGTTCGTCGAATTCGTCGATGCCCGTCAACGGTGCCCCGGTGTCCAGGCGGCGGCCCACCGTCAATTCCTTGCTGGTGCGGTCGAGTTCGTCCCAGGTGTCGAGTTCGAAGCGAATTCTTCGCAGTATCAGCACCGTACCGCCGGCGAACCACGGCTGCCCAGATCCGTCATCCCACACATGCCGATCGAGCTCCGCAGTCCCGCGCAGGTTCGCGGTGCCGTCGAGCTGTCCCATCAGATTGCGCATCGTCGCACCCGAACCATCGGCGCCGCGCGCGGTCCGAAAGCCACGCTGCCGCCACCGCTCCGACGTCAACGTCCGTACGTTCTTGAGCAGAACGCGGGCCGTGTGAGCGACGACGACCGCGTCGTCGGCGCAGATCTGCAGCAGGAGGTCACCCCCTGTCCACCGCGGGTCGAGTCGGTCGGTGCCGAAAGTCGGTAGCGCAGTGACAGATTCCGGGCGGAGATGTGGAAGGCCGATCCGGTCGAACACGTGCGGCCCCATGCCCACCGTGATCGTCAACCGGGCGGGTCCCTGCGCGAGTTCGGGTTCGGTGTCGGCCAGCGCGGGCCTTCCCTGAGTGAGTCTCGCGGCATCGGCGCTCCACAATTTCAGCACTGCCGTCAACGCCTCACAAGGTTCCCGCGGGCCGGGTGTCAGGTCGGCGGCGATGAACAACGCATGCGCCTGAGGTGACGTGCCGATCCCCGATTGGTGGACACCGTGGAACGGTTCGACGTCCGATCCGAAACCCGGAACAAAGCTGGCCGATTCGGCGGTGGTGCAGCGGGTGAGAGTCGCTGCAGCCGCGGCGGCGGCGCCTCCGGTGATGAGGCGCCGCCGGCTGACAGCCCAGTCGGGCTCAACCATGGTCATGCCCGCCGGGGGAGTACTCCTCGTTCCCTCCCGCGAAGTCGCGGACCTGGGCGGTGACGGGAAGCGTGGAGCCGTCTTCGAACGTCAGGGTCACCGCGACGTCAGTTCCCGGCTGCAACCCTTCGTTGAGATCCATCAGCATGAGGTGGTCACCGCCGGGCACCAGTTCGTGCGTGCCGTCTGCGGCGATCGTGATTCCTCCCTCTTTGAGCCGCATCACACTGGCACCGCTGTCGGTGGCGATCTCGTGAATCTCGACAAGTCCTGCTGCGGGAGACTCGCCGCCGACAATGCGCACATCGCGGTCACCGGAATTGGCGAGCGTTCCGAACACTGCCGTCATTCCCGAGTCCGCGGCGCGGGCCCACGGATCCTCGAAGGCCACCGCCGACGCCATCGAGGACGCATCGCGGGTTTCCGGCGACGCACACCCCGACGCCAACACGGCCGCGGCTGCCAGCAGGGCCGTAATCCTCTTGTCAAACATCAGATCCCGCCTTTCGGCGCTTGAGCGCTCCAGAAACGGCGTCGATGACGAGGAATCCCAGCAGCGAAAGGCCCAGCAGTGGCAGGAACCATCCGACGACCACGGCGGTCACGACGACAACACCGATCGCGAGCGGGGAGAGTCTCCGCATGCCGCCACGGACCGGTGGCCTGCCGACCGCCCAGCGTGATCCACGAGTCGGCCTGCGTTGCCACCACATTCGATATCCGCGGACGATGACGGTCAGAAGTCCCGCGGCGATTCCGAGGAGGATGAGTTGGTTCAGCAGGCCGAACAGGAAACCCATATGCGCCCGGATGCCCCAGTCGGCGAGCTTGGCTATCAGCGAATAGACGCGCCAATAGTCGATCGTGCTTATCACCGTCAGATCGGTGGGATCAACCGACGCAGAATTGGTTTCCCACCGGTACGGCTTGTCGATCTCGGTCACGGTGATTCCCTGCCCCTGCTCGGACGGCAACGTCAGTTCGACGGGGCTGCGCACCCCCGCGGCATGAGCGGTGTCGAGGACCGCGGCGTAATCCACGGTGACTGGTTCGACCGCCAGGGGGCCGGCCGCAGGATTGCCATGGCCGCCATGCGCATCGGCGAGGAGGTGCGTATTCAACTGCGGCCGTTGCCAATTGAAAATCGTTCGAATATCGCTCACGTGCGCGCCGGCATAGGTGGACCAGGTAATCCCGGTGGCGGACAGGAACAACAGCCCGGCGAGCAGCCAGACCCCCGTAGCTCCGTGCCAGTTCAAGGTGCGCGACCTGCCGGACACCGTGCGATCCACCGACAGGATGCGGCTCTTGCGGCCTCGGCGGCGGTCACCGGCGGCCTTGACGAACCACAGGTACAGGCCGCCCAGCGCGACCACCCATAGCCAGGATGCGGCAATCTCGCTGTAGATCCGACCGGGTTCCCCGAGGTTGAGGTGCCGGTGCAAACCGTCCAGCCATGTGCTCAGCGGCAGGTACCCCAGCCAGGTGTTCTCATCGCCGAGAACCCGTCCGGTGTAGGGGTCGACGAATACCGCGCGCAGAAGGTCCTCGTCGAGTTCGGGATCGGCGAAGTAGATGCGGGTGGACTCATCCGGTGCTGACGGTGGGCGTAAACCGGTTATCGCCAGCCCAGGGTGCGCCGACTGCGCCGCGGCGACCTGGTCCGCGAGGGGCAGCGGTCGGTCCGCCGCGTCGACGGTCAGAACATCGCGGTAGACGAACTTTTCGAGGGTCGGCGCCAGAGCATACGCGCCCCCGGTGAGGGCGGCGACGACGAGGAAAGGCCCCACGAGGACGCCGGCGTAAAAATGAAGCCGGACGACGAGGGCGCGCCAGCGCTGCGGCGGAATCGCTTGGGGCGGTTGAGGGGTGGACGTGGGTTCGAGAGTGTCATCGGGAATGGTCATGCGAAGGCCTTGTCGGTCGATGCGACGCAGAGTCGCCGTCAGCGCACAGCGGCGCTACGGCGGGCATTCGCCAACCGCGGAATCGCGGCGGCGCAAAGAAACGCGAAAGAGATCGAGAACGGTGAAGGTGACCGTCAGACGGCAGCAAGGGTGGACGGCGGTGCGCGCATCCCCAGCCCGGTAACCAAAACGGGCCGTATCGCAACGACTTTGGTGCCGCGACGCCGAACGCGGGGGACGGGCCGGGGCGCGGGACCTGTGAACAGATGCAGCCAGCACAGCACCGACGAGCAGACGACATAGAGGTATTCGGCCGCGGAGATCGCCACTCCGAGACTGACCGCCGCGACCGCGTGGGCCGCGATCATCGCCGGCGCGGGTACGGCATCAAAGCCGGCCGGGTGATGACCGGCGACCGCGAGCGCCGCATGCCCGAGCAACTGAGCGACACCCAGAGCCGCAGTGGTGGCCGCCCAGCCGGCGGCCCGTCCTTCCGCGCGGATGCTTCCGGCCAGGGCTCCGACGGTGGTGCACAGCAGCAGGGTGAGAACCAGCGCGCTCCCGTGGGGCAGACCGGCGCCCGTACCCGCGTGCGCGCCGACGGTCACGACAGCCGAAGATGCCCCGACCAGGGCGCCGCGCGCCCAACGGGCCCGCGCCTTCGGCGTGCGCATGCGCGCACCTTACCGCCTCAACTACTACATGACCTAGTAGAGCGAGGGTCAGGGGCCGGTGTAGGTCTCCGGATCCGGGCGGAATCGGGTCCCGTCGCTGAGCCCGTTGAGGGTCGACATCTGCTCGTCGGTGAGTTCGAACCCGAACACGTCGAAGTTCGACGCGATACGTTCCGGCGACGCGGAGCGCGGGATCACGATGTTGCCCAACTGCACGCTCCAACGGATCAGCACCTGCGCCGGCGTCTTGCCGTGCGCCTCGGCGATGGAGGTGACGGCAGCGTTGTCGAGGAGTGCCCCGACACCCAGCGGGCCGTATGCCTCGGTCGCGATGCCGTGCTCGGCGTTGACCGCTCGCAGTTCTGCTTGGTTGAGCAGGGGGTGCAACTCGATCTGATTGACCGCTGGTGTGAAGAACGACAGGGAGATCAGGTCGTCGAGGTGATGTTCGGCGAAGTTGCAGACGCCGATGGAGCGGGCGAGCCCCACTTCCTTGGACTTCATGAGTCCGCCCCAGCTGTCGATGTGCTTGCCCTCGGACTCGGCGGGCCAGTGGATCAGGTACAGGTCCACGTAGTCGAGTCCGAGGCGTTCCAGGCTGGCCTTGATGGCATCCTGCGACGACTGGAAACCCTGGTCGGCGTTCGCGAGTTTGGTCGTGATGAACAGTTCCTCGCGCGGCACCCCCGATGCGGCGACGGCACGGCCCACAGCGGCCTCGTTGCCGTACACGGCAGCGGTGTCGATGAGCCGATAGCCAGCCTCCAACGCAGCCAGCACCGACCGCTCGGTCTCGGCGTCCGACAACTCGCCCACACCGAGGCCGATGACGGGCATGGTGTTGTCGTCGTTGAGTGTGACGGTGGGGATCGATGCCGCCGACGTCATGTCACCTTCTTTTCTGAAGTGGATTGCTGGCGACGACTATATTGCCGTCGACTGTGTCTCCCTATACCGGCCTGGCATGCCCGACGGGGTGCACCACGCCGTAGGCTGACGCCGAATTCGCGGTGACGACCACGACCAGGAGTTGCCATGACCGATATCGCCACCTCGCGCCCGCCTGCGGCCGTATCTGCCCGCCGCGCGGTGGGCAGGGCCGAAAAGATGGCCAACCGGGCTGCCGGAGTGACGCTGCGGGGGCTGCCCCGCATCCCGGACAGCATGAAGCGTCTGATGCTCGGCGGACGCACCATCACGGTGGACGGCAACACTCTCGACACGACACTCCATCTGATGCTGGCCGGACAGCGTGCGCTGGGCCTCGACGGACTTGTCGGCGACGATGACATCGTCACCGCACGAGCCCAGTTGGAGCTCTTGTCGGCCAGTTTCAAACAGCACATCCCGGTGGCATCGACGGCCGATCTCACCATCCCTGGTCCGGGAGGGCCGATCGCTGCCCGTCACTACCGCACCGAGTACCCGGACGCCCCGCTCCTAGTCTTCTTCCACGGCGGCGGTCATGCGATGGGCAGCATCGAGACCCACGACGACCTGTGCCGCGAGATCTGTCGGAGTGCCCGCCTGCACGTGCTGTCGGTCGACTACCGCCTGGCGCCCGAACACAAGGCGCCCGCCGGATGCGACGACGCCTACGCCGCCTACCTCTGGGCCCTCGAACACGCCGCCGAGCTCGGCGCCGACCCGGCACGCGTCGCGGTCGGCGGTGACAGCGCGGGCGGCAACCTGTCGGCGCTGGTCACTCAGCGCGCGCGCGACGACAGAGCGCCGCTGCCGGCGTTGCAGGTCCTGATCTACCCGGGCACGAACGCCGCCGCGCAGACCCGTTCCATGACGCTGTTCGCCAACGGGTTCTTCCTCACCCGACGTGACATCGAGTGGTTCAAGGCCACCCACCTGGACGGCACCGGAATCGGCACCGACGATCCGCGGGTGTCGCCGCTGCAGGCCGACGACCTGTCCGGGTTGTCGCCGGCGCTCATCATCACGGCGGGCTTCGACCCGCTGCGTGACGAGGGCAGGCAGTACGCAGACGCGTTGCGCGCGGCGGGCACGCCTGTCGACTACCGCGAATACGGCACCGTTGTCCACGGCTTCGCCAATTTCTTCGCCCTCGGCGGTGACAGCGCGACCGCCACCGCCGACTTCATCTCGGCAATCCGTGCGCATCTGACCCGCGTCGGCTAACCACGCTGTGGGACGCCGGTACTCTGTGACCCGTGGCCACCAAACCCAAGAAGAACGCGCGTTACGACCTGAAGGCAGCCGACCGTAAGCGCAACATGCTCGTCCAGATCGGTCTGACCGCCGTCGTCGTCATCTTCGCGGTCACCTTGGTGCTCTACATCGTGCTCTCCGCCGACGACAAGCCCACCGCGGGCGAGTCGCGCGCGATCCGGGTCGAGTCGGCCAGCCTGATCAAGAAGGAAGGCACCGACGAGCCCAAGGCCGTGGTGAGCATGTACGAGGACTTCCTCTGCCCGCACTGTGGCGCCTTCGAGCAGCAGTTCGGCCCCACGATCAACAAGCTCGTCGACGCCGGCGCGATCGCCGCCGACTACTACATGGTGGCCATCCTGGACCGCCCGCAGAACCAGAACTACCCGGCACGCGCCGGTGCTGCGGCGTACTGCGTGGCCGACGAATCCGTGGAGGCCTTCCGTCGTTTCCACGCTGCGCTCTACGCCCAGCAGCCGGGCGAGACCGGCTCCACCTACCCCGACAACGCGCGCCTCGTCGAGGTGGCCCGCCAGTCCGGCGCGGCAGGCGGGGTGCCCGACTGCATCAACAACGGCACCTACGTCGACATGGTCGGTGGTCTGGCCGCGTCGACCGGAATCCAGTCGACGCCCACGATCCGGATCAACGGCGAGGATTACCAATACAGCACGCCGGACGCGCTGGTGGCCAAGATCAAGGAGATCGTCGGCGACGTGCCCGGCCTCGAAGCCGCTCCGCCCGCGCCCGCCCCGCAGCCTGCGCCCGCCTCATGACCGTGACCGCGACCAGCTCGGCTGAGCACACCGACCCGGCGGCGGATGAGCCGGCGCAGGTCGCGGTTCCCCGCAGCAGCGCGCTCTGGGTGCTGATCGCCGGCGTCGTCGGACTCGCCGCGGCGATGACGTTGACGATCGAGAAGATCGAGCTGCTCATCAACCCGGACTACATCCCGTCGTGCAGTATCAACCCCGTCCTGTCGTGTGGCTCGGTGATGATCACGCCGCAGGCATCCCTGTTCGGCTTCCCCAATCCGCTGATCGGCATCGTCTCGTTCACCGTCGTCGTGGTCACCGGTGTCCTCGCACTGGCCAGGGTGAACCTGCCGCGGTGGTATTGGGCCGGCCTGGCCGCAGGCACGCTGCTCGGCGCGGTGTTCGTGCACTGGCTCATCTTCCAGAGCCTCTACCGCATCGGCGCGCTGTGCCCGTACTGCATGGTGGTGTGGGCGGTGACGATCCCGCTGCTGGTGGTTGTCGCCTCCATTGCCGCACAACCGCAGCGCAGCGGCAACGCCGTACTGAGGACCCTGTACACGTGGCGCTGGTCGCTGGTCACCCTGTGGTTCACCGGTGTGCTGCTGCTGATCCTCGAGCGATTCTGGAATTACTGGTCCACGCTCGTCTGATCGACGGCGAGCTGATCACAGCGCTCAGTCCGCCTCTGTGAGATCGACCAGCAAGGTTAAGGTGAACCGTGGCTGGTCGGATAACTAAGGTTCTTGTCGCCAACCGTGGTGAGATCGCGATCCGTGCGTTTCGCGCCGCCTACGAGATGGGCATCGCGACGGTGGCGGTGTACCCGCACGAGGATCGCAACTCGCTGCACCGATTGAAGGCGGACGAGTCCTATCAAATCGGTGACGTCGGCCATCCTGTACGGGCATATCTCTCGGTTGACGAGATCATGCGTGTGGCCCTGGAAGCGGGCTGCGATGCCGTGTATCCCGGATACGGCTTCCTGTCGGAGAACCCGGAACTCGCGGCCGCGTGCGCGGCCGCGGGCATCACCTTCGTCGGGCCGAGCTCACATGTGCTGGAACTGACCGGCAACAAGGCGCGCGCGATCGCGGCGGCCCGTTCGGCTGGGCTGCCGGTGCTGGCGTCCTCGGAGCCGTCGGCGTCGGTGGACGAGCTGGTCGCCGTCGCCGAATCGATGGAATTCCCGTTGTTCGTCAAGGCGGTTTCCGGCGGCGGCGGGCGCGGCATGCGCCGCGTGGCCGAGCGCGCCGCCTTGGCCGAGGCGATCGAAGCGGCCAGCCGGGAAGCCGAGTCGGCATTCGGCGATGCCACGGTCTATCTCGAGCAGGCGGTGCTCAATCCGCGCCACATCGAGGTCCAGATCCTGGCCGACGGCGACGGCAACGTCATGCACCTGTTCGAGCGCGACTGCAGCGTGCAGCGCAGGCACCAGAAGGTCATCGAACTGGCGCCCGCGCCGAACCTGCCGGAAGAGCTGCGGCAGAAAATCTGTGCGGACGCGGTGGCTTTCGCGCGCGAGATCGACTACACCTGCGCAGGCACGGTCGAATTCCTGCTCGACGAACGCGGGCATCACGTGTTCATCGAATGCAATCCACGGATCCAGGTGGAGCACACCGTCACCGAGGAGATCACCGACGTCGACCTGGTGGCCAGCCAGCTGCGTATCGCGTCCGGGGAGACGCTGGCCGACCTGGGCCTGAGCCAGGACGACCTGGTCATCCGCGGTGCCGCGATGCAGTGCCGGATCACGACCGAGGATCCGGCCAACGGTTTCCGGCCCGACACGGGACGGATCACGGCCTACCGCTCGCCCGGCGGTGCGGGTATCCGACTGGACGGCGGCGCGGTGCTGGGCGCTGAGATCGGCGCCCACTTCGACTCGATGCTGGTCAAACTCACTTGTCGCGGAAGGGATTTCGCAACAGCGGTGGCGCGCGCCCATCGTGCGCTCGCCGAGTTCCGGGTGCGCGGCGTGTCGACGAACATCCCGTTCCTGCAGGCCGTCATCGACGATCCGGACTTCCGGGCCGGCCGCATCAGCACGTCGTTCATCGACGAACGGCCACAGCTTCTGACGTCCCACACGCCTGCCGACCGCGGCACCAAGATCCTGAACTACCTGGCCGACGTCACGGTGAACCAGCCGCACGGCCCCCGCATGTCGACGGTGTACCCGCAGGACAAGCTGCCCGACATCGATCTCAACTCCATGCCGCCGCGAGGCAGCAAGCACTTGCTCTCGGAGGTGGGGCCGGAAGCGTTCGCTCGGTGGATGCGCGAGTCGAAGTCGGTCGGGGTCACCGACACCACGTTCCGCGATGCCCACCAGTCGCTGCTGGCCACCCGCATCCGCACCTCGGGGCTGCTGATGGTCGCGCCCTATATCGCGCGGATGACACCGCAGCTGCTCTCGATCGAATGTTGGGGCGGCGCAACGTATGACGTGGCGCTGCGCTTCCTCAAAGAGGATCCGTGGGATCGGCTGGCCGCGCTGCGCGAGGCCGTGCCCAACATCTGCCTGCAGATGCTGCTGCGCGGCCGTAACACGGTCGGATACACGCCGTACCCGGAATCGGTGACCCACGCCTTCGTCCAAGAAGCCACGGCCACCGGCATCGACATCTACCGCATCTTCGATGCCCTCAACAACGTCGATTCGATGCGCCCGGCGATCGACGCCGTACGCGAAACCGGAACTGCCGTCGCCGAAGTCGCGATGTCCTACACCGGCGATGTGTCAGACCCGGGGGAGAACCTCTACACCCTCGACTACTACCTCAAGCTGGCCGAACAGATCGTCGACGCAGGCGCGCACGTGCTCGGTATCAAGGACATGGCGGGCCTGCTGCGCCCCCAGGCGGCCGACATGCTCGTGCGGGCGCTGCGCAGCCGCTTCGACCTACCCGTCCACGTGCACACCCACGACACGCCGGGTGGGCAGCTGGCGACGTACTTGGCGGCGTGGCAGGCCGGTGCGAGCGCGGTCGACGGCGCCTCGTCGCCACTGGCGGGAACGACGAGCCAGCCAGCGCTGAGTTCGATCGTCGCGGCCACCGCGCACACCGAGTACGACACCGGGTTGTCGTTGGCGGCGGTATGCGACCTCGAGCCGTACTGGGAAGCACTGCGAAAGGTCTACGCGCCCTTCGATGTTGCGCTGGCAGGCCCGACGACGCCGACCGGACGGGTGTATCACCATGAGATCCCCGGCGGGCAGCTGTCGAACCTCCGGCAGCAGGCGATCGCGCTCGGCCTCGGAGACCGCTTCGAGGAGATCGAGGCCAGCTACGCGGCGGCCGACCGTATCCTCGGACGTCTGGTCAAGGTGACCCCGTCGTCGAAGGTCGTCGGCGATCTGGCGCTGGCCCTGGTCGGTGCGGGTGTATCGGCCGACGAATTCGCCGCCGACCCCGAACGTTTCGACATCCCGGACTCGGTGATCGGATTCCTGCGCGGTGAGTTGGGCGACCCCCCCGGCGGTTGGCCGGAGCCTCTGAGGACCAAGGCGCTCGCCGGACGCGCGCCCGCCAAGCCGCAGGAAGATCTGTCCGCTGAGGACTCCGCGGCGCTCGGTGAGGCGGGTCCGAAGCGGCAGGCGACGCTGAACAAGTTGTTGTTTCCCGGTCCGACAAAGGAATTCGAGGCGCATCGGGAACTCTACGGCGACACCTCGACACTGTCGGCGAACCAGTTCTTCTACGGGCTGCGACACGGCGACGAGCATCGCGTCCAGTTGGAGCGAGGCGTGGAGTTGCTCATCGGTCTCGAAGCCATCTCCGACCCCGACGAGCGCGGCATGCGCACCGTGATGTGCATCCTCAACGGGCAGCTGCGGCCTGTCGTCGTGCGTGACCGCAGCGTCGCCAGCGACGTGCCAGCCGCGGAGAAGGCGGATCGCACCAACTCCGACCACGTCGCGGCGCCGTTCGCGGGCGTCGTCACGGTGAGCGTGGCCGAAGGCGACCGCGTCGAAGCCGGCCAGACCATCGCGACCATCGAGGCGATGAAGATGGAGGCCGCGATCACCGCGCCCAAGGGCGGAACCGTCGGTCGGGTGGCCGTCGCGGCCACCGCGCAGGTCGAAGGTGGAGATCTGCTGGTGGTGATCGGTTCGGTCGGCGGCAGCGAGTCGTCCGGGGAATCGTCCTGACCCGTATCGTCGCTGGGTCCTTCGGGGGGCGCCGGATTGCGGTGCCGCAGCAGAAACAGGGTCGAGGCACCCGCCCGACGACCGATCGGGTGCGTGAAGCGCTGTTCAACCTCTTGGCGGCACGAATCGATTTCACCGGCCTCAGCGTGCTCGATCTCTACGCGGGCTCGGGTGCGCTCGGTCTCGAAGCGCTGTCGCGCGGAGCGGAGTCAGCGGTGTTCGTCGAATCCGATCCGCGCGCGGTGGCGGTCATCGAGCAGAACATCGCAGCACTCGGGGCAACGGGTGCGGTGGTCCGCCGGGGCAATGTGGTGACAGTGCTGGCCGCGGGCGCGCCGAGGTCTGCCGATCTGATCCTGGCCGACCCGCCCTACGAGGTCGGCGACGCACAGGTCGCCGAGGTGGTGTCGGCGCTCGTCACCGGCGGGTGGACCGCCCCGGGCACGGTCGCCGTCGTCGAACGCCCGGCCTCGGGTAGGGAGATCGACTGGCCGGACAGCTGGTCGGCATGGAAGCCCCGCAAGTACGGTGACACCCGGATCGAGATGGCGTCGATCAACGACTGATCGACAGCAGAAGACGAACCAGCTCGGACTGGCGATGCGTTCCGGTCTTGATAAACACGTGCTGCAAGTGGGTCTTGATTGTTGCCAGCGAGACCGACAGATCGTCCGCTATGGCGCCAAGACCTTCTCCCCGCAGCACGCTGGTAGCGACGAGGGCCTCGGCGTGGGTCAGCCCGTACAACCTTCGCAGCATCGCCCTCGGCGGCTCGGGGACCAGTTCGGGGTCGATGACTATCACCAAGGCGCGCGGAGGCGCGGTGTCGCGCTCGGTCGGCAGGACATGCACCACGTAGGGGCGCAGCCCCGACGGCCGGGAACAGAGCAGCGAATCGCCGCCGCGCACACTATCGTCGGTACGTCCGAGAGCCGCGGCGATGCCGCAGGCGAGGCGCCGTGCCGCGACGGGATCCGAGGCCGAGATCGCACCCGAGCGCAGCACGATACCGTCGGCGTCGCACACTATCCGCTCGGCCGACCGGTTCATCACGTGTGCAACGGCATCCGTTCCGATCACGAAGACGCCGTGGCCGACGGTGTCGATCGCGGACGACATGGCGTCGCGGCCGGCGGAGTGATGTCGCAGCGAGCGTTCGGTGCGCAGCGCCTGCTGCAGGTGCGGGATGAAGCTGTCGAGCAACGCCGTCCGCTCCGCGTTGTCGAATTCTTCGCGCGTGCGATCACCGGCGACGAGGAAACTCGTCGTACAGCCTCCCGCTGAAAGCCGGACGAACAGCCCGTCATTGAGGCGGTGGGGACGCATCCAGTCGGCGTCGAACTCCGACCGCGGCTGGAGGGCGATCAATTCTCTGCCCCCTCGGACCATTCCCACAGGGCTGTGCTCGACCGCCGACAGCACATAGTCGATCGTGCGGTAATAGCCCACGTAGCTGGTGGCGGCCTCGTCGGAGAGGTTGGCGCTCTTCACGACCCGATTGGTGCCGTCGTTTTCGATCATCGCTGCGGTGAGTCCGCCAAAAGTCGCGCGAATCTCGGCCATGGCCGACGGCCAGGTGTCAGGTGCGGCTGCCGCGCCGTAGACGCCGGACACCATGCGCGAGAAGTCCTCGATCGCCACCATGACAGTTCCCCCCGGGCTGCTGGTACTGAGGCGACTGTAATGCTTATCCGCCGCTTTCGTGCGAGAGAACGATCTCATCCGTTCGGTTGAGGACGCACGCGCCGAGAAGTTGTTGGCTGTCGGTTATGGCGAGTACGACGGCGGTTCAGGAGCCGGCAGTGGACGCGCTGCCGCCGGTGCCCCTCAATCCGCTGCCACGGCAGCGTCAGATAGCGGCGCTGCGCGACTTCCACACGGGCCCAGAGGTCCTCCGCGATGCCGGAGGCCCGGTGACTCAGCTCAGACTTGCTCCGCGGTGGCTGATGCCGCCCGTGGTGGTGGCCACGTCGCCGCGCGGCATACGTGACATTCTCGGTCGCCCCGGTGGGCTGGTCGACAAGACGGTCGTGCACGCCGAGATGCGACACCTGCTGGGCAACAACCTCTTTGACCTTGAGCACGACGCATGGCTGCCGCGGCGTCGGGCCGTGCAGTCCGTATTCACGAAGAAGCGGGTGGAAGAGTTCGGGAGCCACATGTCGCAGGCGGCGGAGACGATCTCCGGCGGGTGGGCCGACGGCGCCGAAATCGATCTCGATGCGCAGTGCCGCCGCCTCACCCTGCGTGCGCTCGGTCGGTCTGTGCTGGGCATCGATCTCGACACCAGGGCCGACTCGATCGCAGCCCCCATCGAGATCGCGCTGTCCTACCTGGCGAACCGGACGACGTCGCCGGTCAAACCGCCGCGTTGGCTCGCGACACCGGCGCGGCGCCGGGCATGCGCCGCCGGCGCTGTGCTGCGGGAACTGGCGATCGAGATCGTGCAGGCATGCCGAAGGGATCCGTCGCACAACGCTCCGCTGGTGCGCGCCATGATCGAAGCCGTCGACCCCGACACCGGGCAGCCGCTGTCCGACCACGAGATCGCCGACGATCTGGTGGCCTTCATGATCGCCGGGCACGACACGACTGCAACGACACTCGCCTACGCCCTGTGGCAGTTGGGCAGGCATCCGGAGTTGCAGGACAAGGTGCTGGCCGAGGCTGTCGCCGTGGGGGAATGCGGCAGCCTCGGTCCAGCCGACGTGGAACACCTCGGCTACACGGTGGCCGTATTGCGCGAGGCACTGCGGCTTTGTCCGCCGGCACCGTCCACAAGCCGGGTGGCGCTGCAGGACATCGCCATTGACGGCCACCGTGTCGAAGCGGGCACCATGCTGGTCGTCGGCATCTATGCGGTGCAGCGTGATCCGACACTGTGGGACGCGCCGCTGACGTTCGATCCCGGCCGGTTCGCCGATGGTGCGACGATGCGGCGGGATCGCTGGCAGTACCTACCCTTCGGCGCGGGACAACGGTCGTGCATCGGAGACCACTTCGCCATGCTCGAAGCGACCTTGGCCTTGGCCACCATCGTGCGTGACACCGAGATTACCTCCACCGCAGACGATTTCCCGGTCAAGGTGCCTTTCACCATGGTCGCCGGGGCGCCGATCCCCGCGGTGATGCGGCGGCGCCGGAGAACCTAGAGAAGGCGGCCGCCTGCTACGGTCGGACGTCATGAGCGGTGCGGTGTGCCCTGGATCCTTCGATCCCGTGACCCTCGGCCACGTCGACATCTTCGAACGGGCGGCCGCGCAGTTCGACGAGCTCGTCGTCGCCGTCATGGTCAACCCGAACAAAAAGGGCATGTTCACCCTCGACGAGCGGATCGGCTTGATCGAGGAGTCCACCACCCACCTGTCGAACGTGCGGGTGGAATCTGGCCAGGGCCTGATCGTCGACTTCGTGCGGGAGCGCGGGCTCACCGCCATCGTCAAAGGACTGCGCACCGGCACCGACTTCGAGTACGAGCTGCAGATGGCGCAGATGAACAAACACATCGCGGGCGTCGACACGTTCTTCGTCGCGACCACGCCCCAGTACTCGTTCGTGTCGTCGTCGTTGGCCAAGGAGGTCGCGACGCTCGGGGGCGACGTGTCGGCGCTGCTGCCGGCGCCGGTCAACGATCGCCTCAAGGCCAAGCTGGCCGAGCGCGGCTGACGCGGCACCGGCCCGCGACGACCGCCCTTTCGCACGATCCGACGGCGACACACCGGTCGGAAAGTCGAGTCACAGGCGTAACAGCAGGCACACTAGTCACTGTCAACTACGCCTGGAGGGTGTCGCCGTGTACCGAGTTTTTGAAGCTCTCGATGAATTGGGTGCGATCGTCGAAGAAGCCCGCGGCGTGCCGATGACGGCAGGCTGCGTGGTGCCTCGCGGTGATGTCCTCGAATTGATCGACGACATCAAGGACGCGATTCCCGGCGAACTCGACGACGCACAGGACGTCCTCGACGCGCGCGACTCGGTGCTGCGTGAGGCCAAGGAGCATGCCGAGTCGATGGTGTCCACGGCCAACGCCGAGGCCGATTCGATGGTCAACCACGCCAGGGCCGAGGCCGACCGGCTGCTGGCCGACGCCAAGTCGCAGGCCGACCGCATGGTCGCCGAGGCGCGCCAGCACAGCGAACGCATGGTGAGCGAGGCGCGCGAAGAGGCGGCCCGGCTGAGCGCGACCGCCAAGCGCGAGTACGAGGCCAGCACGGGACGCGCGAAGTCCGAGGCCGACCGGCTCATCGAGAGCGGCAACCTGGCCTACGAGAAGGCGGTCCAGGAAGGCATCAAGGAGCAGCAGCGCCTGGTATCACAGACCGAGGTCGTGGCGACGGCCACCGCGGAGGCCACCCGGATGATCGACTCGGCGCACGCCGAAGCCGACCGGCTGCGCGGAGAATGCGACATCTATGTCGACAGCAAACTGGCGGAGTTCGAGGACTTCCTCAATGGCACGATCCGTTCGGTCGGGCGTGGACGTCACCAGCTGCGCACGTCGGCGGGAATGCACGATTACGCGGCACGGTAGCCCTCTGCGATCTCAAGTAAGGCACGCCCGGGAATTCGCCGCTGAGCCCACCGTACGATACGGGCATGGCGACGCACGTTAACGCGGCGGCGCACCGAAAATCACGGTCGCCCCTGGTGATCGACATCTCCCGGCTCGGCCGACGTCCGGGTTCGATGATCACCGTCGAGTCCACCGTCCCCAGTCCTGCGCGCATTGGGCTCGAGTTGATCGCCATCGACGAAGGCGCCCCGATGGATCTGAACCTGCGCCTGGAGTCCGTCTCAGAAGGTGTGCTGGTCACGGGGATCGTCTCGGCGCCAACGTCGGGCGAATGTGCACGCTGTCTGCGGCCCGTCACCGGCGAGGTGGAGATCGACCTCACCGAGCTGTTCGCGTATCCGGACAGCACCACCGACGAGACGACCGAGACCGACGAGGTTCCCCGCGTCGGCCGCGACGGCGGCGCCGAGACCGTCGACCTCGAGCAGTCGATCATCGACGCCGTCGGGCTCGCTCTGCCCTTCTCGCCGTTGTGCGATCCGGACTGTGCCGGGCTGTGCGCCGATTGCGGTGTGCCGCTGGCCGACGCGGAACCGGATCACCACCACGAGAAGATCGATCCGCGATGGGCCAAGCTGGCCGAACTTCGCGAGCAGAGCGTCGACGAGGGCGACTCGTGACGGTGGACCGCGCGCTTCTTCTCGAAGCGCTCGGCGTCGAACTGCCCGAGGAGCTGTTGACCACCGCGCTGACCCACCGCAGTTACTCCTATGAGAACGGCGGCGTGCCCACCAACGAACGCCTGGAGTTTCTCGGGGATTCGGTGCTGGGGCTCACGATCACCGAGGAGCTCTACCACCGGCATCCCGACCGCTCCGAAGGTGATCTGGCCAAGCTGCGCGCGAGCATCGTCAACACGCAGGCGCTCGCCGACGTCGGCCGCCACCTGTCGCCGCACGGCCTGGGTGCCTATCTCCTGCTCGGCAGAGGGGAGGAGAACTCGGGCGGCGCGGGCAAGTCCAGCATCCTGGCCGACGGTGTCGAATCGCTCTTGGGTGCAATCTATTTGGAGCACGGCGTGGAGGTCGCCAGGCAGGTCATCCTGCGCTTGTTCGCCGACCTGCTCGACACCGCGCCCACCCTCGGCGCGGGACTGGATTGGAAGAGCAGCCTGCAGGAGCTGACTGCGTCGCGCGGATTCGGTGCGCCTGCCTATCTGGTGACGTCAACCGGACCCGACCACGACAAGGAGTTCACCGCCGTCGTCCTGATCGGTGAGAAAGAGAGTGGCCGGGGCGTCGGCAGGACGAAGAAGGAAGCGGAGCTCAAAGCCGCGGCGGCCGCGTGGAACGCGCTGATGTCGGAACCGGATGCCTGAACTCCCCGAAGTCGAGGTTGTGCGTCGGGGGTTGGCCGCGCACGTCACCGACAAGACGATCACCGCTGTGCGCGTTCATCATCCGCGCGCGGTGCGGCGTCACGAGGCCGGGCCCGCCGATCTGACTGCGCGTCTGCTCGATGCCACGATTACCGGTACCGGCAGACGCGGAAAGTACCTGTGGCTGACCCTTTCGGATCAGAGCGCTCTGGTGGTCCACCTCGGGATGAGCGGCCAGATGCTGCTCGGCGAAGTGCCCAACGAGAACCACCTGCGCATCGCCGCGCTGCTCGACGACGGCACCACGCTCAGTTTCGTGGACCAGCGCACCTTCGGCGGATGGATGCTGGCCGATCTCGTCGACGTCGACGGCACCGAGGTTCCCACCCCCGTCGCCCATATCGCCCGCGATCCGTTGGATCCGCTGTTCGACCGCAACAGGGTGGTGGATGTGTTGCGGCGCAAGCACTCCGAGATCAAGCGGCAGCTACTCGACCAGACGGTGGTCTCCGGCATCGGCAACATCTACGCCGACGAGTCGCTGTGGCGCGCGAAGATCAACGGCGCACGGCTGGCGTCGGGAATCTCGAAGGCCAAGCTCGCTGCGCTGCTCGACGCGGCAGCCGACGTGATGACCGACGCGCTGGGTCAGGGCGGTACGTCCTTCGACTCCCTCTATGTGAACGTCAACGGGGAATCCGGCTACTTCGACCGCTCGCTGGACGCCTACGGCCGCGAGGGCGAACCGTGCCGGCGCTGTGGAGCGATCATGCGTCGCGACAAGTTCATGAACCGCTCGTCGTTCTACTGCCCGCGCTGCCAGCCCCGCCCCCGCGTCTGACCTCCGCCGAACTGAGATTCCCGGCTGTGGAATGCGGCGAAATCACGACCGGGAATCTCAGTTCGGCGGACGTTGTAGAAATAGGGCGTGACCGAACTATGGGTGGAGCGCACCGGGGTGCGCCGCTATACGGGACGCAGCACCCGTGGCGCCGAGGTGCTCGTGGGTTCCGAGGACGTCGAGGGCGTGTTCACGCCCGGCGAGCTGATGAAGATCGCGCTGGCGGCCTGTAGCGGGATGTCCAGCGATCAGCCGTTGCGCCGGCGCCTGGGCGACGACTACGAGGCGACGATCCGGGTGTCCGGGGTAGCCGATCGCGAGCAGGAGCGCTACCCGCTGCTCGAAGAGATGCTCGAAGTCGACCTGTCGACGCTCGGCGATGAGGAGAAGGCGCGGCTGCTGACCGTCGTCGAGCGGGCGATAGACACAGTGTGCACCGTGGGACGGACGTTAAAGTCTGGGACTGAAGTGACATTTGGGGTTACTGAGGTGAAAAATGTTGGGGGAAAATGACGTTCGGCTCACCGCGTGGGTGCACGGAGACGTCCAGGGGGTGGGTTTCCGCTGGTGGACGCGGTCGCGCGCGCTCGAACTGGGGCTGACCGGCTACGCGGCCAACAAGCCCGACGGGCGCGTGCAGGTGGTCGCGCAGGGCCCCCGGGAGGCCTGTGAAAGGCTGCTTGACCTGCTCGAAGGCGGAGACACCCCCGGTCAGGTCAGCAAGGTGATCTCCGACTGGTCCGAACCGGCCGACGCGATCGCGGGCTTCACCGAGAGGTGACGTTGTCGGCGGTAGGGTAACGCGTCATGCATCTGAAGAGTCTGACGCTGAAGGGCTTCAAATCCTTCGCTTCGCCGACGACTCTGCGTTTCGAGCCGGGCATCACGTGCGTCGTCGGCCCCAACGGATCGGGAAAGTCCAACGTCGTCGACGCCCTCACCTGGGTGATGGGCGAGCAGGGCGCCAAGACGCTGCGCGGCGGAAAAATGGAGGACGTCATCTTCGCGGGGACGTCCTCGCGGGCCCCGCTGGGGCGCGCCGAGGTCACGTTGACGATCGACAACTCCGACAATGCGTTGCCGATCGAGTACTCCGAGGTGTCGATCACCCGCCGGATGTTCCGTGACGGTGCCGGTGAGTACGAGATTAACGGCAGCCGTTGCCGTTTGGCGGACGTGCAGGAGTTGCTCAGCGACTCCGGCATCGGCCGCGAAATGCATGTCATCGTCGGTCAGGGAAAGCTCTCGGAGATCCTGGAGTCCCGGCCGGAAGATCGTCGTGCGTTCATCGAGGAAGCGGCGGGCGTGCTCAAGCATCGCAAGCGCAAGGAAAAGGCGGTCCGCAAGCTCGACTCGATGTCAGCCAACCTCGCCCGACTCACCGACCTGACCACGGAGTTGCGCCGACAGCTCAAACCCCTCGGCCGGCAGGCCGAAATGGCGCGCCGCGCCCAGACGATCCAGGCTGACCTTCGTGACTCGCGGTTGCGGCTGGCCGCCGACGACCTGGTCACCCGGAAAGCCGAGTTCGACGACACCAATCAGGCCGAGACGACGTTGCGCCGCGAGCACGCCGAGCTCAGCGAGCAGTTGGAGGCCAGGGCCGTCGAACTCGAGGCCCACGAAAGTGCGGTCGAAGATTTGAGCGAGCGTGCGGAGTCCGCCCAACAACGCTGGTTCCGGCTCTCCGCGCTGGCCGAGCGGGTGAGCGCGACGGTACGCATCGCCCGTGAGCGGGCCAAGCACCTCGACGCCGAACCCGATTTCTCGGCCGGACCCGACCCCGACGAGCTGGAAGCCCAGGCCGAGGCCGTCGCCGAGCAGGAGCGGGAGCTGCTCGAGGAGCTGGCCGAATCGCAGGCCAGGCTCGAATCGGCGCGTGCCGAGCTGTCCGAACGCGAGCAGGCGGCCTCCGAGGCCGAACGGGCCCACATGGCTGCCGCGCGCGCAGAGGCGGACCGCCGCGAGGGGTTGGCCCGGCTCTCGGGGCAGGTCGACACCATGCGCACCCGCGTCGAGTCGGTCGACGAGACGGTGGCACGGTTGACCGCGAACATCGACGAGGCCGCGGCCCGCGCCCAGCAGACCCAAGCCGAGTTCGAGACCGTGCAGAGCCGCGTCGGTGAACTCGACGCGGGCGAGGTCGGCCTCGACGAGCACCACGACCGCACTGTCAGCGCGCTGCGGCTGGCCGACGAGCGCGTTGCCGAGCTGCAGATGGCCGAACGGGCCGCCGAACGGCAGGTCGCTTCTCTGCAGGCCCGCATCGACGCATTGTCGGTCGGCCTCGACCGCAAGGACGGGGCCGCCTGGCTGCAGGAAAACCACAGCGGCACAGGACTTTTCGGATCCATCGCCGACCTGGTGAAGGTGCGCTCTGGGCACGAGGCGGCGATCGCGGCGGTGCTCGGCGCCGCCGCGGACGCCCTCGCCGCGGAGAACTCCGATGCGGCCCGGGCCGCGGTGGCTGCGCTCAAGGAATCCGACGGTGGTCGCGCCGCGCTCGTCCTGGGCGACTGGCCGTCTCAGCCCGCGGGGCAGGGCCCGCTGCCCGCAGGGGCATTGTGGGCCGTGGATCTGGTTGAGCCCGCGCCCCGGGTGCAGGGTGCTGTCACAGCCATGCTTGCCGGTGTGGCCGTCGTGCGCGATCTCGCTTCCGCTCTCGAACTTGTTGCCGCACAACCGCAATTGCGTGCCGTCACCGCCGACGGTGACCTGGTGGGGCCGGGTTGGGTCAGTGGCGGGTCCGACCGCAAGCCCAGCACGCTGGAGATCACGTCAGAAGTCGACAAGGCACGCACCGAACTCGCCGACGCCGAACGGCAGGTCAGGGAGCTGTCGGCGGCCCTGTCGGGTGCGCTGGCCGAGCAGTCGGCGCGCCAGGACGCCGCGGAGCAGGCGCTGGCCGCCCTGAACGAGTCCGACGCCGCGATCTCGTCCATCTACGAGCAGCTCGGACGGCTCGGGCAGGACGCCCGTGCCGCCGACGACGAATGGCAGCGGCTGATCAAACAGCGCGGCGAGCTGGAGGCGAGCCGCAACCGGACGGTGGAGGAACTCGCCGAGCTCGAAACACGCTTGCACCATGCTCAGCAGGAGCCGACCTTCGACGTGGAGGTCGTCGACCGCACGGAGTCAACAGCCGCCGCCGAGGCGGCACGGTCGGCGGAGGTCGAGGCGCGTTTGGCGGTTCGCACCGCCGAAGAGCGGGCCAATGCCGTTCGCGGACGGGCTGATTCGCTGCGCCGGGCCGCGGTGGCAGAGCGGGAGGCGCGGGCGCGGGCGCAGCGGGCCCGAGAGGCACGAGTGCGTGCGGCCGAGGTGGCCGCCGCCGTGGCCGAATCCGGCAGGATCGTCGCGCAACGCCTGGGCGAAGCGGTGGCCGTGGCGTCGCGCATCCGCGACGAGGTCGCCGCCGAGCGTCAGGTCCGTGCCGGCGCACTGACCAAGGCGCGCGAAGAGGTCACCGAGCTCACCTCGCGGATCACAGCGCTCACCGACGCCCTGCACCGGGACGAAGTAGCCAAGGCGCAGGCGGCCCTGCGCATCGAGCAACTCGAGCAGCAGGTCCTCGAACAGTTCGGCATGGCGGTGGCCGACCTGATCGCAGAGTACGGCCCCGACGTCGCGTTGCCGCCGTCGGAGCTGGAGATCGCCGAGTACGAGCAGGCCAAGGAGCGCGGTGAACAGGTCACCGCACCCGCGCCGATGCCCTACGACCGGCCGACGCAGGAGCGCCGGGCCAAACGCGCCGAGAAAGAGCTGCGAGAGCTCGGCCGTGTGAATCCCCTTGCCCTGGAAGAGTTTGCGGCACTGGAAGAGCGCTACAACTTCCTGTCGACCCAACTCGAAGATGTCAAGGCAGCCCGCAAGGACCTCCTCGACGTCATCGCCGATGTGGACACGCGCATCCTCCAGGTCTTCACCGAGGCGTACATGGATGTGGAACGCGAGTTCACTCAGGTGTTCTCGACGCTGTTCCCCGGCGGAGAGGGCAGACTGCTGCTGACCAATCCGAGCGACATGCTGACCACCGGCATCGAGGTCGAGGCCCGCCCGCCGGGGAAGAAGATCAAACGGCTCTCGCTGCTGTCGGGCGGCGAGAAGTCACTGACCGCGGTGGCGATGCTCGTCGCGATCTTCCGGGCGCGCCCGTCACCGTTCTATGTGATGGACGAGGTCGAGGCCGCGCTCGACGATGTGAACCTGCGCCGCCTGATCAGTCTGTTCGAGCAGCTGCGCGAGCGGTCGCAGCTCATCGTCATCACGCACCAGAAGCCGACGATGGAGGTCGCCGACGCGCTCTACGGCGTCACGATGCGCGGCGACGGCATCACGACGGTCATCTCGCAGCGCATGCGGGGCCAGGAGCTGGTTGCCAGCCCGTCCTGACCGCGAAGACGTTCACCGAGCGTGCGCCCAGGGCGAAAAGTCGGCGCATTCTCCGCCCTCGACGCACTGTCGGCGTGGGGCCGCTCAAGCCGGAGTCACCCCGCGTTTGCGCAGCTCGTCGAGATTGCCCGCCCCGCATCCGTGCAGGCACACGAGGAGCTCCTCGATGAAGCCTTGCAGCCAATCCGCCACGGCGGCAGCCGATTCGACCGCCGGCGCGAGCAGCGGCCGGGCGATCGCGACGACCTCGGCGCCCATCGCGAGCGCTTTCGCGGCGTCCATGCCGGTGCGGATACCGCCCGAGGCGACGAGCGGGACGTCGGGGAGCAGCGCCTTGACCTCGGTGAGTGCCTGTGCGGTGGGGATACCCCACTCGGCGAGCGCCGGGTAGCGCACCTCGCCGTACCGGACGAACTGCTCGATGCGCGCCCATGACGTGCCGCCGGCTCCCGCGACGTCGATCGCCGCGACAGGGCAGTCGGCGAGTTCGGCAGCGGCAGCAGCCCCGATTCCGTGGCCCACCTCTTTGAGCATCACGGGATAGCCGATCGAGCCCGCCACCTCGCGCAGCCGCGCGATCGAACCCGAGAAGTCGGTGTCGCCGTTGTGCTGCATCGCTTCCTGCAGCGGGTTGGCATGCACCGCAAGGGCATTGGCGCCGACACGATCCAGCACTTTCGCGAGCACCGATGCCGGCGACGTCTGCAGCTGCGCCATGCCGATGTTGCCGACCAGCAGCACGTCGGGTGCCACGCCGCGGACGTCGAAGCTCGCCGCCGCGACGTCATCGTCGATCATGACGCGCTGCGAGCCCAGCATCATGCCGACGCCGAGCTGCTGTGCCGCGGCCGCGAGATTGCGGTTGATGATGCCCGACAGCTCCGCACCGCCGGTCATCGCGCCGATGAGGACCGGCGCACTCAGGCGCGACCCGAGGAACTCGGTGCCGAGGTCCACGGTGTCGAGATCGGTCTGGGTCAATGCGTTGTACGGCAGCCGATAGCGTTCGAAGCCGGTGGTCAACGTCTGGTAATCGACCGGTTCGGTCAGGCACACGTCGATGTGTCGGCGCTTGCGGTGCCGCATCACGGACCCGGGGTCAGGCGTCACGGGTTATGCCCCCTGAGACAATGGCACGGTGAGTGAGGGTCTCTGGATCGCGATTGCGGTCATCGCTGTTCTGCTTGTCGCCGCGCTCGTCGTAGGCCTGGTGCGATACCGCCGCCGCAGGATCAGCCTGTCGGAACCGGACACTGCTACTCCCATCGATCGCTCCGGCGGCTACACCGCCACGTCCAGCATCACTTTTACACAGTCGGCGCCCCCGGAAGCCCCGGTGACGCCGCCCAAAGCGCCCGAGCGCCCTCCGCGGCTGGATACCAGCGGCCTACCTGCCGTCGGCGATGATGCCACCATCCCGCGCGACGCGCCCAAACGGCCCATCGCCGATGTCAGGCTGCCCGAACCGCCGGTTGTGGAGCCCGTCGCCGCCCCCGAGCTTCCCGCCGAGGAACGCGACGTCGCGCCCGTCGAGACGCCTGAGACGGTCACTGAGGTCGCCGGGCCTGTCGCGGACGAGGTTGTCGAGGAGGCCGCGCCCGGCCCGCAGATCGATACCATCGCACCTACCGAGGGCCGCCTGGATCGCCTACGTGGTCGGCTCTCCAAGTCCCAGAACACGCTGGGACGCAGCATGCTGGGACTGCTCGGTGGCGGCGACCTCGACGAGGAATCCTGGGAAGAGGTCGAGGACACCCTGCTGATCGCCGACCTCGGACCGGTGGTCACCGAGTCCGTCATCATTTCACTGCGCGCCAAGATGGCGAGCAGTCGGGTGCGCAGCGAGGCCGACGCGCGCGCGGTGCTGCGGGAGGTGCTGATCGCCGAACTCCAGCCCGACCTGGAGCGTTCGATCCGGGCCCTGCCGCACGCCGACAAGCCCTCTGTCCTGCTCGTCGTCGGAGTCAACGGCACCGGAAAGACGACGACCGTGGGCAAGCTGGCCCGCGTCCTGGTGGCCGACGGCCGTCGTGTCGTCCTCGGTGCGGCGGACACGTTCCGTGCCGCGGCGGCCGACCAGCTTCAGTCCTGGGCGTCGCGCGTGGGCGCACAGGTGGTCCGGGGACCCGAAGGCGCCGATCCCGCGTCGGTGGCGTTCGACGCCGTCGACACGGGAATTGCCACGGGCGCCGATGTCGTCCTCGTCGACACCGCGGGCCGGCTGCACACCAAGACCGGCCTGATGGACGAGCTCGGCAAGGTCAAACGCGTGGTCAGCAAGCGCGCCGAGGTCGACGAGGTGCTCCTGGTGCTCGACGCGACAATCGGCCAGAACAGCCTGCCGCAGGCGCGCGTGTTCGCCGAAGTTGTCGACATCACCGGTGTGGTGCTGACCAAACTCGACGGGACAGCCAAGGGCGGCATCGTGTTCCGCGTGCAACAGGAGCTCGGTGTGCCGGTCAAGCTCGTCGGGCTGGGGGAGGGACCGGACGATCTCGCGCCGTTCGAGCCCGCCGCATTCGTCGACGCTCTGCTCGGCTGATCGCCGAATTTCGGTGTGCCGGCGTGAATTTTTGCTGTTCACGGCCGATGAAACATGAGCGTAACGGCGTAGGCGTGTCCGTTCACATGCGTGAAACACAACAGAATCACAGGTGAAACGCTTGCAAAAGAGTCTCTTCGGGAGGCCGATCACGATCGGCCGCCATCCCAAGGAGGTTCACACAAAGTGGCATTCGGCTTACACGACGCGGTCCTAGCCATACCGGACGAGAATTTTCTGCCCTTCGCAGAGGGCGGCCTCAGTGCCGGTGACACGGCCTGGGTGCTGACGTCGGCCGCACTGGTGTTGTTCATGACACCGGGACTCGCGTTCTTCTACGGCGGCCTGTCCCGCCAGAAGTCCGTCCTCAACATGATGATGATGTCGTTCGGATCGATCGGTGTCGTCAGCGTCATCTACGTGCTGTGGGGCTATTCGATGTCCTTTGCCTCGGCGCACACCGGCGAGAGCGACTTCTTCGGCGTCTTCGACAATCCGTTCTCCTTGTTCGGCCTCAGTCAGTTGACGGAGGTCCGCGAACTCGACGGCGCTGACACCTTTGTCTCCGGCGGCTTCGGGACGGTGCCCGCCATCGTCTGGGTGGCATTCCAGCTCACGTTCGCGGTGATCACCGTGGCGCTCATCAGCGGCGCGGTCGCAGAGCGCATGAAGTTCGGCACCTGGCTGTTGTTCGGCGGAATCTGGGTCACCCTGGTGTATTTCCCGCTGTCGCACATGGTTTGGGGCGGCGGTCTGCTCTCGGGCGCCGAAGACGGCATCGCCGCCAAGCTGTTCGGTGTCGACGAAGAAGGCGCAGCCAACGTATCGCCGATCGACTTCGCCGGTGGCACCGTGGTTCACATCAACGCCGGTATGGCCGCCCTCGTGTTGGCAATCCTGCTGGGCAAGCGCGCCGGATTCGGCAAGACCGCCTACCGTCCGCACAACATCCCCTTCGTGATGCTGGGTGCTGCGATCCTGTGGTTCGGATGGTTCGGCTTCAACGTGGGTTCCGAGGGCGCTGCTGACATGCTCGCCGGCGCGGTGTGGGTCAACACGACCGCTGCCACTGCGGCCGCGATGCTGGGCTGGCTTCTGGTGGAACGCATCCGCGACGGTCACGCCACCAGCGTCGGCGCCGCTTCCGGCATCGTCGCGGGACTGGTCGCGATCACCCCGGCCTGCGGCTCGCTCAGCGCGATCGGCTCGTTGATCCTCGGTGCGATCGCCGGTGTCCTGTCGGCGCTTGCCATTGCCCTGAAGTACAAGTTCGGCTACGACGATTCGCTCGACGTCGTCGGTGTTCACCTCGTCGCCGGCCTGTGGGGCACCATCGGCATCGGCTTCCTGGCCACCGAAACGGGACTGTTCTACGGCGGTGGGGTGCAGCAACTGGTCGTGCAGGTCGTGATCGCACTGGTAGCCGTCATCTTCACCGCCGTGATGACCGCCATCATCGCGTTCGTCGTCAAGCCGCTGGGTTGGCGGGTGTCCAGGGAGGACGAGGACACTGGTATTGATGAGACCGAACACGCCGAAACGGCTTACGAGCTCGCCTGACCGGCGACAATTTCATCGGAAGGGATCATCTACACATGAAGCTGATAACAGCGATCGTCAAGCCGTTCACGCTGGAAGATGTCAAGACCGGTCTTGAGCAGACGGGCATTCTGGGAATGACCGTCAGCGAGGTTCAGGGCTACGGGCGGCAGAAGGGGCACACCGAGGTCTACCGCGGCGCGGAGTACTCGGTCGACTTCGTGCCCAAGGTTCGGGTGGAGGTCGTCGTGGACGACGCCGCCGTCGACAAAGTGGTGGACGTCATCGTCCAAGCTGCGCGCACGGGAAAGATCGGCGACGGCAAGGTCTGGGTCAGCCCGGTCGAAACCGTCGTGCGGGTGCGTACCGGCGAGCGCGGGGCTGATGCCCTTTGATCCGTATCGTGGAATGAGAGGTCGTCTCCCGGCAGTTGCGCCGTGTGAGTGCTGGATCGTCAAGTGCCGGGAGGACAACTCGTGAAGAATTCGAAATCGCAGTCCGCCGCCGGCGCTCCCCGTTGGGAGCGTCCGGCGGCGGTCTCGTCCCGTCCGGCAACCGATCTCGTCGCGGCCGCCGAACAGTTGCTCGCGGGCAGCGCCCGCCAACTTGATTCGGCGGCGTTGCGCGATGCGCTCCTGGACCTCCACGACTTCTGGCTCACGACCAAGGCAACCGAGATCGGCATCACCGCCACGAGCGGGTTCGCGATCGTCGCCACGGGCAGTTTGGGCCGCGGTGAACTGCTGCCGTACTCGGATCTGGACCTGATGCTGTTGCACGACAACATGCCCGACGAGATCGTCAGCGAGGTCGCCGAGCTGCTCTGGTACCCGTTGTGGGACGCCAACATTCGTATCGACCACAGCGTGCGGACCGTGCCGGAGGCGCTTCGGGTCGCCGGAGATGACATCTCGGCGGGCCTGGCCATGCTCGAGGCCCGGCACATCGCCGGGGACGGTGACCTGTCCGCGTTGCTCATCGGTGGCGCCCGCCGCCAGTGGCGCACCGGAATCGCTTCGCGATTCGACGAACTGGTCGAACACACCAGGGCGCGGTGGCAACGCAGCGGTCAGATCGCGCATCGCGCAGAGCCGGACCTCAAGTGCGGCAGAGGCGGCCTGCGTGACGTTCAGCTTCTCAACGCGTTGGCGATTGCCCAGCTCGCCGACGTGTATCCGAGCCGGTCCCTGGCCTCGCCGACCGAAACCCTGGGCGAAGCGCACCTTTCGCTGCTGAACGTGCGAACCGAATTGCACCGGGTCGCCGGGCGCGATCGGGAACTGCTTCTGGCGCAGCATGCCGACGAGATCGGCGCCTCGCTGCGCATCGGGGATCGCTTCGACCTCGCCCGCATGCTCTCCGATGCGGCGCGCACCGTCAGCTTCTACGTCGATGCCGGAATCCGAACGGCGGCCAATGCATTGCCGCGGCGGGGGCTGTCCGCGCTGCGCCGACCGGTGCGACGTCCGCTGGACGAAGGCGTCGTCGAGTTCGTCGGAGAGGTCATCCTCGCGCGAGACGCACGCCCGGAACGCGATCCCGGGCTGATCCTGCGGGTGGCGGCCGCATCTGCCACCACCGCGCTGCCGATCGCGGCGTCGACGCTGAGCCGTCTCGTCGAGGCGGCTCCCGAACTGCGCACCCCGTGGCCGAGGCAGGCGCTCAAGGACCTGCTGGTGATGCTCGCCGCGGGACCTTCCGCGGTCAGCACCATCGAAGCGCTCGACCGCACCGGACTGTGGGGCAGACTTTTCCCTGAGTGGGGCGCGGTCCGCGACCTCCCGCCTCGCGATGTGGTGCACATCTGGACGGTCGACCGGCACCTCGTCGAAACAGTCTCTCGGGCAAGCGCATTCACCACCAGAGTGTCCCGTCCCGACCTGTTGCTGCTCGGTGCACTGGTGCACGACATCGGCAAGGGACGCGGGGGCGATCACAGCGTCATCGGCGCGGAGCTGGCCCAGCAGATCGGCAGCAGGCTCGGCCTGTGGCCCTCCGACATCAAAATCCTGTCTCAGGTCGTCCGACACCATCTGCTGTTGCCGCACACCGCCACCCGGCGCGATCTGCAGGATCCCGACACCATCGCCGCGGTGGTCGAGGCGCTCGACGGAGATCTCGTCGTTCTCGAACTGCTTCACGTGCTCGCCGAGGCTGATTCGCTGGCGACCGGTCCCGGTGTGTGGGGTGATTGGAAGGCGTCGCTGATCGGTGACCTGGTTCGCCGCTGCCGGCTCGTGATGGCCGGCGAGCCGCTGCCGCGGCCCGATCCCGTTGAGCCGCGGTTCCTTTCGCTCGCGGGGGACGGCGTCCACGTCGAGCTGACGCCCGCCGACACCGCGCACATCTTCAACGTGACCATGATCGCGCCTGACAGCCGCGGGCTGTTGTCGAAAGCCGCGGGGGTGTTGGCCCTCAACTCGCTCCGCGTACATTCGGCATCGGTCAACGGGTATCAGGGCTCTGCCATCAACACCTACGTGGTATCGCCGCATTTCGGATCGCCGCCGGCCGCCGAATTGCTACGCCAGCAACTGATTCTGGCGATCGAAGGCGACCTTGATGTCATGGGTGCGCTCGAGAAGAAGGAGAGGGAGAGCGCGAACACGGGTCGCGCCGGCGAGGTTCGGGCCGCTGTCCCGATCAACGCTCCCGCCGCTCCGCCGCGGGTGCTGTGGCACGAGGGCGCCGTCGAGGGGCGAGCGGTCGCCGAGATCCGGGCCACCGATCGCGCCGGGTTGCTCGCGGTGCTCACAGGTGTCTTCGAACGTGCCGGAGCCGACATCGAATGGGCGAAGGTGACGACGCTGGGATCGTCGGTGGTCGACGCCTTCGGAATTGTCCTGCCGGAGCCACATTCCGAAGTGCGGCGGAGCATTGAGCGTGAGTTGTTCGCAGTGCTGCCCGCGCCGCCCGCACAGCCGAAGCGGGTCGAGGAAGCCAGCTAGCGGTTCGTCAGAAGCTCTTCGTCAGAATGGTGGTGGTTTGTTGCGTTCGGCGACGTGGGCGTCGTTGAGTGCGCGTTCGGCTTGGATGCGGTAGGCGATGGTTTTGGCGCGGTTGCGTTTCCGCCGGGTGGGCATGGTGCGGATCTTGTCCGCGCTGGTGGGTGGCTGCGCGGGGAGGTCCAGCGGCGCGGTGGTGGTGTTGACGGTGGGGAACAGCAGCGCGGAGCCGGGCCGGGTGGTGTAGGTGCGTCCGGTGGGGGTGGTCCAGATGATGGTGCCGTCGGGATGCTGGGCGTCTGACCAGCCCGGCCAGAAGGTTTTGGCGAGGTGGTGTTGGCGGCACAGCAGTTTGCCGGCTGAGGGGTGGGTGGGGCCGACCGGCCAGGGGGTGGTGTGGTCGAAATCGGCGTAGGCGGCGGGGCGATCGCAGCCGGGGAATCGGCATGTCAGATCCCGTGCGCGCACCCACTCGTCGAGAGCGGTGCTGGGTCGATACCGGTTCTGGGGCTTGATTCCTGGCGGGGTTAGATGCCGGAGGTCAGCCCCGGCGGCAATGCGGGCGGCGATCTCTGCGGCGGGCACATGACCGAACCCCACGATCACTCCGGGCGGGGGCCGCAGGAACGCTGCGGGCCGATCGGTTTCGTCGGCAACGTCGCTGCCCTCGGCTGGGGTGTCCTCGGCGGCGCCCTCGTGATCCTCGGCGGGGGTGTCGCGGGATTCTGCGGCGCGGTTGTTGTTGGCTTGGCATTCGGGGTCGTCGCCGTTGGTGAGCGGGTCGGGTTGGGCGGTCAGCGCGGCGTTTTCGGCGTAGATGTGGACCACCACGGCCGAGCCGCGGCCGTCATCCACCGCTGCGGGGCAGTCGGGGGTGCCGCATTCACAGGCCAGGTGGAAGAACCCGGCTCCGATCGCGCCGTGGGCATCAGCTCGCTGTTGGTCCAGGGTGCGCGGATCTTGCGGGCACACCCCCTGGGCCATCACGGTGAGCCGCCGCCAGTACAGCGCCGCATCAGGACCTTTGAGGCGGGCGATGATCTCGGTGACACCCTCGGTGCTTTCGGTGATGCTCACCCCGCGGTCGCGGACCCGGGCTCTGGTCCGACGCAGCGGCGGGATCATGGCGGTCCACCCAGACATCAATCGCGTCGTCGAGTTTCTGTTTCGACAATCCACCCCAGTGCACCGCCCGCTCGACGATCTCAGCCTCGACCTCGGCCAACACCTCGGCGTCTTGAATGTTGGCGGTGCGGTGCACAATCCGGCGGACCAGGAACTCCGAGAGCTGCCCGGCCAGAAACGCCGCAGCGATACGGGGTAGCCGGGTCAACGCCAGCCCGACCTCCATATCTCCGGAGGCACGTCCGTGAGAAATTCTGGAAGCCAACGAGATCTCGGCGGCCGCGGAATTCCAGGCGGTCTCGGTGTCTTCCTGGCACTCCCAGTCGTCGTCGTAGTTGCGGCGGGTCTTCTCGGCGATCAACAACAGCCGGTGCGCTGATGCTGAGGCGATGGCATCTGTCCACGCGGCGATCGCGGCGTCGAGCTCGGCATCGGCCATCCGGGCACACGACGCAGAATCCGCCAACCCTTCGAACATACAAGCGACTCTACCGACACCCACCGACAAAACCGGCACCAAAAGAACGGCGGCAGAAACTAATTGGCGTAGAAACCTCGACGTCCACCCACCCTAGATTGGACAGGCCTGCGGCGGCTGGCCGGTGCGCTCCGGTCGGTCCGCAATCGCTCGGTCGGGCAGCCAGATGACGAACGTGCTGCCGGCCCCCAGCGTGCTGAACAACGCCATCTTGCCCTCGTGGCTCTCCACGATCTGCCTGGCAATCGCCAGCCCGAGGCCCGACCCGCGGCCGCCTCTTCGTTCGGCGGCCGTACCACCCTGGCGGAATCGGTCGAACACGCGCTGCTGATCGTCCTCGGCGATACCCGGCCCTTCGTCGCGTACCGCGATCCACGCCCAGCCCCCGGTACTCCCGCTGCCGATCGTCAACTCGGAATCGCTGGGCGCCAGGCGGATTGCGTTCGACAACAGATTGGCCAGCGCGCGTGCCAGGGATTCCGGGTCGGCGTAGACGACCGGCCCGGGGGACAGTCTGGTGGTGATCCGCAGCGGTCGCTCGGCGGCGAGAAGTCGGTGCTCGTCGACGACTTCGCCGACGAAGAGGCTGAGGTCGACCTTCTTGTCGGCGAACGAACCGGATCGGCGCCGGGCGGTGGCGAGCAGGTCTTCCAGGAGGCGTGACATTCGCGTGGTGGCACGCGAGATGACGGCCAGGGCGTGCGTGCGCTCCTCCGCGGTGGCGTGCGGGTTGGCCAGTACTGCTTCGACGTTGGCCTGCACAACGGCGACAGGGTTACGCAATTCGTGCGAAACATCTTCGACGAGCGCGCGTTCGGCGCGGAATGCCTCGTCGAGCCTGTCCAGCATCCCGTCGACGGTGTCCGCCAGGGTGCGCAGTTCGTCTTTCGGGCCGGTGGCGTTGATCCGTTGCGAGAGGTCGCTGGCGGACAGCCGATTGGCGGTGGCGGTGATCTCGCCGACCGGGCGCAGAAGACGGCCCGCGACAAACCATCCGACGACAAGGCTGACGAGGAAGATGACGCCGAGAGCCAACAGTGAGTAGTTGCGCAGGCTTTCCAGCGTGGAGTAATTGACGGCGCGCTGAACACTTTCGAGGTCCGCGGCCTGGAAGCTCTCACCGACGCGGTAGACCATGGTGCCGTCGGATTTGCGATCGAACTTCTTGACGGTGACGGGGTCCAGCGGTGCGGCGTCGATCGTCGCGGTCAGGGCGAAGTAGACACCGGCGAGGATGACCGCGGTGACGGCCGACAACCACAGCGATGTGGTCACGGCCAGCCGCACGCGGATGGTACGCATCAGGACGATTTCGCCGACGGGTGCTCCGCCGGTGTGCGTAGCCGATAGCCGCGGCCCACGAGTGTGTGCAGTACCTGTTGTTCGCCGTCGACGGTGAGCTTGCGGCGCAGCGTTCCCACCGTCACCCGCACGGTCTGGGTGAACGGGTCGGCGTTCTCGTCCCATACGTGTTCGAGGATCTGTTCGGCCGAGACCACATGGTCGGGGCGCGTCATCAGATAACGCAGCACCGAGAACTCCTTGAGCGTCAGGTCGACCTCCCGGCCTCCCCGGCGCACGATCTGGCGCGCGGTGTCGACGGAGATGTCGCCGAGGCGCAGTACCGACGAGTCGCCGGAGACTTCGCGGCGCAGCACCGCCCGCAAGCGGGCGGTCAGTTCGGCCAACGCGAACGGTTTGACGATGTAGTCGTCGGCACCGGCGTCGAGACCGCGCACCCGGTCGGGAAGGGTGCCGCGCGCCGTCAGCATGACGATGCGGATCTCGCGCCCCATCGGCGTCGCGAGGTCACCGGTGCGCAGCCGCCGGGCCAATTCAAGGCCGTCCCCGTCGGGAAGGTTGACGTCGACGAGCGCCACGTCGTAAGCATTCACGGTGAGACGCTCGACTGCCTCGGATTCGGTCATTGCCGCGTCGACGGCATAGCCCTCCCTCTGCAGCCCGATGCGGAGGGCGCTGACCAGCCCTTCCTCGTCCTCGACGATCAGAATCCGCATATACGCCGAGGGTAGCGTCGCCGCCGCATCCCGACCACCTAGCTTTCGGTCCGCTTTCGCCGAGGTTTACCGGGGTTTTCGACCCGCGGTGGTCGACTGTGCGCCATGAGCAACAACGAGCGCGAACACAGTGCGGGTGCGCTCATCGAACGCGCCCTCTTTGAGATGAAACATGTTGTCGTCGGCCAGGATTCGATGCTGGAACGGCTGCTGGTGGGCCTGCTTTCTGGTGGCCACGTGCTGCTCGAAGGTGTCCCGGGGCTGGCCAAGACCCTCGCGGTGCGCACCGCTGCGACGGTGTTCGGCGGGACGTTTCACCGGCTGCAGTTCACACCGGATCTGATGCCCGCCGACATCCTCGGCACGCGCGTGTGGCGGCCGTCGACGGAGACTTTCGACATCGAGTTGGGGCCCGTCTTCGCGAATCTGGTGCTCGCTGACGAGATCAACCGGGCACCCGCGAAGGTGCAGTCGGCGCTGCTGGAGGCGATGGCCGAGCGGCAGGTCAGCATCGGCGGGCGCACCTTCGCCCTGCCTGGGCCGTTCCTGGTACTGGCCACCCAGAATCCGATCGAGACCGACGGCGTCTACCACCTGCCGGAGGCGCAGCGCGACCGCTTCCTGCTCAAGATCGACCTGACCCACCCCAACGAACTCGAAGAGCTGGCCATCCTGGCCCGGATGGGTGCGCAACCGCCAACGGCCAGAACCCTGATGGCGCCCGACGATGTGCTCCGGCTGCAACGCATCACCGAGCAGGTGTTCGTCCACCACGCGGTCGCGCATTACATCGTGCGGCTGGTGATGGCCACCCGCGAGCCCGCCGAGTACGGAGCCGATGTCATCGGTGGCGTGCTCGAATACGGCGTCGGCCCCCGCGGGTCGCTGGGTCTGCTGTCGGCGAGCCGGGCGCTGGCGCTGGTGAGAGGGCGGGATTATGTGCTGCCCGCCGACGTCGCCGACATCGCGCCCGACGTCCTCGCCCACCGCTTGGTGTTGACCTTCGACGCCGTCGCCGACGGCGTGGATCCTCGTTCGGTCATCGCGCGTGTGCTGGAATGTGTTGCGCCGCCGCAGATCGCGCCCAACAGTCACGCCCTCGCCGAGGTGGCGTCATGACGGGACATCCATGGCGCGCGCTCGAACTGCGGGTGCGCCGACGGGTGGACAGCCTGTTGACGGGGGACTACGAGGGACTGCGGATCGGCGTCGGCACCGAGCGTGAGGAGCTCTCGCGATATCAGCCCGGCGACGACGTGCGCCGCATCGACTGGAACATCACCGCACGCGCAGGTGAGCCGCATGTCTGGCGGCCACGGGCGGACAACCGGCTCGACACCCAGGTGCTGGTCGACATGACACCCAGCATGGCGTTCGGCACCGTCGCCGACGAGAAGGCCGAACTCGCGGCGCGCATCGTCGCCGCGATCGGTTTGCTCACCGATGCGCCGGGAAACACGTTGGGAATCGCGACCTTCGGGCCGAACGGGATCCGCTGGTATCGGCCTGAGGGCGCCCGCCTCGCAGCGTCGAGAGCCGCCCAGACGCTCGCCGTGGGCGGTGCCCGCAGCGGTGGCGGATCACCCACGCTGGCCGGCGCTCTGGCTGCGTTCGGCGCGCACCGTGGCGGCCCGGGTCTGCGAATCGTGGTGTCTGACTTCATGGATCCCGACGGCGTCAGCGAGGCACCCTTCGCCTGGCAGACGCCGCTGCGGCGGCTGGCCGCACGCCATGACGTCGTCGCCGTCGAGATCCTCGATCCGCGTGAACTCGAGCTCCCCAACGTCGGCGCCGTGACGCTCGTGGATCCCGAGTCGGGTCGTCAGCGCCAGGTGTGGACGTCCGACGCGCGCCTGCGCAGTCGTTACCGGGAGGCTGCCGCCGCTCACCGGACCGCGGTTGCCTCGGCGATCGCCGCATCGGGTTCGGACCACCTCCGGGCCTCCACGGCCAGCGACTGGGTGCGTGACCTGGCGAAGTTCCTGCGTGAACGGCAGCGCACGATGCGCGCCGCTCGGGGCAGGGGCCGGCGGTGACGTTCCTGTTCCCACTCGGGTTGGTGATGCTCGTGCCGGTCGCGCTTCTGGCGACCAGCTATGTGATGACGGTCCGCCGTCGCCAGCGCTATGCCGTGCGCTATGCGGCACTTCCTCTGCTGGACAGGGTCATTCCCGAACGGCCGAAGTGGCGGCGGCATCTGCCCGCCGTGTTCCTGCTTGCGGCGTTCACGCTGTGCGCGTTGGCGGTGGCGCGGCCGGAGATGCCGGTGCGGGTGCCCTACGAACGCGCCACCATCATGGTGGCCATCGACACCTCGGAGTCCATGCGCGCCGAGGATGTGAGCCCGGACCGGTTGACGGCAGCGGTGGCGGCCGCCAGTGAGTTCATCGACCAACTTCCCTCGACGTTCAACGTGGGGGTGGTGACCTTCGCAGGGACGACGGCTGTGGCGCATCCACCCGACACCGACCGCGAGACAGCCAAGGACAGCCTGCAAATGCTGACGACCCAGTCGCGGACGGCGATCGGGGAAGGCGTGTTCACGTCGCTCGATCAGATCCTCGCGATCACCCAGGAACCCGAAGAGGGGCAGGATCGCGTGCCGGCGCACGTGGTGCTGCTGTCCGACGGAACCAATACCAGCGGTCGCGACACCGACGAGGCAGCGCTCGCGGCGGTCGCCGCCGGGGTTCCGGTTTCGACCATCGCCTATGGAACCCCCGACGGCGTGTTCACCAGCGGCGGCTACGAGGTGCCGGTGCCGGTGGACGAAGAAACCCTGGCGGCGCTGGCGCATGACACCGGCGGTGTTGCGTACTCCGCAGAGAGCAGCGACGAGCTGGAAGCGGTCTATGAGGACATCAGCTCCTCCATCGGATGGCGCACCGAGTGGCGGGAGGTCACCCCGGCCGTGGCCGGCATCGCACTGGCCTGCGGCATCGTCGCCGCGGGCCTGTCCATGCGCTGGTTCGCCCGCCTCGTCTGACAGGAGATCCCATGACCTTCGAGCAACGCTTCGATCTCGGCGCTCATCCGTCGGGGCCGGCGTTCCTGCCGCCGGACACCTCGGGCGCTCCGGCACGGCCGGAGCCTGTCCCCGCCGTCCCGACGCGGGTGCGTGTCGGGACGGCACCCCGAACCGCGCCGCCGGTACCTGACCCCCTCGCGGTACCGGCGGCGCCCCGGCGGTCGACCATGTCGGCGCTGCTCATCGGCGCATGCCTGGTGATCGGTGCCGCCGCGGGAGGGGGCGCGGGATTCCTGGTGGCCGATGCCGACCGAGGGGCCGTCATCCGCCAGAGCCCGCCGCCGGCATCGGGGCCGCTACCCGCCGGAAGCACCCAGAGTGCGTCGCTGGCGCTTCTGCCCAGCGTCGTCCAGATCAGCGCCGGCAACAGCATCGGATCCGGCTTCGCCATCGACGCCCAGGGCAGGATCATGACGAACAGCCATGTGATCGAAGGTTATTCGCGCGTTCAGGTCCGGATGGCCGACGGGCGCAGAAGTTCGGCCCGCGTCGTGGGCGCCGATCCGGCGACCGACGTGGCGGTGCTCGAACTCGCGGGGACACCGCCGCCCGCCGCGGCGCTGGGGGTCAGCAACGGTTTGGCGATCGGTCAGCCCGTCATCGCCGTCGGCGCACCGCTGGGACTGCGCAGCACCGTGACCGCCGGCATCATCAGCGCGGTCGATCGGACGGCGCGGCTGGGCTCGAATCCTGGTCAGAGCCTGCTTCAGACCGATGCGTCGATCAACCCGGGGAACTCCGGCGGTCCGCTGGCCAACCTCGACGGGCAGGTGATCGGCATGAACACCGCGATCGCCACCGTCGGCGGATCGGAAGCGGGCAATATCGGCATCGGGTTCGCGGTGCCGATCGACCGTGCCGTCGAGGTGGCCAGGGAGATCATCCAGAACGGCTGAGTGCGCCGTAGCGCCCAGGTCAGGCGTTGCCCGCACCCGCGATAGGCTTGGCCTCGTGTTTGAATCCCTGTCCGACCGGTTGACCGGTGCCCTCTCAGGCTTGCGGGGCAAAGGCCGGCTGACTGATGCCGACATCGATGCCACCGCGCGTGAGATCCGACTTGCACTGCTCGAGGCCGACGTCTCGCTGCCTGTCGTCCGCGAATTCATCTCCCGCATCAAGGAGCGCGCCAAGGGAGCCGAGGTCTCCGCGGCGCTCAACCCCGCGCAGCAGGTCGTCAAGATCGTCAACGAGGAGCTCATCGGAATCCTCGGTGGCCAGACGCGCCAGCTGTCGTTCGCCAGGAACCCACCGACGGTCATCATGCTGGCGGGTCTGCAGGGTTCGGGCAAGACGACTCTCGCCGGCAAGCTGGCGAAATGGCTCAAAGGGCAGGGGCACACCCCGCTTCTGGTCGCCTGCGACCTGCAGCGTCCCGGAGCGGTCAACCAGCTTCAGATCGTCGGTGAGCGCGCGGGCGTGCACGTCTTCGCCCCCCATGCGGGCACCGTCGAGGGCTCCGACGACACGGCGCCCGGCGATCCGGTCGCCGTCGCCGCGGCCGGTTTGGCGGAGGCCAGGTCCAAGCACTACGACGTGGTGATCGTCGACACCGCGGGCCGGCTCGGTATCGACCAGGAGCTGATGGCCCAGGCGGCCGCGATCCGCGACGCCGTCAACCCGGACGAGGTGCTCTTCGTCCTGGACGCGATGATTGGTCAGGACGCCGTGACCACCGCGGATGCGTTCCGCGAAGGCGTCGGATTCACCGGTGTCGTGCTGACCAAGCTGGATGGCGACGCCCGCGGTGGCGCCGCGCTGTCGGTCCGCGAGGTCACTGGCCAGCCCATCATGTTTGCGTCGGCGGGCGAGAAGCTCGAGGACTTCGACGTCTTCCACCCCGACCGGATGGCCAGCCGGATCCTGGGCATGGGCGACGTCCTGACGCTGATCGAGCAGGCCGAACAGGTCTTCGACGCCGAACAGGCCGAGGCCACTGCCGCCAAGATCGGCAGCGGCGAGCTGACCCTCGAGGACTTCCTCGAGCAGATGTTGGCGATCCGCAAGATGGGACCGATCGGCAACCTGCTCGGGATGTTGCCTGGCGCCGGTCAGATGAAGGATGCGTTGGCCGCTGTCGACGACAGCCAGCTCGATCGGGTGCAGGCGATCATCCGGGGGATGACGCCGCAGGAGCGTGCGGACCCCAAGATCATCAACGCCTCGCGCCGGTTGCGCATCGCCAACGGCTCCGGAGTCACCGTCGCCGAGGTCAACCAGCTCGTCGACCGGTTCTTCGAAGCCCGCAAGATGATGTCGCAGATGGCCGGTCAGATGGGAATGCCGTTCGGCCGCAAGAACTCTCGCAAGGCAGGCAAAGGCAAGAACAAGCAGGCTGGCAAGAAGAAGGGCGGCAGGGGTCCGACACCGCCGAAGAACCGGAATCCGCTCGGCGCAGGAATGCCCGGGATGGCTGGACTTCCCCCGGGGTTCCCGGACCTGTCGAACATGCCGAAGGGGCTCGACGAGCTGCCGCCCGGCCTCGCCGACATCGACTTGTCGAAGCTGAAGTTCCCGAAGAACTGATGCCGGCACTCCGCGTACGCGGTAGGGGACTGCCCCACGGCGAACCGGTCGAGTGGTGGGTGGTCGACGGACGCCTGTCCGCCGAACCGGTGGCCGGCGCCGAGACGGTCTTCGGGGCTGACGGGGATGGCGGCTGGGTGCTTCCCGGGTTGGTCGACGCCCACTGCCACGTCGGGCTGGGCCCCGGTGGCGAGATTGAGCTCGACGAGGCCGTCGCACAGGCCGAGACCGAGCGCGGCGTCGGGGCGCTACTGCTGCGCGATGCCGGATCGCCCACCGACACAAGGAGTTTCGACGATCGTTCTGACTTGCCGCGGATCATCCGGGCGGGGCGGCATCTGGCCCGCCCCAAGCGGTACCAGCGCGGGTTCGCCGCGGAGCTCGACGATCAGTGGCAGCTGCCCGACGCGGTGGCACGGCAGGCACGGTGGGGCGACGGCTGGGTGAAGCTGGTGGGGGACTGGATCGACCGGGACACCGGCGACCTGGCTCCGCTGTGGTCCGACGACGTTCTGGAAGCAGCGATCGACGCCGCACACGCCAACGGCGCCCGAGTCACCGCCCACGTGTTCGGCGAGGATGCGCTGCCCGGGCTGATCAAGGCGGGAATCGACTGCATCGAGCACGGCACCGGGCTCACCGAGGACACCATCGACTTGATGGTCGAATACGGCACGGCGCTGGTTCCCACGTTGATCAACATCGAGAACTTCCCCGACATCGCCGACGCGGCGCACAAATATCCGGACTACCAGAAGCACATGCGGGCTCTGTACCAAACCTGTTCGGCAAGAATCGGTGCCGCCCGCGAGGCGGGGGTGCCGATCTTCGCGGGATCTGATGCTGGAAGCACCGTTGCGCATGGCCGCATCGCCGACGAGGTCGACGCGCTGAAGGGAATCGGGATGTCGCCGACCGAGGCGCTCGGTGCCGCCTGCTGGGATGCCCGTGAGTGGTTGCGGCGGCCAGGCCTCGAGCACGGCGCCTCCGCCGACCTGGTGTGCTTCACCGAGGATCCCCGCTCGGGAACAGGTGTGCTGGCCAACCCGACGAGGGTGATCCTGCGCGGAGTCGTCTACTGACCGGCTAGGCCCAACGTCCTACGGTTGGCTGAATCCGTAGTCCAGCAGGTCGATCGCCTGCCCGTAGAGGTCGCCACTGCCGTACATCTGCACCACGACCAGGCGCCGATTACCGCGCTGCGCCGCGCCGACGTAGGTCTTGCGGGCGAGATTGGTGAACCCGGTCTTGCCCCCGAGGTCGCCGGGATAGCGGCTCAGCAGCTCGTTCTGGTTCTGCAACGTCTTACCGGGGAAGGGTGCCGACGGTGAGCGCATGATCTGAGCGATCAGCGGATACTTCAGCGCCGCGCGCATGATCACCGCCAGATCGTGTGGGGTCGTGACGGATTCCCACCCCGGACCGTCCAGTCCCGATGTCGACGACGCTTTCGTGCTGCGCGCGCCGACGAGGGCGGCCTTGCGGTTCATCGCGGCGACGGCGACCTGCTGGCCGCCGAGCATGTCGCCGAGCATGGTCGCGGCATCGTTGCCCGACACCATCAGGATGGCGGCCACCAGCTGCGCGGTGGTGTAGGCCTGGCCGGGTTTCAGTCCGACACAGGAACATTCGATCTTGGTGTGCGACTCGTTGGCTCGTGCGAAGTTGTCTGGCCTGAGGTGATCGAGCACCGTCATGGCGAGCAGCACCTTGATGGTGCTGGCGGGAGCGTAGGTGCCATACGGATCCTTGCTGGCCAGCACGCGCCCGGTGTCCATGTCAGAGACCAGCCACGCTTTCGCGGGACCATCCGGAAGAGGTTGTGCGGCAGCGGGTTCGACGGCGGGCTGGGCCCAGCCCGCAGGTGCGACCGACACCGACGAGGCAGGGATGAGCGCTCCGAGGGCGAGCGCCAGCCCCGCGAGTTGTGTTCGCACGAGTGGCGACGCTAATCGCGCCAGGACTCGACTTGCGCGCGATCAGGTATCCATCCGGTCTCAGCGGTTTAAAGCCTGCTGATCCCTGGATTCGGACCGAGGGCGAAGCCCCAGTCCAGCAGTGCCGCGGCCTGATCCCAGTATGTCGGCCCGCCCTCCTTGACCAGCCCGTACATCAGCGCGACGACGAGATGTCTGCCGTTGCGGGATGCGCCTGCGACGAACGTCTTGCGCGCGAGGTCGGTGTAGCCGGTCTTGCCTCCGAAGGCGCCGGGGTAGCGATGGAGCAACTCGTCCTGGTTCACCAGCACGGTGTCGCCGGTCTTGGTGGGGAACACGGCGGTGGGTTGCGCGGTGATCTGCGCGAACACCGGATAGGCCATCGCGGCGCGGAACATCACGGCGAGGTCGTGGGGGGTGGACCAGATGTCGATACCGGGGCCGTCGATACCCGAGGGCGAGCCGGCATTGGTGCCATAGGCGCCCACCATCGCGGCCTTGGCGTTCATCTTCGTCACGGCGGCCTCACGACCGCCCAGCATCGTCGCCAACGTGTTGGCTGCGTCGTTGCCCGACACCAGCAGCAGTCCTTCGAGAAGCTGGCGGGTGGTGTAGGTGATGCCCGGGGCGACTCCCGCGCAGTTGCACTCGACTTTCGTGTCGGCCTCGTTCGCCACGATCGTCGCGTCCAGGGGTAACTCGTCGAGAGCCACCATCGCCAACAGGATCTTGATGGTGCTCGCCGGCGCGAAGTGCCCGTTCTCGTTTCGACCGGCCAGCACCGCGCCGGTGTCCATGTCGGCGAGGATCCACGCTTCGGCCGGCCCGTCGGGTACCGGCACCGAGCCGGCGGGCTGGGCGATTCCCGACACGGGTACGGCCGACGCCGCCGGGGAGGAGATCGCATTGCCCCCGGCGACCAGGCACAGCGTGGCCGCGAAGCCCGCGAGAAGCCTTATCATGGCGGCTGAGTCTAACCGCGCGTGATCCAGCGGGCGGATCGTGTTCAATCAGACCCATGTTGAGCATCGAGGAGATCTCGGACCGGCTGGAGATCCAACAACTGTTGATCGACTACTCCACGGCGATCGACCGACGTCGCTTCGACGACCTCGACGCGGTCTTCACCCCGGACGCCTACATCGACTACCGGGTGGCGGGCGGCATCGACGGCAGCTTCCCGGAGGTGAAGGCGTGGCTCAAAGAGGTGCTGCCCAACTTTCCCGCGTACTACCACCTGGTCGGCAACGCCGATGTGCGCGTCACCGGAGACACCGCGACGTCCCGTGCCATCTGCTTCAACCCGATGGCGATGGGCGGTGACGGTGGGCAGATCTATTTCGTCGGCATCTGGTACGTCGACGAGTTCGTCCGTACCGCGCAGGGCTGGCGGATGAGCAAGCGCGTCGAAGAGAAGTGCTTTGACAAGATCGTTTGACGGCTCAGCGGGCGCCGCGCCGCGCGATCTTTGCCGCGGTGCGCTTCATACGATCGGACAGATACAGCGAGAACGCGACGTTGAAGATGTCTTCGCGAAGCCGTGTCAGCGTCGAGCTGGTGATCAGCCAGCGCCCGTCGGTCTTCTCGTAGGTCTCGCGGTAGTGCCCGTAACCGCGCAGGTTGAACCCGGGCGCCAGCCGCACCACGTCCTCGAGGGCCCACACCCCCCGCGCGGTCGTCGGCGAGGTCAGCTCGATCTCGGGAGCGTGCACCTGGTGCACGGTGGCGTTGCGGCGCAGGCTGCGGCGGGTGAACGCGACGAACTCGTCGGCTCCGGTGACGACCTTGCCGCCGGCCTGCGAGGTGTCACTGTGGAAGCCGTCACTGAACAACGACCGCCACGCGTCCCAGTCCTTGGTGTCCAGGAATCGGCAGTAGCGTGCCTTCAGCTGTTTGATCGCTTCGATCTCCAGCAGCGCGGCCGCGTCGTCCATGCCTAGAAAGGTGACACTGCGCTGCCACTTTGTAAAGTGTTCGCGAGGCGGCCGAATGCGGGATTTTCACCGTCGGGCGCAGGTCTGGCACAATGGGCGGCTGTCCGCGTACGGCTTCCGCGAGGATGCGCCGTGCCGAGTCACACACGTAAGGCAAAACCGGATCCGGCATCCCGCCGCGATCGCTGAATTGCAGCGTGGCAATCACAGGAGAGATCGCTCAATCATGGCTGTCAAGATCAAGCTCACCCGCCTCGGGAAGATCCGTAATCCGCAGTACCGCATCTCGGTCGCCGACTCGCGCACCCGCCGCGACGGTCGCTCCATCGAGGTCATCGGCCGGTACCACCCGAAGGAAGAGCCGAGCCTTATCGAGATCGACTCCGAGCGCGCCCAGTACTGGCTCGGGGTCGGCGCTCAGCCCACCGAACCGGTTCTGCAGCTGCTGAAGATCACCGGCGACTGGCAGAAGTTCAAGGGTCTGCCCGGCGCCGAAGGCACCCTGAAGGTCAAGGAGCCCAAGCCCAGCAAGCTCGACCTGTTCAACGCCGCACTCGCCGACGCCGACGGCCCCTCGACCGAGGCCACCACGCCCAAGAAGAAGAAGGCTCCGGCCAAGAAGGACGAGCAGCCCGCCGAGAGCACGGAAACTGCCGAGGCCGCCGAGACGCCCGCCGAGGCCACCGAGGCCGCCGCCGAGACCCCGGCTGAAAGCTGAGTCGGCAGTGAGCTCTGTCGTCGTCGACGCCGTCGAGCACCTCGTGCGCGGAATCGTCGACAACCCTGACGATGTTCGCGTCGACATGGTGACCAACCGCCGCGGCCGTACCGTGGAGGTCCATGTCCACCCCGACGATCTCGGCAAGGTCATCGGACGCGGCGGTCGCACGGCGACCGCGCTGCGGACGCTGGTGGCGGGCATCGGCGGTCGCGGCATCCGCGTCGACGTGGTGGACACCGACCAGTAGCAGACCGAAGGGCGCTGCCTGATGGATTTGGTCGTGGGGCGCGTCATCAAGGCGCACGGTGTCACGGGCGAAATGGCCGTCGAGGTCCGCACCGACGACCCGGAGGGCCGCTTCGCGCCGGGTGCCGCTCTGCGGGGACGCCCCGGCCGTGGTGGCACCGAACGCGACTTCGTCATCGAATCGGTTCGTGCACACGGTGATCGGTTACTGGTTCGCCTGGAGGGGGTCGGTGACCGCAACGCGGCCGACGCGCTGCGCGGCACCCTGTTCCTGGTCGACTCGGGCACTCTCCCGCCCATCGACGATCCCGACGAGTTCTACGACCACCAGCTCGAAGGCATGACGGTGACGACGACCGAGGGACGCATCGTGGGCACGGTGGCCGAGGTGTTGCACACGGCCGCAGGCGAATTGCTGGCGGTACGGGATGCCGACGGGACCGAGGTGCTCGTCCCGTTCGTATCGGCGATCGTCGTGTCGGTGTCGCTGGCAGACCAGGCGGTCGTTATCGACCCGCCCGAGGGTCTTCTCGAACTCTGAGGACGCGCAGCCGTGAAGATCGATGTGGTGACAATTTTTCCCGCGTTCCTCGACGCTCTCCGACAGTCGTTGCCGGGCAGGGCCATCGACGCGGGCATCGTCGAACTCGCGGTACACGATCTGCGGGACTGGACCCACGACGTGCACCGCTCGGTCGACGATTCCCCCTACGGCGGCGGTCCGGGAATGGTGATGAAGGCGCCGGTCTGGGGGCCTGCGCTCGACGACATTTGTTCAGCCGAGACCCTTCTCGTCGTCCCGTCACCCGCGGGGCGTCTTTTCACCCAGGCCGTGGCCCAGCGCTGGTCGGGGGAGAGGCACCTGGTGTTCGCCTGCGGCCGCTACGAGGGCATCGACCAGCGGGTGGTCGAGGACGCCGCCACGCGGATGCGGGTGGAGGAGGTCTCCATCGGCGACTACGTGCTGCCCGGTGGCGAGTCCGCTGCGGTCGTGATGATCGAGGCGGTGGTCCGCCTCCTGCCCGATGTGCTCGGCAATCCCGCGTCCCATCAGGATGATTCGCATTCCGAGCTGGTCGGCGGCCTGCTCGAAGGGCCGAGCTACACACGGCCCGCCAGCTGGCGCGGACTTGATGTCCCCGAGGTGTTGCTCTCCGGTGACCACGCCCGCATCGCTGCGTGGCGGCGCGAGCAAGGGCTGCAGCGCACTCGGGAACGGCGACCGGACCTACTGGGCGAACGCTAGATTCGCCCGGCCGGGAACATCGTCCTGACGGCGTCGGTGATGGTGCGACGGGCCGCGTCGTCGTCGACGGGCTGCAAGGATCCGATCACCATGATGTAGCGACGGTCGGGGCCGACGACGCCGGTGGACAGGTGCATCCAGTCCGAGCCGATGCAGCACATCCAGCCCTGTTTGACGGCGACCGGTTCGGCGAACAGACCCTCGGGGATGCCGAACCTCTGGGGATAGATGCCGCCGGGCACCATCCCGTCGGGCGCGGTGGGTGTCGACGCGGACAGGTAGGACAGTATGAGATCGACTTGCTTCCTGGGGAGTCCGCCCGCCCCCGACAGCAGCATGTCGTAATAGCGCACCAGGTCGGGAGCTGTGCTGATGGTGTTGAACCATCGGCCGTTGCCGGGCCGCCGGGTGGACTTCAGACCGTAGCGTTTGACGATCCGGTCCACGATCACGCTGCCGCCGCTGCGGTTCCAGAAGACCTCGGCCGCGCTGTCGTCGGAGGACCGCAGCATGACGTTGAGGAGCTTGTGGTCGTCCGGCGTCAACGTGGTGCGGCCCTGGGCAACCTGCAGAAGCAGGTCGTCCGCGATGAACAGCTTGACCACGGAGGCAATCGCGATGGGCATGGTGTTGCCGTTGGTCACCAGCTGACCGGTGTTTCGGTCGAGTACCGCCGCGGTGATGTCGGCACCCGCTGCAGCTGCCTGGGTGGTGGCCAGCCGCTCGCGATCGGCCAGTCCGGCGAACGCCGGGGCGGGTTCGTCGGGCGCAATCTCGGGCAGCGGTGCCATCGTGCCCAGCGGAGCGGTGACCGTCAGATGGGGGCCGGGGGTAACGGGCTGGGCGCTGTAACCCGTCGCCGTACAGGCGGCCAGAAGTGATACCGCTGCGCCACTGGTGAACAGCCTGAACGGCCGTCGCATCGCTCGCTCCTCCGAAAGTGTGTGGGCCGACGCTGTCCCCCGAGATCGGGCGGCACAGGGGTGCACACCCGGGCAAAACCAGGGTAACCGTTCTCTACCGGGCTCGCCTCGCGCCGCGTGGGTGCCAGGTGCCCGGTTCGACCGGATTTCGGGGAAACGGACTCCGTCTGGCACAATTGGGCAGTTGTCTGTGCACGGCCGGGGCCGCATGTCCCGGTTCGGTCGCACGACTCGCCCAAGACGTCCGAATACATCGGCTCTGCGTGCGTCATCGTGACGCGGGTACAGAGCCGCGAACAACAAGGAAGTGTCACCGATGAACACGCTGGATTTCGTCGATCAGACGTCGTTGCGCGACGATGTCCCGGCTTTCGGCCCCGGCGACACCGTCAACGTCCACGTGAAGGTCATCGAGGGCTCCAAGGAGCGCATCCAGGTCTTCAAGGGCGTCGTGATCCGCCGCCAGGGCGGCGGTGTGCGCGAAACCTTCACGGTGCGCAAGGAGAGCTACGGCGTGGGTGTCGAGCGCACCTTCCCCGTGCATTCGCCCAACATCGACCACATCGACATCGTGACCCGCGGTGATGTGCGCCGGGCGAAGCTGTACTACCTGCGCGAGCTGCGCGGCAAGAAGGCCAAGATCAAGGAAAAGCGCTGACCCTCGTGGTCGCGCGTGGTCTGACGGCGCGCTGGCTAGTCTGATCACGTGACGCTGTCCTCAGGGCCTTCCGGCAACCCCGATCCGTCCGACGATTCGTCCACCGAGCGCACGCTCGAAGACCCCGGCAGCGTCGAGGACGCCGACACCGACGAGAAATCCGGCAAGAAGAAGCGCGGCGCTCTCAAAGAGTTCGCGATCCTGATCAGCATCGCCCTGGTGCTGTATTACGTGATGCTGACGTTCATCGCCCGGCCGTACCTGATCCCGTCGGAGTCGATGGAACCGACTCTGCACGGCTGCAATGGCTGTGTGGGTGACCGCATCATGGTCGACAAGTTGTCCTACCGGTGGGGCGAACCCGAGCCCGGCGACGTCATCGTGTTCAAGGGACCACCGAACTGGAGCGTCGGCTACAAGTCGATCCGCTCGGACAACACGGCCATCCGCTGGGTACAGAATGCGCTGTCGGTCGTCGGCTTCGTCCCGCCCGACGAGAACGATCTGGTCAAGCGCATCATCGCCACCGGCGGACAAACCGTTCAGTGCCGCGTCGACACCGGGCTCACCGTCGACGGAAAGAAGCTCAACGAGCCCTACCTGAACCCTGAGACGATGATGGCCGACCCTGCGGTCTACCCGTGCCTGGGCAATGAGTTCGGGCCTGTGACGGTTCCCGAGGGCAGACTGTGGGTGATGGGCGACAACCGGACCCATTCCGCGGATTCGCGAACACACTGCACCAACATTCCCGCCGATGCGCAGAAGGGTCTGCTGTGCACCGGCGACCCGACGGCTGGAACCATCCCCGTGGAGAATGTGATCGGGAAGGCGCAGTTCATCGCCTGGCCGCCGGGTCGGTGGGGCGGCGTGTCCTCGGTCAACCCTCAGAGCTGAACCCGCAGAGCGAAACAGGAGGCGCTGACAGTTGCCGGCTGCGTGGCCCCCGAGGGCCGTCATCCGCAAATCGTCGGGCCTGCGCACGCTGGAATCCGCGTTGTACCGTGCCGGTCTCGGACCGGTCGCCGGCGTCGACGAGGTCGGACGCGGCGCGTGCGCCGGCCCGCTCGTCGTCGCGGCGTGCGTGCTCGGTCCCAACAGGCTGGAAAGCCTGTCCGCACTCGATGATTCGAAGAAGCTGAACGAGGCCGAGCGGGAGCGGTTGTTCCCGATCATCCGGCGCTACGCGCTGGCCTACCACGTGGTGTTCATCCCGTCGGTGGAGGTCGACCGCCGCGGCGTGCACGTGGCCAACATCGAGGGCATGCGCCGTGCCGTGGCGGGCCTGCCGGTGCGGCCGGGCTACGTGCTCTCGGACGGCTTCCGGGTGCCCGGCCTCCCGATGCCGTCGCTGCCGGTGGTGGGCGGTGACGCCGCTGCGGCGTGCATCGCCGCAGCCAGCGTGTTGGCCAAGGTCAGTCGGGACCGGCTGATGGTCGCGATGGAGGACGATCATCCCGGCTACGGGTTCGCCGACCACAAGGGCTACAGCACCCGCGCACACAGTGCGGCGCTGAACCGGTTGGGGCCATCGGCTCAGCACCGGTTCTCTTTCATCAATGTGCGCAGACTGGTCGTCGACGGGGAACCGGGGGAGCATGGAGAACTTGAGTGCGGGAGGATGCCTGTGGACACGCCAGGAGACGGCGTACTACGTGAAGGACAGTTGAGCCGATGAGTGCCGAAGATCTCGAAAAGTACGAAACCGAGATGGAGCTCTCGCTCTACCGCGAGTACAAGGACATCGTCGGGCAGTTCAGCTACGTCGTCGAGACGGAGCGACGGTTCTACCTGGCCAACAGCGTCGAGATGGTGCCCCGCAACGCCGACGGCGAGGTGTACTTCGAGCTGCGCCTCGGCGATGCCTGGGTGTGGGACATGTACCGGCCCGCGCGCTTCGTCAAGCAGGTCCGGGTCATCACGTTCAAAGATGTCAACATCGAAGAGGTCGAGAAGCCCGAGCTGCGGCTTCCGGAGTAGCGGTCAGCGACGCGGGTTCGCTGTGCGGTTTGACGGGTGGGCGGGCAGGCCGTCGAATGGTCCCATCGACGCGACGACGACACGTGCCTGCCACACCAGGTGTTTGCCATGACCCACCACCCTGTGCCGACGCCAGGTGACGACGACTTCTACGTGGCCCCGCCGGGCCTGGGAGACCTCGCGCCGGGCACGGTGTTGAGATCCCGGCGTGTGCCGTTGGCTTTCTTCGGCCGACTTCGGCATGCCTCGGCGGTGCAGCTGATGTATCGCAGTACCGACGCCCACGGCGTACCGGAGGCCGCGGTCACCACGGTGGTGGTCCCCAGGGGACGTGAGCCCGCGACGTGCCCCATCCTGTCGTACCAGTGCGCCATCGATGCCGTCGCCGCGCGCTGCTTCCCCTCGTATGCCCTTCGCCTCGGTTCGCAGCTGGTGGGCGCCTCCGTGCAGGCCGAATTCCTTTTTGTCGCAGCCGCACTCGCGCGTGGATGGGCCGTGTCGATCCCGGATCACGAAGGGCTGCAGGGAATGTGGGGAGCTCCGTATGAGGCCGGCTTCCGGGTTCTCGACGGTCTGCGCGCCGCTGTGAGGCACTCTGAGCTCGGTCTGTCAGCTCAGGCGCCGATGGCGATGTGGGGGTACTCGGGCGGTGGCTTGGCCACCGGCTGGGCGGCCGAGGCGGCCGCCGACCACGCGCCGGAGCTGAGATTGGTCGGGGCGGTACTCGGCTCACCGGTGGTGGACCCGGAAAATGTTGCGCGGCGGCTGAACTCGACACCGTGGGCCGGTCTTGCCGCGCTGATGATCGCGTCGCTGGTGCACGTGTTTCCCGAGGCGCAGAAGGTCGTCGACGAACATGCCACCGAGGCGGGAAAGGCGCTGCTGACCGAGATCGAGCAGATGTCGACCGGGGCGGCGATCCGCCGGCTACGCAATGCCGATATCGCCGACTACGTCGATATGACGCTCGACGAGTTGTTCGCACTGCCCGAACTTCGGCGCGTGTTCGAGATGACGCGTCTCGGACAGTCAACGCCGAGTATGCCGGTGCTCATGATCCAGGGACTGCACGACAAGATCGTCGACGTGGCGGACGTCGACGCGCTGGTCCGTCGCTACACCGAGGGCGGAGCGACGGTGAAGTATCACCGCGATCCGCTGGCCGAACACCTGCTGCTGTATCCGTTCGCGGTCCCGCTGAGTCTGCGCTGGATTGAGCGCAGATTCCGTGCGCTCGATCACCGCCACCGCCGCAGCGCGTGGCCGGCAGTACTCAACCCCAGGACGTACCAGGGGTTGCCGGGATGGGCCGCAGGCGTTCCGCGATACGCCAGATCCCTGCGTCGTTGACGGGCCCAGGGTGGTCCGGCGGTGTCGAACCACCCTGGGCGACAACGGGTTTGGTTCTCAGTCGGCGTCGACGGTGGTGGGTTCTATCGATGTCTGCGAGCCGGCCCGGCTCACTTCGATCTTGCGCGGCTTGGCGCGTTCGGCGACAGGGATCGTCACCGTCAAGACGCCATTTTCGTACGTTGCCTTGATGGCAGCGGTGTCCACGTTGTCGCCGAGAGAGAGCTGGCGCCGGTAACGACCGAAGAACCGCTCGTTGGCCAGCCATTGCGCCGAATCGTCTGATCGGGCGGTCCGGTGCGCCGAGATCGTCAACGTGCCGCTGTCGACGTCCACGTCGACCGAGCCGGGATCGACACCGGGAAGGTCGGCGGTCAGCACGTAATGGTCGTCGATCTTGCAGAGGTCCATCGGCATGAACCGTGGCGCGCGATTCGATCCGGTCTGGCTGGCAAGCAGGCCCCGGGTCAGAGCATCGATGTCACTGAACGGATCAAAGCGGAGCACAGCAATCCACCTCCTATGTTCCAGAGCCCGCCACCCTGGCGGGCGACCAAATCACTGTGCGATGCCGAGATTAGCACTCGAGCTATGAGAGTGCCAGATCTGGTCGCCGAAAATTTTGGATATTTTCCCCTGGCTCGTGGTGTTGTGCTGTCCCAGTGCACCTTGGGCGGCAGGGCCGTCGGACGGCGCCGACGCGGGTTCGCAGCGCGCGGCCGCAGCTGACAGACTGAACCTGTGCGCACCACTCCGCTGTGCTGGCTCACCGATATGGACGGCGTTCTTGTCCGCGAGGAACACGCTCTGCCAGGCGCAGCCGAGTTCCTGCAACGTCTTGCCGACCGTGAGCGTCCCTTCCTCGTGCTCACCAACAATTCCATCTTCACCCCGCGCGACCTTGCTGCGCGGCTCACCCGATCGGGACTCGTCGTTCCGGAGAGCGCCATCTGGACGTCGGCTCTGGCGACAGCCACGTTCCTCGCCGATCAGCTCCCGGGCGGTTCGGCCTACGTCATCGGCGAGGCCGGCCTGACGACTGCAATGCACGAGGCCGGGTACACACTCACCGACGTCGCTCCTGATTTCGTGGTCCTCGGCGAGACACGCACGTATTCGTTCGAGGCGATCACCAAGGCGGTCCGCCTCATTCTGGGCGGCGCGCGCTTCATCGCGACCAACCCTGACGTCAGCGGGCCGTCCGCCGAAGGTCCGCTGCCCGCCACCGGATCGGTCGCCGCGATGATCACGAAGGCCACCGGCCGCGAACCCTACTTCGTCGGCAAGCCCAACCCGATGATGTTCCGTAGCGCGCTCAACCGGATCGAAGCTCACTCGGAGAGCACGGTGATGGTCGGGGATCGCATGGACACCGATGTCGTCGCCGGCATCGAAGCCGGGCTGGAGACCATCCTGGTCCTCACCGGGTCGACCACGATCGAGGACGTGGAGCGGTATCCGTTCCGGCCGAGCCGCGTCCTGCCCTCGATCGCGGAGGCCATCGAGCTCATATGATCCCGGTCGACATCGCGCCGGATGTGGAGGAGTCGCGGCGCAGTCGCCAGGACCGCGAAGCACTACCGCAACGCTGCCACGGCGGCGTCATCCGCAGCGCCGTCGCAGGACTGGTTCGTCGCCTCCTGGCCGACGAACTCGACGGCGCGGTCCGGCCATGGCATCTGCCTGCGCTGCGGGAGCGGGCGGCGCATCTGGGTGCCGTGACAGGAGCGCGAGTGGTCCACCTCGAGCCTGACGTGCTGGTCGCAGAGCTCGTTCCCGGTGGGGAACGGCTGGTGTTCCGTGGTGTGGACGACGGATGGCGGCTGGACCGGTTCGCCACGGGTTCCAATTACGCAGTGCGACCGGAAACGGCGCGGCGCGTCGCGCTCACCGGCTGGGGTCCGGAGGCGGTGCTGGACGCGCTGGGGTTGGTGAAACCCGAGGGCGTCGAGCGGGAGTACGTGACAGCCGACCTCGGCCAAGGGCAGACCGAGACTCGCGAACGCTACGCCTGGACCGAGGCCGGCCGTTCCGTGATCGCCGAGGAGGTGACGATCGAGATATTCGACGGTGCGACGCCGCGGTCCACCTACCTACGCGGGGTGGTCGTCGACGGCGACCGCGGTGCGATGCTGTCGGGAAGTGACGGCAGCGCACTGATCACCGAAGGGTGAGCTTGCTAGCTTGAGCGGATGACCGAATCTGGGCCTGATCCGGCGCGGCCGCTGGCCGGCGTGCGAATAGTCGAGATCTCCAGTTTCGTCGCCGTGCCGCTGGCGGGCATGACACTGGCCCAGCTCGGTGCCGATGTGCTGCGTATCGACCCCGTCGGCGGTGCCGCCGACTACAAGCGCTGGCCCCTCACAGAATCCGGCGACAGCATCTACTGGGCGGGGCTGAACAAGGGCAAACGATCGCTGGCGGTCGACATGCGGTCGGCGCAAGGCCAGGACCTGGTGGTCGATCTGATCGCCGACAGTGGCGTCTTCATCACGAATGTCGCTGGCCGCCAGTGGCATTCCTACGACGCGCTACGCGAGCACCGAGACGATCTCATCCATGTGGAGATCTCCGGGCGCGCCGACGGTGGCACCGGCGTCGACTACACCGTCAACGCGGCGATCGGATTCCCGCTCGTCACCGGTCCGGCGGGACTGACCACGCCGGTCAACCACGTGCTCCCCGCGTGGGATGTCAGCTGCGGGCTGTACGCAGCGCTGTCCGTGGTCACCGCATTACGACATCGCGACGTCACAGGCCGCGGCCAGCAGATCAGCATTCCGCTGGAAAACGTTGCGCTTGCGACCGCGAGCAACCTCGGCCTGCTCACCGAGGCGATGATCAACGGAACGTCCCGCCAGCGCATCGGCAACGCGGTCTATGGCACCTACGGGCAGAACTTCACCAGCAGCGACGGTGTCGCTTTCATGGTCGTCGCGCTCACCGGCAGACACTTCCGTGACCTCAACAGCCTGACGGGGACGACGGAAGCCGTTGCCACACTGGCGGACTCGCTCGGTGCCGACTTCTCCGACGAGGGGGAGCGCTACCGCCACCGCGACGCCCTGAGCGCGCTGTACGCGCCATGGTTCGGCGCCCGCACCGGCGCGGAGATCTCGGCGGCGTTGTCGGCGACGTCGGTGTTGTGGGAGCGCTATCAGAGCTTCGTCGAGACCGCCTCAGACCCACGTGTCACCGACAACCCGCTGTTCACCGAGCTGGACCAGCCACGCGTCGGCCGGTACCTCGCCACCGGGCTGCCGGTGTCGATCGACGGTGTCTATCCGAAGGCGGTCCCGGCGCCCGCGCTCGGCGACGACACCGACGTCGTGCTGGCAGACTGGCTGTCGCTCGATGCCGCACAGATCGACGGACTCCGCGGATCGGGCACGGTCGCATGAGCAGGCTGCTGAACCTCCTCGATGTTGCCGACACCGGCGACGCGACATGGCGTGGGGCGGCCGGCGGTCCGGAGGGTAAGCGCGCCTACGGCGGTCAATTGGTCGCCCAAAGCCTGGCCGCCGCTGCCCGCACCGTCGATGCCGGGAAGGCGCCGACCGCAATGCATCTGCAGTTTCTGCGCGGGGGTGAGGCAGGCGACCCCGTCGACTACCGCGTCACCCGGACCCACGACGGCCGCACCGCCGCGGCGCGCCGCGTCGACGCGACACAGAGCGGGCGCCTGCTGACCACGGCGACGGTGTCTTTCACCGCGCCGTTGCCCGGACCAGAGCACGGCAGGCGCGACGAGTTGTCCGACGACCCCGACGCGTTGCCATTGACCGGGCCGGCAGGCCCTGCACCGTCGATGCCGCTCGATGAACTCGACATCCGCCTGGTCGACGACGGCTCCGGGGCGGACTTCGTCAGGCGCCTGTGGTGGAGGACGCTTGTCACGGTGCCCGAGGATCGGTTGCTGCACACGCTGATCGCCGTCTACGTCACCGATGTGTATCTGATCGATCCCGCGCTGCAGGTGCACGGCCACTCAATGCGGTCACGAACGCACCGCAGCGGCACCACCGATTCGTCGATGTGGTTCCACCAGGACCTACGTGCCGATCAGTGGAACCTCCTGGAAGCCCGGTCGCCCGCCGCGGCGCGTGGCCGCGGCGTCGTCACGGCGAGCCTGATCCGTCACGACGGCGTCATCGCGGCGACTCTGGTTCAGGAGGGCCTCATCGCAGAGCGGGAGCCTGCGCAGGATCCGGCGGGCTGAGCCTGCGTTCGCGCAACCATTGACGCGCCTGGGTCACCATCGCCGTGAGGGCTACCCCGACGACGAGCGACGCTGCCACACCAGCCAGCCGATGCTCGCCGAAGAGCGGATACACCTGGTAGTGCGTCAGATACACATAGAGCGACGCCTCCGCGACCACACCCGCGGCGACAGCGACGCCGGAGGGGCAGCGGACCGCGGGCAGCCAGATCAGCAGCGCCAGTCCGGTGAGCACGAGCAGCTCGCGCTCCGTGGTGGTGAAGTAGCCGTGCAGGCCGACGGCCAAGACAAGCGTGACCGCCGCCCGCTGGATCGTGGTGCTCGCTTTCGCCGAGGCCCAGCCGACCGCGAAGAACCAGAAGGCCAACATCGTGAACCACGCGTCACGGCCCAGCTCGAGACCGAGGACGTCGTAACGTAGCGCCACACCGACGGCGAGGAACGCGATCGCCAGCCCGAACGGATGGCGTCTCTCGGCGCGGTCCACGGCCGGAATCCAGAACAGTGCCGCGAGAACGATCAACGTCCACACCAGCAGCTCGACGAACCACAGCCGCCCGGCGGTCATGCTGTCGGAGGGACCCAGGAATTTGTTGGCCAGCAACAGATTCGACAGGTGATAGTCGTCGGTGATCACGAGCGCGACGGCCACCCACAGGATCGACGGGATCGCGATCCACGCGATCGTCGTGCGCAAGTGCTGAACTCGGACGGTGCGTGGCAGCGGGGTCAGGCAGAACCGGCCGAAGTTGTATCCGGCCACACCGAGGAGGATGTGCGCGCCGCCCCACATGGTGAACAGGTCGGCGTGGGATCCGACGATCAGCACGATCGCGACGGCGCGAAGGGCGACGCTGGTGTCCAGCGTGCTTCCCCAGGATCGCCACCAGCGGGGTCTCGGCGCGGGGGCAGCAGCCAGCTCGCGCAACGTCTTTGACTGCCAGTCGGCGGGCAGCCTGCCCAGGGTCCGTTCGAGTCGCACCGACATCGTGACGTAGGTCAGAGAGTTTCCGCCGAGGTCGACGAAGCTGGCGTCGTCGTCGATCTCGGACGGCGGGAGCTGCAGGACGTCGGCGAACAGCGCGCGCAGGTCGCCGTCGGAACCCTCCTGCGCCTCGGCGTCAGCCGCCAGGATGCGTGCCGCGGGGTAATCGGGCTTGCCGGACGGAAGCTTGGGGAGCTCGGCGGCGACTACGGCGTCGACCGCGCCGGCCGGTATTCCCGCCGCGGCGGCGGCCGCCCTGCGCACGTCCGGCGGGTCATGCTTGCCGGCCGCGACGACGGCGAGTCGTTCGCCGCGGTCGGTGCACAGGGTCTGCATGCCTTGGTCGCGAAGGGTGGCTTCGAGCTGCTGGAGGTCGATGCGCAGCCCGTACATCTTGACGAAACGACTTCGGCGGCCGATTACTTCGTAGAGCCCGTCGTCGGCTCGGCGCGCGATGTCTCCGGTGTGCAGCGCGTCGAGGGTCCCGCCGAGCGCGAGGTCGGCAGGGGAGTGGGCGTAACCCATCATGACGTTGCCACCCCGGTAGACCAGTTCGCCGGTGCCGTCGTCAGGCCAGTCGTCGAGCGATTCGATCGAGAAGTCGCCGCCCGGGATCGGGATGCCGATGGCGTCAGGCCGGCGGCGCGCCAGATGCGGCGGGAGGTAGGCCATTCGGGACGTCGCCTCCGTGGCGCCGTACATCACGAACAACCGCCAACCGTGCTGTTCTGCGACGGTGGCGAACGTCCGGACGCGATCCGGCGCCATCTTTCCGCCTGCCTGCGTGACGTATCGCAGGTGCGGAAGGCTCATGGCGGGAAAGCCGGCCCGCTCGAGCAGCTCGAATGTGTAGGGAACGCCGGCGAAGGACGTGCCACGGTGCCGACGGAAAAGCTCCCAGAACGCGGGGTCGGTAACGGATCGTTCGGTCAGTATCAGCGCCGCGCCCGCCAAGACGTGGCTGTGGATCACAGACAGCCCGTAACAGTAGGACATCGGCAATGTGGTTGCCGCGCGGTCGCTTTCGTCGATTCCGAGGTATTCGACGATGGACGCCGCGTTGGCGCAGAGATTGGAGCGGGAAAGGCGAACGAGTTTCGGGGAGCCGGTGCTGCCCGACGTCGACAGCAGCAGCGCCAGGTCGTCGTGCAGTACGTGCGCCCCGTCAGCCTGGGTATGGACACCGTCGCTGTCGACGACGACGTCGGGACGGTAGGTGGCGACGATGTTGGCGTGTTCGCGTCCGGGGGGAACAGGAAGGACGACGTGGCGTCCCGCCAGCGCGCCGACATAGCGGATTAGCGTCGCGATGTCGTTGCGGGTTTCGATCAGAATTAACTGCCGCCGCTGCCCGAGCTGGACGGCGAATGCCTCGACCCGGTCGGCGAGCGCGTTGTAGGTGAGCTCGTCGGAGTCGGAGAGAACCGCGAGGCGGTCACCGTGGCTGCGCAGGTGATCGACGAGCGGACTCATTCGGTGAGGATACCCTCACCTCAGCTGTGTCGAGCCGGGGTCTACATGCGGCTGTACTTGCTCCGGATGAAGCTGTAGATGCCGAAGGCCGCGATGCCCGCCGCGGCGGCAATCAGCAGGAACTTGCCGAAGGGTGCCTGCCCGAGAGTCTTCACCGCCGCGTCGAGACCGGTCGCCTTTGACGGATCGGCCTGCACCGTGGCGAGGATGACGAGCAGGCCCGCGCCTGCCAGCACGATGCCTTTGGCGACATACCCGGTGACGCCGATCGCCGTGACGGCCGTTCCACCCGAGACGCGAAGCTCGTCGAGGAACTTCTCCGACGCACCCTTGTAGGCGTGGTAGGCGCCGACCGCCGCGACGCCGATCCCGACAGCGATCAGAAGGGCCTTGCCCCACGTCGACTGCATCAATTGTGCGGAAAGGCCGGCGTTCTGCTGTGCGTTGGACTGGCCGCTTCCCATGGCGAATCGGGCCGCGGAGAAAGCGATCGCGAAATTGACGATCGCGAGTCCGAGAGCTTTTGCCCGCTTCCACCCGGGCTTGTCGTCGCCGTCTCGGGGCTTGGCGCCCATCACCGCCTCGGCGACGTACCAGAGTCCGAGCGCGACGAGGCCGGCCGCGGCGACCCACAGCATGATCGCGCCGCCGAACTGACTCCCGAGAGTGGCCAGCGCGCCCGACTGGTCGGCGTTACCGCCGCCGCCTTCGACGAAGGCGAGTCGCGCGATGATGTAGCCGACGAGAAGGTGAAGCACGCCGCTGGCCGCGAAGCCGATGCGCGCAAGTTTCTCGAAAGCATTGCTGTCGGTCGCGCGGTCGGCGGCGCCGTGTAGCGAGCGCGGCATCGACCCGCCTGGGGTCCGGATGGCCATCGTGTCCTCCTGGTCGGCTGATGGTTGCGTGTACCCCGGATTTGACGGTGGTGAAACCGGGTGGCGGGCCGCTGGGGATGAATTCGGGTTTGGGGATGGATCGGCGCCGATGTCGGCATGGTTCAGCAGGGTGGCCTCATGACCAGAACAGAGAGCCGCGCGGAGATCGGGGCGTTGGGCGAGCAGCTCGCGGTGGAGCACCTGATGGGGGTCGGGTTGCGGGTGCTGGCACGCAATTGGCGGTGCCGGTACGGCGAGCTCGATGTGATCGCCGCCGACGACGCTGCGCGTGCCGTGGTGTTCGTCGAGGTGAAGACCCGCACCACTGATCGATTCGGCGGTGTCGAGCAAGCCGTGACACCGGCGAAGGTCCGGCGTTTGCGCCGGTTGGCCGGGCTGTGGCTGGCCCAGCAGGGCGGTAGTTGGGAGGCGGTGCGTATCGACGTCGTGAGAATCCGCATCGGGCGTCGCCGCACGCCGGAGATCACGCACATTCAGGCGGTGGGGTGATGGCGCTGGGTCGGGCGTTCTCGGTGGCGATGCGCGGGGTGGAGGGCGAGATCGTCGAGATCGAGGCCGACATCAGCTCGGGGCTTCCGGGGGTGTACCTCGTGGGGTTGGCCGACGCGGCGTTGCGGGAGTCCCGGGATCGGGTGCGGGCGGCGATCAGCAATTGCAAGTTCGAGTGGCCGATGACGCGGCTGACGTTGGCGCTGTCGCCGGCGACGTTGCCGAAGATGGGTTCGGTCTACGACATCGCTCTCGCTGCTGCGGTGTTGTCGGCGAACGCCAAGAAGTCGTGGCCGCGGCTGGAGAAGACCGTGCTGTTGGGGGAGCTCGCCCTGGATGGGCGGGTGCGTCCGGTCACCGGTGTACTGCCGGCGGTGCTGGCCGCCCAGAGTCGCGGCTGGGCTGCGGTGGTGGTGCCGATCGACAACCTGGCCGAGGCGAGCCTGGTCGAGGGTATCGAGGTGTGGGGTGTGCGCCGCCTGGGCCAGTTGCAGGCGTGGTTGATCGGCAAGGGGGTGTTGGAGGCGCGGGTCGAGAGCCCGAGGCAGGCGCCTGAGATGACGGCAGACCTCGCTGACGTGGTGGGCCAGACGCAGGCCCGGTACGCGGTGGAGGTGGCCGCCGCAGGGGCGCACAACCTGTTGATGACCGGCCCTCCCGGCGTGGGCAAAACCATGCTGGCGCAACGCCTGCCCGGCCTGCTGCCGCCGCTCTCGCATGTCGAGTCGCTGGAGGTCACGGCCATCCATTCGGTGGCCGGCGTGCTGACCGGCGACGCGCCGTTGATCACCCGGCCGCCGTTCGTGGCGCCCCACCACACCTCCAGTGTCGCCGCCCTTGTGGGTGGGGGATCGGGGATGGCCCGCCCGGGTGCGGTCAGCCGCGCGCACCGCGGTGTCCTGTTCCTCGACGAGTTCGCCGAGATCAACACCAATGTTCTCGAAGCGTTGCGAACCCCGCTGGAGGACGGTGAGATTCGGCTCGCGCGACGGGACGGAGTCGCACGCTATCAATGTCGCCTCCAGCTGGTGCTGGCTGCCAACCTCTGCCCGTGCGCCCCGCCCGACCCGCGGGACTGCGTGTGCGGCGCGGCCGAGAAACGCCGCTACCGGACCAAGCTGTCGGGGCCTCTCGTCGACCGGGTCGATCTTCGTGTCGAGATGCACGCGTCGCGGGAGGGCACGTTCAACGACCAGGAGGGGGAGTCCACCGCCGTTGTCCGCGAACGAGTTCTGGCCGCCCGAGCAGCGGCAGCAGAACGCTGGCGGCCCTACGGCATCAGGACCAACGCCGAGGTGAGCGGCGCCCTGCTCCGCCGCAAGTTCGCGCTGGGAAGCGAAGCGATGAAACCCTTGCGTACCGCCGTGGACCGGGGTCGCTTGAGTATCCGAGGGCTGGATCGCACTGTTCGCGTCGCGTGGACGGTGAGTGACCTCGAAGGTCGAACCTCACCGAGCAAGGCCGATGTCGCGACGGCAATGAGCTTCCGCCAGGTGGGTGGTCTGTGATGGACGACGTCACGCGTCGTGCGTGGGCCTATGTGTCCCGGGTCGCCGAACCGCCCAACCAGCCCCTTGCCGACCTGGTGGCCAGCGAGGGAGTCGTCGCCGCCGCCGAGCGTATCCGGCGCAGGAAGGTGGACGGCAAATTGCTGCGGTCAACTGAGGCACGCCACGAAATAGATTGTGCAGCAGATGATCTCGATGTACTCGACCGAATGGGTGGCCGCCTGCTCACCGAGGATGACGCCGAGTGGCCCTTCCTGGCGTTCATGGCCTTTCGCTCGGCCGACCACGACAAGCGGCCACACGCGCTTTCTCCGCTGGTGCTCTGGGTGATGGGACCGTCGCGGCTGTGCGACGTTGCCGACCGCAGCGCCGCGATCGTCGGGACACGGGCGGCGACCCCGTACGGCGAGTATGTGACGGCAGACCTCGCTGCGGGACTGGTCGAGCGTGATGTCGCGGTCGTGTCGGGCGGCGCGTACGGCATCGACGGCGCGGCCCATCGCGCCACGTTGGCTTCGGAGGGGGAGACGGTCGCGGTGCTTGCCGCCGGGCTCGATGTGCCCTATCCCTCAGGGCATTCCGCCTTGTTTCACAGGATCGGCAAGCACGGGCTCGTCGTCAGCGAGTATCCACCCGGAACCCGGCCGACGCGCCGACAATTCCTGACCCGCAACCGCCTCGTGGCGGCGCTGGGCAAGGCCACGGTGGTCGTCGAGGCCGGAGTCCGCAGCGGAGCGGCGAACACCGCCGCGTGGGCTGAGGCACTCGGGCGAAGGGTGTGCGCGGTGCCCGGTCCGATCACGTCGTCGTCGTCGGTGGGCTGCCATGTCCTGATCCGCGAGGAGAAAGCCATCCTCGTCACGCGGGCCGCGGAGGTCGTCGAACTGGTCGGAATGGTCGGCGAGCTGGCACCCGACCGAGGACGCCCTGTCTGTGAGGTCGACGAGCTCAGCAGCGAGGAACTCATGGTGTACGAGGCGCTGCCCGGGCGCGGTACGCGCAGCGTGGAAGAGATCGCCGTCACCGCCGGAATGCCTGCGACGGAGGTGCTGGGACCGCTGACCATGCTGAACGTGCGCGGCCTCGCCATTCAGGAGGAGGGTTGCTGGAAGCTGGCAAAACGCTAGGAGCCTGTGATCGGGACGGCGCTCGTATAGTCGAGAAGAGAGCCGAATCGTGGAGGAAACCAAGTGGCAGGACGTCCCGTGCACACTTTCGAAGTGGTGCGCACCGAGCAGCTGACCCCGCACGTCATTCGAGTTGTTCTCGGCGGCAACGGCTTTGACACATTCAAGCCCAACGACCATACCGACTCTTACGTCAAATTGGTCTTCGTCGACGACGACATCGACGTGGGCACGTTGACGTCGCCCGGCAGTCAGCTGACCCTCGACAGTTTCAACACGCTGCCCCCCGAGAAGCGGCCCACCGTGCGCACATACACGGTCCGGCATGCCGACAGCGATCGGCGGGAGCTCACCATTGATTTCGTCGTCCACGGCGAGCACGGTGTCGCAGGACCGTGGGCGGCGTCCGCGACACCGGGCCGGCGTCTGTTCGTGATGGGCCCCAGCGGTGCGTACTCGCCCGATCCCCACGCCGACTGGCATCTGTTCGCCGGAGACGAATCAGCGGTGCCTGCGATCAGCACCGCGCTGGAAGCCTTGCCGGACAATGCAACTGGCAAGGTGTTCATCGAGGTGGCCGGTCCCGAAGACCAAATCGAGCTCACCGCCCCCGCCGGCGTCGACGTGTACTGGATCTATCGAGGTGGTCGCGCCGATCTGGTCGCCGAGGACACCGCCGGTGACCACGCCCCGTTGATCGAAGCGGTGAAGGAGACAGCGTGGCTTCCCGGCCAGGTGCAAGTGTTCATCCATGGCGAAGCCCAGGCCGTCATGCACAACCTGCGGCCCTACATCCGCAAGGAACGGGGTGTCGACGCGAAGTGGGCGTCGTCGATCTCCGGCTATTGGCGGCGCGGCCGCACCGAAGAGACGTTCCGCGAATGGAAGCGGGAACTCGCCGAGGCCGAGTCCAAATAGCCCAGATACGCAGCGGGTCGATGGCAGGCTGACGCCATGACCTTCGGTAACTACCAGCTCGGTAGAACACGCCGAACGCTGTGCTCTGAACTGCGGTAATGGTGTTTTTAAGAAGCGCTGTGCCCCCCGTTATCTTGTACTCGGCAACCAAGCCCGCCCCCGAAGGTCCGAGCTATCAAACTGCGCCGCCGCTAAGCAGAAAGGAGTAATCGACTGGGGCCGGGATCCGGTAATGATTAAGCGCGTTCTTGTCCCGCTCAATCAGTTCACCCGTGGCCCGGCGAACCCAATGCCTGCCCGCCGAATCGGTGAACGCGATCTCCAAACCGGCGTTGTCCCGCCCGATGAAAAGCTTCAACGGGTAGGTGCCCGGCGGGAGTGTCTGCAGGATCGCCCGTGACTGCTTGGCAGGAGGGGTTAACGCGTTCTCCGCAGTGTTCGGCGGTAGGTACCCGCGCCCTTCCATGTCTTTTATGCTGCGGAGAGTGTCTTGAATGTCGCGTTCGGACTCTTCTCCCGAACCTGGGCGATCGCCGCCGTCCATATAGACCTCGTATACGACAACACAGGACACTGGTTCATCGGAAGTGTTGGAGACCCGCACAAATCCGACCAGCGAGGGATCGCTTCCGTCGAACCATGCCGACACGCGGCGCGCCTGCGCTCGCCGCTCCTCCTGGGCGGCGGCGTCCTTCGCCGCGATTGAGTCGCTGCGAAGTTTGAACCACTGGTATACGCCGAAAGCGAGCGTCGCGGCGGTGACAACGCCCGTAAGCCAGGTGGCGAGGCCCGTCAACCAGGTGGCGATATCGCCCCATACGGGCGCGTAAGGACAGAACATCGCCCGATTGTCGCATCCTGTCAGTTTGTTGCGGAGTCTGTCGGACCGGGTGCTTAAAGTGGGGCGTGATGAAGGAGGTCCGCCGTTGACAGAGTCAGAACACCCCCTATCGCCCCCTCCGATGGGGCCGGGGGAACCGTATCCTCAAGTCGGCCTGTCGGGCCCGTTTGTCGGCGCTATAGCTGATCTTGTTTCACTTCAGCGGGATATTTCGTTCGCACGCGACTGCGCGATGACCTACGCAGACAACGCACGCGAACCCGGCGCCCCCGAAGACCCTAATAACACTTTTCTCTGCCAGGCTGTGTGGTCAGCCGGGGCGATCTCGTATCGCCGCGCGTTCATGTCCGGGAGGGGCCACCTGGTGAAGCAGGGTCAACGGCTCAAGATCAACGATAATTGGAAGGACATTCTTGAGCCTGATCTCCTGGCTGCTCACGAACGCGTGATGGAGACAGCCAATCAGCACATCGCGCACAGAGTAGGTGATGAGGAGGGCGTGCGAATCCTTGCCATCCTGAATCCGCCCCCAGGCCCTAGGGCCGTCGCTGGCATTGGTGAAATGCTGGTTCACGCAATCGGGCCACCAGCCGACACGGCAAGGCGGCTCGCTGAGGTTTGTACTGTTCTTCTAGGTCTCATAAACCAGGAGAAGAACCGCATGCAGAACGAGCTGCTAGAAAAGCTCCAGGCGGGTGACGTCGACGAATTATATTCAGCTGCAACAATTCCGGGTGTATCCCCGGTGAACGCAGAATCCCCTGGCCGAGGCTGACCAGGGGATTCTGCACTTCACGTAAAACCCGCTCCGGGGTTTCCGGGCGTACCGCCGAGTAACGCCCGTGGCTCTCCGGCGACGATCAAGGTATCCGACCACCGGAAAACTTAAGGCCCGATACCGGGCGGCGCGCTGGAATCGCAGCCGGAGGTGGAAAGGGGGACACCTCGCACCCGGCACCGGGCAGCCTGTGTTACACCGCCCGCACCCGATATCTGTTCAGCACGAACAACTCTCCGATGGTGAACCCGCTGAACCCTTCACGCCAATCCATGGACATCACGCCCATGGTCTGCGCCATGTCCAACTGTTGCGGGTGGGCCAGCAGCCGCAAAGCTGCCAACTTGACGACGGCTGCCACGTCGGCGGGCAGTTCGTCCCAGTCCTTACGGCAGTAACTCTTCGCCATCGCGGTCACCACCGACAGGGCGGCGGATAGTTGGTCGTCACCGCCCAGCAGGTCGTTGACGTCATCGGGTGTAGGCATTTAGGCGGTATCGTAAATCCGTACCACGCCAGCAGGATTCGCGAACCCGAAGGAAACCCTCGCCGTGGCCCTTACTTGGGTCGCATCGTAGTCGAACGCGGCCTCAGTCGAACGAACGACAGTCGTGCCGGTCCGCTGAACGATCAACACCTGCGACCCGTCCAGGCCCCACGCCTCACCGGCTGCAACGTCGGTGGACACGATGACGGGCACGCCCGCGATGACGGTGCCGTCTGTGACACCGTTGGCGTCCAGGAGTCCGACGTTGGAACCGGTCGTCAGTTCCTTGGTAGTCGATAGAGCCAGCGCAACGTCAGGCGCGATCAGCCACACCGACACCTCGGCGCCATCAGCAAGTGCGGCAGCTTTGGCGGTGTGGAATCCATCCAAGTTGGTGAATGGATATGTGTCGGTGTCGATTTCGTTGATGCCAGTAAGTGACAGCAGACCGTTCGGCCCGTTTGTAACGGTATTGCCGAGATATGCGCTGTCCACCTTCTTCGCGATGGACCGTGCAAGAGAACGTCCGATCTGATCTGCCACAGCAGGATTAGAGTCCTCGGCGGCCTCATTGCTGATCTGAGTGAGGCCTGCGACCTTCTTCGGAGTCACGACAATCTCAGCGGTCGTCGGGTCCGTCAGCGAGATGGCCGTGTTCTCAGCTGTCCACGCAACAGCAGGGTCGGCGGTGAGCTTCGGGAAACGGATGGACTCGGACGCCGTTGTAATGATGGTGCCCGAGCGGAAAGCTACTGACTTCGCGGCAATCACGGTGTCGATGAGCTTGCCGTAATCTTCTGGTGTCCAGGCGGTCTGGAGAGAGCTGTTGGTTACAGCCATTGCAAAAATCCTTGGGATGAGTATGTGTGAACTCATCCGCCGGGGATTGAGCAATGAACCGGACGCCAGGCCCGAAAGAGTGTGCGAGCTAACGCGATTCCAGATCGATTAGCTACCCTAATGATACCGTATGCTACTGCTGAAAAAGGGAACTGAACGTAGGCAGTCCCCGATCTTCACCGCGAACACCCTGCCCGGCGTCACCGGCCACTCTGCGGGCCTTCAGGTGTGGCTTGGCCGCAGTGAGGGAATCCACCGCCGCGCTGAGAGCGTCGTCGTCGTCCAACAGTTCTGCGGTGTAGGGCAGGTCTGTTGGGTCGGCCAACTTCCCGGTCGCGGCAACCCTGGCAGTGAACAGTTGGCGGGCCAGTTCCTCGGCGCGGGCCTCGGCGGTCTTCGCCCGTTCCCGGTATCCGGCGGATTCCCGCCGCAGCTTCTCCACTACCTCGCGGGGGAATGTGTCGCCGTCGTCGGGTGTGGTTACCTCGGCGTCATCGCTCTCTGTTGCTTCTGGGGTCGCTTCTTCACTCATGGTGTGTTCCTTCTTCTACGAACAGGTTTCGGTTTGGTAGTAGTAATGACCAACTGTTGGACACACGCGCAATTCGGGTGCCGGGGCATGTAGTGGTCGGCGGGCCACACCCTGCCGCCGCGTTCCCACCGCTGGCACACCTCGCACGCGCGGGCGTTCAACTGCCGGGTCCAGCCGATGTATCCGCCACGGGTGCGGGGGGTGCCGTCCAGTGCGTTGGTGACGGTTGACTGCGCGGTGCCCAAGGTTTCACTGCGGGCCAACCGTTCGATCCGTTCCAGAGCGGTGTCGCGGTCCTCTAGCGCGGTCCGGGCGGCCTGCAACAGTCGCTCGGACTCATCGGTGGGCAGGACGCCTTTAGCCGGTGCCGGTTGGCCGGTCAGGGATTCCAGTTGCAGGGTCGTGTAAGAGTCCCCGAGAGTGACGGCGGCGGCATTAGCCCGGTTGATCAGCGTTGCCAACTGTTCGGCCTTCGCGGCTTTGGTGATGTTGCGGCGGTTGGCGATGCGTCGGGCAGTCCTCGCAGTGTCGTCGGCCAGCTTCTCAATCGCGGACTGGAACCTGTCGGCAGCGGTCACTGTTCACCCCCGGCCAGACCGAATCCCTGTAGGTCGAGGGCCTCGGCGCGCTTCGCGGCACGGATCAAAGTGATGTCGTCGTCGGAATACCCCAAGCGCTTGAGTGCCCACGAGGCGGGAAGGATTCCGGCCTGTACCAACTTCACGACAGCATCGGTGGCCTGTGCTTCGGAGCGGGTGTCCGCCGGGGACCATTGCACGCGCAAGGCGATGTCTGCCGGGTCGGCCCCGGTGTCGGCGGCGATCAGCAGCTTGCCGACCTGTTCCCACGCCCGACCGAAGCGAAGCTGCCGCGCCTCGGCGCGTGCGGTCAGGGATGCCTCAGAGGCCCGTAGCGCGTCGGCGGACGATGGCTGAGAGGTCAGTATTCCTAAGTAGTGCGAGGGCAGTGCTGAGACGGCCATGATCTGGGACAGGATGATTCGTACCCCTGCCTCAAAGCCGGATAGGTCGGTTCCCGGCAGTTGGCCGAACTTGGTATCAACCGACTCGGAAACCATCGTCTGAATGGTGTTCAGGTCGGCAATCGGGCTGACCACATCAATGATCGGTTGCCCGTCGACGTCCAGGACCGCGTTGCCGTCCTGATCCAACCGCGCCCGTTCGATCAGCTCTAGACCAGAGATCCAGCGCCGTGGCTTTCCGGCGGCCTCACCGGCACAGGCCATATCGGTCAGTGTTTTCACCAGAAGATCGGTCAACGGAATGATGTCGGTGATTTCGGAGTGCCCGTTGTCGACCGGCACCAACGGCACCATCCCGAACGGGTGAGGAACGGTCTCGGCGAGGACGTAACCGGACACCGCCGCACCTGTACGGGGTGCCCGCCAGTGTTCGATGCGGTCTGGCAGATACAGGTAGGCGTGGGTATCTGTTTTCGTTTCGTAGCGCTTCACCCCGGCGACTACCGTGCGGTCGGCGGGGTCGCGGAGGACTGCGCACTGATCGGCCCGTTCTACGGTCGCGGTCGGCCTGCCATCCTTCGACCACACCAGGACGTAGCCGCAGCCGTAGGTCAGGGCGTCGGTCATGGCGTCGGCGGCGAGCTGGTCAAGATCAGCAGCCACGAACAATTCCCACGCCCGTGGGTCGCTGAACCCGGACACCCGCAACCGCTCCACAAGAGACGACACCGCCAACGCGGGAACATTTACCGCCATCGTGGACAGACGGTTACCGAGCGCTTTTCGGGACTCCGGCGAGATGAACGCCAAGGGTTGAGTTCCGGTCGCGTACCGTGACAGGTAGGCGTGGGCACCCTGCGCAGAATCGAGTTCGTGCAAAAGGTCGGACAGATAGTCAGAAGTCACTCTCAGATTCCAATTACTCTGCGGCGCTGTAATTTACGTGAGGCAAGCCACTGACAGCGGCTCAGGCCCATCACGAGACACGAGGCCAGATCAATTTTCGGCGCATTGCGAGACCGCGACTGTTTCGACAGCTTCACGCCGCCGTTGCTTTCCACCACGTCGGCGCCCAGGACGTGAGCACGCAACAGGGCGTCACCTGAATGGGTAAGGCCGCCGTTCACCAGGCATGTGTGCAGGTCCGTAGTGGCCCGCGTTAGCCGTTCCTTGGACTGAGAAAACACGTGCACCGTGGCACCCTCGGATGCCAACAGAGTCAGAGACCGATTCCACAAGTGGTCGTCGGCGATAATTTCACGAACGTCCCAGCGGGCCAATGCTTCCCGCAATGTTGCCTCAACCGCCAACACATCCACCCGGCCCCCGGTGTCTTTCGGGTCGAACACCGCGACGGTGTCAAAGTGAGGTCGCTTCTCCACCGTGCCCACCAAGATCGCGGTGTGGTCCCTTGTGGTCGAGCCGTCGAACGCCACCACCACCGGAGAACCATCGGGAATAGTCCGGTTGACCGCCAGTCCGTCCCACACATCCCAGTGCACAAGTGGTGTCTCACCACCAAAGACGAACTGACACAGCCGACTCCGCCGGTATGCGGATTCCTTGGCTGTCTTGGCATCCCGCTTGAAGACATCCATCGCTAGAAAATCCCCGTAGGCAGGATTCGCCAGGCGGATGCAATGCTCACACAACATGTCGTGATGGTCGAACCCCTCGGCGCTGAACTCCCGATACACCACGAACTCATCCCCGGTATCACGGGCCAGATTCCGCCAGTCAATCAGCACCGAATCGTCCTGCAAGTGCGGCGGCGTGCCCACCGCCAACAACACCGAATCAGGCCGTTTACCCTGAGCCAATTGCAACACATCCACGGTTTCCCTTGGCGTGACGCCAATTTCATCCACAGCGCAGAACGAATAATTCAGCCCCTCAAGGGAAGCGGGTTCACTGACAAGACACTCGAACGAGGTCCGGTTGCCAGGCACATACAGCCGTTCGCGACCCACTTGACATCGCGCCAACAACTCGGGCGAGGTCTCCACGTAGTCACGGGCGGCGGTGAACAACAGTTGCGCCTGATCTTTCGTGCGGGCACAACACACCACGGATCCGCCCGTATCAGAGGTGAACAGCTTGAACACCGAAAGTGCAGCCAGCAGAGACGTTTTCCCATTCGCCCGTGCCAACAGCCAACAGCACAACCTCGGCGGCGGCGATCCATCTAAAACGCTTGCCACCAAGGACTTTTGCCAATCCCGCACCTGCAAGGGATCTCCAGCACCAAACCCATTGCGCACCTTGACAAACCGATCACAGAACGCGACAAACTGGTCAGAAGGCAAGCCCATACCGTCGAACGGCAAAGGTTCCTCACTGACCTGTTTCTTCGGCCCAGAGGCAAGGGCCATGCGGTTCTCCTGGAGATGGGTGTTGTACAACTATTCGTGAGCGCGCCTAAGAGCGGCCGTCCGCGGGCGGTCGGTCGAGCCCCCACTCCCCGGGTGTAGTGTTCAGTGGTACTGAAACATGTTGGGGTTCTGTGTGTTTGGAGCTTTGGTATTACGTTGTCGTGCTTGGTGCTTCGTTAGTCGGTGCGGGTGACGTTGTCGCCTCGTGCCGCTCCGCGTAATGCGTTGTGCCGCAGGCATACTACTGAAATGTCCTGCAGCCTGATCGGTAGTCCTTGCGCTTTGCGTGCCCAGCTACTTGGTCGGTGGTCTGCGGTGAGGGTGCCGTTGCATCCGCCGAGGTGGGCGTCCTCACAGAACGGTTGCAGCTTGCGTGCTCGTACTGAGAGTCGTTGCCACGCTGCGTCATAGCCGCGTGACGATGCTGATGGCTGAGTTCTGTTGTGGTGTCGCTTGACTCGGTGTTCTTCGCAGCGGGTGTCAGGTGAGGGTTCACCGCACACCATGCATATCTTCAGTGGAACCACGACAGACTGCCCTAGGTGGATAGAGCGCTAATGTAGTTGACGAAGATCCCGTCGTATCCGTTGGGCGCCTTCGCCGTGTAGACGGTGTCGGTGTAGAAGGTCAGGACGGTGTAGGAACGGGCGCGATATGAGGTCGGCCCCGCCTTCGGGATTCCACCGACGTTGTAGAGCTGTGAGTGTTGGTCGCTGATGAGCGGACGTTCGGCGAGGCCGTCGCTGACGACGAATTGTTCGGGGTCCAGCTCGAAAGCCTCGAAAGCTCTCAGTACGTCTTCGGCGGAGAGGTACACCGCGATTCCGCACACGCAGGTTGGGTTTGGGGCGAGGTGCGGGCGGGTGCAGTCGGCGTGCAATGTTCCGCTGTCAGGTAGTGGGGTGCCCGCGAGAGGGGAGACGACGCGGTTGCCCTGTAGCCGCCAGAACCTGTATGCCGCTGTGGTGGCCGCAGAGCCACGTTCAGGTGTGGGGTGGGGTGATGGGGTGGGCGTGGTCATGCGCGGTCTCTCTGGGCGGCTTTCATCTGATCGGCAATCGCGGCCACGCGGGGGGATTCGACGGCGGACGCGAGAAGGCCGGCGAGCCAGTAGGCGGAGTCGGGGTCCAGGACTACGCGGTAGGGGTAGCCAGTCGGTCCGTCGTGAAATATCACGGATACAACGTCGCCGTGCTCGTGGGAGGGGTGAAGGGACACCACGATGGTCTCGGGGTCTGGTTGCAAAATACCGTCATCCATTCTCAGGCCCCATTCTCTTCTGCCCACTCGCGGCGTAGGCGGTCGGCCTCGGCGTCGGTGCATCGTGGGCACACCTCGGGTTCCCACGGGGAGAGGGGTTCACGGCAGCCGCGACAGAGGTAGCCGGTCACGCTGACACCATCCGGTCGAGTTGCGCTTGCAGTGCGCGCCGTCCCACTTCCTGGTCGGCGGTGTACACGCCGTAGGAGACCCGATAAAGGTGTCCGCGATTTACAAGCTGGCGCAACGTAGTTGTGACGCGGGCGTTCGACACGCCGAAATGTTCTGCGACCTCACGTACCCGTAGGTTTCCACCACGCTGCCGGAAGAGTTGCACGACATCGGTTCCGCGCATGGGGTACGTCCGACCACATGCCGGGCAAGTAGGGGTTTTCATTTGCGGCGAGTCCTTCTGCCGAGACGGAATGACCCAGCAACAACTCGAGGGCCACCCCAAGCGTATCACATGGTTATGCATTATCATGAATAGACATACAAATCCGTGAATCTGAAAAAGTATGGGTTATTCTAAAAGGGAAGAACAAAGAGATGGCAGATATATCCGGTCGCGTAGCTGCCCCAGGATCAATTTCTCCGTCAATTCTCTTCAACTTTTCGATAATCGCATAAGCCTGCCAGTGAGAGCAGCAGAAAAAGTACCTCGCACGCCCCTCGCTCGGGCGCTCAACCACCGTGAGAGGGTGTGAATTCCTGTGCCCTGTAAGAGCTTTGAATGTGTTGCGGCCCTCCGTTGAATCGGAGTCGACCCGGGAACCGGGGCGCGGAATAGAATTTCCGTGAGGGTACGGCCAGGAAACTGCGTGATACCTGGATAAATGGATTGATAGTGCGAGAACTGCCCCATATCGGTGCCCAGGCAGTTGCGTGTGTTCGCCGTCAAACGTGCCCCGACCCACAAGGGCGGATGAATAGTTCTTACGATGTATTCAGCGGGCGATGAGACTGAATTGGATTTCGCCCCGCGACCACGCGAACAAAAACGAGACCGCACACAAGGGCTTCATGAACGGGTGCTGCGAGTCAACGCGCTTCAATCCTCCATTCGTCTGTCCCGGATAATGCTCTGTCGCTCAGCTTCCGCGGCTTCAAGTGCCTGGATGAGCCCCGGCAGCGCGTCGGCATGAAAGCTGATCTCGGCGGGCTGTCGCGTGAGGCTGTCTTGCCCGCAAAGTGAGAATTCCCAGCCGTATTCGGTTCCATCCTCTACCCACCGTGAGAATCTGACTCGCACACTTGACGCTTCGAGTGCCGCCGCTGGCACGGTGCTCCCGTCGTCTTCGGGATGACCCGCTGTAAGAGTCAACGTCGCCCCCAAGCGGGCTTCGACGCCGCCACCTTTAGCCAGCTCCCAGTCGAACTCATTCGTCTCGATCAACGCCACTACATCCTTCGGGTTTGTTGGTTCCTTCTCTGTCGCGGTCGAGCTTATTGACGGATTCGGGTCGCGCCACCTTGCGAGCGCTTTGTTCGCAGATGGCGAAATCCGCTGCGGCAGAGTCATATACAGCGACAGGAAGGCTATCCATTGTGCAATAGTCCCCTTTTCGCGGAATCGTTGACACCCGGCCCCGCGTCGGTAGGCTGCCCGTCAGGTGGCCCCGCCGGGGATGAGTCCCGCCAACAACCCAAGATGAAAGCGCAGGCCGTGGAAGGACGGTCGCGGCGGTGACACGTGCCCGACTCCGAAAGAACCCTCATCGCGCAGATCGCCGCGCACGAATCATGGGCACAAACCGACGACCGGACAGCCCGCACCGCCAACGCGCGCCGGGCATTCATGGACCGCTTTGAACGCGAAGTGGACCCGGACGGCACCCTCACCCCGCAGGAACGCGCACGGCGCGCTGAGAACGCAAAAGCGGCATACTTCAAGCGGCTTGCGCTGAAGTCTGCGCGGGCACGTCGCGGCTACAGATCACCCAATCCAAGCTTGCGGGCCTCGTCGGCGGCACGCTCAGAAGCCGACGACGACGTGTAGCGGTCCAACATGCTCCGATTCGACCAACCCGCGACGGCCATGAGTCCCTGCTCGCTCCCACCCGCGCGCAGCCAACGGTGAGCCGCTGTGTGCCGCAACAGATGTAGATGGAACTTCTCGATCCCTGCGTCACGGGCGCGCTGGCGAAGTGTCTTATCCAGACCCATGTATGTCAGCGGGCGGTCACTGCGATAGCCGACCCACAAGGCGGTGGTGTCAGCGAGGTTGTGAGCTTTACGCGCCCGGATGTACCTGTCCAGCGCTGCGGCGGTCTGGGGTCCAAACGGAACAAAGCGGCCCTTACCGCCCTTACCCCTGTGCACCAGGGCCAGACCTCGTGTGAGGTCGACGTCGGACATCTGCAACCCGACCGTTTCGGCGGCGCGCAGTCCGGTCTCCACCATCAGCCGCACCGCAGCCTCGTCGCGCCGGTCCCGCAGCGTTCTACCCTGGCACGCCTTCAACAACGCCTTGAGCTGATCGTCAGTCAGCGCGTGAGTTACCTTCTTGTCCTGCTTCGGGGGTTTCAGTCCTAACAGCGGGTTGACGTCCAGTTCGCCCTCGGTCACCAACCAGGCCGCGAACTGTCTCAAAGCCTTCTGGCGCGACAGTGCCGTGGACGCTTCCGCACCGTGATCCAATAAGTCAGCTATGAATGCTTGCACGGTGGTCGCGGTTAGCTCAGGGGGAGTGCCGGTGCGCTCGCACCATTTCAGGAACCGGTCCACGCCCTCGGTGTATGACTTGATCGTCTTGTCGGCCTTGCGCTCGGCTCGCATAGACAGAACCCACGACGGCAGCAAATCCCAGACCATGGTCGGTATCTTACCGAAGAGCGTTGTGCACGGTCTGGATCTTCGCCGAAACGCATATAAGTCCAGCTAGAGACGGGTAATTCGCAAATGACCTTCGGTAACTACCAGCTCGAGATCTACCTGCAGGGCCTCTCCGGCATCATGCCGGCGTTCCCCATGGACTACGCCGGCTGGGAAGCCAAAGCCGAGGCGGCCATGGCTCCGTCGGTCTGGTCGTATGTCGCGGGCGGCGCCGGTGACGAGAACACCCAGCGAAGCAATCGCACCGCCTTCGATCGCTGGGGTCTGATGCCAAGAATGATGGTCGGCGCCAAGGACCGCGATGTGACGGTCGACCTGTTCGGGCTGAAGCTGCCTTCTCCGATCTTCCTGGCGCCCATCGGCGTCGCGGGCATCTGCTCGCAAAGCGGACACGGTGACCTGGAAGCCGCTCGGGCAGCCGACCGCACCGGCGTCCCGATGATGGTCTCGACGCTGACCGAGGACCCCATCGAGGACGTCGCCGCCGAGTTCGGTGACACCCCGGGCTTCTTCCAGCTGTACACCCCAACGGACCGGGATCTGGCTGCAAGCTTCGTCCACCGCGCGGAAGCGGCGGGCTTCAAAGGGATCGTCGTCACGCTCGACACATGGATCCCCGGTTGGCGTCCCCGGGACCTGTCCACCGCAAACTTCCCTCAGCTTCGCGGCCGCTGCCTGGCCAATTACACGAGCGACCCGGTTTTCCGAGGGCTGCTCAGCCAACCGCCGGAGGAGAACCCGCAAGCAGCGGTCCTGCAGTGGGCAGGACTGTTCGGCAATCCGCTGACGTGGGATGACCTCCCGTGGCTGAGGTCGCTGACCGATCTCCCGCTGCTGCTCAAGGGGATCTGCCACCCCGACGACGTCCGGCGCGCCAAAGACGGCGGCGTCGACGGCATCTACTGCTCCACCCACGGTGGACGCCAGGCCAACGGTGGACTGCCCGCAATCGACTGCCTGCCCGGCGTGGTCGAGGCTGCCGACGGGATGCCCGTGCTTTTCGACTCCGGCATCCGTAGCGGCGCCGACATCGTCAAGGCCCTCGCGCTGGGCGCCACCGCGGTCGGCATCGGCAGGCCGTACGCCTACGGACTCGCCTTCGGCGGCGAGGACGGACTCGTCCACGTGCTGCGGTCGCTGCTCGCCGAGACCGACCTCATCATGGCGGTCGACGGGTATCGGTCGCTGGCGGATCTCACTCCGGACACGGTGCGGCGCGTCGTCTAGAACCGCGGAAGACGGTCTGCGACGGTAGCCGCGTGGAGGCCCTGCTCGAGGAGTTCGACCAGTACCTCGCGCTGGAACGCGGCCGCTCCGAGCACACCCGCCGTGCCTACCTCGGCGATCTGCGGTCGCTGCTCGACTTCGTCGCCGAGCGGGACTCCGCCGCCGGTCTGCGCGCCCTGACGCTTCCGATGCTGCGGTCATGGCTGGCAGGCCAGGCGGGAGCGGGCGCCGCCCGGTCGACGCTGGCTCGCCGCACCTCGTCGGTCAAGACCTTTACCGCGTGGGCGCTACGCCGCGGTTTGATCGACCACGACCCGGCCGTTCGGCTGCAGGTCCCCAAAGCCCGCCGCACCCTGCCCGCGGTGTTGCGGCAGGATCAGGCGATCCACGCCATGAACGCCGCGAAAAGCGGTGCGCAGGAGGGCGATCCACTCGCGCTGCGGGACCGTCTGATCGTGGAGATGCTGTATGCGACGGGCATTCGCGTCAGTGAGCTGTGCGGGCTCGACATCGACGACGTCGACTCGTCACGCAGACTGCTGCGCGTGCTGGGCAAGGGCAACAAGCAGCGCACCGTGCCCTACGGCCAGCCGGCGCAGGCCGCCCTGAACGCATGGCTGGCCGACGGCAGGCCCAGGCTCGTCACGGCAACCTCCGACGCTGCGCTGTTCCTCGGTGCCCGTGGCGGAAGACTGGACCCCCGTCAGGCGCGCACCGTGGTGCACCAGACGATGGCCGCCGTCACCGGGGCCCCCGATATCGGCCCGCATGGATTGCGCCACAGCGCGGCCACCCACCTTCTCGAAGGCGGCGCCGACCTCCGGGTGGTGCAGGAATTGCTGGGCCACTCCACCCTTGCCACCACGCAGCTCTACACCCACGTCTCTGTGGCGCGGCTCCGGGCCGTGCACGACCAGGCCCACCCACGCGCCTGACTTTCATTACGGTGCGGTGTTCTCTCAGCCCACCGGCTTCAGGCGGATCGGCGTCGCCGCCAGCAGCCCCAGCGGGTCGATGTAGTCGGCCTGGGATGCCGGTCCCCACATCGCACCCCAATGCAGGCATGCCGCCGCCGTGCACCCGGCATGGCCGGCCACCAGTTCGCCCAGATATGTCCCGCTCGCCACCTTGTCGCCGCGCCGCACCCCGGGCCGGACCGGTTCGTAGGTGGTGCGCAGGCCACCTGGGTGAGCGACCGACACGAGAGGCCGCCCCGCCAACTCGCCGGCGAACACCACCGTCCCGGCCCCTGCCGCGTACACCGCCTGAGCAGCAGCCCCTGCCAGGTCGACGCCCCGGTGTCCCGGTCGCCAATTGGGGGACGGGCCGTCGAACTGGCGCAGCACCGCCGGGCGGGGACGCAACGGCCAATCGAGGCGAATATCGGCCGATGCGGGGGCGGCCCAGACCAGCATCGACACCGCCACGAGCGCCAGAATTCGCATTCGACCAGTTCAGCGGACGTTGCGCCCGACGAGAAAGCCCCGGGACGTAGCCTGGGGATGGCTGGTCACGGTGGTAAAAGCACCTGCTCTGAGCGTGTAAACTCCTACGCGCAGCTCGTTGATTCGAGCTGACTTCGCGCGTCTGCGTCACGGACCCACTGGTTCGTTACCTCGTATGCCGGGCGGTCCCGTCTGAAAGCCGGGTCCGGCATCGAAGCAGGCGCCAGGGCTCGGCGCCACCCGGCGCCGCGCGTCAACCGACAAAACAAGAGGACAAGGCTGACATGGCCGTTGTAACCATGAAGCAGCTGCTCGACAGCGGCACCCACTTCGGGCACCAGACCCGTCGCTGGAATCCCAAGATGAAGCGGTTCATCTTCACCGACCGCAATGGCATCTACATCATCGATCTGCAGCAGACGCTGACCTACATCGACAAGGCGTACGAGTTCGTCAAGGAAACCGTCGCGCACGGCGGCTCGATCATGTTCGTCGGCACCAAGAAGCAGGCGCAGGAATCCATCGCCGAGGAAGCGACCCGCGTCGGCATGCCCTATGTGAACCAGCGCTGGCTGGGCGGCATGCTCACCAACTTCTCCACCGTGCACAAGCGCCTTCAGCGCCTCAAGGAACTCGAGGCCATGGAGCAGACCGGTGGGTTCGAGGGTCGCACCAAGAAGGAAATCCTGATGCTGACCCGCGAGAAGAACAAGCTCGAGCGGTCCCTCGGCGGTATCCGTGACATGCAGAAGGTGCCCAGTGCCGTGTGGGTGGTCGACACCAACAAGGAGCACATCGCCGTCGGGGAAGCGCGCAAGCTGGGCATCCCCGTCATCGCGATCCTCGACACCAACTGCGACCCCGACCTCGTCGACTACCCGATCCCGGGCAACGACGACGCCATCCGCTCGGCCGCGCTGCTGACCAAGGTGATCGCGTCCGCGGTCGCCGAGGGCCTGCAGGCCCGTGCCGGCGCGGGCGCCGACAAGTCGGAGGCCGAAGCTGCCGAGCCGCTTGCCGAGTGGGAGCAGGAGCTGCTCGCGGGCGCTACCACGTCTGCACCCGATGCGGGCGAGGCCACAACCGAACAGTCCTCCTGAGTTTTTTGCGACGTCTTTTAAAGGAAAGGCTTCATGGCTAACTACACCGCTGCCGACGTCAAGCGCCTGCGTGAGCTGACCGGCGCCGGAATGCTGGATTCGAAGAACGCGCTGGTCGAGGCCGAGGGTGACTTCGACAAGGCTGTCGAGCTGCTGCGCATCAAGGGCGCCAAGGATGTCGGTAAGCGCGCCGAGCGCGCCACCGCCGAGGGCCTGGTCGCCGCCAAGGACGGAGCTCTCATCGAGCTGAACTCCGAGACGGACTTCGTCGCCAAGAACGCGGAGTTTCAGGCGGCCGCCGAGCAGATCGTCGCCGCCGCGGCAGCGGCCAAGGCGACCGACGTGGAGGCCCTCAAGGCCGCCAAACTCGGTGACACGACAGTCGAGCAGACCATCGCCGACCTGTCGGCCAAGATCGGCGAGAAGCTGGAGCTTCGCCGTGCCACCTACTTCGACGGCACGGTCGAGACCTACCTGCACAAGCGTTCGGCTGATCTGCCGCCCGCCGTGGGTGTTCTGGTCGAGTACACCGGCGACGCCGAGAAAGGCAAGGCGGCCGCTCATGCGGTCGCGCTGCAGATCGCTGCGCTGAAGGCCAAGTACCTCACCCGTGAGGACGTCCCCGAGGAGATCGTCGCCAACGAGCGCCGCATCGCCGAGGAGACGGCTCGCAACGAGGGCAAGCCGGAGCAGGCGCTCCCGAAGATCGTCGAAGGCCGCGTGACGGGCTTCTACAAGGACGTCGTGCTGCTCGATCAGCCGTCGGTGTCCGACAACAAGAAGACCGTCAAGGCTCTTCTCGACGAGGCCGGTGTCACCGTGACGCGGTTTGCCCGCTTCGAGGTCGGCCAAGCCTGATCTCCCCCCTTCGCGAAGCCCCCGAGACCAGTGTCTCGGGGGCTTCGTTTATCGGCCGAAATTTCGTGCGTGATTTGGACACTCCCCGCTGTGGTGAATAAAGAAAATGAAGCGCGAAGTCATGCAAATTTGCTTGACCGCAAAAATCATGTACATGTGCGCGTCACGGGGCCCTTATGCTGAGCTACGGCAATTTGCCAGACCCCGGCGAGCGATCTTTTGGCAAATTGTGCAGCTAATCAATTTGGCGCTTTTGCGACCTTCCGAAACGGCCAATTGCCGCCCCCGAACGGCCTCCAGAGTTAATCTTCTTCCATGACGGGTTGCGCGAACTGTTCTGGTCACGGTGACCGACACGGTTGATACGGCCCGCACGGCAAAGCCAATTGTCAGCGGGGGAACGCCGGCGGTAGCTCCGGTCGAGAACGATCAGCTACATAAACACAAAGCCTGGGAGCCGTACCTGGGTGCGCTGATCGATTTGTCGACGGCCTCGCTGGCGGTCGCGCTCGGGATGACGTGGGCAAGCTCTGATCAACTGACCCTGCCTCCGACATGGATGCTCTGCTTTTTCGCGCCGACGGTCGTTGCTCTGGCCGCCCTTCGGGGTATGTACCGGCGGTCGCTCAGACGCACATTCCTCGACGAATTGCCGAGTGTTCAGGCGGTCATCGCGCTGGCCGCGATGTTGCTGCTCAGCGGGCTCGTACTCAATCCTCTGATCGAGGGTTCGTCGCGGGGCAGCGCCGTAGCCAGGATGTGGATGTGCGCGGCCGTCCTGGTGCCCCTGGGGCGGCTGCTGTGGATCGCCATCAAGAACCACCACTACCGCCATAGCCGGATGGTTGCCCCGACCTTGATCGTCGGGAACGGCCGGGTCGCCGCCAAGGTGGTCGATCGACTCAACATCACCCCGGAGTATGGCTTGCAGCCCGTCGGGATCATCGACGACGAGATCCCGATGATGGGCATCGACCGCGACCAGCCCGCGACCATCCCGTACCTGGGCAGGCTCGAGATGCTCGACGAGGTCATCACCCGAACGGGTGCCGAATGCATGATCGTCGCGTTCTCACGGACCAGAGACGAAGCCATCAGCGCCGCAGTCAAAGTCGCCCATCAGCGCGGCATGGCGGTATGGATCGTGCCCCGGATCTACGACACGGTCGGAGTTCACGCGCACATCGAGCACATCGGCGGGCTGCCCTTGATCGCAGTGCCCCGTACGGATCCCCGCAGTTGGCAGTTCGCCGCCAAGCACCTCTCCGACCGCTTCTTCGCGGCTGTGGGCCTGCTGCTCATCTCCCCGTTCTTCCTGACGCTGATGCTGCTCGTGCGGCTCAGTTCCCCCGGACCCATCTTCTTCAGCCAGCCCCGAATCGGTCGCGACGGTCGTGAGTTCGGGTGTCTTAAATTCCGCTCGATGCGTCCGCCGCGGGACACGGATGCCGCATTCGTGCGGTCGGACACCTCAGCCCCGGGCGGGGTCGAGGGTGAAGACCGCCGAACGCCGATCGGCAAGATCATGAGGGCCACGTCGATGGACGAGCTTCCTCAGCTGATCAACGTGGTCAGAGGCGAGATGAGCCTGGTCGGTCCGCGGCCTGAGCGTCCCGAGTACGTGGATCTTTTCAACGTTCAGATCGCGCGGTACGGCGACCGCCACCGCGTCAAGGCCGGGATCACGGGATGGGCTCAGGTGCACGGCCTTCGGGGGCAGACATCGATCGCCGACCGTGCGGAATGGGACAACTTCTACATCGAAAACTGGTCGCTGTGGCTCGACTGGAAGATCCTCGCGATGACTGTTGGCGCGGTACTGCGCCGCGCGGAGTGAATTCCCAGCTGAGGAGCGCGCCCGCGGGCGGTACGCTTTGGTACCGTCGGACGGGTGGATCGCATTGACGCCTTCGCCGACGACGCTTTGGGAGATTTCGACGCGGTAGGTCTGGTGGCCGCGTTGCGCGCCGGGTCGGTCTCGGCGGCGGAGGTCGTCGATGCCGCGATCGCCCGCACCGAAAAGGTCAACCCCGCACTGAACGGGTTGGCGTATGACGCGTTCGAACGGGCCCGGGTGCGCAGTGGGCTGCATCGTCCCTATGGCGGCTTTTTCGACGGGGTGCCCTCGTTCATCAAGGACAACGTCGCCGTCGCCGATATGCCGACGATGAACGGAACCGACGCATGGGACCCGGTTCCCGCATCCGGCGACGGCGATTTCGCCAAGGCTTTCCTGGCCACCGGCATTGTGCCCATTGGGAAGACGCGAATGTCGGAGTTCGGATTCAGCGCCGCCGCCGAACATCCCCGACTCGGGCCGGTGCGCAATCCCTGGAACACCGGGCACACTGCCGGTGCGTCGTCGTCGGGCTCGGGGGCGTTCGTGGCGGCCGGCGTCGTGCCGATCGCTCACGCCAACGACGGCGGCGGATCGATCCGAATTCCCGCCTCCTGCAACGGTCTCGTTGGCCTCAAGCCCTCGCGGGGCAGACTTCCCCTGGACAGCGACATGCGGCAGATGCCGCTGCGAATCGTCGCCAACGGCGTGGTGACCCGCTCGGTTCGCGACACTGCGGCGTTTTATCGCGAGATCGAGAAGGTTTCGGCCAACCCGAAGCTGCCGCCGATCGGGGACATCACAAGCCCCAGCCCGCAGCGCATGCGCGTCGCAGTGTGTACCAGCTCGATAACGCGTGAGTCGAGTCCGGAGGTGCGGGAGCTGACGCTGCGCACTGCGTCCCTGCTCGAACGACTCGGCCACCGGATCGAGGTCATCGACAACCCGATCCCGGCGCGTTTCATCGACGACTTCCTGCTGTACTGGTCGTTTCTCGCCTACGCGTTGATCAAGGGCGGCCGCCGGACTTTCGGGCCCACCTTCGACCGCGAGCGGCTCGACAACCTGTCACTGGGGCTGCACGACTGGGCCGGGCGCAATCTGCATCACGTGCCGCTGGCGATTGTCAGGTTGCAACGCATCCGACGGATCACGTCGCGGATGTATTCGACCTACGACGTGCTGCTGACGCCGACGCTGGCCGACGTTCCGCCACCCGTCGGACACCTGGATCCGACCGCGCCCTACCAGCAGATCATCGACCGGCTCGTGGACTGGGTGGCTTTCACACCGCTGCAGAATGCCACTGGAGAGCCCGCGATCTCGCTGCCGCTCGCAGAGTCCGCGTCGGGCCTACCTGTAGGCATGATGTTCGCCGCCGGGGTCGGTGACGAGGCGCGCCTCCTGCAGCTCGCGTACGAACTCGAAGAGGCGCAGCCGTGGCCTCGGATTCAGTCATAGCGCTCATCGGCTACTCGGCGACCTTTCGGGCACGACGAAATCCGTAGCGGCACCGACACATCGAAGTAACGTCGCCGCGGTTTCGTTAACGCCACCGAGATCGTGGATGGCGGTCGGTGAAACGTTTCGGTCCGAGCATCGCCGATGTGGAGACCACAGCGCGGGCAGGATCGCCGCCGATCGCGCCTTCGACTGGGAACACCTTCGGGTGCCTGGTCCGATTCGCGCTGGCGAACATCCGGCGCCGCCCGGAACGTTTCGTGCTGTCCGTCCTCGGCATCGCGTTGGCAATCGCGTGCGTCACGGTCGTCCGGACGATTTCGGCCGGGTTCGCGGCGACGGGAGAGACATCGATCGCCGATGTACTTGAGGGACAACAACTGTGGGTGGTGCCTGCAGCCGGCGTGCACTATGACCCCGACGTCGAGTCCATCGTCGCTGACGGCCCGGCACCGGTCCTCGCCATCCCCGAGGGCTGGACGGCGACCCGCACGCTGTCCGGCGTGATCGACGTCGGCGGCCGGCCGGTGTCGCTGCGCGGCAGCGACGAGTTGGCGCCCGGGCAGGCTGTGCTGAGCCCGGCGCTGGCCGGCCGACTCGACGTGGCTGCGGGCTCGCAGGTAGAGGTCGGCGGACAGCGCCTGATGGTCACGGTCGGCGGCGACGGTCAATCGCTGGCGGTGCCGACATCGGTGGCTCAGGCGGTCGTCGGCGACAACGGCTGGTGGACTGTGCTTGCTCCGGAAGGTGAGCAGCAGCGCCGCGATCTCGGTCAGAGCTTCGGTGCGGCAGTGGGTCTGCCGTTCAGCACGGATCCGTCGACGCAACCGGACCCCCAAGGCGCCGGCCTGATCTACGACACCGTCGGCGGCTCCAGCCCGCTGTCCTTCGAGCAGCGCTTCTCGGCGCTGTTCTCCGGCAAGGTGACTGGTTCTACTCTCGGCATGATCTCGATGGTGGGCCTCGGGCTCGGCTTCGTCATCGCGGTGTCGTCGTTTCTCGCGGCCGTCACCGAGCGGCGACGCGAGTTCGGCATCATGTCGAGCATCGGTCTCGCCGACGAAGTCCTGTACTTCTTCCTCGTGGAATCCGCGCTGGTGTTCGTGACGGCCTATGTCGTCGGGGTCGCCGGGGCGGGAATCGCTGTAGCCCTTGTCATTCCCGGGATTGCGTCGCTTTCGGCCTGGCTGCAGGGCGCGGCACTGACCGCGATGTTCCTGCCGGCGATGGCCATTGTGGGTGCGCTGGTTCCGGTTCATCGGCTCCTGCAGCAGAAGCCGGTCGAATTGTTGGGGGGCCGGTAGATGAGCATCGGAAAAGGACTGTCCTACGGATGGCTCGCCACGCGGCGACGACTCGGGGAGATGGTGCTTCCGGTGGTCACGACCGGCACCGGCGCGCTGCTGGTGGTGCTGGTCTTCGGGATGTCCGACGGAATCCGCACCCAGTCGGCCGCTTTGGGACATGCCGACGAGATCGCCCGCGCCGTCGTGCTGATCGCGGTCACGGTTCTTCTCGTCGGTGTGGCAGAGGTCGCCGTGGCAACCACCCGAACAGTGGCCCACCGCACCCGCGAACTCGGTGTGCTGGCCGCCAACGGCGTGCCCAGGGCACCCGTCGTGGCAGCCCTGTTGGTCGAACCGTTGATCGCCGCGGTGCTCGGCGCGCTCGCCGGCGCAGTGCTGGCATTCGTCACCGGCGTTGTCCTGGGACTGACCGGGGTGGTCGCCACCGGGGTGTCCTACGGCGGGCTGACGGCCGGCGCGGGCATCGCCGTCGTCGTCAGCATCGTGGCCGCACTGGCCACCAGCATTCTGCCCACATGGAAAGCCGCATCCCGTTCGCCCATCCATTCGCTCGCCTCTGGAGGTTGATCCCGTGACCACACTCAACGAAACATCGGGAGCCGCAGTCGAAACCGAGGCAGGCACCGGCCCGGTGATCGAGATCTCCGATGTCTGGAAATTGCACAAGCTCGGCGACGAGGTCGTCAAGGCGCTGATGGCCGCCGAGTTGACCGTCATGCCTGGGGAGTTCGTATGCCTCATGGGTCCCAGCGGTAGCGGAAAGTCCACCCTGCTGAACATCATCGGGGGGCTGGATCGGCCGACGAAAGGCGTCGTCAAGATCGCCGGTCAAGACACTGCGACGCTGACCGAGAGTCAGTACGCGGCGCTGAGACACGACACCATCGGCTTCATTTTCCAGAGCTACAACCTGATTCCGTTCCTGTCGGCAGTCGAGAACGTCGAGCTCCCGCTGATGTTCGAACCCTACGATCGGAAGTCGCTGCGCAAGCGCGCCATTGAACTTCTGGAGCTGGTCGGGCTCGGGCATCGCATCAATCACCAGCCGACCAAGATGTCGGGCGGGGAGCAGCAGCGCACGGCTATCGCGCGCTCCCTGATCAGCAACCCGACCCTCGTCCTCGCCGACGAGCCCACAGCCAACCTCGACCACCGCACGGGGGAGACGGTGGTGCGCATGTTGCGCGACCTGTGCTCGACCATGGGAGTCACCGTGGTCGCGAGCACCCACGACCCCACGGTGGCCGACGAAGCGAGCCGTGTCGTCCGGATGAAAGACGGACAGATCGTCAACTGACCAACGCTGCTGATTTCCAAAACTTGTGGGAGAACGCATGACACAGACGGAGCCCGCGGCGACCGCGGAGCGCGACAAATTGATGACCACAGAGCTGGTCCCCGAGCAGATCCTGCCCAGGGTCATGAGCACGTTCGGCCTGACGGCGGCGTACGTGTTCGTCATCTGCTGGATCACCGGTTCGTCGGTGATGGCCACCGGCGGTTGGACGGCCATACCCATGTGGATTCTGGGCATCCTCACGTTCCTCGTCCCTGCGGGCATGGCCGTCGTCGAACTCGGCAACCTGTGGCCGGGCCAGGGCGGTGTGTACATCTGGGCGACCAGGACGATGGGCGAGACGTGGGGTTTCATCGGCGGATACCTGTCCTGGGTGCCGGTGATCCTCAACGCCGCATCGTCGCCGGCGGTGGTGCTCTCGTTCTTGCTGCTGGCGTTCCACGCCGAGCTGGGGGTGACGGCCAGCGTCATCCTGCAGTTGGTCATCCTGTGGACCGTGGTCGGGCTGGCGTTGGCCAAACTGTCTGCCAGTCAGCGGATCATGAACGTCGTCTTCGTCGTTTTCGGCATCCTTGCGCTGACCATCTTCATCTGCGGCCTGCTGTTCGCGGTGGAGAACGGTTCGGCGACGCCGTTCAGCTGGTCGGAGGCTCTGGTCCCGAACTTCGCCGCGGCGGGGTTCCTGTACGGCACCGTGCTGCTGTACCTCCTCGGTGTCGAGACGCCGTACAACATGGGCGCAGAGTTCCTGTCGGTGCGCAAGAGCGGCCCGCGGATGATCCTGTGGGGGTCGACGGCGCTGGTGGCGATCTACCTGCTGACGACGCTCGGCACGATGATGGCGCTGCCCACCGACGAGATCGATGCGGTCACTGGCGTGATCGGCATGCTCGATGTGGCCGGCTTCCCCGGCCTGATGGAGATCTGCGCGGTGGTTCTGGCGCTGATCATCGTCGTCGCCCTGATGACGTACCAGGTCGCCTACTCGCGCCTGATCTTCGTCTCCGGCCTGGAACGCCACCTGCCGCGCATCTTCACGCATCTGAACCCGCGCACACGTAACCCCGTGTCCGCCATCCTCATTCAGGGTGTGATCTCGTCGTTGCTGATCGTCGGGCTGTACTCGCAGAGCAGTCTGGTCAACACCACGATCTTCCTGCAGGGTGGCCTGTCGACCGTGTGGCTGATCTCGGGCTTCTTCTTCCTGTTCCCGGTCATCATCGCGCGCAAGAAGTACGCGGACCGCTACGAGAACGAGACGTTCTGGCGCATCCCGGGCGGCATGGTCGGTGTGTGGATCACCGTGATCATCGGCACCATCGGCACGATCGGCGGCATCTATTACTCGTTCGCGAAGTCGTGGCTCGCCAGCTCCGGGGTCGGCGACGCCGAGTGGATGATGTGGGTCGGCAGCATCAGCCTCGGCATGGTGGCGCTCGGCGCCATCGTGTACGTCTTCGGCCGTCGCTCGGCGCACAAGACCAGTCAGGAAGACGCTTTGGCCCATCTGGCCGTCTTCGACCTCACCAAGACAGAAGCAGAGGAAACAGCTAAATGACGATGGAGGACACCCGAACGCGGGTCGAGCACGGTTCTGCCGTCGGCAGTTATCCCCTCGACCCGTTGACCGGAGCCGAGATCGAAGCCGCCGCGGCGATTGTCACGGGATCGGAATACGCCACTCCCACCCTCAAGTTCGTCATGATTCAGCTTGCCGAACCCACCAAGACGGAGACTCTGACGTTCCCCGCCGGAGTGGAGGTGCCACGGTGCGCGTTCGTCACGATGTACGACGCGGCGGCCAAGATGATCTATGAGGCCGTCGTGGATCTGACAGCGCGGGTGATCGATTCGTGGACACCGATTCCTGGCCGCTTCCCCTCCTACCTCGTCGAGCACATGACCGGGGTGGAGGAGAAGGTCCGTGAGGATCCGCGCTGGCAGGAGGCGATGCGCAAGCGGGGCGTCACGGATTTCAGCCTCGCGATGATCGATCCCTGGCCCGCGGGCTATTACGGCGCGCAGGATCACTACGACAACTCGGCCCTGATCTGTCGGCCGTTGACGTTCATGCGGGCCGCTCCGTCCGAGCACGGCTACGCACGACCGGTCGAAGGCCTCATCGTGACGTTCGACCTCGACGCCATGAGGGTCATCGACGTCGAGGACCACGGCGTGGTTCCGCTGCCGCCGACCGCGGGCAATTATTCCGAGAAGTTCATGTTCGACCCGAACAACAGGCCGGCGTTCACGCAATTTCGTGACGACGTCAAACCTATCGAGATCACCCAGCCCGACGGCCCCAGCTTTACCGTCGACGGTTGGAAGGTGCAGTGGCAGAAGTGGTCTCTACGTATCGGGTTCAATCCGCGCGAGGGCATCACGCTGCACGAAGTGACCTATACCGACCGAGGGGTGACGCGGCCGATCCTGTACCGAGGATCCCTGTCGGAGATGGTGGTGCCCTACGGAGACTCGTCGCCGACGCATTGGAACAAGAACGTCTTCGACATGGGCGAGGTCGGGATGGGCTTCTCGGCGAATCCGCTGACGCTCGGATGTGACTGCCTGGGCGAGATCCACTACTTCGACGGCACGGTCAACGACTCCAGCGGCAACGCGGTGACGATCCCGAACGCGATCTGCATGCACGAGGAAGACTTCGGAATCTCCTGGAAGCACACCGATTTCCGAACCGAGGAAGTGGAGGTGCGGCGTTCGCGCCGACTGGTGATCTCGATGATCTGCACGGTCGGAAACTACGAGTACGGCTTCTTCTGGTACTTCTACAACGACGCCTCCATCGAGGTCGAGGTAAAGCTCTCCGGAGTGCTGACCACTGGTGCGGTCGAGGTCGAGCCGGGTGAGCAGCCCCGGTGGGGCAAGATGGTGGCACCGGGCATCTACGGTCCGAATCACCAGCACTTCTTCAATTTTCGGCTGGACATGAGCGTGGACGGCGCGGGAAACAGTGTCTACGAGGTTGATTCGGTACCGGAGCCCGACCCGGAGCTCAATCCGCACCGCAATGCGTGGATCACCCGGGACACGCTGGTGGCCTCCGAAGCTGAGGGCGCTCGCGATTGGAACTGGTCGACGGGCAGGTACTGGAAGATCACCAATCCGTCCAAGAAGAACGAACTGGGCATCCCGGTGGCCTACAAGCTGGTGCCCAAGGACGTCGTGCCAGTGATGGTGCAGGAAGGCTCCTACATCTACGACCGGGCGAGGTTTCTTCAGCACAACCTGTGGGTGACCAAATACGACCCTGCGGAGAAGTTCGCCGCGGGCGACTACATGTACCAGTCGGCGGATATGCAGGGCCTGCCCGAATTCGTCTCGGGTGACGAACCGTTGGAGGACTCCGACGTGGTGCTCTGGTACACGCTCGGTGCCCATCATGTCGTGCGGCCCGAGGACTGGCCGGTGATGCCGTGCGCCTACACCGGATTCCACCTCAAGCCCATCGGCTTCTTCGACGGCAACCCGGCCCTGGACCTGCCTCCGTCACCACCGAAGGCGTGCCACGCCAACCATGCCGGTCTCCCGGTGGCGGAGCGCGCCATGGAGTCCTGAGGCTTGCACCGCGAGCGCGCGCGTCTGCTCGGCGACACGCCCGTCTTCCCTGGCATTTCGGGCGCGCTCACGAAACGTGAGCGCGCCCATCATGCACGTTGCGCCTGGCGCACGGGGACGAACAGTGCGAGCGACGCGATCAGCAGCGCGCTCAGCGTGACCACGTTGAGGACCTGATCGCGTGGGCTGTAGTGGTGCAACATCTGCAGGTGCAGTATCAGGTGGAGCAGGTTGAACATCGACCAGGCGCCGGCGGATACCCGCACCAGTGTCGTGTTGGCGACGTAGACGAACGTGGCCACGCTGAGCACGGTCAGGCCGAGAAAGAAGGCGCCGACGTCTCTGACGAAGTGTTCGTTGTACGGGCCGAGTTGGGGGAGCCAGCGCAGCCCCAGGCCGGGGAAGGTGTCATACCAGTGCCGCGGGGCGAAGTAGGCCCACACCCCGGTGACAAGGGCGACAAGGGTGAGGAAGCCGAGCAGGACTCGGTGCAGTGTGGTCGACACTGCTGTCACGGCTTCACGGCGTAATGGCTCGAGATCGCCACGCGGTTGAACGCGTTGATGGAGATGGCGACCCACCGCAATGCCGCGGCCTGCTGATCGCTGACCGCTGCAGTCTCGTCGTCCACACCGGCCATGCGTGTGTCGATGTGCGTGATCTCCTCGGCGATCGCCAGGGCCGCCCGCTCCGCCGGGGAGAAATACCCCGTCTCCCGCCATGCGGGCAGTACCGCAATGCGGTCGGTGGTCTCGCCTTTGGCCAGCGCGTCGCCGACGTGCATTCGCAGGCAGTAGCCGCAGCCGTTGATCTGGGAGGCGCGGATCCGCACCAGTTCGATGGACAGGGGCTCGACGCCGGCGTCCAGGGCAGCCTTCTCGGCTTGCTCGCTCAGCGCAATCGTCGTCTTGTAGGCATCCGGCACTGCTTTGTTCAGCATCGGCCGAGGGGACATGGGCGTGCTCCGTTCGTCCGTGGGGTTCGTCCAGAGGTTAAGACGAGACGTGCGGCGCAAACGTGACAATGGGCGACGACGAGCGCGCGCTCGATGCCCGCCTGCGACGTCGTGTCGGCGGGCAAACGCGCGCGCTCGCGGGGCGAGGTCGGTCTCGTTCCCGCAGGGTTCGGCGGGGCCAGGGTCCGTCGGCTTCGCTCGACGGCGCACCGCGTGGCACCCATTCGCCGTCGGCGACGTCAAGGTTTGGCAGGATTGGGGTATCGCCTCGTCGATGGCAACCTCATATGCGGACCCGAAAGGAGCCTGTCGGCCCCGATGACAGAGCCCGTTGCTGATCAGCCCTCCTCGTACCGGCCCGCCTATTCCAGAGTGCTGCTCAAACTGGGCGGCGAGATGTTCGGCGGCGGGCAGGTCGGACTCGATCCCGATGTGGTCGCGATGGTGGCGCGACAGATCGCCGAGGTCGTGCGCAGCGGCGTCGAGGTGGCCGTCGTGATCGGCGGCGGCAACTTCTTCCGAGGCGCCCAACTACAACAGCGGGGCATGGAGCGGACCCGCTCGGACTACATGGGCATGCTCGGCACCGTGATGAACAGCCTTGCCCTGCAAGATTTCCTGCAGAAGGAGGGCATCGACACCAGGGTGCAAACCGCCATCACCATGGGACAGGTCGCCGAGCCCTACATTCCGCTGCGGGCCCGCAGACACCTTGAGAAGGGGCGAGTCGTCATCTTCGGGGCGGGCATGGGGCTGCCCTACTTCTCGACCGACACCACCGCCGCGCAGCGCGCGCTCGAGATCGGCGCCGAGGTCGTGCTGATGGCCAAGGCCGTCGACGGGGTCTTCACCGCCGACCCACGCGTCCATCCCGATGCCGAGATGATCACCGCGATCACCCACCGCGAGGTCATCGACCGCGGGCTGGCGGTGGCCGACGCGACGGCGTTCAGTTTGTGCATGGACAACGGAATGCCGATCCTGGTGTTCAACCTGCTCATCGATGGCAATATCGCGCGTGCCGTCGCAGGTGAGAAGATCGGAACGCTGGTCACCAAGTGACGGGCGAGCGCGAGCGAAAGCGACGGGAGAGACAGTGATCGACGAAACCCTCTTCGATGCCGAGGAGAAGATGGAGAAGGCCGTGTCGGTGGCGCGGGACGACCTGGCGTCGATTCGTACCGGCCGCGCCAATCCCGGCATGTTCAACCGCATCAACATCGACTACTACGGTGCGATGACTCCGATCACGCAGCTCTCCAGCATCAACGTGCCGGAGGCGCGTCTGGTCGTCATCAAGCCCTATGAGTCCAATCAGCTCAAAAACATCGAGGATGCGATCCGAAACTCCGACCTGGGGGTCAACCCGACCAACGACGGCAGTGTCATCCGGATCGCGATCCCGCAGCTCACCGAGGAGCGCCGTCGCGACCTCGTCAAGCAGGCGAAGTCCAAGGGCGAGGACGCCAAGGTCTCGATCCGCAACATCCGCCGCAAGGCCATGGAAGAACTGTCGCGGATCAAGAAGGATGGCGACGCAGGCGAGGACGAGGTGACCCGCGCCGAGAAAGACCTCGACAAGAGCACCCAGCAGTACACCAGCCAGATCGACGACATCGTCAAGCACAAAGAAGGCGAGCTGCTGGAGGTCTGACCATGACCGATCAGCAGTCGACTCCCGTGGCAGAGAAGCCGGTCAAGACCTCGCGCGCCGGGCGCAATCTGCCCGCCGCGCTCGCCGTCGGCTTCGGACTGGGTGGATCGCTGATCGCGATACTGCTGTTGGCTCCGAAGGTGTGGGTGGGCGTCGTCGCGGTCGCGATGGCCGTGGCCACCCACGAGGTCGTCCGTCGCCTCCGTGAGGGCGGCTTCTCGATCCCCGTCGTCCCGCTCCTGGTCGGCGGCCAGGCGATGGTGTGGTTGACATGGCCCTTCGGCGCGGCCGGCGCCCTGGGCGCGTTCGGGGCCACCGTCGTCATGTGCATGATCTGGCGGCTGGTGTCGGGCGGACTGTCCACGGCCCCCCAGAACTATTTGCGGGACGTGGCCACGACGGTGTTCCTGGCGGCGTGGGTGCCGCTGTTCGGCAGCTTCGGGGCGCTGCTGATCTATCCGCACGACGGCGCCGGCCGGGTGTTCTGCCTGATGCTCGGAGTGGTTGCCTCCGACGTCGGCGGCTATACCGCCGGCGTGCTGTTCGGCAAGCACCCGATGGCGCCGGCGATCAGCCCGAAGAAGTCCTGGGAGGGACTCGTCGGGTCACTCGTCCTCGGGATCCTGGTTTCGTCGCTGGCCGTGCAGTTTCTCACCGACAACCCGTGGTGGGTGGGGATACCGCTGGGGCTGATGCTCGTCATCACCGGGACACTCGGTGATCTCGTCGAATCACAGGTCAAGCGCGATCTCGGCATCAAGGACATGGGGGCGTTGCTGCCCGGGCACGGCGGGCTGATGGACCGCCTCGACTCGATCCTGCCGTCTGCCGTCGCGACATGGATCGTGCTGTCGCTGCTGGCCTGAGGCTTCGCTCTTCAGTGCTCTTCGGTGAGATACTGGCTGGGCCATGCCCAATCCGCTTCCCCTCGTCTTCGACGCGCCGCGCCGCGGCATGCCGCCACGCCATTTCGCTGACCTCGACGAGGCCGGTCGTGCTGCCGCAGCCACCGACCTCGGTCTCCCCGCATTCCGCGCCAAACAACTTGCCAACCAGTACTACGGCAGGCTGATCGCCGATCCGTCGCAGATGAGCGACCTGCCCGCCGCGGTGCGTGCACAGGTCGCCGAGGCGCTGTTCCCGACGCTGATCAAGCCGGTGCGTGAGATCGAATGCGACGCCGGCGAGACCCGCAAGGTGCTGTGGCGGGCCGGTGACGGTACGACCTTCGAGTCGGTTCTGATGCGCTACACGGACCGCAACACCGTGTGCATCTCGTCGCAGGCCGGTTGCGGCATGGCCTGCCCGTTCTGCGCGACCGGTCAGGGCGGGCTCAAGCGCAATCTGTCCACCGCCGAAATCCTCGAACAGGTGCGCGCCGCGAGCGCAGAGCTCCGCGACCGAGACTCCGGCCCGATTGTGGGCTCCGCCCGCGGCGGCCGGCTGTCCAACATCGTCTTCATGGGGATGGGTGAGCCGCTCGCCAACTACAACCGGGTGGTCGCGGCCGTCCGGCGCATCATCGCCGCCCCACCGAACGGCTTCGGGATCTCGGCGCGGTCGGTGACGGTCTCGACGGTCGGGTTGGTGCCCGCGATCCGCAGGCTCGCCGACGAGAAGCTCAACGTGACGCTGGCGGTCTCGCTGCACACGCCCGACGACGAGTTGCGCGACACGCTCGTCCCGGTGAACAACCGCTGGAAGGTCTCCGAAGTCCTCGACGCTGCGCGCTATTACGCCGACGTCACCGGCAGACGGGTATCGATCGAGTACGCGTTGATCCGCGACGTCAACGATCAGCCGTGGCGCGCCGACCTCCTCGGCAAAAAGCTGCACGCAGCGCTCGGTCCGCTGGTGCACGTCAATCTGATCCCGCTCAATCCGACACCGGGAAGCGAGTGGGATGCCAGCCCGAAGCCCGTGGAGCGGGAGTTCGTCCGCCGGGTGCGCGAACGTGGGGTGTCCTGCACGGTGCGCGACACCCGCGGTCGCGAAATCGCCGCCGCCTGTGGGCAATTGGCTGCGACGGCCGAGCCGTCAATCGGATAGCCAGAGCTGCGTCAGGGTTTGCCGACGAACCAGACGTTCTCCTCACGCAGGTTGCGGCTGCGCCAGCCGTCGGGTGTGCGCGCCAGGTCGTGGAAGTAATAACCGCCGCAACAGCTTTGGTCCTGTACGCCGGGTAGCTGCATCGGGTTGTAGAACATCGCGCGCACCGTCGCGGTGTCGCCGTCTATGTCGCATTCGATGTTGGTGATGTAGTGCATCGACCACGGAATCGCGGCGAATCCAGCTTCCAACCAGGCGGCGACCTCGTCACGGCTTCCCGCCGGGGCCCCGGCCGAGGAATAGTCGATGTGCGCGTCGTCGGTGAACACTGAGCGGTAGAGGTCCCAGTCCTTCGTATCGACGGCCCTGGCGTACCGACTCAGCAGCGCCCTGATCTCCAGTTCATCGGCGAGTCGTCGGACGTCGGTCACCCTGCCACCTCCAGTCGAAGATTCTGGATTCGCCAACCCGAAGGCGTCCTGACCATCTCGTCGTGCCAACGTCCGTGGAAGAATGCGATGTTCTCGGCGCCTGGAAGCGCAACGGCGTTGAACCACATGGCGACAACGGTCGCTGCGTCCCCGTCGACCCGGCTCTCGACGTTGGTCACGTAGTGCATACCGACACTGATCGACTCCTGGTGTCGCGTCAGATACCCGGCGGCATCGTCGGCACCGCCGACGAACAGTCCCGCCGCTGAATAGTCGAGGTGCGCGTCGTCGGTCAGCAGCGAGCGGTAGAGGCCCCAGTCCTTGGAATCCACGGCACGGCAGTACCGCGTCAGCACAATGCCGATGTCGATCTCGTCGGCGACGGTCTGGATTTCGGTCACGCCGGCATGCCGATGGTTTTTGCTTCGAGGTATTCCTTGTAGCCTTCTTCGCCGTTGCGGTATCCCAGGCCGCTCTGCTTCGTCCCGCCGAACGGGCTTCCGATGCCGAAGTGACTCTTGCCGTTGATGGTGACGTTGCCGGTGCGCATGCGGGTGGCCACATGAAAGGCGCGGTCGAGATCCCCGCCGCTGACCTCACCGGACAGTCCGTAGATCGAGTTGTTCGCGATCGCGATCGCTTCGTCGTCGGTGTCGTAGGGGATCACCGTCAAGACGGGTCCGAAGATCTCCTCTTGTGCGACCTGCGAATCGGGGTCCACGTCGGCCAGCAGCGTCGGTTGCACGTAATAGCCGACGGGCAGGTTCTCGGGCACGCCGCCACCGGTGATCAGGCGGGCTCCGGACTCCACGCCGGATTTGATCAGGCCCAGCACTTTCTGGCGCTGCGTCTGGCTGATCTGGGGCCCCTGCATGTTGCCCGGATCCCACGGGTCGCCGACGGGGAAGTTTTCCATCATGGTCTTCATGATGTCGATACCTTCGTCATACCTGCTGCGCGGCAGAAGAATTCGGCTGGGAAGAATGCAGCTCTGGCCCGACATCACGCATGCCATCAACGCGGCCATCGGTAACGCCATGGTGAAGTCGGCATCGTCGAGCACGATATGGGCGCTCTTGCCGCCGAGCTCGAGCAGCGTCTTCTTCACCGTGGGCGCTCCCGCGGCGAGGATGGCCCGCCCGGTCGCCGTCGAACCCGTGAAGGTGATCATGTCGACGCGCGGATCCGACGACAGAGCCGCGCCCACCTCGTTGGCATTGGAGACCACGACGTTGAACACGCCCGCCGGGATGTCGGTCTCCTCGGCGACGATGCGGCCGTACTCGCTGCCCGACCACGGGGTCAGCTGTGCGGGTTTGAGCACCACCGTGTTGCCTGCCATCAGTGCGGGTACCGTCTCGGCGACGTTGAGGTAGAACGGCACGTTCCACGGCGTGATGGCGCCGACAACGCCGACTGGCTCGTAATGGATCTTGCGTTGCGCGGGTCCGAGCGGGGTGTCGTGGACACCGTTGTCGACGAGGTAGTCGAAGTTCCTGCCGTGCTCGGCCCAGTGCTTGACTTCGTCGATCGGGCTCTCGATCTGGCTGCCTGTCACCTTGATTGGGCAACCCACTTCGGTGATCAGAACACGTCGCAGCCGTTCCTTGTTGCGCTCGAAGGCTTCGTGCAGCTGGGTCAGGCAGTGATACCGGAACTCCAGATCGCGCGACCAGTCGGTTTCGTCGAACGCCCGCCGCGCCGCCCCGACCGCTCGGGCCATATCGTCGACCGTGCCGTCGGTGGCCTGCCCGGCGACCTGCTCGCTGGCCGGATGGATCACGTCGAATGTGGCTCCGCTGCCAGTGAATTGCAATTCGCCGTCGATGAGCATGCGCTCGTCGCCCGCGAGCACGCCGGTTTCGGTCTCCGCTGTCGTCATGACAGCTAGCTTTACAAGAATTCAGCCGAGTGTCACGCGTTCAGGTGGTCTTGATTCCCACCGCGTGACGGAGTTGAGCCAGGAACTGGTCGTCGTCGTCGGAACGGACGATGTAGTGCGATACCGCCACCCGGATCGCCGTGGCCGCCTTCACCGCACCGTTGGGACCCGGTAACAGCTTCTCCAGCTGTGTGCGCATCGACGGGATGATGTGGCCCAGCCGCGCGATGACCACCTCCGGCTCGATGTCGACGACGCGGACACCCGAGTAGGACTGCTGGTATTGCACGATGAACTGCATCGCCGCGTCTACGCGTTCGGTGCCGCGCAGGCCGGCGGTTGCCTTGATCAGGCCCGTCTCGAACATCTCCCGCTCGTAGATGCCGAACGCCTCCAGCAGCGCCTGCTTGTCGGCGAACCAGCGGTACAGCGTCGGACGCGACACCCCCGCCTGAAGGGCAACCTCGGAAAGGCTCAGCTTCGTCTGACCACTGCGGCCGAGGACCTCGGCGGTTGCGGCCAGGATCCTGGTCCGGGTCGAGGTGTCGTCCGTGGTGTCGTCGGTGTCGCGTGCTGGATGGTTCACGTACCTGGCCTTAATTACGGGTTCGCTGTTAATCGTAAAGCGTGGGCGTGCCTGCGGCCGACGGCGCGCGGGGCATTCTTGGTCACAGGCTCTTCTTGAGCAGGGTGACGGTGTCGAGATCGGCGATGGCGTCCAGCGCGCGCTCGAGGCCTTTGAGCGCGATGTCCTCGTTCTGCATGCCGCCCATTCCCGCGGTGATGAGCGTCGCGACGTACGGGTAGAGCGCGCCCTGGCGGTAGCGGTCCCAGAGTTCGGCTCCATCCAGTTCGGGGCCACCTGCCGCGGCCAAGGCGCTGCGGTAGACGTCGAGCAGTTCGCGTTGGGATTCCCGTCTGCTCTCCGTCGTCATGCTGGTGACCAGCGTGTAGGCGAGCTCACGGCTGGGGTGGCCGCGGCGCACCGCCTGCCAGTCCAGCAGTCCCGCCCGCCCGTCACGGAAGTACAGGTTTCCCGGGTGCGCGTCGCCGTGCATGACGGTGTGCGGCGTGCGGTCGACCAGCGCCGCGGCGCCGCGATAGTGGTCGTCGATGAAACGGCCGCGACCGATCGGCAGGTCCGTGCGCTCGGACAGTTTGCGCGCCGAGGTCTTCAGCAGCGGCGCGGTCAGGAGCGAGGCGCTGTCCTCGGAGGCGGTGTAGAGCCAACCCAACGGTCCGGTCCTGCTGCGCTGGGGAAGCCGGCCCCAGAAGGTGGCATGCAGTCGCGCCAGCAGTTCCACGACCGATGCGGCCCGATCGGCGTTGATCGGGTGCAGGGTATCGGGGAATTCGCAGTCACCGGCCGCGAGATCCTCGAGGACGAGCGCGAACCTTCCCGTATACGGGTCGAACCGAGAGCCGTAACTGCAAGGGACACCGGTCAGCTCTGGGGAGAGCTGGCTGTAGAAGCGGGTCTCCGTTTCGGCGAGGTTCCCGAGTTCGCCCATCAACCGGGTGGCTACGGTTTCGGCGGCCATCTTGACGAAGACCGACGCGGGGACGTCCTCGCCCGCGAGCGCCAGCCGGGCGCGCGACGAGGTGCCTGCGTCGCCGCCCATCACGGACACCGACGTCACCCGACGGTTCATGAGTGAGGACATCGTTGTGGCGTCCAGGTCGCCGATGGTGCGGGGGAGCGGGCGTCGCCGCCCGATCAGCGTGTCGGTCCCGATTCGCCGCAGCCCCCGGCCAAGATGCTTGGCGAGGCCGATCGCGGGTGCGACCCGATTGGCGATGACGGACACCACGCGTCTCCTAGGCTTGGCTCGATAGCTCATAGAGAGTTACAAGAATGATTAATTTTGTAAAGTAGCGAGGTCGGGGAGATCATGGCGGGTCCGCTCCAGGGAATCAGGGTCGTCGAACTCGGGGTCTGGGTGGCGGGTCCCGCAGCCGGCGGCATCCTCGCGGACTGGGGCGCCGACGTCGTCAAGATCGAGCCGCCGGACGGCGATCCCGCCCGCACGTTCGGCCGGATGCTGGGAATCGCACCGCAGGACCGGCACCACGTCAGCCCCCCGTTCCAGATGGACAACCGCGGCAAGCGCAGCGTCGTGCTGGATCTCGCCACCGACGATGGGAGGGCGCGAGCGCGCGAACTGCTCGACGGAGCGGACGTGTTCCTCACCAACATCCGCACTGGCGCGCTGCGGCGCATCGGGCTGGACTTCGACGCGGTCGCCGCGGCGAATCCGCGTCTGGTCTACGGGTTGATCACCGGCTACGGGTCCGAGGGGCCCGACGCGGATCGGCCGGCCTATGACGTCGCCGCGTTCTGGGCGCGGTCGGGTCTGGCGCATCTGCTAACCCGCCCCGGCGACGTGCCGCCGTTTCAGCGAGGCGGCATGGGCGATCACATGGCCGGTATGACTCTCGCAGGGGCGATCTGTGCCGCGCTGGTGGCGCGGGGGCGGACCGGGACGGGCCAACTCGTGTCGACGTCGCTGTACCGGCAGGGTGCCTACACGATCAGCTTCGATCTCAACACTTTCCTCATCACCGGCCATGCGATCGCCATCGGTCAGCGTGAGTCGATGGGGAACCCGTGCATGAACAACTACACCGCCGCTGACGGCAGGAGGTTCTGGCTGGTCGGTCTGCAGGGTGATCGGCACTGGCCGGCGCTGTGCGCGGCGGTGCAACGATCGGACTGGTTGACCGACGAGCGATTCGCCTCCGCGCGAAACCGTGCGGCGAACGCGGTCGAGCTGATCGCCGAACTCGATCTGATCTTCGCGGGCAAGACGCTCGACGAGTGGACGGAAGTGTTTGCCGGACAACCGGATCTGTTCTGGTCGCCGATCAACTCGATCGAGGACGTCCTCGGCGACGATCAGTTCCACGCCGCGGGCGGGATCGTCTACGTGCCTGACGACGAGGCCGGGGCGGTGCCGATGGTGGCGACACCGGCGGATTTTCACGGTACGCCCACCGAAGTGCGTTGGGCTGCACCCGAACTGGGCCAGCACACCGACGAGGTGCTGACCGACCTCGCTCGGCGCAGGAATCGGTCGACGTAGAGGCGCGAATCCGGCGCCAACCAAATACGTTGCGCCTCATTGCAGCACCCTACGAGGTGCATCCGTCAGCTGTCGGCGAGATCGGAAGGATTGTCAGCCTGAGGCCTCGCGCGCGCGGCGTGCCGGAGTTGGGCGAGGAAATCGGGGGAGTCGTCGCTGCGCACGATGTACTGCGAGATCGCGACGCGCACCGCAGTGGCGGCGCGCAACTCGGCATCCTGACCGGTACACAGACGCTGCAACCTCTCACGCATCATGGGTAGAACCCGTGCCATCCGCCGGATCACCTGGTCGGGTTCGACATCGACCATGCGCAGGCCGGGGTAGGAGAGCTGGTATTCGACGATGACGCGCAACGCGGCGTCCAGACGCTCGGGTGCCGGCAGGTCGACCGTCGCCGTGGCGATGGCGCGCTCGTAGTGTTGCCGCTCCCACACCACAAAAGCGTCGAGCAGTTCGCGCTTGTCGGCGAAATACCGGTACAGCGTCGGTCGCGACACGCCGGCTTGGGCGGCGACGTCGGACAGCGACAGTTTCGCGGTGCCGTTCCGTCCCAGCACCTCGGCGGTCGCGGCGAGGAGCCGCTGTCGCGTCGCATTGTCCGAAAGCGCGTGCTGCATCCTCTAAGCTTTACAAATTATCGACATAGTGTCACGCTGAATGTGTGAGTGTGCCACCGCCGGACGAGCGTGAACGAAGCGCATGAGAGTCGAAGTGGACCTTGCCAAGTGCACCGGACACGGCATCTGCGAGTCGATCGCCGAGGAGGTCTTCGAGGTGCAGGACGACGGAACCGTCGTCATCCACGAGTCCGAGCGCCCCGAATCCGATCGCTCGCGGATGCGGCAGGCCGTCACGCAGTGCCCGGCCGCAGCGCTGTTTCTTGTCGCGGAATAGCATTCCCGGCTGTTCTGAGTGGGCCGCGAGCGACCGGGAATGCTATTCCGCGGCTGGCGGGCGCGGGCGGACGAGGACCGACTGCTGGATCGCCCCGACAGCGCCTGACTCGTCGAAGAGCGTGCCGATCGTGGTGCCGATACCGTCTGGGCCGTAACTGGTTTCGGCACGGATACCGATCCATTCCCCGTCGGGGAGTCGGTGGATGTGCACCGCGAGGTCGGTATTGAGAAACGTCCACTGGCGGATGTCGAGCTTGGTGCCGATGCCGTTGGCGTCGTCGGCCACCGCGAACAACCGCTCCAGCGGCGTCATCGACTCACCCTTGACGAGGTCGACCTCCGGCTTGATCCACGACTCACCCGGCCCGTCGCCCATCGGCTGGGTCAGCCACCGCCAATCCAGGCTGTGCACGTAGTTGAGGTCCCAGTCCTTCTTCATATCCCGGGTGAACGCCTCGGACACCGGCCGCAGCGGTTCGGTCGGAGCGTGGACGACCCCGGCCGTATCCAGGGTCTGCAGCCGCCAGCCACTGGCTCTGGCCACCGGCCGCGGTTCCCCGTCGGGCCCCGGCGCCAGCATCTCGGCGCTGACGAGCTCGATCTGCTTACCGGACCGCTCGCGCCTGGCACGCACCCAGAGGTCGCCGTCGGCGGGCACCGGCCCGAGCAGGTCGACGAGCACCCGGCTCAGCCTCGTGTCGTCGCGCGGCTGGCAGCGCTGCAATCCACGCACCAGAAGCGCCGACACGGGCGCGCCATGCTGGATTGCCGCCGTCCACGTGCTGCGGACGAAGTCGGTGGCGGCGAACTTCTCGCCGCGCCCATCGTCGGCGTCGACCAACTCGTAGTAGGAATCCGACATCGATGGCACCTGATCCTTCAGTGAACGTGGGGTTCGGGAACGAAGCCGGCGGCGGCGAACTCGACGTTGACGGCGTCGAGGCGCGAGAGCTTCGTGCCGCGCAGGCGTTCCGGATACGCGTCGGTCGTCGTCACCAGGAACAACGTCACGCCTTCGGGCCCACCCAGTGCGCACGCGATCGCGGTGCGGTCGCCGACGCCGATGCGGTCGGTGACGTGGCCGCCCTCCACGATGCGCTCGAACCGGTGCGCCAGCGTCATACCCGCCCAGACCCCGCCGCCCTCGTCGAGGCAGATGCCGTCGGGAGGTCCGTCCAGGCCATCAGCGAAAACTCTTCTCCCGCAGAGCGTTCCGTCCTCGGCGATTGTGAATGCGGTGAGCCGACGCCCGGTCGACTCGGCCACGATCAGGCTCCTGCCGTCGGGCGTGATCGCCATACCGTTCGGGAATTCCAGGTTCTCGGCGACGACGGCGACGTGCCCGCCGTCGGGATCGACGCGGACGATGACACCGCCCTCACGCGCCTGGGACCCGACGTAGGCGCACCCCTGGCGGTCGACCACCATGTCACCGAGGTTGGCGGGGACCAGTGCGGACACGTCGGCGACAATCTCGACGGCGTCGCCGTCGTACCGCAGTATCTGCCTCGCTTCGGTCGAGACGATCAGCAGCGATCCGTCAGGGCGGAAACCCAGGCCCGACGGGGCATGGCCGGGCAGGGGCAAGGTGCTGGTCTCGCCGGCGAGGGTGGCCGTGTGCACCGCTTCGCCGAGCATGTCGGAGAACCACACCAGGCCCTCGAACCAGCGCGGGCCCTCGCCGAAGCAGAAGCCGTTGGCCAGTGGCGTGAGCGTCATCATGCGAAGACTAGCGGACCCGGATCCGCGACTTTACAAAACATGCAAAAAGTGTCACGCTCGGACAGTGCAGCTGTCAATCGGGAGCTCGTCGTGAACATGAAGAAATATCACAGCCACACCCTGCTCTATCTGCACGAGACGATCGATCTCGGGGCAGCGCGCAGCGACCGGTTCACCGCGGAGTTCAGCGATTGCTACCACCCGATGATGAGCGAGCTCGGCGCGCGGTTGTTCGCGCTGTGGGAGACGACGCCCTACAACGGCCACTGGCCTCAAGTCACCATCATCTGGGAGATCGACGCATTCGCCGACTACGCCCGCATCGGACGAGCCCAATCCCGTGGCGGCAGCCACGAAGCCGCCGCGGCGAAGTGGTCGACGTACCTGCGCGACATCGGCGCCAGAGGCGAGGGTCGGATCATGTACGCCGGGCGGGCCAACAAGACGCTGGCACAGTTGCAAGACGCGGGTTTTCAGGCCGGCCTGGTGATCCAGGAGATCATGCAGACCAAACCTGGCCGCCAGGATGACTACATCCGCGAACTCGAGCGCCTCTACGTGCCTTGGTCGGAATCGACCGGCAAACGCTGGTTGGGTTCGTTCATCACGACGTTCCGGTTCAACGAAGTGATCCACTACTGGGCGCTGGAAGGGGACTGGGACTGCTTCGAAAACCATTACCCATCATGGAAGGACAGTCCGCCCGCCGAGATCGTGACGTGGATGAGCGTCGCCCCCGCGTTGCGTGACGGATGGGAGGACTCGATCCTGGCCGCCCTTCCGCCGTCGCCGCTGCAGTGATGTACGACCCATTCGATCCGGCGGTGATGGCCGATCCGCTGTCGTTCTACCGGGACCTGCGCGACGAGCATCCGGTCTACTACCTCGACAAGTGGGACACCTTCGCCCTGTCACGCTTCGACGACATCTGGAATGTACTGGAGATCAACGACGGAACGTTCGTGGCCTCCGACGGTACCCTGCCCGCCGCGACGGTTCTGGCCGAGCATCACGACGGACCGGTCCCCGATCCGCCCCTGCACCCCATGCCGTTTCATGCCAACTTCGACTCCCCGATCTACGACGAGGTGCGCCGGTGCACTGCAGCACCGTTCCGGCCCAAGAACGTCAATGCGCTGCGTGACCGGATCCGGGTCCTCGCCAACGAACGCCTCGACGAGCTGTTGCCGCGTGGCCGATTCGATCTGACGCAGGACTACGGCGGCATCGTCGCGGCATCGATCGTCTGCGAAATCGTCGGACTGCCAACAGAACTGGCGGCCGACGTGCTGGCCACCGTCAACGCGGGCAGTCTTGCCACTCCGGGGGACGGCGTCGAGGTCGCCAACGCCCGTCCCGGCTACCTGGAGTACCTCACGCCGGTGGTGAAACGGCGGAGGGCGGGCGAATCCGACCCGCTGCCCATCGTGGACAACCTGCTGGCATACCGGCTGCCTGACGGCTCCGCCCTGACCGATATGGAGGCAGCTGTGCAGATGCTCGGCGTGTTCATCGGCGGCACCGAGACCGTCCCCAAGATCGTCGCGCACGGTCTGTGGGAACTGACCACGCGACCCGACCAGCTCGCCGAAGTCCGTGCCGATCTCGATGCCGCCGTGCCCGTCGCGCGCGAGGAGATGATCCGCTACTGCGCGCCTGCACAGTGGTTCGCTCGAACGTTGCGCCGGCCGTTCACGTTGCACGACACCACGATCAGACCGGGGCAGCGGATCATCTCACTGCTTGCCTCGGCGAGCCGCGATGAGCGCGAGTACGACCGGCCCGACGAGTTCATCTGGAACCGACCAATTGCCCGGCTTCTGGCCTTCGGGCGTGGACAGCACTTCTGCCTCGGCGCGCATCTGGCGCGGCTGGAGATCACGATCATGGTGACCGAATGGCTCAAGCGCGTGCAAGAATTCGAGGTGGACATCGCCGCGGCGTCGCGGCCCCCGTCGAGTTTCCAGTGGGGCTGGAACAACCTTCCCGTCGAAGTCCGGGCCGGTGGTGTCTGACGTGTGGTCCTACCGACTGATCGCCCCGTACACGTTCGCGAAAAGCGATGTGCTGCCCCGGTCGCCGGAGTCTCTCGGCGACGGGCAGGTGCTGCTGCGGTTCCTCGCGGCGGGGATCTGCGGAAGCGACCTCCCCGGCTTCCGCGGCGCCAAGGGGCGGCTGCCGTTCGACACCGGCAAGCTGGCGGCGGACAAAGACGGCTTCCCGATTCACGAGATCGTCGGCGAGGTGATCGCGAGCCGCCACCCCGCCCACCGGGAGGGTGACCGCGCCGTCGGCTGGGCCTCCGGATTCGACGGGCTGATGGAAGAGGTCGTCGCCGACGGCGACGGTCTGGCGGCCTATGACGCGTCGCTGAGCCCCGCGCACGCCGTGGCACTGCAGCCGCTCGCCTGCGTTCTGTACGCCGTGGAACAACTTCCGGATCTGGCCGGGCGGCACGTCGCGGTCCTGGGTCAGGGGTCGATCGGTCTGCTGTTCTCGTACGTCGCCAAAGCATTTGGCGCAGCTCAGGTCACCGGGGTCGATCCGGTCGACCGTGAGGGTGTCGGGCCGTCGTTCGGGGTGGATACCGTAGTGCGTGCCACCAGCGACCGCTGGGTCAGTCACCTGAGGCCGGACGCCAAGCCCGACGTCGTGATCGAAGCGGTGGGACACCAGGTCGCCACGCTGGGACATGCGATCGAAGCGACCGCCTTCGGCGGTACCGTGTTCTATTTCGGTGTGCCCGACGATGATGCCTATCCGATCAGCATGCGCACGATGCTCCGCAACAACCTCACGCTCAAGTCGGGAGTCACCATGGATCGCAGACGCGTGCTGCACCAGGCCGACACCTTCGCGGCGGAGCATCCCGGGCTCCTGGACCGCTACCTCTCCCACACCTTCGGCGTCGACGAGGTGCAGGCGGCGTTCGAGCTGGCGTCGCGGCCGGTGCCCGGGCGCATCAAGATAGCGATCGTGGCCTGAGATGAGGAGCAGACTGCAGGATGCCTTGGCCACAAAGCCGCACGTGTGGGGCGGCTGGGTGGTGGGGCCGACGGTGATCGGGCCCGAGGAGTACGCGGCCGCCGGTTACGACTACGTCGGGTTCGACATCCAGCACGGCTATCTCAGCGACGCCGATGTCGCATCGATGCTGCGCCGCCTCGAGCATGTGCCCATTGCCACGCTGGTGCGTCTTCCCGACGCCGCACCGGCACCGATCGGACGAGTTCTCGACGCGGGCGCCGACGGTGTCGTCGTCGCCATGGTGGAATCCGCCGCCGACGCTGCCGCCGCGGTGGCCGCCACACGCTACGCCCCCGGCGGGGTGCGCAGCTTCGGGCCGCTGCGCGCGAGCCTGGGCATCGACCCCGCCGCCTTGCAGGAGCGGGTGTCGGTCTTCGCGATGATCGAGACGACGCGCGGCCTGGCTGCCGCCGAGGAGATCTGCGCTGTCGACGGGCTCACCGGAATCTATGTCGGTCCCGCCGATCTCGCCATCTCGATGGGCCACGGACCGACGGAAGCCTGGACGCGTGGTGATGTCCTCGACGTGATCCTCGAGGTCCAGCGCGCGGCCACCGGCGCGGGTCTGGTGAGCGCCATCCACGCCAGCACCGGGTCCACGGGCAACATGCTGGCGCAGAGGGGATTTCACATGATCACACTGGCGTCCGAATCGCAGGCACTGCGCCGCGGGGCCGCCGCACACCTTGCCGAGGCACTCGGAGAGGACACCTGATGCCCGCCGAGCGCGTCGCCCTGGTCACCGGCGCTGCCCGCGGGCAGGGTGCTGCGATCACAGCCAGGCTGCTGCAGGACGGGTTCTGTGTCGCGGCATGCGATCTGCTCGCCGACGAGGTCGCCGCTCACGTCGCCGGACTGCATACTGACCGGGCGCTCGCCGTGGCCCTCGACGTCACCTCGCCCGAGCAGTGGGAGAGCGCGGTGGCCAGGGTCGCCGAACACTTCGGTGCGCTCACCGCGCTTGTGAACAATGCCGGCGTGCTGCACCGTGCCTCGCTGTCGGAGGAGACCGCCACCGGTTTCGAGGGCAGCTGGCGAGTCAACTGCCTTGGGCCGTTTCTCGGCATACGCGCCGCGCTGGAGCAGCTGCGCGGCGCCGACGGCGCGGCGATTGTGAACACCTGCAGCACCGGCGCGATCCGGCCGTTCCGCAACCACAGCGCCTATGGATCGTCGAAGTGGGCGCTGCGCGGGCTCACCCAGGTCGCCGCAGTCGAGTTGGCGCCCCAGGGAATCAGGGTCAATGCGGTGTTCCCGGGACCTGTGGAGACGCCGATGCTCGACAGCGCGACGCAGAGTCGACTCGCCGCGCATGCGCTCATGGGGCGGATCGGCAAGCCCATGGAAATCGCCGACGCGGTCGCGTTCCTGGTCTCCGAGCACGCCACGTTCATCACCGGTTCTGAGCTCATCGTCGATGGTGGGCAGTCCCTCCAGATTGGATGACGACCCTCATGGGCAAAACCTTCTCTGTCGGCATCATCGGCGCCGGACCGGGTGGGCTTGCACTCGGTATCTTCCTGCGTAGGGCGGGTTTCGACGACTTCACCATCTTCGACCGGGAGGATGGAGTGGGCGGCACGTGGCGGATCAACACCTATCCGGGCCTGGCCTGTGACGTGAAGTCACACCTGTACTCATATTCGTTCGACCTGAATGCGGGATGGTCGCGCCTGTGGTCGGGCCAGAAGGAGATCCTCGAGTACTTCGAGAGGTGTGCGCAGCGCCACCGGTTGACCGAGAAGCTGCGCCTGAACACCGAGATCGTCTCGGCGCAGTGGCTTTCCGAAGAACGTTCCTGGCGTCTGATGACGTCCAGCGGAGACGAACACCGCTTCGACATCGTGGTGTCGGCCGTCGGCCTGTTCACGAGGCCGGTGATGCCCGACCTCGTCGAAGAAGAACCCTTCACCGGCACCATCATGCACACCGCGAAGTGGGATCACTCGGTCGATCTGCGCGGTGCGAAGGTGGCCGTCCTCGGTACCGGATCAACTGCGGCGCAGTTGGTTCCCGAAGTCGCCAAGCAGGCGTCGGTCGTGTATTCGGTCCAGCGCTCGCCGACCTGGGTGCTGCCCAAGCCGGATCGTGAATACACCGCACGCGAGAAGTGGATGTTCGCCCACATACCGCTGGCGAAGAAGGTCTACCGCACCCGGCTGTGGTTGCGCAGCGAGTCGAATATCTCAGTGATCGAAAACGGCAGCGACAAGACCGAAGAATTCAAGGGCATTGCGCTGCGCACCCTGGAGACGACGGTCGAAGACGACGCACTGCGTGCCCGGCTGACACCCACGCACCCGTTCGGCTGCAAGCGGCTCGTGTTCGCCACCGACTACCTGCAGACGCTCACCCAACCGCACGTCGATGTGGTATCCAGCCCGGCACGTGCGCTGCGGTCGAGGTCATTGGTCACCGAGGACGGCACCGAGCTCGACGTCGACGTGATCCTGTGCGCCACCGGGTACGCCGCCGCAGACTATCTCGGCCAGATCGACGTCCGCGGCGCCGACGGCGAGGCGCTGCGCGACACGTGGGCTGACGGAGCCTTCGCCTACCTGGGGATGGCGGTGCCCGGATACCCCAACTTCTTCATGCTGTACGGGCCCAACACCAACGTCGGTTCCAACAGCGTCATCTTCATGTTGGAGGCGCAGGCACGCTACATCGTGCGCGCACTGACTTACATGAGGCGCAGGAACAAGTCCTACATCGAGGTGAGGAGCGCGGCGATGAAGCGCTTCCTCGACAAGGTCGACGGCTGGATGCAGGGCACGGTATGGCTGACACGGTGTAGCAACTACTTCCGCGCTCCCAACGGACGCGTCGTCACCCAGTGGCCGCGCAGCGCCCGGGACTTCTGGGGACTCACCCGGTGGTTCCGTCCGCGCGAGTACACCTTCGACGCCCCGGCGACTCGCTCTCCCATCCACGTCGGCGCCCAGACCGCGGTGAAGCGATGATGGTGCCGATCCGCGACATCGCGGACCGCCTTGATCCTGCGCTGCGGCATTTCATCTCCGCACGCACGGATCTGTCTCCGCCGGTGCTCGGCGCGGTTCGCGACTCGCTGAACCAGCGCCGCGCCGAAGCGGCCAGGACGGCCGATCTCGTCGGGGTCGAGGTCGAGCAGCGTGAGGTCGCCGTCGCGAACGGTCACCTGGTCACCGTGCGGATCTACCGCGGCGGCCCTCCGCGATCACCTGCGGTGATCTATTGCCACTCAGGCGCTTTCGTGCTCGGCAATCTGGACACGGATCATCGTCAGTGCATCGAGCTCGCGCGCCGGGCCCGCGTCACCGTGCTGTCCGTTGACTATCGTCTCGCTCCCGAAGAGCCGTTTCCCGCAGCGTTGGACGACGCTGCGGCAATCCTGGAGTGGGCGGTGCGCAGCGCCGCCGAACTGGGCATCGACTCGGCCGCGATCGCGGTCGCCGGCAGCAGCGCAGGCGCCGCGCTGGCTGCTCGGTTGGCGCAGCGATCGGGGGAGGGCGAGGGGCCGCCGGTGGTGTTCCAGCTGCTGCACCAGCCGGTGCTCGACGACAGGCCGACCCCGTCGAAGGAGGAGTTCACCGCGACTCCGGGTTTCGATGCCGAAGCTGTGGCGTGGATGTGGCGGCACTATGGTGCGGGTGCGTCCGTCCCCGACGATGCCGTGCCCGCGCGGGCCGGCGAGCTTTCCTCGCTGCCGGCCACCTTGATCACCTGCTCCGAGCTGGACCCGTTGCGCGACGAGGCGATCGACTACGCGCTGCGACTGATGTGGGCAGGGGTCACCACTGAGCTTCACGTGTTCGGCGGGACGTGCCACGGGTTCGACTCGCTGGCGCCGGACTGGGAGACCAGCGGCCAACTGTTCGATATCCAGGGAGCGGCGCTCCGCCGGGCGTTTCTACGTTGAGCCTTCATTCGCCAGCTCGCGCGCAATCGCCTCGTGGTAGGCGTCGATGTTGGCGGGGTTGACCGTGCGGAAGAAGCCATCGGGTAGCGGAGAGTCCTTGAACGCCTCGACCGTCATGGTGCGGCTGAAAAGCGTGATGCCCTGGCCGGGCCGAGTGAACTTGTACTGCACGGTGATTCGGCCGGGCATGCCGCCGTTTCCGTCGCTGTCGTGTCCGAGGTTGCCGACCGAGTTGAACATCCACAACGTGGGTCGCATCGCGATCGCGAGATGCCACGTGAAGATGCGCGTCCCGTCGGGGCCCGATTCGGTCCACGTGTCGCCGACCTCCAGCGGTAGCTTCTCGGGCACCTTGCCGACGTGCGCGCTGCCGGGATACGTCTTCGTCCAATTGACGGGGTTGGTCACGAAGTCGTAGATCTCCTCCGGCGACTGGGTGAACGCGGTCTCCGATGTCGTCGTCACGATTCCCACGCAGACTGCCCTTCTATGCTGCCGCTTTACAAACTCATGCCATAATGTCACGCTGCGTGGAGTGCGCCAAGCAGAGGGGAGATGTCGGTATGGACTTCTCTGAAGTCGCGCTGTCACAGGACGACACGACATTCCAGGCCGAGTTGCGGGAGTTCCTCGCGTCGGTGGTGACCGAGAACGTGCTCAGGCGAGACCGCGAGACCGGCGACAACTTCGACGAGGACGTCCACCTGGCGCTAGGTGCGGCAGGCTACCTGGAGCGCGACTGGCGTCCCGAAGGCGAGGGCGGCTTCACTGCCGTGCAGCGGCGTATCTGGGAGCTGGAGATCGGCCGGGCGCAGACGCCGTGGTTTCACTGGGGCACGACGTCGATGGTCGCGACCGCGGTCGACAAGTTCGCCTCCGATGAGCTCAAAGCGGAGGTGCTCCCCAAGACTTTGTCCGGTCACTACCGGCTGTGTCTCGGCTATACCGAACCTGAAGGCGGATCGGACGTCGCGACGTGCAAGACCAGGGCCGTGCGGGAAGCGGATGGATCAACGTGGATCATCAACGGCTCCAAGATGTTCACCTCCAACGCCCACCACGCCCAGTACGTCTTCCTGATCACCAACACCGATCCGGACGCCCCGAAGCATCAGAGCCTGACCATGTTTCTCCTCCCGCTCGATGCGCCAGGTGTCGACATCCAGCCGATCCGCACCGTCGACGGCGACCGCACCAACAACACGTTCTACAGCGACGTCCGCATCGACGACCGCTATCGCATCGGAGAAGTCAATGGCGGGTGGGCCGTTCTGCGTGAGGCGCTCAACGCCGAGCACGGCACCGTGGAACGCGACAGCAGCGGCCTGCACAAGATCGCCGTCATGACGGAGCACGCCCTGCTGCTTGCCAACGAGATCGACCGGATCGCCGGAGTCGCAGATGTCGCCGACGATGCCGTGGCCTATCGGCTGGGTCGCAGCGTCGCGCGGCTGGAGGCTGCCATGAGCGCACCCGGCATGTTCGGACGCGTGGCGATCGCTCAGACATTGCGGGACGTGACACCGGATCTGATGGACATCACCGGAGCCGCGTCTGCACTGCCCGACGGGCTCGGTGCCGAGTACCTGTTTCGGCTGGCGTCGCCCACGGGTATCTACGGCGGCACGCTCGACGTGTTCCGCAACATGATCGCCCAGCACGCCCTCGGGCTGGGTAAGCCGAACTACTCGCCGCCGCGCTGACCGTGGGGATTGCGCACGCAGAACGCGTGATTCGGGTGCTCTAGACCCACGTTCGACGGGCTAGAGCGCGGCGATGACCTCAGTCGCCAGTAGATCCAGCGTCTGGTCCGAACACCGGTCGTGGGTGAACAACACGATTTGACCGAAACCCCTCTCGACCAGCTCGCCCAAGCGATCCACGATGGAGCCGGGAGTGCCGATCAGGTTGGTGTCATACAACCCGAAACCCTCGCCGCCGAAGCGCTTCTCGGCAAGGCTGCGCACCTTCTGCAGTGAGGAGTCGTCGGGCGCCAACGCCATCACCGCCTCGATGGAGAGGACGATGCTCGACGGATCCCGGCCGATGTCCTCGCAGATCGACCGCAGCACCGCGATCTTCGTCTCGATCTGGTCCAGCGCGTAGGTCGGCACGTTCCACACGTCGGCGTAGCGCGCCACCAGGGGCAGCGTGAACTTCTCACCGACACCGCCGACGACGATCGGCGGCCCAGGCTGCTGGACGGGGCCGGGCTTGACGGGCATATCGGTGACGCTGAAGTGCTTGCCGGAGAAGTCGATTCGCTGGTCGGCGAATGCTTGATGAAGGATCTGCAGCGTCTCGCCGAGCTGCTCGGAGCGTTCCGCGAATGTGCCCCAGGGCAGCCCGGCGCGGCGATGCTCGTCCTCGATCGAGCCGCTGCCGATGCCGAGCGAGAGCCGCCCGCCCGAGATCTGGTCCAGCGTGGTCGCCATCTTCGCCAGCGTGACGGGATGCCGGAACTGGTTGCACAGGACCATGTGGCCGATCCGCAGCCGCTCGGTGCGGCTGAGCAACGCGGTGGCCAGCGTCCACGCCTCCATCGACGGGTACTCCGGCATCCCGGGCCCGTAGAGATGGTCGTAGAGCCACAGCGAGTCGATCCCGAGCTCCTCGCATCGCCGAGCGCGGTGCAGCAGGTCCGAGAACGGCAAGCCCATCTGAGGGAGATAGACACCGATCTCCGGACTGCTCATCGTCGCTCCCGCCGCTGTACTTTCCGCCGCCTGCATGGTAACGACATTCTCTGCAAGAGAGAAGACGATTCTGACCTCGGAGGCCGGGCATGCAATTCGCAATCACCCATCCGATGCACAGCCATCCCTACAACCCCCAACTGGTCACGGGTGCGGGTATCGCGAGGGTGGCCGCTGCGGCCGAGAAGGCAGGCTTCGGTGGTTTCGGGTTCACCGACCACCCGGCGCCGACCCAGCGGTGGCTCGATTCGGGCGGCCACGATACCCTCGACCCCTTCGTCGCGATGGGCTTCGCGGCAGCGCACACCACGACCTTGCGGCTCATCCCCAACGTCGTGGTGCTGCCGTACCGCAACCCCTTCGTGGTCGCCAAGGCCGGAGCCACCCTCGATCTGATCTCCGACGGCCGATTCACGCTCGCCGTCGGCGTCGGCTACCTCAAGCGCGAATTCACAGCACTGGGGGTGGATTTCGACGAGCGCGCCGGTCTCTTCGAAGAGGCGCTCCACGTCATCCGCGAGGTCTGGACCACCGATGATCTCAGCTATGAGGGCAAGCATTTCACCGCCACGGGCATCACCGCACACCCCAGACCGGTCAGCGCTCCACACCCGCCGATCTGGGTGGGCGGCAACACCTCGGCGGCGCGTGCGAGGGTCGCGAAGTACGCCCAGGGTTGGTGCCCGTTCCGGGCCCCGGCGCTTCTGGCGCAGACGGCGCGCACAGCGGCGCTGGAATCCACGGAGCACCTCAAGGCGGGCATAGACGATCTGCGCCGCCGCCTGGACGAGGCCGGCCGCGATCCCCGCGGCGTGGACATCACCTTCACCAACGACGCGGGCGGAGCACCGGGCTCCGGAAACTTCAATGCTGACGAATTCCTCTCCGGTCTCGTCGAATTGGAGAAGGCGGGCGTGACGTGGATTCAGGTGAACGTGCCCGGGGACAGCCTCGCGCACGCGCTCGAGGCGATCGACGAGTTCGGAGAGACCGTCATCGGCCGACTATGAGCCCGTCTACGAGACCCTGACCAGGGTCTTGCCGATGTTGGCGCCGGTGAACAATCCGTTGAGGGCATCCACGCACGACTCGATGCCCTCCCAGATGTGCTCCCGATGGGTCAGCAGGCCCTGTTCTTCCCAACCGCGGAGCGCGGCGAAGGCCTCGTCGAACCGGCCCCATTCGTCGAGTGCGTTGAAGCCCTGCATCAGTGCGGTTTTCGCGAGCAGATTGACGTAGTTCGCCGGCCCGGGATGCCGGCCTGTCAGATAGCTGGAGATGACGCCGCACAGCACGACGCGGGCTTTGTGCGCGAGCCTGCCCAGCACCGCGTCGAGAATAGGCCCGCCGACGTTGTCGAAGTAGACGTTCACGCCCTGGGGGCAGTGCCTTTTCAGCGCGGCGGGCATGTCCTCGTTTCGGTAGTCGATGCACGCGTCGAACCCGAAGTCCTCGACGACGGCCTGGCACTTGTGGGGACCACCGGCGATGCCCACCACGCGGGCACCGGCGATCTTGGCGATCTGGCCGGCAACCGATCCGGTGGCACCGGCGGCCGCCGACACGACCACCGTCTCGCCCGGTTGCGGGCGCCCGATACCCGTCATCCCGAAGTACGCGGTGGCGCCCGTCGGACCGTAGATCGACATCACGGCCAGCTGGTCGATCTGATCGCCCCGGCCAGGCACCGGCGTCGTGAAGAGGTCGTCGCGCACAATCGTGTACTCCTGAAAACCGGTCAGGGTGGTCACGATGTCGCCGACAGAGTAGGCGGCGCAACGGGATTCGATGACCTCTCCGATACCGGCGGCCCGGATGACCTCGCCCAACTGGACCGGAGGAAGATAGCTCGGCTGGTCGTCGAGCCACGTCCGCACAGCTGCGTCCAAGCCGACGTACGTCGTGCGCACGAGCGCCTCGCCCTCGCCGGGTTCGGGCGCGGGACCCGTGACGAGCTCCGTGTCATCGGGAGCGACCAGCCCGTCGGGGCGGCGGCGTAACACGATCTGGCGGTTCGTCAGCGTCGACACGAGCCAGAACCTACCGCCGATACTGCATTCCACGCGCCGAATCGTGCGTGGAGGGCGCGCGGAATGCAGTTTCGGCGAGAGCTACACGTGGCATAGCGCTTCCTGCGTCGCCGTGGCGCTCGAACTGCAGCAGCTGCGCGATCCAACTGCGGTTGACACCTGTCATCAGGTACCGACCCTATCGGGCGGCGAAGTACTTCTGTCCGTCGGAGGCCGCGCGGCCGAATGCGGCCCTGACCGCCGGTGCCAAGACCTTGAACGGCAGCTTCAGAGCGCCGACCGGTTCGATGGCCACCAACCAGGTGAAGCGCGTTCCGGTGCCCTCGGGCTCGATCCGATAGTCCTCGGCGAATCGCCGGAACAGCGGCACGTTGGCCTCGGTCGCGAAGAAGGCGTATCCGCAGCCTTCGGTCCACTCGAAGAACTGTTCGCGAACCAGGACAGGGCCGGTGCCCACCTCCCGGGTGGTGCCGGCCCCGAACGGGCGAGGGGACGTCCAGGTCAGCGAGCCCACCGTGTTGCCCCAGGCGGCCAGCGACTCGTCGGACTGCAGCGACTCCCACACCTGCGCGGGTGTGGCGTCGAAGTGCTTCACATACCGGAACACGTGCGGTGCGGACGTGAAGAAGCCGGCATCGGCGGGCTTGAGGGTGAACCAGCGGGCCATAGCAGAAGCTTGGCTCAGAAGGCCGCCTCGGGCAACGCCATCAGGTCGGCGGCGGTGTCGTGGATGTCTTCGACGACCCGGCGCACCGCCGACAGCTGCGGCAGCACGGTGGCCGCGAAGAACGATGCGGTGGCGATCTTGCCCTCGTAGAACGCGACATCCTCGGCGGCGGCGCCGGCTTCCAGCGCCGCGTGCGCGACGTGTGCGGCCTCGAGCAACCGCCAGCCGATCATCAGGTCGCCCACTGCCAGCAGTAGGCGCACCGAGACCACGCCGACCTTGTAGATCTCGTCGGGCTGTTCCGAGGCCGCCAGCAGGTATCCGGTCACCGTTGCCACCATGGACTGAACGTCCTCCAGCGCCGCGGCCAACAACGTCGCCTGGGGCTTGAGTCGCGCGTCGCACGAGTCGACGGTGCGGGTGATCTGAGCCGCCACATGGGCAAGGGCTTCGCCGCGGTCGCGAACGACCTTGCGGAAGAAGAAGTCCAGCGACTGGATCGCGGTGGTGCCTTCGTACAGCGAGTCGATCTTCGAGTCACGGATGTACTGCTCGATCGGGTAGTCCTGGAGGAAGCCCGAGCCGCCGAGGGTCTGCAGCGATTCGGTCAGCATCTCGTAGGCACGCTCGGAACCGACGCCTTTGACGATGGGCAGCAACAGATCGTCGACGCGGTGGGCCATCGACGGGTCGGCGCCGGACGTCAGTGCGGCCACGTCGTCGTTCTGATGCGCTGCGGCGTACATGTACAGCGCCCGCAGTCCTTCGGCGTACGCCTTCTGCGTCAGCAGGCTGCGACGCACGTCGGGGTGGTGCATGATCGTCACCCGCGGAGCCGTCTTGTCGGTCATCTGCGTCAGATCGGACCCCTGGACGCGCTCCTTGGCGTAGGCGAGCGCATTCAGATAGCCGGTCGACAGCGTGCCCGCGGACTTCACGCCGATCGTCATCCGGGCGTGTTCGATCACGGTGAACATCTGCGCGATGCCTTTGTGGACGTTCCCGACGAGGTACCCGACGGCGGGCCTGCCGTGCGCGCCGAAGGTGAGTTCGCAGGTCGGGGAGGACTTCAGCCCCATCTTGTGCTCAAGGTTGGTGGTGTAGACGCCGTTGCGCTGGCCGAGCTCAAGCGTCTCGGGGTCGAACAGGAACTTCGGTACGTAGAACAGGCTCAGACCCTTGGTACCGGGTCCCGCGCCCTCCGGCCGGGCGAGCACGAGATGGAAGATGTTCTCGGCGGTGTCGCCGACATCGCCGCCGGAGATGAATCGCTTAACTCCCTCGATATGCCACGTCCCGTCGGGCTGCGCGATCGCCTTCGCGCGCCCCGCGCCCACGTCGGAGCCGGCATCCGCCTCGGTGAGGACCATCGTCGCCGCCCAGCCCCGCTCCAGTCCTCGAGCGGCCCACATCCGTTGTTGCTCAGTGCCTTCGATGGCGAGCGCATGAGCCATCGCGGGACCGAGGGAGTGGAAGAACGCCAGCGCCGGGTTCGCGCAGAAGAACATCTCGCCCAGCGCCCACATCAGCGCCGCGGGCGCAGGGACGCCGCCGATCTCCTCGGCGATGCCGACCCGCCACCACCCGGCGTCCTTCACCACGGCCACGGTGCGCTTGATCTCGTCGGAGACCGAGATCGAATGCTTCGCAGGGTCGAAGATCGGCGGATTGCGGTCGGCATCGGCAAACGTCGCGGCGATCGGCCCCTCGGCCAGGCGCGCGACCTCGTCGAGCATCGTGCGGGCGGTGTCGGTGTCCATATCGCCGTAATTGCCGGCGTCGAGCACCTCACCGAGGCGCAGGACCTCGAACAGGTTGAAGGCGAGGTCCCGGACGTTGGCGATGTAGTGCCCTTGAGCCATGCCGCGGAGTGTGACGGCTCAGCAAAGACATACGCAAGCGTAACCTGCGCAAACCTACGATTACGCAACCGTAGGGTAGGTGGTCACGACCATATGTGACGCCGCTCACAGTCGGCATCCGCAGTCGTCGTAGGACGCCGATTGCGGAAGCTCGGCCACCACCTCGAGCTTCGTGTCGTCGAAGGAGAGGAGACCGGCGAGAGGCAGGCTCTCCGGGAGTGGTTCGTCATAGCTCCACGCCGCGTCCTGAACGACGGTGTCGCCGGCGACGACGCTCCAGTACGTCGCGTACCCCTTGTAGTTGCAGTAGGTCGACGTCTCCGAGCGACGGAGCAGTCCGGTGTCGACCAGCGCAGGCGACACATAGAGCCGCGGGTGCAGCGCAGTCTCGAACACGATGACGGTGTCCACGGTGTCCACCAGCGTGACGCCCGCGGCGGTCACGCGCAGGCCGCGGGCGGTGGGTCGGCAGTCCACCCTGTGGTAGGGGTTGGGCGGGTAGTGGACCAGCCGGCGGCCTTCCTCCAGCCAGGTGTCCACGGCGTCCCACGGCACCACGACAAAACCGGGCGCCTCGGGAACCTCGTGGCTGGGGAGGTTGCCGACCTCGTGAGCGGCGAAAGCGAAACTCAGCGGCGCGCCGCGGCGATGCACCATCAGGGCGCGTTCGGTGTCGATCATGGCGCGCCCGTCGAGAAACGCCTGCACCCGCCGTGGATGGGGCTCGATATACACGAGGTCACCGTCCGTGGGCGGGCTCAGCTGTCCCGCGCGATCGCGACTGAGGGGTCCGCTGCCGGCGACCAGGCTCATCGAAGTGGCCTGGGGGCAAGAGTTTTCATGCGCACCATCATGTCCCGCTCTTTCCCTCGCGATTGCTGGTCGTGGTTCGCATCAGAGTTTACAAATGATGCGCCAAACGTCACGAAGTCCGATTCTGGTGGAGCTCCCTGCCGATTGAACGTCTGCTAACAAGGATTGGCACATCCGTCGATCGCCGTCCGAAGTGGGCGAATTGTCGGTGGAATGGGTATGAGACTTCGCGTACCGACGAGTGACGGGGTGGCATGTGAGACGACTCAATGGCGTCGACGCCATGATGCTGTACAGCGAGACGCCGGAGATCCACATGCACACTCTCAAGATCGGCGTGCTCGACGTGTCGGACGTCGGAGGTTTCGACTTCGAGCTGTTTCGCAAGATCGCCCTGCCACGCCTTCACGCGCTCGCTCCGCTGCGCTACCAATTGGTGGACATCCCGCTGAAGTTGCACCACCCGATGTGGGTACAGAACGCCGAGATCAATGTCGACTACCACCTCCGCAAGGCCCGCGTCGCAGAGCCGGGCGGTCGTCGCGAACTCGACCAGCTGATCGGCGAGATCGCCAGCACGCCGCTGGATCGCAACCATCCACTGTGGGAGATGTACATCGCAGATGGACTGGCGGACAACAAGATTGCGGTCATTCATAAGGTCCACCACGTGCTTGCCGACGGGATGGCCTCTGCCAACCAGTTGGCGATGGCGATTCAGACCCATCCACCTGAGGTCGGGGGTCAGATGGCTGCGATCCGTCCCGACTCGACCTCGCCCGGCAACCTGCTCAGGGGTGCCGCCCGCGATCACCTGCGGCAGTTCCGCAGGCTGCCCACATTGGTGGACGAGACCGCCAAGGGTGTCGTGCGGGTGCGAAGGAAGGCCAGGGAACGCGGACCGAATCCCGATCTCGCGCGGAACTTCGCCCCGCCGCCGACATTCATCAACCACGTCGTCGGCCCCGGGCGCCGTTTTGCGACGGCGCCGCTGGCGCTGGCTGACGTCAAAGAGACGGCCAGACATCTCGGCGTGACGCTCAACGACATCGTGCTCGCCACAGCTGCCGGAGCGCTGCGCGAGCTGCAGCTGCGCTACGACGGGGCGGCGGATGTACCCCTGATCGCTGGTGTCCCGGTCAGCGTCAACCCCTCGCCTGACCGCCTCGCAGGCAACGAATTCACTTATATGACACCGTCTTTGCCTGTGCACATCGCAGACCCGCTGCAGCGGGTGAGGCTCACCGCGACGTCGACGGCCATCGCCAAGGAGAACCATAATCTGCTCGGTCCCAACCTCCTGCCGTCCTGGCTGACATACCTGCCACCCGGCATGGCGCCACGGGTCTTCCGCACCCAAGCCCGCCGCGTGGAGTCGGCGATGGTGATGAACCTGACGGTGTCGAATGTCCCGGGCCCCCGCGAACGAGGGCGTTTCGAGGGCGCCGTCATCAACGAGATCTATTCGGTCGGCCCGATCGTCGCGGGCAGCGGGATGAACATCACGGTGTGGAGCTATGTCGACCAACTCTCCATCTCTGTGCTGACCGACGACCGCACCCTCAAGGATCCGCACGAGGCCACCGATGCCCTCATTGCGTCGTTCGCCGAGATTCGGGAAGCGTCCGGCTTGACAAAGGAGTTGACACCTGTCGAGCTGGCCATGCCGGTGGCGGCGGCGCTCTGAAGGCCAAAACCTTTTGCGGAAACGCCATTTCGCGGTACGACAGCGTGTGGCCACGTACTTCAATCCTTGATCGTTACTTTACAGATCAGCCTTATAGTGTCACGCTGTGAAAGGCGCGACGTGACGCGCCGGAGGGTGGCGCGATGACGATGTTCGAGTTGGACGACCGCAGGTCGATTCCACGCAGGAAGACCGGCGTTCGGACGGCCGGCGAGGTGACGCGCACTTACCGCCTGACGGTGATCGCCGCCGACGTCGACGGGGCGGTGGCGTCGGCCGGCGGATGGTTGTGTGACCGTGTCCGGGCGGGCTGGCAGGTCACCGTGTGTGTGCCCGACGGTTCCGACGTGACGGCACTGACCGTCCTCGGTGTGCACGCCGAAATGATGGAGCCGGCCGCCGACGTACTGCGCGACACGCCTGCAGCCGTCGCCGTCGACGCACGGGTGCTGCGCCACGACGATGAGCTCAAGAAGACGATGTTGCGTCTCGTCGATGAGGGGCGGGTCGAGGTCACCGTGTGGGGCACCTCGGCATTGTTCGGTTCCGACAGGCGGTTCGAGACGGTGCGTCACCAGCTCAGCCGGGCATCGCGCGCATTCAAGGCCTACGCGATGCGGGCCAGCGGGCAGCCGCCTTCAGAACGGTCCATCGAGGACTTCGTGAGCACCGCGCTGTGGTACCCGCCCGACGGCGTCGACCTGATGCCCGTCCCGGGGCGGTAGGCGGCTCGGTGGTGTGATTCTTCCCGGCCGGGGTGGCCGGTGGAGGCCTGCGCTAGCGGGTGTCGCGGTTGCGCGTCGTGTACCAGCTGCGGGCGACGAAACCCAGCACGAAGAGCGCGAATCCGATGAGGAACAAATCCTCGACCCTGCCCTGGTGGTTGCCCCGCAGCATCAGCAGCAGGAATACCGCGGCAAGTATGCCGCCGATCTGGAAGCCGCGGACGCTGCCCGTCGACCAGCCCCACTCCGCAGACGGCACCTCCTCGACATCCACGCCGGTGCGTCGTTCCACCTCGGTGCTTGCCACGGCTGGCTCCTCAGGGTCGCAATAGTCGGGAGGTATTACTGCAGAGATTCTGACACAGCTCTACTACGCGTCGCCGTAGAGCCGGGTGATATGCCGCAGTAGGCTGGCCCGTCATGACGAGCGAGCGCCCGCAGGGCCTCTTCGAAGGCAGGGTCGTACTCGTCACCGGCGCTGCGCGCGGCCAGGGACGTGCCCACGCGGTGCGATTCGCCGAAGAGGGCGCCGATGTCATCGCCTACGACCTGTGCGACCAACTCGACTCCGTCGCCTACCCGATGGCCACACCCGAGGACCTCGAAGAAACCGCACGCCTCGTCGAGAAGACGGGCCGCCGCATCCTGGCCGAACGCGGCGATGTCCGCGACCGAGACCGGCTCGTCGAGGTAGTCGCCAAAGGTGTCGAAGCGTTCGGGCGGTTGGATTTCGTGCTGGCCAACGCCGGCATCCTGCCCGCCGCGGGGGAGAAGGGCTGCGACATCGCCGCGTTCACCGACGCCGTCGGCGTGATGCTCAACGGCGTCTACTTCACCATCGACGCGGCTCTGCCCGCGCTGCTGCGCAATCCTGATGGAGGCGCAATCGTCATCACCAGCTCTGCGGCGGGATTCACCTCTGTCAGTACCGAATTCGGCACCATGAACCACGGCGCGGCCGGCTACACCGCGGCCAAGCACGGCGTCGTCGGGCTGATGCGGCACTTCGCCCGCTCGCTGGCGGAGAAGAACATCCGGGTCAACTCGGTGCACCCCGGCGGGGTTGCGACGCCGATGGTGCTCAACCAGGCCATGGCGGACTGGGCCGGCCGGCATCCGTCGTTCAGCGCCGCTCAGCAACCGCTGCTACAGCTGCCGATGATGGAGCCCCGGGACGTCAGCGACGCGATGGTCTACCTCTGCGGACCGGCAGGCCGCTACGTCACCGGCGTCACCCTGCCCCTGGACGCAGGCCAGACGCTGAAATAGTCACAGCGCGTTGTAGCGGCGTAACGCCTCTTCGCGCTCCTGCTTGTGGTCGACGATCGGCCGGGGATAACCGTCGGGCCAGTCGTCACCCAGGTTGTGCACGTCTTTGACGTCGCGCAGCTCCGGCACCCAGCGCTTGACGTAGTTGCCGGACGGGTCGAACTTCTTGCCCTGCGTCGTCGGGTTGAACACCCGGAAATACGGCGCAGCGTCGGTGCCGCATCCGGCCGCCCACTGCCAGCCGTGCTGATTGTTGGCCATGTCGCCGTCGACGAGTTGGTCGAGGAACCACCGGGCGCCCCACTGCCACGGCAGGTGCAGATCCTTGACGAGGAACGACGCCACGATCATCCGCACCCGATTGTGCATGAAGCCGGTCTCGGCGAGCTGGCGCATCCCGGCGTCGACGATGGGGTAGCCCGTCTTTCCCGCCTTCCACACCTCGAACGACTTCTTCGCCTCGCGCCCGTCGTCGACTTCGATGGCGTCGAACGCGGTGTTCCAGTTCCACCATGTACTGCGGGGCCATTCGTGAACCACGGACGCGTAGAAGTCCCGGAACGCGAGCTCGCGCAGATACGTCTGGGCGCCCTTCCCCCGCCCCAGATCGGCCGCCAAGGTGCGCGGATGGATGGTGCCGAACTTCAGGTGCGCCGACATCCGGCTGGTGCCGTCCAGGTCTGGCCGGTTGCGGTCGTCGCCGTAGTCGGCCAGCCCATCCTCGACGAAGTCGGCCCACTGTCGGCGCGCCCCGGATTCGCCTGCGGGACGGTCGAGTTCGACCCCCAGGTCGGGGATCTCGACTGGCCGCACACCCGACACATCCTTCGGGTCCATCCATCGAGCCGACTTCTTCCCCGATTCTGCGGGCTTGCGCCAACCGTGCTTGCGCCACGCGTCGTAGAACGGGGTGAACACCTTGTACGGGCTGCCGTCGCCCTTCGTGACGCGACCGGGTGACACCAGGTAGGGCGAACCCGTCGCCACCAGTTCGACCTCGCCCGCCTTCCCCTCGCCGCCCCGGAGCGCCTCGCGCACGGCGTCGTCGCGTCGGCGGCCGTACGGCAGGTGCTCCTCCGAGATGTGAACCGAGCCGGCCCCAATGGCTTTCGCGAGCTTCGGTATCACCGACCTCGCCTCACCGCGGGTGACGAGAAGCCGCCCATCCAAGCTGACCTGCAGGTCGCGAAGTGCGTCGTAGAGATATTGGAGCCGCCGCCTGCCGGACGACGCCGTCAGCGTCGGATCCAGGACGTAACAGGCCAAAACCTCGCCGTCGCCCTCGGCGGCTGCCAGCAGCGCGGGCAGATCGGCGAGCCGTAGATCGCGGCGAAACCACAACACGGCGGGCATGGCATTGATGCTGCCCGCGATCTCCGATAAAGAAACAGGGGCGGGCAAATTCTGACGAAAGGGTCATGTCTGTGCAGTTCTGGTCGGGCGCGACATTCCTGGACACGACGGAGGTAGTGCCGCTGGCGCGGATGCTCGACGAGGCCGGCTACGACGGCATGGTCACCTCCGACCACATGATCTACCCGCGGAAACTGAACTCCACCTATCCCGACTCCGCCACCGGCACCCCTCCCTGGGCGCCGGAGACGGCGTGGCCCGACGCGTGGGTGCTGACCGGGGCGATGGCCGCCGTCACCACGCAGCTGCGCTTCTCCAACGCCGTCTACATCGCCCCGGCCCGCCCGCTTCTGGAGGTCGCCAAACAGGTGGCCACCGCCGCCGTGCTGTCCGGTGGCCGTGTCACCCTGGCCGCGGGCGTCGGATGGATGCGCGAGGAGTACGCACTCATGGGCCAGGACTTCAGCACCAGGGGCAAACGACTCGACGAAATGATCCCCGCTCTGCGCGCCCTGTGGCGGGGCGGCTGGGTGTCCTGGCACGGCGAGCACTACCAAGTGCCCGAGATGATGATCGAACCCCACCCGCCGTGCCCCGTCCCGATTTTCTGCGGCGGCGAGTCCGAGGCGGCACTGCGACGAGCGGCGCGACAGTGCGACGGCTGGGTGGGCTATGCCTACCGATGGGACGACGCCGTCGGATACGCGCGCAGACTCACCGAATTGCGCACGGAGTACGGGCGCCTGGATCAACCCTTCGACATCTTGCTGGCTCTGATGGAGCCGCCGTCGGTCGATCTCTACCGCAGGGCCGAAGACGCGGGGATCACGTCGGTGATGGTGGCCCCGTGGATGGGTGCCGAGAGCGGCAACTCGCAGGGCCCTGAACGGTTTCGCGAGCACATCGAGATGTTCGCCGAGAAGATCATCAGCAAGATCAAATCTTGAGGGAGCGAATCAGACGAGGATCCCCCGTACAGCCGGGGGAGGTGTACGGGGGATCCTCTGTCGGGGGGCCGGCGGCTAGGCCGTCGGCGGCATCAGCACAGTGTCGATGAGGTAGACCGTCGCATTCGCGGTCTGAACCCCGCCGCACACCACCGACGCGTTGTTGACCATCAGATGGTCGGGCGTGCCGGTCACATTGACCTTCGCGCCCTGTACCGTCGCATGCTCGCCGACGATGGCATCAGGCGCTGCCTGACCCGGAACCACGTGGTAGGTCAGGATGTTGGTCAGCAACTCCGAGTTCGTCTTGAGGGTCTCAATAGTCGCGGGATCGATCTTCGCGAACGCCTCATCTGTCGGCGCGAAGATCGTGAACTCGGCCCCGTTGAGCGTGTCGACGAGGTTGACGTTCGGATTCAGTTGGCCCGAAACAGCTTTCGTCAAGGTGGTGAGCAGCGGGTTGTTCGCCGCGGCAGTCGCCACCGGCGCCATCGCCATACCCTGGACCGAGCCCGGCCCCTCCGGCACCTGCTGAACGTAGGCTGCACAGCCAGGACCCACCGGGGCGGCCGAGGCGGTGCCCGCGACGCCGAGCGAGAGTCCGGCCACCGTGGCTGCTGCGAAACCAGCTCCGAGACAACGCTTTACAGAAATGCTCATCGATCAATTTCCTTTCGTGTCGGTGTGGGAGTTTGTAGAGGGTCAGGCGGCCGGCGGCATCAGCACGGTGTCGATCATGTAGACGGTCGCGTTCGCGGTCTTGACGCCGCCGCAGACCAGTCCGGCGTCGTTGACCTTCAGGTCGTTCCCGGCGCCGGTCACCGTCAGGGGTGCGCCCTGGACGGTGGTGTGCTCCCCGGCCACCGCGTCGGGAGCGGCCTGTCCCGGGACGACGTGGTAGGTGAGGATGCTCGTCAACAGATCCGAATCGGTCTTGAGCGTCTCCAGCGTTGCCGCGTCGATCTTGGCGAACGCGTCGTTGGTCGGTGCGAACACGGTGAATTCGCCGCCGTTGAGGGTGTCGACGAGGTTGACGTTGGGATTGAGCTGGCCGGACAGCGCCTGGGTCAAAGTGGTGAGCTGCGGATTGTTCGACGCAGCGACCGTCACCGGATCCATGGCCATACCTGCCACCGAACCGGGCCCCTCGGGCACCTGCTCGGCGTAGGCCGCGCAACCGCTTCCGATCAAGTTGGCGGCGGGATCGGCAGCCGGGGCCGGCGTCGTCGTCGTCTCCGAGCCGGTGGCTGACTCGACGGCCGACTCGGCCGCACTCGTCGCGGAGGAAGCGGTGCTGGCAGCCTCTTCACTGGAACAGGCGGCGGCGCCGAAAATGGCGAGCGCAGCGAGTCCGGCCACGGCAGTCGTCTTCCGGTGGTTCGTCATCTTCATTTCCTCATCCCTTCGTGTACGGACACCGATGCCCGCACTCAGTTGGCACACGGGTGATTCCCAGCCGGAACCCGTTTGGATGGGTCGAGACCGTTGGCGTCATACACACGTCACATCCGGGGACGGCACAATGAACGCGTGACGGACAGGCTGCGCGTACTGATCCTGGGAAGCACGGGATCCATCGGCACCCAGGCCCTCGAGGTCATTGCGGCCAACCCGGATCGCTTCGAGGTGGTCGGGCTCGCCGCCGGTGGCGGCAACCCGGATCTGCTGGCGCGGCAGTGCGCCGAGACCGGTGTGACCAAGGTCGCGGTCGCCGACGAAGCCGCCGCGGCCGCCGTCGGCGACGTCACGTTCTCGGGCCCGGACGCGGTGACCCACCTGGTCGAGACCGCCGCCGAAACAACGGGAGTCGATGTCGTCCTCAACGCGCTCGTCGGGGCGCTGGGCCTCAAACCCACGCTGGCCGCGTTGGCCACCGGTGCCCGGCTCGCCCTCGCCAACAAGGAGTCCCTGGTCGCCGGCGGACCGCTGGTGCAGAAGGCTGCGGCGCCCGGCCAGATCGTGCCCGTGGACTCCGAGCACTCCGCTCTCGCCCAGTGCCTGCGTGGCGGCAGTGCCGATGAGGTCGCCAAGCTCGTCCTCACCGCATCCGGCGGTCCATTCCGCGGCTGGACCGCCGAGCAGCTGGAGGACGTCACCCCCGAGCAGGCCGGCACGCATCCCACCTGGTCGATGGGACCGATGAACACGCTGAACTCTGCGTCGCTGGTCAACAAGGGTTTGGAGCTGATCGAGACGCACCTGCTGTTCGGTGTCGACTACGACCGGATCGAGGTCGTCGTCCACCCGCAGTCGATCGTCCACTCGATGGTGACGTTCACCGACGGATCCACGCTCGCCCAGGCGAGCCCGCCCGACATGAGGCTGCCGATCGCCCTGGCGCTGGGCTGGCCGTCTCGTGTGGCCGGCGCGGCGTCGGCCTGCGACTTCGCCACCGCGTCGCGGTGGGATTTCGAGCCGCTGGACGACGACGTCTTCCCGGCGGTGGCGCTGGCTCGCGAGGCAGGCCGCGCGGGCGGCTGCCTCACCGCCATCTACAACGCGGCGAACGAGGAAGCCGCCGAGGCGTTCCTCGCAGGCCGGATTCGATTCCCCGCGATCGTGCGCACTGTCGCTCAAGTGCTGCGCGCTGCCGACCAGTGGGCCGCCGAACCAGCTACCGTGGATGACGTACTCGACGCGCAGGACTGGGCCCGTGACCGGGCCCGGAGCGCGGTCGAGGCCGAACCCGCAGGTAGCAGAAGTTAGGACTGGCCGCCACGATGATGTACGTGCTTGGCGTGACGCTGTTCGCGCTCGCCATTCTGGTCTCCGTGGCCTTGCACGAATGCGGCCACATGTGGGTGGCACGCGCGACAGGGATGAAGGTTCGCCGTTATTTCGTCGGGTTCGGTCCCACGCTGTGGTCCACCTGGCGGCCGAACAGGCTGGGGCGGACCGAGTACGGCATCAAGGCCATTCCTCTCGGCGGCTTCTGCGACATCGCGGGCATGACCGCGGTCGAGGAACTCGATCCCGAAGACCGGCCCTACGCCATGTACAAGCAGAAGACGTGGAAGCGCGTCGCGGTGCTGTTCGCCGGGCCTGCGATGAACTTCATCATCGGCCTGATCCTCATCTACGCGATCGCGATCATCTGGGGATTACCCAACATCAAGGCCCCCACCACCGCCGTGGTGGGCGAGACGTCGTGCATCAAGTCCGAAGTCGCCGAGGGACAACTGGGCGACTGCATCGCCAACAGCCCGGCGGCGGCGGCCGGCATCCAGGCCAACGACGTCATCACCAAGGTCGGCGACACCGAGGTCCCGACGTTCGATGCGCTCGTCGAGGCCGTGCGGGCGCAGAACGGTCCGACGACGCTCACCGTGCAGCGCGACGAGAACGGGCAGGTGCGGGAGTTCACCACGACCGTCGTCGTCACCCCCAGCCAGCGGTTCGTGGCGGGCGAGGACGGCGGACCGGCCGTCCCCGCCGAAGTCGGCAGCATCGGCGTCACCGCCGCGCAGTTCGGGCCGACGCAGTACAACGCGCTGACCGCGGTACCGGGGACGTTCGTGTTCACCGGAGACCTCGCCGTCGAACTCGGCAAGGCCATCGTGAAGATCCCGACCAAGATCGGTGCGCTCGTGCACTCCATCACGGGCGGCGAACGCGATCCGGAGACGCCCATCAGCGTCGTCGGGGCCTCTCGTATCGGCGGCGAAACCGTCGAGCACGGGATCTGGGTGGCGTTCTGGTTCTTCTTGGCCCAGTTGAACTTCGTGCTGGGTGCGGTCAACTTGATCCCGTTGCTTCCGCTGGACGGCGGGCACATCGCGATCGCGCTGTACGAGAAGGTCCGCAACATGATCCGTCAGGCGCGCGGCAAAGTGGCCGGCGCTCCCGTCAACTACCTCAAGCTGATGCCCCTCACGTATGTCGTGATCATCGTGATGGTGGGCTTCACGCTGCTCACCGTGACAGCAGACGTGATCAATCCGATCACGTTGTTCCAGTAGGAGACTCCGAAGTGACCTCTATCGGTCTTGGAATGCCTGCGCCGCCCGCGCCCGTCCTGGCGCCACGTCGCAAGACCCGTCAACTGATGGTGGGCGATGTCGGTATCGGCAGCGACCACCCCATCGCGGTGCAGTCGATGTGCACCACCAAGACTCACGACATCAACGCGACACTGCAGCAGATCGCGGAGCTCACCGCGTCCGGCTGTGACATCGTGCGCGTCGCCTGTCCCCGCCAGGAGGACGCCGACGCGCTGCCCGCGATCGCCAAGAAGGCCAATATTCCGGTCATCGCCGACATCCATTTTCAGCCCAAGTACATCTTCGCCGCGATCGACGCCGGTTGCGCCGCTGTGCGCGTCAATCCCGGCAACATCAAGGAGTTCGACGGCAGGGTCAAGGAGGTCGCGAAGGCGGCAGGCGACGCGGGCATCCCGATCCGCATCGGCGTCAATGCCGGCTCGCTGGACCCCCGCATCATGAAGAAGTACGGCAAGGCCACCCCCGAGGCGCTCGTCGAATCGGCGCTGTGGGAGGCGTCGCTGTTCGAGGAGCACGGCTTCGGCGATATCAAGATCAGCGTCAAGCACAACGATCCGGTCATCATGGTCGCGGCTTATGAGCAGCTGGCCGCGCAGTGCGACTACCCGCTGCATCTCGGCGTCACCGAGGCGGGTCCTGCCTTCCAGGGCACCATCAAGTCCGCGGTGGCCTTCGGCGCACTGCTGTCCAAGGGCATCGGCGACACGATCCGGGTGTCGCTGTCGGCGCCGCCTGCCGAAGAGGTCAAGGTGGGCAACCAGATCCTGGAGTCGCTGAACCTGCGTCCGCGTGGTCTGGAGATCGTGTCGTGCCCGTCGTGTGGACGGGCCCAGGTCGACGTCTACACCCTGGCCAACGAGGTGACTGCAGGCCTGGAGGGCATGGAGGTGCCGCTGCGCGTCGCCGTGATGGGTTGCGTGGTCAACGGGCCTGGCGAAGCCCGCGAAGCCGACCTCGGGGTGGCATCCGGTAACGGCAAAGGACAGATCTTCGTCAAGGGCGAGGTCATCAAGACGGTGCCCGAGGCGCAGATCGTCGAGACCCTGATCGAAGAGGCAATGCGGCTCGCCGCCGAAATGGGTACGGCGCGAGGTTCCGATGATGTCACCGGTTCGCCCGTTGTGACCGTAAGCTGAGACCTGGCCCCAGGGGGTGGGGCCGTCCCCCTACGGGTCAGTCGCAGAAAGAGTCCAGATGTCGGCTCCTCCGCTTTTCCGTCTCGTCGACGAACGAAGAGTGTCGGTGGTGCGCGACATCGTGGCGGTGCGGCAGGTTCTCGACGAGGATCCGGTCGCTGGCTGCATGGTCGCTTCCCGGGTTGCCGAGCACGGTATCGAGCCGTCCGCCATCGGCGGGGAACTGTGGACCCGCAGGCGCGCCACGGAGTCTCTGTGCTTCGCCGGAGCCAACCTCATTCCGTTGCGCGGCGGCCTCGGAGACCTGAATGCGTTCGCCGACAAGGCCATGAGCTCCGCGCGGCGCTGCTCGTCGCTCGTCGGTCGCGCCGAGCTGGTGCTCCCGATGTGGCAGCGGCTCGAGCCGGTCTGGGGTCCCGCGCGCGACGTCCGTGCGCATCAACCGCTGATGGCGTTGAACTCCGCGCCTGCATGCGGCACCGACCCTGCCGTGCGTCAGGTGCGGATGGACGAGCTCGACGCGTATCTGGTGGCGGCCATCGACATGTTCATCGGCGAGGTCGGTATCGACCCACGCGTGGGCGACGGCGGGCGGGGCTACCGCCGCCGGGTCGCCGGGCTGATCGCTGCCGGCCGCGCGTGGGCCAGGTTCGACCGCGGCGAGGTCGTCTTCAAGGCCGAGGTCGGGTCGCAGTCGCCGGCGGTCGGCCAGATCCAGGGCGTGTGGGTGCATCCGGATCAGCGGGGCCGTGGCATCGGCACTGCCGGCACCGCGGCTGTCGCGGCGGCGGTCGTCGGCGGCGGACGTATCGCGAGCCTGTACGTCAACAGCTTCAACACCGTCGCCAGAGCGACGTACGCACGCATCGGTTTCACCGAGGTCGCGTCATTTGCGACGGTCCTGCTGGACTGAACCAGAGCTGCGCCTACTCTTCGGGTATGACCGACCGGGACGCGACCGCGGCGAGCCGCGAGATGGCTACCGCGGCGAGCCGCGAGATGGCTGCCGCGCTCGTCCATGCGATGGAACGCCGGCACGAGGTTCTCGACGCCGTGGTCGCGTCCGAAGACTACGACGCGGCGATCGAGTCGATCGCCGCTCTGCTCGACACCTCCGAAGAGGCCGCCGAGGCCGTCCTTCGTCTCTCTTTCGACCGTCTCACCAAGGTGTCGCGACGCCGCATCGCCGACGAGTTTCAGAACCTGGACAGCCAGGCGTCGACCTTCAGCTCACCGGAACAGACACCGGGGTCGGCGCGCCGGCTGATCCTGCGGCCGTTCACTGCAGAGGAAGATCGCGATATCTTCGCTGCCCGCACCGCCGACATGCAGTCGGCGGGCGATGGAACCGCGGCCCCGGCAGGCGATCTCGGTGACGAGATCCGCAACGCAGTGGCCCGTGTCGCGGCGGAGGAGGCGGCCTGGCTGGTGGCCGAGGTCGGCTCGACGAAGGTGGGCATGGTGTTCGGCGAGCTGGCCGACGGCGAGGTCGGGGTGCGCATCTGGATCCACCCGAACCATCGCAAGCGGGGCTACGGCACTGCCGCACTACGCGCCTCGCGCTCGGAGATGGCGGCCTATTTCCCGGCGGTGCCCCTGGTCGTGCGCGCGCCGGCCGCGGGCGCGTACGGGTCCTAGCCACGTCGCCGTCCCCGCAGTCTCACGTACCGACGTTTTGCAGGTCGCCTCTCGTACTTCTCCTGCATAACGTTCGAGTCTGCTCCCAATGGCTGTTCGGCTCCTGACGTACGCCGAAATCCACCTTTTTGCCGACGGTTACTCGCACTTCGTCCGCAAAAGGTGGATCTCGGCGTGACGAGCCGGTGCGCCTCCGCCCAGTCGAGGTCTCGGCTTCGTAACATCTGCCTCAATGGCAACACTGTTCTCACCCGTATCACGTACCGCGGCATTGACGATGGCAGCCGCGCTGGTCCTCACGCTCGGAGCGTGCACCCCGCGGCCGGACGGGCCCGAACCCACCGCGGAGGAGTTCTTCGAAGCGCTCGCCACCGGTGACACCAGCGCCGCCGCCCAGCTGGCCGACGATCCTGAGGCGGCCCGCGCGGCGCTCAACGAGGCGTGGGCCGGACTCCAGGCCACCGGCTTGGACGCCCAGGTTCTGAGCACCAAGTACGCCGCGGACACCGGCAGCATCGCCTACCGCTACACCTGGCACCTGCCCAAGGACCGCACCTGGACCTACGACGGACAGCTCAACATGGTTCGCGACGAGGGCCGGTGGGAAGTGCGATGGAGCGCAACCGGCCTGCATCCGAGGCTGGGGGAGAACCAGACTTTCGCACTGCGCGCCGATTCCCCGCCGCGAGCATCCGTGCATGAACGCACCGGCACCAACGTCCTGGTGCCCGGCTACAGGTACAACATCTCGCTCAACGCCCAGGCTGCGGGCGCCGACCTCATGACCACCGCACAGACCGTCGCCGGTGTGCTGCACCGCTTCGACAACGCCCTCGATCCGCAACGCCTCGCCGAGCAGGCCAGCTCCACCCAGGGGCCGCTGAGCCTGGTGACGCTCAAGCAGGCCGACCACGACGCCGTCGCCGGAGCGCTCCGTGCACTGCCGGGCGTGGTGATCACACCGCAGCCCGAAATGGTGCCCACCGACGAGACGTTCGCGCCTGCCCTGGTCAACGAGATCAAGAAGACCGTCGCCGACGACCTCGACGGTGACCCGGGCTGGCGTGTCGTGACGGTCAACCAGAACGGTGTCGACGTCGATGTCCTCAACGAGGTTCCCGGCGAGCCGGCGCCCTCGGTCAGCATCAGCCTCGACCGGTCGGTGCAGAACGCGGCGCAGAGCTCGGTCAACTTCACCGACAAGCAGGCGATGATGGTCGTGATCAAGCCGTCCACGGGGGAGATCCTGGCTGTGGCACAGAACGCCGCCGCAGACCGTGAGGGCCCGCTGGCCACCATGGGCCTTTTTCCTCCGGGCTCGACATTCAAGATCGTGACCGCAGGAGCAGCGATCGAACGCCAGATGGCCACGCCCAACACGCTTCTGGGGTGCCCGGGCACCATGGACATCGGCCACCGTACGGTGCCGAACTACGGCGGCTTCGATCTCGGCACGGTACCGATGTCACGGGCCTTCGCAAGCTCGTGCAACACGACCTTCGCCGAGCTGGCGAGCCGGATGCCACCGCGAGGGCTGACCCAGGCCGCCTCGCAGTACGGCATCGGACCGGACTACGACATCGCGGGCCTGCCGACCGTCAGCGGTTCGGTGCCGCCGACGGTCAACCTGACCGAACGTACCGAGGACGGTTTCGGTCAGGGCAAGGTGCTTGCCAGCCCGTTCGGGATGGCGCTGGCGGCGGCGACCGTCTCGGCAGGCCACACCCCGGTGCCACGGCTCATCGAGGGCCGTGAGACCGCTGTCACCGGCGAGCGGCAGGACATCTCACCCGAGGTGGTGGAGAGTCTGCGGCCGATGATGCGGCTCGTCGTGACCAACGGCACCGCCGAGGATCTCCAAGGGGCGGGCGATGTCCGCGGCAAGACCGGCGAGGCCGAATTCGCGGGGGGTTCGCATTCCTGGTTCACCGGCTACCGGGGAGACATGGCCTTCTCGGCGCTCATCGTCGGGGGCGGGAGTTCGGAATACGCGGTGCGGATGGTCAAGAACATGCTCGACTCGCTTCCTCCCGACTACCTCGCCTAGAGGGCCGGGGCAGCTGGAAAGCCACTACCGGCGGTACCGTAGATGTCGCCATGACCGACATCAACCACGGCCGATACGGCGCCGTCGAGCCGACCGAGATGAGAATCTCCGACGCGGACCGCAACGGCACGTTGCGCAGGCTGCACAACGCCGTCGCGCTCGGCTTGATCGACATTCAGGAGTTCGAGGAGCGGTCGGCGATGGTGTCGCAGGCCCGGCAGCGTTCCGAACTCGACGCACTCGTCAGTGACCTGCCGGGGCCCGGGGCGATCGTGACGTCCGCGGCCGACCGTGTCGAACTGCGGGGCGTCCTCGGCTCGTTGAAACGTCAAGGCGAATGGGTGGTGCCGTCGCGGCTGGCTCTGCACCGGCGCATGGGCTCTGTCGACCTCGACCTCACCCGCGCACGCTTCGCGGGGCCGATCGTCGTCATCGAGCTGGACATGAAGTTCGGCGGCCTGGACCTGCGCCTCCCCGACGGGGCGAGCGCCTCCATCGACGACGTGGAGGTCAACGTCGGGAGCGCGCACGATCATCGCAGGGAGGCGCCCGCCGAGGGGAACCCCCACGTGATCCTCACGGGCAAGGTCGTGTGCGGGTCCGTCGACATCAGGGGACCCCGCAAGTCGTGGCGACGCGGTCCGTTGCGCGCTCGCTGACGGGATTACCGCAGCGGCTCATCGGGGACGTCGTAACGCTGCTGATAGGAGCGCACCTGCTCGCGCACCTCGGAGGCATCCAACCCGGTGTCGGCCCAGCGGTACCGATCGCCGCCGTGGTCGCCGGGATGGGCGGCGAGATGTTCGCGCATCAGCTGTTCGGCGGTTGGCGAGAGTTCGCGGCCCAGCCTCCCGTAGAGCGTGCGAATGGTCGCGAACGGGTCACTCATGAAGTCTCGGAAGTGCACATCGACCACCTGGTCTGCGCGCAGCACGCCCGAATCTCGCATCTTCATCGCGTATTCGAGGCCGACGACGATCTGCTCGCGTGACTGCGCCGCGCAATCGGGGATCGAGGACTCATCGGATGCCATCCGGCGGAGATGGTGGATCAGCGCGCTGATCGAGGAGATGACGTTGAGCGGATCGCGATGCGTCTGCACGATCAGCGCATCCGGGTACTCGGCGAGCAGCGCGTCGAGTTGCCACAGGTGCGCCGGGGACTTCAGCAGCCACTGACCGCCGACCCCGGACTGCAAGTGCTGCAGGAACATTCGGTGGTACCGGTACGCGGGGCGGTGATCGGCCTGATAGAGCAGCCAGCGATAGTAGTCCGGCATCCGGTACTGCGTCGGGAAGATCATCGAGCAGAACTCGCCCGAAAACATGCGCACGCATTCCTGCCCCACCAGCGCACCCATCGGGTGATGCGACAGCAATCCGGGCACAATCTGCTCGGACATCTCCAGAGCGGCCTGCGTCTGCGCTATCCGGGGGTCCGTGTCGTAGGTGTAAGGTTGGGGCACCGGGAACGGATTGTCCACCTCCCAGGTCAGCGGCGGACGTAGGGCGGGATCCTGGGCGAGCAGGTCGAACAGGATCGTCGTCCCCGTGCGCGGCTGGCCGACGATGAAGATCGGCCGTCGGACGGGAGCCGCGGCGACCTCGGGGTGGCGCGTGCGCCAGTCGACGATCTGCAGCCTGCTTGTCAGCGCGCGATCGATGTCCATCACCGCGATCTCGACCCCGAGGTCGTTGAGCCGCGCCTCGGAGGAAGCGAGGCCGTCGCACACGCGATCAAGACCATCCCGCCAGGTGGTGCCGTCCCCGAAGTCGTCGAGACCCGTTTTTTCACAGGCCTTTTCAATGAGTGGGCCGGGGCGGAAGCGATCGCTGCCCATCAGGCACGTCCTCGTATGACGGTGCTGCGCACCTCTGGAGCCTCTGGATTGTCGAGCCACCGCACGACGACGAAGCCGCGGCCGCGCCCGCCGGTGTCCAGCCAGTGCCCGCGTCCGGTGTCGTCGGCGCCGATGGCGATGCGGACCTGCCCGTCCTCATCGGGTGTCACGCCCTTGTTGGTCACCGAACTGTGCCTGTGACGCGGCTCGAGGCACTCGTGCCAGGCACTCTCGAGGGTGACGTTCCAGTACCGAGTGTCGGGCGGTGCGAATTCCAGCAGAAGTGTTTCGTCGGGTTCGAGGGCGAACGACCCGATCATGTAGAGGTTGTCGGGGGTGGTGTCGGCGCTGCCCAGATCGGCGGCCTGCGCGGTCACCAGCACGTTGGGTTCGGCCAGCATCTCGGGCTTGACGGTGCGGTGCAGTGTCGTGAGTTTGACGATCGTCCATGCCATCGCGGTGAACGCCTCGGCCCGTTCTGTGTCGGAAACCGCCTGCAGGGGAGCAGCATCCAGGCATTCGATCCGCACCGTTGCGGGCAACTCGGTGGCGAAGTCGCCGATGTACTCACGGACCACGATCGATGACGCGTCTGCGGGCACGGGCAACCACTGCGCGGTGCCCAGGACGTCGGGCGATGGTTCCACAGCGGACGCCACGAACTCGAAAGCACCTCTCGTGCAACGGAGTTGACTGTCGCTGAGGTAGGCGGCCATCCTGCGCGGCGTCATCCCGGTGCCCGCCAGAACCTGGAACCCGAGATACGCCGTGTCGCCGCGGGTCCCGCTGACGCGGTAGGTGCGGTCCCCGCGGATCATCGCCAACAGGTATCGACCGTCGGGATTGGGGCCACCGATGAGGCGAGTGTCGGAGCACATGTCGAAGAACCGGGGCCGCTGGGGGTCGGCCTCGACGGTCATCTCTGTGCACAGTGCCGTGGCCTTGGCCAGCACGCCGAGGCCTTCGAGCAGTTCACGCTCACTGGTCGCATCCTCGATGACCGTGTTGGTGACGTCGGCCAGCATCTGCTGGACGAATGTCCACGATTCCAGGCTCGCCGGTGCGAGGTCGTTGCCTTTCGCATTCACGGTGAGACATAGTTCCACCATGGACGCCGTCTCATCGGGAATCGCGCGAGAAAGTCTGACGGTGCGCAAGCAACGCGCGACCAAAGCCCGCATCGCCGCGGCCGCCGCGCAGGCCGTCGCCGACCACGGGCTGGCCGGGGCGACGATCGAGCACATCGCGGCCGCCGCGGAAGTCGGCCGGGCCACGTTCTTCCGCTATTTCAGCGCCAAAGAAGACGCCGTCGCCGACGGCATGACGACACACTGGCTGGACGCGATCACCGACGCGATCGCCGGACAACCGCCCGAGCTCTCGGCCGGCGACGCTGTGCTCGGCGCCTTCGAGAGCCTCGGCGACGACTTCGACACGATCAGCGAACAGGTGCGCGAGCTGGCCACGCTGACACGGTCATCCCCGGTGTTCAGCGCCTGGACGCTGCAGATCTACCTGCGCTACGAAGAAGCGATCGCCGACCTGGTGGGCCCGCGGTTCCCGGACCTGGTGCCCGACGATGCACGGCCGCGACTGCTCGGTGCCATGGCCATGGCGTCGGTGCGGATCGCGCTCGACGACTGGCTCAGCCGCGGCGGATCCCTGCCCGGGCGGGTGCGGTCGGCGCTGGGATCCCTGCAGGTTCGTTAGCGCGGCTCGAGCACCGCGAAGCTGAGAGTCGCCCGCGCGGCGAGCCGGTCACGGGCAACGTCCACGACGTCGACGGCGATGACCTGCAGTCGGCGTCCGGCGCGCACCATCGTGGCCTGCGCGCGGGCCGGACCTTCGAGCACCGGAGCCAGGAAGTGGATCGTCATGTCGGCGGTCGTCACGTCCTGGCCCGGGCCGATGTGCCGGTCAGCCAGTCGGCCCGCCGCGATGTCGATCAGCGTCGCGACCAGTCCGCCCTGCAGCGCTCCGCGCCGATTCACCAGATTCGGCTGGTTGTCCAACTCGATGATCAGGCGTTCGTCGGAGACCTCGACGTCGCGGAAGTTCATCTGGGCGAACAAGTGGCCCGGGGTGACCTGCATGGCGGAACGCTAGCATTGCTACATGTCTGTACGGACCGCCCTCCGGCCCGGCACGGTTTCGCCGATGCTGCCGGTGCCCAAGTCGATCGAGCGCCCCGAATACGTCGGCAGGCCGACGGCGCGTGAGGGTAGCGAGCCGTGGGTGCAAACTCCCGAGGTCATCGAGAAGATGCGGGTGGCGGGCCGGATCGCCGCGGGTGCGCTCGCCGAGGCGGGCAAGGCCGTGGCGCCCGGAGTCACCACCGATCAGCTCGACCGCATCGCCCACGAGTACATGGTCGATCACGGCGCGTATCCGTCGACGTTGGGCTACAAGGGTTTCCCGAAGTCGTGCTGCACGTCGCTCAACGAGGTCATCTGCCACGGCATCCCGGACTCGACGGTGATCGAGGACGGCGACATCGTGAACATCGACGTCACGGCCTACATCAACGGCGTGCACGGTGACACCAACGCGACGTTCCTCGCGGGCAATGTCTCCGAGGAACATCGGCTGCTCGTGGAGCGCACGCACGAGGCCACCATGCGCGCCATCAAGGCGGTCAGGCCGGGACGCGCGCTGTCGGTGGTCGGCCGCGTCATCGAGGCGTACGCAAACCGCTTCGGCTACAACGTAGTTCGCGATTTCACCGGGCACGGCATCGGCACCACGTTCCACAACGGTCTGGTGGTACTGCACTACGACCAGCCCTCGGTCGAGACGGTGCTTGAGACAGGGATGACGTTCACCATCGAGCCGATGATCAATCTCGGTGGCCTGGACTACGAGATCTGGTCCGACGACTGGACGGTTGTCACCAAGGACAGGAAGTGGACCGCGCAGTTCGAGCACACGCTCGTGGTCACCGACTCGGGCGCGGAGATCCTGACCCAGCTCTGAGCGCTCGGTAGCCTGAACCCATGAGGTGGCGGGCGCTCATCGTCGCAATGACGGGCTGTCTCCTCGCCGGGTGCGGCAACGCGATCACCGGCACCCCGACGTGGCCGGGCGCCCGGCTCGACCGAGCTGTGTTGAGCGAAGCCGATTTCCCACCGGGGGTGCGCTTCGAGCGCACCGACCGCGACCCGGGGGAGGCCGACAATGCGAACGGTCCGCCGCCGATGCTGTCGATGCCGAAGGGTTGCACGGACGGTCTGACGCGCGACATCGCCGGGTCCGCCGAACGCGGCCCGGGCAGCGCGGTCGAATACGTGGTCGCCTATGACGGTGCCCGGATGGTCATCACGGTACTGTCCTGGCGCCTCGATCTGGACCGGTTGGCGGCGACCGCAGCACGGTGTGCCGAATACCGGACGTTCTTCGACGAGGACGATCCCGGTATCGAGATGACGACGACCCAGGTGCGGGTGCCGCGTGAGGACGCGCTGGCCTATGAGCAGACCATGCATCTGATGGGTGAGGCGAGCAGTGTGTATTTCTCATTCGAGAACGTGGGCAATTTCGGCATCTTCGGTATCGCATTTCCGACACCCGATCCGTCCATAACAGTCAAAGGCACGCTCCCGCAAACCTTTCTGGAGATCACTGCCGAGCAAGCTGAGCGTGCACGCAGCGCTTGACGCTTCTGTGAACCGCGTTCAAACAGCCGCGCCGAGTCCATCAGTCCCTGTAGCGTGACGCAATGCCCACTCCCATGGTGACCGTTGACGGTTTCGGTGTGCCTGTTGAGGTTGCCGGTCCGGAGAAGGGTTCCGTCGTGGTGTTGCTGGGCGCGGCGCACCAGGCGCCGGCAGCCTACGAAGGTGTGTGCCAACGCTTGCACACCGCGTCGTTGAAGACCGTCGTAATCGGACCCGATCCGCGGCTGACCGCCAAGTCGGTCATCGGCATCCTCGATTCCCTCGAAGTTCGGTGGGCGCTGCTGGTCGGCGACCGCTTGGGTGGGGAGCTCGCCTGGGAGCTGGCGGCCACGCGCCTGGACCGCTTCATCGGGCTGGTTGTCATCGATCGCGGCCATCCCAAGGTGGCCGACCTCACCGGCACGGTCCGCGACGAACACTGTCCTCCGGTCGAGCTGAACACGACCGCGCTCGTCAGTTCCAGTGCCGCGCGGGCGGTGGCCAAGGCGAGCCAGCGTTTCGTCTACGGCGAATACCGCATCGTCGACCTGCTGGGTCGGCGCAACGCCGCCGATTCCACGGCGCAGCTTGCGGCCGAGATCGTGATGCGCACCAGCACCTGGTGATGACGGGCTAGCTGCTCGGGGCTTCGTCCGGGGTCCATGCCTGGGGTAGTCCGGGCTGATTGGGAAACAGGAAGTCCACGAAGGCTTTTGCGGTGGGCTGCGGTTCGTGGTTGGCCAACCCCGGCCGCTCGTTGGCTTCGATGAAGAAGTAATCCGGTTCGGTCACATCCGGAACCAGAAGGTCGATCCCGGTGACGGGTATCCCGATGGCCTGCGCGGCGGCGACGGCCACCCGGCACAGTTCGGGGTGCACCGTTGCGGTGACATCGTGGATGGTGCCGCCCTGGTGGAGGTTGGCTGTCCTGCGCACTCGAAGCCGTTCCCCTTCGGGCAGCACGTCGTCGAACGTGTATCCGGCTTCCTTGACCGTCGTTTCGGTGACGGCGTCCATCGGAATCTTCGATTCGCCGCCGGTGGCCGCGGAACGGCGCCGGCTCTGGGTCTCGATCAACTCACGGATCGTGTGCTTGCCGGTACCGGTGATCTCGGCGGGCAGTCGTAGCGCCGCGGCGACGACCCTGCCGTCGATGACCACCAGCCTCAGGTCATCGCCTTCGGCGCGCTGCTCGATGAGCACCTCGGGATGTTGTTCGCGGGCCCGGGCCAACGCCGCGTCGAGCTCCTCGGTGCTGCTCACGCCGACGGTGATGCCCTTGCCCTGCTCGCCGCGTGTCGGCTTGACCACCACATCGCCGACGTCGGTGAGGAACTGGTAGTCGGCGTCGTCGAACGTTGCAAGGCGGCCCTTCGGCACGGCAATACCCGCCTCGGACACCAGACGACGGGTCAATCGCTTGTCGTCGCAGCGCGCCATCGCGACCGCGGAGGTGTATTCCGACAGCGACTCCCGGGTCACAACGGTTCGGCCGCCGTGCGACAGCTTCATCTCGCCTGCCTCCGCATCGAGCACTTCGACCCAGATGCCGCGCCGCATGGCCTCGTCGGCGATTATCCGGGCATACGGGTTGAGGTCGTCGACGGTCTCGGGGGGATGCGTGAACAGCGGTTCGTTGATCGCGTTCTTGCGCTTGACCGCCATCACCGGCACCCGGGCGAAACCCAGCTTCTCGTAGAGCGCGATTGCGGCGTTGTTGTCATGCGTGACCGAAAGATCCATGTAGGCGCGGCCCCGTTCCCGGTACAGCGCGGCCAGGCTGCGGGTCAATGCCGCGCCGACTCCGGGTAGCGGCGCGGCCGGGTCGACCGCGAGGGTCCAGAGGCTGGAGCCCTCTTCCGGGTCGGAGAACAGCGCCTTGTGGTCGACGCCGGTGACGGTGCCCAGGATGGAGCCGTCCTCGTCGTTGACGGCGACCAGGTAGTCGACGGACTTCTGGTTGAGGTGGTTGTTCCAGATCACGTCGGTTGGCGCGGGCACCATGCCGCAGCGCAGGTAGACGCGGTTCATCTCGTCGGCGTCGGCGCGGCTTTCCAGTGTGCGCACGTGAAATCCGGTGGGCGCCGGACCGTCGTCGGTGACATCGGCGAACCGCAAGCGGTAGGTGTGGCTGGGGTCGATGAACAGTTCGGACGGGGCCTTGGACACCAGCACGTGCGGTTCCCGCGCGTAGATGCAGATGTCTCGCCGGCCCTGGCCTTCCTGGCGCAGGACGTCGGCCAGGCGGGCAGGGTCGGCGAAGGTCTGGCCGAAAATGAGCCGCCCCCAGCCAAGTTCGAGGACCACATCGTCAGACATGGTGTCGAGCACGTCCCGGGTGGCCGCTTCGTGCAGCCCCAGAGTGATGGCTTCCGGTGTTTCCAACGGCGTGGTGTTGTCGGCCTTGGGGTCGGCAGAAGCATCGGCGGTCATGCTGCAGGCCCGTTGATGCCGTGCCGCTGCAGCCAGAGCTCCAGCAGCGCGATCTGCCACAACTCGTTGCCCCGCAACGGGGTCAGCTTTCCGTTCGGGTTGGCGAGCAGTCGCTCCACGGCGTCGGGGCGGAAGAGTCCCCGCTCCTTGGCCACCGGTGCATAGAGCGCGTCGCGGACCAGGTCGAGATACGGGCCCTCCAGGTGGGTGAGCGCGGGCACCGGGAAGTAACCTTTCGGCCGGTCGATGACTTCTGACGGAATGACCTGTCGGGCAGCCTGTTTGAGTACTCCCTTGCCTTCGTGGGCGGTCTTGTACTCAGGGGGGCAGGTGGCGGCGAGCTCGACCAGCTCGTGATCGAGGAACGGCACCCGCCCCTCCAGGCCCCACGCCATGGTCATGTTGTCGACGCGCTTGACCGGGTCGTCGACGAGCATGACGGTCGTGTCCAGGCGGAGGGCGCGGTCCACGCCGGTCTCGGCGCCCGCGCGGGCGAAGTGTTCGGTGACGAACAGCTCACTCGGATCGCCGTCGGTCAGATAGCCCGGTGCGACGAGGTCGGCGTAACCGGCCCGGTCGCGGTCGAAGAACGCGGCACGGTAGCAGGCCACCGACCCTTCGACCGATGCGGCGGCGGGCTCACCCATCGGGGGATACCAGTGATAGCCGGCGAACACCTCGTCAGCGCCCTGCCCGGACTGCACGACCTTCACATGCTTGGCAACTTCCTGGCTGAGCAGGTAGAAGGCCACACAGTCGTGGCTGACCATCGGTTCGCTCATTGCGCCGATCGCGCCGTCGAGCGCGGGCAGCATCCGCTCGGTGCCGATGCGGATCTGGTGGTGATCGGTGCCGAACCGCTGGGCGACGATGTCGGAGTACTTGAACTCGTCGCCCTTGACCCCGCCCACCGACTCGAAACCGATGGAGAAGGTAGCCAGGCCGTGCTGGCCGGCTTCGGCGAGCAGCCCGACGATCAGGCTGGAGTCCACGCCGCCGGAGAGCAGGCAGCCGACCGGGACGTCGGCAACGAGGCGCCGCTTCACCGCGGTCCGGAGCGACTCCAGAACAGCGTCCTCCCAATCTTTTTCAGACCAGTCGGCACGATCGGCACGGCGCGTGAAATCGGGTTCCCAGTACGTCGTGGTGGCGACCCTGCCGTCGGGTTCGATCGTCATCAGTGAGGCGGGGGGCAGCTTGCTGACCCCGCGCAGAATGGTGCGCGGCGACGGAACGACCGAGTGGAACGTCATGTAGTGGTGCAGCGCGATCGGGTCGATGCGGGTGTCGACATCCCCGCCGGCCAGAAGGGCGGGCAGAGAGGACGCGAAGCGGATCCGGTCGGGCGTCTGGGTCAGGTAAAGCGGCTTGATGCCGAGCCGGTCGCGGCCGAGCAGAACGCGTCCGCTCTCGTGTTCGACGATGGCGAACGCGAACATCCCCTTGAGATGGTCGACGAAGCGATCGCCCCAGTGGTGGTAGCCCTTCAGCAGCACCTCGGTGTCGCTGTGGGAGAAGAAGCGGTATCCGTGCCCGGACAGTTCGTCACGCAGCTGCTCGTAGTTGTAGATGCAGCCGTTCCACGCCACCGAGAGGCCGAGCTCGGCGTCGACCATCGGCTGGGCGCCAGCTTCGGAGAGATCGATGATCTTGAGGCGACGGTGGCCGAGCGCCACCCTGCCTTGCGACCACACACCGGCGGCATCGGGTCCACGCGGAACCATGACTTCGGCCATTGCCGTGACGGCTCGGACATCCGGGGTTCTTCCGTCGAGGCGTACCTCGCCGGTGGCTCCACACACCTTGGTTCGGTCCCTATCTCGTGGCTGTGACGGCGGTACTCGATCGAGTCAGCCGCGCAACAGTGCCCGGCGACGCCGAGGCTGGTTACCCCAGTTGAGATGGGGCAAAACCGGCTGAAGCAATCAAGATCGAGACGCCCGTCACAACGTCCGGGGACCGCCGGTCAGGACACTCCCTCCAGCGTGTCCCCGGACGCGTCCACCTGCTTGATCGGGCCGGTGAACCAGTGTTTGACCGACACGTTCCAGTAGATGAAGAGCAGGATCAGCACGCCGCCGACGAGCAGGGGGGTGTAGTTGACGTACTTCCACTCGAAGCCGGGGTCCCACGGTGCCCCGAGGTTGGACGTCGGCCACAGCGCGATGAAGGACGTGAGGAAGATTTCGATCAGGGCAACCGGTGCCATCCACTTGTAGTGCCGGCCCAGAGTCCACCGACCGGCCTTGAACTGGTCACCCAGCCGCCAGCGGTAGTAGATCGGCACGGCGAAGCACAGGTACAGACCGACCACGCCGATCGACACGACCGCGAAGAACGCGATCGGCACCGGCGCCCCGTTGATGTCCACCTCGACGAGGGCGGGCAGCGTGATGACCGCGCCGAGCGCGGCGGTGATCAGGACCGCGTTGGCCGGGATCTTCGTCTTGTTGACCTTCGACCACAGCTGGTGGCCGGGCACCGCGCGGTCGCGGCTGAACGCGAACAGCATGCGCGACGCGCTCGTCTGGCAGGCGGTGGTGCAGAAGAACTGGCCGCACGTCGAGATCAGCAGGACGATGCCCATCCACTGACTGTCGAGTGCCTGGCCGAAGATCACCGCGACCGCGCCGCCGCCCGCCGTCACCTCGTCGACGTCCTGCACGGCGAACAGGAACGTCAGCAGCAGGATCCAGCCGCCGATGGCCGAGTAGAGGATGGACCGCCAGATGCCCTTTGCCGCGGCGTCGGCAGCGCTCTTGGTCTCCTCTGACAGGTGTGCCGACGCGTCGTAGCCGGTGATGGTGTACTGCGTCAGGATGGCCGAGATCGGCAGCACGAAGAACAGGAACGCGACGCCGGTTTCGCCGCCGAAGAAGCCCGTGTTGTTGACGGTCGTGGTGAACACGGTGGAGAAGCTGGCGTGCTGTTCGGGTAGCAGCCACAGGATCGCGACCACCGCGACCGCGCCCACGACGTGCCACCACACCGAGATGTTGTTGATGAGCGCCAGCAGGTGCGACGAGAAGATGTTGATGGTGGCCGCGACCGCGAGGATGACGAGGAAGATGATGAACGTCCTGGTCAGGCTGTAGCCCTCCAGCCAGGTTTCACTGAAGGTGCCCAGCGTCAGGTCCAGGAACGTCGCGCAGCCGTACGACACCGACGCCAGGATGGCGATGAGCCCGATGAGGTTCAGCCATCCGGTGTAGAAACCCGCCTTGGCGCCGCCGAGTTTGGCCGCCCACCAGTAGATGCCGCCCGAGGTGGGGTAGGCCGAGACGAGTTCGGACATGCACAGGCCGATGATCAGGATGAAGACCGAGACGAGCGGCCAGCCCCAGGCGATGGCTGCGGGGCCGCCGTTGTTCCAGCCGAGGCCGAACGACGTGAAGCAGCCCGCCAAGATCGAGATGATCGAGAACGAGATGGCGAAGTTGCTGAATCCTGACCACGATCGCGACAGTTCCTGGACGTATCCCAGGCTTGCCAGGTGACGTTCGTCCTCGTCTAAATGCTCATGTCCCTCGGGCACGGGGACCTCCTCCATGACAAAGCAGCGCCCGGACCAGCGCTGGCACCATGTCGGACAATAGAACCCCTATTGGTCTGGTGTCCTACCTTTGGACATGAAAATGTGTTCGTGCAAAGGTGAGCGTTGCGGCCCCCTCGGGAGCCAATGGTCGGTCCGTAGGCAGAACCCGAAGGAAGGTCAGGCTTGAGCTGATGAGCACACGCGGCTTGCTGTCGAAGGATGTACTGGAACAAATGGTCGCCGAGGGCGACATCGACACCGTCATCGTCGCGTTCTGCGACATGCAGGGCCGGCTCACCGGGAAGCGCATCTCTGCGCGGCTGTTCGTCGACGACGTCGCCGAGCACGGCGCCGAGTGCTGCAACTACCTGCTGGCCGTCGACGTCGACATGAACACCGTCGACGGCTATGCCATCTCGAGCTGGGAGACCGGCTACGGCGACATGGTCATGACCCCGGACTTCAGCACGTTGCGGCTGCTGCCGTGGCTGCCCGCCACCGCACTGGTGATGGCGGACCTTTCCTGGACCGACGGTCGGCCCGTGACGCAGGCGCCGCGCACGGTGCTGCGCAAACAGCTCGATCGCCTGGCCGAGCGCGGGTTGGGCGCCGTTGCGGCCACCGAACTCGAGTTCATGGTGTTCGACGACACCTACCGCGACGCCTGGAAAGCCGACTACCGCAATCTGACGCCGGCCACCGACTACAACATCGACTACGCGATGCTGGCCTCGACCCGGATGGAACCGCTGCTGCGTGACATCCGGTTGGGCATGGAAGGCGCGGGTCTCTACTGCGAAGGCGTCAAGGGCGAGTGCAACCTGGGCCAGCAGGAGATCGGGTTTCGCTACGACGAAGCTCTCGTGGTCTGCGACAACCACACGATCTACAAGAACGGCGCCAAGGAGATCGCTGATCAGCACGGCAAGAGCCTCACCTTCATGGCGAAATTCGATGAGCGCGAGGGAAACAGCTGCCACATCCACATCTCGTTCCGCCGGCTTGAGGACGGATCCCCGACGGTTCCGGTCTTCGCCGATGACTCCGACGAGCTGGGCATGTCGCCGATGTTCCGCAGCTTCGTCGCCGGCCAGATCGCCACACTTCGTGAAATGACGCTGTTCTACGCGCCGAACATCAACTCCTACAAGCGATTTGTGGACGGCAGCTTCGCACCGACGGCGGTTGCATGGGGTATCGACAACAGGACCTGCGCACTGCGGGTCGTGGGCCACGGCCACGGCATGCGGATGGAGTGTCGCGCACCCGGCGGCGACGTCAACCAGTATCTGGCGACCGCGGCGCTGATCGCCGGCGGCCTGTACGGCATCGAGAACGAGCTGGAGCTCGAGGACCCTACGAAGGGCAACGCCTACACCAGCGGCGCTGATCGGCTCCCCACGACGATGGCCGAGGCTGCCGAGCTGTTCGACAAGTCGAAGGTCGCCCGCGAGGCGTTCGGCGACGACGTCGTCGACCACTATCTCAACAACGCTCGCGTGGAACTGAAGGCCTTCAACGCGGCGGTGACCGACTGGGAGAGGAAGCGCGGCTTTGAGCGCCTCTAGACCTGTCATCGGACTGACCACCTACCTGCAGCAGGCGCAGACCGGTGTGTGGGACGTGCGGGCCAGCTTTCTGCCCGCCATCTATTTCGAGGGTGTCGGCCTGGCCGGTGGCATCTCGGTGCTGCTGCCGCCCCAGCCGGTCGACGACGACATCGCCGAGCGGCTGCTCGACGGGCTCGACGGGCTGATCATCACGGGCGGACGCGATGTCGACCCGTCCACCTATGGAGCCGAGCGCCACGCGACCACCGACGAACCCGTGCCGGACAGCCGCACCCGTGACGCGCTGGAGTTCGCGCTGCTGCGGGCCGCGCTGCGCAGGCGCGTTCCAGTGCTCGGCATCTGCCGCGGCGCGCAGGTACTCAATGTCGCCCTCGGCGGGACCCTGCACCAGCATCTGCCCGACGTGGTGGGGCACACCCGTCACCAGCAGGGCAACGCGGTCTTCACGACGTCCTCGATCACGACGGTGCCCGGCAGCAGGGTCGCCGCCCTCGTCGGACCCGACACCGAGGCCCAGTGCTATCACCATCAGGCCATCGACCGGCTCGGCGACGGATTGGTCGTCAGCGCATCCGACGCCGACGGTGTGATCGAGGCCGTCGAGATCGACCCCGCGCAGCATCCCGACCGTTGGGTCGTTGCGGTGCAGTGGCATCCGGAGGAACGGCTCGACGACCTACGACTCTTCGCGGGCCTGGTTGGTGCCGCGACCGCCTACGCGAACCAGAAAGTGAGTGCATGACCCAGGCAATGCAGAGCGACGTGATCAACCCCGCCACGGAGGAAGTGCTGCGCAGCGTCGAGCAGACCGACGAAGCCGGCGTGGACGATGCGGTGGCGCGGGCGAAGGCCGCGCAGCGGAAATGGGCCGCGCAGGCGCCTGCGGACCGCGCCGCCGCACTGCGCGCCTTCGCGGCCGTCGTCGACGCCCACGTAGAGGAGCTTGCTGCGCTTGAGGTCGCCAACTCCGGACATCCGATCGGCAACGCGCGGTGGGAGGCCGGGCACGTCCGCGATGTGCTGCAGTACTACTCCGCTTCCCCGGAGCGGTTGTCCGGCAAGCAGATTCCCGTCGCCGGTGGCCTGGACGTCACGTTCAACGAACCGCTCGGTGTCGTCGGCGTCATCACCCCGTGGAACTTCCCGATGACCATCGCGTCGTGGGGATTTGCGCCCGCACTCGCCGCGGGCAACGCCGTCCTGGTCAAACCTGCCGAGTGGACGCCCCTGACCACGATGCGGCTCGGCGAGCTCGCCGTCGAGGCGGGGCTGCCCGCCGATCTGTTTCAGGTGCTGCCCGGGCGGGGGTCTGTGGTCGGGGAGCGTTTCGTCAGCCATCCCGATGTCCGCAAGATCGTGTTCACCGGCTCGACCGAAGTCGGCACCCGCGTAATGGCCGGGGCGGCAACACAGGTCAAGCGCGTCACGCTCGAGCTCGGCGGCAAGAGCGCCAACATCGTCTTCGACGACTGCGACCTGGAGCGGGCTGCCGCGACTGCGCCGTACGGGGTGTTCGACAACTCCGGCCAGGACTGCTGCGCCCGCAGCCGGATCCTGGTGCAGCGCAGCGTTTTCGACAGGTTCATGGAGTTGTTCGAACCCGCCGTCAAAGGGGTTGTGGTCGGCGATCCGGGTGCGGAGAGCACCGAGATGGGCCCGCTGGTGTCAAAAGCCCACTGGAACTCGGTGTCGTCGTATGTGCCCGAAGGGGCGCCGATCGCGTTCCAGGGCACGGCCCCCCAAGGGCCGGGGTTCTGGTTCCCGCCGACGGTGCTCACCCCGCCACGTGACGACCGCACGGTGGTCGAGGAGATCTTCGGGCCCGTCGTCACGGTGCTTCCGTTCGACGACGAAGCCGATGCCATCGCGCTGGCCAACGACACCGTGTACGGGTTGTCCGGATCGATCTGGACCGAGAATCTGTCCAGGGCGCTGCGGGTGTCGCGCGCCGTGGAATCGGGCAATCTGTCGGTCAATTCGCATTCGTCGGTGCGCTACAACACGCCTTTCGGCGGTTTCAAGCAGTCCGGTCTTGGCCGTGAACTCGGGCCCGATGCTCCGCTGTCGTTTACCGAGACCAAGAACGTGTTTTTTGCAGTCCAGGACGCCTGAGAGGAACAACTGATGGATCTGACCAAGCGACTCGCAGGCAAGGTCGCCGTGATCACAGGCGGCGCCAGCGGCATCGGCCTGGCCACGGCCAAGCGGATGAAGGCCGAGGGGGCGACGATCGTCATCGGCGACATCGACCCCGCCACCGGCAAGACCGTCGCCGACGACCTCAACGGCACGTTCGTCCAGGTCGACGTCTCCGATCAGGTGGCGGTCGACACGCTGTTCGATACCGCGGCCGAGACGTACGGCTCGGTCGACATCGCCTTCAACAACGCGGGCATCAGTCCGCCGGAGGACGATCTGATCGAGGTCACCGGCATCGACGCCTGGGATCGGGTGCAGGACATCAACCTCAAGTCGGTCTTCTTCTGCTGCAAGGCAGCACTGCGCCACATGGTTCCCGCGCAGAAAGGATCGATCGTCAACACCGCATCGTTCGTCGCGGTCATGGGGTCGGCGACCTCGCAGATCTCCTACACCGCCTCCAAGGGCGGGGTGCTGGCGATGTCCCGGGAACTCGGCGTCCAGTACGCCCGCCAGGGAATCCGGGTCAACGCATTGTGTCCGGGGCCCGTCAACACCCCTCTGCTGCAGGAGTTGTTCGCCAAGGATCCCGAGCGCGCGGCGAGGCGGCTGGTGCACGTGCCGGTCGGTCGCTTCGCCGAACCGGAGGAGTTGGCGGCGGCCGTGGCATTTTTGGCCAGCGATGACGCATCGTTCATCACCGCGTCGACGTTCCTTGTCGACGGCGGTATCAGTGGCCATTACGTGACGCCGCTGTAAGGGCCGACGATGACCGCGCCGGACGACAGGGAGGATCAGAGCGCCAGCGATGCGCTGTTGCGTCCGGTGCGGCCGCTCAACGCGTTCGAGGACACCGTCGAGCGCCTGCTGCAGACGATCCGGCTGGGTGTGCTGCATCCGGGCGAATCCCTGCCTCCCGAGCGCGAACTCGCCACTCGCCTCGGCGTGAGCAGAGACACCGTACGGGAAGCGATCAAATCCCTCTCCGACGCCGGCTATCTCGTGTCGCGCCGGGGTCGCTACGGCGGGACCTTCATCGCGGACGAACTGCCGTCACCGCACACCGGAGACGTCGAGTTGCGGCGCGCCGACATCGACGACGCGCTACGGCTGCGGGAGATCCTCGAAGTCGGTGCCGCCCGGATGGCGGCGGGGCGCACCCTTGCGGCGGCCGAGCGAGAGGCGTTGTGGAGCAGGCTCTCCGACGTGCGCGGCGCCGCTGCCGAGGACTATCGCCGACTGGACTCGCGGCTGCATCTGGCGATCGCCGAGGCGGCGGGTGTGCCGTCGCTGGTGCCGCTGGTGGCGCAGAACAGGATGCGCCTCAACGAACTGCTCGACTGCATACCGCTGCTGACCCGCAACATCGCGCACTCCGACGAGCAGCACGAGGGCATCGTTGTGGCGATCCTGGCCGGCGACGCCGACACCGCCGCACAGATCATGGCCGCACACGTGTGGGCCTCGGCGGCGCTGCTGCACGGCTTCCTGGATTGACTCCCGCAGGAAACACGCCGTGAACTGGCATTTCATCGCGGCCGAATAGCTGTTCCATCAGTGTGCGCGACGGTTGCCTCCGTTACAGCACCCCGAATCCCGGGCGACACACATGGAGACAGCAATGACAGATCGCAATTGCCGCGCGTACAGCAGGCACGTCGGACGCGTCGGAAGCCTCGCCGTCGCCCTCGGCGTCGGCGCCGCTCTGGTATCGACCATCCCGCAGCACGGGAGTACTCCGGAGATCGCGGGCGTCGTATTCGCCCCGGCCGCCACGGCGGCCGACCCGTACACACCACACATCTGGGCCGTGCCGGTCGCCGCGGAGGCGCCCGCGCCGGCACAGCGCATCCCTCAGCCCGTCGCCGGTGCGACGGTCGCTCCCGTTCCGGTGGTGACCCATGCCGAGAGTGCGCCAATGCGTTACGCGGCAAGCATCGTCGACGACGACGCCGTGATCGAGCGGGATCGCCTGACCGGGGGCCGCGGCACCGGCGACGATGCGGTGTTTGCGTCGTCGGACAGGGCTGGTGACGACCGCCCGGTCCGTGCGGTCGGGTCGGCGCCGTCCCCAGCGTTCGCCGGTGAGAACCCCATCGCCGCGTTCATCGGGGTGTTCATCGGCAACGGCGACGAACCGGGCGAGAACGGCGGCCTGCTGATCGGCAACGGTGCCGACGGCGCACCGGGACAGAACGGTGGCCGCGGCGGTTTGCTGTTCGGCAACGGCGGCAACGGAGGGGTGGGCCTCGCGGGGCAGGTCGGCGGAAACGGCGGCAACGCAGGCATATTTGGCAACGGCGGAGCAGGCGGTGCCGGCGGGGCCGTGATCGGTTCGACGCCGGGAACCGGTGGTGCAGGCGGCAAGGGCGGCAACGCCGGGCTGTTCGGCAACGGTGGAGCCGGTGGTGCCGGTGGTGGTGTGCTCGCCGGCGGCGGCGCGAACGGCGGCAAGGGCGGCAACGGCGGCAACGGCGGGCTGGTCTCCGGCAGGGGCGGCAGTGGTGGCGACGGCGGTGTTGCCGTCACCGACGGCAACGCGACCGGCGGCAGCGGCGGGTCCGGGGGCCACGGCGGTCTCACGGGCAGCGGCGGCCAGGGCGGCGCGGGCGGAAAGGCCTCCACGGAAGACGGCGTCGCCAACGGCGGCGCAGGCGGCGACGGCGGCCAAGCCGGTGTGGGCAACGGCGGCAGCGGCGGCAACGGCGGAGATGCGCACACCGACACCGGCACGGCGAACAGCGGATCGGGCGGGCACGGCGGTGACGCCCACGTCTGGGGTGCCGGCGGCAACGGCGGGGATTCGGGCACCGCCACCGCAGACGGTGACGGCGACGCCAACGGCAACGGTGGCGGCAACGGCGGTGACGGCAGCGGCATCTTCGGTGCGGGCGGGTCCGGCGGCAAGGGTGGCTCTTCGACGTCTCAGGAGGGGCCGGCGCAGGGCGGAACGGGCGGAGACGGCGGCGACGGCGGGCTCGGGGCGGCAGGCGGGAACGGTGGCGACGGCGGTGCCGCGACGTCGACGGACAACAAGGCGACGGGGAAAGGCGGCAACGGCGGCAACGGGGGTGACGCCGGGCCCGGCGGAAACACCCCCGGAACCGGTGGCACCGGCGGAACCGGAAGCGGCAAGAACCCCGGCACCACCAACGGCAGCAATGGAAGCAACGGAGACGCCTGACCTGCGTCCCGGAAGTCGCGGCCGCGGTCTGTGACACAGGCCGCGGCCGCTTTTCGTCTGCGCGTGTGGCGTGTTCGCCCCCCGCAGAGCGCGTTCGTGAGGAACGCTGTGAACCGATGTCGGTCGAGTTCCGGTTGTTCGGCGAGGTCGAGGCGTGGGTGGACGGCCAACGCCTCGACATCGGCCATGCCCGTCAGCGGTGCGTCCTGGCAGCGATGCTCGTCGACGTCAACCGGCCGGTGTCGGTCGACCAGCTTGTCGACCGGGTGTGGTCCGACCAGCCGCCGAGCCGGGTCCGAAACGCGCTGGCCGGATACCTGTCAAGGCTGCGCGCACTGCTGGCCGACGGTCGCGTCCTGATCACCCGCGGGCCCGCGGGCTACACGTTGACCGCCGACGAGAAGTGTGTTGATCTGCACGTATCCCGCAGCCTGGCCGACTCCGCACGCACCTGCGGCGAGCCCGACGAGGCGACGTCACAGTTCCAGAAGGCCCTGGCGCTGTGGCGCGGTGAGCCGTTCTCCGGCATGGAGACACCGTGGTTCTCCGACATGCGCAATGCGCTTGCCGCTGAACGTATGTCGGTTTTCCTGGACCGCAACGACGCCGCCCTTCGGGCCGGCCGTCACACCGAGATCGTGACCGAACTCGAAGCGGCGTTGCATGCGCACCCTCTCGACGAGCGGCTCGCGGGGCAGGCGATGCTGGCCCAGTTCCGAAGCGGAAGGCAGGCCGACGCGCTCGACACCTACCGCCGGACGCGCGACCGCCTCGTCGACGAACTGGGTGTGGACCCGAGCCCGATGCTGGACGAGGTACATCGGCAGATCCTCGACGCCGACGCAGCGCCGCCGGTCGCGGCGAAACAGGCGGACGCGGTGGTACACCAGGCCAGGCCGTCGCCGAATCTGCCGCGCAGGCCGACCTCGTTCATCGGACGCGCCGACGAGTTGGCGGCAGTCACCGCCGCCGTCATGGACGGGCCGCTGATCACGTTGACCGGCGTCGGTGGTGTCGGCAAGACGAGATTGGCGCTCGAGGTCGCCGAACGTGCCCACCAGCACTTCACCCATGGCGCCTCGGTGTGCGAGCTGGCACCGGTCGCCGACGGCGCGACACTGGGTCAGACGGTGGCGGCGGGGCTCGGGCTGCAGGAGAAACCCGGCCTCGGTGTCGAGGGGACCGTGATCGAGCATCTGCGCGACCACCATGTGCTGCTGCTGGTCGACAACTGCGAGCACGTCCTCGACTCGGCCGCCGGGTTCATCGACCGGGTGACCAGAGACTGTCCACGGGTCACGGTGCTGGCCACCAGTCGTGAACCACTGGCCGTCGCCGGGGAACGCGTCATGCCGGTTCCGCCGCTACCCGAGCGTGAGGCGACCGCGTTGTTCGCCGACCGTGCGAAGGCGGGCAGACCCGACTTCGACTTGGAAGCGGAACCGGTCGGGGCGGTGGCCGAGATCTGCAGGCGCCTCGACGGGGTGCCGCTGGCCATCGAACTCGCTGCCGCGCGCACCCGGATGATGAACAGCCTGGACATCGCGAGGAGACTCGACGGCCTGCGATTGCTGTCCGGCAATGCCCGCGGAGCGCACCCTCGCCACCAGAGCGTCACTGCGACCATCGACTGGTCCTACCGCCTCCTCGCCGAGCGCGAGCAGCGGCTCTTCGCCCGTTTGTCGGTGTTCGCGGGCAGCTTCGACCTCGAAGCCGCCCACGGGGTGTGCGCCGACGACGGCGATACCGAGGACGACACGCTGGAACTGTTGATCGGGCTCGTTGACAAGTCCATGGTCGTGGTTCGCGGCGGCGCGCCGACCACCCGGTACGCGGTACTTGAGACGCTGCGCGCATACGGGCGAGAACGCCTGCAGGACAATGGCTTCCGTCAGGAATACGAACGCCGCCACGCGCGGTACTTCGTCGACCTGATCGAACGCGGGGCTGCGGCCGTGCATGGACCCGATGAGCAGATGTGGATCGAGCGGTTGGCGCCGACCGCCGGGACGACGGTGACGAGTCCTGACACCGACAACATCCGGGCGGCGTTCGAGCGCTCGTTCGCCGACGGCGACACCGACTCGGTGATGCGGATGGTCGCGTCTATCGGGGAACTGATGCAGATGCGGGTCGGTTACACCTCGACCGACTGGGTGGACCGAGCGGTTGCCATCGCCGACCCCGGACATCGACTGTTCCCGGAGGTGATCGGGGTGGCGGCCCGCGGGGCGTGGGTGCTCGGCAAGTTCGCCGAGGCGCGGGCCCTCGCGGCGCGTGCCGAAGGCCGGATTCCGGCACCCGGGCACACCTATCTCGGCTACCCGGCCGACGTCGCGGCCGACACTGCTGTGTCGGAAGGAGACCCGGCCGCCGGGCTGGCCCACTATCAAGCCGAGAGCGACGCCGCGCATGCGACCGGCGACCCCTCACGGCTGGTGTGGGTGCTGTACCAGATCACCATCGCTCACGACATCCTCGGAGCTCCAGAAGCCGGTGTGCCTGCGGCACAGGAAGCGATGAGAGTCGCGCGGCCGACCCAGAACCCGAGCACGCTGGCGATGGCCTGCTGCGCGATGGGCCGCGCGTTGAAAACTCACGACCCGCAGCGCGGGCTGAGATTCCTCGAAGACGCGATCGCTCATGCGACCCCGGTGCAGAACAACTGGCTGACCGGCATTGCGCGGATGGAGGCCGCGGCCACTCGCGCACTGCATGCCGACCCCACCGAGGCTGCCCATGAGTTCATCGACGTGCTCGACCACTGGGCGAAAGCAGGGCCGGGTACCGGCGCTCAGCACTGGTTCGCAATGCGGTTTGTCGCCCGGCTGCTGGAGCGGTTGGGAGCCGCCGACGACGCCGCCGCGCTGCGCCGGGCGATCGTCGCTGCAGGGCACGAACTTCCCGACGTCTCGCTCGGGGACGCCGCGGGAGCCGAACCTCCGCTGACGGGCCTGCAGGCGTTGGCTCTGGCCCGGTCGAGCTTGCGCCGGTTCTGCTGAGCGGGCAGAGGCATTCGGCAGACATACACACTGAACCTGGTGGAGGCTGGTGCGCGTGGCGGTGGAGTTTCGGCTGCTCGGCGACGTCGAGGCGTGGCTGGACGGCAGGCGCCTGGAGATCGGACATGTCCGTCAACGGTGCGTTCTGGTAGCGCTTCTGGTCGACGTCAACCACGCCGTGGGCACAGATCAGCTGATCGACCGGGTGTGGGCGGACGAACCGCCGCACAATGCGCGGAATGCGCTCGCGGCGTACATGTCCCGCCTGCGCAACCTGTTCGCCGACGCCGACGGCGTGCAGATCCTGCGTCAGCCCGGCGGATACCTGTTGTCGGCGGATGCGCGCAGCGTCGATCTGCACTGCTTCCGACGCCTGGTCGCCGACGCCCGCGCCGCGACCGATCACGCCCGAGCCGCGTCGCTGTTGGACCAGGCGCTGGGGTTGTGGCGCACGGCGCCATTCGTCACGCTCGACACCCCGTGGATCAATGAGGTCCGTACTTCGCTTGAGGTGGAACGGTTCTCGGCTTTCCTGGACCGTAACGACCGGGCGCTCTCGGTCGGCAGGTACGCGGAGCTGGTAGCGGAGATGACGGCCGAGATGGCTGCACATCCGCTCGACGAGCGCCTCGCGGCGCAGCTCATGCTCGCCCACTACCGAGCGGGCAGGCAGGCATCGGCGCTGGAAGTCTTCCGGCAGGTGCGCGAGAGGCTCATCGAGGAACTGGGCGTCGACCCCAGTCCCGTGCTGCGTGACGCGCACCAACAGATCCTTGTCGGCGATCACGGACCCGCGCAGGTCGCCGGGGCACCCCCGCCTCCGCTGAACCGCACCAGCGCGGCGTCGCTGCCGCGACGGCCGACCGCATTCATCGGGCGCCACGCGGAAAGGCAACGTGTGGCAGCAGCATTGGCCGACGGGCCGCTGCTCACGCTGACGGGTGTGGGCGGTGTCGGCAAAACCAGGCTGGCACTCGAGGTCGCGGCCGCGGTGGACGACCGGTACCCCGACGGCGTGTGGCTGTGCGAACTCGCGCCCCTGGAAGACGGGGCGGCCATCGGGCACGCGGTCGCTGCTGCGCTACGACTGCAGCAGCGTCAGGGTCTCGATATCGACGCGACGGTCATCGAATACCTTGGAATGCGGGAGTTGTTGCTGATCGTCGACAACTGCGAACACCTCCTCGATTCCGCGGCCACGCTCGTCGACCGCATCATCACCCGATGCCCGCGGGTGACGGTGCTGGCCACCAGCCGTGAGGCGCTCGGCGTCGGCGGTGAACGCCTCTTCGCGGTGCCGCCACTGGACACCGACGAGTCCACTGCGTTGTTCGCCGATCGGGCCAGAGCGGGCAGGCCGGACTTCGACCTGGCTCGTGAGCCGGTGGGCGCGGTCGCCGAGATCTGCAGGCAACTCGACGGTCTGCCGCTGGCCATCGAGTTGGCAGCGGCGCGAATTCGCGTCATGGGAAGCCTCGACCTGGCCAGGCGCCTCGACGGACTCCGTCTTCTGCGCGGTGGTGTCCGCGGCGCAGCCCCCCGCCAGCAGAGTCTCGCGGCGACCATCGACTGGTCCTACCGGCTCCTGACCCCGCCTGAGCAGGCTTTGTTCATGCGGCTGTCGGTGTTCGCGGGAGGATTTGATCTGGAGGCGGCACACGGTATCTGCGGCGAAGCCGGCGCGACGGAGGACGACACGCTCGACCTGCTCACCGGACTGGTCGACAAGTCGATGGTGACGGTGCGCGGCGGCGCGACCACCACCCGGTACGTCGTGCTGGAGACATTGCGCGCCCACGGTCGGGAACGCCTGTCGGAGTTGGGAATTGGCGACAGTATAGGCGCCAGGCACGCCGCCTATTTCACGCAGCTCGCCCAGCTCGCCGCCGCCGGGGCGCACACCGCCGACGAACAGGCCTGGGTCGAGCGGATTCTTCCCGACTACGACAACCTGCGCGCGGCGTTCGAACACGCGATGGCGTCGGGTGAGCTCGACGCGGCGCTGCAGTTGGTGACGTCGTTGTCCGAAATCGTGCATCTGAGAATAGGGTTCGAGACCTCCGGGTGGGCCGAACGGGTGCTTGCGGCAACCGATCCGGGGCATCCGCTGTTCGCCGCAGCCGTCGGGTTCGCCGCGCGCGGGGCGTGGAACCGCGGTGACCACGCGCACGCGAGGGCGCTGGCATCACGAGCAGAGGGCCGTGTCCCCGGCCGCGGAAACGGGCGCGTGGCCTACCCGGGCGACGTGCTCGCCGATGTCGCGCTCTATGAGGGCGATCCGGCACTCGCGCTCGCCCATTACGAAGCCGAGATGGGGCGCGCCCGTACGGACGGCGATTCGATCCGACTGGTGTGGACGTTGTTCTACGTGGCTATCTGCCACGCCGCATTGCGGACTCCTGAGGCGGGGCGAGCCGCAGCCGAAGAGGCGGTAACAGTCGCCGAGGCCACGCACAATCCCACCGCGCGATCGATGGCGCGCTACGCGCTCGGTCTGGTCCTGAAGAAATCCGATCCCGACACCGCGCTGGGGCTGTTCGACGAGGCGGCCGCGCTTGCCGAGGCGGTGCAGAACTTCTGGTGGCACGGCATCGCACTGATGGAGGCTGCCTCCACGCGAGGAGTGCACGGCGAGCCCGCGGACGCCGCCAAGGGTTTCGTCGATGTCCTCGACCACTGGGACCGGGTGGGCGATTGGAGCCAACAATGGCTCAATCTGCGCTACATCACCCGCTTCCTGCTTCGGCTCGGGCAGAGCGACGATGCGATGGTCCTGCATCGCGCGCTGGTGGCCGCACGCCGGCAGTCCCCGGTGGAATCCGCGGACACCGCCGACGCGACCGCGGTCAGCGGTGTGGAAGCCGTCGCCCACGCCCGTGAGGTGCTGCGCCGCATCTGAGCCGGCGCAGAGCGCCGCTGAGCTGCGAATTTCAGAATCGCGTCAGGTCTTCGACAGCGCACCGGGCGACGGTTGCCGCATCGACCAACCGGGCTGTAGGCCCCTCAATCATCTGGAGTCTGCGATGAACCGCTACCCAACCATCGGCCGCGTCGGCGTGCTCGCGCTCACCCTCGGCGTCGGCGGCGTCACCCTGCCCGCAGGCGCAACGCCGGCCGACGTCACACCGCCGGCGATCAGCCGCATGGCAGTGACGTCCGCCCCCGTGACGCCGATGCTTGTGACGCGCGCGCCTGTGACGCCGGCTGTCCAGGCACTGCAGCCACGGCAATCCCCGGCAGCACTCTCGGCGCCGACGCATCCGGCGATACCGCAACGGATTTCGCTGCCGCCCGAGGTGCGTGTCGTCGTGCCCGAATCCGTTGACAGCGCCGCGCTCCTGGAGACCCTCGCGGGGGAACCCGAGCATCGCGACCACGTCCGTGCGATGTCACGGTCGCTCGGCCTCGACCATGGCCGCGACGAAAAGCCCGGCGCGCCCACGTATCTCACCGGTTCTCCGGCCTCCGCCGGCCCCAATGTGGTGGCCGCCCTGATCGGGGTGTTCATCGGCGACGGCGACGAGCCTGGGGAGAACGGGGGCCTGCTGATCGGCAACGGCGCACCGGGCGCGCCGGGGCAGGACGGAGGACGAGGCGGTCTGCTGTTCGGGAACGGCGGCCGGGGCGGTGACGGGCTCACGGGCCAGGACGGCGGCAACGGCGGTGCGGCGGGCCTGTTCGGCAATGGTGGCGCAGGCGGAAACGGCGGCAACCGCGGCGGTGTCGCACCGACAGCCGCCAACGGTGGAAACGGCGGTCGCGGCGGTCTGCTGGCCGGCCGAGGCGGCGACGGCGGCATGGGCGGCGTCGCCGACGCCCAGTCCGGAACCGCCACGGGAGGCAATGGCGGGAAGGGAGGCGCGGCAGGTGTTCTCGGCGACGCCGGCCAGGGCGGCCGAGGCGGAAACTCGTCCACACAGCAGGGTTCGGCGTTCGGCGGCAAAGGCGGCCAGGGCGGGGCAACCGTCTCGGGCGCCGGCGGACGCGGCGGCGACGGCGGGTACGCGATCAGCAACGACGGCGCCGGCGTCGGCGGTACCGGCGGTAAGGGTGGCCACGCCATCGTGTCGGGCTCCGGAGGCAGCGGCGGGACAGGCGGCACCGTCATCGGAACCAAGAACGTCACCTACGGCGGCGAAGGGGGAGCCGGTGGCAGAGGCGGCGTACTGGGCGGTGACGGCGGAGACGGGGGCGCCGGCGGCAACGGGCACACCAACGACGGGTCCGCACACGGCGGGCACGGCGGCCAAGGCGGCAAAGGCGGTCTCGGCTCCGACGGCGGAGACGGCGGCAAGGGCGGCAATGGCTCATCGGTGAACGGAAACAGCTACGGCACCAGCGGCGGCGACGGCGGAGACGCCGGCCCAGGCGGCGAGGGCGGATCGGGCGGCACCGGCGGGACGGGGAAGACCGCCAACGGCGGCAACGGGAAAGGCGGAGCCGATGGATAACGCCCTGAACAGGAAATTTCACGTTTGCCGAATGAGCCCCGAAGCCTCGGCGACCACGATGACGACCAACACCCATCACAGAGAAGGAGCACACCGAAATGACCACTGTTGACCTCGATGCCGACCGCGTACTGAAGGCCAAGCACCGTGCCCTGTGGGCTTCCGGGAACTACGCGTCCGTGGCGGCCGAACTGATCCCGGCGCTCGGGCCCGAACTCGTCAAGGCATGCGCGATCAAACCCGGCGACCGGGTGCTCGATGTCGCCGCCGGCACCGGCAACGCGTCGATTCCCGCCGCGGTGGCTGGCGCCGTCGTCACCGCCAGCGACCTCACCCCTGAGCTCTTCGGGGCGGGCCGTCGCAACGCTGCCGACCACGGTGTCGTACTGGAGTGGGTGGAGGCGGATGCGGAGGCGCTACCCTTTGCCGATGACAGCTTCGACATCGTAATGTCCTGTGTCGGAGCGATGTTCGCGCCCCACCACCAGGTGACAGCGGACGAACTGGTGCGCGTGGTCCGCCCTGGCGGGACCATCGGTCTCATCAATTGGACGCCGGAGGGCTTCATCGGCAGCCTGTTCGCGACGATGAAGCCCTACGCGCCGCCGTCCCCTCCCGGGGCGAGCCCGGCCCCGCTGTGGGGCTGGGAGGAGCACGTCGCCACGCTGTTCGGCGATCGCGTCGCGGATCTGACGATGAGACGCCGGACCGTGCGCATGGACCACTGCGCTACACCCGTCGAGTTCCGCGAATATTGGAAACGCAACTACGGGCCGACCATCGCGGCATACCGGTACAACGCCGAGCAACCGGACCGGGTGGCCGAGCTCGACGCGGCTTTCCTCGACTTCCTCACAGACTGGAACCGCTCCGCCGAACCCGGACGCACCGCCTACGACGCGGAGTACCTGATGGTGACGGCGACGAAGCGCTGACCGCGTGGATGTCAGCCGCCGAGCGGGTGCGGGGACTACATTCTCCACTGTGGAGGATCAACGGCTCGTCGATCGGGCGTCGTCGGCGCTGGCCGAGGTGGACACGCCGGGCTGGGCCCAGCGCTTCGACCTGGTGTCGGACCCGCATCGGCTGGAGATCCTGCTGAGCCTGCACCGGGCACCGGGGATCTGCGTCAGCGATCTCGCGGCGGCGCTCGGACGGTCGGAGAACGCGGTCTCCCAGGCTCTTCGGGTGCTGCGCCAGCAGGGTTGGGTGACCAGCACCCGCTCGGGCAGGTCGGTGACCTATCGGCTGGAGGACGAAATCGTGCACGATCTTCTGCACTGGATCGGCGCAAGACACGGCTGAGCGAAACAGATTGCAGCCAAAGCGCACCCGCCCCGGACCTACACTTGCGTGGTGCGCGTGCTGAACCTCGACGAGCCACCGCTGGCTCCGCAGCCCGAGTTGGGCGGGCATTCCGACCAGCCCGCGCACGTGCGGATCGCGCACTGGCTGGAGAATCTCGTCGTCTCCGGCGAACTGGTACCTGGTGACAAGTTGCCGCCCGAGGTGGAGATCGCCACCTCGCTGGGAGTGAGTCGAATGACACTTCGGCAGGCACTCAGCGCGGTGGAAGCGAAGGGTTTCATCGATCGCCGGCGTGGACGTTTCGGCGGAAGCTTCGTCGCCGCGCCGCGTTTCGAACTCGACCATGCGGCGCTTCCCGGCTTCACCGAACAGATGCGCAGGATCGATGTGGCGCCTGGCGCGATGGTGCTCAGGGCGACCACGCGCAGGCCCGACATCGTCGTGAGCAGGGCGCTGGGGCTGCGCAGGACCGAGCACGTGCACGAGATCCAGCGCGTGCGCACGGCCAACGGAGAGCCGATCGTCCTCGAAGAGGCCTACCTTCCCGCCGAACCATTCCCCGGCCTGATTTCCAAAGATCTGCACGGCTCGCTGTATGCCGTCATGCGCGATTACGGGTTGTCGCCCTGTACGGCCGACGAACGGATCGAGGCCGCCCCCGCCACACTGGAGCAGAGCGAGATCCTCGGGCTGGCGCCGGCCAGCCCGCTGCTGATCATCGTGCGAACGTCCTACGCCGACAACGGTGTGCCCGTCGAATTCTCCAGGGATTATCTGCGTTCGGACCGGACCGCGATCCGCATCAAATCGCGGGCGGAGCCGACGCCTGTCACGCGCCCCCTGCCATAGATCGGTCTAAAGTCTAGACCTTTGCACTTGGCCGGTTTAGAGTGGCACCACCAGCACTGCGGCGGTTGAGGATCGCGAATGTCGGCACGGCTCACCGATGAACACCTCGACGGGGTGTTCGATCAGATCGAGCTGCTGGCCGGGCGGCCACGCATTCTGGAAGAGCTCTCCGGAGGGCTGACCAATCGCAACGTCAAGGTCACGACCCCCGAGGGGGTGTACGTCGCGCGTTGCGTCGATGCCGAGCGCAACCTGCTCGGCATCGATCGTGATCGCGAGCACTTCAACACCGTGGCCGCCGAGAAGGCCGGGGTCGGGGCCAGGGTGCTGGACTATCGCCCTGACCTTGGGGTGTTGCTGCTGAGCTTCCTTGAAGGGAAAACGCTGGAGAACAAGGACTTTCAGCGCGAGGGAGTGATCGCCAAAGCGGCGCAGGCATGCCGGACCCTGCACACCGGCCCCCGCTTCCGGGGTCGCTTCGACATGTTCGAGCGCCAACCCGCCTACCTCGCGACCGTCCAGCAGCACGGTTTCCGGATCCCGACGGATTACCTTGAGCACGCCGATGCCTTCGATGCGGCCAAACGCGTGCTCACCGCGACCGACGACACCACAGTGCCCTGCAACAACGATCTGCTCGCCGGCAACTTCATCGAGGACGGCGACCGAATGTGGCTGATCGACTACGAATACTCCGGCAACAACGACCCGTGCTTCGAACTGGGCAACATCTGGAGCGAGTGCGGCCTATCCCTCGATCAGCTCGAGCAACTGGTCACCGAATACTACGGTCGCCCGCTGCGGCACAAGACCGCGCGGGCCCACCTTCAAGGAGTCGTCGCCAAGTACGGCTGGACGCTGTGGGGATGTATCCAATACGGCTGCAGCGCCATCCAATTCGACTTCTGGGCGTGGGCGATGGAGCGGTACGAGGCGGCCGTCGCCGAGTTTCGCGGGCCGAACTACACGCGCCTGCTCGACGCAGTCGCCCAGGAAAGGACATCATGACCTCTGCCAAGCCGCTGCCCGAACGCGCCCGTGTGGTGGTCGTCGGCGGCGGGGTGATCGGCACGAGCGTGGCCTACCATCTGACCAAGCTGGGGATCGACGATGTTCTGCTGCTTGAGCAGGGTCAACTCTCCAGCGGAACCACTTGGCACGCAGCCGGTCTCGTCGGGCAGCTGCGCGCATCGGAGGGAATGACGCGCCTGGTGCAGTACTCCACCGCGCTGTACGCCGAGCTGGAGAACGAGACTGGTCTGTCGGCGGGCTACAAGCAGTGCGGTGGTGTCACCGTGGCGCGCACCGAGGACAGGATGGTCCAGTTGCGCCGCACCGCGGCCAACGCCGCCGCGTTCGACCTGCGGTGCGAATTGCTCAGTCCCGAGGAGGCTTTCGCGCACTATCCGGTGATGCGGGTCGACGATCTGGTCGGTGCCATCTGGCTCCCGGCCGACGGTAAAGCCAACCCGACCGACCTGACGTTCGCGCTGGCCAAAGGGGCACGCAAGCGCGGCTGCCGGATCGCCGAGAAGACGCGGGTGCTCGACGTCCTCGTCACGGACGGTCGGGTCGGGGGAGTGCGCACCGAGGCGGGCGACATCGAGGCCGAGATCGTGGTGAACTGCGCGGGTCAGTGGGCCAAACAGGTGGGGGCCATGGCCGGGGTCAACGTGCCGTTGCATTCCGCCGAGCACTTCTACGTCGTCAGCGAGGCGATCGACGGCGTCCACCCGGACCTGCCGATCCTGCGCGACCCCGACGGTTACACCTACTTCAAGGAAGAGGTCGGAGGCCTCGTCATCGGCGGGTTCGAGCCCCAGGCCAAGCCGTGGGTCTCGCCCGACGCCATCCCGTACCCGTTCGAGTTCCAGCTTCTCGACGAAGACTGGGAGCACTTCGAGATCCTGATGAACAGTGCGCTGCTGCGCATTCCGGCTCTCGAATCGACCGGGATCAAGAAGTTCTACAACGGGCCGGAGAGTTTCACGCCCGACAACCAGTTCATCCTCGGCGAGGCCCCCGAATGCCGGAACTTCTTCGTCGGCGCGGGATTCAACTCCGTCGGGATCGCCACGGCGGGGGGCGCCGGACGGGCGCTGGCCGAGTGGATCGTCGAGGGAGCACCCACGACCGACCTCACCGGAGTCGACATCCGCCGGTTCGCCCCGTTCAACGGCAACAACCGGTGGCTGCACGACAGGGTCGCCGAAGTGCTCGGCATCCACTACGAAATCCCCTGGCCGAACCGGGAAATGAAGACCGCGCGGCCGTTCCGTCGCTCACCCGTGCACCACCTGCTCGAGGCTGCGGGGGCGAACTTCGGCAGCAGGATGGGTTGGGAACGTGCGAACTTCTTCGCCCCGCCGGGGACGGCGCCGGTGATCGACTACACCTGGGGCAAGCCGAATTGGCTGGAGTGGTCGGCGGCCGAGCAGACCAGCACGCGCACTGGCGTGACGGTGTTCGACCAGACCTCCTTCTCGAAGTACCTGCTGGTCGGTTGCGATGCCGGAGCCGCGTTGCAGTGGCTGTGCACCGCCGACGTGGGTGTGGAGATCGGACGCGCCGTTTACACCGGCATGCTGAACGCGCGAGGGACCTACGAGTCCGATGTGACGGTGACCAGGATCGGTGCCGACGAATATCTGATCGTCAGCAGTGCCGCGACCACGGAGCGCGACAAGGACCACATCGTGAGGAACATGCCCGACGGCGCGAATGCCCACCTCGTCGACGTCACCTCCTCGTACGCGGTGTTCGGGGTGATGGGGCCGCGGTCGCGTGACCTGTTGTCGGCCCTGACCGACGCCGACCTGTCCGACGCGGCGTTCCCGTTCGGGTCCAGCCGCCTGATCTCGCTCGGTTATGCCACGGTGCGCGCGACGCGCATCACCTACGTCGGCGAACTGGGATGGGAACTGTACGTCCCAGCCGAATTCGCGGTGGGGGTGTACGAGGAGCTGATCGCGGCAGGGCAGCGCTACGGGATCGCCCGCGGCGGATACTCCGCGATCGAGTCGCTGCGGCTGGAAAAGGGCTACCGCGCGTTCGGCCGCGAGCTCACACCGAGCGAGAATCCCGTCGAGGCGGGACTGCTCTTTGCCTGCAAGCTCAAGACCGACATCCCGTTCCTCGGCCGTGAGGCTGTCGAAAGGTCGCGCGCAGAGGGCGTCCGCAAGAAGCTCGCCGGGTTCGCCGTCGACTCCGCCGAGCCGATGCTCTGGGGCGGCGAACTGATCTTGCGTGACGGCGACGTCGCCGGACAGGTGACGTCGGCAGCGTGGGGACAGACGATGGGAGCGGGGGTCGGGCTGGCTTATCTGCGGTCGGCGGACGCTTCGGTCATCGACGCGGACTGGGTGCGCGCCGGCGGCTACCAGATCAACGTCGGTGGGACGCTGTACCCGATCACGGTGTCCCTGCGACCGCTCTACGACCCCGCCGGCGAGCGCATCGGGAAGGGTTGACCGCTGATGAATACTCTCCATCTGACCAGCTAGACAGATGAACAGATGGAGGAATAGCATCGGCGGGTGACCGTCACCCACCAAGCGATGCACATGAGCGACGGCATCGTCAACGCACCGATCTCACTGCTGTTCGGGGTCGTCGCCATCGTCGCGCTGGGTATCTGCGCATGGCGGGCGCGCGAGGAACTCGACGAACGCACGGTACCGCTCGCAGGCCTCGTGGCCGCCTTCATCTTCGCCGTGCAGATGGTGAACTTCCCGATCCTGCCCGGCATCAGCGGGCACCTCCTCGGCGGCGCGCTGGCAGCGATTCTGGTGGGCCCCTACACAGGTGCACTCTGCGTGGCCATCGTCTTGATCGTCCAGTCCCTGCTGTTCGCCGACGGTGGCGTGACGGCGCTCGGGACCAACATCACCAACATGGCCGTCATCGGCGTCGCCGCCGGATACGGCACGGCCGTGCTGCTGTACCGCCTGATTCGTCGGGGTCGAGACAGCGTTGCGGTACCGGTCGTCGGGGCGCTCGCCTTCGCGTCAGCCGTCGTCGGAACCGTTTGTGCTGCGATGGGATTCGTCCTCCAATACGCGCTCGGCGGCGCGACGTCGACGTCACTGGGCTCGGTGGCCGCCTACATGTTCGGGACCCACGTCCTGATCGGCGTCGGTGAGGGCATCATCACCGCGCTGACGGTGATGGCCGTCGTGCGGGCTCGGCCTGACCTCGTCTACCTGCTTCGCACCAGCAGAAAGCGCACGGAGGTGGCCGCATGACCGAGACGCCGCAGCGCCGCTGGTGGTTCTGGATCGGATTCGCGATCGTCACCTTGCTGATCGCCGGTGGTGTCTCGTACTTCGCCAGCTCCAGCCCGGACGGCCTCGACTCGGCGACGCTGCAGGGCTGCGAGGTGGTCGAGACAGCCGACGGCGAGCAGTTGCAGGGTGACTGCATCGCCCAGCACGCGGAAGAACACGCCATGGCCGGCTCCCCACTCGCCGACTACGCCGTCAGCGGGCAGGACGGCACAGGCGGCCTGGCCGGAATCGTCGGCGTCGTCGTCACGGTGCTCGTGGCAGGCGGAGCCTTCTGGATCATCGCCCGCTCCCGGGTGAAACCGAAGTCGACAGAAGGTTCCTGACCGTGAGCGGCGGTCACGCGCACCCGCTGTACCGCGACGACGATTCGCGGGTGCACCGGCTCCCGGCGGAAGTCAAGATCGTCTGCCTGGTGGTGTTCGTGCTCGCCGTGGTGGCGACGCCGCGAGAGTTGTTCTGGCCGTTCGGCATCTACGCGACGATCATCGCCGCAGTGTGGGTGCTGGCGCGGATCCCGATGCGGTGGATCCTGCCGCGAATGTTGATCGAGGCACCGTTCATCGTGCTGGCGGTGCTGCTGCCGTTCGCCGAAGGGGGTGAGCGGGTCGACGTGGCGGGCATGCAGCTGTCGGTCGCCGGTCTCTACGCCGCCTGGGGCATCGTCATCAAAGGCACCCTCGGCGTCGCCGCCTCGCTGACCCTGGCGGCCACGACCACGGCGGCGGAGCTGCCGGTGGCGTTGAGCCGGCTGCGGGTGCCCGCGATCATCGTGTCGGTCCTGACGCTGATGATCCGCTACATCGATGTCCTCACCGCGGAAGCCCGCAGAATGCGGATGGCGCGGATCTCGCGCGGCGACTCACCGCGCATGCTGCACCAAGCCGGCGCGACGGCGAAAAGTGTAGGGGCGCTGTTCCTGCGGTCCTACGAACGCGGTGAGCGCGTCTATCTGGCGATGCTGTCGAGGGGTTTCGACGGGCACGTTCCCGCGCTGGCCGTCGGGACGGGATGTGTCGCGTCGGCGACCCCGCGGCAGTGGGCGACGGCGCTGATTCCCGCCGCGGTAGCCGCATCGGTGGCCCTGACCGCATGGGCGACGCTGTGACGCCGGCGATCCGCGTCACGGGGTTGAGCTATTCCTACCCCGACGGGCACGCGGCATTGCGCGGCATCGATCTCGACGTCGCACCGGGCGAACGCGTCGCGCTGCTCGGGCCGAACGGCGCAGGCAAGACCACTCTGATGCTCCACCTCAACGGCGTCCTCAGCGCGTTGCAGGGCACGGTCGAGATCGGTGGAACCACCCTGTCCCGCAACACCCTTCGCGACATCCGCCGCCGTGTCGGGCTGGTGTTCCAGGACCCCGACGATCAGCTGTTCATGCCGACCCTGGCCCAGGACGTCGCGTTCGGACCTGCCAATTTCGGTCTCCGCGGTGCCGAACTGGAGGAGCGCGTCGCGCGCGCCCTGAAGGCGGTGTCGATGACCGAGCTGGCGGGCCGCAGCCCCGCGCATATGTCCGGCGGGCAGCGCCGCCGGGCCGCTCTGGCCACGGTTCTGGCCTGCGAACCGGAGGTGCTCGTCCTCGACGAACCGTCGGCCAACCTCGATCCGGTGGCGCGCAGGGAACTCGCCGAAACACTGGCGGGGCTGGACGCCACCATGCTGATCGTCACCCATGACCTGCCGTACGCGGCGCAACTGTGCCGGCGTGCGATCGTCATGGACGGTGGAGTCATCGTCGCCGACGGACCCATCGACGAGGTGCTCTCCGATTCCGAACTGCTCGCCGCGCACCGTCTGGAGCTGCCGTGGGGGTTCGCCGTCGGCTCACGCTGAGGTCGGTGCAGGCACGGCCGCGGCAGGCGCGGCGGGCAGCCGGACGATGAAAGTCGTTGCTCCCGAGCTGGATCGAGCGTCGATGGTGCCGCCGTGCGATTCCACAATCGACGCAGCGATGGACAGGCCGAGTCCGAAGCTCCCCGTCTGGCGCGACCGCGACTTGTCCGCACGCACGAAGCGTTCGAACAGGTGTGGGAGCAGCTCGGCGTCGATGCCCGGTCCGTCATCGGTGACCGACATCTCGACGTAGGGCATGCCGTCGTCGTCCGTCGCGGTCGACAGGCGAGTCGTGACCGTGGTGCCCGCGGGCGTGTGCAGACGTGCGTTCGACAGCAGGTTCGCCAAGGTCTGATGCAGCTGAGCGCGATCACCGCGCACCCACACCGAGCCGTCCGGAACCTGCGTCAGCCACCCGTGCGTCGGCGCCGACACCGCCGCATCGTTGACGGCGTCGACCACCAGATCGGTCAGGTCGATCGAGGTGGCCTGCAGGTCTTGCCCTTCGTCGAGGCGCGCCAGCAGCAGCAGGTCGGCAACCAGCGAGTTCATTCGCCGAGTCTCCGCCTCGATGCGGGCCAGCGAGTACTCCGTCGTCTCGGGCAGCACGGCGCTGTCCTGACGGGTCAACTCCGCATACCCGTGGATCGCGGCCAGCGGTGTGCGTAGCTCATGGCTGGCGTCGGTGATGAACTGCCGCATCCGCCGATCCGAGGCCGCGACATCGCTCAGTGCCTGCTCGACGTGGTCGAGCAGGCGATTCAGCGTGTCCCCGACCAGTCCTACTTCGGTATCGGGATCCGTGTCACCTGCCGGTACCCGCGGGGTGATCGCGTGGTTGTCGCGGTCGAGCGGAAGGCTGGCCACTTCGGCCGCCGTCGCTGCCACCCGGCGCAGCGGTCGGAGCGCGAAGCGGACGATGGCGATGGTGCTCAACGCTGTGACCACCAGGGCGATGGCCGTCATCCCGGCCACGATCGCGGTCTCGCGCACCATCGCGTCCCAGGCGGGTGCCCGTGACACGCCTGTCACCAGGATCTCGTCACCGTCGCCGGGTTTGCCGACCATCCGGTACCAGCCCAGTCCGGGCAGCTCGACGGTGCGCGGTTCCGGATCGCTCCACGACAGACCGGCGATGGTGTCGACTGCTGCCTGCGGGGCCTTGCGGGCTTCGCCGTCCCCGAAGAACGCGGAGTCCACCACCTCGCCGTTCTGGATCAGCGCCACGACATTGCCGGGGGCCTGCCCGATGAAATGAGTAAGCGGCTTCATCGATCCCGGGGCGGGCAGCTGCCCACCGGGGCCGGGGGAACTCCGGTATTTGTTCATCGAGCTGATCCCACCGTCGGCGGCGCCCACCAGCTGGGTGTCGATGATGCCGAGCACGGAAGCGCGCAGACTCACCACCGACATCGTGCCCACCGTGGCCAGCACGATCATCACGACCGCCGAGACGCCGACGACCAGCTGGCGACGCAGAGACCACGTCCGCCACGCGCGCGTCATTGCGCCGGCCGCAGCATGTAGCCGACGCCTCGCACGGTGTGGATCATCGGTTCCCGGCCCGCGTCGACCTTCTTGCGCAGGTACGACACGTACAGGTCGACGATGCTGGATCGGCCGCCGAAGTCGTAGTTCCACACCTGCCGCAGGATCTCGTTGCGGTCCAGAGCTTTTCGCTGGTTACGCATCAACAGGCGCAACAGCTCGAATTCCGTCGACGTCAGCGAGATCGCCTCGCCGGCGCGCGTCACCTCCCGCGAGGCGGCATCCAACGTGAGATCTCCCACCGTCAGCGTCTCGTCCTCGGCGGGGGTGAGGTAGGCCGAGCGGCGCAACAGTCCGCGCAACCGTGCGACGAGTTCTTCCAGCGAGAACGGCTTGGTCATGTAATCGTCCCCGCCCGCCGTCAGGCCGGTGACGCGATCCGAGACCGAATCGCGGGCGGTGAGGAACAGCGTCGGTGTGTAGGTACCGGATTCACGCAGCCGGGTCAGCACACCGAGACCGTCCATATCCGGCAGCATGATGTCGAGAACCAGCAGGTCCGGGGTGCACTCCTGGTATTTGGCGACTGCTTCGGCAGCGTCGTGGGCGACCTCGATCTCCCATCCTTCGTACTTCAGCGCCATCTTCACGAGGTTGGTCAGCGCGCGCTCGTCATCGACGAGCAGCACGCGTATCGGCGACCCGTCGGCGCGATACATTCGGGGCAGCTTGCCCAGGATCGCGCGACGGGGTCCCTGGTCCTCCATCGGCGCAGACGTCATCAGATCATTCTCGCGCCCCGCGCCCCCGTCGTCACCACCCTCATAGAGATCTCATATGTCGAGGGCCGCCGCGGGTGGCGGAAATATTGACTCCTGCGGAAGACGTTGTCGGACATTTGAATTGCCTATGAACGTCGACGCGGGTGGCGACACCTACCGGGACAATGGCTCGGTGAGTCCGGCCGTTGACGTCCGGACAGTCGATTCGGTTACCGCAATCATTCGAAAGGCTCCGCCATGTCCGCAGACACCACGCTCGAGGCCCGTTCGACGCTACAGGCCGACGTCGCACTCGGCGCATTCCGCATCGTCGTCGCGCTGTTGTTCATGATGCACGGCACCGCCAAGCTCGCGGGCTGGCCGCAGGGGTCGCCTGCTCCGGTCGGAGCCTGGCCGATGTGGTGGGCCGGCGCCCTGGAGATCGTGCTCGGCGGCCTGATCGCCATCGGCCTGCTCACCCGGCCCGCCGCCTTCCTGGCCTCCGGGATGATGGCGGTGGCCTACTTCTGGATGCACTTCCCCGACGGATTCTGGCCGCTGGTCAACGGCGGTGAGACGGCGGTGCTGTACTGCTTCGGGTTCCTGCTCCTGGTCGCAACGGGTCCCGGTGCGTTCGCCGTCACGCGCCGTATCTGAAAGCTGTTCTCCTTCACATGGTTTGCAAATGTTTGCGTTTCCTATGCAGATCTAGAAGTCGCGCTGATCGCTTCTAGATTGGAATCAACCACGACAGAAGCGATTTGGAAGGCACCGAGCATGACCATGACGATGACGGATCCAGATCTGGAACGGTTCGAGCGTGACGCACTGCCGCTGCTGGACACCCTCTACCGCGCTGCGCGCCGCTACACCGGCAACGCCGCCGATGCCGAGGACCTCGTGCAGGAGACGATGATGAAGGCCTACGCCGCTTTTCATCGTTTCGAAGAGGGGACGAACATCCGCGCCTGGCTGCTGCGCATCCTGACCAACACGTGGATCAAGTCCTACCGCAGATCCCAGTGCAGGCCCGCAGAGGTCCTGTCCGAAACTCTCACCGATGCGCAGCTGCATGCCCAAGCGGGGCACTCGTCCACGGGCCTGCCCTCGGCCGAGCTCGCCGCGCTGGAATCCCTCGGCGACGACGAAGTCAGACACGCGCTCGAACAGCTCACCGACGACCAGCGTCTTGCCGTCTACTACGCAGACGTCGAAGGGCTGAGCTACAAGGAGATTGCGCTCATCCTCGGGACCCCGGTCGGCACCGTGATGTCACGTCTGCACCGGGGCAGGCGCACGCTGCGGCGCCTGCTGGTCGACGTGGCGGCCAGCCGCGGCTACCTGCGCGACGCGCAAGCAGCCTGACCCAGTCGCCGGAATTGCATTCCAGCAGTGAAAGTTCGACAAAGGCCCTGCTGGAATGCAATTCCGGCGCAGCAACTAATGCCGCCGGGGCCGCGGCATCTGCCTAATGCCGCCGGGGCCGCGGCCATGGCGGCTCGCCGCACAGCGCCAACAACGCATTCTCGACGACCTCCGGCAGTGCCGGGTGAATCCAATACTGGCCGCGAGCCATCTCCTGTGCCGGCAAGTCGAACGCCATCGCCTGAACGATCGGCTGGATGATCGACGACGCCTGATGGCCCATGATGTGCGCACCGAGCAGCAGTCCGGTGTCGTCGTCGACGATCAGCTTGGCGAACCCCGTGTTGTCCTCCATCGCCCACCCGTAGGCGACGTCGCCGTAATCCTGAACCTTCGAACGGATCTTGTAACCCGCTGCGCGAGCCTCGTTCTCGGTCAGGCCCACCGACGCGATCTGCGGCTCGGTGAAGACCGCCGACGGCACGTTGCGGTGATTGGCGGGCATCAGGTTCTCGGTGTCGTCCCAGTCCTGCAGCAGGTTGTGCTTGACGACACGGGCCTCATGATTGGCCACATGCTTGAGCTGGAACGGCGAACTGACATCACCCAGCGCGAAGACGTTTCGCGCTGTCGTGCGCTGGAATTCGTCGACAGCGACCAGGCCGTCGTTGACCTCGATCCCGGCCAGGTGCGCGTCGAGGAGGTCGCCGTTGGGCACGCGCCCCGTCGCGACCAGCAGGGTGTCGGCCTCCAACGTCGAACCGTCGTCGAGCCGCAACCTGACCCCGGAATCGTCGGACTCGCCACTGACAATGTTGCGGCGGCTTCGGATCTCCCACTTCTTGCCCGCGATGTCGGTGAATCGCTCGCAGACCGTGTCGTCGCAATGGGTCAGCATTGTCGTGCCGCGCAACACGATCGTCACCCGCGTCCCGAGAGAGGAGAAGACATGGGCGAACTCGGCGGCGACGAAACCGCCACCGACGATCACGAGATGTTCCGGCAGATTCGAGATCCGCATGATCGTGTCGCTGGTGTGATGCGCCACCCCACAGTCACGGATGGCGGGCGGCACCGTCGCCCTGGCGCCTGCGGCGATCACCACCTGGTCGGCGGTGAACTCGTCGCCGTCGTCGGTCCGCAGCCGATAACCGTCGCCGGTATCCGGCCCGGCGAACCGGGTGTGGCTGGCGAACACCTCGACGTTCGGTGACGAACGCCGATACTGTTCACCGCCGCTGGCCAACGGATCGATCCGGCCGAACACCCGCGACACGATGTCCGTCCAGCGAACCCCGTCGAGGCGTCCGTCCACTCCGTAGAGGCTCGACTCCCGGATCTGCTGGGCCACCCCGGCTGCGTAGACGAACATCTTCGTCGGGATGCATCCCACGTTGAGGCAGGTGCCGCCGAACAGACCCTGCTCACAGATCGCGACGCGTTTGTCGGCGTACCTGTCGTCGAGGATCGAGTTCCCAGAGCCTGTCCCGATGATCGCGATGTCGAAATCAGCCATGCCCTGTGCTCCCCTCGGACGGTGATGCGGCGGCGCCCGGTGCGCCTGCGGCCTCGGTCAGATACCAGTCCAGCCAACGGTCCAACTCGTCGTAGGCATGCCTCCGCGGCTCGGGCAGCGACAGGAAGACGTCGTGCTTGGCGTCGGTGATCGGCACGATCGTCGTCCGGTTGCCGATGCACCCGGCCCATCGCGCGATCTGCGACACCTCCAGCACGGCGTCGCCCCGCTGGATCAGCTCGGGGTCGGCAACCTCGCGCACACTGTGGTCGGACCGCAGGATCAGGTTCGGTACGCCGACATCGAGGCCGCGGTGCAGCTTGGCCTGACCCCGCCGGATCGCATGGATCCACCCGAAGGTGACCGGAAAGCCACCGATCGGTTTCCACTCCAGGTTGTAGTCGAACTCCCCGGCGAAGTCGCGGTGCAGTGTCGAGCCGTACCCGCCCTCGGTGACCGGGCGGCGGATCACCGAATGCTTGCGCAGGCGGCGCATGGCCATCAGCGCCGCCGACGTCGGGGGTGTGCGCAAGATCGCATGCCCCTGCAGATCGAGCCACGGGGCGTTGAGGACCAGCCCGCCGACACCTTTGCGCGCGGTGGAGCGCCGCGCTCGCAGCCGATCCAGCCACAGCGACACCACCAGGCCGCCCGCCGAGTGGCCGTAGACGAGCACCCTCGGCGCCGACACCGCCGCGATCACATCCAGCGCCCGCTCGAGCTCGACGTCGTAGCGCGCCAGGTCGGTGGTGAAGTGCGGCGTCTGCCCGTGACGATGGGACCGTCCGCATTTGTGCAGGTCGATAGCGTAGAACGCGAAGCCGCGGGCGGCGAAGTGGTCAGCGATCTCAGTGTTGAAGAAGTAGTCGGTGAAGCCGTGCACCATCAACACCGCATGCCGCGCCGACGGATCCGCGTCGCCGCGACGTACCAGCGTCGCCTCCAACTCTCCCTCGCCGTCGGGGTCGGGGCCGAGTGCAAAGGTGCACCGCCAGTATCCGGGCAGCACGTCGGGCTCCCATCGAGACACGAATGCCACCCTAACGGCGCGCAGGCGGCGGCGAGCGTTCTGGCAGTGGTTGGCGGGTTACGGAAATGCCGGGCGGGATAACCTGAACACCGGCAAGCCGTGTTCAACGGGCAGCAACCACGAAGGACCCACGAAAAGGTGTCAGAAGCAGAGAAGATTGACGTCCTGCTGGTCGGGGCCGGCATCATGAGCGCCACCCTCAGCGCGTTGCTGCGGCTGTTGGAGCCGAGCTGGTCCATGACATTGGTCGAGCGCCTCGACGGCGCCGCCGCCGAGAGCAGCGACGCGTGGAACAACGCCGGTACCGGCCACTCGGCGCTGTGCGAGCTGAACTACACGCCGGCGCGCCCCGACGGCTCGATCGACATCGCCAAGGCGGTGAACGTCAACGAGCAGTTCCAGGTGTCGCGGCAGTTCTGGGCATACGCAGTCGAGAACGGCGTCATCCCGGACGTCCGCAGCTTCCTCAACCCCATCCCGCATGTGTCGTTCGTGTCCGGCCAGGACAACGTGCAGTACCTCCGCAAGCGATACAACGCGTTGGTCACCAACCCGCTGTTCGCCACGATGGAGTTCATCGACGACAGTGACGAATTCGCCCGCCGGCTGCCCCTGATGGCGGAGAAGCGGGACTTCTCGGAGCCCGTCGGGCTGAACTGGACGCAGGACGGCACCGATGTCGACTTCGGTTCACTGTCGCGCCAGCTCATCGGATTCGGCGCCAAGCAGGGCCTGTCGACTCTGTTCGGTCACGAGGTCCGCGACCTCAAACAGAACTCCGACGGCTCGTGGACGGTGAAGGTCGTCAACCGCCGCACCGGTTTCAAGCGGGACTTCAACGCCAAGTTCGTCTTCGTCGGCGCGGGCGGCGGCGCGTTGCCGCTGCTGCAGAAGGCAGGCATCAAAGAGGCCAAGGGCTTCGGCGGATTCCCCGTCGGCGGCCAGTGGCTGCGCACGGGCAATCCTGAGCTGGCGGCCAAGCATCAGGCCAAGGTCTACGGTCTGCCTCCGCTGGGCGCGCCGCCCATGTCGGTCCCTCATCTGGACACCCGCGTGATCAACGACAAGTCCTGGCTGCTGTTCGGCCCGTTCGCCGGGTGGTCGCCGAAGTTCCTCAAACAGGGCAAGGTCACCGATCTGCCGTTCTCGGTCAGGCCCGACAATCTGCTGTCGATGCTGGGCGTGGGCGTCACCGAAATGGGTCTGGTGAAGTACCTGATCGGCCAGCTGCTGCTCAGCGAGGCGGCCCGGGTCGAGAATCTGCGCGACTTCGCGCCCAGCGCAAGGGATTCCGACTGGGAACTCGACATCGCCGGCCAGCGCGTGCAGGTCATCCGCCGGGCCAAGGGCAAGGGCGGCACCCTCGAGTTCGGCACCACCGTGCTCACGGCGGCCGACGGCAGCATCGCCGGCCTGCTGGGTGCCTCGCCCGGCGCGTCGACCGCGGTGCCCGCGATGTTCGACGTGATGAAGCGCTGCTTCCCCGACCGATACCCGAGCTGGGAGCCCAAGCTCAAGGAGATGGTGCCCTCGCTGGGCACTCCGCTTTCGGACGAGCCGAAACTGTTCGAAGATGTCTGGGCGCACGGAACCAAGGTGCTCAAGCTGGACAAGTCCGCCGACGTCGTTCCGGCGACCGCTGACGGCCAGTCGACCGCGGGCACCGAGCACACCCCGGCAGCGGCGTCTGTCTGACCCAGGATTTCTCCAGATGACAGTGGCGCTGCGCCGCAGCTGGGCCAAGGACCTGGACGCCGCGACGCTCTACGAGCTGCTCAAGCTGCGCGTCGAGGTGTTCGTGGTCGAGCAGGCCACTCCGTACCCGGAGCTCGACGGTCGCGATCTGCTCGCCGAAACCCGGCATTTCTGGCTGGAAAACCCTGAGGGAGAAGTCATTTCGACGCTGAGGCTGATGGAGGAGCACCCGGCCGGGCAGAAGGCGTTCCGCATCGGGCGGGTGTGCACCAAGCGCACCGATCGCGGTCACGGCCACACCGCCAGATTGCTGCAGGCTGCGCTCGCCGAAGTCGGCGACTACCCCTGCCACATCAACGCCCAGACCTATCTGGAGGAGATGTACGGCAGACACGGCTTCGTGCGCGACGGCGACGAGTTTCTCGACGACGGGATCCCGCACGTGCCGATGGTCAAACCGTGACGCGCGGCGTCCCCGGCTATCCGTTCAGCGCCGTCGTCGGGCATGACCGTCTGCGTCTGGCGTTGGTGTTGTGCGCCGTCCGACCGGACATCGGGGGAGTGCTGATCCGCGGCGAGAAGGGCACCGCCAAGTCGACGGCCGTGCGCGGTCTGGCCGAGGTGCTTTCGGCGGCGTCCGGTGGTGACGGTGGGCAGTTGGTGGAGCTGCCGATCGGTGCCACCGAGGACCGCGTCGTCGGATCGCTGGACCTGCAGAAGGTGCTGCGCGACGGCGAGCACGCGTTCTCCCCGGGGCTGTTGGCGCGAGCGCACCGCGGTGTCCTCTACGTCGACGAGGTGAACCTCCTTCACGACCATCTTGTCGACGTGCTTCTCGACGCCGCGGCGATGGGGCGGGTGCACATCGAGCGGGACGGCGTCTCGCACAGTCACGAGGCCCGCTTCGTGTTGATCGGCACGATGAATCCCGAAGAGGGAGAACTTCGTCCGCAGTTGTTGGACCGATTCGGGCTCACCGTCGACGTCGCCGCCTCGCGTGACGTCGACGTGCGCGCCGAGGTCATCCGGGCGCGCCTGGCCTACGAGGCCGACCCCGCCGGCTTCGCGGCACGATTTGCCGACGCGGACGCAGACCTGGCCGCACGCATCGCTGAGGCCCGCACGCTGCTGCCGCACGTGGTGTTGCCCGACAACGAGTTACGACGGATCGCTGCCCTGTGCGCCGCCTTCGACGTCGACGGGATGCGCGCCGACCTGGTGGTGGCGCGGACCGCGATGGCACATGCCGCGTGGCGGGGCGCCACCACCGCGGCGAGCGAAGCGACGGGAAATATCACCGTCGACGAGGACGACATCAGGGTGGCGGCTGAACTGGCACTGCCGCACCGTCGCCGCCGCGACCCGTTCGACGATCCCGGCCTGGATCCCGAGCGGCTGGACGAGGCGATGCAGCAGGCCGGCGAATGCGCAGACAATCCACCAGAGCCCGATCCCGATCCGGACCCGCCGGGTGGTGGATCGTCGGAATCCAATGAAAGCCAACGACCGCAGGAGAATTCGCCGCGACAGAACGGATCGGCGACCCGGCAGAGCGCTCCGCCCTCTGCGACGTTCAAGACCCGGGCGCTCGTCGTCCCGGGTGTCGGGGAGGGGGCTCCCGGCCGCAGGTCCCGCGCGCGCAATCGCACCGGCACGGTCATCGCGGCGACCGACGAGCCGGGCGCCGGCCACGGGATGCACGTGTTCGCGACGCTGCTGGCCGCGGCGGGCAGACAGACCGGCGCGGGTGCGATACGGCCGACCGCGGACGACGTCCATCGTGCACTGCGGGAAGGCCGCGAAGGCAACCTGGTGATCTTCGTCGTCGACGCCTCCGGCTCGATGGCGGCCCGGGACCGGATGTCGGCGGTCAGCGGAGCGACGTTGTCGCTGTTGCGGGACGCCTACCAGCGCAGAGACAAGGTCGCGGTCATCACGTTCCGCGGGCAGGACGCTGCGGTGTTGCTGCCGCCGACGTCATCGGTACACATCGCCGGCCGTCGGCTGACCCGCTTCAGCACGGGTGGGAAAACTCCACTGGCGCAAGGTCTTCTGGCCGCCCGCGACATGGTGGTGCGGGAGCGCACGCGCGACCGTGCGCGCCGCAGCCTCGTCGTGGTGTTGACCGACGGTCGCGCGACGGGCGGCCCGGACCCTCTCGGTCGGGCGCGCGCGGCGGCGGCTCTGCTGGTGGCCGAGGGCGCGGCGGCGGTCGTCGTCGACTGCGAAACGTCGTATATCCGGCTCGATCTCGCGGAGGAACTGGCCCGCCAGCTCGACGCGCCTGCGGTCCGGTTGGCGCACTTGCGTGCCGACAATCTGACCGCCCTCGTCAAGGGTGCCGCGTAGAAGGGTGATGCGATGCCGCAAGGTCAACCGCTGACAGTGCCGAACGACGGACTGACGACGCGGGCGCGACGAAACGCCCCGCTGCTGGCGGTGCACACCGGTCCGGGCAAGGGCAAGTCGACGGCCGCGTTCGGCATGGCGCTGCGCGCCTGGAACCAGGGTTTCGACATCGCGGTGTTCCAGTTCGTCAAGAGCGCGAAATGGAAAGTGGGGGAGGAGACGGCGCTCACCGAGCTCGGTCGTGCGCACGCGGAGCGCGGCGTGGGAGGCCCGGTCGAATGGCACAAGATGGGATCGGGCTGGTCGTGGACGCGCAAGGCGGGCACGGAGGTCGATCACGCCGCCGCGGCGGCGGACGGCTGGGCCGAGATCTCGCGCAGGCTGGCCGAGCAGCGCCACGACTTCTATGTGCTCGACGAGTTCACCTATCCGCTCAAGTGGGGCTGGGTCGACACGGACGACGTCATCGAGGTGTTGGCGAACAGGCCCGGCACGCAGCACGTGGTGATCACCGGCCGTGACGCACCGCAGGCGCTGGTGGACGCCGCCGACCTGGTGACCGAGATGGCGAAGGTGAAGCACCCGATGGATGCGGGCCGCAAGGGGCAGAAGGGCATCGAGTGGTGAGCGAGCGCGCGCAAAATGCCAGCGGACGCGGCGCATCGGCGGGCAGACACGCGCGCTCGCGGTGCGAGTGGCGGGGGGCTCGGTGAGCGTGAGTACGCCCGCGGTGGTGATTGCCGCGCCTTCGTCGGGCAGCGGCAAGACCACGATCGCGACGGGCTTGATGGGTGCGCTGCGGCGGGCCGGCCGTCGGGTGGCGCCGTTCAAGGTGGGCCCCGACTTCATCGACCCCGGCTATCACGCGCTGGCAGCGGGCAGGCCGGGCCGCAACCTCGACCCGGTTCTTGTCGGCGAGCCCCTCATCGGCCCGCTGTACCGGCACGGCAGCGACGACGCCGACATCGCCGTCGTCGAGGGTGTGATGGGCCTGTTCGACGGACGCATCAACGAATCCACGGTCGGGCCCGCACAAGGCTCCACCGCCCACGTCGCCGGGCTGCTGGGTGCTCCGATCGTCCTCGTCGTCGACGCGCGCGGCCAGAGCCACAGCGTCGCGGCATTGCTTCACGGCTTTGCGACCTTCGACCGTTCGGTACGCCTGGCGGGAGTGATCCTCAACCGCGTTGGCTCGGCACGCCACGACGGCGTGCTGCGCCAGGCCTGTGACCACGCAGGGGTGCCGGTGCTCGGCTCCATCCCGCGGGCCGACGAACTCGCCGTCCCGTCAAGGCATCTCGGGCTGGTAACTGCCGTGGAGCACGGCCGCCGGGCGCATGCGGCCGTACAGGCGATGACCGACCTGGTGGCCCGGCACGTCGACCTCGACGCGGTGACGCGGGTCGCCGCGAGCCGGGTCGTCGACGAGCCCTGGACACCGGCGCAATTCCCGACGCCTCAGCGCGCGACGGTGGCGTTCGCGGCCGGTAAGGCGTTCACGTTCGGCTACGCCGAACACCGCGAAATCCTGGTCGCCGCCGGCGCAGATGTCGTGGAGTTCGACCCGCTGAGCGACCCGCTGCCTGCGCGAGCGTCTGCACTTGTCCTGCCGGGCGGCTTCCCGGAGGAGTTCGGCACCGAGCTCTCGGCCAACGACGTGGTCCGCGGTCAGATCAGGGCGCTGGCCGCGGGCGGAGCGCCGGTGCACGCCGAGTGCGCCGGGCTGACCTATCTGGTCGACGAGCTCGACGGGCACCCGATGTGTGGCGTGCTGACCGGTTCGGCGTCGTTCACAGAATCGCTCACCCTGGGCTACCGGGACGCGGTAGCCGTCGCCGATTCTGCGCTCCACACGGTCGGCGACCGCATCGTCGGTCACGAATTTCACCGCACCGCAGTGCAATTCGGCGACGGTCGGCAACCCGCCTGGCGCTACCGGGGCCGGGGTGGGCAGGTGATGGAGGACGGCGCCGTGACCGGGGGAGTCCACGCCGGCTATCTGCACACCCACCCCGCGGCGCACCCATCGGCGGTCGCGCGCTTCGTCGCCGCGGCGGCAACCTTTAAGCTCGCCGGGTGAGTGCTGAGACCGACAACGCCTATCTGGTGGGCCTGCGCCTGGAAGGCAAGAAGGTCGTCGTTGTCGGCGGTGGCACGGTGGCCCAGCGGCGCTTGCCGCTGCTTGTCGCCAGCGGCGCCGACGTCCACGTCATCACCAGGGCCGCGACCCCTGTTGTCGAAGCGATCGACGGAATCACCCTGACACTGCGCGAGTTTCGTGACGGCGACCTCGAAGGCGCCTGGTATGTGATCGCCGCCACTGACGATCCCGATGTCAACGCCGCGATCGTCGCGGAGGCCGAGGGCCGCCGCATCTTCTGCGTGCGCGCCGACGTGGCGATCGAGGGCACCGCCGTCACACCGGCGACCTTTGAGTACGAGGGCCTCGCGGTGGGCGTGCTGGCCGGGGGTGAGCACCGCCGCTCGGCGGGCATTCGCACGGCGATCCGCGAGGCCCTGCAGCAGGGTCTGCTCACCGACGACAGCGCGGCGGCCTCCGGCGTCATCAAAGGTGGCGTCGCGTTGATCGGCGGCGGCCCCGGCGACCCGGAACTGATCACGGTCCGTGGGCGGCGACTGCTCGCGCACGCCGACGTGGTGGTCGCCGACCGGCTCGCCCCGCAGGAATTGCTTGCCGAGTTGTCGCCCGACGTCGAGGTGATCGACGCCGCCAAAATCCCCTATGGCCGGGCGATGGCGCAGGACGCGATCAACGACGTGCTCATCGCGCGGGCCAAGGAAGGAAAGTTCGTGGTTCGCCTGAAGGGCGGCGATCCGTTCGTGTTCGCCCGGGGCTACGAAGAGGTGATCGCGTGCGCGGATGCGGGGATTCCGGTGTCTGTCGTGCCCGGTGTGACAAGTGCCATAGCGGTTCCCGCATTGGCCGGCGTTCCGGTTACTCACCGGGGTCTTACTCATGAATTCGTGGTGGTCAGCGGTCATCTCGCACCGGACCACCCCGAATCGTTAGTGAATTGGGATGCGCTCGCCGCCATGAGCGGAACAATTGTTTTGCTGATGGCCGTGGAGCGCATCGAACTCTTCGTCAAGGCCCTTCTTGAAGGAGGCCGACCTGCGGATACGCCTGTCTTGGTGGTCCAGCACGGCACGACGTCGTCGCAGCGGACTTTGCGGGCCGGCCTGGCGGAGACGCCGGAACGCATCAGATCGGACGGTATTCGGCCCCCCGCCATCGTCGTTATCGGGGCGGTGGCCGGCTTCGGCACTTAAAGGGTTCTTAAGATTACTGTAAGGTAACCCGTTATGACGGCTCTCAACGATGCGGAGCGTGCCGCCATCCACCGTGATGAAGAAGGCAGGGGAAATCGAGGCCCGGACCGAGTGTCCGACCGGGCCCTGCCGACCCGCGTCCCTCGGCTGGGTGAGACGGCAGGCGGACATCCCGGTAGCCCCACAGGCGGCGCGGCCCGACCGAACAGGACCCCGGCCTGGATGCCGTCTCGGCGCTTCATCGCCGCGGTGGTCGCGATCGGCGGCATGCAGCTGCTGGCCACGATGGACAGCACGGTCGCCATCGTGGCGCTGCCGAAGATCCAGGACGAGCTCAGCTTGTCCGACGCGGGGCGCAGCTGGGTCATCACCGCGTATGTACTGACCTTTGGCGGCCTGATGCTGCTCGGCGGTCGGCTCGGCGACGTCATCGGTCGTAAGCGCACCTTCATCGTCGGCGTCGCTCTGTTCACCATCGCGTCGGTGCTGTGCGGTCTGGCGTGGAACGAGGCAACCCTTGTCATCGCCCGGCTGCTGCAAGGTGTCGGCGCGGCGATCGCATCACCGACCGCGCTGGCCCTGATCGCCACCACATTCCCGAAGGGGCCGGCCCGCAACGCGGCGACAGCGATTTTCGCGGCGATGACAGGCATCGGCTCGGTGATGGGCCTGATCCTCGGCGGCGCGCTGACCGAGGTGTCCTGGCGCTGGGCTTTCCTCATCAACGTGCCCATCGGGCTGCTGATGATCCATCTGGCCCGCCGGACGCTGCGCGAGACCAACCGCGAGCGCCTCAAGCTCGACGCCACCGGCGCCATCCTGGCGACGCTGGGCTGCACTGCCGCCGTGTTCGCCTTCTCGATCGGGCCCGAAGCGGGCTGGATCTCACCGGTCACCATCGGATCGGGCCTCGTCGCAGTCGGCGCGCTCATCGCGTTCCTGTGGGTCGAGCGCACAGCCGAGAACCCCGTTGTGCCGTTCGAGCTGTTCTACGACCGCAACCGGCTCGCCACGTTCGCGGCGATCTTCCTCGCCGGCGGCGTGATGTTCACGCTGACCGTGACCATCGGGCTGTATGTGCAGGACATCCTCGGCTATAGCGCGCTGAGGGCCGGCATCGGCTTCATCCCGTTCGTCATCGCACTGGGCATCGGACTCGGCGTCTCCTCGGCGCTGGTGTCGAAGTTCCCGCCCCGGATCCTCGTGATCGGCGGAGGAGTGCTCGTGCTGGCCGCGATGATCTACGGGTCGACGCTGGACGCCAACATCCCGTACTTCCCGAACCTCGTGCTGCCCATCACCGTCGGCGGCTTCGGCATCGGCATGATCGTCGTGCCGCTGACCGTGTCGGCGATCGCCGGTGTCGGCTTCGACCAGATCGGCCCGGTGTCGGCGATCGCGCTGATGCTGCAGAACCTCGGCGGGCCGGTTGTGCTGGCGATCATCCAGGCCGTCATCACGTCGCGCACCCTCTACCTCGGCGGAACCACCGGGCCGGTGAACGACATGAACGCCGCCCAGCTGCACGCCCTCGACCAGGGCTACTCCTACGGCCTGCTGTGGGTGGCGGCCGTCGCCGTCATCGTCGGCGGCGCCGCGCTGTTCATCGGCTACACGGCCGAGCAGGTCGCGCACGCCCAGGAAGTCAAGGACGCCATCGACGCCGGAGAGCTTTAGCTCGACATCGGACCGGGGCAGAGCTTTAGCTCGGTATCAGACCGGAGCAGAGCTTTAGCGATTCGGGCGTGAGGATCGCCGCCCAGCGGCGATGACCACACCGAAATCACTCGCTCGGTAGGGTGGCCAACCATGGCTTCCGGGTCGTCGCACCGCGAAACGGAACCGCTGTCCTCGTCGGTGCTCGGCATCGCGATCGTCGCCATCACCGGCATGCAGCTCATGTCGACCCTCGACGGCACCATCGTCATCGTCGCGCTGCCCCGGATGCAGGCCGATCTGGATCTCTCGGACGCCGGCAAGAGCTGGGTCATCACCGCCTACGTGCTGGCCTTCGGAGGTCTGCTGCTGCTCGGTGGGCGCATCGGCGACGCCATCGGCCACAAGCGCGCGTTCCTGTCCGGGGTCGGCGTCTTCACCATCGCTTCGCTGGTGTGCGGCCTGGCCACCGAAGAGGTCACGCTCATCGTGGCCCGCGCGGTCCAGGGCGTCGGCGCCGCCGTGGCTGCGCCGACCGGCCTGGCGCTGATCGCGACGACCTATGCGGTGGGGCACGCCAGAAACCGCGCGCTCGCCGTGTCGGCGGCCATGCAGGGTCTCGGCTCCGTATTGGGCCTCATCCTCGGGGGCGCGGTCACCGGTCTGTCCTGGCGGCTGGCGTTTCTGGTCAACGTGCCCATCGGCATCGTCATCATCTGGATCGCGGTGACGCGGCTGGCGGAGACCCGTCACGAACGCATCAAGCTCGACATCACCGGGGCGTTGCTGGCGACGATGGCGTGCACATCGGCGGTGCTGGTCTTCACCCAGGGCCCGCCCCGCGGCTGGGTCGACCCGTGGGTCATCGGGGCAGCGGTGGCGGCCGCAGTGTTCTTCATCGCGTTCCTGATCGACGAGCGCCGTGCGGACAACCCACTGGTGCCGTTGTCGATCTTCGACAACCGCAACCGAGTGGCGTCGTTCGTCGCGTACTTCATGGCCGGCGGGGTGATGTTGACGTTGTCGGTCATGATCGGCCTGCTCGTCCAGGATGTGCTGGGGTACTCGCCACTGCGCGCCGGTATCAGCTTCATGCCGTTCGCGGTCGCCTTCGTCCTCGGCAACGTACTGGCGACCCACCTCGCCCCGCGGATCGCGCCACGCTGGGTCATCCTCGGCGGTGGCGTCCTCGTCCTGGTGGCCATGCTGTACGGGTCCACCCTCGACCGGACCATTCCCTATTTCCCCGATCTGTTCATGCCCGTCGTCGTCGGCGGGGTCGGCATCGGGGTGATCTCGGTGATCCTGCCGCTGTGCCTGCTCGCCAACGTGGCGCCCCGCGACATCGGCCCGCTGTCCTCGGTGACGCTGATGGTGTTCAACCTCGGAGGCCCGTTGGTGCTCGTGGTCATCCAGGCCGTGCAGACATCTCGCACTCTGTACCTGGGTGGGACGACCGGGCCCGTCAAGGACATGAGCCCCGCCCAGCTCGACGCGCTCGGTCACGGGTACACGTACTCGCTGCTGTGGGTCGCAGCGATCGCGCTGGTGGTGGGTGTCGCGGCGCTCTTTATCGGATACTCGGCGCGCGACATCGCGCGGGCACGGGAGACGCGCGAAGCCGTGGAGGCAGGGGAGCTCTGAGCGTTCCGGCGGGGTAGGAGCGCAGCGACTCGGGGGTTCAACGCAGTCAGTAAGGTGGTCGGCTGTGATCACCCGCATGTCCGAGCTGTTCCTGCGCACCCTGCGCGACGATCCGGCCGACGCCGAAGTGCCGAGCCACAAGCTGCTGATCCGGGCCGGCTACGTTCGGCCCGTGGGACCCGGCCTGTACAGCTGGCTGCCGCTGGGCCTGCGGGTGCTGCGCAAGATCGAGAAGGTCGTCCGCGATGAGATGAATGCCATTGGAGGACAGGAGATCCTGTTCCCGGCCCTGCTCCCGAAGGCGCCGTACGAGACGTCGAACCGGTGGACGGAGTACGGCGACGGAGTCTTCCGGCTCAAAGACCGCCGCGGCAACGACTACATGCTGGGGCCGACGCACGAGGAATTCTTCACGCTGACGGTCAAGGGCGAGTACTCGTCCTACAAGGACTTTCCGCTGACGCTGTACCAAATCCAGACCAAGTACCGCGACGAGGCGCGCCCACGGGCGGGCATTCTGCGCGGCCGCGAATTCATCATGAAGGACTCGTACTCCTTCGACATCGACGAGGGCGGGCTCAAGTCGGCCTATCACCTACACCGCGAGGCCTATCAGCGGATCTTCGACAAGCTGGCGGTGCGCTACGTGATCGTCTCGGCGGTGTCCGGGGCGATGGGCGGGAGCGCCTCCGAGGAATTCCTCGCCGAGAGCGAGGTCGGCGAGGACACCTATGTGCGGTGCCCCGAATCCGGGTATGCCGCCAACGTCGAGGCCGTGATCACCGCGGTGCCCGACTCCATTCCGTTCGAGGGTCTGCCGGAAGCCACCGTGCACCAGACCGGTGACACGCCGACCATCGCCACTCTCGTCGACTGGGCCAACAGCGCCGAGCTGCCCAGTTTCGCCGGCCGCCCGGTAACCGCTGCCGACACCCTCAAGAACGTGCTGCTCAAGGTGCGCGAGCCGGGCGGGGAGTGGGAGCTGCTCGCCGTCGGCGTGCCCGGCGACCGCGACGTCGACGACAAGCGCCTCGGCGCCGCGTTGGAGCCGGCAGAGTACGCGATGCTCGACGACGCCGACTTCGCCAGGTACCCGTTCCTGGTGAAGGGCTACATCGGACCAAAAGGCTTGTTGGCCAACGGAGTTCGTTACCTCGTCGATCCAAGGGTGGTCGACGGCACAGCGTGGATCACCGGTGCCGACTCCAAGGGCGACCACGTCGTCGACCTCGTGGCCGGACGCGATTTCACTCCGGACGGCACCATCGAGGCCGCCGAGGTCCGCGAGGGCGATCCGTCCCCGGACGGCGCGGGCACGCTGGTGGCCGCGCGTGGTATCGAGATCGGCCACGTCTTCCAGCTGGGCCGCAAGTACGCCGACGCGTTCAACGCCGATGTGCTCGGCGAGGACGGCAAGCCGGTGAGGCTGACGATGGGGTCGTACGGGATCGGCGTGTCACGGTTGGTCGCGGTGATCGCTGAACAGCACCACGACGAACTGGGGCTGCGCTGGCCCTCGAGCGTCGCGCCGTTCGATGTGCACGTGGTCATCGCCAACAAGGACGCCGACGCGCGCACGGGCGCCACCCAACTGGCCGCCGACCTGGACCGCCTCGGCATCGATGTGCTCCTCGACGACCGGACCGCTTCGCCTGGAGTGAAGTTCAAGGACGCCGAGCTGCTCGGTGTGCCGTGGATCGTCGTCGTCGGGCGCGGATGGGCCGACGGCGTGGTCGAGCTGCGCGACCGCTTCAGCGGGGACAAGCGCGAGGTGGCGATCGACGGCGCGGTAGGCGAGATCAGCAGCGCGATCTCCGGCTGACGGCCGGCTATTCGCTGCCGCCGGGGAACGCGACGGTGACGGTCTTGTCGCCGCGGATGACGCGCCACCGGGCGGCGGTCACGGCACATTCGGTCAACGCCGTCACCCCGAACGTGCGCACGTTCTGATCGGTGGCCTGCTCGACGACGGCACGCCACGCGACGGCGGCGTCCTCTTCCATCCGGACCGCGAGATTGGTGGCGTCGGCCGGGCTGTCGATTTCCATGGGCATCTGATAGCCCGCGGCAGGCACCGCCGCGGCGAAGCCCTGCTGCTCGGCCAGCTCGATTGCCGCCTCCCGGCGTGCGCGATGCTCGGCGATGGCCGAGGACACCAGGTAGTTGACGTCGGGTACGGAATGCGCCGACACCACCCCGTATCCGTAGATCGTGGCGTGCTCGGTGGCGATCGCGTCGAAGAGCGCGCCTGCGGCGGCGTTCTCGGGACGCGCCGGGATGGTGGTGGCGGGTTCGGGTGAGGTCATTGCCCCGTCCCGGCGAGTGCTACTACGTACGCGGCGGTGCACGACGACGCGATCGATGCGAGCAGGCCCGCCCGGTACCCCGACAGTGCTCCCGCGGCCTGCGTTGCGCTGTCGGCCGAAGCGCGCAGCGCCCCGGTCACGTCCTCGGCGGTCGGCGCGGGCACCGAGGCCGATTTCGTGGTCGTCGGGGAAGAACTCGGGGTGGTGCCGGCGGTGGGCGCCGGGTGGCCCGTCATCCGCACGATCTCCTCCGACAGCGCCTCGGCGTGGGCCGCACGCTGGGCGGCGACGTCGGTCAGCACGTCGGCGAGCCGTCCCCGGACGGTCGCGGCGACGGCGGACGCCAATTCGGCATCGGATCTCGCACGGTCCAGTGCGGTGGTGAGATCGTCGAGGTCCGGCGGAGGGGGCGGGTCCGCGCAGCCCGCCGCAGTCAGTGAGAGCGCTGCCAGCGCGGCCGCCCCGACGAGCACACGTCGACGGCTGACGGTCGGCGGTCTCGGCACGTGCCACATCCTGCCATCCGCCCGGCACGGGGTCGCGGAACCCGCTTCGCCCACAGCCGGTCGGCGGTGCGCGCTTTTCGTTATTTGTCTAGGCCACGCTGGCGTATCGTGGGGAGTCGGATTCGCAGGGCCCTCCCTGCGCACCGTGTCCGGACAACTCAAGACGAGGAGCTCGCCGTGGCGGAGCGGTCTACGGGATTACCGTCGCAACGACAGGTGATCGAACTTCTCGAGGGGCAGTTCGCGCGCGCGGGCTACGACATCGAAGACGTGGTGATCGACGCCGCCGCCCGCCCGCCGCGCATCACGGTGGTGGCCGACGGCGACGACGGTCTGGACCTCGACTCCGTCGCCGAACTGTCCAGGATCGCCTCGGAGTTGCTCGACGAACTGGAATCACCGCCCTATGTGCTCGAGGTGTCCTCGCCCGGTGTGGACCGTCCCCTGACCAGCGAAAAGCACTATCGCAGGGCGCGGGGCCGACTGGCCGAGTTCACGTTGGCCGATGGGTCGAGCCTGACCGGGCGGATCGGTCAGCTGGGCGACGGGACCGTCGGCATCGTCGTGCGTGAGCCGCGCAAGAATCTCGAGGTACGCGACATCGCACTCAATGCGATCGCCAAAGCTGTTGTCCAGGTGGAGTTTTCGCCGCCAAGTCCACGTGAGTTGGAACTGGCCGGTGTCTCCGGAGAGGATGCCTGACCGTGAACATCGACATGGCGGCACTGCACGCGATCGAGGCCGACAAGGGGATCACCGTCGACGTCGTCGTCGAAACGATCAAATCGGCTCTGCTGACCGCCTATCGGCACACCGAGGGGCATGAGGCGGACGCCCGCATCGACATCGACCGCAAGACCGGCGTCGTCAAGGTGATGGCCAGGCAGACCGACGAAGACGGCAACGTGTTGCACGAATGGGACGACACCCCAGAGGGTTTCGGTCGCATCGCCGCAACAACCGCCCGGCAGGTCATCCTGCAACGCCTGCGGGATGCCGAGAACGAGAAGAACTACGGCGAGTTCTCCGCCAGGGAGGGCGACATCGTCGCCGGTGTGATCCAGCGCGATGCCCGCGCCAACGCGCGGGGCCTGGTCGTCGTGCGGATGGGCAGCGAGACCAAGGGGTCCGAGGGCGTCATCCCCGCCGCCGAGCAGGTGCCCGGCGAACGCTACGAACACGGCGACCGGCTGCGCTGCTACGTCGTCGGGGTCACCCGCGGCGCACGTGAGCCGCTCATCACGCTGTCCCGCACCCATCCGAACCTGGTGCGAAAACTCTTCTCGCTGGAGGTCCCCGAGATCGCGGACGGCTCGGTCGAGATCGTGGCGGTGGCCCGGGAGGCCGGGCATCGGTCCAAGATCGCGGTCGCGTCGCGGGCGCCGGGGCTGAACGCCAAGGGCGCCTGCATCGGCCCGATGGGACAGCGCGTGCGCAATGTGATGAGTGAGCTCTCCGGCGAGAAGATCGACATCATCGACTTCGACGAAGACCCCGCCCGGTTCGTGGCCAATGCGCTCTCGCCGGCCAAGGTGGTGTCGGTGACGGTCATCGACGCGGCGGCCCGTGCGGCGCGCGTGATCGTGCCGGACTTCCAGCTGTCGCTGGCTATCGGCAAGGAGGGGCAGAACGCACGGCTGGCGGCGCGGCTCACCGGCTGGCGCATCGACATCCGCAGCGACGACGCGGGCGAGGGAGCGGAGGCGCAGGCATCGCGACCCGCGACGCGCCGCGACGCCCCGCACGGCGCGGTGGAGGAGCGCTGACCAGCGAGGCCGGATCACGATCAGTACCGTTTTCCTGTCTGCGCCGTGGTGACGGTAGACTCAGCTGTGATCCAGCGCGAGACATCGGCTCGGATGCGAAAAAGCACTTCCACCCCCGTCGGTGGCCCGGTGCGGACATGCATCGGATGCCGTAAACGAGAGCTGGCCGTCGAACTGCTTCGGGTTGTCGCTGTCGACGGCGGGAACGGTCCTGGGAATGCTCCCAGCGTCGTGACCGTTGACGCGGCGAGAAGGCTTCCGGGGCGGGGTGCGTGGCTGCATCCCGATCCGGAATGTCTGGAAGCGGCGGTTCGCCGGCGGGCGTTCGGCCGAGCGTTGCGGATCACCGGTTCACCGGACATCACCGCGGTGTCAGAGCATTTCCCGTCACGGGAGGTGCCCGACGCGCCCGGGCAACAGAACAGGTAAGCGAAGAACATGAGCACACCGTGAAGCCCCGATGACCATGCGTCATAGCTAACCCGAGGCGCGGCGCCTACCACCGCTGTCGCCTCCTAGACAGGAGATGTAGTGGCAGGTAAGGCCCGCGTGCACGAGTTGGCCAAGGAACTCGGTGTCACAAGCAAGGAAGTGCTCGCCCGTCTCGGCGAGCAAGGAGAATTCGTCAAGTCCGCGTCGTCGACGGTGGAGGCCCCGGTCGCCCGTCGGCTGCGTGAATCTTTCGGTGGGAACAAGACCGACAAGGTGAAGCCCGGCGCAGGCGCGACCAACGGCTCGCCCGCCAAGCCGGCTCCAGCCGCCGAACGGCGGCCAGGTCCGCGACCTGGTCCGCCGGCGCCCCAGCAGCCCAAGCCCGCAGCTCCGGCGGCACCCGCTGCCGCCGCACCTGCGCCCGCGGCACCCGCACCGCCCGCGCCTGCGGCTCCGCCCGCGCCGGCCGCGTCGGCGGCCCCGCAGACGCCTGCGGCTCCGGCGGCACGTCCCACACCCGGTCCGCGTCCCGGCCCGGGCGGACCTCGTCCGGGTGGGCCCAAGCCCGCGCCGCGCACGCCGCGCGTCGGCAACAACCCCTTCTCGTCCCAGCAGCCGGTCGAGCGTCCGGCGCCGAGGCCCCAGGCTGGTCCCGGCGGTCCGCGACCTGGCCCCGGCGCAGGCGGTCCTCGTCCCGGTGGCGGCCCCCGTCCCGGCGCGACGCCGGGCAACATGCCGCCGCGTCCCGGTGGCGGTCCCCGTCCCGGTGGTGGTCCTCGTCCCGGTGGCGGTCCGCGCCCCGGCCCCGGCGGCGTCGGTCGCCCGGGTGGTGGCGGCGGCGGTAACTACCGCGGCGGCCCAGGTGGCGGCGGTGGAGCCGGTGGAGCAGCTGCGGGAGGCTTCCGGGGTCGCCCGGGTGGCGGTGGCGGCGGTGGACGTCCGGGTCAGCGCGGTGGCGCGGCAGGTGCGTTCGGCCGTCCCGGTGGCGCCCCGAAGCGTGGACGCAAGTCGAAGCGCGCGAAAAGGGCCGAGTACGAGAACATGCAGGCCCCGGTCGTCGGTGGTGTGCGGTTGCCGCACGGCAACGGCGAGACGATCCGGCTGGCGCGCGGCGCGTCGCTGAGCGATTTCGCCGACAAGATCAACGCCAACCCGGCCTCGCTGGTGCAGGCGCTGTTCAATCTCGGTGAGATGGTGACGGCGACGCAGTCCGTGGGCGACGAGACCCTTGAGCTGCTGGGCAGCGAGATGAACTACGTGGTGCAGGTCGTGTCCCCGGAGGACGAGGATCGCGAGCTGCTGCAGTCGTTCGACCTGTCCTACGGCGAGGACGAGGGCGGCGAGGAGGACCTCGAGTTCCGGCCGCCGGTCGTCACCGTCATGGGTCACGTCGACCACGGCAAGACCCGACTGCTGGACACGATCCGTAACGCCACCGTCCGCGAGGGTGAGGCCGGCGGCATCACCCAGCACATCGGCGCCTACCAGGTCACCGTCGACCTCGACGGGACCGAGCGGCCGATCACGTTCATCGACACCCCGGGTCACGAGGCGTTCACCGCCATGCGTGCCCGCGGCGCGAAGGCCACCGACATCGCGATCCTGGTGGTCGCGGCCGACGACGGCGTCATGCCGCAGACGGTGGAGGCGGTGAACCACGCCCAGGCGGCCGATGTGCCGATCGTGGTGGCGGTCAACAAGATCGACAAGGAGGGCGCGGACCCGGCCAAGATCCGTGGTCAGCTCACCGAATACGGGCTGGTGCCCGAGGAGTACGGCGGCGACACGATGTTCGTCGACATCTCCGCCAAGGCGGGCACCAACATCGAACAGTTGCTGGAAGCCGTCATCTTGACCGCCGATGCGTCGCTGGACCTGCGGGCCAACCCCGACATGGAGGCCCAGGGCGTGGCGATCGAGGCGCACCTGGACCGCGGTCGCGGTCCGGTGGCGACCGTGCTCATCCAGCGCGGCACGCTGCGCGTCGGCGACTCGGTGGTCGCAGGCGACGCCTACGGACGTGTGCGCCGCATGGTCGACGAGCACGGCGAGGACGTCAGCGAGGCGCTGCCGTCGCGTCCCGTGCAGGTCATCGGCTTCACGTCGGTGCCAGGCGCAGGCGACAACTTCCTGGTCGTCGACGAGGACCGCATCGCCCGGCAGATCGCCGACCGCCGCAGCGCGCGCAAGCGCAACGCGATGGCGGCCCGCACCCGCAAGCGGATCAGCCTGGAGGACCTGGATTCGGCGCTGAAGGAGACCAGCCAGCTGAACCTGATCCTCAAGGGCGACAACTCCGGCACGGTCGAGGCGCTGGAAGAGGCCCTGTTGGGCATCCAGGTCGACGACGAGGTCGAGCTGCGCGTCATCGACCGCGGTGTCGGCGGCGTCACCGAGACCAACGTCAACCTGGCGTCGGCCTCGGACGCGATCATCATCGGCTTCAACGTCCGCGCCGAGGGCAAGGCCACCGAACTGGCCAACCGCGAGGGTGTGGAGATCCGCTACTACTCGGTGATCTACCAGGCCATCGACGAGATCGAGAGCGCGCTCAAGGGCATGCTCAAGCCGATCTACGAGGAGAGGGAACTCGGCCGCGCCGAGATCCGCGCGATCTTCCGGTCGAGCAAGGTCGGCAACATCGCCGGTTGCCTCGTGCAGTCGGGCATCATGCGGCGCAACGCCAAGGCCCGCCTGCTGCGCGACAACGTCGTGGTGGCCGAGAACCTCACCATCTCCTCGCTGCGACGGGAGAAGGACGACGTCACCGAGGTTCGCGACGGCTACGAGTGCGGCCTGACGCTGACCTACTCCGACATCAAGGAAGGCGACGTCATCGAGACGTACGAGCTGGTCGAAAAGGAACGCGTCTAGATGCCAGATCCCGCGCGGGCCAAAAGGCTCGCCAAGCGGATTTCGACGTTGGTCGCGTCGGCGATCGAGTATGAGATCAAGGATCCTCGGCTCGCCGGCGTGACCATCACCGACGCGAAGGTCACCAACGACCTACATGACGCAACGCTGTACTACACGGTGTTGGGTAGTTCCCTCGACGAGGAACCCGACTACGCCGGAGCCGCCGCGGCGCTCGAGAGCGCCAAAGGCGTGCTGCGTACCAGGGTCGGGGCCTCGCTGGGAGTGCGGTTCACCCCGACACTCGCGTTCGCACGCGACACCGTGCCCGACGCCGCCCACCGCATGGAGGAACTGCTGGCCCGGGCGAGGGCAGCAGATGAGGATTTGGCGAGAGTTCGTCAGGGTGCCAAGCACGCGGGCGACGCCGACCCTTACCGTGTAAGCGGGGTGGACGAGGCAACCGGGGGATCGACCGCAGAGGACATGCGTGGCTCCGACTCGCTCGATGACTGATGTGACCACTGACGCGGGCGCGCGCGCCGTCGACGCGTTCGGGGCTGCCGAACTACTCGCAGAAGCCGACAGCGTCAGCATCGTCTGTCACGTCTTCCCCGATGCCGACACCATCGGAGCGGGCCTGGCGCTGGCCCTGGTTCTCGAGCAGTCCGGCAAGGCGGTGCAGGTCAGCTTCGCCGAGCCGGAAGAACTACCCGAGTCCTTGCGCTCGCTGCCCGGCGGGCACCTGCTCGTTCCTCCGGCGACGCTGCGTCGCGACGCCGACCTGCTCGTCACCGTCGACATCCCGAGCGTCAACCGACTCGGCGCGTTGGGTGATCTCGCTGCCCGCGACCGCAACGTCCTCGTCATCGACCATCACGTCTCCAACCAGCTCTTCGGCAGTGCGAACTTCGTCGATTCCACGGCGGATTCGACGACGATGCAGATCGCCGAGTTGCTCGACGCATGGGGCAAACCGATCGACGCCGGGGTGGCGCACTGTCTGTACGCGGGGCTGACCACCGATACCGGCTCGTTCCGCTGGGCCAGCGCCCGCGCTCACCGGCTCGCAGCCCGGTTGGTCGAGGCTGGCGTCGACAACGCGGCTGTCAGCCGCACACTGCTCGACACCCACCCGTTCGCCTGGCTGCCGATGTTGTCCCGGGTGCTGGGGTCTGCCGAATTGGTCGCCGACGCGCTCGAGGGCCGCGGGTTCGTCTACGCCGTGGTCGATCACGACGAGTGGACCGACGCCAGGCCTGAGGAAGTCGAGAGCATCGTCGACATCGTCCGCACCACCCAGCAGGCCGAAGTGGCGGCGGTGTTCAAAGAGATTGCGCCGCAACGATGGTCGGTGTCGATGCGGGCAAAGACCGCCGATGTGTCCGCAGTCGCCGCCGGTTTCGGCGGCGGCGGGCACCGCCTGGCCGCGGGATACTCGGCCACCGGGGACGCCGCCGACGTCGTCGCGGCACTGCGTGCGGCCCTTGGCTGACGCCGTCGAACCGGCGAGCAGTCGGCGCATCGCCGCGCTGGCCTTCCCGGCACTGGGTGTGCTCGCTGCCGAACCCGTCTATCTGCTGTTCGATCTGGCGGTTATCGGGCGTCTCGGCGCGTTGAGCCTGGCCGGATTGGCCATCGGCGCACTCGTCATGGGCGTGCTGAGCTCTCAGCTGACGTTCCTGTCGTACGGCACCACCGCCCGCGCAGCGCGGTTCTTCGGGGCGGGGGACCGAAGGGCAGCGGTCGAGGAGGGCGTGCAGGCCACCTGGCTCGCCCTGGGCATCGGCACCGCCATCGTCGCCGTGGTCCAGTTGACCGCTGTCCCGCTGGTTTCCGCGCTGGCGGCTGGCGGCGAGATCGCCGACGCTGCGTTGCCGTGGGTGCGGATCGCCAGCCTGGCGGTGCCCGCGATCCTGATCGCGGCCGCGGGGAACGGCTGGATGCGAGGCGTGCAGGACACCGTGCGGCCCTTGCGATACGTTGTCGTCGGCTTCGGGCTGTCGGCGGTGCTGTGCCCCGTCCTGGTCTTCGGATGGCTCGGAGCGCCCGAGCTCGGGCTGTCCGGGTCGGCGGTAGCGAACGTGGTGGGGCAGTGGTTGGCCGCCGTGCTGTTCTGCCGGGCGCTGGTCGTGGAGAAGGTGCCGCTGGGGTTACGTCCAGCTGTGCTGCGCGCGCAGGTGGTGATGGGCCGCGATCTGATTCTGCGGACCATGGCTTTCCAGGCGTGCTTCATCTCCGCGGGCGCCGTCGCAGCGCGCTTCGGAGCCGCGTCGGTGGCTGCGCACCAGGTGGTGCTCCAGCTGTGGAGTTTCCTTGCGCTGGTGCTCGATTCGCTCGCCATCGCTGCCCAGTCACTCGTCGGCGCCGCGCTGGGCGCGGGGCAGTTGACATACGCCAAATCGGTGGCGTGGCGGGTGACGATCTTCTCCACCGTCTCCGGGCTCGTCCTCGCCGCGGTGTTCGCGCTGGGGGCCTCGGTGTTCCCGTCCGTGTTCACGACCGATCGTTCGGTGCTCGACGCTATCGCAGTGCCATGGTGGTTCCTCGTCGGAATATTGCCTGTCGCCGGAATAGTTTTCGCCGTCGACGGCGTGCTGTTGGGCGCGGGCGACGCCACGTTCATGCGCAACGCCACACTGGCCAGTGCGCTGCTCGGCTTCCTTCCGCTGATCTGGCTCTCGCTGGCCTACGGGTGGGGTCTGCTGGGAATCTGGGCGGGCCTGGCGACCTTCATGGTGTTGCGGCTGATCTTCGTGGGCTGGCGGGCACTATCTGGCCGCTGGCTGGTGCCCGGCACACGCTGACGATCCTGCGCCGAGCGAATTGGGCTCGCGCAGAACGTAACTGTTGTTGACCCCGGCCATCGGGCACCACCATTGCCCCCTATGCCGACTGCTATCGCTGCGCCTACCAGCGACCGTTCCCGAGTCCGAGGTCGCCGCTGGACCACCCGTCTGACGAGCATCGCCGCCGCGACCGCGATGCTGCTCAGTGGCTGTGGGTCGTCTTCCGACCAGGGGGCAGACGGCGGCGTGACGACGCTGCGCTACCAGGGCTGGGGCAATCAGGTCACGCTGCCCGAACTCGCCGAACACCTCGGTTTCTTCGACGAGAACGTGATCAAGCTGGAGTGGGTGGGCAACACGATCAGCGGCCCGCAGGACATCCAGTCGGCCGCGACCGGGCAGACCGACTTCGGCGGTGCGTTCGGCGGCGCCGTCGCCAAGCTGGTCGGCTCGGGCGCGCAGATCAAGGCGGTCATCAACTACTACGGCGGCGACGACATCGACTACGGCGCGTACTACGTTCCCGAGGACAGCCCCATCCGCACCGCGCGCGACCTGATCGGCAAGAAGATCGCCGTCAACACCCTGGGCGGGCAGAACGAAGCCGACATCTTCAACTACCTTCGCGGAGAGGGGCTTTCGGCCGATGAGATCAAAAAGGTCGAGCTGGTGACGCTGCCACCGGTCAATCAGGAAGATGCCCTGCGCCGGGGCCAGGTCGACGTCGCCGGGCTGTCAGGGCAGTTCAAGCAGCGCGCAGACGCGGCGGGCGGACTGCGCACCCTGTGGGATCAGCATTCTCAGTACGGGCCGTTCAACGGCGGGCCGTACGTCTTCCGCAACGACTTCATCGCCAAGCATCCCGAGGCCGTCCGCGCATTCGTCGACGGGGTCGGCAAGGCCATCCAGTGGGCGCGTCTGACACCGCGCGACGAGGTGGTGCGGGTGCAGACCGAGATCATCGACGCCCGCAAGCGACCCAATGAGACGAGCGAGACCCTCAAGTACTGGCTCTCACCAGGCGTCCCGTCGTACTACGGCTACATCGTCGACGCGGATTTCGAACGTTGGTCGGACTGGCTCATCTCGACCGGCGCCGTCAAGGAAGTGCCGCCGCCGTCGGAGCTGTACACCAACGAGTTCAACGACAACGCCACCACCGCCGTCCAGCCCGCCGATGCCGCCGCGCCGGCAGTGGAGCGCTGATCTGATGGCTGCGAAGTCCGCACACTTCGGGATCACGATCCGCAACGTGACCAAGACGTTTCCCGGCCGGGACAACGGGCCCGAGTTCCGCGCCCTCGACGACGTGTCACTCGACATCGCTCCTGGCGAGTTCCTGACCCTGGTGGGACCCTCCGGATGCGGAAAGTCGACGCTGCTCGACCTGGTCGCCGGCCTGTCGAAACCGACCTCAGGCGAACTGTTGCTCGGCGGCACGGCGATCACCGGGCCCGGGCTGGACCGTGGGGTCGTTTTCCAGCAGTACGCGCTGTTCCCGTGGCGAACGGCGTTGGCCAACATCGAGTTCGGATTGGAGATCAAAGGCGTCGGTCGTCGCGAACGCGCCGATCGGGCCCGCGAGGTCCTCGAACTCGTCGGGCTCACCCCGTTCGCCAAGCACTATCCGCACGAACTGTCCGGAGGGATGCGCCAACGCGTCGCGATCGCCCGCAGTCTGGCCTACGAACCCGAGGTGTTGCTGATGGACGAGCCCTATGCGGCGCTCGACGCCCAGACCCGCGAGGCGCTGCAGAGCGATCTGCGTGAGATCTGGGAGCGCACGGGAACGACCATTCTCTTCATCACGCACGGCATCGACGAGGCGGTGTTCCTGGGCCAGCGCGTCGCCGTGATGACGAGCCAGCCGGGACGCATCAAGACGATCGTGCCGATCGAGTTGCCCAACCGCGATGTGGCCGGGGCGAGCGAAGCGACGGGAAGAGTGGACGACCTGCGCTCGACACCGGATTTCGTGGCCTACCGGCGCCGCATCTGGGCGCTGCTCCACGACGAGGTCCGCAAGGCTTTCGAAGCCCACGACCCGGCACTGGCCGCAGCGAAAGGGGCGGCATAGATGACCGCGGCGAACACGGTGGCCAAATCCAGCTCGCCGCAAGCTGTTCCGGCGGCCGGTATCGAACGGGGGCGCAGAGGTCCGTCGACGCTGCGGCGGGCAGCGCGGCTGCTCGCCACCGTCCTCAAGCGCGTACTTGCCGTGGCGCTGTTCCTGGCGATCTGGCAGCTCGCGCCCACCCTGGGCTGGGTCGACCGAGCATTCCTGAGCCCGTTCACCGAGGTGCTCCAGGCACTGTGGGGCCTGATCGCCGACGGCTCGCTGCAGCAGAACATCGCGGCGAGCATGCGCAGATCGCTGACCGGGTTCTCGTTCGCCATCGCGATCGCCGTCCCGCTCGGCCTGCTCATCGCCTGGTATTCGACCGTGGCGGAGATACTCACCCCGCTGCTGGCGATCTTCCTCAATACCGCCGCCGTTGCGCTGCTGCCGGTCTTCACGCTCATCCTGGGCATCGACGACATCTCCAAGATCTCGATCATCGGCTACGCGTGCTTCTGGCCCATCGTCTACAACACCATCAGCGGGGCGCGCAACGTCGATCCGTTGCTCATCAAATCGGCGCGTTCACTGGGCGTCAAAGACTTCACGCTGTTCTACAAGGTCATCGTCCCGGCGGCGCTGCCGACGATCTTCACCGGCCTGCGCCTGGCGGCGGCAGCATCGTTCCTCGTCCTCATCACCACCGAATTCGTCGGCGCAAAAGCAGGATTGGGCTACCTCATCATCTCGTCGCAGTTCAATTTCCAGATCCCGCAGATGTACGCAGGCATCTTCACCGTGTCGGTGCTGGGGCTGACCTTCAACTACCTGCTGGTGTTCATCGAGTCCCGAGTGACCAAGTGGAGGCCGAAGCAATGACGATTCACCTCAACGCATTCCTGATGGGCGTCGGTCATCACGAGGCCGCGTGGCGGCATCCACACACCACCGAGTCCGACGTCCTGAATGTCGGCCACTTCCAGAATCTGGGCCGCCTCGCGGAGCGCGGAAAGCTCGACTCGGTGTTCTTCGCCGACGGCCTCGCGGTGGGCGCGAACATCGCCCGCAACACCCAGTCGGTGTTCGAACCCATCACGCTGCTCTCGGCGATCGCCACGGCCACCGAACACATCGGGCTCATCGCGACCGCATCGACGAGCTACAACAACCCGTACACGCTGGCCCGCGCGTTCGCCTCCCTCGACCACATCTCGGGCGGCCGGGCCGGGTGGAACATCGTGACCTCCGCAGGCGCCGACGAGGCCGCAAACTTCGGCCTCGACGGCATCCCCGAGCACCACGTGCGCTACGCCCGCGCCGACGAGTTCGTCCGCGTCGCGCTGCAGTTGTGGGACAGCTGGGAGCCGGGCTCGCTCGTCCTCGACCCCGCGGCGGGACAGTTCGCCGATCCGGACAAGGTTCATCAGATCCACCACGACGGTGACCTGTTCCGCGTCAGGGGGCCGCTCAACGTCCCGCGATCGCCGCAGGGCCGCCCGCTGCTCGTGCAGGCCGGATCGTCGGAGGCCGGTAAGGATTTCGCGGCCCGATACGCCGAGGCGGTGTTCACCGCCCAGCGCACCCTCGCCGACGGCAGGCGGTTCTACCGCGACCTCAAGGCGCGGGTGACACGCTTCGGGCGCTCACCGGACGAGCTCAAGATCCTGCCCGGCGTCGTCCCTTTCCTCGGATCCACCCAGGCCGAGGCGGACGCACTGGAACGCCAGTTCACCGAGCTCATCTCGCCGGACTATGCACTGCGACAACTGTCGAACATGCTCGGGATCGATGTGACGCAGCACGACCTCGACACTCCACTGCCGCCGCTGGGTGACGTAACCGTGGTCGAGGGACACAAGAGCCGGTTCCAGCTCATCAAGGATCTCGCCGAACGGGAGCAACCGACTGTGCGCGAGCTCATCGCCAAGCTCGGTGGCGGTCGCGGGCACCGCTCGTTCGCCGGCACTCCGGAGGCGCTCGCCGACGACATCGAACGCTGGGTCACCGGCGGTGCCGCCGACGGGTTCAACATCATGCCGCCCTACCTGCCTGGCGGGCTCGAAGATTTCGTCGACCACGTGGTGCCGATCCTGCAGCGACGCGGACTCTTTCGCACGGAGTACACCGGGCAGACGCTGCGAGGCAACTACGGTCTCTCTGAAGTCGGCGCCGAGACAGGGATTCTCGCGTAACGGGAGGTCAGGCCGACCTCGAGGATGTCGTCACCGAGCAGTGGGCCTCGTTCATTTGGGCAGCCTCGCGCTGACCGCCCACACCGGTCTACGGCCCGCACGCCAGTTCTCAACCTCGACGTCGACCATGCCTGTCGAGCGGCAGAGGGCGGCAAAGGCTTCGGCCTGCTCTGCGGTCCAGCCGTGGCTTGCGACCCCGGTGGCATCAGGCGGCGACTGACGCTCGACGGCCAGCAGACGTCCGCCGGGCACCAGTACCCGCTGCGCTTCGGCGAGCCCGGCGGCGACGTCCTGCCAGTGGTGCACGGTGGCCAAGGCCCATACGACGGTCGCGCAGGCGTCGGCGACCGGGAGCGCTTCGGCGCCGCCCGCGGCCCAGGAGATGCCCGCACGTTTGCGCGTGACGAGCCGCGCGACGCGCAACATCGCCGCCGACGGGTCGACTCCGGTGACCCGAGCGCCCCTGCCGGCAGCCACCCGCGCGGCGGTGCCGGGACCGCAGCCGACGTCGACGACGTGGTCGGCGGCGCCGATCCCACTGATATCAGCCGCGAGCCTGGCGCCGGCCCGGCCGGTCAGCAGGAACACCAGTGCGAACAGCGAGCCGGTGACGCCCGAGAAACCGGGGTGATCGGCGTGGTGATTGACGGCGAGATCATTCATGGGCACGACCTTGCCGGTTCAAGGTGGGTTGAAGTCAAATGGCGGAATGGACCTGATCCCGATTGGCGAGGCCGCGGCCCGACTGCAGATGTCGGCCTCGGCGTTGCGGTACTACGACGAGCAGGGACTGGTCAGACCGAGGTCGAGGGTGTCCGGCCGCCGGATGTATGGGCGGGAAGAACTGCGCCGCTTGGCATTTTTGAAGATCGTGCATCGGCTGGGGGTGCCGCTGCAGACGGCCGCGGCGGTCCTCGATGCGCCGGGCGGACAGTGGCGCGGAAGCGTTCGCGAACAGATCGCGGAGCTGGACAGGGTCATCAAGCAGGCCAGGGCGGCCCAACAGTTCCTCACCCACGCGCTGAACTGCCCGACCGAGCATCCGGCGAGCGAGTGCCCGACCATGACGGGTGCGCTGGATCGTCTGGTCGCGGGAATGTCGTTGGAGGACCTGGCTGCAGAGCAGTCGAACGGGGGCTGACGCTCGGGCGCGGCGAACGCGCGCATCTGCACACGACACACCGGGGGAGATGTGTGCAGACACGCGCGCTCGCGGTGCGGGGTGACGAATCAGTCGGCGGCCGAGGCACTTCCGAGGAGATCACGCACCCGGTTGGCGAGATAGACCGCCTCGGCGACCGCGGGTTACGGCGACGACGTCGAAGTCGAGATCCTCAACGAAAACGTTTGGGCCACAGACGGTCTGGAAGTCCTGGAAACGATGAAAGAGCGCTACCGCGAGCTGATCCTGTCGGCGCTCTAGCGCACCTGGGACCGGCCCCTCTCGATCACACCGCTGCGGCTTGCGGCAATGTCATCGCCGGTCGCGCTCTTCATCCACTCGCGGGCGGCGGCGGCCTCCTGCCACAGCGCGCCGCCGTTCTGGCCGTCGTCGATGGCGTGGTAGGAGGCGAGCAGCGCGCGCACCGCCTTCTGGTTGTTTCCGACGATCGACGTGGCGACCTGACGAGCGGTGTCGAGAAGCTCGCCGTGCGGAACCACCTGGGTGACGAGCCCGCAGCGCAGCGCCTCCTCCGCAGAGAGGTAGTCGCCGGTCATGCTCATCCGGCGGGCCATGCCGACGCCGACCTTCTGCGGCAGGCGCACCGACAGACCCCACGTCGGTAGCAGCCCGACCCGGGCGTGGGTGTCGGCGAACCGGGCCTGGTCGGACGCGATCAAGATGTCGCAGTACAGCGCGATCTCGAGACCGCCGGTGACCGCGGCGCCGTTGATGGCCCCGATGACGGGCTTCGACATTGGCGGCCACTTCGGCGAGATGTCGGGCAGGTCCGTGGTGTCGCCGAGTTCCTTGAGGTCGAGGCCCGCGCAGAACACCGGGTCCGCTCCGGTGAGGATGACGACGTCGACGTCGTCGTCGGCCTGCGCGTCCCGCAGCGCCGCGAACAGGCTCGTGCGCAGGGCCGAGGACAGCGCGTTGCGCGAACCGGGCCGGTTCAGCGTCAAGGTGCGGATGCGGTCGCGGGTGTCGATCAGCAGGACGTCGTCTCCGGAGCTCATCCGCTCACCGTATCGACACGTGTCAAGCACCTATCGTGGAGGTCATGTGCCGAAACATCACGGAGTTGCGGGGGCTTGAGCCGGCTGCCACCGGCGAGGAGATCGAGGCCGCGGCTCGTCAGTACGTGCGCAAGGTCAGCGGGATCACCAGGCCGTCGGGCGCCAACGCCGAAGCGTTCGAGCTCGCGGTCGCCGAGGTGACCCGAACCACGCAGCAGCTGCTGGCCGGACTGCAACCCCGCAAACAGCCGCCGAAAACTGTTCCGCCGCTGCGGCGTCCCGAAGTCCGCGCGCGCCTCAACCTGAAGTGACGCATCCCGCACTCAAGGAGTGGGGCGCGGCGGTGCACGCGCTTCTCGACGGCAGGCAGACCGTGCTGTTGCGCAAAGGCGGCATCCACGAGAAACGCTTCGAGATGGCTCCCGAAGTGGCGCGGTCGCGGTTTCTGTTGTTCCCGACCGTCGCCCACAGTCATGCCGAAAGGGTGAGACCCGAGCATCGCGACCTGCTGAACGCCGCCGCCTCCGACAGCACCGAGGACGCGGTCGTCGTGCGGGCCGGCGCGCGGGTGGTTGCCGCCATCGCCGTCGAACGCCCTGAAGGGCTGGCTGAGATCTCGCCGCTGCACATCTGGACCGAGCGGTCAGTCCAGGAGGACCGGCTCGACTTCCGGCCGCGGCACCGGCTGACCGTGCTGGTCGTCTCGTCGGCCCGGCTGACCAGCCCCGTGCGGCTGCAGCGCGTTCCCGAATACCGCGGATGCTCAAGCTGGGTACAGCTGCCGGTGAACCCGGCCTGGGAAGCGCCGGTGCATGACGATGCGGCGCTGGACGCGATTGCTCGACAGGTCAGGGATTCAGTCGGCTGACACAGGAAGCGTCAGCCTGGTTGCCTCGCAAAGATTCACGGTGTGCCGCGCCGTCGCGAATGCCGTTGCCTTGGAGGAGGGTTCGCCTGTGCCCCGATTCCGGAGGAACCGCGGATGGGAGCCGCCCGCGACCAGGACCCGGATCCGGGAGCCGGCGGGGAATGTCCACGCGAGGGCGTCCAACTCGATACGCACCGTGGCCGACGGTGCGCCGGCCAGGTAGCCGTCGCTGACGTTGCGTGAGCCGCCGTGCGGGTCGACCTGACTGATCCGGACGAACAGATCGTTGTACGGGTTAGGGCAGATGTGCGCCAGATGAACCTCAGGCGTGCCGATCACCTGAAGGTCGGTGGGCAGCGGATCACTCGTGAATGTCAGCGTGTCGGCGCGGCGCGCCAGGACGGTGTCGTCACGGTAGCCGCCCGCGGGGGACAGGAGCCGTCCGCCGACAGTCGGGGTCGGGTCGGCAGGGTTGTAGACGAACGTCTCCGACTGGCTGAAATCTGTTGCAGAGAAACGCAACCGGCCACCGGGCGAGGGAAAGAGGACGAAGTCTTTGGCTGCGGGCGGCCACTCGGGCAGGTCGCGCCAGCCGACACCGTTGACGTGGATGCGCACAGGCGCGGTCCTCGTTGTGGACGCGCCGCCGAGGTGGGTGCCGAGCCGGTCGAGAGTCTCGCGGAGCACCGTCGGGGCGGCCTTGGTCATCATCTGGCCATGGGTCCACGGCCCCACGGTGAGCCCCGCGGTGACGCCGCGATCGCGCAGCTTCCCGTATTGCTGAAGTGTCTGTTCCAGGAACAGGTCCTGCCAGCCGGTGAGGAACAGCACGGGCACTTCGCTGCCGGCCAATACGTCGCCGAAGCGCAGGCCCGTCCAGAACGGATCTTCGGGATCGGGATGGTCGAGCCACGTCTCGAACCACGGCGCACCTGCGCCGAGCAGCGCTCGGCTGGAAGCCCCGAGCGGGGAACCGAGCGACGCGCGGGTCACCAACCGCTGTGCGCGTGCCTGCCGCAGCAGCAGCCCGAGCCGGTTCGGGTTCTCCTGACGCGAAACGAGGTCGCTCCAGCCGAGGAAGTCGTTCAGCGCGAACGAACCTGTGCCCCAGCGTGGTCCGCTGACATCATGGGGTCCGACCGTGATGACGGAGGCTTTCAGCTCCGGTGGCGGATCGGCGAGCAGCGCCCACTGCGTCCAGCCGAGATAGGACAGCCCGATCGTCGCGAACGTCCCGGTGAACCACGGCTGGTCGCGCATCCACGCCACGGTGTCGGCACCGTCGGCGACCTCGTTGACGAACGGATCGAAGACACCCCCGGAACCGAATGTGCCGCGCACACTCTGGAACACCACGTGGTAACCGCGTGCTGCGTACACCGCGCCGAAAAGGCCGGAGAACGGCCAGCCTCGGCCGTAGGGGGCCCGCACCAGCAACGTGCCTGCGGGCGTTTCCGTCTGCGGGGCATAGTGGTCGGCGATCAGGTCGACGCCGTCGCGCATCGGCACCCGCACGTGGCGGTCGACGGCGAACTCGGTAATCGGCGGCGGCAGCCGCAGCACGTTGCTGAGCCTCACCATGGCAGCCTGCTGGAGCGTCACCCCACGAGGCTACGCAACGCCCGGTGGCCCGCTAACAGCCGCTAATAGATGTAGAACGGGCTGAGCTCATGGGCGCGCTGCAGGTTGGTCTGGATGCAGTCGGGGTCGGGGTTGGAGTAGATCGGGGAGTAGAACAGCGATTGCTGGATCACCCCGTAGCTCGTCTTGAACGCCACCATGCAGGTGATCCACCAGCGGTTGTTCCAGTCGGTGGGCTTCATGATCCAGTACTGGGCGGCGCGGTGACCGTTGATGTCCAATTCCACGGCGTCCGGTGGCAGCGTCTGCTCGTAGGTCCGCCATACGAATGCCTCGACGGCCATCTGGTAGTTCCCGGCGTCATATTTGCAGCGCAGGCTGTCCTCGGCGGTGGGTGGGGTGAAGGCCAGTCCGATCCGCTGGACGACGTCGAGCGGGATGTCGCGGCACGGGTCGAACGGATCAGGGTCCGTGAGCTCGATCACCGGCGACTTGATCGTCGTCGTCGCGTTCGGCAGGGGCGCGAACGTGGACCGGAGGTCGACGCTGCCGGTCGCCGCGGGGCCGACAGGGTTGGCCTGCCAGACCACGACCACCGCTGCGACCAGCGCGCACAGCGCCGAGAACAGTCGCAGCTTGGCGACCATCGTGAACCCCCTCGGGTGCCGGTTGTTGTGGTCGGACACACAACGTGTCCCGGGAGTGTATCGGGCCGTGCAGGGCCGCCGGGCGGGAACTTAGAACCTGTTCTAGTTGCCACCGGGTGGCCGGCCCATGTCCAGCAGTAGGCTGACGGGTTGTGACCACTGACGAACGGCGCCCGACGTTGTGGGCGGTCAGTGACCTGCATACCGGGCACACCGGCAACAAGCCGGTCACCGAGTCGCTGCATCCGGCCTCGCCCGACGACTGGCTGATCGTCGCCGGTGACGTCGCCGAGCGCACCGACGAGATCCGGTGGGCACTGGATCTGCTGCGTAAACGCTTCGCCAAGGTGATCTGGATCCCGGGCAACCACGAGCTGTGGACCACCCAACGCGACCCGATGCAGATCTTCGGCAAGGCGCGCTACGACTACCTCGTCAACATGTGCGACGAGATGGGCATCATCACCCCCGAGCATCCCTATCCGGTGTGGACCGAAGAGGGCGGGCCCGCGACGATCGTCCCGATGTTCCTGCTCTACGACTACTCCTTCCTGCCCCAGGGCGCGGGAACCAAGGCCGAGGGCCTGGCGATCGCCAAGGAGAAGAACATCGTCGGCACCGACGAGTACCTGCTCTCGGCGGAGCCGTACTCGACGCGCGATGCGTGGTGCCGCGACCGCGTGAACTACACCCGCAAGCGGCTCGAGGATCTCGACTGGATGATGCCGACCGTCCAGGTCAATCACTTCCCGATGGTGCGCGAACCCTGCGATGCGATGTTCTATCCCGAGTTCTCGCTGTGGTGCGGCACCACCGCCACCGCCGATTGGCACACTCGCTACAACGCGATCTGCTCGGTGTACGGCCACCTGCATATCCCGCGCACCACGTGGTACGACGGCGTGCGGTTCGAAGAAGTCTCCGTCGGCTATCCGCGAGAGTGGCGGCGCCGCAGGCCTTACCGCTGGCTGCGTCAGATTCTGCCCGACCCGAAGTACGCGCCCGGTTACCTCAACGAGTTCGGGGGTCACTTCCAGATCACCCAGGAGATGCGCGAGAACGCGGCGAAGATGCAGCAGCGGATCAAGGACCGGGCGTGATCGCAGCACCCCTGCTCGCCGGAGTGCTGCCCGGCGGCGTCGGCGCCTTGGCCGCCGCCGAGCTGTACTCGGACCCGAGGGAGCTCGCCCCTCTGCCCGAGGAGGAGCCGCTGATCGCCAAGTCGGTGGCCAAGCGGCGCAACGAATTCATCACCGTCCGCTACTGCGCGCGTCAGGCGCTCGTCGACCTGGGCATGGAGCCTGTGCCGATCCTCAAGGGAGACAAGGGCGAACCGTGCTGGCCCGACGGCGTCGTCGGCAGCCTCACCCACTGCGAGGGCTTCCGGGGCGCGGCGATCGGCCTACGCGCGCAGGTGCGTTCGCTGGGCATCGACGCCGAACCGCACGACGTGCTTCCCAACGGTGTCCTCGACGCGATCAGCCTGCCCATCGAACGACACGAACTCGGCGCGATGCCCGGCGGGGTGCACTGGGACCGAGTGTTGTTCTGCGCCAAGGAGGCGACCTACAAAGCGTGGTATCCGCTGACGCATCGGTGGCTGGGCTTCGAGGACGCGCACATCACCTTTGACGTCGACAGTTCGGACAGCACGGGCCAGAGCGGCACGTTCACCTCGCGGATCCTGATCGATCCGGCCGCCGAAGCCGGGCCGCCCCTGACTTCACTGTCGGGTCGTTGGTCGGTGCGCAACGGAATCGCCCTGACCGCAATCGTGCTGTGACGCCGGACGCGCGCACGACGAGCCATCCGGCCCCCGGCATCGTCGTCGTCGACAAACCCGGCGGCATGACGAGCCACGATGTCGTCGGCCGCTGCCGCCGCCTGTTCGGTACCCGCAAGGTGGGGCATGCCGGCACCCTGGACCCGATGGCGACCGGTGTGCTGGTGGTCGGGATCGAACGCGCCACCAAGATCCTGGGTCTGCTGACGGCCACGGACAAGTCGTATGAGGCGACGATTCGGCTGGGTCAGACGACCTCCACCGAGGACGCCGAAGGCCAACTGCTGCAGCAGGCTTCGGCGGCTCATGTCACTGTCGAGCAGATCGACGCGGCCATCGCGCCGCTGCGAGGGCCGATCCAGCAGGTGCCGTCAGCGGTAAGTGCGATCAAGGTCGACGGCAAGCGCGCCTACCAGATGGCACGCGAAGGCCGTGCCGTGGAGTTGCCCGCCCGTCCTGTGCGTATCGACCGGTTCGACGTCCTTGCCGTCCGGCATACCGGCGATCTCCTCGATGTCGACGTGGTCGTGGACTGTTCGAGCGGCACCTATATCCGGGCGCTGGCACGCGATGTGGGGGCCGCCCTCGGCGTCGGCGGCCACCTCACCGCGCTGCGGCGCACCCGCGTCGGGGGGTTCGGGCTCGGGCAGGCCCGCACGCTCGACGAGCTGGCCGATGACGCCCGACTCAGCTACACGCTGGACGAGGCGTGCCTGCAGGCGTTTCCGCGCCGCGACCTCAGCGAGGCGGAGGTCGTCGACGTGAGCCACGGGCGTCACGTGCCGCCCGCCGGAATCGACGGTGTGTACGCCGCAACGGCACCGGACGGACGGGTGATGGCACTGCTGGAGGACGCCGGCTCGCGGACGAAGTCGGTCGTCGTGATCCGCCCGGCCACGCTCTGAGTCGACGCGGTAGAACTTCGGGCATGAGAGACAACATCCTCTACTCGCCCGAGACCAGCGCCCTGCTGTTGGCGATGACCGCGCTGCAAACCGTTCGGGGCGTGCCCGCGCGCGAGGCCCTCGACCGTGCCTACGACATCTGGGACGCGCACGAAGCCCGCTCCTGGGAGGCTTCCGAGCTGACCGCGCTCGTCGACCATCTCAGCGGGAGCTGACTCTCATTCACCCCGCTCGATGAGCGGCCCGCCAGTGGCGTTGAGCGGATTCGGGGTGTAACGGACGTCGGGGATCATCGTGGCCGGGTCACGTCCCCAGGCCTGCTCGATGGCCCTCAGTGAACCGGCGAGACCGGTTCCGCTGAGGAACCCGTTGTCCAGGGCACTCAGCGTGAGGTCGATGGTGATCGAGGCATTGACGTAATCGCCGCGGACCGCTTTAGGTATCGCGTCGCAGCAGGGAAAAGGCGCGGTCATCATCATTCGCAAGGCGCCCAGCAAATACGGAGCCGACCTCGCCAGCTCGCTCAGCGGTGACTGCAGGTGAGCCAGGTTGGTCGCGAGGGGGGTTGCCGCGGGGCCCAGCGTCGACTCCACCGAACGACCGATCCTGCCGAGCGCGATCAGAGCCTCCACTATGCGGTCACGACTTGCAGCCAGGTGCTCGATCAGGGGCGGAACCGCCTGCAATGTCCTGTCGATGATGCCGACCCGGTCCACCACGATGTCCAACAGCTCCCCGGTTGAATCGATAGCTCGGCCGATGTCGGCGCGCTGGCGATCGAGGCCGTCGGTCAGATCCCGCAGATGCGAGAGGAACTCGCGGATCGTTTCGGCTCGACCTGTCAGGATGTCGTGGACCTCGGTCTGGATCACCTCGAGGTTGGGCAACCCCCCTCCGGTCAGCACCGACGTGATTGCGGCGAGCGTGCGTTCGGTTGTCGGGAATGCCGAGGTGCGGGTGAGCGGAATGGTGTCACCATCGGTCAGCGGCACGGGGGAGGGGTCCGGCGGTTCGGTCAACTCGAGGTGCTGGCTCCCGAGCAGGGTTGTTTGGCCGATCGCGGCAACAGCATTGGCGGGCAGCTGGACGGTGGGTTCGAGATCCACGGTGAGCGTGGCGATCCAATTCTTCAGTTCGACCGCTCTGACGCGTCCCACATAGACGTCGGCGACGCGAACCCGGCTGTTGACATTGATGGCCAAGGTGTCTGCCATCTGCACATACACGGTCAGACGGCCTTCGCCAGACCCGGGCCCGCCGGGCAGGGGCACACCGGAGATGCCGCGCCACGAAGCACATCCGGAGACGAGGACGACAGCCATCAGAGCTGCGGCGGCTTTGGATACGAGACGGCGCGAGCGTGGAGCGCCGGCAGCAGCCATCCTGGAAGATTAGACAATTACCGTCTGTCTGTCTAGGTCTGATGGGGATTCACTTTTTGTTTTGCATACAGTTCAGCATGTTAAGTGGGAGCTGAACTCTCTTGGCGGTTCAGGGGTGGGCGGTAACCGCATCCCTTGCCGGGCCGGTGGCTGGCCCCAACGCCGTGCTCTTGAATCCTTTGCCCTAGAACGTGAACGACAAAATTGGTGCGTATGTAGTCGGCGCGAAATGGACGGATGTGCAATTGGAATGTCGACAGAGTTCACTCTTGACGGACCGTCACTTTGACGCCTACGTTATGTTGCATTCACTGTTGAATGTTTTTTGAACGTCTGTTGGAGGGAACATGTCGAAGGTCGGTTACCGCGGGCAGGCGGAGGATGGCGAGTTGACAGCCGAGTGCCGACCGGATTCTCGACGTCCCGCCGTCGTCCACGTGGCCCGCTACGGAGGCATCGCTGCCGCCTTGGCGGTTGCCGCCGTCGTGTCCACCGGGCACGCAGTCGCGACTGCCGACACCGGCACCGCCAGCGGCGGTGACACCTCGCAAGCGTCCGGGTCCGACTCCGAAACCCGTGAACCGGACAGATCCGAGCGGCAATCCGGCGAGGATCGCGATACCGCAGACGAGGCTCTCAACCACGAAAAGGACGACGATGAGGACGAGGATCCAGTCGACGATGACGCCGACGAGGACGACGTTTCCCGACTCCGGCGGGCGGCAGCCGATCCGAGATCTATCGGGTCGGTACCGATGGCACGGGACTACAGTGTCTGAGCTGTGGCTTGGCACCCGAGATTACCGAAAACCTCTCCAAGCCATTCGTTTTCGATGACGGAGAGCGAATCCTGTTGAGTGTCGGCACTCAATCCGACTCCGGTGGTGAGACGGCCGATCACTACATCCTGGAATGCGCTGGAGGGGTGAACTCGTGCGGAGCGGGTTCGCAGCTGCTGGAGATCACCGTGCCCGTCAACGTGCCGCCAAACGTCATCGTGATTCAGAAGCAGCGTGAACTGCGCGTCGCGCCAGACGGCGAACACGTCGGGTTCACGCAGCTGCTGAGTTCGGGCACGGCGACCCAGTTGGTGTCTAGCGTCGGTCGGCTGGACCGCACCGACATCGGCTATCAGATCGTGGATGCCCGAGTGGTCTACATCGGAGGCGAACTGAAGAACTTCACCTCTGACGGTAAGGGGGTGATGATCACCGATTTCTCCGGCAAGTACGAGGCGGGCAACGCCGACAACGTACATGTGAACCTGGTCGATGGGACCGTCACTCGGTTGACGGCGAACCTCGACTACGACGAGTCGGTGGACATGTCGCCCAACGGGCGGTGGCTTGCGGTGGGCAGCTCGCGAACGCTGGACTATCTGACACCCATGTCGCAGGTCATCCGACCGACTTTCGTGCCCGCCTATGTCGTCTTCCCGACCTTCCAGGCCAAGAAGGGATCACTGAATCAGGCGTGGGTGGTGTCCGTCGATGATGAGCTCAATCGTCGGAATGGGTTCTTCCTCGGTGACACGTCGGGGGCGTACAACTCCGTGCCGGTGGCGAACTGGAGTCCCGACGGCTCGCAGATCGCCTTCTGGGAGCGCAGCAAGAGTGACCCTGCGGACACGCGTTTGGTGGTGGCAACTCTGAACAACATCGACGGCGGTGTCCGCCACGCCGATGTGGCCACCCCCGATACATCTTCGTGGGCCCCGTCGCTGTCTGCAGTCGTGATTAAGGCGACGCCCACCGAGCCGTCCCGGGCGGGCAAGATCGCAGGGAAGGCTGAGGTGACCACATCCAAGATCGGCAACCTGACGACGACGACCGTCACCTACACCGACTTCGAGGACGAGAGCGGCTTGATCCTCAACGGCACCGAAACAACGGTGGCCAATCCGACACTCACCAGCATCACCTACACCGCCGACATCGTCGTCAAGGGCAGTGACGGGACCGAACGAGGGTATCTGCGCGCTTCCAACGTCAAGATCGTCAACCAACTGTCGATGACGGGTGTGATCGAATCCTCGCTCGACGGCAATCATTTGGTCATGGGCACGTCCGGCTGACCTGTGCGACACCGCCGGGCATTGCAGCGCGCGATGCCCGGCGACCGAATAGTGCTGCTATGGCTTGCTGCTGATGGGGAAGCGCAAAGTCACGACCGTTCCCTGCTTCGGTGCGGATCGCATGGTCACGTCACCGCCGTAGGAGGTCATGATGGCGCGGACGATCGCCAAACCCAATCCGCTACTGCGCGCATTGGCTGAGTAGTGCCGCGTGAACAACCTGCTGTGCTGTTCGGCCGGTATTCCGCAGCCGTTGTCGGACAGTTCGATTCGCACGACATCGGTTCCTTCGATTACCCGGATCGCCAATGTGACGCCGGGCCCTGCGTGCAGGACGCTGTTGCCGATCACGTTTCGCAGGACCTGGGTGATGCGATCGGCGTGCCCGGCGACGATGACGGGATGATCAGGAATATCGCTGCGCAGCAGAAGATCCGGAGCGAGCACTGCGACGTCCTCGGCCACCGTCCTGCAGAGGGCGCAGACATCGACGGCCTCGGCGGCCATGTCCGGCAACTCTCTGGCGCGGGCAAGAAGGGAGAGCTGGTCTACCATGCTGCGCATTCGGTCGCATTCTTCGACGATGCTCTGCATCGCGCGTTCGGTGTGTGCCGCGGTGGCCGGACGCTGGAAGTAAAGCTCCGACCAACCCTGGATCTTCGTCAGCGGAGTGCGAAGCTCATGCGACGTGTTGTCGATGAACTCACGCAACTCCTCCTCGGCTCGCGCGCGACGATCGACGAGATCGGCGATGGCGTCGCACATGGTTGCGGATTCTTCGAACCCGTCTCCGACACCGCGTCGCAATGCGCTGGCGGATGGGCGCGGTCCGAGCGATCGAACTGCATCGGCCAGGCGGGTGAGCGGAGCCATGGTGCGGCGCACCAACACAGTTATTGCGCCGGCAGAGCCGATCATGGTGAGTACCGCTGTGGCTGCGACCGTCGCCGCCACGACCCACATCAACTTTGACGCCGACCGGGCGGTGAGCGCGATGACGGCGACGTCCACCTCGGAACGCCAACCTGTTTCGCGATCGACGACAGCCACGGGCGCCGCGAAGCGCAGCAGTCTCGCACGCACCGGGTATTCGCCGACGAACGTGTCGACACCATCCGGCACTTCGAGGCATCGCCGCAGGAGGGCGTCGATGTCGGACGGTGTTGCGTCGGAACCCGAGGATGACCACAAGGCTTCGGAACGACCGGGCGCGGCGAAAATGACCGTCGCGTTGCGCGGCAGCGCTCCGCTGAACTCGCCGAGGTCCATCGGGTTGGCACTGTCGTGACCCGACGTCGCGAACGTCAGAACACGCGCTGCGAGATCTACCTGGCGCCGGGTGTACATATCGACGAGAACGGAGACACCGAGGATTGACGCAACCGAGATCACCGACAGCGCCGCGCAGATCACCGTGAGGGTCCGCGCCCGCACGGCTGTCACCATCGACGGTGAGCGCGGCGGCGGGACGGTCACGTATCGAGGTCTGCTCGACGCAGCGTGTAGCCGAAGCCGCGAACGGTGTGAATCAACGGGCGATGACCGGTATCGATCTTCTTCCGAAGGTTGGAAATGACCTTCTCGACGATCAGACCTTCGCCGTTGAATCCGTATTGCCAAACCTGGTCCAGGATCTGGCTGCGTGACACGACGCGACCGGTGTTGCGAAGCAGGTACACCAGCAGTCGGAGTTCGGTAGGAGTGAGCGTGAGTGTTCGTTCCCCGCGCCGCACCACCAGCCGGTCGAGGTCCACCGTCAGGTCGTCGAGGCCCAGCTCTGCCGATTCCGTGCTCGTGGTGCGCCGCAAGACGGCTTCCATCCGTGCGATCACTTCGGTGGGGTGAAACGGTTTGGTGATGTAGTCATCGGCGCCGCCGCGCAGAGCGCCGACTTTGGATCCCACGTCGGCGCGGGCCGTAACCAGGATCAGCCCGGTCGACGGATCCTGTTTTCGGAGTTGGGGGAGCAGCGATAGCCCGTCGATGTCCGGAAGGCCGATGTCGATCAGAGCCAGATGGATCCCACCCCGGGCGGCAATCGCGACCGCCCCGGCCGCATCGCAGGATTGTCGTACGTCGAATCCGGCCACATCCAGCACGCTCCCGAGCAGGTCGCAGATGCCGGGGTCGTCATCGACGACGAGGACGCACTTTCGCGTCCTGGGTAGGGCAGCTGGACCGGTACCCGCGTCGATCAGGTTCACGGCCGGCCGTCGGGCGCGGCGAAGTGTCTGTCCAGCACCCGTGCACCACCTCCGGTGAACATACATACCCAAATGATTGTATGTCTGTCAATCCACGTACACGTCCTGATCAGAGGTCACGTATGTCCGCAGCCTGCGGATGTACGCTGTATCGACCTGCACGAGAAGTCGGAGAGGCCGCGACAGGAGAGGCGAGTCGGAATGTCGAGTGGAGTCGGTCGCAAGGTGGGTCGGCGCACTCAGGCTGAACGCACCGCGGCCATGCGTAGCCGACTGCTCGACGCGACGGTGGAATGTCTTGTCACCTATGGCTACGCGGGAACAACCACGCCCCGCATAGTGGAGATTGCTGGCGTCACGAGAGGCGCGCAGGTTCACCACTTCCGGTCCAAGGAAGACTTGGTCGTCGCCGCCATCGAGCATCTTGCCGAGCAGCGAATCCAGGCCGCGATCCGTCAGAACGGCCGCATGCTGGCCAGTCCGGATCCCGTTCCGAGGGTCCTGGAGTTCTTGTGGGAATCCCACCAGGGGGACATGTTCGTCGCCACGATCGAGTTGTGGGTGGCTTCGCGAACCGACGACGTTCTGGCACGTGAAGTAGGCCGCGTCGAACCGATGGTGAATAGCACACTCGTGGCAGCTATCGACCAACTGTTGCCCGAAACCTTCTCTCACAAAAGGATTCGCAACGCGATCTTCACCGCGATGGATGCTCTCCGGGGGATCTTGATCATGAGCTTCGTCGACCGCGATCTCGCGCTGGCGAGGCGGCGGTGGGACCGCGCCAGCGCCGACCTCAGTCCGGTTCTGGCGGACGCGCTCAAATCCGACTGACGCGGTCCCAGCGGCTCTGCGCAGGTCACACCCCTGGGGGGGTGACCTCTCTGACCTTCCGCGCCATTGTGGTGGAAAGCGAAATTCGTCTGGCCCCTTGCAAAGATACATTCAGACACGTATGTTTCGTTCCAATGATGAACAAGGACGCGTAGGCGTCAAAAGTGTTGAGCGGAAAGGATTGACGATGTCGAACCGAGTGTTCGTGATCGGGGTCGGGATGACCAAATTCGAGAAACCGGGGGCAAGGGCGGGCTGGGACTATCCCGATATGGCCCGGGAAGCAGGGATGAAGGCCCTTGACGATGCAGGCATCGAGTACAGCGAGATCGACGAGGCATATGTCGGTTACGTGTACGGCGAGTCGACCTCAGGTCAGCGGGCCGTTTACGAGCTGGGCATGACCGGAATACCCGTCGTCAACGTCAACAATAATTGCTCCACCGGATCGACTGCGCTCTACCTGGCCGCCAAGGCGATTCGCGGCGGTCTCGCGGACTGCACTCTTGCGCTCGGCTTCGAGAAGATGCAGCCGGGCTCCCTGGGGTCGACGTACGACGATCGAGTCCAGCCGATGGACAAGCATTTCCTGGCCCTCGCTGAGATTTCGGAGGTGCTGTTTCCGCCCGCGCCGTGGATGTTCGGCGCGGCCGGCCGGGAGCATATGAGGGAGTTCGGCTCCACCGCAGAGCATTTCGCAAAGATCGGCTACAAGAATCACAAGCATTCGGTCAACAATCCGTACGCCCAATTTCAAGAGGAGTACACGCTTGACGACATCCTGGGTGCCAGGATGATCTACGACCCGCTGACCAAACTGCAATGCTCGCCGACATCGGACGGGTCCGGCGCGGCGGTGCTGGCCTCCGAGGATTTCGTGGACCGGCACGGGCTGGCCGCCAACGCCGTTGAGATCGTCGGTCAGGCAATGACATCGGATTTCGCGAACAGCTTCGACGGCACCTGCAAAGCGCTGATCGGCTACCACATGAATGTCGCCGCAGCGCAAAGTGTTTACCGCCAGTCAGGCTTGGGCCCCGAGGACTTCCAGGTCATCGAGCTGCATGACTGCTTTTCGGCCAACGAGTTGCTTCTCTACGAAGCGCTCGGTTTGTGCGGCGAGGGCGAGGCGGCGAAGCTCATCGACGACGACGATACGACCTACGGCGGTCGATGGGTGGTCAACCCATCGGGTGGACTGATCTCCAAAGGGCATCCACTCGGTGCCACCGGATTGGCCCAGTGCGCCGAATTGACCTGGCAGCTGCGTGGTGAGGCCGACCTGCGTCAGGTCGACAACGTCACCGCCGCGCTGCAGCACAACATCGGGCTTGGCGGCGCCGCCGTCGTCACGGCCTACCAGCGCGCCGAACGCTGACACCGTCAACAAAATTTCCGTCAATCAGAGAACAAGAGGACACACTCATGGGACATATCGAAGCCAGCCGCGATTTGACTGCCGCGCCGGAGGAGCTGTGGGCGATCATCTCGAACCCACAGACCTGGGACAAGTGGTTCACCGTCCACGACAAATGGTTGGACGAGCCGCCCGCCGAACTGACACCGGGAGCTCGCCTGACTGCCAAGATCGTGATGCTCAACATGGCCAACAAGATCGAGTGGACCGTCAAGGAGGTGGACGCCCCGACCAGCCTGACGCTCGGCGGTACCGGAATGGCCGGTGTGAAAGCCGATTTCACGTTTGTCATCCAGGCTCATGCCGGCGGTTCACGTTTCACGGTTTCCGGTGATTTTGAAGGGGCCCTGGTCAAGGGGGCCTTGGCCAAAGCGGTCGAGAAGGACGGTATGCGTCAACTCGACAAGACGCTGGCGCAGCTCGATCAGCTCGCCTCGGCGAAGGTGTGACGATGGTGCAGAGTTCGGTCGAGACACACGAAGCCCTCGCCTTCGACGACTCCGGTTTGGATGTCTGGACCGAAGACGACTACTTCGAAGTGACGCGCGAGCGAATCGCGCAGTACGCCGAGGCCACCAACGACCCGATCTCGGCTCACCGCGACGGCAGTATCGCCCCGCCGGTATTCGCCATCGTGCCGGTGTTCGAGTCGATGATGATGCCCACGGTGGATGTATTGCCGGTGGAGCTCGTGCCGCGTGTGGTCCACGGCGAGCAGGACTTCTTCTTCCACCGACCCATCCGTCCGGGGGACAAGCTTGTGTCCCGGGGCAAGATGATCGGTTACGAGGGGCTGGAGAACGGTACCCGAGCCGCGATCCTGGTCGAGTGCCGCACGGAGGACGGCGATCTGGTCAACGAACAGTACGTCACCTGCTTCGTGCGCAACTTCAACGCGGGAAAGACGATCGGTCGGCTGGCGCCGCCGCACAAGTTCGACGAAGCGCTGCGAGCCCAGGACCCCGTCGCTGAGGTCGTAGCGCACGTCGACGAAGACCAGACGTTCCGATACTCGCCCGCTTCCGGTGATCCGATGCCGATACACCTCGACGAGGATGTCGCCCGCGATGCGGGGCTGCCCGGCATCATTGCCCACGGTCTGTGCACCATGGCGTTCACCTCGTGGGCGGTGCTGACCGAGGTCGCCGGGTCGGATGTGAATCGGCTCAAGCGATTCGCCGTTCGATTTTCGAAGATGGTGCTGCCGGGCGACGACCTTCACACTCGGATCTGGGAGAAGGAACGCGGCTCCGACACCACCATTTACGCCTTCGAAACCACCAGGGCGGGCGGCCAAGAGAAAGCCATCACCGATGGCTGGGCCGAGATCGCCAACTGAACAACCGACCACACGACGACAGTTTTGGGAGATATCGATGGGAATTCTGGAGGGCCGCGTCGCCATCATCACCGGCGCCGGGCGTGGCATCGGACGAGAGCACGCGTTGCTGTTTGCTGCTCAGGGTGCCGCAGTGGTGGTCAATGACCTCGGTGGCAGCAATACCGGCGAGGGGATCGATTCGGGGCCGGCATTTGACGTCGTCGGCGAAATCACCGCGATGGGCGGTCGAGCGGTGGCCAACACCGACAACATTGCCGACTGGGACGGTGCCCAGGGACTTGTGCAGCAGGCGATCGACTCATTCGGCCGACTGGATGTGCTTGTCAACAATGCCGGAATCCTGCGCGACGCCTTCATCGCCGGGATGGCCGAGTCCCAGTGGGACGCAGTCATCAACGTCCACCTGAAGGGGCACTTTGCGATGTTGCACCACGCCGCAGAGTACTGGAAGAACCAGTCCAAGAGCGGCGACCAACCGGTGGCGGCTGTGATCAATACTGCGTCGGGGTCAGGTCTGACGCTGCCGAATGCCGGCCAAGCAAACTATGGCGCGGCGAAAGCCGGTATCGCCGCGCTGACTCTGATCGCGGCAGAAGAGCTGGAGCGCTATGGAGTCAGGGTCAACGCGATCGCCCCTATAGCGCGGACCCGGCTCACCTTGGCCACGCCGGGTATGGGTGCGTTGATGGCCGAGCCGGAGGACGGGGGACTCGATCTGTTTTCACCGGCCAACATCTCTCCGCTGGTTGCCTATCTCGCCAGCGAGAAGTGCCCACTGACCGGTCAGGTGTACGCGGTACAGGGTGGTGCGATCTCAGTTCTCAAGGGCTGGCATGACATCGACACGATCGAGACCGACAAGGTATGGGAGATCGACGACATCGCCGCCAGATTGCCGGGAGCATAAGCGTGTACGAATGGTCCGACACCGACGTCATCATGCGCGACACGGTGCGTGAATTCGTCGCCAAGGAAATCCGCCCCTATGCCGACGAGCTCGAAAGCGGCGCACTGTCGCCCTATCCGATTGCTCGAAAGCTGTTCAGCGAGTTCGGACTCGATGTGATGGCGGCCGAAGCTGTCAAGACGATGCTGGACAAGCAGCGGGCGCGTGAAGCGTCAGGCGCCAGAGCGGAGGCCGGCCCCAAGAAGGGCGGCGGATGGGGTGAGATCGGCGCTCAGGCGTCGATGGCCGCAGTGCTGGTGTCCGAGATCGCCGGCGTCAGCATGGGCCTGCTCTCCACCATCGGTGTGAGTCTGGGTTTGGGTGCCGCCACGATCATGAGCAGGGGAACTCTGGCGCAGAAGGAGCGGTGGCTGCCCGACCTGGTGACGCTGGACAAGATCGCTGCGTGGGCGATCACAGAGCCCGATGCAGGTTCAGACGCTTTCGGTGGCATGAAGACCTACGTCAAGCGCGATGGTGCTGACTACGTGCTCAACGGCCAGAAGACGTTCATCACCAACGGTCCCGATGCCGACGTCATGGTCGTATACGCAAAGCTGGCCGATGATGGTGCGACAGATCCCCGGGATCGGCCCGTGTTGACGTTCGTTCTCGATTCGGGCATGCCGGGGCTGGTGCAGGGCCGGGCATTCAAGAAGATGGGCATGATGTCCTCTCCGACGGGTGAACTCTTCTTCGACAACGTGCGGCTCACCCCCGACCGCCTGCTCGGTGAGACCGAGCAGCACGGCGGCGGGGACGGTCGTGACTCCGCCCGCGCCAGCTTTGCCGCCGAACGACTCGGCGTTGCGCTGATGGCGCTCGGCATCATCAACGAGTGCCATCGGTTGTCCCTGGACTATGCGCGGACGCGGACGCTGTGGGGACGAAATATCGGGCGATTTCAGCTGATTCAGCTCAAACTTGCCAAGATGGAGGTCGCCAGGATCAACGTACAGAACATGGTCTTCCAGACTTTGGAGCGTCTCGGCGCGGGCAAGATCCCGAGCCTGTCCGAAGCATCTGCGATCAAGCTCTACTCGTCGGAAGCGGCCACCGAAGTAGCGATGGAAGCTGTTCAACTCTTCGGCGGCAACGGGTACATGGCCGAGTACCGGGTCGAACAACTCGCCCGCGACGCCAAATCGCTCATGATCTACGCCGGCAGCAACGAGGTTCAGGTCACCCACATTGCCAAGGGGTTGCTGTCGGGATGATCGTCGAGAGCCGGTCGCGATTCGCAGGAGTCGAGACTCGTGTGTTGACGGTTCCCGGCGACGACCCTCCGATCGTGCTGCTGCACGGCTATGCCGATTCGGCCGAGACTTGGTCGGAGGTCCTACGAGGATTCGGTGCTGCGGGCAAAAGGGCTGTCGCGGTGGATTTGCCCGGGTTCGGGCGGGCGGGTGCTCGGGCGCCGGGCCCCTTGGTCGAGCAATTCGACGCTTTCGCCGGCGCTCTGCTTGCCGAGCTCGGTCCGGCTGTCGTCGTTGGCAACTCGCTGGGGGCAGCGACTGCGGTACGTGCTGCCACCAGGCACCCGAATCTGGTCGCCGGGTTGGTTGCCCTCGACGACCCCGTCAATGCGCGGCACTGGCTGGCACGACTGGCCCGCTTCCGCGAGATCCCCACCGGGGTGTGGCAGGGCATGGGTGCGATTCCGGTTCCGACGCCGGCGAAGCGGCGCCTCAGTGAGATCGCCGCCCGCAGGATCCTCTACGGTTCGGGAACCGCCGCCGATCCCGAAGTGGTGGGTCGGTGGTCATCGCTGATGACCCAGCCGCATGCAGTGGAGGCGCTGGCGCGCTATGCGTTTCAATACGCTCTCGAAACCACGGGTGGCCACCGAGACGTCCGGGTGAGCTGCCCGACAATCGTCGTGCACGGCGCACAGGACCGGATCATCCCCGTCCAGGCGAGCCGAGCCCTGCACCAGCAGATTCCGGGCAGCGACCTGGTCGTGTTGCCGCGCTCCGGTCACTGTCCCCAGCTCGACGATCCGGCCGCAGTGGTCCGGCTCACCCTACGACTCCTGAACAGGATTCCTCGATGAACGTCGGCGAAAAGCTCACGCATGCAGTGACTTTGGGACGTGCCGCGGGAGTGCTGTGCAGGCGCGGAATGATCACCCCTTGGCGGCCATGGGAGGCGATGGGCGCTTCGCGGGCCGTGCGGCGATACGGCGCATTCGGCGGGTCGGCGCATTTCGGCGCTGTGCGGTACGGAGACCGGCGGGCCCTGACCGATCCGACGACGTCGCTGACATACCGTGAGCTCGATGCACAGTCCACTGCCAGGGCGCGGGTGTTGGCCGGCGACAGCGGTCGGCCGACAGTGGTGGGGTTGCTGCGCCGCAGCGGGGTGGAGTTCCTGCTCGACCTGGCCGCGGCGAACAAAGCGGGTGCTCGCACCGTATTGCTCAACACCGGGTTCGCGGGTCCACAGTTGGCTGACGTCTGCAGGCGTGAGGGCGTCTCTGTCGTGCTGGCCGACGACGAGTTCTCATCCATGTCCGGCGAACTCGGGACCAGCGTGGCGTGCATGACCGGAAACCGCATGGCGGAGCTGGCGGCCGGGCAATCCGGCTCGGTGCTGCCGGCACCGGCACGAGCGGGTGGGCTGGTGCTTCTCACCAGCGGGACGACCGGGACCCCCAAGGGTGCGCCACGGGATCGCATTAGTCCGCTGCAGTCAGCCCAGTTGGTCGACCGCATTCCATGGCCGCGCGACAGCGCGTATTACGTTGCGGCACCGCTGTTTCACGCAACCGGCTTGGCCACCTGCACCATCGGCCTCGCACTGGGAAATCACGTGGTACTCAGCCGGCGCTTCGATGCTCGCGAGACGTTGGCGGCGGTACAGGCCCATAGGATAGAGGCTCTGGTTCTGGTGCCGACGATGCTGTCACGAATACTCGACCTGCCGCCCGATGTCCTCGACTCTGTCGATACCTCCTCGCTGAAGGTGATCTTCGTTGCGGGTTCCTCGCTGTCTCCGGCACTCTGCCGCCGCGCCGCAGAGCAATTCGGGGACGTTCTCTACAACCTCTACGGCTCGACCGAGGTGGCAACGGCCGCGGTCGCCACGCCTGCGGAGCTCAAACGTGCGCCAGGCACGGTCGGGCGCCCGCCGGTGGGGTGCATCGTCGCGGCCTATGACTCCGAAGACCGCAGGATCACGCGACCGGGAGAGGTCGGAACCGTCTACGTGTCCAGCGGACTGAGCTTCGCGGGATATACCAACGGCGGGCACAAGAAGACGCTGGACGGGCTGCTCTCCAGCGGCGACACCGGCCATTTCGACGAAGAAGGATTGTGGTTCATCGACGGACGCGACGACGACATGGTGGTGTCAGGTGGCGAGAATGTGTACCCGCTGGAGATCGAGAACCTGCTCGCCGAACTTCCCGGTGTACGAGAGGTGGCCGTCGTCGGCGTCGCCGATCCCGATTTCGGGATGTGCCTGCGCGCGTTTGTCGTTGCCCACCCGGATCACTGCCTCGATGCCCACCACATTCGCGATGCGGTGCGCTCACGCCTGGCACGGCACAAGGTTCCGCGCGACGTGGTCTTCGTGAATGCTCTGCCCCGCAACGAAACCGGAAAGGTGGTCAAGAATCGCCTGGCGGAAACGGAACAGTTCTGAGATGGTGCTTCACCGGGAGAAGGAACGTCCGCGCGAACAATTCGGGACCGTCAATCCCTTGCAGACCGAGAGTTGTGGACGGTATCAGCACCAGGGTGTGCAGCAATCTCGTCATGTGCTCGGCCAGCGCTGCACCCGATGCTGGATCGATGTCGTCGAGGCGCAGCGATTTTTGCAACAACGCGCTGCCGAGGTCGAGGGTCTCCCGGCGATCCGAGATCACATACGGCATCAGAATCTCGGGGTTGATCCGCATGATCGCCGACAGGGGTCCATGGCCGCGCAGGTGGCGGTATGCGGCGGCGAAGCCGTGCACAAGCCGTTCGTCGGCACTGTCATACCGCGCCGCGACCACCGTGACGACATCGGTCAGACGGGACAGCTCCGCGGCAGCGACGGCGGCCAACAGCGCCTCGCGGCCAGCGAAATATGTGTAGAGCGTGGCGCGGCTCACCCGTGCGCGCCGGGCCACCTCGTCCATCGACAACTTCCGGAGGCCGGTGAGCTCGGCCAGCTCGAGGACCGCAGCCAGGACGCGGGCGCGACCGTCGAGACCGTCGGCGGTCTCGATCGGTGCTGCAGGCATCGACACAGCGTAGAACGACCGACATCGCCGAGAGAAAGGGCCAACCGATGAATGCGGCCACGAATCTGAATGGACGCGTCGTCGCCATCACCGGCGGAGCCAGGGGCATCGGGGCCGCAATGGCTCGTGCCTTCCGGGCCGCAGGGGCGGCGGTGGCGGTTGGCGATGTCGACGCCCAGCTCGCCGAGGCAACGGCGACCACGATCGGGTGTCTCGGTACCTATGTCGACGTCGTCGATGCCTCAAGCGTCTCAGGCTTCCTCGACGAGGTAGAGGCCGTTCTCGGACCCGTCGACGTGATGATCAACAATGCCGGGATCATGCCGGTGACACCCATCCTGGAGGAGTCTGCGGAGTCGGTGCGGCGTCAGCTGGCGATCAACGTGGCCGGTGTCATCTACGGAACCCAGGAGGCGGGGCGCAGGATGGCGGCGCGGAGATCGGGTCATGTCGTCAACGTAGCGTCCGCGGCCGGACGCATGGGTTTCGGTGGGGTGGCGACCTATACGGGAACGAAGTTCGCAGTCATGGGTTTCACCGACGCGGCCGCACTTGAGCTCAGACGCACCGGCATCGATTTCACCTGCGTGTTACCCGGTGTCGTGAAGACAGAACTGACCAGTGGCCTGCGCGACCACCGTATTCTCCGCTCGTGCGAACCCGAGGATGTCGCGCGAGCGGTGGTGCAAGCTGTGAGGCGACCGCGGCGCACCGTCTACGTTCCCGGGCGGCTTCGCGCGGTGTCGTGGGGCTATGGATTGTTGCCCAGCGCGGCGCGTACGAGGGTGATGGCGATGATGGGCGCTGATCATCAGCTGCTCGCGGGCGATGCGGCGGCTCGCCGTGACTATCAGAAGCGTATCGACGCACCGTAGTTGCCGTGTCGGGCAGGCCCGCCGCACACCGATCACCCCAATGACCCCGCGCACGTGAGCAACGCGGGGTCATTGTCGGGTTGATCGGACTACATCTGCATGCTGGCAGATCGGAAGCCGCCGCCGCTGACAGTGATGACATCTCCTGCGGCATAGGGGATTGTGGCGCATCCCCGCTCGTCGGTATTCACCGTCACAGAGCCGACGGTCACCGCGGCGCCTCGGACGGGACGCGCCTGATCGTCTTCTGCCACAGTGGCTGTCACCAGGATCTGGTCGCCAGACGTCGAGATGATCAGCTGAGGTTGGCTGACGCCGGGGAAGTCGGTCTGGGTCGGGACGCCGCTGTAGGTGACACCGTTGATCTCCGAAGAAACCTCGCCCGAGAAGGCGTTGCTCTTGCCAATGTTGATCTTGCCCTTCAAGTAACCGGTTCGTTCACCACTGCTCGTCAGGTCGGCAGTCCATACCGAGTTACCCATCGGGTTGATGATCCGGACCTTCTCCGTCCCGTTGACGAATGTCTTCCCGTCGTCGGAGTAGTTCGTGTAAGTCACCGAATACGTTCCCCACGCAAAGATCCCGCGGTATCGCACCGTTGCCGTTCCGGAGTGAGTGCCGTGAAGGACGCGGGTCGACTGGCGTCCCATCATCGGCCGGTACTCCTTGACCGGCACCGACCACTGGGCGATCGCGTCAGGATCCTGATGCACCGGAGGGAGCGGGGACGTCGCCTCCCGGGACGGGAAGCTGATGATGCTGATGCGCCAGGGGGTGTCGGGCGCCCCCGGAGTGACACTGTCCGGGCGTTGCTGTTCGTTGACCAGCGCTCGGGTCGAATCGGGGAACCAGCTCCACCCGCGGATCGTCCAATCGGGATCGATGATGATCGGCTGGCCCGAGTAGCCGCCCAGCTGCTGCCCGGTATCGAGGTCCATCAACCACGGTTCGTTCATCGAGCGTCGGTTGTTCCACAGGCTGACCCGTCCGATCTGGGGGAATGCTGCACTGTCGATCAGTGATGGCCGCACGAGAGCAGTGAAGACGTCCATCCGGTCCAGACCGCGGGCGGAGCTGAAGTAGGCCCAGTTGCCGTCCGGGGAGATGTCGCCGGATTCGTTGTAGTCGAGGTCGGTGGTGAGCTGCCGACGTTCACCTGTGGCGGTGTCCAACAGCCAAATGTCGTAGTTCAGTCCGGTGGTGGTGGTTTGGTACTTCAGGTAACGCCCACCGGCGTGCCAACTCGCCCCCTCGTAGAAGCGGGTGGCGTCGGCGAAATCCGTTGCATAATCGGTCTTTTCATACCACTGCGGGCTGAATATCCGCTGGTTGGTGATTTTGTATCCATTTCTCGTGGCCACCAGCGTGCCGATGCTCATCCGCGGGCCGGTGAAGACCGTGTTTTCGGTCCATGTCACGTACTCGCCGTAAGGGTCGGGCTTGGCCTCTCTGTTTTGAACAGGCAGCCAGCGAAGCAGTCCCCGGTCGGAGGGGAACTGCACCTTCTTGATGGTGGGATTCGAGCACGCGTAGATCGACCCTTCGCATTCGAGCACGCCGTAGGTGATCGCGCCGGCTCCTGCGAGCGGATCGTCGGCGGACTGCTGCCCGGAGGTGTTGGCGAACCAAATTCTTTGATTGTCATAGAGTGCACGGGCTTTGGTGGCGTTGGGCACCAAGCCGCAGGAAAGACATTGATAGTCACCGCCGTCGAGGTTCGTGACAGCGATATGAGTACTGTCGTCCACCTTTACCTCGAGGATCAGGTGCTCGCCGTCTGGACTCAGATCCGCACCGGTGACGGTGACACCGTCGGGCAGGTCGAACTCGATCACCTTCTCAACCTCGAAGGTCTCCAGAGGCGGCAACGATGCGGTTGCGGGGATCGGCACAACCGTGACCCCGATCCGAGCCGTCGGAGTGCCGTGGTCGGGCGAGAACAAGCGAGACAACAGGTGAAATCGGTTGTCGCTGACGCGCACACTGAAGGCGTCGGTGCCGCCGGATCGGACGAAGAACGGAGTCGGCGTGAAGGTGAAATTTCCCAGTTCGTCGATGACCACGGTGCCTGATTTCGGCCCGCCGACAAGGGTGTAGGTCAACCCGTCGCCGTCTGGATCAACAGCACCGACGTTTCCGGTGATGACCCCATCCGTCATGTCTTGAAAGTTGAGGCTGGCATCGTAGTGAACTTCGGGTGGCCGATTGAAAAAGGTGCGGCGGACCCACCCGAGAACGGCCCAGTTCGCTGCGTCGTTCAGGGGTGCAGGTGGGATCGAGGCCGGGGTGGAGTCGGTGACCGCGGCGGCGTCGCTGCGTGATTCTGCAGAGTCGTCGACGACGGCGACCTGTGCCGTCTCCGGTTCGGACACGGACTCCTCAGGCACCTGCTCACCGAGGGCACTCGTCGGGCCTTGCACCGGATCATCGGAGGGCAAGCCTGCCGGTTCAGCGTGCTCACCGCCGACAGCCGATTCGGTTTCCTCGCCATCGGTGTCGGCTCTGGCGGCGCCCTCAAGATCAGTGTCGGCGGCCGACGAGTCGTCCGAGGACGATGACGCATCGCCATCAGAACTGCGCGACGGTGCAGTCGAGGGCTTTGTCTCCCGCGGTCGAGTCGTATCAGATCGCTTGCGTGCGGACGGATGCGCGTCGTTGTCGCCCTCGGATCCGCGCTCTGTATGTGAAGTGCCGGACCCGGCGTTTCCGGCGTTCGGCGTGTTCGTCGTGTCAGCGCCGGCGACACCGTGTCCGGCGGCGACCGCGGTGATGACGTACGCGGCGACCGCCAATCCTCCGACTCGGGCTGCGCGCTTACCGGCGAGGGCGACGCTCATCCCCGCGGATGCGCTCTTGGTGTTGCACGCGTCGAGATCGACTTGCGAAGCGGGTTCGAGGTGGTTGGCCATTCGTGGAGTCCGATCGTGAAGGTGGAGCCGTCGAGCAGAGCGGAACACGCATCAAGCTCACCGGCGTGGTCTGGGAAACACAGTCGCAACAAACATACGTCTGTAGATGTAACTAACAACGGAATGGTTGTGTGGTTGGCGTGTTCGGTCGACCCTGAAGCTATCGACATGTGGTCGGTAACGAATCGTCAAACAGACTTCAGGAAGCGGTCAGGTTGTCTACGCGGAAAGCCCTGTTGAAGAGCAGGAAGGAGCCTCTTTTCGATGCGGACCGCCTACCGAACGCGGGTTGCTCACATCGTTGCGCGGGAAGGCGTCAATGCCCGTCGTTTCCGTCGGATGTTGCGGTTCCGCCAGGCGCGCACCGTCGTGCCAATTCATTTACATGTAGTTATGCATGCAAAAGCGGACCACGGTGTGGCCGTGGAGCGGCCGTCGGTCGTCACTTCGCCAACGCTCGCCTAACAGTGGATGTGGGCACTATGTGCAGATGCGCGTTTTGGTGGTCGAGGATGAGGTGGTGTTGGCCGACGCGATCGCGGCCGGGCTGCGGCGATACGCGATGGCGGTGGACGTCGTCTACGACGGGGCAACGGCGTCGGAACGGGTCATGGTCAACGATTACGACGTCGTCGTGCTCGACCGCGACCTGCCGGCGATGTCGGGTGACGAGGTGTGCCGGAGGATGGTCGAGGCTGGGGCCGACGCGCGGATACTGATGCTCACCGCCGCGACGGCCGTGGCGGACCGGGTAGCCGGACTCCAGTTGGGCGCCGACGACTATCTCATCAAGCCGTTCGCCTTCGCCGAACTAGCCGCACGCGTCCAGACTCTCAGCCGACGAGCGCGTCCCGCGGCGGCACCGGTGTTGCAGCGGTCGGGCATCCGGCTCGACACAAATCGGCGAGTGGTGTCTCGCGACGGGGCACCGATATCTCTGACCCCCAAGGAATTCAGTGTGCTCGGCGAGCTGCTGCGGGCAGAAGGTGGTGTGGTCTCGGCCGAACAGCTGCTGGAGAAGTCCTGGGACGAACACGCCGACCCGTTCACGGGTGCGGTGCGCTACACGATCATGACGCTGCGCCGGAAGCTCGGCGAACCACCGGTGATCGTCACCGAGCCCGGCGCGGGGTATTGCATCCGATGAAGCATCGCTCGACGATTCGTCTGCGGCTCACCCTGCTTTACGCCTGCACGTTCTTCGTTTCCAGCGCAGTGCTGGTGATCATGATGTACCTGTATGTCGACCAGTCGCTGGATCGGCGGCTGGGCGCCGGCGCGGAGGCCATCGCCCGGCAGATCCTGCTCGGAGAGGGCGGACAACAGGCGCGGCCCATCGCCAATCGCCTCATCACGGCGATCACCGAGCAAGCACAAGCCCGCCGCCGGGAAACGCTGCGAGCCATGGTCGTGTGGTCGGTGGTGTCTCTCGGTGCTGCCGGTGTGGTTGCTGTCGGGACCGGATGGCTGCTGGCAGGCCGTGTGCTGAAACCTCTTCAGCAGATCACCGCGACTGCGCGCCGGGTCGTGGACACGAACTTGGGAGAGCGGATCGCACTTGCCGGTCCGAACGACGAAATCAAGGATTTGGCAGACACTTTCGATGCCATGTTGGAGCGATTGGACAGGTCGTTCGACGGTCAGCGGCGATTCGTCGCCAACGCGTCTCATGAATTGCGCACGCCGCTGACCATCAACAGAACGCTCATCGAGGTCGCCCTCGACGACCCCGAGGCTCCCGATTCGCTTCGACACCTGGGCGCCACGCTGCTCGCGGTCAATTCCCGCCACGAGAGACTCATCGAGGGTCTGTTGACGCTGGCCGGTAGCCATCAGCTTGCCGCCAAGGCGAGGGTTCCGGTGGCCGAGCTGGTGCGTCGTGTGATCGGCAGTGTCGAGTCGGATGCAGAGCGAGCGCAGGTAGTGGTGACCGCCCGGCTCGACGAGGTGTACATCGAGGGCGACGCCGTGCTGTGGGAACGTCTGGCTCACAACGTGATTGACAACGCCATCCGGTACAACCTCGCCGAAGGGGGCCGGGTGTGGGTTGATCTGTCCCGGGTGGGCGCCGACATGCGCCTCGTGGTCACCAACACGGGTCCCGGCGTTGCCGACGACACCGTGCCCGCGTTGTTCGAACCGTTCCGCCGAGCAGTGGTGGAGGACAGGGTCGCCACCGGCAACCGGGGCGCCGGCCTGGGTCTGTCGATAGTGCGTTCCGTGGCAACGGCGCACGGCGGAACGGTCCATGCGGTGGCCCGCCCGGAGGGCGGGCTCACCGTCACTGTCACGCTGGCTGCGATTCAGTAGTTGTGGCAGGTCTGAGCGACCCGCTGGAGCTTGGCCACCGTGTTCTGCCCCTGCGGCGTGTCCCGTCGCGTCTCGATGATGCGCCGCACGTCAGGGTTGCGGTCGAGGAATTCGTTCACCTTGGCGCGCCGCTCGGCAACGGGGAGGGCCAGCAGAGCCCGCGCCTTCGCTTGCGCCTCAGGGCGATTGCGTAACCGCTGCGCGGCCTGTGGCGCCTCGACGTTCAGAGCTTCGGCGATCTGCTCGTACGTACATGTGGTCTCGATCAGCGGTCCGCCCGTTTGCGATGCCGAGATCGGGGCGTAGGTCACTGCCCAGACGGCCGCTGCTACGGCTGTGGCGACCAGGGAGGCGCCAAAACGAAATCCTGCCATGGGTGGGTCCTTTCTGCGTGGTCCGACGTGTCGCTCACGTCGCTCCGTCATCAGACCAAGCGCGATGTTGGGTGCGCGTTGGGCAGGTAGACGGTTGACGCGCGCAAAGGCCGCTCCTATAGTGCAAGCAAGTACTTGCTTGCATAGGAGGCCGGAGGATGGCTCAGCAGAAATGGGATGCCACACAGCTGGCTGTTCTCGACGCCGCGGTCGCGTGCGCCGAGCAGGTGGGCTTCGGCGCCATGACGACCCGTCGCGTCGCCGAGCTTGCCGGTGTGAACGAGGTGACCATTTTTCGTCGCTTCGGCTCGAAGGCAGGACTGGTCGCGGCTGCGTTCGAGCGCGAGGCTGCGACGATCGCGAGTTCCGTCGGCGACTACACGGGCGATTTGCGGGCCGACCTGCTGCGCATGGTGGCCTCGATCTGGGACGCAACGGGTCGCCGCAAGAACGTGCTGCCGGCGATCTTGTCCGAACTCGCCAACAATGACGAACTACGTTCGGCGGCCACGTATTCGATCGCTGAAGTCGGAAGGGTTGCCGGAATTCTGGCTCGCTACCAGAACGAAGGCGCTCTGATCGAGGAACCGCCGCTGCAGGCGTACGCATCTCTGGTAGGTCCCCTCGTGTACCTCGGGATCATTTCTCGCCTGCTCCCCGAGCCTCCGACCGTCGACCTCGAAGCCCACGTCAGTCACTATCTGCAAGGCCGAGCCCAGAAGGAGCCACGATGACCACTGCAGCCCCGAGCTACTCCGTGGACGAGTACCGCCGCTACACCCGAGCTACCCAGTGGCTCAACGGGACCGGCGCGGTGATCGCCATCGCCCTCGGCGTCTTCATCCTGGTGGACCCGGCCAGGCGCACCGACCCTGATTGGGTGTTCTGGCTGATCTGGCCTATCGCGACGCTGCACACGATCGAGGAGTACCTGTGGCCCGGCGGCTTCCTCAAATATTTCAACGCGGTGGCCTGGCGAAGCGGCGATCCACACGGGCCGTTGACTGCCCGGCGCGCATTCTTCACCGATGCTGTAGCAGGCCTGTTCAATCCGATCGCGGTTCTCGTCTTGAGCATCGTCTACCTGCCCGCGGTGTGGTTCTTCGTCGGCGTGCTGCTGATCAACGGGTTCTTCCACCTCGTCGAGACCCTGAAGACCGGACGGTATTTCCCGGGTACCGTCACCGGCGCGCTGCTGTATCTTCCCGGATTCACCGCCATCACGATGTTCTACGTCAATCGAGGACTCGTCACCGGCCTCGATCTGGCCGTGATGTTGGCACTGGCAACGGTTTTCACCGCAGGCTTCTTCGCCATGGTACGGAGCTGGCAACGCCGCGATGCGATATCGCCCGCGCTGGCCAACGCCTGATCGCCGTGGCGCGGCGACGAGCCAACTCAGGCGTTGATGTCGGACGGATGGACCGCCAGCGGCGTGGCGTGAATCCTCATGTAGGGAAACAGCGGAACCGCGGACAGCATGTGGTGAAGCTCGTCGTTGCTTTCGACGTCGAAGATCGAGAAGTTGGCGTATTCACCGCAGAGCTGTTTGTGTCCACCAAGACGGTGCAGTACCACCTGACCCGTGTCTACGCGAAGCTCGGTGTGCGGTCCCGTGCCGAGCTGGCCGCGTCACGGCGCTGAGTGACCGGCGCCGCGGTGTTGGCGGCCACGTACTCGACGCTCACGCCGGGGGCCAATTCGACGACCTCGAAACCGGTTCCGGTCACGTCGAACACCCCCAGGTCAGTGATGACCCGACTGACCACGGCCTTGCCGGTGAGTGGAAGATCGCAGCTCACAACGAGTTTGGCGGCGCCGGACTTCGACACGTGGTCCATCAGCACGATGACGCGCTCGGCGCCGCTGACGAGGTCCATCGCGCCTCCCATGCCCTTGACCATCGATCCGGGGACCATCCAGTTGGCCAGATCGCCGTTGGCGGCGACCTGCATACCGCCCAGCACCGCGACGTCGACGTGGCCGCCGCGGATCATCGCGAAGCTGGTGGCCGAGTCGAAGAACGACGCGCCGTCGAGCACCGACACGGTCTGCTTGCCCGCATTGACCAGGTCCGGGTCGACCTCGTCGTCGTACGGGAACGGCCCGACCCCGAGGATGCCGTTCTCGGCGTGCAGGGTGACCGAAGAATCCGCAGGCAGGTGGTCGGGGATCAGGGTGGGCAGCCCGATGCCGAGGTTGACGTAGTCGCCGTCACGCAGTTCCCGCGCCGCGCGCGCCGCCATCTCGTCGCGAGTCCAGCTCATGCCGACACCTCATCTTTCTGTTGTGGCTCGTCCTGCTTTGGACGTGGCCGCGTCGTGCGCTTCTCGATTCCCTTGCGCGCCGCCTGTTCCGGCGTCAGGGCGACTACGCGCTGAACGAAGATGCCCGGCAGGTGGATCTCGTCGGGGTGCAGTTCGCCGACCTCGACCACCTTTTCGGCCTCGACGACGGTCAGCCGGCCCGCCATCGCCGCGGGCGGATTGAAGTTCCGTGCGGCGGCATGGAATACGCAGTTTCCCGCCGTGTCGGCGATCGCCGCCCGGATGAGTGCGTAGTCGGTGGTGATCGACTCCTCCAGCAGCATTTGCCGTCCACCGAAGGTGCGGACCTCCTTCGGGGGTGACGCCAGCGCCACACTGCCATCGGCGTGATAGCGCCACGGCAGGCCGCCGTCGGCGACGAGCGTGCCGACCCCGGTGGGGGTGAAGAATGCGCCGATGCCGCTTCCACCTGCGCGCAGGCGCTCGGCCAGCGTGCCCTGCGGGGTGAGCTCCACGGTCAGCTCACCCGACAGATACTGCCGCGCGAACTCCTTGTTCTCGCCGACGTAGGAGGCGATCACGCGCGAAATGCGGTGCGCCTCAAGGAGAAGTCCCAGCCCGCCGCCGTCGACACCGCAGTTGTTGCTGACGATGGTGAGGTCACCCGCGCCCTGGTCCAGCAGCGCGTCGATGAGGAACCACGGGATCCCGGCCAGGCCGAAGCCGCCGACGGCGATGCTCGCCCCGTCGCCGATGTCGGCGACGGCGGCGGCCGGGGAGTCCATCAGCTTGTGCACGGTCATTGTTGCTCCAGGTGTTCGATGAGGGCGGCGGTGACCGCCTCGGGCTGTTCGGCATTGGCCAGATGCGCGGCGCGGTCGACGACCAGCATCCGGGCGCCGGGGATCGTCGTGGCGATCTGGTCCAGTTTCGCCGGTGGGGTCGCCGGATCCTCGGCGCCGGCGACGGCCAGCGTGGGTGCGGTGATCCCTGGCAGGTCGTCCCGCAGGTCGAGCGCGGCGATGGCCTCGCAGCAGCCGGCGTAGCCCTCGGCGGGGGTCGACGAGACCATGCGTTCGTAGGCCTCGCGGGCCTCGGGGTGAGCGGTCAGGAAGTCGGGTGTGAACCAGCGCGCGACGACCGCGCTCGCCACCGCGGCGGAACCACCCGCGCGCACCGTCGCCGCGCGCTCGGTCCACGCCGATGCCGGGGGCAGCTGGGCGCCCGTGCACAGCACGGCGAGGCGAGCGACCCGTTCCGGGGTCCGTCGGGCCACGCGCATCACCGTCATTCCGCCCAGTGACAGGCCGACGAGGTGGGCGCGCGCGACGTCGAGACGGTCGAGCAGCGCCACCAGATCGTCGGCGAGGTCGTCGATCGAGTACGGGCCGGCGGGGACGGGGGAGTGGCCGTGGCCGCGGGTGTCGTAGCGGATGACGCGAAAATGCTGCTCCAGCATCGGAACCTGGGCGTCCCACATGCGATGCGTCGAGCCCAGGGAGTTCGACAGGACGACGGCGGGCGCATCGGCCGCACCGGTCACCACGGCGTGGACGTCGACGGCGGTCATGTCACCACCTCGAAGACCGCCGCCAGACCCTGGCCGCCGCCGATGCACATCGTCTCGAGCACGGTGCGGGCGCCGCGGCGGTGTGCCTCGTAGGCCGCGGTCGCGAGGATGCGCGCGCCGGTCGCGCCCACCGGGTGACCGAGCGAGATACCGGAACCGTTGGGGTTCAGCCGATCGTCGAGAGGATCGACCTTCCATTCTGCGAGCACGGCGAGCACCTGCGCGGCGAACGCCTCGTTGAGTTCGATCAGGTCGATGTCGTCAAGGCACAGGCCTGCGCGGTCGAGGGCGGCGGCGGCGGCGCCGACCGGTCCGAGGCCCATCGTCTCGGGTGCACATCCGGTCACCGCCCAGGAGCGCAGCGACAGCAGCGGCGTCAGGCCCAGGCGCCGAGCGTCGGCGCCGGTGGTCACGACACACAGCGCGGCGCCGTCGTTCTGGCCGGAGGCGTTGCCGGCCGTCACCGTCGACTCGGGATCGATCTTCGCGCGCACCGGTCGCAGCGGTGCCAGCGCGTCGGCGTCGATGTCGGCGCGCGGGTGTTCGTCACGGTCGACGAGGACGTCGGATGCGCCCCGCCTGCCGGGCACGGTGACGGGCACGATCTCGTCGGCGAAGCGGCCGGCCTCGTGCGCGGCGATCGCCCGCTGATGCGAGCGCAGTGCCAGGTCGTCCTGATCCTGGCGGGTCAGCCCGTACTCGCGGCGCAAATTCTCCGCCGTCTCGATCATCCCGCCTGCGATGGGATGTGTTGCGCCGCCGGCGGTTTCGCGGGCCCGATCCAGCCGGTCGACGAGGGCGATGCCACCCTGGCGGACTCCGGTGCGCAGGCCGAGCGCGTAGTGCTCGACGTTCGACATCGATTCCACCCCGCCGGCGATCACCACCCGCGCGGCGCCGGTCGCGACCTGGCCGGCGGCGGCGAGCACGGCCTGCAGGCCCGAGCCGCAGCGGCGGTCGATCTGTGCACCGGGCACCCCCGTGCCCAGGCCTGCGTCCAACGCCGCGATGCGGCCGATCGCCGGCGCCTCGCCGCTGGGGTAGCCATGGCCGAGCACCACGTCGTCCACATCGCCCTCGCCCAAACCGGCCCGGTCGACCAGCGCGCGCAGAGTGGCAGTCGCCAGGTCGGCGGCGGTCAACGTCGACAACGCTCCACCCATGCGGCCGACCGGTGTGCGCACCGGGTTGCAGATCACGACGTCCATACAGCCCACGCTAGGACGCTGCAGCGATATTCTGAAATACACAAATATGCGCGATTGATATCCATGAAGTCTTGGTAAGGAGCCTGATGGAGCTGCGTCATCTCCGGTACTTCCGGGCCGTCGCCGAGGAACTGCATTTCGGCCGCGCCGCAGAGCGGCTGCACATGGCTCAACCGCCGCTGTCGCAGCAGATCAGGGCGCTGGAGCGCGAACTGGGCGTGACCCTGCTGACGCGCTCCACCCGCACGGTCGGGCTGACCGACGCCGGCCGCGCCTACCTGGGCCGCGCGATCGACATCCTCGACGCCGTCGACGCGGCGGCCGAACAGGCCCGGCGGATCGAGCGGGGCACCGAGGGTCGCCTTGCGATCGGTTGCGTCGGGTCGGCCACCTACTCACTGTTGCCGTCGTTCGTGCGGGCACTTCGGAGGACCCTGCCGGACGTCGACGTCAACGTCCACGGGGAGATGCTGGCGCCTGCGCAGATCGACGCGTTGCGCTCGGGCGCGATCGACATCGGGTTGTTGCGTCCCCCCGTCCTCGACCCAGACATCGTCGTCGAGACTCTGCGGCGGGACCCGTTGCTCGTCGCCCTGCCATCGGACCATCCGCTGCGCGACCGCGAGGTCCTCGACATCGTCGACCTGCGGGCCGAGGACTTCATCAGCCACGCCGGTGGCGGCCGGTCACGGATGGGCGAGGTTCTGGCGGCGCTGTGTGCCGAGGCGGGATTCGTCCCGACCATCCGGCACGAGACCGAAGAGACCTCGACCCTGGTGACGCTGGTCGCCGCCGGACTCGGGGTGGCGCTGGTTCCAGAACCGACCTCGGGTCTCGACGTTCCGGGCATCTGCTATCGGCCGCTGTCGCCTCAGTTGGCCGAGTCCGCCCGCATCGATCTGATCGTCGCCCACCTGAGGTCCTCGCCGCTGATCTCCAACGCCGTCGAGGTCCTACGCGGGCTCGGCTGAGCAGGCACGGCTGGCAGACGGATGCGGCTCAGCAGTAGAGCCGCTCGAATTCCTTGATCGACTTGTCAATGTCGCCTTTGACCGCGCGCGCGGCCGCGGCGCCGATGGGGCCGAACAGGGGAGCGCCGCCGAGGTCCATCCGCAGCGTGAAGGTGCAGCCCTCAGCCGCGGAGGCGACCCTCATCGTCAGCTTGTACCGCGTCCCGCCCACGCCCTCGCCGCTGACCGCCAGCGCCGACGGCGGGTCGAACTCCTGGACTGTCCACGTGACGCGGTTGCGCATTCCCTTGGCCCCCGCAACGCCGACGATCGTCGTCCCCACCGTGATCTCGTCGGGCAACTCGGAGCGCCACCCCTGATGCATGGTCAGCCAGTCACCCATCGACGACAGGTCCGACACATGCGTCCACGCCTGCTCGGCCGACAGCGGAAGCGAGCGGGACAGCTCCAGTTTGGCCATTGTGCCTTCCTACGCGATGACCCAGATTGCTTGTGCGGCAGGGCTTCCGAGATCCACAGTGGTCTCGTCCCCGGGTTCTTCGATGGCGACGGAGATCATTCCGGCGAAGTCGCGGCGGGCGACAACGCGCAGCCGGGAGTCCAGGCTGATCCCGACGGAGTCGAAATACCTCAGCATTTCCGGATCGGCGTCGGAGATGCGCGCGACGGTGCCCGCCTCGCCGTCCTGGCAGGCCGACAGCTGTCGCGCGGGCGGCGTCGGAACCTGGCCGTCCGCGGCGGGGATGGGGTCGCCGTGCGGATCGCGCGTGGGGTAGCCCAATTTCGCGTCGATGCGGTCCAGCATCCGGTCGGAGACCGCGTGCTCCAAGATCTCGGCCTCGTCGTGCACTTCGTCCCAGCCATAACCCAGCTCGTTGACGAGGAACGTCTCCATCAGCCGATGCCTGCGCACCATGGCCAATGCGGCGCGGCGGCCCGCGTCGGTGAGCGTCACCGCGCCGTATTTCTCGTGGTCGACGAGGCCTTGATCGGCGAGCTTGCGGATCGACTCCGACGCCGTGCTGGCCGAGACTCCGATGCGGTCCGCCAGCAACTTCGTGCTGACCTTCTCCCGCGACCATTCCTGCGCGGTCCAGATGACCTTCAGGTAGTCCTGGGCGACCGTCGACAGATCGGTGGGGTTGCCGGGGTCGACCGGGCTGCCGTCGGGGCTCACGACTGAAGTTTAGGCAATCATCACCTGATCTGTTGGTGTCGCTCGGCCGCGATTTGGGCCGAAGTGGCGGGCGGGTCGTAGGCTAGCGGCGTGCAGCGCTGGCGGGGGCAGGACGAAATCCCCACAGACTGGGGTCGATGCGTCGTCACGATCGGTGTGTTCGACGGCGTCCATCGTGGGCATCAGGAATTGATCAGCCGCGCCGTGAAGGCCGGCCGTACGCGCGGTGTGCCGACGGTCCTTATGACATTCGACCCCCATCCGATGGAGGTCGTCTTCCCGGGGAGCCATCCCGCGCAACTGACCACCTTGACCCGGCGAGCCGAGCTGGTCGAGGAAATGGGCATCGACGTATTTCTCGTCATGCCGTTCACCGCGGACTTCATGAAGCTCACGCCCGAGCGCTACGTCCACGAGCTGCTGGTCGAGCGGCTCCACGTCGTCGAAGTCGTGGTCGGGGACAACTTCACGTTCGGCAAGAAGGCCGCCGGAAACGTCGACCTGTTACGCAAGGCCGGCGACCGGTTCGGTTTCGCGGTGGACTCTCTGTCGCTGGTCGTCGAACATCACCGCGACGAGACGGTGACCTTCTCGTCGACCTACATCCGTTCCTGTGTCGACGCCGGCGACATGGTGGCCGCCGCCGAGGCGCTGGGGCGTCCGCACCGCGTCGAAGGAGTGGTGGTGCGCGGGGACGGTCGCGGCAGGGTTCTGGGCTACCCGACCGCCAACGTGGCCCCGCCGATGTACTCGGCCATCCCGGCCGACGGCGTCTACGCGGCCTGGTTCACCGTCCTCGGGCACGGGCCCGTGGTCGGTACCGTCACCCCGGGTGAGCGCTGTCAGGCCGCCGTGTCGGTCGGCACCAACCCGACGTTTTCCGGGCGTACCCGAACGGTCGAGGCATTCGTCCTCGACACCGATGCAGACCTGTACGGCCAGCACGTAGCGGTCGACTTCGTCGCGCGCTTGCGCGGCCAGGAGAAGTTCGACTCGGTAGCCGACCTGGTGACCGCGATGGGCGCCGACACCGAACGGGCCCGCACCATTCTGTCGGCTCACTAGCTGGGCGTTCGGCGATTGGCGGCCGCCGCGGGAGCGCTGCTAGACTCCCTGCCGACCTGAGACGTGCTGCAGTTCGCGGTGGCCGTGCTCTTTCTCGGGATCCACCCCGATGTTCGCGGACCGAATTGATGGAGTTGTTTCGTGGCGCTCTCGACCGAGCAGAAGAAAGACATCCTGGGCCAGTACGGCCTGCATGACACCGACACCGGTTCCCCGGAGGCGCAGGTCGCGCTGCTGACCAAGCGCATCTCCGACCTCACCGAGCACCTCAAGCAGCACAAGCACGATCACCACTCGCGCCGCGGGCTGCTGCTGCTGGTCGGCCGCCGTCGCCGGCTGCTGAAGTACGTCGCCCAGGTCGACGTCGAGCGCTACCGCTCGCTGATCGAGCGCCTGGGCCTGCGCCGCTGACGCCGGCTCGCTTCCCAGGCGGACACCGGCCGTGCACGCGTGTGTGCGGTCGCCGGCGTCACCTGATCGCGGCGGCGACCGCGATTAGGGGTTCCGCAGGTTCCGAGATGTAACATGGGTGCGTTCTCATGCCCACTGGCACGAACACACCTGGGTGCGGTCCTCGCAGACCCGCGTGCACCGTTCCCGCGTGACACGACACGAACCGCCCGATCGCGCGGTCTTCGGTAGTGGCTGTCGGAGGAATCCCTCCGGCCGCTTCGATCGACGGCCGTCGACGCATCCGGGCGACTTCCCGGGTCACCCCGGGGTGTCCGCATATCGCGCGTGCTCACGCAAAACCGTAGATGATCCAGAGAGGCCGTACGGACATCCATGTCTGTAGTTGAAATTGAAGACGGCGTGTACGAATCCACCGCCGTGATCGACAACGGGAGCTTCGGCACCCGCACCATCCGTTTCGAGACCGGCCGGTTGGCCCAGCAGGCCGCCGGCTCCGTCGTCGCCTACCTCGACGACGAGACCATGCTGCTGAGCGCGACCACCGCGAGCAAGCAGCCCAAAGAGCACTTCGACTTCTTCCCGCTGACGATCGACGTCGAAGAGCGGATGTACGCCGCGGGCCGCATCCCCGGATCGTTCTTCCGCCGCGAGGGGCGCCCGTCCACCGACGCGATCCTGACCTGTCGCCTGATCGACCGGCCGCTGCGCCCGTCGTTCGTCAGCGGCCTGCGTAACGAGATCCAGGTCGTGGTGACGGTCCTGAGCCTGGACCCCAAGGATCTGTACGACGTGCTCGCCATCAACGCGGCGTCGGCGTCCACCCAGATCTCGGGTCTGCCGTTCTCCGGCCCGGTCGGCGGCGTGCGCGTCGCCCTCATCGAGGGCCAGTGGGTGGCGTTCCCCACCGTCGAGCAGCTGGAGAAGGCTGTTTTCGACATGGTCGTCGCCGGCCGCAAAGTCGAGAATGATGTCGCGATCATGATGGTCGAGGCCGAGGCGACCGAGAACGTCATCGAGCTCGTCGCCGGTGGCGCAGGCGCCCCGACCGAGAGCGTCGTGGCCGAAGGCCTTGAGGCCGCCAAGCCGTTCATCTCGGTGCTGTGCGACGCCCAGGCCGAACTGGCCGGCGCCGCAGGTAAAGCGACCGCCGAGTACCCGCTGTTCCCGGACTACGCCGAGGACGTTTACTACTCCGTCGCGTCGGTGGCGACCGAAGCGCTCTCGCAGGCGCTGACCATCCCGGGCAAGGAAGAGCGCAACGACCGCACCGACGAGATCAAGGTCGAGGTGCTCCAGCGCCTCGCCGAGCAATACGCCGGCCGTGAGAAGGAGATCGGCGCCGCCTACCGGTCGCTGACCAAAAAGCTTGTGCGCCAGCGCATCCTGACCGACCACTTCCGCATCGACGGACGTGGTGTCACCGACATCCGCGCGCTTTCCGCCGAGGTCGCGGTGATCCCGCGTGCGCACGGCAGCGCGCTGTTCGAGCGTGGCGAGACCCAAATCATGGGCGTCACCACCCTCGACATGGTCAAGATGGCCCAGCAGATCGACTCGCTCGGGCCGGAGACGTCCAAGCGCTACATGCACCACTACAACTTCCCGCCGTTCTCGACCGGTGAGACGGGGCGCGTCGGTTCCCCGAAGCGCCGCGAGATCGGCCACGGCGCGCTCGCCGAGCGCGCGCTGGTGCCCGTGCTGCCCAGCGTCGAGGAGTTCCCCTACGCGATCCGTCAGGTGTCGGAGGCGTTGGGCTCCAACGGTTCCACGTCGATGGGCTCGGTGTGCGCGTCGACCCTGTCGCTGCTCAACGCCGGTGTGCCGCTCAAGGCGCCCGTCGCCGGTATCGCGATGGGCCTGGTGTCCGACGACGTCGAGGTTGATGGAAAGGTCGAGCGCCGCTTCGTCACGTTGACCGACATCCTCGGCGCCGAAGATGCCTTCGGCGACATGGACTTCAAGTGCGCGGGCACTAAGGACTTCGTCACCGCCCTGCAGTTGGACACCAAGCTCGACGGCATCCCGTCGCAGGTTCTGGCGGGTGCACTCAGCCAGGCCAAGGACGCCCGTCTGACCATCCTCGAAGTGATGGCCGAGGCGATCGACGCCCCCGACGAGATGAGCCCGTACGCACCGCGGATCACCACGATCAAGGTCCCGGTCGACAAGATCGGCGAGGTCATCGGGCCCAAGGGCAAGATGATCAACTCGATCACCGAGGAGACCGGCGCGTCCATCTCCATCGAGGACGACGGCACCGTCTTCGTCGGTGCCTCCAACGGCGAGGCGGCGCAGGCGGCGATCGACAAGATCAACGCGATCGCGAACCCGCAGCTGCCCAAGGTCGGCGAACGCTTCCTCGGAACGGTGGTCAAGACCACCGACTTCGGAGCGTTCGTCTCCCTGCTGCCCGGCCGTGACGGCCTGGTGCACATCTCCAAGCTCGGCCGCGGCAAGCGGATCAACAAGGTCGAAGACGTCGTCAAGGTCGGCGACAAGCTGCGCGTCGAGATCGCCGATATCGACAACCGCGGCAAGATCTCGCTGGTCCTGGTCGCCGAAGAGGACTCGGCGTCCGAGACGACCGCTGACGCACCGGTTGATGCAGCAGCGACCGCCAGCAGCTAACACGGGCGCGCTCCGCCGCGGACGTCGCTCCGGCGACACCGACAAGTCCGCGGCGGTGCGCCGCACCCAATTGCCCGGTGGCCTGCGTGTGGTCACCGAACACATCCCGTCCGTGCATTCGGCGTCGGTCGGCGTGTGGGTCAACGTCGGTTCGCGAGACGAAGGCCGAAGTGTTGCCGGCGCTGCGCACTTTCTCGAACACCTACTGTTCAAGTCGACCCCGACGCGCTCCGCGGTACAGATCGCGCAGGCCGTGGACGCGGTCGGCGGAGAGCTGAACGCTTTCACCGCGCGTGAGCACACCTGCTATTACGCACACGTGCTCGATTCGGATCTGGCACTGGCCGTCGACCTGGTCGCCGACGTGGTGCTCAACGGTCGCTGTGCCGCCGAGGATGTCGAGGTCGAGCGCGACGTGGTGCTCGAAGAGATCGCCATGCGCGACGACGACCCCGAAGACACGCTCGGTGACGTCTTCCTGTCGGCAATGTTCGGCGATCACCCGGTCGGCCGCCCCGTCATCGGCAGCGTCGAATCGATTTCCGCGATGACCCGCGCACAACTTCATTCGTTCCACCTGCGCCGCTACACGCCTGACCGGATGGTGGTGGCCGTGGCGGGCAACATCGCGCACGACGACGTCGTCGCACTGGTCCGCGAGCACTTCGGTGCGCGGTTGGTGCGCGGGCGCGTACCCGTGGCTCCACGCAAGGGTGCCGGACGGGTGACGGGTCGCCCGACGCTGCAGTTGGTCAACAGAGACGGCGAGCAGACCCACCTGTCGCTGGGGGTTCGGACCCCGGGGCGGCACTGGGATCACCGGTGGGCGTTGTCGGTGCTCAACACCGCCCTTGGTGGCGGGCTCAGTTCGCGTCTGTTCCAACAGATTCGAGAGACCAGAGGCCTGGCGTACTCGGTGTACTCGACCGTGGACACCTTTGCCGACAGCGGAGCGCTGTCGATCTACGCCGGATGTCTGCCCGAGAGGTTCGACGAGGTGGTCCGGGTGACCACCGACGTGCTGGCCGAGGTGGCGCGCGACGGCATCACGGCCGACGAGTGCCGGATCGCGAAGGGTTCGCTGCGGGGCGGATTGGTGCTGGGACTGGAGGATTCGGGGTCCCGGATGAACCGCATCGGGCGCAGTGAGCTCAATTACGGGGAGCACCGGACGATCGCGCAGACTCTGTCGAAAATCGAGAGTGTGACGCTCGAGGAGGTCAACGCGGTGGCCAGGCACCTGCTCGCCAAGCCGTTCGGGGCCGCAGTGCTCGGGCCGGTGCGCGGGAAGCGCTCGCTGCCGAGGGCCCTTCAGACGATCGCGGGTTGACGGTAGCCTGGCAGGCGATGACGGAACTGAAACGGCGGCACGTGTTGTTCGGTGGGCTGTCTCTGTTCGCGCTGACCGCGTGTTCGTCGCAGACCGTTCTCGCCGACCCCGCCGAACCGATGCCTCCGGTGGAGGAGCGGATCGAGGCTCTGGCGAAGCGACACAATGCCCGAATCGGCTTGTACGCAGTTAATCTCGACAGCGAGGAGAGTCTCGGCTACCGCGACACCGAGGTGTTCGCGATGTGCTCGACCTTCAAGGCGTATGCCGCCGCGGCGGTGCTGCTGCGGGCACAGCAGGGCCGCCTCGCGCTGCGCGACACGATTCCGATCGAGCCTGCCGACATCCGTCCACACTCGCCGGTGACCGAGCCGCGGGTGGGTACGGCGATGACGCTTGCCGAGTTGTGTCAGGCTGCGCTTCAGCAGAGTGACAATGCCGCGGCCAACGGTCTGTTGCGCGCACTGGGCGGGCCGTCCGCGATCACCGAGTTCGCGCGCAGCATCGGTGACGACCGCAGCAGGCTGGACCGCTGGGAGGTGGAGCTGAACTCCGCGGTGCCAGGAGATCCACGAGACACCAGCACGCCTCGGGCGCTGGGGTCCGGCTACCGAGCCATGCTCACCGGCGACGTGCTGCAGCCCGCGGGCCGGCAGCAGCTCGTGGACTGGATGCTCGGCAACCAGACGTCGAGCATGCGCGCGGGCTTGCCCGCCGGATACACCAGCGCGGACAAGACGGGCAGTGGTGATTACGGGACGACGAACGATGTCGGCGTCGTCTATGGTCCGGCCGGGCAGCGGATGCTGCTGGCCTTCATGACGCGGTCGGCGGTCGACGATCCGGACGCGGCCAGCCTGCGCCCGCTGATCGGCGAACTGGCGACGCTGGTGATGGCGGAGCTCGGCGGCCGCTAGACGAGCTGCAGCGAATTGTCGCGTTGCAGCACAAAGAAGTACGGCGCCTTGATACCTCGGAGGTCCATCGCACCGATGACCACCTCTGAGCCCGCCGTGTCGTCGGCCAAGCGGAACACGTCGTTGATCGGTAACTGGTCGTAGATCATCGTCGCGGTGTCCACGCCGCGGTAGCGGGTGGTGCGCAGGCGCGCCTTCGGTCCGCGAGCCTTCAGGGCCGGCTTGAGCGCGGCGATGGCGCCGGAAAAGTTCTGGTTCTTCAGTGCGGGGATCTTGGTGGCCACACCCAGCCCGGCGAACGCGAGTAGAGGGTTCAGGGCCCACAAGCGTGCGCCGTCGGTGGTGGGGAACAGCAGCGGGTCCACCGATTCGCTGTTGCGGAAGTGCTTACCCCACCAGCCGCTGGCGGCGAGCATGCCGTCGAGCGGGTGATCGGTCGGAAGTTCCGCGCCGTGCCACGTGCCGAACATGAACTCGGGCTCGACGGCCGGGCACGAGTCGAACAGCTCAAGGGCGTCGGCCGTGGTGGTGGGGGCGTTGGAGAGGACGTCGGTGAGCGCAAGCATGTCCGTAAGTTTACTTGACACCTGTCAAGTCACGACACTGTGGGGCATGCGCACCGACGAACCCTGCCCGTGTGGCGCCGGCGATCAGTTCGGTGTGTGCTGTCTGCCGCTGCTCGTCGGGGAACGTCAAGCCGAGACCGCTGAGGAGCTCATGCGCTCGCGCTACAGCGCCTATGTGGTCGGGGAATCTGATTACCTGTGGCGCACATGGCATCCGCGAACACGCCCCGCCGACGTCGCGGATTACACGGTGACCTGGACGCGGCTGGAGATCGTCGATCGCGTGGACGGCCGACGTGGAGACGATTCAGGTGAGGTCGAATTTCGGGCCCACCACAGGGCGGGTGTGCTGCACGAACGGTCCAGGTTCGCCGTGCGCGGCGGGCGCTGGTTCTACGTCGACGGCGACCTGCTCGATTGAGTCTTCATCGCCCGGCCGGCGTCGTCGACACCGACCGGGCGAGAGGGGGACAGGTCGTCAGACCAGCAGGTCTGCTGGGTCGGTGAAGGGCAGGCCGAGGTCGGTGGCCACCTGCTCGGACAGCAGTGCGCCTTCGTGCGTCGAAAGTCCCTTCGCCAGCGCTGCATCGGTGCGGCAAGCGTCCTGCCACCCCTTGCCTGCCAGTTTCAGCACGTAGGGCAGCGTGGCGTTGGTCAGCGCATAGGTCGAGGTGCGCGGCACGGCACCGGGCATGTTGGCGACGCAGTAGAACACGGTGTCGTGTACCGCGAACGTCGGGTCGTCGTGCGTGGTCGGCCGGGAATCCTCGAAGCAACCGCCCTGATCGATCGCGATGTCGACGAGCACGGCACCCGATTTCATGGCTGCCACAGTCGAATTGGTGACCAGCTTGGGCGCCTTCGCGCCGGGCACCAGTACCGCACCGATGACGAGGTCGGCGCCTTTGACCGCATCCTCGAGGTCGAGCATCGACGAATAGCGGGTCTCGATGCTCCCGTTGAACTCGTTGTCGATCTTGCGCAGCGTGTTGATGTTCACGTCGAAAACGTTGACGTGTGCGCCCATGCCCTTGGCGATGCGCGCGGCGTTGTAGCCGGCCACGCCGCCGCCGATGACGACGACCTCGGCGGGTGCTACGCCGGGAACGCCGCCCATCAGGACGCCGCGACCGCCGTGGCTGCGCATCAGGTGATATGCGCCGACCTGAGCGGAAAGCCTGCCGGCCACCTCACTCATCGGGGCCAGCAGCGGCAGGGCGCCGTCTGCGGTCTGCACCGTCTCATAGGCAATCGACGTGGTGCCCGATGCCATGAGGGCGTCGGTGCACGGCTTGGATGCGGCGAGGTGGAGGTAGGTGAAGAGCGTTTGGCCTTTGCGCATCTTCGTGTACTCGGGCTCGATCGGCTCCTTGACCTTGAGCAGCAGCTCAGCCTCGGCCCACACCTCGTCGGCACCGCTGACCATCTGCGCGCCGGCACGCTTGAAGTCGGCGTCCGAGATGGCGGAGCCGTCGCCGGCGCCGGCCTGGATGAGCACTTCGTGGCCACGCTGCACCAGCTCGGCGACACCGGACGGGGTGATCGCGACTCGGAATTCGTTGTTCTTGATCTCGGTCGGGATGCCGACGCGCATGATCACTCCTCGATAGGCTTTTGGTTTCCATAATTGTGAAGAAAACGCGGAATGAAGGCAATAACCATGATGATGATTCCGTAGAATTGCGCTATGGCAGAAGAATCATCGGAAAATGACGGGGCTCACGCGGCGCGTCCGAAGGATGTTCGGGGTGTGGCGATCGATGACGTCGACCGGCGCATTCTCACGGCGCTTCACGCTGACGCGCGGATGTCCAACAGTGCGCTTGCGGATCTGATCGGGATCGCACCCTCGACGTGTCACGGCCGTGTGCGGCGCCTGCAAGAGGTGGGGGTGATCCGGGGGTTCTACGCCGACATCGACCCTGCGGCGATCGGGCTGACGCTGCAGGCGATGATCTCGGTCAGCCTGCAGGCCAACTCGCGGGGCAAGATTCGAAGCTTCATCCAGACGATCCGGCGCAAGCCCCAGGTGATGGATGTCTACTTCCTGGCCGGCGCCGACGATTTCATCCTGCATGTCGCGGCCCGCGACACCGACGATCTGCGCGCGTTCGTCGTCGACAACCTCAACGCCGACGCCGACGTGGCGGGGACGCAGACATCACTGATCTTCGAGCACCTGCGGGGTGCCTCGCCGCTGTGAATCAGGCCGGCGTCAACGTGACATTGTGGAGAGCGACGGCTACGTCGCTCGGCAGGATGTCGACGAAGGTGGGAGCGTTGCGCTGCGCGGGCCCGGTCGCGATGATGTTGCCGGGGAACGTGGGAGCGCAGGGAAAATTGTTGCAGCGGAACCAGATTCCCGGTGGGCTCTGGTAGGGCTGCATGCTGGGGGACTGATCGACGCGGTAGCGGCCGGGAGGGATGTAGGTGGTGGCCCACCCGTCGCGAGGCTGGGTCGTCACGCCGAAGACGCCGTTGCTCCCATACGGCACAGCCTGTGCGTTCGGCGCGGTGAGTGCCACGCCCACAAGTGCGGACGCGGCCGTCGCGGCGAGCGTCGAGGTTCGCCAGGATGAGCAGCCCATCCCCTGAGGTTAGACGGCGCTACGGCTCGTCGTCCTGGTCTTCGGGGAGTAGGTAGCGTTCGGGGTGGTGGTAGCCGTTGGTGCGGTGTTGGCCGGTGTCGAGGTCGGGTGGTG
>NZ_JAQGCZ010000008.1 GCF_027706845.1 Mycolicibacterium sp. BiH015
AGTTCAGACGTGTGCTCTTCCGATCTTCTGGGCTTTGGCACTCGTGCGCGCTCAAACAGATCTTCGACGTTTCCGGGTGGCATGCGTCCAACCTCGTCCGACTTGACTCAATTCGTCACTGTGACAAATTGACCTAAGCTTGGCGCATCTTGGCTAGAGGCCATGACTTGCCGCCCAGGCGCAAGGGGTTTCGTCTCAGTGCTGATCGCGCGGAACATGGTGATGAAACGCCGTTTGGCACTGGATCTCCGACGCCCCCGCACAAGCCGATCGGCCTGCTTTCGTCTTCGAGCGGTCTGGCACTTCAAGTTTCTGGACGGCACCTCACACTCTGCGAGATTGCTGCGGGTTCGGCCGGCTGATCGGTGCCGCCGCGCAGCTATTGCGGCCACAAACGCCCAATGCGAGGCAACGCGAGCACCGTCACCCGGCTTCGTAAATTGCGGGGGCGAATCGGGCAGCGCTTTCAGGCTTCCGCCGATTGGCCTTAAGCGATTGCGGACTGCTCGACAAATGCCAATCGCAAATAGCCAAATCGTGAGTGCCGGAACGTAATTCAGTTACCGATAACTGAGATTATGTCAGCTAGACTCGGAATACGCTGGAGGGCAGCTCTTTTCAGAAGAAGCATGCCAGCTCGTATGCAAACTTTGTGATGGTGTCGTCGTGCAAATCCTCCACGGCTAAGTCCCCGTGCTGGGGTCGCTGAAGCAAATGCCGAGCAGAGTAAGAGGTCCGCCAATCGTGCGCAACCAAAGCGATCGAAGAATGAGCTCTCGTCGGGCTGGCCGCAGCACGTTCAGCCCACCGGGCCCGCCCTGGCGCTTCCCCGCCCCACCTATGCCATGACCGAACAACCCCGCACCATCAGTCGGGAGCGGATCGCCACCGTAGCCGGAACCGTCGACAACGACTGCCTGGCGTCAATACGGCAGTGGCTCAACGACTTTCTTCGCGACGACAATTCGTCACTGTGACAGAACGATGGGTGAGGTAGAGGGTCGAGACGTCATGGACCTCGCCGACTAACTACGCACACCAGCGGTGTTGCGCCGCGGAGCCGCTGAGCTCAGCCTGCCGGTGGTGCACATCGAGAGTTTGGATTCTGCCACTTGACCTCAACAGCACTTGAGGTTGTACAAATTTCTCATGACCTTCTGTGTCGCCTCGATGGGGCTGTGTGAGCCCGCTTGGACGCTTGCGGAGGTAACGGATGTCGACTGGCCCCTATCCGAACCGGTGGCGGATCATCAGATACCCGACCACATGGGTTGCGTTGCCGTGCGAGATGAGTCGCTGCCATCGACGTGCGGAACGACATTGGCGCGAGGATGCGACAGGGGCGGTGAGTCGTTGAACGCCGCCGTGGCCCGGATTCGAACGAGCCGCACCCGTCTGCGCTACCGACCACACAGCCGCCGGGGCACTTCGGGCGGTGCGACGCCATCCTCGGCGCGCTGGCGTGCGCAATTATTCAATCGCTACTGAGCTCGTGCGGCTGAGCTCCCCATCGATGACCTCGTTGACTGCCAGAAAGCAGCGCGCGCCGACGCCCGCTGACACACAAGAGAAAGGAACAAAATGGTTGAATACACGCTGCCGGAGCTGGATTACGATTACGGTGCCTTGGAGCCGCACATCTCCGGTCAGATCAACGAGATTCACCACAGAAAGCACCACGCCGCCTACGTCAAGGGCCTCAACGACGCCATCGCGAAGCTCGAGGAAGCGCGTATCAACGACGATCACGCGGCGATATTTCTCAACGAGAAGAACCTGGCTTTCCACCTCGGCGGCCATGTCAACCACACCATCTGGTGGAAGAACCTGTCCCCGAGAGGCGGCGACAAGCCCACCGGCGAGCTGGCGGCCGCGATCGACGATCAGTTCGGGTCGTTCGACAAATTTCGGGCGCAGTTCGCCGCTGCGGCCAACGGTCTGCAGGGCTCCGGGTGGGCGGTGCTGGGCTACGACACGCTGGGTCACCGGCTGTTGACCTTCCAGCTTTACGATCAGCAGGCCAACGTGCCGCTGGGCATCGTCCCTCTGCTGCAGGTCGACATGTGGGAGCACGCCTATTACTTGCAGTACAAGAACGTCAAAGCCGACTACGTGACGGCGTTCTGGAATGTCGTCAACTGGCAGAACGTTCATGATCGCTTCGCCGCGGCCACGGACAACCTCGCTGGTGTCAAAGCCGGCTACAGCCCGTGGCCCGTTCCTCGCGCAGACTAAGCAACAGCTCTAGAGACATCGTGGCCGCGGCAGTTCGCGGAATCATTCGCGTTCGCCGCGGTCACGTCGAAAAGTTTCCTCAGTCAGGCCCGCTCGACAAGTGGAACGCCGACGTAACTGCAATGAAGCGGAATGCCTGACGCACATCGGCGTGAGGTTCTCGGTTTGCGAGGTCCGACACGGGGCGTATTGAAAGGGGTTCAGCATGTCAGAGACCGCTACCCAGCAAGACATCGCATCGTCCGCTAACTGGCGGACGCTGCTCGGACGTCGATTTGGTCCTGTCTCAAGTGTGCTCGCCGGCGGCGTGGGTTTGCACGCGACCAACGTCTACTTAGCGGCCACCGTCATGCCCTCGGTTGTTGCCGATATCGGTGGGGCAGCCCTCTATGCGTGGGCGACGACTGTTTTCATGATCGTGTCGCTGATCGGCTCGGTACTGGCCGGAGCGGTGCTCGGCCGGATCGGTCCGCGAGCGGCCTACCGGTGGACCGCGGCGATCTTGACTGCTGGAACTGTGCTGTGCGCGCTCGCACCGTCGATGCCCGTCCTTCTCGTGGGCCGCGCGATCCAGGGATTGGGTGGCGGATTGTTGTTCGCTTTGTGCTATTCGATCGTGCGGGTGGCGCTTCCTTCGGCGTTGTGGCCGCGAGCGATGGCCCTGGTCTCGGCGATGTGGGGCGTGGCGACGCTGATCGGCCCCGCCTTGGGAGGCCTATGGGCGCAACTTGAATTCTGGAGAGGTGCCTTCTGGATGCTTGTGCCAATCGCGGCTGTTTTCGGGGTTTTGGCAAGCACTCTCCCTCAGCGCTCCGGTGAGCCGGCGTCGCGGCGGGTGCCCTGGATGTCGATGGGGCTACTCACCGCAGCTGTACTGATCATGTCGATCGCGAGCGTGACTGGGTCCTTGACGATCAACGGCATCGGGGTGCTGTTGGCGGTGGCGCTTCTCATCGTCTGGTTGTTCCACGAACGACGCACGGGAACCGGAGTCCTTCCGAGAGCGACCTTCGGACCCGGTCGCAGACTGGCATTGATCTACCTGACGTCCGCGATGCTGGTAATCGCCTCCACGGTCGAAGTTTTCGTTCCATACTTCGGCCAACACCTACAAGGGCTTAACCCCTTGGCAGCCGGATATCTCGGCGCAATCATGGCGGCCGGCTGGACGATCGGTTCGGTTGCATTCAGCGGTGTGACCCTTCGTACGGCGCTCCTCATCGGTTGGGCGCCCGCGAGCTCGGTTCTCGGCTTGCTCCTCCTCGTCGCGGCCGGCCCTCGGCAATCCGGTGCGATCATAGTTGTGCTGACGGTGGGACTGGGACTTCTGTTATTGGGATTAGGGATTGGCGCTGCGTGGCCGCACCTACTGACCGCAGTTCTCAAGCTGGCGGGCGATAAAGATCAAGACTTGGCAGGTGCGTCCGCGACGACTATCCAACTTGGCGCAACGGCAATTGGATCGGCCCTCGCCGGAACAGTGACGAACATCGCTAGCTTTACCGATCCGACGAGTACAGCCGACGCGGCGCAATGGTTGTTCGCGATATTCATCGTCCCCGCGTTGATCGCGCTGTCATCAGCATGGTTCGCGCGTCGTTGATTTCGCACCGCCTTTAGCGGCGTGGGCACAGGCCAATCCTGATAGTCATCGTCTCAGCGGCACAATCGACCTACCGTCTTTGGGGACTCGCCGCTGGACGCTCTGCGGGCCGGCTGGTGGCGGTGGGGGCAGTGCGGCAGTCGCTGGTCGGGCGCCTCTGATGTCTCGTATCTGATTGACAGAGAATGGGTTTGGGAGTGTCTTGAGTAGCAAATTGCCCGCTGGGGCGTGGACGAGCCCGACGTCGAATCGCAACGTCACCCGAGTTCCAGCGACACCGGTGCCCAACGCCAGCTCTCGACCGCGGACGACAACGATGCCGTCACGGTCGGCGGTGCGCTCGATTTCGACCGCCCCGGATCCTCCACTGGAGCGACTGTCGGGTGGCGTGGAGCCGGCGGGGTCAGGTCGTCCGACTCGAACTCCGCGAAGTGACAGCCGTTCCAGGTCGGCGTTGGTGACTCGCTACGGGACGGTCTTGATCACCTCGTCGGCGAGCAGGATGTGGATGCTGGTCAGGTGGATCCACAGCGTCACCGTCAGCCCGGCGTAGTTCTCTCCGACCCAGAGCTGCTGCAGACCCGCGATCACCACGACGCCCGACGGCCGCACCCGTGCCTCCATTTCGATCGGCAGCGGCCCGTTGGCGACGTTCGGCGGTGCCATCCGCCCAGTGGGCTCGCCGGCTCGTCGGTGCGGCCGATCTCCACGGCTGGGTGGAGTTCTGGATCGGCGAGTCGGCTGCGGCGGAACAAGCTTGCTGGCGTGGCCATGGCCAGCGAGTGGTGGGGCCGCACGGTGTTGTAGACGTGGACCCATTCGTCGATGGCTGCCTGGGCGGCTTCGATCGACTCGAATGCGCCTGTTTCGTCGAGAAGTTCGCGCCGCAATGTCTTGTGGAATCGCTCCACCTTGCCGGTGTTCGTGCGAGAGCGGCGTTTGGTCAATCGGGCGGTGATGCCGTTGTCGCGGCAGATCCGTTCGAAGAGGATCTCGACCGGTAATGGCCTGGTGAACTTGCCGGTGAACTGCTTGCCGTTGTCGGTGAGCACCTCGAACGGTGCACCCCAGCAGGCGATGGCGGCCAAGAAGGCATCGCACACCGCGGGACCAGACGGCACCGGCAAAACGGTGGCAGCCACAACGAAGCGTGAATGGTCGTCGATGGCGGTAAGCATCTTGTGCTCGCGCCCGCTGACCAGGAACACCCCGCCGACGATGTCGAGCTGCCACAGGTGCATCGGTGCTTCGCGTGCCCACCGTTGTAGACTCGTTTATGTTGCTGCTCTTGACTATTCACCAAACCATTGCGCACCAGGACGCGGTGAATCGTGGATCGCGACGGGGCTGGTTCGCCAATCTCCAGCGTCATTTCGTAGGCGATGCGCCGGGCTCCCCAGCGTCGATGGTGGCGGCGCATTTCGCAGATCAACGCTTCAACATCGGGAGAGATCCGGCCCGGGCTGGAATGCGGGCGACGCGACTGATCGGCCAAACCGCCCAGGCCGCCGGCCTCATAGCGTTTACGCCATGCCGCGACAGTCTGACGTGTCACGCCGAACCGTCGGGCCACCTCACCAACGGGCGCACCGTCTTTGACTTCAGTGACAGCGCGCAGACGGATCTCGACCGTGACACGCGCGGCAACATCGGAATCAGGCTGAGGAACCTTTGGATTGACCACGACGACACCGTGGCAGGCGCGGGTTGCCCGTCAACGATGTCTCGATGACGAACGGTCAAAGATGTCCTGAACCCATACAGGGATCGCCAGATGGTGATGCGTCGGAGGGTGCCCGCCGGCCAGAGCTCCCGCGCGGAACGGATGGGCGGTCAGCGCCTTCGGCTTCCGGCACGCCGTCTCGTGCGCTCACCGACGGAGCCCAATCAGTTAGTGGCCGCGGGCGACCCATTCGTCGTAGTGGACGATCTCGTCGCCGATGGTCGTCGTGTCGCCGTGTCCGGTGTAGACGACCGTCTCACCGGGCAGGCCGCCCAGCCGGCCGGAGATCGACTCGAGGATGGTGGGGAAGTCGGAGTAGGACCGGCCTGTCGCGCCGGGCCCGCCCTGGAAAAGGGTGTCGCCGCGGAACACCGCGTTGAGGTCGGGGGCGTGCCAGCACACCGAGCCCGGGGAGTGTCCGGGGGTGTGCAGCGCCCGCAGTTCCGTTCCGCGACGCGCAGGGTGTCGCCGTCGCTGACCGCGCGGAAGGTCTTGTCCTGATGGGTCATCCGCCACAGCACCTCGTCGGCGGAGTGCATCAGCACCGGCGCGTCGAGTGCCTCGCCGAGTTCGGGAGCGACCGTGACGTGGTCGTTGTGTCCGTGCGTGCAAATGATCGCCTTGACGTGGCGCCCGCCGACGGACATCAAGATGGGGCCGGCGTCGTGGGCCGCGTCGAACACGACGGCCTCGGAGTCGTCGCCCACGATCCAGATGTTGTTGTCGACCTCCCAGCTGCCGCCGTCGAGTTCGAACGTGCCGTGGGTGACCAGCCGGTCGATCGGCGAGTTCACAGGATCACCACCGAGCGCAGCACCTCGCCGGCGTGCATCTTGTGGAAGGCGTTCTCGATGTCCTCGAGCCCGATCCGTTCGGAGACGAACTTCTCCAGCGGAAGCCGACCCTGCAGATAGAGGCTGATCAAGGTGGGGAAGTCCCGCTCGGGCAGGCAGTCGCCGTACCAGGAGGATTTCAGCGAGCCGCCGCGGGAGAAGAAGTCGATCAGCGGCATCTCCAGCGTCATGTCCGGGGTCGGGACACCCACCAGCACAACGGTTCCCGCGAGGTCGCGGGCGTAGAACGCCTGCTTCCAGGTCTCCGGCCGGCCGACCGCGTCGATCACCACGTCGGCGCCGTAGCCGTCGGTGAGGTCGCGGATCGTCTCGACCGGATCGAGTTCGCGGGCGTTGACTGTGTGCGTGGCGCCGAAGCCGCGCGCCCAGTCGAGCTTCTTGTCGTCGGTGTCGACGGCGATGATCCGCTTGGCGCCGACCAGCGCGGCACCCGCGATCGCGGCGTCGCCCACGCCGCCGCAGCCGATCACTGCGACGGTGTCGTCGCGGTTGACCGCGCCGGTGTTGATCGCCGCGCCGATGCCGGCCATCACGCCGCAGCCCAGCAGCCCGGCGACGGCCGGGTCGGCGGCCGGATCGACCTTGGTGCACTGACCTTCGTGTACGAGCGTCTTGTCGGCGAACGCGCCGATGCCCAGCGCCGGGGTCAGCTCGGTGCCGTCGGTGAGCGTCATCTTCTGCTCGGCGTTGTAGGTGTCGAAGCACAGATGCGGGCGCCCGCGCTTGCACGCCCGGCACTGCCCGCACACCGCCCGCCAGTTCAGGATCACGAAGTCACCGGGTTCGACATTGGTCACGCCCGTCCCGACGGATTCGACCGTGCCGGCGGCCTCATGGCCGAGCAGGAACGGGAATTCATCGTTGATGCCGCCCTCCCGGTAGGTCAGGTCGGTGTGGCACACCCCGCACGCGATGATGCCCACCACCACCTCACCCGGCCCGGGATCGGGGATCACGACATCGGCCACCTCGACCGGCTCACCCTTCGAACGGGAGATCACCCCGCGCACCGTTTGACTCATGATTGTCAGCTCGTTCCTTTCGCATTACATCCCGACGGTGATTCGGACACGGGCGGGTAGATCAAAGGCTTCACTGACGGCGTAAGCCGTCATGGTCGCCCCGGCTCGCTACCGCCCTGAGCACGATGAATGTGCTGCGATAGGCGCGACCGCAGCGAGCGCCGCCCGCCGGAGTGGTCGGGCCGGAAACCCGACTGTCGGCCACCTCGGGGCCTTTCGCTCGCCCACCCGTCTCTGGTCCAGTTTCCACCGGGTGCGGCAGCGCCGCCGATCATGGGCTGACCACCACGAGCAGGTCGCCGCCTTCGACCTGAGCGGTCTCCGACACCGCCACCCGGCTCACCGTCCCGGCCTTCGGCGCGGTGATCGCGGCCTCCATCTTCATCGCCTCGATGGTCGCGACGGTCTGGCCGGCGGCCACCTGCTCGTCGACGGCGACGTTGACGGTCACCACCCCGGCGAACGGCGCCGCGACGTGGTCGGGGTTGCCGTGGTCGGCCTTCTCGGCGGCAGGCACCGCGCTGGCGATGCCGCGGTCGCGCACCGTCACCGGACGCAGTTGGCCGTTGAGAATGCACATCACCGTGCGCATCCCGCGCTCGTCGGGCTCGGAGACGGCCTCCAGCCCGATGAGCAGTTCGACACCGCGTTCGAGTCGCACGCGGTGCTCGTCGCCGGGCCGCAGCCCGTAGAAGAACTGGTTGGCCGACAGGCTGGAGGTATCACCGTACTCGTCGCGGTGCGCCTCGAATTCCTTGGTGGGACCGGGGAAGAGCAGCCGGTTGAGCGCGGCCTGGCGTTTCTGGCCGGACTGCTCGAGGACTGCTTCGTCGTCGGCGGACAGCTGCTGCTCGGGTTTGGCTGGCGGGCGGCCGTCGAGCGCCTTGCTGCGCAGCGGCTCCGGCCAGCCGCCCGGCGGGTCGCCGAGCTCACCGCGCAAGAACCCGATCACCGAATCCGGGATGTCGAAACGGGCTGGATCCGCGGCGAAGTCGTCGGCCGAGATGCCGGCGCCCACCAGCGACAGCGCTAGATCGCCCACCACCTTCGACGACGGGGTGACCTTGACCAACCGGCCCAGGATGCGATCGGCGCCTGCGTAGGCGTCCTCGATGTCCTCGAACCGGTCCCCCAGCCCCAGCGCGACGGCCTGCTGGCGCAGGTTCGACAGCTGACCGCCGGGGATCTCGTGGTGGTACACCCGCCCGGTCGGGCCGGGCAGACCCGATTCGAAGGGCGCGTACACCTTTCGCAGCGCCTCCCAGTACGGCTCGAGGTCGCAGACCGCCGGCAGCGACAGCCCGGTGTCGTAGGTGGTGTGCGCGGCGGCCGCGACGATGGAACTCAGCGCAGGCTGACTCGTGGTACCCGCCAGCGGGGCGGCGGCCCCGTCGACCGCGCTGGCGCCGGCCTGCCACGCCGCCAGGTAGGTGGCCAACTGCCCGCCCGGCGTGTCATGGGTGTGGACGTGCACCGGCAGGTCGAATCGTGACCGCAGCGACGACACCAGCAGATGGGCGGCCTGCGGACGCAACAACCCGGCCATGTCCTTGATCGCGAGCACATGCGCGCCCGCGGTGACGATCTGCTCGGCCAGGCGCAGGTAGTAGTCGAGGGTGTAGAGATCCTCGTCGGGATCGGAGACGTCGCCGGTATAGCTCATCGCCACTTCGGCGATGGCCGTGCCGGTTTCGCGCACCGCGTCGATCGCCGGGCGCATCGACTCGACGTTGTTGAGCGCATCGAAGATCCGGTAGATGTCGATGCCGACCGCGGTCGCCTCCTCGACGAACGCCTTGGTCACCGACTCTGGGTAGGGCGTGTAGCCGACGGTGTTGCGCCCGCGCAGCAGCATCTGCAGACACAGGTTGGGCATCGCTTCGCGCAGCGCGCCCAGCCGCTCCCACGGGTCTTCCTTCAAAAACCGAAGCGCCACATCATATGTCGCGCCGCCCCAGCACTCGACCGACAACAGCTGCGGCGTCATCCGCGCGATGTACGGCGCCACCATCAATAGCCCGTTGGTGCGCACGCGCGTCGCCAGCAGCGACTGGTGCGCGTCGCGGAACGTCGTGTCGGTGACGCCGACGGCCTTCGAATCGCGCAGCCACCTCGCGAAACCCTCCGGACCCAGTTCTGACAACAGCTGTTTGGAGCCATCCGGCGGCGCGGCGGCCAGGTCGATGTCGGGCAACTTGTCGTGCGGATACACCGTCGAAGTTCGCGGGCCGTGCGGCTGATTGACCGTCACGTCGGCGAGGTAGTTGAGGATCTTGGTGCCGCGGTCGGCCGGGGTGCGCGCGGTCAGCAGGTAGGGCCGCTGTTCGATGAACGACGTCGTGACCCGGCCCGCGCGGAAGTCGGGATCGTTGAGCACCGCCTGCAGGAACGGGATGTTCGTCGACACCCCGCGGATGCGGAACTCGGCCAGCGCGCGGCGGGCGCGCGCCACCGCGGTGGAGAAGTCGCGGCCGCGGCACGTCAGCTTCACCAGCATCGAATCGAAGTGCGCGCTGATCTCCGCACCCAGATGGGACCCGCCGTCGAGGCGGATGCCCGCACCGCCCGGCGACCGGTAGGCGGTGATGCGCCCGGTGTCGGGCCGAAAACCATTGGCCGGGTCCTCGGTGGTGATGCGGCACTGCAGGGCGAAACCCCGGGGTGCGGTCATGGTGTCCTGGCTCAGCCCGAGCTGGTCGAGGGTCTCCCCGTCGGCGATGCGCATCTGGCTGGCCACCAGGTCGACGTCGGTGATCTCCTCGGTCACCGTGTGCTCGACCTGGATGCGCGGGTTGCACTCGATGAACACGTAGTTGCCGCGTTCGTCGAGCAGGAACTCCACCGTGCCGGCGTAGGTGTAGTCGATCTGGCGCGCGAAGGCGACCGCATCGGCGCAGATCCGCGCCCGAAGGTCGGCCGACAGGTTCGGCGCCGGGGCCAGTTCGATGACCTTCTGATGGCGGCGCTGCACACTGCAGTCGCGCTCGAACAGGTGCATCACCTCGCCGTGGGTGTCGGCCAGGATCTGCACCTCGATGTGGCGCGGGTTGATCACCGCCTGCTCCAGATACACCGTCGCATCGCCGAACGCCGACTCCGCCTCACGGCTGGCCGCCTCGACGGCCTCGGCCAGCGCGCCGCGCTCGGTGACCCGGCGCATCCCGCGCCCACCGCCACCGGAGACCGCCTTGACGAACAGCGGGAACTCCATCCCGTCGGCGGCGGCGAGCAGCTCGTCGACCGAGGCCGACGGCGTCGACGACGACAGCACCGGAAGCCCGGCCGCCTTCGCCGCCGCGACCGCGCGAGCCTTGTTGCCGGTCAACTCCAGCACCTCAGCACTGGGCCCGACGAACGTGATGCCGGCCTCGGCGCACGCCGCGGCCAGACGCGAATTCTCCGACAGGAAGCCGTAACCCGGGTACACCGCATCAGCGCCGGCGTGCTTGGCCACCCGGATGATATCCTCGACGCTCAGATACGCCCGCACCGGGTGGCCGGTCTCGCCGATCTGATACGACTCGTCGGCCTTGAGCCGGTGCAGCGAGTTGCGGTCCTCATACGGATACACCGCCACCGTGGCGATGCCCATCTCGTACGCGGCGCGGAACGCCCGGACCGCGATCTCACCCCGATTGGCGACCAGGACGCGTCTCATGCGCCCGTACCGGTGCAGTCCATCCCGGCCACCGCGGGGGAACGAAATAGAGTTCGCATCAACGTGTTACGTGTCGCGCCCAGTGGTGGACTGAGCGGCCTGGATGTCGAGCGCGATGTCGATGAGCATGTCCTCTTGGCCGCCGACCAACCGGCGTCGGCCCACCTCGAGCAGAGTCTGGCGGGCATCAACGCCATAGGCTTGCGCGGCATTCTCGGCATGCCGCAGAAACGATGAGTACACGCCTGCGTAGCCCATCGTCAGTGTTTCGCGGTCCACTTGCACCGGTCGGTCCCGTAAAGGTCGCACGACATCGTCCGCCGCGTCCTGCAAGGCGAACAAGTCACACCCGTGCTGCCAGCCGAGTAGATCGGCGACGGCGACGAAAACCTCAATGGGAGTGTTACCGGCTCCAGCACCCTGACCGGCCAACGACGCGTCGACCCGGGTGGTGCCTTCCTCCACAGCGATCACACTGTTGGCGACCGACAGCGAGAGGTTCTCGTGCGCGTGAACCCCGATCTGGGTCTCGTCACGAAGAACCGCTCGATAGGCGCGGACACGTTCTCGCATTGCGTCCATCGTGAGGCGGCCGCCCGAGTCGGTCACGTAGACACAATGCGCGCCGTAGGACTCCATCAGCTTGGCCTGCTGTGCCAACATCGGCGCATCGGCCATGTGGCTCATCATCAAGAAGCCGGACACATCCATGCCGAGTTCCCGTGCTGTGGCGATGTGTTGGGCAGAAATGTCCGCCTCGGTGCAGTGGGTGGCGATGCGTACCGATCGCACGCCGAGCGAGTAAGCGTGCTTGAGCTCGGCGATGGTGCCGATGCCGGGTAACAGCAGTGTGGTCAGCACCGCCGAGCTGACCGCGTCAGCGGCGGCTTCAATCCATTCCCAATCGGTGTGGCTGCCTGGACCATAGGTGAGCGAACCGCCGGCGAGGCCGTCACCGTGGGCCACTTCAATGGCGTCCACCCCGGCGGCGTCGAGCGCCGCGGCGATGCGGGCGACGTCGGAGGGACTGATGCGATGGCGAATCGCGTGCATACCGTCTCGCAGGGTGACGTCCTGGATGTAAAGCGCTGATGTCATGATCGGACCTCCGCCGCATTGGGGACCAGCTGTCGCGCAGCGATGTACTCGGCGACTTGCACGGCCGCCGATGTCATGATGTCGAGGTTTCCCGCGTAGGCGGGCAGATAGTGCGCAGCGCCTTCGACCTCGAGGAACACCGACACCCGAGTGGTGACCCGTTCGGTGGGACCTTGCAGTGTATGAATGGGCTCGTCGGGTGCAACAGCGCTGAACTGGACGCGTTGCTTGAGCCGGTAGCCCGGGACGTAGCCGGCGACCTGATCGACCATGGCTTCGACGGAGGCCGTCACGGCCTGCCGATCCGCGTCGCCGATCAGGCAGATGACGGTGTCGCGCATAATCAGCGGCGGGTCGGCCGGGTTGAGGACGATGATGGCCTTACCGCGCGCCGCTCCCCCGACCGATTCGAGGGCGTGCGCCGTGGTCTCGGTGAATTCATCGATATTGGCCCGCGTGCCGGGTCCCGCCGATTTGGACGCGATCGACGCGACGATCTCGGCGTAGTGCACCGGTGTGACTGCGGAGATGGCAGCCACGATCGGAATCGTGGCTTGGCCGCCGCACGTCACCATGTTAACGTTCGTGGCGCCTGCCTCCAGGACGCTCGTCATATTGACCGCCGGGACGACGAGGGGGCCGATCGCCGCAGGGGTCAGATCGATGAGCGTCTTCCCATAGGGAACGAGAGCGGCCGCGTTCGCCCGATGCGCCTGGGCTGAGGTGGCATCGAAAATGATGTCGATATCGGCGAATTCGGGCATCGCGATCAGACCGTCGGTGCCGTCGTGAGTTGTCGCCACACCCAGCCGTGCGGCGCGTGCAAGGCCGTCGGACTTCGGGTCGATCCCAACCATCGCGGCCATCTCGAGTCGCTGCGCGTTGCGCAGCACCTTGATCATCAGGTCGGTGCCGATGTTGCCGGAGCCGATCACCGCGACGCGACGTTTTCCGTTCATGACCCCTCCAAGGACGAGAATTCCGCTTGAACTGCGCCGAACGGCGCGATTACCGCTCGCACACGGGTGCCCGGCGGTGTCGCGACCATCGGTCCCAACGCCCCCGAAAGGACGATCTGGCCGGCGCGCAGCGGATCGCCGTACCAGGCGGCGGCGCGCGCCAGCCAGGCCAGTGCGTTGAGCGGATCGCCGAGGCATGCGGAGCCCGCCCCGTGCGAGACTTGTTGTCCGTTGACGTACATATGCATGATCGCGTCGCGAGGTTCGAATTGATCGAGGGAGAGTCTGCGCTCGGCGAGGACGAACAGTCCCGACGACGCGTTGTCTGCGACGGTGTCCGCGATCGAGAGGTCCCAATCGGCCACGCGGCTGTCCACGATTTCCAGTGCCGCGACGGCGTAATCAACGGCCGCCCGCACCTGCTGCGGGTCGTCGAGGTCGTCGGTGAGGTCGGATTTGAGCACGAAGGCGATCTCCGCCTCGGCTTTCGGCTGCAAGAGCCGGCCCGAGGGCACCAACGCGTCGGCCGAGACGTCCATGTCGGCGAACAGATACCCGAAGTCGGGCTGGTCCACCCCCAGCTGCTGCTGCACTGCGGGCGCGGTGAGGCCGATCTTTCTGCCCACGACGACCCCGCCGGCCGCGATGCGGCGCGCGATCACTGTGCGTTGCACCGCATATGCCGCGCCGATGTCGTTAGCGCCGATCAGAAATCGTACGGGGGCGGCAGGACGCCGTGTTCGTGCTGCTTCGTCGAGGATGTCGGCCACCTGATTGACCGCGGTATCGAAAACGGGCCTCGGTGTGCTCATCGAGCGTCCCGATTGCACGAAGCCTCGAGCGCGCCGTGAAGGTGCAACATCAGCTCCTCACTTTCCTGCGGAGGATCAAAGTGTCAAGTGACTTCACTGTTCAGCAGAACAGGGGGATACTGAAGCAATGCGTGCCGTAGAGCGGAACGCCCATCAAGCATCGACGTCGGCGACGTCGGTGGTTCGCCGCATGGCCGAGATCCTTGACGTCGTCAAGAATGCAGATTCGGCTCTCGGATGTAGCGAGTTGGCGCGTCGCACTGGACTTCCCAAATCTACGGTTTGGCGTCTCTGCACCGAGATGGCCGAAGCTGGATTCGTCGACCGATACGGCGACAAGGTGGGTATCGGGCTGCGAGTCTTTGAGTGGGGTGTGAGCGCGCATTGTCCAGAACTGACTCGCGAAGTGGCGATGCCGCTGCTGTTAGATCTGCATGCCGCAACCGGGCACACCGTACATTTGGCTGTCCTTGACGGCCTCGATGTCGTGTATCTCGAGATATTGCCAGGCCGCAATACTCCACGATTGCCGTCGCGAGTCGGTGGCCGACTACCGGCTCACGCGACCGGAGTAGGTAAAGCCTTACTGGCGGCATCACCGGCTGACGTTGTCGACTCGCTTCTAGATACTCGCTTGACAGCTCTAGGCCCCAGGACCGTTCGACATCCAGATTTGTTGCGCCGTCAATTGATGCGCGCGGCGACCGGCGAAGTTGCCCTCGAATGGGAGGAGTCGGGTCCTGGCATTGGCTGCATGGCTGCGGCTGTACGTGATGTCAATGGCGTTGCAGTCGCCGCGATCTCTGCTGCGGGATGGGCCGGACGCATGAACCAGCGGTACGTAGGTTCGGCAGTGCAAGGCGCGGCACGTGACTTGAGCCGCGCGCTGCGGCCGGTGTCTACCCGAGCAACTTTCAGGCGGGACTGAATTTTCCGCAGCGAAAGTCGAGCACAGGTCCGCGGGTTTTCACGCGCACTCAGCGGCCTAGTAGTCGTTTCACGCGCGGCATCACCTCGTGTGCGAATGTCCGCATATTCGCTTCGAACGGCTGAAACTGCAGCAAGAAGGTTCCGATACCGATCTGATGAAACTGCTGGATACGCTCCGCGACCTCATCGAAAGAACCGACTAGTCCTGCAGCAGTGCCACCATTGGTCCCGATCTGAGGTGTTCGATTCATCGTCTGCCACATAGTTGACTGGGGATCAGCGTTCGAGTACACCGCATTGAACTCGGCGCGATCGCGCTCCGCAATCCTCCACGCGTACGCCAGTGCGTCTTGCGCTTCGGCGGTGGTCGGCCTGGCGATGACGAACGCCGCCATGCCAAATCGTAGCGGAGGATGTAAAAGCCGCTTCTTTGCCGAAGCCGAATTGACGAGGTTGGCAACATCGTTGACCGGTTGCCCGTTGAGGAAGAACAGGTCAGCAAAATCTGCGGCAAGTTGCTGCGCCTGGTGCGACTCACCACCCGAGTAGATGGCGGGCCTGGACCGATACGAATCAGCCGGAAGCAGCTGTACGCCGCTTACCTCGAAGAACTGTCCCTTGAAGGAGGTTCGCTGCCCTTTCAGGAGGGTTCGAACGATGGTGAGCCATTCGCGGCCGTATGCGTAGCGTTCACCGTGGTCGGCGAACCCGAGGCCGAGCTTCTGATACTCCGGTTTGAACCACGCGTTGACTACGTTGAGTGCGAGTCGCCCTGCACTGATGTGTTCGATCTGTTGTGCCATTTTCGCGAACACCACCGGGTGGAATAGATACGGCTTGATCGCTGCGATCAACTCTATCCGCTGTGTCACAGCTGCTAAAGCCGCTGTCGCCGTCCAAGTTTCGAGTTGATCATAGCTGTCACCCGAGGGGTTGAAGACATGCTGGGCGATGAGTGCGCAGTCGTAACCAAGTGCCTCTGCTTCGACCACTTGCGCGCGGTTTCTCGACCATGAGGCGTCAGGCGGCTCTTCCGGATGGTGAAAAGAACCCCAACTTCCGTAAACCTGGCTCCAAATGCCGAAACGGGGATATGGCGAACTGATGAGGCGATCCTTTCCTTCTGCTCACAGTAACCCGCAGTACGACCGACCGGTCACCTGTTCGGGCGAGCGGTGGCTAGACGTAGCCTTGCGAGGATGTGAAGCGTTACATGGCGAAACCTGAGGCTCGTGGACCGCTGGCGTGCCATCGCCGAGCCGACCGCTGCATCACATGAATCGGCCGCCGGCAACATCGAGAACGGTGCCGGTCATGTAGGACGACAGGTCGCTGGCCAAAAACAGTGCGACGTTGGCAACTTCGGCGGGTTCACCGGCGCGGTTCAACGGTATCTCGGCGAGCTTCTGATTCCAGAGGTGTTCGGGAATGGCCGCAGTCATCGCCGTCCGGATGAGACCCGGCGCGATGGCGTTGACCCGCACGCCGAGATGAGCCAGCTCCTTGGCGGCGGCTTTGGTCATCCCGACCACGCCAGCCTTGGCGGCTGAATAGTTGGTCTGGCCGATCAGCCCCACTTTGCCCGACAGCGACGACATGTTGACAATCGCGCCACGCTTGTTGTCCCGCATGACAGCCGCCGCTGCCCGCATGCCGTTCCAGGTGCCCTTCAGATGTACGGCGATGACCTGATCGAATTGGTCTTCGGTCATTTTGCGCATGGTTGCGTCACGCGTGATGCCGGCGTTGTTCACCATCACATCGAGCCGTCCGAAGTGGTCGAGCGCGGACCCGACCAAGCCGTCTACCTCGCCATGGCGTGTGACGTCACACTGGACGGCGCACGCAACAGCGTCACCGCCCAGCTGGGCGACCGCCGCCTTGAGCGCATCGGCGTTCATGTCGCCGAGCACCACTCGGGCCCCGTCGGCGACGAAGCGTTCGGCGATGGCCAGGCCCAATCCCTGGGCGCCGCCGGTGATCACGGCGACTTGATCGGTTAGCAGGAGCACTTGCCACCTCGTGTTTCGTAGTTGGTCGCGTAGAAAAATGGCGCGGTCAGTGTGGCCGGTGACGGGCTCGCTGACTCGCCGCAGCCAGCGGTCATCCGCTCACAGTCACTGCGCCGCAACGGCTTGTCGTGTTGTTGTGCTGTCATCCGGATAGTCATGCGGGCTTGAGCCAGGCAGCCATGTCAGCGGTCAGGGCGCGTAGTTGTGATCGCCAGCTGGACCAACCGTGATCACCGCTGATCGGGAATTCAAAGTGTCCATTGCGCCCCCCAGCGGCCACATAGTGCGCGTAGAAGACCCTGCTGCTGGCTTGGGCTTGGTCGGGATAGCCGAGCATCGCCGCTTGATCGCTGGTCGTCAACGTCTGCGGTGCGTAGATCCACAATCGGGTGTCATTGTCGACGAACCGCCGCACGTTCACACCGGGATCACGCCACTTCCAACGCCCGAGCTGCGGCGGTCCCCACATGTGGTTGGTGTCCACACCGCCGAAGCGGGTCATGCCGGCGGCGATCGCCCCGTTGAGTGTGGTGTTCGACGGCGTCAGGAACCCCGACACCGACGCGGCGTAGCGAAAGCGCTGGGGATGTGACGCGGCGAGCATCAAAGCGCCGGTGCCGCCTTGCGACGCGCCGACTGCGGCGTGACCGTCAACGGCCAGACCGCGGTTGGCTGCCAGCCATGTCGGCAGTTCGGCGGCGAGGAAAGTGTCCCATTGGCGACTGCGGTCTTGTTCCCAGTTGGTGTAAAAACTGTATGCTCCACTCGCGGGTGCGACCAGCGAAATGCCCTGTCCGGCAACGGTATTGACTGCATCACCGGCTGTCACCCAGTTGCTGACGGCAGCTCCGGCGTTGGCGGCATCGAGGAGGAACACCGCCTGGGGTCCGCCCTGAAGGAATGCCACGGGGATGTCGCGGCCCATCGCCGCCGACGGCACCATGAGATATTCGACACCATCGGTAGGCTGCCCACTTGCGGACGGGGCGCAGCTCAACAAGGTAGTGGTGGTCAGCAGCGCCGCCGCAAGCGCGGTGATCACCGAGGTCGCCGAGGCCGCAAACAGACGCCAGACCCGCGGGCGCTCCGCAGGACGGTGACGGCGAGGTCGCACTGTCCGCTCAGGTCGGTGGATAGGCAGGCGGCGGGTAGACGCCACGCAGGATCCAGGCGAACCAGTTGACGCCGAACTCGAGTTCGTCGCTGACGTCGTAATCGGGTTGAGGGTCCATTCTGCCACTCCTGAAGGTGAGGATGAAACTACTTCGGTTGACAACCGGGGCGTCGCGCGGCGCCGCCGGTGCGTCATGACGGCGCTCCGTACACCGCGACCACAACGGTGCGGTCGAGGCTGTTCTCCGACCAGACGCCGATGTGGGTGTGTGCGCAATTGCGCATGACTGCAAGGTATCCGGGATTGTGGTACCACTGGTTGATCAGTTCAATACCGCTGATGGCCAAGGCCGGATTGATGGCCACAGTTTGGGCGACCGACCCTCGGTAACCCGCCGCGGCCGCGCGGTCAGCGACTGTCTTGCCGTCGGTGCCCGGATCATCGCGCAACGCTCGGTTGTTGAGGACATCGACGGCGTGCCATTGCGCCGCCAGCTGCAGCTGCGGGTTGACGCGAAGCTCATTGGTGCAGCCGGCTTGCCGTTGGGCGGTGTAGACGTTAGACACGACGCTTCGGTTCAGGCGGCTGTTGTCGGCCTGCCCGGGAGGCGAAAGAAGCGTCGCGGTCGATACGGCGCCGATGGTCACGGGGATGGCCCACCAGCTCAGACTGCGTTGCCGTGTGGTGTGGTTCATGGCGCGGCCTTCTCGGTGGGCGTCGAAGCCGGAGCGACGAAAGCGCTTGGGCGATAATCGGCTGCGGACCGCCGAAGTTGCCAGATCAATGCGGGGCACAGCTCGTTGACCGCCTGCGCGATGAGGTACGACGCCTGATAATCGTCGGTGGTGGCGAAGTCGACTTTGATGTCGGTCACGAGTTGCGAGTAAGTTTGTCCATCCCGCATCCGGCTGCAAATGCTGTTTCCATAGGACAATGCATGTTCGGCGCTGGCGAAGTTGTAGCCGGGTCGCACCGTCACATTGACCAGATATGCCACAGTGTCAGCGCGTGCGGTCGGCAGCGCCGCACTGCCCAGGACCGTCAGCAGCGTGGCGACCGAGATACATTGGACAACAGCTTTCATTTCGGCTCGAATCCCGAGATAAGCCAGCGCCCGTCGACGTTGGTCAGGGTGACCTCGACGACGGAGTTGGTTTGGGTCGGTGCCTGCCCATCGATGACGATCGCCTGGTTGACGAACAACAATACCTTCGCTTCGCTGCGGCTTGCTGACACCGAGGAGGCGGCGGGCACGGTGGCGGTCGCCGAGATTTTTTGCTGAATCGCGCCCGGAATGACCACATCTCGGGTCAGCGTTGTGTACGAGTCGCGGAAGGTTCCGATGAGGCGGTCTCGCGCCGCAGTGAGCGACTGCTCGGCGGTGTCGGGGGTGTACGACAGAAGCGCCACGGTGCTGTCCTTGGCGGCTTGGACCGAATCAGCAGCTGCGCGATCGGCCGCGCGCTGCATGCCATCTTGATACTTCACGAATCCGGCCGCGCCGCCCAACGCCATCACCGCCACCGGCACGACGACGAAGCACCCGATCCGGGTGAATCTGCCGGGCCGGACGGCTGCCTCCGACGGTGCGCTGGCGACGTCCGTCTCCGGCGCGTCCGCGCTTTCGGGTGAGGTGGCTGACGCCGTTTCGGCCTTCGGGCGGCGACACCTTGGCCAGCGCGGGGTGAACCTGCGATCGGGTGGGGGGTCGTCGGCTGACCGAGCCGATGTGCGGTCCGCCTCGGCGTCGCGGTGCTCAACAGATGTCATGGCACAAACTCCACGTTCGCTATCTTGGGATCATCGCCAACCCGCTCCACGGTGATGCGCATCCGCCACAGCCGCGGTTCCTGCTGCGCCGCACCAGCATTGGATACGTTGACGCGCACGGCCACCAGTACGCGGGCATCATTGGTCGACATCGCTTCAGCGCCCGCAGCGGTCACCGAGCCCTCCGACTTCGATTGCACCCGTCTGACCATCTCGATGAGCGGCTGCGAGCGCATCGCGAAATCTTCGGCGAAAGTACCGGTGGCTGAGGACAGAATGCGTTCGATGTCGGCGTCGGCTCGTTGCCAGTCGATGCTGGTGAGATTAACGGCCCCTTGCCGGGCGGCTTGCATGAATTGCGCGTGTAACTCGTTGTCCTTCTGCGCCTGGAGGTGGCCCCAGCCTAGCCAGCCGGCGACCACGCCCAGCGCGATCAGTGCCGTGAGACCAAGCGCCAACGCTTGGCGGTGCGGGGAACCGGCAGCACGTCGTGCCCGGTCAGTTCGGCGCTGCGATCCGTGCCCGCTGTGTTCGCCGTCGTCCTCAGTGAAGTGGTTCGCCGCGGATGCCCCGTCGTCTTCTGCGTCATCGGCGTCGGCACCGTCACGCGACCGGGTGTCGCCGGATTCTCGTGTGTCGTTGTGCGCGTTCATCAATCAGGGTCCTTTCGGCGGGACCAACATGTCCTGCCAGGTGGTAGGACCGGAGTTGCTGAGATCGCCCTGCGTGTATGGGCGTCCGTCCGGTCCGGTGTATGCGCCGGTGGCGGGGTCATAGATGGCGGCGGGGATCGGCGCGGGCGCCGGTGCGCCCGCGTCGGGTGGCGGGGGCGGGTCCGACGGCGGCAGCTGGGGCACTGCCTGCCCGGATAAGGTGGCGTTGGGATCGCCTTTCCAGTTGTAGCCGTCATTGAGCGGCACGTAATTCTGGTCGCTTTCGCACATGTCGACGGTGGGTGCGCGTTTACCCGGACGCGTGATGCACGGCAGGTTTCGGGCGCCGCGCACGTTGAGAAGGGAATCCGAGGGGACGCGGCAGTAGAGGTCCCCCGCGGGTCGGGGCGGGTAGTCGACCTCACTGGGTGAGCGCACCTGGTTGGCCGGCAGGAAGCCGGTGGTGCAGGGCGGCGGGACGTTGAGGTTCAAGTTGAATGACAGATAGACGCCCTTGTACGCCTGCTGAGTGTCGCGGTTGGCCAGCGTCGATCCCTGCAGCATCTCGACCAGCGGGGGAAGCAGCACCAACAGCTGTTCGGTGCTGGCCTGGTAGGTCAACGCAACCTGTCCGACGCTGGCCAGGTTGGCCGCCAGCACCGGAACGGTCGGCTTGAATCGGTCGAGAAGCTGCCGCGTCTCATCAACGGCCGCCGGACCATTGGCAAGGAGGCCGCGTACGGCGGGATCCTGGCTCTGCAATTGATCGGTAATGGTGGCCAGATTGGCCGCCCATGCCTGGATGGCGTCGCCGCTGTCGGTTTGCGTGTCCAGGATGGGTTTCGATTGATCGATCACCGTGGTGATCGCGTCGAGATTGGCGCGGGCGTCGGCAGCCAGTGTGGTCGTGCCCTGGATCAGTCGGCTCAATTCTGGACCCAGTCCACCGACTGCGGTGTAGGCCTCGTCGATGGCTGTTCGGAGGTTGTCGTTCGGGATGGCCAGCAGGCCGGCGTTGGTCGATCCGAGCAGGGCGTTGATATCGGGCGGCAGGCTGGTGCGATCGACCGAAATGGTGTCGCCGTCGGACAGCGACGGCCCATCGCCGCTGCGCGGTACCAGCGCCAGAAACTGTTCGCCGACGGCGGTTTGGCTATGCACCTCAGCATCGGCATTCGCCGGTATCGGCACGTCGGCGCGCAGCGACAGCACCGCGTCCACCCCGGTGGTCGTGAGCCGCACCGCTTGTACATGACCGACTTCGGTGCCGCGATAGGTCACGTTGGCGTTCTGGTAGAGCCCCGCGGAGTTCGCCAATTGCACCGTGACGCGGTAATTTCCGACGCCGAACAGTTGTCCCGGAACATCGAGATAGCGAAATGCCATGATGCTCCCCGCGATCACGGTGATCACCGCGAACACCACGAGCTGCAGACGGACGCGCAGTGTCAGGTGCACGATCTCACCGCCCCTGGTTGTGTCGGTAGGGAGCGAGCAGTGGATTGCCCGCCGTGTAGGGGCTGGGCAGAACACCGACGGTGCGACCCCACTGCATTTCCAGCTCGGTGAGCTCGCCTTCGAACCGGGTCCCCGTGAAGAATCCGGCGTCCAGGCGGCTGAGCGTCATGTCGACCACCAACGTGACGTTGGCGTAGTCGCCCCGGAACCACTTGGTCAGGGTGTCTTTGGCGAACGGGTAGGTGGTGAACAGGCCCAGTGACCGTGTCAGCGCACGCCCCGAGTTGGCCAACGATTCGAGCACCGGACCGAGATTTTTGAGCTCGGCGACCAATGATTGTCTTGTCTGCTGCACGGAATCGGCGGCCAACGCAGTGAATTCGCCGAGCTGGTCGACAGCCTCGACGAGGATGTCGCGTTGACTGTTGAGCGTGGCCAGCGCATCGGGAATCGTGTCGAGAGCCCGATCGAGGATGGGCTGCTGAGCGGCGAACTTATCCAGCAGCCCGTTGAGGCTGTCCGCCGCGTCGATGAGGTCACGGGTCTGGTCGTTCACCCGAGCGACGAAGATGTCGAGCTGTGCAAGAAGACTGCGGAAATCGTCCTCGCGCCCGTCGAGCGCGGTCGTCATCGCCGCGGTGATGTCCTGTACCTGCGCGAGACCGCCTCCGTTGAGCAGCAGCGACGCGGCCGCCAGGGTCTGCTCGGTCGAGGGGTAGGCGCCGGCGGCAGTGAGCGGAATGACCGACCCCTGCTGCAGCCGACCTCGGGCCGGTTCGTTGTCCGGCGGCGCCAGCTCGATGTGAAGAGATCCCAGTAAACTGGTCTGGCCCAGGGTGGCGGTGGCGTTGGCCGGCAATACGACGTCGCCGTTGAGCGTCATGGTGACCAACGCGTGCCAGTGCTGACGTTGGATCGCCGTCACCGTGCCGACGGTCACGTCACCCACCCGGACCCGCGAGTTCTCCTGGACGGTGTCGATGTCGGGCATCTGGGCGGTGATCGTGAACGACCCTTCGCCGCCGCCTTGGGTACCCGGCAACGGCAACGAGTTCAATCCCCGCCAGCCGCAGCCCGCTGACAGGCCGGTCGTGGCGACCAACAGAAGCGCCACAACGGCGCGCGCCCGGACTGTCATGGCTGACCCGCCTCGGCGGGCAACATCATGCCGGGCAGGCCGGCGGCCGGATCGGTCTGCTGCGCCGGCTGCGCGAGGGGCGCTTCAGCGGCGAGCGGCAAGGGTGGCGTTGGGGCCGGGTCGCCCGGGCCAGGAGCGGAAAGTGGTGGGCTCGGGGCGGGCGCGGGCGCTGATGGGCGGAAGTCGGGGCGCATCCAATCCTCGCTGTAGGTGACCTCGTTGGGCCGCGCGGCCGTGCCGACGAAGGGGTTGAAACCCAGAGGCGGGAAGTTGTACTGCCGGTTCTTCACGATCGGTGCCAGATACTGGACACAGAGTTTGGCCGACTGCTCGGCGCCGAGTCGGGAGGCGGCCTGCACTGCACCGCAGAGGAAGTTGATCGGGTCGGAGAAGTTGTTCACCGCCGCCACGCCGCTGAGCGTTCCCTGGGCCGGCTGGTACAGATTTGCGGCGTTGGCGGCCGTGGTGGGCAGCACGTGCAGCAATTGCTCGATGTCGGCAAGGCTGTCGTTGAGCACCTGCGACACGGCGGTGAGTTTGTCGGTGGTCGTTCCCAGAGTGTCGCGGTTCTCCGCCACGAACGTTCTCACCTCGACGACGACCTCGTTGAGGTCCTTCATGGCGGTGGCGACCTCGTCGGGGTCATTCGCCAACACGCCGGTGACCTCGGCGAGGTTGGCGTTGAGCTGGCGGATCAGCGTGGTGCTGTCCTGCAGCGCCGTGACCAGTGTTGCCAAGTTCTTCACCGTGCCGAACGTGTCGGCGCTGTGATCCGACAGCGCCGACACCGCCCCGGAGAGTCGGATTACGGCGTCGCGGATGCTGGGTCCTTGTCCGCGTAGGTTGTCGGCGGTGCTGTTGATCAGTGCGCCCAGCGTGCTCACTCCGCCCGGCTCGGTAGGGGCCAGCAGCTTGGTGAGTTTCTCGAGTTGGCCGCGGAAGTCGTCGAACTCGATCGGCACCGCGGTGCGGTCGCGTTCGATGACGGCGCCGTTCGCCAGTGTCGCACCGGCGGTGTAGGCGGGCGTGAGCTGTATGGCGCGTGCGGTGACCAGGGTCGGCGACAGGATGACGGCTTTGGCGTCGGCCGGCACCCGATACTGATCGTCGTACCAGAAGCTGACCTTGGAGCGCATCGGTTGCGGTTCGATGGCATCGATCTCGCCGACGGTGACGCCGCGGATGCGGACGTCGTCACCGACGAACACGCCGTTGGTGTTCTCGAAGTAGGCGGTGACATGAATCCGGCCCATGTCGCGGGCAGGGTCGGTCACGACGTAGGTGGCTGCGGCGGCCAGGGCCACCAAGGTCAGCGCCACAGTCACCTTGAGTCGCCCGGTGGTGAATCTCATTGCTGGGGCTCCGTCACATTTGGCGACGCGGGCAACGGCGCGGGTTCGTTGGGCGCGGGCACGAGGATCGGGGTGGGCGTGGGCTGCACCGGACCGAGCTGCCCGGGCGGCAAGGCCGGCGGCCCGGGCGGTGGCCCGCCCGGCGGAGGCGCGGGAATCGGCTCCCGGTAGGGATAACATCCCGGTCCGGGCGAAGTCGGGCCGAGAATGCCCGGACAGGGTTGATCGCCGGGGTTGCCGGTGATCGCGTCCGGCACCGTCAAACGGGGTTCGCCGCCTTGGCCGGTTCGCGGGAAGGGCACCGGTAACGCCGGCGTACCGGGCTGGCCCACCTGAGGGTCGGTGCGCTGAGACGGCAGCAGCACGTTGGGATCGAGACCGAGGTCGGAGAAGGCCGCGTCGACGAACGGTTGAACGAACTGTCCGGGCAACAGATTGGCGACGTAGGCCTTGAAGAAGGGACCCGAGGAAAGAGATTCGCCGAACGACATGGCGTAGGAGCTGAGCCCTTTTAACGACTCCTGAACCTCAGCCTTACGGTTGTCGATCGCGGCCAGCACGCCGTTGAGTTTGTCGAGCGCGGGTCTGAGGGTGGCTCTGTTGTCGGCGATGAAGCCGCGCAGCTGAGCGGCCAGCGCCGAAAGATGCCGCGAGATTTGATCGAGCGCTGAGCTCTGGCCGCGCAACGCCGCCAGCACCGAGTTGCTGTCGCTGATGAGACTGACGATCTGCTCGGTGCGCGACGCCAGCACGGTGGTGGCCCGGTTGGCGTTACTCAACAGCGAGCGCAGCTGGGCGTCGCGGTCGTTGAGCACTTCGGAAAAGCGTGCCACGCCCTCGACCGCCACCTTCAGTTGCGGCGGGGTGTCCCGCAGCGTGCCGGCCAGCGTGCTCAGCGCAGTAGACAGTTCGTTCGTGTTGAGCCCGCTGATGGTGGCGGTCAGGTCGCCCAGAGCGTCGGGAAGCTGATAGGGCGACGTGGTGCGTTGCATGGGAATCGTGTCCTCGAGGCGACCCTCCCCGCGCGGCGTGACGTCGAGCACCTTGTTGCCGAGCAGGCTGATCGTCTTGATAGCGGCCTCGGTGTTCTCTCCCAATCTGATGTTGTCGTCGACGGTGAACGTGACGAGCACGCCCTGTGGATCGAGCTCGATGGTCGTCACCTGACCGGCTTTGAAACCCGAGACTTGCACCGGCGCACCGGTCGTCAGGCCGCCGGCCTCTTCGAAGTAGGCGGAGTAGTTGGTGCCCGACGACAGCAGGGGAAGCCGATTGACGTTGAGTGCGGCAGCGATGACCGCCACGACGATCACCACCGCAGCGGCGCCGACGCTGATCGGATGTCGTTCCAGCACATTGGCTCTCATCGTGGTGTACACCTGCCCGTGTCCTGGCCGGCGAGCTTGATGAATACCGGTTGACCGCCTTTGCCGTTGACCTTCACGATGATGTCGCACAGATAGAAGCTGAAGAAATCACCGTTGAGGGCCTGGCGACCCAGGGCGCGGTAGGCGTCGGGCAATGTCTTGAGCAGGTCGTCGAAATAGGCGTGGTCGGCCAGCACGGTGGCGGCCGTACGATCGGTTTCGGTGACCACCTTTTGTAATGGCGGCCGCGCTTGAGTGAGTAAGTCGGAGATCGAGCCGGCCGCTTCGTTGGCGTAAGCGACCGTGTTGGCGAGGTCGTCGCGGCGCGCCGCCAGGCCGTTCATCAGTTCCGACAACGATTCGACGGCAGTGCCCAGTTGGTCGCTGTTCTTGCCAAGCGATCCGAGCACTGTGTTCAGGTTGACGATGACCTGGCCGATGAGCACGTCGCGGTCGGCCAAAGTACTTGTCAGCGCCGCGGTTTGACTCAGCACCGAGCTGATGGTGGGGCCCTGACCTTGGAATGCGCCGATCAACTGTGAACTCAAAGCGTTGACCTGATCGGGATCCAGCGCGCGAAACAGCGGCCGGAAGCCTCCGATGAGCGCGTCGAGGTCCAATGCAGGCGCTGTTTTGTCGTCGGGGATCGTGCCGCCCGGGGCCAGGATCGTGGTCGGTCCGGTCCCTTCTTCGAGCGCTAGATAACGGCCGCCGATCAGGTCGGCATAGCGGATAGCAGCCTGGGTGCCTTCGGTGAGTACCACCGATTCGTCGGTGGAGAACGTCACCAGTGCGGTGGCATCGTCGTTGATCCGCACGCCGCTGATCTTGCCGACCTCGACACCGGCGATGCGCACGAAGTTGCCGGGTTCAAGGCCGCTGACGCTCTCGAACACCGCGTGGTAAGTCCTCTGGGGTGCGAACCGCAGCTGAGCGTAGATGGCGATCAGGGCGAAAGCGCCGGTCACGCACACCACCGCGAAAATGGCTAGCCGCCACACCACCCCGACGAGGTTTTGCCGCACGATTGAAGACCTTTCTGCCAGTGACGTTTTCTGCCCGATGCGGCGCGCTTAGGGCGGAGTCGGACCCGGTGGGGGTGGGGGGGCCGCGTCGGGCAGCGGCTGGCCGTAGACCGGTGCGGGCACGGGCACACCGGGATACAGCGCAGTGCCGTCGGGTCCATATTGCGGCGCGCCGTATGGCGGGGCGCCGGGGAACGGAATGGGACCCGGAGCCGGCCCGCCCGGGTAGCGGATGCTCGGCGGTTCGGGGACTGCGCGCGTCCCGGGCAGATAGTTGGCGTACCCCGGAAAGCCGATGCCGGGGTTGGGCCGGACGTCGAGACCGGTGCCATACCCGGTGTCGGCGACCAGATAACGCACCGGCCAGTTGTCGGCCACATTGGGCAGCGCGCCGCAGCCCGGAGCACCGTCGGGGCCCCCTTTGGCGGCGACGTTCGGCAGGTTTGTCGGATACCGGTACGGGTCGTCGCCAAAGAGCAGCTGCGCATCCATGATGAGCGACTTACCGTTGGCCCCGCCCAGCATCGGCGCCCAGTCGACGAGGGTCCTTTCCGCGCCCAACAACAGGCACGTCAGCGAGGGGTTGTATTTCATCAGCAGATTGGTCGTCGGCTCGAGCACGTTGACGGCTCTGATCAGGTTGTCTTTGCTGGCAGCGAGGAGGTCGACGCCGCTTCGGGACAGCCCAGCCAGTCCTGTCAACAGCGCGTCGAGTTGATTGGCTTGGGTGCTCACGGTGACGCTGGTGGTGGTCGCGGCCGCGAGAGTGTCGATCAGGTTCTGCGCCGCCGGGCTGTAGGTGTCGGCGACACCTTGCAACGCGCGAAAGTCCTCTCGCAGAACGTCGGTACGCGGGTTCAAAGCCAGCAGCACGTCGTTGGTGTCGGTGATCAATTCACCGATACGCTGACCCTGGCCCCGCACCCCCTCGGCCAGCGCTGATAAGACTGCGTTGAGCTTTGCGGGATCGATTTGGTCGAGAAGAGCGACGAGGTTCTCGAAGACGGTGTTGACTTCGGTGGCGACATTCTGTGACTGGAGTACTGCCCCCGCGGCAAGGCGACGCGGACTGGGCTCACTCGGATACACCAGCTCGACGAACTTGGTGCCGAACAGCGACGTTGCGCTGATCCGCGCCTCGATGTTGGCCGGAATGAATTGCACCTGCGAGGGGTCCAGCTTCAAGCGCAGCGTTTGAGAGATCGGTCCGCCACTGATCGTCGCGACGTGTCCCACCTGCACCCCGCGCATCTTGACTTTCGCATTCGGTTCCAGCACGAGGCCCGCTCGGTCCGAGGTGACGGTGACCTGAACCCCAGGGGAGAACGTCCGGTTGAAGAAGGCGATGCTGAGGCCGACAGCGGCCACGACGACGAACACCATCGCAGCGGCCAGCCATCCCGACCCCACGTGAAACGCTCTCCGACGACCCATCATCAGCCCGCAAAGTTGAAGTTGCCGGTTTGGCCATACAGCGCCAAGGTGACGAAGAGCACGACGAACGCTGAGGCGATCAGCGATGCCCGGGTGGCACGGCCGACGGCTTTGCCGACTCCGGCGGGGCCGCCGCTGGCAGTGAACCCGTAGTAGGTGTGGAGCAGCATGATCACGACGACTTCGGCAATGGTGACGACGAAAGAACGCCACAGATCGGCAGGTATGAGGAAGGTGTCGAAATAGTGTTGGTACACGCCGCTGGATTGTCCGTAGACGAGCGTGGTGACGGCGAATCCGGCTGAATACCCCAGCAGCAGGCCCACGCAGTACAGCGGGATGACAACGACGATGGCGGCGGCCACCCGGGTCGAGGCGAGATAGGCCACCGAGCGTATTCCGATGACCTCGAGGGCATCGATCTCCTCGTTGATGCGCATTGCGCCCAGCTGGGCGGTCGCACCGGCTCCGATCGTCGCCGCGAAAGCAATCGCGGCGGTGAACGGAATCACCAAGCGGGTGTTGACAAACGCTGAAGCGAACCCGTTGAGCGCTTCGACACCGATCTGCGACAGTTGGTTGTAACCCTGGCTGGCCAACGCGCCGGCATTGGACATCGTAATGAACGAGACCACCGCCACGGTCCCCCCGATGATGGCCAGCGACCCCGTTCCCAAGCTCATCGCCGCGATCTGCCGCATCAATTCGCTGCGGTAGTACACGATGGCATGCCCGGTGGAGCGCAGCGTCAGCCCGTAGAACCGCGTCTGCTCTCCCAACTGCACCCAGCTTCGGCGCGCCTGACGGGCTTTCGCGGTGACGAGGCGGTGCGGAGCGGGAGCCGACGCGCTCACTTGGTGACCTCGAATCCGACAGCGGTGATGACCAGGTTGATGATGAACAGAAGAACGAATGCGTAGACCACCGTCTCGTTCACGGCGTTGCCTACACCGGCCGGTCCGCCACCCACGCGGACGCCCTGAAAACAGGCGAGGAGACCGGCGGTCAAGCCGAACATGGTCGCCTTGACCATCGAAACCAAGACGTCGCTGAGGCCGGTGACCAAGGTCATCCCGGTGGCAAACGCTCCGGGCGTGACGTTTTGGAAGAACACCGAGAAAAGAAAGCCTCCGGTCAGACCGGTCAAGGTGACCAGCGAAGACAGCAGCAGTGCCACAACGGTCGCCGCCAGCACTCGCGGTACGACCAGGGCCTGAATGGGGTCGATTCCCATGACACGCAACGCATCCAACTCTTCGCGAATAGTACGTGCACCGAGGTCGGCGCACATCGCCGAGGCACCCGCGCCGGCGACCACCAGCACCGTGACGAACGGTCCGATCTGGTTCACCGCACCCAATGACGCACCCGCCCCGGACAGGTCGGCTGCGCCGAACTCGACAAGCAGGACGTTGAAGGTGAAGACGGTGAGCACGACGAACGGGACCGACAACGTCAGCGCGGGAAACATCGCCACCCGTGCGACGAACCAGGTTTGTTCCAGTAATTCGCGGCCCGCCAGACGCTTCGTGAACAACGTCACGAATACGGTCAGCGCAAAGGCCGCGAATTCACCGGCTGCACGAAGAGGCTTGACCGCTGCTGTTTGTGACAGCGGTTTGGCCGCATAGCTTGGTTTGGCAGGGGTCACTGGACTTGAGATTCGTTGCAGGACAACAGCTCAGATGAAGGCGTCGTTGAGAGCGCTACGGTCTTCAGCGGTGATGACCAGCGCCGTCAGATCCTCTTCGACGGTCTCGACATGCGGATCGCCCGGTTCAACGAAGTAGTAGCCTCCAGCCGAGATCGACCGGGACTCCTGGCCGTCGAGGTCAATCCTGATCTGTCCGGAGACAACGAAGATCTGCACCCAGTTGCGATGTGCATGGTGGGGGAACACGAACCCCTTCGGAAGCTTGAAGATACCCGCGAACATGTTGTCCTGGTCCCACAAGCGGCATTCTTCGACATCGAAGCCTGCGAGATGGGCCGATGCCCACTGCTGTTCTTCGGTTGTCACAACTCGAGCCATTATGTCTCCTTGTTCTGTTTCTTGTATTCCTTCGATCTGGGTTTTGACCAGACCGCTATACGAGCCGGTGCCCGCACAATCATTGAGGTGCAGCGTTAGTGGGCTGCGAGTCGTCCGCGCGGGCCAGATCGCGGGCGTGAGTGGAGGCGAGCTGGCGCCACTTGGTGATGCACATGTCCGGAGGAAACAGGTGTTCGTTGACCCAGCCGTTCCTGTTGCCGTAGAAGTCTTGCTGGGCTTCGCGGGCCCACACGTCATCGTCGTTGAACCCGTGCAGGGCCAAATCTCGCCATCGGCTGTCGAATTCCTCGACGTACGCTGCGACGTCTTCGGCCGACTGCACTTTGCGTTGGAGCACCTGGAAGTATTCGTGCTGGGTCGCGTTCCTTGCGACGTAGAACTCGTACTGGATCAGGCTGGGGTCCGGGAACGGGTCCACTTTGAGCACCCCGGGTAACCACACACTCACTTGTGCGGCAACCCGTTTCTCGTCGCCCGACAATTCGTTGCGTAGCACCGACTGGCCCGACAGTTGCGCTTCGAAGATCGGGCGGTAATTCTGCGCGAGGTTGTCTACGACGCCTTTGGGCCACCCCTTGGCGTGCACATCCATCGCCCCGCGATCAGCCGGCACGAAGCCATAGGGCAACGCCAGATTGTTCTGATCGACCAGCGGGGAGTTGCGATGCATGAAGATGTGCGTGGTGTCGAATCCGTTCTCGACGCCGAGCCGCCAGTTCGACTCCACTGTGCGCCGAATGCCCAGGCAGTGGGTGTCGGCGTCGAGGAAGCCCGGCGGAACATCTTCATTCAGATCATGGGGTTCGCCATCACCAATGAAGACGAAGACCAGTCCCTGTCGCTCGGTGACGGCGAACACCGGGATTGCGACCTGCCCGATCACCGGCGAGTTTGGCGAGGTCAGCACATCGACTAGTTGGCCGTCATGCAGCGCGTAGGTCCACCCGTGATACCAGCACGACACCGTGCCCTTCAGAAAGCACAGCGGCTGCGCTGAGAAGGGCACCCCACGATGCGCGCACTGATCGGCGATGGCCTGCACCTGACCGTCGTTACGGGTCAACAGGATCTGCCGTCCCAACATGGTGACTGAGACGAACCCGGCTTCGGTGACCTCGTCGCTGAATGCCGCCGGATGCCAGTGGTTGCTGAAGCCCAATTCCGCTTCCACATACCGTGGCCACTTCGAACCGCCCGCGGCGCCGGTCGCCACCTGGCTGTCGCCCGTAGGGCGCCGCTGATCTGCCACCGTCATTACAATCATCTCCCGCCGAAATCGCGTCGTTGTGACCTGCGACTATGCCAATCTCGGTTCCAGTCAGCATCCGTCAAACTACCGACACCGATACCGAACTGACCTACCGAACCTTCGCTCGTCGCAGCTCGCGAGCCGCACCGGATCCGGCCGTGGCGGCGCTGAGCGGCATACGTCGGCGCGCCGCTGGCCTTCGCTGGGATCGCGACATGCCGACGGACGCCCGCTTCTACTGGGAGGCGTGCCAGCCGGCGATCTGGCTGCGCGAGCTGAATCCGAGCTTGGTGAGGATGTGTTGCACGTGGCTGTCGATGGTGCGACTCGACAACACCAATTCAGCGGCGATCTGGCGGTTGGTCATGCCGCGCGCGATGAGGCTCGCTACCTCGTATTCCCGGGTGCTCAAGGCGGATTGGGTCGCCGGTTCGGGCGGCTGTGTGTCGTCGCCGTCCAGGGCGGCGGCGATGCCACTGGCGCCCATCGCCGCGCCTTCGGCGATCAGGACCTCCGCGGCCGCGGCCCCGACGGCGTCACGCACCTGCGCCTGAGCAGCGGCGTGGCAGTCAGCCAGATGCGTGCCGAAGGACGTCATGGAGGTGCCGAGCTTGCGCCAGATGCTGTCTGCGACCCCGAGCAGATGTCCACTGTCGGTGTAACGCTGGTCGGATGCGGCGATCCATGCCAGCAGTTCGACCATGTGGGCGATGCCGAGATCGTCACCGAAATCGAGTTTGACACGCAGGCTTTCGCGAGCCAGGTCGGTGGCGCCGACGTAGTCTCCGACTGTCCACCGGTTGATCGACAGCACCCACAGCGCATACGACGCGGCCCACCGCTCCCCGAACCGGGCACTTAGCCGTAAGGAGCGTTCACAGTGCGCGGCCGCCAGGTCGTGATCACCGGTGAACAGACACACGACCGCGAGTTGAAACAGCATCGACACCACCGCGGTGGTGTCGCCGTGGCGCTCGTGCGTGCTCAGGCTTTCCTCGTAGTGCCGCCGCGCCTCCGGTAGCGCGCCGTCGAACAACGCGGCCATCCCGCACAGTTGTGCCAGGTATCCGCGGAGGTCGGTGGCGTCGGTGCACTCCGCGGTCTGCGAGGCTTCCTCGAGACGATCACGCGCCGCCGACGTTTCGCCACGCAGCAGGGCGAGGTAAGCGTCGACCCACATGGCTTTGGCGTGAGCGGGTCGAGGTTGTTGACCCGCGGCGAGGGTGAGCGCCTGGGCGAGCCAGCGTCGACCTTCACCCAGGCTTCCGCCCGCGATCCAAAACCATTGCAGGGCCGCTGCCATGGCGCACGCTTGGTCGTCGGCCTTGTCGTCGATGCACCGGTCCAACGCCGCGCGCAGGTTGGCGTGATCCCGCCGCAGACGGGCCAGCCAAACCGCCTGCTGCGGTCCGCACCACTCGGCGTGGCTGCGTTCGGCGAGCCGCTGAAAATAGCGGCGGTGCGCCGCTTGCAGAGGGGCCCTTTCGTCGGTCGCACTGAGTCGGCCGGCACCGTATTCGCGGACCGTCTCCAGTAGCCGGTATCGCGTCTGCTCCCCCGCCGGATCGGCGATGAGAATCGATTTTCGCACCAGGGCGTCGATCACGTCGACCGTGGCCGCGCCACCCGGATCGGTGGCAGAGCACACCGACTCGACCGCCTCCAGACTGAAGCTTCCCGCGAACACCGACAGTCGCGCCCACAGTGCCTGTTCGGCCGGTGAGCACAGCTCGTAGCTCCAGTCGATCAGGGCCTGCAGGGTCTGATGACGGGGCATCGCGGCGCAGTTGCCGTTGGTCAATAGTCTGAAGCGGTGATCGAGCCGATCCAGCACGTCTTTGACCGTCAACGTCCGCAGCCGCGCCGCGGCCAGTTCGATCGCCAGCGGAATGCCATCGAGGCGCTCACATAGCCGCGCCACCAAGGGGCCGTTCTCGTCGGTGATGTGGAAGCCCGACGAACCCTCGGAGGCGCGCGCACACAGCAAAGCGACGGCGTCGTAGCCGGCCAACGTCGATACGTCGAGACGTTCGCCCGCGCTCGGGGTCGACATCGGTGGCACGGTGAAGATGTGCTCGCCCAAGACGCCGAGTGATTGCCGGCTGGTGACGACGACCCGGAGGTCGGGTGCTTCGCGGAGCAGTTCGCTGACCAACGCGGCGCAGTCGCCGCTGAGGTGTTCACAATTGTCGAGGACGAGGAGAAGATGTTTGTCGACGAGATGGTCCAGCAGCTGCGCCAGCGGCGCCTTCGAGGCGTGTTTGACCACACCGAGCGCATCGGCGACCGTGTCGGCGAGCAACGTGGCGTCCTGCAGGGCGGCCAGCTCCACAAACCACGCGCCGTCGGCGAACGCCCGCCGCGCGTCGGCGGCGACCTTCAAGGCCATGCGCGTCTTGCCCACCCCGCCGACGCCGGTCAAGGTGACAAGCCGGGACGCCCCGAGAAGTCCACGCACCTCGTTGAGTTCGCGGCGCCGCCCGATGAAGCCGGTGACGTCAGCTGGTAGGTGTCCGTCACCTCGTGTCGTATGGCGCATGTTTGAGACCTTCAAAGCCGTAGCCGGGCACCACCTCGACGCGCCGCGTGGATCGCCCGATACTACCCGGCTGCTCGTTGCGATGTGCCTGACTGGGCAAAGCTCATTCGCCCGTCGGCGGGGTGCTGGACGCGAGCGGCGCCGCGGCTGCTCGATCGCGCGGCGAGCGCGGCGCACCGGGTCTCCAGCGGGGTGGCGCCGAGGTGGGGCCGTCGTTTTTGAGAAGTTCCAACCGTGGACGCGGCTTGTCGGCGTTGCCGCTGGGCGGCTTGCGGCTGCCGCCCTTGAAGGAGTTCGGCCATTCCGCTCCGGGCCCGGCGTAGTCCTGCTCGGCGGCGGCGTGCAGCGTCCAGTGCGGGTTGTAGAGGTGCGTGCGTCCGATGGCCACCAGATCGGCGCGACCGGCGAGCAAGATCGAGTTGGCGTCGTCGAACGACGAGATCGCACCGACGGCCACCACCGTGATGCCGTACTTCTGCCCGATCTCGTTGCGGATCCGATCGGCGAACGGCGTCTGGTAGCTGCGCCCGAAGGCGGGTTGCTCGGTCTTGACGACCTGTCCGGTGGAGACGTTGATGATGTCGACACCGTGCTCGGCGAAGGCACGCGCGATCTCCACCGCGTCGTCGATGTCATTGCCACCCTCGGCCCAGTCCGTGGCCGAGATGCGCACCGACAGCGGTCGACCCGTGGGCCAGACCGCGCGGATTGCGTCAAATACCTGCAGCGGGAAACGCAGACGATTGATCCGCGAACCGCCGTACTCGTCGCGGCGGTGGTTGGTCAGCGGCGAGAGGAAGGAGGACAGCAGATAACCGTGCGCGCAATGGAGCTCGAGGACGTCGAAGCCGGCCCGCGCGGCGGCGGCGGCGGCGGCGCGGAACTGATCGACGATGCGCGCCAGCTCGTCGCCGGTGACTTCCCTGGGCGTTTGGTTGCGCGGTCCGTACGGTATCGGCGACGGGGCGATGATGTCCCAGTTATCGGCTTCCAACGGCTCGTCGATGCCTTCCCACATGAGCTTGGTTGAGCCTTTGCGGCCGGAGTGCCCGAGCTGCACGCCGATCTTCGCGGTGCTGTGGTCGTGGACGAAGTCCACGACCCGCTTCCAGGAGGCCTCTTGATCGGCGGCGTACAACCCAGTGCAGCCCGGGGTGATGCGACCCTCTGCCGACACGCACACCATCTCGGTCATGACCAGGCCCGCCCCGCCGAGCGCCTTGCTGCCCAGATGGACGAGGTGGAAGTCACCGGGCACGCCGTCGGATGCGCAATACATGTCCATGGAGGACACCAGAATCCGGTTCTTCAGTTCAAGGTCGCCGATCACATACGGCTGGAACATCGGCGGGCGCTGACTGGCCGGAGCGCGGACGCGTCCGAGCTCCACCTGTTGGTCGGCGAACCAGCGATCCGTGATGTCCACGAAGTCGGCGTCTCGCAGTCGCAGGTTGCTGTGGGTGATGCGGCGGCTACGCGTCAGGAGGTTGAACGCGAACTGTTGGGGATCCTGGTGGACGTACTGGCCGATGTTTTCGAACCACTCCAGACTCGCCTGCGCGGCGCGTTGCGTGGATTCCACGACGGGACGTCGTTCGCGCTCGTAGGCGTGCAGTGCCTCGTCGATCATTGGATGCTCATGCACACAAGCCGCCAGCGCTAAGGCGTCTTCCATCGCCAGCTTGGTGCCTGACCCGATCGAGAAGTGCGCCGTGTGGGCGGCGTCGCCGAGAAGCACCACATTGCCGCGTCGCCAGGTCGCGTTCCGTACGGTGGTGAAGTTGAGCCACCGCGAGTTGTTGACCATCACCTCGTGGCCGTCGAGTATGTCGCCGAGCAGCTCGGTGATCACCGCGACCGACTCGTCGTCACTCTCGCCGGGACGATAACTGCGACCCGCTGATTTCGCGAAACCAGCTCTACGCCAGTACGTCTCGTTCATCTCCACGATGACGGTGCTGCCGTCGACGCCATAGGGATAGCCGTGAATCTGCATCACGCCCCATGGATACTCACGCACGTAAAACTTGAACGCCTCGAACACTTTATCGGTGCCAAGCCAGATGTATTTGTTGCTGCCCGCCCGCAGTGTGGTACCGAACTCGTCCTGATAGCGCGTACGGATCGCCGAGTTGACGCCGTCGGCGGCGAGGACGAGGTCGTGGCTGCCGGCGAGTTCTTCGACGTCGGGTGCCAGGGTGGTGAACTTCAGCTCGACGCCGAGCTCGCGGCAACGCCGCTGCAAGATGAGCAGCAGCCGTTTTCGACTCATCGCCGCGAAACCGTGACCACCGGAGATGTGCACCGAGTCGCGTAGGTGGACGTCGATGTCGTCCCAGCGGGCGAACTCGCGTTGCATCTGGGTGAAGATCGCGGTGTCGGCGACCTCGATTCCACCCAGAGTCTCGTCACTGAACACCACCCCGAAGCCGAAGGTGTCGTCGCAGGCGTTGCGCTCCCAGACCGTGATCTGGTGCGCGGGATTGAGCTGTTTGGCTAGCGCGGCGAAGTACAGGCCGCCGGGGCCTCCCCCAATGATGGCAATACGCAAGGGTGTCTCCAATGGTTGAACGAGCGTTTCAGCGCTTCGGACCCGGCACGGCGTCGTCGCCAGCCGGTGAAGCCGCATCGTGTGCTGTAACGGCGGCGCGGACCTTTGATCGCTGCACTTTGCCGGTGGTGGTGCGGGGCAACGTATCGGTGAACGCGATGCTGCGCGGATACTTGTAGGGCGCAAGGATATTGCGTACGTGAGACTGCAGCCGGGCCACTGTGTCCGCGTCGGCCGCGACACCTTGTCGTAGAACGACGGTGGCGTGCACAACGGCTCCGCGCTCGGGGTCGGGCTTGCCGACGACCGCGCATTCGAGGACGTCGGAATGTCGCTCCAGCGCCTCCTCGATTTCGGGGCCGGCGATGTTGTACCCCGATGAGACGATCATGTCGTCGTTGCGCGCCTGGTACCAGAAGTAGCCGTCGGCATCGCGGATGTAGACATCACCGGTGATGTTCCAACCGTGCTGCACATAGCTGCGTTGGCGGTCATCGGCCAGGTACCGACACCCGGTAGGACCGATCACGGCCAGCCGCCCCGGCGTGCCGTCCGGTACGGGGTTCCCCTCCGCGTCCAGGATCGCGGCGCGATATCCCGGTACGGCACGCCCCGTCGATCCCGGACGCATGGCGTCGACGGTCGACGAGATGAACACATGCATCATCTCCGTTGCTCCGATGCCGTCGATGATCGGGAGCCCGGTCTGCTCCTGGAATGCCTGCCAGACCCACCGCGGAAGATGTTCGCCCGCGGACATGCACCGCCGAAGATTGGCGAGCAGCGGCGCCTTCTCCTCGCGCAGCAGGGCGCGATAGGCCGTCGGTGCGGTGAACAGGATCGTTGCGCCATGCTCGCGCACCGCGGAGACGATCGCGTCTGTCGTCGGCTTTTCGAGAAGCACTGTGGCCGCACCGACGCGCATGGGAAAGATGAGCAGACCGCCCAGGCCATACGTGAAGGACAGCGGTGGTGACCCGGTGAAGACATCATCGGGTGTGGCGTCGACGACGTATTTCCCGAACGTGTCGGCGACGGCGAGGACGTCGCGGTGAAACTGCATCGTCGCCTTCGGCGTTCCCGTCGTGCCCGACGTCGGCGCCAACAGTGCGACGTCGTCACAAGCGGTGTCGACGTTGACGAAGGCGCCTGGCTTGGTGGCGGCCCGAGTGCTGAGATCATCTGCGCCCGAACCGCCGTAACAGACAAGCGGCAAAGCGGAGCCCGCTGGCGTGGCTGCGGCCATCTCCTCGGTGAAACGGTGGTCGCACAACACGATTGACGGTCGGGTGAGGTCGATCAACTTCCGCAGTTCGTGGCTGCGCAGCAGCGTCATGGTGGTGACGGCAACCGCGCCGGCCTTCATGACCGCGAACCAGCACGCGACAAGCCACGGAGTGTTGGGTCCACGCAGCAGTACCCGCTGCCCCGGGATGAGTCCGAAGTCGTCACAGAGGACGGCGGCGATCTGATTGGCTCGGTGCTGGACATCGGCGTAGGTCCAGCACTCGGTCGACGTGATCACGCATGGGCGATCTCCGCCCAGCCGCTCCACGACGTCGTCGAGAAGCGCTGTGGCGCAGTTCATTCGTTCTGGGTACTGCAACGCCGGATCGTCGAATTCGAAGCGGGGCCACTGCTCCGGGGGAGGAAGGTGGTCTCGGCAAAATGTGTCGGCGTGCGCCGTCCGGGACAGCAACATGGCATACCTCCGGCTGAAAGTCCGCTGCTGGAATCAGCATATGCCTGCTCTGTTACGATCGTCAAGAGAACGGGATGTCAAGTGGGCCGAATGCGGCGGACGTGGGTACCCTGCCGGCGTGCCACTCGGATGTTGGGCCAGGGGGCGGGTCTTGCGGCTGATCCGCATGCCCCGGTGAGATCGTGACCACGACGCTGACGGAGCGCGCCGGTGTCGACGCCGAGGATGGATGGAGGGTTCCGGTGACCGAAGTGACTCAGAGCGACAAGTCGATCCGCGGGTCGGCCGAGGCGCAGCCCCGTGACTTCATTCTCACGCTGTTCGGCCTCTACGCGCGTTCGGAGCGCAACTGGTTGTCGGTGGCGGCGGTCATCGAGTTGATGGGCGATCTGGGTGTGCCGGGGCCGCTGGTGCGCAAGTCGGTGTCACGGTTGAAGCAGCGCGGCGTGCTGCTCAGCAACCGAATGGGCAGCGACGCGGGATACTCGTTGTCGGACCAGACGCTCGAGGTTCTCGCTGAAGGTGATGTGCGGATTTTTGACCGCTCGCGGTCGGTGGTCGAGGACGGTTGGGTGCTGGTGGTCTTTTCCATCCCGGAGACCGAGCGCGACAAGCGCCATGTCATGCGAACCACGCTCACTCGTCTCGGGTTCGGGATGGTCGGTCAGGGGGTGTGGATCGCTCCGGGTGGCTTGGAAGCCGAGCTGCGTCGCGCGCTGTTGCGCCAGCAGATGACGCGTTACGTCGACGTGTTCGGCGCCGACCACCTGGCTTTCGGTAACCTTCGGGCCAGGGTGCGCTCGTGGTGGAATCTGGACGAGCTGTCAGCGCTCTACGGCGACTTCATCGCCCGCCATCGACCGCTGATGCGTCAGTTCGACGCGGTGATCGCGCCGCGCGAGGCCTACTGCACCTACGTGCCGGTGCTGACCGAGTGGCGTCGGTTGCCCTATTTGGATCCCGGGCTTCCGCTGTCGCTACTTCCCGCCGGGTGGAACGGCGTCACGGCCGATGCGCTGTTCGCTGAGATCAATGCCCTTCTCAGCGCCCCCGCACGCGAGTACGCCATGGGCATCATTCATCGTTGAGCTTTAGATTCTCGGGGCAAACACGCGACGCCTTGCAGCTCGACCGATGCCTCGACATCCCATAGCCGCGCGACGCCAATCCCCGCAGTCGCCGGGTAGGTGGTGCCGACGAGCCGACGCCACACCCTACCGATCTCACGTGCGTGGCGCTTGTAGTCGTCCATGTCCACGATGTAGATGGTGAGGCTGACCAGGTGCTCGGGCTCGCCGCCGGCGGCGCGTAGCGCGGTCAGCAAATTGGTCAGGCAGCGCTCGAATTGTTCGACCACACCGCCGTCGATTACCTTGCCGTCAGCGTCGAGCGCGGTTTGACCTGCAAGATACACCGTGACGCCATCGGCGCGAACCGCGTGGGAGAACCCTGACGGCGTTGCCAGGTCGTCGGGATTGACATGGGTGATCATCAGCTCTGCAGAGCTCCTCCGTCGATTTGAATGCCTTGTCCGGTGATCCCGGCGTTGTTCACGCAGAAGCTGACTGCGTCGGCGACTTCGTCAGCCTCGATGAGACGTCCAATCGGCTGGCGGCGGGCCAACAGGGCCCGTGATTCGTCGACCGACTTGCCCGTCCGGGCCCCGATCGAGGCGATGGTGTCGTCGGTCATCGGAGTGTCGACGTAACCGGGACAGACGGCATTGACGGTAATGCCGGCTTTGGCGTACTCGACCGATGCCGCCCGTACCAGTCCCAGAACGCCGTGCTTGCTGGCGGTGTAGGCGCTGACCTGGGCTTCTCCGCGTTTGGCGACAATCGACGCCACGACCACGATGCGGCCCCACCCGGCCCGCTCCATGGCTGGCACCGCCGCCCGTAAGCACCGGAATGGTGCCGTCAAATTGACGTCGAGAAGGCGGTGCCAGTCCTCGTCGGTCGTGCTGGTCAGGGCACTAGCGAAGCCGGTTCCCGCACTGCACGCCAGCACTTCCACGGCGCCCCACTGTCGCTCGACGTCGGCGAAGAGCGCACCTACCTGTTCGGCCGACGTGACGTCGCCGGGCAGGGCCAGCACGCGCCCGCCGTGCTTGTCGCTGAGCGCGCGCGCCGCTCCGTCGAGGTGTTCGCGGTTGCGCGCCGTCATCGCCACCCGGTGGCCGTCGGCCAGCAGCCGGTCGGCGATGGCGTATCCGATACCTTTGCTGGCACCGGTGACCAGACATCTGCGGGGCTCGATCACCGGAAAGCCGAGGATCCGGTGAGGTATTTACCAAGCGTCAGCGTGTGCATTTCCTCCGTACCCTCATAGGTGACAACCGATTCGAGGTTGGCCATGTGCCGCATGACACCGTGATCGAGGGTGATGCCGGCCGCGCCCAGCGCACCGCGCGCGGTGCGCGCCACCTCCAGCGCTAATCGCACGTTGGCGAGCTTGCCGAAGCTGATGTGGGCCGGATGCACGCCGGTCGTGTCCTTGAGTTTGCCGATCTGGTGGGCCACGAGGTTGCAGGTGTTGACGGCGATGAGCATGTCGGCGAGTTTGCGTTGCGTGAGTTGAAATCCCGCCAGCGGGCGGCCGAACTGGTGTCGCGTGGTGGTGTACTCGAGCGCCTCTTCGTAGCAGGCCTGAGCCGCTCCGGCCGCACCCCACAGAATGCCGTAGCGAGCTTCGTTCAGGCAGCTCAGCGGCCCGGTCAGACCGCGCGCGGCCGGGAGCTCGGCGTGCCGCGGCAACCGGACGCCATCAAGCACTAGTTCCGAGGTGACCGAGGCGCGCAGCGACACCTTGTGTCGCACAGGATGCGCGGAGAATCCGGTACTCGCGGTTGGCACCACGAATCCCCGGATACCATCGTCGGTTTGCGCCCACACGACCGCAACATCAGCGAGCTCCCCGTTGGTGATCCACATCTTGCTGCCGGTCACGACCCAGTCCTCGCCATCGCGCCGGGCGTAGGTTCGCATCGACGACGGGTCGCTGCCCGCGTCGGCTTCGGTGAGGCCGAAGCACCCGATCGCTTCCCCCTGCGCCATCCGGGGTAGCCATTCGAGCCGTTGCTCTTCCGATCCCCAGCGGTGGATCGCATACATCGCCAATGATCCCTGCACCGAGACGAAACTGCGCAGCCCCGAGTCGATCGCCTCGAGCTCACGGCACGCGACACCGTAGGCGACCGCACTGGTGCCCGCGCAGCCGTAGCCGTCGAGGTGCATGCCGAGCAGGCCCAGTTGGCCCAGGCCAGGCGCGATCCCCGGATCGATGACACCGCGTTCGTACCAGTCCCGAATGTGCGGTGCGAGTTCGGTCTGCGCGTACCGGCGGACCGTCTCGCCGATAGCGCGTTCGTCGTCGGATAAGGCGCTGTCGACGGCGAGAAAATCGTTGCGGTCGGGGCGCGGTGCCGTAGAGGCGGCGCTGTCCGGTCGACTCGCAGCCTGCGAGGTCATATGGTCACCTTCCCGCCCATTGCGGCGAGCGTTTGTCGTTATAGGCGGCGTGGAACTCGGCATGGTCCTGCGTCGTCATCAGCAGCGCCTGGGTCATCGCGTCGAGCTCCACCGCGGCCTCGAACGACGTGTCCAGCTCACGGGTGAGCAGCGACTTTGTCTGCGCGAAGGCCAGCGAAGGTCCGTCGGCGAGTCGACGAGCCAAACGTTCGGTCGCTGCGTCGAAGTCCTCGGTGTCGACCAGCTCGCTGACCAGACCGTACTGGTCGGCCGTCGCGGCGTCGATGGTGTCGCCCAACATCAGCAGCTTGGTCGCCCGTCCGACACCGATCATGCGTGGCAGCAGGTAAGCCGCGCCCATGTCGCCACCGGCAAGCCCCACTTTGGTGAACAGGAAGGCGAATCGCCCCGACTGTGCCAGCACGCGAAAGTCGGCGGCGAGGGCGATGACTGCCCCGGCGCCGGCGGCGATACCGTGAATGGCGGCGATGATGGGGATCGGGCAGTTCCGCATGGCGGCGATCACATCTCCGGTCATCTTTGTGAACGCCATCAGCTCGCGGGGCTGCATGAGGATCAACTCGCCGATGATCTCGTTGACGTCGCCACCGGCACAGAAGGCGCGTCCCTGACCGCGAATCACCAGCACCTTCGGTTGATCAGGGTGGTGCGGCAACTCGTGCAGCAGATCCCGTAGGTCGGCGTAGCTGTCAAAGGTCAACGCGTTGAGCTTGTCTGGGCGGTTCAGAGTCACGGTGGCCACGCCGTCGGCAACAGCGAAGTCGAAGTTCTTCCAGGTCGGTGTCAGCGGTGCCGACGCCCGAAAAGAGGTGAATGACATCAGGTCTCCTAGCCAGACGCACGGGTGAGGTGACGGCCGATGATGGTGCGCTGGATCTCTGAGGCGCCCTCATAGATCCGCGGAGCGCGTACGTCGCGATAGAGGTGCTCCAGTGGATGCCCGGTTTGCAGCGCCCGCGCCCCGACAAGTTGCACGGCGGTGTCGACGACGATTTGCGCCGCCTCCGTGGCATACAGTTTCGCCATCGCGGCGCGGCGCGTCACTTCGGCCGCCTCGCGACCCGCGTCGTACGCCGCCGCGGCCCAATACACCAGCAGTCGGCTGGCTTCGACTTGGGTGGCCATGTCGGCCAGTTTGTGGGCGACGACCTGTTGATCGCTGAGAACCCCTCCGAAGGCTGTCCGCGATGTCGTGTGCTCGACCGTGACATCGAGAGCGGCTTGGGCCATCCCTACGGCGAACGCGCCGACGCTGGGTCGAAACAGATCCAGCGTCCGCATCGCTACTTTGAAACCGCCATCGACCTCGCCGATGACATCGTCCCTGGTGACACGAACGCCGTCGAAACGCAATCGGCCGATCGGGTGTGGCGAGAGCAGTTCGAGGGAATCGCCCTGCAATCCGTCGCTGTCTCCAGCGACCACGAACGCCGTCACGCCCCTCGACCGGCTCCCCGGCGTGGTTCGGGCGAAGACGGTGTAGACGTCGGCTTCGGGAGCATTGGAGATCCACATCTTTTCGCCGTGCAGACGCCATCCGGGTCCGTCCGGCTTCGCCTCCAACGCCAGCGCTGCGGCGTCGGAGCCTGCTCCGGACTCGCTCAACGCGAATGCGGCGACCGCCCGGCCTTCCACCACGGCGTCTCGCCACCGGCCGATCGCGGCTTGGGTTCCCCCCAACAGGAACGGGTAGCTGCCCAAACCCTGCAGCGCCAAGGCGGTTTCGGCCTGGGTGCTTACCGTGGCCAACGACTCGCGCAACAGACACAGGTCCATAGCGGCAGCTTTCGACGACCCGTCGGTGGCGAACAGACGTGCGAGCAGGCCGCGCTTGCCCATGTGAAGAAGGAGGTCTCGGTTGACGCGGCCGTGCGGCGCGGCGTCGGCGACAGATTTGAGCTCGATGGACACTGCTCGTACGTCGTCAACCAGCTGCTGCTGTTCAGCTGTGAGGGCGTAGGCATCCATGGTGTGGCCTTCCATTCCTGACGGACGAGATATGTCGTTTATATCATGGCCGTCGAAAATACGACATATTCCAGGGTCGGGCTACCGCCCCGCCTCACTCGCCATGCTGCTCGCCCACAGTTCTCTCGCGGTGAACCCCTGCTGCTTACGCAGCAGCGTGCGCGCGGCAGCCAGGGGCGTGTTGGATCCGAAGACCGCGACGGGCTTGCCGGCCAGGCGGTAAAGGGCGACGAATCGATGCGTGGACAGGTCGCCTTCGATATCGACTGCGTCGTGCGCATGGGCTTCACCTAGGCACCACAGATCGAGATCGAACTGCCTCGACCACACGAAGGGCATCGCGCTGAGCGCCGTCGGGCGGCCGAGCATGTTGCGCGCGGCCACAGCGCCCTGCTGCTGGGCGTTCGATTCGTGCTCGACCCGCATGTAGCGATTCGCCGAAGGCATGTAGCGGGCGGCGATGTCGCCGGCGGCATAGATATTGCCGATCGACGTCCGACAGTGCTCGTCGACGACGACGCCGCCGCCCGCCAGCTCGACGAGGCTGTCCTGCAACCATTCGGTGGTCGGACGGCTTCCTACTCCGACGACGACCAGATCGCAATCGACCACCTCGCCGGTAGTCAGACGTACCGCCGTCGCTCGATCATCACCCAGAATCTCCGTCACGCCAACGCCCAGATGAAGATGCACTCCCGCGCGATGATGGTGCTCGGTGAGGATCTTTCCGACTTCAGGCCCGACGGCACGACCCATCAAGACGTCGTCGACCTCGACCAGATGCACATGTGCGCCGCAGGCGGTTGCGGTTGCGGCAACCTCGCAGCCAATGAATCCGCCCCCGACGACGACAACGGCTCTGCCGGGCGCCATCTCGTCACGTAAGGCGAGCGCGTCATCGAGGCTGCGCAGCGTAAACACTCCGGGCAGCGAGAAGCCTGGGACGTTGAGCGGTGCGGCGGCGAGGCCCGTCGCGATGAGCAGCTGCTCGTAGCCCAATTGCACACCGGATTGCAGAGTCAACAGGGCTTGCGTGGTATCGAGCGACACCGCCGCGTCGCCGAGCCTGACCGCAATGTGCTTGTCGCGGTAGAAGCTGGCCTGACGCAACAAGACTGAGTCAGGATCGGCTTGTCCGGACAACACCGCTTTCGACAGCGGCGGGCGCAGGTATGGGAGGTGAGTCTCGGAGCTGACGAGACACACCTGCCCCGGGGCCTTCTTGGCAATCGACTCGGCTGCGCTCGCCGCCGCGAGGCCACCGCCGACGATGAGGTACGGAACTCGTTGGCGGGTCATCCGGCCCGACTCACCGTCGCGCGCAACTCACTCATCGTCGGTCATCGCGATCAGCACATCGTCGCCGTCGACCACCACGTCGTACTTCTTCACCGGATCGATGCACGGCAGAGCCGTGGGCAGGCCGGTCCGCAGGTCGAACTTCCCCTCGTGAAGCGGGCACTCGATCTCGAGCGAATCTGCGTGCAGCTCGCCGGCGTCGAGCCACGCCTCCGCGTGACTGCACAGGTTCTCCAACGCGTAGACCGTCTCGCCGATGCGCACCACCATGATCTCTTCGCCGTCGGCTTCGACGCCGACGGGCTCCTGCTCGGTTAAGTCGCTGTACTCGGTGACCTTGACCATCCGACAGCCGCGTGTCTCCTCCACACTCATTCCTCATCCCGCCTTTGCTTCTGGTCGACACGTCGCGTCGGTTTCCGACACGCGCATCTCAACTTGTGAACGCGAAAGCGCTCATTCCCGTCACCCAGGGTTTGATCGGCTCGTAGTAGAGAATCTCACCGCCCGGATCACCGATGGCTCCGGCGGCGAAGAGCCAATTGCGTATCTCGAGGCCGCCGTTGCCGGCGTGCTCGAGAATGTGGTCGTTGGACCAGCTGGCGGCATATCCGGCGTCGCCGGCCGCCAAGAGGGCGAGGAAGTCCTCATCGAATTGCTCGTTGATGCGCCCCATTTGGGGCGTGCCAGGCCAGTGCGACAGACCACCACAGCCGACGACGGCGACCGTCTCGTCGCGCTCGCCCGCGTAGTCGGCGAGCAGGGCACCAAGGTTGTAGCACCGCCTCGCGCTCGCCAGCGACGCCGGCGACTGAGTACTGACGATCAGCGGGACGACCGCAATGTCGTTGTCGGGAAACATCATCAGGATAGGTATCGCCAAGCCGTGGTCGGCGCGGAAAGAGCTCATCGATGCGAGGTCAAAGCCGCGACCGCCGCCGTAAGAGATGAAACCGCTTGCGAAGTCGGCGTTCGAGGGAATCTGAACCTTCGGGATGTTCATCTCGCCGAAGGTAGGAAACGATTCGGTCACCGCGACTGTGAACGGTGGCTGCGGACCGCTGGGCAGCAGTGTCGGCCCGTGCTCAGAGGAGACCATCACGACCACGTCCGGCTTCTGATCACGAATACGCCGCCCGAGTTCAGCGAAGCCTTCGACCACCCGCTGTGCCTGCTTTTCCACGCCCGCGCTCGGAAACATCGTGTGTGAGGTGGCGTACGCCCCGACGACGCGACCCATCAGCGCTCCCCTTCATCAGTGGCTGTGAAGTATTCGCCGGCGCTCATCATCTGCTCGAATTCCGGGTTCCACATGAACGATCCCCACATCGCCAGCAGGGGTGGCATCCCCGATGCGGCGAGCTTGTCGGGGGTCGGGTGACTGCGGACTAAGCGCAACTCCTCGGCCGACAGCTCATAGCGGCCGAGGAACTGCTCGTCCTGGGCACGGATCGCCTGCCAGGCCTCGGGTTCGGCGAGGCCATCTTCGACCATCCGGCTAAGCTCCGCGATACTCACCGGTCCCGCCTTCTGAACAGAGGAAGTCCAGCGCAACGCGACCGAATTCCTCGGGGTGCTCCAACATGGCCCAATGCCCACACCGCGGAATGGCGTAGAGGCGCGACTCCTCGATCAACTGGTGGAATCGCACCGACTCCAGCAGGGGTACGACCGCGTCCTCGCGCCCGGACACCACCAGGGTCGGCACAGTGACGGACGCAATATCGTCCTCGTTGTAGTGCAAACCGCCGTGCTCGCGCACCCAGGTCATGGTGCGACGGTAGGCGTCCATCACCGCGGGGTTGCACGTGAGTTCAAAGCGGTAGTCGACCAGACCGGACGGCGGAGCGAAGCTCTCGTGGGTCAACGCGCCTACAATCCTCGCCATGTCGCTGCGGTTGGGCTCCCGGTAATTGAGGATCGTCTGCAACTGCGGAGAGAATGCGCGGTTCAACCCGGCACTTCCCATGAGAACCAGCTTGCTCACGCGCGCCGGCTCCGACATGGCGAGTCCGAGTGCCGTGGCCCCGCCCATCGAGTTACCGATGATGGCGACCCGCTCGAGTCCCAGTGCGTCGAGGAAGGCCTTGAGGTGGGCCACGCGGGCGTCTTGGGAGTACGTGAACGCGGCGTCACCGTCGGTGACCAGGCTCTGGCCGAACCCGACCATGTCGAAGGCGATCGTCCGGAAATGTCCGGCGAAGGTTGCCAGGAGCGGCGACCAGTTACCCCAGGCGTCGGCGCCCGCCCCCCCGCCGTGAATGAGAATCAACGGATCGCCCGTCCCTGACTCCCAGTAGTGGGTGTTGACCGCGCCAGCTTTAATCGCGCGTTCGGCAATAGTGCTCGCCACTGTGGTCATCGCTCATTCTTTCCGGCGTCGGCCGACACCTGCTCAGCACCTGTGGCCGACGGCTGATTCGCCTGAGTCACAAGATTCTCCTAGTCAAACCCACTGTCTAATCAGGGACTATGCCAATTCCCAGCTTTACAGGCATCCGTCAAATTACCGACGTCATTACCGAACTCAGGAACGCGCGGTCGACGGGAGCCCGTCGGCGACGGCCCGCGCTTGCACTGCCTGCGCAGACCACACCACCTATCGCACGGGCTTGTCCGGGGCGTTTGCGCGTCGTCGGCTCGACGACTCGACCTGTGCCGCCGAAATGGCCTATGACGCCCTCCGCCTCGCAGCTAGCATCGCAAAGTTTCAGTCCCCGTCGCGGTGTGGCTCAGCCCTCCGCTATACTTGCGTGCGCACGCATCAATACAGACCTCTGAAGGAGTCCACATGACAAACCGAACGAAATTGGCCAAAGAGCCGGCTAACGCACTGATTGCCGGGCCGTATGGGCATCCGTTTCATCCAATATTGGTCACCGTGCCGATCGGTGCTTGGGTGTGCAGCCTTGTCCTGGATATCGCATCGTGGTTTGTAGCGCAGCCCGCACCTCTGGCTCAAGCCTCCCAGTGGCTCATCGGCATCGGCGTGGTCGGTGCTGTGGCGGCGGCAGTCATTGGAATGGTGGACGCCTCAACGATTCCCGGGAAGACGCCGGCGTATCGCGTCGCCCTGGTGCACATGGCGCTGAACCTCGCCGCGATCGCCGTCTACATCGGCAATTTCGTCTGGCGCCATGCCGACTCGCAGACCACTGCTGTACCGGTCCGTTTCGTCTTGTTGTCGCTAGTAGCGTTCGCCGCCGTCTCGGCAGCGGGGTACCTCGGCGGCAAGCTGGCCTACCACTACGGCGTCCGGGTGGCCAGGGAAGAGGATCAGGCAGACGGGTTTCGCGGTGCGTCGCGCCCGGAAAGTGCCGATCAGAACTGACCGCTCGCACGAAGGGGCGTAGCCCTTGTCGGATGCGCGCTACCCGAGCCTTCCCCTGTTTCAACGACGACTCAAACCCATGGGATGCGACGGACGACTTCGCCCCATGGCTCATGAGTGGTGAGGACCCGAATCGACTAAGGGCGTGAACGCGTCTCGGGTCCGACGCTGCGCGTCCTGAGGTCGCGGAGGCTGGTCTCGTCGAGAGTCGCGGGCAAAGTACTGCGCGTGATCTCCGCGCGAGCGGTGCGCCCCGTCGTCGCCATCTGCGCACCGTGATCGTCATCGCGGCCGCCAGGAACGGTCGAGCCAAGCGACTGTGCGCGTGCCGACAGCGTGCCGGGGCTGCTGACGTCGGCGGCTCTGGAGTCGCATCGTCGTCGGCGCCGACGCGTCGTTGCGGCGACCCGCGCCGGTCACGCCCAGAGTGTGCGTCTGCCGAAGATTGCAGCGCGACACGACGGCGTTCGAGACCTCCGATGGGGCTTTGATCTGGAGCCGATCCACCGGCGTCATCGCCGTCGTCGCCGGAACCGACGAAGCGCTGGCTGACGAATCCGGAGCTCACCAAAGCCGCCGCTGTCGATCTTCTGCGCCCTTGTCTCTCGGATCGGGTGTCGACATTTTGCGGCGCATCGTGTCGAACTGAATCAATTGATCCCGGTGTCGGTAACCGCCTCACGCGCAGAGGATTTCGGCTGGCCGCCAGGCGCCGCCCGGCAGCGCTTACCCCAGCTGACGCCTCCTTGGCCGTTGAACCTGGCCGCAAGGGATTGGCATCGTGCCGATGAGCGCGACTTCCGTGAGGGACCGGATGCGACGCGGGTGATCAACTGCTGGCATATCCGCCGTTGCCTCGCTCGCGCCGACCACCGCGCTCGGACGCCGATTCCGTCTCGACGCACCGTTTGCGGGTTTATCGCCCGTTCACGCTGGACCGTTTTCGGCGATTTCCGGGTGTCGATGGCTAGCTGTGGGCCAGCATTTCGATTGTCGATGAGCCGACGGCGACCCGTGGCGATCAGTCGGACTGTGTGCGCCTTCGTCGTGTACGTGTCCGCCGCACAGCCTTTTGGACGGTTCGCTCCGGTCGCCGGTGCGCCCCGCCGTCGACGCGACCCGACGCACCACTCCGGGTGTGGCGGATAGTGGACGCACCCGGCCTACGCCCACTACCCGCCGGCTCTTATGCGTCGCTTGCTTGCCGATGGCCGATCGGTGACTGGACACCGCGAGCGTGGTTGGAAGCCAACTGGCGCCACTTGGTGATGCACATGTCCGGAGGGAAGAGGTGCTCGTCGTCCCAGCCGTGATTGTCGCCGCCGTAGAACTCCTCGAGGGCTTCGCGTGCCCAGACGTCGTCGTCGTTGAAGCCATGAAGCGCCAGATCACGCCATTTGATGTCGAATTCCTCTTCGAAGGCGCTGACATCCGCATCTGTCGAGACATCTCGTTGTAGCACCTGAAAGTATTCGTGTTCGGTTTCGTTGGTCGGTACATAGAACTCGTACTGGATGAGCGTGGGATCCGGGAAAGGATCGACTTTCAATACCCCGGGCAACCACACACTGACCTGAGCGACGACGCGCTTCTCATCACCGGTCAGCTCGTAGCGCAATACCGACTCACCCTCCAGCTTCGCATCGAAGATTGGCTCGTAATTCTGGCCGAGGTTGTCGACTACGCCCTTGGGCCATCCCTTGGAGTGGAGATCCATCGCCCCGCGGTCAGCGGGCACGAGCCCGTAGGGCAGGGCCAGCCGGTTTTCGCTGATGAGCGGTGAATTGCGGTGCAGGAAGATGTGGGTGGTGTCAAAACCGTTCTCTACGCCGAGACGCCAGTTCGAGGCGACGGTGCGACGAATTCCCAGGCAATGGGTGTTGGCGTCGAGGAATCCTGGCGGAACATCCTCACTGAGATCATGCGGTTCGCCGTCACCGATGAAGACGAAGATCAACCCTTGTTGCTCCTGAACGGCGAAGACGGGGATCTCCACCTGTCCGATCACCGGCGAATTGGGTGATGTCAGCACGTCGACCAGCTCGCCGTCTGCAAGGCGGTAGGTCCATCCGTGGTACCAGCAGGACACGGTGCCCTTCTTGAAGCACAGAGGATCGGCCGAGAAGCGCACGCCGCGATGGGCGCACCGATCGGCAACCGCATGCACAACGCCGTCAACGCGGGTCAGCAGAATGCTGCGCCCCAGCATTTTGACTGGGACGAACGCGCCCTCCTCGAGCTCGTGGCAGAAGAGCGCGGGATGCCAGTGATTGCTGAACCCCAGCTTGGCTTCGAGGTAGCGCGGCCACTTGGCTTCTGCCTTCGAAACCGACTGGGCTGGCACCGCGGTTGAGTCGGTCCCTTTGGCTCCATGCTCATGTTGTGTAACTGACATCGGATACTTCCTCTCCTGGCCACGTCATGCGGGCTGTCAAACTCATAAAAATTCTGCCGAGTTCGAAAGTTGGAGGCATCCGTAAGACTACCTACCCAACTACTGAAACCGTCGTGCCTGCCGGCGATGCGGATGAAACCTGGAACAGAGCTCAATAATGGCTAATGGCGCGGACATGGGTGTCCACTCCGGATACCAGATCAGCGTCAATATCACCGACGGAAAGCGAAGCCGAACTGTGCGGACCTTGCGTTAAAAATGACATGCCGACCAACATGTTGAAGAAACGTCAACGCCCGCCGACGTCTCGCGCACTACGTGGTGGCTGAGCCCGGCGACCGAAGCAGCATGCCGACAACACGGGTAGGCAGCTCGTCCGGGATATCGGTCACGGCTTCGACCGTGTGCGGTGTCTCGCGGTCCGTGTTCGCGGATTGCCACATGCCACGCGGTCATTAGTCTGGCGTAGGTGTCAATCCTGGGCTTCGATAAGGCGAACAAAAATTGCCTTCTCGCGCCCCGTCTATGGTTACTGTTGCCGTTTATAATCGACCATTGTTATCGAGCTATGAGGTGGGTTCCGGCCATGCCTTTATGATTGCCTACTTTTGCGCCCAATCTACTGATGGCCGGCGTGGAAAAAAGTTTTTGAACTAGCGCGAATATGTTGGTGCTGAGGCAATCAATTCTGCGATGTCGGCGAGACAAACTCTTGGTTCGCGTATTTGCGCTTCGGCCATACTTTCGAATCCGCTCTGACTCGAAGAAAGCTGCTGGAGCGCGTTTCGTCGACCCACCGCATGCGATCAGAGTTCATCTCGCCGACTCGTGAGTTGATCCAGAAAGACGCCGCCTACACCGCCAGCGTGTCGGTCAACGCCACGGCGCAGTCAGCGAGTTTGGCGATGTTCGCCGCCGAACGAGACTGGATGAGCTTTCTGATGTCTCCGGCCCCGTCCATCATGTTGACGTTCATGCCCGCCAGCACTTGCTTGTCGGAGTCGAGCCAGAACGCACTGAAGGCGCGTCCGTCGACGTCCCCGCGGAACACCACGCGCTCGTATCGCGGCGCATAGCCGACGTACTCCATGGCCAGGTCGTACTGGTCGGTGTAGAAGTAAGGAAGCTCGTCGTAGACCGCTTCGGTGCCGACGATGCCCGCGGCGGCGACCGTCGGTTGAGTTTCGGCTGTGGCCCAATGTTCGGACCGCACCGGAACACCGTAGTGGGGATGGGTCGCCGTGGCGATGTCACCCACGGCGAAGATATCGGACTGGCTGGTGCGCAGTGACGCGTCGACCAGAACACCGCCGCCAGACACCGTCAGGCCGGCTTGCTCGGCGAGTTCGACGTTTGGCTGTGCTCCGATCGCGACCAGCACCGCATCAGCATCGATTGTCGTGCCGTCGGTCAACCGCACGCCCCGCGCTCTTCCGGCCTCGGTAACGATTTCGGCAACGCCAGTGCTGGGCAGCAGTCGCGCACCATGTTCGCCGTGGAGGTCCGCGAAGACTTTCCCGACTTCGGGTCCTAGCGGGGCGAGCGGCAAACGCCCAGACTCTACGACGCTCACCTCGAGCCCCATCTCTCGCGCGACGGCAGCGACCTCGAGCCCGATGAAACCGGCGCCGATGACGACCAGCGAGGAACTGCGTGTCAGCGCGTCTTTGAGCGCTGCGGCATCTTCGTAGGTGCGCAAGCGGTAAACGCCCTCGGCATCTGCGCCCTCCACGGGCAGCCTGCGCGCGCGGGAGCCCGTTGCCAACAGCAGCTTGTCGTACCCGACGCGGTTCGCGTCGCCGAGTGTGACGGTGCGCTCTACCGTATTGATCGCGGTGACCGCAGTACCCAGGTTTAGGTCCACGTGCTGTTCGCTGAACCACTGCTCGTTGACCATGGTGAAGTCGGGCAGTGACATCTTGCCCAACAAGAATCCCTTCGAGAGCGGCGGGCGCGCGTAGGCCATGAGCTTTGACTGGTCAAACATGGCGATGGGACCGTCAAACCCCTTCTGACGCAGTGCTCCCGCGCTCTTGACGGCTGCCAGGCCGCCCCCGACTATGACGACTCCGGATGAATGTGTCATGTGTGTTCCTTCCCGTTCATACGATTGTCTTGCGACGCCTTGCGTGTCATCGCCTGCTCACGCTTGGTGCTCGGCAGCAGACTTCCGGGTACCTGCTAAGCTAGCATTACTTGCGTGCGCACGCAATAAGCCGCTCCGGTCCAGTGACGTCGAGTTTCACACGCCATGTCGAGTTGACGGATTCTTGTCGACACTGGCCAGTGGCGCCCCGAAGTACCGCCCCGTATGTCGATTCGATGAGGCCTGATCCGATGAATCACGCTTGCACCCGTCTCACAGATGTCTGCTCAATACCACCGTGGCCGCACCCCGGTATTCACCTCGGAGGGCATCGATCGACCGAGTCGCTAGCTGTCTCCGCTGCCGGCGCGCTCAGGTGAGAACTACATGGACGTCCAAGACATATGAGACGGCGCGCGACGCGGACGCAGCCGTAGGGCGCCTGTATCAGCAGGCTGCCCTCTGGCAGCAGTTCGTGCGCACCTACCACATATTGGTGGACGAGCTGGCCCGCCGAATGTTGCGCGATCATCAAGTGGCGCTGACGTGGTTCGATGTCCTGGTCTGTCTCGCCGAGGTGCCCGGCGGGCGACTGAGTCAACGAACCTTCCGCGAGCAGTTGCTTCTCAGTGAGAGCGGCGTGAGTCGCATGCTGGCACGCATGGAACGCGAGGGATTGATTCGCCGCGAGAGTTCCACCCACGACAAGCGGGCGCTTGACGTCACGATCACTCAACACGGATCGATCACACTGCGTGCGGCGATCGAATCGCACATCCGCATCGTCGACGCATCGTTCACCGATAGGTTTTCCGACGTCGATCGTCGTGCGCTGAAGCGTATTTCGCACAAGCTTGCGCTTCGACGCAATGTGACACCAGTCGGGGAATAGAGCGCTGCTTAGTCGCGACGCCTTCCGCCTCAGATCAGCGCGGTCTTCGTTCGGTTAAACAGGAATGCCTTAACGTGACGAGAGGACGAGCCATGTCACGGGGACCGGCCCCAACCTGAGCAAATGACAGCGGGATGAACGATTTGCGCGGGGTTGCGCGAGCGTGCGCGTCTATCAACCGGCGCGCGACCATCGAACATCGTCAGCGACCCGCCGAGTGACCGTCGCTGACAGATCCATGCGCGGTGCCTTATCGTTGAAACCTCGAAATTTATGTGCTTGCGCCATCACATAAGCTTGGCGTGGGCGGCGGTGCAAAAGGAGGCACGATGACGGGCACACTAGGCAAGCCACCCGCGGCTCGTGCGCGTACCACCGGCAAGTCCGACCGTGCTCTGGCCGCTGCCGTAGCGCGGCTGACTGAGCGAACCGCTCTCTGGCAAGAGTTCATGCGCCTGTACCGCACGATTGTCGACGAAATGGCTGAGCAGATGATGCGCGACCATCGACTGCCCCTGGAATGGTTCGACGTGCTCGCTCACCTCGCCGAGCTTCCAGGCAAGCGTCTCGGCCAGCGTCAACTTCGAGACCGATTGTTACTGAGCGAGAGTGGAGTAAGCCGCATGCTGGCTCGGATGGAGCATGAAGACTTGATTGCACGTGCTTCTTCTGCGGACGACAAGCGAGCGATTGACATCACCATGACCGCACGCGGGCAAGCGCAGTTGATGCAGGCCATAGAGTCTCACACCCGCCTCGTTGCAGAGCTTTTCACGGATCGACTGAGTGAGACTGACCGTCAAGCTCTGGGAAGGATTGTACGCAAGCTACTCGCGTAAGCGGAGCCGCCCGGCGGCGGTGACCGCGCGGCTGCCAACCTCTTCAAACTGGCAGCCGACTTTCTTCTGGCCTGGCTGAAGATACCGCTCACAGGCCAACGCCCGTCCACTTGGGCGAAGCCGGTAGGACCACGCGGGATGTTCTTCCCTGCAGGCCGCACTCCCTGCACGGCCGTCGACATCGGCACGTGCCACCGTCACACGGCCAGCGGTGGGCGACGTACGGGACTGCCCCGGGTTCAGTTGACTCGCAGGGTGTGAATTTCAGGCCGCGGTTGCGACCGGTGTGTGAAGCAGTTCGAACTCTATCGGGGTGAGCCTGCCGAGGGCGCGTTGGCGCCGGCGTCGGTGGTAGGTCCGCTCAATCCAGGTCACGATGGCCAGGCGAAGTTCGGCTCGGGTCGACCAGCGCCGCCGATCGAGAACGTTGCGTTGCAGAAGAGCGAAGAACGACTCCATGGCGGCGTTGTCCCCGCAAGCGCCCACGCGGCCCATCGATCCGTGTAACCCGTTGTGCGACAGTGCATGGACAAATTTTCGCGATCGAAATTGGCTACCCCTGTCGGAGTGGACGATCGTCGCGACAGGCGATCGAAGCGCCACGGCATGGTCCAGGGCAGTCACGGCCAACGTGGACTTCATTCGGGAGTCGATGGAGTAGCCCACGATCCGGTTGGAGTAGACGTCTTTGATCGCGCAGAGGTAGAGCTTGCCTTCGTCGGTGCGGTGCTCGGTAATGTCGGCCAGCCAGACCTGGTTGGCAGCCTGGGCGCTGAACTGACGCTGCACCAGGTCGTCATGCACCGGCGGGCCGGATCGACGATTTAGCCCACGCTTCTTGGCGAAGATCGACCAGATCCGCTCCTGCGAGCATAGCCGTGCGACGCGGTTCTCCCCGGCGGTGATCCCGCGGCCTGGCAGTTCGTCGGCAATGAATCGGTAGCCGAATGCGGGGTCATCGGCGTGGATGGCGCGGGCGGCGTTGATCAGGTGGGCATCGTCCCAATCCCGCTGTGACAGGGGTGCTTTGCGCCACTTGTAGAACGCCTGGGTGGAGAATCCCAGGACCCGGCAGGTCACCGTGACGGGCACGCCGTCCGCGGCAAGGTCGAGGACCAGCGGGTACATCATTTTGGGTTGGCATCCCGCGACAGGTAGCCAACCGCGCGGCGCATCACCTCAGCCTCCTGCTCGAGGAGCTTGATCCGCTTGTGCGCTTCGCGCAGCTGCGCGGCCATGTCGTCAGCATCGGCCGCTGAGGCGGGCTGGCCGCGGCCATCCTCACGGTCAGCGATCTTGAGCCAGCGGTGCAGGCAGGCCTCCGAGATGCCGAAGTCTTTCGCGATCTGGCGCAGCGGAGCCTCGCCCTTGCGGGCCACGGCGATGACGTCGGCTCGGAACTCGGCGGGAAACGGTGTCGGCACGAGATTGATCCTTCCAGCAAGGACGAATCCTCACAGGTCAGGAGTCAACTAAACCGGGGGCAGTCCCTACCCTTGCGCGCGCACGCAATAAATGGAAGTATGGACGAGTCGGCTCCGGTTACCGAGATCTGCTGCGTTAGGTGCACAGCCGGACAGCCGAGGAACTTCGAATAGGTTGGGCTAGACGGATGACACTTACCGGAGACTACATCCCGGGCCCGTGGGATTGGGTCCACACCACCGCCGGCGGGGTCAAGATGAAAGGCAGCCCTCTCGTCTTGCTGACGACCATCGGCGCCAAGACCGGCGATATTCGCAGGGTTCCCCTAATGCGCATTGAGCACGGCGGCCAGTATGCGGTGGTGGCCTCGTTGGGCGGCGCGCCAAGAAACCCAGGCTGGTACTACAACGTCAAGGCGCACCCGCGCGTCGAGCTCCAAGACGGCCCCATACCGAGAGAGTTCCACGCGCGCGAAGTGTTCGGCGACGAAAAGGCGCTCTGGTGGCACCGAGCGGTCGCGGTCTGGCCCGACTATTCCGATTACCAGGCCAAGACCGATCGAACTATCCCAGTGTTCGTCCTGACCCCGACGACTTGACAGCCAATACGTAATGCTCCGAACCTGAGCATACCCCGGAAATTGGACCGCGAGTGCGCGGTGCAACTCGGCTGCAGCGCCCACGCGCGCAGGCCCGCACGCTGCTGTAGGCGCTGAGACAATCGCCGGTCGGAAGCGCCGGCAGACCGCGCTCAGGGCGCGACGCGCGACCCCGGACAACCGTCAAACGCGTTCGCTTCGCGTGCGAATCGACCAGAACCGTCGCTCCACGGCGGGACTCTAGCGGCCAGTCCGCCCGCTTTGGCCTGGCGATCGTGACCTGGATCGAGTGGATCTACCACCGACGCCGACGCTCGGCAGGCTCACCTCCGTAGAGTTCGAACTGCTCCGCACACGAGTCGCAACCGCGGCCTGAAATCCACACCCCGCGAGTCAACTGATCCCGGGCAGTCCCTCTATGTCCTGAGACCACACAGGTCAAGGCCAGATTTAACGTTAGCCGAGGACCCCTTAGTGGTCGGAAGAACCGCGGTATGACGGGCAGATCACAGATCGAGTTCTTCGGCGGCGTGCCCGCCCGGCTGGTCTGCGACAACCTCAAAACAGGAGTGATCCGCCCCGATCTGTATGACCCGCTGATCAATCTGGCCTACGGGGAATTGGCGGCGTTCTACGGCACGTTGATCGACCCCGCGCGGGCCAACAAGCCCAAAGACAAACCCCGCGTCGAGCGGCCCATGCCCTACATTCGGGACTCCTTCTGGGCAGGCCGGCAGTTCGTATCGATCCCGCAGATGCAACGTGAGGGGCTGCGCTGGTCTCGTGAGGTTTACGGCACCCATAAGCACCGCGGGCTGGGCGGCGCTACACCTTCGGCGGTATTCGACGCTGCAGGGCGTAACGCATTAATCCCGTTGCCGCGCAGACTTTTTAAACCGGTCGTCTACACCGTCGGCACAGTCGCCCCAGATTGCCACGTCCGCTCCGGCAAGGCGTTCTACTCGGTGCCCTGGCGGCTGCTGGGCCAGAAAGTCACCGTCCGCGCCGCCGGGGACGTGGTGCAGATCTTCCACCGCCCCCAAAGACTGGTATCCGCTGTTCCCGAACCCGGTCGTCGCTGAATCGCTGCTCGACCGGTTGATCAACACCAGCCATCAAGTCCTGATGGACGGACCGTCCTACCGACCTCGGAAACGACCCGGACCCGCCACCACCTGACAACCCCACAAACCGCCCGCTACCCTCACCACAGCAGGGCCCGAAACTGGAGTGACTCCAGAGTCAGTACGGCTGACCATGAGGAATTACGTGACGGCAACCCTGAGGAATTACGTGACCGTCGGCAGTGCTGCGCGATGCATCAGATATACCGTCGATGGAGCTAGATGGCTCGGTCAACCACGTGCCCCAACTTCCCGCGGGCCGGGTCGTACGATGCGCCGCACTCATACGCCCCTCGAGTTGCTCCGAATAGCTCTGTGTAGCAGCCGCATTCGGTGAACATGAGTCACCGACGTGTTAACGGGTGGCGGCATCCGGGTTGATGCATCAGATGAAAACGGGGGACTTGTTCGTGGATAACGAAGGTTATCCATCAAATTCCTGTGTGTCTTCAACGGCGTCCTGATTGCAGTAGGTGTGTGGTCTGTCGGTGTGCGGTGAAGTGGGCCTGTGAGGGGTGAGCTTAGTTGTGGTGAGGAGGGGGCGAGGAAACGACGGACAGCGGTGGATGAGTGAGGCACCGAACGCCGCGACATGCGAAGCGTTCCAGGATGTCTGGTCCATCCGCACGACCGGCTGGATGAACAGAGCGCGGGAGCACGACAGGATCATCGCGAACACCCACACCCCGACCCGGCGGCCCGTCGCGGGGTCGAACCACATTCCCAACTTGCCGTAGTCGATCTGGGCCTCGCTGCCCGGGTCGACCGCACCCCGGGGCACAGTCACCTTGTCTTCGAGGTGCTGCTCGGCGAATGTCGTTGCGATGTAACGCCGCACCGTCGACTCAGAAACATCCACACCGCGGTCATCACGCAGGCGTTGGGCGATGGTGGCCACCGTCACCGGCACATCGAGCTGTTCAGCGACCCAGTCCCGGTGCACCGCGATCTGATCCCAGGTCAGCGCCCGCACGCTCGGATCGGTCAGCTCCGGGAACCACCGTCCGATCCGTTCCCGCCACGCCTGCTCATCAAAGAGTTCTGCCGGCGGGGGCTGCAAGCCTTCGGCGACGGCCGGTGCCACGTATTCGCGGATGGTTTTGCGGTCGATGCCCAGTGCGTCTTGAATCTGCACCTGGGATCGGCCGGCATGCCAGTGCCGGAACATCTCCACGAAGTCAGTCACGTTCCACGATCTCCTCGCCAACTCAAGGCCCCTTCCAAGGCCTCGGGCAAGGCACTTGAACGGAGCGAACCTGAGCAGCACCCCAACCCCGACCGGACACGCCCCAAGGGGTGGGGAACTAGGTGACGGCAGGTGAGGAAATACGTGAAGGACAACCCCTCAAACCTGGGGAATTACGTGACCGCTGACAGTGTCACCTAGTCGCAGCGACACCCTGGTCCTGGAGCTCTGACGTTTCCCGACTCTCGAAAGACGACGACGATGCCCACACTGTGCCCCCACCGCCCTGCCCATCTACGACGCCGACCCGTTTAGCGACGAACTCCTCGAAGATCCTCTCCCCTTGCACGCCGTGCTGCGTGAAGCGGGCCCGGTGTGTTATCTGAGCGCCTACGGCGTCTACGCGCTCGCCCGCTGCGAACATGTGCGGGCCGCATTGAGCAACTGGCAGGACTTTCAGTCCTCGGCCGGTGTCGGACTGTCGAACTATAGACGCGAAAAGCTCTGGCGCCCAACGAGCCTGCACAGAGTTTGTTCATGTACTTCCACGAGCACGAGGTGCACGCGCTCAACACTGAGATCGCGCACCGACTCTCCGGTTGCGAGATGCTATTCGACGTAATTCCTCGCTGGTTCTCCAAAAGTGTCGGCGTCGGGTGAACACTGACCCCTAATCGTCGGCCGAATTCGGACCCCTCGGTTGATTCTGAGGATGTGATGTCAGTGGAGGATTGGGCTGAGATCCGCCGGTTGCACCGGTCGGAGGGGATGCCGATCAAGGTGATCGCCCGGGTGCTGGGTGTGGGCCGCAATACCGTGCGGCGGGCGCTGGCCGCCGAGGGGCCGCCGAAGTATCAGCGGCCGAGGACGGGCTCGAAGGTCGACGCGGTCGAGCCGCAGATCCGGGAGTTGTTGCAGGCGTATCCGCGCATGCCGGCCACGGTGATCGCCGAGCGGATCGGCTGGGCGTACGGGATCACGATCCTCAAGGACCGGATCCGGGAGCTGCGTCCGCTGTATCTGCCACCGGATCCGTCGGGACGCACGCAGTATCTGGCCGGAGAGCTGGCCCAGTGTGATCTGTGGTTCCCGCCGGTAGACATCCCCTTGGGTTATGGCCAGACCGGTCGGCCTCCGGTGTTGGTGATGGTCACGGGGTACTCGCGGGTGATCACCGCGATGATGCTGCCGAGCCGCCAGTCCCCGGATCTGTTGTGTGGCCATTGGGAACTGCTGCGTGGATGGGGTGTGGTTCCTCGGGCTTTGGTGTGGGACAACGAATCTGCAATCGGTAAGTGGCGGGCCGGCAAGCCGGAGCTGACCACGGCGATGAACGGCTTCCGCGGGATGCTGGGCATCAAAGTGGTGCTGTGCCGGCCTGCGGATCCCGAGGCCAAGGGTCTGGTCGAGCGGGCCAACGGGTACCTGGAGACCTCGTTTCTGCCGGGTCGGTCGTTTAGCTCACCGGCCGACTTCAACGAACAACTAACCACGTGGTTAGTGGTCGCCAACGCGCGGACCCATCGCAGTCTGGGGTGCCGGCCAACCGATCGGTGGGCCGCCGATTCGGCAGCGATGGTGGCGTTGCCACCTGCACCGCCGGCGGTCGGCTGGACGACCACGGTGCGGCTGGGCAGGGACCACTACGTGCGGTTGGACGCCAACGACTACTCGGTGCATCCCTCAGTGATCGGCCGCAAGGTCACCGTCACCGCCGACCTGCACACGGTGCTCATCCATTGCGACGCGGTCCTCGTCGGCGAGCACCAGCGTTGTTGGGCATCGCACCAAACGATCAGCGATCCCACCCACATCACCGCCGCGGCACGGTTGCGCACTCAGCGCTGGCTGGCCACCGCGCCACCGCCCGATGACAGCGGAGTGGACTATCGGGACCTGGCCGACTACGACCGCATCCTCGGTCTCGACGGCGAGGTCGCGTCGTGACGACCAAGCGCACGGCGGCCATGAACCGCGACGTCGGCGCGGAGTTGGCGTTTTTGACCCGTGCCCTCAAGGCGCCCTCGCTGGCTGATGCGATTCCCAGGTTGGCCGAGCGGGCCCGCGCTGAGACCTGGACACACGAGGAGTTCTTGGCGGCGTGTCTGCAGCGCGAGGTCGCCGCCCGCGAGGCTCACGGCGGTGAGGGCCGTATCCGGGCGGCACGATTCCCAGCACGAAAGGCATTGGAAGAATTCGACTTCGACTATCAACGCTCACTCAAGCGCGAGCAGATCGCCCACCTGGGCACATTGGACTTCATCGCCGCTAAGCAAAACGTCATCTTCCTCGGGCCACCGGGCACGGGAAAAACCCACCTGTCGATCGGGTTGGGTATCCGGGCATGCCAGGCCGGTCACCGCGTCGCGTTCGCCACCGCAGCCCAATGGGTCGACCGCCTCGCTGCTGCCCACCACGGTGACCGCCTTCAAGAGGAACTGATCAAACTTGGTCGCGTCCCACTGCTGATCATCGACGAAGTCGGCTACATCCCATTCGAAGCCGAGGCGGCCAACCTGTTCTTCCAACTCATCTCCGCCCGCTACGAGCGGGCCAGTCTGATCGTCACCTCCAACAAGCCCTTCGGCCGATGGGGCGAAGTCTTCGGAGACGACGTCGTGGCCGCCGCCATGATCGACCGCCTCGTTCACCACGCCGACGTCCTCTCCATGAAAGGAGACAGCTATCGACTCAAAGACCGAGACCTCGGCCGCGTCCCCGCGGCCACAACCACCAAACAAACCTAGGAGGGGGTCCACTTTCAACCGACGAAAAGGGGTCCAGATTCAACCGACGTTGACACAAAAGACCGTACGCGGCACGAACAAGACATCGCACTACCGTGTACCCGCCATGCCCTGGGGCGTCAATTGCACCAAGATCCGGCCGCTGCTCACGTCGTGGGTGCCCGGCATCGTGTCCTACCGACAAGTGCCGTTCGGCTACCAGCGCGTGGAAGCGCTGGCGCTCTGCTGCCCCTTTTACCGCGCACCCCGGCGCTGCGCAACGTGCTGCCGACGATCGTGCACATCGAAATCGGCACACAGCATTGACTTCCGGCGCATTCGAAATTCTTGACGTACCCGCGGAAGATTCATGACCTTATGAATGGCGGCTGTACGGGTAGTGCAAACCTACGGAGCGATGCGGCTACTCTGCTGTTTGCGACGGAGGCCGGATCGCTGCGAGCAGGTCGACCTGATCGGGGTCGGGAAGGCACGGGAAGAGTATTAGCTCGTCGCAACCGGCGGCGCTGAAGGCGCCAATCTCCTCCTCGATCTGTGCGCTACTAGTCAGTGCGTTAGCGATGACATGTTCGGCGTACTGCCCGCTGAATCCGTAGTACTGCCCCAGGTAGCGGCTCGCGGCCTCGCGAGCGTTGGCGCCCAATGCAAAGTATCCCAAAGACACCAGCCGCGGCGATCCGTTCCGGCCAGCGTGCAGCCAAGCGGCGCGCACCGCGTCAGCGGTCTGCTTGAAGGCCTCGACACCGCCGCCGCCAGAGATCCAGCCACTGCCGTGCTGAACGACTCGCCGCAGCGCCGATTTGCCGCCGCCGCCGATCAGCAGCGGCGGCTTCCCGTGGCCAGTCGGCGGCGGGCCGATGCGACCTCCGTCGACGACGGCGCCTTCCCATAGCGCGTGCATCCTTAACAGTAGGTCGTCCATCACTTTCCCGCGGGTGCTGTAATCGGTACCAGTGACGCTGTAGTCGTCTTCACGAGTGCCCACCGCGATTCCGACAGTCAGCCGGCCGCCCGATAGCCGATCGATGCTTGCGAGCTGTTTGGCCAGCACGGCGCCATTTCCGCGGTAGGGCGCGATAAGGATCGAGGTCGCCAGACCAATGCGGTGTGTCACTGCGGCCGCGGCGGCCAGCACTGGCACCGGATCGTAGTTGTCAAAGGCCAACCGGTCCAGCGTTCCCAGCGTCGAGAATCCCAGTCGTTCGGCTGAACTCGCCCATTGCAACGTCTGCTCTGCCGTCGTTCCCGGGATAGTGGTCGGCAGGCCTACACCAAGCTTCATCACTCCATTGTGCCGCGTTCGGCGGTTTAAGATCCGGCGCCAGTTCGCCGGCAAACAGACAGCGCTGGACCTACCGTCGGGGCGGTGAACACCAGGGAGTCATCGCCGGTTAGAGACGAAGTAGACATCCTGCTTGGCCTGCAGACGAGCGGTCGGATTCTCGGGTGATTGTCTTCGCGTCGGTGTATTCGGCTCGCAGCTTGGATTCCGAAAGAGGTCTCCAAGCAGCGGACCCCAGGCAGTGAGCAGCAGTTTCCGGCGCCAGCCGCGCCGTCCTGTTCGGTGTCACGCGTACCAAAGCGCTACCGACAGACCGTGCCAGCACACCCCTCAGCTGCAAGATACGGGTTCCTGACGGACGAAGTGCGGGCAATACCCGGACGATGCGCGCGACAGGCCGGTTCCCTGAGGGGCGCGTCGAAACCGTGCGATCTCCGCGAAAGAGAGAGCTCGCACCGGGTACCGTGCCAACGGCGCGGGCCTTGGGGCACAGCCCATTACATCGGTTGGGGGCCTCGCTAGGTCAACGCAGCAACCAACCACCAACCGCCGCACCCTCATCGTTACTGGTGTCGTCGCAGTCGTGTTCCTCTTGGTGCTTATGGGCAGCTGCGATGACCACGACCGTGACGGCGACTCCCGCGCCCATCCATCACCATCGCTGTCAGCGAAAGCGTCAAGCCCCCACCAGCACCACCCGTGGTCGAACAGCCCCCTCGGGACGTCCCGCTGCCGTAGACCGTATTTCAGTCGAGCCGCGACGTCGACCTACGCGCCGGTGCCCCGATTCCGCAGATGCCGTCGAGTGTCGCCGACGCATCCGCGCGGAGGCGCCGCGCGCCGGGCCCGCACCGCTGTACGCGGGCCAGCCCGGGTATCGCGAGCCCTGGACCGCGACGGCGATGGCGCGGCCTGCGATGCACAGCCGTTCGGGCTTCCATTTTGACGTCGAAGGCACGAGATGAACGTTTGCGATCCGGGGCCGACATGTTGCTGACCGAATAGATGCCGTGAAAGGCTGACATGATCGTCCGACCATATCGTCGCTCGACATTGACCGCGATCGCGTTTACGGCAACCTCTGAGCAGCCGATAGCCAGTCCGAGCGCACCCGCGGCGCCAACCGCCGCCCAAAAAGTGTGCACCCACATGGGCGGGAGCAGGAGGAGACCCATTGCGGCGGCGCCAGCGATGGCGAACATCTCGCTGCCGTGTCAGTCGATGAGGGCTCCCGACACCTGCATGCTGATCAGAGACCCGACGCCCAGAGCTAGCAGCACGGTGCCGAGCTGCGCAGTCGACATGGAGGTTCGTTCGAGGACCGACGGAAGGTGAACGGCCCAGGTCGCCAAGACCATTCCGAATGCTGCGTGAAGTCCGGACACCGACAAGCGTGTGCGGACAACCCCTTTCGGGGTGCCAACCGCTGTCACTCCCCAACGCGAATCGGGTCGTTGTGGGCCGGATCAGACGCGATCGCCTCGTCCACCCGCCGTCCTGCGGTCTCGCGCAGAGTCACAGCCGAGACGATGGCAGCCAAACCGGTGACGATCAGGATGATCGCTGGGGCGACGGGACTGCCGGTGACGGAGATCAGCCACGTCGCGACGTACGGCGCGGTCCCACCGAAAATCGCCACCGACAGGTTGAAGCCGATGGAAAAGCCCGCGTAGCGCACGCGACTGGGAAAAATCTCGACCAACGCGGCGCCCGATGCGGACATGAACATTGCGAGGAACACGCCCATGGCGGCGTGGGCCACGATGATGAGCGCGGTATTGGCGGTGGCGAAAGCCGCGAAGGCCGGAAATACGACGACGGTGCCCAGAACCGCGCCGACGATGATGACTGGCTTGCGGCCGTACACGTCGGACAGTCGGGCGAATACAAAGATCGATGCTGCGGCAGCGCAAAGGCAGATCACCGTCGACGCGGAGGCCAGGCCGAAGGAGAAGCCGACCTCGGACTGGAGGTAGGTCTGCATGTAGACGAAGGTGAAGTAGAAGGCAGCGGCCTGGAAGGCGATACATCCGATGACCTGGATGATTTGGCGGCGGTTGCTGCGCAGCGCGTCCTTGATCGGGCTCTTGCTGACCTCGCCGGCGGACTGTAGGCGCTCGAATTCTGCGGTGTCGTTGAGCTTGATCCGCAGGTAGAGGCCCACAAGGCCGAGTGGTCCCGCAATCAGGAAGGGAATGCGCCAGCCCCAATCGAACATGGCGGAGTCGCTGAGCATGGCATCAAGTGAAAGCACCAACACCGAGGCGGCGGCGTTCGCGAGATAGCTGGAGCAATGCCAGAAGCTGACCGTCCGCGCCCGGCGCCCCCGCAGCGCGGACTCCACCAAAAAGGTTGCCGCCCCGCCGGGTTCGCCACCGGCGGCGAAGCCCTGGACGATACGCAGAGCGACCAGAAGTATGGGTGCGGCGATGCCGATGACCGCGTAGCCCGGCAACAGTCCGACTGCGAACGTCGACGCCGACATCAGGATGATCGAGGCGGCGAGAATCCTCTTGCGCCCCACTTTGTCACCGAGACGGCCGAACACGAATCCACCGATTGGGTTCATCAGAAAGGCCACGCCGAAGGCGGCGAACGTCGCGAGCAAGCTGGCCGCCGGGTCGTCCGATGGGAAGAAGATCTGCCCTAGCAGCACCGCCAGAAACCCGTATGCCGCGAAGTCGAACCACGTGATGAAGTTGCCGATCGCGGCCGCGGTGATTGCTCGACGTAGTTCGGGCCCCTGCAGGCGCCCCTCCTTTTCCGTGGCGGCGGCGCTCGTCTCTGTCGGTGACATCGTCATCCCCTACTTTGATTGTCCAACTGTCGACAACATACAAGAGGATGGCGTGCGTCACAACTTTCCGAGCGGCCGGCTTGACCCGGCGAGGCCGCGATACCTAGCGTAATCATTGTCGACACTTAGACAATATGTGAAGAAGGGCGGCAGCAACCGTGAAGATTCGACTGCTACACGCGCGCCTGGCAGCAGTGGTGAGCCAACTACGTCATGGCGAGATGCTGTATATCGCCGATGCGGGCAGTGGCACCTCACCAGCCAGCCTGGTGCCGTTGGCCGATCAGGTCGAGGTGATCCATGTCGGGATCGCTCCCGGCTTGCCCACGGTCCGCGACGTGGTGTCCGTGCTGTGGGAGGTCGGCGACTTCGAGGCGGCGATCATCACCGAGGACATGCGGACCGCGTATCCCGCGGGGCACGAATCGATACGGGCACTGGTAGGCGAGGCACACGTGCACGAGATGCGCTATTTACCTGACTTCTATCGCCTGCGCGACCGCGTCAAGGTCTTCATCCAGACCGGCGACTACTCCGTGCACGCGAATATTGTTCTCGTGGCGGGCTATCCGAGTCCGCCGATTCCACTGAACTGGTTGACGTCCTCGACATGGCTCGATGAGCTGGCCGACAAATCCGCAGAGCAGGCGTGACGTGCCCTTCTTCGACGGTGTGGCCGGTCGCGTGTACTTCCGGACCTGGCGAGCTCGTGCACCGCATTCGAACGTGTTGCTGCTCCACGGGTTTGGCGAGCACACTGGCCACTACCACCGACTCGCGCACGAGCTCACCGCAGCCGCTTTCGACGTGTGGGGCCTCGACCACATCGGCCACGGCCATACCGAAGGCGACCGAGGCCTGTTCGATTCTGTCGACGATCTGGCTCGCAACGCGCTGATGCTCCTGGACCGGATCGCACACGAGGCTTCGGCGCGGCCTACCGTTGTGGTGGGGCACTCGCTCGGCGCATTGACCGGCGCGCTGATGCTGCTGGAGCGGCCGGACGCCGCGTGCGGCCTGATCATGACCGGCGCTCCGCTGCACGGCTTACCGCACGCCTCCGATTCCGACGAGCCGATCATGTCCCTGGATGAGGCCTATCTCGATGCTCTCGACAACGACCCGCTCGGGTTCGATACGAGTCCCTGCGAGCCCAACCTCTGGCGCGCGCTGGGAATAGCCGGAGACAAAGTCCGCACCAGGCTACCCGCCGTAGACTTGGCGACCTTGCTCATCAACGGCGACCATGATGCGTTCGCCGCGCCCAGTGATGCCGAAGCATTCGCAAGGTCCCTTCATCGCGGGCGCGCAGTCGTCATTCCTGGTGGCCACCACGACATTCCAAATGACGTCGCACACCGAGAGGTCGCTGCACTGATCGCGGAAGCGGCACTCGAATGGTGCCGACCACAATCGCACAACGTCTGAGAATCGAATATGTCAGTCAGGACAGTGGGCACAACCAGTTCCAGAGCGACGATGTTGGTGGTCGCCTCAGTGGCGCTACAGGAAGGCGGTGCCGCGCTGGCGGTTGGCCTGTTCGCATGGGTCGGCCCGACCGGAGCGGTGTTACTCCGATTCGCCGGAGCCGGGCTGATCCTGACCTTGCTGGTGCGACCCCGCCTGCGGGGGCTCTCACCAGCCCAGTGGAAGGCTGTCACCGCCCTGACCGCGTCCCTGACAGTCATGAATTTCTGTTTTTACCAGGCAGTTTCGCGTGTGCCGCTGGGACTGGTCGTAACAGTTGAGATTTTGGGCCCGCTGATTCTGTCGGTTGTGGTTGGCCGCCGCTGGATGTCGTGGCTGTGGGCGGGGCTTTCTTTGGTCGGGGTCACCATCCTCGGCGCGAGCGGATGGGGCGGGCACGCCGACTACGTGGGCTTCGCGTTCGCGGCCGTCGCCGCCGCCAGTTGGGCGTGCTACATCCTCGCCGGTGCTCGTGCGGCCCCCATGTTCGCGCCGATGGATGCGCTGGCACTGGCGTCGTGCCTCGGAGCGGTTGCACTGGCTCCGATGGCGGTCATCGCCGGCGGCGGCACCTTGACCTTGAACTGGGCCGTGGTCGGATTGGGCTTGGCTGTCGCGTTGACCTGCTCGGTGCTCCCCTACTCCTTCGAACTCCTCGCCCTGCGCAGTCTTCCCTCGCACGCATTCGCCGTGTTGACCAGTCTTTCGCCCGTCGTGGCAGCGATCTCCGGTTGGCTGCTGCTCGACCAACGACTCGGCGGGGCGGACTGGGTCGCGATCGGCTGCGTGACCGCCGCCAGCGTCGGAGCTGTGCAGTGCGGTCGACGAAAGATCCGGCCAAAGTCCGCACCATCACCGCGACGACCGACCCGCGTCTCGGCGGCTGGGATAGATACACCAGCCCACCCGGACAGATTGTGCACTTGTCGACAATAATCAATTCAGGTTATAGTCTTTCAGCGCGTTCGACGCCACGAAGCGTTCACACGATCACCGCGCCTATCAACGATTCGAAGGGCACAGCATGACCAAGAAGCTCGGAGGCATCCTCGCCGCCGTATCCACCCCGTTCGCCGCCGACGGCAGTGTCGACGAAGGGCGTCTGCGTGCCCACGTCGACTTCCTGATCGACAACGGCCTTCACGGCCTGGTTCCCGGCGGCAGCACCGGCGAGTTCGCCGCGCTGACCGCTGACGAGCGCAAGTTCGTCAACAAGGTTGTCATCGACCAGGCCGCAGGCCGGGTTCCGGTGGCTCCACAAACGGGATCCACCAGCACCGCCGAAGCGATCGCGTTGTCGAAACAGGCCGCCGCCGATGGCGCGGACGCGATCCTGCTGGTCCAGCCGTATTATGAGGCGCCGACGCGGCGCGAGGTCATCGAATACTTCGCCACCGTCGGCGAAGCCGCCGGTGTTCCCGTCATTGCTTACAACCTGCCCGGGGTGACCGGCATGAACCTGGATCGTCCGTTCTATCGCGAACTGCTGGAGCGCACGTCAGCTGTGCAGTACGTCAAGGACACCTCGGGATCGATCGAGCAAGCCTTCGACCTGATCTTCAACCTCGGCGACGCCATCGACACCTTTGTCGGTTGGGACACCATCGTGCTGCCCGCGTTCTCCGCCGGTGCGGCGGGATCCATCTGGGGGGCACCGAATTTCGCGCCGAAGGAGTGCGTCGCGATCTATGACCTGGCCAAGGCCGGCAAGACCGCCGAGGCGTTCGACATCTTCAAGCGGCTATGGAATGTGTTCGACTTCCTCGGCAAGGAGGGTTACGCGGTCTCGACCAAGGCGGCGGCCCAGGCTGTCGGGGTCGATCTCGGCGCACCGCGGGCACCGTACGGCGAACTCGAGCCCGAGAAGCTCGACGAACTGCGCAAGTTGGTCGCCGAGACCGGCCTCAACTACTCGTAATCTGACGTGTGGACACGTCACCAGGGCCGCGGCCGCCGCCGCGCACCCTGGTGACGTCCCGGGCGGCCAACACATTCCAGGAGCGAACGCATGCGGTTCAGCCGGATGGTCAACGTGGTGAAGTGTCACGTCGGCGGTGAGATAAACAACGTCGTCACCGGCGGTATCGGCGATGTGCCCGGAGCGACGGTCTTCGACAAGATGAAGTACTTCCGCGACCACGACGACGATCTGCGCCAACTGCTGTTGCACGAACCGCGTGGCGCAGTCACGCACTGTGTGAACTACATTGTGGCCGCCACCGATCCGCGGGCTCGCTTCGGCTACGTCATCGCCGAATCGACCGAGTATCCGGCCATGTCCGGGTCCAACACCATTTGCGTGGCCACCGCACTCCTTGAGACCGGTATGGTTCGCATGGTCGAGCCCGTCACGGTGCTGGTACTGGAGGCGCCTGCCGGCCTCATCCACATCCGCTGCACCTGCAGCGATGGCAAGGTCACCGCCGTGGAGTTCGTCAATCAGCCCGCGTTCGCCTACCGCACCGACGTGCCTCTGGAACTTGAGGGCTATCCCACACTCACCGTCGATGTCGCTTGGGGCGGCATGGCATACGTGTTGGCGCAGGCCTCCGAGCTCGGCTTCGCGTTGACCCCCGACGAAGCGCGCGAGCTGAGCGACATCGGGCAGCGACTGAAGAAGGCTGCGGCAGAACAGATCCCGGTCGTGCACCCGGTCAATCCTGAATTCGCCGGCATCACGCAGACCGAGATCGTCGGGCAGCTGGAGCGCCGCGACGGCGTGCTGACATCCCGCAACGCCGTCGTGGTTTCGCCGGGTCGGTTGGACCGCTCGCCATGTGGCACCGGCACATCCGCGCGCTTAGCAGTCCTGAAAGCCAAGCATCTCATCGATGTCGGCGAACCGTTCATCCATGAGTCGGTCATCGATGCGCGGTTCCACAGCCGCATCGACAAGACCGTCCGCGTCGGCGCGTACGACGCTGTGGTTCCCCGCATCGCCGGGCAGGCCTACATCACCGAGATCAGCCAGGTGGGCCTCGACCCCGCAGACCCCTACCCCACCGGGTACGTGTTATCTGACACGTGGCCCAACGATGACGATTGACATTATTGCCCGACGAGTCCCGAATTGCGATGAACCTCAACGACAATCACACGGCGCGGATGTTCGCCTCGGATACCGAGGAGCTGTGGAACGAACTGCGTCGCTACCGTCGCCACGGACGGCCTCTCGTCGTGGCGATCGACGGCGTCAGCGGATCGGGCAAGACTCAACTGGCCGCCGGTCTGGCTGGTCACGACCCACACACGAGCGTCATCCACATGGACGACATCGCCTGGAATCACACGTTTTTCGACTGGAGGCACCTGCTGATCGACGGTCTCCTTGAGCCGCTGCACGATGGACTTCTCCCGGTTAGCTACCAGCCTCAGGGATGGCGCCACCGCGGGCGCAGCGGCGCCATCTCTATCCCCGCGACAGCACACACGGTGATCGTCGAGGGCGTGGGGTCCGCTGCGCGCGACGTTCGGCGCCTGCTCGACGTGGTGATTTGGATCGACGTTGACGACGCAGTGGCGCGCGAGCGCGTGGCAGCCCGTGGCAACGACACGGTCGAGTTCATCGCCGAATGGGAGAGCCAGGAGCGGGAATTCCTCGCCGCGCACCGGCCGTGGGAGATCGCCGACATCCTTGTTGATGGCCGCGGCCGTTCTGCGCCGAATCACCTGAATATCAGTGGAGTCCGCTCCTAGTCGACAAATCGTCGATGATGCCCGACGGTGTCGAGATTCCATTGGTCGACCCGTACGGCGCGGATACGAATCACGTCGTGCCCACGGCATTCGGTGGCTTAGGCCAGCCCGTGCACGACCATCCCCCGACCGACTGCTCGGTCGCCACTGCCGCGGAGTGGAAGCGCAGGATCGTCGACGGTCAGCGTGACACGCGGATCGCGCCGCGCGTTGCGGTACTTTTGGGAATCCCGCAGGCCCGCGCCCACCACGTCGATCGCGCCGGCCTCGGCCTTGATCACGAGGTTCACCGGATGGATCTGAGGCCGGTCGTCTGGACCGATCGAGGTCAGCCGTCCGCGAGCGTTCTCATCGAGAAAGCGGGACTTGGCGTCGGTGAACATCGGCGCGATCCTCCCACCTGTACACGCTCGTGAGAAGGCCGTCGGTACTCAGCGAACCGCGGCGGGCTGGCGATGTCTGTCGACGGATAGGTTCCCGGCGGGGACGTTGGCGATGTCGACGGTGACCGGACCCCCGTCAGGGTCGACCGCACCAAGCACGCTCGCGGGGATACGGAATACCCTGCCCGGCGAGGCGGGCCACGCCAGTCGCTTATGGGCAATCACCAAACCACCCTGCGTCAGGGTCACTTTCGGGAATCTGACCAGTTGGTCCGTCCAAGCGAGCAGCCGGTTGCGCGGTGGCGCGACGGCGCCAGGTCGCAGTAGGCCGGGTGCGAGCCAGCGCAGCGCGGGTCCTGCCTGCAGCCGCACCCCGGCGGTGGGCCTCGGCATCGAGCCATCCAGATAGCGGTCGACTTGCTCGGCAACGTGGCGTCCGTCGAGGGCGGCGATGTCGGCAGTGTCGACGGGGTGCAGCAGATTTCCGGCGGCGAACAGTCCCGGTCGGCTGGTACGCAGGGCGTTGTCGACGAGCGGCCCCAACGTCTTCGAGTCCATGTCGAGGCCGGCACTTCGCGCGAGCTCGTGGTCTGGAATCCAGTCCCCGGTCAGCACGACGGTGTCGCAGGCGATCCTGCGCCGCGCCCCGGTGTCGAGGTCCTCGACTTCGACGGCCTCCACGCGGGGTCTGCCGATGATGCGGGTGACCCTGCTTCGAATGGCGATCGGAACTCGGAACATCGCCTTGCCGGCAAAGTTGAACGCCGCGTAGGACTCTGGCGAGCGAAATTGGGTAAGCATGAGGACGGTGTCGGCGCCGGCGTGCCTCAGTGTCATGACGGCCGACCAGCTGACGAGTTCTGCGCCGACGACGACGGCTCGGGTGCCCACCCGGCCGTGGTGGAGGTGGACGACATTCTGCAGGTGTCCGGTGGTGTAGACGCCTGCGGGCCGGTCGCCGGGAATCAACCGCGCGGGACGCGGGCGTTCGCGCGCCCCGGTGGCCAGCACCACCGCGCGTGCGCGGACGCGGACAAGGCCGCTCGGGGCGGTGACCTCGAGCGTGTTGTCATCGTTGATTGCGGTCACCATCGATCGGGTTCGGATGCGTGCGCCTGCCGTCGTCGCAGTGGCGGCCAGTCGCGCGGCGTAGGCGGGTCCGCTGATGAAGGTCTTCAAGTCGCGAATGCCGTAACCGAGGTGGTCACTGTGGCGTGGGATACCGCCGGCGTATTGTTCTCGATCCAGCACGAGGACGTCGTGTCGGGCGGCGGCCAAGCGCCTGGCGGCGGTCAGCCCGGCGGGGCCGGCTCCGACGATCGCGACGTCGGTGCTGATCTCTTCGCGGTGCGGCGAGGTCATCCGACGGTTTCCTTCCGAGGTGCGGCGCACGCGGGCCGGCGGGCATCGGGCCTGTGTTGGTCCATGAGAGTGGCAACCTCTGCGCCACAGAAGAATCCCTGACACCGTCCGTTCATGGCGCGGGTGCGCCGGCGCAACCCATCCAGCCCCGCGGGCGGAATGAGCGACGTGTACGCGTCGCGGATTTCGCCGGCGGTGACCCGTTCGCAGAAGCACACGACCGTGCCGTAGGCCGGGTCTGCGGAGATGACCACGGGGTCCTGATACGGCCGGGTGAACTTCTCCCCGATGTTCGGCATGCGCGGTGCGGCAGGCAGATTCGTGCGTGCGATGGGCAGGGCGTGCACCGAATGCAACGCCGTATCGACGTACTCGGCAACGGCCATACCCGACGTCAATCCTGTCGACCGGATGCCGCCGACCAGAACGTAGCGCTGGGTCGTATCGACCTCGATCAGGTAATCGCCGTGTTCGGTGGCCGCACGCAGGCCGGCGTACGTCGCGCTGACCTCCTCGTCGAGGAGGTCGGGCATCAGCTTCTGGCCCTTCTCCAGCAGGAGCGCGAAACCCTCCTCGGAGGTCGAGGTGTTGGAGCGGTCGGTGAGGTCTTCGGCCGTCGGGCCGAGCATGACGTTGCCGTAGATGGTCGGGCTGACCAGAACGCCCTTGCCGCGAGCCGTCGGAACGGGCAGAACGATCTTGTCGATCAGGGCACGTGCGAGCTTGTCGTAGACCAGCAGTTCGCCGCGGCGGGGCGTGACGTGGAAGCGGTCATAGCCCCACAACTGGTCGAGGTGGTCGGCATACAACCCCGCCGCGTTGATGACCCACCGGGCGGTGATCTTCCCCGCGGTGGTTTCCACGGTGGTGGTTTCGGCTCCTGTCTCGATGCCGGTGACCTTCGTCCGGGTGTGCAGAGCGACTCCGCGGGCTACCGCGTCGGTAGCCAGGGCCAGGTTGGTCGTCCACGTACAGATGATCGACTCGTCGGGCACTGTCAGGCCGCCGAGTGCGCCATGGCCCAGCCGGGGAACCTGGCGATAAACCTCTGCGGCATCGACGATTTCGCAGAAATCGTAGCCGTTGGCTTCCGCCTTGGTCTTGAGGGCAGGCAGTGCGGCGAGCTCCTCGTCGGTCCATGCGACCAGCAAGGCGCCGGTCTGTTCGACGGGGATACCGGTTTGGCGCGCATAGTCGGAGAGAAGCGCGTAGCCGCGAGCGACGAGCCGCGATTCGAGAGTGCCGGGTTTCGCGTCGAATCCGGTGTGCAGAATCGCGGTGTTGGCCTTGCTGGTGCCGTCGCCGATGTCGTCGCGGGCCTCGATCAGCGCGACGCGGTGCTCGTAGCCGGCCAAGGTCCGCGCGATCGCCGCGCCGACGATGCCGGCGCCGATGACGACGTAATCGTAAGTCGTTGTGGCGGTAGGCATTTAGGAGGCTCCTTGGTTGAAGGTGGCGGTAGCTGCGGTGCGCCACCGGTCACGGAAGTCTGCGGCGCGCTCCGTGGACCACCGGGGTTCGTACGACGTCGGCGCGGTCCATGGAGAGATCGCGTCCGCGACGCTCAGGGTGGGTTGGCACGCCAGGCGTGCGCACGCGGCCGCACCGAGCGCGGTGGCGTGGGCTGATGGGTAGACCTCGACGGGCAGGCCGGTCAGGTTGGCGACAGCCTGCATCAGTCGGGTGCTGCGCGTGAGGCCCCCGTCGACGCGCAGCGCTGACAGCGGCGTCGTGGCGTCGCCGTCGACTGCGCCTAGCAGCTCCGCGGTTTGCGCGGCGAGTCCGTCGATGACTGCGGCGACGAGGTGGCCTCGGGTACTCGACAGTGTCATGCCGCTCCACGAAGCGGATGCGTCCGGCCGCCACCACGGTGCCGCGAGGCCTGCCAGCGCTGGCACGAAGAGCACCCCGTCGGCGTCGTCTGCGGCCACCGAATCCAGTTGCGTGGCATCGTCGATGAGACCGAGGTCGGTGATCCAGCGGATCGCCGACGCCGCGGTGTAGGCCTGCCCGTCGACGCAGTATTCGGTGTCACCGCGTAGCGTCCATGCCACCGAGCATGTGAGGCCGGTGCTGGAGCGCAACGGGGCCGGGCCCACGTTGGCGAGCAGGAAGACCCCGGTGCCGAATGTCGCCTTCGCGGTGCCCGCGGTCAGGCATCGCTGGGCCAATAGGGCGGCCTGCTGGTCGACGATGAGCCCGCCCACCGATACCGGCGAGCCGAACGCCGAGGTCTCGCCGACGACGGCATCGTTTTCGACGATCTTGGGCAGCGCCTCTGCGCCAAGGCCGAACAGGTCGATCAGTTCCGAATCCCAGTCGGTGTTGTCGATGTTGGTAATCAGCGAGCGACTCGCCGTCGTGGTGTCGGTGACGAACTGTCCGGTCAATTGATGGACCAGCCAGGTGTCAGTAGTGGTGACGACGCCGTCTGCAGTGATGTTGTCGCGAAGCCAAGCCATTTTCGGTGCCGAGAAGTACGGATCAAGAACCAGTCCGCTGCGCTGCGCAACGAAATCCTTGGCGTGTTCGTGCTTGCCGCACAGCGTTTCTGCACGCCGGTCCTGCCATACCAGTGCAGGGCTCAACGGACGGCCCGTTTCGGGATTCCACGCCAGGACCGTTTCGCCCTGGTTCGCGATCGATACCGCCTCGATGGCCGCACCGGCTTCCGCGATAGCGCGGCGGCCGGTATCGAGCACGGATTCCAACAGCAGGACCGGATCGTGTTCGACGCCTCCGCCGGGCAGGTAGCGGGGGCGCACCGCTGTCTCGGCGATCGCGAGTACGTCGCCGTCGTCATCGACAACGATGGCCTTCGTTCCGGACGTCCCCTGGTCGATGGCCAGGACGGTCACGGCTGTACTCCGGACCGCGGGTGGAGGTCTCTGACCTGATACCGCGCCGCCGCGTCGTCAATGCGCCACACGTCGACACCGCCGTCGGGGTACGACACGAGCCAGCACGGTCCGTCTACGGACGGAACCACCATCGACACCTTTGCCCATGGCGTGTAGTCGTGCGGCGCAGTGTCGCGGCGACGCCGCACATACCGACCGATCATCTCCTCCGGGTCATCAACCGAAGTGGATCCGATGTGGTGCTCGCTACTCATGACAGGCTGATGACAACCTGCTTGAGGCGGGTGAATTCTTCGAGGCCCTCGGTGCCGCCTTCGCGGCCATACCCGGAGGCCTTGACTCCACCCAGCGGGCCTTCTGGCCCGACTGCCATGTGGTTGTTCACCCAGACGACGCCGGCCTGCAGGGCATTCACCACGCGCAGAGCTCTTCCGATGTCACGGGTCCAGACCGACGCCGCCAGACCCTGATCGACCGCGTTGGCCTTTTCGATGGCATCGGCTTCGTCGGTGAACGTCTGCACTGTCGCGACGGGCCCAAAGATCTCCTCCTGAACAAGCGCATCGTTCTGGCTCACGCCGGTGATCAGGGTCGGCTCATAGAAGAAGCCAGGGCCCTCGACGGCCCTGCCTCCGGTGACGATCTGTGCGCCGGACGCCCGCTCGTTGACCAGCCGCACGACGCGGTCGCGTTGCTGCTGCGAAATCAGCGGGCCGAGCACCGTGGCGGGATCCGCGGCGTCGCCGACGCGGGTAGCGGCCAGACTAGCGGCCAGTTCGGTGACGAATCTGTCGTGAATCGCCGCGCTGACCAGGATGCGTGTGGAGGACATGCACTCCTGGCCTGCGTTGAACAGCACTCCGTTGGTGAGGATCGGCAGCGCGGCGGCGAGGTCGATGTCGTCGAACACCACCACCGGGGCGTTGCCGCCCAGTTCGAGCACCAATCGCTTGGTGGTGCGACCCGCCGCGGCGGCGATGGATCGTCCAGCCGCCGTGGATCCGGTGAAGGAGACCAGTGCGACGTCGGGGTGTCGCACCAACGCGTCGCCGATGATTGCGCCCGACCCGTGTACCACGTTGAGCACGCCCGGCGGCAGCACCTCCTGGGCGAGTTCGGCGAAGCGAGTTGTGGCCAACGGCGTTAGCTCGGCCGGCTTGATGACCACCGTGTTGCCCGCGGCCAATGCCGGACCCAGCTTCCAGATCGCTTGCCACAGTGGGAAATTCCATGGGGTGATACCCAGGACGACGCCGACGGGCTCGCGGCGTACGTAGCTGGTGTTGTTCTCGACGAACTCGCCGGCGGCCTGCCCGGTCAGTGCTCTGGCCGCGCCGGCAAAGTGGCGGAGCGCCGCGGCGATCCCCGGCAGCTCGTCACCGCGCGACACAGTGGTCGGCTTCCCTGCGTCGAGAGTCTCCAGGCGGGCCAGTTCGTCGATGTTCTCCTCGATGACAGCGACGAGTTGATGCAACAATTCCGACCTCGCGCCGGGCGTGCGGGCCGCCCATGCCGGGAACGCGGCCTTCGCCGCGGCGACCGCAGCGTCGGCGTCGGCCACCGTGGACTCGGTCACCTCGGTGATGACCTCGCCGGTGGACGGGTTGAGGATCTCGCGGCTCTCACCGGACGATCCTTCGACCGACTTGCCGTCGATGATGTTGGTGACCGAGAGGGTGCTTGTCATGAACTGTATTGCCTTCCTACCGAATTGCCTTGCAGGTGGGGTTTAGAGATGCCCTGTTTGGGTGTCGATCGACTTGCCGCGGCGGCTCTTGGGAATGGTCATGTAGATGGCGCCGCCGGCGACGACCACGGCGAGCATTCCGATACCGACATGGAACGGGTCGGAGAAGATCAGCAGTGCGCACAGCACGATCGACCAGATGACACCCAATCCGAAGATCAGCGGGCTGACGAAGCCGTAGTGCCAACGGGTCTTGGGCAGCTTCTTCTTCAGCAGCGCGTACAGCCCAACGGTGACCACGACGCCGTAGGCCAATCCCCAGGCCAGAGCGGTCATGGCGGCCAGCACCGACAGCAGCGAGGACCACAGAGCGAAGACCACAGAGATGACGAAGATCGTCAGCGTCGCGTTGATTGGGATGCGTTGCTTGCTGACCTTGCGCATCCAGGTCGCGGCGGGGATCTGGCCGTCGCGCGCCTGTGACCACAGCACGCGGATGCCGGTTAGCTGCAGCATGACCACGGCTGCGAACAGGGCGACGATGGCGACTGCTTCGAAGATGTTGGCGAAGGCGGTGCCGACGGCGGTGTCGAGGATGTCCTTGACGGGAAGGGCGCTTTCCATGATCGCGGGCACGTCCTGGATCGCGAGCATGAGCAGGAAGACCATCACGACGCCGACGATGTAGGACGAGACGTTGGCCAGCACCGAAGCCAGCGGCGCCTTGAGGGCAGCGTCCTTGGTCTCTTCCGAGGCGTTTCCTGTGGCGTCGAACGACGAGATCGCGTAAGCGGGCAGGATCATTGCGAAAAGGAAGGGGACGAACCAGTTTCCGCCGGTTGCGGTGCCGCCGGAGTCGGACAGGATCGACAGCGGCTGCGTCGGGTGCTTGACGATCAACAGCACGCCGATGAGGCCGACCACGCAGACGATTTCGGCGAAGACACCGATGTTGTTGAGGATGGCGGCGACCTTGACACCGGCGACATTGATGACCGTGGCCAGCACAATCAACCCCAGCGTCCAGGGCAGCGCATCGGTGGCGTTTTCGAACGTGACGCCGAACCATCCTGCGATGAAGGGCGCGATCGCGACCGAACAGGCGGTGACTGCGACGGTGTGTGCGATCAACAGCCACCATCCGGTCTGCCAGGCCAGCCACGGCTTGCCGGTGATGCGGCCGGTGATCTGGTAGACGCCGCCGGCCAGCGGATAGGCCGACACCAGCATCGCGACCGCGAGGCCGACGGTGAACACCTGCAGCGCACCGCCAACGAGGAATGACCAAAACGCGGCGGGTCCGAAGAAGCCGATGCCGACTACGAGTGTGGTGAAGATGCCCGACGCGATGGCGATCGAGGTGAATTGGACGCCGAATGCCGAGAACAGGCCCAGGCTTCGGTCCAGCTCCTGCTTGTAGCCGAGCTTCTCCAGGTAGGCGACGTCGGCGTCGTGAACCTCCCCGGGATCTGACGGTGGATCAAGGGGCGAGCGGGCGGACAAGCCGGGCTCCTCCGAGTGAATGGCCATGAGCTTCGTGTTCTCCAGTGTGCTGATGATGCCGGTGCAACCGGCCCGGTAGGTCGTTGAGTAGGGAAAACTGATTGTGCAACTGTCGACAATGTACATCTCGTGCGAGGTGATCGCAATCACCATTTGTTGCCGCTGCGTTACCGCTTACTCACGGCCGCAGCCGACGGTCTGCTTCGGTGAGGTCGATGAAGTCGCGCACGGAGTGGTAACCGCGTTCTCCGAGGCGCGCCGCCAGCGCAAGAAACACATAGCCGGTCGTGATCGCGTCTCCGAGGGCGTGGTGCGGACTGACGACGGGCAATCGCAAAGCTGTGGCCAGACGCTCGAGATCGGGTTCACCGCGGCTGGTTGCCAGATCAGCAGCGCGGGCCATGGCGGCGGTGTCGATGATCCGGCAGGACAGCTTGCGGCCGTGCTGGCTGAACGCGCGGGTCAGGAAGGCCCGTTCGATCCAGGCTGCGTGAGCGATCATCACCCGATCAGCAAGGAGGTCCCCGAGCACATCGACGGCCTGCGAAAGCGGCGGGGCGTCGTCGAGGTCGGCGGGCCGCAGCGCGTGCACCGTGATCGACTCACGCGACATCGTGCACTCGGGGCGAACAAGACCGTACGTGTTGTAACCGGTGAGCATCCGGCCGTTCGAGATCACGGCAACGCCGTAAGACGCGATGGTGTCGTGGCGTAGGTTCAGGCCAGTGGTCTCCAAATCCACCACCGCGTAGTCAATGTCGCGCCAAGGCCGGTCGAACGGTCCGGGGCCCCGGCGGCGCAGCCAGCGCGTCATGACAGCCGGGCCATCCATTCGCTGTCAAGACGGTTCTGCACTTCTGCGACCGAGCGGAAGGCTTCGCGCAGATAGCGTCGCGTCAGCGTGTCCAGTTCTTTGGGAGCGATCCACGTGCTCGCGGTCACGCGCTGATCGCGGATCGCGGCGACTTCGTTGTCCAGCAGCAGACCGTAAAGGTACTCGAAGGCGCGCACGAGCGTGTCCGCCTCGTCGGGGGTGAGCAGTCCGGCCTGCTGTCCTCGCCGCAGGCGGGTGGTCGTGGATCCCCGGTCGTCTCGGGTGACGATGGCGATCCATCGCCCCAGCGACGCGATCGGGACCAGTCCGCCGGCCTTGAGGTTGAGATGACCACGGTGGGCGCCGGAGTGTTCCACGACGAAGTCGCGCACGAAGCCCGTTGGCGGACGCGCAGAGATCGAGTAACGCAGGAGCCGAGTGAGGAAGTCGCGGCTGCGGGTCGTGGCCAGCATGCCGTCCGAGACGGCGCGACCCAGTGGCAGACCGGTGATGGGGCGACTGTCGGCGATCATTGAGGACAACAACAGCGCGTTGTCCTGGGTGGGATTGGTGATCCACGACGTCGCGGTGGCAGTGAACGCCGACTGAGATTGAGCGAAGGCCGGATTGGTGGCGTTCGCGCCGTCGGCGCAGCGGGGCAGCCCACACCGTTCCATGTTGTTGAGGATCCTGCCCGCCCATCGCTGCAGCTTCCCCGCCGGCGGCGGCCCGCCGGTCAGGTCCTCCCACACGAGCGCCGTGTCGATGTCGGATCTGGGCAGCGGTTCGCGGCGGGCGACGGAGCCCAACAGCATCCACGATGTTCGTTGGGGCACGCGATCGTCGCCGATATCGGTGAGGTCGATCACTCGCAGCATGATCGCGTCGATCACGGCCGATTGGAGCGCGGCGATGTGCATCGCCGCCACTCCGGTGTCGTACAACTCCAGCCATGTAGCGGGCAGAAGCGCTGCGGCGCGGGCTAATTCGTCGATGGTGGCAGCGTCGTCGACGGCGCGTCGTATGACGAGCGGGTTGCGCACCTCAGCCGAGGCCAGGTCGACGACGCGCAGGATGCCGACCGGCCTCTCCCCCGCCCCGACAACGACGAGGTGGTGGTAACCGCTCTCGATCATCTTGAGGAAGGCGTCGCCGACGAGGGTGTCGGCGCTGACGGTGGCGGCAGGAAACGAAGCCAGTTCAGCCACTGCCGTGTCGACGGTGAGCGTGCCTGCGGCCAGACCGGTGCGAAAGTCACTGTCGGTGACGATCCCGACGTGTTGACCGCGGTCGATCAGCGCGCACGACTGTCCCGCTTCGGTCATCGCGGCCGCGGCTTTACGCACGGTCGCCTCCGGTGGACACCAGACCACGGGGCGCATCTGGTGGCGCGCCAATCGCAGCGCCTGGTCGACAAGGCCGGAGCGGGCTAGCCTCTCGCGGCTCACGAGAGAGCCGTAGTGACTGAACTGGAGCCGCTCGGGGTGACGCAGATGGGAGCGTGGATCAGGGAAGCGGTAACACAACGTGTCCTCAGCCGCCCGGATGGTCAGCGGCGGCGGCAGACCCGACAGGACGGAGATCTGACCGAATGTCTCGCCGACGCCGAGGACGTCGACGACGCGGCCGCGGTCGACCACCTCCACCTCGCCTGAACGCACCACGCTGAAGTGCGTCAGCGGCGGCTCGCCCGCGGTGACGATCGCCTGCCCGGTGGTGAAGTACTCGACTTCCACCAGACGGGCGAGTATGTCCAGGTCGGCGGCTTCCAGGGCGTCGTAGGGAGATTGGTTGCCGAGGAAGTCGACGTACTCACGCATCCGTGGCGGCGTGCGCCCGGGCCTCGACCTCGGGTACTCCTCCGTGCACGTGCCGATCGATCTCGTCTGCGATTGCCGCGAGATCGTGCGTGTCGATGACCGCGAGCAACCGTTGGTGATCGGCGACCATGTCGTGGAGGTCCGCGAATGCCTGGTGGTCGGCCGAGAAAAACAGCTGCAATTGAGATTCCCAGCTGTTCCACAACTCCAGCAGCAAGCGGTGTCCGGATAGTTCGTAGAACGAGCGGTGAAAGCTCATGTGCGCGTAGATGGTTGCCGCGAAGTCGCCGTTGTCGGCGCCAACGGTCATGTCCTCAAGCGCACGGGTTACCTTGAGTCTCGAGGCTCCGCCTTGGAGCAGCGGCAGCGCGAGTTCGATGGCGTAAGGCTCTAGCCGCTTGCGCAGGCTGGCGATCTCGGCGATCGCCTCGGCACTCACCATCGCCACGAACGCGCCCTTATAGGGGATTTTGTCGACCAGCCCCTCATCCGCCAACAGCCCCAACGCTTCGCGGAGCGGGGCCCGGCTGACTCCAAGGTCGGCGGCCAGGTGCGTTTCGCGCAATTGGCTACCTGGCTTGAGCCGACCCTCCAGGATCGCGTTACGTAGGACCTGGACTACCGAACCCGGGGTGGTCCGCTGCGTGATCCGGCCTAGGGAAACCGCGTCTGCGCCGCCGATGATTGCATCCGACGCCACTGCATCTGCCATCAGAATCCTCTCCGCAAATCCGTCGGCCAAAGCGCTGCCAGTCGCACTGATCAACTGTCGACAATAGTCTTCCCCGCCGGCCACAGGGCGCGCTGACACGTGTCGTCCAGGCAGTCGGGCGCCCAAAGCACCTGACCCAGGACCAAGTCTCCAGACTCGATCCTTGCAACGAGCTTGAGCAGACCCTCGCGGATACGGGTCATCGACGTCGCCTATTCGCCGGCTACCGACACATAGATATAGCCGCGCTCCAATACCGGCTCCAGTATTCCGGTTTCCAACTCGTTCGCGGCGTCCTCGAGGCCTGCCGGATCTCGGTGTTGCCCGGGGTAGCCGATCAGTTCCTTGACCTGCGGGGTCATAAAGTAAGCGCCGGCGATGATCGACGACAACGGATCGAAGGTGAACTTGTCGGTGGCCCACATCTCCTTCAACGCCTCGTACAAGTCTTCGTCGGCCACGTCGGACAGTTCGGCGACCGCTTTGAGCACCGACTCGAAGACGTCGGCCCGTGCCGCTAGTGCCAGTTGCAGGTAGGCGCCGAACTCTCGGGCGTCGCTGGCTTTTGGGTTGGCGCCAACCTCAGGGATCAGGGTGTCGGCGACGCGCATCAGTGTGGCGTCCTCAGCCGCGGTGAGAGTGCGGGGCGGCCGGGTGCGACGCGGCGGGACGGACAGACGTTCGTTGGAAGTGCTCATGACTGTGCCTTTTCTGCCTTTGCTGCCTGGACGTTCTCGACGACCTTCTTGCCGACCCGCAATGCCAGAGCGCTGATGGTGCAGGTTGGATTGGCAGAACCAGATGTGACGAAGATGCTGCCATCGGCGATGTACAAGTTGTCGACGTCGTGGGCCTTGCCGTATGAGTCGACGACCGAAGTGCGCGGATCGTCGCCCATCCGAGCGGTCCCCAACAAGTGCCCTGGCTGGTCGATCCACAGCTCCTGGGTGATGACGTGCGTAGCCCCTGCCGCCTCGTGAGCCTCGACCATGCGCTCCACGGTAAATTTCAATAGTTTGCGGGTGTTTTCGCTGATCCGGTACTCGATCTTGGGAGCGGGCAGGCCGTCGGAGTCCACCAGGGTGGCCGACAAAGTGACCCGGTTGTGTTCCTCGGGCAGGTCTTCGGTGTTGGCGGCCCACAGGATTCCGTTGCGAGCACGTCGTGCTACGTCGTGGATCGCCGGCCCCCACAGGTCCTCGAACTCGCCCTCACGGTGCGCCTCGATGACGTTCAGTGGTCCAGGCGTCGGAAGAGCATGCAACTTGGCTCCGCGGACGAAGCCACGCGACTTGTCGGTCTCGTAAAACTGCATTGAGTGGATGAGTTGCCCGGCGGGCCCGCGCCAGCTCTCGAGATCGTCGTCGTAGTAACCCAATGCAGTGCAGTTGGGGTGCAACATCAGGTTCCGACCGACCAACCCCGATGAGTTGGCGAGTCCATCGGGGTGCTTGTCATCGGCCGACAGCAACAAGAGTCGCGGTGTACCAACGCCGTTGGCGCACAACACGACCGCCCGCGCCCGCTGAAGGATGACCTCGCCGGCGCGGTTGATGTACTCCGCTCCCATCGCGCTGCCGTCGGCGTCGGTCACGACGCGGCGCACCCGCGCGCCGGTCAAGACGGTGGCACCGGCCTTCTGCGCCTGAGGCATGTAGATCAAGTCGAAGGAGGCCTTGGCGCCCTGTGGACAGCCCCATTCGCAGACACCCCACCGGCCACACTGCTCCAACGTCTTGTGCTTCTGACTCGCGATGGCATTGGTGCCCGGCCACCAATGCCAGCCCAACTTGTTCGCAGCTTCGGCGGCCTTCACTCCCGGCTTCCCCAGCGGATGCGGCGGCAACGGGTAATCGAGCCCTTCGGGATAGGCGGTATCCCCGCCGACACCTGCGACGCCGATGAACTCATCGACCTCATCGTGGTAGGGCTTGAGATCGTTGTAGCTGATCGGCCAGTCGTCGGCCACGCCGTCCACAGTCTTGACCCGGAAGTCGGATGGGAGCAGCCGCGGCCATTCGGCACCGTAATAGATGGAGCTCCCGCCGACGGCGTTGAACATCACGGGCCACATGTCGGAGTCCTCGACGTCGACCGGGTAATCCGAGGGCAGGCCGCGCACGTTCGGGTCGTGCGCCCAGTTGTGCTGAATGAGCAGTTCCCACTCCGGGTAGTTCGCGGGGAAGTCGCTGGGATTCACCCAGTCTCCCTGCTCAAGGCAGACGACGCTCAAGCCGGCCACGGCAGCGGTGTGGGTCACCACCGCCCCAGACGGCCCCGCCCCGATAACCAGAACGTCGACCACGTCCGGTGCCTGAGTCACATCATTAGGTGCCACGATTCGGCCCTCACTTCCTGTCGGCCCCGGCGGCATGTGGGCTGTGCTGCCGTGTTTTTCAATACTGCTGCGTTGGTGAATGTTTCGGAGGTCGAACGTGGATCCGGTAATGTCTCGGGTCAGGCGCCGGCGAGCACGCCGCCGTCGACTACGAACGCGGTGCCGGTGATCGCCGTCGAGTGGTCCGAGAGCAGGAATGCAACCGAGTGGGCGATTTCAATCGGCTCAATGGCGCGACCGATGGGCTGGAAGTCGGGTAGCCCTGCTTCGAGCGCCTCCCTACCCCCGAGCGCCTCATAGTGCGGCACGTTCAGCGGGGTGTCGACGAATCCGGGGCAGACGGTATTGGCGCGTATCCCTTGCGCGCCGAAATCCAATGCGATGGCCTTGGTCATGGTCAGGACGGCGCCCTTGCTCGCGGTGTACGTGGTGAGCAGCTTTTCCGCGCCGATCGAGTTGATCGATCCGAAGTTGACGATTGATCCGCCGCCGGCCTTCAGCAGTTCCGGAATGGCGTACTTCGAACCAAGGAACACACCCTTGACGTTGACGTCGAAGGTGTTCTGGTAGTCCTCCACGGATGCGTCCAGGATTGTGCCGGGGATCAGAATGCCCGCGTTGTTGACGATTCCGTCGAGCTTGCCGAAAGTGCTGACGGTGAACTTGACGAGGTCTTTGACCTGCTGCTCGTCGGTGACATCGACGACACGTCCGATAAGCCGATCGTCATCGACCTTCAGCTGGGGAAGCTGCGCTTCGGAACGTACGGTGGCCACCACCTGAGCGCCCTCCTCATGTAAATGCAGGGCGGTCGCCAAACCGATGCCCCGCGCCGCACCGGTGATGATGACGGTTTTACCTGCCAGCAAGCTGCCCATAGGTCTGCTCTCCTCTTGGATCGCGCCGAGCAATGGATTGTTTCATTGTCGACAATTGGTCAATTCAGTCTGGCGTCTGAACACGACGACGTCAAGTGGGGCCAGCGTCGGTACACGGTGCAACGCCCCCCACAGCGCGTACTGCTGACGTTCACCGCGACCTACGGTCGGCGACGTCCTAGTCGGTCACCGACTCGGCCGCCGACAGGATGCCTCCGACGGTGGTGTGGTGCCCGCGATGGTTTCGCCCAATGGTGCTTGGCGGCATCCCCTCTTCCGGCGGGCGAGGATGCTGGCGACGACGGCTGAGTTCTTTGCGGTCACGCTCGCGCGCACAGGGGATTCGGCGAGGGAAGACCACCGCCGGAGTTCGGCATCGTCTACTGCGGGCAGCTCCGCCACGAGGTCGGCCGGCTCGCCGGCGTCGTTTCCGCCGCCGACACGTCCCGTCAGTGGCATCGGGCGCATGCGGCAAAGGGTCCGATGTCCCGACGGCGGCGAAAGATGCTGTCTCAGAGGGAGTGTGGCTTGGCTTGCCCCAGCACCCGGTTGATTGCGGCGCTGCCGCTGGCCACCGCCCGCCTAGCGACACGAGATACAGGTTGCTCAACGAGAGCCGCGGCAAGCTTGGAATCCCGCCTGCTGCCATACGTGCGAACTCGACGGACAACTGCCCCTGACATTGGTGGGCTCGGCGGTGATCCCGGCTGGTGCGCAGTGGTGACCGTCGATGCGGCGGCAATCGCGACGGACCTACAAACCGCGAATCCGGTTTGTAGACAGCCTGATAAATACTTGCATGACACACCGCATCGACGGATTACCGGGAAAGCGCAGACGCAGGTGCCGGCTATTCTGCTGCGGACTCCAGCGCCGACCTGGCAATTCGGCGACTACGGCGCCGAGCTTGACGGTTGATGCCGAGCCGACGCCGGTGAGGTCGTGCTCGACGTGCATTGGCTTGCCGACGGGCCACGAAGCGCTGGTATCCGGAGTCGGCCTCCGCGTTGCGGCGCGATTCTCGCGAAACCGTCGACGGTGCTCTTCTGAACTCGTCGGCAATTGCACGAATGCTCAGCCCGCAACGACGGAGATCGGCGATCTTGATCCGTTCGTCCTGGAATAGGTAGCGCGGCCTGATCGGCGGACCGCCAACGGGTCCAGCGGCGACACGAAGCCGACCACCACGCCGTTGCGGTAGGTCTTGTAACCGCGCGCCCAGTTCGTTGCTGCCCACCGCGGCACGCCGACCTCGCGGGCCCACGGCACGCACACTCCGTCCCCGAGCTCGCAATTCCATGACCGTAGACGCTCGGCCGATCACGGGCGACGCCCCGGTCCTTCTTCACCCGACGTGACGACGTCAACACAACACCCAGAATCTAGGGAAGTGTTGCGACCACCCCTAAAAGCCAAGCCGGAGCAGGCTGCTCATGATTCAACCGAAGCCGACCACAGCCCGCGCGGCGGGCTCACCGCGCCCGGAACCTGACGTCCTAGTAGGTACTTAGGGCCACCGACACCCTGCACAGGCAGGACGATTCAGATGGGCTCGACCCCGAATTCGTCGCGGTGGCCGCCTATGAGTGCGCTCTGAACCCCAAGTGTTCAGCTGTTCGGATGTCTTGCAACATCACAGCTGTCGTAAGTCGACCGTTCGAACCCTACGGATTCCTTTTACTACGTCTTTCTTACGGTTGACCTCGCAACCGACCGCGCAGCTACGCCGCGCAATAGATTGCAGTAATGCCCAAAAACTCGAGTTTTGAGGACGAGGTGGCCGCGCAGGTCGCCGCAGTTACCAACGCCTTTAACGCGACTGCGCAGGACAGTTCTGAATCCCTTGCCGATCGAGGAACGAAGGGACTGTCGGAATAACGGTGGATCTGGTGTTGGTCTGATACGCCGGGCGTGAGTTTGGCGGGAGGGGCTGATGAGGTCCAAAACACTGGAGTCCGTGGCGACGTTTGTGGGCGTGGCCAGGCTCGCCGTCAGGGTGAAACAACAGGGGCTGGACCCTCTCGAATCACGTTAGCGTGGTCTGGGCGGCGGACGAGCGTCCATACTTTTGCGGGCGGCAAATTCATCCATACCGTTGATGCGGAACCGCTACATGTTGCGTGGAAATGCCGCATCTGCTGCTCCACTTCGTGGTGCCGCCTAGCCTGGGCCCTTGATCCGACGAAACGACGCGCGGTGCCTGTGCCGAGGTAGGCGAAGTAGGTCATCGTTCCGTAGTCCGTGAGCAAGCCGAGCAATTGCGTCATTATGTCGCTGGCCAATTCGGGTGAGAAGTTTGTCATAGGCAAGCCCGATACGATGCAGTCGTACGGACCTTCCAGAGGCGCATTCTCAATGCGGGAAGTATGGATCTCGACACGGGCATGTTGAGCTGCGGCCGCGATGCGATCGAGTCGCGGTCGGAAATGAGGGTTCAGCTCAACGACATCGAGGTCGCTCGATCGTGGAAGCCGCGCCAGAAGCGACGACGTTACGACGCCTGTGCCTGCGCCGACTTCCAGGACGCGGATTGGGCTATCGTGCCGCAAGAGTGGGGCGCTCAGTTGTGCGGCCAAGGCGGCACTGCTCGGTGCCACAGCGCCAGTATGCCGCCAATCCCGAAACGCCTCGCGGGCGAAATCCCAGCTTGCTGTGCGACGTTGGGCGGGGGGGCTAGAAGTGTTGGTAGAAGCAAGCATGTCGATGACGGTAGAGACTTGGACTGTCGCCAACATCGGCCCAAAGGCTATCGCCACCCTCGACTAAAGTAGCTTTCAAGCGGTGCAAGGGTGGCTGCAGCGGTTGGCATCGACCGCCTTGACTCGATCAACGTTTACGCGTCTGTTCATCGTGGTTTTTGCGACCGCTGCAGCCGTATTCGGGGGCGCCGCAATCTTCAGCGAAGGGTTAGGAGCGTGGCTGCCGGGCGCGGTTGCCGTCTTATGTGGCTGTTTGCTTCTTTTCCCTCGTTGTTGGGGTGTAGCGGCCGTCGCGTGCACGGCCGCTGCAGGTTTGTGGGGCTGGCCGTTCCTGCAATTGTTGTGCGTCGCGCTATTTGGTGTCGCGGTTTTGGGCCGCATCTGGGTCGCGATCGTGATGTGCGGACTGGCCCTTCTAGGCAACCTCGCGGTACGGCCCGAGTTGCCCTTGTGGACAGCACAACCGTACGGGGCGACGCTATTCGCCACTTTGGCGATCATCATCGGGTTATGGGCTCGCAACCGCCGAGCCTTAGTGGCAGCGCTGGTTGGGCGGGTCGAGCAGCTACGTATCGAGCGTGAGCTGCGTGAGCAGAGCGCGAGGTTGACCGAAAGAACCGTCATTGCTGCGGAGATGCACGATGTGCTCGCACATCGGTTGAGCCTCATCGCTTTGCATGCGGGCGTGCTCAGTGCGACGAATCACACCTTGCCAGTGACGGTCAACGAGCGGCTGCAGCTGCTCCGTTCGACCGCCGCCGAAGCGCTCGATGACCTGCGAGACCTCCTCACCGCGTTACATGCGCCCGAGTCAACGGGTGACTTCTCGCATCTCGCACCGACCGATCGTGAGGTCGCTGACGTTATGGCCGAAGCAACTGCCGCCGGCCAGAAAGTGCGCGGCCATGTCCCCGAGATGCCCGCAGATCTGCCCGCGGCGCACCGTTTGGCTGTGCTACGAGTGGTGCAGGAATCATTGACTAATGCACGCAAACATGCTCCCGGGGCACTCGTCGAGGTATTCGTCGATTTCGGCACCGCCCGAACCACCATTAGCGTGGGCAACGACATGGAACCCGCAACGCGACCATACGAGAGTGCACGGATGTCCGGGTTTGGGCTGGACGGCCTGGCCGAGCGGGTTCGTGGGCTGGACGGAGAGATCTGGACGGGGACCGACGAATCCGGCAAGTGGGTGGTGACCGTATCACTCCCGCGCCAACGCCAAATCATCGGCAAGGAACGCGCGTGATACGGGTGATGATCGTCGACGATGACGCTTTGGTGCGCCTGGGGCTCGCCGACCTCATCGGCGCGCAACCTGACATGGCCGTCGTCGCCCAGGCCGAAGATGGACTGACCGCGCTCAACCTGGCAACTGCCCACCAACCCGATATCGCGCTCATCGACATACGTATGCCGAGGATGGACGGCATTCGCGCTGCGGCCGCAATGCGCCAATTGCCCCACCCTCCACGGGTTATTGTGCTGACCACGTTCGATGTCGATGAATACGTTTACGACGCCCTCGCCGCAGGAGCGGATGGCTTCCTCCTGAAAGACACCAACCCGAAAGACATCGTGCACGCGATACACGTCGTGGCCGCCGGGTCCGCAATGCTGCATCCACGCGCGGCTCGGCGCCTAGTCGATCATTTTCATCACACCGCGCCCGCCGAAGCCAGGCAAGCGCGAGAACGAATTTCAACCCTCACCCCACGAGAGCGCAGCGTTCTTGAGCTGGTAGCCGTTGGTGCGAGTAACAGCGAAATCGCCGCACAGTTGGCGATGCAAGAGAGCACCGTGAAAGCCCATGTCAGCCGCATTCTCACCGCGCTCAATGTCAATAACCGCGTTCAAGCAGCACTTCGTGCGCGCGACGCAGGACTGTAGACGTCTCTCCTGCGCATCAGAAAAGACTCTCAAGTGCTTGCGTTGCGGACGTTATCGGACAAACACCGACCGCCCGCACAGCAACGTTAACGTCTCTGGCCAGAACCAACGCCATGGGCGGTCGCTAGGAGTGTCCAGCTGTACTCAGGTCCGATGGTTACGGGGGCCACGAGGTCCCCGAACTACGAGCGACGTCAGAATTGGTTCCCTTTAGCCGCATGGATGAGACGCCGATTTTCGGACACCCGGTTCTATCTCGGCGAGCTATCAACTCACCTGAAACCGCCCCCGCGTTGGAAAACGTCATTCTTTCGGGCGCGATCTCCCTTGATGGGCGTGTCACCGCTCGAGCCATTTCGGCGGACTGGAACCACGGGGGACGAGAATGTGGGGATACCGCCCGGGGGTCTCCGACATGTGGATCTGCTCGGTGATCCCAGTGTATTCCCCCAGCGGCGTGTCGCCCACGAAGTACTCGGGGTCGCGGAATTCGTGCTCTTCGCTCGAGCCACTCGTCGCTCGAGCGTAGTCCTTATCGAAGATCCCGAGACTCAAGATCCACAGGGCGGTCCGTGACAGCGACACCCCCACCCGGTAGCTTCCGCCCTCAGTTGCGCGCCGAATCAGCGCTTCGACGATCCCGGCAGTAGCCAGCCAGGCCATAATGTAGTCATTGACGACCGGCACCGGCGGCAATCCCGGCTTCTCGGCGTCCCCCTCCAGTTGCATCACCCCCGTGAGACATCCGGCCGTCTGGTCGAACCCGACGCGTTTCGCCCACGGACCGTGATGACCGTTGAGGGTGACGCTGGAGTGAATGATTCCGGGCCGTGTCTCTGCCATCTGGTGGGGGTCGAGGCCGACACTTTCGAGATAACCAGGCCGGCGATTGGCATAGAAGACGTCCGCCGACGCCAGCAGATTGTCGAAGATCTTCCGTCCATCAGACGAACGGATGTCGAGCCACGTCGAGCGCACGCCGACGTTCGACGTGCAGTACATCGTCTCGACCTCATACTCGCCGGGTTGCCACACGTTGAGAACGTCGGCGCCGTGCAGGGCCATGGCCCTACCCTGGCCCGCCCCGGCAATGATGTGGGCACGGCCCAGAGCCCGGACGCCGCTGAGGGGCGCGCTGGGATCGGCCGAGAACGGAATCGGGTCGCTGTCGCCGATCTTCTCGATCTCGATGACCGGAAGTGAGGAGAGAACCGACTGATACTGCGCCGTTTTGAGGAATTCCTCGGTAGAGCGGACCATCGGCATCACCACGCCGGCGTCTTCGCCGGCCTGCTCGAGATCCGTGCCGTTCCACGTCGCGATCGCCTTGGCCACCGAAATCGGATCGCCGGGTGCGTCGAGCAGCATCTGGGTGCGCAGGCCGATTTTTGGGTACGGGTTTAACGGCATGACCCAGCGGTCATCGGCGGTCCGGTAGAAACGATGCATCGCGAAGGCGTCCGACGCGACACCGAGAGCTGGGATCGGATAGCCGTTGAGCAGCTCCCATCTCTTGTCGTAGAAGGGGCACAACCGGTGTCCGGCCACACGCAGGTCCAAGCTGATGTCCTGCCCCGGGCCGTCCCGAAACTGCCACAGCTTCGCCATCATGACCGCCTTGGCGGCCAGACCGATGCCCGTCGCGGCCGCGAGACGTAAGGTACTCGGCAAGATGGGGTCGGCCCCGCAGAAGGTGACCTTGCCACCGGAGTCTCCCGTCGAGACCCCGATGGTATTGAGCAGATCCTCCAGGTGCTGGTTGACGTCGAAATCCGCGCTCGTGGCCGGCGCCGATACCGCCGCGCGCAGTTGATCGGTCAAAGACATGAGAATCACCCTTTCTTCGTCCAGAACACCGCGTTTCCGCGACGCCCTCCGGCTGATGACGTTGCTCCCGCCAGGTATGACCCTTGCCGGGTGATGAGCATGAAGCCATCGCCCGAAGGTTCAGCTTTTGCGGACCAACGATGTAGGCCTAAGGATGCGCGATAGCCCAGCGCCTTTTCTGCCGGCGGCGCCTAGGCGTCCGCTCCGGCGGTGCGGTTTCAGCCCGGCAGAGGTCACCTTGTCCCGGGAAGACAATGATCATGGGCCACCCATCGCCGTCATTGATCGGCGGCAACGAATACTGTTCTCGTACAGGGCCAAAACAAATTCAGATCCTCGCCGACGTGCACCGCCGATGCCTCGCGATGATTCAGCCAGATCATTCCTTCGGACCCATCGGGGAACAGCGACTGACAGCGGATGCGATCTCCCAGATACACCTGCGCCACCACACGCACCGTCACCGCGTTCGACGGCTCCGCGGGGTGTTCTGTCGATGCATCCTCGGGGCGCAACACCGCAGACGCCGTCTCCCCCGTACGCAAGGACCCGGTGCAACGGCCGGCCAGAACGAGTCCCGTTTCGGTGATTAGGGTCGCGCCACGAGCGGCCGACTCGGGACCATGCAATGTACCGCGAAGGAACTGGGCTGACCCGATGAATCGCGCTACGAACTCCGATCGTGGTTCCTCGTAGACATCGGAGGGCCGCCCGCATTGTGCGATCTCGCCGTCGCGCATCACCACGATCCGGTCACTCAGACTCAGCGCTTCCTCCTGATCGTGAGTGACGAACAGCACCGTCGACCCCAGTTCCTGGTGAATCTTTCTCAACTCGATCTGCATCTGCGCGCGCAGACCCCTGTCGAGCGCGCTGAGCGGTTCATCCATCAGCAGCAGCGACGGCCGGTGCACGATGGCCCTCGCCAGAGCGACGCGTTGTTGTTGCCCGCCTGACAACTCCGACGGACGCCGGTCACCGAAGCGGGCGAGGTCGACGATCTCCAGGGACTCCATCACCCGCTGCCGGATGTCGGACTTCGACGTGCGTCGAAGCGTGAGGGGAAAGGCGACATTGTCGAATACGCTCATATGGGGGAACAGCGCGTAGCCCTGGAAGATCATCCCGAGATGGCGCTTGTGGGTGGCCAGATTCGTGATGTCGCGGTCACCGAGCACGATGGTGCCCTCGGAGGGTCGTTCGAACCCGGCGATCATCGACAACAATGTGGTCTTGCCGGACCCACTGGGTCCCAGCACGGTGAGGAACTCTGCTGGCTGCACGTCGAGGGACACGCCACGAACGGCTTCGACCGGGCCGTAACGCTTGGTCAGGTTGGCCAACTGCAAGGCGCCGGCAGAGGCACTGAGGTCTGTTCGCCGCCCCGCGTCGCGCGTTCTGGTGCGCCTGGCGGTCTGGTCCGCCGTCACGTATCGGATCCTTGCCCGGTCGCGATCGACGGTCGGCCGCGCCGCCGGTTCATCTCTACGAGAAGCCGCCGGTTCATCTCTACGAGAAAGAGACTGAAAAGCAGAAGCAGGAGGGTGGCCAGTGTGAGGACGGTGGCTGCGACGGGGACCAGGGGGTTCAACGAGTAGGTGATGCTGGAAAACATCTTCACCGGCAGCGTCGGTGTGGTGTCTCCGACAAGAAACAGTGCGATCACCGCTTCGTCAAGAGAGGTCATCACGGCGATGAGGGCGGCGGCGCCGATCGCGGGGGCGATCACCGGAACCAGAATCCGCAGGAATGCTTGCGTGGCAGTGGCTCCGCAGACACGCGCTGCTTGTAGCAGCCGTGGATCGAAGGTGCGCATGGAGGCCAGCACCACGGTGACGACGAACGGGATCGACAGACCGACGTGGCCCAGGAGCACCAGCCATAAGCCGCCGCGCATTCTGAGGATCAATGTGATCAGGTACAGACCGAAGCCGAAGATCACGACGGGCACCAACAGCGGCAGCATCACCACCGGCTCGACCGCGGCCCGGGCCCGTCGCGGTCCGCGCACCATCGCGTAGGCGGCCAGGGTGCCGATAGGCACGGCGATGACGGCGGTCAGCACGGCGATGACGATGCTGCGGTTCAGCGCGGCCACCCACTCGGGGTCGTTGAAGAAAGCGATCACCCAGCGGGTGGAGAGACCTTTCGGCGGGAATTCCAGCAACTCGCTGGACGAGAAGGCGATGGGGACCACGGCGAGGGCCGGCAGAATCAGGTAGGCAGCGACGATCAATCCGTAAGTGCCGCCGACTATCCGGGTGAGCAGAGATGGCTTCACTTTCACACCTTGCCGATGCGATCGGTGAGCCCGCGAAACACCACGACGATCGCCAGCGACACGACGAGCAGTGTGGTTGCCAACGCGGCGCCGAGACCCCAGTTCATCGTCCGGCCGACCTGGGCGCTGATCAGCTCGCCGATCATCTGGTTCCTCGGGGATCCCAGGATTGCCGGAATCACGAAGTAACCGAGTGTGGTGGTGAAGACGATCGTCGACCCGGCGATGATGCCCGGCGCGATGAGCGGGAATGTCACGCGCCGGAATCGCACGACGGGCCCGGCGCCCAGGGTTGCTGCGGCGCGGTCCAGCTCGGTGTCCACACGGCGCAGGACGTCCCATATCGCCAGCACCATGAACGGAGCTCCGTATTGGACGAGGCCGACCGTGACGGCGAAGCCCGACCGTGACAGAGACAATCCGTCGGTGTTCATTCCGAGCCACCCCAGTACGCCCACGACCGGCCCCTCGTGACCGAGAATGGCCAGCCAAGCGTAAGCGCGCACGATGACCGAAAAGAACAGCGACGCGACGACAACCCCGAGAAGCGTTGCGCGCAAGCGCGGTCCGGCGCGATACGCCACCATCACGAAGGGCACGCCGATCAGCACCGAGATCGCCGTGACGGTCGCGGCAACCCGGAAACTGCGCAGGAACACCGTGCGGGCCAGGGGCGAGGCCATCATGTCGGCATAGTTGCCGAAGGCGCCGCTCGGACCGCCGAAGCTCAGAGCCAGCAAGGACACTGTGGGGATCACGAAGACGGGCACCAGCAGGACCAGCGCAGGCACGTAGAGCAGCGCCGAGGACTGCCACCGGCCAAATGAGTGTCTGGCAGCGGCTGTTCGAAAGGCGACAGCGTGGGTCACTGCCCCGCCCACGTTGTCCATTGTGCGACAGTGTCGTCGTAGTTCTTCGACCACCAGTCGAGGTTGATCGACCCCACCGACTTGGCCATGTTCTCGGGATAGACATTGAAGTGCGGTTTGTCGGCGTCGGGAAGGAGCGCGAAGGCTGCTTTGGACGCGGGCGAATAGCCCGTGGCCCTCGCGTAGTCGGCTTGCACCTGAGGCTGGGCTGCGAAGGCGAAGTACTTCATCGTCTCGGCAACACGCGGACCGTTCTTGGCGGTCACGTTGAAGTTGGCGTCTTGGAGGTTCTGATTCCACTCGATCGCGACCGGAGCGCCTTTCTTCTGAATGTCGGCGATGCGGTTGTTCCAGGCGAATGCGTAGTCCGCCTCCCCCGACGTCATGATTTGCTGGAGTTCGGCACCGGAATTCCAGAACACCAGGTCGTCTCTGATGGAGTCGAGCTTGCGCTCTGCCCGTGCCACGTCCAAGGGATAGAGATCGTCGTAGCCGACGCCGTCTGCCAGCAGGGCAGCCTCCAGCATTCCGTAGGGCGAGTTATAGACCGCCCGCTTCCCGGGAAATCGTGCGGTGTCGAAAAACTCCGCCCATGTCGTGGGGTGCGCATTGGCGCCCTCGGTTCGGTAAGCGATGGCGAAGGCGTAACTGCTGGCAGGGATCAGTTCCCGCGTGCCGAGGCCCTGCGAACCAGGAAGCTGGACCACGTCGCCTGGATCAATCTTGACCACCTCCGTATCCGTCGGCGCCCACCAATCGAGATGCTCGACGACGAAGAACGCCTCGAGATCGACCCAGTCCCACGTGACTTGGTTCTGCTGCACCATCGCGGTGTATTTTCCGTAGTCGACCGGTTCGGTCACGTTCGTCGGAATACCTGATGCCTTGGTGAAGGGATCGGCGATCGCTGACCGAATTCCATCGGCCGTCGTACCTCCCCAGGTGACGAGCGTCAGCGCGGTTGCGTTCTGCGCCCCGTCCCCGCACGCCGTCAACAGAGCCGCGCCGAGCACCACCGTACTCAGCACTGCAGCAATGCGTTTCGTCATCAAAGTCCTTGTTCGTGAGTGGAGGTACCGTCGTAAGCGGCGACGACTTCCCGCATCGCCCGTAGTGCGGTCACTCCAGCGGGCACTCCGCAGTAGACGGTGATCTGCTTGAGGACCGCTAGGAGCTCGGTCTCGGTGACGCCGTTGCGCAAGGCGCCGAGGGTGTGGGCTTCAAGCTCGGCCGTACGCCCCAGAGCAGCGGTCATAGCGAGCACCAACAGGCTGCGCTCACGTCGGGGTAGGGTCTCATCGGTCCAGATCTCGCCCCAGCAGTATGACGTCATGAATGGTTGAAATGCCAGGGTCAAGTCGTCGTCGGGCGCCGTGGCGTGGTCGACGTACGGCGCACCGAGAACCTCTCGCCTGACTCGCGTGCCTTCGGCGAGAAGGTGACTGTCAGAACTGATCTCGGCCGACATGTGTGAGAATCTCCTTTGCGATGCGATCGGGTTGCTCTCTCAGGATGTCGTGCTTGACGCCCGGCACGATGACAGCGTGGCCCCCGGTTGCCTGAGCGATGAGGTCACACATGTGCGGAGGAGAGCCCTCATCCAGCTCACCGGTGATCGCCAACGTCGGCGCGGTGATCGACGGCAGATCGTCGGCGAGGTCGGTACTGGCGAGCACACGATATGCCGCGGCATAGGCGATCGGATCCACTGCTGCGAGCTGCTCGATGATCTGATCAGCGACGTCGGGATGTGCGCTCAGATACTGCGGAGTGAACCACCGTCGAATGCTTTCTTCGGCGACGCCTCGCGGTCCGAACGTCTCGACGGTGCGGAGTCTTCGGCGTGCCGCATCGACTTCTACGTCGGTGCGGCCGGCGACCGTTCCGATCACGATGAGGGTCGCTACGCGGAACGGCTCTCGCACAGCGAAGCGTTGAGCGATCAGTCCCCCGAGCGAGAACCCGACGACATGAGCGATGTCTAGCCCACGGGCGCAGAACAGGTCGACGAGGTCGTCGACGAAATCATCGATGCTCGTCACCGGCGGTCGGGTAGGCGCGTTCCCGTGACCGCGTAGGTCGTACCGGATGACCGTGATGTCGCCCAGCAGGCTGACGACGTCATCCCAGGATCGGTGGGTCTCGCCGATCCCGTGGATCAGGACCAGCGGAGCCGCAGGGATGGGCGACGGGCTCATCGCCTCGTTCCAACCGGTGCTCGCCTGAACGCGGCGATGACCTCTTCGCCGAACCGCTCGATGGAAGCCAGTTCGAGTTCGAAAGGGAGGCCCCATGTTCCGCCGTACAGGTATACGTCGGTACCGAGGGCCGCATAGTTCTTCACCTTGGCGGTCACCTCTGCCGCGTCGCCGAGGACCTGGTTGGCGATGATCGTGCTCAGAGGGTCACCGCCGTCCGTCGCGGGTTCGGTCCAGCTCACCCACCCGTCGCGAACGTCCCCGTCGGTCCGGAAGAGATTCGAGAAGTAACCCTCGGCGCGGTGCATGTAGGACGCCGCCTCGGTCAGGTCGGCGCCTGGCGGGCTGACATAGGTGTCACGCAGCACCGCGATCCTGGGTTCGAATCCGTTGTCCACAGCGCTGATGGCGGCGGCGCGCCGTTCCATCAGGGAGTGCACCTCCTCGAAGCCCTTGGACAACGGCGCCACCATGAGATCGGCCCTGTTCTCGACCGCCATCGCGAAGACTTCCGGGTGTCGTGCGGACACCCAGATTGGTGGGCCCTCCGGCCGCAACGGGCGCGGGGTCGACGTTGTCGCGGGAAAGGAGTAGAAGCTGCCCGCGTGCGCATAGTTTCCGCGCCACAGTCCGCGCAGGGCGGGGAGGAGCTCACCGAGCTGCCGGCGGGCCACCTCGGGTGGCATTCCACCCGCCATGCGATCGAATTCGTAGGGATAGGCGCCACGACCGATGCCGAGTTCGAGGCGTCCACCAGAGATTAGGTCGAACAGTGCCGCCTCGCCGGCCAGTCGGATGGGGTGCCAGTACGGGGCGCACAGCACTGCGGTGCCGAGCCGCACCCGCGACGTCTCGTGCGACCACTGTGTGAGCAGTGTGAAAGGGGCCGGTGCGATAGTCATTTCGTGGCCGTGGTGTTCCCCGCACACGACGACGTCGAATCCGACGCGATCGGCTGTCTTCACCAACTCGGTGACCTGATCGAGGTTCTGCTGCATCGAGACCGCGTCGGTGGTTCGTCCGAGATCGACCATGAGCCCGAATTGCATGGCAGTCAACGCCCTTCGCTGAGGCGTGCGACCGCGGAGGTGACCGCGAGGGTGGCGACTGAACCGGTCTCGTCCGACCCGGCATAGATGCCAAAGCGTAGGTCGCCCCGTTCTGCCACATAGCGTTCGAGGACAGAACGCTCGGTGTCATCGGACACGAGCAGAGCGGCCTCGCCGGCGGCCATCAGTACGTGGCCGGCAGCGAGCGCACCGTGTTCTGCGGACGGGTGTACCCGGCCGCGGTAGACGAGGGTGAGCGCATCCGACGGCGAACCGTAGACCGAATAGAGGAACTCGATGGCGACTGGCGCACCCAACGTCGCTGTGGCCACCTTTGCGAGTCGCGCCCCGTCGAGTTCTCCGGTGGAAACCACGGAAAAGGGCAGCACGGTCCGGCCGCGGTCACATCGCAGGACGATCTCACCGTCGAGCATTTCCACCAGCCACACCACCGCGAGACGTGCGACTCCCGCAGTGGCCGACCGCGCCGACTCATTCTCGGTGTGAAAAGAGCGCATTGCCCCTTGATAAAAGCCCAGAGGTCGCTGATCGGCGATCTCGAAGGCCTCGACGCGTGCGATGATCACCGCGTGATCGCCGACCTCGACGACTTCGTAGGCCGCACAATCGAGTACGGCATGAGCATCGGCCAGAATCGCCACTCCGGTACTCGATCTTCCGACTTGGAGGCCCGCGAATTTATCGGGCGATTTCGATGCGAAGACTTTGGCTAGATCCTGTTGATGTGAACCCAGGACGTGCACGACGTACCCCGACGCTCCCATGAACGCCGCGCAACTCGCTGCCCCACGGTCGATGCAAAACAACACGAGCGGTGGATCGAGGGACACAGACGTGAAGGAGTTGACCGTCAGACCTCGGTCCCGGCCCTGCGCATCGCGCGTCGTGATGACCGTGACACCGGTCAGAAAAGAGCCGAGCGCGCGCCGAAAGCGGGCAAGCTCGTCCGGAAAAGAGGTCGAAATCATGTATCCACCTCTCCTGTCTGCTGACAGACAGGTTAAGTCGGACGCCTGGCGCTCGTCAAGATCGAGACCACGACGGCTTGATGAGTCGTCGCCACCTCGTCGCACGAGGTCACCCGCCTCACAACGCCGCCGCAGCTCGGCCGCCGAGCGCGCACCAACCCGCAAGGGATGGAGATGTTGATTTGCTGGGACCGCGCGAGGTTGCGGTGTAGAGGGCGCGTGACGCGATGCCGCGCGACCCATGGTGACGGGACGGCCTCGACTCAGGACGCTTCCGACACAATCCCAGTAAGCATGCGCACGGCACGACGGAGGCGTTGACTGTGACGAAACGGTGCGGTCCTCGCCGGAAAAAACTTGTAAGACAGCCGACAATTTCGGCGCAACAGTATGCAATCATGAAGAAGTGTCTTTCTCTGGCAATGCGGTAGCTCGACCGCCCGCACTCATCCGCGACCAGGTCGCCGCGCAGATCCGCGACGCCATCACCAACCTCGAATTGATGCCGGGTCAGGTGCTCTCTGAGCGGGAACTCTGCGAGGCGACCACCGCCAGTCGCGCAACGGTCCGCGAGGCGTTGCGACAGTTGCAAACCGAAGGTCTGATCGTCTCCACCAATGGCCGCGGCTCCGCCGTCGCCCTACTGTCGGCCGATTCCGCTCGCCAGATCTACGAAGTGCGATCCCAACTCGAGGGGTTGGCCGGGCGCCTGTTCGCTGAAAGAGCGGACGAGGGTGACCGCCGGGCGTTACGTCTGGCTCTCATTCACGTCGAGGAGGCGGTCGATGACATTCGCAGGCTGATCACGGCGAAAGCCGAGTTCTACCGGGTGTTGATCGCAGGTGGTCGCAATGCCGAGCTCACGCGTCTGATCGAGTCCATCAACCGTCGCATCACCTCGGTGCGAACGGTGTCGCTGAGCGCCCCTGGCCGGCCCGCCGAATCGGTAGCCGAGGTCCGGGCGATCTGCGAAGCGGCCGTCGCCGGCGATTCCGACCTCACCGAGCGCCTGTGTCGGACACACGTCGAGAACGCCGCCGCAGTGGCACTTCCTCAGCTCGCCGGTTAGCAGCCCGTCGCGGGGGCCACCGCCCGCGCGCATCGTCCGGCCGCACTGTCCATACTTATGATTCGCCGACACGGTGCTTCGCTAAAAGTTTCCTTGACCACGGCGGTTCCATAGGCATAACCTGTCGGACAGGAGACATTAGACAGGAGGAGGCGCCGCACCTGTCCGCGCTCGTGATCCGGCCACGACCCGATCGTCGATCTCGTCGCCCGTCCGCACAGCGCCGCAAATCGACGCCCCCTTTTCCGTAGCACCCATGCACGAAAGAAACGGAACGTGATCGTGAGTGAAGCCGCCAACATCGCGATCGACGACATCCATCGACTGACTTTGCCAATCCGCGGCCGGGCGCCCGAGGTGGCTGCTGTGAGCGGGCTCATCGGCGCACTGTCTCGGGGGGCCGGAGGTGTGCTTCTCATCGAAGGCCCGGCGGGAACAGGCAAGAGCAGACTGCTCACCGAAGTGCTCTCCGTATCGGGCCGCCACGGCGTCAGGGTCCTGTACGGAGAAGCTTTCGCAAGCCAGAGGACGATTCCCTATTTCGCGCTGCTCATGGCGACTCAGCGCGCTGACCCCCCGATAGGTGACCTCGAGGCTCTCCGCGACCTCGGGGGCTCAGGCGAACTCGGCTACTGGGTCGTTCATCACCTTCGCGAGGCGATCCGGACTGCGGCCTCGGAGACACCGTTGGCGATTCTCCTCGAGGATATCCATCTGGCCGACGAAAGCACGTTGCTGGCACTTCGCTCACTAGTACCGGAACTCCTCGATCTGCCCGTTCTCTGGGTGGTGACGGCGAGAACCGGAATGGCTGGCCCCCCTGTGCTCGACACGTTGTCGGTGCTGAGCCACCACGGCGCGACACGCATGACGCTGAAAGCGCTGGTTCCGGAAGCACTTACAGATGTCATCCAGGACGCGCTGTGCGCAAGAGCAGACGACTCGTTATTGAGGATGGCATCCAGAGCCGCAGGCAACCCCTTCCTCGCGCTGGAACTGGTTGCCGGACTTCGCGAAGAGAGCCGACTCGAATTCGACCACGGTCGAGCAGCAGTCGTCGGCGACGAGTTGCCGCAGCGACTGATCACCTGTGTGCGGCGCCGGTTGGACCGACTCCCAAACGGAGCCAGCGCACTTGTCAGAGTCGCGTCGGTCTTGCCGGATCGGTTCTCTGCAGCCGTGCTCGCAGCGATGTTGGACCGGCAGCCGGTCTCCTTGATGTCCGATCTCGCCGAGGCACTGAACGCGGGGCTGCTCGTCGACGACGGAGAGCACCTGCGCTTCGAACACGAGCTCTTGCGCGACGCCACCCGCGACTCGATGCCGCAGTCGCTGCGGCGCGCGATCGAGCGTCAGTCGGCCTCGGTTCTTCTCGGCATGGGCACAGCTCCCGCCGAGGTGGCCGCTGGATTGGCGCGCAGCGCTCTGCCCGGCGATGTGGAGGCGATCGACACACTGCGGCGCGCCGCACAGGAATTCGCGCACACCGATGTCGACCGAGCCGCCGACTTCAGCAAGCGCGCTCTGCAACTGTGCCTCTCCGACAGTTCCGAACACGGCCGGATCCTCGCGGAGACGGTCGCGCTTCTCAATCGGGCCCGTCGGTACGGCGAAGCCGAGGAACTCGCGGTCGCTGCGCTCGAGCGGGTCTCCGTCGATCAGGAGGCCGAGATTCGGCTGCAGTTCGCAATGATCGCCAGGCACGGTTCCCAGCGACGGATCCACGAGAGCCGCCGTGCGCTCGAATTGGGCGACATCAATGCGGTCACCCGCGCGCGGCATCTCGCTGTCCTGGCCTACAACATCATGCTGGACCGCGGCCACAGGCACTGCCGTTCGGCCGCTGCCGAAGCGACCATGGCGGCCGAGGCAGTCGATGATTCCGATGCACAGGCCATCGCCGGCATGATCAGTGCCTGTCTCGATTTTGCCGACGGACGCTCGGAGGCGGCCCGGGAAAAGCTTCGTGCCATCAGTATCGCGGGCCGGCCCGGCGATGACACGTCCGCGCACCTTCTCTCATCCGTGCACTACTGCAATCTCCTCGCCACGGTCGGACGAGTCGGCGAGGCGGCAGATTTTGCTGCCGCCCGTATCGCAGGCGCGGAGGTCGCGCACGATGACATGGCCCGTGACGCCTGGGCTGGGTGTGCAGCGCTGGTCAGTCTGGCCGCGGGGCAGGTCGACGCGGCGCTCGTTGCCGCCCGTAAAGTGCCGCCGCCGAGCCACGTCGACCTCACCGAGTCGGACATGGTCCTGCAGGCTGTGTTGGCGGACGTCGCCGTGCGCACCGGCGATCGGCATCTCCTGCAGACGTCACTCCTGGCGGCGCAGCGAGTGGGCTCCGAGCACTCGGTGACGACTCGTCGCAGCGCACACCACATCTTGGCGATGGCTGCCTGGCATCATGGCGATGCGCGCGGCGCAGCCGACTGGTTGGGCCGGGACCTCGAAACCCTCGCGGCTCTGATGACGCCGCACTCGCTGGACGAGGTGGTGCTTGCCGGTCGTGTCGCCGCCGAAACCGGCGACGCCGCAGTGTGGGAACGAGTCGTGCAGATGGTCGCGACGCTGAGAGCTGAGCCGTCCGTTTCGATATTCGGCGCGCTGGCCGATTACGCGGAGGCACTGTTGTCGTCCGACCCGAGCCGCCTAATCAGCGCTTCGGCTCGGCTCGCAACATCAGAACGCCCGCTGCTGCACGCCGCCGCATGCCAGGATGCCGGCGCCAAGCTCATGGCCCTCAATCGTGCAGCAGAGGCACGGGTCCATCTCGATTCGGCCTTCGACACCTTCTCCAAAGCCGGCGCACTCGCTGACGCGCGACGGGTGGGACGGACGCTCCGCACGCTGGGAGTGGAACGGCGTGCCATCAGTTACACGCGCGCGAAGGTCGGCTGGGACAGCCTGACCGATTCCGAGCTCAAGGTCATCAATCTGGTCGCGCAGGGGGCGTCCAATCGTGTGGTCGCCACCCGACTTCAACTCTCGGTGCACACGGTGAAGACGCACGTACACAACGCCTTCACCAAGTTGGGCATCACCTCGCGGGCGCAACTGGCTGCATTGCCGCGCACCTGCTGAAAGCACAGCCACCGATCTGTGGTCCCACATCCGTCGGTCGGTGAAGTTCGATCCTCGAACGATGGTTGCAACGGGCCTGCGGGCGAAACATGGACCGTGAAGGCGTCCTCTCACCGGTGACAGCCCGCCGAGGAGCTGGCCGCCGATGACGACCAGGTGAAGGAAACCCACGACGACTGCCGCCCGCATCCCTCTGCCGCTGACCGCGCCGAGCGTCAACCGAGGCGTCGCCTTCACCAAGCAAGAGCGCTACCGGCTCGGCTCACAGGCCGACTCCCCTCCGGTGCGCTCACCTTGGAACAGCAGGCGTGCAGGGTCTGGCAGCAGCTATAGCGTCAGCCCGCCGATCAAGCACCGCATCTGCTGATGGACCAGTGGCACAACCGCAATGAGGTGTTGTACTTCAAGGTTCTGTCGGACCATCTCGGCGAACACATGCCGGTGGTGTACACGCCCACTGTCGGCGACGCTATCCGACAATTCTCGATCGAATACTGGGGAGAGCGCGACCTCGTCCTGTCCATCGACCGACCCAATGACATCACTGCCGCATTCCAGACCTTGGGCCTAGGACCCGATGACGTCGACCTGGTCGTCTGGACAGATGTCGAGGCCATTCTCGGTATCGGAGACTGGGGCGTCTGCGGGGCCAGGCTTTGATCAAGATCGTCAAGGACATCCGGTGGCTGGCGTCGGGCCCACGGGCAGCGCCGGCCGAGCTCAAGCCGCACTCCAAACGAACCCGGAAGCTCGATCTGCCGGGCAGGGTCAACCCCACGCAGTGCGAGTCAATGGTCATGGCCTGCATCCAGACGCTCGGCGACGACACGGCGACCGGGATCACCGGTTCCTAGGGCAACTTTCAGCTCAACGCCATGCGGCCCATCATCATCAACAACGTTCTCCGGTCCGCTCGCACGCTGGGTGACGCCTGCGAGAAATTCCGCACGTTCTGCATCGACGGCGTCGATGTCGACGAAGCACGCATCACCGACTATGTGCATCGCTCGTTGGTGCTCGTCACCCACTGTCGCCGGTCATCGGGTACGACAAGGTATCGGCCATCGCGCACGACGCCGACCGGACCGGTCGCAGTCTGCGCGAATCGGCACTTGCATCCGGGTTTTCACCGCGAGGACTCCGATCGGAACGTGGTCCCCGAGGACATGGTGGGTCTGTTCTAGGAAAGAGCCGCGTCACGGCTCACTGCGTCTACACCCGCCGGCTCTTCGGTTTCAATCCCAGGGCGATGGTGTCGATGTGGCAGAGAGCCGAAGCTAGAAAACGTTAATCGACAACATGATTCATCGGACGCTTCGCCCACCACCGGTGAAGACAGGACAGACGAAGGAGCGCACATGACTGCGAAAGTCGAGTTGCCGTCACAGCCGCACCCCTATCTCGAGGCAGGTCTCCTGCCCGCCGATTTCTATATGTACGAGGAACTGCTGTCGGACGAAGAGCGCGACAAAGTCGGGCGCATTCGCGAGTTCTTCCGCACCGAGGCACTCCCCGTGGTGAACGACCACTGGCTCAAAGCCGAGTTTCCCCATGAACTGGTCAAGGGTTTCGCGAAACTCGGTCTCTTGAATTGGGCTGATCCGGAGTCGTCCGAAGCCGAGCCGAGCAACCTGATGACCGGCATCACGGCGATGGAGATGACCCACGGAGACCCCTCGCTGGCGGTGTTCTTCGGCGTGCACTCGGGCCTGGGAATGGGCTCCATCCAGGCGTGTGGATCCGACGAGCAGAAACGTCGCTGGTTGCCGGCGATGAGTCGCTTCGAGAAGATCGGCGCTTTCGGCCTGACCGAACCGCACGGCGGCTCCGACGTCGCGGGTGGTATGCAAACCACCGCCCGGCGTGACGGCGACGACTGGGTGCTCAATGGGGCCAAACGTTGGATCGGCAACGCCACCTTTGCCGACATCGTGGTGATCTGGGCTCGTGACGAGGAGACCAACCGCGTGCTGGGGTTCGTCGTGGAGAAGGGAACGCCCGGTTTCACCGCGACGAAGATCGAGAATAAGTTCGCCCTGCGGATCGTGCAGAACGCGGACATCGTGCTCGAGGATTGCCGGGTACCCGAGTCGAACAGGCTGCCCGGCGCGAACTCCTTCCGCGACACCGCAGAGATTCTGCGTCGTACCCGCAGCGGCGTGGCCTGGCAGTCGGTCGGTCTTCAGTTCGCGGCGTACGAACTCGCGCTTCAGTACGCGAAGGAGCGCACTCAGTTCGGGAAGCCGATCGGCAAGTTCCAGATGGTTCAGGAGTTGCTGGTCCAGATGCTCGGTAACGCGACCGCATGCGCCGGGATGATGGTGCGGCTGGCGCAATTACAGCAGGAGGGTGTCTATCGCGACGAACAGTCCGCGCTGGCGAAGGCCTTCTGCTGCTCGCGGATGCGAGAAACCGTGCACTGGGCACGCGAGATGTTCGGCGGCAACGGCATTGTCCTCGACTACAACATCGGCAGATTCGTCGCCGACTCCGAGGCCCTGTACTCCTACGAGGGCACCCGCGAGATGCAGACGCTGATTGTCGCGAAATCCGTCACCGGCCTGAGTGCCTTCGTCTGAGGAGTTGATGATGACCGACAACGGAACGCAGCAATCAGCACCGCCCGTGTTCGCCGGACTGAAAGTGGTAGAGATTGCGAGCTTCATCGCCGCTCCGGCAGCGGCGACGATGCTGTCCGATTTCGGAGCCGACGTGGTCAAGGTCGAGCCACCCGGGTTGGGTGACCCACAACGGCTCCTGAGCTCGGTACCGCCCAGCCCGTCGGCACCGGGAAACTACAGCTGGCACTTGGCCAATCGCAACAAGCGAGGTATGGCCATCGATTTGAAGTCCGACGGCGGCGCGGAGATCTTGAAACGTCTCGTCACATGGGCCGACGTCGTGATCACGAACTTTCCGCACGGCACCCGCGAAGCCCTACATCTGGGCTACGAACAGGTGTCAGCGTGGAACCCGAGGGTGATCTACGCCGACATCACCGGATACGGCGATGCCGGTCCGGACGCCCGGCTGCCGGGCTTCGACCTCACGGCGTACTGGTCGCGCAGTGGGTTACTTGCGTCAACCCGTGACGCCGGCGCGCCGCCCACGTCCCCGCCCTGGGGCAGCGGCGACTACACCACGGCAACAGCGATCTATGCCGCAGTGGTCACGGGTCTCTATCACCGCGAGCGCACGGGCGAGGGGGCCAACGTCGGGACATCGCTGTTGGCGACCGGTGTGTGGGCGACAGGAACTCTGGTATCGGCGGCACTGGCCGGCGGGAAGCCCTACGAACTGCACGACCACAACAAGCCGGTCAACGCCATGACCAACCCCTATCAATCTGCTGACGACCGATGGTTGATGCTGGCCGCGAAACAGACCGCGTGGCCGGCGGTGGCGAAAGCCATCGGTCGCGTGGATCTGTTGCAGGATCCGCGATTCGCCGATGCCGACGCCATCGGCCACCACGCGGCCGACCTGGCCAAGGCACTCGCCACCGAATTCCGCCGGAATCCGCTAAACCACTGGAAGCCACTGCTCGACGAGGCTCGGATCCCCTACGGCATCGTTCAGACACCCGAGCAGGCAGCAGCGGACCCCCAGTTGCGCGCTGCGGAGATCGTGGTGCCCATCGACGGTGCGCCGGACGTGCAGTACACCGTCAACAATCCGCTCGTGCTGCGAGGTATGACCAGGGTGGCTGCCCGACGCGCACCGGAGCACGGCGAGCACAACGACGAGGTGTTACGAGAGCTCGGATACAGCACCGAGGACATCGCGGCGTTCAGAGAACACAAAGCCATCCCCTCAGCGAGAGAACAGGAGTCAGTGTGATGACGACAACCGAAGTGTCTTCGGACCTGGTGGTGACCGGGCGGGAGGACGGCGTTCTGACGATGACCATTAACCGGCCGGCGCAGAGAAACGCCATCAGCCACGACGTGGCGGTCCAACTGGCAGCCGCACTTGACCGACTCGATGCGGATCCCAGCCTGGCGGTGGGGGTACTAACAGGTGCAGGCGGAACTTTCAGCGCCGGGATGGATCTCAAGGGGTTCGCCACGGGACAGACCCCGATGCTTCCCGGTCGCGGCTTCGGCGGCCTCACTCAGGCGATCGTCCGCAAACCGCTCATCGCAGCAGTCGAGGGGTGGGCGCTCGGCGGCGGTTTCGAGATGGTGCTCTCCTGCGATGTGATCGTTGCCGCGGAGAACGCCAACTTCGGCTTCCCCGAGGTGAAACGCGGTCTCATCGCCGGTGAGGGTGGGGTTTTCCGGCTGCCCAAGCGCATCCCGTACCACGTTGCGGTCACTGCCTTGCTGACCGGAGAACCGATCACCGCCGTCGACGGGAAGGCCCTGGGATTGGTCAGTGTCCTGACTGCGGCAGACGGAGCCCTTACGGCGGCACAGGATCTCGCTCGCCGGATCGCACTCAACGCACCGCTGGCACTGGCCCTGACCAAGGAGGTACTCCGACAGACCCAGACACTCGACGACGCGGAGGCCTTCAAATGCCAAGCACCCGGCATTCACACGCTCTCCACGAGTGAAGACGCGCACGAGGGGGCGGTCGCCTTCGCCGAAAAGCGCGCGCCCGTATGGCACGGGCGCTGACCACATCAGTCCATCACACAACGATACAGAGGAAACATCGATCATGAGCACACGCAAAGACGTCAAGCGCATCACCGTCATCGGTACCGGAACCATCGGTGCCAGTTGGGCAACCCACTACCTGGCCCGGGGTTTCGACGTCACGGCCACCGATCCGGCCCCGGGGGCCGAGGCGGCGTTGCGGTCCTACGTCGAAGGCGCCTGGGCCGGGGCGAGTAAGGCGGGGCTGGCGCCAGGGGCGTCGATCGATCGGTTGAAATTCACCTCCGACATGCCGGCTGCACTCACCGACGCCGATTTCGTTCAAGAGAACGCGCCTGAGCGGCCCGACCTGAAGGTCAAGCTGTTCGCCGAGATCGACGAGGCGACGCCGCCGGAGTCCATCATCGCATCGAGCTCGTCGGGAATCACCATGAGTGAGATACAGGTCCAGTGCCGGCGGCCGGAGCGGACGGTCATTGGTCATCCCTTCAACCCGCCGCACGTGATCCCCCTGGTCGAAGTCGTGGGAGGGAAGAAGACGTCACCGCAGACGATCAACGACACCATGGACTTCTACCGCTCTGTCGGCAAGAAGCCGGTCCTGCTGCACAAGGAACTGCCCGGCCACGTGGCCAACCGCCTTCAGTCGGCGCTCTACCGCGAGGTGGTCTACCTGATCGCTGAGGGGGTGCTCGACGTGGCAGCCGCCGACGATGCGGTGTCGTGGGGCCCCGGACTCCGCTGGGGCGTCATGGGCCCGAACCTGCTCTGGCACCTCGGCGGCGGCCAGGGCGGGATCCAGCACTTCATGGACACTCTGATGCCGCGGATGGCCGAAAGCTGGTCCGGTCTCGGCAATCCCGAGTTCACCCCAGCACTGGCCGACCAGATCGTCGCCGGCGTACTCGCCGAGGCGGGCGGCAAGACGATCGAGGAGTTGGAAGCCCAGCGCGACCAACTGCTGTTCGGGCTGATCGCAGAACGTATGGACAAGTAGGCGAACGCGGAAACTGGAAGGCGAAATCATGACCGACTACATTCCGAAGCTGTTCGTGTTGGAGATCAGTGGCGGGGGCCGGCTGTTCTCGATCAACCCCGACGGGACCGAGAAGACCGTGCTCGTCGAGGGGTGCCCGTTTCCCGACGGTGTCGCGGTCGACATCGGCGCCGGTCACCTGTACTGGACGAACATGGGCAAGCCCCCCGTCAACGACGGATCCATCGAAAGGGTCGACCTCGACGGGCGCAACCGCACCACCATCGTCCCGAGCGGGAGCACCCACACGCCCAAGCAGCTTCACCTCGACGCGGTCGACCACAAGTTGTACTGGGGCGATCGGGAGGGCATGAAGGTGATGCGCTGCGACCTCGACGGAGGCGCGCTCGAAACAGTGGTGCAGACTGGGCAGGGCGATGAGGACCGGCGCGACGAGACACGCCATTGCGTCGGCGTAGCGGTCGATCACGTCGGCGGCCACGTCTACTGGACCCAGAAGGGCCCCAGCGACGCAGGGCTCGGACGCATCCTGCGGGCCGGAATCGAGCTGCCCCCGGGAGAAACCGCGGCAACGCGCACCGACATCGAACTCATCTTCAAGGAGCTGCCTGAACCGATCGATCTGGAGATCGACCACACCACGCGAACGCTGTACTGGACTGATCGTGGCGATCCCCCGTTCGGCAACACCGTCAACCGGGCGGCGCTGGCCGACGTCGGCAGCACGGAGCCGGAAGTCGTGGCCACCCATCTGATGGAGGGCATCGGCATCGCGCTAGATCCGCTCCGCTCGCGGATGTTCGTCACCGACCTCGGCGGGAACATCTACGCCGCGTCCCTCGACGGAACCGGGTACCACCCGATCGCCGGCGTTCAGGGCAATCTGACAGGTATCGCGTACGCGGAGCTACCGGCCGGAGGATCCTCATGACCCAGCATCGCGTGGTGATCATCGGCTCCGGCTTCGGCGGATTAACCGCAGCAAAGGCGCTGAAGCATGCGCCCGTCGACATCACGTTGATTGCCCGCACTCAACACCACCTCTTTCAGGGGCTGCTCTATCAGGTCGCGACGGGGGTCCTGTCCGAAGGGGAGATCGCGCCCGCAACCCGAGCGGTGCTGAGAAGGCAACGCAATGTTGACGTGATGCTCGGTGACGTCGTCGACATCGACCTCGAAAACCACACGGTGACCTCCGAGCTACTCGGAAACACCGACACAACGGGTTATGACAGCTTGATCGTCGCAGCGGGTGCAAACTCGTCCTATTTCGGCAACGATCATTTCGCCGACTTCGCTCCAGGCATGAAGACCATCGACGACGCCCTGGAAGTGCGGGGTCGCATCATCGGCGCGCTCGAACTGGCGCAGCGGACCACGGACCCCGACGAACAGCGTAGGCTGCTAACGTTCACCGTCGTGGGTGCGGGCCCCACGGGCGTGGAATTGGCAGGACAAATCGTCGAATTGACCACGCAGACTCTGAAGGACGAATTCCGGCGCATCAATCAGGCCGACGTGAGAGTCGTTCTTCTCGACGCATTACCCACGGTGCTCACGGCGATGGGACCCAAGCTCGGCGCGCTCGCTCAACGGCGGCTGCAACACCTCGGCGTTGACATTCAGCTCGGGGTCAAGGTCGTCGACGTCGATCGCGACGGATTGACGGTCGCCGATAGTGACGGCACGACGCGCCGCATCGAATCTGCGTGCAAGGTGTGGTCTGCGGGGGTCTCTGCGAGCCCGCTGGGCAAGAAGTTGGCCGACCAGTGCGGCGCGACGGTCGATCGCGCCGGGCGGGTGGAGGTACGGCCCGATCTCACACTGCCCGGGCACCCGAACGTCTTCGTGATCGGTGACATGGCGCTGGTTCCCGGGGTGCCCGGGATGGCCCAGGGAGCGATTCAGGAAGGCAGGTACGCGGCCAAAGCGATCACACGCCGCGGACAGAACAATCGGGCGCCCTTCCGATATGTCGATCTGGGATCGATGGCAATGGTGTCGCGCTTCTGCGCGGTCGTGAAGATCGGACGATTGGAATATGGTGGTCTCCCGGGGTGGGTGTCGTGGCTGGGCCTGCATCTGAGCCGGATGGTCGGCTTCAAGAGCAAGGTCACGACCATCATCTCCTGGACGGCGACGTTTCTGACATCAAACCGAGGTCAGCTCACTATCACCGAGCAGCAGGTCTACGCGCGTACGCGCGCAGCAGTCGATTGATCGGATTCTGGGCGGGGCGTCTCGGCGATGACGCGCCGAGGCGTCACCGCGCATCGAGCCGATTGAACACCGACGTGGTCTCCAAGAAGAGGTCCAGTCCCTCCGGTCCGAGTTCGCGGCCCCACCCTGACTCCTTGAAACCGCCCGTCGGCATCGTCACGTCGGCGAGCCCGTGCACGTTGATCCCGACGCGACCCACCCGCAGGCGGCTCGCGACGCGGTGGGCAGCACCGACGTCGCGGGTCCACACCGATGCGGCCAGACCGTAACGGCTGGAATTGGCTAGCGCCACAGCCTCGTCCGGCGAACCAAATGTCATCGCCGTTACGACAGGCCCGAAAATCTCCTCGGTGACAGCGCGCATCTCGGGACGGGTGTCCCCGAGCACAGTGGGCTCGATGAAAAATCCCGGCCCGGCCTCCTGCCCGCCGGCCACAAGGGTCGCACCGTCCCGGATCCCGGATTCGATGTAGCCCATCACGGTTCGGCGTTGCTCGGCCGAGATCACTGGGCCCATTTCCGAGCGGGGATCAAGACTGTGCCCCACGTTGAGAGTGCGCGCCACGCGGGCGACGCCGTCGACGACTTCCTGGTAGATCTCCTCAGCCACAATGAGCCGGGATCCCGCGGTGCAGACTTGGCCGGCATTTGAGAAGATCGCTCGTGCCGCCCCGTCGATCGCGGCATCGACGTCAGCGTCGGCGAAAACCACAACCGGCGATTTGCCGCCCAACTCGAGCGACACCTTCTTGAGGTTGCCCGTCGCCGCACGAACGACGTCGCGCCCGACCGAGGTCGAGCCGGTGAACGCAACCTTGTCGACGTCAGGGTGCGCGGCCAATCGGCCGCCGACGGTGACACCGTCGCCGGTGACCACGTTGAGCACACCCTCGGGAAGGCCTGCCTCCTGGGCGATCTCGGCGAGCATCAAGGTTGTGAGGGGGGTCAGCTCGGCCGGCTTGACCACACACGAGCACCCCGCCGCCAGTGCGGGCGCAGCCTTCCACGCCGCCATCAGCAGAGGCGAGTTCCACGGAGTGATCAGAGCGGCGACGCCGACCGGACTTCGCAAGGTGTAGGTTAGGAACTCGGAGACATCGACCCTCAAGCGGGCTGCGCGCCCGGCCACCTTGTCCACCCACCCGGCGTAATAGCGAAACACCCTGGCCGCCTCCGGAATCAGCCCGGCCCGCACGTCTTGAAGCGGGCTGCCCTGATTGACGGCCTCGACGACGGCGATATCGTCCGCTCGCTCGTCGATGAGATCCGCTATCCGCCAAAGGATGCGGGCGCGATCATCAGCCGGCATCACGTGCCACACACCCGAATCGAAGGCGCTTCGAGCTGCGGCGACCGAGGCATCGACATGCGTGATGCCGGCTTCGGGAACCGTGGCGATGACGGTGCCGGTACCCGGGTCGATCACTTCACGGGACGCGTCGGCCGATTGCCACGTGCCCCCGATGCGCATTCTCCAGTCTCGGTGCTTCCAGGGAGGTGCATCGCTGGTGGACTCCTGCCGCAAGACGGGCATGACTGATCCCTTTCCCTCGGCCGCTGTTGTCAGTCTTCCATATATCTGCTGCCATTCAGGATGATCCGGAGCGGTCGAGAAGCGTAGCCACCGCGCCCCATTCCGGTCGCCGTCGCCCCCTAGTACGGGGACGAACGACTCCGAAGATTCTTGGCCCATCACGACCATGAAACCTGGGAAGCGGCGATGCGTTCTGAAGGCGCTGCGTGCGTGATCTGGATGACTTCGGTTGGCGCGTAAGTTGCCATCACGAACCCTGCTGTTGCCCACTTTGCCCGACTCCAGCATTCGTATTAGGCCTACTTAGCAACACATTGTTGCGCGCAGGGCATTTTTTGTCGCCACTGGCGGTTGCGTCACGACCGACTGAGCCAAACGGCGGCTTGGCTAACGTCGATGACCTCGAGGTGCGACCAGATCGACATTTAGGCGTCCTGTGCAGCGATTTACCCGAACTCATGCGAGGAACGTCCCCCCGTACGCCAATGGGGTTAACGTGCGCCGGTGTTGGGGCATGCCGGGTGAGCTGAGACCGCACGCCCACGCGACGTTCGTGATAAGAACCCGAAAAACGAAGTGTGCCAGCACTCTTCGACTCTAGGCGGTCAACAACCCCCGCCACCCACTTTGCCGCTGAGCGGAGTTGAACTGATCTATCGCCTGCCGTACCCCGAGGGTCGGCGAGCTGACGAACCGCGCATGTTCTCTGATTCGGGCCATCTAATCGAATCCAATGCGTTGACCCATGCGGCCCAGTGCGGGCGCCGCCGTCCTCGTGTGAGCTACCGTTCAACTGCCTGCGAGGTCCGGTGTTTGGAGTCGGCACTGGCTGATTTCCGGACCTCCACACTGGAGACTTCGGGCGACTCAACCCACACGACAACGCGTGTGCGATCTCCGCGGAACACATCACTGCCAACTTCGACCGGGGTGCCGTCTGCATCGTATGTCACCCTCTCGACCAGCAACAGCGGGGCTCCTTCCTTGACTCCCAGAATGACAGATTCGGTAGAGCTGGCCACTGTCGGCTCAATGCGCTCCTGCGCTCCCTTCGGTGGAACTTTGTAATCGTTACGCAGGATCTCGTAGATGGATCCCGCAAGCGGATAGTCGAGAAGACCGGCGAATCTTGTTGCAGGAAAACGACTCCGCTCCAGCGAGAGCGGCTCACCATCTGAGAGGCGGAGCCGTACGAGTTCATAGACCAGCTCATCGGGCGCTATCTGCAGTTGCTTAGCGGTCCAGCTGTCGGCCTGAATCAGTCGAGCTGACAACACTTGAGCCGATGACTGACGCCCTTGGCGGTGCAAATGTCCGGGTAGGCCAGTCAGAATCGTCAGATCGCGCTCAACTTTTGGTTGATTCACAAAGGTTCCGCCGCCCCGGCCTGGACGTCGCAGCACGTATCCCGACCTGACCAACATGCCAAGTGCCTCGCGAACTGTGTTGCGGCTGACGTCGAAGGTCTGCGCCAGGTCGCGCTCCGATGGGAGTTTGTCGCCTGGACGGAGGTCATGCTTTGTGATCAGTTCAACGAGCTTGTCGCGAGTACTTTCAGCAACGGAGACAGAATGTGCGTCAGACGTTGAACTTCGGGCCACGTTACCAAACCTAATCTTGTGCCAATTGCGCCTAAAGGTACCTTTCGATCATACCGAACTGCGGCCGCGGTCACGCCGATCCTCTTCCGTGCCGAGCGGTGCCGGCTACTCGCCAAGTCGGCAAATGTGGTCCGCGGTTGGCGAAGGGGGTCGGCCAATGTTCCCGCGGGATGCGTATGGCAAGGGTATGGCGGGCCCGGTGCACCTGCGAAGACGTCCCTTAACTGGTTGCTGCCGGCCGGTTTGCAACATTCATGAGTTGCATGATCAGACGGAGAACCCGTTATCCAACCCCATCTGTGCGGCATCGAACTTCGCACCGCGGTTTTCACTAGGAAGACGCTGCTTGCCTACGTGTACCGTCGGAACTTTGAAGGTTCGGCGGTACCCCAGGATGGTGATGTCCCTGCCCACGTGTGAAAAGCCCAGAACGCCGAACGAGGGGACGAGAGCGATCGTGATTGACCGGTAGGCGATGAGCAGGAGTGCGGCGATCAGGAGTTACACGGATGCCACCTATCGCAGGCCCCTGGGCTCAACGGAAGTCGGGCATCGGGACGGTTGCTCGAAGCTCCTGGACTAAAGTGTCGAGCATTGACGCGTCTTCGATTGTGGATGGCACGATGTATTCTTCGGAGTCGGCAATCTGGCGCATGAGCCTCCGCAGTATCTTGCCTGAGCGTGTCTTGGGAAGTGCTGTGACGACCGTGACATCCTTGAAGGATGCGACCGCACCGATTTCTTCGCGGACCTTGGTGATCAAGTCCGATCGCAGAGTGTCTGGGTCGATTTGGGCTCCCGCCTTTAGGACGACGTACCCACAAGGTCGCTGACCTTTCACGTCGTCGGCGATGCCGACCACGGCGCATTCGGCGACGGCTGGATGTGCAGCGATCGACGCCTCAAGAGTTCCGGTCGAAAGCCGATGTCCTGCAACGTTAATGACGTCATCTGAGCGGCCTAGCACAACGATGTAGCCGTCATGGTCAATGTAGCCAGAGTCGCCTGTCAGATAGTAGCCAGGGAATGCCGACAGGTACGACTCACGGAAGCGTTTCTCGTCTCGCCAGAGCCCAGAAAGGGTGCCCGGCGGCAACGGCAGGCCGATAACGATGTTTCCCTCTTTGCCGACATTCTCGGGCTGACCCGAGGCATCGACAACGGCGACTCGGTAGCCGGGCACGGGCACTGTCGGTGATCCTGCTTTGATTGGCATTGGTTCGAGGCCACGAAGATTGGCGGCAATGGGCCACCCTGTCTCGGTCTGCCACCAGTGATCAATCACTGGAACGCCCAGCACATCGCTGGCCCAGTCGAGAGTGCCCGGGTCGAGTCGCTCACCAGCGGTGAACACTGTTGTCAATGAGGAAATGTCATACCGCGCCACCTCGGCTGCATCTGGGTCGACTTTACGAATGGCGCGGAGCGCGGTTGGAGCCGTGAACAGAGCCTTAACCCGGTGTTCGTGGACGACCCTCCAGAAGGCTCCGGCGTCTGGCGTGCCGACCGGCTTGCCTTCGTACATCACTGAGGTCGCACCTACGAATAGGGGTCCGTAGACGATGTATGAGTGTCCGACAACCCATCCGACATCCGAGGCGGCCCACCACACATCACCACTTCCGATGCCATAAATGTTCTTCATCGACCAGGTGAGTGCAACCGCATGGCCGCCGTTATCGCGGACAACACCTTTGGGTTTTCCTGTGGTACCCGACGTGTACAGAATGTAGAGGGGGTCGGTTGCGGCGACAGAAACGGGACCCGTGGGCTCGGCGTCAGCGACCAACGTGTCCCAGTCGAACCAGCCCGCAACTTCCGTAGCCGATGCGAAAAATTCGGGCCGTTTCTTTACGATGACTATCGGTGTCGAGGCGGCGAGGTCGACCGCCGCGGCGACGATCGGCACGTAATCGACGGTGCGCCCCGGCTCCAATCCGCCCGACGCCGTGACGATAGCGACCGGATCGGCATCGTCGATTCGGGACGCAAGTTCTCGGGCGGCGAACCCGCCGAAGACGACCGAATGCACCGCACCGATTCGTGCACAGGCTAGCATCGCGACGGCGGCCTCCGGGATCATCGGAAGGTAGATGATGACGCGGTCTCCCGCGCTTACTCCCTGTGCGACAAGAACTCCCGCAAATCGGGATACTTCCTCGAGCAGCTCAGCGTAGGAAAATTGTCGCTGCTGCCCTACCATCGCAGAGTCCCAGATCAGTGCGGTTCGGTCACCAAAGCCTGCCGCTACGTGTCGGTCGAGGGCATTGACCGATGTATTCAGTGCGGCGTGCGGGAACCATCGATACATCGGTGCCGCGGAGTCATCCAGCGCCCGTCTTGGGGGCGAAAGCCATTCGACTCCCTCGGCAGCCTCGAGCCAGAAAGCCTCTCGGTCATCGATGCTGCGCGCGAACTGCGCTTGGTAGGCGCCCATGGCTTCTCCTTCCCGATTGTAATTTGCGGCCTTGCAGTGTGCGATTGTGGCAGCCGGAATATCTCAGTGGAATGGTCGGACCAAGCGCGCACCACTCGCGCCACACCTTGGCGAAGCTCGCCGATGAGTTGCTGCCGGAAAGTGATGTCGAAGGCGCCTCCCACAGGCGGCTTCGCGCATGAGCTGCGCACGCTGTGAGTAGGTGTTGCTCCTGTCGCGGTACGTCGGTCCGCCGTTGCCTGGGCGAGCGCTGCGAGTCATGTTCTAGGAGGCACAACGGGACATCCTCGCGAGAAGAGCGCCGTCGAGTTCTCTGCACGGGCCGCTGCATGCTCATTCAACCGAGTGATCGAGGTCGGCAAGCGCTTCTGCGAGCGTGGTCACAAGGCGGTCGGCATCGGCCTCGGCGTAACTGAGCAGCGGACGAATCTTGAGCACATTTGAGTGAGGGCCTGCGACCGATATCAGTACACCTCGATCGCGCATCGCGTTGACCAGGTACAGACTGCGAGTGGGGTCTGGCTGCGTAGTACCTGGTTGCACGATTTCAACGGCGAGAAACATTCCTGCGCCGCGAACATCGCCGATGCATCGATGCTTGCGTCCAAGCACCCTGAGGTCGTTGAGGATGCGAGCACCGAGTTCTTCGGCGTGCTCGGCCAAACCTTCTGATTGGATCACGTTGAGGACGGCTTGTGCTGCGGCCACAGGCACGCTGCTGCCTCCGAAGGTGTTGAAATAGGGAACATTCATTCCGAAGCTGTGCAGTACTTCCGTCGTCGCAATCATCGCGGCGACCGGCACACCGTTGCCCATCGGCTTCCCGAGGGTTACGAGGTCCGGCGCTACTCTGTGGCGCGCGAAACCCCAGAAATGGCCGCCGATTCGGCCGAAGCCTGGTTGGACCTCATCTGCGATGAATACCGCGCCCTCTTTCCGTGCAGCCGCAACCGCTGGGCCGAGCACACTAGGGTCCGGCAGAACACCGTCCGAGGAAAAGATCGTATCGACGATGAAGGCCGATGGCTGAACTCCTGACCCTCTGAGGTCGGCGAAAGCCGCGCTTACTTTCTCGGCGAACCAGGGACCGGGGTCCTCACCAGACGTACCCCGCAGGGAATTTGGCACTTCGACGGAGCGGACATGTGGGCCGAGCATGTGTGCTCCGACCGCTGGCGAGATCGCCGAAGCTGCCGCACTTGTCCCATGGTATGCCTCCCTCGTTACTACGACTCCCGTCCCGCCCGTCGCTTGTTGCGCCACCCGCAGCGCAAGATCGTTAGCTTCCGACCCCGAGTTAGTGAACATTACGTGGGCTAATTCGCTGGGGAACGTCGCGAGTAGCTGCTCGGAGTACTCCACAATCCCGCGCTGGAGATATCGTGAATGCGTATTCACCTGGGCCATCTGCTTGTGCACTGCCTCCACCACTGCCGGGTGCGCATGCCCGATGCTCGCGACGTTGTTGTAGGCGTCGAGGTACTCTTCTCCATTGGGTCCGTACAAGTAGCTGCCCTGTCCCCGGATGATGTGAACTGGTCGCTTGTAGAACAGCCGATAACTGGGGCCGAGAACGCGTATTCTTCGGAGGAGGAGGTCGCGGTCCTCCGATGTCAGAGCCGCGAAACTGTCCGCATGGTCAGTGCGGAAAGCGTTCCCATCGATAACACTTGAACCGGTCATCTCACTTTCGCTTCCGGGTGCAAATAGAGCGCTTTGCCGCAGCCGCGTCGACGATCATCGACTGTTGTGGTAGGGCTGTGCCGGCTTCGTCAACCGCGTATGCGAGGAGCGAAAAAATCTGGCGCACAGGGGATCTAACGGTGCTTAAAGTCATGCCGAGGCCTTTCTGTGAACGACCTTCCAAGGTGGGCGAGAACGCATACAAGTCACGAGATCTCGTTGCTAGAGTGCTGTTTTCGCTGATCCGGTGAATCTGCTTTGTCAATGAGGTCGAGTTGCTCGAGCCGTCGCGCATAAGGGACCGCCAGCCACAAGGCAAAAAGGATCCCGAAGACGCCGCCGATCAGTTTGCCAATGATGACTGGTGCAACGATGCTCGGCTGGAAGTTGGCCGTGAATGCGAGGTGGTCGCCGAACGTAAACCCCGCGCAAACAGCGTATGCAATCGTTACTACCTTGTCTCGGGCGGGCATCAGCGCGATGACCCTGAAGAGGGCGAGAATGTTGGCTGATCCTGCGAGTAAGCCTGCGGCTCCCTCTTCGCTGAATCCAAATCGTTTGCCGACCACCGTGAGCGGCTTTGTGAGCCACGTCCGGATTGCGTAGACCATGGGGAAGGCGCCAGCCAACATAATACCGACGTAGCCGGCGATCTCCAGTGCGCGGAACTGGTCTTCTGCATCGGCGATGAATGGTGCTAAGGGCCATGTTCCGAGATGGTCAAAGACGCCCGTGAAGTACTGCACGATTGACAGTGCCAGTCCGAGCGTGATGAAGCCTTGAAGGATCCGCCCAAACCCGATAAACACTCGGACCATAGTGCTGGTGAAGAAGCGCAGCAGTACGGCCAGCACCACGGCGAAGACGATCAACGGGATCAGGTTCACCGCGATCTCGCCTGCCGACAGGGATAGCGGGGTGTCGGGGGCCGATGTCGTGGAGATGTCCGGGCGCAGTGGCGTCTGGCTGAGCTGCAATGTCAGTGTGATGACAAAAACGGCAATCGGTGTCGCCAATACGCCAGCCATCACGCCGAGCGCTAGGAACTTATGGTCCTGCCTACGCAGCATGGCAAGTCCCACCGGAATCGTGAAGCAGACTAGCGTTCCGGCAGTGAGACTCGCGGCGAACGCCAGGATCCAGGCGCTATGGCTGCCGGCGGTGTCGAACGCGAGTTGGTACCCGCCCATGTCGCCGGGCAGGATCGTGGTCGCTGCCAGGGACGGGTCCGAGTGCAACCAGCCATAGACTGGTCCCATGTATCTGGTTATGGCCTCGGTCAGCACCGGCAGGTAAACCATAATCCCTGCGACGGGGAGGAAGATCGGGCCGATTGAGTAGATGCCCTCCTTGAACTCTTTGCCAAATCCTTCGGAGTCATCCCTTAGGAAGCACACCGCTCCAATCAACAAAAAGGCCATCATGATGTAGATGACGGCCTGTCCGATAATCTCCATTAAAGTCTCGTTTCGTGAATGACCTGTCGCGCGGATCCGTGCGCGTGAGGCGACGGGTTGTTGCCGGACTTTTGGGCGTCTGGCTGATTCCAGTATTACATTGGTTCAACCTAAAGGGTCGAAAATGTCACTTTTGGTACAACCAAAATTGAGGGATCGACTCCTCGATAGTCCTTACTGAACGGAGATCGGCACCCAAGATCCTCGATGGGGCCGGCCTCGACTCGAGGTCGTTAAGGTCGATCGTTCAGTTGACGTAGCACTGCAAAGGTACTCGGCCCTTCAGATACAGCTCGATTGTGTTGGGAGAGTCGCGCTTGTCGCAGACAACGCAATACCCCACGAAGAACTCGGTGGGCCGCGCATGGAGAACTCGGTGCATGAGTGACATCGTCAAACATGTTGCGGATACTGGTACATCGACGACAGCGACGGTGTCGACCAGATCTTGGGCATAGACGGCCTGTCTCGAAAGTGGATGAAGTTTCCACCGCATCGATGACGACGTTGGCACCGAATTCTCCGGTCAGATCCCGGATTTAAGTAACGACATCCTTCTTTGGCTGCGCTGTCGGTATGGGTAGCGCCGAACGCACACGTTGGTCGGGTAGGTGAGCAGCGACAAGTTGCACCCCGAATGCTCTGAGACATGGCCGCTCCATTTGAGGCGAAGCAGGCGCAGGGGCCAGCTTGCAAAGCACGGGGAGCCCGTCCCGGGGACTATCTCGACTGCGCTGATCATTCTTGCTTGTTGACAACGAAGAACTTGCGGATCGTCTCCTGTACCTCCCAGGTTGCGACTTCGCCGGCGTCGATGACGACGATGTCCCCCGCGGCGACATCAACGACATCCCCTGTCGTGCCCGACACGGTTGCTTTGCCTTCAAGGATGAAGACGGTTTCCTGACCGGGCAGGTTCGCATGTCGTCCGGGCGCTGCCTGCCACACCCCGTGATACTGGCTGCCTGTGTCGTTGATGTAGACCTTGGAAGACGACACTTCGGCGTCACTCTCAGGCCTCGGTTTGGTTTCCAGCACAAGGGTACTGACGTCGAACTTTCGAATCTTTGACATGACTTCCTTTCTGCAGGCAGTGAACGGGCCGCCAACGGACGCCGACGGCAAAATTGGGCGCAACAGTGATTAAGCGGGCAGCACTAATGTGGCCAGAGAATCGAGGTACACGTTGGCCATTCGAGCAGTTACCTTCGCGTACTTTGGCCCCTCCTCTCGCCACACTGGGGTTCCTGGGCGTGACCCGAGCCAAGCCAAGATGACCATGCGACGCATCATGATTAGCGATGGGATGATCGCGAGATCCTGCTCGTCAAGTGCACGGACCTGGGTGTAGCCCTCTAGCCAACTTGCCATCATCTGTGGAGCTTGATGATCGTCTTCGATGAAAGTCAGCGCACCGGCAAGGTCGTAGAGAAACCAGCCGAATCCGCAATCGTCGAAGTCGATGACGTAGACGGTTCCGCTGTCAATCAGGATGTTGGGTAACCGCAGGTCCGCGTGTATTAGCCCGTAACGCGTCGGAGACTGTCCGTATTCGATCAGACGCCTGCGGATGAGATCCTCTGCCGCGCAAAGTGTGGAGATTTCCTTTGCGCCGATACCGGGTCCATCACGCCAACTGCCCCAGATCGGAGCGACGCCGAACGCTCCCTCGAGATTCCATGAAAATCTGTCGAAGTCCGGCGGCGGAGTCCACGAGGCGGCATGAAGGTGCAGTTGCGCGGTGGTGTGCCCCAACACGCGGTAATCGGCCACATAATTCTCTGATGAAGGCGAAGTACCCGGTAGCATCCCGAAAACAGCGGCATAGCGCGGTGGAAACGTTGGGGATGTGGCGACGATGACGCTCTTCCCCGATGGGGTGTACATGATTTCCGGCACCAGGATGTCGGTGTCCTTTTTGAGAGCTTCCACCCATTTCAATTCTGAGCGGACAGCCGTCTCAGTGTGATAGCCGATAGAATGAAGTCGCACGACAACGGGCTCGTGACTATCGAACTCTGCACGAAACACCGCGTTCTCAGAGAAGGTAAGCAGTTCGACCTTCAGCGGTTCGGGCAGCTCGTACTGAGCCAAAGCGTTGCGTGCCTGCGGCTCTAGTTGCGCGGCTTCGTCGCTGGTGGCCATACGGATCAGCGGCCCGTTCGCACGTAGAGACGTCGACGCCCGCCGTCGAACTCCACAGACATATCGCTGACATGGGACCAGTCGACAAGCCTTTTACCTGGTCGCTGCACTATCGCGAGGCCGACAGTTTGTTTCAAGGTGTGACCGTAGGCGGACGATGTGACAGTCCCCACGCGATCCTCGCCTAGGTAGACACCTTCTCCACCCCAAAGGGTGACGTCGTCGTCGGCGACGCTGAATCCGATAATCTTCCGGTCTGTTTCGACAGTCACCAGCTTCTCCACTGCTGTGCGACCCCGGAAGGAGATGTCGGTGTCAAGTTTGCATAACCGATCCAACCCCGCTTCTACGATATTGATCGCTTTGCTGAGTTCACGACCCCAAACGGGTTGCAAGTTTTCGATACGAAGGCTGTCGAGTGCGTAATGTCCCGCGGGCCGTACACCTAGATCGACGCCTTCAGCGAGGATGCGTTCGTACACCGCGACTGCGTACTCTGTCGGGACCTGCAGTTGCCAGCCTTCTGCGCTAACGGCGCTGGTGGGTGACACCCGGGCCTGCGCATCGTCAAGATGGGCCAGTTGCCAGCTTGCGGCTGGAAAGCGCCCCTGAGCGAAATCTAGATCGCTGCAGCGGGATAACAACTCGGCCGAACGCGGACCTACCACGGCGAACACGGCCGACGCGGAGGTGACATCTACCACGCGGACGTTCTGGTCTGGGTGAATACTCCGGCGAATATAGGCCAAATCACGTACCTGGCAGGCGGTGTGGGTATGCACAAGGTATTCGTCGGCCGCGAGACGAACGACAACGACTTCTGTCTCGATACCGCCTACGTCGTCAAGCATCACCGTGGGCACCACGTTGCCTGCGGCGCCGCTGACGTCGCCGACACAGAGGTACTGCAGTAGCGCCTCAGCGTCCGGTCCGTGAACCAGGAGTTTACCTAGAGAGGTGACATCGAAGACAGCCACACCTTCGCGCGCTGCGTGGTGCTCGCACGCGACGTTGTAGTGCCAGTTTTGTCGACCGAAGCTGTACTCGACGTCGGTCGTATTTCCCTCTCCGGCAAACCAATTGACCCGCTCCCAACCGAGTTGGGTTCCGAACGAAGCACCCGCGTCGGTGTGCAGGTGATGGATAGGCGAGCGTCGCACGCCGCGGCCAGACACTGGTTCTTTGTTGGGCACTGGAAGTGCATAGTGCGCGCCTAGCGTTTCGATTGTTCTCTGACGTAACCAGTGATCGCTTGCCGCATAGGGACCGAAGCGAGCGATGTCGACTGACCATAGATCGCGCGTAGGAGCCCCTTCGAGGATCCATTCGGAAAGCGCTAGGCCTGCGCCGCCCGCATTGGCGATACCGCCGGAGTTGAATCCGGCGGCAACGTAGACGTTGTCAACGTGCGGCGAAGCGCCTAAGAGGAAATTGTTGTCGGGGGTGAAACTTTCAGGGCCGTTGTACAACATCCTGATACCGGTGTGCTCCAGGGCAGGAACGCGTTGCGCAGCCGACTCCATCCATGGGCCGAAGTGATCCCAGTCCTCGCCGAGCAGCTGAAATTCGAACTTCTGAGGTATGTCGGCTGACCGCACCCACGGTAGAGCGTTGGGCTCGAAGCAACCCACGACCAACCCGCCGACTTCCGCCTTGAAGTAGACGTGGCCGTCGGGGTCACGCAGGATCGGAGTGTCGGCGACGACACCATCGATGTTCTCAGTCACTGCATAGAAATGCTGGGCTGGGTACAGGGGCACGGTGACGCCGATGGTGTCGCCGAGCGCTTTTGACCATTGCCCCGCCGCCAGGACGAGCGTCTCGCATTCGATAGTCCCGTGCTGAGTCGTCACGGAGTGGACTCTGCACCCGATTGTGTGAATACCGGTTACGCGGGTCTTTTCCACGATGCGCGCACCGCGGGCCTTCGCGCCGCGCGCCAGTGCCTGGGTCAGATCTACCGGGTTTACCGTACCGTCTTCGGGGAGCCACACCGCCGCTTTGAGGTCGTCAACCCGGAGCAGCGGGAAGCGATCCTTCGCCTCCTGCACGGCGATGAACTCTGCGACCGTGCCGAAGGAGCCCGCCGAAGCTGCAGCCCTGCGAAGATGCGTAACCCGCTCCTCCGTTCTGGCAACCCACAATGCGCCGCATTGTCGCCAACCGGTGGCAAACCCAGTCTCACTTTCTAACCCGGCATACAACTCTATGCTGTAGCGCGCGAGCGCGGTCATACTACGGTTCGGGCGAACTTGCCCGACGATGCCTGCCGCGTGCCACGTGGTGCCGCAGGATAATTCACCCTGCTCGAGCAGCAGAACATCGTTCTGACCCAGTTTGGTGAGGTGGTAGGCGATGCTGGCGCCGATGACGCCGCCCCCAATGATGACGACGCTGGCCCGGCTGGGTAGGCCTCCGGGTTCTGCCATTGGTTCCGCCTCTCCGAAATGAATGTGCGAACCGAAGATCAGTTTGGTAGGACCATAATAGGTGTGCGGCCCTCCCGGATGTCAACCGTATCTGCTGCCTTTTTCAAAGCTTCGGGCGAAAGGCGCGCATCGCGCCCACTAAATGGTACTACCAGAAAGTTTTCATGACCGGCTTCTTGTGACTCGCCGTCGCTGTGCGGCCGGGTTTCGATGCACAGCTGGATCCCCACGCGGACGTCTACTCTCCGGCGGTCGGCGTCGCGGTTCCTGTCGCCACCGTCTCTCGTGACGTCCCCTCGAAGCCGGCGACCTCGTCGGGTGCTTTGCAGTCGCCGTACTCGGACGGGACATCGCAGCGGAAGCAGCCGCCCTGCTCGGTGACCAGATCGACGATCTGGGAGCCGAGGCCAATCCGCTCAGGCAACAGCACTGGCCCTGCTTTGCAATTTCATTGCACTCGAATTGCTTTGGAGGGGAACTCCGCTAGTGGGCGAGGTGGCCGCAGTCGACCGCAATCTGGGTACCGGTGACGTAGGGTGCCCCCCGGGGACCAGGAAGACGATCCTCCGGATACCCCGGAGGGATCAGCGCCGCGATCTATCGAAATCTGCGCCTGCAAGGCGGCATTGTTCTCCTCCCCACTTCGAGCTTCATCATCGCGGTGCGCCCTTACGCGCTGGACGAGTTTGTGCCCAACGCATCAATGATCTCTTCTCTGACAGCAGCACGGAGTCGATCGACGCGGCGGCGAATGTTGGTGGTGGCAGGGACACGGGCGACGGTCCGACGAGGCCGCTCATGTCCGTCGACGCCGACGGAGAATCGAAGGTTCCCAAACGGTGTCGCTTGATCGCCTTGGCTGCCAAACTGCAAACCCGGCGCCCGCGGTGATGGCGCTACGGGTCTAGCTCTCAATCGCCAGCGGCGCCGTGTCTCGTGGCACCGCCTGGGCGGACGGCGGTCGAACCATGGGTGCGGTTTGCGCCGAACACCCGCGTCTCCCGCGCCGCGATGCGTTAGAAATCTCTCCTCAGGCGTTTACCAACAACGACTGCATCGAGCGCTTTCATCGAGAAGCCGACCTTGCGTGGACTTTATGGAATCCGCACATCGTCGGAGTGCACGACCGCGGAGAGGCAGAAGGCCAGCTGTGGATTGCGATGGACTTGGTTGGTGGTGTCGATGCGGCTCAGCTGCCCGCGCAGATACCCGCGTGGCCGTGGCGCCGGCGTTGGACTACGCCGGCAAAAGCGTCTGCTCCGAGATAGACCTCGCCCATCCCCTCGGTACCGTCGAAGCTGATGCCCCTCCCACCTGCCGGTCCCCCGCTGCGCCCCAGCGACCGCAACGACAGGATCGTGGGCACGAGCGCCCTGGTGCTGGTCCTGTTGATCACGGTGACGACGCTATGGTTCAGCCGCGGCGACGCCGCAGAACCCGCACCGCCGCCCGTCGCGCCCGCGCCGGCCCCCACCGTTACCGCACCCAACGTGGCTAGCGCCGGGGATCGGGACCCGATCACCCTCATTACCGACGAGCCGACGTGCCCGGACTGGGAGCCGATCAATACCGCACTGGCGACCGCGCTGAGCAACGGGTGGCAGCAGCGTGACCCGTCGGTGCCGGCCACTGAATGGACTGTCGAGCAGCGCGACACCTACCGCGCTGTCGCCGACGCGATGCGCGCCGCCGCCGACAAGACGGTCCCGCTCGCTAAAGCAACGCCTCACCGGGTGATGCGCGAGCTCTATGGACAGGCCATCGCGTATTGGCGCGGCTACGCCGACAGCATCGACGCCTACCGTCCCGGCGCCGACCACCTGGCGCGCGCCGCCGGCAACGCCGCCGAGGCGGTCAATGCCGTTTGTGCGGCAGTCGATTTCGGGGCCGCAGAATCACGCAGCGCCCTGGTGCTCCCCGGTCCCGCCCCGGTCCCGGACCTGCCGCTGGGCGACCCCAGCACCCCGGCGAAGTACATCGCCGGACCGTCCGCCTTCTGCGCTGAATGGATGGCCACGGTCGCCCAGTACGCGGACGCGACCCGCGCGTGGCGGGAGCGTCACAACCCCGCGGTCCCGGCGTCGTCGTGGTCCCCCGAGCAGCGCGCACTCGCTGACGCCACGGCGGCGACGATGCAGCAGAACGCTGACCGCACCGAATTGCTCGGGCTTCTGAGCGGGAACCTGGTTGCCGCTGATTTCGCTGCCCTGGCATCGCATTACCGGCGGGCCTTCGCCGTATCGCTGCCCGACTATGCCCTGCCCGACAGTCATCTCGACAACGCGGCGCTGCGCCTGCAGGCGCTCACCAATCAAGCCTGCCACGCGGTCCAACAGTGACCTCCCGCACGCGACGGTCCCGCCACACGTGTGCATGTGTGGAGGCGCGGGTCTACTGCTCGAGGTCCTCGATAACGCCGTCCCGGCGCTCGATCCTCAACTCGCCGTCCCAGCCGGGATCCACGCCGGCGCCGTAGATGCGTTGTGCCTGCTCACCTGCCACCCAGACGAGTGGCTCCGCTGGCACCACATCGGCGACGCATCGACCGCTGCTCATCACGTGACCTTCCCCCGCCTCGACCGCATGTCACCGGATCCCGACGACGTTCGCAGCACCACGGTGCCCGCAGGAGCAGGCTACGCACCCCGGTCCACCGCTATTCACGCCTCGTCCTGAACCCTGCAAACTCCTGCACTGACCCCTCTCTCAGCTCGGGTAACTTGGGCTGACGCCGGGCAAACCGACCGTGGGGGTGGTGCATGTCGCTGACGCTGGCTGACCTGGACCGCTGGGATCCGGCAGCGATCCACAGCGTCTTCCAGGCAGCGATCGACCGCGCCAACGGTGCTCGCACCGCGGCGACCGGGATCGGCGATGTCGTGGCGTCGACGCCGTGGGAGGGCCAAGCCCGCGAGGCCGCCGACGCTGCGGCGGGCCGGATCCGCGCCGACCTGCTCGACCATGCCGAGGAGTGCGACGGGGTGGCCCGCGCCGCCCAGACCGCCGAGGCACAGGTCACCGAAATCAAGGCCGACTGGACGAACATTCTGCGCATGGCCGACCGGTGGGGCATCACCATCAACGTCGAGTCCGGCGAGATCTCCTACCTGCCGCCGGCCAGCGCCGAGGACCGAGCGGAGATGGAACGCCGTGTCGACATCCTCGAAGCCGAGATCACCGACCTCATGGTGCGCGCCAACGACGCCGACGAGAACCTGGCCGCCGCCATCCGGCTGGCGACCGGCACCGGCACCCTCGATGAGCTCAACGCCGAGCTCGCCGACGATCCCTCTCCGCTGGATGAGGAGCAGGGCAACGCCGACGCCCAGGACCTTCTCCAGGACGGGCAGCTCTCCCCCGAAGCCCAAGCGCGCCTCGATGCGGCGACCACCCTGGCGCCCGAGCAGCAGGCCGCCCTGGAGCGCGGCGATCTGGTGTTGCCGCCCGCGCAGATGGACTATCTGACCGCCATCTCGCGCGGCCTGGATCCCAAGACCACCGAGGAGATCCGCGCCTACACCCGCGCCCCGGGCGGCGGTGCGCTCACCGACGCGATGCGCCTGGCCACCAACCCGCACGTGTCGTCACCAACCGGCCAACGCGGTGGCATCGAGAACGCCCCGAAAGCGTTGCGCGACATCGTCAACGACCCCACCCTGCGGGTGCCGCAGAGCACCTGGGAGCAGTTGGTACAAAGCGGTGGCCACGGCTTCGATCCGCGAAACCTGTTCTCCCACTGGGACGGCATGAAGGACATGGCCGCCATCCTCGGGCACGGCGACCAAGCCCTGATGCGCGGCAGCGCACTGGATGTCGGACTGCTCGGCAAATCCGAGGAAGCACTGCAGCTGATGCGCACCGGCGTCTGGTCGGACGCCGCACCGTTCCACGACCCGATGACCACCGACATTCAGTCGATGATCACCGCGTCCGGGCGCGACCCGGTGGCCGTGCACGACGCGGTGGTCTCCTCCTACGACGATCAAGGCCGGCCGGTGTTCGACAATCAGTTCCTGGAGAATCTGATGACGCAGCGGTGGACTGACGGCGGCACCGCGCTGTCGAACGTGCTGTCAGGCGTCCCCGACGTGGCCACCATGACCGACCCCACCGATCCGACGCAGATCGCCGCCGCCACCCGGGCCGGGGAGACCGTCAACGCCTTCGCGCAGTTCGCCGGCAACAATCCCGACAAGCTGCTCAACATCCCAGGCACCGACAACCTGTCGATGGGTCAGGTCGCCCCGGACTTCACGCGCGCGATGGCCGAGGCGACGGTGCCCTACATCGACGACACGATGGACAACAAGCTCGACCACACGGCCGGGTTCCGTCCGCTCGCCGAGTTCAGCACCGATCCGGCTGTCGAGAAGTTCATCGACGATCCGGCGATGACCGCTACCCGAAACCTGTTCGGCGTCTTAGGCACCGACGATTTCGCCGCGAACACCCTCAATAGCAACGCATATTCGCTGATCAACGACTATCAGGACTCCTACGCTCGCTCGATCGCCGAAAATTTGGACATCTATCGGACCGATGACCTGCAGTCGGCGGGTGTGCTGCGCGGTGTCATCGACACCGGTGCCAACATTGCCGCCAACGATGTCATCTCAGATGGGAACGCCGCCGCTCAGCAGGCCTTCGAGAACAGGAAGTTTTGGTACGACGCCGCCCAAAAGCTGCCGGTGTGGGGCGATATCGTCGATAAGGTCGGCCAGGTTCCCGGCGCCGACGATGTGCTGCAGGACGTCCTCATCGGCAAGGCTCCGGTGCCGGTGGACGCCGAGACGGTCGCCGCGCTGAGCCCGGATATCCCCCGGCACATGCTGGCGAACAAACTTCTGCAGCTAGGTATCGGCGATCCCAGCCTGCTCGACGGGGTGCGCACCGACAGCGGTCAGATTCTCCCGCTCAATACCGAGGACCTGCCCTCGAGCGAGATCACCGCCGCCGTCGACGCGTATCTCGACAGCGTCGGCTTAGCGACCAACACCGGGTTCGACAAGTACGAAAGCGCCTACGACAGGGTCATCCAAGGGCAGAACCAGTGAGAGCTGGTGCGGTGGCATCACACGACGAGTATCACGTCCTGATCGACCGCTCTTCTGCAAGAGATGGGCCGTTTTTCAATAGTTTTGAGTGACGGCGACAACATGCGGGGCGTACCAGGCGCAGGTGCTGACTGCGACTTTTCCGTTATCCGCAGTGCGCCTTGTCCTCTCGGCGCCGGTAGTCAGCAGGGACGCCGCCGACAGTCATGAACTCCCCGAGGAAAAAACCCGCCATCGCTACCGACGGCTGTCGACCTGGTGGCCGTCGCCGCCCAACGCGCCGCCTCTGCAGCGCTGTCCGACAACAGCACCGCACGCGGCTGAGATTCGTCAAACACTCGGAACCGCCGCAATGGCTACCAGGAGATGCATGATCGGCGTAACGCTGATCGGGCGGCGAGGTGCCCACACATGCCGTGTACTCCACCTCCCGGAGGCGTCGACGAAGAACAGAGGTAGAAGCCGTCGGTGCCGAGCCAGTAAGGGTCGGTGCTCAACCTCGGGCGAGCGATGAACGTGCGCAAATCCATTGAGCCGCCGTTGATATCACCTCCGACGTTGTTTGCGTTGTGATGCTCCAGGTCGTGCGGCGAGTGGGCCTTAACCATTTCGATACGCTCGCGGAAGCCTGGGGCGAATCGCTCGATCTGGCGAAGGATCAATTCGGTCGCGTCACCCCGCTAGCCGTGAGGCACATGCGCATACGCGTAGATGGGCTGCATGTTGTCGGCCGTTCTACTTGGATCGATCACGCCCTGCTGCCCGACGATGATGAACGGGCGCTCTGGCATGACCCCGCGGAACATCGCCGCCTCAGCGGCCGTAACCTCGGCCAGGTCCCCACACACGTGAAGGGTGCCTGCGGTATTCGCCGCTTCGTTCGCCCACGGAATCCCTTCGTGGACGGCGATGTCCAACTTGAATGCAGCGGCACCATAGCGATAGCCGGTGAGCGCTCGATGTACACTGGGGCGCAATCTATCTGCCAGAAGACGAGCGGGAACCCGCGGTCCCGTATCGAACAGCACCGCATCAACCCAGCCAGCTGCTGCTTGGTCTGGATGTCCACACCGGTCTCGATGCGCCCCCCAGTGACTGGAACAGCGCCGCCAGTCCGCGCGCGAGCTGCGCGGTACCGCCGACGACGCACGGCCAGCCGTACCGATGCGCGACCGTAGCGAACATCGGCGCGACAGCCGACGCAGGTGGCCTGGTTAACGGGGTCCACGTGTGGGCTGCATTCCCGGCGAACAGTGCTCGGGCTTCAGCGGTTCTAAACACTCGCGCCAGGATGGTGGCGGGCAGCATCGCCGGAACACCGAACAGTGCCATACGGATCGGTTGGTGTGGCACCGAGGGCATCGGAGACAGGAGATCCTCGGCCAACAGGTCGTAGTCCTGCACCAGCCGGCGATACATCGCTCGCCACCGAGACCCGTCCACGCCGAGCGACTGCACCGTGCGGTCAATCGAGCGGTACAGCACGCCTGCCGCGCCGCCATCGAGCGGGTGCACGAGGTCAATTTCCGGGTACGCGTACTCGACGCCGAACGCCCCCAGATTCAGCGACTGAATGAACGGCGACCCCACTGCGGTCGGCACGATCGCCGCGCAGTGGTCATGCATGAGTCCCGGCAGCGTCTCCTCACCAGAGCGGAGTCCGCCTCCGATCTGGTCAGCAGCTTCGACAACGGTGACATCCACTCCTGCCTGAGCGAGAGTGATTCCAGCCGCCAAGCCGTTGGGACCCGAACCCACGACTACGCAGACTTCAGCCCAACTCCGTTCCAGTCGGCCTTTGTCGCCACACCATAAGCGCTCGCGCCGCGGCATTCATCATGCTGTCAGGACAAGATCACCGTCTGAATTTATCCGCTGCAGAGCGCACAGCAGTCGCTCGGCTCCCAACCCTAATGCTTTTCGAAATCGCGATCGATTCCCACGATTGTGTCGGTCGGCGCATCGCGGCGGCCGCTTCGCCTCGCAACGCGATGGCTCAGTCGGTCCTGTCCAGGTCTGGGGGGCGAAAAGTCACAGGTGCTCCGCGGCGGGTCACCAAGACGATCGATTTGCTTCAACGGTATCGGGTCGGTCCAGCACGAGTGAAAGTCCCCGCTCGGAGCGTTTCGTGAAGCACCACCGTGCGGCGAGCGCGTCCACAGAGTGGATGAAGCTGTCGTAGGGCTAGCCGTGGGCTTCGTACTTGCGGCGCGCTATGGGGACGCTGGACCGAGACCCGGCCCCGATCCCGAAATTGAGTCGGCCCTCGGAAACGATGTCGACTGTGGTCGCGATCTTGGCGAGCAACGCTGGTAGGCGAAACCGGTTGCTGGTGAACAAGACTCCGAGGCGCAGACCGGTAGTCGCGCCAGCCAGCGCGGCGAGAAGGGTGCAGGCCTCACGGTGCCGCCGCGATGTGCTGCGCGCGGATCTTGTGGTCGGCAAGGAGGCGGTTGAAAACAACGCGCACCAGCCGGCGCTTGAGATGCCGCAGCGCGCCCATGGGGTTGTCGCCGCGACGTTTTCGTTCCTCGTAGTACGCACGGCCGGGTCCGCCCTGCCGGATTTGAATGAGTGCGATGCGGTGCAGGGCGGCGTTGAGACTACGGTTGCCGGTGCGGGCCACACGTACGCGGCCCGCTGTGCTTCCGGACGAGTACTCGAGCGGCGCGACACCGATGTAGCGGGCGAACGCCGCTTCGCTGGTGAAGCGGGTGACGTTGCCGGTCTCGCCGACGATCTTGGCGGCAACGAGGAATCCACATCCGTCGAGGTCGAGCAAATGCGGTGCGTAGCAACGCACTCCGTTAGTGATTCGCTTCTTGAGGTCCTTGATCTGCTCAGTCAACCCGCCGATCTCCACGACTTCGGCATGAGCGAATTCGGCGACCAAGCCTGGCTGGGCGTCCAGCCATTCCACCAGAGGGTCCCGATGGGCGGCGTAGTTCAACGACACTGCCGTAGCGACGCGTTGCGGGTCGAGTTCGTGAAGCCGCATCAAGGCGCGATTGGCGACGGCGGTGCGCTGCTGAATCAATGCCTCCCGGCGATCGGTCAGCAACCGGAAGTTGCGGGTGACCGGATCGTGTTCGGCAACAGGAAGATTAGGTTCACGTAAGGCGGCGCGAGCAATGGCTGCGGCATCGATGGTGTCGGATTTGCCGTAAGTGCGGGCCGACGCGCGGATACGGGCGGTCAGTTTTGACGGCACGCGGACCACACGCTGACCGGCGGAGAAAAGGTCGTATTCCAGCCGGCGAGTCACCGTCCGGACATCTTCGACCGCCCACGTCAGCTTCGCGCCGAAGGTCTTGCGCGCCCAATGCAGAGCGGCTAAATGGCCGTCGGTGGTAGCGGGGAAGGTCTTGTCGCCCAGAATCCGGCCGAGATCGTCGATGGCGACACACGTATGGGTGGCCTTGTGCGCGTCCACGCCCACTATCGTCATTGTGGTCTCCTCCACCTTGCGGACACCGACGTCTCCTGCGATGCCGCACCCGGGCGCCGGCCTGCGTGGTGTGAGCCAGCCCGGGTGGGCGGCAGAAACGTCACCAGCCAGGCGCCCGGGCGGTACGGATGGCACCGTCTCCGACGCGAGTGCGTCGTGGACACCGCACCAGGATCCGGCATCCCCCTTGTGAGCCAACCTGTAGGCGGCAGGAAGCCTAAACAGCCAGGCAGTGCAGTGACCATTGTGATGGTAACCAGCGACGCCGCAGTGCGAGCGGGTTTTGTCGACCTCGGACCGCCGCAGTAGGAAACACGTCAGTGCTCTGGTTGAGCTGCATCATGGGCGCCCCAGTGAACGTCGGTGTGGGCGACCGCAGATCGGCGCTGCGCGCATTCGGTGCGGACATCGATGCGGTCCGGTCGCGGTGGGCGCGTTCATGTCGGGCGTTGCCGGTGTACCGGACGTCCACACAGGTGGGTGAAGGCTGGTGAACTCATCTGACTGACAAAGTCCGCTAACGCAGGTAGGCTACTGTTAGTTGGCGTTAGGAGGCGACCGTGACGATCGGTGCCGAGCTCGAACAGCTGCTCCATGACCGCTTTGACATCTCCACCACCGACTTCGTCGCTGCGTTGAAGTTCTTGCCCGCCTCGCGACCGTGGGCAGCGTCTTTGACCGAGGAAGAGGCCAGCCTTCTGGATGCCGCCGACTTCCCCGAGGACGGCGACGTCTTCGTTGCGACCGGCATTGAAATCACCGGCCGCGCAGCCCATCTCGCCGCGACTGCGTTCACCGCCGAGGAGGTCAGTACCGGGCTGGGCATCAGCGCCTCCCGGGTGCGGCAGAAGCGGCTCGCGAACGAACTCTGGGCCATCCCGGACGGGCAGACATGGGTGTTTCCGGTGCCGCAGTTCGAAACCGACGAGCGAGGCGCTCCCGCGCGGCAGATCCGTGGCCTCGACCAGGTCTTCAAGGCGCTGCCGCCCGGCCTGCACCCCGTGGCGGTCGCCGGGTTCTTGCGGACTCCGCAGCCCATCCTGGTCCACGGGGCGCACGCGATGACGCCGGTCGAGTGGCTCCGCGATGGCGGCGACATCGACCAGGTGGTGGCCGCCGCGGCGGCCACCGACTGGTACACCGCGTGACGGCGCGCCTCCCTCATCCCCCACCGGCGGCCGAGCTGGCTGCGATCGGGATCCGCGACGACGAGTACCGGACGATCTCCACCGACGCGCTGTGGTGGCGCGTGCACCGGACCTCAGGCGAGCATGTGCTCGCCTGGAACGCCTTCCGGGAGCACGGTCCACATTTGCGTTTCGATCCGCACCCACCGCCGGCAGGGCAGCACGCCGGGGTCGGCGTCTGGTACGGCGCGTCCGGGCCGACACCCGCCTTGGCGGAGGCGTTCCTGACCACACGCACCATTGATCGTTTTCGGGGCGATCCTTACCTGACCGGTCTTCGGTTCACCCGAGAGGTTCGACTCCTCGATGTCGCCACTGACAGTGCCGGAGCCTGGCCCACGCGGGCGGGCGGCACCTTCGCGCTGTCCACGGGACCGCACTCGGTGACCCAGCGCTGGGCCCGCCGCATCACCGAGGCCTTCCCCGACCTCGATGGCGTGCATTACAACAGCCGATTCGCCGGCCAGCCGTGCCTGGCGCTGTTCAACCCTTCCGCCACCGCCATGCCCGTGCGGCCCGTTCTATCGCTGCCTCTCACGCATCCCGGTCTGGCGGTACGGATCGCCACGGCCGCCCACCGTCTCGGCTACCACGTTTTATGAGCCTCGTCATCGAGCGCCAGCCTGCGCCGGCCGTGGCGAATGAACCAGCCATCATGTAGCACTCTGCTACGCTCGTAGCAGAGTGCTACAGGGGAGGTTGCGATGACGGACACCGCGGATCGGGTGACCCGGGTCGCCGCGGACTTGATGGACAGTGCCGCGGTCGAGGGATCCCGGCAGAGCCGCTCAGCCAAGCAGCAGCTCGACCATTGGGCGCGGGTAGGACGTGCGGTGTCGAGCCAGCACAGCGCCGCGCGCCGCAGAGTCGAAGCCGCACTGGCCGGGGAGATGCCGTTGCGGGAGCTGTCGGCCGAGGAGGGCGTGGTGTTCAACGCCGAGATCACCGCCGCCATCGAGGAAGGTCTCGCCGACTCCCACTACGGCGAGACGCTGGCGGCGCGCAAAATCACCACCGTCGCCCTCGATGACAACGGCGACATCGTGCAGTATGGGCCAGACGGGACTACGACTGTCCTGCAGCGCCGGTGACTGACTGCCGCGCGCGACTGGACGTCCGGATGCGGCGGTGAACCGACTCGACCTCGTGGTCGGATCCAACGGCGCCGGCAAATCCACCTTCATCGAGATGACTCTGGGTCCGCTCCTTCCCGGCAGCGTCGTCGTTAACGCCGACGAGATCGCCAAACGCCGGTGGCCGGACGACCCCGCCGAGCATTCCTACGAAGCCGCGCGGATCGCCGCGCAGACCCGCGCACAGCTCATCGCGCTCGGCGAATCCTTCATCGCCGAGACGGTGTTCTCCCATCCCTCCAAGCTGCAGCTCATCGACACCGCGCACGCCGCCCACTACACCGTGATCCTGCACGCCGTACTGATTCCGGAGGATCTGGCGGTGCAGCGCGTGCGGCACCGAGTCGCCTCCGGCGGTCACGATGTCCCCGAGGACAAGATTCGCGAGCGCTACCGACGACTGTGGGACCTGGTCGCCGTCGCCGCCCAACGCGCCGACGCTACAACGTTTTACGACAACAGCGCCGCACGCGGGCCCCGCATCGTCGCGCAACTCAGTGCGGGATTCGTGGTGGGCTCCCCCACCTGGCCGCCGTGGACCCCTGCCGCGCTTACCGCGCTCTGGCCCGCCGACACCGAGCGGTGAGGGTGCCGGCGGCAGTCACCGCCGGGCGCGGGCGTCAGTTCCCGCCCAGCGGGGACGACCGATCGGGCACCCACCAGCCGGGCAGATACTCGACGTACCCCGAGGGGGCGAGTTGGCCGGGCGGCACCTCGATGATGTCGCGGATGTCGATGGGCTGCTGCGGCGCCGGCCACGGTGCCGGTACCCGGCTGTCGGGGTACGGGACGCCGATGCCGGGCGCGACCTCCTGGTAGCCGGGTGGGAACAGCGCCTCAGAGTTCGGGTCGATCACGTGCACATCGGGAAGGTCCAGCGGATACTTGGCCGGCGGCGGCGCCGGCACCGCGAAACCGGGGTCCTCCGGCGCCGGGTACCAGAGATTAGGGCCGATCTGGACGGTGTTCGCGGGCGCGAGTTCCCCGTCGGGCACGTGCACGATCTTGGTGACGTCGAGCCAGTACCGCGGATCCTTGCCGTGCGGGGGTTCTCCGTCGGGTGCTTCGGGCGGCGCCTGCGGGAGTTCGCCGCTGCCGTAGGTGAGCCCGAGGATCTGCCCGGCGATGTCGGTGGCCCGCTGTCTGGTCGCGGTGGTTACGGTCTGTGCGGTGGCGACTTGGGCGCGCAGCGCTGTCAGCACCATCAGTTGTGCGGCCGGGGTGCTCGCCGTCGCGGACGCCACGGCGAGTGAGTTGGTCTGCGCCACAACGGTATCGAGTCGGCGTGCACCGGCCTCGGTGATGTCCGCGGCGGGGCGCAGGTGGGTTTCCAGCGCGGTGTCGGTGCCGCTGGCGGCGTGGACGTGACGGCTCTGGGCTTCGGTCAGCGCGCGGTGCCGCTCAACCGCCCGCCCGGCCAACCCGTCAGCCTGCATGCCCGCGTCCGCCGCGGATACCGCCGCCGACTCCAACGGCGCCCCTGCCGCACCGACCGGCTCGGGGTTACCGAAGAGCGAACGGGCCCGCCGAACGACCGCCAACGCCTCGACCGCCTCACCCTGAATGGACACCTCCTCATTATCGAGGCGCCGGCTCCAGGCAGGGAGCAGCAGTTTCGGGCGCCGGCCGCGCCGTCCCGGCCGGTGTCGCGGGTACCGCAGCGCTCCGGCAAGACCGAGCGAGCACGCCCCTGAACTGCGGAATACGGGCTTACGGCGGACAAAGTGCGGGCGTTACCCGGGCAAGGCCCGTGCGATGGGCCGGTTCCCGAGGCGCGCCGAGACCCCACAAACTCCGCAACAGGAAGGGCCGCACCGGGTACCGTCCCAACGGCGCGGGCCTCGGGGTGGAGGGCCCAACAGATCGGCTGGGGGCCTCGCTTTGTCAACGCAGCAACCACTTATCAACAGCCGCACCCTCATCGGTGCTGGTGTCGCCGCAGTCGTGTTGCTGCTGGTGCTTGTCGGCAGCTGCGGTGACGGCGACGACCACACGGCGTCGCCGACGACGACGGTGACCCGCACCGTGACGGCAACTCCCGCGCCCGTCACGATCACCGTCACCGAGAGCGCCAGCCCGCCACCAGCGCCACCCGTGGTCGACCAGCCCCCAGAAGACGTCCCGCTGCCGGGCACCGTGATTCCGCCGAGCACGACGACGTCGACCTACGCGCCGGTCCCCCTCATGCCGCAGATGCCCACGGGCGCCTATTACAGCAGCTGCGCCGAGGCGCGCCGCGCCGGGGCTGCGCCGCTGTACGCGGGCCAGCCCGGGTACCGGGCAGCCTTGGACCGAGACGGCGATGGCGTCGCCTGTGAATGACAGCCGTTCGGGCGCTTCGACTTTCAGCTGCGACGATCAGATGCGCTCGGGCTGAGAGAGGCACGATCCGATCCACGACGCCAACTGTGGTGTTTGGCTCGAAGAATTCAGGGCAGCTCAGCGCGGGGCGGCAGGCCTCGGCGCAGCATCTGACATCGACGAGCTGCAACGACAAGTCGCCGGACTCGAACAACGCAACGTGGCCTTGCAACGTCAACTAGAAGAGCGCGAAGGCGAACTCGACGCCGCCCGCGCCGCCAACAGGGAGCTGATCACCGCGCTCGACAGGATGCCGTGAGGCGTTGACTGCCGTCATCAGTCCGGTACTGGAACGTCGAAAGCGTTGACGTCTAGAACACTGGTTTCAAGCGGGGTGACGAGGGCGCACAGCGACCTCGCGACACTCGACGCGACCACCAACAGCGACTCGATACAACGAACCCGAGTCTCGTTGACACGCCACGACCGTCTCATCAACCTCCGACATCGAGAGTCTGAGACACGCGGTGTGAGACAAGAAATGAGACACCGCGAGCTGGCGCGATGCGCCACAGCGTTGGCCGCGAAGGGCTGTCTCATTTCTCTAGAAACGAGACACCTTGGTGTCCGCGGGAAACGGGTTGGTGGTCTGCCCCCTGCTCGGAGTCACCGACCGGGAGCCTTCTCTTGGCTGTCGTACCTGTCGGGGTGTGCGGAGGCGGTGATCCAGTTGCTGAATTCACTTGCGAGATGCCAGCGGTGGGCGTTAATTATGGATTGGGGAAAGGTGGCGGGGAACTCGACTGTTAGGTGCGCGTGCAGTGTGTCGCCCTCGTTGCGGAACTGATGTCGGACGCCGCCGACAATGTGGCCGTCATCGAGGACGGCGCGACCGACGATTTGGTGGGGGTACCGCGGGTCGGCGGGGACGGTCCCTGGATCGGGATGGTCGTAGTCGACGATGAAGCGGGTCGCCAGTGGTGAGCCTCCGGTGGTTTCGACGACCTCTTGCCGGCCGTCGGGTAATCCGCGCAGCAGGTAGTGGTCAGGACTCGCTTCCACCATGGCGGCTTCGTTGTTCTCGGCGGTGAGGTTGTCGAACCACTGCACGAAGGCGTTGGCGGAGTATCCGGGGGCGGTGAGGTGGGTGGTGCTGTGGGCGGTCTTGCCGCGGCTGGCGGTGACGGCGAGTCGAGCGGCGCGTTCGGTGATCGCGATGTCCCGTTGCAGCAGGGCGTAGATCCCGGCGTGGCCGAGTCCGGTCTTGATCGCGCGAATTGCCGCCCGTTGTGAGGTCAGGTCGGCGCCGGTCAGCGCGACCCCATCGACGTCGGGGAGCAGTTCGACGACGGCGCGGTGTCCGAGCCGACGACGCAGCCGCGCCAGCACGCGAAGTGCGCGGTGGGCTTCCCAGCGTTGGATCTCTGCCAGTGTGTGGGTGTGGTCGCCGATACGCGCGGTGAGCATCAGCGCCGTCATGTTGGATCTGATGCCGCGGGCAGGCGGGGGGTAACCGTCATCGCAGCCGTAGAGCCGGGGACCCGTAGCAGTTCGTCCAAGGCCTGGGTGAGCTGCTGCGCGGGTACGGCGGTTCGGTTGTGCAACAGCCGGTCTGCGATCAGCCCGTCGACCAGCGCGATGAGCACTCCGGCGACGGCATCGGGTGGGTCGGCGTTCTGCACGCCGTCCGCGTCTCGCCAGGCGCGGAGCGTGGTGTGGGCCAGGCCGAGGAACGTCAGACGCTGGGTCGCCAGCGCTTCGGCGACCTCGGGGTTTCGGGTGGCTTCCAGTTGCAGTTCGATGCGGGCCAGTTGTCGGGGCGCTGCCTGCGGTGTCGTCCAGTCGTCGACGATCGCGGCCACCACATGGGCGGGCGTGATATCGACACCTCCGGCTCGCAGCCGTCTATGCAGATCGTCGAGTGCGGCGCGGTCGAGTTCGGCCAGGCGCGCGGTGGCGGCGATGAAGAGGCTGGCGCGGGTGCGCAGGTAGGCACTCGTCGAGCCTTCCGCCAACCCCAGCTGTCTGTCGATGGCTCGATGGGTCAGACCGCGCGAGCCGCTGGTGGCCAGCACCGCGATCGCGGCGTCGGCGATCGCGGAGCGGCGGCTGCCAGTGGAGGTGCCACGACTTTCGCTCACCGATGTATTCTACATCTGTAGAAGATTTCTACAGATGTAGAAACTGTGTCCAGGAGGTCGGCTGGTGGGCAGGACATTCGGTGAGTTACGTGATCAGCGTCTTCGCGCCCGCGCGGCACTTGAGCGTGCGGGAACCCTGGCGTTCAAGCCGGTGTCCTCGGCGAAATGGGTGAACGTGCAGACCCTTCGGTCCGGTGCGATTCGGGTGCAGATCGAACACGACACGTTGCGGGGGGTCACCCCGCCGATGATGCGGTGGTGGTTCGAGAACCTGCCCGGCACGACGACGTGGATCGGCGTCGACTTCACCGGCCCGCAGGTCAGCCACTACCACCTGTGGCATCACCGCGACCACATCGCCGTCACGCCCCGCCCGTCACCGTCCGCGCCGGCCGGTCGGATCGCCGTCGGCACCACGTTCACCATTGACGAGACGTTCAACGACTTCCACGACCGCATTCACGCCACCGTGACCACGACCCGTCTCGACGAGGAGGAGTTCACCTTCGACATCGTCAAAGCCGGTGTGCGCGTGGGTCGAATCGTGCACCTCTACGGCCCGACCCACGGCGGGCTGCGGTTCTACGCCGAAACCACGATCGGCTTCGGCTCCGGGTTGGCGCGGGTCGCCAACATCGGACGGCCGCTGTTCTACTCGGCGCGCACCGCCGAGAACTGGATACAGCACAACATCGAGGAAACCGGACGCTCGGAGGACGTCGTCCCGCAGCTCTACATCCACGCCACCGCCAACAGCTGAAAGCCCAAGCTGTCTGCCTGTTGCACCGTCGGTTGGCGACCCCGTTAGCCAGCGGGTGCCGCTCGGTTGGGTTCAGGGACGGAGCCGTGCGCTCAGGCGCGTGAGCAGTTGAGCGCGGGCGCGGCGCCCTTCCGGGGCGGGCAGCAGCGGGTACACGTGAAGCGCACCGGGCTCTTCGGTGTAGGACACCCGCCCTTCGGGGGCTTCGTCGCGCAGCCGTGGGCAGTCGGGTTGGAGGATGTCGCGGGTTCCCACGTACAGGTCGACGGGCGGCAGCGTGGAGAGATCGCCGTGGAGGGGGCTGACGCGAGGATCGGCGATGTCGAGCGGACCGGCCCAGGCCTCGGCGATGACGTGCAGTGCCTCGACGCTCAGCCAGGGGTCGAGGTGGGCCAGGGTGGGGATGGCCGGGTTGCTTACCGTCGCGTCGAGCCAGGGGCTGATCAGGGTCAGCCCCGTTGGCGGGTCACCACCGTCGGCGAGCCACTGCTGCGTGACGGCCAGCGCGAGTCCGCCGCCGGCGGAGTCGCCGGCTAGATGCACCGGTCCCCCCGACGTGAGGTCGGCCAGCACCTCGCGCAGGAACGCGTGCGCCTCGAGGGCGTCGTGGTCGGGCGCCAGGCCGTAGATCGGCACGTGCACCGGGCGGCCCGTGGCGGTGGCGATGTCGGCGATCAGACTCCAGTGCTCGACGGCGATCTCGGTGACGTAACCGCCGCCGTGCACGTAAATGGTGCTTCCGAGACTGTCTTGAACGTCGGGTTGCCCGGGTGGGTGCACGGTGTAGCAGGTGTAGTCGCCGTAGCGGGTTTCGCCGATGCGGTGGTGCCGCAGCTTGGTCAGCCGGACGTGTGGTGCGGCGCTGTGTTTCGGGCGCCGCAGGAAGGCTGCGGCGCTGGCGGCTGAGCCGTACGTGCGGGGTCGTCGCCACAACCGGGCGTAGGCCGCGATCACGTGCATCTGCCAGGACAACGTCGAACCCTCTCTCCTCGTCGGGGCGGGTGGTTTACAGGGTGTCGGCCAGGGTGCGGCCGGCGGTGCGTCCGGAGAAGACGCACCCGCCCAGGAAGGTGCCCTCCAGGGCGTTGTAGCCGTGCACGCCACCACCGCCGAAGCCGGCGACCTCACCGGCGGCGTACAGGCCGGGGATGGGCTGGCCGTTGTGGTCGAGCGCACGGGAGGCGAGGTCGGTCTGGATGCCGCCCAACGTCTTTCGGGTCAACACGTGCAGCTTGACTCCGATCAACGGGCCCGCGGAGGGGTCGAGGATGCGGTGCGGGGCGGCGGTGCGACCGAGCCGGTCGCCGAGGGACTTACGCGAGTTGCGGATGCCCTGCACTTGGGCGTCCTTGCTGAACGGGTTGGCCATCTGCAGGTCGCGGGCCTCGATCTGGCGGCGGATCTCGGCCGGGTCGAGGAGCGGCTGGTCGGTGAGGGCGTTCATCCGGCCGACGAGTTCTTCGAGGTTGTGGGCGACGACGAAGTCGACGCCGTGTTCCTTGAACGCCTCGACGGGGCCGGGTGCGCCCTTGTTCAGTAGCCGCTCCTTGAGGAACTCCTTCTTGTCCTTGTTGGTGATGTCGGGGTTCTGCTCCGAGCCCGACAGCGCGAACTCCTTGCCGATCATCTTCTGGGTGAGGATGAACCAGGAGTGGTCGTACTGGGCGATGTCGGGGGTGGTGCGCAGGTAGCGCAACGTGCCCAGGGTGTCGTAGCCGGGCAGGAACGGTTGGGGAAGACGGCGGCCCAGGGCGTCGAACCACATCGACGACGGTCCGGGCAGGATGCGGATGGCGTGGTTGGGCCAGATCGGGTTCCAGTTGACGATGCCTTCGGTGTAGTGCCACATGCGGTCCCGGTTGACCAGTCGCACACCGGAATCGGCGACGATGTCGAGCATGCGTCCGTCGACGTGGGCGGGTACGCCGGTGATCATCGTCTTGGGGGGTGTGCCCATCCGTTCGGGCCAGTATTTGCGCACGATGTCGTGGTTGGCGCCGATACCGCCGGTGGTGATGACCACCGCCTGGCCGAACAGTTCGAAGTCGTCGATGTGATCGCGGTTGGACGGTGCGCCGCGGACCGCGCTGTCGGGGGTTAGCGTCACCCCGCGCACCCCGACGACGGCGCCGTCGCTGTAGATCAGTTCGTCGACGCGGTGACGGTGGTGAAAGGTCACCAGTCCACGGTCTGCGGCCTGCAACGCGGAGTTGACGAAGGGCTCCACCACACCGGTCCCGGTGCCCCAGGCGACGTGAAAGCGGGGGACGGAGTTGCCGTGCCCGGTCGCGGTGAGGTCGCCGCGTTCGGCCCATCCCACCGTCGGCAGGAAGGTGACGCCGTGCTCGTGCAGGTAGGCCCGCTTCTCACCGGCGGCGAATTCGACGTAAGCCCGCGCCCATCGGGAGGCCCACAGGTCTTCGTCGTCGAGTCGGTCGAACGCGGCGCTGCCCTGCCAGTCGTTCCAGGCCAATTCGAAGGAGTCCTTCACACCCATCCTGCGCTGTTCGGGGCTGTCGACGAGGAAGATGCCGCCGAACGACCAGAAGGCCTGTCCGCCCAGGTTGGCGGCGTTCTCCTGATCGACCAGGGCGACCTTCTTGCCGCGGCGGGTCAGTTCGTGGGTCGCGACCAGCCCGGCCAGTCCGGCACCTACCACGACGACGTCGGCGTCCATGCCATCTCCTCCGTTCAAGACGTTTATGTATCGGATACACTAACGCATCGGATATGCGATGCAATAGAGTGTGGGCGACATGACAGTGGGGACCGAGGCCGCGCCGGCCAAGCACACGCGCGTCACGAAGCGGCGCGCCGAAACACGGTCGCGCCTGCTTGACGCCGCTTACCGGGTCTTCGCCGACAAGGGGTTCGGACGCACCCGCATCGAGGACGTGTGTGCCGCCGCGGGATACACCCGCGGGGCGTTCTACTCGCAGTTCGACAGTCTCGATGCGATGTTTTTCACCCTCTACGAGCAGAAGGCTCGAGTCATCACCGAGCAGGTCGCCGACGCCATCACCCACGCCTCAGGTGGCATCAGCTACGAGTCGACGCTTGATCGCGTCGCTGAAACCCTTCTGCTGGAACGTGATTGGCTTCTCATCAAGACCGACTTCCTCATGCACGCGGCGCGTCACCCGGATGTCGCCAGCCTGCTCATGGAACACCGGCACCAACTTCGTACAGCCATCGAGCAACGCCTGGCCGAAGTCGACTCGCCACTACCGCCGCCACTGACCACGCCATCAGACGCCGCACGGGCCGCGATCGCGGTCTACGACGGCGTGACCGTCCAACTGCTGCTCGACGATGACCTTGCTGCTGCCCGTGAATGGCTCCGTCAGCTCCTTGCGGTATTTCTTGGCGCCTCAGGCTGACGGCCGCGGTTGGTCGAGGCAGCGGTAGACGCCGGAGCGGGATGTGTCGAGGGGTGCGCGCGCGGTCTGGGCGCGGGGGGTGCCGGAAGGCAGGAGACCTATCCTTCGAAGGTGACGGAAGAGAACGGCGATATCCAGGGCAGCAGCAGTGCACCTGGGGAACTCGACGACTGGCCGATCAACGGGGCGGACCTTCGCGAATCACTACGAGAATCGGAAGCCGACATCGCCGCCGGCCGCACGTTCGGCGAAGACGAGATCCGCGCCCGCTACGGCGTTCCCCGGAAATGAGGTCGAAGTGATTCACGTAAAAGCCGAGCCCGACCCGGATGACCTCAATGTCGGCTACTCCCAGCTGGCGTCGGAGTTCAACAGCGAGACCGCCGATGTTGAACGTCGGGCTGCGCGGGACCGCTATGCGGGTCGGACTGGAGAGGCGTAGAGAAGAACCCGCCGGCTGCGTGTTCAGATCAGCCGGGGATCGCCGTCTTTGTCGAGGATGATGTGCCGTTCGCCGCGCCGGAGTGCGTCGAGTGCGAGGTCTATCTCGTGGACGGCGAGATCGTTGATCCGGCTGGGGCCGAGGACGATGATCTGGTCAACGTGATCAGCGCCGCCGCCGGCCGCCAGACCGACGAACTCCGCGTTGGGGGCGACGACGAACTGCAGATCCCAGCCGATGACGCCTCCCACCTCGCGCGCGCGTCGGTCGAGAGCTTGCACGTCGTCGTCGGTCAGCACGTGATGCCCCTCCCCCACCATCAGGCGTTGTGGGCGGTTGTGCGGCGCAGCGTGTTCAGCTCGTCGAGCAGCTGCTCGTAGCGCTGACGGAACATGACAACGGCGGCAGGCTTACCGGCGGTGTCGGCCAGGACGACGTTGCCCCCACTGGTGGCCACCTGATCGATCAGGCGCTGATGCAGCTCACGGACCGGAATCAGCTCACTGGGAACGGCTTGCGCGCCGCCGAGGGCTTCAACGGTGGTGCGGATCAAGGGGACTTCACCTTTCGGAAGTGGGTCGGTCTGGTGTCCCCTCGGCCCGTCTGTCGAGCCGAGGGGACACCGCCGAATCCGGTTGCTGCTCAACCGCGTTCGGTGATCGTGGTGTTGGGGTGACGTGCCGCGGTGGAGCCCTTCACGAACAGCGGTCTGCGTCCGCTTCGACGACGGGAACCGTGCGCCATGGTCGCCCGCCGACGAGTGGCCGGGCCTACCCGCCAACCCCGATCTGTCGGCCTACGCGCCGATCGGCTACGACGTCGTCAACACCGGCTTCGACGGGTGGTTTGACTGCTCGCCACTGTCGTGCAACAGCGTCGCGGACGAGTTGGCGGTCAACGAACATTGCCTAGTGGATGACGTCGAACGGGCGATGGAGCTGGGTTGCTTGTTTTCCGACGACGCCGCGATGGTGGAGCCTGGGCCGTATCACGTGGTCGAGGTGCTGCAGCGGATAGCCAAACAGATGTGAAGCCTGCCGCGTCGATCGCGGTGCACGCTTCCCGGCGTCGGACGATGTATGGACGGCAACGGGTGCCGGATCAGCCGGGCACCTGCCGCAACGGCGGCAGCCTTCACGATCCCCGCACACCACTTGCTCTCCAACCGCGTGCGGACCGCATCGCTCACGCCCCTGTAGGAGGGATGCGTATTTTATAGCAGATTCGCTATAGTTTAATCATGACCAGCTACGGTGGTGACCTGATCCGGGAGGCCCGGCGCCGCGCCGGATTGACGCAGCGGGAACTCGCCGATCGCGCGAACACCGTGCAGCCGGTGATCGCGCGGTGGGAGTCGGGTCGCACTGCGGTCGCTTTCGATGACGTGCGACGCTTGGCTCGCCTGTGCGGCTTCGACGTCGAGGTGATGCTGGTCCCCCACGACGACAGCGACCTCGCCCAAGCCGATCGGCTGGCGCCGCTGACGGGCCAGCAGCGTCTGGAACGGCACGCCCGAGTTGCGCGGCAACTGTCGGCCGTGCGCCGAGCGCGGTAGTCGCGGATGGAGCTCGACCTCGCCCGCCTCCTGGAGGTTCTGGAGCGCCACCAGGTGGTGTACGTGCTCATCGGCGGTCTTGCGGCGGTCTATCACGGCTCCCCCTTCCCCACTGAGGATGCCGACATCACTCCAGACACCGATCGCCGCAATCTCGATCGCCTGGCGGCGGCGCTTGGTGAGTTGAACGCGCGAGTCCGCACGGAGTCCGAGCCCGGTGGACTGCCTTTCGCCTGCGATGCGAATTCACTTGCGGCTGTTCGGACGTGGAATCTGACCACTGATGCCGGTGATCTCGACCTGAACTTTGAGCCCGATGGAACGCGCGGCTATCCCGATCTGCATCGAGACGCCGCGCGGGTGTCGTTGTACGGCGCGAGCGCCGAGATCGCGTCGCTCGCCGATGTCATCCGATCCAAACAGGCCGCCAATCGCCCCAAGGATCAACGGGTTCTGCCCACGCTCCGAGAAATCTTGTCCCGGCGACTGGACACGTGACGCCCACTTTCCGTCGTGCTCCACGACCGCTCCCCGCAGGGGAGTTACCGAACAATTCTCAGCACCGCATCTAAGGACCAGAGATTCGCTTGAGGAACTTCTGCGCTGGCGCCGACCGGTGCTGTTTGACCAAAGACAGCGGGCCCGCCGCCGCCGACAGGCTCGGCAAGAACAGACCTGACTCCACCGGCCGCATTGCCCACCACGATGTCCAGGCGGCCGAGTCGCTCAACGTCAATGGCCACCGCGGTGACGACCTCATCCGTGCTCCGCATTGGCAGAGGCGTCGCCGATGCCGCACGGGGACGAACGTGATCGAGGCGGAAACTAACCTGACCAACAAAAACTCACCACCGTGGCCAAACCGCCAGCAACGCAACGCAGGTGCTCGGCGCCATGCTCGGCGGATGGTACAACTCCGGCACATTCCCGAGGCGCTACCAGAGGAGTCACCACCATGATCCGGATGGTGTTGCCCGCTGCGGCGATTGTGTTCTGTCTGTACGCCATTGCCGGGTGGACCCTGGGCAGAGTGTCGAGCTGTGCCTTCTGCCGCAGTACCGACATCGCCTACTGTGCGTACGGGAAGTGGCACTGCGCGGAGTGCGGCAACCACTTTCATCCGGTGCAGACCGCCACCCCTGACATCCATCGCGCGGCGAGCCTGATTCGGCAGACGCTGGGGACGCCGAAAACCACACGCCACTGAACGTCCATCGGGGATGGAGCTGAGGTTGCGGGAACTAATTGATCTTGATTTAGTATCTGCTGATGAACGTAGACAGGCGGACTGTCTCGTTGCTGAGATGGGGGAAGCTGGGGCCTTTGAGGTGCGGTGCCTCAGTGCAGGGATCAGCTGCGGCAGCGACGGGCGCCAGGTGCGGAGGTATCTGACGTGGCATTGCGTGGGGAGCGGTTTCTCGCCTCAGCGGTGGGTGCCGTGGGCGGGCAGCGATTCCGGGGCCGGATCGAGCGTCAGGCCGCGCGCTACTGGTCGGCGCCCGAGGAAAAGGCATGGGAAGCCAACTCGCATTGGCGCAACGGCATTGGGGACGATGCCTGGCTCGAGGTCGGTCGTGACCACTGGAAGATGTACGAACAGTTTTCCCGCGCCCTACGCGTGCCTGGCCCAGGCACGGTATTGGAGTGGGGTACTGGTGGTGGGGCCAACGCGGTGGCCTTCGCGCCCCATGCGCAACGGTTCATCGCGGCCGACATTGCTCAGGACAGCCTGGACGAGTGCCTCCGACAGGTGCGGTCGACCTGCGCGACTCCCATCGAGGCGCGGCTCATCGACCTGGACTGCCCCGAGAAGACCGTTGTCGGGTTGGAGAACAGTTGTGATGTCTTTCTGTGCCTGTACGTCATCGAGGTGACCACGGGCGTGGATGCAGTCCGGGCCATCCTTGATATCGCCAAAAGCGTTCTGGTGCCGGGAGGTATGGCGCTTGTTCAGATGAAGTACCACACCAGCGAAGGTCGACGTGGCCGGCCGGGTATCGCCTACGCACGAAACTTGGCTTTGACGACAACCTTCACCATCGAGGAGTTCTGGAAGCTGGCCGCCGACTGCGGTCTGATTCCGCAGTTGATCACGCTGGTGCCCGAGAACCGACTCGACCGCAACTATGCCTACTTCGCGTTGACCACTCCGATCGGCGAGTAATTAGCGGCTCAGCCGAGCCGCCGCCATCCGTACAGCCCGGGCACACGACAGGACACGTCAGGTGATCTTTCCGTGGTTGAACGGCTCTGTGGTGTTGCAACGGGTATCGCGGCACCAGGAGCTGTGCGACCGTTCGCGATACGCGGCAACTCAGACGTAAACACTTCACGGCTGAAGTTGACCGCAGCGACGCCCATCCAAGAGTGCGGTCAAGATCACTTGCCGTAGGGGCAACCATACGAGGGCCGAGCTCACGACAGCGTCGACCGCTGTCTTCACCGACATCCGCGGCAATGACGTAGCCGCCGCTGGTTTCGGCGTTGTCGCCGACAATCAGTACCCGACTACTCGGGGCGTGTGTTGGCCGGCGTGGTGCGTGCATCGACATTCGAATCGGCTGGTCGCCGGGATGGACACGCTCAGCACCGCCACCGTGCTCCCCGACCGCCCCAGCGGCCCGCCGACGTCACCCGGTCAGCGAATCAGCCGCCGACAGAATGCGTCCGACGGTGGTGTGATGGACACGGTGGGTGCGCCCGATGGTGCTGGGCGGCATGCCCGCTTCCCGCTGGGCGAGGATGCTGGCGACGACCGCAACAGCCTTTGAGGTCACGCCCTCGCGCACAATCGATTCGGCGATCGGCGACCACCTCCGGACGGCAGCCTCGTCCACCTCCGGCAGCTCTAACGCGGCCTCGGCGGGCTCGCTGAGTGTCTGGGCGTGGTCCTCGCCGACGCCGAAGCGATTCGCCTCCGGCTCCATCACACCTGGCATCGAATGCGGCTCCTCGTTGCCGAAAGATGCAGCGTGAGAGGATATGTCACCCGAGATGTGCGCCTCGCGTTCGCTCGCCGCCGGCGCCGCTGCTGGTCCTCGCCGGCTCAGCGACAACAGACACAGCGTTGCCTGCGCGATGGCGACGTCGATTGCGCACGGCCACAGCCAGGCGATCGAGGTCGGTAGGCCCAGGCTGATGGCCAGTGACCGCAGCGCTTCGAAGGACAGCACGAAGGCGCACGCCGCCAGTGCCAGCGTCATCCCCAGCGCCGCCCAGTAGATGGCGCCGCCGACGCGGGCGCGCACCAGCGTCGACACCGAGTGGGTGGCGGCGAGCAGCACCACGGGCGGGACGAGCGCCGCACCGGCGGCCAGCAACGCGGTGGCGGCAGGGGCGTGTAGCAGCGCGTGCGCGACGTTGCCGGTGACCGACATTGCCGTGGCGATGATCAGCCAGCACCAGAAGAACCGCGCGGCGCCGCGCGGCTCGGACATCATGAGCGAGGGCTGGGTGTGCGACATAGTGCTTTCCGGGTTGGCGCCTCAGGGGGACCATCATCAGCCTAAAGACGGCTGACACCGCGGGTGTGCACCTTTTCCGCGTGATCGCGGCGCTCCGCCAGCTTGTCCGTGTGTCGGTGGTTACGCGCTACCGTCACCGCGACCGTGGGATCGCCGCGTCTCGGCGCACCGCGCACCACGTGCTGGCACCGCGGGGTGCGGTGAGAGTGGCGGCTCAGCTGGGTGTGTGGATGTTGGCGCTGTTCGGTTGAGGAAGCCGCCCGGTCGTCGACGATTGTGCGAGGCTGAGGCCTGTGCGTGTGAAGTTCTGTGCCGTCCCGCCGTCGTGTGCTGCTTCGCGTCGGTCGGTGTCGTGTGTTGCCGGGTGGCGGTAGGTGAAGCCGTCGAGACCGCCGTCAGGTCGCCGGCGATGAGCTCGGGGTTATTCGCGTTGATCGATCTCGGATCCTTCACGCTGATCGGGATCGGATGCGGTTTCGTCGTACTCTGGATGATCGATCGCCGTCGCGGTCACGCCTTGCTTTTCGCCGCGGCGATCCTGTGCTTCTTCGCCTCGAATTGGGTGCTGTCGTTGGGCGGGGACGTCGCGCTGTCGGCGTCAGTGCACGGCGTCCTGCTCCCGATCGGCTTCGTGTTGCTCGCCGACGGTCTGCTGCGCCGCTCCGGAGAGCGGCTAGCGTATTCCGCGGCGATCGTCATCATCGTCGCATTGGCCTCGGCGGTATGGTATTTCGCGTACGTGTCACCGATGGTGTCTGGGCGCATCGTTACTCAGAATGTGTGTCTTGGCATTGTGGTGGTGTTCACCGCCGCGCGCCTGTGGGTCAGTCGTGGGCGCAGACCCTCTGACACGTCTGTTGTCGTCGCGATATCGGTGTTGTCCGTCGGCCTGTTCGTGACGGCCTTCCTGGTTCCGTTCTCGGATTTGCCCCGTGAGGTCGCCAGTGACGGTGCGATTGGCCAATTCGCGAGATCACCTGTAGCACTGGGGATAACCGTGGTCACGGTGGTGATCCTGCCGTTGGTCATGTTGGTGGTGCTCGCCGCAATCGTGGCCGATCTGGTGGGTGACCTTCGCGTCGAGCGGGACCGCGACGAGCTCACCGGTCTGCTGAACCGGCGCGGTTTCACCGAACGCGCCACAGTGGCACTGCGCAGTGCGGCCTCTGCGGCGCTGATCTTGGCCGATCTCGACTTCTTCAAGAAAGTCAACGATGAGCTCGGGCACGCCGGTGGGGATTTCGCGCTCACCACCTTCGCCGACTTGCTGCGCAGCGAACCAGACACCAGCCACGTGACAGGTCGCATCGGGGGCGAGGAGTTCGCCGTCCTGACGCCTGATCTCGGTGCAGCAGGGGCGTTGGCCTTCGCGGAATCGGTTCGTTCCCGGCTCGCCGCGCACACCTTCGCCTATGGCGGTGCGAGCAAGTCGCTGACCGCCAGCTTCGGCGTCGCGACGGCGCACGTGCCCGCCTCGTTGCCGGAGCTGATGGATGCCGCCGACGCGGCACTGTACGAGGCGAAGGCGCGGGGCCGCAATTGCACGGTGCTTCACCAGCCGCGATAAGGTGCGCCTAGCTGCAGGGCGACCGGGTCACGGACATGCCGACTGCCTAAAGCCGACAGTGCCCACGATCATCAACTTTTCAGCGCCGCCCCGCCCTGCCGCGTCGCGACGCTCCCAACGGTCTCGTCTCGACGCCTCAGCGCACCTGCCGCGACAACGCATCGACCAGCGACCCGTTGAGGAACTCGGTGGCGGCATAGCCGCCGCCTTCCAGCGCGGCGATGACGGTCGGGTCGTCGACGATGATGGTGGCGCCGCGGTAGTCCGAAAAGGGTTCGGGCAGACCGTTGTAGCTGCCGCCGCCGGATCTGGCGTCGGTGCGCAGCACGATCCGGACATCGGACGCCCCGACGTTGAGGGTGGCGGCGTCGGGCACGGTCCGGACGTCGCCCACCTCGCCGTCCCCGCGTGAAAAGCTGTCCCGGTAACCGAATCCCAGCCCCGACAAATACTGGGCGGCAGGCGAATCTGCCAGCGCCACGGTGATCCGCGCATCGGAGACGTGCACCACCTCGACCGTCCTGCCGTCGAACGCCGGATGCTGCTCGCGGATCGCCGCCTGCTCGCGGGCGGATCGGTCGAGCAGCTGCTCGGCGGTGTCGGTGCGACCCAGCATGCGGGCGATCCACTGCAGCTGCTCCTGCCACGTCCACGCCGGCGTGCCCTGCGGCCGGGTCACGGTGGGGGCGATCAGGGCCAGCGTGTTGTAGGTGGCGACGTTGACGGGTGCGGTATCGATGATCAGGTCGGGGCGCGCGGCGGTGAGCACCCCGGTGTCGAGGTCGGCCATGATGCGGGCGTCGCCGGTGAGGAGGCGCTGCTCGTAGGACGGCAGCACCCCATCTTTGGCGACGACCGCGACGGGCTGCACCCCGAGCACCAGGATCGCTTGTGCGTCACCGGGTCCCAGCGCAGCGACGGCGTGCGGCTCGGTGGTGATCTCGGTGACGCCGCGGCTGTGGCTGAAGGTTTGCGGCGCAAACCCTGGCGCCGGCTCGCCGCCGGAGAACACCACACCGGCGGTGACGCCGGACGCGACGACCACGACGGCGGCGACGGTGGCGGCGATCCAGCGCGGGCGGCGCCACCACGGCCGCCGCGGCGGCAGGGGCGGCAACGCCGAGAACGCACCGCCGAGCGACGGACCCGGCGATCCCGGCGGGCCCCCGAACCCCGCGGGCCCGCTGAGCGGACGCGACCGCGGAGCGGGCGGTCCACCGCCGCCTGCCGGCCCAGGGTGGGGCGGCGATATGGAGGGTGCCGGCGGCGCCCCGGTTTCCCACGGCGCGGTCTGTGAGCCCGCGGGCGTGGTGCCGATCTCGACGGTGATCTCGGAGATCGCCTGTGCTGCAGCGTCGGCCAGCTCGGCGGCGGTGCGGAAACGGTCGTCGGGGTTTTTGGCCATCGCCCGGGCGATCACGTCGTCGAGGGCGCGCGGCAGCGTCGGCACGGCGTCGGTGACCCGCGGCGGCGCCGAGGTCAGGTGCGCGGCCACCATTCCGGCGAGCCCGCCGGACGGGGAGAACGGCGCTTCGCCGGTCAGCAGCCGGTACAGCGAGCAGCCCAGCGAGTACACGTCGGAGCGGCCGTCGATCATCTCTCCGGCCAGGGTCTCGGGTGCGGCGTAGGCCACGCTGGCCATCACCGCCCCGCTCTGGGTGAGGTGGACGGCTTCGTCGAGGGCACGCGCGATGCCGAAGTCGGCAAGAAACACCCGTTCGTCGCCGGGTCCGAGCAGGAAGTTGGCCGGTTTGACGTCGCGGTGCAGCAGGTAGCGGCGGTGGGCATAGTCGAGGGCCTTGCCGACCTCGGCGATGATGCGGACCGCGCGCTGCGGGGTCATCCGCCCGGCCTTGAGTTCGCGGTCGGCGTCGCTGCCGGCGACGTACTGCATCGCGATCCACAGCTGCCCGTCGGTTTCGCCGCGGGCGTAAATGGTGACGATGTTGGGATGGTCGAGGGCGGCGGCCATCTCGGCTTCGCGTTCGAAGCGGACCCGGAACTGAGGGTCGGCCGACAGCTCGGCGGAGAGCACTTTGAGGGCATCGCTGCGCGGCAGTGTGGGGTTGCGGGCCCGGTAGACAGTGCCCATGCCGCCCTGGCCGAGGATCCCCTCGATGGTGTAGCCGGCCACCACCGAGCCCACGCTCAACGCCACGTCGTCGACCCTGTCCTCGTCGTGCTCTCGCCTGTCCCAGGAGCCCCTCACAGCTTCCCCGGCCTACCTTGGCACACGTCGGAACGCGACCGGGCATCACCGCAGGTGCGGTCGCTCCGAGCCGGCGGCTATTCGCCGGACAGGATGCGGTACTGCGCGGCGATCTGCTCTTTGACGTCGGCGGGACTCGCCGAAAACGCGGTGAACGCGTACTGGTCGGAGCGAGCCACGCACTTATATCGCCACTGGATGCGCTGCCAGGAGATCGCGGCGTCAGCGGGCAGGCCGTCACGCTGCTCGAAGCACCGAGCGTTGGGCAGGCCGGGCACGCCACCGAAGGGGCGCACCGCCGCCGGCTTCCCGATCTCCTGGGAGAATCGGTCGACGATCTCGGCGGCCCCGGCGGCGCTGTCGGCCTCATACACCGTCGTCAAGCGCTGGCTGACCGTTTTGACGCCGGCGGTGGTGAACAGCGACGCCGACAACAGCGGGTCATCCTCGAAATGCAGCCACCCGCGGGGGTTCCAGGCGCCGATCATCCACGGCACGCGATTGTCGGGGGCGTTCAGCGTCTTGGCCAGCAGCTGCCCGGTCGGGTCGAGCGGTAGCTCCGACAGTTTCGACAGCTCGGTGGGCACGAACTGGTCGATGAGCCGTTTCTGCCGATCCAGGCACGCCTGTGCCAGCACGTCGGCGTTCCGGCGGAAGAAGTCGAGGTCCCCGCGCGCCGACTGGACGTACTGGTAGAGCACGTAGGGGCCGTGGGCGGTGAAACTGCCCACCACCTCGGCCGCCGGAAGGTAGGCCGTGGCGGGCACCTCGAAGGCGGTGGCGATCGCTTCGGGGTTGCGGTCGAATTGGATGCGGCGGCCCGGCGGGGCGCCCAGAGGCGCCGGTAGCGCCGCAGCCATCTCCGGCGCCGCGGCCGCGGCAGCGACCGGGTCGGGGAAGCGCATCACCACGTTCTTCAGCGCCAGTCCTGGCTGGGGACTGTTGGGCAGCGGGTCCATGCGGATCGAGGAGAACCCGGTGACCAGGTTGTACTTGGCGGCGACGGCGACGATGCCGGGCGAGGCGACGTCGTTGAGGCGCATCATGTCCGGGGTGGGGATGGTTCCGGTGGCGGCGGTGTGCAGCGCTCCTTCGCGCTTGGTCAGGGTGGAGTCGATCTCCCACGGCCCGACGACGTACTGCGCCATCCGCTGCCCTTCGAGGTTGCCCTGAGCGATGCGGTCGTCACCGACGGTGCCGAACGGGTGGGTGGGCACGGTCCCGTATGGGCCGGTGTCCATCAGGGCGACGTTAGCCTCGTCGGGATCGGGCGCGTCGGTCGCGACGCGTGCCGTCCCCGACAGGGTGGACGAGCACCCGGACAGGACCGCCACCAGGAACAGCATCAACGCCGCCCGCACGGCTCGCGCAGCGATGCCGCCCATCTCGGTCCTCCCCTCGGCGTTCGCGGCGCCGCTCCCCGGCGCACGGCGCAGCATCCCATCCTGCCCGATAGGACGCGTTGCGACGACGCCACGGAGGGTCGGTCTCAGGGGAAGGCGTCGACGACAAACCCGGCCCCGTTCCTCACCTAGGATGGGTGCGACGCGACTGGCGTAGGTGGGACACCACCGGGAAGCGCAACACGGAAGCATCGACCGCCTGGGTGCCCCTCTACGCAGAGGAGTTGTCGTGAGCGCCGATGTCATTGACGGTGTTGCCGTCGCACGTCAGATCCTGGCCGATACAGCAGTTCGTGCGAAACGATTCGTCGATGCTGTGGGCCGCAGACCGTGCCTGGCCACCGTGCTGGTCGGCGATGATCCCGCGTCACATACCTATGTGCGGATGAAGGCCAATCGCTGCCGATCCACCGGCCTCGCTTCGCGGCATCACCACCTGCCCGGCTCGGCCATCACGGCCGAAGTGATTGCTCTGGTCGAAGCGTTGTCTGCTGATGACACCGTGGACGGCATCCTGGTCCAGCACCCGATGCCACCTCAGATCGAGGAGCGGCGGGTGTTCGAAGCGATCATCCCCGCCAAAGATGTCGACGGGGTCACCGCAGCCTCGTTCGCAGCGATGGCGTTAAGCAGCAGCGGCTTTCAATCCTGCACGCCGGCCGGCATCCTCCGACTGCTCGACGCCTACGACGTTGAGCTGGCCGGGAAACGTGCCGTGGTGATAGGGCGCAGTCCCATTCTCGGGAAGCCGGTCGGGATGCTGCTGCTCGCAAGGGATGCCACCGTCACCTACTGCCATTCCAAGACAGTCGACCTGCCGAGCGTGGTTGGTGAGGCTGATGTCGTCATCGCTGCGGTCGGCCGCCCAGAACTGGTCAAAGGACACTGGATCAAGTTTGGTGCCGCAGTCATTGATGCGGGTTATAACCCCGGCAATGTGGGCGACGTCGAGTACGGTGCGGCAGCGCTGCGGGCCGGGCTCATCACCCCGGTACCCGGCGGAGTGGGACCGACCACCATCGCCGTGCTTCTCGCCCAGACGGTCAACGCCGCCGAGGCCGGTCGCGCGGATATCGGCTCATGAGCGCCGAGACCTGCATAGCCGTGGCGAAATGCGATGGGAAGAGGCATGTTCGCCAAGTAAAGGGACACGCGCGTGCCGCTTCAGCACGTCTTGTACCCGGGGTACTGATTAGCGTCCTGGGCGTCAGCGATCCAATAGGGTTACCGCTGATCGACGCCGCCGATGGCGGGGAATCCCGTCGGCGGGCCGGGGACCGAAGCCAGACGTCTCGCTCAAGCTGGTAGACCTCTTCGATATACCTGTGACCGTGTTCGGTGATGTGATGGCGGTTGGTGAGGCGGTAGCCGAGTCTGGTCGATACTGCGATGCCGGCCAGGTTGTCGTCGAGTACCCAGGACTTCGCAGACTCTGCGCGTTGATGGGTGACGGCGAGGTCGAGAACCACTGCACGAGAGCAGATTCCGAGGACATCAAGTGGTGGCAATGCGTAGATTTCGGGTAGTAGACCTGAAACCGCGAGCTGGGGACATAGATCGCCGCGGAGGCAACGAGCAACGATCGTGTTGAAGCCGTGAGAATGACGCCAGCGTGGCGATTCCTATCAACGGCACGGGGCCGCTGCTGTCGTCACGTTGCAATGGGCCATGCCCCTCGTCCGCAGCAGGGAGCTCCGTAGACTCACGTCGATGACGGGCACAGGAGCGGAGAGCGCCAGCCGCGACACCGGCGGCCAATACCACGCGCCTCCAACGGAGCCAGCCAGCACAGTCGTTACGGCCTGGGCCGACCATTACATCCAATTCGAGAACGAGCCTGAATGGCAAAAGCGTCTCCGCAAAATCATCACGACGCGTTGCGCGAGGCTACTGCCGTCTGCCGACGAAGTCCTGCACGCCACGTTCTACGGTGACAAGCCACCGCGTACGGACATCGAGAACCTTGTGCTGTACAACCTCCATCACTCGTTCAGTCAGGCTGGCCGGTATGGGATCCGCTTCGAGCACGGACTCGACACCCCAGCGTCGCCCGACGGCCAGCAGTATCGAGTCGGTTACCGCTACGCACTCGCCGCCCGCGAAGGCAGCTACACCCAGTGGCAGCTGGGGCGTACCGTCGCGTCTTTCGGATGGACCGATCTCGGCGAGTTCCCTCGCAAGATGGTGCTCGCCCAGGTTTTGGCTGGCGATTGCTCGCCGCCGCAGCGGTCAGCCCGGACCACCTCTCGCGGCGGGGACACCGTTCGCCGTTCGAGTGAGTATCCAGCCACCACGAGCCGACTCACCTGGCCCGAATGCTGAACTGGTCAAGGGAGTTATCGACGGGGTCGTTAGCGCGTTCCAAGCCCACACTGACCTTTCAACGTCGGGTGAGGTCGCGGCGCGGTTGGCGAAAGTGCTTCCTGCCGCTCCAGAAGAGATCGAGGCCCTCCTGCTGGAACGCAGATGGGCCGTGCTGGGTGCTGTGCCTCGACTGGTCTTCTTGAGGGGGCCCGCCGTCCAGTGGAACCCGGCCGACGACTGGTGTATCGCTGGCGAACTCCTCACCGCCGCACCCGGGCCTGCTGACGCAGGCTGGGCGATCAGTGGCGAGATCGTCGAACTGTCCCCGCGTCAGGCTAACCCGCTTTCGACGCCGCGATAACGCCCATCGGAAATCCATGGCCGTCGACCCACTTTGAGGTTTCGCGTATTCCGTTCTGATCGGCGCGTCTCTAGCGGCGGAAGCACCTGCGACGCTGAGGAACCCGTTGGCGCTGATCCACCCGGGACAGTACGTTTCGTTGCCGTCTTGGGCTCTACATCCTAGCTCGCGGGCAAGTCGCACAACAACCCCGGCGGCCAGGCCCGCTGCGTGGCGCTGGACCTGGCAGTGCGCACGATCGGCGGGGAGCAACCCGTCGTAGGCGTCCCCCGAGAACTTATGTGGGGTACTCGTCGCGGTTCGGCACGCACTGAGGGCATCGGAGGGGTCGCCTGCCGCGGGTGCGCGGCCGTTCCCAGCTGGACATGCATTCGGTACAGGTAAGCGTTTCGATCGCCGGTGGCGTCAACGCCTTCGGCGGTCGCCCCGCGCTACCACTCTTCCCGGTGTCAGATCGACTGCCGCGGCACGGACCACAGAGTGGGGCACTGGATCGTCGAGCCGCCATCCAGGAGTTGCCGCAGCTGCCGCACACCTGTGCCACACCAGGATTCGCGATCGTCGTGACCGGCAGCAAGTTTTGCGTTGCGAGAGCCCGGCGGTAGTCGGAAAACGACGCGACGGGGACGCCGAAGCGGCGAGCGGCGTCGATCTTAGTCGATTCCGATGCCGTGTCGGCGGCGATAAGAAGTCCACAGGACTTGGTTAGCGAATCGTGCGTGACAAGTCCGAAACGGCGCGCTTCGGGTTCGACGACGGTTTCCCGGTCGATAGGCTCACCGAGCTCGTCGAGAGCGGCCCCGGTAAAGCACACCTTCATTCCAGCTTCCAGCCTGATGGTGGATTCGGTGATCCGGTAGGTGTTCGTGCGGCGAGTGACGAGCTTTGCGTCTAGTTCGAGAAGCGCTGCTGCACGGCATAACTGGTCGAGCTCGACGTCGGTTATCACAGAGTCTTCGAGTGCGGCATCGATCAGGCCGTTCAGAAATTCCCGGTGAGCACGTTCTCGTTGCCGGCCGTCGAGGCCGAGCTCGTCGGCAAGCGCGGAAAGTTCACTTCGTTCCTCAGCAGTCAGCTGAAGGTCGCTGATAGCACGGTCGAGCAGCGTCACGTACGGAGCAACATCGGGATCGGCGTGCACACCTCGCGCGAGCTCGGCAAGGTAGGGGACATCATCAAGGGTCGCGCTACCGAATCCGTCGCGCGTGAGAACGCGCCGTGGGGCGACGTAGCGCAAAGGCATCGCCGATACGGGTGAGCAGCAACCGCTGAACATGTCTGCGACCGCAAACAGCAGCTGGCCAGTCGCTCTCGCGTCGGCAAGTGCCCGGTGGGCATTCCCCGTCTCGATCTCGTACTCGGCACAGGCGACAGACAGTTTGCATCCAGTGGCGTGCAGAGTGTCGAAGCCTTCCCCCCAGTCGATATCGATTGCGGTACGGGAAAATTCGCGCTCAATCATGCGAGTGTCGAAACGCAAGTTGTGGCCGACTATCACAGCACCATGCAGCCGGGCCGCGAGATGGTGAGCAACATCGTCGAAAGTCGGGGCGTCAACAAGCATGGAGGCGGTGACTCCGTGAATCCATGTCGGACCGGGGTCGCGGTGCGGATTAATCAACGTGTCGAACTCATCGATAATCGCGCCGGAGGAGTCCATGGTCACGACGGCGACCTCGACGACGCGGTCTGAGCGGTACAGACCGGTGGTTTCGACATCGATGACGGCGATGCGCTCGGCTCCGGCGAGAGCCTGCGCAACGCCCCGCGCTGCGGTGCCAATGTCGGGGCTGGGCGCCATGGTGTGAGTCCAGCCGGTCCACTCGGCACCTGTCCACCACCGAAGGCTTGCCTGCTTCCATGGGTCGGCATACCAGCCCGGTGCCACGTTGCTCATTTGCAGGTCCTCCCCCATAGGTTTCTGCAAATCAGAGCGTACTTTCCGCACAGCATTAACTACTGCGTTTCGGCTCGACCGCTGCCCGCGCGTCCACAAAAGCAGGCCTATTGCAAGTTGCATGGCGTTGGACAAAGAAGGAGAGGTTGGGGTTCGACGCTGCACGCCGGGACTGTTGACCCTTTCGACCTCAGGACCTGATGCCACGCCGCAGCGCGCGCGATGCCGACCCGCAGACCCGGCGGAAGCGCCTGCGGCCCTGCAACTCCGCATGCACTGATCCCCTTCGGGGACAGTACGTTTCGTTGCCTTTTCTGGCTCTCCAGTCTAGCTGGCGGGCAAGTCGGGCAAGGACGCCGGCGGCGCGGGCCGCTGCGCGGCGCTGGGCCTGACGGCGCGCAAACTTCCCCGAGACGGCCTTCGGCCTGGGAAACTCTGCGCCCGGGACCCTGCCCTTGGTTGCCCTTTGCCAGCTGACGACCTTCGTGCCAGAAACGGCGAAAGAACAGGCGGCCACCCGGTCGCCCCTATCGAAGGAGGTCTCCCATGACCGGCACCAGCACCACCACCGAGGGCCAGAAACACGAACAGGCCACGATCGCCCACCTCGATCCCGAGAAACTGCTCATCGGCGACAACGTCCGTGACCTGCCCACCCTCAGCGACGCGTTTGTCCACAGTGTCCGCGAACACGGTGTGCTGCAACCCATCACGGCATTACGTGATACCGCCACCGGCGAGGTCACCGTCCTCGACGGCCAGTTGCGCACCCTGGCCGCCCGCGAGGCGGGCCTGGTCACGATCCCGGTGTATCTGCGCGACGACACCACCATGGACACGAAGGCCGCCGTCGCCGTCCGGGTAGCTCATCAGATCGTCACCAACGATCAGCGCAGCGGCCTCACCGACGCCCAACGGGCCCGCGGCATCCAGCAGATGCTCGATGCGGGTGTCACCGTCGCCAAAGTCGCCAAACGTCTTGCCGTGCCCAAGGACACCGTCACCGCGGCACGCACCGTGACCGGGTCGACGTGCGCCTTGGACGCGCTCAACGACGGTCAACTGAGCTTGACCGAAGCCGCCGCCTTGACCGAATTCGACACGGACCCCGATGCGGTGACTCGCCTGATCAACGTGGCGGGCCAACCCCAGTTCGCGCACACCGTCGCCGCGCTGCGCCAGGAACGCGAGACCGCGCAAGCCTACGACGACGCCGCGGCGGCCTGGCGTGAGCGCGGGTTCCGGATCCTCGATCAGCCACCGCTGTGGCGTGACACCACGTGTGTGGAGTTGCGGTATCTGCGCCGTGACGGCGAATCCGTCACCGAGGCCGTCGTGACCGACCCCGCCCATTGGGCGGTGCTGCTGGAGGAGACTGCCAGCTTCGTCGACCGCGGCACCGGCGAACCCGTCGCCGAGGACGACATCGACTTCGACACCGAACACCGCCCCGACAGCGACGCCGCCGGCGGACTGCGCCACTTCGGCACCGTCATCGAGAAGCCGACGTTCACCGCCCGCTACTACTGCCTCGACTATCAAGCCGCCGGGCTCGACCTCGTCGAGTTTCTGGCCAACGCCCGACCCGTGGCACCCACCGATCCAGACGCCGCCAACGAGCAGGACGGTAGCGGCGAGACCGCGCACGCTGAGGCGCAGCGCCGAGAACGGAGGAAGGTGTTGGCGCTCAACCGACTCGGGGTCGCCGCGCAGGAGGTCCGCCGTGATTTCGTCGCCAAGCTGCTGACCCGCAAGACCCCACCCAAGGGGGCGGCGATCTTCGTGGCCGACTGCCTGACCCGTGACGGTTATCTGCTGACGCAGAACAACTGTGGCGAGCTGGCCGCCGAGCTGCTGGGCCTCAACGACGGTGCCGCACTCCGTGACGCCGTGGCTTCCCTCGGTGCCACCGGGGATGGCCGTGCCCAGATGTTCACCTTGGCCTTGGTTCTCGGCGCGCTGGAGGCTCGCACGCCGAAAGACGCCTGGCGCAACGCCGCCACGGCGCAGGGTGTCAGCGGTCACTGGGCGCGATCGGTCACCATCGCGGACTATTTGACGTTCCTGGCAGCCAACGGCTACACCCTGGCCCCCGTCGAACAGGTTGCCTCAGGGGAGCTGTCGGCGGACGAACTCTTCGACCGCGACAGCATCGACGAATAAAGTAGCGGCGGCGGGGCCGGTACAGACGCCGGCCTCGCCGCCAATTCCGAAACGAATTGCAGCCAGCATTCGTCATTAATGCCAGAGTCCAGCGTCTCTCCAAAGGCGCTGCGGGAGCGGTCATCCGATGGCTTCTCCTGTGGATCGAAAGTTTCTGCGGATATCCGCAATTACTGCATTTCGTTGTCGGAGAACGCAAATAGAATAGAAGCAGAGAAAGAGAAAGGCCCGCGTTATGCATTCCATCACCGTCTACACCAAGCCGGGATGCCCCCAGTGCCGCGCCACCACGCGGGCGCTAGACCGAGCTGGCCTGGACTACGAATGCGTCGACATCAGCACCGATCCCGAGGAGCGCGACTTCGTGATGAGTCTCGGCTATCTGCAAGCACCGATCGTCGTCGCGGCCGACCGGCACTGGAGCGGCTTCAGGCCCGACCACATCACTGACCTCGCCACTGACGTTGCCTGACAACGGGTATTACCGCATTCTCGCCCCGAAACGGATGACACCATGACCACCGCACCGGACGCCCCCCGCCAGCAGGGCCGCGCGCTCGCGCTGGTCCCCGGCGACGCCGAGCCGGTAACACCCAAGGCTCAGCGGATCCTCGACCTGTGGGATCCCGAAGCCCAACTGCTAGGCGCGTTGCTGCACCTGCGCGCCGGCGACGTCGCGCCCATCCTCGAACTGGTTCCCGCCGAGGCGATTTGGCGACCGGACCACCGCTGGATCTACGAACTCATCGGCCATCTCGTCGGCACCGGAGCCGACCCGGACCCTGTCGTCGTCCTCAACACGGCACGGCACCGCCCACCGGCCGACGCCGCCCATCCCGGCGAGCCGGTGACCGCCGGCCGCCACCACCGCCTCGCGGTACACCTCGCCGACCTCTACACCCGCGTGATCGCCCCCAGCTCCGCGAAACAGTACGCGCGGGAAGTCCTCGACAACGCCTACCGCCGCGCTGTCGCGTTCCACGGCACCCGCATGACCCAGCTCGCCGACACCGACGCCGACCGCGACACCCTCACGACCTACCTCAGCACCATGCGCGCCGAACTCGCTGATCTGTGGCGCCGCCTCGATGCGGTCCAGCGGTAGGGCGCGGGGTTCTCGTCGCCTGCGGCGCCGGTGGGTTGGGTGCCTGCTCACCTTTGATTTGCCTGTCAGCGTGGGCCCAGTGTGACCGCTGGGGGCCCGTCGGGGTCAACCCACGGCGCTGATCGCGCTCGCCCGTTCTCCGCTGCGCTGCGCCCGTGCGGCTCCAGGCACATTTCGTCCCCTACCGAAGCTCGCTGACGCTCGCGGGGGACGAAATTGCCCTCCAGCGCGGCGCCTCGGAGGGGTTGACCCCGCCACCCCAGCGGTCCCCCACCCCACACGCCAACCGGCGCACCCATCACCTACCACAACGGAGAAAACACCATGACCCACAGCGCAGCGGCCGTGCACACCACACCCCCGGCCACCATCACCCACACCACCGCCGTCCTGATCGGCGAACTCCACTCCGACATCGCCGTCTATCACGCCCAAACCACCGACGCGCGCATCGGATTGATCTTCGGCACCACCCTGATGACTTTCTACTCGGCGGCCGCCGTCCAAGGACTGCTGGAAGCCTTCGCCGCCGCCCGCGGCGCCTCCACCCGGATCCCGCGCCGCATCGCCGCACCGAACACCGCCGCCGCACCGGAGCCGTTCGCCCGCACCACCCTGGCCGTCGAATGGACCCGCCGGCCCGCCTACTGCGTCGTCCCACAAACCGGAACGACCAAGGCCGGCGCCACCGCGGTGCACTGGATCGACCTGCACTGCGGGCCGCTGACCTTCCAGATCCGCGACCACATCGCCCTCACCTCGACCCTGCTGCTGCTCACCCGCACTCACAAGACCGCCACCGCGGTCTTCCTCGACGGAGCGCGCCACACCGCCGACCCCACCCGCGACGACTACCGCCCGCAGTAACGTCCCAGGTGCACCCGGCCACCTCCCTCGGTGGCTGGGTGCACCACCGCAATACCTGTGACGGGCCCGGCCCCCGACACGGAAGAATGAGCGTGGTGGACATCGACTTCGCGCTTGGCCGGCAGTTCCTCGACCTCGACGGCCGGCCCCGCCAGCTTCGCTTCCGCTGCGACGCCGGCGACACTGGCGGCGATATCCTTTCTGGCACCGGACAACTCCTCGCCGTCATCGCCGACCCACAACGACCGGACCTCAACGACGTGGTCGCGCTAAGCCGACCCGGTGTCGCCTTCGCCGACATCGAAGCCGCACTTGACGGTTGGCAGCAGTGGGCTGCTCTCGGCGAGGAAGCCGTGAGCCTAACCGAGATTCGACGCCGCATTCAGGCTGCCGGACTGAACGATTAGACCGGCGCACCGCGGGATCCGCGCAGGCAGCGCCCGCGTTCGCAGCAACTCCGCCGCACGCTCGAGAGTTCCGCGACCGCCGTGCGAGCCAGCTGAATCACATGGTCCTTCTGTCGAAGGTTGCGACAGATACGACTCCGTGATGACCACATCGGTTACCGCCGTCGCGTTTCGCCCGGTACATCGCGAAGTCTGCAGCCGAAATGAGACGGTCAAGGGCGGTGTCGGCCATAGTCGCCGAGATCGAGCCCAACTGCACGCAGGCCGTTCCCAGGCTCGCGGTGACGGGCAACCGGAGATTCGCGATGGCATCGCAAACATCCTGAAAGCGCGACAGCGCTCCGGCCGACGAAATGACGTCGGCGATCAAGAACTCTTCGCCACCGCTGCGGCAAACGATGGCGGTCGCGGAGGTGCTGCGGCGAAGTTCTTCGGCGACTGCAATCAAGGCTTGGTCACCGGCCGGGTGCCCGTACTGATCGTTGAGGGCTTTGAATTTGTCTAGGTCGACCATCGCGATGACGAGGTACGCGCCCACTTCTTGGGCGCGCATCAGCAGCCGATGTGTTTCCCGGCGAAACGCACGCCGATTGAGCAAGCCGGTCAGCGGATCATGATTGGCCTCGGCCAGATCGCCCTTATACGTCCGTATGAGAGCATGAAAAGCGATCATTACCGCGGCGTTAGCCTGCAGGACCAGAAGTAGATCAACGACAGCTAACGCGACGTGGCCTGCGATCGCGAGCCTCACCGCCTGCCAGGCGGTGAGGACAGCGAAGGCGCCGCCCAGCACGAGCAGGGTCCGCGTCGAGTGGAACAGAGCGACATACCCAGAAATGGTCGTGAAGGTGATACATCCCAGCAGAGCTGCCAAGGGATTCGGATAGGCCAGACAGGCGAGAATGATCGACCCAGCAGTGAGGGCGGCGAAGACCAGCGATTGTCTGTACGTCGGCCAGCGCCTCAGCCAGATGGCCGCGCCCCCAAATCCTCCGGCGATAGCAAGGACCATCATGGCGACGCCCGGTTGGCCCTTCGGGCCCTCGGGACCGGTCAGCAAAACGAACACGGCGCCTGCCATAAACAGCCAGGTCGCCGCGATGAACAGGCGTGCAGCCTTCGCGACACCCCGCGACTCAAGCGAGCTGCTGAGCCACTCGTAATGGCCGATCGCGCTGTGAGATCGCGTCATTAACGCCATCTCGGTGACCGCAAGCCGCTTGGACATGCTCCCAACCCACGCACGACCAAGACTCCGCTAACCCCCCCCGGCTAAAGCTATCCATCATGTGACCAGTGGTGACTATACGTCCAGCGAACACACTCACAGGGGACAAATCGCAAAGCCACACCATGGTGCAGCCGCTCTGTACGACCATCCATCGTCAGGCAACGCATCAGCTGCACCATCCCGATGTGGGCGACGTCAACGCTCGGCTCTCTCGCTGTTCGGTTCCCGCTTGCGGGCCACTTCGACCCGCCCGCTTCGGGCGGTGGGTGGCGGCGCCTGCGGCGCCGGTGGGGTTGGGTGCCTGCTCACCTTTGATTTGCCTGTCAGCGTGGGCCAAGTGTGACCGCTGGGGGCCCGTCGTGGTCAACCCACGGCGCTGATCACGCTCGCCCGTTCTCCGCTGCGCTGCGCCCGTGCGGCTCCAGGCACATTTCGCCCCTTACCGGAGCTCGCTGACGCTCGCGGGGGACGAAATTGCCTTCCAGCGCGGCGCCTTCAAGGGGTTGACCCCGCCACCCCAGCGGTCCCCCACCCCACACGCCAACCGGCGCACACATCACCTACTGCAACGGAGAAAACACCATGACCACAGCAGAACTGGACTTCACCAGCCCCGCCGAGATCCTCGCCGCGCTGCCGCACATACTCGGCTACATCCCCACCTCAGACCTCATCGTCCTGGCCCTCGATGCGGCGCACACCGCACCGCACATCGCCGTGTGCGCCGCGATCCGCGCACCGCTCACCCTCAGCGAGGATGATGCGCACCGCTTCCCCGAGCTGTGCGGTCTGACCGCCGACCGCACACCCGGAGCTCTGCTGGTCGCGGTCGCCGCCGATCACCGCAGCGCACCCACGGTGCGTGCTCTCCCAGGTGCGCGCCGCGCTGCGCCGCACCGGCATCCTGGTGCACCGCACACTGACCACCGCGACCGTCACCGACGCCGGGCACTGGCTCGACGCCGACACCGGCGAGCACGGCCCCACCATGCCCTACACCGACTCCGCCGCCACCGCCCTGGGCGTCCTCCAAGGCCGCGTCATCGCCGCCTCACGGGCCGACATGGCCGACGAATTCGCCCTCGCCGAACTCGCACCCCAGCTCGACATCGACGACCTGCCTAGCCTCGTCGCCAACACAACCGCCGAGCTGCACCACGTCATCACCGAGAACGAATATCCGTCAACACAACTGGGCGCCCGCACCGCCCTGTCCGTCACCGCCCACGTCGGACTCCGCGACAGCTTCCTGCGCCTCGGCGCCTATCACGAGCTCGCCGCTGCTCGCACCTGGACCCTCATCGCCGCCCACCACCGCGGCCACGCCCGGACCGAATTACTGGCCATGGCCGCCCTGACCTACTACGCCGCCCAGGACACCGTCCGCGCCGGACTCGCCCTGCAGCACGCCCGCCAAGCCCTCGACGACGACGCCGAACTGCCCACCCTCGCCCTACTGACCCAGCAGGCACTCCAAACAGCGCTGCCGCCCAACAGAATCCGCACACTGCTCACCGGACCGGCTGGCCCCCGTTAGGCGGGCCCGTCACCTGCGCCGGCGCGGTACCCCACCACGGGGCGCCGCGCCGGCGTATCCGTCAGTGCGCTACCAGGCTCCCCAGCCGACCGACCACGACGCAACCACCTCGGCGCCCACCAGCCACACCAGCGTCGCCGCCTCGACCGCCAGCGCGACCACCGCAAACCAAATCTTGCCCACCTCAACCCCTTCCGCCACGCCCCACACCAAGCCTCACCCCACCCTAAAACCACCCCACCCCCACCCCACGCACCAATCACCCCACGCTCACGCCCACCACCCCGACCCCTCGCCCCACCATCAACCAAAAAGCGTCCGGCACATTGGCACAGGGGTGCAATACTGGTTTCGGGCGCGCTGCGCGCACCCGAAACACTGTTCTCGCAAGCGGTTTGATATCCGCGTCGTCTGGATGAGTTTGTCATGTTGACCATCGCGCGTTTGAAGCGCCGCAGTATCGCGTACTACACCGCGACAGCGAACGAGGCGAAACAGGCTGCGCTGGATCGGCAGACGGCGAACGGCGGGCTCGGCGAGTACTACACCGAAGGGGATACGCGGATCCCGACATGGCTCGTCACCGGTGACAGCGCCGCAGTGTCCGAGGCGACCGGTCTAGTCGATGCCGCGCTGCACGGAGGTGAAGCCGACAGTGAGGTGGTGACCACGTGGCTCGACCATGGGCGGGCACCCAACGGCACGCAGGGACGCGCCTACACCGACACCAGCGTCCACGGCTTTGATCTCACGTTCGCAGCGCCCAAGAGTGTGTCGCTGATCCGCGCACTCACCGACGACGTCGCCGAGAAGATCGTGGCGGCCGCCCACGCCAAGGCGGTGCAGGCCGCGATGGAGTATCTGCACCAGCATGCCGGCTACACCCGGGTGCACAACACGCTCACCGGCGCCAAGGATCTGCAGCGGCTCCCTGGGTTGGTCGCGGTCGCGTACCAGCACGAGACGTCACGCTGCGGCGACCCGCATCTGCACACCCACGTCATCGTGCCCAATCGCCAACCCCGCCGCGACGGACAGCTGGTGAGCCTCGATTCGAAGTCGCTGCACCACGAAGCGAAGGCCGCCGGCATCGTGTACCAGGCCACGCTGCGCCGCGAGCTGTATGCCGAACGGGGTTTCGAGTGGAACCCCGTCGATGCGCACACCGGGATGGCCGAGATCGCCGGCGTCGACACGGCGTGCATCAAGGCGTGGTCGCAACGCTCGACGCGACTGCGGGAGTGGGCGCGCGACAACCTCGTCGTGGTCGAGGGGGAACCGACCGCCGCGCAGCTGGCCGCGGCGCAGAAGGCGACGCGCCCGGAAAAGCCGGAAGGGTTGGCCTGGGCGGACCTCAAGGCGCAGTGGCGCACCGATGTGCGGGGGCTGGTGCTGGACCGCGCAGCGCACTTCGCGGCGCGCACCGCACGTCGCGCCGATGTGCGGTCCCTGGATGCGGCGCACATAGCGCACATGACAGCGCACATCGACAAGGCCGCGTTCACGCGCGCCGATCTTGTCGAAGTCGTCGGCGCACAATTGCCTGTCGACGCGGTGGGCGAGCCGCGCGCGCTCATCGAAGACATCGTGGACGCGGCGGGCGTACGGGTCAGCGCTGCGCGCGCACCGCACGAGCGGGAGGGTTCCGAAAGGTTCACTGTCGCCCCGGTGATCGCGGAGGAGGAGCGCATCCTGGACCTCGTCGATCGACAGGAAAGCACCGCCCGCCTTGATGTGCGCGCCGAGGACGTCGGCGATCTGTCGGTCAACCAGCAGCGCGTGATCCGCAGCATCGCGCTGTCGCCGTTCCTTGTGCAACCGCTGCAAGCCCCGGCAGGCGCGGGAAAGACACACTCGTTGAAGGCCCTGCGCGCTGCGGCGCACCGCGCACGCAAAGAGGTGCTGGTGTTGGCGCCGACCGGAAAGGCGGTCGATGAAGCCATGTCCGAAGGCGCCGGTGATCGCGGCCTGACCGTGGCGAAAGCGTTGCATCTCATCGCCGACCAGCGGCTCCAAGTGACGCCGTCGACGGTGGTGATTATCGACGAGGCCTCCATGCTGGGCACCCCGGAACTGCAAAAGTTGATGAGCTGCGCGGCCGCGGGGCGGTCGAAGATGGTGCTCGTCGGTGACCCGTACCAGTTGGCGCCCGTGAAGGCCCGCGGTGGGATGTTCGAGCAGCTGTGCGCCGAGCTGCCGTGGTCGCAGCGACTGGGCGAGGTGTGGCGTATGCGCAGCGTCGAGGAGCGCGATGCATCGCTGGCGTTGCGGTCGGCACAGGGCCGCCGCTTGCGCACGACGGTGAAGTGGTACCGCGAGCAGGGGCGTCTGCATACGGGTGATCCGATCGCGATGGCCGCCGATGCGCTGGCCGCTTACACCGACGACCACAGCCGCGGACGAGATGCGCTCATCATTTGCGATACCTGGGAGATGGCGGACGCATTGAATCGTCGCCTGCATGACACGTTCAAGTGCGACGGGCCAATGGCGCGGTGCGGGCGCGACCAAGACATCGGCGTGGGGGATCTGATCATGAGCCGCACCAATGATGCAACGCTTCCCCTGACTCCGGCCGACGGCGGAAAGCGCGGCCCCGTCGACCAGGTGCGCAACGGCAACCGTTGGCGAGTGAAAGCCATTGATCCGAGGGGCAACTGGGTGGCGGCGGAGCGGCTCGCCGACGGTGCGCGGGTCGTGTTCGAGGGCGAGTACCTGCGCGGCAGTGTCACGTTGGGGTATGCCGCCACCGTGCACTCAGCGCAGGGTGTGACCGCGGACCGGTCCTATGCCATCCTCAGCGAGCGCGCCTCCCGGGCCATGCTCTACGTCGCGATGACGCGCGGACGCGACAACAATCAAGCGTTCATCTATAAGCGGTTCGACGGGGAAGCAGACCACGAACATTCCAAGCCACTCCTGGGTGACGCGATTCATGTGAGTGAACGCGGCAGCAAGTACGCTGCTGCGCATCGGTTTCGATCGATCCTGGCGAACGACGATCGACCTAGAAGCATGCATACCGAGGCCGACCGCGCCGAACGCGCGCTGCTCCCGAGACCCGTAATCGACGCACTGCAACGGAACGAGTTTCGGCGGTACCAGCGAGACGCAACCTGGCGAGACTACGTGGTGACCGAACGAACGTGGAGTGGCAGCGCAATGGGGTCGTCAAAACCCGCTCACAGGCATTCGCTCGGCCGCGACGGTGCAGGAATGGAGCTCTAACCGAGCCACGGGTGCTACACCTCGCGCCTAGGGCTTTCTGGTATCGCGGCTTCGACGTCCGCGAGATTGAGGCTGAAGTGTTCCTGCGCCAAATCGAGATGCTGTTGGCGCACAGCGAGAATCGCCTTCCACGCGTCACCGAGTGAAGTCGTGTCGGGCCGTCGCCCACTGAAGATGCCATTGTTCAGCTTCGGTATCTCGACATTCTTGTAATCGGCCAGCATCTTGTTCAACTCTCGCAGCGGCTCATACAGCGGCGTGCCTTTGAGCATCGACAGAGCCACAAATAGCGGGGGCTCGACCACCTCGACCCACCTCGCGAGATATGTCTCGTACTGAGCACCGATCTCGTATGCCAACGGTTGATTGGTTGCGTCAGGGTCGTCCTGATCGGATCGAGGCACGTTGGCGTTGAAAATCCGGGGCAGGCTATCGAAGTAACTGCGAAACTTTAGTGCGGCCATGTTGATTACCATGAGCGCTGCCCACAGGTCGGCGAGCGCGTTCAAGTTCTCACGTCGTCGCGTCAGCTCGTGGTCGATCAATCGGCTCCGTTGGGCCTTTAGCGATTCGCGATGACCGCGACCCGATTCGCGCAGCGCAACCACAACGGCGGCAAGAGTAAACGCGCTACCGACACACTGGCCATAGCTGCCCCATTCAGTTGCACCCCACCCCACGGTGAACCCGAACGCGAGGAAGAATACCGAAACGAGCACGCTGACGAGAACCAGCGCGGATAGCCACCGCCGTTCCACGAACAGCACCAGTCGACCAAGCATGAGTCGAGTCAAACACGTGGGCCCAACACCTCAGCAGCGACACCAAGAACGGTGAGCGCTAACCGTCCTTGGATGTGGGACTTTCTGGTGGATCGACTTCAATAGTCGCGGCGTCAATCACTTCGGCAGCTCCCGCGGGTAGTTCCTTTACCTCCGGTGGTGCTTCGAGTTCTTTTTGCGGCGTAATGAGCTCCACAACTGCGTCGCGCATCTCACCCACGCCCTCGATGATCCCGACCGTGTCATCGACCCCTGCGTGGAATAACGTCACGAACGCTACGACACCAGCTAGCGCCGTACCGATGCGCTTCGCGAACGAGGGCTTAGCACCCATTGCGATCACGCCGCTGCCGACAACTTTCTTGCTTGCTTCAACAACAGGTCGGGCACCAAGAAGATCCATGCTGTTAAGCAGCCATTCGAGGTGATTGATTTGAGACCGGAACTCAGTCGCAAACTTCTCGTCGAAGTCTGCGTCTTCGAGAATTATACGCCATTCGGCGATGGATGCTCGAAGGCGATCGACCGCGTCATTGGTGATCGCCGGAGTCGTAATAGCGCGGTATCTCAGCGTCGAGGCGATGCCCGTGAGATGGTCAACAGTGGTGACATCCCCCGTGCTGCTACCAGGGTTACCCCACCCGTTTTGATTGACGATAATGCTGTAGAAGGCGGGCATATATCCGAGGTACTGTTCGCGCTCCGGGTCGGCGTCAGGCAATCCGCTCAACAAATCATGGACGTGTCGCCACAGGCCCACGACTTCGGAGTGGCGCTGTGCAAATTCTTTACTACCCACAGACGCGCCGAGTATTGCCTTCCACAGACCCATAAGGTCCGTCTGACCGTTAGTAACGATCTGTCGGAGAATGCCATGTAGTGCTGTCGCTGGGTTGTCTGGATAGTTTCCCGCCATTTGCCTGAATGCCTCCCTAGCAGCACAGGCTATCCAAAGGCTCCGACAGAGGCGACGTTGAGGCGCCTAGTGCGATCATCCGCGCATGATGACCATACGAGAGACGGCGTCGACCGCCCAACGTCGCGGCCGCCCAGAACGCCGGTCCGAGTTGATGAATGCGCGTCTGCCGTCCCACCGACCACTCAGGTGCCCCAACGCGCTCCCCTACTGCTGCGCCGACGCCAACGCCCGCCGCATGTCGTCGTCGTTGACGATCAGCACCGTCGGGTCACTCTGCGCGAGCTCGGAGAGCTGGGCAGGCGGGATGGTGTGCAGCCGGCGGGCACGTTCGCGTTTGCAGGCGATGATGACCTTGCGGGCGAAGCGGCCGTTGCCGGCGATGTCGAGGGCGGTGCCGGAATTGACTGGGGTGGAACGCAATCGGTCGGCTTCGGCTTCGAGCAGCGGCCACGCCTGCTCGGCGATGGCGATTTTCTCTTTGGCGGCGATGTGGCGCCCGATCTGGACCATCTCGGCGGGGGTGTAGCTGTCGAAGGACAGGGTGAAGTGGAAGCGGGAGGCCAGACCGGGGTTGGCGGCCATGAATCGCCGCATTTCGGCGGGGTAGCCGGCGACGATGACGACGAGCTGGTCGCGGAAGTCTTCCATGTATTTGAGCAGGGTGTTGATGGCGTCTTTGCCGAAGGAGTGGCCTTCGGTTTCGGGCACCAGCCGGTAGGCCTCGTCGATGAAGAGGACCCCGCCGAGGGCTTCTTCGCAGACTTCTTTCATGCGTTGCGCGGTTTGGGAGACGTAGCCGACGACGAGGTCTTCTTCGGTGACTTCCATGACGTCGGGGCGCTGAATCTTGCCCAGCCCGAACAAGATTTCGGCGACGATGCGGGCGAAGCTGGTTTTGGCGGTGCCGGGTGGGCCTTCGAGGACCATGTGGTTCTCGTTGGTGGAGGACGTTTCTTCGCCTTGGGCGGCGAGCAGCTGGTCGATCTGAATTTCGGTGCGCCACACCGCGATCTGCTCTTTGGGGCCTTCGAGGCCGATGAGTTCGTCGAGGCGGGCTTGGGCGGAGGCCAGCACGTCGCGCTGCTGTTCGGCCAGGGCGGCGGCGTCGCGTTGGGCGCGGCTGGTTTCGGTGGTGGGGTCCCATTTGTCGGTGCGGGTGGCGATGGTGTCGGGGTCGGTGACGATGAGCCGGTAGCCGGGGTTGTCGAGGGCTTCGCGGGCGGGTGGGGCCATCTGGCCGTCGACGACGGCGGCGTGGAAGGCGGCCCGGGCGGCGTCTTCGTCGCCGACTTCGCGCAGGCACCAGCCTTTGGTGAGGGCGATGTCGGCGGCGATGTAGGGGTTGTCGGTGTGGATGCGGTCGATGAGGTCGAGCGCGTGTTGGAACTGGCCGAGGCTGGCGGCGCCGATCGCGGTCATGGCGTGGATGGCGTCGGTGACGGGGTCGAGGACGTGGGTGGCGTGCGCGGGTGGGGTGACGGCGGTGGCGGCGAGCAGATCGGGCCAGCGCCGGGTGCGGTGGTAGAGGCTGGCGGTCATGAATTGCTGCCATTGGGCGGCCTGGCTGTCCTCGGCGATGATCGGGTCGGCGAGGGTGGCGTCGGCGTCGTCGTAGCGGCCGGCGGTGATCTGGGTGGCGGCCAGGGCGAGGGCGATGGTGGCGCGCGACCAGACGGGCACGGTGAGGTAGAGGGGGGCGGACACTTGGGCGAAGAGTTCGCCGTCGGCCAGGCCGAGGCGCCGCGTTTCGCGGTAGAGGGCGCGGGAGTGTTCGTGGGCGCCGGTGAGGGTGTCGAGGTCGCGGTCGCCGCAGGCGAGCCGGCCCAGCCAGGCGTCGGACATGGTGGGGTTGTCGCTGGTGACCTGGGTGAAGATGGTGCGGGCGCGGTGTTGGTCTCCGGCGCGGTAGTGCTCCATCGCGGCGTCGAAGGCGCGGCGCTGTTCGGTCGGCGAGGTCATCGGTGGCTTTCTGCGGCTACGTGTCGGTGTTGGGTTCGACGGTAGTCGGTGTTGGGGGTGCCTCGTTCCACTGATTCGGGTCCGGGGGTAGGGATTCGTGGTCGGGCGGCGGCTCGGGCAGCGGCACGTCGTGGTGGGTGTCGATCATGGGGGGCACCTCGGCGGGGTGCTCGCCGACGGACGATTGGGATGGTGCGAAGAGCTGCGCCGCCGGCCCACCGAACGCGGGTCCGCGACCGGGACGGGAGTCGACGGTTCCTCCCCCGCGCTCGCGTCTCTCCGCCATCGCGGGCACCGCACCCGGGCCCTCTATCCGCGGCTGGCCACCGCCCACTACAGAACTGCCTCCGAATTCCCGCTGCCCAGTTTCCGGGCGCTCACCACTCAGCACTGCCGCCGCACCGCCCGCCGTCGCGACGCCGATCGGATCGAAGCCGGGCTGCGGGGCCCCGTGGATCGCACTCGGGTCGGAGTTCTCCCACGGTGCGCTCTCGCCGGCTCCCTGGCGGCCCCGCAGCAGCGACTTGCCGCCGGCGGCTGCGGCCGCGCCGGCCCCGCCGACGGCGGCGTGCAACCCCATCCCGACCGCGACGGTGGTCGCCCGGCTGACCAAGCCTCGGCCGGCGGGACGGCCCGACAGGTCGGCTTTAATGTGGCGCAACAGGATCAGCCCGACCAGCGACGCCCCGCCCATCATCAGGACATGCGCGAACGGGTTGGTGCCGCCCAGTTCGGCGGGCAGCGGTGCCGATACCAGGCGCTGCACCGCCAAGCCGATGACGCTGACGAACACGATGTAGACGAGCACTTCGATGCCGTGCCGGAAGAACTGCCACACCACCTCGGTGGCGCGCCGCTGCGGCGCACCGGGCACCGCGCCCAGCCACAGCGTGGGCAGCAGGATCACCGTGGTCCAGATCGCCTTCACCGACACCCGCAGCACCGCCCACCCCGAGGCCACCATGAACATCGCAAGCAAACTCGCCGCCGCGATCAGGATCAGTCCCACCCAGGCGTTGGTGGCGTCGACGTGGGAGGCGTAGCTGACCGCCGCCTGGTCCCCGCACGCTGCCATGGCGCGGATCGGCGCGTTGGGGTCGCCGCTGCGCAGCGACGCCGACCACGCCGGTCCGCAGCCGCCGACCTGATCGACGACGTGACCGAAGTTCCACAGTTGCAACGGTTCCCGCACGGTGTGGGTGATCAGGCTGGCCGTCAAGGTGTCCACCTGGCCGGTGGCGTCCGGCCCGCCCAGGGTGCCGTTGTGGGTGGCCGCCGCTGCTACCGAGAATCCGATGTCGCGGCCGAATGTGAGCAGGCCGTCGGGCCCGTACATCAGCCCGGCGGGATCGGCGAACACCGCGAGCGAGAGGGCGGGCAGGGTCAGTGCGATCCCGATCATGGTCCAGCCGCGTCCCACCTCGCCGCGTTTGGCGGTGACCGCGCCGCAGAACACGCCGATCGGCACCGCGAGCAGCAGCACCCCGAGCGTGGTGGTCACCTGGGTGACCGCACCGGTGACGGCGCGGGCGATCTCACCGATCACGGTCAGCCAGTAGGTGCTGACGGTGAGTTTGAGCAGCCACAGCGCCAGCGCGATGATCCCGACGAACAGGCCGGCTTCGGCGGTGAGGATGTTGGCCGCGGCCGCGCTGGTCGCGATGCGGGCCATGGTCGCGGCCAGCCACGGCGCCCACGTTCCGGGATCCCATCCGAGATCGTCAGGGGCAGTGCTGATTTGGTCGCGCAGCGACGCGATGGCGAAGTAGTAGTTGCCCAGCGGGACCCCGTAGCTGTCGCGCAGCCCGATCCAGTTGAGCACCATGGCGTTGGTGGCGGCGCTGGCCTGCGGCGCCGTACACACCGCAGTTATGCACAGGATGTGCATAACTGCCACCGCCAAGAATGGGCGGCCCAGCCGCGGATGCGTCAGGTACCAGACGGTGAGCCGGGCGGTCATCCCCGCGTCCAGCGCCGCGGGTTGGTGTCCAGCGCGGTGGCCAACGCCGCAGTCGGCGCCCCGAAGAGCCCCACCTTGCCGAAGCCGCCGAATTCGTCGAGGTACCACGCTTCGCCCTCACGCCCCGGAATCACGCCCCCATATCCAGGGTCGAGGGCGTCGTCGCCGTGGTCTACCAACCGGACCGGGCTGGTGTTGTCGACGTAGTGGCGCAGCAGCTCGGGGTGCCGGTCGAGGTCACGGCCGCACCACAGCAGCGTGTCGCGGGCCAGCCCGACGTCCTTGAACGCCAAACACAGCCGCTGGTCGATGAATTCGTCTTCGAGCACCGCGAAATCCGTGAGCGGGTGCTGGCTGATGCCGACGAACCCGGTCTGCGATTTGCGGCCCTGCCGGATGATGCGGTTGCAGCACTTCTGCCCGCCCGGCGAATTGGTCAGCGGCGCCGCCTCTTCCACCACCAGCACATCCGGCTGACCCGGGCGATTGAAGAAGATGCTCTGCGCCAGGTCGGCGGCCAGCCCGTAGATCGCCGCGCCGGCGCGCTGCCGCGGGGTGGTGCGGTCATGCAGGTGGGCGACGTACTCCTCGTCCACGGTGGGCAATTCGAGGCTCGCGGTGTTCCACACCACCACCGGCGCCCGGGTCAGGTCGGTGACGGGCAGCTGCTCGTCGAACAGGGCCTGCAGGTGGCGTTCGGTGCGCAGCCCCTCCAGCCCGACGAGCAGGTCATCGTCGGCGTGGTCGCGGCCGTCCCGCAGCTCGCGCAGGAACCCGATGAGTCCGGCCAGCGAGCCGATGCCGTGGGCGGCGCGGTGGTCGGCAGCCAGGTGTGTCCGCAACCGGGCGGCCTGGCGGCTCATCGCCGCATACCCCAGCAGCGGCAGCAGGTGGTCGACGGTGTGCTCGGCGGCGTCGGCGGCGGCGAAGATGCGCAGCGGGTCGATGCTCATCCCGGGCGCGGCGAGGTCGATCACGACGAGGTCGCTGCGGTCGGCTAGCGCCCGCTGATGTTCGCGTGGCGCACTGGGATCGAAGATGTGCACCCCCGCGCCGAGTGCCAGCCAGGACCGGATGAGCAGCTTGCCCACATGGGATTTGCCCCGACCGGGTGATCCGCAGATCACCAGGTTGGCGGGATTGTCGCGGCCGGGCGCGCCGAGCAGGTCGATCAGCACGACGTCACGTAGCCCGGGGCTGCTCAGGTTCATCCCGAGCGGCACTCCGGTGCGATTGCCGAGCTTGGCGGCCAGCAGCGGCACGAACTTCGCGAACCGTTCTGTGGTGCTGGGATTGCGGAACTCCCCCAGCGCCGCAGGGTCTTCGGCGCCCGGCACGAACGCCCGCCACAGCGCGACCTGGCTGCCCCGCCAGCGGCGCGACCCGATGTTCTGCCGCCGGTAGGTGCGCATCACCGCGGCCAGCGCCTCGTTGACCGCCTCCGGATGCGGCCCGGCCGCGGCGATGACGAGGGCGGCGTTGACGCCGCGTTCGGCGGAACCCCGCTTGAGTTCGGAGGCCAGTTCGCGGCCGGAGGCGAGCTTGCGGAACAGTTCGTCGTCACTATCGGCATGCCGGCCGCGCTGCCGATACTGGTCGCGAATGTTGGTGATCACGTTCTGCGCCAGCGACACCGCAGTATCGGCGGCGGTGAAGGTGAGATGCATCGTCCAGTCCAGCACGACGTCGGGGCCGGTCAGGTCGTCGAGCACCTTGAAGATGGTGGAGCGCGGCCAGGCGATGCCGTTGTCGGGGAAGCTGTCGAGCGGGACGAAGGCCTGGTAGCTGTCGGCGACACCGTCGCCGGGATCCCGAAACGTCCGCAGGTAGACGTCGGTGTCGGCGCGTGCGGCGCGCCACCGGCGGTTGCGGAGCGCGGCGGCGCCGGGATCGAGGTGCACGGGGCTGAACACCGAGGCGGGCAGGCTGGCCTGCGGATCGAAGGCGGCGCCGGGCAGCGGATGCAGCCAGGCGCCGCGGCTGGCAGTGTAGTTCCAGTGCCACCAGATCTGTTCGGCGCTGGCCGGTTTGGCGAAGAAGGCGGGCGGCAGCGCGGCCACCCGTTGCGCGGCGCGGTGCCGATAGTCGGCCAGGGACGGCTCGGTGTCCTTATCGCGGCCCCGCACCGCGTCGAGGAAGCGGCGTCCGCTGCCGCCGGTGACGTCGTCGGGGTGATCCAGCGGCAGCGACAGCCAGTAGATGCGGCGACGGGGGCGGTGTGCCTGCAGGGTTGGCTCCCAGCTGCGGCAGTGGGCGACCCACTCGGCGGCACCGTCCATACCGGTCTCACCGGCGGCCAGTTCGGGGTGCCCGGCGAGCATGCGGCGCAGCACGGTGCGCGGCGGCACCGGCACGGTGAGCCCGCTGATCGTTGACCCCGACGGCAAGGTCCGCCACAGTTCGGCGTGCTCGGCTGCGACGTTGCGCTGCCACTGGTCCGAGAGGAACAGGAACGGCACCCCCGACAGCAGGTACTCGGCGTACATCCCGCTCTCGGTCAGCCGCAGATTCCCGACCACCACTTGCGGTGCCAGGGAACGCATGTCAGTGCCGACGCGGGTGGGTCGACTGCACCGTCGGACGCAGGTCGGCGAGCCACCACCGGGCGCGCGTGGCCAGCGACGGGCGACTGGCGGGCAGCCGGGACAGCGTCCACACCGCGGCGACGGTCAGCAGCGCCCCGATAATGAGGATGCGCAGGGCGTGGCCGCTGGTGAGGTTGGCGGTGACCGCGGCGCCGGTGCCGATGAAGCCGATCACGGCCGCCGCGGCGTCGGGGGCCCGCCATTTCTCTTTGAACGGCAACGTGAATCCGTCCCCGGAGTCGCCGAGGTGGATGGTGACCGACCGTTGGTCGGAGTAGATCTTGGCGGGCGCATCGGTGGTCATGTCACTGCCCCCACGGGCTTTCCACTCGCACGGTGTTGCGGATGCCGTGGTCGTTGAATTCGCGGGTGACCATGGCGGCGATGCCGACCGAGAGCAGGATCAGCACGGAGAAGATGATGGTGCCGATCTGGGCGGTGATGCCCGAGCCGGCGCCTTCTTTGGCGTGGGTGCGGATCGCGGAGAAGGTTCCGATCACCAGGGCGATGGCGGCGAGGAACCCGATGGTGCCGAACGCCAGATCGGTGCCGGAACTGAACAGTCCGCTGGCGGCCAGAACGGTGTTGTGCTGGATCATGACTCCTCCCAGGGGTCAGTTGTGGGGTGGGGCGATGGGTGCGGGTTCACGGTCCTCACCGATCTGCGGGGTGAGGTCGATGCCGGTGATCATCCATGTGCCACCGGTGTTCTCGACGGTGAGCGGATAGACCAGGGTGGCGGTGGCGAATTGTGAGGTTTGCGCCAGGACGGTGGCCAGGACGTGCAGTTGGACGCCGGGCTCGGCGGTATCCGGGACCGGGCGGTCGGCGGAGATGCTGGCCGGGACCGCGCTCTGATAGCCGCCCACCGGGGTCAGTCCGGAGCCGGCGCGCACATAGCGATCCAGCGGCGTGCCGGCCGTCAGGTAGGCGGTGGCGAAGCCGCTGACGAGGCCGTGCACGGGATGGTGGGCGCTGACGGTGTGCCGGTAGGCGACGGTGAAGTCCGCGCCCTCGCCGGGGCCGTTGATGCGGGCGGGCATGGTCAGGGCACGGGGCTGGTAGTTCCACATCGCGATGGGCACCCGGTAGAAGGAGCGGATCGGTTCGGCGGACGCGTAGGCCCGTTCGGTGACCGACACGGTGGCGGCGTAGAGGTCGGCCTCGGCGGTGCCTCCGGTGTGGATGACCGACACTACCTGTGGTGCGGTGACCACGGCCGCCGGTGTGGTGGGCAGGGCGATGCCGTTCTCGGGCAGGGTGATGAACCGTTGCAATTGGTCGGCGTGCTCGGCGGTGGCGGTGAGCCAGCTGACGATGAAGTCGGCGGCGAACGCGCCGACCTGATCGCCGGTGTTGCCGACGCGCTGCGCGATGGCGACGATGTCGGGGCGGTCGGGCACGATAAACACTTTGATCGCGGCCGCGCCGCCGAGGGTGGCGGCCAGACACACTGCGAGAGTGCCGATCTGGCGTGCCATCGTGTGGCCGCGGTGCAGGCGGTGCGCCCACGTGCGGGATATAGGCATTGGTCCTCAGCTCGGTTCGTGTCCGAAGAACTTCAAAGAGCTCATCGCGAAGGTGGCATCCACCGGGTCGGCGGACTCGGCTTCAGAGGGCCACGGGGCGGTGGTGGCGGTGGCGTCGCCGAGAAGCGGCCCGCCCCCGTCGCCGAGGACGGAGTCGGCGAAGCCGGGGACAGCGCCCGGCTGCGGATCTGGTAGCGGCGAGGCCGGCGGCCGGGAGGTCTGCAGGATGGTGACGGTGACCGCGGAAGCGAGCACGGTGCGCGGCAGCGGGGTGGTGACCGGGCCGTGGGCGTTGCCGGTGTCCTGGGTGAAGACGGTGCGGTTGTCGTCGTTGAAGACGTACTGCAGTCGGCTCACCACGCGATGTTGCAGCCATTCGTCCTGTCCGCCGGGTGTTTTGGCGACCCAGCCGGGTGTCACCGCGACGGCGGACACCACGTGGCTGCGGCCGAAGTCGATGCGCAGGACTTGTCCGTCGACGCGGGCACCCTGGGGGCCGCGGACACATACCCAGGCCGAGTCGACAGTGGTTTCGGTGAGCGACTGTGCCGAGGTGGAGCCGGCGGGACAGTCGGCGCTGGCGGTGTAGCGGATTGCCTGATCGGGCGTGGTCACCGCTGGTGGGGTGCTGGCGACCGGGGAGGGTGCTGCCACCGCGGACGGGGTGAGAGGTGGCGAATCGGGTGCGGCCGCTTCGTCATTGAACGACAGCATCGCCGCGACGATGGTAACGGCCGCGATCAAGACTGCGGCGCCCATCACGAGGGCCGCTCTCTTGGCGCCGGTGTCCCCTGCGCCTGCCTGCACCGCATCGGGCTCGGCGGGTTCGGCAATTTCCTGCGGCACAACCGTGGCGGAATCCGAGGAAATGGCGTCGGTTGACCGTGCGGTCGCGCGGGGCGCCGCTGTGGGCTCCTCGCCGAACATCAGGCCGGCTCCCCACTCCTGCACCGACTCACCCATTGCGACGCTCCGCGATCTGGCCTTCCACCACCATCGGCGCGGGCCTCGACGGCGGGGTGACCCAGACCGGCACGTAGACCCAGCCCCCGGCGGCGGGCCGTGTCAGCGGTGGTGCGTGATAGGGCGTCATGCCGGCCATGGCGCGGGGCGCGGTCGCGGCGCGGCGGCGCCGTGCGCGAAGAACTGCACTCAGAAACACCCCCGCGAGGAGGTAGGGCAACAGCGGGAACAGCAGCGACGCAGCAGCCAGAATCGGCAGCAGCATCAGCGTGAAAGCCGTTACGGCAAGGACGATCACAGTTTTCATAAACCGACCGTATCCGTGAGTAGTGACATTACCGGATGTACGCGACCGACGTGGCTACTCATAGGTGAGTCCGCGTGCCGGGCGTATTCAGCGGTACAGCATCGAGAACGCCGAGGCCGGTGGTGTCGTATCCGCCAAGGATCTCGGCAGCCTCGGCGGCGCTCAACGAAGGCTTCGGCGGCGTCAAGGGCCACCACGCCTTCGAGGCCTCCAGCGCCAGCCATCCGTTGGCGATGCCCAGGACACCGGCGGCGGCCGGTATCGCGACCAGTTGAGCGCACATCCATGGCACCACAACGGCATTCCCGAAGCCCGGTGCGGGATCGTAAAGCACCAGTACCGGTACGGCGAGGACCACCGATGCCCACAGCAGCGCCGTGATCGGAAAGCCGCGCAGCGTTCCCGGCACCAGTCGCGCCAGCGCGGTGTAGAACACCCAGCCAAGAAGCCACCCGATCGGAACGCTCATCCCCAGACCGAGAATCATTAACAGCTCAATGTGTGTGGCCGGGGACTTACTGGTACGCAACCAGATCGGTGGCAACGAGGTGTCGTCGTGCGGATCCGCCACCGCACTGGCGATCGCACGCTGACGGGCACGAATCCGGCGACCCAACAACTCAGCCCGGCGCCGCTGAATCGTCGACCAGCCCTGATGCGCGGCGATCCACGCGCGACGGAGATCGTCGAAGCGGTCCTCATTCACTGCCATGATTCGAGCGTAAAGCGCCGCGGTGGGGTCACTATGCACAATTTCTTCCGCCACTCCCCAGCGGTGACACTGGACCGCCTTCAGCCTGTACGTGTTCGGGCGCTGCGTAATTCGTCGAGGTAGCTGACGAAGTCGACCCAGTCGATGAGCTCAACCATCTGGCCGGGTGTTCCGCGCACCAGCAGGCGGGCCTGCCCGATGTTGGCGGGACTGAGCTCTTCGGGTTCGAAGGCGTTACCGAACTGCCGCGAGGTGTTGGCAGCGTCGTTGTTGTGGTCGTAGGACTGGTGACTGCGGGTGGTCTTGCCGGCCCAGAACGCCGCGGAACGCATCAGTTCTTCTTCGTGGGCGCCGTACATGATTAGCGTCGCGGGCACGACGTCGCGGATGGCGCGTCCCTGCAGCGCGCCGTAGACGACGTCGAGTTGCGAACTGGCCTGTGCAGCAGCGCAGATCGAGACGCCCAAGCCGCGGGCTTCGGCGAAGTACTGCAGAATTTTCGGCAAGGGTGTGTTGGGGAGTTCGTCGAGGAACATGCCGATGCGGGGAAACGGTTCCCACTGAGCGACTTTGATGCGCTGACGTCGGATCAGCTGCTCCATGAGGGTTACGGCCAGCGGCGCCACCGTTCCATCCGACGGCGAAAGGACATACAGCGTGGTGCCAGCATCGTCGAGGGAATCCGGATCGAAGGCGGGCAGCCCGCGATCGCGCAGGGAGGTGCGCAACCACGCGGTCAGCGATTTGGAGACGGTCATTTTCACCGAGTCGCGCTGCTTGTCGACCATGTCGAGGATTCCGCGCACGCGCGCGGTGAAGAGTGGATCGGCCGTCCACAGCGCTGCGGTGACCCAGCTGGGCTCGGTAGTCACCTGCCGGGGCCACTGCAAGGGATTGCTGGCGTCTTCGGCCGCTTCGAGGAGCCATTCCATGCCCATCCCAGTGCCTGCCGGGCTGGCCGCGTAGAGCAGGACGGTGAGAGGTGCGAAGGCGAGGTTCTCCCACATGCCGTTATCGGCGGCCGGCCGGGCCTGCGTGCCACCAAATCCGACCGACGACATGGCCAAGAGCGTCTCGGCGGTGGCCTGCGCATCCTCCAGGGTGCGGATCAACATGGTGGGGTCATACCGGCACGGGACGAAATCGCTGGGATACGTCGGCGGGGTGATCTGCCGTAGGTCGAGCAGCAGCGATGTCCCCCACCGGCGTGACGACACCATCTGCATCAGGTCGTCCTTGCTGGAGGAGACGACCGCGGGGCCCGGCCACAGCACCGCGCTCTGGGCAAGCCAGCGCCGGGTCTTACCGGTCCCCGGTGGTGCCAGGCCGAGGATGTGGGGGGCCGTCTCCAGCGGCACCAGTCGGTCTCGCGACCGGTCGCGCACCCATCCTCCGAAAGGCATTACAGGCGAATGCGTTTCGTCACTGCGCATACTTCGACGCTAACGCGCCCAGTAGGTAGGCCTGCGCACGAAGTTGCGCAGAAACGTCGCCGGTCAGAGGTCACGCGGCACGTTAGCGATCCGAGTTGCCTCTTCGCCGTCACGGTTGGTCATCTGGGTGCCGGCGTCGCCGATGTTTCGGCTCAACGCGTCCAACTCCTCGCTGTGGCGAGTGCCGACCTTGCTCCACCGGTCCCCGAGTGCGTAAAGTTCTTGCGCCGAACGACCCACAATGCCGGGCAGGCTGCTGGTTAGGGCGGAGTGGCTCGTAGTGTGGGTGAGCCGGATATCGTCTGCATGCGAACCCACCAGCTTGCGGGCGCGTTGAACCTCGTCGGACTCTTGGTAGATGCGATCGCCAGCTGAACTCGGCATTCTTAGAGTGTAGAAGGGCGGGCCCGATGGTGCTCGCACTTAATTTCTGTTCGGGAGCCGAAGCCTAACTGTTCAGGGAGTGAAAGCACCGCCAAGCGCCGGTCGGATTATCCCGCCCACTCCGCGCGTTCGAGCGCGTGTCGCGAGCGGGGCAGGGCGCACCGATCGGGATGCTGTGCCCTACAAACGCGTAACGTACCCCTGCAAGCGGGTCAATGTCGGCGGGTCGATCCACCCGGCCGCATCGACAGCTGGATGGCCGGGTGGATCCTTCAGTAGGACCGCGAGTGACCAATACGCCTCGCCGATGGTCCGATTGAGATCTCTACGGCGTGCGGGGTCAGTCTCGGCCGCGAGAAGGTCCTCTCCTTCGTGAACGGCACGCAGGATACGTTTGACATACCAGGCTAAGTCGTCTTCGAGCGTAGGCAGCGGCAGGTCGGTCGTCTCGGCGATCAACTGCCGAATTGCTGTTCCGTGCGGTCTATAGCGATTCGCCATCTTCAGCAGTTGATGACGCGCGAAGTCGTTCCCGTCGTCAACTTCTACGACGAGCGCGAGCGCATCGTTAACTTTGTCGCGACGATCCTGGCGCGTCTCCAAATTGGTGTTTAGATGAAAGAAGCGGATGGTTGTTTCAACGCGCTGCGAAGCCTCGCTGGATAAACCGTCGACCGCCTCGACGCTGCATAACGGATCGCGCCAATCGACACGGACCCACCTTTCCACGTCGTCGATGCCTGGATCTATGAGTAAACGGCGTTCGTCGAGCTCGGTTAGCCCATTGGTTGTGGTCATCGCCGGCGCACCTTCCTCAAGCGGGAATTTGCTTAATTTGCGTTGCCCGTTGCACATCGAACAGCTGAGGTAGTAGTTCGAGAATTCGTACTGCAGCCAGCGGTAGACTGCCTTCGGCCGGAAGTGCTCAACCTGGCCGCGACCGTCGGTCGCATCACGTTGGCAATAAGCACACACCCGTCCGCTCATCGCGTATACCGCTCCTCGTACGTCTGCGTTGTTCCATTTATCCTCTGGGGGTCCGCCCGGCTCGTTTGGCCCCTTCGTCACGTCGTACTTTGAATGGATGTCGACGAGCGTCGGGAGGGACACCGCGGGGCGTCGAAGTCTCCTCACCGCTCCCTCTTGCCCTTCTCATCGATTTTTTTGATGAGTTCTTGGCGTTTTCTGAGTGCTTCACGCGCTTGCACCTCGTTGGTGTCCTTCGATTGATAGAGGTACTCGGCGAGTCGTTTACTAGTGCCTTCTTCGAGGAGTTCCTCGACAACGCTGCTTGAGGGCGCTGTGCCCATTAGGTACTCGTAAACGTCGTCCATGGTGAACCCAAAGACCTGCCTGTCCAGTGGGGGTCGCATCCCGGTGCTGCTACGCGCGTCGAGCACCTTCAGTTCAGTGCGGTCGAAGCTAGCCAGCACCATCGGCGAGTGGGTTGTCACGATGAACTGAACGTTCGGGAGCGCCCGCCGTAACCGCGGGACGATAGCGCGTTCCAACTCGGGGTGGAGGTGAAGACCGATCTCATCTATCAGCACTATGCCGGTCACCTCGGCGGGGTCCGTCGACGGCCTGCGCCCTTTGCGTTTCCCTGCCTCGTGCCATGCGACGCACAGGTCGGCCAACCAGGCCATGGTTGATCGGAATCCGTCGGGAAGGTCGATGGCCTCGACGACGGCATCACCGCGCTCGAAGGTGAAGGGCGGGCCGCTAATAACTCCGATCTCGTCTGAGGTGAGAATCAAAGGAACTAGCCGTTCCAGCAAACGCATCGCATCGCGCGAACCGTCGGCGTCGGCGAGTATGGCCGCAGCGGAGGCTATCTCTGTCAGAGGCTCGAATAGGCTCAACTGACGTTGGACAATTGGGAGCAATGGGGAGCGCGTTTGTTTGCCTGGTGCGAGGTTGCGCGTGGCGCCGTAGGAAACCAACACCTGGTCCCGCAATTTTCGCCACGTCAGCTGCATCCCGTTGTAATCCGGGTGCTCGCGCAGTGCAGTTTCGTCGATTCCGATGTCGGAAAACGGCAGTGCAAGCCACCTTCGAGACGCCCCCTGCCGCACGACGGCAGTTATAAGTGCGTCACACACAGTGTCGGACGCGCGCCTCGACATGCGGGTCAGCCTCCCCCTGCCGAGGTCTGTCGCGAGCTCGTTGCCGAGCAGAATGAGGCAGACCGCCTGTAAGATGCTGCTCTTACCGGCCCCGTTGGTTCCTGCAATACATGCCCAGTGCCCGGTGAGCTCGGACTCTCCCTCGAAATATACGTCGAGTCGCTCGAAGCTCTTGAAATTACGAATGTTGATTGACTCCACGAGTATCGGACCTTGAGCCGTTTGCCACTCCTCGTCGGTGGCAAACTTGCCCTTGCGATCGTCCAACTCGATCAGCCGCTCAAGGGAGACTCTCCGCAGCGGCGAGCTGGCAATTTTCTGAAGTCGCCGGCGCCGCGCGGACAAGTAGATTCGGCGGCCGATGTAGTACGTAAGTACGCCCAGGAAGAAAGACACCACTCCAGGGATCGCCTGCACGACCGGGTCAGGGGTCCGCGCGAACCACTCCGCGAGGCGATCGAGCATTGCACGAGCGTATTACAGCTATCCTCAGCGTTCGGAGTGAGTTGCCATTCGAGTGCTTGCGGATCAATCTATCGGGTCGTCCAACTTGAAGGTCCGCTATCGGGGCGTCACCATTGTCACACGTTAGGTATTGCAGCGACTAATGCTGGGAACGCTGGGCGACGTTGTGATTGGCCGGGGTTACGTATAGCGGAGCTGGCCTGCTGTTCCGCGCGGCGATCAAAGGTTGAAAATGAACAACGCACTGGAGACCACCTCCAACCCCTCACCCCGTCCAGGCCTGCTCCTGCCGGAACGCGACGATCGCAACGTCGAGGTTGTACTTGCCGGCAGTGACGCGCACGGTCTCGCGGGTCTTCTGTTCGAAGAGCATGTCGGGGGCGGGCCCGCGATCATGCCGACTCAAACTGATGACCGTGCGCGATAATCCGGCCGGTGGGGCGTTGCGGGCGCGGTCGTTGACGATGATGGTCGGCACGAACTCCAGCGGCTGGCGGCCGGCGACGACGGTGATGTTGGGCTGCGACAACGACTCCCAGCGGCGAGGGTCGGCGGCGTAGATGGCGATGCGCTCCCCCACCGCGGCGGCGCGGATCAGCAGTTGTCGTATGTAGAAGTCGGAGGTGTCCATCACGATCCGCGTCGTGCGCTGCGGATCGGTGAGGGCGAGCATGATCATGTCGTCGCGCTGGATCGGCGGAACGGCGAGGCCGTTGTCGCGCGCGGCGGCGCCGACGAGGATCCCGGTGGGTCCGATGGGGATGGCGAGCGCGGCGGGATCGTCGAGAGGCCGTGCAGGCAGGGTGATTCGGGGCCGCGCGGTCGGGGCGGCGCGCAACGCCGCGGCGGCCTGATCCCCGGGCAGGGTGTTGAGGTTCAGCGTCGGTGGCTGCTGCGGCCGCTGCGGGTCGTTAGTGCGCACCAGCGCCGACACCAGGACCGGCCCACCCCCGTCAGGGTGCACGCGGCGCCTTTTAGTCAGCATGGTCACCTGCACGACGTCGTCAGTGCGCAGCGCCCACATCTGCTGCAGCGAGGCGGTGGTGATGTCTTCGGGTGAGAAGAAGTACGTCGTCAGAAAGCCGGGGTGCCCGTTGACGCGTCGCCACCCGACATCCACCGAACCGGTTGCGGCGCTGCGCGTCTGGGAGCCGCCATGATCCGCACGCGCGCCGACCAGCTGCGGAATAGGCGCGTCCGCGTCAGAGAAGTCGTCGACCTCAGGCTCGGGCGGCTCGGGGGCGTCGGCCAGTCCCGCGCCCAACCGATCCAACGCCGCGTCAAGTTCCTCAGCGGTCAGCGCCGCGGCGCGAATCTGATTCTGCTGCAGCGCGTTGATGATCCGTTCGGTGGCGGCCGCGGCCGCGGCCCCGATCGAGCGGCGGTACGACAGCGCGGCCACCGAGTCGGCCAGGTCAAGACGCACGATGAGATGGGTGTCGCGGTGCCCCGCGGCGGCCCGGTCGGCCAACAGGGTGGAGTACAGCGGCGGGTAACCCTCGCCGCGGCGGACGCGATAGCCCGAGGACACCACGTCGATGCCCGCCAGCTTCAACCCTCCCGGCTGGTCGAGCAGCCCGGTGAGCACCTTCAGCGGTAACACGTTGGTGGACAACGACACTGTCGAGCCGCGCAGGAACGTCGGCGTGTACGCCTTGCCGAACACCCGCACCATCGTGACGGCTTCGTACTCGTCAACACGCACACCGCACACCAGGTCGCCCTGGCTGATGTCCACCGCCGCGGCAGCCGGCACGGGACGTCGGCGGCCCCGCCGCCACCGCATCAGCGCCGCCATCCACCCCGCGACGTTGCGGCGGTGCACCGTGACCACCATCAGCGGCAGCGCGCCGACGGTGATGGCCGCGGCGGGCCACCACTGGAAACGGGCGGGCGGCAGAAGGATTAGCGCGGCGATCGCGATGACTTCGGCGGTCAGCACGACCGGCAGCGCCATCCGCACACCCAGGGTGCGTTGCTTACTCATCGCGGACTCCTCATGACATCCGCCGGCGCACCCCGGCGACCGCGGCGACGACGGCGGCCAGGACTAGCACCGCCGCCCCACCAATGAGCGCCATGTTGCGGGGCCGCAGGTCCGGTCCCGCAGGCGGGGGCGGCACGTACAGGTCGGTGGTGAGCCGCTCGACAGGCTTGGCGTCACCGACGGCCACATCGAAGGTCAGTGCGGCGACCGGGTCGACGACCCCGAAGCCGACCTGGTTGTCGACGCCGCGCGGCGGATTGTGCGCGGTCTCGGTGATACGCCGCATCACCTGGCGCGCAGTCAGTTCCGGATACTTGGCCCGCACCAGCGACACCACCCCGGTGACGTAGGCGGCCGAGAAACTGGTGCCCCAGAAGTTGTTGCCCAGACCGGGGTCGCGGTCGGGCAGCGCGTTGACCGCGGCACCGTTGGTGTTGGACAGACCCATGATCCGCCATCCGGGGGCGGCGACCGACACCCACGGGCCGTTGATGCTGTCGGGCATCGGCTGCCCGTCGGGGGTCACCGCACCCACGGTGAGCACGTAGTCGGAGAACCAGGCGGGGGTGACGATGGTGCGCACGCCGGCCCAGTCGCGCGGATCGTCGGGGTTGAGCGGGTTGAACGCCGGGTTCTGCCCGCAGTCGGGGCCTTCCCCACGGTTGCCCGCCGCGGCGACCACCACGATGTCCTTCTCGACGACGGCGTAGCGGATCGCGGCGCCCAGGGCGTCCTGGTTCACCGGCGCGGCGGCGTTGATGCAGGAGGCCGCCGAGATGTTGATGACCCGCACCCCGAGGTCGGCGGCGTGCCGAATCGCCTTGGCCAGCGTCATGATGTCGCCGGCTTTGCGCTTGGCCTGGTCGGGATCGTTGGGGTCCGGGCGCGCCGGGGAGAACGCGGTCGAGGACTGCCGGATGGAGATCAACGTGACGTCGGGCGCCACCCCGATCACCCCGTCGGGGCCCTGTGGGGGCGGCCCGCCGACGAGCGGCTGCGGTCCCCCGGGATTTGTCGGGCCCTGCGCCGGCGCGACACCGGGCGGTGGCGGAGGCGGGGGCGGCCCGGGTGGCGGTTCGGGTGCCGGGGGCGGTGGGGGTGGCGGCGCGGTCACCGTGACCGTGGACGGCCTCGGCGGTGCGGGTGGGGGGATGGTGGGTGCCGGGTTGGCGTCCACCCCGGGTGGCGGCGCCACCGGTCGCGCGCCGGCCGGGCGCGCGGTGGGCCGGTCGGCCGGATTGGCCGGTGCCGCACCGATAATCGACGCAACGATCGTGCCGTGGCTCTCGCAGTCGGTCAGCCCACCGTTCTCCAGGCCCATGATGTAATCGCCGCCGGGGAACAGCGCCGGGAACCTCGGGTTGGGGGTGACGCCGGTATCGATCAGCGCCACCGACACCCCAGCACCGGTGGAGTACTGCCAGGCCTCCCGGATGGCGAGCATCGCGTTGCCCGGAGGGGGTTGCGCCACATCAGGATCCCCGATGACCACCGGGGTGACGCACGCCTTGTTCTGCCGCATCTCCTGGTCCGGGCCCGGGGTTTCATCGGGCGGCAGTGCGCCGGGGTCGATGACCGGCGGAGCCACCGCGAAGGCGGCGGGCGGGGCCGCCATGTTGGCGGCCAGCAACGCGACCGCACCCGCCGCAGCGGCGGCGTTGCGTAGGCGCATCAGTGATACCTGACGTAGGACAACAGCCCGATCGCCCACGCAGCGAACGGAATGATCAGTGCCAGCAGCATATACTCCAAGTACTCGACCGCTTGCCGGATCGGCGGGGAGAAGATGTGCGACGGGACGGTGCCACCGGCGATCAGCCCGGCCAGCGCGACCGCGAGCACTCCGCCGGCCGCCCACAGCCCGGTGGTGGTGTCGGTTGCTGCGGCGTGCAGACCGTAGTGCGCCGGGATCGCGATGAGCGACAGCGAGGCGGCCACCACGATGGTGATGGCGTGGCGGCGGTCGCGGAACGCCCGCGCCCGCAACACCAGGATCAGCGCCACCACCGCGACCACGGTCACCGACGGCCATTGCGTCGCGTTACCCGGGTGGATGGCGAACCACGACGACGCGAGCGCGACGACACCGACGCCCAGCAGCGTGCCGGTGAGCACCCGGTTGGATTTGCGCGCGACCTCGGCGACCTGCTCCCCGGTCAGCGTGACGTCATGGGGCGCCGATTCCACCGGCGACACCGTGTCTTCGGGCTGCCCGGGCGCCCGGGCGAAAAGGTCACGGCCGGTGATGGAGCCGAAGCTCTGCCGCGGCACCTTCGCCATCCACAACCCCATCGTGGGTGCGGCGCGCGCGGCGATGAGCACCGCGATCAGCAGCACGATCGCGATCCGCTGCCCGGGCACCGCGAAGAACATCCGCACCGCGGCAGCACCGAGCGCGGCCGCAGCGACGGTGATGATGGCGGTCGCAGCGGTCCAGTGCCGCCCGGTGAAGCGGGCCAACATCAGTGCACCGACGATGGCGATCAACGACGCCAGAAACGCGTGCGGCGCAGCAGGTTCCGGCCCGGGCGGACCACACGCGCCGGCCAGGGCCGCGGCGATCAGTCCGGCCCACGCGGCCCCGTCGATGGTGCCGCGCGGCAGGCCGGTACGCGCACCCAGGACCGCACCGACGATCAGCACCACCGCGACACCGCCGAAGATCGCGGCGATCACCGGGTTCGCGTCGGCCGCCCAGCGCATCCGCCACAGGAGGACGGCGGCGACCGCCAGAGCGGTCGCGGTGAGCGATGCGGCGACGGTGACGGCGTCGCGGGCCGACACCACCGGGAAATGCTCCGAGGCGAACCGCGCCAACGCGGTGGACACGTTCTCGATGTTGGGTCCGTAACGCTGCGCGGTTTGCGCGGGCACCAGCGCCAGCAGTTCCCCGTCACTGACGCCTTGGGCGGCCAGCGACACGTCGTGCGCCAGCGCGGTCATCCCGGCCGCACGCGCGAACTCGTAGGTGCCTCGGGCAAGTTCGGTGTCACCCTGGCTGCGCAGAATGCGGTTGATGGTGTCCCGGGTGGCCTCGGTCAGCGCCGACAGCGGCACCGCCGCGGGCAGCACCAGATCGATCTGATGAGCGTCACCGACCAGGATCGACACCCGGCATGACGACGGCACCAGCGGCGCCCCCGCCGGAGCCGGTGTCGGCGAGGAGAACCCGGGCCGCACCGCTGTCATCGGCGCTCCCGCGGGCCGTCGGTGGTGGTCGGGAAGTGCTCGGCGATAGTCGCCGCGATCTCGACGAAACGCCGCTTCGTCAGCCTGTTGAGTTCGTTGTCGACGTCGACGACGCCGCCGGGACGCAGGTTGATGTCGAACGGCACCGCCACGACCGGCTGCCCGCGGGTGGAGAAATTCTCCTCGATCGCCTTGCGGGTGTTCTTGTCGACGTGACCGTCGTGGTCGTTGACCACGACCACCGAGCGGTGCAGCAGGCCGGTGTATCCGTTGTCGGCCAACCATTGCAGCGTCTGCCCTGCCGCCGAGGCCCCGTCGATCCACGGGGAGGCCACCACGATCAACGCGTTGACATCACTGAGCACGGCTTGAGTGACCGGGGAATCCATCGTCGACCCGCAGTCGATGATCGAGATAGTGAAGTGGTTGTCCAATCGGGCGGTGGCTTCCTGGTAGATCTGCGGGTCGAGCACGCGGCGCCGCGCGGTCGAGGCCTCGCCCGCCAGCACGAACAGGCCCGCGTTGTTGTTGCCGACCCGGGTGCGCATATCGGCGAACGTGTTGAGATGTTTGTCGGCGGCCAGTTCCCAGTAGGAGCCGGCAGCCTTGGGATCCACGCGGCTGCCCAGCTTGCCGAACGCGGTGTCGGCGTCGATGGCCACCACGCGGTCCTCTTGGCGCAGCTGCGCGAAGATCGAACCGACGGCGGCCGCGACCGTGCTCTTACCGGTGCCGCCTTTGCCGAGCACGGCGATCTTGTAGCGGCCGCGCAGCAGCGACCGGATCTTGGCTTCCAGCTCTGCCTGGCGTCGCTCGTCCGGCGACTGGCCGAGATTGATCAGCCCGAACGAGCTGCGCAACACCCACTTTCGCCAGCCGCGGCCGGGCGGGATCTTGCGGGTGGGCACCAGTTCGCTGCTGCGGATCTGGTCGACATAGTTGTAGCTCTCGCTGCGCGGGCCGGGCTCCCCCCGGTACGGGTCCGCGGGTCGTGGCGCCGGATCCGCTGACGGCCGCGCCTGCGGCGTCTGGCCCCAGGGCTGCGCAGGATCGGGGCGCTGCGGTGCGCGGGCGTCGGTGGGCGGCCCGTAGCCAGGGTAAGGGCCGGCACCGTTGGGCGGCTGGGGGCCGCGGGTCTCCCACGGTGGCGGCGGCGCGTCGTCGCGGAACGGCGGCGGGCCGAAGCTCTGCCGCCCCACCACATCCGTCACACCGGTGACCTCGTTGGGATTGGGCGGCGGCGTCGGGCCGGACCGTGCAGGTCCGCCCATGATGGGATCGGGCCAACTCGGCCGGGGCGGCGCGGCGGCATAGTCCGGCGGACCAGTCAGACCTCCCGGCGCCGTCTCACTCGCAGCCGGCCCCTGGGCCGGTGCCGACCAACCTGATCCGCCCACCGACGGTGCGTCGGTTCCGGAGTGGTCGCCGGATCGGGTGAACGAGTCGAACGTCGGCCGGTGCTCCCCCGGCACCGTGGTGTGCCGGCCCGGCCGGGACCCGGGATCGGTGTCCTCGCCAGGCTCCTGCGCGGCATGGTCACCCCGAACGGGGTTCTCCCCGCCGTAAGGACTTGCCGTCGGCGGGACAGCATAGTTCCCGCCCAGCGGATCGAAACCGGACGGTGCCGACGTCGGCAACGGCGGCATTCCCGGTGCCGGCGGCACCCCGGGCAGCGGTGGTGTCACGGGTGGCGACGAATCGCCGCGGGGCGAATCGCCTGCGGTGTCGTCGATCTCGCTCTTCTCGCGATCGGTCACGGTGTCCATCCTTTGTGGCGACGATGTGGGCGTGCGGTCCATGGTGTACCTCGGTGTCCTAGCCGGGGGCCGCGGCGGCTTGGGTGGGGAGCGCTTCCGCCCCGACCAGCGGGGTCAGGGTGTCGTGCTGGGTGAGGGCGTCGGCGCGGGTGAGCGCCGGGCCCGGTGCGAAGACGCGGATCAGCGGCCACGGCGCCTGCCGGGCGTTGCCCGGCGAAACGCCCAGCGCGCGAAGCGATTCCTCGGTGAGTTCGATGCCGTACCGGACGCCCTGATCGGAGATCCACCACAGCGATTCGCGGCTGTTAGCTGCCGGAGCGGCGCTGGTCGTCATCACCAGGTTGGTCGAGCCCGGCGCGAGGTAGACCCGGTCGGCCTCCACCGCGTTGGGGTCGCGGACGTTCTTGACCAGCGCGATGAGGTTCCGGTCGGCGCCCGACGGGATCGGCAGCCCCTGCCCGGAGAGCACCGTGATCTCGGCCGAGCGGTCGGTGGAGCCCTTCGACCAGGCCAGGCAGGTGGTGCCGTCGACGGTGGTGTCGACCAGTTCCAGCCGTGTCGTCGGATAAAACGACACCGGCAGGGACTCCACGACCGGGACGACCGCCAACTTGTCGGGGGCAACCTCGATCGGTGCGACGTCGCCGAACGAGTTCGCCGAGCGCAGCAGCGACGCCACAAACGGCGAAATGCGTTGCACCCCATTGGGTAACAGCACATAGAGGGTCATGGACCCGGGCTGTGCCAGGTCGCGTGCCTGCAGCACCGACCCGATCACCGCGCCCGGCGCGATGTTCCACGGCGACGGCTGCCCGGCCTGCGGCACCGGCGGGCTCACCAGCGGATCAGTGGCCGGTAGCGCGTCGAAGAGCGCCTTGGACAACGGGATGGGGTCCGGCGCGGTCGAGTCGACGCCCAGCGCCAACGCGACCGCCTTGTTGGACAGGTCGATCTCGGAGCGGTGCCCGTCCCAGATGACATAGGTCTTGTCGTTGTACCGCGCGAGGATCGCCCGGGGCATGCGCAGCGGCGCCGACCGCAGACCCACCGTCAGCGGGCCGGCGATGGCGGTGACGACCGGAGCGTCGCCGGCCGAGGACGTCGCGGTCGCCGCGGGCGCGGTGTCGCACACCGCCCACTGGGAGGCATCCCCGGTGCGGATCGGCATCGCCGCCGGCGCACCCACGATGCCGACCGTAGGGCCTTGCGGATACTTGTCCAGCTCAGCGGCTTTGACGAACGTCGGATTGTTGGCCTGCCCGGCGATCAGGCGGGCGCTGGCCAGGTTCAGCGCGGGATGCAGACGGCCGTCGACCATCACATACACCGCGCCGGTGTCCCGGTCGGCGAGGATGTTCGATTTGCCGACCTGTCCGGCCGGTTTGAACCACGACAGCACGAACATCAGCGCGACGGCGAGCAGGGTGAAGGTGATGCCGAGGATCAGTGCGGCGCTGCGCCGCTGCTCGGGGTCGTATTCCAGGCGTACGCCGTGGTGGCTCAGCGCGGCCGCGTTGCGCCGGTTCCAGAAGTAGTGCGCCGTCACCTGTAGGCGTGAGGTGAGGTTCAGCGCCATGGTGCCGGTCCTGGTGTCCTCGACAGGCGGTGGGGCGCTGTCGTGCTGGGGGAATAAGCCATGGGGTCAGGGGACTTTCAGGCGGCCCGCGGGACGGCCAGCAGGCGGGCGAGGTCGTCGGCCAGGTCGGCCCCGGTGGCGGGCCACATGCTCATCCATTGCCGGCCGTCCGCGCCGGTCGTGGTGGTCATGCTGATGCGGCCGTACTCGGTGTCGGCGATCGTGAGGACCTGCGGGTGCACGTGGTGGCTGATGCCGCGGTCGACGACAGCGACCACCGCCATCGCCGATTCGTCGTGCCGGGTGGCGGCGGTGAGAACTTTGGCTTGCTGCGGTTGCAGCCCGAGGCGGGCCATCGCTGCCGACACGGTGTCGCGGCCGCCGGCGTGGGCGTGTTCCATGGTGGACTGCAGCAGGTCGGTCGGCAGGTTGAACCCGTCGATGTCGGCGGCGGGGGCCTCTCCGATCGCGGCTAGCAGCGGCTGGCTCATCAGCTCGATCTGCGCGCCGGGGCTGTCCGCCTCGCCGACGGCGTCGAGGACGACGTCGTCGCCGTCGCGGGCGATCATCGCCAGCCAGCGGCGGTGCTGACACACCACCATGATCCGCTCGTGGACCAGCGGGGTCCCGTCGTCGGCGATGCCGTTCGGCCGGCGAATCATCAGCAGCACTTGGCGTTCCGGGCGACCCAGGACGGTCATCCAGTCGCGCACGATGTCATCCACCGCGCCCTGGGCGTCGATGACACCGGCCTGCACCAGACCGAGATACTCGCCGGTCTGTGTGATCGGCAGCGGTCCGGCGGTGGTCTCGACGGTGAGGTCGCCGTGCACCGACGGGATGAACGGCTTGACGCGCAGCGCGGTGGGCATGGTCTCGATGCCCAACACTGCCTGCAATATCCACAGTCCGTTGACTGTCGTCGTCAAAGACATAGCGCGTGACCCCCAAGGTCCTCAGCATGCTGATGGGGGGCCAACCGATTGCGGCTGGCCCCCCACCAATCGTGAAAAGTTAAGGCCGGACGAAGCCTCAGATCGAATTGAATGCGTTCATGCTCGCGATGTCGGTGCCGACGAAGTTGTCCACCGAATCACCGACGGTGTTGCCGTGGCGGATCAAAGTTTCCTTGCCTTCCTCGATCCCCTGCATCAGCAGGTTGTGCACGTTCGCGAACGCGGGCGCACCCTGCTCGGTGCTGAAGAACTCCGCGATGCCGGCGAGCGTGTTGTTCGCCGAGTTCATCGCATTGTCCAGTTCGGCGCAGCACAGCGAAACACCCTGCTGCCAGTCGGCGACGCCACCCTTGTTGACGCCAATGACCTCATTTGACATAGCTCAAAGTCCTTTCCTGGAGGGAGTTTTCAGATCACGTGTGGGCGAGACCACCGCCACCGGACACGGCGGCGATGCGGGAGGCGTTCTCGATGTCGGTGTTTTCGAACTGGTTCGCCGACTGGCGCAGCGCGTCGATCGCCAACCCCCACCGGGTGGTGACCTTGTTGCACGCGTCCTGGATCTCGCCCGCGGTCAGCACGTTGGTGGTGCCGGCCTGACCGGTCAGGTGACCCATCGCGTGCAGGTCATCACTGCTGCTGGCGTAGCGCTGCACGTTGGCGACGGCGTTCTCCATGAGTTCTTGCAGCTGGTCGGCAGCGGCGAGAACCTCTGCCTGGCCTACTTTTTCAGTCATTGGCGGGTGTGTCCCCTCTGTGTTGATTGGTTGCTTTCTTCGAGTCTATGGGCGCTGAAACGACCCTTTGCGCACTAATTTCGGTGTCTACTCCCCCCGTCGAAATCGGGCCGCGCCGCGAGCTGCATGGTGCGTCCCTGCCCCCGTTCGTGGTTGGTGCCTGCGCCCTGCTGCTGGCCGGCCATCGGCGGTGCGCCGTAGAGGCCGCTACCGCCCATCCCGGAGGCCGTCGCGGGTACCGGCTCGGGGGCGATCGCCCCGCCGAAGCCGCCGGGCAGCTTCGGTTGGTTCGGGGTGGTGAAGCTGCTCGCAGGCCGGGTGTAGGTGCTGGGCACCACGCCCGTTCCGCCGCCGCCGATACCGCCGCCGGCGCCGCTGCTGAACGCGGCACCGACCGGTGCGCCGCCGGTGGCGCTGTCCAACGTGTCGGCATCGGCCGCCTCCGCGCCCGTTCCGGTGAGGTTTCCCGCACTGGAGAGCTGGCCCAGCATGCCCATCGGAAGCTGCACGGCTTGGGACAGCATCTGCGGCACCATGCCGAGCATCTGGGGAGCCTGACCGAACATTTGCCCCATCTGGCCCGCCATCTGCATCGGCATGCTCATCGCCTGCGAAATGCCTTGTGTGGCAGCTGAAGCCGGTGCCTGGGCAGCGGGCGCCGCCGCCGAGGCGGTCTGGTTGACGGCCTGAAACCCCGCTTGCAGCGAGTTCGCTGCGACACCGGCGCCGGCTTGCACGACGCCGGCCAGGGGCGCCGTCGGATTGGCGAGGTTCGGGGCGAACGGCGGCGGGGTGGACAACACGCCCAGCGCCGCGGTGACCACCGACTGGTAGGTCGACATCAGCGAGGCGTTTTGCACCCAGAAGTGCTCCATGTACTGCACTTCCAGGCCGACGATCCCTGGAAAGTTCTGGTTGAACCAGTTCGTCGCGATCAGCCCCGCCTGGGTGGTGCGGTTCTCGGTGCACACCGGGCCGGGAATCATGGACTCCATCGCCAAGGTGTAGGCGTCGACGATCTGCATCGCCGTCAGCGAGCCTTCCTGCAGCCACGCCACCGCCAGGCCCATCACGGCGGACAGCCCGGAGGCGTGCGCGACCATGCCGGTGCTGCCCAAGCCCTGCCAGCCGCTGGCGGCGGTCGACATCGCGGTGCCCTCGAGCACGGCGATCTGGCTGGCCAGCACGTCGGCCAGCGTCTGCTGAGCCACCGCCGACGCGGTGGCCGACGCGCCGTGGTCCCCGGCCATCAAGGTCCAGTAGTTGACCTCGGGCGGATTGGCAGCCGCATCCCCGTAAACGGCCATGGGTTACCTGTTCGCTACGGATTCCGTGGCGCTCACAGCGCCAGGTTGGCCTGATTGGCGACGTCCTGGGCGACATAGCTGATGCCACTGACTGCCACGGTGTCGGCAAACAAGGCTCGCCCGGTGGTGAGCTCGGACAGCATGGCCACCGCCGCAGCGCCGCGCGCGCACAATCCACCGGCTGCTGCCGCCGAGGCACCGTCGCCGCCGGGAGGCAGCACGGCGCACACGGCCGGAGCGGCACCCGCGGTGGAACCGAACTGGGTTCCGACTCCTGACGACTCGATCGCTGCCTGCAGAGCCAGCAAAGCCGGATTGACTCCCATCAGATCTGCCACGATTTGCCCTCCCTAACGGATTTCTGTCTTCTCTGTAGTGTAAGCGCGTTTTCGCGGTGGTCGCCGCACCAGTTTTATTGACGTACCCGTTGAATGGCGACGGATTCCGTAGACCGCTACGGACCCGCCGGCGCGGGCGGCTGCGACCTGGACGGCGCCGGCGGCCGCGGCGGCGGCGTCCAACCGACCAGCACCCCGTCGGTCCCCGACGGGGTGGCGTAGATGGCCTTACCAGGCCGCTGCGGTTCGGCGTGGATGCCGCTGACGATGACTCCGTGGTCGCGGCGGCCATTGAGGATGACCACCGGCGGCAGCGACCCGATGACGCGGCCCAGCACGCCGGATCCGACGGCCTGGAAGCTCCAGTTGCGGATGTCGGCGGCGGCGACGATGTGCAGCCCGAGCGCATCGGCCTGCTCGACATAGCTGGCCAGTTTGGACAGCGGGTTGTCGGCGGACTGCCACGCGGTGGCGTCGTCGATGACGAGGAAGAACTCGCGCCCGGTCCAGAACTTCTTCGTCAGCATCTCTTCCTGGGTCGCGGTCGGGGGCGGCATCCGGGTGTCGAGGACTTCGCACAAACTCTGAATCACCGCGCGGATGTCGGTCTGGGCATAGGAGTAGCGCGACAACCATTCCGGCGGGACGACGCCGATGTTCTTGCGCCGCGGGTCGATGAGGATGATCGTGGCGTCGTCGGGGCTGTAGCGCGCCATGATGCTGCGCATCATTGCCCGGATGAAGTTGGTGCGCCCCGATTGCGCGCTGCCGACGGCGACGACGTGTGCGCTTTCGGCGAAGTTGACGTAGGCCGGCTCCAGCGTGGCTTCGGCCAGCCCGAACGGCACCATCTCCTTGGGCAGCCGACGGTCGACGCGCGCCATGATGTCCTCGAGGGGCGCCTCCTCGGGCAGCCGCAGCACTTCGCTGACCTTCCCGACACCGGCCACGGCGCGGACCACTTCACCGAGCCCGCGGACCTCGACCCGGCCGGACGGATGGTTGGCCAGCTCGGGCACCCCGACCATGAGGTGAAAGCCCGCGGGGCTCAGCCCGCGGCCCGGGACGTCGGGCACCTCGCGGGCCCGGCTGATCCCGTCCACGCGGGGCACCTCGGATTCGCGCGGGTCGGTGAGGCGCAGCTCCATCTTCTGCGCGGTTTCGGCGCGCAACCCCGAGCGCACCCCGGAGATGTGGCTGGTGTGGGTCACCACGACGCGCACGCCGTAGTTGCGGGCACGCAGCAGGCTCAGCACCGTGTCGACGTGCTTGGGGGCCTGCTCCTGGAAGTTGGCCCAGCCGTCGACGACGAGCACTACGTCGCCGCCGTCGACGCCGATGTCGGTCGGGTTGGGGCCGAACTTGGCTTGCCGCACCATCGCGATATCCAGTCCGCGGGAGGCGAATTGCCGTTCCCGGTCCTCCACGATCTGGCGCACGGTGGCCAGCAGCCGGTTGACGCCTTCGGTGTCGAACACCGGCACCACCGAAGCGACGTGCGGCAGGTCGGCGACGGCGGCGAGCTGGGGGCCGCTGGCGGCAATGCAGTAGAACTGCACCCGCTCGGGCCGGTACAGCAGCGCACCGGTGGTGATCATCGTCATCGCCGTGGTGGTGGCGCCGCGGGTCGGGGCGGCCACGATCATCGCGTTGTCGGACAGCAGATCCAGGCAGAACACGTCCTGGCGATGTTCGCGGGGCCGGTCCTCCAGTGCGACAGGCATTTTCAGGCCGGGGTTGTCGCCGTAGTCGACGTCCCAGGGCTTGCCGCGGTACCGCAGTACCAGATCGTCGGCGGGGGGCGGAACCCCCAGCGGCGGCAGCCACAACTGGCGCGGCGGTCCGACACCGGCGGCCTGCAGGGAGTCGATGATGACGTCGACGACCAGCGGGTTCTTGCGGACTGCGCCCACCGCTGGGGCGGCCGGTGCCGGCGCGGCCGCCGGTGTGGTCGGCGGCTCCGCCGGGGCGGCCAGGGATCCGTCGATATCGACGGCCTCATCGACGGTGAACGGGCGCGGATCGAACCACGTTCCCGCCCGCACCGGGGCCGCGACTTCATCCTCGGTGGTCGGGATGTACTCCGAGGACGAGAAGAAGTAACGGAACTCGCGCGGCTCGCGCTGCGCCACCCGCAGATACGCCGTTCCCTCGGCGCCCTTTTCGGGCAGGTGCGCGGCGACCGAGCTGCCGATGGCTTCCCGGGAGTCCTCTTCGCGCCCGGTGCGCGCGGCGATGGTGAAACCGAGCAGCTTGCGTACGTCGCGCAGCTTCTGGGTGTCCAGCGTCTGACCGACCAGCTGTAGAAACATGTGATAGGAGCGGCCCTGACGGACGATGCGCCAGAACAACTTCTGGAACTTCGGCCCCCACTCCGGGTCGCCGAGCATTTCCTGATATTCGTCGCAGATGATGAACAGCGCCGGCACCGGCGGCAGCGACGGATCGGTCAGCCGTCGCTCGTTGTAGGTGGTCAGATCCGGCACGCCCTCCATGGAGGCGCACAGCGCGCCGCGGCGGTCCAGCTCGCCGTCGAGCGCCTCATGCATGCGACCCACCAGATGCCGCTCATCGGCGAGGTTGCTGACGCTGGCCACCACGTGCGGGAACCGTTCCAGCGTGCCGGCCGCCGACTTCAGCTTGAAATCGGAGAACACCACGTTGGCGACTTCCGGCGAGTGGGTCAGCGCCAGCGCGGTGACCTCGGTGATGATGCCCTCGGACTTGCCGGCGCCGGTGGTGCCGATGAACAGCGAATGCATGCCCATGCCGTGCTGGGCGCCCTCTTTGAGGTCCAGCTCGACGGCCTGACCGCTCTCGTCGAGTCCGATCGGGAAGCGCATCCAGTCCCGGTTGTTGGTCTGCACCCGCCGCGGTGCCCACAGCCGGTCGACGTCAAGGCGGCGTGGATCTTTCACGCCGACGACGTCGAGCAGGGTGCGTTGCTGCACCTCGGTGTTCGAGATGGCGGCGATGGTGCTGCCGGCGACGCGGTACCGGGCCAGCGATCGGGCGAACCGTTCGGCCTCGTCGGTGCTGAGCTGGTCGGTGGTGGCGTAGAAGGCTTCGTCGAGCTCGTCGGAGCCTTTCGGGACCCCGCCCAGCACGGTGGGGTCGTCGGTGGGCAGCTTCTTGCGCAGCGCGCCGTCGACGAGCCGGTAGGTGGTGGACGGCGCGAAACCGACCCAGTATTTGGCGCCGTAGGTGTCGGGGGGACGCACCGGGGTTGAGGTGGCCAGCCGGATGAAGCAGGTCCCGGCGTAGCCGGCGCTGCCGGTCAGGCCGGCCCAGTCCTCGGGGGTGCCGCAGCTGTCGTCGATGACGATGCGCAGCGGTAGGACCGGGGTGACGTCGCCGCCGTGCAGGCCGCTGCTGGGTGGACTCCATTGCGGCCGTTCAGTTTCGGCCTCGTCGAGGAATGCTTCTAGCCGCGCCGGCGAGGAGAACAGCAGCCGGCGTTCACCGCAGCCGTCGCGCTGGGTGCCGTGCTGCATGTGCGGCAGCCATTTCGTCCATTCCCAGGCGGTCGGAGCCGCGGAGACAACGATAATCTGCACGTCCGACGGGCTGTGGAACGCGGCGAGCTGGCAGATCATCGCCCGGGCCAGCGACCGCACCTCGTCGGTGTCGCCGACGAGAGACAGGCCGGGGAAGCGTTGCAGCCAAATGACTTTGGCGATGTTGTCGATATATTCCTGCTCGATGAGGAACTTGCGCAGCGCATGGCCGGTGGCGGGCTCGATCTGGGACGATTCGGGGATCTTCGGCTTCTCGATGCTCATGGCCAGTCGCACGCGGCCGACGCCGACGCGAACGACGGCGAATTCGTCGCTGCCCGGCGGGCGGTCCCACATGCGCACCGAGCCGGCGACGCCGACCAGGCGGTCGGGTTCCCAATGGAAGTGGTCGCGGTGTTTCCACTGCTGGCGCCGCTGCACCTCGACTTCGTCGCGGATCTCGTCGAGCCGGGAGAACCAGGTGCGCCGGAACAGGGTGAGCTCGCCCCAGGACATTTTCTGGGCGGCGCCGCGTCCGCGGAAGAGCATGCCGACCATGCCGACCAGCATCATCACGCCGAAGATGCCGAAGCCGGTGGCGAAGCTGCGCATACCGGAGACGTACATCGCGATGATGAAGCCGACGACGCCGACGACCAGGGTGATCGGCAGCACGATGGCCCAGATGCTGCGCGGCGGCGGGATCGGGGCAGCGATCGGCGGCTCGACAGCGATCTTCCCGCCGGCGGTGGCAGGGGGCCGGGGCGGCTCACCAGGGCGCACGAAAGGCTGAGTCGTCACCAATCGACCCTAACGCCGCTCGGAGGGGCCCCTTTGCGCTGATTTTGTACGGAGTTGTCCAGAGTGTTCACCGGGTGCGACGATTCACCACAGTCTCTCTCGGGGTGCCGTCGATGAGCAACCCGGTAAGGCACCAGCGTTCGACTGGGACGTTGGCTGTTCCCGGCCCCTGGGTCTTGGCACCAGGTTCGGATCCTGCCGGGGGCACCGCACGAAAAACCACCACTCACCAGCGGATATCAGCCAATCCCTTCCATGCCGCTGGCAGATCTCAACGATGATCCAACCATCGACATCTTCGCCGGCAGTTCGATTTCGTTAGCTCTGAGCGCGCGTTGCGCCCAAATATCGCCACATCCCGCTCGCCTCCAACGGTGGCTGAACCAACGCAACGATTTCGGCGTTGGACATCCTCGCTTCCCGCTCGATTTTTCCTACCGCAGCCCATGTTTCCGTATCTGGCTCGGCCTGCCGTAACCGTTCCGTCAAAGCATTGGCCAGCCTGGTAATCACCGGCCACGCGCGTTCCAGTTCACACACCCAGTACGGAAGTTGGTCAGCGATCGTCGGCTCGACAGTTGCCAGGCTGTCGAAGCGAGCGCGATCGCTGCCGCCGCCGTAGTCCGACCCGTCGCTAAACGCAGCGTCAACCACCTGGCCAAACACCAAACCGTGTTCGTTGGTGTCGTCGAGCGTGTGCACTGGCTTTCCCCACTTAACACGTGCCTCCGCCAACGGCCCGGCAAAATAAATGAAGGCGGCCTGGGCCGGAAATTGCACCGTCGAGGCCCGAATGTGGGAAGTGCCACCCCCGCGATCACCCACGAGCCTCAACGCAATATGGCTACCAATGTCGCCGTGTGCCGTCATAAGTGCGGCGACCGCATGACCTGACTCGTGATGAGTGATAGATGCAACTTCGTCGCCCATGACCATCAAATGATTATGCGGCACCGCAACCAACCGCAGGGGCTCGCGGGCCAGCGGCGGCGCATTGCCGCACAAATTATTTGCCTATCTCACCGAGTTATATAATTGAACGCAGTTCGAAAACGACGCAACACCATTAGCAGAGTAAGACCTAGGTGGATAAACAACCACACGATGGCGGGTGTCCACCCCCACGCGAGCGCCGCGGACGTTGAAACGCCCGCCGCGATGCCCAGCGTCACGCTAAGGACGAAACCGACGATAATCGCGTAGGTGATGTTGGCGCGTAAGTCAGCTATAGCTACTGGCAGGTTATGCGCGTTCGGAAACTTGTCACCTTCTTTGCGGAGCGTGACACCCATATTGAAGATTACGCCCAACAAACCAAAAAGCAGGCCGGTGAATACTGAAGTGCCGGCCAAGATTTGGCCAATACCATTCAAGTTAAAATGGAAAAAGAAAAACGGCGCTGCGCCGACAGTGGGCACGCCGAAAAACCACACGGCCCACTTTCGGCGGTCGACCTTCGCGACCCTGCCGACCGGCGAGTCCGACCAGGTTTCCAGATGGTCCTTCCAGATCGCTTGCACACCAGTTCTGCGTTCCAACAGCGCACTCCAGCTGGCCATGGTTCGCCTACCTAGGTAGCGGTCGGATCGCTCCCAACCCATCCGGTTGGAAGCGAGACGCCTCGGTTTTCCAGGATCGTTTCAGCATGACTCACCCACGCCGCCCACAACTCCGAATCAGACAATCGTCTGCTGGTCTCGTAGACGAACTGCGGCATGCTGTCGCGTTCAACAGAGAATACGCGCTCTGGCCGACGAGTCCCTAGGCTGACTTCGTAAGAAGAATGCATTAGGCCCTGATCAGAGGGATTTCCAACAGGATTTATGCTGTCGATCAGTTCCGCAATCGACCTGTCGGCGTGCGTATCGAGCTCTTGCAGTCGGGCAGCGACGGCGTCGAGCTTCTCCTGATCTTGAATAGTGAAGGCGTCGGGGCCAGCAGCGCGCTGCTGCGTGGCGACACGTTTCGCTTCCAGTCGGGCAGCTTCGGTGATCAGTTCGGCGCGGTCGTTCTTGCGCGTAACACGGTCAAGGACCATCGTTCGGATGCCGTCGGTTAGGTTGCGCAATGCCGTACCTGTGACCGTTACCTTGACGGTCTTTTCCTCGGCTGTCGATGCATCGTCGCCGGGTTGCGACTTCAGAAATTCGGATACTTGGAGAACCTGCTTGTCCGCGAGCAATAGTTGCCAGTCCGAGGTTTCCGCGAAGGCCTCTAGTCGAACAAGGGAACCGCGAAGCATATGTGTCGCGGGTTCAAAAACCCATTTTTCTAGCAGTTGTTTCAGATTGCGCCGCCCGATCCGCTCAACGAACAGCAATCCATAATATGAATTCTCCGGCAGAATGATCACGGCCCGCAAGCCACTGAGAAGTGCTTGACGCTCGCTCGTCGGTACCGACTCCCCCGTATCCATATCGTAAGTTTCGCCCTCTATGCCCGCCGGGCCCTTATAGATCTTCACCCAGGCGGCACGACCAGAAAGCTTATATTCCTTGCGGCGGAAACCCTCTGCGTCGCTGAGCTCCGATCGGAATCCATCGCCCATCGCTTGAAACGCTTCGGTGACGATATCGAACAAATCTCGACCGTCGGGACCGCACTCATTCACCCGCTCCACAGCACGAGGACGACGCGCCACCGCAACCCGTACCAAAAAAATCGAATACCCAAATGTTGCGGCCATCGAAGGCAAGCTACCACCGATAGTCGACTAATTACGTCAGCCACGGCGCGCCTGAACTGCGGATTGATGGCTCAGCGTCGCACTCGGCGCGCAGCTTTGACTTGGCCGCGATAGCCGCGCGTGAGCGCTCGCGCTTCAGCGCGTGCCGATCGGGCGTTGAAGGTTGGCGCGGTCATCACCGAGGTCGGGAACACCGCCGCGCGGCGACTGACCGCCTTGCATGGTCGGCGCGGGTGCGTGCGACATGGGCGCGTTCGATCCGGCGACGCGTCGGCGCGGTGCGGGCGCGGCCGGCCGGGTGGGCTTGAGTGGTGACGGCGACCGCAGCGACGGCCACCACGCCCGCCTTGGCCGTCGTCCTCGTGATCCCAAGAAGCTTGAACGGGCGTACCTAGCCCCAACCGTGATGTGGTTACTGGTCCGCTTTTTCGCCTTACCTCGAAGCCGTCAGGCGTAGCCGGGGTGACAACCAGTATTTGCAGCACGTGTCTGCGGTGATCTCGATGGCTAGGGACGGCAGCTTGTTCGGTAAGGAATGTCGCCGCGAAGCGTAAGCACTAGCTGCGCTAATGGACCAAGGAGCGACCGGCACGAAATGGCGCTCTCGCGAACAAGCCACTTTGCGCGTGCTCCGCAGCCTATCGCCGGCGAGTGCGGCAGGCGAACAAAGGGCAGGCGTCGAACCGCGCTAGCCGTAGCGTGTCGCGCCGGAGGCTTTTGCTAAAGTCCCATCCCTCAGGGGGTGGAGACGTGGATATAGTCGTGTTCTTCTTGGTCGTTTTCTTGGTGCTAGCAGCAGTCGCAGCGCCGAGGGTGATTCGACACATTCTCAAAGAGCGGTACTTCGCCAGCGCGGAGTTCCTGGCTCACAAGGCCCGGATCGCGGCGTTTGTTGCCGAGCACAACGAGGTCGCCCGGTACATCGGCGAGATGCGCAACAGGGGAACGTTCGCGCTTGGGGCGTCCTCCACCGGTTCACAGGCGCACCTAGCCTCGTATCAAAACACCAGCCAGTGGAACTACCGCCGTGATCGGAACGTGGCGAACTACCACGCGCCTAATGTTCACAACTGCTCATTGCAGGTGGTGCGCAACGCTAGCGCCGATCCAATCAAATACTTGTGCAAGTACTTTGGTATCAAAGCTGACGAGAGTCACCTGGCCGAGGTTGAAAAGTTGGGCGAAGACATCGCCCAGCTCGAAAACGCCATCCATAACCTGACGCTGCGGGAAGCAAGTATCGCTCAGTCGGTGAGTCCACCGCCGTTCATCATGAAGCATTACCACGACGAGTTCATGCGGCACGTCGGAGTCGAGCTTTCGCCGATCAGCGTTCCGTACCCGGTCTACATCTTCGAGTACGTGAGCGCCGGGGGAAATAGCGGGCAGCGATCCGCCGTCACGCTCAACACCCCGACCATTGACGCGCTTGTCGAGGACCTGTCGCAGAGAATCCGCTGGAAGAAAAGCGCCGCCGGGCAACGCGCACTGATGACTTCCAGACTGCGGGAAATGATCAAGTCGCGGGACAAGCACACCTGCCAGTCCTGCTCGGTGTCAGTGGCAGCGGAGCCACATCTCCTGCTTGAGATTGACCACATCGTCCCCGTATCCAGGGGTGGCTTATCGACGCCTGACAACCTGCAAACGCTGTGCTGGCGCTGCAACCGGAGTAAGTCGAACAAAGTGTTCACATCGAGCACGGTCACACCCGGATCCACCCCGCCGGTTGCCCACTCGACGGCACAAAGTTCTCAGCATCAAACCGCTGGGACGCCAAGCCAGCCAAACTACTCCCGTGTCCGTTGCTTCAAGTGCCAGCACGTTCAGCGAGTGCCGAAGTTGCAAACCAGATTCACGTGCGAGGCTTGCGGTCATTCACTAACACGCAGAGTGTCAAACCAACCCTAGACTGACCACACACAACAACTGCACGTGAGTCAGGCTGACTCAGCAGCGCGTTCCGTCTTTCGCTTCGCGTTCATCACGATACGCCGAAATGCTCACGGTTTAGACCAGCGCGACAGAGCCGGATAGTGCCGCCCACCAAGTCACTGATGTAGCGCGGTCGGCGCGTCTTGATCTTGCGGACGGTCGATTTACGCGTGAGCTGCCAGTTCACCGCCCTCACTCAGGCCGTAGCTACCGAAGGATCGTGCCAGCGTCGAACCATCGACACAGGTGCAGCTGGGGCCCTCGGGGCTGAACGGGTAGGCGAACGAAGCCCTAAGTTCGAGCGACCGGAGCATCATCGCAATGCAGGAGTGAGTTATTGATTAGATCGGCGCCAGCCCGCCACCCACGCTAGGACCGGGGCCGGCGCCACCGGGATCCTGAACCGGCCAAATCGGTTGCGGGGAGCCCCATTCGTTGAGTTCCCACTCGTCGTCGTCCAGTCCCCACGGACCCTCTGGCGGTGGAGCGGGACTGAAACTGGCCGCCTGAATACCACTGGCATCTGCAGGGCCGAGAGGACGGTCGGCACGCGGGACACCGCCTCCACCGCCAGCCGCCAACGCGGCCTGTTGCGCCTGCAACGGTTCGGGGACGGCCTTGATCTTGGCGGCCTCGTCGGCGTCGGTGGCCCCCATCTGCTGAACGGCGGATTCTGTAGTGGCCAGCCCTTTTGGCCCGCGGGGGCTGATTTCGGCCATTGAGGCGGCCACCTTCGATGCGACCGCACCGGCGATCACCGCGGCGGCACCATCGATCGGGGAACCTCCGGCTGCTGGGGGGATGGGGCCTGGTTTGGCGACCTCGGCCAGCGAGGCGGCCTGCGCCTGCGCGGTGGAGGTCAGGTCAGCAGCGCGCTGACGAATGTTGTCGTTGTCCCCTTGGGCATACATTGGATCACTCCGTTCCTACTGGCCAAATGCGGGCCTCGGTGGTGATTTGAGATGCAACATAGGCGATCTCAGCGTGTGGATGTTCCCCACTGCGCCATAGCGCAAGAAGCTCGGCGATCCGCGCGAGGTTGTGGAAGGCCCGTGCGTACGGTGTGGCGGGCTCATTGTCGGCGAGGCGGCCGGGCCGCTGGCTTGCGCTGTCGAGTGTCGCGTTCAGTCGGGCGAATTCGAGGTCGTTCCATTGCGTGTCGGGAACCGTCTCGCCGAGACCCAGCGCGGTGGCGACCTGCCGGATAACCGGTGGGACTGAGAAGCCGAGCAAGCTGGAGGCACGCGACAGCGCCACCCGCACCGCGTTCTCCGTGGTAGTCCACGCTTCCGCGCGATCGGGCGCCAGATCACCGCTTCTGGTCAGGCGCGCGTACTCGGCGCGGTCCAGGCTCTCCAGTCTGTGCATCCGCGTGCCGTCGAACGGCGGTGCGGGAGCGTCGGCGGGGATGGGCGACACCCGAAGCGAACAGTCTTCATAGTGCGGCACACCGGCGTCACGCGCGGGCAGCGCGGAACCCCCGTGGTCGGTGGAGACCGCGATGGCGTACAGCTCGATGTTGGGGTCGTGCTCGCTGCATGCGGCCGCGTACCCCAGCATCGTCATCGCCGGGTTCACCCAGCCGAACCAGCGGGCACGGAACGCGTCACTCAACGACGGGTCGGAGAACAGCGTCCTCGCCGACCGCGGAAGGAAGACCCCCGGCGGAATGTAGCCGGCGCCTTCACTGCTCACCACGACGGTCTGCGCGCCCGACGGGGTCTTGAATACACCCACACACCAGTCGATAGCGGCATAGAGCCGCGAGGCGTGCATGAGCTCATACACGAGTCGAGATGCGCTCTCCAACAGCGGGTCCGGCATGGCCGATCGCAGTCCTGTGCCGGCGCCGGCGGCCACAGCACCCACACCGGAAGCGATCACACCGGGCGGCAGGGGCGCCATGCCCGGCGAAGCAGCAGGGGGCGGAGACGCTGCCGGGGGAACCGGGGCGGCCGAGCCTGCGGCCGGTGCGACTGGCGGTGAGTTACGAGGCAGATCCGACGTGAACGGCGGGAGTGGTCCTGCGGCAGCGCCGCCGGCGGTGGGAGCCATGATCGGTGCCCCGATGGGGCCGCCGCTTGTCGCCGGGCCAGGCGACGATACGGGCGCTGGCGCAGCCGTAGGCGCACTGCCCATCGCCGGTGAGACACCAGGCGGCGCAGAAGGCGCGCCCGCGGTGGAGGCGCTGTGCGACGGCGGCAGGGGTGCCGCCGGAGGAGGAAGGAACGATCCTCCCCCGCTGTTGGCGCTGGAGCTTAAACCAGCTTGCAGTCCGCGGCTGAAATCATTGCCTGCAGGGGTAGCCGAGGCGCCACCACCGCCTCCGACCCCCGCGCCCGCCGAAGACGTGAGTCCGCTTGCGGGACCGCCGAGTTGACCTCCGATGGAGGACGACGACGGCGTCGAGGACGTCAAGCCGCTACCGCCACCCATGCCTGTTGAGAAGCCGCTGCCTCCGCCCATTCCGGAAGAAAGGCCCATTCCGCCACCGCCTGCTGCGGATGGCCCGCCACTAGCGAATAGCGGCGGGGGCGATGATAGAGACGAAACTTCGTCGGATCCGAGAGTGCCGGGTTGCTGCGGTTGAACATGATTCACGCTGCGATCGGCAGCGGCTTCTGTAGCAGTGTTACTGTCTTCCCCGTTTCCCGCCTCGGTGAGAGCATCTTGGCTCGCGTCCAGTGACCGATCGCTGCCATCGGCAAGACCCTCGGTCGCAGCGGCTTCGTCGCCTTGGTTCTCACCAACGTTTCGATCTAGTTCGTCCAGTGCCGGGGCCAAAGGCGCCGGACCGAAGCTCTGTGGCATCCCCGTCATGCGTGGATTTCCGCCTCCGCCGGGACCGCCAAAGCCGGTCAGCTGGATGGGGACTCCCCCCGCAGTGTCCGACTGCACGCCTATTCGACTGCCCTGGCTCATGATCTCCGCGACCGCGCCAGCACTTACGGCCTCGGCACGCCCGCGGGCCTCGGCAATGATCGCAAGAATTTGGCCGGCGACCATTCCCGCGGCTGCCCCGGACAAGAGCCCGCCAGCGAGAGACTGCTTCAATTCGTCGATTTTCTGATTGGCCTCGAGGTCGATAGCGTCAAGTCGACTCCGCGCGTGGTAGACCAGCTGAGCAACCTCGTCTACGACTTCTGACATCGTCTGATACATGTCAGCTTGGTCCCCGACGGCCATCGCATCACGCATGTACATGCCGTGCATTCCGTCAATAGCCTTGCCGGCGTTCTCGTTGTATAGACCGTCGGCGCGGCGACGGATGTCGGCCGCGGTGTCCGCGTCTTCGATCGCCTTCGTCCGCTGGCTGCTTGCCACATCCGACCAGGAATCCGCAGACGTGAGCGGCCACAATCCTCCGATGATGGCGGATGAGTATGGCCGCGTCGGCATTGCCGAGGCTGTGCCTACCGAGACCACGAAACTCCCAGGTTGGCACAAGTGGACCTGACGCCGAAGTAAGCGACCAGACTGTCCGACCACGCCGCCGCGTCATAGACCTGGGGAGGACCAGGCTTGATGTTAGTTACGTATAGTCGGAGGTCGTCGACGTACCGTTGCAAATCGCGTCGAAGCGCCGGATCAGCATCCGCATGCTCGTCCAATACTCGCTGGACTCGGGGTACCCATTCATTGGTTTGAGATACGAATGCTGGCAATGCCGCGTCGCTAGCGGGAGTTCCCTGCTTTCCTAATTCCGTCCACGAGTTTGCATCCCGGTTTCCCTCAGCCATGAGTGGCGAAATTGACTCGCACAGCGCCGTGCTTGCAACGCTCTTATCCCCACTTGCGGTTGGTTCCGGTGAGATCGGCGGCGCAGCCTGCGTCTGGGTGCTGCGACCCGTGAGCGACACGATCAGAGCGGCAGCGGACAACAAGACCGCCGCGGAAACACCGATGATGGTGAGCAGCGACGAACGACCCTTTTTCGGGCTTACGTCCCACGAATAGGAGGGTGGCGGCACATCCGCGACGCCCGGCGGAGGGGGTTGCCAACCGTGAGGAGGCATCGCTGATCCACCTGGGGGTGGCGGGTGCGAAGCGGGATGACCTCCATCTGCAGTCATAGTTCCAGGGTAAGGGCAGGCTGAGCCCGGATCAGCACCAATATCGCGGCGCCTCCGCTGCAGCGCGCCGTTTTGCCGTTTCAACGGGTATTTCGCTGAACGAGGGGTACGGCCCGGCGCCTATGGTGGCGGTCCGAAGCAGTGAATCTGCGCCTGCGACCGACTTCCACGAGGACGTGACATCGAATTGAGCAGTTCGGTCGCACCGTGTGGAACTGACGGCGTAGTGGCGCGATTGACTCACGGGACAGCGAACGATTCGTCGACCGCGGGGGTCCTGGATGATGTCAAGGGGGACGTTCGATTGCGCTGGGTGGGGCGGTTTGGCGCCGTCACACCGATGCACACCTGAAGTCCCGGATAGATGGCAGCAGCCATCGTGTAACTGAGGCGTAAATTTTCGCCGGGTCGGCGGTTGATCACTGCCATTTCGGCAATACCAGACGACGAAACGGACGATCTCGACGGCAGGACTCGACATGCCCATCAACGACTTTGCTTCATCGAGCAGTGACAACGCGTTGTTCGGCGGTCCCGCCAGGTTGTTGTTCGGACAGTCGGGCGCCCTCGCCGCCCCGGCGCCGGGAGAACCAATCTCGACCCTCCCTTTACCGTCGCGGCGCGCAGTCGAGTTCAAAACGAACCGCGACCAAGTCCATTTGACCGTCTAGATATCGAGTCGGGCTGCGCCAGGGGACTGCACAGGCGAATTACAGGAAAGTTCTGCACATCAACGCTATTGGCGTCCCTTAGTGTCGGATTCAGCCCCGATACCTCAGCCGGGGCGAGAAGAGGCCCGGCAGACCCCCACGAAGCCGGGCCTCTTCGTCCACTCCACTAAGGATCTTGGTCGCGCCGCGCGATGGTAGAAGTACGCGCGGTTGGAGCCGACGGCGCCACCGCGCGCAGCTTTTGAAGACGTTCAATTGACAGCTGCTCGGCCAGACTCGTACTAGTCCACGATTGGACGCGCGGTACTTCTCGCCCGACCGGAGCAACCCACGGCGACGCGAGTGTTGCGATGCCCGGTCTACTCCGCACCCTCGCCCGTCCCATCCCAAAACTGTTTGCGAGACAGCCTCATTGCTTCATTTCCCGCATCGAAGAGATCGTTGAGCTTCTTCTCCAGACTGAGGTTCGTCAGCCGGGTGCGCACCGCGTCGTCGATGAAGAGGCTCACCAGGCGTCCATCGTCGCCTAACGTGAAGCGCACCAGGCCTTCTGGGTCTTCGACCTCCGTCCGCAGCGAGGTGAGCCGAGCGATCATGTCGTCGAGGCGCTGCAGCGTGGAGGCGAGTTCGGCTTCGCAGTACTTCACCTTCTCGGCATCACCGAGGTCGTCAAAGGCCGACGGACCGCTCACTTGTCGTCGTCCCGGGTCGGCATGGTGATGCGGCGGACCACCGGCTTGAGCGGTCCGTCGTCGTTGTCAGGCGGTTCGTTGCGCGGTGCGGGGGCGGTCGCCGACTGTGCGATGCGGTCCTCGGCGACCTTGCCGGTCACCGATTCGGTGTGCGGATCAGGTGTCTGGACAACCTTTTTGGTGCGCTGCGGCGGTTCCTGTCCGGCGCCGCCCTGGCCGCCGGCCCCACCCATGCCGTGCATCGGCATCATCGGCATGCCGCCCCCCATCCCGCCGGGTGTGCCCGCCGGTGCCGGCGGGGGAAGCGAGCCCCCGCCGGGTGTGGTGGGCAGGTTAGGCGGCGGACCGGTTGTCGGCGTGGTCGAGGGCGGCAGGTTGACCGCGCCGCCGCCGGCGGGCAGCGTGCCCGCTCCCCCGGCCCCGGCGCCGCCGGAGCCGAGCCCGTCGGTTCCGAGTCCACCGGGGTCGCCGGCCTTGCTCAGGGCGCGCACTCGCTCAGCCTGGTTGGCGTCCAGGCCGGACTTCATCATGCCGCCGAGCTGCTGGCTGAGCTGGCCGACCATCTGCCCGGCCATTTCGGGCATCTTGCCGACCGACCCGAACATGCCACCGACGGCGCCGCCGATCGCGCCGAGCATCTGCGACATCATCTCGGGCAGCTTGGAGGCCATCTCGCCGGCTTTCTCCGGCGTCATCTGCTCCCCCGCCTTGCCGGTGGGATCGCCGGGAACCCCTGGCGCACCGGGCATTTCAGGTGCTGCGCCGGGCCCGCCGGCGGTGCCGGTGCTAGCCTCGGTGGCGGTGTGGTAGCTGCCGTAGCCCTGGGCGGCTTTGGCGTCCATCTCGGCTTTGCGGGCATAGAGTTCGCCCAGCTGCACGGCGTACATGCCGCCGGAGGCTGCGTTGGCGGCGGCGACCTGTTCGATCTGGCGGCGCAGCGCCTCGTACTCCTCGGGGGTGGGGATGTCGGCGCGGGCCTGCACCGCGCTGGCGGCGTGACGATCGGCCTGCTGCACCAGCCCGCGGGCCCATTCCGAGGACGCGTCGAACGACTCGGCGTAGCGCGTCAGATGCGCGCGCACCACGTCGGTGGAGACCTCGCTGTCCCAGGCGTCGGGCAACGACGCTGACGCCGACCGCACGGTGTCGGCGGCTTCGTCGAGGGTGGCCGCCACCCGCATCCACGCCCCGATGAACTGGTCCCCGACATGGGGGCTACCGGAATGCACTGCCGCGGAGAGGGCTTCGCCGGGTAGCGCGGCGGGCGGCATGAGTGGCGGCCTGACGTCGGGCATCAGCGGCGGCGACGGCGGGGCCCAACCGGTCACGGTGACCACGTCGGGGACGCCGAGCTTCTGCAGCCCGGTCTTGTTGAACAGGTCTTGGACGACGAACCCGGCCGACACGTTGGTCAGCTGCGCGGCGGTCGCCGCCAGGCACAGCGACTGCTCGGCGATGGAGGTGATCAACATCGTGGCACCGGTCGACAGGCGCACGGCGCCACCGGTGGAGGCGGGGTCGGCACCCAGCGGCGGATGGGCCGGGTCCCCGCCGATTACGTTGGCCAGCGCTTCGGCGATCCGCTGCGCCACCAGAATGAGCCCTTCGGGATCGACGTTGAGGGTGCTCACAGCGCCGCCAATCGGTTCCGGGCCGCCGTCAAATCCTGCTCGGTCGGCATCCCTTCCAGTGCCTCGGCGGAGAGGTTGGCTTGCTCCCACTGCCGGCGCACCGCAAGCTGGCCTTGCAGATAGGCGACGTCGGCGCACGCCATGATCCGCTCGGCGATTTCATGCCCGGGCCGGGTCATCGCGGCGGGCTCGAGCTGGACACCCAGGATGTGGCCGCGCACGGCCACCCGAACGAACACCGCCGCGTCCGCAGTGGCGGCGGTGAAGGACTGTTCGCTCAGCGGCAGGGCGTCGGGGTCGCTCACAGACGGAGGCGCTCCGCGCTGGACTCGTCGACGTCGGTGAACGCGGTGGCTTGGCGGCGCAGCAGGTCGGCGGCGCTGCGGTGGGTGGTGGCATGCTCGCTCAGTGCGGTGTCGCGTTGGGCGAGCAGGTCGGCGACCGCGGCCTTGACCTGGTGCATGATCGGGCCGTAGGTGCTCACGGCGGCGTGGATGTCGGCGCTGGCCTGCTGGGCGTCGCCGATGGTCGCGGCGACCTCGTCGTGCTGGTCGGCGACGTTGCGCAGTACCTGGGCCTCAACCCGGATCTGATCGGTCATGGTGTGCTCCTTCGCTTGGTGCGATTATCCCGCATGGCTGGGTACCGCCGGTGCGGCAATGCTGCGGGAGGGGTCCATCCAGCCCAGGAAGTCCGGGCTGGACGCCACCGACGACAGCGGCACCACCTCGCCGTCCTGCAGCGCTTTGACCGAGCTCAGCGCGACGACGTAGCGGTCGGCGAACATGCCGATGGCGCCGCAGGACAGCGCCGACGGGTCGATGGGGTCGGTGACGGGGGTGCCCGGCGGCGGGAGTTCGATGCCGGCGTCGCGGAACGCCTGCTCGACCGGCGTCCCCGATAGATGAGAGGTAACGGCGCGCGCCACCTCGGCGGTCTTGGCGTTGGCCGTCGACCCGTCGGGTAACGCCACCGTCGTCGGGGCCGGAGGCGGGCCCGCCTCGGCGGCCGGCGGCGCCCCCGATCCGGCGTCCGTCGCCTCTGGCGCGGGCGGTGGCGGTGCGGGCGGAGGCTCCGGCGGCGCGCTCACCGCGGCCGGTGCCTCGCCGTCGTCGTCGGTGTCGTCGGATTTCTCAGTCTCGTCGAGCTTTTCGGGCTCCTCGGCACGCCGCGCGGTGTCGCCGAGCTGCGAGATCAGACCGGCCAGCGGGGCGGTCGCGCCGGCCAGCTGCCCGAACGGGTCGGCGCCCAGCCCGGGCGGGACGCTTCCGAGCATCCCCGGCAGCGCCGACGCCAGGGACGCCATGGGATCGGTTCCGCCCGCGCCAACGCCGAGGTCGGCGAGTCCGAGATCGGCGAGGGTGGGGTCGGGCATCGCGTCGACCGGACCCAGATCCACGGGTGCCGCCGCCTCGGCGGCGGGGACTCCGGCAGGAGTCGTCGCGGACGGTTCGCCGGCAGACGCAGCAGGCGCGCCGGGGTCCAGGGCGTACAGAGTCGTCAGCGCCTCAACGGCTTTGGCTTGGTCGTCGGCACTCAGCGTGCCCGAGGACACCACATCTCCGATCGCGGCGACTTGGCCGCGCAGGAACTTCAGGAACGCCTCTTCCCCGGCGGGGGTGTCCAGCGACAGCGCCGGATTGTTGACCGCTTCGACGATCTTCTGCTGGATCGCTTGCAGCTGCTGCTGGCCCTCGGAGGTGGTGGCGTGCGCCTGCAGCAGCACCTCCGACAGCGTCCCTTCGGCCTTGCTGAGGTCGCTGTAGCGGGCGGCCATCTCCTCGTGCAGCTGACGCACGGCGTCGGCGGCCCGCCCGGACTGCTGTTCGTCGGTGGGTAGCGGCTCCCCTGTCGGTGCTGGGGCGGGATCGGTGTCGTTGAAGTCGTTGGCGGTGATCGGGTCTCCCCCTGCGGTGTAGTAGCGGCGTTGGCCGGTGGCCGGGTCGTCGATGTAGTAGTCGCCGCGGCCGTTCTTCGGTGTCAGCGTGCCGAGGTGGTCGTGATAGCCGTGCGGCGCCGGCGGTGCTGCGCCCAGTAGCGGGGCGACCTGCTGACCCTTGGCATCGACGGGCGCGTACAGACCGTCCTCGCCGCGCCGGAACCCGGCGGGCGGAACCGCCTGCCCCACAATCCCGTTGGGGGCCAGTGCTGACACGGTGCCGTCGGTGTTGAGCAGGTAGGTGGTGTCGGCGGCGGTGTTGCGGTAGGCCAGCGCCCCGTCGGCGGGCACCGGTGTGCCGTCGCCGAACACCAGCGCCCGCGGAGCGCCGACGCGGTCGGTGTCGTAGTGCATGTTCGGGTCGCCGTAGGCGACGCGCGCCTTGTCCAGCACAGCACCCCAGTACGGGTCGGACCGGTCGATGAAGTGCCCTTCGCCGGGCGGCGCCCACCCGGCACCGCCGGCGCGCAACCCGCCGGGGTCGGGATCCCAGCGGGTGCGTTCGTCGAAGCGGCGCGGCTCGGTCATCGCGGTCGGTGCGTTCTAGAACCAGCCGCGGCCGAGGTCGTCTTCCAGGCCGGCCGGCGGGACGAAGGCCGGCGGGTCCGCCGGAAGCTGATCCCGGCCGAACAGGTGCTGAACCCGGCTGAGCATGCCCAGGACGTGGCGGGTCTCCTGCTGCAGTGCCGGCTCCATGGTTCTCCCTCGCTGATGGTCCTTCCGAGCCTAAAGCCGGCCAGAGATGGCTGTGTGCACTAATTTTCGGTGGCCGCGGCGGCCACCGGGACGGGTCGGCGGGCTACATAGCTGGGCGGCATCGGGGCGATGCGCACCACGTCCCCGGTCTGCGGCGCGTGCACCACCTGGGTGGGTGAGATCGCCAGTTGGACGTGGCCGGGACCGCGGCCGTCCCAGCTGGACCGCGGGAAGACGAGGTCCCCGGCGCGGACCTCGCCGGGCGGCACCGCCACCCCTTGGCCGACTTGGGTGTAGGTGTCGGGGCCGAGCCGCACCCCGGCCTGCGCCCACGCCCACTGGGTCAGTCCGGAGCAGTCGAAGTTGTTGGGGCCCTTGGCGCCCCACACGTAGGCGACGCCGCGTTTGCTTAAGGCGGCTTGCACCGCCTGCCCGCCGGGACCCGCGGGCACCGCCCCGGCACGCTCATCCGCGCCGGCGGCGAGCACCACGTCGCCGCCTGATCCGGTGGCCGGGGCAGACACCCGCGGTGATGGTCCGCTGCCCAGCGGTGCGGCGCTGACACCCGGGGCGCCACCGCCGCCACCGGCGCTGAGACCACTAAAGCCGTTGCTGCTCAGGCCATTAGCCACGCTGCCGGTGGCGCGCGCCGAGTAGACCAACGCGCGCAGCAGTGCCGCCATGCGTGCGTCGCGCAGCTTGTAGGCCGCCACAACCTGTTGCTGTTGGGCGATGCGGGCCCGCAGCGCGGTGAGCATGGCCTTCTCCCCCGCCGGATGGCCGCTGTAGGGCGCCAGGCCGGTGACATCGGCTGCGGCACCGGCCATTACGGTGCCGGAGCGGGTGTGCCCGGATCGGTTGGCGGTCGCGGCGTCACGCAGGCCGCCGCCGAGGCGCTCATCGACTCGGGTCAGCCTGTCCAGGCTCAGACCCGCACGGCCGCCGAATTGCCCGTAACTGGCGGCGAACTCGCCCGAGAGCAAGGAGGTTCGGGACACCCCGTCGCGCACCAAGTCGGTAGCGCGACCGAGCCCGGTGGCCGCGGTCGAGTCGCCGGCCGATGCGGGTGTCCCGAAGAGGGAGTGCCCGCGCCCCAGGACGTCTCCGGCTTCGGCCACGATCGCTGCGAGTGACACCTTTCGAGTATCGAACAGCGCGAAAGGAGCCGTATGCACTAATTCTTGCTCAAAGGCAACACGTGACCGTCAATCGTCCGGTCCCGGCGCTATCAGGTAGCCGCGCATTTTAGCTAGCGCCACTTGTTTCGCCAGCCAATGTCCGCGGGTGCATGGGCGGAGACCTTCTCGAGTTACACCGTCAGATGGTTCTTTGCATCGCCATCCAAGAAGTCGGAAAGATCTCGGATTCTCCCCGGTTACTTCAACTAGTTCGGATCGGACAGCAATAGGCAACGCTGACCAATTATGTTTTGGCAATGTGATTGGCGTGTAGATGAGTGGAAAGTGTCTGCTCAAGGCGCCCTGTTCATCGGAGTCGGCACTCATCGTCGGCACGCGCACGTTCCCGTTTCGACGGTGCGCCGGTCATCCATTAGCCGGCTCTTCCTCCGCGCGTTCAGCCCACGTCTCGTCGGGATCCAGGAAGAACAGCTTGCGCCGGCGCGCCTTAAATCCGTTGCGCCAGAACGCCGATTCGCTCCACGAGTCGTCCTCGGCTAAGAACGCAGCCTTAGCCTCGTCGCCATCCCCGGATAGCTCGTTGGCGGTGTTGCGGAAGTAGAAGTGGCGGAACAATCGGTCGAACTCGGTCAGGTAGACGTCGGCCACCCGCGTGTCGCCGCGGATGAGCAGCATATTCTCGTCGTTGTTCTTCAAGGAGTTGGTCGAGAAGTTGGCCGAACCCGTGCAGATCAGTGGGTCCTCCGATAGGGGGTCGATCAGTAGGAATTTGGTGTGAACGAAGAAGACGAACCCGTCGTTCTTCGGACGGTAATGATCTTCAGCGAGAAACCACTTATCCAGCTCGAAGTCGACAATCCGTCGCCGCGCAACCGGCTTGCCCTCATCGTCGAAGCGGTACAACTCTCCCAGCACGTTGCCGTATGAAATCTGCAGATCGGCCCGGTCGACGGTCAGCTGGGCCTGCTGCTCCTGCGGCGGCGGTTTCTCCATTAAAATGAACCGTAACGTATCGGTGTCAGCGGCCAGCGGCTCGACGAGCTGGTTGGCGATACCAAATGCTGCAGTGAACGACACCGAACTGACAGCGTTGGCAATCCGAGACGCGTACCAGTCGAGCATGTCATCGTCGGAGCGGGGCGAGAAGAACGCCGTCGTCGACCCTTTGGGCACGACGGGTGGAGGGTTCGGGGTGAGGTCTGCGAGAGACTCCTTGAGCGCAGCTTTCTTCGGGTCGGTCTTTAATAGCTCCCAGTAGGACAGAAAAGTCGCCGCCAGGCCGGAGTCAGACACCACATGTCCGACGTTGGACTGTCCGAGGAAGCCTGACGGGGTGAAGTTGGTCGATCCCGTCCACACCGACTGCGGCGCGCCAGCGTCGTCGAGACGCACGATGAATTTGTTGTGCGGTATCGCCGTACGAGTGCGCGGAAACACTACCCGCTGACCTGCAGCTGTTTTCGGTAGTTTCGCGGCCCTGATCGCGCCCTCGTTCTTGCCTTTCGCACGACCCGCGGCTTTCGTCGTGTCGTCGTAGACAATCTGCACGTCCACCCCACGCGCGAGAGCCGCCTTGAGCGCCTCAAGGACTGGGAAATAGGTAAATTCGTAGGCCGCGACTCGCAGGCCTTCCCCTGAGCGGGCTTCGGCGATGTAGTGCAGGCAGGCTTCAAGCAGACCCCGTGACAGCCAAATGGTGCGCGGGTCGGCGGGGTCGGGATTCTCCTTCGGCTGGGGACCAACATTTCCGAACTCGCGATTGAACGCTTGACTGGCAATCGCGCCGCGGTTGAACCAGATCCCGGTCGTGCCGTCGAATTCCTTCTCGGTTCGCACGGTGAGCTTAAGGCCTGGCCCTTTTTCGAGGGCACCTGGTTGGCCGTACATCGGATACACGGTGAATGTGTATTTGGTGTCGGGCTCTGCGGTGTAGTCCGACCACAGAAACCCCTGGATGGGGTGGTCCTCTGTCGAGAAGCGGGCCGGCTGGTCCGGATTATCAGGATCTCGGGCATGTAGCGGGTCGGGCACCACGGACGGGAACACCTTCAACGACCGCAGCCACTTCGAACCATCCTTTGCTGGTGTCCGGTGGAATGCGAACCCGCGGAGCCCGTGGCGATCCTCTGGGCGGCAATCCAGGGCGATCAGGACGGTGTGCGTCCCCGCGATAGCCTTGGCTCGAAATCCGTCACGATGTGTCTCCGTGCGCATTGGTCCCCCGAACTCAGCGTCTAGACAAGTATGGCCGCACCTCACACCGCAGAGTGGTTTTGGCGAAAACTGTGGCGTTGTTTCCTTGCGATTTCGCTGGTTCGGGAGTTGTCCGATCACCGATCACCGATCACCGATCACGGAGCTCGGTGTAGTCGCGTCGAAGTCGCTGACTGTGACTTCGGGGTTCGGGGCTGTCCGCGCCGAGCGATGCGGACGCGGTTCCCGTCGGATTGATGGCAGAGTTGATGCATCCGCAGGGTTGCCCGCGCTGAGCCGCCAATTCTGGCAGCCGTCGCCTCACATCTGGAGGCCTGTTTCGGCCGTCAGCTCCAAACCTGTCGATGCCAGTAGGTCGTTATTCGTCGTGACGTACGACTTCAGCCTCTCGACGCGCCTTCGTCGACGAGGTGAAAGATTTGAAGCGTCCTTGGGCTTGATTTTCTCGCCAATGCTGCTTGAGGGAGCCTCACACCACCGGATCGATCTCGGTGATCCGCGCCTCATATTCACCGTTTGCATTGGGGTCGGTGTTGGGGGTGTCGAAGTACACGTTGGTCAGCGTCAGAACCGTATTGCCCGCCACGATCCTGAAGTAGCCGTAGGCGCGCCACAGCGGTTGCTTCGCAAGGAGTTTCCCCTCGTACCCGGGAGGCACTGTGATCGTGTACGACTCGGTGAAGGTGCGGGTGTTCGTCCAGGTATGCCCGTAGGCCTGGGTGAGTTCGGCGTTGACGAGTTTGTCCAGGAACGCGATGCTCACCTTCGACGTGACGGTCACGCTGTCGCTGTTGGTGACCGCGTCGGCAATGATCAGTGTCTTGGTTACCGGTGTGGGGTTGCCGATCGGATTGCGAATGGTGTTGCCCACCTGGTGAACGGGGCCGAGGATGTTGATCTCGTCGCCGACGACCGTGAAGGTGCACTTCCCCAGAGAGGTTTGGCGGCAGAACGCGCTGAGTAGCTCTGCCTGTTGCTGGGCGTTGTCAACGGTTGCCTGAGTGCCGGGGCGGTCCAGCAGGCTGATGAACTTCTCGTCCCCGGGGATGTCACTGCTGATCTTGCATTGCAGGGCGTTACCGGGTGCCGAGCACGAGGAGCGGGTCTGGCCCACCCCGCCGACCGACATGACCACGTCCCAGTATTCGCCCGGACCGATCTCAAAGCGTGGATAGACCTTTGTCGTCCTCAAGAACCGGTAGATCACCTCGAAGCGCATGTTGCCGCCGGGCGGGATGACGGTGCCGACGCCCGGGCCGCCGTTTTCCGGGCGCTCATCGCTGAAGTAGTAACCGAGGAAGGTGATCGGTTTGCCCGTGACGTTGAACACGGTGAATCCCTCAGTGCTGACGCGGCCCACCGGCATCGGATCGGCCGGTGCGGCAGGCACCTTGCTGGTGTCGATGACCGACACCGTGCCGTCGATCGAGTTGGTGACGTAGGCGGTGGTTCCGTCGGGGCTGAGTGCGATACCGGACGGTCCCTGGCCCGCCGCCAGACGGACGAAGGCCATGCTGCTGTCGATGTCGATCACCGAGATCGTGTCGTCGGCGAGGTTGGCGACGTAGACCCGCTCTCCGTCCGGACTGACGGTGATCGCGTCGGGTGATCCGCTGACATAAATCGGTGAGTCCGAGATGACCGACTGGAAGAAGGTGCTGAGCACCGACACCGTGCCGCCGGTGGTGTCCGCGACATAGGCGCGACGCCCGTTCGGGCTCAACACGATTGCACCAGGATTGCCGCCGACGCGGATGGTGCCGATCACCCGGTTGAGCGCGGTGCTGATTACCGACACGGTGCCGGATTCGTAGTTGGTGACATACAGGCGCCGACCGGTGCTGCTGACCACGAGCGCCGACGGGCTGGTGCCGACGTCGATCGTGGCGACGACCGCGTTGGTCTCCGTGTCGATCGCCGAGACCGTGTTGTCGCCCAAGTTGGCTACGTAAAGGCGAGCGCTGGTGGGGCTCACGGCGAGGCTGGACGGACTTGCGCCGACGGGGACAGTCTCGATCACCTCGGCGGTGGCGGTGTCGATCACGGACACGGTCCCGAGGTTGGGATTGGATGTGTAGGCACGCTCGCCATCGCGACCCAGCGCGACAGCAGATGGGGCGGCGCCGACGTCGACGGTGGAGATCACCTCGCCGGTGGCCAGATAGATCACCGAGACGGTGCCGCTGTCGAGGTCGGAGACGTAAGCCAGGGCGCCGTCGGGACTCAGCGCAACCGACGACGGGCCGTTGCCGACGTCGAGTGTGTCTGTCGTTGCGTCGACGATCGGTGGGACGACCGGAGTTTCGTCGGACTCGGCCTGCGCCTCGGACCTGCGGGCCATGGCCCAGATCGCTTCACCAACCGGAGGGGCCGGGTGGGCCGGCGCCGCCGGGGCGGGGGTGGCGGGAAGTTCGGCCGACGGCGCCGCGAGCTTGTGGGACACGGTTTGTTCGGATTCTCGCTCTTTCGCATCGGCCTCGGATTCCTCGGCGTCTTCGCCGTCCTCGGTCGCTTCGTTGTCGTCGACCTCGTCCGCGTCCGTGTCGTCGACAGAAATCTCATCGTCGGGTTCGCCGGTCGCAGACGTTTCCGCAGCGGATTCCTCGGCGCCGGACTTCTCCGTGGCATCCGCGTCGCTCGACCGAGCCGAGGTCGCGCTCTCCGACGTCGATCCCGCGTCGGTGGTCTCCGCCGATGCCGACCACGGGCTGGCGAATACCGCAAACCCGATGCCGGCGGCACACACCGCTGCCATGACACGCGATTCCATGACTGTCCTCTCACCGAATGTCGCTGCCACCAGTCGCGAGCGAGCTACGAAATGACGTTTCCGTTAGTTTTTCATGTGTGGAGTTAACTGGCTCGTGTCGTTCGCGAAATTGTCGACAAATTAACGAGGCGTTCGCATCTGCGTCGCGAGGTCTGTCGGGTCCGGAGAGGGTCCTGCAGTGAGTACGTCCAGCTCCTCTTCAGCTGACGCGCGTGATCCCTTCGCGCATTAGCATCCTGCGCCAGAAAGCACGATCTTCACCTTCGCCACGAGGGCCGCCGTGGCGCGCCCCAGCACCGTTGTTAGTGGCACTAACTGCCAGTTGACGCCGGTGAAGTTTGGCGTCACGCTATTCCGGTGAGCGTGTTGAGTGAACAGCAGGTGATCGACCAGCTGACCGATCGGCTTGTGGGCACATACTCGCAGGTTGAGCCCGCGCAGATCGCATGTGTCGTGCAGCAGCAGTACGCCCGTTTTCACGGGCGCCCCATTCGAGATTTCGTACCGTTGTTCGTCGAGCGAAACGTCACGAAAGAGCTCGCCAAGCTCCTTAGCTAACTCTCCGGCGAGGGAAACCGACGTTGTAAGTTGTCGAGCATCCGCGCAATCCGACGCAGCTTTCGTTCGGCATCGCTGATATTGCGTCGGTAGAGGCTGATGCTGGACGTGGTACCTGTGGACATCGCCCGTGTGAGCCGTTTCGCGTGCTCGGCGATGTAGAACTGGAGCTCTTCGCGCTCGTTCTCCAGCTCCGACAGGAAGTAGTCAGCTTGTAGCTTGTCGGCAGTCGTCGCGGCGCCGGCTTGCACAGACATCCGAGTAAAGGTAGCGCAAACACCTCCCTCATGCCGTCTCGACGCTGTCTCCGTCGTATGACCAGCCTGCTACGACTCAGGTCTACTCCTCAGGTCGCGCTCCCGGCAGCACTTTCTAACAGCTTCTCGAAATCCGGTGTGACGTAGACGGTTTCACCGAGCCGCGTCAATCGGTCTACCAGCTGTTTTGGCAGGCCCGGTCCGCCATCGCGAACGATGGCCTTCAGGGCAATCTCAATCGCATCGCCGTGGTCACCGATCGCCAACCGGACGAATACGTTGTTATGTTCGGCAACATTGAGGGAATTGCGGCAGTACTCCACGAGATCCCACGCCACATTGCTCAGCTCAGAATCCATAGATTCATTTCCCGGCGAGTGGCGGTTGGCCGCTCGCTGGCCCGGTATCCGCGCCTGAAGACTTCGCTACAGGTCCTCGGCATACCTGCGCTCGGAAGCTTGAAACGAACGGAAGCCCGGGCGAGCGACACGATGGCGGCGACCGTCAAGTCAACGACGACTAGCTATGATCAGGAGTCGGCGGAATACCAACACGATCACGCGGCAGCAGAGCATTCATCACCGCGTCGGAGACTTGTCACTCAAAAGTCGACCAACCGGCGAGCCGCATGGTGCGATTTCTGCATACCAGCATTCCGGCCGACGTCATCGCCCAGCGTGATGCGCTGCAGGGCGCTGTTGCTGACGTGATCGCGCCTCAGAGCTAGAATAACCTCATCATTGGCTCCTGGAACCTGCGCGTGTTCGGCGGTCTCACGCCGTCTGGCGGGCAGCGGAGCTGAATTCGCCGAAGCATGACTGGCGAGCAGTGACCTTGATCGCCGAGGCGATCCCTGACAGACAAACACAGCTTGATAGAGCGCCATCAAGCTTCGCCCGGTTGGCTCCACCTCTTCTGCCAGATCTGCAGCGTCCCGATAAAGCTTCATGCCCTTGTCCAGGTTGCCTGCCGCCAAGTGCGCAAGGCCCAGGGTCGCACTCAAGACGGCACCTACGGGGAGCACCGGCCCGCGGACCCCTTCCGTAACGAGCCACACGCCGAGCTGCCACCCGGCGCCGCGAAACCTCCGCCCGCGGCGGCCTCAGCTGCCGCTGGCCGGCTGTTTCGCTAGCTGGCGAGGAGAGCCTTGGCGCCGATCATGGCGTAGTCGTCCACGACCCCAGCCGCGTCCAACGCCTCCTTTAGTTTCGCCAAGACACCGAACCCGGAATCATTGGGTTCATCACGCGGAACCTGGACGACGAAGTCAACGGACCAGTCCCGTGGCGCCGCTGTGTAATCAGCTTCGACACCGCGACGTTCTAGGTCGGTTTTGACAGCGATGAAGACGTTTTCTAAGTCATCGGCGGTGGCGCCGCCATCGTTGACGAATTGCAGGGTGACTTTGAAAGCGGCGACGATGAGTTTCCGGCTAGGGGACGATGGCTGGATCCCGGCGACAGGGCGTGGACCGAGTGCAGCGGTAGGCACTGGTCGGAGCGCGGCGAAACGCTTCAAAGTCTCTTCGCGAGACATCGAGTCGTCGTCAATCCAATCGGATGAATCCGGAGTCATCTTCACCTCCTCACCTCGCATATCTCATGATAGCCAGCGAGCAGATTTGATCATCCACGTATCGGCGTAGTCGTCCCATTCGGGGATCGGAATCAAAGCGCAGATAACTTCACGTCCCCTCGCGTCGGTACCGAGCGCGATAACACGCCAGCCGTGCTCGTCGGAGTACTCCCACCCTGCCTCAGTTTCCGCTGGCGCTTGGATGGCGTCGACAACGTCGTCGAAGGTGATGCCGTCGTGTTTCCGGTGCAGCTTGTCCTCAGTCGGTGGCTCGATACGCAGCTGCCCGAAATGCATAGCTCAGATCTTGCCTCACACGCCGCAATCAAAGCTTGACGTTGTTGGCCTCATAGCGACGCCGGCGAACGATGCGTGTGGGTTCAACCCGTCGAGACCGAAGCATTGGCACGCGGCTCGCCGGTGACCCGCGTCGTGCCCACGGCCTATGGCCACCCTGTGGGTCGACCAGCCGATGCTGGCCGCCCGCATCAACGACCTGGACCCGATTGAAGTTGCCATACTCGAGCACCACCTGGAGGACCAATGGCTTTGGATACCTTGACCGACCAGCAACGCGCAATCTAGACCTAGAGCAGCAGTGGTGGTCGACGGCCGCCGGCGAGACGCCATCCGTGCAATGGGCGTGACGCCGATCCGCTACTACCAACTGCTCAACAGGCTGCTCGCAACAGAGCGCTCGATGGCCTATGCCGCGGTCACGGTGCATCGGCTGCGTCGCATCGTTGGTGCCCCGATTTGGTAACAAGTCGGTTGAGCTGGCCGATAAAGCGGACATGAGGGGGATGGCACTGATCGCGACGCCGATCGCGGCACTGGCCGCGACTGTGATCGTTCCGGCGGGTGAGGCGCAAGCAGCGTGTGCGCCAGGGTCGAAGTATCTCGACGATGCCTCCGGCATCAACTACGCATGCCTCGGAGGTCAGTGGGAAGCAGTCGGCGACGTACCGGTGGCGAAGGTACCGCGAATCATCGAGCCGGGCGAAGCGTTCCTTCCCGGAAAGTACTCAGTTCCAGGCGAAATGGCGTACGGAACCTGGATGGCGCAGACCCGAGAAGGTGCATACCCACCCTGCCTGTACTACACCTTCACCCACGACGGCATCATCATCGACGCGTTCCTCGCGGACTTCAATGGTGGACCGATGACCGCAGAGCTCCACTCACCCGCTATCGCTAGTTTCCAAGGCAGCGAGAATTGCACACCCTGGGTCAAGGTCGACTAGGGTCCCTGGCGCGAAGTCGAGCTGGACCATCCTGAATAAGAGGCACACCACGGGCCTAAGAGCGGCAACAATCGATACATGTGGGGGAAGATGAAAGCAATGCTCGCGGGCCTGTGTCCAGAGGCGACGTAGTGCGTGGCAATCCGATAGGTCTCGGCATCACGTTGGCTGGGGCGGCAACGATGATGTTGGCTCTGTTCTTGCCGTTCAACGAGCCGACCGGGCCATTCGGTCGCATCCAAGACAACACGCTTATCGAATCCGGCGGCTGGATGCTATTCCTTCTCGCACTCGCTGTTGCGATCGGCGCAGCCGGCGCCTGGACGAAGCCGGACTCGCAGACGTGGCTACTCCCCTTGATCACAAGCGTGGTGATCGGAGCATGGATCGCTTTCACGGCGTCGTTGGACGAGGCTCGCACGCTATACCCGATTAGGAACGGGAGACCGGACACGAGTGTGCCGGGTGAGGTCGCCGACCTCGGTATCGCTGTGTACGTCGCTGCAGCGGGAATCATCGCAGCGATCGCCGGCTCGATCATGTTGAAGTTCGCGTCCTCGATGGGCCGGTCGGCACCGGCACCGATAGCGCCCATTCCTTCGCTACCCGAGCGGCGGCGAAAGTGTCCAGAATGCGCCGAGCTGATCCTGGTCGACGCGAAAGTGTGCAAGCACTGCGGCTATCGGCTTAGCAGTGCCGTGCCCGTCATCGAGTCGTACCCCAAGACAGTTGTGAATTGCCCTCTATGCGCGGCGGAACAGCGTATCCCGAAGGGGGCACCGCGGTTTCGGTGCGGCAAGTGTCGCGAGACTGTCGACTCTCCGATCTAAGCGCCGTCATTCGCCGCAGACGGGTGCGGGGTTGCCGTGGAGTACGGTGACCATCATTGCGTCGTTGGCCGTGAACAGGTGACGTCAATCCGTGCATCTGACAACAGATCTGATTGTTCGTTTGGGTCATCAAGAACATCGCTGCTATCGTCGCGCTGATCGCTTTCCTGACATCAGGGTGTGTAATTAGCAGCGACGATATCGACTCGGCCGCACGAAAGGCCGTCAACGAGCACGGGGCTGAAGTGGAAGCATCCCGGTCGTCGGCCAGCGCGTCACCCACCAACACCGAGCCGTCCGCTTCTGAGCCATGGGTTCTCGGGATGACAGTTCCCGAAGGACTCAGCCTCGAAGACACCGAGGGCGGCGGCGAAGGTCGCGACTGGTATTCCGAGGAGTGGTCCTATCACTAAAGCGTCGAGAGCGAAGATCCAGGGCATCAGGAACAGATCAGGGAGCAGATAGCCACAGTTCACGCCTACGGCTGGACCCGCTGCGAAACGTTGACGGACAGCTACGAACAGTTCGGCCGGAACTTCGAAGCGGGGAGCGACGGCACCGCGACAGTCCACATCGGCTTCATGGAGTACGGGTCCAACAGTGGCCAGATGAAGACGCTATGGGTCCAATCAGCAAATCCGGCTGCTCACCATCGCGAACGGTGCTGCCTCGGCTCTCTGCGTGGGCCCGACGGTGAACTTGCGGGCGTGACCTATACCTAGCGGTACCCGAAGGTGGCGATGCCGCATTCGCACGTGTCGTCTGCGGACTCCGACGGATGCCGCCTCAGAGGGCGATCGAGCTGGTCGGGCACAGCAGCGTCAACTGCGATCCTGGATGCTCACACCGCTCACGAGGTCGGTCCTTGAAACCCTGGCCGTTCCCAGCGGCAGGTACATGTCCGAACGGAGCCAAAGGGGATTCGAACTCCCGGCCTCCCTGAAATGGAGTCAATCGGGTGTATTCGGTCGAAGCCGGCCGAACCGACTACTCATACCCCAGATTGACGATGTCCTCCGCCGTGCGCATCGACTGACTGGCCTGCTGGGTCATAAGCGCCTGCATCTCTGTCACGGCGCGGCGCAGCGCGACCAGCGTCGCAATCTCGGCGGCAGGGATGTCCGACCATTCGCCGAGGTGCTCGCACGTGTCTTCAGCGCCGGCCGCTACCGCCCCCGCGCGTGCCGCACTCTGGGTGTGGCTGTCGGCGGCGCGTGCGAGCTGCTCGAGCAGGCGCGCGTCGGTGGTGGCGTGGTGGCTCAGGCGCTGCGCGACAGTGGCCAGCATCTCGCGATGGGCATCGGTGATGGCGCCGGCCATGTCATCGGTGGGCCCGGCAAGGGTCGCGCTGGATTGTGAAGCCTGCTGCAGCTTCTCGACTGTCCCAGCTGCGGGTGCCTCTGCCGACGTGAAGAGTGCGTCGGCACGGTGCAGCACGTCCATCACGCGCTCGATGGTGTCCCGTGGCGACATAGCAGCATTATGCGCTGTTGAGCGCAGCGATCAATTCCTCGATGCGAGAACGCACATCGCCCGACGCCGCAGACTTGTGCTCGACGGCCACGACGAGGTCGGCGGAGACGCCGAGGGCGGCGGCGGTCTCGCCCGCGGTGAGGTGGGCGCGGCGTCGGGCAGCGTAGAGCCGTTGTCCGAGGGTGGCTGCGGGGCCGGCGGCGGCGCGGCACATCAGATCGTCGTAGCGGCGCCGGATAGCGGCGAGCGCGGTGATCGCCGCCAGGGACCCGTGACTGGTGCGTATTGTGCGGGCGGTGATGGCTTCCAGGCGCCGTAAATCGCTCAAGATCGCTTCGGCGTAATTGGCGAATTTGGGGTGGTCGGGGGCGGGCAGGTTGGCCATTGCGGTGGCGACGGTATGCATGGCGACGTCCACGGCGTCGACGATGCCCGGTATTTCGGCGTCGCGGGCGTGCGACCGACGGGACGCGCCAGGAGCGTCGGCACCGTGGTATATCGCCGCTAGTGTTCCGGCGGGCCATTGGACGATCTCCTCGAGCACTGCCCGCGTGCGTTCCCGAGGCCAGCTGCGACCCTTCTCGAAGGCGATAAGCGAACTTGCCGTGATCACGCCTTTGCGCGCGAGTTCTCGTTGACTGATGCCCAATTCGTCACGTCGAGCAGCAAACGCCGCCCCGGCCCGAACGGTGCCCGGAGCGGGCGCGTCGTCAGGCATCGGCTCAGTGTAGCGGCCGCGATGGGACATCGACAGGCACTCGATGAAAGCGTTACGACGTCCGCTTCTGCTCCGAAGACGCTAGCACTGATCGCGCCCGACCGCGCGGTAACCCTTGCAGTGCGAGTGTTAAACCGCTAGCGTTCATTTACCGCAGACAGTTGAGGGGGTTGCAATGACCAGACGCCGTGAGTTGCGCATCCTGCCGGATCCGCCGTGTTTCGCCGACCCGAACCGATGGGCCGCCGGCGGCGACGACCCGGAGCTGAAAGCACTCTGTCGCAACTGTCCACGACGCTGGCTGTGTGCGAAAGAAGCGGTCGAAACACCGGGCGCGCAGGGGATGTGGTCAGGGATCCACATCCCGAAGGTGGGCCGGGGGCGGGCGTTTGCCTTGCGGCAGCTGCGATCGCTGGCCGCCCACGGGGGCTATGTCATCCGCGATTCCGCCTAGCCGAGGTTAATGCGATGACCACATCAGGCAATCAGCGCACGCTCTGTCGACACGCGGCACCGCTGCACATTCACCGGGCATTGCAGCGGGTCGTAGGAGGCCCACTGTCGGTGAGCGACGAACCGGCCCGTCGCCGGGTGCCGGGGGTCGATCCACCGACCCACCACCAGGACGCTGACCGCGGCGGCTCCGGCTCGGCGCATCGTGAGCGCCGCGGATTGAGCGTTCGCCCCGGTGGTCCACACGTCATCGATCACCGCGACGTGACGGGCGCACACCGCCTCCGGACTGCCGACGGTGAACTTGTCGAGCCGGATCGTGCGGTCGCACGGCGAGTCCAGGGTCGCGGCCAGCAGCTGCTCATCGATCGGACGCAGCGACGACGCGATCGCCGTCAGTGGATGCCTGCCGGGCCGGCTGGTCAGCGACGGTACGACGGCGTAGGCCGAGATGGGGATGCCCACGGAGGCAACGACACACGGCTCGTGGTGCAGACCGGACGCCAGCAGAGCAGCGACCACGTCAGCGTGTCGATCGCGGTCGCGTCGCTGCGGACAGTTCTTGTAGCCGCTGAGGTGCCGCGCCGAGGCTTCCCCGGCGACGGCGTAGACAAGCGGTGCCACGACATCGGCCAGTCCGCGCAGACGCCGATGCCGGTGGCAACAGAAGCACAGCTCATACCCATCGACCGGCGCGGTACAGAGTCGGCACGTCCGGCCGGGTTCCCGGATCGTATTCCGCAGCGCGCCAGTTGTGGGCGGCGACGGTGGCTGGGAGCACTCGCTGGTCATGGACGCACGGTAGGAACACCGACCGACCGGGCGGCGGGCCGAACACCTGGTTACATACAGACCGCACCTCATCCACAGGCGCACCGGCGCTGCTGTTACCCGTGTGAAAGTTGGTGCGGCGTGTCACCGCCGCTCCCGCCGATCAGTACGGCATGCTCACATGCAGGCGCGGATATCCGCGCCGCCCCCTGACCGAGGGACGTCCGTGGGACACGTGTACCCACGGCGCGGATATCCGCGCCGCTGACGGCCCAACCGAGGAGAGGAGACGCCAGCGGCACCCAGCGCCGCTGACTGAAACCTACTGCGGCACAACTAAATAACACTTCATGCGAAGCCCCTAACACGGCGAAACCCCCGGCCCAGAGGACCGAGGGTCGTCGAATTCGAGTTGCCGCTCGAACCCGGGTGCTTTCGCGCTCTCCCCCTTGCTGAAGGGAATCGTCATGAAAGACGCATTCCACGGTAGCGCACGCCTGCCCCACGGTCTACATGCGGCGCACCGTGAACTCGCTGATGTCATCGTTCGCCCCTACCACGGCTCGAGTCGGTTGCTGCGGCGCCGCGGAACGGCCCACACCGCGCCGGTATGGATCCGGCGGGCCAGCGGTCACTGCTTTGACCGGCTCCCGCGCATCGCTCTCGGCGTCGACGTCCGATGGGCGGCCATCCCCTGCTGGTCCGGCCGCGCTCGTCGCTGGGCCCACGAAACCGTTCCCGCGGCCTACCGGCAGCGCTACGACAGCCATGTCCGCCCGGTCATGCCCAACAACCCCGTGAGCCTGAAATCCGTTGTGGCGGTGGCGGAAGCGCGCGCCTCCTTCGCAGATCATCGCACCGGGCGCAACTGCCGACCCACCAACGAGCGGATCGCTAAACTCACCGGGCTCTCGGTACGCACGGTGCAGCGAGCCTCCACGGCGCTGCGGCTGCTCGGGGTCGCGACAGAGGTCATGCGCGGCCGGCAGCGGACCCGCGCGGAGCGCTACGCCAGCTGGCGAGTCGGTGACCGCGGTCGCGGCTGGGCTTCAGTGTGGGCGTTGCACGACAGCAGAATTCAACTGCTGTCACCCCATCCCGAAGGGTCTCTTTTAGATGCTAAAACCTCTTGTAAAACATCACTCACTACCGGCCCCCGGCCCAAGGCCGGTCGCAGCGTCGCTTCGCGCCGCACTGCCCAGAACCCACAGGCCCTGACCCTGGCAAACCGGTGGATCTGCGATCAGCAAAGTCCGCCCTGGGCGCGCCGCTACCGCACCGGCACCCCGTGGGCCCGCGTACTCGCCAAGGTGGCCGAGCACGGCTGGACCCCGCGGGACATCAACCAGGCGATCACCGACTGGATCGGGACCGGGCACTGGATCCCCGAGACCCCACACAAGCCGATCGGCCTGCTCGGCGCGATCCTCGCTGCGCACGGAAACCCCGCCGAACGCCCCTCAGCGCTCGAAGAAGCCCGCGAGGCCGCCGAAGTTGCGCTGTCGCGCAAGCGGATCGCTGCCCAGCTCGCTGAACGCGATGCGGCCCGACGAGCTCTCGAGGCCGGCCGGGCTGCGCTCAGCGGGTCTGGACGCCAAGCCGCGCTGCAGATCGCCCGGGACGCCGCGCACCGCGCCCAACAGCGCCGGGCCGACGCGGACCGGTTCGCGTACGCCGAGCTCCGCCACCGGGTCGAGGAGATCCGCGGTACCACCGGGGACCCCGCGTGACGTCCCCGCAGCGATCCAGTCGCGCCGCCACGGCAGCCGCGCCGCTCCCCTGCCATCGGGACCCGGATCAGTGGTTCGATCGCGCACACCGAACGGCCGCTCTCGAAGGCTGTTTGGGATGCCCCCGGCGTCGCGGCTGCGCCCAACTGGCGCTGGACTGCCGACCCGCCTGGGGCATGTGGGCCGGCATCTGGATCAATGGACGATTCGCTGACGCAGCACCTCTTCTGCAAGCAATCGCCGAAGGCCCTGCACCGAGATCACAACAGGATCAGCCCGCTCCGCCACCGATGCAGTCCCCTTCACTCCTGACCACTCCCACCGGCGTGCAGTGCACGACGGCCGACCGGATCCCCTCCCGGACGTTGGTCTACGCCCGTTCCGACGGGTTCTGCGAGATCATGGCTGCTGACTGCCGCCTCACCGCGGATGCGATCGTCTCCCGGGTCCCCAGCCACGGCGGCGGCGACGCCTCCACCTTGTTCGCCGTGTGCCAGGAATGCGCGATCACGCTGCAATGCATGGATTCTGCAATGGTGCAACGACTTGGGTATCGCGTCGCCAACGCCTGCGCCGCGGCGAGGACACCGTTCCTCTGGCGACAAAAGCACCGCCTGCTCCTCGATGCCGGCGGCGGTCTGCATCACCGGTCAGGCCACCGCGCGGACGAGCATGTCGGCGACGATGAATTGGCGGTACAGGCCTGAGAGCACCCGCCGAAATCGTCTCGTTCTCGCGAACAAGACGCTCAGTGTCTGTCTCGTTGTTCGTCGCGAGGCACGTCATAAGTGCATTGCGGCCGCAGATCTTCGATGTCAGCATTGGGTGCCGGTCGCCGCCAGCACGAGGTCTCGGTGCTTCCAATAGCTCTGTTGCTTCTGCTGTTTCCGGTCGCCGCGGGTGAATCGCTGTGGGGACAACACCATTCACCCCGGCGTGGTATCGACACCTTTGATCAGCGAACTGACCGTGCACTCAGGGCTGGCTGCCTACCGCCGCCTAAGCCGGTGATCGAACGGCTGCACCCGCACGCATCCGGTTCGGTTTACCGCGGTAAATCGAACAGCTCGCCTAGGCCTCGGGGCCCAGCAGTCGGAATTCATAACGCAGCGCCTGCTCGACCAGAGCGCTTCGGGTACCGGCATCCCACGTCGCGACAAGATCATCGAGACGCCGCGCGTTGGCTGGGGTCACGCCCGAGAGGACCACGGTCCGCGGCGCGGTCGCATGGCGGCGCCGGCGGGGAACCGCATTCGAGGACGGCCGCTCAAAAAGCATTCCCTCCCCCACTGCTGCCGGCTGTTGCTGGGTCCAGGTGGTCGCGAGCCGGGCGGCGTGCGCCTCGATCGCGTCGAGAACGATGGTGCCCATCGTGCGGGCCAAGCCGCGACGCACCTTCTTCTCCGCGATCTGCACCCGGTACAGCTCGTCGTAGACCTCTGACGACAGCAGCACTTCCGGCGGGCGGATCCGCTTCGCCGCGTCCGGCGCCGTCACAGTGACAGAACTCAGTCGACGCCCGGGATGGGGCTTGTCGTCCGTTGAAGCACGCTGTGGCGTCGTCACTTTCGAGGACGCGGGCACCGTATCGGCACGAGTGGCCGACTCCGGCGGTGCGGGCGTGGCGGCCGGCGGAGCGGCGACCGTGGCTGGCTGCGCCGGTGCAGGCCGGGAAACCTCGACGGGACGGACCTGTGGGCGCGCCGGAGCGGCCGCGGGCCACATGTCGTCCATGTCGTCGAGGGCAGATGGGTCAAAGACCGGCTTGGCTTTCGGCCTCGACGGGCTCATCCGACACGCTCCTGAATCGGCGCCTCGAACCGTCTGAGCCGGGACACGATCTGACGCACCAGCTCTTGATAGTCGGCGGCCAGACCACTGGGGTCGCTGGACCACATCGCTCGCGCGGGACTCTGCTTGTCACGCAGCTTGGCAAGGCGGCTGCGCCGTTCATCCTGCGCCAGCGCCACCAACTCCCCCGCCGTCTTGTGCAGCGTCCGCATGTCCACCGCCGCCGCCGGCGCCGACCGGATGGTGATGTCGAACGGCGTAGTGCCGCTGCCGTCGAGCATCTCGTTGACTTGGGCGAAGACCTCTTCGTTGCGTTTGGTGGCGCGTGGGTTGACGTCGAAAAGCAGCACGCCAAGCAACTGGATCGACGAGCCCTGCTTCCGGGCGTGCCAGAACCGCCGGGCCAGTCGAGCGACCCCGCCCAGGCTGGCCTGATCGTCGCGGGTGGGAATTAGAAGATAGTTCGCCACCGATAGGTAGGTGTCGAGCAGCGGAACATCGCCGGGACCGGAATCGATGACCACGAGGTCGTAGCCTTCGGACTCGCATAGGACGCTCAGCTGCGCCTCGAGGTTCGCCGCCATGTTGATGCCGTTCTCGGCCATTACCTGGGCGGTTGCTCCAGCCACGGCCAGGTGCGGTCCGCCGGCGATGACGTCCAGGTTCGGACGGACGTCACGCACCGGCGTCAGCGGCACCCCGAATTGCAATGTTTGTGCCAGGGATTGGCCGCCATCCCCTTCCACGCCGAGGTCCTCGACGGTGACATTGGCTTGGGGATCCCCGTCGACGACGAGGACGCGGCGTCCACGCTTGCCGGCCGCTGCGATCATCTCGGCGATGGCGGCGACTGTCGTCGACTTCCCGACGCCGCCTTTCTGATTGGCGACCAGGAGCACGCGTGCCTGTCCGTTCATCGTCATACGGGCCACGGTAAGTCCGGCCGTCCTGTGGACCGGGCTGCCACACCCCCGGTATACCGAACTGTTACACAAGTGTCTGTTGTGACGTACGTGCTTACCGGGGTGTGTCCGTCGTCGCGGGCGTCGTGTCGCACCGCCAGTCGCTCGTCGCAACTGCTGGCGATCCGTGCTGGTGATCGTCCGCGTCCCCGTACGTAGGGCCGCGCGGGGGCTTGGACGAATCAGCATCCTGTGCCCCGGCACGTCACCCGGCCCGTATGACGACCTAACGCACAGTCGACTGACCGGACGGGCGTGTGCCCGTGCCGATGACCGTTCGAACGCACCAGTTTCCGGCCCACGCGACGCCCGTTCATCCGTACGTGTCGTGGCACGTAGTTTCCACGAACTAGAAACGGCGCTCATCCGGCGCATCACTCGGCGAAACGACGTCACCCGACCGTCTTTCATCCGGTGCTGACCCACACGAACATCCGCGATTGGCCCGGTAACGAGCCCGGCAATCATCCCGGACGTCACCCGCCGTAGACCCGGATATCGCAGGTAAAGCTCATTTCGCTCAGCTGCTCACCTTGGCGGTGCGCCGTGTCCCGCACATGCCGGGGGAGCGGGCCACCGAGTCCGTACCGCGAGGGCTGCAGCCCCGCCAACCGGGCCGCGGAGAGCGTTCCGACTCGAAGTACTCAATGGTCCTTCGCCGGTGGCACTAGCTCCCTAATGCATTTGCGCAACGGTCAAGGATCGCCCGGAAATTCCATGGGAACAAGCGAGATGTAACAGCCTCCAGTGCTTTCCCGCCAGACTGAACTGGGTGGGTATACGTGGTCACCCAACTAACTTGGGTGACGTCCTCCGATGGGGTCAAAGTCAGGGTGCCGCCCTCATGAGCGAAGGCCGGGAAGGAACGAACAATCCGATACGAGTAACTTCGCGGTGGGTCGTAGGCGGTGATTTCCTCTCGAAGCCACATGCCAACGGCTGTGGCTTCCCGCAGTGCGCCGACGCCGGGCTCCGAGGAAGTCTTAGCCCATCCTGCTGTGAGAATTAGAGGGGCGGCGACTAAGTTGGTGGGGTCGGCAAGCCAGGAGAAGACACGTTCCGGAGATGCCCCGATCGTGCGCTCCACGTGGATCGTGACCATGTGGCTCCGTGTTCTCTGCATGCACCTTCGAGGGATGTTAGGCCTCGCGTCTCCCCTTGGCGGCCGCTCGCCGATTTCTATGGTCACCGCGCGGGAAGCTCTAAGTGCCATGAAGAGTTCTTCGGCCAGTCGCTGCCAGGACGAATGCAATGCACCGAGGATACGGAAGCCGGGGCTTCTGGCCTTATCGGAACAGCCGTGACCCGACAACCCGAGTGTCGCCCCACGGACTGCTGTGGGCACATTCCATTGCCACAGGGCGGGGGACGTCAGTGGGGGAGGGGTGAGCTATCCGGACGCGTGCAACGCCTCGGCCGTACTTCCGACTGCGGCGAAGCGGCTACGGAGTTCGTCGATGCGGCTCAGGGTCGTATGTACGCGGTGGGGGCGGCGGCTGTCGAGGGATAGCACCGCAACGGCAGTGCGTAGCTCGGCGGCTGCGAGCCCGAAGAGCACCATCGTCGCCGGCGTCAGAACCGCGTCGCGAAGGTCGATAGCAAGTTCATCGATCCACTCTCGCTCGTCGTCCTCCAGGCGGTACTGGTCGGCAGATTCGATCACGGCGCCGGCCAACGACCGCACCTGCTCTGCGTGGCGTGCCAGCCAATCGAGCTCGGCGGAACGGAGTTCGCCGGCGATACGCGCAGCGTGCCGCTCGGCGCGAGTGATCTTCTCATCGGGCCGGTCATAACGCAGCAGGGCCTCGAGCCGATCGATACGGTCGAGCACTCCCTGCTTGCCGACGCCGACCTGCGACCCCAGCTGAGACAGAAAGAGGCCCCGTGCGCGGCCGGCTTTGAGGAAATGCAGCTCGCGACGCCGGTCTTCCCACCACAACCAGTTGTTGAGCGTCAGGGCGTCGCAGACATCGGCTTGCAGTACCCAGCGGGGGATGTCGGGCCCGCTGTATTTCTGCAGGTAGTCGAGCACTTCGCGCGGATCGGAGTCCTCGGAATCGGGGAGAAGTTCGCGGTGTCTGTCATCGACTTTGTCGCGGCGTCGCGCGATGACCGTGATGGCTCGAGCGGCCTCGGTTCGATGAACCAGGGGGCGCGTCGCCATGCTGTCAGTATTTCACTGACACATAGGATTTCGCCTCGCACGCGTGGCGTGTCTGACAGCCCTGGTGCACCGCCCCGGCTCTGATGACTATAACTCCCGCGCAGGTAGCCGGGTATCGCAGCGCTCGACCCGGCCAATGAGAGCCCCAGGAGCGAATTCTGGTTGTGGGAGAGTAGGCCCCGCCCCACCACCGCCGTATAGTCCCGTGACGATTTACCGCGGTAAATCCAATAGGGCCGAGGAGATGGCGTACGCGCTACTACGGGGCGCCAGTCGAGTGTGCGGTGGTATCGGGATGGCACGTGCTGCGAGCTCAAAAGATTCACCAGTGAACTCGGGTGCGCTCACTGCCATCCACCGGCGGCGACTGGTGACAACGAAGGGCGCCTGGGGGAGGGGGATGACATGCTGTGGTCGGCCAGGCCCCCGTCCGATTTACCGCGGTAAACCAGTAGCGCTCGGTGCGATCGCCAAAGCGGCGCGGGCCACATCGCGGGGCGGTTGCGCAGTGGGCCGCGACGGGCGACGTGTCCCACGCGATGGCGGCCCGCAGGTTTGATCCACCTCAGCACTGTCGCAATTCGTCGAGCGCTCCGCCCGGCCGGTCGACCGGACCGCGTCTCCGCTCGGTGAGGAGTCAGTCCGACCGAACAGCACCAGCCGGCCGATCGCCCCAGCAGGCTGCGGGGGACCGGCGCCGCGTGTCGCCCCGCACTCAAGGCTCACCCGGGCTAAGTTGATCGCGTCTGATCCGAAGTACTCCGCTGTGCGGGGGAAGCATACGGAAGGGCCGTTATGGCTATTCATGTCCTGCTCAATCAAAAGGGCGGCGTCGGCAAAAGCACACTCTCGGTCAACTTGGCCGCCGTGACGGCTGACGTCCTCAATCGTGGCGATGATCCCGAAGCGAGTTCGCCGGTCCTGGCCCTGTCGGTCGATCCGCAGGGCTCGGCGGTCTGGTGGGCGTCACGCATGGACGACCTGCCGTTCCACATCGCGCAAGCCCACGACGACCTCGAGAATCTATCGAAGCTCAAAGACCTGCCCGGCATCCAACACGTCTACGTGGACACCCCGGGCTGGATTGATCTCGATGCGAACGGCGACGGCGGCGATCCCCTCGGCCGCGGCCCCGCGGCCGACGTCCTACGCGCGGTCCTGGACATGGCTGATCAAGTCATCGTGCCGATCGAACCCGAACCGCTGAGCTTCGACCCCACCGCTCGCACCATCAGCAAGGTCATACAGCCTCGCGGGCTGCGCTACATCGTCGTCATCAATAACTGGGATCCCCGCGACGGCGCCTTTGACCTCAACCAGACCAAGGAGTTCGTCAAAGCCAACGGCTGGCCCTTGGCCAACACCGTGATTCGGCACTACAAGCTCCACGTTCGGGCCAGCGCGGAGGGACAAGTGGTCACCGAGTATCCGGCCAATCGGGTCGCGTTGCAGGCGCGCGAAGACTTCTACAAGTTCGCGCTCGAGCTCAACGTCGGGGCGGCACGCTGATGGCCCGCGGACAACGCGTCAATCTCGCGGAGTTGCACACCGTCGTTGGCGATAAATCTCCGGTGGAGAAGGGGCAGCCGAAACGCGACGACGCCCCACCTCGTTCCGTCGCGTTGGCGGAGCTGACCGCCAACCCGCGCAACCCGCGCGAAGAGCTGGGCGACCTGGCCGACCTTCAGTCGATTGCCGACATTCAACTGCAGCCCGCCACCGTCGTGACGCGCGAGGCGTATCTGAAGCTTTATCCCGACGACGCGATCACGACGCGCTACGTCGTGGTGAACGGATGCCGGCGTCTGGCGGCGGCGCGCAAGTACGGGCGCGCTGATTTGGCGATCGTCGTCAACGACACCATCGCCCGCGACCGCGTCACGCTGATCTCGGCCAGCATCGCCGAGAATGTGGACCGCCAAGATTTCGATGTCATCGAAGAGGCCCGTGCCGTCGAGGCGCTTGTCCAGGAATGCGGGTACGCCGATGTGGCGGCCGATCGGCTCAGGAAGTCCAAGGGTTGGGTTTCTCAACGGCGCGCCCTGCTGCACCTGGCGCCCGAACTGCAGACCGCATTGCGTCGGGGCGAGCTCGCGATTCGGGAGGCCCGTCAACTGGCACGCGTGCCGTTGGAAGAGCAGGTCACCCGCTGGCAGGCGGCACTTGACCGCAATAACGCGGGGGAGGGGAGTGGGTCCGAGAAGCGACCCCCGAGCCGGTCTCGGGTCATTTCCTCGGCGATCGCCGATTTCTCGGCCAAACCCGAATTGTTGGTCAATGCTCTGCGCACCTACCTGGGCCCCGAAGGGGCGGAGCGCCTGCGCCACCTATTGGGCGAGAAAAACACCTAACGGCTAGAGGTCGGCCAGGTCGCCGAGGTGGCCGGGAGTCATGAACTGGCCTAGTGCATCCAAGTACCGCTGGGCAACGGCTCGGTATTTCTCAGCCGAGTCGTGGCCGGCGGCGCCGGCATCGAGCAGGTCCTGTTGAGCGGCGATCAGCAGTCGGTTGGCTTCCTGAAGCGACAGCACCTGAGCGCGCAGATCCTGCACCACGGCATCGGGGATGGCCGGCGTGGGTGCCGGCCCCGGCACTGCGGGCAGCTCGCTGGTGTAGACGTACCACCGCAGTCGTTCGGGTCGCGGCATCGCGCCGCCGCGCAACTGCCCGGCGGTGATGGCCTTGATCAGCGTGCGCGGGTCTTTTCCCAGTCTCGAGGCAGCCTCCTGCAACGGAACTACATCTCCGTGCGGCTCCGTCTCCACTCCTGGTGGTGGCTGTTTCGGCTGAGTCATCCCGCTTTCGCATCCGGCCCTACGACGTTAGAAGCATTATGCTCTTAGTTAGCGTCATTGGGAACGACACGCGACATCCTGCATGGCCGCCATGCTGCTAAATAGCGGCATCGATGTCGTAAACTAGCGACATCGCGCAACGGTGCGCTGGGACTCGAGGATGATCGGACCGGGAAGGATTCGGCCATGAGCGGCATGAGGGGCAGTGAAACCCGCCAGCTGACCAAAGGCGTTTTCGTGCGGTTCACCCACGCCCAGCTTGAGCTGCTGCAGGAAGCCGCGACCCAGGAAGGCGTGAGCTTGCCGCAGCTGCTGCGTGACCGCGTACTCAGCCCTGTCATGGAGCGCGCCGCCTCGTAGAAAAGCGGCAGTGGTCTGCCGTATCCTTGGAGGGCCGCCACGACTACCGCTTCGGCGCGTGAAGCCGTTGATCCGCAACCCTTTCCATGGCGCGTGACGCAAGGTGACCTGAAACTCTCGAAAACTCGAGTGTCAGCAATAGCTGCCGTGTCGACCCACCCAGAGGCATCAAACACGACGCAGGTAAACGGGCGATCGTTTCATCACCGGCTCTTGCGCTATTCATCTTGGTGTCTCGCCGCTTCTTCGGCCTTGGCGATCGCTTCCTGCACACTGCGGTTGTGCAACAGCACGTCGTCCATCACCGACGTCGTCAGGGACCGCACCGCCAGCAGCGGGCGGACCCAGGCGGGCGCGCTGACCTGTGCCGCACGTCGCTCGATTGCGTTGAGCACGGCGTCGGCGGCGGCGCCGACTGTCATCTCTTTGGTGAAGATGCCGGGCACCGCTCGGCGCACCGCTGCGGCAGCTTCGTCGGCGAACGCATCGTTGGCCAGATCCGTGTCGATGAAACCGAGGTAGGCGATCCCGGCCGTCACGCCGTGCGGCGCCAGCTCGACCCGTAGCGCCCGCGCCAACTGCTCCACCCCTGCTTTACTCACCGCGTACGGGGCGGCCGGTACGCCATTGAAGAACGCATAGATCGAGCCCACCAACAGGACGTGGCCGCTGCGCTCCAGCACGCTGGGCAGCGCGGCGCGTACGGTCCGCCACTGCCCGAGCAGGTCGACCTCGACGGTGTGCTCGAAGGCATCCGGGGCGATGGTGGCCACGGTGTGCGACGGCGGGGCGACGCCGGCGTTGGCGACGATCACGTCGATGCCGCCGAACGCGGCGATCGCGTCCTCGGCGGCGCGCCGAAGCCTGTCGGCCGAGGTCACGTCAGCCTCGAAAGCAGCTGCGCCAGAGCCGAGTTCGTCGGCAAGCACCTGCAGCGTCGGCAGGGTGCGTCCGACCAGCGCCACTCGCGCCCCTCGGGCGTGAGCGCGGCGCGCCGTCTCGGCGCCGAGCCCGCGCGCAGCACCGGTGATGAACAGCACCTTGCCGTCGAGATCCATCCGTGGTGGCCGCGTCACCACGCGGGCAGCGGTCCGGCCGGCCAACCGCACGGCATCGTCGAGGAGCACGGTTCCGAAGGTAGCCGTTCAGTGCCGACGCGAAACCGTAACTGTCGACGCGCCGGTGACGTCGTGTTCGCGGGGAGCGTCACACCGGGCAGGATGCCACGAAGCGACCATCCCTTCAGCATCCGCGAAGTTCCTGGTGTGCCCGACATGGACCACCGTCACCTGATGTTCATGGTCGGTGTAGCCGCTGCGGCCGCATGACCTGCTGCGCGGATCAGCGAGTCATCTGCGGAGAGTGCCTCCGTTGCTGCGGCCAGCGCCGCTGGCGGCGGTGAACGGTGGCCGGGCCGTCGCCTGCCGACGGCGACAGTCTCCACCGTCCCAAGATCGTGAAGCGCCCTCCGATGGCAGCGTCGGTTCCGGCCAGTTGACGGGAAGGTTCTCGGCACCTGCGCGCCATTTCGCGTGAAGACGGCGAGCCTGTCGGCGTCGACCACGATCAGTCCGCGTCTAGTCGACTGAATTCCGGCGAGCTTGCGACCTCTTTGCAGGCCATGCGCCGGTGCGCCGGCGTGGCGAGCATTAGGGCGCAGGGTGTCCAGGTCCATAACGATCACGACGATGGTCGGCCGAGTTCGGAAACGCCCCCTCAACGCCGAGCAGAACCATGGCCGCTACGCAATTCTGATGCGCTGGACAACCCGTAGCAGCGTGTAGCGTTTATGCAGCGCTTCCGGGAAGGAAAAGTAGCGTTGGATCTGACCGACGACGGCACCGCCGCCGCGCGTGAGCCCGGTAATGATCTGCCGGCGTTGACGATTCGCGTCGGAAATCAGAACTTCACCATTCATCCTGGCGACGGTCCGGTCACCATCGGGCGTGAGTTTCCGGCGCAGATCCAGGTCGCCGATCCGCGCATCTCCCGCAACCATCTACGCATCGAGGCGCGCAATGGGAAGTGGACCGGTACCGATCACAGCACTAACGGAACCTACCGCGTCGGCACGCGCGAACCTTTCGTGATCTTGACTGACGGCATGACCGTCCACCTCGGTAATGCCGAGGGGTTCCCCGTGACGTTCACGTTCGGGCCTGCCGCTACCCGCCCCGAGACTGGATACGTCTCGACGCCGGGACTTGCTGGCGAGGAAGACGACGACGATGACGACGTCGAGCAATCCGACTCCAACGACGACACGACTGATCCGCATATCGCCCGCGTGGGCGCGGCCGTGGCAGCGCGACGCCGAGAACTCAACATCTCTCAGCGCACTCTGGCGCGCGACAAGATCGTGAATGCCGGTGCTCTCATCCACTTTGAGAAGGGGCGCAGCTGGCCGCACAGCTCCACCCGGGCCAAGCTCGAAAAAGTACTGAAGTGGCCGCCCGGCACCATCGATCGCATTAAGGACGATCCCACGTTCACCCCAGGCTTACACCGCATCGTGGACAGCGACCCGACCGAAATCATCGTTCCTACAGTCCAATTGCCGCTCATGGCCGACGCTGTTGAGCTGGCGCTGCGCAACATCATGACGACGTTCGAGAACCTGCCAAGCACCGACGATCCCTCGTTCGGTGCGCAAATCATGGCGGTACTCAACGATCTTCGTCGGCTCGAGAAGCTGACCGCCGATGTCGCGCAGAACGCGAAGGGTGGACGGGCAGCGATACTGCTGACCGGAAGGGTTCGCAAGACGTATCGGGACGTCATGCTGAAGGCCGCGGCGTCCCCCCACGCCACGTTGGGGCAGAGGCTATTTGCCGCCCGCCACCGTGCACAGCTGAGCATCGACGAGACAGCAAGTGCAGCAGATGTTTCCACGGATGTCGTCGCTGCGGCAGAAGCCGATCAGATCCTGCGTCCCGCCGATACCGCCGCGCTCGTGGACCTGTTAGAAACCCTCGATCAGCTGTGAAGGCACATCTTCGATCTTTGCGAACGTCAAAGTGTGCCACGGACCGGCGAAGCGATGATCACATCACTCAGCTGCAAACATGTGCACGAGTTGATGTGGCTGACCACATCCAGAGAAGATGGTTGTCACCGATCATTGACCAAAGCATATACGGGATCTCGCAGCCCGCACCAACGAAGAAGATCGAAGCCGCGGCTTCCTCAATGCCATAGCCCATCATCAGCATGCCTTTAGCCTGCTCGATGAATATGGTTGACGCTCAGGCGATGTGCTTCGAGGGATGCCGTAACACCTTCCTGCACCAAGGCCTGTGTGCTTCTTGTCATTCACGCTCACCTTAACGGAGAATATGTGAATTCCGACCACCGAAGCGCGACGCTGCGCGGGGCATGCGCTCTCAGCGGGTCAGCACGCCATGAATTATGGGCGAGTTCGCGATCCCGCGTGCAACTCGGTTCGCGTGTAGCAGCGTTCGCCGCCGAAGTCTTTGTGGGGCATTTCCCAACGCGTTCATCGCCAAGCCTTCCGAGTGAAGCGCATGCATATCGAAGCTGAACCAAGAGCGTCGCACAAAATTGCATTACCAGTTATGCAGTGTCCTGGTATGCAGCTATGCGCATAGCTTGTGCAGGATGAGTGTAAGCGCCTTGCGGTCGGTGTTTGTGAATTCATCGGTGAAGGACGCTCCAATGGTATTGATATGCGACTCGATCGCTCCGACCAACTTGAAGCGGCCATATTCGGTGATCGTGATGAGTACTGCCCGTCTGTCGTCATCGCAGCTTTTGCGATCGATCAGCCCGACATGCTCCATCCGCGCAAGCATGCGGCTGACTCCACTTTGGCTGAGAATAAACCGTTCTCGTAGCGCGCGCTGGCTTAATCGCCCGTCGGGGGCCGCGGCTAGATGGGCCAGCGTATCGAACCACTCAATTGCCAGTTGATGTTTGCTCATCAACTGCCGGGTCAGCTCGTCGACCATGATGCGATATGTTGATTAGCGCTTCCGATGGGAACCGGCTATCGGCCGAGCGCGACACACGATGCGGTGATTTTGTAGGCCTCATCCAGGGCATTTAGGGCCACCTTAGGTGTCGTCACTATGACGGTTAAGCGGTATCCGGTGTCGCCTTCCGGGGCGGCGGCCCCCTCGTCCCAGTTTCTGTCGGAATAGCTGATTGCCGCACTTCGCTGCAGGGCGCCGCCGCCGAGGCACTGCATCATTCCTGCTGATACTTCAAGTGGAATCTATTGGCTGCTGAGCCATTTGATCGAGCGCACGAAGATGGTGTCGCGCGCCCGGGAGGTCGCGGCGAATTCGTCCGCACGGTCCGCAAACACGACGCCTGGTATGACGATCGAGCAGATCGCAAACCGCATTACCGCTGTCATGCCCAGCCTGTCACCAACGCCGAACTCGCGGAGGCCTATTGAACTATGGGCGCTGTTCGACGCTCACTGTGATGATCCGAGTCCCGCTACCGCTTCATGGTCGATGATGCTGGTGAGCAGATGGCGGCGGGACCCGCGTGGCAGATCTGTTGAAACAATGGCTACTGGAGCGGGATTGACGAGCTCACACGCGCCAGAACGCAAGGCCGGCCCTCAATTCACTACTGAGGTACCAAACCAGCTGTGGCTCAGTGATACGCCGGGCAACCGCAACGACACGCAGGGGCACGCTGTACGTGCGCGATCAAAGGCGTGTCGTCCACCGCACTGAATTCCGATCTGTGCCGATTGGCTACCCGTTCTTGCACGGCATAGTAGTGCGACGCGGTGAGGTCGCCGGCTACATCCAGCTTCCTATTGCGGATTTAAGTTCAGGTCAAGGAGAGTTGCACACGCATCGAACCGTCACGAGATCATCGTGTCGAGGGGCGGTGTCGGAACCACAGGCGACAACGCCGCCAAGAAGAGATCTCTGACGTTCCGCCGAACAGCGCCTTGGGCTGCCGCCGCCGGAACTCCCGCGACGAACTCCACATCGCCACCGTGACCTGATCCAATAAATTCACCACCGGCGCCGCCGCCAAGCCTGTCGGACGGTTGACCCCGATCGAATTCGAAGCCATTATGGCCACACCGGCCAGTAAACCGGCGTGACCGGAACTTTCACCTAATCGTGCAGCAGACCCTTTGGGCCAATGCCTAGGCTCTCGTCGGCGTACGGTGGAATCGAAGTGAGGAAGGGTAGCGTGACTTCGCCTCTATGGCTTGACGACATCCAGGTCGGGAACCAGTTCACCTCTGATGTGTACGAATTGACAGCAGATTCGATCATTGAGTTTGCTTCGGAGTGGGACCCTCAGCCGTTTCACCTTGGTGAAGAGTCTGCCCGGGATACCTTCTTCGGAGGACTCGCCGCGAGTGGTTGGCACACTGCCGCAATCACGATGCGACTCTTGGTGACATCGGGGTTCCCAGTGGCAAACGGTCTCATTGGGGCGAGCATTGAGTTGGCCTATCCCACACCCACTCGGCCGGGCGATAAGCTCAGGGTTCACCTTGAAGTCAAGGATGTCACTCGGTCGAAATCAAGGCCAGGGCGGGGATACATTACCGCGGCATACGAGACGGTGAATCAGCACGGCGAAGTGCGACAGCGGACTATGGCGCGTCTGTTATCCTTCGCGCGACCAAGTTAAGCCGCAAGATCTTTCGGCGACGGCTGAACGTGCGCACTCCCTCGCACCGATGGTCCCGTCCTGCAATACGACCGCCGCCGGTATCCCTCGCACATCCGGGCGTCGCGAGACGAACATGGCGGTTCATGCACATCCTGCGGCCATTCCTGAACGACAGCAGAGTCTTCAGACCGCACAATTGAGTTGTGGCCAGGTCGACGGTCGGCGCATCAGCAAAGACCCGGCAGCTAAGACAGCGCGGCTCCGCACTGTTTTTTGCGCTGCGAGTGCATTTTTAAGACGCTGGCGGCCACGGCTTACGCCGAAGAGTTGCTCGCTGAAGAATGAGAGGTCGCTGGGGCGACCTACCGCTCCGCCTCGCGATTGTGACGGGAGTCTTAGAAACACGATGCATCGCTCCTTCCTCGCTCGAAGCTTCGAAGGTCAATGCCACCCGAACGGGCGGCCACATCGCACTTGTCGCGGACGATTACCTTGAGCTTCACGCCCGAGATGGGATCGGTGGGCTGATGAAGGATGCTCGCGGCAGCTTCGAAAGGGCTAGAAGACCGAAGACAAACCAAACCAGGCGCGTAGGCGCCTTGTCGGTCCAGCCACCTCACAACGTGCCAGGTAGAAGCATGCACCAGTAGAGAGTATCTGCGGGACAGCGCCGCTAGAGCTAGCGGCGTGTCACCGCGCTCGATGGGAGGGTCAATGGATGAAATCGACCAGCTCGGTCTCGATCACGGGTTTCGGTCTGGCGCCGATGATCCGCTTTACCACCTCTCCGTGGTCGAACACCAACATGGTTGGGACAGAGCTGATGTCGTACCTCTCCACGGTCGCCGGATTCTCGTCGATGTTGAGCTTCACCACCGAGATGCTCTCGCTGTGCGCTCGGGCGATCTGGTCGAGGACCGGAGAAACCGCACGGCATGGGCCGCACCAATCTGCATAAAAATCGACCAAGACCGGCTTCGAGTGTCGAAGTACTTCCTCGTCGAAGGTCCCGTCTGTAGCGATCTTGGTGGATGACATCGATTACTGCCTTTCGCGTGTGGGTGTATGTCAACAAGTTCAAGCAACAGCGACGGGTGTGCTGTCCGCTTGTTCATTCAGGTAGTGCTGCGCGTCGAGTGCTGCTGCGGCCCCCGAACCGGCCGCGGTGATGGCCTGTCGATACGTTGGATCGACCACGTCCCCGGCGGCGAACACTCCCGGGAGGCTGGTCCGTGACGACCGGCCATCTACGAGTATTGTTCCCTGATCGGTTAATTCGAGCTGACCATGGACGAGATGTGTCCGAGGGTCCGATCCGATAGCGACGAAAACGCCATTCACGGCGAGTCGGCGCCGGGCGCCGCTCACAGTGTCGACGAGTCCGATTTCCTTCACCCGTTCTTCGCCGTAGATGTGGGTGACGACCGTGCTGGGGAGGAACTCGATCTTCGGATCGGCCGCCGCTCGGTCTTGCAGTGCTGCACAAGCTCGCAACTTCTCGCTGCGATTCAGTACGAACACCTTGTCGGCAAAGCGTGTCAGGAACGTCGCCTCTTCGAGCGCAGAGTCGCCACCACCAATCACCGCCACCGTCTTCCGCCGAAAGAAGGCACCGTCACAGGTAGCGCACCAAGAGACTCCACGCCCGCTGAGTCGTCGCTCACCGTCGAGTCCAAGGGTGCGGTACGCCGAACCGGGTGCGACGATGACGGTCAACCCCAAGCACACGTCTCCGGCGCCTAATGTCACTCGCTTCACTTCGCCGGCGAGATCAAGTTCAGTGACGTCATCGCAAATAATTCCAGCTCCGAGGCGCTCGGCTTGGGATCGCATTCTGCTCATGAGTTCTGGGCCCATGATTCCCTCTGGAAACCCCGGGAAATTTTCCACTTCGGTTGTCTTCATCAGTTCACCACCCGACTCCACGGAACTGGTGACGAGAAGTGGCTGCAGGTTTGCGCGAGCAGCATAGATGGCGGCTGTGTGGCCAGCCGGTCCTGACCCGACGATGATCACCTTGTGCATGCGCCGACAACGATCAATCTGCAACAGACGACACGAAAGTTTTGGCCACCTCGGGGGCTAACCCTGCTGTCGATTGGGTCCCGAGATCCCCATGCTTGATTCCTAGGGTCTTGAGGAACTTCTGCTGCCCCATGGTGAGTCCGATGAAGTAGCCCAACTCGACGATCTCGGGTTCAGTGAACTCCCGATGCAGGGCGTCCCAGACGCTGTCGTCGGCAAGCTCTGGGTCCCAGGCGATGGCCTCGGCGAATAACAGCGCTGCTTTCTCACGCGGAGAAAACGCGGAGGACTTGCGAAACTCGATGACGTCATCGAACTCTCGCTCGGTCAATCCCGCGGCAAGAGCCAGATGCGATCGTTGGCCGGCGCAATACCCGCACTCGAGTGACTTTGCGACATAGACGCGCGCAAGCTCTTTGATGGAGTGATCGAGGACACCCTCGCGAAACACCGCCTGCCAGGATTCGTTGAAGCAACGCAACACAGCGGGAACGTGTGCGCGGATGGCTTGGCTCTCAACCCGCGGAGTGCCGTACCGGCGCGAATCCGCAATGTATCGGGCCAGGTTCGGGTCAGTGATCGAGTCCGGGTTGACGTAGCTTATGCGGGCCATGAGAGCTCCTCCTAAGTTTTTGGCAATCGATTGCCAAGAGTATATGACGGCGGATGCCGCATAACAACCCTGCAAAGCGGCGATTACGATGAGCGTGTGCCGAATCCAACAATCCGGGATGTCGCACGGGCTGCTGGCGTGCATCCTGGTACGGCGTCGCGGGCGCTCAACTCCGAACTCGCCGGGCGGATCACGCCCGCGACCACCCAACGCGTCAAAGAGGCAGCAGCGCGCCTCGGCTACATTCCAGACCAGCTCGGCAGAAGCCTGCGCACCCGTCGCTCACACACTGTCGCGGTACTGGTCCCGGACCTGGGGAACCCGGTGTTTCCACCGATCGTGCGGGGGATTGAGGACACTATTCGCGAAGCCGGTTACGAGGCGGTTATCGCCAATACCGACGACAGTCAGGACCGAGAAGCTCGACTGATTAACGTGCTGACAGCTAGGCACTGCGACGGCTTTATCGTGGCCTCATCACGACTGGACGATCCGGCGGTTGCCACTTTGCGTGAGTCGTCGATCCCCGTGGTACTGGTCAACCGAATAATGGAGGGCGCTGTGGCGTCCGTGGTTAGCGACGATGCCGCCGGTGTTCACGCTGCCGTCGAACACCTCGTAGGGTTGGGACACAAGGAAATTGCGCACGTAACCGGACCTCCGGAACTGTCGATGACAGAAGTTCGGCGCTGTGCTTTCGAGAATGCGATGAGGGCAGCCGGAGTCCCCGTGCGCAAAAAATTGATTGAGGCAGCCGCGCGGTACGCGGTCGACGAGGGGTGTGAGGCATTCACCCGCATACTTCGTCGCCGCACGCCGACGGCTGTGGTCGCCGGCAACGACATGATCGCAATCGGCTGTTGTGTCGCCCTCCGCAACAGCGGCCTGCGTTGCCCTAGTGACGTTTCGGTTGTGGGATTCAACGACATGCCCCTCGCGGGTCTACTGGACCCGCCACTGACGACTGTCGCCATTCCACAGCACGACATCGGTGCGGCGGCGGCAGAAGTCGTTTTGGAGCTCATCAGGGGCGGCACACCAGAACAACGAGTCTTGCCCGTGGAACTCGTCATACGGGAGTCGACTCGGTCACCGCAAACGCTCTGAGGACGGGGGTTACTGTCACCGAGCCGCTCAAGAGTCGGCATCACCAGGTCAAACCCCCGCGGCCACCACTGAGTGACCTAGACGGCATGGGCGCTACCCCCGGGACCGAAGGCAAGACTGCCATCGGACGTGGGTTCCGCAGTTGAGCTCACTGTGTCGTTCGCGGAGCGTGATCTGTGGGGTCAGCTGCAGGAGAGCCGGGGCACGACGGGGTTGGTGATTGCATCCTCGACATCGCCGATTCCGGTCTCCGGAATAAGAGAAAGAAGGTTATCGCTCAAGTAATGCGTTGTGGGACAAACACAGTCGCTCGTACAAGGCCGGTACCACTAGAGGACGCGTGGCCATAATGCGGCTGGCCGGGCGCTTACACTCCCGGCAATAGGACGAGATCATCTGACGAAAGCTTGCCGAGAACCGGGACGTCGTTCTACCGAATCAACGAGATCCTCAGGCTGACTCGTGGCGACCTAGCACGATGACTAAGCCTCGTGTATGTCGCGCCAATCCGGGCTGCGCTGCCGGTGGCGCCGCACCTGATCAAGGAAGTTCGTGTCGGGTGAAGATCGCGGACGACGAGCGCCAGAGCGCTTCGCCCTACCGTCGTTCGCTTCTGGTGACCGAGAGAGCGGCCTGCACGAAGTCGTCGGTGACTGGGTGGTTCGAGTGCTCGCGGTGGGCCACTGCGACCTGGGTGGGGGGTATACCGGTGACGCTGCGATACGTAACCCCCGGCGGGCTGTAGAAGCGCGTCGCGGATTGGGGCGCGAAGCTGACGCCGGCCCCACTAGTAATGGCGGCCAGCCATTCGTCGGGGCTGTTGACTTCGATCGCCACGATTGGCCGGTGGCCCCCCCGGCATTCAGCGGCCAGCCACCAGTCACGCCAGCATGCGGGCCCGCGGGTCGCCACGAATGGTTGTTCGAGCAGGTCGGTGACGCTCAGCTCATTCCGTTCGGTCAGCGGGTGCCCAATAGGAAGCGCAACACATCGTGGCTCGCTGAGCAACGTGTACATCGTGAGCCCGTTCGGGTCGGGAATTGGCACGCGGATCAGCGCGGCGTCGCTGCTCCCGTCGCGTAGACCGGCAGTGGGGTCGGCCCACTCGCCCTGACGAAGCTCGACGCGCCATCCGGGACGGCGACGTGCGAATTGATCGACAATGGCAGGGGTGAACTCGTTCGCGGCGCTAGCGATGAAACCGACAGTGAGAACGGCCCGTTGCGCGCGCGCGGCCGCACGGGTGACGCCGAGCGCCTCCTGCCAGTCGGACACTGTGCGTCGCGCCAGAGGCAGCAACGTCTCTCCGGCCTTAGTCAATACGACGCGGCGGCTGGTGCGCTCAAACAGTTGAACTCCCAATTGCCGTTCCAGCCGGGCAAGTTGCTTACTGAGCGCCGGCTGAGACACGTAGAGCCGCTCGGCCGCCCTGGTGTAGTTCAGTTCGTCAGCCACTGCAGTGAAGTAGCGCAGCAAGCGTGTATCGACATCCATGCCTCCCGATTATCAGTGACGGCCGAAACAGGTATTGGTTGGCCTGACGGCTTGCAGGCATGCTGATGAAAACACCCGAGGGGCCGCAACATGACAGACCGAACCTGCTACGCCATCGCTGACCTGAGCACCCAGCAAGGGCTGATTCGGCGTTTCGGGTTGATCGTTCGACGCCCCGACGTCAGCACCGAGCGATTCACTTGGCATTGGCGTGAAGTCCACGGACCGTTAGGGATCCACGCCCTCCCGGACACGGTCCTGGGCTACGTTCAGACATTGGCCACCGACCGCACAGTCCCCAAACCATCCCGAACGCCGTACGACGGAGCCAGTGAAGCGTGGTTCGCCTCGATCGAAGACGGTCAGGCGCTCGGCCAGAGCCCGGCGATGCAGGCCCTCCGCGACGACTTAGCAACCTTCACCGACACCGGAAAGATGGTGACGCTGCTGTGCGAGCAAGAGGCGGTCACCGTCAGCGACGCCGGTCACCGCGAGCACTTCGTCGCAAAGGCCCTATTGTTCATGCGTCGGCGCTGATGCTGGGATATGAGAAGGCGATGCGGTGATGTCTGGCCCGACCATCGATCACCGGCAGATCGGATTAATCCGTCGCCGGACCGGACCTCAGCCTGGCAGCATTCAGCCGTCACTGGCGTGATGTGCATGGACCGCTCGGTTTGGCGGCACTGACCGACGCGCGCGCCTACATCCAGTTTCACCGCTTGCCGGACGCGGTGTTTCCTGCGGGCTTGCAACCCGCGCCGTACGACGGTGTCGCCCAAGTCTGGTTCGCCACCGGTCAGCAGGCGCAGGCGGTGGCCGACAACACGCGCTACCGCGAGACCGTCATCCCCGACGAACGCAATTTCCTCGACGATTTCTCGGACAACCTTGTTGGGGTGGGCCACGTGCTCAGCGGCCACGACATCGCTCACCATGAGCCGCTTTCGGCCCTGATCGTGCTCGTCGCCGCCGACCGCGGCCATAGCGACGCTTTCACGCGCGAGCTCGCCGCGGCCTGCGCATCGGCGCTCGCCTACTGGCGCCGCGTGGAGTTTGTTGTTCCCGACCCGACCGCCCACGGCAGCCAACTACCGACCTACGACGCCATCGTATTCCTGTGGGCCGCTGACCCGACAGCCGTTACTCATTGCTGGACGCAAGATGCGGGGCTGCGAGCTGCGCTCCGCGCAGCGACTCAACACCCACTCACAGCGATCCTCACGGACCCCGTTCGTGTCCGCTGGACGCAGGAAGGACACTGACATGCGCTACCGACTGCTCGGCAATTCCGGTCTTCGCGTCTCGGAGGTGTGTTTGGGCACGATGACGTTCGGCACCGATTTCGGCTGGGGCGCCGACGAAAAGACATCTCGTCAGCTCTACGACGCGTTCCGCGAACAGGGCGGCAACTTTGTAGACACCGCTAACGAGATCTACACCAATGGCACTAGTGAAACCTTCGTCGGCAGGTTCATCGCCGACCACCGTGACGAAGTAGTACTCGCCACCAAGTACAGCGACGCGCCCCTGGGGTCCGACCCCAACCGGGCCGGTAACCACCGCAAGAGCATGGTGCAATCGGTGGAGCGATCATTGACACGGCTGGGCACCGACCGCATCGACCTGCTGTGGGTGCATGCATGGGACTTCCTGACCCCCGAAGGCGAGGTGATGCGCGCCCTCGATGATCTGGTACGCCAGGGCAAGATTCTTTACGCCGGGATCTCTGATGCCCCGGCGTGGGTAATCGCACGGTGCAACACGCTCGCCGAAATACGGGGATGGACGCCGTTCGTCGCTGTGCAAGCCGAGTACAGCCTCGTTGAGCGCACCCCCGAGCGAGAACTCATTCCCATGTCCCGCGCCCTGGATCTTGGAGTCTTGGGATGGTCCCCGCTGGCCAACGGAGTGCTCACGGGGAAACACTCCCGAACGCACGAGGAAGGCAGCGGCGGCGGTGAGCGCCTCAAGGCGCTGCAGGGTGTCTTCGACGTCGATGATCGCAAAGAAGCCATCGCCGGCACCGTGGTTGAGGTTGCCGGGCAAGTGGGTTGCTCGCCGGCGCAAGTCGCGATCGCATGGGTGCGCTCCCGGGGGGTTATGCCCATCCTGGGCGCCCGCAAGACCGAGCAGCTCCACGACAACCTCGGCGCCTTGGCCGTCTCCCTGGATTCTCAACAGATTGCACAGCTCGAACGCGCGAGCGCAATCGATCTAGGATTTCCTCACGACTTCCTCGCGAAAACCCGCGGCGGACCCACCTACGGCGGACGTTACGTCGACATTGATCCCCATGTCGATCGGGGAATCGGCAATGGCCCGATCCCTACGCCGTCAAACCCAGCGGCGACCTGACCAACCCGGCATGAATGACGAGTTGCGCGGCATGGCCACTTCCCTCACCTGTTTTCCTCGTGGCGGGCACGCCGGTGCGGTGGCACCCCCGCGACGGGGCCCTCGTAGCGCCACCGAGCACAGCCCGCGCGCAGCTCGGCCCCCATGAGCACGCCGGGCTCATCCATCCCGACACCGGCGTCGCCGTTCGACGACAACACCTACCAGAGTTTTCAGCATTCGATGATTCGAAGAACAGTGGACATTCGTTGGAAAGAGACGAAATGCCGAGCGTCGACGAGTCGAGCAGACCTGACTCGAACAGCGAGCTCGAGGGCCTTGTGAGCAACCAAGACGCCGTGCGCGACGTGCTGCACCGCTTTCTCCGGGCACTTGATGAACGTGATTATCAAAGCGCAGCAAGCTATCTCACCGATCCAGTTCGGTTCGATTACCGTGCCCTGAGCGGGAAGTTCATGCCAGATTCGCCCGACGCCCTGGTAGCACAGGTTCGCGACGACCACCGGCACCTCGACGGGGTGCAGCATGTTGTCAGCAATCACGTCGTGAACATCGACGGCACGACGGCCCATTGCTGGGTAAACTTCATCGCTACGCATAGCATCTTGAGAAACGGCGAGCCCCGCACGTGGACACTCGGCGGCCGGTACCGCTACCAGCTCATCCACCAACGCGGTGGATGGAAACTTGCCGAATGCGTCATCACGCCGGTCTGGGAACAGGGTAGCCGGGACATCATGACGGCCGCGGGATGAGCGAACTCCGAAGACGAAATGTGATGGCTGACAATCCCATCGCCGTCGTTACTGGCGCCAATCGCGGCATCGGCTATGCCACCGCGCGTCTACTCGCCTGTTGACCGTCTCTCAGCATGACGACCACGGGGTAGTTATTCGTCATTGAGGTTGCTGATGTGAGGCGCCGGATTCT
>NZ_JAQGCZ010000009.1 GCF_027706845.1 Mycolicibacterium sp. BiH015
AGGTCGGTGACCAGGGGGGTGATTGACCAGCCGTCGGCGGCGATGTGATGGACCACTGCGACCAGGATGTGTTCGTCGTGGGTGAGGCGGAACAGCCTGGCCCGCAACGGAATCTCGGTGGAAAGATCGAAAGTCTGCTGTGCCACGTCCTCGATGGCGGCCGTAACGTGTTGTGCGCTCCAGTCTTCGGCATCGGTCACGAGCCATGCCGGCTCAGCCTGCTCGGCGGGGATCACCACCTGGTGCGGTATTCCGTCGTCGGCGGCGAACACCGTGCGCAGGCTTTCGTGGCGGGACACCACATCTCGGAAAGCAGCACCGAGTGCCGCCGCGTCGAGTCGACCTTGCAGTCGTAACGCGACCGCCATGTTGAACACCGCGGACGGGCCCTGCAACTGGTCGATGAACCACAGTCGGTTCTGGGCGAACGACAACGGCACCGACGCCGGACGCTGACCAGCCGTCAGCCGCGGCAACGACTTCCCACCGGCGTCGACATGAGCGGACAGCAGAGCAACGGTGGGTGCCTCGAAAACTGTGCGTACGGCGAGATCGACACCCAGCCCACTGTTGACGGCAGCGATGAGCCTCATCGCCGACAGGGAATCACCGCCGAGGTCGAAGAACGAGTCGTCGATGCCGACGCGGGCGACGCCCAGCGTTTCGGCGAAGATGTCGGCGAGAATTTCCTGCCTCACGTCAGCAGGGGCGCGGTAATGCTCGAGATCGGCATAGTCGGGTGCGGGGAGAGCTTTGACATCGAGCTTGCCGTTCACCGTCAACGGCAGTGCGTCGATGGGCACGATGGCCGTCGGGACCATGTAGGCGGGAAGCCGGCGGGCGAGCATTTCGCGGGCGTGGATCGGGTCCGCGGTGCCGGTGATGTAGCCGACCAATCGTTTGTCACCGGGGCTGTCCTCACGGGCGATCACCACGGCGTGGTCGACGCCTTCGATGGTGGCCAAGGCAGTCTGGATTTCGCCGAGTTCGATGCGGTAGCCCCGGATCTTCACCTGCTCGTCGGAACGCCCGACATATCGAAGCTGGCCGTCATCTCCCCACCACGCCAGGTCGCCGGTCCGATACATCCGCGTTCCCGGCGCCCCGAACGGGCACGCCACAAAACGTGAGCCGGTCAACCCGGGCCGGCTCCAATAGCCGACACCCACGCCGCTGCCTGCCACATACAGTTCGCCCACCACGCCGACAGGAACTCGGCGCAGCCACCCGTCCAACACAAACAGACTCAGATGGGACAGCGGCACACCGATGGGGCTCACCATGCTTTCGCGATCGATGTCGGCGATTTCGCGCAGCGTGCTGTGCACGGTCGTCTCGGTGATGCCGTACATGTTGACCAATCGCGGCAGACCCGAGTGCGCCTCCATCCACGGCGCGAGACGTTGCGGCGCAAGCGCTTCCCCGCCGAACACCACCACCTCGAGACTGGGATGGTCGGGCTCACGCGATCGAGAAGCCTCCGCCTGCAACGCGTAGAACGCAGACGGGGTCTGGCTGAGCATCGTCACGTGCTCGGTGATGAGCAGGTGGAGAAGATCCTCGGGTGAACGCACGATGTCGTCGGGCACCACGACGAGCGGGGCGCCGTAGGCGAGCGCACCCCAGATCTCCCACACCGAGAAGTCGAAAGCCAGTGAGTGGCACTGGGTCCACACGTGCTGCGATCGCAACTTCATCGCGCTTTCCAGCGAGGTGAGCATCTGGGTGACGTTGTGGTGGGTGACCGCCACACCCTTGGGGATCCCGGTGGTGCCCGAGGTGTAGATCAGGTAGGCCAGAGCATCGGGGGGTGGAGGCGGCAACACGGTCGCGGGTCGGGAACTGATCGCAGGCTCGTCGAAGTCGACGACGACCACGTCGTGCCGGGCGAACCGGTCGGCCCACGCGCTTGCGGTGACCACTGCGACCGGTGCGGAATCGTTCAACATGAAATCGACCCGCGACTGCGGGTGGGCAGGGTCGACGGCGACGTACGTCGCGCCGGTTTTCAGGATGGCGGCGATCACGACGATGGCTTCCGCGGAACGGTCGAGCATGAACGCGATTCGTTGTCCCAGTGCCGCACCGTGGCCGATAAGGTGGTGGGCCAACCTGTTCGACGCTTCGTCGAGATCGCGATAGGTCAGGGTGCGGCCTCTGCAGCGCAGCGCCACCGCGTCCGGCGTGCGAGCCACATGGGCGGCGAACATCTCGGTGAGAGAAGGGCGTGCGGCGGTGGGCCGGCCGAGCACTGCGCGGTTGCTGATCTCATCCAGGCGTGTCCGCTCCGCGCTGTCGAGCACATCGATGGAGCACACCGGTCCGGTCGGACCGGTGACCATCGCTGCCAATACGTGCTCCAGTCGGGTCGCCAGTTCTTCGACATCGGAGGTCCCGAGCGGTCGCCCAGTACCCACCGTGCGCAGATACAGGTCGTCACCGGCGGCGGTGAAAACCAGACCGAATGAGCCCACCACACCCGAGTTGGTGTAGGTCGCTGAGGCCGCAATGCCCGCGAACGTCACATCGAAAGAGGCGGTGAGGAAGTTGACGCTGACCTTCTCGGCGGAGTGTCCCCCGCCGCGGCGGCGGGCTTCGCGCTCCAAGGCATACGCCGGGAACCTCTGGTGGTGAAGCGCTTCCTGGATTCGTTCGTCGACGTGGTGGCAGAATTCCGCGACCGTGGACTCCGCCCGGACCTGCAGTACCAGCGGAACGACACCAGCCACCATGCCGGGAAGAGTCTTGGACTCTGGACGTACCCTCCTGCTCACCGGGAAGTCGAGTACCACCTCGGAACCCCCGGCGCACCGGGCGTGCACCAGGAGCGCACATGCTGCCGTAACCACCGTCGCCGTCGGCACCTGCCACTCGCGGCACAATTGGTGGACTCGACGAATCAGGTTGGCGCTCAATTGAACTGGTGAAGACGGCCACGGATCATGCTCGTCCGCGGCAGACAAGACGTTGTCCGCACCGCTGCCCCGCGGAAGATTGTTCGTCCAGTACGCCTGATCGGCCAGATAATCCTCGGACGCTTCGTATTCGAGCTCGCAGTCGAGCAAGTCCTGCAGCGAGCCGAAAAGAGTTGGCGGAACGGCTTCGCCGGCGACCACCGCGCTGTACACCACGGCGATGCGGTGACCGACCAGCGCGACGCCTATCGCGTCGATGACGATATGGTGACCGGTGGCGAACAAGTGAAACTCGTTAAGTGCGGTCTGAAATAGCGCGAATCTGAACAGCGGTCCGTCGAGCGGCATCGGCGAACGTTGCATCGAGGAAGCTATCGCATGGGCTTCGCGGGCTGGGTCCTGCGAGTCGCGCAGGTCATGGAACTCCAGCGGGAATTCCAGCTCTTCGATGGGACGCTGCCAGACCTGCCCGTCCACTGCGACGATTGCGACCCTGCCGGGTTCGGCCTCCCGCATCACTCGACGGATGGCCCAGACAAGGGCGTCGCGTTCGATCGTCCCCGCGATTCTCACCATCAGGCCGACCTGCCATTCGGCCCCCGAGTGGCCGGTTTCCTGCGCCAGCCATATGTCCAGCTGCCCGCGTGTGAGCGGACGTAGCCCGTCGTCTCTATTCATCCCCCGCCCCCTGATCGCGCCTCGCGACCTAGAGGGAAACCCCATCGGCGGCGAGACGCTCACGCAGGCTTCGAGGCCGTATGTCCGGCCAGTTCTGCTCGATGTACGCCAGGCATGCCTCGCGGTCCGCTTCCCCGAAGACCACTCGCCAGCCCGCCGGAACATCGGCGAAAGTCGGCCAGAGGCTGTGCTGCTCCTCGTCATTGATCAACACGAAAAAGCTCCCGTTGCCGTCATCGAACGGATTGGCGCTCATCGATCGTCCCCCTTCGCCCCCAGACTGGTTGAACCACCTGAATCTAAGCGAGAAGAACCGCACGCGTGTGCAGTTTTGGCAAAGCGTTTTCGCGTCCGTAATTTGCATAGGCAACGATTCGGTACTGGCAGGGCCCGCTCCTGCGGACGGGTCGTACTCAGCTGCCACCCTGTTGCGCTTTCCGGAACCGTCCGTTCGCGCTTCGGATACTGAACCGAGCACTCCACGGAGTCCCGCACCGTGGATATCCGGTGGATTTGCCCTGCTAAGACCATGCACTGTCGGCGGCAGGTCGCATACTTCCCCTTTGATCTTGATTCTTTCCGCCCAGAAAAGCCCGCGGACGGCGCGGACGTGTCCGGCGGCGGCCGCCGGGGCGCCGCCTCGCATTCGGTCGTGAACCGACAGCGCCGGTTACAGCAACGTATCTACGCGTAAGAAAAATAGTTTCTTGATCGATACAGCTCATCATTGGGATCACGTCCGGCGAATGCGCCTGAGAGGCTGACGTCGGCCAGCCCGCCGATTAGCCAGTCGGTCCGGTGCAGAGGGGTCGCACCGGTGCAGCACGCACCGGCCCTCCGCACAGCGGACATACGGCACCAGCGGGAGAGAGGCCGCTCCGGAGCGGAACGGCGAGCTGGCTGCGATGAAACGGGGGCGAGCGGTCGTGGACAGAACAGTCACACCTGTTGCAGTGATCGGTATGGCCTGTCGGCTACCCGGCGGTATCGATTCGCCGGAGGCCCTGTGGGAGGCGCTTGCGCGCGGCGACGATCTCGTGACCGAGGTGCCGCAGGAGCGCTGGGACTGCGAGGAGTACTACGACCCCGAGCCGGGGGTGCCAGGGAGATCGGTGTCGAAATGGGGCGCGTTTCTCGACGACGTCGACGGTTTCGATCCCGAGTTCTTCGGCATCAACGAGCCGGAGGCAACAGCCATCGACCCGCAGCACCGGCTGCTGCTCGAAACCTCCTGGGAGGCCATGGAGCATGCCGGACTGACCAAAGCGTCGATGGCCGGCTCACTGACCGGTGTCTTCGTCGGCCTCACGCATGGTGATTACCAGTTGGTGGCCGCCGACGCACACGCGGTGGAGGGTCCATACGGCTTCAGCGGCAACAGCTTCAGTATGGCGTCCGGACGGATCGCGTACGCGCTCGGTCTCCACGGACCGGCCCTGACCATGGATACCGCATGCTCGTCCGGACTGACCGCCGTTCACACGGCGTGCCGCAGTCTTCACGAAGGTGAGAGTGACCTCGCGTTCGCCGGCGGAGTCTCTGTGATGCTGGATCCGCGAAAGTTCGTCTCGGGATCGGCTCTGGGAATGGGATCTCCGACCGGGCGCTGCCACGCATTCGACGCGGCTGCCGACGGATTCGTCGGCGGTGAGGCCTGTGTCGTGTTGCTTCTCAAGCGGTTATCCGACGCGCAACGTGACGGGGACCGAATTCTCGCGGTGATTCGGGGTACCGCTGCGAACCAGGACGGCCACACGGTGAACATCGCGACCCCGTCGCGCCCCGCGCAGGTGGCGGCCTACCGGGCCGCACTCGCCGCCGCCGGAGTGGACGCCGCAACTGTCGGCATGGTGGAAACACACGGCACCGGCACTCCTACCGGTGATCCGATCGAATTCACCAGCCTGGCCGAGGTTTACGGCCACGAGGGGCCCTGCGCACTCGGTGCCGTGAAGACGAACTTCGGCCACACGCAGTCGGCATCGGGGGCACTGGGAGTGATGAAGGCGGTGCTCGCGCTGCAACACGGCGTCGTCCCGCAGAATTTGCATTTCACGCGCCTGCCAGACAGTCTCGCCGAGCTGGATACCAAGCTGTTCGTGCCGCAGGTGAACACACCGTGGCCCACTGACGGTCAGGTGCCGCGGCGGGCAGCGGTGTCGTCGTACGGGATGTCGGGAACCAACGTCCATGCCATCCTCGAGCAAGCCCCCGTGTCCGCCGGCGCAACCCACAGCGGCGCAACAGATTCCGAATCCCTGTTGTTTCCTCTGTCCTCCACCTCCGCCGACGAGCTACGGCGCACAGCCGGCCGCCTCGCCGACTGGATCCGATCACATGACGTGCTGCTGGGCGATCTGGCCCACACCTTGGCCCGGCGCCGCGGGTACCGACCCGTCCGTACCGCCGTCGTCGCCGATAGCCGGGCCGGTCTCATCGACGCTCTGCGGGCCGTGGCCGCGGGCGACACCCCGTATCAGCCGGCGGTCGGACAAGACGACCGCCGACCGGTATGGGTTTTTTCCGGTCAGGGTTCGCAATGGGCCCAGATGGGCCGGGACCTTCTTGCGAACGACCCTGTGTTCGCCGCCACCGTCGCGCATCTGGAGCCACTGATCTCCCGTGAGTCCGGCTTCTCGGTGACCGAGGCGATGACGTCCCCGGAGATGGTGAGCGGCATCGACAAGGTGCAGCCGACGCTGTTCGCCATGCAGGTCGCCATGGCTGCTGCACTGAAGGAGCATGGGGCACGTCCAGGCGCGGTGGTCGGGCACTCTATGGGAGAGGCGGCCGCGGCAGTGGTCGCCGGTGCACTGTCGTTGGAAGACGGCGCGCGAGTGATCTGCCGGCGGTCCCGGCTGATGTCCACCATTGCGGGTTCGGGGGCCATGGCATCCGTGGAGCTTCCGGCCAAGCAGGTTCTTTCGGAACTCAGAGGCGCGGACGACGTTGTCGTGGCTGTCGTGGCATCACCCCAGTCCACCGTGATCGGCGGGGCGACCGAGGCCGTTCGCCAGCTGATAGCCGGGTGGGAGGACCGCGGCGTGACCGCTCGCGAAGTCGCCGTCGATGTCGCGTCGCATTCACCTCAGGTCGACCCGATCCTCGAAGAGCTCGCCGACCTGCTGGCCGAGATCAGCCCAGTGCCTCCGGAGATTCCGTACTATTCGGCCACCGAGTTCGACGCTCGCGAGCAGGTGGTGTGTGACGGCGAGTATTGGGTCCACAATCTCAGGCGCACTGTGCGTTTCGCCACCGCCGTACGCGCCGCTCTGGAAGACGGCTACCGAGTCTTCGCCGAGCTGTCCCCGCACCCGCTGCTGACCAACGCCATAGCTCAGACCGCGGACAGCCTGGAGCTGCCCATGGCCGCGCTCGCCGGCATGCGTCGCGACCAGCCACTGCCTCATGGGATGCTCGAATTCGTCGGCGACCTTTACAGTGTCGGTGCTGCGGTGGACTTCTCCGCCCGGAACGCGCAGGGGCGTCTCGTCGACGCGCCCCTGCCGACCTGGACGCACCGGCGGCTTTGGTTGGACCGCAGCGGTCACGAGACCCAGCACACGAGTGGGTACACGGTGTCGGCGCATCCGCTGATGGGCCCGCATGTGCGATTGCAGGAGGAGCCGGAGCGCCACGTATGGCAGGCCGAGGTCGGCACTGTGACACAACCATGGCTCGCCGAACATCGGATCCGCGATGTGGCAGTGCTTCCCGGTGCCGCGTACTGCGAGATGGCGCTGGAAGCAGCGCGGACAGTTCTGGGCGACTGCGCGGAAGTCCACGACCTTGCCTTCGAACGGGCGCTGCTGCTGGATGACCACACCACCGTCGGCGCCACGGCGTCGTTGTCGTCACCCGGGGTGTGCGACTTCACCGTGGAAACCAATCAGGCGGGCGAGACGGTACGACACGCTGCCGCCATGCTTCGCGCCGTACACGAGGCGGCACCGCCCGCATACGACCTCGACGCCTTGCTCGCCGAGCACTCGCACACCGGCGATGGTGAGGACGTGCGTCAGAGCCTGGATCGTCGCGGCGTCCAGTATGGCCCGGCGTTCACCGGTCTCGGGACGGTGCGCATCGCCGACCAGACCACGGGCACGGTGCTGGCCGAGGTTGCACTTCCACGCCAAATACGCTCGCAGCAGAGCGTTTACGGTGTGCATCCGGCGTTGCTGGATGCCTGTTTTCAGTCTCTGGAAGCAAGCCCCTGCGTCGGGAACCTCGGTGAGAACATGATGGGGTTACCCCTGGGTGTTCAGAGCTTGCGTTCGTACGGTTCGGCGCGCAACGCGCGCTACTGCTACACGCGGGTGACCAAGGCTGATGACACCGGCATCGAGGCCGACCTCGACGTGCTCGACGAGCAGGGCACGGTTCTGCTCAGCGTCCGCGGTTTACGCTGCGGCACAGGTGCTTCCGAAGGCGACCGCAGAGAGAAGTTGCTGACGGACCGGCTGCTGACAGTAGGCTGGCAGGAGCGGCCACTGCCCGAAATCCCCCGCGCCGACGCAGGAACGTGGCTGTTGATCAGTACGACGAGTGCCGACGTGTTGGCTTCCTCGTTGACCGACGCCATGAAGGGCCACGGCGCACGCTGCACCACGATGACGTGGCTTCCCCACGCCGACCACGCCGGGAACACACAAGCGCTCGCAGAGCACCTGCGCAGCGGCGAGTTCACGGGCATGGTGATCCTCACGGGACCGAGAACCGACAACGCCGTGGACGAATCACCCCGGGCCGGTTGCGGATACGTCCAGCACCTCGTCCGGATCACCCGGGAATTGCCCGAGGTCCAGGGCCAGTTGCCGCGCCTGTTCATCGTGACCCGCAACGCGCAGACCGTGGTGGCCGGTGATGTCGCGAACCTCGACCAGGGTGGGCTTCGGGGGCTGGTGAGGGTAATCGGCACCGAACATCCCGATCTTCGCACGGTCCAGATCGATGCCGACGACGCGACCGACGCCGAACGTCTGACCCATCAACTGCTCAGCGGGTCAGAAGAAGACGAGACTGCATGGCGCAAAGGCGTGTGGTACACGGCTCGGTTGCGTCCCGCTCCCCTGCGTCCTGAGGAACGACGCACCGCGCTCGCCCACCCCGAGCGCGACGGGATGCGGCTGCAGGTCCGCACGCCGGGCGATCTGGAAACGCTCGAACTCGTTGCTTCCGAACGTATTCCGCCGCGACATGGCCAGATCGAAGTGGCGATCGCCGCGTCCAGCATCAACTTCAGGGACGTGCTGCTCGCGTTCGACCGCTACCGGAGCATCAACGGTGTGGTCCAGCAGCTGGGAATGGATTTCGCCGGAGTGGTCACCGCGGTGGGCCCCGGCGTGACGAGGCACCACATCGGTGATCACGTGGGCGGCATGTCCCTCAACGGCACCTGGGCGACATTCATCACCTGCGACGAGAGGCATGCGGTCGCGCTGCCGCCAGGTCTTTCCGACGAACAGGCGGCCGCGTTGACGACCGCGCACGCGACCGCGTGGTACGGCTTGCACGAGCTGGCGCGCATCAGCGCGGACGACAAGGTGCTGATCCACTCCGGGACAGGTGGTGTGGGGCAGGCGGCGATCGCCATCGCGCGCGCGGCGGGTGCGGAGATCTTCGCCACGGCCGGCAGTGAACAGCGCAGGCAGATGTTGCGGGACATGGGTATCGAGCACGTCTACGACTCGAGAAGCCTCCAGTTCGCCGAGCAGATACGGCGTGACACCGACGGGTACGGCGTCGACATCGTGCTGAACTCGGTCTCGGGCGCACTGCAGCGAGCCGGGATCGATCTGCTCGCCCACGACGGGCGCTTTGTGGAGATCGGCAAGCGAGACATCTACGGGGACACCCGGCTGGGGCTTCTACCGTTTCAGCGCAACCTGTCCTTCCTCGCGTTCGACCTGTCGTTGAAGGCCACCAGCCACCCCGACAAGTTCCAGGACGTGGCCAACGCCATCTACACGGGCGCGGTCAGCGGCGTCCTGCCGATGCCGAAAGTGACGAGGTACCCCTTGACCGATGCCGCGGTCGCCATCCGGGTGATGGGAGCCGCGCAACACACCGGGAAGTTGTTGCTGGACATCCCGCGTGACGGGACATGCCCGGTGGTGGTGCAGCCCCACGACGTCCGGATCTTCCGCGAAGACGGCGCCTACATCGTGACAGGCGGTCTCAGCGGTCTCGGCCTGTTCCTGGCCGAGAAGATGGGAGCGGCGGGTTGCGGTCGTATCGTGCTGTCTGCACGGTCGACGCCCACGCCGAAGATATTGGAGACGATCGAGCGGATTCGTGCGACAGGCGCCGACGTCGTCGTGGAGTGCGGTGACATCGCCCAATCCGGGACGGCGGAGCGGTTGGTGACCGCGGCTACCGCCACCGGCCTGCCGGTGCGCGGCGTCCTGCACGCGGCCGCGGTGGTCGAGGATGCGACGCTGACCAGTATCACCGACGATCTTGTCGAGCGCGATTGGGCACCAAAGGTCTACGGCGCGTGGAATCTTCACGCCGCGACGCTGGATCAGCCATTGGACTGGTTCTGCGCATTCTCCTCGGCGGCCGCGCTGCTGGGATCGCCGGGACAGGGCGCGTACGCCGCGGCCAACTCCTGGCTGGACGCCTTCGGTCACTGGCGCAGAACCCAGGGCCGGCCGGCCACCGTGATCGCATGGGGCGCGTGGGGCCAGGTAGGACGCGCAACCGACTTCGCAGAGGGTGCCGGCGCTGCCATCGGATCCGACGAGGGCGCTTTCGCGTTCGAGACCCTGCTGCGTCACGACCGCGCCTACAGCGGGTACGCGCCGGTCATCGGTACACCATGGGTGACGGCCTTTGCGCAGCGCAGTCCTTTCGCCGAGTCGTTCCGTTCCAGCGGTCACGCAGACTCGGGCGCCAGTGAATTCCGGGCGGAGCTCAACGATCTACCACTCGACGAGTGGCCGGTCCGGCTTCGCCGCCTCGTCTCCGAGCGGATCAGCCTGATCCTGCGCCGCAGCGTCGATCCGGACCGTCCGCTCTCCGAATACGGCCTCGACTCACTGGGCGCACTCGAGCTTCGTACCCGCGTGGAGGCCGAGACGGGAGTCCGGCTGAGCCCCGGCGACATCGCCGTGGCGAACGTCCGCGACCTGGCACAGTTGCTCTACGAGAAGATGGCGTCCTCGGACACCCGTGAGCGGCACGACCATCTTCTCGAAACTGCGGAAGCGGCCCGAAACAAGCTGCTCGGGCACGTCAAGAGCCCCTAGGACGCGAACAGTGGCCGGTCCCGCTCGACGTGGCGTTGTGCAAGCACGTCCAGCAGTGGATCGGACAGGTCGGCGACATCCTTCGCCGCGTCCGCCGAGGTCTGTTCGCACAGCGCGGACAGCTCGAATGTCAGCGCGGCGACGTCGCCGGGATCGAGGGCCAGCAGCCGCTGCGCCGCGGTGGCCGAGCCGGTCATCGTGGTGTAGACCACCGACAACGCGGTGTGCAGATCGGTGAGACGGCCCGCCCGGCCGACGGCTCCGGCGGCCACAGCCAGGTGCGGCGTCGGACCCAGAGCGTGCCAATCCTCGTCCGGCCATACCCGCCGGGCGAGCCTCACGAGCCCGCGACCCTGCGCCCGGGAGGCTTGACGGGCAGCGGGAGACGGTGTGCGAGCGTCGGTTTCGAGATCTCCGGCCCCGCCCGCCGCAGCCGGCAGGGCGCCGCGGTGCACCGCGGCGGCCAGGGATGCGGTGACGAGTCCCGTGGTGCGGATACGCCGTGTCAGATAGGCGCGCAGCGACGTGAGGTCCACGACCAGACCGCTGGTAACCGCCTCCTCGACGCCGCCCGAATGGACGTGTCCGCCTGTCGGCAGCCGAGAGTCGGCCAGCGCGAGCAACGTGACGAGGCTTGACATCGTGGTCGGGGAATCGCTCAGAAGAGGAAGTATCTCTGCGCCATGGGCAGTTCCGCGGCGGGCTGTTCCTGCCACACCTCACCGTCGATGCGGACGGTGAAGGTGTCCGGGTCGACCTGGATGTCCGGGGTGGCGTCGTTGAGCGGCATCTGCGCCTTGCCGACACCGCGGACGTTCGCAACGGGAACCAGGCGGCGATTGACGGCGATTCGCTCCGCCAGATGTGCCTCGATCGCTTGTGGCGCAACGAAATGCAGCGATGTCTCGGCGGCCGCGGCAGGTGACGCACCGAACATGGGCCGCGGCAACACCGGCTGCGGCGTCGGGATGGACGCATTGGCGTCGCCCATCGCTGCCCACGCGATCATCCCCCCTTTGACCACTGCGTGCGGACGCACGCCGAAGAACGCCGGTTCCCACAGCACCAGGTCCGCCAGCTTGCCCACCTCGACCGACCCGATTTCCTGGTCCATCCCGTGCGCCACGGCAGGGCAGATCGTGTATTTCGCGACATAGCGGCGCGCGCGCATGTTGTCGGCACCCGTGTCGCCGGGCAGAAATCCGCGGCGACGCTTCATCACGTGCGCGGTCTGCCAGGTCCGCATCACCACTTCACCGATGCGGCCCATCGCCTGGGCGTCGCTGCCGATCATCGAGATCGCGCCGATGTCGTGCAGCAAGTCCTCTGCCGCAATCGTCGACGGTCGGATGCGGCTTTCGGCGAACGCAAGATCCTCGGGCACGCTGGGATTGAGGTGGTGGCACACCATCAGCATGTCGAGGTGTTCATCGAGGGTGTTGACGGTGTGCGGCCGCGTCGGGTTGGTCGAACTCGGAAGCACGTTCGGTTTCCCGGCGACGGTGATGATGTCCGGTGCGTGACCGCCGCCGGCGCCTTCGGTGTGATAGGCGTGGATCGAGCGGCCCTTGATCGCGGCGAGCGTGTCCTCGACGAAGCCGGCCTCGTTGAGGGTGTCGGTGTGGATGTTGGCCTGAACGCCCGCCTCCTCGCACACCGTCAGGCACGCGTCGATGGCCGCAGGCGTGGTCCCCCAGTCTTCGTGGAGCTTGAAACCCGCTGCCCCACCGCGCAACTGCTCCCACATGGCTTCGGCGCTGACGGTATTGCCCTTGCCCAGCAGCGCCACGTTGAGCGGCCAGGTGTCGAGCGCCTCCAGCATGCGAGCCAGATGCCAGGAGCCGGGTGTGACGGTGGTGGCCTTGCTGCCTTCTGCCGGTCCGGTGCCGCCGGCGATGATCGTCGTGATGCCGCCGCCGAGCGCCTCCTCCATGATCTGCGGGCAGATCAGGTGGACGTGACAGTCGATCGCGCCCGCGGTGACGATCCGGCCGTTGCCCGCGATGATCTCCGTCGACGGACCGACGACCAGGTCCGGGTGTACGCCCGTCATGATGTCCGGGTTACCGGCCTTGCCGATCGCGACGATGCGGCCGTCCCGGATGCCGATGTCGGCCTTGATGATCCCCCAGTAGTCCAGGATCACGGCGCCGGTGATGACGGTGTCGGGAGCCCCGTCGGCGCGCGTTACGCGGGACTGACCCATCGACTCACGGAGCACCTTGCCACCACCGAAGACTGCTTCGTCCCCTGCCAGTCCCGGCCCGCCGCTGCGGTCCTCGGTGATCTCGATGAACAGGTCGGTGTCGGCCAGCCGGATGCGGTCACCGGCGGTGGGGCCGAACAGAGCCGCGTAGCGGGGCCGCGACAGTCGGGTCATCGGGTCTTTCTCCTCTTCGCGCAGGCGCTCATCGGGATTGATCCAATCTGCCGGGCGGATCGAGCGTCAGACCCCACACCTCCCGGGTGCCGGCCAGCGGGACGAGGCTGACGCGTTGCGCGACACCGGGTTCGAAGCGGATCGCGGTGCCCGCCGGGATGTCGAACCGGTGGCCATGCGCCGCCGCGTGGTCGAACTCCAGTGCGCTGTTGGCCTGCGGCACGTGGACGTGGCTGCCGACCTGCACCGGCCGGTCACCGGTGTTGACGATGTCGAGTTCCAAACGCGGTGCGCCCGGATTGATCTCGATGTCGCCTTCACCGAAGACGATCTCCCCAGGCGTGACATAGGCAGACTTCTCGCTCACGCGCCCCTCCTAAGGAATCGGGTGGTGGACGGTGACAAGCTTCGTCCCGTCGGGAAAGGTGGCTTCTACCTGTACGTCGTGGAGCATCTCCGGGACGCCGTCCATCACGTCGGATCGCGCGAGAACCTCACGGCCACTGACCATCAGCTCGGCGACGGAGCGGCCGTCACGGGCGCCTTCGAGGATGTGGTCGGTGATGACCGCGACCGCCTCGGGGTGGTTGAGCTTGAGGCCGCGCCCCTGGCGGCGGCGGGCGAGTTCGGCCGCGTACGACAGCAGCAGCCGTTCCTGTTCATGCGGCGTCAAACGCATGGCCGCGATCCTGCCACGACGGAGGGCAGTCAGCAGCGCTCACACGCGGTGCCCAATTCGACGCTACGCATCGGTGCTTGATTCGACGCTACGCATCGGTGATGTTCTGGAGGCGTACCTGCCCCCTTGCCACCACTCGATCGGTTTCGTCGGTGATGGTGATCAGCCACAGTTGCTGACGCCGTCCCCGATGGATCGGTGTCGACGTCGCCGTCACGGTCCCCGATCGGATCGCCCGCAGGAAGTCGGTGTTGTTGTTGACGCCGACGACCGTCCCCCCGCCGTTCTCGCTCAACCAGACGTGGCCGGACACACTGGCCATGCTCTCGATCACCGCGCAGTACACCCCACCGTGCACGATTCCCCACGGCTGCAACAGCTTCTGGGTGATAGTCAGCTGCGCGCGGCCGCCGTCGGGGGTCATCTCCAGATACGTCAGCCCGAGCTCCTTGTCGAAACCGTTCCCGAGGCTTTCGCGAAAGTCAGTCGTCACGGATCGTGTCTACACCGTCGCGTCACTGAACGGGAAAAGGGGAAGCGCGGAAATGCAGAAGGGCCCCACGCACATGGCGTGGGGCCCTTCCTTCGGTTGGACCGGGGGTCTCTGCAGCCCTCAGGACTCCGGCGCGGTCCGTTCGTTCCGAAAGTCGGTGTTCACACCGACCTCCCAAGGATAGGCAAGGCTGCCCTAATTAAGCAAGACCTTCCCCATGCTCATTCGTGGGGTTCCGCGCACCGGCAGGCCGAACCCGACGAGTGCGTCCAGGACAGCCTGCCCGCGGCGCATGCTGACGACCTCGCTCGAGCCCGCCAACAGGGGAACCTGAGTCGCCGCACTGACCACTGCACCTCCGACGATGTGCCACATCGCGGCCACCGGCATGGCCCCGTCGCTGACGGCGGCAAGCCTGTTGAACAGCGGGCCGAGCGCGCGGTGGCTGCGATGGGCGATCCAGGTGGTCAGTGCCGCCTCGCTGGGCAACGCGACGATCCCGGTCTGACCCGTGCGCCCGGCATGTGCCCGGCGGTTGCTGAAGAAGGGATCATCCGCGAGTGCACGAACGGTCGGATCGACCACGCCGACCCAATCGATGGCGCCCTCCGAGTCGACATGGACCCAGAGATTTTCCAGGCCGGTGTCCCATGCGCGTGCCTCGAGGACGAGCAGCGGGATCACCCGGCCGATCACCACGTGCGCGAACGTCGCCGCGAGCTGCTGAGCTACGGCCGCGCGGCTGTCGGTCTCGGCGACACCGGCATCGAACATGGTGTCCAGTCGATCGGTTGTCAGGATCTCTTCGAGAGGCCACCAGCGCCGCCGCGAGAGGTCGCCCATGACCGCCACTCCGTACACCCGGGGGCATTCGCGGTACAACGCCCGGAGTCGACGGCTCGATTCGTGGATCGGCAGCGTTCGCTTGATCGTCATGCTCGCGATCAGCGGATCCTCGACAACGACCGTCATGGAACCTCCACTTCGAATGACAGTTAGGTTAGCCTAACTGGGACTTAGGTTAGCCTTACTACAGTCGCGAGCACAACGCGACCACCAGCGAAGGGACATCTGTGACAGGACTCACACATGTGGACGGGCGCACTGGTGGACGCCACGACGTTCCCATCACCAGGAGAGCGTCCGGGGCCGACCGAGTCGCGCGGGCGGCTGATACGACGCGCGGTAGTAACCCCGTAGTACCCTTTGACCTACTGCCTGTAGGAGATGGACGGAAGATGGCCAAGCTGACTCGCCTCGGAGAGCTGGAACGCTCCGTCATGGACCACTTGTGGTCGGCGGGCGAACCGCAGACTGTGCGGCAGGTACACGAGGCGCTCTCGGCGCATCGCGATCTCGCCTATACGACGATCATGACGGTGTTGCAGCGGCTGGCGAAGAAGAACCTCGTCGTGCAACACCGTGACGATCGTGCCCACCGGTACGCGCCCACCCACGGCCGCGACGAACTGGTCGCCGGACTGATGGTCGACGCACTCGACCAGGCCGCCGACTCCGGGAGTCGCGAAGCGGCTCTCGTTCATTTCGTCGAGCGCGTCGGCGCCGACGAGGCGGCCGCTTTGCGCCGGGCGCTGGCCGAGCTGGAGGACAAGCACCAGGCCGAAAGACCCGCTGGCGGTTCGGGCACCGCCTGAGTCACACTGACAGTGTGTCCGCGCTGGCCTTCACCATCGTCGCCCTGATCCTGTCGGGGCCGGTGCCTGCGTTGTTGGCCCGCGCCACCTGGCCGCTGCGTGCACCCCGGGCCGCAATCGTGTTGTGGCAGTCGATCGCGCTGGCTGCCGTTCTCTCCGCATTCTCCGCGGGCATCGCCATCGCGATCCGCCTTTTCGAGCCGGGGCCCGACGGTCGGCCGACCGCGACCATCACCAGCGAGATCGCCGCGCTGGGCTGGCCGCTGTGGACCGCCTATGTGACGGTCTTCGTCCTCACCTTGGTGATCGGCGCACGGCTGATCGCCTCGGTGATCAACGTCGCGATAGCGACACGGCGCCGCAGAGCCCACCACCGGATGGTCGTCGACCTCGTCGGCGCCCACCGCTCCAGCCCCAGAGCTCGCAGCGGGCTGCGCATTCTCGGCGTGGACCAGCCGCTCGCCTACTGCCTGCCAGGTGTCCGCAGTCGCGTCGTGGTGAGCGAGGGGGCGCTGAAAACCTTGTCGGACAACGAGGTCAGCGCGATCCTCGAGCACGAGCGCGCACACCTGCGCGCCCGCCACGACCTGGTCCTCGAGATGTTCACCGCTGTGCACGCGGCATTCCCGCGACTGGTGCGCAGCGCGCACGCACTCAACGCCGTTCGTCTCCTGATCGAGTTGCTCGCCGATGACGCCGCCGTCCGGGCCGAAGGTCCGACCCCGCTGGCGCGCGCCCTCGTCGCCTGCGCATCCGCGCGTGCACCGCGGGGGGCTCTGGCGGCGGGCGGCCCCACCACGGTCGTGCGGGTGCGCCGGCTGGGCGGTAAACCCAACAGCAGGATGCTCGCGGCGGGCGCCTACGCCGCCGCGGCGGCCGTGCTCGTGGTGCCGACCGTCGCCTTCGCGGTGCCGTGGTTGAACGAACTGCACCGCCTGTTCGTCGCGTAGCCGGGACGCGCCGGTGTTCCTCGTGCGTTTCACTTGCCAGAAGCTGTGCCGACATCGGAAATCGAAGGGATTTCGTCTATGAGCTCGACCACGGGTACCGCCCAGATCGGCGTGACAGGCCTTGCCGTCATGGGGTCCAACCTCGCGCGGAACTTCGCCAGCCACGGGTACACGGTGGCCCTGCACAACCGGTCGATCGCCAAGACCGACGCGCTTCTCGCCGAGCACGGTTCCGAGGGCAACTTCGTGCGCAGCGAGACGATCGCGGAGTTCCTCGATGCGCTGGAGAAGCCGCGTCGCGTCATCATCATGGTCAAAGCCGGTGACCCGACGGATGCGGTGATCAACGAACTCGCCGACGCCATGGAAGAAGGCGACATCATCATCGACGGCGGCAACGCGCTCTACACCGACACCATCCGCCGGGAGAAGGCAATCCGCGAACGCGGCCTGCACTTCGTCGGCGCCGGCATCTCCGGCGGCGAGGAAGGTGCCCTCAAAGGCCCGTCCATCATGCCGGGCGGCCCCGCCGAGTCCTACGAATCGCTCGGCCCGCTGCTCGAAGAGATCTCGGCGCACGTCGACGGCGTGCCCTGCTGCACCCACATCGGTCCTGACGGCGCCGGGCACTTCGTGAAGATGGTCCACAACGGCATCGAGTACTCCGACATGCAGCTCATCGGCGAGGCCTACCAGTTGCTGCGGGACGGTCTCGGCAAGACCGCTCCGGAGATCGCCGACGTCTTCGCCGAATGGAACAAAGGCGACCTCGACAGTTTCCTCATCGAGATCACCGCCGAGGTGCTGCGCCAGACCGACGCCAAGACCGGCAAGCCGCTCGTCGACCTGATTCTCGACGAGGCCGAGCAGAAGGGCACGGGCCGCTGGACCGTCAAATCTGCGCTGGATCTGGGCGTGCCCGTCACCGGCATCGCCGAGGCCGTATTCGCCCGCGCCCTGTCGGGCTCGGTGGCCCAGCGCAAGGCCACGACTGGCCTGGCGTCCGGCGAACTCGGCGAAAAGCCAAGCGATGCAGAGCAATTCACCGAGGACATCCGCCAGGCGCTCTACGCGTCGAAGATCATCGCCTATGCCCAGGGCTTCAACCAGATCCAGGCCGGCTCCAACGAGTACAACTGGGACATCAAGCCCGGCGACATGGCGCGGATCTGGCGCGGCGGCTGCATCATCCGCGCGAAGTTCCTCAACCGGATCACCGAGGCGTTCGACAACGATCCGCACCTGCCGACGCTGATCGTCGACCCGTACTTCCGCGACGCCATCGAGGCGGCGATCGACAGCTGGCGCCGAGTGGTGGTCACGGCCACCGAGTTGGGTATCCCGATCCCCGGCTTCTCCTCCGCGCTGTCCTACTACGACGGTCTGCGCACCGAACGCTTGCCCGCCGCACTGACGCAGGGTCTTCGCGACTTCTTCGGTGCCCATACCTACGGGCGCATCGACAGCGACCCCGCGAAGCGTTTCCACACCCTCTGGAGTGGCGACCGTAGCGAGGTCGAAGCCTAGACACGCAGCGCCGAGAGTGCGACGAGAGCGTGGCAGACGATCTGCCGCGTTCCTGTGCGCACTCTCGGCGGAACTAGACTCGGGGCCGTGAAGTTTCTCGATGGCCACCGGCCGCCCTTCGACCTGACCTACAACGATGTGTTCATCGTGCCGGGGCGCTCCGACCTGCCATCACGCTTCGATGTGAACCTGTCCACGGTCGACGGCTCGGGCACCACGATCCCGGTGGTCGTCGCCAACATGACCGCGGTGGCGGGCCGCCGGATGGCAGAGACCGTAGCCCGCCGTGGCGGGATCGTGGTTCTGCCGCAAGACCTTCCGTTGTCCGCGGTCCAACACACGGTGGACTTCGTCAAGAGCCGCGACCCCGTCGTCGACACCCCCGTCACGCTCTCCCCCGACGATTCGGTATCCGACGCCGCCGCGTTGATCCACAAGCGGGCCCACGGTGCCGCGGTCGTCGTGTCCGACAACCGGCCCGTCGGCCTGGTCACCGAGGAGTCCTTCCGCGGTGTGGACCGCTTCACCAGGGTTCGTGACGTGGCGATCTCCGATTTCGTCACCGCGCCGGTGGGAACCGAGCCCCGCAAGGTCTTCGATCTGCTCGAACACGCCCCCAAGGACGGCGGGGCCATCGCCGTGCTCACCGACGCCGACGGATCGCTGGCCGGAGTCCTGACGCGCACCGGTGCCATCCGGGCGGGCATCTACACCCCGGCGGTCGACGCGAACGGGCGGTTGCGGATAGCGACGGCGGTCGGCATCAACGGCGACGTCGCGGCGAAAGCCCGCGACCTCGCCGCGGCCGGCGCCGACCTGCTCGTCATCGACACTGCGCACGGTCATCAGCAGAAGATGCTCGACGCCATCGAGGCGGTCGCGGCGCTCGATCTCGGCCTTCCACTGGCGGCGGGCAACGTCGTGTCGGCGTCCGGCACCCGCGATCTGATCAATGCCGGTGCGACCATCGTGAAGGTCGGCGTCGGCCCCGGCGCCATGTGCACCACGCGGATGATGACGGGAGTGGGTCGTCCGCAGTTCTCTGCTGTAGTCGAATGTTCAACTGCGGCAAAGGAACTCGGCGGACACGTCTGGGCGGACGGCGGCGTCCGTCATCCCCGCGATGTGGCGTTGGCGCTCGCGGCAGGTGCGTCGAACGTGATGATCGGCTCGTGGTTCGCGGGCACCTACGAGTCCCCCGGCGATCTGATGCACGATCGGGACGACCAGCCCTACAAGGAGAGTTACGGCATGGCGTCCAAACGCGCCGTCGCGGCGCGCACCTCCTCCGACAGCGCATTCGACCGGGCCCGCAAGGGACTCTTCGAAGAGGGCATCTCGACCTCGCGGATGGGACTGGACCCCATGCGCGGCGGGGTCGAGGACCTGATCGACCACATCACCTCCGGCGTCCGCAGCACATGCACCTACGTCGGCGCAGCCACGCTGCCCGAACTGCACGAGAAGGTTGTGCTCGGCGTTCAGTCAGCCGCTGGCTTCGCCGAGGGGCACCCGCTGCCCACCGGTTGGTGACGGGTACGCCAGGACGCCCTGGTCGTCGCGGTCGTCGACCTCGACGGTGACCGACTGGTCCGCCATCAGTTCTGTTCGGCCCGGGCTGCGCAGTTGGAGGGCTGTTCCGTCCTCCAAGCGGACGTGGATCACGGTGTCGGCGCCGTAGAACCGACAGGCCGTCACCAGCGCGGGTACTCCCGCTGATCCGACCCGCAACTGCTCGGGCCGCAGCACCGCCACGGCGGGGCCGTCGTCGACCCGCAGCCGGGCGCGAAGCGCTCCGAGCGCGGTGTGCACGATCCCCGACCTGGCAATTCCGCCCAGTTCCACCGTGCTGCCGATGAACCGGGCATTGGTCAAGGTGGAGGGGCGGTTGAAGAGGTCTGCGGGAGTGGCGTGCTGGGCGACCACGCCGTCGATGAGCAACGCCACCGAGTCGGCGAGCGAAAGCGCCTCGGACTGGTCGTGGGTGACCAGGATCGCGGTAGTGCCGGCCTCACGCAGGATCACGGCGATGTCCTCACGGACGCGGGTGCGCAGCCCGGCATCGAGCGCGGCGAACGGCTCGTCGAGAAGGAGCACTCGGGGACGGGCTGCGAGAGCGCGTGCCAGGGCGACCCGCTGTTGCTGGCCGCCCGAGATCTCGTGTGGGCGCGCGTCGGCCAGACCGTCGAGTCCGACGACCTCCAGCCATCTCATGACCTCGCCGTTCGGACTTCTCCGCGTGTTTCGATCCAGCCCGAACGCCACGTTCTCCCCCACGCTCAGGTGCGGGAACAACGCCCCCTCCTGCGGCATCAACCCGACCCGGCGGCGGTGCACCGGAACGGTGACGCCGGATCCGGCCATCGTCTCACCGGCGATACTCACCGTGCCGGTGTCGGGGTCCTCGAAACCCGCCAGTATTCGCAGCAGCGTGGTCTTGCCGCAGCCCGACGGTCCCAGCACTGCGGTGATCGAACCCGCAGCCACGTCGAGGTCGATTCCGGAAAGGACCCGGCGCTCGCCGAACGACTTGCCGACCCCGCGCGCGGCGACAGAGGCCGCGGGTAGCTCAATCACTGCGCACCTCGACAGAACTGGTGCTCCACATGCCGAGCACGGCGGTGGGCACGGCCGCGAACACCAGAAGTGCCGCCGCGTAGGGCGCTGACGCCGCGTAGTCGCTGATCGAGCTGTAGCCCCAGAGCCGGGTGGCGAGGGTCTCGGTGCCGGTGGGATGCAGGAGCAGCGTCACCGGCAGCTCCTTCATACACGTCAACAGCACCAGCGCCGCACCTGCCGCGATGCCGGGGAGTGCCACGCGGGCGGTGACCGTCGCGAATGCCCGCAGCGGAGCGCGCCCCAGGGACCGGGCCACCTCCTCGAGCCGGATGGGGGCGGACTCCACGGCCGCGCGAATCGAACCGATCGCCATGGGCACGAACAGCACCGTATAGGCCAGGATCAGCAGCGGCTCACGCTGGTAGATCGGCCGTAGCAGGAGCACTCCGAGGGACACCATCGAGATGGCGATGACGATCGCCGGCAGGCCATGAGCAACATAGCTCGCTCCTTCCAGAGCCTTGGTGGCGCCGTCGCGGTGCCGGGCTGCCAGCACCCCCAGTGGCAGCGCCGCAGCTGTCGAGGCCACCGCCGCGGCTGCCGACAACCAGAATGTGTTACCCAGCGCGCCAACCCATTCCGCGACGTCCCAGCGCGGGCCCGCGGCGAGGAGCCAGTCGGTGAGCTCGATGCCCGGCACCACCAGGGCGGCGCCCAGCACAGTCAGTGGGGCCAGCAGCGCGACCCAGCTCCACCGGCCGAGACGGTTGAGCGGCGCCGGCCGCGGCGAACCCGCCCCGACCCTGGATGCGGCGGCCAGCCCACGGGCCCGGTGCTCGGCCACCACCAACGCGACCGCGAACACCATCAGCACGAGCGACAGGACGGCGGCTCGCGACGGGTTGAATCCGGACCGGTATGCGCCGTAGATCACCCACGTGAACGCCTCGTACCGCATGGCTGCCACCGCACCGAAGTCACTGAGCACGTAGAGGGCGACCAGCAGTGCACCGGCCGCGATCGCCGCGCGCGCCTGCCGCAGCGTCACCCGGAACAGCACGGCCCAGCCGCCGAGCCCGAGAGACCGGGCCACCTCTTCCTGGGCGGGATCCACCCGTGCGAGCGCCGCCATCGTCGTGAGCAGCACCAGGGGGTAGCTGACCAGTGTCAGGACCAGGGTGGCACCCCAGAAGCCGGCGACCGCGGGGACGGCTGAAACCCACAGGTATGCCAGCAGATAGCTGGGCATGGCCAGCGGAAGCGTCAATGCGACGGCGAGCCCGCGCCTACCTTTTAGCGTGGTGCGGGTGCACAGGATCGCCAACCCGACGCCGAGAACCACACAGGCCGCGGTGACGGTGGTGACCAGCACCAGCGAACGACCCACCAGCGCCGCGGTGCGCGGCTGGAAGATCTCCTCGACCACGAAGGGCCAGCCGCGCTCCAGTGCCCGTTCGGCCAGGTAGACCAGCGGCACCAGGGTGCACGCGGCCACCAGGACAGCCGGAAGGACAAGCAGCGCAGGCGGGCGTCGACGGGCCAGCCGGACGGCGCCGGTCACCGGGTCAGTTCGTCAGCAGGCCGGTCTTGACCAGCAGTTCCTGGGTGGCCTCGATGTCATCGAGCTGCGAGAGGTCCACGGCAGGAGGCTGCAGGTCGGCCAGCGGCGGCATTTCCGCCGACGGCGCGACGCCGGCCGCGAGCGGATACTCGGCGGTCTCGGTCGCGAAGTACTTCTGTGCCGACTCTCCGACCAGGTACGCAGCGAATTGCTGGGCCTTCTCCGGGTCCGGGGCCGCCTTCAGCACGCCCACGCCGGCGACGTTGACCAGCCCGCCCGGGTCCCCGGGCGCCATGAACCGGTTCTCGGCCACCACGGCGTCCGGTCCCTTCGAGTTGATCAGCTCATAGAGGTAGTAGTGATTCACCAGGCCGAGGGGGATCTGGCCGGCATCCACCGCGTCGCGGACCGCGACATTGTTCTCGAACGCCTTCGGATCCTGCGCCTTGAACGCGCGCAGCCATTGCTCGGCACCGTCCTCCCCGCGCACCACGCGCAGGCCGGTGACGAAGGACTGCCACGACGCGTTGCTGGGCGCGAAGCCGATCTTGCCCTTCCACTCCGGAGCCAGCAGGCCGTCGATCGTATCCGGAGGGTTGGGCGCCAACGTCGGGTTGTAGACGATGACGCGCGCCCGTCCCGACACGCCGACCCACGTGCCGTCGGCCGCCGAGTACTGCTTGGGAACGGCCGCGACGGTCTCGGCATCGATGGGTGCGAGCAGGCCTGCCTTCGAGACCGCGCCCAGCGCACCGGCATCCTGGGACAGAAATACGTCGGCCGGAGACTTGTCACCTTCGGTCAGCAACTGGGCGGCCAGTTCACCTGAGCCCGCGTAGCGGGTCTCGACCTCGATGCCGGTCTCCGCGCTGAACTGCTCGATCAGGGGCTTGACCAGCTCCTCGCTGCGACCCGAATACACGACGAGTTTGTCGTCGCTGCCCGTCTGCTCCGACCCGCACGAGGTGAGGGCCAGCGTTGCGGCCACCGCTGCGACCACTCCCGCCCACCGGGTGAACGACATCGACATCTGGCCCCCTTTCTTTGCCTGCGTTGCGCACGAAAGTACCATTCCGGCGAATTTGGTTAGCCTAAGCATTTGGGCGGCGATCGAATGTTCGAATTCGGCTAGCATGTGTTGACAATCAAGAGGTTCCGCGCAGGCAACAATGCGCGTGACGCCACTGTCGACGAAAGGGACCAGGTGCCTCAGGCACAGGATGGAGACCCATCCGAACCGGCCACCGCCGGTGAGCGGTCTGACCAGCAACCCTGCGACGCAGAGCCGTCCCCTAGGTGGCCGGGCACCCGACCCGGCACCCCCATACGTCACCTGTGCTACGGGGCATCCCGATGAGCGTAGGAATGTCGCTACTGTCGCTGGCGGCGATCGTCCTGCTGACCGCGGGCACCGCGGTGTTCGTCGCCGCCGAATTCTCGCTGACGGCGCTGGAACGCAGCACGGTCGAATCCAATGTCCGCAACGGAGACCGGCGCGACCTCATGGTGCAGCGCGCCCACCGCACACTGTCCACACAGCTCTCCGGCGCGCAGGTCGGCATCTCGATCACGACGCTGGCCACCGGTTTCCTCGCCGAACCCGTCGTCGCACGTCTGATACACCCTGGCCTGACGGCACTGAAGATCCCCGAGCGTTTCGCCGGCGGCCTCTCGCTGGCCCTGGCGATATTGATCGCCACATCGCTGTCCATGGTGTTCGGCGAGCTCGTGCCGAAGAACTTGGCGGTCGCGCGGCCGGTGCCCACGGCGCGGTGGTCGGCCCCGCTGCAGCTGATGTTCTCGTTCGCCTTCAACCCGCTGATCAGATTCACCAACGGCACCGCCAACTGGATTCTGCGCAGGCTCGGCATCGAGCCCGCCGAGGAACTGCGCTCGGCCCGTTCACCGCAGGAACTCGTGTCACTCGTGCGCTCATCGGCAGAAAGCGGCTCGCTCGACCCCGTCACCGCCGTCCTGGTGGACAGGTCGCTGCAATTCGGCGACCGCACTGCCGAAGAATTGATGACGCCCCGCTCCAAGATCGACACCCTCGAAGCCGACGACACCGTCGTCGATCTGAGTGAAGCCGCCATCGGCACCGGCCATTCCCGGTTCCCCGTCATCCGCGGCGATCTCGACGAGACAATCGGAATGGTGCACGTCAAACAGGTTTTCGAGGTGCCCGCCGCGGCTCGTGCGACGACCAGACTCGCAGACCTGGTGCAGCCGGTCACGAAGGTGCCCTCGACGCTCGACGGCGACGCCGTGATGACCGAGGTCCGCGCCAACGGCCTGCAGACGGCGCTGGTCGTCGACGAATACGGCGGCACCGCGGGCATGGTCACCGTGGAAGACCTGATCGAGGAGATCGTCGGCGACGTGCGCGACGAGCACGACGTGGAACCGCCCGACGTGGTCGCCGCAGGCCAGGGCTGGCAGGTCTCCGGACTGCTGCGCATCGACGAAGTCGCCGAGGGCACCGAATTCCGAGCCCCCGAGGGTGATTACGAGACGATCGGGGGCCTCGTCCTGGAGAAGCTCGGCCACATCCCGGAAGAAGGCGAGACGGTGGAGCTGACCGCGTTCGATCCCGACGGACCCATCGAGGACCCGGTGCGCTGGCTGGCGACCGTGGTCAAGATGGACGGACGCCGCATCGATCAGCTGCGATTGACCGAACTGGGCCGCAAGGGTGACGAACCTCGTGGGTGACATCTTCGGTTTTCTGCTCACGTTCGTCCTGCTCGGGGCCAACGCGTTCTTCGTCGCCTCCGAGTTCGCGCTGATCTCGGCACGCCGTGACCGCCTCGAAGCGCTCGCCGAGCAAGGCAAATCCAGCGCGGTCACCGTCATCCGGGCCGGCGAGAACCTGTCGCTGATGCTGGCGGGCTCCCAGCTGGGCATCACGGTCTGCTCGATCCTGCTCGGACGTGTCGCCGAACCGGCGGTGGCGCATCTCCTCGAAAAGCCCTTCGACCTCGTCGGGATCCCGGACGCGCTGCTGCACACGGTGTCGTTCCTGGTGGCGCTCACCATCGTCGTGACGTTGCACGTACTGCTCGGCGAGATGGTTCCCAAGAACATCGCCATCGCGGGGCCGGAATCGACCGCGATGCTGCTGATCCCCGTCTACCTCGTCTATATCCGGATCGCGCGCCCCTTCATCGCGTTCTACAACTGGTGCGCGAACGCCACCCTGCGGGCGTTCGGCGTTCAGCCCAAGGACGAACTCGATGTCACCGTGTCGACTGTCGAGCTGTCCGAGATGATCGCCGAATCGCTGTCGGAAGGCCTGCTCGACCCGGAAGAGCACACCCGGCTGACGCGGGCGCTGCAGATCCGCAACCGGGTCGTCGCCGACGTCGCGATGCCCCTGCGCCAGATCCGTGCCGTCCCGGCCGTCCACGAGGGCGCCGGACCGACCGTCTCCGCGCTGGAAGAAGCGTTGCGGGAGACGGGTTACTCGCGGTTCCCGGTCGCGGACAACAGCGGCACCTTCATCGGTTACCTGCACATCAAGGACGTGCTGCCGTTGGTCAACGGGGATTTCGGTAGCGACGCCGTGATCGAAACCTCCATGGTGCGGCCGCTGCCGCTGGTCCCGGCCTCGCTGCCGCTGCCCGACGCCCTGACCCGGCTACGCCGCACGAACAGTCACCTCGCCCTGGTGACCGACGCAGACGGCACCGCCACCGCGATGGTTGCGCTCGAAGACCTCGTCGAGGACCTCGTGGGCACCGTCCGTGACAGCACGCACCGTGTCTGATTCGCGGCTCGCCGCGGTGTCTGATTCGCGGCTCGCCGCGGTGTCTGATTCGCGGCTCGCCGCGGTGTCTGATTCGCGGCTCGCCGCGGTGCCCAAGTCGCAGTGGCATGCTCTCGCCCAGGCCCACCGTCGGCGCGCCGACGAACTCCTGGCACCCCACGTCCAGCGCCGGCGAACAGGCGAACCCCACCCGGTCTTCGACTTCCTGTTCACCTATTACACCCTGCGGCCGCGCCAACTCCGCGTCTGGCACCCGGGGTGGGGCGTGAGGCTCGACGGGCCGGGCGCCGACGCCTACCTGCAGCGCGCGGGATACGTGCGCGCTGACGGCGGCGTCACCGTGGGTGCGGAGTATCTCGCCGCGCGGCTGGGCACTGTGATCTTCATCGCCGACCTGCTCGACGCGACCGCGTCGAGGCCGGCCCGCTACAACTGCTTCGGACTGCACGAGTGGGCCATGGTCTACCGCGCTCCCGGCGTGCGCCACACTCAGGTCCCCCTACGCCTCGGACGCTTGGGCACCGACGCCGTCGTCGAGTCAATGCCGTTGCGCTGCAGCCACTTCGACGCCTACCGCTTCTTCACTGCCCCCGCCGCCGAGCGCAACTCGCAGACGCTGACCCGCCAGACGCAACGGAGCTTCGAACAACCCGGCTGCGTCCACGCCGGCATGGATCTCTACAAGTGGGCTTTCAAGCTGGGCCCGCTGATCGAATCGGGCTTGGTGCTGGACTGTCTCGAGCTTGCCGCCGACGCGCGCGTGCTCGACATGAGGGCCAGCCCGTACGATCTCAGCGACTACGGATTCAGTCCCATAGCTGTCGAAACGCCCGGTGGGAGGCGTGAATACGCACACGCCCAGGAAGCGATCAGCCGGCGCGCCGCTCCGCTTCGAGCTCGGCTCCTGGAACGGTGCGCAACGCTGCGGGACGCCGCCACCGGCGAATAGCAGCTGTTACCGGTGGGTAAGCTGAACCGTTGACAAGCAAGATCACGGCAACAGCATGGCGCGGGCGCGCGTGCAAGCGAGGGAGGAATCATGACTGATCGCGTGACGGTGGGTAACCTGCGCGTCGCCCCCGTGCTGTACGACTTCATCAACAACGAGGCGCTGCCCGGCACCGACATCGACCCCGACACTTTCTGGTCCGGCGTCGACAAGGTCGTCGCCGACCTGACCCCGAAGAACCAGGATCTGCTCCGCCGCCGCGACGACCTGCAGGCCCAGATCGACAAGTGGCATCGGGCCCGGGTGATCGGCGGGTTCGAACCGGCCGACTACAAGCAGTTCCTGGAAGACATCGGCTACCTCGAGCCCGAGCCCGGCGACTTCAGCGTCACCACCGCAGGCGTCGACGACGAGATCACCAGCACCGCCGGACCGCAGCTGGTCGTGCCCATCCTCAACGCGCGGTTCGCACTCAACGCCGCCAACGCCCGCTGGGGTTCGCTCTACGACGCGCTCTACGGCACCGACGTCATCTCCGACGAAGGCGGCGCCGAGGCAGGAACCTCGTACAACAAAGTGCGCGGTGACAAAGTCATCGCCTACGCCCGCGACTTCCTCGACGGTGCGGTCCCGCTGGCCGACGGTTCGTGGGCCGACATCGACGGGGTGAAAGTCGAAGACGGTGCGCTGGCGCCCGCTCTGGCCGACCCCGCGCAGTTCGTCGGATACCTCGGTGAGCCCGACGCACCGACAGCGGTGCTGCTGGCCAACAACGGCCTGCACATCGAGATCCTGATCGACGCCGACTCCCCTATCGGTTCGACCGACAAGGCCGGCATCAAGGACGTCGTGCTCGAATCGGCGATCACCACGATCATGGACTTCGAGGACTCGGTCGCCGCTGTCGACGCCGACGACAAGGTGCTCGGTTACCGCAACTGGCTGGGCCTCAACCGCGGCGATCTGTCCGAAGAGGTCAGCAAGGGCGGCAAGACGTTCACCCGGGTGCTCTCTGAGGACCGCACCTACACCGGGCCGGACGGCGACACCGAGGTGACGTTGCCGGGACGCAGTCTGCTGTTCGTCCGCAATGTCGGACACCTGATGACCAACGACGCGATCGTGGATGCCGACGGGAACGAGGTGCCCGAGGGCATCCAGGACGCACTGTTCACCAGCCTGATCGGGATCCACGGCCTCAAGTCCGACGGCGACGGTGACACCAAGAACGGTCCGCTGGTCAACAGCCGAACCGGCTCGATCTACATCGTGAAGCCCAAGATGCACGGCCCCGACGAGGTCGCTTTCACCTGCGAGCTGTTCAGCCGGGTCGAGGACGTGCTCGGCCTGCCGCAGAACACGATCAAGGTCGGCATCATGGACGAGGAGCGGCGCACCACGCTCAACCTCAAGGCCTGCATCAAGGCCGCCGCCGACCGCGTCGTCTTCATCAACACCGGCTTCCTCGACCGCACCGGCGACGAGATCCACACCTCGATCGAAGCCGGCCCGATGATCCGCAAGGGTGCGATGAAGTCCACCGACTGGATCACCGCCTACGAGAATCAGAACGTCGACATCGGTCTGGAGACCGGTTTGTCCGGCAAGGCGCAGATCGGCAAGGGCATGTGGGCGATGACCGACCTCATGGCCGACATGGTCGAGCAGAAGATCGGACAACCCAAGGCGGGCGCCACAACGGCGTGGGTGCCGTCGCCGACGGCCGCGACGCTGCACGCGATGCACTACCACCAGGTGGATGTCTTCGCGGTGCAGAAGGAACTGGCCGGCAAGCGCCGCTCCTCGGTGGACGACCTGCTGCGCATCCCGCTGGCCAAGGAGCTGGCGTGGGCGCCGGAAGAGATCCGCGAGGAGGTCGACAACAACTGCCAGTCGATCCTCGGATACGTGGTGCGTTGGATCGATGCGGGCGTGGGCTGTTCGAAGGTGCCCGACATCCACAACGTCGCTCTGATGGAAGACCGGGCGACGCTGCGCATCTCCAGTCAGCTGCTCGCCAACTGGCTGCGTCACGGCGTGATCACCGAAGAGGACGTGAAGGCCAGCCTGCGCCGGATGGCCGCAGTGGTCGACGAGCAGAACGCCAAGGACCCCGACTTCAGGCCGATGGCAACCGACCCCGAAGGCAGCATCGCCTTCCAGGCGGCCCAGGAATTGATCCTCGACGGCGGTGCACAGCCCAACGGCTACACCGAGCCGATCCTGCACCGCCGGCGCCGGGAGTTCAAAGCGGCTAGTACCGTTGGCTGACGCACCAACAGCACTGACCGGTCAATCAAGCGAGGCTTAGAACGGCATGGGCAGACATAGCCTCCCGGATCCCGACGAGTCCAGCGAACGCAGGCCCGACGAACCGCAGACCGAACGAATCGGGTTCAGCACGGATTCGGGCGATCAATTCGACTCGCCGACAAGCGATTTCGGCGATGACGAAAGCACGACGAGATTCTCCGTCGGCGGTCCAGGTCCGCGCACCGGCCCGCAGCGCAGCTGGGACAACGGAGAGTGGACGGGCACCCACCGGGCGGTGACGCCGGGACGCCGTGGTGTGAGCGTGAGCATCGTCGTCGCGCTGGTGGCCGTCGTCGTCGTGGTCGCCGTCGTCATCCTGTGGCGGTTCATCGGCGACTCGTTGTCCAACCGGTCCGACGCCGCGGCCGCACGGTGTGTCGACGGGGAACTCGCCGTCGCCATCGTCGCCGATCCGGCCATCGCCGAGCCCATTTCGGCGCTCGCCGACCAGTACAACCAGACCGCGGATCCCGTCGGCGACCGCTGCGTGAAGGTCGGTGTGAAGCCGGCCGATTCCGACCAAGTGGTCAACGGCTTGAAAGACGCCTGGCCCAGCGATCTCGGCGAACGACCCGCGCTGTGGATCCCGGCCAGTTCGGTGTCGGAAGCCCGCCTCGAAGCCGCCAAGGGTCCTGAATCCGTCAGCGACAGCCGATCCCTGGTCAGCTCCCCTGTGGTGCTCGCCGTGGCGCCCCAGCTCAAAGATGTTCTCGGCGAGCAGAATTGGGGTACTTTACCCGAGCTGCAGACGGATCAGGCATCTCTGGACAACCTCGGACTGCAGGGCTGGGGCGGGCTTCGGCTGGCGCTGCCGCTCGGCGGTGACAGCGACGCGTCCTACCTGGCCGCCGAAGCCGTCGCATCGGCCTCGGCGCCGCAGGGACAACCGGCGAACGCGGGACTGGGCGCGGTGAGCACGCTGATGGCCGGGGTACCGGAACTACCCGACGCCGATGCGAACACCGCCATCGACGCGCTCGTCGACGCCTCCAACCCCGCCGAAGCGCCGGTGCACGCCGTCGTCACCACCGAGCAGCGGGTGTTCCAGCGCGCCGCGTCGTCGCCCGACGTGAACGGCAAACTGGCTGCATGGATGCCACCCGGACCGACCGCGATGGCAGATTTCCCGACCGTGCTGCTGTCCGGTGACTGGCTGTCACAGGAGCAGGTCACGGCGGCGAGCGAGTTCGCACGCTTCCTGCGCAAACCCGAGCACCTCGGCGAGCTTGCGAAAGCGGGTTTCCGGGTCGAGGGCACCGAACCGCCCGCCAACGACGTGGTCGACTTCGCTCCGGTGTCCGCCCCCCTCACTGTCGGCGACAATCAGGTCCGGACCACCATCGCAGAAACTCTGACCGCACCGGCCGAGAGCCCGACGGTGACCGTCATGCTCGACCAGTCGATGCCGGCAGACGAGGGTGGCGCCACCCGGCTGGCCAACGTCACCGATGCGCTCAAGGCGCGCATCCAGGTACTTCCTCCTGATGCCGGGGTGGGGCTCTGGACGTTCGACGGCGTCGCGGGACGCTCAGAGGTCGCGGGCGGCCCGCTGTCCGAACCGGTCAACGGCGCACCCCGCAAGGATGCGCTGATCGCCGAACTCGACAACCAGACGGCGTCGAACGGTGGTGCGGTGTCCTTCACCACACTGCGGCTGGTCTACGGCGACGCCACATCGAAATTCCGTGAGGGACAGAAGAACTCGGTGCTGGTGATCACCGCGGGACCGCACACCGACCAGTCTTTGGGCGCCGCGGGTCTTCAGGACTACATCAGGGGCGCGTTCAAAGCCGATCGGCCGGTGGCCGTCAACATCATCGACTTCGGTGACGATCCCGACCGTGCCACGTGGGAGTCCGTCGCGCAGATCACCGGCGGCAATTACCAGAACCTCGGAAGTTCGGCCTCACCGGAACTCGCCGCGGCGATCGCGAAGATGTTGTCCTGAGAAAGTACGCTTCACCAGCGACAACAGTTCCTCGGCCGACGTATATTGACGATCATGACCGGGGGGTATTGGCGGAAGAACGGCTTCAAGCGGGGCGTCCGGGTGCTGCTGACCACGCATGGCTCGTGGTTCTGGCTTCTCCTGCGGCGCGTACCGAAGCTGAACTCGCGGGTCAACCGGCTTCTGATCAACTCGTCGATCTACACCATGCAAACCCGTCCGCCCGCGTTGAGCACGAAATCCCCGTACACGAGCTGGGATTCCCTCAACGATCGCACGTTCAGCGCGCGGCACCTCAGGGGCGACGACGACTTCGCTCCCGACACCAAGCCCGACATGGCCTGCGTCAAGGCGCTGTTCGGGAGGCCGGCGGGCGCGCGGACGCTGTCCGACAGGTCGACACTGCTGTTTCCGTTCTTCGCCCAGTGGTTCGTGGACGGATTCCTGCGGACCGACCCCGGAGACCCGCGCAAGAACACCTCCACCCACGACATCGACCTCAGCCAGCTCTACGGGCAGAAGGACGTCGAGACGCAGGCGCTGCGAGCGGAATTCGGTCTGCTCAAGACGTCGATCGACGCTGACGGCCGCGAGTTCCCGCCGCTGTACTACGACGACGACGGCAATGTCAAAGAATGCTTCCGAGATCTGCCGATGGTTCTGGAAAGTGTGGACGACTCCAAGGCGAGGACCACGACGTCGCTCCCCGACGCCACCAGACGTCGCCTCTTCGCGCTCGGGCTCCCGCGCGGCAACATGCATTACGGCCTCGCGATGATGAGCACCGTCTTCATCCGGGAGCACAACCGCATCGCCAGGGAGATCCGCAAGCACAACAAATGGGAGAGCAATCGCATCTTCGAGACGACGCGCAACACGATGATCGCGCTACTGATCAAAGTCGTGATCGAGGACTACATCAACCACATCACCCCCATCAAGTTCCCGCTGTACATGGAACCGGGCATCGGTGCGAGCGAGCGCTGGTCCCGGCAGAACTGGATGTCGGTCGAGTTCAACCTGCTCTACCGCTGGCACAGCCTGGTGCCGTCGGTCGTCACGGTCGGCGGGGAAACCAGGCAGTTCGCCGGCCTGAGATGGGACACCAGCCCGCTGACCACTCACGGTGTGGCCTGCCTTTTCGACGAGGCCTCCTCACAGCCGTGCGGCACCATCGATCTGCTCAACACCGACCCGTCGATGCTCGATATCGAGCAGACGTCGATGTACGTGGCTCGGCGCACCCAGCTCGCGTCGTTCAATGCTTATCGCGAACGATGCGGGCTGCCGCGGCTGCGCACCATCGACGACCTGACGTCGAAGCGACCCGTCCGTGACGCCCTCAAGGCCTGCTACGGCCACATCGACAACGTCGAGTTCTTCCCGGGACTCTTCGCGGAGGACGTCCGCGAAGGCAGCACGCTACCGCCGTTGATGACGACGATGGTGGCCGTGGATGCGTTCTCTCAGGCCCTCACCAATCCACTCCTGGCCACAGGCATCTACGGACCGGCCACGTTCTCGCCCCAAGGCATGAAAGCGATCGACGAGACGACATCTCTGGAGGACATCGTGCGGCGCAACACGACCGGCGAATCGATTGTTCCCCGGGTCAGCCTGGCGTCCCGCTGATACGGAATCCGCACTTTGCTGCAGACCTGGCAACCGAAAGCCCGTCTGAGGACACCCTAATCGCGTCTGAGCAGCCGCCCAGCAATGTGTCGGACAATCTTGAGCCGGCTCCTAGCATTGGCCGAAAGTTCGCTCACACGATTGCGCGTGCCGTGCCTCAATGGTATGACGGCGTTACCATAAAGTCGTTTACGACTGCGATGATCGGGGGATCGTGGGGCCGAGAGGGGGAGACGTCGATTGATGCCGACTCTGCAGCGTGCCTTGAGGGGTGGCGGCCAGTCACCTGAGGCTGCTCAGCCCTGGCGAGACAGAAAGCGCTACGTCTGGCTGCTCGGCCTGGTCGTGCCGACGCTGGTGCCCATGTCCGCCCTTTCTGCGGGGCTCACCGGCTGGAGCGTGTTCTGGTGGTCGGGTCCGGTACTGATGTTCCTGGTGATTCCGACGCTGGACTACCTCGTCGGCCCTGATTCGGAGAATCCGCCCGACAGCGCACTCGCCTGGTTGGAGAACGATCGGTACTACCGCTGGACGACCTACATCTACCTGCCAGCGCAGTATCTGTCGCTGGTGCTGGCCTGTTGGCTGTGGAGCGGTCGCAGCGGCATTGCGATGAGCGAACCCGACAAGCTCGGGCTCATGCTCACCGTCGGCGGCATCGCCGGCGTCGCCATCAACACCGCGCACGAACTCGGACATCAGCGCGCCCAATCCGAGCGGTGGCTGAGCAAGGTCGCGCTCGCGCAGACCGGGTACGGACATTTCTACGTCGAACACAATCGCGGTCATCATTCCCGCGTCGCAACTCCCGAAGACCCGGCCAGTTCACGGCTCGGCGAGAGCCTCTACGCCTTCCAGTTCCGGTCGTTCTTCGGAAGCCTCCGGTCGGCCTGGCGAATCGAACGGCGGCGCCTGACCTGCCACCACAAACGGGTGTGGAGCCCGCACAACGACATCCTGAACTCCTGGTCGATGACCGCCGTGCTGTTCGCGGTGTTGCTGGCGGTGTTCGGCCTGGACGTTCTGCCGTGGCTCATCGGGCAGGCCGTCGTCGGCATCTGCCTTCTGGAGTCGATCAATTACCTTGAGCACTACGGACTTCGGCGACAGCGCCGAGCCGACGGCAATTACGAACAGGTGCGTGCCTCGCACAGCTGGAACAGCAACTCCGTCATCTCCAACGTGTTCCTCTTCCACCTGCAGCGGCATTCGGATCACCATGCGAACCCGCAGCGGCGCTATCAGGCGCTGTGCCACGCGGACGAGGCCCCGCAACTTCCGTCCGGGTACGCCACGATGGTGCTACTGGCACTGTTTCCACCGCTGTGGCGTCGCGTGATGGATCCGAGGGTGCTAGCCCACTACAACGGCGATGTGCGGTTGGCGGCGGTCAATCCACGCAGGGAGCGCAAGCTACTGAAGCGGTACGGCTGACTGAACTTCCCGGGTGCGCTTCAGCGCGATGCCCGCGGTGCGCATCGACAGCGCCGGTGACAGTCGCTCGAGGTACCAGAGGGCCTTCCACCACCGTGGGATGACGATGATGGCCTCGTTACGCAGGACCCCGCGCAGGGCTTTCTCCGCGAAGACGCCGGCATCCATCGGGCGTAGCGCCTCCCCCAGCTTGAGCTGATTCTCGCGGCTGACGCTCTTGTTCCTGCCGTACTCGCCTCCGGTGAGGATGGGCGTGCGGACGACCCCGGGACACAGCACGGAGACTCGGACGCCGTGGGTGGCGGCCTCCACCCGCATCGCCTTCGACAGCGCAACGACGGCATGCTTGGTCGCGGTGTAACCCGCCTGCGCCGTGGTGGTGATCAGGCCGGCCATCGAGGCGGTGTTGACGATGTGTCCGCTTCCCTGCCGGATCATCACGGGGTAGGCCGACTGCACGCCGTGGATCACGCCCCGGAGGTTGACGTCGATGATGTCGGTCCAGTCGTCGAGGGTGAGGCTGTCGACCTCACCGCCGATCCCGATGCCTGCATTGTTGAACAGATAGTCAATTCGGCCCGCCGACCTCACGGTCTCGCCGATGGCCCGTTCGAATGCCTCGGGATCGCGGACGTCGAGCTCCACCGCGTGCGCCGCGGCGCCCTTGGCGCGTAATCGTTGTGCCAGCTCGTCGGCAACGTGAATCTGGCGGTCGGCAATCCACACCTGCGCCCCTGCGGCGGTCAGCTTGTCCGACAGAGCCGCACCGATCCCCGAGGCTCCGCCGGTGATGAAGGCGACCTTGCCAGTGAGTCCAGCTGCGTTGGATGCCATTCGGGAAGGATATCGGCCGGTCGTCAGACCCGTGCTGGGGCATACATCGCAGCGGTACTAAGGGGTTTGCCCTCGACGCCCGTCAAACTTACCCATGAGTCAGTTGTATGGTGCCCCCGCACCGATCACGCTTCGGCCGCCGAGCGGTGTCGTTCACCCGATGTTTGCTCACCTGATGCCGACGTTCATGGGGTGTGCTGTGAGGGGTGGTACAGACCAAGAAAAATTTTTTGCGCACTGGCTACTGGCAACGCTATGAGACGCACCAAGGCCAATAGATGGAGTGTGGAGTTACAAATGTGTAATTCTGCGTTCTCGTCATCATCAGCGACGACATGAGCGCACATTTATAGGGTTTTGAAATGGATAAACCGTAAAGCCATAGGTCCATTGGTTAGCTTGGGAGTCTGTCATTATCACAATTCTCTACCCTCGTAGAGAATACATAAACAAGCAATAACAGCAATATAACTACCTTTTGCTAACTTTGCATTGATTGGAAATACGTCTATTTTGCTGCGCAAAGTTTGACACTGGCGCAATATGCTTCTGTCACGCCAAGTTGGCGAGTCGCTTCACTGCTACTAATCGGGGAGATTTGAGATGCGCAGAAGCATTCGAAAAGCGGGGGTCGCGTGTGGCGCGGCCTTTGCTTCAGCGGCGTTGGCCATGACGACGTCGACGGGAGCCTCGGCCGTGACAACGGCCGTCGCGGTCGGCGGTTTGGGAACGCCTGACATGCACGAGGTCGTCATCGCTCCGCTGCTCGGCGGAAAGCTGGCCGACGAGAACGACATCCTTGACGGCGTCGAGTGGCCCGCCGAGGCCAAGCGTCCCGGGACGGGCCTCACGCTGGGTCAGTCCATCACGCAAGGAATCGCCAGCCTCAGTGACCACTTCGACGACGCGCTGGATCGCCTCGAGGCCGGCGAGCAGTTCACCGTCGTCGGGTTCTCTGCCGGTTCGCTCGTCGTCAACGACTTCATGCGCGAACTGGCCGCAGATCCCAACGCGCCGACGAAGAGCCAGGTCAAGTTCATCCTGGTGGCCGACTCCAGCCGTCAGAAGCTGCTGGACGGTTCCACCAAGTACAACCCGCAGTACGACTACACGTACCGTCCGGCACCCGAGACCGTCTACGACATCGACGTCGTCACCGGCGAGTACGACGGAGCGGCCGACATGCCGGATCGGTGGTGGAATTTTCTCGCCGTCGCGAACGCCATCGCAGGCGGCATCTTCGTCCACGTGCCGATGATGTTCGCCGATTACGAGGACCCAACCGTCGCGAGAATTCTGTCCACCGAGACCAATACCCTGGGTGGAACCACGACGACCTACCTGGTCAAGGCCAAGACGCTGCCGCTGGTCCAGCTGCTGCCGTTCCTGAAGCCTCGGGAAGCCGAACTGAAGGCGAAGATCGACGCGGGCTACAGCCGCAATGACGCGGTGGCCCCGGCCACCTTCGCCGCTCGTTCGGCCGCCGTTCCCGAGGCCGCCGACGAGGTCTCGGCGGCGGTCGAGGACGACGCAGATGTCGACAGCACCAAGGATGCGGCCGAATCCGACAGCGAGGCCGGCGAAGCCGACGATTCGCACAGCCGGACGACCAAGGCGAGCAAGAACGAGGAAGACGCCGACGAGGACGCCGAGGCGGCCACGTCGGACGAGGATGAAGCGCAGGCCGCAGAGGACGCCGACAAGGCGGACTCGGACGCGGCCGCGGACGACGAGGACGAGGACGACAAGGATTCCGGCACCACGGATTCCGACTCGTCAGGGGGCTCGTCGTCTGATGGAACTGGGTCGTCTGACTCCGGCTCCTCGGAGTAGCCTCCCCGAACTCGAGGCTGCCGACGTAGGACGCCCGCCCGAAGCCCCGGCATCCGGCCGGGGCTTCGTGGTGTGCAGCGTGAAAGCCTGCGATTCGGCAAGCCCGGTAGACGCTTCGAGCGCTCCGTAACCTGATGATCTATTTGCTGTGGGGTACCGTTGTCGACCATGGATGAACCGCAGTACGACGTCATCGTCGTCGGTGCTGGCTTCGGCGGTATGGGGGCTGCCATCCAGTTGAAGAAGATGGGCTACGAGAGCATCCTCATCGTCGACCGCGAGGGTGATCTGGGCGGGACGTGGCACGTCAACCACTATCCGGGTCTGGCGGTCGACATTCCGTCGCCCACCTATTCCTATTGGTTCGAGCCGAATCCGTACTGGTCCCGGTTGTACGCACCGGGATCCGAACTGAAGAAGTACGCCGAACACGTCGCTGACAAGTACGACGTCCGCAGGCACATGCGGTTCAACAGCCCGGTCGACGGCGCGGCCTGGGACGACGACGCAAAGCTCTGGCAGGTGGCGTTGTCCGGTGGAGAGACCCTCACCGCGCGCTTTCTGATCACCGCGACCGGCTACCTGTCCCAGCCTCGCAAGCCCGACATCCCGGGCATCGAGGATTTCGCCGGACGCATCCTGCACAGCATGGACTGGGACGACAGCTACTCCCCTGCCGGAGAACGGATCGGTCTGATCGGAACCGGCGCCACTGCGGTGCAGTTGATTCCGCAGTTGGCCAAGCAGGCTGCGGAGCTGACCGTCTACCAGCGCACGCCCATCCACGTCGTCCCGAAGGTCGACTTCCCGATCCCGCCATTTCTCCGGCAGCTGTTTGCCCGGCTACCACTGCTTCAGCGGGCGTTCCGGTGGACGAGCGACGTGAACCTCGAAGCGATGATGATCCTGTCGGTGCTGAACTTCAAATACTTCCGACAGCTCAACACCATCGCCAACCTGACCTCCAGTGCGCTGCGGTTCGTCTCCATCCGCGACAAGGCGCTGCGAGCCAAGCTCACACCGGAATACGAGTTCGGCTGCAAGCGCCCGACGTACTCGAACTCCTACTACCGGATGTTCACCAAGCCGAATGTGCACCTGCAGGCGGCGGGGATCGAGCGCGTCGACGAAGACGGGATCGTCGCGTGCGACGGGACGAAGACCACGATCGACACCCTGGTCCTGTGCACCGGATTCGACCTCTGGGAGGCGAACATCCCCGCGATCGAGATCATCGGCCGCGACGCACGAAACCTCGGTAAATGGTGGCGCGACAACGGCTTCCAGGCCTATCAAGGCGTCTCGATCCCGGCTTTCCCGAACTTCCTGAGCCTCGCCGGCCCCTACGCGTCGAGCGGGCTGTCGTTCTTCAACACGGTGGAGTACCAGATGCGCCATATGGACCGTCTGTTCGGCGAGGTGCAACGGCGCAACGCGACGACCTTCGAGGTGACGCCGCAAGCCAACGCCGCGTTCCGCGACCGGATGTCGAAACTTCTGGGCAAGACGGTGTTCGGGCTCGGAGACTGTTCGAAGTCGCGGTCCTACTACTTCAGTCCGAGCGGTGAGACGCTGGTGCGGCCGGCATCGACCAACCAAACCAACCGGGAGAACGACAACTTCCCGCTCACCGACTATTCGTTCGACTGAAAAGGCCAGTTCACAGGCGCTTTTCGAGGAGCACTCCCAGCGATGTGACAGCATGTACTCATGCTGGTGCGGCGGATGTTGAGTGCTCTCGGCGCGACGGCGATGGCGTTGGCCGCGACCATCCCCATGGCAGTCGGAATTCCGTCGGCGAGCGCCCAACCGTGTCCCGACGTCGAGGTGATCTTCGCGCGGGGAACCGGTGCTCCGCCCGGTCTCGGTTGGCTCGGTACGGCTTTCGTCGACTCGCTGCGAGCCAAGATGGGCGACAGGTCGGTCGCTGCCTACGGCGTCAACTACCCCGCCAGCTTCGACTTCGACGTGTCGGCTCCGATGGGCGCCGCAGATGCAGCCGGCCGCGTGCAGTGGATGGCCGACAACTGCCCCGACACCAAACTCGTGCTCGGCGGCAATTCGCAGGGCGCAGGTGTCATCGATCTGATCACTGTCGACCCGAAACCCCTTGGCCGGTTCACGCCCACCCCCTTGCCGCCGAACCTGGCCGACCATGTCGCCGCCGTAGCCGTGTTCGGAAACCCGTTGCGTGACATTCCCGGTGGCGGGGCGCTACCACAGCTGAGCGGTACCTACGGGCCGAGGACCATCGATCTGTGCGGCCTCGATGATCCGTTCTGCTCGTCGGGGCTCAACTTCCCGGCGCACTTCTCCTACATCAAGAACGGGATGGTCGAGGAAGCGGCGAACTTCGTCGCGGGCCGACTCCGGTGACCCACCAAAAGCCGACTCCCTAGCAAACCTATGCATCCAACTCGCACGTGTGCGGCCAGATTGCCCGGGATGCTTTTATGAGCAGGAATCGGGATATTACGGTTCCAAATCGCCGCGGATATTTCTGCCTGACACGTCGCTAACTCACGGTACGCTGACGTGACCAGCAAACCGCGCTGGCATGGGAGCTGCGGGACACCGAGGCAAGGGGAGACATGGCGAACGCGACGCGTAAGAGCCGGCGGAACGCGATGGCGGTGGCCGCGGCAGCCATCGTCCCGCTCATGGCGTTCCCTCTGGCGGGGCCGACGAGTTCGATTGCGGCAGCAGAGTTCGCCTACTTCCCCTCCGAACCCACGCGAGTGTTGACGCTCAGCCTGCTGCCGGGCGGCAACGACGACGACCTCAGCGGTGTCATGTGCGAGTCACCGCGGACGTGCACGGACGTGCTGTATTCGCGCGCCAACTCGGCGGCGGCGGTGGCCACGCTGAACCAGGCATTGCGTGACGGAACGACCGGCAAACAGATCGTGTTTGCCTACAGCCAGGGGGCGCGGGTGGCGGGCAGGTGGCTGACCGAGAACGCCGGGGCAGAGGGCGCCCCGACAGCCCAGGATCTGAGCTTTGTGCTGATGGGCAATCCCAGCCGCAAATACGGTGGCTCGGATCGAGATTGGGAGACCACCTTCCCGGAGACCGAGTATCGCGTGATCGACGTGTCCCAGCAGTACGACATGGCGTCCGACTTCCCCGACAACCCCTTCAATCTGCTCGCTTTGCTGAATGCGAACGCCGGGTTCTTCTTCACCCATCAGGACTACGAAACTGTAGACATCTACGACGAGGCAAACTACGTCTGGGTCGAGGGGAACACCACCTATGTCTTCGTGCCCACCGAGAATCTGCCGCTGCTCAAACCGCTGCGCTGGGTCGGTCTGGGCTTCCTTGCCGATGCGCTCAACGCTCCGCTGAAGGAGATCGTGGAGCGCGCCTATGACCGCTCCTACCTGCCCGCGCAACCCGGCCTGCCGGCCGACCTGACCCCGGAACCCGAACTACTGCAGGGGGTTTCGAATGACGCGGCGCTTCCGGTGACAACCCGCTCGACGGCGCTGCCCTCGGACCCCGTGACCGACGGCGACGAGATCCTGCCCGACGAATCCGACGACGTCCTCGCCGAAGAGGCCGACGAGGAGCCGGCCCACTCTCCCGACGATGAGGACTCCGCCGGCAACGACACCGAGGCGGTCGAGAACGACGACGCCGACCGGACCGATGCGGGAACCTCCGACGGCGAGGGAGAGGCGTCGGACTACACCGGGCGGCATCGCCGCACGCAGAAGGGCGACGTCGATGCGCCGTCGGCCCGGGAATCGTCGGACCACGGCTCCGACGGCGGAGCGGCATCAGGGGACAGCGAATAGCCGACCCGGGGCACTGACTTTTCCAAGGCTCTCTTTTTCCAGGGCTCGCTCGATGTGCTTGGGTGGCGGTATGGACGTCAGCGGCCTAGCACCCATCGAACAGACCGCCCTTCTCACCGAATACTGCCGTGCTCTCGACTCGCGCGCGGAGAAGCCGATTCTCGGCGACACACATGCCGACGCCACCGTGCGACAAATCGACCACGACTTCGCCGGCCTCGGCGCACGTCCGAGTGTCGTGGCGTTGGTGGCGCTGCGGGCGAAGATGCTCGACGAACGCATCCGGGCTCATGTGGCGGCGAATTCGGCTGCGGTGATTGTCGATATCGGTGCCGGGCTCAACAGTGCGGTATGGCGGGTGGATCCGCCGCACACGGTCGACTGGTTCAGCGTCGACCTGCCCGCGGTGATCGCTGTACGCGAGTCGCTGCTGCCTGCGCATCCGTGTGCCCGGTCGGTGGCGGCCAGCGTGCTCGAACCCGACTGGGCCGCAGGCATTCCCACCGACAGACCGGCGATGGTCTTCGCAGACGGCCTGTTCGCGTTTCTCGACGAGGACGCGGTAATCGGGATCCTGCGGCGCATCACCGGACATTTCGCCTCGGGCACCATCGCTTTCAACGACTACGGCACCGTGAGCAAGGCCAATCAGATCCTCGGGAGGCTGGCGACCTCGAGCACGTCGAATTCGCCGCACCGGCAATGGAACTTCCCGGGGTTCAAGGACGCGCGAATGCCGGAATCATGGAATCCGGATCTGCGGCTCGTCGAGGAGTCCAGCGCGATGCACCGCCCTGAGGCTGCGCTTTTTCCGACAGGCCTGCGAATCGCGAGCCGCTTCTCGCGCCGCATACCGTCGATAGCCAGGAAGGCGCGAATTCTGCAGTACCGGTTCTAGCCGCTGCTCTCTGCGACGGACACCGAATCAGCACTGCGCGCCTCCGGCTTGCGCCGCCGGCGCACCACTGCACGGCCACCCCGCCCCGGAGTCACCGTGACGCCACGACTGTGCGGCTTTTCGTCCGGTTCACTCGTTGGCTCCAAGCGGAATTCGCGAAGCATGGTGCGCAGCGTGACTTCCATCTCCATCGTGGCGAACGACGCGCCGATGCAGCGCATCATGCCGCCGCCGAACGGAATCCACGCAAACGGATTCGGGGGGTTGCCGACGAACCGGTCGGGGTTGAACTTCTCGGCGTCGGGAAAACTCTGCTCGGCCGCCATCGCGAGCTGGGTGCTCGCCATGATGGTGTCGCCCTCAGGAATCACCCACTCCCCCAGGCGAATTCGGGTTCTGGCTCGGCGTAGCGCGGCGGTCAACACGGGTCGGGTGCGCTGCGATTCGGCGATGGTGGCGGCCATCAGCTCAGAACCCCCCGCATCCACTTCGTCGGAGAGCCGCTGCAGCAGTTCCGGATGGCGGCGGATTCGCTCGATCGTCCATGCGAGCTGTGTCGAGGTCGTCTCGTGCCCGGCGACGAGCATGGTGAGAAGCTCGTCGACGATGTAGGGGTCCGGGATCGGCTCGCCATTGTCGTAGCGGGCCTGCAGCAGCAACGAAAGTACGTCGCCGCGCTCGGCGAAGTTGGGGTCCGAACGGGCCTCGGCGATCAGTGAGGTGCAGATCTCGTCCATCCGGCGCCGGTAGCGGGCAAACTTCCCGCCCGGGCTCCACGGTCCTACGTCGCGGCGCACCACAGACGGCAACAGGGCGATCTTGGAACCGAATTCGACCGCGGCGGGAATGACGATCCGAAGCTCATCGAGTTCGTCCCCCTTGGCCCCGAACACGGCGCGCAGAATCGTGTTCAACGTGATCCGCATCATCGGCTCAAGGGTCTCGAACTCGACACCCTCAGGCCACGAAGCCATCTCGCGCACCACCTCTTGTTCGGTGATGTCCTCGTAGGCGCGCATGTTCTTGCCGTTGAAGGGCGGCAGCAGCAGCCTTCGACGTGCCAGCAGCTCGTCACCTTCGAGATTGAAGATCGAACCAGGTCCCAACACGTCGCCGCCGAGGTTGTTCTGCGGCCTTCCCACAAGTTCGCGGCTGGTGCTGAACAGATCCTTGACGAGCACCGGGTCGCTGATCACCACGGTCTCCCCGAACACGGGCAGCTGCAACGTGAACGTGGACCCGTACCGCTTGCCCAGCGCGGCGACGGAGCCGTAGCGGGCGGCGAGCACGGCGGCGCCCTGGATCAGTTTCGGTATCCGCGGGCCGGGCGGCAGCCGCACGGGATCGGTAGTGGCCGTTGCCATGTCGTCACCCCTTGGTGTCGGGTCGGGAAGTACTTTCAGCGGTGGCCCGCGGGCGGCAGTGGCCGGTCAGGCCATCTCGTAGTGGCGCAGCGGAAAGGTGTCCTGTTCCTTGACGGCCTGCCGGATCGACGTCGGCCGGAACAGCGGCGCCTCACCCGAGCTGTTGAACCAGTACGAACGCGAGTTCGCACAGTTGCCGAGTGTGAATACCGAGTCGTCCAGCAGGGTCAGCATCCGCTCAAGAAACTCGGCGTTGGCCTCCTCGGTGACCTCAAAGGTCCTGGCCCCGCGACGTTGCAGTTCCCCGAACAGGCGATTCATGTGGCGCATCTGGTACTCGACGGTGTCGAACCACGACATCCCCACCCACGCGTAGGGGCTGGCCTGGGTCAGCAGGTTGGGGAACAGCGGTACCGAGAGTCCTTCGTAGGCCTGAAACTTGTTCTCGCGCCACCACTTCCCGAGATCGCGGCCCTCTCGGCCGATCACCGGGATGGCCGGCAGGTTGGACTCCCAGACGTCGAAACCCGTTGCGAGAACCAAGGTGTCGATCGTCCGCTTGGTCCCGTCCCTGGACACGATGCCGTCGGGTTCGATCCGATCGATGCCCGCCGTCTCCAGGTGGACGTGCGGTTTGTTGAAGGTGCGGTAGTACACATTGGACAGCGTCGGGCGCTTGCAGCCGAAATCGTAGGACGGCGTGAGTTGACGACGAAGCTCCCTGTCCCGGATGGCGAGGAACCGGTGCAGCCGTCCGATCGCGGCCGCCGCCCGGTTCACAGGACGGAACTGGCGGAACTTCCACATCGCGATGGTCACCATGATGTCCATGAACATGTCACTGGACAGTCGTAAGAACCGTTGCGTGGCAGGAACTCTGGCGAACAATCGCTGAGCCCGCGGGCCGAACGAGAAGTCCAGCTTGGGCATCACCCAGATGGGTGTGCGCTGGTACACCGTCAGCTCCGCGACATCCTCGGCCAGTTTCGGGATCAGCTGCACGCCGGTCGAACCGGTGCCGATGATCGCCGCCTTCTTGCCCTTGAGCGAGTAGTCGTGATCCCACTGCTGGGCGTGCAACACCGTACCGGCGAAGTCGTCAATCCCGGCAATGTCGGGCCTCTTCGGCTGGCACAGATAGCCCGTCGCGAGGATCAGGAACTGCGTGCGCAGCGTCTCCCCGCCGACCAGCGACACGAGCCAGGTCTGACTCTCCTCGTCCCACCGAGCACCCTCGACGGTGGTTCCGAATCGCATATAGCGACGCAGGTTGTACTTGTCGGCGACGTGTTCGGCGTAGGTCTTGAGCTCGGCACCGGGCGCGTAGAGGCGCGACCAGTACGGATTCGGCTCGAACCAGTACGAATACGTGGTGGACGGGACGTCGACCGTCAGTCCGGGATAGCGGTTGACGTGCCAGGTACCTCCGAGGTCATCCTCACGATCGAGGATGGCGATCTTCTGGTACCCCAGCCGATTGAGCTGGATCACGGCACCCATCCCGCCGAATCCCGCACCGACGATGACGGCCTCAAACTGCTCCGTGCTCACGGGGCGATACTACGGCCTATCTGGAGGCCTATCTTGCGGCCTATCTTGCGGCCTATCTTGCGGCCCTCCCGGCCCCTGTCAGTCACCGGAACCGCCGCTGCCACCGCTGCCGCCGCTGCCGCTGCTTCCGTTGCCGCCGCTACCGCTGCTGCCCGAGTCGCTGTCACCGCTGTCGGAGCTGCTTGTGGTGGACTCCGACTCGGATGACGCCGCCTCCGACTCCTCGGCCGCCGCCTTCTTCTCCGCAGCCTTGCTTTCCTTGGTCGATTGTGTCTTCTCGGCGTCCTCGGCCGGAGTCTCCTCGGCGGGGGTTTCCTCCGCGGGAGTCTCCTCGACGGGGGTCTCCTCGACGGGGGTCTCCTCGGCGGGGGTTTCCTCGACGGGAGTCTCCTCGGCGGGAGTCTCCTCGGCGGGGGTCTCCTCGGTCGCGGTTTCTTCGGCGGGAGCCTTATCGAACTTGTCGATCAGGTTCTGGACTGCGGTCGAGATGACGTCCGGCTTCTCCTCCTCGTCGGCTTCCTCGGTGGTCTCCGACACGAGCAGCGCGCTGGCTACCGCAGAATCCGCTTCGGCCTCTTCGGTCTCCGGGATGTCATTCAGGCCGGCCTTCTCGTTCCACTCCGCGATTTCCTCGTCGGTCAGACCGTCGACCGGCTCACCGATGTACTTGCCGGTTTCGGGGTCGTACTGGTCCCTGACCGACGGCGGGATGTAGGCGCCTGGGTAGACGTCCAAGCCGACCTTCCAGTCCTCCGGCATGAACGGGTCGACCTTGTTGCACTGCGGGCACAGGATCTTGGCGAATGGCCGCGCGAGGTACGCGAACGGGGTCATCGCCGGGTTCCACACGTAGCTCTTCGGCACGAACGGATTCCATGTGGTGTTCAGCGCACTCAGCAGGTTCGTGAACGACCCGATCTGGTCTTCCAGCGTCGGGGTCTGGATACCTTCAGGCTTCGACATCAGGTGATCCCAGAAGGACGCCGACTCCTGGAACGGCTCGAGGTGGATGGTCTCGCCGTACCACTCGACGGGGTCACCCTCGAGGCCGAGCTCCTGGCCCCAGAAGCCCTCCACGTCGCTGACCGGGTTGTACTGCGGGGTGATGGGATCGGTGAACGTGAAGCCGTTGGGGCTGAACAGATCCCACAGCATGACCTTGAACATCTGGTCGGTGATGCCTGAGGGGTTCTCGCAGGGCGGGAAGCCGGTGCATCCGCCGTTCATCGGCAGGTTCGCGCGGGCCCAGTAGTCGGCGATCTCGCCCAGCGGGCCGGAGATCGACGGGATCGCAATCAGGAAGTCGACGAATGCCCGCGTCATCTCCGGGTTGGCCGGATCCCAGCCCAGCACGTTGACCGGGGTGTAGACCCACCAGCTGCCACTGGCGCGCATCGCGTTGGCGAACCGGTTGGTCCCTGCGACGGCGTAGTAGGGAATGTTGGCGATCGTCTCGGCCAGGTTGATCGGGATGTACGACCAGCTCTTCTCGGGAGCATCGATCGTCGTGTTGGTGATGCGGTCGTCGCGGTCGTAACCCTGCTCGATCAGATACTGCAGGCCCGGCGTCAGGTCGTCGGCCAGCTGGTTGAGACCGAACCAGCGCAGCGGCTCGACGATCGGCAGCGTCTTGGACGGGACGAAGACGTACTCGATGTTGCCCTCGGTCCACTTGCTGTTCGCGGGGTCGTCGAGGTCGACGTCTGAGTAGCCCTTGCCGAGGTGGTTGGTGAAGAAGCCCATCGTGGCGTTGAGGGACGCCAACACGTTGAAGGGGTCGGTCGGCATGTCGACCGTCGGGTCGTACTGCTGCGCGACGTCGATGACCTTGTACGGGCTGTCCGGCCACGCCTGGCCCCACGGCACGGCCGAGCCCCCGTACTTGCGGGTCGGGTTACCGATGACGATGAACGTCAAGTTGTCCGGTGCCGGATAGGCGTCGGGATCCTCGAGGTGCTTCTCCAACCACTGCGAGGCGACCACGGCGCCCTCGCTGAAGCCGAAGATCGTGGTCTCCTCGCCGAGGTTCCCGGCCAAAGCCTGCTTCAGTGCCTCGACGCCGAGGCCGAAGTATCCGGGGCCGGTCCAGATCGGCGCGTACTCAAGTTCATAGCAGGGGGTGCCGTTTCCTCCGCAGACCGTGCCCTGCAGCTGCTCGCCCATCTCCAGCGCATCCGGTGTGGGGTTGATCGTGACCACCCGTGCGGAGAGCGTGACGTCCTGCGTGACCTGCTTCGTGGTGGTGGCAGCGCCGAACGCGGGCGCCGGCGGCGCGATCGGAGCGAGCGCGATGACGCTCGAACCCACAATGGCAAGACCCGTCGTCATATACGGGCGGAGCGCTGAATGCATGTCGCAACCTTCCAGGTCGTTGCAATGTGATGACGATCCGATCACGGCAGAGGTGAGCGGAGATTATCACAGATTCGCACACCGCAAGACATTGCTGGACGAAATCACGAACATCCCGGCAACCCTTCAGAGAAAACCGCTTCCGGTGCCATCAATGCCCGGTTTCCGGGACGTGTCCGCCCGGTGTCGGCCTGGGCGAATTCGGCATTCCGGGGACTGTAGGCATCGTCGGGCAACTTCTGACGGATCCATGACGGCATCTATGAACTGTGTGATGCACCTGATGGTGTCCACGCAGCGAATTTGTACCAACGCAATGTGGATAGCCGGTTACGGAACCGTAGCCACTGCGGGCACGGCTCGCCGGGCGGGAGTGCGCACCCACCTTCCAGCAACATCGGATGGGAACTGGAATGTGTTACAGAGGCTTTTGCTGGCCGCGTCAATTAGCCGCGGATGGTCGGAACCCATCCGTTACATCCGTCGCAGGAGCAACAACTAGGGGCTCACAAACCGCGAGATACGAGCCACGAATCGATTCGCTCGGCGACTGATCTCCACCCGGGTTCGATCATCATGTTGTGCCCCATGCCGGGAAAGAATTCGGGTTGGGTCCCGTAGGCCGCGGCGGTCGCCTTGACCTCCTCCGGAGTGACGGCCAGGGAGTCCTCGAGTGCGCCGAGAACCAGCATCGGTGCCCGCACCCGCGCGGGCCGGGGCAGTACCGTGACGCCGTCGCGACCCGAGCGGGCACTTTCCTCCTGGAGTCGGGCGGCGCATGCGACGACAACCGACTCCGGGGTGTTGCGGGAGAAGAACCGCTCCCTGGCCAGCTCCGGTGAGCTGACGTAGGGCAGCGATGTGCCCGTGGCGGACAGCTTCAGGAAGTCCCTGGGATGCCGCCGCAACCATCGAATACCCGACGCGAAATAGCCCCTCGGCGGCGCCGAGGCCATCAGCACACCCGCCGGAATGTCCCGGGACTCCAGGAACTTCTGGACGACGAAGCCGCCCATCGAGTGCCCGATGACCACCGGCGGCGTCGGCAGTGTCGAGGCCACGGTCGCGACGTCGTCGACGTAGTCGTTGATCGACAGGGACCGAAGCAGCTTGTCCGAAGGGCTGTTGCCGTGGCCGCGCAGACTCAGGGCCAGAGCGCGATAGCCCTTGCCGGCGAAGAAGTCCAGAAAGTGCTCATCCCAGCACCAGGCCGCATGCCACGCCCCGTGCACGAAAAGAAGCGGAACTGGATGAGCCGGGCCCGCACTCCCCTTGTCGATCACCTCGAGCGGCGCGGGTGCCATGACAGGGCCACAACCTTTTCGATCGAGGGGCGGATCTCCGATCGGAGACGAGCATGTGCAACCTACCACTGACCCGCCGCGACGATCATGTGGCGACGGGGCGTCCGCGCGGCGAGAGTACGGTCGCTGACTATGACGTTCCGCGCGCGATCCGCCGTCTCCCCCTTCCGTTTCGGACTGCTCGACGGCATCGTCAACACCCGGATCTCGCCGACGCTTCTCCCGTCGGCCAGCATGCTCACGGCATCGGCGACCGGCGCCGACTCGTTCTGGGTCGGCGATCACATCAACTCGCTGGTCCCCCGGTCGGTGGCCACCCCGGAGCATCTCGGGCTCGCGGCGAAACTGGTGCCCAAAGTCGACGCCATCCTCGAACCGTGGACCATGCTCGGGCACCTGGCAGCACGCAATCGCCTGCGCCGGCTACGATTCGGTGTCTGCGTGACCGACGCCAGCCGCAGGCACCCGGCGGTCACCGCGCAGGCCGCCGCCACATTGCACCTGCTGACCCGCGGCCGCGCGATCCTCGGGATCGGTGTCGGGGAACGCGAAGGCAACGAACCCTACGGCGTCGAGTGGAGCAAGCCGGTCGCCCGGCTGGTCGAGGCGCTGGCCACCATTCGGGCGCTGTGGGATTCGGGCGGCGAGCCGGTGACGCGTGAATCGGATTGGTTCCCGCTTCGGCACGCGGTCTTCGACCTGCCACCGCACAAGGGCCGCTGGCCGGAAATCTGGGTCGCAGCGCACGGCCCCCGGATGTTGCGCGCGACGGGGCGCTACGCCGACGGCTGGGTGCCGTTCGTCATCTCGCGGCCTGACGACTACTCGCGGGCCCTCGACGCGGTGCGCACCGCCGCCTCGGACAACGGTCGCGACCCTATGGCGATCACACCGGCGGTGAACCGGACAGTGGTCGCGGGGCGCACCCGCGACGACGTCGACGAGGCGCTCGATTCGGTCATCGTGAAGTCGGTGGCGCTGGCCGCGCCGGCCGAGGCCTGGGCCAGGCACGGAGTCGAACATCCCCTCGGATCCGACTTTTCCGGCGTGCAGGATCTCGTTCCGCAGACGATCGACCAGGAGACAGCACTCGCGTACACCGCTCGCGTCCCGGCGTCCCTGATGAAGGAGATCTGTTTTCACGGGACCGCAGACGAAATTCTCGACCAGGTCGCCGAGTGGCGCGACCACGGTTTGAGGTACCTGCTGGTGATCAACGGCAGCCAGCTGAACCCCAAGCTGCGCAAAGGCATCGCGGCGACGGCGCCCTACACCTCGGTGCTGCGGGGGCTCAAGAAGCTCTGAGTTGTTTGCCGCGGCAAGATGCCCGTTGGCACATCGGCGCTCGGCGAGACGGTGTTCGCCGTTCTCGGACCGTTGCTCACTGGCCGCCACCGGCGAGCGTGACCGACTGGGGTACAGCGCCGACGGCGGGCCTCCCGATGAGCTGGAGCCGTTGACTCCGCGACCGACCCGATTCGGAGGCCATGGCCGAACTCGATGGGCACATGGCTGCGAAATGCCGCTGAGGTCCGTAAATTTCGCATCAGCGTCAATATCGGAATTCTCCGGGTCGTCCCCGTCGAGGCTCCGCGCGGCCCGGATCGGCGGCGACAGGCAGGGGCCGGGCCGCAGACGTGCCGGCTACCAGCGCCCGCGTGAGCGCAAAAAGCGATTGTTTGCGGAAGGGGCGGGTTGTGCCCGGGGGCGCAGGGTATGGTCATCCGGTCGACCGATGTAACTGTCGGGGGGAAAGTTGGGTGTCATGCGAGTAGCCGTCAAGCCAGTCATCACCACCAGCGTGGCTCTGGTGGGAGCCAGCGTCATTGCCGTAACCCCGATCCAGGCCCCCCCTGCGCCGACCGTTCGCGTCCTCGAATCCGAGGTCAGCCTATCCGCGTCCTCGGTGGCCTACGTGCCCGTCAACATGATTCAGCAGGCGCTCAGCGCTCCGGCGAACATGGTCGCCGCACTCGATCGCCTGGCCGCCGCGATGGTCATCAGTGGCAGCTGGAACGAGAACCACGCCAACAATCAGTGGGGCTGGGACGAGGCCAACCCGGCGATGTTGAGGGAAACGATCAACACGCTGATCCCGTTTCCGGCGTTCTCCGAGCCGTGGGGCAGGCATCTGAACTGGTGGGCGACGGCGAATCTGCCGATGTACGAGGGCTGTAACTACGACTGCCCCGACCTGCCGGGAATGCTCGATCGGATGTTCAAGGTCCCGATGAGCGAGTTCTACGACGAGGACGGCTACACCTTCCCCGAAGTGCGGACACCATTCAACGGCGAGGAGACGCCGTGGTCGAAGCAGACCGTCAAGCTGGACCCCGCGGAACCCTTGAAATCCGTGTGGGACTCGCTGACAGCCGAGCCGACGGGCATCAAGACCACCACCTGGTGGGAAATGGTCACCGCAGTCGCCAACTTCAGTGCGGCGATGCAGGTCACCGGTCACCTGCCGGACTGGATCGCGGTGCGCGAGATCGAGACGTTCGTCAAGCTCTTCCTGCGACCGCCGGCTGACGACGAGGCCGAAGAGCTCGAGACCCCCTCTGAAGCAGCAGGATTGGCGCTCGTCGCCGATGCCACGCCTACCGAGGCGGTGCTCGGTGGCCCGTCCCCCGCATCCGAGCTGCGCTCCTTCGCCACCCACGCGGCGGATGACACCGACGTCGTCGACGTCGAGGAGGCGGGGGCCGAAACCGCCGAGGCCGAGGACTCCGACACCGAAGCGGCGGTCGAGTCGTCGACGACGTCGATCGTCGATTCCGCGACGAACTTCCTGAGGGGCAAGTTCGCCCGCTCGCAGGAAGATTCAGCAGATGGTGCCGACGAAGCCGACGCCACGGACCAGGTGGACACAACCGCAGACACCGAAGCGGACGACGACTCCGACGCCGGGCAGGACGACGACAGCGCAGGCGCCGCGAAGAACACCGGCTCGAGCGGCTCGGGTGGGTCCGCATCCGACGCCGGCTCGGACGGCTCGGCTTCGGGTGACTCCGGCAGCAGCGGCTCCGGCGGAGGCGAAAGCTAACCCGTACCCATCCAGGGGCGGTTGCCGTAGGTGTTGAGGTGCATCACCTCGGCGACCGGCCTGCGGGTCGTCGGCCCGTAGCGGCCGCGCGGCCACCCCAGCGGCACAACGCAACACGGTGTCACCGACACGGGTAGCCCGAGGGTCTTGCGCGTCGAGGTCACGCTCCACAGCGGAAGGGTGATCAACGAGGCGCCCAGGCCCATCGCGCGGGCCGCCAGCAGCAGATTCTGCACGCTCGGGTAGATGGAACCGAAGAATCCCGACAGCGCCGCGTGGGGCATCGGCACGAACGGGATGCGGCCGTCTTTGGCGCCGAGTCGCAGGCATGCCACGATCAGAACGGGCACCTCGGTGAAGTGGTCCACCTGCCACTGCACCGCGCGCGCGGTCTTGGCCATCGACGGGTCGCGCTTGGACACCCGCCGGATCACCGCGTGGTAGTACAGGTTCCATGCCTGCCGATACCGCTTGGCGAGCTTCTTCTTCGTCGCGTAATCCTTGACGACGATGAATTCCCAGTTCTGACCGTTGGCGCCCGTGGGCGCATGCAGGGCGACCTCGATGCACTTCATCAAAATCTCGTCGTCGATCGGGTCGGGGTAGACGCGGCGTACCGCGCGCTGCGTCATCATCACATCGATCAGCGACATATCCAGCCGCGCAAGGGCTTCCGGTGTCGATGGGGTGGGTTCAGCCATTCTGTGCAATCCAATCGGAGGTGAAGCGCTGAAGTTGCGGGATCTCGGTGACGATCTGACCGCAGATGGCTTTCTCGACCCGGCTTCCGACGATCGGGATCTTCACCTCCACGGTTCCGGTGAAGCTGAATCGCGAACCGTCCGACACCGGAGCGACTGTGGCGCTTCCCACACCCGAACCCGGAACGCCGGAGGCAGAGATCGTGACCGCGCCGGCTACCGCATCGGCACCTGTGCGGTGCCACGTCTCGGTGCGCACGATCGAGAGGTTGCCTCTGAACACCTTGGTCAGCGGTCCGGGCAGCAGGTCGTTGCGCAGGTCCTGGGTGGTCGCGACCGAGACCGCGCCGTCGGCATCGACGTCGAGCCTGTCCAGCGTGGTTGTACCACCGCCGAACTCGGCGATCCGGTCACGCCAGTACTCCTCGTCGCCGAAGGCGGCGAGGATCTGCTCGACCCCGGCCGGTGAATCCGTCTGGACGTCAAAGGGTGTGGGCATGGCGCGGCCTACTCACCGTCCTCCGAACAACCGGTCCGCCAGCCTGCCCGCAAACGCCCGAGCTTGATCCACCTGTGCGGCACTGATATTCGTCGGCGGTATCTTGACGCCCAGATAGCGGTCCTTGTACTCGCCCGACCCCAGATAGCTCGTCAGCGACAGCATGGACTGCAGCTGTCCACCCGGATATTCGAAATGGATGCTGTCGACGAAGCGGCCGCCCCGCTTGTCGGCGAGCTCGCGGACCGCCTCCAGGTTCTCCCGCCAGTAGCGCCGGCACACGGTGAACACCGCGTAGGGCGTGCCGTCGAGCACCGCGGCGTCGCTGGATTCGAGGAAGGACCGCAGCGGCATGCTCACCGTCCGCCACCAGGTCGGCGACCCCAAGACGACGAGGTCGTACTGCCCCGCCCGCACCGCCTCGGGCGTGCGGATCTCGCCCGTCTCCCCCTTGCCCTGAGCCTTGAACACACTGAACATGTCCGGCCACACGCTGCGCATGGGGAAGCGGGTGAACGGTTCGGAGTACTGCGCGTCGACGAACTCGATCGGCGCCATCTGCACCTCGCACCCGCGGTCGCGCAGGACGTCGGCGGCGGCGTCGAGGACCTTCTGTGTCTGCCCGGTGTAGGAGTAGTAGACGAACAGAACCCGGCTCATGCGGCGCACCTTGAGTTTTCCGATACTGCATGCATCTCTGCTCCTTCCGGTGTGGGGCTGATTGTTCCCCGGCGGCGTTTGCGCATAGCCTCTCCTGCATGACGGACAAGGTTTCCATCGATCTGACCGGGCCGGCCCAGACGATGCTGACGACCCTCTATCTGAAAGCCCTCGACGCCGACTTCGAGCGCCCCGTTCTCGGCGACAGGTTCGCCAAAGAGGCGATCGAGCGCATCGACTACGACTGGAATGATCTCGGCGTCGACGGCAAGTGGGCGCCCATCGTCACCGTCCGCACCGCGCAGTACGACATCTGGGCCAAGCAGTTCATCGCGGCGCACGGCCCCTGCACGGTGGTGCACCTCGGGTGCGGGCTCGACAGCCGCGTGTTCCGCGTCGACCCCGGACCCGACGTGCAGTGGTACGACGTCGATTTCCCCGGCGTCATCGAGCTGCGCGAACAGGTCTACCCGTCGCGGCCGAACTACCACCTGCTCCCGACCCCGGCCACGGAACTGTCCTGGCTCGACCAGATCCCGGCCGACAAGCCGGTGCTGTTCCTGGCCGAGGGCATCAGCATGTACCTGACGGAAGAGGACGGCATCGCTCTGCTGCGCCGCGTCGTGGACCGATTCCCGTCCGGCGAGTTGCAGATCGATTTCTACAACTGGGTCGGTATCCGGTCGCAGAAGACCCAGACCCTGGTGCGCAAGACCGGATCCACGCTGCACTGGGCGGTCAACAGTCCCGACGACATCCTCTCCAACGTCGCCGGGACCCGGCTGCTGGCGTCGGTGACGATCTTCAGCGCCAGTACCGCACCCCGCGCGTCGAAACTCTTCAAAGCCCTGGGGCGCGCCATTCGTGTTGTGCCGCCGGTGCGTAACGCCCTGCAATATCACCGCTACGCATTCGGGCCCGTCAGCTGACACTGAGTCAGCCGACCCGAGCCGTGGCCTGCTGCGCGGCGATGCCGCGCAGCAGCGACTCGATCGCCTGCACGGACTTCTCCGGTTGCGGTCCGTGCGAGTGGTATTCGATCATCAGCCGGCCCGCGAAGATCTTGCTGGTGTAGATCTCGATACCCGCACCGACGGCGAAGTACAGCTCGCCGTGGCTGGCCGCGAGCTCCATCTCGGGAGGCATCCGCATCGGGGGGACGATGCCGTTGTCGGTGAACATCACGACGTCGGGCAGCCCGGGCGGGTTGCCCACGTACTGGGGGCTGAAATGCAGGAAGCTCTGCTGGATCACGCCCTCGGCGATGTCCTTCTTGAAGGTGTCGTTGATGTCGCGGGCGAGGTCGACGACGTCGGTGCCGGGGTTGATCTCGGCCAGGTAGGTGGCGATGCCGACGGGGTTGGTGCACTCGGTGGCCGAGACCGGTGGGGACAGCAGATAGCGCAGATCGACCGGATACACGTAGGGCACAGGGATGTTCGGCGTCTCGCGCAACTGCCACTCGGCCATCAGGATCGCCGCGGACAACAGGCTGTTCAGGCCGAGCTTGTTGGCCCGGCAGAACGCGATGATGTTGTCGGTCTCGGCCTCGGAGAGCTTGCAGAACTCCATCGGGACACGTTGCGGCAGAGCCGGATTGGTGTCCGAAGGCGCCCTTCGAGACGGCGGTACGTCGTAGGCGAACATCGCGGCGAGCAACCGCTCCAGGCCCGACCGTAGCTTCTTCTCCACCCCGCGGTCAGACAGCACCGACTCCAGCGACGTCGGCACCGGTGCCACCGGCGCCTGTCGTGTGGTGCCGGTGGTCACAAGGTCGGTGTAGGTCGAGAAGAGCTCCTCCACAAGGCTGAACTGGTGATGGCCGTCGGCGAGGCTGTGGTGGATGTACAGCGTCAGATGCGTCTCGTCGTCGCGCCGGGTGAGACGCAGGTGGGTCAGCGCGGCGGTCTGGTCGAACAGCAGGGGCGGCGCTTCGGCGTCGCCGGTGAGCTCGACGACCTCCAGCCCCTCGTGCATCAGGTCGTCGAGGACGATCTCCCACTTGCCGTCGGGCAGCTGCTCGAGGTGACCGTTGAGCACCGGATGCGCCTGCAGCAGCGCGTCGAAGGCCTCCGACAGTGCGTCGACGTCGACGGTGCCACGCACGTGGGCGGCCAGGCCGACGAAGTTCTGCGTCTCGGCGAACATCTCCTCGCTGCGTGCCAGCTTTCTGATGCCCGATGACGGAAACATGAGTACCCAACTCCCTCGAGATGTTGTTCGGCTTGTGTCAGCCGCGCTTGCTGGCCTTGCGATAGCCGATCGCCAGCGGCAGCGCGCAGACTGCGCCGATACCTGCCGCCCACAACACCGAGAACAGGACCGGTTGCGCGATCGGACCTTCCAGCGACAGGCCCTTCATCGCCTCGATCGTAGTGCTGACGGGCTGGTTTTCGACGAACGGCTGCAGCCACTCCGGGTACTGGTCGAGCGGCACGAAACCGATCGAGAAGAACATCAGGATCGCGATGACGATCTCGGTGGCCTGCGGGGCGATGGTGCTCGAAGAGAACAGCGCCAGCGTCAGCACCGCGGCCGACAGGGCGACCCCGAACAGGGCGGGCATGAACACCCACAGGATCGCGGCCGGGACGCCCTGCTCGAAGCGGAACCCGAGCAGCAACCCCACCGACATGACGACGAGGGTGATCACCACGATGCGCACGAAGTCGGCCGTGAGCCTGGCCAGCAGCCCGGCCGCGCGGTGCACCGGAACCACCCAGAAGCGAGACAGCAGGCCGACCTCGCGTTCCCGCATGATGCCGACCGCCCCGATGATCGAACCGGTCATCCCGCCCACCAGGGCCACCAGCGGCACCTGGCCGTACAGCCCGCTGTGGCCGGTGACCTGTTCGATGACATCTCCGAGCACGATGTCCAGCGCCACCAGGAACACCGCGGGCATCACCATCGACTGCACCAGGGTCGCCGGATCGCGGCTCCAGCGCCGCAGGATGCGCGCCGTCAACACCATCACCTGCGGCAGCAGCCGTTTCGGTGAGTTCTCCCAGATCCTCTCGCGGCGGTGTCTGCCGCCGGGCCGGTAAGGCGCCGTGGACGACTGAAGGCTCATGAGCGTCGCCGCTTCCCGCTCACCCAGGTATGCAGCGCCAGTGCGACCACGATGCAGCCGACGGCCCACAGAATGCCGGGGCCCAGCACTGACAACGTCGGCTCGGGCGCCGCTGCGGTGCTGTCACCGGCCAGCGCCTGCAGCCCGTAAACCCATTGCGACAGCGGCTGATTGCGTACGAACCCCTGAATCCAGTCGGGGAACCGCTCGACCGGCTGAAGGCCGACCGACGCCAAACCGAGTGTCAGCTGGGGAATCAGCATCATCGGGGCGGTCGCCTCGGGGTTCTGCGTGGCGATGCCGATCAGGTCGCCGATGATCGCGAGCGCCGCGCCGATCAGCAGGACGAGGCCGACGAACCCGAGTGCGTGCAGCACACCGTTGTCGAATCGGAACCCGATGACATACCCGCACGCCACCGACACCACCAGCGCGATACAGCAGCGGTACATACTCGCCGTCATCCGCGACGCCAGCGGGGTGATCGACGGAATCGGCATGGCGCGGAACCGCCGGTTGATGCCCTGCACGGAGTCCGTCGCCGACCGGAACGCCGCCGAGATCGCCGCGAACCAGATCGCCTGCAGGATGATCAGCGGTGTCAGGTACTGCGCGTAGCTGCTCAGCGGCTGCACCGCGCCCATCATCTGTTTGAGCGGAAGGTAATAGCCGATCGTGAAGACGATCGACCCGACGATCTGGGTGCCGAGCTCGCCGTTGCGCAGCGTCGGGATGATCATCCGGATGGTCAGCACCCACCACTGCTGGATCGCCGACACCGGCGGCCGAACGCCGCGCGGGATAGCCGCCGAGCGTTGAGGAATCGCGGTCTGCTCGATCACGCGTAGGCGCCCGCGTCCGCCGCAGAGAGCTCCTCGTCGTCCTCGATGGTCTTCGGGTGATCCCCGGTGAGGGCGAGGAACACCTCGTCGAGAGACGGACGGCGCAGCGCGATGTCAGTGAGGTCGATGTTGGCCTCGCTGAGCAGGTGCAGAGCCTGCATCAGGGTGCCCGGCCCGTCGGGCGCCGGCATCGAGATCCGGTCCGAGGTGTCGCTCAGAGCGGCCCGGTGCGCGTCGGGCAGCAGCGGACCGAGGATCCTGGCCACCTCCGGGATGTCGCTGAGCTGTCGCGGCACGATCTCGCAGTAGGTGCCGCCGGTGCGCTCCTTGAGCTGATCCGCGGTTCCCTCGGCGATGACGGTGCCCTTGTCGATCACGATGATGCGGTCGCTGAGCAGGTCGGCCTCTTCGAGGTACTGGGTGGTCAGCAACGTCGCGATCCCGGCTTCCTTGAAGTCGGTGACAAGTTCCCAAATGGCTTGCCGGCTGCGGGGATCAAGTCCCGTGGTGGGTTCGTCGAGGAACACCACCTCCGGCCGCACGACCAGACCGCACGCGATGTCGATCCGGCGCTTCATGCCGCCGGAGTAGTTGCCCACTGCGCGGTCGCCGGCATGCACCAGATCGAACTGCTCCAGCAGCTCCTGCGCGCGCTGTTTGGCGACCTTCTTCTTCAGACCCTGCAGGCGCCCGAACATCAGCAGGTTCTCGCGGCCGGTCAGCAGGTCGTCCAACGCGGCGTGCTGACCGGTGAGCATCAGCGCCCGGCGGACCCCCGCCGGGTCGCTGACCACGTCGTGACCGGCGATCAGTGCGCGTCCGCTGTCCGGCTTGATCAGTGTGGACAGGATGTTCACCGTGGTCGTCTTGCCCGCACCGTTGGGCCCGAGCAGGCCCAGTACCTCACCGCGCTCCACCTCGAAGCTGACGTCGCGCAGCGCGGTGACCGAGCCGAACGACTTCTTGATGCCGGCGACGACGACGGCCTTCTCTGAGCTGGACATGCCCGCTCCCCTCTACCCGCTCACGACAGATCGACCAGCGCCAGCTCTTCACCGGCCGTGTCGCTGTCCGCCTCGGCCAGCGCTTCCCTGGTGATCTCCAGGACGGCGGCCGAGTACTGCCGGGCAAAGGATTCCACATCGGTGGGCCCGAGACGCCGATTGTCGTACCACCAGTCGATATGGAGCACGCCCGCCGTGCGGTACACCCGCAGTTCGATCGCGTGGCCCAGACCCGGGAGCGTGTCGCGGATCGGCATCGCCGTGTCCGCGTCGAATTGCACCGGGGCGTCATCGGGCTGTTCCGACGGCACCTCGGGGATGGTCCCGACGTGGGAGAACAGGATGTCGGCGGGCCGACTCGCAGACAGCGCCCGCGCGGTGGGCGCGAACAGGTAGCGAAGCAGCCCGTAACCGATCCCGTAATGCGGTACCGCGTCCAGCGTCTCGTGTACCTCCGAGAGCGACTCGGCCGCGCTGCCGGCCCTGCGGGCGTGCAGCACCACCGGATGCAGCGTGGTGAACCATCCGACCGTGCGCTGCAAATCCACGTCTGGCTTGAGCACCGAACGGCCACGGCCGCCCAGGTCGACGGCCACCGCACCCTCGCCGACCGTCGTGGCCACGGTGCGGGCCAGCGCAGCCAACAGGATGTCCTCCACCGGGAGCCGCAGCCGTCTGCGGGCGTCGTCGAGTTCGCCGGTCTCGGCGGCCGACAGCGCCGACGAGACGCGCGCCACGTCGGCTGCGCCCGGACGTCCCGACGCCTCTGCACCGGCGATGTGCAGCGTGGGCTTGCCCGCAACCTCCAGCCAGTAGTCCCGGCTCTCCAGTACCGCCGGGTGGCTGGCCAGGCCCGCGCACCGCTGTGACCACTCACGCCACGACGCGCCGACGGGTGCCAGCGCGATCTCCTCACCGGCCATCCGCTGGTTGAACGCGGTGAAGATGTCGGTGAGCAGGATGTCGCGGGACGCGCCGTCATCCCCGGAGCCGCCCGCGGTGCCGTGCAGGCTCAGCGCCAGATACGACGCACCACCGGCCACGCCCTGGACGAACGTCGCCGTCAGCGGCACCACGACCTGGTGCTCGCGGACCTGCTCGTCGAGGAAACCCAGCACCGCTTCGCGCTCCTGCGGACTGCCTGCGCCGACGCCGTCCGGCAACCGCCGGGTCACCAGCTCGGTGAACTCGGCGGGCTCGGCGATCGTCTGATCCCATGTGCCGGACCGCTCCACCAGATGCACCCGCAACGCGTCGTGCGCCGCCGTGACAGCGGTCAGCACCGCGCGCACGTCGGCCTCGCTCACATCGGAGCGCAGTCGCAGGATCACCGGGATGCGCCACCGGCCGATGTCGCTCAGGCCGTTCTCCAGGAAGTACGCGACGTTGGGCGGAACCGGCGGGTTCACCGTGTCGTCGAGTACCTGACGCGCCAAGCCGCCCTCGGCGTACCGCGCCGTCAGCACCTTGGCCAGCGCAGCGACCGTCTGATTCTCGTACAGATCCTGCGGGGTCAGATCGAGACCCTCGTGGCCCGCGGTCATCGCGACACTGATCGCGATGAGCGAATCACCGCCGATCTCGAAGAAGTTCGCGTTGCGCTCGACCGTGGCCACGCCGAGGCACTGCGCCCAGATCCGCTGCAGCGAGGCCTCCACCGTGGACGCGCCGCCGGCGGTCGCGGGCGCCGCGCCGCCAGTGCCGTTGGCGCCCACGCCGGAGGCGCCCGAACCGTTGGCGACCCACGCCGCACCCGCGTTGTACTCGACCCAGTGACGCTGCTTGGCGAACGGATAGCCGGGAAGCGTGACCAGCTCGTGCGTCACCTCCGCACCCTGGTCCCAATCGACCTCGACGTCTGCGGCCCACAACTGCCCCAGCGCCAGCAGGAACGTTTCGTGGTCGCCGCGATTCTGGGCTTGATGCCGCATCAACCGCACCGCGCGGTGGCGTTCGGACCACCGCGGGTGGCGTCCCGCCGACGACGTCAGCGTGCCGCCGGGGCCGACCTCGATGAGCACCCTGTCCGGCATGGCCAGCAACGCGTCGAGCTCGTCGGCGAAACGGACGGTGGCCCGGATCTGACGCGCCCACGTGGCGGGGTTCGTCGCCTCGGCCGCTGTCATCGTCGTGCCGGTGACGTTGGACAGCAGCGGAATTCGCGGTTCGTGCAACGTCACCCGGGACAGGAACGCGCTGAACTCGGCGACCACCGAATCCATCAGGCGGGAATGGAACGCGTGCGAGGTGCGCACCCGGCGCGCCGCGATGCCCTTCTCGGCCAGCGCCGCCTGGAACGCCCGGATCGCCTCGTCGCTGCCCGCGACCACGCAGCTGCCGGGATCGTTGACCGTCGCGATGTCGACGTCGGGGGTGAGGTGCTCGGCGACCGCCTCGGGACTCAGCGGCACCGCGACCATGACGCCGCGCGGCGCGGCGTGCATCAGCTTGGCCCGCATCGAGACCACCTTGACGGCGGTCTCCAGGTCGAAGACTCCGGCGATCGTCGCTGCCGGGTACTCACCGATGCTGTGCCCGGCCATGATGGAGGGCTGCACGCCGTAGGACTGGATCAGCTTCGCCAGCGCGTACTCGACGGTGAACAGTGCCGGCTGGGCGCGGTCGGTGGGCTCAAGGTTGCGTCCGGCACCGTCGAAGATCTCGGCCTTGAGGTCGTAACCCATCTCGGCGGAGAACAGGGCCGCGCACTCGTCGAAGTGGCGCGCGAACACGGGCTCGCTGTCGTAGAGGCCGCGCGCCATGCCGATGTGCTGTGCGCCCTGCCCGGGGAACAGGAACGCAACCCTGTCGGCCGACCGTTCCCCGTCCGGCAGTCCGGTGCCGATGAAGACGTTGTCGGTCACCCCGTCTGCCAGCGAGGCCGACAGCACGGCGGCGGCGTTCTGCTGATCCTGCACGACCGCCGCGAGCCGGACCGGCTCGGTGCGGCGCCGGGTCAGCGTGTATGCCGCGTCGGCGAGGCTGACCTCGTCGGCCTGCTCCAGCTCCTCTGCCAGCGCTGCGCGCGACTGATCAAGGGCCTCTTGGGTTTTCGCCGACAGCACGAGGACCTGCGGACGTGCCGGGGCAGCTGCCTGCGCGGGCTGGGCGGGCGCCTCCTCCAGGATCACGTGGGCGTTGGTGCCGCCGACGCCGAAGGAGCTGACACCCGCGCGGCGGATGCCCTCGGACTCCCACGGCCCGTACTGGCTGCGGATCCGGAACGGCCCGCGGTCGATGTGCAGCTCGGGATTGGGGCTGGTGTAGTGCAGCGTGGCGGGAATGGCCTTGTTCTGCAGGCACAGGATGGCCTTGATGATGCCCGCGATGCCCGCGGCGGTCTCCAGGTGGCCGATGTTCGACTTCACCGAGCCGAGATAGCAAGGCGCGCTTCGGGTTTCCTCGGCCAGCTCGAATGCCTGGCGCAGACCCTCGATCTCGATCGGATCGCCCAGCGGAGTGCCGGTGCCGTGGGTCTCGACGTAGGTGATCGACGACGCGTCCACGCCTGCGACGGCGTGCGCCTCGGCGATGACCTCGGCCTGTCCCAGCGCGTTCGGCGCGGCGTACGTCATCTTCGTCGCGCCGTCGTTGTTGAGCGCCGAACCGCGAATCACCGCGTGGATGCGGTCGCCGTCGTCGACCGCGTCCTGCAACGCCTTGAGCACAAGGACGCCGACACCGCTGCCGAACACCGTGCCATCGGATCGGACGTCGAACGGCCGGCACTGCCCCGTCGGCGACACCATCGAGCCCTGGGCGTACCAGTAACCGACCTTGTTGGGGATGCGCAGCGACGAACCGCCGGCCAGCGCGATGTCGCACTCGCCGTTGAGGATCGACTGGCAGGCCAGGTGCACCGCAACGAGTGAGGACGAGCAGGCGGTGGCGACCGACAGTGCCGGCCCGCGCAGGTCGTAGTGGTGGGCCACCCGCGTGGCGAGATGGTCCTTGTCGTTGGACAGCGACAGCGCGACCATGTCGAAGCTGGCGCCCTGGCCGATCACCATCATCGGGTCGTAATTCGACATCAGGTTGTGCAGCAGGTAGCCGCTGGTCGAGCTCGTGCCGAACACGCCGACTGTCGCCTCGAGGCCTTTGGGGTCCAGGCCGGCGTCCTCGAAGGCGTGGAACGCCGTCTGCAGGAACAGCCGATGCTGAGGGTCGAGCGCCCTGGCGTCATAGGGGGTGAACCCGAAGAAGTCGGCGTCGAACTCCTCGATGCCCGACATGAGCGCCGCCCGGCGGATGTAGGACCGGTTGGCCAGCGTCTTCTCGGTGACGCCCTCGGCCAGCAGATCGCCTTCGGACAGGTCGACGATCGACTCGACCCCGTCGCGCAGGTTGCGCCAGAACTCCGACACCGACGCCGCACCGGGGAACCGTCCGGCCATGCCGATGACCGCTACGGCGTTGTCCGGCAGCTCTTCTCCGATACCACTGGTCACGATCGTGGTCCCACCTTTCGCCGCGATGCGGCCCGTTGACGCGCGGCGGCGCGTTGCTGTGCCCGGTCGCGCAGAGCGTTGGGACGCTCGGAGCTGTCCTCCTCGGCGAGACCGAGCTGGCGGATCAGGTCCAGCGCCACATCGCCCAGTGTGGCCCCCTGCAGCAACAGCGCCACCGGCGGCTCCACCCCGAAGTCCCCGCGGATGGTGTTGCGCATCCGCACCGCCATCAGGGAGTCCAGACCCATTTCGGTCAACGGCTTGGCCGTATCGACCGCACTGTCGTCCGAATAACCCATGACACCGGCGATGCGGCGGCGCAGTCGCGCGACCACCACACGGTTGATCTCGGCGGCGTCGAGATTCCTGAGGGCGTCGGCACCCTCCCAGTCGTCGTCGGCGTCGTCGACGTCCAGCTCTGCGACCAGGTCGGAGAAGAAGCCGATCTGGCGGATCTCCGGGAACGCCGCCGCGGCGCGGTCCAGCCGCAACCGCGCGATGCCGACCTGCGAGAAGCCCGCGGCGAGAACGCCGCCCAGCGCCTCCACACCCTCGTCGGGACTGATCGGGTCCAGCACCGAGAAGCGCAGGGAGCTCGCGAGGCCGACGTCGGCCCACTGCCCCCAGTTCACCGTCGTCGCGGGCAGGCCCGCAGCGTTACGCCAGCTCACCAGAGCGTCGAGCCAGGCGTTCGCGGCCGCGTAGGCCGACTGCCCCGGCGAGCCGAGCAGCGACGCCACCGAGGAGAACCCGACCCAGAAGTCGAGGTCCTTGCCCGCCGCGGCCTCATGCAGACGCCACGCACCCAACGCCTTCGGCGCCCAGATCCGCTCCACGCTCTCGCGGGTCAGGCCGACGACGAGCTCGTCGTCGAGCACGGCCGCCGAGTGGATCACGCCGCGCAGTGGCTTGCCGGTCTCCTCGGCTGCCGCCACGAGCCTCGCGGCGGTGCCCGGCTGCGCGACATCGCCGGTCACCACGGAGATCTCGGCGCGACGGGACAAGTCGTCGAGAACGGCCTGCGCGTCCGGCGACGGGGCGCTGCGTCCATTGAGGACCAGCCGTCCCGCACCGTTGTCCACCAGCCAGCGCACGACGGCCAGACCGACACCACCGAGGGCACCGGTGACGACATACGAGCCGTCTGCGCGCACGACGAGCCGGCCCGGCGACGCGGGCAGTGTGGCCCGCGAGAGCCGTTCCACCTGACGGGTTCCGCCGCGCCAGGCGATGATGTCGTCGGTTCCGTCCGCCTCGATCTCAGCGGCCAGGATCTCGCCGGCATCGCCGTCACCGACGTCGAGCAGCGTCGCGCGCAGGTCGGGGTGCTCGTAGGCGAGCACCCGGATCAGCGCCTTCAGGCTGCCGACGCCCGGGTTGCCTCCGCCGTCGGCGTCGGTGATCGCCAAACCACCGCGGGTCACCACCCACAGCCGCGGCGGCCTGCCGTGCCAGCTGCCGACGATCGTGCGCACCGTCGCGGCGATCTCCCATAGCGCGTCCTGCGCCGCCGTGACGCTGGGCGCGGCATCGGTGCCGTCGAAGGCCGGAAGATCCACCAGGACGACGACGCCGGCCGGCGGCAGCTCGGCGTCGGACGTCGCCGCGGCGAACGCGTCGCGGGCGGCGGTCTCGTCGCCGAGGTCGGCGGTGACCACCTTTCGGTGGGCGCCGCCGAATCGCTCCGCAAAGCCGGCCGCGGCCGCCTCGGCGTCGGCCCCGGCCGAGAGCACCAGCCAGCTTCCGGTGGCCGAGCCCGCGGCGGGGGTGGGCTTCTCCACCCAGCGTGAGTCGAAGATCTTCTGCGACAACGGAAGTGGCACGGTGCGGCGCTGGATGCGCTTCAGCGCCACCTCGTTGACCTGGGCCAGCACGGTGCCGCTGTCGTCGGTGAGCGTGACACGGCCGACGGCGTCACCGCTGTGGTCGGCGACGCTGACCAGCTCCGCGCGGCACTTGGCGCGGCGGCCGATTTCGCCGAACACCCGGATCGACCCGAAGCCGACGGGCAGATAGGTGACGTCGTTGGCGTCGGTCAGGGACTCGTCGCCCAGCGCGGCGGCAAGCCCCTGCAGGGCAGCGTCGAGCATCACCGGGTGCAGCACGACCCCGCGGTGCGGCGTGGCCTCGTCAGGCAGCACGATCTCGGTGTCGGCCCGGCCGGTGGAACGCACGATGCGGGTCAGGGCCGCGAAGGCCTGCCCGTGGTGGGCACCGGTGCGACGCAGCGCAGAGTAGAAGTCGCCCGGTGACACCGGGGTGCCCTCACCACCGGACGGTGTCTGCTTGGCCGGCGTGGTCGGCGCGGCCGCCTTCACCGTGCCCGCCGCATGCCGGGTCCAGGTGCCCGCATCCGAGCGGGAGTGGATCTCCACCCGCAGTGCGCCGTCGTCGCCGGGGACCACCTGGGTGGTCAGCTTGGTGTGCTCGCCGAGCGGGAGCATCTGCTCGACCTCGACGGCGACCTCGACTTCAGTCGCGGGCAGGCTCAGAGCCTCCTGTGCGGCGGCCAGCGCGATCTCGGCGAAACCCGCGCCCGGCATCACCGGCAGGCCGTGCACGATGTGGTCGGCCAACCACGGATGGGCCTCGAGCCCGACGTCGGACTGCCAGACGTGGCCGGTGCCCGACGGCAACTCGACGTGCAGGCCGAGCATCGGATGCGCACCGGAGAACTGCTGGCTCCCCGAGCGGTCCGCCATCCAGTACGCCGTGTGCTGCCACGCCGTCGCGGGAGCATCGACGAGACGTCCCGTGCTGCCCTCCGGCGCCGTGACCGCCGGCGGCCGCACCGCCGACAGTTGCGCGTGGAAGGCCACCGTCTCGGGATGGTCGCGGTTGACGGTGCCACCGACATGAAACTTGCGGCTCGTCGACTGCGCCGCCAGTGTGTCCGAGATCGCGTGCGACAGAAGAGGATGTGGGCTGATCTCGATGAAGCTGCTGTTCTCGGCGCTGGCCTCGTGCACCGCCTGGCTGAAGCGCACCGGGTTGCGCAGGTTGGCCGCCCAGTAGTCGGCCGTGTACATCGGCGCGGACCCGGTGTAGGCGACCGTCGACACCAGCGGGATCTTCGGTGCGGCCGGGGCCAGATAGGCCAGCGCCTCACGCAGTTCGGGCAGCACCGGGTCGATCGTCGGATGGTGCGACGCGACGTCCACCTCGACACGGCGGGCCAGCTTGCCCTGCCCGTCGACGATGGCGATGAGCTCGTCGACCTGGTCCGGCGGGCCCGCGACGACCGACTGCTTCGGCGAGGCGTATACGGCGATCGTCACGTCGGGCCGGTCGGCGATCAGCTTCTCGGCCGCCTGGGCGTCGAGTTCGAGCAGCGCCATGGCGCCCTGCCCGGACAGCCGCTTCATCAGCCGGGTGCGGGTCGCAATGATGTCGAAACCCTCTGCGGGAGTGAGGACTCCAGCCACCACGGCGGCGGTGGCCTCACCCATCGAGTGGCCGATCACCGCGTCGGGCTCGACGCCGTAGGAGCGCCACAGCTCGGTCAACGCCAGCTGCATGCCGACAAGTACCGGCTGGATGCGGTCGATCCCGGTGACCGGCTCGCCGGCTTCCAGCGTCTGGCGCAGCGAAAAGCCCACCTTGTCGACGAATGCGGGCTCCAGCTCGTCGATCGCGGCGGCGAACGCGGGCTCCTCGGCGAGCAGCGCCTTGCCCATGCCTGCCCACTGTGCGCCCTGGCCGGAGTACAGGAACACCGTCCCTTTACCCGTCTTGGCGTCGTGCGCGCCGATCACACCCGGTGCCTGCCTGCCGGCAGCCAGCGCGCGCAGGCCGGCGACGGCCTCGTCGTGGGTGCGGGCGCATACCGTGGCGATGGTGTTGTAGCGGGTGCGGTGGTGGTTGACCGTGTAGGCGACGTCGGTCAGCGACACCGCCGCGCCGTCGCCTTCGAGCCAGTCCGCCAGCGACTTCGCCGCCGCCGCAAGGCGCGCCGGCGTCTTGCCGGACACGACGAGGGTGGCCACCGTCGGCGCAGGAGCGACGGGCGCGGGGGCCGGCTCGGGTCCCTGCTCCAGCACGATGTGGGCGTTGGTGCCGCCCATACCGAAGGAGGACACGGCCGCACGACGGGGGTGCTCGGTCTTGGGCCAGTCGACTCTGGCCGTCGGGACGAACAACCGGGTGCCCGACGGATCGATCGTCGGGTTCCATTTCTCGAAGTGCAGGTTCGGCGCGATCGCACCGTGCTGCAGGGTCAGCACGGTCTTGATGAATCCCGCGATGCCCGCCGCGGCCTCGAGATGGCCCATGTTGGTCTTGACCGCGCCGAGCGCGCAGGGGGTGTCGCCCTTGCCGTAGACGGCGGCAAGTGCATCGAACTCGATGGGATCTCCCAACGAGGTTCCTGTGCCGTGGGTTTCGACGTAACTGACGGTGCCCGCGGCGACGTCGGCCGACCGCAGTGCGCGTGCGATGACGTCCTTCTGCGACGGGGCGTTCGGCGCGGTGAGGCCGTTGGAGCGGCCGTCCTGGTTGACGGCGGACCCGCGGACGACGCCGAGCACGCGGTCTCCGTCGCGGACGGCATCGGTCAGCCGCTTGAGGACGACGACGCCCGCACCTTCGCCACGCACGAAGCCGTTGGCGCGCGAATCGAATGCATAACACCGCCCGTGCGGGGACAGCATCCCCCACTTGCCCAGCGCCAGTTGGGTTTCCGGGCGCAGGCTGAGGCTGACGCCGCCGGCCAGCGCCAGATCGCTCTCGCGCATGCGCAGGCTCTGGCAGGCCAGGTGGATCGAGACCAGCGAAGACGAGCACGCCGTGTCGACCGCGACCGCGGGCCCCTTGAGGCCGAGCAGGTACGCGATGCGGCCGACGGTGACGCTGTGCGCGTTGCCGGTGGCCGAATAGGCGTCGATGGTGTCGGGGTTGCCCGCCGAGGCGCTCTGATACTCGTTGTAGTACACGCCGAGCATGACGGCGCCGCGGATCTCGCCCAGGGTGTCGGGCGCCATGCCGGCGTTCTCCAATGCCTCATAGGCGACTTCGAGGACGACACGCTGCTGCGGGTCCATCGCGGCGGCCTCGCGGGGGGTGATGCCGAAGAATTCGGCGTCGAAGCCCTGCATGTCGTCGATGTAGGCGCCCCACTTCGACGGCATCCGGCCCGGGGCCGTCACGTCCGGGTCGTAGTAGGCGTCGCCGTCCCAGCGGTCGGCGGGCACCTCGGTGACCGCGTTGGTGCCTGATTCCAGGAGTTTCCAGTAGTTCTCGGGGTTCGTGGCACCGCCGGGGAAACGGCATCCGATACCCACGACCGCGATCGGCTCGGCGCCGGCGACACGAGAGGCCTTCTCGAACTGCTCGGTGAGCTTGTCGCGCTGCTCGGCCGACATGGCCGAGATCCTGTCGAAGGTGGTCTTCATCAGTTTGAGCCCTCACTGCCGGCACGGGCCGACTCGACGGAATCGGATTCGATGCTGTCGAACAGCTCGTCGAGCAGGCCGAACGAATCGTCGTCGGCGGCGGAGTCGCCTTCGACGACCGCGGGCTCGACGTCCTCGGCGGGCTGCTGCATCGGCGCCAGAAGGTCGGCGACGAAGTCCGACATCTGCGCGATGGACGGATGGTTCCACAGCATCGTGGCAGAAAGGTCGACGCGGACCAGCTGTTTGGCATCGCGCAGCAGGTTCATCGCCATCATCGAGTCCAGGCCCAGCTCCGGGAACGGCATGTCGATATCGACGGCGTTGTCCGGCATGCCGAGCTCGCGGGCCAGGATCGCACGCAGCCGGGTCCGCAGCTCCGCGACGGTCTGGTGGCGGTCCATGGCCGACCAATCGATAAATTCAGCTGCGGCCGAATCAGTTTCGACAACGGGAGCGGGTGCCGATTCCACGGGCGCGTAGGTGAGTCCGCGGACGTCGACCCACGTCGTCCCGTCGGCACCGGTGACGAGGACGTCGACGACGAGCGCACCGGCGCCGCCGTCGCGCCGGAACACCTCGATGACACCGTGCGAGCCTGCCGTCGCGGCGACCGCGAGCGTCTCGGCGCCCGCGGGCAGCAGCAGCTGGGCGTTGTCGGCGTCGGCCAGCCTCGCGACGTGCACGGCCGCGTCGATCAGTGCCGCAGCAGCCGACTCGCCGCTCCCGGGCACCTCGATGTCGGCGCGCGCACCGGCGACCGTGGCCGCGCAATCGGTCACCGTCCACTCGAACGGCTGGCCCTCGACGCCCCACGCACGCTGCATGTCCGAGATCGCATTGAGATCGAACGTCTTGCCGCTCACGGTCTGATCACCCGTCACAGCGCCCTGCGGGGCCGCGGACAGCTGCGCGCTTGCGTGCCGTGTCCACCGCTGTTCGGGGCTGTCCGGCGCCGCACTCGACCACACGGTCAACGCACCCTCGTCGGCCACCACGTGGATGACGCGGGGCTGCTCGGCGACGATCGGGTACTCGAACCTGACATCGCCGACAGCCGCTCCGTCGAGCTGCCCGGCAGCCATCGAAAGGGTCTGCAGCAGAACCGAAACCGGAACCACCTCGACGCCGCGCACCCGGTGCGCCACCGGATAGGACCGCTCGCCGGGCAGCAGGCGCGCCCGCCACAGGTGGTCGTGCGACGTCCCGGACACCGGTTCACCCAGCACGGTGCCCCACGCCGGCGGTGCGACCGCGTCGAGATCGGCGATCTCGCCGAGCGGGGTGACCAGGTGGTCGAGCACCTTGACCGCGGCCCGCATCCGGTAGGCGTCGGCCAGCCGCCCCCAGTCGGCGCCGGCCACCACGGTGTGCACCGCGGCGTCGGGGCTCAGGATGGCGGGCAGCATCTTGATCGCGACGTCGTTGGGCATCGGCTCAAGACCGGCCGCCTTCATCTGTGGCTGCGCATCCGCCCACGACTTCCACAGGCCCCAGTCGACAACTGTCGCAGGCAGGCCCAGCGCCCGCCTCGCGTAGGCGAAGGCGTCGGCGAACGCGTTGGCGGCCGTGTAGTGCGCCACCGCACGCGAGCCGAGCAGGCCGGTGATGGACGAGAACAGCACGAAACGGCGCACCGGGGTGCGCAGCGAGAGCTTGTGCAGCACGGCGGCGGCGTCGATCTTGGACCGGAACATCGGCGTCACGTCGTCGTCGGTCATGTCGGCCAGCAACGCCTCGCCGCCGGCCAGCGACGCGAGGTAGATCCCGTCCAGCGGAGGCAGATCGGCGCCGAAGCGCGCGAACACCGCAGCCATCGACGCCTCATCCGCGGCGTCGGCGGCGACCTCGACCAGCGTGGTGCCGCCGGCGGCCAGTTCCTCGGCCAGCTCGGTCAGCTGACCGCCGCCGCGCCGCGACGCCGCGACGATCGTCGATGCGCCCATCTCGGCGAGCTGCCGGATCAGATACGGGCCGACGTTCCCGGTCGCCCCGATGACGAGGTGGCTGGTGCCGCTCTCCAACCGCGTGAGCGGCACCGCGGGTAGCGGGCGGGGCTCCAGGCGGGGCACGCGACGCTCGCCGCCGCGGTAGACCGCCTGATCGTCGCGGCGGTGAACCGCCTGTTCGACACCGTCGGTGACATCCACCACGGACGCCTCGGTACGCAGGTACAACGCCAGCAACTCCGGCGGGAGCGTCTCGTCGACGTCGATGAGACCGCCCCAGAACTCGGGATGCTCCAGCGCCAGGGTGCGGCCCTGCCCCCACAGCACGGCATGCGCAGGGTTGGCGCGGTCGCCCTCGGTGACAGGCTGCGCATTGCGCGTGACGATGAACAGCTTCGGGGCATCGGTGGTGCCTGCGAGAGCGACGACAAGACGCCGCAGCTGGTGGAACGCGTCGTAGCTCGGCGCGGCCTCGAAACGGGCCGGCGACGTCGGAGGCGCGTAGACGACGTGCTGAACACCGGGCAGAGCCGCCCGCAGCGCGTCCGCGTCGTCGAGGACTGACAGCGGCAGGGCCTGCGAGCCGGGGCCGAGCAGCGCTGCCAGGCCCGCATCGTCGCCGAGCACCAGCCAGCGCACGTCGGCATCGCCCTGTGGCAGTTCGCGCACCGGCCAGGCCAGCTGGTGGAACCACTCGTGCTTCTCGCCGGCGGCCAGCGACACGTCAGTTCGCTTGTGCGGCAGGGGTTCCTGTGCGGCCGTGTGGATCCAGTGGTGGGCGTGGTGCCACGGGGTGGCCGGCAGCTGCACGCGCGAGCCACCCCGCTGCGGTGTCTTCGGCGGCCGCACCGTGTGGGTGGCGTTGAGGTTGGTGTGGAAGGTGACGGTGTCGTTGGCGTCGCGCTGCAGCGTGGCGATGCTGCGGTGCGGCTGATTCGACAGCGTGTCCTTGACCGCGTACGCCAGCAGCGGGTGCGGGCTGACCTCGACGAAGATCGAATTGTCGACACCGGCAGCCGCGACGGCACGGGCGAACCGCACCGGGTTGCGCAGGTTGGCCACCCAATGGTCGGCGTCGAAGACGCATCCGCCGTCGGTCGGGCGCTGATCGGTGGTGACGATCACCGGGATGGTCGGCTTCTGAGGCTTGAGGCCGGCAAGCTCTGTGCGCAGGTCGTCGAGAATCGGATCGATGATCGGGTGGTGCGAGGCCACGTCCACGTCGACACGGCGGGCCAGCTTGTCCTGCGCATCGACCACGGCGATCGCGGCGTCCACCTGCTCGGGCGGGCCCGCGATCACCGTCTGGTGCGGCGAGGCGTAGACGGCCACGGTCAGACCGTCGTAGTCGGCGATCAGCTTCTCGGCGGCCTCGGCGTCGAGCTCCAGCAACGCCATCGCGCCCTGGCCGGACAGCCGCTTCATCAGCCGCGACCGGGTGGCGATCACCTTGAGGCCGTCGGCGGGGCTCAGCGCACCCGACACGACCGCGGCCGTCACTTCGCCCATCGAGTGACCGATGACGGCATCGGGGGTGACGCCGTAGGAGCGCCACAGCGCGGTCAGCGCGAGCTGGACGCCGACGAGGACCGGCTGGATCCGGTCGATACCGACGACGGTTTCGCCGGAGGTCAGCACGTCGCGCAGTGAGAAGCCGGCTTGGGCGACGAAGTCGGGTTCGAGTTCGTCGACGGCGGCGGCGAATGCGGGCTCCTCGGCCAGCAGCCGTCTGCCCATGCCCGCCCACTGGGACCCCTGACCGGAGTACAGGAAGACGGTGCCCGTCCCCAGTGCCGGATCGTTGGGGCCGACCACGCCGGGCGCCGGGTACTCCCCCGCCAGGGCGCGTAGGCCGGCGATGGCCTGCTCGCGGTCGGCAGCGGCAACAGTCGCGAAGCGCGGGTACTGGGCGCGCCGGTGATTCAGGGTCTCGGCCACGTCGGCGAGGCTGCTCCCGGCCGCCTCCGCTGACTGCAGCCAGTCCGCCAGCCTGCCGGCCAGCGACGCGATGCGGGCCGGCGTCTTGCCCGATACCACGAGCGTGCTCACCGGCGGTTCCGGTTGCGCTGCAACAGGTTCGGCGACAGGGGCTTGCTCGAGGACGATGTGGGCGTTGGTGCCGCTGACGCCGAACGACGACACCGCAGCGCGCCGGATCTGCGTTTGCGGCCAGTCGAGCGGCTCCGACGCGATGCGGAACTTCTGCGCTCCTTCACCGGCCTTAGGCGTCAGCTTCGTGAAGTGCAGCTGCTTCGGGATGGCGCCGTGGTGCACGCTGAGCACCGTCTTGATGAAGCCGGTGACCCCTGCCGCCGACTCGAGGTGGCCGAGGTTGGTCTTGACCGAGCCCAGGATCAGCGGTGCCGACTCCTTGCGGTCGCCGTAGACGGCCGACAGCGCGTCGAGCTCGATCGGGTCACCCAACGAGGTGCCGGTGCCGTGGGCCTCGATGTAGTCGATGTCGGACGGCTCCAGCCTCGCGTTCTGCAACGCCTTGCGCATCAGCTCCTGCTGGGCCGGACCGTTCGGCACGGTCTGCCCGCTGCTGGCACCGTCCTGGTTCACGGCCGACCCGCGCACGACGGCCAGCACACGGTCCCCGTCGCGCACGGCATCGGAAAGCCGCTTGAGGACGACCACTCCCGCGCCCTCGCTGCGGACGTAGCCGTTGGCGTCGGCATCGAACGTCTTGCACAGGCCGTCCGGAGCGAGCATGCCCCAGCGCGAGCAGGCGATGTTGTTCTCCGGCGACAGGATCAGGTTCACCCCGGCGGCCAGCGCGTGGTCGGACTCCCCGCGGCGCAGACTCTGGCAGGCCAGATGGATCGACACCAGCGACGACGAGCACGCGGTGTCGCTGACCACGGCGGGGCCACGAACACCCAGGAAGTAGGACAGTCGGCCCGCAGCGAAGTTCGGTGCGTTGCCGAACGGGATGTACGGGTCGATGTCCTCGGGCGCGAGCCTGCCGACGACCGAGTGGTAGTAGTCGTTGGTCGTCATGCCGATGAACACACCGGTCGCCGACCCGCGCAGCGTGCGCGGGTTGATGCCTGCGTTCTCCAGCGCCTCCCACGCCACCTCGAGCAGCAGGCGCTGCTGCGGGTCCATCGCGGCGGCCTCGCGCGGGGCGATGGAGAAGAACTCGGCGTCGAACTCGTCGGGCTGCCAGGACGTCAGGAAGCCGCCCTCGCGATTGCAGATGGTGCCCGGCACGGTGTGGTCGGGTGAATAGAACTGGTCGGCGTCCCACCGGTCGGCGGGCACGCGGATGACGCCGTTCTCACCGTCTGACAGGAACTTCCAGAACCGGTCGGCGTCGTCGACGCCGCCTGGCAGCCGGCAGCCGATGCCGACGACGGCGATCGGCTCCGTCTCGGCTTTCTCGGCGACCGCCAGACGTGCCGTCAAGTCATCGATCTTGCGCAGGGCTTCGGTGATGATCGCCCGGCGATCCGGCGATGCAGGCGAACCTGACGCAGCAGTCATCTCAGTCAACTCAATCTTTCCGACAGTCTCGCCAGCAGCTCTTCCTCGGCAAGGTCGTCGTACGTGTCGTCAGCTTCGTCGCTGACGACCGCCTCACCCCCGGTACCGGCGGTCTCGATTATCTCAGGAAGTACCGACGCCAAGTAATCGGTGAGGGCTTCGACGGTCGGGTAGTCGAACACCACGGACGCGGGCAGTGCTTCTCCAAGGTTTTCGCTCAGCGAGCGTTGCAACGTTACCGACATCAGCGAATCCATTCCGAATTGGAAAAAGCCGACGGTCGGATCCAGCGTGTGCGCCGACGCGAGCCCCATGACGCCCGCGACCTGCGAGATCACGAAGTCGGTCAGCAGGTCGATCCGCCGACCGGGGTCGGCGTTTTTCAGCTCCTGGCGAAACTTCGTGTCGCTGGTCAGGGGCTGCGCCGCTGCGGCAACGCCGGCGAGCAGATCGTCGAGAATGTGCAGCTGCGCGCGCGTGTGGTACGCCGCGGCCAGGCGGGGCCAGTCCGCGGCGACGACCGTCGCCCGCGCCGGTGCCTGCGGTCCGACGAACGACCGCAGCGCGGTGATCGCGACGGCATCGTCCATCGGCTCCAGTCCGGATTCCTGCGTCGCCTGCGCTTCGAACCCGGTCTGCGCGTCGGCCAGCGACTTCCATAGGCCCCAGTTGATCGCGCACGCCGGCAGGCCCGCGGCACGGCGGGCGAAGGCGAAGGTGTCGAGGAACGTCGTCGTCGCCGCGTAGTGCGCGAGCCAGCGCGAGCCGAGCACCCCCGAGATGGAGGAGAACAGCACGAACTGTTCGACGGGGTGGCTGAGCGACAATTTGTGGGCGACGGCGGCCGCGTCCATCTTGGGACGGAACATCGCGACGACGTCGTCGTGCGTCATGTCGTCCAGCGTCACCGGCCCGCCGCTCATCGCCGCCAGATAGACGCCTTTGAGCGGCGGCAGATCCGCGCCGAAGCGGTCGAACACCGCGCGCAGCGATGCTTCGTCGCCGGCATCGGCCGCGACGGTGACGACCGTGGTGCCTTTGGCCGCGAGCCGCTCGGTGAGCTCGTCGAGACGCGAGCCCGGGTTGCGTGAGACGGCCACGACGGTCGTGGCGCCCATCGAGGCGAGCTGCTCGATGAGGCCCGGCCCGATGTTGCCGGTCGCGCCCACCACCAGGTGCGCGCCGTCGGCGTCGACTGTCTCGGAGCCCACCGGTGTGGGTGGGAGGGCGTGGACGAGACGCGCGACGAGGCGGTCGCCGCCGCGGTAGACGATCTGGTCTTCGCCATCGCCGTGGTGGGCCTCGGCGAGGAGCCAGCGGGCCGCGACCACCGGGGGCACCGATTCGTCGGCGTCGATGACGGCACCCCAGATCTCGGGATGCTCCAGCGCGAGCGTCCGGCCCAGGCCCCAGAGCACCGCCTGCGCCGGGTTGGCCCGATCCCCCACGCTGACCGGCTGGGCGTTGCGGGTCAGCAGGTACAGCCTGGGCGGCGCTGCGGCCGCAGCGGCACCCAAGGCGAGGGCGCGACCGGTTTCGAACAGGTCGTAGCCCAGCTCGTCGGCTGCCGTCGGCGCATACAGCACGTGGGTGGCCGAGCCGATGTCCGCCGCGCCGCCGGTGGTCACGGTCGCGCCGAGGCGCGCCATCTCAGCGGCCAGCGCATCGTCGCCGACGACCAACCAGGTCGCCGCAACGTCGGGTTCGGGTTGTGCGGCAAGCAGTTTCGCGGGCCATGTCAGTTCACAGAACCAGTCGGGAGGTACCGCACTGCCTGCGGGCAGCCCACCCGAACGGACCAGCCCACCGCGGCGCGGCCGCACGTCCACCCAGTGCCGGGTGTGATGCCACGGCGTGGTGGGCAGCGCGATGTGCGGTTCGGCGCCGTGCGCGGTGTGCGGCGGACGTGACGTGTGCGTGGCGTTGACGTTCGCATGGAAGACGACGGCGTCGTCGGCATCGCGGGCCAGGGTGCCCACGAGGAGATGATCGGGACTGTCGGCCAGTGTCTCGGCGATCGCCTGCGACAGCGTCGAGTGCGGGCTGATCTCGATGAACGTGCCGTGGTCGGCGGCGGCCGCGGCGACGGCCTGGCTGAACCTGACCGGCCTGCGGACGTTGGCCACCCAGTAGTCGGCGTCCAGCACGGGCGAATCCGCGGGATCGGTGACCGTCGACAGGAACCGCAGCGTCGGGATGCTGGGGTCCACGTCTGCCAACGCTGAACGGATGTCGGCCAGCACCGGCTCCATCAACGCGGTGTGCGATGCGACCACCATGTTGACCCGCCGGGCGAACGTGTTCAGCGAGGTGACGGTCGCGATGACCGCGTCGACCTCGTCGGGCAGCCCGGCCACCACAGTCTGGCGGGGCGACAGATAGCCGGCGATCTCCACGCTCGGATGCGCTTCGATCAGCGCCTCGCACTCGTCGGCCTCGACGTTGAGCAGCGCGACCGCGCCCTGCCCGGCGAGCCGGGACATGATCGACGAGCGCGCCGCGATGACCTGGAGTCCGTCGGCGACGCTGAGCGCCCCGGCGACGACGGCTGCGGTGACCTCACCCATCGAGTGGCCGATGACCGCGTCCGGATGCACGCCGTAGGAGCGCCACAGCTCCGTCAGCGCGAGCTGCAGACCCATCAGCACCGGCTGCACCTGCGCGTCGCCGCTGACCGGTTCGCCGCCGGCGAGGATGTCGCGCAGCGAGAAGCCGACCTGTTCGACGAAGACGGGCTCGATGTCGGCGATCGCGCGCGCAAAAGCAGGTTCGTCGTCGAGCAGCCGGCGGGCCATCCCCGGCCACTGCGATCCCTGGCCGGAGTAGACGAACACCGTGCCCGGCTTCGGCGTGGCCCGCGCAGGTCCGACGACGCCCGGCTCGGATTGCCCTGCGGCCAGCGCCTGCAACCCCGCGATCGCCTGCGCGGTGTCCCGGGCGACCACGGTCGCGAACCGCGCGTGCTGCGAGCGGTGATGGTTGAGCGTGTGGGCAACCTCGGTGAGAGTCACATCGGCCTGCGCCATCCACTCGGCCAGCACGGCGGCCTGTGACGCGATCCGCTCGGGCGTCTTGCCGGACACGACCAGCGTCGTGACGGCCGCCTCGGGCTCGTCGGCCGCCGCGGTCACCGTGACCGGCGCCTGCTCGATGACCACGTGGGCATTGGTGCCACCGAATCCGAACGACGAGATGCCCGCGCGGCGGGGCCGGCCCGCGGGCGCCCAGTCGGTGTGCTGGTCGACGACCTTGAGTCGGAGCTTGTCGAACGGAATGTGCGGATTCGGGGTCTCATAACCGCGATTGCCCGGAATCATGTTGTGCTGCAACGCCAGTACCGCTTTGGCGAATCCGGCGACACCGGCCGCGGCCTCCAGATGGCCGAGGTTGGACTTGACCGCGCCGATCAGCAGCGGGGAGTCCGCGGGACGCCCCTTGCCGAGCACCGTGCCCAGCGCACGCGCCTCGATGGGGTCGCCGAGCAGGGTGCCGGTGCCGTGCGCCTCGACGTAGTCGACCTCACGCGGGTTGACGCCCGCCGACGAGTACGCGGCCCGCAGGACCGCCATCTGCGCCGACGGGTTGGGCGCCATCAGGCCGTTGGACCGCCCGTCCTGGTTGACTGCCGACCCGCGGATGACCGCGAGCACCCGGTCGCCGTCACGCTGCGCGTCGGACAGGCGCTTGAGCACCGCCACACCGCAGCCCTCGCCGCGCACGAAGCCGTCGGCACTCGCGTCGAAGGCATGGCACTGCCCCGTCGGCGACATCGCCTCGGCCTGGTCGAGGCTGCGCGTACCGGCGGGCGAGAGCAAGAGATTCACGCCCGCGGCCAGCGCCAGGTCGGAATCCCCGGTGCGCAGACTCTGCACAGCGAGATGGATGGCCACCAGCGACGACGAGCAGGCGGTGTCGATGGTGACCGACGGGCCGCGCAGATCGAAGACGTACGAGACACGGTTGGCGATGATGCTGATCGATCCACCGGTGCCGTACCACGCGTCGACACCGCTGAGATCGGCCGAGCCCATCTGCGCGTAGTCGCCGGCGCTGGCCCCGGCGAACACACCGGTGCGCGTCTCGGCCAGCGAATCCGCCGCGATACCCGCGTGCTCGAGCGCCTCGTGGGTGACCTCCAGAAGCAGTCGCTGCTGCGGGTCCATCCGGGCGGCTTCGCGCGGGATGACCTCGAAGAACTCGGCGTCGAACGCGTCGATGTCGCGCAGGAACGACCCCCACTTGGTGGTGCCCGCGAGCGCCGCCGCACCCTCGGGGGTGCCGTCGTCGAACCAGGACCAACGATCTCCGGGCACCTCACGCACCGACGAGCGGCCGGCGGTCAGGAAGTCCCAGTACGCGTCGGGGCCCTCGATGTTGCCGTCGACATCCTGCCCGCCGGGCAGGCGCAGGCCAAGACCGATCACGGCGATGGGCTCGTCCAGTCCGGCCGCGCGGGTCACCTCACCGTCGGAGACGGGCTCGACCTCACCTCCGGTCAGGAACTTCGCCAGCGAATCCACGGTCGGGTACTGCCAGAAGTCCACCGGCGAAACGGTGCGGCCCAGGAACTCCGACAGCACGCCGGTGAGCACGACGGCGTCACGCGACCCCACGCCGAGGTCGTGCATCGAGGCGCCGCGTTCGATGTGCTCCGGACTGCAACCGTTGTTCGTGACCAGGTAGTCGATCAACCACCGACGAACAGCAGCCTCGTCGAAAGCAGAGGTCATGTAGTGGCGTCCAAACGACTGAACTTGTCTTCCCGATAGAGCTGCACGCTGGACGCGCGGCGCACCTTTCCGCTGGTCGTCAGCGGCAGCGACCCGGGTCCGACCAGCACGAAGTCGGACAGCCGCACGCTGTGCGTCATCGACACGGCCGAGGTGACCTGCTGCTTGACCGAGTCCAGCACGGACTCATCCAGCTGCTTCTTCAGCTCTGCGATGACCACGAGCCGCTCGCTGGCCTCGTCCGGCACGGACACCGCGGCCACGCGGCCGCCGGTGAACTCCGCGACCGTCGCCTCGATGTCGTCGGGATAGTGGTTGCGTCCGTCGACGATCAGCAGGTCCTTGATGCGGCCGACGATGAACAGCTCGTCGTCGAACATCACGCCGAGGTCGCCGGTACGCAGCCACGGACCCTTCGGGGTTCCTGCGGTCGGCTCGTTGAGCTGCGCAGCGAACAGCTCGCTGAGCTTCGGGTTGTGCCAGTAGCCGCCGGCGACGTGGTCCCCGTGCAACCAGACCTCGCCGATCTTGCCCGCCGGATTCTCCACCAGCGTGTCGGGATCGACCACCCGTGCCGTCGTCGACCGCACCGCGCCGCAGCCGATCAGTTCCGTGCCGTCCTGACCCTCGCACCGCTCGGCGTGGCCCGCCGCCAGCTTCTCGACATCGAACCGCACCGCGGTCGGCGGGCGTCCGCCGTGCGAGGCGGCGACGTAGACGGTGGCCTCGGCCAGCCCGTACGACGGCCGCATCGCCCAGTCCGGCAGCCCGAACGCAGCGAAGCGCTCGTTGAATCGCCGCACGGTCGAGCCGTGCACGCGTTCTGCACCGTTGATCATCACGACGACACCGCTGAGGTCCTTGCCGGCCAGATCCTCGTCGGTGGTGCGTTTGACGGCGAGTTCGAACGCGAAGTTGGGTGCCGCGGTGAACGCGCTGGTGTTCGACCCCAGCTGCTGCATCCAGCGGGCGGGCTTCTGCATGAACGCCACCGGGCTCATCAGCACCGCGGGTTTGCCCAGCATCATCGGGATGAAGACCCCCACGATCAGACCCATGTCGTGGTAGAAGGGCAGCCACGAGACGATCGTGGTGTCCTCGGGCGCGCCGTCCGGATACGCCTCGTAGTAGTCGGTCAGCAACTCCTCGACATTGACGACCACGTTCTTGTGCGACACCACGACACCGGCCGGAGCACGGGTCGATCCCGAGGTGTACTGCAGGTAGGCCGTTTTCGGCAGCGACGCGAGCGGGGTGGACTTCGGCGGCGAGTCGAAGTCCAGGGTGTCGACTTCGAGAAACCTGGGCGGCCGCTGCTTGGGGTCGGCCTGTCCGTACTTGCGGACGTCGTCGACCACTGCCGACGTTGTGAGCACCACGACGGGGGTCGAGTCCGCCATCGCGCCGGTCACGCGCTCGTCGTGGTGGCGCGTCTGCGGCATCGACAGCGGGACGGCGATGAAGCCGGCCTGGATCGCGCCGAGGAACCCGACGATGTACTCCAGGCTCTGCGGCGCGAGGATGACGGCGCGGTCTCCCGGCGAGCCGATCGTGGCGAGCTTGTCGGCGACGACCAGTGAGCGTTCGTAGACCTCCGACCAGGTCAGGCTGTCGGTGATGCCTGCCGGATCGGCTTCGTAGTCGACGAACGTGTAGGCGGTGTCGTCCGGCTGCTTCTGCGCCCGGTCCGCGAGTACCGCCGGGATCGTGGCTTCAGAAAGTGCCATCAGAGTCGCTCCTCACATCCGACCAAACCTACAAAATTCCACACTCAGACCCATCGGACCGCTCCCGACATGGTCTCCCCTCACGGGCCGATTTGAGAAATCAGTTCTCGACGCTGTCGAAGAGCGAGTCGAGCAGGCTGTCGCCCGCGTCGTCCTCGTCCTCGGTCTCCGCACTGGTCTGCGGAGCCACCTTCTCGGCCAGGTGGGCCGCCAGCGCGGCGATAGTCGGGTAGTTCCACAGCATCGTGGCGGACAGCTCGATCCCGGCGAGCCGCTCGACCTCGCGGCGGATCGACATGGCCATCACCGAGTTGAGTCCCATCTCGGCCAGCGGGCGGTCCGTGTCGACCTCGTCCTCGGGGATCCTCAGCTCGGTCGCGAGGATTCCGCGCAGCCCGGTCTCCATCTCGGCGATCACCTCGTCGGCCGACATCTCCGACCAGGCCCGATCGGGGGCCCGGCTGACACCGGAGTCCTCGGCGGCCTCCTCGTCGGTGAGCGTCGGCGCCATGACGACGTGGGCGACGTCGAACCGGCTCGCGTACTCCCACGCGGCGAACGCCTCGGCCGGGGTCACCGGCCGTGAGCCCTGCCGTTCGAGTTCGTCGATGACGACCTGCGCATCGGAACCGAATCCGAGCCCGCGCCAGGCGACCCAGTCGAGGCTGGCGGTGATTCCGCCCTGGCGGTGCCTGGCACGGGCCAGACCGTCGAGGTACGCATTGCCCGCCGCGTAGGCACCCTGGCCGGGGACGCCGAACACGGTGCCCGCCGATGCGGTCAGGTAGAGGAAATCGAGGCTGTCGACCGGGAAGACCTCGTTGAGGGTCTGCGCTCCGGCCACCTTCGGCCACAGCGTGGTACGCAGCCGCTCGTCGTCGATGTCGGTCAGCAGCTGGCTGTCGGTCAGACCCGCGCCGTGGATGACGCCGCGGATCGGCGGCGCCCCCTGCTCGTCCCGCCGGGACACCCACGCGCTGAGGTCCTTGCGCGACCCAATGTCCAGCGCGGCGGTTTCGACGGCGACCCCGCGAAGCTCCAGTGCGCGGATGGCGTCGATCTTCTCTCGCACGTCCTTGCCGAGGTCGTCGGCGTCCCACTGGCTGCGCGGCGGCAAGGCCGTGCGGCCGGCCAGGATCAGGCGGCGGGCGCCCCGGTCGGCCAGCCAGTCGGCAGTCAGCAGTCCGAGGGCGCCGAGGCCGCCGGTGATCAGGTAGGCGGCGTCGGGACGGCACCGCAGCGGTTCGCGGACCGTCTCCGAGGCGATGGGTGCGAGTGCGGGCGCGAAGAAGCGCCCGTCGCGCAACGACAGGATCGATTTGGCGCCGACCGGCAGCACACCGGCCAGGGCCGACGCGACGCTGCCGAGGTCTGCGTCGGAGGCGATGTCGACGAGCCCGCCCCACAGCTGCGGCTGCTCTGCGCCGACGACACCGGCAATACCCCACAGGGTGCTCTGCCGCAGCGACTGCGCCGTGTCGGCGTCGCGAACACCTTCGGTGACGATCCAGAGCCGAGGTTCCTCGCGGTCGGTGCGCCGGGTCAGCGTGCTGACCAGCCCGGCGACGTCGCCGGAGAGCCGGACGGCCGCGGAGATGTCGTCGTCGTCCGTGCCGGTCTCGGGCACGTAGAGCACGCACCGCGCGGTCGTCTCGTCGGCGAGGGTGTATCCCGCCGCGACGAGGCCGTCACGCAGCGCGACGGCGGTCGCACTACTCCCGATCACAGCAAGCGACGTCGGCGCCGGCGTGTTCTCGGACGATTCCCACGGCTGCCACGCGAGTTCGTGGGCCACGGTGCGCGGGTCGGCGGGTGCCGAGTCCGACGGTCCGGCTTGCACGTCGACGTAGCGCAGACCCCGGATGTCCACCCGGGAGCTCCCGTCGGGCACGGTCACCGCGATATCGAGGATGAGCGCATCTCCGGACGCCGGCCTGCGGCGCACCGTCACGGTGCCGGAGGTGTCCGCCAATTCGCCTGTGGCGGAAAGGCTTTCAACACCGGCCGGAACCAGCAGCCTGCTGTCGTTGATGTCGGCGAGGCGTGCGATCTGAACTGCCGCGTCGAGCAGTGCGACCGCGGACGGGTCCTGCCACGTCACTTCGGCGAGCACACCGTCGGTGGTGGCGCGGCACGAGGTGATCGCCCACGGGAACGGCTGTCCCTCCACGCCCCACTTGGCTTGCAGCTCTTCGACGGTCGACCTGTCGTAGTCGGTCGCGCCGGTCACGTCGACCGCGCCGACGGCGTCTCCGGGCCGCGTCGACGAGATCCGGGCCACAGCGTGGCGCACCCAGCGGTTGGCGGGGGCGTCCGCGGACGGCGCCGAGGCCATCGTGATGGTGTCGCCGTTGCTGACGACCTGGATCACCTGGGGCTGGTCGACCACGACGGGGCGGTCGAACGAGATGTCGGAGAGCGCCGTCGCCCCGGATTCGGCGGCGGCCACACTCAAGGTCCGCAGCAGCACCGACATCGGGACGACCTCGACGCCCTGGATCCGGTGGAAACCCGGATAGGGCTTGGCCTCGCGCACCAGCCGCGCCTGCCACAGGTGGGTGGGCGGGCTGGTCGCGACCGATGTGAGGTCCCCGAGCAGAGTGCCGACGCGCGGTGCCGCGGGTCCTCGCCGGTTCGCGGTCGTCGCGGGCACCCAGTGCCTGGTGTGGTGCCACGGCGTGGTGGGCAGCACCGGATGCGGTTCGGCGGCGTGTCGGGAGACGGGCGGCTGGCTGGTGTACGTGCTGTTGAGGTGGGTGTGGAACGTCAGGGTCTCGTCGGCCGTGCCGTCGTCCCTTCCTTCGCGCAGCAGCGTGGGCACGGCGTGGTGGTGGGTGGTGCCGAGCGTGTCGCTGATGCCGAACGTCAGCAGCGGATGCGGGCTCACCTCGATGAACGTGCCGATCTCGGCGCCTGCGGCCGCCACCGCCTGGTGGAACCGCACCGGGTTGCGCAGGTTGTCCACCCAGTAATCAGCGTCGAACACCGGCTCGGGGCCGTCGTGCTCACGGGTCGTGATCACCATCGGGATGTTCGGCGAGGCAGGGCGCAGATCGCGCAGCGCCTCCCGCAGCTCGGGAAGGATCGGATCGATCGTCGGGTGGTGCGATGCGACGTCGACCTCGACGCGGCGCGCCAGCCGGTCCTTGGCCGCGACCACGGCGATGACCGCGTCGACCTGGTCCGGTGGGCCGGCGATGACGCTCTGGCGCGGTGACGCGTAGACGGCGAGCGTGACATCGGGATAGTCGGCGATCAGCTCCGTGGCGGCCTCGGGGTCGAGTTCGATCAGCGCCATCGCGCCCTGCCCGGACAAGCGCGACATCAGCTTCGAACGGGTGGCGATCACCTTGAGCCCGTCGGCAACCGACAGCGCACCGGACACCACGGCGGCGGCGACCTCACCCATCGAATGCCCGATGACGGCGTCGGGGTGCACACCGTAGGAACGCCACAGCTCGGTCAGCGCCAGCTGCATTCCGACCAGCACGGGCTGGATGCGTTCGATGCCGGTGACGGTCTGGCCGCCGGCGACGATGTCGCGCAGCGAGAAACCGACCTGCTCGACGAAGACCGGCTCCAGCTCGTCGATGGCTGTGGCGAACGCGGGTTCGTCGGCGAGCAGCCGTCGGCCCATGCCCGTCCACTGCGAACCCTGTCCGGAGTAGACGAACACCGTGCCGGGGCGGCACGCGCCCTGGTGCGACGGCACGACGCCGGGCGCCGCCTGACCCGAGGCGAGCGCCTGCAGACCTGCCAGGGCACCCGCGCGGTCGCGCGAGCACACCGTCGCAAACTTGTTGTGCTGGGCCCGGTGGTGGTTCAGCGCGTGCGCCACCTGCTCGAGGGGCACCTGTGCTCCGGCGCCGGCCATCCACTCGGCGAGGGCGCCCGCGGTGGTCGCGATCCGCTGTGCGGACTTCCCGGACACCACGAGCGTGGTGATCGCCGGGTCGCCGGCCGCGTCGTCGCGGTCCTCCCCTGCTCCGGCGGTGTGGGGCGCCTGCTCGAGGACGACGTGGGCGTTGGTGCCGCCGAAGCCGAACGAGGACACCCCCGCGACGCGCGGGCGGCCCGCGGGTTCCCAGTCGGTGGTCTGGTCGACGACCTTCAGGCGGAGGTTGTCGAACGCGATGTGCGGATTGGGCGACTGGTAGTCGAGATTGGCCGGGATGCGCCCGTGGTGCAGCGCGAGGACGGTCTTGGCGAAGCCGGCGATCCCCGCCGCGGCTTCGGTATGCCCCAGGTTGGACTTGATCGCGCCGATCAGCAGCGGTGCGTCGACGGAACGCCCTCGGCCGAGCACGGTGCCCAGCGCGCGGGCTTCGATCGGATCGCCGAGCAGCGTCCCGGTGCCGTGGGCTTCCACGTAGTCGACCTCGCGAGGTTCGACGCCCGCGGCGGCATAGGCGGTCCGCAGCACGGCCATCTGCGCGGCGGGGTTCGGCGCCATCAGTCCGTTGGACCGGCCGTCCTGGTTGACCGCCGAACCGCGCACGACGGCCAGCACGCGGTCACCGTCGCGGACGGCGTCGGAGAGACGCTTGAGGACCGCGACTCCGCAACCCTCCCCGCGGACGAAGCCGTCGGCGCGCGCGTCGAACGCGTGGCAGCGCCCGGACTGCGACATGGCCTCGGCCTGGTCGAAGCTGCGCGTCACCGCGGGCGAGAGGATCACGTTGACGCCGCCGGCGAGGGCGACGTCGGAGTCGCCGGTGCGCAGGCTCTGGCAGGCAAGGTGGATCGCGACCAGCGACGAGGAGCACGCCGTGTCGATCGTCACCGACGGGCCGCGCAGGTCGAAGTAGTAGGACACTCGGTTGGCGATGATGCTCAGCGCGCCACCGGTGCCGGAGTATGCGTTGACCTCCGACAGATCCTTGGAGGCCATCACGCCGTACTCACCGAGACATGCACCGACGAACACGCCGGTCTGGGTGTGGCGAAGAGAACTCGGTCGGATCCCCGCGTATTCGAGCGCCTCGTGAGTGACTTCCAGCAGCAATCTCTGCTGCGGGTCCATCTTGTCGGCCTCGCTGGGCGAGATCTCGAAGTAGTCGGCGTCGAACTCGTCGATGTCGGAGAGGTAGGAGCCCCAGCGGGTGGTGCCGGCGAGCGCGGCGGCACCTTCGGCGGATCCGTCGTCGTACCAGGACCACCGCGCCGGTGGCACCTCGCTGACGGCGGAGCGCCCCTCGGACAGGAAGTCCCACAGTTCGTCCGGGCCGTGAATGTCGCCCGGGAAGCGCACGCCCAGTCCCACGACCGCGATCGCGTCCTCGGCGATCCGGTGGGTCGGGGTGACCTCGACGGCCGTGTCGACCTCGCCGCCGGTCAGGAATTTCGCCAGTGTGTTGATCGTCGGGTACTGCCAGAACTCGACCGGAGATACCGTGCGGCCCAGCAACTCCGACAGCTCTCCGGTGAGCACGACGGCATCACTGGATCCGACGGCGAGATCGTTCAGTGGGGCATCGAGATCGATCTCATCAGGACTACATCCGATATTGGTGACCAGATAGTCGACCAGCCAGTGCCGGATTGAGTCCTCGTCGAACTCAGAGGTCATGTGGTGACGTCCAGGCGGCTGAACTCGTCGAGGCGGTAGCGGTCCACACAGGCCGAGCGCCGGATCTTTCCGCTGGTGGTGATCGGAATGGAGCCCGGCGCGACGAGCACGAGGTCGGAGACACGCACGCTGTGGGTCTTCTTGATCGCCGAGGCGACTTCGCGTTTGACGGCGCGCAGCTTGTCGAGGGCCTCCTCCTCGGAGGTGCCCTTCTTCTTCATCTCGACCACCGCGACCAACTGCTCGCTGGTGTCGTCGAGCACCGAGATGGCAGCGACGCGGCCGCCGGTGATCTCCTGGATGGTGGCCTCGATGTCATCCGGGTAGTGGTTGCGGCCGTCGACGATGAGCATGTCCTTGATACGGCCGATGATGAACATCTCGCCCTCGCTCATCACGCCCAGATCGCCGGTGCGCAGCCACGGGCCGACCGGGGTGCCGTCGGAGGGGTTCACGATCTCGCCGCCGAACGTGCGCTCGGTCTTCTGCGGGTCACGCCAGTAGCCCATCGCGACCTGCTCGCCGTGCACCCAGATCTCACCGACCTTGCCGTCGGGATTCTCGGTGCAGCTCTCCGGGTCGACGATGCGCACCGTGGATGAGCGCGGCGCGCCGTAGCTGACCAGCTCGGTGCCAGCTTCGGTGCCACAGCGCTCGGCGTGGCCTGCGGCCAGCTTTTCGTAGTCGAAGCGGACCGTGGCCGGGGTATGGCCCATGGGTGCCGAGATCACGTACAGCGTCGCTTCTGCGAGGCCGTAGGACGGCAGCACCGTGGTCTCGGGCATGCCGAACTTGACGAAGCGCTCGTTGAAGCGGCGGATGGTCGCCACGTGGATGCGCTCGCTGCCGCTGATGATGCCGAGCAGGCCACTGAGGTTCATGCCCTCGAGGTCGGCGTCGGTGGTCCGCCGTACTGACAGTTCGAACGCGAAGTTCGGCGCTGCCGACCAGGCGCACGGATTCAGCGCGAGCTGCTGGATCCAGCGGGCCGGCTTCTGCAGGAATGCCACGGGGCTCATCACGATCGCGGGCCGGCCGTGCAGCTTGCCGCCCTCGTCCTCGTTCGGGGTCAGCAGCGAGGCGAACACGCCCTGGATGAGGCCCATGTCGTGGTAGAAGGGCAGCCACGACACCATCGTGATGTCGCGAGGCGGAACGCCGTTGCGGTGCTCCATGTAGTCGTCGAAGACCTGCTTGACGTTCGCGATGACGTTGGTGTGCGTCATGATCACGCCGGCCGGTGCGCGGGTAGAGCCGGAGGTGTACTGCAGGTAGGCAGTCTTGGGCAGCGGGCCGACGTTGACCTCGGGTGTCTGTGGCGAGTCCAGGTCCAGCGCGTCGACCTCGACGACGGCCGGCGGGTTACCGCCGGGCAGGCCGCCCACGTAGTTCAGGATCTCCCCGACGACGGCGGAGGTCGTCAGCACGGCCACCGGCTGGCAGTCGCGCAGTGCGCCGCTGACGCGCTCGTCGAGCTGGCCCATGGCCGGCACCGGCAGCGGCACCGCGATCATGCCTGCGGCCATCGCTCCGTAGAACGCCACGATGTACTCGAGTCCCTGCGGTGCGAGGATCGCGGCGCGATCACCCTTGCTTCCGTGGCGCAACAGCTCGGCGGCCACGACCTGCGCGCGGTGGTGGACCTGGGCCCACGTCAGGGATTCGGCGAAACCCGCGGGGTCCACGTCAAAGTCGAGAAAGGTGTACGCGACATCGTCGGGCTGGGTACGCGCGCGCTCAGCGAGCAAGCCAGGAATGGTCAACTCCAGCAACGGCATGCGACGTCGTCCTTTCACTATCTTCTGCGCCCCGGCCACACTGCCGTGGATGGCAAACCAGTTCGCAGCTTTAGGCCGCGCATTCCCCCGCTCGCCGGAAGGCTAACACCGACCCATAAGTAATGTCGTGCAATCCGCCGAAGGATTAGACCATGTGTTGCTTGCCAGAGGGAAGCGGGCTGCTCACAACTGATTTCGCCGAAAGTGTATCGGCAGACGTGTCCAAACCGTTACTCACAGCGCGCTCACAGTTTTGCCACGAATTGAAAGAGCCCACATAGTTAGGCGGCCTCGCGTTGCTCGACCCCTTGACTGCCGGATGCGCGAATACGCGGGCGCGGCCGCTGAACCCAATGCTCCTTTCGTCTTGACGGGCCCGTAAGGCATTTGCTCAAATTGCACGCTCGCGTCAATTTAGAATCTGACTTGCCGGTAAGAAGCAGGTCCGGACGCGTCTTGGGGGGTGGCTCCCCGGGCGAATCGGCGCGCATCAGGATGTGCTCGCCGAGGTGCCCAGCGACTTCGGTGGTGTGGCGAACAACACAGGAAAACAGCGCTACCCCCGCAGTGCCGTCCAGATCTTTTCCTCAATGTCGGGCACGAGCTCGCCGAGGTGGTCATTGAGGTAAAAATGGTGTCCTTTGAAATCACGCGCAGTAAAACCGGCCGTCGTTCTCTGCGCCCACGGCATCACCTTGTCGGCGGTCGCGATCTCATCGTCGTCCCCGTAATAGGCGTGAATGGGGCTGGACAACGTCGTGTCGGGCGGGCAGCGATAGTTAGCGATCGACTTCAGTCCGCGCAGCGTCGGCAGAATTGCCGCGGCGAATTCCGGGTTCTTCATGAACTCGGGATCGGCTCCCGTGATCGTGCTGACGGCGGCCAGCAAGCCTTCGTCGGTATCGGGAATGTCGTCGAATCCGACCAGTCCCGGCGCCGCCACCGCCGAGACGAACAGCGCCGCGATCGGCCGTCCCGCATCCTGAAAACGCCGGGCCACCTCGAAGGCGAGCAAGCCGCCCATGCTGTGCCCGAAGAAGATGACCGGTCCGCCATGGTCTCTGTCCGGCGAGACCATCTTCGTCACCTCGTCGGCGAGCGCGGGCAGGCTCGTGAACGACCCGAAGTCCTGCTTGCCGCCCTGCCGGGGATATTGCACCGCAGTGCGCTTGACGTCCGTCGTGAACGTCTTCGCGAACGGCACGTAGTACTGCGGTGTCCCGCCGGCATGCGGGAAGATGAACAGCTTCGGCTGGCCCCCTTCGATACCCGTCATGCGGAGCACCCTATCCCCCGTCAGGCGAAGGCCTCGACGGGCGGGCACGAGCAGACCAGGTTCCGGTCGCCGTACGCGCCGTCGATGCGACGCACCGGCGGCCACACCTTGGGCCGGAACCCCTTGCCCAGCGGGTAGGCCGCCTGCTCACGGGTGTAGGGGTGCTCCCACTTGTCCACGAGCAGACTCTCGGCCGTGTGCGGAGCATTGCGGAGCGGGTTGTCCTCGGCGGACCACTCCCCGGAACCGACCTTGTCGATCTCCCCGCGGATCGCGATCATCGCCTCGCAGAACGCGTCGACCTCGGCGAGCGATTCGCTCTCCGTGGGCTCCACCATCAGCGTGCCCGCCACGGGGAAGCTCATCGTCGGTGCGTGGAACCCGTAGTCCGCCAAGCGCTTTGCGACATCGTCGACGGTCACGCCGGTGGCCTTGGTGATACCGCGCAGGTCGAGGATGCACTCGTGGGCGACCATGCCGTTCTCCCCGGTGTAGAGCACCGGGTAGTACTCGTCGAGCCGGCGGGCGATGTAGTTCGCCGAGGCGATCGCCACCAGAGACGCCGACCGCAGCCCCTGCGCTCCCATCATGCGGATGTAGGCCCACGTGATCGGCAGGATCGACGCCGACCCGTACGGCGCCGCGGACACTGTGTGCTCGTCGGCGAGTTCCTCGGCCCGCGGGTGCCCTGGCAGGTAGGGCGCCAGGTGGGAACGCACCGCCACCGGACCCACGCCTGGGCCGCCGCCCCCGTGCGGGATGCAGAAGGTCTTGTGTAGGTTCAGATGGCTGACGTCGCCGCCGAACCGGCCGGGGCGGGCCAGGCCGACAAGCGCGTTGAGGTTGGCGCCGTCGACGTAGACCTGGCCCCCCGCGTCGTGGACGGCGGCGCAGATGTCGGCGATGTCGTGCTCGTAGACGCCGTGGGTGGACGGATAGGTGATCATCAGCGCCGAGAGCCGGTCGGAATGCTCGGCGACCTTGGCCCGCAGATCGTCGAGATCGACGTCGCCGTTCGCGCGGCACGCGACGACGACGACCTTCATTCCCACCATCGCGGCGGACGCGGCGTTGGTCCCGTGGGCGCTGGACGGGATCAGGCAGACGGTGCGGTCACGGTCGCCGCGCGCGTGGTGGTACGCCTGGATCGCGAGCAGGCCCGCGTACTCCCCCTGCGAGCCCGCGTTCGGCTGCAGCGAGATTTCGTCGTAGCCGGTGATGCCGGTGAGCCAGGACTGCAGATCCGCGATGAGCCGCCGCAGGCCGGGCGTGTCCGACGCCGGACCGAACGGGTGCTGGCGGCCGAACTCGGGCCAGGTGATCGGTTCCATCTCGGCGGCGGCATTGAGCTTCATCGTGCACGATCCGAGCGGAATCATGCTGCGGTCCAACGCAATATCCTTGTCCGCCAGGGATCGCAGGTAGCGCATCATCTCTGTCTCGGTGCGGTACTTCGCGAAGGCGGGATGGGTGAGGAACTCCGACGTCCGGGTCTGGATCGACGGCCCGGTGAAATCACCGTCGACCGGCGACGCCGAGAACGCGGCCAGGACGTCGGCGATATGCGCATCGGTGGTCGCCTCGTCGCATGCGACCGAGATGTGGTCGTCGTCGACCAACCACACGTTGATGCCCCGTTCCTTGGCCGCCGCGCGCACCTCGCCGGCCCGGCCCGGCACCCGAGCGAGCACGGTGTCGAAGAACGTGTCGTGAACGATCTCGATTCCCGCGGTCGACAATCCAGCCGCCAGCGCGCGGGCGTGTCCGTGCACGCGCGCAGCGATACCGCGCAAGCCGGCGGGGCCGTGATAGCTCGCGTACATCGCCGCCATCACCGCCAGCAGCACCTGCGCGGTGCAGATGTTGCTCGTCGCCTTGTCCCTGCGGATGTGCTGTTCGCGGGTCTGCAACGCCAGCCGGTAGGCCGGTGAGCCGTCCGCGTCGACCGAAACCCCGACCAGCCGGCCCGGCAGCTGGCGGGCCTGCTTGGAGTGCACTGCGAGGTAACCGGCGTGCGGGCCGCCGAATCCCATTGGCACGCCGAAGCGTTGGGTGCTGCCGAAGGCGACGTCGGCCCCGATCTCGCCGGGCGGGCTGACCAGCGTCGTCGCGAGCAGGTCTGCACCCACGGCGACCAGCGCGCCTCGCTCGTGGGCCTGCTCGACGAGTCGGCTCCAGTCGTTGACGCAGCCGCTCGCGCCGGGCAACTGCACGATGACCCCGAAGAAGTCGCCGTCCGGCAGCCCGCCGCGCAGGTCGGCCGTCACGATCTCGATGCCCAGCGGCTCGGCGCGCGTCGCGAGGATGGCCGCCGTCTGCGCGAACACATCCGAGTCGACCGCCAGCTTGTTCGCCGGACCGCGGACAGCCCGGTGCATCAGCGTCATCGCCTCGGCCGCGGCGGTGCCTTCGTCGAGCATCGACGCGTTGGCGACCTCGAGCCCCGTCAGGTCGGTCACCATGGTCTGGAAGTTGAGCAGCGCCTCGAGCCTGCCCTGGCTGATCTCCGGCTGGTACGGGGTGTAGGCCGTGTACCAGGCCGGATTTTCAAGAATGTTGCGGCGCAACACCGGTGGGGTGAGCGTGTCGTAGTAGCCCTGCCCGATCATCGACACCGCGACGGTGTTGGAGTCGGCGAGAGCCCGTAACTCGGCGAGAGCCTCGTGTTCGGTGGCGGCCGGCGGCAGATGCTCAAGACCGGGGGCGACCCCGTCGGTGGAGAGCCGGTCGAGGATCACGGCCGGGAGCGCCTTGGCGGCGAGCTCATCGAGCGACGTGACGCCGATGGTGCTCAGCAGCGTCTCGACGGCTTCGGCGTCGGGCCCGATGTGCCGGTCGACGAAGCGGGGAACGGACGGGGAGGACGGCTGATCGGACACGGGACTCCAAGGGGGCGCAGACGAACGCGGCTCCTCCCCCTCTGTCGTCGGCCCTGACCGGGCTGCCTGAGAGATTCGGCCTGCCGGCCTTTCCCCATGGGCGGGTGCACGCACCGCTTTCCAGAGGCATCGGGGCCTGGCGCGGTCCTGGGTGCCTGAGAGGTTGACGGAGAGGTGTTGCTCCTTCGGCGCCCGTGACTGGCAGTCACGGAACTCTCCCGCACAAGGGCGATGCGGGGCTGAGTCTACCCGCCAGGCCGGGTGGGCGCCTCAAGCGCGGTGACGGAACACTCCGACGTTTGGCAGCGGTCTTCTCGTATTTTCACTGCAGAACGTTCGAGTGTCAGGATGATCGGCTCAGCCGACCCCAGCTATCTGATCGGCTCAGCCGATCTTGCGATCGCGGTGCTTGCGTCGCGACGCCAGCTCATCCTCGGGCGCCGAGATCGACTCGCCACCGTCGGCGCGCTCACCCGGGAAATCGGCAATGGCGCCGGTCAATTCGCGCATCGCACCGGAGACCGCGATGCCGAACACGCCCTGACCACCTTGCAGCAGATCGACGACCTCTTCGGCCGACGTGCACTCGTAGACCGTGGTGCCGTCGGAGAACAACGTGATGTTGGCGAGGTCCTGAACTCCGCGCTGCCGCAGGTGATCCACCGCGACGCGGATGTTGTGCAGGGAGATGCCGGTGTCGAGAAGACGCTTGACGATCTTGAGGACGAGGATGTCCTTGAAGGAGTAGAGGCGCTGACTACCCGAGCCTGCTGCGCCGCGGATCGACGGTACGACGAGCGAGGTGCGGGCCCAGTAGTCGAGCTGGCGGTAGGTGATGCCGGCGATCTGGCAGGCGCTGGGACCGCGGTAACCGACGAGTTCGTCGGGCACCGAGTCGTCGGGAAACAGACCAGCCTGCACGGGCTCAGCCGTGACCCGGGGAAGCGCCTCCGCTTGCGGCGTGGTCAGGTCCAGCTGCTCCTGGCGTGGCGTGTCTCCCACTTGTCGAATCCTCTCGCCGATCGAACTGCGTCGTGACCTGCGTGGGCGCACCTAACCGCTGCTTACCCGCTGCTCGAGCCTTGTTCGAGCATACGCTTGAGGGCGTTCTCTGACTGCCCGTCGGCACCAAGTATGGCTGCCCAATTCGATATCGGAGAAAACCCGCCCCGCGTGTCGAAGACGACGAGACGCATCCGTGACCAACGGGGTCACGCGACGCTGCACCGGCAGCTCAGGTGGCCTTGAAATCGTCGGGCGAGACGCTGTCGAGGAATTCCTTGAATTTCTCGACCTCGTCCTCCCGGACCGCGCCCCCGGTCGACTCCTCGTCGCCTTCGTCGGGGATCAGCAGACCCGCTTCGGCCAGCACGGCTTCTTCGACGTAGATCGGCACGCCGACGCGTAACGCGATGGCCACCGAATCCGACGGCCGCGCCGAAACCTTGATGTCGCGGTCGAAGATGAGGTCTGCGTAGAAGGTGCCTTCCTGCAGATCGACGATGCGCACCTCTTTGAGCGAATGGCCAAGCGCGGCAATGACATCGCGGAACAGATCGTGGGTCATCGGGCGCAGAGGCTCGACCCCTTGCTGTTCGAGGGCGATCGCAGCGGCCTCGGACTGGCCGATCCAGATCGGCAGATACCGGTCGCCGTTGGACTCCCTCAGCAGCAGGACAGGCTGGTTCTGGGGCGGCTCCACTCGAATGCCGATCACTCGAACCTCACCCATTTGTGCCTGCCCTCCGCACCGGTGTTGCTCTGTTTCACCAGGAATGACCAAAGTCAGCGCCGGTGAAATTCCGTCACCGCGAGTCTAGTCCTCAGCGATCCAGAACGTCGCGCACCGCCGACTTCATCAACGACGTGTGCAAGGTGATCGCCAGCGCAGCCACCTCGCGCGCCAGGTCGTCGGCACGATCGCGGGCGCCGGCCTTACCGCCCTTGACCACCGGCCCCGCGATCTGTGCGATCAGGTCGGACTGACGGTCGGCCGCGGACCGGAACGCGCGGAGGTGGCGCGGCTCGACCCCGTACTCGGCCAGCGCCCGTGCGCACTGGGCGATCACGACGGAGTGTTCGTCGAAGAATACGGTCCCTGCGCCCTTGAAGATCGGGGTGATGACACCGGCCTTGATCAAGGACGTCAGCAGCTCGTCATCGACCCCGGAACGTTCGAGGAGATCACCGCGACTCAGCCGGGCCTGGGTCGGGCCGGCGGGTACTGCCGCACGGTCGGCGCTGCTCTCGGGCACCGACACGAGCCGCGGCGTTCCATAAGCCGAATCGCTCTGCGGCAGCTCGCCATCAGGTTGCGCGTCGAGCTGCGCCTTGATCACCTTCAACGGCAGGTAGTGGTCACGCTGGGCGGTCAGGATGAAGCGCAGCCGAGCACAGTCGTATGCGGTGAAACGCCGGTACCCCGATGCGGTGCGCTCGGGGGTGACGAGTCCCTCGGCCTCAAGGAACCGGATCTTGGAGATCGTGACGTCGGGGAACTCGCTGCGCAACAGATCGAGCACAACCCCGATCGACATCCCGTTGACTGCGGGTGTGTCGGGTTGTGTCATCTCGGCGTCCCGCGGGCTCGTGGTGTCGGTGAAGGGGGTGCTGTGTCGGTCGAGGGGCAGCGACCTAGCCGGTGGCGCTGTCGTCGCCCTTCGGTCCGGTCAGGAAAACCAGACGGAACTTGCCGATCTGCACCTCGTCGCCGTTGGCGAGGACGGCCGAATCGACCGGCTCGCGGTTGACGTACGTGCCGTTGAGGCTGCCCACGTCGACGACCTGGAACTCGCCGCTCTCGAGGCGGAACTCCGCGTGCCTGCGGCTGACGGTGACGTCGTCGAGGAAGATGTCGCTGTCCGGATGCCGGCCCGCCGACGTGGTCGGCTGGTCGAGCAGGAACCTCGAACCGGCGTTGGGGCCGCGCTTGACGACCAGCAGCGCCGAACCGACCGGCAGTCCTTCCACCCCCGAGACCGCGCTCTCGCCGCTGGCGGCGGGCGGAGCGTCGAGCTCGTTGAGGAAGTCGGCGCGGAATACCGATGTGGTCTCCACAGTGACTTCGTCAGAGTCGGCCCCAGAGTTGAAGTCCTTGTCCGTCACCCGCTGCTCCTCACTGGCTGCTGTGGCGATATGCGGTCGGGCTCCAGCCGTCACGCCGCTGGTGTCGACCGTACCGCGCAAACGACCGCGTTGTGTCCACCACTGCCGGATCCGCTCGGTGCGGCCCGGTCTTCTGTCGCAACGACCCTAACAACACCTCAGTCCGCTATGTGGGCGCGGTAGCCTTCCGCGTCGAGCAGGTCGGCCAGTCCGGCCTCCAGCGTGCTCGCGTCCGCCTGCAACTCGACGAGCCATCCCTCGCCGTACGGGTCGGAGTTGACCAGCTGTGGGTTGCTTTCCAGATCACCGTTGACCGCAATGACTTTCGCGGTCAAGGGGGCGTAGAGGTCTGACACCGACTTCGTCGACTCGACCTCGCCGAACGACTCTCCCGACGCGATCTCGGAGTCCACATCGGGAAGCTGGACGAACACCACGTCGCCCAGCGCGGCCTGCGCGTAGTCGGTGATGCCCACCCGTACCGTGTCGTCACCGGTCCGCTGCACCCACTCATGCTCGGTGGTGAAGGACAGGTCGGCGGGAATCTCGCTCACGGCGCTCCTTGATCGGTGTCGTTATTTGACGGGCTGAGCGTATTCACGCGGTTTCGGTTGCCGCAAGGCGGTGACGTCGACCCGGTCGGACTGTTCTATCACCATCGTGCCGCCCACGCGCTCGATGCTGTCCATCGCACCGCCGGGGATGTTCATCGCCGCCGCCAGGGTCGGCGGATCCCCAATGGCGAGAACCGAATACACCGGACCCAGCGTCGTGTTGTCGACGTTGAGCGCACCCGGGCTCCCGGTGACCCAGGTGTCGACGCCGATCCGCACGGCGACCTGCCCGCCACTGGCCTGGCCGCGGATCTCCATCGCCTCCGCACCGGCCGCGCGCAGTTCGTTCATCACGTCGAGCATCGTCTCGGCAGCCACCCCGTCGGCGGGATCCTCGACCGTCAGAGTCACCCCGGGCCCGGTCGCCGCCACGCTGCCGATCAGGATCGACAGGGCAGCCAGGCGAGCCCTGGCGCTCTCGATGGCGGCCTGGTCGCTACTGCCCGATGCCTCCAGTTGGGTCAAGGTGCGCTGCAGGTCGGCCACTTCGGTGTTGAGCGCAGCCTCACGCTGTTGCAACGAGTCCAGCAGCACGAGCAGGTCGGCGGGCCGCGCGGAATCCAAGGAGTCGCCGCTGTCGGTCTGCCGGACCTGGGTGGCGATGGCGACCCCGAGAAGCAGACACAACAGCACCGCGAGAACCCCGAACACCGCCTGCGAGCGTCCGCGCCGCGGCACGGACTCGGGAGGAAGTTCGTGGCGGCCGTGATGCTGCTCGGGCATCGTCACGCCCCGAACAGTCTGCGCCGCAGCGCCGCGGCGTTTCCGAAGATGCGGATGCCCAGCACGACGATGATCGCGGTGGACAGCTGCGTGCCGACGCCGAGCTGATCGCCCACGTACACGATCAGTGCCGCGACCAACACGTTGAACACGAAGGACACCACGAAGACCTTGGAATCGAAGATCTTCTCCAGGTAGGCCCGCAACCCGCCGAACACCGCATCCAGCGCCGCGACCACCGCGATGGGCAGATACGGCTGGACGAACTCGGGGACGCTGGGGTGGAACACCACACCGACCACGATCCCGACGACGAGTGCGACTATTCCGATCAAACGAGGGTCCTGATCACTTGGGGCCAATCTGTCGGGCGAATCTGACTTCTCGGACGGACCCGGCAGGCAATGCCAGGCCGTCGCCGGCGGCGACGTTCACCCCGACGCCGTAGGACGCCTCGAGCAGCCGTAGGCGCTGCAGCCCCGCGCTGCGGTTGAAGTTGTCACCCAGAGCGTTGGGCGGGCCTACGGCGAGGATGACATATGGACTCGAAATCGGCTGGTTGTCGACGAGGATGCCGCCGCCCGCCTGACGCATCGTCACGTTGGGCCCCACCCGCACGCCGCCGACGGAGATCGCCTCGGCGCCGCTGGCCCACAGTGAATTGACGACGAGTTGCAGGTCGCGGTCGAGGATCACCTGCTGGCTGCCTTCGACCCGCTGCTTCGACACGTCCGTCAGATCGGGCGAGAGTCCCGGGTCGGTGAGCGTGATCGTCAGGCCGGGTCCGATGACCGGTGTGGCGGCGGCAGCGTAGTTCGCGTCGTCGAGCTCGGTCAGCAGCCGGCGACCGGTCACGTCGCCCTCCAGGCGGCTGCGGCGTTCGGCGTCGACCTCGGTGGTGAGGCTCGAGCGCCGCGCAGCGGCGGCATCGGTGGCAGCCTGCGCCGACCGCACGCTGCCGGCCAGCACCTGTTGAGACTCCCTGACGCCCGGCGCCGTCTCTTGTGCCTGCGACCACGCGAGCGCGAACACCGACGCCACCACAACCGCGGCGAGCAGTTGCCACAGCACCGTCGATGCCCGGCTGCGCGGCTGGTTCGACTGTGCCGCAGCGGCATAGCCCGGGTCGAGATGATCGGACAGCAGCGATCGCAGCAGCGACGGCACCGGGATTCGGGTCGGCGCGTCCGGTTGGTGGGCGTCGCGGCCGGTGTCGTAACCGCCCAGACTGCTCATACCGGCGCCCGCGCGCGCGGCATGGAGCGCATCACCATCGCGACCTGGATCAGATACAGCACGCCCGACCACAGGTACATCGCCATGCCCCAGATGAGGAAGCCCCAGCCGATCGCCAGCACCACACGGCTCCACTGGCCGTCGAACTGGCCGAGGAGCACCAGTGGCAGGCCGGACATCAGCGCGAACGTGGCGGCCTTGCCGATGTAGGTGACGGGCAGCGCTGACAGCCCGCGGCTGCGCAGCAGCGGCAGGGTGCCTGCCAGCACGAGGTCACGGCCGAGCAACAGGACGACGACCCACCACGGGATGACGTGTGCGAGGGCCAGGCTGACAGGGACGACCACCATGTAGATGCGGTCGACCGCGGGGTCGAGCAACTCACCCAGCCGCGACGACTGGTTGTCGTACAGCCGCGCGATCTTGCCGTCGGCCCAGTCGGACGCGCCGCTGAACATCAGGATGCCGACGGCCCATCCGGTCGCGTCGGCGACCACGAGCAAGTACAGGAAGACAGGGACGAGGACCAGCCGGATCACCGACAGCACGTTGGGAACCGTCAGCACGCGGTCGCCTGCCATGGCGTAAAACCTAGCGGAACACCCCGGGCAGGCTCAGCGCGGACAAGGTGTCGTCGGCCAACGGATTGTCGTGAACCATGTACGTCCACGTCGAGGTCGGGCGGGCCAGCTTGGACAGATCCACGCCGGGTTCGTCCTCGATCGACGGCGCCGTGTCGAACGTCTGCTGGGCGGCCTCGATGGCGTCGGCGGCCAGCGAGGCGAACGCGTCGACGGCCATTCTGTGGAACTCGTCGAGCGGGTTCTGCCTACCGAGGGCCCGCAGGTGGATGCTTTCGCGGATGTCGGAAAGGAAGGCTAGGTGGTCGGCCCACCCCCGGTCGAGGTGGTAGAGCATGATCAGCCGACAGATCTTCTCCAGTTTCTCCTCTGCGTCCTCGCCCAGCTGCTCGCTCACCTCCTCGTAGCGCTCCGGCGAGAGCCCACGCAGTTCGTCGCGGGCCGTGGTGGTGCGCAGCAGCTTGTCGCGGCGCTCGACGAGGATCGCGCGCTGCTGGGCGATGAGCTGGTTGTAGCGCCAGGTGTTGGCGTGCACGTCGAGCAGCCGGCCTTCGGCGACGCGCTGGGCGTGTTCGAGCAGGGTGGCCGCCTTGGGGCTGATGATCCTGCCGTCCTCGTCGCACTCCAGGGGTAGCTTGCTGTCCTCGAGATGCGAGACGACGACGTCGTCTTCCCAGCTGGAGAAGAACACCGACGAGCCGGGGTCGCCCTGGCGACCTGCGCGGCCGCGCAGCTGGTTGTCGAGTCGCTCGGTGTTGTGGCGGCCGGTGCCGATCACGTGCAGGCCGCCGAGTTCCACCACCTCGTCGTGGCTGCCCTCGTCGGATCCGCCGAGCCGGATGTCGGTGCCGCGGCCGGCCATCTGCGTGGAGACCGTGACCGCGCCGAGCTTGCCCGCCTCGGCGATGACGGCGGCTTCCTCGGCGTCGTTCTTGGCGTTCAGCACGACCGCCGGAACGCCCCGCTTCACCAGCTTCTCGTGCAGCTCTTCGGATTCGGCGACGTCGCGGGTGCCGACGAGCACGGGCTGCCCGGTTTCGTGCACCTCGGCGATGTGCTCCAGGATCGCCTCGGTCTTGGCCGCGATCGTGACGTAGACGCGGTCGGTCTCATCCTCGCGGATGTTGGGCTTGTTCGGCGGGATGGGCGACACCCCGAGCTTGTAGAACTGGCGCAGCTGCTCGCCGGCGGCGAGTGCGGTACCTGTCATTCCGCAGACCTTCGGGTAGCGGTTGATCAGCGCCTGCACGGTGATGGTGTCGAGAACCTCGCCCGTCTCGGTGGTCTCGATGCCCTCCTTAGCCTCGACCGCCGCCTGCAGACCGTCCGGCCAACGCTGCAGTGTGGCGATGCGCCCGCGGGAGGCATTGATGAGGTGCACCGCGTTGTCGCGCACGATGTAGTGCACGTCGCGCTGGAGCAGCACATGCGCGTGCAGCGCAACGTTGATTTCGGTCAGCGTGGTCGCGACGTGTTCCTCTGAGTAGAGGTCTATCCCGCCCAGGGCCGCCTCGACCTTGCGGGCGCCTGCCTCGGTCAGATGCACGTTGCGACTGTCGTTGTCGATGTCATAGTCGGTGCCGGCCAGGAGCTCGCCGACGAGCCGGATCAGTTCCAGCCGTGGGGTTTCCCGGTGGCTGGTGCCTGCCAGCACCAGCGGCACGAGTGCCTCGTCGACGAGCACGGAGTCGGCTTCGTCGATGAGCGCGACGTCGGGATTCGGTGAGACGAGGTCCTCGAGGTCGGTGACGAGCTGGTCGCGCAGGACGTCGAAGCCGATCTCGTTGACCGAGGCATAGGTGATGTCGCACTCATAGGCTTCGCGACGCTGCGCCGCGGTGGAGTCTGCGGTGATCCATCCGACGGTCAGCCCCATCGCCTCGATCAGCGGCCCCATCCATTCGGCGTCGCGGCGGGCCAGGTAGTCGTTGATGGTGATGACGTGCACGTTGCGCCCGGCCAGCGCATAGCCGGCGGCCGCGATGGCCCCGGAGAGCGTCTTGCCTTCACCGGTGGCCATTTCGACGACGTCGCCGGCGAGCATCCGCAGCGCGCCCTGCAGCTGTACGTCGAAAGGTCGCAGCCCGGTGGTTCTTTCCGCAGCTTCCCGAGCGATGGCCAGGAACTGCGGGGTGTCAGCCGAGTCGGCGAGGTCTTGGAGGTCGAGAAGTTTGGCGGCCTTGCTCAGTTGCTCGTCGTCGAGTTCGGCGGCCTTCGAATCGAATTCCGCCGACTTGGTGACCTGATCCATCGACCGTGACTGGTCTTTGTCGGTGCTGGCACCGAGGAGCTTCCAGAACCGCCCGGACAGCCGGCCGGTCTTCGCCGCCGTTTTCGCCGCCGATTTCGAGGACGTCTTCGCAGAGGTTCGAGCCACATGATCACGGTACGCGGCCGGTGGCGATGGGTTTCTGTCTGCCTGGGACTTGCGCCGTTCGGCCGGCGCGGCTTTACCCACGCTCTCGTCAATTTGCGATATCGTGTCGAACCGGCCACATGTCCGTTGCCGGCCGGGGACTGTAGATCCGCTCCCTCTGCGCCAACGGCAGCAATCCGCCCGGGGGAACTGAATTGTCGGACGCCGATTTCGGCCGCTACAAGCTTGTTGAATTGCTGGGTCGCGGTGGGATGGGTGAGGTCTGGCGCGCCGAGGACGCGATGACCGGGCGCGTCGTCGCGCTGAAGCTGTTGCTTCCGCAGTTCACCGACGACGTCGAATTCCAACGCAGGTTTCTCCAGGAGGCGCGGGCAGCTGCCGCGCTGACAGAGCCCCATGTGGTTCCCATCCACAGCTTCGGCGAGATCGAGGGGCGGCTGTTCGTGGACATGCGCCTCATCGAGGGCAGCGATCTCGCGTCGATGCTCGACAGCGGGCCGCTGGATCCGACGCGTGCCGTGTGGATCGTCGAGCAGGTCGCCTCGGCGCTCAAGGCTGCTCATCAGATCGGTCTCGTTCACCGCGACGTCAAGCCGAGCAACGTTCTGGTGACCGAGGATGACTTCGCGTACCTCATCGATTTCGGCATCGCACGATCGGTGGGCGGCACCAGGTTGACCAGCACCGGGTCGGTGATGGGCACCTGGTCCTACATGGCGCCCGAACGGTTCGACGACGCGGAGTCCGATCCTCGATCGGATGTCTACGCGCTGGCCTGCGTTCTGCACGAGTGCCTCACCGGCGCCAAGCCGTATCCCGGGAACAGCCTGGAGAGCCAGTTCGCCGGTCACCGGATGTCCGCACCGCCGCGGCCGTCGGCGGTGCGCGCCGGACTTTCGGCGTCGTTCGACGAGGTCGTCGCGCGCGGGATGGCCAAGGATCCCGCCAAGCGATATCAGACCGCGACGGATCTCGCGCTGGCGGCGCGACAGGCCTGCGAGTCGCCGGCGGCAGCTGCGACGGCGCGCAGGCCGGCCGGCGGTCTCGAGGAATGGCAACAGCCGACCCAGCTGGCGCCGCGCCCGGCGACCGCGGGCCGCCGCCGCACGGTGCTGGTCGCCGCCGGGGCGTTGTCGATGACGGCGGTTGTCGCCGCGGCCGCCTTCGTGGCAATGCGCGCCGGCAGCGAGGGTGGCGCGGCCGCCCCTGGTCCGGCTGAAAGCAATGCGATATCTGCACTTCCCGGCGCGGCCGCCGAACCACCGCAGACGGTGCTGCCGTTCGGCACGATCAAGGACCCGCGCAACATCGCTGTCGATCCGGTCGGCGGCGTATTTCTCATCACCCACGAACCCGACCGGGTACTCAAGCTGGCCGCCGGTGCCACGACGCCGACGGAACTCCCGTTTCCCGAAATGGGGAATCCGAACGGTATCGCCGTCGATCCGGCGGGCAACGTCTACGTCGCCGACACCGACAACAACCGGGTCGTGAAATTGTCGACGACCTCGAATGTTCAGACGGTGCTTCCCTTTTCGGATCTGTCGGGTCCCTCGGGGGTCGCCGTGGATGCAGCGGGCAGCGTCTACGTGGCAGACCTGTTCAACGGTCGGGTGCTCCAGCTCCCTGCGGGCTCGAACACGCAGACCGTGCTTCCGTTCACCGGTCTGCGTCGGCCCTCCTGTATCGCCGCCGACTCCGCGGGTTCGGTCTATGTCACCGACTGGAACCTCGACGACCAGGTGCTGATGTTGGGCCCGGGCGCGGCGAGCCAGACGGTGCTGCCGTTCACCGGCCTCAGCAACGTCGGGTGTCCGGCTGTCGATGCCGCGGGCAACGTCTACGTCGCCGATATGGACGGCAAGCGTGTCGCGGAGCTGCAATCCGGCACCAACATGCAGTCCGACGTGCCCTTCACCGGTTTGCAAAAGCCGTTCGCCGTGGCTGTCGACAACACCGGGGCCGTCTACGTCACGGACATGGGCACGTTCCGCGTACTGCGCCTGGCTCCATCGTGACACTCGGGATCGGTGGTCAGGCGTGAACTTCGGTAGCTACGAGCTGCGCGATCTGGCGGGGCGAGGGGCGGCCGGTGAGGTGTGGAGGGCCTACGATCCGCGTGCCGGGCGCACCGTCGCGCTGCGCCTACTGCCGCCCGAGCTCTCCGACGATGCCGTGTCGCAACTGGTGGGCCGGCTTCGTATCGCCGCCGCGCTCAACGACCCTCACCTTGTGCCCATCCATGACTTCGGGCAGTGGGACGGGAGGCTCTTCGTCGACATGCGATTCATCGAGGGCCGTGCCCTGACGTCGATCCTCGCAGCAGGCGCGATGCCGGTGTCCGCCGTCGTTTCCCTCGCTGATCAGGTCGCGTCGGCCCTTCGCACTGCGCACCGCGCCGGACTGGTGCACGGCAGCGTCCGCCCTTCGAACATCATGATCACCGGTGACGGCTTTGCTTACCTGGCCGATCTCGGCGTTTGCCCGGCCGAGGTGTCGACGGCGGCCGCATGGCCGTACCTGGCTCCCGAGCTGTTCGACGACACCGGGGCAGGCCCGGCTTCCGACGTGTACTCGCTGGCCTGCCTGGTGTTCGAATGCCTCACGGGCACAACCCCTTTCCCGGGTGCGACGCTGCAATCACTTGCTGTCGCCCACCTGTCAGCACCCCCGCCGCGACCGTCCCGGCACCCCGGCGTGCCGGCGGTCTTCGATGATGTGATCGCACACGGGATGGCGAAGAGTCCCCCAGCGCGATTCGCCTCTGCTCCTGCATTGGCCACCGCGTTGCGGGCGGCCGCGCACAGCGGCGACTCTTCGAGCCAGGACGCACCGCCTATGCGGTCCAGCCGGTACCGGCGCGTGCTGATCGCAGCGGGGGGTGCTGCAGCGGCGGTCACGTTGAGCGTGGGCACAGTGATGCTCGCCCGCACGGCCGAGCCGGTGACGCCGAACAGCCGATCGACGGAAGTGGCTTCCTCACAACAGCTTTCGGAGCGGCCCACGGTGTACGGGACGCAGCTCATCATGCCGTTCGACGGCCTGGACGGGCCCAAGAGTGTCGCGGTCTCCGACGGCGGCGACGTCCTCGTCGCCGACATGAACAATGCGCGCGTGGTCCGGCTCGCCGCCACCGGGGTTCAGACCACCCTGCCGATCCCGGGGCTCACGCAGCCCGTCGATGTCTCGATCGACCGGTCGGGAAACGTCTACGTCGCGGACTTCACCGCCCCGGCGGTGGTCATGCGCCTGCAGGCCGACGGCGCGGCGCTGGGCCAGGTGCCGTTCGTCGATGTCACGTACGCGAGTTCGGTGGCAGCCGACGATTCGGGAAATGTGTACGCGAACAGCTACGACGTCTCGCACATGGTCATGGTGCCCGGTGGCATCGGCGCGCAGAAGGTGGTGCCGTTCAACGGCGTGAACGTCGGAGATTTCGACATCGACTCCCGAGGCGACATCTACGCGGTTGACATCAACGACGAGCGTGTGGTTCGCATCGACGCAGCATGGACGACGCAGACCGTGCTGCCCTTCACCGACGCCGATCCCGCGGCGGTCGCTGTCGGCGCGGACGGCAGCGTCTACGTCAGCGACATCTCCCACCGTGCGGTGATGAAGTGGACGCCGGGCACGGAGATGCCTGTGCGGCTGCCGATCACGGGATTACTTCGGCCCACCGGCATCGCGGTCGACGCTGCGGGCAACGTCTACGTGTCCGACCTTGACCTGGACCAGGTGCTGCAGCTGCCGGTCATCTAGGCCGCAGGCCGGTCTTGGCGTCGCGGAGCCGGAACGGCCACCAGAACCACCGTCCGAGCAATCCGGCGATGGCGGGCACGACGAAGGTCCGCACCACGAACGTGTCGATCAGCAGGCCCAAACCGATGGTGGTACCGATCTGCGCGATGCTGACGATGTCGCTTCGGATCAGCGCGAACATGGTGAGCGCGAAGATCAGGCCTGCCGATGTGACCACGGTTCCGGTGCCCTGGAAGGTGCGGATCATTCCGGTTCGCACGCCGGCGGCGCTCTCCTCCTTCAACCGCGAACTGAGCAGGAGGTTGTAGTCGGCGCCCACGGCGACCAGTGCGATGAAGCTGATCGGCGGAACCGACCAGTGCAGGTCGTATCCGAACAGACTCCGCCAGAACAGAGCGCTCACTGCGATCGCCGAGACATAGGACAACGCCACCGTCATCACCACGGCCAGGCCCGCCACAGGTGAGCGAAGCAGCAGCGTCACGACGAGCACGACCAGCGTCAGCGCGACCCCGGCGAGAATCGCGAAATCGTGCCATACGGCTGTCTGCAGATCCCGCACCACGGACCCGACCCCGGCGACCTCGATGGATGCACCCTCGAGCGGGCCGTCCTTGGCCGTCTGTGCGACAGCGGATCTCACCTCCTCGGAAAGCCGCGCTCCGTCGGCGCCGAACACTTCTCCGGCACTGACCACCAGGAGGCGGGTCGCTCGACCGTCTGCGGAGAAGAGCAGCTCGAGCACGCGGCTGAAACGGGGGTCGGTCAACGCCTGCTCCGGCAGGAAGAACCCACCTTGGGAGGTGCCGCGGAAGCTCTCGGAAAGCTCGCGCGCGTAGGCGATGAGCTCGTCCAGTTGGGGTTTGAGGTTGCGCACGGCGCCCGATACGTCTGCGATCGACGTCTGCGCATCGCGCAGTGACACCCGCACATCGGCCACCACACCGCGGGCCGCGGCGATCGAGTCTCCCCCTCCCCGGGCGCCGTCACGCAACCGATCGAGCCCGTTGGCCAACCGTGCGGTCCTGGTCATCGCCTCGTCGACGGGTTCGAGCAGTCGCTCGACCCCTGCGCACACCAGAATGTCGGCGCATCCGGCGGTGGACCGGGCATAGTCGCGGAGCGGGTCGAGGTACTGCGCCGCGGCCCCCATGTATACCTCGGCCCGGCGCACCCCACCCGCCAGATCCGCGGTCACGCGGGCGATGTCGTCGAGGCGGACCTGGCCGCGCTGTAGTCCGGTGTCGAGTCGTTGCAGAGACCTGTCCATCTCCGACAACGTCGCCAACGCGTCGTCGGCGCTGCCCACCCGCGCGGCGACGTCGTCAGCGCTTCCGTCCAGCCGGTCGGCGATGCGACCGATCTGCGTGGTGATCTGGCTCTCCGGCAGAACTGAGCCCGCGGGGCGGCTTGCCGACTGCACGAGCCGAACGTCCGGTATCTCCAGCAGTTTTCGCGTCACCTCCTCGATGGCGATCAGACCGCGGGGGGTGCGTAGATCGTCGTCGACCCGGATCGACACGATGTCGGGGAGGATCCGGTTGGCTGGAAAATGTCGGTCCATCGCGGCGTATCCGAGGTTGGATTCCGTCGTCGACGGTTGTGCCCTGGTCTCGTTGAAGCTGACGGTGGTGACCACCAGCGGCAGCGCCATGACGAGGAGAGCGCCCACGGCGCTTGCCAGCACCGGACCCGGCCAGCGGGCCACGACGACACCGACGCGGCGCCACCGCCTGCGCCGTGTTTGTGCCCGCGGCTCGGCCCAGCCGCGCCGGGCGGCGAGCGCGATCAGTGACGGCGTCACCGTCAGGGCCGCCAGCAGTCCGACGAGAAGGCTTATCGCACAGGGCAGTCCGGCACTGCGCAGCAGGCCCACCTGGGCGAAGTCCAGCGACGCCAACGCAAGTGCCACGGTGAGCGCGGATGCGGCGACCACGGGAGCAATGCTGCGGTAGGCCTGCCTTGAGGAGTCCTCGACGGACAGTCCTGCCCGTCTGAACTCGTGATAGCGGCCGACGAGGAACATCCCGTAGTTCGTGACCGCGCCGAGCGTGATCGAGGCGAGAAGATTCTCCGAGAACAACGACAGCTCGATGATCCGGTGGTCCCCCAGGAACGCCACCACGGGACGGGCCACCGCGAGCGCGAAAGCGACAGGGAGAAGCGGGATCAGCGCGGTCACCGGCGAGCGGTACATGACGTAGAGCAGTACCGCGATGACCAGGGCGGTGGCAGCGGTGTTGACAAGGGATTCGTTGCCGACGGACGACAGCTCGTCGGCCACCGTGGGCCCGGGCCCGGTGACGTAGACGTTCAACCCGTCGGGCGGACCGACGTCGGCGACGGTGTTGCGCACGGCGGTCACCGATCCGGCGGCCGGGGTGGTGCCGAGCTGGCCGTTGAGCCGCAGCAGGACGTAGACCGCTCGTCCGTCCTCGCTTTCGCTCGCCGGCCGCGAGATCGGGTCGGTCCACAGGTCGATCGTGGAGTCGACGTGCTCAGGATCGGCTTCGAGCCTGTCGAGCAGTCGGGTGTAGTAGTCGCGGTCGGCGGTGCCGAGGCCGGTGTCGCGTTCCAGCACCACGTAGGTCAGATTGTTCGATGCGGAGTCGCCGAAGGTGGCGCCCATGTTCTGCAGGGCGACCGCCGACGGTGAATCCGGGGGGAGCATCGGGATGGCGTGGGCCCGGACAACCGAACCGATGTGCGGAACGAACACAGCGCCCATCACGGCGATCGCCAACCAGACGGCGATCACCAGGAGTGGATGCGATCGACAGACTCTGGACACCCGATCCAAGGAGTTGATCAAACGTTTGCTCCGAGTGCAGACTCCCGTGACGAACCCCGTGAAACTACCACGGCCGCAGTGGGCCGCAGCCGGTTTCGATGACCGGGCGTGACATGCTTTTCACGGGGCCCGGGCGAGGGAAGACCGGCCTCACCGGCAGACGTCGACCAGCGCGGCCGCCCGAGCCCGCTGGAGTTTGCCCGACGTGGTCTTGGGCAGGGTGCCCGGCGCGACCACCTGAACCGACCGGGGACTGTGGCCCACCGACCGTGTCACCACCTTCGTCACCTCGGACACGATGCGGCGACGGTGGTCCCCGTCCTCGTGAAGCGCCGACTCGGCCAGCACCGCGAATCCCTCGCGCGCCGAATCTCTGGCCGCGATCGCCACCGCGGCGACGTTGCCTTTGCGAACACCGGGGACGGTCGCCGCGGCACGTTCGATCTCGGTGGGGTGAATGTTGTTGCCGCCGATGATGATGACGTCTTTACTCCGACCGCAGATATGCAGCCGTGAGTCCTCGTCGAGGTATCCGATGTCGCCGGTGTCGAACCACCCGTCGGGGCCGGCGAGGTCGACGGGCCCGTTCTCGGTCACATAGCGCCGGGCGACGATGTCACCGCGGATCTCGATCGCGCCGACAGCACGGGCCGGCGGTACGCCGCCGGACCCGTCCCGGATGCGGATCTCCACCCCGTCCAATGCCGATCCCACCGACGTCACGATCGTCGATCCGGATTCGGCGGCCGAAGGCACCGCGAGCCGCTCGGAGACCAGCGCCTCCATGCTGATCCGGTCGCCGCACGGGTGCTCGCGCCACGACGTGGTGGTCAGCGCCAGCGTCGCCTCGGCCATACCGTAGGACGGCGCGGGCACCTCGGGCCGCAGGTAGAACTTCTCGCCGAGTTCGACGAACCGGCGGATCTCGGAGAAGTTGATGGGCTCGCCGCCGTTCACGGCGACTCGCAGGCTGCTCAAATCGAAGGTGCCGGGGGCCGCCCGGTCCAGGATCCGGTTCAGCACGGCATACGAGAAGTCCGGCCCCGCCGTGATCGTGCCCCGATACCGCCCGATGAGATCCGGCCACACGCGGGGATTCTTGATGAAGTGATCCGGGGTGGTCGACACGATTTCCAGGCCGAGGTGCATCGGCCACACGACGAACAGGATCATGCCCATGTCGTGGAAGAGCGGAAGCCAGCTGACCAGAACGTCTTCGTCGGGGTCGCAGTCGAGCACGGTCCGCATCGCCGCGCTCATCGCGCTCAGGTTCTGGAAGCTGATCTCGACGGCCTTCGGCGCCCCTGTCGATCCAGAGGTGAGCTGTCGCAGCGCGATGTCGGTATCGGCGGTCGGGCACGGCGCGGTCGGCTCGCCGAGTTCGAGCGTGCCGAGCGAGACCACCTCCTGCCCTGCCGCGCTCAGTGCGGGAGCCACGTCGGCGCACGGTTCCCCCACGACGAACAGTGACGGACCGAGCATGGCGGCGGCGCGCAGAGTGTCGCCGAACCACTGCTCGAGGTCGGTGCGGCCTGTTGGCTGCTGCAGGATGGTGACGGCCGCGCCGCGCATCCACACGGCCTGGACCAACGGCGCGACGTCCCACGCCTGACCGGCCAGAATCAGCACCGAACCGCCCGGTCCGATTCCGAGTGCCGACAGCGCACCGGCCATCCGCAGTGCCCGCTCCCGAACCTCCGCCCATGTCTGCCGTCGAGGCGTACCGCCGACGACCGACACCAGACCCCGCGGCGAGCACTGAGCCGACCTGTACAGCTCTTCGGTGAACCGGCTCACGTGGGTCAGGACGCTTTGAGGACGTCCAGGCGTTGATCGATGAACTCGCCGACGTCGCCTACGGTGCGCATCACCGGAGCTTCTTCCGACAACAGCTCGACACCGAGTTCGGCTTCGCACGTGAGCATCAGCTCCAGCACACCGAGCGAATCCAGACCGAGGTCGGTCAGAGGTGTCTGCTCGTCGAGGTCGTCCGGTGCCCCTGGGGTGCATCGAAGAATCGCGGCGCTGATGGCCGCGTAACCCTGTCCAGCGTGTCCGGTGATCATCAGTTCCTCTCGGTGACAGTGGAGGCCAGTTCCGCAGAGCCCTCGGCGACTTCGTCGAGGAACGAGCTGACCAGGGTGACGAACTCGTCGGGTTTCTCGAACATCGGCGAATGTCCGACGGCGTCGATCTCGGCGTAGCGGCACCGGCGGAAGTACGAGGGTGCGATCCGCCAGGGTTCGGGCGGGGTGAGGCGGTCGTCGCTGCCCCACAGCAGGTAGGTGGGTGCCTCGATCTGGGCGAACAGGTGCCGGGCGTCGTAGTCGCGGGTCGCGCGAATCGAGCGCAACATCGCCAGCTTCTGGCCGGTGGAGGCGTTCAGAAAAGGCGCGTACGCCCGTTCGATGCGTTCCGGTGTGACGAGGTCCCCGTTGACGAAGAAGAACCGCTTCGCCTGCTCGGCCGCGAATCCCTTGGACACCGTATGGAGCTGGGCCGACGACAACGGCAGGGGCTCTTCGCCGAGCCCGGCCGACCCACTCAGGACAAGGGCGCTGACCATCTCGGGCCGGGCCGCGGCGATCTGCGTGGCGACCAGTCCGCCCAACGAATTGCCCGCAAGCACAACAGGTCCCGGGAAGGTGGCGCGGATGACGTCGGCGACCTCGTCGACGAGCCGGTCGTGGTGGTGCACATGCGGGTGGAGTCCGAGATCGACCGAAAGGGCGGCTACGGGATGCCCCCGGCTAGCCAGAGCGGTGGCCACGTCGTTCCACAACCAGCCGCCGCCGGCCAACCCGGGGAGCAGAAACACAGGCTCGCGCACAGTGCCCGAGGGTGTGTAGTAATCGATCGGCAGCGAGGCCACCGCATTCACTTTCTCAGGCATGCCGTGGCACTTCCTTCGAATTCGTGGCCACCGCAAGCCGTGCTGGTACCCCGATGGAACAACCATTTCATGTGAGCTTCCCCCGAGGCCCGTAAATTGACACTTTGGCAAATCCTACGTCGGGGGAGGTGGTACCGCATCGCAACTCGCCGAAAACTCGAAGAATCTCGCGATTTCGGCAACGTCGGCACAAAACGTCGGCCGTTCGGATGACGGCGGATTTCAGGAGTCGACCCTGCCGGCTGGCGACGGGGACCCCCTGCTCGCGGTCGAAAGACGGCAGCCGGGCGGCCCTCACTCCGACCGACCGCCCGCAAGGCGGGTCCGATTTGCAGCCCCGGCGCAGCAAATCGGGTGTCGCTACAGCGCCGCGGCAGCGGCCCTGCCCGCGCCGCGCCCCGAGAACACGCAGCCGCCCAGGAACGTCCCCTCCAGGGCGTTGTACCCGTGCACTCCGCCGCCACCGAATCCGGCGACCTCTCCGGCGGCATAGAGCCCGTCCACGGGGCGGCCTCCGGCGTCCAGCGCCCGTGAGGACAGATCGGTCTGGATGCCGCCCAACGTCTTTCGGGTCATCACGTGCAACTTGATGCCGATCAATGGGCCGGCGGCCGAATCGAGGATACGGTGTGGCGCTGCGGTGCGCCCGAAACGGTCTCCCACGAAGCGCCGCGCATTCCGAAACCCCTGTACCTGAGCGTCTTTGGCGTATGGATTGGCCATCTGCAGATCACGCGCCTCGACCTGGGCGCGTATGGCGGCCGCGTCGAGAAGCGGACGTTCGGTCAGCGCGTTCATCTTGGCGACGAGATCCTCGAGGCGGTCGGCGACGACGAAGTCGGCGCCGCGCTCCTTGAACGCCTCGACCGGTGACGGGGCACCCCGCTTGAGCAACCGCTCTTTGAGGAACGCTGCGATGTTCTTGCTTGCGATGTCAGGATTCTGGTCAGAACCCGACAGCGCGAACTCCCGCTCGATCGTCTTCTGTGTCTGAATGAACCAGCTGTGGTCGTACTCGGCGATGTCGCCGGTGGTGCGCAGGTAGCGCAGGGTGCCCAGGGTGTCATAGCCGGGCAGGTAGGGCTGGGGCAGTCGCCGCCCCAGCGCGTCGAACCACATCGACGACGGCCCGGGCAGAATGCGGATGGCGTGGCCCGGCCACACCGGATTCCAGTTCTGCACCCCTTCGGTGTAGTGCCACATCCGGTCCCTGTTGACCAGGCGCACACCGGCCTCGGCTGCGATGTCCAGCATCCGTCCGTCCACGTAGGCGGGTGCTCCGGTGATCATCGATGCCGGCGGGCGGCCCATGCGGGCGGGCCAGTACTGCCGCACGCTGTTCTGACTGCCGCCGATGCCACCCGTGGTGAGGATGACCGCCTGGGCGCTGAAAGCGAACTCCCCCACCGCGTTTCGGTTCGTAGTTCTCCCCCGCGGGGATGTATCGGGCGCCAGGACCGCGCCGCGCACCCCTGTGACGGCACCGCTGGAGACGATGAGCTCGTCGACCCGGTGCCGATGGTGGAAACTGACCAGCCCTCGGTCGGCCGCCGCCAGCGCCGACTTCACGAACGGTGCCAGCACGCCGTTGCCCGCACCCCAGGTGATGTGGAAACGCGGCACGGAGTTGCCGTGCCCGTAAGCCTGCAGATCACCTCGCTCGGCCCAGCCGACCACCGGCAGCAGCTTGATGCCGTGCGCTCGCAGCCAGGCGCGCTTTTCTCCCGCGGCGAACTCGACGTAGGCGCGGGCCCATCGGAAAGCCCACTCGTCGTCGCCGTCGAGCCGGTCGAACGCTGCGCTGCCCTGCCAGTCGCTCCACGCCAGCTCCACACTGTCCCGCACGCCCATGCGCCGCTGTTCGGGGCTGTTGACCAGGAACAGCCCGCCACCGGACCAGAAGGCCTGCCCGCCGAGGTTGGCCTGGCTCTCCTGGTCCACCACGGCGACCTTCTTGCCCCGCTGGGTGAGCTCATGGGTCGCGATCAGACCGGCCAGGCCCGCCCCGACGACGATGACGTCCGCGTCCACTCGGTGTTCAGTCCCCGTCACTTGCGCGGGCATGCACTCGGACGGCGTACGAGCCCGGCGCCCGCAGGACGAACTTGAATGCGGGATTCGGCACGGTGTCGTCGCGGGCCTCGAAGGTGTACCTGCGCCCCAGCTCTCGCAAGATGGCGTTGGCCTCGATCCTGGCGAACGCGGCACCGATGCAGTGACGCGCTCCTGCGCCGAACGGCAGGTAGGCGTAGGGGTGCCTGCGCGGGGCGCCGTTGGCAGCGAACCGATCCGGGTCGAACCGGTGCGCCTGCGGCCACTGAGTCTCATTGCGGTGCAGGAGATACGGGCTGATGGCGATGATGCTGCCCGCGCGGATCTTCACGGATCCGATCTCGTCGTCGACGACGGCGCGACGTCCCATCAGCCACGCGGGCGGATACAGGCGCAGGGTTTCGGTGAACAGGTGCTCGGTGAGCACCGCCGCTTCGTCGACATCGAGGCTGTTCTGCCACCTCCGGTACACATCGGGGTTCTGCGTCAGCAGAATCCACGCCCAGGACAGGGCGTTCGCTGTGGTCTCGAAGCCTGCCAGCAGGAGCGCGGCAATTTGCTCGTAGACCTCATCCGGACCGTTTCCGGCAGTGGCGATCACCGCTCGACGGGACCCGCTGCTCTCGTCGGGAGAGGCGCCGGCAAGCGACTGTTCGATCGCAGATCGCAGCCTGCGGTGCATGGGCACCACGTCCTGCCCGCTGTCGGCGAGCAGAGACGAGGAGGAATCCAGGATGTCCCCCAGTTCGCGCAGTGGTGCGATGAAGGCGGTGTGGTCCAGTCCGAGCAGATACCTCGTCGTCATCGCGAGCGTAAGGTCCGACATGAAGTCGACGATGCTGAACCATTCACCGGTTTCGGCGTACTCGTCGAGGAGGGCGCAGGCCGATACGATGCGTTCCCGGGTTACCTCCCGCATGGCCGCGGTGTCTCGAAACGCCGGAATCAGGCTGTGCCGTTGGTGTTTCCACGCATCGCCGTCGGAGGTCAGCAAGCCGTCGGCGATGTGTTCGGCGAAGAAGCGGTTGGGCGGGGTGTCCTTGGAGTATCGGGCGCCGTGCACCAGCACGTGCTTGACCAGAGCGGGATGGTTCAGCAGGACGTGCGGCTGCCCGTCGACGGCGAACACCACGGCCTCCCGCCCGGTCGATGCGAGCCGGCCGAGAAACGCCATCTCGCGATTGTCGCCGCTCGTCTCGGACAGGGACGCCGTCACCGCGAATCAGACATCGTTGTGCCGCGCCCCCGTCGTTCGAATCGTCAACCGCTGCGCAGGCCCCTCAGGGTCTGTCCCCTCGCACCGCACCGGCTTTGCCGAATATTAACACCACGAACAGTTTTCCGGTCGGAGTTGCGATCCCGCCGGCTCGCCGCGCCGGACGCGCACCCGCACCCCGCGTTCGACCGGGCCGGGTCGCACGGTTATTGACGCTCTGGGCAGCACATGAGCGTCGCCAGAACGCCCCTGCGCGCAGCAACGTGGGGTAACTTCGGATCGCGCGGAGGGGAGGTCGCCGGCTGTGGAGACGGTCAACGGTCAGACGTTCCAGCCGACGCTCGACTGGGGACGCGAGTTCCTCAGTTCTCTGCAATGGGTGGGGACGACGTTCGCGCTGACAGCGTTGTGCCTGCTGGTGATCCTCGTCGCGCTCTCCCGATTCACCGAGTGGGGCCGCCAGTTCTGGCACGTCACCGGTGATTACTTTCGAGGCAGGAACAGCGCGACGGTCTGGATCATGCTGGCGGTGCTGTTGCTGCTGGTGATCATCTCGGTCCGGATCAACGTGTTGCTGACCTATTACGTCAACGACCTCTTCACCTCGCTGCAGGTCGCGTTCCAAGGCGGGATGGCCAGTGGCGTTGCGGGTTTCTGGGCGTCGATGCGCGTGTTCGCCGTCCTGGCGGTGTGCTTCGTCGTGCGCCTGCTTGTCGACATGTACCTCATGCAGCGCTTCGTGATGCGGTGGCGGGTGTGGCTGAGCAAGCGCTTCATCGACGATTGGCTCAGCGATCTGTCCTATTACCGCGCCCAGTTCTCGGGCAGGCCGATCGACAACCCCGACCAGCGCATCCAGCAGGATGTCGACGTGTTCACCGCGGGTGTCGGCGCGCTGCCCAGCAACCCGATCTACAACTCGAGCAACACACTGTTGTTCGGCGCTGTCGAGGCGGTGCTGTCGGTCCTGTCGTTCGGCCCGATCCTGTGGGGTCTGTCCGAACCGATATCCATCGGCGGGCTGACGCTGCCGCGCGCGCTGTTCTGGATCGTCGTCGTCTACGTGCTCGTCGCGACGATCGTGGCGTTCGTGATCGGGCGGCCTCTGATCCGGCTGAGTTATCTGAATGAGTTGCGCAACGCGGGTTTTCGCTATGCGTTGGTCAGGGTCCGCGACGCGGGGGCCGCGATTGGGTTGTACCGCGGCGAGTCCGCCGAACGCAGCGTGCTCAAGCGCCGCCTCGACTCGGTGATGGACAACTACCGAGGCTGGCTGCACCGCATGATGCTGTACTTCGGCTGGAACGTGTCGGTCAGTCAGACGATCAATCCGCTGCCATGGCTTGTGCAGGCGCAGGGCTTGTTCGCGCAGCGGATCACGTTCGGAGACGTCTGGCAGTCCTCGAATGCCTTCGGTGCGATCCACGACTCCCTGTCGTTCTTCCGCAACGCCTACGACCAGTTCGCGAGCTACCGCGCGGCGATCATCCGGCTCGACGGACTCGCCGAGCAGAACACCCGAGCCGGCGCGTTCACCGCGGTGCGGACACAGGACTCCCACGACGGCGCCTTCGTCGTCGACGGCGTCGAGGTACGCAAGCCCGACGGCTCCCCCTTGGTGCAGGACCTGGATCTGCAGGTGGAAACCGGTGAGGGACTGGTGATCACGGGGCCGTCGGGAATCGGCAAATCGGTGCTCGTGCAGAGCCTCGCCGGAATGTGGCCGTACGCATCGGGGCAGGTGCGCATGCCCGACGGTCGTGACGAGGCCATGTTCGTGCCGCAGTTGCCGTACTTCCCGGTCGGCGACCTGCGCACCGTGGTGTCCTACCCGCAGCCGCCCGGTGCAATTGCCGACACCGCGATCCAGCGGGCGCTGCTGGACGTGGCGCTGCCGCACCTGGTGATCCGTCTCAACGACGACCAGGACTGGGCGAAAGTGCTCTCCGTCGGCGAGCAGCAGCGCGTCGCGTTCGCGCGCGTCCTCGTGGGCAAGCCCAAGATCGTGTTCCTGGACGAGTCGACGTCGGCCATGGACGAGGGCCTGGAGCACACCCTGTACGACGTGCTGCGCACGCAGCTGCCCGACACGATCCTGGTCAGCGTGAGCCACCGCGAGTCCGTCCGGCCGTTCCACACCGGCAAGCTCGAGCTGGTCGGTGGCGGGCGATGGCGGCTGGAGCGACTCGCCTCGTCGGCATAGCCCCTACGACACGCTGCGGCCGGGCCGGCGCGGTACCTTGCCCGGGTGGATAAGTTCACCCCGACCCTGGACTGGGGTAACGAGCTCTGGACCTCGCTGTGGTGGATCGCCAAAGCGTGGGTGATCGCCGCGGTGTCGACCATGGTTGCCTTGGTCCTCATCGCCAAGTTCACCGTCTGGGGCAGGCAGTTCTGGCGGGTCACCCGCGGCTATTTCGTCGGTCGCGACAGTGTCATCGTCTGGGTGTGGCTGGCCGGTCTGCTTCTGTCGGTGATGGTCGGTGTCCGGCTCTCGGTGCTGTTCACCTACCAGGGCAGCGACATGTCGACGAGCTTCCAGGTGGTGGCGGGCGGTCTCCTCAGCGGCGACGACGCTGTTCGCCAGTCAGGCGGTGACGGTTTCTGGCTGTCGCTGGGAATCTTCGGCATCCTCGCCGTGGCCAACATCGCGCAGGTGATGCTCGACCTGTACCTCGCGCAGCGATTCATGCTTCGTTGGCGCGCCTGGCTCACTGATGAGCTCACGGGGAACTGGCTCGACGGCAAGGCGTTCTACCGCGCCCGTTTCATCGATGACACGATCGACAACCCCGATCAGCGCATCCAGGCCGACATCGACATCTTCACCGCCGGTGTCAGCTCCCAGCCGAACACGCCGGGCAACACGTCGACGTCGACTCTGCTGTTCGGCGCGGTGTCCTCGATCGCGGCGATGGTGTCCTTCACGCAGATCCTGTGGAATCTGTCCGGACCGGTCGACCTCCCGTTCGTGGACTTCGCACTGCCGAAGGCGATGTTCATCATCGGCGTCGTCTACATCATCTTCGCGACCGTCATCGCGTTCTGGATTGGCCGGCCGATCATCCGGTTGTCGTTCAACAACGAGAGGTTCAACGCCGCGTTCCGTTATGCGCTGGTGCGGTTGCGCGACGCCTCCGAGGCGGTCGCGTTCTACCGCGGCGAGATCGCGGAGCGTTCCGGCCTGCGGCGCCGATTCGCGCCCGTGGTGACCAACTACAAGAAGTACGTCAACCGGATGACGGGCTTCTTCGGCTGGAACATCTCGATCACCCAGGCGCAGGAACTCATCCCCTACGTCGTGCAGTTCAACCGGTTCTACAGCGGCGAGATCACCCTGGGTCAGCTGTCGCAGACCGCCGCAGCATTCCGCGAGATCCTGACCGGGCTTTCGTTCTTCCGCAACGCCTACGACAACTTCGCCGGCTACCGCGCCGCGATCATTCGTCTGTACGGCCTGGTCGTCGCCAACGACGAGGGCCGCGAGCTTCCGACGCTGACCGTGCAGCCCAGCACGGGCGGGGCCATCGAATTCGACGACGTCGAGGTTCGCAAGCCCGACGGCAGCAGGCTGATCGATCCGATCGATCTGCGTCTGCGGGCCGGGGACACGCTGGCCGTCACGGGTGTGTCAGGTACCGGCAAGACCACGCTGCTGCGCAGCCTGGCTCAGCTGTGGCCCTACACCACGGGCACGCTTCGGTGCCCTGCCGGCCCGAATGAGACGATGTTCCTGTCGCAGATGCCGTACGTGCCTCTCGGCGACCTTCGGACCGTGTTGTCCTATCCGCGTCAGTCCGGTGAGATCCCCGACGCCGAACTGACGGAAATGTTGAACAAGGTCGCCCTCCCCCATCTGGCGGACCGTCTCGATGAGGAGCAGGACTGGGCCAAGGTGTTGTCACCGGGCGAGCAGCAGCGGATTGCATTCGCCCGGATTTTGTTGACGAAACCCAAGGCCGCCTTTCTCGATGAGGCCACGTCGGCCCTCGATGTGGGCCTGGAGACGATGCTCTATCGGATGGTTCGCGCAGACCTGCCGGAGGCCATCCTGGTCAGCGTCGCCCACCGCGGCACCGTGATCAGCCATTGCGACCAGGAGCTGGCGCTGCTCGGTGGAGGCGAATGGCGATTCGGCCCCCGCGGGGCGGACGCGCCGTAAACGTCGGTTTGCCATAGCCGCCTGGCGTGCACTGGGGGAAAGCGAGATGCATTCGCCGGAGCATTCGGTGACACTCTCCTGCGGTCACGCTCCGACGAATGCGCCACGACGCAGCCAGGAACGGGTCCTACGTCATCGTCGCAGACAGAGCACCTCGCGACAGTTTTTTCTCGCCGAACGCACGGTGTCGAGGCGCAAGGAATGAGGACGCACACCGCGCATTAGCTGGTGGAATTTCTGCGAACAGATCCCCGTCCGGTTACTCTGTTGTCAATTCACAAACTTTGGGGGAAGTCAGTGCCGTCTATGCCGCATTCATCGCCGCAGGTGTCTCACCTCGGTGGTGCCCGCGTAACCACTCGTCTCTGGGCACATTTCAGAAATCAGATCGGAGGCAACACGTTTCGGGCGGCTGTCGGCGCGGTCACGCTGGCCGCGGGGGTGCTGACGGCCGGCGCTCACGGGCCCGTGGCGGCGGCGTCGCCCGACACGCTCCCGACACAGGCACCGGCGAAGGTCGTCACCGAACTGACCGGTTTCCAGTCGCCGAGCGGCAACGTGGGCTGCTACATCGACCCGACGACGGTGCGGTGCGATATCGCCGAGCGTGACTGGCCGGTTCCGGCGCGGCCCGCCGATTGCGACCTCCACGTCGATTTCGGGCAGGGCCTGATCCTGTCCGCGGGTGGCGACGCGCGATTCGTCTGCGCCGGCGATACCGCGCTCGGCTACGGCGACACATTGGCCTACGGCAGTTCGATCGCCGCAGGCACCATCACGTGCGACAGTGCCGAATCCGGAATGACGTGTCGCGACAGCGTAAGCGAGCATGGTTTCGCGATCAGTCGGCAGGCTTACCAAATCTTCTGATCTATTGGGCTACAGGCGGCGCGCGGCGTGTTCGCCCGCCCGCCTGCCGAAGAATGAACCCTCGCCGAGCTGGGTGCCGCTGGCGTAGCCCTTGCCGTCCTGGGCGATGTTGCACGCGCACGCCCCGGCCGCGTAGAGCCCGGGCACCGGGTCGCCATCCTCGCGCAGCACCTCGCCGTCGATCGACACGGTGAGCCCGCCCATCGTGAAACCGGAATACATCGCCCGGCCCAACGAGAGGTCGAACACCGCCCACGGGCCATTGTCCTGCGGGGCAACGTATTCCGGCTGCTTGTGGAAATCGGGATCCGAACCCTCGGCGGCGTTGGCGTTGTAGCGCTGCAGCGTCGCCGCGAAATTGCCCGCCGGAATGCCGAGCTCGGTCTCGAGTTCCTCGATCGTCTCGAAACCGTCGAGGAACTTGATCAGCGGCATCTCCGGCATCTCGGTGTGCGCCTCGTCGACGATCAGATAGGCCGTCTGCTCGGGTTGTTCGAGGACGAAGGCCGACGTGCGCGCATGGTAGGAGTCCTCTGCGACGAACCGCTTGCCGTCCTTGTTCACGATCAGGCCGGTCAGCAGGATCTCCGGCGGGTAGGCCGCTGCGGTGATGAACAACTGGTCCATATTGGCGGCGACACCACCTGCCGACACTCCGAGGCCGATGCCCAGCCCGTCGTCGTTCGGGTTGCCCAGGATGTAGGGGGCCACCGTGCCGTGGTGCTTCGTCTTGCGTTCCTGCCCCAGAGCCGGGGTGTATTCGGCGACCATCGCAGGGTTCATGGCGAAGCCGCCGGCGGCGATGATCACCGACTTCGCCTTGACGTCACCGGTTTCGGTGAAGTGTTTCCACCGCACACCGGCGACGGCTCCGTCGTCGTCGAGGACCAGCGCTGTGGCTCCCGTCTCGTAGCGGATCTGCACGCCGAGGTCGGCGGCGCGTTTGACCAGCAGGTCGATCACCATGGCGGCACCGCCGAGCTCCCCGGGAACGGGCACGGAATGACCGCGCGGTGCCGGTTTGGCCTGCTCGCAGAACGGCCAGACTTTCTCGTTGCCGGTGTAGGACAGGCCCTCGGTGCCCGGCGGCACCACGACCTTGCCCGGGTAGTAGCTGCGTTCGAATTGAAACCCCAGCGACTCAAGCCAATTGAAGTGCTCGACGCTGCCTTCGCAATAGGCGCGGATCTTGTCGTGCTCGGGGTGGCGGGACTGAGAGACGAGGTACTTGTACATCTCCTCGGCCGAGTCCTCGTGGCCCGTGGCCTGCTGGACCGCGGTGCCGCCGCCGAGATAGAAGTGGCCACCGGCCATGGACGTCGTTCCGCCCGCGGCGGCGGCCTTTTCCAGCACGAGGACGCGGGCGCCGGCGGCGGCGGCACTGACAGCGGCGCAGCCGCCCGCGATGCCGAATCCGAGAACCACGACGTCGGCCTCATCCGACCAGGAGGTGACATCGTCGGCGCGCACCGTCTCCGGGATGTTGATGGTCAATTCTGCTCCTCTTTGATGTGCCTGAAGAACGCGTGGATCTCCGTTGGGATGTAGGCGAATTCGACGAAGGGCACGCCCGCCTGCTCGGCGCAGACGTACGCGAACCGCATGCCTCCGGGCATGGCGCCGGCCATGACCACAGGCGTGCCGTCGCGTTCGGCCGCGGCGACGGCCGCTTCGAAGATGTCGGGGTCGGGCGCCGCCATGCACACGTGGTGCAGGCCGGCTCCGCACCGGTCCAGGAACTCGGTGTAGATGCTGGCACCCTGCACCGGGGCGATCACCTCGAGCTGGGTGTCACCGGCGTAGCTCAGCGAGATGTCGGCGACGAAGTCTGCGGGCTCGCCGCGGAAGGTGCACGCATCGGGGCCGAAGTGGACTCCAGGCATGCGGACCCACTTCCTGGCCCCCAGCAGCGAAGTCAGCGTCGCCTCGGTGGCGGCGAGGTCGCGGGTCACCCAGGCAATCTGGACAGGTGTCTGGTCAAGCATCGAGTCGAGAATATCGCCCCGGGGCGACACAGGCTAGAACGTGTTCTAATTCGGCACGCCGGCGGTGCCCTGTGGTCGCTCGACCGGGCTCACCGGCACAGCATTTCGGTCAGGATTCTCACCTGCATATCGAGCACGAGTGCCGGATTTGCGAAGGTGTCCGGCCCGTATTGGCCGAACACCTCGAGGCTGATCGCGCCGATGACGGCCGCCCACAGGGCCAGGCACCCGCCGACGACGCCGTCGCCACCCGGAAAATCGAACTCGGCGCGCAGTCCGTCGAAATCCGTTGAGAGCTGTTTTGGCACAACACTGTTCGACATGGCCACGTCCCCCGCGGCGATTCCTTCGGCAATGACGCCGAACAGCGCTCCGACGACCCGTGTCCCCGGTTCGACGGTCTTGTCCCTCGGCGCGTGATATCCGGGGACGGGGCTGCCGTACAGCAGCGCCCACCTCGCCGGGTGCCGCACCGCCCACGAACGGGCCGCATGCGCCATCGCCGCCAGCCGATCGCGCCAGCCCCCCGAACGCGCATCGCGAGCTGCCTCGACGGACTCGGCCAGCTCGGTGTACGCGTCGACGAGCAGGAGCGTCAACAGCTCGTCGCGGCTGCCGACATACCGGTAGACGGCCGACGACACCATGCCCAGGTCGCGGGCGATGGCGCGCAGCGACAAACCGGCAGCCCCCTCGGTGACGAGATGCCGTCTGCCGAGCTCGATGATCTGGCGTTCGATCCGGTCCCGGGATTCCTGACGCTTGCCCACTGCTGCAGTGTGGCACAAAACGAGATCGGTGCTCTTGATTTTCTGGACCGGCCCTGCCATTGTGAAAACAGAGAGCGGTGCTCTCATTCAAGGAGGGAGAGACTCATGACAGAGCGCTACGACCGACCCGGTTGGGGAGCGCGGATCTTCAACGGAGCGATCCGCAGGCTTGCCGAGGCCGGTATCAGCATCCAGGGAAGCACCGCGGTGCAGGTCCGCGGACGCAGGAGTGGCAGGCTCCGCGGAGTCGTGGTCAACGTGCTGACAGTCGACGGGCGCCGCTACCTCGTGTCGCCGCGCGGCAACACCCAGTGGGCGCGCAACGCGAGAGCCGCCGGCGAGGTGGAGGTGGGACCACGTCGACGTGCCCGGAGGCACAGGGTTGCCGAGGTGCCCGACGATGCGAAGCCCGACCTCTTCAAGCCCTATCTCGACCGCTGGTACTGGCAGGTCAAGGGCCACATCGGCGGGCTGACGCCGCGGTCGAGCCGCGAAGAGATGCGCCGCGCGGCGGCGTCGATCCCGGTGTTCGAACTCGTCGGTTAAGGCGCGACCGGTTGCGGCAGTTGGGCCGACGCGGCAGAGATGGTGTCCGCCTGAGCCTGCTGGCTGGCGACCTGCCACGAGATTGCGGCGGGGAATGTGCCCCAGGTGCTGTTGAACAGGCCGATCAGGACGGTGCGGCCGTCGGGAAGGGTGGTGTAGACCGGGCCCCCGGAATCACCTTTGCGGCTCACGACGCCGTTGGCCATCGTGAACCATCCGTTGTTGACCGACTCGATCGTGCCGCAGCTCTCCTGAGTGACGACGCCGAAGTGGCACACCGGCATTCCCTTCGTTGGCAGCACTGCCGGGTCGGTCACCAGCACCTTGCCGCCGGGCAGCACGTTGTTGACCATCACGCCGGGATGGAGGTGGATGACCTCCCAGTCGGTGATCTGGTGATTGGTGTCCACCGTCATGCCGTCAGGCGTGTTGTCGCGGAACGTGCCCTGTGTGCCGATCGGGGTTCCGAATCTGTCCGACACGGTGCCCGAGGCGCGGCAGTGCCCCGCGGTGTAGGCGATGCGGGTCTGCGGGTCGACGTAGCCGAGCGTGCACAGCACGGTGTCCTGGTGGATCTCCATGCCGGGGAACACAAGAACGCCGGGCTGAGCTTCCGCGGCCGGTGTGGCGGCCGCGACGACGAGCAACGGGGCGAACAGCGCGAGCAGCAGATGGAGCAGTCGCCTCGGCGACCGTGCGGACGCGGATACAGACCCTGATGAAGACACTGCCCCTCCGACCCGTGATGACCCGATTCACCAGTACCCGAAGGCAGGGCTGGTGTAACTGGCTCATCGCGGTCGGATAAAGAGGCGTTACACGCGAGTTGTCAAAACGCGATCTCAGGAGTCGAATCCGAGACCCGCGGCGTCGAGGGTCCTCAGCAGCAGATTGCGCCGCCCGGCGGCATGGTCGGCACGGTCCAGCGACCACCGGGTGGCTTGGATGCCGAGGCTTGCCAGCGGCTCGGGCGGGAACGGCAGTGGCTTGCTGCGAACCATCTCCAGCTGGGTGCGCGGTGTCGGCGAGCCGTCCAGCAGGTCCAGGCACACGTCGGCGGCGAACCGGGCGGCGCCGACGCCGAGGCCGGTGAAGCCGTTGACATAGGCCACCCGCCCTTCGCGGGCCAGTCCCCAGTGCGCGCAGAACCGCGTGTTGGTGTCGATTGCGCCCGCCCACCGATGGGTGAACCGGACATCGTCGAGCTGCGGGAAGGTGATGAAGAAGTGGGCGGCCAGCCGCCGATAGGTCTGCTGCCGGTCCTCGTAGGACGAGTTGACGCGCCTGCCGAAGTGGTAGACGGCGTCGTAACCGCCCCACACGATTCTGTTGTCCTTGCTCAGGCGGTAGTAGTGAAACTGGTTGGCGGAGTCGCCGATCCCCTGCCTGCCGCGCCATCCGACGCGGCTCAGCTGCTCGTCGGTCAGTGGCTCGGTGGCCAGGACGTAGTCGTAGACGGGCACGGTGTAGAGCCGGTTGCGCCTCAGCAGGCTCGGAAAAACGTTGGTGGCGAGCACGGCCTGCCTGCACAGGATCGCGGATCCGTCGGTGTACACGCGCACCGCGGCGCCGCCGGACTCGATGCGCGACGCGGTGGTGTGCTCGAAGATCTCCACGCCGGCCTCGCGACAGGCTCGCGCAAGTTCCAGCGCCAGCTTCGCGGGGTGGACGATCGCACAGGAGTCGGCGCTGTGCAGTCCCGCGAGGAAGGTCGGCGACTGCACCTGGTCGCGGACCTGGTCGAGATCGAGGAAGTCGCCGTGGCCTTCGGCGGCGGCGTCTTCGAGCCACTGCACCTGGTGTGGTTCAGTGGCGACGCCGAGCATGCCTGTGCGCTCCCACTCGACGTCCAGGCCGAGTTCGGCGATCTCGGCCTGCATCCCGTCGAGGTTCTCCATGCCCATCGCCTCGAGAGTGTCGATCTCGTTGGGCCAGCGCGTTTTTCCGTTCTCGTAACCGTGGGTCAGGCTCGCGTCGACGAATCCGCCGTTGCGTCCGGAGGCGGCCCACCCGATGCGGTCGGCCTCGATCAGCACGACCTTGCGGTCGGGGTGGCGTCGCGCTGCGTGCAGTGCGCTCCACAGCCCGGTGTAGCCGCCCCCGATGACGAGCAGGTCGCACGTGAGCGGACCGGCAGTAGAGGGGAATTCGGGGCGGGGCACGTCCAGCCACATCGAGCCGAGCGTGGTCTCGGCGAGCGATCGGTCGATCAGGGCGGGGTCGACGGGGGCATCGAAGACGGTCTCCACGTCCGCCACATTACGGCGTGGCATGGGCTTTCCCGGCGGAGCTTAGGGCATTCGCAGGCTCCCAACCGGGAGGGCCGAAGATGTAGCCGAGCTTGGCCCGCAGTCCCCGCGCGGCTCGCACGTCGCGCCCGATCGCCGCGTACTCCCGGGTCTGCAGTTTCCAGATGTTGAAGGTGTTCACGGGCTTGGTGAGGCCGTAGTGAGGGCGGAACTGCTCGGCTTGGAAGCTACCGAACAGCCGGTCCCAGATGATGAGGATCCCGCCGTAGTTCTTGTCGAGGTACAGCTGATCCATCCCGTGGTGGACACGGTGGTGAGACGGCGTGTTGAAGATGAATTCGAAAGGCCGCCAGAGCTTTCCGATGCGCTCGGTGTGGATCCAGAACTGGTAGATCAGGTTGAGCGAGAAGCTGAAGAAGACCATCCACGGCGGGACACCCAGCAGCGGCAACGGCACCCACATCAGGATCTCGCCGCTGTTGTTCCACTTCTGGCGCAGCGCGGTGGCGAAGTTGAAGTACTGGCTGGAGTGGTGGGCCTGATGGGTGGCCCAGATCAACCGCACCCGGTGTGCTGTGCGGTGATAGGCGTAGAACAGCACATCCACACCGAGGATCGCGATGACCCACGTGTACCACTGCGAGGCCGACAGCTGCCACGGCGCCACATAGGCGAAGATCGCCGCATATCCCAACAGCGCCAGGAACTTCCACGCGCCCATCGTGGCCACCGAGACCAGTCCCATCGAGATGCTGGCCCACGAGTCCCGGGTGTGGTACGCGCCGTTCGCCGGGGCGCCGTCCTCGGACTCGAGGTGCTCGAGCCTGCGGGCGGCGGTCCATTCGATGATGAGCAGCAGCAGGAAGAAGGGGATGGCGAACAGCACGGGGTCGCGCATCTGCGGCGGGAGGAAATCCAGGAACTCCACGGCGAGCACCTCCGAGGTGAGTGTACGGCGGTTACAGGAAGCTCAGGACGTCGTCGCCCCAGGCGCGGCGCACGTGGGCGTCAAGGTCGTCGACCACCGTGTCGTGTGTGTCGATGACCAGCGTCGCGCGGTCGTCGGCGTCGTAGGGCCGCCAGCGCGGTTCCCCCGCGGGGCCGTTCGGTGACCCGTGTGCGGCGAAGTTCGCCCAGCGGGTCTGCATCCGCCGCGAGACCTCGGTGCCCGCCTTTCGGCCGCCGAGTGCAAACGTCGGATCCTTGCGACCCGAGCCCAGGTTGCCCCACACGAACGGCAACTCGGTGGCGTGGGCGGCGTGCAGCCTCGCGAGGCGCAACAACGGCGTCGCGAAATCGAACCGGTAGAGGTACACGGGGGCGACGGCGCGGTGGCCGTCGGCGAACCAGATCGACGGCATGCGGAAGCCCAGGTCGCTGGTGAGGCCGAGGCCTTTGGCCTTTCCGCGGCCGCGATAGGTGCCTTTCAGAACGTCTTCGGAGGGCAGCGGCAGTCCGGGCTGCTCGGCGGCGATCTCGGCGAACATGGCCTTGATGGACTCCGGCGCGATCGGCATCAGCGGCGACTTCATGTACCGGAACAGCGCGGCCTCGTTCTTGTTGGTGCCGATGATCAGCGGAACCGTGTGGGTCTTGCCGTTCCTGGCCAGATTCACCGGGTAGTCGGGGAGCAGGTCGCCGTCGACGGTCGGGGTGAAGGCGAGGGTGCCGGGCTTGCGCACCGGAATCTCGTTGAACACTGTCCGCGACGCCTCGATCAGAGTCTTCAGGGGCGCGTCGGCCAGCCCCGCCAGATCGTCCCTTCCGGCGCCGAGCACTTCGAGAAACCGTTCGGTCACCCTGCCCGCGCGGCCGAGATCGTAGATCGACGTCGCAGGAGAACTTTGCGCGATCGCCGCACTGAACAGACCCGCCGCCGCCGGGCTGGCGAGCAACGACGTGACGATACCGCCGCCCGCGGATTCACCGAACAGCGTGACCCGGCCCGGGTCGCCGCCGAAGGCCGCGATGTTGTCGCGCACCCAGTGCAGTGCGGCGAGGACGTCGCGCAGGCCGACGTTGGTCGCGAACCGTCGCGTGTCGCCACCGACCGTGGACAGCTCCAGGAACCCGAGTGCACCGAGCCGGTAGTTCACGGTGACGACGACGACGTCGCCGCCGGTGGCCAACGCGCGACCGTGATACAGCGGCTGGCTCGCCGACCCGAGCACGTAGGCGCCGCCGTGCACCCACACCATCACCGGCTTGTCGTCGCCGGGCTGCGTGCCCGAGGGCGCCCACACGTTCAGCGCGAGAAAGTCCTCGCCCTGAGGCGCGCCGAGGTCGAGGGGAATCTTGGGGTCGGTGGGCTGCGGGCACACCGGCCCCACCCGTGCGGCGTCCGCCGGTTCGGTCCAGGCGGCCGGCGGCTCGGGGGCGCGCCAGCGCAGCTCGCCGAGCGGAGCTGCAGCGTAGCGAATACCCTTCCAGGACTTGACGATTCCGTCGTCGATACCCCGAACCGGCCCGTTCGTGGTGTCCACGACGGGGCGGTCGTTCTTCGCGCTGCGGGCGGTCGCCTCCGCGGTCATGCCGAGCTCCTTCGGACTGTCGGTACGCCAGTGTACCAGCGGTGCACGTACAAACATTCTCGCTGTTCGGAACTCTCTGCAGGCCGCAACGGCATCCGTACGTTGCGCTCATGGCACTCGACATCACCGATCGCACCCCGGACGGCCTGAATCATCGGGAAGGAGTCGGCACGCCTCCCCCACTGCTGGACTCGTCGGAGGTCGCCCTCGCCGCGGCCGACCGAGTAGCAGCCCTCATCGCGCCGGGCAGCGCCGAGCGGGAACGCACCGGCGCCGGCCTCGTTCCCCAACTGCGCCTGATCGGCCAGGCGGGACTGCTCGGTATCTCGGTGCCCGTCGAACACGGCGGGCCGGGCCTGCCCGCGTCCACGGTGGTCGAGGTGCTGCGCCGCCTGTCCAGGGCCGACGGCGCCGTCGGTCAGCTGCTGCTGGCGCATTTCGTTATCGCACAGGCGATCTCAGGGCTGGGCCATCAGCAGCCCGCGCCGCGGATCTACGCCGACCTGCTCGGCGGCGCCCAGCTCGGCAACGCGACCGCCGAGCGGGGCACGCCGCACGCCCTCGACCGTCGCACCACCGTGCGCGAGCAGGACGGTCGATGGGTGCTCAACGGCACCAAGTACTACGCCACGGGAGCGCTGGGTGCGGCGTGGATCGCCGTCTCTGCCAGGATCGACGGCCGCGACGCCGGCGACACCGCGACCGTCTTCGTGCGGCCCGACCAGCACGGCGTCACCCTCGATCTCGAGCAGTGGTCGGCGTTCGGGCAGCGCGGCACTGCCAGCGGCGAGGTGCGGCTCGACAACGTGACCGTCGACGCCGACCTGGTGATCGACGAAGGCCCGGCGCCGCATCCCGTCGATGCGCCGCCCAGCGTGCTGGGCGCGTTCGATCAGGCGCTGCACGCCGCGATCGACATCGGCATCGCTCGCGCGGCACTCGAGGACGGCGCGGAGTTCGTCCGCACCCGGTCGCGGCCGTGGAAGGAGGCCATCGACGCCGGGGTCGTCCGCGCGGACGAGGAGCCTCATGTCGTACGCCGATTCGGCGAGCTGACAGCGCGCCTCTATGCGCTGGAGGCACTTCTCGCACAGGGCACCGCCCTGATCGACGAAGCTCTGGCGGCTTCGGAAATCAGCAGGGACACCGCGGCGCGGGCGTCGCTCACCGTGGCTGCGGCAAAGGCGCTGGCGCAGCAGGACGCTGTCGAGATCGCCGGCGGCATCTTCGAACTCACCGGAACGTCGGGCACCGACGGCGAGGTGAACTTGGACCGGCACTGGCGCAACGTCCGCGTGCACTCGCTGCATGATCCGGCCCGCTGGAAGTACGTCCACCTCGGCAACCACACCCTGCGAGGTACCCGCCCACCGCGGCTGGGCCTGGTGCTGTGAGCGAAGGGATCCACCGAACATGAGCTACCGCAACGACTTCTATCTCACCGGCAGCATCAACCAGCCGACCGTCGGCGACGCGCTGCGGTTCGTCGGTAGCAGGCTCCAGCCTGCCGTCACCCGGGTCCCAGACGGTGAGCCCGGCGATCGAGCGAACTGGGTGCTTACCCAGACACCGCACTTCCTGGAGAATCCGACCCTGGACCTCGCCGAGGTCGGCGGCCGCACGGTGGCACGGCTGTTTCCCGGCACGACGGCCACCGATGTCACGTTCGGCCGGCTCGACTACCAGGATCACGCGGCGAACTCGTATCAGTTGTTCCGAGCTGCGCGCGACAACGGCGAGCTCGCCGCCGACTCCAAGTTCCTGGTGTCGATCCCGACACCGCTGAACGCAGCGAACTTCTTCGTCGACTTCGACTCGCAGGTCGAGGTCGCCCGCGCGTACGAACGGCCACTGCATGACAGCGTCGACGCGATCCAGGCCGCGATCCCCCATGAGGATCTGGTGATCCAGTGGGATCTCCCGGTCGAAGACGCCATCGTCGAAGGGTGGTTTCCCAACCCCTACGACGACGTCGAGGAGATCTTCGCGGCTACCGCGCGGGCCGCCTCCTGGGTGGATGACGAAGTCGACCTGGCATTCCATCTGTGCTGGGGCGACTCGAAATTCGGCGCTTCTCCGTTCATGGGCGAACCGCCCGACGAGCTGAGCGCGGCGCGCGGGGGTCGCCACATCTATCCGAGGGACGCGTCGACGATCGTCGCTGTCTCCAACGGGCTGTCGCGGCACGTGCCGCGGCGCATCGACGCCATCCAGGCGGCGACGGTCACCACGTGGGACAAACTCGCGCATTGGCAGCCGCTGGCCGATCTGGCGATCGAACCGCAGACCCGGTTCTATCTCGGGCTGGTGCACGCCGAGGATGGGGCGGCGGGCGCGAGGTACCGGGCCGCGCTCGCCGCGAAGTTCCTCGACGAGTTCGGGCTGTCGACCGAGTGTGGCCTCGGCAGACACTCCGCCGAGCAGCTCGAGCAGATCGTCGACGCCGTCGACGAGCTGTTCGAGACGCAGAGGGTGCGCCTGAGCCGCTAGCGCCGCCCCCCGCTCAGCGCCCCGGCGAGCAGTATCACCGCGACGCCGGCCACCGGGACGGTGAGCAGTCCGATTCGCAGGCTGCTCGCGTCGGCGACCACGCCGACGATGAGCGGGGCGCCGAGGAACCCGAGACGCATCAGCCAGGTCAGCAACGTCAACCCGGTGCCGGCCCGCAGCCCGGGCAACTCGTCGGCGGCACGCATCGCGGCGGGCACCACCGTGGCGACACCGAGGCCGGCGGCGGCGAACCCGGCGATGGTACCCGGCACCGTCGGAAAGGCCAGCGCGACACCCATTCCGGCGGCGGTGAGCACCCCGCCGGCACGGGCCACCGCCCGGTCTCCGAACCGGTCGACGAGCCGGTCGCCGGCCATCCTGCCGATGAACATGAACCCGACGAGGGCGACGTAGCCGAGCGCCGCGACAGGGCCGGGGGCGCCCAGGGTGTCCCGCAGATAGAGGGTGGCCCACGACGAGCCGGCGTCTTCGACCGTCGCGCCCGCCACGGCAACTCCCACCAGGGCAGCCAGCGTGAGGTAGATCATCGCGCCCGCCTTGTCGCCGCCCTCGTTCTGCGTTGCGGGGTGGCCGTCGTGGTCGGGGCCGCGCAGCAGATGGGGGTAGGCGCCGGCGACGACGGCACAGAACAGCACCGCCGCGAATCCGAGGTGGATGCCTCGCGGAATCTGCAGGGCGATGGCGGCCGCACCCATCAGCCCGCCGAGGATAGCCCCCACCGCCCAGATCGCGTGCAGCGAATTGATGATCGACCGACCGTAATTGCGCTGCAGGCGCAGGCCGTTGACGTTCTGGGCGACGTCGGTGATCGCGTCGCACGCGCCCGCGAACAGAAGGGCGGCCGCGAACACGATCGGTGTCGCGGCCACCCCGGCGACCACGATCAGCGTCGCCAACGCCACCGTTGTGGCGACGGCGACGCGCGCGGACTGGAAGCGCCGCACGAGCGCGCCCGCGGTGAGGCCCGCGAGCAACGCCCCCGCGGAGAACGACGCGACCGCCGCGCCGTAGGCGGCGTTCGACATCGCAAGGTCGGCTTTGATCTCGGGGAAGCGCGGCAGCAGGTTGGCGAACAGTGCCCCGTTGGTGAGAAACAGCGCGGCGGCGGCGATCCTGGCCCTACCGTGACGACCCTCGCCGCCGGTCAGCGGTTCAGACGCCATGATGGTCGACCCTACCTCCGCCGTCTTCGACATTTGCGAACGGGCTTGACAAGGCAAGATTGGCGCCATGGCCGATGACACCGCGCTGTCCGAATCGCTGATCGAGCTGGCACGGCGCTACGGGGTGGCGACCGAATACACCGACTGGACCCACCGTCCGGTTGCGGTTTCCGCCTCGACCCTGATTGCGGTGCTGGATGCGCTCGGGGTCGCGGCCGCCACCGAAGCGGACCGCACCGACGCCCTGGCCGCACACGACCGCGACCATTGGGCACGCACGTTGCCGCCCACCATCGTCGGGCGCTCGGGCGCCACCACCCCGTTCTGGGTCCACGTCACCCACGGCGACCCGGCCAGGCTGTGGCTGCGACTCGAAGATGGCAGCGTGCGAACGGGCCTTCGGCAACTCGAAAACAACAGGCCCCCTTATGATCTGGATGGCCGGCTGGTCGGCGAGGCCACCTTCGAGCTGCCCGCGGACCTGCCCATCGGCTATCACCGGCTGCATCTTCAGGTCGGCTCCTCCGACATCAGCACCACGGTGATCGTGTCTCCGTCCACGCTGCTGCGTTCGGTCCGGCTGGCGACCGGCCGGACATGGGGGCTGGCCACCCAGCTCTACAGCATCCGCTCTCGGAAGTCATGGGGCACAGGTGATCTGACCGACCTCACCGACCTGGCGGTGTGGTCGGCGGCCCGGCACGGCGCGGGCTTCGTGCTCGCCAACCCGCTGCACGCGGCAGCGCCCGTCGCTCCGATGGAGCCGTCGCCGTACCTGCCGACGTCGCGGCAGTTCGTGAATCCGCTGTACCTACGTGTCGAGGCGGTGCCCGAGTTCGCCTACATCCGGCACCGCGGCCGCATCCGCAAGGCCCAGGCGCAGGTGCAGGCCCGCGCCAACCGGTCCAGGCAGATCGACCGTGACGCTGCGTGGAAGGCCAAGCGCGCCGCGTTGGAGGCGCTGTACCTGGTCGAACTGTCGGACGGCCGCCAAATCGCGTATCAGGCATTCCAGGAGCGGCAGGGACGCAGCCTCGACGACTTCGCGACCTGGTGCGCGCTGGCCGAGCACTTCGGGGCGGACTGGCACCAGTGGCCGGAGGAGCTGCAGCACCCGCGCAACGACGCGGTGGCCGAGTTCGCCGAAGAGCACGCGGCGGAAGTGGATTTTCATCGGTGGCTGCAGTGGCTGGTCGACGAACAGCTGTCGGCCGCCCAGGACGCCGCCGTGCAGGCCGGCATGGATCTGGGCATCATGCACGACCTCGCCGTGGGCGTCGATCCGAACGGCGCTGACGCTTGGGCGCTTCAAGACGTGCTGGCACTCGGCGTGACCGCAGGAGCTCCGCCGGACGAGTTCAATCAGCTGGGCCAGGACTGGTCGCAGCCGCCGTGGCGCCCCGACCGGCTGGCCGACGCGGCGTACGAACCGTTCCGTGCTCTCGTCGCCGCCGTGCTGCGGCATGCGGGGGGCGTCCGGATCGACCACATCATCGGCTTGTTCCGGCTGTGGTGGATCCCCAAGGGGTCTCTGCCCACCGTCGGGACATACGTGCGCTATGACCACGAGGCGATGATCGGCATCGTCGCCCTGGAGGCGCACCGGGCGGGCGCCGTCGTCGTAGGCGAGGATCTGGGCACCGTGGAGCCGTGGGTGCGTGACTATCTGCGCGATCGTGGGCTGTTCGGCACCTCGATCCTCTGGTTCGAGATGACCGACGAAGGCCGCGCGCCGCTGCCTGCGGACCGGTGGCGGGAGTACTGCCTGTCGGCGGTCACGACGCACGACCTCCCGCCGACGGCGGGTTATCTGGCCGGCGAGCACGTCCGGCTGCGTGACGCACTCGGCCTGCTCACCCGCACCGCCGACGAAGAGCTGGCCGGAGACCGCGCCCATCAGGACGCGTGGCTCGCCGAGCTGCGGCGCGTCGGGCTGCTCGCCGACGGTGACGAGGACACCGACCACGTGGTGCTCGCGTTGCACCGCTATCTCGGACGCACCCCGTCACGGCTGTTGTCTTTGTCTCTCGCCGATGCCGTCGGCGAGGTGCGCACCCAGAACCAGCCGGGCACGACCGACGAATATCCCAACTGGCGGGTGCCGCTGGGCGGCCCGACGGGCAAGCAGATCCTGCTGGAGGACATCTTCGTCGATCCGAGGGCAGCCGCATTGTGCGAGGCGATGCGATCCGCGGTCACGCCGCGCAGCTGACCCAGCGGTGGGTCTTTCCCCGCCGCTGCACAAACTTGTATGATGAGTTGCGATACTTGTCATACAACTGAGTGAGGTCACCGTGTCCGATCGCATCCGCCACCTGAAGCTGTCCCATGTCGTCCTGCCGCTGGAAACTCCGGTCAGCGACGCGAAAGTGCTGACGGGGCGCCAGAAGCCCCTCACCGAGACCGTGCTGCTCTTCGTCGAGGTCCTCACCGAGGACGGTTGCACCGGAACCGGTTTCAGCTATTCGAAGCGCGCCGGCGGGCAGGCGCAGTACACGCACCTCAAGGAGGTCGCCGAGGTCGCGATCGGGCAGGACCCGTCCGACATCGACCGCATCTACCAGTCGCTGCTGTGGGCGGGCGCATCGGTCGGCCGGTCGGGAACCGCCACTCAGGCAATCGCCGCACTCGACGTGGCGCTCTATGACCTGAAGGCCCGCCGCGCCGGCCTGCCGCTGGCCAAGCTGCTCGGCGCACACCGTGATTCGTGCCGCGTGTACAACACCTCCGGTGGGTTCCTGCAGGCCTCGGTCGAGGAGATCAAGGAGAAGGCCGGCGCCTCGCTGTCGGCAGGCATCGGCGGCATCAAAATTAAGGTGGGACAACCTGATTGGCAGACAGACCTCGCCAGGGTCGCGGCCATGCGCGAGCACCTCGGCGAGGCCCCGCTGATGGTCGACGCCAACCAGCAGTGGGACCGCGCCCGCGCCCGCCGCATGTGCCGGGAGCTCGAACAGTTCGACCTGATCTGGATCGAGGAGCCTCTCGACGCGTGGGACGCGGTCGGGCACGCGGATCTCAGCCGCACCTTCGACACCCCCATCGCGACCGGAGAGATGCTGACGTCGGTCGGCGAGCACATGGCCCTCATCGACGCGGGCTACCGCGGCATCGTGCAGCCCGATGCGCCGCGCATCGGCGGCATCACGCCATTCCTGCGGTTCGCCACGCTGGCCTCGCACGCCGGTCTTGCACTCGCCCCGCACTACGCCATGGAGATCCACCTGCACCTGGCCGCCACCTACCCGACCGAACCGTGGGTCGAGCACTTCGAATGGCTCAATCCGCTGTTCGACGAGCGCATCGAGATCCGGGATGGCCGGATGTGGCTGCCGGAGCGGCCGGGTCTCGGATTCACGCTCAGCGAGCGGATGAGGGCCCTCACCGTGGAGTCGGCGGAGTTCGGTACGCGATGATGGTGCCGTGACCACCACCTTGGCGGCGCGCGTCGTCGAAGGCCTGAAAGACAAGATCTTCGCCGGTGAGCTGCCCGCGGGCGAGAAACTGCCGTCAGAGGCGGAGCTGATCGAAGAGTTCGGGGTCTCGCGCACCGTGGTGCGTGAGGCCGTCACCCGCTTGCGGGCCGAGGGGCTGGTGGAGACGTTCCAGGGAAGAGGCTCCTATGTCCTGGCGCTGCCCCGGTCGACGGCCTTCACCATCGGACCCGTCGCGATCCGCACCCAGCGCGACGTCCTCGACGTCGTCGATCTGCGACTCGGTATCGAGAGCGAGGCCGCCGCACTGGCCGCGGCGCGGGCCGACGCATCGGAACGCGACTCGGTGCGCGCAGCGCTCGCGGCATTCGAGGGCGCAGCACCCGAAGATGCCGTGGAGGCCGATTTCCGTTTCCACCGCGCCGTCGCCGAAGCCTCCGGCAACCGGTTCTTCCTCGATCTCATGGACTCCCTCGGGCCGATGACGATCATGCTGGCTCGCACCCGCCTCGGGGAGGAGCACTCGATCGTGCACGCCGACCACGCAGAGCGCGTGCTGCGCGAACATGCCGACATCGCCGCCGCGGTGGTGGCCGGTGACGTGGAGACGGCCCGGGCGGCGATGCGGGTGCACCTGGGTAACACCCGTCGCCGCCTCGACGCCGGCCGCTGAGCCTCAGACCTCGAGTTTGTCGTTCTCCGTGGCTGTTTTTTCGTCGCGCGGAGACGATTCCCTGCGGCTCTTGAGCAGGTGCCGGGCCAGCGGCAGGGCGGCGAGCACGACGAACACGGCCAACAGCACACCCGAGATCGGCCGGGTGACGAACCCGGTGGGGTCACCGCCGAAGATCAGCAGTGACCGCCGGGTGCTCGACTCGATGATGGAGCCGAGCACGAAGGCCAGCACCATCGGCCCCGGGTCGAAACCGGCCTTCTTCATCAGATATCCGACGATGCCGAAGGCCACCATCAGGAAGATGTCGAATGTCGAGTTGTTGATCGTGTAGACGCCGAGCAGCGTGATGAGTGCCGTGATGGGCGCGAGGATCGCGGGCCGCACCCGCAGGATCCGGACGAAGAGGCCGACGAGCGGGACCGACAGGATCAGCAACAGGATGTTGCCGATGTACATCGAGTTGATGACGCCCCAGAAGACGTCAGGATGCTCGTCGACGAGTTGCGGACCCGGAGACACCCCGAGGATCAGCAGCGCTCCGAAGAGCATCGCCATGGTGGCGTTGGCGGGAAGGCCGATGGTGAGCAACGGGATGAACGACGAGGTGGCCGCCGCGTTGTTGGCCGTCTCGGGGGCCGCAACGCCCTCGACCGCACCGCGGCCGAAACGTTCCGGCGTCTTGCTGCGGCGCTTCTCGGTCGCGTACGCGACGATCGACGACAGCACCGCGCCGCCGCCCGGGAGCACACCCAGCACGAAACCGATGATCGACCCGCGGCCGATGGCCCCCGAGGACTGGCGCAGGTCCTTGCGGGATGGCCAGGCGTTGCCGACCTTCACAGGCGGTGCCACCTTGCGGTGGCGCTGCTCGAGGTTGTAAAGGATTTCACCGACACCGAACAAGCCCATCGCGACGACGACAAAGTCGATTCCGTCCGCGAGTTGCAGGCTGTCGAAGGTGAAACGCGAAGCGCCGGTGAAGCTGTCGCGTCCGACCGTGGCGAGCAGTAGGCCGATGGCTCCGGCGATCAACGCCTTGAGTTTGTTGCCGCTGCCGATGGTCGCGACGAGCAGCACGCCGAGCAGCGCCAGCGCCGCGTACTCGGGTGGGCCGAAGTCGAGTGCGATCCTTGCCACGACCGGTGCCAGCAGTGTCAGCCCGATGATCGAGATCGTCGCTCCCACAAAGGAACCGACGGCCGCGATGCCGAGCGCGGTGCCCGCTCTACCCTGTTTGGCCAGCGCGAAGCCGTCGAAGACGGTCACCACCGACGACGCTTCGCCGGGCAGCCGCAACAGCACCGAGGTGATGGTGCCGCCGTACTGCGCGCCGTAGTAGATGCCTGCCAGCATGATGATCGCCGACACCGGATCGATGGTGTAGGTGATCGGGAGCAGGATCGCGATGGTGGCTGCGGGCCCGAGACCGGGCAGCACGCCGATGACCATGCCGATCAGCACGCCGACGAGGCAGTAGAGCAGGTTCTTGGGCTCGATGACGAGAGCGAACCCGTCGAGAAATGCCGAGATGTCCATTGTCGCGAGTCGATTCTTAAAGAGAGATCAAGTGCGGCAGCGGGATTCGCAAGCCGTAGAGGAACAGGAAGTAGAAGGCGGCGACCGTCACCACGCTGATCACCACGGTGTTGCGCCAGCTCTCTCCGCCCAGGAACTTCAGCCAGATCACGCACAGCGCGAGCGCGGGGATCTCGAAGCCGGTGAGCGACAACAGAACACCGAACACGACGAATGTGATGGCGCCCGCGACGGCGAGCAGACTGCTGCGGGTGAACGCCTCGCTGTCGGTCAGCCGGCGCCCCGTCACCAGCAGCACCGCCGACAGCACGGCCACCACGGCGCTGACGACGAACGGCCACAGGCCGGGGCCCGGTTCGCGCAGCGACCCGAGGCCGTAGCGGTACGCCAGTACGCCGCCGCCCAGGCCGATCGCGAGCGCTACCAACGCGCCGACCGTCTGGTAGACGGACCCGCCAGGGGTGGGCCGCTCTTCTTCCAGCTCGTGGGCGACCTCGGCCTCGATTTCGGCGAGGATGTCGCGGGTGTGGGGATGCGGCGCAGGTTCGGTCACGGCTCACGCCTCGTCGCGCAGGTTGATGTCGTATTGCTGGACCAGCTCGGCGTAGCGCTGCCGATCCTCCTCGAGTTGTGCGACGACCTCGTCACCGGAGACCTCCATCGGGGTGAGGCTGTTCTGCTCGTTGAAGGTTTTGTATTCCTCGGTGGCGAAGGTGGCTTTCATCCCCTCCACGAGCCGGTCGCGCACCTCCTGCGGGGTGCCCTTGGGCACGGTCATGAAGCGGTACTGCGTGACCTCGACGTCGAGACCCTGTTCTTTGGCCGTCGGCACGTCGGGCAGGTACGCGATGCGATCGGGGCCGAACACGGCCAGCGCCGTGAGCTTGCCGGACTGGATGTTCTCGATGGCCTCCCCGACCTGGATGCTCGCGACGTCGACCTGGTTGCCCAGAACCGCGGCCAGCGCCGGCGCGCCGCCGTCGAACGGGACGGCCTGGGCGTCGACGTTGCTGGTCTTGAACAGCAGTGCCGCCGACAGCTGGGCGCCGGTCCCGACGCCGGTGGTGGCGTATCGGACGATGCGCGTGGCGCGCTTGATGTCGTCGAGCGTGCGGTAACCGCTGGCAGGGTTGGTGACCAGGACGTAGTCGTCGCGCGATACGCCTTGCACGACGTCGAAGCTGTCGAGGTTGGTGACCTCGTTCTCGGCCACCGCCAACGGCGTGATCGTGAACAGCGACGCGTTCTGAATCGCGATCTTGGAGCCGTCCGGTGTGGCGTTGGCGATTTCGGCGGCGGCGAGGGCACCGTTGGCCCCTTCGCGGTTGATCACCGGGAAAGAGGCGCCCAAATTGTCGGAAAGGCCTTTCGAGACGGCGCGGCTGATCAGGTCGCTGGAACCGCCTGCCGATGCCCCGACGTACATCTCGACCGTCCCCGAAGGGTATTGGCCGCCCGATCCGCCGCCCGTGGAGCTCTGCACTCCGCTGCAGCCGGTCACCGCGAGGCCGAGGGCCGCCAGGACGGCGATGCCCCCTTTGACAGAGGTGGGGTTCATGGGTTCACTCCTTGTTCCGTGTGGTCCGCCCGTAGGTGGGACGCACAGGTGTGGTGGGCGTCACGTCTTACGCTAAGCAGAGCGGTCAATACCTGTCCAAGCCGTTTTCGGCATAGGTTGATACCTTCTCGGTATCTAAATCGGGATGGCGTGCGGACGTCCGGGCTGCACGAACGCGCCCGGTCTGTAACGCGGGGGCCCGCTGCAGCGGTTTCACATTCGTCACTGCTGCGATATGTTCGCACCGCATACCGAACCCGAGGGAGTTGTCGTGAACAAGCTCGTTGCGCTCAGCGGCGGATTGGTCGCCGCCGGAACGGCCGCGCTGATCGGTACCGGTGTGGCGATGTCGCAACCGCAGTCGGGCGCAGCGGCACATCCCTCCAATGTCATCGGTGAGCAGTACGGTCGCGCGCTGGCGATTCTGAAGAGCCAGGGCGTCAAGGCCTACTTCGGCGGATCCACCGGCAGCGTGCTGCCGCAGTCGGCCTGCCTGGTCGGTTCCCAGAAGGTCACCAGCGGCGGTCGCATGCTGCTCATGCTGGACTGCACGCAGGCCGCGGCGGACCAGATCAAGGCCATGGGTCCGACCGGCGGACCGACCGTCGGCGCCAACGGTGTCACCACGGTGACACCGACTCCGATGGTCCCGATCGCGGGCGCCCCGGGTGCGGGGGTGGCTCCGCCCGCCCCCGGCATCGTGCAGAGCGTCCCGCAGGGTGGTGGCGCGCCGATCATCGCCAACACGTCGCCGCAGCCCTGACGCCCGCCGCAATCTAACCGGTACCCGCGTTCCCACCAACGGGTCCGCTTCGTCGTAAACTCGCCTGAGTTCACGACGAACAGGAGCCGCAATGCTGCGACCGCGCCGTTTCGCCGCGGAGATCGACCCCGGTCCCGTCCAGATCCAGGCCCGCAAGGTGCACTTCGACGTCGCCGACGTGCCGTTGCACTGGATTCCCGGCCATCCGGTCGCCTCGCATGTCGTCAGCGTGCTCAACATCGTGCTGCCTGCGGGCGAGCGCTGGTTCGTCGAGACGTTCAACGAGGCACTTCCCTTGGTCAAGGACGCCAAGCTGGCTGACGACATTCGGGGGTTCATCGGCCAGGAAGCCACCCACGCAGATGTGCACGACCAGGTCCTGCGCGAGTTCATGGTTCATCACGGCGTGGACCCGACGCCGATCCTGGATCAGATCGAGCATCTGTTCAGCGGGGTGCTCGCGCCGCTGGACGGCGCTGTCGACGGCGCCCGCCGGATGAACCACCTGTGCGACCGGCTCTGGCTGATCGCCGCGATCGAGCACTACACCGCCGTCATGGGCGATTTCGCCCTGAACTGCACGTGGGACGACCACGGCGCCGACCCGACGCTGGTGGACATGTTCCGCTGGCACGGCAGCGAAGAGGTGGAACACCGCAGCGTCGCCCACGACGTCGCCGTCTACTTCCACGACAGCTATTTCGCGAGGATCCGCGCGATGGCGATGTCGGCGACGATGCTGTTCGTCTTCTTCCAGCGGGCGGCCTGGTATCTGGTGAAGCACGACCCCTCGGTGGATGCCACCTGGTGGACGTTCAACAAGATGCGGATGCGCGACTCCAAACTGGGCCTACTCCCCTTGTACCGCAACCTTTTCGGCTCCAGCACCCTCGGCTACTTCCGTCCCGGCTACTCGCCGGAGCAGCTGGGCTCCACCGCCCAGGCGGTGGCCTACCTGGCCACCTCGCCGGCGGCACGCGCCGCACATCTGTGATGCGGGTTTTCCAGCGGTACCGCCGGGTCCCGCCCAGCGCGTCGGGACGGATGCGGCACGACCCGACCCTGAGCCTGGCCGACGCGGCGATCTCCGGGCTGTTCGCCGCATCGGCGGCGGTGCGGCGCATCCGGCCGCCCGCCGCCGCACCGGACACCTTCGGCCTGACGGTCGCCGCGCGGCGCACCGTGGCACGAGACCAGGACGTCGTCGAGCTGGCGCTCACCTCCGGCGACGGTAGCCCGCTGCCGTCGTGGTACCCCGGCGCACACCTCGATCTGCACCTGCCCAGCGGCGCGGTGCGCCAGTACTCCCTGTGCGGCGATCCTGCTGTCGCCTCCGATTACCGGATCGCGGTACGGCGCATCCCCGACGGCGGCGGCGGATCGGTCGAGGTTCACGACGCCCTGCCGGTGGGGTCGACGGTGCACACCCACGGGCCGCGCAACGCGTTCCCTCTCACGGTGCCCGGTTACGGGTCCCCCGCCCGCCGATTCCGTTTCCTCGCAGGCGGTATCGGCATCACGCCGATCCTGCCGATGCTCGCCCTGGCCCACCGCCTCGGCATCGACTGGTCGATGATCTACACCGGCCGTTCCCTCGACAGCCTGCCGTTCGTCGACGAGGTCACGGGCTACGGCGCGGCCGTCGAGGTGCGCACCGACGACCGCGACGGGTTGCCGTCGGCAGCCGAACTGCTCGGCGACTGCCCGCCGGGCACTGCGGTCTATGCCTGCGGGCCTGCCCCGATGCTCACCGCCATCAGGTCCGCACTGGTCGGACGCGACGATGTCGAACTCCATTTCGAACGCTTTGCGGCGCCTCCGGTTGTCGACGGCAGACCGTTCGGGGTCACGGTTGCCTCGAGCGGCGAGACGGTCGAGGTGCGCGCCACGGAGACTCTGCTCGGCGCGCTTCGCCGGGCCGGCGTCGCCGCGCCGTACTCGTGTCAGCAGGGTTTCTGTGGGACCTGCCGTACCCGGGTGGTCTCGGGGTCCGTCGATCACCGTGACACACTGCTGACCGATCCGGAGCGGGCTGCCGGGATGATGCTGACGTGCGTGTCCCGCGCGGCGGACGGTTCGGACCTGACGCTGGATCTCTGAGTCCTCTGCCCCCTCGTCTGTAGTATTCGGCAATGCAGTTGGCCGCTGGCGACACGTTCGCGGGGTACACGATCGTTCGACTGCTCGGGGCCGGCGGCATGGGCGAGGTCTACCTGGCGCAGCACCCTCGACTCCCCCGCCAGGATGCGCTGAAGATCCTGCCCGCCAACGTGTCTGCGGACTCCGAGTACCGCCAGCGCTTCAATCGGGAAGCCGACATCGCCGCAACGCTGTGGCATCCGCACATCGTCGGAGTGCACGATCGCGGCGAATACGACGGCCAGATCTGGATCTCGATGGATTACGTCGAGGGCACCGATGCCGCGCATCTGCTCGCCGATCGACACGGCGACGGCATGCCCGCACAGCAGGTGGCCGACATCGTCACCGCGGTCGCCGAGGCGCTCGACTACGCCCACGAACGTCATCTGCTTCATCGGGATGTCAAGCCGGCGAACATCCTGCTCGCCCGCCCCGGCTCCAAAGATCAGCGAATACTGTTGGCAGACTTCGGCATTGCCCGCTGGGATGATGACATCAGCGGTTTGACCGCCACGAACATGACCGTCGGGACGGTGTCCTATGCGGCACCGGAACAGCTGATGGCCCGCGACCTCGACGGTCGTGCCGATCAGTACGCACTGGCGGCGACGGCCTTTCACCTGTTGACCGGTAAACCCCCGTTCGCCCACTCGAATCCGGCGGTCGTGATCAGTGCGCACCTCTCGGCGGAGCCGCCCACCGTCGCCGGCCTGCGACCGGATGTGTCCGGTGTGGATCCGGTTCTCGCCAAGGCGCTCGCCAAGGATCCCGCCGATCGCTTCGAGCGGTGCGCGGATTTCGCTCACGCGCTCAGCCACCGTCTCAACGGTGCCGAATCAGACATCTCGGATGTCACCCGCCTTTCTGCGCGCGCACCGGCAGAGCCGGCCGAGCGGGCCAGGCCGGCATGGTTGCGACCCGCCGTCCTTGTACCGGGCGTGCTCGCCGTGCTGCTCGTCGTGGCGATCGGCGTGGCCGCGATGGAGTTCCTGCGCGCCGACAGCGAGCAGGAGCCGACTGCGCGCACACCCACGACGACATCGACCACCGTCGCCCCCAGCGTGGCACCGCCGCCCGCATCGCCTGTCACGGACACGACGACGACCGAGGCAACCGCGACCGTGACCGACACCGTGACGACGCCGGCGGCCCCGGCCGCCGCCGTCATCGGCGCGAACTGCTCCCCGCTGGACGCGACCGCGACGACGGAGACCGGTGCGACGGCCTACTGCGCATCCGTGCCGGGCTCGGACGCCACCATCTGGTCGCTGACCCAGGGCGAGATACCCAGCCCCACATCGACACCGCCGCCCGATCCGACCGAACCGCCGGTGTCTGCCGAAGAGGCGTTCCCGGTGCTGACCTGCATGGCACAGACCGGCCAGACGCGCAGAGAGTGCCGCGAGGACATCCGCAGGAGCAACGGCGGGGCACCGCTGCCGTGACGCTGGACGTCGCCGACCGGCTCGCAGTGTCCGACCTGGTCCATCTCTACGCCTCCGCCGTCGACGACCGACGGTTCGATGATGTAGCTGAATTATTCACCGCCACAGCAGAATTACGAACCCCCGACCCCCCACGATCCCTGGAACCGGTGCGTACGCACCACGGCCGTGCCGGGGTGCGGGCCGCGCTGGCCGCCCTGGCGGGGGTCGCGCGCACCGAACACGCGATCGTCGGTGAGGTCTATGCGCGCGGTGACGACCGCGACTACGCCCTCGGGCGCATCACCTGTATCGCGCACCACTGGACGCTGGACGCCGGCGGCGCGGCTGCGGATCTGGTGTGGCACCTGCGGTACGACGACGAATACCTGCGCACGCCGCACGGGTGGCGATTCCACGGCCGCGCACTGACCATCAACGCGATCGAGACCGGTCCGGTCCGCCGCGTCCGAGTGCCTCCTCGAGCTGATCCAGCAGCGGGCGCTGGCCCTTCAGCAGCTTCTCCCGCGCCGCTGCCACGTCGAACCACTCCACCCGGTCGATCTCCGGGAACTCCGTGAACTTTCCCGACCCGCGCGGCCATTCCAGAGTGAAGGTGTTGCTGAAGGTGCCCTCGAGGTCCAGGTCGCCGCGCACGGCGAACGCAGTCACGATCTTGCCGCCGGGCTGGCGCAGTGGCGACAGCTCGATCCGCGGGCCCGCGGGTGGTTGTTTACCTGTCTCCTCGACGAACTCGCGCTGCGCGACCGCCCACGGGTCCTCGCCGTCGACATACTCACCTTTCGGAATCGACCACGCGCCTTCGTCTTTACGCGCCCAGAACGGGCCGCCGGGGTGGCCGATGAGCACGTCGAGGGTTTCGCCGGTTTCGCGGAACAGGAGCAGTCCGGCGCTGAGCTTAGGCACGGTCCCGACGATAATATGGACGCCATCATGACCCGTCCTCGGCGGTTCGACCAGTTACGTCCGGTCGAGCTGCTGTCCTCGCTGTGGTCGGCGACAGCGATGGTTCCCGTGAACAGTGGCGCCGCGGCCGCCTACCGCACGCTGTTCGTCACCGTACGCAGGCTTGTCCTCGGCCGCAGATTGACGGTGCGTCTCGACGACGGCGATCTGACCATGACCGTCACCGAGTTCGATTCCCGCCTCGACACCCGCGGACTCGCCGTCGGACAGCTCAACGACGTCACCGTCAGGGCTGAAAACATCCGCTGGCGCACAAGCAGTTTCGATGCCGCGGCGGTGAAGGCCCACAACGTCCACATGAAACCGGGCGCACCTCCGGTTCTCGTGGCCGCGCCGGTCGACGTCACGCTGGACCTGCCCGCCTCCACACTCGACGCCCTGTTCCGCACCGCGGCACCGCGGCTGCGCGCCGCGGTGGGCCCCGACGGCGTCGCACGTCTGCGGCTGGCCAAACGGCCCCGGCTCGGGCATGTCGAGGTCGAGGCTCGACTCGACGGCACCACGCTGTGGCTGACCGCACGCCGGCTCAGCGTCGGCACCCGAGGCTGGCGGTTGCCTGCCGGGACGCCGAGCTACCCGGTACGGCTGCCGGAAATGGCTCACGACCTTCAGCTCACCGCCGTCACGTTCGCTCCGGGGGTGGTGCAGGTGTCGGGACGGCTGCCCGAGTGGCGCACCGAACTGCTTCCGAAACTGTTGGAGGACATCGTCGGTCACCTGGGCAGGCTGTTGTGAGCTCATGGTGGAGCTGACCCGGTTCGACGACGGCCCGTCCCGGGTGGTTGTCGACCTCGAGGGCGGCGAGCTGCTGTTCCGCAACGCGCAGCGAGGATGGCAAGCCGGCCGACACTGAATCACGAGTAACAGTCGCAGATTTCGTCGCCTGCGGTCCGGGACCGTGGCCCTGGTTCGACCGATCCGGCCCGCGGCCTCGATGCCCTGATGTCGTGGTGGTCGATTGGCGCCCGGTACGGCGCTCACCGGTGGCGCCGAGGTCACCGCGCGTCACCTCAAGTTGGCAGACACCGCGGGCGTGCAGCAGGTGACGGACGCATTGCGCCGCTAGAGTCGCCTCTGTGTTGGGGTATTCCCGGTACGTCGCGCTGGGCGACAGCCAGACCGAGGGCCTCTGGGACGGCGACGACGAGACCGGTCTCGCCGGATTCGCCGACCGTCTGGCAGCGATGCTCGACGATGTCCGGCCCGGATTGCTCTATGCCAACCTTGCAATCCGCGGACGCCAGATCCGCGATGTCCTCGACGAGCAGTTGCCGCGGGCGATCGAGATGCAGGCCGACCTGATCACCGTGTGCGTCGGGATGAACGACATGACGAGGCCGGGCAGGGGCTTCGACCGTGCGCTGGCACAACTGGACGAGATGCATGTGCGGCTCGCCTCGTCGGGAGCGACGGTCGTGACGACGACGTTCCCGGACCTCGCCCGAATCCTTCCGATCGGAAGGGTGCTCGCCAATCGGCTTCTCACGATCAACGAACGCATCCGAGCCGCCGCGTCGCAGTACGGTTTTCGTCTGGTCGATCTGTTCGTGGCGCCGTCGATGACCCAACCCGACGTGTGGGCCCTCGACCGGGTGCACGGCTCGCCGAAGGGCCACGCGCTGTTCGCCGCCGCGGCTGCCGAGGCACTGGAGCTCCCCGGCAGCAACCACGACTGGGCAGTCGCCGATCCGGCTGCTGCGCTGCCGTCGTTCCGGTCGCGCATGTACTCGCAGTTGCTGTGGACCCAGAACATGATGATGCCGTACCTGTGGATGCACATGCGGGGCAAGTCGGTGGGCACCGGCCGGTCCCCGCGGCGCCCCGAGCTCGACACCGTGCGCGCCCTCAGGGATGCCTGAGCCGCGGTCGGCGCGTGAGACTCAGACGCCGGTCCAGGTGTCGGCGATGGTCTCGGCGACATCGATGACCTTCGCTTCCTGTGATCCCGGGCTGTCGATCTCGCCGGCGACGTGCAGGGCGATGAAGCGTTTGATCTCGGCGTCCACGCCGCCGATGATGCGGACCACTTCGCCGCGCAGGGACTTCGACGTGACATGGATCGCGATGTCGGAGGCGCGCGGCTTCTCCACGTCGAGGATCAGCAGCAGCGGTTCGGCCGCCTTGGCGGTGGCGCGCAGCGAGATCTCGCCGAAGACCATGAATTTCGGTTTGTCGATGCGGAGGTCGACGACCATGTCGATCTCCAGTGGGATCCGGATCGCGAAGGTGATCAGCTCGCCGACGTCGCGAGTCACCCTCGGCTGCTGGATGCGGACTTTCGCGGTCACCTTCGCGATACGGCCGGGTCCCTGCGCGATCGGGCCCATCTCGAAGGCCTCGCCGGCGATTTCGCCGATCGCTGCGCCGACCCGCTGCTCTGTCACGGCGATCTCGAAGAACCTGCGACCGAACTGCTCATAGGTCAGATAGTTGCCGGGAAACGGGTCGCCGCCGGGCGGGCTGGACGCAACAGACTCTGACATGGTGCTGCTACGGTCTCACGTCCGGCGCGTCCCAGGCGACACCGCGACCGAAACGTTGCCGTCAGTTGACCTCGGCGAAAAGGCGGATCCGGGTGATGCGCGGGCGATCCGCGCCCGCCCGGGCCCCGATTTCGGCGACGAGCACCATGCGCTGCCCGTCCCGGTCGACGCGCGCCGCGACGGAACGACCGGCGCTGATCAGCTTGCTCCAGCCGCCGCCTGCGAGGTTCTTCACCAGATCGGAGGAGGTCAACGCGTCGCTGTCGCCGAGGGTCAGCGTGGCGTCCGAGAGTGGCCGTCGCATCCCCACCTCATCCCCTCCGCAGACGTCGTCGAGGAACCGCGCGAACAGTCCTTTGACGCCACCGCCCAGCCCGCGGAAGCCGCCGAGGAATCCGAGACTGCCGCCAAGGCCCTGGTTGGCGAACATCGTCCGGCCCAGCGACAGTCCGGCGGGCACGGCACGCAGACCTGCCCGGGCGAACTGGCCGATCATCGCGGGCAGCTCCCAGTAGGCCGACAGCGAGGCGATCTTGGGCTCCCCGCTCTCGTCACGCAGGTCGTAGCGGATGAATGTCGGGACCGTCATAGTCAGCGACGTCGACATCTCGATCTCGAGTTCGACGTCGCGGATCACGACGGTGCCGACGACGATGTCGCCCTCGGGCCGGAACGAGATGGAGCGCGGCGCGATGAAGGTGTCGTAGAACCGCCCGATCGCCGGATGCCCCCGGTGTGGCGCCGACCCGACCGGGTCCTCGACCCTGCCGTCCGCGGTGAACAGCCCGATCCAGCCGTCGCGGTCGTGCGCTCCCGCGGCGACGAGCGAGCGCCGCGCCGCGGCCAGCACGTCGGCGTGTGTGAAGGGCATATGGTTGCCTACCACCTCGCCGCCCGACAGTCGACTGAACCTGCCGTCGCAGGCACACTGGTCTCTAACCGCAGCGTTTTCGCGCCGCCGTGAGGAGGACCACCATGAGCAGGAGTAACGGACCCTTCGGATTCGATCCCGAGGATTTGGACCGCGTCGTGCGCGAGGCGGGTGAAGGGCTCAGGGAGGCGCTCGACGGCCTCGGGAGGTTTGTCAGCACTCCCGGCGAACGGGCGGGTTGGTCCGCCCTGTTCGATGAGTTCTCGCGCGGCACGCGCCCGCGGCCCCGGCCCGAGACCACCGGCGAGGCCGGCGACGGCGTCTGGGCGATCTACACGATCGACGAGGGGGGCGGCGCCCACATCGAGCAGGTGTATCCGACGGAGCTGGACGCGCTGCGGGCGAACAAGGACAACACGGACCCGTTGCGCCGCGTGCGGTTCCTGCCCTACGGCATCGCCGTCAGCGTCCTCGATGCCGGCGGGGACTCCGGCCCCGATACCGAAGGCGCCGGCACCTCAGCCGACCAGCACCCGTAGGTGCTCCCATCCCCTGACCGTGGAGGTCGGGGCCAGCCGGGCGCTGGCGTAGTCGATGTCCCACTCGGGCCACCTGTTGAGCAGTTCGTCGAGCGCGACGCGGCCTTCGAGGCGCGCGAGGTTGGCGCCCAGGCAGTAGTGCAGGCCCTTGCCGAACGTGAGGTGGCTGACGTTGTCGCGATGGATGTCGAACGTGTCGGGATCGCGGTATCGGCGCTCGTCGCGGTTGGCCGCGCCGAAGAGCAGCAGGATCGCACTTCCGGCCGGGACGGTGGTACCGCCGTACTCGAATTCCCTTGCGAGATAACGCGCGACGTGTGGTCCGGTGGGTTCGAAGCGGAGGGTTTCATCGACGGCGCGTCCCAGTAGGGACCGGTCTTGCACGATCTGCCGACGTTGATCGGGGTGCTCGGCGAGCACTTTGGCCAACCAACCGATCAGGCGCCCGGTGGTCTCGTTTCCCGCGCCGGCCACCACCTGGGTGTAGTGCAGGACCTCCTTGCGGGTGAGCTTGCGTTCGATGCCGTGCTCGTCGGTGAACTCGACGTTCAACAGCGCGGTCATCAGATCGTCGGACGGGTTGGCCGACCGCCATTCGACGTAGTCGGCGTAGATGCGGCCGTCGGCGATCCTGTCGGGGTCGGCGACCTTCATCGGCGCGCCCGGCTTGGTCCGCAGGTTTGCATCGTTGGCATCGCGCACCGAGATCTGCTCCGACTCCGGGATGCCGAGGAGCATGCCGATGACCCGCATCGGCATCATCGCGGCGAGCTCGGCGATGACGTCGAAGCCGTCCGAGCCCACCAGTGGGTCGAGACAGTTCACGCAGTACTGCCGGATCCGGTCCTCGATCTCGGCCATGCGGCGCGGCGTGAACACCCGCGCCATCAAGCCGCGCAGCATGGTGTGTTCGGGCGGGTCCTCGAACATCATCACACCTTCTGGCATGGCGAAGTCGGACTTGACCAGCTCGAGGATGTCGCTGCGTCTGTTCGAGAAGGTCGCCCAGTCCAGCAACGCCTTCTCGACGTCGGCATGCCGCGACAGCGCCCAGAAGTCGTAACGTTCGTTGTGATAGAGAGGTGCCTCGTCACGTAGGCGCGCGTAGGTCGGGTAGGGGTCGGCGGTGATGTCCGGGTCGTAAGGGTCGTAGTACACCGCCATCTGTGCACGCTCCTCGTCGGCTGTGCGACCGCTCAGCATTGGGCTGCCGCTATGTCTAGCAGCGCGGAGACAATCACCGCAAGCGTCAAATTGTGACCTGGGTCGCCCCCGCGGGAAATGGGTTAGCAGGGACACAATCGCTTGAGCTAATCTGTGGCTGGATGAGAACTTAAACGCGCTAAGTTACGATCAGCCGAACAATAGTCACGAATTTTCCAGGGGACACATGCGCGCCACTCCGCGGGGTCAGCACCCGTGCTAGCAATCGGCAAGAAGGTGTGGCTTCCGCTGCTCATCATCGTCGTCGTCGTCATCGCCGGTCTGACGGTGGCCCGCATCCGTACCTTCTTCGGTTCCGAGGGCATCATCGAGACTCCGCGCAACTTCGCCGACCTTCCGGAACCATTCGACCCCAAAGTCGTTCGGTACGAGATCACCGGCACCGGCACCTACGCCGATGTCAACTACCTCGACCTCGACGCCAAGCCCCAGCGCGTCGACGGAGCGGCACTTCCCTGGTCCCTGACGCTGGAGACAACCGAGCCGTCGGCGGCACCCAACATCGTCGCCCAGGGTGACGGCAGCACCATCACCTGCCGGATCTTCGTCGACGACGAGTTGAAGGACGAGAGGACGACCGACGGCTTGAATGCCCAGACCTTCTGCTTCGTGAAATCCGCATGAGCGCGCCAGTTTCCGACGCCCGCACCGACGAGTTCCCCGCGGCGCGCCGGCCGCACAGGCCTTTCATCCCGCGGATGATCCGGCTGTTCGCGCTGCCGATCGTCGTGGTCTGGGTCGGCGTGATCGTCTGCCTGAACGTCTTCGTGCCTCAGCTTGAGGCGGTCGGTGAGGCGCAGGCCGTCTCGATGAGCCCCAACGACGCGCCGTCGATGATCTCGATGAAGAAGGTCGGCGAACTGTTCGAGGAAGGCGATTCCGACAGCTCGGTGATGATCGTCTTCGAGGGCGAGCAACCACTCGGTGACGAGGCGCACGCCTGGTACGACGAACTCGTCGACCGGCTCGAAGCGGACACCGCACACGTGCAGTCGGTCCAGGACTTCTGGAGCGACCCCCTGACCGCGTCGGGCTCGCAGAGCAACGACGGCAAGGCGGCCTATGTTCAGGTGAAACTCGCCGGCAACCAGGGCGAGGCGCTGGCCAACGAGTCGGTGAAGTCCGTTCAGAGCATCGTGAACAGCCTGCAGGCGCCGCCGGGGGTCAAGGCGTACGTCACAGGCCCGGCCGCGCTGGCCGCCGACCAGCACATCGCCGGCGACCGCAGCATGCGCATGATCGAGGCGGTCACGTTCACCGTCATCATCGCGATGCTGCTGCTGGTCTACCGATCGATCGTGACGGTGCTGATCACGCTCCTCATGGTCGTGCTGTCACTGGCCACCGCCCGCGGCGTCGTCGCGTTCCTCGGCCACACCGAGATCATCGGTCTGTCGACGTTCGCGACGAACCTGTTGGTGACGCTCGCGATCGCGGCGGCGACCGACTATGCGATCTTCCTGATAGGCCGATATCAAGAGGCCCGTTCAGCCGGTGAGGACAAGGAACAGGCCTACTACACGATGTTCCACGGCACCGCCCACGTGGTGCTCGGTTCCGGCCTCACCATTGCGGGCGCCACGTTCTGCCTGAGCTTCACCCGGCTGCCCTACTTCCAGACCATGGGTGTCCCTCTGGCCATCGGCATGTTCGTCGTCGTGATGGCGGGCGTGGTGTTGATGGTCGCGATCATCAGCATCGCCACCCGCTTCGGAAAGCTGCTGGAACCCAAGCGCGCCATGCGGATCCGGGGTTGGCGCAAGATCGGCGCCGCGGTGGTCCGCTGGCCGGGTCCGATTCTGATCGCGACGATGGCCATCACGCTGGTCGGCCTGTTGGCACTGCCCGGCTACCGGACCAACTACAACGACCGCGACTACCTGCCTGCCGACCTGCCTGCCAACGAGGGTTATGCGGTCGCCGACGAACATTTCGATCAGGCCCGCATGAACCCCGAGCTGCTGATGATCGAAAGCGATCACGACCTGCGCAACTCGGCGGACTTCCTGGTCATCGACAAGATCGCGAAGGCCTTGTTCAGGGTCGAGGGCATCGCCCGCGTGCAGGCGATCACCCGTCCCGACGGCAAGCCGATCAAGCACACATCGATCCCGTTCCAGATGAGCATGCAGGGCACCACGCAGCGCCTCAACGAAAAGTACATGCAGGACCGCATGGCCGACATGCTGGTGCAGGCCGACGAGATGGCCAACACCATCGCGACCATGGAGAAGATGTCGAATCTGACCGCGCAGATGGCATCGATCACTAACGACATGGTCTCCAAGATGGAGAACATGCTCACCGACATCGAGGATCTGCGCGACAGCATCGCGAACTTCGATGACTTCTTCCGGCCGATCCGCAACTACTTCTACTGGGAACCGCACTGCTACAACATCCCGGTGTGCTGGGCGCTGCGGTCGGTGTTCGACACGCTCGACGGCATCAACATCATGACCGACGACTTCCGGGCGATCCTGCCGGACATGCGCCGGCTCAACACCCTGATGCCGCAGATGGTCGCGCTCATGCCCGAGATGATCGAGACCATGAAGACCATGCGCACGATGATGCTGACGATGTATCAGTCGCAGAAGGGTCAGCAGGATCAGATGGCGGCGATGTCGGAGGACGCCGACGCCATGGGTGAGGCGTTCGACGACTCGATGAACGACGATTCGTTCTACCTGCCGCCGGAGATCTTCGAGAACGCCGACTTCCAGCGCGGCCTGGAGCAGTTCCTGTCCCCCGACGGCCACGCGGTGCGCTTCATCATCTCCCACGAGGGTGATCCGCTGAGTCCCGAAGGCGTGGCCAAGATCGACAAGATCAAGACGGCGGCCAAGGAGGCGATCAAGGGCACTCCGCTGGAGGGTTCCAAGGTCTACCTCGGCGGTACCGCGGCGACCTTCAAAGACATGCAGGACGGCAACAACTACGACCTGCTGATCGCGGGCATCTCGGCGCTGGGCCTGATCTTCATCATCATGCTGATCCTGACGAGGGCTGTCGTCGCGGCCGCGGTGATCGTCGGAACCGTGGTGTTGTCGCTGGCCGCATCGTTCGGGCTGTCGGTGCTGCTGTGGCAGCACATCCTCGGCCAGGAGCTGCACTGGATGGTGCTCGCCATGGCGGTGATCATCCTGCTGGCCGTCGGCGCCGACTACAACCTGCTGTTGGTCTCCCGGCTCAAAGAGGAGATACATGCCGGCATCGGAACCGGCATCATCCGCGCGATGGGAGGCAGTGGTTCCGTCGTAACGGCCGCAGGTCTGGTGTTCGCGCTTACGATGATGTCGATGTCGGTCAGCGAGTTGACCGTCATCGGGCAGGTCGGCACGACGATCGGTCTGGGTCTGTTGTTCGACACGTTGGTGATTCGAGCGTTCATGACACCGTCCATCGCCGCGCTGCTGGGTCCGTGGTTCTGGTGGCCGCAGCGGGTGCGTACCCGCCCTGTCCCCGCATCCTGGCCGAGACCTGGTGGGCTGCAAACGGATCCGTCGGAAGGAGTGAGGGCATGAAGCGCCTCATGATCGGTGTGGCCGCAGCGGCCGTGTCACTGGGAGCGCTGGGCACCGCGGCACCTGCCGCTGCGGATCCGGACACCGCATTCACCAACGAGCTGAACACGTACGGCATCTACGGCCAGAAGGACTACAACGCCTGGATCGGCAAGATCGCCTGCAAGCGGATCACCATGGGCACCGATCCCGACCTGTTCGCGTCGGCGACCTTCGTGCACAACCAGCTCGAGAAGGACGCGACCACCGATCAGGCGTACAAGTTCCTCGCCGCGGCGCTGCGCACGTACTGCCCCGACAAGCTGCCCATCCTGGGTCAGGCGCAGAGCTGAGTCTGCCCAGCCGCAGAGGCCTCAACCAAGCGGTCACCACATTCTGGGGCTTCGCCGCGCCTGTGTACGACACGGCGCTGGTGCAGCAGTGGGTGTATCGCCCTCCGCACGACGAGATGATCGCGCTCCTGAGCGCCCATCAATCGCGCCGGGTGGCCGATATCGGCTGCGGCACAGGGATTCTCGCCGAACGTATCGAACGTGAGGTGCGGCCCGATGCCGTCTACGGTGTCGACTTGTCGGAAGGGATGCTGGCGCAGGCGGGTCGCCGATCGACCAGGGTTCGGTGGCGAAGCGCGCCGGCCGAGCAACTTCCGTTCGACGATGCCGCGTTGGACGCGGTCGTGTCCACCTCGGCGTTCCACTGGTTCAATCAGCCCGCAGCGCTGCGGGAGTTCCACCGGGTGCTGGCGCCGGGAGGTTTCGCAGCGGTGGCCACCTTGAGTCCGCGGCAACGGCTACCGCTGGCGTGGCTGTCGGCGAACCGGCTGAACCCGTCGCACGCTCCGGATCCCGCTGAGATGCGGACAATGTTCACCGCGGCCGGATTCACCGTCGACGATCAGCACCGCGTGCGGCGCCCGTTCTGGACTCCGATCTCCGACCTGATCACGGTCGGCGTCAAAGCCTAGTTACCGAACTACCCAGTTCCACACGGACATGTCCCCCTTGGGGTAGTTCATGCACACGTCCGTGGCGTGGGCGACGACGCCCTTGTTGTTGAAGAAAATTTTCGCCCAGTTGCCCCAGCGCGTGGCCACCTGCTCATAGAAGACGTTGGTGGCGGTGTTCTCCGAATACTGGCGACGCCCGACGGGGTCGAGAGAGAAGAACCAGTGGATGCGGTCGAAGGCCATCTGCTGGACGTCGGCGGGCCGGTTGCTGCGGTCGATCATGTAGCGCTCGAAGTACACCGGGTTGGTATCGCGCACCGCAGCCAGGTACTGCTCGACATCACATGTGGTGTGGATGATGCGGCGCGGAATCGGATAGTCCTCGGTGGAATCGGCAGCCGCCGGTCCGGCGACACTGAGGCAGACCGCGGCGGCTCCGAGGATTCCCAGACCCATTCGCGCGACGCGACTCTTCAGTCCGGTCATCGTTGCTCCTGCCTGGTGGTGTCGATCGGGGTGCGCGAATCCCCGGGTGAGTATAAAGCGCAGGTAGGCATTCTTTTGGCCTTGCGCATCGAATCACCCGCCCCCGGTAACGGGATTCGATGTCAGGGAAATCCAGCCGCCGTTGATCCAGACGCCCCAGCGCCCGCCCCAGGCCGAGTTCCAGACAACCGGTTGGCCGATCCAGACCTCGGCGGGTTTGGGCGGTGCCCATGCCGGGGGGACCTCGCCGAGGGCGGGTGGCGGTGGGGCCGGTTGCGCGTCGGCGGATACAGCACCGAGACCCAGCACCCCTGCGGCGAGCCCACCCGCCATGACAGCGGCAGACAGTGCGCTCTTGCTGAAGGTCATCACATCGCTCCCACGTCGGCAACAGGCGAGTACTTAGCATATATAACGAGACGGCCCGGTGGTAACCCCACCGCCACGCGGCGCCCGCAATGCGATTCGCGAGAGTTCAGAGCCCGAACTGATCCTCGACGATCCCCAGCCACACCTGCGCGGCGTCGATGGCGACCTTCTCGCTGATGAAGGCGTGCTGTGTTCCGGTATAGATGTCGCGGAAGGCCCGCTCGAGCCGGCTGCCCTCGCGGATGGAGGACGTTCCCGCGACGAGATGCGCCCATTCCGCGCATGATCGCGCGGTGTCGGTGGCGAACACCGCCGCGACCCGCATGTCGGCGCGCAGCGTCGGGGTCAGCTCTCCTCCCCCACCGACGACCGCCTCGGCAGTGGTGAACGCGTCGAGCACCAGCAGTCGGGCCGCTCGCCACGCTGCGACGTGGTGCGCCAGACCTTTCTGGAACGTCGGCCTGCTCGCCAGCGATGCCATGTCGCTCATCCGGAACTTCGTCTCGGCGAGCTCAGCGACGTCGTCGAGCATGCTCTTCGCGACCCCGAGCGCCCACGCGGCGTGGCCTGCAGCGGTGACCGGCATCATGCCCATCCGCATCGCGGCTGATCGCCCCCGGTTCGGCTCGCGCGTGAACAGCGCGAACGTGCGGTCGTGGGGGACGAACACGTCGGTGATCGCGTAGTCGTAGGAACCGGTGCCCTTCAAACCCTGCACATGCCAGCCGTCGTTGAATGCCACGTCGGCGCGGGGCACGACGGCGACCCGCATGTCGGGCACACCCTCACTGACCCACTGCATCTCCCCGTCGACCATCGGGAAGAAGCCAGCGGCGACGTATTGCGCGTGGCCGGTTCCCGATCCGAAGCTCCACGAGCCGGTCAACCGGTAGCCGCCGTCGACGGCGACCCCCTGGCCGTTGGGGAAGAACTGACCGCCCATCGTCACGCGGTTGCCGTTGGCGGTGAACACCTCGGCGAACCCGGCGTCGGACAGGTAGGCTGCCGCCGCAAACGACGAGGGCAGATTGGCGATCCCGATCCAGCCGAATGATCCGTCCTGCCAAGCCATTTCGATCCAGGTTTCGATCATCTCGGTGAACGTGGGCTCGACGCCACCCGCGGCCTCCGGGTTGAACGCCGTCATCAGTCCGCTCGCCCACATCGCCTCGACGATCTCGGGGCTCATCGTGCGCTCGCGCTCTGATGTCGCTGCGTGTTCGCGAACCAGGTCCCGCAGCCCGCGGGCCCGGTCGACGAGACTGTTCCCGGTATCGAGTTGGTGCGTCACCGCCGTCACGGCGTCGAGGTTAACCCGTCAGGGCAGCGCACTGAACAGAATTGCCGGATCTGTCATCTCGGGGGCCGACGGCAGTACCGGTTGCCCTTCGGGCAGGTGCGGCTCGCCAGTGGGCAGCGCCTCCGGAGCCGGTAGCACCCCGGGTACAGGGACCGTCTCGGGCAGCGGCGTCGCCGCAGGAGCCGCGGCGGGCACCTCCGCCGACGGCACGGCGGCCGGAACGTCGACGGGTGCCGCTAGATGCGGCACACCGTCTGCAAGGTGTGGGAGGCCGGTCGGGGCAGCCAGTGGAGGTGCAGCCGGCGCGGGCGGCGCGGGCTGTATCTGACGGACCGCGACAGCGGGCTGGGGTTGGTCGACTTCGTCGGCATCGTCGTCGGGCAACTCGACCACCTTGCGGACGGTGCCCGCCGCGCTGTCGGAGGGGGCCGGCACTGCCACCCAACCCGGATCGGGCAGGGCCGCCGAGGCTGCAGCGGTGGCGGGCTGCTCGACGGGCGCAACGGAACCCGACGAGAGCAGCAATCCGCCCAGCGCCACGGCGGCGGCCGCGCCGAGCAACCCCACCCCGATGCGCGTGCGGGAGAACCGGCGGCGGACCGGGGCCTGCCGGGTGACCGGCGCGGTGTCTGCCTCGCTGGGCTCGATCTCCGCTACCGCGGCGCCATAGGCCAGAGCCAAGCCGGGCTCGGTGTCGGGCTTCACCAATACGGCGACGGCACAGCGAAACGGAACGGCTTCCACCGTGTGGAAACCGCAGTCGCGCAGGCGAGTTCGCAGCCGCAGGCCGTCCTGGGCCACGTCGTCGGACCAGGTGAGCCGCACGCCGGCGATGTCGAACCCACCGTTGGTCGCGATCGCGCGCGCACCGCGGGCGGCGGCGCCCGCCATCTCGGCGTCCTCGTGGACCTCGATGACGTCGTGGTCGATCACGGTGCCGTCAGCCTCGTCGACCAACACCCAGACGACATCGTCGGAGGTCAGTGACAACCCCAGCACCATGCTCACGCCGTCCCCTTTTCGTTGCCGTTGTGTGATCTATCGAACACCGCGGGGCCGCTGTTACAGGTGAGGTTATGCGTGCGCATCGCTGGACAGCGCCCCGCACAGCCCTTAGTCTCTTCTAAAGGTCGGGTGAAAGACCTTTAAATCCGTCCCGGGTGCTCGTCGGATCGGCAGGAGCGTAACGCCAACGCCCGGCTCCCGCGCGCCTTGTGGACTGCGACGCCGTCGTCGCATGGCCCATCCCTGTGCTGCATACCTTAAACGTGTTGTGCAGCAATACTTTTCGCGAGTTCGTGCAACGTCGATGCAACCCTTCGGCAACTAGTGTGCTGGGTCACATCGATGAAGGGAGATCTGTTCGTGAGCAGCGTCGAATCACACCGGGAGACCGATACCTATCTGGCGAAGCGACAGCTCAAGAAAGGCAGCGCCGGTTGGGTGCTGCTGGCGGGGCTGGGTGTCAGCTACGTCATTTCCGGTGACTACTCCGGTTGGAACTTCGGGCTGGCCGAGGGCGGATTCGGAGGCTTGGCGATCGCCGCGGTGATCATCGCCGGGATGTACCTCGCCCTCGTGCTCGGCATGGCGGAACTGTCCTCGGCGTTGCCCGCTGCCGGCGGCGGCTATACCTTCGCGCGGCGCGCGCTCGGGCCGTGGGGCGGCTTTGCCACCGGCACCGCGATCCTGATCGAATACGCGATAGCGCCCGCGGCCATCGCGACGTTCATCGGCGCCTACGTCGAGTCCCTCGGCCTCTTCGGCATCACCGACGGCTGGTGGGTCTACCTCGCCGCTTACGCGATCTTCATCGGCATCCACCTGTCGGGAGTGGGCGAAGCGCTGAAAGTCATGTTCGTCATCACCGCGATCGCGCTCGTCGGGCTCATCGTGTTCGCGATCGCCGCCGTGGGGCGGTTCGACCCCGCCAACCTGACCGACATCGCCGTCACCGACGCGGCAGGAGCATCGGCGCTGCTCCCCTTCGGACTGCTCGGCGTTTGGGCTGCCATCCCGTTCGCGATCTGGTTCTTCCTGGCGATCGAGGGGGTGCCGCTGGCCGCCGAAGAAACCGACCGGCCGGAGCGCAATGTGCCGCGGGGCATCATCGCGGCAATGGCGGTGCTCTTGGTCACCTGCGTCGCGGTACTTGTCCTGACGACGGGTGCGGGTGGGGCCGCTGCGATGTCGGAATCGGGCAATCCTCTGGTCGAAGCACTGGGCGACAGCATGTGGGCGAAGGTGGTCAACTACATCGGGCTTGCCGGCCTGATCGCCAGCTTCTTCTCGATCATCTACGCCTACTCGCGGCAGTTGTTCGCGCTGTCGCGCGCGGGATATCTGCCGACCGCACTGTCGGTGACCAACTCGCGCAAGGCCCCGACGCTCGCACTGATCGTGCCCGGGCTGATCGGGTTCGCCCTGTCGCTCACCGGGCAGGGTGCCCTGCTTCTCAACATGGCAGTGTTCGGCGCCGCCCTGAGCTATGTGCTGATGATGGTCAGCCACATCGTGCTGCGCAGGCGTGAACCCGACATGGCGCGGCCCTACCGGACCCCCGGCGGCATCGTCACCACCGGGTTCGCGTTGATCGTGGCCATGCTGGCTGTGATCGCCACGTTCCTCGTCGACCACATCGCAGCGCTGTGCTGTCTCGTGGTCTTCGCGCTGTTCATGGCGTATTTCGGGCTCTACAGCCGGCACCGCCTCGTCGCCAACTCCCCCGATGAGGAGTTCGCGGCACTGGCCGCTGCCGAGGACGAGCTCAAATGACGTACTGCCAGCAAATCGGCGGCCACACCTATCAGTTCGACGGGCTGGTCGAGGTGATGGCCAAGGCGACGCCGCTGCGCTCCGGCGACCAACTGGCCGGGTGCGCTGCCGAGTCGGACGCCGAAAGGGCAGCTGCGGCTTGGGTTCTCGCCGACCTTCCGCTGACGACGTTCCTGGACGAGCAGGTCGTTCCCTACGAAATCGACGACGTCACCCGCCTGATCATCGACACCCATGATCGGGCCGCCTTCGCACCCATCGCCCATCTCACCGTGGGTGGATTCCGGGACTGGTTGCTGGACAGCGCATCTCGACCGGACAGCGCCGAGCGCATCGCGGCGGTCACCACAGGACTGACGCCGGAGATGGTGGCCGCGGTGTCGAAGATCATGCGCAATCAAGATCTGATCGCCGTCGCCGGCGCCATCACCGTCCATGCGGCGTTCCGCACATCGATCGGCGTCCCCGGCACGCTGGCCACCCGCCTGCAGCCCAACCATCCGACCGACGACCCCCGCGGGATCGCGGCGGCGACCCTCGACGGTCTGCTGATGGGGTGCGGCGACGCGGTGATCGGCATCAACCCGGCGACCGACTCACCGCATGCGACGTCGGATCTGTTGCATCTGCTCGACGACATCCGTCGACGGTTCGACATTCCGATGCAGTCGTGTGTGCTCACCCACGTGACGACGACGATGGATCTCATCGAGCGGGGCGCCCCGGTCGACCTGGTCTTCCAGTCGATCGCCGGAACACAAGGCGCCAACGCGAGTTTCGGCATCACGCTGCCGATGTTGCGGGAAGCCGACGAGGCAGGCCGTTCGCTGGGCCGGGGCACCGTCGGCGGCAATGTCATGTATCTCGAGACCGGGCAGGGATCGGCCTTGTCGGCGGGCGCGCATCTGGGCACCGGCGGAAAGCCCGTCGACCAGCAGACCCTGGAGACCCGCGCTTACGCGGTTGCCCGATCCCTGAACCCGTTGCTGGTGAACACCGTTGTCGGCTTCATCGGACCCGAGTACCTCTACGACGGCAAGCAGATCGTCAGAGCCGGCCTGGAAGACCACTTCTGCGGCAAGCTCCTCGGACTGCCGATGGGTGTCGACGTCTGCTACACCAACCACGCCGAAGCCGACCAGGACGACATGGACACCCTGCTCACGCTTCTCGCGGTGGCCGGCGCCGCCTTCGTCATCACGGTGCCCGGGGCCGACGACGTCATGCTCGGCTATCAGAGTCTGGCGTTCCACGACGCGCTCTACGTGCGTAAGGCCCTGGGCCTGCGCCCGGCGCCGGAGTTCGAGGCGTGGTTGGCCCGGCTGGGGATGGCCGACGGCGAGGGCCGCATTCTCCCGGTCGACCCTGCCGCCTCTCCCCTGCTGGCCCTGGCGGCCGGTCGATGACGGCGGAAGCAGACCTTCCCGCCGACGACGTGTGGGCGCCGCTGCGCCAGAGCACCCAGGCGCGAATCGGGTTGGGCCGCAGCGGCAATGCGTTACCGTCACGGCGGGTGCTCGAGTTCAAGGCGGCCCATTCGGCGGCGCGCGATGCGGTGCACGTCCCGGTCGACGCACAGGCACTCGCATCCGAGGTCGAGGCCCTCGGTCTGGGAACACCGACGCTCGTGCGCAGCCGGGCCGCCGACCGCAGCGAGTATCTGCGGCGCCCAGATCTCGGTCGTGCGCCGGCAGACCTGAGCGCGGTGCCGCACTGCGGCGCCGACGTCGGCGTCGTGCTCGCCGACGGCCTGTCTCCGCGGGCGCTGGCCGAGCACGGCACCAACCTGCTGGCAGCGCTTGCCGGCGAACTCGGCGGCGCCTATCGGCTGGCGCCCCCGGTGATCGCCACGCAGGCGCGGGTAGCGCTCGGAGACCATATCGGTGCCGCACTCGGGGTGAGCACACTGTTGATGGTCATCGGCGAACGCCCCGGACTGTCGGTCGCCGACAGCCTGGGGATCTACCTGACCCACCAACCCCGACCGGGCCGCACGGATGCCGACCGCAACTGCATCTCGAACATCCACCCGCCAGGGGGCCTCGACTACGCCACCGCGGCCCGCATCGCGGCGGCTCTGGTGACCGGTGCGCGCAGGCTGGGGAGGTCCGGCGTCGACCTGAAGGACAGTTCGCGCGCCGAGCTCGAAGCCTGACTACGCCGTCGTGTTGGCCAGCCGCTCGATGCGCTCAAGCGCTTCCTGGGCGAGACCGACGACGTCGAAGCCCGGGGACGCGCCGCACGTCGTGATCTCGATGGCGGCGTTGTGGGCCGCGACGAACAGGTTGTCGCAGTTCCAGTCGAACGCCCGCAGGGACCACAGCACGCTGCCGTCGGGCGCCTCCGTGGGCGACGATTGCACCTCGAAGGCGTACAGGCGATCACGCATGGTGGTGACTGACACGGTGGTGCCCGTGCATTCGTCGATGGCCTCTCGCACCGCTTGCAGGGCGGCGGCGGGATCGAACTCGGCCCGGTACACCGCGACCATTTCTTCCACGAAGTACTGTCCGTCGTCGCTGGTCCAGTGGCCCCCGTCGGTGGCGAGAGGCCGCCCCGCCTCGATGAACGGCGGGTCGACCTCCCGGGCCAGGCCTGCGCACCGCTGCGGTTCGGCGACGACGAACAGGTTGCCGTCCTCCCCGATCACCTTCGGGCTGAGCAGGTCGACCACCTGCAGCGTGCCGATCGGGGCGGCAAGGGACTCAGGCCTTGCCTGCGGCTGATCGACGTGGCGCACGCAGCCACCGAGCAGCGCGACGAGGCAGGCGATCACTGCGAGCTCAGCCGCCACCACCCGCCGCGCTGCCGAGGTCATCGTCCGAAGCCGGCGTCGCGTAGCGCCTGCGCCATGGACCCGCTGGGACGCTTGGCGTCGCGACCGCTGGACTTGTTGGCGCGCTGAGGTTTTCGCGGCGCGCTGCGGGGCCGCTCGTCTTTGCGCGGCGCGCGGCCGGGTTTCGCTTCGTCGTTGAGGCGAAGGGTGAGCCCGATTCGCTGCCGCTCCACGTCGACGTCGACGACCTTGACACGCACCACCTGACCTGACCTCACCACCTCATGGGGGTCGGAGACGTAGCGGTCGGCCATGGCAGAGACGTGCACGAGTCCATCTTGGTGCACCCCGACGTCGACGAACGCCCCGAAAGCGGCCACATTCGTGACCACACCTTCCAGCACCATGCCGACCTTCAGGTCGGCGACCTTCTCGACACCGGCCGCGAATGTGGCGGTGGTGAACACCGGCCTCGGGTCGCGCCCCGGCTTCTCCAGCTCGCCGAGAATGTCGGTGACAGTCGGAATGCCGAACCTCTCGTCTGCGAAATCTGCGGGCCGCAGGGCGCGCAGGGCGCGCTCGTCACCGATGATCTCACCGAGCGTCACCCCTGCCCGGTCGAGGATCCGCCGGACAACCGGGTAGGACTCCGGATGAACCCCGGACGCGTCGAGCGGATCCTCGCCGTCGCGGATCCTCAGGAATCCCGCACACTGCTCGAACGCTTTGGGGCCCAGACGCGGAACATCGAGCAGCGCGCGCCGGTTGCGGAACCGTCCCGTCTGGTCTCGATACGCGACGATCGCCTCGGCCAGCGATTCGGTGATCCCCGAAACGCGGGACAGCAGCGGCACCGACGCCGTGTTGAGGTCCACCCCGACCGCGTTCACCGCGTCCTCGACGACCGCACCCAGGCTTTTGGCCAAGGTGCCCGGGGCCACGTCGTGTTGATACTGGCCCACGCCGATCGACTTCGGCTCGATCTTGACCAGCTCCGCCAGCGGATCCTGCAGGCGGCGGGCGATCGACACGGCACCGCGCAGCGTGACGTCGAGTTCGGGCAACTCGTGCGCCGCGTAGGCCGACGCCGAGTACACCGATGCGCCGGCCTCACTGACGATCGCCTTTGCGGGCGCCGACGCGCCCGAACTCCGGATGTCTGAGATGAGTTCGGTTGCCAGAGCGTCAGTCTCGCGGGAGGCGGTGCCGTTGCCGATCGCGATCAACTCGACTCCGTGCCGGGCCACCAACGCGGCCAGCGTGGCTTTGGCGGCATCCCAGTGCTTCTGGGGCTGGTGCGGGAATATTGCGCAGGTGTCGACGACCTTGCCGGTGCCGTCGACGACCGCGACCTTGACACCGGTCCGAAACCCCGGATCGAGGCCCATCGTGGTGCGGTTGCCCGCGGGCGCCGCGAGAAGAAGATCCTTGAGGTTCTTGGCGAACACCGTGACGGCGTCCTGCTCGGCGCGCATCCGCAGCCGGACACGTGCGTCGACCGATGCCGACACCGACAGCCGGGTACGCCATGCGAAGCCGACAGTGGCCGCCAGCCATGGTGTGGCCGCTGCTCCGGCGGTCAGGTCCACTCCGAGGGCGTCGGCGATCATCGCCTGGTATTGGGTGTCCTCGCCGCCGTCGAGAGCCAGAGCGAGCGCCTGTTCCTTTTCGCCGCGCAGCACAGCGAGCACCCGGTGCGACGGCATCGTCGCCAGCGGCTCGGTGTGGTCGAAGTAGTCGCGGAATTTCTGCGTCTTCTCCGAAGACGACGCGTCGTCGGAGGCGGGCCGGGTGCGTACCGAACCCTGTTCCCAGAAGCGCTCGCGCAGGCCCCCGACGAGTTCGGCGTCTTCAGCGGCACGTTCGACGATGATGTGCCGTGCGCCGTCGAGTGCCGCCGCGACATCGGGGACGTCGCCGGAGACGAACTCCGCAGCCGCATCTTCGGGAACCTGCGTCGGGTCCGCCAGCAGCCGCTCGGCCAGTGGCTCGAGCCCGGCTTCCCTGGCGATCTGAGCCCTGGTGCGGCGCTTGGGCTTGTAGGGCAGGTAGATGTCCTCCACCCGGGCTTTGGTGTCGGCAGCCATCAGTGCGGCGGTCAGCTCGGCGGTGAGCTTGCCCTGCTCCTTGATGGAGGCCAGCACCGCGTTTCGCCGTTCGTCGAGTTCGCGCAGATAGCCGAGACGTTCCTCCAGCAACCGTAATTGTCCGTCGTCGAGACTGCCGGTGGCCTCCTTGCGGTAGCGGGCGATGAACGGCACGGTGGCACCTTCGTCGAGCAGCCGCACCGCCGAGGCCACCTGGTTCTCCGCCACCGCCAGTTCCTCAGCGAGACGGGCAATTACAGAATCGATCGCGGCAGACAAGATCACGCGCGGAACCCTACCCAACCAGGCGGACAACCCCGCTTCGGGACACGGGCGCCGGCCGAGTTTGAGCGCGCCGCCCCGGGGTAGCCGCCACGTGCATGAGCACCGATGTCGCCGATTTCATCCTCGATCGCCTCCGCCAATGGAATGTGACCCACATCTTCGGCTACCCCGGCGACGGAATCAACGGTCTGATCTCGGCACTGGGACGCGCCGACGATGACCCGAAGTTCGTCCAGACCAGGCACGAGGAGATGGCCGCTTTCGCCGCGGTGGGTTACGCGAAGTTCTCCGGCGAGGTCGGCGTCTGCATGGCCACCTCGGGACCTGGGGCCATTCATCTGCTCAACGGTCTCTACGACGCCAAGCTCGACCACGTTCCCGTGGTGGCCGTCATCGGCCAGACTGCGCGCACCGCCATGGGCGGCAGCTATCAGCAGGAGGTCGACCTGCAGGCGCTGTTCGCCGACGTCGCCAGCGACTATGTCGTCGAGGTCAACGCGTCTGCGCAACTCCCGGCTGTCCTGGACCGTGCGATCCGGACCGCCAGGACCCGCCGCGCCCCGACCGTGGTCATCGTGCCGTCGGATCTGCAGGAGGAGACCTACGAGCCGCCCGAGCACCAGTTCAAGCATGTTCCGTCGAGCGATCCCGGCGATGTCGTCGGCATCATCACACCCTCGGAGGCCCAGGTACGACACGCCGCGGAGATTCTCAACGAGGGCGAGCGGGTGGCGATCCTGATCGGTCAGGGCGCCAGGGGTGCCCGTGAAGAGGTCGTCGAGGTGGCCCGCCTGACCGGCGCCGGAATCGCAAAAGCGTTGCTGGGCAAGGACGTCCTCTCCGACGACCTTCCGTTCGTCACCGGGGCGATCGGGCTCCTGGGCACGCGGCCGAGCTACGAGCTGATGCGCGACTGCGACACGTTGCTGATCGTGGGCTCGAACTTCCCCTACACGCAGTTTCTTCCCGAGTTCGGTCAGGCCCGCGCCGTCCAGATCGACAGCGACGGGACGTCGATCGGGATGCGCTATCCCACCGAACTCAACATCGTCGCCGACGCCCGGGCGACTCTGGCAGCGCTGCTGCCCCATCTACGGCCCAAGGCCGACAGCGCGTGGCGAGACACCGTCGAGAAGAACGTGCAGCGGTGGTGGTCGGTGATCGAGGAGCAGAGCACCACCTCCGCGCAGCCGGTGAATCCGATGAGGGTGGCATGGGAACTGTCGAAGAGGTTGCCTGCCAACGCGATCGTGACCGCCGACTCCGGGTCGTCGACCACGTGGTATGCCCGCTGTGTGAGGTTCACCGACGGTGTGCACGGCTCGGTGTCCGGCACACTCGCGACGATGGGGTGTGCGGTCCCCTACGCCCTCGGCGCGAAGTTCGCCCATCCGGACCGTCCCGTCGTCGCCTTCGTCGGCGACGGGGCCATGCAGATGAACGGTCTCGCCGAACTGCTCACCATCAACCGCTACCGCCGGGAATGGGATGAGCTTCCGTTCGTCGTCTGCGTGTTCGGCAACGGCGATCTCAACCAGGTCACATGGGAGCTGCGGGCCATGGGCGGGGCGCCGAAGTTCGAGGAGTCCCAGAGCCTTCCCGCGGTCAGCTATGCAGAGGTGGCGCGCGCGATGGGCATCGATGCGATGACGGTCGAGTGCGAAGCCGATCTGGCCGCTGCCTGGGACTGGGCGCTGAGCGCCCCGGGTCCCACGCTGCTCGACGTGCGCTGCGATCCGGAGGTTCCTCCGATCCCGCCGCACGTCACGGTCGACCAGATGCTGAACATGACGCAGGCAGTCGGCAAGGGCGATCCCGGCGCCCGCCACCTCATCTATCAGACGATCAAGACCAAGGCCGCCGAGCTCTTCACCCGCAACTAGGTGAGTTTGGCCGCAGCAGTGGCGGGTATTGCGCGAGGCTGGATCACCAGCCCGACCAGTGTGGAGGTAACAGATGCCTGCTGCGCGCAAGCGTGATCAATCCGCCCCTGCCGCCGTCAGCCCGACCGGAGCCTCGAAAGTCGCTGCGGAGCACGATGATCCGCGGGCACAATCCGGCCGCTATCTGACCACCGCGCAGGGTGTGCGGTTGCCCGACACCGACCACTCGCTCAAGGCAGGCTCGCGCGGCCCCACGCTGATGGAGGACTTCCATCTGCGGGAGAAGATCACCCACTTCGACCACGAACGCATCCCGGAGCGTGTCGTGCACGCCAGAGGCGCTGCCGCGCATGGTTTCTTCGAGGCCTACGGCAACGCGGCGTCGATCACCCGGGCGGCGTTCCTGGGCAAGAAGGGCACAAAGACTGACGTCTTCTGCCGATTCTCGACGGTTCTGGGCTCGCGCGGCTCCGCGGACACCGTTCGCGACACCCGCGGTTTCGCGGTGAAGTTCTACACCGACGAGGGCGTGTTCGACCTGGTGGGCAACAACATCCCGGTGTTCTTCATCCAAGACGGCATCAAGTTCCCCGACATCATCCACGCGGGAAAGCCGCATCCGGATCGCGAGATCCCGCAGGCGCAGTCTGCCCATGACCCGTTCTGGGATTTCGTCTCGCTACACACCGAAGCCACTCACCACGTGTTCTGGAACATGAGCGACCGCGGCATTCCACGGTCTTACCGGACAATGGAGGGGTTCGGCGTTCACACGTTCCGTCTCGTGAACGCCAAGGGCGACACGAGTCTCGTCAAGTTCCACTGGAAACCCGTTGCCGGCGTTCACTCTCTGGTGTGGGAAGAGGCTCAATTGGCAGCCGGGTTCGATCCTGATTTTCACCGGCGCGACATGGCCGACGGGATCGAGGCGGGCGCACCACTGGAATACGAACTGGGCGTCCAGGTGATGCTTGACGACGGGACTGAAACCTACGAGGGCATCGATCTGCTCGACCCGACGAAGATCGTCCCCGAGGAGCTCGTTCCCGTGCAGCTGATCGGCAAGCTCACGCTGGACCGCAATCCCACCAACTACTTCGCCGAGACCGAGCAGGTTGCCTTCCATACCGGCAACCTCGTCCCGGGTATCGAGGTCACCAACGATCCGCTGATGCAGGCGAGGCTGTTCTCTTACCTGGACACACAATTGACGCGGTTGGGCGGGCCGAACTTCACGCAGCTTCCGATCAACCGTCCGCGTTGCCCCGTCAATGACATGCTGCGCGACGGCATGCATCAAACGGCCATTCACACGGGACAGGCGCCCTACCGCCCGAACAGCATCGACGGCGGGGAGCCGTTGGTGGCCGACGCCGACGAGGGCGGATATGTCCAGACGCCGCGGCCGGTCGAGGGCCGGGTGGGACGCGTGGCACCGGCGTCGTTCGACGATCACTTCACTCAGGCGGCGATGTTCTACCGCTCGCTGACCAAGATCGAGCAGGACCACATCGCGGAGGCGTTCACGTTCGAATTGGGCAAGTGCTACGAACAGGCGATCAAGGAGCGTCAGCTCGAGGTGCTGGCCAACGTCGATGCCGACCTGTCCGCTCAGGTGGCTTTGGGTCTCGGACTCCCTGCGCCGCAGGGCCGCCCGCCCGCCGAGGTGACGCTCTCGCCGTCGCTGTCTCAGGTGGTGACCACTCCGGGGCCGGTCGCGGGGCGCAAAGTCGCGATCATCGCCGACGAAGATTCCGACCTCGCCGGCGTGGCGAAACTCACCAAGGCGCTGGACAAGGCCGGCGTGGTGGCCATGGTGGTGGCGCCAGAGGGCGGCCGCCTGAAGTCGGGTCGGCGCACGCTCGTCGTCGAGCGGACGTTCGACACGGCGCGGTCGATCGAGTTCGATGCGGTGGTCGTCGCCGGGGGCGCACTGGCGCGCGCCGACATCAAGGCGGTTATCCTTCTTCACGAAATGCTCCGGCACTGCAAGCCTCTGGCTGCATGGGGTGACGGCCGCACGGCGCTGGCGAACATGGATATCAGCCTCGACGATCCGGGCGTCCTGGTGTCGGACGACGTTTCGTCAGCCTTCGGAGAAGAGTTGCTGGCCGCCCTCGGACTGCACCGGGTGTGGGCGCGCGCCGAGTCCGTGATGTCGTCTGCGGTGGCACCGGTGCGCGTCAAAGCGGCCCCGACTCGGCGGTCGCGCAAGCGCTGATCTGGCACGCAGCGAAGTGAGTCAGCCTCTCCCTGCACGTTTCGGGGCGGCCGCAACCTGTAGGTGTTCGCTTTGCGGACAGGCGCGCCAGCAACATTTCGCTTAACGGGCTGTGCGAGCTCCCCGGTGTATGGCACCATCTGCCAGACACATTCCCGTCACATGGACGAAAGGTGCTGGTGGACTTGACAATCGTGGCTTCTGGCAACGCTTCTGTCGCGCCCGTACCTATGCCCGCCGGAGACCGGGTGTATCGGTAGCCCTCCGAGTACCGTTGACGAATCCCGCCAGGCCGCGTCCACTCGCGCGGTCCGAATTCACCGATGACGATCCCTGTCGCATTCGCGAGCAACTGCACGCGGTCTACGGGCGCGGCGCGCACGTGGATTGCGCAGACGGATCGAATCCCGGCCGCTACCGCCAAGTCCGGCATTCGGCGACCGGCTTTCACGTCGATCAAACAGACCACTCCGGTGACGCGACGCTGTCCCTCGCCGAGATCGGGCACGACGCTCTGATCTGGGTTCACGCCGGGACCCTAGTGCTGCGGTCCCGGGACGAGGCGGACGCGGCCTCGCGCGGCGAGATGCGGCTCCTGCGAGCCGCATCGAGCCCGGTGTCGCTCCAGACGGTCGACACTCGGCTGACGATCGTGCATCTTCTAAGCGCGCTGCCGCGGGCCTCGTCGTCGCCCGGCTGGCTCGCCCCGCGGTCACAGGATGCCGCGGCACTGGTCAAGCGAACCGTCACCTACGCGACCGACGTGGTGAATCACGCGGATGAGACGATGGCGGAAACCCTGTCGGACTCTCTGGCACGACTCCTACGGGACGCGGTGCTCGCGGGCTTCGCGTGTGGTAACGGTGCGGCCGCGCCGGACAGCACCGATCCGCTGCCCGCGACGCTGCGCGCCGCGCTGACCTACATCGAGGCCGAGCCTTCGCGGCGGATCTCGCTCGCCGATCTGGCCCGTGAGGCGTACGCGACTCCCCGCACGGTGCAGTACCTGTTCCGTCGCTATCTGGACACCACGCCGACCGCCTACGTGCGGGGGCTGCGTCTGGCCTCCGCCCGCCAGGAACTGTTGATGGCACATCGGTCTGAGACGACGGTGAGTGCGACCGCGTCGCGGTGGGGCTTCGGCCACACCGGCCGCTTCGCGGTGCTCTACCGCGAGACTTATGGCGAGAGCCCACATCAGACGCTGGCGCGGTGATTGCCGCTCACGCGATCGTCGCGTCGGTGTCCCCGTCGAGCAATCCTGACCGCAGACGGTGCAACGACTGTGTCAGCAGCCGCGAGACATGCATCTGGGAGACACCCATCCGCTCGGCGATCTGCGACTGTGTCAGCGATTCGAAGAACCGCATGATCACGATGCGGTACTCACGCTGCGGCAGGGCCGCCAACTGCTCGCGCAGTGCCTCACTGTCGTCGACGAATCGCAGTTCCGGGTCCGGGCACCCGAGCCGCTCTGCCAGCGCCGGGCTGTCGTCGTCGCGAGTCACGCCGTGGTCGATCGATCTGGTCTTGAAGCCCGCGGCGGCAGTCAGCGCGTCGACGACATCGAGTCGGTCGACTCCGAGTGCGCCGGCCAGCTCAGCCGGGGTCGGCGAGCGCCCCAACTTCTGGGTCAGCTCCGCCGTGACCGGCCCCAGCGCCGGGTAGAGATCTTTCAGACGCCGCGGCACGTTGACGGCCCAGCCGCAGTCGCGGAAGTATCGCTTGACCTCACCGAGCATGGTGGGGATCGCGAAGGAGACGAACTCGGGGCCGGCTTCGGGGTCGAAGCGGTTCACTGCGTTCACCAGGCCCACCCGCGCCACCTGAACCAGGTCGTCGTGCTCCTCGCCTCTACGGTCGTAGCGATAGGCGATGTGCTCGGCCAGCGGCAGGCACTGCCTGATGATCTCGTCGCGCAGACGCGCGTGGGCCACGGCGTCCGGAGGCAACGCGTGGAGTCGGTCGAAGGCGGCCCGCAGCCATGCGAAGTCGGGTGATGTTGCGCGACCCATCGCAGTCCTTCCGTTCTCTCGGCCGGTTCTGGTCGGGTACCCAGCCATCCGGCGCTGACGCGTGCGTCTATGGGTGTGTTCTGCGCCGGCGAGCCACGGCTTTGCGCGATCCGTCCAGCGCGCCTTCGCATGGTGGCCAATCGATCCGGACACACCAGCCGGAGTTTGCCCACAACAGGCACACCCACCATGATTCGCAACGTGGTCATCGAGAAGCCGCCCGTCGCCGATGGTTTCGCGACTGTGGGAAGCTTCAGCTTTCTGCATGCCGAAGACCGGTGGGTCTGGTCGGACGCCGTCGCGATCATGCACGGCTACACGCCGGGAAGCGTCGAGCCGTCGACGGAGATCATTCTGTCCCACAAACATCCCGACGACCGATCCGCCGTAGCTGCACTCATCGACCGCGTGCGGCACGAGGGAGCGGCGTTCTCCAGCCGGCACCGCATCGTCGACGTCCACGGCAAGGTCCACATGGTGGTGGTCGTCGGCGACAGCGTCGTCGACGAGTCCGGTGCCGTGCTCGGCACCAGCGGCTTCTACGTCGACATCACGGACGGATTCGAGGCCGATGTACAGAAGTCGGTCACCAGGCACGTGGCCAGCATCGACGAGAAGCGCTCGACCATCCAGCAGGCCGTGGGCATGATCCGGATGGCCTACGGCGTGTCCGAGGACCGCGCCCTGGATGTGCTGAAATGGCGATCCCAGGAAACCAACGTCAAACTGCGCACGATCGCCGATCGTCTGGTGTCGCAGGTGGCGTCGGCTCCGCTGGTGGCCGACGCGAGAACCCGGCTGGACCAGATTCTGCTCAATGCCCACCGGGATGGCAGCAGCTGAGGCGGGTATCCGCCCGACATGAGCACACGTACCGCCGCGGATTACGTGCCGAGAACCGATGACCTGGCCACACTCGCCACAGCCGCCCAGGGCTGCCATGGCTGCGATCTGTACGAGCACGCCACCCAGACCGTATTCGGAAACGGTCCCGCCGCGGCGCGGTTGATGCTCGTCGGCGAGCAACCCGGTGACAAGGAGGACGTCGCGGGTAGGCCGTTCGTCGGTCCGGCCGGGCGCCTGCTGGACAAAGCGTTGGACGAGGCGGACATCGAACGCACGCCCGTGTACGTCACGAACGCGGTGAAGCACTTCAAGTTCGTCGCCTCGGAACGGGGTCCGCGGCGAATCCACAAGACTCCCAGCCGCACCGAAGTGGTGGCCTGCCGACCGTGGTTGTTCGCAGAACTGGAGACGGTGAATCCCGAGGTCGTGGTCCTGATGGGTGCCACCGCAGCGAAGTCTTTGCTGGGCAACACATTCAGGCTCACCGCCCATCGCGGCGAGGTCTTGCATCTGCCGCCCGGCGAGACGCCGCCCGGAGTACCCGATCCCCGGATCGTCGTGACGATTCATCCGTCCGCCGTGCTACGGGGCCCCTCCGACGCGCGGGACGAAGCATTTCGGTCGCTCGTCACCGACCTTCGCTTCGCCCGGGGACTTCTGCAGGCATGAGCGGGTTTGTCCCCACCTCACGCGGGCATCCGCCTTCAGAATTCGATTCGAGGAGGATGTCATGCAGGCGGCCCGCTTTCGTTCGCTGATCGACGCCGAGGGTCCGTTCGCCTCGGTCTACGTCGACAACTCTCACGACACTGCCGATGCGCAGAAACAGGCCGAATTGCGTTGGCGCGCCATCGCCGAAGACCTCAATACGCAGGGCGCCGATACGGAGCTCATCGACGGTGTGTGGCGGGTGCTGCGCGAACAGCCCGCGGCGGTGGGACGGGGCGGACTCGGGGTGATCGTCAACCACGACGTCCATGTCGTCGAGCAGCTGATCCGCCCGCCCGAGCAGCCGATGGCGCGGGTGTCGAAGCTGCCGTTCCTGATCCCCGCCATCGTCCACGGACGCAACCGGACACCCTATCTCGTGGTCGCGGTCGACCATCACGGCGCCGACATCGCGGTGCGCACCGCGAACCGAGCTGAGGAACTGCGCGTCGAGGGTGCGGGCTACCCGGTGCACAAGGCGCGCAGTGCCGATACGCCCGGCTACGGGGACCCGCAACGCACCGCGGACGCGGCACGCGGGAAGAACATGCAACAGATCGCCGATCGCGTCGTGGCGACGGTGGACGACACCGCACCAGAGGTGGTCTTCGTTGTCGGCGAGGTGAGTTCACGCACCGATCTGCTCGGCGCGCTGCCGGACCGGGTCGCCACCAAAGTCACCGAGATCAACGCCGGGGCCCGCGGCAGCATCGACGCTGCAACGCTGCAGCACGAGATCGAGACGACGTTGCAACTGCGTCGAGCCGCTGTCATCGACACGGCGGCCCAGGCATTCGTCGCCGAGCGGGAACGCGCTTCCGGCTTGGCGACGGAGGGACTTGCCGGTGTGTGCGCGGCGCTTCGCGAAGGCGCGGTCGAGACGCTGATCATCGGCGAAATCGCCGACGAGACAGTGTTGATGGGCGACTCGCCGACCATGGTGGCGCCGAACGCCGACGTCCTGTCAGAGCTCGGCGCCGGCCGGAGCTCGACGGTCCGGGTCGACGAGGCACTACCCTTTGCGGCACTGAGCATCGATTCGGGGCTGGTCGGCATGGACGAACGGTTGACCCCGAAAGACGGTGTGGCGGCCATCTTGAGGTACGCACCGCGGTCCGCGGCGGGGCGGTGACCCTACCCGACGACCTCCATCAGGAGCAGTGCGCCGTTGACCGAGGCGTCGCTGGAACGAAACGCCGTGCCCATCACCCGGACACGCGTGTGCCGGCCTCGACGGTTCACCGCGTCGACGGTGGTCTCATCGGTGACGTCGGCGTCGACGAACACCTTCCCTATCACGGGTTTGATCGCCTCTGTCGGCAGCCCGATATCCAAGGCTGACAGGCTTTTTCCGACGGCTTCCTCGGAGCGCAGCCCCCACAGCTCCTCACAACCCCGGTTCCACACGACAATCCGCATCTGCCGGTCGACCACGATGAGACCCAAACGTATTGAATTGACCAGAGATTCGACGAATGCCGTCGACTCGTCCAATTCCATGCTGCGTTCGCGAAGCGCGTCGTTGATGGTGTGGAGCTCGTCGTTGGTCGACTGCAGCTCCTCGTTCATGGTCTCGAGCTCTTCGTTGGTCGACTGCAATTCCTCGTTGGTGGTCTCGAGCTCCTCGACCGTCGACTGCAGTTCCTCGTTCGTGGTCTCAAGCTCTTCGTTGGTCGACTGCAACTCTTCGTAAGCGGTCTCGAGTTGGCGGTTGGTGTGGACGACCTTGTCCAGCAACGCCCGCGTCGATGTGACGTCGAAGAAGACGACAGAGACACCGAGCAATCCGTTCTGAGTGTCGACCAGCGGGTTCACATGGATCTCGAACCACGCGGTGTCCATGCCGGGGCGTTGCCACTGGACGTCTTGTATGCGTGCCGATCTGCGCTCGACCTTGGCCTGCTCGAGGTAAGCGCGTAGCTCGACGGGCCGGTACGACACGTCGAGATCGCGCAGCAGCCTTCCGATGTCTCGGGCCGAAAGTCCGAACGTGGTTTCGGCCTGCTGGTTGATCATGGCGACGGTGTCGTCGCCGGTGATGACGATCTGCGCCACGGGACCGGCGCGGAATGCGAGGTCGCGAATCGATGCCAGGCCGGACACATCGCCCTGTAGTTCGGCCATCAGTGCTGCGGGGTGGCGCGTTCCGTTGTCGTCGGCCGACGCAACCTTGCGGAAGAAGCGGTACTTCAGGTTCAACGGGGTGAACCGATCCGCGTGACTCAGCAGCATCTCGGCATGTCCGAGAAACAGAACTCCGCGCGGGGCGAGCGCGAAGTGCAGCCTGCTCAAGACATTGCGTTGCGTGTCGGCGTTGAGATACATCAACGTGTTGCGGCAGACGAGGAGGTCGACGCGGGAGATCGGCGCGTCCTTGACCAGGTCGTTGCGCCCGAAGATCACGGCGCGCCGCAGGTCCTTCTGGAAGACGTACCTGCCGTTGACCGACTCGAAATAGCGGTCGAGCAGATCGACCGGCAGAGCCTCCACTGCCTTGGCGTCGTAGGACGCCGCGCGGGCCTCGGCGAGGGCCTCCTCGTCGACATCCGTGGCGTAGATCTTCACCCGCTGGCGGAAGTCGTCGACGCCCATGGCCTCGGCGAGAATCATCGCCAGCGTGTACGCCTCCTGCCCCGAGGCGCACCCGGCACTCCACACCCGGATGGGGTCGCTGGGGCTGCGTTCGGCGAGTAGGGCGGGCACGACCTCCTCCGCCACGTATTCCCACGCCGGCGGGTCCCGGAAGAAGCTGGTGACGTTGATCAAGATCGTGTTGAACAGGGCGGCGAACTCGTCGGCGCTGGCCTGCAGGGTGTCGAGATACTCCTCGAACGTCGAGAAGCCGGCGTGGTCCATCCGATGACGCACCCGGCGCATCAGCGAGGTCCGCTTGTATCCGGTGAAGTCGAACCCGCGCGCGTCACGGACGTAGCGCAGCAGAGCCTCGAAGGTCTCTGAGGGTTCTTCGTCTGGCTGTGGGGTCAAGCTGCGGTCCGTTCGCCTGGGGTGCTCGAGCGCTTCCGAACTTACTCGTGCACCGCGCGTCGTGGGGCAGGCGGTGCGGTGCGCGTTTGATCGCGTGCTCATGGGGTAACGGCCCGGCACCGGAACTCGCCCATGGGGAAGTTATGCGCAACGAATTCCACGAAACCCTCGACACCTTGACAACGGACCTCGCAGAGATGTGCGGCCGGGCCTCGGCGCTGATGCAGTCCGCGTCGACGGCACTTCTCGACGCCGCCGGCGCACCCGCCGACATCGTGGCCTTCGACCTCAAGCGGCTCACCAAGCTCGGAAATGCGGTGCAGGATCGCGCCTACAGCCTGCTGGCACTGCAGGCGCCCGTCGCCAGGGATCTGCGCATCATCGTGTCGGCCCTCTACATCGCGGCCGACGCCGACCGGATGGGAGCGCTGGCGTCGCACGTCGCCAGAACGGCGCGTCGCAGGCATCCCGACCGGGTGGTGCCCGGACAGGTGCATAGTTTGTTCGCCGACATGGCATTCACCGCCGTCGAGCAGGCCCAGCTCGTGGAATCCGCGGTGCGCTACGGCGACGTCGAGCAGGCCCGGTTCGTGTGTGACGGCGACGCGCGCATGGACGATCTGCACAGGCAGTTGTTCGCAGAATTGATCGGACCCGAATGGCGGCACGGGCCCACGGTGGCGGCCGACCTGGTTCTGGTGGGGCGGTTCTACGAGCGCTTCGCCGACCATGCGGTCGAGATCGCGCGACGCGTCTACTTCCAGGCCACCGGTGAGCAACTCACCGGGGCCGCCGACCACGGCGTCGACTCTGCTCAGAACCCGTCCGCACGTCCGCTGCCCAGGTAGGTCAGACCCGCGGAGCTGATGACTTCGGGGTCGAGCAGATTTCGTGTATCGGCGATGACCGCCCCGGCCGCGTGCTCGGCGACCGCCGCCCAGTCGAGGCTGCGAAACTGCGGCCAGTCGGTCAGCACAAGGATGGCATCCGCGGCTTTGGTGGCGCGATAGGGATCGTCGACGGCGATCACCCCGGCCGCATCCAGGACGCCTGCGTCGATCGCAGGCAACTCGGGATCGTATCCGTACACCTGCGCGCCTTCTGCCACCAGCGTGGCGCACACCGCCAGCGCGGGAGAATCCCTCGTATCGCTGGTCCCCGACTTGAAGGTGAGCCCGAGGGCCGTGATCCGCAGGCCCGCCAGGCCACAATCCATAACGTCCCGCAACGCATCACCGATCCGCCGGGGCTGGGCGGCGTTGGTGGCCCGGGCAGCCTCTACTTCGTGTAGCCGCACACCGCAGGACTGTGCTGTATGAACCAGTGCGGCAGTATCTTTCGGCAGGCAAGAGCCACCCCACCCCGGGCCGGGACGCAGGAAACCCGCTCCGATCCTGTCGTCGGCTCCCATGCATGCCGTCACGTCACCGATATCGGCACCCACCGCGGCGCACAGCGAGGCCATCGAGTTGGCGTACGAGAGCTTGACGGCCAGGAAGGCATTGCTGGCGTACTTCGCCAGCTCGGCACTCTCGGGGCTCATCCGCAAGATCGGCCCCGCGCCCCCGTAGGCTCGGCAGACCTGTTCGGCGTCACGGGGACTCAATGCACCCACCACGATGCGGTCCGGACCGGTGAAGTCGGCCACCGCATGTCCTTCGCGAAGAAACTCCGGGCTCGAAACGACACCGATCTGGTGGGATTGCAATCGGTCTGCGATGCGACGGGTAGTGCCCACGGGCACAGTCGATTTCACTGCGATGATCGCGCCCGGCCGTAGCACGGGGGCCAACCGTCCCACGGCGTCGTCGAGCGCACGCAGGTCTGCCGCACCGCTGGGGCCGCTGGGAGTCGGAACACAGACGAATACGACGTCGCGATCGCCCAACGCGGCGTAAGACGCCGAGAACCTCAGGGTGCCTCTGTCCAGCGCGACGGTGAGCAGTTCGGCCATTCCCGGCTCACCGAGAACGACCTCGCCGGCGCTGAGCCTTTCGATCTTGTCCCGGTCGATGTCGACGGCCACCGTGTCGAGTCCCCGACGACCGGCAAGGCACACCGCCGTGGTGAGGCCGACATAACCGGTTCCCACCACACCGACACGCATGCCGACCCGCACCGCGGCGGTCACGGGCACCACGCCAGAGCGTCGTGGGCGGCGGCGATCACGCGGGAGGCGGTGATCAGCATGAGTCCGGAATCCGGGACATCTGCATGCGGGTCGCCGCAGTCACCCGCCCAGATCGCGATGTGCCGGCCGTCGCCCGGCGGCCCCCAGTGCTTCGGCGGCGTCGGACCGAACAGAAGCACCGACGGCGTCCCGGTGGCGGTGGCGACGTGGCCGACACCGGTGTCACCGCAGATCAGCAGCCGGCAATCACTGATCAGGGCGACGAGGGCGAGCAAATCCGACGTCGCAGGCCACACCGCTGATTCGGGAAGGTGTGCCGCTCGGGCGATCTCCTGCGCGAGCGGGGCTTCAGAGTGAGACCCGGTGATGACCACCCGTTCGCCCCGCTCCGACAACGCCGATGCGACCTCGGCGAAGCGGCGCGCGGGCCATTGGCGGGCGCGGGCCCCTGCGCCGGGGTGTATGACGACGACGCCGGAGTTGTCCGGGTAGCCCTGCGGTCGCTCGATGTGCAGATCGTCTGCCCTGCAGATGATTCCCGCCCAGTGCAGCAGAGCGCACCATCGCTGGACCTCATGGAGGTCCTGGCTCCACTGCGGACCCGGCAGATCGGGATACGCGTCGTGACGGTGAGTCAACAGCTGGCGCGGTCGCAGCGCCAGCAGTGCAGCAATGCTCTGCGGTCCACGGCCGTGCAGATTGACCGCCAGATCCGGCCGCTCGTGCGCGCGACGGATCGGTACCAGGCCAGGGGTGTCGATGACCTCGTCGACAGCTCCGGTGTGCATGGCCAGCTCGCGGTACCTGCCGGGAGCCGCGAGCACGATGCGGGCACCCGGATGGTGTCGCCGCAGTCCGCGCAGCGCGGGGACTGCGGTGAGCAGATCGCCGAGACCGAGTGCCCGCAGCACCAGGATGGTGTCGAGTCGGGCTGACCGGTCTGACTCTGTGGTCACGGCCATGACGATTCCGTCGATGCGCACACGACGAGCTCGCGGATCTCGCAGCCGACAGGCTGTGACAGCGCGAACAACACGGTGGCGGCGACGTCTGCGGGCTGATTCAGCTTGGCATCCGGTGGCGGCTTGTACTGCTCGTCGCGGCCGTCGAAGAAGGCCGTGTGCATACCGCCGGGGATGAGCAGCGTCACGCCGATCTCGCCGGCGAGTTCAGCCGCGAGCGCCCGGCTGAATCCGACGACCCCGAATTTCGACGCGCAGTACGCCGTGGCGTCGCTGACCGCCCTGATGCCGAGTGTCGACGCGCAGGTGACGATACGACTCTGGCCCGCAACGAGATACGGCATCGCCGATCGGATCACCGCGGCCGTACCCAGAAGGTTGACCATGACGACCTGCTCCCACTCTTTGGCGGGCACGTCGCGCAGCGTTCCACAGGAGTCGATGCCCGCCGCGGTGAACACCCCGTCGACGCGGCCACCCACCTGCTCGGCCAGCTCGTTGACCGCGGCGCCGACGGCGTCGGTGTCGGCCAGGTCCGCCCGTGCGTACGCGACACCGCCGCGTGGCTGGGTCTTGTCGATGACCAGCGGTGTCCCGCCGCGCTCAAGGACCAGGTCGACCACCGCCGCGCCGAGACCGGATGCGCCCCCGGTGATCAACACTGCGCCGGGTGTGAATGTGCTTGTCATGTCATCGCTTTCGTCGTCGTTTGCCCCGATCGCGCGGCGGCGATCAGGGCTGTTGTGGAGTGGCCGGCCACGGTGGGGACGATCACGACCTCGCCTCCGTGACGTCTCACCACCTCTGCCTCGGGCAGGTCTTCTGCGGCGTAGTCACCGCCCTTGACCCAGATATCGGGTCGCACCATGCCGATCAACCGCTCGGGCGTTTCCTCACTGAACACCGCGACAGCGTCGACACACGCCAGGGCCGCCAGGACTTTGGCGCGGTCGGTGGCGGGCATGACCGGCCGCCCGGGGCCCTTCAGTCTGCGTACCGAATCGTCGGAGTTGAGCAGCACGATCAACGCGTCCCCGTGCTGCCGTGCGGTTCGCAGCAACCGGACGTGGCCGGTGTGCAGAAGGTCGAAGCACCCTCCGGTGGCGACCACGGTGCGGCCCTGGGCGCGCAGCCGCTCCGCGAGTGCGACGACGTCGCTCGTACCGTCTGGAGAATCGGCGCGGGTGAGCGCGCCGCCGTCGTCCGGCACCGGCGAGGCCACCGCGGCGGCGCCGCCTGCCGCGACGAAGCGCGCCGCGGCATCCACCGCAGCCGATACCGCAGCCAGAGCATCCGCACCGGCGCCCAGCGCGGCGGTCGCGGCGACGGCGAATCGGTCGCCGGCGCCGCACGTGTCCGCGCGTGCCGATCCCGCGCTCAGCGCCGGGATTCCGACATGCGTGTGAGCGCGGTCTGCTGCGAATACCCTTGCCCCACCGGCGCCGAGCGTCACGCACACCGCGTCGGCCTTCCATGTGGCCCTCAGCATGTCCCCGGGCGGGCCCTCGACGCCGCAGAACTGCCGCGCCTCAGCGTCGTTGGGCGTGACGAGGCGGCAACCCGGTATCGGTTGCGCGCCCCGGGGATGGGGATCCCACACGATCGGGACCCGGTCGGCCACTGCACACAGAGCGCGGCGGAGTCCGGCGTGGGCCGCCACTCCCCCGCCGTAGTCGGCAACACACACCGCACGCGCTCGCCCAAGCGCCTCCGTCACGTCGTCCGGCACCGGTCCGGCGTCAGGGCGCAGAGCGCCGTGGTCGATGCGCAGCACCGATTGTCCGCGGGCCCGCACGCGGGTCTTCGTGACCGTGGTTCCGTGCGCGGGCAACGCCATCACTCGAACGCCCGCGGCGGCCAGCAGCTCCGAGAGTTGCTGTCCTGCTGCATCATCGGCGACTGCAGTGACGAGGACGACGTCGTCGTCGGTGCGTGCGGCGAGCAGCGCTGCCAGGCCCGCCCCGCCGGGACGTTGCCATCGGTGTTGCACATCGACAACGGGGACGGGGGCCTCGGGGCTCAGCCGCGTCGCCGTGCCCTCGATGTCCACATCGAGGACGGCGTCGCCGACGACGACCAGGGCTGCGCCGTTCATGCCGTCACCACCTGCCCCAGGACCCTTTTGTCGACGGCCATGCACAGGGCATGGACCACGAGGAGGTGCACCTCCTGCACGGTGGCGGTGGTCGGCGCGTCCACAGTGATCGCGCCGTCGCACATCGCGGCGAGCGGATTGGGCGCCTGACCGGTCAACGCCCAGGTGGTCATACCGATCTCGTGGGCCGCCTTCACGGCGGTCAGGACATTCTGACTGGTTCCGCTCGTCGACAGCGCGATCAGGACATCGTGTCTGCGTCCGTGTGCCCGGACACCCCTGGCAAAGATCTCGTCGTTGCCGTAGTCGTTGGCCACCGCCGTCAGTGCCGAGGTGTCGGCGTGAAGGGCTATGGCGGACAACGGTTTTCGCTCGTCTTTGAACCTGCCGACGAGTTCGGCGGTGAGATGCTGCGCTTCGGCGGCACTGCCGCCGTTGCCGCATGCGAGCAGCCGCCCGCCGTCGAGGAGCACCTGAGCCAGATGCGCGCCCCAGCTGTCGAGGACACCGATCTGGCTGCGTGCGCGTACCACGGCGTCGATCAGCGCGTCGAAATGCGTGGTGATCATGGTCTACCTCCCCACTGATGCACTGCGGCAAGCAGTGCGGTGTCGGCGATGTCGTCCAGGCAGGTGTGACGCGCCAGCGGGCACACCCGGGCCCGTGATCCCCGGCAGGCGGCGTTCTGGTCGCCGAGCACCGTCACCGGGACTCCGTAGGGCGCCCATTGGGACGGGGGCACCACAGGCGCGAAGAGCGACACCACCGGGGTGTGCACTGCCGCCGCCAAGTGCGCCGCAGCGGTGTTGGGGGCAACGACCACACGGGCAGCGGCCAGCACGGCCGCCAGCTCGGCGAAATCGGTGCGGCCGCCCGCGTCCACGGCGCGCGCGCCTGCGACCTCCTCGGTGAGCCCACGCTCGTTCTCACCGCCGGTCACCACGACCCGGTACCCGGCGGCGACGAGCGCGTCGACCATCCGGGCGCTCCGCGCCGCCGACGGCCGCCGCGCGGAAACGGCAGCGCCAGGATGGAACACGACGAAGTCCCCGCCGTCCAGTTCGCGGGCCAGCCAGGCGGGCATCTGCGCGTGCGCGGTGACGCGAAGACCTCCGGTGTCCCCCGGGGGGAGCGCGCAGCCCGCCGCAGCGGTCAGCGACAGTGCGCGCAGCGGTTCCGGAACGCCGTCGGCGACGTGGTGGCGCAGATCCAGCAGACTGCCGGGGAAGTCGTCGCTGATCGCGCCGACCCACGGTATGCCGGCCATCCGGAACAGCAGCGCCAGCGGCAGCGGCGACTGGTGGAAGGATGTGAAGATGTAGGCACGGTCGGGTGCGGTGTCGCGGAGTTGCTTGATCAATCCCTCGGCGTGTGCCGCGGTGAGCTCGGGTGCGTCGAAATCGACCCAGGGCGCTTGCCATTCGACGATCTCGTCCACCCTGGGCAGTAGTTCGGCGGCAGACCTCCCGCGTGGACCGACCAGCACGGTGACGCGCCGGTGGGCATTGGCGACCGCACGGACGGCCGGACCGGTGATGAGGACGTCACCGGCGCTGTCGAGTCGTGCGACGAGTGCCGAGGTCACCGCGCCTCCCGCAGAACCATGTCGACGGCGGCCGTCAATGTCGGGGCGACTCGCGCGCGCGGATGCACCCGGGCGGCAACGATCTCCTCGGAGCGGGTTCGCTCGGTCGGCACCAGCACCGCCCGGGCACCGGCGGCCAGCGCCGCCCTGACGTCCCCACCGGTGTCGCCGATCAGAACACAACGGTGAGGCGGTACACCGAGCGTCGACGCGGCAGCCACCACCATGCCGGGCGCGGGCTTGCGGCAGCTGCAGCCATCGTCGTCGTCGTGCGGGCAGATCTGCCACGCGTCGAAATGTCCGAGCCGACCGCTGACTTCGGCGTTCACCTCGACGAGCTGCCGGGGCGTGATCAGCCCGCGTGCCACGCCAGACTGGTTCGTGACGACGGCGAGCAGGATCCCGCGGCTACGCAGCCGATCCAGTGCGCGCCGGGCGCCAGGCAGGGGCACGACACCTCTGGGGTCGGCCAGAAATGGGCCGTCCTCGATCAGGGTGTCGTCGCGGTCGAAGAGCACTGCCAGCGGGGGTTCCCGCCTTGCGTCGCGGTGCTCCCACTCCCCGATCAACCGCTGTGCGACGGCCACCGGCGGAATCATGATGCTGCTCAACGTGATTGGGGCGACCTCGGCTATGCTGCGCGATCCGCCCGTGAGACGGCGGACGACGAAATCGAGCGTCAGTCCGCCCCAGAGCAGCGCCAGGACGGCCGCCGGTTCCCGTCGGCCGAGGCCCGCCGCCAGCACGGCTGCACCGCCGGCCACCGTGGTGGCCGCATGGGCAGGCAACCGTCCGCGCCCTTCTCCGATTCGCGTCCTCCAGTGCCTGCCGAACTTGCGGCGCATCAACGCGTTGTCTCGGTTACCGACTTGGACTCGCACGGAGGTCATCCAGGTGGCCGGCGCAACCGGATGCAGACAGCGCCGCGATCCGCTGACGATGCGGTGTCCTGATGAGACGATCCGCAGAGCGAGATCGGAATCCTCGCGGTAAGCCCGGGGGAACCGCTCGTCGAATCCGCCCGTCTGGACCAAGACGTCTCGCCGGTAGGTCATGTCAGCGGTGATCCAGCGCGCGCCGGCCAGTCGGAGGGTGCGGCGCTCGTCGTCGGTCGGTGCCCGGTCGGTCCCGGTTCTGGGCACGTGCAGTTCACCCAGCGATCCTGCGGCCCTTGCGGATTCCGCTGCGGTGAGGTCGTGGTGGAGTGCGCGCAGCCAGCCGGGGGCGGGAAGTACGTCGTCGTCGAGGAAGCAGACCCAACGCGTGGCACTCGCGCGCCATCCGAGGTTGCGCGCCGCCGCGGGTCCGCGCCCACCGCTGGTGAGGACTCGCAGCGGCAGGCCGACTGGCATCGACAGCGGGCGGGGAGCGGGGCGATCGTCGACGACGATGATCTCCGCGGGTCGGGTTCCGTCTTCGGCCTGCACCGCAGTCAGCAACTGCCCCAGGGATTCTCGACCGATGGTCGGGACGACGATGGTCGCATCGAGTGTCATCGCATCTGCCTGATGAGATAGGGCCCCATGACCAGCACGTCGATCGGCGAACTGCCGAAGCACTCCAGTGCGTCCCGGGGGCTGTCGACCATTGGCCGGCCCGCCGTGTTGAAACTGGTGTTCACCAAGACCGGAACTCCGGTCCGGGCGGCGAAGTGCGCGATGGTGTCGTGCAACAGAGGTTGGCTGCCGTCGACGGTCTGAACCCGCGCGGTGCCGTCGACGTGGGTGACCGCCGGGATTCGGTCCCGCCAGGATGGCGCCACATCATGGACGAACAGCATGTACGGGCTCGGCAACGGCCCGCGGCTGAAGATCTCGTCCGCACGATCCGCCAGCACCATCGGGGCGACGGGCCGGAACTGCTCACGGCCCTTCACGTCGTTGAGGCGTTCGAGGTTGGCCACGCTGCGGGGGTCGGCGAGCAGGGAGCGCCCGCCGAGTGCCCGGGGACCGAACTCCGACCGGCCCTGGAACCAGCCGATCAGCTGGTTGGCCGCCAGGGCGTCGCCGACGGCACCCGCGAGGTCGGCGGGGCGTTCGTAGCGCACTGCCGCCCGGTCGAGGACGTCGGCGATCTCTTCGTCGGTCCAGCCGCGGCCCAACTGTGCCGAGGGCATGGGCGCGATCCGATCACCGGCTTCGGCGGCGATGGCCAGTGCAGCGCCCAGCGCAGTCCCCGCATCGCCGGCCGCGGGCTGGATCCACACCCGGTCGAAGCCGCTTTCGGCGTAGATCCGGGTATTGGCAACGCAATTGAGGGCGACTCCGCCCGCCAGGCACAGAGTGTCGGCGTCGACGCGGTCGCGCAGCCATGCCACCAGGTCCAGCAGCACCTCTTCGACGACGCGTTGCACGCTGCAGGCCAGGTCGGCGTGGTGGGACTCCGGGCGGGCCGGCACCGAAACCTGATCCGGCGGCGTCGGCGTCCGCGCAGGTGCGAAGTCCGCCCAGTCGACGGGCTCGGTGCGGAACCCGCCGTCGCCCCGGGCATAGACGCTGCGGCGCAACTGGTCGGCGAATCGCGGGCTGCCGTAGGAGCCCATCGCCATCACCTTGTACTCGTCGCTTGAGCGCGCGAAACCGAGGTGTTCGGTCAGACTTTCGTAGAGCAGCCCCAGCGAGTGCGGAAGCGGCTGGCTGGCGAGCACGTCGAGCTTCTGATCGCGGTAGACGCCCGCCAGCATGGAGGTCCGCTCACCGCGGCCGTCGACGACGAGCACAGCCGTGTCGGCATCCGGTGAGGCCAGCGCGGTGGACGCGGCGTGCGCGACATGGTGCCGGACATGGCGCACTGCCTCGGGGTCGAGTCCGGGCAGGGCGGTGGCCAGGAACCTGGGTGCACGCCGGGCATACATCGTGCGCAGGTACTCCCAGTCTTGATCGAGCCCCTCTGTCTGCCCGGTGTCGCCTTCCATCAGCGCGGGGTCGTAGGAGTACCCGACGGCGTCGAGGTCTGTGGGTGTCAGGCCTGCCTCGTCGAGACACCACCGCGCAGCCGCCAGCGGCAACTCCCAGGTCGAGAACGGCACGGCGCGCTTTCCGTGCTTGCGACGAGAAAATCGTTCCTCCTCTGCCGCCGCGACGATGTGCCCGTCGACGACCAGGGCGGCGGCGGGATCGTGAAAGACCGCGTTGATACCGAGGATTCGCATGCGATGTCTCCTAGACCGGCGTGGTGTGGGTCGGCCTGCAACGTCCGGCCTCGAGTTCGGTGCGAAACCAGTCGACCGTCGCGGACAGGCCGGTGAGATAACTGGTGGTGGGTGACCACCCGAGTTGTTCGCGGGCGATGGTGATGTCCGGGCACCGTCGGCGAGGGTCGTCCGTGACGGCGGGGAGGTGCGCGATGGGCACCTGCGCGCCGACGATGTCGCGGATGACCTCGGCGATCCGAAGTACCGGCAGCTCAGCGGGGTTGCCGATGTTCACAGGACCGGTGGCAACGCTGTCGGCCAAGGCAAACAGACCTGCGACGGTGTCGTCCACGTAGCACAGCGACCGTGTCTGGTTGCCGTCGCCGGCCACCGTGAGCGGCATTCCCTCAAGCGCCTGCCTGCAGAACGTCGGGACCATTCTCCCGTCGTCGGGACGCATCCCGGGTCCATAGGTGTTGAAGATCCGTGCCACGGCGATGTCGGTACCTCGCTCGCGGTGGTGGGCGAAGGCAAGGGCTTCGGCATACCGTTTCGCCTCGTCGTAGACGCTGCGGGGTCCGATCGGATTTACGTTGCCCCAGTAGCTTTCACGCTGCGGATGCTCGAGCGGGTCCCCGTAGACCTCGCTGGTCGACGCAAGTACGATCCGTGCACCGCACCGGTCGGCGATGTCGAGCGCCGTCGCCGTGCCCATCGCGCCGGTCCGCAGAGTCGCCAAGGGAAACCTCAGGTAGTCCATCGGCGATGCTGGACACGCCAGGTGGAAGATGGTGTCGAATGCCGTTGTCCGCCACGGCGCGGGAAGTGGTTCGCTGATGTCGTGCCGCACGAAGTGAACATCGTCGGAGGTCGGAACGCGTACGCCGGTCGACAGATCGTCCACGCACACGACCTGGGACGCCGAACCGGCCAGCGCCGCACAGAGATGTTTGCCGAGGAACCCGGCGCCACCGGTCACCAGGACCTGACCGAAGCGGGTTTGGGTCTCGGCACGCGGGGTAGCAACAGCGGCCATGTCAACGCCCTCGCGCACCTCCTTCGTCATCGCAAGCCGGAACCGGTCCGAGGAACTTGCATCCGTACTCGAGCGTCTGCTTGACACCACGACATCTCCGATCGTTCTGGTGGACAACGCGTCTGGCGATGACTCGCTGGCGGTCGCAGGAAAGCTGGCCGACCGGTGGGCAGGGCGGTTGACGGTCATCGCACTCGACGACAATCTCGGGGCTGTCGGACGCAACGTCGGCGTGGCACGATGTGGCACCCCGTACGTGGCGTTCTGTGACGACGATTCGTGGTGGGAGCCGGGCGCAATCGGCATCGCCGAGGAGATTTTCGATGCGCACCGGACCGTCGCCGTGCTGGCCGCACGGACCGTGGTGTGGCCCTCGATGCGCGACGATCCCATTGTCGCCGACCTCGCGGATAGTGCGCTCGGGCGCGATCCGGCGCTACCAGGACCGTCCATCCTGGGTTTTCTGGCGTGCTCGGCGGTAATTCGCACATCCGCGTTCGAAGCAGTGGGCGGCTTCTCGCCGATATTGCACTTCCGCGGCGAAGAGCAGTTGTTGGCGCTCGACCTCGCCGTGAGCGGTTGGGACCTGTGCTTCTGCCCTGAGCTGACCGCGTTCCACCGACCGTCGTCGCAGCGGGAACCCGATGCGGCACAGCGGGCGCGGGCGTTGCGCAACGAGGCTCTCACTGCGTGGTTGCGGCGGCCGTTTCGGCGCTGCGTCCGCGCGTCGGCCGAGTTGGTGTGGGCTGCGGTCAGGGACAGGGACCACGCGGCGCAACTGTACGAGGCGGTTCGCGCGATGCCCGCCGTGGCCGCGGCGCGGCGGCGCCTGCCCGCCGAGGTGGAACGCGCGGTGCGCTTGCTGGAGGCGCGCTGAATCATCGCGATGCCTCGGCAAGGTGGCGGTAGACGTCGGCGGTGTCCTGTGCGACCCGTCCCCACGTGTAGCGCGCGCATACCCGCTCTCGGCCCGCGCGGCCGAGGTCCTCGCGCAATGGCGGGTTGCCCAAGATCTGCCGTATCGCGTCGGCGCACTGTTGTGAAGCCCGGGGTGCCACCAGCCGACCGGTGACGCCCGGTACCACGGTGTCGAGCATGCCTCCCACCGCCGAGGCCACCACAGGTACGCCGCAGGACATCGCCTCCAGAGGCACGATGCCGAACGGCTCGTACCACGGCGTCGCGGCGACGACATCCGCCGAGCGCAGCAGCATCGGCATCTCGTCCCGGGCGATCGCGCCGTAGAGATGAACGCGGTCGGCGACGCCGTGGCGTCCCGCTGCGCGAAGCAGCCGTTGCGCCTCCGGGTCGCGGTCCAGTTCCGACTTGTCCGGGCCCCCGACGATGACCAGCTCGGTGTCGGGCAACCCGGGCATCGCTTCGATGACGGTGTCGAATCCCTTACGGGGCACCAGTCGTCCCACCGACACGATCCGGTGTGGCTTGCCCCGCGTCGCCGTCGGCCCTGAGTCGGAGAACTCCGAAGGGTCCACGCCACACGGCAGCACCGAAATCCGGGACGGATGACCTCCCATCCGGGCCAGTTCGGCGACCTCGTCGCTGCACGTCGCCGCAATCCAGTCGACAGTGCGGGCGAGCCTGCTCTCCAACCGGATTCGTTCACCGGGGCTGGTGTCGTCGGCACCCTGATGCCGGCGTTTCACGACGCCGAGGGCGTGGAACGTCTGCACCACCGGCACGCGATGGCGTTGTGCCGCGGCCAATGTGGCCAGACCCGACATCCAGAAGTGTGCGTGCGCGACATCGGGTCGCCGCTGCCGCCAGCACTGGGCCAGACGGTCCCCGAACTCCGGCATATGCTGCAGCAGTTCGTCTTTCGGAATCTTGCGCGGTGGTCCCGCCGGGATGTGCACAACCGCGTATCCCTGCTCGGTGTCCACCCGGTCGGGCGCGTCGGTGTCGTCGCGACGGGTATAGACGACGACGCGATGGCCACGGGCCGCCAACGCCGCCGACAACTCGGCCACCGCGACGTTCTGCCCGCCGGCGTCGACACCACCGAGAAACGCCAGCGGACTTGCGTGTTCAGAGACCATTGCCACGTCGAGCGGTGGACTTGTCGCGCTCATGCGCATACCTCCTCTATCAAGCGGGCCCAGTCATCGAGGAAGCGTTCGAGGGCGTGATGCGTCAAGACGAAATCGCGCGCCGCCTTGCCTGCGATCGCGGCCGCGTCCCGGTCGCCGATGAAATGGTGGAGAGCATCGCCCAGCACCGCGAGGTCTGCGCTGACGACACCTGCCTCGGGTGGCACCGCCAGGGGCGTCATCGTCGCGGCCACCGCGACGACGGGCATGCCGGCGCTCATCGCCTCGAGCAGCGACAGGCCGAGCGACGTCCAGCGCGCGGTATGCAGGTAGACCCGGCGGCGGCTGACAACGTCGAGCACGCGGGCGCCCGACACATCCCCGTGACCGGTGATCGGTCCGACGCATCGCGCATCGGTGTTGAGTTCTTCGGTGCCCATTCCCCACACATCGAGGGGCGAATACCGGCTCAACGGGCTGAGCAGGTCGGCGCCGACAGTGCGCCAGCGGCGGACAGGTTCGTTGATCATCGTTGCGGCAGAGGCAAGCTCGCCACTATAGAGGTGACCGCGGTCGGGAATCCCGTGCGCGATGATGCGAGTCGGCGCACAACCGTTGTCCCACATCAGGTGGTTGAAAGCCGTGACGTGGACCAGCGGGATGTCGCGGCGATCCGCGACTGGGTGCTCACTGTCGACGGCATACGGCCGCGGCGCATTGTGCTCGACGTAGACCGCGGGGACGTCGTCACCGAGCCGACGTCCCAACATGGCCTCAGCGCAGGTGATCTCGTTCGGGCGCTGCAGTACGACGAGGTCGACCTCACACCGGGCGAGCTCGTCGGGCGTCACTTCGACGGCGTGCGGCCAATTCCGGCCCGCGATCCCCCTTCCGTTCTCGTCACGTGCGTCGTTCACCGGCAGCAGATAGCGGTGAGCACCGGCGACGAAAGACTCGGTCCAGGACCCGTGGACGTGCCACAACAGCACGTTGCGGCGCGTGCGGGTCCCATGCATGCGGCGCCAGATACCCTTGAGATGACTCGACAAACGAAAATCCGCGACGACTTTCGAGCGCCTTCATCAGACCGCTAAAACCCCTGCTGGACAGCGAAATAGACGCGCGCGATCGGCAGAACAGACGGTCCGGCAGCGGTCACAGCGCGGCGGCGAGGCTCGTATGACGCGTCAGCGCGGAGGTGAAGATGGCCTCGGCTTCGGTCGCGATCCGGTCCCAGCTGTAGCGCGAACGCGCTCTCGACCGTCCGGCCAGCCCCATGCCCTGCCTCAACACCGTCTGGCCGAGAATCGAGCGCAGCGCGCGACGCAGCGCATCCGCATTGCCCGGTGGGACGAGAAGTCCGGTCACATCCGCGATGACGGCGTCGCGGATGCCGCCCGCGGCAGGCCCCACCACAGGAAGACCACATGCCATGGCCTGCAGCGTGATGCGATACGCCGACTCGCAGGGCGCCGGACAGACCACCACGTCGCCGCTGCGGAACTCGGAGGTGATTGTCCGGTGGTCGGCACCCGCGATCAACCGCACCCGGTCGGCCGCGCCGAGTTTGGTTGCGAAGCCGAGCATTTCAGAGAATTGATTTGTCGTAGCGCTGTCGGTCGTCATCATGACGAGTTCGGCCGAGCCGAGCGCGGGAAGCGTGCGCAGAACCTGTCCGAGGCCCTGGCGCGGTGAGAGGTCGCGCGCCACCGCTATCACCCGAGGACCGTCGGCGTCAGCGCGGGACACGATCTCGTCGGCACCGGCATCGTCGACGTCGACACCGGGCGGTAGTACTGAGGCCTTCCCGCGGGGGCATCCCCGATCGATGAGGGCACGCATGTCGTCCATGCAGGCGCCCGTGACGGCAGTTGCGTTGCGTGCCAGCAGTGTTTCCAGCTTCACGGCGGTGTCGGGTGCACCGTGAGCCCCGCGGGGCGTCCGGTCCGTCGCGCCGATGCTGTGAAATGACTGCACGGTGGCTACCGGCACCCGGTTGGCCGCCAGTTGCGCCGCCATGCCATAGGTCCAGCCGTGACAGTGGACGACGTCGGGCCGTTCGTCACGCCAGGCATCGACCAGGTGTCGACCGATCTCCCCGATCATCGGCATTAGGCCTTCGGAACGATCGCCTTCGGTCACGCTGACAGGGATCGGCTGGATTTCGAAGTCTCCCGATGCCGACACGGCGTCGGCGTCCGCGGTGAAGACCCGGACCTCGTGTCCACGCTCGGCGAGCGCGCCGGCCAGACGTGCGGTGTCGCCGAGATCGCCCACTATCGTCAGCTTCATGGGGTTAGAGATGCCGGGTTCCGGGCATCCAAACGAACGCGCCTGAGGCACTTCGTCCGACGACCCGACTTCTTCGCCTGGCGGACATTGGCCCCGGATTGATTATCGACATCGATGGCGGGTATCACCTACGGGGTGACTGAGGCCCAGAACCGCTCGATGCGTGGTGTGGTGGCCATCGGTGGATCAGCGGGCGGCGTCGAAGCCTTCACCCGCGTGGCGGCCGGCCTGCCGGCGGATCTCCCGTACGCGGTGTTGATGGCGCTGCACCTTCCCGCGCAGTCGCCCAGTGTGTTGGCCCAGATCATCGACAGAGCGGGACCGATGCCGGCCGAAGCCGCTACGGACGGCGCGCGCCTGCAGGCAGGGCGGATCTATGTCGCGGTGCCCGGCCATCACCTCATGACCTACGACCATCGGATCGTGCTGTCCAGTGGCCCGAGCGAGAATGGCCATCGCCCGGCGCTCAATGCCCTGTTCCGCTCGGTGGCCGTCGCCTTCGGGCCCGACGCGGTTGGGGTGCTGATGTCGGGTGTTCTCGACGACGGAGTCCTGGGCTTGGCAGCCATCCGGTCTCGGGGCGGAACGACGCTGTGTCAATCCCCCGACGACGCCCTCTTTGCCGCCATGCCACGAAATGCACTGCGGGCCGACGTCGTCGACGCCGCCGTCAGCGCTGCGGAGGTGGGGGCCTTCCTGGCCGAGCTCGCCGACTCCACCCGAGACCGCCGGGCGCCGTCACACGACGAACGCCTGGAACTGGAGAACCGCATCGCCATGTCGGAACGGCTGGCCGACGGTAGCGACGTCGAAAAGCTGGGCCCCCCTTCGGGTTTCACCTGTCCGGACTGCAATGGGTCGCTGCAGATGGTCACCGAGGGCTATTTTCGCTGCCATGTCGGTCACGCCTGGACAGCGGACGCGTTGCTGTCGGCCCGTGACCAGGAGACTCGCAGCGCCCTAATGGTCGCGGTGCGCAGCCTTCAAGAAAAGTCGCGCTTAGCCCACCGGCTCGCCGACGGGGCTGTCTCCGCGGCAGTCCGCGTGCGGTACACGGCGTTGGCCACCGAGACCGACAAGGCACTGGAGGTGCTCAAGGACTGGCTCGCCAACGCAGAAACGGAGACGGGAGTCGCCGGCACGGATGACTGAGCGCAGTGGTGTCCGGATCTCGGTGACGACGTCGCCGAGCGGACACCTGGTGCTGTCGATCGCAGGCACCCTGGACAGCACGACATACCACCGGGTTCGCGACAACGTCATCAAAGCTGCGCTGGAGGAACCACCGGCCGTCATCGTCGACGTGACCGATCTCCACGCCCCTGCAGTGAGCGCCTGGGCCGCGTTCACCAGTGCGCGGTGGCACGTCAGCGCCTGGCCCGACGTTCCGGTGATCCTGGTCTGCGACCACGCCGCGGGACGCGCCGCGATCCGACGCAGCGGCATCACCCGATACGTGGCGGTCCACGCCGACGAGTCGGCTGCGGCTCGCTCGGTGGACGAGCCGCACGCACTGCGCCGGCGGGTCAGGACCGTCATCCATCCCGGCCCTGGCTGCCTCGGTCACGCCCGGACCTTGCTGACCCAGTGGCTCGCCGTATGGGACCGGTCCGACATGGCGCTGACCGCCAGGACAGTGGCCACCATTCTCATCGAGAACACCCTTGAGCACACCGCCAGCAGCCCGACCCTCATCCTCGACGCGATCGAGGATCGCGTCACGGTGGCCGTCAGCGATGAATCGACCAAACCCGCTGCTCGGCAAGAGGATTCAACGACCGGTGCCCACACCGTCTCCGGCCTGGCCATCGTCTCGGCATTGAGCCGGTGCTGGGGCGACAGCCCCACGGCAGGCGGGAAGACGGTGTGGGCGGTGCTCGGACCTGAGAATCAGCTCTGACCGGTCCTGCTCAGCGCAGGTCGAACCGATCGTTGTTCATCACCTTCACCCACGCTGCGACGAAGTCCTCGACGAACCTGCCCTTGTTGTCTTCCTGCGCGTACACCTCGGCGAGGGCCCGCAAGACCGAATTCGAGCCGAAGACAAGGTCGTTCGGCGTGGCAGTCCACTTCAACTCACCACTTGCCCGGTCACGGCCCTCGTAGACGTTCTCCGCCGTTTCCGAGGTCCTCCACTGCGTCCCCATATCCAGCAGGTTGACGAAGAAGTCGTTCGTCAACGCGCCCGGCGTCTGGGTGAACACACCGTGCTTGGTGCCGCCGTGGTTGGCGCCGATGACCCGCAGACCGCCGATCAGAGCCGTCATCTCAGGGGCGGTGAGGTCTAGGAAGTACGCCTTGTCGACGAGCAGCTTCTCGATCTGCCCCTTCTCACCGGGGCGCACGTAGTTGCGGAAGCCGTCGGCCTGTGGCTCCAGCACCGCAAAGGAATCGACATCCGTGTCCTGCTGTGAGGCGTCGGTGCGCCCCGGTGCGAAGTGCACGTTGATCTCGTACCCGGCAGCCTTTGCGGCTTTTTCGATCGCGGCGGACCCGGCCAGCACGATCAGGTCGGCCAGTGACACCTTCTTGCCGCCCGTAGCGCTTGCGTTGAAATCCTGCTGGATCTTCTCCAGGACGGGCAGCACCCTGTCCAGTTCGGAGGGTTCGTTGGCCTCCCAGTGACGTTGCGGTTCAAGGCGCAACCGCGCGCCGTTCGCGCCTCCGCGCTTGTCGGTGCCGCGGAAGCTGGACGCCGACGCCCAGGCCGTCTTGACCAGCTGCGGCACCGACAGCTCCGACTGCAGGACCGTGGCCTTCAAGGCTGCTATGTCGGATTCGTCGATCAAGGTGTGGTCGAGCGCCGGCACCGGATCCTGCCAGAGCTGTGGTTCGGGCACCCATGGTCCGAGGTAGCGGCTGACGGGTCCCATGTCGCGGTGCAGCAGCTTGTACCAGGCTCGCGCGAACGCATCGTTGAGCTCTTCGGGATGGTCCAGCCAGCGTCGCGTGATCTGGCCGTAGATCGGATCCACCCTCATCGAGACGTCGGTGACGAGCATCGTCGGCTTGCGCTTCTTGGTGGCGTCGAACGGATCGGGGATGATCTCCTCGGCGTCCTTGGCCTCGAATTGCCAAGCGCCGCCGGGGCTTTTGGTCAGCTCCCATTCGTAGCCGTACAGGATCTCCAGGTAACGGTTGCTCCACTTGGTCGGCTTGTCGGTCCACACCACCTCCAGCCCGCTGGTGATCGTGTCACCGGCCTTGCCGGAGGCGAAGGCGCACTTCCAGCCCAGACCCTGCTGCTCGATCGGCGCACCTTCGGGTTCGGGCCCCACGAGGTCACCGTCACCGGCGCCGTGGGTTTTACCCAGCGTGTGGCCGCCGACGATCAGCGCGGCGGTCTCCTCGTCGTTCATCGCCATCCGGCCGAACGTCTCGCGGATATCGTGGGCGGCGGCGAGCGGATCCGGCTTCCCTTCCGGTCCTTCGGGATTGACGTAGATCAGGCCCATGGTGGTCGCGCCGAACGGCTGCGCGAGTTGACGGCTGTCGCTGTCGTTGGTGCCGTCGTAACGCTTGTCCGTGCCGAGCCAGGTGTCCTCCTGGCCGTAGAGAATCTCCTCGGGTTCCCAGATGTCCTCACGACCGAAACCGAAGCCGAACGTTTCGAAGTCGGCCGACTCCAGCGCCACGTTTCCGGCGAAGACGAGCAGATCCGCCCACGACAGCTTGTTGCCGTACTTCTGCTTGACCGGCCACAGCAGACGCCGCGCCTTGTCCAGGTTCGCATTGTCCGGCCAGCTGTTCAGCGGGGCGAACCGCTGCGCACCCTGGCCGCCGCCGCCGCGGCCGTCGAAGATGCGATAGGTACCAGCCGCATGCCAGCTCATCCGGATGAACAGGCCCGCATAGCTGCCGTAGTCGGCCGGCCACCAGTCCTGCGACGTGGTGATCACCGAGAGCACATCGGCCTTGAGCGCGTCGACGTCGAGCTTGGCGAACTCGGCCGCATAGTCGAAATCGGCGCCGAGCGGGTTGGCCTTCTCCGACTGCTTGTGCAGCACCGATACGTCGACCTGTTCGGGCCACCAGTCCTGATTGGTCAGTGGCGCATGCGCTTTCGGCTTCGGAGAGTTGATCGCCGGGTTTTCGGACTCGCTGTGACTGTGCGTCTGGGAGTCGGAGTGGGGCGGGCGGGCATCAGAAGTATCAGACGACACGTTTCTTCCCTTCATTCGTGCGCACTACGGGTGGATGGTTGGGCTGTAGAGCAGTTTGGGCACAGGCCCCAGTAGATGACCTCTGCCTCGTCGACCTCGAAGCCGAGGTCGTCGGATGCCGTCAGACAGGGTGCTTCACCGACAGCGCAGTCGACATCGGCGATGACACCGCAAGACCGGCACACGATGTGGTGATGGTTGTCGCCGACCCGGGTCTCGTACCGGGCCAGCGAACCGGCGGGCTGGATGCGTCGCACCAAACCCGTTGCGGTGAGGGCATTCAGCGCGTCATACACCGTCTGCCTGGAGATGTCGGGCAACTGCTCCCTGGCAGCGCCGATGATCACCTCGGTGTCTGCGTGAGGGTTCTGCCCGACGGCGTGCAGCACTGCGATCCGCGGTCGCGTCACCCGCAGCGCCGCCGAACGCAGCACGCCCGAGTAGTCGTCAACTTCGGCCATCGTTCCGATACTGGCCTGCAATCTGGACGGGATCAAGAAATCGACGCAAACCGGCGCCCAAAATTCTGATTTCGTTCGTATTCGGGCTGATGATCCGAAATGCGAACGTCGCTTTTGCGCCCAGATTCGCCGGGTACGCGCGGGGGATGACACACACAGAGCTCGCGCTGATCACCGGCGCGTCGAGCGGGATCGGTCTTGAACTTGCCCGCGAGTTTGCAAGAGACGGCTACGATTTGGTCGTCGCGGCCGAGGATGACGCCATTCATGACGTTCCGGCGGCATTGTCCGCATACGGCGTCGCGGTTCACCCGATCCAGGTGGACCTGCGGACCGCCGACGGTGTAGAGCACCTCTTCGCCAGCGCGATCGAGGGTGGGCGCGAACTGTCGGTCGCGGCGTTGAACGCCGGCGTGGGCCGCGGTGACATGTTCCTCAACAGCGACCTGCACGACGACCTGAGCGTGGTGGACCTCAATGTGCGCTCGACTGTGCATCTGGCCAAGCTGGTCCTGCGCGACATGGCGGACCGGAATCGGGGCCGCGTGCTGTTCACGTCGTCGGTCGCGTCGATGATGCCGGGGTCGTATCAGACGGTCTACAACGCCTCGAAGTCCTTCGTGCAGTCGTTCGTCAGAGCACTGCAGGACGAGCTGCGCAATACCCCGATCACGGTGACGGCACTCTTGCCCGGGCCCACCGACACGAACTTCTTCGACCGCGCGAAGTTGCGCGGCACCCCGGTGGGCGAGATGCCGAAGGACGACCCCGCGAAAGTGGCCCGTCAGGGCTACGAAGCGCTGATGCGCGGGGATCGGCAGGTCGTCGCCGAGTCCGTGATGTCCAAGGCGATGGGCGCGATGCTTCGGGTGCTTCCCGATCCCGTCAAGGCAGCGGGGAACCGGCTTCTGTCCGCGCCGTCGGGACGCTGACCCGCAACGGCGCCGCGGCACACAACCGTGCCGCCGCGGCCGCGATGAGGAAGCCTCCCAGCGCCGCCCACCCCACCGTGTCACCAAGGCCGAACTTGGCCATCATCACCAGAATGACCCCCGCCGCGCAGGTGAGGATGCCTGCGGCGTTCGCCCGCGCACCGGTGGCGGTGACGGCGGCGTCCCACCACGGCAGCGGACGCCGCTCCAGGGCAGAGAGCAGCTTGAACAACACCAACATGACGACCGCGAAGACCGGAGCGCGCAGCACGAGCAGACCCCAGAAGTCCGGTGTGTCGACGTCGTAGGCATCGAGACCGAGCGCGTGCAGGCTGAACGCGGCGATCGCGATGGCGACGATGTGCCAGAGGTACAGCGTCATCGCCCCGGCGTTGCCCGCCGTCACGGCCCTCCAGACCCTCGGGCGCTGTGCCCAGCGGCGGATCGCACCCGCTGACACCACGAACACGCACGACATCCACACGCAATGCATCGCCAGCAGCACCGTGGGCGGTGCGACATTGGAAACGCGTTCGGCACCAGTCACCACCAGCGACACCTCGTAGGGCCCGACGGCGATCAGCGCCAGGGCGGCAGCGAAAGCAAGGACGCCGACGCCCGCCGCGATGCGCGCAGTGAGAAGACGGCGTGCATAGGCCACGCCCATCGCGACCGGAATCAGCCATACGATCACGAAGTTCGCGACGGCGGCCTCCGGTGCGCCGGTGGTGAAGCGCACGGTGTCCATGGCAGCCGCTGCGGCAAGGAGTCCCGTCACGACGAGCGCCACGGCGCGGCCGCTGTGCAGCCGCACCAGCGCCGGCACGAAGGCCAGCGTGACGACATAGACGCCGAGGAACCACAGGAGCGCCACGCTCTCCCCGCCGAGACCGGCTGCGGAGTCGGGTCCGAGAATCAACCGGGCGGCGAGCAAGCCCACCGACCACGCCGCCAGATACCAGAACACCGGTCGGCACAGCCGCTGCGCTCGGCTGAAAAGCCATGCGCCCCAGGGCGTTTCGGGGCGGTAGCTGTAGGCGCCTGCGGCGCCGCCCGCCAGGAAGAACAGCGGCATCACCTGAACGATCCAGGTCAGCGGCGCGACTGCGGGGACCTCACCGATCAGGTTGGCGATCCGCAGACCGCCGCTGTCGATGGTGGCGAGCAGCAGCGCGCAATGTCCGAACATCACCACGATCAACGCGGCGATGCGGGCGACGTCGACGGCACGGTCTCGCGATGGCTGGGTCATGTGCCAAGCATGCCGGGTCGTGGTCGACCCGGCATGAGTAGAACTACCGCGCTTACGGAAGCGCGCTGAGGAAGGCGCCCAGCGGACCGGCGGGCGGCGGCGGAGCGGGCGTCGAGGGCGCGGTGGCGGGCGTCGCCTGGGCGATCGGGGCAGTCACCGCTTGGGCGGGCGGTCCGGCGAGCGGGCCGACACCGGTCAGGTGCGGTTCGCCGTTCGGGGTTGAGACCGGCCCGGGGGCAGTCGAACCGACCCCCTGTACGGCTGTGGCGTCCGGAGCCTCTGCGGCCAGCGCCGCGGGCACCTCGGCCACCACGGCCTCCGGAACGGTTGCAAGCTCGGATCCGGCCACGGTTTCCAGCGTCTCCGGCGCGACGGTGGAGTACTCCTCGGGCATCGGCTCCACCTCGGGGAGCGCCTCGGGGGCCGTGAGTTCCTGGTCAACGACTGCTTCCGGCGCGGGAACGGGCGCGGCGACGGCCTGCGGCGCCGGCGGCAAGGCGGGCAGCGCGGGCGCGGCCGGCGCGGGGACGACGACGGCGGCCGCCGCCGTGTCAGGGGTCTCTGCCGAGGGAGAGGTGCCGCCGAACAGCGCCCACCCGACGAGGCCGGAGACCGCAGCCAGGAAGGTGATCCCGGCCGCGGCCGCGGGTACCGGCCGCGACAGCGTCGAACTCACATGCCGGAACCGGTCGGACAAGCGAAGTGCGGCCTCGCTACCGGCCTCTCGGAGACCCGCCATCCGGCCACCGCCGGTCGGCATACCGCCGCCTCGATCGCCGGGATGGACGCCGGGCACCCGGGCAACCAACCGACCGAGCACGCCCCTGTCGGTATCGGAGTCGAGGTCCGCCCGCGCGGCCCCGTAGGCGAGCACCATGTGAGGCGCGATGTGGCGAGCGGTCCGGTTACGTCCCTCGCGGGCGGCCTCCTCGGAGACCGTCTCGACAGTGTCGAAGCCGAAGAGGCGCATCTTGGTCCTCAAGCGGATGCCGTGCGCACGCGCCTCGTCGTCCCAGACCAACCGAACACCGTCGATGTCGCGTTCGCTTTGCAGGGCGAAAGCCTGCACACTGCGTGCCGCCGCCCTGGCAATCTCGTTGACGGACTCCAGCGGCACGACCTCGTCGGCGAGGATGCTGCCGTCATACGTGTCGACGAGCACCCAGACGGCGCTGTTGGCGGTCAAGGACAAACCCAATACCACGCGCATAACTACCCCTAGACGAGTGCCGGTGTTGGCTTGTAATCGGCACGCCTGCGACAGATGTTACGCGTGTGTCAGCATGAAATTGTGGCTCTACGGCGAAAAGACTATTTACCCGAGCGGCGAATACTCCGCGGTAGCTGGCTGGTAGCAGCCGCCTGCACCTAGCTTTCGGCGGCCTGCAGCGCCTCGTTGAAGGTGGTGCTGGGGCGCATCACGGCCGTCGTCTTCTCCGGGTCCGGGTAGTAGTAGCCGCCGATGTCCACGGGCTTGCCCTGCACCGCGTTGAGCTCGGACAGGATGGTCGACTCGTTCTCCGCCAGCGTCTTGGCCAGCGGCGCGAAGTGCTCGGCCAGCTCCTTGTCCTCGGTTTGTTTCGCGAGTTCCTGGGCCCAGTAGAGCGCCAGGTAGAACTGGCTGCCGCGGTTGTCGAGTTCTCCGGCCTTGCGCGAGGGGCTCTTGTTCTCGTCGAGCAGCGTGCCGATCGCGGAGTCCAGTGTTTTGCCCAGCAGGGTGGCCTTCTCGTTGCCCGACTTGGCGCCCATGTCCTCGAACGACGCCCCGAGGGCGAGGAACTCGCCGAGCGAGTCCCAGCGCAGGTGGTTCTCCTCGAGTAGTTGGCTGACGTGCTTGGGGGCCGAACCGCCCGCACCCGTCTCGTACATGCCACCGCCGGCCATCAGCGGGACGATGGACAACATCTTGGCGCTGGTGCCCAGCTCCAGGATCGGGAACAGGTCGGTGAGGTAGTCGCGCAGGATGTTGCCCGTGACGGCGATGGTGTCTTGGCCGCGGATGACGCGCTCCAGCGTGTACCGCATCGCCCACACCTGCGGCAGGATCGTGATCTCGAGGCCCTCGGTGTCCTCCTCCTTGAGGTAGGCCTTCACCTTCTTGCGGAGTTCGTTCTCGTGGGGGCGCTCGTCGTCGAGCCAGAACACCGTCGTCATCCCGGACTGCCGTGCGCGGTTGACAGCCAGCTTCACCCAGTCGCGTATCGCGGCATCTTTGACGATCGGCATGCGCCAGATGTCTCCGGTCTCGACGTTCTGGCTCAGCAACACCTCACCGGTGTCGATGTCGACGATGTCGGCGACCCCGTCCTGCGGGATCTCGAAGGTCTTGTCGTGGCTGCCGTACTCCTCGGCCTTCTGCGCCATCAGGCCGACGTTGGGGACGGTGCCCATCGTGGTGGGGTCGAACTGGCCGTGGGTCTTACAGAAATTGATGATCTCCTGGTAAATGCGGGAGAACGTGGACTCGGGGTTGACGGCCTTGGTGTCCTTGGTGCGGCCGTCGGCGCCGTACATCTTGCCGCCGAGCCGGATCATCGCAGGCATCGACGCATCGACGATCACGTCGCTGGGCGAATGGAAGTTTGTGATGCCGCGCGCCGAATCCACCATCGCCAGTTCGGGGCGGTGCTCGTGGCAGGCATGGATGTCGCGGATGATCTCTTCGCGCTGCGAGGCGGGCAGCGTCTCGATCTTGTCGTACAGATCGGACATGCCGTTGTTGACGTTGACGCCGAGCTCGTCGAACAGCTGCTGGTGCTTGGCGAATGCGTCCTTGTAGAACACCTTGACCGCATGCCCGAACACGATGGGGTGCGAGACCTTCATCATCGTCGCCTTGACGTGCAGTGAGAACATCACGCCGGTCTTGTAGGCGTCCTCGATCTGCTCCTCGTAGAAGTCGCAGAGGGCCTTCTTGCTCATGAACATGCTGTCGATGACGTCGCCCGCGTCGAGCGCCACCTCTTTCTTGAGGACGATGGTCTCGCCGCTCTTCGTGGTGAGCACCATCTTGACCTTGCGGTCGGCGTCGATGGTCATCGACTTCTCACCGTGGTAGAAGTCGCCGCCCTTCATCGTCGCGACGTGGGTGCGCGACGCCTGCGACCACTCGCCCATGCTGTGCGGGTGCTTGCGGGCGTACTCCTTGACGGCCTTGGGTGCGCGGCGGTCGGAGTTACCTTGGCGCAGAACAGGGTTCACTGCGCTGCCGAGCACCTTGGCGTACTTCTCTTTGATCGCCTTTTCTTCGTCGCTCTTCGGGTCGCCCGGGTAGTCGGGCAGGTCGTAACCCTTGGCTTTGAGTTCCTTGATGGCAGCGAGCAATTGGGGCACCGAGGCGCTGATGTTCGGCAGCTTGATGATGTTGGTCTCGGGCAACTGGGTCAGTTCGCCGAGCTCGGCCAGGTTGTCCGGCACCTTCTGCTCGTCGGTGAGCCGATCACTGAACTCCGCCAGAATGCGCGCTGCGACTGAGATGTCGCTGGATTTCACGTCGATACCGGCAGCGGAGGCGAAGGTGCGCACGACGGGCAGGAAGGCATAGGTCGCAAGGAGCGGCGCCTCATCGGTCAGCGTGTAGATGATGGACGGCTGCTCGGCGCTCATGTGTGGTCTCCCGGCTCGTTTCGGTAGTACGGCGCTGTCGCTCTTGTGGAACTTCGCACCCTTCAGGCGCAGCGTACCGAAGAGCCCCGCTGCTGGGCTCGGCCAGTCAGCACGCTCTCTGGACACGCCGAGGTCACGGTTGTCGCACCCCCCGGCGAGTCGGTGACGGCCACGCAAATTCCGCCGTTAGATTCCGCCGAGAGCAACCTTCGACATCTCGGCGGAAAGAGGAACGGCCATGATTCACATGACTCGGGCTGGTTGGTCGGCCCCGCTGCGGTGCGGCGCGGCGGCGGCGTGGGTCACCGTCGCCGTCGCGGCCTGCTCATCGGCTCCCGCGACCGACGGTTCGGCAAACGCGGCCGCCCCGCCCTCCTCAATCACGGGTTCCCTCGGGGACTGGCAGGCCGCCCTCTGTCGCGACGACAGCGCCACCGCGTCCGGTACCCGTCACACCCTCGGGGGCAGCTCGTGCGTACCTCGGGACGGCGACGGCGTTGTCAACTTCGACCATTTCGAGTCCGAGCCGTCAATGAAGTCGGTGCTGTCGTGGCAGCCGTCCACATACGTGGCACAGGCGGTGGTCGAGGGCAAGCCGCTAGCCATCTGGACGCCGTCCGGGGAGGCCGAGGATCTCGAGCCGCTCAAGCAGTACGGCTTCACATTGGCTTCCTACCAGTCGCCTCTGCAGGCGCTACCTTCCACCGCGCTGCCTGCTGCGTCACCGACCGCCGAGATCGAGACGCTGCCGCCCAACCAATACGGCTACGTCGTCGTCCAGACGGCCGGGGGCGACACCCAGTGCATCGTCGACACGACCTACGTGGGCTGTCAGACCGACGGGATGAACTGGGCCCAGCACACCGACGGCAGCGGGCCGTACCACGGGGTCCGGATCAACGCCGACGGCACAGGCTCGTGGGTGGACGGCAACCTCGGCGCTGCGGCACCGACGACGCTGGCCGACAAGAGCTACCGCGCACTCGGCTGGACCATCGCGGCGACGCCGGCGGGAATGCGTTTCACGAACGACGCGACGGGCCACGGCGCGGTGGTGAGCATCCAGAAGGTCGAGACTTTCTGACGGTGCGCAGCGGGGCTTGCGGTGCGGCGACATCAGGCATCCAATGGCAATCATGCAGAAGGTGTCGATCGAAGCGCTGGCTCGTCAGCAGTTGTCGCAAGCGGCTACGAGTGGCCGCAACGCGGCCGACACCGTGGTCGGCGGCCATGAGAAGGTGCTGCGCCAGACCGTCATAGGAATGCTGTCGGGGTCGGAGATGGGCGAGCACGAGAATCCAGGCGAGGCCACCCTCTACGTCCTCAGGGGGTCGGTCCGGTTGATCGCGGGCGATCAGGAGTGGGATGCGCGCACCGGAGACCTGCTGCTGTTGCCGGACACCAGGCACTCCGTGGTCGCGCTCGCCGATTCCGCGCTGTTGCTGACCGTCGCCAAGGTGCCCTGACGGTCAACCTCCCACTCGTGACGGCGACACGAGCTCGTCGTCGCGTTTGGCATGCCTGCGGTTCACCACGATGCCCGCGGCGACGATGAACACGGCGGACACCACCGAGAGCGCGATCGCCTGCTGCTGGTCAGGGTCGAACGCCATCAGCACCAGAACCACGACGATCAGCGCGATCACCGCCACCGTGAGATACGGGAACAACCACATGCGCACCGCGGGCCTCTCCCCCGACGACCGCATCGACCGTCCGAGAACGAACTGGCTGGCCGCGATCGCGAGGTAGACGAACAGTGCCACCGCCCCACTGGTCGCCAACAGGTAGCCGAAGATCTTCTCCGGCAACAGATAGTTGCCGATCACGGCGAGGAAGCCGACGATCATCGACGCCAGCACCGCGACCCACGGGACGCCGTTGCCGGTCAGCTTCCTGACCGCCTGCGGCGCATCTCTGCGCTCGGCCAGTGAGAACAGCATCCGCGACGCGGTGTACAGCGCCGAGTTCAGGCACGACGCCACCGCGGTGAGGATGACCAGGTCCATGATCAGCTTCGACCCCGGGATCCCGATCGCCTGCAGGGTGGACTGGTAGGAGCCGTCGGCGAGTTCGTTGTACGGCATGAGCGCCACGATCACGAAGATCGAGCCGACGTAGAAGAGCGAGATCCGCCAGATCACCGAGTTCACCGCGCGGGAGATTCCCGACTCGGGATCGGGCGATTCGGCCGCGGCGATGGTCACGATCTCGGTGCCCATGAACGAGAACATCGTGATCAACATGGCGGCGATCACCGCACCGAAACCGTTGGGCATGAAGCCGTCCGGTTGCCAGAGCTGTTCGACACCGCTGACCTCGGAGTCCGGGATGAGCCCGAAGATTGCCGCGACGCCGATGCCGATGAACGCCACGATCGCGACGACTTTGATGAGCGCGAACCAGAACTCGAACTCCCCGTAGTTGCCGACGCTGACCAGATTGGTGATCGTGAGGAGAAGGGTCACGGCGAGCGCCCACATCCACTGCGCACCACCGATCAGGTTGGTGAGGATCTCGGCGGCGGCGGTGGCCTCGACGGGGATGACAAGCACCCAGAACCACCAGTACAGCCACCCGATGGAGAAGCCTGCCCACCCGCCGAGCGCGCGATCGGCGTACACGGAGAAGGAACCGGTGTCGGGGTTGGCGACTGCCATCTCCCCCAACATGCGCATGACCAGCACCACAAGGGTGCCGGCCATCAGATAGGCCAGGATCACCGCGGGGCCGGCCTCTTCGATGGCGTTGGCCGAGCCCACGAACAGTCCTGCTCCGATGATCCCTGCGATCGAGATCATCGTGATGTGTCTGGGCTTCAGGCTGGTGCCCAGACCCCGCTCGCCGTCCACCGCTTTGCCACTCGTCACGACGCACCCCCTTCGGACAGGCTGGTCGAATTCCCACGCCGCGACACGCCCAAACCGTGTTTGGTCGTGACCCGGCCGGGCAACCTTTCGGTCGATTTCGGCGGCACGGCGAACTGAGGTCCGACGATGACGAACACCGAGCCCCCCGGGGGCGACACCGCGGGACTTGCCGCACGCATGCCACCGAGATGGCGACTGGTCAGGCAGGAGGGAGTCGCCGGACCGCTGCAGTTCTGGCGCGCAGTGGATACGGCGACGGCTCGGCCGGTGGCACTCACCGCGATCGTGCCCGGCGACGGCCTGGAACGTGACCAGGTCGACGAGACCCTCGAGCGCACCGCGCGCTTGCGCGCGCTCGAAATGTCCGGGCTCGCAAGGATTGTCGACGGTTTCAAACTCGACGACATCGGCGTGGTCGTCACGGAATGGGTGCCTGGCGGGACACTGCGTGAGGTCACCGACACTGCACCGACGGCAACCGCAAGCGCAGCGGCCCTCAAATCACTGGTCGTCACCGCCGATGCGGCACACCGCGCCGGTCTCGTCCTCGGCGTCGACCATCCGGACCGGGTCAGGATCAGTTCCGATGGTCGCGCCGTCCTTGCCTTCCCGGCCCCGCTGCCGGATTCGACCGCCGCCGACGACATACGGGGCATCGGCGGCGTTTTCTATGCGCTGCTCGTCGACCGTTGGCCTCCTCAGCGCGTCATGCCGGACGGATGGGTGCCCGCCGAGCTCGACGATGCCGGATCGCCGCGCGAGCCCGCGGCCGTCAAACCCGGCGTCCCGTTCTTGATCTCGGCCGCCGCCGCAGGCCTGCTGCGTCCCGATTCCGGGATCGCCGACACCTCGGTGCTGTTGGCCTTGCTCAAGCAGGTGGTGCCGCTCGGTCAACCGCAGGTTCGGCCCGATCAGCCGGCCGCGCCCACCCCGGGTTCCTATGCGGTGTTCCACGCTCGCGACTCCGTCGCACAGGTGAAGCGGGCGCGGCGGCGCTTGACGTACACGACGGTCGCCGCCGCCGCTGCCGTCGCCCTCGTGGCGGTCACCGGACTCGGTTCGACGGTCAACGATGTTCTCGACGCCCACGACGACGTCGTCGCGATGGACGCCAACCAGCTGGGTCTGACACCCGGCCGAGACAAAGCGGCCGGACCCCGGGATCCTGCAGATCCCCCCAAGGTCCTCAAGCAAGGAGCGGTCGATCTCGCCGTGACACCGGTACGGGCGACCGTGTTCTCCCCCGAGGGGCGGCCCGACAATCCGGAGGACGCGGGCAATGTCATCGACGGTGACCTTGCGACGTCATGGGCGACGGACCGTTACTTCGACGCGAACCCGTTCCCGGTGTTCAAACAGGGCCTCGGCCTGGTTGTCACGCTTCCGGAGCCGACCAAGGTGGGCACCGTCGCGATCGAAGCCAACACCGCGGGCACGGTCGTGCAGGTCCGCACCGCACCGAACGACGCTCCGAGAGCTCTGTCGGAAACGACAGAACTGACTGCCCCGACGGTGTTGCAGCCCGGCGCCAATCGCATCACGCTGCCCACCGCGGACAAGACCTCCGCAGTGATCGTGTGGATCACCGCTCTCAGCGACCACCGGGCAGAAATCTCAGAGATCACGATCAACTCCCCCGCGCTGGCCTGATTTACGGTCGCAGCGCGACGCGTTGGCGCCAATTGCCAACTGCGGCACCGCACGGCCGTTAAGGTGCTGTGCGTGGGTAGGAACCTGTTAGCCAACGGCAGAGGACGATGGATGGCGGTCGGCGCATCCCTCGTCATCTCCGGTGCCATGGTCTACGCCCAACAGACTCAGCCGGTGGCCCCGACTCAACCGGCGTCACCCGTCACTGAGATGCCCGCATTCAATGCAGCCCCGCCTCCTGCGCCCGTCCCGACCGAAGCGGAGTTACTCGCGGCGACCGCGCCTGCCGTGGATGCCCGGGTGTTCGATTTCGCCTTACCCAAGGGCATCACCCCCGAGGGCGGACTGCAGATCCACACCATCTGGGTCGCGCGGGCGATCAGCGCGATGTTCCCGGAGATCAAGACGATCGGCGGCTACCGCCAGGATCCGTTGAAGTGGCACCCCAACGGATTGGCCATCGATGTGATGATCCCGGATCACAACAGCGAGGAAGGCATTGCGCTCGGCAACCAGATCGCCGGCTATGCACTGGCCAACGCGGAGCGAATGGGCGTCATCCACGTGATCTGGCGGCAGGGCTTCTACCCCGGCATCGGGGCTCCGAGTTGGACGGCAGACTACGGCTCGGAGACCCTCAACCATTTCGATCACGTGCACATCGCCACCGACGGCGGGGGCTATCCGACCGGTGATGAGACGTATTACATCGCGTCTATGCAGAAGTAGCGGCGACGTCGAGGACGATGCGAAACCTCGCCCTGCCCGACATCATCCGGTCGTAGGCCTTCGGCACCCAGACTCAGACCGCGACGGCCGCTGCGCCACAAGCGAACAGCGCGCTCGACACGCGACCGTCGGTGCACGCCACCGCGACCAGGTCAGGCGTCGACGACTCCTCCGGCGGCCACGGGAACGTCGGCGTAGTCGGCCGTTCCAGCGGGAAGATGCTGGCACCTTCCACCCCGGTGAGCCGGGCGACGATCTGGGCGACGATGTTGGTCGCGATGTAGGCGATGTCGCCGACGATGTCGACCGGAATGATGGCCAGCTGGGCAAGTGGGCTGATCAGGAAGATGTCCTGATCAGCAAGCGACTGCAAACCCGATGTGATGCCGTTGACGATGTTGTCCACGTAGTAGGGAATCGTCGCGACGATGGTGCGTACGCTGAGCGCGATGTTGGTGGCGATGTCGGGATAGCCGTACATTGCGATCGCGTCCTGCAGCGCCTTGCGCAGCAACGCGTCGTTGTCGCCGGGCAACACGGTGCTGTCGTCGAGGTCGGTGAGCGAGACGCCGTCGGAGTCTCCGGCCGGCGGGAAACCGAAGAGGTGCATCACCGTCGGGGTGATGTCGACGATCGAGTATTTGAGGTTCACCCCGCCCTCGGTGAAAAGTCCCGGGGAGTTGGCGATGACGAACGTGGACGTCTCATCGGGCGATTGGAATCCGTGACCGAATCCTTTCTGCGGCTGATGGCCGTGATCGGTGACCATCATGATGGTCCACTGTTCACCGGTGAGGTCTTCCCAGTCGTCGACTGCCGCCATGATCGCGCCGAGGTTCTCGTCGAAGTTTGCCAGCGCTTCGAGGTACTCGGGTGAGTCGCCGCCGTACAGGTGACCGTTCTCGTCGACACCGACGAAGTAGCTGAAGATCAGGTTGGCGACGTCTGCGCTGGCCGCGGCAATGGCCGCCTCGGTGTATTCGCCGACGAGGTCATCGGCCTCGAGCCAGCGCGGGTCGTTCTCCTGCTCCGGCACGTTGACGAGGTTGTCGACGCCGAGGCCGGACGCCGCGATGGCGGAGATGACGTTCCAGTTCGCGATCGACGTTGTCTCGATCGCGGGGTTCAGCGTCTCGAGTTGGGTGAACACGGTAGGCCATTTGGAGTATGTCCATGGGGTGAAGACGTTGTTGATGACTCCCGTCTTTTCCCCCCATGCACCGGTGAGGATCGACGTCCAGGACGGGTTCGAGATGGTGGTGTGGCCGACGATGCTCGATGCGGCGGTGGTGCTGCCCTGGATCAGCTTGAAGAAGTTGGTCGTGAGCTCGGGATGGGCGAGCACCCGGCTCAGGTTGGTGCCGTCGACACCGATGACCAGGACGTTGGGGGTGCCGACGTCGAGCACTTCGGCCTGCTGCGTCGTGACGGCGGTGCGGCGTAGCGCGTTGCGCTCGAGTTCGTCGCGGGCTGCGGCCAATGACGCCAGCAGCGTCGACCCTTGCAGGGGTGTGGCCGGCGCCGGCTGCTTCGGGGTGAGCAGCGCGCTGACCGCATCGGAGATCACCTTCGTGACCGTCGGCTTCTCGGCAGGCGCAACGCCGGACTCTGTCACGTCCTCGTCGTCGTCGGTGACCGACTCGATGGGCTCATCGTCGTCGTCGGCTGCCGCCCCGGCCCGGCTCGCTTTCGTGGTACGACGGTGCGCGGAGTCCTCGACGGCCTGCTCCTCGGCGTCGTTGTCGTCGGCTTCGTCGGCCCCGTCGTCCCCGGCCGAGCTGTCCGCGGAATCCGCGGATCCGTCGGACGCCGGTGAGGCGGAGTCATCGGAGGATGAGGAGGGCGAACTCGTGGAGGAAGCGCTCGACGACGATTCGCTCGATGACGAGGAATCTCCGGCGTCGGCGTATGCGACTCCTGATGCAGATGCGACAGCCCAACCGACACCCAGTGTCACTGCGAGCGCTCCGACGCGACCAATGTTGTTGGCGTAACTCATGGGTTTCCTCTCGACGGAGCACGACACAGGTACGCCGACGGGAGTCGCCGCTTCGTGTGGGCTGATTGTGCTTCCCGTAAATTACGCCTCGGCCATCGTTCGCTGGCCGTGAATCAACGAGTTGGTCGCGCGTTTCCCGCCGCCCGCGTCAATTCCCGGGATCGACCGTGGCGACGACTTGTTGCGCGATGTCGACTAGCTTGGTGTTCGACTCCTGGGAGAGCCTGGTGAGCAGGCTGAAGGCGGCGGTTGCGTTGAGCTTGAACCGCTCCATGATGATTCCCTTGGCCTGCCCGATGACGTCGCGACTGTGCAGCGCCGCGCCGAACTGGTCTTGGGCTGCCGCGCCGATCAGCGCAACCGAGGCGTGCTGCGCCACGATCTCCCCGACGAGGACCGAGTCCTCCGCGAAGACGCCGGCGTCGGAACCGTAGAGGTTGAGGGCCCCCAGGTTTTGCTGCACCACGTAAAGCTGGAATGTCAGGAGGCTGCGCGCCCCGATGTCGATGGCGGCCTGGCAGAACCTCGGCCATCGCGTCTCGGTCGCCATATCGTCGATGAGGACCGTGCGGTGCTCTCTCAGGGCGCTCAGACACGGCCCCTCGTCCAGCTCTGTCTGCAGGGTGTCGAGTTTGGCGGCGATCGGGTCGCTAGGGACACGAGGATGGATCGTCCGGCCCTCGATCAGCGACACGCCCGCCCAGCGGGCGCCGGGCACGATGGCGACGGCCCCGCTGACGATGGCGCCCAGGGTCGCCTCGGTATCGTTCTGATTCTGCATTTCGACGGCGAGGTCCCCGAGGACCTGCGCCAGATCGTAGGAATGCCCGCCCATCCTGCCGACAATAGGCCACTTTGCGAAGTGCGCCCATCCACAGGCGACCACACCGGCATCGGGGAGCAACGTACTGAACTGCCCTGCACTGGTTTTGGGCATGCGCCGGCAGAAGCGGGTTCCCGCGGTGACGAACGTTTGATACGGATCTGGGCGGGCACACAGCGGTCGTCATGGATCGCCGAAGCCACCGGTGTTCGAAGTACTGCTGGAGCAGGCATTCAGGAGGATCGCATGACCTTCCGCCGCACGAAAGACCTCGGTTACGTCATCGATTGCAAAGGGGCTTGGCTGCGCCCGCATGTGGGGGCAACCGCCGTTCGCTTGATCGTGTCCGGGCAGGTAGACGGCCAAAATTGCGGCGTGGTCCGGACCAACCTTCATCGCTTCCTGAAGCTTGGCGAACCGCTGATCCTCGACCTCGAGGGTGCCGTCTTCGCACGGGATGAAGCCCGGACGCTGCTCGGCGGTTTCTCTACCGAATGCGCTCACCATTTCATTCCGTGGGCCGCCGTGCTGGACCACCGGACGCGTCGATCGGTCGGCGGCGGCTGCGCCGACACGCCGGTATTCCACCGCATCGCCGAAGCGCTCGCACATCTCGCCGAATCGACGATCGCTACTGAACAGGCGGCGCGCGTCGTCGCCACCGGATCTCACGAGAATCGTCCCCTCCGTGCACCTTTCAGGTACCCCGGACCACCGTTGGACGACGCCGCAACCGACAGAAGCGACCGCGCCGACAGGATTCGGAAGTTGACCATCTGCTGACGCTGCGTGTCGGGTGTCCATCAACCGAAAACGGCTTCACCGAAGTCTTCGTCTCACGTCCCTGCTCGTCGGGCGGCCCATCGTAATCTGCACTGGGGCCCAAAAAGGAGGGATGCTGGTGTGTGCGCGGAACAAGCACCGTCTCCGCTGCATCGCATCGCCGACCTGGCTCTGAGCCTGCACGCGAACTTGCCTGCCTCCCCCGATCAGGTCATCAAGCGCATCGTCGACTATGCAGCCACCGCCATTCCGGGTGCTGAATACGCCGGTGTGACGCATATGTTGTCGCGAGTCCGAATCGTGACGGCTGCGACTACGCACCCTTACCCCACGGTATTGGACAGCGCTCAGCAGATGCTCCAGGAGGGGCCGTGCTACAGCGCGGCGCGCGACGATCAGACGTTCCGCATCGACGACCTCTACCAGGAGAGGCGTTGGCCGAACTTCCGCCGGGAAGCCCTCCGGAGGACACCGATCAGGTCGATCCTGTCGTTCCGGCTCTTCACCTCGGATTCGAGCTCAGCCGCATTGAACGTCTATGCCGACCCGCCCGGTGCGTTCTCGGACGAGGCCCAGGATTTCGGTTACGCGTTGGCAACCCACGCTGCTCTCGCATGGGATGTGGTGCGCCGGGATAAACAGTTCAGGAGCGCGTTGTCCAGCAGGGATGTGATCGGACAGGCTAAAGGCATCTTGATGAACCACTTCGACATCGACGCGGTGACGGCCTTCGAACTTCTGAGGCGGCTGTCTCAGGAGGGCAATCGCAAACTCATCGACGTCGCCGAGCAAATCGCAACGTTGCGGCGGATCGAATGACGGGCGCCTAATAGCGCAGCCTTGCAATACTTTCGGCGCGCCGATGGGCGGTGTCTCATGTTCCGTTGCGGAGTGTGACATGGGGACTCTGCCCGTAGTGTTCCCGGTAATAGACCGCGAATCTCCCTGAGTGCAGGAACCCCCACCGGCGAGCGATGTGACCGACGGTCGTCGCCCCGCGGTCAGCGGAAACCAGATCGAGGTGGGCGCGGTGCAAACGAACCCTCCGCATGTAGTCGGTGGGGGTGCAATCACGGTGCTTGTTGAACATGTACTGCAACGCGCGCGGCGTCACATAAACCGCGTCGGCGACGTCGGAGGTGGTGATGTCGGCTTCCGCGTTCTCCTCGATATAGGCGATCGCGCTGCGCAGTACGGCGGGCCCGTCGTCATGTCGGTCTGCCCTGTCGGCTCTCAAGTGCCCGGTGTTGGGAAATGCGGCGAGCATGCAGCACGCGACGTACCGCTGAATACTGTTGACAATCAACGGGTTATGCGTTGAGAACGGGCGGTCGGCGACGTGCTCGACGACGTAGTCGACGGCCGTGGCAACATGCAGGCCTGCCGCATCCGACGCCGGCAGACCACTCGTGAATTGCACTCGGCCTCCCGGCTCCGCGACAATTCGGTCGAAGTACGTTCTATCCAGCGACAACATGTCAAGGCACGCACTCTCGATACAGCCGTGAAGGTCTCGGCCGGCAACGGTACCGAAGACCGCCACATCGCCCGCCTCCAGCCATCGAGACTCGTCCTCGGTTCCCGGTGCCGTCACACGACCCGAACGGACGCGGACCAGGGTGATCTTTTCCCACGGGTCCATTTCGAAGTTGAGATCGAAGTCGAAGGTCACCCGATCCACTGGCATCGGTCCCACCCAGCACCGCGTGAATCGTGTCCGGGCGCCGGAGATCTGGGCGTCGGTTTTCAGCGACATCGGCGCGAAGTGCGCGCTGAGCACGCTCTCGGCTTCGCTTGGGTCCTCAGTGTCCACAACAAAGGTGCTCACGGTGTTCCCCATGCAGGTTCGAACATCTGGCATCTGATCTGAGCCACTGTCCACCAAGCATCCCCCACTTGACCGTGAAAGTCACCCTGGATCATCTCGTGGGCGCTGTCGCGGCTTTCGCTACGACGTTCGGCAGGGACTACCCGCTGACCCCGACGCCGCCATGACTCGCCACCTAGGGTGTGGCCTGCAGGGTGCGGACGACTTGCTGGAGTGGTTCGGGGACGGTGGACACCGCTCCGACGTACGGGTGGGAAAGCTCCACCACGAGGAACAGTTGCGCTCCGACGAGCGTGCCGATAATGGCGACCATGGCGAAGTGGTTGGCGGCTTTTTCCACGCCGTAGATGATGGCGCAGCCCAGCAGAAGACCGCTCGTGACAAAGATGACGGCCCACAGCGACCATGGCGGACCGGTGTCGGTACGCGCTTGCAGAATTCGCTCGGCGCGGTTCTTGCTGAGGTCGTTGAGGTTGCTGAAAGACGTTGACAGAAGCGTTTTTTGCACATCCGTGCCCGGCTCTATCGCTTCATAGGCGGCATAGAGCCGGTTCAGCGCTTGGTCGGCCGCCGGATAGGGACGGCCTTCGTTGACCTCGTCCCACTCGGTGATCGCCGCCTGCTCGTACTCGAGCAGACTCTGCCTGATGCGTTCCCTGTCGGGCTGATCGAAAATGTGTGAGTCCCTGGCCAGTTGAGCACCGACGGTCCCTTCGGTGCGCACCAGGTCATCTGCGTGGCTTATCTGGCCCCACATCGCCGAGACGACGAAGCCGATGAAGAAGGCGAATACGAAACCGACCACGCCGAAGGCGAACTTCGTGACGTCGTTGTGCTCCTCACCGCGCAGGTTGGGAAATCGACGGCGCACCACGACCTGAATGCCGATGGCGGTGCCGGCCGTACCGGCCACCATCAAGATCAGCAGCAGCCACGAGGGCACATGCGATACCAGCCACTGACTCAACGTTGCCCCCGTGTTCTCACGTGTGGTGTCCGGTTTGCTCCGGCGCGGAGTTCCGACTCTAGGTGCGACATGGGTCCAGCCAGGGATGATTCAGTAGTTTCATCGACGGAACGGCTCTTCCTCGCGGCACTTCCGCGCATGTCCCGTCCGCGTGGGCTTCACCGGCGAGGCGCCCCGACGGCGGGTGACCGGACGCACAAAACTCGCTCCGAAATGGCCAGAGCGGGTTTTGCGTTCGGGCCACATGCCCCCGTCGGACATCGGCCGACTTCGACTGTGCTGCAAGCAATCCTGATAGTGGTCGCGCCCCGTTGCGACAACGTCGAGACAACAAGTGGGGCACATACGGTCAGAAGATGAGGCCTGGCGCCTTGCTGGTCACGTTGGCGAAGCGGGTCTGGACGTCGTCCCAGTTGACGACGTTCCAGAAGGCCTTGACGTAGTCGGCCTTCACGTTCTTGTACTGCAGGTAGTAGGCGTGTTCCCACATGTCGACCTGAAGCAACGGGATGATGCCCAGCGGCACATTCGCCTGCTGGTCATAGAGCTGGAACGTGAGGAGCCGGTCGCCGAGGGTGTCGTAGCCGAGCACCGCCCAGCCAGACCCTTGGAGTCCGTTCGCGGCAGCGGTGAACTGTGCCCGGAAATGGTCGAACGAGCCGAACTGGTCGTCGATCGCGGCGGCCAGTTCACCGGTCGGCTTGTCGCCGCCATTGGGCGAGAGGTTCTTCCACCAGATGGTGTGGTTGACGTGCCCGCCGAGGTGAAAAGCAAGGTTTTTCTCGTTCAGGAAGATCGCAGCGTGGTCGCCGTTGGCGCGAGCCTCCTTAAGCTTGGCAATCGCGTCGTTGACTCCTTTGACGTATGTCGCGTGGTGCTTGCTGTGGTGAATCTCGTTGATCTGCCCCGAAATATGGGGTTCGAGTGCGCCATAGTCGTAATCGAGTTCCGGCAGCGTGTACTCGGCCATGAGGTTCCTCTCTGCGTCGCGTCGGGTGGGCAGCGTGGGTCATCTCGGCGTGAAAGCAGCCGAAGCCTCGTTGGTAGCTCATGCGCTGTCCGCCTTCACCCTATGGCCGATGACGTTCACCTGTCCACCACCACACATGTTCACCTGTTAAGATGAAAATACGGGATCGGTCGTGGCGCGTCGATGCAGCACATCACGAGGCCGCCGCTGACTTGGCGGACGGCGTGTCGCGACCGACCCGTTTGAAACTGGATGATTCTGAAGCGTTGACAGATGCCGGGGCGGCCCGATGCCAGATGACGAGAAGACGCGGTGGGCGATCGACGTGTTGACCGCCTGGGTCGACCACGAGGATGACAGCGAGTTCATGCACGCCCGTGTCGACAGCTATTTGTCGGAAGCTGACGGACCGTCGGGATTGACGACGGGCTTGATCAACCTCGCCGGTCTGCTGCTGATGGGCTTGGAGACAAGTCTGGGCAGGAGTGCTCAGGAGATCCTGCAGACAATCGCCATCACTGTTTCACGCCAGTCCGAACGGCCGGAGTAATTTCCTGAGCAGTGCGTTTCGGAGGTGCTGGGGGTTGGGCCACGCGCACCGTCACTGGCCGACCCACGGGAACCGTCGAGACGCAGGATGGCGGATCGAAGGGCTCGCGAATACATATGGCTCACACATGGTTCCGGCAATTCTCAACGGCAATGTATGCCTGGCGCTTTTGCTCCGGTGAGTGGATCGCCCACTCTGCACTGTCGAGACGGCTCGACGGCGGCCGGCGCGCTTCACCACCCGTCGACGATGAGCACGCTATGGCAGGCCGCCGAGTTCTCGACGTCAGATCCGATACTCCACGATGCGCGACAAAGCCGAGCTGCTCGCCTGGCGGCGCTGAGCTGCGCTCCGCCGCCGGCGGATGCTGACCACTGACGTACGTCGCACACGTGCGGTGACGCCCATAGGTCTCGGTGACAATTTCTGGGTGTCGAGTCGTCACTCTTGCAAAAGAGCAGGTCAAAGACCTTTTCTTGGTCGGGCTGACAGGATTTGAACCTGCGACCACTTGACCCCCAGTCGGACATTGGTCGATTTATCCTGTCTCGCAACGGCTCTCGATGCCTAGTGATCAGCAGGAACTGTCTCGCACCGTCTCACAACGCTTCCGCGAGCTCGCACCCGGTTGTGACAACGTCGTGACAACGCGCAGCCGCCAAGGCGTTTCGATCTGATCTTCGAGAAAGTTTGCTGAGACTGGATAGGTAACGACATCTCCGGACGTTTCAGGAAGTTTGAACGCGCTGCCCCCCACTGTCAGGACCGAGCGGAGTACGCGACCAAACTGTTTCGCGGTAGGGATGCAGTGCAGCTGGCGTCGTTGAGCGCGCAACTGTCGTCACCATTCTCGTCGAAGTTGTGGTCAGCCGGCGACCCCGACGGAGGCCGAGTTAAGCATGTGGGACCGTGCAATCGGACGCAATGACCGAGAGCTCAGGGATGAGGGATGAATGGTGTCAGTAGCCGCAGCCAGCTTGCGTCGGCTTCGCCTTTCTAGGCGCCTTTATCGTCGGCCTCGGGCGGATGCTGTTGACTGTCCTTCTTAAGCAGCCCCTCGAACATTGCCGTCCGCCAACCGTCGTCGTCTTCGTCAACATCCTCTTGAGCCATCAGTTCCTGTAACCGGCCGCCCGGGATTGCCGCGGGGTCGGCATCCCTTACCTCGGCGTCGAGTAGCGGGTTGGCAACAGCGTTGCCGTTCTGGAGGTGCTTGCGACGGCGTTGCCATTCGAGCAGTGACTCGCGTCGTGCGCCTGCGTCGACCTGGCGCCAGAATTCGGCTTCGCCCATCAACTGGCGAGCGTCGAGCATGCTAGTGCACGCCTGGCACAAGCGCTCTTCGGCGCTGGTGTCGAAGGCCATCGGGTAAACGACCCTCACGCTACGCCCACACACCGCCGGCACCGACTCATCTTTGCGCAGATATTCGACGGTGGTCTGCTTTCGTAGGTCCTTGGTCCAGTACCGCGACAATCTGTGCGGGTGATTAAGCAGCACGGCGTGGACCGGGGCGTCATCGTCGACCTCATGCCACCCGCGGCCGTTCGGCGACGTCCGCCACCGATAATGCTGCAACGCCTTCCGCGAGAACTCGACCTTCACACAACCCACCGCCGTATCGAGCACACTCATCTGCCCGAAACCGGGCGGACATAGCCAGCGTAAAACGATTCGGCGGGGATCTCGGGTAACGCGCGAGCAACGGCATGGCGGCGTCATCGGGCAGTAAGCCGACGCGCGGATCTCGCAAAGGCGAGAACTACGATCATCTTCTTGCAGACGCCCAACTTCGGAGTCAGCTAGGCGTGGTTCGCCGAGCGCTAGCTGGGATGCTGCTGACCTTGTATACGGTGAGCGAGTAGTTGTCGGCCAGTTCCGCTGAGTTCGTCGAGGGCGCATCTGCGCCCTGCCATCGACATGAGCAACGCTTCACCGGCCCCCATGACCTCTGGCCCGTCGTCGCCATGCCGCCAGTCCACATCGGTGGCTTGAAGGCGAAGTCCCTTGATGCGTTTGCCTGCACCTAGGCGAGGATTCCTCGGCACCAGCGGCAGAATGCGTTCCATCCGCTCAACCGGCACTGTGCGTGGATGACCGAGTGTTCGGCGGATGTCCTGATGGTGAATCGTCCCGTCTACCAACGCGATCATGCCTCCGAAGCCCGATGTGAGTCCCTGCGGGCGTAGATGCGACTCCAGAAACTGAACGAGCTCCTCCGGCGTGTAGGACGCAAAGTCGTGCACGCCGACCTCGTTCGCACGAACCACCCATCCCCGGATGAATCTCTTCATCAGGCCGACGGCCCCCAGTTCTTCATAGCTCACCACATGGGCGACAACGTCTTTGATAGACCAGCCTTCGCACATGCTCGCGGTGTGCCAATCGTTTGGGGACAGCGTTCGCAGATACGCGGCGAGATCAGCGCGTTCCTCAAACGCCAGATCCATCATGGAACGTTCGGCCCCTCTACTCACGACGCCGCCCCGGCAATGACCTGGCTGTAGCGGTGCAAGTAGAGAGGCCATCCAGCGTCGCCATCCACTCCGTTGGCCACAGAACGCCAGCCCTTGCCGTGGCGTGCGAGATGACGGTGTTCCAATTCGACTCGCGTACGTGTCGGCGACTCCGCGACGAAGCGCACTTCGACCTCGCTGACCTTCGCGAGATCGGATTCCAAGTGCCACGTCGGGCCGATGTCCCAAGTGAACACCACTCGGCTCGGTGGCTCATAGACCATGACCCGCGCCCATTGGCACCTGCTGCCATCCGTGCCGAGGTCATAAATGTGCCCACCAACACGCGGCTCGAACACCGTCTCCGCGATCGGGACTGCCAGCAGGTTGTGCTCCCTCGGCTTGATGGCATCGAATCGGTCGACGAACACCGCGAACGCCCGCTCCACGGGAGCGTTGACGACGACGGTCTTGCGGATCGGTTCCACCTCTGCCGTCATCAACCTGCTCCTTCCAGCTCGGCGATCTCTTTGAACGCGGCAAGCGTCTTGTCCCAGAACACGTCCAGCTCCGCACGCAGCGCCGCGACACCAGACGGATTCACCTGATAGAGCCGCCGGGTTCCCACCCGCCGGTCGGCCACCAACCCAGCACCCCGCAACACCTTCAGATGCTGTGACACCGCTGGCCTGCTGACCGGCAACCCGTCCGCCAGCTCTCCAACCGCCATCGGCCCATCGGCCAAGCGTTTGAAGATCGTTCGCCTTGTGCCGTCAGCAAGCGCGGCCCAGGGATCAACAGCTACGTAAGTACCCACTAACCGTAAGTTATCACTTACGCTCTAGATCGGCGAGGGGTCATTCGCTTCAACTCCACGTGGTCCTGCCCCTGCACGAGACTCGGTCCTGCTGATTTGGACCGTCAAAATCGTGCACAACGGGGTACGTAGACAGCCATAGCGTTGATGGGTGCCCACTTTGGTGCTGGATCGACGATCCGGGGTGATCGTCGTGGAGCCGGGGCGCATCGACGAGTACGCGACCAGTCGCGGCTATCAGATGGCGCCTGCAATCTTGGATGGCGACGTGTGCGTCAAGCTTCTCGATGCCGGGTGTTGGGTCGCAACAGCTCAATACGTGTGAGGGCTGATTCATAGCTCGAGGCCGCTGCCGCGTGAGTGGCTGCGTGATCGTTGCCACGAGGATGACCGTTGCGTCTGGGCGTTCTGGTGCACCTGGTGGAGCTCTCGCAGTTCTGCCACACGGGACGCGTGACGCTGCAGCAGGCTAGCGACGCGTGCAGGCAGGTCCGTAGTTGATGCCTGGGCGGCGAGCGACAGCGCTGTGATCGGACGGTCATCATTGGTCAACGCGATACGCGACATCATGGCTGCCGACTTCGAACCGTCGCCGCGAATCGGTTCGACTTGGCCGCGGGGTGCCGCTGGGCCGTATTCGGCTTCTGAAGTGCGTTCGTACAGATAAACGGTGTTCGTTTCGCGGCCGCGTGTGCTGGCCACGTAAAGCAATGCACGCGTGGCATTTTCGCCGAGGACCGCGTGGGTGGTGTCGGCGGTGACACCTTGGGCGCTGTGCACGGTCACGGCGTACCCGAGGCTGACATGTTCGCGCAGATAGTCACCCTCGAAGACAGTGCGGGCTCCGTCGTCGAGTCGTTCTGCCGCCAGACGATTGGTCGCGGGGTCGATCGCCGCAACTCGCCACCGGTGGCCGTTGCGGACAGGGCGGTCCTCGACCGACGTCATATCAGGATTGTGCAGTGCGATGGTGGGGTCGTTGGCGCGCGTGAGGATGAGGTCACCGACGCCGATGAGGTGCCCGCGAGTTCCGTTTACGACCTCGCTCAGGCCCCCGCTTCGCCCGTTGTGGAGTCGCTGGTTGAGGGCGTCGGCCATCACAGTTGTGCTGCACACCAGCAGCGCGTCCTTGCCGACAGCGACATCGCTGCGATAGGCGTCGAGCGCGTCGGCGGCCATCGCGACCTCATCTCCGCTGCGGAGCCGGTCGTGGGAGCGATACCAATCGACCGCTGTGCGAACTTGGGCGGGGTCGCCATCGCGGATCGCGAGCGAGGCGGCCCGCTCGTTCGGGTCGCGCATCCGCCAAACTTCGGAGAGATGCTGCGTCCAGGGCAGATCGGTGCAGAGGTGGGCGAACATGCCGCCGCGCGCTTTCACGGGCGCCAACTGATGCTCGTCACCCACCAGGACGGCCTTCGCCCCGGCTGATGTAGTGGCGGTGAGGAGCTGGCGGAGGTCGTCGGTGCCCACCATGCCGGCCTCATCGACGACCACCAATGTCGCTGGACTGAACTTTAACTCTTGCTCCTTGATCAGCTGCAGCGCCTTGGCGACGGTGTAGCCGCGGTCCCCAGCGCCTTCCCACACTGCGACATCGACAGCCTTACCCGTCGGAGCGATCACAATCGTCTCGCCGTCGAACTTGCGATGCGATGAACTCACCAACGCGCGCATCGAGGTCGTCTTGCCCGCACCCGCCGGTGCCGACAACGGCTGCACCAACTACGGCGAAGAACCGATGTTCTCGACCGCGCGGCGCTGGTCCTCCGAGAGGCCGGCAGTATCTTCGTCCTTGACCCACAGCATCGAGCGCGGCTCCTGCGCGTCGGCAAGATCGAGGACCGCTTTCTCCTCGGCCAGGATCCGGTCCAACGTAAAGCGCACATGGCCTTCGCGCTGATGTGCGGCCCGCACACCGGTCAACCGCACCGCGACCTCGTCCACCGCGGTCTCGACCACCGCGCGCGGCGCGTGTGCGGTGTCCACCGGCAACTGTGCGCCGACTATCTCCACCAGGTCGGCGCGCGTAAAGGTCGCCTTCTCGATCTTCTCCGCCGCGGCGGCCAGGCGCGCACGATCGAACGGGGTGCGCGCGGCCGCGGTGCGCGCCGCACGCGCCGCACTGTGCGCCGCGCGGTCCAGCTGCAGACCGCGCACATCGGTGCGCCACCGCTCCAGCAGCTCGCTCCAGGCGAGTTCTTCGGGCTTGTTGGGCCGGGTCGCTTTCTGCGCAGCCGCCAGCTGCGCCGCCGACAGCTGCCCGTCGACGATCTTCAGGTTGCCTGCCGCCCATTCGCGCAGCGCGGTGGAGCGCCGCGACCATGCCGTGATGCTCTCTCGGCCGATCCCGGCAATCTCGGCCATCCCCGTCGACGTATCGACCGGCTCCCATTCAAACCCCAGAGAACGGTGCAGCTCACGCCGCAACGTGGCCTGATAGATCACCCCGGCGGCTTTGGCCTCGTGATACAGCGACGTCCCATCGATCGACACAAATAGTCCGTCGGCGCGGGCCTGCCGGTTGGGCACGATCACGTGAGTATGCAGGTGCGGATCCCCGCAACGTGACGTCTCATGCTGAAACGCGATCGCCACCAGACCGGGCAGCCGCACCAAGTCTTTCTCGCCCGTGACCGGGTTGTGCACCCGCGTGTAGCCCGCATGTGCGCTCAAGTACTCCATCGCCTCGGCGAGCGCGGTGGTGTGCGCATCGGTGATCGCTTTGGCGCCCACATCGTCGGCGCGCAGCGCGCGCACCAGCGACACACTCTTGGGCGCACAGAACGTCAGGTCGAAACCGTGCACACCGCGCACCCCGAATGTGCGCCCATGTGCACCGCTGGGTGCGGTGCCGTCGTCGAGCCAGCGCGCCACCGTCTCGGCGTCGGCTTCGCCGCCGGCGCGCTCGACATCGGTCAACCCGACCAGCCGGGCGGCTGTGCGGCTGTCCCCGGCAGTCAGCCACACCGGGGTCCGGGTTTCGTGTTCGGAGTAATAGTCCCCCAACCCACCGCCGGCCCGCGCGCGATCAGAGGTCGCGCGCTCGGCGGTCTTGGCGGTGTCGATGTAGTAGTTGATCGACCACCGTTTCAACTTGGCGATCGTCAACATCAGACAGGCCAATCGGAGAACGGGGAGGGTCGGCACTTGCTGCGCCACAACCATTCTCGCACCCCTGTGCGAATGTGCCATGCAGCATCTGGGGACGACATACGTGGAATGTGTTGCCGTGGAATGTATCTGATGCATAGGGAGATAGTGGGAATCGGTGAGGAATGTTGTGAGACTGGTGAATGCAGTAGAGGGATGGTGTGATGAGTAGGTGAGGGGTCGTGGTGTTGCCGACGAGTAAAACGTTCGATTTAGTCTTCTGGTGAACGCATCCACGGAGCACGATAGTGCTGCTCGTAGTCCTTACCCGTGCGCTCCAGGTATTCGCTGAATGCGGAGTCAACAGCCGCTTCGCGCGATCCTCCGTCAGTCCCACCTATCTGCCACGGTGACCCGTCACCGTAATCGGTTCTCCACTCAAAAACATCCTGCTGGAGCAGGGGGCCAACGCATTCGAGGTCGTAGAGGTGTTCGGCTGTGAGGGCGAAGTGGGGCCGCCCATCGGGTGCTGCCTGGATCTGCCAATCGGCACTACAGTTGGCCGCACGGTCGAGAGTCGCTACGAATGTGGCACGGGCGCCGACGCGATCTGCCGCTTTCCACAGGTTTTCGAGTGTGTCGGCACGCAGCCCGCGAGCCGTTGCCTTGCATTCGCCTACGAGGAGCGCACCGTTTCGCAGAACGACGAGAACGTCAGCTTCGGCTTCGACCGTCTGCGAGCCAGGCTCACGGAACTCCACACCAGGGTAGGCGCCGTATACAGACTCCTTACGCAACACCGACGTGACGTATCGCATCGCGAGTACGCAAGGCAGGACGTCGTGGCTCATCGCCCGGAGCAACATCTCGCTCGTCCGGTAGCGGTATCCGATTTGATTAAGTTCGTGAGGGTTCCGAATTGTACGACCGCAACCGTGGCACGAGAGGGTGGGGAATGATTCAGATAACGGCCTCCACTGCTTCTGACCGCACATGGTGCACTTGGCCTCGACACCTCGAAGGAGCAGCCCGCCAGTAAGCGCCCAATTGATCCATTGCTGAGCCGCAGCGCGCGATACCCGCAACAATGTTTTGAGCTGGTCGAATGTCGGGTAACCGACTTCTTCGGAGTCGGGCGCACCAACCGCCCTATTCAACCGTTCGAACAGGATCTGGTAACGATCGCTCGCTTCATCGGCGTTTGGCTCTGCAAGGAACTCGTTGAGCCGGCGCCGCACAAGGCTGACGCTGCGTCCCCGGGTGAGCTTGTCTAATGCGGCCGCTACGCCGGGAGACGCGAGCATTGAAAGGTTCGGTCCTGCTGCCCGAATGAGTTGTTCGGCCGCTCTGCCGGGGGCACTTTCAAGGAACTCCAACCCGCGGTCTGCACCGAGAGCCACCATGACTTCTCGCCCGGCCGGAACCCGAATGGTTTTATAGCTTCCCGGTTTTCCGCCCGTGGTGATGTGCCCCTGAAGATAGTAGGCATCGCCGTGCCATTCACCGTGGCGGATCGTGGGTGACGTCGGCACCGGATCATCGATGAGCACGGCCTTGCGTTTCATCCAGGATCCATAGTGCTGTCCGAGATAAGACCCGCCGATTGTCTGAAGATCCGTCGGCGAAAAAGCGGCGATTGCCGCTTTACCGCGCTTAAAGCGCGCAGTCTCGGTCGAGACAACGCAATAGCCGCCGATGGGTCGCATCAATTGCCATGGGTCGATCACCTGCAGCCCGGTACCTGCAGCCAGTGATTCGAGATCTGCGGACGGTACTGAAAAGGACGTGAGAGTGCGATTGTCAGTGAAACCAAAGTATTGGACAACGCCCGCGCCCAGGAGCTGTTCCAGATGATCTTCGGTGCTGTCTGACATCGGTATGGCAAGCGGCAACCGTCGTGGATGGAGGAAACGAGCACGAAGATTCCAGATGAGTGCAAGGTCGTCGACGCTCCCGGGCACATAGACGACGACGATATTCGGCCCCACCTCGTGAGCGGTTCTGTCGTCATCCCACTGAAAACGTGACGACGCGGGGAAGCTTTGGTTGTAGGAACCCTGCAGGCCCGTAGGAAGTTTGGACCGGGACAGGTCGACCGCTGATGTTGCGGACAAGTCTTGAAGTAGCGCCAGCAGTCCGGCAAGGCTTCCCTCGCCCTCCACTCCGCGGATCGTCAGGACGTCGTCGAACGTGAGATCATCGCGCAGGTTGTTCCAGCTGTTCTGGCGATGCGGGTACGGCGAGAGATCACCGAGGAGGCTCAGGTAAGAAAGATGCCAAGGATCCTCTGGCGGCAGGCCGCGGCACGTCTGGACCACGGGTTTGGCCTCTAGCTCGACGAGTACGCGAATGAGCTGAGCCAGACTGGGGCCTTCGGGGTCGGTGTACTTCCGCCTCTCGGCGTCGTCGATCAAATCTGTTTCTATGATGCCGTCTATGTTGCTTTCGTAGAGGATCCGGGCCCACCGGCTGTCGATCGGATCGTCCAGAGAAGTAGGCAGCAGCGGCATCGCTGCCCCGCCCCACGTTCCGCACAGATCGGTAACGGCGTCCGTAGCTGATCGGTAGTCCCCGCGGTCGACCGCCCGCGCCCCGGCCCGGGGTCGCAGCTGGGTTGTAATGAGCCGGTCGCCATCCAATGGATCCGCGGTGAGTAAGGGCCAAGTCTCAGCCATTCGATCACCACATCAGAGTCCGCATGTTGACACAATGCGACACACCCCATCGGCCCCGGCCGCTGTAGGGCATGCCCAAGAATCGCCGACTAAGCGATCCGCTCAATACTGGCCAGCGCCGCCGTCAGATGCTCACGTGCGACCTCGGCGTCGTACTGCGCCTGCATATTAATGAAGAACATGTCACTCAGACCCAGGGCACGGGACAGCCGCAGCGCCGTGTCAGCCGTGATGCTCCGCTTCCCATGGACTATCTCGTTGATGCGGCGAGGAGGGACATCGATCGCCTTGGCGATTCGGTACTGCGTAATACCCATCGGCTCAAGGAATTCCGTCAACAAGATCTCGCCAGGGTGAGTCGGTGCGAAGTCAGCCATTGCTTTCTCCTTTCAGTGGTAGTCGACGAGCTCGACGTTGGAGGCGCCGCTGGCGCTCCAGGTGAAGCAGACACGCCATTGATCGTTGACGCGGACGCTGTACTGTCCGGCGCGGTTGCCGGACAGCTTCTCTAGCCGGTTGCCTGGTGGGACTCGCAGGTCGTTGATGTTCTCGGCCGCATTGATGAGGACGAGTTTGTTGTATGTGAGTCTGCTGAGTTCGGGGCTGAGCTTCTTGACGTAGCGGCGCTGCCAGATCGCTTCTGTGTCCTTATCCCTGAACGAGCGGATCACGGCACAATAGTAACGTTAGGCGTTATTAACGGCAAGCGCTATCATCCTTGAAGGCTGGGCACCAAAGAAAAATGTGCATATCTACGTCATAGGGCCGAAATACAGTGGTGGAATACCGTCCAACACGAGGGGACCTTATGACCCATCACCACTCCCCAGGTGCAAATGAGCATAACGCCGTCACCGGGAGACCCATCAACGGCAGTTTGTTGCTCACTGTCTCAGAAGCCGCTGGTGCGCTTCGCATCTCGCGTTCCTCCATCTATCGGCTCTTTGACGCTGGTGAACTCGCCTGGGTCCAGATCGGTGCCGCCCGCCGAGTGACCTCAGCCGAGATCCACCGCTTCATCGCTGCCCATACAGAAGCGGCCTCCTAATGCGTGAGTGCGATGGCTGAGCGTCGGCAGCTACCGCCGCAGATTCGACGCGTTGAGCTGGCTCGGCGCGCCGGCAGCAAGCCGGTCGTGCGCTACCAGCTCACCGTGGACACCGGCGTAGTCGACGGCAAGCGCAAGCAGCTGCGCCGCCGCTACCGCACCGAGAAAGAAGCCCGCGCCGCGCTCGCCGAGATTCAGGGCCAAGTGAACTCGGGAACCTACGTCCAGCCGTCGACGCTCACGATCGAAAACGCTTGTGCCGATTGGCTAAAATCACGACACAGAATTCGTCCGACCACCGCTGCGGGCTATGAGTACGTGCTTCAGCCGGTCCGCAGCGAGCTCGGCGAACTCGCGGTACAGGATCTGACTCGCCGTCACATCGATGAGCTTCTCGTCCAGCTTCGCGAGGGCACTCTCGTCCGGCCTGGCGGGAAAGCCCGTAAAGCCTGGAGCGCGCGATCCTGCAACTACATGCTGGGAGCGCTATCCCAGGTGCTGGATCAGCTTGTGGCCGAAGGGCGTTTGACGCGAAACGTCGCGTCACGGGTCGACCGAGTGCCTGGAAAGGCCAAGTCGCTTCAGACGTTCACGCCCGAGCAGGTGCAGGCAGTCTTGCGAGGTATCGCCAAAGATCGAAACCGGCACGCCTGGCACCTTGCCCTCGCGGGCCTTCGCCGCGGCGAGATCGCCGGCCAGCGATGGACAGACATCGATCTCGCGAACAAGACACTTCGCATCGGTGCCACTCGCGTCGATGTCGGCGGTCGTGCTCTCGATCAGGATGAGCCCAAGACCGCACATGCTGGCCGTGTGCTGCCGATCCCGGACGCGCTCCTGGCGGAACTGACTGCAGCCCGCAACCGGCAGGCAGCAGAGAAGCTCGCCCTGGGGGAGGCTTACTCCGATCTGGGCTACGTCGTCTGCAACGAAGCCGGCGAGCCCTATCACCCGTCAACGATGAGCACGCTGTGGCAGGCCGCCATCCGTGATCTCGACGTGCCCCAGATCCGTCTGCACGACGCTCGCCATACCTGCGCGACGCTCATGCATCTGCAGGGTGTCCCGATCGCACTCGTCGCCGCATGGCTCGGCCACGCCGACGTCTCGTTCACGATGCGGACCTACGTCCACGCTCAGCCCGAGGCGCTCGCGCTCGCCGCGCGGAGCTTTGCTCCGCCTCTGGCGAATGCCGGCGACTGAAAAACTTCGCACACCCGTGCGGTGACGCCCGCAAACGTCTGTGACAATCTGTGACAATTTTCGAACTGTCGAACTTGCGTTCGGCACCTGCTCTTCAGAAAAGAGCAGGTCGAAGACCTTTTCTGCGTCGGGCTGACAGGATTTGAACCTGCGACCACTTGACCCCCAGTCAAGTGCGCTACCAAGCTGCGCCACAGCCCGTGGTGCCTCCGGGATCGCCGGCAGGCGGACGAAAGCTTACAACAGCCTGACCCCTGGATCCCAACCGCGTCGGCCGCACCCGAGATGGGTAAGACGGATGGATGGCGACCACTCGCGATGAAACGCCCCTGTGGCTGTTCGCCGACCAACTGGGTCCGGCGGTTCACGGCGGTGAACACGCCCATCGCGAGGTCCTGCTCGTCGAAGCGGCGTCGGCGCTTTCGAAGCGCCGCTATCACCGCCAGAAATTGCATCTCGTCGTGTCGGCGCTCCGTCATGCCGATCGCGACCTCGGCGACCGCGCGACCCTGCTGCGCGCCGACACCTACACCGAGGCCCTCACCCGGTTCAGGCGGCCAGTGCTGGTGCACGAACCCACCTCCCACGCCGCCGAACGCTTCGTTCACCGGCTACACAAGCAAGGCCTGGTCGCCGACGTGCTGCCCACCCCAACCTTCGCGTTGCCGCGCAAGGAGTTTGAAGAGTGGGCCGGACAACGCACCCGATTCCGGATGGAGGACTTCTACCGGGATCAGCGTCGCCGATTCGACGTGCTGATGAACGGCTCCGACCCCGTCGGCAATCGATGGAACTACGACGAGGACAACCGCGAACCTCCGCCGCGGAGACAGCCGACGCTGGACATCCCGGCCCCCTACAAACCCCGCGAGGACGACATCGACGAGCAGGTGCGCCACGATCTGGATCGAATGGATCTCGACACCATCGGCGCTGACGGCCCGCGCCTGTTCGCCGTCACCCCCGCCGAAGCCAAGCGGGCGCTGACCCGGTTCATCGACCACAGGCTCGCCACCTTCGGCCGCTACGAGGACGCGATGCTGGGCGAAGACTGGGCGATGGCGCACTCGCTGCTGTCAGTGCCGCTCAACCTCGGAGTGCTGCATCCGCTGGACGCCGTGGAAGCCGCCGAACGCGCCTACCACGACAAGAAGGCGCCGCTGGCAGCGGTGGAAGGCTTCATCCGGCAGATCCTCGGCTGGCGCGAGTACATGTGGCACCTCTACTGGCACTTCGGGCCCGATTACACGGCCAAGAACGAACTCAACGCGCGTACCCACCTGCCCGACTGGTGGGCCGACCTCGATGCCGATGCCGTCTCGGCCCGTTGCCTGCACGATGCTCTAGCCGGGGTCCGCGACCGCGGCTGGACCCACCACATTCAACGGCTGATGATCTTGGGAAGCCATGCGCTGCAACGCGGTTACCGTCCTGACGAGCTCACCGAGTGGTTCGCGACGGCCTACGTCGACGGATTTCGTTGGGTCATGCCGACGAATGTCGTCGGCATGAGCCAGCACGCCGACGGGGGTCTGCTGGCCACCAAGCCCTACACGTCGGGAGGCGCCTACATCAACAAGATGAGCGACCACTGCGGCGACTGCGAATTCGACCCGAAGAAACGTCTCGGCGAGGATGCATGCCCCTTCACCGCCGGTTACTGGGCGTTCACCCACCGCCATCGCGATCTACTCGCCAAGAACATGCGTACCCGCCGCGCGGTGTCGTCGATGGAGCGGCTCGGCGACCTCGAAGCCGTCTTGGAGCAGGAGTCAGCGCGAGAGCGTTTCTGATTCGACGTCGCTTCCAGCAGGCGGGTGACGTCGCGGTGACGCCGAACGCCATCCCCAGCGCGCCGTCGACCAGCTGGGCTCCGATACCGACGAGCGTGAAGATGACAAGCGAACGTATGGGACTGCGTTCAACGGGGGGTCGCGACGAGCGACGAGGCGAATGGGGTGGGGAGTCAGGGACGCCGACAACACCACTCGTCGAAAGCCATCAAGCGACGCGACGGCCAGAACGGCTCCAGCGCGGACACATCAGACGGCGCCGGCGTGAGCACGCGTTCAGCCATTGAGAGTCCCATCGTCGAGTCCTACCCAAAACCGTGCACAACTCACACGGTCAGCAAGCGCCACAGCCCGATCAATCCCACCACCACGATGACGCCACGCAGCATGCCAGGAGATAACCGCCGTCCGTAGTGGGCGCCGACGAATCCCCCGATCAGAGATCCGACGGCGATCAGACCGGCGGCCGTCCAGCTGATCCGATCGAAAGCGACGACGGTGTAGGCCACCGCGGCCACGATGTTGACGATCAGCGACAGCAGGTTCTTCGCCGCGTTCATTCGCTGCATGTCCTCGGGCAGCAGCGCTCCCATCACGGCAATCAGCAGGATCCCCTGGGCCGCGGTGAAGTAGCCGCCATACACGCCGACGGCGAAAGTCCCGGCTACCAGGGCCGTCATCCGGGCAGCCGACACGTGGTCGGCGGACTGCCCGCCTGCCTCGGCCCGGCGTTTAGCCCAGGCCTGGATGCGCGGTCCGAGCACAACCAGGACCAGCGCCAGGATCAGCAACACGGGCACGATCTGGATGAACACCTTCTCCGGAAGGTGCAGCAGCAGCCACGCCCCGCCTCCGGCACCGATGAACGAAGCCGGAATCTGCCACTTGAGTCGGCTCCACTGCCCCCGCAGCTCGCGTCGATAACCCCACGTCCCCGACACGCCGCCGGCAACAAGGCCGACTGCGTTCGACATGGTCGCGGTGACCGGCGGGAAGCCGAGGGCTACCAGGGTTGGGAAGGTGATGAGCGTGCCGGAGCCCACGAGGGCATTGATGGCACCGGCACCCACACCGGCGAGGGCGACGAGAACCATATCGAGGATGGACACTCACCCGAGCCTATCGGGGCTCAGTCGCGCGCCTTCGCCCGGCCGCAATCGGTTGCGCCGCTCCGACGGCCGCTGCATACACCGACGAGCCTTCGCTCCGCGTCTATGGTCGCTCAGCTAGCGCTTCGCTCCGCGTCTAGGGTCGCTCCGCTAGCGCTTCGCTCCGCGTCTAGGGTCGCTCCGCTAGCGCTTCGCTCCGCGTTTCTCCCGAACCCTGACGTTGATCCGGATCGGGCTGCCGTCGAAGCCGAATGTCTCGCGCAGCCTCCGCTCCAGGAAGCGGCGGTAGCCGGCCTCAAGGAAGCCGGTGGTGAACAGCACGAAGGTCGGCGGTCGCGCCGTGGCCTGGGTCGCGAACAAGATTCTCGGCTGTCTACCGCCGCGCACCGGTGGCGGCGTCGCGGCCACCACCTCTTTGAGGAATGTGTTGAGCTGACCGGTGGTGATCCGCTTGTCCCACGACGCCAGCGACGTCTCCAACGCGGGCACCAGCTTCTGCACAGCCCTGCCCGTCTTCGCCGAGATGTTGACCCGCGGGGCCCACTGCAGCTGCGACAGCTGCAGATCGATCTCCCGGTCAAGCAGGTAACGGCGGTCCTCGTCGACCAGGTCCCATTTGTTGAACGCCAGCACCAGCGCCCGGCCCGCCTCGATCACCATCGACAAGATCCGCTGGTCCTGTTCGGTCAATGGCTGCGACGCGTCGACGAGGACGATGGCCACCTCAGCGGAATCGATGGCCCCGTGGGTGCGCACCGACGCGTAGAACTCGTGCCCGCTGGCCTGGCCCACCTTACGGCGCAGACCGGCGGTGTCGACGAAACGCCAAAGCTTGCCGTCCATTTCGATCAGCGAGTCCACAGGGTCGACGGTCGTTCCCGCGACATCGTGCACCACCGACCGCTCATCGCCCGAAAGGCGGTTGAGCAGCGAGGATTTGCCGACATTCGGCTTGCCGACCAGCGCCACGCGGCGCGGCCCGCCGCCACCGCCGGACGCTACTTCCGAAACAGTCGGCAGCGCCCTGATGACGGTGTCGAGGAGGTCGGCAACGCCGCGACCGTGCATCGCGCTGATCGTGTGCGGTTCGCCCAACCCGAGCGACCACAGCGCCGCTGCGTCGGCTTCACCTCGCTCGTTGTCAACCTTGTTGGCGGCCAAGAAGACCGGCTTTCCGGACCGCTGTAGCAGCTTGGCCGCGGCTTCGTCGGCGGCGGTGGCGCCGACGACGGAGTCGACGACGAAGATGATCCCGTCGGCGGTGCGCATGGCAACGGACGCCTGGTCGGCGACCAGTTGCTGCAGCCCTTTCGCATCGGGCTCCCATCCGCCGGTGTCCTGGACCACGAATCGCTGTCCCGCCCAGCTCGCGTCGTAGGACACCCGGTCGCGCGTCACGCCGGGGATGTCCTGCACGACTGCTTCCCTGCGACCCAGGATCCGGTTCACCAGGGTGGACTTTCCGACGTTCGGCCGGCCGACGACGGCCACCACCGGTGGAGGCGCCGACACATCCTCGATCGCCTCGGCAACCTCTTCGGCCCCGACTTCCCAGTCACCCTCGTCGAACCAGACGCCGTCGCCGGTGGCCAAGCCATCACCTCGGGCGTCGTTGTCATCCGAAGTCATTGCCCCACACCCACTTTCTGCGCGACGAGTTCAGTCAGACGGGTGATGACCTCGGACTGGTTCATCGCGCTGGTATCCACCACGACGGCGTCGTCGGCGGCACGCAACGGCGACACTGTACGGGTGGAGTCCAGGTGATCGCGTCGCTTGACGTCGGCGAGCACCGACTCGTAGTCGCTGTGCAGCCCGCCTGCGACGTTCTGCTCGTGGCGGCGCCTCGCCCTCTCCTCGGCCGAGGCGGTGAGGAAGATCTTCACATCGGCGTCGGGCAGTACCACGGTCCCGATGTCTCGACCTTCGACGACGACATTGCCGGACGTCGCGGCCAGTGCGCGCTGCAGTTCGACGAGACGGGTGCGCACCTCGGGAACAGCCGACACCGCCGACACCGCCCTGGTGACGGCATCACCGCGAATCTCCGCCGAAACGTCCTCACCCGCAAGGTAACAGCGGTCCTCACCGGGATCATGCCCGACGCTCATATCGACGTTCTCGGCCGACGCCGCGATGGCCGCCGGGTCGTCGAGATCGATGCCTGACCGCAGCACGCTCAGGGTCACGATCCGGTACATGGCGCCGGTATCGAGGTACGCGGCGTTCAGTGCGGTCGCCAAACCCCTTGCCACCGAGGACTTTCCGGTACCTGCGGGACCGTCGATCGCGATCACCAGCGATTGGCTCACAAACCCACCGCCTTGTACAGTTCGCCGATCTCCTTCTGGGTCAACACCCGGATGCTGCCGGGACGCTGGTCGCCGAGGCTGACCGCACCGATGTCGGTACGGACGAGCTCCTGCACCGGGAAGCCGACCTCGGCGAGCAGGCGGCGGACGATGTGCTTGCGGCCTTCGTGGAGCGTCACCCGGACCAGCGTCTTGCCCGGGACGGTGTCCACCACCGCGAAGTCGTCGATCACCACCGGACCGTCCTCGAGTTCGATGCCACCGCGCAGTTTCTTGCCCAGTCCGCGTGGCACCGAGCCGAGCACAGTGGCCACGTAGGACTTCGGCACCTCGAACGAAGGATGCATCAAACGGTGGGCCAGTTCGCCGTCGTTGGTGAGCAGCAGCAGCCCTTCGGTGTCGGCGTCCAGGCGCCCGACGTGAAACAGGTTCTTGTTACCGCGAACCCGGTGCTCGACCAGGTCGCCGATACAGGGACGCCCCCGATCGTCGGACATCGTGGAATGCATCCCGCGCGGCTTGTTGATCGCCAGGTACATCCGTTCGCCGTCCACCGCGATCCGGGCACCGTCGACGCGTATCACCGACACCTCGGGATCCACCCGGGTGCCCAATTCGGTGACGATCTGGTCGTCGACCTCGACGCGGCCGTCGAGGATCATCTTCTCGGCGACCCGGCGGGACGCAATTCCCGCCTGAGACAACACTTTTTGCAGGCGCACACCTTCGCCATCGGTCATGTTCAGTCCTGATCCACGTCGAACGACGCCGGCACCTCGGGTGCCGATGCCGTTCCGTTGAGTTTCATGAAACGCGGCTCTTCACTGAGGGTTTCACTGAGATCGTCGATCACGTCGACGTCGGGCAGCAGCGGCGCGATGTCCGGCAGGTCGGTCAGCGAGGTCAAGCCCAGCCGCTCGAGGAACAATTCAGTCGTGGCGAACGTCACCGCACCCGAGTCGGGGTCGGTGCCTGCTTCGGTGATCAGTCCTCGTGCCACCAGGGTGCGCATCACCGCATCGACGTTGACACCGCGCACCGCGCTCACACGGGCGCGCGTGACGGGCTGGCGGTACGCCACCACGGCGAGGGTCTCCAGCGCGGCTCGGGTCAGCTTCGATCGGGCGCCGTCGAGCAGCAGTTTCTCGACATACGGCGCGTACGTGGAACGGGTGTACATGCGCCAACCGCCGCCCGCCTCACGCAGATCGATACCGCTGCCGCGCGCGGCAAAGCCGGCGGCGAGAACCCCCAGGCGCTCAGCCACGCGACCGGGCGGCTGACCGGTGGCGGTGGCCAGCGCATCGACCGAAGCCGGGGTGTCGACGACGAGCAGCAGCGCTTCCAGAACGGCGTCCAGCTCAGCCTCGTCCAGCTCCGGAGCTACCGCGTCGTCGAACTCGTCGGTTCCGAGATCGGCGCCCAGCTCGCCATCGAGGTCGTCCTGAGTCGAGATGTCTTCTGTCATCGTCTTTCTATTCCGCATCCGCGGTTGCCAGCTGCTCGCTGGTCGGCCGCTCGCCGGTCCACGAAATCTGGAGCACACCAAGCGCTTCTGGTTGCTCGAATGCTACCGCCCGCGCTCGGTACAACTCGAGCAGCGCAAGGAACCTTCCGACGATCTCCATCGGCATTCGGCAGTCGGCGACCAGGTCGGAGAACGTGGCCCAGTGACCGATCCCCCGCTGCTCCAGCAGCGACATCAGGTTCGCCGCCTGCTCGGGCACCGAGACCGCCACCTGGTGCAGGTGGTCGAGACCCACGGCCGGCACCGGGCGTGGAGTGAAGGCTGCTGCGGCGATCTCGGCGAATCGCGCGGCGTCGACGCCGAGCATCACCTCGGGCAGCAGGTCGGAGTAGCGATCTTCGAGCGACACCGCGCGCGGATAGCTGCGCATCGCCGCGGCCTCGAGCTCGGCGAACATCTCCGCGACATGCTTGAACGCCCGGTATTGCAGCAACCGCGCGAACAGCAGATCGCGAACCTCCAGAAGCGCCAGGTCGTCCTCCTCGTGGATCTCACCGGCGGGCAGCAGGCGCGCGGCCTTCAGGTCGAGCAGCGTGGCGGCAACCACCAGGAACGACGTCGTCTCGTCCAGCTCCAGCTGAGGACCGATCTCCTTGGTGTAGGCGATGAACTCGTCGGTGACCTGGTGCAGCGCCACCTCGGTGACGTCGAGACGGTGGCCGAAGATCAGCTGCAACAGCAGATCGAACGGGCCCTCGAAATTGCTCAGCCGAACCTGGAAACCTACCGGTGCCGACTCGTCGGTGGCCGGCTCGCTCACGCGCCGAACCGGTGGATGACCTCACGCGCCAGCGCCCGATATGCTTCGGCCCCAGCCGATTTGGGCGCCCAGGTGGTGATGGGTTCGCCGGCGACACTGGTTTCGGGGAAGCGCACGGTGCGCGTGATGACGGTGTCGAACACGAGATCACCGAACCGCTCGACCACGCGCGCCATCACCTCGCGCGAGTTCACGGTCCTGGGGTCGTATCGGGTGATCAGGATTCCGCTGATCGACAGCTTGGGGTTGAGCCGGTCGTGCACCTTCTCGACGGTGTCGGTCAGCAGCGCCAGACCGCGCAGCGAGAAGAACTCGCACTCGGTCGGAATGACGACCCCGTCGCTGCACGCCAACCCGTTGACGGTGAGCAGCCCCAGTGACGGCTGGCAGTCGATCAGGACGTAGTCGTAGCGGTCCAGCACCGGGTACAGCGCGCGGGCCAGCGACTGCTCGCGGCCCACCTCGTTGACCAACTGGATCTCCGCGGCCGACAGGTCGATGTTGCTCGGCACCAGATCCAGGCCGGGCACGCGGGTCGTGATCAACACCTGGTCGATCGACACGCGCGGCTCCACCAGCAGGTTGTGCACGGTGTGGTCGAGTTCGTAATGCGGTACTCCGAGCCCCGCCGACAGGGCGCCCTGCGGGTCGAGGTCGACGAGCAAAACCCGTCTGCCGTATTCGGCGAGGCTGGCACCCAGGTTGATCGTGGAGGTCGTCTTGCCGACGCCGCCCTTCTGATTGCACATCGCGATGACCTTGGCCGGACCGTGCGACGTGCGCGGTGCCGGCTCGGGGATGTCGCGCGGCAGGCGGCCGGTCAGGCCCGGTGTCGGCTGGGGGTCCAGTCCGGTGTCGTCGGTCATGCCGGACCGTCGCTGGTCAGGCAACCCTCAGGCATGGCGGACATCCGGGCAAGTTTAACGGTGCGCAACGCGCTGGTGAGCCAGACCCGCAGGCAACACGCCCGCGACCCTCCTAATCTGTCGGCATGGGCATCAGGTCATGGGCACGGCTGCTGGCAGGCATGCCGTCATTCATCCGGACGGGTCAGATCGGCGACGGCCGCGAGGAGGCCTGCGCCGCGTATGTCGAAGCCAACGCCCGCCGCGGCGACATCAGCGACGTCCTGACCGCGATCGACTCCTTCGCCTACGAGCAGTCGGTGCTCGTCAACGTCGGCGACAAGAAGGGCACACTGCTCGACGCGGCCGTCCGCCGGGCCGGCCCTGGCCTGGTACTTGAGCTCGGCACCTACTGCGGGTACAGCGCCCTTCGAATAGCTTCGGCAGCCCCGTCGGCGCGGGTCTGCTCGGTCGAGTTCTCACCTGCGAATGCCGATGTCGCGCGGCGGATCTGGGCACACGCCGGGGTCGCCGACCAGATCACCTGCGTCGTCGGCACGCTCGGCGACGGGGGCCGCACTGCCGACACGCTGGAACGCGAGCACGGGTTCACCGACGGGGCTGTGGACCTGGTGTTCATCGACCACGACAAGCGGGCCTACCTGTCGGACCTGCGCACCATCCTCATGCGCAACTGGCTGCACCCGGGCTCGATCGTCGTCGCCGACAACGTGGGCTTTCCCGGCGCGCCGGCCTACCGGGCGTACATGCGGGGTAGTGAAGGCACGGTGTGGAACACCATCGAGCACCGAACCCACGTCGAGTACCAAGGGTTGCTTCCCGACCTGGTGCTGGAGTCGGAGTATCTCGGCCAGCGCTGATCACTGCGCCCGCGGGTGCGCCCCCGCCCACACTTCGCGCAGCGCGGTCACCGTGACCATCGTGTAGATCTGCGTCGTCGTCACCGACGCGTGCCCGAGCAGTTCCTGCACGACGCGGACGTCGGCGCCGCCGTCGAGCAGGTGGGTGGCGAACGAATGCCGCAGCACGTGCGGTGACACCGTTGCGGTGATGCCCGCCCGGTCGGCGGCATCCTGCAGCACCTGCCAGGCACTCTGACGCGACAGCCGGCCGCCGCGGGCGTTGAGGAAGATCGCGGGTGTGCCCCTGCCGCGGCGCGCCAGGTCCGGCCGGCCACGCACGAAGTAGGTGTCGAGCGCGGTCACGGCCGGACGCCCGATGGGAATCAGCCGCTGCTTACCGCCCTTGCCTCGCAGGAGGACAGACCTGGCCTGGGTGTCGACGTCGTCGATGTCGAGGCCGACGGCTTCCGAGATCCGGGCGCCGGTCGAGTACAGCAGCTCCAGTAGCGCGCGATTGCGCAGTGTCAGAGGCGAGTCGGCGTCGCTGTCGCCCCCGGCGGCCTCCAACAACGCGAGCACCTCGTCGAGGGTCAGGCTCTTGGGCAGCCGGCGGCTCGGGGTCGGCGGCTTCACCTCGCGGGCCACGTCGATCGCGGCGATGCCCTCGGCAGCCGCGAACTTGTGTAGTCCGCGTACGGCGATCAGGGCACGCGCCGCCGACACCGCCGACAGCGGGACCACGCCGTTGTCCGGGTCGCCGCGTCTCAGGGACACGAGGAATTCGCTGACATCGACCTCGGCGACACCGGCCAGGTCCGTGACGCCGCGCGAAGAAAGGTGGTCGGCATAGCGCCGCAGGTCTCTGCGGTAGGAGCTGAGGGTGTTGGCCGCGACACCGCGTTCGATCGCCAGGTGGTCGAGGTAGCTCTGGAGCTGTTCGTCCAATACCGGCGATTCGACACCCGTGGTCATTGGTGGCCCACTCGACGGGCGAACGCTCTCGGCCGGTCGGTCCACGGAGCGTCGACGGGTCGCAACGTCTCGACGTCGGGCATCGCATGCGCGGCGAGGATGCCCGCGACCGCGATGGAGTTCACGATGTCTCCCGAGTACACCTTCGCGACGGCGTCGGCGAGATCGAAGCGTTCCACCTTCAGATCCGCTTCCTCGTCATGCGCTTCGGGCCGCTCGACCTCACGCAGTCCGGTGGCCAAAAACACCCGTACGCTCTCGTCGCAGAACCCGGGCGCGGAGTCGGTGTCGATGAGGGTTCGCCAGGTGTCGGCCGCCAGGCCCACCTCCTCGGCCAGCTCACGAGCCGCCGAACGGTGCGGCTCCTCACCACCGAAATCGAGCAGACCCGCAGGCAGTTCCCACAGCCGCCTGCCGAACGCGTGGCGGTACTGGTGGACCAGCACGATCCGCCCGTCGTCGTCCAACGCGACGATGGCGACCGCGCCGAAATGCTCGACGACTTCACGCCGCGCGGTGCGACCGCCCGGCATCCGCACCTCGTCGGCCCGCAACGCCAGAATCTTGCCGACATACACCGTCTCGGTGGCGGCAACGGAGAACTCGTGGCTTCCCGGTGCGTCCTCAGCCACGAGCCGGGGCGTCCTCGAGGGCGTGTTCGGCGCCGTTGGACTGCTGATCGGGGATCGCCGGCATTTCGACGGGGAGGCGTTCGCCGTTGCTGTACTCGACCGCTGCGCCGATGAAGGCGACGAACAGCGGATGCGGGCGGGTGGGGCGACTCTTGAGTTCGGGATGAGCCTGGGTGCCGACGATGAACGGGTGCACGTCGGGCGGGTACTCGACGAACTCGACGAGATGGCCGTCGGGCGAGGTGCCCGAGAATCGCAGGCCGCTTTCGGCGATCCGGTCACGGTAGGCGTTGTTCACCTCGTAGCGGTGCCGATGCCGCTCCGAGACCTCGGTGGCGTCATAAGCTTTGGCAACCAGCGAATTCTTCTGCAACACAGCAGGATAAGCACCGAGGCGCATCGTGCCGCCCAGGTCGGCCGCACCGGCGACGGCGTCGCGCTGATCGGCCATCGTGGAGATGACCGGATCGGGGGTGTCGGGGTCGAACTCCGCGGAGTTGGCCTCGGACAGTCCGACCGAGCGCGCCGCCTCGATGACGATGCACTGCAGGCCCAGGCACAGGCCCAGCACGGGCAGGCCGCGCTTGCGGGCGTAGCGGATCGCACCGATCTTGCCCTCGATCCCCCGGATGCCGAAGCCTCCGGGGATGAGCACGCCGTCGACATCGGCCAGCGCCGTGAGCGCCCCTGCGTCGGTCTCGCAGTCGTCGGACGCAACCCAACGCATCTCGACTTTCGCGTGGTGGGCAAAACCGCCCGCACGCAGCGCCTCGGCAACCGACAGGTAGGCATCCGAGAGGTCGATGTACTTGCCCACCAACGCAATTCGCACGGTCTCGCGCGGCTCGTGGACTCGGTGCAAGAGGTCGTTCCACTGAGTCCAGTCGACATCACGGAACGGCAGGTTCAAGCGCCGCACCACGTAGGCATCGAGTTCCTCGCGGTGAAGCACCTTCGGGATGTCGTAGATCGACGGGGCATCCGGCGTGGAGATGACGCCGTCGATGTCGACGTCGCACATCAGCGCGATCTTGTTCTTCAGGGGTTCGGGGACGTCGCGGTCGCAGCGCAGGATCAGCGCGTCCGGCGTGATGCCGATGCTGCGCAGCGCTGCGACCGAATGCTGGGTCGGCTTCGTCTTGAGCTCGCCCGAGGGCGCCATGTACGGGACCAGCGAGCAATGGAGGAAGAAGCAGTTCTCCCGGCCCACCTCGTGGCGCACCTGGCGGGCAGCCTCGAGGAAGGGCAGGGACTCGATGTCGCCGACGGTGCCGCCGACCTCGGTGATGACCACGTCGGGCCGGTGGCCGTTGGCGTCCGGGGCGGCCATCTCGAGGACACGCCGCTTGATTTCATCAGTGATGTGCGGGATCACCTGGACGGTGTCCCCGAGGTACTCGCCGCGACGCTCCTTGGCGATCACCGTCGAATACACCTGACCGGTGGTGACATTGGCCGAGCCGGACAGATCGCGGTCCAGGAAGCGCTCGTAGTGACCGACGTCGAGGTCGGTCTCGGCGCCGTCCTCGGTGACGAACACCTCGCCGTGCTGGAACGGGTTCATGGTGCCCGGGTCCACATTGAGGTACGGATCGAGCTTCTGCATCGTCACTTGCAGGCCCCGCGCGGTCAGGAGCTGGCCGAGGCTCGACGCCGTCAGACCCTTGCCGAGGGACGACACCACACCACCGGTGACGAAAAGGTGTTTGGTGGCCGTTTGCGGGTGCTTGCGTAATGATGGCAAGAACAACCTCCGTGATGACCGGGCAGGGCTTGTTTCGCTGGGTTCGCACCCGGTTTGGGGCCTGCCGACCCACGGAATCTCACCCTAACACCGACACCGACACGGTGTCGCTGACGCGCCGTACTACTGCGGCACGGTGACCGACGCGGCTCCCTGTCCGATGCCGAACTGGTCGGGCTTGGCGCCGTTCACGAGCGCACTGAGCGCAAGTACGGACGTGATTCGGCCCGATTCGCTGTCGACGTTGTCGACGGTGCTGACCGCGTTCTCGAGCGCGGCGTCTGATCTCGTCACGGCGACGGCTGCGGTTCCGGTGGCGGATCCGTCGCGACCGACGAGGACCGTGCCCGAACCGTGCCGTGCAAGACCGGCGGCGAAGCGGGCGACCGTGGAACCCTGGTTCCCCGCGTCGTCGCCGAGCGGCCCACCGGTGACGACGAGCGCGGTGTTGGCCGCGCCGATCCGTTCGGTGCCGTATGTCACGAATCCGGTGTCGCGCAGCGCGGCCAGAACGGTATCGCGCTGGGTGTCGTCCACCGGTGCCACTTTCGGATCCCTGTCGATCAGCAGTGTGATGCCGAGCAGATCGCCGGCCTGCGAGCCCTGATCGACGGTGGCGGTGCTCAACTGAGCACCGGCGGGGACGATCGGCGAGTTCACCACGGACAGCAGCTTCTCGGCCGAGTTGGCTTCGACGAACTCCTGGGTCAGGCCGATCGTCCCCGTGACCGTCCCGCCGCTTGCCGCGACGAGACGGGCCAACGCTTCGACGTCGTCGTCGGCGGCGTCGGGGGTCCGGAAGATGACCACCGACTTCTTGACCAGCGTGTCCTGCAGGATCCTGGGAGCCATCTGAGCGTCGAAATCACCTGCGGCGCTGAGCTTCTCGTTCAGCATATTGCGGTCGTCGGTCAAGGTGTCGATCTGCTGCTGCATGTCCTGCTTGTCGTCGCGCAGGCCGGACAGCACGGTGTTGGAAAGCATCCCCGACCCCAAGGCCACGCCGATGGCCAGCGCCAGGAACACCGCAGCGAGCGAAATGGCATGCGAGCGCAGCGAGATCATCGACAGCCCCCTACGAGACCAGGCCCTGGACCCACAGCAGGAACTGATTCCAGTACTGCGAAACCCACTCCAGCACGGCGGCATCCGCGCGCGACACCCACAGCGCCGCAATCACCGCGATCAGCATCGCAAGAACCAAGAGCGCGATCGCGCCACCGGAGACACGGCTGCGGTACAGCGTGGCAACCGCTTTCGCGTCGACGAGCTTCTCCCCGACCTTCATACGGGTCAGGAAGGTGGACGGATTGCTCTGCTGCCGGGTGCGGTCGAAGAACTCTTCGATGCTGGCGGTATGACCGACGGTGACGATCAAGGACGCACCGTGGTGGTCACAGAGCAGCAGGGCGAGGTCGGCAGCCGAACCAGCCGCGGGGAACGTCATCGCCCCGACGCCGAGGTCCTGGATGCGCTCGAGGCCCGCCGCATGCCCGTCGGCGTCGGCGGGCAGCACGACCTGGGCGCCGCAGCGCAGCACCTCGGTGCTGATCTTGTCGGGATCACCGACGATCAACGCCGGCCGGTAGCCGGCCTTGCGCAGGATGTCAGCGCCCATGCCGACGCCGACGAGGACCGGCTGATACTCCTTGATGAACGGCTTGAGGGCCTTCAGGTCGGCGGCGGCGTTGTCCTCCTCCGCCACGATCACGACGTGACGACGGTTCATGTCGACGTCGACGTCGGGAATGCCGATCCCGTCGATCAGCAGCGGGCTCTCGCTGCGGATGAACTCGATGGTGTTGCCGGCGAAAGCCTCCAGGTGTGCCACGAGACCGCCCTTGGCCTCTTGCATCAGCTCGTGGATGTCGGCGTCGGTGCGCTCGGTGCCCAGGATCAGCCGCCGGTCACCGGAGTACACGCCTCCCTCGTTGAGTCGGATGCGCGCGCCGTCCTTGACCTTCTTGAAGACTTCGGGGCCGGTGTCGTCGACGAGCGTGATGCCGTTGGCGACCAGCACCTCGGGGCCGAGGTTGGGGTAGCGACCGGAGATGGAGGTCGATGCATTCACCACGGCTGCGACGCCGGCGTCGACCAGGGCGTCCGCCGTGACGCGGTCCAGGTCGAGGGCGTCGAGAACGACGATGTCACCCGGGGTGACACGTCTGAGAAGTCGATCGATGTCACGGTCGACCCGGGCGGTGCCGGTGATACCTGGCTTTGAGCTGGCATTACGGGACAGCAACGCAGACATCTTCATGGGCCGATTCTGGACAGCCCTGCCTCGGAAATGTCGGAGGCGCGCCGTAACACCAGCCTCAGAAGTTATGTTTCATCACTTCAGTCACAAATTTCACAGCAGTCACACCCGTATAGCGGCATCGCTGGAGCCGGCCTTGTCCTTGCGGGCCGCGTCGAGCAGGTCTCGAGCATGCGCCCGCCCGCTGTCGGACTCCCCCAGTCCGGCAAGCATCCGGGCCAGTTCGGCGACCCGATCGTCGTGGTCGAGTCGCCGGACACCGCTCGACTTAGCACTGGCCTTCTTGCCGTCGTCACGACCACTGACTCCCTCGACCACGAGATGGGCGTCGGCATACGCCGCGACCTGGGGAAGATGGGTGACCACGATGACCTGGTGCGTGCGCGCCAGCCGCGCCAGCCTGCGACCGATCTGCACGGCCGCTCGTCCCCCGACGCCGGCATCGACCTCGTCGAACACCATCGTGGTGCCCTCTGTCGATGCCGACAGCACCACCTCGAGCGCCAGCATCACCCGCGACAACTCTCCGCCCGAAGCGCTCTTGTTCAGCGGCAACAGGTCGGAACCGCCGTGGGCCGCGAAGCCGAACTCGACGGCGTCCACCCCGTCATGTCCGGCGTGAACAGTGGTCCCGGACGGGAGCGCCAGCGGGGCGCTGTCATCGGCGCGCGCAACCAGGGGCGCGACCGAGATCATGAACTCGGCGCCGGACATCGCCAGGCCCGACAGTTCGGCCGTGACCGCCTTCGACAATCCTTTGGCCGCCTTGACCCGCACCTTCGTGACGTCCTCGGCCGCCGAGACCACCTTCGACTGCAGCTCTGCGACGCGGCGTTCCATCCCGGCCAGCGTCTCTTCGGAGACGTCGAGCTGCGAGAGGCGTTCGCGAGCCTCCTCGGCCCAGCTCAGTACCCCGTCGATGTCCGCGGCGTACTTTCTGGTCAGCGTCCGCAGCTCGGCTTGGCGCGCCAACTTCGTTTCCAATGTGCTTGCGTCGCTGGGAAGTTCAGAAAGATAGTGGGTGAGCTCGCCGGACACGTCCACAAGCACCGTCAACGCCGCCCCCAGCTGCTCGGCCAGCGACTTGAGAGGGGCATCGTCGGTGTTCTCCAGGGCAGTGCGCGCCTGGCCGACCGCGCCGGCGGCGGAGAACCCGTCGGCGCCCTCGTCGCCCTCGCCGGCGAGTGCGGCCCGTGCCGTCTGGACCGCCTCGCGCAACGCGTCGAGTTCGGAAAGCCTACGGATATCGGCCACGAGGGCCTCGTCCTCACCGGATTGCGGTGATACGACATCGATCTCGTTCAGCGCGAACTGCAGCCGGTCGGCCTCCTGAGCAAGTTCTCTGGTGCGGCGGCGCCGGTCCTCGAGGTCGCGTCTGGCCCCGAGCCATTCTTCACGGACCACGCGGTAGCGCTCCAGCCGGTGACCGACATCGGCGAAGCGATCCAGGGCTGCGCGCTGCTCTTCGGGCCGCATCAGGCGCAGTTGGTCGTTCTGGCCGTGCAGTGTGAGCAGTTCGTTGGTGAACTCGCTCAGCGATTTCGCGGGCACGCTGCGGCCGCCAAGGAACGCCCGCGACGGGCCGTCCCGATTGACCGAACGCGCGGCGATGACGCTGCCGTCGTCGTCACGTTCGGCACCAGAGGAGTCGAGAATCTCTTCGACCTGGGCGATCACGGACTCGCCGAGTTCATCTGTGGTGAAACGACCTTCGACGACTGCACGGTCTGCGCCCGAACGAACCTTGGTCGCGTCGGCGCGGGCGCCGCCCAGAAGGTGCAGCCCGGTGACGACCATCGTCTTGCCCGCGCCGGTCTCGCCGGTGAGTACGGTCAGCCCGCCGTCGAACTCGGCGGTCGCGGCGTGGATGGCGCCCAGCGCCTCGATTCGGATCTCCGCTAGCACTACTGCCCGCGCCACCCTGTGACCGGCAACCGGAACTTGCGTACCAGCCGGTCGGTGAACGGAGCGCTGTCGAGCCTCACCCACTTCAGGGGCGTGCCGCACCGGATCACCTCCAGCCGTCCCCCAGCGGGCACGACCATCTCCCGCCGGCCGTCGCAGAACACCAGCGCATCGTGACCTGTTGCCTCGATCTCGATCGCGATCGAGGCCTCGGGGCTGGTGACCATCGGGCGGGCGAACAACGCGTGCGCATTGTTCGGCACCACGATGATCGCCTCCAGGTCGGGCCACAACACCGGCCCGCCCGCTGAGAACGCATAGGCCGTCGACCCCGTCGGTGTGGACACCAGCACTCCGTCACACCCGAACGACGACACCGGCCGTCCGTCGACCTCGACGACCACGCCGAGCACCCCGAGCCGGGGGCCCTTCTCCAGGCTGGCCTCGTTGAGCGCCCATCCGCGGTCCAGAATCTCGCCACCCGCCCGCACCGTGACATCGAGGGTCATCCGGTTCTCCACGCGGTAATCGCGACGGACGATGTGGTCGATCACGGTGTCGATCGCCTCGGCCTCGGCCTCGGCCAGGAAGCCGATCTTGCCGAGGTTCACGCCCAGCACGGGGATCTCGACATTGCGCGCCAATTCTGCGGCACGCAGGAAAGTCCCATCGCCGCCGAGCACAAGGACCAGCTCGCACCCCTCCGCGGCCCGCTCATCGGCGTCGACCACCGTGATCTCGGCGCCGAGGGCCCTTCTGTCGTCGGGCGAGAGCGGTATGGGCCCGCGGTCGACTGCCTCGGCGGACAGCGCCCGCAACCCGATCCCGTTGTCGGCGAGCACCTTTTCGACGCGGCGCGCGACGTCGGCGGCATCCGGGCGACCGGTGTGCACGACGAGCAGGATGGTGCGATCCGGGTGGTCCGTCATCGTGGCCCCTCCTCGACGGCTCGGTGCACCGCGGCATCGAACTCGTCGGGTTGCATCGCGTCGGCCTGGGCCCGCAGGTGCAGGAAGTACTCGACGTTGCCTGCGGGTCCGGGCAACGGGCTGGCGGTCACGGCGACAGCGTGCCAGTTCAGCTCGGCCGCGCGGCGCGCGACCCCTCGCACCGCATCGGCGCGCAGCAGCGGATCAGAGACCACGCCGCCGGCACCGACCCTGTCCTTGCCGACCTCGAACTGCGGTTTCACCATGGGAACGATATCGGCGCCCGGTGACGCGCACGCGGTGAGTGCGGGCAGCACGGTCGCCAGCGAGATGAACGACAGATCCGCGACGACGAGGTCGACCGGGCCGCCGATCGCGTCAGGGGTCAGGTCACGCACGTTGGTGCGTTCCATGACGACCACTCGCGGGTCGGTGCGCACCGGCCACGCCAGCTGTCCGTACCCCACGTCGACGGCTACGACCTCACGGACACCGCGACTCAGCAGGACCTGGGTGAATCCACCGGTCGAGGCGCCGGCATCCAGGCATCTCCGGCCCTCGACCTCGAGTCCGAACGCATCAAGGGCGCCGATCAACTTGTGCGCGCCGCGGGACACCCAGCTGTCCTCGTCACCTTGGTCGACGGTCAGATTGGCACTCACGGAGACTGCGGTCGCGGGTTTGGCTGCCGGCATCCCGTCGACGCGGACCCGGCCGGCCCCGATCAGCTCCGCCGCCTGCTGGCGCGAACGGGCGAGGCCCCGTCGGACCAGTTCGGCGTCTACACGTGCGCGACGCGTCACGCGGTTCAGCCCTTCTCGACCGATTCCAGCGCGCGCACCAGCAGATCGTGCGCCTCTTCGAGGCGCGCCGCCACGGCGTCCAGGTCGGACGCCGAGAGGTCGAACGGCTCACCGAGGAGTTCGACGACCTGGGCACGGATCTGGTCGGCTTCGTTACTCATGTCGGAGTTCACGCTAGTCGATGCGAGACGACACCAGCGACCACCGTTCGACGGCCTGTCGCGCCGCGTCGTCTCCGCCGATGATGGGGCTTCTCGGGATGTCGGCGGCCCAGACCGTCGCGGCGACGGCGCGCACCACCGACAGCGCATCGCCGGGGTCGGCCCCGGTCGACGTCACCGTGACGCCCCGGTCGGCAATCTCCACGCGCCATCCGGGGTGAGAGGCGATCCGCAGCAGGTCGGCATTCTGCGCGGTGAGGGCCCGCAAATCCTCGGCAAGGAAGTCAGGTCGCTGCTCGACTGCCGCCCAGATCGCGTCTTCTGCGGAACTCACGCCGGACAGCACCATCAAGCTGGGCAGTTTCGACGCGACGGCGCCGGCGATATCGGTGTCGAGGCGATCTCCGATGACCAGCGGTGTGTCGAACTGTCCGCGCGAGAGTGCATCTGACATCAACACCGGTGCGGGTTTGCCGGCCACCTGCGGTTCGGTGTCGGTGGCGGTGCGCAGCGCGGCGACCATGGAACCGTTGCCGGGAAGCAGGCCCCGTTCGGAGGGAAGAGTCTTGTCGACATTGGCGGCGACCCACAGTGCACCGGAACGGATTGCCAGGGCCGCTTCGGCGAGGATCTGCCATCCCGTCTCCGGGTTGTGCCCCTGTACGACGGCGACGGGAGCCTCCGCCCATTCCCGTACGGGCTCCAGCCCCACGCCCCTGACCTCGGCCGCGAGCGAATCCGTGCCGACGATGAGAACCTTGGCTCCGCCGGGTAGTTGCTCCGCCAGCAGGCGTGCCGCGCTTTGTGCGCTGGTGACTACGTCTTCCGGCGCCGCCGAGAATCCGAGTTCGCCGAGATGGTCGGCCACTTGACCGGCACTGCGGGACGCGTTGTTGGTGACGAACAGGATCCGGGACTCGACCGCCGCCAGTGTCTCGACGGCGCCGGGCGTGGGCTCGTGCCCGCGGAACACCGTGCCGTCGAGGTCGAGCAGCAGACAATCATGTTGCTGCGCAAGAGTGTTCACGTCAGGACAGCTCCGTGATCCGGTCCTCGGCGTCGGTGACCCCGTCGACATCGGCTTCGGCGGCGTGCAGGAACCACTGGAGCGCTTCGCTTTTGCGGCCGAGGGCGAGCAGCGTATCCGCGTAGGCATAGAAGAGTCGCGCGGGAGTTTGACCGGATTGGGACGGATCGAGCGCAGGGCTGGAGAGGATGGCGAGCGCCTGCTCGTGCTGTCCGAGATCCGAGCGGGCGCCTGCGACGACGATGCGGAGTTCGTCGGCATCGTCGCCGGTGAGTTCGGCCGCTTCCGGGCTGCGTGCGAGTTCGATGGCACGCTCCGGGCGCCCTACGCCCCGTTCACAATCGGCGATGAGCGCCAAAAGAGGTGAGCGACTGCCCATTCGGCGTGCCGCACGGAGCTCTGCAAGGGCTTGCGCCCAATCTCCACACTGATAGGCGGCGATGCCGACGGCCTCGCGGACCGCGGCGATGCGGCCCGAACGGGCGCGTGCTGCGCGAGCGTGCTCCAGAGCGGCTTCGGGGTCTTCTTCCAGCAGTTCACCGGCGGCGACGAGGTGCCGCGCGACGATGTCGGCAGTCGACTTGTCGAGGGTGGTGAGCTCACCACGAATCTCTGGAGCCAGTTGCCTGGCCTCGATTTCGGGCGGGATACGCGGGCCGCTCGGGCGGCTGTCCCCACCGTCGGACGCGGGCTGCGCAGGACGTGCCCGGTTGGGCCCCGAAAACCGCGGTGCTGGGCGTTGATCCCTGCGGGGGCGCTGTCCGCCGCCATTGGAGGCGCGGGTGGGTCGACGATCGCCGCGGCCACCCTGATTGTCGTGGGGCACAAAGAAAGGATACGGCCAAGATCTTTCGGCTCATAATTAATCCGTATTTGCGACAAAGCCCGCAAATTGGAAATCGCCCCCCACGCAATTGTGGGGGGCGATTCCTAATGTGTGTTCGGCGGTGTCCTACTTTTCCACCCGGGTGGGTAGTATCATCGGCGCTGGTAGGCTTAGCTTCCG
>NZ_JAQGCZ010000010.1 GCF_027706845.1 Mycolicibacterium sp. BiH015
TTTGCGCACCAGCGGCAGCGGTACTTTGGACCCGCCGTAGGCCAGGGTGCGCAGCGTCGGCAGGGTGGTGTTCTGCGATTCGAGGACCGTGACGATGCGGTCGAGCATGGTGGGCACCACCGTCGCCGAGGTGACGCCTTCGTCGTTGACCAGTTGCACCCACTTCTGTGCGTCGAAGGTGGTCAGGTACACCATCTTCCGGCCCGCGTAGAGGTTGGACAGGGCGGCGCTGACCCCGGCGATGTGGTAGGGCGGGACGCAGATCAGCGCGGCGTCGTCGGGTTCGGCGGAGGCGAACTCGACGGTGCCCATGATGTAGCTGGTCAAATTGCTGTGAGTGAGTTCAACGGCTTTGGGTTTCGACGTCGTCCCCGAGGTGAACAGCACCACCCCGACACCATCGGGGTCGGCGAACTCGGCAGCCGGTTCGGCTGCGCGGGCCGCCTCGAGAAATTCGGCGGAACCCATCCTCGGGTACCGGTCACCGACGGCGTCGCGGTATTCGTCGTCGACGACGACCAGGGGTGCGGGCAGCCGGTCGAGCAGCGCGCGCAGCCCCTCGGCCGACAGTCGGTAGTTCAACGGGGTGACCGGAATCGCGGCACGCGCCGCGGCGAACAGCAGCAGCGGCAGCATCGCGCCGCCGGTGCCGACGTAGGCGACGTGCTGGGCCCCCGACGCGGCGATCACGCCGGCACCACCGTCGGCCAACGCGCTCAGTTCGGCTGTGGTCAGTCGCGCTTCGTCGGCGACCACCGCCGTCCGATCGGAACCGGCGTCGCACGCCATCTCCAACAACAGCGAGATGCTCATGACACGCGCTCGTCGACGAAGATGTCCAGGATCGGGGCGTCGCCGCCGCCGTACGCAGACAGGTCGGTGACGCCGGCTTCGGTGAGGACGTCGGAGTCGATGAAGGTCTGGCCGTTCACGGTGCCCGGTGGCCGCGACAGGATCGCGACCGCGGCGTCGGCCATGATGTCGGGGCTGCGCGATGCCTTCACCAGCGCATCTCCTTCGGCCAGGTTGGTGACCGCGGAGGTCGCTATGTAGGTCTCGGGCCAGAGGCAGCTGAACCCGATTCCCGCGTCGGCGTACTCGGCGGCCCAGCCCAGCGACAGCAGGGTCATCCCGTACTTGGACAGCGTGTAGGTGGGGTGGGCGCCGAGCCATTTGGGGGACAGGTTCAGTGGCGGCGCGAGCGTCAGCACGTGCGCCGACCGGGACTTCCGCAGGTGCGGCAGCGCGGCCTTGGTCAGCAGGAAGGTGCCTCGGACGTTGATGTCCATCATCAGATCGAACTTCTTGACCGACAACTGATCGGTCGGCTCGGTGGCGATCGCGCTGGCATTGTTGACGACGATGTCCACGCCGCCGAAGTGCGCCGCTGCCGTCTCGATCGCGCGTGCGACGTCCTCCTCCTTGCGTACGTCGCCGACGACCGCGACACCCTTGCCGCCCGCGGCCTCGACCTCGGCCACGGCGGTGTGCACGGTGCCGGGAAGTTTGGGGTGTGGCTCGGCAGTCTTGGCCAGAAGCACGACGTTGGCGCCGCGTCGGGCAGCGCCCAGGGCGATGGCCAACCCGATCCCTCGGCTGCCTCCCGAGACCACGATGGTGCGGTCGGCGAACTGTGCGCTGCTCTCAGGCAAACGTCGGCCCTCCTCGTCGGCGCTAGATAGTGCCGTTCTCATTTTAGGCGAATCCCATAATCGCTGTGTACCGGGGCTTCGGCTGACTTGTCGGGGGCGCCGCACGTGCTGCGGCGTGCGGCTTTGCCTCAGACGGTATTGGCATTCTCATTTTTTGCAAGTACGTTATCCAACGATGAGCGAGCAAGTCGTGCCTCGGGTCGAGACCCCCTCCGGTATCCCACTGGAACCCGTGTACGGACCGGGCGAGCGGGCGGTCGAACCGCCGCCGCCCGGCGTGTATCCGTTCACCCGTGGCAACTTCGCGTCCGGTTACCGGGGTAAGACGTGGACATTTCGCCAGTATTCGGGCTTCGGCACCGCTGAGGAATCCAACAGCCGCTACCGCTACCTGCTGGACCAGGGAGGCACCGGACTGTCGGTGGCCCTCGACCTGCCGACACAGTGCGGCTACGACTCCGACGACGCCGAGTACGGCGAGGAGGTCGGTCGTGTCGGCGTCGCGGTGGACACCCTCGCCGACGCGGAGATCCTGTTCGACGGCATTCCGCTGGACAAGATCAGCACCAGCTTCACGATCAACGGCACGGCCGCCATCCTGCTCGCGTTCTACGTCGCTGCCGCCGAGAAGAAGGGCGTCCCGCGGGAGAAGCTCACCGGCACCATCCAGAACGACATCCTCAAGGAGTACGCATCCCGCGGGACGTGGATCTGGCCCCCGGAGCCGTCGTTACGACTGATCGCCGACACGATCGAGTTCTGCGCCGCCGAGGTGCCGCGGTTCAACGCGATCTCGGTGGCGGGCGCCCACTTCCGCGATGCCGGCGCCAATGCCGTGCAGGAGATGGCGTTCACGCTCGCCGACGGCGTCACTTACTGCGACACCGTCGTCGAGCGCGGCCGCATGACCATCGACAAGTTCGCCCCGCAGATCTCGTTCTTCTTCTACACCCACGGCGACTTCTTCGAAGAGATCGCCAAGTACCGGGCCGGGCGCCGGCGTTGGGCGACGATCGTGCGGGAGCGTTACGGCGCCACCACCGACAAGGCATCGATGTTCCGGTTCGGCTGTGTCGCAGGCGGGGCGTCGCTGTATGCGCCGCAAGCGCAGAACAATCTGGTGCGGGTGGCCTACGAAGCTCTGGCCGCCGTGCTCGGTGGAGTGCAGTCGATGTTCACCGCGGCATGGGACGAGCCCTTCGCGCTGCCGTCGGAGGAGTCGGCGACGCTGGCGCTGCGCACACAGCAGATCCTGGCCTACGAGACGGGCGTCACGAAGGTGGCCGATCCGCTCGGGGGCTCGTACTTCGTCGAGGCGCTGACCGATGCCACGGAGGAGAAGATCATCGAGATCATGCACGATCTCGAGACGCACGGCGGCATGGTGCGCTGTATCGAGGACGGCTACCTGCAGGGCCTCATCGCCGACGAAGCGTTCAAGATCCATCAGCAGGTCGAATCGGGCGAGCGGCCCGTCGTCGGCGTGAACAAGTTCGTCGTCGACGAACCACCGCCCGACCTCGCGACCTATGAGCTCGACGCGGAGGGGCGAGACAAGCAGCTCCGGCGTCTGGCCAAGGTCAAGGCCGAACGCGACGACGTCGCGGTGAAGGAGGCGCTGACCGCGCTGGCCCGCGCCGCCGAGGGCGACGGCAACCTGATGCACAATCTGATCGACTGCGCGAATGCCTACTGCACCGTGGGCGAGATGGTGTCGACGCTGAAGTCGGTCTGGGGCGAGTTCCAGCAGCCCGTCGTTTTCTAGAGAGGAGGTGTTCTGGCGATGGGCGTACGCGTGTTGGTGGCCAAGCCTGGGTTGGACGGCCACGACAGAGGAGCCAAGATCGTCGCGCGCACGCTGCGCGATGCGGGTTTCGAGGTGATCTACACCGGAATCCGGCAACGCATCGAGGACATCGTGTCGATCGCCCTCCAGGAAGACGTTGCGCTGGTGGGCCTTTCGATTCTCTCCGGCGCTCACATCTCGCTGACCGCCCGGACGGTCGACGCGCTGCGGGCCGCCGACGCCGGTGACATCGCGGTGGTCGTGGGCGGGACCATCCCGCAGGGCGATGTGCAGAAGCTGCTGGACGCCGGTGCCGCCGCCGTGTTTCCGACGGGGACCTCGCTGGAGGACCTGGTGCGCGATGTACGTGAGCTGACCAAAGAAGCCGCGCAATGACGTCGGTCTGGCCGAGGGTGCGCTCAGCGCGTGTTCACGGACCTATCCGCGATCTGGTCGCACTCTCGGCAAAGGAGAACTCAGCATGAGACTCGGTGTGATGATCGGGGCCGAGCGCGGCGACATGGCACGCAAGGTCGCCAAGCTGGTGTCCGACATCGAATGGGCGGAATCGGCGGGTCTGGACACGGCGTGGATGCCGCAGGTACCCAATGACTTCGACTGCCTGACGATGGTCGCGCTGATGGCCGCCCACACTTCGCGCATCGAACTCGGCACGGCTGTGGTCCCGCTGCAGGCGCAACATCCCGTGGCGCTTGCCCGACAAGCGCTTTCGGTGCATGCGATGGCGGAGAACCGGCTGGCTCTCGGTGTCGGGCCGTCGCACCACTGGATCGTGCGTGACATGTTGGGTATTCCCTACGACAAGCCCGCGGCGTATACCCGCGACTACCTCGAGGTGCTCAATGCCGCACTGGCCGGGCCCGGTGATGTCGACGTGGAGAACGACACCTTCACGGTGCACAACCCGACCGTTCTGGCTGCAGCACAGCCACTTCCGGTCTTGGTCGCTGCACTCGGTCCCGTGATGTTGCAGATCGCGGGAGAGCAGGCCGACGGCACCGTGCTGTGGATGGCCGACGAGAAGGCCATCGGAGAGCACATCGCGCCGAAGATCACCAAGGCCGCGGCCGAGGCGGGACGCCCGGCGCCGCGCATCGTGGCCGGCATCCCGGTGTGTCTGTGCGCGAACTCCGAGATCGACGCCGCCAAGGAACGGGCGAACCGGATCTTGGCTGAGGCGGAGACCTCGCCCAACTATCAGCGGCTGCTCGACCGGGGCGACGCACGCAACGTCGGAGACCTCTGCGCAGCGGGCGACGAGGACGCGATCCTGGCCCGTTTCAAGCAGTTTGCCGACGCCGGCGTGACGGACCTGTCGGTGCGATTGCTGCCGATCGGGGAGACACGCGACGAGCTGGTGGCGTCGAAGTACCGGACGCGTGAGGTGATCGGAGAGCTCGCAAAGGCCGTCAAGTGACGTCTGTCGGCCCGCTCGCGGGCATCCGGATCCTCGAGGTCGGCGTCATGCTGGCGGGGCCGTACGCGACGATGATGCTCGCCGATCTCGGCGCCGAAGTGATCAAGATCGAACCGCCGGGCGGCGAGATCTCCAGGCAGGTCAGTGACAGTTACTTCGCGAGTCTGAACCGCAACAAGCAGAGCGTGGTACTCGACCTCCGCTCGACCGAAGGCCGGCGGCAGCTGGGCGAGCTCGTCGTGAGTTCGCATGCGCTGCTCGTCAACATGAAGCCGTCGGCGATCAAGCGGCTGGGTTTGACCTACGAGGCGCTCAAAGAGTTCAACGAGGCCATCGTCTGCGTCGCGCTGACGGGCTTCGGGCTCGACGGTGGCGACGACCCGGCGTTCGACTACGTGATCCAGGCCGCGACGGGCGTGGCTGCCATGACGGGCGATCCGGACGGTCCGCCGACGCTGCCGGGATACTCGTCGGTGGACAATTCGACCGGGCTCACCGCGGCGCTCGGATTGCTGGCCCAGATCGTCGCGGGCCGCGGCGGGCAGGTCGACGTGTCGATGCAGGATGTGATGCTCTCGCAGCTGAACTATCGGGCAGCGGCGTTTCTCAACGACGGTCTCGAGCCGAAGCGTTACCCCTATGGCGCTCACTCGTTCTACGTGCCCGCGCAATTGTTCCTGACCGCCGACGGATACCTGGCGCTGTTCATCACCCACGACGCGTTCTGGGCGGCGTTCGCGGCCGAGGCCGGTATCGAGGGTTTCGCCACGCTGGCCGAACGCGCGGCGCGTCGCGACGAGGTGCTGGAGTTGGTCAGCGCTGTCCTGGCGACGGACACCGCCCTGAACTGGCAGGAACGGTTGCGGCCGTTGGGACTTCCGGTTGCCGCGGTGCGCACACTGCCGGAGGCGCTTCGGTCGACACCCGAGGCATTGGTCACCGCAGGAGCTTTTCGACTGGTGGGCAGTCCGATCAGGATTGCGGGTTATGAGCCCGAGTATCGGCCTGCGCCTGCGCTGGACGAGCACGCCGGCGCGGCGGCTCACTCGTCGTAGTTGACGGTCACGCTCGGGGTGTCCGGAACGGCCTGGCAGGTGAGCACGTATCCCTCGTCGACTTCGTCTTCGGTGAGCGCGTCGTTGACGCGCATCGTGGCCGTGCCCTCGGTGAGAAGCGCCATGCACGTGCCGCAGTTGCCTGCCTCGCAGGAGAACGGCGGTCCCATGCCTGCGCGGCGCGCGCTTTCCAGCAGGGTTTCGCCCGGCCGCTGACCGACCGATGCCGTCGAGCCGTCGAGATGGATGGTGATGGTGCCCTGGGCTGCTGCCTCAGTCACTGCGGACCCCGTTCCCGGTGCCTGCGGGTCGGTCATGTGACCCTCTTTCGACATTGTCATTCTGATAATAGGAGAATACTATTCTCCTGGACAAACCGTAGTCCTCTCGCCGACATCATCCATTACTTCCGGAAGGGGCGCGCGCGACGTGTGTGAGCCGATGGCGCTCGCCTTCGAGGACCGGCAGTACAGCCTCGCCGAACTCGACGGACTAGCAGGCGGGATGGCATCGTCGCTGAGTCAGCGGGGCGTCACGCGCGGTTCCCGAGTCGCGCTGATGTCGTCCAACCGCCCCGAGTTCGTGGTGGCGCTGCGTGCCATCTGGCGGCTCGGAGCGGCGGCGGTACTGCTGAGCCCCGCGTGGAAGCGCACCGAGGTCGACCACGCCCTGTCGCTGACGGCACCGACGCATGCGGTGGGCGATCATTCGGTGCTCGCCGAGGTGATGCCGATGGTCTCGCTCGACGACGAGATCGTGGCCGGGCCCGTGCCGGCAGAGGCGCCGGCGCCTGAAGCCGACGCGGTGTTCGTGTTCAGCTCAGGAACGACGGGCATGCCCAAGGCGGTGCGCCATACGCATGCCTCGCTGGCGGTGGCGATCCGGCACTGGCGCGAGGCGCTCGGGTTGACGTCGGCAGACCGCATGCAGGTGATGACCCCGCCGTCGCACATCCTGGGTCTGCTCAACATCATCATGGCGCTCGACACCGGTGCCTGGATCCGGATGCACCGCAGGTTCGACATCGACGCGATGCTGCGCCACATCGAATCCGAAGGCATCACGATCGAGATGGCCGTCGCGCCCATTGCCTTGGCGCTGTCGGCGCATCCACACCTGGAAGACCACGACCTGTCGTCACTGCGGTACATCATGTGGTGTGCCACCCCGGTGACGCAGACTGTGGCGGAGGCGGTTTCGGCACGCACAGGGGTTTCGTGGGTCACCGCCTACGGCGCGAGCGAGCTTCCGGTGATCTCCTGCAACGACCTTCGGCACGCGCGGCTCGACACGGTCGGGCGTGCCGTCGCGGACGTGAACATCCGGACCGTCTCACTGGAGACCGGCAAGCCGCTGCCCGCAGGTGAGGAGGGCGAGATCCAGGTGCGCTCCGGCTCGGTGATGGCGGGCTACCTCCCGGAACACTGCACAGCGGACGCGTTTTGCGACGGCTGGTACCGCACCGGTGACGTCGGAAGTCTCGATGCCGACGGCTGGCTGCGGATCACCGACCGCGCCAAGGAGATGATCAAAGTCCGCGGTTTCCAGGTCGCGCCGGCAGAGGTCGAGGGCGTCCTTCACGGTCATCCTGCCGTCGAGGATTGCGCGGTATTCGGTGTTCCCGCGGCCGACGGAGAGGCGATCGTCGCCGCCGTTGCGGTGAACGGCACCGTCGACACCGATGAGCTCGTCACCCTCGTGGGGCATCGGCTGGCTTCCTACAAACGTCCCAGTCGGGTGCTGGTCGTCGACGAGATCCCGCGGCTGCCCTCGGGCAAGGTGTTGCGGAGAGTCTTGCGGGAGCGCGCGATGAGCGCCGAGAGCGGAGGAGAACAGTGGACGTTCGTCTGACCCAGGAGCAGCGACAGCTCCGCGATGCCGCCGCGGAGGTGGCAGGTGACTTCGGGCCGGGATCGGTGGCCGACCTCGATGACGCGACGCGTCGTACGCGGCTGGAGAAGGCGGTGGACGCCACCGGGTTCCGGACCCTGCGCGCGGACGGCGCGTCTGCCGTGGAGGTCGCGATTGTCGCCGAAGAGTTCGGCAGGGGACTGGTCGACGTACCCTACCTCGGGCCGGTGCTCATCGACGATCTCCAGAACCGGCTCGGGCGAGCCGTTCTGTCGCCCGCGAGTGCCCCGGAATCGGTCGACCTGACGGGAAGCCTTGCCGGCGTGGTGGAGTCGCCGAGCGAGTTGACGGAGCTGTCCGACGAAGACTCCGGGCGCTGGTATGCGCTGGCACTCGCGGCGACCACTGCCGACATCGTCGGCGCGGCCCGCGGCACCCACGCGCTGGCCACCGAGTACGCCAAGGTGCGTGAGCAGTACGGGTCAGCCATCGGCTCCTATCAGGCCGTCGCGCATCTGCTCGCCGAGAGCCTGGCGTTGATCGAGGGGTCGATCAGCGTGGCGCGCCACGGCGCGTGGGCCGTCGACGAGCTTCCGATGCGCGAAGCGATCGAAGCGAACCGGGTGGCGAAGATCTATTGCGCGCGCGCCGCAATGACGGTGTGCGAGACGTCTATTCAGGTGCACGGCGGTATCGGCAACACATGGGAGTGCCTGGCTCACGTCTATCTTCGCCGGGTGCTGGCCGCCACCGAGACCTGGCCCGCCAAGTTGGAGGAGCTGACCATTGGACTTTCGTGATTCGCCCGACGAGGCCGCATTCCGCGAACGGCTGAGCGGCTGGCTCAAAGAGCAGAAGGGCAAGTTCCCGACCTCTGGCGACGCCTACTGGGCCAAGGCGGGGGAGTGGCATCAGGCGCTGTTCCAGGCGGGCTTCTTCGGTACGTCGTGGCCGGAGAAGTACGGCGGACAGGATCTTCCTCCCGTATACGACGTGATCGTCGACGAGGAGATCGCCAAGGCCGGAGCGCCCGCGCGGCCAAGCCTGGGATATCTCGTCGTCGGCCTGAGTCACCATGGCAGCGAGGAACTTCGGCAGCGCTTTCTGCCCGGGATGATCAACGGTACGGAACGGTGGTGCCAGGGCTTCTCGGAGCCAGGGGCCGGATCGGATCTGGCCTCTCTGACCACCACTGCCGTCAGGGACGGTGATGAGTACGTCATCCACGGGCACAAGATCTGGACGAGCTACTCTGACGTGGCGGACTGGTGTCTTGTCCTCGCCCGCACGGACAAAGACGTTCCCAAACATCGTGGCATCTCGGCGTTCATCGTCTCGATGCACCAGGAAGGCATCGAGCAGCGTCCGCTGAAGATGATCAGCGGCGTCACCAAGGAGTTCGGGCAGGTCAGCTTCGACGGGGCCCGGGTGCCTACGCAGAACATGGTCGGCGCGCCGGGAGAGGGTTGGAAGCTGGCGATGACGGTCGTCAGCCACGAGCGCGAACCGTCGACGCTCGGCTTCTCGGCCCGGTACGGAAAAACCGTGCGGCAGATGGCATCCGGTCTCGCCGAGGCCCCTAACGAGGAACTGCTGTGGGCATGGGTGCAGACGGAGATGTTGCGCCTGCACGTGCGCAGGCGGTTGTCGGAGCAACTCGACGGGCTCAACCACGGCCCGCAGGGTTCGCTGGACAAACTGCTGATGACGTGGGTCGAGCAGTCGGTCGGGCATGCAGCGCTGAAAACCGTGGGCACCGGCGACGAGGAGCTTTTCGGGGCCTACATGTACAGCCGCGCACAGAGCGTCATGGGCGGCACGTCACAGATTCAGAAGAACATCATCGCGCAACGCATCCTCGGACTGGGGGTCTAGAACATGTACGGAATGCCGGAGGAAATCAAGGTCGAGGCCGACGGTGCGCTGCGCATCATCACCCTCAACCGGCCCGACGACCTCAACGCGGTCAACGACAATCTGCACGTCGGTCTCGCCAAGATCTGGGAGGAGCTGAACGAGGATGTCGAGGCCCGGGCTGCGGTGATCACCGGTGCGGGCCGTGCCTTTTCGGCGGGTGGCGACTTCAACTACCTCGACGAGCTGCGCAACGACGAAGCACTTCGCCAGAAGACGATCAAACACGGTCGCGACCTCGTCATCGGGATGGTGCGCTGCCGCATCCCCGTCGTGGCCGCCGTCAACGGGCCGGCCGTGGGACTGGGCTGCAGCCTCGCGGCGCTGTCCGACGTCGTCTATATCGGTGAGAATGCGTTCTTCGCCGACCCGCACGTCTCGATCGGTCTGGTCGCCGCCGACGGCGGCCCGTTGGTGTGGGGCTCGCAGATAAGCCTGTTGCAGGCCAAGGAGTTTGCGCTCACCGGCGTCCGCATCAAGGCCGCGCGCGCCGTCGAACTCGGGCTGGCCAACCACGTCGTCGCGGACCCGCTCGCCGAGGCGATCGCCTGCGCCAAGAAGTTGCTCGAACTTCCCCAGCAGGCCGTCGAGGCCACCAAGCGGCTGATGAACATTCAGTTGGAGAAGTTGGTGATGGCCTCGCTGGACTACGCGAACCTCGCCGAGTACGTGTCGTTCGGGACCCCGGAGTTCAATAAGATCGTCGACGGCCTGATCGCCAAGAAGTAGGGGACTCGCACCGCGAGCGCGCGGGTCTGCACAGCGACACGCCGCGCCGCGTGGCGTTGAGCGCGCGCTCGCGGACCACGAGCGTGCGCGACATGCCAGGGACTACCGGCGTGTCGGCGTGCAGACCCGCGCGCTCGCGGTGTAACTCGCGGTGCAAGCGGTGCGCTACCTGAGCACCTCTTCCGAGCGCTGGATCGTGCCGGTGATGCCCGAAGCGTCCTGCTGTGCGAGAAACACGGCGGCGTCGGCCATCGCCTCCGGCGGTTCAACCATGTCGGGCGGGATCTGCACCCCTGAGCCGCCGGCCTGCCAGCCCTCGGTCAGTACGACGCGCGACGGGCTCAGGCAGTTGACGGCGATGTTGTCGGTTCTGAGGTCGGCGGCCAGACCGAGATAAAGCCGCTCCACGGCGGCTTTCGACACCCAGTAGGCGTTGGCCCCGTGCTCGGTCATCGTGACGCCGGTGGTCGTGACCGCGATCAGCGAGCCGCCGCCGCGAGCTCGCACATGCGGGATGACGGCCTTCGTGGCGAGGAAGACGCCGGTGGTGTTCACGTCGAGGCAGAGCTGCCACCGCTTGAGCGGCGTGGATTCGATGGGGCCCAGCCACAGTACCCCCGCGTTCGCGACCAGGATGTCGATGCCGCCGAATTCGGCGACCGTCGCCGCCACCGCAGCATCGACGGACGATTCGCTGGTGACGTCGCACGTCACCGGCAACGCACGTCCACCGCCCTCGGTGATGCGCTGCGCGACAGAGCCTATCGTGCCGGGGAGCTTGCCCTCACGTTCGGATCGCGCCGCCACTGCGACCGACGCACCCGCCCGCGCCAGCGCCGCGGCGACGGTGGCACCGATGCCCCGGCTCGCGCCGGCGACGAACGCCACCTTGCCGTCGAGCGGACCGCTCACTTGGGCGGGAACCGCAGCGCTCCGTCGAGGCGGATGATCTCGCCGTTGAGGTAGTCGTTCTCGATGATGCTCTGTGCCAGCCGGGCGTACTCCGTCGAGCGGCCCATACGCTTGGGGAACGGCACCTGCGGGCCCCAGTACTGCTCGAGCTGATCGGCGGCCTGCCCGTAGGCCGGGGTATTGATCGTGCCCGGGGCGATCGTCACGACGCGAATTCCCAACGGGGACAGATCACGCGCCGCCACCAGCGTCATGCCGAGGACACCACCCTTGGCTGCGGAGTACGGCAGCTGGCCGATCTGCCCTTCGTAACCGGCGATCGAGGCAGTGTTGATGATGACGCCCCTCGCGCCCTCTTCAAGCGGATCGGTCTTGGCGATCGCCGCCGCCGACAGTCGCATGACGTTGAACACCGCGGTCAGGTAGAACTCGATGGTCTTTTTGAAGCCGTCGAGGTCCAGCGGTGAACCGTCCTTGCCGATCAGCCGGCCGCCGCTGGCCGGTCCGCCATGGGTGTCGACCGAGATGCGCAGCGGTGCAAGCGCTTCCGCCTCAGCAATCGCCGCATTCACCGACTCCTCCGATGTGGCGTCGGTGCGTACGTAGCGCACCCCGAGTTCGGACTCCAGAGCCTTGCCCTTGTCGTCGGCGAGATCGGCGATCACCACCTTGGCGCCCGCGCCGGCCAGCCGGCGCACCGTCGCCTCTCCCAGACCGCCGGCGCCTCCGACGACGACGGCAGAGCTTCCGGCGATCTCCATACGACCCTCCTTGAAATGGCGACTCTCTTCAGTGGAGAATAACATTCTCAACACAGGAACGGTCGGCCGGGAGTCAGCCTGCGTAATCTGTCTGAAGTGACCATCGAGGAACTCATCGCCGCTGCTCGCGGCGGGTCACCGCGTGCGGCAGGCCGGCTGCTCAGCGCCGTGGAGAGCGTCAGGCGAGCCGAGGTGCTCGCCGCTCTGGGGCCCGTGACGCCCCCGCGCGTCGTCGGGATCACCGGGCCACCCGGTGCGGGGAAGTCCACGACGGTGGGGGCGCTGGTGGGCGCCTACCGCGCGAACGGAATGCGGATAGCGGTGCTGGCCGTCGATCCGTCGTCTCCCTACAGCGGCGGCGCCCTGCTGGGAGACCGGATCCGGATGGCCGCGCACATCAACGATCCCGACGTGCTGATCCGTTCGGTCGCGACCCGCGGACACCTCGGCGGTCTCGCCGCCGCGGTGCCGGCTTCGATCACGCTGCTGTCGGCTCTCGGATACGACCTGGTGATCCTCGAGACGGTGGGAGTCGGCCAGTCGGAGATCGAGATCGCCGCGGTGGCCGATCCGACGGTCGTGATCCTCAATCCCGGTGCGGGCGACGCCATTCAGGCCGCGAAGGCAGGTCTGCTCGAGGTGGCCGACATCGTCGTGGTCAACAAAGCCGACCGGGACGGAGCCGATCAGACGGTACGCGACCTGCGCGGCGAGACGCACGCACCCATTCTCAAACTCGTTGCTGCGCAGGGCGAAGGCATTGCCGAGCTGGTAGACGCCGTCGATGCCCATCACCGGTCTGACAGCCCGGAACGCCGGTCGGCCAGGGCGCGCTCGCAGATCCTGTCGCTGGCGCAGACTCTGCTCCGCAACCATCCGGAGCTGGATCGGCTCTCGGCATCGGTTGCCGAGGGCCGCGAAGACGCCTACACCGCCGCCGAGCGTCTCTTCGCAGACGACTCCGCAGGCAGATCGAGCATGCGTCGCGACATCTGACTGAGTTGCGCGCGCAGGGTTTCGGCGTCGAAGTCGGCGACGAGCGGATGCATGACCGCGACGCTGATCGCACTGGACAACATTGCCGCGTGGAACCGGGCCTCGACACCGGATTCGGTACCGAGCAGTGCGGCGTACAGGCGTTCGATGAAGCGCTGGAACGGCTCGTGTTCGGCCTGCAACCGGATGATCACCGGATCGAACTGCAGGACGCTGACAACGCCGCGGCGCTCGATGGCCTGGTCGATCATCCGGTCCAGGAGGACCTCACGGGCCCCGACGGGATGTCCGACGGCCTCAGCGGCTTCCACCGCGTCTTCCAGGCGGCTCATCTCGCGTTCGGTGATCGCGATGACGATTTCTTCTTTGGTCTTGAACTGCCGGTACACCGCGGCCTTGGTGACGCCCATCGCGTCGGCGATCATCTGAAGGGACGTCCCGCTGACGCCGTGCTCGGCGATGAGCTTCAGTGCGGCGTCCAGGACGCGGGTCTGCGCCGCCGTCCTGGTTATCGCGCTGAACCTCTGCGGTGCAGTCGTCACAGCGACGAGGGTAGCCGACCGGTCGAGCCGACAGTTGCCGATCGGCTACCGGATCAGGACAGGGACTTGCCTGTGGCGGCCGTGTAGCCGGCGCGGTAGCCGAACACCATGGCCGGTCCTATGGTGCCGCCGGCGCCGCCGTAGGCCTTGCCGGTGGCTCCGGCCATCGCGTTGCCCGCGGCGAACAGCCCGGTGATGGCGGTACCGCTGACATGCAGGACGCGCCCGTCGCGATCTGTGCGGGGACCGCCCTTGGTGCCCATCGCGCCGATGGACACCGGCACTGCGAAGTAGGGCGCCGTGTCGATCGGCCCGAGTGTCTTGCCCGCCGTGGTGGTGGCCAACGCGTCACCCCAGTAGCCGTCGTAAGCGCTTGCACCGCGGCCGAAGTCGGGGTCGCGATCGTTGGCGACGTTCTCGTTCCACGCCGCGAGCGTCGCCGCGAGCCCCGCCGGGTCGATTCCGGTTTTCTCGCCGAGTTCGTCGAGATCGGCCGATTGGCAGAACCATTCGGGCACCGGCCCGTCGGGGTCGACGCCGAGAAACCCATAGTGTTTGAGGTGCAGTGAATCGAAGACGATCCACGCAGGATCGTTGGCGTAGCCCAACTTCGGGTCGAGGAAGTGGAACGGGCCGGCCATCGAGTTGTATTCGCCGGCCTCGTTGAGGAAGCGCTTGCCTGCCCGGTTGACGATAATGCTGCGCGGGCGGGTCCGCTCGAGCCGGACGCTTCTGCTGCGCGGGCGTCCCTCGAAGGTGTCCCCGGGAATCTGCACGATGGGCACCCACCACGCCTCGCCCATGTTGGCCAGGTCGGCGCCGTGCGCCATCGCCATCCGGAGTCCATCGCCGGTGTTGTTGGGTGGAGAGACCGCGCCGCGCATCGGCCCTCGGAGATAGGCCTCGACCAGGCGCTGATCCCACTCGAAGCCGCCGGTGCCCAAGATCACGGCCTTGCGCGCGCGTACGCGGAAGTCGTTGTCCGCCTGCTGGATTCGTACTCCGGTGATGCCCAGCGCATCGGCGACGAGTTCGGTTGCGCGTGTGCCGGTGTGCGGGGTGATGCCGCGGTCGAGCAGGCCTTTCAGCAGGCCGGCGATCAGCGCGGTGCCTGCGACGCAGTAGCTTCCCGACTCGCTGTCGACGGAGGCGTGAATGCGCGCACGGGTCTCGGCGTCGATTCCGACATTGCTGAAGTCGGCCGGGAACGACGAGATCCGGTCGCTCCACTCGCCGAGACGGGCCAGGTCGAAGGGTTTGGCGTTCAGCGATCGGCCGCCGCCGGGCTTTCCGCCGGGCAGTTCGGGCTTGTAGTCGGGAAAGCCCGCGGCGACCTCGAATACCAGATCGCTGTGCGCTTCCACGAAGTCGAGCATCGGGGCACCGGTGGTCACGAACGTCTCGACCAGGTCGCCGTCCATGAAGCCCAGAGACTGCGCGCGCAGGTAGGCCATCGCATCCTCGGCGGTCAGCGCACCGTCGGCAGCGCGGTTGTGGGCGGGAATCCACACGATCCCACCCGACACGGCGGTCGTGCCGCCGACGGTGGACGCCTTTTCGTACACCTCGACGCTGGCGCCGTGGACGGCGGCGGCCAGTGCCGCGGTGAGCCCCGCACCTCCGCTGCCGAGCACGACGACATCGACCTCGTGATCCCAGTCGGACACCGCTGTCCCCTTTCCCGTCAGCTGAGAATTGCCGACAATTCGTTGGCTGCCTTCATGACTGCGTCGCGCCCGTCCAGAACGACATCCTCGCGGTGCGAGATCAGGTTGATGCACGTCGGCGGCGACGGTGGTTTCCGCCGGACCGGCACGGCCAGGCCGTAGGTGTTCGGCTCGATCTCGCCGTGGGTGGTCACCCAGCCCTGCCGGCGGGCCTGCTGGACAAGGTCGCGTTCGCCGGGCCGTGGCGGCATGCTGGCCAGCAGCGCGATACCGGCCGCCCCACGATCGAGGGGGTAGCGGCTGCCTTCGTGGAATGACAACTGGTAGTACACATTTGACGGGACCATCACCGCGATCGCCACCTGTTGGTCGCCCTCGGCGACCAACAGGGACACGGTGGTGCCGAGTTCGTCGGCGAGGCCGCGCAGCGTCGGAACACACAACTGGCGGACGTTGTTGTCGAACGACGCACCGAGCACCGCCAGAGCGGACGCGGACCGGTAACGCCCGTCCTCTCCTTTCGCCACGAAACGGAATTGGGCCAGCGTGCTCAACAGCCGGTAGGCGATCGTGCGGTGTACCCCGATGTCGTCGGCGACCTGCGCCACGGTGAGGCCGGTCGGCGAGCTCGCCACCAACTGCAATGCGTTCAGCCCGCGGGCCAGGGTCTGGGATCCGGGCGCGCCGGAACCCGCGGTCGGGTTTCCGGGATCAGTCATTGCGGACCTTCCTTGACAGACACCGTCGCGAGAGTGATGCTCTGACTATAGTGCACGTACATGTGCGATAAATGAGCAGACTGCTTACAAAATACGAGAATCGGATTCTCGCTGTCAAGGTCGAAGATGGGCCGCCATGGAAGGGGAGTAGGGGTGGCAGAGTTCGAGAGCGTATGGAGCGACCTGCAGGGCGTCGCGTTCTCCCAGGGCTACCTCGACGTCGGTGGGGTGCGAACCCGCTACCTGCACGCCGGCGATACCGCAAAGCCTGCGCTGGTTCTCCTGCACGGGTCCGGCGGCCACGCCGAGGCGTACGTGCGCAATCTCGAGGCCCATGCCGAGCATTTCTCGACGTGGTCGATCGACATGCTCGGTCACGGCTACACCGACAAGCCGGGTCATCCGCTCGAAATCTCGCACTACGTCGGCCATCTCGCCGGTTTCCTGGACGCCATCGATGTCCGGCGAGCCCACATCAGCGGAGAGTCGCTCGGTGGCTGGGTCGCGGCGCGCATCGCCTCCGACCAACCTGAACGCGTCGATCGCCTCGTCCTCAACACCGCAGGCGGGTCTCAGGCCGACCCCGAGGTGATGAAGAGAATCATTTCCCTGTCGATGGCCGCCGCGGAGAACCCGACATGGGAGACGGTGCAGGCCAGGATCAAGTGGCTGATGGCCGACAAGTCCAAGGGCTACGACGACATCGTCGCGAGCCGTCAGCGCGTCTACCGGCAGCCGGGTTTCGTCGACGCGATGCGCGACATCATGGCGCTGCAGGATCCGGAGATCAGGGCACGAAATCTGCTCGGCGCGCGCGAATACGGGGCGATCACCGCACCGACGCTGGTGCTATGGACCAGTGATGACCCCACCGCCGATGTCGAGGAAGGGCGACGCATCGCATCGATGATCCCGGATGCCCGGTTCGAGGTGATGTCGGGGTGCGGACACTGGCCGCAGTACGAGGATCCGAAGACCTTCGACCGGCTGCATCTGGACTTCCTGCTGGGGCGCGCGTGATCTCCGCGGAGGACGGAATCGAGAAGGTCGACGTGGTCATCGTCGGCGCGGGCCCGGCAGGCCTGACACTGGCGAACATCCTTGGGCTGCAGAATGTTCGAACGCTGGTGGTCGACGAGAGGGACAAGCTCATCGACTATCCCCGCGGCGTCGGGCTCGACGATGAATCGCTGCGCACCTTCCAGGCGATCGGCCTTGTCGACCGCGTCCTGCCACACACCGTGCCCAACCAGATCCTGCGCTTCTTCGATGCCAAGCGGCAACTGCTCGCCGAGATGGCGCCCCCCGACGCGCGATTCGGCTGGCCGAAGCGCAATGGTTTCGTCCAGCCGATGGTCGACGCGGAACTGTACGGAGGTCTGGAACGGTTCGAGCACGTGGAGGTCCGGTTCGGCCATCGGATGCACAACTGCTCCGAGACGTTCGACGGTGTGACCGTCGAATTCGACGGAGGACAACCGGCCGTCCGCGCCCGCTACGTCGTGGGCTGCGACGGTGGCCGAAGCGCCACTCGGCGTCTGATGGGAGTGTCGTTCGACGGCACCACGTCGTCGACGCGCTGGCTCGTCGTCGACATCGCCAACGACCCCCTCGGCCATCCGAACAGCGAGGTCGGCGCCGACCCCAGACGTCCCTACGTCTCGATCGCAATCGCGCACGGCATTCGGCGCTTCGAGTTCATGATCCACCCGGACGAAACCGATGAAGAAGCCGATGACCCGGCGTTCGTCAGAAGAATGCTGGCGCAGCTGATTCCGTATCCGGAGCGGGTCGACATGATCCGCCACCGTGTCTACACGCACCACTCCCGCATTGCCGGATCCTTCCGCGAAGGCCGGCTGATGCTGGCCGGCGACGCCGCTCACCTGATGCCCGTCTGGCAGGGCCAGGGCTACAACAGCGGCATCCGAGACGCGGCGAACCTGGGCTGGAAACTGGCCGCCGTGGTCACCGGCAAGGCCGGGGCGGCGCTGCTGGACTCCTACGACACCGAACGCCGCAAGCATGCCCGAGCGATGATCGACCTGTCCACGATGGTCGGACGCGTGATCTCGCCGACCAACCGGAAAGTGGCGGCATTGCGCGACCGCGTCATCCACGCCGCATCGGCGGTGCCGACACTGAAGCGCTACGTGCTCGAGATGCGGTTCAAGCCGATGCCCCGTTATCAGCAGGGCGCGGTGTACCACGGCGAGCATGCGGCGCCGAACTCGCCCACCGGGACCCTGTTCATACAGCCTCGCGTGGACACCCGCGAGAACCAGAATGTCCTCCTCGATGACGTGCTGGGGCCCGGCTTCGCGGTGCTGTGCTGGAGCAACAATCTGCGTGCGGTCCTCGGTCAGGACGCATTCGAGCACTGGAAAGCCCTGGGGGCGAACTTCATCGAAGCCAGGCCGATGACACAGCTGCACTGGCCGGGCCATGACAACCAGGATGTGGTGATCGTCGGGGACCGGACCGGTGCGCTCAAGGCATGGTTCGACGTCTACACCGATTCCGTGCTGTTCGTACGCCCCGACCGTTGTATCGCTGGCGCCTGCATCGCCCAACGCGCACCGGAGACCTCGGCAGCGCTGTTTTCGGCGCTGCATCTGAACGTGACACCGCACCAGGGAGGAGGATCGGATTCTCATGGCCCAGAGCGAGATAGCGCTGTGCTGCATGTCGCACAGCCCGCTGCTGAACCTTCCGGGACCGTCACAGGAACTTCTTGACGACGTCGAAGGTGCGATCGCGAGCGCCGGTGACTTCGTCGCCGCTTTCGACCCGGAGCTCGTCGTAACCTTCTCGCCCGACCACTACAACGGGTTCTTCTACCGGGCGATGCCACCGTTCTGCATCGGTACCGCTGCGCAGGGGGTGGGCGACTACGGCACCCACAAGGGGCCGCTCAACGTGCCCGCCGATCTGGCGACCGACTGTGCCCGCGCCGTTCTCGACGCCGATGTGGACATTGCGATCTCGGCGGCGATGGACGTCGACCACGGAACCGTGCAGCCATTGCAGAAGCTCTTCGGTGACGTCACGGCCAAGCCTGTGGTCCCGGTGTTCATCAATTCGGTGGCTACTCCGCTCGGTCCCATGAGGCGGGCGCGGGCCCTCGGTGCGGCCGTCGGCGCCTATCTCGTCACCCTCGGCAAGCGGGTTCTGGTCGTCGGGTCCGGTGGGCTGTCCCACGATCCGCCGGTGCCGACGTTGGCGACCGCGCCGCCGGCGGCGCTGGAGCGGATCGTGCACGGTGCCCCGATGAGTCCGGAACAGCGGCGGGCACGCCAGGCGGCCGTGATCGAGGCGGCCCGTGACTTCGCCTCAGGCAGTAGTGGACTCGCACCGCTCAACCCCGAATGGGACCTCGCCTTCCTCGATCTTCTCGACACCGGCCGCCTGGCTGAGGTGGATGGCTGGGACAACGGGTGGATCGCCGCGCAGGCGGGAAATTCCGCGCATGAGGTCAGGACCTGGGTGGCGGCCTTCTCGGCCTTGGCCGCCCAGGGCGGCTACCAAACGGGCAGCCGGTTCTACCGGGCCGCACCGGAATTGATCGCCGGGTTCGCCATCAGAACGGCGGTGTGCTCGTGACGGAGCAGAGCTTCGACGAGGTCGTCGACGTCCTGATCGTCGGCTCCGGCGGCGGCGGGATGACGGCCGCGCTTGCCGCAGACGCCGAGGGCCTCGACACCCTGGTGGTGGAGAAGTCCCCGAGATTCGGCGGATCGACGGCCCTGTCGGGTGGCGGGATATGGGTACCAGGCGCGCCGTCGCAGCGCCGGGAAGGTCACGTACCCGACCCCGACGCGGTGTTCACCTATCTGAAGGAGATCACCGGAGGGCTGGTGAGCGATGCGCGGCTGCGCAAGTATGTCGACGCTGCGCCAGAGATGATGGAGTTCCTCGAAAAGCTCAGCCCCTGGCTGGAGTTCGTCTGGAAGCCGGGTTACGCCGACTACTACCCGGAGTTACCGGGCGGCTCAGCGCTCGGCAGCACCATCAACGTCCCCGAGATCGACCTGCGCACGCTCGGCGACGAGGAGCAGAATCTCCTCGCGCCGCTCGCGCTGGCCCCGCGGGGTATCTGGTTCGCACCGAAAGATCTTCGACTGTTCTACCAGGTGCGCCAATCGTGGCGGGGCAAAGCTGTCCTTGTGAAACTCATCTGGCGGATGTTCCGCGCTCGGGTGTTCGGCGACCGGATGGCTGCCATCGGGCAGTCCCTTTCCGCACGGCTGCGGCTGGCGATGAAGCAGCAGGACATCCCGTTGTGGTTGAACGCCCCGATGACGGAGTTGATCACCGACGGCGACGGACCCCAGGCGCGGGTGGTCGGCGCGGTGGTCGAGAAGGACGGGCGAGCGTTGCGAATCCGCGTGACGCGTGGTGTCGTCCTGGCCAGTGGTGGCTTCGACCACGACATGGCTTGGCGACTGCAGCATCTGCCCGAGCTTGCCCGCGTCGGCGAGCTGGCCGGGCCCGGAAAGGACTGGAGTTTCGGCAATCCGGCGGCCATGGGCGACGGGATCAGAGCGGGGGAGAAGGTCGGCGGGGCCACCGAACTCCTCGACGAGGCCTGGTGGTTCCCTGCGATCTGCTGGCCGGACGGCCGCCTGCAGTTCATGCTGAACGAGCGGATGATGCCTGCTCAGTTCATCGTCAACGGAGCCGGAAAACGGTTCATCAACGAGGCGGCGCCTTATATGGACTTCGCCCACGCCATGATCGAGGGTGAACGCTCAGGAGTCACCCACATCCCGTGCTGGTTGATCACCGACATCCGGTCGTTTCACCGCTACGTGGTCGGCGGACACCTGCCGATTCCCAAGGTGCCGTTCGCCCCGGTGCCGACCGGCAGAAAAGTGCCCAGGGCGTGGCTTGAATCGGGTGTGGTCAAGACCGGCGGGAGCTGGGACGAACTGGCACGCGCGATCGGCGTCCCCGGCGACGAACTTCGCAACACTGCTGAACGCTTCAACGCGTTGGCGCGCACGGGACACGACGACGATTTCAATCGCGGCGACAGTGCCTACGACAACTATTACGGCGACCAGACTCTGCCGAATCCCAACCTGCATCCTCTCGGCAAACCGCCCTATTACGCCTTCCAGATCATTCTCGGCGATCTCGGCACGTCGGGTGGGTTGCGCACCGACGAGTTCGCCCGGGTGCTGCGCTCCGATGACACCGTGATCGACGGGCTTTACGCCGTCGGGAATGTGTCGGCCGCGGTGATGGGCCGCAGCTACGCGGGAGCAGGCGCCACCATCGGACCGGCGATGGCATTCGGGTACGTCGCGGCGAAGCACATCGCGAAGTCGCACACCGTCGCCCGCGCCACCACATCCTCAGCCATCGACCGCCCCGAAACTTCAAGGAGGTAAGCAGAAATGAAAATTTCCCTGTTCTACGAGTTCCCGCTGCCGCGTCCGTGGGGGGAAGACGACGAACATCAGCTGTTCCAGCACGGTCTGGACGAGGTCGAACTCGCCGACAAAGCGGGCTTCTCCAAGGTGTGGCTCACCGAGCACCACTTCCTCGAGGAGTACTGCCATTCGACCGCGCCGGAGATGTTCCTGGCCGCGGCCAGCCAGCGCACGAAGAACATTCGGCTCGGCTTCGGCGTCATGCATCTACCGCCACCGATCAACCACCCCGCGCGTATCGCCGAGAGAGTCGCCACCTTGGACCATCTGTCCAACGGTCGCGTCGAATTCGGCACGGGAGAGGGGTCGTCGGTCGCTGAACTCGGCGGCTTCAACATCGATCCCGCCGACAAGCGCACGATGTGGGAGGAGGCGCTCGAAGTTTCGATCCGCTGTATGACGGAGGCGCCGTTCACCGGCTTCAAGGGTGAGCACGTCGAGATGCCGGCCCGCAACGTGATCCCCAAGCCGCTGCAGAGCCCGCACCCGCCCGTGTGGGTCGCGTGCACACGCCCGTCGTCGGTCGGCATGGCCGCCGAGAAGGCAATCGGCGCACTGAGTTTCGCCTACACCGGCCCGGAGGCGCTCAAGGACCGCGTCGACGGCTACTACCGGGACTTCGAAGAGAAGGGCACGCCGGTCACTCCGGCGATCAACCCCAACCTGCTCGCCATCGGCGGCGACCTGTCGATGATGGTGGCCAAGACCGACGAGGAGGCGCTCAAGCGGCTCGGCATCGGCGGCGGTTTCTTCTCGTTCGGGATCATGCACTACTACCTGACCGGAATGCACACTCCCGGGCGCACCGGGGTGTGGGAGCTGTACCAGGACGCGGTCAAGGAGGACCCGACCCTGGCCTACGGCCCGGGCCGCGGCGCCATCGGTTCACCCGACACCGTCCGCGAGTTCCTGCGCGGCTACGAGGCCAGCGGTGTCGACGAGATCATCTTGCTGCTGAACCCGCGCAGTCACGAAGGCACGATGGAGTCCATCGAGATCATGGGCTCTGACATCTTGCCGGAGTTCATCGAACGCGACGAGAAGGCGGTCAAGGATAAGGCCAAGCGCCTCGAGCCGGTGATCGAGAAGGTCGAGGCACGCCGCCAAGATTGGGATGCACCGATGTTCGACGAGACGTACGCGTTCGGCGGGTTGCCCACCGGCCGCGGCGGAAAGTTCACCGCAGGTGAGATCCCGGAGGCCATGGCCGAAATCAACGAGGGCCGTGTCAAGGCTGCGCAGGCGGAAAAGGATGCCAAAGCAGCCAAAGAAGCCGCGGGCTGAGCGACACTCACCACCGTGGTGCAGATCGACGAACTGTTCCGCTACGACGGCCGGCGCGTGATCGTGACCGGCTGTGCGTCGGGTATCGGCGCGGCGCTGGTCAGATTGCTGGACGGGCTCGGGGCCGACGTGGTCGGCCTCGACGTCCGGCCCCCTGCAACGGATCTGGGGGTCGACGAGTTCCATGCCGTCGACCTGGCCGACGAGGGGTCGATCGCCGACGCGGCGGCCGCCGTCGACGGCCCGGTCCATGCGTTGTTCAACGTCGCCGGGGTCTCGTCGGGTATCAAAAATCCTTTGCGGGTCGTCACGATCAACTTCCTGGGCACCAGGAGGTTCACCGAGGCGATCACACCGCTGATGCCCTCGGGTTCGGCGATCGCCACCGTGTCGTCGTTGGCGGCGTCGCAGTATCTCACCAATGCGCGGGTGACACTGGGCCTCGTGGAAACCCGGTCGTTCAGCGAGGGCGTCGAGTGGTGTCGCCGCAACCCCGAAGCGCTCGCCGACGGCGGTTACCGCCTGTCCAAGGAGGCAACCATCCTCGACGGCATGCGCGCCGTCACGGCGCTGGGCGCCAAAGGTATTCGCATCAACTGCACAGCGCCGGGCGTGACGGATACCCCGATCCTCGACCAGTTGAGAAGCGCATACGGCCAGGGGTTCCTCGACTCCTTCCAGAATCCGCTGGGCCGTCACGCAGATGCCGACGAGCAGGCGAGCGTACTGGCGTTCCTCAACAGCGCGGCGGCCAGACACATCACCGGCCACGTCATCTGGGTGGACGGCGGATCGGTCGCCGAACGGGTCTTCGGTGATCTGACCGACCGACAACGAACAAAGGACCCGACATGACCGGCACCATGAGCGATTTCCGCAAGGCTGCCGACGAGGTCCGCAACTGGGGGCGGTGGGGCGACGATGACGAACTCGGGACGCTGAACTTCATCACGCCGGAGAAGGTCGCAGAGGCGGCCGGCCTGGTCAGCCGGGGCAAGGTCATCTCCCTCGGCGGTGACTTCAGCGCGGGAGGTCCGCAGGGCGCGTTCAAGTTCCGGCAGAACCCCGTGCACGTGATGACGGTCGACGGCGGCGATGCCTCGACTTTGGTGCGATACGGTCCCGAATGGCTTCGCAACGCGGTGGCCTCCGACGTCAGCGCGTTCTTCACCGACAACCCGTTCCGGTTCAACGACGACCTCATCGTCATGCCCCTGCAGGCCGCCACCCAGTGGGACGCGCTGTCGCATGTCTATTACGAGGACAAGCTGTACAACGGTTTCCCGTCGGACTCGGTCACGAGCTTCGGTGCCTACCACCTCGGCATCGAGAAGGTCGACGCGAAAGGCATCACGTCACGCGGTGTTCTGCTCGACGTGGTGGCCCATCGGGGTGCCGACATCTTCTGCGAGCCCGGCCATCCGATCACGCCGGACGAACTCGACGAGATCGCGGCTGCGCAGAAGGTCGAAATCCGTTCCGGCGATATCGTCGTCGTGCACACCGGGTGGTGGACGCGCTTCCTGGAGACCGGTGATGGCGGTGCAGCCGGCTCAGGTCTGCATTGGACGTGCGCGTCATGGCTGCACCGGCACGAGGTGGCAGCGGTGGCTGCCGACAACCTGATGGTCGAGGATCCCGACCCCGCCAACGGGATCGAGGGAACCTTCTTGCCGATGCACATGCTGTGCCTGCGGGACATGGGCCTGATGCTCGGTGAGTACTGGGATCTCGGACCGTTGGCCGCCGACTGCGCCGCCGACGGCATCTATGAATTTCAGCTCGTCGCATCGCCACTGAAAGTGGTTGGTGCGGTGGGCGCACCTGTCAGCCCGATTGCGATCAAGTGAGTGGTGACATGACCAGTACCAACCAACCGTTCATCGTCGGTCTCGGCGGAACACTGCGGGCCAACTCGTCGACCGAGCGGGCGCTGCGCTACTGCCTTGAGGCGGTCGAGAAGCAGGGCGGGCGAACCCGACTGTTCGCCGCCGAGGAACTCGATCTACCGATGTATGCACCGCATGAACTCGAACGCACCCCGGGCGCACTGGAATTGGTCAAGACACTGCGCGACGCCGACGCGGTCGTCGTCGGTTCGCCCGGCTACCACGGGGCGGTGTCCGGACTGGTCAAGAATGCGCTCGACTACATCGAAGACCTTCGCGAGGATCCGCGGGTCTATCTCGACAACACGCCCTGGGGCTGCATCAGCTGTGCCTACGGTTGGCAGGCCGCGGTGGGCACCCTGACGCAGTTGCGCAGCATCGGTCATGCCCTGCGGGCTTGGCCTACACCGCTGGGGGTGGCGATCAACTCGGCAGAGCCGATCTGGGATTCCTCTGGTGCTCTCGCCGACACCGACCAGGGTAAGACCGTCGCGAACCAACTCGAACTGCTCGCGAGCCAGGTTCTGGCCTTCGCGCAGACGAGCAGGGAAACGACGTGAGAGCGTGACGTTCGAATCCAGGTCTGTGCTCATCGACGGGTTGACCACCGGGTATCTCGAAGCGGGACAAGGAGATCCGGTCGTTCTGCTGCACGGCGGTGAGTTCGGAGCCAATGCCAGGATCGGGTGGGAGCACACCATCGGCGCACTGGCGCAGCGCTACCGCGTGCTGGCGCCCGACATGCTGGGCTTCGGTGAATCGGCCAAAGTCGTGGACTTCACCGATGGTCGCGGCCTGCGAATCCGCCACATCGCGCGGTTCTGCGAGGCGATGGGCGTGACGTCAGCCCATTTCGTCGGAAACTCCATGGGCGCGATCAACCTTCTGGTCGACGCCACGTCGGATGCGCCGGTGCTGCCCGTCCGCAGTATCGTCGCGATCTGCGGCGGCGGCGAGATCGAACGTAACGAGCACGTCAGTGCACTCTACGACTACGACGCCACCTTCGAAGGAATGCGCCGTATCGTCACCGCGCTATTCGCCGCCGATTCCTATCCGGAGGACGGCCACTACGTGCGGAGGCGCTACGAGTCGAGTATCGCCCCGGGTGCGTGGGAGTCGCTGGCGGCGGCCAGGTTTCGCCGCCCGGGGCTCGAACCCCCCGCCTCTCCCAGCAGCGCGCGCGCCTACGACCGGATAGCGGTACCCACTCTGGTGGTAGAAGGCGGACAGGACAAGCTCCTGCCGACGGGCTGGGCAGCCGAGATAGCCGGGCAGATCGAACACGGTCGATCGGCGGTGATCGACGGAGCCGGGCACTGCCCGCAGATCGAACAGCCGCAGATCACCAACGAGCTTCTGCTGGATTTCCTTGAAGGGATCGCCGATGACTGAACTGGCCGGCAAGGTTGCGATCGTCACGGGCGGTGCGTCCGGTATCGGCCGCGGGATCGCCGAGAGATTTGCCGCCGAGGGCGCGCATGTGGTGGTGGCCGACGTTCGCGACGACCTCGGTGAACGGCTGGTTGACCAGCTCGATTCGACCGGGGCGAAAGTCGTGTACCGGCATACCGATGTCGGTGAGCAGACTCAGGTCGCCGAGCTGGTCGAGGCGGCGGTCTCGACCTTCGGCGGTCTGCATGTGATGGTGAACAACGCCGGTATCTCCAGCCTGCTGCGCAAGGGACTCTTCCACGAGGACTTCGAGGAGTTCGACCGCGTCATGCGCGTGAACCTCCTCGGCCTGATGGCGGGCACGCGTGACGCCGCGCGGCACATGGCTGACAACGGCGGCGGATCGATCATCAACCTCGGTTCGATCGGTGGCATTCAGGCCGGTGGCGGCGTATCGACCTATCGGGCGTCCAAAGCCGCCATCATCCACTTCACCAAGTGCGCGGCCATCGAGCTTGCGCACTACGACGTCCGGGTGAACTGCCTTGCGCCGGGCAACATCCCGACGCCGATTCTCGCGACGTCGGCGACGGACGAGGACCGCGAGCGGCTCGAGCGTTTCGAAGCACGGATCCGTCAGCAGATGCGCGACGACAGACCCCTCAAACGAGAGGGCACCGCAGACGACGTCGCGGAGGCCGCGCTGTATCTCGCGACGGACCGTTCTCGCTACGTGACCGGGATCGTGCTGCCCGTCGACGGCGGCACCGTGGCCGGCAAGGTGATCGTCCGCAAGCCGCGGGAAAACCCCGACGGCCAAGGGTGAACCGATTAAATCAGTCGCTTGACTTAAGCGATGTGACCGGGTTCACTGATCACGTGACGACAGCGAGGACGGTCCGAGCCGACCGCGCCACCACGACGCAAGAGGCGATCCTGAAGGCCGCGGAACGGCTCTACGCCGAGCACGGTGTCTATGCGGTGTCCAACCGGCAGGTGAGCGAAGCCGCGGGGCAGGGGAACAATGCGGCCGTCGGCTATCACTTCGGGACCAAGACCGATCTCGTACGGGCGATCGAGCAGAAGCACCGCGCCTCGATCGAGTTGTTGCTCGAACGGATGGTGGCTGACACCGGCGACTCCGAGGAGTTACGCGACTGGATCGCCTGCCTGGTCTGCTCGCTCACCGAACACCTGGCTCAGCTCGGGAACCCGACGTGGTACGCGCGCTTCGCAGCCCAAGCCCTGGCGGATCCGGCGTACCAGAAGGTGGTCGTCCGCGACGCACTGGCGTCGCCGTCTCTCGTCCGCGTCGTCGACGGCATCACGCGATGCCTGCCCGATCTGCCGATGGCCGTCGTCGTCGAGCGCAACATCATGGCCCGAAACCTGCTGGTGCACACCTGCGCTGACTTCGAGCGGGCGTTCGCCGACGGCGCCGACCTGCCGCGAACATCCTGGCGCGCAGTCGGATCCGGCCTCATCGATGCGATCGTCGGCCTGTGGCGATCACCTGTGACGGAGCTGCCCTGACATGTTGGTCACCGTCGATCAGGACAAGTGCGTCTCCTCCGGCCAGTGCGTGCTGAACGCCATGGAGGTGTTCGACCAGCGTGACGAGGACGGCGTCGTCGAACTGCTCATCCCTGAGCCCGGACCGGAATACGCCCAGAAGACCAGAAACGCCGCGGCCGCGTGCCCGGCCCTGGCGATCCACATCGAGGAGTGACTGACCCATGACGGACACGCTCGCAGACCAGGCGGTCTCGGCTGCCCCCGAGTACCCGATGGAGCGGGAGGCCGGGTGTCCATTCGCGCCTCCGCGTCAGATGCTCGAGATGAACGAGTCCAAACCTCTCTCCCGCGTGCGGATTTGGAACGGCACCACACCGTGGCTGATCACCGGCCACGAAGTGGCGCGGACGTTGTTCGCCGACCCCCGGGTGAGCGTCGACGATCGGCGCGACGGCTTCCCGCACTGGAACGAGCACATGCTCGCCACAGTCGACAAGCGGCCACGGTCGGTCTTCACCTCCGACGCCGAAGAACACACCCGGTTCCGCCGGATGCTGTCCAAGCCCTTCACCTTCCGGCGGGTCGAGGGCCTGCGCCCGGTGATCCAGGAGGTCACCGACGAATGTATCGACGAGATACTCGCCGGGCCTGCACCCGCGGACATGGTGGCCAAGCTCGCGCTGCCCGTACCCACCCGGGTGATCAGCGACATGCTCGGTGTGCCCTATGCCGATCATGAATTCTTCCAGGAGCACGCCAATGCCGGGCTGGCCCGGTTCGCCGCAGCGGACGCCATGCAAAAGGGTGCGATGAGCCTGCACCAGTATCTGATCAACCTTGTCGAGCAAAAGCAGCAGAATCCCGCCGAAGATGCGGTGTCCGACCTCGCCGAACGCGTCACCGCCGGCGAGATCAGCGTCAAGGAGGCCGCCCAGCTGGGAACCGGTCTGCTGATCGCCGGCCACGAGACGACCGCCAACATGATCGGCATCGGAATCTGCGCACTGCTGGAGAACCCCGAACAGGCAGCGCTGCTCCGTGATTCGGAGGATCCAAAGTTCATCGCCAACGCGGTCGAAGAGTTGATGCGGTACCTGTCGATCATCCAGAACGGTCAGCGCCGCGTGGCGATCGAGGACATCGAGATCGCCGGCGAGACGATCCGTGCGGGGGAGGGCATCATCATCGACCTGGCGCCCGCAAATTGGGACGCGGCCGCCTACCCCGAGCCCGACAAACTCGATCTCACACGCGACGCCGGTCAGCAACTGGGCTTCGGCTACGGCAGGCACCAGTGCGTCGGTCAGCAGCTCGCACGTGCCGAACTGCAGATCGTGTTCCACACGCTGCTGCGCCGCATCCCGACGATGAAGCTGGCCATCCCCATCGACGAAGTGCCCTTCAAACACGACCGACTCGCCTATGGCGTCTACGAACTGCCGGTGACCTGGTAGCTCCGAGACTTCAACTCCTACAGCCCGATTGGAGACCTCAAATGTCTACAGCAACAGCCACCCTGTATCCGCCGGAGGGCTTCGGTGCCCCGAAGAACCGTCAGGGTCATTCCACCGGCGGCATCGTCGGTCTGCCCAAAGACACCGTGATCTTCTCGGCCGACAACCACATCTCCGTGGCCGACGACATCTTCTACGAGCGTTTCCCCGAAGAGCTCAAGGGCGCCGCCCCGCGCATCTGGTACGAGGACGGCGCCTACATGGTCGGCATGAAGGGCAAGGCCTGGACCGGCGGTGATTTCGGCCGTGTGCTCATGCAGTATGACGACCTCGCCGGCGCCGCGTCGAACAACATCGAGGCCCGCATCCGGGAGCTCAAAGAAGACGGCATCGACAAGGAACTGGCGTTCCCGAATGCGGTTCTCGCTCTGTTCCACTACCCGGACAAGAGCTTGCGTGAGCGGGTGTTCCGGATCTACAACGAGCACATCGCGGACCTGCAGGAGCGCTCCAACGGACATTTTCACGGTGTCGGTCTGATCAACTGGTGGGACCCCGCTGGAACTCGGGCCACACTGGCCGAATTGAAGTCATTGGGGCTCAGGACGTTTCTTCTGCCGCTGAACCCCGGTAAGGACGACGAGGGCAACATCTACGACTACGGCAGCACCAGCATGGACGCGGTGTGGGACGAGATCGAGGCGGCAGGGTTGCCGGTGAGCCACCACATCGGCGAGACGCCACCGAAGACGCCGTGCCAGAACAACAGCGTCGTCGTCGGCATGATGGTCAACGTCGACTCGTTCCGTGAGCAGTTCGCCAAGTATGTCTTCTCCGGCATCCTCGACCGGCATCCCTCTCTGAAGGTCGGATGGTTCGAGGGCGGCATTGCCTGGGTGCCCACTGCGCTGCAGGACGCAGAGCACATGCTCGCCTCCTACCGGCACATGTTCAATCACGAACTGCAACAGGACATCAGCTACTACTGGAACAATCACATGAGCGCGTCGTTCATGGTCGACCCGCTCGGCCTGCAGCTGATCGACCGCATCGGTGTCGACAACGTCATGTGGTCCTCGGATTACCCGCACAACGAGAGCACGTTCGGATACTCGGAGAAATCCCTGGCGTCCGTCGTCGAGGCCGTCGGGCCCGAGGCCGCGGTGAAGATCGTGAGCACCAACGTGCAGAAGTTCCTCGGTCTGCGATGACCGCCACTGTCCCCACCTCGAGCGGCACTGCGCGGCTCGACATTCCCGATCTGCCCGACCGCGACCGCATGTATCGCGAATGCGGGGCGCGCCTGCGGAACTCGATGAAGGCCAGGGGCATCGACGCGCTGGTCCTGCTCGGCAACGGCAACGTCGTGTATGCGACGGGCGCGAGTTGGCCGCTTCTCGACGCCGGCCTGTCTCACGTCGAGCGGCCGGTCGCCGTCGTGCTGGCAGACGACGAGCACCCGCACCTGTTCATGCCGTTCCAAGAAGGCAGTGCGTTCGAGACCGAAGTGCCGGCCGACCACGTCCACGGCCCGCTCTATCTCGAATTCGACGAAGGTGTTGAACATTTCGCCACGGTGCTGGCTTCCTTGGTGCCTGCGGGTGCGGCTGTTGCGGTCGACGAGCTGACCGGAGCGATGCGGCGCGCCGCGGGCCGGGTGTTTCCGGCCGGCCCACCGTCGGACGCGGCTCAGGTGATCGGCCCCGCGAAGCTCGTGAAGACCGTCGATCAGATCGCCGCGGTCCGAAAGGCGTGCCGCATCACCGAAGAGGCAGTGGCTGATGTGTACCGATCGCTGGCTCCCGGCGTGCGGCAGATGGACCTGTCCGCCCAATTCGTGCGGCGGGCTTTCGAACTCGGCGCCACCACGAACATGATCGAGGCCATCTGGCAGGTGATGCCCACCACGCGGGACAGCGGCGCGGTGTGGACCACCACCGGCGACCTGGCTTTGCCGCTGTTGCCGACGGAAAAGGAGTTGGCCGAGGGAGACGTGCTGTGGACCGACATCAGCATTACCTACGAGGGCTACTGCTCGGACTGGGGGCGGACCTGGATCGTGGGACGCGAACCCACGGACCGCCAGCAGGCACAGTTCGCGCAGTGGCGTCACGTCCTCGACGCCGTGCTGGCGGTGACGAGGGCAGGCGCGACATCCGGTGATCTGGCCCGCGCGGCGATCGCTGCCAACTGTGGTGCCAAGCCGTGGCTACCGCACTTCTACCTTGGCCACGGCATCGGCACCAACGCCGCCGAAATGCCGATGATCGGAACAGATCTCGGCGAGGAGTTCGACGACAACTTCGTGTTCCCGGCCGGGATGTTGCTGGTGCTCGAGCCCGTCATCTGGGAGGACGGCACCGGCGGCTACCGCAGCGAGGAGATCGTCGTCGTCACCGAGGACGGATACGCATCGATCACCGACTGCCCCTACGCCCCCTACGGGAGTATCTGATGGCCGAAGAGATCGTTCCCGACGACCCGGCGCTGCGCGTCGGACGACGCGAGCGGGTGCTTGCCCAGATGGCAGCCGAGGACCTCGACGTGCTGGTGCTCGGTAGGCAGGCCAACGTCCGCTATGTCACCGGCGCTCCGCAGCTGTGGGTCGCGGGTACCCGGCCGTTCGCGCCGATCTGTGTCCTGGTCCGTGCCACCGGGGACATTCACCTCAACAGCAGCTGGGACGAGGGCATCCCCGAGGAGATCGGCCACGACCACCTCTACGGTCTGGCCTGGAATCCGATGACGCTCATCGGGGTCCTCAAGAACATCGACGGCGCAGCCGACGCCCGCCGGGTGGGTACCGACGCCATGTCTCCGACGTTCGCGCAGCTGCTGCCGATGGCATTCCCACAGGCGGAGTTCGTCGACGGGGAGACCGCGATGAAGGCGGCGCGGCGAAGCAAGACCCCCGACGAGTTGCGGGTTCTGCGGGGGGCTCTCGCGGTGGCCGAACGCGGGCTCGCTGCAGCGGTTTCCGAGCTCGCCGAGGGAATCACCGAGCAGGCGCTGAACGGCGTCCTGATGGAGGCGATGGCAGCGGGCGGCTTCAGCACCTCAGCCACCCAGGACGGCGTCTGGATCACCTCGCCCGAGCATTCGTGGCGCGTCGGCCGCCGTGACGGCCGGATCCGCGACGGCGACCTGGTGGCATTGGCTGCCGGTGCGTTGGCCGATGGCTATGTCGGCGAGGTCGGGCGCACCTGGCCGGTGGGCGAGGTCCAGGGTGCCGACAGACTGTATCGGCGTTCGGACAATCTGTGGCAGCGGCTCCTCGACGCATGTCGTCCCGGTGCGCCCGCCAGCGATCTGCTGAGCGCCTATGAGGTTGCCGGAGAGGCACTCCCACCGATACCGGTGGCCCACGGGCTGGGTCTGGGTTTCGACCCGCCGGTGATCTCGCCCGACCTGCCTGCCACCTCCGCTGCCGAGCGGCTCGACCCCGGAACGGTGCTGGCCGTCACGTCGTATGTGTGGGAACCGGGCCTCGGCGCGGTTTTCAGCCGCGATGCTGTTCTGATCAACGACGACGGCCCCGAGGTGCTGACCTCCAGCCCGTCGTTCTCGGCAGCGGCGATCGGGACGGCCCGTGTCTGAGCGACCGTCGCCGGAGGAGATCATCCTCTACGAGAAGGACCCGAAGACCAAGATCGCCACGATCACGTTCAATCGGCCCGAGTTCCTCAACGCTCCGACGTCCATGGCCCGGCTGCGGTACGCCGACATCCTGCGCGCTGCCAATACGGACAACGACGTGAAGGTCGTCGTCATCCGTGGAGCCGGAGACAACCTCGGTAGCGGAGCCGATCTGCCGGAGTTCATGGAGGGCAACGACAATCCGGCCGCGCGGCTGGCAGAACTGCGGTTGGAGGATGACGGTGTCGGCGAGGTCACCTACCCCCCGAAGGGGACGTTCCGTAACGGTGCCACGATCAGCGCCTGGTATGCCAACTCGCAGGCGGGAAACCGTGCGCTGCAGGACTTCAAGAAGATCAGCATCGTCGAAGCCAAGGGCTACTGCTATGGCTGGCACTTCTATCAATGCGCCGATGCCGACCTGGTGATCTCGTCCGAGGATGCACTCTTCGGTCACCCGTCGTTCCGATACCACGGCTGGGGGCCGCGGATGTGGACCTGGGTGCAGATGATGGGCCTGCGAAAGTTTCAGGAAATGGTGTTCACCGGTCGTCCGTTCACCGCGGCGGAGATGTACGACTGCAACTTCTTGAACAAGGTTGTCGCCCGCGATCAGCTGGAAGCCGAAGTGCAGAAGTACGCACTGGCGTGCGCCCGAAACCGGCCGGTGGACACCGTGTTTCAACAGAAGCTGTTCTTCGAGGTGTTCAAACAACAGCAGGGTGAGTACATGGGCAGCCTGCTTTCGGCGTTCTTCGAGTCGATGGGCAACGGCGTGGCCAACGACAGCGACGACGACCTCGACATGTTCGAATCGATCGACAGTGGTCTGTCGGCGGCGGTCAACGACAATGACAGCAAGTTCCCACCCGAATTCCGGTTGAGCAAGCGCAACCGGGCCAAGAGCGACTAGGGATTCGGTGCCAGCCCTTACCGGCTACGTCGTCGTCGACCTGTCCAGTGGGATCGCCGGCGCCTACTGCACGAAACTGCTCGCCGACGGCGGTGCATCGATCGTCAAAGTCGAGCCGCCCGAGGGCGATCCGCTCCGCGGCTGGTCGGCGTCGCGAGCGGCCATCATCGATGGCGATGACGGTGCGCTGTTCTCTTTTCTGGCCTGCTCCAAGCATTCCGTAGTGGCCGAACCCGCCTCCGATGCGGAGTTTGTCGACGCGCTGCTGGCGGATGCGGATGCGGTCGTGTGGTCGCACGGGCCCGGCATGGTCGGCCACCCGGACTTCACGGCCGCCGCGATCCACGAGCGTCATCCGCACCTGACCGTCACCGCGATCACCGCCTTCGGCCTCGAAGGGCCGTGGTCCGACCGTCCGGCAACGGAATTCACGCTGCAGGCGTGGTCTGGCGGAATCGTCGGTCTGGGGCGCGGCACGCCCGATCGTGCTCCCGTCCACGTCGGCGGACAGGTCGGGGAGTACCTCGCGGGCGCGTATGCGAGCGCGGCGACTCTGGCGTCGAGAATGCGTGGCGGCAGCGAGTTGATCGACCTGTCGATGCTGGAGACCGCGATCCTGGGCCTCACCTACTACCCGGTGAGCTACTTCGAGATGCTGGGCCGTCCATGGCGCGACGCGCGCAGGCTGACCGTCCCGGGTATCGCCCGCGCCAAGGACGGGTTGGTCGACATCGGCTGCGGCACGGCTCAGCAGTGGTTCGACCTGTGCGCGATGACCGGACACGTGGAATGGATCGACGAGGGTTCGCCGTTGTCGATCACGCAGCAGGCCAACGAGAAGGCCGAGGAGCTCTACGCGTGGGTCGCCGACCAGACGGTCGATGAGATCCGGGACCTGGCGACTGCGTTCAGGATCCCCAATGCTCCTGTCGCCAACGGCGCGAATGTCGAGGAGCTCGACCACTACGTGGCGCGCCAGTCGTTCGTGGTCAACCCTCGTGACGGGTTCACCCAGCCCGCACCTCCGTACCGCACCACCCCGGCGCTGCTGCGTCCTCCGGAACCCGCGCCACGCCTGGGTGAGCACACCGACCTCTACCGCTCGCGGAATAGCATTCCTGGTCGTGATTCCGGCCGAACGACAACCGGGAATGCTATTCCGCGTGGAAAGGGCGGGTTGCCGTTCGAGGGGTTGCGGGTCATCGACATGACCACTTTCTGGGCCGGTCCCAGCTGCACCCACCTGCTCGCCATGCTGGGTGCCGACGTGATCCACGTCGAATCCACCCGCCACCCGGACGGGACCCGGCTGATCGCCGGCATCCCCGTTACCGAAGACCTGTGGTGGGAGCAGTCGCCGATCTTCTCCGGCCTGAACACCAACAAGCGCGGCATCACGCTGAACCTGCAGAGCGACACCGGCAGGGACATCCTCAAGCGGCTGATCGGGACCGCCGACGTCGTGGTCGAGAACTTCACGCCGCGCGTCCTGGAGAGCATGGGATTGACCTATGACGTCCTCGCGGCGATCCGCCCGGACGTCGTGATGGTGCGGATGCCAGGCTTCGGTCTCGACGGACCGTGGCGCGACAACCCGGCGTTCGCCTATGTCATCGAGGCTGCGGCCGGGATCAGCTGGCTCACCGGGTATCCCGACCTGAACCCGTTCGAGCCCTACTCGGTCGGCGATCCCAACGCCGGCATCCACGCGCTCAACGCGATTCTGCTGGCACTCGAACACCGCCGACGCACCGGCGAAGGGTCGATGATCGAGGCGGCGATGGTCGATGCCGCACTCAATCTTGCCGCTGAGCAGGTCATCGAGTATTCCGCGTACGGGGCGGTGCTTCAGCGCGACGGCAATCGCGGACCCGCCGCCGCGCCGCAGAACCTGTACCTGTCCAACGAGACCGACGAGTTCGGCCGCCTCGACAGCTGGGTGGCGATCGCCGTCACGACCGACGAACAATGGTCGGGACTGCGCTGCGCGCTCGGAGAGCCGGAGTGGGCGACGATGAGTGGGCTGGCTACTGCGGAGGGGCGTCGGGCGCACCATGATCTGCTCGACGAGCACCTGTCCGCATGGTGCGCCGAGCGCACCCGCGACCAGATCGTCGAGACGCTGTGGGACGCACGGGTTCCGGTGGCCAAGGTGTTGCAGCCGCACCGGCAGACGGAAATCCCTCAGCTGGCCTTCCGCGGGTTCTTCGAGTCCGTGGAACACCCCGTCAACCCGGCCGCCCCGCACAGCACGCTGCCGTTTCGCAGCACGCGCGGTCCGGACCGAATACATACCGCGCCGGCGCCGCTGCTCGGCCAGCACAACCACGACGTGCTCAGTGAGCTCGGACTGTGCGAAGACGAGATCGCGCGACTTGAGGCCGATGGCGTCATCGGCACGTCGCCGGCACGCTAACCTGCCTGTCATGGCGATCGCCCCGTCGGACATCCTTCTCACCGGCCGCGTCGCCGTCGTCACTGGCGGCGGAGCGGGCATCGGGCAAGGAATCGCTCAGGGCCTGGCCGCATTTGGAGCGTCGGTTGCCATCTGGGAGCGAGATCCCGACACGTGCGTGCGGGCGGCGCAGGAGGTTGGCGGGCTCGGTGTCGAGGCCGATGTCCGCGATGGCGGTGCGGTCGACGCGGCCCTCGACCGCACCGAACGGGAGCTGGGCACCGTCTCGATCCTGGTGAACAACGCGGGCGGCACATTCGAATCACCGCTGCTGGAGACCTCCGAGAACGGCTGGGATGCGTTGTATCGCAGCAATCTTCGCCAGGTGCTTCTGTGCACGCAGCGGGTAGCCCGCCGGATGGTCGACGCGGCACAGTGCGGCAGCGTCATCAACATCACCTCGATCGAAGGTGGCCGCGCTGCGCCGGGGTACGCCGCGTACGCGGCGGCCAAGGCCGGGGTCGTCAACTACACCAAGACCGCGTCGTTCGAGCTGGCACCGCACCGCATCCGCGTCAATGCCATCGCCCCCGACCTCACCATGACCGAGGGGATTCAGAACCTCGCCATCGGCGACCTCTCCGGCGGGCTGGCCGACGGCATCCCGATGCGCAGGGTCGGCCACGTCGACGAGATCGCCTCTGTCAGCGTCTTTCTCGCATCCGACATGGCGAGCTACATCACCGGCCAGACCATCCACGTCGACGGCGGTACAGAAGCCGCGGGCGGCTGGTACTTCCACCCGGGCACCGGCACGCCGACGCTGGGACCCGCCTAGGAATCCGGCGACGGATCGCCGAGCCTGCGCCTGATGGCCCCCCACGGATCAGCGTATTGACCGGGTTGCTTCCAATAGGCTCCCCGCCGCTTCAGAACGGCACGGATTAGCGGCGCCACGAGCGGCAGCACGTACTTCGACGGACCCGCCCGACGGGCGGCCTCGTCGATCATGTCCTGCCACGAATAGTGCTGGAACTGAAGCGCTTCCTGGGCGCGGGTGGTGTCCATCCAGTCGGTGACGAACCAGGCGTCGTCGTCATCGGGGTTGCCTTTGCGGCCCGGTGCCAACCCGCCTTTGAAGCCTCGGGCCCCGGCCAATGCGGGGGTGATGTCGCCGTACTGCTGCTTGTGAGAGTCGTCGCCGGCGATCAGCAGGATCTCACCGGCGACATCGGCGGTGGTGGCGGCTGCGAATGCCCATGCGACGTCACGGACGTCGACGCTGTGCATGCGGTTGTCGGTCGGCAGCAGGCTCTCGAAGTACAGCGCGTCCGCGTTGAACGGAATCGCCTTCGGATCGACGCTCAGCACACCGCCGAGGCGTAGCACGACCCATTCGAGCGACGACGCCCGCACGATCGACTCCGCTTCGGCCTTGTGTGCGCTGTACAGATCGGAGTGCTTCATCGGCATGTCCGCGGTCACCGGGCCGGTTGCCTTGTGCGGGTTGCGCGCACCGAAGACTGCGTTACTGGACGCCTGCACGAACCGAGGGGGAGTGGGCTGTGCCTCGGCGATCTTGACCAGCGTCGCAGTGGCGTCGATGTTGACGCGCCGGGCGAGGGCCCGGTTCTTGTAGATCCCCGGCGGGATGATCGCTGCGAGATGGATGATGACCGACGGTGCCACGTCGGCGACGAGGCGGGCCGTTTGGTCGGCGTCGGTCAGGTCCACCCAGCGGACGGAGACGCCGGAGGGCAGTTTCTCGGAGGCTGCTCGGTTGGCAGGTGTTTCGAGATCGGCCACGACGACTGTTCGGCCCAGTTCGGCGAGCCGTCGCACTGTGGCCGAACCGACGAGACCGAAACCTCCGGTGACGAGCACCGTACCCGGCATTTATGGCCTCCCAGCTGCGGATATGACATTCTCCTCCATGGAGAGTAGCATATCCAGAACCATGTCGGACGAGGGCGCCGAGACGGCCAAATGGGACCCCGGGTTCACCCGCCAGGTCACAGGCTGGGTAGGGCCGCTGATCCGACGATACTTCCGTGCCGAGGTCCGTGGGCTGTCTTCGATGCCCGAAAGCGGTGGCGCGCTGGTGGTATCCAACCACTCCGGTGGCATGCTGACTCCTGACGTCCTCATCTTCGCTCCCGAGTTCTACAAGCGGTTCGGATTCGATCGTCCCTTGTACACGCTGGCGCACTACGGCGTCTTCATCGGTCCTCTCGGCGACCTGTTGCGTCGCGCAGGCGTGATCGAGGCCAGCCGCGAGAATGCAGGTAAGGCACTGCGGGACGGCGCCGTGGTGCTCGTCTTCCCAGGCGGTGACTACGACTCCTATCGCCCGACGATGACGGCCAACACGGTCGACTTCGCGGGACGTACCGGCTACGTCCGCACGGCGATCGACGCGGGGGTGCCGATCGTGCCGATGGTGTCGATTGGCGGGCAGGAGACTCAAATGTTCCTGACCCGTGGCGATTCGATCGCGCGCCGCATCGGCCTGACCAAGGCGCGCATGGAGATCCTGCCGGTCAGCGTCGGATTCCCGTTCGGTCTCTCGGTGATCTTCCCGCCCAACCTCCCGCTGCCGTCGAAGATCGTGACCCAGGTCCTGGAGCCCATCGACGTCACCGCGAAGTTCGGTGAGGATCCCGATGTCGACGAAGTCGACCATCACGTGCGTTCGGTGATGCAAACCGCGCTCGACGATCTGTCCCGCAAGCGCCGGTTCCCGGTAATCGGTTGATGCCCATGGCAGATCAACTCGGAATGCTCGCGACCCTGTGGCGTGCGCGACTGATCGCTCCGATGCGCCCGGACCGCTATCTGCGAATGGGGCTGGCGATGCGCCGCGCCGGTCTGACCGCGACCGTAGGCTTCGCGGGCGCCGCGGCGCGCTGCCCCGACCGCCCCGGAATCATCGACGAGCTCGGCACGCTGACGTGGAAGCAGCTGGACGACCGCTGCGACGCGCTCGCAGTGGCGTTGCAAGCGCACAGTCCCAACACAGTCGCTGTGATGTGCCGCAACCATCGGGGTTTCGTCGAGGCGTTGGTCGGCGCCAATCGGATCGGCGCGGACGTGCTGCTGCTGAACACATCGTTCGCGGGCCCGGCGATGGCGGAGGTCATCGCGCGGGAGGGCGCCGACGTCGTGATCTACGACCAGGAGTTCACCACGACCGTCGACCGCGCGCTCCAAGACACCCCGGACGTGGTTCGAATTCTGGGGTGGGTCGACGCCGACCGCGGTGGCCTGGCGACGCTGGAATCGCTGATCGGCGCCCACATCGGGCACCGTCCGAAGCCGGCCACCCGCAAGAGTGACATCATCCTGCTCACGTCGGGCACCACCGGAAGCCCGAAGGGCGCCAAGCGTTCTGCGGGTAGTGGGGGCGCCGGCGACCTGAAGGCGATCCTCGACCGGATCCCGTGGCGTGCCGAGGAACCGATAGTGATCGCCGCGCCGATGTTCCACGCCTGGGGTTTCTCGCAACTGCTCTTCGCCGCGTTGCTGGCCTGCCCCATCGTCACCCGCAGGAAGTTCGACCCGGCCGCCACACTCGCCTTGATCGACCGCCACCGTGCAACCGGTCTGGCCGTCGTCCCGGTCATGTTCGACCGCATCATGGACTTGCCCGATGAGGTGCGTAATCGTTACAGCGGCAAATCATTGCGCTTTGCCACAGCCTCGGGATCGCGGATGCGCCCCGACGTCGTCACCGCATTCATGGACCAGTTCGGCGATGTCGTCTACAACAACTACAACGCCACCGAAGCCGGCATGATCGCCACCGCGACGCCGGCAGACCTTCGCGCGGCACCGGACACAGCGGGCAAGCCGGCCGACGGTACCGAGCTGCGGATACTCGATGCCGACCACCACGAGGTGCCCAACGGTGAGGTGGGGCAGATATTCGTCCGCAGCGGAACTCTTTTCGACGGGTACACCTCGGCTTCGACCAAGGACTTCCATGACGGGTTCATGGCAACCGGGGATATGGGATACCTCGACGACGCGGGGCGACTCTTCGTTGTCGGACGCGATGACGAGATGATCGTCTCCGGCGGGGAGAATGTCTATCCGATTGAAGTCGAGAAGGCGTTGGTCGCCCACCCGGAGGTGGCGGAGGCGACCGTTCTCGGTGTCGACGACCCGGAGTACGGCCAGCGTCTGGCTGCGTTCGTGGTCCTTACCGACGGCGGCGCGGCGACCGTCGACGATCTCAAAGCGCATGTGCGCGCCAACCTGGCGAATTACAAAGTGCCTCGCGTTATCACGATCCTGAAGGAACTGCCTCGCGGGAGCACCGGCAAGATCCTGCGTAACGAACTGCGCGGTAGCTGAGTCAGCGGCTGCGGGCGGGTGCCGGTGCCATGGCCGTGTCGACGGTGCTGGCGGGCGGCAGACCGCAGGCACGCCGCAGCTCGTCGAACGCGTGCACCATCGCATCGGTGGATTCGTGCGGGTCGGCGAATGTGCGGTCGTCGGACAGCACCGCGATGTCGAGCTGATCGACATAGCTCCACACCGTCATGTTGAACGCGCTGCCCGCGGAAAGCACGCCGACGGAATAGATTTCGCTGACCGGAGCGCCGCCGATGTGTCCGCGCTGTCTGGGCCCGGGGACATTGGAGATCGCAACATTCATCAGTCGGTTGTGGTCGGCGCGTTTGGCTTGGGCTCGGAATAGAGCGGGGGCCAACGGCGGCGGCAGGTACTCGAGCATCCTGCCCTGAAGTGTGGGGCCGAGTAGCTCGTTGTTCTCCTTGGCGCGGGTCGTCGCCACCGACGTGAGCTTCACCCGCTCCAGCGGATCGTCGATGTGCACCGGAAGTGACACCATCATGCCGCCGATCTCGTTGCCGGTGATTCGATCGGTCGACTTGTCGGTCGCGACAGGAACCGTCGCCATGATGGGGCGATCGGCCCGCCCGTCGTAGCGCATCAGTAGCTCGCGAAGCCCACCGGCGGCAACGGCCAGAACGACGTCATTGAACGTCACGCCAAGGTGTTTCGTCGTCTCCTTGATCTCGGCAAGCGACAGCGTGGCGGTGGCGAAGGTACGGACAGGGGAGACCACGTGGTTGAGGAAGGTCGGCGGTGCGTTGAACGGTTTGGCCAGGTCGGGGATCGCGCGGCGCTCCTTGGCGCGTCTGCGCAGCCGGGTCACCCCCCGTGCGGCGTCGGCGATCAGACCGGGTAGTTCCGCGATGTTCCGGAAATGATCGACCTGCGCGCCCCACAGCAGATCCTTCGCCGACGGCTCCGCACAGGCGGGCGGCGGCTCGTCGCGCTCATCCTGGGGGGTATCGACCAGATCCATCAGCCGCGCAAGGAGATTCGCCGAGGCCACCCCGTCGGCCAGCGTGTGGTGCACCTTGCCGATCAGCGCGAACCGATTACCGGCCATACCTTCGGCGAAGTGGAACTCCCACAGCGGCTTGCTGCGGTCCAGCGGCGTACTGGCGACTTCCCCGATGACGCGGTCGAGTTCGCGACGCCCACCCGGTGCGGGCACCTGGACGCGTCGAAGGTGATACTCCAGGTCCACGGGGCAGTCCTGCAGCCACATCGGGTGATGTAGCCGCCCGGGTATGTCGATCAACCGGTAACGCAGGGGGTCGAGCAGGTGCAGCCGGCGGGCCACGGTCTGTCGGAAGGCATCGAACCCGTAGTCGCCGTCATAGCCGTCTGCATCGATCACCGCCACCTTCAGCGTGTGCGTGTGCAGGTTCGGCGTCTCGCTGTACAACAGCATGGCGTCCATACCGTTGAGCCGCTTCATGGTCAACCATGCAACCATTCGCGCCCCATGATCACGGAGGATTCGCCGAATGTGACCAGCCCGGATGCGCGAACGCCGTCAGGTGCCGGTGCGGGTACGCCGGAGATACCCTGTGGCCGGGTGCTTTTCTCGGCGGTCGGCCGGCGGCGTTACTTCAGGCAGCTGCCACCGTCGACCGGCAGCGTGACGCCGGTGATGAAGCGCGCCTCATCGGAAGCCAGGAACAGCACCGCGTTGGCGATGTCTTCGGGCTCCACCCACCCGATGGGCAGCGTATGCATGAGCTGGCCGATCACCTTCATGTCGTCCGGGCCCGGGTTCTCCAGGTCGGGCCGGAACAACTTCATCGTCGGCTCGTTCATGAACAGCGGGGTGTTCACGTTCGTCGGATGCACGGAGTTGACGCGAATGTTCTGCGCGCCGAGTTCGACGGCGAACGTCCGCATCAGACCGACGACGCCGTGTTTGGCGGCGACGTAGTGACCGGTGTGCGGGTAGGCCTTGAGACCACCCACGGAACTGGTCAGGATGATGGAGCCGCCGTTGCCTCCCGCAATGATGTGCGGCACACCGGCTTTGACGGTCTTCCAGACACCCGAGAGGTTTACGGCGATCATGTCGTCCCAGTCGGGTTCGCCGGTCTTGTCCAGTGTCTGGCCGCCGTTGCCGATGCCGGCGTTGGCGACGATGATGTCGAGCTTCCCGAACTCTTCGACGCCCGCGTCGACGGCGGACTTCAACGCATCGAAATCGCGAACGTCGACCTCGGCGGTGTGAATTCGCCCGCCCGCGTTCTTGACCAGATCGGCGGTCTCGGCAAGATCCTCGGGCGTGGACAGGGGGATCAGCACGCTGTCGATCTGCTTGCAGATGTCGACCGCGATGATGTCGGCGCCCTCCTGAGCCATCCGTACCGCGTGCGCCCGCCCCTGTCCGCGCGCCGCGCCGGTGATGAAAGCGACCTTGCCTTCTACACGTCCTGCCATGTGTTTTCAGTCCTTCGAGGTGTTGAGGTGGTGATTTCAGGAGACGAACGTCGGCATGGATTCCCAGCCGCGCACTGCGGTGGTCTGGGAGGGCGTGGCATTGGCCCAGTCGACCTCCCACGTCGGAAAGCGCTTCAGGATCTCCTCCAGAGCGATGCGGCCTTCCAGCCGGGCCAGCGCGTTGCCCATGCAGAAGTGCGTTCCGGCGCCGAACGTCAAGTGCGAGCGCAATTCCCGGTGTACGTCGAACACGTCACCATCTGGAGGGAAGCGGCGGTGGTCGCGATTGGCTGCGCCCATGAGCAGCAGGATCGCGCTGCCCGCGGGCACCGTCCGGCCGTAGTACTCGACGTCGCGCGTGACATAGCGGGCGACCTGCAGAGCGGGTGGCTCCCATCGCAGGATTTCCTCGATCGCCCCCGGAATCAGCGCGGGATTCTCGGCGAGTTCGCGGCGCTGATCGGGGTATTCGGCCAATGTCTTTCCCGCCCAGCCGATCAATCGCGTGGTGGTCTCGGCTCCGGCCGTCGCGATCACCGTGAGGTACATCAGCAACTCGTCACGACGCAGTCGGCGCACGGTGCCCGTCTCGTCCTCGAATTCGACGTTGAGGAGGTCGGTCATGATGTCGTCGGACGGGTGTTCGGTGCGGTAGTCGATGAATTCGGCAAACACCTCGCCGGTGGCGAGGAGATCGACCTGCTCGCTCTGCAGTGTCGCCTCGCCGTGGTCGGTGACCCGGCGTTGATGTTCTTCGGGAATGCCCAGCAGCATGCCGATGACCCGCATCGGCATCTGCTCGCCGAGGTCGTTGACGAAGTCGAACGTGCCCGAGTCGACCAGAGGATCGAGGCAGCGCGCGGTGAACTCGCGGATCTGCGGTTCCAGCGCGAGGACCTTACGCGGGGTGAACATCCGTGAGAGCAGATTGCGGTGAATGTTGTGGATCGGCGGATCCTCGAAAATCAGTGTTCCTGAGGGAATCTCCATGCCCGACTTGATGATCTCCAAGAGGGCGCCGCGCCCGGAGATGAACGTTTCGTGATCGATCAGTGCGCGGTTGACGTCCTCGTAGCGGCTCAACGCGTAGAAGTCGTGCTTGGCGTTGTAGTACAGCGGTGCCTCTTCGCGGAGCCGGGCGAACACCGGGTACGGACTCATGTTGAGTTCGACGTGGTACGTGTCGTAGTACAAGTCCTCCGTCGTCGCATCCTGCACGTCGGAGTCGTCAGCGCTGATCGTCACGTGGTCCCTCTCGCTGGATCAGTCTTCGTAAGACATCGGGCTGCAATTTGTCTCACAACTGTGGCATCGCCGACGCGCGGGTGTCAATGGCAGACTCCTATAGTGCAATTACAGCTCTCGAAAGAAAAGAATCATCCTCTCGCCGAGCGGGCAGCGCGAGACACCTCGCGATAACGAGAGCACGTTCCCGCGACGCGGAGAGCGCGATTCTGACCCTAGAAGAGTAAGGTTCTCGCTTTAGTCGGCAGAGAATCCGAAGGCGCAGAAGTCCCAGACTTCGTCAGCTGTGATGGGGTGGGACGCGTTGCCGTCGCCGTCGCCGCTGGACTGCGCAACGAACATCACCGTCTGCATCGTCATGGCGGCCATGCGTTTGGGATTGATGCCCTTGCGCAGTTGGCCGGCTTCGCTGGCCTCTTCCATCAGCTCGGTGAGCAAGGCCAACAGTGGCGCATGGGCCACCTTGACCTCGGACGGATGTGATACGAGCAGGCGAGGCGCGAAGTCGGTGAACAGCGGCCGCTTGGCAGACGGGTCCGGGCGCGAAGACTCGAACAGCAGCTCAATGGCCACCTTCAGCCGCTCGATGGGGCTTTCCTGCCCGGAGGTGGCCGCCCGGATCTGGTCTGCTGATCGACTCAGGGCATCCTCGAACAGTGCGAGCAGAAGCTCGTGTTTACCGTCGAACTGCAGGTAGAAGCTGCGGAGCGACTGGCGCGAGCGGTCGACGACCTCTTGCACCGTGAAGTCGGTGCTGCCCTTTTCGATGATGATGGCCTGTGCCGCGTCCAGGAATCGCTGCACGCGCTGGGCGGCCCGCAGTTTCGCGGTTTTGATCGAACGCTCAACCGCGCGCTGCTTCCAAGCGGGCTCTTCGCTGGGATTCGTCACCGAAGGCTCAGATGCAGGCCGACTGGGGAGAACATGAACTGACTGTACCGGAGAACGCCTTGCCATAGCGGTCCTCGACCCCTCTCGGTCAACGTGTCAGAGATTGAAACTTCCTCTCCACGAGAATAGTATTCTCATTTTGGTGATAACAGAAGGCCCAGATCTGCGGCCCAGCTGGCTACGCGACCTTTACGTGCTGATTTCGTATTCTCCCGGACCCGAGGACCGCCGTGTACATCGACTATGACGTGACCGATCGGATCGCGACCATCACCCTCAACCGTCCTGAAGCGGCCAACGCGCAGAACCCTGAACTGCTCGACGAGCTGGATGCCGCATGGACGCGTGCCGCCGAGGACAACGACGTGTCGGTCATCGTGTTGCGGGCGAACGGCAAGCACTTCTCGGCCGGGCACGATCTGCGAGGCGGCGGCCCTGTGCCGGACAAGATCACGCTGGAGTTCATCATCCAGCACGAGGCCAAACGCTATCTGGAGTACACGCTGCGCTGGCGCAACGTCCCGAAGCCGTCGATCGCCGCCGTCCAGGGCCGGTGTATCTCCGGCGGTCTGCTGTTGTGCTGGCCCTGCGACCTCATCGTCGCGGCCGACGACGCACAGTTCTCCGACCCTGTCGTGTTGATGGGTATCGGCGGCGTGGAATATCACGGCCACACCTGGGAGCTCGGGCCTCGTAAGGCCAAAGAGATCCTTTTCACCGGCCGCGCCATGACCGCAGACGAGGTGGCTGCCACGGGAATGGTGAATCGTGTGGTGCCGCGCGATCAGCTCGACAGCGAGACCAGGGCGCTTGCCGAACAGATCGCGAAGATGCCGCCGTTCGCGTTGCGCCAGGCCAAGCGCGCCGTCAACCAGACGTTGGACGTCCAGGGCTTCTATGCCGCGATCCAGTCGGTGTTCGATGTCCACCAGACCGGCCACGGCAACGCGCTGAGCGTCGGGGGCTGGCCGGTTCTGGTGAACCTCGAACAGATGAAGGCCAACATCAAGTAGGTGCCCCTTTGCACCGCGAGCGCGCGTGTCTGTACGGCGACACGCGCCACAGCGTGGCACTGCGCGCGCGCTCGCTGATCGCGAGCGCGCCTGAAATACCGTCTCGCACCGGCGTGTTGGCGAGCGGACACGCGCGCTCGCGGTGCGGCGAACGGGCGTGAAATACCGTCTCGCACCGGCGTGTTGGCGAGCGGACACGCGCGCTCGCGGTGCGGCGAACGGGTACTAGAGCTGGGCCAGGCGGGGGACGGAGCCACGTGCGCGCAGGCCTGCTCCCGCCCTTCGCGTGAGTTCTCGTGAGCTACCCAGCAATCCGTCGAGCACCAGCACCCGCTTCACATGGTGCTGGAGTGCGTGCTCCTCGGTGAAACCGATGCCACCGAGCACCTGCTGACAGTGCTTGGCCGCGGTCAGCGCGGCCTTCCCCGCGGCCGCCTTGGCCAGCAGTGCCGTCAGGTCCGGGTTGTCTGCTCCTGGCAGCGTCAGCGTCGCCTCGGCACCTTCGATTGCGACCAGCGTCTCGGCGAGCCGATGCCGTACCGCCTGGAACGCGGCGATCGGCTTGCCGAACTGCGTGCGGTCCAGTGCATGCTGACGAGCCAGCGCGAGCATCGCGCGCGCCGAGCCGACCAGCCACCAGCCGACGGCCACCCGCGCCTCCGCCACCCGGATCGGGTAGCCCTCTTCCTCGCGGCGCAGCGGCAGCCCGCCCAACGTCGGATCGAGGCTTTCAGGACTGATTCGGTCCCAGATCACCCATGCGTTGCCTGCATACGGCAGCGGCAGTTCGACCGTGTCGCCGATCGTGTTTCCGGTGGCGTTCAGCACGACGTCGACGAGAATCGAAGCGTGGGCGCCTGTTTCGCCGAGCAGGCGGAAGTACAGCGGGATCGCCAGCTCGGGTACCTCGGTCAACATCTCGGCCCAGCCCAGGTCCGTCAGTGCCGCGTCGAGCGTCGGCCCCGACGACGACAGCATGGTCTTGCGCAGCGATGCTTCGAGCATCTCGAGCGACTCCCGATCCAGTTGAGCGGTCACGGTCACTCCTTCCCGAGGTCGAGCAGGCGGCGAGCGATGATGTTGCGCTGCACTTCGGCGGTTCCCCCGTAGATCGTCGCAGCGCGTGAATACAGGTACTCCGTGCGCCATTGCGTGTCGTCGAGTTCGATGACGCCGGGCAGCAGATCTCGGACGGTGTCGTAGAGCCGTTGTTCGGCGCCGGCCAGCAGCACCTTGTCGATCGACGTGTCCGGACCGAGCTTGTGGCCCTCGCCCAGTCGGTGCTGGGTGGCACGGGATCGGCAGCGCAGGGTGTGCAGGGCCAGGTAGGCCTCTCCCATGTCGGAATCGATGGCTTGACCGTGGCTGCGCACCTCGTCGACAAGCGTGTCGAAACGGGAGTAGAGGTAGGCGATGCGTTGCCAGAAGCAGGTCGACCGTTCGTAGGGCAGGAGGTCCATGGCGAGCTTCCAGCCGTCGCCGGGCTCGCCCAGCATCCGGCTCGAGTCCACCTCGACGTCGTCGAAATAGACCTCGCAGAACTCGTCGACGTCGTGCATGGTGCGCAATGGACGGACCGAGATGCCCGGAGTGTCGAGATCGACGAAAAATGCCGTGATGCCCTCGTGGTTGGGAGTATTCGCCTCGCCCGTGCGGGTGAGCAGGATGCAGCGGTGGGAGAACTGCGCGAAGCTGGTCCAGACCTTCTGGCCGTTGATCACCCACCTGTCTCCACGCTTCACCGCGCGGGTGGTGAGCGAGGCCAGGTCGCTGCCGGAGCCGGGCTCGGAAAACCCTTGGCACCATTGCTCTTCGCCGCGCAGCAGCTTGGGCACCATCTCGGCGGCCAGCTCGGGCTGCGCGTAGTCGATCATCGTCGGTGCCAGCACCTCGAGCATCGAGTACGGCCCCGGCTCGGCCAGTCGGCGGCCCACGACCTCTTCGCCGACGATGGCCCGCAGCATGGCCGGACCGCCGAGGCCGCCGGCATGCTCGGGCCAGCCGTAGCGGCTCCAGCCGGCGTCGTAGAGCGCCCGCTGCACGCGTGCGAACTGCCGGATATGCCCCTCGAGTGAGTGGTCATCGGCCGGCGGGGTCAGATCATTCTGATCGAGCCAGTCACGCAGCGCGGTACGAAATTCGGCGGGTTCGTAGAGCTCGTTGCTCATCCGGCTTCGGGCCTTCCGATCGCATGGGGGCGCCCGGAGTCGTGGTCGCCGCTGCGCCGGATGAACGTCATGGCACGGGTTTTGAGCCGCCACCCATCGTCGGTCCGCAGGTAGGTGTCGTTGTAGTAGCCGATACGCATGTCGTGCTTGGAGTGCTCGATGAAGCACAGCGGTTGCGTGCCGCTCGCCGTATCAGCGCCTTCGACGAGGTCCACCAAAGCGGTACCGGTCATGAACAGCCCCTTGGGCGCGGCGTCGACCAGCACGGGGAATCGGTTCAGCGTGTAGGTCTCCCCGAACGCGCTGTAGGTGCCGTCGGGTGTGAATACCTCGACCAATCCTTCAACATCACCCTGGGTGATCGTCACCGCGTATTTGGCGAGGAGCTGCTGGATCTCGACGAGATCCTCAGTTCGTGAGCTCATTCTTGAAGACCTTACCGTCCTTCATTACAAAGTTGACATCCCGTGTAACGGTGATATCGGTCAGCGGGTCGCCGGGCACGGCGATGATGTCCGCGATATAACCCTCGGCGAGACGCCCGAGCGTGGTGGGGCGGTTGATCAGGTCGGCGGCGACGACGGTGGCTGCGCGTAGCACCGCGGCGGCCGGCATGCCCCAGTCGACCAGCGTGACCAGTTCGTCGGCGTTCTTACCGTGCGGGATGGCCGGCGCGTCGGTGCCCACGGCGATCTTGACCCCGGCCTCGTAGGCCGCCTTGATGGACGTCCGCGCCTTCGGAAACATCTCAGCAGCCTTGTCCTGCAACTCTTTCGGAGCGCGGGACACATCCATCGCCTCGGCGAGGCGCCGGGTCGTGACGAGGAACCGATCGTTGTCGACCAGCATCTGGATGGCCTCGTCGTCCATCAGGAATCCGTGCTCGATGCAGTCGATGCCGCAGGCCACCGCGTGTTTGACCGCCTCCGCCCCGTGGGTGTGCGCTGCGACGCGCAGACCGCGACGGTGCGCCTCGTCGACGATGACGCGCAATTCCTCGTCCGAATAGTGTTGTGCACCGGCCTCTCCGGTCAACGACATGACACCACCCGAGCAGCACACCTTGATCAGTTCTGCGCCGTGCTTGATCTGGTAGCGCACCGCCTTGCGGATCTCGTCGACACCGTTGGCGATGCCCTCCTCGATCGTCAGCTCGAGCACGCCCGGCATGAAGGCCGCGAACATCGTCGGGTCGAGATGACCGCCCGTCGGCGTGATCGCGTGCCCCGCGGGGATGACGCGCGGACCGTCGATCCAGCCGGCCGCGATGGCCTTTCCCAGTGCGACGTCGAGCAGATAGCCGCCGGTCTTGACGAACAGCCCGAGATTGCGCACCGTCGTGAAGCCGGCTCGCAGCGTGCGGCGGGCATTGCCCACCGCACGCAGCACCCGCGTGGCAGGGTCGTCCTGAACCTGTGACAGTCCGGGGTTCTCGCCGCGGCCGCCCATCAGGAGATTGACCTCCATGTCCATCAGGCCGGGCAGCAGGATGGAATCGCCGAGGTCGATTTCGAGCGAGCCCTCGGGTGTTTCGCCGCCGACGCCGACTATGCGTCCATCGGCGACGTGGATGACGCCGGGCCGGACGATCTCTCCGGCGTCGACATCGACGTAACCCGCGGCCTTGAGGGAGAGCGGTGGCGGAAGGGACACCCTTAGACCACCGGCTCCTTGACGAGTTCGATATAGGCGGCACCGCTGTCCAGAACCCGCGGCTGTTTCCACACCTCGACGGGAAAGCTGACCATGACTATCGACTGACCCAGGTGTACCAACGCCTTGGCATCGTCGGGCATGCCTTTGAGGGGGAAGCGTGCGTCCACGTAGACCATGATGTCTTCCAGCCGGGCCATGCCGGCATCGTAGAGCTCCTGCATTTCCTCCATCGTGGAATTGAGCCGCTTCTGGTAGCGCTCCTCTTCGGTTGGCAGGCACCAGTCGCTGAACCGCTCCAGGTCGGCGAATTCCTCTGGCAGTTTAGGCATGTGCAGATTCCTTCTCCCTCGCGGTAGTGGCAGCCCCGTTGCTGTTGGCGAGAGACTCCTTGTACCTGTCCACGTACTTGTGTGCAGTGTGGTGCAGATGCCGCAGGAGAATCTCCTGATCGCACAGCGGGAAGTCCAGAACTGCTCGCGTGCCGATCTGGGTCTGCGTGGCCTCGAGGGTGTTGGCGTCCTGGAATGCGTACTCCTTGAACGTCACGGCGGCCAGCTCCTGGGAAAGCCGCTCGCGCAGGTTCTTCGGCGGCACGAAGTACAGGTCGGCCTCGAAGATGTGGCTGTCGACCCCGGTGGGCCAATAGTTGTAGGTGAGGTACCAGCCGGGAACCCAGAACAGCAGCGTGAAGTTCGGGAAGAACTCGAACGAGTCCTGGCCCCAGGTCTTGTGGCGTCCGGGATTGATCGCCGGTGGCAGCTCGTCAGGCTGAATGCCCTTGATGTCGGGGCGATCCCACGGTCCGAACAGACCGCTGTGCAGGATGCGCTCGATGGGCTTGACCATCTTCAAATCCTTCGGCGGGCTCATGCCGCCCCAGGACGAGATCATGGAATGATCGCCCTTGATGTCGTAGTGCAGCGCCTCGAATCCGAACTTGGCCAGCTTCTCGGCCTCCTCCTTCTCCGCCTGCTTCATATGCAGGATCGGCGCGTGGTAGAACTCGACGAACGCATCGATGAACAGTTTCCAGTTCGCCTTGATCTCCGAGCGGTAGCTGTAATGCTCGGTCATCTCATGGAACGGATATCCCTTGAGTCCCTGGCCGAATTCACCCAGATACTCCTCCAGCGAGACGGCGTTGTCGTCGAAGTTGACGAAAATGAAGCCCTCCCAGACTTCGCACCGCACCGGCTTGAGTGGGTAGTCGGCCTTGTCGAGGTCGAAGAACTCCTGCTCCTGCTGAACGAATGTCAGGTCACCCTGCAGGTTGTACCGCCAGGCGTGGTATTTGCAGACGAACTGACGGCAGGTCCCGGACGTCTCTTCGCCCGGGTAGTCGTTCCAGACCAGCTTGTTGCCGCGGTGCCGGCACAGGTTGTAGAACGACCGGATCTGCTCCCCGTCGTTGACGATGATTATGGACACGCCCGGGCCCACCGAGGGCAGCTCGCGGGTGATGTAGTTGCCCTTCTTGGGGATCAGTTCGATGCGTCCCATCTGTAGCCACGTCTTGCGGAAGATGGCCTGCTGCTCCAGCTTCCAGTGCTCTGGGTCGATCGAGTCCTCGTAATTGACCGGAGCAGTGCCGAGTTCGGGCCAGTTCTCGGTCCAGCTGCCGACATCGGGCTTCTTGAAAAATGCCACGGTGGCTACCTCTCTGCTTCCATGTTGACGTCGGGTTCGACGCCAAAGGTGTTGATGGCCATGGCCAGCGAGCCATAGCAACCGATCGTGAAGACGAAATCCATCAGCTGGTGCTCGTCGAAATGTTCCGCCAGCACCGACCACGTCGGATCCGAGACGACCGAGTCTTGGTGGAGCTCGTCGACAGCGGAGAGCACGGCACGGTCGAGGTCGTCGGACAGCTCACCGCGTTCGATACCGGCGATGTCGTCGTCGGAGAGTCCAGCCTCACGCCCCATGTCGACGTGGTGGCGCCACTCGTACTCGCAGTTGGTCAGGTGCGCGACCCGCAGGACAGCCAGTTCGCGGACCCGGGCGGGCACGGTCGAGCCGTACAGCAGGTGAAAGTTGAAACGCAGGAATGCCCTGGTGAGCTTGGGGTGACGCAGCAGGGTGGCCACCAGATTTCCCGTCGCCGCCGGGTTATGCCGTTCCGGGGGCATCAGGCCGCGCAGCGCTTCGGTGACGCCGTCGTCCCACTGATCTGCGGGCAGTGGGGCCAGTCGCACCGCCGACCTCCTCTCGTTCATGAGAATCAGGTTCTCATATTTCGCCAATAGATTTCCACCTTTCGATCGCGACGTCAACGCACGAGGTCAGGGGTGCCGGCACCGGCCGCAACTGGAAAACCCCGATCGGCGCCGTCTGCCAGGCCCGATATCGATGAGGCACGTTGATTCTCACAGATGGAGAAGATAGTTTCCTTAGTAGGAGAACAACAGCCTGAACGCACGTCCGCTGCGCACGTCCGTGCGAACGAGAGGAATGATCCCGTGAATCGTGACGACATGATTTTGATCAGCGTGGATGATCACATCGTCGAGCCGCCGGACATGTTCAAGAACCATTTGTCGAAGAAGTATCTGGATGAGGCGCCGCGGTTGGTGCACAACGAGGACGGGTCGGATACCTGGCAGTTCCGCGATGTGGTGATCCCGAATGTGGCCTTGAATGCGGTGGCGGGCCGTCCGAAGGAGGAGTACGGCCTGGAACCTCAGGGCCTCGATGAGATCCGGCCCGGCTGTTGGCAGGTCGATGAGCGGGTCAAGGACATGAATGCCGGCGGCATTTTGGGGTCGATGTGTTTCCCGTCGTTTCCCGGCTTTGCGGGGCGGTTGTTTGCGACCGAGGATCACGAGTTCTCGCTGGCGTTGGTGCAGGCCTACAACGACTGGCATGTCGAGGAATGGTGCGGGGCTTATCCGGCACGGTTCATCCCGATGACCTTGCCGGTGATCTGGGATCCCCAAGCGTGTGCGGCCGAGATCCGCCGCAACGCCGCCCGGGGGGTGCATTCGTTGACGTTCACCGAGAACCCGGCGGCGATGGGGTATCCGAGTTTCCATGATTTCGACCATTGGAAGCCGATGTGGGATGCCCTGGTCGACACCGACACCGTGCTCAACGTGCACATCGGGTCCTCGGGCCGGTTGGCGATCACCGCTCCGGATGCGCCGATGGATGTGATGATCACCTTGCAGCCGATGAACATCGTGCAAGCCGCCGCGGATCTGTTGTGGTCGCGGCCGATCAAGGAATACCCCGACCTCAAGATCGCCCTGTCCGAAGGTGGGACGGGGTGGATCCCGTACTTCTTGGAGCGGGTGGATCGCACCTATGAGATGCACTCCACCTGGACCGGTCAGGACTTCGGAGGCAAGCTGCCGTCCGAGGTGTTCCGGGAGCACTTCCTGACCTGCTTCATCGCCGACCCCGTCGGGGTGGCCACCCGCCACCAGATCGGTGTGGACAACATCTGTTGGGAAGCCGACTACCCGCATTCGGATTCGATGTGGCCCGGCGCCCCCGAACAACTCGACGAGGTCCTCAAAGCCAACACCGTCCCCGACGACGAGATCAACAAGATGACCCACGAAAACGCCATGCGCTGGTACCACTGGGATCCGTTCACCCACATCCCCAAAGACCAAGCCACCGTCGGAGCCCTCCGCCAAGCCGCCCAAGGACACGACGTCTCCATCCAGGCGTTGTCGAACAAGGAGAAGACCGGTGCGACGTTCGCGGACTTCGCGGCCAATGCCAAGAATCTGACCGGCAACAAAGACTGAGCAACGCTTCGCCGAAACTGCATTCCACGCGACGAATCTCGAGATGCAGCCGCGTGGAATGCAGTTTCGGCAGTCATCGAGGAGGGACCGCAATGACGGGCATGAGTTTCGAGCTGAGCGAGGACCAGGAGCTGATCCGCAAGTCCGTCGCGGAGCTGGCTGGGAAGTTCGACGACCACTACTGGTTGGAGAAGGACCAGAACCACGAATTCCCGACTGAGTTCTACGACGCGATCGCCAAGGGCGGCTGGCTCGGGATGACGATCCCCGAGGAGTACGGCGGCCACGGGCTCGGTATCACGGAGGCGACACTGCTCCTGGAGGAGGTGGCCCGCTCCGGCGCGGCGATGAACGGCGCCAGCGCCATCCACCTGTCGATATTCGGCATGCAGCCCGTCGTCAAGCACGGCTCCGACGAATTGAAGGCCGCCACGCTGCCACGCATCGTCGACGGCGATCTGCACGTGTGCTTCGGGGTCACCGAACCCGGTGCGGGGCTGGATACTTCGCGGATCACCACCTTCGCCAAACGTGAAGGTGATTACTACCGCGTCAACGGTCGCAAAGTGTGGATCTCGAAGGCGCTGGAGTCGGAGAAGATTCTGCTGCTGACGCGCACCGAGACACCGGCCGCGTTGGAAGAACGCGGTGCGAAGAAGACCGACGGCATGACGCTCTTCCTCACCGACCTGAATCGCGACCACGTCGACATCCGGCCCATCAACAAGATGGGACGAAACGCGGTCAGCTCGAACGAGTTGTTCATCGACGACCTGATGGTGCCGGTCGAGCACCGGGTCGGCGAGGAAGGGCAGGGCTTCAAGTACATCCTGGACGGCCTGAACCCGGAGCGGATGCTCATCGCCGCAGAAGCTCTCGGAATCGGGCGCGTCGCTCTGGAGAAGGCCGTCAAGTACGGCAACGAGCGGGTGGTGTTCAACCGCCCCATCGGCATGAACCAGGGCCTGCAGTTCCCACTCGCGGATTCGCTCGCCCGGCTCGATGCCGCCGAGCTCGTGTTGCGCAAGGCCACCTGGCTCTACGACAACGGGAAACCCTGTGGGCGCGAAGCAAATACGGCCAAGTATCTGTGCGCCGACGCCGGCTTCGGCGCCGCCGACCGCGCGCTGCAGCTGCACGGCGGCATGGGCTACTCCGAGGAGTACCACGTGTCGCGGTACTTCCGGGAGGCGCGCCTGATGAAGATCGCCCCGGTGAGCCAGGAGATGATCCTGAACTTCCTCGGCGAGCACGTCCTCGGCCTGCCTCGTAGCTACTGATAGAGCGCCACCGATGAAGTACGACGATCGCCGGCATGGTTATGTGAGCACGTGACAGGACGACAGCCGGGTGCAGGGCCTTTGGCCGGCGTCACCGTGGTCGCCATGGAGCAGGCGGTGGCAGCTCCGATGTGCACCAGGGTGCTCGCCGACTTCGGGGCCCGAATCATCAAGGTGGAGAACCCGAACGGTGGCGACTTCGCCCGGGCCTATGACGACGTCGTCAACGGGCCGGGAGGTCTTGCGGCACACTTCGTCTGGTGCAACCGCGGCAAAGAGTCGGTGACGCTCGACACCAAGTCCGCCGTGGGGGTGGAGATCCTGCACAGGCTGCTCGACCGTGCCGACGCGTTCGTGTCCAACCTCGCGCCGGGTGCCACGGCACGCCTCGGCCTCGCGCCTGCCGATCTCGCCGCGAGGCATCCCGGCGTGATCCCCGTCGAGATCGACGGCTACGGACCCGGCGGCCCCATTTCGCACAAACGTGCCTACGACCTTCTGGTGCAGGCCGAGTCCGGGTCGTGTGCGATCACCGGCTATCCCGGGATGCCCGCGAAACCCGGGCCGGCACTGGCCGACTTCACCACGGGTCTGTACGCCGCGATGTCGATCGTCTCCCTGCTGTTCGGGCGTGCCCGACAGTCCGAAGCCGGCCCCGCGCCTCACGTCGAACTGAGCCTCTTCGATGTGATGACCGATGTGATGGGCTATGCGCTGACCTACACCCAGCACTCTGGCATCGATCAGGAGCCGCTCGGCGTCGGGTCGCCGGCGGTGGCACCGTACGGTGCGTTTCCCACCCGCGACGGGCAGACCGTCGTGCTGGGCACGACCAACGACCGCGAGTGGCAACGGGTCGCCCGAGACATCATCAACCGTCCCGACCTCGCCGAAGACTCGCGGTTCGCGACCAATCCCGGCCGCTGCGCGCACCGGGAGATTCTGGACGAGGCGATTGGAAGCTGGTGTGCCCAGCATGATCTCGTCGACATTCAGAAGAAGGCCGACGACGCCGGCATCGGCAACTCACGCTACAACAAGCCCAGCGAGGTCGTCGTGCACCCACAGCTCACCGCCCGAGACCGCTGGCGCACCGTCAGCACACCCCGGGGCGACATCCGGGCGCTGCGCCCACCGCCGGTGATCAGCGACTTCGAACAACCGATGGGCGCCATACCGGGACTGGGCGAACACACGGACGCCGTGCTCACCGAAATCGGTTTCAGCATTGAGGAAGTGGCGCAATTGCGGGCCGATGGCGTGATCGGACCGGCCTATGGTTGATGTGCTGCTGTCCGAGGATCGCGACGGGGTGCGCACACTGACCCTGAACCGTCCCGAGCGCAAGAACGCATTGGACGCCCGACTCTGGATCGAGCTGGCCGATGCGTTGCGCGCGCTCAAGCGCGACCGCGACGTTCGAGCGCTGGTGCTGACCGGCGCGGGCGGTGCGTTCTGTTCGGGCGCCGACATCGGCACCGGGGAGCAGATGCATCCGAGGTACAAACTCGACCGCCTCACCGACGTCGCGCTGGCCCTGCACGAATTGGCGATTCCGACGATCGCGAAGGTCACCGGAATTGCCGTAGGGGCCGGCTGGAATCTGGCACTGGGATGCGACCTGGTGGCGGCCACCCCGGAATCGCGGTTCTGCCAGATCTTCTCCAAGCGAGGTCTTTCCGTCGACCTGGGTGGCTCATGGCTGCTACCCAAGATCGTAGGGCTGCAACAGGCCAAGCGTCTGGTCCTGCTCGCCGACATGATCAGCGCCGACGAGGCCCATGCGCTCGGCCTGGTCACGTGGGTGAAAGCGGCAGAAGAGATCGACGAGTTCGTCGACGGCATCACCGAAAAGCTCGCCGCCGGCCCGCCGTTCGCGCTCGCTCAGAGCAAGGGGCTGCTCAACGACGGTGCGAACGCGACGCTGCGGGAGGCGCTGGCGAACGAAGCGCGGGCACAGCCGGGTAACTTCGCCACGGCGGACTCCGGCGAGGCGTACGCAGCGTTCGCCGCCAAGCGCGAACCGGAGTTCACCGGAGCGTGGTCGCTCTACGACACGAACGAGGAGTGAGGGTAATGCGGGAAACGGTCATCGTCGCAGCGGTGCGTACGCCGGTCGGCAAGCGCAACGGCGGGTTGTCCCATCAGCATGCCGCCGACCTGTCCGCGGTGGTGCTCAACGAACTGGTGGAGCGCACCGGGATCGACACCGAGGTGATCGACGACGTCGTGTGGGGCTGCGTATCGCAGGTGGGGGACCAGTCGAGCAACATCGGGCGCTATTCGGTGCTCGCCGCGGGCTGGCCCGAGCACATCCCGGGCACCACGGTGAACCGGGCGTGCGGGTCGAGCCAGCAGGCGCTCGACTTCGCGGTGCAGGCCGTGATGTCGGGCCAGCAGGACGTGGTGGTGGCCGGCGGAGTCGAGGTGATGAGCCGTGTTCCGCTCGGGTCCGCGCGCTCCACCGGGATGCCCTACGGACCGAAAGTGCTTGCGCGCTACGATGATTTTCCATTCAATCAAGGCATCTCGGCAGAGATGATCGCGCAGAAGTGGGGCTTCTCGCGGACGCGGCTCGACGAGTACTCCGCCCAGTCGCACGAGCGGGCCGCCGCCGCGCAGGACGCCGGCGCGTTCAGGGATCAGATCGTGCCCGTCTTCACCGGCGGGGGCAGTGTCGTCACCGACGACGAGGGGATCCGTCGCGGCACCACGGTCGAGAAGCTCTCCGGACTCAAGCCGGCGTTCACCGAGGACGGCGTCATCCACGCCGGGAACTCCTCGCAGATCTCCGACGGCGCGGCGGCACTGCTCGTCACCACCGCCGAGAACGCGGTGAACCTCGGCCTGACGCCGCTGGTGCGCTACCGGGCGGGCGCGGTCACCGGCGCGGACCCGAAACTCATGCTGACGGGCCCGATTCCGGCCACCGAGAAGGTACTTCACAAAGCGGGCGTGACGCTCGACGAGGTCGGCGTGTACGAAGTGAACGAGGCGTTCGCCCCGGTTCCGCTGGCATGGCTGGCCGACACCGGCGCCGACGAGGCCAAGCTCAACCCGCTGGGCGGGGCCATCGCGCTCGGCCACCCGCTCGGTGCGTCCGGCGCGGTGCTCATGACGCGGATGATCAACCACATGCGAGACAACGGGATTCGCTACGGACTGCAGACCATGTGCGAAGGCGGCGGTACCGCCAACGCGACACTCGTCGAACTCGTGAAGTAGTCAGGGGACACCACGTGCGCAGAGATCTTTTCACCGAGGACCACGAGGCCTTCCGGGAACTCGCCCGCGACTTCGTCGAGAAGGAGGTCGTGCCCCACTACCCGGAATGGGAGAAGGGCGGCCGGATGCCCCGCGAGGTCTTCGAGCAGATGGGCGAACTCGGGATTCTCGGCATCGCGATCCCGGAGGAGTACGGCGGTGGCGGCCAGCCGGACTACCGCTACAACGTGGTGCTGCAGGAAGAAGCCGCCCGCGCCCTGGTCACGCTGTCGACCGTGCGGACGCAGCTGGAGGTGATCCTGCCGTATTTCCTGCACTACGCGAACGCCGAGCAGCGTGATCGCTGGTTCCCCGGTCTCGCGTCGGGCACGCTGCTCACGGCCATCGCGATGACCGAGCCAGGCACCGGATCCGATCTCGCGGGCATGCGCACCACGGCTGTGCGTGACGGCGACGACTACATCGTCAACGGCGCAAAGACGTTCATCACCGGCGGTATGCAGGCCGACCTCGTGATCGTCGTGGCCCGTACGTCGACCGACCCGGACAACCGGCGTAACGGCCTGACCCTGCTGGTCGTGGAGGACGGCATGGACGGGTTCACCCGCGGCCGCGAGCTGGAGAAGATGGGCTGCAAGGTTCAGGACACCGCGGAGTTGTCCTTCGTCGATGTCCGTGTTCCGGCTGCCAATGTGCTCGGTGAGGTGGACGAGGCCTTCGGCTACCTCGGCCACAATCTCGCTCAGGAGCGGCTGACCGTCGCGGTGGGCTCGGTCGCGCAAGCGCGCTCGGCGATCGCCGCGGCAATCGAGTACACGCAGAGTCGCAAAGCGTTCGGCACTCCGGTGGCGTCTTTCCAGAACACCAAATTTGAACTGGCGGCCTGCTCCACCGACGTGGAGGCGGGCCAGGCGATGCTCGACCGCGCCATCTCGCTGCACGTCGAGGGCGAACTGTCGGGAGCCGACGCTGCGAGGACCAAACTGTTCTGCACCGAGATGCAACAACGGGTGGTGGACCGGTGCCTGCAGCTCTTCGGCGGGTACGGCTACATGATGGAATATCCCATCGCGCGGCTGTACACCGACGCCCGGGTGGCGCGCATCTATGCGGGCACCAGCGAGGTCATGAAGGTGATGATCGCGAAGTCGCTTGGTTTGTAGGGCTATTCGCTGTTGGCTAGCTGATCCGCGAAGGCTGCGCCGGCGCTGCCGGTGAGCTTACTGCCGTCGAATCCGTATCCGACCGCTTCGCCGCGGACGGCGCGCAGCGGATCCTCGAAGTCGCGGAAGTATCCCATTGCCCAGGCGCCCTCCTGATAGCCGATCAGCTTGAGCAGGTCGTCGTCGAGCGTCCGGGCGACTTCTGGTGGAACGGAGAGGAATTGGTTCTCCTCCTGCCGGACCCAGCCGACGCAGTAGTTGATGTTGATCGCCCGGCGCACCTTGTCGGATCGGTTCGCGGCACCGCTGTGCACGATCTTGCCGGAGTAGATCAGCACCGATCCACGCGACATCTCGGCCTGCAGGCAGTCCTCGTCGGCGTAGTCGGTGGGTTTCTTGTCCCCGAACTGGCTGCCGGGCACCACGCGCGTCGCGCCCATCTCGGCGGTGTAGTCCGACAAAGCCCACAGGGTGTTGCACTGCACGTGGTAGTCGTCGGGGAACGGATAGAAGTCGAACGCGTTCTGATCGCGATGCAACGACTGGTTCGATTCGCCGGGCTCGATGGAGATCACCTGGGTGAGCATCAGCTGGAACGCCGACGCGTGGCCGAGGAAGTCGCGACAGACGTCCATCATGGTCGGGTTCTGGATGAGGGTCCGACAGGCGGGGGAGCGGGCCACCAGGGCCCCGGTCCGTCGGGTCTTCGTTCCGATCATCGCGTTGTAGCCCAGCGGGGTGGCGGCGAAGTACGGGGCCAGCTCGTCGTCGATGGCGTCCATCAGCGCGGTTGGCACGAGGTTGTCGACGATGAGGTAACCGTCTCGGCGGAGCCGATCGGCGATCTCGTCTGCCGGTGTCTCGGCGGGGACATGGTTTAGGTGGCGCATCGGCATCTCTCCCTGGATCGACCTTCGAGTATTCCGAGCATCGTGTGTTGACCAGGTAAAACGGTGTCACGCCGGGGTTACGGTATAGACCATGCGGTTGGGGCTGGTCGATCGGCTGATCTGAGGCCGCGCGTGACACTTCCACGAAGATATGTTGTGTGAGACCCTTGTCACAGCGGCCAAACCTACCTACTGTGTGTTCACTAGGTTGGTTAAGCGCAAGGAGTCGAGTGTCAGCCCCCGAGCCCGCCGCGCCCGATCTGGAACCGTCCAGACGGCCGTACGCGACGCTCTTCGCCAAAGGTGAAGACCGTAGACAGCGGATCCTGGCCGTGGCCGAGCGACTGCTGGCGCGCAATGGTTGGCGGAACACGTCGCTGGCCCAGATCGCCAAGGAAGCCGGCGTGACGCCCGCGGGGTTGCTGCACCATTTCGAGTCCAAGGAGCAGCTTCTCAACGCCGTGCTCGACGCGCGCGACCTGGACGACGACATGCACGCCGACAGGTCAGGAGACCTGGTCACCGAGCTTGCGCGCGTGCCCGAAAGGTTCGAGCGATCACCTGAACTGGTCGGCACCTTCATCGTGCTGCTGGTGGAGAACATCTCTCCCGACGCCCCGCTTCACGACCGCCTGCAGAAGCGCTACCGCGATGCGGCCGAGATCCTCAAGGACAACATCACCCGCGGTCAGCGAAAAGGCCAGTACCGCACCGACTTCGACGCGGCCATCAAGGCCACGGAGATTCTCGCCTTCATCAACGGAATGGAGACATTATGGTTGCTCGATCCCTCAATCCCGCTGACCGAAGCATTCAAGGGATACGCGGAGTCGCTGGCACGCGATCTGGCGGCACCGTCGCGCCCGACATGAGGTACCGCCTCGACGTCGTCTCACCGACCGTGCTCGACGCTGTGCGGTATGCCGGCGGCTGGATCTACGACCGCGTCATGGCGGGCTGGGACGTCAACGTCCTTGTCGGCAAGGATGAGGATGTTCGTCCGCTGCAGATCCTCGGCGCCGAGACCCTCGACCTCGAGTCGGTCCTGGAGTCTTGGGACCAGCGCCCCCACCCGCAGACCGTCGCCGTGGCTGCCGACCTGTTCGGTCAGGATGATCGGGTCCGGCGGGGCGTGCTCGGAGCGCTCGATCAGGGCGCTACCGAGGTAACCCTCTGGGGCCCACAGCTTCCCGACGAGCTGGGAAACAGTGTCGACGCAGTCGAGCATCGACTCAGCGCAGCAGCCAGAGCATTCAAGGCGCAGGCGCTCGCCGCGGCACGGGGCGGCGACGGCGTCGTGGACTCGACCGAGTTGTTCTGCTGCGGCACGATGGCCTCGGTAGCGGCCGATCTCATCCCGGCCAGCTAGTCTCCGCGCGCAGGTCGATCAGCACTTTTCCGATCGCCCGGCCGTCAGCGACGTGACGCAGCGCGGCTGCTGTCTCGTCGAGCGAAAAGACTGCTCCGACATGCGGATGGACGTGTCCCGTCACGAGTAGTTCACGCAGTTCGCGTTCATTGCGGTGGAACTCATCCGACGGGACATCCTGAAACTGGAAACCCAGCACCTGAATCCCTTTGATGAGCACGAGGTTCAACGGGATGCGGGGAATCGTTCCCGAGGCGAAGCCGACCGTGACAAAGCGACCACCCCTGCCCAGCGACCGCAGGGCCGACTCGCTCAGGTCACCGCCGACCGGGTCGATCACGATGTCGGCGCCGTCCGGCAGCGCCGACCTCAACGCCGCCCTGAGATCGTCGGTCGTGTAGTTGATCAATCGCGTAGCACCGTATTGGCCTGCCACATCGAGCTTTTCGGCCGAAGATGCCACCGCGGTGACATGCGCGCCGAGGGCGACGCCGAGTTGCACCGCGGCCAGGCCGACACCGCCACCCGCGCCGAGCACGACGAGTTCGTCGCCCGCCGAAAGCCGGGCCGCGGAGCGCAGCGTGTGATAGGCCGTTCGGTGCGCGACGCCGAACGCGGCGGCGGCGCGGAGGTCGACCCCACGCGGGATCAATGCCAGGGAGGCGGCATCGACGACGACACGTTCGGCGAACGCACCGAACATCGCCGTCCCGGTGACGCGGTCACCTACGGCGAAACCCGATGTATCCGGTCCGATTTCGTCGACCACCCCGCCGAACTCGCTTCCCGGCACGAACGGGGTGGGAACGGTGACCTGGTAGGTGCCGGCCACGAGCAGGACGTCGGGGAAATTGACCGCGGCCGCCTTGACCCGGACGCCGATCTGGCCGGGTCCGGCAGCGGCGACGGCACGTTCCTGTACCTGCACCACTTCCGGTGGCCCGTGACATGGACAGATCGCGGCCCGCACCGTTCAACCCCGGTAGTCGGTGGACTCGGCGAGGTCAGCCGCAGATTCCATCAGACTGGTGACCACCGGCCCGAATGCCAGAAGCTTGTCGTCGTCACCGGCCCGTTGGAAGCCCTGCTCGAGCACGATGGCCAGCTTCCACTTGGCCAAGACCAAGTAGTAGTCCAGGTCGTCGACCTGACGTCCCGAGACCTCGGCGTAGTGGGCGACCACGTCGTCGCGCGAGGGCATGCCGCGCATGTCGACGTAGGTCATGTCACCAGCGTCATCACCTTCGGTCTCATTTGCTCCTTGCGTGCGCGAAGGCCATGACTGCACCATCCAGCCGAGGTCGAGCTTGGGATCGCCGACGGTGCCCATCTCCCAGTCCACGATCGCGGCCATTCGGGCAGGCGCGCCGTGGCGGTACATGACGTTGGCGAACTGGTAATCGCCGTGCATCAGGCCCGGAATGAAGTCGAGCGGTTTGTGCGCCTTGAGCCATCTGGTGGCTGCGTCCAGACCGGGCAGAGGGCGCTTCTTGATCCGTTCGAGAAACCCGATCCAGCGGTCGACCTGCCGTTCGTGGAAGCCGTCCGGCCGCCCCAGATCGTGCAGGCCTTTTGCGCGCCAGTCGACCTGCGACAGCAGCGCAATCCCCTCGGCCAGTTGGTAACTCAATCCCGGTCTCAAGGAGGGGTCACTGTGGAACGGCTCGGGCCAACGGCCATGGGTATCCATCGGCGACCAGCCGTCGACGAATCCCATCAAGTAAAACGGGCGCCCCAGGACCGACGCATCGTCGCAGACGCCGACCGCTGCCGTGTGCGGGACGTCGGTACCGTCGAGCGCCTCGATGATCCGCCACTCCCGCAGAATCCCCTTGTCCCGGTCGGGCGGGGCTCCCGGTGGCGGCATGCGCAGCACGCAGCGATGCTCCCCCCGGGTGATCTCGAAGATGACGTTTTGCGTTCCGCCGGAAAGGAACCGGGCCGACAGTGGCTCTCCCTTGCCGGGCAGCGCGGCCTCATCCATCCAGCTGGCGAGCCGCTCGATGTCGATCCCACTCACAGGTTGCCCACCTCATGTTCGAGGTAGCGGGCGTACTTCGCCCGTGCCGCTTCGCGTTTCGCCGGGATCCACTCCGAGGGCCAAGTGCCCTCGGACGGGCGGTAGTCGCGGAGGACCTGTTTGGCGACGGTCGTCTTGTGGACCTCGGTGGGTCCGTCGGCCAGCCCCATCACGGCGGCACCGGTCACCATGCCGAGGAACGGCACCTCGTTGGTGACGCCGAGTGCTCCGTGCACCTGCATTGCCCGCCAGGCGATGTCGTGCAGCACGGTCGGCATGACGACCTTGACGGCGGCGATGTCCTTGCGGACCCTTTTGTAGTCGTTGTATTTGTCGATCTCCCATGCGGTGTAGAGCACCATCAGCCGGAACTGGAGTAGCTGGGCGTAGGAATCGGCGATGTAGCCCTGCACGAACTGCTTGTCCGACAGTCTGCTGCCCTGCGTTTCGCGGCTCAGCGCGCGTTCGCACATCATGTCCAGCGCCTTGCGGGAGAGTCCGATGGTGCGCATCGCGTGGTGGATGCGTCCACCGCCGAGACGGGTCTGCGCGATGACGAAGGCTTGGCCCTCCCCGCCGAGAAGCGCGTCGGCGGGCACGCGGACATTGTCGTAGTGGATCAGCGCATGCGAGCCCTCGTCGGCCCGCTCCCCATAGAGGCCGATGTTCCGTTCGATCTTGACGCCAGGGGTGTCTGTGGGCACCAAGAACATCGACATGCCCTGATAGGCACTCACATCCGGGTTGGTGACCACCATGACGATGAGGAACGACGCGGTGGCTGCATTGGACGAGAAGAACTTCCAGCCATTGATGATCCAGTCGTCTCCGTCGCGCACGGCGCTTGTGGTGAACATCGTTGGGTCGGCGCCGGCATGCGGCTCGGTCATCGAGTAGCAGGAGAACAGCTCGCCGTCCAACAGTGGTCGCAGATAGCGCTGCTTCTGCTGCTCGGTGCCGTAGTGCGCGATGATCTCCGCATTGCCGGTGTCGGGCGCCTGGCAGCCGAAGATGATCGGCGCCCACTGAGAGCGGCCGAGAATCTCGTTGAGCAGCGCGAGCTTCAGCTGGCCGTAGCCCTGACCGCCGAGGTCGGCCCCCAGGTGGGTGGCCCACAGTCCGCGTCTGCGCACCTCCTCCTTGAGGGGATCGATCGCCTCGCGGCGCTTGCCGTCCAGCGGCATGAACTGCTGATGCGGGAATGCCAGGTCGAGTGGCTCGATCTCTTCGCGGACGAACTCGTCGGCCCAGTCCAACACCTTCTGGTACTCAGGGTCGGTCTCGAAATCCCACATGCGGCCTCCTCGCCGAATATCCGTTGATGAGCGTGCAGATGTCCGCCGTCACGACGTCGGCGAACGACCGTTTGCCGAACGCTCCCGCCGCCCAGTGTCGTGCGCCTTCGCTGACCATGGTTTGCGCCAGATATGCGAGGTGTGCGATGTCGGCTGCGGCGGGCAGCTTTCCGTCGGCCTTGGCTCGGGTGAACAGTTCGGTGAACATGTCCGCATCGGTGTCAGGCGGGTCGGACGCTGCGAGGATGCGGTGCTCGTGCCGGTAACCCTCGAGGATGGTTTCGATGATGAGCTCCGGAGGGTTGCGTGCCATCGACCGTTCGAAGGCGCGCAGTGCCGCCGATAGAACATCCGCGATTTCGTAGGGCCGCGTGAGCAATTCGTGGATCGTGCGGTGCGCCGACTGTGTCGAGAGGACACCGACCTCGAAAAGCACGTCTTCCTTGCGGGGGAAGTAGAAATAGAACAGCGCTTTGGACACACCCGCGGCCGTGCAGATGTCGGCGACGGTGGTGGTGGCATAGCCATTCGTCCGCCACAGCGCCATGGCCGCCTGGACGAGCATGCGCTTGGTCTCGGTCGAACGCGCCCGCTGGAACGATGCTCGACGCTGACCTCGGTCAGCTGCAGAATCAGGCTGGACTGCGGCCATAGATCCGAAGCTATCAGGTCGATAATCGAACGCCAATAGTTGACCGAAGTCTAACTAAATGATTTGCAAGTTTCCGTCCACAGACGTTGGTCCTCTCGGTAGCGTTCGCCCATGCCCGATCACCTGCACCACGTCGTCATGCGCAGCCATTCGGCTTCCGACTTCATCGCATTCCTGACCGACGTGGTCGGAATGACGGTCGCCTACCAGATGCGGGTGCCGGGGCCGGTCCTGGAGACGACGCTGGGTTGGCCGCCGTCCGACGGTGCCGATGTGACGATCCTCGGCAACGGGGATGCCGGCCTCATCGAGGTGCTCGACGTTCCCGAACACCTGCGAACAGTTGCGCCCGAGGGGCTGGCGGCGTTGTCGTTTCTGACCGACGACTTCCCCCGAAGCCGGGACGCCGCCGAGAAACACGCCGACGACGTCACGGTTTTCGATGCCGGCGTGCCCGGAGTCGACCTGTTCTTCTGCACCGTCGGTGGTGTGCCGATGGAGTTCATGGGCAGCTATGCACTCGGGGAGGAAGGCCAGGGACCGGCAGAATGACAGCGTGGGCGCCCTGAAGATCGCCGCGCTGGTGTTCGCCGCGCTGGCGTTGACAGCCGGAGGCCTCCAGCTGCTGGCATTCGCGTCGGGTGGCTCACCACGCCACCTCATCCTCGGCGGATTCGCATGTGCTGTCGGGGTTTCGGTTGGTTCGGCGGTGGTCGCCGCTGTGCTGCGATCACGCCGCTGATCAGGCCGGCATCATAGCTGCGCGTTGAGCGACGCCAGGAACTGTGCGGTGCGTTCGCGTGAGCGTCGCCGGGCCGATGGTTCGTCACCGAGCCCGATGATCCGCGCGGCGAGGTCGGTGACGCCCGCGCCGCGATACGCGCGGAATCGGCTCTCGACCGCGGATTCGTCTCCGGCTGCCATTGTGTCGCCGACGTCCTCGGCGTTACCGTGTTCCAGCAGCGCCACGTAGTTGGGGGACACGTGGGCGTGCCCGAGGATCTCACTGGCGTGCGCGCGCGCGTCGTCGACCTCCGCGGGCGAACAGAGCGCAACCGGAACCCCTGCGACGATGCGGGGCTGCGGCCAGGACGTCGGTGATCGTCGTCAAGGGCCGCGACCAGCAGATCCGCGCGTTTCATAACATCTGCCGCCATCGCGGGAACAAGCTGGTATGGAACGACTTTCCCAGCGACGAGGTCAAGGGTGCCTGCCGACAGTTCACCTGCAAGTACCACGGATGGCGTTACGGGCTCGACGGCGAGCTCACATTCGTTCAACAGCCCGGGAGTTCTTCGACCTGGACACCACGAAGTACGGCCTCAAACCGGTGCACTGCGACGTGTGGAACGGCTTCATCTTCATCAACTTCGACCCCGAGCCCCGGCAGACGTTGCGCGATTTCCTCGGTCCGATGATCACTGCGCTCGACGACTATCCCTTCGAATTGATGACCGAGCGTTACGATTTCGTCGCCCACAACAACAGCAACTGGAAGATTTTCGCCGACGCGTTCCAGGAGTACTATCACGTGCCGTCGCTGCACTCGCAGCAGGTGCCGACGGAGGTGCGCCAACCGAACGCGACCTTCGAGTGTGGACATTTCCAGATCGACGGGCCACACCGCCTCGTGTCGACGGCGGGCACGCGGCGATGGCTGCTCGCACCCGAGTTCATGTACCCGGTCGAAAGGGCGACGCGCAGTGGGCTGGTCGGCCCGTGGCGGACCCCGGAGACGCATCAGTCGGCGGGGCTGAATCCTGGCGGCATCGAACCGTGGGGCATCACCAACTTCCAGATCTTCCCGAACCTGGAAATCTTGATCTACCACGGTTGGTATCTGCTCTACCGCTACTGGCCCACCTCGCACAACACGCACAAGTTCGAGGCCTACAACGCCTTTCATCCCGCACGCACCGTCCGCGAACGGATCGAGCACGAGGTCGCCTCTGTCGTCCTCAAGGAGTTCGCTCTGCAAGACGCCGGGATGCTCGGCGGCACCCAGGCGGCACTCGAATACGGACTGGGCGAGCCGATCGTCGACGACTACCCGCTCAACGACCAGGAGATCCTGGTCCGCCATCTGCACCACGTCGCCGTCGACTGGGTGCAACGGTTCAAGGCCGAGCGCGCCCCGGTGGGGGTCTGACCATGCCGCGCCTACCCGAACCCTTCGCCGAATTTGAGAAGTTCACCGAAAAGTGGTGTTTGGCAACCGAACCCGAACGATGGGAAGCCAGGCTGAATACGCCGATGCCCGAAATTCACGCTTTCTACGACGCGTTCACCCCCCGCTTCGAGGAAGCCATCGACTACTGCGACAAGTTCCCGCTCGACGAGTTGCCCGAGGATGTGCTCAACCTGCTGCACCTCGTCTATTCGATGATCATGGTCTCGATGGCCGTCGAGGTCTTCGGTACGCAGAAACCCGCCGATTCCGCCGACGCCGTCATCGATCGCGTCAGCGCACCGGTGCCCTAGACAGGACAGAACTGATGACTTCGCTGACGATCAACAAACTGACCCCCTCGGTCGGCGCCGAGGTGGTAGGTGTCGATCCCGATCGCCTGGCGTCGGACGACTCGCTGGGCGAGACGGTGCTGGACGCACTGGAAGCTAACGGGGTGCTCGTCTTTCCCGGGCTCGGACTCGACCCCGAGTCACAGGTCGCTTTCAGCCGTCGCCTCGGAGCGGTGGACCACTCCTCGGACGGACATCATCCGGTGGCAGGCATCTATCCGATCACGCTGGACGCGTCGAAGAACAAATCTGCGGCCTATCTGAGGGCGACCTTCGACTGGCACATCGACGGCTGTACCCCGACCGGTGCCGAGTGCCCGCAGAAGGCGACCGTCCTGTCCGCCGTCCAGGTCGCCGATCGCGGTGGGGAGACCGAGTTCGCCAACTCCTACGCTGCATACGACGCGTTCACCGACGAGGAAAAGGAACGCTTCTCGGCGATGCGTGTGGTCCATTCGCTGGAAGCCTCGCAAAGCAGGATCAACCCCGACCCCACAGCCGAAGAACTCGCCCGCTGGCGGTCCCGTCCAACGCACGAGCATCCGCTGGTGTGGACGCACCGCAGCGGCCGCAAGTCGCTCGTGCTCGGCGCGTCGGCGCACTACGTGGTCGGGATGGACCGCGACGAAGGTCAGGCGCTGCTGGCCGAACTGCTGGAGCGGGCGACGCGGCCCGAACTCGTGTACAGCCACCGATGGTCGGTCGGTGACACCGTCATCTGGGACAACAACGGAGTGCTGCACCGCGCGGCGCCGTACGACCCCGATTCGCAGCGGGAGATGCTGCGCACGACCGTGCTCGGCGACGAGCCGATCCAGTAGTGGCCGACCTGCCGCGGCTCGACCCGCTGCCCGCCGAGCGCTGGGATGACGCCGCTTGCGACGCGCTGAGCCCCCTGCTGCCGCCGGAGCGGGCCAATCCGTGCGACGCGGGCAACGTGCTGGGCACCCTGGTGCACCATCCCGAACTGGCCCGCGCCTATCTGACGTTCAACGCACACCTGCTGGTCGCGTCGACGCTGTCGGCCCGGGTGCGTGAGGTGGCGTTGCTGCGCGCGGTGCAGGTACGACCCTGCGGATACCTGTGGGACCACCACATCCCCATCGCGCGGCGCGCGGGGCTGACGGCGGCCGAGATCGACGCGATTCGGGCGGGGGACCCTCCCGACGGCCTCGACGCGCTCGTCGTGCGCGCTGTCGACGAACTGAACGAGTCGAACACCCTGGGCGAGCGAACATGGTCGGCGCTGCGGGACCACTTCGACGAGCGTCAGCTGATGGACCTGATCTTCACGATCGGCTGCTACCAATTGCTGGGCGCCGCGGTGAATGTGCTGGGCATCCAGCCGGAGGAGCCTTGATCGGCGTTGTCGTTGACGTCGCGGTGCCGGTATGAAAATCTGATACGCAAGATTGAGAATCACGTTCTCTTCGCGAGAGATCGTCGGGACGGAGCGGGCATGACGGAAGACCTCACCAAGGTCGACTTCTTCAGGGACAGCCGACTCACGGATGACCCGTACACGTTCTACGAGGCATTGCGGAACAAGTGCCCCGTGAGCAAGGAGGAGCACTACGGGGTCACGATGGTCACCGGCTGGCAGGAAGCCGTCGACGTCTACAACGACTCCGAAACCTTTTCCTCGTGCATCTCGGTGACGGGGCCGTTTCCCGGCTTCCCGGTTTCCCTGGAAGGGATGGAAGACGGAGACGTCACCGATCTGATCGTCAAGCACCGCGACGAGATCCCGTTCAGCGACCAGCTACCGACGCTGGACCCCCCCACGCACACCGACCATCGCGCGCTGTTGATGCGGCTCATCACGCCCAAGCGTCTCAAGGAGAACGAGGACGCGATGTGGCAGCTGGCCGACGACAACCTCGACAGGTTCCTGGCGCCCGGCGAGGGCGAGTTCATCAAAGGCTTCGCAGGCCCGTTCACCTTGCAGGTCATCGCTGACCTCCTAGGGGTGCCGGAAGGAGATCGCGAAGAACTTCTGGACCGTCTTGCGCGCGGCACCCACGGCAGTGGTCTCGGCAACGCGGACAAGACGCTGACCAAGACCCCGCTGGAATACCTCTACGAGGTGTTCGCGACCTACGTCGAGGAGCGGCGCGCCGAACCGCGCAACGATGTCCTCACCGGCCTGGCGACCGCGACGTTCCCGGACGGCACGCTGCCCGAAGTCGGCGACGTGGTGCGCGTGGCGACCAACGTCTTCTCCGCCGGACAGGAGACCACCGTCCGGCTGCTCAGCACGGCGCTGAAAGTCATCGGCGACCAACCCGAGATCCAGGCGAAGCTGCGCGAAAACCGGGATCTGTTGGGCAACTTCATCGAGGAGTGCCTCCGAATCGAGAGCCCGGTCAAAGGCGACTTCAGGCTGTCGCGCGTGCCGACCACCATCGGCGACCAGCCTCTCGGCGCGGGCTGCACGGTGATGGTCATCAACGGAGCCGCCAACCGTGACCCGCGCCGCTTCGAGGATCCCGACACGTTCGATCCCGAACGCAAGAATGCCCGTCAGCACCTGGCTTTCGGGCGCGGCATCCACAGCTGCCCGGGCGCCCCGCTGGCCCGCGCCGAGACCCGGGTCGGGTTGGAGCGACTTCTCGACCGCACCACCGACATCCGGATCTCGGAGAAGATGCACGGGCCGCGGGAAAACAGGCACTACCAATACATTCCGACGTATATCCTGCGTGGCTTGACGGAGTTGCATCTGGAGTTCGACGTCCGATGAAGGTGGTGGTCGACGAAGATCGGTGCGCCGGCCACGGGATGTGCCTGACGCTGTGTCCTGAGGTTTTCGAGATGACCGACGACGGCTGGGCGGTCGCCGATCCGGGAGATGTGCCCGCCGATCTGGAGACGGCCGCCAAAGAAGCCATCGACAACTGTCCCGAACGAGCAATCCGCGAAATCGACTGAGAGGGTTCGGAATGGCTGAGGCGCCAAAAGGATATGTGATCATCACCGAGGAGATCAAGGACCCGGCCGGCATGGCCGAGTACGCCAAGCTCGCCTCCCAGACCATGGCGAACGCGAAGGTGCTGGCGTTCGGTCCGGCTACCGAAACGCTGGAAGGGCAGTGGCACGGTACCCAAACGGTGCTGCTGGAGTTCGAATCCGTCGACGCCGCCAAGGAGTGGTACTACTCCGATGCCTACCAGGAGGCGCTGAAGCTGCGCCAGGCGGCCGCCGACTGCAACGGAATCATCATCTCCGGCTTCTGATCGAGGGCTTTACGGGCGCGCTCGCGACGCGCGAGCGCGCGCTGAATGCCACGGATTTCGGCGTGTTGCCGTGCAGACACGCGCGCTCGCGGTGCAGGCTGCCGACCTACCTCAGCACCCGCACGGGGACGCTGGACCAGCCCGCGACGTTCTGCGCGGAAACCCGCGTGCACTCGTCGAAGTTCACCTCGTAGCGCGGCATGAAGTCCAGGAGCCGCTCAAGGGCGATCGCACTTTCCATCCGGGCCAGCGCGGCGCCCAGACAGCTGTGCACCCCGTATCCGAACCCGAGGTTCTGTGCCTCGGTGCGGTCACGGTCGATGTCGAAGGTGTCGGCGTCGGTGAACGCGTCGGGGTCGCGGTTCGCCGAGCCCGCCAGCAAGAACACAGGTTTGCCTTCGGGGATGGTGACGCCGTGCAACTCGATGTCCCTCATCGAACGGCGAACGTTGTACTGGTTGGGTGCCTCGTAGCGCAACAGTTCCTCGACAGCCGCGGGGATCTTGCTGCGGTCGTCAAGCAGCTTCTGCCACTGGTCCGGATTGCGTGCGAAGGTGACAGCCGCGTTGCCCACCAACTTGGTGACAGTCTCCGCGCCGGCTCCTCCCAAAAGGGTTGCAAAACCGGCGATCTCAAAATCGTCGAGGGACTGCTTCTCGCCGTCTTCGCGGACGATCTCGGCGGCGACCAACCTGCTGAACATGTCGTCGCGCGGTTCGGCGCGACGCTCCTGGATGATTCGGTAGTAGAGGCCCATCAATTCCGCGACCGCCTGCATGCCCTCGTCGGACATGTCGATCTGACCCGGTTCCCGCCGTAGCGAGGTATCCACCCATTCGCCGACCTGCTGGCGATACTCCTCCGGCACGCCCAGCATCTGCGTGATCACCTGAACGGGGAACAACGCCGAGAAGTCCTGCACGACATCGAAGGTGTCGCAATCGGCCGGCGGCAGATAACGGTCGATCGTGGCGGTGACCATCGGGCGCAACGCCTCGATGGCACGCGGCGTGAAGACCTTGTTGACCAAACTGCGCATCTGCCGATGCTCTGGCGGATCCATCATGATGATCATCTTGGCCATCAGCGGCTCGTCGGATCGCACGGTCGACAGGTCGAGACCGTATGCCGACGAATAGCTTTCGAAGTCCTTGTACGCTGCAGCGACGTCCTCGTGACGCGACAGGGCATAGAAGTCGTGCTCCGGGCTGTAGTAGACCGGCGCTTCCTCACGCATGCGCCGATAGGTCTCCCACGCCCCGTTGAAGAACTCCTCCGAGAACGGGTCGAAGACGAGCTCGGTTGCCGTCATTCGTCTTTGATCGCGATCGCCTGCCGCGGACATTGCCGCACGGACTCTTTGATCTGTTCCTCGTTCTCCGGAGTCACCTCGTCCTGCAGCACATGCAGATAGTCGTCATCGTCGAGGTGGAAAACCTCCGGGATGATGCCCATGCAGACGCCGTTGCTCTCGCAGAGTTCGAAATCGACCTCGATCTTCCGAGTCATCTCAACCTCTCCCTCCCGCCGGTCCTGAGAAGGCTCACTTCAGCACCTTCACAGGGACGTGGTGGTAGCCGGCGACATTCTGCATCGAGACACGCTGCAAGCCGTCGAAATCGACCTCGTAGCGCGGCATGAAGTCGAGCAGGTGGTCCAGCGCGATCGCGGTCTCCATCCGGGCCAGCGCCGCCCCGAGGCAACTGTGGATGCCATAGCCGAGTCCGAGGTTCTGCGCCTGGGTGCGGTCGCGGGTGATGTCGAACGTCTCAGCGTTGTCGAACGCGCGTGGGTCGCGGTTGGCGGCAGCACCCATCAGGAAGACGGGCTTGAACGCGGGAACGGTTCCACTGGGCAATACCACGTCCTTCAAGCTGTAGCGGACGTTGTACTGCACAGGCCCGACGTAGCGCAGCAGTTCCTCGACCGCGGCGGGAATCAGGTCTCGGTCCTCGAGAAGCATCTGCCACTGCTCGGGGTGCTGCGCGAAAACCACCATGGCGCTGCCCACCAGCTTGGTGACTGTCTCGGCGCCCGCACCACCCAACAGTGTGGCGAACCCGGCGATCTCGACGTCGTCGAGCTTGCGCAGGTTGCCCTCATCGTCAGGGATCTCCGCCGCGATGAGCCGGCTGATCATGTCGTCCTGCGGATTCAGCCGCCGTTCCTGAACCAGGCCGTAGTAGTACACCCCGGAATCGATGTTGGCCTTCATGTTCTTTTCGCTGAACTCGATCTGCCCGGGTTCGCGTTCCAGCCCGGCGTCGATCCAGTGCCGGACCTGCTGACGGAACTCTTCGGGCACGCCGGCCATGCGGGTGATGACCTCGACGGGGAAGGGGCCGGAGAAGTCCTGTACGACGTCGAAGTTGTCCGGGTCGGCAGTGCTGAGGTAGTGCTGGACCAGTTCGACCACGGTGTCGCGCTGCGATTGGATCGCTCGCGGAGTGAAGGCCTTGTTCAACAGGCTCCGCATGTGCCGGTGGTCTGGCGGGTCCATGAAGATGATGGATTTCTGCGGCGGTTCGCCCGACCTCACCTGGCCCAGATCACAGCCACGCGCCGACGAGAACGATTCATAGTCCTTGAACGCCGCGGCCACGTCAGCGTGTCGGGTCAGCGCGTAGAAATCGCCCTCTTCGTCGTAGTAGATCGGGGCCTCGTCACGCATCCGTTGGTAGATCTCGTACGGATTGTCGAAGTACTCCTGGGCGACCGGATCGAACACCAATTTGGGCTTGGTCATCATGTCCTCCTCGGCGCTGCGATCAGGGCCGGAAACGTTACGAAAGGCTGTTTTACTGTAACGAATCCAGTATGCGACATATGGTCTCGAAAGTCAGCCGAATGGGCAATGGTGCCCTGCCGTGTCACGTGGTCACCATCCTGACAAGACGATCGAGTTCGCCGAGGTCATCGCCGAGGCCCGCGACGGTGTCGCGGACCACGTCGACGTCCTTGGTGATGAACTCGCCGACGGCCGACACGAATCTGTCGGCCGAGCCCGCCGCCGCAACCATGGCCAGCACGCGGCTCTGAGCGCTGCCGTGCACCAGAGCGTTCAGCAACGACGCCTCGTCGACCCCCAGTCGTGAGCCGAGGCGCACTCCCTCGGCCACGAGCGCGATCTGCGCGGCGAACAGCGTGTTGTTCACGAGTTTGACCAGCTGCCCCGCCCCCGTCGCGCCGGCGTGCAGGATCGGGTCGCCATAGCTGGCCAGTACCGGTCGGGTGCGCTCGAATGCCGCGTCTTCCCCGCCCACGAACAGCGTCACGGTGCCCGCCGCGATGTCGTGCGGACCGCCGCTGACCGGTGCGTCGATGACGTCGACATGCGGATGCTTCGATGCGATGGTCTGCGCGGTTCTCGGGCTCCCCGTGGTGTGCACGACGAGCGCTGAGCCCGGTGCCATCGCCGCGACGAGCTCGCCGTCGAGACACAACTGGCGCACCTGATCGTCGGTGAAGACGCAGACCACCACGACGTCGGCGCCCTCCACGGCGCCGGCCACGGTGGTTACGGCGGAGGCGCCCAGCTCGGCGATCGCCGCGCGCTTCTCCTCGGTCCTGCCCAGAACCGCGACCTGGTGGCCTGCCTGGACGAGGCGGGCCACCATGGGGGCGCCCATGCGTCCCGCTCCGACGAAACCGACCTGAGTCACGGGAGCTTCATGCTCCTCGCACGTCGAGATCCACCTTTTGCGGCGAACCTCTCGCACTTTGTCTGCAAAAGGTGGATCTCGGTACCGCGGGCGTTCATCGCCTGTGGTCCATGGATTCCAGTGCGGCGTCCGCCGCGGTGAACACCGCCCCCTCGGGCGTTTTCGCGGTTGCGGCCAGGCTCGCCGCGTGGCGGACGTCTTTCTGCAGCAGCGCCCCAGCGATGGGGGCGAGGCCTTCCAGCGTTCCGCCGAACATCGCGATGCTCCCGACGGCCTTGCTGGTGGCGGAGCCGCGGTTGAGCACCTCGACGAGCTTGTCGCGGGGGATGCCCAATGCTTCACCGAGTTCCAGGGTGCTGACCGCGCTGCCCAGGTTCGCGCTGAACAGCAGGTTGTTGAGGATCTTGGTGTTCTGACCGCTGCCGAGCGGGCCCAGGTACACGATGGGGTCGGCATAGGTGGCGAACACCGGTCGGCACTGCTCGGCGACGTCCTCATCACCGCCGACCATGACCAGGAGCGTGCCCTGCTCGACAGCGGGCCCGCCGCCGCTGACCGGGGCGTCGATGACGGAAACACCTTGTGCAGAGGCCTTTTCGGCGATCTCGCGGCACGTGTCGGGGTGCACGGTGCTGTGGATGGCGATGATTGCACCTTCGGCCAGCCCGGCGAGCACACCCGTGTCTCCGTAGAGCACCTCTCGGACGTCGTCGTCGCCGACCACGCACAGACAGACGAGGTCGCTGGCGGCGCCCAGCTCGGCGGGTGTCGATGCACTCTTGGCCGGCGTGTCGGAGTACGGCTCCAGGCTGGCCGGCCTGCGAGCCCACAGCGTGGTCTCGAACCCGCCCTCCGCGATGCGCCGCGCCATGGGCCCGCCCTGGCTGCCCAGCCCGATGAAACCGACTCGCATCAGCTCGCCTCCACTTCACGATCGCGACCGTGTGCGTCCGCGATGCATTCTTCGATGAACGCCAGCACTTTTCGGTGGTACTCGCCGGCGGTCAGGCCGACACTGATGTTGTGTCCGCTGTCGGCCATCTCGTTGACCCTGACCTGCGGTGCGGCGGTGAACAGCGCGCTGATCGCAGCCAGCGCAGCAGGGGAGGAATCCCAGACCTTCTCGTGTTCAGCGACGCTGAACTGTACCGGCACAGCCAGTTCGGCCGCGAGGGCGGGAAAGTCGCGACGGGCCCAATGGGCGGTGACCTCGCCCTCATAGGCGACGCCGGGTGCCGACAGCGCACCGGTGAGCACCTCGGCGGGATAGAGATCAGTGGGCTGCCACAACAGGTCCCGCAGCCCGGCAGGACGGGACGTGACCGTGGCCTCGCTGATGATCGCCTTGGCCGGCTCGCTGTAGCGCAGTCCGGTGCCGGCGAGTTCGACGCCCACGATGTCGTTGCGTGTCGTGGCCAGCCGCAGTGAAAGCTCACAACCCGCCGAGTGGCCCATCACGAATACTCCTGTGCCCGCGGAGCCACCACCGATGATCTTGTCCACCGCGCCCGACGCCGCGGCCACACGCCGGGCCGGGTCGGCGAATTCGGCGGCGTACACCGCCGACGTGCCGTAGCCTGGGCGGTCCAGTGCGATCGTCGTGAAACCCGCTGCCGTGGCGGCGCGTAACAGCGACAGATCCGGCCGACCGGGACAGTCGAAATACGCCGCCGAGGTCGCTCCGCCGTGCACCGCGACGATCACCGCACGGGGGTCGTCCGCCTGCGCGACGAGCGCCGACATCGGGACGCCGTCGACCAGGACGACGCGGGGGCGAGGTGTCGTCATGCCTGCGTCCGCAGCAGAATGGCCCCGCTGGGCGTCAGGCCGCCGCTGCTGACGACAGCGACCCGGGCGCCGGCGACCTGACGCTCACCCGCCTCGCCGCGCAGCTGGGCCACGGCCTCGTGGACAAGGCCCATGCCGTGCGTGCGTCCATGGGACAGCTGACCGCCGTGCGTATTCAGGGGAATCACCCCGTCACGAGCGATGGCCGTGCCGCCGTCGAGGAAGTCCTTCGCCTCGCCGATACCGCAGAAGCCCAGCGCCTCCAGCCATGAAAGGCAGTTGAACGTGAAGCCGTCGTACAGCTCGGCGACATCGACATCGCTGGGCCGCAATGACGTTCGCGTCCACAGGTGCGCGGCCTGGCCGAGTACCTGCGGCTCGTGGGTGAGCGTGGTCTGGTCCCAGTCGGTGCGCTCGATGATCTGGGTGCCGACGGCCTCGAAGAACACGGGCGGCTTCGGTGCGTCCGCGGCGGCATCGACCGCCGACACGATGACCGCGACGGCGCCGTCGCACGGGACGTCACAGTCGTACAGACCGAACGGGGTCGTGATCGGCCGCGCGTTGAGATAGTCGTCCATCGTCATCGGATCGCGATAGATCGCCGTCGGGTTCAGGGCCGCGTTGGAGCGCTGGTTCAGGGCGATCCAGCCCAGCGTCTCCTTCGTGGTGCCGTACCGGTGAAAGTGCCGCTGCGCATTCAACGCCAGCGTGTGCGCTGCCGACGTGGCGCCGAACGGTGCCTGCCAGCTGTTGACTCGCGCACCGCCGGGCGGCGAGACCTTCCCCTCCTTCATCAACTGGTTGAACGTGGCCTCCCAGAGGGTGCGGAAGCACAGCACGTGGCGGGCCATGCCGGTGGCCACGGCCATCACCGCGGCGATCACCGAACCGCCGGGCCCGAAGGTGTCCATGCCCCCGTTGATCCACGTCGGGCGGATGCCGAGCGCTCCCTCCAGCGCGGTGCAGCCGCCCTCGCCCATGCCCATCGCGTCCATCGCGGGATACGTTGACAGGCCGTCGATATCGGCCAGGGTCAATCCCGCATCGGCGATCGCCATCTCGCATGCCTCGACAGTCAGCGACAGCGGGGCGACCATCAGACGCCGCCCCAGCTTGGACGCGCCGATCCCGGTGATCGCCGCAGCGTCCTCGAACTTCGTCGTCGTCAGCATCGGGCGGACGAACTTCGGGAAGTCCTCCGGGGAGATCTCGTCCTCGGGCAGTGGCGCCGTCTCCGGTTCGGAGGTCGGCCGGAACAGCGGCAGCCAGACGTCGTCGTTCTGGTCGAAGACGACCTCGACGACGCGTCCCACCTCGAGTTCGTCGGGGTCGGACTCGATGATGTTGGTGGTCAACCGAACCCGAGGGTCTTCCTCGATCGCGACCTGCGCGACGACGTAGGGGGCGGGCAGCCCGGGGATGGAGAAGCGTTCGTTCACCGTGAACGCAGACAGGACGGCCCGCCCGGACACTTCGCGCGGGCTCAGGCTGTGACTCTTGCAGTAACGGCATACTGGCTGCGGCGGATGGATCAGCGACTTGCAGTCATCGCACCCCTGGATCCGCAGCACTCCATCGGCGCCGGACTTCCAGAAGAATTCGTTGTCGAAGGTCAATTGCGGCAACGGAAGTCGGCTCATCGCGTCATATCCCACTGCGCCGCATCAGCACTGGTCTTCAAGTTCTCCAGGTCGGGTTCGTCGAGCAGGGTAGTGGGCGTCTCGTCGGGCCTGCGCTCGGTGAGTTCCATGATTGCGTGCACAGGACAGTCCAACAGGGCGCGTTGCACGGCGTCTCGGTCCTCGTCGGGGATGTTCCCGTCGCCGACAAGGACGGCGTAGCCCCAGTCGTCGAGCGAAAAGTACTCGGGCGCGTGTTTGGCGCAGATGCCGAAGCCGTCGCACAGCGTCCGGTCGAGCTTGATCCGCAACTTCTCGCTCACTGGGGCTCCACCTCGAACGGACGAAGGGCGGCGAAGGCGGTCTCGTCGCAGCCGGGGCATTGCCGGTCCAGGTGCCTGGCGACGTCGTCGGCAAACATGGTCAGCATGCTTGCCGCGATATTGCAGGCCGCATCCAGCGTCGCGCACGCGCCCCGGCCGCGAAGAACTTCGGACCACCGCGTCAGGCGTGCGACGTCCTCGGTGTCGGCGGTGCCGTCGCGCAGAGCTCCGGCGGCAGCAGCCATCGCCGCGGTGCCGTTGAAGCATGAGCCGCACTGGTCGGCGTTCTCCCGGTCGTAGTAGGCCAGCACCGACGCGCCGACGGCGACGGGGCATTCGTCGGTGAGCACCGACACCGCGCCGCAGCCGAGACCGCTGCCGGCGGCCCGCAAAGATTCGTGATCCATCGTGACATCCAGGATGCGTCGATCGAGCAGCCCGGCGAAGTACCCGCCCATCAGGGCGCCGCGAACCCTGTCTGTAGGGATGCCATGCAGCGCAATGATTTCCGCGGCCGATGCGCCGAACGGCACTTCGTAGAGACCTGGCGGTCTGCCGCCACCGGTGACGGTCGCCAGGAAGGTGCCCGCTGAGCCGTCGGTTCCGACGTTCCGATAGGCGGCCGCCCCGTGTTGGTGGACATACGGCAGGTTCGCCAGCGTCTCGACATTGCTCACCACGGTCGGTAGCCCACCCACGCCTTCTTCGAAAGGTCGCGGGGGCTTGTCGGTCGGCTTCGCGGGACCACCGTTGATGGCCCGCACCGCGGCGGTCTCCTCGCCGGCGACGTAACCGGCGTCCACCCTGCAGACGCTGACGGTCACACCGTCAAGACCATCGGCGCCCACCTCGCCGAGTGCGACGCGAATCGATTCGGCCGCAGCGTGATCCGAGACATATACATGCGCATGGCGGGCTCCGATGATGAGCGCAGCGAGGCGCAGTCCGTCCAGCACCAGGTGAGGGCGGTGGCGTAGGAGCCAGCGATCTTTCACCGAGGCGGGTTCGCCTTCTTCGCCGTTGGCCACCAATACGGTATCCAGCCCCTGAAGCGACGCTGTGCGGACCGTCGTCAGCTTCACCGCCATCGGGAACGCGGCACCACCCCGGCCCACGACCGCGGCCTTGCCGATCTCCTCAAGCAGCGACCCGGGATCGGTCAGTGGCTGATAGCCGCCCGAATGCCGATACATGTCCAGCGATTCGGAGGCCGACCCGGTACGGAGCAGTCGCGGGCTCAGGCCGGGCCAAGCGGCGACGGTCAGCTCGGTGTTCATCGCCGTACTCATCCCCGGCTACCCTTCCCTGCATGCGAACAGCGGTGGTGCGTGTCGGCGTCGATCTGACGGGGGAACTGACCGCCGATCAGCTCGCCACGGGCTTCGCAGAACTCGCGCGGCTGGCGGCCGAGACGGGCATCGAGGTGATCGACAACAAGCTGCCCACGCTGCCGCCCACGCGCCGCGAAGTCGAATTGCTGATGCGGGGAACTGATCCGACGGCGCTGCAGTCCACGGCGGCTGCCCTGTGCGCCAGAGCGTTCCCCACCGAGCCGGTGCTCGGCGTGCTGACCTTCGTCAGCCAGGGCACCGATGAGGATGCCGCAGGCGTCTTGGCCGGTTTCGGGCTGACGGGGACGATCGACCGTGTCGCCGGCGAAGAAGGCTGGGACATCATCACCGTCACGCTGCGCAGAGCCGACCTGGCCCGCATCCCGGAAAGCCGGATCCACACCGCACTTGAGGCGTCGACCAACTGTGAGGTCCGAATCGTGTCCGTCGACTGACCGAGGTGGACGTGTGCGTGTCATTTCGACTTCTTCAGGAAATCCAGTATCGCCGGTGCAGCCTGGACCCACGTGTCGAACATGTTGAACCGCTTCACCTTTCCGGAGGCGCGCGCCTCGCCGGCGCGCTCCCAGGCGTCCTCGGGCCACGGGGGATCGATGAGCTTCGAACCCTTGATGAGGCAGCTCACCTCCAAAGAGGTGCGCTTCGGATGGTCCAGGTCGTTCTCGCCGCCGCGGATGATCAGCGTCGGGACGGTGATGTTGTCGAACATCTCGTCCTCGACACCGGGGATGGTCTGGCCGGGCTTCGGGACGAACGCATTGAGCCAGCGCAACATCAGCTTGAGGAAGGCCGCCGGGTCCTGCTCCAGGATGCGTGCCTCGTTGTCGGGGTTATCGGCGATCCGTTCCTGCCATTCCTGCACGTGCGCGACCGCCTTCATGCCTGCACCGCGCACCGCCAGAATGCTGGGCACGATGTAGTAGGACCCCAGAACGAAGGAGCCGTACACCCCGCCGACGATGTTCCACACCACCAGCTTCCTGACCAGTTCGGGATAGAGCATCGTCGTCAGCATCGAGTCCCGCGCACCCCCGGACCCGCCGAGCAGGATGACGGGTCCGATGTCGAGCTTGGTGATCAGCTGCTGCAATGTCTCGGCGCGCATGTGAGATTCGCTCTGGCCGTAGAACTGCACGTCGGACTTGCCGCAGTTGGGGCGGTCCCAGAGCAGTACGCGATAGCCGCCCTCCACCAGCTTTTTCGCCAGCGGCTTGAGGCCGGGGATGTCCTTGCTGAACCGGCCGCCCGGGGTGAGGACGATGAACTCACCCTCTTTGCCGAGGATTTCGTATACGACATTGCCGCCGTTGATGTCGATCTTCTTGTTGGGCAACTCAGCTCCGCCGATCAGGCCTGAACGAGTACGTCGTTGCCGACGACTCGGACGGGGTAGGTGCGGATACTCCACTCAGGCTTGACCGCAGTGGTGCCCGTCGCCAGCTCGAAACCCCACTGGTGCCACGGACAGAAGATGAACTCCTTGTCCCGCACCATCACAGCGTCACCGGGCACGCCGTCGTCGACGATGTTGAGTCCGCGCGTCCGTCCCGCGCAGAGCGGACCGCCCTCATGGGGACAGTAATTGGCGATTGCGTAGAACGTGCCGTTGACGTTGTAGACGCCGACGCCGTGCCGCCCGATGGGAACCAATTTATGTGTTCCAGGAGGGATTTCGTCGACGGTGGCGACGACATGTTCGCGCCCCTGTGCCAGTCGCGGGGCGTGCCCCGGTGCTACTGGGGGCGTCTTCGGTTCTGTCATGTTCAGAAGACCCGAACCTGGCCTTCGAGCGCCGGGACGGTCTCCGGCACATTGCGGTAGGTCTGCATGCCGTTGCGGAACATGATGGGTTCGCGGGCGTGCTCGGGAAGGTGCTTGACGAGCCAGCGCGGGTCGTCGAACGTCCAGTGTGGATAGTCGCTGGAGAACAGCAGGATCTTCTCGCACTCCATCCACTCGAACGCGCGGGTCAACTCGGTCTTGTCCTCGGGGTAGTCCAGCGGCTGGGTCGTGAACTTGATGTGGTCCTTGACGTATTCACTGGGCTTGCGTTTGATGTCAACCCAGGACTTGCGTGCCTCGTACAGTGCGTCCATCCGCCACATCAGCGGAAGGATCCAGGTGAACGCATGCTCGACGAACACGATCTTGAGCGTCGGGTGACGATCGAAGGTGCCGTCGAAGATCAGGCTCATCACCTGGTTCGCGGCCAGCAGGGAGTACGTGACCATGAAATCGTGGTTGTAACTGGGCAATCCGACCGGTGGCATCGGCAGCTCGTCGTAGTGGCTGCGCGACAGATGGCAGCTCACCGGGATGTCGTGCTTGGCGGCGGCAGCCCAGATCGGGTCGTACTTGGGGTTGCCCCATGACGGACGCGGCTCGGCCTTGATCAGGATCTGCGACATGAAGGGATGCCCGGCCCAGTTCTCGATCTCCTCGACGCTCTTCTCGGGCTCCTCGATGGCCAGGCAGATCGACCCGCGCCAGCGTTCGTGCCAGTTGTTGTGGCTGTCGAGCCAGTGGTTGGCCTGCCAGTGGTTGAGCGCGACCGACATCGCGTGCTGAGCTTCGGGGATTCGCGCGGGGTAGGCCGCGGGTTCCAGGATGCAGATGTCGGCGCCGGCCTCCATGATCAACTGCTTGAACGCGAGATTTGGATCGCTGCAGGCGAATTCACCGTCCGGCGGGAAAGCGTCGACGCGCATCGCATATGAGTGGGCGTAGTCGGGAGCGTCGTAGTAGATCTGGTCGCCGACCTTGTGCGTGCCGAAATACCTGCTACGCCACGGCTCGGGGATGTACTGACCCAGGTCGCCGCTACGGGGGGCGGGATGGACGTCGGAGTCGACGCACCGGACGGCGATCCGCTCGGCGGCGGGAACGCGGGGATTGGCTGTGGTGGTCATGGGAGCCTCCTCACTACCTCTACTGTGCGGCACCGGTCGATGCGGCGGCAGGGATTGCCCCAACTTCGAGGCCATAGAGCTCGGCGGCATTGCGCCAGCACAATTTGTCTCGTTGCTCATCGCTGTAGGTGCTGGGCACCGATAGCTCGTTGAGTTGCCAGTGCGGGTAACTCGAGCCGTACATCACCATGTCGTCTTTTCCGGTGAACCCCGCCCATTCGCCGGCGAAGTCGACGTCACCGGGTCCGTCCAGGCTGCCCTGTACGAAGAAGACGTGGCCGGGCAGATAGTCGCTGGGTATCTTCGGAGCCCACGGCGTCTGCTCCAGGTGCGGCCTGCCGAAGCAGTCCATCCGCCAGATGAACGGCGTCAGCAGATCGGCGGCGCCGTCGGCCCAGACGAACTTGAGCTCAGGGGACCTTTCGAACACACCCTCGGCGATCATGTTCATCAAGTGGTACAGGAAGTTGAGCGCCGTGAAGCCGACGAACTGCTCGTACGTGCGGGTCAGACCGTTGGGAGTCGGAGGGAGCTGGACTCCCGACCCCACCTCGAAGTGCACCGCCACCGGCCAGCCCGCGTCGACGGCCGCATCCCACAGCGGCCAGAATTGCGGTTTGCCGTAGAGCTCGCGGGATTGCAGTGGGATGCCGAGCTGCACGATGCGCGGATGTCCTTTGTATTTGGCGATCTCGCGGAGCGCACCCGCGATGTCGTCGGGGTTCACGCGCAAGGTGCCGCGGAACTTGTCGCCGAACTCGGGGTGCTCCAGCCAGCGGGTCACCATCATCTCGTTGTGCGCGGACGCGATGGCGGTGCCGAGATGGCGGTCCGGCATGATCCCGCGGGTCATCGGGTGCAGGATCGCGATATCCACACCGCGGTCGTCGAACAGGTGCTTGGCGACCAATGACGGGTCCGAACCGGGATACTCGCCGTCGGGGCCCTCGGTGCCTCTGGCGTACTCGCCGCCGGGTGCGCCGTACCAGTCCATCTCGTAGTCCGGGAAGCCGCGGCTGCGGAACGGTTCCTGCAGGAAATTCTTGCGCAGGTCCTTGTTGGACTGGCAGAAGATGTGCACGCTGGCATCAACAACCGGGACGACGACGGGAACCGTCCCGGCCCCGTCATTGAGAACCTTCACGAAACTCTGTCCTTCACTCCACGTCCGTTCTTCGCTTCGCGGTCGAGGGCGCGACCGACGGCACAAACCTCAGTGTAGATCGTTGTTCTTCTTTAGCAAGAATTCTGTTCTCAAGCGGTTTGCTTACCATCTGCGCTGGTAGTCGTCCCTGCTGACCGGTTGCTCAGCCGCCGCGGTGCGAAAATGAATGCGCATTCGGCGAGAATGTTTTACCCGTATTCGGAGAATGATATTCTCCGAATACGCGTGGTCAGAGGAGGCGTACGGGTGCTACTTGAGTTCGATGCAGATCAGCGGCTGTGGCAGGAGACCGTGCGCGACGCGGTGTCCAAGCAGTGTCCGGCGTCGTTGATCCGCGATATCGCCGAGAATGGAGTCGACCCGGCGCCGCTGTGGAACAGCTATCTCGACGCTGGCTGGACCGAACTGACCGATCCCGAGAACGCCGTCGAGCTCGCGATCGTCCTCGAGGAGCTGGGGCGAGCGACCGATCCCACTCCGTTCCTCGCCACGCTGACGCAGTTCGCGCCCCTTGTGGGTGACCACTTCGACGCCGGGGGCGCCGGGACCGCGGTCTATTCCGGCGTCAGCGCGGTCCGCGACGCCGACGGCTGGGTCCTCACCGGCACCGACCGCTTCGTCCTCGACGGCGACCGCGCGGACCGCCTCGCCGTCGTCACTCCCGCCGGCGTCTTTCTCATCGACGCCGAGCAGGCCACCACGCGCCGCGTCGACGTGTTCGACCCCGTCCTGCATGTCGCGGAGGTGTCGTTCGCCGGTGCGCGTGTGGCCGACTCCGAGCGGCTGCCTTCCGACACCGAGCGCGCCCGCCACGTCGCGCTGATGGGGATGGCCATCACGATGGTCGGCGCATGTCAGCGGATTCTCGACCTCGTGCTCGAGCACGCCAAGAGTCGCCAGCAGTTCGGCGTCGCGATCGGCACATTCCAGGCCGTTCAGCACAAGGCCACCGACATGTTCGTCGCCATCGAGCGTGCCCGCGCACTGTCGTACTTCTCGGCCCTCACCATCGCCGCCGACGATCCGCGGCGACGGCTGGCCGCAGCGATGGCGAAAGCGTCCGCGGGCGAATGTCAGTCTCTGGTCTTCAAGCACGGAATCCAGCTGTTCGGCGCAATGGGATTCACCTGGGAGAACGACCTGCAGTTCGCGCTGAAGCGGGCGAAGGCCGGCGAGCTGTTGCTCGGCGGGGCCGCCGAGCATCGCGCGATGATCGCGGAGGAATACGGAAGGGATCTGTAGATGCAGCTGGCTTTCGACTCGGACGTCGAGGAGTTCCGCGCCGAGTTCTCCGCGTTCCTCGACGAACACACGCCGTCGGCGGCGCAGACTCTGGAGCGTCCCCGGTCGGTCTCACACATGCCGCAGTGGGCGCGCGACTGGCAGCGCAAGCTGTTCGACAACGGCTGGCTGCTGCCCGCGCAACCGCCCGAGTTCGGGGGCCGAAACGCTTCCGTCCTACAGACTTTCGTTCATGCCGAAGAACTGTGCCGGCGCCGCATCTACCACAGCTTCAACCCGCAGGGCGTGAACATCGTCGCCGCCTCGCTGCTGACGTTCGGCACCGAGGAGCAGAAGCATCAGTGGGCCGTCCCGGTGCTGCGCGGCGAGCGAACCGCGTCGCTGGGGATGAGCGAACCCAGTGCCGGCTCCGACCTCGCGTCTCTGCGTACCAAAGCTCAGTTCGTTTCTGACGCGACTGCGCCCTACTTCGTCGTCAACGGCCAGAAGGTGTGGACATCCGGCGCCCACGACGCCGACTTCCTGCTCACCTTCGTCCGCACCGACCCGGATGCCCCCAAGCACAAGGGCATCAGTGTGCTGCTGATCCCCACCGACCTCGACGGTGTGGTGTGCCGGCCGTTCGCCGACATGTGCGGTGTCGAGAACCTGGACTTCAATGAGGTCTTCTTCACCGACGTGCGGGTCCCCGCCGAGAACCTCGTCGGGCCGCTCAACGGTGGCTGGGGTGTTGCCAACGGATCACTCGGGCATGAGCGGACCATGATGTGGCTCGGCTTCGCCGATCGAATTGCCAACTGCATCGCCGACTTTGAACCCAAGACCGTCCTTGAGCGCGACGCGCTGGCCACGAGCATCATGGACTACGAGGCACTGCGGCTGCTCGGATCGGTCGGCATCGCCAAGGCAGCCCGCGGTGAGGTGGACGTGGCGTCGGTGTCCATCCCGAAGCTGCTCGGCGCAGAGGCCGAACAGCGAGTGGAGGGGCTCGCGCTGGAGGCCGCAGGCCCCGACGGGCTGGTTCACCCCACCACGTCGGGTCCTTATGCCCACATGAACCTCGACCACTACTTCGCCAGCTGGTTCGAGCGCTACTGTCGCAGCTTCGGTGGCACGATCGCCGGGGGTACCTCGGAAATTCAGCGCAACATCATCGCCCAGCAGGTGCTCGGTCTGCCCAGGCGCTAGGAGTTCCTCCGATGAAGGTCCAGCCCGCGGCCTTTCTGCGGACCACACTGCCGCTCGATCTGAGCCAGTTGGGACACTTGGATTGCGGTCGCTACCACTCGATCTGGTTGCCGGACCATATGGTCAGCTTCTGGCCGGACTCCATCTGGACACCCGAGTTCACTGATCTCGCCGTCGCGTCGCCGTCTCCGCACCGCCATCTCGACGGGATGGCGGTGGCAGCGGCAGCAGCGGTGCTGACCGAGAAGGTGCCGCTGGTCACCAGTGTGGTCGACACCGTGCGGCGCCATCCCGCGTCGCTCGCGCAGAGCGCCTTGACCATCGATCACCTGGCCAAGGGTCGGTTCATTCTCGGCCTGGGCAGCGGCGAGCGCGAGAACATCGAACCCTACGGCTTCGAATTCAGCCGCCCCGTCAGCCGTTTCGAGGAAGCGTTACAGGTGATCCGGCTGCTCTGGGACAGCAACGGACCCGTCGACTTCGACGGTAAGCATTTTCGGCTGCAGCACGCAAGGCTCGACACCGAGCCGTTCGACGGCCGCTACCCGCCGATCTGGATCGGCGCCAGCGGACCGCGCTCACTCGACATCGCCGGACGCTACGCCGACGGTTGGTGGCCTGCTGGGGCGTGGACCCCTGAGGATTACGCCGCCAAGCTCGCGCGGGTCAAGGCATCCGCCGATCGCGCGGGCCGCGACCCCGACCGGATAACGCCCAGCTTCATCCAGGTCTGCATCGTCGGGCGCGACGACGCCGAGCTGGCCACAATTCTCGACGCGCCGCTGGTGAAGTCCTTCCTGTTGCAGATTTCGGCGCAGACGTTGTCCGCGTTCGGATTTCAGCATCCCATGGGGGAGGACTGGGGGGGCTTCCACGACATCGATCCCGGCGCGCTGACCCGCGACCGAATCGTCGAGTTCCTGGCCCGTGTCGAGCCGAAGATGATTCTGGCCATGGTGCCTCACGGGACGCCGAAAAAGGTGGCGCACAGGGTTAAAGAGTTCGTCGACGCTGGGCTGCGTGTGCCGAAGATCCTCGATTACGGGGCAATGGCGGGTCTCGACTTCGCGGCACAATCGGCGCGAAACGTCAGGGAAGTAGAGGACGAGCTCATGCAGATGTGCGGAGAAATCTCATGATGCGCAGCGCTGCCGACATGCTGAGCAGCGCCGAGACGGAAACCGGCCTGCGGGATTACGGCGATCCCACTCTGCCGGAGCGCTTCGGAATCGCCGTCGACCATCTCAACAACCTGGGAATGGACGTCGAGGGCTGTCGTCAGGCCGCTCACGTCTGCCACTGGCTGCTCACCACGCGACTGGAATTCATCGAGGACCGAAACAGATACCCGATCGCCGACGAAGTCATCGACCGACCGATGTTCGTCACCGGTGAGCCTCGCTCGGGCACCACGCTGATGCACGCGCTGATGTCGGTCGACCCGGATTCGCGCGCACTGCGTTTCTGGGAGGTCATGTATCCGTCCCCGCCGCCGGGTATCGCCGAGCCCGGCGACACGCGCCGGGCGCGCGCCGACGCCCACTGGCATGAGATCAACGCCAAAATGCCCAAATGGCTGCACAGCCATCCGTACAACGACATGCTCGGTGACGGCCTCCCCGAGGACGAGCGCACCTGGGCGTTCGACTTTCGCGTCATGACGCCGACGGCGTGGTGGCGGGTGCCCATGCAGACAGTGGTCGGCGGGCTGCCGACCGACCCCACCGCCCAGTACCGGTTGCACCGGGCGATGCTGCAACAGTTCCAGTACCACAGGTCGCCGAAACGCTGGGTGCTCAAAGGCTTCCACGGATTTCGCCTCGCCGAGTTGTTCGACGCCTACCCCGATGCCACCCTGCTGTGGCTGCACCGAGACCCCGTACAAGTGGCCGCGTCGCGCACCATGATGATGGCCGACATCCTGGAAGGCATCGTCGGTTCCATCGATCTGCACGCCGCGGCGCAGATGCACCTCGACCTTACGCGCGAAAGCGTCGCGAACACGATGACGAATCCGCTGGTCGACGATCCCCGGATACAGCATGTGCGGTACACGGACTTTGTCGGGGACCCGGTGACCACGGTGCGTGACTTCTACGCTTTCAGCGACCGCTTCCTCACCGAGGACGCCGAGTCCCGGATGCGGCACTACCTGGCCACCAACAAGGGTGACCGCCACGGGAAATTCCATTACTCCACAAGCCTTCTCACCGACATCGGCGAGAACCTGGACGCGCTGCACGAAGAGTTCCGGCCCTTCCGGGAACGCTTCGGGGTTGCCATCGAGAATCGTGGCTGAGCCGGCTGCCCAGATCGGGCGTTTGTCCGTGCACTCCGTCGCCTTCTACGGTGCGACACTCGGGCAGATGTGCGCGCACTGGGAGACGCTGGGTCTGCGCCGTCTCAGTCTCATCGATGCACAACTGAGCGAGTCGAACGTACCCGGACTCATTACTGCACAGGGCTATTCGGTGGAGTCGGTGTTCCATCTGTTCGACACCGCCGACGGTCTGCGGCGGGTGATCGAGGCTGCCGGCGAGGTCGGCGCCCGCGTGATCTACATGCTGACCGGCGGCCGCGGCGACCTCACCTGGGACGATGCCGCGTCCCGGTTCTGCGACGCGGTGCAGCCGTGTCTCGACGACGCGGCAGCGGCGGGGGTGGCGCTGGCTATCGAGAACGCCTCGGGCCTCTACGCCGACATCCATATCGCCCACACGCTGCGGGACACCATCGAGCTGGCCGAATCGGCGGGCCTGGGCGTCTGCGTCGACCTGTTCCATTGCTGGACGGAAGCCCACCTGCCTGCGCTGCTCGACCGTGCTCTGCCCCGAACCGAGCTGATCCAGCTCAGCGACTATGTCCTCGGCGACAGGGAACTGCCCGCGCGGGCAGTTCCCGGCGACGGTGCGATTCCCCTGGAAACACTGATCGCACAGGCGATCGGCGGCGGCTATCGGCACGGTTTCGATCTCGAACTGATCGGCCCCCGCATCCAGCGCGAAGGGCCGGTCGCAGCGGCGCGCCGTGCGTGCGTCGCGGTGTCGACGATGTTGTCCCGCTGCGAGACAGCGAGGTAGCAATGGCGTATGGGGACGGCGAGCACGACGCTGCTCTGCTTGGCGCCTGGGAGACGTTCTGCGAACGCTTGAAAGCGGCAGGGGAGCAGGCCTTCAAAGATCACAACGCGGTGTCCGGCGCGCAACGTGTCGACGCGTTGCGTTTCCTGACCCAGAACCTCGGGCAGGCCTTCGACCTTGCCCTGGAGACCCGGGACACCCGCTATCCGAGCCTGCACGCCTTCTGCGGGCCGAGCCGCAAACTGGGCGGTGACTGCGCCGACTTCACCTATCAGCAGGCATGGATCGACGGCGAATCGACCTACCGCATCGCCGGGCAGCGTGGAACGGCCCGCTTCTTCAACATGACTGTGCAGGGTCCCCGGCCCGACGGGCCCGGCGTGCTTCACGAGCCATTCGGCGACGTGCCCGAGGCGAACCTGACCGGCGCAGAGCTTGTCACGGCGGCCGACGGCACCTTCGAGGTGTTCATCGGCGGACCGCGCCGCGGGGAGAACTGGTTGCCGACCACACCTGGATCCCGAAAACTCTTCGTCCGCCAAGGTTTTGACGACTGGAATGAAGAACCCGCGCGATTGCGGATCGAACGGACCGACATGGCTTCGCCGAGACCGGTGCCCACCTCGGAGCAGATGGTCGAGGCGATCGCATGGGCCGGCGAATTCGTGACCGGTGTGATGGCCGACTGGCCGGAATTCCCCTTCGCGTACGGGGGAGTGGATGCCGAACGGCCGAACCACTTTCCGGCCGTGCTCGTCGGGGAGGGCGACGTCGAGCGGGGGCGCGCCGCGGCGAACATGTACTGGATGCTCGCCGCCGACGAGGCGCTCGTCGTCGAATTCGACGCCCATGATGGACTGTGGACGCTCACCAACATGGGGGTGTTCTTCAACAGCATGGACTTCCTCTACCGTCCGGTCAGCTACACCCCGAGCCGCACACTCGTCGACGACGACGGCACGGTGCGGCTGATCCTCGCCCACACCGACCCGGGATTCCACAACTGGATCGACACCCAGGGGTTCGAGCGCGGCAATCTCACCTACCGGCACATGCTCGAAGGGTCCCCGGCCGTACTGCACACCCGGGTCGTCAAGCATGCGGCGCTCGCGCAGGTGCTGCCAAACACGCCCGTCATCACCGCGCCGGAGCGCACCGCGCAGATGTGGGCGCGTTTCAACGGGATCAGACGACGCTATCCGTCGCTCTGACGGCACGCGAGCGCGCGCGCAATGTACGCACCGCGCGGCGTGTCGGCGTGCGAACACGCGCGCTCGCGGTGCGAGGGGTCAGATCATCACAGGCGCTGGAGCTTGAACGTCCAGAACTGGCTGCCGGGCGGGCCATTGAAGCAGCCGACGTCGAACTTCGAGTCGATGGTGCCCAGCAGCGTCACGGCATCCCAGGAATACGTCTCGCGTGTCGGCATCACATGGCCGGGGCACTGGAGCCCGTCGGGCACGTCGACGGTGAAGGTGTAGCGACCGTTGTCGAGCCACACCTTGCTCTCGTAATACTGGTAGTAGGCCAGTCGGGGCCGCGCGGCGACGTTGAGACAGTTCGGATTCTTCTCGGGGATGCACAATGAGACGAACCAGAACCACGACGCGCGCGTATACCTGTTGGTGAGCAGGTCGTAGTTGCCGATGGCGAAGTTGGCTGACGACGGCGGCGCGAGAACTGTCGCGACCGCCATCAGGGCGGTCGCCACCACCCCGATCCTGCTGAGCCTCATCGCTCATCCTCCCAACGTTTGCCGCTACTCATGGAACCACCTCGCCGCCAAGTGCGGGCCGGTTCAGCGCAGCTAGTCGATGACCGCAGCTTCCTTGCGTTCGGTGATCGGGCGGGCGAGTTCCTGCTCGTCGCAGATGCGCTGCAGCTTCTCGATCGTCTCATCGAGCCCGGGGCCCAGCGGCTTTCTCGGCGTGAACGTTGCGGGCAGATGCCTCATGCCCTGGATGACGCCGATGGTGTCGTAATGCACGGTTCCCTCGGGATCGCACACGTAGTCGGGCATCCGGTCCAGCACCGCGGTCAGCATCGACTTGAACACCGTACGCGCGACGTTGGATCCCACGCACCGGTGCACGCCGATGCCGAAGCTGAAGTGCCGGTTGCCCTTTCGGTCCAAGACGATCTCGTTGGGCTTGTCGAACACGGCAGGGTCGCGGTTGGCCATCGCCCACGACAACCAAAGGCGTTCGTATTGCTTGAATTGCTGGCCTACGACCTCGACATCCTCGGCGAACGTCCGGCCGTCGCCTGGTGCGGGGGTGAAGAAGCGCAGGAACTCCTCGGTCGCAGGATTCAGCAGCGTCGCGCGCTCGCGGCTGAGCCTCTCGCGTTCGTCGGGGTGCTCGCCGAGCCATTCCAGCGCATGCGCGGTCAACGCCGTGGTGGTGTCGAATCCGCCGCCGATGATCAGCCCCAGATTGCCCAGCAGCTCCATGTCGGGGGCGGGCTCCCCGTCGATCCGCAACTGCACCAACGCATTCACCAGACCGGGGCGCGGGTTCTCCCGGATCTCGATCATGTTGTTGATGAGATCGATGCCCATCTCGCGGTGCTGCTCGTTGATCTTCTCGCGCTCGGGGGAATGCTCCGGCGTGTACACCGATGCGTGGGTGGGCTCGCTGTAGACGTTCCACTTCTTCAGGCTGATGCCCATCATCGCGAGAGTGAACACCGCAGGGACCACGTTGGCCAGGTGGTCGACGAAATCGATGCGTCCCGACTCGATGTGCTCGTCGAGCGCCGCCCGGGTGATCTCGTCGATGAACGGTTCCCACCGCTTGATCGCTGCGGGGGACAGGTACGGATTCAGTGCACCGCGGTAGATGCTGTGCTCAGGCTCGTCCATTTCCAGGATGCCGCCGCGAACGACGGTCGCTCGACTGGCTTTGGGAATGGTGATGCCCTGGAACGGCGTCTCCCCTGAGATGTCATGGTGGTTGGACACCGCCGGGCAGCGGGCGAGCTCGAAGACGTGCTTGCTGTCGGCCGCCACCCAGTGCCCGTCGTAGACGTCGGTCCACGCCATCGGGCACTTGGACTGCATCTCCTCGGTGATCTTCTCGAACTGCAGCCGGTACTCGGGCGTGTGCCGGTCGAAGTGGTAGCGGTTCTTCTTTCGGCTGTCGTCGGCGGTGCCGTTAACGACGTCGTCGACACTCAATGCTCTGCTCCCTCTGATGATTTCGGTGTCGTCGGTCTCCGTCAGCGACACCTACGACACCGAAATCGCCCTATTCTTCGATCGAAATGGCTTGTTCCGGGCACGAGTGCACGGCTTCGCGGACCGCGTCCTCCTGCTCGGCGGGCACGACCTCATTGACCGGCGACGCTGTGCCGTCGATGTCGCTGAGCTCAAAGGAATCCGGCGCGATCATCGAGCACAGCGTGTGCCCCTGGCACCGTCCCGAATCGACAAAAACCTTCACGAACGTGCCCTCCTAGACGTGGTAGTCGTACCACTTGAGGTAGCCGCCTGCGTCGACGCGCAGTTGCATGCCGGTGACGTACCGAGACTCGTCGGAGGCCAGCCACAGCACCGCATTGCTGATGTCCTCGGGTTCGATGTAGTTGACCTTCATCGCCTGCTGCACGCCGAACACGGGCTCGGCGTCCGCGCGGGTCGGGTTCTCCAAATCTGGTCGGAATGACCGGTACATCGGCTCGCTCTGCAACATGTCCGTGTTGCAGTTGGTCGGGTGGATGACGTTGGCGCGGATGCCACGCACCGCCAGTTCGGTTGCCAGCGCGTGCACGTATTCGGAGATCAGGCGTTTGGAGATCATGTAACCCATGCCGCCGGGATCGCTGCCCGGATTGGGCTTGCTGTGCGCGTCCATCAGCGCAGCGGCTGAGGCGGTGGCGATGATGGACGCGCCCTCCTTGAGGTGCGGCAGCGCGACCTGGATCGCGTTGATCGTGCCGACGAAGTTCGTGTTGATGCCGTCAGTCCAGGCCTGCATCGCGGGCTGGCCTTTCATGGCGGCGATTCCGGCCTGGGCCACCACGATGTCGACCTTGCCGAACTCTGCGATACCGACCTCCAGCGCTGCGCGCAATTCGGCCTCGTTGCGCACGTCGGCTTTGGCGGTCACGATGCGCTGTCCGGTCTTCTCGACGAAGTTCTTGGTCTCCTCGAGATCTTCGGGGGTGGCCATCGGATAGCCGACGGTGTCGTAGTCCTTGCAGATGTCCACCGCGATGATGTCGGCGCCCTCTTCGGCGAGCCGCACCGCATGGCTGCGTCCCTGCCCGCGTGCTGCTCCGGTGATGAACGCGACCTTGCCTTGAACACGTCCCATGAACTCTGGTCCTTTCGCTGGAATCTGCTGACTCGTCAGGTGTTGCGGCCGCCGTTGACTCCCAGAATCTGGCCGGTGATGTAGCTGGCTTCGTCGGAGATGAAGAACGCGCATGCGGCGGCGATGTCTTCTGGGCGGCCCATGCGGCGCACGGGTGTCTGCTGGATCTGCTTCTCGGTGTCGCCCAGGAAGCCGCGCTTCTCCGCCTTGCGCAGCATCGGGGTGTCGATGAAGCCGGGTGGGACGGCGTTGACGGTGATCCCGTGCTCGCCGTATTCCAGTGCAAGGGATTTGGTGAGTCCGTTGACCGCCGACTTGGCCGCGACATACGGCGACATGAACGGTTGGCCGGAATGCGTGCTCGACGACGAGATGTTGACGATGCGGCCCCATCGTGCCTCGATCATGTCGGGCAGCACGGCCTGGGTGCAGTGGAAGACTCCGTTGAGATTGACGTCGACGACCTTCTGCCACTCGTCAAAGGTCAGATCGAGGAACTTCTTGAACCGATCGAGTCCCGCTGCGTTGACCAGGACCGTGACAGGTCCCAGTTCGGCATGAATTTCGTCGATCGCGGCGTCGACGGCGGCGCGATCGGTGACGTCGGCGGTGTAGGAGAACTTTTCCTCGCCCGCGTTCAGATCGATCGTCGCGACACGCAGACCGTCTCCACGGAGGCGCTCAGCGATCGCAGCGCCGATACCCGAAGCCCCACCGGTCACCACAGCGTTCTTCACGCGCGGACCCCGGCCATTTCCTCGACCATCAAGAATCTTCCTTCCGATTATGAGAACCGTACTCTCGCATTATGCCGGATCGCAAGACATCAGCGCGGGTGTGTTCGCACTGGTGAGACGTTTGCGCGTGGATTGTCGCACCGTTTTCCGCAGGCAGCGAAGGTTCTTCCGATTTTCTTGAGTTCTCATCTCGCGAATGTATGATTCGCCGGAGATGAGAATGCAGTTTCCATCACATTAGCCCACATCAAGCCCGTTGCAGGAAGCTCGGACCGAGGAGAACGATGCCGGAAACAGCCACGATCTCGAGTGGAGGCGCAGCCGCCGGGGAGGTGGCGCAGACTGTCAGCCGCCGCCTTCTGATCGGCGGACAGTTGCTCGAGGCGGACCGGACGTTTCCATCGCTCAACCCGGCGACGGGCGAGGTGCTCGGTTATGCGCCGGACGCCGGGGTCGCCGATGCTGAGGCTGCGGTGGCGGCCGCGCGCGATGCCTTCGACAACGGCGGCTGGGCCACCGACACCGGCCTGCGGATCCGCTGCCTCGAGCAGCTGCACACCGCGTTGATCGAGCATCGCGACGAGCTCGCCGAGCTGACCATCGCCGAGGTCGGCGCCACGCCCGCGCTGTGCCAGGGCGCGCAGCTGGATCAGCCGATCGAGATCGTGCGGTACTACGCCGATCTGCTCAAGACCTATCCGCTGACCGAGGATCTCGGCAACATCGAGAGCCGGGGCATGCAGCACCACCGCTGGGTCGAGAAGGAAGCAGGCGGCGTCGTCGCCGCGATCATCGCCTACAACTATCCCAACCAGCTCGCCCTGGCGAAGCTGGCACCGGCGCTTGCCGCCGGGTGCACAGTCGTACTCAAGTCCGCACCCGATACCCCGCTCGTCACGCTCGCCCTCGGTGAGCTGATCGCCAACCACACCGACATCCCCGCGGGCGTCGTGAACGTGCTCTCCGGCGCCGACCCCGCCGTCGGCGTGGCGCTGACCACCAGCCCCGGCGTCGACATGGTCACGTTCACCGGATCCACGCCCACCGGTCGCGCCATCATGGCCGCCGCCAGCACAACGCTGAAAAAGGTCTTCCTCGAGCTCGGTGGCAAGTCGGCGGCGATCGTGCTCGACGACGCCGACTTCAACACGGCCGCGTTGTTCTCCGCGTTCAGCATGGTCACGCACGCAGGTCAGGGCTGTGCCCTGACGTCGCGTCTGCTCGTCCCGAAGAAACACAAGGACGAGCTCGTCGAGATGATCAAGAACAACTTCGGTCTCGTCAGATACGGCGACCCGAAGGCCGAAGGCACCTATATGGGCCCGCTGATCAGCGAGAAGCAGCGCGACAAGGTCGACGGCATGGTCAAGCGCGCCGTCGAGGCGGGAGCCACTCTCGTCACGGGCGGAGAGAAAGTCGATCCGGGCTACTTCTACACGCCGACCCTGCTGGCCGATGTCGATCCCGACAGCGAGATCGCCCAGGAGGAGGTCTTCGGTCCCGTGCTGGCGGTCATCGCCTATGAGGACGACGACGACGCCGTGCGCATCGCCAACAATTCGATCTACGGGCTGTCCGGTGCGGTGTTCGGCAGCCAGGACCGTGCGCTTGCCGTGGCCCGGCGGATCCGCACCGGAACCTTCTCCATCAACGGAGGCAACTACTTCAGTCCCGACAGCCCGTTCGGCGGATACAAGCAATCGGGCATCGGCCGGGAGATGGGCAAGGCGGGGCTCGAAGAGTTCCTGGAGAGCAAGACGTTCGCGACGGTGGTGGGCTCTCGATGAGCGCTTGCGCGAAGAGCAGAGGGCACCGATGAGTAAGCCGCTAAATGGGATCCGCGTTCTCGAGGTCGCGATGTACGGCTTCGTTCCGTCGGCGGGCGCGGTGCTCGCCGAGTGGGGCGCCGATGTCATCAAGGTCGAGCACGCCGTCACCGGCGACCCGCAGCGCGGTCTCCGTCAGACGGGGCTGCTGCGCGTCGACGGCGACCCCAACCCGAACATCGAGCACGCCAATCGCCTCAAGCGCAGTATCGGTCTCGACATGTCGGTGCCCGAAGGTCGCGAGGTACTTATGGAACTGGCGCGCCGTGCCGACGTCTTCCTGACCAGCTTCCTGCCGGGGCACCGCCAGAAGTTCGGCATCGACGTCGACGACATCCGTGCCGTGAACCCGTCGGTCATCTACGCCCGCGGCAGCGCACTGGGACCCCGTGGTGACGAAGCGGTCAAGGGTGGCTATGACATGACCGCCTTCTGGTGCCGCGCGGGAACTGCCGCCACGATCACGCCGCCGGGCACGCCCGGGATGGTCGGCCCGCCCGGGCCTGCCTACGGCGACACCATCTCGGGCACCAATCTCGCCGGCGGCATCGCGGCGGCGCTTCTCAAGCGGGAGCGCACCGGCGAGCCGTCGGTGGTGGATGTGTCGTTGCTCGGCAGCGGACTGTGGTCGATGGGTCACACGGTGGCGCTGACCAAACATCTGGGTCAACGGATGGAGGCGTTCCCGCCGGGAACGCAAGGGTCGCCGTTCAATCCGCTCGTCGGGCTGTACCCCACCGCCGATGACCGCTACATCTCCTTCGTGATGATGCAGCCGACGAAGTTCTGGGCCGACGTGTGCCGGCACATGGAACTCGACGACCTGATCGACGACCCGCGCTTTGCGACCGCCGAATCGATTGCCGAGAACACCGCCGCGGCCAACGAGATCCTCACCGAGGCCATGCAGAAGCGGTCGCTGCCCGAGTGGAGCGAGCGGTTCGCGACGCTGGCCGGACCGTGGGCACCCGTGCAGGACACGCTGCAGGCCGTCGAGGATGCCCAGATCCGCGCCAACGAATACCTGGTGCAGGCAGGCGAACTCGAGTTGGTCGCCAACCCGGTGCAGTTCGATGTCGCCGCCCCCACCTCGGGGCCCGCGCCGGGTTTCGCCGAGCAGACCGACGACATCCTTGTCGAGCTCGGCATGGACTGGGACCGCATCATCGAGCTCAAGACCGCGGGCGCCGTCACGTGACGTCAGCGGCCCGGAGTTAACGGATGCCCTACGTCGCATCCGTCGGCACCTACCTACCCTGCTGGGGTTCGTCCCTGCAGCGGGTTGCCGGCGATGACGAGGACGCGGTCACGATGGCCGTCGAGGCGGGGCGGGCGGCTCTGACAGGTGGCGGCGCGGTCGAACGCGTGGTTCTCGTCAGCCGCGACCTGCCGCTGCTGGAAAGCAGCAACGCGGCCGTCCTGCTGGCCGGTCTCGGACTGGATCCCGAGCTGGAGGTCGACGAACGTCTCGGCGGCGCGCCCGCCACGGTCGACGCCCTGAGCTCGGCGCGCCCACGCACCCTGATCAGCGGGGCCGACCTTGCGCCCGCGGGAGCAGCGGCGATCCTGACCGCCGAGCGCGGCCTCCAGGTGCGCACCGCGGCCCGCGTGGCACGAAGCCTTCCGGTGCGCACCCGCAACGCCACCGGAGACGTCCACGACTACGGGGACCCGCGGCTACTGCGCGAGCGTGGCCTGATCGCCTCGTTGGCCGCGGCGTGGCTGGACACCCCGGTGGCTGTGGCAGGAGTGGACCACGAGCAGGCGGCCGATCTGTGCCTCGGCGAGCCGCCGGTGCTGCCGACCGTCGGCGCGAGCGCGAGCCTCTTCGCTCTGGCGGGTCTTGCCGAGCAGGGCAAGACCGGCCCGCTGGTGGCAGTCGAGCAGGCGATTCTGTCAGGGATCAGCCTCGGCGGCGGAGCCGCGCAGACCCACCGCAGAGAGCCCCGGCCGCGTCCGATACCGCAGAGCAACCCCGGATCCGACGCCAACATCCCGATCTCGCTGGCCGCCTACGAGCGGGCGTTCGAGGCAAAGGTGCGCTGGGAGGCAGGACAATTCGCCGGTTCCGACGAGCTCGACTTCCCGCCGCGCTACCGTGTCGGTGCCGACGGCGCGCTGGCGACCGATTACGAGTTGGTTCCGCTACCTCGCACAGGCGTGGTCTATACCGAGACGACGGTGCACATACCCGTCCCCGGGCTGACGACGCCGTATTCGTTGGTGATCGTCGAGCTGGACGACGTCGGTATCCGAGCCCTGGTGAAGGTGACCGGCGCAAAGCCGGGCACGGTGGACATCGGAGACCGGGGCCGGATGGCGCTGCGCCGGGTCGCGGTGCGGTCGGGGGTGCCGGACTACGGCTACGCATTCGAACCAGATCAGGACGCCGCATGAGGCGGGTGGCCATCGTCGGCGCCGGCATGACGCCGTTCGCCGAGCACTTCGCACTGGGAATCAAAGATCTTCTCCCCATGGCGTTCTCGGCGTGCGCGGCGAGCGTCGACAAAGGTCTGGCCAAAAGCGACGTGCAGGCGGCGTGGTTCGGCGCAATGGGCACCGCAGACGGATTCCCGTCGGGTATCCTCGCCGACACACTGGGTCTGCCAGACGTTCCTGTGACACGTGTCGAGAACTCCTGTGCGACCGGACATGACGCGATCCGCAACGCGTTGTTCGGGGTGGCGTCGGGAGCGTTCGATGTCGCTCTCGTGGTCGGAGCCGACAAGCTCCGCGACACCACGTCGGCCGACATGCTGTGGGAGTGGGAGGCCATGGCGCGCGACATGGCCTGGGATTACCCGCTGGGTCTGGTGGCTCCGGCAGGTTTTGCCTTACATGTTCGTCGATATCTCCACGAATCTCCGGCAACTGAAGAACACTTAGCCATGGTGGCGGTCAAGAACCACCGGCATGGAGTGAACAACCCGAAGGCGCGGTTGCGCTTTGAGATCACGATGGAGCAGGCCCTGAACGCACCAACGGTGGTGACCCCGTTCCGGTTGTACGACTGCGCACCGCAGAGCGATGGTGCCGCAGCGCTCGTCATTGCCGCCGACGACGTCGTCGATCGCTTCACTGACCGGCCTGTCTGGGTTCGTGGTGTCGGGCTGGGTCTCGATTCGGTGATGCATCAGCACAAGCCGGACCTGACCTCGTTCCCCGCGACCACCAGGGCGGCCAAACAGGCCTTCGCGATGGCGGGCATGGGGCCCGAAGATGTGGACGTGGCGGAGGTGCACGACTTCCTCACCGGAATCGAGTTGATGAGCTACGAGGACCTCGGCTTCGCCGAAAGGCTCGGTGGCTACAAGCTTCTGGAGGCCGAAGTGACCAGCGTCGGAGGATCGCTGCCGGTCAATCCCAGCGGTGGACTCAAGGCCAAAGGGCATCCGCCCGGCGCGACCGGTGTCGCCCAGTGCGTCGAGCTGTTCGCCCAGCTGCGCGGCGAGGCCGTCAACCAAGTTGACGGTGCGCGAATCGCTCTGGCGCACAACGTCGGCGGACCGACGGCAGTATCAGCAGTGACCATCCTGGAGGGCCCGCATGGCGGTTAAGGGACCAGAGCGTTGGACGACGGGTATCGCGCTTCCGAATGGGTTGTCGGGTGCGATGCAGGCGGTGGGTGGGTTTTTCTCGATGTCGTTGGATGCGGTGCTGTATGTGTTCCGCAGGCCTTTTCAGTGGCGTGAGTTTTTGGAGCAGTGCTGGTTTGTGGCGAAGGTGTCGATGGCGCCGACGTTGTTGGTGGCGATTCCGTTCACGGTGTTGGTGTCGTTCACGTTGAACATTCTGCTGCGTGAGTTGGGTGCTGCTGATCTGTCGGGTGCGGGTGCGGCGTTCGGTGCGGTCACCCAGGTGGGGCCGTTGGTGACGGTGTTGATCGTGGCCGGTGCCGGTGCCACGGCGATGTGTGCTGATCTGGGGTCGCGCACCATCCGCGAGGAGATCGACGCGATGGAGGTGTTGGGTATCAACCCGGTGCAGCGTCTGGTGACCCCGCGGATGCTGGCGGCGGGGCTGGTGGCGTTGCTGCTCAACAGCTTGGTGGTGATCATCGGGATCCTGGGTGGTTATTTCTTCTCGGTGTTTGTCCAGGATGTGAATCCGGGTGCGTTCGCGGCGGGGATCACGCTGTTGACCGGGGTGCCCGAGGTGATCATCTCGTGTGTCAAGGCCGCGTTGTTCGGGTTGATCGCGGGTTTGGTGGCCTGCTATCGCGGGCTGACGATCACCGGCGGCGGCGCCAAAGCGGTGGGGAATGCGGTCAACGAGACGGTGGTGTATGCGTTCATGGCGTTGTTCGTGATCAATGTGGTGGTCACTGCCATCGGTATCCGGATGACGACGGGATAGCGGTCATGGGGACTTCTACGGTGATCCGGTCGCGGTTCCCGCGGCTGGTCAATTACCTGGGCCGGCCGGTGTCGGTGCTGGGCCGTCTGGGTGATCATGTGTTGTTCTACGGCCGTGCACTGGGCGGGGTTCCGCATGCGGCGGTGCATTTCCGCAAGGAGATCATCCGGTTGATCGCCGAGATCTCCATGGGTGCGGGCACGTTGGCGATGATCGGCGGCACCGTGGTGATCGTCGGGTTTTTGACCCTGGCCGCCGGTGGCACGCTGGCGATCCAGGGGTACAGCTCGCTGGGCAACATCGGGATCGAGGCGTTGACCGGGTTCTTGGCGGCGTTCATCAACGTGCGCATCGCCGCGCCGGTGGTGGCCGGGATCGGGTTGGCCGCCACGTTCGGGGCCGGGGTGACCGCCCAGTTGGGGGCGATGCGGATCAACGAGGAGATCGACGCGCTGGAGTCGATGGGGATCCGGCCGGTCGAATACCTTGTCTCGACAAGGATCGTCGCGGGCATGGTCGCGATCACCCCGCTGTACTCGATCGCGGTGATCCTGTCGTTTCTGGCCTCCCAGTTCACCACCGTGGTGCTGTTCGGCCAATCCGGCGGACTCTATGACCACTACTTCGACACCTTCCTCAACCCGATCGACCTGTTGTGGTCGTTCCTGCAGGCCGTGCTGATGGCGATCGCGATCCTGTTGGTGCACACCTACTTCGGCTACTTCGCCTCCGGCGGACCCTCCGGCGTGGGCGCGGCGGTGGGCAACGCCGTGCGCACCTCCCTGGTGGTCGTCGTATCAGTGACACTGCTGGTCTCACTGTCGATCTACGGCTCCAACGGCAACTTCAACCTGTCGGGCTAGGAGGACACGTTGAGCAAAGGTCTTGGGCGGCCGCTGGCTGGGCTCGGTCTGGTGATTGGGCTCGTGCTCATCCTCGCGGTGTCGATCGGGTTGTTCGCCGGCAAGTTCACCGAAACTGTTCCCGTCACGGTGATCTCGGACCGCGCAGGCCTGGTGATGAACCCGGAAGCGAAGGTCAAGATGCGCGGCGTTCAGGTGGGCACCGTCAAATCGATCTCGTATCTGCCCGACGGCAAGGCGCAGTTACAGCTCGACATCGACCCGTCGCAGATGCATCTCATCCCCGGCAATGTCGGCGTCGATATCGCGTCGTCGACTGTGTTCGGCGCCAAGTTCGTCCAGCTCGAGGCGCCGGAGAATCCGAGCGGCGAGTTGCAGCGCGGCCAGGTGCTCGAAGGCGACCATGTCACCGTCGAGATCAACACTGTGTTCCAACAGCTCGTCCAGGTGCTCGACAGCGTCGATCCGACGAAACTCAACGAAACCCTCGGGGCGATCTCGCAGGCGTTCAACGGCCGCGGCGAGAAGTTCGGCCAGACCCTCTCGGATTTCAACGCGCTGCTGGCCGAGATCGAACCGAGCCTGCCGAACCTTTCCCACGACATCGAGGCCGTGGTTCCTGCGCTACAGGCGTACGCCGATGCCGGGCCCGATCTGGTATCGACGGTGGAAAACACCACGACACTGAGCAATTCGATCGTCGACGAGCAGGACAACCTCGACCAGTTCCTCATCAGCTCCATCGGGCTGGCCGACCTCGGCAACGAGGTCATCGGCGGCAACCGCGAGGCGCTGACCTTCGTTCTCGACAAGCTCGAACCCACCACCGGTCTGCTGAATCTGTACAAGAAGTCGCTGTGGTGCGGCATCGGTGGCCTGGTGCCGTTCGCGACATCGCCGCCACAGTATTCCGGCATCATCGTGTCCGCGGGCCTCACACTGGGCGCGGAGCGCTACCGCTATCCGCGCGACCTTCCGAAGGTGGCCGCCAAGAGCGGCGGACGCGACTACTGCACCGAGCTCGGACTGCCCGAGATGCCGGCCGAGTTCATCCCCCCCTTCATCGCCGGCGACGTCGGGTCCAACCCCGCGCAGTACGGCAATCAGGGCATCCTGCTGAACTCCGAGGGCTTGAAGAACTGGCTGTTCGGCCCGCTCGACGGTCCGCCGCGCAACACGGCACAGATCGGAATGCCCGGATGACGCGCTCCGTTTCGACCCTCATCAAGTTCGCCATTTTCGGGCTCGTGATGGCGGTGCTGACCGCTTTTCTTTTCCTGGTGTTCAGCGACAGCAGAACCGGTGCGACCAACGAGTATTCTGCAGTTTTCAAGGACGCCTCCCGACTGAAGTCCGGCGATACCGTCCGTATTGCCGGTATCCGGGTGGGCACCGTCAAAGACGTCGAACTGCAGGCCGACAGGTCGGTGCTCGTCACGTTCGACGCCGACAAGAACACGGTGCTGACCACCGGCACCCAGGCCGCGATCCGGTACCTCAACCTCGTCGGCGACCGTTATCTGGAGCTCGTCGACACCCCCGACTCCACGCAGATCGTGCCGGCCGGCGGGCAGATTCCCGAGGACCGGACCGCTCCCGCGCTCGACCTCGACGTCCTGTTGGGCGGGCTGAAGCCCGTCATCCAGGGCCTCAATCCCGAAGACGTGAACGGATTGACGACGTCCCTGATCCAGATCCTTCAGGGCCAAGGCGGCACGTTGGACTCGCTGTTCTCCAAGACGTCCTCCTTCAGCAATTCGCTGGCCGACAACAATCAGGTGATCGAGGAACTGATCACCGATCTCCGTACGGTGCTCGACACCCTGGCACAGGACGGAGACGAATTCTCCGGGGCTATCGACAAATTGGAGCAGCTTGTCAGCGGTTTGTCGGCTGACCGCGACCCGATCGGCACCGCCATCACCTCGCTCGACAACGGGACCGCCTCGCTGGCAGACCTGCTCGGCCGGGGTCGTGCGCCACTGGCGAACACGGTCGACGAGCTGAACAGGCTTGCCCCGCTGGTCGACAACGATCTCGATCGCCTCGACGCGACAATTCAGCGCCTCCCCGAGATCTACCGCAAGCTCGCACGCGTCGGTTCGTACGGCGCATGGTTCCCGTACTACATCTGCGGTATCTCCTTCCGCGCCAGTGATCTTGAGGGACGCACCGTCGTCTTCCCCTGGATCAAGCAAGAAGAGGGAAGGTGCGTGGACGGATAATGCTCAAGTACCGCGGTTCTCAACTGGCCAGGGCAGGCTTCATCGGCGTCGTCCTGATCATCCTGGTCATTGCCGTAGGATTGCAGCCCGAACGCCTGCTGCAGTGGGCCTCCGCCGTGCGCTACCAGGCGCTGTTCACCGAAGCGGGCGGTCTGACCGTCGGCAACGACGTCACCGTGTCCGGCATCAAGGTCGGGTCGGTCTCGTCGATCGAACTCGACAACGGTGACGCGCTCGTCGGATTCACCATCGACAGCAAGTACGCACTCGGCTCGGACACCACTGCCCACATTCGCACCGGCACACTGCTGGGCGAGCGGGTGCTGGCGCTGGACTCGGCGGGTAGCGGTACGCTCGACCGCCAGCAGCCGATACCGTCCAGCCGGACGTCGTCTCCGTACTCGCTGACCGACGCCGTCAGTGAGCTGACCGACAACACCGCCAACACCGATACCGCGTCGCTGAACCAGTCCCTCGACACGCTGTCGGCGACCCTGGATCAGATTGCGCCGCAACTGGGCCCGACGTTCGACGGCCTTTCGCGACTGTCCCAGTCGCTCAACAGCCGCAACGAGAGCCTGGCCGAACTGCTCCGAACCGCGGGCGAGGTCACGGGGATATTCTCCGAACGCAGCAGACAGGTGAACGCGCTGATTCTCAACGCCAACGACCTGCTCGCGGTGCTCAACGAGCGGCGGTACGCCATCACCAGCCTGCTCGCCAACATCTCGGCGGTATCGCAGCAGTTGTCGGGCCTGGTCGCCGACAACGAGGCCGAGCTCGCTCCCGCCCTGGAACGTCTCAACAACGTGACACGGATGCTGGAGCGCAACCGCGACAATCTCGCCAGGATGCTTCCCGGTGCGGCGAAGTACTACCTCACCCAGGGTGAGATCGTCTCCAACGGTGCGTATTACAACGCGCTGATCCCGAACATCCAACCCGCTCAGCTGTTGCAGCCGTTCCTCGAATACGCCTTCGGATACCGGCGCGGTGTCGAGCAGGGACAGCCGCCGGACAACGCCGGACCCCGCGCCGAACTCCCGTTCCCTGTCAACAGCCTTCCGCAGCCTGGAGACCTCCCCAATGATGGCAACCCGTAAGCGGATGGTGGCCGGCACGGCGATCCTGCTGGCCATCCTCCTGATCGCCGGCGCGGCCGTCCTCGTCCGGCAGGTGTTCTTCGGCCCGAAGACCATCACGGCGTACTTCCCCACGGCCACCGCCATCTACCCGGGCGACGAGGTCCGGGTGTCGGGCGTCAAGGTCGGCACGATCGACAAGATCGAGCCCGAGGGCACGCTGACGAAGATGACGCTCAACGTCGACAGGGGCGTGCCCATCCCCGCCGACGCCAAAGCCGTCATCGTGGCGCAGAACCTGGTGGCCGCGCGCTACGTCCAGCTGACGCCGGCCTACCGCGAAGGGGCCGGACCGACGATGGACGACGGCGGTTCCATTCCGGAGACCCGCACCGCCGTCCCCGTCGAGTGGGATGAGGTCAAGGCCCAGTTGATGCGCCTGTCCGAGGAACTCGGACCGCAGACCGGCGTCGACGGAACGTCGATCTCCCGATTCGTGGACAGCGCCGCGAACGCGATGGAGGGCAACGGCGAGAAACTTCGCGAGACGCTGCGCCAACTCTCGGGTGTGGCAAGGATTTTCGCCGAGGGCAGCGGAAACATCGTCGACATCATCAAGAACCTCCAAGTGTTCGTGACCGCGCTGCGCGACAGCAAGGAACAGATCGTGATGTTCCAGAACCGGCTCGCCACGTTGACAAGCGTCGTGAACGACAACAGATCCGACCTCGACGCCGCGTTGACAGACCTGTCGTTTGCGATTGGCGAGGTGCAGCGGTTCGTCGTCGGCAGTAGGGACCAGACTACGGAGCAGGTCCGCAGCCTCGGCCAGGTGATGAAGGTGCTGGCCGACAACAAGCTGGCGCTGGAGAACGTTCTGCACATCACTCCCAACGCGATCGCCAACTTCGAGAACATCTGGTACCCGAATGGCGGTTCGGTCACCGGCGCCTTCTCGGTATCTAACTTCTCCAACCCGGTGTGGTTCGTGTGCGGTCTTATCGGCGGTGTCGCGAATACGACCGCGCCAGAGACCGCCAAGCTCTGTGCCCAGTACCTCGGGCCCGCGCTGCGCTCGATCCCCATCCACAATCTGCCGTTCCCGATCAACGCGTACCTGCGGCCGGCGATCAGTCCGGACCGGATGATCTATACCGATCCCAAGCTCGCGCCAGGCGGTGCCGGGCCCGGCGATCCGGCCGAGATGCCGCCCACCGTCTCGGCATACACGGGCTCCGGCGACATCCCGCCGCCGCCGGGATGGGGTGCACCGCCCGGACCGCCAGGGATCTACCAGCCGGATCCCGATGCCCCGGCGACGCCGTCACCGGCGTTGTTCCCCGGTGCGCCCCTGCCGGGTCCCCCCAACATCCTGTCGAACATCCCGGCACAACCGCAGCCGCAGACGGTCGACGGGCTGCTGTTGCCGCCCACTCCGGCCGCACCGGCGCCCAGTGGGCCTCTGCTGCCCGCAGAAGGGATGCCGCCATCATGATCCGCACAGCGAAGTCGTTGACCGTCATGGGCTGCGCTGCGGCGCTGTCACTTTCGGGCTGCGCGTTCGAAGGAGTGAACTCGCTGCCGCTGCCGGGCGCGGTGGGCCGCGGGGGAGACTCAATCACCTACCAGGTGCAGGTGCCGAACGTCGCAACACTGGAGTCGAATTCGCCGGTCATGATCGACGATGTGGTGGTCGGTAGCGTCGGCAAGATGACGGTGCAGAACTGGCACGCCAACGTCGAGATCTCCGTGAAACCTGACGTCGTGGTTCCCGCCAATGCCGTGGCCACCGTCGGACAGACCAGCCTGCTGGGGTCGATGCACCTGTCGCTGAACCCACCGCTGGGTGAAGCACCGACCGGCCGGTTGCAACCGGGGAGCACGCTGCCGCTCAACTCGTCGTCAACGTATCCGACCACCGAGCAGACACTGTCGTCGTTGTCGACCGTCGCCAACGGCGGCGGTCTCGGCCAGATCGGCGACATCATCCACAACATGAACACCGCGCTGTCGGGACGGGAGCCCGAGGTGCGCGAACTGCTCACCAGGCTCGACAACTTCGTCGGGGTACTGGCAGAGCAGCGCGAGAACATCATCGCCTCCATACAGCAGTTGCGCCGGGTGGCGGGCACATTCGCCAACCAGCGTGAGGTGATCGACCGGGCACTCAAAGAGATCCCGCCGGCCATCGACGTGTTGATCAGGGAGCGTCCGACCTTCACCACGGCACTGGAGCGGTTGGGCACTTTCAGCGACACCGCCACACAGCTGGTCAACGATGCCGGGGATGACCTGGTGAAGAACCTGGAGAACCTCGGGCCCGTCCTCGGCGCCCTCGCCGACATCGGACCCGATCTCAACCAGGCCGTACTGTGGCTCAGCGCGTTCCCGTACGGGCCGACGTTCGCCGACCGCATCACCAAGGGCGACTACATCAACCTCTACGCGATTTTCGACATCACCTACCCGCGGTTGAAGAAGACGCTGCTTGCCGGAACCCGCTGGGGCGACCAGAACGCCAAGCTGATTCCCGCGCCGGGCGATCCGTACTACCTGAACTACATGTACAACCCGTTGAACTTCGGCGTCACGCCGCCTCCGGAAGCGCCTGTCGCGCCCGCGGCGGAGGGTGCCGCGCCACCGCCGGCTCCCCTAATTCCTGCCGAACCTATTCTGCCTGTGGTGCCGCCGCCGCCAGCGGCACCGTGGCTTCCGCAGGCGCAACCGATCAGTGGTGACCAGATCTTCGCCGGCCCGTATGCGGCAGCGACACCGCCGCCACCGGCCGCACCGTCCGCACCTGCGACACCTGAAGGAGGTGGCTGATGCTCACCCGCTTCGTCCGGAACCAGTTGATCATCTTCACGATCGCGTCGATCGTCGGCGTCGCGGTGATGCTGTTCGCCTACATGCAGGTGCCCACGCTGCTGGGCATCGGCCGGCTGGCAGTCACCCTGGAACTGCCCGAATCCGGCGGGCTCTACCGCTTCAGCAACGTCACGTACCGCGGCGTGCAGGTGGGCAAGGTCACCGGGGTGACGCTCACCGAGAACGGCGCGGAAGCCACGCTGTCTCTGGAGACCTCGCCGCAGATCCCCGCAAATCTTCGTGCCGAGGTCCGCAGTGTGTCCGCCGTCGGCGAGCAGTACGTCGAACTGCTCCCGCAGACCGACGATGGGCCCTTTCTGCAGAACGGGTCACGAATCCCGGTCACCGCGACCACGGTCCCGCAACAGGTCGGTCCCATGCTCGACCAACTCAGTGCGTTGGTCGACAGCCTGCCGAAGGAGCGCATCCCGGATCTGCTGGACGAGACCTTCAAGGCGTTCAACGGCGCCGGACCGGATTTCGGTTCACTCCTCGACTCCGCCTCGGAGATCACCGCGGACGCCAGCGGTGTCTCCGACCAGTTCCGCTCGCTGATCGACGACAGCCGGCCGCTGATCGACTCGCAGGCCGAGACCACCGACGCGATTCGGACGTGGGCGCGAAGCCTTAACGGGATCTCGGCCCAGGTGGTGCAGAACGACCCCCAGGTCCGCGCGCTGCTGCAGCAGGGCCCCGGGTTCGCGCAGGAGGTCAGCACACTTCTCAGCCAACTCAAGCCGACCTTGCCGATTCTGCTGGCGAACCTCAGCACAGTGGGACAGACATTGCTGACCTACAATCCTGCGATCGAGCAGCTTCTCGTGCTGTTCCCGGGAATCATTGCCGCCCAGCAGTCTTTCGGTCTTCCGCAGAACACTCCGACTGGCCTGCCGATGGGCGATTTCGCGCTGACGATCAGCGACCCGAACCCGTGCACCGTCGGGTTCCTGCCGTCGACGCAGTGGCGCTCGCCGGAGGACGAAACCACGATCGACACTCCGGACGGCCTGTATTGCAAACTGCCGCAGGATTCGCCGATGAATGTGCGTGGTGCACGCAACTACCCGTGCATCGAACACCCCGGCAAACGCGCCCCCACGGTCGAACTCTGCAACGACCCACGGGGATTCGTGCCCACCGCGATTCGTAACCACATCACCGGGCCCTACCCCTTCGATCCGAACCTGGTCTCCCAGGGCGTTCCCATCGACGCCTTCGTCGAGGGGCAGGATCGCATCGAAGCGCCGCTAGAGGGGACGCCTCTCCCGCCGGGCGCCGTCCGTGCGGGTACTCCACCCGTATCACCGCCGGGTACTCCGCCTTTCCCGGTGGGTGCCCCCGCCCCGATGGTTCCCGGCGCTCCACCCCCGGTGCAGCCGCCAATCCTTCCGCCAGCCCCGTTGCCTGCCGGCCAGGGCCCGTTGCTACCGGGGCAGGCTGTACCGGTTGCACCGGCACCTGCCAGCGGTGCTATCCCTGCGGCGCCAAGTGCCTTCGACGGCAACGACTCCGGTGTTCCCACCGTGGGCACTGCGCAGTACAACCCGCAGACGGGGGAGTACCTTGCTCCGGACGGAACGATGCATGAGGTGACGAATTTGGCGGCGGGAACGGCGCCCAAGCGATGGCAGGATCTGTTGCCGATGTGATATGTCGGCGAGAGCCGTTGCGGCTCAGGAGATTTTGTCGAGCCGCGCCGGGAGTTCGATCACCTTCGAAAGGTTGACTCCACAGGCACCGCTGTCGCTCTTGGTCACGTTACGACCGAGAAACGTGGTGATGTCGCGATACTTTGCGCGCTGAATCGCCGGGTCCATACCGGAAAGGATGAACATCTGATGACCCGTGGCGAATGTGCCGTCGGGGCACGGCATCCAGTTCGGGACGTCGTGTTCGACATACCAGTAACCGTCCAGGCGGGCAGAACCGGTCCATCCGAGGGAACTTGTGACCTGACCCGAGCATTCGATCGGGCTTACGCACGCCACGTCGACCGTCCAGGTCTCGAGTACGGACGCCTGCTCGATCTTGACCTGATTGGTGCGCGCCCATTCGCCGTCGGAGAACACCCGCCATGTCCCGCTGATGTCGACGCCCCAATCCTTTTCGTCTGCCGTCGCCGACGGTGCCATGGCCACGCCTACCAGCGCGCTGAGGGCGGTTGCGGTGAGGCCACTTACAAGACGTGAAGCACGCATAGCTCCAGCCTAACGGTGCCTGAAGTACAGCTCTTCAAAAGCGAGAATTTCGTTCCGCCGCATGGGAAAATGTGCGGATGCGATCTCTCGTCGCAGCGCTCGCTGCCGTCGCGGCCCCTGCCGTGTTGCTGACCGCGGCTCCGGCAGCTGCCCAGCCGCCCCCACCGCCGCCCGGCGCCGAGTGCAACTATCCGAACTGCACCCCGGGGATCCTGCCGAACGTGGTGCTCGGTTCGTATTGCGCCAACACCACGTATTACGTCTTCGGCGTGACCAATTGGGGACGCCTGGTGTTCTGCGGTTCGCCGCGGCGCTATGAACCGCGCTGGTTCCGCTCACCGGAGATGCACGGAGTCAAGAACGAGGGCGGCCTGTGCCCGGCTCTCGACGGACAAGTCGCGCAAGCGCCCGACGGGCTATTTCTGACCTGCGTCGCCAAGGACGGCCGCTCCTATTGGGCGCGTGGCGACGCGTCGGTCGGTGGCGGAAACCCGCCCCCGCAATAGCCGCGGGCTTACCAGGGGCGCTGCGAACAGAGCGCGCCCTTGGTGCCCGAATCCGTCGCGACCACAACGTCATCCACGCGCAGTTCGCACACGAATCCCGGATCGGCCAGCGGCGGCGTCATCGACGACGGCAGTCCGACGACGACCATGGACCACTGATTCGGGTCGGCGAGCCACGTCTCGAACACCCAGGGCTGATTGGGGCCCAGGTTCGCCTCGACGTTCGGGGTGTACAGGTACGGATTGTGGCTGTACTCGCCCCAATTCGGCGGATCGTTCTGTCGGTAGTAGATCTCGGCGTTCGCGATGTCCTGGCTGGCGCCGACGGTGTACTTCACGTGATGCATGGGCGGCTGGGCCGCGGCCGTACCGCCGGCGACCACTGCGCTCACGGTGAAGGCGCCCGCCATGGAGGCAGCGAGAAGCGGAAGCGTCTTGTAGAACACCATTTCCGAATTTTAGAACGGCGCTATAGCTGCCGTGGGGTATTCGCCGGACCTAGCGCAACGGCTCGAAGGTGATGTTGATGTCGGTGAGCCCCCGCAGGATGAACGTGGGCTCGTAGGTGTAGCGGCGGCCCCCGGGTGGGCCGTGCAACTCCTCGTCGATCTGGATGGCGCCCATCCGGTCGAGAATGCGTTCGATCGACACGCGGCCCTCCACGCGGGCCAGCGGACCACCGGGGCACGAGTGCACGCCGCGGCCGAAGGCGATGTGTTCGCGGACGTTCTTGCGGTCCAGGTCGAATTCGTGGGGGTGCTCGAATCGGCCGGGGTCGCGGTTCACCGCACCCGGGCACACCATCAGCGTGGTGCCGGCGGGGACGTCGACATCACCCACCTTGGTGTTTTTCTTGGCGAGGCGGAACTGGCTCTTGACCGGTGCGTCCATCCGCAGCGCCTCCTCGACGAACACCGGGATGCGGCTGCGGTCACGACGCAACCGTTCCTGAACCTCAGGATGGTCGCCCAGCACCCGCATCGACGCCGACAGCAGCTTTGTCGTGGTCTCCTGCCCGGCCGCAAAAAGGAACGTCGCCGAGCGGACGACCTCGATCACCGGCGGGGTCGAACCATCCGGATACTTCGCCGTGGCGAGCGCGGTGAGGACGTCGTCGCGCGGCTCCTTGCGGCGGTCCTCCAAGTAGCCGATGAACTTCTCGTCCAGCCACTCCAGCGGATTGGCGCCGACCAGGTCGCTGTGGTCGAGAGAGCCGACGTTGGCGCCGGGCCGCGGCGCGCCGAGCACGGCGCGGAACTCGTCGTGGTCGGACTCCGGGACGCCGAGCATGTCCGCGATCACCAACAGCGAGAACGGCTTTGCGTAGGCCGTCAAGAACTCGCACTTGCCGTTGTCGATGAAGTCGTCGAGAACTTCATCGGCGAGGCGCCACATGAAGTCCTCGTTCTCCTTGAGCCTGCTGGGCGTCAGGAGTCGGTTGAGCAGCGACCTGGCGTTGGTGTGGTCGGGCGGATCCATCGTGACCATGTGCTCGAACATCGGCATCTGCGGCCGGTGCGCGGTGATCTGGTCGGTGATGTCGTCGCCTTCGGGCGTGAACGGCAGCGGTGGAAACGGCCCGGCCACCGCGATACAGGACGAGAATGTGTCGGCGTCCTTGAGGACGGTCGCAGCTTCCTCGTAGCCCGTCACAGCCAGGACCCCGTAGTTCGGCTCCTTGACCACCGGGCATTTGCTGCGCAGATGGTCGAAGTACGGGTGCGGGTCAGGAACGAGCGAGGGATCGGTGAAGTAGTCGATCGTGTCGAAGTCGCTCATGTCCATGGCCTCCCGGGCTGCGGGTCGTACGGGGCGAGTGATCTCGACCACCGTTTCAGAAATGCTGAGCACCTGCTTAGCATGGTGTAAGAGTTAGGGTCAAGGATCTCGGGCGACGCGCGAGTCACGACCTGCGTGTCGTTCGGTATCGCCGAAGCCGGTCTGGGGTAGAACACCAGCAAAGGAGTGAGGTCAGCATGGCATCGCCGCGTCGGATCGGGGCACCGGATGCGAAGAATCGCGTCGTGCTGCTCGACGCGGCCGAGCAGTTGCTCATCGAGGAGGGCTATGCGGCGGTCACCTCGCGCCGGGTCGCCGACCACGCGGGGCTGAAGCCGCAGCTGGTGCACTACTACTTCCGGACGATGGAAGACCTGTTTCTCGCGGTGTTCCACCGTAGAGCGGAAGAGGGGCTCGCGGTGCTGGCCACCGCGCTGCAGTCGCCGCAGCCGTTGTGGGCACTGTGGAGATTCAGCACGGCCCCAGAGGCCACCAGGCTGACGATGGAGTTCATGGGGCTGGCCAACCACCGCAAGGCGCTGCGGGCCGAAATCGTCTACTACGCGGAGCGCTTCCGCCAGGAGCAGAACCGGGCGATCGACGAGGCGCTGAAGCGGTACGGGATGCTCTCGGACGACGTGCCTCCCGTGGTGTGGACCGTCTTCGCCACGAGTGTGTCCCAGGCGCTGGTCATGGAGCGGGCACTGGGGATCAGTACCGGCCACGCCGAGACCTTCGCCTTCTGCGAGCGGTGGATTCGGCGCCTCGAAGGCGATCCGCTGCCGGAGTTCGCTCAGGGCTGGGACGCATCGTCGGCCCGCGTGTGACAGCCGGTCACCAGAGGTAGATCACCAGCACTGCGGTCCACAGCGTGACGAGCCACGCATCGGTGCTGTGGCGTAACCACTTCGGTGCCGTCCGCACCTCCATGAAGTAGCCGACGATCAACCGACACTTGACGAAACCCAACACGATCGCCGCGACGGTGATCGGGATGCTTGCGCCACCGTGGCCCCCGGAATGACCGGGTGCCAGCCACCACGACACGACGGTGATCGCCGTAAGCGCAAGCCACACAACGGTGATGGCGCGGTTGTCTCTTGCGGTGATCCTGGTCGTCATCGTCACCTCATCACATAGAGCAGGCCGAAGATGACCACCCACAGCAGATCGACCATGTGCCAGTAGATCGCACCGGACTCGACCATCGACATCCGGCGCCTGCGCGGATTCCGCAACTCCCGCACCACGATGCCCATGATCAGCAGACCCAGCATGACGTGGAACAGGTGGACGCCGGTGAGCATGTAGTAGAAGTTGAAGAAATCACCGAATTCGGAGGAGCCGCCCAGCGTCTGCCCAGCGGTGATCTTGGCGGACCACTCGTAGGCCTTGATCGCGATGAACGCCACCCCGCAGCCGGCTCCGAGGTACGTCAGCCGCAGGGCGGCGGCGATGTCGCCGCTGCGTGCGCTCAGCACGCTGCGCGCGACGAACCACGAGCTCGTCAGCAGCACAACAGTATTCAGTGCTCCGATTGTCAGATTGAGGTGCTGTTGCGCCGCAAGGAACTCCGGGGCCGCCATGGCGCGGTGCACCATGAAGATTACGAAGTACGACCCGAAGATGATGAGGTCTCCGAGCACCATGACCCAGATGGCCGCATCTCCGGGTAAGTGACCGGTTCCCGGCGCTCCGGCGGTCGAGCGCGCCTGGGCCTGCGTGTGGGTCACGGCAGCGGCTCCTGGTCGGCCGGTTGTAACTCATTGGCCTTTTTCAGGAAGAAGATCACACAGGACAACCAGAACCCGAAGATCGCCGTTCCGGTCCAGAACGACATCGAACCGTTCCACGAGAACGGGCCCGAGGGCGAGACGAACACCGGGACGGCCATGATCTCGGTGACGATCTGCCACACCGTCACGTAGGCAAGCCATTTCGGGAAGATGTTGTTTCGGTCGTAGAGGATCGCGATGGCAAAGCCAAAGTATGCAGTGGTGAAGCAGCCGAGTGAGCCGACATAGGACAGGCATCCCAGGTCGTAGAGCAACGCCATCACCTCGGGATCGCGGTCTGGCCGAAACGTGGCCACCAGGAAGCAGAACGCGACGAGCAGGCAACCGGGAAGCGCACCGACAGCCATGGCGCCCATGTAGACGTAAGCCATCACCGAACCCGACGTCATGCGCTTCATGTGATACACGACGATGCCGTTGGCCACGCCCGCGCCGCCGACGATGAGGATCAGGATGCCGAAGCCGATCTGGATGGTGAGGTCGTGTGTGGCGAAGAACTCGACCTTCTGAGCGGTCGTGACGTCCGGTCGGGGCGGGGGCATGGTTCTGGCGAGCGCGAAGAAGATGATGCCGAACGCGGTGTAGAACGCTGGCACGATCGAGAAGACGATCCAGATGTCACGCTTGCTCGCGGGCCGGGTGGGCACATCGGCCGACGGTGGTGAGACGGTCGTGCTCACGGGGTCGACACACCTTCCTTGACCGCCTGCCGCCGCAGCGTGGCGCGCAAGACGAAGAACATGACCGCAACGAAGACGACCAAAGCGCCCCCACGGAGCCAAAACGAGATCAACCCGTCCCAGGCCAGCGGGCCGGTCTTGAATACTGCCGCGGCCGCCGCCGGCGCCATCGCCAGGCCGGTGACAACCGCGAAATGGCCCACCCAGCGCGGGAATACGGGGTGGGGTCCGGAATCGAGGTAGATCGCGAGACCCAGCAGCAGGTTCTGCGCGACCAGCATACCGACCGGAGCGACGAGCGTGATCCAGGCGAGGTCATTGAGGAGCAGAAGCAACTCAGGGCTGCGGTCGGGACGAAACGCCGCGACGAGGTAGAAGATGTCGGCCAAGGCGAAAAGCGTTGCGCCGCTGACTGCTGCGGTCAGATAGCAATACGCCAGCGCGTGGCTCTGCGTGGTCATCCGCTTCATCTGGACGACGATCACCATGAAGAACGGCAGCAACATGATGCCGCACAGGTTGTAGGTGATCATCGAAAAACGGATCATCGCGGTGTTGTCCGCATAGAACGCCGCGACCTGTTCGGCCGTCATCTGCGGCGACATCGGCGGCAGGAAGCCCGGGAACGCGACGAATGCAATCAGCAGAACGGCGCCGAAGACCGGCGCGGTCCACAAGCTGATGAGCTGGGTCCTGATGTTTGCCGTGGTGGGCAAATCCTCGGCCTCGGCGAGAATTTGCATCCGATCCCCCCCATCGTCCGGAGCCGAGTAGCCGATCGGCTACTCGTTCTTCAGTGAGAGTAGCCGAGCGGCTACTGAAGCTCCAGGGGCCGGCGCGAAATTCCCCTAGAGGGAGAGGATGGTCGCTGACGCAGTACCCGGCGCGCCGTAGACCTGGGCCAGTCCGACGCGCGGCTCACCCGGCACCTGCCGCTCGCCCGCTTCGCCGCGCAGCTGACGCACCAACTCGTGCACCTGTCGCAACCCGGAGGCGCCGATCGGCTCGCCGTTGGCGATGAGTCCGCCGTCGGTGTTGACCGGAATGGTGCCGTGGATCTCCGTGGCGCCGTCGGCGAGGAGCTTCTCCTGCTCGCCGTCGGCGCACAGTCCGGTTTCGGCCATGTGGATGACCTCGGCGCCCGCGTCGGTGTCCTGCAGCTGAGCGATATCGACGTCCTCAGGACCGATGCCGGCCGCCTCGTAGGCAGCCTTGGCCGCGTACACCGTCGGGGACGGATCCTCGTCGAGCGGCGCAGACGTCGCGTGCACCTCGTAGGCGCCGAAGGTCCGCGTGCGAATCTCGCTGGCGCGCACGAACACCGGCTTGTCGGTGAACCTGTGGGCGATGTCGCCGCGGCACATGATCACTGCCGCCGCCCCCTCGTCGGGCGCACAGAACATGTACTGGGTCAGGGGATAGTTCAGGGCCGGCGACGCCAGGATCTCCTCGACGGAGATCTCTTTGCGGCGGAACGCATTCGGGTTGATCACGCCGTTGCGGAAGTTCTTGTTCGCCACCCGTGCCAGCGTCTCCTGCGAGATGTTGTGCTTATGGATGTAATGGTTGGCCTTCATGCCGAAGAACTTGGTCGTGACGAACTGCCCGTTCTCCGCATACCACTGCGGCAGTGCGAGTTTGGCGGGGTCGTCGGTGAAGGCTCCGCGGGGGTGCTTGTCCAGTCCGATGGCGATACCGATGTCGTACTTGCCCAGGCGGATGGTGTCGGCGGTCTGCTGGATCGCCGACGCCGCGGTGGCGCAGGCATTGAACACGTTGGTGAACGTGATGCCGGTCAGACCGACCAGGCGGGTCACGGCGTCGGGATTGGAGACCTCGTAGCTGCCGCCGAAGCCGAACTGGATGTCTTTCCACTCAACGCCGGCGTCGGTGAGTGCGGACGCAATGGCCTCGGCGCCCATCTGCATCGCGGTCTTATCGAACCGGCCGAACGGATGCAGGCCGACACCGATGATCGCGACATCGTTGGAGTTGGTCATGCAGTGCCCCTTAATTGCTGACGGGCTGGAACGCGAAGGTGACGACTTCGGTCCCGTCCTCGTCGGAGGTGAACGGGATCATGGTCAGCTCGACCTGCTGGCCGAATTGCAGCTTCGCCGGGTCGTTTTCGGTGAGCCTGCCCTCGACGCGGATGACGTCATCGAGCTGGACCAGGCCGACGCCGAACGGTACGAAATCCTTACCCGAAGGACCCTTGTACGGCGGCCCGGGCGGGAAGCCCTGCGTGGTCCATGCGACGAGAGTCCCGCGACGGGGGAGCAGCACGTCGGACATGTCGCCGCCACTGCACTTGGGGCAGCGCTGCTGGGTGGGGAAGGTCGTGGCACCGCATGTGCCACAACAACTCCCGATGAGCTGCGGTTCGCCACTCGGCCAGGTGGAAATTTCGGGCGCCAGCGCCCGCTGCGTGCTCGACACGGGATTGACGATAACTGGAAATGCCATTCTCGTCTAGCGAGAACATAGGCGGTGATTGCGCGTATGCGACTGCGTCTACCTGTGGCCTTTGTTCATCACCTTGTCGGCGGCCGTCCAGTGCTCGTCGGAGACCCACAGCCGGGCGAACGCGGCGACGGCCTCGGTGGTCGAGACGCCCCGCATCACCCGCTTGACCTCGCCGGCAGGGGTGCGAGCCAGCAGGCGCGCGGTCAGCCGCCACTGCTCGTCGAAGCTCGCCCGCGGGATGACCTGATCGATCAGACCGATGTGCTCCGCGTCGGTGGCCGCCAGGATGCGTCCGGTGCCTGCCAGCAGCAGCGCCCTGCTGTAGCCCACGAGCTTGACGAGCCGCTCGGCGCCGCCCCAGGCGGGCATGATTTCCAAGGCGACCTGGTTGAAGCCGATCTTGATGTCGTCGGCGGCCATCCGGATGTCAGCGGCCACCGCGAATTCGGCGCCGCCGCCGAGCGCGTGACCGTTGAGAGCGGCCAGCACAGGTCCGGGGAACGCTTCGATGCGGTCGCAGATCGACCTCATCCGGAAGGCCATCGCCGCGGCCTGTTCCTCGGTTCGCAGTGCGCTGAGTTCCTTGAGGTCGCCGCCGGAGACGAAGGCTTTGTCGCCTGCTCCGGTGAGGGCCAGCGCAGCAGCCCCCGCGGCGCCGTCGAGCGCCTTGTCGAGCTGATCCATGGTCTCCAGGGAGATCGCATTGCGCGCATGCGGTCGGTCGATGGTGATGGTCGCCAAACCATCGTTGATCTCGAGGTCGACCATCGGGCATTCTCCCTCTGCGGTATTGGCATTCTCGCAGGCGGAGAATAGCATCGCCGTCGGATTGCGAGGATTTTCGCGGTCCTCGTGACGGTATCTCCTTGCACACAGGAAAGGTGGCCGGCGGTCATGCGGACGATTCCTGCGGAGCTGGTCAGGCGATACGAGCAGGCGGGGTATTGGACCCGGGAGACGCTCGGAGACCTGCTGGCCCGGGGGCTCGCCAACAGCCCCGACACCGGCTTCTGCGTGCATTCGTCCGTGCGGCCCTACTCGGGCACGTTCAGCGAGGTTGAGCGGGATGCCCGGCGTCTGGCGGCCGGGTTGCAGGCGCGCGGGGTCGGACCCGGTGATGTGGTAGCGCTGCAGTTGCCGAATTGGCGCGAGGCGGCCGTCGCGTTCTGGGCCTCCTCGTTCCTCGGAGCCGTGATCGTGCCGATCGTGCACTTCTACGGGCGCAAAGAAATCGGCCACATCCTGGCCGTCGCGAAGCCGCGCGTGTTCATCACGGCCGAGGAGTTCGGTCGTATGCGCTATCAGCCCGATCTGTGCGCCGATGTGCCGATCGTCGCTTTGGTGGGGGTGGATTCAGCTGCAGGCCATGCGCGTCCGTTCGACGAACTGCTCGCCGACGAGCCGCTGACCGGCACCGTTCCGGCAGACCCGGCGGCACCGGCGCTCATCGCCTTCACCTCGGGAACCACCCGGGACCCGAAGGGCGTGATCCACAGCCATCAGACGCTGAGCTTCGAAACGCGTCAGCTCCTGGAGAACTATCCGCCGGACCGCGGCAGGCAGCTGACGGCGACCCCGGTCGGTCATTTCATCGGCATGGTCGGAGCACTGCTGATCCCGGTGCTGGAAGGTGCACCGATCGATCTGTGCGACGTCTGGGATCCCGGCCGGGTTCTGCAGTTGATGGAAAGTGACGGCCTGTCGATCGGGGGAGGCCCGCCGTACTTTGTCACCAGCCTGCTCGACCACCCCGACTGCAAACCCCACCATCTCCGCCACTTCAAGACGGTCGGACTGGGCGGCTCGACGGTGCCCGCCGCGGTGACCCGGCGGCTCACCGATCTCGGGATGTTCGTCTTCCGTTCCTACGGCAGCACCGAACATCCCTCGATCACCGGCTCGCGACCCAGTGCGCCAGAGGCCAAGCGGTTGTTCACCGACGGAGATCCCCGACTCGGGGTGGAGATCAAGCTCGGGCCCGACGGGGAGATCTACAGCCGCGGCCCTGACCTGTGCATCGGTTACACCGACGACGAGCTCACCGCGCTGGCCTTCGACGACGAGGGCTGGTACCGCACCGGCGACATCGGGGTGCTCGACGACGACGGATACCTCACCATCACCGACCGCAAGGCCGACGTCATCATCCGGGGCGGCGAGAACATCAGCGCCCTGGAGGTCGAAGAGGTTCTGCTGTCCATGTCTGCCGTCGCCGAGGCGGTCGTCGTCGCCGCGCCGGACCCTCGGTTGGGGGAGCGCACCGCGGCGGTCCTGCGCATCCGCGACGGCCAGCAGATGCCCAATCTCGACGACGTGCGTGCTCACTTCAAGGGGGCAGGGGTGGCCACTCAGAAGTGGCCCGAGGAACTGCACTGCGTCCCGCCGGGCCAGGACTTCCCGAGGACCGCCAGCGGCAAGGTCCAGAAGTACGTGATCCGTCAGCGGGTGGCAGCCGGCGAGTACGGGGTCGTTGCGACCCAACGAAAATGAGAATACGATTCTCTCGATAGGAAAAGGAGTCTTTCATGGGACAACTGTCGCACCGGGTCGATATCCCGTTCCCGCTGTTCGATGCGGACAACCACCTCTATGAGCCGCCGGAGGCGATGACCAAGTACCTCCCCAAGGAGTACAAGGACGTCGTTCAGTACGTGGAGGTCAACGGGCGCACCAAGATCGCGCTCAAGGGACAGATCTCCAACTACATCCCGAATCCGACGTTCTCGGTGGTCGCCAAGCCGGGTGCGTGGGAGGAGTACTTCAAGTACGGCAACCCGGACGGCAAGAGCAAGCGCGAGCTGTTCGGCGAGCCGATGAAGGCCATCCCGGCGTTCTTCGAGCCCGAACCGCGCATCAAGGTCATGGACGAGCTCGGCGTCGACCGCAGCCTGATGTTCCCGACGCTGGCCAGCCTCATCGAGGAGCGCCTGTCCGACGACCCTGTCGCCATCCACGTCATCATTCACGCCCTCAACCAGTGGCTGGACGAGGTGTGGGGCTTCAACTACCAGAACCGCATCTTCACCACGCCCGTCATCACCCTGCCGATCGTCGAGAAGGCGATCGAGGAGCTGGAGTGGTGCGTCAAGCGTGGCGCCCGTGCCATCCTGATCCGCCCGGCACCGGTGCCCGGCTTCCGCGGACCGCGCTCGTTCGCGCTGCCCGAGTTCGACCCGTTCTGGGAGCGCGTGGTGCACCACGACATCTTCGTCGGCATGCACTCCTCGGACAGCGGCTACTCGCGCTACACCTCCGAGTGGGACGGCGCCGCGCAAGAGATGCTGCCGTTCCAGACCAACGCGATGTCGATCCTCAACGAGTGGCGCCCCATCCAGGATGCGGTGGCCTCGTGGGTGATCCACGGCGCACTGTTCCGCTTCCCGAAGCTCAAAGTCGGCATTGTCGAGGCCGGCTCGAAGTGGATGTTCCCGCTGCTCGATTCGATGGCCGAGGTATGGAAGAAGGCGCCGGAAGCCTTCCTGGGCAACCCGATCGAGGAAATCAAGAACCGCATCTACGTCAGCCCGTTCTACGAGGAGGGCATCGACGACCTCATCAATCTGATCGGCGTCGACCAGGTGCTCTACGGTTCCGACTGGCCGCACCCCGAGGGTCTGGCCGAGCCCACACACTACGTGACAGCGCTCGAGCACCTGTCCGTGGAGGACCAGGCCAAGATCATGGGCGGCAACCTGGGACGTCTCGTCACGACGTGACGTATCGGGCTCACGCGCTGCGACGATCAAGGGTGCCCCACGCCCGATGAGGAGTAGCGCCGACAAACCCTGGCAGACCATCCCCGAGTTGGTCGCCAGCGCAGCGGACCGGTTCGGCGACAGCGAAGCTGTCGTCGACGGTCCGCTGCGATTGTCCTTCGCCGAACTCGCTGAGCGGATCCGTTGTGCTGCGGGCGCGTTCGCCGACCTCGGTATCGAAAAAGGGGATCGTGCCGCGATCTGGGCACCCAACAGCGCCGAATGGATCGTCGCCGCGTTCGGACTGCTCACCGCCGGCGGGGTGCTCGTACCGGTGAACACCAGGTTCAAGACCGAGGAGGCGGGCGACATCATCGCCCGCAGCGGTGCCAAGGCGGTCCTGGTGCAGCAGGGCTTCCTGGGTGTGGACTACACGCTGCCCTCCTCGTGGACCGGCAAGCGGCCGCCGGTGATCGACCTGAAATCTGAGTTTCTCTCCAGCGGAACGCCTTTCAGCCGTCCGCTGGCGCCCACCGACATCTCGGACATCATCTTCACCTCGGGCACGACGGGGCGCCCCAAAGGTGTGATGATGCACCATGCGCAGAACCTGCGGCTGTACGAGGAGTGGTGCAACCTGGCCGATCTGCGCCAGGGCGACCGCTATCTGATGGTGAACCCGTACTTCCACACCTTCGGCTACAAGGCCGGTCTGATCGCGTCCTTCATTCGGGGTGCGACGATGCTGCCGGTCGCGGTGTTCGACATCGACAGGGTGGTGGAACTCATTGCGACAGAACGCGTCACGATGCTGCCCGGCCCGCCGACGCTGTACCACTCGCTGCTGTCGGTGCCCGACAAGTCGAAGCTCGCCACGCTGCGGGCCGGGGTGACCGGCGCGGCCGACATTCCCGTCGAACTGATCCGGCGGGTGCACGAAGAACTGCCCTTCCAGACGCTGGCGACGGGCTACGGCCTCACCGAAGCAGGCACCGTCACGCTGTCGCGACCGGGAGACTCGTTCACCGACATCGCGACCACCGCAGGCGTCGCCTGCGACGGTGTCGAAATGCGCATCGCCGACGACGGCGAGGTGCTGGTGCGGGGGTACACGGTCATGCAGGGCTATCTCGACGACCCGGTGGCCACCGCCGAGGCGATCGACGGCGACGGCTGGCTGCACACCGGAGATCTCGGCACCGTGGACGAGGCAGGGCGTCTGCGCATCGTCGGCCGCAAGAAGGACATGTTCATCGTGGGGGGCTTCAATGCCTACCCCGCCGAGATCGAGGGCTTCCTGCTGGAACACCCCGGTGTGGCGCAGGCCGCTGTCGTCGGCGTCCCCGACGAGCGCCTGGGGCAGGTCGGCAAGGCATTCGTGGTGGCCGAGACCGCCGGGAACGGCACCAGGGTGCCGCTGGACGGCGACGACCTGATCGCATGGTGTCGTGACCGAATGGCCGGTTTCAAGGTGCCCCGCTATGTAGAGTTCCTCGACGAAATGCCGTTGAACGCCACCGGCAAGGTGATGAAGGACAAACTTCTGAACCTCGATCGCTGAGCGACCGCACAGCGCGTAAACAGCATTTCCGCTGACAGGCCTTTTGTCCGGACCTCCGATGCGGGGGTATCGTCATAGGCAATACTCAAAAAAGAAGAACGACATTCTCACAACCGCAAGCATGCGATGACGCAGCAGACAAGGAGGTCGGTGTGCCGTCTTTCAGGCGCCGCGACTCCGTGATCGACGCCGATCGCGTCGACGGGGCGACAGCCGACCCTGACCGTCCGACGGACGCCGAACAGGCTCGGGCGCTCGCCGAAGAAGCCGAGGCGGAGGCCGCAGAGGCCGATGCCATGGCAGCGGCCGCCAGGGCTCGGGCCCGCGCAGCAAGGCTTCGCCGGGAGGCTCTAAAGGTCAGCACCGACACCGCGCCCGGCGAAGCGGAGGCGCAGACTCCCGCCGAGCTGGTCGAGACCGAGGACGCCGAGACCGAGAGCGTGGAACCCCAGGTGTCGGCGGAGGCCGACATCGACATCGAGGAGGCGCAGGAAGCCGACGCGCCGCGCAAGCGCCGCACAGCGCGGCTGAAGCCGACGAAGTACGGTGTCGCTGTCGCGGCGATCGTCGTGGCCATCCTGGGTGCCGTAGCCGGGCTCGCCGCCAGCGGCTACATGATCGTCGAGCACCGGAATGCCGAGAAGATCCGGCAGCAGACCGCCGAGTACTCCGCAGCCGCCCGGCAGAGCGTCGTCACGCTGATGTCGTTGGATTTCAACAATGCCGAGGCCGACGTCCAGCGCATCATCGACAACTCGACCGGCCAATTCAAGTCGGACTTCGAGTCTCAGGCGGCCGATTTCGTGAAGGTGGCCCAGGATTCCAAGGTCGTCACCGAGGTCACGGTCAACTCCACCGCCGTGGAGTCGATGTCCGACGACAAGGCCGAGGTGCTCGTGGCGGCCGCGTCCCGGGTCACCAACACGGCCGGCGCCAATCAGGAACCACGCACGTGGCGCCTGAGCGTGAGCCTCGAGCGGGAGAACGGTCAGATCAAGATGGCGAAAGTCGAGTTCGTGCCGTGAGCGACGAAGACCGCACAACCGAGCCGGCCACCGACGACACCGACGTCGACGAGACCGTCGAGGATCGGTCCAGCGCCGATGGGCCCGACCAGTCAGCCGAGGTCGCGGAGCCGGCCGACGAGGATGCTGACGAGGACCCGCCTGCCGGCAAGACACGCCGGCGGTCGGGCCGCGCACTCGTCACCGCCGCTGTCTTGGCGTTTGTTCTGCTCGCCGCGTCGGCGGGCCTGACGAGCTGGCTCTACATCAACGACTACCGCCCCGACCAGGAGACGGATCCCGCGGCGGCGCAGGTCGCCCTCGATGCGGCCAAGACGGGCACCGTCGCGCTGCTGTCCTACTCGCCGGAGTCCCTCGACCAGGACTTCGCCAACGCCAAATCGAAGCTGACCGGCGACTTCCTGTCCTACTACACGCAATTCACCGAGCAGATCGTGACGCCGGCGGCGCGGGAGAAGTCCGTCAAGACCGCCGCGTCGGTCGTCCGTGCCGCGGTGTCGGAGATTGCGCCGGATTCCGCCGAGGTGCTGGTATTCATCAATCAGACCACCACCAGCAAGGAGAATCCCGACGGCGCCTTCGCGGCCAGCAGCGTCAAGGTCGGTCTGACAAAGATCGACGGCAACTGGCTGATCGACTCGTTCGACCCGGTATAGGCCGTATAGCCTCGAGCGCCGTGACTGTGACGGCGATCCTGCCCGTTCCGACGAGCCTGGAGTCCCGGCGCGAGGCGGTGTTTTCGCCCGTTGCAGGGCTCTCCCCGCTCGCGCGCATCGTTCGAAGCCTGGCGGCCGCCGCCGACGTGATCGTCGCCGCAGCTGCGCCGCTGGTCGACGAGGTCAAGACATCGCTGGCGGCCCAGGGGCTTTCGGGTACACGGGTGTGCGTGGCCGACGACCCGGGCGTCCCGACGAACTGCATTGCCGCGGCGCTGCGCGTTCCCGGAGTCGCCGAGCAGGTGCTGCTGCACGACATCGCGTGGCCGCTGGTGTCGCCCGTCACGCTGGCTCGTGTGATGGATGCGCTCAGAGACGGAGCAGCTGCGGTGCTTCCGGTGTGTCCGGTCACGGACAGCATCAAAGCGGTGGACTCCAACGGCACGGTGACGGCCACCGTCGAGCGGACCCCGCTGCGCACCGTCCAATACCCCCGAGGCTTCTCCGCCGCCGTGTTGAGCCGGCTGCTCACCCATGACGGAGCCGTCGAACTCGACGCGGTGCTCGCCTCAGGGGTGCCGGTGACATATGTCGACGGCGACACCGATGCCATGGCAGTCGAATTGCCCGGCGATGCAAGCTATCTCGCCGCGGTCATCGAAGGCCGGAGCGACGGTTCGGGTTGCTGAGCAGACGCTGTGCGACGGCGATGTCGCGGGCATACGTCACCTTGAGGTTGGCCGTGTCCCCGTGGAACGTCCGAACCTCGACATCGGTGTAGTACTCGATACACGAGGACGTGTCGGTGCCCTCGAACCCGTCGCGCTCCGCGCTGCGATAGGCGTGAAGGAGATCTCTCGCCCGGAAGGCCTGCGGCGTCTGGACTCTGACCAGCCTCGCGCGGTCGGGCACCGGATCGAGGCCGTGCTCGCCCGACGCCGCCAGGTTCTCGACCGGCAGGGCGGGCAACGCGCCGCCGAACTCGCGGGCCAGCGTGATCGCCTCGCGGAACATTTCCGGTCCCGCGAGTGGCCGGGCGGCGTCGTGGATGGCGACCACGTCGACGCTGCCCGACTCGATGTCAGCGGCCAGATACCTCACGACGTTGGTCTCCGAACCATGCCTGGTGTCAGCACCTTCGACCAATTCGATTGCGGCATGGCCGAGTTCGCGGTGGACGGTGTCGCGAGCGAGATCGAACTCGCCCTTGCGGAACACCAGGACCGTCCTCGCGATCTCTGGGAGCCGAGTCAAGGTGTCCAGCGACCACGACAGCATGCTGCGCCCGGCCAACGGCAGATAGGCCTTGTTCCCGTCAGCGCCCACCCGGGTACCGAGGCCCGCGGCCAAGACCACACCGACGGCGTCCATGACGCGAACCTTATCGTGGCGCCGAACGGCCACGTCGATGACAGCGCGGCAGCCGCACCTCGGCCGACGCGTCGGGCGCCTCACGCGCGGCTACGCTCTGCCCTGCGGAGGAAAGGGGACGAGCAGTGAGCGAGCAACCGCACCGACCGGTCGGCCAGTTGCACCGGATCAGGCAGATGGCCGGGCGCGACCCGCACGAGACGGGCCGAGTCGCAACCCCGCTGGAGCTGTTGTTCGACCTGACCTTCGTTGTGGCTTTCGGCATCGCGGCGTCGCAGTTTGCGCACCTGCTGGCCGCGGGGCACGTGGCAGCGGGGCTGGCCGCGTTCTTCTTCGCGATGTTCGCGGTGTGCTGGGCCTGGATCAACTTCAGCTGGTTCGCCTCGGCCTACGACACCGATGACTGGGTGTACCGGCTCACGACGATGCTGCAGATGGTCGGTGTCATCATCCTGGCGCTCGGACTGCCGCAGATGTACGCGTCGATCGAACACGGCGGCCACGTCGACAACGCCGTGGTGGTCGCGGGCTATGTGGTGATGCGCGTCGCGATGGTGGCCCAGTGGTTGCGGGCCGCCAGGCAGGATCCCCGGCGACGCAAGGCGTGCCTGACCTATGCGCTGTGGATCACTGTTGCCCAGATCGGCTGGATTGCAGCCATTTTCGTCCATACCTCGGTGCCTGTGACGATCGCGATCGTGCTGTTGCTGGTGCTGATCGAGATCATGGGTCCCGTCATCGCCGAAGTCCGGCAAGGTGGCACGCCGTGGCACGCCCACCACATCGCCGAGAGGTATGGGCTCTTCACGATCATCGCTCTCGGTGAAGGCGTGGTCGGAACCGTCGCATCGCTGACCGCGGTGGTCGGCGAGCAGGGCTGGTCGGTCGAGGCGGTGTTCGTTGCCGTGTCGGGCATCGGTCTCACGTTCGGCATGTGGTGGACCTACTTCGTCCTGCCACAGGCCGACATTCTGCACGCCCGCCGTGAGCGTTCCTTCTGGTTCGGTTATCTGCACATCGTTGTGTTCGCCTCGATCGTCGCGACCGGTGCGGGCCTGCACGCTGCCGCCTACTACATCGAGGACCACTCCGAGCTGACATCGATCGCCACGGTGATGAGCGTCGTCATCCCGGTGGGGATCTACATCCTGGCGATCTACGTGCTCTACTCACTGATGGCGCACAAGGTGGAGCCCTTCCACGTGCTGCTGGTGGTGCTCACCGCGGCGGTGCTCGGTCTGGCGGTGTTGCTGGCGGCCAACGGCATCTCGATGGCCAACAGCCTGCTCGTCGTCACGCTGGCGCCCGTGGTGTCCGTGGTCGGCTACGAGCTGGTCGGACACCGGCATGCAGCCGCCGCGGTCGCGAGGAACGTATCGACTACCTCGTCATAGCCGCGAACGCGACCGGATCGTCCTTGGCGAGTTGCCTGCGCGCCTTCCGGCGGGTGATCAGGATGCCGGTGATCGCGAGCGCCCACACCACGTACTGAAGGGTCCAGGCGATTCGGAACGACTCGAAGGAGATGCCGCCTGCAGCCTCCATCGCCATCCCCATCGCCTGCATCAACAGCAGCGACGCCAGGAAACCGCCCATGTTGACCATGCCCTGTGCCGTGCCGAGCGTCGCACGGGTGTTGAACGTCCTGGCAAAGTCGAAACCGACCATCGAACCGGGCCCGCCGAACGACATCACCGTGATCAGCGCGATGAGCAACCACAGCGGGGCGGGGCCGGGCAGCGCGAGCACGATGGTCCACATCAGGGCGTTGCTCGCGATGATCGCCAGCACCAGACGCGACCGGCGGTGGGGATGGCGACCCGTCAGGAACCCGATCAACACCCCGAAGCCGACCGCGGTGGCGACCGATAAGCTGAGCAACGCACCGGCAGCGCCCGCCGAAAGCCCTTGCGCCTCCGTCAAATAGGGAACACCCCACATCAACGCGAACACAGTGAGCGAGAACTGGGTCCCCATGTGGGTGAAGAATCCGAGTCGGGTGCCCGGACGCAGCCATACGGTCTTGACGCTGCGCAGCGTCTCGCGGACGGACATGGCTTCGCCGGTGGTTGCGGCGCCGTCCGGAGTGTTCTTGACGACGAGAAGTGTCAGCACAATCGACAGCACGCCGAGTGCTCCGGCGGAGACGTAGGCGACCTCCCATCCGCCGGCGTGAAGCACGGCCAGGAACGGTATGGCCGACAGCACCTGACCCAGTTGGCCGAAAATCCCCGTCAGCTGGGTGACCAGTGGAATCCGTCGCGGCGCGAACCAGTGGGGGACGAGGCGCAGGACGGAGATGAACGTGAAGGCATCGCCGAGGCCGACCACGGCGCGGGCAGCGATGGCTGTAGGCAGCGACTCGGTGAGCGCGAGAACCAGTTGGCCCGAACCCATCATGGCGGCCCCGGCCACGATCATCGCGCGGGACCCGAATCGATCGAGGAGAAGCCCGGCCGGCACCTGGGCACCCGCGTAGACGACGACCTGAAGGACGACGAACGTCGACAACAGCGAGGGGCCTGTGCCGAAGCGGTCCGCCGCCGCGAGCCCGGAGACGCCCAGCGTGGTTCGGTCCAAGACGGCGACGACGTAGGCGAGCAACCCGGTCGCCCAGACGATCCAGGCACGCACGAGCTGACACCTCACAATTAGCTGACTTTGTCTTAATGTCCTGCGCGACGCGGCAGGCAGTCCCATCGTCGCGCACTTGCGGTGCCCGGCGCCAATCGAATTGCTCACAGGTAGCGGGGCCAATCCCGTCCGTACAGGCACAGAAGTTGGCTAAAGCTGCACATCGATGTGGACAAATTGACTATAACCTCATTATTCGCGCTGATAGCCGTTCGTATTGCACAGAGGGGCACCGGAAGGTTGATGATCGAGATAATTCGCTCGTTTTGCACCCGAGGGGGCTACAGTGTGTGCATGTCCCGCCCAGGTCTCCGACGTGCCTGGCGCGCCGCACCCGTGGAGACGCTGCTGCATGGCTGAATACCGGCTCGAAGACCTCGCCCGGGTGTCGGGAGTCAGCGCCCGGAACATCCGCGCCTACCGCGAGCGCGGGCTGCTCGACGCGCCTCGCCGGGTCGGCCGCTCGGCGCTGTACGACGACTACCACCTGTCCCAGCTCAACACCATCAGCCACCTGCTGCGCAAGGGGTACAACTCGGCACACATCGCAGAGTTCTTCGCAAGCATGCGTCAGGGAACAGACCTGGCAGACATTCTGGGCTTGCAGCAGGCAGTGCTGGGCCCGTCCAAGAAGTCACCCAACAACAGCACGTCGATGACCATCGACCCGGACAGCGATGAAGGCCGAAAGCTCGTCGAATACGGCCTCGCCGACGTCGTCGGAGGCAAGATCAGGGTCAACGACGGCACGGCAGCGGAGATTCTGGAGCGCTCGCCCGATCAGCTGCTCTACGTGCGGGCGCTGTTGAGGTTCGTCGAGGCCGCCGCGGAGTCCGTCGACGATCTTGCCGAGGCGTTCGTCGAGAGTCTTGTCGAGCTGTATCGCACGCGCGTCGGCGCCGACTACCTGCCGCGCCCCGACGAGATGGACGAGATCCGCAGGATCGTGGACGACTATCGCGCTCTGGGGGAGAACGTCATCGCGGCCCGGTTCGACCAGGCGACGCGTCGCCACATGGTCACGTCTGCCTCCGACTACACCGCAGGAATCCTGCTCGGCGGAGCATGGGAGCCTCGGCGTCGCGGCGCTTGAACCCGCCGAGCCAGGTACCTCGTATACCTGGCAACCACACGTCCGCGCAGGTGATCACGGTGGATTCCCGGTCCACGCGTCGAGGGACGACGGCGTCTCCTCCCAACGCTGCACGTGGCGGGTGCTGCCGTGTCTGCGCCGGCATCGCAGCGTTCGATCGGGTGCTTCGTGACGTCGTCGAACGCGCATTGTGGCAGCACAACCTCTTGCGCCCGACCCACTGACGTCCTGCCGCCGGCCGGCGGGGACGGGCAGCTGGATAGACGGCGTCGGTGCTCGTCAAGCACATTCTCGGGCCAGCTGTCGGTCAGGGGTACGTGCGCGGCCCGACATTTCGCATCCGGACTTACTCATTAGTAGGTTTTCGCAGCAAACTTGTGTCCACGCAGCGAAGCGTTGACAAGACACTTTTTCTGATCTTGTCGTCCGCGGGCGAGCCGTTACGACGCAGCCCGAGGATCAAAAAACTTAGATAACGATTCGATAACAATACTGCTTTGAACTGCGATTCTTTCTTACTCGACCGTAACCACCCGCAAGCAGGACGTTTGTCCCGGATACCTCGCGGCGCTCGTAAAGCGCGCGTTATGCAACGCGCGGTTACCGATGCGTAGAACTCGCCAGTAACCATTTCAGGCGCCAAACTGGGCGAGTCTCTTATGACACTCTTAGTACGGCTGGAGTGTCCGCCCACGGGCTCCATGGAACGCGGCGACCGCGGCCCAGAGCGCCGCGGACGAGAACAGCCGGATTCGACGCCGAATCGCAAGGCCCACCCGGGTGCACAGGCAAGCACCCGCGAGAAGCACAGCACCGAGCCTCACCCCAGCGATGTAGAGCGCGGAACAGCACCGAGGAGAACACAAGACGTGACGATCAACGACCACCACCGTGCGACCACCGGCTCAGACGAGGCCGACCAGGCTTTCGAACCCCTCACCGGAACGCACGCACTCGTCGATCGGCTGCACTCCGGGGAGCCCTACGCCGTGGCGTTCGGCGGCCAGGGCGGCCCCTGGCTGGAGAACCTCGAAGAACTCGTGAACTCCGCCGGAATCGAATCTGAGATCAGCCAGCTGGTCGCGGAGGCCGAACTACTGCTCGAACCGTTGGCGCGCGAGCTGGTCGTCGTCCGCCCGATCGGCTTCGAACCCATGAAGTGGATCCGGGCGCTCGCGGCCGACGAGCCGCTGCCCTCAGTCAAGGACCTCACTACCGCGGCCATCTCCGGGCCCGGCATCCTGCTCACCCAGATGGCCGCTCAGCGGGCGCTCAAGCGTCAGGGCCTCGATCTCGACGGTCACCCGCCGGTCGCCATCGCCGGCCACTCACAGGGCGTCACCGCCGTGGAATCGCTCAAGGCCCGCGGTACCCGGGACGTCGAACTGCTCGCCATCGGCCAATTGATCGGCGCGGCCGGCTCGCTGGTGTCGCGCCGCTGCGGGATGGTCGGTCGTGGCGACAAGGCGCCGATGGTTTCCGTGCTCAACGTCGACCCGGGCCGGATGGCAGAGCTGCTCGACGAGTTCGCCCAGGATGTCCGCACTGTCCTGCCCCCGGCGCTGTCCATCCGCAACGGGCGGCGCTCGGTCGTCATCACCGGCACCCCGGAACAGCTCGCCCGCTTCGAGCTCTACTGCGAGAAGATCACTGAAAAGGAAGAGGCGGAGCGCAAGAACAAGACCCGCGGCGGCGCCATCTTCCGCCCGATCTTCAACCAACTCAACGTCGAGGTCGGTTTCCACACACCGCGCCTTGCAGGCGGCGTCGACCTCGTCAACGAGTGGGCGGCGCGCACCGGCCTGGACCGTGAGCTCACCCGTGAGCTGACCGAGACCATCTTCGTCAAGCCCGTCGACTGGGTCGCCGAGGTCGAAGGCCTCGCCGCCACCGGGGCCAAGTGGATCGTCGACCTGGGGCCGAGCGACACCGTGACGCGCCTGACCGCGCCGGTGATCCGCGGTCTGGGAATCGGCATCGTGCCTGCTGCCACCCGCGCCGGCCAGCGCAGCCTGTTCACCGTCGGCGCGGCGCCCGCCGTCGCCCCGGCCTGGTCCAGCTACGCCCCGCAGCCTGTCGCGCTGCCCGACGGCTCGGTCAAGGCGTCCACGAAGTTCACCCGCCTCACCGGACGCTCGCCGATCCTGCTCGCCGGCATGACGCCGACGACCGTGGACGCCAAGATCGTCGCCGCTGCTGCGAACGCCGGCCACTGGGCCGAGCTCGCCGGCGGCGGCCAGGTCACCGAGGAGATCTTCGACGCCCGCATCCAGGAGCTCACCCAGCTGCTGGAGCCGGGCCGAGCCATCCAGTTCAATTCGCTGTTCCTGGACCCCTATCTGTGGAAGTTGCAGATCGGCGGCAAGCGCTTGGTGCAGAAGGCCCGCCAGTCCGGTGCTCCGATCGACGGCGTGGTCGTCACCGCGGGCATCCCGGACCTCGAAGAGGCCGTCGACCTGATCGAAGAGCTGCACTCCGTGGGCATCAGCATGGTGACCTTCAAGCCGGGCACCGTCGACCAGATCAAGTCCGTCATCAAGATCGCCGCCGAGGTTCCCGACCGTGACGTCATCGTCCACATCGAGGGCGGGCGCGCCGGCGGACACCACTCCTGGGAGGACCTCGACGACCTCCTGCTGAGCACGTACGGCGAGCTCCGCAAGTACCCCAACGTCACGATCTGCGTCGGCGGCGGCATCGGCACCCCTGAGCGGGCCGCGGAGTACCTGTCCGGCCAGTGGGCCAAGCCCTACGGCTTCCCCGAGATGCCGGTCGACGGCATCCTCGTCGGCACCGCCGCCATGGCCACCCTGGAGGCCACCACCTCACCGGCCGTCAAGCAGCTGCTTGTCGACACCAACGGCACAGACACCTGGGTCGGCGCGGGTAAGGCGATCAACGGCATGGCCAGCGGCCGTAGCCAGCTGGGCGCCGACATCCACGAGATCGACAACACCGCGTCGCGCTGCGGCCGCCTGCTCGACGAGGTGGCCGGTGACGCCGACGCCGTCGCCGAGCGTCGCGACGAGATCATCGCGGCCATGGCGAACACCGCCAAGCCGTACTTCGGCGACATCGCCGACATGTCGTATCTGCAGTGGCTGCAGCGCTACATCGAGTTGGCCATCGGTGACGGCGACAGCACCGCCGACACCGCGGCCCCGGGCAGCCCGTGGCTGGCTGACACCTGGCGCGAGCGCTTCGAGGAGATGCTCAAGCGCGCCGAGGCCCGCCTCAACGAGAAGGACTCCGGTCCCATCGAGTCGCTCTTCGACTCCAGTGCGGAAGGTCAAGCGCTGCTGGATAATCCGGAAACCGCGATCGCCGCGCTGCTGGCCCGCTACCCGGATGCCGAGACCGTCAAGCTGCATCCCGCCGACGTTCCGTTCTTCGTGACCCTGTGCAAGAAGCCCGGCAAGCCGGTCAACTTCGTGCCCGTCATCGACAAGGACGTCCGGCGCTGGTGGCGCTCAGACTCGCTGTGGCAGGCCCACGATGCCCGCTACACCGCCGATCAGGTGTGCATCATCCCCGGTACGCAGGCCGTCGCGGGTATCACCCGTGTCGACGAGCCCGTCGGTGAGCTGCTCGACCGCTTCGAGCAGGAAATCGTCGACCGCGTGCTCGCCTCCGGCGCGAAGCCGCTCCCGGTGGTGTCTCGGCGTCAGGCTCGCTCCGACGTCAGTGGACCGCTCGCCGTGGTGCTGGACTCGCCTGACGTGCTGTGGGCGGGACGCACCGCGATCAACCCGGTGCACCGTATCGGCGCGCCGAAGGAGTGGCAGGTCAACGACGTGCCCGGCAAGCCAAGCGCGACTCACCCCAATACCGGTGCGCGCCTCGAGCAATCGACCGACGGCGCCGGAAACACCTCCGTGACGCTGAGCGTGCCGCTGTCCGACATCTGGATAGACATCCGCTTCACGCTGCCCGCGACGACCGTAGACGGCGGTGCGCCGATCGTCACCGTCGAGGACGCATCGAAGGCGATGCGAGCGGTGCTGGCGATCGCCGCAGGTGTCGAAGGACCGGAATCCCTTCCGCCCGTTGCGGACAGCACATCGACGGTCACCGTCGAGTGGGACCCCGAGAAGGTCGCGGACCACACCGGCGTCACCGCGACGTTCGGCGCCCCGCTGGCGCCGGGCCTGACTCTGGTTCCCGACGCGCTGGTCGGTCTGTGCTGGCCCGCCGTGTTCTCGGCGATCGGATCGGCCGTGACCGACGACGGCTTCCCCGTCGTGGAAGGCCTGCTCAGCCTGGTGCACCTCGACCACGCCGCTCACCTGCTGCAGTCGATGCCTGCCGTGAAGTCCGAGTTGACCGTCAAGGCAACGGCTTCGGCGGCCACCGACACCGAGGTGGGCCGGGTCGTCCCGGTCTCGGTCACCATCTCCGACGCCGACGGCACGGTTCTGACGACCCTCGAGGAGCGCTTCGCGATCCGTGGACGCACCGGAGCACTCGAGCTGTCCGACCCGCCGCGTGCCGGTGGGGCGATCACGGACAACGCCACCGACACGCCGCGCCGCAGGCGCCGCGACGTCGTCGTCACCGCACCGGTCGACATGAGTGCCTTCGCCGTCGTCTCCGGTGACCACAATCCGATCCACACCGATCGGGCGGCCGCACTGCTGGCCGGGCTGAAAACGCCCATCGTGCACGGCATGTGGCTCTCCGCCGCGGCGCAGCACGCCGTCACCGCAACCGACGGCCGCGCGACCCCGCCCGCCCGGCTCGTCGGCTGGACCTCACGGTTCCTCGGCATGGTGCTGCCCGGCGACGAGATCGAGTTCCGGGTCGACCGCGTCGGCATCGACCGCGGCGCCGAGATCATCGAGGTGTCGGCGAAGGTCGGCGGCGAGTTGGTGATGGCCGCGACCGCGCAGTTGGCCGCTCCCAAGACCGTCTACGCCTTCCCCGGCCAGGGCATCCAGTCCAAAGGCATGGGTATGGACGTGCGGGCCCGCTCCAAGGCGGCCCGCAAGGTCTGGGACAACGCCGACAAGTTCACCCGCGACACCCTGGGCTTCTCGGTCCTGCACGTCGTGCGGGACAACCCGACCAGCCTGATCGCTTCCGGCGTGCACTATCACCACCCCGAGGGTGTGCTCTATCTGACGCAGTTCACCCAGGTCGCGATGGCCACCGTGGCGGCCGCCCAGGTCGCCGAGATGCGCGAGCAGGGTGCCTTCGTCGAGGGGGCCATCGCCTGCGGCCACTCGGTCGGCGAGTACACCGCGCTGGCATGCGTGTCCGGGGTGTACGAGCTCGAGGCCCTGTTGGAGGTGGTGTTCCACCGCGGATCCAAGATGCACGACATCGTGCCCCGTGACGCCCAGGGCCGATCAAACTACCGGCTGGCCGCGATCCGCCCGTCGCAGATCGACCTCGACGACAACGACGTGACCGACTTCGTCGCCGAGATCGCCGAGCGCACAGGCGAATTCCTGCAGATCGTGAACTTCAACCTGCGTGGTTCGCAGTACGCGATCGCCGGAACCGTTCGCGGCCTTGAGGAGCTGGAGGCCGAGGTCGAGCGGCGGCGTGAGATCAGCGGCGGCAAGCGCTCGTTCATCCTGGTCCCCGGCATCGACGTGCCGTTCCACTCCTCGGTGCTGCGTGTCGGTGTCGCCGACTTCCGCCGTTCGCTGGAGCGGGTCATGCCCACCGACGCCGATCCGGAGCTGCTGATCGGGCGCTACATCCCGAACCTGGTGCCTCGGCCGTTCACGCTGGACCGCGACTTCATCCAGGAGATCCGCGATCTGGTGCCCGCCGAGCCGCTCGACGAGATCCTCGCCGACTACGACACCTGGCGTAACGAGCGGCCGCGCGAGCTGTGCCGCAAGATCGTCATCGAGCTGCTGGCATGGCAGTTCGCCAGCCCGGTGCGCTGGATCGAGACGCAGGACCTTCTCTTCATCGAGGAAGCGGCCGGGGGCCTCGGCATCGAGCGGTTCGTCGAGATCGGCGTGAAATCAGCTCCTACCGTCGCGGGTTTGGCCACCAACACGCTGAAGCTGCCGGAGTATTCGCACAACACCACCGAGGTGCTCAACGCCGAGCGTGACGCAGCGGTGCTGTTCGCGACCGACACCGATCCCGAGCCCGAGATCGACGACACGCCCGCACCGGCTGCCGAGGCGGCTCCGGCACCGGCTGCCGAGGCGGCCCCTGCTGCCCCGGCCGCTCCGGCTGCCGCGCCCAGCGGAGGTCCGCGACCCGACGACATCGGCTTCGACGCGGCCGATGCGACGATGGCGCTCATCGCGCTGTCGGCCAAGATCCGAATCGATCAGATCGAGGCGCTGGACTCCATCGAGTCGATCACCGACGGTGCGTCCTCGCGCCGCAACCAGATGCTGGTCGACCTGGGGTCCGAGCTGAACCTCGGCGCCATCGACGGTGCCGCCGAAGCCGACCTCGCCGGGCTGAAGGGGCAGGTCACCAAGCTGGCCCGCACCTACAAGCCGTTCGGGCCGGTGCTGTCGGACGCGATCAACGATCAACTGCGCACCGTCCTCGGACCGTCCGGCAAGCGGCCGGCCTACATCACCGAGCGGGTCAAGAAGACCTGGGAACTCGGCGACGGCTGGGCCAAGCACGTCACCGTCGAGGTGGCGCTGGGCACCCGAGAGGGCTCCAGTGTTCGCGGAGGTGCGCTGGGCGGCCTGCACGACGGCGCGCTGGCCGATGCTGCCGCCGTCGACAAGGCGATCGATGCCGCGGTGGCCGCGGTCGGCGCGCGGCGCGGCGTCCCCGTGTCGCTGCCGTCCGCTGCCGGCGGCGGCGGTGGAGTCGTGGACTCCGCTGCACTCGGCGAGTTCGCCGAGAAGGTCACCGGACCCGACGGCGTGCTCGCGTCGGCGGCCCGCACCATTCTCGATCAGTTGGGCCTCGGCGACTCGTTCGCGACTCCCGACGCAACGGCCGATGCAGAGCTGATCGATCTGGTCACCGCTGAATTGGGTTCGGATTGGCCACGTTTGGTGGCGCCGGTCTTCGACGGCCGCAAGGCAGTGGTGCTCGACGACCGCTGGGCCAGCGCCCGTGAGGATCTCGTCCGCATCTGGCTGATGGACGAGGACGAGATCGACGCCGACTGGGCCCGCCTCTCGGAGCGGTTCGAGGGCACCGGTCACGTCGTGGGCACCCAGGCCACCTACTGGCAGGGCAAGGCCCTGGCAGCAGGGCGCAACATCCATGCCTCCCTCTACGCCCGCGCCGCCGCGGGTGCCGAGAACCCGGGCAAGGGTCGCTACAGCGACGAGGTCGCGGTCGTCACAGGCGCCTCGAAGGGCTCCATCGCCGCATCGGTGGTGGCGCAGCTGCTCGACGGCGGCGCGACGGTGGTCGCGACGACGTCCAAGCTCGACGATGACCGGCTGGCGTTCTACCGACAGCTCTACCGCGACAACGCCCGCTTCGCGGCGAAGCTGTGGGTGCTACCCGCGAATATGGCGTCCTACAACGACATCGATGCACTGGTGGAGTGGGTCGGGACCGAGCAGAGCGAGAGCCTCGGGCCCAAGTCGATCCACATCAAGGACGCGCTGACCCCGACGCTGCTGTTCCCGTTCGCGGCACCGCGGGTGGGCGGCGACCTGTCCGACGCCGGTTCGCGCTCCGAGATGGAGATGAAGGTGCTGCTGTGGGCCGTGCAGCGGCTCATCGGCGGGCTGTCGCGCATCGGAGCGGACCGCGATATCGCAGCACGCCTGCACGTCGTGCTCCCGGGCTCGCCGAACCGCGGCATGTTCGGTGGCGACGGCGCCTACGGCGAGTCGAAGGCGGCTCTGGATGCGGTCGTGTCGCGCTGGAAGGCCGAGACGTCCTGGGCGCAGCGGGTCAGCCTGGCTCACGCACTGATCGGCTGGACTCGGGGCACCGGGTTGATGGGCCACAACGACGTGATCGTCGACGCGGTCGAGGAAGCCGGTGTCACCACCTACTCGACCGAGCAGATGGCAAGCATGTTGCTGGATCTGTGCGACGTCGAGAACAAGGTGGCCGCAGCACGCGAGCCCGTGGCGGCCGACCTGACCGGTGGCCTGGCCGAGGTCGAACTCGATCTCTCGGCACTGGCCGCCAAGGCTCGGGAGGAAGCCGGCGAGGCTCCTGTCGAGGACGGCAGCGGGGACGAGGAGCCGGCCGGTCACACGATCGCCGCGCTGCCGTCACCGCCGCGCCCGGCCGCCGGTGCGCCCGCACCCGAGTGGGCGGACCTCGACGTCGACCCGTCCGAGCTCGTCGTCATCGTCGGCGGTGCAGAGCTGGGCCCGTACGGCTCGTCGCGTACCCGTTTCGAAATGGAGGTCGACAACGAACTGTCGGCGGCCGGGGTGCTGGAGCTGGCGTGGACGACCGGGCTGATCAAGTGGGAGGACGATCCCCAACCAGGTTGGTACGACGTCGAATCCGGCGATCTGGTCGACGAGTCCGAGCTTGTCGAGCGCTACCACGACGAGGTGGTCTCGCGATGTGGAATTCGCGAGTTTGTTGATGACGGCGCGATCGACCCCGATCACGCGTCACCGCTGCTGGTCAGTGTGTTCCTGGACAAGGACTTCCGCTTCGTGGTGTCCAGTGAGGCCGATGCGCGGGCGTTCGTCCAGTTCGATCCGGAGCACACGCTGGCCCGCCCGATCCCGGATTCCGGTGACTGGGAGGTGATCCGCAAGGCGGGCACCGAGATTCGCGTGCCGCGCAAGACCAAGCTGTCGCGCACCGTCGGCGCCCAGATCCCGACCGGGTTCGACCCGACGGTATGGGGCATCACCCCGGACATGGCCAACTCGATCGACCGGGTGGCGCTGTGGAACATCGTCGCGACGGTGGATGCGTTCCTGTCCTCGGGCTTCACCCCGACGGAGCTGATGCGTTGGGTGCACCCCAGCCTGGTGGCCTCGACGCAGGGCACCGGGATGGGCGGCATGACGTCGATGCAGACCATGTATCACGGCAACCTGCTGGGCCGGAGCAAGCCGAACGATATCTTGCAGGAGGTCCTGCCGAATGTCGTTGCCGCACATGTGATGCAGAGCTACGTCGGCGGCTACGGCGCGATGGTTCACCCGGTGGGTGCGTGCGCCACCGCAGCCGTCTCGGTCGAGGAGGGTGTCGACAAGATCCGCCTCGGCAAGGCCGAGCTCGTCGTGGCGGGCGGTTTCGACGACCTGACCCTGGAAGCGATCATCGGATTCGGTGACATGGCGGCCACTGCCGACACCGAGGTGATGCGGGCCAAGGGCATCAGCGACTCGAAGTTCTCCCGCGCCAACGACCGTCGCCGCCTCGGCTTCCTGGAGGCAGAAGGCGGTGGCACGGTGCTGCTGGCCCGCGGTGACCTCGCGCTGCAGATGGGTCTTCCGGTGCTCGCGGTGGTCGGTTACGCCCAGTCGTTCGCCGACGGTGTGCACACGTCCATCCCCGCGCCGGGTCTCGGCGCGTTGGGCGCGGGCCGCGGTGGCAGGGACTCGCAGCTGGCACGTTCGCTGGCCAAGCTGGGTGTGGGTGCCGATGACATCGCGGTGATCTCCAAGCACGACACGTCGACGCTGGCCAATGACCCCAACGAGACCGAGCTGCACGAGCGGCTCGCGGACTCGCTGGGTCGGTCCGAGGGCGCGCCGCTGTTCATCATCAGTCAGAAGAGCCTGACCGGGCATGCCAAGGGCGGCGCGGCGGTCTTCCAGATGATGGGCCTGTGCCAGGTGTTGCGCGATGGCGTCATCCCGCCGAACCGCAGCCTCGACTGTGTCGACGACGAGCTGGCGACCTCGGCGCACTTCGTGTGGCCTCGCGAGACCCTGCGGCTCGGTGAGAAGTACCCGCTGAAGGCGGGTCTGGTCACCAGCCTCGGCTTCGGTCACGTGTCGGGTCTGATCGCACTGGTGCATCCGCAGGCGTTCCTGGCCACCCTGACTCCCGAGCAGCGGGCGGCGTACACCGCCCAGGCTCAGGAGCGCACGCTGGCAGGCCAGCGCAGGTTGGCGTCGGCGATCGCCGGCGGCCGTCCGATGTACGAGCGGCCCGAGGGACGTCGCTTCGATCAGGACCATTCGGAGAAGGCTCAGGAGGCGGCGATGTTGCTCGACGTGGCGTCCCGGCTCGGCGAGAGCGGCGTGTATCGGCGTTGACCAGTGAGATAGCGTGCTGCCCGTGGGCATCGTCGGGATAGGCATCGATCTCGTCTCCATTCCGGAATTCGCGGAGCAGGTGGACCGGCCGGGCACGGTGTTCGCCGAGACGTTCACGCCGGGCGAGCGGCGCGACGCCGCCGACAAGAGTTCGTCGGCGGCGCGCCATCTCGCAGCGCGGTGGGCGGCCAAGGAGGCGGTGATCAAGGCCTGGTCGGGGTCGCGCTTCTCGAAGCGCCCGGTGCTGCCGGAAGCGATCCACCGCGACATCGAGGTCGTCACCGACATGTGGGGCCGTCCCCGGGTGCGGTTGAGCGGCGCGGTGGCCGAACACCTCAAAGAGGTGACCATCCACCTGTCGCTGACCCACGAAGCCGACGTCGCAGCCGCAGTCGCCGTCCTCGAGGAACGCTAGGACTCGCACCGCGAGCGTGCGTGTCTGCACGTCGCCACGCCGGTTCGCACTGTGCGTACGCGCGCGCTCGTCGCGCTCGACCGCAACGAAACGATTCGTCTCCGGCGGGTTGACGTACGTCTATCGGGGTACCCCGGCGGTTCGCTCAGGCCGGATACCCGGCGGTCCACACGGCGAAGGGGGCGTCACCATGCCGGAGACGAGTCAGCGCGAACTCGGAGAATCCGACAGTCCGATCGAAGACGCACTGGAGTACGCCTTCCGGCGGATGGTCGACGAGGGCACCCAGCGACTTCACCGCACGTGGCGCGAAGTGCTCGCCACGGGATTCTTCGGTGGCACGGACATCGCGGTCGGCGTGGTGGCGTACCTGGCGGTGCTGCAGGCGACGGATCAGCCACTGCTCGCCGGAATCGCGTTCTCTGTCGGCTTTTTGGCGCTGCTGCTCGGCCGCAGCGAATTGTTCACCGAGGGCTTCTTGATACCCGTGACCACGGTGGCGGCCAAGCGTGCCAGCGTGGGGCAGTTGTTGAAGCTCTGGGGCGGAACCCTGTTCGCGAATCTCGCCGGCGGCTGGTTGCTGATGTGGCTGATCATGACTGCGCTGCCGCGGCTGCACGAGAAGACCGTCGAATCGGCCGCCCATTACGCGACGGCCCCGCTCTCGTTGGAAACGGTGGCCCTGTCCCTGCTCGGCGGCATGGTGATCACCTTGATGACGCGCATGCAGCACGGCACCGAATCGATGCCGGCCAAGATCGCCGCCGCCGTCGCCGGTGCGTTCCTGCTCGCGGGCCTGCAGTTGTTCCACTCTGTGCTCGACTCGTTGCTGATCTTCGGCGCGTTGATCACCGGCGGGGCGCCGTTCGGATATCTGGACTGGCTCGGCTGGTTCGCCTACACCGCGATCGGCAATGTCGTCGGCGGACTGCTGCTGGTGACGTTGCTGCGTCTGGTGCGCAGCAAGGACCGTCTTCAGGAGGAGCGTCGTGACGCCGAAGAGAGCGAGCCCGGGGAGCGCCACTAACCTGGCCACATGAGCGATCTCGTGCAACGCGTCCGCGACGTCCTGCCCTCGGTTCGCGCCGACCTCGAAGATCTGGTGCGGATCCAGTCCGTCTGGGCCGACCCGGACCGCCGTCCCGAAGTGCACCGGTCTGCTGAGGCGGTGTCGAAGCTGTTGTCGGAGGCGGGATTCGGCGACGTCCGGATTGTCGACGAAGGCGGTGCCCCAGCCGTCATCGCACGGCACCCGGCCCCCGAAGGAGCTCCCACGGTGCTGCTGTACGCCCACCACGACGTGCAACCGGAGGGCGATCCCGCGCAGTGGGCGACCGCCCCGTTCGAACCGACGGAACGCGACGGTCGGCTCTACGGACGCGGCACGGCCGACGACAAGGCCGGCATCGCAACGCATCTCGCCGCGTTCCGCGCCCACGGCGGCGCGCCGCCGGTCGGAGTGACGGTGTTCGTCGAGGGCGAGGAGGAGTCGGGTTCGCCGTCGCTGTCGAAACTGCTCGCCGCGCACCGGGATGCCCTGGCCGCCGATGTCATCGTCATTGCCGACTCCGACAACTGGAGCACCGAGGTCCCGTCGCTGACCGTGTCACTTCGGGGCCTGGCCGACTGCGTCGTGGAGGTCGCGACACTCGACCACGGGCTGCACTCTGGTATGTGGGGCGGCGTCGTGCCCGACGCTCTGGCAGTGCTCGTTCGCCTCCTCGCGAGCCTGCACGACGAGGAGGGCAACGTCGCTGTAGAAGGCCTGCACGAGGCGGTGGCCGCCGATGTGGACTACCCGCCCGAACGCGTGCGCGCTGACACCGGCGTGCTGGACGGTGTCAGGGAAATCGGTTCGGGCAGTGTCGCGCAACGGCTTTGGGCGAAACCAGCCGTCACCGTCATCGGCATCGACACCACCCCGATCGTGAAAGCCTCGAACACCTTGATCCCGCGCGCGCGGGCGAAAGTCAGCATGCGGGTGGCGCCAGGGGGAGACGCCGCCGAGCACCTCGCGGCCCTCACCCGGCACCTGCAAAGCCACGCCCCGTGGGGCGCGCAGGTGACCGTGACTCCCGGCGACCTCGGTGAGCCGTACGCGATCGACGCCAGCGGGCCGGTCTATGACGCCGCCAGGGCGGCCTTCCGTCAGGCGTGGGGCCATGACGCCGTCGACACGGGTGTGGGCGGGTCGATCCCGTTCATCGCGGAGTTCGCGACGGCGTTTCCCGACGCCAAGATCCTGGTGACCGGTGTCGAGGACCCGGACACCCAGGCGCACAGCATCAACGAGAGCCTGCACCTGGGGGTGCTGGAACGGGCCGCGGTCGCGGAGGCGCTGCTGCTGGCTCGGCTCGGAGACTAGACGGACAGGTCGCGCCGTAGTTTGGCGACGTGCCCGGTCGCGCGGATGTTGTACTGGGCCACCTCGATCTTGCCCTTCTCGTCGACGACGAACGTCGAGCGGATGACGCCCTGAACGGTCTTGCCGTACATCGTCTTCTCACCGTAGGCGCCCCATGCTTCGAGGACTCTTCGATCGGGATCCGACAGCAGCGGGAACGTGAGCCTCTCGGCGTCGCGGAACTTGGCCAGTTTCTCGGGCTTGTCAGGGGAAATACCGACGACGTCGAGGCCGGCGTCGTTGAGCTCGGCAAGGTTGTCACGAAAGTCGCAGGCTTCCTTCGTGCAGCCGGGAGTGGAGGCGGCCGGGTAGAAGTACACGATGACCTTGCGGCCCTTGTAGTCGGAGAGTTTGACGGTGTTGCCGTCGGCGTCGGGGAGGCTGAACGCGGGTGCTTTGTCTCCGACCTCGAGACGGGGGGTTTGCGACATGGGTGGATGTTCCTCCGGGCAGTCCCTGCTGATGCGGATCGTTGCGTCGACCGGGCGCTCAGGTGCGCTCCGGCTCATCTAGGGTAGTGCGACGAGAACTGTTGGTTGGGGCCCATTGGTGGGGCGTTGCCGGCGCGCGACGCGCCGGAGGCATTGGAGGTAGATGTGGCGGACCGGGATCCCGACACCATCAAGGCTGAGATCGATGTGGCGCGCGAACAACTCGCGCTGACGGTCGACTCACTCGCCGAGCGGGCGAATCCTCGCCGAGTTGCCGACGACATCAAGGCGGGCGTTCTCAGGTTCGTGACGAAGCCCCCGGTGGCCCTTTCGCTGGCGGGTCTGGGCGCGGTGGTGATCGTGGTGGTCATCCGTCGCGCGCGCAGGCCCTGAGGAAAGTCAGCGACGGCGACCGGACCGGAACCAGTCGGCAATCGAGAAGCCGGGCGGATTGGCGACACGGCCGAGGCGACTGCAGTTGCGTATCGCCAGCGGCTGCGCAACGGCAACGTCATGAGCCGAGTCCTCGCCATGGGCTTCGGTGACAACCGAATCGACCGGGCTTGACATCAGCAAATTCCTCGATTTCTACTCTGTGTCTCCGAGCGGGGTTCGCTCCAAGCGCTTCAGCTAACTGCACCATAACACCATCGGTCGTCTTTGCCCAGCGCAATGCACATGCAATTGTGGAAGACGCACAAAGCCGTTACTGCGTGAGGGATAACGGCGGAAGAGACAGTAGTTACCGGCATGTGACATCTAGCACATAACACCGTCTCTACTGGCCAAAACACAGGTAATTTTCACAATCGTAAAATCTGCTGGGCCACAGGCGCAGCCAGTAGCTGCTGACGGGATCGGTGCGCGGGGGCCGCAGGTTTCGGTCGGTGGTGTCCTCTACGCTGGCGCTGACCCACGACGAGCGAATGCGAAGGAGACGCCGGATGGCGTGGTTTCTCGCCCTGCAAGGCCCGGCTCAGCCAAGTCATCAGGCCTCGGTGTACGAGCTGCAAGAGGGGTCCGACGTCGACAAGCTTGCCGCCGAACTCGCCAGTGCCGTGACGCTGGACCGTGTGGTAGCTATCCCCGCGATGCTGCCGCAGAATTCCAGGAAGCGTCAGAAGGTCACCCTGTATGTACGCCCGGCGGCATGGGGGATGTGGACGTTCTACGAGCTGTCCGAGGAGGACAAGCGGCAGCTGATCAAAGAGAACCCGTTGGTTCAGGCGATGCAGCAGCATCAGCGCGAACACGCCGCTCAGGGCGGCGCGCCCGTCAACCCGCTGCTGGGCCAGCCCGGTCCGCGCCGCTGACGCGGCAACACTGAAACGAGCGGTGCCCTCTCGGCAACAGGGCCGGGGGAGCGCATCGCCCATTGGTGCGTGGGCGGCTACTGGGTGTCGCTGTTGAACAGGTACCAGAGGCCGTCGTCGCCTTGGCGGCAGAGGAAGTACGGGTAGGCCGCATCCTCCTCGGGGTTCGCCAGGGCGATGTTCGGTCCGTCCGCCATGCAGGCTTCCTGGGTGACGAAGGTGACGGGTGCGCCGTTGGCATCGACGACCCGGACTTCCTCAGCGTTGGCGATTCCGGAGCCTGCGATCGCGGCGGCGACGAAAGCTCCGCCGATGAGCAGCTTCTTCATGGTGTTTCCCCTCGGTTCATATGGTCCGGTCAGCGCCGGTCTTCCTCGCCTGGTGACGCTGGGCAAACTGTAAGCCGCAAGATATGGCGGGGCGTGGCGTTTCGAGCAAATATTGACGGGGATTCTCTAAAAATATGCGCTGGTAAGCCGCCTGTTAGGCGCTGTTCATCGCTGCGGCAGTGTTCCCGGTATGGCGCGCTGTGGGCCGCAGACCACCGCAGATCTGGGGCCGGATCGGCGACACGGCATACCCGGATCGGCGGCAAGTCGGACAGCCAGCTAGCGCCCCTGAAACGACAAAAACCCCGCTTGAGCAGGGTGTTTGTGTGGTGCGCCGTCAGGGTTTCGAACCCCGGACCCGCTGATTAAGAGTCAGCTGCTCTACCAACTGAGCTAACGGCGCGCGTGTGAGACAATAACAGGCCCGCGGCGCAGGATGAAATCGCGATAACCGTGGCGGAGCCGACGCCGTCGTCGGGTCTCCATATCAAAATTGACCGTAGAATTGTCGCCGACGAACTGTGGGCGCAGAGCCCTGTATGCGAGGTGGAGCCGAATTATGTGGCAGGTCAACTCAGCGGCCCGGACGCGCCGGAAACGGTCCTGGTTGGTGGCTGCTGCGCTCGTTCCCGCGATGGTGCTCGGACTGTCGGCCTGCGGCGGGAACGCCGAACCGCCCAAGCCTCAGGTGATCACGGACAAGGGCACCCCCTTCGGCGATCTCCTCATCCCCAAGCTGACCGCCTCTGTCCAGGACGGTGCCGTCGGGGTCAGCGCCGGGGCACCCGTCACCGTCAGCGCCGAGGACGGCGTGCTGGGCTCGGTGACCATGGTCAACGAGGACGGCGAAACCGTCGCCGGTGAGCTGTCCCCGGACGGGCTGACATGGGCCACCGCCGAGCCGCTCGGCTACAACAAGCGATACACGCTGACCGCGCAGTCGCTCGGGCTCGGCGGTGTGACGAGTCGTCAGATGACGTTCGAGACGCATTCGCCCGAGAACCTCACGATGCCCTACGTTCTGCCCAACGACGGCGAGGTCGTCGGTGTCGGGCAGCCGGTGGCGATCCAGTTCGACGAGAACATCCCGAACCGGCTGGCCGCTCAGCGCGCCATCACCGTCAAGACCAACCCGCCCGTCGAAGGTGCGTTCTACTGGCTCAACAACCGCGAAGTCCGTTGGCGCCCAGCCGAATACTGGAAGCCGGGAACAACGGTGGAGGTTCAGGTCAACACCTATGGCGTCGACCTGGGTGACGGCCTGTTCGGCCAGGAGAATGTCGCGACGAGCTTCACCATCGGCGACCAGATGATCACGACCGTGGACGACAACACCAAGACGCTCACGGTGCGCCGCAACGGTGAAGTCATCAAGACCATGCCGGTGTCGATGGGCAAGAACAGCACACCCACCAACAACGGGGTGTACATCGTCGGCGACCGTCGGTCGCACATGGTGATGGATTCATCGACCTATGGGGTTCCGACCAACTCGCCCAACGGGTATCGCACCGAGGTCGATTGGGCCACCCAGATCTCCTACAGTGGCATCTACGTGCACGCGGCTCCGTGGTCGGTGGGCAGCCAGGGGGAGAGCAACGTCAGCCACGGCTGCATCAACGTCAGCACCAGCAATGGGCAGTGGTTCTACGACAACTCCAAACGTGGGGACATCGTCGAAGTCGTCAACACCGTCGGCTCGCCGCTGTCGGGCACCGACGGGCTCGGCGACTGGAACATTCCGTGGGAGCAGTGGAAGGCCGGCAACGCCAACGTGTGACGCGCCGATGATCGACGCCGACCAGTTTGCCCGCGAGTGGGTGCGGGCCTGGAACGACCACGACATCGAAGCAGTTCTCACGCACTTCGACGACGCGGTCCTTTTCACCTCACCCGTCGCGCTGAAGGTGCTGCCGTCCACTGGCGGCGTGGTGCAGGGTAAAGCTGCGCTGCGTGAGTACTGGACGACGGTCCTGGTGAGCGTCCCCGACCTCGAGTTCGCCGTCGAAGGTGTGTTCGGTGGCATCGACACCGTTGTGATCGCCTATCGGAACCAGAACGGCGGGGTGGTGAGCGAGGTGCTCCGATTCAACGAGGACGGCCTCGTCATCGAGGGCCACGCAACGCATTTGATACGGGAAACGCCGCCTACCTGAGTAGACGGCGTCCCCGTACTGGGGTGGCTGACGGGACTCGAACCCAACCCGAGGGCACGGGCGCGAACGGCAGGGTCTCACCGCCGGGCAGTTTCCGAGCTACCACATCGTTGGTCATCGTCGTCCCTTCGCCGTGTTCGGCTGCGTTGTCACTGTAGGGAAGTCACACCGTCTCGTGGTGTCAGTCAAGGAAGGGATTGTGTGACGGCAGCGGCTTGATCAGCGGATCGAGCAGTTTGGCCGACTGCTCGACGCTGAGGACGTCGCCGGGGTACAGCGGGATGATCTCGCGCACGGTGTCGTCGTACTCCCAGACGTCCTCGCCGATCAACCGGCCGCGGTCATCGTAAGGCCAGATCATGTGCTCCGCCGTCTTGACCAGGTAGTAGGCATTGGGATCGACCGGCGCACCCTCGGCTGCCAATATGTGGCCAGGCGTTTGCTGGTAGATCAGCGACGTGGACACGATCATGTGGTCGCTGACTGCCAACTTCTCATCCTCGGCGTAGAAGATGCACTGTGCGGACTGCGACCATTCGTGATAGACCGCCTTGACTTCCTCGGCGCCGTTGAGCGTGAGGGTCTTGCCCAGCATCGTGAAGTGGTAGACCGGCGCTTCGACAGTCATGTCGGGCGCGAAAATCTCCTGGTAGCGGCCAGCCATTTCCAGATAGCGGTGACGGTTGTAGGCGTGCAGGAGGTAAAGATGCCGAGGGTTCTCGGTCGTCTCGATCAGGCGCTCCACCGCGCGGTTGGTCTGGGTGATGTCGAATCTGGTCATATCGGTTCCTTTCAGGCTGTCGCGAACATTGTTCGCAGTTCGGATTTCTTGAATTTGCCTGTGGCAGAGCATGGAAGCGCGGCGACGAACTCCACGCGATCGGGCAGCTGCCACCTCGCGAACTCCTGGGCGAGGTGGTCGCGCAGTTCTTCAGGCGATGCCGTCGCGTTGTCCCGTAACACCACGACGGCGAGCGGGCGTTCGCCCCATCGGTCGTCGGGCATGGCGATCACGGCGGCTTGCGCGACCGAGGGGTGCGACATGAGCTGGTTCTCCAGATCCACCGACGAGATCCACTCACCGCCCGATTTGACGAGATCCTTCGAGCGATCGCAGATGCGAATGCAGCCGTGCGGATCGATGCGAACGACGTCGCCGGTCCGGAACCATCCGTCGTCGGTGAAGTTCTCGGCTCCCCGGCCGCCGTGATAGCTACCCGTCACCCAGGGGCCGCGCACTTCGAGTTCCCCCATGGCCGCGTCGTCCCAGGCGACAGTCTTACCGTTGTCATCCCGGGCGCGGATCTCGACGAATGGGCTGGCGACACCTTGGCGCGTGCGGTAGCCGTACCGTTCATCCTGTCCGCCGGTGTCCAGGTGCTCGGGCAGTCGGCAGACTGCTCCCAAGGGTGCGGTCTCGGTCATTCCCCATGCCTGCACGACCGTCAGTCCGTGGCGGTCGAATCCCTCGAACATGGACTGCGGGACTGCCGCCCCGCCGACGATCAGCCGGTCCAATTCCGGCAGCTTCCATCGATCGGGCTCGGCGTCGAGCGCGGCGAGCATGCCCATCCAGACGGTGGGAACGCCGGCCGTCATGGTGACGTGTTCATTCGCGCACAAGTCGAGCACGCTTTCGGGATCAAGGCGTGGACCGGGCAGCACCAACCGGGCGCCCGCGAGAGCCGCGGCATACGGCAGGCCCCACGCATTGGCGTGGAACATCGGGACAACGGGCAGGACGGTATCCCTGGCCGACACCGCCAGCTGGTCGGGCAGTGCCGCTACGAGTGAATGCAGCACCAGGGCGCGATGCGAGTACACGACACCTTTGGGGCGACCGGTGGTACCGGAGGTGTAGCACATCGCCGCCGGTTGACGCTCATCGAGCGCAGTCCATTCGACGGGTTCGGCGTGCGCGAGCAGCGTCTCGTAGTCGAGAGTTCCAGCCGTCGCCTTGCCGGAGTGGCTCACGACGATGATGTGAGCGAAATCGCATGTGGCACGGAAACTTTCGAACACTTCCAGCAGCGACTCGTCGACGACGATCACGGTGTCCCCGGCGTCGTTGACGATAAAGCCGAGTTCGTCGGGGAAGAGCCGCGGGTTAAGGGTGTGGATAACGGCACCCATTGCGGGCACGGCGAAGTACAACTCCAGGTGCTCACTCTGGTTCCACATCAGCGTGGCAACCCGGTCGCCGGCGCCGACGCCCAGCGAGCGCAGTGCGGCGGCGAGCCGCCGAGCGCGTGAAGCGCAGGCACCGAAGGTGGTCCGACTCACCGCGCCGGATGGCCGACGCGAGATCACCGCCTGACCGGCGTGGAACCGTTCGGCCCGTTCGACGATTCCGGTCAACGTGAGTTGGTGATCCATACTGCCGCTGGCGATGTCAGGGTTCATGAGCTTGCCTTTCTGCGGGTCGTCGGCGCCGTACGCAGGCCCGTGACTTGCGGTGGCGCCGTGTGTTGGGATGCGTGTTCGATGAGTTCGGCCAGCCCGGCCCGCAACGCGTCGAGAATCGTCCAGGGGTCGTCGACCAGGTTGCGGTCGACGACGACGCCGAATTCCAGCGAGTCCTGGTAGCTCATCACGGTGATGTTGATGCCGATTCCGTCGAGCACACCAGACACCGGAACCTGGGCGTGCTGACGTGCGCCGCCCAGATACAGCGGAGTCGACGGGCCAGGAACGTTGGAAATCATCACGTTGGCCGGCTGATTCAGGCCCCGCATTCCCGCCAAGCGAGAGGTGGCGCGGGCGGCTTGCGCCAGCAGGGCGGGCGGTATGAAGTGGTTGGCGTCTTGCAGCAAGGATGCCGGCAGCGCGCGCTGACGCTCTTTCGCCGCCCGCATGGCGTTGCTGATGCGAGCCAACCGACGGACCGGGTCGCCCTCATCTGTCGGTAGCTCGGTGAGCATCACCGACACCCGATTGCCGAAGGTTCCCTTCTGCTCGGGGGTTCGCACCGACATCGGCACGAATCCGGCGAGTGGCTCGGCGGGCAATTCGCCGCGCTCATCGAGCCAGGCACGCAGTCCGGAGCTGCAGATCGCAACGACGACGTCGTTGACGGTGCAACCGAAAGTGTTTTTGATCGCCTTGACGTCGCGCAGCGACATCGATCCGAATGCGACGCGGCGGTGCGGGGACACGCGCGCCTGGAATCGGGTGCGGGGCGCGGTGATGTCGCTACCCGGTACCGGCAGCCTGTTAGACGGGGCCGGTATCGCGCGTTTGATCGCCCGGCTGGCGCGCGCGACGAGCTTTACGCCAGGCAGATGCCGGATGGTCGGGACGTCGTCGAGGTGCGGCAGCGCGGTCGGACCTGCGCGCATCACCCGCAGCGGTTGGCACATCAGACCGGCCAGGCCGCGGCCAAGCATCTCAAGATCGGAGGGGAACGGCTCGGCGACCATCGGTGGTGCCGGATCGCGTTCGCTCTGGCCGCTTGCGTCGAGCAGGATGCTCATCACCTCGGCGCCCGACACCCCGTCAACAGCGGCGTGATGCATCTTGGTGAGCACCGCCACCCGGCCATCATCGAGTCCGCCGATGACGTAGACCTCCCATAGTGGGCGAGCCCGGTCGAGCTGGCGGCCGATGATCCGGGCAACCTGTTCGGCGAGTTGGCGATCGTTTCCGGGCGCCGGCAGCGCGAGTTCCCGGACGTGATACTCGATGTCGAAGGTGCCGTCGTCGACCCAGTATGGGTAGTCGAGGGACAGCGGAACCTGAGCCAGTCGCCAGCGGAACGTGGGCAGCAGGTGCAGGCGTCGGCTGATCAGCGCACGGACCAGCGCAGCGTCGAGCGGACGGCCCGAATCGGTATGGGCGTCGTAGATTCCGAGAACGCTGACGTGCCCTTGCACACGATCGTTCTCCATCGCCAGGAACTGCGTGTCGAGGCTGGTCAGTTGTCGCATGTATTGATGGTCTGCGAGAGTGCGCCCCGATTTCTTGTCCGCGGCCGCCAACGCTGTGTCCGGCTGTTGTCGAATATCCGCACTACTTCGGAAGTCACAGCGCTACCGTGCAGGTCATGGAGCCGAGCTGGGACGGTGTCCGGCGCGATGACGAGCGTCGCGTATGGGCGACGGTGCTGCGGCCGGCGGGCGCCGAACTCGCCGAACGCGCCGGGGAGATCGCCGCCTTGGCGAACGAGCACACGAGTGCGCGGCTGCCCGAGCTGCTCGCGAGCCCAGAGGCGCTCGAAGTGAACCGCTCCAGCACCGAGGCGAGTGTCCGAGATTTCGCCGCGGTGCTCATCGACGGAGCCGATCCGGCCGATGCAGCCGACCTGCCCGCGCCGACTCTCGCCTACGCCCGCGACGGTGCACAGCAGGGCGTCGAACTGACCACCTTGATGCGCAGCTATCGACTCGCGCACGCCGCGATCGCGCGCTGCTTCGTCGAGATCCTCGATGCGCACGCGGACAACGCCGATGATCGAAAGCTGGCCGCGGAGTTGGGGTCGGCGTGGATGTTCGCTTACGTCGACGCCGCCCTATGCCAGGCTGAGCAGGTCTACACCGCCGAACGCGACCGCTGGGTACGTAGCGCGGCGGCCAGTCAAGTTGACACCATCAGGACGATCCTGGCGGGCCAACCCATCGACACCGAGGTGGCCACGCGCCGGCTGCGTCACGAAGTCCGCCGGTGGCACGTGGCCGTGATCGCCTGGCTCGATACCCACGAGGAGGGCCGGAATACGCAGGCGATCCTCGAATCAGCGGTACGCGACATCGGGTCCGCGATCGGCAATCAGAATCCGCTGCTGTACCCCCTTGGCATCCTGTCGGTTGCGGCGTGGGTCAGTACGCACAGCGAAATTCCATCAAAGGTGTTGGATCAGTTGCGCTTCCGCACAACGGCTGCACCGGGAGTCCGTGTTGCGATCGGCGAGCCCGGCCGCGGGCTGGCCGGCCTGAGGTCGAGCCACGTCGAGGCTGTTGAAGCGCAACGGATCGCGCGGCTCGCGCAGTGGCCGGTGGGTACGGTGACCAGATACCAAGCGGTCTCGTTGCGCGCGATCGCCACGGTCGACGTCGAACAGACCCGGACTTTCGTGCGGCGCGAACTGGGCCGGTTAGGCGAGACGGACGAAACCACTCGCCGGCTCGCTGCCACCGTGCGCACGTATCTCGACGAGAACTGCAGCCGCGGCAGAACCGCGAAGCGGCTGCACGTCCACGAGAACACCGTCGCGTACCGGATTCGGCAGGCGGAGGAGATGCTGGGCCGGCCGATCGACAAGCGCACCCTCGAACTCCGCGCGGCACTGGTTCTCGCCGATCTGGTCGGGGAACAGACGGGGGCTGTAGCGGTAGCCAGCACCGACCGAGCCGACATCCGGCTCAGTTCAGCACTGCCGATGTCGTGATCGACCAGCTAGCGGTTCAACATCGCATCGCGGACCCGCCCCGCACCCGCCCATTGGGCGAGGTCGCCGATGAGCAGAGGCGCTATTGCGCCAATTCCTACCAGCATCCGTAGGCCGGCCGACGCGACGGTTGTCTCCGCACGGCCGCGCTCGACCGCGTCGGCGACCGCACGGGCGACATCCTGGGGGGAGCTGGTGCCGAATAGTCGGGGCAGTGATACGCCCGTATCGGCCAGCATGCCGGCGTCACGGACCGGTCCGGGGAAGACAGTCGAGACACCGACGCCCGAGCCACGGAGTTCCTGCCGCAGGGCCAGCCCGAGTCCACGCAGTCCCCACTTGGTGGCCGTGTAGACGGTGCCGTTACCCGATGTCGCGACGAGCCCGGCCCCCGACGAGATGAAGACAATGTGGCCGCGGCCGCGCCTGCGCATCGGCTCCATCGCCGCGCGCGCGAGGGCCGCGGGGGCCAACAGGTTGACGCGGACAGCATCCTCTATCTGCTCGTCACTCAACATGCAGAGATCCTCTGGGACGCCCACGCCGGCGTTGGCGACGAGCACGTCAACCGCCCCTGCGTGGTCGACCAAGGCGCGTATTTCGTCGAGATCGGTGAGGTCGGCCGTCACCGCGCAGGCGGAAGGACCGAGCAGGCCGACCAGCCGGCGCAGTTCCGGCTCCCGCCTACCTGTGACCGTGAGACGGCAGCCCCGTGAGGCCATTTCGCAGGCAATGGCGCGGCCGATGCCGCCGGTCGCACCTGTGACCAAGACGCTGCGTCCGTCGAGCTTCATTGTCGATACCCCTTCTCTTCGAAGTCATTTCGTCAGCCCGGCGAGCCGGGTGGCCGCCCAGCGGGCCAACGGCGGCGCGGCGCGCGAGAGCAGATACATCAGATGCGCCTCTGGCGCGATGGGGGCGACCGACTGGTTCCTGTCAACTGCACGAAGAATGTTGCGCGCCACCCGCTCCGGCGGGTAACCGCGCTTCTGATATGCCGATGTCAGACGGTTACGCCGTTGCTCGGTGTCACCACCGCCGCGGATGGCACTGTTCTGTGTGATGGCAGTGTTGATGACTCCGGGGCAAGCGGCAGTGACACCGATGCGATGTGGGGCCAACTCCATGCTCAGTGCCTCGGACAACCCCAGCACCGCGAATTTCGTTGCGCTGTAGGCAGTCAGCTGCGGGTTGGCCAGCAGACCCGCAGCCGACGACAGATTGACCACGTGACCTCCGCGGCCGGCATCGATCATCGTAGGCAAGAAAGCGTTGCAGCCGTGTACCACGCCAATCAGGTTGACGCCGACCAACCAGTCCCAATCCTTGACGCTGGTGTCCAGAAATCCGCCGACCAGCCCTACACCGGCGTTGTTGATCAGCACGTCCACCGCACCGTAAAGGTCGACCGTCTCCTGCGCGAATTCCGACATCGCTTCGGAGTCAGCGACATCGACGCGTCGGGTCAAAATCCGGCCACCGAAGCTATGCGCCGTTGCGGCGGTGTCGGCGAGACCGCTGTCGTTGATGTCGCACAGGGCCAGGTTGGCACCGCGCCTTGCACACAACAGCGCGAGCTCGCGGCCGATACCGCTGCCGGCGCCGGTGATCACCGCGACGCGGTCGGTGAGATCCGCCGTACTTAAGCGGGTTGAGTTCCTGGGCATGCCAGAAACGTACGGCGGAACCATGTTTCTCTGCTCGTGTGAAAGCGCCAACACGGTCCACGCCTATTGTGCGAACGCGACAGAAGTGCTCAATCAAGCCGCTACGTGAGATTCGTCATGAGGTGGGAGCCGATCATCCGCAAGGCCGCGTGCGCCGACGGAGCCTGGGATCGGGTGAAGCCGTGATCGATTGAGGGCAGACGGTGGTGCGTGACCGCGACTCCCCGGCCGGCCAGGTCGTGGGCGAGGCGGTCACCTTCGGGGCCCAGCGTGTCGAGCTCGCCGGTGATGATCAGTGTCGGCGGCATGGCGTCGGCCAAGCTTGCATCGAACACCGGCGATGCCAAAGGTTGAGAACGGGCGCGCGGGTCGACCACATAGGCGTCGATAGCGAGACGCTGAACCGGACGCGATATGCGCGGATGTCTTTTGGCCGAGGTCCGGTCGGCGCGAGACAGGTCGAGGACGGGAAATGCCAACGCGGCTGCACGTAGCCGGATTTCGCGCCCGGGGTATGCCTGCTGGCATACGTTGATCGCCAGCTTTGCGCCTGCGCTGGCGCCCGACACCGATATTCGAGCGGCATCCCAGCCGCGCTCGCCCGCTGCGGTGCGGATCCAGCGCGCTATGTCGAAGCATTGTTCTTCTGCGACGGGATACTGGACTTGAGGCGCGGTCGCGTAGTCGGCCAGCACCACCACCGCACCGACCTCCGAGGCGATGTACTCGGCGATGTACTCCTCGTGCCGCGGGTGGCGCACGATGAATGCACCGCCGTGAAGATGGAGATCGACCGGGAGGCGACCCACACCGCTTTGGGCCAGCGGGGCGTCGGGGTTGGGCCGATAGATCAGGCACTTGACCTTGCCGTGTCGGGTGGGCACATCGATACACTCCGGCTCGGCGATGCGGCGGCTTGCGACGCGGAAGCGCGGCGGCGGCGCGACCAGGGGTAGGACACGTTGTGCGGCGTGAGCTCCGACCCATGCAGTGACCCGACGCTGGGGATTAGCAGGCATACCGGTGGCTTCGCCGGCGCGGGAATTCGTCACGTCCCCGCCTCACCCGGTTTCCGCATCTGTCGGTGGCGGCTTCGACGGTAACCAGAAGAGTCGGGAGGCCTGAACGGTACGACGACATCGAGACTCGAATCTCTGCGGAGCGGGGGGCTCGGGTTCGCTTGCCCGTCAAGTGTTGGGTGAGGTACGCGGCGTTGGCTTGTCTTGGATGGACGAGAGGACGAGACCCTCTTGTGGTGATTGCACAAGGGCTGCCGTCACGTCCCGAAGTGACCCGATTCGCTGTCGCATGGGCCCGGACGACGCCGCCCCACCCGCGAATGTGCAGGTGGGGCGATGTCTCACCTCGGGTGGCTGACGGGACTCGAACCCGCGACAGCCAGGATCACAACCTGGTGCTCTACCAACTGAACTACAGCCACCATCGCCGCTCGAAAAGCGGCTTGGTCATACTAGCCGGTCGAGTCCCTCGGAGCCGAATCGTTTGGTGCCGACGGCCCCAGTTCCGCCGCGACCGCGGCGATATCGCTGGTCGACGGGCCCGGCGGCGCCACGAACGCGGTCTGCCGGTAGTACCGCAGCTCGCGGATCGACTCATGGATGTCGGCCAGCGCGCGGTGGGCGAGCCCCTTGTCCGGCTGGCCGAAATAGATCCGCGGATACCAGCGGCGGCACAGCTCCTTGATCGAGCTCACGTCGATCATCCGGTAGTGCAGGTAGTCGTCGAGCTTGGGCATGTCCCGGGCGATGAAGCCGCGGTCGGTGGCGATCGAGTTGCCTGCCAGCGGCGCCGTCTTGGCCGTCTTGACGTGTTCCCGGATGTAGGTCAGCACCATGTCTTCGGCGGTGGCCAGGTCGACGGTCGACGCGCGCACCTCCTCGACGAGGCCTGACTTGGAGTGCATCTGCGCGACGACGTCGATCATCGAGTCCAACGCGTCATCGTCGGCGTGGATCACCACGTCGAGGCCGTCGCCCAGGATGTTCAGCTCGGAGTCGGTCACCAGTACTGCGATCTCGATCAGGCGGTCGGACTTGAGGTCCAGGCCCGTCATCTCGCAGTCGATCCACACCAGTTCATCGCGCACAGCGCTCAACAGTAAGCCCCGCGGTGCCCCGGGGCTTGACATGGGCTGCCCACACCCGCCGAATCGCGGAGTTGCCCAGATAGGGTTCGTCGCATGACCACGGAGCCGTCGAGCACTCCGGCGCAGCAGATCGCCTCGGGCTACGCCGTCGAAGGTACGGCGCTGGAACTCGGCGCGGTCGTCGTCGACGGCGCATGCGACCCCGCGGCGCGGGTGCGAATCCCGCTGGCCATGCTCAACCGGCACGGGTTGGTCGCAGGTGCCACCGGAACGGGTAAGACGAAGTCGCTGCAGGTGCTCGCCGAGCAGTTGTCGTCGTTCGGAGTGCCGGTGGTGATGGCCGACGTGAAGGGCGACCTGTCCGGATTGTCGCGGCCCGGAGATCCCGGCGAGAAAGTCGCCCAGCGCGCCGCCGACACCGGCGACGACTGGACGCCCACTCCGTACCCCGTCGAGTTCCTGTCGCTGGGCACGTCTGGAATCGGGGTGCCCGTCCGCGCGACAATCACCAGCTTCGGGCCCATACTTCTGTCGAAAGTGCTGGGACTCAACCAGACTCAAGAGTCGACGCTCGGCCTGATCTTCCACTGGGCCGACCAGCAGGGCCTGGCGCTGCTCGATCTGAAGGATCTGCGTTCCGTCATCTCGTACCTGACCAGTGACGAGGGGAAGCCGCAACTGAAGGCACTCGGCGCGGTCTCCACGACAACAGCGGGTGTGATTCTGCGTGCTCTGGTGAACCTCGAAGCTGACGGCGGCGACACGTTCTTCGGTGAGCCCGAACTCGAACCCGGCGATCTGCTGCGCGTAGACCCGTCGGGCCGGGGCATCATCACCCTTCTCGAACTCGGCAGCCAGGCCACGCGCCCTGTGCTGTTCTCGACGTTCCTGATGTGGGTGCTTGCCGACCTGTTCACCACGTTGCCCGAGGTCGGCGACGTCGACAGACCGAAACTGGTGTTCGTCTTCGACGAGGCGCACCTGCTCTTCACCGACGCATCGAAGGCGTTCCTGGAGCAGGTCGAACAGACCGTCAAACTGATCCGCTCCAAAGGCGTCGGGGTCCTGTTCTGCACCCAGCTGCCCACCGACATCCCCAAAGGGGTTCTTAGCCAGCTGGGTGCTCGTATCCAGCACGCGCTGCGCGCGTTCACGCCCGACGATCAGAAATCGCTCGCGAAGACGGTGCGCACCTACCCGAAAAGCGATGTCTACGACCTTGAGTCGGCACTGACGTCACTGGGTACCGGCGAGGCGATCGTCACCGTGCTGTCCGACGACGGCGCGCCCACACCGGTGGCGTGGACCAGGATTCGCGCCCCGCGCTCACTGATGGACACCATCGGACCCGACGCCATCGCCGCCGCGGCGAAAGCCAGTCCGCTGCACGCGGAGTACGGTCAGACGATCGATCGGGACTCGGCCTACGAACGGCTCACCGCGAGATTGGCACCGCCGCCCGCGCCGCAGCCGCCCGTGTATGTGCCGCCGCCGGACGAGGTCCCGCCGATGCCCGCGCCCGCGCAGCGCGAGGAACCCGGCTTCCTCGACCAGATGATGGCGAATCCGGCATTCAAGAGCGCGATGCGGTCGGCCGGCACCGTCATCGGCCGTGAGATCACTCGCAGCATCTTCGGCACGGGCCGCCGCAGGCGCAGACGCTGACTCGCCGGAATAGTTTCCGGCAGGCCCACTTTCGAACTTCAGCCGCCGGAATGCATCCGGCGGGCTAGTCGCCGCCGAGCTTCTTGTAGACAGCGCCGACGATCGGGGCGACGATCGAGCGGGGCGCGTAGCCGCTGGCCGCCGACATCGCTTTCGACGTGACGCCGGGCACCACACGCATCTTGTTGCGCTCCAACCCATCCAGCGAGACCTTCGCCGTGTACTCGGTGTCGATCCACAGGAAGTCGGGGATCAGCTTCTCGACGAGTGACTGTTCATCGGGGTCGGGGAGGTCGGTGCGCACCGGCCCGGGCGCCAGCACGGTGACGTGCACGCCCGCCGATTTGACCTCCCCGCGCAGGGATTCACTGAAGGTGTTGGCGAAGGCCTTGGTCGCGGCATAGGTGGCGTTGTTGGGGATGGGGGAGTTCCCTGCCGCCGACCCGGAGATGAGGATGCCGCCCGCCCGGCGTTCCACCATGCCGGGTAACACCGCCAGGACGAGGTCGTGCACACCGAGGACGTTGAGCTGCACCTGTTTCCGTTCGTCTTCCGGATCGAGGCTGGCCACGGGGCCGAAGGTGGCGGTGCCGGCGTTCGCGCAGAGGATTGAGATGTCGCGCGTGGCCAGCTCGTCGCAGAAGATGTCGCGCGCCGCAGGATCGGCGAGATCGACGGCGCGCACCTCGACAGTCACGCCGTACTCCGCGCGCAGCCGCTCTGCAAGTGCGTTGAGCACCTCCTCGCGGCGCGCCGTGATGATCATGTGGTGGCCGCGGCGGGCGAGCTCGACGGCCAGCGCTTCGCCGATGTTCTGTGATGCGCCGGTGACGACGGCTCGGGCGTCCGCGCGGGGAGCGGGTACTGGCATGGGCTGTGACTATATCGTGGGCGTCCATGAGCGACGTGTCGCGCACGACCGGTCCGCCCACCGATACCGCGACCCGCTCGCGTGTGGCTGCGTGGGCGATGTGGGATTTCGGGGCCACCGCCATCAACGCGATCGTCATCACCTTCGTGTTCACGGTGTACCTGACCACGACTGTCGGTGACGATCTGCCGGGCGACATCACGCCCGCCAGTTGGCTGGGACGTGCGTTGGCGTTGGCCGGTCTGGTGGTCGCGCTGCTGGCTCCGGTGACCGGGGTGTGGGTGGACGCGCCGTCTCGGCGGCGCAGAGCGCTGGCGATCCTGACCGGGATGGTGGTGCTGCTGACGGCGTCGCTGAGCCTGATCCGCGACGATCACCGCTATCTGTGGCCGGGGCTGATCCTTCTGGCTTGCACGGCGGCGTGCAGCGAGTTGGCCACGGTGCCCTACAACGCGATGCTGCGCGAGCTGTCCACGCCGCTGACCTCTGGCCGGATCTCCGGATTCGGTTTGGCGCTGGGCTATTTCGGCAGTGTGCTGGCTCTACTCGTGGTGTATCTGGGATTCATCTCCGGGGAGGGGGACACCCGCGGCCTGCTCGGGTTGCCGGTCGACGACGGACAGAACGTGCGCGCGGCGATGCTGCTCGTGGCCGCCTGGTTCGCTCTGTTCGCCCTGCCGCTGCTGATCCTGACGCCCAGCCGCGCGCAGGAGAAGCCGCCACGGGTCGGCTTCTTCAGCGCCTACCGGCGGCTGTGGCAGGAGGTGCGCGCCGAATGGCGCCGCGATCGCAACGTCGTGTACTACCTGGGTGCCAGCGCCGTGTTCCGCGACGGCCTGACCGGGGTGTTCACCTTCGGGGCGGTGCTCGGCGTGAACGTCTACGAGGTGTCCCAGGCCGACGTGCTGCTGTTCGGGGTCGCCGCGTGCGTCGTCGCCGCGCTGGGCGCCGTGGTCGGCGGCCGGGTCGACGACAGAGTTGGGTCGAAACCGGTGATCATCGCCTCGCTGGTGGCGATGATCGCGGTGGGCCTCACGCTGATGGTGCTTTCGGGCGTTATGGCTTTCTGGGTGTGTGGCCTGCTGCTGTGCCTGTTCATCGGTCCGACGCTGTCGTCGGCGCGCACGCTGATGATGCGGATGGCCGCCCATGGCAAGGAAGGCGTCACGTTCGGGCTCTACACGACGGCGGGGCGCGCCGCGACTTTCTTGGCGCCATGGCTGTTTTCGTTGTTCATCGACGTCTTCGACAGTTACCGCGCGGGCATGGGCGGCTTGGTGCTGGTGCTGGTTCTCGGGCTGGTGCTGTTCCTGCCGGTGCGCGCGCCGCACCGACGCCTCGTCTAACCCTCCGGCGTGCAGATCGTCAGACCCGCGCCCGTCCGCATATCCAGCTGTGCGCCGTTGACCGAGATCGAGCACGTCACCTCACGCCCGACATTGATGATGCTGATGCTCGCCGACGTCTCGCCGGGCTGCGGCAGGGACACCTCCTTGCTCCACGGCAGCATCACGTTGAACTCGGTCTGAAGCAGGCCGCCGGTGTCGACATAGGTGATGTTGATCGCGCGTCCGGTGCCCTCGACCGTGTAGACGACGGTGTCGGTGGCGCCGGGGATCGTCGGTTCGGTCGGGGTGGTCGGTGAGCTCGGCAGTGTCGGAAGCGGGAGTGCCGGCGTCGACGGCCTCGTCGTGGGGGTCCTCGTTGCCGGGGTCCGCGACGTCGTCGTGGGGGAGGGCGTGTAAGACGGTTCGGGTTGCGACGGCAGCGGCGCCACCACTGTCTGTTGTCGCGAGCTGTTGACGATCACCAGCGCGATCACCAGGCCTATCACCAAGACGACGGCGACGCCGGCGACGATCCACAGCCAGCGCGGGGACTTCGGCCCCTCCGGGGGCGGTTCGGATCCGAATCCCTGCGGGTGCGGGGGTGGGTACTGGCCCGTGGCGTAGGGGTCATAGCCGTAGGGCGGATACGCGGGGAGTCGTTCGGTGGGGCGGGGAGCCTGCGGCGGCTGGTAGGGCGAGCCGTACGGCGCCTGGCTGGCGTACGCGGGATCGGAGTACCCGGAGTACCCGGGGCCACCGCTGGTTCCCCACTGTTCCTCGCGTGCGCCGAAGCCTGATCGCTCCTCGCGTCCGCGGTTGGGTGAATCCGTCATGCCCACCTCATGGCTGCAGGGTACCTGTGCAGCCGCTCAGTGCATCCGGACCGGCCCATCCGTCGCCATCGGCGCCGACCGTGCACAATCGTGAACCGTGGCAGAACAGGTCCGCCGGATTTATGGCGCGTCGATGTCTCCTGATGCCACCGCGTTCGCCCATCTCGTCGACGACGGCGGATATCCGAGGGCGGTGCAGCGGTTTCTGCGAGGCTGGCGCGCGAGCTCGTCGCGCGATGTCGACCTGCCGATCGAAGGCCCCGTCACGCGCGTCATGCATTCGGCGGACGGCCACTGGTTGGCCTGCCAGGTTGCCCCTGAAGGCGGAACACGCAGCCAGATCTGGGTTGTGACAACGGATCCCGACGACCGCGCGGCGCGCAGGATCGATTACTGGCCATCTGGTGTGGAGGGCACCGCCGAGTTGATCGGCTGGGACGGCACCCTGGTCGCAGCGATCCTGACCGGTGAGGATGGCGTCGGCAGTTCGTGTCTGATCGACCCGTCCGGGGATTCGACGACCGTGCTGGACCGCCGCTCGGGCGGCAGGCTGGTCGACGCGTGGGCCGGCGCCTCACTGGTGCGCGTCGGCCCGCGTGGCTACCGGGATCTCATCATGTTGCGAGGGCTCACCGAGATCGGCCTGCTGCCGTACGACCCCGGGTCGACGACCGACACCGGTGTCATCCTCGACGACCACCATCCGCGCCGTCTGCGCTCGGGCCCCGACGGAGAACTCACCGAGCTGTACCACCCGGCCAAGGAATACGGGCTCAACAGCACCGAGGGCTACGTTCGGGCGCTGATCCGCAGCGAGAACGGTGCCGAGCATGCGCGTCTGCTCGAGGTGACCGTGTCCGCCGAAGGCGTCTCCTACCAGGTCATCGCCGAACGTCCCGGGTGTGAACTCGACGAATTCACCGTCAGCGACGATCTGTCCACGGTGGCGATGCTGTGGAACCTGCACGGCGCCAGCGAGTTACAGATCCTCGAGTACGCCGACGGCACCCTGTACGACCCGATCCCGCTGCCGGGGATGGTGGCCAGCGAGCTCAGCATCAGCGCAGGCGGCTCGATGCTGGCGCTGACGGTCGAGGGTCCGTCGAAACCGCCGACCGTCGAACTCGTGGACCCGAGGGCGAGGGAATGGGAACTCGTCGACCGCGAGCCCAGCAGCGGGCCGCTGTCGGCCGACCCCACGCTGGAGACCGTCACCGCGCGTGACGGCCTGACGTTCTCGGGCTGGCTGTTTCGCCCGCCCGACGGCGTCGAGACGATCGGCGCGATGCTGTTCCTGCACGGCGGGCCCGAAGGCCAGGGCCGCCCCGGGTACAACGAGTTCTTCCCTGCGCTGCTGGACGAAGGAATCTGCGTGTTCCTTCCGAACGTGCGGGGCTCCGGCGGGTTCGGCAGGTCTTTCATGCACGCCGACGACCGTGAGCGCCGCTTTGCGGCCATCGACGATGTCTCGGACGCAGTGCGCTTTCTCGTCGACAACGGACACGCCCCAGTGGGCAAGGTGGCGTGCTGCGGCTGGTCCTACGGTGGCTATCTCACCCAGGCTGCGCTGGCCTTCCACCCCGAGGACTTCGCGGCAGGCATCAGCATCTGCGGGATGAGCGACCTGAACACCTGGTACCGCAACACCGAGCCCTGGATCGCGGCCGCCGCCTATCCGAAGTACGGCCACCCCGTCAGCGATCAGGATCTCTTGGAGAAGCTGTCACCGCTGCCCCGGGCGCATGCGATCACGGCGCCTCTGCTGCTGGTTCATGGACTGAACGACACCAACGTCCCGCCCAGCGAATCGCAGCAGATGTGCGATGCGCTGACCGCGCTGGGGCGAAAGACGCACCTGCTGGCGTTCGAGGACGACGGCCACGAGATCGACAAGCGGGAAAACCGGGCGGTGCTGCGAAAAGCGATGTGCGACTGGCTGACGTCCGCATTCACCACTTGACCTGCCTGCGCCAAGGTTTACCTGAATTTTCAGCGGGGTAAAACTTCCTCGCGCGCCACTACGGAGCGCGCAGACGGAGGTGGCACGGCATGCGAGGAATTCTCGGCGTCATTGTGCTCGTCTGGTTGTTGATCGGTGTCTTTGCCGCCTATCAACGTGACTACTTCACCGGTGGCGAAGCCAATTGCGCCACAGCGGGAAGCATCGCGCTGACCGTCGTGGCGGGCCCGCTGAACTACGCGGGAGTCAATCCGAAGGTCACGGATTGCGATGTCCCACAACCCAGTCAGTAACTCTTCATCTGGTCGTCGCGGAACGGAGTGGAAATGATCGTCTTCGGAGCAATCCTTCTCATCCTGGGTCTCATCTTGAACACGGCGATCTTGACCTACATCGGCGTCGTGCTCCTGGTGATCGGTGCTGTGTTCTGGATTCTCGGATCCGTCGGCCGCCCGGTCGGCGGTAGGAGGGCTTGGTACTAGCCCGCTCGATCCTCACGTTTTCTACCGGGACTGGCCGAGGTCAGCGCCGCGACCGTCATCGCTCGCAGGACGGACCGCGAGCTGGTCTCGGCCGTTCTCGTGGTCCCGGGTTTCATGCTGTGGGCGGTCGAGTTCAGCAGGCCGAATGTTCCGTGGGCCATCAGGCGGGCGTCGGCTTCGGTGAGCTCAGTGTCGCGACGACGCAGGACTTGCACCCAGATCTCGACGTACTGCCGCTGCTTGCGCCGCACCTGACGCTTCGCCGCCGCGGGTAGGTTGCCCAGGTCTCGGTCCTGGATCCGAATCAGATCGGACTCGCCGAGCGCAAAGTCGAGATGAAAGTCGATGAGGGCGGCCAAAGCGGGGTATGCATCCTCGGTTTCACTCGCCACCTCGGTGGCGCCGGCGAGCAGCCTGGTGCTGATGCCCACAAGAAGCTCGACCAGCAGCGCCTCCTTGTTGGGGAAGTGCCGGTAGATGGCGGGGCCGCTGATCCCGGCGGCCGCCCCGATGTCCTCGAGTCGGACGGCGAGGTAGCCGTGTTCGGCGAAGAGTCGCTCCGCGGCGGCGACCAGTTGGCCGCGTCGGTCGGATTTGGCCTTGCGGCGCGGCGAGGCGGGTGTCGGCTGGGCCGACGATCGGGCGGCTGTCGGCTGGGCCGACGATCGGGCTGGGGTCGTCATGAGCTAAACCTCCGGCCGCTGGTGGACAGCATCAGTTAATGATGATTAACATACCATTCGGTTAGTCACCATTAACTAAAGGTGGTTTCGGCGATGCCAGCGCGGACATCTCATCGCGACGATCACGTCGCGTTGGTCGAACAGTTGCGGGCCAAGCTCGCCGCGGCCGCGCTGGGCGGGCCCGAACGGGCCCGTGAGCGGCATGTCAGCAGAGGCAAGCTGTTACCGCGCGACCGTGTCGACGGGCTGCTCGACCCGGGGAGTCCGTTCCTGGAACTGGCTGCGCTGGCCGCCGACGGCATGTACGACGACGAGTGCCCCGGTGCGGGAATGATCGCCGGCATCGGGCGGGTCTCCGGCCGCGAGTGCATGATCGTCGCCAACGACGCGACGGTGAAGGGCGGCACCTACTACCCGATCACCGTGAAGAAGCATCTGCGCGCCCAGGAGGTCGCGCTGCAGAACCGGCTTCCGTGCGTGTATCTGGTCGACTCGGGCGGTGCGTTCCTGCCCCGCCAAGACGAGGTGTTCCCCGACCGGGACCACTTCGGGCGCATCTTCTACAACCAGGCGACCATGAGCGCCAAGGGAATTGCGCAGATCGCCGCCGTCCTCGGATCCTGCACCGCGGGCGGGGCGTACGTCCCGGCGATGAGCGACGAGGCCGTGATCGTGCGCAACCAGGGCACGATCTTCCTCGGCGGCCCGCCGCTGGTGAAAGCGGCCACGGGTGAGGTTGTCACCGCCGAGGAACTCGGGGGCGGCGACCTGCACTCGAAGGTCTCCGGTGTGACCGACCACCTTGCCTACGACGACCGGGACGCCCTACGAATCGTCCGCCGGATCGTCAGCACGTTGGCGCCCAAAGCGGCGGCACCGTGGGACGTCGCGCCGGTCGTCGATCCGGTCGCCGATCAGTCCGAGCTTTACGACGTCGTCCCCGTCGACCCCCGGGTGCCCTACGACGTTCACGAGGTGATCACCCGCATCGTCGATGGTGGCGAGTTCGCCGAATTCAAAGCCGAATACGGGACGACGCTCGTCACCGGATTCGCGCGCATCCACGGACATCCGGTCGGGATCGTCGCCAACAACGGCGTGCTGTTCGGTGAGTCTGCCGTCAAGGGCGCCCACTTCATCGAGCTGTGCGATAAGCGCAACACCCCACTTCTGTTCCTGCAGAACATCTCCGGGTTCATGGTCGGCCGCGACTACGAGGCGGGCGGTATCGCCAAGCACGGAGCGAAAATGGTCACCGCGGTCGCCTGTGCGCGGGTGCCGAAGCTTACCGTGGTGATCGGCGGGTCCTACGGCGCCGGGAACTATTCGATGTGCGGCCGGGCCTATTCGCCGCGGTTCCTGTGGATGTGGCCGAACGCCAGGATCTCGGTGATGGGTGGCGAGCAGGCCGCGTCCGTGCTGGCCACCGTACGGGGGGACATGTCGCCAGAGGAGGAAGAGGGGTTCAAGGCGCCGATCCGTGCGCAGTACGAGGACCAGGGCAACCCGTACTACTCCACCGCCCGGCTGTGGGACGACGGGGTCATCGATCCCGCTGATACCAGAGCCGTTGTCGGATTGGCACTTTCGGTGGCAGGTCAGGCTCCGTTGGAGCCGGTGTCCTACGGCGTCTTCAGGATGTGACGATGTTCGAAACAGTTCTGGTAGCCAACCGCGGGGAGATCGCCGTCCGGGTGATCCGGACGCTGCGGGCCATGGGCATCCGCTCGGTCGCCGTGTTCAGCGATGCCGATGCCCACGCCCGCCACGTCGCCGAAGCCGACGTTGCGGTCAACATCGGCCCCGCGCCGGCGCGGCAGAGTTACCTCTCCATCGATGCGCTCCTTGCGGCGATCGAACGCACGGGAGCCCAGGCCGTCCATCCCGGCTATGGATTCCTTTCAGAGAACGCTCAATTCGCCGAAGCGCTGAGCGCGGCAGGTGTGGTGTTCATCGGTCCGCCGGTCGCGGCGATCCAGACGATGGGCGACAAGATCTCGGCAAAGGCCGCGGTCTCCGAGTTCGGCGTGCCTGTCGTGCCCGGAATTTCGCGGCCCGGCCTGACCGACGCCGACTTGATCTCGGGCGCCCCCGACGTCGGATTTCCGGTGCTGGTGAAGCCCTCGGCCGGCGGCGGCGGCAAGGGCATGCGCGTCGTGCACGACGCGTCGGAACTTCCTGCGGCACTTGCGAGTGCGCGTCGCGAGGCGGCATCGTCGTTCGGCGACGACACCCTGTTCCTGGAGCGGTTCGTGTTGAATCCCAGGCACATCGAGGTGCAGGTGCTTGCCGACAGCCATGACAATGTGGTGCACCTGGGCGAGCGTGAATGCAGCCTGCAGCGGCGCCATCAGAAGGTCATCGAGGAGGCGCCATCCCCGTTATTGGATGAGCAGACTCGGGCCCACATCGGCGCCGCGGCCTGCGACACGGCCCGCAGTGTCGACTATACGGGGGCGGGCACCGTCGAGTTCATCGTGTCCGCCGACCGACCCGACGAATTCTTCTTCATGGAGATGAACACCCGCCTGCAGGTGGAGCATCCCGTCACCGAGATGGTCACGGGACTGGACCTGGTGGAACTGCAGGTTCGCGTCGCGGCGGGGGAGAAGCTGCCGGTCGCCCAGGAAGACATCCGCCTCGACGGCCATGCGATCGAGGCGCGGGTCTATGCCGAAGACCCCGCCCGCGGCTTTCTCCCGACCGGCGGTCAGGTGATCGGGCTGAGGGAGGCGTCCGGTTCCGGGATCCGCGTCGATTCTGGCTTGGCGTGCGGCACCGTGGTCGGCAGCGACTACGACCCGATGCTGGCCAAAGTGGTTGCGCACGCGCAGGACCGGGCGGCCGCGCTGCGCGCACTGGACACCGCGCTCGCCGACACCGCGGTGCTCGGCGTGACGACCAACGTCGAGTTCCTGCGCTTCCTGCTCGCCGACCCCGAGGTGGCGGCCGGGAATTTGGACACCGGACTCCTCGACCGTCGGTTGCCAGATTTCGTTCCGGCGCCACCCACCGACGACGACCTGGTCGCCGCGGCGGCGTATCGCTGGTTGAAGTCCTGGCCGACAACAGCATCCGACCCGTGGGAGGTGCCGTCGGGGTGGCGCATCGCTGGTCGGGCACCGACATCGTTGCGGCTGCGCGCGGGAGAGCGAACCGACCACGTCTGGCTCACGGGCACGCCCGACGATGCGACGGCGGCGGTGGAGGGTGGTGAAACCCGCACATTGCGAGCGTCTCTCACCGACGACGTGCTGACCGTCACGATCGGTGGACTGCGCTCTGACCATCTTGTCGCCGACATGGCCGGGCAGGTGTGGCTGGCAGGTGCGGGGCGCGTCGTGATGGTTGAGGAGGTGCGGGAAGCTCCCGTGCGCCCCGACGACGAGCACAGCGGCGACGCCGAACTGACCAGCCCGATGCCCGGCGCGGTCGTCGCGATCGGCGTCGACGACGGTGCGACGGTGACGGCGGGGACCGTCGTGGTCACGGTTGAGGCGATGAAGATGGAGCACGCGCTGTCCGCACCTGTCGACGGGGTGGCGGAGCTGTTGGTCGGCGCGGGCGAACAGGTGAAGGTGGGCCAGGTGCTGGCCCGGATAACGGCAACCAAGGAGCCGCAAGCATGAGCAGTACAGCGAGAAGCGGAGCGGATCGCGCATGAGTGATTTTCTCGCGACGGGCACCCTGCCCGACCACTACGAACAGCTGGCCAAGACCGTGCGCGACTTCGCCCAGAGCGTCGTCGCCCCCGTCGCGGCCAAACACGACGAAGAGCACTCCTTCCCGTACGAGGTCGTGTCGGGAATGGCCGACATGGGCTTGTTCGGGCTGCCGTTCCCCGAGGAGTACGGCGGCATGGGCGGCGACTACTTCGCCCTGTGCCTGGCGCTGGAGGAGCTCGGCAAGGTCGACCAGAGCGTGGCGATCACACTGGAGGCCGGAGTGTCGCTGGGTGCCATGCCGGTGTACCGATTCGGCACCGAGGAGCAGAAGCAGGAGTGGCTGCCGGAGTTGGCCTCCGGCAAGGCCCTCGGCGCCTTCGGACTGACCGAGGCCGGCGGCGGCAGCGATGCCGGGGCGACGAGGACCACCGCACGCCTCGACGACGGCCACTGGGTGATCAACGGCAGCAAGCAGTTCATTACGAACTCGGGCACCGACATCACCAAGCTCGTCACCGTCACTGCCGTCACGGGAGAGAACGACGGCAAGAAGGAGATCTCGTCGATCCTGGTGCCCGTTCCCACCCAGGGATTCACCGCGGAGCCCGCGTACAACAAGGTCGGCTGGAACGCCTCGGACACCCATCCGCTCAGCTTCGACGATGTCCGCGTGCCGCAGGAGAACCTGCTCGGCCAGCGTGGACGCGGCTACGCGAACTTCCTGCGCATTCTCGACGAGGGCCGCATCGCGATCGCCGCGTTGTCGGTCGGCGCGGCGCAGGGTTGCGTGGACGAGAGCGTCAAGTACTCCAAGGAGCGCGAGGCGTTTGGCCGTCCGATCGGCAGCAACCAGGCCATCGCCTTCAAGATCGCGCGGATGGAGGCCAGGTCCCACGTCGCCCGCGCCGCGTACTACGATGCCGCCGCACTCATGTTGTCCGGCAAGCCTTTCAAGAAGCAGGCGGCGATCGCCAAGCTGGTGGCCAGTGAGGCGGCGATGGACAACGCCCGCGACGCCACGCAGATCTTCGGCGGCTACGGCTTCATGAACGAGTATGCGGTGGCGCGACACTACCGCGACAGCAAGATCCTCGAAATCGGCGAGGGCACAACGGAAGTGCAGCTGATGCTGATCGGGCGGGAGCTGGGCCTGTAATGAGCGAGAAGAAGGTCATCACCCAGCGGGGGCTGTGGTTCGAGGAGTTCGAAACCGGTGTGCTCTACCAGCACCGGCCCGGCCGCACCATCACCGAGGCCGACAACGTGCTGTTCACCACGCTGACCATGAACACCCAGGCGCTGCACCTCGATGCGGCGTTCTCCGATGCGCTGCCGCCGTTCCACCAGCGGCTGGTGAACTCGATGTTCACGCTGTCCACGCTGGTCGGCCTGTCGGTCGCCCAGCTCACGCAGGGCACTATCGTGGGCAACCTCGGCTTCGGCGAGGTCGCCTTCCCCAAGCCGCTGTTCCACGGTGACACGCTCTACGCCGAGACCGAGGTGACCGACAAGCGCGAATCCAAGAGTCGGCCGGGTGAGGGGATCGTCACGTTCAGCCACGTCGGCCGCAACCAGCACGGCGACATCGTGGCCATGGCATCGCGAAAGACGATGGTGCGCAAGCGACCCGAAGGAGATGCCGGGTGAGCCTGGCAGCCGGGACCGCGTGGCTGTTCTGCCCGGCCGATCGTCCGGAGCGATATCACAAGGCCGCGGCCACCGCCGACATCGTGATTCTCGATCTCGAGGACGGCGTCGCGGCCAACGATCGTCCCGCGGCACGTCAGGCGCTGGTCGACGCGCCACTGGACCCCGACCGCACGGTGGTGCGGGTCAATCCGTCCGGGACGTCGGACCATGACCTCGACCTCGACGCTGTCGCCAAGACGCCCTACACCACCGTCATGCTCGCCAAGTCCGAGACTGCCGAGCAGGTCACCGCGCTGGCCCCGCTGAACGTCTTCGTGCTCATCGAGACGCCCCTGGCCGCGCTCAATGTGGTCGAGCTCGCACGCGCCGACAACACGTACGCGCTCATGTGGGGCGCCGAAGACCTGTTCGCGGTGCTCGGCGGCACGGCGAACCGGTATCCGGACGGCTCCTATCGCGAAGTCGCGCGGCACGTCCGGTCGCAGACTCTGCTGGCCGCAAAAGCCTACGGCCGGTTGGCCTTCGACTCGGTGTTCCTCGACATCAAGAACCTCGACGGACTGCGAGCAGAGGTCGACGACGCGGTCGCCGTCGGATTCGACGGCAAAATCGCGATCCACCCGACCCAGATCGCCGTCATCCGCGAGGGATACGCTCCGACCGACGAGGAAGCGGACTGGGCGCGACGTGTCCTGGCCGCGGCCCGTGACGAGCGCGGGGTTTTCCAGTTCGAAGGTCAGATGGTGGACATGCCGGTGCTTCGGCGCGCCGAGCGGATCGTCGCGCTGGCGCCGTAGCTACGTGCGTTTGGCGGCTGCCAGCCGAGCTGCGAACTCCGGCGACTCGATCGACGTTGCCTGCGGGCCGATCTCGACATCGACTGCGAGCCGGTGCTGGTCGGAGTCTACGGTGCCGGGGTGCGCGGTGGCGCGCATCGAGGCCTTGGTCGCGAGGACCACCTCCCTCGGTGCACTGGCCGGGCCCGCCGCCAAAGTGCGTGCGGTCGCCACGGGATCCTCGGCGACTTCCAGCGCGAGGCCGTGGCGCGCGGCGGCGTCGGCATCGAAGCGCATGCCGAACAGCAGCGAGGCCCGGGCCACCTGTGGTCCGACGAGACGTTGCAGCATCCACGTGGCGCCGCCGCCGGGATGGATGCCGAGCTTCTGGAAGCGTGGGTCGAAGATCGCGGCGGGTCCGGCGACCCGGACGTCCGCGGCCAGCGCCAGATTCAGGCCCGCCCCGACCGCGGCGCCGTTAACTGCCGCGATCGTCGGCAACGTGCAGTCAGCCACAGCCAGGAAGCCGTCGTAGATCACCCGGAGTCCGTCCTCGGTGGCCGCACCCAACGCGGTCAGATCCGCGCCGGCGCAGAACGCCTTGCCTGCGCCGGTGACGATCACCGCGTGGACGTCGGGGTTCGCCTCGGCGGCGTCGACCGCCGCGCGCAGCGCCGCCGAGATCTCGGCGGTCACCGCGTTGCGCCGGTCGGGATCGTTGATGGTGATGAGCGCGACGCGGTCCTCGACCTGCGTCAGTACAAGATCGGACACCCGGTCAGCGTAACGGCGCGCCCAGCCCGTCGAGTATGCGCACGGCAAGGCGGCTGCCGGCGTCGACGTCGCGCCACCGCCGCGTCGCGGGATTGGACGCGTCCAGCGCGTGCCTGCTGTGTTCGAGCAGGTGGTCGGCGGCGGCTCGCGCGCGCGCCACGGCCTGTCGGCTCGCTCCGACCGCGACATCCACATCGCCTCGGCCATCGGAGATTTCAGTGATCTGGAGCTTCGCCGCATCGATGTCCGACGCCGCCCGAGCGATGTGCGCCGCCTCTGTCTCGGTGACGGCGGCCGCACTCGATGACACGGCGAGCTGGGTACGCAGTTGACGAATGTGCTGTTGCAACATTCCGTCAGCGGACCCGACGACCACCGCGGCTGGCCCGACGGCTCCGCGAACCATGGCCGTTTTCTCCTCGCCCGCGAAGACACGCGCATGCGCCACGGACAAATCCGAGATGGTCACGTCTACAGCGCCTGCTGCCATCTCGCCGGTAGCACCATCGACGCCGGCGTCCTCACGCGACACGAGGACCCGGCGTGCCGCCCCGCCCCGCGTCGCCTCGAGAGCCGGCACCAGCACCCAGTCCGCATGAACGGCGCCGACCACCGTGCGCCACCGGCCGGTGAGACGGCCGCCGGAGAGATGTCCTCCCCCATGCCTGCAGACAGCCACCAGCGGGTAGGCACCGATGACGGCGGCAGCGGCGTTTTCAATGTCGGCGTCAGCGTCGAAGGCGACCGTCAACCACGCTCTGACAGTGTCGGTGACAGCGAGCTCGAGTACTTGCGAGACGAACTCGCGAGCACCGACGGACATACGCCTCCTTCCCGGACGCGGCAGATGGTAAGCATGATCGTGGCACGCAGTGAGGCGCGGTGAGGGCAACTCGGACGCCGGAGTCCGTCCTCGACGCGGTGCGCGCCCTGCTGCCCACCATCCGCGCTTCGGCCGCCACCGTCGATCACACCGCCGAGGTAGCGCCGGAGATCATCGATGCACTGCACGACGCAGGCTATTTCTCGCTGCTGAGACCTCCGGCTTTCGGTGGTCTCGACAGCGCGCCGGAGCAGTATCTGACCGCGACGCGGGAGCTTTCGGCGGCCTGCATGTCGACCGGCTGGCTCGCGGGATGGCTCGGTGTCAACAGCTGGGGGCTTTCGGTGCGCGAAGAGTCTGTGCTGCAGGAAATCTGGGGTACAGATCACCGTGCGCTGCTCTGCTCGTCGTATGCCCCGACCGGCCGGCTGCAGCGTGTAGAGGGTGGGTTCCGGCTGTCCGGTCGCTGGACCAGATGCACGGGTGCGCGGCACTCCTCGTGGTTGAGTGCCGCGGCGCTTCGTCTCGGCAGTGACGGCGCGGCACAGGACTTCATGGCTGTGCTGGTGCCGCGGGCCGACTATGTCGTCGAACCCACGTGGAACGGCCTCGGGCTGAAGGGGATCGGTGCCGACGACGTGCTGGTGTCGGGCGCGTTCGTGCCTGACCATCGCACGTTCAGCTGGCTGCATTCCGGGCGGAACGCCACCGCGACGCCCCTCGACAGACTTCCGCAGCCGACCGTGTTCACGCTCGCGGGGACGATGCCGCTGTTGGGCGGCGCGCAGCGGGTGCTGGCTGCGCAGGACGCCGCGGCCAGCTCCGCGCCTCTGAGCTCTATCGCGATGGCCAACAGCGGCATCGAGCTTTCGCTGCTGCAGATCCAGCGCAATGTGGGCGAGCTGGTGGCGTGTGTCAGCTCCGGTGGCCAGCCGGATGCGGAGTTGGTCCTGCGCACCCGTCGAGATCAGGTGATGGCGTGCGAGCGGGCCTTCAAGGCGGTCGGTGCGATCGTCTCCGATGCGCACGGCAGTGGCGACGACGAACTCCTCGAGCGGTTGTGGCGGGACATGCAGACTGCCCGCAAGCACGTGTCGAGCAATATCGACCAGGTCCTGGCCGTCGCAGGCCGATTCGCGCTGGGACTCAACGTCGATGATCTCATCTGGTAGGAGCGCTCAGACCCAGTCGTCCGACGACAGGGTGCGGAGCACCCGTGACAACATGTCATCGGTGACGGCGGCGAGGTCGGGCTGTTGGTCGGCGGCCGTCGGTGCCGCTCCGACCCGGTCGGCGATGCTGCGTGCCGCGCGGGTCAGAAACGGCGCCACCCTGGTGAGGCGTTCGGCCGGCGCGGGACCGATCAGCGAGAGTCCTGCCACCGCGCCGTCGGTACTGAGGATCGGCGCCGCGATACCGGCCAGGTTCACGACGAGCTCCTGGTCGTCGTAGGCCAGCCCGTGTCGGGAGCGAATCCGCGCCAGTTCCGTGTGCAGCGACGACAGGTCTCCTAGCGTGGCCGGCGTGCACTTGCGAAGCGGGCCGCCGAGCAACTCGTCGACGGTCTCGGCGGGAAACGTCGCCAAGATGGCCTTGCCGAGCGCGCTCGCGTGTGCCGGCGTCCGGTCCCCGACACCGACCGGGACCGCGACGCTGCTGCTGCCCGAGATCTTGTCCAGGTAAACGACATCCGAGCCGAGCAGCACCCCGAGCTGCACGACGAGCGTGGTGTCGCTCTGCAAGCGGTCCAGTACCGGCGCAGCGGCGGCGCGCAGGGCGGAGTGGTCGCCGGTGCCTGCTCCCGGCAGCGAGGATGCGGCCAGGCAGTACCCGTCCGAGCGATGCTGCAGCAGACCCGCGGCATGTAATTGGGTGAGGATGCGGTGCACCGACGATCTGGGCAGCCCGGCGCGGGCAGCCACCTGGTCGAGTCGCAGAACGCGGCCGGCCCGGTCGAAGCATCCGAGGATCAGCGCGACCCGCGCCACCATCGATGCCGGCGCGTCGGCGTGAAGGACCACCCCGACACGGTAGGGCCGCAGCCGGCGCGGCGGAGCCGAAATGCCCGACATGCAATCGGCCCCCTCCCGCTGTGGGAGGGGGCCGATGCCGGTGTCGGTCAGGCGGCGTCGCGCTGTGCGTCCTCACCGTCTCGGTCAGCGGCGTCGTCGTCAGCCTCCGAGGAGTCTTGCGTCGCGGACTCGTCGGCGTCCTCGGTCGTCTCCGCCGCGTCGTTCGCATCGACGGTGTCGGACACCTCATCAGGCTCGGTGCCGTCCTCGTCATCGGATTTCACCGCGTCGAGCACGCTGTCGTCGTCGCCGGCACGGTCGGCGTCCGCCTTGGAGGTGGACCTGCCTGTCGACGGCGCACTGTCGGCGTCCGACACATCGGCGTCTGCCGCAGCGTCGTCCTGGCCGACCGCCGCAGCGACTGCTGTCGCGGTCTCCTGCGCCGGCTGCTCGGCCTTCTTGTTGAGGTCGCTGATGATCTTCGCGTGTACCGCACGGTGGTATTTTGCGATCGAGAACTTGGCCTCGGCGATGCTGCGGTTGAATGCCGTTGCGATGGTGGCGAAGTCGCGAGATGCGAACGACGCGAAGAACTCCCTGCCGCTGGCGGTCAGCTGGCGGTTCAGGGTCCGCCACTGGCGGCGGACCTCGGCGGTCAGCGTCGGCTCCGGGCTGAACAGCTTTCCGTTCCAGTTGACCAGAGTCCAGCCGTCTTCGGCGTTGCCTTCGACGATCACGTAGTTGGTGTTGCTCAACGGCGCGGTACGCAGCAGGTCGATCTTTTCAGCGGCCGTGAGGTTCTGCGCGTTCATCATCGTCCAGAACATGATCGCTCCACCGTGGGAGAAGATCACCGGGTTGCGGTCGCCGTTGTCGTAGATCGTCTGAAGGGCGCCGTCGACCCGCGCATCGAACTCGTTGCCGTCGATCGACCCGGGGATGCGCAGATCCCGGTTGCCCTGGATGGCCCAGGCAAGTGGGAAGAGGCCGTAGCCGGTTTGTGCCTGGCTTTCGGGGGTGCCTTCGAAGACACCGGCCTCGATCTCCTGCAGCCCTGAGACGACCTGGATGGGCAACGCGAGGTACTGGGACATCGGTGCCGCCGTGAGCTGAGTGCGCACCATCGTGGAGGCATAGATCGCGTCGTAGTTGTTGTCGCCGAGGATGCCGGCGATCGTCTGGGACTGCTGGTGGCCTGTGGGGGTCAGCACCGGCCCCGGTGTGGACGTGTCGATCAGGCCCGACGCATTGCCTGCGGACTGTCCGTGGCGCACGAAGGTGACCCGCATCAGTTCGGCTGCCGAGGCGGGCAGCGCTGCACCGACCAGCACGGTCGTGGCCACCGTCACGGCCCCGACGATGCGCAGCACCGCGTTTCGGCGCCACGCTTTGGGCCGTCGTGTCGCGCCTGTCGAAGACGCATCATTCATGGAACACTTCCTCCCGCCGTTGTTCAGGACAGCGCCCACGGTGAACGGCGGGTGAACGCGCAACAAGGCGCAGTCCCACTCAGCGAGACTTGGGTCAGAGCTTTGCCAACAACGCGGCCGCGCGCACCTCGCCGTCGACGACGAAGGCGAGGTCCACGACGGTGGCTTCCGAACCTCGCCGACGCAGCCAGCCGATCGTCACGTCCTCGCCGTACTTGATGGGTTTGCGGTACTCGATCACGGCCCGGTAGGGCGGAGTGCACACCTCGGGCACCAGTGCCATGACCTCGTGGATCGCGTGCCAGTATGCCGTGTTCGTGACGTGCTCGAAGAGGTCGATGTCGGTGCGGCGCAGGGCGAACGGGACCGCCTCGTCGGTGACGGCCGGGTTCTGCAGCCAGGGACGCCACTTGAGGCGGTGGTCGTCGGTCGTCGTCGAGAACCGCGCGATGAGGGAATCGGTTGCGCGTTGCGGCGTAAGGGTTTTCGCGTTGATCGCGATCCAGAACCCCTCGGTCTCGATGCGTCCGCCATCGCTTCCCACGAGGTCGACGCGCATGGTGCACCAACGTGTCGACAGCGCCGAGCACCATCTGCTGAACGAGACCTCGTCGGGGAATTCGATCGGCTCGATCACGTCGATCACGGTGCGCTGAACCAGCCAGTGCGGGTGGTCTTCGGCCTCGCCGGCATCAACGAGGTTCTCGGCGCCCACCTCCTGGATGTACCGGGCCACGCCGTCGAGGCGAAGGTTGAGATCGCTGCCGATGTCACCCGTGGCGACGCGCCATGCGGTGCGGTAGACGTAGCCGGATTCCGGCAGCGCGGCCAGGCGACGGTTCACGTCCTCGGTAGCCATCGACGCTCAGCCTACGGTTCGCCGCCACCGAAGCAGATACCGGTAGTACAACCCGCGCCGCACCGTTGCTCCAGGAATTACGTCGTCGGCGACGGCGCGGATCTCCGCGAGACTTTCGCGGGGTTCCGTCATCACCAGTCCGACATCGGGTGTCTCGCGATGCAGCCGCGAGGCGAGGCGGACCGCAGGCAGGCAAAGGCCCGCCCAAACCCAGTCCAGCGCAGTCTTGTTCGCGCTGAGTCCGACGATCGCGATCTCACCCGAGGGTGTCAACAACTCTCGCGCTGTGCTCAGCGCCGCGCGCAGGTCCATGTGGTGGATCGCCGCGACGAACGTGATCAGGTCGAAGCGGGCATCGCCGGGGTCGTAGGCGTCGAAGGGCTGCTCGACGATCGTGACGTTCCGGCGGCCGGAGAGCCGCTCCCGCGCGCGCCGCACCGCGTCCGGGTCGGCGTCGATACCGACGACCGACCGGGACAGCGGTGCCAGGCGCTCGGCGAGCAGCCCGTCACCGCATCCGACGTCGAGGACGGTGCCGTGGTGCTCGTCGGCGATGCCCGCCAGCCAGGGGTGGTATGCGGTGTTGTGGTTCCAGTAATCGTGCATGCCCGAGCTACTCGGCGCCGGCGAAACACTCGGCGAGGAAGTGGCTTGCCGCCGTCCACGCCCGCGCAGAGGCGGATTCGCTGAAGAGCACACCACGGGACGGGTCGTTGGCGAAGGGTGCCATGAAGGCATGCATCGTGTTGCCGTAGGCGTGCAATTGCCAGTCGACGCCCCTCCCGGAGAACTCCGCTCCCAGTGCGACGACGTCCTCCGGCGGAGCGAACGGGTCGTCCCAGCCGTGGAACACGATGACCTTCGCGGTGACGTCGCGCCACCCGTCGCCATCCGGGGGAGGTGTGAGGAGGCCGTGGAAGCTGGCGACCCCGACGAGAGGATGGCCGTACCGAGCAAGGTCGAGCACACAGAGCCCGCCGAAGCAGAAGCCGATGGCTGCCATGCGCTGTGCGTCGACCTGCGGCGCTGCCGCCAACGTTGCCAGCACGGTGGCGAGTCGCTCGGCCAGCGCGACGCGATCCTCGACGAAGCCCGCCATCGCCGCGCCGGTGGCTTCGATGCCGCCGCGGCTGACGTCCTCGCCGAACAGATCCACGGCAATGGCTTGGTAACCCTGTTCGACGAGGCGCGTCGCGAACTGCATCTGAGCGTCGCTGCGACCTTCCATGCCGTGGAAGACCAACACGGTCGGCGCAGGTCCGGCCCCGTCGTAGCGGTAATCGTCGTGGACCAGGACAGAGTCGAAGGAGCTGCCGTCGATGTCGTGCCGCAGGGATGTGGTGTGCACAGTCACGGGGCTGACATTTCCAGCTGTTCGGGCCCCGCGCGAGGGCGTTCGCTTCCCGCGGAACCTCACCACGCAGCTAGAACTCGCCCCAGCCGCCCTGCACCATCGTCTGGAACTTCCAGCCGCGGTCGGTTTTGACCAGCAGGTCGCCGTAGCGCATGTGCTGGCGGTGCTCACCAGCGGTGATGGTCGCATCGGTGATCACGAACACCAGGTTTTCGTTGATGAAATGCGGCGTCCGCACCGACTCCATCGAGACGTCGCCGGCGTCGCCGAGTTGTTCGGTCATCTGGTTGATGAACGTGTCCCGGTCGCATGACGCCGCATAACCGTCGGTCACCTCGTTGAGGGGGAACATCGCTTCGTCGGCCATGGCGTCGATCTCTTTGGCGACAGCGAGTGCGTCGTAACGCGTGAACCACGCCAGGACGTCGTCGACATCGGTGGGGGAGGGAGCGAAGCCGCCGGGTGCGGGAAGGGATGTCATAGGTCTCCTCGTGTCTACGTACAAAGTACAACGTACAGCGTACATAGAAACCACGCTACGATTGCCGCGTGGACAGAAGCAGTGCTGGAGACCCGGCGCGCACTCTGGCGCTGTTGTGGAGGGCGCCCGACGACGCACGGGCGGCACGTGGGCCGAAGCAGCGCACTTCGGTCGATGCCGTGGTTTCCGCGGCGATCGACATCGCCGATACCGACGGGCTGTCGGCTCTGACCATCCGTGCGGTCGCAAAGAAGCTGGGCATCGCACCTATGGCGACGTACACCTACGTGCCGGGTAAGGCCGAACTCCTCGACCTGATCCTCGATTCGGTCTACCTGCACATGCCGCGCCCCGACATCTCTCAAATGCCCTGGCGGGAAAGGGTTTCGACCATCGCAGCAGAAAACCGATCAATGCTCGCTGCGCACCCGTGGGTGGTACAAGTGGCCACCACCCGTCCGCCGCTGGGGCCCGGAACCTGCGCGAAGTATGAGCACGAACTGCAGGCATTCGACGGCCTCGGGCTCGCCGACGTCGAGATGGATTCGGCTCTGACATACGTGCTGGGCTTCGTCGCGGCGGTGGCCCGTATCGAGATCGACACCCACAAAGCGCGGGTCGGCAGCGGAATCAGCGACCAGGCCTGGTGGGAACGTGCGGAACCCCTGCTGGCCACAGTGTTCACCGCAGAGAAGTTTCCCCTGGCGGCGCGGGTGGGCGCTGCAGCAGGGCAGGCGTTCAACAGTGCGGTCAGCGCGGATCATGCCTACGAGTTCGGGCTCGCGCGAGTGCTCGACGGGTTGGCTACCGTGATCGACCGCACACCCGGGTGAAGGTGTCTGACAGGTGTGGGTACATCAGCACAAACCACGCCGAGGAGAGGACCCGTCCTTCCATGACTGCGATCGCCGCCTACCGAGGGCCGTTACGCACCACGAACCTGCATGTCGATGACACCGGCGGCGACGGCCGCCCGGTCGTGTTGATTCATGGGCGGCCTCTGACCGCCGATTCGTGGGCTCCCCAGGTCGGTGCACTGCGCGACGCCGGCTACCGGGTGGTCACCTACGACCGCCGTGGGTTCGGACGTAGCGACAAGCCACTGATCGGCTACACCTACGAAAGCCTTTCCGACGACCTGTCCGCTGTGCTGGAGGAACTCGATCTGCGGGACGTGACCCTGGTCGGCTTCTCGATGGGCGGCGGAGAGGTCGCCAGTTACTGCGCCCGTAAGGGCACCGAACGTATCCGGAGTGCGGTGTTCGCAGCGTCGGTGACGCCGTTCATGCAGTATCGCAAGGACAATCCCGAGGGTCCGCTTGGCAAAGTGGAGGCCGCGAAGATGGCGGCGGCGCTGACCGCGAACCAGGACTCCTTCTACGAGCAGATGATGACCGATGTCTTCTCCGTCGACGGCCGCCTCGCGATCACCGGAGAGCAGCGGCGGTGGGCTCTGCAGATGTGCGGCGAAGCGAGTAAGGCGGCCGCGCTTGCCTGCATGGCGGCCTTCGGCGGAACAGACTTCCGCGAGGATCTACCGAAGGTGACGGTGCCGAGCCTGGTCATCCACGGTGACAGCGATGCGACGGTGCCGTTCGAGGGTTCCGGCCGGCGCACGCACGATGCGTTGCCAGACAGTCGATTACATGTGATCGCCGGTGCGCCTCATGGCATTCCCATCAGCCACGCCGATGAGTTCAACGACGTTCTGCTGACATTCCTGGCCGACGATTTCACCAAACACGGCACCTGATAGCGCTTTTGAATCCTCACCACGCCAGAGGCGCATCGGGTGACACGACGTCCATGTCGAAATCGTGACCGCGGTGGGTGTACGTCTCGCCGATCTCGCTGGTTTCGCGCACGTCACGGAATCGAATCGGTCCGCTGCTCCATCGCTGCACCCGATGCGTCGCCCACGAGGCGCGGCAGAGCAGTGACGCCTCGTCGTGGTGAACCTCGACGGACGCAACCCCGGCCGCTGATGCGGCCGTGACGATCTCGGCGACGGCATCGCGCGGCAGCACCGGGCGACCGGCCAGCGTGATCACCACCCGACAACGGCGCCGGACCGCATCAGGCGCGGGGCCGATCCGGATGCGTGGATCGTCGGTGCGCAGTGCGCGCAGCAGGCTGTCGGCGCCCGCGCCCGAGACGAACAGGCCCACGTCCTGACCGAGGAAGCACGCGGCGGTGCGGACCAGGGAGCCCGGACCGTGGTCTGCGGCATCGATTTCGACGGCGACTTCCGGGATGTCGTAACGAAGTCCGTGGGCCCTCGCCTCGGGGTCGGGGACCAGCCGCGACACAGCAAGTGCCTCGGCGTTCTTGGCGGCAGTGCGGCGGATGACATCCCGTCCCGCCCAGTCGGCTCCGTTGTGCCACGCGACGGCATCCCGCGCATGGTGCAGGACGGCGCCACACGTCAGCGCGCGATGCGCGAACTCCCAGTCCTCACCGCCATACTGGTCGAACGACTCGTCGAATCCTCCGCAGTAGTCGAATAGCTCGCGACTGCAGCACATCACCGAACTGATCACATACCGATAGGAACGGTGATCGACATCGAGCAGGTTGTGGGACCGTTCGTAGGCATCGCTGAGCCAACGTGGCTCGTCGAGAATACGGGGACCGTGACGTCCCGACCACCACTGCGGCAACTGGTCGGGGGTCCAGCCGGTCAGGTCGGCGTGACGCCGTCGTCCTACCACCAGCGCGTCCGGCAGCAGCGAGGGCAGCCGCACCAGGGCGCTGAGGTAGTGCGGCTCCGGCACCGTGTCGGCGTCGAGGAAGCACAGGACCTCGGCATCGGTGTGGCGGACGCCGAGGTTCCGCGCCGCGGCAGCGCGAAAACCTTTGTCCCGCTGACTGACTACCGAGCATCGCAGTGACGCGGCTGAGACGTCGGGCGGTTGCGGCGACCCGTCGTCGCAGACGACGACGTCGATGAGTTCGTGCGGATAGTCCTGACTCCCCAGCGCCGCCAGAACGAGGTTCAGCTCGGCCTGCTGGTCGTAGAAGGGTACGACAACCGCAACAGTCGCCGACCGGCGAAGGGGCTGTCGGTCGAGCAGGTCCCAGCGATTGCCGGGGACGACATACCGGCCGTCGGTCAACGGCAGTGCATTCAGCGGGGTCATCGGCGACATTCCGCGAAGAAGCTCCAGTAGTGGCGCGCGACATCCGCACCGGTCGGGCTCAGCACCGTGCCGGCCGTGAGCCACGTCGATTCCGGTGTGGCCAAAGCGTATTCGATTGCCGACCGTAGACCCGCCGCGGTGTCGGGATACAGCGTGAGAGAACCCGGGTTGCGCTCCTCGAACTCCGACGTGTAGCGGTGCTCAGGTGCCAACGGACGTCGACCGGCCGACAGCCAGGAGTTGATCGAACCCGACGCTGAGATGTGCCTGTGGGCCACCACAGGGACGGAGACCCGCTGCAGCATTGCCGGCACCTCGGAGTCAGCGATATAGCCCGTGACGCGGAACGTGACGCCTCGGCGCCGGGCAGAGTGCTGCAGATCGATCGCCACATCGTCATGGCCGCGTGAGGTTTCGCCGATCGCCAGCATCTCGGCACCTGCAGGCAGCGCGGCAAGCACCTCGGCGTGGCCCTTGCCCGGATAGATGTAGCCGAACACGCCCACGGTCCGGCCGCAGGCGCGGGCGGCAGGAGCGCAGGTCAGCGGATCGATGGGCAGCGGGATGACCGTGAGGCGCGATGGCTCAATGCCGCAGTCGCGCAACAGTTCGCGCTCATGATGGCTGCTGACGACGACGCCGTGGCATGCTGCCGACACGGCGGCGTACGCCTCGGTCCTGCGCGCGAAATTCTTGCCGTCGGACGGTTGAGGTACGTCGTGGAGCGTCACGGTCACCTTCCCCCTGGCCGCAGCTGCCAGGGACGCGACGTTCTCGGCGGCGACTTCCGGACTGTCCCCGAACAGACGATCGGTGAACTGGAGATGGACGGCGTCGGCGCGAAGCGGCAGCGACACGCTGCCGTGATGCGCGGTCCACTGTCTGCACACATCGAAGCCATCCGTGCGCATCCGGCGATGGAGATCCCAGCCGAATCGGACGACGCCGTGCGGGCGCGGTCCGACGAGCAGATGTGTGACGGTCACGACGCGGCGGAGACGGTGAGAAGCCCGAGGATATCCATCATCTCTGCGTGCCTGGCCATTGCGAGCTCGACAAAGTCGGGATTGGCTGCATACCAATTCAGCTGTGCCCCATGCACGCTGTCGACGGACAGGCGAGCGCCGTCGTGCACCCAGTGGCCGCGTGGCGCGGCATCGAGAGCCAGGGCGGTGAGTACGCGTGGTTCCAAGGGTGCGTGCACGGAATCCAGGAGGGTGCGGCTGATCGTGGGCACCGGGAGGCGCAAACCTCCGGCGTCCAGGACTCGGCGTCCGAGTGCTTCCAGGACGGGGTTACCGGGATGATTGATGGTGTGAGCGGCCTCGGCCCCGCATTGTTCGAGGACATCCGAGATGCCCACGTCGCAGTCACGCCGCTCACGCCGCTCGAGCTCTGCGCGACTGGCCTGCGCGGCGGCGCGCAGTTGTACATCCGTCACATCGACGTCCCACACCCCGGTGGGGGACAGTCCGGCCCGGGCGGCAGCCACCGTGCGCAGATCGTGATAGGGGACCACCGGCGGAACCACCGAGCGGTCGGCGGGGTGCCGGACGATGGCCTGGAACGGGTACAAGCCCGCGTACCGGATCACTGGCCATCGAATGCACGTCGCGGACGGTGAAAGCCGTTCTGCCAACTGCGAAGTGCCGAGTGGGAGATCCCGGTATCCGGCACGTATGGGCTGGCTCAACAGCATCGTGGACGTCGCGAGCAGCGTGTCGAGGTACGGCAGATCGCGGCGACCGATCTCGTGTACCGGAGGCATTCGCACGGTGCGGTACGGCCGGTCCGGCACCGCATCGAGTACCTGTCTGAGCGCTTCGGCCTGACAGTTTCCGACGACGAGCCACAGCGGGCGGTCATCGGGCGGCGCGGCGTCCTCGCCGTAGAAGGCGGCGTAGTGCTTCCGGCGTCCCGTGTCGGAGTTCACTCAGCGAGGTTACGTGCACACCGACCCGGGGTAGAGTCCGGTTACGCATTCGTCGAGCCAACGGCGGGCCATTTTTTCTGCCCGAGTGTCGTCCGACGGAGGTTGATGTTGATTCGATTGGCGTCGGTTCCTGCCGCCCATCCCTTCGTCGGCGCCACGACCGATCCCGCGCTCGTCTCACTTCTTCCCGACCCGGTTCCGCCAGGGGCGACACTGCCCGGCCAATGGTGGCCACCACGTTGGCTAGACCCCGGCTATCTACGCGAGCGCATCCACGAAATCGACGTTCTCCATGTTCATTTCGGATTCGAAGCGGTCACCGTCGGCGATCTTCGTGCGGTCGTCGAGGTGTTGCGCGAACACCGGGTGCCACTCGTGGTCACGGCGCACGACCTGGCCAATCCGCATGTCGCGGACCAGGCGCCCCACGAAGCCCGACTCGATCTACTCCTGCGCGAAGCCAGCGCGGTGATCACGTTGACGAGGGGCGCGGCGTACGCCATCGCGCAACGGTGGGGAGTAGAAGCGATGGTGCTACCTCATCCGCACCTGCTGCCGGCCGAGTACGTGGGTGCCCGACGCGTGACGAGGGCGGTCCCGGTGGTCGGGGTACACGGAAAGTTCTTGCGCGCGAACGTCGATCCGTGGCCGATCATGGATGCGCTCGTGGCCGCCGAATGGACGGTTGATGTCGCACTGCGATTGGACCTCGACGAGAAAGCCCTCCTGGTGCGGCGCCCCGAGCGTGCAGTGCCGGATCGGCTGGCGGCCTACGATTCAGCTGGGGTCGACGTGCGAGTGCACCCGCCTTTCTCCGACACCGAACTCGTCGACTACCTCGGCCAGATCGATGTGATGGTGCTGCCGTACCGGTTCGGCACCCATTCCGGTTGGGTGGAGGCGTGCTTCGATGCCGGGGTGCACCCGGTGGTTCCGGACTGCGGGTTCTTCAGCGAACAGCACGCTTCGGGTGTTTTCGTTTTCGGTCCCGGCGAGTTCGAGCAGGCCGGCCTCGTGCACGCCGTCGAGGGTGCGGTGTTCCAGGTGCGCTCCACTTCTGGGCTTGAGAATCGTGCCCGCCGGCATGGGCGGGTGAGCGAGCGGAAAGTTGTGCGGGGTCACGTCGTCGACATCTACCGGCGCGCGCTGGCAGCACGGACCGCTGCGTGAGCGGGCCGAGGATGCAGACAGGAAGGTGGGTCGGCAGTGAATGACGCGATGACGGGATTCGACCGCCCGGTGCAGACCTGGCGCGACATTCCCGGGTGGTTTCAGTGGCGGGAAGGTCAGGAAGAAGCCGCCGAGTTCTTCGCCGACGGGGATCGGTTCGTCGAGGTGGGCTGCTACCTGGGACGCAGCATCTGTTCACTGGCCGAGGTGATGGGTGCGCACGGACTCGACGTCGAGATCATCGGCGTCGACTGGGCGCGGGGAAGCGGGCCCGAAGGCCCGGCTGAGGTCAACGCCCACGGGCCCGCCGTCGAGTTCGGCGGGGGCACCATGGCCGGACTGCTGCACCGCAATCTGATCGCCTGCGGTGCCGCCGACGCGGTGCACCTGGTGATCGCCGATTCGGTATCGGCGGCGAAGCTCTTTCCCGACGAATCCCTGGCATGGGTGCACCTCGACGCGCGACACGACTACGACAGCGTCTGCGCCGACATCGAGGCCTGGCGTCCCAAGGTGCGGTCCGGCGGATGGCTGTCCGGCGACGACTACGACAGCTGGAACTGGCCGGGCGTGGTGCAGGCCGTCGCCGACAGTCTCGACGGGGCCGCGCCGTGGTGCACCGCACAGTGGCGGTGGCTCAAGCCTTAAGCAGCGCCGCGATCAGGACCGCGGCAGCAACCCTTGCGACCTGTTCATCCACCCCCGAAGGTGCTCGGCTGATGGTGCTAGACCGGGCCGTCGGCGCGTGCGTCGTAGGGCGGTCCGAGGAATCGCCGCACCATGTGTTCCTCGGTATCGGCATCCGCAGGCGGCCAGCAGCACAGTGCGAGAAATGTGCGGATCAGCCACTGTGAAGCAACGGGATCGGGTGTAGGGAGTCCGACCATTTCGTCGGCGAGGCGGGTGACGACAGCCGACTTGGTGAGCCACTCTTCACCGGGGAGGCTGGTCATTGAGCGCATGATCTTTGCAAGCGGATCGGCTCGCAGTTGCTTCAACGCGACCGTGGTGGCGGTGACGACGCGTTCCGCGCCAGTCAGCCCGTCGATCGCGTCGCGGACCGACTCGAGCACGCCTTCGGCTTGCCGGCTCATCACAGCGTCGCGGATAGCGGTCTTTCCTCCGGCGTGGCGGTAGATGGTCGCGGGCGAACAGTGCACCTTCGCCGCCAGCGCGTCGATACTGAAAGCGTCGTATCCGTGCCGGGACATCAGATCGGCGGCTGCGGCGTAGATCCGTTCGGTGGCCACGGCGTGGCGATCCCGCCCGATCAACCAATCGTCAGTAGTCGATTCCTGCCGCGAATTCACCACCACGTTTTATCACTGTGAGAAGAACTAACGTCGAATTCTCAGTCAATGCGCTGGTTGATCGCGTTGCGTGAGAGGGCTGCCGGTGTGCTCGCGGCGATGGAGTTTTCATGTTTGTCGCGCGTCGTTGACGCAGATGCACGCACCGTCCACCCTGGCCCCATGACCCTCTTGGCAGACGCCACCGACTTCTTCGGCACAGAAGCCTTGCAGGACCCGTATCCGCTGTATGACCGGATGCGCGAGCAATCGCCGGTGCAGCGCATCGGCGATTCCACGTTCTACGCGGTCTGCGGGTGGGACGCCGTGACGGAAGCCGTCAACCGTGTCGGGGACTTTTCATCCAATCTGACCGCGACGATGGTGTACCGCGACGGCACCGTCACACCGTTCGACATGGGGCCGTTGGGCGGCCCGCAGCATGCCCTGGCTACCGCAGACGACCCACTACACGATGCACACCGCAAGCTGCTGGTGCCGCACCTGGCCGCCAAGCGGATACGTGTCATCGAGGAATTCGCCGAAGCGACGGCTAGAGAACTGTGGACGCAAGGCTTGAGCCACGGCCGCATCGAGTGGATGAGCGCCATGGCAAATCGGCTCCCGATGATGGTCGTGGCCGACCTGTTGGGCTTGCCGCAGGACGACGTCGAGAAGCTGATCCGACTGGGCTACGCCACCACCACTCTGCTCGACGGCGTCGTGAGCCAGGCCGAACTCGACGCCGCAGGCGCTGCGGCAATGGAGCTGGCCGGCTACGTCATGGAGCATTTCGCCAAGGCCGGCGAGAACCCCGCGCCAGAGCTGATCGGCGACCTGGCGGCCAAATATGCCTCTGGCGAGGTGGAGCAGATGCCGGCGATGGCGATCATGCTCACACTGTTCAGCGCGGCAGGCGAATCCACCGCCTCCCTGCTGGGCAGCGCCGCATGGATCCTGGCTACGCACAGCGACATTCAAGAACAACTCCGCACCCAGCCCGAACTATTGGGTGCGTTCATCGAGGAGGCGCTGCGGTACGAGTCCCCGTTCCGCGGGCACTACCGGCATGTGGTCCGCGACACCACACTGGCCGGAGTCGATCTGCCCGCGGATTCGCACCTGCTGTTGATGTGGGGAGCGGCCAACCGCGACCCCCGGCACTTCGAGAATGCCAACGAGTTCCGCCTCGATCGCAAGGGCGGCAAGGGACACATCACATTCGGCAAGGGCGCCCACTTCTGCGTCGGCGCCGCGCTGGCTCGCTTGGAAGCCCAGATCGTCTTCCGGACACTGCTGGACCAGACCACCTGGATTGAGGCCGCCGACGTCGGCCAATGGTTACCCAGCATTCTGGTCCGTCGACTCGATCGATTGGAACTGGCTGTCAGATGACCGAGCGCGTGCGACGGACGTCTGCCGTCCACGCGAGTTGCTCTGCGCTGCGTGAACTTTCGCGCTGTCCGCAATCGCGATCGATGAGGTTGTAAGGGTGTCGAAGGCTACATGGTCGGAGAATGACGTTCCGGATCAGTCTGGTCGCGTCGCCGTCGTGACGGGCTCCAACACGGGCCTTGGGTTGGACACCGCACGGGTCCTCGCGGAACGCGGCGCGCGGGTGGTGTTGGCGGTGCGCAACCCGGACAAGGGCGAGGCGGCATGCGAGAGAATTCGTCGATCGGTGCCCGACGCGGACGTGTCAACGCAGCTGCTCGATCTCGGCTCGCTCGAATCGGTGCGCACAGCGTCGGCCGAACTGCGTGCCGCCCACCCGCGGATCGACTTGCTCATCAACAATGCGGCGGTGGCGTTCCCGCCCAAGACGACGACACCTGATGGGTTCGAATTGCAGTTCGGCACAAACCATCTCGGCCACTTTGCGCTGACGGGACTGCTGCTCGAGAACATGCTCGGCGTCCAGGGGGCCCGAGTGGTGGTGGTGGCAAGTCTGGACCACAAGCTCGGCGGTGCCATCCATTTCGACGATCTCCAGTGGGAGCGTCGGTACAGCGGTGCGCTGGCCTACGCTCAGTCGAAGCTGGCTAACCTGATGTTCTGCTACGCATTTCATCGACGGCTGGTCACGGCGGGCGCGCCGCTGATGACGGTAACGGCCCACCCCGGCTATTCACACTCCGAGCTCTTCCGCAACATGTGGAAACCGGCCCAGGTGATGATGAAGTACACGGACCGTTTCATCGGCCAGGATCCCGCGAAGGGCGCACTGCCACAGCTGTACGCCGCGACGATGCCTGATGTACAGGGTGGCCAGTACTGGGGACCGGACGGATTTCTGGAGATGGCGGGCTACCCGACACTCGTCCGTTCCAGCAAGAAGTCCTACGACCAACAGGTACAGGAACGGTTGTGGACCGTGTCCGAGGAGTTGACCGGTGTCACGTATCCGGTCTGACTACTACCACCCCGACTTGAGAAGTATTGCGCGGGTGCTTCCCCGGTCGCCGTTCAACCACGTGACGCTGCCGGCGATGCGTCACCTGACCCGATTGGCGCCGTCCCCGCGCGAGGGTGTCGAGGTCCTCACAATCACACCGAGCGCCGGGATCAGGCTCCACCGGCCCGAGCGTGAGTGCGCCCACGGGGGTGCATTGCTCTGGATCCACGGCGGCGGATACGTCATCGGAACGGCAGCCCAGGACGACTCGCTGTGCCGCCGGTTCGTTCGGCAGTTGGGCGTACCGGTCGCCTCAGTGGACTACCGACTTGCTCCGAAGCATCCCTATCCAGCCGCGCTGGAGGACTGCTATGCCGGGCTGACATGGTTGGCGCGATTGCCTGGCGTGGATCCCGACCGGATCGCGATCGGCGGCGCTAGCGCGGGTGGCGGTCTTGCGGCTGCGCTGGCACTGCTCGCGCGGGATCGCCGCGAAGTGACACCCTTGTTCCAATTGCTCGTCTATCCCATGGTCGACGATCGCCCATCGAGTCGCCCGGGCCTTGAGAGTCCGCACTACCGGTTGTGGAGCGAAAAGAGCGATCGGCTGGGATGGCAGGCCTACCTGAAAGGTGCCGATCGCCAGTCTGCGGTACCGGCGCGACGCGACGACCTGTCCCACCTTGCTCCAGCGTGGATCGGGGTGGGAACGGTGGATCCGCTCTACGGTCAGGACGTGGATTATGCGCACAGGTTGCGCGAGGCTGGTGTGAGCTGTGAGCTCGACGTCGTCGAAGGAGCCTTCCACGGATTCGACATCATCGCCTCCAGAACGCCAGTGGCACAGCGCTTCTTCGGGCGGCAGTGTGCTGCGTTACAGGCAGCATTTGGCGGTTGATATGTCCTTGGGGGAAGGGTCGGCTGCGTGTGGCCCACCATCTCCGATGATGGGCGGCCGGGGTCAGACCTGCGGGGACTGCCGGACGATCCCGTCGACGCGAACGCCGTAGACGCGGGTCGATCATCTGTGCGCGCACCAACGCCCGATAGGCCGCCGATTCCGAGGGCGCCGGGGTCACACCCCGCTTGCCCAGTTCGAACACCAAACGCCGCGGACCCCAATAGGGGCGCGAGCGCCGAAGCTCCAGCAGCGCGGCCTCCAGCTGCGCGGGCATCTGATGCGGACATGACGCCGGCCGATGCACCGATCAACCCCTCCAGGCCCTGGGTCTCATACCGGGCCGACCAGGAGTGCAACGTCTGACGCGACACCCCCACCTTCGATGCGACCTGCGAGATCGACAAACCATCACTGATCACCGCTAACACAGCCTGATACCGCTGTTCGGCCACGCTCAACTCCCTCATCTAGATGGTGTCAAGGATCAACCGAAGTAACTGCCAAGCATCAGCCGAAACACTGTCGCCCATCAACCGAAGCCGAAAAGGCAAGCATCAGCCGACGCAATACACACCAGAAGCGCCCCCGGCAGGGATCGAACCTGCGACCAACCGCTTAGAAGGCGGTTGCTCTATCCACTGAGCTACGGAGGCAACGCCGAGGAGTGTATCGCGAGCACGGGCTGTGACCGCTGTGGCAACAGCGACTAAAGCCGCTCCGCGCCTGACGGGCGCCGACTAGCGTGGTGCGCATGAGCAATGCGCCGGACTTGGACGCGGCCGGACTGCCGGAGGAACTCAGCCCGCTCGACCAGATCCTGCATCGCGGGGAAGCCAACCCCCGCACCCGGTCGGGCATCATGACCGTCGAATGCCTCGACACCACCCCCGAATGGGACATGTTCCGCACCCGCTTCGAACATGCGTCGCGCAAGGTTCTTCGATTGCGTCAGAAGGTCGTCACGCCCACCCTCCCCACTGCGGCGCCGCGCTGGGTGGTGGATCCCGACTTCAATCTCGATTTCCACCTGCGACGCGTGCGCGTGCCGGAGCCCGGCACCTTCCGCCAGGTCATGGATCTCGCCGAGATCGCCGCCCAGTCGCCGCTCGACATCTCGCGGCCGCTGTGGACGGCCACGCTGATCGAGGGCGTGGAGAACGGCCAGGCCGCCTTGATGGTTCATCTCAGCCACGCCGTCACCGACGGTGTCGGTGGTGTCGAGATGTTCGCCAACCTGTACGACCTCGAACGCGATCCGCCGCCGCAACCGGCGCCGCCGCTACCCGTTCCGGCGGACCTCTCTCCGAACGATCTGATGCGCCGCGGGTTCAACCGGCTGCCCGGCACCATCGTCGGCAACATGCGCAACGTGGTCGTCGGTGCCGTGAAAGGTGTCGGTCATGTCGTCCGCGACCCGATGAACCGGCTGGGCAGCGCGTTCGACTACGCGATGTCGGGGGTCCGCGTGGTCGGTCCGGTCGCCGACCCGTCGCCGATCCTGCGGCGGCGCAGCCTGTCGTCGCGCAGTGAGGCCATCGACATCGAGTTCGGCGACCTGCACCGGGCCTCGAAGGCCGCGGGGGGCTCGATCAACGATGCCTACCTGGCCGGTCTGTGCGGCGCGCTGCGGCTCTACCACCGGGCCAAGGGGGTTCCCGTCGATTCGCTGCCCATGGCTGTTCCGGTGAACTTGCGCTCCGACGACGACCCCGCCGGGGGCAACCGCTTCGCCGGGGTCAACCTCGCAGCCCCCATCGGACTGTCCGACCCCGAGGCACGCATCCAGAACATCCGCTCGCAGATGACCAGCAAGCGCGACGAACGCGCCCTCGACATGGTCGGTGCGATCGCGCCCGTGGTCAGCCTCCTGCCCGACAGCGTGCTCGAGACGATGGCCGGATCGATCGTCAACTCCGACGTGCAGGCGAGCAATGTGCCCGTCTATGCGGGGGACACGTTCATCGCCGGCGCGAAAGTGCTGCGCCAGTATGGTCTTGGGCCGCTGCCCGGCGTCGCGATGATGGTGGTGCTGGTGTCGCGGTCGGGCTACTGCACGATCACCGCCCGCTACGATCGCGCATCCATCACCGATCCGGATCTGTTCGCGCAGTGTCTGCTGGCTGGGTTCGACGAGGTTCTCGCCCTCGGTGGCGACGGCCGGGCCACGCCCGCCACGTTCACTGCGTCCACCGAAGACACCGAATCCAATGAGACCGCAGTGAATCTGAACGGGAGTGGCCGGCAATGACGACACCGGGCAGCGGGGAGATGCGTCTCCCAGGATCGGTCGCCGAAGTGCGGGCAAGCGAAAGCGGACCGCACATCGGGGCGTTCTTCGATCTCGACGGGACGCTTGTCGCCGGGTTCACCGGCGTCATCATGACGCAGGACCGTCTGCGGCGCAGGCAGATGTCGGCGGGTGAGTTCATCGGCATGGTGCAGGCCGGCCTGAACCATCAACTGGGCCGGTCCGAATTCGAGGACCTCATCGGCAAGGGCGCCCGCATGCTGCGCGGCAGCTCCGTCGATGACGTCGACGAGCTGGCCGAACGTCTGTTCGTCCAAAAGGTCGTCGGCAGAATCTATCCCGAGATGCGTGAGCTCGTCCGGGCGCACATGGCGCGCGGCCACACCGTCGTGCTCAGCTCGTCGGCGCTGACCGTCCAGGTGGAACCCGTGGCCCGCTTCCTGGGGATCGACAACGTGCTGAGCAACAAGTTCGAGACCGACGATGATGGTCTGATCACTGGTGAAGTCCAGCGCCCGATCATCTGGGGTCCCGGAAAGGCAAGGGCGGTACAGGAATTCGCGACAGCCAACGGCGTCGACCTCTCCAAGAGCTACTTCTACGCCGACGGCGACGAGGATGTCGCCCTGATGTACCTCGTCGGGAACCCGCGGCCCACCAACCCCGAAGGCAAGATGGCGGCGGTCGCCGCGAAGCGAGGCTGGCCCATCCTGCGGTTCACCAGCCGAAGTGGTGCCAGCCCCGCCTCCCAATTGCGCACCGTCGCGGGCATCGCGAGCATGATGCCGATCGCTGCCGGCGCTCTCGGCGTCGGCCTGCTGACACGCAACAGGCGCACGGGCGTCAACTTCTTCACCTCGACCTTCGGTCGAACCCTGCTCGACATCGTCGGCATCGACCTGCAGGTCATCGGCAGGGAGAATCTGACCGCTCAGCGGCCCGCGGTGTTCATCTTCAACCATCGCAACCAGGCCGATCCGCTCATCGCCGGCCGCCTCGTCAACGACAACTTCACCTCGGTGGGCAAGAAGGAACTCGAGAACGACCCGATCGTCGGCACGCTGGGCAAGATCATGGACGCCGCGTTCATCGACCGAGACGATCCGCAGAAGGCCATCGAGGGCCTCAAAAAGGTCGAGGACCTCGCACGCAAAGGGCTCTCGATCCTCATCGCGCCCGAAGGCACACGTCTGGACACCACCGAGGTGGGCGCCTTCAAGAAGGGGCCGTTCCGGATAGCGATGTCGGTGGGGATTCCCATCGTGCCGATCGTCATCCGCAATGCCGAGGTGATCGCCGCCCGCGACTCGAGCACGTTCAATCCAGGAACCGTGGATGTCGCTGTCTACCCGCCGATCTCGGTGGACGACTGGACACACGACAACCTGCCCGAGCGTATCGACGAGATTCGCCAGCTCTACCTCGACACCCTGAAGGATTGGCCGCACGACGAACTGAAACTGCCCGATCTGTATACGCGCGCCAAACCCGCCAAGAAGGCGGCCAAGCGTAAGGCGCCGGCCAAGAAGGCCGCACCGAAGGGGCGGCCGTGAAGATCCGCGCCGACGACATTGCGGCCTACACCGCCGTCGGCGACACCCTGGTCCTTGCCGCAGGGTCCTCACCTGCCGAAGAGGCGCTGCTCAACGACTGGCTGGAGGGCCAGCGGCGCGCGCACCCCGAATCGACGATCGAAGTGCTCAGGCTGCCCGCCGACGACGATCCGCCACCGGGCACGCTCGCCCGGCTCGTTCAGCTCCTCGAGGCCGACAAGGACCGATCCGTCGTCCCGGTCAGAGTGTTCTGGATCCCCGGCGGTCTTCCGACCCGCTCCAAGGTGGTGGCGCTCATCTCCGGCCGCGACACGTACCGCCCGCCGAAAATGTTGCAGCACAGCATCCTCAAGCGTGATCCGTCCCGGGCCCGCGTCGTCGCGGGCGAACCGGCCAAGGTATCCGAGCTGCACCAGCGCTGGAGCGAGACCACCGTCGCCGAAAACCCAAGGGAATTCGCTCGATTCGTGATCCGTCGGGCGATCCTGGCCATCGAGCGTGTCGAACTGCGCCTGCTCGGCCCCGAATACAAGTCGCCACAGCTGATCAAGCCGGAAGTGCTGGCGTCCGCCCGGTTCCGGGAGGGGCTGGAGAAGATCCCCGGTGCGACCGTCGAACAGGCCGGCGAGATGCTCGACGAACTCAGCACCGGCTGGAGCCGATTCTCGGTCGACCTGATCCCGTCGCTGGGCCGCGCGATCTTCAGCCGCGGATTCGACCCGAACATCGACTACGACCGCGCCGAGGTCGAGGTCATGCGCCACGCGCTGGAAACCCACCCGGCGGTGCTGTTGTTCTCCCACCGGTCCTACCTCGACGGCGCGATCGTGCCCGTCGCGATGCAGGAGAACCGGCTCCCTCCGGTCCACACCTTCGCAGGCATCAACCTGTCGTTCGGGTTCATGGGCCCCCTCATGCGCCGCTCCGGTGTCATCTTCCTGCGCCGCAAGCTCGACGACCCGCTGTACAAGTTCGTCCTGCGCCAGTTCGTCGGCTACATCGTCGAGAAACGGTTCAATCTGTCCTGGGCGATCGAAGGAACGCGGTCGCGCACCGGAAAGATGTTGCCGCCCAAGCTCGGTCTGCTCGCCTACGTCGCAGACGCGTATCTCGACGGGCGCAGCGACGACATCCTGCTGCAGCCCGTGTCGATCAGCTTCGATCAGCTGCACGAGACCGCCGAGTACGCGCGTTACGCGCGCGGCGGCGAGAAGACTCCCGAGGGGCTGTCGTGGCTCGTCAACTACATCCGGGCGCAAGGGGAGCGCAACTACGGCAAGATCTACGTGCGTTTTCCCGAAGCGGTGTCGATGCGCGAGTACCTCGGTGAACCGCACGGGCCGATGACGACCGACGAGTCCGCCAAGCGTCTCGCGATGCAGAAGATGGCGTTCGAGGTGGCCTGGCGCATCCTTCAGGTCACGCCCGTCAACGCGACGGCGCTGGTGTCGGCGCTGCTGCTCAGCACCCGCGGCGTGGCGCTGACGCTGGATCAGTTGCACCATACGCTGCAGGACTCGCTGGACTATCTCGAGCGCAAGCAGACGCCGATGACCAACAGCGCGTTGCGGTTGCGCACCCCCGACGGTGTCCGGACCGCCGTCGACGCCTTGTCCAACGGCCACCCGGTCACGCGCGTCGACGGCGGCACCGAACCTGTCTGGTACATCGCGCCGCAGGACGAGTTGGAGGCTTCCTTCTACCGCAATTCGCTCATCGACGCGTTCCTGGAGACCTCGCTGGTCGAGTTGGCGCTGGCCTACGCCTCGCGGGCCGAGTCCGATCGCCTCGAGACGTTCTGGGCCCAGGTGATGCGGCTGCGGGATCTGTTGAAATTCGACTTCTACTTTGCCGACTCAGCGGCGTTCCGGCAGCACGTGGCGGAAGAGATGTCGTGGCATCCGAATTGGGAAAGCCATGTCGAAGCCGGTGGCGAACAGATCGATGCGTTACTGAGGTCGAAGCGCCCCGCGATTGCCGGTCCGTTGCTCCGGCCGTTCTTCGAGGCCTACCAGATCGTCGCCGACGTGCTCCTGGACGCGCCGGCGGAGATCTCGGAGAAGGACCTGACCGCCAAGGCGCTCGGCCTGGGGCAGCAGTACGTGGCACAGGGGCGGGTGCAGAGCAACGAATCGGTGTCCGCGCTGCTGTTCGCCACGGCCCGGCAGGTCGCCGCCGACCAGAAACTGCTCGAGCCGGCCGCCGATCTGGCCGAGCGCAGGCGAGCGTTCCGCAACGAGCTGCGGGGCATCCTGACCGACATGGACAAGGTCGATGCGTACTCGCGGCAGCAGTTCTTCGAGCGGGAGCGCAGCCGCCGACAGCTGCGCAACGCACCTGTGTCGTAGATCGCGTTCGACAAGGTCATACGCTGGCCTCATGACCTCGCCGGATCGGCCAGCATCCCGCAGCGCGCCCGTGTGGTCGGTGCTGTGCGGGGTGGCGCTGCTGGCCGGCGTGACGGCGGCGGCGTTGTCAGCGCTGTCACTGACCGATGCGCTGACGGCGACGGGCCTTCCCGACCCAGGCCCGACGACCACCTACGGGTTGCCGTTCGTCAAGGCAGCAGGGGAGATCGCCGCCGTGACGTCCGTCGGTTCGTTCCTGTTCGCGGCATTTCTGGTGCCACCCCAGAAGAGTCAGGTGCTCGACGCCGCCGGATATCGCGCGCTGCGCATGGGAACGGTCGCCGCGGGCATCTGGGCGGTCTGTGCCGTGCTGATGGTGCCTCTGACGGTGTCCGATGTCAGTGGGCAGCCGCTCTCGACGAGGCTGAGCTTCGCCGACATCTGGTCGGTGGCAGACCTGATCGAGATCGCCGGCGCCTGGCGGTGGACGGCCTTGTTCGCAATCCTTGTCACCGTCGTCAGCATCCCGGTGCTGCGCTGGTCGTGGACGCCGTTGCTGTTCGCGGGCTCGCTGGTCACGCTCCTGCCACTGGGCTTGACGGGGCACTCGTCGGCCGGCGGCTCTCATGACATCGGCACCAACAGCCTGCTCATTCATCTGATCGCCGGGGCGCTGTGGGCCGGCGGCCTGCTCGCGCTGCTCGTGCATGCGCTCAGAGGTGGCGAACACGCCGACCTGGCGGCGCGTCGATTCTCCGCGCTCGCGCTGTGGTGTTTCGTGGCGATGGCGCTGAGCGGGGTCATCAACGCGCTGGTGCGGGTTCGGCTGCCGGACCTGGTGAGTACCACCTACGGAGCGCTGGTCCTGGTCAAGGTGGCAGCGCTGCTGACACTCGGCGCCCTGGGCTGGCAGCAACGCCGCAGGGCAGTAGTGGCGTTGCAGGACAACCCTGAAGCGCGCGGCGCGTTGATCCGCCTCGCCGTCGTGGAGGCGGCGGTCTTCGGTCTGACGTTCGGCGTGGCCGTCGCGCTCGGGCGCACGCCCCCGCCCGCTCCGTTCGACCCGAACCTGTCGATCCCAGCCCTGGAGATCGGTTACGACCTGGCGGGACCACCGTCAGCGGCCCGGTTGCTGTTCGACTGGCGATTCGACCTCATCTTCGGCACTGCCGCGATCGTGTTCGCGCTCGTCTACCTCGCGGCGGTGCGCAGGTTGCGGCGCCGCGGCGACGCATGGCCCGCCGGGCGCGTGGTGGCATGGTTGCTCGGCTGCCTGGTCCTGCTGCTGGCCACCTCGTCGGGCATCGGTCGATACATGCCCGCGATGTTCAGCATCCACATGATCGCGCACATGCTGCTGTCGATGCTGGCGCCGATCCTGCTGGTGCTCGGTGCGCCGGTGACGCTGGCCCTGCGCGCGCTTCCCGCCGCTGGACGAGACGCCCCGCCGGGTCCGCGGGAATGGCTGCTCGCGGCGCTGCACTCGCGGCTCTCACAGGTACTGACCAACCCGTTCGTCGCCACGGCGCTGTTCATCGTCGGCTTCTATGGCCTGTACTTCGGCGGCATCTTCGACGCCGCCGCGGGCAGCCACGCCGCCCATCTCGCAATGAACCTGCACTTCCTGCTGAGCGGTTATCTGTTCTATTGGGTGGTCATCGGTGTGGACCCCACACCGCGACCGATCCCGCATCTCGCCAAACTGGGGATGGTGTTCGCGTCGCTGCCGCTGCACGCGTTCTTCGGTGTCGTGTTGATGGGCACCCAGTCGGTGATCGCCGAGACGTTCTACCGGTCGCTGCGGCTGCCCTGGCACACCGACTTGTTGGGCGACCAGCGACTCGGCGGTGGAATCGCTTGGGCCGCAGGCGAAGTCCCACTCGTGGTGGTGCTCATCGCGCTCTTCGTACAGTGGCGCCGCAGCGACGACCGCACCGCCAAACGACTCGACCGGGCAGCCGATCGGGATGAGGACGCCGACCTGGCGGCCTACAACAACATGCTCGCCGAACTTGCACGGCGCGAGCGGGAACGCCACTGACGCTTCCGAGGACGCACCTGGCGGCGACACCCTTTATATTTTCAGATGTTCAGGTATTCAGGTGTTGTGCTAGCGTTGCCGGCACGGGCCGGCCAGGCGACAGGGATGCAGCACATCGACGCCATGGCCGGCCCGCACCACGTGGGCCTCGGTTATCCCCACATCGTTCTTCATCCACAGGCCGAGCTCGTCGCCGCTGCGTCCGCGGGGAGATGTCGGCGGCGGAGCGCTCAATGGCGGTGTCATCAACGGGTCAGGCAGGTGCCTGACCCGTAGCGAAGAAAATGAGGAAAGGCACCGCCATGTTCGAGACACCCATCACCATCGTCGGCACCATCGCCACCAAGCCGGACCGCCGCTGGGTGGGTGACCAGGAGCTCATCAAGTTCCGCGTCGCCAGCAACTCCCGCCGCCGCACCGCCGACGGCACCTGGGAGCCCGGGAACTCGCTGTACGCGACGGTCAACTGCTGGGGCCGCCTCATCACCGGGGTCGGCGCGGGCCTCGGGAAGGGAGACCCCGTCATCGTTGTTGGAAACGTGTACACCAGCGAATACGAAGACCGCGACGGTAACCGTAGGTCGTCTCTGGAAATCCGTGCCACCTCTGTGGGCCCGGATCTGGCGCGGTGCATCGTGCGGATGGAGAGCCGCAAGCATCCCGAGCCGCCGCAGGCGAATACGCAGGCAGAGTCCGAGCCGAGTGAGGACGCCTCCGACGAGGACCTTCCGGAGGTCGAGGAGGCGCTGTCCCTGAGCGCCTAGCGGCCAACAGAGCCGCAAACCCGGGCCGATACGGCCGCGCCTAGGATGGTTCCCGACTATCGCGTGGTCCGAACCGCCCGCTGTATTCGAGACCCGAGATCTGAGAAAGGCGACATCTGAGGCTATGGCCGAATTCATCTACACGATGCGGAAGGTCCGCAAGGCGCACGGCGACAAGGTCATTCTTGACAACGTCACGCTGAACTTCCTTCCGGGCGCGAAGATCGGTGTCGTCGGGCCCAACGGCGCCGGCAAGTCGAGCGTCTTGAAGATCATGGCCGGTATCGACCAGCCCAACAACGGCGACGCCTTCCTGCAACCCGGTGCGACGGTCGGCATCCTCATGCAGGAGCCGCAGCTCGACGAGACCAAGACCGTCCGGGAGAACGTGGAGGAAGGCGTCGCTGTCAAGGCGAAGCTCAACCGGTACAACGAGGTCGCCGAGCTGATGGCGACCGACTACACCGACGAGCTGATGGAAGAGATGGGCAAGCTCCAGGAGGAGCTCGATGCCGCCGACGCGTGGGACATCGACAGCCAGCTCGAACAGGCGATGGATGCGTTGCGCTGCCCGCCGCCCGACGAGCCGGTCACCCACCTCTCCGGTGGTGAGAAGCGCCGCGTCGCGCTGTGCAAGCTGCTGCTGTCCAAGCCGGACCTGCTGCTGCTCGACGAGCCGACCAACCACCTCGATGCCGAGAGCGTGCAGTGGCTCGAACAGCACCTCGCCGAGTACAAGGGTGCGATCCTGGCGGTCACCCACGACAGGTACTTCCTCGACAACGTCGCCGAGTGGATCCTGGAGCTCGACCGCGGACGCGCCTATCCCTACGAGGGCAACTACTCCACCTATCTGGAGAAGAAGGCCGAGCGCATCGCGGTGCAAGGGCGCAAGGACGCCAAGCTGCAGAAGCGTCTCAAGGACGAGCTGGAATGGGTCCGGTCGGGTGCCAAGGCGCGCCAGGCGAAGAACAAGGCCCGTTTGCAGCGCTACGAGGAGATGGCCGCCGAAGCGGAGAAGACCCGCAAACTCGACTTCGAGGAGATCCAGATCCCGACCGGTCCGAGGCTGGGCAATGTGGTGGTCGAGGTCGAGCATCTCGACAAGGGCTTCGATGGCAGGCAGCTCATCAAAGACCTGTCGTTCACGTTGCCCCGTAACGGCATCGTCGGCGTCATCGGCCCCAACGGCGTCGGCAAGACAACGCTGTTCAAGACGATCGTCGGTCTCGAACAGCCCGACAGCGGCACCGTCAAGGTCGGCGAGACGGTCAAGCTCAGCTACGTCGACCAGAGCCGCGGCGGCATCGACCCCAACAAGACGGTGTGGCAGGTCGTCTCCGACGGCCTGGACTACATCGAGGTCGGCCAGAACGAGGTGCCGTCTCGGGCCTATGTGTCGGCGTTCGGTTTCAAGGGTCCCGATCAGCAGAAGCCCGCGGGCGTGCTCTCCGGCGGTGAGCGCAATCGGCTCAACCTGGCATTGACGCTCAAAGAGGGCGGCAACCTGATCCTGCTCGACGAGCCGACCAACGACCTCGACGTCGAGACCTTGAGCTCGCTGGAGAACGCGCTGGAGAACTTCCCCGGTTGCGCGGTGGTGATCAGCCACGACCGCTGGTTCCTGGACCGCACCTGCACGCACATCCTGGCGTGGGAGGGCGACTCCGACAACGAAGCCAAGTGGTTCTGGTTCGAAGGAAACTTCGGTGGCTACGAGGAGAACAAGATCGAGCGGCTCGGGGCGGACGCCGCGCGTCCGCACAGGGTGACCCACCGAAAGCTCACGCGGGACTAGTCTCGTTCTGCGGACCAGGTAACCGGGTACGCACGCCAGGAGCAGAACAGTCGAGCCCCAGTGCGCCCGGTTGCAGCCAACGACGGCCGGTGCGCACGTGTGAGTCAGGAGCGGCGAATGTCGTTGAACCTCGGTGCCTTAGGCGATCCGGACCGGCCGGCAGCACCTCCCGAGATGGTCGACCGGCTCATTCCCGCCTACCTCGCCACCTACCGGGGTCCGCACGGTGGCGCACCGGGCACCGAGGCGGCGGTGACGGGACCGCTGCGCAGACACGGTGGCGACACGGTCAACAGTCCCGCGCTGGTCGCAGCGCAGCTGCGGCTCGGAAGCAGGCGGGCGCACGGGGAGACGAACGTCGCGGTGTACTCCGCGGACAACTCCGGTGGCTTCGGACCTGCGCTGCAGATCGTCACCGACAACGCGACGATGCTGATGGACTCGGTGACGGTTCTGCTGCACCGCATCGGTGTCGCCTACACCGCAATCATGAATCCCGTGTTCCATGTCCGGCGGGGCGCCGCGGGGGAACTCCTCGAGATCGCGGCCGCCTCGGAAGGCACCGTCGTCGACGGCGTCGACGAGACGTGGGTGCACGTGCAGTTGGCGAGTTCGGTCGACCGGCGCGCACTCGACGAAGCCGAGCGGCTGCTGCCGCGCGTGCTGGCCGACGCCAGGCAGGTGGCACGGGATTCCACCGACATGGCCGCGGCGCTGCGGATCCTCGCCGCCGAACTCGACGGCGACACCGGCCGGCGGTTTCCCAGCCCGGACCGCAAGGACGTAGCGGCACTGCTGCGCTGGCTCGCCGACGGCCACTTCGTGATGCTCGGCTACCAGCGCTGCCATGTCCGCGACGGCGAGGCCACAGTCGACGCCGCGAGCCGGCTCGGAGTGCTTCGCCTGCGGCAGGACGTGCTGCCACAGCTGACCAACAAAGACGATCTGCTGGCACTGGCGCAGGCCACCATCCCGAGCTTTCTGCGCTACGGGGCCTACCCGCAGATCGTTGTCGTCCGTGAGCAGTCGCCGGACGGTGATGACGCCGCGGCGATCGAGCACCGCTTCGTGGGCCTGTTCACCGTCGCGGCGATGAATGCGAACGTGCTCGATATCCCGCTGGTATCCCGGCGGGTCAACGACGCACTGGCGATGGCGCACCGCGACCCGAGTCATCCCGGGCAGTTGCTGCTCGACATCATCCAGACCATCCCACGCTCGGAGCTGTTCGCGCTCAGCGCTCGTGGGCTTCTCGACATGGCGATGGCCGTGGTCGACCTCGGGTCGCGGCGGCGCACTCTGCTGTTCCTGCGCGCCGATCCACTCGCGCACTTCGCATCGTGCCTGGTCTACCTGCCCCGCGACCGCTACACCACCGCCGTCCGACTGGAGATGCAGGACATCCTGGTGCGCGAGCTCGGCGGTGTGAGCATTGACTACGCCGCGCGGGTCAGCGAATCACCCTGGGCGGTGGTGCATTTCACGGTGAAGTTGCCGGAGGGTTCCCGCAAGAACGAAATCGACGTGTCCGAGGAGAACGAATCACGGATCCAGGACCTGTTGACCGAGGCGGCCCGCACCTGGGGTGATCGGCTGCTGGGGTCCGTCCGTGCCGGCGGCCCGATCGATCAGAGCACCGCCGAGCACTACGCAACTGCGTTCCCCGAGGTGTACAAGCAGGCCATCCCGCCAGACCATGCGCTCAACGACATCGCGATCATCGAAGAGCTGCAGGACAATTCGGTGAAGCTTGTCCTCGCTGACGGCGATGAGGCCGGAGTGTCGCACCTGATCTGGTATCTGGGCGGGCGGTCGGCGTCGCTGAGCCAACTGCTGCCGATGCTGCAATCGATGGGCGTGGTGGTGCTCGAGGAGCGGCCGTTCACGGTGACCCGGCCCGACGGATTGCCGGTGTGGATCTACCAGTTCAACGTGTCACCGCATCGGGGAATCCCGGAGGCGCCGTCGGGCCCTGAGAGGGAGGCCACCGCAGAACGTTTCGCGGATGCCGTCACCGCCATCTGGCACGGCAACGCCGAGATCGACCGGTTCAACGAGCTGGTGCTGCGTGCCGGGCTGACATGGCAGCAGGTTGCCGTCCTGCGCGCCTACGCCAAGTACCTGAAGCAGGCCGGCTTCCCCTACAGCCAGTCCCACATCGAGACCGTGCTCAACGACAACGCGCGCACCGCGCGCTCTCTGGTCGAACTGTTCGAGGCCCTCTTCTTCCCGGCGGCCCGGCCTACCGGTCAGAACCCGGGCGGGGCGAACCGGGATGCGCAGGCGGCCGCGGCCGCCGTGGCCGCCGACATCGACGCGCTGGTGAGCCTGGACACCGATCGTGTGCTGAGGGCATTCGCCTCGATGATCCAGGCGACGCTGCGCACCAACTATTTCGTCACCCGCCCCGAGTCGGCCCGCGCCAGGAACGTCTTGTCGTTCAAGCTCAATCCGCAGCTGATCGGCGAACTCCCGCTGCCGCGGCCAAAATTCGAGATCTTCGTCTACTCGCCGCGTGTGGAAGGTGTGCACCTGAGGTTCGGGTTTGTCGCACGAGGCGGCCTGCGGTGGTCGGACCGCCGCGAGGATTTCCGCACCGAGATCCTGGGCCTGGTCAAAGCGCAGGCGGTCAAGAACGCAGTCATCGTCCCAGTGGGCGCCAAGGGCGGATTCGTGGTGAAGAACCCACCTGCGCGCACGGGGGATGCCGCGGTCGACCGCGACGCCACCCGCGAAGAGGGCGTCGCCTGTTATCGGCTTTTCATCGCCGGCCTGCTCGACATCACCGACAACGTGGACAAAGTCACCGGTGACGTCGTAGCCCCCGCCGACGTCGTCCGCCGCGACGGCGACGATGCGTATCTGGTGGTGGCAGCCGACAAAGGCACGGCGACGTTCTCCGACATCGCCAACGACGTCGCCAAGTCCTACGGCTTCTGGCTCGGTGACGCCTTCGCTTCAGGTGGATCGGTGGGCTACGACCACAAGGCGATGGGTATCACCGCCAAGGGTGCCTGGGAATCGGTGAAGCGTCACTTCCGCGAGATGGGTGTCGACACCCAGTCCGAGGACTTCACCGTCGTCGGCGTGGGCGACATGAGCGGCGACGTGTTCGGCAACGGAATGCTTCTGTCCGAACACATTCGACTGATCGCGGCGTTCGACCATCGCCACATCTTCATCGACCCGACACCCGATGCGGCGTCGTCCTTCGCCGAGCGGCGACGGATGTTCGACCTGCCGCGCTCCAGCTGGGAAGACTACGACAAGTCGTTGATCAGCAAGGGTGGCGGGGTCTTCAGCCGCGAGCAGAAGTCCATCCCGATCAGCCCGGAAGCCAGAACGGCGCTGGGACTCGAGGACGGCGTCACCGACATGACCCCGCCCGCACTGATGAAGGCAATTCTGAAGGCGCCTGCCGACCTGCTGTGGAACGGCGGCATCGGCACGTACGTCAAGGCCGAGACCGAAGCCGATGCCGACGTGGGCGACCGAGCCAACGACGCGGTCCGCGTGAACGGAAACCAGGTGCGCGCCAAGGTGATCGGGGAGGGAGGCAACCTCGGTGTGACCTCGCTGGGCCGCACCGAGTTCGACCTCTGTGGCGGCCGAATCAACACCGACGCGATGGACAACTCGGCCGGGGTGGACTGCTCCGACCACGAGGTCAACATCAAGATCCTGATCGATTCACTGGTGACGGCGGGCAAGGTCAGTTCCGAGGATCGCACCGATCTGCTGTTGTCCATGACCGACGAGGTCGGCCAGCTCGTGCTGGCCGACAACAAGAGTCAGAACGACCTGATGGGCACCAGCCGGGCCAACGCGGCGAGCCTGCTGAATGTGCACGCCCGCATGATCAAGGACTTCGTCGACGAGCGCGGACTCAACCGCGAGCTGGAGGCGCTGCCGTCGGAAAAGGAGATCCTGCGCCGTATCGACGCCGGAATCGGTTTGACCTCACCCGAGTTGGCCACGCTGATGGCCCACGTCAAGCTGGCGCTGAAGGACGACCTGCTCGCCACCGACCTTCCCGACCAGGATGTGTTCGCCGCGCGGCTGCCCTCGTACTTCCCGACCCTGCTGCGCGAACAGTTCGCCGGCGACATCCGCTCGCATCAGCTTCGCCGCGAGATCGTCACCACCATGCTCGTCAACGACGTCGTCGACACGGCAGGCATCTCGTACGCCTACCGCGTCACCGAGGACGTGGGAGTCTCCCCTATCGACGCCATCCGCAGCTTCGCCGCCGGCGACGCGATCTTCGGATTCGGCAAGGTCTGGCGGCAGATCCGCGAAGCCGGAGACAACGGCGTGTCGGTGGCGGTGACCGACCGCATGACGCTGGATCTTCGTCGCCTCATCGACCGCGCCGCGCGCTGGTTGCTCAACTACCGGCCGCAGCCGTTGGCGGTGGGCGCCGAGATCAACCGGTTCGCCGAGAAGGTGGCGGCGCTGACGCCGCGGATGCCGGACTGGTTGCGCGGCGACGACAAGGCGATCGTGGACAAGGAAGCCGGTGAGTTCAGCGCCCAGGGGGTGCCGAACGACGTCGCCTACATGGTCGCGACCGGGCTGTACCAGTTCAGCCTGCTCGACGTCATCGACATCGCCGACATCGTGGACCGGGACGCCGCCGAGGTGGCCGACGCGTATTTCGCGTTGATGGACCATCTGGGCACCGACGGACTGCTCACCGCGGTGTCTCGGCTCTCACGCAACGATCGCTGGCATTCGTTGGCGCGGTTGGCCATTCGTGACGACATCTACGGTTCCCTGCGCGCGCTGTGCTTCGACGTCCTTGCCGTCGGTGAGCCCGACGAGAACGGTGTCGAAAAGATTGCGGAGTGGGAGATGACGAACAGCTCCCGGATCGGCCGCGCCCGCCGCACACTCACCGAGCTGTACGAGGCCGGCGAGCACGATCTGGCGACATTGTCGGTGGCGGCGCGACAGATCCGCAGCATGACGAGGACGAGTGGAACGGGAAGTACCGGGTGACGGAATCGCGCGGCTTTACGGCACCGGTGCATGTGCGGTGGTCGGACATCGACATGTATCAGCACATCAACCACGCCACGATGGTCACGATCCTCGAAGAGGCCCGGATCCCGTTCCTGACCGAGCCATTCGGGGACGAGATCACCACGATCGGATTGCTGATCGCCGAGGTGAACATCGCCTACAAGGCACAGCTTCGGCTCGTCGATTCACCGTTGCAGGTCACGATGTGGTCCAAACGCGTGCGCGCGGTCGACTTCACGATCGGCTACGAGGTGCGCTCGGTCGGCGCGCCATCTGATTCCAGACCCGCCGTCATCGCCGACACCCAGCTGGCCGCCGTCCACATCGAAGAGCAACGGTTGCAACGGCTTTCCGAGGCTCAGCGCGAATACCTGCAACGCTGGGTCCGATGACCGAGCGCGGAGTCTGGCTCGGCCCCGAGAACCGGACCGCCCACCGGGAGGACCTTGCGACGTTCACCGAGCGTGCGCTACGGCTTGACGAAGCCGGCGTCATCCGGCTGCGGGAACGTCCGGACGGCATGATCGTTGCCTGGGTGGCCACCGGATTCGATGTCCTGGCCAGCCGGGTGGTGGCCGGCCGGGTCAAGCCGGCCGATCTCTGTGCCGGCGCCGACGCGCTCCAGCCGGCGCTGCGAGCCATGGCCGCCGACGGCTACGTCGACCCGGGCTTCGCGATGGATTCCGCCTGGCGTGGCGCGCTGCCTCCCGACACCGGGTTCGTCCATCTCGACGACGTCCCGGCGCGGGTCGTCCTCGATCTCGCCCAGCGGGGGATGAGCCTGGCCAAGGAGCATTCCAGTGCGCACGGTCCACCGGCCTCGCTGCTGGATCAGGACGTGGTCGCCGTGACATCTGAGGACGACAGCGTCGGCATCCCGATGCGGTGCGTGTTCGCGTTGACGGCAATGGGTTTTCTGCCGCAGTCCCCGGCGCGGGACCGGTTCGACCCCGAGTCGGTCAGCGCGGACGAGGTGGTTCGGGTGCGGACGACGTCGGCGTGGCTGCGCGTCGACGCCCGCTTCGGCACGGTATATCGGCGCCGCGGAGACCCGGCGGTGGTACTGCGCTGACGTCCTGCCGCGAGCAGACACAAACTCGCATACTTCCGCGCCAAATCGTGCGAGTTTGTGTCTGCTCGTCAGGGGAGTTGTCGGTCAGAACGGTGAGTTGACCATCGACTGTGCCGCCATCTCCAGGTAGGCGATCAGCTCCTGGCGGTGCGCGTCGTCCAGAGTCGACGAGTCGATCTCGGCCACCGCGGTGTGCATGCAGCGCAGCCACGCGTCGCGCTCAAGGTAGCCGATGCGGAAGGGACCGTGGCGCATCCGCAGCCGCGGATGGCCGCGCTGGTCGGAGTACGTGCGCGGCCCACCCCAGTACTGCTCGAGGAACATGCGCAGCCGCTCTTCGGCCCCGTCGAGATCGTCCTCGGGGTAGAGCGGGCGCAGGATCTCGTCCTCGCGAACGAGCTCGTAGAACCGCGACACGATGGCATCGAAGGTGGCGTGTCCGCCCACGGCGTCATAGAACGACTGCTGTTTGTTCTGCGCGTCCATTGCCTCCATTGTGGGCCATCGCCGATGCGGGCCTGACGCATGGATCGGGACCGTCCTGACTAGGACCGCTTCTTGATGAGTTTGGCCAGCTCATCGCGATCGGCGACGTCGAGCTTGAAGCAGGCCCGGTACACGTGGCCCTCGACGGTGCGCACCGACAGCGTGAGCTGCTCGGCGACCTCGCGGTTGCTGAGTCCCGCCGCGACCAGTTCGGCGATCTCACGTTCCCGCGGTGTCAGGGGCAGTGGCCGCGCCGCGGCTTTGATCGCCGGAGTCGTGGCACCACCGCACCTCTCGGCCAGGCGCAGCGCATTGGCACCCGACTCATTGGTCCGGCGGCGATCGCCCGCGGCGTCGTGCAGCGAGGCGGCCTGCGCGGCCGCATCAGCGGCGGCCAGCAGCAGGCCGGCCTGTTCGAAGTCGGCGCTGACCGAGTCCAGCGCCGCGGCGTCGCCGGCCGCGAAGGCCTCCGCATGGCGCGCCAGCAGACCCACCACCGGCCCGTAGACGACGTCGGTGAGTTCGGCGAGGCGCGCGGCGGTGGTGCGGTCGCCGAACCTCGTGGCGTGGTGCAGCGCCTCGGCCTCGATCGCGTACTGACCGGAGCGGCCGGCGGTGTCCGCGGCGGCTCTGGCGAGTTCGGCAGCGCGGCGCTCCATGCCGCTGGCCGCGGCCAGCCACGACCGTGAGATCAGACGCTGCGGCTCGTGCACCGCCATGGACGGACCCGAATGCTCGGCGGCGTCGGTGAGGACGCGCTCGGCCTCGCCCGTGCGGCCCAGTGCCGCGTACGCACGGGCCAGCAGCAGGCGTCCGGGCAATTGCCACGGCAGCGAGTTCTCCGCGTTCAGCGCCGCCAACGCCTGCTCGATCGACTGGATGGTCTCGGGGAAGTTGCCTCGGGCGGTGGCGACGACGCCCGCCATGATCTTGGCGATCGCCCAGGCCAGGAATTGCCCGACCGAGGAGAAGTTCGCGTAGTCGGCGGCACGTTGGTCGGCCAGATCCAGTTGCCCGGTGTGCGTCAGCGCGAGCACGTCGCAGTAACGCACCATCACACGGATCATGCCGTCAGTTGAACTGAGCTCGGCGCGGCATCTGGCCGCGATCGGTTCGAACTCGTTGCCGCGCCCGGCCACGGGCATCGCCATCCCCGCGGCGAACGCGGCGAATTCGACGGCCTGGTTCGGCGACCTGGAATCCTCGAGAACGGTCAGCGCTTCGGCGATACCCTGCTCGATCTTGTTCTCGTGCACGGCCATCGCCGCGGCTGCGGCGGCGGCGAACAGCTGCAGCGATGGATGCTGGATCCGCTCACGCACGAGCGACATCGCCTCGTGCGCCCGGTCGACTTCGCCGAGTGACCAGAACAGACGGGATGCGCGGGGCACGCCCCACTGGACCAGCTGGAGCTCGTCGAGCTCGTCCGGATTGAACCGGGCCAGAACGGCTTCGGACTCCGCGGGCTTGCCCTGCCACAGCAGAGCCCGGGACAGCAGCTCGCCTGCCTGCACGGTGCCGCTGCGCTCGAACGCCGCGCGGGCGAGCCTTTCTCCGAGGGGGAGGTTGGACAGGTAGACCGCGTCTTTGGCTGCGGTGATGAGCAGGGTGTCGTCGACAGCCTGATCGCTCTCGATGGACAGCTGGGCCATCCGGATGCGGCTCGCGGCGGAGTCCATCTCCCGCCGGCGCAGGACTTCGACGATCCGTCCTTTGAGCCGGCGTGACGCCGCCTGGCCGATGCGGCTGCGTACGACGTCGCCGACCAGCGGGTGGCTGAATCGGGCGTTCAGGGTGTGGCCGTTGGGCACGCAGCGAATCAGCCCTCGCGTCTCCGCGTCGTCGACGGCGGCTTCGCCGGCGAGTTCGGTCAGCGCGTCGATGTCGAGCGGCTCGCACAGCGCCAGCAGTTTGAGTGCGCCGATGACCTCCTCGCCAGCGGAGTCCAGGCGTGTGTCGAGCAGCTCGACAAGACCGGCAGGCACTGCGGTCGGACCTCGCAGTTGCCACACGTCGCCGGCTTTCCTCAGAGTGCCCGCGTCGATCGATCCCTCGACCAGATGGCGCAGGAACAGCGGATTGCCCGCGGAGGACTCCCACATCAGGTCGGCCGACAGGCCCTCGAGTCGTCCTCCGATCACCGACTCGATCAACGCGACGCTCTGCTGCTTGGAGAACGGCTGCAGTTCGATGCGGCGCAGGTAGCCGTCTTTCCACAACGAGGTGACGGCGTCAGGCACCGGCTCCCCGGTGCGGATGGTGGCCAGGATGCGGCCGGTGTGGTCCACCGCGATCTGGTGCAGCAGGGTCGCGGAAAGCTCGTCGAGCAGGTGGGCGTCGTCCACACCGACGATGTTGTTGTTTCCTTGTGTGACAAGGGATTCGCGCGCCGTGGCGAGCAGGGCGGTCGCGTCACGGGAGCCTGTCGATCCGACCAGGTGGGAGAAGACACCCAGGGGAATGCTGCGCGACGACTGGGTCGACGCCACCCACTGCACCGGGGAGCGCAGAGAGTCGGTGACCGCGCGCGCCAACGTCGTCTTGCCGACTCCGGCGGCGCCGACCAGAACCACCCCGCATGACTCGTTGCCGGTCAAAGCGGAGCGGACCGCGCCGAATTCCGCCGGACGATCGACTATTTGCCAAACCCCCGCCATGTCGTGGAGTCTAGGTCGCCGACGCCGCCAATTCTCGGCAATACCCGGTGCGCTACTTGTGGATCCGTCCCAGGTCGCAGTCGGGGAAGTCGGACAGGTCCGCAGGCTCGTAGTCGGGTACCTGGTTTCGTTGGTGTCGGAATTTGCTGGACTCCGCGTAGACGCGGAGTTTGAGTCGGTTGATCGAGCCGAGGGGCGTGTGCTCGATGATCCCGCGCCACGAGTTGAACGTCAGCCTGTCGTCGCCGAACGTCTTCAGATCCTCGCTGTATGCCGTTTGCTTCGGGTACCGGATGACGCCGACCGGGTGATAGGGCGACTTCTTCTCCGACCACGGCACGGTGGCATCGTCGAGCGGCATCTCTGTCGTGTCGGTGCACAACTGGGCCGAGATCGCATACTCGGCGCCGTGGCTGCCGAAGTGCTGTGTGACCGCGTCGGAGGCGGCGTGGTCACTGCCGGGGCGAAGCGTCTGTTTTCTCAGCTTGTCGACCTCGGCCGACAGCGGCGACACGCTGATCTTGGCGATGTATTTCCCGTAGCGCACCGGCGCCGCGGTGTAGAAGGTCTGTCCCAGCGGGTGGTGGTTCGGCTCGGAGAACACCCGCAGCTTCGGGTGAAGTTGCTTGCCCAGGGCGTCGGCGACCCTGCGGGCGCCGCGCAGCACGGTATTGGCGACGATCATGGCGGCGTCGGGCATGCGGGCCAGGATCTTGGCTGTCCGCATCCCGCCGGTGGCATAGTCCGCCGCGTCCTTGAACAGGAACTCGGGTTCGGTCACGAACACGAAATCCTGGTTGTTGTCCTTCATGAAGTCGGCATGTGCGCGTTCCTGCGATTCGACGCCGAGGATTTTGAGGCCCAGCCCGCGCACGCCGCGCACCCGGTCGGACCGGATGGCCCCCGAGGTCGCCGAGATGCGGGCGATCACCGGGTAGGTTCTGCCTGGCGTGGAGAAAAGGCCCTGCCGGTATTCCTCGGGAAGGTTGTCATTGACGGTCAGCTCCCCGTACAGAATGGCGCAGCTCTTGGCATGCGCGTCGCGGATCGCGTGCGGCTTGCCCCTCTTGACGCTCTTGCGGTACTGGAACTCGTTGTTGCACCGAAGGTCCTCGATCATCTTGTCGATCAGGGCTTCTTCGGCGGGCTTCCATGAGCTGTGCTCTTCGGTGAACTCCACGAACTTCGTCGCTCGGTCTGGTGTTGCCCCCATGGCGACAAGTGTGGCGCTCGAGGGCCTCCCCGGCATGAGTAACCGACTACCTGCTTTCGCGCGCGTCAGTTCTTGGGCAACGTGCCGGTTGCGGGCAGGCGACGTCCGACACTCGAAGTTCATCGGACTGACCAGCGAACACGACCGGAATTGCCATGCGATCAGAAGGGATCCATGGTGGACTGTCGGTCGGAGGACGTATGGCGCAGCGCAAGAACGGACGCGGCCACCGGAATCACCGGGCCGCGGTGGTCTCACCCGGGTCAACGGCGACGACTGCGTCGCGCGCGCTGCACAGCGTGGCCCCTGCTGCCGACACTCACCCCGCCGCAGTGCAGGAGTCCTCGATCTGGGGCCGCCGCCGGGTGCTGCTTTTGAACTCGACCTACGAGCCGTTGACGGCTCTGCCTCTTCGCCGCGCGGTGATCATGCTGATGTGCGGCAAGGCCGACGTCGTCCACGACGACCCCGTGGGCCCGGTGATCCACTCGGCGTCGCGGTCGATCGTCGTCCCCACCGTCATCCGCCTGCGCACCTACGTGCGCGTCCCGTATCGCGCCCGGATCCCGATGACGCGCGCAGCGCTGATGCATCGTGACCGATTCCGCTGCGCGTACTGCGGAACCAAGGCCGACACCGTCGACCACGTGATCCCGCGAAGCCGCGGCGGCGACCATTCCTGGGAGAACTGCGTGGCCGCGTGCTCGTCATGCAACCACCGCAAGGCCGACAAGCTGCTCAGCGAGTTGGGTTGGTCGCTGCACACCACGCCGTTGCCCCCGAAGGGCCAGCACTGGCGCCTGCTGTCCAGCGTCAAGGAGCTCGACCCGGCATGGGTCCGATACCTGGGTGAGGGCGCGGCCTGACCGGGCCGTGGGATACGGTTTCCGCGTGAACTCGACAGCTCTGGTGCATGCCAGCTTCTTACTGGTTCCGTTGGCTCTGACCGCGGTCCTCGCGCTGTTCATCTACACCAAGAAGGGTCCGCATCCCAAGACTTACGTCCTGTCGGACGAGTGGACCCACGAGCCCATTCTGTGGGCGGCTGACGAACCGGCGGACCACGGCCACGGCGGCCATGGCTCGCACGTGACCATCGGAGGTGGCGCAAGTGGCAAGTGGTGAACTGACGCGGGCGGGCGCGCTCGAGCTGGCCGAACTGCCCTACGGCTCGGTCATCACGGCCAGCGGCCGGATCTCCGGGGTCACCGAACCCGGCGAGCTGTCGGTCCACTACCCGTTCCCGAACAAGGATTTGGTGATCCTGGACAACGCGCTCAAGTACGGGTCGCGTGCGGCGAAGGCGCGGTTCGCCGTGTACGTCGGTGACCTGGGTGCCGACACCGCGGCCACGGCCCGCGAAATCCTGGCCAGGGTTCCCACGCCCGACAATGCCGTGTTGCTGGCGGTCTCGCCGAACCAGAGGGCGATCGAGGTCGTCTACGGTGCAGCCGTCAAGGGCCGCGGCATCGAGGAGTCTGCTCCGCTCGGGGTGTCCGCTGCTGCGGCATCGTTCAAAGAAGGCAACCTGATCGACGGTCTGATCAGCGGCGTGCGGGTACTCGCAGCCGGTGTGTCACCGCGCTAGTTTCCGCGGAATAGCATTCCGGGTTGTGGTTCAGCTCGTTTCCGCAACCGTGGCTTCTCTCTCGCGGAGCAGTTCACCCCGGATACGGACGTAGCGCTCGAGGAAAAGGCGTTCGTCCAGACGCTTTCTGCGCAGCCAGCCGGTGACTTCGTCGTTGCACTTGCTCGCATTGCAGGCCGCGCAGGCCGGGACCACGTTGTCGATGGTGTAGCGCCCGCCGCGCGAAATCGCCATGACGCAGTCGCGCTGCATGGTCCCGGTGGTCTTCCCGCAATAGGCGCAGCCCTGCCACGCCAGTTTGAGCGCCGCCCATTGTTCGTCGGTGAGATCGTTGACGACCGCTGCCACCCGGCGCTGACGGCGCCGCGCGGCGCGGGCCCTGCGACTGTTGTTGACCGCCATCGCAACAGCATGCGGCGCCCGCGGCGTGTCCGCGTGCAGACACGCTCGCTCGCGGTGCGACGGGGCTAGCTCACGTCGAACTCGCGGGCCCGCATCGAGCGCTCCACGCCCGCGCGACCTTCCAGGACCAGGCGACGCAATGCGGGCGGCACCTCAGGGTCGGACAGGAACGTGTCCGCGGCGCTCAACGCCTCCTGGCTGATCTCCCACGACGGGTAGAGCCCGACGACGACGGTCTGCGCGACCTCGCTCGAGCGTCGCTCCCACACACCGGAGATCGCGCCGAAGTAGCGGTCGCGGAAGGGCGCGAGAAGCTCACCCTGGCCGGGCTGGACGAAGCCGCCGATGATCGCACGTGCAGTGATGTTGGCCAGTGTGTCGTCCTCGACGACCTGCTCCCACGCTGCGTCTTTGACCGCCGCCTGCGGTCGTGCTGCCCCAGCGGCGGCCGCCTGACGCCGCCCCGCCGCCGTCGGGTCGTTGGCCGCTTCGGCATCGATGAACGGGGTTTCGGTGCCGTCGGCGTCGATGACGCCGGCCCGCGCGAGCGCGGTCACGATCCGCCACCGCAGGTCGGTGTCGATCACCAGGCCGGCCAGGTTCACCGCCGCCGGTTCGTTGTCCAGGAGGGTCTCCAGGACCGCAACATGGTTGGGGGACAGCACCGACGAGCACAATGCGTTGACGAAAGCCAGCTGGTGGTCTGAGCCCGGCTGTGATTCGCGCGCGAGATCGAGCAGCGCGTCGCCGAAGGCGGGCCAGCCGTTCTCTGCGGCCCAGCCCGGATCGGAATAGGAACCCAGGGCCGTCTGCGCCTGAAGCAGCAGACGCTGCGCGACACCCACCTCCGTCTCGGCGTGCAGTCCGCTGATCACCAGCGCCACGAAATCTCGGGCCCGCAGCTCGGCGTCGCGCGTCATCTCCCAGGCCGCCGACCATGCCAGCGTCCGGGGGAGCGGCTCGGCGATGTCGGCGATTCGCGTCAACACCGTCTGCAGCGAGTCGGGGTCGAGCCGCAGCGAGCAGTACGTCAGGTCGTCGTCGTTGAGCAGGATCAGCTTGCCGCGCGAAACTCCCTGTAGCGCAGGAACTTCGGTCGTTGATCCCTCGACGTCGAGCTCCTCGCGGTGTACACGCACCAGCTTTCCGGAGCCGTCGTCGTCATAGATCCCGACCGCAAGCCGGTGCACACGCGTCTCGCCCTCGCCCGGCTTGGCGCCGCCCTGGTCGATGGCGAACCGGGTGAACTTGCCGTCGGTGTCGACGTCGAAATCCGGTCGCAGCGTGTTCAACCCGGTTGTCTTCAGCCACTGGCGGCCCCACCCCGACAGGTCGCGCCCCGACGACTTCTCCAGTGCGCCGAGCAGGTCGCCGAAGGTGGCATTGCCGAACGCGTGGTCGCGGAAGTAGTCGCGCAGGCCCGCCAGGAATGCCTCGAGACCGACATAGGCGACCAATTGCTTGAGGACGCTGGCGCCCTTCGCGTAGGTGATGCCGTCGAAGTTCACCTCGACGGCGTGTAGGTCGGGAATGTCGGCGGCCACCGGATGGGTGGATGGCAACTGGTCCTGCCGGTAGGCCCATGACTTCTCGACGTTGGCGAACGTCGTCCACGCCTGCGTGTACTCGGTGGCCTCGGCCTGGCACAGCACCGAGGCGAACGTCGCGAAGGATTCGTTGAGCCACAGGTCATCCCACCATCGCATGGTGACCAGGTCGCCGAACCACATGTGCGCCATCTCGTGCAGTACCGTCTCGGCGCGACGTTCGTAGGAGTACCGGGTCACCTTGGACCGGAAGACGTAGTCCTCGAGGAAGGTCACCGCGCCCGCGTTCTCCATGGCGCCGGCGTTGAACTCGGGCACGAAGAGCTGGTCGTACTTGCCGAACGCGTACGGCGCGCCGAAGTTGTTGTGGTAGAAGCCGAAACCCTGTTTGGTTTCGGTGAACAACCGCTCTGCGTCCATGTACTCGGCCAGAGATTTGCGGCAGAAGATGCCGAGCGGGATGTCACCGTGGTCGTCGGAGTAGACGTCGTCCCAGCGGGCATAGGGCCCGGCGATAAGCGCGACCAGGTAGGTGCTCATCCGGGGGGTGGCTTTGAAGGTGTGGTGCTTGGCGGACCCGTCCCAGGTGACGTCGGCGGTGGCGCCGTTGGAGATCACCTCCCAGTGCGCAGGCGCGGTCACGGTGACGTCGAAGGCCGCCTTCAGATCGGGCTGATCGAAACAGGCGAACATGCGTTTGGCGTCAGCGGTTTCGAACTGCGAGTAGAGGTAGACCTCGTCGTCGACCGGATCCACGAACCGGTGCAGGCCCTCGCCGGTGTTCGAGTACAGGCAGTCTGCGTCGACGACGAGCGTGTTGTGCGCTGCCAGACCCCTCAAAGGGATGCCCGTCGACTCGTCGTACCCGGAGACGTCGATGTCGACGCCGTTGAGGGTGGCGCCCCGTACGCGTTCGGCCGCGAGGTCGATGTAGGTGTCGGCACCGGCGAGCGCGTCGAATTCGACGGTCGTCACCGACCGGAACGTCCGCTCGCTCGGTTTGCCGTCCGCGTCGGTCAAGTCCAGCGCGATGCGGTAGCTGTCGACGGTCACGAGGGCTGCGCGCTCGGCGGCCTGGTCACGGGTCAGATTAGGTAGTGCCACGCTGGTCAACACTAGCCTCGAACGGGAACACAGGCTGACGGTGCATGGTTGTGCCCGACGGTAGTGCGTCCACAACTCTTCGAGAGGATGTTCAGATGGCCGATAAGGATGTCGCCGGTTTCTGGTTCGACCCGCTGTGCCCGTGGTGTTGGATCACCTCGCGCTGGATTCTCGAGGTGGAGAAAGTGCGAGACATCGACGTCGACTTCCGCGTCATGAGCCTCGCGGTGCTCAACGAGGGCCGCGATCTGCCGGACGAGTACAAGGAAATGATGAAGACCGCGTGGGGGCCGGTGCGCGTGGCCATCGCCGCCGAACAGTTGAAGGGACGCGAAATCCTGCGGCCGCTGTACACCGCGATGGGAACACGCATCCACAACCAGAACTATCGCGAGACCGACCCGAAGTTCGAAAAGGTCATCAGCGAATCCCTCGAAGAGGTCGGCCTCCCGGCTGAGCTCGCCGAGGCGGCGACCACCGACAAGTACGACGACGCGCTGCGCAAGAGCCATCATGAGGGCATGGACGCCGTCGGCGACGATGTCGGCACCCCGACCATCCACGTCAACGGTGTCGCGTTCTTCGGACCGGTGCTTTCGAAGATCCCGCGCGGTGAGGAGGCAGGGAAGTTGTGGGACGCCTCGGTGACTTTCGCGTCCTACCCCCACTTCTGGGAACTCAAGCGCAGCCGCACCGAGCGCCCCACCTTCGACTGAGTCAGGGGCGTGGTCCCCACACCTTGTTGGACCGCTCGGTGTCCAAACGGTAGTCGGTGACACGAATGTCGAACAGCCGTGCGCCGAGATCGTGTGCGCGCGACACCGGGTCGGACGGGTCGTACATGATCTCGCCGCGGCTGTTGGCGTTGCCGACGACGACCCCGACGAGGTCCTGACGCAGGTAGCGGGTCAGCTCGTGAAACTGCGCGATGACGCCCTGGGTCGCGCCGACGTAGCTCTCCTCACAGGAGATCAGCACGCCGATTGTCTTGTTCGTGATTCCGCGGACCACAAGGTCTTGCTGAGGAGCGCTGTTTGCCGTGTAGCAGAACAACCGGTCGAACATCGTCTTGAGGCGACCCGGCATGCCGTAGAAGTACAGCGGCATCGCGTAGACGACGCCGTCAACGGTCAGCAGGTGTTCGAGAAGTAGCTCCTCGTAGCGATCGTCGAGCGAGCAGCGGCCGTCAGCGAGTCGACACCGGCCGCAGTTGGCGAGCATCCGATCGACGTACTCGTCGAGGAAGAGATGTTCGACGTCATGGCCCGACGAGCGCGCACCGTCACCGGCGGCTCGCGCCAGAAGGTGCGAGTTTCCGTCTTCGCGTGGGCTGGCGCTGAGAATCAGAACCTTCATGCTGGCGTGCAACCTCGCGCAGCGCGCGATTGTTTCCGGCACGTTGACTCGGGTTGCGGCGCGGGATGTCCGGGGTGACGGTTGGTTCATGGCTGAGGCGGAACCCACGACGGATGGCATCCGCGTCTGTGCGACATCACCTCCTTCGTCGGATTTCTGCGTGCCGGAGTTCCATACTGGGTGTCGTGTCGCTCGCAGATCAAGACAGAACAGGTATGGCCTCACCGGAGCAGATGCTCGACGTCGCCGTCGAAGAAGCCCGAAAAGGGTTGGCAGAGGGTGGGATACCGATCGGGGCGGCGATGTTCTCGGCGGACGGTGCGCTGCTGGGCAGCGGTCACAATCGCCGGGTGCAGCTCGACGACCCGTCCATCCACGCCGAAACGGACGCGTTCCGGAACGCGGGAAGGCAACGCGGGTACCGTTCGACCACGATGGTGACCACGCTGTCGCCGTGCTGGTACTGCAGCGGACTGGTGCGTCAGTTTAACATCGGCGCGGTGGTGATCGGCGAGAGCCAGACCTTCACCGGTGGCCACGACTGGCTTGCCGAAAACGGTGTGAAGATCACTGTTCTCGAAGACGAGCGCTGCGTGACGTTGATGCGTGAGTTCATCGCGGAAAACCCGGAACTGTGGGCGGAGGATATCGGAGAGTGATTGCGACAGTTGATCTTTCGTGTTGGAGAGGTGGCGGCGCCGACGCGGACGCAGTCTCTGCCGAGGTCGATGCGGGCCTGCAGCGCGCGGGCTTCATTCTGGTGACCGGTCATGGGGTCGACGCCTCGCTTGCGCACGATGTCCGCGCCGCGTCGCGGGAATTCTTCGCGTTACCCCAGCACAGGAAGTCGGCATACTCCGTGCCCGTGGGGGGACACGGCTGGATCGGCCCGGGTGCCGAGGCCAACGCCTACGCCGAGGGCACCGAGACGCCACCCGATCTCAAAGAAAGCTTCAGCCTGGGCGCCGAGACGGCGACCGGTGATCCCGAGGTCGACCGAATCTGGTTCGCGCCCAACGTATGGCCCACCGAGGTCCCCGCCCTGCAGCGGTTGGTCGGCGAGTACACCGCGCAGATGCGGCGCGTGGCCGACGAGCTCTTGGCATTGTTCGCCCATGCGCTCACGCTGCCGGTGAATCCGTTCGTCGAGCTGGCCAGTAGGCCGACGTGGACGATGAACATCAACCACTACCCGCCCGTGAGTGTCGTCGGTGAACCGGAACCGGGTCAGTTCCGCATCGGACCGCACACCGACTTCGGAACGGTCACGATCCTCGACCGCGAGCCCGGCGCCGGCGGACTCCAGGTGTACTCCGAGGAGGGCGGCTGGGAGGACGCGCCCTACGACCCGAAGGCGTTGACGGTGAACATCGGTGACCTTCTGGAGTATTGGAGCGGGCGGCGCTGGCCCTCGGGGCGCCACAGGGTGCTGCCACCCCAGCCGCACGCCCCCGAAGAGGATCTGGTGTCGCTGATCTACTTCTACGAGGCCAACCACGACGCACTCGTCAGGCCGCTCAGCCCGCCGATCGGCAAGGTGGAAGGGCTGGAGCCGGTGACGTGCGCGGACTTCATCAAGGAGCGCCTGGACGCGATCACCGTCGGCTGAGCCGACAGTTCAGCTCCGGTCGGCTGAGCCGACAGTTCAGCTCCGGTCGGCTGAGCCGACAGTTCAGCTCCGGTCGGCTGAGCCGACAGTTCAGC
>NZ_JAQGCZ010000011.1 GCF_027706845.1 Mycolicibacterium sp. BiH015
CCGGCGCCTCACATCAGCAACCTCAATGACGAATAACTACCCCGTGGTCGTCATGCTGAGAGACGGTCAACAGGCGACTCGAGAAGAGCTGGACAGCGCCGAATCTGTTGATCGATCAGGTGCTAGCCGACGCCGCGAACCTGATACTTGCGAACAAAACTCTCCAGAACGCTGAAAGCGCGGCATGTCGACGTAATCGCTTCGCTCGTGTACCCACACTGAGCTGCTCAAATCCGGAACGGTGGGGATCGGCGGAAATGCCGACTTCCGTTTCGACAGTCAGAGGTCGCAGGTTGGAATCCGACGTCCGCAAACTTGCGATTCGCAAGACATCGGAATAGCCGCGAACCGAGTTCTGGTCGGCGGGCTTTCTGGGCGGGCCGGCTCGCCACGTCGCTGGACTGGTAGTCGCTGGTGGGGTCGGGCGCGGAGGCGCAATCGCGAATGACGCTGAGGTTATTCGAGAATGACAATCAGGTTGCCCAACTCACGACGAGGACGAAGCGCAGGTACGTTTCTTCGTTAAAGCCGAAGCGCGATCATGAAAACGGTACGCTGTGTCATTTCAGGGGGGTCGAGGTGACGACATGAGGGCGAAAAATCCAGCGAGAAGAGTCGGCGGGGCTTTGATTTGGTTGCGCCGCAACAACGTCGCCATTAGCCAATGGCAGAATCCGCAATTTGCGGAGGAGGCGACCGGTGGAGGGCGTGTGACCACCGCGTCTCGCGTAGGGGGCATATCTATGGCGCTGTGCGTCAGACCTGGACATTCTGTCCAGAGAGCGCTACCCAAACCGCGACTTCAGCGCTCGAACATCTAGATATGACGGCAGATGTCGACCGCGTAGCCGAACTGTCGGTTACCGAAATCCAACGACTCAATCGCGACCTCCGGATACTGATCGCAACCAACGGCACCATGACGCGGATGCTCAAGGCGCTGGCCAACGAGGAGATCGTCGTAGATATCGTCAAACAGCAAATTCACGATATCGCGCCGGAATTACCGGAATTGGAGGGCAGCGCGATGGGACGGGTTCTTCAGCGCGATATTTTGCTGAGGGGCCGGACTTCTGGAAACGCATTCGTGGCCGCGGAGTCATTGATAGCCATCGATCTCCTACCGCGGGCCATTGTGACAAGCCTGACGGAGACGGATCGGCCGATCGGCGAAGTGATGGCATCAAGTCACCTGGAGACCTTCAAAGAGGAAGCAAAAGTCTGGACGGGAAAGGTGCCGAGTTGGCTGACGCTTGACGAATATGAGAATTCGCTGACGAAGACTGTCGCCCGCCGGTATCGCGTTATCGCCGCAGGGCAACCTGTCATGATCATCACTGAATATGTGCTGAGAACTGTATTCGACGATACTTCAAAAAAGTGCGTTGCCGCCAATAACCAAGCGGAATCTCGAAATAATGGAGTTTAGACCGAGCTGCAACTAAGGCGCGGAGCCGCAGACTCGGAATTACATAGCGCTGACCGGTCGCTTTCCTCGCTTGCGTCTGTGGAGCCGGCGGTCACGACGGGTCGGGGGCCGTCACGGTGAATGGATATCTAGACATGCTGAACGGGAATCTGGCGGAACTACTCGCCCGACGGGCATCGGAGCAGGGGTGGTCCGACAAGCCCGCCTACTACGCGCCCGACGTGGTGACACACGGCCAGATCCATGACGGCGGTGCGCGCCTCGGCGAAGTGTTGAGGAAACGCGGCCTTTCCAGCGGCGATCGCGTGCTGCTGTGTCTTGCCGATTCGCCGGATCTGGTGCAGTTGCTGCTGGCGTGCCTGGCACGCGGTATCACTGCCTTCTTGGCGAATCCCGATCTTCATCGCGATGAGCACGCGTTTCAGGAGCGCGATACGGAGCCGGCGCTTGTCGTCACCTCCGGTTCCCTGCGTGATCGGTTCCGCCCCGCGGGCGTCGTGGAAGCAGCAGAGCTCATGTCCGACGCGGCGCGCGTAAGCCCGGGCGGCTACGAATCCCTCGATGGTGGCGCTCCTGCGTATGCCACGTATACGTCCGGCACGACGGGTTCGCCGAAAGCGGCAATCCACCGCCACGCCGACCCACTCGTGTTTGTCGAGGCCATGTGCCGCAATGCACTGCGGCTCAGTGCCGCAGACATCGGGTTGAGCAGCGCTCGCATGTATTTTGCGTACGGCCTGGGCAATTCCGTCTGGTTTCCACTGGCGACGGGAAGTTCCGCGGTCGTCAATCCGGTGCCTATGAGTCCGGAGGTCGCCGCGGCGCTGAGCGCGCGATTCCAGCCATCAGTGCTCTACGCCGTGCCGAATTTCTTCGCCAGACTCGTCGACACATGCACTCCCGATGCGTTCCGTTCGCTTCGCTGTGCGGTATCAGCGGGAGAGGCGATGGAGATCGGGCTCGCCGAGCGCATCGTCGAATTCTTCGGCGGCATCCCCATTCTCGACGGAATCGGTTCGACGGAGGTCGGGCAGACATTCGTATCGAACAGCATCGACCAATGGCGCCCGGGAACTCTGGGAAAGGTCCTGCCCCCCTACGAGATTCGGGTGGTGACGCCGGATGGCACGGCCGCCGGCGCCGGGGCGGAGGGCGACTTGTGGGTCCGCGGATCGTCCATCGCGCCGCGCTATTGGAATCGTCCTGAACCGCCCGCCGGCAGCGATGGTTGGCTCGAAACCCGGGATCGGGTTTCCCTCGACGACGAGGGGTGGGTCACCTACCGTTGCCGCGCGGATGACATCGAGATCATCGGCGGGGTCAACGTCAATCCGCGGGACATCGAGCGGCTCATCATCGAGCACGACGCCGCGGCCGAGGCCGCAGTCGTTGCGGTGAGGGAGTCCACAGGCGCATCGACGTTGCAGGCGTTTCTCGTCCCGGAGGGCGATACCGTCATCGACGAAGTGGTGCTGCGAGACATCCACCGGCAGTTGATCAGCCGGCTGTCGGCGTTCAAGGTGCCGCACCGGTTCGCCGTTCTCGAGCGGCTCCCCCGAACGGCGAACGGAAAATTGTTGCGGGGCGAGCTTCGCGTGCAGAGTCCGACGAAACCGATTTGGGAACTTCCGGTGCCTGATCTGGGGAGCCTGGCCCCGACGGGCGACAGCGACGGCGAAGTGACGCTCAAAGAGCAATTGTCGTTGTTGCAGCAGGAACGGCACCGGCTGGTGGCCGACGCGGTGTGTAGAGAGGCCGCGAAGATCTTGGTTGAGCCTGATCCTCGGTCGATAGATCGCGATGTGGCGTTCTCGGAACTGGGTTTTGACTCGCAGATGACGGTCGAACTCAGCAGTCGACTGGCTGCGCTGACGGGCCTGCGGCTGCCCGAGACGATCGGGTGGGACTGTGGATCGATCTCAGCACTGGCCCGGTATGTGGAGACCGCACTGTCGGGATCCCACAACCGGGCGGCGCTGTCGGTTGCGGCGACTTCGGGCACCGACGGCGTTGCGGAGGTCGAAGAGGAGCTGAACAAGGTCGAGGAGATGGTGGCGGCCATCGGGCCCGGCGACAGGCAGCGGATTGCCGATCGTTTGCGTGCATTGCTGTACAGCATCAGCGATGGCGAGGACCGGCTCGGCGAGCGGATACAGGCGGCCTCGACGCCGGAGGAGATTTTCCGGCTGATCGATTCTGAGTTCGGCGAGTCATGAAGGGGGAGCAGCAGAATATGACGACCAGCGTTGAGGGCGCCGACGAGGAACGCGAGAAACTGTTCCGCTATCTGAAAAAGGCAGTGGTCGAGCTTGACGAGGCACGCGCACGTCTGCGCGACTACGAGCAACGGGCGACGGAGCCGGTGGCTGTCGTGGGGATCGGATGTCGCTTTCCGGGCGGGATCGATTCTCCGGATGCGTTGTGGGAAGCCGTTTCTGCGGGCCGGGATCTGGTGACGGACTTTCCGACTGATCGCGGTTGGGACGTGGAGGGTATCTATGACCCGGATCCCGACGCCGACGGCAAGACCTATACGCGCAAGGGCGCGTTCTTGGAGGACGCAACCGGTTTTGACGCCGGGTTCTTCGGCATCGCGCCAGGCGAGGTCTTGGCGATGGATCCCCAGCAGCGGTTGATGCTGGAGGTGTCGTGGGAAGCGTTGGAAAACGCGGGAATTGACCCGTTGTCGTTGAGGGGGTCGCAGACCGGGGTGTTCACCGGGATCTTCGCGCCGAGTTATGGCGGCAGAGATTCGGGCGCCCTCCAGGGATACGGGTTGACCGGTACGACGGTGAGCGTCGCCTCGGGGCGGGTTTCCTACGTGCTGGGTTTGGAAGGCCCAGCGGTATCACTGGATACGGCGTGCTCCTCGTCGCTGGTGGCGATCCATTCGGCGGTGGCGTCGTTGCGCACCGGTGAGTGCGATCTGGCATTGGCCGGCGGGGTGACGGTGCTGGGGTTGCCGTCGATATTCATCGGGTTCAGCCGGCAGCGCGGGCTGGCTCCCGACGGGCGGTGCAAGGCGTTCGCCGGGGCCGCCGACGGAACCGGCTGGGGCGAGGGCGCCGGTGTGGTGGTACTTGAGCGCCTGTCTGATGCCCAGCGGTTGGGGCATTCGGTGTTGGCCGTGGTACGCGGTAGCGCGATCAACCAGGACGGCGCCTCCAACGGTTTGACCGCACCCAACGGGCAAGCCCAGCAGCGGGTCATCCTGGCAGCGTTGGAAAGCGCGGGATTGACCGCAGCTGACGTGGACGTGGTGGAGGCTCACGGAACGGCCACCACCCTGGGTGATCCGATTGAGGCGCGGGCGTTGTTGGCGACCTACGGGCAGGACCGTCCGGCGGGGCGGCCGCTGTATCTGGGCTCGATCAAGTCGAACATGGGTCACACACAGGCCGCGGCGGGCGTGGCCGGGGTGATCAAGATGGTGCAGGCGATGCGGCATGGCGTGATGCCGGCGACGTTGCATGTGGATGTGCCTTCCCCGCGGGTGGATTGGGACAGCGGCGCGGTGTCGCTGTTGACCGAGGCGAGGGATTGGCCGGCGGATGGTCGTCCGCGCCGGGCCGGGGTGTCCTCCTTCGGGATCAGCGGCACCAACGCGCACGTGATCATCGAACAGGCCTCCGTGCAGGCTCCGAGCGCGAGCGTCGGGGGCAAGCCGGAGTTGTCGGTGCTGCCGTGGGTGATCTCGGCGAGATCGGCTGAGGCGCTGACGGCGCAGGCGAGCCGGTTGTCGGCACACCTGGAGGCTGATCCGGGGTTGGCCGCGGTCGATGTGGGGTTCTCGCTGGCGGGTCGGTCGGTGTTCGAGCACCGGGCGGTGGTGGTCGGCGGCGACCGGCAGACGTTGATGGGCGGGTTGGCGACGCTCGCCGAGGGTGAGCCGGGTGCAGCGGTGGTGGTAGGTCACGCGGGGCCGGTGGGGAAGACGGTGGTGGTGTTCCCTGGGCAGGGCTCACAGCACATCGCGATGGGCCGCGAGCTGCACGGCCAGTTGCCGGTATTCGCCGACGCGTTCGACGCGGTGGTCGATGAGTTGGATCGGCATTTGAGATTGCCTCTGCGCGAAATTCTTTGGGGTGCTGATACGGGTCTTCTCGATACCACCGAGTTTGCCCAGCCGGCTCTGTTCGCCATCGAGGCGGCGCTGTTCTCGGTGTTGCGGCGCTGGGGCGTCCAGCCGGATTTCGTGATGGGCCACTCGGTGGGGGAATTCACCGCGGCGTACGCCGCCGGGGTGTTGACATTGGCGGATGCGGCGATGCTGGTGGCCGCGCGTGGCCGGTTGATGCAGGCGCTGCCTTCGGGTGGGGCGATGGTGGCGGTGGCCGCCGCCGAAGACGAAGTGACGCCCCTGCTGAGTGAGGGCGTGGGGATCGCTGCGATCAATGCGCCCAAGTCCGTGGTGATCTCAGGTGCGCAGGCCGCGGCGGACGCGATCGCGGACCGGTTCGCCGAGCAGGGCAGGCGGGTGCATCGGCTGGCAGTGTCGCATGCGTTTCATTCGCCGTTGATGGAGCCGATGCTCGAGGAGTTCGCGCGGGTCGCGGACGGGGTGCAGGCGCGTGAGCCGCTGATCGGGGTGGTGTCCAATGTGACGGGCGAATTGGTAGCCGCCGGAAGCGGTTTCGGTTCCGCTCAGTACTGGGTCGACCATGTGCGCCGGCCGGTGCGTTTCGCCGACAGTGCGCGTCACCTGCAGGCGGCAGGCGCGACCCATTTCATCGAGGTCGGTCCCGGCAGTGGTTTGACGAGCTCCATCGACCAGTCGTTGGCTCCGGCTGAAGCGGTGGTGGTGCCGACCCTGCGCAAGAATCGCCCGGAGGTGGCCTCGGTGCTGACCGCCTCCGCTCAGTTGTTCACCACCGGCGTGCCGGTCGATTGGCCGGCGGTGTTCGCCGGATCAGGTGGGCGGCGGATCGCGTTGCCGACGTACGCATTTCAGCGACGGCGGTTTTGGGAGGCGCCTGGCGCGGAGGGGTCCGCCGACGCGGCCGGTTTGGGGCTGGGCGAGACCAAACATGCCTTGTTGGGGGCGGTGGTTGCGCGGCCCGATATCGACGGGGTGGTGTTGACCGGCCGATTGTCGCTGGCGGATCAGCCTTGGTTGGCCGACCATGAGATCGGCGGGGCGGTGCTCTTTCCCGGGACGGGCTTTGTGGAGTTGGCGATCCGCGCCGGCGATGAAGTGGGCTGCGCGGTCATCGAGGAGTTGGTGCTGGCGGCACCGCTGGTGATGCACCCCGGCGCGGCGGTGCAGGTGCAGGTGGTCGTGGGGCACGCTGAGGAATCCGGGCACCGGACTGTGTCTGTGTATTCCCGCGATGACCACGCCGAGGGTTGGTTGCTGAACGCCGAGGGCAAGCTCGGTGTGCAGGCAGCGGAGGTTTCCGGGGCGTCGGATTTGTCGGCGTGGCCGCCGGCGGGTGCGGACCCTGTGGATATCTCGGACGCCTACCCGCAGTTGGCGGAGCGTGGCTATGCCTACGGCCCGGCGTTCCAGGGGTTGGTGGCGGTCTGGCGGCGTGAGTCGGAGGTCTTCGCCGAGGTGGTCGCTCCTCCCGAGTCCGGTGTCGCGGTCGACGGGATGGGGATGCATCCGGCCGTGTTGGACGCTGTGCTGCATGCGCTGGGTTTGGCTGTCGAGACCGGCGAGACGAGACTGCCGTTCTGCTGGCGGGGCGTGTCGCTGCACGCCGCGGGCGCTGCTCGGGTACGGGCCCGCCTCGCCCCGGCAGGCACGGATGCGTTCTCGATCGACGTGACCGATGGCGCGGGATTGCCGGTGCTGACTGTCGGCGCGCTGGTCACCCGAGCGATGAGCGCCGAGCAGCTGGGCGCCGCGGTTGCGGCGGCCGGCGGTGCACCGGAGCAAGGTCCGTTAGAGGTGGTGTGGTCGCCGATATCGGTCAAGCACAATGAGACTGACGAACATTCATTGCCTGCGGTGGTCTCCTGGAAGGACTTCAGCGTCGACGCGGATGGTGCGGGCGATGCGAGTGTCGTGGTATGGGAGTGCGGGTTTGCCGGTGAGGACGTGGTGGGCTCGGTTCATGCGGCTACCCACGCCGCCCTGGCGGTGTTGCAGTCCTGGCTCGGCAAGGACCGGGCGGGCACGCTCGTGATGCTGACCCGTGGCGGCGTCGGGTTGCCAGGTGAGGATGTCAGCGATCTGGCCGCCGCGGCCGTGTGGGGGATGGTGCGTTCGGCACAGGGCGAAACCGATGGTCGGATCGTGCTGATCGACACCGATACAGCAGTCGACGTGGCGTTGCTTGCCGGCGTCGGTGAACCGCAACTGGTGGTGCGCGGAAGCACGGTGCATGCCGCCCGCTTGTCTCCGGCCCCGCCGCTGCTCGCGCTCCCGGCGGGGGAGCCGGCGTGGCGCTTGGCAGCAGGCGGCGGCGGGACGTTGGAGGATCTGGTCATCCAGGCCTGCCCGGAGGTGCAAGCACCGCTGCAGCCGGGCCAGGTGCGGGTGGCGGTGGCAGCAGTGGGCGTCAACTTCCGCGACGTGGTGGCCGCCTTGGGAATGTATCCCGGCCAAGCGCCGGCGCTGGGTGCCGAAGGTGCCGGGGTGGTCGTCGAGACCGGTCCAGAGGTGACCGGTGTGGCCGTCGGTGACTCGGTGATGGGGTTTCTGGGCGGAGCGGGTCCGTTGGCCGTCGTACATTCGGACCTCATCACCCGGATCCCGCAGGGCTGGTCTCTGGCCGAAGCCGCCGCAGTGCCGGTGGTGTTCCTGACGGCGTTGTTCGGGTTGGCCGATTTGGCCGGGATCCGCGCCGGCGAATCGCTGCTCGTCCATGCCGGCACCGGTGGCGTGGGCATGGCGGCAGTGCAGCTGGCGCGCCACTGGGGGGTGGAGGTCTTCGTCACCGCCAGCCGCGGCAAGTGGGACACGCTGCGCGCCATGGGTTTTGATGACGACCACATCGGTGATTCCCGCACGCTGGACTTCGAAGAGAAGTTCCTGGCAGTTACCGAGGGGCGTGGCGTCGATGTGGTGCTCGACTCGCTGGCCGGTGAGTTCGTCGATGCTTCGCTGCGCCTGCTGGTCGGAGGCGGGCGCTTCCTCGAGATGGGCAAGACCGACATCCGCGATGCGGAGGAGATCGCCGCAAGGTATCCCGGCGTCGCCTATCGTGCGTTCGACCTGTCGCAAGCCGGCCCGGTGCGCATGCAGGAGATCTTGGCCGAGGTGCGGGAGCTCTTCGACTCCCAGGTGCTGCACCGGCTGCCCGTGACCACGTGGGACGTGCGCTGCGCGCCGGCGGCCTTCCGGTTCATGAGCCAGGCCCGCCACATCGGCAAGGTGGTGTTGACCATGCCCTCGGCGCTGGCCGAGGAGCTCGCCGCGGGCACGGTGTTGATCACGGGAGCCATCGGCGCGGTCGGTGGGGAACTGGCCCGTCACATGGTCACCGCCTACGGTGTTCGTCATCTGGTGCTGGCCAGTCGCCGCGGCGATCGCGCAGAGGGAGCAACCGAGCTTGCGGCCGAACTGACCGAGGCCGGCGCCGACGTTGCTGTGGTGGCCTGTGACGTGGCCGACCGCGATGAGGTGCAGGAGTTGTTCGCCCGGCTGGCGCGAGATTTCCCGCCGGTGCGCGGGGTGATCCATGCCGCCGGGGTACTCGATGACGGCGCCATCATGTCGTTGACACCGGAGCGTGTCGATACGGTGTTGCGGGCCAAGGTAGATGCAGCGTGGAACCTCCACGAGGCGACCCGTGAGCTGGATGTGTCGATGTTTGCGCTGTGTTCCTCGATCGCAGCCACCGTGGGATCACCCGGGCAAGGCAACTATGCGGCGGCGAATGCGTTTCTCGACGGGTTGGCCGCTCACCGGCAAGCCGAAGGCCTGGCTGGGATATCCCTGGCGTGGGGGTTGTGGGAGCAGCCCGGTGGCATGGCGGCTCATCTGAGCAGCCGCGATCGCGCCCGGATGAGCCGTAGCGGGCTGGCCCCGATGAACCCCCTGCAAGCGCTCGAGTTACTCGACGCTGCGCTGGTGATCGATCACCCCGTGGTGGTGGCGACCCGCCTGGATCGGGGTGCCTTGGACGCCCTGGCCCAGAGTGGCGGATTGCCCGCGTTGTTCAGCGGGCTCGCGCGTCGCCCCCGACGACGCCAGATCGAGCGCGCCGGTGATGCCGCTCAGTCGAAATCAGCACTGGCGCAACGACTCAGCGGATTGGCGCCCAGCGAACAACATGATCTACTGGTGGGGCTGGTGTGTGTGCAGGCCGCGGAGGTGCTGGGCCTGCCCTCTCCCGACGACCTCGATCCCGAAGCCGAATTCCACACTCTGGGCTTCGACTCGCTCACTGCCGTCGAACTGCGCAACCGCCTCAAAACCGCGACCGGGCTGACGCTGCCCTCCACGCTGATCTTCGACTACCCGACCCCCGCCGCGGTCGCCGACTATGTGGGACAACAAATCCCGGAAAGCCAGCGCACCGACGGGCCCACGCGTGCCCAATCCGATGGCGAGGAGCCCGCGGCATACGTCCCGGATCTGACGGGGTCGACGTCGGGTTTCGCGATCGTCGGCTATGCGGGGCGTTTTCCCGGGGCATCGGACGCGGAGGAATTCTGGCAGGTGCTGCGGGAGGGCCGCGACGCCGTGTCCGAAGTCCCGGAGGACCGCTGGGACGTCGATGAGTTCTTCGACCCCGAACCGGGTGCGCCGGGGAAGGTCGTGACCCGGCGGGCGGGCTTCGTCGATGACATCAGGGGGTTCGACGCACCATTTTTCGGGATGTCGGCGCGTGAGGTCCGGTTGATGGACCCGCAGCACCGGCTGCTGCTGGAGACGGCGTGGCGGGCCATCGAGCACTCGGGTACCGCGCCCACCTCGCTCGCCGACTCGAACACCGGTGTATTCGTGGGGATTTCAACCCACGACTATCTGGGTATGGCTTTTGGCGAGCTGACGTACCCCGAGGTCGAAGCCTATCTGGGGATCGGGACGTCCAATGCCGCGGCGGCCGGCCGGATCAGCTACCGGCTGGGCCTGCAGGGGCCGTCGGTCGCCGTCGACACCGCGTGCAGCTCCTCGCTCGTGGCGATCCATCAGGCCTGCCAGGCGCTGCGACTGGGGGAATGTGACCTCGCGCTGGCCGGCGGTGCGAACGTCATCCTGACCCCGGCGACCATGATCACGTTCTCCAACGCGCAGATGCTGTCGCCGGACGGCCGATGCAAGACGTTCGACGCGGCTGCGGACGGTTACGTCCGGGGCGAGGGTTGCGGTGTCATCGTCATCAAACGCCTCGAGGATGCCCTGCGCGACGGCGACCGGATCCGGGCCGTGATCCGCGGCAGCGCGATCAACCAGGACGGCGCGTCGGGCGGCTTGACAGTACCGAACGGCCTTGCCCAGCAACGGGTCATCGCCGACGCGCTGAAGCGTGCCGACCTCGAACCCAGCGACGTCGGCTATCTGGAGGCCCACGGCACCGGGACGTCGCTGGGCGACCCGATCGAGGCCCAAGCCGCGGGCGCGGTCCTGGGCGCCGGACGCGAACCCGACCAGCCGCTGTTGATCGGTTCGGTGAAGACGAACATCGGCCACCTCGAAGCGGCGGCGGGGATCGCCGGGGTCATCAAGGTCATCCTGTCGCTCGAGCACGAGGAGCTGCCCAAGCACCTGCACTTCCAGAATCCGTCACCCCACATTCCCTGGGACCGGCTTCCTGTCGAAGTGGTGAAGGAGAATATCCCTTGGCAGCGCAACGGAAAACCGCGGATTGCCGGTGTCAGCTCGTTCGGCTTTGCCGGGACCAACGCCCACGTCCTGCTGGAAGAAGCACCGATCGTCCAGCCTGCTGAGGTGCCCCAGCCTGCCCCCGAGCCCGTGCCGGTGGAGCGATTCGGCGTGCTTCCGCTCTCTGCGCGTACACCTGCCGCCCTGGTGAAACTCGCCGAGCAGTACCGCATCTGGTTGAGTGCGCACCCGGAGGCCTCCTTGGCCGATGTGTGCTTCACCGCCGGGGTGGGGCGAGCCCATTTCGAGCACCGGGCCGCGTTGGTGGTCAGCTCCACCGACACTGCCGGTGAGCTTCTCGGCGCGCTCGCCGACGATCGTCCGGCACCTGGTTTGGTGCGCGGCTCCGCCGATCGCAGGCCGAAGACGGCGTGGCTGTTCCCCGGCCAGGGCAGCCAGTACCCCGGCATGGCCCGCGAGTTGTACGACACCGAACCGGTGTTCGCCGACATCATGGACCGGTGTGCGGCAGCAGTTGCCGACGTGCTCGAAAAGCCTTTGCTGGACGTGATCTTCGCGTCACACGATGACGACACGCTGCGGCTGACCACCTATGCTCAACCGGCCCTGTTCGCCGTCGAGGTCGGCCTGGCCCGCCTCTGGCAGTCGTGGGGCTTCGAACCCGACGTGGTGCTGGGCCACAGCGTCGGCCAATACTCGGCGGCCTGCGTTGCGCGCATGTTCAGTCTCGAAGACGGAGCGCTGCTGGTGGCCGAACGTGGGCGCCTGTTCGGGAGTTTGCCCGCGGGAGGCCGGATGGTGGCGGTGTTCACCGCCGCCGAGCGGGTCGAGAGCCTGACCGACGAGTTTCCGAGTCTGTCGGTGGCCGCCTACAACGGTGCCAATACCGTCCTGTCCGGGCCTGCGCAGGAGTTGGAGCAGGCTGCTGCCCGGTTGACTACCGATGGCGTGCGGTGTGAATGGCTGGACACCAGCCACGCGTTCCACTCCGCGCTGCTGGATCCGGTGCTCGACGAATTCGAGTCGTATGCCGACCGGTTCACTTTCACTGCCCCACAACGAACCTTGATCTGCAACCGCAGCGGAGCCGCGCTCGCCAGGAGCACGAAAATCGACGGTGCCTACTGGCGGCGCCACGCGCGGCAGCCGGTTGAATTCGCCAACAGCGTACGGACCCTCGCCGACCTCAATTGCAAGGTGTTGCTGGAAGTGGGCCCGCAGCCGGTGCTCACCGCCGCAGCACTACGGGCATGGCCCGACCCGGCCACCACGCCGCGGGCGCTCGCATCGTTGCGTCAGAACACCGCCGATCGCCGTCAGATCGCCGAAGCTATTGCTGACGCGTATGTCCTGGGCCATCTCCCCGACTTCGGCGCTGTCCAGCAGGGAAAGACGCGAAAGCTCGACCTGCCTGCCTACCCGTTCGAGCATCGCCAGTATTGGCTGCGCGAGGAGGGGGTTCGGCCTAACCAGCCCCGGCCAGACAGACGACGGAAAGCCCAGTCCACCAGTGACTCCCGGTACGAGATTCGCTGGGAGAAATCCGCGGGTGGGTTCTCCGCGGCCTCGGCTGCCGGTGAGGGAGCTGCCTGGCTTGTCATCGGCGAGAACCCCGACGTGGTTCAGCCGGTGGTCGACGCGCTGGCCGCGCAAGGGCATCGGCACCGGATCACTGGGCTGCCGATGTCGGATGCAGAGGGGCAGCGGCTCGAAGCGACGTTGCGCGCCGCCGAAGCCGACGAACCGACGCTGCGCATCTTGCATGTCGCAGCGGTCACCGCAGATCGAGCGCCATCGACGGAAACGCTGTTGCGGATGCAACACCGGGTGCTGGCCGGAACACGGCGACTCTTCCGCGCTGCGGTGGCCGCCGAGCTTCGCTCACCCATCTGGTTGGTGACCCGTGGCGCGCAACCAGTCATCGACACGGACACCGTGTCGCCGGATCAGAGTTGCCTGTGGGGATTCGGGCGTGCCGCGGCCCTGGAGCATCCTCGACTGTGGGGTGGGCTGGCGGACTTGGCTGTCGGCGATGTCGATGAATGGTCTCGGTTGATCCAGTGGATCGCGACGCCGGGCGGCTCAGCGCCCAGGGAAGACCAGATCGCGCTTCGCGATCAAGCGCTCTATGTTCCCCGGCTGGTGCGCTGCGATAGCCCGTCGAGCACTACGTCACTCGAACCGCGCCAAGCAGCAACGTATTTGGTGACCGGCGGCCTCGGATCGATCGGCTTGGAGATCGCCGGATACCTGGCCGCGTCCGGCGCCAAGCATGTGGTGCTGACCGGCCGACGCGGGCCGAGCGATGCGGCCCGCCGGCGCATCGACTCGCTGGGCGAACAGTACGGCTGCGAATTCCGCGTCATCGCGGCCGATGTCGCGGATCTGCACGACGTGGCACGCCTGTTGGTCACCGTACAGGCTGAGCTGCCGCCGCTCACCGGCATCGTCCATGCTGCCGGTGAGCTCGGTACCACGCCCCTGAGCGGCCTGACCGACGCGGAAGTCGACCGAGTCTTCGCCGGAAAGGTCTGGGGTGCCTGGCATTTGAGCAAGGCCGCCGCTGATATGAAGCTCGACTTCTTCCTGAGCACATCGTCGATCTCCTCGGTATGGGGCGGATTCGGTCAGACCGCCTACGGCGCCGCGAACGCCTTCCTCGATGGGCTGGCGTGGCGCCTGCGTGAGCAGGGCGTCGCCGGGTTCAGTGTGAATTTCGGTCCCTGGTCGGCGGGCCTGGCCGATGCGGAATCTCGGGCGCTACTGGACCAGCGTGGGGTCCGGACCCTGTCACCGGAAGCTGCACTGGCCGGGCTCGCCGATGTCGTCGCGACCGGTTCCGCCCAGGGCGTCGTGGCCAACATCGACTGGACGCGTTTCCTGCCGCTCTATCAGCAGGCGGGGAGGCGGTCGTTTCTGGGCGAACTGGAGCGCGAGGTGCCGACCGAGGCGGTGGTGCCGACAGAGCCGCTCGCGGCGACCGGGCGAACGGTGTTCGTCGAACGCCTGGCCAGCGCGCCGGTTCAGCAGCGCAAGCGGCTGCTCACGGACTACGTCCGCAACGCCGTCGCAGAGGTCACCCGCGTCGACGCCTCGGAGGTCCGCGACGGCGCAGGGTTTTTCGACCTCGGTATGGATTCGCTGATGGCCGTCGAACTGCGGCGCCGCCTCGAGGCGGGATTGGGCGCGCAGATACCCGTCACCCTGGTGATGGACCACCCCCGCATCTCGGATGTGACCGAGTACCTGCTCGGTGACGTCCTCGGACTCCACGAACAGAGCAGGTCTACACCTCACCCGGCGTCCGAGCGGACGACGCGGACGGATGAACCGATCGCGATCGTCGCGGTGTCGTGCCGCTTTCCGGGCGCGCCCGATCCCGAGGCCTTCTGGGAGGTGTTGGCCGGCGGTGTCGACGCAATTCGCGAAGTCCCGGAAGACCGATTCGACATCGACGAGTTCTATGACCCCGACCCTGACGCGCCGGGTAAGACCTACACCCGCTTCGGCGGATTCGTCGACGGCATCGATGGATTCGATCCGGAGTTCTTCGGCATATCCCCGCGGGAGGCGATGTGGATCGACCCGCAGCAGCGGCTGGTGCTCGAGACTGCGTGGGAGGGCCTCGAGAGGGCCGGGTACGCGCCAGGCACGCTGCGCGGGAGCCGAACCGGCGTCTTCGTCGGGGTGGCCGCCAACGAATATGCGCATCTGCTTGCCACCGAATCGGTCGAGAAGATTGAGCCCTACTTCATCACCGGCAACGCGGTGAATGCCATTTCCGGCCGGGTTGCCTTCGCGCTCGGACTGGAAGGCCCGGCCGTTGCGGTCGATACCGCGTGCAGTTCGTCGTTGGTCGCGGTCCATCAGGCCTGCCAGGCATTGCGTTCCGGCGACTGTGATGTGGCGTTGGCCGGCGGAGTGAACGTCCTGCTGAGTCCGGTGACCGTGATCGCGGCCTCCCGCGCCCGGATGTTGTCGCCCGCCGGGCGATGCAAGACCTTCGACGCCTCCGCCGACGGTTATGTGCGCGGTGAGGGCTGCGGCATGCTGGTGCTCAAACGACTGAGCGACGCCGAACGCGACGGTGACCGGATCTGCGCGGTCATTCCCGGTAGCGCAGTCAACCAGGACGGCGCTTCCAGCGGCCTGACGGTGCCCAACGGGGGCGCGCAGCAACGTCTGATCGGGACGGCGCTGGCGCGCGCCGGGTGGACCGGCGCGGACATCGACTATCTCGAGGCGCACGGGACGGGTACCCCGCTGGGTGACCCGATCGAGGCGCAAGCGGCGGGCGCTGTCTACGGTGCCGCGCGTGACGCGGACCGGCCGCTGTTGATGGGATCGGTGAAGACCAACATCGGCCACCTCGAGTCTGCGTCAGGAGTCGCCGGGCTGATCAAGGTCGTGCTGTCGTTGCAGCACGAAATACTGCCGCAGAGCCTGCATTTCGAGAACCCATCGCCGCATATCCCGTGGGACACACTGTCGGTGCGGGTCGTGGACCACCCGATTCCGTGGCACACCAACGGCAGGCCGCGCCGCGCCGGCGTGAGCTCCTTCGGGTTCACCGGCACGAACGCGCACGTGCTGATCGAAGAAGCGCCGCAACAGCCGCCGATCGACGTGCCTGAGCCCGGGCCCGCCGCCGACGAGGTCCCGGCATCGGATGTCCGGCAGCAGCCCGTCGAGGTGTTGGCGCTGTCGGCCCGGTCACCGGAGGCACTGGGGGAGTTGGCGCGTCGGTATGACACATGGTTGAGCACACACCCCGACGTCGACCTCGCCGACGTGTGCCGCACCGCCGGAACGGGCCGTACACATTTCGAACACCGGGCCGCGATGGTCGTGGATTCGGTGCAAACCGCCCGCGAGGGCTTGGCCGACTTGGCCGAGAACCGCGCGCGGCCAGGGGTGCTGCTCGGCGAATGCGCGGATCCGCCGAAGACGGCGTGGTTGTTCACCGGTCAGGGCAGCCAATACCCGGGGATGGCGCGGGAGTTGTTCGACACCGAACCCGTGTTCGCGCGAACCGTCACACAATGCGGCGACGCGGTGGACGGGATCCTGCCGCGCCCGTTGCTGGATGTCATGTTCGCCACCGACCGCGAAACCGGGAAATTGTTGCGGCACACGTCATTTGCACAGCCGGCGCTGTTCGCGGTGGAGATGGGCCTGGCTCGACTGTGGCAGTCGTGGGGCATCGAGGCCGACGTGGTGCTCGGGCACAGCGTGGGCCAGTACGCGGCGGCATGTGTGGCCGGGGTGTTCAGCCTCGAGGACGGTGCGCGGCTGATGGCCGAGCGAGGTCGGCTCTTTGGCAGCCTGCCCGAGAATGGGCGGATGGTCGCGGTCTTCACCGATGCCAGTCTTGTCGAGGGGAGCGCGGGCGAGTTCAGCCGAGTGTCGGTCGCTGCCTACAACGGCGCCAACACCGTGCTGTCGGGACCGGAAGCGGATCTCGAACAGCTGGTCGACAGGTTCAATGGCGAAGGAATTCGTTGCACCTGGCTGGAGACCAGCCACGCCTTCCACTCGGAATTGCTGGATCCGGTTCTCGGCGATTTCGAGTCGTATGCATCGCGGGTGCAGTACGCGGTGCCGACGTTGCCACTGGTCTGCAACCGAACCGGCGCCGTGCTCAGCTCGCAAACCCCGCTCGATGCTCAGTACTGGCGACGGCATTCCCGCCAACCGGTGCAATTCGCCGAGAGTGTGCGCACCGTCGTGGCATTGGGCTGTTCGATGTTGATGGAGATCGGCCCGCAACCGGTGCTGACGGGCGCTGCGGTGCAGGTCTGGCCGGAGCACCTGGGCGCGCCACGAGCGATCGTGTCGATGCGAAAAGGCGTCAGTGACCGGCGCCAGATCGCCGACGCACTGGCCGCCGCCTACGTCGGCGGCCATCGACCCGATTTCGCTGCGCTGCACCAGCAGTCCGGCCGCCGCTTGGACTTGCCGACCTATCCGTTCCAGCGACGGCGTTTCTGGCCGAAAACCTCGGGAGTCGCCCTCGGCGGGCCGGTCGGTTCCGGAAGCCTGGGGATTCGCAAGGATCTGGCTTCCGGCGATTCCGTGTACACCAGCAGGTTGTCCGTCAGATCGCAGCCGTGGCTTTCCGATCACGTGATCTATGGCACCGTAGTGGTTCCCGGTGCAACGTATGCCGCGATGGCACTGGCGGCGGTCGGTACCCCGGCACGGGTGAAGGACCTCTTCTTCTACGAGCCGATCATCCTGCCCGAGAGGAGCTCTCGTGAGGTTCAGCTGACGCTGCAGCCGTCGGACGGCGGCGACGGGCGGAAGTTCCAGGTGCACAGCAGACCCTACGGCGTCGCCGACGCGGAATGGTCCCTCAACGCCGAAGGCAACGTCGTGGGCGGCCTCGACGATCCACCGACCGAACGGACGCCGGAGCCAGAACCGATCGAAGACGCGCTGCAGCGCCTGAACCGGATGCGACCGCAGGAGTTGTTCGACACGTTCGCCGACCTCGAACTGGCCTGGGGACCGACCTGGTCCAATTCGCTGAAGGCACTGTGGCTCGGTGACGGTGCGGCGATCGGTGAGATCCTCGTCGGCCCCGAACTTGCCGAGCACCTCGGCGCCGAGCCGATGCATCCGGTGTTGATGGACCTGTGCACCGGTGTCGCATTTCCCGCTTTCCCAGCACTTCTCGCAGCAGAACAGGGCATCAACGACCTGTTCCTGCCGCTTCGGTACGGGCAGGTGACGGTGAAGGAGAACATGCCGCGGCGGTTCTACTGCCACGCACGATGGCACAGCAGCGAGCTCTCCAGCGAGACCCAGGTCTTCGACCTCGACTTCGTCGATCGGGATGGCAGACCGCTGGGCGGGATTCGCGAGTTCACCGTCAAACGCGCGCCCCGGGAGGCGCTGCTGCGCGGGCTGGGCGGTGACGCCACCCGGCTTCTCTACTCAGTCGGTTGGCATGAGATACCGCCGCCGGCCCTGGCCGAGACCTCAACCGCCGGAGGGACCTGGCTGGTCGCCGGGTTCAACCAACTGGCCGTCGAACTGCCGGGCTGCACCGCGTGGGACCGCGCGTCCGATCCTGAGCTGCTGGGCGAGGTGCTGTCGGCGGCGTATGAGCGCGGTCTGCCGTTCTCGGGAGTGGTCTGGCGCAGCTCCAAGCCTCCCGCCGATGAATCGAGTGTCGACGCCTCGGTGCGGCTGGAGACCGAGATCGCCAACCTGCTCAGCGCCGCGCACACCGTGCAGGGTGGCAGCATCACCCTGCCCGGCGGACTGTGGATCGTCACCGAGCGGGCGGTGGCGACCGAGTCCGCCGAACAGGTCGACCCAGTACACGCAGCTCTGTGGGGCTTCGGGCGCACTGCGATCAACGAGGAGCCCGCACTGTGCGCCAAGCTCGTCGACGTTGACGGATCCCCCGAGGCTGTCTCGGTGCTGGCAAAGTTGTTGGGCGCCCCGGTCGATGAGTCTGAGATCGTGGTACGGCAGGGCAGGTTGCTGACGTCACGGTTGCTGCCGTGGGCGCGCAGCGGTCACCTGACCGTTCCGCGCGGCGGCGACTACGTCCTGGCGCCCACCGAGCGCGGTGCGATCGACAACCTGTGGCTGACCGAAAAGGAAGTCTCGGCGCCGGACGCCGGCTACGTGCAGGTCCGGGTGGAGGCCGCCGGACTGAACTTCCGCGACGTGCTCAACGTGCTGGGGCTCTACCCTGGCGATCCTGGACCGATCGGCGGTGACTTCGCGGGCATCGTCACCGAATTGGGTGCCGGTGTCACCGATGTTTATGTGGGCCAACGTGTCTACGGCTCGATGCAGGGTGCGTTCTCCACCCGCTTCAACGTGCCCGGCCAGTTCCTCGCACCGATCCCCGATGGAATCAGCGCGGTCGAGGCCGCCACGATTCCCGCCGCAGCGCTGACAGTACGGCTGGCCTTCGACTGGGCCCGGCTGAAGCCCGGCGACAAGGTGCTCATCCACGCGGCCAGTGGCGGCGTAGGTCTGGCCGCGGTCCAGATGGCTCAGCGGTGCGGGGCTGAGGTGTTCGCCACGGCCAGCACCTTCAAGCGTGCGACGCTGCGCCAGCTCGGTGTGAAGTACGTCTATGATTCGCGTACAACCGATTTCGCCGATCAGATCTTGGCTGACACTGACGGGGCGGGCGTGGATGTGGTGCTCAACAGCCTGACCAGCGAGGGGTTCATCGAGGCGACGCTGAAGGCCACTGCACGAGACGGCCGCTTCGCCGAGATCGCCAAGCGTGACATCTGGTCGACCGAGCAGATGTCGCAGGCGCGCCCCGACCTCGCCTACGAGATCGTCGCGCTGGACACGGTGATGTTCACCGATCCCGATCGCATCCGCGATCTGCTCACCGAGGTGTCCGACGGTCTGGCCCGTGGCGAGTGGCAGCCGCTGCCCGCCGAGGTCTATCCGCTGACCGAGGCCAGGGCTGCGTTCCGGCGGATGCAGCAGGCGCGGCACATCGGCAAGATCGTGCTCCAGGTGCCGAAACCGCTCCAGCCGCAGGTTGATCGGAGCTATCTGATCACTGGCGGCCTCGGCGCGATCGGCCTGCACACAGCGTCGTATCTGGCCCAGCTCGGTGCCGGCGACATCGTGCTGACCAGCCGGCGCGCCCCCGACGCGGACGCGCAGCAGGCCATCGACGCCATCACCGAGCGCCATAAGTGCCGTGTCCATGTCTTCGCAGCCGACGTCGGCGATGAGTCCGAGGTGGCCCGCCTGGTGGGGCGGATCCGTTCCGAGCTGCCGCCACTTGCGGGTGTGGTACATCTGGCGGGTGTGCTCGACGATGCGGTGCTGTCTCAGCAGAGCGTGGACCGGTTCCGGGCCACATTGACACCCAAAGCATTTGGCGCACGCCACCTCGATACGCTGACACGGGCTGATGATCTGGACTTTTTCATCGTGTCCTCATCGGTGTCGAGCGTGTTGGGCCCGCCTGGGCAGGCCAACTACGCGGCTGCCAACGCGTTTCTTGATGGTCTTGTCGCGCAACGCCGTGCGCAGGGCTTGCCCGCTACGGGGGTCAACTTCGGCCCGTGGACACAGGGGGGCATGGCCTCGTCGCACGCCGCCAGCGCGAATATCGCTGCGCAGGGCCTGATTCCCCTGGAACCGTCGGCAGCGCTCGGTGCTCTTGCCGAGGTCGTCGCTCACGGCACCAGCCAGGCTGCCGTCCTCAAAGCCAACTGGCAGCGCGCCGCGAAGGTCTTGGGTGCGTCTCGTCCAGCGATTCTCGAACTGGTGTTACCCGGTGCGATCGGTGAAAAGACCGGCGACAGTGAATTGCTGAAGCAGTTGATGGAGATTCCGGTGCCGCAGCGCGCTGGTTTCGTGACCGAGTTCCTCCAGGGCGAGGTGCAGAACTTCCTGCGGCTCGCACAGCCGCCCGCGGCATCCAGTCGGTTCCTGGACCTCGGAACGGACTCGTTGATGGCGATCGAGCTGCGCAACCGGTTGCACAGCCAGTTCGGCGGCAAGTTCACCATCAACGCGACCGCGGTCTTCGACTACCCGACCATCGGCGGACTCGCCGAGCATCTCGTGAGTCAGCTGCCCGACTCGGAGCCCCAGTCGGGCGCCACGGAATGGGTTGCCTCCTCGGAGGCGAGGCCGGAGCCGGCTGCCGAGTCAGGGGGGAGTTGAGACCCAGGACGGCACATGCCGGCCGCAAGCAGCAATTCCCGCATCTTGACCAAATCTTCATGGGACCGCGAACCAACCCATACTCGGGATCCCGAGGCTGGGATGGATACGGCGGAACTTCTGCCGCATGGACGCAAGACGTCCAACGGTGCATGAGGAAGGATGTGCGATGCAGCACAAGCGATATGGGTGGGGGCTCGCGGCGATGGCGGCGACAGCTCTGTTCGTCGGCGCGTGTTCAAACTCGACGAACGGTACCGAAGGAGCGCCCAGCCCCGCCTCTGGTTCGGCGGCGTCGGCGTCGCCCAGCGCGACGAACAGCGACGGTGCGCACAACGATGCCGACGTGTCTTTCGCGAAGATGATGATTCCGCACCATCAGCAAGCAATCGAGATGAGCGACATGCTTCTCAGCAAGCAGGGCATCGAGCCTGACGTTGTGAATCTCGCGAGCGGGATCAAGAGCGCGCAGGGTCCAGAGATCGAGCAAATGCAGTCCTGGCTACAGGAGTGGGGCGTGTCCTCGACCCCCAGTGCCACCGGCATGCCGGGGCACGATATGCCCGGACATGACATGCAAGGCGATGACGCCGTGGGGGATATGCCTCCAATGGCCGCCGGTCACGGGATGATGTCCGAGGCCGATATGGCGGCGCTGCAGAACGCTCAGGGCGCTGAGGCAAGTCGCTTGTTCCTTGAGCAGATGATTTCCCATCACGAGGGTGCGATCGCTATGGCACAGCAGGAAATCGACGACGGACAGTTCGCCCCGGCCATCGACATGGCACGCAACATCGTGTCCTCACAGCAAGCCGAAATCGAGGAAATGCAGGCTCTCTTGAGAAATTAGTCGACGTACGCTCTCCAGTTACGTAACGCGTGATTGCGCGCCCAGCGGCTACGCCGTGCTGCGGGTGGGCCCATGCGGCAGGTCGACGATGAAGGCTGCCCCTCTGCCGGGTCCCGAGCTCTTGGCGGCGATGGTTCCGCCGTGCGCTTCGACAAGAGCTTTGGCGATGGCCAGGCCCAGGCCAGCTCCACCGTGGTCGCGATCGCGTGCTGCGTCTGCCCGGTAGAACCGTTCGAAGAGCTGCGGCAGGTGTTCGGCAGCGATGCCTTCGCCGTTGTCCTCGACGGTGATTTTCAGCCTGGTGCCATCGTCGGCAATGAAGACGTCGACGGTGCCGCCGGTCGGGGTGTGGCGCAAAGAGTTCTCGAGCAAATTGCCCAACACTTGGCCAAGACGCTGCTCGTCAGCCCCTAGCGTCGGTAATGCCGGATCGAGGTGCAGATGCAAGGAGACGCCCTTGCTGTCGTAACGTTCCTTCACCGCAGCGACGCACCGTCGGGCCAGCCGCTCGACATCGACGGCGGCGTAAGACATGGAGAAGCTACTTTCTTCGGCTTTGGCCAGCGCCGCGACGTCATCGGAGAACCGAACCAGTCTCCGGGTCTGGTCGCGCAGCATCGCTACGGTCTGGGGTGTCAAGGTGCGCACTCCGTCTTCGAGCGCTTCGATGTAGGCCTCCAGCACGGCGACGGGTGTGCGGATTTCGTGCGCCAGGTCGCCGAAGAGCCGCTGCCTGGTGGAGTCGACCGTCTGCAACCGCGAGGCCATTTGGTTGAAAGCCGTAGCGAGGGCGTCGAAGTCGTCGCCCAGTCGCGGGGGGGATACACGAATGTCGTAGTGACCTTCGGCGATATCTGTGGCGGCGGAAGCGACCTCGGTGACCGATCGTTGTAGGCGCCGGCTGACGTAGAAGCTGACCGCCAACGCCGCGAGGGCCGACACCGCGAGAGCGCCCCCGATGGAGATGACTGTCGCGTAGCCGTACGCCTCCTCGGCGTGCATCTCCTCAAGGGAGTCTGTTGGTACCCCGGCGAGGTGGAGGTGTTCGCGGAATAGTGGCGGACCGACGACGGCGGCCACCACGGAGGTTGTCGCAGCGCCCGCGGCTAACACGATGGCCTGAGCTGCCAACAGGCGCAGGCCGATCCCGGGTCGGCGCCACCACCGTCGCGGAGGGGGCGCGGTGTTCACTGGCCTGAGCCCATGCGGTACCCGACTCCTCGGATCGTCGCGATGTAGCGCGGTCGGGCCGCGTCGTCGCCTATCTTGCGCCGCAGGTGTCCGATGTGGACGTCGACGAGGTGCTCGTTGCCCACCCATGGCCCGTCACGCACGATTTCGAGAAGTTGACGCCGGCTCAGCACCACTCCTGGTCGCCCCGAAAGCGCTTCCAGAATGTCGAATTCGGTGCGGGTCAGCAAGATCGGCTCCTCACCGATGTGGACCGCGCGGGCTGCCACGTCGATGCTGAGCGCGCCGAATCGACGCGGTGGGGTGGCCTCCTGCCCGCTGTCGTGCGACGCAGTCTGCAGGATGCGCGGCCGCCGCAACATCGCCCGGATGCGGGCTACCAGCTCCCGCGGACTGAACGGCTTGGTGATGTAGTCGTCGGCGCCGACCGTCAAGCCCAGAACGGTGTCCAATTCGGTGTCGCGCGCGGTGAGCATCACGACGTAAGCGTCAGAGAAGGTGCGAAGCTGTCGGCACACCTCGAAGCCGTCCATGCCCGGTAAGCCGATGTCGAGGATGACGACGTCGGGATCGAGTTCGCGGGCGACGGCGATGGCGTTGGCGCCGGCGTCAGAGACGACTACTTCGAACTGCTCACGTTCCAGGTAGCTTGCTACCACCTCGGCGAGTGGCACTTCGTCATCGACGACCAGCGCTCGATAGCCCTTCGTGTGCTCAGGCGGCGAACCTGGGGACTGGTCCATGCTTCTCATGGTGCCTGCCGGCGGAGCCACCGGTAGGCAGACCGCCGGCTCCGCCTTCATCTTGAGTAGATCTTCACAGGACCGATACACATCGACATCGAGGTTCGACACAGCGGGGTCGGTGAACTTCAGGAGGCTTGCGCCATACCCCAGAGGGGTATAAAGTGGCCGAGAGTAATACCCCTAGGGGGTATTTTAACGCACGTAAGGAGCGCGGACATGGACTCCCGGAAGTACGCGGTAATGGGGATGACGTGCAGACATTGCGAAACATCGGTGCGTGAGGAAGTCGGCGAAGTCGCCGGGGTCGAGACCGTCGAGGTGAGCGCGCAGACCGGTGAACTGATTGTCGAGGCGAGCGCCCCGATCGATGACGGGCAGATCCTTGCCGCCGTCGACGAGGCCGGTTACTCGGCTGTGCGCGTGGCATGAATGCTGCGGGACGGTACCGGCGGCGCGCCCACGTCGCCATTGAGTCACTGACTGTGGTGTCCGCGCGCTGAACCAACGCCGGAGCCTCCACCGAGGAGAACAGCCGATGACACACCATCGGGACGGCGCACCAGCGTCGTCGTTGCACACCGACGGCCTCGCCGGCCATGAACGCCATACCGACCCCGGGCATCACGGTGAGCACGGTCGCCATGCCCACGCGGGGAAGGACGGCCACGGCGATCACGTCGCACAATTCCGACGGCTCTTTGTGATCAACCTGCTACTCGCCTTACCAGTCGTCGCGTTCTCCACCATGTTCGCAATGCTGATCGGTTACGGCGTTCCTGATTTCGCGGGCGCCCGCTGGGTCGCGCCGGTGCTCGGTACCGTGATGTACGTCGTCGGCGGGCGTCCCTTCCTCGCCGGCGCGGTCAGCGAAATACGTTCCCGCAAGCCGGGAATGATGCTGCTGATAGGGCTCGCGATCACCGTCGCGTTCCTTGCGTCGTGGGGCGCCACCCTGGGCCTGTTGCATCACGAACTCGACTTCTGGTGGGAACTTGCGCTGCTGATCGTCATCATGTTGCTCGGCCACTGGGTGGAAATGCGGTCACTCGCCCAAACCACCTCCGCGCTGGACTCACTGGCGGCTCTGCTGCCCGACGAGGCCGAGAAAGTCGACGGCGACCGCACTGTCACCGTCTCGCCGGCGGAGCTGCAGGTCGGGGATCTGGTGATCGTCAGACCCGGTGGCAGTGTCCCGGCCGACGGTGCAATCGTCGACGGTCGCGCCGATATGGACGAATCGATGGTCACTGGTGAATCGCGACCCGTATCCCGCGGCGTCGGCGACGCCGTCACCGCCGGAACCGTAGCGACCGACTCTGGTTTGCGCATCGAGATCACCGCAACAGGTGACGACACGGCACTGGCCGGAATTCAGCGCCTCGTCGCCGAGGCGCAGAACTCATCCTCCCGCGCCCAACGCCTGGCCGATAGAGCAGCTGGCTGGCTTTTCTGGTTCGCACTGCTTGCCGCCGCGGTCACCGCGGTTGTGTGGACAATCGCGGGTGATCCCGACGCCTCTGTGGTACGCGCAATCACCGTCCTGGTCATCGCGTGCCCTCACGCTCTGGGCTTGGCGATCCCACTGGTCGTATCCATCGCCACTGAACGCGCCGCGCGCGGCGGTGTGCTCGTCAAGGACCGGCTCGCGCTGGAGGCGATGCGCACCGTCGACGCGGTGTTGTTCGACAAAACGGGCACTCTGACGAAGGGCGAACCCACGGTGACAGCCGTCGAGACCGCCGGCGACGTCGACGCTGACTCCGTGCTTGCACTGGCAGCCGCCGCCGAGCGCGACAGTGAGCATCCATTGGCGCGCGCCATCGTCAAAGCCGCCGAGGAACGCGGGCTGGACGCGCCTCCCACCACAGGCTTTTCGTCCTCCCCGGCCGTCGGCGTCACCGCGACAGTCCACGGACAGGAAGTCCGCGTCGGCGGCCCACGCTTGCTCGAAGAAGTAGGCGCTCAGGAGATCTCAGCCGCAAGGCAGTGGCGTACCGAGGGGGCAATCATCCTGCACGTCGTCCGCGACGGTGTCGTGGTCGGCGGTCTTCGCTTGGCCGACGAAGTTCGGCCTGAGTCCCGAGACGCCGTCGATGCATTGCACAAGCTCGGCGTCGAGGTCGTCATGATCACCGGTGACGCTGACGCCGTCGCACGGGCCGTCGGCCGTGAACTGGGCGTCGGCAGAGTGTTCGCCGGTGTGCGGCCCGAAGACAAGGCCTCCAAAGTTGCTGAGCTGCAACGCGAAGGGAAGAAGGTCGCCATGGTTGGCGACGGTGTCAATGACGCCCCGGCACTGGCGCAGGCCGATGTCGGCATCGCGATCGGGGCCGGTACCGATGTCGCCATCGCCTCGGCCGGGGTGATCCTGGCGAGCTCCGACCCGCGGTCGGTGCTGTCCGTGATCGAGCTGTCCCGTGCCAGCTACCGCAAGATGAAGCAGAATCTCTGGTGGGGAGCCGGATACAACCTGGTGTCGGTGCCGTTGGCGGCTGGGGCGCTGGCAGCGGTCGGGTTTGTTCTACCCATGTCGGTCGGCGCCATCTTGATGTCGACATCGACCATTGTGGTGGCCCTCAACGCCCAGCTACTGCGCCGGCTCGATCTCAGCCCGGAGGCCAGCACACGGGCTGCCCTTGAAGCGCAACGTCTTTGATGCGCAATCAGGCGCGCGTACTGCAGCTGCGGTGCATCGCGCCAACGCCTGCGTGACGATCTGTGCATCGATTGCTCTTCGGCCTTGGGACATTCGCTCGTCGGCACGACCCGTGCGGCGGCACGCAGTGACGGCCCCGAGGGACCCGTCATGCGACATACCGACGCGACGGAAACGTCTCGTGGCAAGGAAGTCAATGCGACACTGAGCGTGAGTTGGCTCGACGAGGCGGGTGGCGACCCCCGTTGATCACGCGCGGAGAGCCGCCTTCGCTGACGAGGTTTGAGGGTGCAAAGTCTGATCGCAGCGATGAACGCATCGCTTGATCCTGCGACTCTGATGCGCAGAGTCGCTGAACAGATGTGCCTGCTCGCCCCGAAGGCGGGTGGGGCGGCCGTCAGTGTTCTGACCTCCGGGGACGAGTTCGTCGTGGTATCGGCACACGGTCTCGTGGAGTCGCTGCGCGGACTGTCGCTACCGCGCGAGGGTACGTTGCAGGGCCGGGCGATACAGACCGGGAAACCACAAGTCAGCCTGGACGCTTGGAACGATGAGTCGTTGATCGAGGAAGTCCGCGAGATAGGGAAGAAGCTGGGGATCAGGTCGCTGATCGTCATCCCTCTGCTGCACCGCGGCGAAGCTATCGGTGCCCTGTCGCTCACCGCGGCTGACGCCTTTGCATTCAACGAACGTGATGTCGCCGCCATGGAGGCGTCCGGACGGTTCATCTCGGCCCTCATCGGCGCGCACACCGAGATGTCCTCGCTCCTCGACGATTTCTTGAGTGATCCCAACTTGTCGGGCCGTGACGCAACCGCACGTTTCATCGGCGCGGTGTTGTGGCCGGAGTTAGCCGAGAATGATTACTTACATCAGCGCCTCGACGACCTGATGACCACTCCGTCGAACCTGAGTACCGCGTTTCAACCCGTCGTGGATCTCGAGACCGGCTCGGCTGTGGGGTACGAAGCGCTGAGTCGCTTTCCGGAACACTACGGACTGCCGCCTCGAAAATGGTTCGACATCGCGCTTCGACTCGGCCGCAGCCTCTCGCTCGAGGTCGCCGCACTCAAGCGCGCGCTGGCGGCCTCGGCCGACATGTCACCTGACTGCTTCATCGCGGTCAATCTGAGTCCTTTGACAGCGATGGACCCCACCGTACAGCAGATCCTGCTGGCGCAGACCTGCCCGCTCGTCGTGGAGATCACCGAGCACGAACCGTTCCCCGACACCCTTGCCGAGGCGTTGAACCCACTGCGCGACAGCGGTATTCGACTGGCAATCGACGACGCCGGAGCCGGCTTCGCAAGCTTCACACAGATGCTTCGTGTCCGACCCGACATCATCAAGATCGACGGCGCCCTCACCGCCGGTATCGACGACGACCCCGTCAAGCGCGCACTCGTGTCGGCCGTCGTCCGTCTCGCAGAGGAACTGGACGCCGTGACGGTGGCAGAGGCAGTGGAGGAATCTCGGCAAGCGGATGCACTGCGTCAGCTCGGGGTGCGGCTCGGCCAGGGCTACCTTTTCGGCCGCCCGACCGTGCCGGCCACGAGCGGCGGGCGCTGACGATACAGACCGTCGGGGCTTGGACACCTGTCAGATTGAGGCCGGGTCGGTCCCCTGAGGAGCTCGCAACAGCTCAGCAAGGGATATCCCCCATTCCCTTCGTGGCAGTTTGCCGCCTATAGTTGCTCCACTGCAGTTACTACCGAACGGAAATTTTGGCCCAGCGGTCTGCGGCGGGGGACAGGCCATGAACTCTTCGCTCTGTCGACGCACCATCACGGCCCTCGCCTCCGTATCGTGGTTATCCTCGACAAGGCGGGCTCCTGTTGATTCGACTCCACCATGGGTGTCGAGGAGGTAAGAGCTAGCATTTGCTCGGTAGTTTGCAGGGTCAGTCGGGGGACGACGCGGCGTTCAAGTTCTACGGGGGGTCACACATGGGTAGTCATGCGCAGCACGATCATCGGTCCGTTGGCCAAGTGAAGCGGACTGCGATAGGGCTTGCCGTGAGCTCTGCCCTGGTGCCGCTCGTCGCAGCACCGCATGTCAGTGCAGCGGTGGTGCCCGTAGTTCCCGCTCCGGCCACTGTGCTCACGGTATTCCCGTGGGAAGGGTCGATGGAGGACGAGCTTCGAGGAAGCCTCTGCTCAGCACCGAACAGCTGCCAGCGGGTTGATCAATTCCTCTGGGATCCAAGTGGACTCGCGACAATCGACGCCACCATCGATGCCACACCCGGCACCAAGGTGGTGTTCTCGTACAGCGAGGGGGCGCGGTCGGTCACCAGATGGATGAACAAGCACGCGGGCGATGCCGATGCGCCGTCGCCGGACGAGCTTTCTTTCGTGATGATCGGCAACCCCACCCGCCGATACGGTGGCTCGGACAGCGATGTCATGCCCGACACGCAGTACCAGGTCATCGACATCACGCGTCAGTACGACATGGCCTCGGATTTTCCTGACAACCCTCTGAACCTGATCGCCCTGCTCAATTCCCTGGCAGCGTTCACGGTGATCCACACCGACTACGAGAACGTGGACATGTACGACGACGCGAACATCGTCTGGAAAGAGGGCAACATCACCTACGTCTTCGTGCCGACCGAGAACCTGCCGCTACTGGAGCCACTGCGACGGTTGGGGCTCACGAGTTTGGCTGACGCCCTCAACGAGCCCTTGAAAGAGATCGTCGAGCGAGGTTACGACCGGTCCTATCTGCCTACGCCGGAAGAAGACAACGGGGATCAGCCAACGCTGTCTTCGGCCGTCGTTTCCGAGCCGGACTCACGTAATGCGGAGCCGAAAGCCGAACTGCGCAAAGCAGACCGGACCGACTCCGAAGCATCGGCGCTTGACGAGCGTGAGAGCTCGGACGCGGAAGGGCGCTCCACGTCCAGCGACCGCAAGACCACGAAGAAGCGCGTCGACGCCGAGGAGTCGCCAGCAGCCACTGACGACACGGGGAGCCAAACCGTGGTGCGCACCGACGACGAACAAGAGGGGCGCGCCGGCGGAAAGGCCGACAGCGGAACGGGCGACGCCGAAAAGGCGGGGGACGATCGCGACAGCTCGGGTGACAACGCGCGCGACGGCGACAGCGACACCTAGCGGTCGGCTCGCTCCACGGCCCGCCTGTCGGAGTTCTGGGTCCGACGGCGCGGGATGACGCAGTCACGAGGCAGACAACAGCCAGACAACAGCGTGCGAAATAGACGCTAGACACCAAAACGTATGACCTCCCGCAGGGCTTTGCCTAGATGTTCAGTGATTATGCGAGATTCCTTGACAATGGCGTACCTTGATCATACGTTTCAATTCAATGTGTCTACGCGATCTGTACGTCGGCGGGAGTTGAGCACTGATGACCGCGACCAGCGCCGCCCCCAATGTCTTCGACGCCGGCCTGCCGACGTTCGATTACAGCTTCACCGCCACCCCGCAGGACATCTTCGATGACGTCCGGGTGGCGCAATCGCGGGCGCCCATCGCGATCGGTCCGATCGGCCCGGAGATCCTGTCCTACGACCTTGCCCGTGAAATGCTGCGTGACAACAGATTCCGCCTGCCTCCGGGCATCACGTTGGCTGCGCAAGGCATCACGTCCGGTCCGCTATTCGACAAGATGGCGAACAGTCTCCTGGGGCTGGAAGGTGCACCACACACCCGTCTCCGCAAACTGGTTTCCAAAGCGTTCACGCCCCGCTCGACAGCACGTCTCAACGACACCATCCACTCGGTGGTGAATGAGCTCGTCGACCGCGTGGTGGACCACGGACGCTGCGACATCGTGACTGACATTGCGCGTCCGTACCCAACCCCGATCATGTGCGCGCTACTGGGCGCACCCAGGGCGGATTGGCATCTGTTCGCCGATTGGACCGAAGAAGTCCTCAAAGCCTTGAATTTTCAAGCTGATGTCACCTTCGATGAGTCCAAGATCATGCGGGCATGGGGCGAACTCGACGCCTACGTCGACGGGATGGTCGCAACCCGGCGAACCGACCTGACAGACGACCTGCTCTCGGAGCTGATTCGCGCCGAGAGCGATGGCGAACGCCTCAACTCCGACGAGCTCCGCATGCTGGTGGCCGGCTTCCTGATGGCGGGGACGGACACGACGCGGAACCAACTCGCCGCATCGGTGCAGGTGCTCTGCGAGCATCCGGATCAATGGGTGAAGCTTCGCGACAATCCGCAGCTGGCGATGCAGGCGGTCGAGGAGAGTATGCGCCACTCACCGGCGGCGTGCATCGTGCCGCGCGCTGCCACCGAGGACGTCGAATTCGGCGGATATCTGTTCCCGGCGGGCACATTTGTTTTGGTGAATACACTTGCCGCCAATCGTGACCCGGCGATCTACCACGACGCTGACCGATTTGACATCAGCCGCAACGACGTCCCGGCCATCCTGACTTTTGGTGGCGGTGCCCACTACTGCCTCGGGGCGAATCTCGCGCGGCGCGAGTTGGCAGAAGCGCTCGTCGTCCTCACCCGGCGTCTTCGTGTGCCGCGTCGAATCGGCCCCGCCCCCTGGCAGTCAGTGCTCGGAATGACAGTTCCCACAACGCTTCCGGTTGACTTCACCAGGGAAACGGTGTCTGCTGATGCGTAGCCGCGGCTGGGCGGGTTCCACGCCTCGCTCGGATGAAGAGGCGATCGACCGCATTCTCAATGCAGTGGACGAGGTGGTCGCCGAAAACGGATCGGCGATTCGTCTCGCCGACGTTGCCCGCAAGCTCGGAGTGACTCGTCAGACGGTCTACCGCTACTTTCCCAATGCCGACGCCCTACTCATTGCCAGCGCAATGCGGGCCGTCGATGGATTCATCGATCAGGTCTTCGAACATGTCGGCGGAGGCAATGATCCGGTTACCGCTATCGTTGACTGCGTCGCGTTCGGCGTCGACAAACTCGCCGGCGACCCGCAGTTGGAGGGCCTACTCGCCTCTCGGCCGGAAGGCCAAGCCCTCACATCGCTGACCTCTGATACCGCAATCACGTTCTGCCTGTCGTTCTTCCACCGCCTCGACGTCGATTGGACACTTCACGGCTTCGACGAGACGTCTCTGCGTGAACTTGCCGAGATGACCCTCCGCACAGTGCAATCGATCTTGACTGACCCAGGGCCCGATCCGCGCGACGCGGTCGGTCTGCGGCGTTTCGTTGCTCGATGGCTCGGCCCGGCGATTCTCTACCCGCGGACGACGTCGCTGGTGATCGAGTGATGGCTCCGTCCATGCGAGGAGAGGAATAGGCCCGGACCGGAGCCGGGCCTGATTCGTCAGAACCAGGTAGAGCGCTGTGTCAGTTCATGTTCCAGGGAGCTCACGCTGACCCTGCGGTGCGGCGTCCTTTCATTGGTCCGAGTGTCTGGAAGTGGGTACAGGTGGGCCATGACGAAGAAGTCGCACCCGCCCAGGAATGCCGACAACGGTGACGAAAAGCCCACGCAGACCCCTTCCCCCGACGGTCGGGACGCGGTCGTTATCTTCGCGCCACTGCCCGTGCTTACCGTCACGATCGAGAATCTTTCCGGCGAAGCCGACATTCATGTGCACGCCGGGGGGCAGGGTGTCTGGCAGTCGCGCATGGTGTCCTCGCTGGGCGTGCCGGTAGTGCTGTGCTGCGCCCTCGGCGGCGAGACCGGCGATGTCATCGGTCCCATGCTGTCAGGACCGAACATCGCGGTGCGGACAGTTCCCGTCACGTCGCGCAACGGGTCCTACGTTCACGACCGGCGGTCCGGCGGTCGCGACGTCATCGCCGAGACCGCCGGCCACCCGCTCGATCGTCACGAGGTCGATTCGCTCTACGAGCTCACACTGACCGAGGGCCTCGCGCACGGCCGGGTACTGCTCTCTGGACCTCAGGAGGATCGGGTGCTGTCGGCGGACCTTTATCGGCGACTGTCCACTGATCTGGGCGCCAACGGATGCCAGGTGGCGGCTGATCTCTCGGGCGAGCGGCTCGAAGCGACTCTGGCGGGCAAGCCGAGCCTCGTCAAAGTCAGTCACGAAGAACTCCTCGAGGACGGACGGGCGAAATCCGACGACGCCGCGGATCTGGTCGACGGTATGCGCTCGATGCGCAAGGAAGGCGCGGGCACCATCATCGTGTCCCGATCCGGTTCTGCTCCCGCCCTGGCGCTTCTCGACGACCGGGATCCCGACGGTGGCGGGACCCGGGGCGGTGACATCGTGGAGATCGCGATGCCGAGCCTGGAGCCGGCTGATCCCGCCGGCGCCGGTGATTCGATGACAGCCGGCATCGTCGCCGCCCTGGCCAGTGGCGAGTCTTTGCGCCGGGCGCTGCAAGTCGGGGCGGCCTGCGGAGCACTCAACGTCGTGCGGCACGGACTCGGCACCGGGGGAGCGCGAGCTGTGCAGACACTTGCCGAGCGGGTCGAGCTGAGGCCATGGAAGTGACTTCGGAAATGACATCGGTAAGCACTGGAAAGGATGGCGAACGCATGCTCCGCGCCCTGGTCACCAATGACGACGGCATCGATTCCCCGGGTCTGCACGCGTTGGCCCTGGCGGCGAAGTCTGCGGGGCTGGAGGTCATCGTCGCCGCCCCGGCCGAGCAGGCCAGCGGCGCCAGCGCGGCGTTGAGCGCAGTCCGCAAGGACGGCCGCACGGTGGTCGAACGTCGCGAGCTGCCAGGCCTGGCCGGCGTCGAGGCGTGGGCGGTGTACGCGCAGCCCGGCCACATCGTGGCTGCCGCACTCAACGGATGGTTCGAGCCGCGGCCCGACGTGGTGTTGTCGGGAATCAATCACGGCGGCAACGTGGGTCGAGCGGTACTGCACTCAGGGACAGTCGGCGCAGCGCTCACTGCGAAGATCAACGACACCAGAGGGTTAGCCGTGTCGCTCGACGTGGCGTTGCACCCGACCGGTGAGCGGCATTGGGACAGCGCGGCTCACTTGGTCGGTCCCGTGCTTGAGTTACTCCTCGAGGCTCCCGAGGGGACCGCCCTGTCGCTCAACGTTCCCGACCGTCCAGTAGCCGAGCTCCGCCCGCTTCGCCACGCCACATTGGCGCGTGGCGGGGAGGTGCAAATGCGGGTCGAGGAAGTCCGCGACGGCGGACTCCACTTGACCGAAGTCGAAGTATCCGAAGATCCGGAGGAAGGCACCGACAGTGCGCTGCTGGTCGCCGGCCATCCGACGCTGACGGCACTGCAGTCGGTCGCGGCGCACGAGGGCGATTTTGTTCACAAGTGGCTGGCGTCCAACGTCCGTACCGGATCGAGCCGCTGATCCGGTAGGTCAGAGGCGGCCTTTCAGGATGAAGTTCCAGTAGGCCTGCGGAAGTCCATATCGATCGAAAGCCCATGCGGTGCGCCGCGGTTTGAACGGGTCGAAGACCGAGGGCAGGGACGACGCAGACTGACCGGTGCGATCGAACTCGCCGGCGATGAGCTTGTGGGTATCCGTGGCGATCGGCGCGACGGTGTACCCGTCGTACCGTTCGAAGGCGCTACTGCCGTGGCGCGCCGAGATCAGATTGTCGACCAACAAAGCGATCTGACGCCGTAGCGCGCCTCCGGACGGATCCGTGTCCACCGCCGCCGCGTCCCCGGCCGCCCATACGTCGGCAAAGCTGCGGTGCCGGAAAGTCTCGGGATCGATGTCGATGAGAGCACCCGATGCCGTTCCCGCCAAGCGTGATTCGGCCAACCATCTGGGTCCTCGGAACGGGGGCACCAGATGAAGCATGTCGTAACCCTCCCGCCACGCTGCCGCGCCGTTGTCGAGCACGCTGATCTCCCGACGCTGCGGGTGCAGCTCGACCACCTTGGTGCCCAGTAAGGTCTGCACCCCGATCTCGTCGAGGCGCATCCGAAGCTGGGCGTCGATGCCGGCGACACCGGTGAGGTGGGGCCGGTCGACGACAAGGGTGATGCGGACGTCGCGGCGTGCGCGGGCCCAATGCGCGGCCGCGAGGAACAGCGGCTTGATCGTGGTGCCCGTGCAACTGACCGGTGCCCTCGGCACGGTGAACACCGCATGGCCGCCGCTCGGCATGGTCTGCACGAGGTGCCACGTCTTCTCGGCGCGATCCAGGTAGTTGCTCGTGACCTCGGCGGCCTCCAGGGCGGCAGAGACGCCTTGCAGGGCCTCCCCGTCGACGACAAGTCCTGGCGCCAGAACCAGTTCCCGGTAGCGATGGGTAGCGCCGGAGGCGCACGTCACGACATGCTCGTCGGGGTCGACCGCCACGACGGTGTCACGCACCCACGTGCAACCGCGCGGGGTCACCGAGCGCTGTGTGCGTTCAGCCGAGGCCTGCTCGGCTTGGCCTGCGCCTACGTATGAGAGCAGGGGCCGATAGGTGTGCACCGTCTGCGGTTCGACCACCGCGACGTCGGTGACACCGCGGCGGAGCAGACGCGCGGCGGCGCTGACGCCGGCATTGCCACCGCCGACGATGAGGACGTCGAAACTGGTGTGGCCGCGCTGGACGGGGGTCATGGCTCGGCACTACCCGGTGGCGGCCGGTAGTAACCCGGCGAGCCCGGCGGTCACGTTCCGTGCGCGCCGCGCCCCGCCGCGTCGTCGGTATTGCTGTCGAGCATCTGTTCCACCACCGGCTCCAAAGCCACGCTCTGCGACGCGTGCGCGCCGGTGACGGACTCGGGTCCGGCCGGTCTGAGACGCACCACGCGTCCGACGGCGCGCCGCAGCCCGGGCGGCCCGTCGGCACGCACGAATTCGCCGACCCGTCCTGCGCGAAAACGCAGGGGGGAGCCGAGGAATTCGCCGAGGACGACCCCGCTGCCGAGCGCCAGCGCGATCGCTGTCGCCGACAGGAGTTGCCCCAGACCGTCGGCGAAGTTTTCGTCGACGGTCAAGTAGAAGACGGCGCGGAACACGGCCAGACCGGGCAGCATCGGCATGATCGCCGCGGTGGCGGTGATCAGGGCGGGGGCCTGCCGCCGGATGGAGATGAGCGTGGCGAGAAATCCGACGAGGACCGCGGCGATTCCGGTGGCCAGCACCTGACCGACGCCGGCGCGGCCGAGCGCGATCAACACGAGCTCAGCCGCGGCCGCGGCGATTCCGCCGATCACGGCGGGGCGCAGCGGCGAGTAACTCGCGATCGTCAGACACAGGCCGGCCAAGCCGGCGCCCACCACCGCCAGGGCAATGGGCAGCGGTTGACGGGGGATGATCACGCTCACCGTCGCGTCGACGTGCAGGTCGATGTTGATTCCGGCGAGTGCGGCCACTTCGAGACCCGCGACGATGCCGACGACGATGCCCGCGGTGAGGAACAGCGCCTCGCCGAGCCTGGCCATCGCAGTCATGGTGTAGCCGGTCACGGCGTCCTGCATGGCGCCGACGAAGGTCAGCCCCGTCAGCAGCATCACGATGCCGGTGGCCACGAGCGCGGTGGGGTTGAGGCCGGCGAACCAGTACGCCGCGACCGCCACCAGAGTGACGATGGCTGCCCCCGCGACGTTTTGGAAGAAGAACGGGGTGCCGATTCGGTTGAGCAACCTCCCGATTCGATCGATCACCGCAGCGCTGACCGCGGCCAGCAGGCACGTCAGCCAGCTGCCGCCCAGCAGCATGGCGATGCCCAATCCGAAGCCTGCCCACCCGACAGTGGCCAACCAGCGCGGGTACACGTGCGGCCGCTCGGTCAGCTCGTCCATGGCGTGGTGCGCCTCGTCGACGGTGACGCCGCCCGAGGTGATGCGCTTGACAAGACGGTCCAGATCGGCGAGACGGGTGTAGTCGGTAGACCTCATGCGCACCGTCCGGACGATCGTGACGGGCGGGCTGTCGGCGGTCGGCAGAGCGGAGACGAAGACGGTGGTGGAGAAGACATCGACGACGCAGTCGGTGAGCCGGTAGGCCTGAGCCACGTCCTTGGCGGTAGCGACGGCGTCGGCGGTGCCGGAACCGGAGAACAGCATCACCTCCGCGAGCCTGACCGTCAGGTCGAGTACCGCGCGGGTGTGCCGCTCGTCCAGGTCCTGTCCGCTGCGCCGGCGCTGTCCGGCATCGGGTGCCGGGTCGCGCTGGCCGGGCAAGGTGCTCTGCAGGTATCGCGCCAGGCGACCGGAACGTCTTCCAACCACTTGAGACAGGGTACCGACGAAGGCCCGATGGCTTTACGGGGCGTCGTCACGTCGATGAAGCCCCAAAGCCGTGGCGCAGCCTCCTGCCGGGAAGCAAGCCATTGGTCACGTCCTGCCGTAACCCGTTGCAGCGGAGGTCTTTCAGGAAAACTGCTCTGTGGTGCGTTCCTGGTCTGTCAGCGGTAGCGCCGTGGCACCGTCCACGGGCGTCCGAACTCCTCGTCGAAATGCTCGGGATCGAACGGGCTGTCGCCGCCGGCGGGGAAGCTGGTCAACTCGCCGAAGACGACGCGGCCACCGAGCTCGTAGAGATCCACTCGCACGAAATCCGTTTCCGCACCCAGTCGTTCGGCCACCGCGACCATCTCGTTCAGGAGTGCGGGCTTGGCGGGTGGGCACTCAGCATTCGGTATTCCGCCTCTGAGCGGCAGATGGCACCAGTCGACCCGGAAGAAGTCCTGCGCTCGTTTGCCGAAGCGTCCGCTGTCGACCTGCACGAAATGGCACTTCCCGTGGAAGACGAAGAACTTGTAGTCGTCGGGTATGCCGCCGTCGGCGTCGGCGAGCAACTCTTCGACGAGGACGCGTCGCGGTATCCGGCCATACACCCATTCCCTGTTGGGTCCCTGTCCATACAGCTGCGACATCCAGTGCCGCGCGATCTCGACGAGTTCGCTGCGGCGGACGAACTCGGGTCGAACGTGCCGATACACCCAGCTGTGCTGCGCCCGGGGCAGACGTGCCTCGACCGGCGCGCGGTCGGATACGACGATCGCCGCGCCGCTGCCGTGGGTCGGCTTGGCCACATAGCCCTCCGGCAGGCCCGCATCGTATAGGGCTACGGGGTCGTCGACGATCGCGTATACCTGCGGAAGATACTGTGCGCCAACAACATCAGCTACGTAATCGCGTACGGCCACTTTGTCGGCGAAGGTGACGACCAGCGCGCGGTGATCGCGCAGCATCTTGTAGCGCACCTTGTCCCGGAATGTCCGCGGGTGCCGGGTTCGCCAGAGCCGCGCCACACGCACCATTGCGCTTCGCTCACGCCAGCGGACACCCCGGAAGCGTCCACGACGATGCCCCGAGAACGGCAAAGAAGGCACCTCCACGCGGGCCTGGTCCTCTTCCCCCGAGAGAGTCACCTCGACAGGCTACGGCTTCCCGCTCACCGGGGGTTTGGTGGGCGGTTTGGTGGGCAGTAACGAAGTCAACGCCGTCTTCGCATGCTGCCGTTCGCCAGGGAGGAACGCCCATGTTGACCGCTCTGCTGTTCGGAATCGCCGCCTCGAGCGCCCTGGTCATCGGCTCGGCCATCGGAGCGCGATGGAACATGCCCACCAAGGTCACCGGTGTCCTGCTCGCGTTCGCCAGCGGCGCACTCATCTCCGCCCTGGCGTTCGAGCTGTTCGAGGAAGCCTTCCATATGGCCGGGGCCTTGCATTCTGGACTCGGTCTGCTCGCCGGTGCCGCCACGTTCGTGATCGCCGACAGCCTGCTGGACAAATACGTCAGCGGGCACTCGGGACCCGAGCAGCGCGAGGTGGTCGCCGAGGGTGCGCGTCGCGGCGTCGGGCTGGCCCTGCTCGCGGCGGTCACCCTCGACGGCGTGCCGGAGAACTTGGCGCTGGGTGTTTCCCTCGTCGGCGGTGCGTCGCTGTCGCTGTTGGTCGCGATCTTCTTTTCGAACCTGCCGGAATCACTGGTGGGTGCCATGTCGATGCGCAAGTCAGGGATGAGTCCCCGCGCTGTGGTGGGGCTGTGGATCGCGTGTTCGGTGCTGTTGGCCGCCGCGGTGGTCGCCGGACGGATGACGGCAGGTCAACTCACCGAGCCCGTGTTGGCAGTCGCCCTCGCCTTCGCCGGTGGCGCCGTGCTGGCGTCCCTGGCCGACACGCTGATGCCCGAGGCGTTCGAGCACGGGCGGCCGCTCAATTCATTCGCCACGGCCGGTGGCTTCTTCCTGTCGTTCATCCTGGCCGCCTGACGGGTCGCTTCGCTCGCCCCGGACCGATTCCCCGTCGCTTCGCTCGCCCCGGTCCGATTCCCCGTCGCTTCGCTCGCCCCGGTCCGATTCCCCGTCGCTTCGCTCGCCCCGGCACACCTACGGAATTCGTGGCAGATCCCGAACAGCCGACGTCGGACTCGAGACGCTGGGACACTGGGGGCCGGACGTCAAGAGCGCACACGATGGGAGCACGACACAATGACTCAGTACGCGGTGGTCGATCCAGCCACAGGTGAGGTGGTCAAGGAGTATCCGACCGCGACCGACGAGCAGATCGAGTCAGCGCTGGCGAGTGCCCACAAGACTTTCAAGGAATGGTCCAGATCGACGACCGTCGCTGCGCGTGCCGAGCTGATCCGCAAGGTTGCCGACCTGCACAACGAGCGCAAGACCGAGCTGGCGAAGATCATCCAGCGCGAGATGGGCAAACCGCTGGACCAGTCCGAGGGCGAAGTCGAGTTCAGCGCCGCCATCTACGAGTTCTATGCCGACAATGCCGAGAAGTTCCTGGCCGACGAGCCGATCGAACTCCTCGACGGTGAGGGCAGCGCCGTCATCCGCCGCGGACCCGTCGGCGTGCTTCTCGGCATCATGCCGTGGAACTATCCCTATTACCAGGTCGCCCGGTTTGCCGGCCCGAACCTGGTGTTGGGCAACACAATTGTGCTCAAGCACGCGCCCCAGTGCCCGGAGTCCGCTGCCGCGCTGCAGCAGATTTTCCTCGACGCCGGATATCCGGAAGGCGCCTACGTCAACGTCTACGCAACCAACGAGCAGATCGCCGAGGCCATTGCCGATCCCCGTGTCCAGGGGGTCTCGTTGACGGGGTCCGAGCGGGCCGGCGCCGCGGTCGCCGAGATCGCCGGGCGCAATCTGAAGAAAGTGGTGCTGGAACTGGGCGGCTCCGATCCGTTCATCCTGCTGTCCTCCGACGACCTGGATGCCGCGGTCGAGGCCGCCGTCGACGGTCGTTTCGAAAACACCGGGCAGGCGTGCAACGCCGCCAAACGCATCATCGTCGCCGAGAGCATCTACGACGACTTTCTCGACAAGTTCACCAAGAAGGTCCTCGCCAAGGCTGACGGGCTGGCCCCGCTGTCCTCGGTGGCGGCCGCGGAGAGACTCGACGACCAGGTGAAACGTGCCGTCGACGAGGGTGCGACGCTGATCTCCGAGGGATCCCGCAACGGTGCCCACTTCCCGCCCGGGGTGTTGACCAACCTGTCGCCGGATTCGCCCGCGGCCAAAGAGGAACTGTTCGGGCCGGTGGCCACCGTCTACAAGGTCGCCGACGAAGACGAGGCGGTCGAGCTCGCCAACGACACCCCGTTCGGTCTGGGCTCGTACGTCTTCACCACCGATCCCGAGCAGGCCAACAGGGTCGCCGACAAGATCGAGGCCGGCATGGTGTTCGTCAACGCCGTCGGTGCCGAGGGCGCCGAGCTGCCCTTCGGCGGGGTCAAGCGCTCAGGGTTCGGACGCGAGCTCGGTCGGTTCGGCATCGACGAATTCGTCAACAAGAAGCTCATCCGGATCGCCGGCTGATCCGTCGACCTGCTCATAACTGACGCGGGCGTGTACGTCAGGATTCGGTAATCATTCCTGCCCGGCCCCCGGCCCGAGCGTGTGATTCGCTGGGAGAGTCCTTCGATGCGCCCGGGCTCTGCGCTGCCCGCATACCGGTTGCGCTGCTGGGTACATCGTCGACACGATCCCGAGGGAGGTAGACATTGGACGTCCGAGCGCAGATGTCGCAGATGACCCCAGAGGCACGCGCAGCCCTCGCTCAACGGATCAAGGCGCGCCTGGTTCGGCCCGGCGCGCCGGCTGCCGATCACGACGTCAGCATCGTCGGTGGCGGGACCGCTGCGCTCACGCTGGCCCTCGAGATCCGCGCAGCCCGCCCGGCGGCGCGAGTTTGCGTCATCGAGCCCAACACCCACCCGATCCCCGAGGTCACCCATACCGTCGGAGAGTCGACCGTCGAAGTCTCGGCGCACTACCTGCGGGACCGCATCGGTCTCGCCGACCATCTGAGCATGGCGCAGATTCGCAAAATGGGACTGCGAATGTTCTTCTCGAACAACGGAAACACCGACATCGCGCGCCGTATGGAACTGGGCGGCTCCTCATTCGTTCCCCAAGTGACCTATCAGATCGATCGCGGCAGACTGGAAAACGAGCTCTACGAACGCTGCCGAGCGGCGGGGATCGACCTGGTCTACGGGCGGGTGCGCGACGTCGCGCTCGGCGCTGACGGCGCGGCGCACACGATCTCCTACCAGAGCGGTGACACGGTGAGCGAGACGACCACACGGTGGGTGGTCGACGCCTCGGGGCGAAATCGTTTGCTGCCGCGGCAACTCGACCTGAGGAAAGGCAACGGGCATCACTGCAACGCCGCTTGGTTGCGTGTGGCGACCGAGATCGACGTCAATCGCTGGAGCGACGACGCCGGCTTCCACAGCCGCCTCGTCGAAGGTGATCGGTCGATGTCGACGAATCACCTTATGGGTGAGGGCTATTGGGTATGGCTCATCCGGCTTGCTTCCGGCGCCACGAGCGTTGGCATCGTGGCAGACCCGGCATTTCATCCGTTCGACGGGTTCAATACGCTGGACAAGGCCATGGTGTGGCTGCGGCAGCACGAACCTCAGTGCGCGGACGTTCTCGAGGAGCACCAGGACGAGATCCAAGATTTCCGGGTCATGAAGAAGTACAGCCACGGCGTCACAAGGATGTACGACGGGGCCGCGCGCTGGTGTCTCACCGGGGACGCCGGAGTTTTTCTGGACCCGCTGTATTCGTCGGGGCTGGATCTCGTGGCCATCGGCAACGGGCTCATCACCGACATGATCATCCGCGAACTCGACGGCGAGGACGTGGTCGCGCGGTCCCAGATCAGCGACACCCTGTTTCGTTCGCTCACCGACATGTGGTTGGCCATCTACCAGGACCAGTACCTGCTGATGGGCGTGCCCGCGGTGATGACGGCTAAAGTGGTCTGGGATGTCGCGTTCTACTGGGGCTTCATCGGCCTCCTCTACCGGAACAACCGGTTCGTCCGCATCGCCGATGATCCCGAGTTCGTGCCTTATCTGCAGGGCCTCATCGACCTGAGCAATCGCATCCAGCGCTTCTTCCGCGAGTGGGCGTCGGTCGAAACCGGTGTCGCCACCGCGCCGTTCGTCGATCTCTATGCGCCGCTGAACTTCATGGTCACCTTGCACGAGGCCATGATCGATCCGAGCCCTGCCTTCGACGAACAGTTCGACGCCAACGCTGCCCTGCTGCGGCAACTAGCCGGCCAGCTCGTCGAGACGATTGTCACCGAGAAATCCGCGATGTTCGACAACGACGACGTGATGCGACAAGTACAAGCGTGGCAAGGCGATCCGCTGCTACGCGAGCTCCGGTCCGCCTACCGCGATGCGCAGGCGGACAATCCACTCAGCGACGGCTGGATCGTTGCGACCGCGGCTCTGCAGCCGTCCTGAGGATGGCCACAGGTATGGTCTGCGACAGCACCAACCAAGAACCGCTGGCGATCGTCGGTATCGGCTGCCGGCTGCCCGGCGACGTCTGCTCGGCCCGGGAGCTGTGGACGTTGCTGTGCGAAGCGACGGACGCGACTCGCGAGGTTCCCGAAACGCGTTGGCATGCAGCGCGATTCCATGATCCGAGCGGATCCAAGATCGGCAAGATGGTCACGCGACGCGGCGGGTTTCTCACCGAGATCGACCAATTCGATCCGCAGTTCTTCGGTATCTCACCCCGGGAAGCGCACTCACTCGACCCCCAGCAGCGCCTCCTGCTGCAGACCACCTGGGAAGCCCTGGAGGATGCGGGAATACCCCCCGACGGACTTGCGGGCACCGATGTCGGCGTGTTCGTCGGGGGCTTCACCCTCGATTATCAACTCCTGCAGAACCACGGCCGCGGCAGCCGCTACCGGTTCAAGGCCCATTCGGCCACCGGAATGATGATGACGATGCTGGCGAACCGCATCTCGCATGCCTTCGACTTCCGGGGTCCCAGCATGTCGGTCGACACCGCGTGTTCCAGCTCGCTGGTGGCTGTACATCTTGCCGCGCAGAGCATCTGGAGTGGAGAAAGCCGGCTCGCGGTCGTCGGCGGCGTGAACATCATGGGCGGTCCCAACACCGCGATCGCCGAGTCCACGAGCGGTTTTCTCAGCCCCGACGGACGCTCCAAAGCATTCGACGACTCCGCCGACGGTTATGCCCGCGGTGAAGGTGGTGCGGTCGTCGTCCTCAAACCGCTCACGCACGCGCTGCGTGACGGAGACGACATCTACGCCCAGATTCTCGGCACCGCGGTGTCGCAGGACGGCCACACCGACGGCATCACCGTGCCGCGCGAGGACGCCCAGCACGCAGCGATCACGACCGCTCTGCACCGAGCGGGTGTGCAGGCAGCCGACGTCGGCTACGTGGAAGCGCACGGCACCGGAACTCCACTCGGCGACCCGATCGAGATCCGCGCTCTCGCTTCGGCGTTGACCTCGGAGCGGCCCACCACCAGACCGCTGGTCGTCGGGTCGGTCAAGACGAACATCGGGCATCTCGAAGCCGGGGCAGGGGTGGCCGGATTGATCAAGGCCGCACTCGTGGCCAAAGAGGGTTACATCCCGGCGACCGTCCACTTCCACACCCCGACCAGATACGTGTCGTTGGCTGAGCTCAACATCGAGATCTCCGGTGAGGGGCGACCGTTCCCCGAAGGCGAGCGCCGCGTGGTGGGCGTCAACTCATTCGGCTTCGGCGGCACCAATGCGCATGTGGTGCTTGCCGAACCTCCCACGCGTGCGCAATGCACCTCCGAACGTGACGGCGCTTCGCCGCCGATGCTGCTGCCGATCTCGGCCCGCAGCGAAGAGGCGCTCGCCGCGACAGCCCGGCGGCTCGGCGAATTCCTCGACGCCCACCCGGGCGTCACGCTCGGTTCGCTCGCCTACACGCTCGGTCAGCGCCGGGCCCACCTCAGCCACCGCGACACTGTCATCGCCGACAGCATTGACGAAGCGCGCCAACAACTTCGCGGGCTCGCCGAGGGACGGCAAATCCTCACCGCCCGCACCGCCACCACGGCGCCGAAGGTTGCATTCGTGTGCACCGGCATGGGGCCGCAGTGGTGGCGGATGTGCCGGGGTCTGCTCGACGCCCCCCAAGCCTTCCCCGCCTTCACCGAGAGCATCGCCCGTACCGACCGCGAACTCTCGCGGCACGCCGATTGGTCCCTGATCGAGGAGCTGCGGCGCGACGAGATGACGTCACGGATGTCTGAGACGCAGATCGCCCAGCCCGCGAACTTCGCCATTCAAGTGGCTCTCGCCGAGCAGCTGGCACAGTTCGGGATCACCCCGGATGCTGTGATCGGACACAGCGCAGGCGAAGTTGCCGCCCATCATCTTGCGGGTCTGCTCAGCTTCGAGCAGGCGGTCGAAGTGATCTATCACCGAAGTCGGCTCCAGCAGCGCACCAGCGGCCTGGGCCGGATGCTCGCCGTCGGGACCGACGCAGACGCGCTCGTGACGGCGCTGACCGGCCCCGCCCGGGACGAGATCGGGCGTAAGGTCTCGGTGGCGGCGATCAACAGCCCGTCAGCAATCACTCTCGGCGGCGACAGCGACATCCTCCACGAGATCGCGACGCAGCTGGACACCGCAGGCATCTTCCACCGGTTCCTCGCCGGAAATGTGCCCTATCACACGCATTACATGGATTCGGTGCGGGAGGACCTGCTGTCGGCGCTCGACGGGTTGTCTTCCGAGCGCGCCGCGCTTCCTCTGTACTCGACGGTGACCGGCGAACGGCTGGAGCGCTACGAGGCCGGTGCGGCCTACTGGTGGCAGAACACCCGCGCCTCAGTTCTCTTCGAACCCGCGCTACGTCGAATGCTCGACGACGGCTACACGCAGTTCCTGGAACTGGGTCCTCACCCTGTGCTGGCCGCGTCGATCTTCGAAACCGCAGGCACACAGCGCATTTCCGTCACTTCCACGCAGCACCGGCAGCAGGACGATGTGCGTACCATCCTCGGCTCGCTCGGCGAACTGCACTGCCACGGTCACCGCGTCGCGTGGGACGCGCTGAACCCGGCCGACGGTGCCCGTCTGCTCAAGCTGCCGTCCTATCCCTGGCAGACGAAGCGGTATTGGAACGACACGCAGGAGGCGACCGAACTCCTCTTCTACAAACCGGTGCACCCCCTTCTCGGGCAAGCGGTGAGCGCCGTACATCCCACCTGGGAAGCCGAGCTGAGCACGGTGCTCAACCCGTTCCTCGCCGACCATCGAGTGCAGGGCAGCGTCGTCCTACCCGGCGCCGTGTACATCGAGATGGCACTGGCAGCAGCAAGGGAGACCTACGGCTCCAGCCACAGCGTGGACAACCTCGTGCTGCAGCGGGCGGTGATCCTCGACGACACCTGCGACCCCCTACTGCGGACGACCCTCAACAAGCAGGACGGCACGTTGGAGTTCGCCGCATTCACCGCCAACGCCGACGGTGACCTCAAATGGGTCATCACGGCCACCGCAGAGCTGAACATACTTCCGGCGCAGCGGGTTCGGACCGACCCTGCCGACGACACCGTGGTCACCTCGATCGGCCGCGACGACTTCTATGCCCGCACCGAAACGCTCGGGTTCGACTACGGGGCAGCGTTTCGATCGGTGACTGGGGTGACCGCCGGGCACGACTGGGCGGTTGCCGAACTCGTCACGCCCATCACCCTCACCGACGATGTGGACGACTACCACTTCCATCCCGCGCTGATCGACGGTGCGTTCCAAACGCTCTTCGGTGCACCGTTTCTCGGGCAGGAGGAGTCGGATGACCCCTACCTGCCGACCCGCATCGACCGCTGCATGGTGTACGGCCGGCCGGAAGCCCACATGATGGTCCGTGCTGACGTGGTGTCCGCGAGCGCCGAGCAGGTGGAATGCAACCTCGTCATCAGCGACAGGACGGGACGCCCGCTCGTCGTCATCGAAGGCTTCACCGTTCAGTCACTGGCCACCTCGTCGCGGATGTCCCCGGATCGGATCGACCGGGGAATTCTGGAGATCCGATGGTCTCCGATGGATGTTTCTCGCGAGGAGCGTGAACCCTTCGCCGACGAACGGTCCTGGCTCGTCCTCGACGACGATTCCGGGTTCGGTCGACGGCTGGCCGACCATTTGCGTGCCCACGGTCAACGCGCCCACACCGTAGGCCACCGAGAGGTTGATCTACTCACCGAAAGCGGCGACGGCTGGCTGATCAACCCTCGGTGCCCGGACCAGATGGCGCAGCTCATCGCCGCGCACCTTGAGAGCGACCAGGACCTCGCAGGCATCATCAATTGCTGGCCCCTCGACATCACGGGTCCTGACGCCGATCACCACCTGGGCGCGTTCACTGTGCTCCGTCTCGTCAAGACGCTCGCCGAGAACGACACCCTCAAACCGCTGATGTACTTCGTGACGTCCAACACCCAACCCACACCCGGCAGGGCGGTGGGCCACGTCGATCAGGCCACCCTGTGGGGCCTCGGCCGGGTCATCGGTCATCAGGAGCTCGCCGAATACTGGGGCGGTCTGATCGATATCGACATCGCAGACAGTCCGGAGCAGACAGTCGCCCGCATCTGCAGTCATGTCCTGGAGGGCGAATCCGAAGATCAGATCGCGATCCGCGGCGGGACGACCTTCGTCCCGCGGTTGCGCCCGTGCGCGACGCTGACCAGCCCGTTCCCCACCAAGCTCACCCCCGATGGCACCTACGTCGTCACCGGGGGTGCCGGGGCCCTCGGTCGCATCGCGGCCACCTACCTGGCCGAGCGCGGCGCCCGGCACGTCACCCTGCTGGGCAGACGCGCCTTTCCAGCCCGGGATCAGTGGTCGACATTGCGCGTCGACGACCCGCACCGTGCAACCGTCGAGACCGTCCGCGCGATAGAGAAGCTCGGCGCCACCGTCACCGTCTGCAGCGTCGACATCACCGACGCCGGACAGTTGCAGGCGTGGCTGCACGACCACGAGCGCAACGGCGGGCGGCCGATCCGCGGAATCATCCACGCCGCGGGTTCGGTCAACGACCAGCTCCTGGTGAATATGAGCGAAAACGACTTCGCCGCCGTGGCAGATCCCAAAATCACCGGAACCAAGCTGCTGCACAACGCATTCGAGAAGCACGATCTGGAGTTCTTCGTGATGTTCGGGTCGGCGGGTTCGACCATCGCCTCGCCGGGCCAAGGCAATTATGCCGCTGCCAACGCTTTCCTCGACGCGTTCGCCCATCATCGCCGGGCGCAGGGACTGCCGGCCCTGACGATCGGCTGGGGTCCGTGGTCGGTCGGAATGGTCGAAGAGCTCGGTCTGGAAAAGATGTACGCCCAGCGGGGCATCGATCTGATCACCCCCGCCGTCGGAGTGCGGATTCTGGACCGGCTCATCAACCAGGACGTGTCGGCGGTGGTCGCGATCAGCGCCGACTGGAACCGCGCCCGCCAGGCGGGGCTCGGCGCACACCTGCCGCTGATGTTCACCGAGCTCCAGACATCCGACAAGGATTCCGGCGACGGTGATTCGGGTGCGTCGATCCTGAGCGTGCTGGCGTCGACCCCGCAGAGCGACAGGTTGGCCGTCGTCGCCGACCACATTCGCGCTCTGGTGGCCGCCGTCTTCGACTGCGGGGAAGACGATTTCGCCTCCGATGCCATGCTCGAGGACATCGGACTGGATTCGATGATGGCGATGGAGTTCCGGGTGCGGATCAACATGTTGTTCTCGATCGATCTTCCCGTGCTCGAGATCCTCAAAGGGGTCAGCGTGAACTCGCTGGCCGACCGCATTCTCGGCGAGCTTCACGCGATCCACGGGCAGGAATCGGCGACCTCGGAGGCCGAACCGTCTCCGGTCGTCGTGGACGCCGATGTCGACCTGCTGGTGGACGGCTTGTCGGACGCCGAACTCCTGGAGTTGCTCGGCGAGCTGGAAGCCGAGGGCGGAAACGGCGCGGGAGAGCAGCCGTGACGACAGAGGCCCGCGCGGTGTGCGTCCGCGGGCTTTCGAAGAGCTACGGGCGCACTCAGGCGGTCCGTCATCTGGATCTCGACGTCGGCTATGGGGAGATCTTCGCCATCCTCGGTCCCAACGGGGCAGGCAAATCGACCACCATCGAAATCCTCGAAGGACACCGCAAACGCAGCGCGGGACAGGTTGATGTCCTCGGTGAAGATCCGGGCACGGCAGGACGCGCATGGCGGGCCAAGATCGGTGTAGTGCTACAGGACAGCAGTGACTTCGGGGTGCTGACCGTGCTGGAGACGATCCAGATGTTCGCGAAATGCTATGGACGGGTGCGCAATTCCGAAGATCTCCTGGAACTGGTCGGCCTTCAATCGACGTCGGCATCGAAGGTCAGGACGTTGTCCGGAGGCCAGCGCCGCCGGTTGGACGTCGCACTGGGGATCATCGGCGAACCCGAGTTGTTGTTCCTCGACGAGCCGACAACGGGTTTCGATCCAGAAGCACGTAGGCAATTCTGGGACCTCATCCGGCTGCTGGCCGCCGACGGCACCACGATCGTGCTCACGACCCACTATTTGGAGGAGGCGGCCGCCCTGGCAGACCGCGTGGCGGTGATCGCAGACGGCCGTGTCGCCGCCGTCGATTCTCCGGCCCGGCTGACGGCGCATGTGGACACCTCGGCCACCGTCAAGTGGATCGAGGACGGCGTGACGCGCGTGGCCGAGACCGACCATCCGACCGAGCTCATCCTTCGGCACTCCGCCAACGGGTCGGAGCTCGAAGGGCTCACGGTCACCCGGCCCACCCTCGAAGACGCCTACCTTGCGCTGATCGGTCGCGCCTGATGGCAATCGAATCGGCGCGGCCGACCCGAGTCTCAAAACACCGCGCGGCCAGCAGGGAGCCCGGATTACCGTCTGCGGTCCGCATCGGGTTCTCGCGGGTCGTGCCTGAACTCAAGATGTTCTATCGGCGGCCTGAGCAAATGGCCCTGACGTTCTCGATGCCCGCCATCATCTGTCTACTCCTGGGTTCCATCTTCACCACCGAAGTCCAGGGCACCCAGACCACGACGGGCTCGGTCATCGCCGCCAGCATGGTCGCCTACGGCATCCTGTCAACGTCGTTCATCAACCTGGGCATCGGTATCGCTGCTGACCGGGAAACCGGTGCGCTGCGACGGCTGCGCGGCACCCCGGCGACGGCGTCGTCGTACTTCATCGGCAAGATCATGCTCGTCGCGATCGCGAGCATCGCCGAGGCCGTCATCATCCTTGCTCTTGGCGTCACCGTGTTCGGACTTCATTTGCCCACTGGGGTGTCGGGCTGGTTCACCCTCACCTGGGTCTTCGTGCTCGGCATCATCAGCTGTTCGCTGCTGGGCATCCTGATCAGCAACTACGCTGCCAACGCCCTATCGGCCAGCGTGCTCACCAACGGCCCGGCCGTCGGCCTGCAGTTCGTGTCGGGTACCTACGTCCCGCTGATGATGCTGCCCACGTGGATGATGTTGATCGGTTCGGTGTTCCCGGTCAAATGGATGGCGCAGGGATTTCGCTCTGTCCTGCTGCCGCCGTCGATGGTGGCGTTCGAACCGGCAGGCAGCTGGGAGCACGGTCGGATATTCCTGGTGTTGGCCGCGTGGAGCATCGGCGGATTGCTGGCTTGCCTCTACGTATTCCGCTGGTCGGACAGGAGCTGACACCGATGCCCTCTCTCCTTTCCATCACCGCGCACTTTTTCCTCCAGATCGCGGTCATCCTCGCCACGTATCGGCTGTTGTGGCCACTGTTCCGCCGGCTTGCACAGGTACAGGTGGTCGCCATCATGGTGGCCGGATTCCTGCTCGGCCCTTCGGTATTGGGCTGGATATGGCCGAGCGGGCAGCAATGGCTGTTCCCCACCACGCTGACCATCGGCGCGCAGACCCTGCCGCACCCCAACCTGACGGCGATCTACGTGGTCGGCCAACTCGGGCTGGTGCTCTACATGTTCCTGGTGGGTGCGTCTTTCAAGGTCGAGATCCTCGGTGCGCACGTGCGGCAGGCAGGTGTCACATCGGCGGCCGGCATCGGAGTCCCGTTGGTTCTCGGTGGCGTGGTCGGGTGGTGGATGGTGAGCCTCGGCGGCTACTTCACCGACAAGGTCTTCCACTGGCAGGGCGGCCTCTTCGTGGCCGCAGCCGTTGCCATCACGGCGTTCCCGATGCTGGCATGGATCGTCTATGACTCCGGTCTGCTCAATACCCGGCTGGGGACGATGGCGCTGTCCTGTGCCGCGGTCGACGACGCCTGCTCGTGGGTTCTGCTCGCGACCGTCGTTTCGACGGCGAAGGGCAGTGCCGTCGGAGCGCTGCTCGCCGTGGGAGGAGGACTGGCCTACCTGGTGTTCATGCTCTACGTAGGACGTCGCCTGCTGGCACGGCTGGAGTCGTGGACACCGCCGCGCGCCGAGCGTGAACAGACCGGCGGCATACCGATCGCGCACGCCAGCGTCATCCTGCTCGTCATCCTGACGGCGAGCTGGTTCACCGATGTGGTCGGAATCTATTCCGTCTTCGGCGCTTTCGTCGCCGGCGCGGTGATGCCGCGGGGTGGTCTGCTCGACAAGATCCGCGAGCGGTTCGAGCCGCTGGTCGCCTACCTGCTGTTGCCCGCCTTCTTCATCTACTCGGGTCTGAATACGCAGCTGAACTTGATTCTCGATCCCGCGACTCTGGGAATGGCGGTCGTCGTTCTCGTCGTCTCGTTCGCCGCGAAGTTCGGTGCGATCGGGTTGGCGGCACGCTCGCAGGGAATGAGTTGGTACGAGGCGGGTTCCATGGGGGCGCTGTCCAACGCGCGTGGCCTGATGGAACTGATTCTGCTGAACATCGGCTTCGAAGCCGGACTCATCACGGGCAAGCTGTACACGATCCTGGCGCTCATGACGATCATCACCACCTTCATGGCCACGCCGCTGCAGCGACTGTTCGAGCGCCGCCTACAGCGTTCCGGTCTGCGGTTCGGTCCCGCCGGGGAGGAGCCGTACGGCGGCGAGGGCGCAGGCCTCGTCGTCGGCGGCACTCGCGCCGCTGACACCGACGCCGCCGACCACGACCCCGTCGACTTTGACCGGAACGCCTCCGCCGAAGATGACAAAGCGGCCGCCGCCGTTGGCGTGGATGCCGAAGAGTTCTCCGCCAGGCGCGGCCAGCACAGCGAGCTCGGACGTCGCGATGCGGTTCGCGACGGCGGTATACGCTTTGTCAACGGCGAGAACGGGTCCCGCGATCTCGGCGCCGTCCATCCTTCCGAACGCGACGAGATGCCCGCCCGCATCGACGACCGCGGCGGACACAAGGATGGACCGTCGTTCGGCTTCGGCGTGGGCGGCCGCGATCATCCGTAACGCCGTTGCCAGTTCGACGCTCATGCAGGTGTCCCTTCGCCCGTGATCAATTCTCGCTGGCGTTGCGCGCCTCGCGGGAGAACAGAGTCGCCGCTGCGCGCCTCCAGCGAATCAGCTGAGCGGTCTCGCACGCAGAGTATCTCCGACATGGCGCGCCGTGTTTGCGCTACTATCCGCGTATGAATGCAGATAATCAGTCTGCTGAGGATCGTCTGCCCGACGAGCAGGCCACCCTCATCGTCGAGGTGTTCCGCATGCTCGCCGATGCCACTCGCATTCAGATTCTGTGGGCCCTGGCCTCTGCCGAGCGTTCGGTGAACGAACTCGCCGAACATGTCGGCAAGCCTGCGCCGTCGGTGTCGCAGCACCTGGCGAAGCTCCGCATGGCGAGGTTGGTTCGCACGCGCCGGGAGGGGACGACGGTGTTCTACCGGCTGGAGAACGACCACGTCCGTCAGCTCGTCGTCGACGCGGTCTTCAACGCCGAGCATGCGGGGCCGGGGATTCCGGGGCACCACCGGCACGACCGATCGATCAGCGAAGTGCCCGGTTCGTCGGAGCCGGGTGAAATCACGAGAAGAGGAGAAGTTTCATGACCGAACCCGATGTGCACAGCCATGAGCACACGCACGGATCGACCAGCCACACGCACGCCCACGGTGCGCACGACCATGAACACGTGGAGCATCAGCACGAGCACACCCATGACGGCGGTGTCGCGCACAGCCATCAGCACGTTCATCAGAGCGAGCTCACGGAGGATCATTCGCACGCCCACGCCTGACCCCACTCCCGCCGAGTGAATCTCCTACGGCACGCATGAATCGACCACATGCGGGTACGGGCCGCCCGAGCGAAGGAGATCGGCGTGGACCTGACGGTGACATTCATCGGTAACGCAACCACTTTGATTGCGGCGGGCGGGATCACCGTGCTCACCGATCCCAACTTTCTCCATCGCGGACAGCACGCCTACCTCGGCTACGGTCTCGTTTCCAAGCGACTCCGTGCGCCGGCACTGAGTGTCGATCAGCTTCCTCCTGTCGACGTGATCGTCTTGTCGCACATGCACGGCGACCATTGGGACCGGGTCGCCGAACGCGGACTCGACCGCGGAATTCCGGTTGTCACCACCGGCGAGGCCGCAAGCCGGCTGGTGCAGAAAGGCTTTCACGCGGCCTGTGGGCTGGAAACCTGGAGCGCTCGAACAGTGGTCAAGGGGTCGACAAGCCTGACTGTGACGGCATTGCCGGGACGCCATGCTCCGACGTGGACGCGGCGTCTCCTGCCGCCGGTGATGGGTTCGATGCTGGAGTTCAGCACCCCCGGCGATCCGCGTCAGCGGCGTCTGTACATATCGGGCGACACTCTGGTCATCCCGGAGCTCAGCGACATACCGTCGAAGTTCGACAGTATCGAGGCCGGTGTTCTGCACCTGGGTGGAACCCGTCTGCCCGCTGGTCGCCGTCTTCCGTTCGGTCTCACCGTGACTATGGACGGTCGGACGGGAACCGATGCCGTGGCGCTACTCGACCTCCCGAAGGCGATCCCGGTGCACTTCGACGACTACGGCGTATTCGCCTCGCCGCTCTCTGATTTCACGGATGAGATGAGGAGACGCGGTATGGCCGACCGAATCGTCGAGTTGCAGCGAGGGGAGTGCGTGCAAATCTGAGCGACGCACTGAAGGAGGTGCTCGCGGTGGCGGGCGGGGTCGTAGAACGAAGACTTCCACTTCGTCTCCCGTCCCGCGGGGTGCTGGAGTGCGCGTTACGCGTCGCCACATCGGTCGACAGGAATGGATCCGGCGGCGGAAGGGCTAACTTGTTCTCCATGGGCGTCGATCGAGATGGGCACGAAAGGGGACAACTCCGTGCCGAACTCGACGACGTGGTCGCAGCACGCGACCAGATGCAGCGACTGGTGCAGGCGATCGTTTCCATCGGGGCGGACCTCGACCTCGACGTCACCATGCATCGGATCGTCGACGCGGCCCAGGAGCTCAGCGGCGCGCCCTATGCCGCGCTCGGAATGTGCAGCCCAGACGGCACCTTCGAGTCCTTCGTCTGTTCGGGTATCGACGATGACACGGCGCGGCTCTTGGGTGACCTCGATCCGGGTGCGGGTATGCGGTGGGACGACATGGCCACCCATGCGCCTTTCGGCGCGTCGCGTACCCCGCCCTTCAAGGCCTTACTGGCCATCCCGATCGTGGTGCGCGGGAAGGGATTCGGCGCGCTCTACCTCGCGGACGACCGGCCCGGAAGGGTCTTCACCGACGCGCAGGAGAACACGGTCCGGGCACTGGCAACCGGGGCGGCAGCCGCGATAGACAACGCGCGATTGTTCGAACGTGAGCGGGAATCGGCGAAGTGGACCAAGGCCAGCCGCGAGATCACCACGGCGCTGTTGTCGGGCGATCCCCGGACCGGCCCGTTGCAGTTGATCGTCAACTTGGTACTGGATCTGGCCGATGCCGAACAGGCGATCCTGTTGGTGCCGCTCGAATCGGAGTCGCCCGGCGCTGACGCCGACACCCTCGTCGTCTCCGCGACCGCGGGACGTTACGCCTCCGAGGTGATCGGTCGCGAGGTACCGATGGGCAGCTCGACCACCGGCGGCGTGGCGCGTCGGGGCGTGCCCCTGATCACGGATTCCTTCCAGTATCCGATCGAGGGCTTCACCGATGTCGGAAAGCGATCGGCCATCGTCATGCCGCTCATCGCCGACGGCTCGGTGCTCGGAGTCATCGCCGTGGCACGCCGCCCCCATCAGCCGGCTTTCGGCGATGACTATCTGGATCTCGTCAGCGATTTCGCCCGTCACGCAGCATTGGCGCTGGCGCTGGCGGCCGGCCGAGAGAATGCGCTCAATCACGAACTGGCGGGTGCCGACACCGTCGACGACGCGGTCATCGCCGCGGCCGGGGAACTGCGCAGGCTCTGGCGCGCACGTCGGGTCCTGGCCGTGACGTTTCCCAATCGTCCCGGCACCGCCGAGTCCGTCCCGAAGGTGGTGTGCGCCGGTGAGGACGCGCAATGGCTGGAGCTACCCGCCGACATCCGCCGGATAGTGGTAGCTCTGCGCGACGGCGACCTGCTCAGTCCGAGTACGGCGCAGCCGGGCACCGCCGGTATCGCCGTCCAGCATCCCGCCGGAGTACTCGTCGTGTGGATCGAGCTCGCGGATGAAAGGTCTTTCACACTCGAAGACCAGACTCTGCTGACCGTTCTCGCGGGCCGGCTCAGCGCGGGACTGCAGCGCGTGCACCGGGTCGACCAACAGCGCGAGACCGCGCTGGCACTGCAACATGCGATCCTGGGACCAGCGAACCTGCCGCACGGCTTCACCGTCCGGTATCAGGCTGCGAGTGCTCCCCTCGAAGTGGGTGGCGACTGGTACGACGTCGTCGACCTCGACGACGGCCGTGTCGCGATGATCGTCGGCGACTGCGTAGGCCATGGCCTCACGGCCGCGACGGTGATGGGTCAGGTGCGTAGCGCCTGTCGAGCACTGCTGTTGGACAACCCGAGTCCGAGCGCTGCTTTGCGAGGCATGGACCGGTTCGCGGCCAGGCTGCCCGGCGCACAGTGCACCACCGCGGTAATCGCCGTGCTCGACCCCGCCACGGGTGATCTTGTCTACGCGAGTGCGGGACACCCGCCGCCCATCGTGGTCCCCGCCGACGGCTGTCCCAGCTTGCTCGACGAGGCACACACCATCGCCCTGGGACTGCGAGCCGATTGGCCCCGCCGCGAAGCCCGCGTCACGATGCCTGCCGGTGCGACGGTCGTGCTGTACACCGATGGCCTGGTGGAGCGCCGCCGTGTCCTCCTGGACGAGGGCATCAGCGGCGTTGCGGCGCTCATCGAGGACGGCCGCGACGCGGCACTCGAGGACCTCGCGGACGTCGTCATGTCAGAGCTGGTACCCGACGGGGGATATCAGGACGATGTCGTCCTGCTGCTCTACCGCCACCCCGGTCCGCTCGCGCTGACCTTTCATCCCGCTGCCGACCAACTGGCACCTACCCGCGCGGCGCTTCGCCGGTGGCTGGCACGGACCCGGATGACACCGGCCACCACGATGGAAGTTCTTGTGGCAGCAGGGGAAGCAGTCGCCAACGCCATCGAACACGGCCATCGTCACGGCCCCCAGGGAACCGTGAGCATGCATGCCACGGCGATGGTCGACCATGTGCGACTGACGATCACCGACAGCGGGACGTGGAAGGACCCCGACCAGCCACCCGATGTCCGCCGGGGTCGCGGCATAGGACTCATGCGGGCCCTCATGCACGACGTCACGATCGTCCACGACGCCGCCGGAACCACCGTTCATCTCTACGCGAGGATGACCTGATGCCCACGCAGTTGAACCTCCGCACCACGCGCCGCGAAGACCGGACCGAGCTGATCGCGACGGGCGAGATCGACCTGAGCAACATCGATGAGTTCAAAGGCGCCATGAATGCTGCAACAGCCGAAACCTCAAGCATCGGTTCGCCACTCATCGTCGACCTTGCGGCGGTCGAGTACGTGGACAGCGCCGCGATCAATGTGCTGTCCGCAGGCGCCGACGACATCGACAAGCTGATCGTCCATCCACTGCTGATGACGACGTTCACGGTGAGCGGACTGACTGAGCTGATGTGCATCGAGACGGCTTCGCCTTAGCGGCACACCTTTTCGGCGACGGGTGACCGCGTCGGATTGTTGACACCGCACGTTTTGATAGTCACTATCAAAATAGTTTCGAAAATTGCGGCGGAGGTGTCGATGGCGCGCACCGAGCACTCGGTGACCTGTCCGCTCTGCGAGGCGATGTGCGGACTGCGTATCGCAGTGCAGGACGGCCGGGTCGTGAGCGTCCGGCCCAACGCCGACGACGTCTGGTCGGCCGGGCACATTTGCCCCAAAGGGGTATCGCTCGGTCAGCTACACGAAGATCCGAACCGCCTCCGCCGCCCCCTGGTCCGACGCGGCGACGGCAGACATGTCGAGGTGTCCTGGGAGGACGCCTATGCCGAGGCCGAGCGCGTGCTGCGGCCGGTGCTCGACAGCGACGGTATCAGTGCGCTGACCGTCTACATCGGAAATCCCGTGGCGCACAACAGCGAACTCGCGAGCTACGTCGGATCGCTGCTCGGGTTCGCGCAGGCCGGCGGAATGCGGGGCTACTACTCGCCGGGCACCGTCGACCAGTGGCCGCTGAACGTGGTGTCCTGTCTACTCTTCGGCGGGATGTGGAACGGACCGATCCCGGACCTGTACCGCACCGATCACCTGCTGATCCTCGGAGCCAATCCTGCGGAATCGCAAGGTTCGATGCTGTCGGCACCCGATATCACGGGTCTGCTGAAGTCGATCGCCGCGCGAGGCGAGGTCGTCGTCGTCGACCCCCGCCGCACCCGGACCGCCGAACGCGCCGGAGAGTGGGTGCCGATCCGGCCCGGCACCGACGCTCTGCTGCTCTTCGCCATCCTGCGCACCCTCGACGAGAATGGTTGGGTCCGCAGGCCTGAGCATCTCCGTGATCGCGTGCTGGGTCTCGACGAAGCCGTCGCGCTGGCGGACCCGTTCAGCCCAGAGCGGGTCGCCCCAGCCACGGGCATCCCGGCAGAGCTGATCCGCCGTCTCACGTACGACCTCGCCCACGCGCGAAACCCGGTGGTTTACGGCCGAATTGGGACGTGCGCACAAGAATTCGGCACGTTGGCAACCTGGCTTGTGTTCGTCATCAACACCGCTATCGGCGCACTGGATCGCCCCGGCGGTGCGGTGTTCGCCAAACCAGCGGTGTGGGTGCCGATGTTCGGCAAACCGCCCGACCAGGACGACGCAGGCTATAGGTTCGGGCGCTTCCGCAGCCGCGTCCGTGGCGCCCCAGAAGTGTTGAGCTCCTTTCCGGTCGGTTGCCTGGCCGAAGAGATCGACACCCCGGGCGCCGGCCGGATACGCGCATTGATCACCGTTGCGGGAAACCCCGCGGTGTCAGTGCCGGGCGCCGGGCGACTCACGGCTGCCCTCGGCACCCTGGACGCGATGATCTCGATCGACAACTGGCTCAACGAGACCACCCGGCATGCTCACGTGATCTTTCCGGGGCTGTCCCCGCTGGAGCGTGCCCACATCGACGACCTGTACTGGATCTACGCGATCTCCTCCTGCATCAAGCACTCCGACGCGGTGTTCGAGCCGCTACCCGAACCCGACCGTCCTCACGAGTGGGAATTGTTGCTACGCTTGGCCGGATCCCTCTTCGGCACGCCGGTGCCCGACGTGGATGTCGACGCGCTCGACGACCTCTACACCGCCGGGACAATCGCGACGTTCTCCAGCCTGCCAGGCAATCCGCTCACCGGGCTGGACAGCGACAAGGTCATGGCGGCGCTGGCCGGCCGCGGGCCGGAACGGCTGGCCGATCTAGCCATCCGCGTCGGTCCTTGGGGCGACCGCTTCGGTGAGCGGCCCGGCGGTCTGACCCTTGCCGAGGTGAAGCGCCACCCGAACGGTATTCGGTTGGATGAACTCGAAGGCGGCAGGCTCGATGACACCGTGACCACCCCGTCGGGCAAAGTGGAACTGTTGCACCGCCATATGACCGACGACATTCCACGCCTGATCGCACGGATGGACCGGGCCACGCCTGATCTGGTGATGATCAGCCGCCGGCACCTGCGCTCCAACAATTCGTGGCTGCACAACGTCCCCGCCCTGATGAAGGGGCGCGACCGCTGCACGCTGATCATCCACCCCCTCGACGCAGCAAGGGCGGGGGTAACCGCAGGCGCCATGGCCGAGGTCAGCACCAGCGAAGGCGCTCTTCATGTCAGGGTGGAGATTTCCGAGGACATCGCTCGCGGTGTGGTCAGCCTGCCGCACGGATGGGGACACGGACTCCCGGGAACACGGTTGGACGTCGCCAACACACACCCGGGTGTCAACAACAACCTTCTCAACCCGACCGACGTGATCGATGTGCCGAGCAACACCCACGCCACCAACGGAATCCCCTGTCGCGTAGGTCCTTTCACCGCCACTGACGCAGGCGGGCCGCGGCGATGACCGGACGAGAGCGGCCGCCGCGACGAGGTCGCCCACCTCGCGTCGACCGGGAAGCGATCGCCAGGGCGGTTCTGGACCTCGGTGCCGAGAACGTCACCATGCGCAGGGTCGCAGAACACCTCGGTATCAGCCTCCCCGGCCTCTACCACCACGTGAGCAATCAGGACGAGCTGCTCCGCATTGCCGCACACGGAGCCCTGACGCACTCTCCGCCACCGCTCTATTCGGGCGAACACTGGGCGACGTGGCTTCGCAGCTATGCCAGCTACGTCCGCACGGTGTTGGCGGCCGAACCAGCCCTGCTGGAGAAGTTCGTGAGCGGGGCGGTCACCGACGACGGCGAGATGGACTACATCGGCGCCGCGCTGGATGCGTTGGCCGCGGCAGGGTTGGCTCCCGACGATGCCATCGCCGTGTGGGCCGCCGTGAGCGCTCTGGCCGTCGGCAGCGTGAGCGAGGCGCACCGCGAGTACCTGCAGGCCGAAACCGGTCGGCCGTGGCCGGTCCGGATGGCCGCGCTGCTGGCCGGGCGCGCGCCGTCGCAGTACCCGGCGCTGCGCGCAATCGCGAAGTCTGGATTCGATCCATTCGGTGACGACGCGTTCCAACAGCGAATGACCCTGATGCTCAGCGGAATAGCGACCTAGTACGGACTACCGTGGCCGGAGCCGGCTGTCGACGGTTGCTGATCCTGCGGGTGCATTACCGCTGCCAGTGTGCTGGCAGTTCGCTGGTCCGTCCCACCTGCGAAGTCGGCTCTCCTGCTGCATGCGCGGAGCCGCAAACCTGACCGCGCACCCGCTGCGGTGGGTGGTGGGTGCCTTACGTTGAGCCCGGCTGAAACCGCGTTTCAGCAGCAGGAACCGCACACCGGGGTCAGCGCCGATCGCATCAGGTGCCGTGCGACAACGACCGGCGGCCCGCGGAGGCCGTCGACAACCGGCTAGGGAGATCATGAAGGCAATCACTCGGGTGCTGATCGCGATGGTGGCGTCCATCGCGGCATTGTTCGTGAGCACCGGCACCTCTCACGCAGGTCTGGACAACGAGCTCAGTGTGGTCGATGGCCAGGGCCGCACCCTGACCGTCCAGCAGTGGGACACGTTCCTCAACGGTGTGTTCCCGCTCGACCGTAACCGCCTCACCCGTGAGTGGTTCCACTCCGGCAAGGCGACCTACATCGTGGCCGGCGAGGGTGCCGATGACTTCGAGGGCACCCTCGAGCTGGGTTACCAGGTCGGCTTCCCCTGGTCGCTGGGCGTTGGCATCAACTTCAGCTACACCACCCCCAACATCGCCTTCGACGGCTACGCCTTCGATGCCGCCGACCCAGATCTCGGGTTCGGCAACAATATCGTCACCCCGCCGCTGTTCCCCGGTGTGTCGATCACAGCGGATCTCGGTAACGGCCCGGGCATCCAGGAAGTCGCCACGTTCTCTGTTGACGTGTCGGGCGCGGGCGGCTCCGTGGCGGTGGCCAACGCGCACGGGACGGTGACCGGTGCTGCCGGTGGGGTGCTGCTGCGTCCTTACGCGCGACTCATCTCCAAGAACGGCGACAGCGTCGGCACCTACGGCGCCCCCTGGAACATGAACTGACATTCCCGAGCACGTCAGTCGCTGCCATGTACTCGCAACGGCCGCCGGGTGGGATGATCGGTGGTAAAGCTTGGACAACAGCTTCGGCGACGCGGGGGATCGGCGTGATCGGTTGCCGAGCGGGAAACCACCTGCAAGTTGGAGGCCTCTCTATTGCGCACCACCCATACGGCGCAGCTGATCGCGTGAGCGACGGCGACTCACCGGTCGACGATCTGCTTCCCGCCGGCACGCCCATCGATCTCGACAACTGTGCGCGCGAGCCGATCCACATCCCCGGCAGCATCCAGCCGCGCGGTGTGCTTGCCGTGGTTCTCGAGCCCGAGTTCGAGGTCCGCCAGGTCAGCGCCAACGTCGCCGACTTACTCGGCCGTCCCGTCGACGCCGTCCTGGGACATCACCTTTCCGCACTGATGGGCGCCGACCAGGCCGCCCGCGTCCAGACCGCGGCGTCGATGATGGGTGATCTGCACCGGCGCAACCCCGTCGAGTGCTCCATCGAGGTGCATGGCGAACGCCGCGAGTTCGATGCCATCCTGCATCGCGAACGCGGCGGCATCCTCCTCGTCGAACTGGAGGTCGCCTACGGCGAGCGGCCCTATTCCTTCCCGAACACCTACCAGGCGGTGCGCAGCTCGGTGGCAGAACTGAACCAGGCCGCGACGCTGACCGAGCTCTACGACACCACCGCCAGAGCTGTCCGTGAACTCACCGGTTTCGACCGCGTGATGGTGTACCGCTACGACGAGGAATACAACGGCGAGGTGGTTGCCGAGTCCAAGCGCGACGACCTCAACTCGTTCCTCGGCCTGCACTACCCGTCGACCGACATTCCGGCCCAGGCGCGAGCGCTGTACGAGAAGAGCTGGCTGCGCCTCATCTCCGATGTCGACTACGTTCCCGCACCCCTGATCCCTGCTATCGATCCCGCCGTCGGCGCACCGCAGGATCTGACGCACGCCACATTGCGCAGCGTCTCGCCGATCCACATCGAATACCTGCAGAACATGGGTGTGCACGCATCGATGTCGATCTCGCTGCTGCGGCACGGACGACTATGGGGCTTGATCGCGTGCCACCACTACGCCGGCCCCCATCTGCCGCCGTTCGGCGCGAGGGTGGCCGCGGAATTCCTCGGCTCCACATTGTCGTTGCGCCTCGTCGACCGATTCGAGGACGACCAGCTCCACAAGCGCCTCGACGCGCAGGCCATGATGACCAAGCTGACGGCCGCGTTCATCGACCACAGCAGACCGCTGACCTCCGCCCTGCTCGGCGCGCCCGACCTGCTCGACCTCGTCCCCGCCGACGGCGCCGTGGTCGACATCGGCGGAGACCGGCAGGTTCGCGGCACGGTGCCCCCGCCCGAGGTGGTCGACGCAATCGTCTCGTGGGCCCGCAGCGCAGGCGATGAAACGGCCCGCACGGACAGATTGGCACGAACGCTGCCGGATGTGCCCGTCGACGCACAGCTGGCCGCCGGCGCCCTGGTCCTGAATCTTCCCGATGGTCAATACGTCGCCTGGTTCCGGCGGGAGGTCCTGCGATCGGTGGACTGGGGTGGAGACCCGTACAACAAGGCCATTGCGATCAGCGAGGGCGACGGGGTCCGGCTCAGCCCCCGCAAGTCGTTCGACCGGTGGCAGGAAGTGGTGCGCGAGCGCTGCGAGCCGTGGACGCCCACCGAGACCGAGTCGGCCGATGCGCTGCGGCGCCACCTAGTGGAGTCGCTGTATCTCCGTGCGCGCGGCGCGCTGCGCGTCGCGGAGCTGGTGCAGCGCAGCCTGATTCCCAAATCGCTTCCTGCGCTGACGGATTGGCAGCTCACCGCGCACTATGAACCAGCGGCCGGCGGGCGAGTGGGCGGGGACTGGTACGACGCGTTCGAGCTTCCCGACGGCAGGCTGATCGTGGTGGTGGGCGATGTCGCCGGTCACGGCGTCACGGTTGCGGGCACGATGGCCCAGCTGCGCAACGCGCTTCGTGCCCAGCTGTTCGCCGGAGCCTCACCCGGGGATGCGATAAAGCAGCTCAACGACTTTGCCGTCTACATGCTGCCCGGTGCGTTCGCCACGGTGCTGGTTGCGAGGGTGGATTCGACCTCCGGAGCGGTGGAGGCTGCCTCCGCCGGCCATCTGATGCCCTTTGTGACGACCTCTGCACCCACCGCGGTACAGGCACCGATACGTCTGTCGCCGCCCATCGGAGTCAGCAGGGCCAAGCACACGCAAAGCATGTTCGTCATCGAGTCGGGGCAGGGGCTGGTGCTGTACTCCGACGGGCTCGTCGAGCGACGCGGCGAGGTGATCGACGACGGGATCGATCGACTGGCCGACAGTCTGGCCGGCGCGGACGCTCTGTCGGCTGCGGAGATTTGGACGGCGATGTCGGCGGGGCACACCGACGACGACGTCACGATCGTCACGCTGCAGCGGCTGTAGCTCCACCTGCCCGGGGAGCCTTGGGCGCAACCAAATCACTTGTAGCTCAGCATGCTTGGGTGCCCGCTGGAAGACCCCTCGACCGCTGGGGTGAACACCGCCGCAGCGGCCCTCGGCCCGCGGAAGTGTCACTAGTTTGCTGCTGACGCGCGCACAATCCACGTTGGCGTTAATTATGCTGGGAAGGGAGCCGTGGGGCCGATGGCGGACCATGACAGATCGAGGTGTTGCTCAATCACGGTATCAATCCCGCATAACACTGTGCTGACTTGGAACTTTAGCCATACAAATTTTTATTAGCTCCTCGCCCGTAAGCAACCCGTTATTGCGGTTAAATACAAATGTTGCAAACGGGACTGTTGTGATTACTGTGCCGAGATATGCAGATGGCCAGCGGAAATCGTGACGTTAACTGAGTGAAGACGCGCTGCAGGCGCCTCGAGGAATCGCCGCCGAAGTTGAACAACTCTCATCCAGCGAACGATGGCGAAAACAAAGTCCTTCGCCATACCCGCATTGATTAGAACGCCAAAAATTTTGCTAGGGCGTTAAGGATTCCCGCCCATATGCTTTCCTGGCGCCGGTGATCCGGCGACTCAAAACATCGCAATCACCGGGGAGAACTCATGGGAATCAACCTGCGCAAAACAGGTGTCGCGTGCGGCGCAGTCTTTGCTTCGGCCGCATTGGCGCTGTCCACCGCATCACTGGGTGAGGCCGCGAACAGGGCTCTGGTCATCGGCGGCATCTCGACACCGACGATGAGCGACACCCTCATGGCGCCGCTGCTGGGCGGCGCATTCAAGAATCAGCAGCGCGTCAGCGTCAACTGGCCGGCCCAGGCCGGCCCGATGACGGGTAAGACCCATCTCACCCTCGGTCAGTCCATCACAGCAGGCAAGACGAACCTCACGACCCAGATCAACTCCGCTCTGGGCCAGCTCGGCGCCGGTGAGAAGGTTACGGTCGTCGGACTGTCGGCAGGATCGCTCGTCGTCAACGAGGTACTTCGCGATCTCGCCGCCAACGCCAATGCGCCCGGCAAGGACAAGATTACGTTCGTCGTGGTCGCGGACTCCAGCCGACAGAACATCATCGACGACAACGCCAAGTACAACAAGAAGTTCGACTACACCTACCGGCCCGCACCCGAGACCAAGTACGACGTCATCGTGATCACCGGTGAGTACGACGGCATGGCAGACTTCCCGGACCGCTGGTGGAACACCCTCGCCGTCACCAACGCCATCGCCGGCGCCCTCTACCAGCACGTGCCGGTGATGTACGCCGACCTGTCGAAGGTTCCCGCCAAGAACGTCGACGTCGATGTGAACTCGTTGGGCGGCAAGACGACTCACTACCTGGTACCGGCCGAGAAGCTGCCGCTGGTGCGGATGTTCCCGTCGCTGGCCTCCAGGGAGGCCGAACTCAAGGCGAAGATCGATGCGGCCTACATCCGCAACGACGTCGTCGTTGCCAAGGCGGCGCCCAAGTCGCTCGTCTCCGCCGTCCCCGTCGCCCTCACGGCACCGACCGCCGCTCCGGTCGCGGCGACTGCGCGTGTGGTCGCCGCGGCACCGGTGGTCGAGGCTGCACCGGTCGTCGAGGCCGCCCCGGTCCGGGTGGCCACCACCAAGGCCAGCAGGGCCGCCGCCACCAGCGTGGCCGAGGTGCCGGCCACCGCGGCGGAATCCCTGCCGGGTGACAAGGCCGACGACGACGCCACGGCTGACGTGGACGCGGTCGAAAACGTCACCGACGACGATGCTGCCGAGGTTGCCGACGACAGCGACGAGGCCGCCGAGTCATCCTCGCAAAACGAGGATTCCGACAACGAGTCGGGGGACTCCGCCGCTTCGAGCGACTCCGGCGCGTCGGACGACAGCGGATCTGCCGATCCCTCAGGATCTTCGGAGTAACCCTCCCCGGGCTCCGCTGACCCGATGCCCCGGCCCTTCGGCCGGGGCATCGTGGTGTCCGCGGCGAGTCATCAGTCAGGCTGGGAGGTGCAGGAGCGTGCCGCGGCTGAGTAGCTGGGTCGCGGTGAGGCCGAAGGTGGATTTGAACCGGTCCGACAAATGAGACGGGCTGGCGAACCCGGCATCAGCTGCCGCGTCGGTCAGGTTCTTGCCGTCGCGGATCGCGACCCCCGCAGCGATGAGCCGCATCCACAACAGATACCGGCGAAGCGTGGTGCCGACCTGGTCGTGAAACAGGTGCAGGAACCGCGATTCGGACAGGCCCACGTCGACGGCGAGCTCCCGCGCCGACGGGGCGTCCGCAGGGTCGGCCGCGATACGTGTTACCGCGTTCGCGACTCGCGGATCAAGCCGCGCCGGTGATGCCGGTGCCGCCAGGTCCAGCCAGCGTTGGGCAGCGGCATCGTCAGCCGGAAGTTTCTCCAATGCTGCGCAATTGACATGGTCCAGGGCGAATGGTCCTGCGACGCTGCGGCACTTGGCGCGACAGGCTGTCACGCGATTCGAAGATGCGTCGAAGTAACACGACACCAGACGGCCGCCGTGGGTGTCCAGATGGTGGGTCAAGCGGGGCGGCACGAGAACGCTGCGCGCGACGACCTCGTGTTCGCCGGCGGTCACCGTCACTGCGCCGTCGGCGCCGACGACCAGACACCACACCGATCCGGAATGCGGCTCGAGGTTCAGACTCGGTCCGGCATAGAGCGCTTGGCCGGGCCACATCCACACCGCCGGATAGCAGGATTGTGGAAGCGCAGAGACTTCCGCGGCTGTCATCGTGAACTCCTCGGACGCCGAAGGGCCGTCGAAGGGAGATTAGCGTGGTCGCAGCGGTCATCGTCATCGCGGCAGTGTTCTTCGCGGGTATGGGTGTCTACGCACTGGCCGCACCTGGCCGGTTGGTGGGCCCGTTCGACGTGACGCTGGGCTCGGCGACGGCCCGCTCCGAGGTGCGGGCCGTCTACGGTGGCTTCGGTCTGGCCATCGCAGCTGTCCTCGTGCTCGCCCTCGCCGAACCCGGTTTGAGAGCCGGGATCGTGGCAACGGTGGCGGCCGCTCTGGCCGGGATGGCATTCGGCCGCCTGGTCTCTGCGGTGGAAGGTCGAACCCGCTTCTACCCCAACTGGTTGTACTTTCTGGTCGAAGCGGCGGCCGCCGCCGCGCTGTTCGCCGTCGCGTTCTGAGCGCTCTCGCTGCGAGCGAGTGTGCGTTGAAAGCCGCGAATTGCGGTGTGTCGCTGTGCAGACACGCGCGCTCACGGTGCGAGGCGCTGTTCAGGGGATCAGCTGCACCTTGAGATGCTCCGCCGACCGCGAGACAGCGGCGGCATAGGCCTGGGGCGCATCGTCCAAAGGAACGGTGCCGGTGAAGATACCCTCGACGCTGAGGCGGCCGGCTTGCAGGAGCGGAATGAGCTCCGGCCAGGTCTGCTGCACGGGTGCCGTCGTCATCCGGATCGTCAGGCTGCGTAACAGGCAGACGAGTGCGGGCAGGGGATATGGCTGTAGGTCGTGCACACCCACGACGGACAGCGTCCCGCCGGTGCGTATCGAGCTCAGGGCATCGTCGAGGGATGCATCCGTTCCGACGGCGTCGATGACGCTGTCAGCGCCCAACCCACCGGTCGCCTCCAGAATGGCGGGGGCGGCAGGGGCTTGTACGGCGTGCGCACCGACGGACGTCGCCCGGACGCGTCGCGCCTCCACCGGGTCGACGGCGAAAACCGTTGCCGCGCCGAGAACAAATGCGCTCCGGATGGCGCACTGGCCGACCGCACCCGCACCGATCACCGCGACGGTGCCCCCGATCGGGATGTCGGCGCGTTTGGCGGCCGCCCACCCTGTGGCCAGATTGTCGGTCAGCAGCAACGCCTGTTCGGTGTCGATGCCGTCCGGCACGGCGAGCAGCTGAAAATCCGCAGCCGGGACCGCGAGCAGGTCGGCTTGTGCACCGCCGAGCACGCCGGAGCCGAAGATCTGCGGACCGCGGATGCATTTCACCGGATCGTGCGTCTGACAGCCCGCGCACCGGCCGCAGCCGGATACCGACGAGACCAGAACACGGTCACCGGCCCGGAAATCGGTGACGTCTGAGCCGGTTTCGACCACCACGCCCACGGCTTCATGCCCGATCGAGACGGGCTGGTCGATCGGATAGTGGCCCTCCAGGAAGTGCAGGTCCGATCCGCAGATCGCGGTGGCCGTCACTTCCACGATGGCGCCGTCAGCACCAGGTAGCTCAGGGTCGGGCCGGTTTTCCACCCGGACCTGGCGCGCACTGTCGATGACCACGGCGCGCATTCAGCGCTCCCCGACGATGTGGAAGTGCGACCAGTCGGGATCCTGAAGGGCAGCACGGTATTCGCACAGCCGCCACGGGGTCACCGTGTGGATCTCCCCGTCGGAATTCTTGAAGTAGGAGTGCTTCACCGCGGGGTGCGCCCAGACCGTCTGCTTGATCTTCTCCTGCGTGCGGCGATGCCATTCCACGGTGGGTCCGGCGTGCGGCTCCATCGAACGTGCTCCGGTGGTCACGAGGCGCTCGATGCATGCGTTGATGTACTGCATCTCGAGCTCGGAGTTCATGATCAGGCTGCCGCCGTGTGCCAGATGCGTCCCCGGCCCGTAGATCATGAAGAAGTTCGGGAACTTGGGCACCGTGATGCCGAGGTACGCGAATGGCCTGTTACCCCACTCGGTGTGCAGATCGGCGCCGTCGCGTCCGGTGACGGTCATCGGCGCGAGAACTTCGGTGGCGCGAAAGCCGGTGGCGTAGACGATGACGTCGGTGTCGTAGGCGAGGCCGTCCTGGGTGACGACGCCACGCGGGGTCACCTCCCTCACCGGCGTGCGAATGAGGTTGACATTCGGGCGTTTCAGCGTCGAGAGCCAGCTTCCGTTGTCCTGCAGCGTCCGCTTACCGGTCGCCGGGTAGTCGGGCAGCACTTTGGCCAGCAGCCCCGGGTCGTCGCCCACCTGCGTCGTGATCCAGTCGGTGAACATCATTCTGGCAAGCGCGTTGACCTCGCTGACGGCGTAGCTCTGTCCGCCGTCCTGATCGACGTAGCCCTGCTCGACGCGCGCGGCGTCGAGCCCCTTGTCTGCTCCCGGCCACATCAGCAGAAAGCGGTACCACCGCGCGTAGTACGGCAGATGCTCCATCGCCCAGCGGACGCCGTCGGGGACCGGGTCGTGGTAGGCGGGGTTCGGGAACATCCATTGGGCCGTGCGCTGAAAGATGTCCAGACAGTCGACCTTGTCCGCAATAGCCGGGGCTATCTGAAACCCGCTCGCGCCCGCGCCGATCAACGCGACTCGCTTGCCATTGATGTCCACCGAGTGGTCCCATGCCGAGGAGTGGAACGACGGACCGGAGAACGTCTCCTGCCCGGGGAAGTCAGGCATGTTGGGCCGATTGAGTTGACCGACGGCGCTGATGATCGCGTTCGCGTTCAGGGTCTCGGTTCCTCGGGCCGATCGCACGGTGACGGCCCACATCGCCGACGACTCGTCCCACGTCGCCGACACCACCTCGGTGTTCCAGCGCGTTCGGCCGTGCAATTCATGGCGGGCCATGACGTCGTCGAAATAGGCCGCAAGCTCGGGTTGCTCGGCGAAGAAGTGCTGCCAGTGGTTACTCGGTTCGAAGCTGTAGCAGTACAGATGGTTGGCGACGTCCACCCGGGCGCCGGGATATGTGTTCTCCCACCATGTTCCACCCGGACCGCTGTTCTTTTCGATGATCTCGAATGCCACACCGGCTTGTTGGAGACGAAGTCCGGCCAGGATTCCCGACTCGCCGCACCCGACGACGATCACCCGGAACCCCGCGGCGCGAGCCGAATCCAGCACTGCTGGGCGGCGCGGGTCGGCACCCTCGAGATCGAGCTCCTCCAGCACCAGCGCCAGGTTGTCGTCGTCCACCGGTTCGGCGGCGGCCCAGTCGAGCATTTCCTTGATCAGATCGGGGGCCAGCGGGGGAGGGGGCGGACAGCCCCGATCCCGATAGTCCTCGATGGCGGGCAGGGCGGCTGCACGCGCGCGTGCCTTGTCCTCCTCGCTCATGAATCCCTGGACTTCGTTGAGGAACAGTCCGGCTTGAGAAAAGTCGCGGATGAACACCGGATCGCCGGTGATGTGCACCATAGACAGCAGCAGTGTCGGGATGCTCACCTGCTCCAGCGCGTCGGCGATCTCAGATGTCGGGGTGGAGAAGCGCGCCCCGGAATGAAACGTGCGCGTCATCGTGTCCTCTCATCGAATACGCTACTAGCCGTAACGTATATCGGTGAATGACGGTACCGCAATGCCTTCGACAACTCTTTCGCGATCCACTCCCGGGGCAAGCGTGCTTCGGCGGAGCCCGCCAACGGCTAGCCCGCGATGCCCGCGATGGTCGCAGATCTGGCCTTCTTGTCGGCGTACATGAGTTCGTCGGCCCGCGCCAGCAACTCGTCGAGCGTGCTGATGTCGGTGTGCGGCACCTCGGTGACCCCGATGGAGGCCGCCAGCTGGTAGCGGCGGGTCGTCGTCTCGTTGAATCGGCGAAATGCGTCATGCAACCGGGCTTTCAGCGCGGCAGCGTCGTCGTTGAATTCCGGTATCAGCACGGAGAACTCGTCGCCGCCCAAGCGGGCCACGATGTCGGACCGACCCATAGTGTCACGCAGTACTTCGGCCACATCGGTGATGAGTCTGTCGCCGGCATCGTGGCCGTCTGCATCGTTGACCTGTTTGAGTCCATCGACATCGAGGAACGCGAGCGCGCTGTCATGGCCGTGGGTCCGCGCGGCGAGCAGCGCGGCGTTCGCCAGGAGGTGGAATCCGCGGCGATTGTTGAGGCCGGTCAGATCATCGGTGAGTGAGAGCTGCCTGATCTCCTCGTTCGCCTGCTCGAGCTGCGCCGTGCGATCTCTCACCCGTTGCTCCAGCTCGGCGTAGATGTGGACGTTCTCCATGGCGATCGACGTCGAATCGGCCAGCGCCTGCAGCAGTGACACCTCACGCGGGGTGGGCTGGCGCTCGCGTGCCCAGTAGTTGCCGATGGCGCCGACCGGGTCGAGCGTGCGGATCGGGACCATCACCAGGCTCTTGACGAACGTCGGCCGGTAGGCCTCGTGCGGGATGCGGTTGTCGACATAGATGTCCGGGATGATCGCGGCTTCGCGGTTGAGCATCGCCCATCCGCTGATGCAGATCTCCATCGGGAAGCGACTGCCCTTCCACAGGGGAGCGATCGCGTACTCGTCGGCGTAGTAGCACTTGCCGTTGTCGCGGAGCACGAACGTTGCGCCGTCGCACCCGGTGAGTTCTCGTGCCGCGGTTCGAACGATCTTCTGGATCTCGGGCAGGCTTCGGGCCAACGACAACTCTTGGACACCCTGGAGGAGGCGGGTCATGCCGCGCACGTAGTCGGCATCTGAGGTATCACTATCGCCAGCGACCGGCAACGAGGACACACGCACGGCGCTCATGCGAACCTCCCAATGGACACCTGGCCGCCGCGTCTCGACGGTCACCTAGCAAAGGCTACACGGCCGTCAGTTACCGAATGGTGAACACCGGCATTTCTGATAGGTGGTGTCCCGGGATTCACCTCACACCGGCGCAGGCGTTGCCGTTGCCCGATGCGGTATCGCCAGTACATGGCTCGTTCGGTGAACGCTCCGGCGGCTCGGCCACCGCACGCGTGTCGTTAGCCGAGCTCGCTTTGTGCGGTAGCCCCTTCCCGGCGGACTGCGGTGAGGGTCGGATGCACGCGCTGCCGAACCGCGGCGTTGAGCAAACCCTCGGTCCCCATATGGACTTCGCCGTGACTACGTCCAACGGCAGTGGGTACGAGGTCGGCATGAGTGAGACCGCGCTGCTCGTGATCGACATGTTCAACACCTACTCCCACCCCGATGCCGAAGAACTCGCAGACAACGTCGGCAAGATCGTGGATCCGCTGGCAGATCTCGTCGCCAGATCGCGAGACCGCGAGGACGTCGACGTCATCTACGTCAACGACAACTACGGCGACTTCGCGGCGGACAAAGGGGGCATCGTGGAGGCCGCCCTCAACGGCGCACGGCCCGATCTGATCGAGCCGTTGAAGCCTCACCCTGACAGCCAGTTCCTCTTGAAGGTGCGCCACAGCGCGTTCTACGCGACCCCGCTGGACTATCTGTTGACTCGCCTCGGCGTACGTCGCATCGTCGTGACCGGGCAGGTCACAGAGCAATGCATCTTGTACAGCGCGCTGGACGGCTATGTGCGCCACTACGACGTGGTGGTTCCGCCAGATGCCGTGGCGCACATCGACTCTGAATTGGGTGAGGCCGCGCTGGCGATGATGCAGCGGAACATGAAGGCCGAGCTCTCGGCGGCGACGGATTGCCTGCCGTGACGGTGTCCTGATCCGAGCGGTACGGGGCAATATCTGAGGGCCCGCAGCGTCTGCGGTGTTGTACTCTCAGCCCATGGAAGTACTACGGTCTGTAGTTGTTCTGCTGCACATCGTCGGCTTCGCCGTCACCTTCGGGGCGTGGGCGGCAGAGGCTGTGGCGGGGCGCTTCCGCACCACGCGCCTGATGGACTACGGATTGTTGATCTCGTTGCTCACCGGGCTGGTGCTTTCGGCACCCTGGCCTGCAGGGATCGAGCTGAACTACCCGAAGATCGGTCTCAAACTGGCCATCCTGCTGGTCCTGGGTGGTCTTCTCGGCATGGGCAACGCGCGCCAGCGTCGGTCCGGGGAGGCGGTGCCGCGCCCGGTGTTCTTCTCCGTCGGCGCGCTGGCGTTCACCGCGGCAGCCGTCGCGGTGGTCTGGTGACTACTGCTCGCCCAAGCCCAGCAGGTCCGTGACGTGATGGTCGCGGCCGGCGGTGTAGCCGCCGTCCACCGCGATCGCCTGACCGCTGACGAAGCTGGCCTCCCCGGACACGAGAAATGCTGCGACAGAAGCGATCTCGTCGGGCCTTCCGAAGCGTCGCAGCTTGTGTTCGTGACGTAGCCCGTCCCGCGGTCCCTCCATCCCCGGAAGTCCCATGATCGATTCGAACAATGGTGTCTCGATGAATCCCGGACAGATCGCATTCACCCGAATCCCGCTGGGGCCGTAATCGATTGCGGCATTCTTGGTGAGCAGTACGACGCCGCCCTTGGACGCGTTGTAGGCACTGCCTCCGGCGGTACCCTCGATGCCTTCGACGCTGGAAAGCGTGACGATCGATCCGCGTTCACCGTCGACGCGCTCCTGGGTGATCATCGTCGCGAGCGCGGCGCGCATCACCACGAAGGTGCCTTTGAGGTTGACGTCCACGACGCGGTCCCACTCGTCGTCGGGCAGGAGGTGGATCGGGCCGCCGCCCCCGACACCTGCCGAGTGGACGACACCGTCGAGGCGGCCCGCGCTGTCGATCACCGCCGTGACCGCGTGCTCGACCATCGCAGCATCCAGAACGTCGCCGGAGAGGTAGTGGAATGCGCCATCCAGATTTCGGGGGCCCGTCGGGGCGACGTCGATCCCGACCACTGTCGCGCCTTCGTCGAGCAGTCGTCGCGCGGTCGCCTCGCCGATGCCCGACGCAGCACCCGTCACCAGAACGCCCTTGCCGGCCAGACCCTTGAGCACCGGCACAGTATGGCCTACGGGAACGGCGACGAGGCCGCCGTTAGCATCCGAAGATGATGTCTGCGCCCGAGCACTTCCTGACCGACGGGCACGGCGGGGTCCGGATCGCCGCCGACCGTCTGGGTGACCCGACGGCGCGTGCCGTGGTCTTTCTGCACGGCGGCGGCCAGACGCGCCGATCGTGGGGTCGGGCGGCTACCGCCGTCGCTCGGCGAGGCTGGCAGGCCGTCACCGTGGACATGCGCGGCCACGGCGAGTCGGACTGGTCGGCAGACGGCGACTACCGGGTCTCCACATTCGCTGCCGATGTGAGGGAGATCCTCCTGCGGTTGCCGCCCCGCCCCGTACTGGTCGGCGCCTCTCTCGGCGGGCTCACCTCGATGCTGCTCGCCGGTGAACTCTCGCCCGGCATCGCGTCGGCGGTGGTTCTCGTCGACATCGTTCCGGACATGGATCCCTCGGGTGCCGAGCGCATTCACGCATTCATGGCCGACAAGATGGTGGACGGTTTCGGATCACTCGACGAGGTGGCCGACATGATCGCCGAGTTCAACCCGCACCGACCGCGGCCCGCCGATCTCGACGGACTGCGAAACAACCTGCGCCGCAGGGGAGATCGGTGGTACTGGCACTGGGATCCGCAGTTCATCGACGGTTCTGCCGCGCAGCCTCCGATGGAGGTCACCGACGTCGAACGCCTGCACGCCGCCGTCGCGAGGATCGTCGCCGACGGTGTTCCCATGCTGCTGGTGCGCGGGCAGGTCAGCGATCTGGTCAGCCATCAGCGCGCATCCGAATTTGTGGCACGCTTCCCGCAGATCGGTTTCGTCGACGTCGAGGGCGCCGGTCACATGGTGGCGGGCGATCGCAACGATCTGTTCGCCGACGCGGTGCTCGATTTTCTCGCCCGCCACGACGCCTCGCCACCCTGACCATCCATCGGATCTGATATGTATGGTGTGGTGCGTGCCACATCTCACCGTTCGGAGGCGCGCGACGGAACATTCGGCACGCCCCGGATACAGGAGGATTCATGACAGGACGGTTGGCGGGCAAGGTCGCCCTCGTCAGCGGCGGCGCCAGGGGCATGGGAGCCTCGCACGCCCGGGTGATGGCCTCGCACGGCGCCAAAGTCGTATGCGGTGACATCCTCGACGCCGACGGTGAGATCGTGGCCAAGGAACTCGGCGACGTCGCGCGCTACGTTCACCTGGACGTGACACGCAGCGAGGACTGGGAGGCCGCGGTCCGCACCACCGTCGAGGAATTCGGTGGCCTCGACATCCTGGTGAACAACGCCGGCATCCTCAACATCGGCACCGTCGAAGACTACGAACTGGCCGAGTGGCACCGCATCCTCGACATCAACCTCACCGGAGTCTTCCTGGGAATCCGCGCCGTGACCCCGACGATGAAGGGCGCGGGCCGCGGCTCGATCATCAACATCTCCTCGATCGAGGGCATGGCAGGCACGATCGGCTGCCACGGTTACACGGCAACCAAGTTCGCGGTCCGCGGACTCACCAAGTCCACCGCCCTGGAGTTGGGGCCCTTCGGAATCCGCGTCAACTCCGTACATCCCGGACTGGTGAAGACGCCGATGGCGGACTGGGTTCCCGAAGACATCTTCCAGTCGGCGCTGGGCCGCATCGCCCAGCCCCAAGAGGTCAGCAACCTTGTGGTCTACCTGGCCAGCGACGAGTCCAGCTACTCCACCGGCGCCGAGTTCGTGGTCGACGGCGGAACCCTCGCAGGCCTGGCGCACAAGGACTTCTCGGCTGTCAACGTCGACCAGCAGCCGGAGTGGATCACCTAGCGGGTGCCCGCGTCTCGTTGATCCATCCGTCTGCCCAGCTCGGCGCGTGAGCTGATACCGAGCTTGCGGTAGATCTTGGTCAAGTTGTGCTCGACGGTCTTGCTGCTGATGAACATCGCCGCCGCGATGTCCTTGTTGGTCGCTCCCGTCGCCGCCATCTCCGCGACCCGCTGTTCGGACGGCGTCAACGGACTGACCCCATCGGACGGTGCGACGACAGCGCGCGACAACTCTGCTTTGGCCCGGCGCACCCACAGCGGGGTGCCCAGCCGTTCGAACGTCTGCACCGCCTCGGTCAAGTTCGTTGCCGCCGTGTGCTTCTGGCGTAGCCGCCGCTGGAGCTGACCCAGCAGCAGCGCAGTCCTGGCCCGTTCGAACGGCATCGGAAGACTGTCGTGCGTCGCCAGAGCTCGGTGCGCCTCCAGCTCGGCGGCGCCCACATCGCCGCGGGCCGCCAGCAGCATGGCGCGACACCGCGACCCCACTGCCTTCGTCCAGCGCCGGTCGTGGATCTCACCGTTGCGTTCAAGAGCTTCGGTCAGGAATTCGGCATCGTCGAGGCGCCCGACGCCCACCATCGCCTCGATCACATCGGGAAGGTGCCATCCGTACATCAGCTCCGTCGACGGCGTCTGGTCCCGCGCCAGGAACGAAGTGTCCAACGCCTCCAGGGCTTCCCGGTGATTACCGAGCGACTCCTCCAGGAAGCACAGCGTCATCCCCGGCCAATCCGCGATATGGGACACCCGTCGGTTCTTGACCGCGCCGAGAACCCACTGCGCATCGGCGCGCGCCTCCTCGACCCGGCCCGCGTATGCGGCGATCGCTCCGCGCACCGTCATCGGGATGATGAGTACGTCAGCGCCGCCGAGTTGCTCCGCGCGCTCGACGGCCTCGGCGGCTTCGGCCTCCGCCTCGGCGAGCTGACCCCGCCAGAGGTGGTTGATCGCGAGAAAGCCTGCGATGGCCATCATGTCGCTTTCGGCGCCTCGCTCAAGGCACACACTGCGCACGTCGGTGAGCTCCCGGTGAGCCTGCTCCAGTCGTCCGGTCCACGACATCATGAGCGCGTGCACGAACGGGGCCCGGAAGATGATCGGCACGTCGAAAGCACTGTCGTAGAGCTTGAGTGCCCGCGTCAGCGATTCCTCGTCGAGGCCGCGGCCGCACTGGAAGCCGACGTTCACCGACCAGGCCAACGCGGCGCTGACAACCCCGGGAACCCCGAGCTCCTCGGCCAGCTTCACCGCGTCGCGGGCATGCCGGCGCGCATCGTCGAGCTCGCCGATGCTGTTCAGCGCGAACGACAGGCGTAACAGCACCTGGACCTGCACCGGCGCATTGCCCGCAGCGTCGTCCAATGCGGTGCGCAGCAGTTCGACGGCCTCCCGGTGCTCGTTGTCGTACATCCGCACCGTCGCCAGCAGACTCGTCGCGAGCGCCCGCAGCATTGCGGGCTCGATCGACTCGACCCGGCCCAGCGCGGTGGCCGCCTTGGCCGTGTTTCCCGCAAGAAAATGGTTTTCGGCGGCCTTCATGCGGCGCATCGGGTTGTCCCCGCCCAACCCGATCGCCATGTCGACCAGTTCGGCGGCGGCTGCGGGCGCCCCGCGTGCGCGGGCGGCGTCGGCAGCCTGATCGAGGGCGGTGAAGATCTCCTCGTCGCCGCTGGCCGAGGCCAGCGCCAGGTGCCGCGCCCGCAGTTCGGGCTGCGTTTCCAGCAGGCCCATCCTGCGGTGCATCGCGCGCCGAGCGGTCGGTCCCGCGTCGGTGTAGACACCGCTGGCGAGCAGGGGATGGGTGAACCGCACCCGGTTGCCCTCAAGCGCGATGATGCCCGCCGATTCGACCTGCTCCAGTTGCCTGGTGATCTCCTCGATCGTCGCGTCGTCCGCGCGAGCCAGAAGGTCGGTCGTCGGGTCGGCGACGCATGCGGCAGCGAGCAGCAGTTCGCGTGTCCGGTCGTCGAGCTGCCCGATCCGACGCCGCACCAGATCGGCGAGGGTGGCAGGAAGCGGAAGTTCGGAGCCGGTCCGGTCCGCACCGAGTGCCTGCGCCAGCTCTAGCGCGAAAAACGGATTTCCGCCCGAGATTTCGACAATCCGCAACAGAGAGGGCCGAGTCAGCCTGCGGCCCAGCCGTTCTGAGATCAGCGCGTGCACCTGCGCCGGATTCATCGGCTGCACGCACACCCGACCGACGCCGTCGGGCCGATCGAGTTTCAGCCAACCCGCGGCCGCTCCGTCGCCCGGATCACACCGCTCGGTCAGCAGGACACCGAACGGGCCCTTGAGGCGTCGCATCGCGAACTCGATCGCCGCGCGGCTGGACGTGTCCAGCCACTGAACGTCGTCGATGGCAATGAGGACGGGCGACGTTGTGGCCAGCGCGTGCAGCACCTTGACGAAGCCCGCTGCGACCACCCGCTGGTCGGTCGGGGGCCCGTCGCTGCCTGCGCGCAGCAGCAGTCGGTCAAGGGCCAGCCGCTGCAGGTCGGGCAGCGAGGCGAAGTACTCGTCCTCGACGTCGTCCAGTAGATCGGCCAGCGCGGCGAACGACATCACCGACTCGGCCTGCCCGACCCGGGCCGTGATGACACGGAAGCCGAGGTCGACCGCATGGTGCAGCTGAGCAAGCCACAACGTGGTCTTTCCGATCCCGGCTTCGCCCTCGATGATCAGGCCGGTCGGTTTCGTGGCGGCGGCGGCAAGGAACTCAGCAACCAACAGATCATCGCCTGCTGTGCTATTAGCCCCGGACACGCCGTTCATCATCGCAGCGGGCAAAGCGTTACGCACCGCTTCGGCGACTTCGCGAACAATATTCCGGCGATCGGGGCTCAGCGGACCGCGACGACGACCTTGCCCAACGCTGAGCGGTCCTCCAGGGATGCGATCGCCTCAGCGGCGCGCTCAAGCGGGTACACGACCGGTTCGGGCGCAGGCACCGCGCCCGAGGCCAGCAACGGCGCCAGCGCGGACCACTGCTCCTGCAGGTATCCCGGATGGGTCAGGGTCCACGCCCCCCAGCCGACCCCGACCACGTCGACGTTGTTGAGAAGCAACCGGTTCACCTTCACCGTCGGGATATCCCCGCCGGTGAATCCGACCACCAGCAGTCGACCGCCCGGGGCGAGTGAGCGCAGCGAATCGGTCACCCGGTCGCCGCCGACCGGGTCGAGCACGATGTCCACGCCCCGACCACCGGTGAGCTCTTTGACCGCGTCCTTGAAACCCTCGGCGAGGACCACGTCCGAGGCGCCGGCCGCGCGCGCGACGGCTGCTTTCTCCTCAGTGCTGACCACGGCGATCGTTCGCCTCGCGCCGAGCGCGGGGGCGATCCGCAGCGTGGACGTGCCGATGCCGCCGGCCGCGCCATGCACGAGCACCGTTTCGCCATCGGCCAACCTGCCGCGGGTACCCAGTGCGAACTGCACCGTCAGGTCGTTGAACAGCACCCCGGCACCGGCCTCGAAGGACACCGAATCCGGCAGCTTGAATACCCGCTCCTGTTGCAGGGCAACAACTTCGGCCATCGCACCGCACAGCATCGTCAGCCCGATGACCCGGTCGCCCTCGCGCACGTGCGCGCCGTCCGGAGCGCTGCGCACCACCCCGGCCACCTCGGCTCCGGGCGTGTACGGCATCGCGGGCTTGTACTGGTAGAGCCCCCGAGACTGTAGGGCGTCGGGGAAAGCGACCCCGGCCGCGTGCACGTCGACCACCACCGTGCCGTCATCACCAGCGGGTTCGTCGATTTCGACGAGCTTCGCGGCCTGGGGTCCGTCGAGTTCGGCTATCTGTATCGCGCGCAATGTCGGCCTCCTGTGTCGTCGCCGCAGACCATTTAACTCATTCCTGGTGCGCGGTCCGCCGGTGGTGCCCGCCGGGTACAGTCACGACCCGGCAAAGTGGCCGAACGGGAGGAGCGCACATGGCACGAGGCAGGAGCAGCCGACTTCGGGACAGGACCTTCGCCCCCGCCGACGCACTGTCCCAGGGTCGCGTGGTCGACGTGCGTTCCAAGGACGGCGTACGGATCCACACCGAGGTGTTCGGCCCCGAGGGTGGCTACCCGATTGTCCTGGCACACGGCATCACCTGCGCCATCCGCGTGTGGGCCTACCAGATCGCAGATCTGGCAAGGGATTACCGGGTGATCGCCTTCGATCACCGCGGGCACGGCCGCAGCGGGGTGCCGCCGCGGCGGGGCGGATACAGTCTGGACTACCTGGCCGCCGACCTCGACGCCGTGCTGGAGGCGACGCTGGCGCCCGGGGAGCGAGCCGTGATCGCAGGACATTCCATGGGTGGAATCGCGATCTCGTCCTGGTCCGAGCGTCTACCTCACCGCGTTGCCCAGCGCGCCGATGCCGTTGCGCTGATCAACACGACGACCGGCGATCTGCTGCGCAATGTGAACCTGCTCCCCGTGCCCGCGCGATTCGCCGACGCGAGGGTGCGCGCTGCCGGCGGGGTGCTGCGCACGTTCGGAGGGGCGCCTCTGCTGCGCGCCGCCGACCGACCCAGCCGCCGTTTCGTCTCGACGATCGCCGTGGGTCGCGACGCCGACCCTGCGGTTGTCGACTTCGTCTTCGAACTGTTCAACGGCACTCCGGCGGCTGGGCGCGGCGGCTGGGCGCGGGTCCTCATCGACCATCTCGGCCCGCGTCACATCGTGCTCGACAACCTCGTGGTGCCCACGCTGGTGATCGGCAGCGTCAAAGACCGGCTGCTGCCGATGGTGTCGTCGCGCCGCATCGCGGCGTCGGCGCCGAATCTGGCCCGGTTCGTGGAGTTGCCCGGTGGGCACTGCGCGATCCTGGAGCGTCCCGACGAGGTCAACGAGCACTTGCGGTGGCTCGTCGAGTCGGTCGCGGGAAATCAAGCCGGGGCGAGCGAAGCGACGGGAAATCAGGCCGGGGCGAGCGAAGCGACGGGAAATCAGGCCGGGGCGAGCGAAGCGACGGGAAATCAAGCCCGCCGGGCCAGTTCCTGATGCGCCTCTTCGGCCACCCGTAGCCCCGAGCGCACCGCGCCGTCGAGGAAGCCGGTCCACCGGTCAGCGGTTTCGGTGCCCGCCCAGAAAATGCCGTCTACAGGGGCGCGCAGCCACCGCCCGTGTGCGGTCCAGGAACCGGGCGGAACTGCGGCCGTCGGGCCTCCCGGCGCGAACGGCTCTGCGCCCCAGCGATGATCGATGTAGTCCAGCGGCCGTGCCGCGGCGTCGCCGAAGAGCGCGGAGAATCCGGCGAGCGCGACCTCGCGGCGCTGCTCCTCCGGCAACGGGTCGAAGGTACGGGCGTCGGTGAAGCCGAGGAGCACCCCGGGGCCGGCATCGCTCGGGCTGACATCGAAGGTGATGAACACCGGTCCTTCGTCGGAAAGCGCCTCACCGGAGAAGCCTTCGGTGCGCCAGAACGGTGTCGAGTACGCGGCGTAGGCCTTGCTCAGATGGCCCTGCGGCCAGTTGCGGCTGAGCCGTCCGTACTCGCCTGGAAGGGTGGGATCGAACTCGATGGCGGCGCGATGCTCGGGCGGAATCGCGACGACGACGGCGCTCGCGGCGTACCGGCCTCCCTCGGTGGTGACGGTCAGGGATCGATCGGGGTGCCGGACGATGCTGCGGACGGGAGCTTTCAGGACGACGCGGTCGCCGAGGTCGGCGGCCATCAGCTGGGCGATCTGCTGGGTGCCGGCGAGAAACCGGTCCTGCTGCGCGCCACCCTCGACATCGAGCATGCGGTTCAGGCCTCCCGCGGCCGCCACGTAGCGCACGGCGTGCAGCATCGAGACGGCGTCGGGCTCGGCGCCCCAGGTCACCCGCGCCATGATCGCCATCAGGTCGCGTGTGGACGCACCCGCGTGCACCGATCGCAACCACTCGTCGAGCGAGATGGCATCGAGGTGGGCGGCGATCGGCGATTTCCACGGCTGATCCACCGGGACCTTGCTGCGGATGCGGTCGAACCGCCACTGGATCCGGGACACGTCGAGCAGCTCGAGAATCGACAGCCGCGGGATCGTGCTGCGATACGAGCGCACCTTGCCGCGCCAGCGGATCAGGTTCTTACCGCGCCCGTAGGTCGGCATGGTTTCGACGCCCAATTCGGCCGCCAGGGCGAGCACGGCGTCCTGCGTCGGGCCCACGAACGTTGCGCCGAGGTCGACGGCCACTCCGCCGACGAAACCGGTGTAGGACCTGCCACCGACACGATCCCGGCCTTCCAGAACGGTCACGTCGTGGCCGCGGCGAGTGAGTTCGCGGGCCGCAGACAGTCCTGCGAACCCCGCTCCCACAACAACGACATCGGCCATCGCCCCATCCTCGCGGATCGGGCGTGCCAACGGACGCATAGTGTCGTTTTGCGCGCCGGATTCGCACTAGGCTCCCTCGTTGTGCAGGTGATGACAGCGCTGTTCGGGCCCATCGACGCGATCGACCGGGCGCGTGCGCTGCGCGATGCCGGTGCCAGCGGGGTTTTCACGTTCGAAGGTCCGCACGACGTGTTCACCCCGCTGACCCTCGCATCCACCGTCGGCGGGTTGGACCTGATGACGAATGTCGCGATCGCGTTCCCCCGCAACCCCATTCACCTCGCGCACCAGGCTGTCGACCATCAGATTCTGACCGGTGGCCGATTCACGCTCGGGCTGGGAACGCAGGTGCGCGCCCAGATCGAGAAGCGGTACGGCACCGACTTCGACAAGCCGGTGGCCAGGATGCGGGAACTCGTCGGCGCGCTGCGGGCCATCTTCGACACCTGGACCACCGGTGAGCGGCTGAACTTCCGCGGGGAGTACTACCGCCACACCCTGATGACGCCGACGTTCGTTCCGCGTGCCGAATTCGCGCCGCCGCCGATCTTCGTGGGTGCGCTGGGGCCTCTGCTGACCCGGATGACGGCGGAGGTTGCCGATGGACTGCTGGTGATGCCGTTCGGATCGAAGAAGTTTCTCAACGAGGTCACGATGCCCAACGTCGACAAGGGCCTCGCCGCGGCGGGGCGCAGCCGCACCGATCTCGCGGTCGTACCGGAGATCATCGTGTCGGTCGCCGACGAGGATCCCGATCACGCGATGGCGAGGCGACTGCTCGCGTTCTACGGCTCGACGCCCGCTTACCGGCCGGTGCTCGAGGTGCACGGCTGGGGCGAGCTGCAGCCCGAGCTGAACGCCCTGTCCAAGCAAGGGCGGTGGGAAGACATGGGGCGCCTCATCGACGACGACATGCTGCACACCATCGCCGCGTGCGGCACCCCGGCCGACGTGGCCAAGCACATCCGGGAACGGGTGGACGGGGTTTCGGATCGCATCTGCCTCTATCAGCCCGGCCCCATCGACGTGAATTCGTTGGCTGAGATCGTCGACGCGCTGGGGGACTGAGTCCTAGGGTGGTACGTGACCGGACCAAAGGAGGTTACGGGTGCAGGACCACATTGCTCATGGGGACTCCCGTGGGGACTTCTCCGACGTCCTGATCATCGGTGCGGGCATCTCCGGAATCGGTGCCGCGTATCGGATCCAGGAACGCAATCCGCAGCTGAAGTACACCATCCTTGAGCGCCGCTCGCGCATCGGCGGCACATGGGACCTGCACCGCTACCCCGGTATTCGCTCTGACAGCGACATCTTCACGCTGTCGTTCCCGTGGGAGCCGTGGGACCGTCCCGAGAACGTCGCCGACGGCGAGGACATCCGTCAATACCTGATGAACGCTGCGCGCAAGCACGGCATCGATCGCCACATCCGGTTCGACACCAGGGTGATCTCCGCCGACTGGGATTCGGCGACCGACACGTGGACGGTGCACACCGAGGTCAACGGAGCGGCACGTACCTACCGGGCGCGATTCCTGTTCTTCGGCACCGGTTACTACGACTACGACCACCCCTATCGTCCGGAGTTCCCCGGCATCGAGAGCTTCGGCGGCGCAGTGGTTCACCCGCAGCTCTGGCCCGAAGACCTCGACTACGCAGGCAAAAGAGTCGCCGTCATCGGCAGTGGTGCCACCGCGATCAGCATGATCCCGGCGCTCGCGCAGCGTGCCGGCCACGTCACCATGGTGCAGCGCTCACCGACGTATCTGCTGTCCGGTCAACGGATCAATCCGGTCGTCAACCTGTTGCGCAGGGTGCCGCCGCGCGCACTGGGCTACCGCCTGGCCTGGCTGTACAACGTCGTGTTCATCGTGCTCGTGTACGCGATCGCCCGAAAGGCACCCCGTCTGAGCAGGCGCTTGATCCGCGCGGTGGCAAAACACTATCTGCCGGAAAACTATCCGGTCGACACGCATTTCAATCCACGGTATGACCCCTGGGACCAGCGGTTGTGCCTGATCCTGTCCGGCGATTTCTACGAGGCGATCGCCGAGGGACGTGCCGAGGTAATTACCGACGAGGTCGATCACATCGACGCCGCCGGAGTTGTTCTGAAGTCCGGGAAGCGGATCGACGCCGACGTTCTGGTCACCGCCACGGGTCTGCAGCTGCAGGCGCTCGGCGGCATCGTGATCAGCGTCGACGGCCACACGGTGGCACCGTCCGATCGATTCGTCTACAAAGAACATCTTCTCGAGGACGTGCCGAATCTGGCCTGGTGCGTCGGCTACATCAACGCGTCGTGGACGCTACGTGCCGACCTGACCGCCCGGGCGGTGGCGAAGCTGTTGGCCTACATGGATTCTCACGGCTACACCCATGCCTACCCGCATCTGGGCCAGACACCGATGCCGGAGAAACCGGCGTGGAACATCAACGCCGGTTACGTGCACCGTTCCGGTCACGTGCTGCCGAAGTCCGGTATCCACCGGCCGTGGAATGTACGGCACAACTACGTGCTCGACGCGATCGATGCCCGCTTCGACAGGATCGACGAATCGATGGTGTTCGGTCGCGTATCGCCGGAACTGCATTCCAGCAGCCCAGTGTCGAGTGAGGATCTGCTGGAACGCAATTCCGGCTGACGAATTACGGCGCGACGGTGAGCCAGTCGGCGAAGCCCGAGGGATCGTGGCGGCCCAGCGCCCCGTGCTCGAAAAGGCCCCATCCTTCGCGCTCGACCCCGTCGGCATCGCGGCACACCGCGCGGCCGACATGGTCGATGACGCCGAAGCCCGCCCGGCCGATAATGGCGGGATCGTTCATGTCGTAGGTGAACCGTTCGGTGAAGTTCTCGCCCTTCCACATTCCGTGGATCCAATCGGAGTCCCCGCCGTAGCCGCCACCGACGTGAATGGGCACGGGAAGCTTGGATTCGACGTCGAAGTGGACTGCGCTGCCGTCGAATGCAGTGGCCTCGATTGTCGCACCCGTGGGGATGCGCGTCCCTGATCGGTAGTGAACCTTGATCCGCGGCCAGCCGAGCTGTTCGACCCGGCCGTCCTTCCAGATTCGGGTGCAGTCGTTGAGCGAACGGAAACCGAGGTGATCCTCCTGGATGATCACCACGATTCCGAAGTCGTCGAACGCCATCGGCACATACAGCCACCACATGCCTTCGAACGGCGGGTCGTCGGGACGTCCGGCAGGCTCGGCCTCCCCGATCGGGCGGATGCCCCATGAGCGGTCCCGGGTTCCGATCCACTGGGCAGGGTCCACGGTGATGTCGGTACCGTCGATCGACAGGTGCCCGCTCCAGGCGCCGACCTGCGCGAAGCGCTGCGCGTCCAGTGTCACGCGATTGCCGCGCCGCATGACGTGAGGCTGCTCCTGCACGACGTCGAAAAGCCCGTCCCACGTGAGATCCGCTGCAATACCCTCGGTTTCCTCGAGCGTGATGCGCAGCTTGCGTAGGGGTTCGACGACCTCCACGCGGTAATTGCCGACGTGCTGATTGAGTCGGTCCTGGTCGATGGCATCGGACAGGTGCACCGCGGTCTGGGTGTCGCCGCGCCTCACGAGCAGGAACGCATCTTTCACCCCGAGGTTGGGGTAGTAACCGATCCCGGTGATGACGAAGATGTCGCCGGTGCGGTCGTGGGCGTTGTAGTAGGAGCGGTCGTAGAAGTTCCGATCCGAGGATCCGGGCCAGGCGATCGGCTGGGGTACCTGGTGAATCGGGTATTCGTCCATCGGTCCGAGCATCAGGCGGTCTCTCCGATCAGTCGTTTGAGCAGTGATGCGTGGTAGAACAGCGACTCGACGTCCTCGGGTTTCTCGATCTCGCCGAAATGCACGCGGCGCGCCCCGGTGCGCATGAACACGCAGCACCAGACCACCGCGGAATACACGTGGAACCACCCGAGATCGCCGAGCTCGACACCGGTCAGGTTCGTGTAGGTGGCACGGACATCGTCCTCACGCAGGAAGTCGGGCATACCGGGCAACCCGGCGAGCTTCGTCAGTTCCTGAAAGACCATGTGTGCGAAGCTGATCCACGCCACATCGAATTCACGCGGCCCGACCGTCGCCATCTCCCAGTCGAGGACGGCGGCGGGCGTGAAGTCCTGATATATGACATTGCCGATACGCGAATCACCCCACACCAGAACAGGTTCGGCGGCCGCGACATCATGTGGGAACCGCTCCTCCAGCCAGGCCAGCGCTCGCTCGACCAGCGGCGAGCTGCCGATGTCGGGCACGCTGAACGCATACCATTCCTTGAGCCAACCGAAGTGACGGTGCAATGCCGTCTCTCCCGGTGGATCGACGTCCTGAAGAAACCCGAAGACCTGCTGCGCGTTCGGGATTGAATGGAGCTTGGCCAGTACCTCGACGGTACTGTCCTGAAGCTGTCGCTGCTGCGCGGATGGCGCATCGAAAAGCCAGTTGTCCCCGAACGTATAGGGCATCACGTCGGGTGGCACGACGCCGTCGACGCGGTCCATCAGAAAGAACGGCCGGCCCAGCACATCACCTGTGCTCTCCAGCCAGCGCACCGACGGAACCGCCACATCCGTCAATTCGCCGACGAGTCTCATCACCTCGTGCTGATGGTCGAGGCGGTAGTGTTTGAAGACGGGGATGTCCGCTTCAGCGGGCGCGACCCGTGCGACCCATTTGTGCTCGACGGGAGTTCCGGCTTGCAGCCAGCGCCCGCGCAACAGAATCGTTTCGGAGGACATGCCGTTGGCATCGACGCCACTTTCCACGGTGATCTCAGGCGTGGTATTCGGCAGTACGGTCGAGAGCCACTGTGACAGTGCTGCCGGAACGTCGGACATGTCGCGGCTCGAGCGCTGGAGTCGGTCCACATTGTCGACGGCTGGTTCGCTGGGCACAGCAATCATCCTTTCCGCCGCTCCGCGGTCGTCGCACGGCACCAATACGATACCGTGGGTAGCGATATGAAAACAGGCCCGTCTTCGCCAGGCAAGACCTCAGGCGCCGGACGCCCGAGAGATCCACGCATTGACGCTGCCATATTGCAGGCCACGGCGGATCTACTTGTGGAAATCGGCTATTCGAACGTCACGATGGCCGCCGTCGCGGAGCGGGCGGGTACCACGAAGACCGCGCTGTACCGCCGGTGGTCGAGCAAGGCCGAACTCGTGCACGAGGCCGCTTTCCCGGTGACTGCGACGGCGATTCAGGCGCCGCCCGGCGACATCGCCGCCGACCTACGCGCGATGATCGAGGCGGCCCGAGACGTGTTTCTGAGCCCCGTCGTGCGGGCCGCTCTCCCGGGCCTGATCGCCGACATGTCGGCCGACCCGGAGCTCAGGGGCCGCGTCGGTGCACGGTTCACCGATCTGTTCGCCCTGGTGCGGACTCGCCTGCACGACGCCGTGGAACGTGGCGAGGTCCGTGATTGCGTCGACCCGGACCGCCTTGTCGACCTCATCGGCGGTGCGACCCTGCTGGCGCTGCTGCAGACGCCCGACGATCTCGCACGGACGTCCTGGGTCGACAGCACCACAGAGATCCTGCTGCATGGCGTGGTGACATAGTCGCCGTGAACGAGGTGCTGGCACCCTTTCCGGAGGACTGGTCCACAGCGTCGGTGCTCGTCCCGCACCCCGACGACCCCGAGTACGGGATCGGCGCCGCGGTCGCGGCGTGGACGTCGGCGGGCCGCACCGTCCACTACGCCCTGGCAACCCGAGGGGAGCGAGGGATCGAAGGCATGGCGCCCGAGAAGGCAGGGCCCCTACGCGAGCGAGAGCAGCGACGGTCGGCGGCGATCGTCGGCGTCGACGACGTGACGTTCTGGGGTTTCGCCGATACCGAGGTGCGCGACTGTGTGCAGCTACGTACCAAGATCGCCGAGACGATCACAGCGCTGGCGCCTGATGTCGTCGTGACGATCTACAGCGGCGATGAGTGGGCGCCCGGTGCGCCGAATCAGCGTGACCACATCGAGTTCGCCAACGCCGTTGCGGCAGCCTATGATTCGCTGCCAAACCCGCCGCGGTGGCTGTTCGAGAACGGTCCGGGTGCAACCCACGGCCAGCCGGTCGACGGATATGTGGAGACGGCCGTCGCGTCGCTGGCCGCTCATGAGGTGCATCTGAGTGTGCTTGATCCCGCCACCCCCGTCGTCGAGCAGGCCCGCCGGCAGGTGCAGGAGAGCACGCAGCCGCACCCGTCGTTCGGCGGGCTCCCGACGGTGCAGTTCATCCAGCGCCGCCCGTAATTTCCGCGGGATTTGCACCGCGAGCGCGCGTGTCTGCGCGCCGACACACCGTGCTGCACGGGCCTTTTCCGCACGCTCGCGGGCGACGAGCGCGCGGTGGATGCCGCGGATTGCGGCGCGCCCCCGTGCAGACACTCGCGCTCGCGGTGCCGAGCTGCGTGCTCGCGGTGCGGAGCTGCGTGCTCAGGTGCGGTCGATCTGACTTTTGTTGCGTCGCGTCACCGCATCGAATCGGTCGCCGAGGCCTTGAAGGCCCTGCGAATCGCCGTGCTGGGCGAACGCGATCGTCTCCTCGGCCCTGAGCGCGGGCTCGACGATCGCGGCAGCACCGGTCGAGTAGATTTCCTTCAGGCCGCGCATCGTCGGGCGTGGCACCTCGGCAATCTGCCCGGCGAGTTCGATGGCGCGTTCCAGCAGCCGCCCGTGCGGCACCACCTCTGTCACCAGTCCGATCCGCGCGGCACGCCCCGCGTCGACCACCTCGCCGGTCATCGACAACCGTCGAGCCATCGCGACGCCGACCAGTTGCGGAAGCCTGGCCGTCATCCCGCCGCCCGGAAGAATGCCCACCCGCGCGTGGGTGTCGGCGAACACCGCTCGCTCTGAGGCGATCATGAAGTCGCACCCCAGCGCCATCTCCAAGCCGCCGGTGAACGTGGCGCCGTTGATGGCGCCGACGACCGGGGTCCGCATGGCCGCGACCGCCGCGATGCAGCTTTGTGATCGGAATTCGTCGAAGTAGGAAATACCATCGCGGGCAGCCTCTTTCAGGTCCACGCCTGCGCAGAATGCCGGATCGGTCCCGGTGAGCACGACGGCCCGCACCGACTCGTCGTCGTCGGCCTCTGTCAGCGCGGCGTACGTGGCGCGGATGAGATCACGGCTCAGCGCGTTCCTGGCGTCCGGGCGGTTCAGCGTGATCACCCGCACGCCGTTGTCATCGAAGGTCAGCACGAGATCTGACGTCATCGCCATCTGACCATCAGAAGAAGCGGTCAGCCGAGTTCGCCAGGTCCAGCAGAGGCTGCGGCAGCGCGCCGAGGGCAAACGTGACCGCGGCCGTGACCGTGACGACCGCGGTCGTCAGCGCGCTCGGCACCACCACAGTGGGGGCGCCGTCCGGACGGTCGGTGAAGAACATCAGCACGATCACGCGCACGTAGAAGTACGCCGCAACCGCGCTCGCGATCACGCCGACCACGACCAGCGGAATCGCACCGCCCTCGCCCGCCGCCTTGAACACCGCGAACTTGCTGACGAATCCGCTGGTCAAAGGAATGCCCGCGAATGCGAGAAGAAACAGCGAAAAGACAAGGCCGACCAATGGATAACGTCTGCCCAGACCGGCCCACCGCGCCATGGCGGTGTCCTCCTCGCCGTCGGCGTCGCGCACCAGGCTCACGATCGCGAACGCGCCGACCGTCGAGAAGCCGTAGGCGAACAGATAGAACAGGGTCGACGACAACCCCGCCTCGTTGCCTGCGATCACCCCGGTCAAGATGAAGCCGCTGTGTGCGACCGCCGAATACCCGAGCATGCGTTTGACGTCGTTCTGGGTGACCGCGGTGACGGTGCCGACCACCATCGTCAAAATCGCGACGGCCCACAGCACCGGACGCCAGTCGTCGCGCAACTCGGGAAGGGCGACGTAGAAGATGCGCAGCATCGCGCCGAACGCCGCGATCTTGGTGGCTGCGGCCATGAACGCGGTAATCGGGGTCGGAGCACCCTGGTATACGTCGGGAATCCACGAATGGAAGGGCACCGCACCAACTTTGAACAGCACGCCGACGAGCAGTAGGGCGATGCCGATCAGCGCCAGTGACAGCTTGCCTGTGCCCGCCGAAACCGCCTCGGCGATACCCTGCAGCTTCAGCGTGCCTGCATAGCCGTACAGCATTGCGGCGCCGTACAGGAAGAAAGCCGATGAGAATGCGCCCAGTAGAAAGTATTTGAGCGCCGACTCCTGCGACAGAAGACGCCGGCGCCGCGCCAGCCCGCACAGCAGGTATAACGGCAGCGACAGGACTTCCAGCGCGATGAACATCGTCAACAGGTCATTGGCAGCCGGGAAGATCAACATGCCGCCCACCGCGAACATCGTCAGCGGGAACACCTCGGTCTGAATGACCCCGGCCTTCGTCGCCAACTTCTCGGCGACACTTCCCGCGACCGCCGAAGCCTGCGGCGTGAATGCGTCCAGACCGCGCTCGTTTTCGGCGTCGGGTTCGACGCCGATCTGGCGTTCACCGATCAGAAGGATGCCCAATATCCCGACCACGAGAATCGTGCCTTGAAGGAACAGCGCGGGCATGTCGATGGCCAGCGCACCCATCACCGCGGCGTATCCAGGGCCGCCGTGCAGATCCTTCGCAACGAGCACGACGGCCCCGAGTGCGGCGGCCAAGGCCACCAGGCACAGCCCCATCTGCGCGCCGTAGCGTTGACGGCGGGGCAGAAACGCCTCGACGAGCACACCGAGCACCGCGGCGCTCAGCACGATCAGCATCGGGGAGATGAGGCCGTATTCGACCGTGGGGGAAGGGAGATTCATCGCACCGGGCCTTCCGCCATCCGGGGTGCCGGATCGGTCTGCTGGATCGTCGTCAAGGTGTGGGTGACGGCGGGGTTGATGACATCGAGCGCAGGCTTGGGGTAAACGCCGAGGACGAGCAGCAGTGCCAGCAACGGCGCCACGACCGCGAGTTCCCGCGGAACGAGGTCGCGGATCTTGTGCTCACCCTCGGCCAGCGCGGCAGGCACCGGACCCGTCATCATCCGCTGGTACATCCACAGGATGTAGATCGCGGACAGCACCAGCGCGCTGGCGGCCAGCACCGCGAACACCGGGTATCTGGTGAAAGTTCCGATCAGCACCAGGAATTCGCTGATGAACGGCGCCAACCCCGGAAGTGACAGCGTTGCCAGGCCCGCGACAAGGAACGTGCCGGCAAGGACGGGAGCCACCTTCTGCACACCGCCGAAGGACGAGATGAGCCGGGACCCGCGCTGCGACACCAGGAATCCGGCAATCAGGAACAGCGCCGCGGTCGAGATGCCGTGGTTGACCATGTAGAGCGTGGAGCCGGACTGGCCCTGTGTGGTCATCACGAAGATGCCGAGGATGATGAAGCCGAAGTGCGAAATGGACGTGTAGGCGATCAACCGCATCACATCGGTCTGGCCGATCGCCACGACCGCGCCGTACACGATCCCGATGACAGCCAGTGTGATGATTGTCGGGCTGAACCACGCGGCCGAGTCCGGGAACAGCGGCAGGCAGTACCGGATCATGCCGAATGTGCCGACCTTGTCCATGATCGCCATCATCAGAACCGCGCTCGCGGGAGTCGCTTCCACCGCGGAGTCGGGCAGCCAGCGATGGAACGGCCAGAGCGGCGCCTTGACGGCGAATGCGAACATGAAGCCGCCGAACAGCAGGTGCATCACCGCCGGGTTGACGACGAACTCGCCGCCGGCGACGGCGGCGACGATCGCGCGGAAGTCGAACGTGCCGGCCTCGAACGCATCGCTGTTGGCCGTCGCCACATACAGGCCGACCACCGCGGCGAGCATGATAAGACCGCCGAACAGGTTGTACAGCAGGAACTTCACCGCTGCCTTGCTGCGATTGGCGCCGCCGAAGCCGCCGATGAGGAAGTACATCGGGATGAGCATCGCTTCGAAGAACACATAGAACAGCAGAATGTCGAGCGACACCAGCGAGATCAGGACCATGCCTTCGACGGCAAGTGTCAGGGCGAAATAGATGTGCACCGACTTGCCGCCCCAGCTGAGTTCGTCGCGGGCGTCGTTCCAGCCGGCGACGATGAGCAGCGGTAGGAGTACCGCGGTCAGCACGATCAGCGCCAGCGCTATGCCATCGACCCCGAGAATGTAACCCGTGCCGAAAGACGGTATCCACCGGTAATTCTCGACGAACTGGTACTGCTCACCGGCCGGGTCGAATCCTGTGGCGATGACGATGGTGACGGCGAGCACGGCCAGCGACACCGTCAGGGCCACCCATTTGGCGAGGTTGCGGGCCGTGGCGGGCAGCAACATCACGACGGCGGCGCCCAGCATCGGAACGACACACAGGACGGTCAGCACGGGAAACGACGTCACCACAGGTTCACCGCCAGGATCATCGCGACGACGGCGACAGTGCCCGCCAGCATGGACAGCGCATAGGAGCGCGCGAAGCCGGTCTGTAACTGCCGCAACCTCTCCGAGATTCGGGAAACTCCTGCAGCCAGGCCGCCGGCCACGCCGTCCACCGCTTCGTCGTCGATCTCCACCAGCCCTCGGGTGAAGCGCAGACCGGGACGCATCAGCATCCGCTCGTTGAGCGTGTCGCCGTAGAGGTCCTGGCGCGCCGCGACCGTCAGCACTGACCCCTCAGGCACCTCCTCGGGGACAGCGCGGGTCCCATACATTCGGTGGGCGACGGCGATGCCGACGGCGACGACGGCCAGCACGATGGCTGTGACGGCCCAGACGGGCAGCACGTGGTGGATCTCGTGGGCGCCGACCACCGGCTCGAGCCAGTGTTGCAGCGTGCCGCCGATCGCCAGCGCGCCGCCTGCGGTCACCGAACCGACCGCCAGCAGGATCATCGGCCACGTCATCACCGCGGGCGCCTCGTGCGGATGCGCGTGGTCCGCCCAGCGCTTCTCACCGAAGAACGTCATCAGCATCACCCGCGTCATGTAGAACGCGGTGATGCCGGCGCCGAGAATCGTTGCGGTTCCGAGGATGACACCTTTCACGCCGCCGGCGCCGAGGGCGACCTCGATGATGCCGTCCTTGGAGAAAAACCCGGCCAGGGGCGGGATCCCGATGATCGCCAGATAGCCCAGGCCGAACGTGACGAACGTGACTGGCAGGGCTTTGCGCAGCCCGCCGTAGCGGCGCATGTTGACCTCGTCGTCCATCGCATGCATCACCGAACCGGCGCCGAGGAACAGGCCGGCTTTGAAGAAGCCGTGAGTCAGCAGGTGCATGATCGCGAACGCATAGCCGGCGGGCCCCAGGCCCGCGGCCAGCACCATGTACCCGATCTGACTCATCGTCGAGGCGGCGAGTGCTTTCTTGATGTCGTCCTTGGCGCAGCCGATCACCGCGCCGAAGAGCAGCGTGACCGCGCCGACGACCACCACAGCGGTCTGGGCGTGCGGTGCGAGGTCGAAGACCGGACCCGACCGCACGATCAGATACACCCCGGCGGTGACCATCGTGGCCGCATGGATGAGCGCCGACACCGGCGTCGGGCCTTCCATCGCATCACCGAGCCACGACTGCAACGGCACCTGCGCGGACTTACCGCAGGCGGCCAGCAGCAACATCAACCCGATCGCCGTCAACGTCCCCTCACCGAGTTGCGGTGCGGCCGCGAAGACTTCGCTGAACGACACGGCGCCGATCGCGGCGAACATCACCATCAGCGCGACGGCCAAGCCGATGTCACCGACCCGGTTGACCACGAACGCCTTCTTGGCGGCGGTGGCCGCCGAGGGCTTGTGCGACCAGAACCCGATCAACAGATAGGACGCCAGACCCACACCCTCCCACCCTAGGTACAACCCGAGGTAGTTGTCGGCGAGCACCAGCACCAGCATCGCCGCCAGGAACAGGTTCAGATAGGCGAAAAACCTCCTGCGCCCGGCATCGTCTTTCATGTACCCGATCGAGTAGATGTGGATCAGCGACCCCACCCCGGTGATCAGAAGCACGAAACACATCGACAGCTGATCGAGCTGCAGGCCGAAGTCCACCCGCAGATCCCCGACCGGCACCCAACTGAACAGCCTCTCGTGGACGACCCGCTCCTCGGCGTCGCGCCCGAGCATGCCGACGAACAGCACCGCGGCGCACCCGAACGACGCCAACGACGCCGCAGTGCCGAGCAGATGGCCCCACCTGTCGGTCCGACTGCCACACAGCAGAAGAACGGCTGCCCCCACCAGCGGGAGCGCGATGAGCAGCCACACGGGAAGCGTCATCAGTCAGTTCTTCAGCAGACTGGCCGCGTCCACGCTGGCCGACCGGCGAGTGCGGAAGATGGTCATGATGATGGCCAGCCCGATCACGACCTCGCACGCGGCGACCACCATCGTGAAGAAGGCGACCACCTGGCCGTCGAGGTGACCGTGGATTCGGGAGAATGCGACGAACGCCAGATTCCCGGCGTTGAGCATCAGTTCGACGCACATGAACATGACGATGGCGTTGCGGCGCAACAGCACACCGGCGGCGCCGATCGTGAACAGCAGCGCCGACAGATAGAGGTAGTTGTCCGGGTTCACGGGCGCTCCTCCTCGGGCACAGGGCGTACTTGCAGGATCGCGCTCACCGAGAGTTCCGAGCCGGAGCCGTCCGGGAGTCGGGCGGGGACGTCGACCGCGTTGTGTCGCGCGTAGACACCGGGATTGGGGAGTGTGGTCGGGTGTCCGCCGGGGGCGAAGCGCTCGATGGCGAGCTCGCGCTGAGTCTTCCGGCGCTCGAAGCGCTCTCGGTGCGCGAGCACCATGGCGCCGAGCGCGGCCGTGATCAGAAGTGCCCCGGTCAGCTCGAACGCCCAGAGATACTGCGTGAAGATGAGCGCGGCCAGCCCCTCGACGTTGCCCGCCTGGTTTGCCTGTTCGAGTCCGACGAAGCCCGCCACCGACACGTTGCCGATCCCGGCGATGAGCAGGATGCCGAAGCCGATTCCGACCGCGATCGCCGCGATCCGTTGCCCGCGAATCGTTTCCACGAGGGATTCCGAGGAGTCGACGCCGATGAGCATCAGCACGAACAGAAAAAGCATCATCACCGCACCCGTATACACGACGATCTGCACCACTCCGAGGAACGGCGCGTCCTGGGCGATGTAGAGCACGGCGAGCGCAATCATGGTGGTGGCCAGCGAGATCGCCGAATACACCGCCTTCGGCGCGGCGACGACACCGAGTGCGCCGACCACCGACACCAGGGCCAGCACCCAGAACAAGATCGTCTCCGTCACTTGACGCCCCCGGGCCCTGCAGGCGCGTCCGCTTCTGCTGTTTTGCTCCTCGCGTCCGCTTCTGCTGTTTTGCTCCTCGCGTCCGCTATGGCGCCGAGGACGTTGCCCCGGTAGTAGTCCTCATCGGTGGTGCCGGGCTGCATCGCGTGCGGGGGAGCCTCCATACCCGGCTGGAGTGGGGCCAGCAGCTTATCCTTGCCGTAGATCAGGTCGGCGCGATTGTCGTCGGCCATCTCGTAGTCGTTGGTCATCGTCAACGCACGGGTCGGGCACGCCTCGATACACAGACCGCACCCGATGCAGCGCAGATAGTTGATCTGGTACACCCGCCCGTAGCGCTCACCGGGCGAGAACCGTTCGGCCTCGGTGTTGTCCGCGCCCTCGACGAAGATCGCGTCCGCCGGGCAGGCCCACGCGCACAGCTCACATCCGATGCACTTCTCCAGGCCGTCGGCGTATCTGTTGAGCTGGTGGCGGCCGTGGTAGCGCTTGGCGACGGGCCCCGGTTTCTCGGGATACTCTTCGGTCACCGGCTTCTTGAACATCGAGCCGAACGTGACGCCGAAACCGGCGACGGCATCGAGGAACTTAGGCATCAGCGTGCTCCTTCACCGGTAGCGGCGGCACCGGGAAGGCGCCGTCGTCCGCAGACGGGATGGGGGGGACGGGTGCCGTCCGAGTGTTCTTGGTACGCAACCGTCTCCATCCGATCACGGCGGCAAGGACGATGACGACGATCGCAAGCCCGATCAGCGCGGTGGCCCACGCCTGGTAGCCCTGGTTCTGCAGGGTGTGCGTGGTGGCGACGATGGCGATCCAGCCCAGCGATACCGGAATGAGAATCTTCCAGCCCAGCGCCATGAACTGGTCGTAACGCATCCGGGGCAGCGTGGCGCGCAACCACATGAAGAAGAACAGGAAGAGCCAGACCTTGGCGGTGAACCACAGCAACGGCCACCACCCGGAGTTCGCGCCGTCCCAGATGCTGATCGGCCACGGGGCGTGCCAGCCGCCCAGGAACAGCGTGGTGGCCAGTGCCGACACGGTCGTCATGTTCACGTACTCGGCGAGCATGAACATCGCGAACTTCAGCGACGAGTACTCGGTATGGAAGCCGCCGACGAGTTCACCTTCGGCTTCGGGCAGATCAAAGGGCGCCCGGTTGGTTTCGCCGACCATCGAGGTCAGGTAGACCAGGAACGACGGCAGCAGCAGGAAGACATACCAAGTGTTCTCCTGCGCGGCGACGATCCCCGAGGTCGACATCGTGCCCGAGTAGATGAACACCGCCGCGAAGGACAGCGCCATCGCGATTTCGTACGACACCACCTGCGCCGACGATCGCAGGCCACCCAGCAGCGGATAGGCCGAGCCGGAAGCCCAGCCGGCAAGCACGATGCCGTACACGCCGATCGAGGTGACCGCCAGGATGTAGAGCACTGCGACAGGAAGGTCGGTCAGTTGCAGCGCAGTGCGGTGTCCGAAGATCGACACCTGGCCGCCCAACGGGATCACCGCGAACGCCATGAACGCGGGGATCACCGAAATCACCGGCGCGGCGAGATAGATCCACTTGTCGACGCCCGCGGGGATCAGGCCTTCCTTGAGCGCCAGCTTGACTCCGTCGGCCAGCGACTGCAGCAGCCCGCGTGGGCCGACTCGGTTCGGGCCGAAGCGCAACTGCATGCGGCCCAGGATCTTTCGTTCGATGAGGATCGCCGCCAGCACGGTGAGCACCAGGAACCCGAAGATGCCGACGGACTTGGCGAGAATCAGCCACCACGGGTCATGGCCGAACAGCGTCGGATCGGGATATGTCATTCGCCTGCCCGTCCGATCGACACCACGGCCCCCGACGACACCCCGAGCGTCTGGTGGACATGGCTGCACGGGGAGTTCAGCGGCAGCCACACGACTCGGTCGTCCATCTCCGTCACCTCCAGCGGCAGTGTGATCGCACCGCGTTCGGTGCGGACCGTGACCAGTTCGCCGTCCTCCACGCCGATCTCGGCCGCCGTGGACGCCGACAGGCGCGCGGCGGGCGTCCGCGCGGTGCCTGCCAGGTGAGCTTCCCCGTCCTGGAGCCGCCCCTTGTCGAGCAGCATGCGCCACCCGGTGAGCACGGCCTGACCGGAGGCAGCCACCGCCGGCGAGGTCTCCACCGTCGGAAGGTCGGCCCTCGCCCCCGACCACACTCCGAGATGGGCCCGCTCGGCGGCAGCGGCCGCTGCGGTCGGAATGCCCAGATCCACACCGATCTCGTCGGCCAGGAAGTTCAGCACACGAAGGTCGGTGACGGCATTGGTCTGCAGGGCCGGCTCGAACGGACGAATTCGGCCCTCCCAGTTGAGAAACGACCCCGCCTTCTCGACCACGGGGGCCACCGGGAACACGACATCGGCGCGCTCTGTGACCGCGCTGTGCCGCAGCTCCAGGCTCACCACGAAGGGGGCGTTGTCAATCGCGGCCAATGCAACGGCGGGATCCGGAAGGTCGGCGAGCTCCACACCGCCGATCAGCAGACCGCCCAGCTCGCCGCTGAGGGCAGCGTCCAGAATCCCTGCGGTGTCCCGTCCCGGCGCCCCCGGCAGTTCGTCGACATGCCATGCGGCAGCCGTCTGTTCGCGTGCCACGGCATCGCCGGCGGGACGTCCACCCGGCAGCAGGTTCGGTAGCGCGCCGGCCTCGAGCGCGCCTCGATCGCCTGCACGGCGAGGTATCCACGCGATCCGCGCTCCGGTCGCGTCGGCCAGACGAACCGCCGCCGACAGCGCCCCGGGGGACGTGGCCAGTCGCTCGCCGACGAGGATCAGCGCTCCCGGCATGCCGAGAAGTTCATTGCCCGCCAGGCCGTCGAGCGCAGCCCCTTCCGCTCCCGGCGCCGACCTGATGAGCGTGCCGGAAAGCTTGCCGAGACTGCGAGTGGTGAACGGCGCCACCGACAACACCCGGACCCCGTGCTTGCGGACCGCTTTGCGCAGCCGCAGGAAGACGATCGGCGACTCCTCCTCGGGTTCCAGGGCGACCAGCAGGACCGCCGGCGCCTTCTCGACGTCGGAGTAGGTGACCGTCATCGGCTTTCCTGCGATGTGCGCAGCGAGGAAGGCGGCCTCTTCGGCACTGTGCGGCCGCGAACGGAAATCGATGTCATTGGTTTTCAACACGATTCGGGCAAATTTCGCGTATGCGTAGGCTTCTTCGGTGGTCGAGCGACCGCCGACGAGCACGCCGGTACGGCCCTCGGTCGCCACCAAACCGGTGCTCGCGACGGCAAGGGCCTCCGACCACGAGGCGGGTCGCAGCTCGCCGTCGTCGCGCACCAGCGGCGTCGTGATCCTGTCACCGACCGTCGCATAGGTGAACGCCCACCGCCCCTTGTCGCAGTTCCACTCTTCGTTGACCTCGGGATCGTCACCGGCGAGGCGGCGCAACACCTTTCCGCGCCGGTGATCGGTCCGCTGCGCGCATCCGGATGCGCAGTGCTCGCAGACGCTGGGGCTGGACACCAGGTCAAAGGGCCGCGCACGGAAGCGGTAGGCGGTGCCGGTGAGGGCTCCGACCGGGCAGATCTGCACGGTGTTGCCGGAAAAGTAGGACTGGAACGGCTCACCGGGTGCGATACCGACCTGTTGGCGCGCCCCGCGCTCCAGCAGATCGATGAAACGGTCGCCTGCGATCTGGTCGGAGAAACGCGTGCACCGGGCGCACAGGACGCAGCGTTCGCGGTCGAGCAGCACCTGTGAGGATATGTTGATCGGCTTGGGAAAGGTGCGTTTGACGTCCTCGAAGCGAGTTTCGGTGCGCCCATTCGACATTGCCTGGTTCTGCAGAGGACACTCGCCGCCCTTGTCGCACACCGGGCAGTCCAGCGGATGGTTGATTAGCAGCAGCTCCATCACGCCGTGCTGGGCCTTGTCGGCCGCCTCGGAGGTGTACTGGGTTCGCACGACCATGTCCGGTGCCACCGTCGTGGTACACGACGCCAGCGGCTTGCGCTGACCTTCGACCTCGACCAGACACTGCCTGCACGCCCCGACCGGGTCGAGCAGCGGATGGTCGCAGAAGCGTGGAATCTGTACGCCCATCAGCTCGGCTGCGCGAATCACCAACGTGCCCTTGGGCACCGTGATCTGGTGGTCGTCGATCGTGAGCGTCACCATTTCGACCGGTGGCGCGTCACGGCTGCTCTCGGCAAGGGTCATGCACCCACCCCTTCCGGTGCGGCCAGCATCGATGCGTACGGGTCGAACGGGCAGCCGGGAGAGACGGGGTCGAGGTGGGCCTCGTACTCGCTGCGGAAGTACTTGATCGATGAGACGATCGGGCTCGCCGCACCGTCTCCCAAAGCGCAGAAAGACTTCCCGAAGATGTTGTCGGCGATGTCGAGCAACTTGTCGATGTCGGCTTCGGTGCCTGCCCCGGTCTCAAGACGTTCGTAGATCTGGGCCAACCAGTACGTGCCCTCGCGGCACGGCGTGCACTTGCCGCACGACTCGTGGGCGTAGAACTCCGTCCAACGGCGCACCGCACGGACGACGCAGGTCGTCTCGTCGAAGATCTGCAACGCCTTGGTGCCCAACATCGAGCCGGCCTTGGCCATCCCCTCGTAGTCCAGTGGTACGTCGAGGTGTTCGGCGGTCAACAGCGGTGTGGAGGATCCGCCGGGAGTCCAGAACTTCAATTCATGACCTTCGCGCACTCCGCCCGCGTAGTCGAGCAGTTCGCGCAGCGTGATGCCCAGCGGTGCTTCGTACTGACCGGGTGTTGTGACGTGCCCCGACAGCGAGTACAGGGTGAAGCCGGGGGATTTCTCCGAGCCCATCGACCGGAACCAGTCGACACCGTTGAGCAGGATCGGCGGCACGCTGGCGATCGATTCGACATTGTTGACCACCGTCGGGCAGGCATACAGGCCCGCGACGGCGGGGAAGGGCGGACGCAGCCGGGGCTGACCGCGCCTGCCTTCCAGCGAGTCCAGCAGTGCGGTCTCCTCACCGCAGATGTAGGCGCCCGCGCCGGCGTGCACGATCAGGTCGAGGTCGAACCCGGAGCCGTGGATGTCGGATCCGAGATGTCCTGCCCGGTACGCCTCGGCGACTGCGGCCTGCAACCGGCGCAACACCGGGACGACCTCGCCACGCAGGTAGATGAACGCGTGGTGCGCCCGGATGGCGTAGGCCGCGATGATTGCCCCTTCGACAAGGAAGTGCGGCGTCGTCATCATCAGCGGAATGTCTTTACAGGTACCGGGTTCCGACTCGTCGGCGTTGATCACCAGGTAGTGCGGTTTGGCCGCCGCGCCCTCGTCTCCCTGGGGGATGAACGACCACTTGGTGCCGGTCGGAAAACCCGCCCCGCCACGACCGCGCAGCCCCGAGTCCTTGACGGTGGCGATGACGTCGTCAGGAGCCATCGCGAGTGCCCGCTCCAGGGCCTGGTATCCGCCGTGGCGCCGATAGGTGTCCAGCGACCACGGCTGCGGATCGTCCCAGAACTTGCTCAGCACGGGGGTCAGTGGCGTCATTGCGGGGCCTTCGGGTCGGTCTCGGGCGTCGACGGCCGGGCCGGAACGCTGGCCTCCGGTGCGGGGGCGGGCTCGTCGGCGACGGATCCGGCGGCCTCGGCCTGCTCGCTTCCGCCTCCGGGTGCGGAATCCGACGGGGTACCGGCTTCAGGCGCCGACATGCCGTGCTCGTGTGCGTGACGCAGTCCCGCGAGCGTGGCCTCGCCGACCGGTCCGGGGGGAGTTTCGTCGGAACTCGCCAGGCCGGCAAGCGTTCTCGCGGTTTCGCGGAACGTGCACAGCGCGCCGCTGCGTGACGGCACCGGCCGGTCGCCGGCCCGAAGGGCGTCGACCAGATCGCGGACCGACGACGGCGTCTGATTGTCGAAGAAGTCCCAATTGACCATGACCACCGGGGCGTAGTCGCACGCGGCGTTGCACTCGACGTGCTCCAGGGTGATCGCGCCGTCGGCGGTGGTCTGGCCCGGCGCGATGTCCAGATGGCTCTGAAGGCTTTCCAGGATTGCGTCGCCGCCCATGATCGCGCACAGCGTGTTGGTGCACACACCGACCAGATAGTCTCCGGTCGGGGTGCGGCGATACATGGAGTAGAAGGTGGCCACTGCCGTGACTTCCGCATCGGTCAAGCCCAATTGCCGCGCGCAGAAGCTGATTCCGGCAGGTGTGAGGCACCCATCCTCGGCCTGAACGAGATGGAGCAGCGGCAGCAGCGCGGATCTGGACTGCGGATAGCGCCCGATGATCGTCGCCGCGTCGGCCGCCAGCCGTTGCTCGACGTCGGCCGGGTAGGCGGCGGATCCGTGGATCGGCGGACCGGGTTCGTCGGGTCGTTGCCCGAGATCGAGGAATACCGTCATGACCGTCTGTTCTTCATCTACGGCTCCTCGCCCGAGGGCTCGTCGCGGCGCGAGCGCTCATCACCTGTCCACCCCGCCCATCACCGGATCGATCGATGCCACCGCGGTGATCGCGTCGGCTACCATGCCGCCCTCGCACATCGCCGCCACCGCTTGCAGATTCGTGAACGACGGATCGCGGTAGTGCACGCGGTAGGGCCGCGTCCCGCCGTCGGAGACCATGTGTACACCGAGTTCGCCGCGCGGAGACTCGACCGCGACGTACACCTGGCCTGCCGGCACCCGGATGCCCTCGGTCACCAACTTGAAGTGGTGGATGAGGCCCTCCATCGAATGACCCATGATCTTGGCGATGTGCTCGGGTGAGTTGCCGAGCCCGTCAGGGCCGACCTTGAGGTCGGCGGGCCACGCCAGCTTCTTGTCGGTGATCATGACCGGTTCACCCGTCGAGCGCTCCAACCGCTCGACACACTGTTCGACGATCTTGATCGACTCCCGCATCTCTTTGACGCGAATGAGGTAGCGCCCGTAGGAATCGCACTGGTCGTCGGTGATGACGTCGAAATCGTATGTGTCGTAACCGCAATACGGCTGAGCCTTGCGCAGATCATGCGGGAGGCCGGTCGAGCGCAGCACCGGGCCGGTAATGCCGAGCGCCATGCAGCCGGTCAGGTCGAGGTAGCCGATACCCTTCGTGCGCGCCTTCCAGATGTAGTTCTCGTTGAGCAGATTCTCCATGTCTCGCAGGCGCGTCGGGAGCAGCTTGAGCAGATCGCGGACCTGGGGGAGACCTTCCTCCGGCAGATCGGCGGCCACACCTCCGGGGCGGATGTAGGCGTTGTTCATCCTCAGCCCGGTGATGGTCTCGAACACCGACAGGATCAGCTCGCGCTCGCGGAATCCGAGGAACATCGCTGTCATCGCACCGAGTTCCATGCCACCGGTGGCAAGGGCCACGAGGTGACTGGAGATCCGGTTGAGCTCCATCATCATCACGCGGATCACCGACGCCCGCTCAGGGATCGCGTCGGTGACACCGAGCAGCTTCTCCACCCCGAGGCAATAGACCGTCTCGTTGAAAAACGGTGACAGGTAATCCATTCGGGTGACGAATGTGACACCCTGCGTCCAGGTGCGGAACTCCAGGTTCTTCTCGATGCCCGTGTGCAGGTAGCCGATTCCGCAGCGCGCCTCGACGATCGTCTCACCCTCGATTTCCAGGATGAGCCGCAGTACCCCGTGCGTCGACGGATGCTGCGGGCCCATGTTGACGACGATGCGCTCACCGGCGTGCTCGGCGGCGTCTCCGGCCCGCGAGGACGAATTGGCGGCCTCCCTTGCGGCAGTGACCACTTGGTCCCAGTCCTGACCGCCGACGACGACGAACCGCTCGGGCCGCTGCGAGGTGGTCATCAGTTGTACGCCCTGCGCTCATCGGGCGGGGGAATCTCGGCGCCGTGGTACTCGACCGGGATGCCGCCCAGCGGGTAGTCCTTGCGCTGCGGGTGCCCCACCCAGTCGTCAGGCATCTCGATGCGGGTCAGCGACGGGTGGCCGTCGAAGATGATGCCGAAGAAGTCGTAGGTCTCACGCTCGTGCCAATCGGTGGTCGGATACACGCGGAACAGGGACGGGATGTGGGGATCGCTTTCCGGCGCAGCCACTTCCACCCGGATGCGGCGATTGTGGGTGATCGACATCAGCGGGTAGGCCGCGTGCAACTCGCGGCCGACGTCGTCGGGATAGTGCACGCCGCTGACCCCAAGGCACAGTTCGAATCTCAGCGCCGGATCGTTGCGCAGCGTCTGCGCGACCTCGACCAGCCGATCTCGATGCACCTCGAGGGTGAGCTCGTCGCGATAGACGACCACCCGTTCGATGGATTCGGCGAACGTGTCCTCGCCAAGAGCGGCCGCCAGCGCGTCGACGACGTCGTCGAAGTAGCCGCCGTAGGGGCGGGGTGTGCTTCCCGGCAGTGCCACCGGGCGGATCAACCGGCCATACCCCGAGGTGTCGCCCGAGCCTTTCGCGCCGAACATGCCGCGCCTCACGCCGATCACCTCGGGAGCGTCGTCGCCGGCCTCACGGGCCGCGTCCGCACTCACCGCAACAGACCTTTCAGCTCGATCGTGGGGGTCACCGCCATCGCGGCCTGCTCTGCCTCCCTGATGGCCTCCTCGCGATTCACACCGAGTGGCATTTCTTGAATCTTGTCGTGCAATTTCAGGATTGCGTGCAACAGCATCTCCGGGCGCGGTGGGCATCCGGGCAGATAGATGTCCACAGGCACCACGTGGTCGACGCCCTGCACCACGGCGTAGTTGTTGAACATCCCGCCCGACGACGCACACACACCCATGGCCAGCACCCACTTCGGTTCGGCCATCTGGTCGTAGATCTGACGCAGGACCGGTGCCATCTTCTGGCTCACCCTGCCCGCCACGATCATCAGATCGGCCTGCCGCGGCGTCGCCGAGAAGCGCTCCATGCCGAATCGGCTGATGTCGAAACGCGGGCCCGCGGTGGCCATCATCTCGATCGCACAGCAGGCCAGGCCGAACGTCGCCGGCCACAGCGACCCTTTGCGGACATATCCGGCGACCTTTTCGACGGTCGACAGCAGAATGCCGCCGGGCAGCTTCTCTTCTAATCCCATTGCAGGCCTCCCCGGCGCCACACGTAGGTGTAGGCCACGAACACGATGACCATGAAAAGCAGCATTTCGACCAGCGCGAACAGGCCGAGGCTGTCGAACGCCACCGCCCACGGATAGAGGAAGACAATCTCGATGTCGAAGACGATGAACAGCATCGCCGTCAGGTAGTAGCGGATCGGGAACCGCTGTGCCGTTGCAGCGGCCGCCGGGTCGGAGGCGTCCATCGGTTCGATACCGCACTCGTAGGCCTCGAGTTTGGCGCGGTTGTAGCGCTTGGGTCCGATCAGCAGGGCGATCCCTACCGATCCCACCGCGAAGACAGCAGCTATCGCACCAAGCACCAGGATCGGCGTGTACAGATTCATGCTGCGCAGCAGCTCCTCGGGGCTGTCGATGTGAGCTATCCCACAGCGTAGCCCGGTTTTGGATGCAAGCCACACATTTTGGTTAGTATCCCTACTGGCGTCGTTCGGCGATACCGCATTGCCTCCAATAGGCAAGCGCAGCAGTGAGTTTCACTGTGGCGCGGAGCTACACCGCGGGCCGAAGAAGCGACACCACGGCGTCACCCAGCCGGATCGGGTCGATCGGGTGCGGAACTGCTGCCTCGGCCCGAGACCAGCGGGCCAGCCACGCATCATCGGGACGTCCGGTCAGGACCAGTATCGGTGGGCAGTCGTCGATCTCGTCCTTGAGTTGCTTGGCGATGCCCATCCCGCCCACCGGGCTGGCCTCACCATCGAGGATCGCGAGGTCGAAACCGCCCGCGTCCATGTGCCGAATCACCACAGGGCCGGTGGCAACCTCGACGTAGCTCAGTTCGGGCAGTGCGGGGTGAATCCGTCTGCCGAGCGCGAGTTGGACCTGCTCCCGAGTCCTCGGATTGTCGCTGTAGACCAGGATCCGCAGAGGTCCCGCCGTTCGCGATGGCTCGGGAGAGGGCACAGCCATGAGCGCGATGGTAGCCGCGTGCGGCTGTAGCGGTTTTCGACTTCCGGAAAAAGACTGTCGCGGAGGGCGTTACAACAAGGGCTGGATCTCCGCGGGGTCGAAATACTCATTGATGCGCGTGATGAGTCCGTCGTCGCCCACTTCGATCACGATGCATACGCGCATCGCGATCGTGGTCCCGGTACCGGCGGTGGCATGCAGAATGTGCTGCTGGACGAAGCCGCCCTCGAAATGCCGGCGATCGAGTATCTCGTAGCGCCGCTCGCTGGTGGTGGTGATGAACCACCTGATGATCTTGACCGATCGCCTGTGGTCGTTGTCCCGCGTATCGCCGCTTTTCCACACCGCGATATCCGGACTGAACAACGCGGCCACCGTATCGATGTCGCTGCGCTCGATGGCGCCGAACAGCCGGTCGGCCACGTCCATCTGCGTTCCGCGCATGGTGTTGACCTCAACTTAAGTTCAGGTTGAACACTGGTCCGCATGGACCAGACTCCCACCATCTCCCGTTTCGACGACTTCTACAAGAATGAGACGCAGTCCCCACCGTGGGTCATCGGGGAGCCGCAGGCGGCCATCGTCGAGCTTGAGCGCGCAGGCCTCATCAGCGGCCGTGTGCTCGATGTGGGATGCGGAACAGGCGAGCACACGATCCTGCTCGCGACTGCGGGCTACGACGTCGTCGGCGTCGACGGCTCGCCCACCGCGGTCGCGCACGCGCGGCGCAATGCCGCAGCGCGCGGTGTGGACGCTCGTTTCGAGGTGGCAGACGCGTTGAGGCTCACGGATGACCTGACCTACGACACGATCATCGACAGCGCGCTGTTCCACATCTTCGACGACACCGACCGCCCGACCTACGTCGCCAGCTTGCGGGCAGCCAGCCATGTGGGGTCGTTCGTCCATGTCCTTGCGCTCTCCGATGCGGGCCGCGGATTCGGGCCGCAGGTCAGCGAGGCCACGATCCGGGACGCGTTCGCAGAGGGCTGGGAGATCGAGTCGCTGACAACGACCACCTATCGCGGCGTCGTAACCGAGGTCCATGCCGAGGCGCTGGGGCTTGCTGTGGGTACGCGCATAGACGAACCGGCCTGGTTGGCGCGCGTGCGCAGGCAGTGACGCTCGCCGAGCTTTTTGCTGGAAGCGTCTTGAGGGGAGGCTGGCGGCGCTAGCATTCGCCCTGAGGGCGGGAGGGCGATGAAGGCTGCTCTGGGACTGGCGCGCACACAGGTGGAGGCGGCTGTCGCGGGCTCGCGGATGCGTGCGGTGCTCTACGGGGCCGCCGGCGTCGGCAAGACATCGATGGCACGCAAGCTGGCTCGCGAGTTCAGCCGCAAACATCCACGGCTGGAGTCGCACTGGGTCTCGGCCACGGCATCGGCGAGCAACATTCCGTTCGGCGCGTTCAGCCACTTGATCGAGGTGACCGGCGGCGCGGAACCGACCGCATTGTTGCGGGCAGCCCGCCGGTCCCTGTGTGCGACGCACGGCCTGATCCTGGTGGTCGACGACGCCCATCAACTCGACACACTGTCTGCCACTCTTGTCCACCAACTCGCGATCAACGACGAGGCCCACGTCATGCTCACCGTCCGCGCCGGCGAGCCCGTACCGGACGCGGTCACGGCGCTGTGGAAAGACGGCATCCTTCCTCGGCACGACATTTTGCCGTTCGATCGCAGGGAAACGGCGCAGCTGCTGAAACAGATTCTCGGCGGGGCGGTCGAGGACGTCAGCGCAGCGCGAATCTTCGAGGTGAGTCAGGGCAACCCGCTTTACCTGCGCCACCTCGTGGAGGCTGCGCTGGCGACCGGGACGCTGCGGCAAGTCGAAGGTGTGTGGCAGCTACGTGGACAGATGACATTGACCGCGCAACTGTCGACGCTCATCGACCAGCATCTCGACGGTCTTCCAGAGCAGGTGCGGATGGTGCTCGACTTTCTGGCCATCGAGGACCCGTTGGCGGTTGACGACCTCGCTGCACTCGTCGGGGCCGACGCCGTCGCGATGGCGGAGACGACCGGTGTGGTCACGGTCGCAGACAGATCCGGGACGCTGTTCGCCCATCCGTTCCACCCGATATACACCGAGCGCGTGCGTTCGTCCCTGGGGTTGCTGACGATGCGCAACCTGCGAAAGCGGCTGACCGGTCAACTCTCGGAGCGCGCCTCGACCAATCTCAGCGCTCGACTGCGGATGGCAGCGCTTGCGATGGATACCGATGAGCCACCCTCCGCCGCCGAGCTCATCGGCTTGAGCTGGGAGGCCATGGGCCTGGGCGATCTCGCACTCGGCGAACGTCTGGCCCGGGCGGCACTCGATCAGTCCGACACTCTGTCTGCGCGCCTGCCGCTCGCCCACTCGCTGTCGTGGCAAGGGCGTGGACGGGAAGCGGACGACGCTCTCAACCCGGTTGATCCCGACACGCTGTCGCAATGGGACCTGATGGCGTGGACGCTTCCCAAAGCCGCCAACCGATTTTGGATGCTGTCGGAATCGGAGGAGGCCATCGAGTATCTCGCCGCAATGCGAATGCGCATCAGTGAACGCGGTGCGTTGCACACGATCGACGCGCTTACGGCGACATTCGCGATGAACGTGGGGGACCCGAAAGAGGCGATCCGAGTCGCTTCAGGCGTTCTCGAAGCGAACGACGCACAGGACCTCGCCGTGGCCTGGGCCTCGGCCGCGGCCACCCTGTCGAGCGCCAGGATGGGGCGATTCGCCGACGTCGACAACCTTGCGCGGCGTGGGCTCGAAGCTTCCCATCCCGGGTTGTTGAGGTTCACCATCGGACTGGGACAGTCCCTGGCGCTCATCATGTCCGGCGAGGTCGCGTCGGCCGAATCTCTCGCCCGGCATTACCTCAGTTTCTCGGAGTTCCAACAGCCCGGGCGCGCGATCGGCGAAGTCCTCCTGGGCAGCACCCTGGTGCTCGCCGGCGAATTCGGCGATGCGGTGACGCTCTTGCGTCAAGCTGCTGCGGCGCTCACTTCGACCGGTTACAGCTGGGGCCCGTTGGCCTTGACCGCGCTCTCACAGGCACTCGGACAGCAGGGCCGAGCCGCCGATGCTGCGGCTGCCTTGGAACGCGCCGAGGCCAGCCACGGAGTGCGCTCGGCGATCTACGCTCCCGAGTTGGCGCTGGCCCGAGCATGGTCCCTGGCCGCGGCGCGAAACATGCGGGCCGCAGTCGCGTCGGCGCGCGACGCGGTTCACGTTGCCCTGCAGACTGGCCAGGAGGCGGTGGCGCTGCGTGCCTTGCAGGAAGGGGCCCGGCTGGGTGACACCCAAGGAGTGGGTACCGCGATCCGCCTCAACGACAAGATCAGTTGTGCTGCAGGCGAACTCTGCATTTCACACCTGAGGGCCCTCGCCGACGGCGATGCGCCCGCGCTCATGGTTGTTGCCAGAAAATTCGAGGATGCAGGGATGGTGGCGATCGCCGCTGATGCGGCCGCGCAGGCCGCGGCGATGCATCAGGCCCATGCCGAACGCTCCGGTGAGACAGCCGCCAGAACCTATGCGAGTGCTTTGTCTCAGCGCTGCGGAAATCCGGCGACCCCGGCTCTGGAGAAGGTGCTCAACCCGACGCCGCTCACCGACCGGGAGCGCGAGGTCGCGGTGATGGTCTCCCAAGGCCAGTCCAATAAGTCAATCGCCGATCGGCTCAGTGTGTCGGTGCGAACCGTGGAAGGACATGTCTACAAAGCGTGTATGAAACTGGGCCTACCCGACCGCGCCGCGCTGGCAGTGGCGATGGGTGCGGCTGCGCATCAGGGGATGAGTTGAGATGGGCGTGTTCACTGTGTCGGCGTCGCTGACGGAATCCGGTATCGCACTGCGTGATCCGCCGGGCGTGCGGCTGCCCGATGTGGAAACGGTGTGGTTTGGCGCCGGAGACGGATTCCGGCTCAATTTCCGTCACCTCCCTCCGGTTCCCGGCGCCCCTGACATGGGGCCGGTCATGTTCGTTCACGGATCGGGCACCCGGGCGAACCTGTTCTGCCCCCCGAGTATCCTCACGCTGCCGGCGCTGCTCTCAGCGGCGGGATTTGACGTGTGGCTGCTGAACTGGCGCGCCAGCATCGACCTGGAGCCGGTGCCCTACACGTTCGACGACGCGGCAGTCCACGACTTCCCGGCTGCGATCGCAGAAATCGTCAAGCGCACGTGCTCGGAAACGAAGACCGTCAAGGCTGTCGTACATTGTCAGGGCTCGCATGCGTTCATGATGTCGATCGCGTCCGGATTACTCCCCGAGGTCACCACCGTCGTCGCCAACTCGACGGCGATGCACCCCCGGGTGCCGTGGGCTGCAAGGATCAAACTGCCCATCGCGCTGCTCACGCTCGGCAAGATGACGGAATGGTTCAATCCTCAATTCGGTTTGTACGCTTCGAGTTTCAGCGCCAGGGTGATGGATGCGCTTGTCCGGATGTTTCACCACGAGTGTGACAACGCGGTGTGCAAACACTCCAGCTTCACCTACGGCTTCGGCTTTCCGACGTTGTGGAGCCATGACAATCTCGACGAGGTCACCCATGACTGGATCAAAGGTGAGTTCGCGCATGTACCGGTGAGCCTGTTCCGGCAGACGCACCGGTGTCTGAAGGCCGGCCGCCTGGTGCCGGTGCGAGGCTACCCGGACATTCCGCCTGGTGTCGCCCGAGACGTGCCCAGAACGGACGCCAACTGCCTCTTCATGTGCGGTTCCGACAACCGCACATTTCATCCTCGCGGGATGCGGCGTACCTTCGAACATTTCCTGCAGCGCAAAGCCGGAGTTCAGCAGCACTGGGAGATCCCGCGCTACGGTCACCTCGATACGTTCCTGGGCAAGCACTCGGTCGACGATGTCTTTCCGCACGTCATCGCGTGGCTTACGGAGAACTAGCGATGCCGAAGTTCGTCCTGCTCAGCCACTCAATGCTGCTGGTGGTGCTGTCGTTGCTCGTATTCCCCAACGTCGCAGACACTCTCGGCGGAACAGCCGACCTGCCGCGCGATCTCGCGCTTCGCGTCGCCTGGGTGGCCTTTGCGCTGGGCTTGGTGCTGGTGGTGACCGAGGTGTTCTCGGGAGTGCGCTGGGCCGCGGTGGTCGCTTTCGTCGCAGCGACGACCGGTCTGGTGACTCTGCTCGGCAGGGCGGATGTGCCCACTGTGAGCTTCTATGCGTGGGGGATCGGCTGGGTGGCCGTGGTCGGGTGGTTCGCGTCGTTGGCTTATCGGGCGAGAAGCAATCGATGACGGGGCTGCGTTTCCACGAGACCATGCGCGGCCGTATCGCCTTGCGCGCATTTGATCCTGTCGACGGCTACGAACGCGTTGACGGCATCGCCGCGGTGATGCACATCAGTGTCGACATCCCTGACGTCCGCGCGTTCGTCAGGGACAGGCCGCATCAAGCGGTGATGCGCGCCGATGTGGTGATCCCGGTGCTCGGCGGACGATTCGTCACATCGAAAGGGAAGTTCATCTGCTTCCAACCCGGTGAGGGGCCCAACGGTACCGCTGTGCAGCAGATGCTGTACAGCGCTGAACTCGTCAACGACGACCGCGTCGTCGAGATGTCCGCACGCAAGGTGCTCGATCCGTCGGGGTGGCGGGTCTGGCGCGACACCACCAATCTCCTGGTGTGTCTGACCGACGAGACCCCCGACGCCGATCTCGAGCGACCGCGTCGTGCCGCGGGCGTCGTCTCGATCACCTTATGGGAGTTCATCCGTCAGCTCAGCACAATGCGGGCATACGGTGACGGCGGACCGGTGTCGAAGGCCGGCGCTGTACTCGGGTACGTGGCGTTTTTTGTGAAAGGTCTTGTCGGGACGTATTTCGGAGACGATGGCGAGCAGGTCAGCCTGCGGGCGTGAACGGGGTTGTCGTAGAAGGCGATTGGAGTGGCTCTTCGCGCAGTTGCATGGCGGCGCGACGGGCGAACGCGGCGATGGTCAGCGACGGGTTGGCCCCGATCGGGCCGGGCATCACCGAACCATCGACGATCCACAATCCCGGCACGCCGCGGACCCTCCCGTAGCTGTCGACGACTCCCTTCTGCCTCGACGTGTCGGCCGGGCACCCGCCCAGGGGATGAACGGTGATCACCTCTTTGCGCCACGTGTATTGCGGGTTCGCGACAAAGTCGGCGTTGAGTCCAGCGCTGAGTTCGGACAGCTGCGTGCAGAGTTCGTTGAAGTGCGCGGCGGAGGTCTGGGAGTTCCAGCTGCAGGTGAGTCGATCTCCCTGGAGGCACAGGTGGCCGTCCGGCGTATCACACCCCATCCCCAACACGGGTATGGCCCGTAGGAGTCGGTGCACGAATGTCGCCGACTGAGTCGGCTCGACGGCCAGGGTGCGGTTACCGCCTTGCAGGCGCTTCGTGTTCAGGAAGTCAACCCAGGCTCGCAGTAGGTCATCAACGTCCGACCATCGCAATCGCAGATTGGCCAACGCAGGGATTCCACCGTCTTGCAGGAACATTCGCGGTTCGGCGACGGGTGCCTTGCCGGGAAGGTGACGGCGATACGTGGTGATGACGGGCCCCCTGGTCGCGGGCGGGGCATTGTCGACATTGCGCGGCACGGCGAACCCCAGCAGGTCGCCGTTACCGCTGAACCTCGACCCGATCACCTCCCGCTGTTCGAGCGGAACCCCCAAGCAATCCAGGCTTTTGAGCATCAGATAGGTGGTGTTGATGGAACCGGCGGCCAGGATGACGCGCTTGGCGCGGATCGTGGCGACATCCGATTCGCCGTCGTCGTTGTGAACGACATAGTGGACATCAAAGAGATAATCCGTGGCATCGCGCCGTTTTTTGATGCACCGCACCTCGGTACGAATACAGATCTCGGCGCCGTGAGATGCGGCCTTCGACAGATACGTGTGGTCCATGCTGCTCTTGGCGCCATCGTTGCAGCCGATGTCGCATTCTGCGCACATCGTGCACGTCGTGCGCGGCACTTCGCCGTGAATGTTGCCGTACGGCTCGGGCTTCAGGTCCGTACCGGGGAGGGGCACCTCTGTCTGGTCCGGCCAGCGATGTGTGAAACGCACTGCCAAGGGCGCTCTTTCGGTGCCAGGTTGGCTGGCGAACGCCTGCGTCTTCGGGGAATGCCGGTCCAGTTCTGTAGGCAGCGTCTGCACCCGCAGAAAATCTTCGACCGCGGCGTAATGCGCTTTGAGGTCCGAGTAACCGAACGACCACTTCTCCTCCGCACCGAGAACGCCGGGTACGGGCTGGGTGAACCAGCTGCTGGGCTTGCGCAGCATCACGTTGGCATAGATGAGGGAGCCGCCACCCAGCCCGCTGGCGACGACAGCGTCGATTCCGCCGAACGACCACACGTCGTACATGCCGTGCCAGCCGCCGGCGGGTTCCCAGAAGTTGGTCCCCAAACCTACGGCTCCCCGAGGGAAAGACCCCGGTGGGTAAGCTTTGCCACGCTCGAACAGACACACCGAATGCTCTTTACCGAATCGCTCGGCGAGCGTTGCGGCCATGACGGATCCGCCGAAGCCACTGCCGATCACCAGATAGTCGACTTCGTCTGTCGAAGGTCCGATCCGCCACCCCATGGCGAGCACCCTAGCGCGTCGCGCGCATGCTCCGTCGCAGTTCAGCCTTGAATTCACCGCCAAATATCCGACCGCCAAGTATCGCCGGTGCGCGTCGAAACACGTAGTCGACTACGCGTGACCGTGAAGCGCGCGCGCTCATACGCTGACGCTGCGTAGGGATCGCGTTGGTGCAGACGAAGGAGGCGGCAACATGGCCGAAAGTTCGCTGAATCACCGGCGCGCCGTATGACCGCGGCGTTGCCGGACATCACTCGTCCCCGCCGTCGTCCGATCTTCTCCGAATCGAGGTCGCGATATGACATGCCGCCATCGATGTTCATCGCTTCGAGTCATGAGGCGGCACTACGGCCGGCGGGGGGCCGACCGATGAACGACAGTGACTACGCGGCGGTGATCGCAGCGTTTCTCGGCTCCGTTGCCCGGCAACCGGCGGTCCTGCTCATCGAGGGGGAGCCCGGAATCGGCAAAACCACGCTGTGGCTCGCGGCCCAACAGCAGGCCCGCGATCACGGGTTCCGAGTACTTGCCACGCGGGCGAGTAGCGCCGAAGCGGGGCTTGCTTTCGTCGGACTCGACGACCTGCTCGGTGAAGCTGATGCCGATGTCATCGACGCCCTGCCGGCCGCGAAACGAGATGCCCTCCGGCAGGTGTCGATCCGCGCGGGTGGCGTTGGGTCGGGCGTCGATCGGCGCGTCGTGGCGGCGGCGTTCCTGTCGATCATCGACGAACTCGCGAGCCGGACACCGGTGCTGCTCAGCGTCGACGACGTGCACTGGATCGACGATGCCACGCGCGACGTGCTGGCTTACGCCTTCCGGCGAACACAAGGGCGGGTCGGGCTTCTGGCAACCGAGCAGTTCGGCGGCGATCAGGTGAGCGCGGCATCCTGGCTGGATCTGGGCAGGTCCGGGAGCGTGGCGCGATTGGCGATGGGGCCGATGTCGATCGGGCAACTGCATCACGTGATATCACGCCGAATGGGCAGGTCGTTTCCCCGCTCGACCATGGCGCACATCGCGGAAGCCTCGGGTGGGAACCCCCGCTACGCACTCGAGCTCGCGCACACGCTCGACTCGGCGACCTCGGCGTGGACGACGATGTCGCCCCCGGCGGCGGGCGTATCGATGGGGCTCCGGGTGGGGCCGCTGGACTCCGACGCGTACGACGTGCTGCTTGCGGCGGCGTGTGTCGCAGAACCGACCGTGGAACTGCTTGCGTCGATACTGCACAGGCCGGCTCAAGAAATCCTTTCGGTGCTCGAAGAACTGGAAAGCCGAGACATATTGTCGATCGACACAGGGCGCGTGCGGTTCTCGCATCCCTACTTGGCGCACACCGTCTACAGCCAAGCGCGGCCCGCGGACCGGAGAAGGATTCACGCCGCGGCTGCCGCGGTCGAATCGGTGCCCGAACGCCGCGCCAGGCACCTCGCGCTGGCCGCCACCACCGCGGACCGGGACACGCTGCTGATCCTCGACGCGGCAGCCAAGTCGGCGAAATCCAAGGCGGCACCGGCAGCCGCAGCGGAACTCCTCGAGTTCGCGATCGGCCTCGGCGGTGACACCGCATCACGCCGGGTCGAAGCCGCGCAGAACCATACTCTGGCAGGCGATGTCGATCGATCACTGGAACTGCTGCAGCCCATCGTCGCCGCTCTGCCTCCCGGGCACCTGCGGGCTCGCGCGCGGATGCTGGTCGGTGTGGGCAGCGCGATACGGGGCGATTTCGAACGCGCATCCGAGGACCTGCAGCACGCTCTGGTCGACGGCGCCGACGACCCCGTAATCACCATACGGACGCACCTCACGCTGGCGATGATGTTGTCCGTGTCCGCAGATCCGGTTTCAGCGCACCGCCATTCGTACCTGGCACGGGAACGCGCGGAAGAATTCGCCGACCGGTCACTGCTCAGTCAAGCCCTGGCAGTTCAGGTCTTGGTGCGCTTTCTCAGTGGCGGAGGCACCGACGAGGTGTCACTGCAAAGGGCTCTCGACCTGCAGCAACGACAGGCCTGTGACGGTGCGGCGGCCCTCTTCAGTGCCCGAGTCGCGAAAGCCCTCGTGGCGGCGTGGACCGGCCGTCTTGTCGACGCGCGACCAATGCTCAGGGAGGCGATGAATCCTTGTTCGTTCGCGGCATTGAACGCTGACACACTGTGGGTGAATTACCACGCGGCCATGGCCGACATCTGGATCGGGCGCTATGACGATGCGCTGTCTGCGGCCGACGACATGGTGCTCGGGGCCGAGCAATTGAGCAGCCCTCCCGCCCGGGCCATGGCGTCGATACCTCGAGCATGGGTCTACGCGATCAGAGGTCGCGAGCTCGACACGCGCTCCGAACTGGCGTCCATTCGGGGTCCAGGCACCGGCAGCCCGCTGCCGGACGGCCCGCAGATGGTGCTGGGGTTCTTAGAGTTGTCGTTGGGCCACTACGCGGCAGCCGTGGAAGTGCTTCATCCACTGCTGAAGCGGCGGTCTGTCGACAAGTCCATGGCGATCACCGGGTGGTCTTTTCTGCCGGACCTGCTGGAGGCGGCATTCGCGCAGAACCTGGTTGACGAATTCGCGCCGTGGGTGCAAACCCTCGAGGACAGCGGTGCGAAAATGCATCGCCAGTGGATGATTGCCACCGGAGCTCGCTGTCGGATCCTGTTACTCGTCGCCCGAGGAGATATCGACGCAGCCGAAGCGGCAACAGGTTTCGCACTCGATGCGCACCAGGGGCTCCCGATGCCGATCGAGGTGGCGCGCACTCAGCTGGTCGTGGGACAAGTGCTTCGCCGGGCTCGGCAGAAGTCTGCCGCCCGCGACATCCTGGGTAAGGCCCTGGCGACTTTCGAGGAGCTGGGCGCGCCTTTGTGGGTGCAGCGCGCCCGAACGGAACTCGGCCGAGTTACCGCGGTCCCGTCGCAGGACCTACTCACGCCATCAGAGTTGCGGGTGGGCGAGCTGGCTGCATCGGGCATGACCACCAAGAACATCGCTGCCGCGATGTACGTCAGCCCGAAGACGGTCGAGCACCACCTCAGTCGCATCTATCGCAAGCTCGGGATCCGTGGCCGAGCCGAACTGGGACGGCAGATCGATATGCTTCGTGAGGACACCGGCTGACGTGGCATGGTATCTCGCAGAATGGCATCGCTCAGGGTTCACGGAACCCGCGACGACCACGTTCGTCAGTCGTCTGCAGAGTGGGGCAGCAGAACTCGCGATGCGCAACGGACCGGTGCGGCTGACCCTGCTCATGTCCGTGGCGGCCGATACCACGGTCTACGGACTCTTCGAATCGAACTCCGCGGAGGCGGTGCTGCGCGTGTGCGCGCGTGCAGCCGCGTTGCCTCAACGGCTACACCCCGACGTCGACGCCCGGTTCGCCGACACGACGGTCCACGCAGAGGTACACGGACCAACGAACCCGCTGTGACGTCATGTCACTCCGGGCGGTCGTAGCCCGGGTGATCGACTGACAACCGATGTCGCACCAATGTCTGCAGTGTCTTTACAACGTCGTCCGCACGGTCGCCGAGCTGTCCGGCGCGGATGGCCTGCGCCAGCGACTCCTCGTCAGCGAACCCGAGGCCTGCCAACGCCTCGCGGACCGCTTCGCCTGTGTTATCGAGCAATTCACGCTCCACGATGCGCAGCACATTGGCGGCCACTCTCGCGTGGAAACCTACCTGACCTCCGACGGCACGCACATCGGTGTCGAGGAAGTCCGCGACAGCAGCGATGAGCTCGGCAGCCGTCGGACGGGTCGTGTATGAGCTCACGAGCCAGGCCCCTTCCCCGACAACAGATCCAGCAGCTCCCACTCCGTTTCGCTGACGCGTCTGCCGATGGCGGCGAGCTCGACCGACGGCATCTCGCCCGACAGATGTCGTTCTGCCTGATGGCGGCAGATCACACCCCACCGCAGCGTTGCGACGGTCAGCCACCAGCGAAAGGCACTGCGGTCCAATGCAGAGCCCGACGCGTTCTCATAGGCCTGCAGGAAGGACTCCACACTGCCGAGACCCCCGGCACCCTCCGACTCGGGCGCGCCGAACCGCCATGCGCGAATGCAGAACCACGCCAGATCCTCGTAGACCTCGCCGACATGGGTCAGCTCCCAATCCAGCACCGCCGCGAGCCCCGATTCGTCGACGATGAGATTGCCCATCCGGAAGTCCCCGTGTATCAACCGCATCGGCGACGGGTCCGGCCTCTCGTCGGCCAACCGCCGGAACGTCCACTCGAAAGTAGCTGTCGTGTCGCCGATCTCGTCGAGACGATGCCGCCATCCGGCGAGTTCGTCCGGTGCCGTCAAACCGATCCCGTCCGGATCAGCGCGGTGGACCGCTGCTAGCGCGGCAGCGCACTGCTCGAGCAACCGGGCGCGTTTACTGTGGTCAAGCCCGCGGAGGATCTTCCGGACGATGGTCTCGCCGGCGATGGCGTCACAGATCAGGTACGGATTGCCCACGGCGGCAGGGGAGTTGTCGGCGGTGAGAATATTTGGCACCGGAGCTCCAGCTGCGGCGGCACGCTGCTGCACCTTGGCCTCCAGCTCCATACTGGCATGGATGTCGTCGCGTGCTCCGGTGCGTAGGATGAGTGCCCGACGTAGCTCGGGACCCGTCGCGGTGAACGCCCACGTTGTTCGGCTCGCCCCGCCCGTCAGACGCTGCAGGTCTTCGACGACGACGTCACCCAGCACCGGCTGCAACACCTGCTGCAGTGCCTGCGCCAGCTCAGCGCTCATCGCTGTTCTCTGCTCTTCGCGCGAGCGCTCATCGCTGCCCTCTGCTCTTCGCGCGAGCGCTCATCGCCCCCCGAACCCGAAGAGTCGCTGCGCCACCCTCCTCATCTGAATCTCCTCGGCGCCCTCGGTGATCCGGTATCGGCGATGATGCCGATAAATGTGCTCAAAGGGTTCGTGCCTGCTGTAGCCGACGCCGCCGAAGACCTGCATCGCACGGTCGGCGGCCTCGCAGACCAGTCGGTTGGCCCGATAGTTGGCCATCGAGACCTTGTCGGACACCTCCATGTGGTGGCTGTTGTCCAGCTCGGATGCGGCGAAGCGGACCAACAGTCGGACCATCTGCGCCTCGGTCTGCAGTTCGACGAGCGGCCACTGCACGGCCTGATTGACCGATAGCGGCTTGCCGAACACCTTGCGATCGTTGGCGTACACGACGGCGCGGTCGATGCAGTACTGCGCGGCGCCCAAGCTCGATGCGGCCTGCCGGATCCTGTTCTCGTGCAGGAACGTCTGGCCCACTTCGAGCCCGCGATCCACCTCCCCGAGAATCGAACTGGACGGTACCCGGACGTTCTCCAGAACGACCTCGCCGTGATCGGTGGGCATGTTGAACGTCCACCAGTAGTAGGGCACCGTGAATCCCGGCGCGTCGGTCGGCACCAGGAACGCGGTGATGCCGCGGGCCTGGCCCGCGTCTCCCGACGTGCGCGCAAAAACCAGATCGTGGGTTGCTCGATGCACACCGGTGTTGAACCTCTTGGCGCCGTTGATCACCCAGTCGTCGCCGTCGGGCACGGCGATGGTCTCCAGCCAGGTGGCATCCGAGCCGTGGTTGGGTTCGGTCAGGCCGAAGGCCATCGACCGCTCGCCGGTGATCAGCGCGTCGGTCCACTCCTTCTTCTGCTCCTCCGTACCGAACCGGTCCATCATGATGACCTGCGGAAAGTTGCCGACGATCGAGGACTCATCCTGCAGATCGTTGTGCAAACCAAGCCCCTTGTGCGCCAGGTGCTCCCGGATGACGGCCATGTCGACGTTGCTGCCGTCGCGGCCGCCGAACTGTGACGGTAGGCCGTAGCGCAACCAGCCTGCCGCATCGGCACGCCTGCGCATCTCGCCGAGAAGGTCCTCCCACTCTCGCCGCGGGGTGCCGCCGTTGTCCCAATCGGTGCGCGCATGCTCGCGGCGGTGGTCGAAGTACTGGATGTTCTCTCGCTCCAGTGGCTTGATCTCGGCCTCGATGAAGGCATCCATCTGGGCGAGGAGTCCGGGCAGGTGGTCGGGAAGTGTGAAATCCACTGTTCTCCTTCGAACGACGTCGGTCAGTATCCGTAGAGCGTTTTCTTCCAGATCCCCGACAGGGTGGCGATGGCGTCCTGGTCGCTCATCTCGAATCCGAGGCCTGATTGGCCGACGAACACGGTGGTGAAATTCTCGAACAGCAGCGCGATCGCCGCGGCGGTGTGCTCCGGATTGAGGTCCGAGCCGTACCCCTGTTCCTGCGCGCGACGTACCGACGCAGCCACGATGTCCATGCCGAAGCGCCGAAACTCGTTTTGCACCATCGCAAAGCGTGGCTGGGTCGCCGCGAGCTGGGCGACGGCGATCATGATTCCGATGTTCTGTTTGAACATCGTCCAGTAACCGGTGACGACGTCGGTGAAAAACCCGTCGTCGTCGGGAGACTCCGGCAGCGCGAGGCTCAGACCCGACGGGGTGACGACCTCACGCAGGAAGGACTGTGCCAGCGCCGCCAGCAGGTCCTCCTTGTCGGTGAAGTAGCGGTAGAAGACCGCCGGAGACTTACCCGCCGCCGCCGTGATGTCCCCGAGAGTCGTCCCGTGAAATCCCCTTTCGGCGAACAACTTTCGGGCTGCCTGCTCGATCGCGCCACGAGTCTGGAGCCCCTTGGCGCTCAACGTCACCGACGGTCCCGACGCCACGGGCAGCTACCCGAGAATCCGGTCGCCGGCGCGCAACAGCGAACTGGGCAGACCGTGCCCGACCGCCTCCTGCGCTACACAGGCTGCGGCGACGGTAGCCTCCAGGTCGACGCCGACGTGAATGCCGCTGTCGCGTAGCAGATACACGAGGTCTTCCATCGCGATGTTGCCGCTGGCGCCAGGCGCGAACGGGCAGCCGCCGAGCCCGCCCACCGAGGCGTCGAGCCTCGTCACCCCGGCAACCACCGCAGCCCAGGCACTTGCAAGTCCGGCACCGCGGGTGTTGTGAAAGTGCGCGCCCAGCGGAGTGTCGCCGATCAGGGGCCGAACACGTGCGATGAGATCGCCGACACGTCGTGGTGTGGCCGTACCGATGGTGTCGGCGATGGCCAGGCGATCAGCTGCGGCATCCGTGGCCGCCGCGACGACGTCAAGAACCCGCTGTTGATCGGTCGGGCCGTCGAACGGGCAATCCCAGGCGGTGGCGACGATGACCTCGACGGTGACGTCGCTGTGGTGAGCGGTCGCGACGATCTCAGGAATTTGCCTGGCCGCCTCCGCCGAAGAGCGGCCCACATTGGCGCGGCTGTGGCCGTCAGCGGCCGACACGACGAACTCGATGGAGCGTAAACCGGCCGCGATGGCCCGTTTTGCACCGTTGGGACTGGCCACCAGCGCTGAGAACTCGATGCCGGGGAAGCGGTGAAGTTCGGCTGCCAATTCGGCGGCATCGGCCAGAGCAGGCACCTTCGACGGCGAGACGAACGCCGTCGCTTCCATCTCGCGCACACCGGTGGCGGCTATCGCGGCGAGCAGTTCGAGTTTGGCCGACAACGGGATCGGCTCCTCGATCTGAAGGCCGTCGCGCATCGAGACGTCGCGAATGTCGACATGCTGCGGCAGGTCTGTCATAAGACGCCCTCGGCCCGCAACGCGTCGAGCTCTTCGGCGCATCTGCCGAGCAGACCGCCATAGACGTCGTCGTTGTGCTGACCCGGGCGTGCCGAACCGGCACAGCGGATCGTGCCTGGTGTCTCGGACAGGACCGGAATGACGCCGGGGCCCTTGATGTTCCGCCCGACTCGTTCGTCCCAGTGGTCGGCGATCATCCCCCGCGCCCGCAGCTGTGGATCCTCCACCACCTCGGCGACGGTGTTGATCGGGCCGCTGATCACACCGGCCTCGGACAGTGTCGAGATGATGTCGGCGGGCTGGCGTTGCGCAGCCCACGCGCCGATGATGGCGTCCAGCTCATCCTGGTTGCGCCCCCTCGCACCATGATCGGCGAATCGCTCGTCTGTCGCGAGGCCGGGCTGCTCCATCGCAGCGCACAGCCGACGGAAAACGGTGTCCTGGTTGGCCGCGATGACGACCCAGCTGCCGTCCGCCGTCGGATAGATGTTGGACGGGGCGATGCCCTCCAGTCGGGTACCCGAGGGTCCCCGGACGATGCCGCCCACGTCGTAGTCGGGGATGGTGGATTCCTGGACCGCCAAGCAGGATTCGGTCAGAGCGGCGTCGACGACCTGCCCGTCGCCCGTGACGGAGCGCCGGTAGAGCGCTGCCAGCGCACCCTGCGCGGCGAACATTCCGGCGAGGCTGTCGCCGAGGGAAAGAGCCAGCCGCGGGGGAGGTCCTCCGGGAAAACCGTTCATGTGCCGTAATCCGCTGGCTGCTTCGGCGACCGACGCGTAACCCGCCTTGTGGGCGTCGGGACCGGTCTGGCCATATCCCGACACACGCACCAGAATGATGCCTCGGTTGCGTTTCCGCAGAACCTCGTAGCCGAGGCCCCATTTCTCCAACGTGCCGGGGCGGAAGTTCTCGACGATCACGTCGCTGCGTTCCACGAGGTCGAGGAACAGGTCTCGTCCCCGCGGCACCCGCAGATTCAGCGTGACGGCCTTCTTGTTGCGCGCGTGAACTGTCCAGAAGAAGTGGTGACCGTCCAGCTCAGCCTGACCCCATGTGCGCAGCGGATCGGGCGCCCCTGGAGGTTCGATCTTGATGACTTCTGCGCCCATGTCGCCCAGGAGTCGACCGGCGAACGGGCCGGAGATCAGGGTGCCGACCTCGATCACCCGGATCCCGTCGAGCGGGCCCGTCGTCATCGCGGGCCTGCGAAACCATGGCGGGTGAGCCATTCACTGATGATCCCGACTGCCTCGCGAAGCTTGTCGCGCTGATCGGCGCCGGCGTAGTAGTGATTCGCTCCGGGTATCTCGTGCATCTCTTTATCTTCATACCCGATGGCGTCGAAAATCCTGCGGGTGTGGCTGGGAGTGCATGCATCGTCGGCGAGGTTGCCGATGACCAACGCCGGGACGGCGATGTCAGGACCCGCCTTGACGGCGTCGCCGTTGGCGTCGTCGTAGCTCCACTGCGAGAGCCAGCTGCGCAGCGTGCAGAACCGCGCCAGTCCGACGGGGCTCATGTTCACCACCTGAGGATCGCCCAGATAGCAGGTCCCCGGAGTGCGTTCGTTCGGATCGACTGTCGGATCCAACCAACGCGGATCGGCCATTGTGCCGTGAACGACGAAAGCGAACTCGTCATCCGGTCTTCCGGCGGCCTTGAGTTCGGCGAGTTTCTCCTTGACCCACTTGGTGATCCGGCGATTCCGGTCGATCTGCGCTTGGTGGTACCGCTGCAGGAACTCAAGACTGTACGGCGGCTGGTTGGGGTTGTCGGGGTTGTACAGATCGAGTTCGGGGTCGCGCTTGGTGGGGTCCGACTCATCGAGGATCGACGCGTCCAGCCACTCGGTCATCGTCCCGTGCCTGCTGATGTGGGCTGCCAGCAACATGATGCCGTCGGCCGGGATCAGTCCAAGCTTGGTCAGATCCGGACCGTCGCCGGACGGGCTGGCGGTAACCGTCGGGTGCTGGGCCTGCTGCTGATAGAAGACCGACAGCGATCCGCCACCACTCCATCCGGCAAGGACGACCTTCGAATAGCCGAGCCGTTGCTTGGCGTCCTTGATGCACTCGCCGAGGTCTTCGACCACCTTTTCCATCAGCAATGCCGAATCGGTGCCGCGGAATCGGCTGTTGCAGTAGATGACATGGTGGCCGGCTCGGGCGAGCGCGTTCATCATCGGCAGGTAGGCGCCGCCGCCAATGGGGTGCATGAACACGAGCACGGTGTCGGACTCGACCGTCTTGGGTCTCAGCAGATGGCTTTCGAGCACCACGAGTTCGGCGACTCCGCCGTAGACGTCGCGGACACTGGAATTATTCTGGTAGGCAACCAGATACGGGATCCGGTCATAGTCGTACCTGACGGGCGCCTCAGTCGTCGTCATCTAATGCTGCCCCAGGTCATTGGCGAGGATTTCGGCGGACGGCACCAGTCGGCGTCGCGTGTCGATGGCGATTACCGACCAGTCCACGCGGTCGTAGTCGTCGAATTTGCGCCGCGCCCGTTCACGGGCCTTCTCCGGCGCACCGTGGTGTACACCCTGCGGCGCATGAGACACCAGCCCGGGCGGCATCGGGATCCCGTACAGCGACCCGTCGTGGAAGAACGCGATCTCGTCATAGTCCACGTTTCGGTGGTACCAGGGGGTGCGTTCGGTGCCCGGGACCATTTCGGCCGGCTTGGGCAGGAAGTTCATCACGTAGACACCGGTGGCCTGCATGAAAAGGTGAACGGTCGGGGGAAGGTGGACGCTCTCGGACGTCACGACGGTGTAGTCGTCGATATTGAACGTGAACGGGAAGTTGTCACCGCGCCAACCTTCCACGTCGAGCGGATTGTGTTGGTAGAAAAGGCTTGTCGGTCCGCCCTCGTGAATGAGCCGGACCTCGTACTCGTCCCTGCCGTCGTCGTCGATGGGTTGCGGCTCGGGAATGATCGCCTGCGCCGGGTCGAAGGGGAAATGCCGGCCGAGGGTGCCGGCAGGCGGGACGCGGAACTCGTCGGTCGCCTGGATCATCAGCAGCGTTGTCTCCTCAGCGGGGATTTGCCGCCACGTGCACGCCTTCGGGATGTAGATCCAATCGCCTTGCCGGTAGTCCAGCGGACCGAACTCCGTCTCCAGCGATCCTGATCCGCGGTGCACGAAGGAGAGTAGGTCGCCGTCGACATAGCGGACGTAGAACGGCATCGCCTCCGAGCGTCGCGACAGCAGCACCAGGCAGTCCGGGTTGGAGAACATCAGCAGGGGACCGCCCTGTGGATCAGTGGCGTCACTGGGCTTCAGTTCGGAACTCAGAACGTCGGTGGGGCGTAGGGGGCCGACAGTGCGGTAGGCCGTCGGATCGTTGCGTCGGTACATGTTCGCCGTGCGGCCGACAAAGCCACCGCGACCCAGCTCATCGTCCTTGAGCCCGTCGAGATCCGCGTGAACACGCTTGGGGGTCCTGCCTTTTCGAAGGTGGACGAAGGATTCCATGCCATCTCCTCACCAAAAGTGAAACTGACTTTAGTTTTAGTTCGGGGAGTGGTCAAGGGTCGGCCAACTTGTCGGTGGTTCGAACTAGTGTTCGACTTATGACAAGCATGCCGGACGTGTTGGCGGTGATGGGTGAACAGATCGCCCTTCTGTCGACGGCCTGCGACGAGTTGTCTCACCGCGAGTTGATCCAGGTGCTGGCTGAGCTCACCGCGCTGCTGCGGACGATTCCGTCTGTCGAGCATCGGATTCTGTCGCGGTTGACCGACGAGACCGAGCCTGGCGCACTTGGGGAGGCCTCGTGGAAGAAGGTGCTGACCACGGCGTTGCGGTGCAGTGAGAAGGACGCCAAACGCCGACTGGAGCGTGCAGCCACCCTGGGTCCGCGCCGGGCGATGACCGGGGAACCGCTGGCCCCGCTATATGCGGCGACCGCGGCTGCCCAAGCGCGCGGTGTCCTGGATGAGGAGCATGTGAAAGTCATCGCGGATTTTCATGCCGCGTTGCCGTCGTGGGTGGATGCCGGGACCCGGGCCGATGCCGATCGTGAGCTGGCGCGCGTGGGGTCGGGGTTGGGTCCTGAAGCGTTGCGGCAAGTGGCGGGGCGGTTGTTGGGGATGATCGATCAGGACGGTCCTGAGCCCACCGAGACCGATATTGCGCGCCGGTGTGGGGTGACTTTGGGGCCGCAGCGCCCAGATGGGACCCGCACGATCCGCGGGGTGATCGATGCCCAGACGGGAGCCCTGCTGGAGGCGGTGCTGGCCAAAGGCGCCGCCCCCGGCGCCAACACCCCGGACGCCGAGATCGAGCCAGACGCTGGGAACGAGCCGGCTGCTTCGGCGTCGGAGCGGGCGGGTCGTGACACCCGTTCGCAGGGCCAGCGCAATCACGATGCTCTGAAGGCAATGGCTCGGCGGGCCTTGGAAGCCGGGCTGGGCACCCACAACGGGTTGCCGGTGACTGTCATCGTCTCTACGACCCTGCAAGAGTTGGAGAAGGGCGCCGGGGTTGCGGTCACCGGGGGTGGCTCACTGTTGCCGATGCGGGATCTGATCCGGCTGGCCGCCAACGCGTTTCACTACCTGTACGTTTACGACGAACACACCAGGGAGAGCCTGTATCTGGGTCGCACGAAACGACTCGTCAACCCCGCGCAGCGGATCGTGGCCCACGCCCGCGATCGTGGCTGCACCCGGCCAGGCTGCACCGCACCGGGCTACTGGTGCCAGCTGCACCACGCCGTCGCAGATTGGAAGGACGGCGGCCAGTCCAATGTCGATGACTTCACCCTCGCGTGCGGAGCCGATCACCGCATGCTCGACAACACCGACTGGCGCACCCGTAAAAACGCCAAAGGCCAGACCGAATGGCTGCCACCACCCGACCTCGACACCGGCCAACACCGCATCAACGGCTACCACCACCCCGAACGCCACCTCCTACCGTCTGAAGACGATGGCGGCGACGAACCGTGAGAGTCGTTGCTGCTCAGTCGGTTAAGTCGACGCGAACCGTGAGCAAGTTCGTGCCGAAGGTGCGCACGCCGACGTTGTTGTACTGCGGCAGGTCGCGCATCCGTGCGCGGGCGTCGTCGTCGGGCAACAACACAGCGGTGCCGCGATGCCAACGGCCTTTGAGCCGCACGCGGACATTGGGGTCGGCCATGATGTTGCGGATGTACTGCGACCTGTCGCCGAATTCGGAGACGAACCAGAAGGCGTCACCGATGCGGCGTCCACCGAGCGGCGTGGTGCGGGGCCGCCCCGACTTCCGGCCGGTCGTCTCCAGCAGGGTCTGGAACGGCAGGTGGCGCATGACCGGGTTGGCGATGTTCTTCTGAAAGAACTTGGTGACGCGATCGCGAGTGGAGTCGGCCATGCGTTCTCACCTCTCTGACGGTGTTCCCGTCACACCATCGCTGTGCGCGGGATCTTCAGCCCCATTGTCAGCGCACCGGCGAGTTCGCGGCTGGTGTCATAGTCGAAAATCACGTGGCCGACAATGACGTCCACATCGCGCTTCAACCGCTGCAGCGGATTGTCGAGGAAATGGGCGCTGGCGCCAGAGGTTCCCAGCAGCTCGCCGATTACGGCACGGGACTCGTGCACGATGTGGGCCGCGGCCGCTCTCGCGCGGCCGCGAACCGGACGCTCCACCGGATCACCGGCGGCGACGATCGCATCGATCTCACCGACAGCATCGGCGAGCAGGCTTCTCAGCGCCCGTAGTCGCACCTGCGCCCCGCCGAGATGGACGGCGGCCACCGGCTTGTCCTTCTGCATGACGCCTTCGTATGCCAGGAACCGCTGCGCAAGCCGGTCTGTGTAGATCTCGGCGGCTCTCTCGGCGCTGCCGAGCGCCGGCATCGCCGCCAGCAGTGCCAGGGCGGGCACCATAGGCCACCGGTAGGTGTCGGCCTGGTGCAGCGTCGCGCCCGGCGCGGCCCCGCTGTAGATGTCGGCGACCTGCACCAGGCGGTGCTCGGGAACGAACGCGTCATCGATCACGACGTCGTTGGACCCGGTCGCGCGCATCCCGTCGGTGTGCCAGACGTCCTCAACTCGTGCCTCCTCGATCGGTAGCAGGGCAAGGGCGGGGACGATCGAACTCGGATCGCCGACGCTCCGTTCGCACAGCGCGCCGACCATGATCCAGTTGCCGTCCATCACTCCGGTGGCCCACGACCACCGCCCCGTCAGCCGGATGCCGCCGTCACAGACGATGCCGCGGCCCGTCGGCGCCAACGGGGCGGGCGCGAGGAACGGGCGGGTGGCGAAGCCTTCGCTCTGGGCCGCCTCGCTGAACAGCGCCAGCATCCAGTTGTGCAATGCGTAGAAGCCGAGAGTCCACGCGCTCGACGCGCAGCCGTGCGCCATCTGCCGAACCGGGTCGAGGATTGCCGAAAACGGCGCCTCGCGCCCGCCATAGCGGGCGGGAACGAGCAGATCGAAGAGTCCCGACTCAGTGGCGTCCGCGAGCGTGGCCGCGGGGAGCCGTCGCAATCGTTCGGCCTCGGCAGCGCGGTCGGCCAGGCGAGTGACGAACTCCGGGGTGACGGGGGACTGACCCGTCGCGCTTGCAACCATGGACGGAAATTACCATACCTTTTGGTATGGAAGGTGGGCGTCAGCGCCGGAGCATGAGATCCAGGAAGCGGTCCTGCTGGACGCCGCGGGTGCCGGGCGGCGCATCGGAAAGATGAAGGAAGCCGATTCCTGCGGCGAATGTCGCGTTTGCACGCACTTCGGCGTCCTCGCCCTCGAAGCCGGCTTCCTGAAATGCAGCCAGGACCGCTTTGAGCACCAGGTGGTCGGCGGCGCGGACACTCTCGGCGACAACGGGGTCGATGCGCGCCCACTCCCGCATCGCGCGCTCGAGGGTCCACTGCCGTTCGCCGAGCAGAGAGGCCATCATCTGCGCCAGTCTTTCGCGAGGCGACAGGTGCCCGAGCTCGCCGAAATGGCTCCGGTCGCGGTCGCGGAGCTCACCCCATGCCTGCACGAGTGCGGCGCGGTAGCCGGCCATGTCCTTGAAGTGCCAATAGAAGCTGCCCTTGGTGACTCCGAGTCGAGCGCACAAACGGTCGACCTTCAGTGCCTCGAGCCCCTCGTCGGCCAGCAATGCGTACCCGGCCTGAATCCAGTCGTCGACCGACAATCGCCCCCCGCTTGCGCGGCCTCTCGCCATTCGCCGCAGCCTACTGACATTTCTCGGCCGCAATAGCCGCCACCCCGGGTACGCGAATTCTTACGGCCTCGTTCGTTTTAGAAGAACTTTTCGTGCACAAGTCGGCGCCTTACTCCTCTTCGGAGCATTGTTCTTCGCGGTCGTTAAATTCGCTTTCTCGCAGGAAAACGCGCCGTCTGACGTGGCCGGGGTTCCTCACAGCGTGCCCACATGCTTTACTGCAACCGCTACAACTGAAGTTTTCCTGGGCCCCTCCGTCGCCGAAATTGGGATTCGGAGCGGTGAGACAGCGCGGTGAAGACATCGCTGTGTGGTCTGTGGCGTGGATGTCCGCCCGGGATGACGCAGGACAAGCCGCGCCAGGCGGTACCGGAAAATGGATGGATTGACGGTATGAGACTTCTTGACAGGATTCGCGGGCCCTGGGCACGCCGTATCGGCGTAGCCGCTCTCGCTGCGTTGATGCTGCCGGGCGTGATCGGCCTCACCGGAGGTTCGGCAACGGCTGGAGCATTCTCCCGGCCGGGTCTGCCGGTCGAGTACCTCATGGTGCCGTCCCCGTCGATGGGACGCGACATCAAGGTGCAGTTCCAGAGCGGCGGCCCGAACTCCCCCGCGGTGTACCTACTCGACGGCCTGCGCGCCCAGGATGACTTCAACGGCTGGGATATCAACACCCAGGCGTTCGAGTGGTACCTCGACTCCGGTCTTTCCATCGTGATGCCTGTCGGCGGCCAGTCCAGCTTCTACGCGAACTGGTACAAGCCGGCCTGCGGTAAGAGCGGGTGCCTCACCTACAACTGGGAGACGTTCCTGACGCAGGAACTGCCCGCGTGGCTGAATGCCAACCGTCAGGTCAAGCCGACCGGGATGGCGGCTGTCGGTCTGTCGATGGCCGGCGGTTCGTCGCTCGTACTTGCCGCGCATCACCCCCAGCTGTTCCCGTACGCCGGCTCGATGTCGGGCTTCCTGAACCCGTCCGAGGGCTGGTGGCCCTTCCTGATCAACATCTCGATGGGTGACGCCGGCGGCTACAAGGCGAACGACATGTGGGGCCCGGCGGAGACGGATCCTGCGTGGAAGTACAACGACCCGATGGTGCAGATCCCGAACCTGGTCGCCAACGGCAGCAGGATCTGGGTGTACTGCGGCAACGGCCAGCCCAACGAGCTCGGCGGCGGCGACCTGCCCGCGACCTTCCTTGAGGGCCTGACCATCAAGACCAATATCACCTTCCGCGACAACTACATCGCCGCAGGCGGAAGCAACGGTGTGTTCAATTTCCCGAACAACGGCACGCACAACTGGGCGTACTGGGGTCGTGAGCTGCAGGCGATGAAGCCTGACCTGCAGTCGCACCTGCTCGGCTGAGAACTGACGTGAGAAGCCCCCGGCCTGCGCGGCCGGGGGCTTCTGCGTTGCCGAGCAGCGCGCGGTTACTGTGGCCGTCATGACGGAAATCAACGCGATGGTGGCGCACGAGGACGCCGAGGGTGGCATCGTTCTGCGTTCCGAAGTGGTCGATGACTCGTTCCTGCCCGACGGCGACGTCGAGATCCACGTCGAATTCTCCAGCGTCAACTACAAGGACGCCCTGGCGGTCACGCCGAAAGGGGGAGTGGCGCGCTCCTATCCGCTGATCCCCGGCATCGACGTCGTTGGGACGGTCACCGCCAGCGGCTCGCCGGAATTCGCCGTCGGCGACCGCGTTGTCGCCCACGGCCAGGACATCGGCACGGGCCGGCACGGCGGCTACTCGCAGTCTGCGCGTTATCCCGCCGACTACCTGGTGAAACTCGAGAGCCTCAGCACCGCTGACGCCGCTGCGATCGGAACCGCGGGCTTCACTGCAGCTATGAGCGTCAACGCGATTCGCGCTCACGGGATCAGCCCGTCGGACGGGCCCGTGCTCGTCACGGGCGCCACCGGCGGCGTCGGCAGCATCAGCGTCGACTTGCTCGCGGGCCTGGGCTACGAGGTGGTCGCCTCGACCGGTAAGGCCGACACCCATGAGCTGTTGCGTGATCTCGGGGCCGCAGAAGTCATCGATCGCGTGCCCGGTCCCGACGAGAAGGTGCGCCCGCTCGGCAAGGCGCACTGGGCCGCCGTCGTCGACTGCGTCGGCGGCAAGACCCTCGCCTACGCGCTGAGCACCATGAAATACGGCGGCGTGGCTGCGATCTCCGGTCTGGCAGGATCTCCCGATCTGCCCGCCACGGTGATGCCGTTCATCCTGCGGGGTGTCACCCTGGCAGGAATCGACTCGGTGCTCCTGCCGATCGGCGAGCGCCGGGCCGTGTGGGCGCAGCTGGAATCAGAGCTGCTGCCACAGCATTTGGCGCGGATCACCAAAGACGTGCCGGTGCGTGAGGTCGCCGGTGTGCTCGGCACGATCATCGGCGGCCGCGTCACCGGCCGCACCCGTGTCGTCGTCCACGACGGCTTCTGACGCGGTCCTACTTGAGTTCGGCCGAGGACAGGCCGAGAAGGCGTCGTGCGACGACGAGCTGCTGGATCTGCTGCGTGCCTTCGAAGATGTCGAGGATCTTCGAATCGCGGGCCCACTTCTCCAGCAGTGTCTGCTCCGAATACCCTGTGGTGCCTGCCATTTCGACGGCCTTCAAGGTGATGTCGCTGCCCACTCGGGCTGCCTTCGCCTTGCCCATCGAGGCTTCCTTGGAGTTCGGAATCTTGTTGTCGGCCTGCCAGGCCGATCGCACGGTCAGCAGGTATCCGGCTTCCCAGTCGGCCTCCATCCGCAGGAACTCCGCGGCCGCCGCGCTCTGTGCGTGCGCGGGCTTGTCATAGGAGATCTCGATGCCGGCGTCGGTGAGGATCTTTCGCAACTCTTCCAACGCCGCGCGCGCCACCCCGACGGCCATGGCCGCCACCACCGGTCGGGTGGCGTCGAACGTCTCCATGACTCCGGCGAAGCCCTTTTCCACCTGGATTTCCGGGCTGCCCAGCAGGTTGTCTTTCGGGATGCGCGCGTTGTCGAAGCGGATCGCCGCGGTGTCGGAGGCCTTGATGCCGAGCTTGTTCTCCAGCCGCTCCACGGTCACGCCGGGATGGTCGCGGGGCACGATGAACGACTTGATCGCCGCGCGGCCCTTCGTCTTGTCCAGCGTCGCCCACACCACGATGTGGGTGGCCCGCGAGCCCGCGGTCACATAGATCTTCTCGCCGTTGATCACGTACTCGTCGCCGTCGAGCACCGCGGTCGTCGTCACCGCCGCGGAGTCCGACCCGAATCCGGGTTCGGTGATCGCCATCGCGGCCCACACCTTGCCGAGCCGTTCCAGCTGCTCGGGGGTGGCCACGCTGGAGATCGCCGCGTTTCCCAGCCCCTGATAGGGAACCGACAGCAGCAGCGCGACGTCACCCCAGCTGACCTCCAGCGCGTTTAGCAGCGCAGACATGTTGGCGCCGTTGACGTTTCCCTTCGGTCCATCCCCGTCACGGGTGAACGCCTCGGTGCCGGCGAACGAGATGGTCTTGGCTTCCGAGATGCCCTCGAACAGCGTTGCCAGCGTGTCCAGCTCGACGGGGTAGTCGTGTTCGCGGAGGTCGTACTTGCGCGAGATCGGCCGCAGCATCTCGGCGGCACCCTGGTGGCCCTTCTCGATGACCGCCTGCAGCTTCTTCGGCATTTCCAGATTGATCGCCATGTTCGATACGCCTTTCTAGAGGATGCTGCGGTTAGAGAACGACGACACCCTCGGCGACGCCGATGGCCCGCAGATCGCGGTACCAGCGTTCGACCGGGTGTTCCTTGGTGTATCCGTGCCCGCCCAGGAGTTGGACGCCGTCGAGGCCGATCTGCATGCCCTTGTCGGCGCCGAGCTTCTTGGCCAGTGCGGCTTCGCGTGCGAACGACAGACCCTGCTCGGCGCGCGCGGCGCCTCGCCACGTGATGAGGCGGAGTCCGTCGAGTTCGATCGCGATGTTCGCCGTCATGAACGCCACCGACTGGCGGTGCGCGATCGGCTCACCGAATGCCGTGCGTTCCTTGATGTAAGGGACGACGTAGTCGAGCACCGCATGCGAGGTGCCGACCGCAAGCGCCGCCCAGCCCAGCCGGGACAGCGCGATCGCCTCCGAATAGTCCCGGGCGTAGTCGGCGGCCGTCGCGTCGTCCTCGCCCAGTCGTGCGCTCACCGGCACCGTCACCTTGTTCAGCTCGACCCGTCCCAGTGCCGCGGCGCGGATGCCCATGCTGGGATCCGCCGTCACGGTCAGACCCGCGGTGGACGCTTCGACGATGAACAGCGCGGGCCTGCCGTCGAGCTGAGCCGCGATGATGAACAGCTCGGCGTCGGCGGCGGCCGGTACCAGCGACTTCACTCCATCGAGGCGGTAGCCGCTGGGGGTGCGCACGGCCGTCGTCTTCAATGCGGTGGGGTCGAACAGCGGGTGCGGCTCGGCGATGGCCAGGCACGCCTGGGGCACGTTCTCGCCGGCGAACTCCTTGAGGTAGGTCGCCTGCTGATCGGCGCTTCCCCAGTGCGTCAATGCCGAGGCCACGCCGCTGGGGGCCAGGATCGGCAGGGCAAGGCCCATGTCGCCGTACGCAAGCGCCTCCGCGACGAGTGCGTTGGTGACAGTGCTTCGATATTCGGCGATGCCGTCGAATTCCTCGGGGATGTTGATGGCCGTGATACCGAGCTCAGTGGCCTTGGCGATGAGGTCCGGCGGGTAGGTGGCGGCCGCATCGGCGTCGTGCGCCGCGGGTCGCAGGATCTCCTCGGCGAACTCCTCGACCGTCGCGACGATCATCTTCTGGTCGTCGTCGGGGGTCAGGTCGAAATAGTCGGAGTTCTTCCCGGGCTTGGGGCCCTCCAACCTGGTCGCGGGCTTGCCGAGCCCCTGAATTCGCTTGAACTGCCGCGTCGTCGCACCCGCCGCCGAGAACGCTTGTTTAACGCCGTACTTGAGGCCTCGGTTGAGGGGATCGCGGAGGTTGTACTTGTCCAGGAACTCCTGACCGACGAGTGGGGTGAGAAGGGCGATCCCGACGTCGATGGCGGTGCGCTGGTGCTTGTGGACGCCGACGGCGCTCTCCTTGCCGTTCCGTTTGGAGGGAATGGTGTTGGTCATGTCGCCTTCCTCGTAAACGCAGAAGCTGTCGCTGCTTCACCGCAACTGACTCCAGAGTAAGGTATGTCAACTGACTCGTCGGTAAGTTCGCAAAATCTGTAAGGCAAGTCACAAGGCAACTGGTCAGACGATCTTAGCTGAACCATGCCACTAACCGATGGGGTAGTGGCGTGACGCGATGTGCGGCAAAGAGATTGGCAACTTACGGATCCCGCGAAAACAGTTTGCAGGCGGTCGCCGGAAGCCCCTCGCGACTCAGCGGCTCAGCGCAGCGCGGACAGCACCCTGTCGTGCAGCAGTCCGTTGGTGGCCACCGCGCTTCCGCCGTGCGGACCGGGCTGCCCGGCGAGGTCGGTGAACCGGCCGCCCGCCTCACGCACCAGGATGTCCAGCGGTGCGAGGTCCCACAGCTTCACCTCCGGCTCGACGGCGGCGTCGACCGCCCCCTCCGCGACCAGACAGTACGACCAGAAGTCGCCGTAACCGCGCACCCGCCAGACGCTGTCGAGCAGTTCGACGAACCGGGCACGCAAATCGTCCCAGCCCGTAGTCAGGTCGGAGAACGACAGGCTCGCCGAGTCGAGGTCAGCCACTCCGGAAACCGAGATGCGGCGCGTGGCGCCGCCGAACGACGTGAAGGCGCCCCGACCCTCGGCTGCCCACCACCGGCGGCCGAGTGCCGGCGCGCTGACCACCCCCACGACCGGAACACCGTCGGCCAGCAGCGCGATCAACGTGGACCACACCGGCACCCCGCGGACGAAGTTCTTCGTGCCGTCGATCGGGTCGACCACCCACTGCCGGCCGGTGAGCTCCTTGGTCCCGCCGAATTCCTCGCCGAACACGGAGTCACCGGGCCGGTGTCGACCCAGCCCGGTGCGCAGCAACTTCTCGGTGTCCAGATCGGCGTCGGTGGCCGGTGTCATGTCCGGCTTCGTCTCGACGCGCAGGTCGACCGCGCCGAAACGCTGCATCGTCAGTGCGTCCGCTTCGTCGGCCAGTTGCAGCGCGAGGTCAAGGTCGTCTACGGAGGTAGCCATAGGTGTCGTCCTACCATGTCGGTGTGGTCGAAATCGCGCTCATCCTCCTGATCCTCGGTGCGTTCGTCCTTCTGATCGGGCCACGCATGATGCGCAAGCGCGGCGCGGGAAGCGATTGGCTGCAGGGGACCCTGTTGGTCACCGGGGTGAGCCCCAGGCCCGAGGGGGTCACCGGTGAGCAGTTCGTCACCATCACCGGTGTCATCAACGGCCCGACCGTCAACGAGTACACCGTGTACACGCGATTGACCGTCGACGTGAACCAGTGGCCGACGATGGGTCAGTTGATCCCCGTCATGTATTCGACCGGCAATCCGGAGAAGTGGGCGTTCGGCTCGCGACCCGAGCCGACGCCGCCCGACCAGCGGCCCTACAGCTAGCTTTGTCAGCCGTGCCCGATGCGTAGCAGTTCGGCCACACTGGTCAGCTTCACGCGGGGTCGGCCCACTCCTTCGCCCGCGGTGCGTTCGTGTTCGTCGATCAGTTTCCAGTGCTCGTTCGTCACCAGCTTGGGCTGGCGCTCCAGCAGCCAGCGCTGCACCGTCTCGGGTTGATCCGACCCGAGGTCGGCCAGCTCGGCGGCAGAGAGGTCGGCCAGCAGTGTCTCGACGGTGTCCGCCGAATCCTTCTTGTTGCTGCCGATGACACCCGTCGGCCCGCGTTTGATCCAACCGACGACGTATTCGTTGCGACTGCCCTCGATCTTCCCGTCGATGTGCGGGATCGTTCCCGCGCGCTCGTCGAACGGCAGGCCCGGAGTCGGCATCCCGCGGTAGCCGACCGCGCGCACGACCAATTGCGCGGGAACCTCCTCACGCTCACCAGTGTCCTTGGCCGACACCCTGCCGTCGGGGCCACTGATCAACTCGTTGCGGCCCAGCACAATCGACTCGACACGGGAATCGCCTTTGATCTCGATCGGCGACGTGCGGAATCGGAAGACGATGCGGCGCTTGGCCCCCCTGGGCGGGGTTTCGGCGTATCCCCGCAAGACCTTGATGTTGTTGCGGACCGTCTTACCCGCGGCGTCGAGGTCTTCCTCGGTGATGTCGGCCAGGTCCTCGGGATCGACGATCACATCGACATCGCCGAGCGCTTCAAGGTCGCCGAGTTCCCGCAGTTCGAGCGTCGTGAAGGGCGCCTGCAGCGGCCCGCGCCGACCGATGATGAGCACCTCTTCGACGCCGCGGGCGTGCAGCGACTGCAGCGCGTGGTCGGCGATGTCGGTCTCGCCGAGAATGTCGGGATCGCTGACCAGGATGCGCGCTACGTCGATGGCGACGTTGCCGTTGCCGACGACAACCGCCCTGCCGCTCGAAACGTCGGGCGCCATCTCCTCGAAGTGCGGGTGGGCGTTGTACCAGCCGACGAAGTCCACAGCCGCGACGCTGCCTGGCAAATCCTCACCCGGGATTCCGAGGGCCCGGTCGGACTGGGCGCCGATCGCATAGATGACGGCGTCGTAGCGCTCGGCCAGTTCGGACGGGTGCACATGGTCTCCGACCACGAGGTTGCCGAAGAATCGAAAACGCGGGTCACCCGAGATCTTGTCGAACTGGGCGCTGATCGATTTGATCTTGGGGTGATCGGGAGCCACCCCCGACCGCACCAGGCCCCACGGAGTCGGCAACATCTCCAACATGTCGATACGGACGTCGCGTTCGGCGTCCGGCCCGCCCGCCTTCAGAAGAGAAGCGGCGGCAAAGTATCCGGAAGGACCGGAGCCGACGATGGCCACGTAGTACGGCCGCAAAGCGGGCATGTTTCACGCCTTCTGTCGCGTGCCCGGTGCGCGCAAGGGGCTGTCGCGTCGCGGCCGGACGAGGTTCTGGCCCGACTCTAGAACGCAACGAACGTCATCGACGGCATTCGCCAGAGGTCGATGCGAAAACAGTCGGCGAAGCCGGAAAACCGAGCGACAATCAGCCTCATCGCTGGAGTGAGTACCCTGAATCCCCGTGGATCCCGACCGCCAAGCCGACATCGCCGCTCTCGACGCCACGCTGACCACAGTGGAGCGTGTCGTCGACATCGACGGGCTTCGCGAGAAGATCACGCAGCTCGAGCAGCAGGCCTCTGATCCGAAGCTCTGGGACGACCAAGCGCACGCCCAGAAGGTCACCAGCGACCTGTCGCACGCGCAGAACGAGCTGAGGCGCGTCGAGGAACTGCGCAGCCGCGTCGACGACCTGCCGGTGCTCTACGAACTCGCCGCCGAGGAGGGGGGCGAGGACGAACTCGCCGAGGCCGACGCGGAGTTGGCGAAGCTGCGCGAGGACATCGAGGCCATGGAGGTCCGCACCCTGCTGTCGGGCGAATACGACGAGCGGGAAGCGCTGGTCAACATTCGTTCCGGCGCGGGTGGCGTCGACGCCGCCGATTGGGCCGAGATGCTGATGCGGATGTACATCCGCTGGGCCGAGCAGCACGACTATCCCGTAGAGATCTTCGACACGTCCTACGCCGAAGAAGCCGGGATCAAGAGCGCCACCTTCGCCGTGCATGCGCCCTACGCCTACGGCAACCTGTCCGTGGAGCAGGGCACCCACCGGCTGGTGCGGATCAGCCCGTTCGACAACCAGAGCAGGCGCCAGACGTCGTTCGCCGACGTCGAGGTGCTGCCCGTGGTGGAGACCACCGACCACATCGAGATCCCCGAGGGCGACGTCCGCGTCGATGTCTACCGGTCCAGCGGTCCAGGTGGACAGTCGGTGAACACGACCGACTCGGCGGTGCGGCTCACCCATATCCCGACGGGAATCGTGGTCACCTGCCAGAACGAAAAGTCGCAACTGCAGAACAAGGTGTCGGCGATGCGCGTTCTGCAGGCGAAGCTGTTGGAGCGCAAACGGTTGGAGGAGCGCGCCGAGATGGACGCCCTCAAAGGTGACGGCGGCAGCTCGTGGGGTAATCAGATGCGGTCCTACGTCCTGCACCCGTATCAGATGGTGAAAGATCTGCGCACCGAGTACGAGGTGGGCAACCCCGCCGCGGTGCTCGACGGCGACATCGACGGATTCCTCGAAGCAGGGATCAGGTGGCGCAACCAAAAAGACGACAGCGACAACTAGCCCTTGAACAACACCCTTCTCGCATTCGATTTCGCGTCCCGGTGGCACGGCTTCTGGCGGGGCGACATCGGCGTGTGGATTCTCGACCGCGGTGTCCGCATCGCGCTGCTGCTGATCGGCGCTTTACTGGCCGCGAGGTTCATCAATTGGATGGCGCAGCGTGTCGTGCGTCGCATCGACGCCGAATACCAGGAGAGCGATCAGCTGGTGCGCTCGGAAAGCGCCAAGCACCGGCAGGCGGTGGCGTCGGTGATCTCCTACGTCTCGGTCGGCCTGCTGTTCGTGATGGTCGCAGTGCAGATCACCGACGTCCTGGCGATTCCGATCGGCTCTCTCGTCGCTCCCGCCGCCGTGATCGGTGCAGCGCTCGGTTTCGGCGCTCAACGGCTTGTTCAGGACTTGCTGTCGGGGTTCTTCATCATCACCGAAAAGCAGTACGGCTTCGGTGACCTCGTCGCGCTCACCGTCTCCGGAATCGCCCAGCCCGCCGAGGGCACCGTCGAAGACGTGACGCTGCGCGTGACGAAGCTTCGGTCGTCCGAGGGAGAGATGTTCACCATTCCCAACGGCCAGATCGTGAAGACGGTCAACCTGTCCAAGGACTGGGCACGCGCCGTCATCGACATCCCGGTGCCCGCCTCAGCCGACCTGAACAAGGTCAACGACGTGCTGCACGAAGTGGCCAACAACGCCACCAACGATCCGCAGCTGGAAGACCTCCTCCTCGATGCACCCCAGCTGATGGGCGTGGAGAGCATCGAACTGGACACGGTGACCCTGCGGATGGTTGCGCGCACACTGCCGGGGAAGCAGTTCGAAGTGGGCAGGCGAATGCGCATCCTCGTGATCCGCGCTCTGCGCATCGCGGGGATCGTCGCACCCGGCGAGGTGGCCCCGCCGGTCGTCGCGGCCATTCCGCATCCCGCTCGAACCGACGCCGACAAGAGCGCCGCGCGAACGGACTCGGAGAAATGAAGTTTGCGTTGAGGAGGCGCGAGGGAGAGGGGCGCAACTGGCCCCAATACATCCTCGGTGGGCGCATGCGCACGTCCACGGCAGGCCTGTTACTCGCGTTCGTGGCGCTGTTCTGGGTGAACCAGAACTATCAACCGGCGCCGTCGGCTCCTGCGGTCGATCCCGCCCAGCAGGTGGTGCCACCGGGCTTCGTGCCCGACCCGAACTACACGTGGGTGCCGCGCACCAACGTCCAGACCCGTGAACCCGCGTTCACCACCACCACGCCGCGCACCACCACAACGACCACGACGACTCCGGAGATCACCACGTCGACAACTGCGCCGGAGACGACGTCGAGCACCCCCGTCGGTCCGGTGGTTCCATTCGGTCCGTCGACGACCGTCATCGATCCCGACGGGCCGGGGCCGCAACGCCCCGAGACGTTCACTCAGGCGCCGCCGACCGTCCCGCCCACCACGGTCGCGCCACCGGAGGCGACACCGCCGACGACGCCGCCGCAGCCCCAGTAATGAGGTAACGACAAGCGGCCCCGCTACACTGGCGTGCCGTGATGATCACCCTCGACCGTGTGTCAAAGCAGTACAAGTCGTCCGCCCGTCCGGCGCTCGACAACGTCTCGGTCAAGATCGACAAGGGTGAGTTCGTCTTCCTCATCGGGCCGTCGGGCTCCGGCAAGTCGACGTTCATGCGTCTGCTGCTGGCCGAGGAGAACCCGTCATCAGGTGACATCCGGGTGTCCAAGTTCCACGTCAACAAGCTGTCCGGCCGGCACATCCCGGGTCTGCGTCAGGTCATCGGCTGCGTGTTCCAGGATTTCCGTCTGCTCCAGCAGAAGACGGTCTTCGAGAACGTCGCGTTCGCGCTCGAGGTGATCGGAAAGCGGGCCGACACCATCAATCGTGTGGTGCCCGATGTGCTCGAGATGGTCGGTCTGTCGGGCAAGGCGAACCGCTTGCCCGCCGAGTTGTCCGGCGGTGAGCAACAGCGCGTCGCGATCGCCCGGGCGTTCGTGAACCGTCCCCTGGTGCTGCTGGCCGACGAGCCCACCGGGAACCTGGATCCCGAAACCAGCAAGGACATCATGGACCTGCTCGAGCGCATCAACCGGACGGGCACGACGGTGGTGATGGCCACTCATGACCACCACATCGTCGACTCGATGCGCCAGCGCGTCGTCGAACTCGAACTCGGCCGGCTGATTCGCGACGAACAGCGCGGCGTCTACGGAATGGATCGCTAAGTGCGCTTCGGCTTTCTCATCAATGAGGTCCTGACGGGGCTTCGTCGCAACGTGACCATGACGGTCGCGATGATCCTCACCACCGCCATCTCGATAGGCCTGTTCGGAGGCGGTCTGCTCGTGGTGCGGTTGGCTGATCAGTCGCGCGCCATCTATCTGGACCGTGTCGAGAGCCAGGTATTCCTCACCGGCGACGTGGCCGACAACGACCCGACGTGCGACAACGACCCGTGTAAGGCGTTGCGTCAGACCATCGAGGATCGCGACGACGTGCGTTCCGTGCGGTTCCTCAACCGCGATGAAGCCTACGAGGACGCGATCCGGAAATTCCCGCAGTACAAAGATGTAGCGGGCAAGGACGCATTCCCCGCCTCGTTCGTGGTCAAGCTCAACGATCCCGAACAGCACCAGAACTTCGACGAGGCGATGATCGGCCAGCCTGGTGTGCAGAGTGTGCTGAACCAGAAGGATCTCATCGACAGACTCTTCGCGGTCCTCGACGGCATCAGCAACGCGGCATTCGCGGTGGCATTGGTGCAGGCGATCGGCGCAGTTCTGTTGATCGCCAACATGGTTCAAGTCGCGGCGTACACCCGACGCACCGAGATAGGCATCATGCGATTGGTGGGTGCCACCCGCTGGTACACACAGCTGCCGTTCCTGTTGGAGGCGATGCTCGCCGCATTGATCGGTGTGCTGATCGCCATCGGCGGATTGATTCTCGTGCGCGCGTTGTTCCTGGAGAGTGCGCTCGACCAGTTTTATCAGGCGAATCTCATTGCCAAGGTCGACTACGCTGACGTTCTCTATTACAGCGCGCCGTGGATGTTGTTCCTCGGCTTGGCGATGTCCGGTGTGACGGCCTACGTCACGCTGCGGCTCTACGTACGAAGGTAGCGGTGTCCAAGAAAGCCAAGTCCAGCAAGGACAGCAACAACCAGGTTGTGGCGTCCAATCGCAAGGCTCGGCACAACTACTCGATCCTAGAGACCTACGAGGCCGGCGTGGCGCTGGTCGGCACCGAGGTGAAGAGCCTGCGTGACGGTACGGCGTCGCTCGCCGATGCGTTCGCCACCGTCGACGACGGGGAGATCTGGTTGCGCAACCTGCACATCCCCGAGTATCACCACGGCACCTGGACCAATCACGCACCGCGCCGCAACCGCAAGTTGTTGTTGCACCGCAAGGAGATCGACAACCTGGTCGGCAAGATTCGCGACGGCAATCTCACACTGGTTCCGCTGTCGCTGTACTTCACCGGCGGCAAGGTGAAGGTCGAACTGGCCCTGGCCCGCGGTAAGCAGGCCCATGACAAGCGCCAGGACATGGCCCGTCGCGACGCCGCACGGGAGGTCACTCGCGAACTCGGTCGTCGGGTCAAGGGCATGCCCTCCTGACGGGCATCCTCAGCGCGCTCGTCGCGGCGCTGGGCTACGGCGTCAGTGACTTCGTCGGGGGAATAGCCTCGCGCCGGGTCGCCGCACTGCGAGTGGTGATCGTGTCGTATCCGCTGGCGCTGATGCTGCTGACGATCGTTTCCTCGGTGGTCGGCGGGCAGCTCAGCACCCAGGCTGTGCTCTGGGGGTTGCTGGCCGGGGTGGCTCAAGCGTTCGGCGTGTGGTGGTTCTATGCGGCGCTGGGCGTGGGGCCCATCTCGGTGGTGTCCCCGCTGACCGCGGTTCTGGTCGCCGGCATCCCCGTGGCCGCGGGCCTCACGCTAGGGGAGCGGCCGGGCGCGTGGGCCGCGGTCGGCATCGTGCTGGCGCTGGTGGCGGTGGTGCTGGTCAGCCGGGAAGCTACCGACACGGATTTGCGGCCACACCGCTTCACGCCCCGGGTGGCGCTGTTGACAGTCGGATCCGGAGTCGCCTTCGGGATGAACTTCGTCGTCCTCGACCAGGTCCCGCCCGAGGCGAATCTGTGGCCCCTGGTCTTCGGTCGAATCGCTGCCACCACCATTGTTTTCATCGCCGCGTTGGCGACGGCGAACCTGGTTTTCGAACGAGGCGTGCCGCTGCGGCTCGCGTTATTCGCCGGTGTGCTCGATTCGGTTGCCAATATCGCCACGCTATTGGCCCTGCAGTCGTCATTATTGTCGCTAGCCGGTGTCCTGGTGGCGCTTTATCCTGCGGCGACGGTCGTCTTGGCGATTGCGGTGCTGCGGGAACGAGTGACTGTCTGGCAGTCGGTCGGCATGGTAGTGGCGCTTGCTGCCGTCGCGATGATCGCGGCAGGCTAGCGCCGCTGGTTTGAGGGCAACCGGCTGGTGTTGTCCGACGCGGGGGACAGGGGGTGTCGCCGTCAACGGGTACCGCGGTCGCAGTGCTCTTCTCGTCTCAGCAACGGTGCTGGTGATGGTGAACGCGCTTGCGCCCTGGGGTGACGAGGCAGCCGTCAGAGTGGACAGGATCCTGCAGATCTGCACGGCCGCGATCGCGGTCGCGTACGGTCTGGTCGTCGCGCGCGGGGTGCACGGAAGCGCGCGGCTGTGGCGGTTGCTGGCTGCGGGAGCCGTGGCCTGTTTGGCGTTGGGCGAGATTGCGTGGTGGAACCGCGCCGGCGGCGTACCGCCTCTGACGTGGCTCGTGCTCTACTGGCTGTTCCTGTTACTCGCCACTGCGGCGGTGGTGGTGCTTGCCGTTGCCGCACGCGGGGTCCATGTGTCCGGGGACAGCTCGGTGCGTCATACGGCGCTCATCACGGTGCTCGACGGGGGTGTCGCCGCGGCGTCTTTCGCGCTGCTGGTGATCATCGGCCACTTCGGAGCATTCTCGATGGCCTCGCTGCCGCAGTCCGGCGTCCCGGCAGTGGAGACGGCGTACGCGGTGGGCCAACTGATCTTGGTCGTCTTCGCCGCGGTGGTCGGCATGATGTATTCGGCCGATCGTCCCTACCGGTCGAACTACCTGCAACTGGCCAGTGGCTTCGTCGCGATCGTGGCGTCCGACCGGGTCGTCGCGTACTTCGACTCCATCGGCGCGCCCTATGCCCAAACCTGGGGCGGCATCGGCGTGGTCCTCGGACCGCTGTTCATCGCGCTGGCGATGCGGGAAAGAGCAGAGCGGACGGAGCCGGCGAACCGCATCCGACCGATGGACTGGGCGCAGCTGATCCTGCCCTACACCGGATTCCTCGGGATCTCGATCCTGCTGTCGTATCACGTCCTCAACGGGCATTCACTCGATACCTATGTGGTCTCGACGACCCTCGTCATGGTGATCCTGGTCGCGGCGAGGCAGGTCGCGGCGATGGGAGCGCAGAGGATGCTCACCGTTCGTCTCTACGACGCCCAGCGCGGTCTCGCCCATCAGGTCTTCCACGATTCGCTGACCGGATTGCCGAACAGATTGCTGTTCGCGCAGCGCCTCGACGAGGCGATGCAGCGCGGAGAGTTCGTGCTGATCTTCGTCGACCTCGACGACTTCAAAGAGGTCAACGACCGGTTCGGACACGCCGCGGGCGACGAGTTGTTGCGCGCCGTGGGGGAGCGGTTGAAGCGCAGTCTCAGCCCTCGCGACACGCTGGCGCGCATCGGGGGCGATGAATTCGCCATCCTCATCGTCGGTGGACACGGCATGCCCGAGGTGGTTGCGGACCGGCTTCGCGTGGCCCTGCGTGAGCCCTTTCCCGTCCACGGGTCGTCGGTGCGCGTTCGCGCCAGCATGGGCCTGGTCAGGTCCGGAGGCGGAGGAGCAGCGCAGACGTCGGACGACCTGCTGCGGCAGGCCGACATCTCGATGTATGCGGGCAAACGGATCGGCAAGAACACCGCGGTGGTCTACCAGCCGACGGCCGGGGTGCGGGCCGAGTTTCCAGCTGCATTGCGTGAGGCCCACGGTGGGGTGCCCGAAGGGTTCAGCCTGGTGTACCAGCCGGTTGTGCGACTGCCCGACGAGACGTTGGTGGCTGTCGAGGCGTTGGCCCGGTGGACTGCGCCCAACGGGATCCTGATCCCGCCCGAGACCTTCGTCGCGGTCGCCGAATCGGCCGGTCTCGGGGCAATGCTCGACGCACTAGTTCTGGACCTGGCGTGCCGCGAAGTGGCGGAAGCCGGACTCGGCGGGGTGAACATCCATGTCAACGTCGGTGCCGCGCGCCTCGGCAATCTTGGATTCGAGGAGCAGGTACGGCACACACTCAGCCATTGCGCGATGGATCCGCATCGCCTCGTGCTGGAGATCACCGAGACCCTGCCGATCGTGGACCTCGACGACGCGGCCGCGCAGATCCGGCGGTTCAACGAGATCGGGGTACGTCTTGCTCTGGACGATTTCGGTGCCGGCTACAACTCGCTGACCTACCTGCACGCACTGCCTGTGCAGATTGTGAAGCTCGACCGTAGCCTGGCCACCGCCTCCGATCCGGACCGCGACCTCGCCCTGTATAGGTCGGTGATCAAGCTCTGTAGTGATCTCGGGCTGGACGTCGTTGCCGAAGGCATCGAGACACGACTGCAGGCCGACACCGTCCATGCAGCGGGATGCCACTACGCGCAAGGTCACCTCTTCAGCAAGCCTGTGCCGATGGCCGAGCTCAGCGCGCAGTGGCGCGACGGCCACCGCGAGCATGCGCCGCTGCTGGCGAATGGGCCGCCCAATCGGGACTAAATATTCGCTGGCTCGTGTTGATATGCCCGGTAGTATGGAGGGTCCGCCGAAGGTCGGCGGGTGTGGCGAAGTTTCACAGACAAGGGGCTGAACGGTTTCGACTTCGCGCATCGAATCAAGGGAAGCGTGCCGGTGCAGACAACTGACCACCGTAAGCGTCGTTGTAACCAATTAAGCGCCGATTCCAATCAGCGCGACTACGCCCTCGCTGCCTAAGCGATAGCTAGTCCGTCAGACCGGGAAAGCCCTCGACCCGGATCCTGGCGTCATCTAGAGGGATCAACCGAGGAGTTCGGTCGCGGAGCTCCTCGGGACACCAAACAGCGACTGGGATCGTCATCCTGACTTGTTCGCGTGATCAGGAGATCCGAGTAGAGGCATAGCGAACTGCGCACGGAGAAGCCTCGAGGGAATGCCGTAGGACCCGGGTTCAATTCCCGGCAGCTCCACCGGAAAGAAGCGGGTCAGGGTGAAAGCCCTGGCCCGCTTTCTCGTCAGCGCACGACGCGGTAGCGCAGGTGCGCGACTCCGGGCGCGTCGAGGACACGTACCAATTCGAGGTTGGGTTTGCCCGGTTCGAAGCCCTCGAACAGGCGCTCACCGGAGCCCAGGATCACCGCACTCACCTGGAGATCGATCTCGTCGACGATCCCCGCGCTGATCGCCTGTCGGGCGCAGGACGCCCCTCCCGCGATGGAGATCGGACTTCCCTCGGCCACCGCGACGGCCTTCTGGTACGCGGACTCGATTCCATCGGTCACGAAGTGGAACGTGGTGCCGCCCTTCAGTTCTATCGGTGCATGCTCGTAGTGAGTCAGCACGAACACCGGGCAGTGGTAGGGCGGCTCGTCTCCCCACCATCCGTGCCAGTCCGAGTCCCACTCGCCGCGGATGGGTCCGAACATGTTGCGGCCCATGATGGTTGCCTTCATCCCGTCCAACATCTCGGAGGCAACCTGCCGGTTGACCGGATGCTGCGCGTCGGGTCCGATGTGCCATCGGTGCAATGCCTCGCCACCGATACCCAACGGGTGCTCCTCGCTCTGATGGGGCCCGGCGACATATCCGTCCGCTGAGATCGACATCGACAGGTTGGTTCTGCTCATACCGCTCCAATCGTCACCGGTCTGACTCCGGGGCATCGCAGAATTCATCGTCGGCGGAAACCCAGGAGCCTGCAGCTGCGTCAATTACCCTTGTCCCGTGGCCGATACCTCGTACGCGCCCTGCGGCGAGCTCAGCCTGGCGTATCAAGTGTTCGGTGCCGGGCCGGTCGACCTCGTCTTCGTCGGGCCGATGGTGAGCCACATCGAACTCTTCTGGACCCTGCCCGAGTTCAAGGCGTTCTTCGACCAGCTCGCTACTTTCTGCCGCGTGGTGATCTTCGACAAGGCCGGTGTCGGCCTGTCGGATCCGGTGCCGCGGGTGCGGACGCTGGACGACCGGGTGACCGAAATCGAGGCAGTGATGGACGCCGCAGGTCTCGAGAGGGCGGCGGTGTTCGGGATGAGTGAGGGCGGCGCGCAGGCCGTTTATTTCACCACCAAACGGCCCGAGCGGACACGCGCCCTGATCGTCTTCGGATCTTTCGCCTACCTCATCGGCGGTGGTTGGGAGGATGTGGAGTCGGATCCGGCAGAAGTCGCGGTTCGCCTCCGCGACGAACTGGGCGACAAGTACGCGCTCAACCCGCACCAGGTGATGCGTTTGCAGGAATTCGGCCGCACCGCCAAGTCGGCGTGGGGCAGCGGGAAAACGGCCAAGGCCCTGTTTCCTTCGGTTCGGTCGATGCGACAGCTCGCGATGTTCGAGCGCATGAGCTCGAGCCCCGGGATGGCGCGCGCAACCCTGGAATCGAATCTGCATATCGACGTAAGGCCGCTGCTCGCAACAATTTCCAGACCCACTCTGGTCGTCCACGCCCGCGACGACACCATGCCCGTGGAGTGCGGCCGCTATCTTGCTGACCACATTCCTGGCGCGCAGTACCTGGAGGTGGAGGGCGTCGACCACGCTCCCTGGTACACCGAGCCCGGGAAGGTGCTCACCGGTATCGAAGAGTTCCTGACGGGAAGCCACGCCGCACCGTCGTCGTCGCAGCGGGCGCTGCGCACCGTCCTGTTCACCGACATGGTGTCCTCGACGCAACGCGCCGCCTCCGCCGGCGACGAGCAATGGCGGGCAGTGTTGGAACGCATCGGCGCCGTCACCTCCGAACTTGCGCAGCGCTTCGGCGGCACGGTCGTGAAGAGCACCGGCGACGGGCATCTGGCCACTTTCGACGGACCGACGCAGGCGATCCGGTGTGCCGAAGCGTTACACGCTGAAACGGAGAAGCTGGGAATCGAGCTGCGTGCCGGAATCCATACGGGTGAGTGCGAACTGATGGACGACGACATCGGCGGAATCGCAGTCCACATCGCCGCGCGCATTCTGGGCCAGGCGGGGGCGGGGGAAATCGTTGTGTCGCGAACCGTGCGCGACCTCGTCGTCGGATCGGGCACCAGTTTCCAGGACCGCGGCAATGTGGAATTGCGTGGCGTGCCCGGGGATTGGCAACTTCTTGCAGTTGACCGCGGCGGGCCCCGCGCAGACTCCTCGGAAGCGAAGCTGGCGTCGACTCCCACTCCGGGTCCCCGAGCGGCGATGTACCCCACGGATCGCGCGGTCGGCATGGTCGCGAGACGCGCACCGTGGATCCTGCGCGGCGTAGCCCGGTTGACGCCACAGGGGCGCAACCGCACGTCGGTGTAATCGCGGCGAACTCGTTATCTCAAGCTGTCGCGCACACCCACCAACCGGCGCAACATGGAGCCGATGAGCGTCGCGACCGGTCCCGAACCGACCAGGCACACCGTGCTCGCCGAGACCGACACCGGGGCCTACCACTCGCTGCGGCAGCGTCCGGTGACCCGGGCCGAGCGGTACGCACTCGGAAAGAGTCTTCGCAAACGAGTGCCCCGCAAGACGCTGGCCGAGTGGACACCGCCGGCCGATCGGCCGGACCCGATCAGTCTGATCGAGGCCAATCACCGCGGCAGGCTGGAGCGGCTGATCCCCGTACGGGTTGGGCGAATGGTCGCCTCTCCCTACGGGTTTCTCCGTGGCACCGCCGTCGTCATGGCCGACGACGTGGCGCGGCTGCCGGCGACCGGCATCATGCCCGTCGTGTGCGGCGACTCGCACCTGGGCAACTTCGGGTTCTACGCGTCCCCGGAGCGCGACCTCGTCATCGATCTCAACGACTTCGACGAGGCGCACCCTGGCGGCTGGGAATGGGATCTGCGCCGGTTGGTGGCAAGCATCTGGGTCGCCGGGCGCCACAACGGCGCCTCCGAGGACGATTGCGGTGCCGCCGTGCGCTCCTGCGTCTCGTCCTACCGGATCGAGGTGCGCAGGCTCGCCGACGAGCCGTTGTTCTCCCGATCGTTCACGCGGCTCGACGTCGACCGCCTCGCCGGGGAGACGGCGGGCGCATTGGCCGACGAGGTGCGACGGTCGGCCGCGAGGGCTCGCCACCGCACGAGTGACCGTGCGCTGCCCCGCTTCACCGAGGAGGTCGACGGCGTACGCAGGATCGTGGAGGAGCCTCCGCTGATCACCCGACTGCCGGACCACGAGGCCGAGGCACTCGCCGAGGCGCTGGACGACTATCTGCCGACGCTGTCCTCTCATTGGCGCCGCGTGCTGGGTGGATACACGCTGCTCGACGTCGCGCACAAAGTGGTCGGCGTCGGCAGCGTGGGCTTGCGCGCGTATGTCGCTCTGCTGGAAGGGTCTTCGCCCGAGGATGTCGTGTTCCTGCAACTCAAGCAGGCCCGCCGCTCGGTGCTGGCGCGCCACGTCCACGGCGAATCCGCGTGGCACGCCCACCAGGGTCAGCGGGTGGTCGAGTATCAGCAGGCGCTGCAAACGGTGAGCGACCCTCTGCTGGGATGGACCACCGTCAACGGTCTGCAGTTCTACGTGCGGCAGTTTCGCAATATGAAGGGCACCATCCCGCTCGACGCGATGCACGGCACCGCGTTGATCGACTACACGAGCGTCGTTGGCCAGCTGCTCGCCAAAGGGCACGCCAGGACGAGCGGCGCCTCGATGATCGCCGGTTACATGGGCCGATCGGAACGCGTCGACGACGCGCTGTGCGTATTCGCGCGGCGCTACGCCGATCAGACCGAGGCCGACCATGCTGCGATGGTGGCGGCCGTCGACAGCGGGCGCCTACCGGTGGAACGCGGAGTATGACGTGAGTCGCCTGGTTACTCCTCGAGATCGCGGGTATCTGCCACGGGTCGGATGCAAAGGGCTCGTGGCCCGTCGGGGACTAGCAGAGGGGTAGAAACACATGATCGGAACGATCATCGGCGCCGTCGTCGTCGGACTCATCGTTGGCGCTCTTGCGCGCCTGATCCTGCCGGGGAAGCAGAGCATCGGAGTCGTCATGACGGTGCTGCTCGGCGCGGTTGGGTCTTTCCTGGGCACGTGGATCTCGTACAAGCTCGGATATTCGAACCAGAACGGCGGCTTCAAAATCATCCCGTTCCTGGTGGGCATCATCATCGCGACCGCCCTCATCGCCGTCTACGTCGGCATCACCGGGCGGCGCAACTCCGCGACGCGACCAGTCCGGTGACACTCTGGGGGGTGTGAACCCTGCGCGCCTGACGGCCGTCCTCTGGCTTCTGGGTGCGACTGTCTATCTCGCCTGCAAGGGGATCGCGGCGGCGAGGGTGGACGGATACAGCTACACCACCGATTTCATCAGTGATCTCGGTGCGGTGCCGCTGATGAACATCGCGTTCGTCGTACACGGGACGTTGTTCGCGGCAGGCGCGTGCGTCATCGGAAAGAGCTTGTTCCGACGGAGCCGGGTAGCTCAGCTGTTCGTCACCGCGGCCGTCGTCAACGCCGTCGGCAACGCATTGGTGGGTACCTTCCCGAGTGGATCGGCGCAGGCCCACTGGCACGTCGCCGGTGCCGGGCTTGCGATTGTGGGCGGTAACGTCGCGGTGATCGCCGGCGGGGTCGCCTGCCAAGCCATCGGGGTACAGCGCGGATTGGGCCGGACCGGCATTGCGCTCGGAAGCCTCGGCATCGTCAGCCTCCTGGTGTTGACAGCCGATGTATCCCGGGTCGTGCCACCCGGATTGGTCGAGCGCGCGGCTGTGTACCCGATCATTGCGTGGGAGCTGTTGGCCGGGGCCGCACTGTTGATTCGCGGAGCAGACACCCCGCGGGGCTAGGATCCCGCGTCATGACCCGCACCATCACCGAGCCCAGTCGGGAGATCGACGTCATCCACGAGACCGAGGTGCTGGTCGTGGGTTCCGGGCCCGGCGGTTTGGCCGCGGCGCTGGCGGCGGCGCGCGCCGGCGTCGACGTGGCCCTGGTCGAACGGTTCGGGTGCTTCGGCGGCAACATCACGGCCGTCGGTGTCGAGGGCTTCGCCTGGTACCGCCACGAGCAGACGGTCGAGGCCGGCGGCATCGGGTGGGAGTTCGAGCGGCGCGCCAAGGACATGGGTGCGGCGGTGCCCGAAAGTCAGTCGCTGTCCTACGAACTGGACTCCGAGGGCTTCAAGCTGGTTGCCGATCGGCTCGTCGAGGAGGCCGGCATTCACGCGATGCTGCACCGGCAGTTCGTCGCGCCGCTGATGGACGGCGACACCGTCATCGGCATCATCACCGAATCCAAAGCGGGCCGCGAGGCGATCCTTGCTCGCCGCGTCATCGACGCAACGGGGGACGCCGACGTGGCAACTCGGGCGGGTGCCCGGGTGCACAAGACGCCCGTCGAGCAGATGATGGCGGCCTCGGTGATGTTCCACCTGGCGGGTGTCGACAAAGCGGCGTTCCTTCAGGGGGTGGCCGATGACCCGCAGACGTATCGCGACTGGGCAGCAGGAGAATTCGCCGCCGACGACATCGACCCCAAGGACGCCGATCGCTACTCGCCGTATCTGGAAAAGCCGTTCGCGAAGGCCATCGAGGACGGTGTGCTTCCCGCCGACCTGAAGACGATCGGCGGAACGTGGGGTGCCGTGCACGACACCGGCGAGCTCACCTACATGAATCTTGTTCACCTGTCAGGCTGTGACGGCACCGATCCCGACAGCCTCACCCGCTTCGAGATCGAGGGCCGCAGACAGGCGATGCTTGCGATCGAGGCCCTGCGTCGCTACACGCCGGGCTGCAAGGCGGCCAGACTGCGGAACTTCGGCATGACGATCGGGGTGCGCGACACCCGCAAGATCGACGCCGTCTACAACCTCACCGAGACCGACGTACGTGAGCAGGGCCGATTCGACGACAGCATCGGCATCTACCCGGAATTCATCGACGGCTACGGCGTTTTGGTGTTACCGACGACGGGACGTTACCTGCAGATCCCGTACCGGTCTCTGCTGCCGAGGTCCGTGCGCCGACTGATCGTTGCCGGGCGGGCGATCGGAGGTGATCGCATCGCCCACGCCGCGACCCGAAACATGTCCTGCTGCGCCGTCACCGGGCAAGGCGCCGGCGTGGCGGCCGCGGTGTCCCTGCAGTCCGATCGGGATCTGGACGAGGTCGACATCGCGGCGGTCCAGAAAGAACTGATCCGTCAGGACGTCCGGATCGGCTGACGGCTGGGTCACCCAACTGCAGAAGCCCAATTCGCGCCGAGGAATTCGGCGTTCTTGGTGCTCTGTTCGTTGGTCGGCAGAACCGGGGTTCCGGTGACGGCGGGCAGTGCGTCGTAGGCGGCCTTGTCGATCGTTCCGGCCTCGGCCATCTGCTCGGCTCGAACCGGCCTGGCCAATCCCTTAAGGTAGAGATTCTGCCCCTCGTCGCTGTAAAGGAACTCCTGCCACAGGCGCGCGGCCGCGGGGTGGGGTCCGTCCTTGTTGATGGCCTGGAAGTAGTAGCCGCCGACCAAGGCGTCGTTGGGCACGAACACCTTCCACGTCGGGATTTTCTTCGACTCGGCAGCATTCAGGTAGTCCCAGTCGATGACGACGGGTGTCTGACCGGATTCGACGGTCGCGGGCGTCGGGTCGACAGGCAGGAAGTTGCCTGCGTCGTTGAGCCGTCTGAAGAAGTCGACACCGGGTGCGATGTCGTCAGCCGACCCGCCGTTGGCGATCGACGCCATCAGCACGCCGTTGGCTGCGGCGCTCGCGGTGGTGGGGTCTCCGTTCAACGCGACCTTGCCTCGGAACTCGGGCTTCAAAAGGTCGTTGACACCGGTGATCTCCGGAACCTTCGACGAGTCGTAACCGATCGACATGTAGCCGCCGTAGTCGTTGACCCAGGTGCCGTCGGGATCCTTGAATTCGTCGGGGATGTCGTCGAATGTCGCGACCTTGTACGGGGCGAACATCGAGGTGTTCGCCAGCGCGATCGCCTGGCCCAGGTCGAAGACGTCGGGCGCCGTGCTGCGGCCCTTCTGCTGGTTGGCCGCGTTGATCTCGTCCTGGCTGTTGGCGTCCGGTTGGGCGGAGTTGACCTTGATGCCGTACTTCTCTGAGAAGGCGCTGATGATCTCGCCGTAGTTTGCCCAATCCGGCGGCAGCGCAATCACATTGAGCTCGCCTTCGGCCTTGGCGGCCTCGACGAGGCCTTCCATGCCGCCGAAGTCCTCGGCCGATGTGGCCTCCCTGGCGTTCACGCCGGACTCGGTCTGGCTGCTGCTTTCCTCTTTTTCCGGCGGGGCGCACGCCGCAAGCCCGAAAATTACGAGCGTGGAGGCGGTGAGTGCGAGGAACCGTGATCTGGCCATTGCCGACCCTTCCGAAGGAGCTGGACCCAACTCAGCGAGGGAACCCTATCGCGACTATCGGTCCGCGGCGGCCTGTTCCGGCATCACCGTGAAGGACCGTCCGCGGAAGACGGCGTCGGCGTCTGCGCCACCTTGGTCGCGGCGAAGTCGGCGGCTTGTGTCACCAGGCCGTCGGAGATGTAGCGGGCGTGCGCGCCGAGGTCGTTGCCTGCCGAGCAGACGAAGTCGTTGGGAACGCACAACTCGATGGTCTTCGGCTGGTACAGCGAGCCGATCTTTACCGGGGGCTGCTGGATGACACCCATGAATCGCTCCGATGGCGTGCCGAGCAGCGTCACCGCGGCAACGTGATCAGCGATGTCGGCGGGCATCGGCTGCGGAACCTCCGACGCAGAGATCCCGTCGGGGATCAATTCTGTTGTCACGAAACCCATGACGGCCGCGCCCTGGGAGTAACCGCCGAGCACCAGCTTGGTCTCGGGGCAGTTCGTCGCGATCTCCTGGACGTGTGTGCTCGCGTCGGCGATGCCCTGGATGGCGGTCGGGAAATCCGGGCTGGCGGGGTAGTCGACCGCGTACACACGCACGGACTTGTCGCCGAGCTTGGTCTGCAGGTCGTCCACGAAAGCCTGCCCCATCGCTCCGAGGCCCGGGGCTTCCGTCGTGCCGCGCGCGAAGACGACCTCCACGTCGGGGCAGCCCGGAGTCCCCATCGGCAGCGGTGCCCGGGCCGGACCCGCGACGGGACCGACCGGGGCGGCAGCCGGCGGCAGCGGGGGAGGCGGCGGGGGAGGTAGTGGCTGCGCGAAGGCGTGCGGCGCGACCAGCGGCATGATCAACAGACTGGCGGCGACAGCCAAGGAGGGGCGTGCGACACCAGTTAGACAGTCTGACAGTCCCACGCCTCGATGGTTGCACAGTTGCGTTCCGAGGGCACGCCCAAAACTCGGTGTCGCCGGACCCGGGGGTGTGTGACCCGCTCGCCGGGACGGGCCGCCTGGTCGTGGTGAACGCCGATTCGACAGCCGGAAACCCTGTTCGGCGATGTCCTCAGTCCAGCGGATTGATGCGCGGGACGATCAGCGGATCGGCTGGTGTGAAAGGAAATTCGGGCAGGTCGTCGATATGGGTGTTGAAGGCGGCGGCGAGGACCTCACGTGAGTACGCGCTCGCCGATGCGCGATAACCGATGTCGGCGGGGAACGGCTGGTCGAAGAAGATGAGGAAGTGCCACTCGTCGGTGCCGATGTTCTCGATGTGGTGCGGGTAGGCGCGGGGGATGAAATACATGTCGCCGGTGGTCATCGTCCAGGTGTCGAGCGTGCCGTCGGGATTCATGATCGTCATCCTGGCGTCGCCGTGTTGCACGTACCCCATCTCAGCGGTGACGGGATGCCAGTGTGGTTCGCGCATGCCGTCCTCGGTGACGCGCAGCGAATACATCGACATGTCTTTGAGCACCGGCCAGAACTGGCTGCGCGCGAAGCGGGCACTGCCGCTCACGTAGTTCAGCCCGGGTGCCTGCGCTTCGACGTCGAATTTGTGCGGGTCGTTGAAATACGCCCTCGCGGGGATGTCGGGAGCGCCCGCGCGGGCGGCCAGCTTGTGGTCGCGAGTGTCACGACGAATCCTGGCCATGTCCGAGGCGGGCAGATCGTAGGTGTTGCCCAGCACCGCGTCGGAGAAGGCCCCCAGCGTCGCGCCGAACCCGAAGTCTTCGGGGCGTTCGTTGCGGAAGGCGATGATGAACTCTGCGACGTCCTCGCCGATGTTCTCGATGTGGTGCAGCGAGCCGGATGCGGCGTGGAACATCTGGCCCGCCGTCACGATGAACGTCGAGAAGCTGCTGTGGTCGTCGAGGATCGACACCAGCGCGGTTCCTCGGACGCAGTAGGTGAGTTCGTTGGCATTGGCGTGCCAGTGCGGTGTGCGCATCGCACCCGGATTGAGCAGTACTCGTTTGATCGACAACCCCTTGAGGATCGGCAGGTTGTCGGCCGTGACGCGCCGCATCGAGCCGAGATCGGATTCCTCGACGATCTCGCCGTCGTGCAATGACGCGGTGTGGCTGCTGCGCGCGATGGACGTCGTCATGGTGTCCTCCTGACGGAATGGGTGGCTGACGCAGACGAGTCTGCTCCGTAGCACCCGCGCTGTCATGGACGTTGGCCGAGCTTTCTGCTACCTACTGGCGGTAATTCACCGAGTGACTTCCGTCGGCCTCGCTGACTGATAGGGCAGAATTGCGCAGGTGACGAACCCGCCGCGACGCCCACGAGACCCTGGCTGGCGCGGCCGCGGGATGCCGCCACCCGACCCCGCCACGCGTCGGCTCCCGCGTCCCGCCGGACCGGACTCCCCGACAGAACAGTTGCGGGCCCGTCCTGCCCAGGCGATGGGAGCCGCCCCGACCGAGAAGATCCGTCGGCCACAACCACCGCTACCGCCGCCTGCGCCTCCCCGGAAATCGCCGCCGGTGCCACCGACTGCCGAACGGCCAAGGCACACCGCGTTTTTCACTCGGCAGACGATCATCCTGCTCGCCGTCATCGCGGTCGCGGTGCTGGCGGGCGGACTTGCAGGGGCCGAACTCTATGCCCGTCACCGTGCGGACGACGTCCTCGTCGCCGTGGCCGAATGCGTCGTGGAGGACGGGGCGACGATCTCCTACGGGGTGAATCCGCCGTTCCTGTGGCAGCACATCACCGGCCACTACACGAACATCTCGGTCGAGACAGCAGGGGATCGCGTGCAGTCGGCGAAGGGGATGACGGCAGACGTCACCCTTCGGGACGTGCGCCTTCAGGATTCCGGCGATTCCAAAGGCACCATCGGGGCGTTGGACGCGACCCTGACGTGGACGTCGGCAGGCATCAAAGACACTGTCGCCGAGAACCTACCCGTTGTCGGCAGCCTGGTCACCGATGTCAGGACCGACGTGGCGTCCGGCACGATCGTGATGGACGCGGGTGACTCCAGCGTCACCGCGAAACCCGTTGTCTCAAAAGGAGATCTCACCCTGGAGGTGCTGGAGGTCGCGGGGCCGTTCCCGAAGGAGACGGTGCAGTCGGCGCTGAACGACCTGACCAAGAAGCTGAACGACAACTACCCGCTCGGAATTCACGCGGACAGCGTCGAGGTCACCAACTCCGGAGTCGTCGGAACGTTCTCCAGCCAAGACGCCTCGATCCCGAACGAGGAGACGAACGCCTGTTTCGCGCGGCTGTAGGTGCCTTAGCCGCGGCCGCGCGCCAACTCCTCCAGTAGCGGTCGGGTGCGGTACGCGACGACCTCGTGCATCGCGACCGACATCGTCGTGCGTTCGACACCGGGAACCGCGAGAACCAGACCCGCGACGCGATACAGGTCATCGGCATCGGTCGCCACGACACCGACCAGCAGATCGGCCGCACCTGAGAGCCCGGTGACCTGGGTGATCTGAGTGACGGTCTCCAACTCGGCAATCACCGCTTCGAGCCTGTGCTGGTCCACTACGACGGTGATGAACGCCTTCAGCGGATATCCGAGGTCACGCGGAGAGACGCACCGGTCGATGGGCGCGAGCACCTTCTCCTGATCCCAGCGTGCCAACCGGGCCTGCACGGTATTGCGCGCCAGGTTGAGCATCTGCGCCAGCTGCACGCCTGTGGCCCTTGGTGCGTCACACAGGGCTAGCAGCAACCGTGCATCGGTTCGATCCAGTTTCGCCATGTCGCGCAGTATCCCACGTCACATCAGTCGAAATATGCGCAACATGCTCAACGAGATGCACAATGCTTGCTCAGACTGCGTGCTGCTGACACCCTAGAGGAAGCAATACGCCCAGCAATCGCCGAGGTGGTGAGCCCTGATGACGGATCTCGACGTCCGCCGACCCGACCGAAACGCCTACGAACTCAGCGACCGTTATCGGATGGGATCAGGGGCGGTGCTGCTGACCGGCGTGCAGGCCATCGCCCGGGCTCTCGTCGAACAGCATGAGCGGGATGCGCGCGCCGGGCTGAGGACGGCGACGTTCGTCTCCGGCTATCAGGGCAGCCCACTCGGCGGAGTCGACCGCATGCTGGCCGGGATGCCCGACGTGCTGAGCGCCCACGACATCACCTTCGTGCCGGGGCTCAACGAGGAACTTGCGGCAACCTCGGTGTGGGGCAGTCAAGCGGTGCTGGGCGCGGGTACGCCGACCCATGACGGCGTGGTGGGCGTCTGGTACGGCAAAGGACCCGGCCTCGACCGCGCCACCGATGCTCTCCGGCACGCCAACATGTACGGCGTCAACCCCCGCGGCGGCATGCTGCTGCTCGTCGGTGACGACCCCGCCTCCAAGTCGTCCACGGTGCCCGCGGTCAGCGAGCGCTCCTTGGCGGCGCTCGGCATCCCCGTGCTGTTCCCCCGTAACGCCCGTGAGATCGTCACGATGGCGATGCACGGGATCGCGTTGTCGAGGGCGTCAGGCTGTGTGGTTGCGCTCAAGATCGTCGCCGACGTGGCCGACGGCGCATGGTCGGTCGACGCACACGACCTCGAGGTCGGCATTGTCGTTCCTGAAATCGACTGGGAGGGAAAGCCCTTCGCGTACCGGCAGCGTCCGATGGCGGCACCCGCCGACAGTCTGCTCGCCGAGGCGGACCTGTACGGACCGCGTGCCGAAATCGTCCGGGCCTACGGCGCAGCCAACCGCCTCGACGTCATCGAGCTCGACTCTGCGGCTGCGCGCATCGGGATCGCCGCCACCGGAACTGCTTTCGATTCGGTGCGGCAGGCTCTGTCCGATCTCGGCGCGGACGACTTCGCGCTGCGGCGGGCCGGTGTCCGACTGCTGAGAATCGGCATGCCCACCCCGCTGGGTCCGGACACGGTCACCGCGTTCGCCGACGGGCTCGACGAGATCCTGGTGGTCGAGGACAAGACCGCGTTCGTCGAGTCGCAAATGCGAGAGATCCTGTACGGCAGGCACGGTGCGCCGTCGATCATCGGCAAGAAGGACGCCCACGGCCGTCTGCTGATTCCCGCAGGCGGGGAGCTGACCGCCGGACGCCTGCTCGCGCCGCTGCGCCGCGTCCTCGGCAAGCACCTCGACCTCAAGAAGCCGGCACCGCCACCGTTGGCGCTGGAAGTCCTTCCCGCCCAACGTGCCGCCTACTTCTGCAGCGGATGCCCCCACAACCGCTCGACCGCGGTTCCCGACGGCTCGCTGGCCGGCGGCGGCATCGGCTGCCACACGATGGTCACGATGTCGGGCCGCAGAGACAGCGCCGTCGTCGGCCTCACCCAGATGGGCGGCGAGGGCAGCCAGTGGATCGGTCAGGCACCGTTCACCGACATCCCGCACCTGTTCCAGAACATCGGCGACGGCACCTTCTTCCACTCCGGCCAGCTGGCGGTGCAGGCCTGTGTTGCTGCCGAGGTGAACATCACCTACAAGCTGCTCTACAACGACGTCGTCGCGATGACGGGCGCCCAGCACGCCGAAGGGGCACTCGCGGTCGCTGCTCTGACTCACAAGCTGAAATATGAAGGCGTGCAGCAAATCATCATCTGTGCCGACGAGCCCCGGCGTCATCGCAAACGAGCCCTGGCCAAGGGCACGCTCGTGTGGCACCGGGACCGCCTCGACGAAGCGCAGAAAAGGCTGCGCGACGTCAAAGGTGTGACCGTCCTGATCTACGACCAACACTGTGCCGCCGACGCACGCAGGCAGCGCAAACGCGGCAGCCTGCCGACGCGGACCACCCGAGTCGTGATCAACGAGGCCGTCTGCGAAGGCTGCGGCGACTGCGGTGTGAAGTCGAATTGCCTTTCCGTGCAACCTGTCGACACCGAGTTCGGCCGCAAGACCCGCATCGATCAAACGTCCTGCAACACCGACTACAGCTGCCTCGACGGCGACTGCCCGTCCTTCGTCACCGTGGAGATGACCGGCAGGAAGCCGGCGACGAAGCCGGAGCCGTCGCCGCCCGCGCTACCGGAACTGGCCGTGGAACCGATCACGTCCACCCACAACGTGTTCTTCGCCGGAATCGGCGGGACCGGCATCGTCACGGTGAACCAGGTGCTGGCCACCGCCGCCCTGCGCGCGGGCTACGACGTGGAGAGCCTCGACCAGATCGGCCTCAGCCAGAAGGCAGGTCCAGTCGTTTCGCATCTGCGCTTCGCCGCGCACAAGCTCGACCCCGCCAACCGGCTCACTCCCGGCAGCGCAGACTGCTTCGTCGCCTTCGACCTGTTGGCGGCTGCCGACCCCAAGAACCTCGGCTACGGTGATCCCGCCAGAACGGTGTCGATAGCCTCGACCAGCAAGACGCCCACCGGCGACATGGTGTACGACAAGACAATTGCCTATCCCGAAACGGCGTCTCTGTTGGAGAGGCTGGGCCGCGTTTCGCGCACCGTGCAATCCTTCGACGCCCTTGCGGCGGCGCAGAAATTGTTCGGAAGCACCGCCGCGGCGAACTTCCTGTTGATCGGGGCGGCCTATCAGACGGGAGCGCTGCGCCTGCCGGCGTCTGCCATCGAGGAGGCCATCGAGATCAACGGCGTCGCTGTCGCGGCGAACGTCGCCGCGTTCCGCTGGGGCCGCGTCGCGATCACCGATCCGGCACACTTTCACGACATCGTCTCGCCCATGCCCGGTCGGCGCGCGGCACCTGCACCCGCGCACGTGCTGGCGGGCACCTCGTTCTGCGGGCACGTCGGCGACCTCATCGCGCGGCGCGCATCCGACCTCGTGGCGTTCCAGAACGAGAAGGTGGCGCGCAGGTATGTGGATGTCATGGAACAGATCTGGACCGCCGAGCGCGCGGTCGGTGCCCGCACGGAGTTCAGCGAGGCGGTCGCGAAGGGCCTGTACAAACTCACCGCGTACAAGGACGAGTACGAGGTGGCGCGGCTGCTCACCGACCCGCAGTTCCTGGACCACGTCAAGTCCGAAGTGCCGGGCGGCGAGAAACTGACCTACAGGCTGCACCCGCCGACACTGCGGTCGATGGGTCGCACAACGAAGATCGGGCTGGGGCCGAAAAGTCATGTTGCGCTGCGTGTTCTGGCCAAAGGGAAGCGACTGCGCGGAACTGTGTTCGACCCCTTCGGCTACGCACATGTCCGCAAGGTCGAGCGGGACCTACTCGCCGAATACATCGCCATCGTGGTGCGACTGGCCGGTGAACTCGATGTCGGAACCTACGACCGCGCCGTCGAGGTGGCCGGGTTGGTGGACATGGTGCGCGGCTACGAGAACATCAAGCTCGCCAGTGTCGACGCCTACCGCACCCGATTGCGGGAGCTGGGGCTCTGAACATGTTGCTGCACATGCTTGGTGATCCACTGGGCCGCCAGCTTCACCAGCCCGGACTGTGGGTAGCGCACATGCGCGGAGAAATCGTCGCCGCGCGAACAGATCGGGTCACCGGTGTTGCACAGGTCCGCGGTCCTGGCGCCGAAATCCGGGCTGAGGACGGTCAGCGGTCTGCCGAACCGGGCCGACGGGTTGCCGAAGACGGCGATCGCCGCCACATGGGGCACCACCGCCAGTGGCAGCGGCGCGGTGTAGCCCAGTCCCGCAATGGGTGAGGTGGCGACGACGTCGATGACGGCCGCGCCCTGGGAATAGCCGCCCATCACGATCTTGCTGTCGGGGCACTGCGCGGCAATGGTCTGAACACGCCTGCTGGTGTCATTGGCGCCCGCGGCCACTTGCGCGAAATCCCAGGATGCCGGGTACTTCACCGCGTAGGTTCCGATGGACAGGCCCTTGACCATCGGCTGCAGCGTCTTCACCAAGGACGTGCCGACCACGCCGAGCCCGGGCGGCTCGTCGGTGCCGCGGGCGAAGACGATCTCGATGTCGTTGCAGCGGGGTGCGGCCGTGGCGACGGGCGCACCGAGGGCGGCCGCAGTCAGGGCCATCGCGAGTGCCGACGCTGCGGCGGTGGGCCGTCGGCGCGTCAGCGCGGTGGTGTTGCGGACAGCCACGGGCCTCTCCTCGACCTGGCGCGATTACTGGACGATGACCGGCTTGGAGTACCCACCCGTCACAAATTTCACTCCCGTACCACTGTGTCGAAGCTATCGACGGGTGATGCGCCAGCGCGCGACACCGGCGAAGACCAGCGACAGCGCGGCGAGCATGGCCATGTTGACGAGCCAAGTGGAGGCGGTGTGCTGCCAGTGCTGGTCGTCGGCGATCCCCGCGACAAGATGGGTCAGGTCGGTGGTCGACGCCGTCGCCGCGAAGCCCCACCGCCCCGGCATCGCCAGCGAGAGCGTCTCGAACAGCGGACGGTCCGTCACAGGGATGTACCCGCCGGCGAGAACCAGCTGCGCCATCAACGTGATCGCCAGCAGCACGATCACCTGATCACCGGTGCGTGCCCACGCGGACAGGGCGAGACCCAGCACCGACGCCGCCACACACGTGGCCGCCACCCCGGCGAACAGTTCGAGCGTGGGGTGGCCCAGGAACACCGCATCCGTCGGCGCTGCTTTGCCCACGCCGGGTGCGGTGACCACCAGCACGAGGAGGGCCGACTGCACCGTGGCGATGGCACCGAACACGACGACCTTTCCGAGCAGGTATGCCGTCGCCGACAGCCCCGCGGCGTGCTCCCGGTGGAACACCGCACGCTCGCCGACCAGATCGCGGACGGTGAGCGTGATCCCCATCAGAATCGCGGCGAAGCTCGTCAGCGCGACGATGTGTTTGGCTTCGAACGGCGGCGCGCCGTCGGCGGGCAGACCGGCCAGGCCCGCGTCGCCGGCCGCCGTCAGAGGCAGGACGCCGACGAGGAGCGGCAGAAGAGCAAGGAACGTGAGGTAGCCGCGTTGGGCCAGCAGCAGCCGCAGCTGACGGCGCGCGACGGTCCACAGTTGCCCGAACACGCCGGGTCGCACCGGATCGTGCGCCGGCCCGTGCGGCGCCCGCGTGTGGGTGAGGGTCATCTCGTCGCGCACTGCCTCGCAGGTGCGGGCCGCCGTGAAGATCTCCGCCCAGTCGGACGTGCCCATTGCCGTGGCGATGTCGTGGGGCGCGCCCCGGAAGGCGAGCTTGCCGCCGGGGGCGAGGAGCAGCACCTGATCGCAGAAGTCCAGATGTGTCAGCGAGTGGGTCACGACGACGATCACGCGTCCTGCGTCGGCCAGGCGGCGCAGCATCGACATCACGGTACGGTCCAGCGCGGGATCGAGACCGGTTGTCGGCTCGTCGAGGACCAGCAGCGACGGCCCGGTCAGCAGTTCCATCGCCACCGAGACGCGTTTGCGTTGGCCGCCGGACAACGAGTCGATGCGGGTCGCGGCATGGTCGGTGAGCTCGAGTTCGGCGAGCACGTCGGCGATGACGCGGCGGCGATGCCCGGCAGTGGTGCCTGCGGGCAGTCGAAGCTCTGCGGCGAAGGTCAGTGCCTGCATCACAGTCAGGCGTCGGTGGACGATATCGTCCTGCGGCACAAATCCGATCGGGCCCATGAAGGACACCGATCCGCAGGTCGGTCGCCGTGCTCCCGTGATCACCTCTGCCAGCGTGGACTTCCCGGAACCCGACGGACCGATCACCGCGGTGAGTGTCCCCGGGCGGGCGGTGAACGAAATCCTCTCCAGCACAGTCACATCACGGCCCACGGTGAGGCCGACGGCGTGGACACCCAGACCGCCGTCGGCCGGCGGAGTGGGCATGCGGACGGTCGGAACATCGAGAAGTGAGCTGGTATTCATGTGATCTCTCATCCGAGGAAGTAGGCCAGTGGGAGGACGACGAGCAGGGAGTCGACGCGGTCGAGCAGGCCGCCGAAGCCGGGAAGCCAGTCGCCGGCGTCCTTCACCTGCGCCTGCCGCTTGAGCATGGACTCCAGCAGGTCACCGAAGAGGCCGCCGAGGGCGACCGCGATCCACAACCCGATCGAGATGGTGCCCAGCAGGGTGAGGATCAGGAACGCGCCGAGGATTGCCCCGACCATCCCGCCGACCGTCTTGTTCGGGCTCAGCGGAGACAGCGGCCGACGCGCCCAGGCCATGCGGCGCAGTCCTTTCCCGCCGCACCACGCTGCCACGTCGGTGGCCGCGACGGCAAAGCAGATCAGGTACGTGTCGGGCCACACCATCACCAGGTGCGCCAGCGACCAGCAGATCCACACCGACCCGAAAGCGGTGAAAGCCGTTCTCCGAGCGCCGTTCTCAACATCGCCGCCGAGTACCGACGGCAGCGCGCAGAACAGGGCGGCGATCGGCGCGAATGACAGAAGCTCCGGTCGGATCCACGCCGCGAACGGATACAGCACCGCGAGTGCCGCGAGCACACCGGTGTCTGCGCGGCCCAGTCCCACCAGGCGGGCGAACTCGACGACTCCGACGACCGCCAGGATCGCTGCCAGCACCGCAGTGCTGCCCTCACCGAACCAGACGGGAAGGCCGACGGCGGGAGCGATCAGCACCCAGGTGCGCCATTTCTGGATCAGTTCCGGCTTCCGGGAGATCAGCACCGCTGCACCGGCGACGGCGAGTATCGCGACGGTGATCCACAGGAAGAACACGGCGCGCGAGTGCAGGTGCACCTGCAGTGGGCCCAGATCGATGTCGAGGGGCATGCGGCGGTCCGCATGCACGAACTGCAGGTAGGTGTCCAGGATCGTCATGTCAGGCAACCCGTTTCAGGACGCCAGCGCGAAGCGGTCGTCCACGACCTGGACGCCGGCCCCGCCGCGAAGGGCCACAACGTGCGCGCGGAGTTCGGCGGCCGTGACGTCGTGGGGGTCCAGCGGTGCGCCGAGGCGGACCTGCATCGGCGCCGGCGAGAACGGGCCGTCCTTGGGCAGCACAGCTGCGGTGCCGAGAATTGCGACAGGCACAATGGGGACACCGCAGTCACGCGCCAGACGCAGTGCGCCGGACCGGAACTCGGCAACGGCTCCGTCGGTGGATCGCGTGCCTTCCGGGTAGAGGACCACGGTCCGGCCGGCCTTGAGCGCCGGGCCCGCCGCGGCCAGCAGTGCGGTGTAGTTGCCCCCGCCGGCCCCGCCGCTTCGTCGTACCGGCAGGATGCCGGCCAGCGAGGTGGCGATGAAGCGCCGCAGCGGTACGTCGAACCAGTAGTCGGCAGCGGCGCCGAACACCGGCTGTGCCGCGGGGGGCAGGGCTGCCAGTAGCGCGGCGGTGTCGGCGTGCGAGGAGTGGTTCGCCACCACCACGCAGCCGCCGGCGGTGTGCCAGCGACCGGTCACGGTCAACCCGCCGGACATGGCGCAGACCGTGCGCCAGAGCCAGTGCCGGAGAATGCTGGCGGGCTTCATGCGGCCACCCCGACCCGATGCCGAGGGCCGACGTGGAGGGGCTGCGTCACCAGGTTGAGCGGCTGGGTCACGAGGTTGAGGGGCTGGGTGACAGCCTCGACCCGTTCGACGAGAACAACACCCGGCGGCCGCTGCGGCAACGCCTGGCGCGCCTCGGGCGGCGTTGCGCGCTGTGCCGCCAGCTCGCGATGTGCGCCGCGCAACCGCAGCACGGTGGTGATCACCGAACCGTTCACGATCTGCACCAGCAGGATCGGCATCAGTCCGGGCAGCGCGGTCGCCACCACGACGAACAGGCAGCGCTCGGTCTTACCGAGCGGGCCGCCGTTGCGGCGGGTCGCGCCGGCAGCGGCTGCGGCCAGCGACGCGAAGGTCGGCAGCGTCGCAGCAAGGGCGGCGATCACCACCTGCAGCACGGGCCAGGACAACCAGTCCAATCCCGGGCCGGACTGCCGTGCCGCCCATACCGCCAGACCCGCGAAGGCCAGCAGGTCGGCCGCACGATCACCGATCTCGTTGACCACGAAACCCCACGGCCTGCTCACTGCGCGCGCCCTCGCGACCGCGCCGTCCAAGTTGGCGCCGGCAAGGCGCAGCACCAGGAACACGGCGGCCAACGGCCACCATCCGAAGGCGACGAAAACTCCGGCCGCGGCGCCTGCGACGACGCCGGCGACGGTGAACGCGTCGGGTGAGATCTGCCGTGCGACCGCTGCGCCGACGATCGGTGTCAGGCGCGCGGTGAACCACGGCTTGAGCGCGTACAGGCCAGACATGCGTGCCCGGGCGCCTGTCGGCAGGGAGGGGTTGCGGGTGGCGACGGATGCGTTCATGGCTGCTCCTTTCGTTGTCGCGCCGATGCCTCGTGGTCATGCGCGGCCAGGTGGCCGCGCATGGCGATGAGTACATCGAGCGGAAAGGGCTACCGATCCCAAGTAGTCGGGGACCGCGTCGCGCAACGGGAGGCGTCAGCGCGGCGCGGAACGCAAGAGGGTGAAGAAGCCGTGCGACGGGTCGTCGACGCTCGGGGAACCGACGGGCGTGCCGCGGGTGACAGGGTGGCTGAGGTCACGTGTCGACGGGTCGTTGACGTGGGCGGTGTCGGTGACGATGGCGCGTTGAACGATCTTCCACGTCCCGCCCCGCTTCTCGTAGCGGTCGAGGTAGCGTCCGCCGACGATGACGTCGACGTCGCGACCGTCCGCGACGAACGTATGCGTGGCGATCGTGTAGACCTCACCCTCGGCGGTGTCTCCGTCGATCGCGAAGGAGACCGTCGTCACGTGGTGCTGCATGGACCGCAGATAGGGGCGCGCCGCGGCGATCTGTTCGATGAAGTCGAGCGCCGATCCCGAGGAGAAGCGTCCGTGGGAGTCGGTTGCGTCGGGGTGGTAGAGGCGCCGCAGTTCGTCGACGTCTCCACGGTCGACGGCGCAGCAGTAGCGGTGCACGAGTTTGCGGAGCTGGTGCTCGTCGAGCATCTCCTGCACAAGCGCGTTGTCGGACGTCATGTCAGCGCCACCCTTCAGTCCTGTACAGCTTTGGCGATCGCCACATACCGGGTCAACGCGGTGGTGAGGTCCCCGCGCGGGCTGTGGAGTTCCGATACCGCCGCGTGGATGACGCGGATGAGCGTCCACGCGCGGGCGCGGTCCTCGTCGAGGGCGGCAGCGTCGACAAGTCGGTAGAAACGTCGCCGAACGCCATCGCGGACGTCGCCGGAAAGATCGTCCCAGCGGTGCCACAGCATCGGAGCGAGTTCGAAATGCGGATCCCCGTTGAGCGGGCGTGGAGAGATCGCCAGCCACGGCCCGCGGCGTGCGCTGAGCACGTGTCGGTAGTGGAGATCGCCGTGCAATACGACGGCTGCGGTAGTCGGCTCGGAGGTCAGCTCCCTGCTCAGCGCTGCCGCCTGCTCCACCAGTCGGTGTGGGATCGGTGCCCCGCGCGGCAGGTGCTCCAGCTCGATCGTTCGCTGCTGAACAAGTGAGGTGAGCGAGGCCATTTGTGGCATCGCAGGCACGTGCAGCCTGGGGTAGAGGCCGGCCACGATGGTGCACGCCTCGGCATCGGGTAGCGTCTCGAGGCTCGGCAGGGTGAGGCGTTCCAGCAGTACCGCCCGCTGGTGCGGATCGGCCCGAAGTAGCCGCACTGCGCCATGGCCGCCCCAGCGCCGCAACACGAGATGGTCGTGCTCGGGTGCCTGGCCGGCTCTGCCGATCCGCAGTACGGCCGCCGCACCGTCGTCGGTACGCACCGGCAGCAGGTGCGCGTGGGTGCCGTTGTGGGCGGGTCCGTCGGTGCGCAAGCGCCACGACTCCAGCAGCTGCCGTACGGTGTTCGCCGGCTCTTCTGAGGTCATCGAATGCTGTTGTCGCAGAGGCTAACCGGTTGGCTGTCTGGCCTGCTGTTCGGCGGCGTGATCTTCGATCGCCTTGCCGATGGCGTGCGCCGCCTGGTCGACGAAGGAAGTGCCGCTGTCGGTGACCCAGTCGCGGGAGGCGATCGGGCCCGCGAGTTGCCCGGTGAAATGGGGGATGACGAACTCTGCGAACAGTTCGTAGCTGCGCAGCTTCGCGGCGGGCGAAGCCCAGTCGTGGTCGAAAAGGAGGAAGGCGCCGAAGCCCCCGTTGCTCGCCGCGAGGAGTTCCTCGATCTTGGCGATCGCGTCGTCGGGGGTGCCGATCACCGCGAATCCCGATTCCCGGTTGTTCGCGATGATCTCGGCGGGCGTCTCGCCCTGGACAGGGCCGGCGGGCAGGATGTGCGTGAAATAGTGTGAGAACTGCGCGATTCCGTACTCGACGTCGCGTTCGGCCTGCTCTCGGGTCTCGGCGAGGTGCATCGGCCCGACCAGTCGCCACTTGGACCGGTCCGCGACGTGGCCGTGTTGCGCCGCGACCTCTTCCCACGTATTCCAATGCTGGGCAAGCAGATCCATGCCCTGCCTGGCGGTGGCGGCGATCGACAACATGCCGATGCCGTGCCTGCCCGCGCCGCGCGGGCCGGTCGGGGAGAACGACGCGGCGACGGCGATGTCGAAACACGGGTCGCTGTAGGGCCTGAGTTGCAGTCGCGCGTCCTGCAGCGTGAAACCGTCGGTGCGCATGGTGACCGTCTCGCCGCGCAGCAGTCGCACGATCGCATCGAGGCACTGCTCCATGCGGGGTCGTTGTTCGTCGGCCGGGATCCCGAGCATGTGCGCGTCCGAGGTGAGCTGGCCGGGCCCGCAGCCGAGCATCACGCGACCGCGGGTGAGGTGGTCGAGCAGCACCATGCGGTCGGCGAGCATCAGCGGGTTGTGGTAGGGAAGCGAGCTGACGCCGGTGCCGAGTTTGATGTGCTTCGTGCGTTCGGCCGCCACACCGATGAACACCTCGGGGGAGGCGATGATCTCGAATCCCGCGGAGTGGTGTTCACCCACCCACGCCTCGTGGAAGCCGAGGCGGTCCATCGCCGAGATCAGATCGAGATCGCGTTCGAGCGCGAGGGTGGGGTTCTGTCCGACGGGGTGGAACGGTGCCATGAAGTTTCCGAAGCGCATCTGGCCATTCTGGCCGCCGCGTGCGGGATCGAGGCTCGATTCAGAAGTAGTGGCCTGCCGCGAGGTCGTCGAGCTGGCCTGATGTGTGGGCCGGGGCCGATGCGCTGTACGCCGTGATGTCGGTGGCGAAGACGGCGTTGGCGAAAGCGGAGCGTTCGACCAGCACGTCGGGGGAGGAGGCGGCGGGGACGTCGCGGGAGTGTTGTCCTCCGATCGGTGGAACCGTCACTCCTCCTGTCTGCGAGCCGATCGGTGGATGGCAACACAGTGTGATTACGCCAATGTAGAGGTCAGCTGGAGACGGTGTGCAGAGACAAGGAGCTGGCCATGGTTCGCATCGAAAAGCATTGCGGCAGAACATGGGCCGCGATACTAACTGGCTATGCGGCGGCCTTGAGTGGCGCACCTACGCCACCCTGTCCCGGAAACGTCGGTGTCAACGGCGATCCAGAACAGCGTCACAATGCCGCGGAGCGGTGATCCGGCGGGTGACACCTGTCCGATCCATGACTTCCTGAGAAGGGAGCAGTGACCGCCGCGCGCCGCGGCTTCGCCGAGATCGCCGGCGGAGCGTTCGCCGAACTCAGGAAGCTCGCGACGGGTCTGTGATCGGCGAGGCATTGATCGGCGCCGGCGGGGTACCTGCCGGGGCATGACGTCAGAGACAGCTGCGGCGACAACAGAACCGACGAAACTCGCGCGCAAGATCACCGGACCGCTGTTGTTTCTCTTCATCCTCGGCGACGTGCTGGGCGCCGGCGTCTACGCGCTGATGGGTGAGCTCTCGGCCGAGGTCGGCGGTGTGCTGTGGGCGCCGTTGGCCGTGGCGCTGGGCCTGGCCCTGCTCACCGCCGGGTCATACGCCGAGCTGGTGACGAAGTATCCACGGGCGGGCGGGGCGTCGGTCTTCGCCGAACGCGCCTTCGGAAAGCCGCTGATCTCGTTCCTCGTGGGCTTCAGCATGCTCGCCGCCGGCGTAACCAGCGCTGCCGGCCTTGCGCTGGCCTTCTCCGGTGACTATCTCGCGACGTTCGTCGATGTCCCCGTCACGCTGGCGGCCCTGGTGTTTCTCGCGCTGGTGGCCTGCCTGAACGCGCGGGGCATCAGCGAATCGTTGAAGTCGAATGTCGTCATGACGGTCATCGAGCTGTCTGGGCTCGTGTTGGTTGTCGGGGTCGTCGCTGCGATGGTCGGGCGGGGCGACGGCGATCTCGGAAGAGTCGGTGAGTTCCCCGAGGGCGCCACACCCGCGCTGGCGATCCTCGGCGGCGCCATCCTCGCGTACTACTCCTTCGTCGGGTTCGAGACATCCGCGAACGTCGTCGAAGAAATCAGGGATCCCCGCCGGGTCTACCCGCGCGCGCTGTTCGGAGCGCTGCTCACCGCCGGTGTCGTCTACGTGCTGGTTGCCCTCGCGAGCGCGATTGCGCTACCGCCGGAGGAGCTGTCGCAGTCCTCAGGTCCGCTGCTCGATGTCGTCGCGGCGTCCGGGGTGGCGGTCCCCGACTGGTTGTTCAGCCTCATCGCGCTGGTCGCGGTGGCCAACGGCGCGCTGCTCACGATGATCATGTCGAGTCGGCTCACCTTCGGGATGTCCGAACAAGGCCTCCTCCCAAGCGTTTTCGCCCGCGTGCTGCCCAACCGTCGCACGCCGTGGGTCGCGATCGTCGCCACGACTGCCGTCGCGATGCTGCTCACGCTGACCAGGGATCTCTCGACGCTGGCCGAGACAGTGGTGCTCCTTCTGCTTTTTGTGTTCATGTCGGCCAATGTGTCGGTGCTCGTGCTGCGACGCGACCGCGTCGACCACGACCACTTCCGCGTCTGGACGTTCGTGCCGGTTCTCGGTATCGGCTCCTGCGTGCTGCTGCTGACGCAGCAGAGCGCCAAGGTGTGGCTGCTGGGAGGCGCGCTGCTGGCAGTCGGCGTCCTGCTTTATTTCGTCGCAAGAAAGGCAGGTGCCAAGACCGGGGAACACAGCAGGTCTCTATAGACGCGGGCGTCGGGCTTACCCGACTCGAATTGGTTTGTGGCGGCCCGCCAAGTGGAATAATGCATCAATGCCGCACACTGACCGGGTGTCGAAGCCCGCGTTGGACGAGTTCCTCCGGTCCAGTGGCGATCTCCGTGTCGGCAGTTTCCGGTTCTGGTTCGTCGGGCAGCGGTGGGAGTGGTCCGACGAGGTCGCCCTCATGCACGGCTATCAGCCGGGCACGGTCACCCCGACCACCGAACTTCTCCTCGCACACAAACACCCCGACGATCGCAGGCATGTGCAGGAGTTGCTCGACCAAGCGCTGCACTCGGGCGGCGCGTTCTCCAGCAGGCACCGGTTCATCGACACCAACGGCCGTGAACACACCGTCCTGGTCCTCGCGGACCGGATTTTCGACGACAGCGGCGCCGTCGTGGGCACCGAAGGCTATTACGTCGATCTGACGGCCACCTTGCACGAGGAGCGTCGCGACGCACTCAACAATTCGCTGCCCGACCTGTTCGCTGCGCGCGCGGAGATCGAGCAGGCCAAAGGCGCGCTGATGCTGGTCTACGGGGTGGGTCCGGACCAGGCGTTCGAGCTCCTGCAGTGGCGGTCGCAGCAGACCAACACCAAGCTGCGGCTGCTGGCGGCCCAGATCGTCGCGGAGTTCCACACCGTGCGCGCCGAGCGTGACGATCTGAGACGCGAATTCGACCATCTCCTGCTGACCGTGCATCAGCGCGTCGGGTGACGGTGCACGAAGGCGTGGAACTCGTGGAAATCGTGCAGGAGGTTCGCGGCGGGGCTGTCGTGGTCCACGTCAGCGGTGAAGTCGATTCGGGCACAGTCGATTCGCTGTCCGAGGCCCTCACAACCGCGATCGCCGAGGCCCCGTCACACCCGGCCCGGTGCATCGTCATCGAATTGGACGGGGTCACCTATTTCGGGAGCGCAGGGCTCAACGCCCTGCTCAACTGCTCCGAGAAGGCTCGTGCAGAGGGTGTTGCGGTGCGTGTGGTGGCAACCGGCGCAGAGGTTCTGCGGCCCATCGAGGTGACGAAGATCAGCGCCATCCTGCCGCCCTACCGGAGCCTGAGCGAGGCTCTTGCGGTGACGGACGAAACGCAGTGAGCGGCAACGGACCTGTCGGCTCGTCGCCTGCCGACGTATTCGCCGGGGGCGGTGAGATCGGTCGTCATCATGCGGACGTCGACTGGGCGGCCACTCCACTCGGTCCGCCGGAAACCTGGCCGCAGAGCCTCGCGACGGCCGTGGGCATCCTGCTGACCTCGAAGTTCTCGATGTGGATGGGATGGGGTCCCGAGCTCACATTCTTCTGCAACGACGCCTACCGCCGCGACACCCTCGGGCGAAAATACCCTTGGGCGCTGGGCCGCCCGGCGTCCGAGGTGTGGGCCGAGATCTGGCAGGACATCAGCGCGCGGATCGAGCGGGTCCTGTCGACGGGGGAGGCAACCTGGGACACCGAGCTACTGCTGTTCCTCGAGCGCTCCGGCTACCCCGAAGAGACGTATCACACGTTCTCCTACAGCCCGCTGCGCGACGACGACGGCCTCGTGGTCGGGATGCTCTGCGTCGTCAGTGAGGACACCTCCCAGGTGATCGCCGAGCGGCGGATGACGACGCTGCGCGACCTGGGCTCGGACCCCAGCCTGATGCGTACCGAAGAGGAGGTCCTGGATTTCTCCGACCGCCAGCTCGCACGCAACCTGCGCGACCTGCCGTTCACGCTCACCTACCTGTTCGACACGGACGGATCTGCCTACCTGGCGGGCACCAGCGGTATCGCACCGGATCATCCCGCGGCGCCGGCAAGGCTCACCGGAGAGCCCGGTGAGCTCTGGCCGGTGGCAGCAGCTGCGCAGGGTGAGTCGGCCCTGGTCGACATCGACGCCGACGCGTGTCCGGCTCTGCCGAGCGGCGATTGGCGCGAACCGCCCACGCAGGCCCTGATCGTGCCGCTGCTGCATCAGGGCGGGTCGCCCAGCGGCTTCCTGGTGGCCGGCCTCAATCGGTACCGGCTGCTCGACGAGGCCTACCGGGGATTCGTCACCCTGGTCGCCGGGCACCTCGCCGCGGGCATCGGCTCGGCGCGCAGCTACCGCGCACAGCAGCGGCGTGCCGAAGACCTCGCCGAGGTGGACCGCGCGAAAACCATCTTCTTCTCCAACATCAGCCACGAGTTCCGTACCCCGCTGACGTTGATCCTCGACCCGGTGGCCGAGCTGCGCCGAGCCGACAGCATCGACGAACGGGTACGGGAAGAGCTGGACGTGGTGTGGCGCAACGGATTACGGCTCACCAAGCTGGTGAACACACTGCTGGACTTCTCCAGAATCGAAGCCGGGCGCGCGCAGGCCGTCTATCAGCCGGTCGACCTCGGCGCGCTGACGGCCGAACTGGCCAGTGTCTTCCGCTCCGCCATCGAACGCGCCGGACTGACCTTCGACGTGGACTGTCCGCCGATGGGCGAGCCGATGTATGTCGATCGCGACATGTGGGAGAAGGTCGTTTTCAACCTGCTGTCGAACGCTCTGAAGTTCACCTTCGCGGGCACGATCTCGGTCAGGGTTGGTCGCGACGGCGACCAAGCGGTCATCGAGGTGGCCGACACCGGGACCGGGGTGCCCGCCCACGAGATGCCGCGCCTCTTCGAACGATTCCACCGGATCGAGAACGCCAAGGCGCGCTCCCACGAGGGCAGCGGCATCGGTCTGGCTCTCGTCCAGGAATTGATCGGGTTGCACGGTGGCACGATCACCGCCGAGAGCGCCGAGGGCCGGGGAACCACGTTCACGATCCGCATGCCGTTCGGCGCGGGGCACCTCCCCGACGACGCCATCTCCGCGGAGTCCGAGAACCGGACATCGGTCAGCCGCGCGAACGCCTACGTCGAGGAGGCGTTACGTTGGGTTCCCGGTGGCACTGCCGGTGACGTCAGCGAATCTGTCTATGCAGCCGGATCCTCCGAAATCGAAAGGCGCCCGGCATCGACGTCGGCGCGGGTGCTGATCGCCGACGACAACGCCGACATGCGTGAATACCTGACTCGTCTGCTTCACGCCGACGGCTATCAGGTGGACGCGGTCGCCGACGGGAGGGAAGCGCTGGAAGCTGTCCGCGCAAACGCCCCGGACATCGTGGTCAGCGACGTCATGATGCCGGGACTGGACGGATTGGGACTGGTCGCCGAGTTGCGTGCCGACCGCCGCACCTCCGCCGTGCCGGTGCTGCTGCTGTCGGCACGCGCCGGGCAGGAAGCCTCCATCAGCGGTCTTCGGGCAGGTGCGGACGACTACCTCGTCAAACCCTTCGCCGCGGCGGAACTCCTCGCCAGGGTCCGCGCCAACGTGGAACTCGCCCGGCTGCGCGAACACCACGCGCGTTGGCGCACAGCGCTTGTCGACTCCCTCCAGGAGGCGTTCTTCGTCTGCGACGACATGGGCACCGTCATCGAGCTGAACCCGGCCTTCACCGAGATACTCGGCTACGACGGCACCGGCCTGCCGTATCCGGCGCCCCACGCGTGGTGGCCGTCCGCCGACAGCGACACCGAAGCGCACCGGCAGATAACCGACGCGTTCTCCGCCCTGATGGACCAACCGCACGGCACCATCTCGACCGTGCCGGTCACGCACAGAGACGGTCACCGCCTCTGGGTCACCGCGACGTTCACCCGCGCCGAGGATCCCGAGACCGGCCGCGATGTCATCGTCGGCACGATGCGGGACGTCACCGCCGAGCGCTACCTCGTCCAGCGCGAGACCGCATTGGCGTCGCTCAACGAGAGCCTCGCGCAGGCGGACACTCTTGACGACGCCGTGCTCGCCGCCGCGCAGGAGTTCGCGGCCATCTGGGATGCCCGGCGCGTCATCGCCGCCACGTGGGCTGTCGGCGATGACGCCGATGCCGGTGTGGACGAACCGGACCTGGTCTGCGTCGGCGAATCGACCCGGTGGGAGGGCCTTCCTGCCGAGATGCGCGACGCGATCACGGCGCTCCGTGACGGCGACCTGCTCGATCCCGATACGTCCACAGCGGGAGGCGCCGGGATCGCGATGAGGCATCCGCGCGGCGTCCTCGTCGTCTACATCGAACTGTTCGAGCAGCGGCTTTTCACGTCCGAGGACCACACGCTGGTGACCGTCCTCGCAGGCCGCCTCGGGCAGGGTCTGCAGCGCGTCCATCAGATCGACCAGCAGCGGGAAACCGCGCTCGCGTTACAGCACGCCATCCTGGGTCCGTCACTGTCGAGCGGTTTCGCCGTCCGCTACCAGCCCGCCACCATCCCGCTGCAGGTGGGCGGCGACTGGTACGACGTGGTCGACCTCGACGACGGGCGGATCGGTTTGATCGTGGGGGACTGCGTCGGGCACGGTCTGGCTGCCGCCACCGTCATGGGCCAGTTACGCAGCGCGTGCCGGGCCCTACTGCTGGAACATCCCAGCCCCGCGGCTGCCCTGTCGGCTCTCGACAGGTTCGCTGCCCGGTTGCCGGGTGCGCGCTGCACCACCGCGTTCTGCGCGGTGCTCGATCCCTTGACCGGTGAAGTCACGTATTCGTGCGCCGGGCACCCTCCACCGATCCTGGTCTTCGCCGACCGGACGACGCGGCTGCTCGAAGGTGCTCGGGCGACACCACTCGGGCTGAAGGATCCGCCGAATCGAACCGAGGCCACCGAGACCATGCCCGCCCGGGCCACCTTGCTGCTCTACACCGACGGTCTGGTGGAACGGCGCCGGGAGTCGATCGACGAGGGGATCACGCGGGCCACCGATATCGTCCAGGACAACCGCGCGACCGCGCTGGACGAACTGGCGACCGCGATCATGTCGAGGCTCGCGCCCGCAGATGGGTACCAGGATGATGTGGCACTGCTCCTGTACCGACAACCCGCTCCGCTCGACCTCGACATGGCCGCGAACGTCGAAGAGTTGGCGGCAAGCCGTACCCTGCTGCGGAGCTGGCTCGACAGTGCAGGCGTGCCCGCCGACCAGGCCCTGGACGTGCTCATCGCGGTAGGTGAGGCGCTGGCCAACGCGATCGAGCACGGTCACCGCAACAGTCCGGACGGGCGGGTTCGATTGCACGCGATCGCCCTGCCCGATCGTCTGCAGCTGACCGTCATCGACTCGGGGAGCTGGAAGACCCCGGCAGAGATCCCGGCGCTCCACCGGGGGCGGGGCATCGCGCTGATGAAAGCCTTGATGCACGATGTCACCATCGAATCCGAGACCACCGGGACCACCGTGCACATGAATACGAGGATCGCGTAATGGCGACCCCGCTTCAGCTGCGCACCGATCGTCGCGACGACGGCCGACTTGTGCTGGCCGCTGTCGGGGAGCTCGACCTCAGCAATATCGAGGTGTTCAGCACCGCGCTGCGTGACGCTGCGGCCGGAATCGACGGCACGCCGTTGCGCGTCGACCTCAGTGCGGTCGAGTATCTCGACAGCGGCGCGATCAACGTGCTTTTCGATCATGCGGATTCGATCGACCTCGTCGTCAACCCCATGTTGCTGCCTGTGCTGACGGTCAGCGGGCTGACCGATGTCGTCACCGTCAAGCCGGCGCCGGACAGTTAGTCAGCCGCCTCCCGCTCGCGCCTCTGCTCGCGGGCGCGGCGTTTCCCCTCGTGCATCGCCGCCACCCTGGCGACAGGGATGGTGTGCCCCTGCGCGATCAGGTCCGCCGGCAACCGCGCAGGAGCGGGCATCTCGTCGGCCCACGGGTCTCGTCCGGCAAGGGCGTCGACGGCGGTCCGCACGGTGAAGTCGGCGGGCGATACCCGGTCGAGGTCGGACCATGGGACCGGGAACGACACCGGCGTCCCTGCCCGCAGCCTGGGGCTGTAGGCCGCGGCCACGGTCGCGCCCCCTGCGCGGGTGGCATCGACGAAGACCTTGCCCGCCCTGTCCTCGACGATGAAGGCCGTCGTGGCGATCGACGGGTCGAGGGCCGCGGCCCTGGCGGCCAACGCGCGGGTGGCAGCGGCCACGTCGTCGACGGGCGCGCTGTCGTCGATGGGCACGAAGACGTGCACGCCTCGGGACCCGCTCGTCTTCACGGCGCCGGACAGACCGCTGTCGGTGAGCGCCTGGCGCACCAGAGCTGCGGCGGCCACGACCGTGGAGAAGTGGGCGTCAGACGGCGGATCGAGGTCGAGGATCAGATGGGTCGGACGGTAGATGTCGTCGGCCAGTCCGAGCGCGGGGTGGTATTCGACAGCGCGCTGATTGGCCAGCCACAGCAGCGTGCGACGGTCGTCGCACAGCGCATAGTGGATCTCGCGCTTGGACGCTTCGGCCCAGATACCGACGGTGCGAACCCAGTCCGGCGTGTACTTGGGGACGTTCTTCTGCATGAACGGAGCGCGCCCACGCAACGCGCGCAGCACCGTCAGCGGCCGGCCCGCCAGCACGGGCAGCATCCTGTCGGCGACGGCGTCGAGATAGTCCACGAGATCGCGTTTGGTGGCACCGGAATCCTCGGCGAGTTCCTGGTCCAGGTTCGTCAGGTCGACTCCGGCCCGCTGCTCGTCGGTGCTCATCTGGCCAGCCTATGGCCCGCGGGTCGGCGAAACGATGCTCTGCCAACATAAGTCGGTATTCCGCCGCGATATCCAGGATCGGAGCTTAACGTTTGAGTCCATATGGACCGGAGCCCATCGAGGGAGCCTGACGACGCGCCCACCGCGGTCGACACGGCGCCACCTGCTACCGCGACGGCGGAGACCTCTGCCGTACCGCAGGTCGACGATCAGGAGAAGCCGGGGCGCGAACTCCGTGGATGGACTCGGCATTTCGTCGCCGGTGTCGCGTTCGCCGTCGCGATACTGACCATCTGGCAGGTCTTCGCGCCGCTGTCGCAGGGCAGTCAGTTCTATCTCATCGTGTTCCTGTCCGGATCCCTGCCGCTGGTGTACCTGGTCTACCGATCGGGTTTGGGCAGTCTCGACCCGCAAGACCGGCCCGGTGTTCTCGACTGGGTTCTGGCGACGCTGACGCTCGTCGTCTGCCTCTACCCGGTGCTGCCTGTGCCCATCGGATCGGCAGGCGGTGGCTACAACGCTTTCCTCGACCGCCAGGGCACGCTCGATCCCGTCGACGTCGTGATGGGTGCGCTGCTCCTGGTGCTCATCCTCGAAGCGTGTCGACGGACCACCGGGTGGGCGCTGCCGATCGTGTGCGGGCTGTTCCTGGCCTACGGGTACTACGGGGGCCTGTTGCCGCAGGGGTGGGCGATCGCCCACGCCGGCCTGGACTTCGACCAGATCATCGACGCGCTGTACAACTCGGGCAGCGGATTCTTCGGCACCCCTCTCGATGTCGCGGCGACCTACATCGTGTTGTTCACCATCTACGGCGCTGTTCTCGAACTGTCCGGCGGCGCGCGGTTCTTCGTCGATCTCTCGGTGGCCGCGTTCCGACGTTCTGGGAGCGCTGCGGGACGGACGGCGGTGGCGTCGGGGTTCCTGCTCGGCACGGTGTCCGGATCGGGCACCGCCACGGCAGTCAGCGTGGGTGCGGTGACATGGCCGATCATGCGGCGCGCGGGATACACGCCCGAACGAGCGGGCGGCGTGCTCGCCGCGGCCGGAGTGGGCGCGCTGCTGTCGCCGCCGACCCTGGGTGCGGCGGCGTTCATCGTCGCCGAGTACCTCGAGGTCTCGTACCTGACGGTGCTGGGCTGGGCCATGATCCCGACGGTCCTCTATTACCTCGGCATTCTGCTCGCGGTGGAGATCGATGCCAGGCGGTTCGGGATGAAAGCCGCGCATCTGGAAACGCAGTCTCCGTGGAAGCTGTTGGGCCGCTTCGGATACCACTTCTCGTCACTGGTGGCGATCGTGGTGCTGCTTGCGGTGGGGATGTCGGCGACGCGGGCGGTGGTGTACGCGACCGCGCTCGCGTTCGTGCTGTCCTTCCTCGACCGCCGCTACCGGCTGACTCCGCGGCGACTGTTCGACGCGCTCAGCGCAGGGGTGCGCGGGGTGCTGCCGGTGGTCGCCGTGTGCGCCGCAGCCGGGGTGATCACCGCGATGACAACCAAAACCGGTTTGGGCGCGCAGTTTTCGTCAGTCCTCGTCGGCGGTGTGGATGCGCTCACCGACAACCGCACGGCGATGCTGGCTCTGACGGCCGTATTCGCTGCCGTCGCACTGGCGCTTCTGGGCCTGGCCATCCCGGTGACGGCCTCGTTCGTCATCGGCTGGGTCATCATCGGGCCCGCGTTGCTGGCGCTCGACGTTCCGGCTCCTGCGGCGGCGATGTTCGTCTTCTACTACTCGGTGCTGTCCGAGGTCACCCCACCCACGGCGCTCGCGGCCGTCGGCGCATCCGCAGTCACCGGCGGCCGCGCCATCCCCACCATGTGGCAGGCGCTGCGCTACGCGGCGCCGGCGTTCCTGGTGCCGATCGCCTTCGTGGTGACGGACCCCGGTGAATACCTGTTGGGCCGCGGGCCGTGGCTGGGTGTCGTTTGGGCGTCAGCGGTCGCGGCCGTCGGCATCGTCGCATTGTCGTTCGCCGCCGGGGGCTGGGCGCTCGGCGCAGGTGCCATGGGTCGGGTCTCGCGCAATATCACCGCGATTGCGGCGCTGCTGCTCCTCTTCCTGAATCCCGTCACGATCGCGGCGGGATTCGCGCTTCTGCTGGGCGCGGTCGCGCTCACCATCATCAGCAACAAGAGACGACCGACGTGAGGATGACCAACGTGAGGATGACGAATATGAAACGCAGCGTGACGGTGTTCGCGGCACTTGTGCTCACCGGGGCAGCGGCAACAGCCTGTGGCGGCAGGCAGGATGCGCCTGCCGCCGATTCCGGTGGCGAGATCACCTGCGAGGTGGGCTCCGATACGCGGGTCAGCATCGCGACCGGCAACTCGACCGGCGTGTACTTCTCGCTCGGCAACGCCTACGCCGAACAGATCTCGGCCGCCACCAACGGCACTGTGAAGGCGACCGCAGCGGAGACCGGTGCGTCGGTGCAGAACATCGAACAATTGGTCGCCGGTAGCTACCAGGTCGCGTTCTCGCTCGCCGACACCGCCTCCGACGCCATCGAAGGCACCGGCAGCTTCGACGGCAAAGAGCAGCCGATACAGGCGATTTCGCGCATCTACCCCAACTACACCCAGGTCGTCGTTCGCAAGGACAGCGGCATCACGTCGCTCGTCGACATGCGGGGCAAGCGCGTGTCGACGGGGTCACCGGGCTCCGGTACCGAGGTCATCGCCAACCGGCTGCTCGAAACCGCGGGTCTGAACCCTCAGTCCGACGTCGCCGCGCAACGGCTCGATCTGACCAAGACCGTCGACGGAATGAAGGACGGGTCGATCGACGCGCTGTTCTGGTCCGGAGGGCTGCCGACACCGGGAATCACGGATCTGTTCACCTCGATCGGCAGCGATGTCACGTTCATCGACATCACCTCGCAGCTGGGCCCGATGGCCGAGATCAGCCCTGCCTACGAGGAAGGTCTCATCCCGGCCGCCACCTACCAGCTGCCGTCCGACGTCCCGACGATCGTGGTGCCCAACATGCTCCTGGTGCGCGACGACCTCGATGCCAATCTTGCGTGCGTGCTGACGAAGACGCTGTTCGAGAAGCAGCCCGAGCTGGCCAAGGTGGTCGGCGCGGCTAAAGGCATCACGCTGGAGAACGCGCGCGACACCGATCCCGTCCCGCTGAACCGTGGCGCCGAACTCGCGCTCGACGAGCTGAACGCTCCGAAGTAGCCCGCCGCCCGCGGAGCCGCAGCTGAAGCTGTGAAAGCGCTGTCAACCCTCGATTGACAGTGAATGTTTTGACGGGCTACATGTATGACACGTGACACACCACGTGTCACGCGGGCGGCTGCGGTCCGGCCGATGTCGGGCCTGATCGGGGGCGGTGAAAGTGGCAGATGCCGGGCGGTCCGGGATCGGCAGGATCATCCGCGCGCTGGCGGTGCCCATCATCCTCGGCTGGATCGCCCTCACGGTCGTCACCAACATCGCCGTTCCGTCGCTGGAGAAGGTCGGCGAGGAACACACGGTCGGCCTGAGCGCCCAGGACGCCCCGTCCATGGTGTCGATGAAGCGCATCGGCGCCGACTTCCAAGAATTCGACTCCGACAGCAGCGCGATGATCGTCATCGAAGGCGAACAACCCCTCGGCGACGCCGCGCACCGCTACTACGACGAACTGATCGACAAGCTCGAAGCCGACACCGCGAACGTCCAGCACGTCGCGGACTTCTGGGGCGACCCGCTGACGGCGTCCGGCGCGCAGAGCACCGACGGTCTGGCGGCCTACGTGCAGGTCTACCTGCACGGCAACCAGGGGGAGCCCCGAGCCAACGAGGCGGTGGCCGCGATTCGGCAGATCGTCGCCGAGGTGCCCGCGCCGCAGGGTGTGAAGGCCTATGTGACCGGTGGCGCGCCCCTGGTCGCCGACCAGCACAGCGCAGGCGACAAGAGCGTCTTCCGCGTCACGCTGATCACCTTCGGCGTCATCATCGTGATGCTGCTGCTCGTCTACCGGTCGGTGGCGACCATGATCCTGACGCTGCTGATGGTGTTCGTGGAACTCGGGGCGGCCCGGGGCATGGTCGCGTTCCTGGCCGACTACGAATTCATCGGTCTGTCGACATTCGCGGTCAACCTGCTGACGCTGATGGTCATCGCCGCCGGCACCGACTACGCCATCTTCGCGATCGGTCGCTACCAGGAAGCCCGGGGAGCGGGCGAGGACCGCGAAGCCGCGTATGACACCATGTTCCGCGGCACCGCGCACGTCGTCCTAGGATCCGGCCTGACAATCGCGGGGGCGATGCTGTGCCTGAGCTTCACGCGGTTGCCGTACTTTCAGACGATGGGCGTGCCGTGCGCGGTCGGCACCCTTGTCGCCGTCCTCGCGGCGCTGACGCTGGGCCCCGCGGTGATCGTGATCGGCAGCCGTTTCGGGCTGTTCGAACCCAAGAGAGCAGTCAGTTCCCGTGGCTGGCGGCGCATCGGCGTCTCGGTGGTGCGCTGGCCGGGGCCCGTGCTGGCCGCAACGATCGCGCTGGCACTGGTCGGCCTCGTGACGCTGCCGGGATACAAGACGAATTACGATGCCCGCGACTACCTTCCGGCGGACGTGCCCGCCAGCATCGGGTACAGCGTCGCGGACCGGCATTTCGGCACCGCCCGGATGAACCCCGAGCTGCTCATGGTTCAGAGCGACCACGATCTGCGCAACCCGGCAGATTTTCTCGTCATCGACAAGATTGCGAAGGCCATCTTCCGGGTGCCCGGTGTGGCGCGGGTGCAGACGATCACCCGGCCCGACGGCAAGCCGATCAAGCACACCAGCATCCCGTTCCAGATGAGCATGCGGAGCACGACGAGTCAGCTCAACGAGAAGTACATGCAGGACCGGATGGCCGACATGCTGGTCCAGGCCGACACGATGCAAACCAACATCGACGTGATGACCCGGATGTCGAATCTGATGACGCAAATGTCGGCGGTCACCCACAGCATGGTCGAAAAGACGAAAGCCACCGCGGTCGACATCGTCGAATTGCGGGACCAGATCTCCAATCTCGACGATTTCATCCGCCCGATCCGCAACTACCTGTACTGGGAACCACACTGCTTCAACATTCCGGTGTGCTGGTCCATGCGGGCGATCTTCGACACCCTCGACGGCATCAACCCACTGACCGACGACATCGTGGCGCTCGTCCCCGAGCTTGAGCGATTGGACGCGTTGATGCCGCAGCTGATCGCGCTGCTGCCCAGTCAGATCGAGACGATGCGCTCCATGCAGGGCATGATGCTGCGGCAGTACCAGACGCAGAAGGGCCAACTCGATCAGAACGCCGCGATGTCGGAGGATTCCGACGCCATGGGGGAGGCGTTCGACGACTCCATGAACGACGACTCGTTCTACCTGCCGCCGGAAGCGTTCGACAACGCCGACTTCAAACGCGGCATGGAGAACTTCATCTCACCCGACGGCAAGTCGGTGCGCTTCATCATCAGTCACGAGGGCGATCCCGCGACGGTGGAGGGCATTTCGCGCGTCGTCCCGATCAAGACGGCAGCCAAGGAGGCGATCAAAGGCACCCCGCTGGAAGGGTCGACGGTCTACCTCGCAGGGACCGCGGCGACCTACAAAGACATGCGGGACGGCGCCTTCTACGACCTGATCATCGCCGGAATTGCCGCGGTGACTTTGATTTTCGTCATCATGCTGGTCATCACGCGCAGCGTGGTCGCCGCAGCGGTCATCGTTGGCACCGTGCTGCTGTCACTGGGCGCGTCGTTCGGGCTGTCCGTGTTGCTCTGGCAGCACATCGTGGGGCTCGAACTGCACTGGATGGTTCTCCCGATGTCGGTGATCCTCTTGCTCGCCGTCGGTTCTGACTACAACCTTCTGTTGGTGTCGCGCTTCAAGGAAGAACTGGGCGGTGGATTGAAGACGGGCATCATCCGCTCGATGGCCGGTACCGGCTCGGTGGTGACCTCCGCCGGTCTGGTGTTCGCCTTCACCATGGCAACATTCGCGTTCAGCGACCTGAAAGTGATGGCCCAGGTCGGTTCCACGATCGCCTTGGGGCTGCTTTTCGACACGCTGATCGTGCGCTCGTTCATGACGCCCGCCGTCGCGGCGCTTCTCGGCCGCTGGTTCTGGTGGCCGCAGAAGATCCGGAGTCAGGCTTCGCTGCGGCGCCTGGCGAGCATCCGGGCAGACTCTGCTACCGCGGCGCGCTGACCCTCGCCGCCAGTTCGTCGATCCGGGTGGCGCCGAGCTTCGCCAGCAGATCACCTGGATCCTCGAAGACGTCGGACGCGCCGGCTTCGAGAAGCTCACCGCGTGAAACACCCCCGCTCAGCACGGCGATCGACGGCACATCTGCCCGGCGTGCCGCCTCGCAGTCCCACACCGCATCGCCCACGAAGACGGCATCCTGCGCGGAGACCCCGGCCCGGTCGAGCGCGACCTCGACGATGTCGGGCTTGGGCTTGGCGGTGTCGACATCCTTCGACGACGTCACCGCCGAGACGACGTCATCGCAGTCGAGAACCTCACGCAGCATTGCCAATTCGTCTTCGGGGGCCGACGTTGCGAGCACCACCTGCAATCCCTTGAGGGCGACCCAGCGAAGCAGGTCCCGTGCGCCGGGCAGGGGAGCGAGCAGCGTCGAATTGTCCTTGTAGAACCTGCTGTGGGCGTCCTTGAGCCTGTCGAGGACGTCCTGCCCGGCATTCTCGGCCAGGGTGCGCACCAGCGTCGTGCCGTCCATACCGATACATCGGTGGATGCGCCAGCTGTCGACGGGTAGCCCTTCCTCGTCGAAGGCGCGCAGCCACGCGTGGACGTGCAGGTAGTTCGAGTCGACGAGGGTGCCGTCGATGTCGAAAAGAACAGCAGGGCTGGGCTTTTCAGTGCTCACGTCGGATCAGGGAACCGGGATGTTGACGGTGGGTCCGCCAGGGATCGACACACCGCCTCCGCCGGGCCCACCGCTGCCGGTCGGACCGCCGGGGATCGAGCCGCCGCCTCCGCCGGGTCCGCCGCCGCCCGTGGGGCCGCCGGGGATCGAGCCGCCGCCTCCCTCAGGTCCGCCACTTCCGGTGGGGCCGCCCGGAATCGCGCCTCCGCCGCCGGGCGCGGTCGACGGTGCGGGCGCCGGCTCTGTCACGGTCGCAGGTGCCGTAGGGGTGGTCGTGGTGGCGGTGGCGCTCGACTCCGAGGTGGTCGTCGTCGATTCGGTGGACTCGCCGCCCCCACATCCGACGGCAAGAAGCATCAGGGCCGCCGCGCCGGAAGCGAGCAACGTCCTTTTCGCTTGAGAATTCATCAATCACCTGACTGTCGGGGAACTCCACGGAGGTACCCCGGTGCGGGTGGGTCAAACGCGTGCGCGCGGACGCTACTCGTCGGCGGCAGCGCTGTCGGACTCCGGCCCGGCACCTGCCGCAGAACCGTCGCTGCCCGCATCACCGGTTGACGACTCGCCGCTTGCGGGCGCCGGCTGTGAGGATTCCGACTGGTCGGATTCAGGTGCGTCTTCCTCGGGCGGCGCGTCCGCGTCCGACGAGGACTCGGCCCGCTCCCGTTCGGTCGGAGGGTCATCGGAATTCTCCGGGATCGTCGACGCCGACGGCGGGTCCACGTCGTCTTCCACCTGCGGAGGCGCGGCGGCTCCCAAGTTCAACGGGGCCGAATCCTCGCCGGGCGACGCGGGTGCGGCAATCGTGTCGCCGATCTCCTGCAGCGACTCGATCAGAAACGACACCGGCCCGGTCAACTGATCGCTCACAGGCTCCTCGGCCACGGGCGCGAGTAACCCGAAGTAGTCGTCGCTGACGCCGTCGACACGGCCGTTGAGTAACCCGTCCACGATGCGCGCCGGCAGATTCGTGGCCGCACTGGCCGCGCCGACGACATCCAGGTCGAGGAGCGAGTCGACGACATCGCTGACGGTCGATCCGGCCGCCATGACGCCGCTGACGATCGGTAACGCCAACCGGACGATGAGGCTGGCCGTCATCTCGAACGGCTGTCCGCTGCCGACCACCTTGACCAGATTGGTGACCGGCATGGCGATAGCGCGGATGACGGCGTCGACGATCTCGACGACGTCGCCGTCTTCGATCGCATCGACGATGTCGGTGAGCGAGGTGTACTGATTTCCGGCGACCGCCGTGAGAATCGGGAGTGGCGCGGCGAGGTATTCGTTGAGTCGATCGCTGGCATTCTCCACAGACCGCATCACCACTTGCGGGTAGTAGTCCGTCGGACGCGGCGACGGGTCGAGTTCGAGTGCGGAGTTGGTGATCCGGACGGTGTCGCCGGGCGGGAGCGGCTCGAACGGAGCCACGGCGATGACGCCCACGCCCACCACAGCGATGGCCGCCGTGGCCCATGGGCGTATCGATTTCGGCATCACGCACCCCCAGAATCGATCACCTGGGCGCTGCCGCGCAGCAGCCCTCGGCGATCAGTCCCTAAAAATAGCTCATGCGCAGGTCAGAGCGGGATGGTTTACCGCGTGTCGGGTGTCGGCGAGTCTGCGGCGTCGCTATGAAACGAGCCGTTGGGTAACGTTCCGTGCCATGACCGCCGATGCGATCAGGATGGCCCGGTGAGCGGGGGCTTGTTCGCGCTGCTCGACGATGTCGCGGCGTTGGCCCGCCTGGCGGCCGCCTCCGTCGACGACATCGGCGCGGCAGCCGGGCGGGCGACGGCCAAGGCCGCAGGCGTCGTCATCGACGACACCGCTGTCACGCCGCAGTACGTCCACGGCATCGCCGCTGAACGTGAGCTCCCGATCATCAAGCGCATCGCGCTGGGCTCGTTGCGCAACAAGGTCGTCTTCATCCTGCCTGCGGCGCTGCTCCTCAGTCAGTTCGTCCCGTGGCTGCTGACGCCGATCCTGATGCTGGGCGCCACCTATCTGTGTTTCGAGGGTGCCGAGAAGGTCTGGGGCATGATCCGTGGGAAGGATTCCCACGGCACGCCCGCTGCCGCCGGTGGGCCGAACGCTGAGAAGCTCATGGTGACCGGGGCGATTCGCACCGACTTCATCCTGTCGGCCGAGATCATGGTCATCGCGCTGAACGAGGTGGCCGACCAGTCGTTCCTGCCCCGGCTGCTCATCCTGCTCGTCGTGGCGGTGGTCATCACCCTCGTGGTCTACGGCGTCGTGGCCGGAATCGTGAAGATGGACGACGTCGGGCTCAGCCTGACCCAGCGGTCGTCTGCGTTGGCTCAGAAGGTCGGGCGCGGCCTCGTGGCCGGGATGCCCAAACTGCTGTCGGCGCTGTCGGTCATCGGGACCGTGGCAATGCTGTGGGTCGGCGGCCACATCCTGCTCGTCGGGGTCGACGAGCTCGGCTGGCACGCGCCCTACGCAGTCGTCCACCACGCCGAAGAGGCGGTGCATCACGTCGCGGGCGTCGGCGGCGTCCTGGCCTGGCTGATCAACACCGCCGCATCCGCGGTCATCGGACTCGTGGTCGGTGCCATCGTGGTAGCCGTCGTCCACGTACTGCCCTTCGGCAAAAAGGACAAGCACTGACCCTTCAGTGCGCGAATCGGATGTCGAAACCTGCCTTCCGAGTGGCCAGTTGCTGCTGCCGCGCAGCGGCGGTGACGTACTGGGTCGTCGGCGGGAGGACGGCGTCGAGTTCGGCCAACGACACCCGTTGCGCGGACACCGTGGGCGTCAGCGACGACGTCACGTCGAGGTCCTGGAACCGAATGGACACCGTGCCCTTGTTGAACCCGCCCGTCGACACCCAGTTGTAGACGCCGGGGTCGGTCGGCGAGATGACGAACGTGAAGCGGCCGTCCGGATCGGCAACGGATTGAGCGTTGTTGAGGCTGGTCTGCTCGTCCCAGTAGTTGTCGGTGATCGTCCAGAGATTGGTGACGGGCACGGTGAAGTAGCGGGCGTTGCCCGGTGCGATGGTGACGACCAGCGCCTCGTCATCGGCAAGCTCGAAATAGCCGGCACTCTGCAGTTGTGTCGCGAGGAATTCCGCGTTGCGCGTCGGATTCCGGAACTCGTTGGGCTGGACGCGTTCACCGGTCTCGGCCTCGGTGGTGGCGACCTTGATGTATTTCGACTCCATGCCGAGGCCCAGCGCCATCACGACGGCGGCGAAGGTTCCCCTCAACAGCGGCGGCGGTTCCTTCATGGGCGGGATCAACGACACCAGCGCTGTCAGCAGCGGGCTGCGGGTGACCATCGGCCCCAGGCCGGGGATCGCGAACCCGCCGAGTTGGCTGAACAGGCTGTCCCGTGGACCCCACAGCCTCTCGATCGACAGGCTCATCGGGGGCTGGGTCGACCAGTCCGACAACGTGTTCCGCACTGCGATCAACGTCGTGTCGGGTGTCAGCTGCAGGTGGTTGCGCTGCCCGGGGGTGGCCGCGTCGCCGCTGACGGTGATCGTGAACGAACCGTCGGGCTCGACGAGAAGTTCGCGCCCGCTCACATTGTCGGCGGTGACCCCTGAAAGTCCGGTCAGCACACTGAAGTTGGTGTCGGCTGGGAAGTCCCCGGTGAACTGTCCTCTGATCACGTAGGTCGACGTCATGTTGACGCCCATGAAGCGGTAGATCGTGTCGGGGTTGTCGTAGAGGATGCGGGATCCCAACACGTCCTTGCCGTACCAGGTGTGCGGTGGTGCGACTTGGGTGACCACGGTCGGCCGCATCGGGTTGAGGAGCTGCTGCTGGAACGCCGCGCCGAGGGCGTACTCGTCGATCGAGCGCCCGAGGTGCCAGAAATTCTTCCAGTCGATACCGCCCATGTCGCGGTACTCCCGCTGTGCGGTGGTCAGCCAGCCCGCGGCCAGCACCAGCTTCATCAACTGAACCGGCAACGTTTTGACGGTGCGGGACGCGATCTCTTCCGCTTCGAGCTGCTGCTCGGTCCCCAGGACGCTGGTGGTCGCCGCGACAGAGACGGTCGCGGTGGCCACACTGTTGTTGGCCACACCGTTGGTGGACGCGCTGCTGGTGGACACCGTCTCCGCGGAGATCTCCCGCCGCACCGATTGGGTCGTCGGCGTTCCCGTGTCGCTGTCGGACTCGCCGTCGTCGGCCGCGGGGGCGTGCCCGGCTTCGGCTTTCGTCCTGCGACGGGGATCGTCGTCGCCCATTTCTTCGGAGGGGTCCTCATCGCCGGACTCGGCTTCCTCGGTGTCGGCGTCGCCGTCGTCCGCGCCATCGCCGTCCTCGGCGGTGTCCGGTGCGGACGGGCCTGCTGTGGCGGGAGCGTCTGCGTCGGTTGTGTCTGTGGTCGAGGCGGAGTCGGAGCTCGATGCGGTGTCGTCGGCGGTCGCCGGCGCGGCGCCGTGCGCGATGGCGGCCCCGATCCCGAGGGCGACGGCAAGTGCGCCGACGCGTCCGATGTACCGGCCGTGGAGCGCAGGCTTCGATGCCACGTGCGGGTCCTTCCGTGCGACTGCACGTACGGTAACTCCGCCGATCCACCGCGAGCGGCGGTTTAGTCTTCGCTGCTGGAGCGATCTCTGAGGAAGGTCATCAGCCGGGGGTCGTCGCTGGTGAACCGCCCGACCTCCTCGCCACCGTCGCACGTCAGCAGCGCCACGGTCACGCCGGCGGCCGTCCGGCTGAGCACGCGCCAGACGGCTCCGGACTCTTCCCAGCGCCGGAGTTCGGCGGCACGGTCGATGTCCATTGAACAACCATGTCACCTAGGCTTCCGTGCATGCAGGGCCCTGCTGCCGTCGCTGTCGGGGCGACCTTCGTCTGGCTGGGGATGGTGCTCGCAATCTCCTTCCTGGAGGCGCCGTTGAAGTTCCGCGCGCCGGGTGTCACGCTGCAGATCGGACTCGGTATCGGGCGTCTGGTGTTCCGCGCGCTCAACGGCTGCGAGGTCGTTCTCGCTGCGGCAGCGGTCGTCGCGACATGGAGCGCGCAGGTCGCGACCGTCGGCAGGGTCGCGCTGATCGTCGCCGCCGCGGTGCTGATCACGCAGATCCTTGTCGTGCGGCCCGCGCTGACCCGCCGATCGGACCAGGTGTTGGCGGGATCGGGCGGCCCGCGGTCGCGTGCGCACTACGTCTATGTCGCGCTGGAGCTGGTCAAGGTCGTCGCACTGGTGACCGGTGGTGTCTCGCTGCTGCTGTCAGTCGGCTAAGCCTAGCCTTACCTGACTCCGGTACTCTGCCGTCACGATGACTGACGTTCTGCCGATCCTGCCCAGGGAGCTCACCGACATCAGCGATGAGGTGCGCGCTGTGCCACCCCCGCCGATCCCGCACCTGGCTGATCCGTACCGGATTCGCCTCGTGGACCCCGATGCCGATGCGGCGATGATCTCCGACTGGATGAACCGTCCGCATCTGGCCGAGGCGTGGGAGTACGACCGTCCCGTCGAGTGGTGGCACGGTTATCTGCGGGCGCAGCTGGCGGGCAACTACTCCCGTCCGCTGATCGGAACTTTCCGGGGCGAACCGCAGGGCTATGTCGAGGTGTACCGCGCCGCCAAGGATTCGATTGCCCCGCGCTACGCCGCCGACCCGTACGACCTCGGGTTGCACGCCGCGATTGCCGATCTGAACATCGTCAACCGCGGATTCGGCCCCCTGCTGCTACCGCGCCTGGCGGCCAGCCTCTTCACGCTCGAACCGCGGTGCCGGCGAATCATGTTCGATCCCGACCATCGCAACGTCGGCGCCCGCCGTCTCTGCGAGTACGCCAAGTGCGAGTTCCTCGGCGAACATCAGATGTCGAACCGGCGGATGGCGCTCTACGCGATGAACCGGCCCGGTTGATGGGTTACGTTGCTGCGCCAATCATCTCGGCGTAGCCGTCGAAGTCCGGTTTCATCGCCGCCGCCACCAGTTCCCACAGCACCTCGTCGGTCCCGCCGCCGACTCGAGCCAGCTTCATGTCGCGCCACCACCGGCCCAAGGGTGTCTCGTCGGTGAGGTAGCCCGAGCCGCCGAAGAGATGCATGCACTCGGAGAGCACTTCCTCTCCCAAACGGGCAGCGGTGACCTTGACCGCTGCCGCTGAACGCAGTTCCAGAAGGCCCTGTGCCGCAATGCCGTTGAGGCCGTGCCGAAGCAGGTCGACGCGGGCCTGCAGGTCGGCCATCCGGAGTCTGAGTGCCTGATGCTCGAACAGCGTCGCGCCGAACTGGCGGCGCTGGACCATGCGGGCGTGGGTCACGCCCAACACGCGCTGGCACGACGACGCGACCTGGCCGGCGATCGACATGCGTTCGTGGGCGAGCCCCCATGAGATCGCTGCCAGTCCGGTGCCGGGCCGCGCCACCAGATGGTCGGCGGGCACCCATGTGTCGATGTGGACCGCCGCGGTGTCCAGCGGGCCGGCGCCGACTTTGCGCCACGGCGTCTGCACATCAACGTGTGTCGTGGGCACGGCGACCACCAGGACGTTGCCATGTCGGCTTGCCGGGTCGTGGTCGACGCCGCGGGCGACCACCAGGATATGGTCTGCGATCGGAGAGAGCGAGACGAACTTCTTGATGCCGCGGATCTCGAAACCACCGCGGGCGGAACGAACTTCGGTCTCGACAATCTTTAGATCGGAACCACCCGATTCTTCGGAGGCGGCGATGCACAACACCGCCTCACCGTCGACGGCTTGCTCGCAGATGGCTGTGAGGTGATCGGTCTTGCCGAACCGGCGCAGGACGGCGATCGCCGAGTCGTGCAAGCTGACCCCCACGCCGATGCCGGCGGAGCCGAGACGCCCCAACCGGAAGGCCAGTTCGTTGAGCTTGGCGACGTCAGGCTGTTGTGTTCCGGCGGGGCCCCATTTGTCGCGGAAGACCCCGCCCGTCCCCAGGTGCTCGATCAGCTTGCGGGGAAAGTGTTCCGACGATTCGGCCTCGGTCGTCCAGGCGACGACCGTGTCGTCGAACACGTCGGCCAGCAGCTGTCGGTAGGCGTCGATGGTCATACCCGCGCGGCCTCCAGGTCCTGTTTGACGGCCAACCGCTTCAACTTGCCCGAGCTCGTCCGCGGCAACGAGCCGGGTGCCATGAAGACGACGTCGGCGGGTACGACGCCGCACTGTGACGCAACGCGTTGCACCACCTCACTTCTCGCGCCGGACTCGTTTGGACCACGGAACTCGGCGGCGATGACGAGACCCTGTCTGGCCGAGTCGCCGTCGGTGCTGAACGCGACCACCGCCCCGTCGCGCACGCCGCGCACCTCGGCGGCGACGCGCTCGACCTCGTTGGGGAAGATGTTGCGTCCGGCGATCGTGATGAGTTCCTTGACGCGTCCGCACACCACCAGACCGCGGTCGGTGAGATAGCCGAGATCTCCTGTGCGGAACCACTCCCCGGGGACGAGGGGCTCCTGTCCCAGGTACCCGGACATCATCGAGGTACCGCGGATCTCGATCTCACCGACGTCACCGTCTTCGGCGCGCTCCGACGGTGTGACCCGCACGTCCATCCCGGGGATCGGGTGACCGAGGACGGCCTGCCGGCGCACGGTATCCGTGGCAGGGTCGGTGATTTCTTCCACCATGAGCCCGCTGCCCGGACCGGGGGAGGTAACTGCGCACGTGGATTCGGCCAGACCGTAGGAGGGGGCGGCCGAGCGGGGATCCAGTCCGAAGCGGCTGAGTTCGTGCAGGAAAAGTTCGAAACCCTCGCAGTCGACCGGCTCGCCGCCATTGAGGGCGAAACGGAGGTGACTCAGATCGACGTCAGGCACCCGGCGGGCGTACTTTCCGATCACCGAGTAGGCGAAATTCGGTGCGGCCGTGAGCGTTGCGCGGCTTTCCGATAACCACGACAGCCACCGGAACGGCGAAGCCGCGAACGATGCCGTTGGCGACAGCCACATCTCGGCTCCGGTGACGAAGCCGGTGAGCAGGAACGTCAGGCCCATGTCGTGGTAGAGCGGTAACCAGGTGAGCCCGCGGTCGTTGTGCTTGTCGGTGCCGGTGTGCTCGAGCAGTGCGGTCACGTTGTTCTTGACGGCGTCCGGCGACAACATTGCGGTCCGGGGTGTTCCGGTGGAGCCGGCGGTGCCCTGCAACACAGCGGGCGTGCCGGCTGGGGTGACCGCCGCGTTGAGCGTGGTAGACCGCCGTGAATGCCCGACGGTGCTGACATCGTGCACGGCCACGTCGAAAGCGTTGTCTTGCAACAGTTCCGGGTATTCGCCGTGGGTGAAGATCTGGCGGACTCCGATTCCGGTGAAGCGTTCGGCTGTCGCGTGGGCCCACTGCGCGTTGTCGGCTCCTCGGATGGGGCCGGGCAGGATCGACAGCGAGCGGCCTGCCAGCCAGACGCCCTGGATGGCTGCGACGAAGGCGGCGGTGGGTTCACCGACGAGACCGACGGCGCCGTCGGGTCCGTCGAGGATGCGCTCGGCGACATTCTCGGCGCGCGCGTGCAGCTCCTGCCAGGGGTGTCGGGTCCACTGGCCGCTGGCGCGGTCGAGCAGCACAAGGTCGCGGGGAGATGTCGTCATCGCCTCCGACACCGCGGTCGCCAGAACGCTCACTGACCTGCGGGCGCTTTCGCCAGAATCGCCGACTCCAGGTCGCCGACGGTGTCGCAGGTGAGCAGGTCCTCTTCGGTGAGCGCAACGCCGAGCTTGTCCTCGATGGCCACCATCCCGACGGCGAAGGCAACCGAATCGAGGCCGACGTCGTCGATGAGGCGGGAGTCGCGAGTCACCCGGCTCATGTCGACGTTGAGGTCGACACGCAGGATTTCCTCGAGGGCCGCGCCCACTGTGCTCGGTGTGGTCATGGCGGCAGAGGTTACTCTGCCAGCTAAAGATAGGCTACCCTCACCTATCGCGGACGGGCCCGGGTCCGCCCAGGTCGAGCGAGCCATGGGTCCGGCCGGCGTGGGTCTCGAGCATGCCCGCCAGCGGACCGACCGTGACGATCCCCTCGTGCTCGGTGAGCTCGTCGACGATCGGATAGGACGCGGCGATGCCCGGCGCCGTGTCGAGCAACACCGTCGTCACCGGAACCCGGCGTGCCAACTGCAGGAAACGATCGCCATGGGGGCGGTCGTCACCGCGGAAACCCCAAATCCCGCGCAGTACCGTCGCGCCGCTGGCGTGTGGTGACTCCTTGAGCCTGCGGATCAACTCGCGATGAATCGGTCGTCCGTCGTGCAGCGAGCACTCCGAGGTGGACACGACCATCCTCTGGAACCCGTCGTCCGACGTCGAGGCGGCCAGACGCCGGCCGCTGTTCTTGTACACCACAGTCGGCTCCAGCGTGAACCAGGCGTCAGGGATCAGCGCGCGAATCTCCTCGACCGCCGCGTCGGCCTGGGTGCCGGTGCCGACACCGATGACTGACAACGGCACATCGCTGTTACGGCTGAAGAACTTCGCGCGGTGGCGCCCGCCGGCCACGGTGCCATCCACCCCCAGGTACACGTCGGCCATGGCGAACCCGAGCCGTCGCAGAACTGCGCAGACCGCCACGTAGGCGGGCTCGCCGGCGATCCGGTGGCGCCGGCCCAGATGCAGCGACATCCGCACCCAGTCGTATGCGGTGGTGTGCGGCTGGTATCCACGCTCCAAGGTGATCACACCGCGACCGGTGAGCGCGCGCACCTCCTCGACCAAAGCGGTGATCGTCTTCGCGGTGTCGATCGCCGAGATCGTCACCGGCGCATCCTCGGACAGGCTCAACGATCGGTCACTGCGCACGACGTTGGTGGGGCCGAAACTGGCGATTCCCCGCAGCATGATGCTTGTGGCGACACCTCGGCGCTCGAAGAGGTCGAGCATCGCGTCGGCCAGGAATCGCTGTCCGCTGCGCTCCCGCTCGGCGAAGTAGACCGTCAGCGTGAGAGTGCCATTCACCCCCGCTGAATCGTTCGCCCCGCTCACAGCAGCGCTCCCAGGGTCTGCCCCGCGAGTGCCGCCGGGATGCCGAGCGCGACGCTGACCACGATGTTGGCCGCCGCGGGCCAGATCTGACGCTCCTCGGCGAGGCGGTGGGTCTCCAGCATCCAGGTGGAGAACGTCGTGTACGAACCGACGAACCCGGTGCCCGCCATCAGGGCCAAGTGGGCTGGAAGCGCCATCCCGGCGAAGAATCCGAGGATCATCGCTCCGCTGATGTTGACCACCAACGTGCCGTACGGGAACCCCTTCGGCGCGCGTCTCGAGACTGCTTTGTCGACCGTCAGTCGGGCGACGGCACCGACGCCGCCGAGGAACGCGACTCCCAACCACACCAGGACGTCGGTCATCGCCACGCCCGGCGCACCAGCATGGTACCCAGATAAACCGCGAGCAGGCCCAGCGCGATGCTGGCCGCGACATAGCCGGCGGCCAGGCCGTAGTGCCCGTGCTCGACCATCTTGAGAGTCTCGACCTGCATCGTCGAGAACGTGGTGAGGCCCCCGCACAGTCCGGTGCCCAGAAACGGCCGGCGATAACTCGACACGGGCAGGCGTTCCAGCAGTCGGGTGACGAAGACGCCGAGTAGGAACGCGCCGAGAATGTTCACCGTAAAGGTCGGCCACGGCCACCGGCCGGGGTCCGGGGCGGCCAGTTCCTCGAAGGCTGCGCGCGCCAAAGTGCCGAGGGCACCGCCGGCGAATACCGCGGCCAGTTCCCGCCGGTCGAGCGCCATGCGCGCAAGTATGCCGACCCAGACGGTGGCGGTCTCGGGGACGGAGGAGAATCGTTGTCATGGCGGCCAACCCCCGTGCCGGTCAGCCGGCGCAGCCCGAAGACCTCATCGACATCGCCTCGGTGGTGACGGCGTACTACACCGTCAGCCCCGACCCGGACAACGTGGACCAGCAGGTGGCGTTCGGCACCTCGGGGCACCGCGGGTCGAGCCTGGATGCGGCGTTCAACGAAGCCCACATCCTGGCCACCACGCAGGCGATCGCCGAGTACCGCGCCGCGCAGGGCACCACCGGCCCGTTGTTCATCGGGCGCGACACCCACGCGCTGTCGGAGCCGGCGTGGGTGTCCGCACTCGAGGTGCTCGCGGCCAACGACGTTGTGGCCATGATCGATTCGGCTGATCGGTACACGCCGACCCCTGCGGTCAGTCATGCGATTCTGACGTTCAACAGGGGACGCGAAGGCGATCTGGCAGACGGGATCGTCGTCACGCCGTCGCACAATCCGCCGCGAGACGGCGGCTTCAAGTACAACCCGCCCAACGGCGGCCCCGCCGACACCGACGCCACAGGCGCCATCGCCAAACGAGCCAACGAGATCCTGCAAGCGGGGCTCAAGGACGTGAAGCGCATCCCGCTGGCTCGCGCCCTCAAGACGGCGCAACGGCACGACTACCTCGACGCCTACGTCGCCGACCTGCCCAACGTCGTCGATGTGCACGCGATCCGGGCCGAGGAGATCAGAATCGGTGCGGACCCACTGGGCGGAGCCAGCGTCGACTACTGGGGCGCGATCGCCGAACGCCACAACCTGAAGCTGACGGTGGTGAATCCGCTTGTCGACGCGACATGGCGGTTCATGACGCTCGACACCGACGGCAAGATCCGGATGGATTGCAGCTCGCCGAACGCGATGGCATCACTCATTGCCAACAGGGATGCCTACCAGATCGCCACCGGCAACGACGCCGACTCCGACCGTCACGGCATCGTCACCCCCGACGGTGGCCTGCTCAACCCCAACCACTACCTCGCGGTCGCGATCGACTACCTGTTCGCGCACCGTCCGGAGTGGCCCGGGGACACGGCGGTCGGCAAAACCGCGGTGAGTTCGTCGATCATCGACCGGGTGGTCGCCGGCCTGGGACGCAAGCTTGTCGAGGTGCCGGTCGGCTTCAAGTGGTTCGTCGACGGGCTGATCGGTGGGACCATCGGCTTCGGCGGCGAGGAGAGCGCTGGCGCGTCCTTCCTGCGGCGCGACGGCTCGGTGTGGACCACCGACAAAGACGGCATCATCCTGGCTCTGCTCGCCTCGGAGATCCTCGCGGTGACGGGGTCGACGCCGTCGCAGCGCTACGCCGAGCTGGCCGAGAAGTACGGCGCCCCAACGTATGCACGCATCGACGCCCCGGCGAACCGGGAGCAGAAGGCGCGGTTGGCCAAGCTCTCGCCGGAGCAGGTGACCGCCACCGAACTCGCGGGTGAACCGATCACAGCCAAGTTGACGACGGCGCCCGGCAACGGCGCTGCCCTCGGCGGCCTTAAGGTGTCCACGGAGAATGCGTGGTTCGCCGCGCGCCCGTCCGGCACCGAGGACGTCTACAAGATCTACGCCGAATCCTTCCGTGGCGCAGACCATCTCGCTGAGGTCCAGGACGCCGCGCGCGAAGTGGTCAACAAGGTCATCGCTTGAGCTCGCGGACGGAGGGCGACTGTCCGGGCTCGGCAACCAAGCAGCGTCTCCCGCGAGAAGTCTGGGTACTGGTCGCCGCCAACGTCGTAGTCGCCCTGGGCTACGGGGTGGTCGCGCCGGTGCTGCCGCAGTATGCCCGCCATTTCGGTGTGAGCATCAGTGCGGCGACGTTCATCATCACCGCCTTCGCCGTGATGCGACTGGTCGGCGCCCCGCCGGCGGGTTTTCTGGTGCAGAAGTTGGGGGAGCGGCGCGTCTACATCAGCGGCCTGATCATTGTCGCGGTGTCGACCGCAGCATGTGCGTTCGCTGAAACATATTGGCAGTTGTTGCTTTTCCGCACGCTCGGCGGCGTCGGCTCGGCGATGTTCACGGTGTCGTCCCTGGGCTTGATGATCCGCATTTCGCCCTCGGATGCGCGCGGCCGCGTAGCCGGGCTGTTCTCGTCGGGGTTCATGTTCGGCTCGGTGGGCGGACCGATTCTCGGCAGTGTGACCGCGGGGCTCGGGCTGGCGGCACCTTTTTTGATCTATGGCGCTGCGCTGTTGGTCGCCGCCACGGTGGTATTCGTCAGCCTGCGGAATTCTGCGGTGGTCGCTCAAACGGACGAGGACACCGGACCGCCGGTGCCGTTCCGGACCGTCCTGCGGCACCGGGCGTACAAGGCGGCTCTCTTCTCGAACTTCGCTACGGGATGGGCGTCGTTCGGTCTGCGTATCGCGCTGGTGCCGCTGTTCGTGGTGGAGGTTCTGGGACGGGGGCCGGGGGCGGCCGGGCTCGCGCTGACGGCGTTCGCGGTGGGAAACATCTCGGTGGTCATCCCCAGCGGCTATCTGTCGGATCGGTTCGGCAGGCGGAAGCTGTTGATCTTCGGGCTGGCGCTGGCGGCGCTGTCGACCGCGCTGGTGGGCTACACCACGTCGCTGCCGGTGTTCCTGGTGGCCGCCTACGTCGCCGGGGCGGCGACGGGCATCTTCGTGTCGCCGCAGCAGGCCGCGGTGGCCGACGTGGTGGGAAACAAGTCACGCGGCGGGCCGGCGGTCGCGACGTTCCAGATGATGGCGGACTTCGGCTCGATCGGGGGATCGCTGCTGGTCGGACTGATCGCGCAGTACACGTCGTTTGGATTGGCGTTCCTGATCAGCGGCATCATTCTCGGCATCGCGGCGGTCGGGTGGATCCTTGCCCCCGAAACCAGGCCGAGGCCGTCGTCTGAGCACACACCGTCGCGTCCGTTGGGGCCGGAGGCCGGCGGAGAAGTGCCGTGACCAGCGATTTTGAAGGCATCCCCCTCGTGGTGTAGCTTCGATGAGCACAACAAGGGGCTATGGCGCAGTTGGTAGCGCACCACACTGGCAGTGTGGGGGTCAGGGGTTCGAATCCCCTTAGCTCCACTCTTTTTGAGCAGGCAATTCGCGGCGTGATCTCTGGCCGCGGCATACAGAACCTCCGAGCCCCCGGTGGCAACGACCGCTCTGCACTCTGCCTCGTTGCGTCGGATCTCTCCGGCCTTGGGGAAGCCAATCAATCCGCGCTCAGCCGTGAGCCCCATTGCACGTCGCTAAGGCGTTGTGCTCCTGCTTCGCCGTAGTGTTCCCGCATCGTCGTGAGTGCGTATCCGGCTTCTCTGAGCAACCCAGGGACGTGGAGCGCACCCCAAACAGCGGTCGAGGAAGACGTGTGGTGGGTCCGCCGGACCCTTACGCGACCGTCCCGGCCTCGAGTAACACAACGATCTCGTCATCCGAGACGCCGACGCTGCGCAGCACGTCGGCGGTGTGGTCCCCTAGTGCCGGCGCGGCCGCCGCGCCGGGGTACGTGCCGTCGATCGCCAGCGGCAGGCCGGGTGCGAGGTAGTCGCCGATGCGTGGTTGAACGAGGGGCGCGAACAACGGGTTTTCAGTCACCTTGGGATCGGTGACAACCTCCGCGAAGCTGCGGTAGCGCTCCCATAGGATTGATGTTCGAGCTAGCGCAGTGGCGATCTCGTCCGCGCTGTGGCTGGAAAACCAGGTGGCGAAGAGTTTGGTGAGCGCGTCGCGATGCCGGTACCGATGCCCCTCATCGGTGAAATCAGCACCTAGAGATTCAGCAAGTGCAGCAACAGCGTTGGTGGTCGCGGTGAGCTCGGTGAGATCACGGAAGTGCCGGCCGGTCAGGGCGACGATCATGAACGCCGCGCCGTCGGAACTGGCGAACTGCTGGCCGTACTGGCCGAAAATCGCGTTGCCGATCCGCTCACGCGGTGTGCCATTGATCATCACCTCTGTCAAGAAACTCAGATTGCCCGCGGTGGCAAGTGCGACATTCTCCAGCGGGATGCTTATCCGTTGGCCAGCGCCGGTGTGGTCGCGGTGCCGCAGAGCCGCGGTCACAGCCAGTGCCGCGTAGATCCCGCACGAGATATCCCATGCGGGCAGCACGTGATTGACGGGTACGTCCAGATCCGCGGGACCGGTGACCAAGGGAAAGCCAATTGCCGCGTTGACGGTGTAGTCGACGCCGGTGCCGCCGTCCGCGCGGCCGGACACCTCGACGTGAATCAGATCAGCGCGCAACGCAGACAAGGTTTCGTACGAATGCCACTCCCGCCCTGATGCATTCGTGATCAGCACACCTGCGTCAACGATGAGCCGCTGTATCAGCTGCTGGCCTGCTGCGGAACGCATGTCAACGGCAGCCGAGCGCTTTCCCTTGTTGAGTCCGGCCCAGTAGATGGACTCGCCGGCTTCGGTGACCGGCCAACGGTGGTAGTCGGCGGCGCCGCCAATCGGATCGACGCGGATCACCTCGGCACCCAGTTGTGCGAGCGTCATGCCCGCCAGCGGCACTGCCACAAAGCTGGAGATTTCGATGACACGCACGCCAGCCAACGGACGGTGGGAACCGAGGGGCTCGGCACCCGCTTCGGTCACATCCCCAGCTTCAAGCCGGCGCCGGCATCGACGAACAGTTGTTGTCCGGTAACGAAGCGAGACTCATCGGATGCCAGGTACACCACCGCATGAGAGATGTCCTCTGGCTCGACCCAAGGTGTCGGCATGGCCTGCAGGATTGGAAAAACCAACTCGGCGTCCTCCCTGGTCGGCTCCGGCAGGTCGGGACGGAACACCTTGTACATCGGCACGTTGTGCAGCATGTCGGTATTGACGTTCGTCGGGTGTACCGCGTTCACGCGGATGCTGTGCGGGGCCATCGTGAGCGCAAGAGCCTTGGTGTAATCACGAATCATCTTCTTCGCCATGCCGTAGCCCGCCCCGCCAGGCCCCTGCGGACCACCGCCGGTTGCGAGATCCTTCTGGTCGATCAAACCGGCGATCGAGCCGGTGGCGATGATTGAGCCGCCGGCGTTGAGATGGTCGAGGCTCACATGGATGGTGTTGACCACCCCCACGAAGTCCACGTCGAAGGCGTCTACGAAGCCGCGGAAGGGAATGTGGTTGCCCTGGGGGCAGATTCCGGCGTTGGCGACAACCACATGAAGACCACCGAGGTGTGCGACCGCCTCGTCCAGGGTCGCCTTCAGGGAAGATCGGTCGCGAACGTCGACCGCGGCGGAGAACGCGCGCTGGCCCGCCTTTTCGATGAGGTTGACGGTCTCGTCGAGATCTTCCCGCGTAGCGAGCGGGTACTCATTCGACTCGATGTCGGCGCAGATGTCGATCGCGATCACATCAGCGCCCTCATCGGCCAGGTGCACCGCGTGGCTGCGACCCTGCCCGCGGGCTGCGCCGGTGACGAGGGCGACCTTCCCCTTGAGACGGTTCATCCATACTCCATTTCGCAGCAGCAGCCGTGAGGACCGCTGAATAATAGAACAAAAGGTGTTACGTTGTCACAGACCGGGATCTATTCGGATCGGCAAATGGCGATCCTTACATTGCTGTACTGCTGTCGTGGCCCATCGCTGCGGGTTCCCGGTCGAACTCGCGGATCATGGCCTGCACCGTATAGGACGCCGCGAGACGTCCGTCCCGTGTAAAGACTCGGCCCACACCTTGAACGAGGCCGCGGCCGGCCCAAATTGCGCGATTCGCATACAGCAGCCAGTCTGTCACGTCGGCGTCATCGTGAAAAGCGATGGTGGACTGCATGATCCCGGTCGACAGAGTGCGGTGCGCACGTGCCTCGCCGAAGCCGCGGTGTGGCAACATCCCCGCGGCGATCGTCCAGTGCGTCGTCGACTGCGCCAGCAGCGCCTGGTGTAGATGGGACGCTCCTGGGTCGTGACGGAACCGCGTCCAGGCGTTGATGGCGGGTGGCCCCACGCGGTTCGGATCCGGGTCGTACGCGCCGTCGACTATGCGCAGTTCGCGGCCGGGCATGGAAAATCCGGCAAACGGCACCGCCGCCTCGGGTCCCGGCACGTCCGGCATTGCCTCGACGTCCCGGATCACATCCGGCGAGCCCGAATCGGCGAGTAAGAGGGCGACGCACCGCAGGTTGTCGTGCTGGCTGATACGCACCTCGGCCGTCGAGAACGTGCGGCCCTTTCGGAGCACCTCGACGGCCAGGTCGACGGGCGCGGTGAACGATGCCGCTTTACTGAAGATCATCGATGCCGAAGTAACTCGTTGCCCTGAAAGAACTTTGGTGGTAGCAACGATCGCCTGGGCTGCGAACTGCCCACCCTCGACGACGTCCCGTCGCGTGGGGCCGTGAGCAGGCCCAATGAAGCGCGTCGCGCCCGCCTGTTCGACGTCGATCAAGCGCAGCAGTTCTGCGGCGTCTCCCCACAGCGGGAAGCCCGCCGGCACTTTCGAGCCGTCCTCCCACTCTTCGACGAGAACCACCCGGACCGCGCGGTGGTAGAACGACACGTAGCCGGCGATGCCCGCGACCTCCTTGAGCGGTTCACGGTACGACCACGCCACATTACGACCGTCGGATTCGGCTTCCGTCAGGTTCCAATAGGTCGCCACCCCCTTGAACGGGCACACCGTGGTGTGGTCGCTCTCGGCGAAATGCTCCCATTTGACTGCAGATTCGGGGAAGTAGAGGCGATCAACGTGATCGGTTTCGGTCACGATGATGCACGCATCGCTCTCGGCGAGGAGAACTTCGCCCGCCCACACCTGCCCGGTGAGCGAGCACGGCACCAGTTCGACCCGGTAGTCGGGGAACCTCGGCCATGCCGACTCAACCTGTTGCGTCATCCCACCTGCCCTCTCGTCGACGTCCGTTTCGCTGAGTCAAGGTGACCCCAGTGGTTTCTAGTCGCTGGCGGGTAGTGGTTTGGCTTCTTTGAGTGTCAGGGGGGTGGTGCCGATGCTGATGGTGCCTTTCCCGGCTTTGGTGACGAGGACCTCGGCGCCGCCGTCGTCGACGTAGCGTTTGCCCATGAGGTTTCCGTCGGCCAGCGAGTCGTTCAGGGACAGGCCGGAATCGGGCTGATCTCCGACGGGGATGGCGGGTGCCCCGCCGATCCGCAGATCGTCGAGGCTCTCGGCGCTGCGCACGACGATGATCTGGGTGTCGCAGACCTGGCTTTGCAGGCGGGTGCCGTTCTTGATCATGCGGGCTCC
>NZ_JAQGCZ010000012.1 GCF_027706845.1 Mycolicibacterium sp. BiH015
GGACATCTGCACACCGACCACCAAAACCGTCAACCCGCTTGCCAAACAGCAGCGGCTTGACATAGGAGAAACCCATGACAGCTCAGTCCGACAACGACCGCCTCGACAACGTCGCACCTGGCGACCTCATCACGCTGGCCGTGCCCGACCGCGGCGACGGGCCGGCGGAATACAAGGTGGTGCACATCGATTCCCGCGAGGATGCGTCAGGCAAGACGATGATCGTGACCCTGGAAGGCGACGACGGTGAGACGTGTGACGTCGAGTTGCCCGCAGACACGGTCGTCGTACGGACGCTGGAATCCAAGTGGGAGTCCCCACAGAGCCCGACCCCGCACGAGGGCGATGGCCAGGCATGAGCTCACCGGCCGGCATCGGAGTTTGACCAGCGAACCGTGGGGTACAGCAGGTCGATGAAGATCAGTTCAGTTGTGGGTGCGGCAGGGGCCGCTGTCCTGGGAGTCTGTGCGTCGGTTGCGGGCGCCGTGGCTCCATCGGCGTCGGCTCAGCAACCCTGCCCGGACGTCGAGGTCATTTTCGCGCGCGGCACCGGCGAGGCGCCCGGAGTCGGGGGCGTGGGCCAGGCTTTCGTCGACGCAGTGCGCGCGCAGGCGGCGCCGCGGTCGGTCGGGGTGTATGCCGTGAATTACCCGGCGGGCAACAATTTCGACGACCGTGTTGTGTTCGCGCAGACCGTGATCGACGGCATCCGCGATGCGGGTAACCGCGTACAGACCATGGCGGACGCGTGCCCAGACACCCGCCTCGTCCTCGGTGGCTATTCCCAGGGTGCGGTGGTCTCGGGGTTCGCCACGTCGGACACGGTGCCCAGTTCCGTGCCGACCGCCATCGCCCCGTCGCCCCTTCCACCGCAGACGGCGCAACACGTCGCGGCGGTGGTGCTTTTCGGCGCTCCGTCCGGTGCGTTCCTGTCGAAGTACGGCGCGCCGGCGATCACCATCGGCCCGTTGTATGCGGACAAGACTCAAGAGTTGTGCGCGCCGGGAGACGGCATCTGCGACGGCAGCCCCGGCGGTGTTCCCGGTGTCGCGCACGCGCTCTACCCCGTGAACGGGATGACGAGCGAGGGCGCAGCTTTCGCGGTGGGACGGCTCTAGCTGCTCACGCGCCGGCCGGGACCGGATAGCGGTCGTTGACGTCGGCGTTGGTGTCCTTGCGCGCGCAGTGCGCACAACAGAAGATGCCTTCGTCGGTTTCGATGCCATGTCCGAGGATTCGGCAACCGCAATGCCCGCACTCGGGGGCGAGCGCAACCGCCGCGCATTCGATGCTGTCGAATGTCGCGGTTCTGCCGTCGTGCCGGGTGACGGTGAACGCCTTGTCGTAGTCATTGCCACAGGTGTCACAAATGCTCATGCGGTCCGGATTCCCGCGCCTCTCGAGGGCAAACGTTTGGGGGGTGCCGAAGCGGGCATCAAGGAGGCGTGACGAGCGCATACACCGACTTCGACGCCCCTGAGATCACGGTCGACGTCTATCCACCGCAAGAGGATTCACAACTGTTGATCGACGCCATGGTCCAGGCCGACCTTGCGCCGGGGGCCAGGGTTGCCGACCTCTGTACCGGCAGCGGCGTGGTCGCCGTGGCCGCAGCGGTTGCGGGTGCCAAAGAGGTCACGGCCTTCGATATCTGCCACAAGGCGGTCCAACGGGCCCGTGAAGAGGCTCTCGCCGTCGGCACGAAGGTCGCCGTTCATCGCGGTTCCTGGGCGCGCGCAATCGAATTCGGTCCCTTCGACGTGGTGCTGGCGAATCCGCCCTACGTTCCGGTCGGCCCGATGGACGACGGCGACGCCATCGCCGCGACGGCTGGCCCTTCGCAGGCGTGGGACGCCGGGCCCGACGGCAGACTCGTGCTCGACCCGATGTGCGCTGCGGCGCCCCTTCTGCTGGACGAGGGCGGCACGATGTTGATAGTCCAGTCCGAGTGCTCGGATGTGCAGCGCACACTGCAGGCCCTGAGGGCACACGGAATGTCCGCCGAAGTGGTTGCCCAGCAGCTGATCCCGTTCGGCCCGGTGATGACGGTGCGTGCGCCCTGGCTCATGCGGGCCGGTCTGCTCTCCCGGGGGAGCCGTTGCGAGCGAATCGTCGTCATCCGTGCGGACGCGCCGTGACCGACGCATCAACACGTCTGGTCCGTGTCGTTCCAGGCGGACCGGTCATGGTGGAAGGTCCTGTGCGCATTGAACTTCCGGACGGTAGCGCCGTGGAATCCGATCGCTTCATGGTCGCGATCTGCGCCTGCCGGCGCTCCAAGACCTACCCGTTGTGCGACACGAGTCACCGCCGCAGAGAACGGGCCACGTGATCGATCAGTCGAGCGCTCGTCGCAGCGACGGACGACCAGCGCGCCAGCTCGCCATCAGGTGATCGGCCAGGCGGTTCTCGACTAGATCGAAGGCCCGGATGCCGAACACGACGTCGACGTTGAGGTCGGGCTCTCGGGCGACCAGGTCACCTACCACGTCGGTGCGCACCACCTGCTCGTGCACCGCGTCGGCCTCGACGTGCTCGGCGTAGAAGGCTCGGCACTCGTCCCGGGCGCCGAAACGCTCCAGCGCCTGCACCATCCGGCGTGACCCGGGCGGGGAGGTGACCTCGGTGGCCGCGAAGTGGCCCACAGTGGCACCCCGGTGGCGACGATGCAGCCCGAACAGCGACATCAGGTTGACGACCGCCAGGGACTCGGCCGGAACGTCATTGAGATATCCGAGGTAGGTGGTGTCCAGCTGTGCGGCCTCCATCAGGTCGGCGAACAGCTGCTGGTGTACCCGTGCACCTTTCCCCGCACCGAACTCGTCGAATTCGACGGCGACAAAGGAAGCCTTGGCCTGCCCGGTGAGCCGCGGAATCGCCCACGCGTGAGGATCGCCCTCCTTGAGGTGATAAAGCGACCGGTGGGCGAAGTACTCGCGCATCTGCTCCCAGGTGCCCTCGTCGCGCAGGTAGTAGGAGGGTCCGTTTCCGTTGACAGGCTCGACGCACAGCTTGTCGAGCTCCTCGAGGGCGCTGACGTCAGCCTCGATCGGGCCGACGGCGGTTTGGATGTCGGTGAGGAACAGCTCCTCAAGGCGGCCGCGCAGGTCCAACAGCCCTGCGTTCCACTCCCACGCGGAGTCGACGTCGGCGAACCCTCGGTAGTGCAGTTCGTAGCAGACGTAGAGCGCCAGTTGCAGATCGATGCCGGCGGGGTCGGCGTCGGCGAGGGAGGTCTCGACCCGCGCCAGGTAGCGAAGAGGTGCGCGCTCGGCGAGCAGTTCCACGACGGACAGCGAGATCGGACCGCGAGGGTCGGGCAGAGTTGGTTGAACCAGCAACGGCATCACGTCGCCGTACGTACCCGCGGTGAGTTCAGGCAAACCGACGGGCAGGCAACCCCGCGTACCCAGGGCCCCCCTGCCGCTACACGTTTTGCCGGGAATTTCACATCGGGCCCCATCCGCGATCGGCTCGGACCTCAGCGGGTAACCGGATCTCAAGCGCACCACAGCGCTGACCGAAGAACGCCAAGTCTCCAAAAGAGGTGAAAAGACGAACATGGCTTCGAACAAGACGATTGACGCCGCCGCGGTCACTGCCTCGAAGGCAACACTGATCGCGCAGTTGCGCACCGTGCTCGACCTGACCCACACCGAGATCCAGGTCGCCGAGACCCGGGTTGCGCAAGCACGTACCGAGGCCGTCCAGCGTGAGCTGACGCAGAACGCCGAAAACGCGAGAATTCGCGCGGAAGCCATCGAGAAGGCCATCCGCGATCTGGGTGGCTTCCCCGACATCATCGGGCCGTTCCTGGGACGGGCCGCGGCGGCCGTCAAGGCGCTCACCGAGCAGGCAGAGCCGTTCGACGAGGCACTTCTGGGCGATCTCGCGCTGGAGGGACAGTTGCTCGACCGTTCCCGCTACGTCAAGGCGTTGGCTGTGTCGGCGCGGGATCCCGAGGTCGAGGAGCTTGCGAGCCGGCTCATCACCGCACACTCCGCGACCGTGGAATGGCTGACCACGGTGCTGGCCGAGGACGCCCTCGGTGGGCCCGCCGCACTGAAGCGCACGCCGCTGCAAGCGGCCGCCGGGCTGGCGGTGAAGTTCGCCAACCTGCCGTTCACATGGTCGACCCGCGGCGCGGAGCGAATCGCCGAGGCGCTGCGCTCTGTCCGCCCGAACGTCGAAGAGCTGGTCGAGCGCGGCTCGAAGACCGGCGAAGTGGCGACCAAGGTGCTTGCCGGGGCACGTGACTCCGCGCTGCAGGCTGCCGAGCGCATCAGCCGTGAGCAGGGTGCCGAGGACGCGGCCGACGCCATTCACAAGGCACGCGGCGCCACCGGTGTGCTGGCGCCCGAGGAGTTGCCGATCGCCAATTACGACGACCTCAACGTCACCGACGCCGCCAACGCCGTCAAGGATCTCGACGATCCCGCCGAGATCCGCGTGATCGTGGCCTACGAGGAAGCGCACAAGGACCGCCAGCGCGTGGTTTCCGCCGCGCAGACGCGTCTCGCCGCCATCGCGCAGGAAGTCGTCGGCATCAACAGCTAGTCACACCGTCACGTTCGAGGCCGGCACGGAGCAATCCGTGTCGGCCTCGGCGCGTTTAGCTGCAGTGACGACGGGTACTGGGACGGCACAGTTCGCCCGCAGCGCAGGAGGCCACAATGCCGTCGCTTTCCATGCCGTCGACCCGGCAGCAACCTCGGACCACACTTGCGCGCGCGTTCGCCGCGCTGCGGACATGGGGTAGCCCGAAGACCCCCACGCCGCAGCAATACTGGGGAAACCAGGAAACCTCGATCGGCTGGTGGAAGGCACTCTGACCGATTGCTGCCCTGCGCCCTAGTCTCTCAAGGGTGACGATCGGCTACGACAACGAGCTGCGCGACGGGATCCGCGAACGTCTGGCGAGACACGACCGCCGTAGCGTGACGGACCCCTCGAAGCGCCACGCCGCCGTCGCCGTGGTGCTTGTCGACTCACTCGTCGGGGAGGACCGGGTCGACCCGGCGCCGGTCGACGACTGGATCGCTGGCCGCCCCATGCCCGAGGATCTCGACGGCCGGATGGTGGATGTCTCCGGGGGAGCCGCGTTCCTGTTGTGCCGGAGGGCATCTCGGCTGTCTTCGCACGCGGCGCAGTGGGCGCTGCCGGGCGGTCGACTCGACCCGGGAGAATCTGTGGTCGAGGCTGCGCTGCGGGAGCTCGACGAAGAGGTGGGATTACGGCTCCCCGAGTCGGCCGTGCTCGGACTGCTGGACGATTATCCGACGCGCTCCGGATATGTCATCACCCCCGTGGTGATCTGGGGCGCCGGCCGCCTCGAGCCACAACCCTCGCCCGATGAGGTCGTTGCGGTGTATCGCGTTGGGCTGCACCAGCTCCTGCGTGAGGACTCGCCCCGATTCATCGACATCCCCGAAAGCCCTCGACCGGTCGTGCAGATTCCGCTCGGCAACGACCTGATCCATGCACCCACCGGAGCGGTGCTGTTGCAGCTGAGGTGGCTGGGCCTGGAGGGGCGAAGCGACCCTGTCGACAGGTTTGAGCAGCCAGTTTTCGCCTGGAAGTGACACGGAGAACGGCATTGCCGTTTCCGGCTCGGGCGCGCGGGGTAAATGACATTCGTGACTGCGACCCATCACTGCGGACGGCACCGGCAAACACGCCGACGCGGCCGACTCGGGCGACATTTCGCCACCGCGGGGACGCTCGGTGCGGCCGGGGCGGCGGGCTGGCTACTGACCATGCAGATCGTCGGACCCGCGCCGGCACAGCCCCCCGCAGAACCCGCACAGTCTGTCGCTGAGCCTCCCGTGCGTGAGCAGATCCATCGGGAGGGGCAGGTGATCGCCGCGTCGGGGGATTCGTTCACGACAAGCACCCCGGACGGGCAGACGACGACTTTCAGGATCACGCCCGAAACCGCGCAGATCGCCTCGCCGGCAGTGCAGCGTCACGTCGTCGTGGTCGGCGTGGTCCACGACGGGGTGGCAGTCGCAACAGCCATCGCAGACCAGGGCGCTGTCGGTCCGAACGGGCCACCAATGGATTACGGACTGCCGACCTAGATCGTGGGACCCGATCAGCTGAATGACGGCGTGCCGCGCCACTCCTCCAGCGCTGCGCCCAATCCCTCAGCTAGCAAGGGCAATTGGGGAATCAACGTCAGACAACACACGAACTGAAGCCGCCGCGCACAGTCCATGACACGCAGCACCTCGCGATTCGTGGCGCGCAGACCGAGTTCTTGCGCCGCAGTGTCATAGTGATCGACCGCGTCCGCTCCCAGCATTGCGAGATCCCACTCGACAGGGCCTTCGCAGACGTCCTCGAAATCGGCGAACAAGACGCCGCGCTTGGTGCGGATCACGTTGTGGGACGGTCCGTCTCCCTGAATCGGCTGCACCGAGGCCTGCGGAAACGTCGACGCGAACGCCGCCGGATCGGCCAGTATCCGCCTCAGCCCCTCGTACTCCTCGCGCGCCCGCTCGATGTCACGCGTGGTGAGGATGTCGACGCCGCCGAGGCCTTCCAGCATGGCGGGTATTCCGTCGTTGAAGGGTGCCAGGAACGGCAGCTCCCCCGGATAGCGGGCGAGCGCGGCGTGCAAGCGGGCGGCGAACGACAAATCCACAGCCTGGTAGGGCTGGTGGTCGTCGGCGACGTCGGCCAACTCCCAGAACGTGATAGGGAACCCGTCCCGTCGGACTGGAGACCGGGGCACCAGCGGTGACGGCGCAACCACCGGAACACCCTGTCGGTCAAGCCAAGCGGTCACGTCGAGCTCTCGCTGCTGCCTGGCCGCCTGACGTTCGGGGAGCAGGCTTGCCGTCAAGACCACCGGAATGCGTGCCACCACCGGCTCCGGCCTTAGATGGACGACCACCGAGAAGACGTCGTGCAACACGGTGGGGTGCTCGACGTTAAGGCCGAGTTCGCGTGCCGCGACAACTGCGGCGGCGACAGCTCGGTTGGTCCGGTCTGTCACGGCTCAGCTGCCGTCGTAACGCACACTCGCCAGATCGGCGTCGAAAGCGCGACTGCGGCGGTCGGCTTCGAAGCTCCCGCTGAACAGCCCCGAGTCGGCCTGCGGCTTGCCGCTGCGCGGCACGTGATTCTGCGTCTGCCGGCTGACGTCACTCTGGTGTTCGAGGCGCTGGCGTGGCAGCGCACAGGGGTTGGTCCGCTGCAGCCAGGAGACCATGCCCTCCCTGACGTCGCAACGCAGGTCGAACAGCTGACCGGCGTTGGAGGCGCTGACGAGCATGCGGACCCGCACCCGTCCGTCGACAGCGTCGGTGACCTGCAGGACACCGACTCGGCCGTCCCACAACGGGTTTGCATGCAGCAGCCGGTCCAGCTCGGCACGCATCTCGTCGAAGGGAACGGTGAAGTCGACGTCCAGTTCAGCCGTGCCAAGCAGCTCGGTGGCGTTGCGCGTCCAGTTCTGGAACGGAGTGCTGGTGAAGTACGTGCACGGCAGCACGAGGCGGCGTTCGTCCCACAGATGGACCACCACGTAGGTCAGCGTGATCTCCTCGATGCGTCCCCACTCGTCCTCGAGCACCACGACGTCACCCACCCGGATGGCGTCGGAGAAAGCTATTTGGATACCGGCGAAGACTGATCCGAGGGATGTCTGCGCGGCCAGGCCTGCGACGACGGTCAGCACGCCGGCCGACGCGAACAGCGTTTTCCCGATGTCGCTGAACGACGGAAACGTCATCAGCGCGGCGGCGCCGCCGAGCATGACGATGATGGCGACCGCGATGCGGCGCAGGGTCAGCACTTGCGTCTTGATCTTGCGACGGTGGCGGTCGGCGTCGGTCAACCCCTCATCGCCACCGGCGAAGCGGGAAATCACCTCTCGCTCTGCCACTTTCACCAGACTGGCCACCATCCACGTGATGGTCGCGATGAGTGTGATGACGAGGGTGTGGTCCACCCAGCTGCGCCAGCTCGCACCGATGTCCACGGTGCGCCGGACCGCCGCGGACGCGGCGATCACCACCAGGGTGGCGCGCAGAGGCCGCCTGGTGAGTTCGGCGACGTGGTACAGCAAGGTGCTGCGGCGTCCGAGCCGTTGCAGGATCCACGACAGGGCGAGTCCTATCGCGTAGGCAAGGGCGATGGCGCCGGCGATCCAGGCGGCGTCGCCGGCCAAATGCGTGGCCGAATTCAATCCGATCGTGTCGTCCATGACAGAAGAAGACTCCCAAGAGCGGTTGTCAGTGGGCACGTGGAGGCGACGGCGTTGTCGACGCGCACTGTTGCGTTCCCGCCCCGCGCCGGCGGCAAAACCGCCGCGCGTTCGATTCGGCGATATGGGACTCAGCTCACACCGGGGCTGCGCTTGGCCACCAGCGCCTTGATTTTGTCGGGAAGCGCGTCGGCGACCGCGAGCGCGGGCATCAGGTCGGATTCACCCATCAGTGCCCGGAACACGGTGCCGATCGTCACGTCGTGGTCCGGCCTCGACAGCACGTCGATACGGTCGCCGGCGCGGATCGTCCCCGGGTGGATGACGCGGAAGTAGGCACCGGGATCACCCGCCGCCGTGAAGGTCTTCATCCAGCCGCGGATGCCGAGCCACTCGACGAACGTCTGGCACGGCGTGCGCGGGCTGGTCACCTCCAGCACCAGACCGTCCTCGCCGACAGCCAGGCGTTCACCGATCAGCAGACCGGTGACGTCGACCCCGGACGTCGTCAGGTTCTCACCGAACATGCCGTTGGTCAGCTCGCGCCCGAGCTCACCCTCCCACCGGTCCAGGTCTTCTCTGGCGTAGGCGTAGACGGCCTGATCGTCGCCGCCGTGGTGCTTGCTGTCGCAGATCGAGTCGCCGACGACGCCGCTGCCCAGTCCACCTTTGCGCGGGCCCGGCGCCCGCACCACCAACGGTTCGGGGCTGGGGCGCTTGTCGATCCCCGAGCGGCGCCGCCGCAGATCGACAGGGGATGCCGCCATGTTCACCGTCTGCACCGAAGCCATACCAGAAGCTAACCAGGCGGCGATCAGCTGTCGAGGAGCTCCCAGCTGTCGTCCTCACCGACGGGGGCTGCCGTGACCTGCACCGTGCGTTCGGCGCCCTGCTCGTCGGACGCGGTGCAGTCGAATGTCGTCCCGACCTCGACCGCCTTGAGGCCCTCGCCGCAGTCCACTGTCACCGGGAAACCCACCTGCTTGCTGACCTCTTCGCCGAGCGTGTCGGCCACAGTAGGGAGCTCGTACAGCGTGTCCCTGGTTTCGTAGCTCACGTTGTAGTCGTCGTCCTTGACCGTCACGCCGACACGCACCGTCTGCCCGCCGACCTCGGCAGTGCAGTCAAATGTGCTGCCCGCCTTCGGGCTCGGCGACTGTTCGGGGCACATCACGCTGGAGACCTTCTGGTCGATCGAGGAGTAGCTCTCGTTGAGCTTGTTGGTGATCTCCTCCTCGAGCCTGTCGTAGTCGAGTCCGCCGAAGGAGAACGAGCAGGCGGACAGCGTCAGCGCGGCGCCGCAGGAGATCAGCAGGGCTTTCACCATGAATCAAGATCGTAAGGACGGCGGCGGCGCGCGTCTAGAGATCGGCGAGGTCGTCCGGGACGTCTACGGCGTAGCGGCGGAGCACGTCGAGCGGCACCGATTCGAGCGTCTTTTCGTGGGTCGACGCCAGCACCACCGGACATGCCCGGCCGTCCTCATGTGCCCGCAGCCAGTTCAATGCCGTGACGCACCAGCGGTCACCGGGCACCAGCCCGGGGAACCGGTACGCAGGCATCGGTGTCGAAAGATCGTTGCCGATCGAGCGTTGGTGGGCGAGGAAGTCCGCCGTCACCACGGCGCAGATCGTGTGCCTGCCGAGGTCCTCGTCGCTGGTGCTGCAACAGCCGTCGCGGTAGAAACCCGTCAGAGGTTCGGTGCCGCAGGCGTCCAACGGTCCACCGAGAACATTCCGATCCGCCATCGAGTCAGTATCGCGTAGCGTCGCCGCACATGGGATCGGCGGCGCGGTACGCGGCACTGCTGCGTGGCATCAATGTCGGCGGCCGTAACAAGATCTCGATGTCGACCTGAGGGAGGTGTTCTCCGACGCCGGCTACGGAAACGTCAGCACCTACATCCAGTCAGGCAATGTCGCTTTCGAGTTCGACGGTGCGCGTGCGTCGCTGGAGTCCGACATCGAGGCGCTGCTGACGGAACGGTTGGAGAGCCCTCCGGTCGTGGTGGTCCGGTCGCACCGCGAAATGCGCGCCATCGTGGAGAAGGCGCCTGCCGACTTCGTCGCGCGCACCCAGGACCACCATCGGGACGTCGTCTTCCTCAAGGCTCCGCTGACCGCCGAGCAGGCGATGGGTGTGGTGCAGGTGCGTGACGGCGTCGACGAGGCGTGGAAGGGGCGCGGCGTGGTCTACTTCACCCGCGTGTCGGCCGAGCGGACCAAGAGCAAGATGAACCGCATCGTCGGGACCCCGGAGTATCGACTGATGACGATCAGGAACTGGGCGACGACGACGAAGATGCTCGCCATCCTCGACGGCATGCGCTGATCAGATGCTCAGCCGGCGATAGCGCTGTAGGCGCCGCACACCCTGCGCGGCAGCGGCGCCGGGGGGCGCGGTCAATGCCGTCCGCATCTGTTCACGCACGGCATCGACGTCCAATCCCATGCCGATAGCGACCAGGTTGTTCGCCGCCGCGCGCGGCGGCGCGACGGCGATGTGTACCGACGGTCCGACGACGTTGACCGTGTACTTCCGGATACCGGATCGGTAGCGCACCGCGATCGTGCCTTTGATGCGGTAGATCCCCGGTGGTGGTTCCTCGAGGAGGTCGACGACCGCGCTCGGGTCGACACAGCCGTCGGTGAACACGGTCACCGAGTCTGCGTGCACGTGGTCGTGATCGTCTGCGTGCGGTTCGGCGTCGAACATCAACTCGCGGAACGTCAACTGACCGGACTCCGTTGCGCTCGTGGCGATGTCGTACAGAAGCGCCGGATCGATGCGCCCGCCGGTGGCACCCACCACGTAGGCGTGGGGGTTGAGTTCGCGGACCCTCGACTCGATGCGGTGCAGCGTATCGGCGCGGTCCTCGACCTGGTCGAGCTTGTTGACGACGACCAGGGTCGCCGCGCCGTAGCGGGCAGGCGGTTGCGCGTCCCGGTCGACGGTGTCGAAGTGGGTGGCGGCGTCGATCACGTCGACGACCCCTCCGGGTCTGACACCGTCGACACCGCTGAACCGGATGATGCGGGAGACCGCGACGGGGTCGGCCAATCCGCTCGCCTCGACGATGATGGCGTCGAGGCGCAACTTCGGATCGGCCAGCCGGGTCAGCGCGAGGTCGAGTCCGCCCTCGTCCGGCAGGCAGCAGATGCACCCGCCGGCGATCGACGCGGGCTCGTCGACCTGGCCTGTCACCAGCCCAGCGTCGACGTTGAGTTCGCCAAAGTCGTTGATCACGACACCGATCCGTGCATTCGGGCTGCGCAGCACGTGGTTGAGAAGCGTGGTCTTCCCGGCGCCGAGATAGCCGGTCAACGCGATCACAGGTATCGGCTGCACAGCACCGCAGGTTACAGGGACTCGCGGTACCATTTTTGTTCGCGCCACGTTCATCGGCGCAGGGGGTGATACGTGCACGGAGTGGGTGACGGCGGTTCCGGCCTCGCCGAGCGAGACGCCGCCGACGAGCTCCCCGTGCTCAAGGCGCTTCTCCATATCTCGGAGGCCGTGTCGCGGGCCAACTATTTCGACGAGGTGCTCGAGGTCGTCGCCGAGCAGGCGCGGACTGCACTGGGAGCGGCGTCACTCACGATCACCCGATGGGAACGCGACCGTGCCGCGCTGCGCACCCTGATCAACGTCGGCGAACTGGCGCCGCACCAGCAGAGGTGGCCGGTCGACGATTTCTACGAGGTGACGACTGAATCGAACATCCACACCCAACTCAGCCGCGGGATCGCGTACACGAACGCCCTCGACGACGAGAACTGTCCGATCGAATCCGTGCTGGCGCTTGAGAGCGTGGGCAAGGAAGCCGAGCTCGCGGTTCCCGTCATGGTCGGCGATTCGATGTGGGGGCTGATCTGGGCGACCGCAAACCACGGCCGCAGATTCGATCACGGCGACAAGCAGCTCATCCAGGCCATCGCCGCTCATGCAGCCATGGCGATAGGTCGCTCGGAACTGCTGACAACGGTGTGGCGCTATGCGTTCCAGGATCCGCTGACCGGCATCGCGAACCGGCGCGCCATCGATCAGCATCTCGCCGAAATCGATTGGGAGAGCTCATATTCGGTTGTCGCTCTGCTCTGCGATCTCGACGGCTTCAAGCGGATCAACGACCGCGACGGTCATCCCGCCGGTGACCGGCTGCTGCGTGACGTCGCGCGCGAACTCGAGCGCATGTCCGCCGTGATCGACGGGTCGATCGCGGCGCGCCTGGGCGGGGACGAGTTCTGCGTCGTGTTGCGCGACGCCACCTTGGCGTCGGCGCAGATCTTCGCCATCGACGCGACCAAGGCGATTCGGGACGCAGCGGTCACCGAGGTGAGCCTGTCCTGGGGCGCCGCGGCGGCCGGCCAGGGGATACGCAGCGGGAGCGATCTTCTCGCCGCAGCGGACGCCGCGCTGATGGAGGCCAAGCGTCAGGGACCGGCCCGTTACAGCACCATCGTGGCGACGCCCGCGGTACCGGGCGGGATCGACCGGCGGGACCGCGACGCGAGCACGCCGATCGGGATCGCACGCTTGGCCGCCGTGGTCGTCGGCATTCTCCATTCGCGCCCCGACCTGACAGTGCCCGAGGCGCTGGAGATCCTCGCCATGCAGGTCCAGCAGGTGTGCGGTACCGCGGCATGGGTGATTTCGGGATGCACAGAGGATCACACTGTGCTGCAACGCATTCGCGGTGTCGACTGTGTCCGGCAGGAGGAATCCGGACTGTCGGTGATGACGGACCTCGGACCCGAGTTCTACAACCTCACCGACTATCCGGCGACGGTGCAGGCCCTGGCCGACGGCACATCCTTCGTCGCTGCCATCGGGCTGGAGGAATCCGATCCCGCCGAGACCGCGCTGCTGGCCAAACTCGGCTACCAGGCAGTGCTCGGCATCGGTCTGCCCGCCGGGCAGACGTGCTTCCTGCTGGAGTTCTATTCACACGACGGACACCAGGTTCTCGCCGAAATCGCCTCCGTGATACAGGTTCTCGCGAGCTACTGCGTGTCGCGCCTCAGCGGAACCCGGCTGCCCCACCGTCCAGCATGAGCGTCTGTGCCGTGACGAACGCGGCCTCGTCGCTGAGTAGGAACGCCACCGCCGCACCGATGTCGGTGACGACGTCGCCGAGCCTGCCCATCGGCACGCCGCGCACCGTGCGTTCGTAGGTCTTGGGATCCCATTCCCGCCACGTCCTGATGCTCTCGGTCTCGGCGTACGGGCATACCACGTTGACCCGGATATTGAGCCGGCCCCATTCCAGCGCAGCAACTTTCGACATTCCCCGGATGGCTTCCTTGGCCCCGGCATAGGCGCCGAACCTGGGAAGGCCGATCGTGCCCGAACCCGATCCGAGGTTGACGATGCTGCCCCCGCCGCTGTCGGCGAACACCGGATAGACCGCCTGCATCAACTCGAAGGTGGCACGGGGCCCGACATCGAAAACAAGGTCGTAGTCCTCACGAGTGATGTCCTGAAACGGTTTCGGCTCGTTGGTCGCGATGGCGTTGTTGACCAGTCCGTGCACTGTGCCGAACACCTCGAGTGCTGTAGCCACGATATGGCGCGCGCTGTCGGGGTCGCGAAGGTCTGCCACGAGCGCGGCGGCCGAACGGCCTGCCTTCTGCAGATGGTCCGTCGTCTCATGCAGCAGTTCGTCGTCACGGTCAACCAGAAGAACGGAAGCACCGCGTTCGGTCAGCGCCGAGGCGATACCCTTGCCGACTCCACGTGCGGCACCGGTGACGATGGCGACCCGCCCGTCGAGCAGCGTGGTGGGAACCCTGGTGTCCATGCCGGACACGGTAGCCCGACAGCCCTGCGAGGCCGGACCCGCGTGGGTCCGGCCTCGCAGCCTCGGTAGGTGTGGGTGTGTTTGAGTCAGCCGACGGGGATGGTGGCGCACCCGACGTTCGGGATACATCCCGAGACCCCGTCCGGGCCTGCAGTGCCGCCGACGCCGCCGGGGTTGGTGCTGCCGCTGGCGCCGCCGGGTCCGGCTGTGCCGGCCGGACCGCCCGGGATGGAGCCGGTCGCGCCCTCAGGGCCCGCGGCACCGGCGACGCCGCCGGGGTTGGTGCTGCCGCTGGCGCCGCCAGGTCCGGCCGTGCCGGCGGGACCGCCCGGGATGGCGGCGGTGGCCCCACCCGGGCCGGCGGTCCCTACGCTGGCGCAGGGAGTGCCGTCGGCGTTGAAGCACGGCGGGGGCGCGGGCTGAGCCGTGGTCAGGGGCGCGGTAGCGATAGCAGTCGCCGCAGCGCCCGCGAAGAGCATAGGTCCGAAGATTCCGAAAGCAGATGTCTTGTGTCGCATAACAGATCTGTTACCGGGCGGCGTGGAAACAAAACCATGTCGTTTATGAAGGTTTTCTAAAGGACTGCTGAGGCATGCTGACGGTGTGGGACTGGCCATTCGCCTCGCGGAGATGTTGCTCATCCTGTTGCCACTCGTGGGCGTGGGCTACGCAACCTTCCGCGCCATCGTCGGCGCGCGTGGCCCGCAGCGTGACCGGGCGGTGTCACAACGCGGCGCCGTACTGCGCGCCGTCGGCGAGCACGACAGGACGGACACCCGCTGGCTCGACTACGAGATCGACGTCGCGAAACTTCTCGACTTTCCGCTGATGACCGATATGCGTGAACCACTCACCCAGCGCTTCCACCGCGCCAAGCTGCGTGCCGATCTTCTGCGCCCCGCTGATGTCTCCGACCTCGTGGACGACCGTGAAGGGGCGCGCGAGTATCTCGATGCGGTGCAGGAATACGCCTCCGCGTTCGACATCGCCGAGGCCGAAGCGATCCGCCGCGGACGTTCCACCTTTTCTGCGGCGGAACAGGAAAGGCTCAATCGGGCCCAGCGTCTGCTGCGGGTGGCATCCGATTCCGGTGCGACACAGCAGGAGCGGGACCGCGCCTATCAGCTGGCGCGGCGCGAACTCGACGGGTTGCTCGTGCTGCCCGAGCGGGTTCGCGCCGCCCTGGAGCGGGGTGCCAGGGGCGAGCTCGACTAGGCGTCGGCGATCGCGGCGTCGGCCACGTCGAGCGCGCGGTCCAGGATGGCGAGTCCTTCACGTGCCTGGTCGGCGGTGATGATGCACGGCGGCACCACGTGGATTCGGTTGTAGTTGGCGAAGGGGAGCAGGCCCAGTTTCTTGCACTCAGCGATGACGGAATTCATTGCGGCGCTGGAGCTGCCGTAGGGGGCCAGCGGTTCGCGGGTGATCGGATCGGCGACGAGTTCGACCGCCCAGAACACGCCGGCGCCACGAACCTCGCCGACGCAGCGATGCTTGCCGGCGATTTCCCGCAGGCCTGGGCCGATCACCTCGGCGCCCACATTCGCCGCGTTATCGACGATGCCCTCGTCGGCCATCGCGTTGATCGTCGCGACTGCGGCGGCGGTGGCGAGGGGATGGCCGGAATAGGTGAGCCCACCGGGGTAGGCGCGGTGGGCGAATGTCTCGCTGATCGCCGGGTTGATCGCCACGCCACCGAGCGGGACGTAGCCGGAGTTGACGCCCTTGGCGAACGTCAGCAGATCGGGGACGACATCGAAGTGGTTGATGGAGAACCACTTTCCGCTGCGGCCGAAACCGGCCATCACCTCGTCGGCGATGAAGACGATGCCGTACTCGTCGCACAGCGCACGCACACCCTGGATGTAGCCGGGCGGCGGCACCATGATCCCGGCGGTGCCGGGAATCGACTCGAGGATGATGGCCGCGATGGTGTTCGGGCCTTCCATCCGGATCGTGTCGTGGAGGTGCTTGAGGGCACGCTCGGACTCTTCTGATTCCGTGGTGGCGTGGAATTGTGAGCGGTACAGGAACGGCCCGAAGAAGTGGACGACGCCGGCGTTGCCGTGGTCGTTCGGCCAGCGCCGTGGGTCACCGGTGAGGTTGATGGCCGTCTCGGTGCCGCCGTGGTACGAGCGGTAGCGCGCCAGCACCTTGTAGCGGCCGGTGTGCAGTCGCGCCATGCGGACCGCGTGCTCGACGGCGTCGGCGCCACCGTTGGTGAAGAAGATCTTGTTGAGCTCGCCGGGGGTGCGCTCGGCGATGAGCCGAGCCGCCTCCGAGCGGGCGTCGTTGGCGTGCTGAGGGGCTACGGTGCAGAGCTTGGCGGCCTGATCGGCAATGGCGGCAACCACTTTGGGGTGCTGATGGCCGATGTTGGTGTTGACCAGCATGGAGGAGAAGTCGAGCAGCTTGTTGCCGTTCCCGTCCCACACGTGGCATCCCTCGGAGGCCACGATCGTCATCGGGGAGATGTCGGCCTGCGCCGACCACGAATGGAACACGTGGGCACGGTCGAGTTCGTAGGTCCGTGCGGCTTCTGCGCGCGCGGCGTCGACCGTCAGGCCGTTGGGGAGCAGCGTGTCTTCGAGCGTTTCGTTCAGCACGGGTAAACGGTAGTTCCCCGACGTCAGAACCGGAAATGACGAGTATGTACGCGCGCATTTCTGATGAGTCAACGCGTCGGCCGGCACTGGTATAGTCGAACATATGTTCGACACATGGTCTGATGGTGACGTCCTCTCCGTGGTGGAGGATGCGCATCGGCAGGTGGCGGTGGCGATGGCGCGTTCGTTGGCCGGGATCTTTGAGTTGCTGCAGCGGCGCACCGCTGAGGAGTTGGCGATCGATCTGGATGTGAGCTCGATGATCACCGGATTCGCGCGCACGGTCGTGGAGGTGGGTGCGGTGTTGAACATGACCTCGGCCAAGGCGCGGGTGCTGGTCCGCCACGCCGATGCTCTGCATACCCGGCTGCCCGCCGTGGGGGCGCTGTTGGCCGCCGGGGAAGTGGACTGGAATACCACCGAGCTGGTGCTGAGTCGCACCGATCTGGTCGAGGAAGAGTGGATGGCCCAGCTTGATGCCACCCTGGCCGAGCAGATCCTGGGCTGGTCGAGCTGGTCGCGCAAAAGCGTCATTAATGCCATCGATGCCGAGGTCAACGCCGTCGATGCCGAAGCGGTCAAGAAGCGTCGGGAACGCGCATTTGACGAGCGGGCGGTCAGCGTCGAGGTCGGCCTGGACGGGATCGCGGTGGTGCGCGCGACCATGACCGCCGCCGAGGGTGCGGCGTTGGACACCCGGCTCTCGGCGCTGGCCAAGACGGTGTGCGCCGCTGATCCGCGCAGCCTGCGGGCCCGGCGCGCCGATGCGTTCACCGCGATCCAGAAGGGTCGGGTGTTCACCTGCGCCTGCGAGCGCCAGGACTGCCCCAGCCGCGCCGCCACCGCGTCCGCCGCTGCGCTCGCGCCGCCGGTCCCGGAGCCGCGTGTGGTGCTTAGCGTGATCGCCTCGGCGGACACGGTCACCGGGCACAGCCAGGCCCCGGGCTATCTGGCCGGCTACGGCGTCATCGACGCCGCCCTGGTCCGGGAACTGGCCGCCGAGGCCACCCGGCGGCTGGTCGAGGCGCCGGTGTTCGACGAGCGCCAGGCGCTGACCTATCGCCCGTCAGCAGCGCTGGCCCGCTTCATCCGCGCCCGCGACCTGACGTGTCGCTTCCCGGGCTGCACCGTGCCCGCCGAACGCTGCGACATCGACCACACCGCACCGTTCAACCACGACGACCCCGCCGCCGGGGGCTCGACGGTGCCGTGGAACCTGGCCTGCTACTGCCGAGAACATCACCGCCACAAAACCTTCGACGACGGTTGGTGCGACGAACAACTGGCCGACGGCACCATCCTCTGGACCTCACCGTCGGGCACGACGCTGCGCACCCAGCCCGGCGGGGTCGCCCTGTTCCCCGGGCTCGCTCAGCCGCGCAGCGCCGCAGAACGCGCCCGGGTGGCCGCCGCGCGCACCCGTCTGCACCGCCACCGCGACGCGACTACCCACAACCGGTATCGCAACCGTGCCGCCAAAGAGGAGATCCGGCAGCGCTGCTGGCGCAACGACTTCCGCCGCCGCCACGTGCTGTTCAAGGGCTACTGGTTCCACCACAAACCCGACAACCGAAGCCCCTTCGCCCGGTTCCTCGCCGACCCCATCGAACCCGAACCCCTCCCACCCGGCTGGCAACCACCCCCACTACAGCAGGCCGACCGCGACGAACCCCCGCCGTTCTGATGTCGCCCTTTAAGCGGAGGCGGTCTCGAGCTCTTCCAGCGCGTCCCCGGTGTACACCGCGAGCCGTTGGAGGTGCGGCAGGCGGTCGCGGCAACCGACGAAGCCGAAATTCATCGTGTCGGCGTAGCTCTGCAGCGTGATGTTGAGCGCCATACCGTGGATCGGGATCGACACCGGGTACGTCGCCTCCAACCGGGAACCGTTGAAGAACAACGGTTCCCGTGGCCCCGGCACATTGGACACGCACAGGTTGAACGTGTAGGGCCACGGCGGCTGCACGCCTGTCAACGCGCCGGCGATCTGCCCGCCCGCCGGAGCCAACAGCGCCGCGCTGTAGGCGATGATCGCGGCCGGCGACATCGACTGCAGCTGCGCCTTGGCTGCACGCGTGGCAGCCGTGATGGCCCCGAGACGCTCGACCGGATCCTCGATGTCGGTGCCCATCGGCGCCAGAATCGCCCCGACCGCATTGCCGCCGCCCTCGTCGCCCTTCGGCCGCACGTTCACCGGCAGGAACGCGATCAGTGATCGATCCGGCAGTTTGTCGAAGTCGCTCAAGAACTTCCGCAGTCCACCGCCGATGATCGCCAGCGCCACGTCGTTGATCGTGGACCCGTGCTGGGCGCTCAGCTTCTTGAGCCGGTCGAAGTCGTACTGCTGCGTGGCGAACCGGCGATTACGGCTGATGCGTGCATTGAGGATGCTGTGCGGCGCCGACGCCGACCCGGAGATGTGGGCGTTGTCGCCGTCGCGGCGTAGCTGGGTGTTCACCAGGGCCGCTGTCAGATCGACCGCCGAACTGACACCGCCGGTGACCGCCGAACCCACCCCGCCCAGCGCGCGCAGCGCCGCCGTCAACGGGTTCGAGGATTCCCCGGACGAGGGCCGCGCGCGCGACGGCGTCGGCACGTTGAAGAACATGCGCGTGGTGCGGTCCTCCGGATCGGTGGACAGGCTGCGGCCCAGCATCCGCATCGCGCTGTATCCGTCGACGAGAGCATGGTGGATCTTCATGTAGAGCGCGAAGCGCCCACCTTCGAGGCCCTCGATCACATGCAGTTCCCAGGGCGGTCGCGTCAGGTCGAGGTGGTTGCTGTGCAGCCGCGACACCAGCACGCCCAGTTCGCGTTCGTCGCCTGGACTGGCCAGCGCGGACCGCCGCACGTGGTAGTCGAAGTCGAAATCCTTGTCGGTCACCCAGCTGTGCAGCGGGCTGAACTGCAGCCGAGGATTGGCGAGCTTGCGGTTCCACGGCGCCACCACTTCTTGGCTGCGCGCCTCGTCGACCATCCGGCGTAGATAGTCACTCGGCGCATCGGCGGGCGGGGTGAATGGAAGGAGCCCGGCGACGTGCATCTTCGAACTCGACGTCTCGCCGTAGATGAACATCAGGTCCTGCAGTCCGAGACGGACACTGTCGGCGCTCACGGATGCACGCTAGCCGGAGCGCTCACGTTCCACAGAAGGTTTGGAAGGAGGCGCTGAACTCCTTGGGGCCGGGCTCGGCATATCGCTTCAGTCCCGGCCGTTCGTCGAACGGCGACCGGATCGCGGCGAGCAGCCCCTCCAGCGGCGACAGATCGCCGCCCGTCGCCGCGGTGAGCGCCTCTTCCACCAGGTGGTTGCGCGGGATGTAGACAGGGTTGACCCTGTCCATCGCCTCGGCATCCGGTCCCAGCGCCCGCCAGCGCGCCAGCCAGCCGTCGAACGCTGCCAGGTCGATGAACTCTCCGCGAACCGGTTCGCTGTCGCCGCGCGCCGCCATCGCCAGCCGTCGGTAGAACGACGTGTAGTCCACCTGGCTCTGCTGCAGATGCGCCAGCAGATCCTGGACGACGGGCCCCGCATCCTCGGTGGAGGAGCCGGGCACACCCAGCTTGGCCTTCATTCCGTCGATCCACGTCGCCTCGTACAGCGGCGCGAAACCGCCAAGCGCCTGCTCGGCCGAAGCGATGGCCTTCTCGCTGTCCTCATCGATCAGCGGCAGCAGCGTCTCGGCGAAGCGCGCCAGATTCCACAGCGCGATCGACGGCTGATTCCCGTAGGCGTAGCGGCCCCAGCTGTCGATCGAGCTGAACACGGTTGCCGGATCGTATGCCTCCATGAACGCGCACGGCCCGTAGTCGATCGTCTCGCCGGAGATCGTCATGTTGTCGGTGTTCATCACGCCGTGGATGAAACCGACAAGCATCCACTGCGCGATCAGCCGCGCCTGCACGGCGCTGACCGCCTCCACCAGCGCCAGGTAAGGATTGTCGGCTTCCGCTGCCTGCGGGTGGTGGCGCGCGATCGCGAAGTCGGCGAGCCGGCGCAGCAGACCGGTGTTCCCCGACGCCTGCATCAGCAGCGGCGCGAACTGGAACGTCCCGACCCGCAGATGACTGGACGCCACCCGAGCGAGCACCGCCCCCGGCAGCACGGTCTCCCGATACACCGCCTTACCGGTGCCCACCACGGCCAGCGCCCGCGTCGTCGGAATCCCGAGGGCGTGCATCGCCTCGCTGATCACGAATTCGCGCAGCATCGGGCCCACCGCGGCAAGACCGTCGCCGCCCCTGGCGAACGGGGTGCGTCCGGAGCCCTTCAGGTGCAGGTCGCGCAGCGTTCCGCCGCCGTCCTCGATCTCGCCGAGCAACAGCGCGCGGCCGTCCCCGAGACGCGGCTGGAAACCGCCGAACTGATGTCCCGCATACGCCTGTGCCACCGGCGTCCCCTCCGAGGGGACGACCGTGCCCGTCAGCAGGCCGAGTCCCTCCGGGCTGCGCAGCCAGTCCGCATCGATGCCGAGTTCGGCTGCCAGCGGTTCGTTGAGGGCCAGCAGCTGCGGCTCAGGTGCCTCCTCGGCCTTCCACTGCACGGTCAGCTCGGGAAGCTCGCCGACGAAGCGGCTCTGCAGCGCGATACTCATCCCACCAAGCCTACGGAGACGGTGGAATCACGGCGATGGCGTCGACGTCGCCCTTGATCGATATCCGGCGTGAACTCTCCTCGAACACCAGCGAGCCCGCCGGATCGGTCGGGGTGTCGCTGCGCGGGAGGATCAGCGCTCGCTGGCCCGGCGCCACGTCTGCGGTCTGCAGCGCCGAGGTCGGCGGCGTCGTCTGCGCGATGTGGTCACCGGACAGCTGCCAGACCACCGGCGGATAGGTCTGCGGCTGACCGCACTCCCACGTCGTCAGGCTCAGCTTCGGCGGGCCGGCCATCGGCCACCACAGCTTGGTGACCCGGAAGCCGGCGTTGACGTCCGCCGCGGCCACATCGAACGTCTGCTGGGTGCCGTTGGCGTCGGAGGTCACCACGGCTGCCGTCCCGCACGCGGCGTCGGTGGCGCGGTACAGCGCGTACGACAGCGACGCCCCGTCCGGACTGAGCCGCGCCACCGAGACCGGGCTGTTGGCGTCGGCCTGGCCCAACGGTGTCGGCGGGCCGGGACCGCGAACGGCGTACAGCGTGTCGGGACCGCCGAAGGGCGACGGCGGCGCCTCGACGCGGGCGATGACCGCAGTGCCACCTCGAGCGATCAGCAGTCGCGGGTCGCCGGGCCGCACCCCGGCGACGGGAGGAAGGTCGACGATCTGGGCCAGCTCGGGTTGCGCCTGCGGGTCGGCGAGGTCGAGCCGCATCAGCCGGTTCGGCTGTTCCCACCACACGACCGCGCTTCCGCCGCCCGTACCCACGGCAGGGCCGACGGTGACCGGGCGGGTCGAACCCTGACCCGTGGCCACCTCGATCGTGGCGAGCTGATTGTCGGTCGTCCGCGCGAACACGAACTTGCCGTCATCGGAGGTGATCAGGTCGTTGGACGGGGTGAACGAGCCCTTCGCGGTGGCCACCACGCTGGTGCCCTCGACCAGACCGATCTCGTCGGCCGCACGGTAGGCGATCAGCGGTCCGGTGGTGTCGGGTGGCTTCGGGGTCGTCGTCGGCTCGAACGGTGAGCGCGACGTCGACGTCGTAGCAGTCGAAGGTCCCGTCGCCGACCCCGGCGAGCCGGGTTCGGCGCCGGTGCATGCGGCCGCCAACAGGCAGATGATCAGGGCGAGGGGCGCGAATGATTTGGACAGCATCTTCATGGGAGATCTACCCCATGAAAGCTCACGCAGGCCGCGCGCGCCGTCACAGGTATGGTGATTTTTCCCGACCGGCGGGGCAACGAGGGGCCACGACGACGAGGTCGGCAGGCCGCCGGGGGACAAGACGCCTTCAGATGTGGAGCAATGCTGTGAGCTTGAACACCATCGCCTTGGAGCTCGTGCCGCCCAACGTGGAGCGGGGCCGCGAGCAGGCACTCGAGGACGCCGAGAAGGTGTTGCGGTGCTCCGCGGAGGCAGGGCTGGCCGGGCGGATCCGCCACGTCATGATCCCCGGCATGATCGAGGAGGACGGCGACCGTCCGATCGAGATGAAGCCCAAACTGGACGTCCTGGACTTCTGGACGATGATCAAGCCCGAGCTGCCGGGGATCAAGGGGTTGTGCACACAGGTCACCGCGTTCATGGACGAGCCGACGCTGCACGGCAGGCTCACCCAGCTCGGCGACAGCGGGTTCGAGGGGATCGCCTTCGTCGGTGTGCCGCGCACGCTCAACGACGGCGAGGGTTCCGGGGTGGCTCCCACGGACGCCCTGTCGATCTTCGACGGCGTGGTCGAGAACCGCGGTGTCATCTTGATCCCCACCCGCGAGGGCGAGCACGGCCGGTTCAACTTCAAGTGCGATCGGGGCGCCACCTACGGGATGACGCAGTTACTGTACTCCGACGCGATCGTCGCGATGTTGACCGAATTCGCCGACAAAACCGACCATCGGCCCGAGATCCTGCTCTCCTTCGGGTTCGTGCCGAAGGTGGAAAGCCGTGTCGGCCTGATCAATTGGCTCATCCAGGACCCCGGCAACGAGGCTGTCGCCCGCGAGCAGGACTTTGTCCGCAAGCTCGCCGAAACCGATCCCGTGGGCCGGCGTCAGCTGATGCTCGACCTCTACAAGCGCGTCATCGACGGTGTCGCCGATCTCGGCTTCCCGCTCAGCGTGCACTTCGAAGCGACCTACGGCGTGAACACCGCTGCCTTCGAGACCCTTGCCGAGATGCTCGCCTACTGGTCGCCCGACACACCCTGACCTATTGGGGCTGCGGCCCGAACACTCCGGCGGGGCCTTCGCGGACCGTGCCCGGTGTCTCCAGGATCGGCGCGGGATACCCGCCGGGGGTGGACAGCTCGTCGGGCTGGCTGGACTCGATGGGCACCGGTGTCTGCGGCGGCTGGCCGCTCGGGTCCTCGCCGGACGGCACCGACGCGATGCCAGCACGGACGTCGAGCCCGGGGCTTCCGCCCGCGGGGGGCTCGAGTCCGCCGGTGATCCCGTACCGCGAATTGGCCGTCACCAACGGGCCGTCGGCCTGCGGCGCGTTTCCGAGACTGCTGCCGGGCAGGCCGTCGGCCTTCATGTCCTTGTCGACGCCCGCGCTGATCCGCGTGCCGCGCGAATCCGTCGCCGGGGGTGGCCCGACGACGATGACGTTGTAGGGGTAAGAGAAGCTGCCGGGCTCCAGCCCGGGAATCACCTCAGCGTAATCGGGAACGCCCGGCGGATTGACCGGATTGACGGGCTGGGCCGACGCGACCGGTGCCGGCGCAAGAGCGGCCCCCGCCAGCAGGAGCCACCACCCTCTAGATCTTGATCGGGTCACCGTAGATCGCGAACTGGGTATGTGCGGCATCGGTGGAAATCCTCAGGTAGGCGTAGGAGCGGATGGTCACGTCGCCGCCACACGCATCGGCTTTGATGTGGATGTTGTCGATGTCGATCATCGCCTGACCGTTCGGGCTCAGCGTCATGTTCGACAGCGGCAGATCGACGATCACGCCGGGCTGCAACACGGTCTGGACGAATCCGGCGGCACCGCCGTCGATGCCGACCGACGCACTGACCGGGGAACCCCCGCCGATGCCGACGGCGCCGGACGGTCCGCCACCACCGGTCACGCCGTACTGCAGACCCGCGGACACATCCGATTGGCAACCGAGTTGATAGCCGAGGATGAAGATGCTGTCGGTGATGGGATTGGCTCCGCCGACCGCCGTCGCGGTGGCCGACGCCGTCACGAAGCCTTCGCGAGAGTTCTGGGCATTGGCGAGGTTGGGGATGGAGTTCACCACCTCGTTCTCCACCCTGATGTTCAGCTGCCAGCCATCCCTGGAGACCTTGTCGTAGCTCAGGGGGCGCATCGGCACAGGTTCCGCCGAAGCCGCGGGGAGCCCGATCGCCGTCGCCGCGGCGACCGCAGTCATCGCGGTGCCCCACGCCGTCCGCCACCGCACGCGCACATTCAACCAGACGAAAAGACGGTTTGCCCGACATCTCTCGTGATGAGATTTTCCCTCCCGCGTTGTCTACTTGGGTATGAGAACCGGCATCGTCCGCGCGGTGGGCGCCCTGCTGGCCGTGAGTTCGGCTGTGCTGCACGCGTCTTCGCCAGGCGTCGTGACGATCGCGATGGGCGCGGCCTGCCTCTACTGCGCCTACGAGTTGTGGCGCTTCGACACCGTGCGGAGTTGGTTGATGGTGGCGGTGATGAACGTCGCCATGATCGCGGTGCACATACCCATGACGGGTCATCGGCATGGTGGCGGCCAAGGGCCCGTCACGAGGCTCGACATGGCGATGGCCATGCAACTGGCGACAGCGGTGGCCTTCGCCGAGATCGTCTTCGCGGCCGCCGTGCTGTACGTCCGCACCCGTGCTCCGCGGTGACGGATCTGCGCCTATCGTGGCCGGGTGTCCCTGCGCGCGAGGCTTGACGGTCTGACGATCAAGGACGCCGCCCAGCTGGGCCGCCGGCTGCGTCAGCTCCGCAACCCCACCCCGCAGCAACTGGAGCGTCTGGAAGAGCGGTTCGCAGCAGCCGAAGCGCTGGTGGCCACCAGATTGGCTGCCGTCCCGCAGATCAGCTATCCCGATCTGCCGGTCAGCGAGCGTCGCGACGAGATCGCAGCGGCCATCGCCGCGAACCAGGTGGTGATCGTGGCCGGCGAGACCGGATCGGGCAAAACCACGCAGCTGCCCAAGATCTGCCTGGAACTCGGCAGGGGAATTCGCGGCACGATCGGCCACACGCAGCCCCGCCGGCTCGCCGCCCGTACCGTCGCGGCCCGCATCGCCGACGAGCTCGGCACGCCGCTGGGCGAGGCGGTCGGCTACACCGTGCGGTTCACCGATCAGGCGAGCGACCGCACGCTCGTCAAGCTGATGACCGACGGCATCCTGCTCGCCGAGGTGCAACGGGACCGCAGACTGCTGCGATACGACACGCTGATCATCGACGAAGCTCACGAGCGTAGCCTCAACATCGACTTCCTGCTCGGGTATCTACGAAACCTGCTGCCGCGCAGGCCCGATCTGAAAGTGATCGTGACGTCCGCGACGATCGAGCCGGAACGCTTCGCGGAATTCTTCTCCGGCGCGCCGATCGTCGAGGTCTCGGGACGCACGTACCCGGTCGAAATCCGCTATCGCCCCTTGGAAGTCACTGTTCCGGTCGACGGTGCCGAGGATCCCGACGACCCGGACCACGAGGTGGTCCGCACCGAAATGCGGGATCCGACCGAGGCGATCATCGACGCGGTGGCCGAGCTGGAGGCCGAGCCGCCCGGTGACGTCCTGGTCTTCCTGTCCGGGGAACGCGAGATCCGCGACACTGCGGAGGCGCTGCGCGGCGTTGTCGATGTGAATACCGAGGTGCTTCCGCTCTACGCCCGGCTGCCGACCGCCGAACAGCAGAAGGTCTTCCAGCCCGGACGCACCGCACGGCGAATAGTGTTGGCCACCAACGTCGCCGAGACCTCACTGACGGTGCCGGGGATCAGGTACGTCGTCGACCCCGGAACGGCACGCATCTCCCGCTACAGCCGCCGAACCAAGGTGCAGCGGCTGCCGATCGAGCCGATCTCCCAGGCGTCGGCGGCCCAGCGCGCGGGCCGTTCGGGCCGCACCGCGCCGGGGGTCTGCATCCGGTTGTATTCGGAGCAAGATTTCCAATCCCGGCCCCGTTACACCGATCCGGAGATTCTGCGCACCAACCTGGCTGCGGTGATCCTGCAGATGTCCGCGCTCGGCTTCGGCGACATCGAGGGCTTCGGGTTCCTCGATCCGCCCGATGCCCGCAGCATCCGCGACGGCGTGGCATTGCTGCAGGAGCTGGGGGCGTTCGATCGTGCCGGCGAGCTCACCGACGTCGGACGCAGGCTCGCGCAGATCCCCGTCGATCCCCGTCTCGGACGCATGATCCTGCAAGCGCAATCCGAAGGCTGTGTCCGTGAAGTACTGGTACTGGCCGCCGCACTGTCGATTCCGGACCCGCGCGAGCGGCCCACCGACCGCGAGGACGCCGCCCGCCAGAAGCATGCCCGATTCGCCGACGAGAACTCGGACTTCATCTCGTTCCTGAACCTGTGGCGGTACCTCGGTGAGCAGCGAAAGGAGCGCTCCGGCAGCTCCTTTCGGCGGATGTGCCGCGACGAGTTCCTGCATTACCTGCGGATCCGCGAATGGCAGGACCTCGTCGGCCAACTCCGCGGCATCTGCCGGGACCTGGGGATCAGGGAGCAGGACGAGCCGGCCGACGCGGCCACGGTGCATGCCGCACTGACCGCGGGTCTGCTCTCGCACGTCGGGATGCGTGAGACCGACGGGCGCACCTACTCCGGAGCTCGCAACGCGAAGTTCGTGCTGGCGCCCGGATCGGTACTGACCCGCCGGCCGCCCCGGTGGGTCGTCGTCGCCGACCTGGTCGAGACCAGCCGGCTCTTCGGACGGACCGCCGCGCGAATCGACCCCGCGCTCGTCGAGCGCGTGGCCGGTCATCTGGTCCAGCGGACCTACAGCGAGCCGCACTGGGACGCCGAGCGCGGTGCGGTGATGGCCTTCGAGCGGGTGACGCTCTACGGCCTGCCCCTGGTGGCGCGGCGTCGGGTCGGCTACGCCGACGTCGACCCCGAGGTGGCGCGCGATCTGTTCATCAGGCACGCCCTCGTCGAGGGGGACTGGCAGACGCGACACCACTTCTTCGCTGACAACGCGCGGCTGCGGGAGAAACTGGCCGCGTTGGAAGACCGTGCCCGCCGCCGGGATCTCCTGGTCGGCGACGACGAGATCTTCGCGTTCTACGACGCGCGCGTACCTGCCGACGTGGTGTCGGCGCGGCATTTCGACGGGTGGTGGCGCAAGCAGCGGCACAAGACTCCGGACCTGCTGACCCTCACGCGAGATGACCTGCTGCGCAACGACGCCGGACCAGAGCAGCCCGACAGTTGGCAGGCCGGCGATCTGTCCCTTCCGTTGAGCTACCGGTTCGACCCGAGTGCCGCCGATGACGGCGTCACCGTCCACGTCCCCGTCGATGTCCTCGCCAGGCTCGGCGGTGACGACTTCGCCTGGCAGGTGCCCGCGCTGCGGGAGGAACTGCTCACCGCGCTGATCCGCTCGCTTCCGAAAGAGCTGCGCCGCAACTTCGTTCCCGCCCCCGACACCGCGAAGGCGCTGCTTGCTGCCATCACGCCCGACAGCGGGCCGCTCCTCGATGCCGTACAGCGTGAACTGCGCCGTCGCACAGGCATTCTCGTCCCGATCGATGCGTTCGACCTGGAGAAGCTGCCCCCGCATCTGCGGGTGACGTTCGCCGTGGAAGCGGCTGACGGGTCGGTGGTGTCCCGAGGCAAGAATCTCGACGAACTGCAGCGCCGCCTCGCTGCACCCAGCCGCCAAGCGGTCGCGGCCACCGTTGCCGGCGACCTGGAACGTGTTGGGTTGCGCACCTGGCCGGAAGATCTCGACGAGCTGCCGCGCGTGGTGGAACGTCAGAGCACGTCGGGGCACACCGTGCGCGGGTATCCCGCGTTCGTGCCGGGGAAGGCGGGCGTGGACCTCAAGGTATTCGCGACCGAGGCCGAGCAGGACGCCGTCATGGCCCCCGGATGCCGGCGCCTGCTGCTGCTCGCCGCCCCATCGGTGACGAAGAACGTCGAGAGAAGCCTCGATACCAGGACCAGGCTGGTCCTCGGCAACAACCCGAACGGCTCACTGCCCGCGCTGATCGACGACTGCGCGGCTGCGTCGGTGGACGTTCTCGTACCATCGCCGGTGTGGACGAAGGCCGACTTCGGTGCCGCGCGGCAGCGGTTGGCGTCGCGCCTGGCGCAGACCACCGTCGACATCGTCGGGCGCGTCGAGAAGGTGCTGGCCGTGCTGCACGAGGTCGAGCTCGCGCTGCCGCAGAAACCCACTGCGGCACAGGCCGACGCGATCGCCGACATCCGTGCGCAGCTGGCGAGACTGGTCGGACCGGGTTTCGTGGCCGCAACCGGTGCCGCACATCTGGCCGACCTCGTGCGCTACCTGACGGCGATCAGCCGTCGCCTCGAGCGTCTGCCGCACGCCCTGGGCGCCGACCGCGAACGGATGGAGCGGGTGGCAGCAGTGCAAGAGGCCTACGACGAACTGCGCGCCGCGCTGTCACCGGCGCGCGCCTCGGCGCCGGAGGTGGCCGACATCGCGCGGATGATCGAAGAACTGCGGGTCAGCCTGTGGGCCCAGCAGCTCGGCACCGCGCGACCGGTCAGCGAGCAGAGGATCTACCGGGCGCTCGACGCGGCTGGTGCAGCGCGGCAATCTGGGACACGGTGAGCGCAGCGGTCAGCTGCACCAGGTCTGCGGGCCGGGCGAGGTCGAGCCCGGTGAGTTCTTCCAGCCGGCGGACGCGTTGTGCGACCGTGTTCGGGTGCAGGTGCAAGGCGACCGCCGCGGCCCGCCTGTCCATGTTGTGATCGACGAGAACCGCGGCCGTGTGCAACAACTCGGTGGAGCGGGCGCGATCGTAGTCCGCGGCGCGCCCGAGAACAGCCGTGGCGAACGCCCGCAGCCGACGCGGATCGTCGAGTTGCAGCAGCAGGTGGGCGACGGTGATCTCGTTGAGGTCGATGACCGCGGATTCGGTTCGGTCGCCTGCGAGGTCGAGCGCGCCACGGACGGTCGAAAACGATGCGGGCAGTTCACGCGCCGCGACGGCAGGTGAGACTGCCGCCACGGCACGCTCGACTATGCCTGTGGCGGTGAGGTTTTCGACCATCCGCCTGGCCAGATCGACAGCCGATCCAGCGCGCGCGGGCCAGACAACCACCAGATCGCCGCGGTGCAACGCGGCGAGTGGGCGAGGAGCCGCCCCGGTGACGAATCGGTCGGCAGCCGCGAGCATGCGGTCGGTGGCGGGGCGGATGGCGATGAGACAGTGGTCACCGGCCAGATCCCAACCGAGGCGGCGGGCTCTGTCGACGAACTCGTCCACGTTCGCGCTGTCGGACGTCAGCAGATCGGAAACCAGGGATCCGCGGATCCGCTGCTCGACCTCGGCGGCGGTGCGGGCCCGCAGCAGTTCCAGTGCTGTCACCACCGTGGCGTGCTCGACCGCGCGCACGTCCAGTCCGGACAGGCCCGGATCCTCGGGACCGCCCCCGGCCACATGGATTCGCGCGACGGCGGTCCCGTCGAGAGTCACGTCGGCGACGAGCTGATCCTGCGCCCCCGAGTCGGGCCAGTCCGCTGCGGCCAGCGCCTCGCGGTAGACGTCCTCGATCAGGATCCCGCGGCCGAGCAGAGCCGCGAGGGCCTCGGCGACCCCCGCCACGCCCTCGCCGCGCAGCGCAGTCGCCATCAGCAGGGTGTGGACCTCCTCGGCGCGGCGAAGTTCGCGGATCGTCGCCTGCTCCTGGGCACGAAGTTGCGCGGTGGCCAGCGCGATGGCGACCTGAGTCGCGAGCGTCGTCACCAGCGTGATCTCGGCACGGTCGAAGCGATGCGGTGCGGTGCGGTAGCCGTTGAGCGCGCCCACCACGGTCCCCGACCGTCGCAGTGGGGCCGAGATGAGTGCCCGGTAGCCCTGCTCCCGCGCCACGCCGCCCCAGGTGAAGTCGGGCACCAACTGGATGTCCTCCAGCGTGACGACGTCGCCGCTGCGGAACGCCAGACTGGTCGGCGCCTCCTCGTTGCCGCGTACGTCGAGCAGAATCGGCCGACTGGCGTTGACCTGCGCGATGTAGTCGGCCGACAAACCGTACGAGCCCTGAATCGTCAGCGCGCGCCCGTCCCGGTCGGGAAGGAACACCGCGCAGAAGTCGTAACCGAGGAGCGCGCACGCCGTCCGTGCCACCCGGTCGAGCAGGTCCAGAACGGGTTCGTCACCGCCAAGGGCTTCGCCGATCTCGGCGAGAGCGCCCAGCCACAGCTCCAGTGGTGTGTCGTCAGACATAGGAAGCAGACTAAGTATGTCTGCTGAAACATTGCCGCGTTTGGCCTTCACCGCGCATCGTGGACTCCGTGATCACCGTCACAGAACTGGACCCTCACACTCTTAGGAGGCCGCGGTGACTCTGTTGCTCCGCACCTGCGTGGCCCTGGTCGCGATCGCGATGCTCGCGCTGCTGACCGGATGCTCGGCGGGCTTGGGCGGCCCCGCCTCCTCGCGCTCGGCCCGGGACGGGATCATCCGCTTCACCTTCGCGCCGGATCCGATCTGGGACTACATGAACGAGACCGGCATCGTGGACCAGTGGCAGCGCGACACCGGCTACACCATCGAGACCAGCGCCACCTGGGACGAGTTCGGACTCTTCGCCGGCGGGCATGCCGACATCATCTCGACGGCCTCTTTCGAGGTGCCGGGACTGGAGGAACAGACCCAGCGCGAGACCGTGATCATCGGCAAGTACAACGCCGAGCGCAGCCGCATCCTGGTACGCCGCGACGATCCGGCGCAGTCCCTGGAGGACCTGAAGGGCAGACGCCTGGGCGTGTTCACGACCGTGTCGGGAACGCTGGTATGGAGTGCGCTGGCCGCCCAGATGCATGGTGTGGACGTGGTCGACGGCGACTTCGACGTGGTGGTCGCCGACATACAGAACCTGTCGAACCTGTTGGCACGCGGCGAAATCGACGCCTGCATCTGCTATCCCGACCTGTCCGCGCGCGAACTACGCGACGGCTCGGTGCGCCCCCTCTACGACGGCAAGTCCTCGGCCGACCTGTTCGCCGAGCTCGTCGCACCCGGCCATGACGGACCGATGGGGAACGTCTTCGTCGCCCGCAGGGACTGGGTCGACGGCCACCCGGGCGAGGTCTCGGCATTCCTCGACCTCTGGGACCGCGGGCTCGCCGAATGGCAGGCGCACCGGGACGAGATGATCGAGCGCTACCCCCAGCACTTCGCTGTCGCAACGCCCGAAGACATCGAGTTCATGAAAGAGTATGTCGCTCAACATGACTGGGTGACGGACGAAGTGCGCTTCGACCCGCAGTGGGCCGCCGACGAGAGCTCGATCTTCGACCTGATGCGCGCCACCGGTGTCATCGGTGAGGACGTCACCGACCCGCAGTTCCTGCCGACCGAAGGAGTCCAGCCGTGACCCAGACTGTCGCCCCGCCGAACCTCCGGCCCGAACCCGCGCAACCCGCGCGACGGCCGCTGCACAGTCCACTGCGCCACCGGCGCTGGCTCGTGTCCGGCTTGACACTGATCCTGGCCCTCGGCGCCTGGGCCGCGACGGCCGCGTGGATCGACGACCCGATCCTGCCGAAGCCTTCCGGTGTCGGCGAGCAGCTGGTCGCCATCGTCGCCTCCGGTGAGGCCCTGACGAACTTCGCCGCCAGCATCGGCAAGATCGCGGCCGGCTTCGCCATCGCGATGGTCGGCGGCCTGCTCGTCGGGTTCGCGATGGGGCGCTCGCGATTCATGACCGCGTACTTCTCGCTGCCGCTGTTCGTGCTCGGCAACATGCCCGGCCTGACCTACGCGGTGTTCGGGCTGCTGATCTTCGGCGTCGGCGCAGGCGGGCCCATCGTGGTCTCCGCCCTGGTAGCCCTGCCGTTCATCGCGATGAACGTCGCCGAAGGCGTGCGCTCGGTGGACGGGAAACTGCTGGCGATGTGCCAGGCGTTCGACCGGAGCCGAACCGACGTCCTACGGCACCTGTACCTGCCCGCGCTGGCGACGTTCGTCTTCGCCGGGGTGCGGTACGGCTTCGCGATGGCGTGGAAGGTCGAAGCGCTGACCGAGGTGTTCGGAGCCAGTTCGGGCGTCGGCTTCATGATCCGCAAGGCCTACCAGGAGTTCCAGGTCGCCGACATGCTCGCCTGGACAGCCCTTTTCATCATCGCGATGGTCCTGATCGAGCGGGGCCTCGCCTATCTGGAGAACCGATTCTTCGCGTGGCGGAAGGAAATCGCATGAGCACACAGACGTTGCAGGCTCGACTGCGCGGCCAGACCACGGCGGTGACCGCCGTCGTCGCATCGCTGCTGAGCATCCTGGTGGCATGGCAGGTCGCCGTCGCGGTCGGCAACAGGGTGCCGTCGGTCGCGGTGACCGTGCAGCGGCTGGGCTCCGAGGCGGCGGCCGGCGAGCTGTGGCACAACCTGGCGATCAGCATGAACCGTTTCGTGTTCGGACTCGCCGCCGCGCTCGTGGTGGGCGCCGCGGTGGGCGTGCTGATGGGGTTGTCCCGAGTCGCAGACCTCGCGTTCTCCGACCTGACGGCCGCAGCGCTGGCCATCCCGGCCGTGATCTGGGCGCTGCTGACCACCATGTGGTTCGGCTTCGGCTGGCTGACCCCGGTGGTGACGGTGTTTCTGTCCGGCCTGCCGTTCGTGGTGGTGAACATCGCCAAGGCGACGCGGGCGGTACCGGCGGACCTGGTGCTGATGGCGCGCTCCTTCGGCGTGCCCCAGGCCAGGGTGCTGCGCGAGATCGTGGCGCCCGCCGTGGCCGGATCCACCGTCGCAGCAGTGCGTTTCGCGATCATGAGCGCCTGGAACGGTCTGCTGCTGGCGGAATGGTTCGGCTCCACCTCCGGTGTGGGCTGGCGGGCACGCTACTGGTACGACGCCAACCAGCTCGACCGGTTCCTGGCCTGGGTGCTCGTCTTCATCCTCCTGCTGGTCGTCGCCGACCTGCTGATCCTCGGTCCCATCGAGCGCTTCGCCACCCGCTGGCGTTCTGCATAGAAAGCGAGAAGTCATGGCCTCCATAGAAATTCAGAGTCTGGTCAAGGAGTTCACGGACCGGCGTGGCGCGGTCACCCGCGTCATCGACGGTGTCGACCTGACCATCTCGGGCGAGACGTTCGTGTCCGTGGTCGGACCGTCGGGCAGCGGCAAGACCACCCTGCTCAACATCGTGTCCGGCATCGAGACCCACACCTCGGGCAGCGTGCGGCTGCGGGCCGGCTCGCGCGATGCCCGCGTGGGCTACGTGTTCCAGGACCCCCGCCTGCTGCCGTGGCGCACCGTGACCGCCAACCTCGGCTTCGTCCAGCACGAGCGCGCCGGCTGGCAGGAACGCGCCCGCCACTACCTCGACCTCGTGGGGCTGAGCCACTGCGCCGACCGCTATCCGGCGCAGCTGTCGGGCGGCCAGCAGCAACGCATCGGCATCGCAAGGGCTTTCGCCGTCGAACCCGACGTGCTGCTGATGGACGAGCCGTTCAGCCATCTCGACGCGATGACGTCGCGCACCCTGCGTGAGCACCTCGAACGCATCTGGCTGGAGTCGCGACGCACCGTCATGTTCGTCACCCACGACGTCACCGAGGCCGTCCAGTTGTCGGACCGGATCGTCGTGCTGGAACCGGGAGGCCGGATCCACGAGATCATCGACGTCGACCTGCCCCGGCCCCGCCGGGCCTCCGACCCCGCGGTCGCGGTCCTGCAGGCGCAGATCCTGGCGCGGTTCGAGGCCCTCGAGGCGCGGGGTAGCGCGGCGTGAACGCGCGTCCCGGCCCCATCGACGTCCACGCTCACTGGCTGCCGCGCGACCTGTTCGGCCTCGCCCCGGGCTCACCGGTGCCCGCGCTCGCCGATCGCGACGGACAACTGCACCTCGGCGAGCTGCCGCTGTCCATCGAGACCGAGGCGATGAGCGACATCGAGCGGGTGCTGGCCGACACCGACACGGCGGGCCTCGGATCGCGGGTCCTTTCGGCCCCGCCGTTCGCCTTCCCCGTCGTCGACCACCCAGAGGTGGACAGTTTCGTCGGCGCGTACAACCAGGAACTGGAGAAGGTGTGTCGCGACAGCGGCGGGCGCCTGCTCGGTCTCGGTCTGGTGTCACTGCATCAGCCGGAGTCGGCGCGCAAACAGATTGCGGAACTGACGACGTCGGAGGTATTGCGGGGCATCGCGGTGCCGCCGCTACTGGGTGCCACGTCGTTCGACCGGGAACCGATGCGGGAAATCCTCATGGCGGCAGCCGAATCGGGTGTCGCCGTGCTGGTACACCCGATGCAGTTGCCTCGGCCCGAGTGGACGTCGTACTACCTGAACAACCTCATCGGCAACCCCGTGGAATCGGCGACCGCAGCCGCGGCGCTCACCCTCGGCGGTGTCCTCGACGACATCGAAGGTCTGCGAATCTGTCTGGTCCACGGCGGGGGATGCGCGCCCGCCCTGCTCGGCCGGTGGCAGCACGGCTGGACCCAGCGAAGCGACGTCCGCGCCTCGGGGTCGCGATCGCCACGGGACGCATTCGCGGCACTGTGGTTCGACACGCTCACCCACGATGTCGACGCTCTCGAACTGCTTGCGGCCAAGGCAGATCCGTTACACCTGATGGCCGGCAGCGACTATCCGTTCGACATGGGCACCCACGACCCACTGCAACTGCCACACGCGGCCGGTATCGACGACGCTGCCCTGGAGACCAACGCCCGGACGTTCCTCGGGCTCACGACAGGAGAAGGACATGAATGACTGGAGCGGACATCGGGCGATCGTCGTCGGCGGCTCGATCGGTGGACTGACCACGGCGCTGCTTCTGCGCAGACTCGGATTCGACACCGAGGTCTTCGAACGCACACCCACCAACCTCGACGGGCGCGGGGGCGGCATCGTCCTGCAACCAGACACTTTGCGATGGTTCGTCGAATGCAGCCACCAGCATCCCGAAACAGTCAGTACCTCAACGCATTATGTCCAGTACCTCGGTCCCGACAACAGTGTGGTGCACCGCGAGGAGGCGCCCTGGAGCTACACATCCTGGGGAACGTTCTACCGCGCACTGCTGACCGACTTCGGGACCACGGACTATCACCTCGGCGAGTACGCCGCCGGCTTCGACCATGACGCCGACGGCGTGGAGGTGCGCTTCACCTCAGGACGGCGCGAGCGGGCCGACCTGGTGGTGTTCGCCGACGGAATCACCTCCCCGAGCAGGCGTCGCATCTCGCCGGAGTCACGACTGGAGTACTCGGGTTACGTCGGATGGCGCGGGACGGTCCCGGAACGGGACGTCACCGCTGAAACCTTTGAGCTGCTCCGAGATTCGATCAGCTACAGCTTCGGTCCGCACACCCACATCAACGTCTACCCGATCCCGTCTCCGGACGGCGGCCTGGCCGAGGGCACCCGCCTGCTGAACTACGTGTGGTATCGCAACGTCTCCGAAGGCCATGCCCTCGACGAGCTGATGACGGACAAACGCGGCTTCATCGCGGGCGTGTCGTTGCATCCCGGCCAGGTGCAGGACCGCTTCGTCGACGAGATGCGTTCGGCGGCCGAGCAGCTGCTCGCCCCGGCGGCCGCGGAGGTGGTGCTGCGCACCGAGCAGCCATATCTGCAGGCGGTGTACGACGTCGGCGCGCACCAGATGGCCATGGGCCGCGTCGCGCTTGTCGGGGATGCCGCGAGCGCGGCACGACCGCACGCGGCGGCCGGCACCGCGAAGGCCGCCGCGAACGCCTGGGCACTCCATGACGCACTCTCAGAAAGCTCCGATGTCGCCGAGGCGCTCGCCAAATGGGAACCGGGGCAACTGGAGCTCGCGCAGCGGCTGCTGCGCCGCGTCAAGGAGATGGGCACCCGCTCACAGGTCACCGGAACGTGGATTCCCGGACATCCCGACAACAGGTTCGGCCTCTACGGCCCGGGCCGCTAACCGAAGGCTCACCATGACCAACGCATCCGGCTTCCTGACCGACGCCCCGCTGGCCGGCGCGCTCGTCGCCACGGACTTCGACGGTTGGACCGACGAGCTGAAGGCAGAGTTCGAGTCGCATTCCCACGACGGGCACGTAGGTTCCCGGCTCCTCAGTGAGAACGACCGCGTGCGGGTGTGGGAGATCAGGCTCGCCCCCGGCCAGCGCTGGCACGCCCACCGGCATGTGCTCGATTACTTCTGGACGGCGGTCAACGCCGGCCGCAGCAGGCAGCACACCTCGGACGGCACCACCCGGGAGGTCTCCTACCACGCAGGGGAGACGCGGCATTTCACGTTCGCGGCCGGGGAATACCTGTTGCACGACATCGAGAATGTGGGCGACGGCGACCTGGTGTTCACCACGGTTGAGCATCTCGACTCGGCCAACGCCCCGCTGACGATCTAGGGAGCCTCGGCACTGCTCGAAGGGTCGATGAGGATCTTCGCGTGGGTCTCGGGGTCGCCGAGCGCCTCGAAGGCCGCGGCGACCCCGCCGAGCCCCACCGTTCCTGTCACCAGCGCGGAGGCGTCGAGCTTGCCGTCGGCGAGCATGTGCAGCGTGTCGCGGTACTCCAGCGGCGTCTGCCCGAACACGAAACGAAGGTCGAGTTCCTTGCCGATCGCCACCGCCGGGCGTATGCGGTCCTCGCCCATGCAGACCCCGACCACGATCACTCGGGACGCCAGGGGCGCGGCGCGGATGATCCCGTCGATCATCCCGGGCACGCCCACGCATTCGAAGATCACCGGCCGCTTGGGTGCTGTGCCGCCGAGCTTGTCGGCGATCCGGTAGACGTGCGACCAGCCGGGGACCTTGCGCAGCTTCTCCATCGAGCCGACACCGAGCTCATACAGCGCGGGAAGTTCGGTGAGCCCGCGCTTCTTCGCGGGCACCGCCTCGTACGGGTCGCCGACGGCGGGGTCGACGACGATGTCAGCGCCGCACCGGGTCGCGAGTGCACGCCGGCCGGGGGAGAAGTCGCTCGCGACGATGGTGGCGATGCCGCGCGCCTTCAAATGACAGATGACCGCAAGGCCAACGGGCCCGCAGCCCAGCACGATCGCCACATCCTTGGTGCTGATGTCACTGCGCCGCACGGCGTGCAGTGCCACCGACATCGGTTCGGTCAGTGCAGCGATCGCCGGATCGAGGCCGTTGGGCACCGCGAAGGTGAGTGCCGCCTCGGTGACCACCTGCTCGGCGTACGCCCCCGGAGTCAAGGGGGACAGGCCGATGAGGTGGACACCGCCGCCCGCCCGGCGCAGCGGGAACGACACCACCGTCGTCCCCGGGGTGAACTCCTTGCCCACCTTGCGTCCACGCTCGGCGACTCTGCCGCAGAACTCGTGGCCCATCACCACAGCCGTGTCGCTGCGCATGAAGTCGTGATAGCCGCCCTCGGCGAAGACGTCGGTCAGCTCGTCGGCGTGATCTTTGGCATGCAGGTCGGATCCGCAGATCCCGCACCGAAGCACATCGAGCACGAGTTGGCCCTCGTCGGGCCTGGGCGACGGCAGGTCGACGACGTCCAAAGTGCTGCGCACACAACTGACCGCTTTCATTCAGCCATCGTTGCACGGTAGAACCACGATATGACTCCCTCTTCTCACAGGGCCGCGCTGCGGGTGTGTGCGGCGCTGGCACTGGTGGTGGTGGCGGGCTGCTCCGCGTCCCCACCGGTCGCCCAAGCCGGCCCCGCGCCCGTCATCGAGCCGGAGATCCTCGCGGAGATTCCGCACGATCCGGCCGCCTTCACCCAGGGGTTCGAGATCAACGGCTCCGTCCTCTACGAGGGCACCGGGTTGGCCGGTGAGTCGCAGCTGCGCCAACTCGACCCCGCCGCCGGGACGGTCACCCGGGCAGTCGACATCCCCGCCGACTATTTCGGCGAAGGCATCACGCTGGTGGGGGACAGAATCTGGCAGCTGACCTACCAGGACGGCGTGGCCGTCGAATGGGACAAGACCACCATGGCGCCGGTGCGTGAGGTTCCGCTGTCCGGCGAAGGCTGGGGACTCTGCTACGACGGTCAGCGACTGATCCGCAGCGACGGCACCAGCCGCCTCACGTTCCACGATCCCGCGGACTTCTCGGAGATCGGCGGTGTCGATGTCAGCAACGACGGCGGGCAGCTCAAGGGGCTCAACGAACTGGAGTGCGTCGACGGTCAGGTGTGGGCCAATGTGTGGCCGACGGACAACATCGCCCGGATCGACCCGGCCAGCGGCGCGGTCACGCTTCTGGTCAATGCCGGCGCGCTACGCGAGCGCGGTATCCCTCCGACCGCGCAGGTGCTCAACGGCATCGCCCATGTTCAGGGGGACGAGTTCCTGCTGACGGGCAAGTTCTGGCCGACGACGTTCCGGGTGCGCCTCGGTGGGTAAGTCGAGATCGCTCGCCATCGTGACGGTGGCCTATGTTCTGGCGGTGGCCGCGGCGGCGGCGTGGCTGATGTGGGGACCCTCGACGGGAAGGCTGTGGCTCGACACGTTCATCGCCGACGTGATCGCCACCCTGGTCGTGTTCGGGTTCAGCCGCGCGTACCGCAACTCCAGCTTCTACGACGCGTACTGGAGCGTGATCCCGCCGCTGCTGTTGTTCTACTGGTGGTACGAGAGCGGCGTCACGACACTGAGCACCTGGTTGCTCGCGGTGCTGGTGACGGTGTGGGCGGTGCGACTGACGGGGAACTGGATCTACGCGTTTCCCGGCCTGCACCACGAGGATTGGCGCTACCCGATGTTTCGGGAGCGAGCCGGCAGGTTCGCTTTCGTCGCCGATCTGGTGGCCATTCACCTGATTCCCACCGTGCAGGTGTTCCTCGGGATGCTTCCCGTCTATGTCGCGCTCACCACGCCGCAGATCCGCCTGCCGTGGCTGGCGGTCGCCGGATTCGTCATCGGGATGGCTGCTGTGGCACTCGAATTCGCCGCCGACATGCAGATGCACAGGTTCGTGGCACGCAAGCAGCCGGGCGAGGTGATGGACCGCGGGTTGTGGAGCTGGTCGCGCCACCCGAACTATTTCGGCGAGTTCGGATTCTGGTTCGCGCTGGCACTTTTCGGTATCGCGGCGGCGCCGAGCGCGCTCTGGCTGTTCGTCGGTGCTGCGGCGATGCTGGCGATGTTCCTCGGCGCGAGCATCCCGATGATGGAGGCCCGCAGTCTGGAGCGCCGCCCCGACTACCAGGCGGTCATCGACAGGGTGTCGCGGTTCGTGCCGCGCCCGCCGTCGAAGGTCAGCGCATGACCGGCAGGCGCGTGGTCATCGCGGGCCTGGGTGACGTCGGAGTGCTGACCGCGATCAAGCTCGCCAAACACGCCGATGTCGTCGGCATCTCGGCCAAACCGGGGCTGGTCAGCGGGCAGGAACTCGGCTGGCGGCTCGCCAGACCCGACGACTGGGCGCGCCACAACTGGATCCCGTTCGGACGCTTCCGCGGACTCGACAGGGTGCGTACCGTGCACGGCACCATCACCGGCCTGGACGCAGATGCCAGGAGGGTGAAGGTGACGTTGCCCGACGGGTCGACGACAGAGGTCGCCTACGACGTGCTCGTCATCGCGACCGGCGTCACGAACGGCTTCTGGCGCCAGCCGACGTTGCAGACCGCGGCCGAGGTCGGCGACGGTCTGCACGTCCCGCACCAAAAGCTCTCCGCCGCACGGTCGGTCATCGTCGTCGGAGGCGGCGCGGCCGCGGTGAGCAGCGCCGCCCAGATCGCCGCCGTGTGGCCGGACAAGCGCGTCGAGCTGTACTTCCCCGGCGACCGGGCGCTGGCAGGCCATCACCCGCGTACCTGGGCGAAGATCCGCACCAGACTCGAGGACGCAGGCGTGGTGATACGGCCCAACCACCGGGCCGAACTTGAGCCGGGGTTCACCGGCGACGAATTGACCGCAGGCCCGGTGCGGTGGAGCACCGGACAGGAACCCGCGACGGCGGATGCGGTGCTGTGGGCCATCGGGCGGGTCCGGCCCAACACCGGCTGGCTTCCGGGGGACATGCTCGACGAGGGCGGGTTCGTGCGGGTGACCCCCGAACTGAGGGTGCCCGGGTATCCGGAGATCTTTGCCGTCGGCGACGTCGCCGCGACGGATCCGCTGCGCAGTTCGGCCCGTAACCGCGCCGACGGGCTGCTGGCCCGGAATGTGCTTGCCGCGTTCGACGGCAAGCCGCTACGGAAATACCGGGCGCCGACCCGGCGTTGGGGTTCGGTGGTGGGAATCCAGCCGGACGGACTCGAGGTCTTCACGCCCAACGGGCGGGCCTTCCGCTTTCCGGCCTGGACATTCGAGCGGGTGCTGATGCCGTGGATCGTGCGCTGGGGCATCTACCGCGGTGTGCGACAGGAGAATTGATGACCTTCGATCCACACGAGTTGTTGGCTTCCGCCCGACTCGGCGTGCTGGCCACGATCAAATCCAGCGGGCTCCCGCAGTTGTCACCGGTGACGCCGTTCTACGACCGCGAAGCGGGTGTCATCTATGTGTCGATGACCGAGGGGCGAGCCAAGACCGCGAACCTGCGGCGCGACCCACGGGCGGCGATCGAGGTCACCAGTTCCGACGGCTGGGCATGGGCCACCGCCGAGGGTTCCGTGACGCTGACCGGCCCGGGTGTCGAACGCGACGGGCCCGAGGTCGAAGCGCTGGTGGACTACTACCGCAACGCCGCAGGCGAACATCCCGACTGGGACGAGTACCGCTCGGTGATGGTTTCCGACCGCCGCGTACTCATGGCGTTGACCGTCGAGCGGGTCTACGGCGAGAAACTGCGCTAGATCCCGCCGTCACACCCTGGGCATCTCGGCGTTGATGCGGTCGAGCAGTTGCGGGTATCGCTTGGCTTCGCGGTGGCTTCCCGGCTTGCCGCTGCTGACGACCGCGACCGACAGTGCCCTTTCCGGGTCGGCCCACACCGCGATGTCTGTCAGCCCGGTGTGGCCGAATGCGCCTGCGGCATCGCGGCCGAACGGCCCGAATCGCTTGGCACCCAACATGTATCCGGTGCCCCACCGCATCGGGGCCAGTCCGGTCGCAAGGTCTGGCCGCAGTCTGCGGGCCTCCTTCGTCGCCCCCCTCAAGGTCTCCGGTGACAGCACCCGCACCCCGTCGAGTTCCCCGCCGCGGCAAAGGATCTCCGCAAAACGCGACAGCTCGTTGGCGTTCGACACCGTGTTGGACGACGGGATGACGCCGGTGAGGAATCGCGGCGTGTTGGAGAACGGGATGATCTGTTGGGGCGTGCCGCCGACGGCCGTCTTGAACGCCTTGGCGATCGGGGCGGGCAGCGGCTTGCCCGTCACGTGGCTGGGGGCCACCAGTGGAACATCCTGTGCCGCAACGCCGTAATTGGTCCACCGGAAACCGAGCGGGTTCAGGATCTCGTCGGCCAGGATGTCGCGGATGTTGCGTCCGGTCGCGGCGTTGATGATCTCGCGCATCAGCGGACCCCACGTCACGCCGTGATAGATGTGCATCAGACCGGGGGGATAGACCGGCTTCATCCGGCCGAGCATCTCGCGGGTGTATTCGCTGTCGTCCATCCGCTTGAGGTCCGGCTTGGGGCCGGTCGCGAACGGGATGCCGGCGCTATGGGTGAGCACGTGCCGGATGGTCGTGCGGTCCTTGCCATGGCTGGTGTAGGTCGGAAGGTAGTCGCACACCCGGTCGTCCAACGCGAAAACACCCCGTTCCACCAGCATGTGCGCCACGGTCGTGGTGATGGCCTTGGCCGCGGAGTACACGCAGAACGGCGTCTCGGTGGACACCGGGACCCGTCGTTGCGGATCGTCGTCCCAGGCGTGCCCGATTGCCCTGTCCAGGATCACCTTGCCGTCGCGGCGCAGGCACACCTGGATCGCGGGCTGCATCCCGGCCGCGTGCCAGTGCCGGGCGGCCTGCCAGATCCGCTCGACCGAGGCGGGGTCGACCCCCGAATGGTCCTCGGCTGCTACTGCCTCGGGGGCCGTCAGGGCGGCGGCCCTCCGGAGAACATGCCGCTGCCGATCGCCTGCGTCAGATCTCCCAGCAGCGAGCCGGGGCCTGGCTCCGGCGGCATCGGCGCGTTGGTGAGCTGCCAGGCCTGACAGTCGCTGGTGGTGAACGACGTGTCCGTCGGCATGATCTGGACGAACGACGGCTTCTTCGTGAGTCGATTGTCGAGGAGCTTGTCGCCCGCGGTGCGTTTCCAGTAACAGGCGCCACCGTCGACGGGGCCGGCCGACTGGTAGACGCCGGGAGCGATGTCGGTGCCGATCGTGTATGTGCCGTTGGCATCGATCGTGGTCTTCAGACCTTCAGGGGGCGCCGCGGGGGCTTCGGCTGGTCCGGGCGGCGGCGGTGCGGGTGCGGGAGCGGGTTGAGCCGAAGCGATCGGAGCCAGTACGCACCAGCCCGCAACCACCGCTGCGCTGACCGCAGCAGGTTTCGTGAGCCTCATAGGAAGCGAGTCTAATTGCCGGTCCGCGCGGCGGGAAAAGAATGCGGCGGCGGGGTTCAACCCGCCGCCGCATCGTGTGTCTCTCCCGGCGTCAGCCCGCCATGAAGGTGTTGTACGCCGACTGCAGCTCCGGCGGCAGCACGGTCACGTTGCAGTTGCGCTGTGCATCGCCGAGCGGCGCCAGGATTCCGCGCAGGTCGTAGTACTCCCCGGGGTTGGCGGTGAAGTAGCCACGCAGGTTGGCTTCGGCTTCGGGCCGCGGCTGGTTCATCGCCGTGGTGACGGCCTGGTTGGCGCCCGGGTGGGTGTCGAGGTACTGACGTGCCTGAGCGGTCACCGAGCTGACGGTGCCGGTCAGGGAACTGGCGGAGCACTGGGCCGGCTGTGCCGACGCGATGGGCGCCGCCACGGTTGCTGCGGCCAGACCGCCGAACACGCACGCCGCCCCGATGCCGGCCACGCCTTTGCGCATGGTGATACCACTGAAACTCATGATGAATGGGTCCTTCTCATTTGTGAATCTTGGCGAATCGATTACTGCTTTCCCCGCCCGAAAACCAAGGTAGCCGAGATCTGAAGTGCCCAAACGTGGCTGCGCGCCACGAACGGTGACAGCGCAAAAGCGTTACGCCCGTCGGCAGTGACGTTGACCTCATTCACGGCGAAACTGTTCGCCGTCAACGAAATTCGACCGGCAAAACTATGAGGTCTCTCAAAGTTTGCGGGGTTCGCTTAAATGATCGTGATCTGGGTCGTTGTCCAATCGTTATCAGCCGTTACGTCAGATAGCTTCGCTGTCATGTCCGAAGTCATGCGTGACGAGACCAACGACGTCTGGGAGACGATGTCGACCGCCCGCACCATCCGGCGGTTCACCGATGAACCCGTCGACGACGCGACGTTGCGGCGCTGCCTGGAAGCGGCGACGTGGGCGCCGTCGGGAGCCAACGCGCAGTCGTGGCGGTTCATCGTGCTCCGTTCTGCGCAGCAACGCAGCGTTGTCGCCCAGGCGGCCGCGCACGCGCTGGCCGTCATCGAACCGGTCTACGGCATGACCCGGCCCGCGCCGGGCGACGACAGTCTGCGGGCCCGCAACGCCCGGGCCACCTACGAGCTCCACGACCGGGCCGGAGAGTTCACCTCGGTGCTGTTCACCCAGAAGCGCTTCCCAACCGCCTCGGAGCTGCTGCTGGGCGGGTCGATCTTCCCCGCGATGCAGAACTTCCTGCTCGCCGCGCGCGCGCAGGGCCTGGGTGCGTGCCTGACCAGCTGGGCCTCCTACGACGGCGAACAGTTGCTGCGGGACGCGGTGGGGGTGCCCGAGGATTGGATGTTGGCCGGCCACGTCGTCGTGGGCTGGCCGAAGGGCAGGCATGGCCCGCTGCGGCGCAGGCCGGTGGAGCACGCCGTCAGAGTGGACACGTGGGACGGCCCCATACAGTGGACGCAGGGCGAGCGAAGCGACGGGAGATCGAAGAAGTGAAACTTGACCTGCTGTCACCTGGCATCGAAGTCGGGCTCGTCACCACCGACCTGGAACCGATGGTCGCCTTCTACGAAGGTTTTCTGGAACTCGAACCGCAGGGTGAGATCGAGTTCGAGGGCGGCTCGCAGCGCCGGTACTCACTCGGCGGCAGCGTGCTCAAGCTCGTCACGTACACGACTCCACCACCGGGACCCGCGGCACCCGGTGGCGGCCGGGCCCAGGCGGGGCTGCGGTACTTCACCATCGGAGTGACCGGACTGCGCGCTGTCGGCGAGGCCTTCGCGGCCTCGCCGTATGAGGTCGTCGAACCGGTCACCGAGTTCGCACCCGTCCCCGGCATGGGCTGGATGTTCGTGGCCGATCCCGACGGCAACCACATCGAACTCTTCGGGACGCTCTGACGTGAGCGAGCAGTACCCGCAGCAGCAGCAGATCCCGACCTGCTACCGGCACCCCGACCGCCAGACCTACGTCCGCTGCACCCGCTGCAACCGGTTCATCTGCCCGGAGTGCATGCGCAACGCCGCCGTCGGCCACCAGTGCGCCGAGTGCGTCGGCGAGGCTGCCCGCTCGGTGCGCCCCGTGACCAACGTGTTCGGCGCACAGCGGCCCGCGTCGTTGACGCCCGTCGTCACCTACGTGCTGATCGGCATCAATCTGCTGATCTTCGCGCTGCAGATGGCCTCACCCGAAATGGAACGCGCACTGGCGTTGTGGCCGCCCGCCGTGGCCGACGGGGAGGTCTACCGGCTGCTGACCTCGGCGTTCATGCACTTCGGCCTGACCCATATCGCCTTCAACATGCTGGCGCTGTATTTCGTGGGTCCGCCGCTGGAGATCGCGCTGGGCCGGGTGCGGTTCGTCGCGCTCTATCTGCTCAGCGCGCTCGGGGGTTCGGTGCTGGTCTACCTGCTGACCTTCAATGCGCTCACCGCAGGCGCGTCCGGCGCCGTTTTCGGGCTTTTCGGCGCGACCTTCGTGGTGGGCAAGCGACTCAACATGGACACGCGCTCGGTGCTGATGATCATCGCGCTGAACCTGGCGTTCACGTTCATCTATCCGCTGATCACCTCTCAGAACATCAGTTGGCAGGGTCATATCGGCGGCCTGGTCACCGGTGCGGTGGTGGCCGCCGCATTCGCCTACGCGCCGCGACAGCAGCGCAACCTCGTGCAGGGCGCGGCCGTGGCGGCACTGCTCGTCGTGTTCATTGGGCTGGTGGTGTGGCGCACCGCCGACCTACGGGCGCTGATGGGCCTCTAGACCCGCGGCGATCGCCTCCAGCACCGCCAGGTGTTCGTCGACGGTCCGCAGGCCCGCGCCCATCGTGTTGACGGACAGGTGCGTCGCTCCGGCGGCGGCCCATGCGTCGAGGTCGGCGGCGACGCGGTCGTGGTCACCCTGCCAGTTGACGCGACCCTCCATGCCGATCCGAGCCGGGTCGCGGCCGGCCTCGCGCGCGGCGTCGTCGACGACGGCCTTCGCTTCGTCGAGCCGGGGACCCGGCGGATGCATCGGGAACCAACCGTCGGCGAGACGCCCCGCCCTGGCGTAGCCGCGCGGGACCGCCGCGCCGATCCACACCGGGATGGGACGCTGCACCGGCAGAGGAGCGATCCCGGCACCCGTCACTCGGTGATAGCGCCCGTCGAACGTCACCGACCGCTGCGTCCACAGCTCCCGCAGCAGCGCGATCTGCTCCTCCGACCGCCGTCCGCGGTTGTCGAACTGCTCGCCCAGCGCCTCGTACTCGACCGCGTTCCAGCCCAGCCCCACCCCGAACCGCAGCCGTCCGCCGCTGAGCAGATCGACCTCGGCGGCCTGTTTGGCGACCAGCGCCGTCTGCCGCTGCGGCAGCACGATCACGCCGGTGACCAGCTCCAGTGTGGTCGTCGCCGCGGCGAGGAACCCGAACATCACCAGCGGTTCGTGGAACGTCGTGTCGACGTCGTACGGACCCGTCGAGCCCGTGTGCACGACGGGGTCCGCGCCGACCACATGGTCGTAGGCGAGCAGGTGCGCGTAGCCGAGTTCTTCGACCCGCTGTCCGTAGGTGCGCACCGCACCCGGATCGCCGCCGAGCTCAGTCTGGGGAAACACCACGCCGATCCGCATGAGACACAGGCTATTGAGAGGAAAGCGGGTATGAGAGGGGGCATGCCTGGACAGCTCGGACTTCCGGATCGAATACGCGCGTGTCTGTTCGACCTCGACGGGGTGCTCACCGACACCGCCAGCGTCCACCGGCGCGCCTGGAAGGCGATGTTCGACGAATACCTCCACTCGCTGGACGGCGTCCCGTTCCGTCCGTTCGATGCGGGCGCGGACTACGAGAACTACGTCGACGGGAAGCCCCGCGCCGACGGGATCCGCTCCTTCCTGCAAAGCCGCGACATCCCGGTCGACGAAGCGACCGTGACCCGGTTGGGCGACAGGAAGAACCACATGTTCCGCCAGACCCTGGAAAGCGACGGGGTGGAGGTGTTCGAGGGATCGCGCCGCTACCTCAAGGCGGCCGCCGACGCGGGACTGCGGCGGGCCGTGGTGTCCTCGAGCGCCAACACCCGTGAGGTTCTCGAGCTGACCGGATTGGACACGTTCGTCGAGCAGAGGGTCGACGGTGTCACGCTGCGCGAGGAACATCTGCGGGGCAAGCCCGCGCCGGACACGTTCCTGCGGGCAGCCGAGCTGCTGGGCGTGACGCCGCAGGAGGCGGCCGTGTTCGAGGACGCGCTGGCCGGCGTGGCCGCGGGCCGCGCGGGACAGTTCGGTCTCGTGGTCGGTGTCGACCGCGTCGGGCAGGACAAAGCATTGCGGGACAACGGCGCCGACATCGTCGTCACGGACCTCGGGGAGTTGCTCTCGCCATGATGATCACCGACGAAGCCTTCCCGGTCGAACCGTGGCAGGTGCGTGAGACGCAACTACAGGTGGACCTGCTGCCGCAGACCGAGTCGTTGTTCGCGCTTTCCAACGGCCACATCGGGTTACGGGGCAACCTGGATGAAGGGGAACCCTACGGACTGCCCGGAACCTATCTCAACGGCTTCTACGAGAACAGGCCGCTGCCCTACGCCGAGGCCGGGTTCGGCTACCCGGAAGAGGGGCAGTCGATCGTCGACGTCACCAACGGCAAGATCATCCGGCTGCTGGTCGACGACGAACCGTTCGATGTCCGGTACGGCGAATTGCGCTCGCACGAAAGGGTTCTCGACCTTCGTGCCGGCACGCTGACTCGAACGGTCGAATGGACCGCGCCGTCGGGCAAATCGGTCAAGGTCAATTCGACCCGGCTGGTATCCCTGGCGCAGCGAGGTCTGGCCGCGATCGAGTACGTCGTCGAGGCGGTCGACGACGTCCTGCTGACGGTGCAGTCCGAACTGGTCGCCAACGAGGATCAGCCCGCGCAGTCCGACGATCCGCGGGTGGCAGCGGTTCTCAACAAACCGCTCGAAGCCGTGCAGCACGAAATCAGCGAACGAGGCGCGATGCTGGTCCATCGGACTCGCGCCAGCGATCTGACGATGGCGGCGGCGATGGACCACCTCATCGAGGGCGACGGCCGCGTGGACGTCAGCGGCGATGCCGGGCAAGACTGGGCGCGGACCACCGTCGTGTGCGGGCTGAAACCCGGTGAGCGGCTGCGTCTTGTCAAATACCTGGCCTATGGCTGGTCCAGTCTGCGCTCGCGGCCCGCGCTCCGCGACCAGGTGGCGGCGGCGATCGCAGGCGCCAGATACACCGGTTGGCAGGGGCTGCTGGACGCCCAGCGCGAATACCTCGACGACTTCTGGGACTGCGCCGACGTCGAGGTGCACGGCGACGCCGACTGTCAGCAAGCCGTGCGATTCGGGCTGTTCCACGTCCTGCAGGCCAGTGCGCGCGCCGAACGGCGGGCGATCGCGGGCAAGGGCCTCACCGGAACGGGCTATGACGGCCATGCATTCTGGGACACCGAGGGATTCGTCCTTCCGGTGCTCACCTACACAGCGCCCCGCGCCGCCGCCGACGCACTCCGGTGGCGGGCCTCGACGCTCGACCTGGCGCGGGCGCGTGCCGCCGAACTGGATCTCAAAGGCGCCAGCTTTCCGTGGCGCACCATCCGCGGCGAGGAGTGCTCTGCCTACTGGCCCGCGGGCACCGCGGCCTTCCACGTCAACGCCGACATCGCGATGGCGTTCGAGCGCTACCGCGTGGTCAGCGGCGATGATTCGATCGAAAAGGAGTGCGGGCTGGCGGTTCTCGTCGAGACCGCGCGAATGTGGTTGTCGCTGGGGCACCACGACCGCTACGGCAGGTGGCGCATCGACGGGGTGACCGGCCCCGACGAGTACACCGCTGTCGTGCGCGACAACGTCTTCACCAACCTGATGGCGGCCGCGAATCTGCGCAGCGCCTTCGGCGCGTGCACGCGCCACCCGGAGGCGGCGCGTGACCTCGGAGTCGACCACGAGGAGACCGCTGCGTGGCGTGACGCCGCCGACGCGGTGTACATCCCCTACGACGGGGAACTGGGCGTGCACCCCCAGTGCGAGGGTTTCACCACCCTGCGGGAATGGGACTTCACCGACAACACTAAATATCCACTCCTACTGCACGAACCGTATGTGCGCCTCTATCCCGCCCAGGTGATCAAGCAGGCCGACCTGGTGCTGGCAATGCAATGGCAGAGCCACGCCTTCACCGCCGAGCAGAAGGCCCGCAACGTCGACTACTACGAGCGGCGCACCACACGCGATTCGTCACTGTCGGCGTGCACCCAGGCGGTGATGTGCGCCGACGTCGGGCACCTGGAACTCGCACACGACTACGCGTACGAGGCGGCGTTGATCGATCTGCGGGATCTGCACCACAACACCGGCGACGGGCTGCACCTGGCGTCGCTGGCAGGCAGCTGGACCGCGCTGGTGGGGGGTTTCGGCGGTCTGCGCGACGACGAAGGGATCCTGTCGCTCGACCCGCAGCTGCCCAGCGGCATCTCCCGGTTGTGTTTCCGGTTGTGCTGGCGCAACTTTCGGGTGACCGTCGAGGCCAACCACACGTCGGTGACCTACACGCTGCGCGACGGGCCCGGGGGCACGCTGGAGATCCGCCACGCCGGGGAGAAACTCGAACTGAGCACCAGGGAGCCGACGACGGTGAAGGTCAAACACCGCAAAGCACTACTGGCTCCCCCTCTGCAGCCTCCCGGCCGCGAACCGCTGCGGCGGCAACGGAGATCAGACCTGGAGCCGTGACCCGATGAGCACCGTGCGGTCCAACGGCAAACCGAAGTGGGCGGCCGCGTCGGCCGTGAGGTAGGACGTCGCGATGAACAGCCGTTTTCGCCACGGGGCCATCGTCGGTGCATCGCCCTGGCACAGCTCCAGCCGCGAGAGAAAATAGGTGGCCCGGTCCAGGTCGAGTGGTCCCTCGGTCTGCGCCGGGTCGACGAGGCTCAGCGCATGGGGCACATCGGTGCGCTCCATATAGCCGAAAGCCGCTTTCACGTGGATGATTCCGTCGTCCGGGATGCCCAGATCGTCGACGCTGATGCGGTCGGAGTCCGGGACACGCGGCACCGGCAGGATGTTGAGCGAGACGATCACCACGTGCTCGGCGAGCACGTGGTTGTGTTCGACGTTGGCACGCATCGACAACGGCGCGGTGTCGTCCCCGCGGTTGAGGAACACGGCGGTCCCGGGCAGCCGCACCAGAGGCGGCTCTCTGCTGCTGAGCCCCTCGATGAACTCAAGCATCGGACCTTCGGCCTCCCGCCTGGCGTTCGTGACGAGCACGCGTCCGCGCTGCCACGTCGTCATGATGGTGAACGCGGCGATCGCGATCAGCAGTGGCAGCCACGCGCCGTGAACCAGCTTGGTCATGTTGGCCGCGACGAACATCAGGTCGACGAACAGCAACGCGCCGCCCCCGAGGATCACCAGCCACAGCGGCGCGCCGGCGCGGGTGCGCGCCAGATACAGGAACAGCAGCGTGGTGATCGTCATGGTGCCCGTCACCGCCATACCGAACGCGTAAGCCAACGCCGAGGAGCTGCGGAACGCGAACACCAGAATCAGCACGGCGACCAGCAGCACACCGTTGATCCACGGGACGTAGATCTGCCCGATCGTCGACGCCGAGGTGTGGTGGATACGCAGGCGTGGCAGATAGCCCAGCTGCGCGGCTTGCGACGCGACCGAGAACGCCCCGGTGATGACAGCCTGCGAGGCGATCACGGTGGCCGCGGTGGCCAGCAGGATGAGCGGGATGCGCGACCACTCCGGCATGAGGAGAAAGAACGGTGCGCTGACCGTGCGTTCGTCGCTGAGCACCAGGGCGCCCTGTCCGAAGTAGTTCAGCGTGCACGCGGGCAACACCAGGCCGAGCCAACCCAGGGTGATGGCTTTGCGCCCGAAATGTCCCATGTCGGCGTAGAGGGCTTCGGCGCCGGTCACCGCGAGCACCACGGCGGCCAGCGCGAAGAACGCGATGTGGAAATGTCCCGCGAGGAAACCGAGTGCGTACGTCGGTGACAGCGCGCGCAGGATGTCGGGATTGCGGGCGATGCCGCCGACGCCCAGGGCGGCGATCGAGACGAACCAGAGGATCATCACCGGGCCGAAGAACCGGCCGACCGTCGCGGTGCCGCGGCGCTGAACCGAGAACAGCGCGACGATGATCACGGCGGTGACGGGGACGACGAGGTCCTTGAAGTCGGGGTCGACGACTTCGAGACCCTCCACGGCCGACAGCACCGAGATCGCCGGGGTGATCATGCTGTCGCCGAAGAACAGTGCCGCACCGAACAGACCGAGGGCGGAAAGGAACACGGTGGCGGGGCGTTTCCGAGGTGCTCCGAATCGTCTGACCAGCGTGATGAGCGCCATGATGCCGCCCTCGCCGTGGTTGTCCGCGCGCATCACCAGTGTCACGTAGGTCAACGTCACGATCGTCATCACCGACCAGAAGATCAGCGAGACGACGCCGTAGACGTTGTTGGAGGAGACCGGCACCGGATGCGGATCGGTGGGGTCGAACACTGTGGCCAAGGTGTAAATGGGACTGGTCCCGATGTCGCCGAACACCACACCCAGCGCGCCGACCACGATCGCCGGCCGCAGCAGATTCTTGTCGATGGGCATCATTGTCGCTGACGCGATCGAGATTTCGCGTTAGAACGGACGTCATGCAGTTTGCGGTGGAGGACGCGCTCGACGAGCTCTATACCGCCAGACCCGAGGACTTCACGGCGCTGCGGACCAAGTTGGCTGCGGCGGCCAAGAAGAGCGGCGATGCGGATGCGGCGCGGCGGATCACCGGCAGCCGCAAACCGACGGCGGCGGCGTGGGTGGTCAACGCCTTTGCCCTGCAGGGAACCGCCAGGGCCGAGCTGACCGATCTCGGCACGCGGCTGCGCGAGGCGCATGCGGCGATGGACGGCGAGGCGATCCGCGCGCTGACCGCCGAGCAGCGCAGGCTCGTCGACGAGCTCACCCGCACCGCACTGCGCAACAGCGGTCTCGCGTCTCCGTCGGCCGCACTGCGTGACGACGTCACGTCCACATGGCAGGCCGCCGTCGCCGACCCGGATGTCGCCGCGCGGCTCGGTCGCCTCGCGAAGGCGGAGCAGTGGTCGGGATTCGGGGACTTCGGGTTCACGGCCGCGGTCGGGCCGGGACCCAAGAAGTCCGAGCCGAAGAAGGCGGAGCCGAAGAAGGACCAGCCCAAGAAGGCCGAGCCGGACCGGCGCGCCCTGGCCGCCGCCGAGCGCGCGAAGGCCGACGCCGACGCCGCGCTCACCGAGCTGCAGTCCGACCTTGCGACCGCACGCCTCAAACACCAGGACGCGCAGCGCAGGCTGGCTGCCGCCGAGCAGGCGCTGACGGCGGCCGAGGACGCGTACGCCGCGGGAAAGCAGGCCAGCAGGGACGCCGCCGATGCCGTCAAGGCGGCCAGGAAAGCCGTCCGCGGCTGACGTCCCGCCGGCCGCTGCGAGTGCACGGTTTGTGACGTTCGCACCCGAACTTTCCATCACAATCCGTGCATTCGCGGACCCCGCTGCCGTGAGGACGTGTCGGGCGATATGTTCCCAGCAACGTCGCCGCCACGCGGCGCGGTAAGCGAAATGCTCAGCGCCACGCTTAAATTCGGGAGTTCGCCATGGAGAACGACATCCGCCGGGTGGTGACGGGAGCCTCGATCGGCAATGCGGTCGAGTGGTTCGACTTCGCCATCTACGGGTTCCTCGCGACGTACATCGCCGCGCACTTCTTCCCCGAGGGTAACGAGACTGCGGCTCTGCTGAACACGTTCGCGATCTTCGCCGCGGCGTTCTTCATGCGTCCGCTCGGCGGGTTCTTCTTCGGTCCGCTCGGCGATCGGATCGGCCGCCAGAAGGTGCTCGCGATCGTCATCCTGCTGATGTCGGGCGCCACGCTGTGCATCGGGCTGCTTCCCACCTACCAGGCGATCGGCGTCGCCGCGCCGCTGCTGCTGCTCGTGCTGCGATGCCTCCAGGGATTCTCGGCGGGCGGAGAATACGGCGGCGGCGCGGTGTACCTCGCCGAGTTCGCCCGCGACCAGAACCGTGGTCTGACGATCACGTTCATGGCGTGGTCGGGCGTGGTCGGCTTCCTGCTCGGCTCGGTCACGGTGACGGTGCTGCAGGCGCTGCTGCCCGCCGCGGCGATGGACAGCTACGGCTGGCGCATCCCGTTTCTGATCGCCGGTCCGCTGGGACTGGTCGGGCTCTACATCCGGCTGCGGCTCGGCGACACGCCCCAGTTCGCCGAGCTGAACAAGGCCGACCAGACGGCGGACAAGCCGCTGCGGGAGGCGCTGGGCACATCGTGGCGCCAAATTCTGCAGGTGATCGGCCTGTTCATCGTCTTCAACATCGGCTATTACGTCGTATTCACTTTCCTGCCAACGTATTTCATCAAGACGCTGCAATTCACCAAGTCCGAGGCGTTCACCTCGATCACGTTGGCGTGCCTGGTGGCCCTCGCTCTGATCCTGCCGCTGGCCGCACTGTCGGACCGGATCGGGCGGCGTCCCCTGCTCATCGGCGGGGCGGTGGCCTTCGTACTGTTCGGCTACCCGCTGTTCCTGCTGCTGACCTCGGGGTCGCTCGTCGCCGCGATCACCGCGCACTGCCTGCTGGCGGCGATCGAGTCCGTCTACATCTCGTGCGCGGTGTCGGCCGGGGTGGAACTGTTCGCGACCCGGGTCCGGTTCAGTGGATTCTCGGTCGGCTACAACGTGTGCGTCGCCCTGTTCGGCGGCACGACGCCCTACGTCGTCACGTGGCTGACCGCCGCGACGGGAAACTCGATCGCGCCGGCCTTCTATCTGATCACCGCGGCGGCCGTGTCCCTGATGGCGGTGCTGACCCTACGTGAGACCGCGGGCCGTCCGCTGACGCAGGTGCAACCCGGGGCGGGTGCAATAGAGTCGCGAGCATGAAGCTTCAGGTGTTGCCCTACGTCACCGTCGAGGTGGACGACCGGCTCCGGCGCCGGTTGCGACGTGCAGGCGAGCGGTTCCGCGTCAACGTGCGCGCGTACCTGCTCAGTGCTGCCGATGATGTCGACACCGCCGTCGACAGCGCCATCCGCCGCGTCGACTCGGTGGTCGCCGGAGTCAACAACAAGATCAGCCCGGACAGCGCGCAACAGCCCACGGAATCGCCCCGACTCAGGGTGGTCGGTGGTCGCGAGGCCTCCTAGCTGCCGGACTGGGCGCTGCGCCGTGATGTGTGCTGTCCTTGTGCAGTGATCGGCCATGGTCTTACCGTCCTGCTGGCATTCCTGGCCGCGGTGTTCCTCGCTGTCGGCATCGTCGTCCGTCAGCGCGCCACCCTCGACGTTCCGGCCGAAGACGGCATCAGCACCGCCATGTTCCGGACGCTGCTTCGCAGGCCGCTCTGGTGGGCGGGCACCGCGTCGGCCATCGCGGGGTTCGTCTTCCAAGCTCTCGCGCTGGCCAACGGCTCGCTGCTGCTCGTGCAGCCCATCCTCGTCTCGGCGCTGCTGTTCGCCCTTCCACTGAGCGCGCGTCTGGCCCACCGTTCGGTGACCCGCGGCGAATGGGCGTGGGCGGTGCTGCTCACCGTCGCGCTTGCGGTGTTCGTGGTGCTCGCCAAGGCCAGCCCCGGCGATTACGAAGCCTCGCTGACGACGTCGACGGGGGTGGCCATCGTGTGCACGGTCGCGGTGCTGGCGTGCGTGATCGTCGCGACGCGCATCATCGGTTGGATCCGCGCTGTGCTTCTCGCGGTCGCGGTCGGCGTGCTCTTCGGTGTGGTGGCAGTGCTGACCAAGCTCGTCATGCACATGCTGACGCACGAGGGTCTGGTAGCCGTCCTGACGACACCTGTGCTCTACCTGCTGGCATTGCTCGGTGTCATCGCCATGCTGTTGCAGCAGTCGGCGTTCCACGCCGGTTCTCTGCAGACCTCGGTGCCGACCATGCTCGTTCTGGAACCGGTGATCGCGGTCGTCCTGGGTGCGGTGGTGCTTGGTGAACAACTCGACGTCGGGCGGTGGGACGCGGTTGCGCTGGTGATCTCGACGATCGCGATGGCCGCGGGCACCATCGCGCTGGGCCGCGACGAGGGTGCCTACGAGGAGAGCCTCAGCGGCGGCGAGGAGTCAGCTCACGCGGCGTCGGGCAGGGGATAGCCCCGGGTCAGCGCCAGGTCGGTCAACACGGCGCGCAGCTGCTTGCGGCCCCGGTGCAGCCGCGACATCACCGTGCCGATCGGCACGTTCATCAGCGCAGCGATCTCCTTGAACTTCCGCCCTTCGACGTCGGCGTAATAGACTGCCGTGCGGTACTTTTCGGGCAGTGCACGCATCGCCGCGGCGATCGCCGGGTCGGTGGTCGCGGCCAGCACAACGTCCTCGGTGGACCCCGCCTCGGTCCCCTGCTCGAGCAGCTGACCGTCGCTGAACTCGTCGGTGAACTGCAACGCCGGGCGGTGCTGCTGTCTGCGGTAGGCGCTGATGTGGGTGTTGTGCATGATGCGGTACAGCCAGCCGATCAGATTGGTGCCCTCTTTGAAGCTGCCGAAGGCGGCGTAGGCCTTGGCCGCGGTCTCCTGCAGGAGGTCTTCGGCGTCGGCGTGGTCGCGGGTCAACTTGAGGGCGTGCCGACAGAGCTCGGCGAACAGCGGAACGGCATCGCGTTCGAAACGGTGGGCGAGGAGTTCGTCGTGAGGCATGGTTGAACTCTCGCGCGTGCACGGCGCCGAGTCTGCCCTGCTGGCCCCCCAATGCGTTCCGGAGAACCGGACGTCGTACTACCGGTTAACCCCCATGCCAGGAGGTCCACCGACGGATCTCCACGGTGACCACCGGGCCGTCGAGCTCGATCCGCTGATACTGGGGGTACTTGGCGCGCAGCAGGGCGTACCCGGTCGCCATCTCCACGCCGCCGTGGTGGATGGTGGCGTATCCGTCGGCGCGCACCCACCACAGCTGCGACCAGTCGTCGTCGTAGTGGTCGACGAGCAGGGTGACGGCCGGGTTGTTCTCGATGTTGACCAGCCGCCGCAGCCGTTGCGTGGACTTGGGTTTCGCATCGACGGCGGTGTAGAGGACGTCTCGGCGGTGCTCGGGCACAGCGAACACCACCGGGACGAGGTGCGGCACGGCGTCGGCGCCGGCCGTCGCGAGCATCGCCACGGGCGCGGCGGAGAACTCGCCGGCAGCGTCGAACCCATCCGGTACGGGCATGTGACCAGGGTAGGGTTGCGAGCTGCTGGTTGGATTCATTCACCGTCGAGTCGTGCGGCGGTAACCGCCGGGCCACTGCGTGGCCTCCTGCCCATCGGAAGGTTCGGCATGCCCTTCTCCAGAGTCCTCACCGCCACGCTCGTCGCACTCCTCGTCACCGGCGCGGTCGCCTGCGCGCCGCCGGAGAAGGAGAGCACCGGCGCGCAGACCGAATCGGGCGTGAACGCCGCCGAGGCGACGTCGGCCGAGGACTTCGGTGGTATGGAGGGCCTCATCGAGGCCGCCAAAGCCGAAGGTGAGCTCAATGTGATTGCGCTGCCGCCTGATTGGGCGAACTACGGCGCAATCATCAAAGCGTTTTCCGACAAGTACGGCATCACGGTCAACTCCGCGCAGCCCGACGCCTCGAGCCAGGACGAGATCAACGCCGCCAACCAGCAGAAGGGCCGCAGCAGCGCACCCGACGTCTTCGACCTCGGGCAGTCGGTCGCGCTGGCGAACACGTCGATGTTCGCGCCGTACAAGGTGGAGACGTTCGACGACATCCCCGCGGCGTTCAAGGATGCCGACGGCACCTGGGTCAACGACTACGGCGGCTACATGTCGATCGGCTTCGACTCGTCGAAAGTGCCTCCGGTGACGAGCGTCAACGACCTGCTCAAGCCCGAATATCAGGGCAAAGTCGCGCTCAACGGTGACCCGACCCAGGCCGGCGCCGCGTTCTCCGGCGTGCTGATGGTGGCGCTGTCCCAAGGCGGTTCGGTCGACGACATCGCGCCGGGTGTCGAGTTCTTCCGCAAGCTCAAAGACGCGGGCAACTTCCTGCCCGTCGACCCGACGCCCGCGACCATCGAGTCCGGACAGACTCCGGTCGTCATCGACTGGAACTACACCAATGCCGCCGAGACGAAGAAACTGCCGTCGTGGACGGTCGTGGTGCCGCCCGAGCATCCCGTCGCCGGCTACTACTATCAGGCCATCAGCAAGGATGCGCCCCACCCCGCCGCCGCACGGCTGTGGCAGGAGTTCCTCTACAGCGACGAAGGCCAGAACCTGTTCGCCCAAGGCGGAGTTCGGCCCGTGCGCGCTGACAACATGGCTGCCGACGGCACCCTGGACCCGACCGTCGCCGCGGCGCTGCCCGTCGTCGACGGGCCGGTGACCGTGCCGACGCCTGCGCAGACCGAGGCCGCCTCGCAGTACCTGGCGCAGAACTGGGCGGCCGCAGTTGGCTGACGTGGGTGTGGGGAGGCGGCTGCGGGATTCGCTTGCGCTGCTGCCGTTCCTGATCGTCGTGGTGATCTTCCTGATCATCCCGACGGTCACGGTCATCGTCAGCTCGGTCTACGCCGACGGGGTCTTCTCACTCGACCGCATCGCAGCGCTGTTCACCGGGACCGCGCTCACCGCGCTGGCCAACAGCGTGCTGCTGTCCGGGGCGACAGCGCTGCTCGGTGCGTTCCTCGGCGCGGTGATGGCGTGGCTGATCGTGAGCAGCCCGCCGACCTCGATGATCCGCCGCGGTGTCCTGGCGCTGTGCAGCGTGCTCGCCCAGTTCGGCGGCGTGGCACTGGCATTCGCCTTCCTGGCCACCGTCGGGCTGAACGGCGTGCTGACCCTGTGGGTGCAGCAGGCCTTCGGGTTCAACCTCGCGGGATCGGGTTGGCTGTACAGCCTGGCCGGCCTGATCCTCGTCTACACCTATTTCCAGATCCCGCTCATGGTGATCGTGTTCGTCCCTGCGCTCGAGGGCCTGCGCGACCAATGGCGGGAGGCGGCAGTCAGCCTCGGCGCGTCGACGTTCGCGTACTGGCGTGAGGTGGCGATCCCGCTGCTGACACCGGCGTTTCTGGGCTCGGCACTGTTGTTGTTCGCCAACGCATTCGCCGCGTACGCGACCGCGGCGGCGTTGGTCAGCCAGGGCAGCCCGATCCTGCCGCTGCTCATCAGGGCCTCGCTGATCAGCGAGGTGGTGCTCGGGCAGGCCGGATTCGCCTACGCGCTGGCGCTGGAGATGATCGTCGTCGTGGCGGTGGTGATGGTCGCCTACAACCTGCTGGTGCGGCGCAGTTCGCGGTGGTTGTCGTGACGCGGCGGCTGCCATGACAAAGCTTGTGCGGGGCGCACTCTGGGTCATGTTCGGGCTGGTCTTCCTCTTTCCGCTGTATGCGATGGCCGACTTCTCCACCCGCAATCTGGTGGCGGGCGGTCGCACGTGGCAGGCGTGGGCGAACCTGGTGTCCAACGAGGCGCTGTACCAGTCGATCATCGTGTCGCTGCTGCTTGCCGTGTTCACCGTCGCAGCGATGCTGGTACTCCTCGTCCCGACGATGATCTGGGTGCGGTTGCGCGCCCCGTGGGCCAAGGGGCTCGTCGAGTTTCTGTGTCTGCTCCCGCTGACCATTCCGGCGCTGGTGATCGTGGTGGGGCTGCGCAACGTCTACCTGTGGGTGACGTACTTTCTGGGCGAATCGGCGCTGACGCTGACCTTCGTGTACGTGATCCTGGTGCTGCCGTTCGCGTATCGGGCAATCGATGCGGCGCTGTCGTCGATCGATCTGCAGACGCTCTCCGAGGCCGCGAGGTCGCTGGGTGCCGGATGGCTGACGACGATCACCCGCGTGGTGGTCCCCAACATCTGGTCGGGAATCCTCTCGGCCGCTTTCATTTCCATCGCGGTGGTGCTGGGCGAGTACACCATCGCGTCGCTGTCCGGTTACGAGACGCTGCAGGTGCAGATCGTGCTGATCGGCAAGAGCGACGGCCCGACCTCGGTGGCGGCCTCACTGGCCACGCTGCTGTTCGGATTCGCGCTGCTGCTGATTCTGTCGCTGGTGACGCGCGGGAGGTACCGACGAGCCCCAGGGGTGACGACATGACAGACGGCGTTGCAGTCGAATTGACGGACCTCACCCGCGTGTACGGGACCACCCGGGCCCTCGACGGGCTCACGCTTCACATCGAGCCGGGGGAGATGGTCGCGCTGCTCGGCCCGTCGGGCTGCGGGAAGACCACGGCGCTGCGCATCCTCGCCGGCCTCGACGAGGCGACGTCGGGAACCGTGTCGGTGGGTGGCGTCGATGTCAGCCGGGTGCCCGCCAACAAGCGCGACATGGGCATGGTGTTCCAGGCCTACAGCCTGTTTCCGCATCTCACCGTGCTCGACAACGTCGCGTTCGGATTGAAGATGCGCGGAAAAGGCAAGCAGGACAGGCTTTCCCGGGCCTCGGAGATGCTCGATCTGGTGGGGCTGGGCGCGCTGGGCGGGCGCTACGCCAAAGAGCTCTCCGGCGGCCAACAGCAGCGGGTCGCGCTGGCCCGGGCACTGGCGATCCAGCCGAGGGTGCTGCTGCTCGACGAACCGCTGTCGGCGCTGGACGCCAAGGTGCGCACGCAGTTGCGCGAGGAAATCCGGCGGGTGCAGCTCGAGGTGGGGACGACGACGTTGTTCGTCACCCACGACCAGGAGGAGGCGCTGGCCGTCGCCGATCGCGTCGGGGTGATGAGTCAAGGCAGGCTGGAGCAACTCGCTGCGCCCGCAGAGCTTTACGCCAATCCGGCAACGCCGTTCGTCGCGGACTTCGTCGGGCTCAACAACAAAGTGCCGGCCAGGGTTTCGGGTGCCACGGCATCGCTGCTGGGGGTGTCGGTGCCCGCGCTCCCCGGGTCCGTGGAGGGCGAGGGGGTGGCGATGGTGCGTCCCGAAGCGGTCACCGTGACCCCCGATCCGGCCGGGACGTCGACCGTGACGTCGGTGTCGTTCCTCGGCGCCATCTCCCGGGTCAACATGACGCTGGTCGACGGGTCGGCGATCAGCGCTCAGATGGCCAGTTCCGCGGCGCGCCAGTTCTCGGCCGGCGACACAGTCACCGTGGGACTCGAATCGGGCGGCGTGCTCGTGACCTAGACGTCCTTGACGGGGTCGATGCCGAGGTCGCGGTAGGTCACCAGCGCGTGGAACGGGACGTTGCGTTTGGCGAAGCGGCCCGCGGCGACATCGCCGCGGTCGACCATCGGGATGACGCCGGTGACGACGACGCCGAGCGGTGCGATCCGCTCCAGCGCGAGTTCAGTCGAGCCGCCTGTGCTGATCACGTCGTCGACGAGCAGCACCTTCGTGCCCGCCTCCAGCCGGGTGCCCTCGACCCACTGCTCGCGGCCGCGCTTCTTCTGCTCCTTGCGCACGGAGAACCAGGCCTTGCCGGTCACCATCGCGACACCGTGGGCGAGGGGGTCGGCCCCCATCGTCAGCCCGCCGACCGCGTCGAACTCGATGCCGTTCTCGGCGGCGAGATCGGCGACCGCCCTGGACACGATCGTCAATCGCTCACCGGTGTCGACGGCGTACTTGCCGTCGATGTAGTCGTGGCTGAGCTGCCCGCTGGCGAGCCTGAAGGGCTCCTCACGACGCTCGTGTCCGCGCGTGCGGATCAGGTCGAATGCGGCTTGCCAGGTTTCTGAGCGGTTGGACACGCCGATATCCTATTCAGCTCTGGCGCGCCCGACGCGCCAACTCGACGGTCGCCGAACGCAATTCGTCGATCGTATCGATCGGACGGGCATAGCCGATCCGGGTATAGGCCAGGCCGCGGTCGGTGGTCAACCTCAGATCGAGCCCATAGCGGTCGGCGCCGGTACACGTCGCCGCCGTCGTATCGGGGTAGCCGCCGAGCGCGCGCGCCATCGCGACGAGTGAATCGGCGTGGTCGACGTTGAGGTGCGCGATGGCCCCCGCCGAATGCGGCGTCACGGGGTCGGGTTCGGCTGCGGTGTACGCCTGGCCACTGGTCGAATCCATCCGGCCGTAGCCGCCCACCCACCGGACCCGCGCCACCCGCAGCACCCACAGCGAGAAGTCGCTGTAGTCGATGTAGTACTTGGCCGCGGCCACCGCCGCCAGATGTGCCTCTCTCGCCGCGTCGCGCTCGTCACCGGAGGGTGCCTCGACGCGTCCGGCAAGCGTGATCCTGGCGTTGGCGAGCGGATCCGACTCGGTCGCTGGTGCGACGATCGCGATGCTGGCCCTCGGGTCGGAGGCGAGGTTGCGCCCGTGCTCGGCCAGGTTGGACACACACAGCACCGGTGCGCCGTCGAGCAAGCCGTACGTGACGAAGGACGCCCACGGATCGCCGTCGGCAGTCAGGGTCGCGAGGGTGCCGCTGTTGGTCGACGCGGCGATGGTGCGCGCCTCCTCGGCGGCCGACGGGCGGGCGGTGTTGGCCGGCTCCGTGAGCGGCGGCGGGACGGTGGGTGCGTCACCCGGGTCCCCGTGATCGCGAGTCGCGCGTCCGGTCGTCACGACGGCACCCTATCTGGTGCCGGGGTACTAACGTCGACGTTGATTACTTGCGTTTGCACGGCCCGCGCATCGAGCGCTACCGCTTGCGCCGGTGTTCTAGAATTGCAACGGCTTTATCCCTAGTCGAGCAACAGAACTTCCGGAATCGGGTGCACCATGGTCGGGCCTGCGCTGCGTTCCTGCGCAGTTGCTGGCGTGCTCGCCGTGACGTTCGTGTTCGGCGGTGTGGCCGCCGCGGCGCCTGTGGTTGCCCAACCCGGTGACGGTGACGGGACGAGCCAGGATGCCAACGAGCCCGGTGACACGGGCAGCGGATCAGACGAGCAGAGCCCCGGCGAGGCCACTCCGGACGAGCCAGGAGAACCCACGCAGCCCGACGAGCCGACCGACGGCGGCCCGGTCCAGGATCCCGACGAACCCGAGGTCGGTCGCGACGAAGATCCGGCACCCGAGGAGACCGGCGGTGATTCCGGGGTCCGAGAAGAGCCCGCACCCGAGCCGCCCGCGGCCATCCCGAAGTACCAGAACTCGATCAGGATTCCGTGGGTGCGGTTACCTGCCGCCGGCGAGATCCCGGCGGGAACCTGGCCGACTGCGTCGACCTTCTACACGACCGTCGCCATCCCGGTCCCGACCCTCGAGGAGTTCCTCAGGGCACTGCGGGTCGTCCCTGCGCCCGCGCCCGCGCCCGGTCCGGCGTTCCGGATCCAGGAGGAAGCACCTCCGGTGGCCGATGCCACGACGGGAACCATCGCCGGTGGCGGTGGCGGAGGCGGCGCGATGGCCGAACCGGTCGTCTTCCGTGCTCCGCTGGTGACCGTGCCGAGAGCGACGACAGTCGCGGGCCGCCCGACGAAGACTCCGCCGGGAACCCCGGCGGAGACGGCCGTGCCTCCCGGTGTCACGCAGCCCGGCGTCGCCGGTGTCCGGACTCCGGCGATCCGTGGCTCGGTCGCGCCGACGCCAGGCGCCAGCGCGCCACTGCCGGCGGCGCCCGCCGGCGCACAGTCGCCCCGGGTGGGCGCCTATCCGCGCAGCATGACGAGCCCGACGCTGGCCGAGATCGCCGCGGTGGCCCTGCCGGGCGTCGCCGGCCTGCTGTTCCTCACGTTCAGCGGCGGGATGATCGGCTATCGGCAGGCCAACAGTGCCCGGTTCGTCCGCACGGCAGGCGCGGAGCGCTTCCTGCCCTGATTGCTTTGCCGTCGACCTGGGTAGGTTCCAGACCATGACGCTGGCATTCGGCGAATGGATCATTCACCGGCGCTGGTACGCCGGCCGCACCCGTCAACTCGCCTCGGCCGAACCATCCTCGGTCACGCCGCTCGGCGACGATCTGGAGCACGTCCTGCTGGACGTCGCCTACACCGACGGGTTCACCGAGCGCTACCAGGTGCTTGTTCGATGGGAGGACACACCCGTCGACGGCCACGGGGAGGCGGCGCTGATCGGGACGACACAGGGACCCACAGGGGAGCGGTTCGCCTACGACGCGCTGTTCGACCCGCGGTCTGCGCGACACCTGCTGTCGCTGATCGACTCGTCGGCGACGGTGGACGGCCTGAGATTCAGCAAAGAACCGAACGTGACGGTACCGGTCGACGCGCCACCGAAGGTGTCGGGGGCCGAGCAGAGCAACACGAGCGTGATCTTCGGCAAAGACGCGATGCTCAAGGTGTTCCGCCGGGTCACCCCGGGCATCAATCCCGACATCGAACTCAACCGCGTCCTCGCCCGCGCCGGCAACCCGCACGTGGCCACCCTGCTCGGGTCCTACGAGACGTCGTGGGCGGGCCAGGAATCGGAGCCGTGTGCCCTCGGCATGGTCACCGCGTTCGCGGCCAACAGCGCCGAAGGTTGGGACATGGCCACCGCCAGCACGCAGGATCTGTTCGCCGACCGGGTGGGCGGTGACTTCACCGGTGAGTCCTACCGGCTGGGCCAGGCGGTCGCGTCCGTGCATGCCACGCTGGCCGATACCCTGGGCGCCTCCGAGGAGCAGTTCCCGGTCGAGACGTCTCTGCAGCGGCTGGGGGCCGCCGCGCAGGCGGCTCCGGTGCTCGAGTCGCACGTCTCGCTGATCGAGGAGCGGTACCGCAAACTCGCCGGGAAGGCGATCACGGTGCAGCGCGTACACGGCGACCTGCACCTCGGCCAGGTGCTGCGGACCCCGGAGAACTGGCTGCTGATCGACTTCGAGGGCGAACCGGGCCAGCCGCTGGAGGAACGTCGCAGGCCGGACTCGCCGCTACGGGACGTGGCGGGCGTGCTCCGCTCGTTCGAGTACGCCGCCTATCAGAACCGTGATCCCGAGCAGGCCGCCGCGGCCCGAAGCTGGGTGGACCGCAACAGCGCGGCGTTCTGCAGTGGCTACGCAGCGGTCGCAGGCGCAGACCCGCGGGACTCCGCTGACGTGCTGGCGGCCTACGAACTGGACAAGGCTGTCTACGAAGCCGCGTACGAAGCTCGGTTCCGCCCGACGTGGCTGCCGATTCCGATCCGTTCGATCGACCGGATTCTCGCCGGCTAGCGGAATTCGGCCGACCTGGAGCTGGCAACCGTGGCCGCCCGGTAGGTCGCCGCCGCTCTTCGGCTCCTACACCCGGCCCGCCCGGCCGGTGGCAAACGAAAATCCGATGCCCGCTCGGCGGCCACGGTTGCAACAGCAACTTCAAGCTAACATACGAAATCCTGAAAAGGTCTCAACTCGGCTGCTTAAGCGTGATGGCGCACAACAGCTTTCACGCAGCGCTCAGACCGATTGCAGCACCATCACAGCGCGTGCCTCGACAGTGAGCGCAGCCCCTGCCGGTAGTGGCCGCGAACCCTCCATGACCGCGCCCGCGACCGAGTAGACCACCGGCTGCCACTTCTGGCCGAACTCTGCCGGCGGCAACGTGAAGTCGATCGGCTCGTAGTGGGCGTTGAAGAACAGCAGGAACGAGTCGTCGACGACACGCTGTCCGCGCGCGTCCATGTCGGGAATGCCCTGACCGTTGAGGAACACCCCGACGGACTTCGCGAAACCCGAGCCCCAGTCCTCTCCGGTCATCTCGGCACCGTCCGGGGTGAACCAGGCGATGTCGGGAAGGCCCTGCCCGCGGCGGCCCACCGGCTTGCCGCTGAAGAAGCGACGGCGACGGAACACCGGGTGGTTGGCACGTAGCTGAGACACCGTGCGGGTGAAGTCCAGGAGCTCCGAGTCGACGTTGTCCCAGTCGATCCAGGTGATCTCGTTGTCCTGGCAGTAGCCGTTGTTGTTGCCGCCCTGGGTGCGGCCCAGCTCGTCCCCGTGACAGAGCATCGGGACCCCCTGGGACAGCAATAGCGTGGTCAGGAAGTTGCGTTCCTGCTGGCCGCGCAGCGCCAGGACCTCGGGGTCGTCCGTCGGGCCCTCCACCCCGCAGTTCCAGGACCGGTTGTGGCTCTCACCGTCGTTGTTGTCCTCGCCGTTGGCCTCGTTGTGCTTCTCGTTGTAGGACACGAGGTCGCGCAGCGTGAACCCGTCGTGTGCCACCACGAAGTTGATGGAAGCCACGGGCCTGCGCGCGGTGTGTTCGTAGAGGTCGGCCGAACCGGTCAGGCGGTAGGCGAACTCGTCGAGGGTGGCCGGTTCGCCCCGCCAGAAGTCGCGGACGGTGTCGCGGTACTTGCCGTTCCACTCCGTCCACTGCGGCGGGAAGTTGCCGACCTGATAGCCGCCGGGGCCGACGTCCCACGGTTCGGCGATGAGCTTGACCTGGCTGACCGTGGGGTCCTGCTGGACGAGTTCGAAGAAGGTGGCCAGCCGGTCCACTTCGTAGAACTCGCGTGCCAGCGTCGAGGCCAGGTCGAACCGGAAGCCGTCCACATGCATCTCGGTGACCCAGTACCGGAGCGAGTCCATCAGCAGCTGCAGCGCGTGCGGGTGGCTCACGTTGAGGCTGTTGCCGGTTCCGGTGTAGTCCATGTAGTACCGCTTGTCGTCGTCGACGAGGTGGTAGTACGCGGCGTTGTCGATGCCGCGCATCGACAGCGTCGGCCCCATGTGATTGCCCTCGGCGGTGTGGTTGTAGACGACGTCGAGGATGACCTCGATGCCCGCTTCGTGCAGCGCGCGCACCATCGCTTTGAACTCCTGTACCTGCCCGCCCGGATTCGGGTTGGAGCTGTACTTCGCGTCAGGGGCGAAGAAGCCGATGGTGTTGTAGCCCCAGTAGTTGGACAGACCCTTCTCGATCAGCGTCGAGTCGTTGGCGAAGTGATGCACCGGCATCAACTCGATGGCGTTGACGCCGAGCGAGGTCAGGTGCTCGATGATCGCCGGGTGCGCGACGGCGGCGTATGTGCCGCGGATCTGTTCCGGAATGTCCGGGTGGGTCTGCGTGAGGCCCTTGACGTGGGCCTCGTAGATCACCGTGTCGGCGTACTCGTGGCTGGGCGGTCGGTCCACCCCCCAGTCGAAGTACGGGTTGATCACCACCGATTTCGGCATGCTGGCGGCCGAGTCGTCGTCGTTGCGGCTGTCGGGGTCGCCGAAGTTGTAGGAGAACAGCGACTGGTTCCAGTCGAAGGTTCCGTCGATGGCCTTCGAATAGGGGTCGAGCAGCAGCTTGTTCGGGTTGCACCGCAGGCCGTTGGGCGGGTCGTAGGGGCCGTACACGCGGTATCCGTAGCGCTGGCCCGGCTCGATGTTGGGGATGAAGCCGTGCCAGACGAAGCCGTCGACCTCCGGTAACCGCACGCACGCGGTCTGCTCACCCTCGGCATCGAACAGGCACAGCTCGACCTTCTCGGCGGCCTCGCTGAACAGCGCGAAGTTGGTGCCGTAGCCGTCGTAGGTGGCCCCCAACGGGTAGGCCTTGCCGGGCCACACCTCGAGAACGGGCGTTTGGGCCGTGGGCTGCGCGGCTGTGGTCAAAGAACACCTTCCTTCCGGTCAACGCGAAACTGCCCAATTAACGGGCATTGCAAACAACAGGGTCGGGATCAGCCCGTCACCTCGACCCCGGTGGCGCGCATCGCGGCGACGGCGTCGGCGGTCGTGGTCGGCGAGACACCGGCCGTCAGGTTCAGAAGAACCTTCGTGGTGAACCCGTTGGCGGCCGCGTCGGCGGCCGTGGCTTTCACGCAGTAGTCGGTTGCGATGCCCACCACGTCGACGTCACGGACACCTCGCCGGCGGAGCCAGTCGGCCAGCGCCGTGCCGTCGCCGTCCGCGCCCTCGAAACCGCTGTAGGCGGCCGAGTGGTGGCCCTTCGTGAAGACGGCCTCTATCGGCGTGACGTCGAGGTCGGGGTGGAAGTCGGCGCCCGGCGTCTCGGCGACGCAGTGCACGGGCCACGAGTGGACGAAGTCTGGATCGTCCGAGAAGTGTGACCCGGGGTCAATGTGAAAGTCCTTGGTGGCCACCACATGTCGGTAATCATGTGTAGCGGCGAGAAGGTCGTTGATGCCTCGGGCCACCGCCGCTCCGCCGTCGACGGCCAACGAGCCGCCCTCGCAGAAGTCGTTCTGTACGTCCACGATGATCAGAGCCTTCATGGCTTCACGGTATCTCCGCCGCGCTCCACCCGCTGATGTGCCGTGAGCAGCAGGTGGTCGAATGCCGCGCGCGGCGGCAGCGTCTCGTCGTACACGAGCTCCCGGTAAGCGGCCAGCAACTCTTCGGCAAGAACGCGCAGCTTGACGTTCGTCTCTTGTGAGCGCCAGCGCAGCAGGTCGAACGCCGCATCCGCATCGACGCGGTAGATCAGCATCAGCATGCCCTTGACCTGTTCGATGACCGCGCGGTTCTCCGTGATCTCGGCCACTGCAGCCGACACCATCGTCGCGGTCTGCGCCTCGGTCGGTGTCAGGTCGACGTAGAAGCCGTGCGTGCCGATGAGGCGGCCCGTGTCGTCGAGAAGCTGATCTCCGATGACCACCACCTCGTGGACGCTGCCGCGCGTGTCGATGATGCGGTGGCGGGTGGAGAAGGTGCGGTGGGTGCGCCGCATCTCCTCCAGCGTGGCGGCCACCTGTTGGCGGTCGTCCGGATGTTTGTGTGAGAGCACCAATTCAGTTGTCGGCGTGACGGATCCGGGCTCATAGCCGTGCAGTATCTGAACTTGCTCGGACCATTCCCACCGCTCGTCGGCGAAGTAGAACCGGAACCAACCGACGCGCTCGGGTGCGCCGCCGGCAAGCGCCTGCTCCAGGGAGTCCTCGCTCGTCACCGGCAGATTCTAGATCAGCCGCCGAAAAGCAGGTACAAACCTGTGAACGTGTAACCCACCATCACCAACATCATCGCCAGCTGTCCGGTGAGCTGATGCCGCTGCGGCAGCACCGCCAGGGCTCGATCGTGGGCGGCGATCACCCCGGCCACGTGGCCGATCACCACGAACCCGACCTTGAGTGTCGCCAGCACGGCGGGATGCATCGAAAGGACGTACACCACTTCGGCATCGGCCATCCCGAACAGCCGGTACACGGTCTGCTGGCCGCGCTCCACCAGATAGGTCAGGTAATGGGCGAACACATACCCCAGCACGATCGGGATCAGTGAGTGAGCAAGCAGTCCAGGCAGTTTCCGTCGCGTATCGGCGTCGACACCACCGGTGGCGCGCGCCGCGAGGCTGAACGTCACTGCGACCACGGTGACGAACAGCAGCAGACCCGCGGTCCGCAACGCACTCGCGGCGAATGCCGTATCGGTGACTTCGTCGACGAAGCTGCGCATCCGTGGAAGCGCCGAGAAACTGTCGAATGCCGTGGATCCCAGCAGTACCGACAGCACGGCGACGATGCCGGGGCGCACCGGCAACGTCAGCAGGTTGTCGAAGGGATTGCCGAACGCGACCCGACCGTCTGCGTTGCGGCGCAACGGCGAGAAGCGGGATGCCACAACGCCGTAGACCTCGAACGGGTCGGCGCGCGCACACCACCGGGCACCGCACCAGAGCGCACCGGCCAGCGTCACGGCGAGGTAGATGAGCAGCCACGTGCGGATCGCGCCGAGCGATCCGGGATCGGGACTGGCCAGCTCGAGCCACACGAACGCGAACAGACCTGCTGCGGCCGGCCAGTAGCCGAGCGCGTCGGGGTACCTGCCACCGAAGGTCCGGTCACCGAGCACTCGGTGCAGCGCCCGCACCGGCGAGAGCACCCGCCACACCGGGCCGATGGCGACCGACAGAGCCACCAGGCCGACCCACATCAGCACGTAAAACACACCGGGAAGCGGGTTTTCGGCGTTCTGAGGACCGAAATACGCCGCGACACCGACCCAGGCGGTGAGCAGCAACGCCGTCGCGGTCAGCAGCCAGCGCGTCGCCGGGGCGTCGACGGCGCGGGTGACCCACCGGGGAAGCGGCCGACCGGGTCGCGCCGCGTCGAACCGCGGTGTGCGCCAGGCCAGCGCGACGACAGCGAAGGTGAAGGTCAAGGCCCACGCCGCGCCGATCAGCGCGTAGGTGAACGGAATTGGGAGATCTGCCGATCCGCCGAGACCGTGGGCGAGAACCTGAGAGGTCACTGCACCTGGATGGTGGCGATCGTGGTGCCCAGCTCGTGCAGCTCGACGTCGACGCGGCCGGGGACGCCGACACTGAACTGGAACGACTGGGCCGGACCGATGGCCACGGGGAAGGTGTGCTCAGGGGACGAATGCACATGCAGCTCGTCGGCGGCATCGCTGTCGACGCGGATCACGATCTGCTCGCCGAGGCCTGCCTGCAGTTGTTCGTTGGTCGGAGTCACCTTCCCGCCTTTGATCGTGACATCGATGACCAGCCGCTCGGGCGGATTCTGGGCATCGGTCATCTCGGAGGGGTTCACCGTCGCCGTATTGGATTGTGTTGAGCTTTCCGCTGTTTCGGTGGTGCTTCCGCAACCTGCGAGCAGTAGCGCGGCAACGGAGGTGGCCAGCAATTTCTGCGCAGTCGTTGTCACTGTTCCCTGTCTTGATCGGGCTTGCGCCGGTTCTTCGCAGCGATGTACACGATCACCCCGGCCACGACGATAGCCGGTGCGAACGCGGGCACCGCGAGCCAGATGGGGTGGTCGGCGAGGACGACCACCTCTGGATTCAGGTTCATGCCTGGGCGGACGGCTGGTACTCGGCTTCGCTGCCGGTGGACTCGCTGTTGTTGATCCGTCCACCGCCCCAGGCGATTCCGGCGATCATCGCCAGGGTGCAGACAAGCACCACCAGACATCCGATGAGCCACAGCGACGCAGGGATGTCGGGGCTGCGCTCGCGCTGAAGGATGGTGATCTCGGAGACGAACGGACGCGTGAACTGGGCTTCGGCCGGCACCTCCTGTGCACCGATGCCGGGGTCACCCGCCAGGTAGATCGGGACCGCGGTGAGCGTGCGTCCGTCGTGGACGCGCAGCAGTGTCTTCCACGTGCCCGACACCGGCATCGGCTCGGTGGAGACGTAGTGGCCGGGACCGACCTTCTCCAGCGGGTCGACGAACTGGCCCGTCTGGTTGGCCAGCCCGCCCTGCCAGCCGAGCACGGCCACCCAGTTCGGGTTGTCGCTGATGACATTCGGAGGGTTGAACCGCACGTCGGCGGTGACGTAGCGCCCCTCACCGGGTCCCTGCGCCTCGGTGAGCGTGACCGACGCGGTTGCGTCCTGTGGCGTGTTGTAGCGCAGACCGTTGGCCGCCGCGACGCCGATGACGAGCACGGTCAGCGCAACCAGCCCGGCGCCCAGCTTGCGGCCGGGGATCCGCTGACCGGTGATCACCATGCCGGCCATCGCGCCGCAGGCACCGACCAGGACGGCCACCGGAATCGCCATCGCGAGTGCCTCGGGCCAGATGCTCGTCGGCCAGCCGAGCGGGTAGACGGCGTTGATCCACAGCGACTCGAGCCACAGCCCGGCGGTGGCGATGCCGAGACCGGAGACGGCGCCGAAGACGATGGGCCGCTTGAACAGTGGCGTCAGCGCGACCAGCTCGACAACCAGCGCGGCGCCCAGATAGAGCGGAAACCAGTTGACCGGCGCGTCGAGCACCGGTGCCACCAGGAAAGCCACGATGCCGCGCAGTCCGATGGCGATGACCGCCGCGATGATCGCGGCACCTCTGCCCAGGAAGATGCGTGCCATCACCAGCGCCAGGGACGCGGCCGCGGCGATCAGCATCGGCTGGAAAACCTGCCGGAACTGCGGCACGCCGAAGTCGAACTCGATCTGGTACACCGAGGCGCCGATCAGCACGCCGGCGAACGCGAGGTAGAGAACAAACTTCAGGCCGAGGCCGTCGCGCGGAATGTCGGGCGCGACCGAGCGCTTGCCCTCGTACTCCAGGTATGCCGCCGCCAGCGTCGAAAAGCCCGCCCCGCCGATCATCATGAGGTGGGTCGGCCCCCACAGCGTGACGTCCTGGCCGAAGATGCGGTGCCAGATGTCGTCGAGCGGGAAGCCGAGCAGGGCATACATGCCGCACCCCGCCATCACGATGCCTCCGACCGGCGCGTACCAGTCGTCGGTGATGCGGACCGCGGCCGGACCCGGCCTGTTCTCCGCGCCGAGCGGCAGCACCATCGCGGTGCAGCCGGCGACGAAGATGCCGAACAGGCCGATCAGGATGAAGTAGTGGGCCGGGTTGGCCAGCGCGCCGTCGTCACGGCCGTTGCCGATGTGCAGGCTGACGTCCCAGATGAAGCCGAACAGTGCGCAGATGATCGACGACGTGAACAGCGCGACGGGCAACGCGACCCAGGACGGTCGTTTGAACCGGCGGCCCATCCAGTCGGCGAGGCTGGTCAGCCAGGTGATTTTGTGATTGCGGTGCATCCACCCGATCCACAGCAAGATCGCCGCGACGACGCCACCTGCCGCCGTCAGCGTGATGATCTCGCTGATGGCGGTGCCGCCGCCCTCGCCACCGCCCGACTGCTGAGCCAGAACCGATACCGCCAGCTGAGAATGCTCCATTGTCGTCCCCTGCTTCGCGTGTCCGAACCCTACCGGTCGGTAATGTTGCCAGAATCCCCCCAAGCGAAACCAGGGGTACCGGGTTTTTGTCGAACGCTTCCGAAACGTGATCAAGAGCGTAAATATGGCTGCATGCCCGGGGGGAAGACCGTTATTGAGCTGCGTGTACATGGGGTCTCCGGCACGCCGCCAGAAGCGATGCTGAGCTGTCCGAAAGAGTTCCGCAAACAGGTTGGCGGCGATGCCGACGCCGGGTTTTTCCGAAGACACCTGTGGGTCGACAGGGCGGCGGATCCGCCCCGGGACGGAACGTGGTGGCGGCGGATGGAGGCGTATTCGTGGGGTGGGTTGACATCCCGGCGCGCCAGCCGCGCGGTGTGGTTGTTGTTCCTGCCGTTCAGCCTGATCAACCTGGCGCACTGGATGCTGCCGCCGGCGAGGCGACCCGTGTGGGCGGCCGGTGCAGTCACGGTGCTGCGCCTACTCGCACTGTCGTTCACGCTGACGCTGCTGCTGGCCATGGCGGTCGCGGTCCTCGACGTTGCGGTATGGCAATGCACGACGCTGCCCTACTGCAGCGCGGGATGGGGGCCGCTGGCACTGCTGTCAGCGGCGCCGATGGGCGTGCGGTTGGCCATCGGCGCGCTGCCGCTCGTCGCGGTGATCGGCGCGCTGTGGCTCCTCGGCCGTGAGGAGACCATCAGGGTCGACGAGCCGGCTTCGGCGCCACCGAGCGCGGCCCACACGCTGATCGACAACAGCGCGCCGCCGCCCGAAGCTGTTGTCGGCGAAGCGGATCCCTCTCCGTTGAGCAGCACCGACTTCTGGAATGCCGACGACGCGGTGCGGTGCATGCGGGCCTGCCATGTGACGGCGTGGACGGCGGGGCTGGGTGCTGTGGTGCTCGTGGCTCCGGTGACGGCGCACCACGGCGGCGTCACCGGAGCCGTCGACCTCGCGCTGATGGCCGCGAACCTCGCACTGCTGGCAGTCGCGATCGTGGCGACAGCGTCGACGAAGGCCACCGGCCGCGGCGGGGACGCCGCTTCCGAGACCACCGGCAGTCTGCTGAACAACGCGCGGTGGCTTGCTCTTATCGCGAATGCCGCGACCCTGATCTGGGTGGGGATCACCTATCGCCCGGAGCTCTCGGCGGCGGCACCGAACGTGCTGCCGGGTTTGCACACCACGATCTACGTGCTGACGGCGGTTCAGGTAATACTGCTGGCGGCGCTCGGGATCGCGATCGCGATGTCGAGAACGCACAGGGCGTTTGCGCCCGGCTACCAGCCGACGCTTGGCGGCTACACCGCCTGGTTCGTCGCACTGCTGGGCTGGCTGATCGGCGCCGGTTTCAGCGCGGGCGTGGGGCTGTGGACCGCCGAGGTGCTCGGCACGTGGGTGGTGTCCGCCGAGGACGCCGCGTCGATGCTCCTGCTCCCGACCGAGGCGGCCCCGCTGATGGTGCCGAGGGTGTACGTGTGGGCATCGGTCGGCGCGGTGATAGTGCTCATCGTTGCGGTCGTGGCCGTGGTGCGCCTGCTTCGCACCGTCATGCGCGCCGACGCCGACGGGGAGACCAGCGAGGCCGCCCGGAAGATCGAGAGCAGTGTGTCTGCGGCCGTGTCGGCACGGATCCGGCGAGCACGCCAGTTCGCCTCCCTGACCGAGCACGGGCCGGGACTCATCGCTTGCCTGGTTGCCGTCGCGGTGATGCTGGTCTTCGTCGCGGCGGTGCTTCTCTACCTGGCGATCACTGCGGTCGACACCTTCGTGGAGGTGGTGCTCGCCCGGGTGGCGGTCGGCGCGACCGTGGTGATCGTCGCGGCGTTCGTCGGATTGGTCGTGCTGGCGGTACGCAATCGCCAGACGCGGCGCTCCATCGCGATCCTGTGGGACGTCATCACGTTCTGGCCGCGCGCCAACCATCCGCTGACACCTCCGTCCTACGGCGGCCGCACAGTGTTCGACCTCCGATTGCGGATGCGGGTGCTGCGCGAATCGGCGGATCCGACCGAGGTCGTCCTTGTCGCGCACAGCCAGGGCACGATCATCGCCGCGGCGACCCTGATGCAGGCGACCGGACGGAATGAGAGGTATCCGCTGCTGACATTCGGCGCACCGCTGCGGCGGCTCTACTCGTGCAACTTCCCGGCGTACTTCGGCCGGGAGGCCTTGGACAAGGTCAGGAGACTCGCTGAGCCCGAGGGTGCGAATCGGTGGATCAACCTGTGGGCACACACAGATCCGATTGGCGGCTGGGTGTTCGCCAAGGACGCCGTGTACGTCGACGGGGAGCCGGTGCCGAAGGAGATGGCTGCGATGGCGACGGACGTCGACTGCCGGATATTCGATGTGCAGCAGGTCTTTCCGCGTATAGGCGAATACGACATCGACCCAGGCGGGAAGATCTGTGGACACTCCGGCTTCTGGGAGCGCGCAGAGTTCGTCAAGGCGATCGCCGCGCTGCAGGTCATCGTCGCCCCGGAGTCCGCACCGTACATCAACCGCACCCCGCCACCAACCGAGCGGGCGTACTGACTCACTTGCGCGGTGGCCGAAGCACTTTCATCGCCATCTGCATGATCGGTGACGGGATGCGGTCCTTCATCGACAGTGCCGAGGCGCCCATCTGGGTTCGTATCGGGGTGCCTCGGCCGAACGTGCGGTTGAGCGGACCCCCACTCGGTTCCAGATCGACGTGCAACGGCGGTCTGCCGTCGGCCGCGCCGAGTGCGTTCGAGATGACCATGCGCTGGATCTCGCTGGTTCCCTCAAAGATGGTGTACAGCTTGGCATCTCGGTACCACTTCTCCACGGGGTGGTCTTTGATGTACCCGTAGCCACCCATGGTCTGGATGGCGCGCTCGGTGGCCTTCACGGCGAGCTCACTGGCCGCCAGCTTCGACATCGACCCCTCGCCCCGTTCGAACGGCACACCCGTCGCGGCCATCCAGGACGCCCGCCAGGTGAGCAGCCGCGCGGCGTCCAGAGCCGTGGCGATGTCGGCGAGCGGAAACGCAATGCCCTGGTTGTCGATGATCGGTGCCCCGAACGCCTCGCGCCGGTTGGCGTACTCCGTCACGTACTCCAAAGCGGCCCTGGTGATCCCGAGGGCCTGCGCGGCGACCATCGGCCGCGTCTGCTCGAACGTGCCCAGCGTCGCAGAGCCCGAATGCTTACCGCCCTCCACCGCCTCGCGAGCACGGGCCAGCTTGTGGTCGAGTTTCTCCTGTCCGCCCAGAAGGTGGTCGCCCGGCACGCGCACCGAATTGAACTTCAACTCCGCGGTGTGGGAGGCGCGGCAGCCGAGCTTGTCCAGCTTGCGCACCATGTCCAGGCCGGGCGTGCCGCCGGGCACGATGAACAGTGCCTGCCCCTTGTGGCCGAGCTCCTGGTCGACGACGGCGTTGACCACGTGGACGTTGGCGATGCCGCCGTTTCCGATCCACATTTTGTGGCCGTCGATGATCCAGTCGTCGCCGTCGCGGCGGGCGGTGGTTCGCAGGTTCCGGACGTCACTGCCGCCCTCGGGCTCCGAAATCGCCAGCGCCGCCAACTTGAGATCGCCCGGGGTGCCGAAGCATTCCGGAGCCCACTGCAGCATCTGCTCGGGAGAGGCCGCCTGCCCGATCGCGGACAGGGCCAGCGCCGGCATCACCACGGCCAGGCCGATGCCTGCGCATCCCCAGAACAGCTCCTCCATGAACATCGGCAGCGACAGACCTGTGGGGTCGCCGATGAGGTCCCGGTAGAACAGCGGGCTGTAGAAGCCTCTCGATGCCGCCTCCTCCAGCACCGGCCATGGAAACTCTTGGCGCTGGTCGTAATCGGCGGCGACGGGCCGGACGACCTGTTCGGCGAACTCGTGCGCGCGCCGCGCGAGATCATGCTGGGCAGCAGTCGGGGTGATGTCGAAGGTCATGAAAAGCTCCCGGTTTGAGTGCACACCTGTTCACTGGTACCCAGTTCGGCACGGCAGGAATCCGCCGGTTCTACGGTGGAAGCATGCGGATCCCGCGCCTGCGCCAACAGGACGGCACCACGTGCGGACCCGCGGTCGCCGTCATGGCGGCCGCGCTGCTCGACCCCGGTTATCGGCCGGTGCTGGCAGCTCAGGGTCGGTTCTCAGACGAGCAGCGACGTGTGCACGCCTCGATCAATGTGCTGTGGCCTCGCCGGTTGGGGACGACGCCGTCGGCGGTGTCGCGCGCGATCACGGTTCTCTCCGGAGGCACCCGCTACCGCTGGCGGCTGTGGTGGGGCAGGCGCGACGGGCTGTCCGACGTACTCGATGCGCTCGACGCGGGCCGGCCGGTGGCGATGCTCGTCGGCCGTGTGATTCCGAGGCACTGGGTGCTGCTCGTCGATGTCGCCGGCGAGATGCTCGAGTGCTACGAGCCGTCGTCCGGAGAGCTGCGCGCGGTCGACCTGGACGCCGTGCGGTTCGCAAGGCTGACGAATGTGGGCTATCCGCGCCCGTTTGCGTTCGTGTTGCCCAGGCTCTCGACCCGCTCGGCGACGGCATGATCGCCCGGGTCTGCTGACGCGCGGAGCCCTGCGACGACGCCGTCGCGGTTACGGTCGGGCTGATTCTGCGACATCTTCGACTTGCCCGCGACCGACCGGATCCGCACTTCGATGCCGACGATGCCCTTCAGCTGGCCGCAAATGTAGGACTCGGGCGCGTCGGAGACCTGCCACCGAGTGGCGCGATCCTGCTCGTGGTGGTCGGTGAGCCTGGTGACGAGATCACGCAGCCAGTCCGCGTCGTCGTGGGCGATCAGATCGCCGTGGACGGTCAGAACGTCGTAATTCCATGTCGGCACGACCTTCCCCGTCTCCGCCTTGGTGGCATAGAACGACGGCGAGATGTAGGCCTGCGGGCCGGAGAAGATCGCGACCGTGGCTCCGCCTGCGGCCTTCCAGTGCGGGTTCGCCTTCGCGACATGTCCGAGCAGCGAGTGCCGCTGTGCGTCGTAGACCAGCGGTAGAGGCGTCACCACGAGGCCTTCGCCGCTGTGCGTCACGAGTTGAGCGAACCCGCCGCGGTGCAGCGCGACGCTGGTTTCAGCGTCGGAGAGGGCGAACTTCGGGGGGATGTACATCGTGCGTCGAGCTTAGGACGGAGTCTCCCGTGCCGGGGTGTCGGCGGCCTGCGACCTCGGTACTGGCGCGGGCCAGTCCGGAGGTGCCTTCAGGCTCGCCAGGGCGAGGCTGCTGAGCCCCATCAGGGCCATCGTGAGGATCAGGAAGTTCGTGTACCCGCCGAAGTGGTCCGACGTGGCGCCCGCGGCGAGTGGGCCGAACGCCGTGCCCAGGGACAGAGCCGCCACCAGGCCGCCGAAGAGCCCGCCGAAACTCCTCAGCCCGAAGTAGCGCGACGCCAGATAGGCGATCACGTCGACTTCCGCACCGAGGGTGAGGCCGAACAACGCCGCAGCCACCGTCTGGCTGACGGGACTGCTGCCGTCGATCAGCAACGCCGCGCACCCGAGAATCGGCACCAGATACGCACCCGCGCCGACCACCCGCCCAGGGAACCGATCCAGCAGCAGGCCCACGCCGAGTCTGCCCACGATCGAAAAGATCCCGACGAGCGCCGCAGTCCCCGCCGCAGCGACAGGACCGGCGCCGGCGTCGCGCAGGATCGGCACCAGATGCACGACGATCCCCAGTGTGGTGAACGCGAACAGCCCGGCGGCGATCAACAGCTTGTAGAAGGTCGTTGACCGCAAGCCCTCTGCCAGCGTCACCCCGGGAAGCTCGACCGCGGGATGTTCGGGTGTGCCGACGTGCGGCAGGACCGCCGTGCTCGTCCGATCGTCCCGGGCGCCGTCCTGGGCGCCTCGGAAGAAGAACCACACCGCAACGAGAACGAGTCCGCCCCACAGTGCTGCCAGACCGAAAAATGCTCCGCGCCAACCCCATTCGCCCATAAACACAGTGGCCAGAGGCGGAAAGACCGCTGCGGCGAGTGATCCGCCCGACAGCGTCACCGCGAAGGCCAGCCCCCGTGACACCTCGAACCGACTGGCCACCGCCGACGTCCAGACGGTGGTCTGCACCCAGAACGATGCGAGGGCCAGCACCGCCCACAGCAGCAGCCAGTTCGACATCGCTCCGGTGGCCGTTCCCATCAACCCGAACGCCAGCGCCATCAGCACGGCACCGACAAGGCCCACCCTGCGCGGTCCCAGGCGGTCGACCATGAGACCGATCGGCAGCGCGGCGACGGCGGCGGCCATCCCGACGATGCTCAAGCCCACCGACGTCTCGGCACGGCTCCAGCCGAACTCGTCCTGCAGCGGCTGCATGAACGCGCCGAGCGAATAGACATGGATGACGCCCATCGAATAGCCGAGGCCGGCCGCCACGGGCACAGGGCCGTAGCGTCTCCACTCGGCTGCCGCCGTGCTGTAGGACGTCGCCATCGAGACCCCTCCATGCTGAGCGAGTGCTCAGGAGTCTAACCGGCGGTGGCCTCGGCGATCCGACGTTGCGCCTCGCCGACGGAGATGCGCAGGCGCCGGGCGAGCACGTCGGCCCACGGCGCCCCGGCGAACTCGACAGGCGGCGGACCGGCAACCAACTGGCCGAGTAGCCGCCGCTGCAGCACGGACAGTTGCTTCGTCACCGTGTCCAGCCGCACCAGGAGTGCACGTTGATCGGCAGGCTGCAGCGACTGGAACGGGAGGGCGGCCAGCGCCCGGTGGGCATGGTCCACAGCGTCGAGTGCGGACATCACTTCCTTCTTCGAACTCATGTTCGACAGCGTAGGAAAGGGGTACGACAAGCGCGGATACGCTGACGACATGGCCAGAAAGTATGCGACCGCCGACGTCGTCACCCTGCCCGAGCTCCTGGACTTCATCCGCCCGCGACACCACATGGTGCTCACGACGTTCCGGGCCGGCGAATCACTGCAGAGCTCACCGGTGACCGGGGGACTCGACGCCGACGGCCGCATCGTCGTCGCCACCTATCCCCAGCGCGCCAAGACCGCCAACATCCGCCGCAGACCCCGTGCGAGCGTGATGGTGCTCTCGGATGAATTCGACGGCCCCTACGTCCAGGTGGACGGGCACGCCGAAGTGGTCGATCTGCCCGACGCCGTCGAGCCGCTGGTGGAGTACTTCAAGTCGGTCGCGGGGGAACACCCCAACTGGGACGAGTACCGCCAGGCGATGATCGATCAACGCAAGTGCCTGATCAGAGTCACTCCGCAGCGGTGGGGGCCGGTCGCCGCCGGCGGATTTCCGCCCGAGTGACGAGCCTGTGCGCTGAGGCCGAACAGGACGCGCCGCGTCGACTGTGATAGTCAGAGCAAGCGGACACATTGCGTCAGCTAGCACGTCAAACTATAGTCTGGACACATGTCCAGGAGGGTTCGGATTTCTTGCTCCACACAATTCGGCCAGTTCAGGGCCGCTCTCCAGGATCTGTGAGCTGACCATGCGCATCGCCTTGCTCTCGTATCGAAGCAAGACCCATTGCGGTGGCCAGGGGGTCTATATCCGGCATCTGAGCCGCGGACTCGTCGAACTGGGTCACGACGTCGAGGTCTTCTCCGGCCCGCCCTACCCCGAGATTCTGGATCCCCGGGTGCGCCTGACCGAGGTGCCCAGTCTCGACCTCTACCGCGAGCCGGACCCGTTCCGTATCCCGCGGCCCAGCGAGATCAAGACGAGCATCGATCTGGAAGAACTGCTGACCACCTGGACGGCGGGCTTCCCCGAGCCCAAGACGTTCAGTAGGCGCGCCGCCCGGCTGCTCGCCGCTCGCCGCGACGAGTTCGACGTCGTGCACGACAACCAGTGCCTGGGCACGGGCCTGCTGGAGATCGCGGCGTCCGGCATGCCTGTGGTGGCCACCGTGCACCATCCGATCACCAGGGATCGGGTGCTCGAAGTGGCCGCGGCCAAATGGTGGCGCAAACCGCTGGTGCGCCGCTGGTACGGCTTTGCCGAGATGCAGAAAGACGTCGCGCGCCAAATCCCCGAACTGGTGACCGTGTCGTCGACCTCGGCGGCGGATATCGCCGATGATTTCGGCGTCAGCCCCGACCAACTTCACGTCGTGCCCCTTGGCGTGGACACCCAGCTGTTCCAGCCTTCCGAGCAGCGGGTGCGCAACCGCATCATCGCGATCGCCAGTGCCGACGTACCGCTCAAGGGCGTGAGCCACCTGCTGCACGCCGTGGCGCGTCTGCGCGTCGAGCGTGACCTGGAACTGCAGCTCGTGGCGAAGCTCGAACCCAACGGGCCGACCGAGAAATTGATCGCCGAACTCGGCATCTCCGACATCGTGCACAGCTCGAGCGGACTGTCCGACTCCGAGCTGGCGGAGCTGCTGTCGTCGGCCGAGGTCGCCTGCATCCCATCGCTGTACGAAGGTTTCTCGCTGCCTGCCGTGGAAGCCATGGCCAGCGGCACGCCGATCGTGGCGAGCCGGGCAGGTGCGCTGCCCGAGGTCGTCGGAGCCGACGGTGAGTGTGCCCGGCTGGTCAAACCGGCCGACGTGGGCGAGCTGACCGCCGTGCTCGGTGAACTGCTGGATTCCCCAAGGGAATTGCGCAGGCTCGGTGACAACGGCAGACGCCGCGCACTCGAAGTGTTCAGTTGGGAATCTGTCGCCGCGCAGACCGTCGCGGTGTACGAGAGGGCTTGTGAGAGGGTCGCGGCATGCTGACCGTGGACTACGACCTGCTCGGTGTCGGCGCCGGGACGAAGGTGATCGACGTCGGATGCGGCGCCGGACGCCACACGTTCGAGGCGTTCCGGCGGGGCGCCGATGTGATCGGATTCGACCAGAACGTCTCGGATCTCAACGACGTCGACGAGATCCTGCAGGCGATGAAGGAACAGGGCGAGGTGCCCGCGTCGGCCAAGGGTGAGGCGGTCAAGGGCGACGCCCTCGACCTTCCGTACGCCGACGGCACCTTCGACTGCGTCATCGCCTCGGAGATCCTCGAGCACATTCCCGCCGACGAGAAGGCCATCTCGGAACTCGTCCGCGTTCTCAAACCCGGTGGCTCACTGGCGATCACCGTGCCCCGCTGGCTGCCCGAGAAGATCTGCTGGGTGCTCTCCGACGAGTACCACGCCAACGAAGGCGGCCACATCCGCATCTATCGGGCCGATGAATTGCGTGACAAAGTGCTGGCGCACGGCCTGACCCTGACGCACACCCACCACGCCCACGCTCTGCACTCGCCCTACTGGTGGCTCAAATGTGCTGTGGGAACACAGAAGAACAACCACCCGGCGGTGACCGCCTACCACAAGCTCCTGGTTTGGGACATGATGAGTCGGCCGTGGCTGACGCGCACCGCCGAAGCTGCGCTCAACCCGCTGATCGGCAAGAGCGTCGCGCTCTACTTCAGAAAGCCGCCAACTGCTGATGCATGACATTCCCGGCGTGCCGGGCGTGTTCACGCCGGCGCAATGCCGGCAGACAGCCGAATCCATTGCCGCGACCCAGGAGTCCAGCGGCGCCATCCCGTGGTCGGTAGGCGGCCACACGGATCCGTGGGACCACGTCGAGAGTGCCATGGCGCTGACCGCGGCAGGTCTCATCGAACCCGCCCGTGCGGCGTTCGAGTGGTCGCGCAGCACGCAGCGTCCCGACGGCACCTGGCCGATCCAGCTGCGCAACGGCGTCGTCGAGGACGCCAACAGTGACACCAATTTCTGCGCCTACATCGCTACCGGTGTCTGGCACCATTTCCTCGTCACCGGTGACCGCGACTTCGCGCTGACCATGTGGCCGGTGGTGGCCAAGGCGATCGACTTCGTACTCGAATTGCAGTCCAGCACAGGCGAAATCGCGTGGGCGCGGGGTGCGGGCGGGGATGCCGACGAAGCGCTGCTGACCGGGTGTGCGAGCATCCACCACAGCATCCGGTGCGCACTGGCACTGGCTGACCACGTCGACGACCCCCGGCCGGAATGGGAGGTCGCGGTAGGCAGGCTCGGACACGCAATCGCCCATCACCCCGATGCGTTCGTCACCAAGGACCGGTGGGCGATGGAGTGGTACTACCCGATCCTGGGCGGCGCCGTGCGCGGGTCGACGGCGCAGGCACGCATCGACGAGCGCTGGGACGACTTCGTCGTGCCGGGCCTGGGGATCCGATGCGTGGACGACCGGCCGTGGGTCACCGGAGCCGAAACCTGCGAGTTGGTCATGGCCCTGGATGCACTCGGCCAGCGGGCGCGGGCTCACGAACAGTTCGCGGCGATGCACCACCTCCGTGAGGAGGACGGGTCCTACTGGACCGGGCTGGTCTACGACGACGGCAAGCGCTGGCCCGTCGAGCGCACCACATGGACGGGCGGAGCAGTCATCCTGGCCGCCGATGCCCTGTCGGGAACCACGCCGGGAAGTGGCATCTTCCGCGGGGCCGACTTGCCGAGAGGCCTTGAGGGCGAATACGACTGCGAGTGCGCGACCAGCGACCGCTAAAGCTCTCCTGCCGTTCCCGACACGCGCTCCAGTACGCGCATCGAACCGGTCGCCAGAACTTCGCGGAAGGCGCCGGTGTCCAGCGCGCGCCGGTAGATCAGGTACGGAGCCTGACCTCCGTCGGCGGGATCGGGGAAGACGTCGTGGATGATCAGCGCGCCACCGACGTCGACCCAGCGGGCCCAGCCATCGAAGTCGCGGTTGGCGGCCTCTTCGGTGTGGCCGCCGTCGATGAACAAGAGCCGCAACGGCGTTCGCCATCCGCGGGCGACGACGGGCGAGCGCCCGACGATGGCGACGACGTGGTCGTCGAGGCCCGCGGCGTCCAAAGTGTGGCGCAACGTGGGCAGCGTGTCGAACAGCCCCGTCATCGGGTCGACCATCGACGAATCGTGGTACTCCCAACCGGGCTGATGTTCTTCGGAACCGTGGTGGTGGTCGACGGTGTACACCAGGCCGCCGGTCTGCTTCGCGGCGGCGCCGAGCATCACCGTCGACTTGCCGCAGTAGGTCCCGATCTCGACGCCCACGCCGTCGGCCAGGTACCGCACGGCGGTGTCGTAGAGGGTGCGGCCTTCGTCGGCGGGCATGAAGCCGGTGACCTGCTCGGCCAGCTCGAACAGGGCCGCTGCCGCGGGCGGAAGGGCAGCCAGGGTGTCGTCCATCGCGCCCAACTTACCGTTGCGCAGCCGTCGCCGACCCTAGTGGTTCCCGTATAGGTGTAGTAGCGTCCGGACATGTGTCCGATCCGACGCTGGAGTCGACTCGGCGCCGCCTGACGGCCCGCCAGGCCGACACCGTGGACCGGCTGGGCCGTGCGGCGCTCGACCTGCTGCGGCGCGACGGTTTCGCCGGCCTGACGGTGCGGCGGGTGGCCGCCGAGGCCGGCGTCGGAGCCGCGACCGCCTACACGTACTTCTCGTCGAAAGAGCACCTCGTCGCCGAGGTCTTCTGGCGGCGGTTGACGGCCTCGCCGTGTGTCGAGCACGAGTCGGCCGATCAGGCGACCCGGGTCACCGAAGTACTTGCGCACATCTCTCTTCTGGTCGCCGACGAGCCTGAATTCGCGGGTGCGGTGACCACCGCCCTGCTGGGCAAGGATCCTGACGTGGAGGTACTCCGTCAGCGCATCGGGCGCGACATCCGCGACCGGCTGTCCAAGGCGCTCGGTCCCGATACCGACACCGGAGTCATCGACGCCTTGGAGATGCTCTATTCGGGAGCCCTGGTGCGCGCCGGCATGGGATACACGTCGTATCAGGAGATCGCCGCGAAGCTGGAGAAATCCGCCCGGTTGATGCTCGGCTGAGCCGGCCCGACTCAGCGTGGCCCGAGCAGCGCCGTCGCAGCGGTGGCGGCCGGCTCGGCGATGCCGCGCATGTCACGGCCGTCTTCGACGAAAAGCGCTGTCAATTCCCGTAATCCACCGAGCAAGATCAGTGCGATCGGCGGCGAGATCGGGTCGAGCCCGGCTCGGCGGAAGCCTTCGCCACTGGTCAGCGCCACGAGCATGTCGGTGAGGTCGCGCATCACGCGCCGGTGCAGGGGGCGCGCCACCGCACCGAGCGCCGGTGCCTCGCGGATCCAGCACAGCGTGATTGCCGGCCGTGCGCTGATGTGGTCGACGTAGGCGCCCACCGCCTGGCGGATCTGGGACTGCCAGTCGGCGTCGGCGTCGACCGTGGCGTTGATGCTCGCGATCAGGTCGGCGTTGTTTCGGCGCAGCAGCTCGATCAGGCATTGCTCCTTGCTGGCGAACTGCTCGTAGAACGTGCGCTTGGACGTCTTTGCGTGTCGCACGACATCGGCGACGGTGGTCTCGCGGTAACCGCGGTGGGCGATCGAGTCGGCAAGGCCGTCGAGCAACCGATCGGCCGTTGAGGAAGCCCGTGCGGCCGCTGCCTCGATCGCCGGCATTCGAACCTCCTCCACACCCTTGCGCCCTGCTGGTACCAACCGGTACCGTACCCGACATGACAGCGGTACACGGAAGTACCAAGCAACGTCCCAGCACATCGGCAGAGCAGTCCGAGGTTCGGTTGCCACCCGCGCCCCGCATCCCGCGCGTGCTGCAGGCGGTCGGCTTCTCGGTGTCGCGGAAGTGGACCGTTCGCCAGATCGCGCGGCGACACGGCGACATCTTCGCGATGAAGCTGCCCGTCTTCGGCCCGACGATCATGGTGGCCGACCCGACACTGGCCAAGCAGTTGTTCATGGCCAACACCGACGACGTCGGCAACATCCAGCCCAACCTGTCCCGCGTGCTCGGGCCCGGTTCGGTGTTCGCGCTCGACGGGGCCGACCACCGCCGTCGGCGCAAGCTACTGACGCCACCGTTCCACGGCAAGAGCATCAAGAACTACGAGCGGATCTTCGAAGAGGAAACGCTGCGCGAGATGGCGAGCTGGCCCGAAGGCCAACCCTTCGAGACTCTCGAGCCGATGATGCGAATCACGCTGAACTCGATCCTGCGCGCGGTGTTCGGCGCCGACGGCGCCAATCTGGACGAGTTGCGGCGGATCATCCCGCCCTGGGTCACGCTCGGATCGCGACTGGCGGTCCTGCCCACCCCGCAGCGGACCTACGGCAGGTTCAGCCCGTGGGGCCGGCTGGCGACCTATCGGCGTCACTACGACGATGTCATCGGCCGGCTGATCGACTCCGTCGCGGCAGACCCCGAGTTCGAGAGCCGGGATGACGTGCTCGCGCTGCTATTGCGCAGCACCTACGAAGACGGCTCGACGATGTCGCGTCAGGACATCGGCGACGAACTCCTCACCCTGCTGGCCGCGGGCCACGAGACGACCGGGGCCACGCTGGGGTGGGCCTTCGAGCGGATCAGCCGTCATCCCGACGTACTGGCCAAACTGGTGGCCGAGGCCGACACCGACGGCAACGAATACCGGCAGGCCACCATCCTGGAAATCCAGCGCGCGCGCACCGTCATCGACTTCGCGGGCCGCCACGTCTACGCGCCGACGTTCGAACTCGGTAATTGGGTTATCCCGCAGGGCTATTCGATCGTCGTCGCGATCAACGAGGTGCATCAACGAGTGGCTGAGTACGCCGATCCGGAGCGTTTCGACCCGCAGCGCTTCGTGGGGCAACGCCCGACGAACTTCTCGCACATCCCGTTCGGCGGAGGTACCCGGCGCTGTGTCGGTGCCGCGTTCGCCAACGTCGAGATGGATGTTGTGCTGCGAACGGTGTTGCGGCACATCACTATCGAGACGACCGCCGCGCCGGGGGAGAAGATGCACTCACGTGGAGTGGCCTACACCCCCGCCGGCGGCGGTCGCATCGTCATGCAGCGACGCTAGTCATGCACCGGCGCTGGCGCGCTTCGGGAGCTTCCATCCCGCACGCGGGAAGTGGCACGTATACCCGTTCGGGTAGCGCTCCAAGTAATCCTGGTGCTCCGGCTCGGCCTCCCAGAAATCCGGCGCCGGGCTGACTTCGGTGACGACCTTGCCGGGCCACAGCCCTGACGCATCGACGTCGGCGATGGTGTCCAGCGCGACCTGACGCTGATCGTCGTCGACGTAGAAGATCTCCGACCGGTAGCTGGTACCGACGTCGTTACCCTGCCGGTTCTTCGTCGTCGGATCGTGGATCTGGAAGAAGAACTCCAGCAGCGTGCGATAGTCGGTCTGCGCCGGGTCGTAGGTGATCTCGATCGCCTCGGCGTGGCCGGGATGATTGCGATAGGTGGGGTGATCGTTCTGGCCGCCGGTGTAGCCGACCCGGGTGGACACCACTCCGGGCTGCTTGCGGATCAGGTCCTGCATACCCCAGAAGCATCCGCCTGCCAGGACTGCTCGCTTGTAGTCGCTCACGCTTGCTCCTTCTCGGTGGCTTTCTCAGAAGCACTGAACAATCCACGGTACTGCCCGTAACCCTCGGCCTCGAGGTCGTCGAGGTGGACGAATCGCAATGCCGCGGAGTTGATGCAGTAACGCAGACCGCCCTGATCGCGCGGACCGTCTGTGAAGACGTGACCCAGATGGCTGTCCCCGGCCGAGGACCGCACCTCGGTGCGAATCATCAGATGCGAGAAGTCGCGCTTCTCGATCACATTCGAGGGGTCGATCGGGCGGGTGAAGCTCGGCCACCCCGATCCGCTCTCGAACTTGTCGACCGAGGCGAACAACGGCTCGCCCGAGACGACGTCGACGTAGATGCCCGGCTCGTGGTTGTCCCAGTATTCGCCGGTGAAGGGCCGCTCGGTGCCGTTCTCCTGAGTGACGTGATACTGCTCGGGAGACAGCGCGTTCACAGCGGCGGGATTCTTGTTGTATTCGCGTGTCATAGCGCTCATATAACCCTGTGGGCAGCGCGTTTAATCCCTCGTGCCGCCCCGCGTGGGTAGGCTTCGGGCATGCGGGCCCGCGCCACTGTCGTCGCTGTGATCGCCGTCGTCACGCTCCTCACGGGTGCCGCTCCGGCCGCCGCCCAGCCGCCCGCACCGGTCCCGATTCCCGAAACTGCGGCGGGCACGCCCGTCACCGTGTTCGTCAACGACCCAGCGATCGTGAACGCCTACCCGACCCGCCCCCAAGCCTGGAGCCGCCTTCCCGGGGATCGCGCGGTGCGTCTGCACTTCACCATCGGAGACCGAGGAGCACATCGTCGTCGATCTGTCGACCGGCACATTGCCGGCTGCCGTCGACCGGGCATGCATCATGATCGCGTTGTCGGGCGGCCTGGATGTGCCGCTGCACTACCCGCTCGGCGACCGGCAGGTCCTCAGCGCGACCTGACCATGCTCGACAAGCACGGGTAGAACGTGTTCTATTTTGAGCTGTGACGGGCAACACTTTCACGCGCGACGAGCTGGCCGAGGCATTCGCCGAATTCGAGAGGACGGTCGACCGGGCGGCGCAGACACGCGACTGGGACCCCTGGGTTGACCAGTACAGCGACGACATTCTCTACATCGAGCACGCCGCAGGGACGATGCGTGGCCGCGACGAGGTGCGGCCCTGGATCTGGCAGACCATGGAGACCTTCCCCGGCAGCTACATGACGTCGTTCCCGTCCTTGTGGAGCGTCATCGACGAAAGCACCGGGCGCGTCATCTGCGAGCTCGACAACCCGATGCGCGATCCCGGCGACGGCACCATCATCAGCGCCACCAATATCTCGATCGTCACCTATGCCGGCGACGGGAAGTGGAAGCAGCAGGAGGACATCTACAACCCGCTGCGGTTCGTCTCGGCCACCGTCAAGTGGTGCAGGAAAGCCCAAGAGCTCGGCACACTGCCCGACGAGGCGGCGCAGTGGATGGCCAAGTACGGGACCCGCCGATGACGGGATCATCTCCCGTCGCTTCGCTCGCCCCGGTCCTGGTCGTCGGCGCCAACGGCTACCTCGGCAGCCACGTCACCCGCCAGCTCGTCGCCGACGGTCACGATGTGCGGGTAATGGTGCGCGAGGGCGCCAATACCATCGGCATCGACGATCTGCAGGTCACGCGGTTCCTCGGCGACATCTGGAACAACGACGTGCTCCGGGAGGCGATGACCGGTTGCGCCGTCGTCTACTACTGCGTCGTCGACACCCGCGGGTGGCTGCGCGACCCAGCGCCGCTGTTCCGCACCAACGTCGAGGGAACCCGCAACGTGCTCGACGTCGCCGTCGAGCCCGAGGTGGCCGCGGGGTTGAGGAAGTTCGTGTTCACCAGCAGCTACGTCACCGTCGGCCGCAAGCGCGGCCGGGTGGCCACCGAAGCCGACGTCATCGTCGATCCCGCCGATCTGAAACGGCTGACACCGTACGTGCGTTCGCGTGTGCAGGCCGAGAACCTGGTCCTGGAGTATGCCCGCGACCGCGGATTGCCCGCCGTCGCGATGTGCGTCTCGACCACCTACGGCGGCCGCGACTGGGGCCGCACCCCGCACGGGGCGATCATCGCCGGCGCCGCCTTCGGCAAGCTGCCGTTCGTGATGGGCGGCATCGAGCTCGAAGCCGTCGGCATCGACGACGCGGCGCGCGCGCTGATCCTCGCCGCGGAGAAGGGCCGGGTCGGCGAGCGCTACCTGATCTCGGAACGGATGATCTCCAACGCCGACGTGGTGCGCATCGCCGCCGACGCCGCCGGGGTGCCGGCGCCGACGAAGAAGATCCCGCTCCCGCTGTCCTACGCCATGGCCGCGGTGGGCAGCGCCAAGGCGAAACTGACGGGCACCGACGAACGCCTCTCGCTGGGTTCGCTGCGCCTCATGCGCGCCGAAGCCCCGGTGGACTGCAGCAAAGCCAAGCGCGAACTCGGTTGGCAGCCAACCCCTGTCGAGGAAGCCATCCGCGACGCCGCGAAGTTCTGGATGAGCCTGCGCGAGGCCAAGAGGGCCGCCAAGAGCTAGCGTCAGGCGGCACGCGCCCTCACCCCTAGCACCGGCTGACACCCGTGGCCACCGCAGAACTCCTGCGACCAGGGCCAGCGACCACACCGGTCGGTCCACACCACCTGCAGCGCACGGATCGGTCCCTGCGCGTGATTCACCGCCCAGCACAGGTGCACGTCTGGATGGTCGACCTCGACGATCTCGATCTCGGGTCCGCCGTCGACACACATACGGCAACCGGGCACAAGGGGCGCACCGAGCATCGCCTCCTGGATGACGCAGCGAAGCAGCCACGACGACGTCGACGGCGGTAGGCCCGTCACCATCAACTCGGGCATGTCCACGTCATTGAGCCCGACCGTGTACGCGAAGGGTCGAGCAGGATCCTCGACATATTGAAGGGCCCACCCATTACGGCGTGCCTTGTCTCGCAACACCTCCAGATAGTCGGCGGGGGACGCGTCCGGGTGATCGCACAACCAGCACATGTGGTCAGGGTGCACCTCGGCACCGACACCTCCTCAGAGCTGAGACAATCACATCGTGCTCACTCGATCGCCCGTCAACGGCCACGTGTCCCACTGGTTCGACGGACTGCCGATCAGCCGCGGACCGCTCCCCGGCAGCCGCGACGCCGACGTCTGCATCGTCGGCGCCGGCTACACCGGACTGTGGACGGCGTACTACCTCAAGCGCGCCGACCCGTCGCTGCGCATCGTGGTACTCGAGGCGCGCTTCGCCGGATACGGTGCCTCCGGCCGCAATGGCGGGTGGCTCTCCGGCCTGGTTCCCGGTGACCGTGAGCGCATGGCACGCCAGTACAGCCGCGACGGCGTTGTCGCCTGGCAGCGTGCGCTCAACGAGGCCGTCGACGAAGTGATCGACGTGGCCGGCAGAGAAGGAATCGACGCCGGAATCGTCAAGGGCGGCACTCTGGAGGTCGCCCGCAACGCCGCACAGGCCAAGCGGCTCGCCACGGCCATGCGGGCCGAGCGTGCCTGGCAGGTCGACGGCGTCGAATGGCTCACCAAAGACGCAGCTGCGCAACGCATCCGACTCGACGGCGTGGTCGCCGCCTACCACAATCCGCATTGCGCACGCATCCAGCCGGCCCGCCTGGCTCGCGGCCTCGCCGACGCCGTCGACCGACTGGGCGTCGTGATCTACGAGAGAACCCCCGTCACCGAGATCACGGCGGGCAGGGCGCGGACACCGTGGGGCATCGTGAGCGCGCCCGTCGTGCTGCGGGCCACCGAGGGTTTCACCGCGGCACTACCCGGCCTCAAACGCCGATGGCTGCCGATGAACAGCTCCATGATCGCCACGGACCCCATTTCCGTGGAGGTCTGGGACCGCATCGGCTGGGAAGGCCGCGAGACGCTGGGTGACACCGCACACGGCTTCTTCTATGCCCAGCGCACCGTCGACGACCGCATCGCCATCGGCGGGCGCAGCGTCCCCTACCGCTACGGCTCACGCATCGACCGTGACGGCCGGGTTCCCGACCGCACCATCAAGAACCTGACCGCCACCCTGCACAGCATCCTTCCGCAGGTGTCGGGAGTGCCCGTCGCGCACGGCTGGTGCGGGGTGCTCGCCGTGCCGCGTGACTGGGAGGCGACCGTCGACTTCGACCAGGCCACCGGGCTCGGCTGGGCGGGCGGCTATGTCGGGCACGGCGTGACCGCCACCAACCTCGCCGGTCGCACCCTGACCGACCTGGTGCTCAAGCGGGACTCCGACCTGACCCGGTTGCCCTGGGTGGGGCACGAGTCCAAGACCTGGGAGCCGGAACCGCTGCGCTGGATCGGCGTGCGAGGGATGTACCTCGCCTACAAGGCCGCGGACTGGCACGAGGCGCGCGGAACGAACAGGACTTCGCCGATAGCCGTCATCGCCGACAAGATCGCGGGACGTCCACACTGACTTTCGGCGTTCAATGGTGACATGACCCATCGACAAGTCCTCGAGCCCACGCCGTCGCACCCCATCACCGTGATCCCGACCGGCAGGCACGTCGTCGCGCGTGTGAACGGTCAGGTCGTCGCCGAGACCGACGCCGCCCTCACCCTGCAGGAGTCCAGTTATCCTGCGGTGCAGTACATCCCGCTCGCCGACGTGAAGGGCGAGCTGCTCCGTCCCAGTGCGACCGAGACGTACTGCCCGTTCAAGGGCGACGCGTCGTATTTCGACGTCGTCGTGGACGGCGTCGCCGTCGCCGATGCCATCTGGACGTACCGGCAGCCGTACCCGGCCGTCGCGCAGATCGCCGGTCACGTCGCCTTCTATCCGGACAAGGCTGATGTCGTCGTGGGCACCTAGGCTGACCTGATGCGCAGTACGGCCAGCGTCGACTTCGCCGGGCCGGCGAGCCCGGGGTGGACGTTGTCGCCGCTGCGCCGGGGCCGGGCCGACCCGTGCTATCACGATGCCCCCGACGGCGCGATCTGGCGCACCAGCCTGATGCGCAGCGGACCCGTCACCGCGCGCATCACCCGCGGGAGTCTCGGAACCGTCGACTGCGAAGCCTGGGGCCCCGGCGCCGTCGAGTTCACCGAGACGCTGCCCGCCCAGCTGGGCGCGGACGACGACCCGACAGGGTTCGCCCCCGAGGACCCGACCGTGGCGGCTGCCCACCGCAGGGCTGCCCACCTGCGGCTCGGACGGACCGGCCGGGTGCTCGAGGCGCTGGTTCCCGCGATTCTCGAGCAACGTGTCGTCGGAAAGGACGCCCGGCGCGCGTGGCGCAAGCTCGTCACCAAGTACGGCGCTCCCGCGCCCGGCCCGGTGCCCACCGATCTGAGGGTGTTCCCCACGGCCGAAGCCTGGCGGCGTATCCCGTCCTGGGAATTCCACCTCGCCAACGTCGACCCCGGGCGGGCGCGGACGATCGTCGGCTGCGTCCAGCGAGCAGAATCCCTGGAGCGCCTGGTGGACAGACCCCCCGAGGCGGCGCGCGCGGCATTGATGTCGCTTCCCGGGGTCGGCATCTGGACCGCGGCAGAGGTCGCCCAGCGCGCCTTCGGCGACCCCGACGCGCTGTCGGTGGGTGACTACCACCTCGCCAAGATGGTGGGCTGGACCCTGCTGGGGCATCCGATCGACGACGCCGCGATGGTGGAGTTGCTCGAACCACTTCGGCCTCATCGGTATCGAGCCGTGCGGTTGCTGGAAGTCAGTGGCAGGATGGTGAATCCGCGCTTCGGACCAAGGCTTTCCATACCTAACCTCGCCGATCTGTGACCTCGACGTCACGAGTGATTACCTGCCCACACACCCGGGTACACGTCGCGGGACAGTCGACCGTGCGAAGGAGCTACCAATGACTGCGTTCACAGTTCCCGGCCTTTCCGATACGCAGGGAGCCGAAGTTGCCGAGCTGCTGCAGAAGGCGCTCAGCAGATACAACGATCTCCACCTGACGCTCAAGCATGTGCACTGGAATGTGGTGGGCCCCAACTTCATCGGCGTGCACGAGATGATCGACCCTCAGGTCGAGCTGGTGCGCGGCTACGCCGACGAGGTCGCCGAGCGGATCGCCGCGCTCGGAAAGTCGCCGCTGGGCACCCCGGGTGCGATCATCAGCGACCGGACCTGGGACGACTACTCGGTCAACCGCGACACCGTGCAGGCCCACCTGGCCGCACTGGATCTTGTGTACACGGGCGTCATCGAGGACACCCGCAAGAGCATCGAGCGCCTCGAAGAACTCGACCTGGTTTCGCAGGACATGCTGATCGGGCATGCGGGCGAGCTGGAGAAGTTCCAGTGGTTCGTCCGCGCTCATCTGGAGAACTCGGGCGGTCAGCTCGTCAACGAGGGTGCGACCTCGGAGAAGGCTGCAGCGAAGAAGGCCAAGGAGTCCTGACGGACCGCCGCCGGGGAACGCGTCGTCCCTTACCGGGTGGTCGGCGCGCTCTCCGGCGGTTCTAGCGGTATGCCGTCACGCGGGCGAGGAGCGCGATCCGTCCGTCGCCGCCCACGGCCTCGGCTTCTGCCACTGCACTACTGCGCCCGGAGTGGATGGGCTTGGCCCGGTAGTGGGCCCGCCCACCGCCGTGGAACGGGCGCAGAAAGTTCACCCGCAGCGACGCCGTGCGGAAGGCCTCGGCCGTCGGCTCCGTGTTGAGCGCCGCCGAGCACACCAACTCCAGTCCCATCGACGAAACACCACCATGGACGGTGCCGACGAGGTTGTTCAGCACCGAGTCGTTCCGTTGCACCAAAACCGCTGCAGCACCGCCTGTTTCCGCAACGCTCACCGCCATCAATTCGTCGAGCCGCGTGCCGGGCAGCGAGCCTCCCGCTTCCTCCGTCCACGGCGCCAGCGACTCCGGCACCACGATGTAGAACGAACGCACCGTCGCGGTCGCGAGCACCTCACCCCCGATGCTCAACTCGCACAGCCCCAGGGCAGCCCGTCCCTTGCGGCCGAGCGGACGCGCAATCCCCTGAACCGGTTCGCCGGGCGCGGAGGCGATCGCGTCGGTCGCGTCCGGTGCCACCTCGAGGGACAGTTCGCTGGACACAGTCCATTCTTCGGGACCTCGGCGGGCGTGGTTGACGAGCCCACCGATGTGGTCGACGAGCATCGCCAACGGGGCGATGGTCGGATGGCCGGTCAGTGGATTGAGCAGCCCCGCGGCGGGGATGGTCGCCACACAGCGATCGAGCCCCTCCTCGGCGGTCTCGATTCCGAAGCGGCCCAGCGGCGTATTCAACGGGTACGGCACCCCTGCAGCCTGCCACGGAGGCGTCGTCGGGGTGATACGCGGACCCTTTGTGGTTCGGCAAAAAGCCTGCGGCGCAGTGCTTTACATTGCCGACGGCGGTGCGCAGCGCGCCACCGTCCATGATCGGGGGCGGCGGACGCCTTCTCTAAGAATCCGGAAAGGCTTTGCGCAAAGTTGGATGCCGTCGTCATTGCAGCTCAGTACGGATATGTAGCGGGCTCAGCAAATTATTCTCGGGTGCTGTCGAAAGGTGTGACGTATCCCTCACCCGAGTGCCGCATGCCGGGTGTAGCTGAAAACGGGTCCGCGGCAACGTTATTCACCCGTTATGAGGCGCACGGGCGTTTGCGGCCGCGGGCAGATCGGCGAATTTAGTTAGGTCGGGCTAAGTTGGCATGTCAGGGGCCTTTTGTCATATCGTTTTGTGCACTTGTGGCGCGTGGAAAAAGGGCCGTCGTTCAGTGCTGCACGGAGGGCCCTCCACCGCCAGACCGGCTAACACTCTCGGCAACGGTTGCCACTCGAAAATTCGCGTCGAGATGTGTGCTCTCAGAGGTAGGTGGGAATGGCGCCCAGTCGTCAGGGCCTGTACAACCCCGCGTTCGAGCACGACTCGTGCGGCGTCGCGATGGTCGCCGACATCCACGGCCGTCGAAGCCGGGACATCGTGGAAAAGGCGATCACGGCGCTGCTGAACCTGGAGCATCGCGGCGCTCAGGGTGCGGAGCCGAACACCGGCGATGGTGCGGGCATCCTGCTGCAGGTTCCTGACGAGTATTTTCGCGCTGTTTGCAAAAAAGAAGGCTTCGACCTGCCCGAGCCTGGCAGCTACGCCACGGGCATCGCGTTCCTGCCGCAGTCGTCGAAAGATGCCGCCGCCGCGTGCGAGGCCGTCGGAAAGATCGCCGAGGCCGAGGGTCTGCAGGTGCTCGGCTGGCGCGACGTGCCGACCGACGATTCCTCGCTCGGCGCACTGGCACGCGACGCGATGCCGACCTTCCGGCAGGTGTTCCTCGCCGGCGCGTCCGACATGGAGTTGGAGCGGCGCGCCTACGTCGTCCGCAAACGCGCCGAGCACGAACTCGGCACGAAGGGCCCCGGCCAGGACGGCCCAGGTCGCGAGACCGTGTACTTCCCGAGCCTGTCCGGACAGACCTTCGTCTACAAGGGCATGCTGACGACCCCGCAGCTCAAAGCCTTCTACCTGGACCTGCAGGACGACCGGATGACCAGCGCGCTGGGCATAGTCCACTCCCGCTTCTCGACCAACACGTTCCCGTCCTGGCCTCTTGCGCACCCGTTCCGCCGCGTCGCGCACAACGGTGAGATCAACACCGTCACCGGCAACGAGAACTGGATGCGGGCCCGTGAGGCGCTCATCAAGACCGATGTGTTCGGAACCGGGAAAGACCTCGACAAGGTCGTCCCGGTCTGTACCCCGGGAGCATCCGACACCGCACGATTCGACGAGGTGCTCGAGCTCCTGCATCTTGGCGGCCGCAGCCTGCCGCACGCCGTGCTGATGATGATCCCGGAGGCCTGGGAGCGTCACGAGTCGATGGACCCCGCGCGCCGGGCGTTCTACCAGTACCACTCGTCGCTGATGGAGCCCTGGGACGGCCCCGCGTCGGTGTGCTTCACCGACGGCACCGTCATCGGCGCCGTGCTCGACCGCAACGGCCTGCGTCCCTCAAGGATCTGGGTCACCAGCGACGGCCTCGTGGTGATGGCGTCGGAGGCCGGGGTCCTCGACCTCGACCCGAGCACCGTCGTCCAGAAGCTGCGCCTGCAGCCCGGCCGCATGTTCCTCGTCGACACCGCGCAGGGCCGGATCGTCTCCGACGAGGAGATCAAGGCCCAGCTCGCCGCCGAGCATCCCTACCAGGAGTGGCTCGACAAGGGCCTCTTCCAGCTCGACGAGCTGCCCCCGGGCGACTACAAGCGGATGCCGCACCACCGCGTGGTGCTGCGCCAGCAGATCTTCGGCTACACCTACGAGGAACTCAACCTGCTGGTCGCCCCGATGGCGCGCACCGGCGCCGAGGCGCTGGGCTCCATGGGCACCGACACCCCGATCGCGGTCCTGTCGGCGCGGCCGCGGATGCTCTACGACTACTTCCAGCAGCTGTTCGCCCAGGTGACCAACCCTCCGCTGGACGCGATCCGCGAAGAGGTGGTCACCAGCCTCGCCGGCACCGTCGGCCCCGAAGGCGACCTGCTCAACCCGACCGCCGACTCGTGTCGCCAGATCGTGCTCACCAACCCGATCCTGCGCAACGCCGAGCTCTCCAAGCTGATGTGCGTGGACCCTGACCACGAGATCCGCGGTCACAAGCACGGCCTGCGCGCGGCCGTCATCCGCTGCCTCTATCCCGTCAACAGGGGAGGGCAGGGCCTCAAGGAAGCGCTGGACAACGTCCGCGCCAAGGTGTCATCCGCGATCCGCGACGGTGCCCGCATCATCGTGCTGTCCGACCGCGAATCCGACGAGTCGATGGCACCGATCCCGTCGCTGCTGTCCGTCTCGGCGGTGCACCACCACCTCGTCCGTGATCGGACGCGCACCCAGGTCGGCCTCGTCGTCGAGGCCGGTGACGCCCGCGAGGTGCACCACATGGCGGCTCTCGTCGGTTTCGGTGCCGCCGCGATCAACCCGTACATGGCGTTCGAGTCCATCGAGGACATGGTCGACCGCGGCGTCATCACCGGCATCAGCAGCGACCAGGCCAAAGCCAACTACGTGAAGGCCGCGGGCAAGGGTGTGCTCAAGGTGATGTCCAAGATGGGCATCTCCACGCTGGCGTCCTACACCGGTGCACAGCTGTTCCAGGCCATCGGCATCAGCCAGAAGGTGCTCGACGAGTACTTCACCGGCCTGGCCTGCCCGGTCGGCGGCATCGACCTCGACGACATCGCCGCCGACGTCTCCACCCGGCACGCGCTGGCGTACCTGGATCGGCCCGACGAGTGGGCGCACCGCGAGCTGGAGGTCGGGGGCGAGTATCAGTGGCGCCGCGAGGGCGAGTACCACCTGTTCAACCCCGACACCGTGTTCAAGCTGCAGCACTCGACCCGCACCGGGCAGTACAACATCTTCAAGGAGTACACCCGGCTGGTCGACGACCAGAGCGAGCGCATGGCGTCGCTGCGCGGCCTGCTGAAGTTCCGCGATGGCGAGCGCCAGCCTGTCCCGCTGGAGGAAGTCGAACCCGCCAGCGAGATCGTGAAGCGTTTCTCGACGGGCGCGATGAGCTACGGCTCGATCTCGGCCGAGGCGCACGAGACGCTGGCGATCGCGATGAACCGCCTCGGCGGGCGGTCGAACTCGGGCGAGGGCGGCGAATCCGTCGCGCGATTCGACCGCGACGAGAACGGCGACTGGCGCCGCAGCGCCATCAAGCAGGTGGCATCCGGCCGCTTCGGGGTGACGTCGCACTACCTCACCAACTGCACCGACATCCAGATCAAGATGGCCCAGGGCGCCAAACCCGGTGAGGGGGGCCAGCTTCCGGGCCACAAGGTGTACCCGTGGGTGGCCGAGGTGCGTCACTCGACGCCCGGCGTCGGCCTGATCTCGCCACCGCCGCACCACGACATCTATTCGATCGAGGATCTCGCGCAGCTGATCCACGACCTGAAGAACGCCAACCCGCAGGCTCGCGTGCACGTGAAGCTGGTGTCGGAGAACGGCGTCGGCACAGTGGCCGCCGGTGTCTCGAAGGCGCATGCCGACGTGGTGTTGATCTCGGGTCACGACGGCGGCACCGGCGCGACCCCGCTGACGTCGATGAAGCACGCAGGCGCACCGTGGGAGCTGGGCCTGGCCGAGACCCAGCAGACGTTGCTGCTCAACGGTCTTCGCGACCGCATCGTCGTGCAGGTGGACGGCCAGCTCAAGACCGGCCGCGACGTCGTGATCGCCGCGCTGCTCGGCGCCGAGGAGTTCGGCTTCGCCACCGCGCCGCTGGTGGTCGCCGGCTGCATCATGATGCGCGTCTGCCACCTCGATACCTGCCCCGTCGGCGTGGCCACCCAGAACCCGCTGCTTCGCCGGCGCTTCAACGGCAAGCCCGAGTTCGTGGAGAACTTCTTCCTCTTCGTCGCCGAAGAAGTCCGGGAACTGATGGCACAGCTGGGTTTCCGCACCGTCAACGAGATGGTCGGGCAGGTCTCCGCGCTGGACACCACCCGGGCCGCCGAGCATTGGAAGGCCCACAAGCTGGACCTGGCGCCCGTGCTGCACGAACCCGAGTCGGCGTTCATGAACCAGGACCTGTACTGCAGTTCGCGCCAGGACCACGGTCTGGACAAGGCCCTCGACCAGCAGCTGATCACCCAGTGCCGGGAGGCGATCGATCACGGCACCCCGGTGCGCTTCACGACGTCGATCGCCAACGTCAACCGCACCGTCGGCACGATGCTCGGTCACGAGGTCACCAAAGCCTATGGCGGTCAAGGACTCCCGGACGGGACTATCGACATCACGTTCGACGGCTCGGCAGGCAACAGCTTTGGCGCGTTCGTCCCCAAGGGCATCACGCTGAGGGTCTACGGCGACGCCAACGACTATGTGGGCAAAGGGCTGTCCGGCGGGCGGATCGTGGTGCGACCGCCAGACGACGCGCCGCAGGACTATGCCGCCGAGGACAACATCATCGCCGGCAACGTGGTGTTGTTCGGCGCCACCAGCGGACAGATGTTCCTGCGCGGTCAGGTCGGAGAGCGGTTCGCCGTACGGAACTCCGGCGCGCACGCGGTGGTGGAAGGCGTGGGCGACCACGGCTGCGAGTACATGACCGGCGGTCGGGTCGTGATCCTCGGCCCCACCGGGCGGAACTTCGCTGCGGGCATGTCCGGTGGTATCGGGTACGTCTACGACCCGAACAACGTCCTCGCCGACAACCTCAACCCGGAGATGGTCGAGCTCGAGGATCTCGACGGTGTCGAGTCCGAAGACGCCGTGTTCGTCCACGACATGATCCAGGCGCACGTTGACGCCACCGATTCGCCGGTGGGACAACACATCCTGGCTAACTGGAGTACCGAGATGTCCAACTTCACGAAGGTCATGCCACGCGACTACAAACGTGTGCTGCAGGCGATCGCCGAAGCCGAAGAGCGCGGTGCCGACGAGGACGGCGTTGCCGAGGCGATCATGGCGGCCGCAAATGGCTGACCCGCGCGGATTTCTCAAGCACACGCATCGTGAGACGCCCGAGCGTCGTCCGGTCGATCTTCGGCTGAAGGACTGGCGGGAGGTCTACGAGGACTTCTCCCACGACACACTCAAGGCGCAGGCGAGCCGCTGTATGGATTGCGGTATTCCGTTCTGCCACAACGGTTGTCCGCTGGGCAATCTGATCCCGGAGTGGAACGACCTGGTGCGCACGGGCCGGTGGCGTGATGCCATCGAGCGTCTGCACGCAACCAACAACTTCCCCGAGTTCACCGGCCGCCTGTGTCCCGCTCCGTGCGAAGGCTCGTGCGTGCTCGGTATCAACCAGGATCCGGTCACCATCAAGCAGGTCGAGGTCGAGATCATCGACAACGCCTTCAAGGAGGGCTGGGTCGTCCCGCTGCCCCCGACCAAGCTGACCGGCAAGACCGTCGCGGTGGTCGGCTCCGGACCCGCCGGACTGGCTGCGGCGCAACAGCTCACGCGTGCCGGCCACAAGGTGACGGTGTTCGAGCGCGACGACCGCATCGGTGGTCTGCTGCGCTACGGCATCCCGGAGTTCAAGATGGAGAAGCGCCACATCGACCGGCGCCTCGACCAGATGCGCGCCGAGGGGACCGAGTTCCGCACCAATGTCAACGTCGGTGTGGACATCACGGCCGCGCAGCTGCGCTCGGAGTTCGACGCCGTGGTGCTGGCCGGCGGGGCGACTGCGCGCCGCGATCTCCCCATCCCGGGCCGGGAGCTCGACGGCATCCATCAGGCGATGGAGTTCCTCCCGTGGGCCAACCGGGTGCAGCTTGGCGACCCTGTCATCGATGAGAACGGTCAGCCGCCGATCACCGCCAGGGACAAGAAGGTCATCATCATCGGCGGCGGCGACACCGGTGCCGACTGCCTGGGCACCTCGCACCGCCAGGGCGCGGTCAGCGTACACCAGTTCGAGATCATGCCCCGGCCACCGGAGACGCGCGCCGATTCCACGCCGTGGCCTACCTACCCGCTGATGTTCCGCGTCTCCTCGGCGCACGAGGAGGGCGGCGAGCGCGTCTACTCGGTCAACACCGAGCAGTTCCTCGGTGAGAACGGCCGGGTCACCGGGCTGAAAGGCCACGAGGTCGTGATGAACGCAGGCAAGTTCGAGAAGGTCGACGGTACGGACTTCGAGATGGAAGCCGACCTGGTGCTGCTCGCGATGGGCTTCACGGGGCCGGAGCGCGAGGGGCTGTTGACCGATCTCGGCGTGGAGTTCAACGAGCGCGGCAACGTGGGTCGCGACTCCGCGTTCGCGACGTCGGTGCCCGGTGTGTACGTGGCCGGCGACATGGGCCGAGGTCAGTCGCTCATCGTGTGGGCGATTGCCGAGGGCCGTGCCGCAGCGTCGGCGGTGGACAAGTATCTGATGGGCCACTCGGCGCTGCCGGCACCCATCAAGCCGACCGCGGTGCCGCAGCGGTAGCTCGCGGCCGTGCCGTTCGCGGCGATTGTGACCAAAAAGTCACCCCGCCGGATGCGTTGTGCTGATTCCACAACAGCGTTTGGATCAGCGGCGATCTTGATATCACAAGACGGTCTCGCAGAGTCACATCCGTCACTTCAGCCACAATAAAAACATCCGATCTTTGATCGGCGTGCCTCCGCAAGTTTGCCGGGGGGCCGGTATCTAATGACTTGGTGAGGAAGCTGGGGTAACGTTGCTCCCCGGTTCAGCTATTGCACACCGCAGGAGTAATCGCCATGTATCTCAACCCGATTACCCGGTCACGGGTGGGTCGAATCGCCTGGACGTTGTTCCGTCACCCGGTCAAGAGCCGTGAGTTCCCCGCGAAGGCAGAGCGGCTGATCACCGCAGACGAACTCCTCCGCTACGGCGTCTAGCGAACTCTGACGCGGTCGAAAGCGCCGGCTTGTCGGCGCGTGACCGTAGGTTTGCCCGATTGTTATCGTTTCGTGATGGTCAGTTTGCTTTGCTGGCAAGCAGCCCGGAAGCCTTGATCTTGTCGGCCAACGGTTCCAGCACAGCGGGGTCATAGGGCGGCGGCAGATAGATGATCGCCAGATCGAGGCCTTCGGCACCCAGCCCCGCGGCGTCGGCGATGACCTTGTCGTAATCCCGGTCCTCGCCCAGCCGGACGTGGGCGGAGAGCATGATCTCCTTCGGGTCGCGGCCGATGTCCGCGCAATGCGCGGCCAGCACGTCACGCTTGCGGGCGAACTCTTCGGGAGTGCCACCCACGAAGTTCCAGTGATCGGCGTACTGCGCGGTGATCCGCAGCGTCCGCTTCTCACCACTGCCGCCGATGCAGATCGGAGGATGGGGTTGCTGGGGTCCCTTCGGCTCGTTGCGGGCGTCCTTGAGCTGATAGAACGTCCCGTCGAACGTCGTGCTCTCCTGGCTGAGCAGGCCTTTGAGAACCTGACACGCTTCCTCGAACCGATCGAAGCGCTCCTTGATGCTGCCCAGCTCGATGCCGTAGGCGCCGGACTCCTCCTCGTTCCAGCCGGCGCCGATACCCAGCTCAAGCCGACCGCCGGAGACAATGTCCAGTGCCGAGGCCATGTTGGCGAGCACCGCCGGATGGCGGTAGTGGATACCGGTGACGAGCACGCCGACCCTCAGGCGCGTGGTGGCCTGAGCAAGGGCGGTCAGGGTGATCCAGCCTTCGAGGCAGGGGCCCTTCGAGTCGGAGAAGATCGGATAGAAGTGGTCGAAGGTCCAGCCCGATTCGAAGACGTCGATCTGGTCGGCCGTCTTCCAGATGGCGAGCATGTCGGACCACGTGGTGTTCTGCGGGGACGTTTTGAAAGCGAATCGCACGTATACCGAGGCTAGTCCCGTTTCCTGAAAGCGCGCGATGAGTCCTGCCGGGAGCGCTGGTCTGTATCGGCATGATCGACATGACCGCGGCATGCACTGGCACGGCCGAACTGCTGGGCCGGGTGCGCGATGATCAGCTGGGCGCACCCACCCCGTGCGGCGCGATGAATCTGGGCGCGGTGATCGCGCACCTCGGTGGTCTGTCGCTGGCGTTCGACGCGGCGGCCCGTAAGGACTTCGGCGAACTCACCGACACCCCGCCGGAGATGGGTGACGGACCGGAAACCGGCTGGCGGACGTCCTACCCCCGCCATCTCGCGCGCCTTGCGCAGGCATGGCGAGACCCGGCGGCGTGGGAGGGCATGTCCCGGGCCGGCGGGGTCGACTTTCCCGCCGGCGTCGGCGGGATGATCGCGTTGACGGAGGTCGTCGTGCACGGCTGGGACGTCGCGGTGTCGGCGGGACTGCACTATGACGTGCCGGACGAGACCCTGGCTGCGGTTCGAGATCACGTGGCCTCGTTCTCGGGGGGCGAGCCGATCGACGGATTGTTCGGCGCCGCGGTACCGGTGCCCGACGATGCGCCGCTGATCGACCGCGTCGTCGCGCTGACGGGCCGCGATCCCGCCTGGACCAGGTAGGGACGAATCGGGGCACACTGGTGGCATGGACCCGGTCAGCGCGCTGCGTCAGATCGCCTACTACAAGGACCGCGCACGCGAAGATCCCCGCCGGGTGATGGCCTACCGCAACGCCGCCGACGTCGTCGAAGCGCTGACCGACGCCCAGCGCGAGAAGCACGGCGCCGCCAACAGTTGGCAGACGTTGCCCAAGGTCGGACCCAAGACCGCGAAGGTCATCGCGCAGGCGTGGGCGGGCCGCGAGCCTGACGCGCTCGTCGAGCTACGCGAGTCCGCGCAGGACCTCGGCGGTGGAGACATCCGCGCCGCGCTACGTGGTGATCTGCATGTGCACTCCAACTGGTCCGACGGATCCGCGCCCATCGAGGAGATGATGACGGCCGCTCGCGACCTCGGGCACGAATACTGCGCGCTGACGGATCACTCGCCGCGTCTTCGGGTTGCCAACGGCCTCTCGCCGGAACGACTGCGCAAACAGCTCGACGTCATCGACGAGATTCGCGAAAAGGTCGTACCGATGCGGATTCTCACCGGTATCGAGGTCGACATTCTCGAAGACGGCTCCCTCGACCAGGACGACGATCTGCTCGAACGTCTGGACATCGTCGTAGCCAGCGTCCACTCCAAACTGGCCATGGACGCGCCTGCGATGACCCGCCGCATGCTCACCGCGGTTGCCAACCCCCACACCGACGTCCTCGGCCACTGCACCGGCCGGCTCGTGACCGGTGGCAGGGGAGTGCGCCCGGAATCGAAGTTCGACGCTGAGAAGGTGTTCGGGCTCTGCCGCGACGCCGGTACCGCGGTCGAGATCAACTCCCGTCCCGAGCGCCGCGACCCGCCCACCCGTCTGCTCGAACTCGCCATGGAAATCGGTTGCGTCTTCTCCATCGACACCGACGCCCACGCCCCGGGACAGCTGGAGTTCCTCGGCTATGGCGCTCAGCGCGCCCTCGACTCGGGACTCGAACCCGAACGCATCGTCAACACCTGGCCCGCCGACACCCTGCTCGAGTGGACACGCGCGAGCTAGCGCGCCCGATTCACCCCTTAGGTCAACTGCTTCAATCGGGCAGCATGGGCATCTCCAGTCCCGGGTCGCGGCCGACGAGCACACCCCGCGTCAGCGCGGCGTTGCCGTAACGTCCCCGTACTTTGTCGATCGCGACGTCGATCGTCAGGGAGTCTGCGGCGTCCGGGCCGACGAACGGCAACTCCAGTTGCTGGGCGCCCTCGCGGTCGATGTTGCACACCGCAAAGCCGATCAGCGTCACGCCGCGTTCGGCGATCAGCGGTTGCGCCGCGGCGACCAAACGCCGCGCCGCACCGAGAATCGCGTCGGTCGAGGCCGTCGCCCTCGGCATCGTATGAGAGCGGGTCGCACGGCCGAAGTCGTCAAATCTCAACCGCAGCACCAGGGTTCGGCCGGTCCGGTCGGCCTTGCGCATCCGTCGCGTGATGCGGTCGATGAGGTTGACGACGACGGCGTCGATCTCGTCGGAGGTCATCGTGTTGCCCGAGCGTCCCAACGCTCGCTGTGCGCCGACCGACCGCCGCCGCTGGCCCGTCACCACCCGGCGCCGATCGACGTTGTGCGACAGCGCGTAAAGTTGCCGACCCATCGCCCCGCCGACCAGAGAGCCGAGCGCAGCCTCGCTCAGCTCGGCGACGTCAGCGACCGTCTCGATGCCGTGCGCGCGCAGCTTGTCGGCGGTCTTGGCACCGACTCCCCACAACCGACGCACGGGCAGAGGATGCAGGAACGCCAACTCGCGGTCCGGCGGCACCAGCAGGAGCCCGTCAGGCTTGGCTTCCTGGCTGGCAACCTTGGCAAGGAATTTCGTCCGCGCAATCCCCACCGTGATCGGCAGGCCCACCTCCTCGCGTACCCGGTCGCGGAGCCGCGCGGCGATCTGGACCGGTGTCCCCGACACCCGCCGCAGGCCCGACACATCCAGGAAGGCCTCGTCGATGGACAGCGGCTCGACTACCGGCGTCGTGTCGCGGAACACCTCGAACACTGCATCGCTGGCCTGCGAGTATGCGGACATGCGGGGCGGAACGACGATCGCCTGGGGGCATAGTGCGCGGGCCTGGCGACCGCCCATCGCCGTGCGCACGCCGTAGGCCTTCGCCTCGTAGCTCGCGGCCAGCACGACACCGCCGCCGACGAGAACGGGCTTGCCCCGCAGGGACGGATCATCGCGCTGCTCGACCGAGGCGTAGAACGAGTCGAGATCGGCGTGCAGAATCGCCGCAGGCGATCGGGCAGGGGTGGCCGGCACGAACATATGTTCGCATCGGTCACCGACAGATCAGGCAGTTTCGCCGTAGATGCTGGTGACCCAGACATGCACCAGGTTGTCCAGCACCCGGTCGTCGGGAAGGGCGGGCTCATGCCCGATGAACGATGACACCATGACCGCCTCGTTCATCAGATTCAGCGTCGTGGCCAGCTCGCGCGCAGGAATCGTCTCAGGCGCCGCGCCGCGAGCGCGTTCGGCCTCGATCACATCGGTGATGTGGTCGATCCACCGCTGCATCGACGTCGCCCACAGATCGCGGGATTCGGTGTTGGTGGCCTTGGCCGCCGTCGCGGCCGCGCAGACGGCCCGGTGTGCGCCGAACGTCTCGACGAACACATTGATGCCGCGCCGCCAGATCTTGCGCCGATCCTCGGGTGGATGGGCGATCAGGTCCAGCAGCGCGGCGTCCGCGTCGGCGATGACTCGGCCGAGCAGGCTGTGCAGGACCGCATCCTTGGAGGAGAAGTAGAAATAGAACGTGGGCCGGGAGATCCCGGCGCCTTTGGCGAGGTCATCGACGGAGATCTCGGCCAGCGGCCGCTCGTCGAGCAGCCGCTCGGCCGTCTCCAGGATTGCCAGCTCACGGTCGTCCCCTGACGGCCGGGCCGACCGGCGTCCGCCTGTCGGGCGGGCTTGGCTCACGGATGTCACTCCGCTGACTTTACACGGTGTTGAAACTTTCAACAGGGTGTTGACTCGTTCAACACGCTGTTGATAGCTTTACGCCATGACCGAATTTGTCGACGTTGTCATCGTCGGAGCCGGCATCTCCGGCATCAGCGCAGCCTGGCATCTCCAGCAGCAGCGCCCAGGTATCAAGTACGCGATCCTGGAGCGCCGCGAGAAGCTGGGCGGCACCTGGGACCTGTTCAAGTACCCGGGGATCCGCTCGGATTCCGACATGTACACCCTCGGATTCCACTTCAAGCCGTGGGCGACCGACCAGATGATCGCCGATGGGCCTTCGATCTGGAATTACCTCAACGAGGCCGCCACCGAGAACGGCATCGACAAGCACATCCGGTACGGGCAGAAGGTCGTCGCGGCAAACTGGTCGGACGAAGACCGCCGGTGGGAGCTCACGATCGAGCGCGACGGCGAGGAGAGCCAGCTGAACGCCGGCTTCCTGTGGGCCTGCAGTGGCTACTACAACTACGACGAGGGTTTCTCACCGGATTTCCCCGGCGCCGCGGACTTCGCCGGCACCATCGTGCATCCTCAGCACTGGCCCGAAGACCTGGATTACCAGGGCAAGAAGATCGTCGTGATCGGCAGTGGCGCGACCGCGATCACGCTCATCCCCGCGCTCATCGACAGCGGTGCCGGCCACGTGACGATGCTTCAGCGCACCCCCACCTATATCGGATCGCTGCCGGACAAGGATCCGTTCGCGGCGCGCGCCTACCGCCTCCTGCCGGAGAAGACGGCCTACACCGCGGTGCGCTGGAAGGCGATCCTGGCGGCCACCGGGCAGTACCAACTCGCTCGCGCGCTGCCGAACGTATTCCGGAAAGCGTTGCGCACCATGGCCGAACGGCGACTGCCCGAGGGATTCGACTACGACCGGCACTTCGCACCGGACTACAAGCCGTGGGATCAGCGGGTCTGCCTCGCGCCGAACGGCGACATCTTCAAGGCGATCCGCAAGGGCAAGGCCGACGTCGTGACCGACACCATCGAGCGCTTCACCGCCGATGGCATTCTGCTCACCTCGGGTCAGACATTGGACGCCGACATCATCGTCACCGCAACGGGTTTGAACGTCCAGTTCTTCGGCGGGGCCAAGGTGCTGCGCAACGGTGTCCCGCAGGACCTCGCCGATTCCGTCGCGTACAAGGGCATGATGCTGTCCAACGTGCCGAACATGGCGTTCACCTTCGGGTACACCAACGCGTCGTGGACGTTGAAGGCGGACCTGACATCTGAGTACGTGAGCAGGCTGCTCAGCTACATGGCCGAGCACGGCTTCGACACCGTGGTGCCTCGCGAGCCCGGCGGCGACGTCGAGCGGCTCCCGTTCGTCGACCTGACGTCGGGATACATCAAGCGGGCGCTGGATCGGCTGCCGAAGTCAGGCTCGAAGGCGCCGTGGCGGCTGAAGCAGAACTACCTCGTCGACCTGCGGGTGATCCGCAACGGGAAGATCGAGGACGAGGCGCTCGAGTTCACCAAGGCGCGCACGCCGGTGGCGGTCTAAGCCCCAGTCCAGCTCAGCCTGCGGCGACGACGACGATTCCGTCGTCGTCGCTGTAGGCGATGTCGCCCGGAGTGAAGACGACACCGCCGAATTCGACGGCCTCGTCCCGCACTCCCTCACCGGTCTTGGTGCTCTTCCGCGGATTTGTGCCCAGCGCCTTGATCCCGATGTCCAGCGTCCGCAACGTGGACGCGTCCCGGACCGCACCGTTGACGATCAGGCCGGACCAGCCGTTGGAGCGGCCCAATTCGGCGATCACATCGCCGACGAGGGCGGTGTGTACCGAACCGTCGCCGTCGATCACCAGGACTCCGCCGTTGCCCGGCTCGGAGAGCATTGACTTGAGCAGCGCGTTGTCCTGAAAGCACCGCACGGTGGTGATGGGTCCGGCGAACTCGGAGCGTCCGCCGTACTGCCGCAGCTGCAGGTCGCAGCTGCGCACCTCGGGGCCGATCTCGTCGACCAGGTCCGCGGTGGGGCGGGGCGCGACCGTCACGTCAGTCATCGCTGTTGCGTCGAGCGGCCAGCAGGACGACCACGACCGCGAGGACTCCGGTCACGAGGGCCGCGACAAGCGGCAGTCGGGATGCCTCCGGCGTGGTGATCGACACCGGCGCCGGGGAGGACACTGCGTCGGTTGCGGTTGCCACAGTCGTCTTCGCTTGTGCGGCAGCCTCTTTCGCAGCCGACGCGAGGTCGGCGTCGGTGGCGGGCGCCGCCTTCTTGGCGGGCGCTGCTTTCTTGGCGGGTGCAGATTTGTTCGCGACGGCCTTCTTCGCAGGCGCCTTTTTGGCGGGAGCTTTCTTGGCCGGGGTCTTCTTGGCGGGCGCCGCTTTCTTGGCGGGGGCAACCTTCTTCGCCGCGGCCTTCTTGGCCGGAGGGGCCGGCGGCGGCGCCGGCGGGGTTGCGCTGTCGGGACTTTCGTCAGGCCGATCCGGCTCGTCTGCCATGCGCCCCATCATGCCAGGTCGTCGCTGGCCGACCTTGCGGTGTCAGCCGGTCACCGAAAGGGTGGCCGCCGCGGCCAGCGCTGCCGCCATCAGCGCCAGCTCGGTGTAGGCGCGGCTCCGGGACACCGCCGCGGTGGTGCGGTGTGCGCGCGCCGAGGGCAACCAGATCTCCCGGTTCCGCCAAGCCAACACGATGAGCATCGCCGTGAGCACGAGCTTTGCGGTCAGCACCCGTCCGTACCCCGTCGTGAGCAGCTCGGTGGGCGAGTTCATCAGGACGACACCGCCCCCTGCGCCGCCGGCGAGCAGGGCAGCCACACACCCGAGCGAGAGCTGGGAGAACCTCGGTAGCACCCGCGCCCACTGGCCCCGGTGGTCGACGGTGAGCACCAGTGCGGCCAACACGCCACACCACAGCGCTGCGGCCAGAGCGTGCACGGCGATGGCGACGCCACCGAAAGAGCTGTCGGACAGGTGCCCCGTCAGCGGATGTCCCATGACGCCGATCCCCGCGCTTCCCGCCACGATCACCGTCACCGGTCCGGAGCGGCGTGCCAGAGCCGCTGCCGTACACACGACGGCGGCGGCGGCGATCGTCAGCAGGCCCGCTCGTCCCACCGCGGTGTGCGCGGTGAACTCCCACGCGGTGCCCACACCGAGGTCGGTGACCGCGGTCCCCGCAGCCTCTGCGCCCGCCAACGGCAGGCGGATCAGCTCGGCCACCAGCCAGACCGCCGACGCCGACACCAGCGGTGCGGTGGCGCGGCGGACGAGCTCGTCGCGGTACCGGGGCCCGTCCAGCAGCGGCACGGCCGCCAGCCCCACCGTCACGACAGCCGCAGCGTCGGCCACCGCCCGCACCAGAGCCGGCCCCAGGGAACTGGCCGGATACGCCAGGGCCCACGCAAGGACGCACGCGGCCGCGGTGACGAGTGCACCACCCGCCACCGCTCGGCGATACCTCACGTCCTGCGCCGAACCGCCCAGATGGCGCCGCCCGCGACGATCACGGTGACCCCGGCGACGAACGGCCACACGGGCAGCCCATCCGAGGCGGTCGTGTCGGCGGGCGCAGCCGCCGGCGTGGTCTCAGGTGCGGGCGTCGCAGCCGTCGTCACTGCCTGCGGGCCCGACTGGAGCACCTCATACGTCCACGAACCGGTCACGACGTGGCCGTCGGCCGAGGTGGCGCGGTAGTTCACGGTGTAAGCCCCCGCTGGGGAGCCTCGTTTCACCGCCACGCTGATGTCGGTGCCGTCGACGGCAGGTTCGCCCTCGCCCCACTGCGCGCCGTCGGGGCCGACGACGGTCATGGCCGCGAACTGCGGCTGCATGGGTTCGTTGAAGGTCGCGCTGACCCTGGCGGGCTGCTGTTGCAGGGTTGCGGCATCTGCGGGATCACTGGCGATGAGGGCGGCATGAGCCCAGGCCGCGCCTGCGGCGGCGAGCGCGCCGGAGGCGAGGACGAGAGTCACGGCCGCCACGAAGAAAGCGTGCAGCGCACGCTGAATTGCGGTCATTCGATTGTTGCTTTCTCGGTCGATCGGGATTTCGGTCAGCGGCTGGCCGAGACCGGAGGACCCCGATGCGATATCGACGACGCCAGCGCCAGGGCGGCGCGCATCGGCTGATCGGCCCCTCGAAGGGCTACGGTCTGAGCCGCGGACACTGGCGCCGGCGGGCGCTGCGCCGCGCCCCGTATCGCCCGGGACAGCAACCGGCACAGGCGGTCGCCGAGGCTGATCAGCGCCGCGCCCAGCACGGTCGCTGCGCCGTGCGCCGCGATCATGACCCAGGTGGGCGCTGCGGCGCCGAGGTGATTTCCGTGCGCGGCCAGTACCGCGTGCCCCGCCGTCTGGCCGAGAGCCAGAAGCGCTGCCAGCCCGCGGACGTCGCCTGACAACGATGCGGCCAGACCGCCGACGATGCCTGCGACGACGGCAAGTTGGAGTCCGGTGGCCCCGAACGGCAGATGGCCACCGGCCAGGCCGTGCGCGGCCAGTGTGAGCGCTGCCGTCAGCAGGCCCGCCGCCGTACCGCGCAGTCGCGCAGGGGCTTTCGACAACGGGTCAGACCACGCCGAGGCGTGCCATCAGGTCCGCGTCGATGCCGTCGAGCTGCTGACTTATTGCTGCGTGAGCCGGCCTGCGGCGGGCCGACGGCATGTTCTCGGCCGCGGCGACCGCGGCGGCGAGATCGCTGAGCCGTTCGTTCATCGCGCCGACGAACTGTTTGGTCTCGGCGTCTTTGGGCCGCTTGTCGGTCAGCAGGCGCAACGACTGCTCGGCGCCCGAGATACGGGCGGACAGCTCGGCGCCGTGCCCGGAGAACTGGCCGAGCTGGGTCAGCGGCACCCCGAGCCGATCGGCGCGGCGCTCATCGATCAACCCGCGCGCCCCGATCGACGCCCGGTACACGAGCGGCACGGCCACCGGCGCCAGCAAACGCGTGACGGTAAGCACCCGGCGAACCTTCGTGGGAGACAACAGCTTGCCCTCCCTGACCGCTTTCAGCTGGGTTTCAGCAACCTTGAGCGCAGCGCGGTCACTCTCCCGCTGCGCTCGCAGCTGCGCTTTGAGGGCGCGTGTCTGCGCCTTCTGCTCAGCCTTGAACCTGCGGACCTCGTTCTTGGCCCCCAGTTTGGCTTCGAGCTTGGCCTTGGCCTTGATGGCGCGGGCCTCGGCCCTGCGGGTCGCACGGGATTTGCGTCGCTTGAACAGACCCATCCCTGTGGCCTCCCGGTTCGTCTCGTCGAGCACAGTCCGCCGGGTAACCGGCGGTAACGGTGTCCAACCCTATCGTTAGCCGCTCACCGGGGTGGTCCCGCTCCCTGCCGGGCTGTTCGTTTGAGCTTCTCAGCAAACAGTGAACGTGGATTGTGCGAGAATCGTCACCGGTATCGGGGTGAGACGGCGGCAGGGTCGTCGAAGGGTGGTGACGACGTGGGTTCGCGTTCGCGCATCGCCACAGCGTCCTGCTTGGTCGCCTCCGCACTACTGGTCGGCGGCCTCGGCGCCGCGACGGCCCACGCCGACCCGGAAGCGACCACCCGCGACGACAGCGCACCCAGCGAGAACAGGCACACCGGCAAGCGAGACCTCCCGTCGCGGACGGGCGACGGCGCTTCCGATCCCGGCCGACCGGACGGGGCCCCACCCGGCAAGGACGATCCCGCTCCGACCCCCGGTGGCGACGACGATGCACCCGGCAAGGCCGAGGATCCGGTCGCCGAACCGGAGGAACCACCGCGGCCGCCCTGCTGCGAAGAAGGCGACGAGGATTGTTGGCCCTGGCCGTGGCCATGGCCGGACGCTCCCGACGTGCCGCCGGCATCGGAGGACGACGACGATGACCGACCGCCGGTGGGCGTCCCCCCGAACCTTCCGGGGGCACCAGCGGTCGGAGGGCCGGCGCGCCCGGACGTCCTGGACATCCTCCCCGGGGTCGAGATCGCATCGACCGACGTCCGTACCGCGCCGGTCAGCGTGCCGGTCTTGATCCCCGCGCCGGTCGGCGTCGGCCCTGTGGTCGGGCCGGCAGCCGTCCCGGCTGCCGGCGGCGGTCCTGCGGGGGGCGCCTCCGCCGGGGTACCTGCCGCGCCGCGCCAGGTCGGCACGTCACCGCCGCAGGTACGTGAGCCCCTGCCCGCGTCCGTGGGCAGCGGCGCCGCCGCGCCGGTGCCGGGCGCCCGCATCGGGTACGGCGAGTACCTACGCTCGGCGGGTCTGGCGCAGATTGCCGCCCTGGCCCTGCCCGGGGTCGCCGGAATCCTGGTCCTCACCGGGGCGGGCGGGCTGCTGGGATACCGCCAGGCCAAGGCGGGACAAGGCGTGCGTACCAGTGGAATAGCGCGATTCATGAAGTAGCAGGAACCGCTCGCCCACAGCGGGGGAGCAGCGCATAGTTGTTGATGTGGAGAGGGGGAACCATGCCGGCGAGCCGCAACGTCACCCGCGCGGTCAGCGAGGTGCTCGATCTGGCCCCGCGACGGGGTGAGGTCTCGCTGCCCCGCCTGGTCGAGGCCGTCGGCGAGAGCCGCGGCCGAGCGATCGAACTCGCGACCGCGGAACTGCCGCCCGGGGTGTGCGGTCAGTGGCGGCAGTACGCCGACCGCGATGTCTTCCTGATCCAGCAGGGCCTGCCTGCCTGGGACCGCACGCTCGCCCACGAGCTGGGCCACCTGGTGCTCGGGCACGAGGGCATCCCGGTCGTCCAGGCGGCCATCGAGAGCACCGAGCTCGCCAGCTCGGAGCTGATCGGTTACATGCTCAACCAGCGCACCGGATGCATGGGTCCCAGCGGTGAGGACGCCGAGCAGGAGGCCGAGGACTTCGCGGCCCTGCTGATCTATCGGCTGGGGCGCCTACCGTCGGATCGCTCGTCGATCGTGCAGGTGCGTCTCGGAGAGGCATTTGGTTGATCATCTGGGTGATCGCCGGTCTTCTCGGACTGGCCACCGGCCTGCGTATCGGTTGGGCATTGGTCAACAAGCAGTCGCTGGTGAGCACCGCCATGATCCTTGCGCTGGGCAGCCTCGGCGTGGTCGCAGCTCTCAACTGGGAACCGCTGACCCTGCTCATCGACACGCTGCTGCGCTGGCCGAACATCTCGATGGGTCTGAGCCAGGTGGCGCTGATCGCCTGTGCGGCAGGCAGTTGCGTAATGATCACGACCGTCTCGTCGATCCGCGCCCCTGCCACCGTGCGCAGGATCGCCCTTGCCCAATACGGCGTCGCGGCGGTGATCGCGGGCATCAGCATGGCGGTTTTCCTGATGGCAGGTCAGCAGCCCGAGATGTCGCCCGAAGAGTATCTGCGGCGCAACCTCAATTCCGGTGGTAATGCGCTTCCGTGGCTGATCCCGCTCCTGTACGTGCTCATGGCGTTGAGCCTCGTCGCGTGGGCCGGCCTGCGTCACTCGAACCGGACGCGCCGCGGTAGGGCGCTGTTCGTCTTCACCGTCGGGATCGTGTTGATCGTCCTGGCTCTCGCGTTCATCTTGCTCCGAGTCGCGGGGACGACGGGTCTGATCGGTGTCGGAGCCGCCGCGACCCTTCTGGGATGCGCGATGCTGATCGTCGCGGCCGGATCACTGCTGCCGAGCCTGGAGGACTGGTTCGGTGCCCGTAAGGAACTGCGGACGATCCAGCCGCTGCTGGAGGAGCTGGGGCGCCGCCACCCCGACGTCGGGATCGGGGTGCGGCCGCGCGGTCCGCTGGTGTTTCGCGTCGCCGAGCGGATGTCACTGATCTCCGACGCACTCTTCCTGGAAGCCACCGCCGCCGATGGAGCGCTGCGTCCCGTCGACACGGCGGGGGCCGATGTCAGCGATCTCGACGAACTGGTCGAGCGTGCCGAGCTCGAGGCACCCGACGTGTCACCGACGGAGCAGGCGGCCGCGATCGCCGCGTGGATCTATGAGGGCCATGACGACGCCCCCGGCGGCGGACGGGAGAAGTTTCCCGGGCTGGCCTGGCTGCGTCAGCCGACCACGTACTCGGACCGCGAGTGGATTCTGGAGATCTCGCGCCAATACCGACAGCTCAGCGGGGTCTGACACCCGCCGCCGAACGTGACGGCGGCAGGTGCGTTGCCGACTCATTCGCCGGCACCAGCACCGGGCTAATCGTCGAGGTTTTCGCGGCGACGCAGTTCGTCAACCTTCTGGACGATGTCCTGCTTGGCCTCCGCCGACAACCCCACCGTCCGCGCCGCAATGCGGCGAACGCCCTCATCGCGCATCCCGGCAAGCAGTGTCAGCTCCTTGTCGAGCTTCTCGTAGTACTCGTCGTCGGTGAAGTAGGCGGGTTTGATGCGGAAGAAGTTGGCAAGCGCCGCCATCGTTGCCACAGACGGATTGGTACGGTTGCCGGAGCGCAGCTGAGACAGGTACGGCGCCGACATGGTGACACCCTCTGCCTTGAGTGCTGCGATCACCTCCGCAGAGGTGTGCGGCCCACGTCCGGGCGGGTAAACGGTGTCGAACAGTCGATTGAGGCGAGCGGCAAACGTGTTGCTCATCGTATTGACCTCCACATACAGGCGAGCGGGTTCAAAGGGCGGCGTATTTGCTGATCATCGTAGCGACAGTTGTGGCCACAACCAAGTGCAAACCGCGTAAAAGTCAACTTGGACCACGTTGCAGTGCTCTGCCGCCGACCTGGAAGCGATGTATATCCGCACCTAACACCGCCATAGTACGGTGCGGCTAAGCAAATAATAACGGCACCGTAGTAACGGTAATCACGCCTCTTTGGGGGTCCTAGCCACAGGAGTATCTCTGCTCACCTCGGGCAACGCCGAGGTCTTTGCCTCCGCAAGGCTCCCGGGGTTTGCTGGCAGGAGCTTGTCGGCTCCCCGCGCAGTTGGCGGGCCGCCGTGCTCCGCGCCATGTAGGGCCGCAAACTCACGCACGCAGGCCGAAGAGGACAGTCGATGAAACTGTCAGTAGCCAGTGGCAGGACGCTGAGGTGCCGCGCTCAGGCGGCCAGGAGCATGGCCAGGATCGCGGTGTCAGGATGGCTGATCGGATCGACACCCACGCGGCTCACCATGGATGTCACGGTGCCGTCCGACTCGGCCTCCACCCAGGCCGCGCGGTGCTCGAGCCCCAGGTGGGGCAGTCCCGGAAGAAGAACGCAGCCAGACGCCGCGCCGGTGCATTCGGGCAGCGACGGCATCGTCTCCGACGGCGGGTGCAGCATCATCAGCGCCGGGGGCTGATGCTCGGCGAAGTGACCCGGCGGCACCGCGGAATCGCCCACGACGGTTCCCTCAGCCAGCACGAGGCCCACGGTGCCCGGTGCCGGCTGATCCGGTAGTTCTTCCCGGGCGCCGAAGATTGTCGTGGTCGACAGCAGGCCGGGCAGGGATGCGACACGGACGGCGACCATGAGCAGCTGTGCCCACTCCTTCGTGGAATCCGGCCACCTGCCCGACACCACGAAACCCTTCAACGACCCTTGCGAATGAAACGGGGCGATCTCGATCGCCCGACCGGACCCGAAATCCATGTCTCAGGATGCGACAGGAACTCGTTGGCGCGCAACAGGACACCGTTGCCGGCAGGTAACAATAGGGGGACCGGTGACAAACGAAACCCGGCCCGGTCAGCAGGGACCGAGCCGGGAACGGGTTCGTAGGAACGATGCGGGCCGTCAGGCAGGCGGGTAGACGCCCATCTGCTTGCCCTTGTCGGTCTGCCAGAAGATGTCGGCGATTTCGTCGATCGTCTTGAGGAGTTTCTCGGCGACGGCCACGTCGAGCGACTTCTTCACATCGCCCGCCCCGTGGACGCCGTCCCAGAACAGCTGATGCAGATTCGGGAACTGCTCGAAGTGGTCCTTGGTGAAGAAGTCGGCCCACAGCACCATCAGGTGGTGCTTGACCTCTTCGGCCTGACGCTCCTTGATGATGATTGCGCGGGTCTTGAAGTGCTCGTCGTCGGAATCGTGATACTTCTGCAGCGTCTTGAGGCAGGACAGCGCCTCGATCTTGGCCTGCGCGGGATCGTAGACGCCGCAGTACAGATCGCAGTGAGCGTGAGCGGGAGTGGCTTCGGAAAAGACGGAGTCGAAGAGTCGATGCAGCATGTGCCCTAACTTACCCTTAGCCCATGCGGCGTAACCATGGGCCGTCGCGGTGGCTCGGCGGGGGATTGGTGCGCCGTTTCGTCGTCGTCGAGGATTCGATGCGTCCGGCACTGGTGCCCGGAGACGGTCTGCTCGCGGTGCGGGGCGGCACCCCGAAGCAAGGTCAGTTGCGGATCTTTCCCGATCCGCTGCTGTCGACGCGCTACCTGATCAAAAGAGTTGGCGGAGTACGTCAAACGTCCTCTGGCACAACGTTCGAGGCGCTATCCGACAATGCCGGCGCCCCCGGGGTAACCGATTCACGAGAATTCGGCTGGGTGCCTGCGGCGGGGTCCTACCGGGTGATCTGGACCGTCAGAAGAGGACGATGAGGGCGAGGATGCCCAGCAGAACCAGAGCGATGAGACCGGCCCGCAGGAACGCCATCAGCTGACTGCGGGTGTAGACGCGCCCCGACGACTGCCATTCGGACGGCGGAAACGCAGATCCCGACCCCATTGACGACGATGCCATCAGATGCTCCTCACCTGCACGCTCTGATACCTCCCCCGAATGGCAAACGGTCCACTGAGCCGAGTGACATCAGTCACACCAGACCCATGTGACGGCGATCATAACTCCTCCGGTCCGCTGCTGAGAAATCGGGCGCAAGCCGCAGGTGCGAGCACCGAAAAGCTTAGAACAGCGAGAGATTTCGCTCTGAGCGGATCCGGGCTTGTTGATCGCCGCGGCGTCGGCGGGCGGGGTTATCCACAGCGTTGACAGGTGTTCACCGCCACGGACTGGCCCGTCACGGTCGACAGCCCGACCGCACCCTGTGGATGAACCTGTGGATACTGTGGATAGTGCTGCGTCGTCGCCGATATTGCTGCTGGTGTGTGGTCGCAGGAGCGTGTCAGCATGTGGTCATGGATGACACCGATGTGCCGCAGGCGGTGATCGGCGAGGTTCCGACGAACTTCGGCGAGGCCGGCGACGGAACCGCGGTCCTGCTGGATGTCCGTGAAGACGACGAGTGGCAGCGGGGCCACGCACCCGGCGCCCAGCACATACCGATGGGGGATGTGCCGGCCCGGCTGGCCGAGATCGACACCGAAGCGCGGTTGTACGTGGTGTGTCACGCGGGCGGGCGCTCGCAGCGCGTTGCGCAGTACCTGGCGCGCAATGGATACGAGCCGGTGAACGTGACCGGCGGAATGCTGGCCTGGGCGGGAGCGGGACGCCCCGTCGTGACCGACGACGGGGCCCCGGGGAGGGTCTGACCTACCCTGTTCTCGTGAGGCTGGTCCGATGATCCAAGTGTGCTCCCAGTGCGGGACGCGGTGGAACGTGCGCGACCGGCAGCGGGTGTGGTGCCCTCGTTGCCGCGGCACGCTGCTCGCGCCGTCGGGCCACGCACCCGGGCAGGGGTGGGACAACCAGCGGCAGATGCCACCCCAGCATCAGGGCAACCGCCAGGGGCCACCGCTTCCCACGGGATACCGTTGGGTCGCCGTCCGCCCGGGAGCCCCGCCGAATCCGCGTCGCGAGCGCCGCGACCTCGGCCCGACGCCGCGCTACCTGAGCATCCCGCGATGGGGTCTGGTCGAACACTTCGAGGGACCCACCGAGCAGACCGCGCCACGCAAGGGGCCGTCGCCCAAAGCCGTTCGGACGATTCTGACGTTGACCGTGGCGGCGCTCGGCGCCGCAGCGTTCGCTCACCTGGTGCGCTACATCCTGCTGATCATCAACCGCACTGTCCTGCTCAACCCTTGGGTGGCCGCCATCGCGACCTGGGGCGGCGTGGCGGTCAGCGTCGTCGCGGTGTTCATGGTGGTGGCGAGTGCGCTGATTCTGACCAATTGGCTCATCGCCCGTCGTGCGGCGGCCTTCGCCCACCTCGGCCGAACAGATCCGAGAGCGCCGTGGGAATTGCGGGTCGGCTCGCTGACCCCGCTGGTCAACCTGCTGCTGGCGCCCGTCTATGTCATCGAACTCGCCGACACCGAGGGCCGGCAGCGCTGGCTGCACCGGCCGATCATGGTGTGGTGGGTGGTCTGGGTCGCGAGCACCGCCCTGTCGGTGTTCTCCATCGCCACGAGCTTCACCGCCGATCCGCAGGGAATCGCCAACAACACCGTCGCGACGATCGTGGCCTATCTCTTCGGTGCCGCAGCTCTGCTGCTCGTCGCGCAGGTGTTCCAGGGCTTCGAACGCCAGCCTGTCGAACGGCCTTCGCGGCGCTGGGTGATGGTTGCGGCCGTCGATGACAATTCCGCCGAACCCGCGCGTGCAGTTGAGCCGAACGGGGAGAACCCGGCAGCATAGCCCTATGAGCTCCGGCGAGACGTTCGGCGGCCATCCTTTCGTGGTCGCCCACCGAGGTGCCTCAGCTGACCTCCCCGAGCACACCCGAGCCGCCTACGAACGCGCTCTCGAGGAGGGTGCCGACGCCGTCGAATGCGATGTCCGGCTGACTAGGGACGGTCACCTCGTGTGCGTCCACGACCGCAAGCTGGATCGCACCTCGACCGGAACGGGCCTGGTCAGCGAGATGACGCTGGCGCAGCTGCGCGAACTCGATTACGGGTCCTGGCATCCGAGTTGGCGCGAGGACGGCAGCCAGGGCGAGACCGGACTGCTGACCCTCGACGATCTGGTCGCGCTGGTCCTGGACTGGAACAAACCGGTCAAGATGTTCATCGAGACCAAGCACCCCGTCCGCTACGGCGCCCTGGTGGAAAGCAAGGTTCTGGCGCTGCTGCACCGGTACGGCATCGCCTCGCCGGCGTCGGCGGACATGTCGCGGGCGGTGGTGATGTCGTTCTCGGCGGCTGCCGTGTGGCGGATCCGCAGGGCGGCTCCGATGTTGCCGACGGTGCTGCTCGGTGAGACGTCGCGGTATCTGGGCGGCAGTGCCGCGACCACGGTCGGTGCGACCGCGGTGGGACCGTCGATCGCGACGCTGCGCGAACACCCCGAGTTGGTGGATCGGGCGGCCGCGCAGGGCCGTGCGCTGTACTGCTGGACGGTCGACCACTACGAGGACGTGCAGTACTGCAGGGACCTCGGTGTGGCCTGGATAGCGACGAACCATCCGGGCCGCACCAAGGCTTGGCTGCAGAACGGTCTGACGGGCGCGGGGCGCGACTAGCTGCAGCGCCTCGGTCTAAAGGTCGCCGCCCGCCGCCTTGGGAGCCGACGGGTCAGCAGACGATGCGGAGATCTCGCGCGCCACGAAGTCTTCGAGATGGAACAGGTCGGAGCCCGCGCGTTCGGCGATCCGGACCAGCGTGGTCATCTGGGCGACCTCTTCGACCTGCTCTTTGAGGAACCACTGCATGAACTGCTCGCCGAGGTAGTCGCCCTCATCCCGGGCGGTGGCGGCAAGGCGGCTGATCTGATCGGTGACCGATCGCTCGAGATCCAGGGCGAGGGCGATGGCGTCGCGGGGCGTCTCGAAGCTGTTGCGCACCGGATCCACGGCCGGGATCTCGGTGGTTACGTCGCGATCGATCAGGTAACGCACGAGCATCATCGCGTGATTGCGCTCCTCGACCGACTGGCGATAGAAGAAGGAGGCCAGCTGGGGAAGGTCGGCGCTATCGAAATACACCGCGATGGCGAGATACTGCTGCGACGCTCCGAGTTCGCTGCGCACCTGGTCGTTGAGCAGGCTGTGGAACTTGGTATCGATGGCGTCATGCGTAGTCATGCGGCCAAGATATAGCAGGTCAGGGCCCATTGTCACCGAAGGTCAACCTAAGGCAGGCGAGCTTACCCTTACTTGACAGAGCTGCTGTGACGCACGCTACAGCGTTTGCTGTCGTTATGGGTTGGCGGTGTCGAGGACGTCCTGGGGGATCGGCGAGTCGGAGTTCAGTGCCGTGAACAGTCGTCCGGCGGCGTCGCTGTCCCATTCGACGATCGACCCGGAGCCGTTCTCGGCGAAGTCGCCGATCGGAACCGTCAGGGTGGTGAGGTCGCCGCGCAGGGCCCAGCCCAACCGAGCCAGGTCCCAGAGGTGATCGCCCTCGTTGACCGTCAGGGTGTCCTTGGCGGCGCTCGCCAAGGGATACCACCTCAGCGGATTGAGCAGGACCGACGGGCTGGAGGCGCGATCCACGAGCGCGGACATGAACTGACGCTGATTGACCATGCGGTCGAGGTCCGCCCGCGGGGTGGCTCGGGAGCGGACGAAGCCGAGCGCGTTGCGGCCGTCGAGCTTCTGGCAGCCTGCGGGCAGGTCGATCCCGGCAAGCGGATCGTTGATCGGCTCGGTCGGGCACATCGTCACGCCCCCGACAGCGTCGACGAGGCCGGCGAAGCCGCCGAAACCGATTTCGGCGTAGTGGTCGACGCGCATGCCGGTGGCCAGTTCGACCGTCCTGGCCAGCAGAGCCGGACCACCGATCGAGAACGCCGCGTTGATCTTGTCGTTTCCGTACTCCGGGATGGAGACATAGGAGTCGCGGGGGATCGAGACCATGGTGGCCGCGCTGTCGGAACCCAGGGCGGGCAGGTGCACCAGAAGGATCGTGTCGGTGCGGCTGGCTCCCAGATCGCCGCCCGTGGTGAGCTCGGCCTGCTGTTCGGGGGTCAGGCCCTCACGGCCGTCGGAGCCGACGAGCAGCCACGTCGTTCCGCGCCCCTGGGCCGGGCGGTCGGAGTAGTCGGTCAGCGCCGGAATGCGGTTCAGTGACGAGTCGACCCAGACGCCGAGTGCCACACCGGCGACGAACAGCAGCAGAAGGCAGACGGCTGCGATCCCTAACCAGCGGCGCACGCGGCGGGGCTTCTTCTTCGCGATCGGCGGTGGGGGTGGCGCAGGTCGGCGGGCAGGTGCAGGAGGGGGCGCGGGCCTGCGCGCGGGTGCCGGTGGTGGGACGGGCCGACGGGGAGGAGTCGGCGGATTGGGCGGCCACTGGTCGGGCCTGGGTGGCCGGTAGTTCGGGTCGCGACGGATCACCTGCGACGGCTCTCGGCGGCCTGGGTTTCGGCGCGGAGGAGGCGGCGGGACCGGCCCTGGGAAAGGCGGCCGCTTGTCGGTCACCCTAAGAATGTACGTGCGTCAGAGCAGCCAGCCGAGTCGCCCCGCCAGCAGCGAGTACCCGACGAACGCCACCACATCGATCAGGGTGTGCGCGACGATCAGCGGCCACAGCCTGCCGGTGCGTTGCCAGACGTACCCGAAGACGAGCCCCATCGCGATGTTGCCCAGCCCGGCGCCGAACCCCTGGTACAGGTGATAGGCGCCGCGCAGCAGGCTCGAGACGGCCAGTGCGGTCCACGGATTGACCCTGAGCTGGCCCAGCCGTGTCATCAGGAAGCCGACGACGATGACCTCCTCGGCCCACCCGTTGCCGAACGCCAGCAGCAGCAGGACGGGGATGCGCCACCACGTGTCGTTGAGCTCGGCGGGCTCGACGGAGGCGTTCAGTCCGATGATCCTGGCGATCTGATACAGCGCCAGGCCTGGCACACCGATCAGCAGTGCCAGCCCGACACCGCCGAGAAGGTCTTGGCGCCAACGGATTCGGGTGAGGCCGATCCGTTGCGGACCGTCTCCGCCGCGCCACAGCAGATAGACCGCCAGCAGTCCCCAGGCCACCAGCTGAAACAAGCTGGCCAGGTTGAGGCCGAGGTCGATCGTGTCGAACGGCGACCGCTTCGGGTTGAGGGCAACCGTCTGTCCGGACAGGCCGAGCAACACGCCCTCGACGAGTCGCAGCAGCGCGGTGTAGGCGCTCAGGCCGAAGGTGACCGCCAGGACGACGGCGATCTCGATGCGAAGGGCCCGGCGCTGCGCGTCGGTCAGGTCTCCGCTTGCCGGGTCGCCGTCGGTCGCGCTCACCGCAGCCACGGTAGCGGCACCCCGGGGTCGGCAGCGCAGCGCTCAGACGCCCCGCGCGCGCAAGCCGTTGAGGAACGGGCATCCCATCAGCACGCGGATGGCCTGACTCAGGCCGGTCACGTCGTCGACGGGCTTGGCGAACGGAAGCCGGACGTCGTGGTCTCCGTCCTCCCGTTCGACCCGCAGCTGGACGCCGTAGCGGTCCAGTCCCAACGGGCGGACCCGGCCGCGGCGCAGCGACGTGGGCAGCCGCGTGGCCAGGCGCTCGACGACGTCGCGATGCGCGGACTCCATGTGCTGCAACCAGGAGGACTCCATCGCGCAGAACGGATCCGGACGTGCACCGAGCAGCGCCCCGAGCGGCACGGATTCGGCACCGGTCGAATCGGCGACCACGACGGATTCGATCTCGAGGCGCATCAGGGTGTAGCGGGTATCGCCCTCGGCGCGGGCGGGGCCCGAGTTCACCTGCAGCAGTGCGGGATTGGGCTCAGTGGCGGCGATCAGATCGAGCAGGTCGGGAACTTCGCTCATTGGGACGTCGCGAAGCCTGCCCTGGATCCAGACCAGGGAGCGCACCGGTTCGCGCAGTGGCAGCGGTGCGTAGTCGGTCATCTCCAGGACGGCCTGGATGCCTGCGATGCCCGCGGAGACCACCGTCGCCGCCAGCGCGCCGCCGGCCGGAACGGTGATGGCGAACGATCCGTCGTCCAGGAGGTGATGGACCGGGGTGGTGGTCGGATCGAGCCCCTCGACGGCCAGCATCGCGCCGTCGGCACGCACGCACGCACTCCGGATCCGCTCCGCGGTCGTGGGTGCCGCAGTCAGTGCTGGTGATGCCATCGCGCTGCCTTTCGGTTGGTAAGGTGAGCCTAACTTAACTAGTAGCGGCTGCGATGCGCAAGGCTTCTGTGCAGCGGAACGCGATTACCAGGTCAACCGTTAGGGTGGTGCGGTGCCCGGCATCGCATACCTCGGCCCCGAGGGGACGTTCACCGAGGCAGCTTTGCGCGCGCTGGCAGCCAACGGCCTGATCCCGTCCCGCGGCGAGCCGGTAACCCCCATCCCGGCCGAGAGCACCGTCGCGGCGCTGGCCGCGGTGCGCGCGGGCGAGGCGGACTTCGCCTGCGTGCCGATCGAGAACTCCATCGACGGCTCGGTGATACCGACCCTGGACAGCTTGGCCGACGGGGCGCCGCTGCAGGTCTATGCGGAGCTGACGCTCGACGTCGCGTTCACCATCGCGGTGCGCCCCGGAACACGCGGCGAGGACGTCGAGACGATCGCGGCATTTCCGGTCGCGGCCGCTCAAGTCAAACGGTGGCTCGCCGAGAATTTACCCAAAGCCCAACTGGTGCCCGCGAATTCGAATGCGGCTGCGGCCCAGGACGTCGCGGCGGGCCATGCCGACGCTGCGGTCAGCACCGCCCTTGCCGCGCAGCGCTACGGCCTGGACACCCTGGCCGCCGACGTCGTCGACGAGGCCAACGCCCGCACGCGATTCGTCCTCGTCGGCCCTCCGGGCCCGCCGCCGAAATGCACAGGTGCCGACCGGACCTCGGTCGTCCTGCAACTCGAGAATGTTCCCGGCGCGCTCGTCGCCGCGATGACCGAGCTCGCGGTCCGTGACATCGACCTGACCCGGATCGAGTCCAGGCCGACTCGGACGGGCCTTGGTACGTACAAGTTCTTCCTCGACTTCGTCGGTCACATCGACGACGACTCCGTGGCAGAGGCGCTGCGGGCCCTGCACCGACGCTGTGCCGACGTGCGATACCTGGGATCGTGGCCCACGGGCGACGTGGTGGGCGCCGCGCCCCCGCCACTGGACGAAGCGGCTGCCTGGCTCGACCGACTGCGGGAGGGGAAACCGTGAGCGGACGGCTGGTGCTGGTGCGGCACGGGCAGTCGCACGGCAACGTGGATCGCCGCCTCGACACCCGGCCTCCCGGCGCCGAGCTGACCGACCTGGGTCGCGAGCAAGCCACCGCGTTCGCCCGCGCACTGTCGCACCCACCCGCGATGATCGCGCACTCGATCGCCACCCGTGCCGTCCAGACCGCGGGCCACATCGCAGCAGAGCTCGGTCCGGCGCACGCCACGAACGAGTTCGAAGGAATCCACGAGGTGCAGGTCGGCGACCTGGAAGGCCGCTCCGACGAGGCGGCCCACGACGAGTTCAACGCCGTCTACCGGCGCTGGCACGCCGGTGAATTCGATCTCGCGCTACCCGGCGGCGAGACTGCCCAGCAGGTTCTCGACCGCTACATCCCGGTCCTCGATCAGCTCCGCGTCCGCTACCTCGACGACGCCGCGTGGCAGGGCGACATCGTCGTGGTGAGTCACGGCGCGGCGATCAGGCTGGTCTCGGCCGTCCTCGCCGGCGTCGATCACCAGTTCGCGATCGACCACCACCTGGCCAACGCCGAATCCGTGGTCCTGGCCCCGATCACCGACGGCCGGTGGAGCTGCCTCCAATGGGGAAAGCTGTTGCCGCCGTTCGGACCAGAGACCCCCGTGACGACGGGAGCTGACGCGTCGCGCTCAGCCGACCCGATGGGCTGAATCGGCCAGTACGTCATCGCAGCGACATCCGACGGCATTGCAGTCGATGTGTAGTTCGTGGTCGCTGTACGCCACGAGGCAGTCGTCCTCCGTGCATTCGGCGGCGATGGCGCTGGAGAAGGAATGGTGGATGAGCGCGCCGTGGCAGTGCTCCAGGCCCAGACGGCAGGCGCGGCACTGATTGGTCATGTGCCGTTCATAGCACTGGCCGGCGACAGGATCCGGTTGCCGCGCGGTGAGCCCCCGCCTCAGCCCCACCCGAGTTCGTGCAGCCGGTCGTCGTCGATACCGAAGTGGTGGGCGATCTCGTGGATCACCGTGATGGCCACCTCGTCGACCACCTCGGTTTCGCTGTCACACACCTCGAGGAGCGCCTCGCGATAGATCGTGATGGTGTCCGGCAGTGACCCGGCGTACCAGGAATCGCGCTCGGTCAGCGCCACACCCTCATACAGCCCGAGGAGGTCGGGCGCCTCTTCGTTGCGGTCCGCGACCAGGATCACCACGTTGTCGATCGCCGACGCCAGCTGCGGTGGAATGAGGTCGAGCGCGTCGCCGACCAACTCGTCGAACCGGTGCGGGCTCATCCGCACGGCCACGCTGTTACGGCCCCGGTGGCAACGGAGCGGCAGGCAGCGCTGCGGGCGCCGGAAGCGGGGGCGGTGCGGGAGCCGGCGGCGGCGGTGGCAGCAGAGGCGCAGGCGCGGCGGGCGGCGGGAGCTGATCGGCCGGCGGGGCGCCCGGCGGTGGCGGAGGACCGTTGAGGAACGTGTTGCCCTGTCCCGGAGGCACATCGGTGGCCGGTGCCTGCTCGGACTGGGTTGGCGCCGTCGACGGCTGCGGCCCGTGCACGGTCTGCTGCTGGCTGTCGTCGGAGGACGAGGACGACGAATCCGACGCACTGCTCGACGAACTGTCCGAGGAGGTCGAACTCGACGACGATGAGCTGTCGGTCGAGGCGTCCGGCACGGGAATCGGGGGCAGCGACAGCCGCTCCTCCGGGATGTCCGGCGGCGGAACCGGCGGCTGCCCGTTGATCATCAGAGGACCTTTGGCCGTGTTCAGCAGGGTCGACCAGCCGCCGTTGCCGAGTGTGGCGCCGATGCTGCACGACACCTGCCGACTGCCCGCCGCCCAGCTGGGCAGCGACACCGTGCTGTAGATCAGCGTCAGCGTCGTGTCGCGCAGCTTGATCGGCGCCAGATAGGCGTCGGTCATCTTGGTGCACTCGTCCTTGATGAAGGTGTCCTGCTCGGCTTCGGGAGGTAGGACGTCGGGGAACTTCAGCGCCAGATTGACCGCTCCGGTCACCTCCATCGCATGCGGCGCCGCGCAGTCCACCGGGATGTCGGTGGGCTGGTTGGTCGCGGGATCGATGCCGAGGCAGGTGCCGACCGGCCACACCTTGGACTGGTCGATCTCGGCGACCTTGCCTTCGAATGCGAGCTGCTGATTGTTCGGGCCGGGCAGCTGCAGGCCGCACAGCATCCGCCGCTCGCCGGACTGGCGCCACGCCTTGTCGCCGGACCACAGCATGCTCACCGTGAATCGGCTGTTGGGGTCGTAGCGCGGACCGAGGTAGCGCTTCACGGCGGCCGAGCACTGCTCCTGGCTGATCTGCTGGATGCGGGCAGGTGACGGAGGTGCCGCGTCCGGGCCGTATTCGCTGCCGGGGAAGGTGCGCATGTCGACGGACTCGGCGACCTCGAAGCGGTGTTCGCCCGCGCAGTCCACGATCTCGGCGGCATCGGGTGTGCGGTCCGGCCAGTTCAGGCAGTCTCCGCTCTTGGCGTGGTCGAAGGTGTCATTGCCGCGGGGGCCCAGCGAGATCGAGTTCGCGGTCAGACCGCCCGACGGATCCGTCTGGGGCAATGCCGTGATCACGCCGGCGATCAGGAGCCCACCGAGCGCCGTCAGCAGCAGCGCGCGACGGGTCGACGAGGACTGGAGACTCCTCCACCAGTGCTCCTGGGTCGATGCGGGTGAATCAGACATCCGGTCCATTGTGACAGGCGTGTCGGGTGCTGTGACAAGTGATGCAGCTGTAACGTTATGCGGCCGAGCTGCGTCGGCGGCGACATCGACGGGGGAGCCGCGTCGGCGGCGGACCCCGTAGGGTTGGCGCGTGATCGACCCCAAGGTGCTGCGAGAGAACCCCGACGCCGTCCGCGCATCGCAACGAGCGCGCGGTGAGGACCCCGGTCTCGTCGACGCGCTCGCCGACGCCGATGCCGCGCGTCGGGCCGCGATCTCGGCCGCCGACAATCTGCGCGCCGAGCAGAAGTCGGCGAGCAAGCTGGTCGGTAAGGCCTCACCCGACGAGCGGCCAGCGCTGCTCGCGGCCGCCAAGGAATTGGCAGAGAAGGTCAAGGCCGCCGAGGTCGCGCAGAGCGACGCCGAAGCCGCGTACACCGCCGCGCACATGGCGATCTCGAACGTGATCATCGACGGGGTCCCGGCCGGCGGCGAGGACGACTTCGTGGTTCTCGACACTGTCGGGGAGCCGCCGGCGCTCGACAACCCGAAGGATCACCTCGAGCTCGGCGAAGCGTTGGGCCTGATCGACATGGAGCGTGGCGCCAAGGTCTCGGGTTCGCGGTTCTACTTCCTCACCGGTTTCGGCGCGCTGCTGCAGCTGGGTCTGTTCCAGCTCGCCGTGCGCACGGCCACCGAGAACGGCTTCACCCTCGTCATCCCGCCGGTGCTGGTGCGGCCCGAGATCATGCGCGGCACCGGATTCCTCGGGGCGCACGCCGACGAGATCTACCACCTCGACGAGGACGACCTCTATCTGGTCGGAACCTCCGAGGTCCCGCTGGCCGGCTACCACTCCGACGAAATCCTGGACCTCTCCGACGGACCGCTGCGCTACGCCGGCTGGTCGTCGTGCTTCCGCCGGGAGGCGGGCAGCTACGGCAAGGACACCCGCGGCATCATCCGTGTGCACCAGTTCGACAAGGTCGAAGGCTTCGTCTACTGCAAGCCCGAGGATGCCGAGGCCGAACACGAGCGGCTGCTGGGCTGGCAGCGGCAGATGCTCGGCCACATCGAGGTGCCCTACCGCGTGATCGACATCGCCGCGGGCGACCTCGGGTCCTCGGCGGCGCGCAAGTACGACTGCGAGGCATGGGTGCCGACCCAGCAGACCTACCGGGAGCTGACCTCCACCTCGAACTGCACGACGTTCCAGGCGCGCAGGCTCGCGGTGCGCTACCGCGACGAGAACGGCAAGCCGCAGACGGCGGCGACGCTCAACGGCACGCTCGCCACCACCCGCTGGCTGGTCGCGATCCTGGAGAACCATCAGCAGCCCGACGGCAGCGTGCGAATTCCCGACGCGCTGGTGCCCTACGTCGGTGTGGACATACTGACCCCGAAAAGCTAACGGCCGCTCAGGAATTCGTCGAGCAGCGCGACAAATCGATCCGGATGGGCAGGGGTGCATGCCGGGTTCGGCGTCGCCCCGATATCGATGGTTACCAGCGTCGACTTGAGCGGCCGGCGGACGTCGAGCGGCATCCAGCGGCGCGGATCGGTGCTGCCCCACAGCCTGAAGCGCTCCAGCACCAGCCCGAGTGCGGCGCGACGATAGCCTCGGATGTCACGCAACGGGATGATCTTCGAGGTTCCCGACGGAAAGTGGTAGCGGCGCAACGTCAGTGCTTCCCGATCGAGTTGGATCAGGCCGTCGTCGTAGTATCTGGGGTGGCTCTGCTCGTTCGGGTTCGTCATGTCACTCCATTTTGGCCGAGCGCAATTCGTGTCCCTTGGTGGTCAGGCACCTCCCGGTGTCCAGGTTCCACTGCCACCCGTGCAGATTGCATGTCAGCGTGGTGCCGTCGACGACCCCGAACTTCGACAGATCGGCCTTCAGGTGCGGGCAGCGCCGCTGAATCTCCCAGCCCTCCAACGTGATCGATGCACTGTCGTCGTGCGCCTCGGCGAACCAGCCATCGGCGTAGGCGATTCGTTCGTCGGTGAGGCACTTGAAGAACGTGTAGAGGTATTCGTTGTAACCGCCGACGCGCCACGCCGTGAAGCGCGTCGACAGGAAGATCGTGTTGACCCAGTCGGGCTCCCTGTCGCGCAGCACCGTGCGCACCAACTCGGGGGCGATGCCGAAGCCGTACCGGAACTTCTCATCCGGAACGGCTTCGCGCACGGCGCGTTTCGGGAAGTCGAGCACCACGGTTTCAGGACCCAGGCGCAGCTCGACGGGGTAGCCGATGCCGTCGCAGATCTGATCCGACTGGAGCATGATGGGCTCGAAGAGTTCCCGCAGCGGCTCCAGCAGGGGCTCTCCCTCGGCCGGCGCCCAGCCGGCCTTCTCGGCCGCGAGGACCGGCGCCATCCGTTCGGCGAAGTCGGCGATATAGGCGGCCTTACCGGTTGTGAATATGGCCTCGACGTCGTCGTCGGGAAGGGGATGAGTAAGCGAGTTCAGGTGCGAGCCGGTGAATCCCGCTGTCGAGCCGGGAATCATCAGCAGACCGCCGTCATGACCGTGGCTGCGCATCTGGTCCAGGAAGACCATCTGGTCGGGGAAGATGTTGGCAGGGTCGCCGTGGTCGTCGTTGAGCTCGCGCAGCTGCGGATCCAGGAAACAGGGCGGCCCGGCCGACGGGATGACCCACGTAGCGCCGACCTGTGCGATGTACTGCCTGCAGCGGTCCATCTGCCGCTGGCGCTTCTGGGTGCCGAACGCCTCCTTGGCGCGGGCGGGCATGTCGTAGACCATCGGGTACCAGATCGCGCCCGAGTACTGCAGCATGTGGACATCGACCTGACCGAAGTCCGCATGCACCATGTCGAGGTCGACGGGCCGGGCGTCGTTCATGTTGAATGCGACGGTTTCCCCGTCGTCGACGACGAGGCCGGAGTCCCCGATCGGACCGTCGGCGGGGGCGCGCAGCGCGATGATCATCACGTCGAGATCGCCCTTCGGGCCGCTCACGCGGTGCTTGACGGAGTCCGTCGTCTCGAAGAACTCGTGGAAGCCGAGCTTCTCCAGCTCGCGTCGAAGATCGGGCACCGGGTAGTCCGGCAGCAGCACGACGGCGTCCTTGTTGACGTACTCGGTGAGGTGCTTCGGGTCGAAGTGATCCTTGTGCAGGTGTGAGACGTAGAGGTAGTCGACGTCGCCGAGGGCGGCCCAGTCGAGTTGCGTGTTGTCCGGGAACGGGAACCACGACGCGAAGTAGGCGGGGTTCACCCACGGGTCGCACAGGATGCTTCCGGCTTTGGTGGCGATGTGGAAGCCGGCGTGCCCGACACTCGTGACCTGCACAGATATCCCTTCCGGGCACGATCTTTGCGACTGCGCGCCCGCCGGACAGTTTAGCCGGGCAACGGCTGCTCTTCGTTCCACCGAGCGCGGTAGTAGGCGATGCGCTCCCGGTCCGGGGCGACTCCGTATGCATCCAGCAGTAGGGCCTCCCACCTCGGGTCGTCGTCGCTCGGGTAGTTCCAGTCCAGCGACATGGTCGCGACCGCAAGATCTGCCCAGCGGTCCGCGGGGCCGAGGTCACCGAGGTCGACGTGCCCGCACCAGGTGCCGTCGTCGGCCATCAGCGTGTTCGGCGCGCAGGCGTCGCCATGGCACACCACGAGTCGGTCTGACGGCGGCGGAGCGCCCATCGGGGACGGCCCGCCCACCCAGGACGGCGGCGTAAGCGGGCAGCTCTCGACGGGCAGCGCGTCGTGCAGCCGGCGCAGACCGGTCCCGATGGCCACGGCGGCGGTCTCTGGGTCGTTCGACCACAGCGGGTCGACGGCGCTTCGGCCGGGCAATGCGGCCGTGTGCAGCCAGCCAGGTCCGGATCCGAGGACTGCCGGAACCGGTGTGTACGGCGCAGCCCAACGCAAGCGCGGCTCCTCGGCGGCCAGCAGCCCGGCGACGGCGTCGGGGTAGACCTTCACGAACTCGGTGGCCGGCGTCGACCCGATGGCGAAGGTCACCCCGCCGAGTTCGTTGACCCACACCGCGGTCACCGGCCTGTCGGCGGCGATGGCCGCGACCACATCGGGCACCGGTTGGGGTCCGGTAGGTGCACTCATGGCCGGCCTCTCGTATGCGCGCACTACGCTTGCGCCTGTGGAACCGGTATACGGCACGGCCATCCAGCTTGCCCGGCTGGTCTGGCGATTCCAGGGCCTGAAGTTCACCGTGACCGGGGTCGAGAACCTACCCCGCACCGGCGGCGCGGTGATCGCGATCAACCACACCAGCTACTTCGACTTCACCTTCGCCGGTCTGCCTGCCTACCAGCAGCATCTGGGGCGCAAGGTGCGGTTCATGGCGAAGAAGGAAGTCTTCGACCACAAGATCATGGGCCCGCTGATGCGCGGCATGCGGCACATCCCGGTGGACCGGGCCAGCGGTGCCGCGTCGTTCGAGGAGGCGTGCCGGCGGCTGGCCGCAGGCGAATTCGTCGGCGTCTATCCCGAGGCAACGATCAGCCGCAGCTTCGAGATCAAGGAGTTCAAGTCCGGTGCCGCGCGGATGGCGATCGCGGCAGGCGTGCCGATCGTGCCGCACATCATCTGGGGCGCCCAGCGGGTCTGGACGAAGGGCCACCCCAGGAACATGAAGCGTCCCAAGGTGCCGATCTTCATCACCGTGGGCAAGCCGATCGAGCCGACGCTGCCCGCGGCCGAGTTGACCACCGTGCTGCATTCGCGCATGCAGCACCTCCTCGAGCAGGTGCAGGACGCCTACGGGCCGCATCCGGCCGGGGAGTTCTGGGTGCCGCACCGGTTGGGCGGCGGCGCTCCGACCCTCGCCGAAGCCAACCTCATGGACGCCGAAGAGGCCAGGCAGAAGGCCGCGCGCCGCGAGTCGCCGGGATAGTCACATGGAACCGGTCTTCCGCGCGCTGGAAATCACGGCGAAGCTGGCGGTGAGGGCTACCGGGACGAAGATCACCTTCCGCGGGCTGGACAACATCCCGGCCAGCGGCGGAGCCGTCGTCGCGATCAACCACACCGGTTACGTCGACTTCCTTCCTGCCGCCCTGGCCGCGACCCGGAGGGGCCGCCGCATGCGTTTCATGATCAAGGCGGAGATGAAGGACGTGCTGGTGGTCGGCTGGCTGATCAAGCACACAGGGACGATCCCGGTGGACCGCCGGGCCGGTGCGGGCGCCTATGCCGCCGCGGTGGACTCGTTGCGGCGCGGCAACATCGTGGGCGTGTATCCGGAGGCGACGATCAGCCGCAGTTTCGAGCTCAAGGAGTTCAAGTCGGGCGCGGTCCGCATGGCCAGGGAGGCAGGCGTGCCGATCGTCCCGCTGATCGTGTGGGGAGCCCATCGCCTGTGGACGAAGGATCATCCGAAAGCGCTGGGCCGCAACAAGTTTCCGGTCACCGTCGCGGTGGGGTCACCGATCACGGCCCACGGTGCTGCCGCTGACGTTTTGCGTGCGTCGATGACGCAGCTGCTTCACGACGCGCAAACCGGGTACGAGCAGCCGCCGGGTGCTTTCTGGCTGCCCCGCCGCCTCGGCGGAAGCGCCCCGACGCCCGAGGAGGCTGCAGTGATGGAGGAGGCCGAGTTGGCTGAGAGAGCACGTAGGCGGGGAGACCGCCGATGACGCCGTTGCTCATCGCCACCGACGTGGACGGAACCCTGCTCGACGACGACGAGAACGTCAGCTCCAGAACACGTTCGGTGGTTCGTGCCGTGGTGGACGCGGGGGCGCAGTTCGTACTGGCGACCGGGCGCCCGCCGCGCTGGGTGCAACCGGTGGTGGATCAGCTGGGCTTCGCGCCGATGGCGGTGTGTGCCAACGGCGCGGTGATCTACGACCCGTCGGCGGACCGGATCGTTGCGGCGCGCACGCTGTCGGCCGACGTGCTCGCCGAACTCGCGGAGATCGCGACCCGGGTCATCCCGGGTGCGGGCCTGGCCGTGGAGCGGGTGGGTCGCAGTGCACACGATGCGGCCACGCCGCAGTTCGTCAGCTCCCCTGGGTATGAGCACGCCTGGCTGAATCCCGACAACACCGAAGTGTCGGTCGACGACCTGCTCAGCGCACCCGCGGTGAAGCTGTTGATCCGGAAGTCGGGTGCGCGCAGTGCCGACATGGCCGCCGAGCTCGCCAACCACATCGGCATTCAGGGCGACATCACCTACTCGACGAACAACGGTCTGATCGAGATCGTGCCGCTGGGTATCAGCAAGGCGACCGGTATCGACGAGCTGGCCCGTCCGCTGGGCATCGAGGCCGCTGACGTGGTGACGTTCGGCGACATGCCCAACGACGTGCCGATGCTGGGGTGGGCGGGGCTCGGTGTCGCGATGGGCAATGCGCACCCCGACGCCGTCGCCGCCGCCGACGAGGTGACGGCGACCAACGCCGAGGACGGGGTCGCGCGGGTGCTCGAGCGTTGGTGGCTGTAACAGCTCTTCGGTAGCAAGTTCGCAGCGACATCGTCTGTGTTGACGTACCCGCAGATTTGCTCGCTGTCATGATGGTGGCGTGGGGGGTACGTATGACTCCACGGCGGGGCCGACCTCTGCCGTGGACGATTTTCTTGTCACAGCTGGTCGGCAACCGGCCGGGCTGCTGATCGAGGGCGAAGCCGGCATCGGCAAGACGACGTTGTGGAACGGCATCGTGGAGCGCGCCGTGAGCGCCGGCTTCCAGGTGCTCTCCGCGCGCACCGCGCAGGCGCGTTCCGGACTGGCGCATGCCGCGCTCGCCGACCTGTTCGAAAAGATCGACGCCCACGTGTTGGCCGAGCTACCCGACATGCAGCGCCTGGCCGCCGACCGGGTGATGCTCCGCGATGTGACCGCCGGCCGGCCGACCGACGAACGGGTCACCGCGGCGGCACTGTTGAGCGCGGTCCACGCGATGTGCGTGCAGGCGCCCGTGCTCATCGCGATCGACGATGTGCAGTGGCTGGACCCCTCGACTGTGGCCGTGTTGGCGTTCGTCGCACGGCGTCTGAGGGGACCGGTCGGGGTGGTGGTCACGCAAAGATCCGGCGATGACGTCGCAGAACCGGCCGCATCGTGGCTGCAGGTCGGCACTACGGGAGCGACCAGGCTCCAGGTGCCGCCGATGAGTCTGGGCGCGTTGCACACGATGCTGTCGGCCCGGCTCGGCAAGCGGTTCTCCCGCCCGGCCATCGTGCGGATCGCGGAAGTATCGGGCGGAAATCCGCTGTACGCCTTGGAGTTGGCACGGGTGGTCGACGGTGGACCACTCGGCCGCGGGCAACGTCTCCCCGAAACCTTGGCCGATGTGGTCAGGCTACGGGTGGCCGGTCTCTCCGACGATGTGCGCGACGTGCTGCTCGTCGCGGCGTCGGTCACGGTCCCGACGGTCGATCTGCTGGCTTCGATCATCGGTGTGAGTGCGGCGCAGATCACCGCCATGCTCGAGGTCGCCGAGGTTGAGGGCATCGTGTCCATCGAGGGCAACCGGGTCCGCTTCACCCATCCGCTGCTGGCCAGCGGGATCTATGAGAACGCCGAGCCCGCGCTGCGTAGGGAGTTTCACCGGCGGCTGGCGGGGATCTACACCCAGCCGGAGTTGCGGGCCCGTCATCTGGCGTTGGCGACCACCGAGGCCGACGAGGCGACACTGTCGACGCTGGACGCCGCGGCCGAATCCGCGCGGACGCGCGGTGCTCCCGCGGCAGCGGCCGAGCTCGTCGAGTTGGCGATCGAGCTCGGCGGCGACGACGTGCCGCGGAGGATTCGGGCGGCCGAACACCATTACGTCGCGGGCGACATGCAGCGAGCAGCGGTATTGCTCGACGGTGTGATCGCCGAACTGCGGCCCGGCGTTCTGCGGGCGATCGCTCTCAATCTTCTTGGCGCTGTGCGGATATTCGAGGACGACTACGCCGCGGCCGTGGACATGCTGGAGCAGGCGCGCGGTGACGCCGAGGACAACGAGGCGGTGATGGTCGCCTCGCTGGTGTCGCTGTGCTTCGCGCAAGGGATGGTGGGCGCCTTCGACCGACAGATCGCCACGGGGCGACGGGCCGTCGAGATCGCCGAGCGGGCCGGGCTGAATGCGCTGATCAGCCAGGCGTTGGCGCTCTGGGTGCTCGTCGGAGCCCAGGCCGGCGACGGGCTCGACGAGGAGTCCATGCGGCGCGCTGTCGATCTGCAGGATCTCGACGTGGATGTGCCGATTCCTTTCAATGCCCGTGCGACGTGTGGATTCGCGCTCGGCGTCGCGGGCAGACTGGCCGAGGCCGACGAGCAGCTGACCGAGGTCGCCGAGCGGTCCCGGCAACGTGGGGCCGAGCACGACCTGGTGGCGGTCATGGGCTACCGGACCCTGGTAGCGATCTGGCGGGGACGCTACGACGAGGCGAACACCTATGCCGTCGACATGATGGAACGTGCCGAACAACTCGGCGGTTCGGTGGTGATCGCGTCGAGTGTCTACGCAGCATCTGCCGCCTACCGCGGGCAGGAATCGCAGGCCCGCCTGCACGCCGAACGAGCCCTTGCCCAGGGAGTCGGCTATCCGACCCTGACGATATGGGCCAGTACGGCGCTCACGTTCCTCGAAGTGTCGCTGGGCCGCTACGGCGCGGCGGTGCAGGCAGTCGCGCCGTTGATCGACCTGTACCGTCCCTTCCGCGGAACGGAACTGATGTCGGCGAGCTTCGTGCCCGATGCGGTCGAGGCGTTGATCGCAGTGGGACGTCTCGCGGATGCCGAGGAGCTGACCGGCGCCCTTGAGCGCAACGGTCGACGGCTGGATCGCCCGTGGATGCTGGCTGCGGGAAACCGTTGCCGTGCCATGCTTTCGGTCGGGTACGGCGACCTCGGCGCCGCGCAGGAGGCGGCGCGGCGTGCGATGGCCGAACACGACCGGCTGGCCATGCCTTTCGAGCGTGCCCGCTCACTGTTGGTACTGGGCGAGGTGCAACGCCGGCTGCGACATCGCGATGCGGCAGCTGAGTGTGTGCGCGAGGCGCTGCGCGTCTTCGAATCGCTGGGTGCACCTCTGTGGGCGGAGCGGGCTCGAAAACAGTTGTCGGGCATCACCGCGACGCGCATCGAGACCTCGGAACTCACCGACTCCGAGCGCCGCGTCGCCGAGCTCGTCGCTTCGGGGATGAGCAATCGCGAGGTCGCCGAGGCGCTGTTCGTGAGCATCAAGACTGTCGAGACCAACCTCACCCGCGTGTACCGCAAGTTGGGGATCCGGTCCAGGGCGCAACTGGGCAAGCGCCTGGGGCAGTCCTAGATCGGGTTGGCGGCGGGTGTGAAGCGTTCCAGCTGAACAGGATTGAGGTCGGCGGGTGGCAGCTCGACGGGGACTCCGTCGAAGACGCGCGTCACCGTCTGATTCTCCCGGTCGAAGTTGAGCGTGCCGTGCTGGAAGTTCTGCACGATCCACAGCGGTGCCGAGATCTCGGCACTGGTCGGCAGGCCCAGCGCCCCGCGCTCGAATCCCAATGCGCCCCAGGCCTTGTATAACTCACCGGTGACGGGCTCGGCGCCGGTTTCGGGCGACCAGTACACGGCGCCGTGCTCGAAGGTGACGTAACGCGTCGAACCCAGGCCGGACGCCTCGGGTGAGGTGGGCCTGCCCAGATAGCTGTTGACTCCGCCGAGCGACTCCCACTTCGCGAAGATCGCACCGCCGCGCAGCTTTTCGGCGAGTTGCTCGGGCCCGGGCGGATCGTTGAACCGCGCGGCGATGTTGCGGATCTCGGGCATCAGCGCATACGCCGCGGCGCCTGGGCACTCGGTGATGCCCACGTCGCGGTGCGTGAAGATCGTCGGCAGTGTCGGCGAAGCACCGAACGGGAACTTGGTGAACGAACCGCCTTCCGACGGCAGCACGACCGTGCCGAGCGGATCGACACCCGCCTGGCCCAGCACCCAGCCGAGAAGTCGTCCGGTGTTGCGTAATTGGATCGGGGTGGGGGGCACGGTCTCGAAGTTGCCCAGCATGGCGACGCCCCACGTGTTGTGGTTGAAGCCGCCGGTGTGGGCGCCCTCTACGGGCCGGTTCATGCCGCCGGCGCGGCCTTCGAATACCTGACCGTACTTGTCCACCATCGCGTTGTAGGCGATGTCGCACCAGCCCAGGGTGCGTGTGTGGTACTCGTAGATCGACCTGATGATGCCGGCGGAGTCGCCGGGTGCGTACTCGTTGCTGCCGGCGGTGTGGTGCACGACGCCTGCCCGGATCCTGGTGTCGTAGCGCGGTTCTCCGCACCGCATGCCCTCGTCAGCGCCCCACTGCGCGCGGTTGATGATCTGCGGTGGCTGGCCGGCGGGGGTCGCGGCGCTGGGTAGCGGTCCGAGATCCGGCGGGGCCTCGGGTGGGCTGATGAGCACAGCGGTGATGTTCTGCGAGAACGGCTGCTCGACATTGGCAGGCACGTATCCCAGCGGGGGCTTGTCGTCGGGCTTGGGTTGTGCGGCGGGCGGGGTCGTCGGCGCGCCGGGCGGTCGCGTGACCGCGATCTGGACGGTGTGAGTGCGGCCGATGAACACCGGCTCGGTGCCGCGTGGCCCCGGCAGGTCTGCGCCGACACCTTCCAGTGGCTCGGCCTCGTACCAGGGCCCCCACGAACCGTCGTCCTTCTTGGCGCGCACGCGTGCGGATGTCCCGCGCAGGTCGTCGGAGGTCAGTGCGACCAGGGAGAAGGGCGTGTCCTGGTGGAGTTCGCGGATCGTCTCTCCGGCGCCGAGATCGGTCAGCGGCTGCGCGACGAGTTGAGGGGCGTCGGCCGCCGCGTTCTCCTCGGCGCCGGGAACGCCGGAAATCGCCCACGGCAGCAGCACCACTGTCGCCGCAAGCGCGGTGAACAGTATCGACGGCGCGGGGCGGCGATACAGCACGGACTGATGTTACGTATGTGCCAGATGATACTTGTGGTGCGACACGCGATTGGCGGCGCTCCATGCGGCCATCCACAACGGCACCGCAGAGCGGGTCAGCGCTTCTGCGGTGCCGTTCGGTGGCAGGACCGGTTTACGCGCCCGGCTCGATCGCGGCTTCGGCGGCGCCGAGGCCCGCTTCGACCGGTGCGGCTACGTCAGCGGCGGCCGTTGCCAGAGGCGCCGCGGGAACCGGCGGCACCGGCGGCTTGACCGCGGACATGATCGCGGGCATCAGGACGCCTTTGAGCAGGTCGATCGCCTCGCCGGCGCCCAGTGAGTTGGCGGCGCTGGTCAGATCACCCAGCAGCCCACCGCTGGTCGATGGGGCCGGCTGGGTGGCGGCCAACGTCGGATCGCCGAGCACCGGGTAGGAGCCCAATGCGGGGTCCAGGCCGATCGGCGCCGAGATCGGGATCTCACCGGTGGCGGGCAGTCCGGAGGTGGAGACGGGCAGAGCGCCCAGGGCCGGATCCGTCAACGCAGGCGGCGTGGTCAGGCCGGGGGTGGTGAGCCCTGGGTCAAGAGAGGATGTCAGGCCCGGATCCGTCAGGGACGGCGTCGTCAGGCCGGGGGAAGCCAGCGCCGGATCGGTCAGGCTCGGGGTGGTCAGACCAGGTGTGGTCAGACCGGGCGTGGTGAGCCCTGGCGTCGTCAGGCCAGGTGTCGCAGCCGTCGGGCTGGTCAGGGCCGGATTGGCAAGGCTGGGGTCGGTCAGCGACGGGGCCGCGGACAACCCGGGCATCAGGCCCGGGGTGCCCAGTCCCGGGCTGGTGAGTGTGGTCGGTGCCGAGGCGCCCGATCCGGTCAGCAGGCCGGTCGGCAGCGGCGGCAGGTTGATCCCGAACTGCGAAAGACCCTGGGAGAGGGCGGTGATCAGCTCGCCGGGCAGGTCTGTGATGGTGGCGGCCTGGACGAACTCACGGTGCTGGGGTGCGCCTTGGCTCTCAGACTGGGCGGAAAGCTCTGAAACAGCAATAACGGCAACAGGACTCGCGACTGCCAGAGCGGCGACTGTGCTCAGGGCTGTCGAGAGCCGGCGGCGACGTCGGTTCGGCACGGAAGTCTCCTCGATACAGGGGGTTGTGTAGAAATCGGGTCAGTCGTTCGCGACCGATGTTACTGATGTGACTGGTGGGTCCAGAGTGATGAGACTGAATCGTGAGCGAATCGCGACCTCTGAATCCCGTCGCTTCGCTCGCCCCGTTTGACTCTTCCCGTCGCTTCGCTCGCCTCGTTTGACTCTTCCCGTCGCTTCGCTCGCCCCGTGCCGCGGCCCCGCCAACTCGGGTCCGACCGCTTTGGTCCGATACCCTTGCTGCCGATGAACTCTGGATTCGATCTCTTCGTCGTGGGCTCCGGGTTCTTCGGCCTCACGATTGCCGAGCGGGCGGCGACGCAGCTCAACAAGCGCGTCCTCGTCGTCGACCGACGCCCGCACATCGGCGGCAACGCCTACTCGGAGGCCGAACCGCAGACCGGCATCGAGGTCCACAAGTACGGCGCACATCTGTTCCACACGAGCAATCAGCGGGTGTGGGACTACGTGCGGCAATTCACCGACTTCACCGGCTACCAGCACCGCGTCTTCGCGCTGCACGACGGTCAGGCCTATCAGTTCCCGATGGGCCTCGGCCTGGTCAGCCAGTTCTTCGGCCGCTATTTCACCCCGGACGAGGCCCGCGCGCTGATCAAGGAGCAGGCCGCCGAGATCGAAACGGCCGACGCGCAAAATCTGGAAGAAAAGGCCATCTCGCTGATCGGACGCCCGCTGTACGAGGCTTTCGTCAAGCATTACACCGCCAAGCAGTGGCAGACCGACCCCAAGCAGCTGCCGGCGAGCAACATCACGCGCCTGCCGGTGCGCTACACCTTCGACAACCGCTACTTCAACGACACCTACGAGGGTCTGCCCGTCGACGGTTACACCGCCTGGCTGGAGAACATGGCCGCCGACGAGCGCATCGAGGTGCGGCTGGACACCGACTGGTTCGACGTCCGCGATCAGCTGCGTGCCGACAACCCGGACGCGCCCGTGGTGTACACCGGCCCACTGGACCGCTACTTCGACTACGCCGAAGGCCGGCTGGGGTGGCGCACCCTCGACTTCGAGCTCGAGGTGCTCGACACCGGCGATTTTCAAGGCACGCCCGTCATGAACTACAACGACGCCGACGTGCCCTACACCCGCATCCACGAGTTCCGGCACTTCCACCCCGAACGCGCCTACCCGACGGACAAGACGGTGATCATGCGCGAGTTCTCGCGGTTCGCCGAGAACGACGACGAGCCCTACTATCCGATCAACACCGACGCCGACCGCGCGGTGCTCGCCGCCTACCGGGCGCGGGCCAAAGCGGAGACGGCGTCATCGAAGGTTCTGTTCGGTGGCCGACTGGGCACCTACCAGTACCTGGACATGCACATGGCGATCGCCAGCGCGCTGAATATGTTCGACAACACCCTCGCGCCACATCTGCGTGACGGTGCGCCGCTGGCCGAGCCCGACACAGAAAGCAACCGAGCATGAGTGACATCCCGTCCGGAGCGCTGCAGCCCGGACAGTCGCGGGCGGTCAGCCCCCTGGCCCGTGTGATCCTGCCGCGGCCGGGTGAACCGCTCGACGTCCGCAAGCTCTATATAGAGGAATCGGACACCAACGCACGGCGCGCCCATGCGCCTACGCGAACCACGCTGGAGATCGGCGCCGAATCCGAGGTGTCCTTCGCCACCTACTTCAACGCGTTCCCCGCCAGCTACTGGCGGCGGTGGTCGATCCTCGAATCCGTGGTGCTGCGCGTGGAGCTCACCGGAAGCGCGCGCGTCGACGTCTATCGGTCCAAGGCGACCGGTGCCCGCATCACCGTCGGCGGTGCCCCGGTCCACAGCACCACCGATGGCGAGCCGGCCGTTGCCGAGTTCGAGATCGAGCTGACCCCGTTCGAGGACGGTGGCTGGATCTGGTTCGACATCACCACCGACGCGAAGTCCACGCTGCACCACGCGGCCTGGTATGCGCCGATCGCGGCTCCCGGCCGGGCCAACATCGCCGTCGGCATCCCGACCTTCAACCGGCCGTCGGACTGTGTCAACGCACTGGCCGCGCTGACCTCGGACCCGTTAGTGGACGAGGTCATCAGCGCGGTGATCGTCTCCGACCAGGGCACGAAGAAGGCCAAGGACCATCCCGGCTTCGACGCGGCCGCCGCGGCGCTGGGCTCTCGCCTGTCCATCCACAACCAGCCCAACCTCGGTGGCTCGGGCGGCTACAGCCGCGTCATGTACGAGGCGCTGAAGAACACCGACTGCGAACAGATCCTGTTCATGGACGACGACATCCGCATCGAACCGGACTCGATCCTGCGGGCGCTGGCGCTCAACCGGTTCGCGAAGGTGCCGACGCTGGTCGGCGGACAGATGCTCAACCTGCAGGAACCGTCGCACCTGCATGTCATGGGCGAGATGGTCGACTCCGAGAACTTCATGTGGACCGGCGCCGTCAACACCGAGTACGACCACAACTTCGCGAAGTACCCGCTCAACGACGAGGACGAATACCGCAGCAGGTTGCTGCACCGGCGCATCGACGTCGACTACAACGGCTGGTGGATGTGCATGATCCCGCGCCAGGTCGCCGAGGAACTGGGCCAGCCGCTGCCGCTGTTCATCAAGTGGGACGACGCGGACTACGGATTGCGCGCCGGTGAGCACGGCTACCCGACGGTCACGCTGCCGGGAGCGGCGATCTGGCACATGGCATGGAGCGACAAGGACGACGCCATCGACTGGCAGGCGTATTTCCATCTGCGCAACAGGCTCGTCGTCGCCGCGCTGCACTGGGACGGCAAGATCAGCGGACTGCTGGCCAGCCACATGAAGGCCACCCTCAAACACCTTCTGTGCCTTGAGTATTCGACCGTCGCCATTCAGAACAAGGCGATGGACGACTTCCTGGCCGGGCCCGAGCACATCTTCTCGATCCTGGAATCCGCGCTGCCGGACGTGCGAAAGATGCGCCAGGAGTTCCCCGATGCAGTGGTGCTGGAGAGTGCGACCGTGCTGCCCGCCCCGTCGGACAAGCGGTGGCGGAAGAAGGTCGACATCCCGACCAACCCGCTGGCGATCTCCACGAGGCTCGCCCGCGGCGTCGTGCACCAGCTCAAGCCGCACGATCCGGTGCACCACCAGCGCCCGCAGATCAACGTCGCGACGCAGGACGCGCGCTGGTTCTCCCTGTGCAAGGTCGACGGCGTGACCGTGACGACCGCCGACGGCAGGGGCGTGGTCTACCGGCAGCGCGACCGGGAGAAGATGTTCGAACTGCTGCGCGAGTCGGTGAAGCGCCAGGCGCTGCTGGCCCGCAAGTTCAACCGCATGCGCAAGGTGTATCGGGCCGCTTTGCCGATGCTGACCAGTACGCAGAGGTGGGAAGCGGTGCTGAATTCCGAGTCCGCGGAAGCCCGCAATGGCTGAGAGCCCGCGCGGCGAGGACGCCGTGCTGGTGGCCGTGCAGGCCGCCCTGGCGCAACGCCCCGGGGTGTTGCCGGCCGCACGAGGGCTTTCCCACTTCGGCGAGCACAGTCTCGGCTGGCTGGCGGTGGCCGCGCTCGGCGCGCTGCTGTCGCCGAACAAGCGCCGGGATTATCTCGCCGCGGGTGCGGGCGCATTCCTGGCCCACGCCGCTGCCGTCGTGATCAAGCGGGTGGTACGGCGCGAACGCCCGCACCACCCCGCGATCGCGGTCAACGTCGGGACGCCGAGCCGGTTGAGTTTCCCGTCCGCCCACGCCACGTCGACGACGGCGGCCGCGGTGCTGCTGGCGCGGCCGACCGGTCTGCCGCTGCCCGCGCTGCTGGTGCCGCCGATGGTGTTGTCCCGCCTGGTCGTCGGCGTGCACTATCCGACCGACGTCCTCGCGGGCGTCGCGGTCGGAACCGCTGTTGCGAAGGTCGTCGAAGGAGTGGCGATGAGCGCTTTCGCGAAGAGCAGAGGAGTTGCGCGGTGAGCGCTTGCGGGAAGAGCAGAGGGTGGCGATGAGCACATCGGAAGTCGCATCCGCGACGAATTCGGCCGCCGGCCCGCCGAAGAATGTCGTCACCGGAATCATCAAGGCGATCCGCCCCAAGCAGTGGGTCAAGAACCTGTTGGTTCTCGCAGCGCCGATCGCGGCTCTCGGTGCCGAGGTGCCGTACGACTACGACGAGATGGCGATCAACATCCTGATCGCATTCGTCTCGTTCTCGCTGGCCGCGTCCTGCATCTATCTGGTCAACGACTCACGTGACGTCGAGGCCGACCGCCAGCATCCGACCAAGCGGTTCCGGCCGATCGCCGCGGGCGTGGTGCCCGAATGGCTGGCCTACACCCTTGCGGTGGTCCTTGGCCTCGCCGCTCTGGGGATCTCGTTGATCGCCTCGCCGAACCTCACCGTCGTGATCGCGGTGTACATCGCGATGCAGCTGGCGTACTGCTTCGGACTCAAACATCAAGCGGTGCTTGACATCTGCATCGTGTCGTCGGCGTACCTGATCCGGGCCATCGCGGGCGGCGCGGCCGCGGGCATCCCGCTGTCGCAGTGGTTCCTGTTGGTGATGACGTTCGGCTCGCTGTTCATGGTCGCCGGAAAGCGGTACGCCGAACTGCAACTGGCCGAACGCACGGGCGCCAAGATCCGCAAGTCGCTGGAGAGCTATACGGCGTCCTATCTGCGATTCGTGTGGACGGTGGCGGCGACGGCGATGGTGGTCTGCTACAGCCTGTGGGCCTTCGAGCGTGACGGCGCCAACGCGTCCTGGTACGCGGTCACCATCATCCCCATCACCATCGCGATCCTGCGCTACGCCGTCGACGTCGACGGTGGACTGGCCGGTGAGCCCGAGGAGATTGCGCTGAAGGACCGCGTCCTGCAGCTGCTGTTGCTGGCGTGGATCGGGACCATCGGTGCGGCAGTCTTCCTCGGCTGACACCTTCTCTGCTGTGGCGGCGGACCGGCTGACGCGCTGGCCCGCCTTCCCGTATGGCGTCTGGGTGCGGGTCAGCCTGTGGCTGAGCGTCACCCTGGTGGCGGTGCTGTTCGGCTGGGGTGCCTGGCAGCGCCGCTGGATCGCCGACGACGGCCTGATCGTGCTGCGCACCACGCGGAACATGTTGGCGGGCAACGGTCCCGTCTTCAACGCGGGTGAGCGAGTGGAGGCGAACACGTCCACGGCGTGGTCGTATCTGATGTATCTGGGCGGGTTGATCTCCGGGCCGGCGCGCCTCGAGTACGTGGCACTGACCTTCGCGCTGTCGCTCAGCGTTCTTGGCATCGTCTTGGTCATGCTGGGCACCGCCAGGCTCTACGCGCCCACGCTGCGGGGTCGTCAGGCGCTGCTGCTGCCTGCGGGTGCCCTCGTCTACATCGCGCTGCCGCCGGCCCGCGACTTCGCCACCTCGGGCCTCGAAAACGGTTTGGTGTTGGCCTATCTCGGCCTGCTGTGGTGGATGATGGTCGTCTGGTCGCAGTCCCTGCGGGGTGAGCGCACCTCCGGAGCCTTCGACCTGACCCTCGCCGTGGTCGCCGGATTCAGCGTGCTCGTGCGGCCGGAGCTCGCGCTCATCGGCGGTCTCGCGCTGGTGATGATGCTGATCGCGACGAAGGGCTGGCGTCGGCGCACGGTGATCGTCGTCGCGGGCGGGCTGCTGCCGGTGGCGTACCAGATCTTCCGGATGGGCTACTACGGCCTGCTTTTCCCCGGGACGGCGTTGGCCAAGGACGCGTCCGGCGCGAAGTGGGAGCAGGGCTTCATCTACCTGGCCAACTTCAACCAGCCCTATCTGCTCTGGGCTCCCGCGGTGCTGCTGATCGGCTTGGCGATCATGGTGCTGCTGCTGTGCGGGCGGCCCGCATCGGTGAACCGGAGGGCCCCTGCCGGCTCGGGCTGGCTGGCACGCACGGTGCAGAGTCCTTCTGCGGTGGTCGCTTTCATGCTCCTCAGCGGTGTCCTGCAGGCGGTCTACTGGATCCGCCAGGGCGGTGACTTCATGCACGGGCGTGTGCTGCTGACACCGCTGTTCTGCCTCATCGCTCCTGTCTCGGTGGTCCCGCTGATGCTGCCCGACGTCCGTCGAATGGCCAGGGGCGCAAGCTATCTCTATGCCGGGGCCGCGGCGCTGCTGTGGTTCGCGGTGGCAGGCTGGGCACTCTGGGCGGCCAACTCCCCCGGGATGGGTGCTGACGCGACCCGCGTCACCTACACCGGCATCGTCGACGAGCGCCGCTTCTACGCGCAGGCCACCGGACATGCGCATCCGCTCACCGCGGCGGACTATCTGGACTATCCGCGGATGCGCGCGGTGTTGGAGGCGATCGAGAACACTCCCGACGGCGCGCTGCTGCTCCCGGCCGGCCACTACGACATGTGGGACGTCGTGCCCGCCTATCCGCCGCCGCCGGACGCCCCGAGTGACTACATCGGCCCGCATACGGTGTTCTTCACGAACCTGGGCATGCTCGGCATGAATGTCGGCCTCGACGTCCGGGTGATCGACCAGATCGGTCTGGCGAACCCCCTGGCGGCGCACACCGCGAGGATCGAGGACGGCCGTATCGGCCACGACAAGAACCTCTTCCCGGACTGGGCGGTCGCCGAGGGTCCGTTCTTCAAGGAGGAGCCCTACATTCCCGACTATCTGGACGAGGACTGGATCCGGCAGGCCGAGGCCGCGCTGAAATGTCCGGACACCGAGGCCGTGCTGAACGCGATCCGCGCCCCGATGAGCCCCAGACGGTTCCTGTCGAACCTGATCCACGCCGCGGAGTTCACCCGCTATCGCTTCGACCGGGTGCCGCGCTACGAGCTTGCCAGGTGCGGTCTGCCGCTGCCCGAACCGGTGAATCCGCAGTACACCGGAATGCCCCCGACAGGACCGTGACCGGCCTTGGGCGCAGGCGATTTGCTGGCAGCACGGGTTTTCTGCTTTCGTAACGCTGCAGCCATGTCGGTCAGATAAGGCATGTGACGGTGAACGCGAGCAGTACTTGAGCGGCGTTACGGAAAAGAGAGATCACCACAAAGGTGTGGTTGACTACAGGGCAATTGGGCCGGACTTGGAGATCGTTTCCGATGGAGCCTGGTCATCAGAATGGCCTGTTGCCCGGTTTACGACAGATGGGAAAAACTCAAGCATGAAGCTCGTTGGGAAGCTGCGCGCCGCGGCCCGCCGGCTCACGGTGGTCGCGCTCGCGGCGATCGTGGTGCCGGGCCTTGTCAGCGCGGTGGGCGGTTCGGCGACTGCAGGCGCGTTCTCGCGTCCGGGTCTGCCGGTCGAGTATCTGATGGTTCCGTCGGCGGGAATGGGACGTGACATCAAGGTTCAGTTCCAAAGCGGTGGACCGAACGCGCCGGGCGTGTACCTGCTCGACGGTCTGCGTGCGCAGGACGACTTCAACGGCTGGGACATCAACACCCAGGCGTTCGAGTGGTACCTCGATTCCGGCCTCGCCGTGATCATGCCGGTCGGCGGACAGTCCAGCTTCTACAGCGACTGGTACAGCCCGGCGTGCGGCAAAGCCGGCTGCAGCACCTACAAGTGGGAGACCTTCCTCACCCAGGAGCTCCCCGCCTACCTCGCCGCGAACAAGGGCGTGAACCCCAACCGCAACGCCGCCGTCGGTCTGTCGATGGCCGGTTCGGCCGCGCTGACGCTGGCGATCTACTACCCGCAGCAGTTCCAGTACGCCGGTTCGATGTCGGGCTTCCTGAACCTGTCCGAGGGTTGGTGGCCGGCCCTGGTCAACATCTCGATGGGTGACGCAGGCGGCTACGACGCCAACGACATGTGGGGCCGCACGGAGGATCCGAACAGCGCATGGAAGCGCAACGACCCGATGGTCAACATCGGCAAGCTGGTCGCCAACAACACCCGCATCTGGGTCTACTGCGGTGACGGCAAGCCGGCCGAGGTCAACGGCAACGTCGCGGGCAACAACCTGCCCGCCAAGTTCCTGGAGGGCCTGACCATCCGCACGAACCGGACCTTCCAGCAGGAGTACATCGCGGCGGGCGGCAGGAACGGTGTGTTCAACTTCCCGGCCAACGGCACGCACGACTGGCCCTACTGGGGTCAGCAGCTTCAGCAGATGAAGCCTGACATCCAGCGCGTGCTCGGTGCGGTTCCGCAGCCGTCGGCTCCGGCGGCTCCGGCCGACGCGCCGGCTCCGGTCGCGGGCGGCTAATCGCTCGGCAACAGCTGAAATTGACGGCGGTGATCCCTAATCGGGGTCACCGCCGTCAATCGTTTTTAGCCTCCGGCCGCTCGCGGTGATGTGATTCACTACTGCTGGGTTTCGGGGACCAGATCGCGAGAAGAGGGTGCAGATGCGCGGGTTGTTTCGAGCGGTGGCAGCCGCGGTACTGGTCGCAGCCGGGCTGTTCGTCGCGCCGGCCCCCGCACAGGCGCAGGGCGTCGAGATGCTGATGGTGCCGTCGGCGGCGATGGGGCGTGCCATTCCCGTCGCGTTCTCCGGCGGCGGCCCCCACGCGGTGGTCCTGCTCGACGCCTTCAACGCCGCCCCCGACGTCAGCAACTGGGTGACGGCGGGCAACGCCATGAACACGCTGTCCGGGCTCGGCATCTCGGTGGCCGCCCCGGCGGGCGGCGCCTGGAGCATGTACACCAACTGGGAGGCTGACGGCAGCAAGCAGTGGGAGACCTTCCTGGCCGACGAGCTGCCCAACTGGCTGGCCGCCAACAAGGGCCTGGCTCCGGGTGGGCACGGCATCGTCGGTGCCGCCCAAGGCGGCACCGGTGCGCTGACGATGGCGACCTTCCACCCCGACCGCTACCGGTTCGCGGGCTCGCTGTCGGGCTTCCTGACGCCGTCGGCGACGACGATGAACGGCGCGATCACCGACGGGCTGGCCCGCTTCGGCGGTGCCGATATCCGCAACATGTGGGGATTGCCACAGTTGGGCCGCTGGAAGTGGCACGACCCCGACGTGCATGTCCAGCTGCTCGCGAACAACAACACCCGGCTGTGGATCTACAGTCCCGCCACAACCACCTGCACCGACGTGCCCGCGATGATCGGGTACTGCGACCAGGCGCAGGGCAGCAACCGCGCCTTCTATCAGCACTACCGTTCGGTGGGTGGCGGCAACGCCCACTTCGACTTCCCGACCTCGGGCAATCACGACTGGGGCTCGTGGAGCGCGCAGCTGGCCGCGATGACGGGCGAACTGGTCGCGACGATTCGCTGACGGGGCACAGTTCGCGGGCCCGGTACCTTGGAGTCGTGCATTACGGCTCACGCTCGTCGATCGCAGGGGTGGCAGGGCTTTCGGCGCTGCTCGCCATCCCCGCGACCTGGCTCACCGGCTGTTCGCTGGGTGACGACATGATCGCCGGTATGGACTCGCAGGTGGAGACGGCGCCGCCGCACGGTCTGTCCACCGCGCAGCTTCCCGGGCCCGGCGACCACCGGTCCAAGTCGAACGCGCTCGTCGTCACCCCTCACCAGCAGTCCTATCTCGATGCGCTGCACGCCGCAGGAGTGGCGCCGTCCAGTGACCTGTCGGCGCTGAGCATCGGCTCCTACGTCTGCCAGGCACGCGCGGCAAAGCAGACCGACCAGGCGGTGTGGGATTTCGTCGCGCCGCTGGTGCGTAACGACGTCACCGATTCCGACGACACCGATGGTGCGCGCTCGCAGGCGCCGTCTGCGGGCGACATCGACTCCGCGACAGCCGACTACATTCGGATCGCGACCGAACGACTCTGCTAGCAGGAGCCCCTAACACCTATGGCGAAGACCAACAGGCGGAAACGCCACCGCATTCTGGCGCTGTTCGCAGCGGGAGCGGTGGGCCTTGTCGTGGTGCTGATCGTGGCGATCGTGATCGTGGTGCTGCGCAGGCCCGACACCCCGCCGACCGCGGTTCCGCCCACGGCGCTGCCGCCCACGGCGGGTGTGCCTCCCACGTCGAAGCCGCGACCGGAGTTCCAGGACGCCAGCTGCCCCGACGTCCAGCTGATCTCCATCCCGGGCACGTGGGAGTCCTCGGTGGCACTCGACCCGTTCAACCCGGTCCAGTTCCCGGCGGCTCTGCTGCTCAACGTCACCAACCCGATCCGCGGCCAGTTCGACAACCAGCGGCTCGAAGTGTTCACCGTCCCGTACACCGCTCAGTTCCACAACCCGCTCTCGGCCGACCGGCAGATGTCCTACAACGACAGCCGTGCCGAGGGCACCCGCGCAGCGGTGAAGGCGATGACCGACATGAACAACCGCTGCCCGCTCACCAGCTACATCCTGATCGGGTTCTCCCAGGGTGCGGTGATCGCCGGCGACATCGCCTCCGACATCGGCAACGGCCGTGGCCCGGTGGACCAGGACCTCGTGCTCGGGGTGACGCTGATCGCCGACGGTCGCCGACAGGACGGGGTCGGTCAGGACGTCGGGCCCAATCCGCCCGGCCAGGGTGCCGAGATCACCCTGCAGGAGGTGCCGACGCTGTCGGCGCTCGGGCTGACGATGACGGGGCCGCGGCCCGGCGGGTTCGGCGCGCTCAACGACCGCACCAACGAGATCTGCGCGCGCGGGGACCTGATCTGCGCCGCTCCGGAGTCGGCGTTCAACATCACCCAGCTGCCGCAGACGTTGCAGGTGCTCTCCGGTGGTGCGGGTCAGCCGGTGCATGCGATGTACGCCACGCCCGACTTCTGGAATCTCGATGGTCTCCCAGCAACAGGGTGGACACTGAATTGGACGCAGGGTTTGGTGAGCAACGCGCCGCAGCCGAAACACGGTTGAGATTTGGCGCGACCGCGCAGGTCGCCTAGCATTGCGGTAGTTTAAGGAAATTTTAAGAGCGGTCGCCGGCGGCTGACGGGTGGGGGGCGTCGACCCCGGCAGGACCCTCGGGTTTTCGTGACGTATTGGAGTAGCAGATGGCCTTCCACAACCCGTTCATCAAGGACGGATTGATCAAGTTCCCCGACAACGGCAACTTGGTGCGTCACGTCGAGCGGTGGGCGAAGGTGCGCGGCGACAAGGTCGCTTACCGGTTCCTCGACTTCTCGACCGAGCGAGACGGCGTGCAGCGCGACCTGAACTGGGCCGACTTCGGCGCCCGTAACAAGGCCGTCGGTGCACGCCTGCAGCAGGTGACCCAGCCCGGTGACCGCGTTGCCATCCTCTGCCCGCAGAACCTGGAGTACCTCGTCGCGTTCTTCGGCACGCTGTATTCGGGCCGGATCGCGGTGCCGCTGTTCGATCCGAACGAGCCGGGCCATGTCGGGCGACTGCACGCGGTACTCGACGACTGCACGCCGTCGGCGATCCTGACGACAACGGCCGCGGCCGAGGGCGTGCGCAAGTTCTTCCGCACCCGCCCGGCCAACCAGCGTCCGCGCGTGATCGCCGTGGACGCGGTGCCCGACGAGGTCGGCGCCACCTGGGAGCCGGTCGACGTCCAGCCCGACACGATCGCCTATCTGCAGTACACCTCCGGATCCACCCGCATCCCGACCGGTGTGCAGATCACCCATCTGAACCTGGCCACCAACGTCGTGCAGGTCATCGAGGCGCTCGACGGCCAGGAGGGCGACCGTGGCGTCTCGTGGCTGCCCTTCTTCCACGACATGGGACTGATCACCGTCCTGCTGTCGCCGATGCTCGGGCACTACATCACCTTCATGACGCCGGCCGCGTTCGTCCGCCGCCCCGGCCGGTGGATCCGTGAGATGGCGCGCAAGCCCGACGACACCGGCGGCACCATCTCGGTGGCGCCGAACTTCGCCTTCGACCACGCGGCGGCGCGCGGTGTACCCAAAGACGGTGAAGAGCCCCTTGACCTGTCCAACATCAAGTGCATCCTCAACGGCAGCGAGCCGATCTCGGCGGCCACGGTGCGCCGCTTCAACGAGGCCTTCGGCCCGTACGGCTTCAAGCCGGAGGCGATCAAGCCGTCGTACGGCCTGGCCGAGGCGACACTGTTCGTGTCGACCACGCCGATCCACGAGTCGCCCCGGATCATCTCGGTGGACCGCGACGAGCTGAACAACAACAGGTTCGTTCAGGTGCCCGACGACTCGCCCAAGGCTGTCGCGCAGGCGGGTGCCGGCAAGATCGGTCTGGCCGAATGGGCCGTCATCGTCGACCACGAGACCGCCACCGAACTTCCGGACGGTCAGATCGGTGAGATCTGGATCTCCGGACAGAACATGGGGACCGGGTACTGGAACAAGCCCGAAGAGACGGTCGCGACGTTCCAGAACATCCTCAAGTCCCGCACGACTCCCTCACACGCCGAAGGTGCCGCCGACGATGCCACCTGGGTGCGCACCGGCGACCTGGGCGCCTACCACGACGGCGAGCTCTACATCACCGGTCGTGTCAAGGACCTGGTGATCGTCGACGGCCGCAACCATTACCCGCAGGATCTGGAGTACTCGGCGCAGGAGGCCAGCAAGGCGCTGCGGACCGGTTTCGTGGCGGCGTTCTCGGTGCCCGCCAACCAGCTGCCCGACGAGGTGTTCGAGAACGCCCATGCCGGACTCAAGCGCGACCCCGACGACACCTCCGAGCAGTTGGTCATCGTCGGTGAGCGTGCGCCCGGTGCGCACAAGCTCGACATGGGTCCGATCGTCGACGACATCCGTGCGGCGATCGCCGTCCGCCACGGTGTGACGGTGCGCGATGTGCTGCTGACCGCGGCGGGCGCGATCCCGCGCACCTCCAGCGGCAAGATCGGGCGCCGCGCGTGCCGGTCGGCGTACCTGGACGGCAGCCTGCGCAGCGGCAAGGTGGCCAACGCCTTCCCCGATGAAACGGACTGAAACTCAAATTTCGGCGGCCGTGCCGGTCGCTCCGCGATCGTGAGGTTAAGTAAACATGGCTGAAGCACAAGGCGATTCGGTTTCTCCGGCGGCCCCGAAAAACGGCCCGGACATGACCGTGGCCGAGATGCGCGAGTGGTTGCGCAACTGGGTCGCCAACGCGACGGGGCAGTCGCCGGATTCGGTGAACGAGTCCGCGCCACTGGTCGAGCTCGGGCTGTCGTCGCGCGACGCGGTCGCGATGGCCAGCGACATCGAGGACCTGACCGGGGTGACGCTGACCGCGACGGTCGCGTTCCGCCATCCGACGATCGAGTCCCTGGCGACGGTCATCATCGAGGGCGAGCCCCACGAAGATGAGGTGGATACGTCGTTCGACTGGTCCCGTGAGGTCGACGAAGGTGTCGCCAACATCGCCATCGTCGGGATCGGCACCCGCTTCCCCGGGGACATGAACACCCCCGGGGAGATGTGGCAGGCCCTTCTGGAGGGCCGCGACGCGATCACCGATCTCCCCGAGGGACGCTGGTCGGAGTTTCTGTCGGACCCGCGTGTGGCCGAGCGTGTCGGCAGGGCGCGCACCCGCGGCGGCTACCTCTCCGACATCAAGGGATTCGACGCCGAGTTCTTCGCGCTGTCGAAGATGGAAGCCGACAACATCGACCCGCAGCAGCGGATGGCGCTCGAGCTGACCTGGGAAGCGTTGGAGCACGCCAGAATTCCGGCGTCGAGCCTGCGCGGCCAGAGCGTCGGTGTCTACATCGGCAGCTCCACCAACGACTACATGTTCATGTCGGTGGCCGATCCGGCGGTTGCGCACCCGTATGCGATCACCGGCAACTCCAGTGCGATCGTCGCCAACCGCGTGTCCTACTTCTACGATTTCCGCGGGCCCTCGATGACCATCGACACCGCCTGCTCGTCGTCGCTGGTCGCGGTGCACGAGGGGGTCAAGGCGCTGCGGGCCGGCGACGCCGACGTGGTGCTGGCCGGCGGTGTGAACGCGCTCGTAACCCCCTTGGTCACAGTCGGTTTCGACGAGGTCGGCGGCGTCCTCGCGCCGGACGGCCGGATCAAATCGTTCTCCAAGGACGCCGACGGCTACGCCCGCTCCGAGGGTGGCGGCATGATCGTGCTGAAGCGCCTCGCCGATGCCCGCCGCGACGGTGATCAGATCCTGGCCGTCATCGCCGGCGGCGCGGTCAACCACGACGGTCGGTCGAACGGCATGCTCGCGCCGAACCCCGATGCGCAGGAATCGGTGCTGCGCAAGGCGTACAAGGACGCCGGCATCGACCCGCGCGACGTCGACTACGTGGAGGCGCACGGCACCGGCACGATCCTGGGCGATCCGATCGAGGCCGATGCGCTCGGCCGGGTGATCGGCCGTGGCCGCGCCGCGGACAGGCCGGCACTGCTCGGCGCCGTGAAATCCAATGTCGGGCACCTGGAGTCGGCCGCGGGCGCGGCGAGCCTGGCGAAGATGGCGCTGGCGCTGCACCACGGCAAGATTCCGCCGTCGATCAACTACACGGGTCCCAACCCCTACATCGACTTCGACAAGGAACACCTCAAGGTCGCCGACACCCTCACCGACTGGCCGCGCTACAGCGGCCATGCCGTCGCCGGCGTGTCCGGCTTCGGTTTCGGCGGCGCCAACGCGCATCTGGTGCTCCGTGAGGTGCTGCCGACCGATCTCGTCGAGCCCGCACCGGAACCCGAGGTGGCCGTGGTGACCCCGGCGAGTGACGCCAAGCCCGCGGTGTACGTGGGCGGCATGCTGGTCGAGGATGACGACGACCTCGACGAGGACCTCGGCGGCGCCCGCGACCCCGAGTTCTACGGCGAGATCGCCGAGAGTGAGCCGGAGCTGCCCGGACTGACCGACGAGGCGCTGCGCCTGCTGGAGATCGCCCGCGAGAAGATGGCCGCCGCGGATGCCGAGAATCCCCCGGTTCCGATTGTGCCGCTTGCTGTTTCGGGCTTCTTGACGTCCCGCAAGCGGGCGACCGCGGCGGAACTGGCGGATTGGGTCGACAGCCCCGAGGGCCGCGCGTCGTCGCTGGAGTCGATCGGCCGGTCGCTGTCGCGGCGCAATCACGGACGTTCCCGCGCGGTGGTGCTCGCCCACGACCACGACGAAGCGGTCAAGGGTTTGCGCGCCATCGCCGAGGGCAAGCCGAACCCGATCGTGATCAGCGCTGACGGCCCGGTCACCAACGGGCCGGTGTGGGTGCTCGCAGGATTCGGTGCCCAACACCGCAAGATGGCCAAGAGCCTGTATCTGCGCGACGAGATCTTCGCCGAGTGGATCAACAAGGTGGACAGCCTGATTCAGGACGAGCGGGGGCATTCGATCCTCGAGCTGATCCTCGACGATGCGATCGACTACTCCGACGAGACCACCGAGCTCCCCATTGAGAAGGTGCAGCTGGTCATCTTCGCGATCCAGGTCGCGCTCGGCGAGCTGCTCAAGGCGCACGGCGCGAAACCCGGTGCGCTGATCGGTCAGTCGCTGGGCGAGGCCGCCGCCGCCTACTTCGCCGGCGGCCTGTCGCTGGAGGATGCGACCCGCACCATCTGCTCGCGCGCGCACCTGATGGGCGAGGGCGAGGCGATGCTGTTCGGCGAGTACATCCGGCTGATGGCGCTGGTGGAGTACTCCGCCGAGGAGATCGAGACGGTCTTTTCAGACTTCAAGAACCTCGAGGTGTGCGTCTACGCCGCCCCCAGCCAGACGGTCATCGGCGGCCCGCCCGACCAGGTGGACGCGATCATCGCCCGCGCGGAATCGGAGGGCAAGTTCGCCCGCAAGTTCCAGACCAAGGGCGCCAGCCACACCTCGCAGATGGATCCGCTGCTCGGCGAGCTCGCCGCCGAACTGCAGGGCATCGAGGCGCATGCGCTGCAGGTCCCGTACTACTCGACGGTGCACGAGGGCAGCCTCATCCGCGCCGGGTCGGACGCGATTCACGACGTCGACTACTGGAAGAAGGGGCTGCGCCACAGCGTCTACTTCACGCACGGCATCCGCAACGCCGTGGACAACGGCCACACCACGTTCCTGGAGCTGGCGCCGAATCCGGTGGCGCTCATGCAGGTTGGGCTGACCACCGCTGACGCCGGTCTACATGACGCGCAGCTGATCCCGACGCTGGCCCGCAAGCAGGACGAGGTCGATTCGATGACCTCGGCGATGGCGCACCTGTTCGTGCACGGTCACGATCTCGACTTCCGCACCCTGTTCTCGCGTGCGTCGAGTGCCGAGGACTACGCCGACATTCCGCCGACGCGCTTCAAGCGCAAGCCGCACTGGCTCGAGGTCAACTTCGGTGGCGGCAACTCGACCGTCATGCCGGGCAGCCATGTCGCCACCCCGGACGGCCGACATGTGTGGGAGTACGCCGGGCGCGGCGCCACCGACCTGGCGGCGCTGGTGAAAGCGGCTGCGGCAGAGGTGCTTCCGGATGCCACGCTGACGGCGTCGGAGCAGCGTGCGGTGCCTGCCGAGGGCTCCAGGTTGGTGACCACGCTGACCCGCCATCCGGGTGGGGCCAGCGTGCAGGTGCATGCGCGCATCGACGAGTCCTTCACGCTTGTCTACGACGCGATCGTGTCCCGCGGCGGCCAGCAGGCCGCGCTGCCGACGGCCGTCGGGGCGGGCACGGTCGCCGAGATTTCCGCGGCACCGGTGGAAGAACCCGCAGGCGACGAGGATGCGGCCATCCTGCACGACAACCTCACCGCGGGGGCGGGCCTGGCGGCCGGGTTCGCGAAGTGGTCGCCGGAGTCGGGCGAGACCATCGGCGAGCGCCTGGGCACGATCGTGGGCGCCGCGATGGGATACGAACCCGAGGACCTCCCGTGGGAGGTGCCGCTCATCGAGCTCGGCCTGGATTCTCTGATGGCGGTGCGCATCAAGAACCGGGTGGAATACGACTTCGACCTGCCGCCGATCCAGCTGACGGCCGTGCGTGACGCCAACCTGTACGCCGTGGAGAAGCTCATCGCCTACGCGGTCGAGAACCGCGACCAGGTCGACCAGCTGGCCGAGGCGCAGAAGGGCAAGACGGCCGAGGAGATCGCCGCCGAGCAGGCCGAGCTGATGGGCGGTGCCAGCACGGTCGCCGAGCTCGAGGCCAAGCTGGCCGAGGCCGGTCATCCGATCGCCGCGGACCAGACCGACACCGTGGACGAGGCCGACCAGACGGCGGTCGCCGCGGGAAGCGAAGCGGCCCCGGCTGTTTCCGAACCCGGAAGCATCCCGCCGCCTCCCACGGACCCCAGCGGTCCCTCGGGCCCGGCGAAGTCCAGCGCGGCCGGCCTTGCCGCGCAGGTGCTGACGCAGGAGGCGGTCACCGAGGCGCTCGGCGCCGACGTCCCGCCACGCGATGCGGCCGAGCGCGTCACGTTCGCCACGTGGGCGATCGTGACCGGCAAGTCGCCGGGCGGCATCTTCAACGAGCTGCCGTCGATCACCGACGACGTCGCCGAGAAGATGGCCCAGCGCCTCTCCGAGCGCGCCGACGGCACGATCACCGCCGAGCAGGTGAAGACCGCCCGCACCATCCAGGATCTGTCGGTCGCCGTGCGTGACGAGATGGACGCCGGTGAGCTCGACGGGTTCGTCCGCACCATCCGGGCCCGCAAGGAGGGCTCCGACCGCATCCCGGTGTTCGTGTTCCATCCCGCCGGCGGGTCGACCGTCGTCTACGAGCCGCTGCTGAAGCGGCTTCCGCCGGACACCCCGATGTACGGCTTCGAACGGGTCGAGGGGTCGATCGAGGAACGGGCCGCCGAGTACCTGCCGAAGCTGCGGGCGATCCAGGGCGACGGCCCCTACATCCTGGTCGGCTGGTCGCTGGGTGGCGCGCTGGCGTACGCCTGCGCGATCGGTCTCAAGCGTGAGGGCGCTGACGTCCGGTTCGTCGGGCTGATCGACATGGTGCGTCCCGGCGAGGAGATCCCGCAGACGCAGGAGGAGACGCGGGCCCGCTGGGACCGCTACGCGCTGTTCGCCCAGCGCACCTTCAACGTCGAGGTGCCGCCGATCCCGTACGAGGAGCTGGAGGCTCTCGACGACGCGGGCCAGGTGAAGTTCATCCTCGACGCCGTCAAGGAGAGCGGGGTCGACATCCCCGGCGGCATCATCGAGCACCAGCGCACGTCGTATCTGGACAACCGCCTGCTCGAGACGGCCGAGATCCAGCCCTACGACGGTCACGTCACCCTCTACATGGCCGACCGCTACCACGACGACGCGATCTTCTTCGAGCCGCGGTACGCCATCCGCCAGCCCGACGGCGGCTGGGGTGAGTTCGTCGAGGATCTGGAGATCGTGCCCATCGGGGGCGAGCACATTCAGGCCATCGACGAGCCGTACATTGCAAAAGTCGGAGCCCATCTGAGCGAGGCGATCAATGCCGTGGAGAGTGAGACCAAGTGACTGAACGCACCACCGCCGAACTCCTCGCCGAATTGCGCGAGAAGCTGGAGCTGGCCAAAGAACCGGGCGGTGAGAAGGCAGTCGCCAAGCGCGCGAAGAAGGGGATTCCGAGCGCGCGCGAGCGCATCCATGCGCTGCTCGATCGGGGCAGCTTCCTGGAGATCGGGGCGCTCGCCAAGACCCCGGGCGATCCCGAGGCGCTCTACGGCGACGGCGTCGTCACCGGCCATGGCACCATCAACGGCCGCCCGGTCGGCGTGTTCAGTCACGACCAGACGGTGTTCCAGGGCTCGGTCGGTGAGATGTTCGGCCGCAAGGTCGCGCGCCTGATGGAGTGGGTGGCCATGGTCGGCTGCCCGATCATCGGCATCAACGACTCCGCGGGCGCCCGCATTCAGGACACGGCGACATCGCTGGCCTGGTACGCCGAGCTGGGTCGCCGCCACGAGCTGCTGCGCGGCCTGGTGCCCGAGATCTCGCTGATCTTCGGCAAGTGCGCGGGTGGTGCCGTCTATTCGCCGATCCAGACCGACCTCGTCGTCGCGGTTCGCGATCAGGGCTACATGTTCGTCACCGGCCCCGACGTCATCAAGGACGTCACCGGCGAGGACGTCACGCTCGACGAACTCGGCGGCGCGGACGCGCAAGCCCGCTACGGCAACATCCACCAGGTCGTCGAATCCGAGGCCGCGGCGTTCCAGTATGTGCGCGACTACCTCAGCTTCCTGCCGGGCAACACGTTCGACGATCCGCCGATCGTCAACCCCGGCTTGGAGCCCGAGGTGACCCCGCACGACCTCGAGCTCGATGCGATCGTGCCGGACGCCGACAACCAGGCCTACGACATGATGGAGATCCTGCTGCGGATCTTCGACGACGGCGACGTCTTCCAGGTCGGCGAGCAGTCCGGACCGGCGATGATCACCGCGTTCGCCCGCGTGGACGGCCGTCCTGTCGGCATCCTCGCCAACCAGCCGATGTACATGTCGGGCGCGATCGACAACGAGGCGTCCGACAAGGCGGCCCGCTTCGTCCGGTTCTGCGACTCGTTCAACACCCCGCTGGTGTTCGTCGTGGACACCCCCGGCTTCATGCCCGGTGTGGAGCAGGAGAAGGGCGGCATCATCAAGCGCGGCGGCCGCTTCCTCAACGCCGTCGTCGAGGCCGACGTGCCGAAGGTGACGATCACGATCCGCAAGTCCTACGGCGGCGCGTACGCCGTGATGGGATCCAAGCAGCTGACGTCGGACTTCAACTTCGCGTGGCCGACCGCCCGCATCGCGGTGATCGGCGCCGAAGGCGCCGCCCAACTGCTGGTCAAGCGTTTTCCGGACCCCAACGCCCCTGAGGTGCAGAAGATCCGCGCCGACTTCATCGAGGGCTACAACACGAGCCTGGCCACGCCGTGGATCGCCGCCGAACGAGGATTCATCGACGGCGTCATCGAACCGCACCAGACCCGCCTGCTGCTGCGCAACTGCATGCGACTGCTGCGGGACAAGCAGATCAACCGGGTGCAGCGCAAGCACGGCCTGACGCCCATCTAGCGCGGCGGGGCGCGCTCGGATGTCCTCCTTACGATTGAATAGGGCCTGTGTCGACTGACTTCACCGGGCTGAGGCGGGATGCCCCGCTCGGCGATCCGCGATTGGACCTGTGCGATCTGTTCGTGTTCGAGTCGCCGAACGACTCCGCGCGGACCACGCTGATCCTGACGGCGAACCCGAAGGCCGACGCGCTGTATCCTGGTGCGGTCTACCGCATCGGGATCGACAACGACGGCGATCTGCGCAACGACATCGCGTTCAACTTCGTGTTCTCGGAGGTGGTGGACGGTCGGCAGTGGGTCGACGTCCGGCTCGGCCTTCAGGCCGAGGCGCGGGTCGACTCCGCGTCGGGGTCGGAGATCTTCGGTGGCGTCGAGGTGTCCTTCGACGACGAGCCACACGTCTGGCGGTCCCGCGGCGGCGCGTTCGTGTTCTTCGCCGGAGCGCGCAGCGACCCGTCGTTCGCGGACTCCAACGTCGTCGCGATGGCCGTGGAATTGCCCACCGCCTATCTCGGCGCCGAGCCCGACGTTCGCCTCTGGGCCCGGTGCAGTCTGGTCAAGGACGGCAAATGGGTGCACGCCGACCGCGCCGCCCACCCGTGGATCAGCGGGTTCTTCGGCACCGATGACGAACTGGCCGAGTTCAGCTCCGGAGAGCCGAACCGGGACCAGGCGCACTGGATGGGTCATCTCATCGAGCTGATGGCCGAGACCGGTGGCTACTCCAGGAATGAGGCGATCGATGCGATCGAGGCCGAGGGCACGCTGCCGGACGTGTTGACCTACAACCCGTCCAAGCCGGCGCGGTATCCGAACGGACGCGCGTTGAGCGACGACGTGGCCGATTTCCGGTCGAAGTTCCTGACCAACGGGAAGAAGGGACTTCCAGGCTTCCACACGCCCACCGGTCTGCTCCCCGAGTTCCCCTACCTCGCGCCGCCGCGTTGACCGTGAGGATGCCCGCATGCCGTTGAGCGACGGCGAGGTGATCTCGGGTTACACGATCTCGCGGATGTTGGGTTCCGGCGGCATGGGCGAGGTCTATCTGGCCAAACACCCGAGGCTGCCCCGCTACGACGCCCTCAAGGTGCTCTCGGCGGCGGTGTCCACCGACAGCGAGTACCGCGAGCGGTTCAACAGGGAGGCCGACATCGCGGCGTCGCTGTGGCACCCGCACATCGTCCAGGTGCACGACCGTGGCGAATTCGAAGGCCGGCTGTGGATCTCGATGGACCATGTCGAGGGAACCGACGCGGCGCGTCTTCTCGCTGAGAGGTATCCGAACGGCATGCCGCCCGCGTTGGTCATCCGGCTGGTCACCGCCGTCGGGGAGGCGCTCGACTATGCCCATCAGCGCGGCCTGCTGCACCGCGACGTCAAGCCCGCGAACATCCTGATCGCCGATCCGGAGACGGAGAACGAGCGGATGATGCTGGCGGACTTCGGGATCGCCCGCCGCGTCGGCGAGGTCAGTGCGCTGACCGGAACGAACATGACGGTGGGCACGGTGGCGTACTCGGCCCCCGAGCAGCTGACCGCCGACGAGGCCATCGACGGCCGCGCCGATCAATATGCGTTGGCGGCCACCGCGTTTCAACTGCTCACCGGGGCGCCGCCGTTCCAGCATTCCAATCCGGCGATCGTCATCAGCCAGCATCTGACGGCGCAGCCCCCGTCGATCGCGGTGCACCGGCCCGAATTGTCAGGCCTGGGCCAGGCTTTCGAGAAGGCGCTGGCGAAGTCACCGTCTGATCGATTCGACCGGTGCGTGGATTTCGCGCGGGCGCTGGCCAACCGCAGCGCCGCGATCCGACAGGGCACACTCGACGACCCGGACGCGACACGGCACGCCGGCGCCGCGGCGGCACCTCGGCATGCCAAGGCGCCGGCGAGGTCCGGGGCAGCCTCCGGCAGGGCCCGGGGCCGCATCCTGGTCGTCGCGGCGCTCGTCCTCTCCCTGGTGGCGGTGGCGGCCGTCGTTCTGCTCGCGGTATTCGAGAAGGACGAAATACGTTCGGAAGCAAAGCAACCCACGTCCAGTGCGGCGCCGTCGGGAGCGGTCGCGCTGCCGGTCGTGGTGGTCGGCGCCGACTGTGCGACCCTCGGCGGGGCGGGCATCACCGAAGGTGGTGAGCCGGCCTATTGTGCCCGGCTGACGTCGTCCGGGCAGCCGCTGTGGTCGCTGTACCCGGGCGAGATCCCGCACCCGAGCGGCACCCCCGCACCGGTCGAGGGTTCCCCGCCTCCGGACACGCCGGTGCTGGTGTGCATGGAGCAGACCGGGCAGAACCAGGCCGACTGCCACGACGACATCCTGCAGGAGAACACCGATCCCGGCGCGAACGACAACCAGCAGTCCACGGGCTAGATCGCGGGCAGCTCGAGCCAGTCGTCGACCATGAATCCGTCTCCGCGTGCGACGACGGTCGCGCCCCCGCTGCCGGGATAGTGCGCCGGGATGACCGCGGCGCGGCGCCGCGACGCTTCGGTCAGGACACGGTTGCGGGTGACCGCGGCCTCGCGGGCATCCTCGTCGAACGCGCACGGATCGTCGGGGCGCGGCAGCTGGATGGGGCAGTGGGTCAAGTCGCCGACGAACACCGCGGGCACCCCCGCATCCAGCCACACCACCGACGAACCCGGGGTGTGTCCCGCGGCGGGCCGCAGCCACATCGACTCGCTGACCTGATGGTCACCGGAGTAGAGCACCATCTGAGTCTCGACAGGTAACACGCTGTCGGCGAACACGATCCGCATGCCTTCGCGCTCTCCGGCACCGCCGGGGGCGAAGTGCCGGTAGTCCAACTCCGGCATCAGGTAGCGGGCGTTGGGAAACGTCGGCACCCAGGCGCCGTGGACGAGGCGGGTGTTCCATCCGACGTGATCGGTGTGCAAGTGGGTGTTGATGACGACGTCGACATCCTCGGGTCGCGCACCGGCGCCGGCCAGCGCATCGAGAAACCCCGTGTCGAGGTGATCCAGCGGGGGCATGTGCGGGCGGTCGCGGTCATTGCCGACGCCGGTGTCCACCAGCACGGTGAGCCCGTCGACGCGCAGCACCCACGTCTGCATGACGATCTTCCACTCGTCGGCGATGCGGTCCCAGAACAGCGGGTCGAGCAGGTCGGCGTTGTCCCGCCACGCTTGCGGTGGCGTCTCGCCGAACAGCGACGTGCGCATCTGGACACGCGTCTCCACCACCCGCGACAGGGTGGCGCGCCCGAGGCGCACGGAATCGCTCACGGCTGGAAGCGCATCGACCCGGGCGAGTAGAGCCCCGAATGCGTGGTCTCGCCGAGCTGGATCCGCGCCGGTTCGGCGTCGACGATCGTGTCGAAGCGGCGCAGCGAACCCCAGTCCTGGCCCCAGTCATCGGACAGGTAGGTCGACATCACCGACGCGCGCAACAACAGGTCGGTGATCCCGAGCAGGCCGCCGTTGATGCCGTCCTGCCAGGTGTCGGTGCTTTGCAGCTTGGCGTAGTAGTCCGGCGAGATGCGGAACTTCGGGATGTCGGTGACGCCGTTAGCGTGCAGCATCGGCTGCTGGCACGGGAACGCCAGCCCGACCGCCCAGTCCATCAGCACCGGCTCGGTGGACCCGATGTACTCCTGCACGGATCGGACCTCGGGGACCCGCGGCGGCGTCACCGCGATCCAATCGCCCTGTCCCAGTGACAGATCTTCAGCGATCACCCGCACCGCGACGGCGTCGTCAGGGATCTGTGAGCGCGGGTAGCGCAGGTTGCGCCACGACGGGGTCGGGCCGATGTCGAAGGGGGTGACGCGGCCCGCGGGCACGGGTGTTCCGTCGGGACCACGGGTGGCGTACTCGAGCTCGACGGTCTGCCCGGTGGTGACGTTGTTCGCGACGCTGGTACCCGTGATGGTGCCCGCCGCGGTGATGGTGACGAGCGGGTGCGCGTCGTCGGCAGGCGGCAGTTCGTACCACGCCGAGGCCAGACGGCTCTCCTGTTGCGCCCCTATGGAATACGTGCCGGCCACCGGGACACGGGCGGGATCGAGGCCGTAGGGCAGCGGCACCGTCGAGCCGTTCACTCCGGGCCGCGACAGCTTGATCGGCCGGTTCCAGTCGTAATCGGTGCCCGGCTGCGGATTGTTCAGCCGGATCGCCTCGGCGATGATCCGGTCGGGAACGCCGTTGGGGGAGAAGCCCGTCGGATCGGTGCCGCCCAACGGTCCGAGCGGACCGTAACGGCCGGGTGCCGGCGTGAGGAAGCCGTCGTTGGAGTCGGGTTCGACGAGGACGTCGTCGGCAAGTCCGCAACCGCCCGCGAAAGCGCGGATGTTGGCCCAGCCGTTGGAGTAGGTCGGGTATTGGCGCACGACGCCGATCGCCATCGACGCCACCATGAACAGCACCATGAATCCGGCGGCGATCGGGATCGGAGCCGCGGTCACCACGTCGACGATGCGCGACTGCTGCTTGTTGCGCAAATGTAGCCAGAACGCCCACAGCGCGGTGATGCCGCACAGCACGAAGAACACGGTGCTCGCGGTCACCCCGCCCAGTTGCGGCACCGAGTTGTTGAAGGGCGCACCGAAGTTGGAGACGTACCACCAGCCATTGGTGGAGGCGAAGCACATCGCGAGGATGAACATCATCCCGGACAGGAACGCCATCCTGTTGCGCGCGGACCGCAGCACCACCGGTGACACCAGGACCGTGGCCAATGCGGCCATCGCGCCGCCGACCGCCGCGAACAGGCCGAAGTGGTGGATCCACTTGGTGGGGGTGAACATCAGGAAGAAGATCGTGGCGAAGATGACGCCCATCAGCCGCCACGCGGGGCCGCGGGCGACACCGGGAACGCGCTTGCGCCGCAACATGATGAACAGCGACGAGAACAGGCACAGCGCGGTGAACAGGAACGCCACCCGGCGCGCGATCGCGCCGTCGGTGGTCGGGAGGATGAGGTAGTAGTAGCGCAGGTTCTCGGTCCACCACTCCTGGCTCGGGCCGATTGCGGTGCGAATCTTGGTCGCTTCCAGCACCGTTGCCATGGTCTGGTCGGCGAACACCACAGCCAGGATCACGGTGCCTGCCGCGAGCAGCGGTGCGAGCAGCGGCCACAGTCCGACACTTTGCCTGCGTCTCATCACGATCCGCAGAATCGGACGTCCGCCGGCGACCAGCGCGGCGACCGCGATCAGCCCGGTCGGTTGGATGCCGAGCGTGAACGCCGCGGTCGTGATGGCGAGCGCGGCGGGCGTGAGCCGGCCCGAGGTCACCGCCCGCTCGATCAGCACGTAGGTGATCAGCGCCCCGGTGGCGATCTGCCCTTCGGGTCGCAGCCCGTTGTTGAACGGCATCCACGCGCCCAGCAGAACGAGGCCCGCAGCCCACAGGGCGGGGCGGCTGGCGATGACGGCGGGCCCGAGTCGGGGGAGCACCTCGCGGGAGAGCAGCAGCCAGCACACCACCGCGCAGATCAGGTCGGGCAGCCGCATCCAGATGCTGGCGGTGCTCACGTGGGTCATCAGCGCCAGCAGGTTGTAGTACCAGCCGAACGGGTCTTCGGGGCTGCCGAACCATCGGAAGTAATTCGACATGTAGCCCGCGTGGTCGGCGACCCGGGCCATCTGCAGGATGTAGCCGTCGTCGGAGGAGTTCGCTCCGATGACGTACCAGATCGCGAACCCGCCGAGCACCGTCGCGTCCACGGCGGTCACGGTGCGCCAGCGCGTCGGGATCAGGCGGTGCATCCGCCTGCCGTCGAGCCGGTCGAGCCGCCACAGCGCGAGCAGCGCGATGACGGTGCACACGAAGGACAGCAGGATCGCGGCGAGCTTGAGTGCGGTCGGATGCGTCGTGAACCGGGTGTCGATGTCGGCGGAGAACGACAGGCCCGGCGGGGCGGGGCCGACGAGGTCGGTGAAGACGCCGACGATGGCGGGCCGCAGGTTCGGGTCGGCGTACCCGGTGCGCTGCGGGGTTCCGTCGTCCTGGGTCAGCCCCACGAACTCGGCGTAGGTGCCCTCCATCGTGGACGTGATGCGGAGGTCCGAACAGTCGGCCGCCCGCTCACGTTCGATGCTTGCGACCACGACGTTGCGCACGATGACGTCGACGCGCTCTTCGCTGACGGTGACCAGCATCGCGTTCAGCGCGGCGTCACGGCCCTGCTCGGGGGCGGTGCCGAGGATCAGTCCGCCGTCCGCGGGCATGTCGCTGATCACGCTGCACGGGATCGTCGCCTCGAGGCTGACCGGGGCCTGCGAGATCAGCGGCGCGGTGACGTTGCTGAACTGCCCGTTCTGCGGCCAGTTCACTGTCGCGGTGGTCTGGGTGACCGGCAGCAGCGGAACGGCGACCGCGGCCACGAAGCCGAGGAGGCCTGCGATCGTGGCGACCAGGCGCGCGATTCTCACGTCTTTCGCAAGCTCGTTCACGGCCCCGGCCGTTGTGCCGTTCACGGCAGCGCCCTGATCGGTCCGCCGCGGCTCCAGCCGAACACTCGTGTCGACCCTTCCTCGATCACCGCGTCGGGTGCCTCGTCTGCAGGCACCACCCGCAGGTAGCGCTCCAGCGATCCCCAGTCGCGGTACCAGTCGCCGTCCAGGTAGGTGGGGATGGACTCGGTCCGCAGCAGCGACTGGATGAACAGGAACGGCCCGCCGTCCTCGGCGGCCTGCCACTGGTTCGACGACACCACGATCTGCTTGAAGTTCGGCATGATCCGGTACTGCGGCAGCTCGGCCACCCCGAGGTGCTCAGCGAACGGGCGCTGGCAGGGGAAGTTGGCGGCGGTGGCGATGTCCATCAGGACGGGGGTGTCGCGGCCGAGGAACTCGCCGGCCGTCTGCAGCACGGGCACGCGCGGCGGTGTGAATCCGAACCACTGGTCCTCGGACAGGTTCGGGTCGTCGGCGACGATGCGTGCCACGTTGGCCTCCGGCGGCGCCGTGGACAGCGGGAATCGCAAGTTGCGCCAAGCCTTCTGCTGGAAGATGTCGATCGGGTCGACCTCGTTGAGTTCCTGGTAGGACCCGTCCGGGCGGTGTACGCCCCACTGCAGCTTCAGCGACTGCCCGTAGTTGAACGAACCGTCCTCGTTGTACCACCAGATCGCGCCCGCCGCGGCGACGGCGACGATGGGCCGGTCGGGGCTGCGGGGCGGGAGCTGGTACCACGCCGACGTGGCCTTGGCGGCCATGGTGTTCTCGTCCCAGCTACCCATGACCGGGGTGGTGGCCGGGTCGAGCCCGAACGGTAGGAACACCCGTGAGCCGTTGACGCCCTCGGGCCCGTATCCACCGCCGGTGCCCGCCGCGTAGCCGACGCCGATGTTGGGCTTGTCGACCGGTCCGTCGGAGTTCACGGTGCCGGGGTTGGCGGCCACGGGTTCGGCGGGTTCGAGGGTGTCGCTGACGCCGTTGGGGGTGAAGCCGACGGGGTCCTCGCCGCCGAGGGGGCCGTACTCGCCGAACCGCTGGCCCGGCACCGGCGCCAGCATGCCGGCGTTGGTGTCGGCCTCGACGAGAACGTCGTCGGCCATCGCGCAGCCGGAGCCCCGCAGTGCGCTGATGTTGGCCGACCCGGTCGTGTAGACGGGGTAGCGCCCGGCGGTGGCCTTCAGCATCGATCCCAGCTCGAGCACCACCATGATCACGGCGACGACGAGCAGCGGGGTCGAGGCCAGCGCACGGTTGCGGCCGATGTCGGCGACCTCGGTGTGTCCGGCGTAGTCCATGCGGAAGTGCAGCCAGCCCGCCAGCAGTCCGCAGGCGATCGCCAGCACCAGGAAGATCGTCGTCACCGGGTAGCCGACGATCACAGGCTGTTTGTCGAACCACGGCACGCCGTAGTTGCCGGTGTAGAACCAGCCGTTGATACCCGAGGTCGCCCACGCGAGCACGAACAGCAGGGCCGTCACGTACAGCGCGAGGTTGCGTCGGCTGTGCAGGCCGACGCGCGCGAACGCGAATGCGGTGACGGCGCCGAGCGCGCCGGCGAGGCCGGCGAACGCACCGAACTGCACGGCCCATTTGGTCGGCGTGAGGGTCAGCAACAGCAGCCCGAACGCGGTGGCGCCGACGAGTCGCCACACCGGACCGCTGACGGCGCCGGGAACGCTGCCGCGGCGCAGCAGCACGGCGATCACTCCGAACAGGCAGAGCATCAGGATCAGCACCGAGAAGCGCCGGGTCAGGGAGCCGTCGACGCTGTCTTCGACGGTGAGGTAGTAGTACCGAAGGAATTCCTGGTACCAGGGCACGGTCGGTCCGACGACGTACTTGATGCGGACGGACTCGGCGACCGTGGCCAGGGTCTGGTCCCGGAACACGACGACGAAGACGAGGGAGGCGGCCGCCGCGAACGGTGCGAGCGCCGACAGCAGACCGTCGGCCGCTCGGCGCAGGGAGACGATGTGCGTCACCCCGCGCGCCCCGACGAGCAGCGGCGCCACCGCGACGAGGCCCTGGGGGGCCAGCGTCACGGAGAAGACGGCGACGACGATCGCGACGGCGTACGGCCACAGGAGGCGCCTGCGCAACGTCGTCTCGGTGAGCATCCATACAGCGACGACGGCGAATGCGATCAGCGGCTCGGGCCGCAGACCGTTGTTGAACGGCAGCCATGCGGCAAGGAACACCGCACCCGCGGTCAGCACCGTGACGCGGTTGGCCGACAATCGCCTGCCCAGTCGGGGCAGCATGCCCCGCGACAGGATCAGCCATGTCCCGATCGCGGCGGCCGTGGCGGGCAGCCGCAGCCAGACGCTTGCGGTGCTGAGGGATGCCATGTTCGCAAGGACGCTCTGGTACCAGTCGAACGGCGCCTCCGAGGCGCCGAAGTACCGGTAGTAGTTGGTGATGTAGCCGGCCTCGTCGGATACCCGGGCGATCGTGGTGTTGTAGCCGTCGTCGGACGACGGTGCGCCGACCACGTGCCAGACCAGCAGGCTGCCGATGACGGCGGCGTCGGTGAGCCACGTCCACAGTCCGGCCCGGCGGCGGCGCCTTCCGTCGCGCGGTACGCGCCGGCTCCAGACCCGGTCGAGCATCGCGAGCGCGACGATGGACGCGACGACGCAGACCACCCCGAGCACCATCACGGCCAGCTTCAGCACGGTCGGTGTGGTGATGAACCGGGTGTCGACGTCGATGCGGGCGGTCAGCCCTGCATCGAGGGGGACCTCGAGGTCGGTGAAGACCCCGGACACCTGAGGACGTTTGTCGGGTGCCAGGGTGCCGGTGGCGCCGGGAATGCCGACGAAGTCGGCGCCGACCGCGCCGACGTTGGCCCACACCCGGAGTTCGCTGCAGGCACCGGAGTCGACCGCTTCGCGGGGTGCGACCGCGGCGACGGTATCGCGGAACGCGACGTAGACGACGTCGGCGTTGGCGCGCACGAACAGCCCGTTGCGGCCGACGTCGATGCCGCCGGGCGGGTTGGTCGAGAACACCAGACCGCCGTCCTCGGGCAGCGTGGTGATCGCCGCGCACGGAATCGTGACGTCCAGGGAGCGCGGCGCACCCGAGACGAGCGGCGCGGTGATGTCGCTGACGAATCCGTCGGCGTTGAGCGTTTGCGGCCACACGATCGTGGCCGTCGTCTGCTTGACCGGGAGCAGCGGGGTGAGCCCGCACAGCACCAGCCCGGCGAGCCCCGCGATGACGGCGACGAGTCGGGCGGTCGGGGCAGGCACGAGGCTCGATGGTAGGCGACGTTCCTATGCCGACGGTCTCGGCGTGCCGGGTCTAGCTCAGGCGAAGTGGTGCCGGGCTCCACAGCCCACTGCGTTCCGTGGTGCCGAGGTCCAGCCGTGCCGGTTCGGCGTTGGGGTAGAACGGCACGAGCTGTTGCAGCGCGCCCCAGTCGCGGAACCAGTCGTCCTTCAGATAGGTGGGTACGGTGACCGCGCGCAGCAGCAGCTCGGTGATGCCGAGCGGACCGCCGCCCAGGTAGTCCATCACCGGCGAGTTGGCCTCGGCGCCGAACCGGTCGGGCAGGATCCGCCACTTCGGCACCTCGACGACGCCGTTGCGGTGATCGAACGGGCGCTGGCACGGGAAGGCCAGTCCGACGAGCCAGTCCAGCAGAACGGGGTCGGCCGACCCGACGACGTCCTGGAGCGTGCGCAGCTCGGGGATGCGCGGCGGCGTGACGGCGATCCAGTGGTCGGGGCTCAGGTCGTCGTCGGTGGCGACCAGACGGATCTGGGTGGCGTCGGGCGGGATCGACGACAGCGGCGCCCGCAGGTTGCGCCATGCAGGGGCGGCGCCCACGTCGCCGAAGCCGACGCTGCCCGCCGGTTGGCCGTCGGGCCCGGCCCACTGCACGACGACCTCGCCGGGGTCGAAGCGGCCCGCGGCGGCGACGACGAGCAGTGAGTCGGACCGATCCCGCTCAGGCAGCTGGTACCAGGCCGACCGCAGGAACGCGGGCTGCTGGGTGCCGCTGCGCCAGCTGCCCATCACCGGGGTGCGGGCGGGGTCCAGGCCGTACGGCAGTCGGGCGCGGGAGCCGTTGATGCCCGCAGCCGACGTGGTGCCGCCTTCGGTGCCGGCCTCGCTGCCGGTGACGACGCCGCTGTCGCTGTCGGCGAAGTTGCCCGCGCCCGGCTCTTCGCTGACGGGGTCGGGGGACACGTCTGACGGAATGCCGTTGGGGCTGAAGCCTTCGGCGGTGACGTCGCCGAGGGCCTCGCCGACGGGGACGTTGCGCGCGGGCGAGAGGAGGCCGGCGTTGACGTCCTGTTCGACCAGGACGTCCTCGGCCATCCCGCACGTCTTGCCGGTCAGTGCCTGCAGGTTGGATCGGCCGACGGTCCACGCCGGGTACTGGCCGACCATCGCCACGGTCAGCGACACCACCTCGAACATCACCAGCGCCCAGGTGGCAATAGCCAACGGCGACTGGGCGATCCGCTTCCACAGCGGCTGGGTTCCCGGTGGCGGTGGTTTGTCGCGGCCGGAGAAGTGGAACCACGCGGCGACCAGCAGTGCGACGGCCGCCAGGCCCAGCAGCACCGTCATGAAGCCGAACTTCCACTCCGGGAACGCATTTGACCACGGAACGCCGAAGTTGGAGACGTACCACCAGCCGTTGACGGTGGCGAACGACAGCGCCGTCACGAACAGTACGGCGGCGGCGAACACGGACCGGTTGCGGGGTGAGCGCATCGCTGCCGCCGAGATCGCGACGGCAGCCAGCGCACCGATGGAGCCCGCAAGGCCTGCGAACACACCGAAGTGGTGGGTCCATTTGGTGGGCGTGAACATCATGGCGAGGAACGAGATGACCGTGATGCCGATGATGCGCAGGCCCGGACCCGAGGCGGTGCCGGGAATCCGGCCCTTGCGCAACGTCATCGCCACTGCGACGGCCAGGGAGAGCAGGACAGCGAGCACAGCGAAGCGGCGCGCCACCGAGCCGTCCGGGCTGGTCGTGAACAGCCTCGAATAGCGGATGTGCTCGTCGAACCAGGCCAGGCTGGGGCCCACGGCCGACTTGAAGCTGCTGGCCTGCATTTCGGCGGCCAGGGTCTGGTCGCGGAAGATCAGGAAGATCGTCACGGTGCCCGCCGCGGCGATCGGCGCAAGCAGCGCGAGGTAGCCGAAGCGCGAGGTATGGGCGGCCACAATCGTTTTCAGCGGGCCGATGGCGACCAGCAATGCGCCGACGGCGGCGATGCCGGTCGGCCCGGAGAACAGTGTCAGCGCCCCGGTGATGATGGCGACGGCGACAGGAAGGAGCCTGCTGGTCGCGACGCCGCGCTCCACCGAGCACCACGTCAGCAGGATGCCGAGGGCGATGATCGGTTCGGGTCGCAGACCGTTGTTCAGCGGAAGCCAGAACGCCAGGAACAGGCCCGCGGCCGTCCACGCCGCGGCGCGGCTGTGTTTGACGGCGGTGCCCAGCCGTGGGATCACCTCGCGGCTGATGACCCACCAGCAGGCCAGCCCCATCAGCAGCGTCGGCAGCCGCATCCACACGCTCGTGGTGCTGACGTGTGCCCACAGCGCGAGCAGGTCGTAGTACCAGCCGAACGGCGCCTCGGGGGTGCCGAACCAGCGGTAGTAGTTGGCCATGTAGCCGGCGTTCTCGGAGACCCGCGCCATCGTCAGGATGTAGCCGTCGTCGGCGGTGTTGGCTCCGACGAAGTGCCACCACACCAGCACCGCCGCCACCAGCCCGTCCAGCGGTGACATCGACCACCAGCGGGGCGGCAGGAAGCGCTTGTGGCGTCGTCCGTCGGCGCAGTCGAGTACGTGCAGCGCGCCGAGCGACACGATCGTCATCGCGACGCCGAGAATCATCGCGAGCAGCTTCAGCACCGTGGGTGAGCTGCTATAGCGGGTGTCGATGGTGGCCGAGAACTCCAGGCCTGGGGGTGCGCGGCCGGACAGGTCGGTGAAGACGCCGACGATCTGCGGGCGGAAGTCGTATCCGCTGCGTTCTCCGCGCAGCGGCTCGCGCGGGGCGTCCGGATTGTCTTGATCGTTGACGTCGGGTTCGGCCTGCAGGCCGACGAACTCGCCGGTCACCTTGTCGGCGTGCGCGGTGAAGCGCAGTTCCTCACATTGGGGGCTGAGCACCTGGTCCAGCGGGGCGCTGACCACGGGGGTGTTGCGCACGATGACGAGCAGGTCGTTGTTGACGCGCTCGATGAGCAGGCCCCGGTCGACGGCCTTGGGGGCCTGCTTGGGCACCGTGGACAGCAGCACGGTGCGGCCGGGGCGATCCAGGCCCGCGGCGGCGCTGCACGGGATCGTGATGTCGAGGTCGGTGGCGACGTAACCGATCAGCGGCGCGTCGACACTTTGCAGCACACCGTTCTGCGGCCAGTTGAGTTGTGCGGTGGTCTGGTTGACGGGAAGCAGTGGGGTGGCTACCGCCAGCAGAGTGCCGAGCAGCCCCGCGATGATCGCGATGAGGCGCGCGGTGCGGTGATTGGCACCCGTCTCTCGGATCACGGGGCTAGATGGTAATTGGCTTGCGGATGGCCAGCACGAACGGTCCGACGGTGGACACGTCGAAGCGCGGGTCGTCGAACAGGGCGTCGTCGAGGGCGACGTGGTATCGACGCACGTTGGGCTGGTTCGGGTAGACGTCCTCGGCGAGGCGCAGCGTGTAGGTGTCGTTGGCGCCGCGGCGCATCAGGAACACCGACGGCGGCTCCCACGGCATCGCGTCGAGCGCCTCGATGAACTGGTCGGCATCGGTGAGCATCTGCCAACCTTCGATCGCGCCCGCGCGTTGGTCGAACTGCGCGAGCGGGTTGGCGTAATGGGACGTCAGGCCCTGGAACCCGTAGTACGGGTAGTAGGACAGGAAGCTGTAGTCGGCGGTCAGTACCACGGTCTCGTTGCGCGGCCGGCCGGTGACTTCCTGGATGCGGGCGTCGACCTCGCGGTAGTACTGCTCCGCGCCGGGCGGGCGACGGTCGGCGCGTTCGCCGTAGCCGTCGGTGTCGGTGTAGGCGACGACGATGTCTGGGCGCAGCACGTCGGGGATGTCCTGGGCGAAGGTGACGGCGCCGACCGAACCGACCGCGGTGGCGACGGCGACGACGCGGCGCGCATTGGGTGGGGTGACTCGGGCCGCGACCATGCGGGTGGCCTCGATGAAGCCGAACGCGCCTGCCGCGGCGAGCAGGATCGTCAGCGTGGGCTGCAGGCGGAACGACAGCAGCGTGGTGCCCACGAGTGTGGTCAGCATCGACAGCAGTGACCACACGTAGACGGCGAGCACCGCGACGGCAAGCGCGCCAGCTCTGGTCGAGCTGCGCGCCCGGACTACCAGCCACACCGTGCCCAACATGCACAGCGCCCCCAGCAGGGTGAAGTCCAGCATCGGGAAGGACAGTTCAGCGCCATCTTTGGGCAGGTAGTGCTGTGCGGTGCCGGATTCGGCCGGGGTGCCGCGCGCCGCCGCGAGTAGATACGGGGCCCAGGTGATGAGCATGATCAGCCCGGAGATGACCGCGATCACGGCCAGCCGCAGCAGCGGGTCCCAATGCCGGCGCGCCGCGGCCAGCAGCGCCGCCATGATCGCCAGCGTGAACGCGGCGTAGGCGAAGAGCAGTGTGTAGAACAGGCCGGCGATGCCGAGGAAGATGCCGGTGCCGATGACGGCGGCCCACCCGCCTTGTCGGGGCCTGCCTTGCAGCCCCGACCACGCGAGCACGAACACCGGCGGGAGCAGCACAGCGATGATGGCCGCGTACGGCTCGGCGGGGGAGTAGGCCAGTGCCGCCGCCGCGGTGGCCGTGGCGACGACGAGCGCGTACTCGAAGCGAATCATGCTCGCCCACAGCACGAATGCGAGCGCGATCGCGATCGTGATCGAGATGATCGACCACGGTTTGAACATCTCCCAGGCGGGTGTGCCGGTGAGCGCCGAGAGCCGGCCGCCGATCCAGAACCAGCCGGCCGGGTAGAACGGCGGCAGGCCGATGTAGGTCATGTCGTGCAGGCCGGGCTGGTCGGCGAGGCGGGTCAGGTATTCGGTGCGGAACTGTTGATCGACCGAGATGCCGAACAGGTAGAGCCTGGTGGCGCCCAGCGGCATCGCGAGCGTGACGACCGAGAACGCGGACAGGAACAGCACCGCACCGATGCGGGCGATCCGTTGCCTGCCTCTGCGCCAGGCGATGCCGCTCGCGAGAAGCCCGATGAGGCCGGCCACCTGGCCGACGGTGGTCAGTGCGTGCAGCTGGTTGGACGAGTTGTACGCCGGCCAGTCGACGCGGGCGATGGCAAACAGGCTGACGACCGCGACGAGCGCGGCGACGGCCGTGGCGGCGACCATCTGGCCTGTGACGGCCAGCGCGGTGCGCATCAGATAGGCAGCTTGCGGAAGATCGGGCGCGGGATGTGGCGCAGCACCATCATCACGAACCGGAACGGTCCGGGGGCCCAGATCAGGTCCTTGCCCTTGTTCGATGCCGTCACCGCGAGTTCGGCGACGTCTTCCTTGTCGACGGTGAACGGGGCTTCCTTGGCGCCGGTCGCCTTCCAGTGCTCGATCGTCGTCGTCGTGCGCACCTGACCGGGCCGGATGACCAGAACGCGAACGCCGAACTCCCGCAACGCTTCTCCGAGCCCGAGGTAGAAGCCGTCGAGGCCGGCTTTGGTGGAGCCGTAGACGAAGTTGGAGCGGCGCACCCGTTCGCCGGCCGCCGAACTCATCGCGATGATGCGGCCGGAGCCCTGCGCGCGCATCTTCTCGCCGAGCAGCACGCCGACGGAAACCGCTGCGGTGTAGTTGATCCCGGCGATCTGCACGGCCTTGCGCTGGTTCTGCCACAGTTCCTCGGCGTTGCCGAGGAGGCCGAACGCGACAACCGCGACGTCGACGTCCCCATCGTGGAAAGCCGCGTCGATGACACCCGGGTGGCTGTCGGTGTCGAGTGCGTCGAAGTCGATCCAGTCGACGGCCTTGGCGCCTGCGGCTTGCAGCTGCGCGATGGCGGCGTCCTTGCGGGGGTGGTTGGGCAGATCGGCGAGGATGACGCGGGCGCGCGCGTTGCGCAGATAGCGCTCGGCGATCGCAAGAGCGATCTCGGAGGTACCGCCGAGGAGAAGGATCGTCTGGGGGTTGCCGGTGGCGTCAAACACCATCTAGAGGAGCTCCAGTCGTCGGGCCATGTCGGAGGCGAAGACGCCGTCGGGATCGACCTTGCGGCGCAGGGCGATCCACTCGTCGATGCGGGGATACATGGCGTGGAAGGTCTCGGCGGTGGTGCGGGAATCCTTGGCGGTGTAGAGGCGGCCACCGAATTCGAGGACCCGCTTGTCGAGGCCGTTGAGAAACTCGTTGAGCCCGGCGGTGATCGGGAAGTCGACGCAGACGTTCCAGCCGGGGATCGGAAAGCTCAGTGGTGCTTCGTTTCCCGGTCCGAAGAGCTTGAACACATTGAGGAACGAGTAGAAGCCGGAGCGCTGGATGTCGACGATGATCGCCTTGAACTCGTCGACGGCGCTGGTGGGTACCACGAACTGGTACTGAGTGAACCCGGCGGACCCGTAGGCGCGGTTCCACTCCCCGAACATGTCGAGCGGGTGGTAGAACTGCGTCAGGTTCTGCACCTTGCCGCGGTAGGTGCCCGACTTGCGGTACCACAGTTCGCCGATGGGCCCGAAGGTGTACTTGTTGGCCAGCCCGTTGGGGAACACGTCGGGGAACGTGAGCAGTTGCGGCGCATCGAATTTCAGGGGGTTCTTCTGCAGCTTCTTGGGCAGCTGGTCGATGGTGGCAAGAGATCCGCGGGAGATGGCGGCGCGGCCGAGTTTCGGCGGCGGGCTGATCGCGTCGAACCACGCGCTGGAGTAGGTGTAGTTGTCCTCGGTGCCGTCGCTGTGGAAGGCGATGGTCTCATCGAGGCTCGCGGTGACGTCGCCGTCGGCGATGAAGTAGGCGGTCTCGGTGGGCGTCATCTCGATGGTGGCCCGCAGGATGATGCCGGTGAGCCCGTTGCCGCCGACGGTGGCCCAGAACAGGTCGCGGTCTGGTCCCTCGGGGGTGATCGTGCGGATCTCGCCATTGGCGGTGAGAAGGTCCATGGAGCGCACATGGTTGCCGAAGCTTCCGGCGCTGTGGTGGTTCTTGCCGTGGATGTCGCATGCGATGGCGCCGCCGATGGTGACCTGGCGGGTGCCGGGGAGGACGGGGACCCAGAGGCCCAGCGGCAGGGCGGCGCGCATCAACTGGTCGAGATTCACGCCGCCGTCGACGTCGACGAGATGACTGTCGGCGTCCATCGAGTGGATTCGGTTGCACGCATTCATGTCGATGACGAGGCCGCCGCCGTTCTGGGCGTTGTCGCCGTAGGAGCGGCCGAGCCCGCGGGCGAGAATTCCCCGGCCGGGGTTCTCCGCCGCCTGCGCGACGGCCTTGGCGATCACCTCGGGATCCGGCGTCGACAGCACCTGCGCGACGGACGGAGCGGTGCGGCCCCAGCCGGTCAGCCGCTTCGCGGTGGTCGGAAACTCGGTGCTCAACATCGTCACAGAGGGTACCGCCTGTGGCGGGTAGGTCAGCGCAGCCGGAAGATGACCGCGCGCTGGACGATGAAGTTGATGACTGTCGCGGTGCCCTGGGCGATGACGAATGCGGCGACGACACCGGTCGCCGAGTAGTCGAAGGCGCGCAGGAGCAGGTGGTTGAGGCCGACCTGCACGACGAACGTGGTGATGTAGAGCGCCCACACCGCGATCAGTCGGCGGGTGCTGGGCGGGGCTTGGAAGGTCCAGCGACGATTCAGCAGGTAGGCCGTGGTCGTCCCGGCGATCCAGCCGAGGATCTTCGCGACGTCGGGCTGCAGGTCGGCGACCTTGTACAGCAGCACGTAGAGGCCGAAGTCCACGATCGCTGACAGTCCACCGGTCACGACGAAGCGCCAGATCTGCGTCTTCAGGCTCAGCTGCGGTGACATCGGGGGCTCGGCCACCCGCGCAGCTTACTGTGACACCCTCAGGTCAGAACGGTGGTGGATCGTTGCCGTATTGGCGGGGGTCGGTGGTGAAGTTGTAGTCGGGTGGGAGGACTTCGCCGTTTTCCAGGGCGTGTCGGGTGAGGCGTTCGGTGCGGTTGCGCAGTCGTTGCGCAGCGATGTAGGTGGCGCGATTGTGTGCTCTGGTGCGACGGCGCCGAGGCATCTTGACGTCACCCTTGTCCTTGGGAGGCACCTGCGGTGGCTCGCTGTTCCAGAGGGTGGCGGTGGGTAGGCACAGCATCGGAAAGAGCAGCCTGCTGCCGGGGTGGGTGGTGTAGGTGTGGCCGGTGGGTGCGGTCCAGACGATGGTGCCGTCGGGGTGTTGTCGGTCGCGCCACCCGTTGGGGCCGCCCCAAAAAGTCTTGAGCAAGTGATGTAAACGGCACAGGCACTTCAGGTTTGAGGCGTGGGTGGGGCCGACGGGGTGCGCGACGGTGTGGTCGATGTCAGCCTCGGTGGCGGGTTTGTCGCAGCCCGGGAAGCGGCAGGTCAGATCGCGGCAGCGGATGAAGGCGGCCAGGGCGCGGGAGGGGAAGCGGCCCGGTTCGGGTCCGGCCTGACCGGGGTGGCGGATTTCCCGGAAGGTGGCGCCGTCGAGGAGGGCCTCAAACAAGGGTGCGGGCATGAATCCCGAGCCGAAGAGGTAACCGGCACGGCCGCGCGCTGCGGCCTTCTTCTCCCGCGCCTCGCCCGCGTCCTGGGTCGGCGCCTTGGTGACGGTCTCGGCCTGGGTTACGTCCTTGGTCGGCGCCTCCGGCGGCGCTTCCGGCTCCGGCGCCTCCGGCGCCGCTTCCGGCTTCGCCTCCGGCGCCGCTTGCTCCCGTGGTTCGGTGGTGGGTGCGGGCTGGTCGGTGCTGGTGGTCTGGTCGGTGATGGCGAAGACGGTGATGTCGCGTAGGGGTCGGGGGTGGGCTGCGGCGTG
>NZ_JAQGCZ010000013.1 GCF_027706845.1 Mycolicibacterium sp. BiH015
GAGGGCGGCTGCACCAAACCCGGCTGCACCATCGGCGCCTACGGCTGCCAGGTCCATCACGTCACCGCCGACTGGGTTGACGGCGGCAACACCAACGTCAACGACCTCGGCCTGGCCTGTGGACCCGACAACCGCAGTGTCAGCGACGGCGGCTGGGCCACCCAGATGAACCAACGCTGCGAAGTCGAATGGACCCCACCACCACCCCTAGACACCGGCCAAACCCGAATCAACACCTACCACCGACCCGAACTACTCCTGCGCCCAGAACCGGGGCCAGACAACGACACCGCGACAGCAACGGACGACCAACACGTCGACCAAACCCGCCCAGACGGCAAGACCCAAGGCCCCGACACCGCCGACCAAGCCACCGAACCCGGCGGACCCGCACCACCGGACAACCAAGCCGCCTGACCGGCCATCCTCACACCGGCGGCTCGGGATCGTATTGAATCCCGCGCCGAACCTCACGCGCGCGATCGATGCCGGCAAGGCGAGAGACCAGGTGCAGCGCCATATCGATACCGGCGGACACACCCGCGGAGGTGATCGTGTCGTCGCAGTCGACGAAGCGCGCCTCGGCGCGCACGTCGATCGTGGGATCGAGCTGAGCGAGCACGTCGAGAGACTTCCAATGCGTGGTGGCGGCGCGGCTGCGCAGAATGCCGGCTGCCGCATACACCAACGAGCCCGTGCACACGCTGGTCATCAATGTGCCGTCGTCTCGGCGGCGGCGGACCCACTCGAGTCTCGCTTCGTCCTTGAGCTGCGGTCGGGTGCCCTGCCCGCCGGGGTATATCAGCACGTCCAGGCCGGGACGGTCGGCTTCGCTGTGATCGACGAGAACCGTCAATCCCTTGGCGCACAACACTTCACCACCCGATTGGGAGAAGGTGTACACCCGCCAGCCGTCTTCGGGCCACGTCCGGGTCCAGAACGACAGGACTTCCCACGGTCCGATCGCATCGAGTTCCTCGACACCGGGGAACAGCAGGATTCCGATGTGTTTGGGCTCGTCCGTCATGGCTCAACGATGCCGCATCAGGACGCCTCCGACGGAGGAGGGTCGCCACGAAAGAAGGCGATCGAGTTGTCCGCGGAACGGCGTGCCACACCGGCGTCCTCGCCCGAGGCCACCTGTGCTGCGTACCAGCCCTCGCCGGCGTCGCGGATGTAGTTCCTGCCTTCGCCTGTGGTGGCCCACTCCTCTTCCTTGAATTCGTCGGGCACGGCCGCGCCGGTTTCCAGGTAGATGCCCAGCCCGAGCAGCGCCAGATCCCAACCGATGCCGACGGCGCCAGGTCCGTACTGGGGCCACATGTCGTCGTCGGCCAGGGCGATGTGGTCGAGTTGCATGCGCGCCCGTTCGGGGCCTTCGTCGATGACGGTCAGCTCTATCCAGCTGACGCCGCCGCCGAATTCCCATGTGGCGGTGAAGGTTCGGGGCGGATCGCACGTCAGAATCGTGCCTGACGCGTTGCCTTCGACCTGGTAGGTCCCGTTCAAGCGGAGATCTCCGTGTACCGGGGCGAACCATCTCGGTAGCCGCTCGGCGTTGGTGCACGCATCCCACAGATCCTCGGCATCGGTGGGGTAGCTACGGCTGAGTGTGACGACGCGTGCCTCTCCGGCTTCCAAGGTCCGGCTTCCCACCGTCCGCTGCACCGCATTGACGTGATGGCTGACATCCATGTTGTGGTTCTCCTTCAGTGGTCGTCGCGCGCGTCCGGACGGCGCTGCCGCTTGCCTCGGGCGATCTCGGTGGACAGCGCGTCGAGACGCGGCGTCCAGAATCGGCGGAAGTTGTTCAGCCATTCGTCGACGTCGCGCAGTGCCGTCGGATCCACCGCGTACATCCGCCGCTGCCCGTCGGGCCGCACGGTGGTGAATCCGTTGTCCCGCAACACTTTCAGATGTTGGGAGACCGCGGGTTGGGTGATCGAGAATTCCTCCTGGATCGCTGCGGTGAGTGCCCCTGCGGACTGCTCGCCCTGTGCGAGCAGCTCGAGGATCCGGCGTCGCACCGGATCGCCCAGAACGTCGAACGCGTGCACAACTAAAGATAAAACCATCGACTTATATAAGTCAATAGTTATTTACAGGGCGGACGAGGCCATCGCTTGTTGCAGTCCGCGGGTCGCCAGCACGTCGGCCAGCTCGTTGTCGGCCACCCCCGAGTGCCCCTTTACCCAGAACCACTCGACCTGGTGTCGGGCACAGGCCGTGCGCAACCGGCGCCACAGATCGGCGTTCTTCACTGGCTGCTTGGCCGCCGTCATCCACCCGTTGCGTTCCCACCCGAGCACCCACTTCGTGATGCCGTTGCGGACGTAGGTGCTGTCCGTGTACAGGTGCACCGTCACGGGCCTGGTGAGCGCCTCGAGCGCCATGATCGGCGCCGTCAGTTCCATCCGGTTGTTGCTCGTCGAGCCGGCCTCTCCGCCGCACATCTCGCGCACGTGGTGGCGTTGCCGCAGCACGGCTCCCCATCCGCCAGGGCCGGGATTGGGACGGCAGCCGCCGTCTGTGTGGATGACCACGACGTCGTGATCGACTGGAGCGCGGTCGGTCATGTGCCGAGAATAGGCGAGGAGATGAACGCCGTCCGGACCGACATTCCGAAGTCGCGGTGACGCAGTGTGGTGATGCGGCGGCCTGGCTGCACCGCGTCTTTGACCGGCGTGGTGCGCTCGCCGAGAAACGCCGCAGTGGCATCGATATCCGCAACGGTGAACGTAATGCCCCACAGCGTCGAGGGCCCATCGCCGGCAACCCCGGGCGAACCGACAAGCTCGACGATGACCTCGCCGAACCGGAAGAAGATCTGCCGGATGGGTCTGCCACCGAGTTCGGCGTCCCGCTCACGGCGCGGCGCCGCGCCGATCTCACTGAGCGCCGCGACGGTCCGGACGAGGTCGGGGGACAGCAGCACGACATGATCGATCGCGACGACGCCGTTGGCGTGCGCACCCGCTGACTCCGCCTCGAAGTCCGACGTCGCGGTAGGAATGCCGTCCACGTGAGGCGGACTGTCGGCCGGGAGTCCCCCGAGCGACCATCCGACGATGCCGACGCCCGACTCACGCCCCACCAGACGGATGCCGACCTCTCCGACACGACAACGATCGGCGGGGCCGACCTCGAAGCCGGCCATCTCCCACGCCTCCGCGGGATCGGCGACGACGAGCTCGTCGACCGACAGGCTCAAGGGGTGAAGACGTCGATGGGCTTGCCGAGGGCCAGCATCACGAGTGGGATACGGCGACTCGTGGACTGCTGATACGTGATGTAGGGCGGATAGAGGTGCGTCATGTAGGACCACACTTCGTGGCGTTCCTCGTCGCTCGGCTCACGCCACGTCGCTTCGAAGGCTTGCGTCGCGATCTGAACCTCGACCGTGCCGCTTGCCTGGATGTTGAGGTACCACTCGGGGTGGCTGTCGGCACCACCCTTGGACGCGACGATGACCAATTCGCCGCCGAAGTTCCCGTAGATCAACGGTTTTACGTATGTCGTGCCGGAGTTACGACCGCGGAACCTGATCAGGCAATGCGTGGTGAACGCCCGGCCGCCGACGTCGGCAAGGTCCATGATGTGCCCGCGGGTGCCGCCAGAACTCAGATACTCATCGAGATGCCGGCTGATCCAATCCTCGCGTTCAGGCCGGATCGCGTCGGCGTCGGCGTTACCCATCGGCAGTCCCCTTCGTCTGTTCGTCCGAACCCGCTGCTGACTGTAGCGCTACGCCAGCGGGGGACGTGAAGGGTCAGTCGTCGTCCTTCTTGTCGTCGTCCTTCGTGTCGTCGTCTGTGGTGTTGTCGGGCTTCTCGCCGTTGTCCTCGTCGTCGGTGTCGCTCTCGGACTTCTCGTCCTTGGACGCCGCGCCGCCGAGTTCGAGGACCGCCCAGTGGCTCGGCGACAGGTACACCGACCACTTGCCCTTCTCGCGACCTAGCTTGAGGACACCGTCGTCGATCTCCCATTTGGTGTCGTCATCGTGCTGGGATTCTTGTCCGTCGGAATACGTGAGTTTGAAGGCCATGGTGTCGGATGCCCGCAACCGAGTGCGGCTAATCGCGCGCGAACCTGTTGTCGCTATGCCTCTGCAGCACGACCGACACGGTGAGAATGGCGATGCCGGCGAGGGCGAGCACCGCACCCGCGGCGGCAGGCGCGGTGTAGCCGAACCCTGCCGCGATCACCAGGCCGCCGACCCAGGCCCCCGTCGCGTTCCCGATGTTGAGCGCTGAATGGTTCAGTGCCGCAGCCAGAGTCTGGGCATCGTGGGCGACGTCCATCAGCCGGGTCTGCAATGCGGGCCCGACCGCGGAGCCGGTGAGTCCGATGCCGAAGAGCACCAGCAGCGCGGTCCAGGGGTTGTGGGAGGCCGCCACGAAGACGGTGAGCATGGTCGCCAGCGCGCCCATCGACAGGTACAGCGCCCGGATCACCGACCGGTCGGCGAGCCGCCCACCGACGAGATTTCCGAAGAACATGCCGAGGCCGAACATCATGAGTGCCAACGGAACCAGCGAACGCGGGAGGCCTGCGACGTCGGTCATCGTCGTGGTCACGTACGTGTACACGGCGAACATGCCGCCGAAGCCGATCATCCCGACCAGCAGGGCGAGCCACACCTGAGGGCGGCGCAGCGCGCCCAGTTCGGTGAGTGGGCTGGTGGCCCGGATGGCCTTCAGCTGGTTGGGCAACCAGAACCACAGAGCGACCAGCGTCAGGAGGCCGACGACCACCACGAGGCCGAAAGCTGCCCGCCACCCCAGAGATTGGCCGAGCCACGATGCCATCGGGACGCCGAGCACGGTGGCGACGGTCAGTCCGGTCAGGACGTGCGCGACGGCCTTGGCACGGTTCTGCGGACCCATCAAATGGGCGGCGACGAGCGCCGCGACACCGAAATACGCGCCGTGCGGCAGGCCGGCGAGGAATCTCGCTGCGATCAGTGACTCGTAGGACGGAGCCACCATGCTGGCGAGGTTGCCCACGGTGAACAAGGCCATCAGTGCCAGCAGAAGCTTTCTCCGCGCCATCCGGGCCGTCACCGCCGCGATCAGCGGCGCGCCCACCACGACACCGAGCGCATAGGCCGAAATGACATGCCCTGCAGTGGGTTCGGAAATGCCGAGGGCGAGGGCGATGTCGGGCAGCAGTCCCATGGCCACGAATTCCGTCGTCCCGATACCGAATCCGCCGAGCGCGAGTGCGACGACGGCGAGCCAGCGCACGACGGGATCGGGGGCCACCACCGACACGGGGCCGGACGGGCGGTCGAGGGTCGCGGTCATAGCGCTCGGATGGCGGTCACGGTCGGTTTGCTGAGCTTGACGGCGACGTCGGCCAGCCTGCGGATGCGTTCCCAATCGCGGCGCCGCATCGCCTCGGCCGGAGCGAGCCAGTCCGCAATGACGCAGCCGACGTTCGGGGTGGCGAGGTATCCGGTCAAGTCGGCGGCGGTGACACCGCCGGAGACGCAGAACCGGGCCGCGGGCACGAACGCGGCCAGCGTCCGCAGATGCCGAACGCCGCCCGAGGCGGCAGCGGGGTGCAGCACCATGTCGGTATAGCCGTTCGCCACGAGCTCCGCGGCCTCGTCGGCAGTCTTTGCGCCAGGGAGGTGGGGCAGCTCGGTCGCGCGCATCGCGCTCCGCAACGCGGCAGGACCCTCGGTCGCGACGAGGAACTCCGCGCCGGCCGCGCGGGCCAGCTCCGGCTGCTCGATGTGGGTGATCTCCCCGGCGCCCACGATGACCTCGGGGGCCTCCGCGACGATGCGCGCGATGGCATCCAGCGCCAGGGGCCCGTCGAGCGCCACCTGGACGAGGGATAGCCCCGCGGCGCTGATCGCGCGCGCGACAGGGACTGCAGCCGACACGTCGGATGCGCTGCGCACGCTGATGATGGGCATCACCGGGGCGACGTCCAGCAGCGATCGTGGCTCCTTCATGACATCGACGGTAGACCCGGTTTATGTACTTCTCAATCCAACTTATGTACTTGAAATGCAGAAGTGGTCGGGGTTACGCTCCGTGAATGGCCTTGTTCAGGACACCGTCAGCAATCTCGGTGGGGGAGCTCTACGCCCTCATCAGGAAGAAGAGAGACCTGACGCGCACCGAGATCGGCAAACTCACAGGTTTGTCGCGAACGGCAGTGACTGCCAGGGTGAGGGAACTCACGTCCCGGGGGTTGATCGTCGAACACGAACAGGCGCCCTCGACCGGAGGCCGCCCCGCCGCCCTGCTGAGCTTCAACGCCGGCGCGGGCGCCGTGCTGTCGGTCGCCGTCGGCGGAAGCCGGACCCGCCTGGCAGTGTGCAACCTGGCCGGCGACGTCCTGGTGGCCGCCGACGTCGACCAGGAGCCCGGGCTTGCGCCAGGAGACCTGATGCCGGAGGTCGTCACGCGCCTCGGCGGGCTTGTCGCCGAGGCGGGGCTTCGTGGCGATCAGGTCTTCGGTGTCGGACTGAGCCTGCCCGGCGCGGTGGACCAACTGCGGGGCAGCAGTGTAGACACCCCGGTGCTCAGCGGCTGGGACGGTGCTCCGTTGATCCCGTACTTCCGTGAGCTCACCGACGCGCCGGTTGTGCTCGGCAACGACGCCAACGTCATCGCTCTCGCCGAATGGCGCGCCGGAGCCGGTCGGGGCTTCGACGACCTGCTCGCCATCAAGGTGTCCACCGGGCTGGGCGCAGGCATCATCGCCGGTGGCGCATTGCAGTGTGGCGCCATGTGCGCCGCCGGCGAATTCGGTCACAACAAGACCTCTGCCGCAGACGGCCGCGCCTGCCGCTGTGGTGACATCGGCTGCCTTGAGACCGTCGCGGGTGGCTGGGCGCTGACGCGCCTTCTCGCCGATGAGGGCAGGCCGGTGCAGAATCTGCGCGACATCGTGACACTGGCCCACAGTGGAGATGCGCTGGCACGCAGGCTTATTCGCGACAGCGGTCGGCACGTCGGCGAGGTGCTCGCTGCGGCCGTGAATCTGCTGAACCCCGCAGCCCTGGTGGTCGGCGGCGACGTGGCCGGGGCCTACGACATATTTGTCGCCGGTCTGCGAGAAACGTTGTACGGCAACGCGACCACGCTTGCAACGCGGGCCCTCGAAATCGTCCCGGCCGAATTCGGCGACAGGGGCGGCGTCATCGGCAGCGCGATGATGGTGCTCGACCACGTCCTCGACCCGCAGGCCGTCGACGCCCTTGTCGCAGCCTGAGGCCGCTCAGTTGGCGGAATCGTCCGCCGGCGCGAGCAGATCGGCCGTCCCGTCGGCATCCTGGCGCCGCACGGTGTGCAAGCGCTCCGCGTAGAGCAGGTCGTCACGCCAGAGCCGGTTTGCCGCATGCTTCATGAACGGCTTGATCAACGGAGCGGCCGGAAGAGCCCTGGCGAAGCCGGACCGATCCGAGTGCGCGATCACCGCTTCGGTGACCGTGCTGCGCGGCTGCCCGTCGGAACCGTAACCAGTTGGGGTGGCGTGTGTTTCGACGACACTGCCGGTGCCCTTGCCCTCGACGATACGCATCACGAGGGTGCGTGGCTCGGGACTGGTGAACTCCGCGATCACCGGTACGCCGAGCCGCCCGATCCGGAAGGTCACCGCGACGAGAAACCGGTCCAGCTCCTCGGGTACGTCCGGTGATTCCGGTGGCGCGCTGAGCACCTCGAGGCGGGTGAACGAGTACGGATGGAACCAGGCGCCGTGCCACGGGTCCATTCGGTTGGCGACGATGTCGGCAGCCTCGCAGACCCCCGTGAGCTGCGTGACGGCCGCGATCTGGGCTCCGTCGGGCCGGACCGGCAGAATCGGTCCCGGCGTAGGGGGCTCGCCGCCGATACGGTCGAGGCGGGCCCAGATCAGCACGCCGTCGTCGAATGCGGGCACGGCGGGCCAGTCAGGACGGGACCGGCCCGTCAGGCGCAGCCCGTGCCAGGGGCACACGAGATGTCCGCGGTCCACGGTCCCGGTGCACAGGTCCGCCCCGAGGTGGGGACACCGCGCAGGCCCGATGCGCAGAACGCCGTCGGAGTCGCGCCAGCAGACGAGCTCGGCGCCGGCCACGGTGGCCGGGTGCGGTTTCGACGTGACATCGGCACTGGCTGCCACGACGAACCAATTTCCGCTCGGACGGGCCTGGGAGCGGGCCAGCGCCGCGGCGATCACCTCGGGGGACGCCTGCCGGTAGGTCGGCGTCTGCCGTGCCCACGCGGTGCGCGGCAGAATCTCCAACGGCGACGCCTTGCTGACCGATGTCGTCAGCCTGCTCAGGAGACTCATCGCGGTGTCCGCCTTTCCACGCGACCTGCGAGGTGCCGCAGCACGGGTGACCGTCCGCGCACCGGGACGGTGTACATATCGTGCCCTCTCACGCCGAATCGGTCGAGCAGGACGTTGGCGGCCGCGACCCCGGTGGTGGCGGCCCGCTCCATCAGCGCCACCGGCAGGTCGATGCGGATACCGTCGCCGGCAAGTGCGAGGCCGGGGGTCGGTGTCCGCACTGTCGGTCTCGTCGCGAAGTCGCCCGGTCCCAGGCGAGGACAGTCCTCGCGGGTGAGCGTCCTCTCGGTGACAATCGACGCCGACGCGGTCTCCGGATACAGCTCATGCAGACGGGCCAGCATGTCGCACCGCAACTGCGGGGTGTCTTCGGACACGGAGTACGCATGGAGTTCGACCACCGATCCGCCGGTGCGGCCCGCCCACGTGGAGGCTTCCCGTTCGTATCTGTCGAGGACGCTGATGTTGTCCAGCGGCGGGAGCCCACCTGTGCCCAGGAACGCGGGCCGATCGGAGCGCACGGGTCGGTCCAGCCAGAGACGTTGGACGACGAACGGAGCGGCCGTGCCCAGCCCGTCGACCCGTGCCCGCCACCCGGGATCGCCGATACCCGCAGAGTTCGCGACGATGGATTTCAACGCCGGGACTTCGGTGGCCAGCACCACCCCGTCGGTGTGGACGGCCGCTCCGGACGCGGCGGTCACGGTGAAGCCGCCCTCCTCGTGCGAAAGACTCTGCGCGGCGGTGCCCAGGTGCACACGCACACCCAGACCCTGCAGGTACTTGCACAGCGGATTCCACAGCGCCACATCGAAGTTGGACGTGGCGACGTCGAAAACCAGCCCCTCGCTCGAGCCCAGGAAATAGATGTGGAACATCGTGGCGAGCTCGGCAGCCGACAGGGCGGCCGGCCTGGTGAAAAAGCTTCGGGAGAACACCTCGAAGGCCAGGTGCTGGGCGGCCGTCGGGAAATTGATGTTGTGCAGAAAGGTCTCGGCGTCGAGATCGTCGAGCTCGTCGTAGGTCCGCGGAACGGAGACCTCGGCCAGCGGGGCGGCGGCGCGGGCATCGATGCGCACCAGATCGCGCAACCGGAAGGTGGGACTTCGCAACGCGAACATGACCGCATTGAGCGGCGGAGTGCTGGGCAGGCCGCGGAAGGTGTCACGGCGTCCTTCGGCGTCCACGAGGGGGTAGTCGTCGAGCGGTGCGAGCATTCCGAGGTCGGGATCGATGCGGCGCAACAGGTTACGTAGGTTGTAGTACTGGCGGAAGAACGCGTGGAAGCCTCGGTTCATGGCGAGGGGCGCGCCGCCGGAGTCGTCTTCGGACCATCCGCCGACTCGGCCTCCGAGGTAGGTCTCCCGCTCGAACAGGTCCACGTCGACGCCGCGTTCGGCAAGCGCTGCGGCGGCGGACAGGCCGGCGATCCCACCGCCGATGACGGCGGCCCGCGGCCGCGTGGGAAGACCGGTCGCCTCTGGCAGCCCCGGCTTGGCGGGGTGGCGGACCCGTCGGGGATCGGTCACCGCGGCGCCCGAGCGAGGAACGTGTGCACGATGTTGCGCTGCCACCCCGAGACGGTTTCGCTGCGCACATCGGTGAACCCGATGCGCTGCAACCGCTCCCGGAACGCTGCGGCACCGTCGAACTCGTTCACGCTCCGACGCAGGTAGCGGTAGAGAGTGCCGTCGCCGTCGCGAAGACGTCCGAGCGGGATGATGACCGTCGTCGCCACCGTATTCCAGGTCGCCCGGGCGACGGGCGAGTCGCGCACCGAGTATTCGTGGGCGGCGAAGACGCCACCTGGCCGCAACAGCGACAGCAGCGTACGCAGGACCGGGTCCGGATCGCTGAGGTTGCGCACCAGGTATGCCGCGAGGATGCCGTCGAACGGGCCGCTCACACCGGCTTCGGCGAGGTTCTCCGCGCGGCTGTGGACGAACGTCACCGTGGCCGGCCACGACTTCTGCCGCGCCTGGTCCAGCATGCCCGCCGACCCGTCGACCGCCACGATCTCGGCGAGCGGGGCCGCCTGTAGCAGGGCCGCGGTGGAAGCTCCTGTGCCGCAGCCGATATCCAGGAGGCGCAGGCCACGCCCGCCGTCGGGCAACCCCATCCGGTGTGCTGAAAGCCGGAGATGCTCGTGGTAACCGGGGTTGGCCCCGACGAGCCGGTCATAGGACTTCGCGCCCGAGTCGAACGCGTCGGGAACGTCGTGACGTCCAAGAGTCATGCTGTTTTTCGTTCCTGTCTGTCGCCGCCTCGCACCCACAGGAGCACGGCGGTCACCATTGCCCAGCCGAAAAGGAAGTCTTCCACCGGAATGTCCCAGGGAAACCTGGACGCGGGATCTGGAAGGCGAGCACTATCGCCATCGAGATCCGGTAAGCGGGCGGCCGCCGGTGCGACAGCCAGCAGAGCACCTCCAGAGGGGCGGCGAGCAGCAGGCACCCGACCGTCAGGAGCAGGTACTCGTAGCGCTCGATGTCCGTTACACCTCCCGGCGGCGAGCCCGGGCGAGCAGAGCCTTGGCCAGGCCCACCGACGCGACCCGAAGGCGTCGCGGGATCGACACGGTGGCTCGCTGGGCGAACACGGCGTAATCGATGTCCTCGATGCGTTTCAGGATTCCGGAGTAAAGCGTCAGGGCCGCGCTGATGCACGGGCGGGACTTCGGCGCCAGCATCGCGATCCCGGGCTCGGCACTGCGGTAGATGGTGCGGGTGATCGCGAGCTGTTCGACGAGCGCCGCCCGCAGCCGCTGATCGGTGCGCCGATTCTTCTGGCACCAGGTCAACACGTCGCGGTCCACGCCGTGCACGGCGAGCTCGTCTGCGGGCAGATACACCCGTCCGCGCGTCAGGTCCTCATCGATGTCGCGAAGGAAGTTGGTGAGCTGGAACGCCTTTCCGAGGGCCGCGGCGTGGGGTGCAGCCTCCTCCCGGGGGACGACCGTGCCGAGGATCGGCAGCATCTGCAGTCCGATCACCTCGGCGGAACCGTACATGTAGCGATCCAGCGCGGCCCGGTCCGGGTAGTCGGTGACCGTCAGGTCCATCCGCATAGACGTGAGGAAGTCGTCGAACAGCTGCCAGTCGAGGTCGTACTTGCGGGCGGTGTGCACGACGGCGTCCAGTGTCGGATCGTCTCCGCTGGGCTGGTTCTCGACCATCCGGGTGAACAGGGCTGTCGACAGCCCCTGCAGCTCGCCCGCCCGTTCTGCCGGTGTGCGCGAGTCGAATTGGTCGAGGACGTCGTCGGCGCGCCGGGCGAAGCCGTACAGGGCGTGCACGGCAGGGCGCTGCTCGGGAGACAGCAGCCGCGTCGCCAGGAAGAACGTCCGACCGTGCTGGGCGTTGATGGCGCGGCATTTCTGGTAGGACTCTCTGAGTGCCACATCGTGGACGCCCGCGGCGTCCAGCTCCGAGCTGATCATCGTTGCTCCGATCATTGCGACATTACTTGTGGCTGTTTGCGGGTCGCGGCCCCGGTGACGCGGTCCGCGGCGAGGCGTCCCGACACGATGGCGGTGGGGATACCGACACCCGGCACCGTGGAGGAACCGGCGAGCACCGCGTTGTCGATTCCGCGCACGGTGTTTCCGGGCCGGAAGGGACCCGTCTGCCCGAAGGTGTGGGCGAGCGCGAACGGCGTGCCGGAGGCCATGCCCTGCCGGGCCCAATCCTGCGGCGTCACCACGTGCAGGAGTTCGGCGTCCTGGCCGAGGTGCGGCAGGCGGGCGGCGACGGTCTCCAGCATGTGGTCGGTGTAGTCGTCGCGGTCTGCATCCCAGTCTTTGTGTCCGACATCGGTGTTGGGCGCCGGTGCGAGGACGTACAGCAGCTCCCGGCCATCCGGGGCGAGCGTAGGATCGCCGAGCGTCGGCCGGGTCACCAGCAGCGACGGGTCGACCATCGGTCGGCCCTGATCGATGATCTCGTCGAAGGTCCGGTCCCACGCATCCCCGAAGAGGATCGTGTGGTGCGACGGGTCGGACTCGGTGGGGGCGGTGCGGCATCCGACATGCGCCACGACGGCGGACGGGGCGGGCCGCAGCTTGACGAGACGGCGCGGTGTCCGGCCGAGAAGCCGGTAGGTGTCGGGAAGTTCGGTGGTCAGGATCACCGCGTCGGCGGGGAACCGCTCACCGTTGACGGTGCGGACCGCCGTCACCCGCGAACCTGACCGCTCGAGTGTGGAAACCGGTGCGTTGTAATGGAATTCGACGCCGGCGTCGGCCGCGGCGGCAGCCATGGCGTCAGGCAGCGCCCGCATCCCCCCGCGGGGGAAGTACACGCCCGACACCGTGTCCATGTAGGCGATCACGGCGTAGGCGGCCAGTGCACGCTTGGGGGGCACCCCGACGTAGAGCGCCTGGAAGGTGAACACCCGCAGCAGGCGCTCATCGGACAGGAAGCGCCGCACCATCGGCTCCCACCCGCGGAAGCCGCCGATCGCAGCCAACTTCGCAAGCTGAGGTGTGAGCAGCGACAGCGGGGAGTCGAAATTCGCGTTGATGAAGCCGTCGAACTCGATCTGGTAGAGCCGCGTCAGCCAGCGGCGGAGTTCGGCATAGCCCTGCGCCTCCTTCGGCCCCGCGAAGCGCGCGATCTCGGCGGTCATGGCCTCGGCGTCGGGATGCACGTCGATGCTGCTGCCGTCGGCGAACGAGGCGCGGTAGGCGGGCAGCACCGGCTGCAGGTCCAGCCGTGAGGCCGTCGACTCGCCGACGGCCGCGAACGTCTCGTCGAGGATGTCGGGCATCGTCAGCACCGTCGGCCCGGTGTCGAGGCGGTACCCGGAGATGTCGGCCCGCCCGACTCTGCCGCCGGGGTGCGCGCCCCGCTCCACGACCGTCACCTGACGTCCACGTCCGGCGAGGTGCAGCGCGGCAGACAGGCCCGCCAGACCCGCACCGACCACGACCACTCGATCGGTCGCGCCCGCGACGGTGCGCATCAGGCCACCCGCTCGGTGCAGGCGGCGGCCATCGAGGCCAGCGCCGATCGGACGCCGTCGTCCAGCGAGACGCTGTCGAGGCGGTGCAGGGCCCACGCGAGCCGTCGGTCGATCAACTGTTCCATCCATTCCACGGTCCCGATCTCGGCGATCAGGCACTGCCAACGTGTGATGTCGTCCTCACGAAGATCCGTGCTGGTCATCAGGTGCTCCAGATGGCGTCGCTGCGAACTGCTGCCCAACTGGTAGGCCGCCACCACAACCGTAGTCGCCTTGCGCGCGGCAAGATCAGATCCTGACGGCTTACCCGTGGTCTCCGGCTGGCCGAACACGCCGAGCAGGTCGTCACGCAGCTGGAATGCCTCCCCCACCGCGACGCCGTAATCTCCGAGGGCGCTGAGCGTCGATTCGTCGCAGCCGGAGAGCGCTGCGCCGATCTCCAGCGGCCGCCGCACGGTGTAGTTGCCGGACTTGCGCCTCGCGACGTCGAGGACCTCGTCGAGTGACGGGAACACCGACGTGTCGTTGACCAGGTCGGCGAACTGTCCCACGGCGAGTTCCGTGCGCATCGCGTCGTAGCGCGGCCAGGCCCTGGCGAGGACGTCGTCGGCAAGGCCGCTCTCGCGCAGCATCTGCTCGGCCCACACGAGGCACAGATCGCCGAGCAGGATGGCTGCCGATTCCCCGAACCGTGCCGAAGAGCCGGGCAGCCTGTGGCGGTGGTGCCAGTCTTCGAAGGCGCGATGGGCGCTGGCCCGTCCGCGGCGCATCGGTGACCCGTCCATCACGTCGTCCTGCATCAACGCGAATGCATGCAGGAACTCCAGGCTCGCCGCCGCCCTGATCGCGGCCGCTTCGGGGTTCGCGCCGGCCAGCCAGCCGAGATAGAGGAACGTCGAGCGCAGACACTTTCCGTCCGCAAGCAGTGACCGCAGCACGCTCTCGGCGATGTCGACGCGGCTGTCGGGAAGCGATTGCGCACAACGGGAGTCGACGAATTCGGACACTGCTGCCAGCACAGCCTCGCGCACCGACACCTGCCACGGCCCGTCCAGCCGGTCGGCGGTCCCCAGCGCCTGGGTACGCGTCGTCGTGCCGTTCCTACCCGCGGACATATCGCCCCGGTCCCTCGAGAGCCTGGCGCCGGTGATCATCGAATCGAGCCATTACCCATTTCTAATCCGTTTATGCCGTCTCGACAGCGCTTATCGGCCATGTTCGAGGGCCGCCAAGCAGTGTGGCCGAACGGCGCGACGGTCGCGGCGCGGGCCACGGGACGGGATGGCGCGTTGCCGAAACGCTGCACCCGGCATACCCCCCGTGTGGAATGTGCGTCAATAGTCAAGCGCCAGAGGGTAATTCATGTCAGCGCGGCATTCATCGCGGCGGCTTTGATGCTTGCGGGAACGGCTCGCGTTGTCCGCCCTCACGGCGCCCGCGGCGGTTATTACAGGTCTATGACAAATGACTCGGTGCACATCCCCGTCGACGGTTTCGGCGGTGTCCACACCGTAACGTTCGCGGGTCGTCCCCGCTGCGGGATCAACGATCGGCGCGGCGGAGGTCACGCACCACGTCAGGGTGGCTCAGCGCAGCAAGGACTCCAATGGCACTCTCCCGGAGGCGTATTCGAGATGCTCGCAGATCGCCGCGGGACCTCGCCCGGCGGCTGTCACACCTTCGCGATGACGTTCTCGGCGAACCACTCCAGGTTGCGGATCTTGTCGTCGAGAGGCTCGGTGTCCTGACCCGTGATGTAAGGGATCCGGAAGCCGACGATGACGTCGGTGACGCCCTTGTCCTCCAACCGCTTGACGCCGTCGAGGGTGAACCCGTCGATCGAGATGACATGGATCTGGAACTCGTCGGCCAGACCGATGCGCTCCTCGGTCTCCCGGTAGTGCTGCAGTTTCTTGAGCAGGGGGTCGAGTTCCTCGGGGTCGCCGCCGCCGTGCATCCAGCCGTCGTTGCGGGCCGCGCGTCGCAGCGCCGCGTCCGCGTGGCCGCCGATCAGGATCGGGATCGGCTTCGTGGGTGCCGGCGTCATCTTGAACGTCGGGAAGTCGTAGAACTCGCCGTGGTACTCGAAGTACTCGCCGGAGGTCAGGCCGCGGACGATGTCGATGCACTCGTCCATTCGTTTCCCGCGCCTGGCGAACGGCACACCCATGATGTCGTAGTCCTCAGGCCACGGGCTGGTGCCGACGCCGAGGTTGATGCGGTTGTCGAACAGCGCGGCCAGCGAACCGGCCTGTTTGGCCACCAGCGCGGGTGGGCGGATCGGCAGCTTGAGCACGAAGATGTTGAAGTGCAGCCTGGTTGTCACCGCGGACAGGGCGCCGATCAGCGCAAACGTCTCGATGAACGGTTTGCCGTCCAGAAACTCGCGGTTGCCGTCCTCGGTGTACGGATACTTCGAGTCCGAGACCTCCGGATAGGCGACGCTGTCGGCGATCGTCATCCCGTGGTAGCCCGCCTCGTCGGCGGCTTTGGCCAGCGGGATGTAGTACTTGGGATCGGTCATGGCTTCGGCGTAGGTGAATCGCACGTCGTCTCCTGCTCGTCGGTGACCGCATACTAGAACACGTTCTAATATGCCGGTGACCGATTGGCCTTACAGACGCGGGACGTCGACCACGACGGCTTCCAACGCGAACGGCGGCGCACCGAGACCGACCACCGAGAACGTCGACCACGGGGTGCGTTCGGTCAAGCGTCCGCGCGCGGAGCGGTCGCCGATCGTGACCGTCACCTCCTGGGGCAGCCGTACGTCGGAGTCAGCAGCGAAAATGGTTCCCTGCCAATGATAGTGACCGTCGATCGGATCGACCCTCCCCGTCAGACGCACCTTCGCGTCGAGCACGCGGTCGCCCACCGCGACCGTCGCCCCACCGTCGTAGACGCTGTCCTCGGGGCCGTCCTCGACGCCCAGGGAACGCACCTCGAAAGCCGACGGGATGCGCCTGCCGACTGTGCGCCAGAAGTGGCCGCCGCGTCGGGCCCGCCCGCGCGAACGGTCGTCATATGTGCGCTGGGTGGCGGCCCGCACCTCGATACGGGTGGCGCCGGTGCGCTCGAGGTGATCCAGGCACTTGGAGATGTAGCCCTTCTGCGCCGCCACATCGGGCCCCGTCACGAGGAACCAGTTGGGCACGCCGTGCACGGCGACGCCGAGGTAGGGCCGCAGATGTTCTATCCGGCAGTCCAGGGCCGAGGGAAGCGTGCCGTCGGTGGCGACGACGATCCGCGCGTTGCGTCCACCCGCCGTCCACGTATGGGTGGCTTCGTCGAACGCGGCATCCCGCGCCGCGTCGGCGGCGAGGTAGACGACCGGCTCAACCGTCACAGGAACCCGCCGCGCTTCCACAGGCGCCGCGCGACCGGCCCGAGCAGGCCGACCTCCTCGAGGAACGCCGCCAACGGGGCGAACCCGCTCACCTGAACCTGGCGCCGGTGGGCGCTGGCGCGAGCCATCCGGCGGGCCGCGTCGGCATCGAGGCCGACGCGCGCGTACTGGACGCGATTGGTGAACAGGTGCCGGAAGAACAACCCGCCCACCCCGTTGATGTTGGCGACCACGAACTTCGGAAGGCGCCGCATGTGGGGCGCCCGCTTGCGCAGGCCGTCGCGGGCGAACTGGATGTGCCGTGCCTCTTCGGTGACGTGGATGCGCATCAGCCGCTGCACCATCGGCTGCAACTCCGGGTCGTCCATCATCTGTCGCTGAAGAGAATCGAAGATCTCCTCGCCGACCAGCGCCGCCACCCACAGCATCGAGCCCTGGAACGCGAACGGCAGCGCGTTGATGATGACTCGCTGATAACGCCTGGGCCGCACAGGTTTTGCGCCGATACGGTCGATTGCCTTGCCGAACATCACCATGTGCCGGGTCTCGTCACCGAGCTCGGTCAACTCGTAGTGGGTGGCCCGCGCGGTGGGATCCTGATGCATCATCTTGCGCAGCAGTGCCTGGTTGAGGATGTTCTCGAACCAGATTCCCGCCGACAGCGTGTTGGCCAGCTCCTGTCGGGACAGCTCGATCTGCTGCTCGCGTGTCATCGACTCCCACAGCGGCGTGCCGTAGAGCGACACGGTCCTCGGTGGCAGAAAGAACTTGTCCGGGTCCAGCGGGGCGTCCCAGTCGATGTCGACGACGGGCGCGTAGGACTTCTTGACCGAACCCTTGAGGAGGCGCTCGGCGAAATCCTGACGTGCCGCCGGTTGTGAGTGTGCAGGAGCCGTCATGGTGGTCCTTCCGCCGACCGGGGTGTCCCTCGACGGTAGGGAGCGCCAACGAAAGATGTCAATACCTCTGGTACCGGATACTTGCGGTATTGCATTTCCGTGACCTGTGGGGTGGATCATGGGCGGCATGGGATCGTTTCTGCTGCGCGCCGGCCTGACCGGGCTCGCCCTCTGGGTGGTCACGCTGCTGGTGCCGGGTATCGAGTTCGTCGGCGGTGGCTCGACGGCCGCGCGCATCGGCATCATCTTCGTCGTCGCCGTGATCTTCGGGCTGGTCAACGCAATCATCAAGCCGATCGTGCAGATCATCTCGATCCCGCTCTACATCCTCACGCTGGGGCTCTTCCACATCGTCATCAATGCCTTCATGTTGTGGATCACCTCCTGGATCACCGAGCACACCACCCACTGGGGCCTGTTCATCGACGACTTCTGGTGGACCGCGATCTGGGCGGCCATCGTGTTGTCGGTCGTGAGCTGGCTGCTCTCGCTCGTCGTGCAGGCAGACTGAGTGGTATGCCTGAACTCCCCGAGGTCGAAGCGCTCGCCGATCATCTGCGTCGCCACGCCGTCGGACTGACCGTCGGCCGGGTCGACGTCTCGGCACTGTCGGTCCTCAAGACGTTCGACCCGCCGGTGACGGCCCTGGCCGGACAAGAGGTCACCGGCGCCAACCGGTGGGGCAAATACCTCGGCGTGCAGGCCGGCGATCTGCACCTGATCACCCATCTGTCGCGGGCAGGGTGGCTGCGCTGGTCCGACAAGCTCGCGGCGGCGCCGTTGAAGCCGGGCAAGGGCCCGATCGCATTGCGCGTGCATCTGGGCGCGCCTGGTGAGGCGGCCGGTTTCGACCTCACTGAGGCCGGCACGCAGAAGCGGCTGGCGGTGTGGCTCGTATCCGACCCGATGGCCGTTCCGCAGATCGCGTCGCTGGGTCCCGACGCCCTGTCGTTGAGCGTCGACGCATTGACCGATGTGCTCAAGACCCAGGGTGGTCGCATCAAGACCGTGATCACCGACCAGAAGGTGATCGCCGGTATCGGCAACGCCTACAGCGACGAGATCCTTCATGTCGCCAAGCTCTCACCGTTCGCGACCGCCAACAAGCTGACCGCGGCGCAGCTCGCGACGTTGCACGACGCGATGATCACCGTGCTGACCGACGCGGTGACACGCTCGGTCGGCCAGCAGGCCGCGACGCTGAAGGGGGAGAAGCGGTCGGGGCTGCGCGTGCATGCCCGCACGGGGCTGCCGTGTCCGGTGTGCGGAGACACCGTGCGGGAGGTCTCGTTCGCCGACAAGTCGTTCCAGTACTGCCCGACGTGCCAGACCGGCGGCAAGGTGCTCGCCGATCGGCGGATGTCGCGCCTGCTCAAATAGCGCCGAAACTGCATTCCATGCGGCGGACGAGGCGTTTCCGGCACACGGAACGCACTTTCGGCGATTAACGGGACTTGTCTAACTCGGTTATCCTTCGCCCATGACTCGGCAGAAGATCCTCATCACCGGAGCGAGCTCCGGCCTCGGCGCCGGGATGGCCCGCCAGTTCGCCGCCAAGGGACGTGACCTCGCCCTGTGCGCGCGCAGACTCGACAATCTCGACGAGCTGAAGGCCGAGCTGGTCACGCGGTACCCGAACATCAGGGTCGCCGTCGCCGCCCTCGACGTCAACGACCACGATCAGGTGCCGAAGGTGTTCAACGAGCTCAGCGATGAACTCGGCGGCATCGACTGCGTCATCGTCAATGCCGGTATCGGCAAGGGCTATCCGCTCGGCGGCGGCAAGCTGTGGGCGAACAAGGCCACGATCGAGACCAATCTGGTTGCAGCGCTGGTGCAGATCGAAACGGCACTGGAGATTTTCAAGGCTGCGGACGCCGGCCATCTGGTGCTGGTGTCGTCGGTCCTGGGCAATGTCGGCGTGCCGGGGTTCAAGGCCGCGTATGCGGCGAGCAAGGCCGGCGTGACGTCGCTCGGTCAGTCGCTGCGCGCCGAATACCCGTCCGGGCCCATCAAGATCACCGTGCTGGAGCCCGGCTACATCGAGTCCGAGATGACGGCGAAGTCCAACTCGACGATGCTCATGGTCGACAACGAGACCGGCGTCAAGGCCATGGTGGATGCCATCGAGAAGGAGAAGGGGCGCGCGGTCGTCCCCGGTTGGCCCTGGTGGCCGCTGGTCGAGGTCATGAAGCTGGTGCCCCCGCGCTTCACCAAGTTCTTCGCGTGATCACGGCGTGCGGCCGCGCTCTGCCCGGTAGCGGCGCACGAGGGCGTCTGTCGACGAATCCGACTGCGCAGCAGGCGATTCGTCGGATGTGATCACCGGCAGCAGGGCCTTGGCCTGCGTCTTGCCCAGCTCCACACCCCACTGGTCGAACGAGTCGATGCCCCAGATGACGCCCTCGGTGAACACCTGATGCTCGTAGAGAGCGACGAGCTGGCCCACCACAGAGGGCGTCAGCTTGGTCGCGAGGATTGACGTGCTTGGCCGGTTGCCCGGCATCACCTTGTGCGGCACCACATTCGACGGAGTGCCTTCAGCAGCGATCTCGTCGGCCGTCTTCCCGAACGCGAGCACCTGCGTCTGGGCGAAATAGTTGCTCATCAGAAGATCGTGCATGCTGCCGGTGCCGTCAGCGGTCGGCAGGTCGTCGGTCGGCTCGCTGAAACCGATGAAGTCGGCGGGGATCAGCCGGGTGCCCTGATGAAGCAGTTGATAAAACGCGTGCTGGCCGTTGGTGCCAGGTTCGCCCCAGAAGATCTCGCCGGTGCTGGTCGTCACCGGTGAGCCGTCAGCCTGCACCGACTTGCCGTTCGACTCCATCGTCAGCTGTTGCAGATACGCCGCAAACCGGGCCAGGTCATTCGAATACGGAAGCACCGCACGGGTTTCCGCGCCGAAGAAGTTGTTGTACCAGAGCCCGATCAGGCCGAGCAGCACCGGTGCGTTGGCCTCCAGCGGTGCCGTGCGGAAGTGCTCGTCGACGAGGTGGAACCCGGCCAGGAACTCCGCGAAACGCTCCCGACCGATCACCGCCATCACCGACAGGCCGATCGCCGAGTCCACCGAGTAGCGGCCGCCGACCCAGTCCCAGAAGCCGAACATGTTGTCGGTGTCGATGCCGAACTCGTCGACCAGCTTGGCGTTCGTCGACACCGCCACGAAGTGCTTCGACACCGCCGCATCGCCGAGCGCCTCGGTGAGCCAGCGACGCGCGGCCGTCGCGTTGGTCAGCGTCTCCAGGGTCGAGAACGTCTTCGACGCGACGATGAAAAGCGTTGTCGCAGGGTCGAGTCCGGTCAGCTTGGCCACCAGATCCGCAGGGTCGACGTTGGAGACGAACCGCGCCGAGATACCCGCGTCGGCGTAGTGGCGGAGCGCCTGGTCCACCATGACCGGACCGAGGTCCGAGCCGCCGATGCCGATGTTCACCACGTTCGTGATGCGTTCGCCCGTCGCGCCGCGCCAATCACCGCTGCGCAGCCGGTCGGTGAAGTCGCCCATCCGGTCGAGGACCTCGTGCACATCGGCGACGGCGTCCTGGCCGTCGACGGTCAGCTCCGCATCGCGCGGCAGCCGCAGCGCCGTGTGCAGCACTGCACGGTCCTCGGAGGTGTTGATGTGCTCGCCCGCGAACATCGCGTCGCGCTTGGCGGCCAGATCCGCCGCGCGGGCGAGGTCGAGCAGCAGCGTCAGCGTCTCGCGGGTCACGCGGTGCTTGCTGTAGTCGATGTAGAGATCGCCTACCGTCATCGCCAACTCGGTTCCGCGGGCCGGATCCTCGGCGAAAAGTGATCGCAGATCGGTCGCAGCGACCTCGTCGTGGTGGCGGGAGAGAGCTGCCCAGGCAGGTGTGGCCGTGATGTCGGAACCCATGACAAGAACCCTAGTGCGGCCACTTGACCGAAGGTGTAAGACGTGGGGTATGGATAGCACCGCACTGTTGAAGTCCGTCCCGACCGGCCTGTGGATCGGCGGTGAGGAGCGGACGGGCGCGTCGACGTTCGACGTGCTGGATCCCAGCGACGACGAGGTGCTGACCCAGGTCGCCGACGCGACGCCCGACGACGCGCGCGCAGCACTCGATGCCGCGTGCGCCGTCCAGGCCGAATGGGCGGGCACCGCCCCCCGCAAGCGGGGCGAGATCCTGCGCTCGGTCTTCGAGATGATCACCGCCCGCGCCGACGACATCGCCGCGCTTATGACTCTGGAGATGGGCAAGGTGGTCGCCGAGAGCAAGGGCGAGGTCACCTACGGTGCCGAATTCTTCCGCTGGTTCGCCGAAGAGGCCGTCCGCATCGACGGCCGTTTCACGCCCAGTCCCGCGGGCACCGGCCGCATCCTCGTCACCAAACAGGCCGTCGGTCCGTGCTATGCCATCACGCCGTGGAACTTCCCGCTGGCCATGGGGACTCGCAAGATGGGGCCGGCGTTTGCCGCCGGTTGCACGATGATCGTCAAGCCGGCGCAGGAGACGCCGCTGACGATGCTGCTATTGGCCAAGCTGATGGACGAGGCGGGCCTGCCCAAGGGCGTGCTTTCGGTGCTGCCGACCAGCAACCCGGGCGGCGTCACCGAGGCGCTGATCAACGACGGACGGCTGCGGAAGCTGACGTTCACCGGCTCCACGGGCGTCGGCAAGGCGCTGGTGAAGCAGTCCGCGGACAAGCTGCTGCGGACGTCGATGGAGCTCGGCGGCAACGCCCCGTTCGTGGTGTTCGACGACGCCGACGTGGACGCCGCCGTGGACGGGGCGATCCTGGCGAAGATGCGCAACGGCGGTGAGGCGTGCACCGCGGCCAACCGCTTCCACGTCGCCAATGCGGTGCGCGAGGAGTTCACCGAGAAGTTCGTGAAGCGGATGAGCGAGTTCACCCTCGGCAAGGGTCTCGACGAGAAGTCGACCCTGGGCCCGCTGATCAACGCCAAGCAGGTCGCCACGGTTACGGAACTGGTGTCCGACGCGGTGTCCCGCGGCGCGACCGTCGCCATCGGCGGCGTCGCCCCGGGTGGGCCCGGGAACTTCTACCCGGCCACGGTGCTCACCGACGTTCCCGCCGATGCGCGCATCCTCAAGGAAGAGGTGTTCGGTCCCGTCGCGCCGATCGCCGGCTTCGACACCGAGGAGGAAGGCATCGCCGCGGCCAACGACACCGAGTACGGCCTCGCGGCCTACGTCTACACCAAGTCACTCGACCGGGCGCTGCGGGTCGCCGAGGGCATCGAGTCGGGCATGGTCGGCGTCAACCGCGGAGTGATCTCCGATGCCGCAGCCCCGTTCGGTGGAATCAAGGAGTCCGGATTCGGCCGCGAGGGCGGCACCGAGGGGATCGAGGAGTACCTCGACACGAAGTACATCGCGCTGACCAAATAGTCTGCTCGCCGACGGCCCCGCCCGCCGAGCAGACGTAAACTCGGGCGTGTCCAGGGTGACACGCCGGAGTTTGCGTCTGCTCGCGGAGGCGGCCCAGCCCGCGTACGAGACCCGCGCGCGCCTTCCCGACCGGGGACCTGTCCGCCCATAGACTTCCTTGCTCGGACAGGTAGGGAGGGCGCTCGACTGTGACTGCCGTGAGTGCGGCGCCAACCCGGGTGGGCCCGCGCCGTTATGTCGGTCCAGGACAGTCGATCCCGGCCCTCGACGGGGTCAGGGCCATTGCCGTCGCGCTGGTGTTGGCCGACCACGGCGGCATTCCCGGCCTGTCGGGCGGCTTTCTCGGCGTCGACGTCTTTTTCGTGCTCAGTGGCTTTCTCATCACCTCACTGCTGCTCGACGAGATCGGGCGCACCGGCCGGATCGGTCTGAAGGGTTTCTGGATTCGCCGCGCACGCCGACTGCTTCCTGCCCTGATCGTGATGGTGCTGGCCGTGGTGGCATTGCGTGAACTGTTCTCCGAAGAGTCCACCGCGACGCTGCGCGACGACGCCGTCGCCGCGTTCTTCTGGATGTCCAACTGGATGTTCGTGGCCAACCAGACCGACTACTTCGCCCAGGGCGCGCCCCCGTCACCTCTGCAGCACACCTGGTCGCTGGCCGTCGAGGAGCAGTACTACGTCCTGTGGCCGGTGGTGATTGCGGCCGTCATCGCGGGGCTGAGCGCGATCGCCTACCGGCGGGGTGTGACCCTGTCGCGGCGCGTCGTGCGCACCGCGGTGTTCTGCCTGGCCGCCGTGGGTGTCGTCGCATCAGCGACCGCGACGTTCTTCCTCAGCTCCACCGACAACCTCAACCGCGTCTACTTCGGCACCGACACCCGCGTGCAGGCCCTGCTCGTCGGCGCGGCTGCCGCAGCCCTCGTGGTCCGCGACTGGCGGGGCTTGACCGCGGGCCTGGCGATGTTCCGTTCGCGGTGGACGCGGTGGGTCGCGTGGGCGCTTCCGGTGGTCGGGCTCGTCGTGTTGTTCATGGCGGCCCGCATCGCCACCGGCAGCGCCGAGGAGTTCCGCAGCGGCCTGCTGATCGTGGTCGCGCTCGCGGCGATCCTCGTCATCGCCCCGGTGGCGCTCGCGCAGGACGGTCCGGTCGCGCGTCTGCTCTCCGTCGGACCGCTCGTCGGGCTGGGCGCGATCTCCTACGGCGTTTACCTGTGGCACTGGCCGATCTTCCTGGTACTCAACGGTGAGCGCACCGGAACGCAGGGGTGGCAATTGTTCGCGCTGCGGTGTGCGGCGACCGTCGCGGTGGCGGCGGTGTCCTGGTGGCTCATCGAGCAGCCGATCCGCGAGTGGCGGCCCGCCTTCGTGCCGATGCTGCCGCTCGCGGGAGCGACGGCTGCCACCGCCGCCGTCGTGACGATGACGGTGCTACCGGTCCGGGTGCTTCCCGAGCTGCCAAAGCCCGGTCCGCTGATCGACACGGCGGCTCTGGTCGGGCCGGAAGTTCCGGTCGAGGTGACGCAGGCGCCGCGTCCCCGCACCCCCGGCGATCTGCGCGTCGCGGTGTTCGGCGACTCGATCGCGTGGACGATCATGCGCTACCTGCCCGAGACCCCCGGGCTCGACTTCGCGGACTTCACGACGATCGGATGCGGCATCGCCCGCGGCGGCCCCTACGAATACGTGGGCCAGGAATTGCAGCAGAAGCCCGAATGCGACGCGTGGCCGGCGCGGTGGGCGCAGCGCATCGGCCACGAGCGGCCCGACGTGGTGCTGCTGACGGTCGGTCGCTGGGAGGTCGTCGACCGGATGAGCGAAGGTCAGTGGACCCACATCGGCGAGCCGGGATACGACGCGTACCTGCGCGGTGAGCTCAACCGTGCCCTCGACATCCTCGGCTCGACAGGAGCCCGGATCGTGGTCACGACCGAGCCGTACAACCGCCGCGCCGAGAAGCCGGACGGGAGTCTCTACCCGGAAGATCAGCCGAAGCGGGTCGAGCGGTGGAATGCCCTGCTGCGCAGCGTCGTCGGCGAGCGGCCGAACGCCACGGTGCTGGACCTCAACAAGAAGCTCAGCCCCAACGGCTACTACCAGACCCGGGTCGACGGCATCAGGGTACGCAGCGACGGTGTGCACCCGACACCGGAGGCGGTCGAGTGGATGACGCCCTGGTTGGTCGAGGGGCTCAAAGCTCCGTAGAGGGCGGCGCCGAACTCAGTGTCCGAGCCGGCCGCGTCCGAGGCGCAGCAGCAGCATTGCGAGGTTCTTGCCCTCTTCACCCAGCACGCTGTAGCGCTCGATGACCTTCATCTCGCGGCTGTGCACCAGGCGGGTGCCACCGGACGCCATCCGGGCCTTGCCGATCATTCGCGACACCTCGGTGCGGCGCTGGATGGCTTCGAGGATCGTGGCGTCAAGCCGGTCGATCTCCTGACGGAGTTCGTCGATATCAGGCACCGTCGATGATCCCGTGGTTTCTGTGTGCGTAGTGGTTTCTGTATGCGGCGTCATGTTTTTGTTCTCCGGATTCTCGTTGTGTGGAAGGCCTTTCGGCGATCCGGCCTCACACAAGAGACGAGCCCCGGATCGCCGAAGCGGACCGCGGGGCTCTGGGAAGCAGCTAAACCACGGGCACCGCTGGCCGGTACCCGTAGAAAAATCGCCACTGCGCAGTGAGCACCTAGCGAGTGTGCCACTAGCGACGGGCACTGCGCAAAGAGTTGGGCGAGCCCACGTCGACCGCGGTTCACCGATCTCTGCCGAGGGGTGACATCGATTTGCCCGAGAGTGGGCGGGCCCAGTGCGAAGGAATCTCGGTCGTGATCCGCAGTGCAGGCAGATTCGAGGGCTTGGGCAACGTGGTGCATGGCCGTCACCGGTCGGTCACCGCCGATTGGTTGTACGGACCTTTGTCGCACGCCACATGCGAAAAGGCAGCGCAATCCCGACGTAACCGCCCCGTATTGACGGACGGGTGGATATACAGTGGCTACGAGGCGCGAGGCCGGAAGCGCCCAGATGAGATCGGCGCCTCGTTGCCGGTCGGTGAACGTGAGGTCGATGCCGATTCAGGTTGCTCAGCTCCATCGCGGATCGATGTGGGTCCGGTCGAAGCCTTGACGGTCGCGGCATTCAGTATTGTTTGCTGAAGTCCCATGCAGTCGAGCGACTGCTGCGCCTCGTACAAATGCCGGGGGTCGGCCTGGGATGCGTAACATGCGGGACCGTCGAGGATGGGTATGTTGCTGAAAACTATTGTCTTGCAGGCTTTCTAATTGTTCTTGTGATCAGAATCGCCTCCCCCGGCCGGGGCTTCCTGCCCGGTGGCCGCGCCTTCCGACGGCAGCTCCGGGCATGCTCTCCGGCAATCGGCGCATCTTCTTGACACGTTGCTGAGCGCGACCATAGATTGCCCTTGCCCAGCATTTTCTGGGTTCACCGCAGCGCCGTACGGGGCGAACAAATTTCAGACGGGGGAATCATTCATGGCGAAGCATCGCACTACGCAAACCACACGGCAGGGGTCAGCGCTCGGCTACCTCACGGCAGGGGTGTTCGGAACGGCGATGGTCGGCGCCGGGTTCGCCCTGGCCGTCACTGCTGACGCCGACTCCCTTTCGACCGTGAGAGCGGACGTGCGGCTGGCGTCGACCGACTCGGCGCTGGCGCCGGAGTGCCTCGCGGGTCCGGGCGCGGGCGACAGCTGTGACACGTTCGTGGGTTCCGGCGGTGCCGCGATACCTCTTGCTTTGACCTCTGCCAATCCGGCGCTGCGGCCGATCATCGGTCCCGGCGGTTGGTTGATCGGCGACGGCCTCGATGCGGCGGCCGATTGTGAAGGCAGTGCCTGCCGCGGAGGCAATGGCGGGTTGCTGTGGGGTAACGGCGGAGACGGACTCTACGGCTACGACGGCGGCAACGCGGGGCTGCTGTTCGGCGACGGAGGCGACGGCGGCGACGGCCTCGATGCCGAGTACCGCCCCGCCACCGGCGACAAGCTCTCAGCCACCGACGGAGGCCACGGTGGTCGCGGCAGCCTCTTCGGCGATGGCGGAAACGGCGGACGCGGCGGCGACGACAACAATGAGCTGGACTCCGACGATCCGGAGAACAACGATGCCGAGGCCGGCTGGGGAGGCGACGGCGGACGCGGCGGCTTGTTCGGCGGGACCGGCGGAAGCGGCGGGGCCGGTGGCAACGCTACGTCCGACAACGGCGATGCCGTCGGCGGCGACGGGGGTGTCGGCGGCGACTCGAGTAGCAGCAGGGGCGGAGATGGCGGCCAGGGCGGCGAAGCCTTCTCGCTCGGTGGCTTCGCCGACGGCGGCTGGGGCGGTGACGGCGGTGATTCCGTCGGTGGCGACGGCGGCGACGGCGGCGACGGCGGTCACGCTGCGGGTCTGCTCGAAGACACCGTGGCGACGGGCGGCCGCGGCGGTGACGGCGGCTCGACGATCCTCGGTGACGGCGGCGACGGCGGCAAGGGTGCAGACGCGACCAACCTCGACGGCGACGCGGCAGGCGGTCAGGGCGGCGACGGCGGGACGGCGTCGACCGGCAACGGCGGTGCGGGCGGTCAGGGCGGCAACGGCCAATCTGTCGAGGGTGATGGCTACGGCGGCGACGGCGGCGCAGGCGGCAACGTGGGCTCGCTCGGCACCGGAGGCGGCGGCGGCGACGGGGGCAACGGCAGGGTTGATACCGGCGGTCTATCAGACTCCGACGGCGACGCCTTCGGTGGCGCCGGCGGTATCGGCGGCCGCGGTGGCATTGTCCTCGGCAACGGTGGCGACGGGGGTGACGGCGGCGACGCCACCCTTCCGAACCTGCCCGGCGGAAAGGGCGACGCCACCGAAGGCCTGGGCGGCCTCGGTGGACCAGGCGGGATCGGCGGACAACCAGGAGAACCCGGAGAGGACGGCACCACGAATCGGTCCGACGCCTCCGACTCCGAACAGTAGACCCAGAAGGGACGGTCGCTCCGAGGCGAGGCTCACGACAGTCTCGGAGGGTCCACCCTTGATGATGACGCGTGGCGGTGCGCCAATCACGTTGCGGGTGTTGGTAATTGGCGGGTCAGTGCTGGCATGGGTGCGGCAATGCGCAGGGGCCGACTCCGTACCGCCCGCCCGCCCACACATGTGCTGACCGGGCGAGGTCGCACGCGACGCCAATCGAGCGGGTTCCGTCGACCGACGCGTGAGGCTCTCAGCGCGGTGCCTGCACCGCAGCTTGGCGCGCGTGCGCATGTCTTCGCGGAAAGCTTGCACGAGTCGCTACCTTCTGGCTTTCACGAGCGAAAACATCAGGTGTTTTCTTTAGCAAAGCTTTGCTATTGACGAGACGGTAGATATAAGATCGTCGTCAAGTCCGCCGCCATGGATGAAGGGGGTTCGGGGATTCGATCGGCCGGTGCGCCGATTCTTGAGCGTCGACGATCATGTCGCTGATATTGCTGCCGAGTGTTGGTGTGCTACCACCTACACCCGCTTGAGGGCGCGATCGAAGGCGCAGTTGTGGCGATGGAACGCTGACGCCCTTCGGGGTGTTTTCGGCATGCCCTGATATTGGCGATTGCGCGCACAGAAAATGTTCGCGCGATTGAGCAAGATTCATTGCTACATGAGATCTTCAGCAGTATTAGTGGCGGATGTCAGGGCTACCTGATGGCTGCTTCTTTGGTGTTGAGAAAGGCATGCCCGCCCAATGTCGGAAGGTCAATCAGCTCGCTGCAACGTCGGTAATGATCGTGAAAACCTGGTGTTCGTTGGGTATTTCATTGCCATCTGAGCTGAATGCCGAAGATCTGCCGACGGCGTCTGCCCCGGACGCGACCACTGCGGACTAGCGTTGTCAGCTGACGCCCAGTGCAAATTGTGTTGGCGTAAATTGTTTCCTTGACAAGTTGCTGAGATGCAAATTACGTTTAGCTGGCTCATATGACCGAGGAGCAGTGATAAAGGCCGTTGGGGATGGAATCGGCCGTTGACCGGAGGGGATCGCAAGGTGGCGAAACACCATGCTGCAGTTACGTTCACGGCACGCCGCCAGGTCGCGGCCGGGGTCCTGGGAACGGCAGCGGTAGGCGTTGGGCTCGCGTGGGCGACTGCATCGGTTGCGCCGACTCCAACCGCGATCGACATCCAGCTGACCTCGACGGGATCGGCTCTGCCCGACTGCTCCGGTGCGAGCTCGGCCACGGAGGGGTGTGGTCTCAGTCTCGGCTTCCACGGCGCCCCCACGCCGCCGGCGTTGGCTGCGGCAAGCGCCACAATGTTTCGGCCGATCATCGGCAACGGCGGCTGGCTCATCGGCAACGGCCTGAACGCAGCGGAAGACTGTGTGGCAGAGGCGTGCCGCGGCGGCGACGGTGGACTGCTCTGGGGTAACGGCGGCGACGGGCTCTACGGCTGGGCCGGCGGCGACGCCGGCCTCATCGGCAACGGCGGCAACGGCGGCGCGGGCGTCGATGCGCAATATGACGTGTTTACGGGAGCGCGTCTGAGCTGGGCCAGCAACGGTGGTAACGGTGGTCACGGTGGCAGCCTGTTCGGCCGCGGGGGCAATGGAGGCGACGGCGGTCGCGACGAGAACACACTCGACTCACCGTTCGCCGGCGGCAATAACGCTTGGGGCGGCCATGGCGGCATCGGTGGACAGGGCGGCGGGCTCGGCGGTGACGGCGGCGAGGGCGGCTGGGGCGGTGACGCGTTCTCCGCGAACGGCAATGCCACGGCAGGTGCCGGGGGCATAGGCGGCGCTTCGGGCGGGCGGGGTTCCCGTGGAAGCGGCGGCGTAGGCGGTGACGGCGGCAACGCCGAATCGCAGATCGGCGATGCGAACGGCGGATTCGGCGGTAAGGGCGGCGGCTCGGTATGGGGTGACGCCGGGGCGGGCGGATCGGGCGGTGACGCAGCGGCGTTCTTCAAAGACGGCCAGGCGACGGCCGGCAATGGCGGTGACGGTGGCTCCACCGAACGAGGAGACGGCGGCGACGGTGGCGCTGGAGGCAGCGCTATTCCTGCCGGTGAAGCGAACGCCCAAGGCGGCAACGGTGGCAACGGCGGTGGCACACAGGTCGGCGACGGCGGAAACGGCGGCGACGGCGGGTGGGGTCGCGCTGTCAACGGCGCCGCTACCGGTGGCGCAGGTGGCGACGGCGGCGATGTGACGCAGCGGGGGTCCGGCGGTGCGGGCGGCGAAGGCGGTGATGGCACCGTGCTCGGCGACGAGGACGGAGACTCCGCGCCGACGTCGAACGCGTACGGAGGCAAGGGCGGAGCAGGCGGTGACGGTGGGTCCCGACAGGGTGACGGCGGCGCCGGAGGCAAGGGCGGCAACGCATCGATACCGCCCGTGCAGAGCAATGGAACTTCCGGTGGGCGGGGCTCCTTCACCGCGGGCAGCGGCGGACAAGGTGGAAAGGCCGGTGGAGCGGGCGAATCCGGCGAAGACGGGGCCGAGGGCTGGAAGGGCCGAACCAACGCTCCCGACAATCCGGCGAACCAGCCGGACACGAACGGCTCTCGCCAAAGTGGGTCGGCACAGGAGACTTCGGACTAGCCGCGAGCATCGATCGCACGAGCGGGAAGCAGGGGTTGTGATGGGTTCGGATCGTTTGGTGTCGCGTACTGGGGCGGGTGTGTTCGTCCTTGGTGTGGGGTTGTTGGTTGCGGCGGGTCCTGGTGTGGCGGTGGCTTCCCCTGGTGATTCGGGGGATTCGTCGTCGAGTTCGTCGGAGCGGTCGCGTGATTCGGATCGTGGGTCGACTTCGCGGGAGCGTGATCGTGCGGGTTCGTCTTCGTCGTCTCGGGAGTCGGTGTCGCGTGCGGATCGGCCGTCGGCGCCCTCGGGTGGGTCCGAGGGTGGGTCTTCGGGTGGGTCCGCTGAGGACGGCACGGATGCGCCGAGTGGGGGTGAGTCGTCTGAGGATGCGGTGACGCGTCCGGGTCGTCGGTCTGGTTCTGATGCTGGTTCGTCTTCGGTTGTGGTGGAACGGGATTCCGCTGTCGAGGAGTCGCCTGAGGATGATGTCGCTGTGGTCGATGAGCCGGCTGCTGTGGTGAGTGAGCCGGTGTCGGTGCCTGAGGTGGTGGCGCCGGTGTCGGTGGTGGTGGTGGATCCTGCTCCGGTGACGCGGGTTCCGTCGTTGGGTCGGGTGGCTGCTGGTGTGGATCGGGATCGGTTGTTGACGTTGCGTTCGGTGCGGGTGCAGCCGCGGGTGGTGCCGGTGGCGCCGTCGTCGCCGTCGTCGCCGGTGGTGCCCGAGGCGATCGGTTATGTGGGTTCGTTGACGTTGACACGCCGTGATCTGGAACTGCAGGCGACCTACGGCGACCCGGCCAAGGCGGCCAAGTACTGGCAGAAGCAGAACTCGGGCGACTGTGTGCTGATGTCGGTGGCCGGCGTGATCGGGATTCTCACGGGCAAGGCGCCAACCGAGCCCCAGATCGTCTATCAGGCAATGAATCTCCTCAGCGTGACCAATGGCAAGTTTGCGGGCAAGATGATGTACCGCGGCATGCGCGACAGCGGCAAGTGGGCGTTCTACGAAGACGCCAGGAATCTGCTCAAGCAATACGGCATCGACTCCAACGTGCACTCGTATGACTCGCGTGACACCGCCTACGAGGACGCGGCGCTGGAGAAGCTCAAGACGGCGCTCGCAGCTGATAAGGCCGTTATCACCGCGGTCTACAGCCAGATCCTCTATTACAAAGCCACTACAGGGTATGTAGTGAGGGAACCCGCGCCCGATGCGGATGCCAATCACGCGGTGGTGGTGACGGGGTACGACCCGAACACCGACATGATCACCATCAACGACAGCGCCATCGCGTGGCCGAATTCGGCCGGCGAACCGTATGGCCGGGCTTGGCAGATCCCACGTGAAGTCTTCATGGAGGCGTGGAACCGTAGCGCGTACCTCACGCTGATCGCCGAGCAGCCTGAGAATCCCCAAGTTCCGCCATCGTCATGGAAGAACCTGCAGCCCCGTCGCGACCAGGCCGCACTTTCCGGACGCACACAGCACAGAGTCCGCTGACACGCAGGATCGCCGATCGAGTAAGGGGTTGTGATGGGTTCGGATCGTTTGGTGTCGCGTACTGGGGCGGGTGTGTTCGTCCTTGGTGTGGGGTTGCTGGTTGCGGCGGGTCCTGGTGTGGCGGTGGCGGTGGCTTCCCCTGGTGATTCGGGGGATTCGTCATCGAGTTCGTCGGAGCGGTCGCGTGATTCGGATCGTGGGTCGACTTCGCGTGAGCGTGATCGTGCGGGTTCGTCTTCGTCGTCTCGGGAGTCGGTGTCGCGTGCGGATCGGCCGTCGGCGCCCTCGGGTGGGTCCGAGGGTGGGTCTTCGGGTGGGTCCGCTGAGGACGGCACGGATGCGCCGAGTGGGGGTGAGTCGTCTGAGGATGCGGTGACGCGTCCGGGTCGTCGGTCTGGTTCTGATGCTGGTTCGTCTTCGGTTGTGGTGGAACGGGATTCCGCTGTCGAGGAGTCGCCTGAGGATGATGTCGCTGTGGTCGATGAGCCGGCTGCTGTGGTGAGTGAGCCGGTGTCGGTGCCTGAGGTGGTGGCGCCGGTGTCGGTGGTGGTGGTGGATCCTGCTCCGGTGACGCGGGTTCCGTCGTTGGGTCGGGTGGCTGCTGGTGTGGATCGGGATCGGTTGTTGACGTTGCGTTCGGTGCGGGTGCAGCCGCGGGTGGTGCCGGTGGCGCCGTCGTCGCCGTCGTCGCCGGTGGTGCCCGAGGCGATCGGTTATGCGGGTTCGTTGACGTTGACACGCCGTGATCTGGAACTGCAGGCCACCTACGGCGACCCGGCCAAGGCAGCCAAGTACTGGCAACCTCAGAGATCGGGAGATTGTGTCCTCATCTCAGTGGCAGACGTCATCGGCCTCCTCACCGGGAAATTGCCCACGGAACCTCAAATCGTCTATCAGGCAATGAATCTCCTCAGCGTGAACAAGGGACTCTACGCCGGCAAGATGATGTACCGCGGCATGCGCGACAGCTCGAAGGGCGCATTCTACGAAGACGCCAGAAACTTGCTCGGGCGATACGGCATCGACTCCAACGTGCACCATTTCGGCAACTATGGGTCGCACAACACATACTACGAGAACGAGGCGCTGGAGAAGCTCAAGACCGCGCTTTCCGACTCCGACAAAGCAATCATCGCTTCCATCAACGCCCACGTCTTGTGGTCGAAAGCCCAACCCGGTTACAACGGGGAAATCCCTTCGCCCACCGCCAATGGCAACCATGCGGTCGTGGTCACGGGATACAACCCCATTACCGACACCATCACGATCAACGACCACGCCCAAAGCATGATTGTGGACGGCAAGCCGCTGGGGCGGGCCTGGGAGCTACCGCGCGAGGTGTTCATGGCGGCGTGGAACCGAAGCAACTATCAGACCCTCATCGCCGAACGGCCCGACAATCCGACGATTCCGACGTCGGCATGGAAGAACCTGCAGCCGCGCCGCGATTCCGTAGCGCTGACCACTGCAAAAGAGACGCCGCGCCGCTCGCGGTAGGCCCGATCAAACCACAGCCATGGACAGTGTCTTACGCGCAGTCGCGACATCGATCGGTCGCCTCAGGGGTGAGGCGCCGCGTGAGGCACGAATCGTCTACGAGGCCATGAACACTCCGAGTGTGAGCGAGCCGGGCAGGAAGATGTACCGGGGTCTCAGAACCGATGACACCGTGTCGATCGACGATGCACGTGTCCTGTTGCAGCAGTATGGAATTGGATCGGTCGCCACGACCTACGACACCGGTGAACAGGCTTTGCGGGCATTGAACGACACTCTCGCCGATGACTCGAAGGTCGCGATCGTCCCTGTCGAAGGCGGTCACGCAGTGGTGGCCGCCGTGGACTCCCGGGCTCACATCGTTCGGTTCGACGACAGCTACGCGGCCGCGGTGTGCGGTTCGCGGCCGCGCGAAGTCTCACTCGACGATTTTGTGAGCTCCTGGGGCACTGCGCGATTCGGACTCGTCGTTGCCGAACTGGCCGGCGAACAGGCATCCCCGCCCAAGCCGTGGACCATGGTAGGTCCTCGCCGCGAGTCGACCCGAGGGGTGATCGAGTAGGTGGCGTGACCATCAATGGTATTTGCTGTATGTCCGGTTTGGTTAGCTCGTCGGCGACTTCTCGAGTCGGGTCAGGCGTGCGAGCTGGTATGTCCTCAGGGCCCGCTGATTCGTTCTCCATACTCGACGACCGCATCGCTGTTATGCCGTAATCGACTGTTATAGAGCAGATTTTAGCCCACTAAGCCATCGATGCGTGCTCTGCATAGCTATTGCAATCTTCCGTCTGCGGCAAGCGCGTGTTTCAAAAGATCACCGTTCATGAAATGTTCGCCGGCAATATGTACATTTGCTTGACACGTTGCTGGAATCAGCCTTACATTCTCCCCAACCCAGGGATATTGGGGGCTTCACGCGCATCGCCAGGGGGCGGTCCGGAAAACGGAGGGGTACCAAGTGGGTAGACACCGCATGGCTCGGGAATCACGTTCGTCGCACCGTTCGGTCGGTCGCTATCTCGCGGCCGGCGTCTTCGGATCCGCAATGGTCGGCGCCGGCGTCGCGCTCGCGGCCGCGCCTGACGCCGAAGTGACGACGCCGGTGGCGATGGAGGTGGAACTGTTGTCGACCGAGTCGGCTGCTCCTGAATGCCTGATTGGCAGCGTCACAGCGGACGGCTGCGGATCGCTGGTCGGCTCGGGCGGCGCACCGACACCGCTGGCTCTCTTGTCCGCCAATCCCGTCCTGCGTCCCATCATCGGTCCCGGCGGCTGGCTGATCGGCAACGGCCTCGATGCCGCAGAGGATTGCGAAGGCAACGCGTGCCGCGGTGGCGACGGCGGACTTCTGTGGGGTAACGGTGGCGACGGACTCTACGGCTACGACGGCGGCAACGCCGGTTTCCTGTTCGGCGACGGCGGCGACGGTGGTGCCGGTCTGGATGCGTTCTACCGGGAGGCCACCGGCGAAAAGCTGGCCGCCACCGACGGCGGGCGCGGTGGTCGTGGTGGATTCCTGTTCGGCAATGGCGGTAACGGCGGCGACGGCGGGTCCGACGAGAACCTGTTGGATGCCGATGACCCGGAGGACAACGACGCCGAGGGCGCCAAGGGCGGCAACGGCGGTAGCGGAGGCCTTCTCGGCGGCGAAGGCGGAGATGCCGGATGGGGCGGCGATGCCTACTCGTTCAACGGCGACGCGTACGCGGGAGACGGCGGCGTGGGTGGCGCGGCCACGATGGGCAGCGGCGGCTGGGGCGGTGACGGCGGCAACGCCGAGTCCGAATATGGCAGCGCCTACGGCGGCTGGGGCGGCGCCGGCGGCAATTCGTTCAATGGCAACGGCGGCAATGGCGGCTGGGGCGGCGACGCCGCAGCCTACGAAGACGGCGAAGAAGCTGTGGGTGGCGACGGAGGCAAGGGTGGCGCGACCACCATCGGTGACGGCGGTGACGGCGGCACCGGCGGGGAAGGCGACCCGGATTTCGATGCGGATGCCAGCGGCGGCTTCGGTGGTAACGGCGGTTCCACGCTCGTCGGCAACGGCGGTGACGGGGGAGACGGCGGCGATGCCACCCCGATGGACGGCAACGGCGAAGGTGGCCTCGGCGGCAACGGCGGCAACGGCGGCAACGCCGGTCTCGCTGGAACCGGAGGCGACGGCGGCGCCGGCGGGGAGGCCTACGTCTTCGGCGACGAAGAAGGCGAATCCGACGGCGACGCCACCGGTGGTGATGGCGGAAACGGTGGCCGCGGCGGGTTCGTGGCGGGCGAGGGCGGTGACGGCGGCGACGGCGGCGACGCAACCGTCCCCGATGCCGGCACGGGTTCGCCCAGCGCAGGCGTCGGCGGCGTGGGCGGCGCCGGCGGGCTGGCCGGTACCCGCGGTGACGACGGCGCGGACGGCACGGCCGGCCGCGAAAGCGACGACGACCAGTAGGTGATCCGACGGCCTCCGGGTGAAGGGCCCACCCCTTCCCCGGAGGTTTCGTCGCTTTCTGGGGAAAACTCCCGGTGGGCCGAACCTGTCTGCCGTCAGCGGTAAGTTTGGGTGCGACATGAGTGTGCACGTGACCCTGAACGACGCGAACCTCTTAAAAGAGGAAGCCAGGCCGATGTCCGGCGACGACCTTCTCGAAGGCCTCAACCCCCAGCAGCGCCAGGCGGTGCTGCACGAAGGCTCGCCGCTGCTCATCGTGGCGGGCGCAGGCTCGGGGAAGACGGCGGTGCTGACCCGCCGGATCGCCTACCTGCTGGCATCCCGGGAGGTCGGCGTCGGCCAGGTGCTGGCCATCACGTTCACCAACAAGGCCGCCGCCGAGATGCGCGAGCGGGTGGCCGGGTTGGTCGGGCCGCGGGCACGCAACATGTGGGTGTCGACGTTCCATTCCACATGCGTGCGGATCCTGCGTAATCAGGCCTCACTGCTGCCCGGGCTGAACTCGAACTTCTCGATCTACGACGCCGACGACTCGCGGCGCCTGCTGATGATGATCGGCAAGGACATGGGGTTGGACACCAAGCGGCATTCGCCCCGGCTGCTGGCCAACGGCATCTCCAACCTGAAGAATGAACTGATCGGACCGGAGCAGGCCGCCGCCGAGGCCTCGGAGGCCGAGGACGATCTCGCCCGCATCATCGCCGAGGTGTACGGCGAATACCAGCGCAGGTTGCGGGCGGCCAACGCACTGGATTTCGACGATCTCATCGGCGAGACAGTCGCTGTGCTGCAAGCTTTTCCGCAGATCGCCCAGTACTACCGGCGCCGGTTCCGGCACATCCTGGTCGACGAGTACCAGGACACCAACCATGCCCAGTACGTCCTGGTACGCGAGTTGGTCGGCACCGAGACGGTCGACGGCCTGGCGCCGGCCGAGCTGTGCGTCGTCGGCGACGCCGACCAGTCGATCTATGCCTTCCGCGGTGCGACGATCCGCAACATCGAGGACTTCGAACGCGACTTCCCCAACGCCACAACGATTCTGCTCGAACAGAACTACCGGTCCACGCAGAACATCTTGAACGCCGCGAATGCGGTCATCGCGCGCAATGCCGGCAGGCGGGAGAAGCGGCTGTGGACCGATGCAGGCGAAGGTGAGCTGATCGTCGGGTACGTCGCCGACAACGAACACGACGAGGCGCGTTTCATCGCGCAAGAGATCGACGCGCTGTCCGACTCGATCCCGGACTTCTCGTACAACGAAGTGGCCGTCTTCTATCGCACCAACAACTCGTCGCGCGCGATCGAAGAAGTGTTCATCCGCGCCGGCATACCGTACAAAGTCGTTGGCGGAGTGCGGTTCTACGAGCGCAAGGAGATTCGCGACATCGTCGCCTACCTGCGTGTCCTGGACAACCCCGGCGACTCGGTGAGCATGAGGCGCATCCTCAACACCCCGCGCCGCGGTATCGGTGACCGCGCCGAGGCGTGTGTGGCGGTGTATGCGGAGAACACCGGATCCAATTTCAACGATGCGCTGGTGGCCGCTGCCGAAGGCAAGGTCCCGATGCTCAACACCCGGGCGGAGAAGCAGATCGCCGGCTTCGTCGCCCTGCTCGACGAGCTGCGCGGTGGACTCGACGGAGAGCTGGGCGACCTCGTCGAAACCGTCCTCGACCGCACCGGCTACCGCGCCGAACTCGAGGCATCCAACGATCCGCAGGACCTTGCCCGGCTCGACAACCTCAACGAGTTGGTCAGCGTCGCTCACGAATTCAGCACCGACCTGGCGAACGCGAAAGCTCTCGCCGAAGAGGAAACCGATCTCGAGGACGAGGACGTTCCCGACACCGGTGTGCTCGCCGCCTTCCTGGAGCGGGTCTCCCTCGTCGCCGACGCCGACGACATCCCCGAACACGGGTCGGGCGTGGTGACCATGATGACGCTGCACACCGCGAAGGGGCTGGAGTTCCCGCTGGTCTTCGTGACCGGATGGGAGGACGGCATGTTCCCGCACATGCGCGCTCTCGGGGACCCGATGGAATTGTCGGAGGAACGGCGGCTGGCCTACGTGGGGATCACCCGCGCCCGGCAACGCCTCTACCTGAGCCGGGCCAAGGTCCGCTCGTCGTGGGGCCAGCCGATGCTGAACCCCGAATCCCGGTTCCTGCGCGAGATTCCGCAGGAGCTCATCAACTGGCGCCGTACCGAGGCCCCGTCGTCGTCGTACTCGGCACCCGTGGGCAACGCGGGCCGGTACGGGACGCCGCGTCCGTCCCCGTCACGGCCGGCTGCCGCGAAACGGGCCCTGATCGTGTTGGAGCCGGGCGATCGCGTCACCCACGACAAGTACGGCCTCGGCCGGGTGGAAGAGGTCTCCGGCGCCGGGGAGTCGGCGATGTCGCTGATCGACTTCGGCAGCGCCGGGCGGGTGAAGCTGATGCACAACCACGCGCCGATCAGCAAGCTCTGAATCAGTCCGCGCGGCTCCACCGCGCCGTCGAGGGTAATGCTGCGAGCACGATGGCCGTCAGCGGCAGCAGAGGCAACGCGTAGACCGGTGCTGGCAGCTTCGCGCCTGCCACGAACAAGCTCGCGAAGATGAGCACCGCGATCACCGCCCCGACGACGATCAGCAGCCGCGCGGTCCGTCGGCGCAACAACAACGCGACCACGCCGCTGATGGATGCCGCCGCAGAGACGGCGGCGAGGAACCCGACGGCCACGCAGAACAGCGGGTCGGTCGCCCACCACCCGGTGATCAGATCGGTGGCGATCACGCCGCTGGCCCAGCCGGACAGGATGCTGAGCACCGCGGTGGCGATGGCCGACCGCGGGTCGACGCGCGGGCTCCGCGGCGGCCCCACCGCGGTCGGTTTGGCACGCGGAAAGAATTGGGTGACGGGTTCGGGGACGGCGGGCTGGGCGCCCGTGGGATGACGCCGCAGGATGCTCGTCGGCGGGTCGGCGTCAGCCGGTGAGGGAACGGGATCCGAGCCGGTGTTCAGCGGCGCACGGCGCAGAATCCGGGTACTGGTGTCGTCCTGCTCTGAGGGTGAGCTGGCTTCGGGAGGTGGATCGCTGGCCACTCAGCCAACGTAGCCGCCGGGGGACAACCCCCGCTTGGCCAGCCAGCCGACGGGATCTACTCGGTCGGTGCCGTTGAGGTGGACCTCGAAGTGGCAGTGGGGGCCGGTGGAATTGCCGGTGTTGCCCATCTTGGCGATCTGGTCACCGGCCATCACGCGCTCACCGACGGTGACGAGGATGGAGCTGTTGTGGCCGTACAGGGTGACCGTGCCGTCAGCGTGACGCAGTTTCACCAGGTTGCCGTAGCCGCCCTCCGGACCCGCGGCGATGACGACGCCATCGGCGGCGGCCAGGATCGGGGTGCCGATCGCGTTGGCGATGTCGATGCCCGCGTGCAGCACACCCCACCGGTATCCGAAGCCGGAGGTCCACACACCCGTGGTCGGCATGACGAATTGCGGCTTGGTCAGCCTGGCCTCGCGCTCGGCGCGCTCCTGCGCGAACGCGGCAGCCTTGGTGATCTCCTCGGCGTGGATGGCCGAGTTGGACGCCGGGGCGACGGAGACGATCTGCATGCCGTCCACGGAACCCGTGACGACAGTGCCATCGCCCAGCGTCGTCTGGTCGGAAGCGAGCACCGTTTCGGCGGGAGCCTTCGCGGTGTTGTTGGTCATCGTGTAAGCGCCCGCAGCGGTTGCTCCGACGGCCATGGCCGCGACAACGAGCCGACCCTTAACGGGCACTTCAGGCTTGCGATGCGCGCCTTTGCGGCCACGCATGTCGATGATGTCCGTCTTTGCTGTGCCGTCGCTGACATCGGTGTGGCTGTCGCGGTATGCGCGATCGGAAGCGCCGCGCCGCTCGCTGGGCTCCGCGCGGAATTCCGACGGCACGACGAGATGCAGCGGCGTCAGATCGTCGGTGTCGTGCAGATCGTCGAGTTCCGGCGCGTGAATGACTTCCGTGTCGCGGTCAAAAGCCGCGTGCGACAGGAACTCTAGGTCGTCAGACGTTCCGAGATCACCGAACTCGTTGAACGGGATGATGTCGGTGACTTCCGAGGGGCCAGGCGCCGCTACGGCCTCGCGGGAACGAGGCAAACGATGCTGAGGCAACCTGAAACGTCCTTAATGTCCGGGGAGTCATCGTGACCAGTCCGTTATATAGACCCCAGGACGTTAACCAAATTCCAATCCTGGTGGCAACCCGAGACCTTATTCCAACCGCGAATGTGACTTGAATCACGATGCGACCCACGGTGAGATCGACCACATGATCGGGGTGCGATGACAACGGTTTGCACCCGTGTCGATACAGTCACCCCGAGCCCATCGGGCCGTACCTCTAGCCGCTCACAGACAGGGATGTTCCGGATTCCATGGACCTCTTCGAGTATCAGGCGAAAGAGCTGTTCGCCAAGCACAACGTTCCCACCACCCCCGGCCGGGTGACCGAATCCGCCGAGGATGCGAAGGCCATTGCCACCGAAATCGGCAAGCCCGTCATGGTCAAGGCTCAGGTCAAGGTCGGCGGCCGCGGTAAGGCCGGTGGCGTCAAATACGCCGCGACCCCTGACGACGCCTTCACCCACGCCCAGAACATCCTGGGCCTCGACATCAAGGGTCACGTCGTCAAGAAGCTGCTCGTCGCCGAGGCCAGCGACATCGCCGAGGAGTACTACATCTCCTTCCTGCTCGACCGCTCCAACCGCACCTACCTCGCGATGTGCTCGGTCGAGGGCGGTATGGAGATCGAAGAGGTAGCAGCCACCAAGCCCGACCGTCTGGCCAAGGTGCCTGTCAACGCGGTCAAGGGCGTCGACCTGGCATTTGCCCGCGAGATCGCCGAGAAAGGCCACCTGCCCGCCGAGGTGCTCGACGCCGCCGCGGTGACGATCCAGAAGCTGTGGGAGGTCTTCACCTCCGAGGACGCCACCCTGGTGGAGGTCAACCCGCTGGTGCGTACGCCGGACGATCAGATCCTGGCCCTCGACGGCAAGGTCACTCTCGACGCCAACGCCGACTTCCGCCAGCCCGGCCACGCCGAGTTCGAGGACAAGGACGCCACCGATCCTCTGGAGCTCAAGGCCAAGGAGAACGACCTCAACTACGTCAAGCTCGACGGCGAGGTCGGCATCATCGGCAACGGCGCAGGCCTGGTCATGTCCACGCTCGACGTCGTCGCCTACGCCGGCGAGAAGCACGGCGGCGTCAAGCCCGCCAACTTCCTCGACATCGGCGGCGGCGCCTCGGCCGAGGTGATGGCCAACGGTCTCGACGTGATCCTGGGCGACAGCCAGGTCAAGAGCGTGTTCGTCAACGTCTTCGGCGGCATCACCTCCTGCGACGCGGTGGCCAACGGCATCGTCAAGGCGCTGGAAATCCTCGGCGACGAGGCCAACAAGCCGCTGGTCGTGCGCCTCGACGGCAACAACGTCGACGAGGGTCGACGCATCCTCGCCGAAGCCAACCACCCGCTGGTCGTTCAGGCCGAAACCATGGACTCCGGGGCCGACAAGGCCGCCGAGCTGGCCAACAAGTAAGGGAGCCAACAACTTATGTCTATCTTCCTGAACAAGGACAGCAAGGTCATCGTCCAGGGCATCACCGGTGGCGAGGGCACCAAGCACACCAAGCTGATGCTCAAGGCCGGCACCCAGATCGTGGGCGGCGTGAACGCGCGCAAGGCGGGCACGACCGTCAAGCATGAAGACAAGGACGGCAACGAGATCGAGTTGCCGGTGTTCGGTTCGGTCGCCGAGGCAATGAAGGAAACCGGCGCTGACACCTCGATCGCGTTCGTGCCGCCGGCGTTCTCGAAGGACGCCATCATCGAGGCCATCGACGCCGAGATCCCGCTGCTGGTCGTGATCACCGAGGGAATCCCGGTGCAGGACAGCGCCTATGCGTGGGCCTATAACGTCGACAAGGGTGAGAAGACCCGCATCATCGGGCCCAACTGCCCCGGCATCATCACTCCCGGCGAGTCGCTGGTCGGCATCACCCCGAACAACATCACCGGCAAGGGCCCGATTGGCCTGGTGTCGAAGTCGGGCACGTTGACCTACCAGATGATGTATGAGCTGCGCGATCTCGGCTTCTCGACCGCCATCGGCATCGGCGGCGACCCGGTCATCGGCACCACCCACATCGACGCCATCGAGGCCTTCGAGAAGGATCCCGAGACCAAGCTCATCGTGATGATCGGTGAGATCGGCGGCGACGCGGAGGAGAAGGCCGCGGCCTACATCCAGGCCAACGTCACCAAGCCGGTCGTCGGCTACGTCGCGGGTTTCACTGCGCCCGAGGGTAAGACGATGGGCCACGCCGGTGCGATCGTCACCTCCGGAGCGGGTACCGCCGCCGGTAAGCAGGAAGCGCTGGAGGCTGCCGGCGTGAAGGTCGGCAAGACGCCGTCGGAGACGGCCGCCAAGGCACGCGAACTGCTGAAGAACCTGTAAGCGTTTAGCCAGCGCGCCCCGCGCCCCGCGCACCGCGCCCCTCGCACCGCGAGCGCGCGTGTTTGTACGCCGACACACCGTCGGATCGCGTACAAATGCGCACGCTCGCTGCAGTCCGCGGTAGCAGAAGCCCCCGGAAGTTGGTGATTCCGGGGGCTTTTCGCATCTGCGGCGCTACAGGTGCGCGGCGAGGAACTTCTCGACGGCGCGATACATGTCGATGTTGTTGTCGGGGTTGAGGAACCCGTGCCCCTCGTCCTCTTTGACCATGTACTCGACCTCGACGCCGCGGGCGCGCAGCGCCGCCACCATGTTGTCGGACTCGGCCTGCACGACGCGAGAGTCGTTGGCGCCCTGAACCACCATCAGCGGGGTGCGGATCTGGTCGACCTTCGTGATCGGCGAGCGCGCCAGCATGTCGGCCTCCTGCTCCGGATCCGACGGATCGCCGACGTACAGACGCCAGTTGTTGGCCAGGAACCGACGGCCGACGTCGGGCAGCGTCCGCATGAAGTTCGGCAGGCTCGAGATCCCGACGTAGTCGATGGCCGCGGCGAAGACGTCCGGCGTGAACGTCACCCCGACCAACGCGGCGTAACCGCCGTAGGAGCCGCCGAAGATCGCCACCCGGTCGCGGTCGGCGTAACCCTGCTTGACGGCCCAGTCCACCGCGTCGATCAGATCGTCGTGCATCGTGCCCGCGAACTCTCCGATGGCGGCTTGGGTGAAGGCCTTTCCGTAGCCTGTGGATCCGCGAAAGTTGACCTGCAGCACCGCATATCCGCGGTTGGCGAGCAATTGCACATCGGGTTGGTATGACCAGACGTCGCGCGCCCACGGGCCGCCGTGCACCAGCAGCACGAGTGGAAGGTTCGCGGGCTGGCGCCCGACCGGCAGCGTCAGATACCCGTGCACGTCCAACCCGTCGCGCGCCGTGATCGTCACCGGTGTCATCGGGGCCAGCGCCTCCGGATCCAGGTTCGGGTAGGGGCGGAACAGCAGTCGGCTCTCGTCGGTGGTGCGGTCGTAGAAGTAGGTGACGCCGGGCTCGCGGTCGTGGGTGAAACTGACCACCCAGCGTTGTCCGCTGTCATCGCAGGAGATTCCCGCCAGATCGCCGTCGGACAGGTCGGTGAGCTTGTCGAGCACCGCGGCGAAGTCGTCGTCGAGCGCGTGGATCACCTGCCGCTCACCGTAGTAGCGAGCACCGATCAGTTCGCCGGTCTGCGCACTGATGATGAGCGGGGACGGCAGCATGATCTGTGCCGCGAGGTCGAGGGTGGGATGGCTGTCCACTTCCGTCTCGTCGCCGGTGGCCACGTCGACACGGACCAGTCGCAGCCGGTCGCTGCCTTCGTAGGAACCCAACCAGAGGCCCTTGCCGTCGGGCGAGACCGCGACGGGGTGGATGCCCAGCGGGTAGTCGCGGCCCTCGTACACCCGGATTGTGCGCAGCGTCTCGGTGGCCGGATCCCACTGTGAGATCTCCACATCGCCGTCGGCGGTCAGCGTATTGGTGAAGAGGTCACCACCCGGGCCCGCGATCCAGGAGACGACGGTGCCGGGGTTCTCAGCAAGGAGGGTGAGCTCGCCGGTGGCGATGTCGAGTTCGAATGCGTCGACGAGCTCGGGGTTGCGGGCGTTGTGCGCGACGATGGCCTTGCCGGGGCGGGTCTTGAGTAGATCGAAGGAGGCACGCACGCGGGGAAACGGGGTGAGGTCCACGGCAGAGACCTCGGGAGCATCGGGATCCACCCGGTACAGGTGCCAGTGTTCGTCGCCGCCGCCGTCCTGCAAGTAGAGCAGCCACCGGGAGTCCTGTGTCCACGAGTAGATGTACACGCTGCGGGTCTCGTCGGCGGTGACGCAGCGGGGCGCTTCCTTGCTTTCGACGTCCTGGACCCAGACGTTGAGGCGGTTCTTCAACGGCGCGAGGTAGGCGATCCGGGTGCCGTCGGGCGAGATCGTGGCGCCCGCGCGCACGGGCGGGCTGAAGAATTCTTCGACGGGAATCAGTGGGGGTCGGGTCGTGTCGGTCACGAGAGCCTTTCTGGGTTGGCTTGTCACTTAGTGACATAGCTACGGTGTCACTAAGTGACAGTGTCGTCAAGCGACGCAGGTGGCGAGCGGTTTCGCCCGTCACGATCCGACCGGCAAGTGGTCGCGGTGATCAACGATCCACGAGGGCTCGGGGGCCGATTGGCCTCGCTGGAACGTGTTCTATTAGATTCCCGAAGTAATTGGGAAGGACGCGAACATGCCAGTTGATCCACGGACGCCGGTGATCGTCGGCGTCGGGCAGTTCACCGAGCGGATCGACGATCCCGCTTACCGAGGGATGTCAGCGGTCGAGCTCGCGACGGCCGCGGCGGAGGCGGCGCTCGACGACACCGGGGCGGACAAGGTTGCGGTGGCCGCGGCAATCGACACCGTGTTCGGGCTGCGGCAGTTCGAAATTTCCGGCCCCATGCCCGCCACGCTGGGCAAGTCGAACAACTACCCGCGGTCGGTCATGAGACGGTTGGGCGGCGACCCGGCCCGCGTGGTTCTGGAACCCGTCGGAGGTCAGGGCCCGCAGAAGCTCGTCACCGAAGCGGGGAACCGGATCGTCGGGGGCGACGCGGACGTCGTCATGATCATCGGTTCCGAACCGGGGTCCACGGCCAAGTACTTCGCGGGTCGCGGCGACAAACCTGACTTCACCGAGAATGTCGACGGTCAGCTCGAAGATCGTGGACACCAGATCTACAGCTACATCGACGAATACACCGTGACACACGGGCTGACCGGGGCGCCGGTGCAGTACGGGTTGCTCGACAACGCGCGCCGCTCGCGCCTCGGGCTCGGCGTCACCGAGTACCGCCACCAGATGGCGCAGCTCTTCGCACCCATGTCGAAAGTGGCTGCCAAGAACCCGTTCTCGTCATCCCCCGTCGAGCGGTCGGTGGATGAAATCGAGATCGTCACCGACGAGAACCGGATGATCTGTGACCCGTACCCCCGGTTGCTGGTGGCGCGCGACACCGTCAATCAGGGTGCAGCGGCGGTGCTGATGTCGGTCGAGGCGGCCCGCAGACTCGGTGTGCCCGAAGAAAAGTGGGTGTATGTGCACGGCACGTCGGATCTGATCGAGCAGCCGCTGCTCGAGAGGGCGGACCTCGGTGCGAGCCCGGCCGCCGTCCATGCAGCCCACGAAGCTCTCAGGGTGGCGGGCCTGGCCGTGGACGACATCGCCACCTTCGATCTCTACAGCTGCTTCCCGTTTCCTGTCTTCGTCATCTGCGAGGCGCTCGGCCTGTCGTTCGACGACCCGCGCGGCCTCACGCTCACCGGCGGACTGCCGTACTTCGGTGGCCCGGGAAACAGCTACTCGCTGCACGGAATCGCCGAGACGGTCACTCAGATGCGGGACACGCCAGGGAAGTTCGGCTTCGTCGGCGCCAACGGCGGCATCATGAGCAAGTACTCGGTCGGCATCTACTCGACCGAGCCGGCGCAGTGGCCGACGTCGCGCAGCGCCGAACTGACGGCGCAGGTCGCCGAGTTGCCCAAAGTCACCGTGAACAAGACGCCGGACGGCACGGGCAGGATCGAAACGTACTCGGTGCGCTACGACTGGCCGGTGCGCACCGGCATCATCGTCGGCAGGCAGGACGACGGTGCCAGGTTCATGGCGACCAGCGAGGACGCCGAGCTCGTCGGATTGATGTCCGACGGAGATCCGTTGGGCGCGACGATCTCCGTCATGCCGACGGACAACGGCAACCGGGCCGTCCTGCGCTAGCGGAGGTTCGGCTTCGGCGGGGTGAGACGAACCCTGGTCGTCTACCCTCTCCGCACTGATCAGGCGAGCGTGCTGAGCTTCCCGGCGAGGCGCTCGACATAGGCGGCGACGTCGGCCTCGGACTTGTCGGGCAGGCCGAACAACACCTCGGTCACGCCGAGTTCGCGCCAGTGGGCGAGCTTTTCGGGATCCGGTTTGAAATCCAGCGCAACTATCTGCGGTGCGCCGTCGCGACCGGCCGCCGCCCAGGTGTCCTGCAGCAGCTTGACCGGCTCGTCGATGTTGAAATCGCGCGGCGTGGTGATCCAACCGTCGGCCGATTTGGCGATCCACTTGAAGTTCTTCTCGGTGCCGGCGGCACCGACCAGGACCGGAATGTGGGACTGCACCGGCTTCGGCCAGGCCCACGACGGCCCGAACTTGACGAACTCACCGTCGTACTCGGCCTCTTCCTGCGTCCACAGCGCACGCATGGCTTCCAGGTACTCGCGCAGCATCGTGCGTCGGCGACCGGGCGGCACGTTGTGGTCGGCCAGTTCGTCGGTGTTCCAGCCGAATCCGACCCCGAGTGACACGCGGCCACCGGAGAGGTGATCGAGGGTGGCGATCGACTTGGCCAGCGTGATGGGGTCGTGCTCCACGGGAAGAGCGACCGCCGTCGACAGCCGGACACGGGAGGTGACGGCGGCCGCACCGCCGAGCGAAACCCACGGGTCCAGCGTGCGCATATAGCGGTCATCAGGCAGGGACTCATCGCCCGTGGTCGGGTGCGCGGCCTGACGCTTGATCGGGATGTGGGTGTGTTCGGGCACGTAGAACGTCTCGAATCCGTGCTCGTCGGCCAGCTTGGCGGCCGAGGCAGGCGTGATCCCGCGATCCGAGGTGAACAGCACCAATCCAAAATTCATACCCAGAATTAGAACGTGTTCCAATCCGCATTCGCAAGGGGGGTACTTGCGCCGGCTCACACGACACTCCGGAACGAATACGCGTAGCACTCTACTCAGGACGCGGGTACCGCCGGCCACCACAGTTGCGTGCATGAGGGAGAAACACTCACGGTGGTTGAAGGTGAAGGAATGGGTGCGGCGGTACCTGCCCTGCGAGATCGCGGGAACGACCGCCGAGTTCGGCGCCGCAGCGCTGACGTACGTCACCACGGGCTCGCTGGCCCTGGCCGCCGTCGCCGCGACGGTCGGCGCGTCGATCGGGTATTACGCGGCCGCGTACGTCAGTGCGTTGCGATGGAGTTACCGCGACCAGGCGCACCGGCAGGGCGCTCGACGCGTCGCGGTCGCCAATCTGCTGGCGCTGCGCAGCGTCGCGGTCGAGTTCGGGCCCGCCGAACTCGTCGACAGCGTCGCCGTCCGTCCGTTGGCCTTCTATGTCGGACCGATGATGTTCGGCAATGTCCTGGTCGGCTGGATCTTCGGGAAGTTGGTGTCGGACGTGGCGTTCTACGCGTGCGCCATCTTCAGCTACGAGCGATTCACCGCACTGCTGGCCAGGAACAGGCCGCACAGCGAGATCGGGGAGGAGGGGGGCCATGAACCCACAGTGGCGGTCTCGGCTGCGTGACGCTCTTCGGGACCGCGGCACACGTTGGGAAGAGTTGGCGCACAAGCACGGTACCCCGCTTCTCGTGCTCGAGCCGCACATGGCGGCACGCAAATTCCGAGAGCTTCAGACAACGCTTCCCGGCTTCGGGATTCACTACGCGGTCAAAGCGTTGCCGCATCCGATCGTGTTGTCCACCATCGCCATCTGCGGCGGTGGGTTCGATGTCGCCACCCGCGGGGAGATCGACCTGCTCCGCCAGCTGGGGTTGCCCCTTCATCGCTGCATTCACACCAATCCGATCAAGAAGCCCGCCGACATCGCGTACGCCTACGACGCGGGCGTGCGGACCTTCGTCGTCGACAATGTGTGTGAAGCAGACAAATTCATCGATATGCCTGAAGATGTCGAGATCCTGGTCCGATTGGCGTTCCGGAATCCGACGGCGAAGTCCGACCTTTCGACGAAGTTCGGTGCCGAACCGGCGGATGCCGAGCTGCTCGTCAAGCATGTGCTCGCTGCCGGTGTGCAGTTCGCCGGCTTCAGCTTTCACGTCGGGAGTCAGGGCACCTCGATGGCGCCCTACCGTCGAGCGTTGGAACAGACGCTCGAGCTGATCGTGCATCTGCAGACCGTTGCGGGGGTACCGACGCGTGTGATCGACATCGGGGGAGGCTTTCCGGTGGGCTACCGGGAATGCGCACCGCCGGTGAGCGAGGTAGGCGAGATCGTGACCGATGTCCTAGGAACCGCACACGATTTCACGCTGCTGGCCGAACCGGGGCGTTTCCTGGCCGCCGACTGCATGACGTTACTCACGAGCGTGGTGGGGACGGCGGTGCGCGACGGGCAGGTGTGGCATTACCTGGATGACGGGCTCTACGGCAGTTACTCGAACGTGATGACCGAGGACGTGCACCCGACGATCCTGGCGCTCAGTGAGCTTTCCGTCGCCGAATCAAGCCTCGATCCGGTCACTTTGGCCGGACCGACGTGTGACAGCGCCGATGTGATCGCCCGGGGATATCCGATGCCCTGCCTCGCTGTCGGTGACCTGGTGATCAGCCCGTCCATGGGTGCTTACACCAGCGTCACCGCCTCACCGTTCAACGGCATCGCCCCGACGCCGATCGTGATGGCCTGACCGCCTTTACTTCACCACGATCGATACCGGTGACCTCGACCCGCCGCGGCGGTTTCATGGCCGTCCATGACGACCGAACACATCGCCGACCACGTCAAGTTCGCCTACTGGGTGCCCAACGTCAGCGGTGGGCTGGTGACCAGCGACATCGAGCAGCGCACCGACTGGAATTACGACTACAACGCCAAGCTCGCTCGGACCGCCGAGAACAACGGTTTCGAGTACGCGCTGTCGCAGGTTCGCTATGAGGCCAGCTACGGCGCGGAGTTCCAGCACGAGTCGACGAGCTTCAGCCTGGCGCTGCTGCTGGCCACCGAACGCCTCAAGGTCATCGCCGCCGTGCATCCCGGGCTGTGGCAGCCCGCGGTGCTGGCGAAGCTCGGCGCCACCGCCGACCACCTGTCCGGCGGCCGGTTCGCGGTCAACGTCGTCAGCGGATGGTTCAAGGACGAATTTACCCACCTTGGCGAGCCGTGGCTCGAACACGACGAGCGCTACCGGCGCAGCGCAGAATTCCTGCAGGTGCTGCGCAAGATCTGGACCGAAGACGACGTGGACTTCCGCGGCGATTTCTACCGCATCCACGACTTCACCCTGAAGCCGAAACCCCTCAATACCCCCGAGCGTCCCAACCCGGAGATCTTCCAGGGTGGCAACTCCACCGCCGCCCGTCGCAACGGTGGCTACTACTCGGATTGGTACTTCTCGAACGGGAAGGATTTCGACGGGCTCACCGAGCAGCTCGTCGAGGTGCGCGATCATGCCAGAGATGCCGGCCGCGAGGTGAAATTCGGGCTGAACGGCTTCATCGTCGCGCGCGACACCGAAAAGGAGGCCAGGGACACGGTCAGGCAGATCATCGCGAAGGCCAACAAGCCCGCGGTCGAGGGATTCCGCGACGCCGTGCAGCAGGCAGGCAACTCCACGTCCGACAAGCGCGGCATGTGGGCCGATTCGTCGTTCGAGGATCTGGTGCAATACAACGACGGGTTCCGCACCCAGCTGATCGGCACCCCCGAGCAGATCGCCGAACGCATCGCCGCCTACCGCAAACGCGGAGTGGACCTGATTCTCGGCGGATTCCTGCACTTTCAGGAGGAGATCGAGTACTTCGGCGCGCGGGTGCTGCCGCTGGTCCGCGAGATCGAGGAGTCCGAGCGCAACTCTGCCGAAACCCCGGTGCTGGTGTCGGCCTAGCCGGTCACGCGGGCGCGTTTGCGCGCGGTTGCGACGCCTCTGCTGGGCGATCAGGGTGTGACAGCCCGCCCCCGGGGTGCGCTAGCGTGGTTCATCGAATCGCTCAGGCGGATCCATCGCCCATCGCGTCGACACTGCCGTCACCGACGGTTCCGATGCCCGCACAGCACAGGAGAGGTCATGTCGTACCCACAAGGCGCGCCCGGGGGCCCCGGGTTTCCGCCCGCTCAGCAGCCGACCAACCAGTTCAGCGCCCCCACCCAGCAGTTCAGCAAGCTTCCCGACGCAGAGCCGGCGGCAGAAGGCCCGAGCAAGCTTCCCCTCTACCTGAGCGCGGCCACCGCCGCTCTCGGCCTGCTGGTTTTCCTGTCCAGCTTCGGCCCGCAGTTCGCTGTCGGATCGGCCGACCTGGCGGCCGCGGCTGTCCTGGGCGGCATCTCGCTGTGGGGCCTCCTGGTCGTGGTGGCGGCGCTGCTGGCAGCGCTGTTCGCCGGCGTCGGTCTGCTTCCCAAGCAGCAGAATTACAGCGCATTCGCGGCGGTGTCGGCCGTCCTCGGTTTTCTGCTCGTGCTCTATGTCGTGATCTCGACGCCCAGTGGCGTGTCGATCGACTGGGGTCTGTATCTCGTCATCGCCTTCTCGCTCCTGCAGGCCGCCGTCGCGGTGGTCGTCCTGCTGTTCGACGCCGGGATCATCACCCCGCCGGTGCCGCGACCCAAGTACGAGCAGCAGCCTCAGTACGGCCAGTACCCGGGCGCCTACTACGGTCAGCAGCCCTCCCAGCACGGCGGGCCGCAGCACCACCAGGGGCCGCAGCAGCGCCCCGGCTACCCGACCCCGTACGGCGGCTACCCCAGCGCCGGTCCGAGCACCGGCGGGTTCCCGGCCACGGATACACAATCGGGTCCACCGACGCCCCCCACCGGCTTCCCCACCTACGGTCAGCCCCCGGCGAGCAACACGCCGACGACACAGGTTCCTACGCAACACCAGTCGCCGCCAAGCTCGCAGCCGGGTCAGTCGTCGTAGTCTGAGCCGCGCGTGCGCGAACGTCGCGCGCCCGAGCGTCTGCGAGGAGCGGCTACACCCGTGAACACCCGGCCCGTCGGTGCACGCCAGGCGCGTGAACTGTTGCGGGTCGCGTTCGGCCCGTCGGTCGTCGCGCTGGTCATCATCGCCGCTGTCGTCCTTCTGCAGCTGTTGATCGCCAACAGCGACATGACCGGGGCGCTCGGCGCGATCGCGAGTATGTGGCTCGGTGTTCATCAGGTTCCGGTGTCGATCGCAGGCAGTGCGCTCGGCGTGATGCCGCTGATGCCGGTGCTACTGATGATCTACGGCACCGCACGAACCACGGCGGCGGCAACGACGAGCACATCGTGGTTCGTCACCCGCTGGGTGGTCGCGTCGGCGCTGGGCGGGCCGCTGCTGATCGCTGCGATCAGCCTGGCGGTCATCCATGACGCCGCGTCAGTGCTGACGGAGCTGCAGACCCCGGACGCCCTTCGCGCGTTCGGGGGCGTGTTCGCCGTCCACGCGATCGGTGCCGTGCTGGGCGTCGGCTCGCGGATGGGTCGGCGGCTGTTGTACGCCTCTCCGCTTCCGAATTGGTTGTTCGACGCGCTGCGGGCCGCGGCGGCCGGTGTGCTCGCTTTGATGGGACTGTCCGGGGCAGTCATCGCGGGCTCGCTGATCGTGCACTGGTCGACAATGCACGACCTCTTCTCCATCACCGACTCCGTGTTCGGTCAGTTCAGCTTGACCGTTCTGTCGGTGCTCTACGTGCCCAATGTGATGGTCGGAACGGCCGCGGTGGCCGTGGGTTCCAGCGCACATGTGGGCCTTGCGACGTTCAGTTCGTTCACAGTGTTCGGCGGGGACATTCCCGCGTTGCCGGTGCTGGCGGCGGTCCCGACTCCGCCCCTCGGGCCCGTCTGGGTGGCGTTGCTGATCGTGGCCGCGGTCTCCGCCGTGGCGCTGGGCCAGCAGTGCGCCCGAAAGCCCTTGCCCATTCTGGCGGCCCTGGCCAAGGTGCTGCTGGCTGCCGCGGTTGCCGCGGCAACGATGGCTCTGCTGGCCTACGCAGGCAGCGGCCCGCTGGGCAATTTCGGCGACGTGGGCGTCGACCAGACGACGTTCGCACCCGCGGTCTTTGTCTGGTTCGCCGGCATCGGCGCACTGACGAGCGCCATGTCCGGCGGGATCCGGCCTCGCGTGCGCAAGCCCCGACCCGAGCCGGCCGTCGACGACGTAAAGCCGGTCGCCGACGCGACTGCCGACGACCCAGAGCCTGTGACGGAGGAGATCGTCACCGACGCCCCGGCACATGAGGATCCCGTGCCGGTGTTCGACGAGCCTGCCGCCGACCGTGTTGTGGTGGATGGTGTTCCGGATGTGGAGCTGGACCCGGAGGAGCACTTCGTCGTAGACGAAGAATTAGGCCGGAGCGTCGTAGACGAGGACGGCAGCGACGATGCCGATCGTCGCAGCCACTAGGCTTTCAGCGTGCAGCCCGAGGTCCACGTCGCCCCGAGTGCGCCGTCGCGACTTGTGGTCCTGGCGTCGGGGACCGGTTCACTGCTGGCATCTCTTGTCGATGCCGCCGTCGGCGACTTTCCCGCCCGGGTCGTCGCGGTGGGCACCGACCGGGTCTGCACGGCGCTCGACATCGCCGCCGCGGCATCGATTCCGTCGTTCACCGTGTCGCTGGCCGACCACCCCGACCGCGGCGCATGGGATGTCGCGATCACCGACGCGACGGCCGCGTTCAGCCCGGACATCGTCGTGTCGGCCGGATTCATGAAAATCCTTGGACCGGAATTCCTTTCCAGGTTCCCCGGCCGCGTGCTCAATACGCATCCCGCGCTTCTGCCAGCCTTTCCCGGTGCCCATGCTGTGCGTGACGCGTTGGCCTACGGCGTGCGGTTGACCGGATGCACCGTGCATCTGGTGGACGCGGGCACCGACACCGGGCCGATCGTGGCTCAGCAGGCGGTGCCGGTTCTCGACGGCGACGACGAGTCGACCCTGCACGAGCGGATCAAGGTGATCGAACGGCAGCTTCTGGTGGAGGTGGTGGCCTCGATGGCCACCCGCGGTATGACCTGGACAGGACGAAAGGCGATTCTAGGATGAGCGACAACGATTTCCGGCGGCCCATCCGCCGTGCCCTGATCAGCGTCTACGACAAGTCGGGTCTGGTGCCGCTGGCCGAGGGGCTGCACGCGGCGGGCGTCGACATCGTCTCCACCGGTTCGACAGCCAAAACCATTGCCGGCGCCGGGATTCCGGTCACCCCGGTCGAAGACGTCACGGGTTTCCCCGAAGTGCTCGACGGCCGTGTCAAGACGCTGCACCCACATGTGCACGCCGGCCTGCTCGCCGATCAGCGCAAGCCCGAACATGTTTCGGCGTTGGCTGAACTCGGCGTCGCGGCGTTCGAACTCGTCGTCGTCAACCTGTATCCGTTCACCCAGACCGTCAACTCCGGGGCGGGCGTCGACGAGTGTGTGGAGCAGATCGACATCGGCGGACCGTCCATGGTGCGTGCCGCCGCCAAGAACCATCCCAGCGTCGCCGTCGTCGTCGACCCCCTGGGTTACGACGGGGTGCTGGCCGCGGTGCGGGCAGGTGGATTCACCTACGGTGAGCGAAAGAAGTTGGCGTCGTTGGCATTTCGGCACACTGCCGAATACGACGTGGCCGTCGCTTCCTGGATGGGGTCGGTGTTGGCGCCAGAGGAAGACGCGGAATCGGCCGAGCTGCCACGGTGGCTGGGGTCGACGTTCCGGCGCACCTCGGTGCTCCGATACGGCGAGAACCCGCACCAGCGGGCCGCGCTGTACAGCGACGACGGCGGCTGGCCCGGTCTCGCGCAGGCCGAACAGTTGCACGGCAAGGAGATGTCCTACAACAACTACACCGACGCCGACGCAGCCTGGCGCGCGGCATTCGACCACGAAGACATCTGCGTGGCAATCATCAAGCACGCCAACCCCTGCGGCATCGCGGTCTCCTCGGTGTCGGTGGCCGACGCTCACCGCAAAGCGCACGAGTGCGATCCGCTGTCGGCGTTCGGCGGGGTGATCGCCGCCAACACCGAAGTCACGGTGGAAATGGCCGAAACCGTCGCAGGCATCTTCACCGAGGTGATCATCGCGCCCGCCTACGCACCCGGCGCCGTCGAGATCCTGCAGGGCAAGAAGAACATCCGCGTGCTCGTCGCATCCGAGCCGCAGCCGGGTGGCACCGAGTTCCGCCAGGTCAGCGGGGGACTGCTGTTGCAACAGCGCGACACAATCGACGCGGCCGGGGACGACCCGAACAATTGGACCCTGGCCACCGGCGCCCCCGCCGACCCCGAGACCCTGGCCGACCTGGTGTTCGCGTGGCGGACGTGCCGGGCCGTCAAGTCCAACGCGATCGTCATCGCCAAGGACGGCGCCACCGTGGGTGTCGGTATGGGACAGGTGAATCGCGTCGACGCGGCCAGGCTCGCCGTGGAGCGTGCCGGCGATCGCACCCGCGGCGCCGTCGGCGCCTCCGACGCCTTCTTCCCGTTCCCTGACGGGCTGGAGACGCTCACCGCGGCGGGCGTCAAAGCCGTCGTCCACCCCGGCGGCTCGGTGCGCGACGACGAGGTCACCGCCGCCGCGGAAGCGGCAGGCATCACGCTGTACCTCACCGGCGCACGGCATTTCGCGCATTAGGAGACAGCACATGATGATCCGAGCACCACGGCGTCGGCGAGCGGTCGCTCTCGCCGCGATGGCCGCGGCGGTACTGCTGTCCTCATGCACCCGCGTGGTCGACGACGCGCGGGGTGTGGCCGCGCAACCCGGCCAGGTGTTCGGGTCTGCCGCGTCGGCCCAGGACTGCACGCCGGTGGACACCGAACTGGTCGACGTGCCGGCCCCGTCGGGTGTCTCGGCGGATGCCGATCCGGTGCTGCGGATTCCCCAGCCGGATGGATGGAAGCGAATAACAGCACTGGATTCGGACATGATCCGCTTCGTGATGCGCAACGACGACCTCGCCCGCGACGGGGTGGCGCCCACAGCTGTCGTGACGCTCGAGTCGCACCGCGGAGAACTGTCCGCCCAGAAATTCTTCGACGAGCAGCGCAGGCAGGTGTCGCAGTTGGGGGTGACCGACCTGGAGCTCACCGACACCACGCTGTGCGGTCTGCCCGCCGTGCGCGGCAGCTACATGTCCCCGCTGCTGGGTACCGCGGGGCCACGCCGCGCCGACCTACTCAGCGCCGTCATGTTCACCGAAGGCAGAACCTTCGGCGTCGCACTCACGCTGCAGAGCGCCGACGAGCAGGATCCGGAATATCAGCGTGACGCCGAGATGATTCTCGACGGCTTCCAGATGCTGCCGCCGGGCACCCGCTAGCTGCTGTTCGCCGGGGGCACAGTGCCTAATCCCGGCGGCAGTCGTAGCTTGGAGTGGTGACATCACCTAACGACCTCCCCCGCACCGTCGGCGAGCTGCGGGCCTCGGGGCATCGCGAACGCAGCGTCAAGGCCGAGATCAGGGAGAACCTGCTGGCGGCGCTCGCGTCGGGCGCCCCCGTCGACGAGGTCTGGCCAGGCATCCTCGGCTTCGAGGACACCGTGATCCCGCAGCTGGAACGGGCCCTCATCGCCGGACACGACATCGTCCTGCTCGGTGAGCGCGGTCAGGGCAAGACCCGCCTCCTGCGGGCACTCACCGGAATGCTCGACGAGTGGACGCCCGTCATCGCCGGAGCCGAGCTCGGCGAGCACCCGTACAGCCCGATCACCCCGGAGTCGATCCGCCGGGCGGCCGATTCAGGGGACGACCTGCCCGTCGAGTGGCGCCACCGCAGCGAGCGCTACACCGAGAAGCTCGCGACCCCTGACACCAGCGTCGCCGACCTCGTCGGTGACATCGACCCGATCAAGGTGGCCGAAGGTCGCAGTCTCGGAGATCCCGAGACCATCGCCTACGGTCTGGTTCCTCGCGCGCACCGCGGCATCGTCGCGGTCAACGAGCTGCCCGACCTGGCCGAGCGGATCCAGGTTTCGATGCTCAACGTGATGGAGGAGCGCGACATCCAGGTGCGCGGTTACACGCTCAGATTGCCCCTCGACGTGCTTGTGGTGGCCAGTGCCAACCCGGAGGACTACACCAACCGCGGGCGCATCATCACCCCGCTCAAGGACCGATTCGGGGCCGAGATCCGCACCCACTACCCGCAGGAACTCGACGCCGAGGTCGGCGTCATCGTGCAGGAGGCGCATCTGGCCGCCGAGGTGCCCGAGCACCTGCTGCAGATTCTGGCGCGGTTCGCCCGCAGCTTGCGTGAATCGAGCTCCATCGACCAGCGGTCCGGGGTGTCGGCGCGGTTCGCGATCGCGGCGGCCGAGACCGTCGCGGCGTCGGCGCGGCATCGCGCGGCCGTGCTGGGCGAGCAGGAGCCGGTCGCTCGGGTGGTGGATCTCGCGTCGATCATCGACGTGCTGCGCGGCAAGTTGGAGTTCGAATCCGGCGAGGAGGGCCGCGAGCAGGCGATCCTCGAACATCTGCTGCGCCGCGCCACCGCCGAGACGGCGCAACGGCTGCTCGGCGGGATCGACGTCGGACCGATCGTCACAGCGGTGGAAGGCGGCTCGCCCGTCACCACCGGCGAGCGGGTGTCGGCCCGTGACGTCCTCGCGGCGCTGCCCGAGGTACCCGCCGTCGCCGAGATCCAACAGCGCCTCGGGGCACAGTCCGAGGGGCAGCGCGCGGCGGCGATCGAGCTGGCGCTCGAAGCGCTCTATCTGGCGAAGCGGATCGACAAGGTGTCCGATCAAGGCGAAACGATTTATGGCTAGCAGGTTTTCGCGGTACTCCCGCTACACCGGCGGCCCCGACCCGCTGGCACCTCCTGTCGATTTGCGGGAGGCGCTGGAGGCGATCGGGCAGGATGTGATGGAAGGCACCTCGCCCCGCCGTGCGCTGTCGGAGCTCCTGCGGCGCGGCACCAGGAACATGCCTGGTGCCGACAAGCTCGCCGCCGAGGCGAACCGCCGTCGTCGGGAACTGTTGCAGCGCAACAACCTCGACGGAACCCTGGCCGAGATCAAGAAGCTGCTCGACGAGGCGGTGCTCGCCGAGCGCAAGGAGCTGGCGAGGGCCCTCGACGACGATGCCCGGTTCGGTGAATTGCAGCTGGAATCCCTGTCGCCGTCGCCCGCCAAGGCTGTCCAGGAGCTCGCCGAGTACGACTGGCGTTCGCAGGAGGCCCGCGAAAAGTACGACCAGATCAAGGACCTCCTGGGCCGGGAGATGCTCGATCAGCGTTTCGCCGGCATGAAGCAGGCTCTGGAGAACGCGACCGATGAGGATCGCCAGCGCGTCAACGAGATGCTCGACGACCTCAACGATCTGCTCGACAAGCATGCCAAAGGTGAAGATACGCAACAGGATTTCCAGGACTTCATGGCCAAGCACGGCCAGTACTTCCCGGAGAATCCGCAGAACGTCGACGAGCTGTTGGACTCGCTGGCGAAGCGTTCCGCGGCGGCGCAACGGTTCCGCAACAGCCTCAGCGAGCAGCAGCGCGCCGAGTTGGACTCGCTGGCGCAGCAGGCTTTCGGCTCGCCGTCGTTGATGAACGCGCTCAACCGTCTGGACAGCCACCTCCAGGCCGCCCGGCCCGGCGAGGATTGGTCGGGCTCGCAGCGGTTCTCCGGGGACGACCCGCTGGGCATGGGGGAGGGCGCGCAGGCACTCGCCGACATCTCTGAACTCGAACAGCTCGCCGAGCAGCTCTCACAGAGCTACTCGGGCGCGACGATGGACGACGTCGACCTGGACATGCTGGCACGTCAACTCGGCGAGGATGCGGCCGTGGATGCCAGGACGCTGGCTGAGCTGGAACGCGCGCTGATGAACCAGGGCTTTCTCGATCGGGGTTCCGACGGGCAGTGGCGGCTGTCACCGAAGGCCATGCGTCAGCTCGGGCAAGCAGCCTTACGTGATGTGGCGCAACAGCTTTCGGGTCGTCACGGTGAGCGCGACACCCGCAAGGCCGGTGCGGCGGGCGAGCTGACGGGCGCGACGCGGCCATGGCAGTTCGGTGACACCGAACCGTGGAACGTGACCCGGACCCTCACCAACGCCGTCCTGCGCGAGGCGGGAACCGGGGAGTCGGCCCGCCCGATCCGGATCACGGTCGAGGACGTCGAGATCTCCGAGACCGAGACCCGTACGCAGGCCGCGGTCGCGCTGCTGGTCGACACCTCGTTCTCGATGGTGATGGAGAACCGCTGGCTGCCGATGAAGCGCACCGCGCTGGCGCTCAACCACCTTGTCAGCACCCGGTTCCGTTCCGATGCCCTGCAGATCGTCGCGTTCGGCCGCTACGCCCGCACGGTCACCGCTGCCGAGTTGACCGGACTTGAGGGCGTCTACGAGCAGGGCACCAATCTGCACCACGCGCTCGCGCTGGCCAGCCGGCATCTGAGGCGTCACCCCAACGCGCAACCGGTCATCCTCGTGGTCACCGACGGTGAGCCGACAGCGCACCTTGAGGACTTCGACGGCAACGGGTCTTCTGCGGTGTTCTTTGACTACCCGCCGCACCCGCGGACCATCGCCCACACGGTGAAGGGATTCGACGAAGTAGCGCGGCTCGGGGCGCAGGTGACGATCTTCCGGCTCGGCAGCGATCCGGGGCTGGCCCGCTTCATCGACCAGGTCGCGCGCCGCGTGGGCGGACGGGTGGTGGTGCCAGACCTCGACGGTTTGGGTGCTGCGGTGGTCGGTGACTACCTGAGTGCCAAGCGGCGGCGGTAGTCGCCTACCGGGCTAGTCGGCGCGCTTGCGCTTCTTGCGCCGCACGGTGACGCTGCCCCACACCGAGAAGCCGCTGATGCGTACCAGTGGGGCGCCGGGGGAGCCCTCGCCTTCGACGTTGCGGTCGAAGCTGCCCATCACCGCGACGCCGTGCAGATCGACGTTGACCTCCGGCGGCACCAGGATCGTCTGGCCCCCCATGATCGAGTAGGTCCGAATGTGAACTTCGGGGGAGGTGAAGTCGGCGTAGCGCAGGTCGACGACCCCGCCACCGCAGAACGCGAACGTGGTCAGCGTGCGCGGAACGTTCCATCGCCCGCGACGTTCGTAACCGCTCAGGATCGCAAGCAGCAGGCTCGACGGTGCGGGCCGGCACGGACCACCGCGACCCCTGGTAATCGCGCCGGGCAGGTCGGCCGACAGACGGTCGAGTTCGTCATACGTCTGGGCAGCGTACGCCCTGTTCAGACGATCCTCGTACTCGGTGATGCCGAGGGTGCCCGACGCCGCGGCATCGGTGAGTAGCTGGGCTACCTGGATCCGGTCGGTGTCGCCAGCACGCATCGACCCGCTGCGGAAGGCGGGTGTGCTCATCGTGACCTTCTCGTGGTGGGACGCGCGCACATCGCCAACGAGCCTACGACGAACGTCGGCACATGCAAGTATCTTGACGAAACTGTGAGCTGGTTAGCTGACCCAGCGCGGCGGCCGCTTCTCCAGGAACGCCAGCATCCCCTCCCGCGCCTCGTCGGAGACGAACAATTGGGCCGACTCGCGCGTCAATTTCTCTGCGCGGCGCTCGAAGTCGTCGATCATGGCCGCCGTCGTCAGCGCCTTCGACGCCGCCAGCCCCTGCGGCGAACCTTGGGCGATCGCGGCCGCCAGTTCGGCGACGGTGGCCGCGACGTTGTCGGCGGCCACGGTGACCAAACCGATGTCGGCAGCCTCGGCGGCGCCGAACTTCTCCCCGGTGACGAAGTACCGTCCCGCCGCCCGTGCCGAAATCTTCGGCAGAAGTGTCAGCGAGATGATCGACGGTGCGACACCGATGCGCGCCTCGGTCAGCGCAAACGTGCTCGCGCTGCCGGCCACCGCGATGTCGCAGGCCCCGACCAGGCCGAGCCCGCCTGCGCGGACGTGGCCGTCGATCGCGGCGATCACCGGCAGGCGCAGTTCGAGAATCCGGCGAAGCAGGCGCGTCATCTCGTGTGCGCGGGCGACCGCCAGCTCCGAGGGGTCCCGCCCGGCCGCCTCGCTCAGATCGGCGCCGGCGCAGAACGTCCCGCCGGTGTGGCCCAGCACCACGACGCGCACGTCCTCATCCGCGGACGCGCGGGTCATGGCGTCGTGCAGCTGCTCGACAAGTGCCGTGGACAAGGCATTGCGGTTGTGCGGCGAATCCAGGGTCAGCCGTGCGACCGCACCGTCACGGGCGTAGCCGACCAGGGCACTCATCAGTAGGACCTCGGGAGGCCCAGCGACGTCTGCGCGATGAAGTTCAGGATCATCTCCCGGCTCACCGGGGCGATGCGGGCCAGCCGCGACGCTGTCAGCATCGACGCCACGCCGTACTCCTTGGTCAACCCGTTGCCGCCGAGGGACTGCACCGCCTGATCCACCGCGCGCACGGAGGCCTCGCCGGCCGCGTACTTGGCCATGTTGGCAGCCTCTGCGGCGCCGCCGTCGTCGCCCGCGTCATAGAGAGCCGCGGCCTTCTGCATCATCAGCTTCGCGAGCTCGACCTCGATGTGGTTCTGCGCCAACGGATGTGACAGACCCTGATGCGCACCGATCGGCGTCTTCCACACCTGCCGGGTCTTGACGTAGTCGACGGCGCGGTCAAGGGCGAAGCGGCCGACGCCGACCGCATTGGCGGCACCCATGATGCGCTCGGGATTCAGCCCGGCGAACAGCTGCGCGATCGCCGCGTCCTCGGATCCGACCAGGGCATCGGCGGGCAACCGGACTTCGTCGAGGAAAACCTGGAACTGGAACTCCGGGCTGATGATCTCCATGGGGATCTTCGTGAACGTGAAACCCGGTGTGTCCGTGGGCACCACGAACAGCGCAGGGCGAAGGGATTCCGACTCGTGGGCTCCGTCCTTGTAGGCGCGACCCACGACAAGCACCGACTGCGCCTGATCCACACCGGAGATGTAGACCTTCTGTCCGGACAGGATCCAGTCGCTGCCGTCGCGGCGGGCCGTCGTGGTGATCTTGTGCGAATTCGAGCCGGCATCGGGTTCGGTGATCGCGAACGCCATCGTCAAGGACCCGTCGGCGATGCCCGGGATCCACCGCTTCTTCTGCTCCTCGGTGCCGAACTTCGAGATGATCGTGCCGTTGATTGCGGGTGAGACAACCATCATCAGAAGAGAAGCGCCGCCGGCTGCCATCTCCTCCATGACCAGGCTCAGCTCATACATGCCTGCGCCTCCGCCGCCGTACTCCTCCGGCAGGTTCACCCCGATGAAGCCGAGTTTGCCTGCCTCGGACCATAGTTCGTCGGTGTGCTTCCCGGCGCGGGCCTTTTCGAGGTAGTACCCCTGCCCGTAGTTGGCGACCATCGCGGCCACCGCCTTGCGCAGTGCCTGCTGTTCCTCGGTCTCGATGAAGCCGCTCATTGATCGCCCTCTCCTGAATCGACGCGTGCCAGCACGGCGCCTACCTCGACTTGTTGACCTGCTGTGACATGGAGCTCGACGAGGACACCGTCCGCGGGTGCGGTGATGGTGTGCTCCATCTTCATCGCCTCCAGCCACATCAGCGGTTGTCCTGCGGTCACCCTGTCGCCGGCGGACGCTGCGACGCGCAGCACCGAGCCCGGCATCGGGGCGATGAGCGACCCGTGCGCGAGCGCCGCATCGGGGTCGGGGAACCGGGATACCGCGACCAGATGCACGGAACCGGCGGGGGAGTCGACGTAGACGTCGTCGCCGTAGCGCGCGACGTCGAAGGGATGTTCCACTCCCGCCACGCTCAGCACGACCCGCAGCGGTGTCGACGAGACCATCCGCACGTCGTCGTGACCGTCGATGCTGACGCCGCCACGGGTGAACCGATACCGGACGTCATGGGTTTCGCCGTGGGCGTCCTCATAGATCTTGGTCTGATATCCGGCGGCGAGATTTCGCCAGCCACTCGGCACCGCACCGAAAACCGATGCCGTGGAACGATTATGGGCCGCCTCGGCCAGCGCAGCTGCCACGGCCGACAGGCCCGCCTGCTTCTCCCCGGCCGGCGCGGCGAGGTCGGCAAGCCCGTGCGCCTCGAAGAATGCGGTGTCGGTGGCTCCGTCGAGGAAGGCGCGGTGGCGCAGCACGTTCACCAGCAGGTCGCGGTTTGTCCTGACACCGTGTAGCCGTGCGCGGGCCAGCGCGTCGGCCAGCAGTGCGGCGGCCTTGGCGCGGGTCGGCGCGTAGGAGATGACCTTGGCGATCATCGGGTCGTAGAACACCGAGATCACCGACCCGTCGGTGATGCCGGAATCCAGCCGCACGCCTGCGCGCCCGACGGGCCCGAACTCCGTGCTCGCCGCCGGGACGGCGAAGCGATACACGGTGCCCGCCTGCGGTTGCCAGTTCTTGGCGGGGTCTTCGGCGTAGAGCCTCGCTTCGATCGAGAACCCTTGTGACACTGGCGGCGTGGGGTCGAGGCGCTCACCCTCGGCGACAGCCAATTGCAGTTCGACCAGATCGAGTCCCGAGGTGAGCTCGGTCACCGGATGTTCCACCTGCAGCCGGGTGTTCATCTCGAGGAAATAGAAGGAACCAGCCGACTCACCCCGGTCGTCGGCCATGAACTCGACAGTTCCCGCGCCGGTATAACCGATCGCGGTGGCCGCCAGCCGCGCCGCCTCGAACAGCTTGTCGCGCATCCCCGTGATGCGTTCGACCAGCGGCGACGGGGCCTCTTCGATGATCTTCTGATGCCTGCGCTGAATCGAGCACTCACGTTCGCCGACGGCCCACACGGTGCCGTGTGCATCGGCCATCACCTGAACCTCGACGTGGTGGCCTGCGTCGAGGTAGCGCTCGCAGAAGACGGTGGGGTCACCGAACGCAGACTGGGCCTCGCGCCGTGCGGCTTCCACCTGCGCAGGCAGCTGCGCAAGATCGCGAACCACGCGCATTCCTCGGCCGCCTCCGCCCGCCGACGCCTTGATCAGGACGGGCAGCATGGCCGGTGTCACTGCCTCGGGATCGAGTTCCTCCAGAACCGGAACCCCGGCGGCGGCCATGATTTTCTTCGCCTCGATCTTGGAGCCCATCGCCGCCACGGCCGCCACCGGCGGACCGATCCACGTCAAGCCTGCCTCCTCGACGGCCTGAGCGAAATCCGGGTTCTCCGAGAGGAATCCGTAGCCGGGATGCACCGCGTCGGCACCGGCGGCTCGAGCCGCGGCGATGAGTTGCGCGGCGTCGAGATAGCCCCGGGTGCCCTCGAGGCGCACCCGTGCATCGGCCTCGGCGACATGAAGCGCGTCGTCGTCCGGGTCGGTGTAGACCGCGACGGTGCCGATCCCGAGCCGCCGGCAGGTGGCGAACACCCGCCGGGCGATCTCCCCGCGGTTGGCGACCAGAACTCGCGTGATCATCGGCGTCCCCTCCTTGCAGACATGCGGGCGCTCACATCCGGAAGACGCCGAAGTTCGACGTCCCCTTGATCGGACCGTTGGCAATGGCGGACAGGCACATTCCCAAGACGGTGCGGGTGTCACGCGGGTCGATCACGCCATCGTCGTAGAGGCGCCCGGACAGGAACATCGGCAGCGACTCGGCCTCGATCTGGGCTTCGACGGCTGCGCGCAGCGCGGCGTCGGCGTCCTCGTCGACCTGCCCGCCGCGGGCTTCGGTGGCGGCGCGGTTGACGATCGAGAGCACACCCGCCAGTTGCGTCCCGCCCATGACCGCCGATTTCGCGCTCGGCCACGCGAACAGAAAACGCGGATCGTAGGCGCGGCCGCACATGCCGTAGTGTCCGGCGCCGTACGAGGCGCCGATCAGCAGTGAAATGTGCGGGACGGTCGAGTTGGAGACGGCGTTGATCATCATCGAGCCGTGCTTGATCATCCCGCCCTCCTCGTAGTCCTTGCCCACCATGTAGCCGGTGGTGTTGTGCAGGAACAACAGTGGGGTGTCGGAGCGGTTGGCCAGCTGGATGAACTGCGTGGCCTTCTGCGACTCCTCGCTGAACAGCACGCCGCGCGCGTTGGCGAGGATGCCGAGCGGATAGCCGTGCAAGGTGGCCCACCCGGTGACCAGGGAGCCGCCGTAGAGCGGCTTGAACTCGTCGAACTCTGACCCGTCGACGATCCGGGCGATCACCTCCCGGGGGTCGAACGGGATACGCAGATCCGGTGGCACCACGCCGATCAACTCGTTCTCGTCGAACAGCGGCGCGGTGAACGGTTTCGGTGCCGGGCCCAACTTGCGCCAGTTCAGCCGCGCGACGATGCGCCGCCCGATCCGCAGCGCGTCGAGTTCGTCGACCGCGAAGTAGTCGCCGAGACCTGAGATGCGGGCGTGCATCTCAGCGCCACCGAGCGACTCGTCGTCGGATTCCTCGCCGGTCGCCATCTTCACCAGCGGCGGGCCTGCCAGGAACACCTTCGAGCGTTCCTTGATCATCACGACGTGGTCGGACATCCCGGGGATGTACGCACCGCCGGCCGTCGAGTTGCCGAACACGAGCGCGATCGTCGGGATACCCGCAGCCGAGAGCCGGGTCAGGTCACGGAACATCTGCCCGCCCGGGATGAAGATCTCCTTCTGCGTGGGCAGATCGGCGCCGCCCGACTCCACCAGCGAGATCACCGGAAGCCGATTCTGCAAGGCGATCTGGTTGGCGCGCAGGATCTTCCGTAGCGTCCAAGGGTTGCTGGTGCCGCCCTTGACGGTGGGGTCGTTGGCGACGACGAGACATTCGACGCCGCTGACCGCGCCGATGCCCACGACCACACTGGCACCGACGGTGAAGTCGGTGCCCCAGGCGGCCAGCGGGCTCAGCTCCAGGAAGGGGGAGTCGGGATCGAGCAGCGCCTCGATGCGCTCGCGCGCGGTCATCTTGCCGCGGGCATGATGGCGCGCCACGTACTTCTCGCCGCCGCCGGCTAGTGCTTTGGCGTGCTCGGTTTCCAATTCCAGCAGCTTGACCGCCATCGCGTCGGCGGCCTCGGTGTAGGAGGGTGCGCAGGTGTCGAGGGTGGACCTGAGGCTCATGCCTGGTAGCCCAGCGTCTTGGCGGCCAGCGAGGTGAGGATTTCGGTGGTGCCGCCACCGATGCCGAGGATGCGCATGTCGCGGTACTGACGCTCCACCTCCGACTCGGCCATGTACCCCATGCCGCCGAAGAGTTGCACCGCCTGGTTGGCCACCCATTCGCCGGCCTCGACCGCGGTGTTCTTCGCGAAGCACACCTCGGTGATCAGGTTCTGGTCCCCGGATATCTGACGTTCGACGAGTGCGCGGGTGTAGACGCGTGCCACGTCGATGCGGCGGGCCATCTCGGCGAGCGTGTTCTGCACCGATTGGCGTGCGATCAGCGGTTTGCCGAACGTCTCGCGGTTGCGGCACCAGTCCACGGTCAGGTCGAGGCAGCGCTGGGCACTCGAATACGCCTGTGCGGCAAGGCCTACGCGTTCGGAGACGAATGCCGCGGCGATCTGCAGGAAGCCGGTGTTCTCGACCCCGACGAGGTTGGCCGCGGGCACCCGGGCATCGGAATAGGACAGTTCGGCCGTGTCCGAGGAGCGCCAGCCCATCTTTTCCAGCTTGCGGCTGACTTGCAATCCAGGGGTGCTCTTATCCACCACGATCAACGAAACACCCGCTGCACCAGGCCCGCCCGTGCGTGCCGCGGTGACGACGTAGTCGGCACGTACCCCCGACGTGATGTAGGTCTTCGCGCCGTTGAGCACGTATTCATCACCCTCGCGCACTGCGCGGGTGGTGAGGTGCCCGACGTCGGAGCCGCCGCCGGGCTCGGTGATGGCCAGCGACCCGATCTTCTCGCCGCGCAACGTCGGGCGTACGTACTCCTCGATCAGCCGTTCGTCGCCGGAGGCGATCATGTGCGGCACCGCGATGCCGCAGGTGAACAGTGATGCGAAAACGCCTCCGGGGGAGCCCGACTGGTGCATCTCCTCACAGATGACGAGGGCGTCGGCAGCGTCGCCGCCCTCGCCGCCGACCGTCTCCGGGAAGCCTGCACCCAGCAGGCCGGCTTCGGCGGCCTTGCGGTGGAGATCGCGTGGCAGCTCGCCGACGCGCTCCCACTCGTCGACGTGGGGCAGCACCTCACGTTCGGCGAAGGCGCGCACCGTCTTTCGCAGATCCTCGCGTTCGGGTGTGGTCCAGATGCTCATGGCAGCAGCTCCTCGGGTAGGTCGACATGTCGGCTTCGCAGCCATTCGCCGAGTCCTTTGGCCTGGGGATCGAAGCGCGCCTGATAGGCGACGCCCTTACCCAGGATCTCGTCGATGACGAAGTTCACGGCCCGTAGATTCGGCAGCATGTGGCGGGTGATCGGGAGGTCTTGGGTCTCCGGGAGCAGTTCACGCAGCTTCTCCACGGTCAGCGTGTCCGCGAGCCATGCCCACTGCGCGGGGGTTCGCACCCACACGCCGACGTTCGCGCTGCCGCCCTTGTCGCCGCTGCGGGCGCCGGCGATGGTGCCCAGCGGCAGCCGCCGTGTCGCACCAGGTGTGGGTGCTGCAGGAAGATCGGGGTCGGGGACGGGCACGAGTTCGGCGGTGCGTGCGGCGGCGGGGATGACGTTGCGGGTGCCGTCGGCGTGCACCGCGACGTGGTCAACTTCTTCTGCAGGCACGAAGGCGGCGGTGAACACGCCGTAGACCTGACCGTCACCGGGGGGCGCGGTGCTGGTGAATCCGGGGTAACTGGCCAGCGCGAGCTCGACGGCGGCCGATGAGAACCGGCGGCCCACGGTGTCGGGGTCAGGATCGCGGACCACGCAGCGCAGCAGCGCGCTTGCCGTCTGCTCGGTGTCGGCGTCCGGGTGATCGGTGCGTGCCAGCGTCCATTCCAGCTCGGTGGGCTTCACCGGCAGGCTGGTTTCCAGCTGGCGGCGCACCAGTTCGGCTTTGGCTTCGATGTCGAGCCCGGTGAGTACGAACGTGACCTCGTTGCGGAAACCGCCGAGGCTGTTGAGGGAGACCTTCAACGTCGGTGGCGGCGGCTCGCCCTTCACCCGGCTGATACGGACCCGGTCGGGGCCGTCGCCGGTCAGCTCGATGCTGTCGACGCGCAGTGTGGCGTCGGGGTTGGCATACCGGGCACCGCCGATCTCGTAGAGAAGCTGTGCGGTGACGGTCTCGACGGTGACGGCGCCGTCGGTGCCGGGGTGCTTGGTGATGACGGAGGAGCCGTCGGCATGGATCTCGGCGATCGGGAAGCCCGGATGGGTCAGGGCCGTGAGGTCGGGGAAATCCCGGGCGAAGAACGAAAAGTTGCCGCCGGTGGCCTGCGTGCCGCACTCGATGACGTGGCCCGCCGCGACCGCTCCTGCAATCCGGTCGTAATCGGTTGGCTGCCAACCGAAGTGAGCGGCGGCGGGTCCGACGATGACCGATGCATCGGTGACCCTGCCGGTGACGACGACGTCGGCGCCGGACGCGAGGCAGTCGACGATGCCCCACGCGCCGAGGTAGGCGTTGGCCGTCAGTGGCGTCCCGAGGCCGAGTGCGTCGGCGCGGGCGAGGAGGTCGTCGCCCTCGACGTGGGCGACGGTGATCGCTACGTCGAGCTTGTCGGCCAGCGTCCGTACGGCGTCGGCCAGTCCCGCGGGGTTCAATCCGCCGGCGTTGGCGACGATGCGGACGCCACGGTCCTTGGCCACGCCGAGGCAATCCTCGAGCTGACGCAGGAATGTCCTGGCGTAGCCGCGATCGGGGTTCTTCATCCGGTCGCGTCCCAGGATCAGCATCGTCAGTTCGGCCAGATAGTCACCGGTGAGGTAGTCCAAGTCGCCGCCGGTGAGCATTTCCCGCATCGCCGAGAGGCGGTCGCCGTAGAAACCCGAGCAGTTGCCGATCCTGACCGAATTCGGGACCGGGATCCGGTCCGGCACAGTCGTCACGCGCACTCCTTACCGGGCAACGTTGCGTCGGACCTTCGACCAACCAACCGGTAGGTTAATCGATACCGGCGGTACCAAGTCAAGGGTTCGGCGGCGGTCGGTGTTATCTGAGTGTGCGACCCGCGCCGGGGCACTCTCGGCGTTTTCCTCCAGCGCGCTGGTTTCAGCCGAGCAGCGGAGTTTGGAGCGCGCCCAGCCCACGGGCTATCCTGGTCAGCAATTGTCAGCGCCCGGCCTGGTCCAGGCTCGCAGGCAGACACCCCGATGAGATGGAGAGCTCGATCATGGCTGTGCCGAAGCGCAGGATGTCGCGCGCGAACACCCGTAGCCGGCGCGCGCAGTGGAAAGCGGAAGCCACGGGTCTGGTGAACGTGACCGTTGCCGGTCAGCCCCGCAAGGTGCCCCGTCGCCTGCTCAAGGCCGCCCGTCTCGGCTTGATCGACCTCGACCGCCGCTAACTCTCAGGGAAACCGTCAGGTTGGCGGCGCGCCTCTCAGGTCCCTCTCAGACACTGGGTTGAGACTGTGGCAGTGCGCATTCTTGTCGTTGATGACGATCGCGCCGTGCGCGAATCCCTGCGACGGTCACTGTCCTTCAATGGTTATTCGGTCGAGTTGGCCCAGGACGGTCGCGAAGCTCTCGATCTGATTGCCAGCAGCCGTCCCGACGCAGTGGTACTCGATGTGATGATGCCGCGCCTGGACGGCCTCGAAGTCTGCCGGCAGCTGCGCAGCACGGGCGACGACCTCCCGATCCTGGTTCTCACGGCGCGCGACTCGGTCTCCGAGCGTGTCGCCGGCCTCGATGCCGGGGCCGACGACTACCTTCCCAAACCGTTCGCGCTGGAAGAATTGCTCGCGCGGATGCGCGCGCTGCTCCGCCGCACCAGCCCCGACGAGGGCGACGCCGAATCCGCGGCGATGACATTCTCGGATCTGTCCTTGGATCCGGTGACGCGCGAGGTGACCCGAGGCAATCGCGCGATCAGCCTGACGCGCACAGAGTTTTCGCTATTGGAGATGCTCATCGCGAACCCGCGTCGCGTGCTGACGCGAAGCCGGATCCTCGAAGAGGTGTGGGGCTTCGATTTTCCGACCTCGGGCAACGCGCTCGAGGTCTACGTCGGATACCTGCGGCGCAAGACCGAGGCTGAAGGGGAACCGAGGCTGATCCACACCGTGCGTGGTGTGGGTTATGTGCTTCGCGAGACGCCGCCCTGATGGCAGTCGAGCTCAAGCCAGGTCCGTGGCCGGGTCAGCTCTCCGCGAATTTTCATCCGGCGAGTTCGGTCTCCCTGCGATGGCGAGTCATGTTGCTCGCCATGTCGATGGTGGTCATCTCCGTTGTGCTGATGGCCGTTGCGGTCTACGCGGTGGTCTCCCGCGCGCTCTACGACGACATCGACAACCAACTCCGGACACGGGCGGAAATGCTCATCGAGAGCGGTTCACTGGATGCCGATCCCGGCAAGGCCATCGAGGGCACCGCGTATTCCGACATGAACGCCATGTTCTACATCCCGGGCCGCAGCAAGTACACCGCCAATCAGCAGGGCGAGACGCTGCCGGTGGGGGCGCCGGAGCAGGACGTAATGGACGGCACGCTGTGGATGTCGCTGCGAACCGTCGACCGTCAGCGGGTGCTGGCTGTCCATCTCGCCAGCGGTAACTCCCTGCTGCTCTCGAAGAACCTGGCTCCGACGGGCCAGGTGCTCAAGCGGCTCGGCACGGTCCTGCTCATCGTGGGCGGACTCGGTGTCGCCGTGGCGGCCATCGCGGGCGGCATGGTGGCCAGCGCGGGTTTGAGACCGGTGGCCAGGCTCACCCAGGCGGCAGAGAGGGTCGCGCGCACCGACGATCTGCACCCGATCCCTGTCGTCGGCAACGACGAACTCGCCCGCCTCACCGAGGCTTTCAACATGATGCTGCGGGCGCTCGCCGAATCCCGGGAGCGCCAAGCTCGTCTGGTCGCCGACGCCGGCCACGAGCTACGCACGCCGCTGACATCGATGCGGACCAACGTGGAACTGCTGATGGAGTCGATGAAGCCCGGTGCTCCTCGGATTCCGGAAAAGGACATGATCGAGCTGCGTACCGACGTGATCGGCCAGATCGAGGAATTGTCCACCTTGGTCGGCGATCTGGTCGATCTCACCCGCGAGGACGCGGGCAACGCCGTCCACGACACGGTCGAGATGTCCGAGGTCATCGAGCGGTCCCTGGAGCGGGTTCGCAGGCGCCGCAACGACATCGAGTTCAACGTCGCCATCACGCCGTGGCAGGTGTACGGCGATGCCGCCGGGCTCGGCCGCGCGGTGCTCAACCTCCTCGACAATGCGGCCAAGTGGAGTCCGCCCGGCGGGAGTGTCGGGGTCCGGCTCACCCAGATCGACTCGCTGCACGCGGAATTGGTGGTGTCGGACTTCGGTCCCGGGATCCCGCCGCATGAGCGCGATCTCGTGTTCGAGCGTTTCTTCCGGTCCACTTCGGCCCGTGCGATGCCGGGGTCCGGGCTCGGACTGGCGATTGTCAAGCAGGTCGTGCTCAAACACGGCGGCAGCTTGCGCGTCGCGGACACCGTTCCCGGCGGTCAGCCGCCCGGAACGTCGATGCATGTGGTGCTGCCGGGGCGCCTGTCGGTCGCCGCCGGGCAGGACGGCGAGTAGCCGCGACACGCGGGGGCCGGGAGGCCGGTGACCTGTGTCACCGGCGGGGATCATTGAGACCGATGCGTCCCGCGCAACGCGCAAATGTTGTCTCAAAGGAAATCGATCTCTAAGGGGTTTCTCAGTACGTTTGGGCACCCTGACATGGCAGCGATCGTTGATCTAAGCGTCAGAACCGACTTGAGGAAGAGCACTGCAGCGATATGACCAACCACCCGAGGTACTCGCCGACTCCGCAGCCGGGTCGTCAGTCCGGCTATCCCGGGCAGGTGCCGCAAGGCCCTGTCGGGCCGCAGCGGTCAGGATCCTATGAGCAGCAGGGCACGGGCAGTTGGGACTGGCGTTATGCGACCGAGCAGCAGCGACAGGCATTTCGGCCGCCGTATGACCCGTATCCCGGCGCTCCCATGCCCGCCGGACCCGGCCAGTATCCGCGCCCGGGCATGCCGCCCGCGTCGGGGCCGCAACCCGGAAAGCGTTCGCGCGCATCGGCTTTGATTGCAGGCGCGGTGGCTGTCGCTCTCGTCTCGGCCGGAGTCGGTGGCGGGGTGGCGATGCTCGTCCATCCCGACCACAGCCTCAGCGGTATCAGCGCATCGGGCGCCGCGCCGTCGGTGCCGGCGGCCAGCGTGCCGGGCGGGTCGGTCGAAGCTGTCGCGGCCAAGGTGGTGCCGAGCGTGGTGAAGCTCGAGGTCAACCAGGGACGTGCGACGGAAGAGGGCTCCGGGGTGATCCTGTCGACCGACGGGCTCATCCTCACCAACAATCACGTGGTCGCCGCAGCGGCCGGCGACGCCGGGCCCGCGGGTGCGCCGGGTGGTCCGGCGAAGACGAAGGTGACGTTCGCCGACGGCAAGACGGCGCCGTTCACCGTGGTCGGCGCAGATCCCGGCAGCGATATCGCCGTCGTCCGCGCTCAGAACGTGTCCGGTCTGACACCCATCGCGGTCGGCTCGTCGGCGGATCTGCGGGTGGGGCAGGACGTCGTGGCGATCGGCTCGCCCCTGGGCCTGGAAGGCACGGTGACGACCGGCATCATCAGCGCCCTCAACCGACCGGTTGCCGCCGGCGGCGACGCCAAGAACCAGAACACGGTCCTCGACGCCATCCAAACCGACGCGGCGATCAATCCTGGCAACTCGGGCGGCGCGCTCGTCAACATGAGTGGTGAGCTGGTCGGCATCAACTCCGCGATCGCCACCATGGGAGCCGACGCCGGCGGTCCCCAGGGCGGTTCGATCGGTCTCGGCTTCGCCATCCCGGTCGACCAGGCCAAGAGGATCGCCGACGAGATCATCCAGACCGGAAGCGCGTCGCGGGCCTCTCTCGGAGTTCAGGTCGGCAACGACGCGGGCGTCGACGGCGCCAAGATCGTCGAGGTGACCGCGGGTGGCGCGGCGTCGGCCGCGGGGCTTCCCAGCGGCGTGGTGGTCACCAAGATCGACGACCGGGTGATCAGCAGCGCCGACGCGCTGGTGGCCGCCGTTCGCTCCAAGGCGCCCGGCGACAAGGTGACGCTGACCTACCTCGATCCGTCGGGCAAGTCGCAGTCGCTGGAAGTCACCCTCGGCAAGGCCGCCCAATGAGGTCCTCGATAGGAGACGACCGAGCGGTGCTCCGTGTGGCTGCTCCGATGTCCGCCCCGAGATATACGGTTGAGCTCATGGAGCAGCCCCACGCCTTGGTAGGTCGTGCCTTGGTGGTCGTCGTCGATGACCGCACCGCCCATGGAGACGAAGAGGATCACAGCGGCCCGCTGGTCGCCGAACTGCTGGGCGAGGCCGGCTTCGTCGTCGACGGGGTCGTCGTGGTCTCGTCCGACGAGGTGGAGATCCGCAACGCGCTCAATACGGCAGTCATCGGCGGCGTCGACCTCGTGGTGTCCGTAGGGGGTACCGGCGTGACGCCGCGCGACGTCACCCCGGAAGCCACCCGCGATCTTCTCGACCGAGAGCTGCTGGGTATCGCCGAGGCGCTCCGGGCGTCCGGCCTGTCGGCGGGGACCATCGACGCCGGCCTCTCGCGCGGTCTCGCGGGTATCTCAGGCAGCACGCTGGTCGTCAACCTCGCAGGTTCGCGCGCCGCAGTCCGCGACGGCATGGCCACCCTCGGGCCGCTCGCAGGTCAGATCATCGCGCAGCTATCCAGTTTGGAGATCTAATCGCCCGCTTTTCTGTGGGACTAGTCCAGAATCCGCCGGTACGGGCACTTTCGTACCGAGCGGATTTGGCATTTATGAAGCCGAACAGGTCCGCAAAGTTAAGACCAGGTGAACAAATCCGAGCGCAAAATAGTGATGTTGATCACAGGGAGGTGAGACTGTGGCTGGACCTTCCCGCGAGTCCCGCGAGCTAGTTAACAGAGTCTTCGGGGACTCCCTCCCTGACGTCACACGCGATGAACGCGAACCGGTTTCGCCGGACGACGGCGCCGATCACGATCGATGGCTGCAGGACAACGTCCCGCCCCACCACGATTGACCTGTGATTTCGCTTAAGCGTCCATAAGGGCCCGCTGGTAACGGATCCACTTCCGTTGACGAATACGTCGATACGGGGTCACGAACTGCGGCGTTTCTCAGACCACGCCCCGTCGTCGCACGGAAGGGGTCAGGGACCGCCGGGGAACGTTCAGCAAACGGCGCATCAGCGCGTGTCTCGGCCGACACCACCGAAGCCACGCGTTGCCGGTCAGTTGCCTCCCCGTTATGTTCCTCGTGTCAACGATGAGCGAATCGTAAGAACGGACTGTGGATTTTTTAATTCCACTCACATGAAGTTCTTGCGAGGTGTGTGGTGTAGCGGTAAAGCCAGGCACGGACACTCGGAACCCCGCCCGGGGTTCCGTAAGACATAGCTAGGGAGATCATGAAGGCAATCACTCGGGTGCTGATCGCGATGGTGGCGTCCATCGCGGCATTGTTCGTGAGCACCGGCACCTCTCACGCAGGTCTGGACAACGAGCTCAGTGTGGTCGATGGCCAGGGCCGCACCCTGACCGTCCAGCAGTGGGACACGTTCCTCAACGGTGTGTTCCCGCTCGACCGTAACCGCCTCACCCGTGAGTGGTTCCACTCCGGCAAGGCGACCTACATCGTGGCCGGCGAGGGTGCCGATGACTTCGAGGGCACCCTCGAGCTGGGTTACCAGGTCGGCTTCCCCTGGTCGCTGGGCGTTGGCATCAACTTCAGCTACACCACCCCCAACATCGCCTATGACGGCTACGGCCTGGAGTTCGAAGGCATTCCCGACTTCGGCCTCGGCAGCAGCATCGTGACCCCGCCCCTGTTCCCCGGTGTGTCGATCTCGGCAGACCTCGGTAACGGCCCGGGCATCCAGGAAGTCGCGACCTTCTCGGTCGACGTGGCCGGCCCCGGTGGCTCGGTTGTCGTGTCCAACGCTCACGGCACCGTGACCGGCGCTGCCGGTGGCGTGCTGCTGCGTCCGTTCGCTCGGTTGATCTCCTCGACCGGCGACAGCGTCAGCACCTACGGCGCTCCGTGGAACATGAACTGACACAAGGCTTTACCTGGTTCCACCTGGTTTGAAAGAATCAGCCCCCGGCTTCGGCCGGGGGCTGATTTCGTGGTCGTGGGTGTCGCTCACTTCTCGGTGGTCGACGTGTCCTTCTCGGTGTGGTCCGCGGTGACGGTGGTGGCGGATTGCGCCTGCAGGAGATCGCGGATCTCGGTCAGCAGCGTCAGCTCGGTCTCCTCCGAGACCACCTTCGCGTCGCGTTCCTTGAGCTTTTTGAACGGAACCACGATGACGAAGTAGATCACCGCGGCGACGATCAGAAAATTGATGGCCGCGGACAGAACCGCGTTCAGGTCGACGAATTGATCGGCGCCCAGCGGGATTTTGAGGATGCCGTATTCGGCATCCGGCCCCGCTCCGATCCGATCCACCAGCGGCTGCACCACATTCTGGGTGAACGCGGTCACCAGACCGGTGAACGCGGCACCGACGACGACCGCGACAGCGAGGTCGATGACGTTGCCCCGCGAGACGAATTCCTTGAAACCTTTCAGCATGGCGATGACCCCTTCTTCTCCGTGATTCCCTCAGGGCAACGAACTTAATGCCTACTGCTTTGAAGCGGGCCGACTGTGAAGATTCTGTGAGGCTCGGTCGCGCGAATTGGCGCCGGAGCTATGCACGTCAAAACCCAAGCAGGCGAGGAGCTTTCAAACTTCTGACGGCCGAGCCCGAGCGGGCCCTACCATACGAATAAGAATCTTTGATTGGGTGCGCGCTTGGAGGTTCCGGCTGATACCCTGTGAGGGCCTGAAAACGTAAAGCAGGACACTTGTGTCCTCACTCTTAGTAAAGGGGAAGCTGATGGCTAAGCACGCCAAAGCGCCCGCTCGTAGTGCGAAGAAGCTGGGTGCCGTGGGCTTGGGCTCGTTCTTTATGGCAGCAGCTTTCTCCGGACTGAGCGCAGGAACCGCCAACGCCGAGGTCGAGGAGATCGCGCCGGCTCCTCAGGTGACCAGCCGACAGGCCTCGGAGAACGCTGTCATCCGCATCAACGACTTCGGTGTCGCCCGCGGCATCTCGGAGGCCCGCCTCGCCGATGCCGGTGTGGTGCACGCCGGCGGCAGCAGCTCGACCGAGGTTCGCGATTCCACCAAGGCAGTCGCCGGCACCACGGCCTCGGCCTTCGAGGGTGAGTACCCGGTCGGCCCCGCCATCGGCGACTGGTGATCTGACCTAGACCACACAACGCACCCCCGGGACGCCCCGGGGGTGCGTTGTTGTGTGCGGCCTAGTGCAATGTCAGCGTGACGGTCCGTACCAATGCGATCCCGGCGACTGCCTTCGCGGCGGCAGCAGGAAGCGCGACGAGCACCACCCGCCCGCCGCTTCGAGCGCCCACCCCACTTTCCTTGGCGGACACCAGGACAACGATCCCGTTCGCCGCGACCAGGCGTGCCTCGGCGGCGTCATCGGCCGGCGCCGCCACGATATCGACGACATCGCCGGGCCTCACGAGGTCGGTCAATGCGGCGTCAGCCAGAGGAATCGGAACGATCCGCGCATCGGGGCCCGCGGCCGACTCGGTGAGGCGTGGTCCGAGGAGGCGGACGTCGGTGAGCACTTCGCCGCGGCGAGCGGGTCCTGCCAGCGTGGTGCCGACCACGGAAGCGACATCTGTGCGCGCCCCGTCCGGCACCGTGGGCAGCGACCGGGACTCCATACGGACGTCAGAGGCGGTGAGCTCGGCACCCGGAGACAGATCACGAACGGCTACGACGACCTCGGTGTGATCGCTGCCGGGATCGCCGCGCCATGCTGCGACGGCGGCCAGCACCACCAAGGCGGCGGCCAGCATCCGTCGCGCCGACGGCGTTTTCGTCCAGTCGGGCCGCAATGCGCGGCTCAGTCGATCAAGCGGCGACGGGTTGAGCGAATCCCCCATAGGGCTTCACGCTATGCAGCGCCAGTGGTGCAGTCAGCCGCCAATCCGACAGTTGTGGATAACGGCCGGAATCAGCTCGACGCGGCGGCGGCGGGGGCAGGGGAGCTGCTCGACGAGCTCGAAGAATCCGACGAACCGGACTTCGACGTCGACGAGTTCGCGCTCGACGACGACGAATCCGACGACGAACTCGAGGACTCGGTGCTGCTGGACGCGCCGGTGCTTGTCTTCTTACCGGACTCGCGGCTGTCGGTGCGATAGAAACCGCTGCCCTTGAAGACCACGCCGACCTTGCCGAACACCTTCCGGAGTCGGCCGTCGCACTGCGGGCAGTCGGTCAGTGAGTCGTCGGTGAACGCCTGCACCACGTCGAACTTGTTGCTGCATTCGGTGCACGCATAGGAATAGGTGGGCACGCAAACCTCCGAGGTGGTCAAACTGGTTAGCACTCTACCGGCTCAAGTGCTAGAACCGCCAGCGGACCCGGTGCATTCCCACCAACCTCACCCGAGCGGGACGAGGCCCCGGCCGGGAGTCAGCGCGTGCGTCATCGGCACGTCGTGGGCTTCTGACGGCAGGTGATCGACCAGTTCGTCGTCGCGAACGACGGCGATGAGGAGCGTATGGGGTGCCGCCAGCGGCAGTGTCCGATCGTAGAATCCGGCGCCGCGGCCCAGACGAGCACCGTGCCGGTCGACCGCGAGAGCCGGAACGAAGACGGCGGTAGCGGTGGCAACTGCGTCGGCGGGCAACCATGGCGGCGCCGGTTCGCGCAGTCCGAACGGGGCGTCGATCAACTTGCCCACAACGTGGCGACCCCACTGCAGCGGCAGGGGAATTCCATCGGGATCTTCGCGCGCGACGGGCAGCAAGACGGTGACCATCCGTGCCGCCAGTCGGTCGATCATCGTGACCGAACCCGGTTCGGAACCCACCGGGATGTAGGCGCACACCGTCGTCCCCGGCTCCACGGCCGCCTCCAGATGCTTGGCCAGATCCGCCGTTTCGCGCTCGCGTAGTTGCCGACTCAATGACCGCCTGGCGGCCAGGATTCCGGCGCGGACCTCTGATTTGGCGGACGTCACCGAGTAGTCCTTCGAAGCTCGGGTATGTGGAGAACAACCGACGCAGAAAGGTTAGTGTGTGAACGATGAATCGGCCTGAAGTTCCCATCCCGTATACCGCGGTGGTGCCCGCAGCGGGGCTGGGAACCCGTTTCCTGCCTGCGACCAAGACGGTGCCGAAGGAATTGCTGCCGGTCGTCGACACGCCGGGGATCGAGCTCGTCGCCGCCGAGGCCGCCGAAGCCGGCGCCGAACGGCTCATCATCATCACCTCCGAGGGCAAAGACGGCGTCGTCGCGCACTTCGTCGAAGATCTCGTCCTGGAAGGGACGCTGGAGGCTCGCGGCAAGAAGACGATGCTCGAAAAGGTCCGGCGCGCACCAGCATTGATCAAAGTGGAATCGGTCGTGCAGGCCGAACCGCTGGGTCTCGGTCACGCCGTCGGCTGTGTCGAAGCCAGCCTGTCGCCCGACGAGGACGCGATCGCGGTGCTGCTGCCCGACGACCTCGTGCTGCCGACCGGTGTGCTGGAGACGATGTCGAAGGTGCGCGCCAAGCGTGGCGGCACGGTGCTGTGCGCGATCGAGGTCGACCGCGAGGACATCGGTGCCTACGGCGTGTTCGACGTCGAGACGGTTCCCGATGCCGCCAACCCGAATGTGCTGCGGGTCAAGGGCATGGTGGAAAAGCCGAAGCCGGAAGACGCGCCGTCGTTGTTCGCCGCAGCCGGCAGGTACGTCCTCGACCGGGCGATCTTCGACGCCTTGAGGCGAATCCCGGAGGGCGCGGGCGGTGAATTGCAGCTCACCGACGCGATCGCTCTGCTTATCGAGGAAGGTCACCCGGTCCACGTCGTTGTCCATCGCGGATCTCGACACGACCTGGGAAATCCCGGGGGCTACCTGAAGGCTGCGGTTGACTTTGCGTTGGAGCGGGACGACTACGGGCCCGAACTGCGCCGATGGCTGGTCGAAAGGCTCGGGCTCGCTCCGTCCGGGTCGGCCGATGCCGTCCCGACAGGGTCGACCGAACACTAGCCACGGCTGCACTGCCGAGCGAGCCGGTCGACGCCAGCCGGTCAACGGAAGAAAGGCGAGCTGTGCGTTCGGTTGAAGAGCAGCAGGCTCGGGTGGCAGCAGCCGCGGTGGCGCCGCGGCCGGTGCGCGTGGCAATCGCCGAGGCCCAGGGCCTGATGTGCGCCGAGGAAGTGGTGACCGAGCGCCCGCTGCCCGGGTTCGATCAGGCGGCCATCGACGGCTATGCCGTGCGCAGCGTGGACGTCCTCGGAATTGGTGGCGACGGTGGCAGCGCCGACGACGACGGCGATCAGGGCAGGCCGCAGGAGGTCAGCCTGCCGGTGATGGGTCTGATCGAAGCGGGCAGCCGCACACCGAGTCGGTTGCAACCTCGTCAGGCCGCCCGGGTGCAGACCGGGGCGCCGATGCCCACCCTGGCAGATGCGGTGCTTCCCTTGCGGTGGACCGACGGCGGCGACTCGCGCGTCCGGGTCCTGCGCGGCGTGCGGTCCGGCGCCTATGTCCGTCGCACGGGCGACGATGTGCAACCCGGCGATGTCGCGGTGCGGGCCGGCACCATCATCGGGGCCGCCCAGGTGGGTCTGCTGGCAGCCGTCGGACGTGAGCGAGTGCTTGTGCACCCCAGGCCGCGGGTGTCGGTGATGTGTGTGGGCGGTGAGCTCGTCGACATCTCCCGCACCCCCGGCAACGGTCAGGTCTACGACGTGAACTCCTACGCCCTGGCGGCGGCGGGTCGCGATGCCGGTGCCGAGGTGAACCGAGTCGGAATCGTGCCGACCGACCCGAAGCAGTTGCGCGAGGTCGTCGAAGGTCAGCTCAGCCGCTCCGAGGTCGTGGTCATCGCCGGTGCAGTCGGCGGGGCGGCGGCCGAAGGGGTGCGGACGGTGCTGGCCCAGCTCGGCGACATGGAGGTCACCCGTATCGCCATGCATCCCGGGTCGGTGCAGGGATTCGGCCAGCTCGGTCCGGACCGGGTGCCCGTCTTCCTGCTGCCCGCCAACCCGGTGAGCGCGCTCGTGGTGTTCGAAGTGATGGTGCGGCCGTTGATCCGGCTCTCCCTCGGCAAGCGGCAGGCGATGCGTCGTATCGTGCCTGCCCGCACGCTGTCGCCCATCAGCTCGGTCGCGGGCCGTAAAGGATTCCTCCGCGGACAATTGATGCGTGATCAGGACACCGGTGAGTACCTCGTCCAAGCCCTCGGCGGCGCGCCGGGCGCGTCGTCGCACCTGCTCGCCACGCTGGCCGAAGCAAACTGCTTGGTCATCGTCCCCAGCGAGGCCGAACAGATCCGTACCGGCGAGGTCGTCGACGTCGCGTTTCTCGCGCAGCGCGGCTGAGCGACCGGTTGGCTGCGCTGATGAACCTGCTCAGTTCCCGGTCGCAGCATCCGGGATGGCCGCAGCCGGTCGGGCCGCTCGTGGTGCCTGCAGGCACGGTACGGCTACGCCCGATCAGGCTTCGCGACGCCGCGCAGTGGAGCAGGATCCGGCTCGCCGACCGCGCGCACCTGGAGCCGTGGGAACCCTCGGCCGAGATGAATTGGGAACTGCGCCACTCGGTTTCGGCGTGGCCCTCGGTGTGTTCCGGCCTGCGGTCTGAGGCTCGCAAGGGCCGGATGCTGCCCTACGCGATCGAACTGGACGGCCAGTTCGCCGGACAGCTGACGATCGGAAACGTCACGCACGGAGCGTTGCGATCCGCGTGGATCGGCTACTGGGTGGCCAGTGAATCGACAGGCGGTGGTGTCGCGACCGCCGCACTGGCTCTCGGCCTCGACCATTGCTTCGGCCCCGTGATGCTGCACCGTGTCGAGGCGACCGTCCGTCCGGAGAACGGGGCGAGCAGGGCGGTGCTGGCAAAGGCTGGGTTCCGCGAAGAGGGCCTGCTGAAGCGCTACCTGGACGTCGACGGCGCGTGGCGGGACCACTTGCTGGTTGCGATCACGATCGAGGAACTGAACGGGTCGGTGGCCTCTGCATTGGTTCGTGCGGGGCACGCCTCCTGGGCCTGACGGCTCGTTTGCCGGACCCTCTGTGTTACTGATGTGACACGTGTGACGTTTGGTGCTTGTCTCCAGCGAATTACAGGTGTGTAATTGTCTCGGCGCGCCGCCCATGGATGCGCTGGTCACAGACCTAGCCTGATGGGGAAAGGAGCAGGCGCCATGCCAAGCATCCCCCAATCCCTCCTCTGGATCTCGCTCGTCGTCCTCTGGCTCTTCGTTCTCGTCCCGATGCTGATCAGCAAGCGGGACGCAGTGCGTCGGACCAGCGATGTCGCGCTGGCCACCCGCGTGCTGAACAGTGGCGCGGGTGCGCGGCTGCGGCGACGTCGCGGGCCCGCCTCCGGTCATCGCAGCGATCCGGACTGGCAGCCGTCCGCCGAAGACGCCGACCTCGACGACGAAGCAACGCCGAGCCGTTCGGTCGTCATGGTCGCCGCCGAAGCCGACGGTGCGGACGGCGAGCCGGACTATTTGGACGTCGACGTGGTCGAGGACTCCGGAGCGCTTCCGGTGGCGGACATCGCAGAAGCTGTCAAGGCCGAAACCGACGAGCTCACTTTGGATTTCGACGGCATCTCCGAGCGCGACGCCGAGCGCGACGAGCAGGTGACAGCCGCCGCCGAGGAGGGGGAGCGCGACACCTCCGAAGACACCGGCGTCTACTCCGTCATCGACGACGAATACGAGTACGACGGCGACACCGACGACGCCGAGAACTCCGACGAGCAGCCATCGGAGCCCCAGGCGCGGATCGCGGACTCCCTCAGCGATGCTCGGCGCAGGCGTCGCGAGTCGACGACCGCTGCCGCGGTGTCGGCGCGCAAGTACCGCTTCCGTGCCCGCACGATCGCGGTGATGGCCGTGTTGATGCTGGCCAGCGCCGTCGCGGCATTCACCTGGTCGTCCACCATGTGGTACGCCACCGCCGCGACCGCCACCGTGACCCTGCTCTACCTGGCCTACCTGCGCAGGCAGACCCGGATCGAGGAGCAGCTGCGCCGCCGACGTGCGCAGCGGATGGCCAGGTCGCGGCTCGGCGTCGAGAACACCAGCGACCGCGACTACGACGTGACCCCGGCGCGCCTGCGCCGACCGGGTGCGGCCGTGCTGGAAATCGACGACGAAGACCCGGCGTTCGAGCACCTCGACTACGTCCCGTTCTCGCGCCACTACGACCTTCCCCGGGCGGCCGGCCAGTAACCACCTCGCGATTTCTGGCCGTGCCTGCCGGCTGATAACCTGTACCGGCACTAGGGGCTATAGCGCAGTTGGTAGCGCGTCTCGTTCGCATCGAGAAGGTCAGGGGTTCGATTCCCCTTAGCTCCACTCAAGACGTCGGGGGTTCCCGAAATTGGTTGCGCCGGTCAGGGTCGCGTAGGTTCTTAGCCACTATGTCCGAGGACCAGATCGCCGACGTTCCGCCGAATGCCCTCTCGATCGATCCGCGCAGCCCGCTTTATGACGAAGAGGTGCTCAGCCGAGGTGTCGGGATTCGCTTCAATGGCGCCGAGAAAACCAACGTTGTCGAATACAACGTGGACGAGGGCTGGGTGCGGGTGGAAGTGCCCACCGCCAAGGATCGTCGCGGCAACCCGATGGTCATGAAGATCAACGGCACGGTGGAACCGTACTTCCGCTCCGCGGACTAGCGGGACCGGGAAGGGAAACCCGACTCCGCGGCCACAGACGCGTCGGAGGACTCGTAGCCTCGCGTCAGCCAGACCACAGTCCGCTCGAGGACCGGCAGAATATCGGTGACGTCGATCTCGCCGGCCGAGAAGCGTCCCAGCAGTCCGTAGATGACGCTGGTGACGATGGCGTCGAGGTCGGCGACGAAGTCGGCGTCGACGCCGGAGAGTAGCTCGCGACCGGCAGGTGCCACGATGTCGAAACCGAACCGGAACAGCTTTTGTCCGTGGGCCGAGGATCGCAGCCGGAAGTAGGTTTTGAGCATCTCCGGGTGGCGCTCCCATGGCTCAAAGATGGTGCGGAACAACGCCATCAAGCGCTCCTGCAGCGATGCGCCGCCGTGCTGCGTCGTGAGGGGGACCCCGGCGTAGCGGTGCCGCTCCATCCAGTACTCCAGCGCCGCCAGGATCAGATCGTCCCGGGTGGGATAGCGCTTGTAGATGGTGGCCAGCGACGTACGCGCGCGCCGTGCGACGACCCTGAGTTGGACGGCGTCGTAACCCTCGTCCTCGAGCGCGTCGACGACGACGTCGAGAATCCGGTCGCCTTCTGACCGCACTGCGGCGCCGTCGGCCATGCCCCTTGCCTTTCACCGAGTAACGCAGTTACCGTACCCCGAGTAACACGGTTACAGCCGCAGCGGAGCGAGGAGCTATGGGATCACTGGACGGCCGGGTCGCCTTCATCACGGGCGCAGCCCGGGGACAGGGACGAAGTCACGCGGTGAGGCTTGCCGCCGATGGTGCCGACATCATCGGTGTCGATATCTGCGCCGACATCGAAGCCAACGGGTATCCGATGGCGTCGCCGGCAGAACTGGAGGAAACCGTCGCCCTCGTCGAGGCGGCGGGCGGGAAAATGCTCGCGTCGATCGCCGACGTCCGCGATTTCGCTGCGCTGCGGACTGCGCTCGATGCAGGAGTCCGGCACTTCGGTCGTCTGGACATCGTCTGCGCAAATGCGGGTATCGCGCCGACAGCGTTCCGCGAGGTGGACGTCGCGGAGGATCTGGAGATGTGGTCGGCCGCGATCGACGTCAACCTCACCGGTTCCTACCACACCGCCAAGGCAGCCATCCCGCACCTGATCGCCGGTGGTCGCGGCGGCGCGATCGTGTTCACCAGTTCCACCGCGGGCCTGCGCGGATTCGGCGGATCGCAGGGCGGCGGGCTGGGCTATGCGGCATCGAAGCACGGCATTGTCGGACTGATGCGGACCCTGGCCAATGCCCTTGCACCGCACAACATCCGGGTGAACACCGTGCACCCCACCGCGGTCAATACGATGATGGCGACGAACCCGGCCATGACCGCGTTCCTTGCGGCCTACCCCGACGGCGGCCCGCACCTGCAGAATCCGATGCCGGTATCGCTGATCGAACCGGAAGACATCAGCGCGGCCATCGCCTATCTGGTCTCCGAGGACGCCCGGTATGTCACCGGCGTCGCTTTTCCCGTCGACGCCGGCTTCTGCAACAAACTATGAGCGGGCGGGCGCAGGGTAAGCGAGTTCTGATCACCGGGGCCGCCCGTGGGATGGGGCGCAGCCATGCGGTACGGCTGGCGCAGGAGGGGGCCGACCTCATCCTGGTCGATATCTGCGAAGCGATAGCCACGATCGAATATCCGCTTGCCACAGCCGAAGAACTCGACGAGACCGTCGCGCTCGTGCAGCAGTACGGTCGGAACGCGATCTCCCGCATCGTCGACGTTCGCGACGAACGCGCGCTTGCCCAGGCCGTCGACGACGGTGTCGCACACCTCGGCGGGCTCGACGCCGCCGTGGCCAACGCCGGTGTCCTGACCGGAGGAACGTGGGACACCACCACGGCCCAGCAGTGGCGAACCGTCGTCGACGTGAATCTCATCGGCACGTGGAACACATGTCGCGCCGCGATCCCGCACCTTCTTGAGCGCGGCGGCAGCCTGGTCAACGTGAGCTCTGCCGCGGGCATCAAGGGCTCGCCTCTGCACACCCCGTATACCGCGTCGAAGGCGGGTGTGGTCGGCCTGAGCAAGGCCCTGGCCAATGAGCTTGCCGCCGCGAACATCCGGGTCAACACCGTGCACCCGACCGGCGTGCCGACCGGTATGAGGCCGTCATCTCTGCACGAACTACTGCATGACACCCGCAGCGATCTCGGACCGATCTTCCAGAACGCTCTGCCGGTCGCGATGGCCGAGGCCGTCGACATCAGCAACGCGGTGCTGTTCCTGATCTCCGATGAGGCCCGCTACGTCACCGGCCTGGAGTTCAAGGTCGATGCCGGGGTGACGATCCGGTGACCAGCAGACGAGGGGACTGAGATGGCGACGTTCACCACCGACCGGATGGACCGCGGCCGCCGGGCGTACGCCGACATCATGACCGTGCCTCCGCCCGAGGACAATTCGCCGGCGACGCGTCACCTGTTGGACTTCGTGTTCGCCGAGGTGTGGCAGCGCGACGGACTGAGTCGGCGGCAGCGTCGATTCGTCACCCTGCCCTGCGTGGCGGCGGCAGACGCCGAGGCGCCGATGCGTGACCACGTCTATGCGGCGCTCAACAGCGGTGACCTCACGATCACCGAGATGCAAGAAGCAGTACTGCATTTCGCGGTCTACGCCGGCTGGCCGAAAGCGTCGCGCTTCAACATGATCGTCGACGAACAGTGGGAACGCATCCACCGGGAACGAGGGTCGGCGATGCCTCCATCGGAACCGCTACTGCCTCTGAGCACGCCGAACGATCCGGAGGCACGCCTCTCGGTCGGCGAGCAGTGCTTCAAGGACGTCAACTGCCTGCCGTATGCTCCGGCGCGGGACAATCCCTTCCAAGGCGCGGGCATCTTGAATTTCGTCTTCGGCGAGATGTGGCTGCGACCAGGCTTGGGCCGCAAAGAGCGGCGACTGATCACAGTGGCCTGCGTCGCCTTCCAGGATTCGCCCTATCCGATTCTGAGCCATGTGTATGCGGCGCTCAAGAGCCGTGACGTGTCATTCGAGGAAATGGACGAAGTGGCCTTGCATTTCGCAGCGCATTACGGGTGGCCCAAGGGGTCGCATCTGAACCAGGTGATCGCCGAACAGAAGGACCGGGTGACCGCGGAATGGGCCGCCGAAGCCGTGCCCGCGCAGTGACTGCAATGGATCTGGGCGCCTCCGTGGGCCCGCTGATTGGTACCGACCTGATGACCCGGACCTCGTACGGGCTCCACGAGCACATCTACCCGGGCGACGGCGCCCCGAACGCGACGGTGGCTCTGGCCGGTGCCCGCGAGGTCGACCTCGCGGTGTCGGCGTCCCGAGACGCGGTGCGGCAGTGGATGAGCCTGGGCGTCGACCGGCGTCGAGACGCGCTGATCGATCTCGCCGCCGTCGTGCGCGAACATCTCGCCGAGCTCGCCGAACTGAACACCCTTGACTACGGAGTCCCGATCTCCTACGCCGGCAACGCCGTCATGCTCGAGGAGTTCCTGCGCCATTTCGCCGGCTACGTCGACAAGCCACACGGTTCCAGTACGCCTGTCAGCGGCAGCGACGACCTGAACGTGATCGAGCGCGAGCCCTACGGCACAGTCGCGGTGATCGCGCCCTGGAACGGCGCCCTCGTCGTCGCGGCATCCTGTGTGGCCCCGGCGCTGGCGGCAGGCAATGCCGTGGTGTTCAAACCGTCGGAACTGGCCCCCCTGGCCGCGGTGCGCTTCGGAGAGCTGTGTCTGGAGGCGGGACTGCCGCCGGGGCTGGTGAGCATCCTGCCAGCCGACGCCGAGGGCGGAGAGGCGCTCGTCAGGCATCCCGGCATCGGCAAGATCCACTTCACAGGAGGTGGTCACACCGCGCGCACGATCCTGCGGGCGGCGGCCGACAATCTCACACCGGTGGTGACCGAACTGGGCGGCAAGTCGGCCAACATCATCTTCGACGATGCCGACCTCGACACCGCGGCCGCGCGGTCGGCGCACCAGGGGCCTTTGATGCAGTCGGGTCAGAGCTGCGCGTGCGCGAGCCGAATTTTGGTTCACGACAAGGTATACGACGCGTTCGCCGAGCGGCTCCTGGCTGTCGTCGGATCTGCTCGCATCGGCGATCCTCGTGATCCCACGACGGTGGTCGGGCCGGTGATCTCCGCCGCCGCAGTGCAGCGCATCCTCGGTGTCATCGGCGAGTCGGTCGAGCGGGACCGGGGGACGCTGCTCACCGGTGGCCGCAGGATCACCGTGGGTCCGCTGTCCGAGGGCTTTTACCTGGAACCCACGGTGTTCGGCGATGTCGACAACTCGTCGGCGTTGGCACAGAACGAGACTTTCGGACCGGTCGTGTCGCTGATCCGGTTCACCGACGACGAGCATGCCATCACGATCGCCAATGACACGCCCTATGGCCTGAACGCGTTCGTCCACACGCGCGATCTGACCCGTGCCCACACAGTGGCCCGGCGGCTGCATTCCGGTTCGGTGTGGATCAACCAGGGGAGCCGAATCTCACCGCAGGGACCTTACGGTGGTTACAAGCAGAGCGGTTCAGGGCGCACCGGCGGTCTGGAGGGGCTGCGGGAGTTCCAGCAGGTGAAGAACATCCGGGTCGGTCTGGCCTGACGCGCGCACGGTGGCGCGTCAGGGGGCTGGATCGAATTCGATGTGGAGTTCGGTGAGTCCGCGCAGCAGGAAGGTCGGTTCGTAGCTGTATGTGCGGACACCGGGCGCACCGTGGAACGTCTCGTCGATGCTGATGTCGCGCAACCGATCCAGCATCCGGCGCACGGTGATCTGACCTTCCACCCGGGCCAGCGGGGCGCCGGCGCAAGTATGGATACCGCGGCCGAACGCGATGTGTTCGCGCACGTTCTTGCGGTCGGGCCGGAATTCGTGGGGGTTCTCGAACTTGCGCGGGTCGCGGTTGGCGGCCCCGAGGCACAGCATTACGACGGTGCCCGCGGGCAGGGGAACCCCACCGAGCTCGGTGGTGCGCCGGACGAGGCGGAAATCGACCTTGGTCGGCGAGTGCATCCGCAATGCTTCCTCGATGAACGTCGGTATTCCGTCTGGGTTCTCGCGGAGACGCTCTTGATACTCGGGGCGGTCTCCGAGGACCTGCACCGCCGCGGTGAGCAGTTTCGTCACGGTCTCCTGGCCGGCGGCGAACAGGAAGGTCGCCGGTTTGGCCAACTCGATGAGTTCCGGGGTGGACCCGTCGGGATAGAGCGCTGTGGCAATGCCCGACAGGACGTCGTCGCGCGGATCGCTGCGACGGGCCGCGAGGTATCCGACGAACTTGTCGTCAAGGTACTGCAGCGGGTCGAGTCCCACGGGCTCTCCGTCGAGCGCGCCGACCCGGTTGCCGTCCGGGCGTTCTGCGCCGAGTGCCGCCAGGAACTCGGGTCGGTCTTCCTCGGGAACTCCGAGTAGGTCGATGATTGCCGATGTGGCAAAAGGTTTGGCGTACTCGGAGAGGAACTCGCAGCGCCCGTTGCCGAGGAACCGGTCGATCTGCCGGTCGACGAGCTGCCACATGAAGTCTTCGTTCTCCTTGAGCCTGCGCGGCGTCAGGAGCCGGCTGAGCAGCGAGCGGGCCTTCTCGTGCGCCGGCGGATCCATCACGACCATGTGCTCGTGGATCGGGAACAGGTGGCGGTGCGCTTCGATCTGCTCGCTGATGTCATCACCGACGGGAGTGAACGGCAGGGGTGGGAAGGGTCCGCCGATCGCGTTGACCGCCGAGAAGGTGGCGTGGTCTTTGAACGCCGCCATCACCTCGGCGTAGCCGGTGACCGCGACGACGGACTGATGCGGTTCCCGCAGGACGGGGTTCTGCTCGCGCAGGGCGTCGAAGTACGCGTACGGGTCTTGTGCGATCGCGGGATCGGAGAAGAAGTCGGCAGACGCCAGATCGGTCATGGGCTGGGGTGTCCTTCCCTGGATGGCCGCGGGGTGGCCGGAGCGCTGATGCTGATGGCACCCCGCGGGCACGCGTCGACCGCCGCGAGCACGGCGGACCAATGAACGTCAGGTGGTGCGATGCAGACCGCGACCTCGTCGTCGGAGAGGTCGAAAACCTCGGGTGCGGACTGAAGGCACAGCGCGTGGCCCTCGCACAAAGCTGGATCCACCCGGACCTGCCTGTCGTCCATCCGCCCCACCTACTGATCGATCGACCAAACCATTAGAATGCTGAATGCCTACCACGTCGCGCGGCGGGCGGTCAAGCTTCGACGATCAGGAGATGCCGAATGGCACAGTCCCGCAACGCGAAAGCGTCCGAGGTGGGCACCCGCGGGCGGTTGGTCGAAGCCACTGCCAAGATCATGCGCGACGAAGGCTATGCGGCGGCGACGTCGAGGCGTGTCGCCGCGGAGGCCGGGGTCAAGCAGGCCCTGGTGTACTACTACTTCCCCTCCATGGACGATCTGTTCGTCGAGGTGTTGCGTGCCGGCGCCGAGGTCTCACTGGCCCGGATGCGCCAGGCGCTCGCAGAGGGCGACCCGCTGACCGCTCTGTGGAATCTGAACAGCGACCTACGCACCACGTCGCTGAATACCGAGTTCATGGCACTTGCAAACCATCGCAAGGCTATTCGGGTCGAGTTGAGGGCCTACGCGGAACGCGTCCGCGACATCGAGTCGGCCGCAGTCGGTGTCGCATTGCGGGCGCGTGGCATCGATCCGCAATCCTTCCCGCCGATCGTGGTGTCCATGCTGATCGCCCAGATCGCGCGCAGTCTGTGCAACGAGGATGCGGTCGGGGTGACGCTGGGCCACGACGAGATGCGCGCCTTCGTCGAGCGGCAACTGCAGGCGTTCGCTTCGCGCGACTCCGAGCCCTGATTTCGCTTGCTCATTGACAGCCATGTCGCCGACTGGGATGCTTCCTGATCGATCGACCAATAAAGAAGGAGGGCTGCGATGGGTGTGCGAGTGGAGGGCAAGGTCGCGTTCGTGACCGGCGCTGCCCGCGGTCAGGGACGCAGTCACGCCGTGCGGTTGGCGCAGGAGGGCGCCGACATCATCGCCGTGGACGCGTGCGGACCGGTGACGTCGGACAGCCAGATCGCTCCGTCCACACCCGACGACCTGGCTCACACGGCCGACCTGGTCAAGAACCTCGACCGGCGCATTGTCACCGCGCAGGTCGACGTCCGTGATTACGCCGCGCTCGAAGCGGCCGTCGACAGCGGAGTCGACCAACTGGGCCGTCTCGACATCGTCGTCGCCAATGCCGGCATCGGCAACGGCGGTCAGACGCTGGACAAAACCAGCGAGGCGGACTGGGACGACATGATCGCCGTCAACCTCTCCGGTGTCTGGAAGACGGTCAAAGCTGCTGTGCCCCATCTGCTCTCCGGTGGCGCCGGCGGGTCGATCATCCTGACCAGCAGCGTCGGCGGACTGAAGGCATACCCGCACACCGGGCACTACATTGCCGCCAAGCACGGTGTCATCGGCCTGATGCGCACCTTCGCGGTCGAACTCGGCCAGTACTCCATCCGCGTCAACGCGGTGTGCCCGACGAACGTCAACACGCCGATGTTCATGAACGAGGGCACGATGAAGCTGTTCCGTCCCGACCTGCAGAACCCGGGTCCCGATGACCTGGCGGTCGCCGCTCAATTCATGCATACGCTGCCTGTCGGTTGGGTCGAGCCGATCGACATCAGCAACGCGGTGTTGTTCCTGGCCTCCGACGAGTCCCGTTACATCACCGGGCTCCCGGTCACCGTCGATGCCGGGAGCATGCTCAAATAGCGGTCCTCGGGCCGAGGGTGACCGGCATGTGCCGAACACCGCTGTGCTTGTTGCTGCGGACGTACTCGACAGGCCCCGTCGGCGTGATCCTGCCGACCCTGTCAAGCAGCACGTCGAACATCACCGCCATCTCCATCCGGGCAAGCGACGCCCCGAGGCAGAAGTGGACCCCGCGGCCGAAGGCCAAGTGCGGGTTGGGGTTCCGGGCCACGTCGAACACGTAGGGCGCGGCGAATACCGCCTCGTCACGGTTGGCGGACGCCCACCACAGACTCACCTTGTCGCCGGCCTTGATGCGCTGCCCGTGCAGCTCGACGTCCCTGGTCGCGGTCCGCCGGTTGTACGGGGTGGAGGACGCCCACCGGAGCATTTCCTCGACCGCGGTCGGCAGGAGGGCTCTGTTGTCCCGCAGGCGTTCCCAGACTTCGGGTCGCTCGCTCAACGCAGACATGCCGATCGCGATCGAGTTGCGGGTCGTCTCACTGCCCGCGGCGATGATCAGGCTCAGGAACAGGCGCTGCTCGTTCTCGCTGAGAGGCGCACCGTCAATCGTCGAATGGGTCACGATCGACAGCAGGTCGGCTGTCGGAGGTTCACTGCGCTTGCGCTCCAACAGTTTCGTGCCGTAGGTGAACATCTGTGCCTGCGCCTGGGCGACGCGGTCGCTGACCTCCCCGATCTCGCGCTCCTCGTAGTCGAGGGTGACGTTCGCCCAATTCATCAACTCGTGGCGATCTTGCTGGGGCACTCCGGCCAGCTCGGCCACGGCCTGAAGCGGCAACTCGGCGGCCACGTCGATCAGGAAGTCGCACTCACCCTTGGCCAGCGCCGCGTCGACGATGTCGATCGCGCGGATGCGCAGGTCGTCGGCGATGGCCTGCAGCGCACGCGGTGTCGTGCTGGGCGCCAGCAGCCGCCGGAACTGCGCGTGGCGCGGGTCGTCCATCATGTTGAGCAGTGCGCCGACTGCGAATCCCATCGGCATGTCCTCGAGCGTGGTGCCCCCGCCCTGGCGGTCACCACCGGTCTCGGACGAGAACGTCTCGCCGTCGGCGGCGGCCGCGACGATGTCCGCATGCCGGCTCAGCACCCAGAAGCCTTCGCCGCCAGGGGAATGCGCTGTCGGCGGATGCCACCAGACGGGAGCGTCACGCCGCAGCACGTCGAATACCTCGAACGGAAAGCCGGCGGTGAACCGGTCCAGGTCGGTCAGGTCGACATCGACCGAGTTCGGCATGCACCGACGATACGCATGACCATACGTATCGCGTCAAGATGTGTTGTCAGAACGGACTGCTGTTCGACTGGGACCGGGCATCCTCGGGGCGAGGACCGTACTTGCGAATGTAGTCGTCGTGCATCTTCGCGTCCTTCTTGCGTTTGATGACGTCCACGAGGTTGGGGTCGAGCCCGTGGCGCGCCAGGCGGTGCCTGCGCCACACCTTGTTCAGAGCCAACGCCATGAGCAGCGCCCAGACGTAGATGGGTGCCGTCATCTCAAGTCGCATATAGATCGGTGCGGGCAGCAGCCACAGCGGAGCGAGGATGATCAGCGGCGGTATCGCGTATCGGATCATGTGCCGCCGCACCGCACCCTCGCCCGCGAGATCTTCTGCGACCCACCGGTTCATCGACGCAGGAAGTCGTTTGCCGTAGCTGTAGAGCAGGTACTGCCAGAGGCTGGGCTTGTCGGTGCCCGCTGGCTCTTGAAGGGTCATCGGCGCTCCTTTGCGCGATTCAGGACTGCAGCGCCCCGGCTGCCACCGCGGCCGAGTTGATGCGGGTCAGGACTGTATGGAGGTGTTCGAGTTCAGCCAGGTCGACACCGAGGCGCGCAACGACGGCCGGCGGGATGTCCAGCGCTCGCTCGCGAAGTGCCGCTCCCTTGTCCGTCAGCTGGACATCTGTGGACCGCTCGTCGGCGGCGTTACGGGCCCTGGTGATCAGCCCCAGGGTCTCGAGCCGCTTGAGCATCGGCGAGAGCGTGGCCGAATCCAACTGCAGCGCAGTGGCGATCGCCTTCACCGACAGCGGCGAGGGTGCGGTCGACTTCTTCTGGTGGTCCCACAGCGCCAGCATGACGAGGTACTGCGGATGGGTGAGCCCTAGCGGCTCCAGCAGCGGACGGTAAACCGCCAGCACCGCGCGGTTGGTCGTCGCGAGCGCGAAGCAGACCTGGCGTTCCAAGGCCAGGGGATCGACCTCGGGTGCAGCGGTGACGGCCATAGTTAGATAGTGCCCTAATAGTTAGGGCGCTAGCAATATTGCGTGCGTCACGCAGTCGGCGGCGGGGTGCCGATGAGCACGGCGCTGAGCCTGCAGCCGTCGGGGCCGCCCCGCCATGCGTGGTCGACGCCCGTCAGCACCACGAGGTCGCCCTGCTCGAGGTGGTGGGCGCCGTCGTCGAGGACGAGGTCGACGCTGCCGGCGAGCACCGTCTGCAGATCGAGGGTGTCGGTGTGGTGCATCGGGGTCTCGGAGTCGGGGCCCAACTCCACGAACATCCACCGCACCATCCCGGGTGCGATGCCCTGGTCGATCAACGGGGCGCTGCCGGCCGGCCGGGCGGGCGGAGGGTTCTGCGACGTCGCGAACGGAATGCCCATCGCAAAGCCCGGAGCAAGCTGGTCCAGTGTCAGCTCGTCCTGACTCACGACGCAGGACCGGCCGTCCGCGTCGACTCCTGTGATCAACGTTCGCACTGTCCCTCGCTTCCTCCGGTCACGGCATCATGATGTCGACCCTGGCGAGGGCCAGACTCCGTGATGGTGACATTGATTGCCCCCGTTACGTTTTGCACGGTACATCGCGGTGTCGGCTGCGGCGATCAGGTGGTCGACGGCGGCTTCGAGCGCCTGCGTCGACGTCCCCGTGATTTCGGTGAACGCCGTCCCGACACTGGCTCGTACGCGCACCGGGAGCGCGGCGATCGCGTCGCACACGTCTTGGAAGCGGACGGTGGCCCGGGGTGACGTTGAGACGTCGGCGATCAGGAATTCCTCCCCGCCGCTGCGAGTGATGACCGCCGTCGGCGTCGCGGTCGCCCGCAGCGCGTCGGCCACCGCGACCAGCGCCCGGTCCCCGGCAAGGTGCCCGTGCTCGTCATTGAGTGCTTTGAAGTTGTCGAGATCGAGCAGCGCCACCACCAGGTAACGGTCCGACTCGTAGCGGCGCGAGAGAAGGCTCATCATCTGTCTGCGGAACGCCCGCCGATTCAGCAGTCCGGTCAACGGATCCAGATCGGCGTAAAAAAGATCGCCTTCCAGTGCATGCAGCAGGAGGCGAATGGCCAGTGGCACTCCGATGTTGATCTGCAGGATGAGGAAGAAGTCCACTGCGGCAAGCGCTGTGCGTCCTTGTGCAGCGAGCTGGATCGCCTCGTAAGCACCCACCCCGGCGGCGATCGCGACGTTGGCGAGCACCGGTCGCAGCGTGTGGAAGAACGCGCTGATGGCCCCATTGGTGGTGAACGCGACACATCCCAGCAGCGCGGCCAGCGGGTCCGGATAGGCCAGACAGGCGAGGGCGATCGAAACGCTCGTGACCATCACGAAGCCGGCCGACTGGCTCTTGGTCGGCCACCGTCGCAGCCAGAGTGCGGCACCCGCGACGCCGCCGGAGGCAGCCGCCCACATCATCGCGCGCTGCGGGTGGTCCGTCGGCCCTCCCGCGCCGTTGAGCAGGACGACGACGGCGGCTGCCATCGACAGCGTGATGGCAGCGACGAAGAGGCGCACGTGCAGCGTCACACCACGCGCTTCGAGGAAACCGCTGAACCACTCGTAGTGATCCGCGCGTCGGTCATCCCGCTGCATGCCACATCATCCCGTCGCCGGTGAGTTATACGTCATCCAACATGCCGGTGTATGCCGAGTCGATGGGCCGCCCCCCTGGAACTCAACTCACACCGACCGTTTGCTGGCGGTATCACCGCATCCTTGCCGGTCGTTCCCGCCCGCCCGTAGCCTCGTAACTGTGTCCGGGCTGGCTGTCGTTCGCGCCGATGACCTCGCCGCGCTGGCTGTCTTCGACGGCATCAGAACCGAGGCGCTGGTGCCGCTGGCGGCTCGGCTGCGCCCGCTGGCTGCGGCTCCAGGCCAGGTGCTCATGCAGCAGGGCGAGCTCGCAGTCTCATTCCTTCTGATCGCATCCGGTCGCGCGGAAGTCACCCACATCGGCGACGACGGACACGACACCGTGGTCGCGCTCGAACCCGGCTTGATCGTCGGCGAGATCGCGCTGCTGCGCGACGCGCCGCGCACCGCGACGGTCGTCGCCACCGAGGCGCTGACCGGTTGGGTCGGCGGCCGGGAGGCGTTCTCGACGATGCTCGAGGTTCCCGGCTTGATGGACAGGTTGGTCCGCACGGCGCGGCAACGCCTGGCGGCGTTCATCACGCCCATCCCTGTGGAGATGCGCGACGGCACCGTCCTGCATCTGCGGCCCGTGCTGCCGGGCGACAACGAGCGCACCACCAACGGGCCGGTCGAGTTCTCCGGAGAGACCCTCTACCGTCGCTTCCAGTCGGTGCAGTCGCCGTCGAAGACCTTGATGGCCTACCTGTTCGAGGTCGACTATCAGGACCACTTCGTGTTCGTCCTGACCGACGGGCCCGACGGTCCCGTGGTGGCCGACGTGCGGTTTGTCCGCGACGAGAACGAACCCGCGGAAGCCGAGATCGCGTTCATCGTGGGGGATGCCTACCAGGGCAAGGGCATCGGCACGTTCCTGATGGCGGCGATCTCCGTCGCGGCGGGCTATGACGCCGTGCGCCGGTTCACAGCACGGGTGCTCACCGACAACGCCCCGATGCGGGCGATCCTGGACCGCTTCGGCGCGGTCTGGCACCGCGACGATCTCGGCGTGGTCGTGACGGAGATCCCGGTGCCCTCGGTCGACGATCTGCGGCTGAGCCGAGAGTTGGTGCAGCAGATCCGCGATGTCGCGCGGCAGGCGATCCGGGCGGTGGGCTGATGAAACCGCCGCTTTCGAAAGACACTCGGCTGTGTATCTCGCTGTCGGGCAGGCCGAGCAACATCGGCACCCGATTTCACAATCATCTCTACGACGTGCTCGGGCTGGACTTCATCTACAAGGCGTTCACGACCACCGACATCGTCGCGGCGATCGGCGGTGTGCGCGCTCTCGGAATCAGGGGCTGCTCGGTGTCGATGCCCTTCAAGGAAGACGTGCTGGCCCTTGTCGACGAAGTCGAGCCGTCCGCGCGGGCGATCGAGTCGGTCAACACGATCGTCAATGACGGCGGGAGGCTCACTGCGTCCAACACCGATTACCTTGCGGTGCAACACCTCATCGCGCAGTACGGCCTCGACCCGGACACCCCGGTGCTGATCCGCGGCAGCGGCGGCATGGCCAAGGCCGTCGCCGCCGCATTCGCCGGCGCCGGTTTCTCCACCGGGTTCATCGTCGCCCGCAATGCCGAAACCGGTGCGGCACTGGCTGATCGACTCGGATACGAGTATCGGCCCGAGGTCGGATCGCTGACCGTCCCCATCATCGTGAACGTCACGCCGATCGGCATGTCCGGTGGGCCCGAAGAACACGACGTCGCGTTCGACGAGGCGACGATCGCGGCAGCCGACACGGTGTTCGACGTGGTCGCGCTTCCGTCGGAGACGCCGTTGATCCGGGCCGCCAGGGCCGCCGGCGCACACGTCATCACCGGCGCCGAGGTGATTGCGCTGCAGGCGGCCGAGCAGTTCGAGCGCTACACCGGGGTACGTCCCAGCCCCGACCAGATCGCCGCAGCATCAGCGGTTTCGCGCGCCTGAACGCTACACCGTGATCGTGGTCTGCTCGTCGATCGCGGCCGTGGCCTCCATCAGCGGCATCGCATAATCCTCGGAACCCTCGGCGGTGACCTTGAGGACGAACAAGCCGTCCTGGGCGGGAATCACCACAGTCTTCTGCGCGATCAACAGTTCGACGCCGTCCTTGGTGTAGAAGCCGCCGATCTGCGTTGCCTCGTAGTTGGCGAGAGTGCTGGGCTTGCCTTCGTTCGCGCCCTGGAAGCCCGGGAGGACACGCGTTTCGTTGGCGGCGTATTCGAGGACCTTTGCCCGGTCCACATTGCCGGTCAACTTGACGACGTACGCGGTGATCGTCGCCGGGGTCTGGGACGGCGGCGGCCCGGTGTAGACGAGGGCGTCATACGCGCCCCGCGGAGCACGCGGTCCGGCGGCCTCCCAACCCGGCGGGATCGGCAGCGTGATCGTCGGCGCGCCCTCTTCGCCCTTGAGGACGCCCGATGAGTCGATGTTGTTGTCGAGGATGTACTGGTCGAGCGTCATCCCGGGGGCGGCGGCGGGCGGTGCCTGCGGCGTGGTTGGCGCCGCCGATGTGCTGGTAGCCGACTGCGACGTCGGGGACGTCGCCGAGGTGTCCGCGGCTTTCTCGGCCTCGCCCGACGTGTCGGATGCGCAGGCCGACAGCCCGATTCCGAGTGTCGCGGCAACGATCGTGGTGCCGGCGCGCTTGGCGAAGGTCATTCGATCTCCTGTTCGTCAGGGGTCAAGGCTAGTCAATTTGCTGATCTGTCGATTACGTCGTTTGCCGAAACCTCCCGGGGCTTCCCGCCGCGTGGTACATGTGACCAGTGTCGACGTGACGGTGTGGGGGGTCGGGGCATGGCAATTCTTGTTCGCTCGTTCGTGGCGGTGTGCTGTGCGGTCGCTAGCGTGGTTGCCGCCGCGCTGTCATGGGCGGTGCCTACGGCAGTCGTTCTCTCGGCGAATACGACAGCGTTGATCATGGGCGGGACGTTCCACCCGCTGCTCGGCCCGAAAGATTCCCCGGACTTCGTCAAGGACTACCTCGACAATGCCGTGACCGGCCTCCTCGACCCGGCGTTCGGCCAATCGGGGCCGGTGACGAACCCGGTCGCGGTGTACACCCCGGAGGACTTCTTCCCGCTCGGGCGGCTCACCTTCGAGAAGTCGCTCGCCGAGGGCCTGGCAAATCTGAGACTCTGCCTGGCGGCGGCGTCCGACTGCGTGTTCAACGAGGATCCGGTGGTCGACTCGGTCGCGCCGGAAGTCGGCGACGCGATGATGGTGTTCGGCTATTCGCAAAGCGCCGTGATCGCGTCGCTGTTGAAGCGCGAGTTGATCGAGAAGTACGGGCCCGACGCCCCGCCGGTGTCGTTCCTGCTCGATGCCAACTCGATGCGGCCCAACGGCGGGGTATTGATGCGCTTCGACGACTGGCCGACCATCCCGATTCTCGGCATCCCGTTTCCCGGTGCATCACCGACCGACAGCGTCGACGACGTCTTCCGGACGATCGACATCGCCCGGCAGTACGACGGCCTCGGCGGCGACTTCCCGGTCCGGCCGCTCAACCTGATCGCCACCCTCAATGCCCTACTCGGCTACGGCATGCTGCACGGAGAGACCGTGAACGTCCCGCTGTCGGAGGCTCGGTACCAGGGGCGTGAAGGCGACACCACGTACTACCTCATCGAGACCGACATCGTGCCGCTGCTGCAGCCGTTCGGGCTGTTCGTCCCCAAGCCGATTCTGAAGGCGATCGACGCACCGCTGCGGGTCATCATCGAGGACGCCTACGACCGTGACATCGGGCCCGGCGTTGCGACGCCGGCGAGCTGGCGGCCGTTCAGGGACTTCGTCGGAATGGTGGTCCGTCTTGTCGCGTCCATTCCGGTCGCGGTGGACAACCTGACCGAGGGATTCGGACTCGGGCGCGTGCTCGGTACCTCCGATCCAGGCCCATTCGGGGTGGGCGGGCCCGAGCTGCCGTCCGAACCGGAGGAGGAGGCCGAACCTGTTGCGGCGGAGTCGGTTCCGGCTTCGCCGGACGGAGACGTCGACGCTTCCACCGTCGTCGCCGAAGAGGCCGACGACGCCGCGCGGCGCGAGGACACTGACGATGAGCCCGCGGCTGCCGAGGACGAGCCTCCCGCCACCGCTGAGGAAACGGTTGCCGAGCTGCAGAGCAACGACGACGTCGAGCAGGAACCGGAGGTTTCCCCGACCGAGGAGCCTGCCGCTGACGACGAGAACGACCCGCAAGGCGACGCGGCCGAAGCTGCCTGAGGCCTGCATGCGGCGTGCGCGTGGTATCAACAGCGCGTGAGGCTCACCGCCGCATGCGTGCCGGTCCTGCTGTGTGCCGCCTGCGCGCAGCCGTCCCCACCGCCGCCTCCTCCCGTATCGGAGGCGCCGGCGAATCTGACCGTCAACCCGGCGCGGATCGACCGTGCTCGCCACGATCTGCCTGCCGGTTACGAGGTGACCGGCTATACCGGCGCGCCGACGCCGTTCGCGGCGTGGGGTTTCCGAAGTTCCGCGGTGTCCGATCCGGTGCAGTGTGCGGCGTTGGGGGCCCCGGCGGTCGACGCGGCGACGATGCTGGGGTGGACCGCCTCGGGACCTGGCGGCATCGTCTACGCCATCGTCGCGAACGCGGGGCCGGACGCGGCGCCCGATCCGGCGGTGGTGGCCGCTTGCGGGCGGTGGACCGTGACTTCAGGCCCCTCGACCGCGACAGTCACCGGGCTGCCGGGTCCCCACATCGCGGCCGCGGACACAGTCGGGATGAGCACCGCCGTGACCACCGTCGTCGAGGGTGGTACCGAAACACGTTCGCACGCCGAGACATTCGTTGCCTACCTGGGCGGATACGTCTGCTTCGTCGCCGTCGTCACCGATCCCGGTTCGCCCCAACCCGCCCTCGAAGCGGAATCCGCATCGGATCTGCTCACCAAAACGGTGTCCACGCTGCGCGGCTGAGCTCGGCAGCGCAGGTACATTGGCGGCGATGTCGAACCCCGGGAAGCGTCTCACGGCCACAATGGCAGCGGTCGTCGGACTGCTGGCGTCGTGTTTGTCGGCATGCAACGCCAGCCAGCCGGACGATTTGTCGAACGCCGACATCGCCCGGGTCGCCGAGGTGAAGGCGGAATTCCCGCCGCCCTTCACGGTGAAGACCGTCGGGCCTGCGGCGATCGACCCCCAGTTCCTGAGGGCGCAGAAGCTGCCGCCCGGGCTGACCTTCGACCCCGCGGACTGCGGTAAGTCCGCGGGCGAGCAGACCATTCCCGAGGGCGTCAAAGGCAACATGGCTGCCACGACTGCCGAGGGAGACGGCATGCGCTACATCGCCCTTGCCGTGGAGACCTCCGAGCCCGTCCCGGCGAACACCCCGACCGAGCAGTGCCAGAAGGTGACGTTCAAAGGCTCGGGTATCGGCGGGCTCGTCGAGGTGTTGGAGGCGCCGCAGATCGAGGGCGTCAATGTCGTCGGCACGCACCGGGTGCTGCAGACGATGACCGGGGAAGGACCACGCACCGGCGAGCTCTACAACTACGTCGCCCACTTCGGGAACTTCATCGTGATCGTCACGGCGAATCCGCTCGTGGTGGCGGACAGGCCTCTGGCGAACATCGATACTCAGCGGGCCCGCGATCTCGTCTCGCAGACGGTGGAGCTCGTCAGGGGCGGTTGACGATCAAGCGGCGAGGGACGAGCCGCGTTGAGGAATCCGCCAAATCTGCCTCAGGCGGTTGACCGTCAGCGGACGTCGTGCGGGCGGAACTGGATGCTGATGCGCGGCCCGGTCGGCCTCGTCGTCTTCGGGATCGAATGCTCCCAGGTCCGCTGACACGAGCCGCCCATCACCAGAAGGTCGCCATGGCAGTGCCGCAACCTCAGGGACGGTCCGCCGCCGCGCGGGCGCAGCGCGAAAACCCTTGTCGCACCGAGGCCGACGATGGCAACCATGGTGTCCTCGGTACTGCTGCGGCCGATGTTGTCGCCGTGCCAGGCGACGCTGTCGTTGCCGTCGCGGTAGAGGCACAGACCCGCCGTCACGAATGGTTCGCCGAGCTCGCCGGCGTAGGCGTCGTTGAGCCTTCTGCGGAGTTGCTTGAGCCGCGGGTGGGGGACGGTGCCGTCCACGAGATTGTGAAAGCTGACCAGGCGTGGGACGTCGAGCACCCGGTCGTACATCTGTCGTCGTTCGGCGCGCCACGGGATCTGATCGCGCAGCTCGCCGAAGAGGGTGTCATCGGAGGAGTCGTCTTGCGACAACCACCCGGAACGCACTTCGAGCCACGCACCGTTGCCGAGGTCTCGCCGATCGGACTGGTCGAAAAGCGAGCTTTGCAGAGCCTGCTCCATACCGCGCAGTCTATCGCACAGGCGTTCGAAATAGTCAGAGCCGAACTGCGCCCGGGCCCTTGTCGGCCAGGACGTCGCCGGGGTTGGCCAGGGCGCACACTTTGAGGCTGAGGCAGCCGCAGCCGATGCATCCGGTGAGGTTGTCGCGCAGGCGCTGCAGGTGGAGAATCCGCTCGTCGAGGTCCTCCCGCCATCCGGCCGACAGCCGGGCCCAGTCCTTGCTGGTCGGTACGCGATCGTCGGGCAGGGTGGCCAGGGCTTCGCGGATACGCGCCAGCGGGATCCCGAGACGCTGTGACATCCGGATGAACGCCACCCGGCGAAGCGTCTCTCGCGAATAGCGCCGCTGGTTGCCGGCGGTGCGTCTGCTTGTGATGAGACCTTCGCGCTCGTAGAAGTGCAGCGCAGAAACGGCGACTCCGCTTCGCGCCGACATGTCGCTCGGCGTCAACTCGTGCGGCCACTCCATGACCTAAACCATAGTTGAGGTGGCCCGTGGGGTTACGGTGCTAGACGTGACGGATGCGGCGCTCGGGTGCAATTCGGAAGTAGGCAGGCTTCGCGTGGTCATCCTGCACCGACCGGGGCCGGAGCTGCAGCGGCTGACGCCGCGCAACAACGACACCCTGCTGTTCGACGGTCTTCCGTGGGTGGCCAGGGCGCAGCAGGAGCACGACGCGTTCGCCGAGCTGCTGCGGTCGCGCGGTGTGGAGGTGCTCGTGCTCGGCGATCTGCTGACCGAGGCGCTCGCCAAGAGCGGGGCGGCCCGGATGCACGGCATCTCCGCCGCGGTCGATTCCCGGCGCCTCGGCGCGCCATTGGCGCAGGAACTCTCGGCCTACTTGCGCACCCTCGACGCCCCGGCGCTCGCCCGGATCCTGATGGCCGGGATGACGTTCGACGAACTCCCGTTCGGGGAGAACGAGCTCTCGCTGGTGCGGCGCATGCACCACGGCGGGGATTTCGTGATCGACCCGCTGCCGAACCTGTTGTTCACGCGGGACTCGTCGTTCTGGATCGGCCCGCGCGTCGCCATCACGTCGCTGGCGATGCGTGCCCGGGTGCGCGAGACGTCGCTGACCGATCTGATCTATGCGCACCACCCGCGATTCCTCGGGGTGCGGCGGGCCTATGAATCGCGGTCGGCTCCGATCGAGGGCGGCGACGTGCTGCTGCTGGCGCCCGGCGTTGTGGCGGTCGGCGTCGGTGAACGAACCACGCCGGCCGGGGCGGAAGCGTTGGCGCGCAGCCTGTTCGACGATGATCTTGCCCACACCGTGCTGGCGGTGCCGATAGCCCAGGAACGTGCCCAGATGCACCTCGACACCGTGTGCACAATGGTCGACAAGGACGCCGTCGTGATGTATCCGAACATCCAGGATTCGTTGACGGCCTTCACGATTCGGCGCCGGACCGAGGGGGTGACGATCGACAGGGCCGCACCGTTCGTCGACGCCGCCGCCGACGCGATGGGTATCGGCAAGTTGCGGGTCATCGATACCGGGCTCGATCCCGTCACCGCCGAGCGGGAACAGTGGGATGACGGCAACAACACGCTCGCACTCGCGCCGGGCGTGGTGGTGGCCTACGAGCGCAACACGGAAACCAATGCGCGCCTGATGGATTCGGGCATCGAGGTGCTACCGATCTCGGCCTCGGAGCTCGGCACCGGCCGCGGCGGTCCGCGTTGCATGTCCTGCCCGGCGGGCCGCGATCCGCTCTAGAAGAAAGGCCTCTCGCCGAACTGAGATTCCCGGTCGTGATTTCACCGCCTTATACGACCATGGATCCAGGCTCGCGTTCGGCCCACGCCCGCCGAACGCGTTCGATGACCTCGAACGGACGGTCTTCGGCAATGACCTTGACGTGGAGGTAGCCTCGGTCGCGCACGCGCCGCAGTCGACGTTCGTCCCACACGTACTGGCTGCGATCCGTGCGGTGTTGGTCACCGTCGTATTCGACCGCAATCTTCACGTTCTCCCAACCCATGTCTAGGAAGGCGAACGGGACGCCGTACTCGTCGCACACCGGGATCTGTGTTCGGGGACGTGGGAATCCGGCGTCGATGAGCAGTAGGCGAAGTAGTGTCTCCTTCGGGGATTGGGCCCCGCCGTCCATCAGATCGACGGCTGTCCGAACGCGCCGGATGTGGCGGGCACCCTTGTACCTCTCGATGATCGGCACAACGTGCTCGGCGCGGATACCGGTGGCGCGTGCCAGCGAGTCGAGATGAATGAGTGCCTCGTTGCGCGGCAGGTGGCGGCCTAGGTCATAGGCGCAACGCGGGTAGGTCGCGACGGCCATGTTGTCGATCTCCATGATGTCGTCGTAGGAGAAGTGATCGTCGCGGGCAATAATGCCGTCAGGGGTGTCATAACACTTCCACAACAGTTCGATCGGGGTGTCGTCGCGTACCCACTTTGCGCCGTGGATCGCTGAGGCGGCGCGGCCGGTGATCGCGCCGCGTTCCCGCGACCAGACCCATGCCCCGACCGTCCTGGTGTAGAGCGATCGCGGGGTCCCTTTGAGTACGTGGACATCGGGAAAAAGCGGCTCGTACCGCCATCGCAACTGCCCCCGAGTCAACTCGCCGCGCTTTATCGCCGTACTGCCCAGGATCACCGGCTGCATGCGTTTGATCGTCGCTCAACTCCGCGGCCGGTCGCCGAGCCTCGTCACAGGGTTGTGGATAACCCAAAATCCACGACCGGGAATCTCAGTTCGGCGGAGGCTCAGCGCCAGGACGGCAGCCAGATCTGCATATCCCACGTCTGCTGCGAGATCGGCAGACCGGTGAGCACCGGGTAGAGCCACGCGAAGTTCGTGACGACCACGGCCACGTAGATGCACACCACCAACAGGCCCAGTGTTCGACGCTCGGCATTCTGGCGGGGCTTGTAGAGGATGTCTCCCAGAATCATCGCGAGGATCATCACCAGGAACGGCGCCATCGTGGCGGCATAGAAGAAGTACATCTGCCGGTCGATGTCGGCGAACCACGGCAGAAAGCCCGCGCTGTAACCGACCAGCAACACGGCGTAGCGCCAGTCCTGCTTCACGAATGCCCGCCACACCGCCCACGCGAGGACCGGCACCGCGATGAACCACATCGCGGGTGTGCCGACCAGCATCACCGCCTTGACGCACGATTGCGCCCCGCAGCCCGACACGTTCTCGGAGTCGATTGCATACAGCACCGGCCGCAGCGACATCGGCCACGCCCACGGCTTCGACTCCCACGGGTGATGGTTGCCGTCGGCGTTCGTCAGCCCGGAATGAAATCGGTACGCCGCGTAGGTGTAGTGCCACAGCGACCGCAACGCGTCGGGGACGGGCAGCACGCTGTCCGGGCCGATCGAGCGGCCCACCTCGTGGCGGTTGACTCCGGTCTCGGACGCGAACCACGGTGTGTACGAAGCGAGGTAGACGCCGAACGGGATCAGCACCAGCGCGTACAGCGACGGACCGACATCCCGCCGGAACGTCCCCAGCCACGGCCGCGGCACTCGGTACTGCCTGCGCGCGGCGACGTCGAACGCCACCGTCATGACGCCGAAGAACATCACGAAGTAGAGCCCGGACCACTTGGTCGCGCAGGCCAGCCCGAGAAGCACCCCGGCGCCGAATCTCCACCACCGCACGCCGAGCCGCGGCCCCCACGGGGTTTCGGCGATGCGGCCTTCCAGGAAGGCGAGATGCATGCGTTCGCGGATCTGGTCGCGGTCGACGATCAGGCAGCCGAACGCCGCGACCACGAACACCGTCAGGAACCCGTCGAGAAGCGCCGTCCGCGCAGTGACAAAGCTGACCCCGTCGGCGATGAGCAGCAGCCCTGCTATGCCGCCGACCAGCGTCGACCGGCTGATGCGCCGCGCAATCCGGACGACCAGCAGGACCAGCACCACCCCGCACACCGCGCCGGAGAACCGCCAGCCCAGACCGTTGTAGCCGAAGATCGCCTCACCGATGGCGATCAGTTGCTTGCCGACGGGCGGATGCACCACAAGCCCATAACCCGGGTTGTCCTCAAGCCCCTTGTTGTGGACCATCTGCCACGCCTGCGGCGCATAGTGCTTCTCGTCGAAGATCGGGGTCCCCGCGTCGGTGGGGGAGCCGAGGTTCAGGAACCGGGTGATGGCCGCCAAGGCGGTGATCACCGCCGTCATCGCCCAACCCTGCAGACGGTCGAGCGGCCCGAAGTCGGCGACGGGCACGACGGGGCCCGGACTGATGACAGGGACTGTGCGCCCGCTCCTGGAGAGCTCGTCTGTCGGGGCGGTCACGCATGCGATCGTAGGCTGTCTGCTGTGACAGCCGGTCGACTGCTCGTGGGCGCCACGCCGCTGGGACAGCCGTCGGATGCATCCGTCCGTTTGATCCGGGCACTGGGAAGCGCCGACGTCATCGCTGCCGAGGACACCCGCCGAATCCGGACGCTGGCCACCGCGCTGGAGGTGAAGCCGGCGGGTCGCATCGTCAGCCTCTACGACCAGAACGAGGCCTCCCGGGTGCCTGCCCTGCTCGACGACATTCGCAGCGGAGCGACGGTGCTGCTGGTCAGCGACGCCGGAATGCCGCTGATCAGCGACCCCGGCTACCGCTTGGTGGCTGCTTGCGCGGAAAGCGCACTGCCGGTGCAGTGCCTGCCCGGACCGTCCGCGGTCACCACAGCCCTGGCTGTCGCCGGGCTCCCCTCGGAGCGGTTCTGCTTCGAGGGTTTCGCACCGCGCAAGCAGGCCGCGCGGACGTCATGGCTGCAGTCGCTGGCTGGCGAACCGCGCACCTGCGTCTTCTTCGAGTCGCCACGCCGGCTGCCCGAGACGCTGAAGGACGCCGTCGACGTGCTGGGCCCTGCCCGGCGGGCCGTGGTGTGTCGGGAGTTGACCAAGACGCACGAGGAGATCGCGCGAGGGACGCTGGGGGAACTCGCCGAGTGGGCGGCCGGCGGCGTGCTGGGGGAGATCACCGTGGTGCTCGCGGGCGCGACGCCGACGGCGGACCCGGACGCGCTCGTCGCGGAGGTGATCCGCCTCGTCGACGACGGCATGCGGGTCAAGGACGCATGCGCGCAGGTGGTCGCGGCCAATCCCGGCTCCCCGTCACGGCGTGAGCTCTACGATGCGGTCCTTCGCGCGCGGGAATAGGCGTCCGCGCCGACGATCGGCGCGGCCTTGTGCAGGCACTCGTCCCATTCGCGGCCGGGATCGGAATCGGCGGTGATGCCACCGCCGACGCCGAGCACCGCCGTGCCGTCCGCGGAGAATTCCACCGTGCGGATCGCGACGTTCAGTTCGCAACCCGCCGCTGGCGAGGCCAATCCGACTGTCCCGCAATAGATTCCGCGCCTTCGCGGTTCCCAGCCCCTGAGCAGCTCGCGGGCGCGGAGTTTGGGGGTGCCCGTCACCGACGCCGGCGGGAACGTCGCCTCGAGCAGCGTCGCCATCGGCAGGTCAGCCGACACCTGTGCCGACACCGTGGACACCAGATGCCAGACTCCCGGTGCCGGACGAATGGCCAGCAGCTCGGGCACGGCCACCGAACCCGTGCGCGCGACCCGGCCGAGATCGTTGCGGACGAGGTCGACGATCATGATGTTCTCCGCGACGTCCTTGACCGAGGCGCGCAGCGTGTCAGGGTCCTCATCGCGCGGCAGGGTGCCTTTGATGGGACTCGACGTGACGTCCTCCCCGCACCGGCGCACGAACAGTTCCGGGGACAGCGATGCGATCGCGCCCCAACCGCCGGCAAGGAAGGCCGCGCGCGACGGCGCCGTCCTCTCCACCGCCTCGGCGAAGTAGTCGACAGCTTCACCGTGGATCCTCCCGGTGAACTGGGTGCAGACGCACGCCTGGTACACCTCGCCTGCCGCGATGGCATCCAGGCACGCGATCACGCCGCGTCGGTGCGCTTCGCGGTCGGCGTCGCCCCACTCGACGACGGCGGCGCGGAGGGGGGCAGCCGTGCGCAGCGCATCGGTGACCCAGTCGGATACCGCTGCCCCGCTGAGGCTTTCGTACCACCAGCGGCCCTGCCGGTCGCATCGGAGCACCGAGTCCGACCAGCCGCCCGCCGCTTCGGGGATTCTGGGTCCGAGTCCGTCGGCACCGGCGTCGGGATAGGAGAGGTACCCGAACCATCCTCCACCGACCGGCCCGTCGCGCCGATTGCCGGGCACCACGTCGAACACCTCCGACGGCGCGACGGGCGCTGCCGTCACCGACGGCGCGATCACCGCACGCGCGCCGAACCAGTCCCCGATCAACGCGGCGGGCGGTGCGAGCCCCAGTCGGGTGGCGGCCCCGGTCAGCGTCCGCAGAACCTGCGGGGCAGAGCCCAGGTCGCCGAGCCGCTCGATGCGCACCGACTCATTATCGGCTGATGCGTCGCGGAACCATCACGCCAGCCAGCTTCTCCGGATTTCGCATTGCGTAGAAGTTGGTGATCTTGCCGTCGATGACCTCGACCGAGACGACGCCTTCCAGTTTGTCCCCGGTGTACAGCACCAGGGCGGGGGCGTTGTTGTAGATCCCCGGTTCTGCGCGGCCGTCCGGCCCGCCCAGACGGATCAGGCCCAGAATCAGCTTCGCGACGCGCTCGGCACCGGCGACGGGCCTGCGGGCCGCGCTGACCTTGCCGTCACTGTCGGCGGTCCACACCACATCCGGCGCAAGCATTCCCATCAAACCGTCGAGGTCCCCGGTGGCCGCCGCGGTGAAGAACTGCGTCGTGATCTCGGTCGACACTTTGGGGTCGACGGGCTCGAAGCGTTTGCGGCGCGACTGCACGTGCTCGCGCGCGCGGTGCGCCATCTGACGCACCGCGCTCACCGACTTTCCGAGCGTCGCGGCGATCTCGTCGTGTCCGAAGCCGAACACCTCCCGCAGCACGAATACCGCGCGCTCATCGGGGCTCAGCGTCTCGAGCACCACGAGCATCGCCATCGACACCGACTCGGCCAGCACCACATCGGAGGACGGATCCGCTTCGGTGAGCAGGGGTTCCGGCAGCCAAGGGCCGACGTAGTCCTCGCGGCGTCGCGACTGCGCACGCAGCGTGTTGAGTGCCTGCCGGGTGACGAGCTGGGCGAGGTAGGCCTTGGTGTCGGTGACCGTACCGAGGTCGACCTCGGCCCAGCGCAGGTAGCTCTCCTGCAACACGTCATCGGATTCCGTTGCACTGCCCAAGATCTCGTAGGCAATAGTGAACAGCAACGGCCGCAGGTGGGTGAACCGTTCGGCGTGCTCGTCTCCGGCAGTCGTGGTCATCGGACCGGCACCGCCTGTGCGGCGGCGATCGACCCGGTGCGGTCGGGGCCACGGAAGTACTTGTAAGAACCCGGTTTTGCGGCCTCGCCTGCCAACCACTTCACGGTGTACCGGCACACCTGCTCCTTGACGAACGCGCCTGTGCGCCCGCCGATGTAGAGGCTGATCGGAGTGTCGTCCTTGCGTGCCAACTGCACCGTGCCCGCGCCGCGGCCGACGCTGATGCACTGACCCGTCATCATGACGGTGGCGTTGGCGGGCTGCGTGCCCGCGATTCTGGCCAGCACCGTGTTGGCGGCTTGGGCGCCGAGCGGCAGTCCGGCCTGGCAGCTCATCCGGTAAGGCATGCCGGACGGCGACGCCGCATCGCCGGTGGCGACGATTCGGTCGTCGTCAACGCTGGTCAGCGTCTCGTCGGTGAGCAGCCGGCCCAGGCCGTCCGTGGTCAGCCCGCTCTCGGCGGCCAGCGCGGGAACTCCGAAACCGGCCGTCCAGACGGTCACTGTGCTGGCCAGGGTCGCGCCCCCTGGCAGGGCCACCTGGTCGGGGCCCACGGCGGTGACGGTGGCCTGCGGTCCGTCAACGATCGTGACGCCCAGCTTGGCGAGGCGTCTGGTCACCGAACGGCGGCCCGCTTTGCTCAGTGACGGGCCGACGACGGGGCAGACCAGAGTGACGTTGCGGCCTGCTTCTGCGAATTCCGCTGCCGCCTCGATGCCGGTCAGACCGCCTCCCACGATGACGATCGGCGTCCGCACCGGAACGCTCGTTGAATTGTCGGCTCGGCCGACGTCCGCCAGGCGTGACCTCAGACGGGTCGCCTGCTCCAATTCGCTGAGAGGGTAAGCGAATTCGGCGGCGCCCGGCACCGATGCCGGGACGGCGCCGGTGCTGCCGACCGCGTAGACGAGGTAGTCGTAGTCGAGCGTCGCGCCGGAGGCGAGCATGACCCGACGGCCTCCGGCGTCGATGCGCGCGACGCTGTCGACGACGAGTTGCACACCGGCGTTGAGCACGGTGTCGTAGTCGGTCACCGCAACCGTGCTGTTCGGGTCGCCGGAGGCCGCCAACTGGTGCAGGCGAATCCGTTCGACGAACTTCGGCCTGGGGTTGATCAGCGTCACCGACACATCGTCACGTGACAGCAACCGGTTGGCCGCCATCACTCCGGCGTATCCGCCGCCGATCACCAGCACAGTCGTTGCTTTGCCACCCATGAGCATCTCCTTCGAGGTCGTCGACTCCCCATCGAGTCGGGCTGACCTCAAGACACCGGTGAGCGACGAGATGTGACATGTCGTGATGCACATCACATTTTTGGTGTCACTCCGCCTGGTAGCGCGGGAACACGCCTATCGGCGCGGGCAGCGCCGTCCCCGCAGCCAGCCGCGTCCCGATCGCGGTGAACGCTCGGGCGTCCTCGGGCTGGCCGAGCAGGTCGAGGAGCTTCGCCATCGCGTCGGGCATCACGGGCTGGCTGAGAAGCGCGGCGATCCGCACCACCTCCAGCGTCGTGTAAAGCACGGTCGCGAACCTCTCGGGATCGCTCTTGCGCAGCACCCACGGTTCCTGCGCCGAGAAGTACCGGTTGGCGGCGCCGAGCACCGACCAGATCGCCTCCAACGCCAGATGCATCGCTGTCGCGTCGAAGTGGCCGCGCACCGTTTCCAGCAGCGCATCGGCGGCGGCGAGCAGCGCCGAGTCCTCGGGCGTGAACTCACCCGGCGTGGGCACCACGCCGTCGAGGTTCTTGGCGACCATCGACAGCGAGCGCTGCGCCAGATTGCCGAACTCGTTGGCGAGGTCGGCGTTGATCCGGCCGATGATGCCGTCCTCGCTGTAGCTGCCGTCCTGCCCGAACGGCACCTCTCGCAGCAGGAAGTAGCGCAGCTGGTCCAGACCGAAAGTGTCGACGAGGTCGTTCGGGTCGACGACGTTGCCGACCGACTTGCTCATCTTCTCGCCGCGGTTGAACAGAAAGCCGTGCGCAAACACTTTTTTCGGCAGCTCGATACCTGCTGACATCAGAAAGGCGGGCCAGTACACGGTGTGGAATCGGATGATGTCCTTGCCGATCATGTGCAGATCGGCAGGCCAGTACCGCTGAAACGCCTCGGAGTCGGTGTCCGGGAACCCGACTCCGGTCAGGTAGTTGGTGAGCGCGTCCACCCACACGTACATGACGTGATCGGGGTGATCGGGCACCGGGACGCCCCAGTCGAACGTCGTCCGCGAGATCGACAGGTCGCGCAGGCCGCCCGAGACGAAGCTGACGATCTCGTTGCGCCGGACTTCGGGCTCGATGAACTCCGGGTGCTCGGAGTAGAGCGCCAGCAGCCGGTCGGTGTACGCCGAGAGCCTGAAGAAATAGGTCTCCTCCTCGGTCCACGTCACCGGGGTGCCCGTTTCGGTGGCCACCCGAATCCCGTCATCGTCGACAGTCGTTTCCCCTTCAGTGAAGAAGCGTTCGTCGCGCACCGAGTACCAGCCCGAGTACTTGTCGAGGTAGACGTCGCCCGCGTCGACCATCCGCGTCCAGATCGCCTTCGACGCCTCGTAGTGGTCGGCGTCGCTGGTCCGGATGAAGCGGTCGAAGGAGATGTTCAGTTTCTCCTGGAGACGCTGGAAGACGTCGGAGTTGGCGCGGGCAAGTTCCGCGGTCGGGATGCCCAGCTTGGCAGCCGTCTCGTCCATCTTCTGTCCATGCACATCAGTGCCGGTCAGATAGCGGACATCGAAACCGTCCAGCCGCTTGAACCGCGCGATTGCGTCGGTGGCGATGTATTCGTAGGCGTGACCGACATGGGGATCACCATTGGGGTACGCGATCGCCGTCGTGATGTAGTAAGGCTCGCTCATTTCTCGCTCATTTCGACGTCAACCCTAAGGTGTCTTGGGTGAGTCCCTCACAGAAGCGCGAGCCGCCGCCGATTCCCGCACCTGTGGGCCCGTTGATCGACGCGCACACCCACCTCGATGCCTGTGGCGCCCGCGACGCGGACGACGTCCGTGCGATCCTCGACCGCGCCGGACAGGCGGGGGTCGAGGCCGTCGTCACGATCGCCGACGACCTCGAATCCGCGCGCTGGGCCACCGAGGCCGCCGACTGGGATGCGCGCGTATACGCGGCGGTGGCGCTGCACCCGACCAGGGCCAATACGTTGACGCAGGAGGCGCGCACGGTGGTCGAAAGGCTCGCCGAGCATCCTCGGGTGGTCGCGATCGGCGAGACCGGGATGGATCTCTACTGGCCCGGCCGCCTGGAGGGTTGCGCCGCGCCCGAGGAGCAGCGCGAGGCGTTCGCATGGCATATCGACCTGGCCAAGCGCACCGGTAAGCCCTTGATGATTCACAACCGCGACGCCGACGCCGCCGTTCTCGATGTACTGCGGGCCGAAGGCGCTCCCGAAATTGTGATCTTCCACTGCTTTTCCTCCGATGCCGCGATGGCGCGCACCTGCATCGACGAGGGGTGGCTGCTGAGTTTGTCGGGGACGGTCAGCTTCAAGAATGCTCGTGACCTGCGGGAAGCAGCAGTCCTGATCCCGGCGGGCCAGCTCTTGGTGGAGACCGACGCACCGTTCCTGACCCCGCACCCGTTTCGTGGCGCGCCGAACGAGCCCTACTGTCTCCCATACACTGTCCGGGCGCTGGCCGATCTCGTCGGCCGGCCCGCGGAGGCTCTCGCCGAGGAGAGTTCTGAGACAGCGAGACGGGTCTACGGGTTGGCGGGTTGCTGGACCTAGACCTGTTCGTTACCGTCTTGTGATAAATCGCGCGGTGGCCACCCCCACTTCTCTGCCGCCCGCGCCAGGCTAAAGCGGGATAGACGACATTTTGAATGCACTGACCAAACTTCATCAGACGCGCTCGCCCCTTCTGCGACTTCTGGTTGCAGCGACTTTGCTGGCACTGGCTTTCGCTGGCGTAACAGCCGTCGCTGCTCACAAAACGGTGACCTTGACCGTCGACGGCACATCGCTGACGGTGTCGACGATGAAGTCGCGCGTCATCGACGTCGTGACCGAAAACGGCTTCGACGTCGGCGAGCGCGACGACCTGTTTCCGGCTGCCGAGGCGCCCGTGAACCAGTCCGACACGATCGTCCTGCGCCGCAGTAGGCCGCTGGAGATCTCCACCGACGGCGGCGGCGCGGAACAGGTGTGGACGACGGCGTCGACCGTCGACGAAGCCCTCGCTCAATTGCAGATGACCGACAAGGCGCCCGTCGCGGCGTCCCGTGGGAGCCGTCTGCCGCTCAACGGCATGGCTCTTCCGGTGGTCAGCGCGCAAAACGTGCAAATTGAGGACGCCGGCGTGACGCGTACGGTGCGGCTCGCCGCCCCGAACGTGGCGGCGCTTCTAGATGCCGCCGGCGTGCCGTTACAGCAAAGAGACACAGTTACCCCCCCGCCGTCAAGCCCAATTGTGAACGGTATGCACATAAAAGTGACACGTGTGCGGATCGCAAAAGTCACCGAGAGATTGCCGCTGAATCCGAACAACCAGCGCATCGAAGACGTGACCCTCAACATGAGTCGCCAAATTGTGGAGGATCCCGGAAATCCCGGTGTCCAGGACGTGACTTTCGCGGTGTCGACGGTGAATGGCGTTGAAACCGGGAGGCTGCCAGTAGCCAATGTCGTCATCGTGCCGGCGCGCGACGGTGTGCTGAGAGTGGGCGCCAAACCGGGCACGGAGGTGCCCGCGGTGACCAACGGAGCCACCTGGGACGCCCTCGCGCGGTGCGAAGCCGGAGGTAATTGGGCCATCAATACCGGCAATGGCTATTTTGGTGGCGTTCAATTTGATCAAAACACCTGGGAGCGCAACGGTGGTCTGAGGTATGCTCAGCGAGCGGATCTGGCAACGAGAGAAGAGCAGATCGCGATTGCTGAGGTAACTCGGGCGCGCCAAGGTTGGGGAGCGTGGCCGACCTGTAGTGGGAGGATCGGTGCGTCGTGACAATACGGCTGCTGGGGAGAACTGAAATTCGGCATCTGGCTAAGTCAATTGACTTCAGGCCAAGGAAGTCTTTCGGTCAGAACTTCGTTCACGACGCGAACACGGTGCGCCGCATCGTCTCCGCGTCCAGCATCAATCGAAATGACCACGTGCTCGAGGTCGGTCCCGGCCTGGGCTCGTTGACGCTCGCGCTGCTGGATCGGGGCGCTCGGGTCACCGCGGTCGAGATCGATCCGGTACTGGCGAACCAGTTGCCGACGACGATTGCCGCGCACTCGCACAGCGAGGCCAACCGGCTCACCGTCCTGAACAGGGACATCCTGACCTTCAAGCAGTCGGACATGGAAGACATGCCGACGGCGCTGGTGGCCAACCTGCCGTACAACGTCGCGGTTCCGGCCCTGCTGCACCTGCTCGCCGAGTTCCCCTCGATCCGCACCGTCATGGTGATGGTGCAGGCCGAGGTCGCCGAGCGCCTCGCCGCCGAGCCGGGCGGCAAGGACTACGGGGTGCCCAGCGCCAAGATCCGGTTCTTCGGAAACGTGCGCCGCTACGGCATGGTGTCCCCGACGGTGTTCTGGCCTATCCCGCGGGTGTACTCGGGCCTGGTCCGCATCGACCGCTTCGAGACGTCCCCGTGGCCGACGGACACCGAGTTCCGCGAGCAGGTGTTCGAGCTCATCGACATCGCGTTCGCCCAGCGCCGGAAGACCGTGCGCAACGCGTTCGCCGAGTGGGCGGGGTCGGGCAACGAGTCGGCCAGCCGACTGCTCGCCGCCAGCATCAATCCGGCCCTTCGCGGCGAGACGCTGAGCATCAACGACTTCGTCCGGCTGCTGCAGCGCAGCGCCGACTGGCATGTGGTGCCCAAGGCCACCAATGCCGAAGATCTCGAGCCAGTTGATGCCGGCGACGATTCGCAGGGCTTGCCGGTCTAGGACCTCAACCACCGAAACTGCGTTCCGCGCGGTCCGATCGATCGTGATCGGCCGCGCGGAACGCAGTTTCGGCGTTTTGGGCCTCACTCCTTGGTGCGGTCGTGTTCGCGGTATTCCTGCATCAGCGGCGTGTCAGCCTTGATCGGGTAATTGCCGGTGATGCCGATCCGCTCGCGTGCCATCTCCATGACGCGGCCGCGCACCGCGTACCAGCCGATGATCAACGCGGGGACGATGACGAGCAGCGCGACCAGATTCCAGTAGTTCTCGTAGCACATCAGTGCGGTCACCGAACCCAGAAAGATCAGGGTGGCGTAGCTCGTGTAGGGCGTGCCCCGGAGTTGGAACGAAGGCCGGTTCAGGATGCCCTTCTTCGACCAGCGGTACAGCTGGATCTGACAGATCACAATCGTGGCCCAGGACGCGATGATTCCGAGCGCCGACAGGTCGAGCGCGATGTTGAAGGCCTCTTCGGGAACGACGAGGTTGAGGAAGACTCCGATTGCGGTGAACGCGGCGGTCAGCGCGATACCGGCGAACGGCACGCCGTTGCGCGTCATCTTGGCGGTGAACTTCGGCGCGCTGCCGTTCATCGCCATCGAGCGCAGGATTCGTCCGGTCGAGTACAGGCCGGCGTTGAGGCTCGACATCGCGGCGGTCAGCACGACGAAGTTCATGATGTCGCCGGCGGCGGGCACGCCGATGCTGGAGAAGAACGTGACGAACGGGCTTTCGCCCTGCTTGTAGGCCGTGTAGGGGAGAAGCAGTGCCAGCAGAATCAGGGATCCCACGTAGAACACCGCGATCCGGAACACCACAGAGTTGATCGCCTTCGGCATGACCTTGTCCGGGTTCTCCGTCTCGCCGGCGGCCGTGCCCACCAATTCCACTGCCGCATAGGCGAAGATCACACCGCTGGTGACGACGACCAGCTGGAGGAGTCCGGTCGGCAGGATCCCCCCGTTGTCGGAGATCACCGACGGCCCTGTGGTCTGACCGTTGACCTCGAACCGCCCGGCCAGGAAGACGATCCCGATCACCAGAAAGCTCACCAGCGCAATGACTTTGATTAGCGCGGCCCAGAACTCCATCTCGCCGAACAGTTTCACCGAGATCATGTTGACCGTCAGCACGATCAGTAGCGCGATGAGTGCGATGGTCCACTGCGGGATGGCCTCGAACGCGCCCCAGTAATGCATGTAGAGCGCGATCGCGGTGACGTCGACGATCGCGGTGCACGCCCAGTTGAAGAAATACATCCAGCCGGCCACGTATGCGGCTTTCTCGCCGAGGAATTCGCGCGCGTAGGACACGAACGATCCGGACGAGGGGCGGTGCAGCACGAGTTCGCCGAGCGCCCGCAGGATGAAGAACACGAACACTCCGCACACGGCGTAGACGATGAACAGGCCGGGTCCCGCGGTGTTGAGCCGGCCGCCGGCGCCCATGAAGAGCCCGGTGCCGATCGCGCCACCGATCGCGATCATCTGGAGCTGCCGTGGCTTGAGCCCTTTGTGGTAACCCTCGTCCTCGTGCGCGAGCGCCGAGTTGTCATACTGCAAAGCAGATCCCATGAGCGGGACGCTAGCCTCACCCGCTCGGCTTGGAAAACGCAGCAGCGTAAAACTTGGGTTACACAGCCCCCGTTGAGATTCGATGTTTCAGTCGCGCACGACGCGGGTAATCAACCGCGTCAATTCCGCGCATGACTGGTACCGGTCCGCGGGTTCCTTGGCCATCGCCTTGGCCAAGATGGAATCGAAAGCTGTTGGCAGCCAATCGATGTCGCGGGAAGGACGGGGTGGGGGGCGGTGAAGCTGTGCGTCGGTCAAGGCGGCCTGTGTAGTTGCTGTGAACGGCGGTCGGCCGGTGACCATTTCGACGGCGGTGCATGCGAGCGCGTAGCTGTCCGTGGCGCTTGCCACCGCGCCTCCGGTCAGCAACTCCGGTGGGGCGTAGGGCAGCGACGCCGTGATCCTTGTCGTTTCCGGCGGGGCCTTCTCGCCGACCGATCGGGCATTGCCGAAGTCGACCAGAATCGCTCCGGTCTCGAAGAAGTGCTCTGTCAGAAGGATATTGGCCGGCTTCACGTCGCAGTGGACGATCCCGAGCGAATGTGCGTGGTCGAGCGCCTCGGCGATCTGGCCGAGCGCAGCGATGCGGGCAGGGATGGTTGCGAGGTTCTTCACAGGCCCACCGGCGGCCCACTGCATCGCCAGCCAGCCCGGGCCGGCATCGAAGACCTCGACGACGTGGGGGTGGCGCACGCGACACGCGTAGTCGAATTCGCGCTCCAGCCGCGACGAGCAGTCCGTCCCCGGGTTCGCGATCTTGAGCGCCACGCGATTCTCCGGATCGTCAGACGCGTGGGCTCGGTACACCGTCGCCGAGCCGCCGCGGCCGAGGAGCCCGTCGATCGTGTATCCCTCGAAGCGATCGCCGGGCGACAGCACGATCTCAGCCTAGAGTTCCGGGGTCGCCGTCGCGCCGTTAATGTCGTTCGGGTGTCCGCGCGTGACGGTAATACGGCATCAGACTGGGTTCCCTCCGGCTCGGTCACGGTCCGCGTGCCCGGCAAGGTCAACCTCTATCTGGACGTCGGCGATGTCCGCGACGACGGTTACCACGAGCTGACGACCGTCTTCCATGCAGTGTCGCTGCTCGACGAGGTGACCGTCCGAACCGCCGACGTGCTGTCGCTGGAGATCTCCGGAGAGGGCGCCGAATCCCTGCCGACCGACCACCGCAACCTGGCATGGCGCGCTGCCGAATTACTCGCCGACCATGTCGGGCGCGCCCCCGATGTCGCGATATCGATCGACAAGACGATCCCGGTGGCCGGCGGTATGGCGGGGGGCAGCGCCGACGCGGCCGCGGTGCTCGTGGCGATGAACCATCTGTGGGAGCTCGGCGTGCCGCGGCGTGATCTGCATGCGCTGGCCGCTCAGCTCGGCAGCGATGTGCCGTTCGCTCTCCACGGGGGCACCGCGCTCGGGACCGGACGCGGGGAGGAGCTCGCGACGGTGTTGGCGCGCAACACTTTTCACTGGGTGCTGGCGTTCTCGCCGGGTGAACTGTCCACCCCCGCGGTGTTCGCCGAGATCGACCGTCTGCGCGCCGAAGGGGATCGCACGCTCCCCCCGCGCCTGGAATCGCCGGAGCCGGTGCTCGCGGCGCTGGCATCGGGGGACCCGGCTCAGCTGGCGCCGCTGCTCGGCAACGATCTGCAACCCGCGGCGCTGAGCCTGGACTCGGCGCTGCGTCGTACGTTGCGGGCCGGTGTCGAAGCGGGCGCTCTGGCCGGCGTGGTGTCCGGATCGGGGCCCACCTGTGCTTTCCTGTGCACCTCGGCGGGGTCTGCGGTCGACGTCGGGACTGAACTGGCAGGTGCGGGCGTGTGTCGAACGGTCCGGGTGGCCAGCGGTCCGGTGCAGGGCGCGCGCGTGGTGCCGAGTCCGTCGGCCACCGGTTGATCGGTCAACGTGCGATCACGAACTGGTGTGACGCACGCCTCAATAATCGCGCGCGTTTGGCAGCTACTTAAGAGTTGCTTAAGATGAGCGACGGTGAGAGCTAGCGGTCGAGTAGTTCACGCAACACGTTGCCCCACCGGCGGAGCCGGCGGGGCGTCGAACGGGATCCGCATCGCGTACGGCCGAGTTTGCGAAACATCACCGATTCGAGACACAACCGCTCCCCAAAAGTGTGCGCGCCTCCACGAGAAGGCCGCTGATCAGGCGGAGCATGGCAAACGGGCATGTGCACCGGGGCAGATGTCGGCGAGGAGGTCGTCGTGAGCAGATTCACCGAAAAGATGTACCTGAATGCCCGCACCACCAACCGGGGGATGGTGACAGGCGAGCCGTATGAGCCCGTCCGCCACACCTGGGGCGAGGTCCACGAGCGGGCGCGGCGTATCGCCGGTGGCCTGGCCGCGGCGGGTGTGGGGCACGGCGACGCCGTCGGCGTGTTGGCCGGGTTCCCCGTCGAGATCGCACCGACCGCGCAAGGTCTGTGGATGCGCGGCGCCAGCCTGACGATGCTGCACCAGCCGACGCCGCGCACCGACCTCGTGGTGTGGGCCGAGGACACCATGAATGTCATCGGCATGATCGAGGCCAAGGCCGTCATCGTGTCGGAGCCCTTCCTCGTCGCGATCCCGGTGCTGGAGGAGAAGGGCATCAAGGTCCTGACCGTCACCGACCTGCTGGCGTGCGAGCCCATCGACCCGATCGAGGTCGGCGAGGACGATCTCGCGTTGATGCAATTGACGTCCGGATCTACTGGGTCTCCTAAAGCCGTGCAGATCACGCACCGCAACATCCACTCGAACGCCGAGGCGATGTTCATCGGCGCCCAGTACGACGTCGACAAGGACGTCATGGTGAGCTGGCTGCCCTGCTTCCACGACATGGGCATGGTCGGCTTCCTGACCATCCCGATGTACTTCGGCGCCGAGCTCGTCAAGGTCACGCCGATGGACTTCCTGCGCGACACCCTCCTGTGGGCCAAGCTGATCGACAAGTACAAGGGCACGATGACCGCGGCCCCGAACTTCGCCTACGCGCTGTTCGCGAAGCGGTTGCGCCGCCAGGCCAAGCCGGGGGAGTTCGATCTGTCCACCCTGCGGTTCGCGCTGTCCGGCGCGGAGCCGGTCGAGCCGGCCGACGTCGAGGACCTGCTCGATGCCGGTAAGCCGTTCGGGCTGAACCCGGGTGCGATCCTGCCGGCCTACGGCATGGCCGAGACGACGCTTGCGGTGTCCTTTTCACCGTGCGGGCAGGGGCTGACCGTCGACGAAGTCGACGCCGACCTGCTGGCTGCGTTGCGCCGCGCGGTTCCCGCCACCAAGGGACACACCAAGCGGCTGGCCGAACTGGGCCCGCTGCTGACCGATCTGGAGGCGCGCGTCATCGACGACCACGGCAACGTGATGCCGCCCCGCGGGGTCGGTGTCATCGAGCTGCGCGGCGAGTGCGTGACGCCCGGCTACATGACGATGGGCGGGTTCATCCCGGCTCAGGACGAGCACGGCTGGTACGACACCGGCGACCTCGGATACATCACCGAGGAAGGCAACATCGTCGTCTGCGGCCGCGTGAAGGACGTCATCATCATGGCCGGCCGCAACATCTACCCGACCGACATCGAGCGTGCCGCTGGCCGCGTCGAGGGGGTGCGTCCCGGCTGTGCCGTCGCGGTGCGCCTGGACGCCGGCCATTCCCGCGAGACGTTCGCCGTCGCGGTGGAGTCCAACAACTGGCAGGACCCGGCCGAAGTGCGCCGCATCGAGCACCAGGTCGCGCACGAGGTCGTCGCCGAGGTCGACGTGCGTCCCCGCAACGTCGTGGTGCTCGGCCCCGGCAGCATCCCGAAGACGTCGTCGGGCAAGCTGCGCCGCTCCACCTCGGTCTCGCTGGTCACCTAGGCGGGCCATACTCGCACTGCGAGCTCGCGTGTCTACACGCCGACACGCCGCGTTGCTTGTCTGTCAGCGCGCGCTCGCAGCCGGCGTGCGCGGTGTAAATCGGTTGGCTCATGTCAGGGGTCGCCCGTAGCGTCGGAGCTATGCCAACTCCTCCCGCGATCGAAGCGATCGATCTGGTGAAGAGGTTCGGAGACGAGACCGCCGTCGGCGGTGTCAGCTTCGCCGTTCCGCCGGGAACCGTGCTCGGCCTGCTCGGTCCGAACGGCGCAGGCAAGACGACGACCGTGCGAATGATGACGACGTTGACGGAGCCCACCAGCGGAACTGCGCGGGTGGCCGGGTTCGACGTCGTCGCCCAGCCCGACGAGGTGCGTCGCCATATGGGGCTGACGGGCCAGGTCGCGACCGTCGACGAGCTGCTGACCGGCCGCGAGAACATAAGGATGATCGGCGGGCTTCTCGGTGTGCGCCGCAAGGACCTCAAGGGCATCTGCGATCGGCTGCTGCACCAGTTCTCGCTCACCGATGCAGGCGACCGCGTGGTGCGCTCTTACTCCGGGGGCATGCGTCGCCGGCTGGATCTCGCCGTGAGCCTGCTCGCCTCGCCGCCGGTGCTCTTTCTCGACGAGCCGACGACGGGTCTGGATCCGCGCAGCCGCAGCGAGCTGTGGGACGTGCTGCGCGAACTGGTGGCTCAGGGCACCACGCTGCTGTTGACCACCCAGTACCTCGAGGAAGCCGATCAGCTCGCGGACAACATCGTGGTGATCGACCGCGGTCGCATCATCGCGGAGGGCTCTCCGTTGGAACTCAAGCAGCAGGCCGGCCGGGCCAGTCTGGTCGTGACGGTGGCCGACGCCGCCGACCTCCAATCCGGCCGCGCCCTGCTGGCGAGGACGGGGGCCGACGTGTTCGTCGACGCGGGGGCCCACAGGCTGACGGCATCCGCCGACGGGCTGGACGACATGATCCAGGTGGCGGGCTGGCTGCGCGACGCCGGAATCACCGTTGACGACATCGGTTTGAGCCGGCCGAGCCTCGACGACGTGTTCCTGACCCTCACCGGACACCGCACCGAGGACAGCGAGGAGGTCAGCGCATGACGGCGCTCGAAACGCACGCCACGACGTCGGTGCGGCCCGAACCGGTCACCACGCATCGCACCAATCTGGCTCAACAGTCCTGGATCATGGTGAAACGCAACATGATCCACACCAAGCGCATGCCTGAGATGCTCAGCGACGTGACGGCGCAGCCGATCATGTTCGTGCTGTTGTTCGCGTTCGTGTTCGGCGCGTCGATCACCAACACCGGAGGCGCGTCATACCGGGAATTCCTGCTGCCCGGCATCCAGGCGCAGACCATCGTGTTCTCGGCGTTCGTGGTCGCTGCGGGAATCACCGCCGACGTCGAGAAGGGCATCATCGACCGTTTCCGGTCGCTGCCGATCTCCCGGTCCTCCGTGCTGATCGGCCGCAGCATCGCCAGCGTCATCCACTCGTCGCTGGGGGTGCTCGTGATGGCGCTGACGGGCCTGGCCATCGGCTGGCGGATCCGCAACGGCGTCGGCGAGGCCATCCTGGCCTTCGTTCTCCTGCTGGTCTTCGGCTTCGGGATGATCTGGTTCGGCGTGCTCGTGGGATCCCTGATGCGCACCGTCGAGGCGGTCAACGGGGTGATGTTCACCGTGCTGTTCCCGATCACGTTCCTCGCCAACACCTTCGTGCCCACCGAGCCGATGCCGCGCTGGCTGCGGGTGATCGCCGAGTGGAACCCGGTCTCGTCACTGGCACAGGCGATGAGGGAATTGTGGGGTAATGGCGGTCCTGCGCCCGAGAGCGCCCAGCTGCCGCTGCACTATCCGGTGCTCTCGACGATCCTGTGGTCGCTGGCGTTGACGGCGCTGTTCGCACCCTTCGCGCTGTACGCCTACAAGCGCAGAACCGCGGATTAGCCGTTCCGCGGTTGAAACTCGCGCAGTGCCGCCGTGCCGAGCGAAGGCAAACGGTCACAGCTGAGTATTGGAAGCTATACTCAGCTGATGGACAAGCTTCCGAGCCGCCTCGCCGACCATCCGACCGTGCGCGCGGTGCGGTCACATCCGACGCCCGCTGCGGGTGTCATCGACGCCGACTGGCTGCGCAAAGTCTGCCTGGACGCCGGTGCCGACGACGTCGGTTTCGCCCGCGTCGACGACCCCGAGTTGACATCGGAGCTGCCCCACGTCGAGGCGGCGCTGCCCGGGGCCGTGAGTTACATCTCGCTCGTCGTCAAGATGAACCGCGACAATGTCCGCTCGACCGCACGCAGCGTCGCCAACCAGGAGTTCCACCGTGGTGGCGAGCTCATGAACGAAGCCGCCCACCGGATCACCCGGGTGCTGCAGGACGCCGGCCATCGGGTGGTCAATCCGTCGGCGACGTTCCCCATGGAGATGGACCAGTTCCCCGGGCGGATCTGGGTGATCGCGCACAAGCCGGTCGCGGTCGCAGCGGGCATGGGCGCGATGGGCATCCATCGCAATGTCATTCACCCCAAGTTCGGCAACTTCATCCTGCTCGGCACCATCCTGGTTGCGTCCGAGATCAGCAGTTACTCTGTGCCGCTCGATTATTCGCCCTGTCTGGAATGCAAACTGTGTGTGGCGGCATGCCCGGTCGGGGCGATCAAGAAGAACGGCGACTTCGACTTCTTCGCGTGCTCGGTGCACAACTACCGCGAGTTCATGGGCGGCTTCACCGACTGGGTGCAGACCATCGCCGACAGTGCCGATGCCGAGGACTTCCGCTCCCGCGTCACCGATTCGGAGAATGCCTCGATGTGGCAGAGCCTGTCCTTCAAGCCCAACTACAAGGCGGCCTACTGCCTGGCGGTATGCCCGGCCGGCGAAGAGGTCATCGAGCCCTACCTCGACGACCGAAAGGGGTTCATGGACCTGGTGCTGAAACCACTTCAGGACAAGCGCGAAACTCTCTACGTACTACCGGGTTCCGACGCCGAAGCGCACGCCACGAAGCGCTATCCCCACAAGCCTGTCAAGAGAGTCGACAGCGGAATCCGCGGCGTTTGAACAGCCGGTGGGAGGGTCAGCTCCAGGCATGCACGATGTTCTGGGCCGGCTCGACGCCGAGCTCCACCAGAAGCTCGGTGGCGTCGGCGGCCAGCTCCACGATGGTGCCCAGTTCCGGGCGTTCCCGGGAATTGAAGTTCTCCAGTACGAAGCTGGCGCCCGACTTCTGGCCGGGCGGTCGGCCGATGCCGACCCTGACCCGCTGAAAGTCATTGCCGCCGAGGGCTGATGCGACGGAACGCAGCCCGTTGTGGCCCGCGACGCCGCCGCCGGATTTCAGCCTGATCCGGCCGAAATCGATGTCGAGTTCGTCGTGGATGATGACGACTTCCGCAGGGGCGACCGAGTAGAACTTCGCCAACGGACCGACCTGGCGACCCGACTCGTTCATGTAGACCCGCGGCTTGGCGAGCACCACCGGACGGCCTGCGAGCCGTCCGGTGGCAACCTCTGCGCCAGAGCGCTTGTGCGCCTTGAACTTTTCGCCCATGCGGTCGGCGAGCACGTCGGCCACGAGGAACCCAAGGTTGTGCCGGGTTGTGGCGTACTGCGGTCCGGGGTTGCCCAGGCCGACCACCAGCACGGGTTCGGCCATGACGCGATTCGCCTACTCGGAGTCGGACTCGGCGGCGGCTTCCTCGCCGCCTTCGCCCTCGGCCGCTTCGGCCTCGTCGGCAGCTTCGCCTTCCTCGCCGCCACCCTCGGCCTCGAGGTCTTCCTCGGTGGGCGCGGTGACGACGTTGACGACGAGCAACTCGGGATCGGACACCAGAGTCACACCGCTGGGCAGCTCAACCTGGCCTGCCAGGATCTGCGTGCCCTCGGTGGCGCCCTCGACGGAGACGGTGAGCTGCTCGGGGATGGACTGCACGTCGGCCTCGATCTCGATCGCGTTGGCATCCTGGGTGACCAGGGTGCCCGGTGCGGCCTCGCCCTCGACGACGACGGTGACCTCGACGGTCACCTTCTCGCCGCGGCGCACGACGAGCAGGTCGGCGTGCTGGATGTTCCGGCGGATCGGATGGATCTCGATCGCCTTGGTCAGCGCGAGCTGCTCCGTGCCGTCGATGTCGAGCGTCAACACGGCGTTGGTGCCGGCGTTACGCAGCACGGCGGCGAAGTCGTGGCCGTTGAGCTCGAGGTGCTGGGGGTCGGTGCCGTGGCCGTAGAGCACGACGGGAACGCGGCCTTCGCGGCGGGCGCGACGGGAGGCACCCTTGCCGGTGGTGCTGCGGACGGCAGCCTTGAGATTGTTGGGGGCGTTCTTCGCCATGTGTGTCGCTCCTGTGCCGGTGATCGGTTCTCGGGCACGGCCAGGGGTTGCACAACAAGTGTCGGTTCCCGTCGATAACGGTGTACCTGCTGGAGCCTGTGCAGGTCACCCTCGCCGTGACGCGTCCGCAAGGGTAGCGTAAACCCACGCTCAGCCAAAAATCACAACGGGAACGCGGTGCCCGTGAGCTGCTCGGACAACGTCCACAGCGCGGTCGCTCGCGCACGGTCGCGTGCCAGGGGACTGCGCCAGTGCGCCACCGTCGGGCCGCGCATCGAGTATTTCGGCCCGACGAAGGTGTCGCCGGCCAGGTCCTGTGACACCGCATACAGCGTCTGCCTGGCGCCGAAGTCGGCGTCCGTGGCGAACAGCCGGTTACCGGCATGCCAGACGCGGGTGCCGAACCGGTTGCCCGTCTGTCCCTGAAGGTTTGTCGCGGAGTACCCGGGGTGGGCCGCGAGCGATCTCACAGGGGAACCGGCGGCGCTCAGCTGGCGCTGCAGTTCGCGGGTGAACAGCAGGTTGGCCAGCTTGGACTGACCGTAGGCGGGCCACGCCAGGTACGGCCGGGATTTCCAGTTGAGATCTTTGAGGCTGACGTAGCCGAGCAGATGCATCATCGACGAGACCGTCACGACGCGGTCGGTGATCTTGGGCAGCAGCAGGTTGGTCAAGGCGAAATGGCCAAGGTGGTTGGTGCCGATCTGGCTTTCGAACCCGTCGGCTGTCAGCTTGAACGGCACGGCCATGATGCCGGCGTTGTTCACCAGCACGTCGACGCGGTCGTCGGGACCGGAGAAGCCGTCGGCGAACGACTGCACCGACCCCAGGTCCTGCAGATCGAGGTGACGTACCTGCACGTCGCCGGTCATGCCGGCCGCGGCGGCGTTGCCCTTGTCGAGGTCGCGCACCGCGAGAATCGTCGTCGCGCCGGCCCGGGCGAGCTCGCGGGCGGTCACCAGGCCGAGTCCGCTGTTGGCGCCGGTCACGATGACGGTGCGCCCGGCAAACGATGGCAGGTCCGCGGCGGTCCAGTCGCTCATAGGCCAACACAGTAACGGGATGTGCCAACGCATCCAGTGGCCGAACTCAACGCGCGGATGGCCGGTCAGCGAACGTCACGGGAGCTTGACGGTGAACCCTTTGATGATGGTCTCGATGTCGGGTGCTTCCTCGGCAGCTTTGTCGGCGTACCCGGTGACGGTGAACTGGATGAGGTAGCGCTGCGCCTTCGGCGGTGCGCCGGTGGCGATGACGATGCGGTTGTAGCTGTGCATCCTGGAGCCGTTGAGGTCGTAGCTGCCCTCGATCATCGACGACGGGAAACCGTTGAACGGCTGCGCTGAGGTGTTGAGTTCGGTGAAGTTCTCCGACATCTGGGCGTCGGCGTTCGCGTGGCTCAGGGCCTGCGTGACGTCGAAGTCGCCGTCGAGCTCGAACACCATCAGCATCGCCATGGGGTAGGTGTCGCCTTTGGCGATCGTCCGGGTGCCCGGCGCCAAGTTGGTGTTCATGTAGGGCTGCCAGCCGGCCGGTGTCGGGATCGACACCGTCAAGTCGGTCAGCTTGTCCGGGGCGACGGGTTGTCCGCCGACACCGGACTCCTCCAGGAACGCCGCGATCGATTTCGGCGGCGCCGACGCGTCGGTCGTCGACGTGGGGGCCGCGGAGGTCGTCGACCAGACCGATTGATAGTCAGGCGTTTCGGTTGCGCATCCTGTCATGACCAGCGCCGCCGCGGCGGTCACGGCCAGCAGAAGGCGAACGGTCACAGAATCTCTCGGACGTTGTCGATGGGCCGGGCCAATCGGGTGCCCTTGTCGGTGATGACGAACGGCCGCTCGATCAGTATCGGGTGTTCGGCCATCGCGTCCAGCAGTTCGTCGTCGGAGGCCGACGCGAGATCCAGTTCACCGTAAAGCGATTCGCGTTTGCGTATCGCCGTCCGCGCGTCGATGCCCGCATCGGAGATCATCGTCTCCAGCTCGGCGCGCGATGGCGGCGTCTTGAGGTACAGCACGATCTCCGGTTCGACACCGTTGTCGCGCAACAGCTCCAAGGTCTTGCGGGACGTCGAGCATTTGGGGTTGTGCAGGATCCGCGCCACTGTCAAGCTGACCCGTCGAAAAGCCCTGTCACGGAGCCGTTTTCGAAGACCGCGCGGATGGTGTTGGCCAGCAGTGGCGCGATCGAGAGCACGGTCAGCTGCGGGAACATCTTGTCCTCGCCGATCGGCAGCGTGTTGGTGACGATGACCTCGCGCGCACCGCTGTCGGCGAGTCGTTCGCGTGCCGGGTCCGACAGCACGCCGTGTGTGGCGGCGATGACGACGTCGGCCGCCCCGTCTTCTTTGAGCAGTCGGACGGCCCCGGCGATGGTGCCGCCGGTGTCGATCATGTCGTCGGTGAGGATGCACGTCCTGCCCTTGACGTCGCCGACGACGCGGTTGGACTTGACCTGATTGGGCACCAGGGGATCGCGGGTCTTGTGGATGAAGGCCAGCGGCACGCCGCCGAGGGAGTCTGCCCACTTCTCGGCGACGCGCACGCGGCCGGAGTCGGGGGAGACGACGACCATGTCGTGATCGGCGTAGTTCTCGGCGATGTAGCCGGTCAGCAGCTTCTGGGCGCGCATGTGATCCACCGGCCCGTCGAAGAAGCCCTGGATCTGGTCGGTGTGCAGGTCGACGGTGACGATGCGATCCACGCCTGCGGTCTTGAGCAGGTCGGCGACGAGGCGCGCGGAGATCGGCTCACGCCCGCGGTGTTTCTTGTCCTGTCTCGCATAGGGATAAAACGGCAGGATCGCGGTGATCCGCTTGGCGCTACCACGCTTGAGTGCATCGATCATGAGCAGCTGTTCCATCAGCCACTGGTTGAGCGGCCACGGATGGCTCTGCAGCACGAAGGCGTCGCAGCCTCGGACGGACTCGTCGAAGCGGACGAAGATCTCTCCGTTGGCGAAGTCCCTGGCGGTCTGTGCGGTGACCGCCACGTCGAGTTCCTTGGCGACCTGCTCGGCGAGTTCAGGGTGCGCCCGACCCGAGAAGAGCATCAGGTTCTTGCGGTTGTCGGTCCAGTCGTGGCTCACGGTCTGCCCTCGGCGGTCGGTGTCGATTCTCGGGTCATCGTACGTAGCGCTGACGTTCATACGCTGGCGGGTTACCAGAATGCCAACAAACGGCGACCGAATGCTACTCGCTGGTAGCTTGGGGCGTTTCCGCCGCGGCTGCCTTCGCCGCTCGTGCGGCGGCTTCGGCCGCGGCGCTGCCCGGTCTCTTCTGCGCCACCCAGCCTTCGATGTTGCGCTGCGGACCAGCCGAAACAGCGAGCGCGCCAGGGGGGACGTCCTCTCGTACGACGGTCCCAGCGCCGGTGTAGGCGCCGTCGCCGACGGTGACGGGCGCCACGAACATGGTGTCGGACCCGGTGCGCACGTGGGAGCCGATCGTGGTGCGGCTCTTGGTTTCTCCGTCGTAGTTGACGAACACGCTGGAGGCGCCGATGTTGCTGTGCTCGCCGATGTCGGCGTCGCCGACGTAGGTCAGGTGCGGCACTTTGGTGCCGGTCCCGATGGTGGCGTTCTTGGTTTCGACGAATGCGCCGAGCTTGGCGGACGCGCCGAGCGCTGTGCGGGGACGCAGATAGGTGAAGGGGCCGACGACGGAGTGGGCGCCGACGGTCGACGAGCTGCCGTGGGTGCGGATCACCTGGGCGCCGTCTCCGACAGCGACATCGGTCAGGGTGGTGTCGGGCCCGATCTCGCACCCGCCTCCGACGGTGGTTGCGCCGTGCAGTTGGGTGTTGGGGCGTATGACGGTGTCGCGGCCGATGGTCACGTCGATGTCGATCCACGTCGTCGCCGGGTCGATCACCGTCACCCCGTTGCGCTGGTGGGCCGCGACGATGCGGCGGTTGAGGACACCGGCCAGCGCGGCCAGCTGAACGCGGTCGTTGACGCCGGCGACCAGGTCGGAATCGTCGATGTGCTTGGCCCGCACGTGGCCGCCGTCGCCGCGGACGAGGGCGATCGCGTCGGTCAGGTAGAGCTCCTGTTGGGCGTTGTCGGCGCGCAGTCTGCTCAGCGCCGAGCGCAGCGCGCCGATGTCGAACGCGTACACCGCAGCGTTGACCTCGGTGATCTCCTTCTGGGACTCGGTGGCGTCGGCCTGTTCGATGATGGCGAGCACCTCGCCGTCCGGGCTGCGCAGGATCCGTCCGTAGCCGGTCGGGTCGGCCAGGGTGGTTGTCAGCAGCGTGGCCGCAGCGGACTCGGCGTGGTGGGCGGCGACCAACTCGGCCAAGGTCTCGGAGTTCAGCAACGGGACATCGCCGGCGGTGACGACGACGACACCGTCGAAATCCTCGGGAAGGGCCGTGATACCGCACGCGACCGCGTGCCCGGTACCGCGCTGCTCTTCCTGCACCGCGATGTCGACCGTCCTGCCGAGCTGCTCGCCGATCTGCGCAGCTGCCGGGCCCACGCGGTCGCGGTCTTTGCCGACCACCACGACGAGGTGCTTCGGCGCGATCTGGGCCACGGCGTGCATGCTGTGGCCCAGCATGCTGCGACCGCCCAGCGTGTGCAGCATCTTCGGGGTGTCGGATTTCATCCGGGTGCCTGCGCCGGCCGCCAGAATCAGGACCGCGGTGTCACGCATGGATGTCCTTCCTCGCCGTCGCGAGCGCCCTTGCACCGCGAGCGCGCGTGTTTGCGCGCCGACACACCGCTTCTGGATGTCTTTTCGCGCACGCTGGCCGCTCTTGTTGTCGACTCACTCGGCAAGCCCCGCTCGTTGAGCTCCGTCGCCAGGACTCGAACCTGAACTATCTGAACCAAAATCAGAGGTGCTGCCGATTACACCACGACGGACCGGGTCACGAGTTACGCGTGCGACTCTAGCCCACCCAGCGATCGAATCTCCCGCAGCGCGATCTCCCGCAGCGAGGACAGCGGCAGGCCGAGCCGCCTGGCGACCACCTCGCCGCCGGCCCTGGAGCGCGGCCGATGCAGCGCCTCGGTCAGCGCCGGAGCCACCGAGCATGCTGATCAAGCGGTCCAGCGCGATCACAGGCCCGACGTTACGCGGTTCGGGTGCGGTCACGGTTTAGGCTGAAACGCGTGGCAGGCCCCGACAAGCCGGACAGTCATCCCCGCGCGCCGCGGGCGAGGATGACCGGCAGCGAACGCCGCCAGCAACTGATCGAGATCGCCAAGTCGCTGTTCGCCGAGCGCGGGTTCGACGGCACCTCGATCGAGGAGATCGCGCTGCGGGCCAACGTGTCCAAACCTGTTGTGTACGAACACTTCGGGGGCAAAGAAGGCCTGTACGCCGTCGTCGTCGACCGCGAGATGTCGGCCCTGCTGGACGGCATCACGTCCTCGCTGGCCGACAACAGGTCGCGGGTTCGGGTCGAGCGCGTGGCGCTGGCGTTGCTGACCTACGTCGAGGAACGCACCGACGGGTTCCGGATTCTCATCCGGGATTCGCCGGCGAGCATCACGCAGGGCACCTACTCCACGCTGCTCAACGACGCCGTCAGCCAGGTCGCGTCGATCCTTGCCGGGGATTTCTCCCGCCGCGGTCTCGACCCCGATCTCGCGCCGCTGTACGCGCAGGCGCTCGTCGGTTCGGTGTCGATGGCGGCGCAGTGGTGGCTCGACGTACGGGAGCCGAAAAAGGAGGTCGTCGCCGCCCATCTGGTGAACCTGTGCTGGAACGGGTTGACGCACCTCGAGTCCGACCCCGTGCTGCACGAGGAGTAGCCGCTAGCGCGGCCGCAGCACGAAGTAGCCGAAAATCATTGTCCCGTAGTCGGGTTCGAGCAGCGTGCGCAGGGCCACCGCGAGTACGATCCGGTCGTCGACGATGCTGCGCAGCCACTCCGGGCGCCACATGAGGTAGTCCACGGTCTCACCGCCGACCTGTTCCTGACCCTGTTCGGCCAAGGTCAGGCCGTACTGGTCGAGATAGGGGCTCGCCATCTTTTCGAGCGCGACCCAGTCGTAGCCGGTGCGGCGGACGTAAAGCTCTTCGGTCTCGATCCGGTAGTCCGGTGCGATAGCGCTCACCGCGTCGTGCATGGCGACTCCGAACCGTTGCCGATCGGCCTGTGGCTGGCTGCCCAGCGGGTCCGCGGACAGCTTCTCAAGTTTGCCGGGCAGAACCAGCGGAGCCCCGTTGAGGATCGGGCGGGTCGTCGGCAGGTACAGCCTCGAATACGCGGTGACGCCCAAAATGGCGACGAGCGCGATCGTCACGGCGACGATCAGGATGCGTTTGAACACTCAGGACCCCATCCGGCCGATGTTGATCATCGCGGTTGGGCCCAAGCCGACTCCGCCGAGCGGGTCGGTGCCGATCAAATCCCCGAGGCGGACGTCGAACACCGGGGGCAGCTCGCTGCCGGGGCCCCACGGATTGCGCAACGTCACCGTCGCGTCGCTTCCCGTGCCTGTGATTCCTTCGATCGAGTAGACGTGCATCGGCGCCACCGAGTCCTTCGTGAAGATGCTGGTCGACAGCATCACGGGCTGATTGCCCGCCAACGCGTCGGCGATCCGGGTGTCGATGTTCTGGCTCGGGGACATCCATTCGGTGGCGGGGAAAATCCAATCGCCGTTGTTGCCGGTGAGCGCTTCCAGCGCCGGTGGTGTCACCCCACTCTGGATCTTCGTCAGCTCGGTGCCCGAGGTCTTCATCTTGGCGTATGCGGATTCCAGCACCGCGGGCCACAACGGCGCACCGGGCACGTTGTTGTCCACTCCGCTGGCGCCGTGCTGGGCGATGTTGGCGTCGATGTCGGCCTGGGTGACGGGGATGTGGCGCCATTCGCGCCCGTCCCACAGCGTCACGTCGAACAGGCCTGTGTACGGGTCGTAGCTGATGCGGTCCTTGATCCACTGCGGGTTGGCGTTCGCGATCGAGCTCATCGTGGCGACGAGGTAGCAGTCGCCGATGCCGTCCTGGTTGACGTCAGAGCCTTTGGGGTCGCCGTCATAGAGGTCGTCGTCACCCCACTTCAGGGTCGGCACCGGGGTCTGAGGCACCGCGGAGCCGCTTCGCACCGCCTCGGCGACCGTGTCGTCGATGCGCGCGAACCAGGACAGCATCGTCTTCAACGACGTGGTGTAGGCACCGGCCAGCGTCGGCGACATCATGCCCAACGTGTCGTGCCCCCACACGCTCCCGTCATCGCCGACCATGCCGCCCAGGGCGCGGGCCTGAGCGGCCATTGCCAGGATCTGGCTGCGCAGCGGATCCAGGTTGACACCGCCGTACCGCAACGCGGCCGCGTAGTTCGTCAGTGTGGCGTGCAACCGACGGTGGCGTGTGAGGTCGGCCTCGGCCCTCGCGATGGCGGCGTCGGCGGCTCCGCCGTGCCAGGCTGCGCGCAGCGCGTCGAGTTCGCTCTGCAACTCCGCGGTGTGGGCGGCCAGCGCGGCGACCTTCTCGTCCTGCTGTCGGGCGGAATCCAGCAAACGAGATGGTTGGGTGCCTTCCACGATCGAAAGCGTCGCAACCATCACCTCTCCCGTTCCCCGCAAACCCGCACCGACGCTAACACCGGGAGCCGGGGGGTCTGCGCACCAATTCGGACGCCCGGGACGGCCGCTCTGCTTGTCGGCGCAGTGCCTACGATGGAGGCATCATGACCGTTTCGGGGCTCAGCCATGTCCAAACCCCGATCGCGGGCCTCGTCGACCTCGCGCTGCGCGATCCCTCTCTGCAGGAGATCGCCCGCCGCGCCGCCGCCCGGCCTGCCGATCTCAGCCTCGTCGGGCCGGCCAGCGCACGCCTGTTCGTGGCGTCCGCGCTCGCCCAGTCCGGCCCGCTTCTCGTCGTCACAGCGACCGGCCGGGAAGCCGACGACCTGACCGCAGAACTGCAGGGCGTCTTCGGGGACGCGGTTGCGCTGTTCCCGTCATGGGAAACGCTGCCGCACGAGCGGCTCTCACCCGGGGTCGACACGGTCGGGGCGCGGATGATGGTGCTGCGCCGCCTGGCCCATCCGGACGACGCCCGCCTCGGCGCGCCACTTCGGATCGTCGTCACCACGGCGCGTTCGCTGTTGCAGCCGATGGCGCCCGACCTGGCGCAGGTCGAGCCGGTGACGCTCACCGTCGGCGCCGACGCGGACTTCGACGACACCATCGCATGCCTGGTCGAACTGGCGTACACCCGTGTCGACATGGTCGGCAAACGCGGCGAATTCGCCGTCCGCGGAGGCATCCTCGACGTGTTCCCGCCGACTGCCGAGCATCCGGTGCGCATCGAGTTCTGGGGTGACGAGGTGTCCGAGATGAGGATGTTCTCGGTCGCCGACCAGAGATCCATCCCCGAGATCGACATCGACACCCTGATCGCCGTGCCCTGCAGGGAACTGCTGCTGACCGCCGAGGTCCGGGACCGGGCCACGGCCTTGTCGGCCGAGCATCCGGTGGTGGAGAACAGTGTGCCTGGCAGCGTGCCCGACATGCTGGCCCGGTTGTCCGAGGGCATCCCCGTGGAGGGGATGGAAGCCCTGCTTCCGCTGTTGCGTCCCAGCGACTATGCGACGTTGCCCGACCATCTGCCGGACGGCACTCCGTTGCTGGTGTGCGACCCCGAGAAGGTGCGGACCCGCGCCGCCGACCTGATCAAGACGGGCCGCGAGTTCCTCGAAGCGTCGTGGTCGACCGCCGCGGTGGGCGGCGACGTGCCGATCGACATCGAGGCGCTGGGCGCCTCGGGATACGTCAGCTACGGCGACGCCCGTGACGCAGCCCGGGCAGGCGGTCACCCGTGGTGGACGCTGAGCCAGCTCGACAGCGGCTCGGGTGAGTCCACAGCCCTCGACATCCGGCCGGCTCCGTCGGCACGTGGCCAGCAGCACAACCTCGATGAGATCTTCGCGATGCTGCGCGCCCATATCGCTACCGGCGGCTTCGGCGCCGTCGTCACCCCGGGCACCGGCACCGCGAAGCGCGTGGTCGAGCAGCTTTCCGAATCCGACACGCCCGCAGCGATTCTCGAGCCTGGAGACACCCCGCGTGAAGGTGTGGTCGGCGTCCTGAAGGGGCCGCTGCACGACGGTGTCGTCATTCCGGGCGCCAACCTGGTGGTGATCACCGAGACCGATTTGACCGGAAACCGCGCGGCGGCCACGGAGGGCAAAAAGCTTGCGGCCAAACGTCGCAACGTCGTCGACCCGCTGGCGCTCACCGCAGGCGACATGGTCGTGCACGACCAGCACGGCATCGGCCGCTTCGTCGAGATGACCGAACGGGTGGTCGGTGGCGCTCGCCGCGAGTATCTGGTGCTTGAGTACGCGTCGGCCAGGCGTGGCGGCGGGTCGGACCGGTTGTACGTCCCGATGGACTCGCTCGACCAGCTGTCGCGCTACGTCGGTGGTGAGTCGCCCACCCTCAGCAGGCTCGGCGGCAGTGACTGGGCGAACACGAAAACCAAAGCGCGCCGGGCAGTTCGGGAGATCGCCGCCGAACTCGTCACGCTCTACGCCAAACGTCAGGCCTCACCCGGTCACGCGTTCGGTCCGGACACCCCGTGGCAGACGGAGATGGAGGACGCGTTCGGTTTCACCGAGACCGTCGACCAGCTGACCGCGATCACCGAGGTCAAGGCGGACATGGAGAAACCCGTGCCGATGGACCGCGTCATCTGCGGCGACGTGGGCTACGGCAAGACCGAGATCGCCGTCCGTGCCGCATTCAAGGCCGTGCAGGACGGTAAGCAGGTCGCGGTGCTGGTGCCCACGACGCTGCTGGCCGACCAGCACCTGCAGACGTTCACCAATCGCATGACCGGCTTTCCCGTGACGGTGAAAGGCTTGTCACGGTTCACCGATCCCGCCGAATCCCGCGCCACGATGGAGGGGATGAAGGACGGCTCCGTCGACATCGTCATCGGCACCCACCGGCTCCTGCAGACCGGGGTGACGTGGAAGGACCTCGGGTTGGTCATCGTCGACGAAGAGCAGCGTTTCGGCGTCGAACACAAAGAGCACATCAAGTCGATGCGCACCCACGTCGACGTTCTGACGATGAGCGCCACCCCGATTCCGCGCACGCTGGAGATGAGCCTGGCCGGTATCCGTGAGATGTCGACGATCCTGACCCCACCGGAGGAGCGGTATCCGGTGCTGACGTACGTCGGCCCGCACGACGACAAACAGGTCGCGGCCGCGCTGCGGCGCGAGATGTTGCGCGACGGGCAGGCGTTCTACATCCATAACCGGGTGCGCTCGATCGACCAGGCCGCGGCCAAGGTCAGGCAGCTGGTGCCGGAGGCGCGGGTCGTCGTCGCGCACGGGCAGATGCCCGAGGAGCAGCTGGAGAAGACGGTCGAGGGGTTCTGGAACCGTGAGTTCGACATCCTGGTATGCACGACGATCGTCGAGACGGGCCTGGACATTTCGAACGCCAACACGCTGATCGTGGAACGCGCCGACACGTTCGGGCTGTCCCAGCTGCACCAGCTGCGGGGCCGCGTCGGCCGTTCCCGTGAGCGGGGCTATGCGTACTTCCTGTACCCGCCCGAGGTTCCGCTGACCGAGACCGCCTACGACCGCTTGGCGACCATCGCGCAGAACAACGAGCTGGGCGCGGGCATGGCTGTTGCGATGAAGGACCTCGAGATCCGTGGTGCCGGAAATGTGTTGGGCGCCGAGCAGTCCGGCCACGTCGCCGGTGTCGGCTTCGACCTCTACGTGCGCCTGGTCGGCGAGGCCGTGGAGGCGTATCGAGCCGCCGCCGACGGGAAAACCGTTGCCACAGCGGAGGAACCGAAGGATGTGCGGATCGACCTTCCCGTCGATGCCCACCTGCCGCCGGACTACATCGGCAGCGACCGGCTGCGGCTGGAGGCCTATCGCAGGCTCGCCGCCGCTCCCGACGACGCCGCGGTCGACGCGGTGATCGAGGAGCTCGTCGACCGTTACGGCCCGCTGCCCGAGCCGGCGGAGTTGCTGGTGGCCGTCGCCCGGTTACGGCTGCTCGCGCGCGCCCATGGTCTCACCGAGATCGGCGCGGTGACGTCGGCGGCGTCCACGCTACGGATCTCGCCGCTGACGCTGCCCGATTCTGCGCAGCTGCGGCTCAAGCGGCTCTATGCCGGCGCGAACTATCGCGCGACGACGTCAACCGTGCAGGTGCCGATCCCGCGCGCAGGCAGCGGTGTCGGCGCGCCGCGGATCCGCGACCTGGAGTTGATCGAGTTCGTCTCGGGTCTCATCAAAGTGCTTCACGATTAGGACTCGAGGTCGTGCAACAGATGGCTCGCCGCCGGGCAAAGCTGATATAACCGACTGCGATGACCGTCGTCCTCGTCGATCCACGCCGCCCGTCGCTGGTCCCTGTCGAGGCGATCGAATTGCTGGCCGGTGACGTGCAGTACACCGAGGAGATGCCGATCAAGGTCCCTTGGTCGCTACCGTCTGCGCGGCCCGCCTACACCGGTGAGGCGGCGGAGGTGCTGCTGTCGTCTGATCCTGATCATCCCGACGTCGTGGCGCGCGTCACCGCGGGCGAGCGGGTGATCTCGGCGCCGTCCGCGCAGCGCGGTGAACGTCTGGTCGATGCGGTGTCGATGATGGACAAGCTGCGCACCGCGGGTCCGTGGGAGAGTCAGCAGACGCATGACTCGCTGCGTCGCTACCTCCTGGAGGAGACCTACGAGCTGTTCGACGCGGTACACGGCGGTGACCTCACCGAGTTGCGCGACGAACTCGGCGATGTCCTGCTGCAGGTGCTGTTCCACGCGCGTATCGCCGAAGAGGCCCCCGAGAAGTCGTTCGACATCGACGACGTCGCCGACGCGCTGGTGCGCAAACTCGGCAACCGCGTACCCGCAGTGCTTGCAGGAGAATCGATTTCGCTTGAGGATCAGCTGGCGCAGTGGGAGCACCGCAAAGCGCTGGAACGGTCGACGCGTGAATCCTGCATGGACGACATTCCCACCGCGCAGCCGGCGTTGGCGTTGACGCAGAAGGTGCTCGCCAGAGCCGAGACCGCTGGATTGCCCGATGATCTGATCCCGTCGTCCATCACGTCGGTGACGGTATCCGCCGACGTCGACGCCGAGAATGCGTTGCGCTCAGCCGTTCTGGAGTTCATGGACGACGTCCGGGTGGCCGAGAGGGCCGCCGTCACCGCCAGGCGTAGTGCGGATGTCGCCGAGGAACTCGACGACGCTCCGCGCGGCGTGATCTCCGCCGAGGAGTGGCGAGCGCACTGGCCGGCCTCTGTCGTTGTCGCCGAAGCGATGCCAGGAGAGCCCGAAGACGAAGCTGAAGACGACGCGGACGACGGCGACGCGGACGAACCACCCTCCGACGTTTAGCAGCTCCGATCTCGCACTTTCGCTGCGAAAGGTTCGAGCGTCGCGGCCAAATCCACCTTTTGCAGCGCTGCACTCGCACTTTCGCTGCAAACGGTGGATCTCGTCGCGCCTGGCCCTCAGTCGAAGAGTGTCGAGCCCCAGAACGTCGACGTGTCACCCTCGGGAATGCCGGGCGGACAGGCGAACACCGCCGAGCTGGTCGGCGTCACGTACTCGTTCATGGCGTCGTCGCGGGAGATGGCGTTCTGCATCGGCACGAACTGCGTCACCGGGTTGCGGACGAACGCGATGAAGAACAACCCCGCGTCGAGGTGCCCGAAGCCGTCTGAGCCGTCGGTGAAGTTGTAACCGCGGCGCAGGATTTCGATGCCGCCCAAATGCTCCGGGGAGGCCAGCCGGACGTGGGCGAGCGTGTCGATCAGCGGCTCGTCCTTGTCGTTCTTGAGGTCGAAGTTCAGTTCTTCGAACTCGTCGTCGAGGCCCATCGGAGCGCCGGTGCCCTTCTGCCTGCCGATGACGCGTTCCTGCTCGAGCAACGTGGTGCGGTCCCACTGCTCGATGCGCATCCGAATCCGGCGCGCCACCAGGTAACTTCCGCCCGTCAGCCAGGACGGGCCGTCACCGTCGGCGACCCACACGAACTTGTCGAGCTTCTCCGTCTCGTCCGAGCGCAGGTTGGCTGTTCCGTCTTTGAAGCCGAACAGGTTTCGCGGCGTCGACTGCTCGCGTGTCGTCGACGACGTCCGACCGAACCCCAGCTGCGAGTAGCGGACCGCGACGGTGCCGAAGCCGATCCGCGCCAGATTGCGGATGGCGTGCACCGCGACCTGCGGGTCGTTGGCGCATGCCTGCACGACGATGTCGCCGCCACTGCGGGCCGGGTCGATCTTCTCGTTCGGGAACTTGGGCAGGTCGACGAGTTCGGCGGGCTTCTTGTCGGCGATGCCGAACCGGTCGACACCGTCTTTGAGGAAGAACGACGGTCCGAATCCGATGGTCAGAGTCAGCTGCGATGGCGGCAGGCCGAGAGCCTCGCCCGTATCCGACGGCGGGGAGTACGGATTCTGACCGGTGGAGCCGTTGGGGAACGCCTCCTTGCCCTGCGTCATCCGCTCGGCCATCTCGGTCCAGTCGGCGAGCATCTTGATGACGTCGTCGCGGCTGTTCGTCGTCACGTCGAACGTGGCGAAGTGCATGCGGTCCTGGGCCTCGGTGATGATGCCCGCCTGATGCTTGCCGCGGAAGGGGACGGCGGTGTCGAGGTGGTTGGGCGTCGAGGCGGCCGACGCGCGGCCGGCCAGCGCCCCCGCACCGGCCGCGCCGACCACTGCCGCGGTGACACCCGCGGCGCCGAAGAGCTTGCGCCGGCTGAGCCCGGACCGCTGGGGTTCGGGCTCAACCGGCGGACTCACGTCACTGGGGCGCGATGACACCTTGCACCTGGCTTACCTCCTTGCTCAGCGCATCGATCGCGCGCGAGAGCTCCTGTCGTTCGGGCTCGGTCACCGTGTCGTACAGCACGAAACCATCGCCTTCGCGGTACTTCTCCAAGAGGGCTTCGACTTCCTCGAAGCGCTGATCGACGCGCTTGCCGAGGTCGGGGTTGCGCTCGTCGAGGATCGGCCGGACCGACGCCACCGCGGTCTGCGAACCCTGCAGGTTGGCGTTGAAGTCCCACAGGTCGGTGTGGCTGAAGATGTCCTCTTCGCCGGTGATCTTGCTGGTGGCGATCTCGTCGAGCAGGCCCTGCGCGCCGCCGGCGATCTGGGTCGAGTCCACCGTGAAGTCCGGGGCACTCACTCCGGCCTGCAATTCCTTCACGTCGGCGACCAGTTGGTCGGCGATCGCGTTGGTGTCGGGCTGCAGGCCGCTGACCCACAGGTCCTTCTCCAGGCGGTGGAAGCCGGTCCACTTCTGGCCGGGCTCGAGGTCGGCCTCGCGCAGGTCGATGCGCGGGTCGAGGTCATTGGGGAACGACTCGGCGACGGGTTCGATGCGTTCGTAGTACACGCGTGAGGTGGGGTACTGGGCCTTGGCCGCTTCGATGTCGCCGGACTTGATCGCCGCGGCGAACGCCTCCACCGCCGGGACGAGGGCCTCGACCTGGCTGTTGACGTAGCGCTTGTAGTTGTCGGCGGCTTCCTTGAACTTGCCCTCGGTGTCGACCTGGACCTCCTCGCCGGTGACCGTGAAGTCGCCGCGAAGGCCGTCGCCGATCATTCCGGGCTTGCAGGCCGTCTGGTAGGTGCCCGGCTGGCTGAGCTGGACGATCAGCTTGCGCTGGAGGCCGGGGGAGATGTTCTCCACCTCGCCCATCACGCGCTCACCCTCGCCGTAGACGTAGAACTCGGTGACCTTTGTGCCGTTGTTGGTGATCACGAAGGTGTTGGCCCCGGTCTTGCCCTCGGTGCCGGAGAGCTCGCACGAGGTGTCGGACGCCTCGACCGTGATCTCCGACGGCGCGGCGGTGCCGCCGTCCTCGGATGCCGCGGGTGCCTCTTCCTTGGCTTGGCAGCTGGTCAGCGCAAATGCGGCCAGTGCCGCCGCGATCACGGCTGCGGAGGATTGAACCTTCACGTGGTGGACCTTTCGGGTGATGGATTGGTTGCGGAGGTCTTGATCGCCGCCGGAGTGGTCGGGCGCAGGAAAAGCACCAGGACGACGACGAGGTAGGTCAGGTAGCCGACCAGCTGCAGCACCGTGGGGGTCGGCGTGACGTTGAAGATGCCCTGGATGACCTCGCCGTACCAGGCCGACCAGTTGAACGACGTGCTGATGTCGAATGCCTGGCTGCCGAGTCCGGGCAGCCAGCCGACGGTCTGCAGGGCGCCGATGCCGTAGGAGAGGATCCCGGCGGCGACGACGATCAGGAAGACGCCGGTGTAGGTGAAGAACTTGGCGAGGTTGATGCTCAGCGCGCCGCGGTACATCGCGTAGGCGATCAAGCCGGCGATCAGTACCCCGATGATGAGGCCGATCAGTGGCCACGCCGTCTGCGCCTCGGCATATCCGACCATGAACAGCGCGGTTTCGACGCCTTCGCGGCCGACGGCGAGGAACGCCAGCGCGGTGATGGCCAGCGGACCGGTTTCCAGTGCGCGCGACATCTCGCCGCGCAGCTGACCCGACATCGATGCCGATGCCTTCTTCATCCACAGCACCATGGTCGTGACGATGGCGACGGCGATCAGGGATGCCACCCCGGCGATCGCCTCCGCGCCGAGGCCGGTGATGGTGTGGGTGCCGAACTGGATGGCCAGGAACACGATCAGCGTCATCGCGACGGCGGCGCCGACGCCCAGCCACGCCCACTTCAGCGCGTCACGACGATCGGACTTGACGAGGAACGCGACCAGGATCGAGACGACGATTGCCGCTTCCAGGCCCTCGCGCAAACCTATGAGCCCGCTGCCAAAAAGCTGTGAGGTGACGTTGGGGGCCGCGTAGTAGGAGGTGACCGCCAGGTCGATCTCAGCAACCATGATGTGTCCTCGCTACGCCGAGCGCCTGTTTGCTTTGGCTTGCCAAACGAAGGTGTGGCTCACCTATTACCGAAGCGCACAGTGAATGTACACCCATGGCCCGCCGCCCGAGGTGAGCCTCAAGTCCCTGCCTGCGTGGCAGCATGGCTTACAACGAGAGTGGTTCGAGGGAGTCCGGTGACGCGGGTGCGTTGGCTACAAGCGGTGGCCGTGATCGGCGCGACAGCGCTGCTTCTGGCCTCGAGCTGCTCGTGGCAGCTGGGCACGCTGGTGCCCGACGGTGTCCCGCCGCCGCCGGGCGACGCCGTCCCGCAAATCGACACCTATGCCAAAGGCCGCCCCGCCGACCAGCTGCACGAGTGGGCCGCCGCGCGCGCGCCCGCGCTCGGAATTCCGGTGACCGCGCTGGAGGCCTACGCCTACGCCGCCCGGGTCGCCGAGGTGGAGAACCCCGACTGCCATCTGTCGTGGACGACGCTGGCCGGCATCGGTCAGGTGGAGAGCCATCACGGCACCTACCGCGGCTCGACCGTCGCGCCGGACGGTGAGGTGACGCCGCCGATCCGCGGTGTCCTGCTCGACGGGTCCAACGGCAACCTGGAGATCCTCGATCGCGATTCGGTCAGCCACGACCCGGCTGTCGAAGATAAAGGGGAGGAGCCCTACGCCCGCGCGATGGGGCCGATGCAGTTCATTCCCGAGACGTGGCGGCTGTATGGGGTCGACGCCAACAACGACGGCGACATCAGCGCCGACAACATCGATGACGCGGCACTGTCGGCGGCGGGGTACCTGTGCTGGCGCGGCAAGGATCTGTCGAAGCCGCGGGGGTGGATGGAGGCGTTGCGCGCCTACAACCATTCCGACGCGTACGCCCGCAATGTGCGCGACTGGGCGACGGCCTACGCCCAGGGACATCCGCTCTGACATCACCTGCTGAACACGCACGCTCTAGGCTCAACACCGAAAACGTCTGAGCCAAAGACCCAGGAGGCGACAGTGCCCATCATCGAGCAGGTCGGAGCCCGCGAGATCCTCGATTCCCGGGGAAACCCGACGGTCGAGGTGGAGGTGGGCCTGCTGGACGGAACCGTGGCCCGGGCGGCCGTGCCGTCGGGTGCGTCGACGGGTGAGCACGAGGCAGTGGAGCTGCGCGACGGCGGGTCCCGCTACCTCGGCAAAGGCGTCGAGAAGGCCGTCGAGGCGGTGCTCGACGAGATCGCGCCCGCGGTGATCGGCTTGGGGGCCGACGAGCAGCGGCTCGTCGACCAGGCGTTGTTGGATCTCGACGGCACCCCCGACAAGTCGCGGCTGGGCGCGAACGCGATCCTCGGTGTGTCCCTGGCGGTGGCCAAGGCGGCCGCGCAGGCGGCCGAGCTGCCGCTGTTCCGCTACATCGGCGGACCGAACGCCCACATCCTTCCCGTGCCGATGATGAACATCATCAACGGCGGCGCCCACGCCGACACCGGCGTCGACGTCCAGGAGTTCATGATCGCGCCCATCGGCGCGCCGAGCTTCAAGGAGGCGCTGCGCTGGGGTGCGGAGGTGTATCACTCGCTGAAGTCGGTGCTCAAGAAGCAGGGCCTGGCCACCGGCCTCGGCGACGAGGGCGGTTTCGCGCCCGACCTGCCCGGCACCAAGGCGGCGCTGGACCTGATCGGCACGGCGATCGAGGCGGCCGGGCTCAAGATCGGCAGCGATGTGGCGCTGGCCCTCGACGTCGCCGCGACGGAGTTCTACACCGACGGCACCGGCTACGCGTTCGAGAAGGAGACGCGCACCGCCGATCAGATGGCCGCGTTCTACGCCGACCTGTTGGGTGCCTACCCGCTGGTGTCGATCGAGGATCCGCTGTCGGAGGACGACTGGGACGGCTGGGTCGCGCTGACCACCGCGATCGGTGACCGAGTGCAGCTCGTCGGTGACGACCTGTTCGTCACCAACCCCGAGCGGTTGGAGGACGGCATCGAAAAGGGCGCCGCCAACGCCCTTTTGGTCAAGGTGAACCAGATCGGCACGCTGACCGAGACGCTCGATGCGGTGTCGCTGGCCCACAACGCCGGCTACAAGACCATGATGAGCCACCGCAGCGGCGAAACCGAGGACACCACGATCGCTGACCTGGCGGTGGCGGTCGGCAGCGGTCAGATCAAGACCGGTGCACCGGCCCGCAGCGAGCGGGTCGCCAAGTACAACCAGTTGCTGCGCATCGAGGAGGAACTCGGTGACGCCGCTCGCTACGCGGGCGACCTGGCGTTCCCGCGCTTCAGTGTGGAGACCAAATAGCCCGTGCCCGAAGCGAAGCGGCCCGATCCGAAGCGGCGTACCGGCGGGGACGCGAGGAGCAAGAAAGCTCCCGCGTCCCGGCCGGCTCGGCCCGGTGACGGCGGTCGCGCGAAGCCCCGCCCGACGTCGGCACGTCGGGAGACGCCGCGCGCGGCGCCGACCCCGCCGCAGGAGGACGCCGAGTTCGTCGATCTCTCCGACACCCCCGACAGTGGATCGATCCGGGAGTCGATCATCGCGTCGGCGGAGGCGGCGGCAGAGCAGCGGTTCGGTTCGGCTGCGCGGCGGGCCGCGATCCTGGCTGCCGTCATCTGCATCCTGACGTTGACCATCGCCGGTCCGGTCCGGACCTACTTCGCCCAGCGCACCGAGATGAAGCAGCTCGAAGCCAGCGAAGCTCAATTGCGAGAACAGATCGCGGAGCTGGAGGAGCAGAAGGCCAAGCTCGCCGATCCGGTGTTCATCGCCGCGCAGGCGCGTGAGCGTCTCGGCTTCGTGATGCCCGGTGAGACGCCGTATCAGGTGCAGCTTCCCCCGGGTGCGACGGCGCCGGGCGCGCCGACCACCGATCTGGCCGAGACGAAGAGCAACGACCCGTGGTACACCGCGCTGTGGCACACGATTGCCGATGCGCCCCACGGTGTTCCACCGACCCCGCCTCCTGGTGCGCCGTCGGCGCCGGAGCCCGTCCCGCCCAGCGCACCCCAGCCCGGTGGTTGAACAGTCTGATCTCGACGCAGTGGCGCGGCAGCTGGGTCGGGAGCCCCGCGGTGTGCTCGCGATCGCCTACCGCTGCCCGAACGGCGAGCCGGGTGTGGTCAAGACCGCACCGAAACTTCCTGACGGAACGCCGTTTCCGACGCTGTACTATCTGACCCACCCGGTGCTGACAGCTGCGGCGAGTCGCCTGGAGTCTTCGGGCATGATGCGTGAGATGACCGAACGGCTGGGGCAGGATGCTGACCTGGCCGCCGCCTACCGGAGGGCGCACGAATCGTTCCTGGCGGAGCGCGATGCGATCGAGCCGTTGGGGACGACGTTCTCCGGGGGTGGAATGCCCGACCGGGTCAAGTGCCTGCACGTGGTGATTGCTCATTCGCTGGCGAAAGGGCCTGGACTCAACCCGTTCGGCGACGAGGCGTTGGCGGTGCTGGCCGCCGAGCCTGAGATGGCGGGAATTCTCGATAGGAAGGTGTGGACGTGAGGGTCGCGGCGGTCGACTGCGGGACGAATTCGATCCGGTTGCTGATCGCCGACGTCGTCGACGGCCGCCTGCGCGACGTCCATCGCGAGATGCGCATCGTGCGTCTGGGGCAGGGTGTCGACGCGACGGGTGAGTTCGCACCGGAAGCGTTGGCGCGCACCCGAACTGCGTTGAGTGCCTACGCCGAGCTGATGCGTCGTCACGACGTCGGCGCGGTGCGGATGGTCGCGACGTCGGCGGCTCGCGATGTGTCCAACCGCGCGGAGTTCTTTGCGATGACCTCGGAGGTGCTCGGGTCCGTCGTGCCCGGCGCGGTGGCCGAGGTGATCACCGGCACCGAGGAAGCGGGATTGTCGTTCTACGGGGCGGTCGGCGATCTCGATTCCGCCGCAGCGCCTTTCGTGGTGGTCGACCTCGGCGGCGGGTCCACGGAGGTGGTGCTCGGCTCCGAGGACGCGGAGGCGGGGTACTCCGCGGATATCGGTTGTGTGCGGCTCACCGAGCGGTGCCTGCGGTCCGATCCGCCCACGGGCGACGAGATCGACGCGGCGCGGGCGGTCGTGCGTGACGCCCTGGCCGAGGTGTTGCGGCAGGTGCCCGTCCAGAAGGCCCGGACGTGGGTGGGCGTCGCGGGAACGATGACCACGCTCGCCGCTCTCGCGCAGAAGATGACGACCTACGACTCCGATGCGATCCATCTGTCGCGCGTCAGCTTCGACGAGCTACTTCCCGTCTGCGCCGAGCTGCTGGCCATGACGCGGGAGCAGCGCGCAGCGCTGGGGCCGATGCACGAGGGCCGTGTCGACGTCATCGGCGGCGGCGCGCTGATCGTGGAGGAGTTGGCCGCCGTGCTGGGTGAGAAGGCAGGTATCACCGAACTGGTGGTCAGCGAGCACGACATCCTCGACGGCATCGCACTGTCCATCGCCTAGTACTCGTCGGAATTGCATTCCAGCAGGTATGCACTCGACTTTTCGGTGCTGGAATGCAATTCCGGCAGAATTAGTGGGAGGCCGCGCGGCGCAGCCGCGGCCGCCGTTTGGTCGGGTCGTGCTGTCCACCCAGCGTCACGCCGAGCAGCACCATCACCGCACCCAGGCCCAGGTGCAACCAGTTCGTCGCGCTGTTGAGCGGGATGACGTGCGCGTCGCTGCCGAATTCGACAAGCACGCCGTAGAGCCACAGCCCCAGGTAGAGCAGCCCGCCACCCAGCAGGTACGCACGCGCCCCGGCGTAGGTGCGGGCGAAGTAGAAGCCGGCGGCCCCGACGACCAGGTGCACGATGCTGAGCACGGCCGACACCACGAAGGTGCCGAAAAGCCTTGCGCCGGAATGCTGTCCGATCCAGCCGAGCTCGCCGAGGTCAGACGTGACGCCAGGGATGAAGCTCAGCACGCCGATCAGCATGAGCACACCCGCCATGATCAGCGCCGCGCCCTGGACCGCCATGTATTTGGGGTGTTCGGACATCCGCGCCTCCCGTCACGACCAGCCATATTGACGTCTGTGATGGGAGATACCCAACTTGCGTCGGGCATAACATCCGCCCTCAGGAGCGAAGGATCGGTCCCAGGGTGTCCAGCACCGACGGGTCTTCGATCGTCGACGGCACCGGCTCGTCGCGGCCCGCCGCGATCCCGCGCATGGTCTTGCGCAAGATCTTTCCCGAGCGGGTCTTCGGTAGCGCAGGGACGACGTCGACGAGCTTGAACGCGGCGACCGCACCGATCTCGTCGCGGACCAGTTTGACGAGTTCGTCGGCGAGTCCTTCGGCGGAGGCCCCGGACTTGACGACCACCAGCCCGCGGGGGGCCTGGCCCTTGATCTCGTCGGCCACGCCGATGACAGCGCACTCGGCCACGGCCGGGTGGGTGGCCAGCACCTCTTCGATCGCGCCGGTCGACAGTCGGTGCCCGGCGACGTTGATGACGTCGTCGATGCGTCCCATCACGAACAGGTAGCCGTCGTCGTCGAAGTGGCCGCCGTCGCCGGTGAGGTAGTAGCCGGGGTACTCGGTGAGATAGGACGCCCGATAGCGGTCTTGGGCGTTCCACAGCGTCGGCAGCGTGCCGGGCGGCAGTGGAAGCCGGATGCAGATCGCGCCCTCTTTGCCGGCGGGGCAGTCGTGCCCGTGCTCGTCGAGGATCCGCACGTCGTAGCCGGGCATCGGGACGGTGGGGGAGCCGGCCTTGATCGGAAGTTGTTCGGTACCCATCGGATTGGCGGCGATCGGCCAGCCCGTCTCGGTCTGCCACCAGTGGTCGATCACAGGGATGCCGAGCTTGTCCGACGCCCAGTGATAGGTGTCTGGATCGAGGCGCTCGCCGGCTAGGAACAGATACTTCAACCCCGACAGGTCGTAGTCGGAGACGTACTTGCCTTCCGGGTCTTCCTTGCGGATCGCGCGGATCGCCGTCGGCGCGGTGAACAACGCCTTCACACCGTGCTCGGAGGCCATCCGCCAGAACGCACCGGGGTCCGGGGTGCCGACCGGCTTGCCCTCGTAGAGCACCGTCGTCGCACCCAGAAGTAAAGGGGCATAGACGATGTAGGAGTGGCCGACCACCCAGCCGACATCGGAGGCGGCCCAGAAGACGTCGCCAGGGGCGATGTCGTAGATGTGGCGCATGCTCCACAGCAGCGCGACCGCGTGGCCGCCGTTGTCGCGGACGATGCCCTTCGGCTTGCCGGTGGTGCCCGACGTGTACAGCACGTACAGCGGGTCGGTCGCGGCGACGGGAACGGGGTCGACGGGCTCGGCGCCCTTCATCACCTCGGCCCACTCCAGGTCGCGGCCCTCCACCAGGTCGCAGCGCAACCGATCCCGTTGCACCACAACGCAGTGCGCAGGCGGGTGCTCCGTCATCCCGATCGCGGCGTCGAGCATCGGCTTGTACTCCACGGCACGGGTCGGCTCGATGCCGCACGACGCGGACACCACCACCGTCGGCTTGACGTCGTCGATGCGCACCGCCAGCTCGTGCGGCGCGAAGCCGCCGAACACGACCGAGTGCACGGCGCCGAGGCGGGCGCAGGCAAGCATCGCGATGACGGCCTCGGGGATCATCGGCATGTAGATGACGACGCGGTCGCCCTTTCCGACGCCGAGGGAGCGCAGCACCCCGGCGAAGCGGGCGGTCTGGTCCAGCAGCTCGGAGTAGTTGTAGACGCGCTTGGTGTCGGTGACGGCCGAGTCGTAGATCAGCGCGGGCTGTTCGCCGCGGCCGTTGTCGACGTGGCGGTCCAGGGCATTGGCACAGGTGTTGAGTTCGGCGTCGGGGAACCAGCGGTAGAACGGCGGGTTGCTGTCGTCCAGGATTCGCTGGGGCGGCTTGGTCCAGGTCACGGCGTTGGCCGCGTCGGCCCAGAAGGCCGTCGGATCGTTGGTGCTGGCGTCGAAGAGGTCGCGATACCCGGGCATATCAGCACCGTAGACCCTCCCGATTACTCTCAGGGCCATGACGAACCAACCCCCGCCAATTGGAGGGGTACGCCGCCGCCATGTGACTGTCAACGGAGTCAGCTTCCACGTGACCGAGGCGGGCCCGGAGGACGGCAGGCCCGTCCTGGCGCTGCACGGCTGGCCCCAACATCACTGGGCGTACCGCGACCTGCTCGCCGACCCGCCCACCGGCCTGCGCATCATCGCTCCTGATCTGCCCGGTTACGGGTGGTCCGGGCCGCCGCCGCACCGGTGGGCCAAAGAGGACGTGGTCACGGACCTGGTCGCACTCGTGGACGCCCTCGGGATCGACCGCTTCCTGCTCGTCGGCCACGACTGGGGCGGCTACATCGGGCACCTGTTGACGCTGCGGATCCCGGAGCGCATCGACGCGTATCTGGCGCTCAACATCGCCCACCCGTGGGTGCCGCCGAAGGTCATGGCGCCGCACCTGTGGCGGTTCCTGCTCTACCAGCCGGTGGTGGCGTCGATCGGGGTGCCTCTGCAGCAACGCACCAAGTATCTGGAGAAGGTCGTGTTCCGGGCGGCTGCCCCCAAGCTCGACCCGGTGACGGTCCGCGTGTACGCCGACCGCTTCCGCGACCCCGTGGTTGCGCGCACCGCGCGCGACACCTATCGGACCTTCCTGCTCAAGGAGGTGCCCGCGGCGGTCCGCAACGGTGAGCGGCGACGGTCGACGGTGCCGACCCGCGTGCTGTTCGGGAGAACCGACACTGCCATCCATCCTGATCTGGCCGCAGCGCAGACGGCACGCTCCGACGATTACCAGATCGAGGTCGTCGAGGGTGGCCATTTCATCGTCGACGAGAGTCCACACCTGGTGCGCGCCAAGCTCATCGCGCTGGCCGAGGAGTTCCCCGCCCGCTAGTGCCTTCTCGCCGAACTGAGATTCCCGGCTGTGCTTTCGGTCGAATTCACGACCGGGAATCTCAGTTCGGCGCGGGTGAGCGACTGCCGGGCGTCCTGCTCGCCGCGGGTGTTGAGGTAGCGGCACAGCAGTAGAACCGAGGCCGTTGCCGACAGCAGCAGAACGACGAACAGAAGATCGAGGACCATCGGGTCACCCATCTGAGAAGCCATGCTTCGATTCCACCCGCGCTCGGGGTCGATCGCCACGATCTTTACGGCATCCAAACGGCCTGACGTCGCTTTTTGACGGCGCCATGACTTCACTCCTGGAAGCGGTATCCCATCCCGGCCTCGGTCAGCAGGTGCACCGGGTGCGACGGATCATCTTCGAGCTTTCGCCGCAGCTGCGCCAAATAGACTCGCAGATAATGGGTTTCCTTCGCGTACGCCGGGCCCCACACCTCTTTGAGGAGTTCCTCGCGGCCGACGAGCTTGCCGCGGTTGCGGACGAGCATTTCGAGCATGCCCCACTCCGTCGGCGTCAGGTGCACCTCGGTGCCGTTCTTCGTGACCTTCTTGGCGGCCAGATCCACCGTGAACGACGACGTCACGATCACCGGCTCGTCTGTCTCCGCCGCGGCGGCACCCCGGCGCACCGCGGCGCGCAGTCGCGCCAGGAACTCGTCCATGCCAAAGGGTTTGGTGACGTAGTCGTCGGCGCCTGCGTCGAGTGCTTCGACTTTGTCCAGCGAGTCGCTGCGAGCGGACAGCACGATCACCGGTGCCGTCAGCCAGCCTCGCAGACCGCCGAGCACCTCGATGCCCGACATGTCCGGCAATCCGAGATCGAGGACGATGACATCGGGTCGCCGTTCGGCCGCCAGTTTCAGCGCTTCGGTGCCTGTGGCCGCCGTCAACACCTCGTAGCCGCGGACCGAGAGGTTGATCCGCAGTGCGCGCAGGATCTGCGGCTCGTCGTCGATCACCAGGACGCGCGTCTTCACCGGGTTCGTGGTCATGATGTGCCGCCGGCTGCCAGGTCGATCTCGACCGTCAATCCGCCTCCGGGGGTGTCCGACGCCGAGATCGTGCCGCCCATCGCCTCCACAAAGCCGCGAGCGACCGAAAGGCCAAGGCCGACACCGCTGCTGGTGTCCTGATCGCCCAGCCTCTGGAAGGGGGCGAACAGTTGCGTCTCCGCGCCGCGGGCGATTCCGGGTCCTTCGTCGGCCACCGCGATGAGTACCCGATCGCGGATACGGCCCGCCGTCACCCGGATCGGGCCGTCGTGCGCGTAACGCACGGCGTTGTCGATGACATTGGCCAGCACGCGTTCCAGCAGGCCGCTGTCGGCCATCACGACGGCGCCGTCGACTTCCACCTTCACCCTCTCCAGCCCGGCGCGCAGACCGGTGTTGCCGCGGTTGATGCTGAGAAGGGCGCGCGGTACGGCCTCCTCGAGGTAGACGTCGCGAAGCTCGGGTTTGACGGCGCCGGCCGCCAACCGTGAGGAGTCGAGCAGGTTGCCCACGAGCGCGGTCAGCTGATCGATCGATTCCTCCACGGTGGCCAGCAGCTCGGCGGTGTCTTCGGCGGAGAAGTCGACGTCGCTGCTGCGCAGGCTGGACACCGATGCTTTGGCCGCCGCCAGCGGTGTGCGCAGATCGTGGCTCACAGCCGACAGCAGCGACCGGCGCAGCTCGTCGGCTCTGGAGATCGCAGCCGCCCTGTTGGCCTCCTCGGTCAGCACTTGCTGCGTGGCCAGTCCGGCGGCTTGCTTGGCGACCGCACCGAGCACCCGCCGATCGCGCGCGGCGAGTTTGTGGCCGGACAGCAGCATCCAGAACTCATTGTCGCCGACCTCGATGGCTGTGTCAGCGGTGTCGACGTCCACGCAGGGCGTGGAGCCCACGCATCCCACGATCACATGGCCGTCGGGTCCCTCGCGCAGCAGGCTCACCGATTGCTGCGCGTAAGTCTCCCGGACACGTTCGAGAAGGGTGTTGAGGTCTGCGCCGCGCAGGACGGAGCCGGCGAACAGTGCCAGCAGTTCGGCTTCCCGCGCGGCGTTCCGGGCTTCGCGGGCACGCTTGGCGGCACCGTCGACGAGCGCAGCCACGGCAACCGCCACCGCCAGCAGCACGACGATGGTGATCGCGCTGTCGGGTTCGGAGATGGTGAATGTGTAGCGAGGCTCGACCAGAAAGTAGTTCAGCAGCAGGCCCGACAACACCGCCGACAGCGCCGCCGGTGCCACGCCGCCCAGCAGGGCGACGACCAGCACGCCGATGAAGAAGACCGCGCTCTCGCCACTGACACCGAGAAAGATGTCGAGGAACGCCACGTTGACGGCGCAGATCGCGACGGGCACGACGACGGCGGCGATCCAGGACATGGCGTGTCGGTCCCGTGGTGTGATTCGCGACCACAGTGATTCACCGCGCGCCTGGTCGTGGGTGACCATGTGGACGTCGATGCTGCCCGACTGCTGCACCACGGTGGCGCCGATGCCTTCGTCGAAGATGCGCGCCCATCGTGACCGCCGTGACGTGCCGAGAACCAGCTGGGTGGCGTTCATTTCGCGAGCGAACTCCAGCAGTGCGGCGGGAACGTCGTCACCGACCACGGTGTGGAGGGTTGCGCCCAACGAGGTCGCAAGCTCGCGGACCCGACCCATCTGCGGCGCGGAGATTCCGGCCAGTCCGTCACCGCGAACCACATGGACGACCATCAACTCGGCGCTGGACTTGGATGCGATACGAGATGCTCGGCGCACCAGGGTTTCCGACTCCGGACCTCCGGTCACCGCTACGACGACCCGCTCGCGGGCCTCCCACGTAGCCGTGATCTGGTTGTCGGCCCGGTATTTCTCCAGTGCGGCGTCGACCTGATCGGCCAGCCAGAGTAGAGCCAGTTCCCTGAGCGCAGTGAGGTTTCCGCGCCGGAAGTAGTTCGACAATGCCGCGTCGATCCGCTCGGGCGCGTAGACGTTTCCGTGTGCGAGTCTGCGCCGCAGTGCTTCTGGCGTGATGTCGACCAGCTCGACCTGCGAGGCGTTGCGGACGACTTCGTCGGGCACCTTCTCCTTTTGCTCGATGCCGGTGATCTGGGTGACGACGTCGTTGAGGCTTTCGAGGTGCTGCACGTTCACCGTGGAGATGACGTCGATTCCTGCGTCGAGCAATTCCTCGACGTCCTGCCAGCGTTTCGGGTTCTTGCTGCCGGGGGTGTTCGTGTGGGCCAGTTCGTCGACCAGGACGACGTCGGGGTCGCGAGCGAGGACGGCCGACACGTCCAGTTCGGGAAAGGTGCCCCCGCGGTAGTCGATGTACCGCGGGGGAACGACTTCGATGCCGTCGAGCAGCTCGGCGGTCTTCTTCCTGCCGTGGGTCTCCACGACGGCCGCGACCAGATCGGTGCCGCGCTCGATGCGGCGGCGGGCCTCGCCGAGCATCGCGTAGGTCTTGCCGACACCGGGAGCCGCGCCCAGATAGATGCGCAGCTCACCCCGTTTCGGCCGATGGTGCGGTGTCGCCACCACTTCATCATCCACGTCGGTGCAATTCCCGGGAGTTCCTGTCACCCTCGGCTGTCGAGGGCGAGGTTCAGTTCCAGCACGTTGACCCGCGGCTCACCGAGGAAGCCCAGCTCGCGTCCTTCGGTGTGGTCGGCGACCAGTACGCGCACCTCGTCTGCGCTGATACCGCGGGCCTCGGCGATCCGGTTGACCTGCAGCTCGGCGTAGGCCGGTGAGATGTGCGGATCGAGACCGCTGCCGCTGGCTGTCACGGCATCGGCGGGCACGGCCGGGTCGGCGGGCGCTGCGCCGCGGATCGCGACGATCTGGCCCTGCGAGAAGTCGCTGCCGTCGTTGCACTGCACCCGCACGCCCTCGTAGGTGTCCAGGAACGGCGTTGTGGTGTTCTCGCACAGCTGGTTGACGCTGACGACCCTGGTCGGGTTGACCACATTGCCTGCGGCGTCGCGCGGCCCGATCACCGACAGCACGGCGCCGACACCGTCGCCGGTGCAGAACGGGCGGGCGCCATTGGCGCCGTCGAGTTCTCCGACAGCAAGGCTGCGGCTGCACACGTCGGTCAGCAGGCTCGTACGGTCGGCTGAATCGACGATGTCCTCGGGGCCGAGGTTGGACGCGCTGGTCGACAGCGGGTCGTACCCGTCGCCCGACGCCGACGGGCGGGACTGGAAGTACTGCGGCAGCGGGTTGCCGTCGGCGTCGGTGAACAGCTGCCCGATCAGGCTGCTGCCCACGGCTTTTCCGTTGACATCGATGACCGAGCCGTTTGCTTTGGCGTTGAGCCCGGGCAGCTGCGCGATGGCCCACACCAGGACGGGGTAGGCCAGCCCGGTGATGACGGTGAGGACCAGCAGCGCGCGCAGCGCGGCCCAGTGTTGACGAACGAGAACAGAGAACTTCATGTCAGGACATCCCGGGGAAGAGTTGGACAATCAGGTCGATCAGTTTGATGCCGATGAACGGCGCGACGATGCCGCCGAGTCCGTAGATGGAAAGGTTGCGGCTCAACAGCTTTGACGCACTGGCCGGGGTGTACTGGACGCCCCGCAGTGCCAGCGGAATGAGCGCGACGATGACGATCGCATTGAAGATCACCGCCGAGAGGATCGCTGACTGCGGGCTGTGCAGCCGCATCACGTTGAGCAGGTCCAGGCCGGGGAACAGCGTCACGAACAACGCCGGAATGATGGCGAAGTATTTGGCGATGTCGTTGGCGATGGAGAATGTGGTCAGCGCGCCGCGGGTGATGAGCAGCTGCTTGCCGATCTCGACGATCTCGATCAGCTTCGTCGGATCGGAGTCGAGATCGACCATGTTGCCGGCTTCTTTGGCAGCCGAAGTGCCCGTGTTCATCGCGACACCCACGTCGGCCTGAGCCAGCGCAGGCGCGTCGTTGGTGCCGTCGCCGGTCATCGCGACGAGCCGGCCGCCGGCCTGCTCCTTCTTGATGAGTGCGAGCTTGTCCTCCGGCGTCGCCTCGGCGAGGAAGTCGTCGACGCCGGCTTCGTCGGCGATCGCCTTGGCGGTCAACGGGTTGTCGCCGGTGATCATCACGGTGCGGATGCCCATACGGCGCATCTCGTCGAAACGCTCCCGCATGCCCTGCTTGACGACGTCCTTGAGCGCGATGACGCCGAGCACCTGCGCGTCGCCACCGTGGACGCGGCCGACAACGAGCGGGGTGCCGCCGGAGCCGGACACCTCGTTGACGATGTCGGTCAGTTCGGTGGGCACCTCACCGCCGTGGTTGCGCACCCATTCCGCGACGGAGGCAGCTGCGCCTTTGCGCAGTGACTGACCGTCTTCCAGGTCGACGCCGGACATCCTTGTGGTGGCGCTGAATTCGACCCAGTGGGCGCCGGACAGTTCGCCGGGGTGGCGGGCACGCAGCCCGTGAGCCTCTTTGGCGTGCACGACGATGGAGCGCCCCTCGGGGGTTTCGTCGGCCAGGCTCGACAGCTGGGCGGCGTCGGCGAGTGTTTCGATGTCGACGTCGGAGAGCGGGAAGAAGTCGCTGGCCTGCCGGTTGCCCAGCGTGATGGTGCCGGTCTTGTCGAGCAGCAGCGTGTTGACGTCGCCGGCGGCCTCGACCGCGCGACCCGACATCGCCAGCACGTTGCGCTGCACGAGCCGGTCCATGCCCGCGATACCGATCGCCGACAGCAGGGCCCCGATGGTGGTCGGGATCAGGCACACCAGCAGCGCGACCATGACGATGCCGGTGACGCCGTTGCCGTCCAGTGCCAGTGTGTCCGGTACGCCGGGATTGTTGGCCTTGGAGAAGATCGCCAATGGTTGCATCGTCGCAACGGCGAACACGAAGATGATCGTCAGCGCGCTCAGCAGGATGTTCAGGGCGATCTCGTTCGGCGTCTTCTGCCGGTTGGCACCCTCGACGAGCGCGATCATCCGATCGACGAAGCTCTCGCCAGGCTTTTGGGTGATCTTTACGACGATGCGGTCACTCAGCACGGTGGTACCGCCGGTGACGGCCGATCGATCGCCGCCGGACTCGCGGATCACCGGTGCCGACTCGCCCGTGATGGCCGATTCGTCCACCGAGGCAATGCCTTCCACGACGTCACCGTCGCCAGGAATGACACCGCCTGCCTCGACCACGACGTAATCGCCCTGGGCGAGCAGTGGGGCGGCCACCTGCTCCTCGGTGCCCGGCTTGCCGGGCTCCCACGACGTCAGACGTCGGGCCACCGTGTCGGACTTCGCCTTTCGCAAGGTGTCGGCCTGTGCCTTACCGCGCCCTTCGGCGACGGCTTCGGCGAGGTTGGCGAAGATCACGGTCGCCCAAAGCCAGAACACGATGAGCCAGGCGAACCACGACGGGTCGAGGAAAGCGAGGACCGTGCTCCAGGCGGCACCGAGTTCGACTATGAACATCACCGGGTTGCGCCACAGCGTGCGCGGGTCGAGCTTGCGCAGCGCGTCGGGCGTCGACTTCCAGAGCATCTTGGGGTCGAGCAGTCCGCCTGCGATACGGGATGAGCCGCGCGACTTCTCGCGCTTGCTCTTGTCGGCGGCGCGGGTGGTGGCCGATTCAATCATGGTGACCGTCATTTCAGTGGAGTCCTTCAGCAAGGGGTCCCAGCGCGAGCATGGGCAGGAACGTCAGCGCGACCAGGATCAGCGTGACGCCGGAGACCATTCCGACGAACTGGGGCCGATGGGTCGGCAGTGTTCCGACGGATTCCGGCGTGTGACCTTGTCTGGCCAGTGAGCCGGCGAGGGCGAGCACCAGGATGATCGGCAGGAAGCGGCCGAACGCCATCGCCAGCCCGAGCGCGGTGTTGTACCACTCGGTGTTGACGGTGATGCCCGCGAATGCGGATCCGTTGTTGTTGCCCGCTGAGGTGAACGCGTAGAGCACTTCGGAGAGGCCGTGCGGGCCGGAGTTGAGCATGCCTGCTCGCTGGCCGGGCAACGCCATGGCCAGCGCGGTGCCGGTGAGCACGATCAGCGGCGTGACGAGGAAATAGGTTGCGGCGAGCTTGATCTCACGGGGTGTGATCTTCTTTCCCAGGTATTCGGGGGTGCGACCGACCATCAGACCGGCGACGAAAACCGTGATGACCGCGAGCACGAGCATGCCGTAGAGACCGGATCCGACTCCGCCAGGGGCTATTTCGCCGAGCTGCATGTTCAGCAGCAGGACCATGCCGCCCAGGCTGGTGTAGGAGTCGTGGAACGAGTTGACCGAACCGGTGGACGTCAAAGTCGTGGACGCGGCGAAGATCGCCGAGTCCGCAACGCCGAACCGCTGTTCCACGCCTTCCATCGCCGCGTTGACGGCGGAGGGCACCGTGCCGTGGTGTTGCAGCTGGGTCCAGAGGATCGCCACCCAGCTGATGGTCGCCAGGGTCGACTGGACCGCCACGATCGCCAGACCCTGCTTGGTGCTGCCGACCATCCGGCCGAACGTGCGCGGCAGGGAGAAGGCGATCACCAGCAGCAGGAAGATGATGATCCAGTTCGTCCACGTCGTCGGGTTCTCGAACGGGTGCGCGGCGTTGACGTTGAAGAAGCCCCCGCCGTTGGTGCCGAGGTTCTTGATGGCCTCCTGGCTGGCGACCGGGCCACCCGGGATCGTCTGCTGCGCACCGGCAAGGGTGTCGACCACCTGGGAGTGCAGCGAGAGGTTCTGGATGGCGCCGCCGGCGACCAGCGCGATCGCGGCGACCACTGAGATCGGGAGCAGGATGCGCAGCGTGCCTCGCACGAGGTCGACCCAGAAGTTGCCCAGGTCGCCGGTGCGGGTGCGCACGAAACCGCGCATCACGGCCACGGCGACGGCCATGCCGACGGCGGCGGAGACGAAGTTCTGCACCGCCAGTCCGGCCATCTGCACAAGGTGGCCGTACGTCGACTCGCCGGAGTACGCCTGCCAGTTGGTGTTGGTGACGAAGCTGACGGCGGTGTTCCACGCCAGCGCCGGCGTCACCTCGGTGGCCGGGTCGGACAGGCGCAGCGGCAGATAGTTCTGAAGGAGCTGGAACCCGAACAGGAACAGGACCGACACCGCCGAGAACGCCAGCACGCTGCGGGCGTACGCGCCCCAGGTCTGTTCGGCCTTGGGGTCGGCGCCGATGATGCGGTAGATGCCCTTTTCGATGCGTGAGTCCTTGGTGGAGGAGTACACGCGGTACATGTAGTCGCCGAGCGGAACGTGCACGGCAGCCAGGGCGACGATGAGGGAAACCAGGAACAGGATTCCCGCGGTGGTGCTGCTCACTAGAACCTCTCGGGAAGGAACAGGGTGACGAACAGGAAGATGCTGATCGCGATCGCGAGGATCAGCCCGACGGTGTTGGCGACGCTCACCGCTCCAGCACCTTCACTGCCCCGGCAAGCAGTGCGAACACCGCCACCGTCAACAGGACATAGAGGAAAACAGCCATCGGGTATCAGTACTCCTGCGTTCGTTTACGCCCCCGCCGGTGGTGGCGGGATGCGCACGCCAACGTATGCCCGACGCAGGGTGCCTGAGCTGGGCGTTAACGGTTTCTTGATACCGGTCGCAGGAGTTTTTACGGACTCCATGCACACGTCAGCGGGGCGTCAAAGTCTGGGAGAGTTCCGTCAAGGATCTGTATGGATCGACGCCTGCTGCCAGCCCGCGGGCGTACACCGAATTCATGACGATCGTGGACGTCCCGACAGCTCCGCACCGGCTGTCGTCTTCGGTGCACGCGGTGCGGCGGATCCTGCCGATGGCCGGGTGCGCGGTGCCCGCAGCGGCACTGCGCAATCCCGGGGTGGCCGCATGGGTGCGCGCACACGGGCTGGCGGTGACGGCGTGCGGTGACGAGGAATTGGACCTGGTCGAGGTGAGCGGCATCCAGCCGGTTCACGTGATCCTGCGGTGCAATCCGGTTACGCCCACGATCCGCCGCGCGGCTGCGCTCGGCGTGGTGCGTTTCGTGGTGTCGACCGAGCGACACGTCGACGTCCTGTCCGGGTGTGAGGGTCCCACGCGGCAGGTGTTTCTCGACGATCAGGGTCCCGCTGTCCTGGGTGAGCGGCGGCTGGATGTCGTCGGAATGCATTGCGACGTCGATGATTCACGGGGTGTCGTCGAATGGGGCATTGCGGCGGAACTACTGTTGGGCCGGATGGCGCTGATGAAGACCTGCGGTTTACCGCTGACGCGGATCAGCTTGGCGGGTGGGTCCGCCGACACGTGGCTGGCAGGTGGCGCGGAAGAGTTGAAGGCGATCGCATCCGCAGTGGAGGACGCGTTGGACGCGGGGTGCGCACGGTGGCGCCTGCCGCGCCCGGCGGTGGTGCTGGCACCGCTGGGGACATGACCGTCAGCGCTCGACGACGCCCGCCGCCTGCGCACTGGAGACCATCTCACCCCAGGCGTGCAGGGCCGCCACGAACACCACCAGCGCCGTGGTCAGAGCGATCGACGACACGACCCAGTGGGCGACAGGTGAGACGGTGGTGGCCGGCGACGCCACAAGCATTATCGCCACGCTTGCCGCCAACGCGAACACCGATGTGAGCCACGTTCGCTGCGTCTCGCCGCCGAGCACGGTGCGCCTTTTGGGAAACTCTACGGTTCCGGCCATGACTCATACAGTGAGACTGCCTGCTAAGAGTGGCCTCACCGATAGCTGTGCAAAACCTTTGAAGTCGACGTGAGCTTGCTAAGCCGGCGGCAGCTCATGGGTGAGGGCGCGGTAGCCGCGGGCGCCTGCGCGTTGCAGCAGCGCTCGCACCAGACCTGCGATCAGGCCTTGCGCCGCCGCCGCCACGATCACGGTCTTCATGGACTGTGTCAGATCCTTCGGATCGGGCGGCTCGGGATCGTTGTCACCGATGCGCTTCCATATTTGGCCGAAGATTGCGCCGGCCAGCAGGCCGCCTCCGACGCCGGTGGCCACCGACAGCGGCGTGTACAGGGATCTCGCGACCTTGCTCATCGTCACTCCAATGTGTAGGCGGCGCAGTTCGGGTCCAGACCCGTCTACCCCGGTAGGTGCCAGCCAAACGCGCAACACGGCGCCACCGCTGGTGGGAGGATCGGCTGATGGACGCCGAGCATCCATCCACGAGGGGTCGGCCCTACGATGACGAGAACTGGGACCGGGCGCAGCGCGACGAAACCGAAACCGAACGCCTGGACCGCAACTGGGCCAGCCTGCTGCAGGAGCTGCGCGTGGTGCAGACCGGGGTTCAGCTGTTGACGGGCTTCCTGCTGACCCTGCCGTTCCAGCAGCGTTTCGAAATCCTCGGCGACCACATGCAGGGCGTCTATCTGGCGACGGTGTGCGCGGCGGTGGCGTCGACCGCGCTGTTGATCGCCCCCGTCGCAATGCACCGGTTTCTGTTCCGTCGGCACCGTCTCGACGTTCTCGTGCGAGCGGCGCATAGGTGCGCCTATGCGGGTCTGCTCCTGCTGGCGATCGCGGTGATCGGGATGACGGCGATCATCTTCGACGCCGTCGTGGGCTTCTATCCGGCGCTGATCGCCGGCGCATGTGCTCTGGTGTTGTTCGCCACGTTCTGGTTGGCGTGGCCGTTCTCGATGCGGACCGGCAAGCGGTAGCCGTTTCGCACGCCGAAGCACGGGTACGCGGTCGCCATGACTGACGACGTGACGCCCGACGGCGTGATTCCCTACCCCGGCGAGACCGGGGACATGACCGAGCGCCCTCGCGACGAGATGGCCGACTACACGGGCACCGGATTGTTGGCAGGGATGAAAGCACTTGTGACGGGCGGTGATTCGGGTATCGGCAGGGCGGTCGCGGTGGCCTTCGCCAAAGAGGGCGCCGACGTGGCCATCGCCTATCTGGAGGAGAAAGACGACGCCGTGCACACCGTTTCGCTGATCGAGGCGGCGGGGCGGCGTGGAGTCGAGCTTCCCGGAGACCTCGCCGATCCGCAGCACTGCCGTGACGTCGTCGCCGAGACGGTGAAACAACTCGGCGGTTTGGACATCGTCGTCAACAACGTGGCCTTCCAGAACCCCACGTCGGACTTCACCGACATCTCCGACGAGCAGTGGCGTCGCACCTTTGCCGTCAACATCGACAGCTTCTTCCATGTCACCAAGGCCGCGCTGCAGCATCTGCCCGACGGATCAGCCATCATCAACACCGCGTCGATCAATGGGCTGCGGGGAAACAAGACCCTCATCGACTACTCGGCGACGAAAGGTGCGGTGATCGCGTTGACGTACTCGCTGGCGCAGTCGCTGGCCGAGCGCAAGATCCGAGTGAATTGCGTTGCGCCCGGACCTGTGTGGACCCCGCTCATTCCGGCGACCATGGACGCCGAGAAAACGGAGTCCTTCGGAGAGCACGTACCGATGGGTCGCGCCGCCCAACCCGACGAGATCGCGCCGTCCTACGTGTTCTTCGCATCGTCGCGGATGTCGTCCTACTACAGCGGCGAGGTGCTCGCCCCCATCGGCGGCGAGACGCTACCCGGCTGAGTCCCTCGCGTACTTGCAGAACAGATACCCGTCAGGATTGACGAGCACGTGCCCCAGCCGCAGCGGGATCGGGGACGGCAGGTTCGCGGGACTGCCCGAGCCGACGGGCTGGCACCCGGCCAGGCGCGGCGCCAGGGTGACACAGAGTTCGTCGACCAGGTCGGCGGCGACGAGCTCGTCGAGCAGTGTGGGCCCGCCCTCGCAGAGCACCCGCGACATTCCCTGTTGGCGAAGCTGATTGACAGCGGCCCCGATATCCACCGCGTCCTCTCCGGCTGTCACCACCTCACAGCGCGTTTCGCGACTTTCGCGGGCACCCCGTTCACTGGTGACGAGGATCGGGGTGATCGACGAGCCGAAGATGCTCTCCGGAAGCCGACCGGACTGGGACACCACGGCGATCGGCGGTGGTTCGTCGCCGAGCCCCAACTCGCTCCTCTGTTCCCGGTGTTCGGGCCGCAACCGCACCGGGCCGTAGTTCTCCGCCCGTGCGGTACCCGCGCCGACCAACACCACGTCCGCGTAGGCGCGTAACGCGAGCAGCAGCTGGAAATCGGGCGCACACGACAGTGGCCCGGCACGTCCGGCGAAAGCGGCAGCACCGTCGGCGCTGAAGATCATGTTGGCGCGCAGGCCATCTGGCGCAGGCCGATACCCGTAGTCCTCGACCGGGCTGCCGGCGGGTAGGGTCTTCACCTCGGTCATGCTTCGTGCCCCGGCTCGATGTCACGGACATCGGAGAAGGAGATCAGGTCACCCAGTTGTTCTGGGGCGCGGCCGCTGATGGGTTCGAGGAGGTGGCCGACGTGGTCACCCAAGTCGAAGCGTTGCGCGACACGGCCGACGAACCATGCCGCCGCCGCGTCGAGTATCGGCATCCCTTCCGGGCCGGTGCGCCAGCCGCACTGTTCGAACTTGTCGGTCGAGTCACCGGTGGTGCCACCGAACAACTTCGCCACGTCCAGTTCTTCCCTCCGCAGCAGGTGCACCGCGAGGTGGTCCGCCTTCTGCGCGACGGTGAAGGTGTGATTCTTGCGGGACAGCCCCACCATGAACTTGGGCGGGTTGATGCTCGTCTGAGACGTGAACCCGACCAAGCAGCCGGCGAGGTGGCCCTCCGACGCCGTCGTGACGACGAACATCGGATAGTCGAGCAGCGACACCACACTTTCGAATGCCGCACTGCCGTTCTCGGCAGCGCCCGGCTCGTCGTTCATCAGAAGACCTCCTCGCGCAGACCAGCATTGCCTTTCGACACCGGCGTCAAACGGACGCCGGCGCGCGACGTTTGGCGGGGTCGTCACAGGGTAGTGACCGCCCCATGAAGGCAGTCACTTGGCACGGCAGGCGCGATGTGCGCGTCGACACCGTCCCCGACCCCGAGATCAAAGAGCCAACCGACGCGATCATCGAGGTCACGTCGACCAACATCTGCGGTTCCGACCTGCATCTCTACGAGGTTCTCGGCGCGTTCATGAACGAGGGCGACGTGCTGGGGCACGAGCCGATGGGCATCGTCCGGGAGGTGGGCACCGCGGTGAACAACCTCGCCGTAGGTGACCGCGTGGTCATCCCGTTCCAGATCTCGTGCGGGCATTGCTTCATGTGCGACCAGAAGCTGTTCACCCAATGTGAGACAACGCAAGTGCGGGACCAGGGGATGGGCGCGGCGCTGTTCGGCTATTCGGAGTTGTACGGCTCGATTCCGGGCGGCCAAGCCGAATATCTGCGCGTCCCGCAGGCGCAGTTCACGCACATCAAAGTTCCTGAGGGACCCCCGGATTCGCGTTTCGTCTATCTGTCCGACGTGCTGCCGACCGCATGGCAGGCCGTCGCCTATGCCGGCATTCCCGACGGCGGCACCGTCACCGTCCTCGGACTCGGCCCCATCGGCGACATGGCCGCACGGATCGCCCAGCATCTGGGCTTCCAGGTGTTCGCCGTCGACATGGTTCCCGAGCGGCTCGACCGCGCGATCGCGCGCGGAATCCACACGATCGACGCCGGCAACGTCGACGGGTCCGTCGGAGACGAGGTGCGCAGGCTCACCCAGGGGCGCGGGAGCGACGCGGTGATCGACGCCGTCGGCATGGAATCGCACGGCTCTCCGGTCGCCAAGGTGGCTCAGCGCGCCGCAGCCCTGCTTCCCGATGCCGTCGCCAAGCCGATGATGCAGAAGGCCGGGGTCGACCGTCTGGACGCGCTGTACTCGGCCATCGACTGTGTACGGCGCGGCGGCACGCTGTCGCTGATCGGCGTCTACGGCGGGATGGCCGATCCGCTGCCGATGCTGACCCTGTTCGACAAGCAGATTCAGCTGCGGATGGGGCAGGCCAACGTGAAGAGGTGGGTCGACGACATCATGCCGCTACTCACCGATTCCGATCCGCTGGGCGTGGACACGTTCGCCACCCATGTGCTTCCGCTGGACGAGGCGCCGCACGCCTACGACATCTTCCAGAAGAAGCAAGACGGCGCCGTCAAGGTCATATTGCAGCCCTGAGCAGGGGTAACAGTTTGGGAGACACGAGGATTGGGAATCCCGGCGGGGTAAGAACACGGTCCCGAGAGGTTCGCGATTGTGCGGCTCACACGTAGCAAGTTGAACTCGGCGGGCATCGTCAGGAAGCGCCGCGGCAAGGGCTTCGCGTATTACGGCCCCGACGGCGAACTTCTTGCCGATGACGACACCGCGCAACGCATCAAGGACCTCGTGATTCCGCCGGCGTGGAAGAACGTGTGGATCAGCCCGACGCCGAGCGGGCACATCCAGGCGGTCGGCACGGACGTCGCAGGTCGGCGCCAGTACCTCTATCACGAGAAGTGGCAGCAGGAACGGGCCGAAGAGAAGTTCGATCGAGTGCTCGAGCTGTCCACCCGGCTGCCGGAGTGGCGCGCGCAGGTCTCCAAGGACCTGTCGACCCGAGGACTGACCCGCGACCGCGTGCTCGCCCTCGCGCTTCAACTGCTGGACCGGGGGTACTTCCGGGCCGGCGGCGAACAGTCCGCCGAGGAGTTCGAGCACTACGGGCTGGCGACGCTGCTCTGCGAGCACGTGACGCTGCGCAAGGGAGCGGTGGCGTTCGAGTATCCCGCCAAGAGCGGTGTGCAACGCAGCATCGAGATCGAGGATCCCGAGGTCGTGCGCGCCGTCAAGGCGCTGATGCGACGCAACGGCGGGTCCGACCGCCTGCTGGTGTGCCGGGGCGGATCCGACGGTTCCTGGGTCGACGTCCGCGCCGACGATCTCAACGCGCGCTTCAAGGAACTCGTCGGCGAGGAGTTCACCGTCAAGGATCTCCGCACCTGGCATGGGACGGTGCTGGCGGCGGCGGCGTTTGCGAGCGCGAAGGAGCCAACCTCGCCGACCAGGATCAAGAAGGAGACCTCGGCGGTGATGAAAGAGGTCTCCGGGGAGCTCGGAAACACCCCCGCGGTGGCTCGAGCGTCGTATGTCGACCCTCGCGTGGTCGACGGATACGCCAAGGGATTGACCATTTCGTCGGCGGTGAAGCGGGCCGAAAGGGCGGCCGATCCGAACGAGTCGCAGGCCATTCTGGAGAAGGCGACGCGCACGTTGATCCGCCGAGTGGCCCGTACCTGAGGGTTTGGTTGCTGGTAGGCCGGGCAACTCTTCAATAATCCAACGGGGTAGGAGGTTGAAGTCCAATGCCAAACGCATCGATCAAGAACGAGAAGATGTACGAAGATCTTCGCCGCGACGGTAACTCGAAGGAGAAGGCCGCGCGCATCTCGAACGCTGCGGCGGCGCGTGGTAAGTCTTCGGTCGGTCGCAAGGGTGGAAAGTCCGGGTCGTACGACGACTGGACGGTGGACGACCTGAAGCGGAAGGCGAAAGAGCTTGGCCTGTCCGGTTATTCGCATTTGACGAAGGGCAAGTTGATCGACAAGCTGCGCAACCACTGACGCCTCCGCGGAATTGGTGTCGTTGGTCAACGTCGCGTTGACCAACGACACCAATTCGGCCGGAATCAATCGTCGCTGCGGGCCTCCGCGCCTGACTCGCCGGCGTCGAAATCGTCGTCGGAGCTGGAGCGGCCGACGTAGGGACCGTCGGCTTGGTCGTCGTCGCCCTCGGACGCGCGTGATCCGGCCACCTTGGAGTCGGGTTCCACGTCGGCTTCAGCTTTTTCGTCTTGCGGATTGGTCATGGCGAGGACATGCCCTGACCGCGGTCTTTCAAACGGGGTCAACTCTTTCGAACCTGTGACGTGCCCGCGCCAACAGTTTGGTGGAAAAGGCGTCGGGTATGTGGGTCGCATGGCGCAAACACCACACCAAGTGCGGGCCGTGGGGTTGATCTGCAGCCTCAAGCCGAGCCCTGCGGAGTCCAGCAGCGCTCTGATGCTCGAGCACGTGTTCGAAAACCTGCGCGCGCAGGGAGCCGATTGCGAAGCGGTGCGCTGCGTCGACTTCAACATCGCGCCGGGGGTCGAAGCCGACATGGGCGACAGCGATCAGTGGCCCCAGATTCGCCAAAAGATCTTGGCGGCAGACATTCTGGTGCTGAGCTCACCCGTGTGGCTGGGCCACCCGGCGTCGGTGACACAGCGGGTGCTCGAAAGGCTTGACGCCGAGTTGTCGAACACCGATGACGACGGCCGTCCTGTGATGGTGGGCAAAGTCGCCCTCGTCAGCGTGGTCGGCAATGAGGATGGGGCGCACAAGGTGGTGGCCGACCTGTTTCAGGGCCTCAACGACGTCGGGTACAGCATTCCCGCGCAGGGCTGCACGTATTGGAACGGCCCGGCGATGGAGACGGGCGACTACAAGGACTTGGACGAGGTTCCCGAGCAGGTGGCGTCGACCACGGCTGCCGCGGCGCGCAACGCGGTGCATCTGGCGCGTGTGCTCAAGCAATCGCAGTACCAAGCGTACGAGTGACGAGACCGAACGGCGAGGAGGAGTTCCATGCCTGACACATCAAGAGATCCCGTCGACCATGCCCGCACCACCCGACAGCATGCCGGCGAGACCATGAAGGCCGGGGTCAATGCCCCAGGTCTTATTGCGGTTGGCCTCGGAGTGCTGTCGTTGGTGGTCGGATTGTTCTCGTTCGCGAACAGCAGCACGGTCACCGGCATCGTCGGCGTGGTTCTGGCGGTGCTGTTGATCGGCGGCGGGCTGGGCTGGCTCGCCCGCGTGCATCACAAAGTGCAACTGCAGCAGGAGGAATGGCACCGCGAGCACCCGGATGCGCATTACGAGCCGCCGACGAGTTAGTTCGCGCGCCTGAGCTCGTTCCCTACCTCGATGGGGGCCGTCGTAGTATCAGCGGCGGCATGGCCCCCATAGCCCAATTGGCAGAGGCAGCGGACTTAAAATCCTCTGAACTGGGCGTTTGTTGTGTTTGCCAGTTCTGGAATCCGTCGGGAGATATGCCTCTAGCTGCGGATACGGTGTTGGCTGCGTTGGCCGGAGCTGAGTCTAAACGAAAGCACTGCGGTAACTACTGCGGTATGAGGGGTAGAAGTTCGTGATCCTGAGCATGTCCTCCGTCAGCTGGCACAGAGAAAAAGCAGTTACGAACGAGCCGAGTAAAAATTGCAGCGCTGACGTTATCGAACGTCGGGTGCGACACCCTGTGAGCAGATTCGCCGCGTTCGGGCAGGCGGCGGACGTTGGGCGGGACGCGTTCGATTATGCGAGCGAACGCAACAGTGAAGAGATCAAGCGGCGCGATGCTCCGTTGAGCACGGCGGTCGCCCCGCGTGGTTCTAACGGCTGCAACGATGGTGGTGGCGACCTGCTCGGCGGCATCGGAATGCTGCGCCGGCCGTAGGATTTTCGCTGAGTGCCGTCTGCCTCGCGTATTCAATTTCAGCATTCTTGCTGTCGTATCTGTGGACGCCGGTAATTGTTGTGTGTCTCTTCGAGGTCGCCGTAGGCGGTTGCTGCCGAGGGTAATACGATGACGCTGATTGACACGTATTTCAGCGCCTTGCGAGCTACTGCCGTTGTTCATCTGTCGGTGCTGCGGTTATTCGACAGTGTGCGAACTGACCACCGCGGGTCTTGGGCAAGAGTGATTCGCGCGATGGAGTCGGCACGGTTCGGTGACGAACTCAGGGCCCGGGCGAGAGCTTTTCTGACTCGGACATCGGGGTCGCGGCTCAATGCAATACCAACCTCGTCCGGCAACGTTGTCGATTCGACCCACAACATGGCCGCGAGACTTTTCAGGGTCCAACTTCCCTGAGCAAGCAGGCCGACACTTCCGTCAAGCTGAGACTGGACGAGCTGCAAGGTTTTCGTGACTCTGTAGTCTTCGTCCGTTCCGACACCAACGAGACGGAGAGCTGCATCTCGTACCCGCTGTTTCTCCTCGACTGTGTCTGCGAGCCTGCCTGCTAGATACACCGCCGCCGGTCTGCAGTCACTGCCGTCATTGACCCTCATTGCGCTCAAAGGACTGCTCATGGACGCTTGAAAAGCGTCGGCCTTCGAATGAGGCATGTCCGAAGCGAACGACAGCGCCTTCGTGAAGTATGTGCGGCGGGTATCCTCGGGAATTCCGTTAACGAGATTGCTGGCGGCGCGGAGGTAATCGTCGCGATTCGTGGCCGGTTCCCACGAGGACTCTGCCTTCTTAAAAAGCATCTCGATGCAGCTGATGCGTTCTGGCTCAGAAAGGGACGCGGCAAGCAGCGAGTCGTTGACTGCCCCAGTTCCGACGCCAAAACCATTTGGACCGCTCTTCGCAGGTTGACACAATCGTTGTGCAGCAGCTTGCGCAGCATCGGTCGTCGTGTCGGCGGGGTCTTGCCACGCGAGGAAAGCTGCAGCGTCGAGGTGGGTACCTTCCGCCATCTCATGGAGTCGATCGCGGACTTGGTCGAAGTTGGCCGCTAACGCTCTGCGAGCCGAATCGCCAAACGCGTGAGAGGCCCTCCCGTAGAGACCGATTAGTTGCTCAACGGCGGCGCCACGGAGCTCGCCGGTGTGTGTCTGAGCTATGCCGGCCGCGATGAGAACGTGGCTTTCGTCAGTGGGACGGTAGTGGTGCTTCTCGCACTCGACAAACCCAGATAGCAGCTTGAGGACGGTTTCCGCGTCACAGGCGGTAAGACGTTCAGACACGGCGGCCAGAAGGCCGTAGGCAGATCGGCGCATCTGAGGACTGAAGACGGGAGAGTCGAGCCGTGCACCCGAAGCGACGTCATCAATTGTCGATAGCGCCTGCGCTACGACGGAATTGAGATCGTTGTCAGGGATGAGATCGGCTTGCTGAGTTGTGAATTCGAGTGCGGATGCGCACACCCACGATAGTGGACTCTTGATGAGCTCAGTAACATCGTGGTAGGTGTCGCCAAAAGCTTTGGCAACGTCCCGAGATTCCTTATAGTTGCCGGCGCCGATGGTGTAGAAGGCAGCGAGGGGCAACTCACCGCACGCGAGGTAATGAGCTCCGAGTAGCCCGCGAGCGTCTCTTTCGTCAAAGAAGGACGCTGACCGTATTCCCTCAAGTAGATGCCGTCTTAGATTGATGGCGGCGATACGCGGGCTATTGAAATGCAAAGCTGCTAGCCCAAGTTCGCGAACGCTCTCAGCCCCAGCCACGATACGGGCTTTGGATGGCATGTTCAGCAGCGCCTGAGCGAGAGGGTGCCACTTGTCGTCGGCCAACACACCGAAGCGGTTCGCAACGAACCGCTGACTCAAGAGCCAGTCGGCAGCGTCCGTGTAGCGCTCCGACAGACATGCCTCATTGACTGCTGCGCGCCAGTCCCGGTCGGCTTCAATTGGCACGGCCTGCAGTAGCTTGTGGCGCGCATGTCGCGCGAGCACCAATGCCTTGAGGTTTCTCGCTATTCCAGAACTTGACGCGTGGAGCAGGTCGCCCCATTCTCCCGTCGCATCCGCAGATGCCAGTCTCAAACGAAGCGCGATTTCCGGGAGGGTATGCGCGATCTCGTCCGCGGCCGTCGTGATCACTTGGCGGTTATTCACGATCCAGGCCAGGTTGTCGTCGCCTAGCGCGCTCTCTGCTGCGAACAAGACGGTCCGTGCACGGTCTTCCGCATCGACCAGTGATATTGCCTCGGAGGGGATTTCGATTGGTAACGGCACAGGAGTTTGCAGGTGATCTGAGACGAATTCGGCGATCTCGACCGCAGCACCCAGGCGCGCAGTTAGGGGTTCTTCTGAGCCTTTCGGGAAATCGGGAAAACCCGCCAGATTCCTTAACGCCCCGAGCACCCGATCGGCGCGCATTGAGCTTCCAGAGATGTCGGCTTCCCATAGCGATTGCAGCATCAGCCGGACGGCGGTGTCTTCCTCCCCGGTACTGACGCACAGGGCCGCGACCCGATGGTCGAATTCTGCAGCGTGAATCGGGAAACCAGCAGCCACTAAACGTCTTTGAACCTCGCGGAAAAGCTCGAGCGCCGCACGTGGGTCGTCGGCAGCGAGCTGATTCGCTCTGTCGAGCAGGCCCTGGGCTTCAGTGCTGGCGAGAGGCCCGAGTGATACGGCATCTGCAGTGTCAAGGGGGCTCGGCCCAACTGCCTCTGCAATGGAGGAGCTGGGGGCCGGCACATGGAAATTCATATGCACCGTGCGTGCTTCGACATTCAGAGTGCCGAGAGATCCCACTTGGCCGATCGCGACGGAGTGGTCGTTGGCCGCCACTCCTTGCTGCTGCGCTTCTGATCCTTCCGATGGGGAGGTCACAAACGTCAGCGGTTCTTGGGATCGTCGCCCGTGGGTCGCTGCCCTCCAAGCGTGATGTCGCCGATTTTGTCCACGCGGTTTGCAGCGAAGGATCCGTTGTCGGCTGAAATATTCTGTCCTTTGTCACCGGCTGACTGCTGCGTTATCGCGCTACCGCCTGACACCGGGCCCTCCACCTTGTTGCTAGGGTCATCGCGGCCAGCGTCGTTTTCAGGCGCGCGCTGCACCAACACCGCACAACCGATTGCGCCAATGAGAGCGACGACGAGGAGTAACCACCACCACCAGGCCGGCGTCGAAGTGACCTTGTTGATGGCGAACGCCTCCGCGGCTCCGAACCCAACGACAGCAATCGCCGGCGCAGGTCGACGGCGGATCTTCGTTGTGACTGACATGGAGCTCGCCTTTCGTCGCGCGCACGCGTTCTGCTGCTTACGTCACAAACAGGCTAGCGTGTGACCCGTTGGCCGAAATGTACTGGTTGACGCGCTAGTGTTGGCAAACGCCCAAAGGAGGGGTGGGCAACATTCGCATCAAACGGAGCATCTGTGACGTTCAATTGCGGATCGCAACGCTCTCGCAAGTGTGAAGGGCGTGCTGATCGGTACGCGGCCGGTATCTGTCGTTGCGCGGGCGGGGACCCTCAGCGGTAGGCGGCCGCGTTGTCGACCTTCAGCCACCGTTCGGCGCGGGCAACGCTGAGGAGCGAAGGCATCGTCGTGTGATCAAGAGCCTCGGTCTTGCCTGGCCGCTCCGCCGGTGGTGCTGCCACTCGGAGCCGATTGAGTTCGGCCAATTCGGCGTCGGTCGTGTCGCCGGTGACGGGGCGGTTTGTCAGCCAGCCGAAGCGAGCGATCTGTTCAGCCGCGCGGAGGACCGTACGTCGTCGCCCCGCCGAGAGCTGTCCGAGAACGAGCGTTAATTCCGGCAGGAGTTCGGAGACGACGGCTCCTGATGCGACGGACCATAGGGCCAGTGCCCATTCCGCTTGGCCTAGGTCGCCGTCGTCGATGACCTCCAGCTGTTCCCGCCACCAGCCGGGATTGCGTGAGTGCGTGGTGGTCTGAGCAAGGAGCTCGGTCGGGTGGCTCATCGTTCCAAAGGCCGTAGCGTCAGCGCACTTCCTGTACGCGAGTCCGAACGGAGAGGCCGCGCCGATGATGGCGATCTCCGTAGCGATCCAACAACGACCGGCTTGCTCGTACACCGCTTTGGCGGTGTCTGCCCACGGAAATGTGCTCGCCTTATAACCGGACCTAAACGTGCGTTTCCTTCCGACTTGCTCCCACGGTGAGCGGGCCCTTCTGAGCTGGTTGATCGCCTCAGATCTGCGACGTTTCGCCCTCTCGTCGCCGGAGATGAAGCCTGTCGTGGAGCTGGTCAGGAACTCTCCGGGCGCCAGGGCGACCGCGACCTGCGCAGGCATCGAGCGCGTCGACGTGACGCAGGGACATTGCCCATCCAGCACCGCGGTGAGCAGAGCTGCCTCCAACGAACTTCCACGCTCCGGGGTTAGCCCGGTACTGAGGAAGAGTTCGGCGGCGCCGTTGGACAGATCCAAGTTCTCGAATTTCGAGGTGATGCCGGCTCCAGCTTCACAGCAGGCACCGACAGCGAGCCACGCGTTCTGCTGGGTCGTGCCAATCGCTGCAGTGAGCTGCTGGTACCACCACGCCGTAAAGTCGCTGCATTGGTTAAGCAGTTCCCGCAGGACTCGCACACGCTGTGGGTTCTCGACATCGCTCGGATTCCTGCTGATTAGGGCCGTCAGCCGTGCCCAGGTCGGGTCGACACCGTCGTCGGCGGGTAGGTCGGGAAGTTCAGGGAGTGCAACGATGTCCCGGCGGTCGAGCGCGGATAGCAAGATCGCGCTTCCGGTGTCCGAACAAAGCGCGGTCAGCACCTTTCGAGCTTCACGCGGACGACGCAGGAAGACGCCATCGGTGAGCAGCGCCCACGCGGCGAGGTACGACGGGGCATTTGAGGTTTTCCCCAGTTCCTGCTCGATCCCGGCGGTCAACGAGTAAACGTCGCTGCCCTTAGCGTTTCCTCCGTAGAACCTTGCGGTGTTGAGCCAGTACGGGCGTCTCAGAAGTTCCCGAAGCACCGTTGTGCTGTCGAAATCAGCGTTGTCCTCGCCTGAAGTGCGGTAGAGGAACCGCGCAGCAAAGTACTCCCGCAGCGACAACACCTCGAACTCGTAGGTGCCATCCACCTTGCTCGTCAGAGCCCACAAACGGTCGCTCGCGCCCTCGAAGAGTTGATCGACAATCGACTCGCGGTTGCCGTAGGTGTGCTGGAAGTGGCGCATCGCCGCTTTCAAATCGCCGATGCTCATGCGCCCGTTGATCTGCGATTCTTCGGTGTGTGCGTGCAAGTACCAGCCGAGGAACGGGATGATCTCGAGGAGCTCTTCCTTGTGGTCGCGGACGGCCTTCGGGTGCTTGTTGGCTTCGCGGGCCAAGAGCAGGTCAACGTACTTGTCGTATAGGTCGGTCCGCTGTGTGGGGGTGGCAGCCCCCTGCTGGTGGAGAAGGTCCAACAGGATTGTGAGCTGCATTGGGTTACCGGCGAGCTCATGAATGTAGGGCTCGCGGCTCTTCTCTTGGAAGCTCCTGCGCAGCGCGCGACCGTCTTTGCTCTTGATCCCTCGGACGGCGCACCATTTGCGTAGGTAATCAGCCCGCTGGTCACCAGTGAGTTGGTTTAAGGTGACGATCCCGAACATGTGTGGCGACGGTTCCGCAAGCTCACCGGCGCTGGGGCGCGTGGTGACGACTACCTTCAGCGGCTCACTGTAAGTCTTCGCCCGGCTGGCGAACGCGTCGATCTCGTTGACCACCCTGCGCCGGATGCTGGCGCTGCCGACTTCGTCGAGACCGTCAAGTACGACGAGGCTGGGTACTCGCTCGAATATGTCCTGCACGGTTGTCGCGGTGGTGGTGATACCGCCGCTGTCATGGGTCAACAGGTCGGCGAGGAAGCATTCGATGGCCGCCTGCTCACCCTTGCGTGGCTTCTTCGTCGCCGGCCTGCGATCGTCGGAGTGGTCCCACACGTCGTTGCCGGCGAGCCAGAGCGCGTAGTCGCTGAGGTCCAGCCTGATCGGGAATCGAGGGTTCTTCAGCTCTGGAAGCGATTCTGGCCGCTCCGATTCCGGGATGAACGCGCTGCGGTGCACTTGGCAGATGTACTGGCTGAGAGTGGATTTTCCTTGACCGGGGGCGCCTCGCACCAATGTGAACGGTATTGGTGAGTGCAGCAGGTGAGCGGCCGCTCCGCCGAGTGGGGTCGGCGCGCTTGATCGCATCCGGGTTTCGGTCGGGGAATGCACCTGATCGGCGGTGACGTCGACGAAGAGGTCCACCACCATTTCGCGGTCGACGTCAGCCTGGCTGAACTTGACACGCTGGTCGTCGTCCCATTGCGCCGCGGCGATTTTGCGGATCAGCTTGCGGTCTGCCTGGTTCTTGGCGGTGCCGACCTGCTCAGCGACCAAGTATCGGATGAGATCCCAGCCTGCGAGCATGTCGGCGTAGGCCCACTTTGTCGAGTCCGGAGCGTTGTCGACCCACGGATTAAGCGCCTCACGCCAGATGCATGTCATTTGGTCAAAACCGACGTTCTTGGCGTGCTCCTTTAGCTTTCGGTTTAGCTGGGAGAACGTGCCGGTTTTTGGCTTGGCCGTACTTGCCACATTGGTCACCAGGACGTAGTTGCGTATGCCGTCCTTCGCTAGCTGGCGCAGGTTGTTTAGCTCCTTCTTCACGACCGCGTCCAGCCAGCTGACGGGGTTCTTCTCCGTGCCGCTGACCGACCACTTGACCTGATAGATCAGTAATGTCTCCGGATCGATGTTGCGGAGACCGTCGACACCGCCGTCGGTCTGCCTCAGCGCCATCGGGCAGTAGTCGGGGAACTGTATTGCCAACAGAGCGCTGACGAGCTGCTGAAAATCGTGATCGCCAAGGCGTTCGTAGAGGTATCGGTGCCGGCTTTCGGGCAATGGCTGACTCCTTCGATCCAACCCCGATCGTGCCGTTATCGCCGTCGGGAGCCGTCTTACGCTCGCTCTATTCAACCCGCTAGCGCCGACTGGATCGGGGAGGTTGCAGGTCGCATGCCTGACTGCATTCGCTGCCGAGGCCAGCTCCAGCCGCGAGCGTCGGCATAGCATCGGCGCATGGTCGACGAAGAAGTGCCTTCGTGGAAACAGATAGTCGTGCGAGCTGCGGTTGCTTCCGGCGCGGAGGTGCTCGGCTGGCAGGCTGGTGTGCCGGGTGTTGGCGCGGGAACCGGCGCCGTGGTTCAGGGGCTGATCGATTCTCGTCAAGGTCGTGCGGAAGAGTTCGTCGATGGTGTTGCCGATCTCGTGGATGCACACCGACTGTTGGAACAGGTCCGGGCAGATCCGGGGCTCCAGAATCTGCTCTGGGATGGCATCCAAGCCGCGATGTCGGCGGCAGACAGCGGTAAGCGCATCTATCTTGCGCGCGTGGTGGCGAATGCCCTAACGGACGACACGAAGATGGATGACGCTCAGTTCATCGTGGCCGCCTTGCGCGAGCTTGAGGGTCCGCACGTTCGCGCACTTGTCAGACTCATAGCCGCCGATGACGAGAACCGAAAAGATCCCGGCAATAACGACGAAACCCTGCAGACCGCACTTAGCAACGAGCCACCGGCGGTGAAGGCGGTTCTGGTAAGAACCGGACTTGTATTGGTGGGTTCACAGCCTGTATCCAGCGGCCTGTACAGCATCCCCCGAGCTGAGAACTACAGCATCACCGGAGTAAATGAATTCGGTCGCAGAATCATTCGTGAGCTGCAAGAGACTGAGACGAACTGATTTTGTCTGCCCAAGATCCGACTCGGGATGTGCATCGGCGCTGGATCCGTACTGAACCGGCCGAACGGGTTTGGGCACTGGTCTATTGGTGCCAGCTTGCGTCTCGTATCTTGCATTTCAGCGGGTAGCTTTAGCACCGCTGATTCCATGTCGCTTGATTCGGCGGCGATTCGAGGAGTCCTTGATCTCGAGATTCGCGTAAGGCAAGGGAAGTTCAGGATCGATCGTGCGTTCCCTCGCAACAGGCCCCAACGCTGACATGAAAGATTCCAACATCTTGCGCTCAGCGACCTTCACGTTGGCGCACTCACCGAAGTGCACCCAGGCGGTACTCAAGTCCTTGATGCACTTGAGGGGCCACCCTCCGGCGTGCGGCGACCTCGCGGCGAGGCGTGTCCGGTAGAACTGGCTCACGCGATTCCGCAGAGACGTGCTAGCTGTACTGACCACGGACGTTGGTGACGGCGTGGTGAGGTGACAAGACGAAGACCTCCGAGTGAAGTGCGAACT
>NZ_JAQGCZ010000014.1 GCF_027706845.1 Mycolicibacterium sp. BiH015
GAGCGGGGCTGTTCTCATCGATCCGTCATCATCACCACCGATGACGACAACATCGTCACGCTCAATGACGGGCAACAGTCGCCCCGCAGAACCCGCCGACTCAATCGGTACGCCGTTGCGCCAGGGGTCTCGAACACCAGCGCGCCTGCTGAAGAATCCGTTCCCGCGTACCCAGACGGACCTGTCCGCTGTGAACGGGCTGCCCCACCGAGTATTGGACTTCGACGATTCACGCGCTGGCTGCCGAGGAGCACCCATACCGTCGACTGTCGTTCGTGTGTCTGCAGACATGCCGCCACCGCCACATCTGCACCAGGCTGAGTGACGACCAGTAGGTCCTACCTGGTCGTCGCGACGCGCCCTCGCGCGCGGGCCGTTCTGATCACTCGACGGTTGGGCACAGCGACGCTGGACGACGGACTGGTCCTCATTTCGGAGCAAATCACCTCGCGAAGCCACAGCGACTTCCGCGATCCGGCGGAATGCTGATCGAGCACCGCTACGGTCGGATGTCGTCAGTGCCGGCGCGGCTCGGTTGTAGGGACGTTGTAGGGAATAGGGCGACAGAACCGCCGGGATGTAGGGGAATGAATAGAGCTGCATCAGCTCGATCGGTGAGGCGTGAAGCTCCCCCAAACCCGGCGACCCCAACCCGCTTGTACAGTGCTGTTCAGCCGCAGGCAAATACCTCATTCATGGGTCCGAATCTGGCCCGTAGCCGAAAAAAGGGGTGTTCGGTACTTCTCTGCCGAATTTGCGCCCGGCATGTTCTCGCGTCCCCGAGTTTGGAAGCCAGGGCGCCATTGACCGACTCGCTTGGATTGGTGAAAAGCCGAAGAAAGGCCCCGCTGGACGAGGCATATTCGTGACTCATTTCCGTGGCGGGTGAGCAGTTCACGGGAGTTGGGTCGACCTTTACCATCAAGCAGCGCGCCTTCGGGAGGGCCTCACGGCAACATCGATCGCGGACGGCACAGTGGCGCCGGCATTCCAGACCGCAAGCAGCGCCAGCGCCGCTCGGCCGAAGCCGGTCGGCGAAAGATCGTGCAGAAAGAGTTGTATGACTTGCGACATGGCGAAGCTGGACACCAGGCCGAAGGAGAGCTCGAGTTGCTCTCAGACCTGGTGTCCTCTCGCGACGTGGTGTTGTAGTGATCGTCGCTCACCGGTGAGCCCCAGCGTTCTACTTGTGGCGCCGCAAGAGCCGTCGCAGCAGATAGAGGGCAGGCACCCGGGGGCCGGCGACGAGAACCGGATTGATCCACATGCGCTTTACGTCAAGCGCTTGCAGCAGACCCGTTTGTTGGTCGTTGTCATTGAGTGTTTGGTGACGGCCCGGTGAGGCCGAGCTTTGGCGCGTTGGAGAAGGCGTCGTCGATGAGTACGACGTCTATGCCAGCACGGTCGAGTAGCGAGGTGGCGATGGAGGCGCGGTACCCAGATCCGCAATGGACCCAGACAGGCCCTGCGGGTACGTCATCGACCCGATCGGGCAGCTCGTGGAGGGGGATGTTGATGGCGGCTGGAATGTGTTCTTGGTCGTATTCATGGGTTTGTCGCACGTCGAGGATAGTCGGCTGGGTATCGAGTTCTTGTGCGAGGCGGGCGAAGTCGGCGACGGGGTAGGAGCCGAGCTGGGTGCCGTTGGCGAGGGTGTCGATGTGTTCGGTGGCGGCGCCGGTGAGTCGGTCGACGCCGATGCGGGCCAGTTCCCGTTTGGCGTCGGCGACTTGTTCGGGTGATTCGCCGATCACGGTGATGGGGGCGCCCCAGTCGTAGAGCCAGCCGAAGTAGCTGACGAATGATCCGGATAGCTCGAAGCCCATGGTGCCGGGTAGGTGGCCGGCGGCGAATGCTGTCCGGGTGCGTAGGTCGACGACCCATTCACCGGCGTTGATGCGTCGGCGAAGTTCGGTGGGGTCGATCGGCGCTGGTGGGGTGAGATCTACCGGTGGGGGTCCTTCGCTGTTGATGACGCCCATATGGGCGTAGTAGGCGGGGTAGGCCGATAGCCCTGCCAGTAGTTCCTCAACCCAACTTTGTTCGTCCTGTGTCAGTGCCGGGTTGGTGTTGCGCTGCTCGCCGATGGTCGAGGAGTCCCCGGAGGCGGGTGTGGCCGAGCAGAAGCTGCCGAAGCCGTGGGTTGGGTAGATCGGTGTGTCTGCGGGCAAGCGGTCAGCCAGTTTGTGGACTGAGTGATATTGGGCGTGGGAGAGAGTTTCGGTGTCGTAGGACCCGATGAGATCGGTGCGTCCGGTGGTGCCGAAAAGCATGGATCCACCGGTGAATACGCCATGGATTGTGCCAGTTTCGTCGCGCAGTATGTAGCTGACGTGGTGGTGGGTGTGGCCGGGGGTGTGCAGTACTCCAAGGTGGATTAGTCCGGCGTCGATGATGTCGCCGTCGGTGACCGCGCGTCGGTCGTAGTCGACGTCGTCGCCGGCGGGCACGGCATACTGGGCGCCGACGGTGCGGGACAGTTCAAGTCCGCCGGTGACGTAGTCGTTGTGCAGGTGGGTTTCCAGCACATGGGTGATGCGGACCTGGGCCTTCTCGGCGAGGGTGAGTACGCGGTCGATGTCGCGTTGCGGATCGATGACCACGGCGATGCCGTGGTGGCTGACCAGGTAGCTGCGGTCGCCGAGTCCGGAGGTTTCGATGATTGAGACGTCCATATGTTGCTCCTTAAATTGTGGGGTCAGTGGAGGATGAGGGTGTCGATGAGCACGTAGGCGGCGACGGCGAACACCAGGTAGGCGAACCAGCGCTGCAGACGGTCGGTGTTTGTTCTGGTGCCGACATAGCCGGCGACCAACGAGGTGGCCATCGCGGCGGCGATGAAAGCCGCGGTGACCTGCCACTCGACATGGATGCCGTGCAGGTGCGAGGCGATTCCCGCGACGGAGTTGGCGATGATGATCAATAGCGATGTGCCGATGGCCGTGGACATTTCGACGCCGAGCACGACGACCAGTGCTGGAATGATGAGGAATCCACCGCCGACACCGAACAAACCGGTGAGCAATCCGACCAACAGTCCGGCCGCGATCGAGCGGGGTGCGCAGCGGCGCCAGTTGACGTGGCCGGCGTGGATGGTGCAGGCCGTTCCGGTGGCGTTTCGGTCGGCGAGCATGCGGATGCCTGCGACCGCCATGACGACGGCGAATCCGGTCATCAGGACAGGTTGTGGGAGGTGGGCGCTGATGGCGCTGCCGGCGATCGTCGCCGGTATTCCGGCAGCGGCGAAGATGGCGGCCATGCGCCACTGCACCTGTTTGGCGCGGATTTTGGGAAGGACCCCGACTGCTGAGGCCGCGGCGACGACGATCAAAGAGATGGGGATCGCCTGTTCGATGTTAAAGCCCATTCCGTAGACCAGGGCCGGAACGGCGAGGATGGATCCCCCGCCGCCGAGCAGACCGAGCAGCACGCCAATCACGACCCCGAGGGCTAGGCCGGTTGCGATCGCCATGAAGCTACGCCTACCCGTTCGACGGGCGCCGCAACGTGCCGGCAAGCCCGCGGGGGGTCCCCGATGGTTGCGCGCATCGACACTGTCGCGCGTCGGGCACCGAGCCCATGACGTCCTTGACGTGTTGGCCGCAGCCATCCCACATCACCTTGCCGCACACCGGGCAGTCAACGGCGTAACACATATCGAGCTCCTTCCGTGAGGGTCGGGTCAGACTGCGGCGTGGGCGTTGGCCCAGGCGTGGTATCCCCCGAGCAGGTCGGAGACGTGGCGAATGCCGTTGGCCCGCAATAACGATGCGGCCACGCTGGAGCGCCAGCCGCCGGCGCAGTGCACGACGATCGGTTTGTCGGTCGGCACCTCGTCCAGGCGCAGCCGCAGTTGGGCTAGCGGGATGTGCAGGGAGTCTGGGATCAAGCCATTGTCGCGTTCACCGGGGTTGCGAATGTCGATGAGCGTCACTGCACCGTCGGCCATCAGCTCATCGAGTTCGGTCGCCGTGGTGCGCGGTGCGGCCTGTACGAGGTCGGCCAGTTCTGCGGGGAACTGCCCGTCGCGGCCCACCGTGAGGTAGCCGGTCGCGTCATCGGAGCCGATCCGCGCAAGCCGCAACGCGGCCTGCTGTTCGTCGCCCGGATAGGTGATCAAGGCGACCGGGTCGCCCACCGTGGCCACTATGCCGGCGGTTTCGGCGAATCGTCCATCGAAGCCCACGTTGACCGTTCCGCGCAGGTGTCCGACTGCGAAGTCCTCGACGCTGCGCGCATCGATGATCCGCACACCGGCGTCGAGCGCAGCGCGGATCTGGCCAGGTGTCATCTCGGGCACGCTGCGGTCAGACTGCAGTAGGGGGTGCACCCGCTTGTTCATCGCTGCGTCGGAGGCGAAGTACGCCGGCGCGGCGGGCTGACCCGCGGTGAGCATCGCGACGAATGTCTCCTCAGGCATCGGCTGCACGGACGGATTGCTCCTGCGCTGTTCACCGATCGTCGAGGTGAGGTCTGTGGAAAGGTTCTTCCCGCACGACGACCCGGCCCCGTGGGCAGGCATCACCATCACGCCATCGGGCAGCATCATCAGGACGTCGTGGATCGTGTGGTACATCGCGCGCGCCAGGTCATCGGTTGAGCTGTCCCCGAGGTTGACCAGGTCCGGGCGGCCGACATCTCCGATGAACAGCGAGTCGCCGGTGAGCACCGCCACCGGTTCGGCACCGGCGCGCTCGCAGACAAGCACACTGATCGACTCCCAGGTGTGCCCCGGTGTCGAGAGGATCTCCAGATCCACCACGCCCAGCGACACGTGTTCGCCGTTCGCGAGCCGGCGGATCGGGTAGTCGGTCTCGGCAGCCTCGCCGAACCCGATCCATGCGCCGGTGGCATCCACCAATTCCAAATGCCCGGAGACAAAGTCGGCGTGGAAGTGGGTGTTGATCACCCCTTCGATCCTCAACCCGTACCTGCGTGCGTCCGCGAGATAATCGCTGATGTCGCGGCGCGGATCGACGACCACCGCGCGGCCGGTGCTCTCATCGCCGACCAGATACGACGCATGCGACAGACACTCGATGTAGTACTGCTCCAGGATCATCGACAGTTCCTCTCAGTCCAAGTTCGGGCGCTAGTCAAATCGGCCCGCTAGACATTCCTACAATACCCCAGGGGGTATTTATTCCAGTCCACTCATATACCCCCATGGGTATGCTACGTTCGGTGGGAGCATACCCCCCTAGGTATGGTTAAAACGAAGAGGAGAAGCCGCCCCGTGTCCCCCGCCACTGTTGACGTCGCAACGCTGAAGGAATGGCTCGCGTCGACAAATCCGCCCCGCCTCATCGACGTTCGCACCCCCGCGGAGTTCGAGACCCAGCACATCAATGGCGCCTACAACGTGCCGCTCGATCTACTGCACGAGCACCGCGACGACATCGCCGGCCACCCCGATCAGCGGGTAGTCCTGATCTGCCGCTCTGGACAACGCGCCGCTAAAGCCGCCCAGAGGCTGCGCACCGCCGGCCTGGGGAACCTCTGCATCCTGGACGGCGGGGTGTCGGCCTGGGAAGTCAGAGGGTTCGCGGTGAACCGCGGCCGCCAGCGCTGGGATTTGGAGCGGCAGGTGCGCTTGATCGCCGGGCTCCTCGTCGCCACCAGCGTGCTCCTCAGCGCCTTTTTCTCCGGAATCGAATGGGCCGCTTTCGCCGTCGGCGTCGGCCTGACAACCGCCGCGCTCACCAACACCTGCGCGATGGGAATGCTGCTAGCCCGACTCCCCTACAACCGCGCAGCGCTGTCTGCGACGCAGCGACGATCACCAATCGACTGTCAGATGCTGCGCGCCAACGGCCCTGACCGCCGACGACGTACCCTGCCAGCGGGAATGCCACCACAGGCCGCGCCGTTGATTCCCCATGCCGGATACCCCCTTGGGTAATCTGGCCGAAGGGCAACGAAAGGAAACACCATGGTCGGCGACCAAGACGCCATCGATGCAGTCCTCAACCGGCTTCGCCGCGCACAAGGCCAACTCGCCGGCGTCATCGCCATGATCGAAAACGGCCGCGAATGCAAAGACGTCGTCACGCAACTGGCAGCGGTCTCTCGTGCCCTCGACCGCGCCGGCTTCAAGATTGTCGCCACCGGTTTGCGGGAATGCGTCACTGGCGAGCAAGCCGGTGCCGATAAGCCCATGACCGAAGCCGAACTGGAAAAGCTGTTCCTCGCGCTGGCCTAAACAACCACACAGGAGTAACGATGAGCATCGCGCTGTCCACCAGCATGAAAACTACCTTCGACGACGCCGTCGCCCGCACCCGAGAAGCATTGTCTGATCAAGGTTTCGGCGTACTCACCGAGATAGACGTCAAAGCGACCCTCAAGAATAAGCTCAATGAGGACATCGAAAATTACTTGATCCTGGGCGCCTGCAACCCGCCGCTGGCCCACCGCGCCATAACAGTGGACCGCCAGATCGGCCTACTGCTTCCCTGCAACGTCGTCGTCCGTACCGACCCAGACGATCCGCAGAACATCCTCGTCGAGGCAATGGACCCCCAACTCCTCGTCGACGTCACCGGTGGACCGCAGTTACAACCGGTCGCTCAAGAAGTCGCCGAGAAGTTAAAGGCCGCAATCGCTGCGCTGACTGCTTGAACCGGCGCGAACCTGGGTGAGCGTGGCAGGTTCAAGCCCGCAAACAGACCGGAACCGCGCCGCCGTCATGCTTTCTGGGTGTCAGTTGAACGGGCAGTACTCTTTAAACTTCTCGAACAGCGCGGGGTCACGACGCTGTCTCGTTCGGGCGGCGATGTGGTGTCACCTAGTTTCTCGCCGTTCTACCTGCTGTCATCATCGGACGGGTGGCACAGCAGACAGTGAAGAGGACAGATAGCAGGTTGGCGGCCCGCCTTGCCGCGCTAGCTTCACTGGGCGCCTCTGTTGTTCACTTCGCCGTCGTCCCTGCCCACTGGCAGGAGTGGGCCCCTGCGGGTCTCTTCTTTCTAGCGATTGCTCTGTTTCAGCTGGTGTGGTCCCGCGTTGTTCTCGTCCACACAACGACACTGGTGCTTGCCGCCGGGATTCTGGTCAACGTTGGCGCCATTGTCCTGTGGGCGCTGTCCCGTACGGCGGGGGCTCCGATCGGTCCCCACGCCGGACAGATCGAAATCGTGGCAGGCGCGGACCTGTGCGCGCTTCTACTGCAGATCTATGTCGTAATGAGTGCCGGGTGGGTCTGGTATCGCGGTCTGCGCGGAGAGCCGGTGTCGGCCTTTGCTAGTGCAGTGATCTTGCTCGGGGCCGTGGGTGTCGTCGCGTTGGCGTCCACAGTGGGAGCTGCTTCCGGCCTGCGGCACGGCGACCACGGGCACGGCGATCACGGAACTGCCGGCCACGGGCCGACGGAATCGGACCCAGGCCACCACGCGTCGACCGCCGAGCATTCTGATGACCATCACGGTCACGCTCCTGAGCCCGCCACTCCCCCGTCGGCCGCACTCCCGGTCGACGCTCCCGCCCCCGCTCCCGGCGGGACGCCTGCTGAGGCGACCCCTGTGCCCATCAGCGAACCACTTCCTGCGGCCGAGCCTCTGAGCGGTCACGAAAACCACGACCACGCCCACTGACCGCTTCTCTTTCCACTACGAGTCGACCTCGTCCTAGCGGGTGAGGACAGCCCGGGTACTGGCCTCGGGGCTGAGGTCGAGGCGGCGCAGAAGTTGGGCGTTCAATGCCACCACGATGGTCGATAGGGACATCAGGATTGCGCCGACCGACATGGGTAGGACAAATCCGACTGGTGCGAGCACTCCAGCCGCCATCGGGACAGAGATGAGGTTGTATCCGGCGCCCCACCAAAGGTTTTGCTTCATTTTGCGGTAGGTGGCACGGGACAGTTCGATGACCGACAGTACAGATCGCGGGTCCGAGCTGACCAGGATGACTCCGGCGGAGGCGATGGCGACATCGGTGCCTGCCCCGATCGCGATGCCGACGTCGGCCTGTGCCAGTGCCGGTGCGTCGTTGACGCCGTCGCCGACCATGGCGACCTTCTTCCCTTCGTGTTGCAGCTCAGACACTTTGGAGGCCTTGTCTTCTGGGCGCACACCGGCGAACACTCGGTCGATGCCGAGTTCGCGCCCGACTGCCCGAGCAACGGCATCAGCGTCACCGGTGATCAAGACGACCTCCACACCCAGTTTGTGGAGCGCGTCGACGGCTTCCCGTGATTCAGGCCGGATTTCGTCGGCCAAGCTAAGCCCACCCACGACGGTGCCATCACGAACGACGTGCAGAATGATCGCTCCCTCGGCCCGCCATCGCGCGGCAGCCGCGACCTCGTCAGCGCCGACTTCTTCGAGCAGGCGTGGCCCGCCGACGCGGACTTGCTGTCCGTGGACTGTCGCGGTGACACCGACCGCCGGGGAGGACGAAAAGCCGCTAGCGCGTGGCACATCGAGCCCGCGGTCATGGGCGGCCTTGACGATGGCGCGCGCCAGTGGATGCTCGCTATCGCTCTCGGCTGCGGCGGCTAGCGCGAGCACGGTGTCCTTATCGAGGTCACCGGTGGTCTCTATCGCCGTCACTGCGGGTTCGCCCTTGGTGAGGGTCCCTGTCTTGTCGAACAACACCGCGTCGATGGTGCGCATCGCTTCTAAAGCGAGCCGGTCTTTGATGAGCACTCCGCCGCGCGCAGCCCGTTCTGTGGCGATGGATACGACCAGGGGGATCGCCAAGCCCAACGCGTGGGGGCAGGCGATGACCAGGACGGTGATGGCTCGTATCACCGCGGCGTCGGGGTCTCCCGCTGTCGTCCACGCCGCCGCAGTGATTACGGCGGTGAGCAGAGCGAACCAGAAGAGCCAGCCGGCAGCCCTGTCGGCAAGGCGTTGGGCGCGTGAGGAGGAGTTCTGCGCCTCGGCGACCAGGCGCTGGATCCCAGCGAGTGCGGTGTCCTCGCCTGTGGCGGTGATCTTTATGCGCAACCCGGAATCGGTCGCGACGGTTCCGGCGGTGACCGCGTCGCCGACGCCGCGGGTGACAGGTCGTGATTCGCCGGTCACCATCGATTCGTCCATGTCGGCACGACCGTCGACGATTGCGCCGTCAGCCGGGACGCTGCCACCAGGCCTGACGATGACCAGGTCCCCCAACACCAGGTCTGCTGGTAAGACCGTGACGGTGCGGTCGCCATCGACCTTTTCGGCTTCGTCGGGAAGCAGAGCTGCCAGAGAGTCCAGCGCGGAAGTGGTTTGGGCGAGCGAGCGCATTTCCACCCAGTGGCCGAGCAGCATGATGACGATCAGCAGCGCCAGTTCCCACCAGAACTCGAGTTCGTGATGCAGCAGGCCCAGGCTGGCACCCCAGGACGCGAGGAAGGCGACGGTGATCGCCAGACCGATCAGCAGCATCATTCCTGGCTTACGGGAACGGATTTCGCCGACCGCGCCGGTGAGGAAGGGACGCCCGCCGACGACGTACATCACTGTCCCCAGCAGGGGTGCGATCCAGCGGGCGCCCGCGAAGTCGGGGACTTCGTAGCCGATCAGCATCGCGAACATGGTGGAGAACGCGACAACGGGTACGGCGACAACCAGGTTGAGTAAGAAGAGCTTTCGGAACTGTGCGACGTGATCGCCGTGCCCAACGTGGCCTGCGTGGCTATGGCCACCGTGCTGGTTCTGGGGCTGGCTATCAGTGTGCCCGTGATGCTCGCCGTGGCTGTCGTGGTTGCGATGGCCGGCAGTATGTGACGACGCTACCGCCCTGTCCTGGTGATGTGTCATCTGTTGTTCTCCTGTATGGAGCTGACGTGGTGGTTGGACGTCCACGCCGCGGCCGGTGCAGCGGCGGACGTGGCGTCGCCGCCGAGACCGTCACGACCGCACGAGTCGGGCGATGGCTTCCGATGCTTCGGTGAGTTTGGCGTCGGCTTCTCGTCCCCCGACGGCGGCGGCGTCGCGAACGCAGTGGCGTAGATGGTCGTCGAGCAGCGCCAACGCAACGCCCTGCAGCGCCTTGGTCAGTGCGTCAGCTTGAGTCAGAATGTCGATGCAATAGCGATCTTCTTCGATCATTCTGCTGATGCCGCGGGCCTGCCCTTCAATGCGTTTCATGCGCTTGAGGTACTTGTCTTTGTCGCTGATGTAGCCGTGGGGTCCTGAACCTGGCGTGAGGGCATCGTCTCGGGCTTCGGCGTGAGTCATGAGCGGTCCTTCGGGGTGGTATGAGCTGCGGTGCGACTTCGGTCGACGAGGCTGGTCAGACCAGGCTGGCGTACTTGTCGGGGTCGCGGTCGAATCGCGATCCACATCCTTTGCAGCAGAACCAGTATCGGCGGCCACGGTAGTCGCGGAACAGCCCGGCCGCTTCGGCGACGGCCTTGTTCACCGGGGAGCCGGGCATCACCGGGCACGTCGTCTGTTCCTCGGTGTCGAGAAGGTTCCTGGCCCCGGGAGTAAGCACCGCAGCCTCGATGTGCGGGGTGGATCCGCAGCAGCAGCTTGTTGTCGGGCGGTTGTCATTGAACATGACTTTCCTTTCTCTACAGAGGAATCAAATGGCAGAGGTCGAGGACGTGGATGCGAATCCGCGCAGGCGCAGGCTGTTGCCCACCACGAAGACGCTGGAGAAGGCCATCGCGGCGCCCGCGAGCATGGGGTTGAGCATGCCCAGTGCAGCCACCGGAATGGCTGCGACGTTGTAGGCGAAGGCCCAGAACAGGTTGGTCTTAATGGTCGATAACGTCTTGCGGGACAGTCGGATGGCATCGACGGCGCTGCGCAGGTCGCCCCGCACCAGGGTGATGTCGGAGGCCTCGATGGCTACGTCGGTCCCAGCCCCCATCGCGAGGCCGAGGTCGGCTTGGGCGAGTGCGGGCGCGTCGTTGACGCCATCCCCGACCATCGCCACGGTCTTGCCTTCGGTCTGCAGTCGGGCGACGACGTCGACCTTGTCTTGGGGCATGACCTCGGCGATGACGGTGTCGATGCCGACCTCGGCAGCGATCTGCCGGGCGACGGTTTCGTTGTCTCCGGTGAGCAGTACTGGTGTCAGCCCGAGTTCGCGCATTTGCGAGATGGCCTGCTTGCTGGTGGGTTTAACGGTGTCGGCCACGAGGAGTAGACCGCGTGCTTCGCCGTCCCAGCCGACGGCGACGACGGTTTTCCCTTCGGCTTCGGCGCCTTTCTTCGCGTGCAACAACTCGGGGCTGAGGTGCGCAGCCCAGTCGGCGAGCAGCGATTCGCGACCGACCACGACGGCGTGCCCGTCCACAATGCCTTGCACGCCTTTGCCTTCGACGTTGGCGAAGTCCTCAGGGCTGGGTAGCGGCCCGACTTTGTCGGCGGCAGCGACGGCGATGGCGCGCGCGATCGGGTGTTCCGACGCGTTCTCCAGTGCGCCGGCACACCGAAGTACGTCCGCGACGTCGGTACCGGGTATGGCGATGACATCGATCAGTTCCATCTTTCCGGTGGTAACGGTGCCGGTCTTGTCGAGGACGACGGTGTCGACCATGCGCGTGGACTCCAGCACCTCCGGGCCCTTGATCAGCACCCCGAGCTGGGCACCTCGACCGGTACCCACCAGCAGTGCCGTGGGGGTGGCCAACCCGAGGGCACACGGGCAGGCAATGACCAGGACCGCAACGGCGGCGGTGAAGGCGGCCGCGACTGGGTATCCCGCACCGAGCCAAGCGCCGAGGGTGATGACCGCGACTACGAGGACGATCGGCACGAACACCCCCGAGATGCGGTCGGCGAGGCGCTGTACGTGGGCCTTGCCGGTTTGGGCGTTCTCCACCAGCTGGGCCATCTGCGCCAGCTGGGTATCGGCACCAACGCGGTTGGCTCGCAACACGAGTCGTCCGCCGACGTTGACGGTCGCTCCGATGACGGTGTCGCCGGGGGCGACCTCGACGGGGACCGATTCGCCGGTCAACATGGAGGCATCGATCGCCGATGTTCCTGTTACCACCACCCCGTCGGTGGCGATCTTCTCCCCGGGCCGTACGACGAACTCGTCATCGACGGTGAGGTTGTCGACCGAAATCTTGGTTTCTACTCCGTCACGCAGCACGGAGACTTCTTTGGCGCCCAGTTCCAGCAGGGCGCGCAGCGCCGCACCGGCCTGGCGTTTGGATCGCTTCTCGAAGTAGCGTCCCGCGAGGATGAACGTTGTGACGCCGGCGGCGACTTCGAGATAGATGTTGGCTGCGCCGTGAGACGGTGCGAGTGTCAGTTCGAAAGGATGTTTCAGTCCCGGCGTGCCGGCGGTCCCCAGAAACAGCGCGTACAGCGACCACCCGAATGCCGACAGGGTGCCCAAGGAGATGAGCGTGTCCATCGTCGCGGTGCCGTGGCGAAGATTGGCCCAGGCGGCGCGGTGAAACGGCCACGCCGCCCAGACGATCACCGGAGCGGCCAGCGTCAGTGATGCCCACTGCCAGTAGGTGAACTGCAAGGCCGGAATCATCGCCATCGCGATCACCGGCACCGACAACATCCCTGAACCAGTCAGCCGGTGGCGCAGGGAGACCATTTCGGGGTCGGCGGCCCCTCCGGCCTCCTCCGTCGGTGAGACTGTCGCGGGCGTGGGCAGCGCCGCGCTGTATCCGGCGTTCTGCACCTCGGCGATCAGCAGCGCCGGATCGTATCCGTAAGGCACTGTAACGGTGGCCTTCTCGGTTGCGTAGTTGACCGTTGCCGCGACACCATCGATCTTGTTGAGCTTGCGTTCGATGCGGTTGGCGCAGGAGGCGCAGGTCATCCCGCTGATGCTGAGCTCGACACTCGTTTCGGTGGCGGGTGTGGATGTCGTCATGAAACCGCGCTCCCTTCGACGGTTTGAGCTGTTTGTGAGCTGGTTCAGTGCCCGCCGGCATGGCCGCCACGGTGGGACGTTTCCGGCGCCGGCGCATTAGCGTCTCCAGCGTCGGCATCGACGACGAACGTGGCGGTGTGCACCGCGTCGCGGACTTTGAAGTCGAGGTAGAGCAGGTAGCGACCGGCGGTGGGTGCGGTGGCCGCGAAGGGCACCACCCGCCCACCTTCGCGGCCCGCTGTCGGCTCGTCGCCCTCGGGATGCACATGCAGATAGGCCAGGTCTCCGTCGCGCAACGCCACGAGGTGCCCGAACGCGCCCAGATAGGGCTGCAGTGTCGTGACAGGCTGGCCGTCGCGGGTGATTTCGACGGCGAGTTCGCGTGATACGCCCGCCGTCAGCGGACCCTTAAGTGTCACGGTGTAACCGGCGACGTGGTCGACGGTGCGCGTTGCCGCCGGCTGCACGGGGACGTACTCACCGGCCACCTCGACGGTGCGAGTCAGGGTGAGGTTCGCACTATCCGCCCCGGCAGGAACGAAATCTGCGAACACGCGGTAGGTGCCGGCTGCACTCCATGTCCACGGTGTCGACCATGCGCCGGTAGCGGTGTCCAGGACCGGGTGTACATGCGCGAAATGTCGGCCATCGGCACGGACCACGATGAGATGCAATTGCTTGTCGTGCAGGGTCGTGTAGTCGAGCAGTGGCTTGCCGGCGGCATCAGTAATGCTGAAGCTCAACGTTCCTGGAGCGTCCGCCGTCCGCGGCGCACGTACCGGACCGAGCGTGTAACCGCTTTCGGCTAGGGACAGCCCCGGCGCGTCAGGCTTTGGCGACAAGACCCGCGCTGACTGTGCGACCGGCGCGGCGTGCTCAGCTGTGGCAACAGTGCCACCGCCCAGGTGCGCGATTGTCGCGGTGTCGGGAACGACGGCCGCCGCGGTGACGTATGCCGCGGTGAAAGCCGCCGCGAGCCCCGCGGTGAATATGCCTAGCCGTCCCGCGGCATTCATGCGACCCGCACCGCCGAGTAGCCGGCCTCATCGACAGCGGTCAGAATCTGCGCATCATCGATCGGGTTGCTGGAGGTCACGATCAAATCGCCGGTCTTGGCGTTCACCTCGACGGCTTCCACTCCTGCGACTTCGCTGACCTCTTCCCGCACCGACAGCTCGCAGTGGCCGCAGGTCATTCCCGTTACCGCGTACTTGCTGGTGATCATGTCCACGCTCCGTCTCATCGATCCTACATACCCCCAAGGGGTATTTACAGAACCGACCTTATACCCCCATAGGGTATGTTGCAAGCGTCTATCGAAACTCGTTTTTTCGAGGCCCGATCGGAACCGTTCGCTGGGAAGTCACGCCAGAGGGAGGGATAGGCATTCAGATGAGGGTGCTGCATGTTGGCGACGACGGCTGGCCGGTGATGGGTGAAGTGATCGGTGCCGGCGATCTCGTTGTGATGCTCCACGGGGGTGGACCCGACCACCACAGCATGCGCCCGCCTGCTGAGAGCCTCGCTGATCGCTATTGCGTTGCGCTGCCCGATATTAGAGGGTACGGCGCGTCGCGCTGCCCGGACCCATCGCTGCATCGGTGGGACCAGTACGTCGCCGACGTCATCGCCATTGTGCATGCGCTCGGGGCCACTTCTGCCCACCTCGTCGGCGCAGGACTTGGCGGCACGGTCGTTCTGCGCACATGCCTGGAAAGCCCCGGCATTGCCCGGTCTGCGGTCGCGATCAGCGCTGAAGCCATCGAGAACGACGGGGACAAAGCCGCAGACACCGACCTGATGGACCAGTTCGCCCAACGCGCCCGCTTTAGCGGCCTCGCGGCCGCGTGCGAGCTGTTCTTTCCCCACCTGCAGCCGCTCATTGCCAACCCCGTCCGAGACGCCCTCCCACGCTCCAACGCTGAAAGTGCTGCTGCCGCAGCCGCAATCGGACATGACCGTGCCTTCGCGACGGCCGACGAACTACAGAGCATCGATACGCCGACGCTGGTCATCGCCGGGGATGACACCCGCCACCCCACGAATGTGGCCCGTACGGTGGCTGAACTGCTCCCCCGGGGCGCACTTGCCGACGTCGTGATGTCCGCTCGGCTGCTCAACGCAGAAGACATGGCACGTGCTTTCGCTCCTGCAATCGGCGAGTTTCTCGCCGCAGGCGATCAGACGGCAGCAGAGCGCCCGTAGTTACAACGAATCGCGACTTCACCCCCCGCAGCTCAGCCGACGTCGGTCGAACTGGCGGCATGCACGGCGGTATGCAGGGGCGACATCCACGATCCTTGGTCACGTCGCGTCTGCTGCGAGCCGGGTTCAGCCGCAGCAGTTCTTGGCCCTAGCCGGCCTGCCCGTGGGGGCTTTAGCTACTCGTCCAAGTGCGCAGAATGCAAGATACTTGACGATCGATCGAGTGGTGGGACTGTCGATGATGCGCCGGAGTTTGTGTTGTGCCGCGAATTCCATTCGAGCCTCCTCGGGTCGTTCGAATCTCTGCCAGCAGTAGCGCGGAAGTTACCCCCCTCGGGGTATCGATAACAAGGCTGTCCTTCGGTAGCCCGCACATGATCGGCCAGCAACGCGGGGCGTCACGGCACTCCCTCTCCGGCCGAGCCCACGGCGCGCGCCAGCATGGAACGGGCGAGCTTTACCGAATCTTCATTGAAGGGCTAGTAAAGCCAAACGCCGCGCCGGCACGCTATGGGCATAGCCCATTGATACGGCGAGGCGCGACTTGCGAGAAAGGGCGTGCTATCGCTCCTCGTCAGACGAAATTCGGCAACAACACGATACGGAGAGCTACCGGAATGCCGCAGGCCGCCTGTCACACGCCGCTCCGAAGGACCGGGCAGGGACTCAAAGCGATCTTCACCATGGTCGCGGTGCTGCTGTTCTTGGCCGCCTGCACATCGGCGCCGACCGAAACACCTTCACCTGCCGTCGTCTCGGAAAAGGGCACGCCGTACGCAGACTTGCTGGTTCCGAAGATCGAAGCCTCGGTGACGGACGGCGCGATCGGCGTCGCAGTCGACGCCCCGGTAACCGTCACTGCCGGCGACGGTGTGCTGGGCCACGTCTCGCTCACTAACGAGGTTGGCGAGCTCGTCGACGGGCAGCTGAGCCCGGACGGCGTGTCGTGGTCGTCGGCGGAGCCGCTGGGCTACAACAAGCAGTACACGTTGAAAGCCGAGGCACTTGGACTGGGTGGCGAGACAGGTACGACGGCGACCTTCAAGACGCACTCCCCCGACAACCTGACCATGCCCTATGTCTTACCCAATGACGGAGAAACGGTGGGCGTAGGTCAACCCATTGCGATCCGTTTCGATGAGAACATCACCGACCGCATCGCGGCTCAGCAGGCGATCACGGTTTCCACCGACCCTCCGGTTGAGGGTGCCTTCTACTGGCTGAGTAGTCGTGAAGTTCGTTGGCGTCCAGCCGAATACTGGAAGCCTGGGACCATCGTGGAAGTGATGGTCAAGGCATACGGCGTCGACTTCGGCGCCGGGCTCTTCGGGCAGGACGACGTCACAACGCAATTCACAATTGGCGACGAGGTGATTGCCGTTGCCGATGACGCCACCAAGACGATGACCGTGCGGCGCAACGGTCAGGTCGTCAAGACCATGCCCATTTCAATGGGAAAGGCCAAGACGCCGACGGATAACGGCGCGTACATCATTGGAGATCGCTATTCGTTCCTGGTGATGGACTCCTCCACCTACGGAGTTCCCGTCAATTCGCCGGACGGCTACCGTACAGAGGTCGAATGGGCGACACAGATGTCTTATAGCGGCATTTATGTCCACTCTGCGCCATGGTCGGTGGGTAGCCAAGGCATCGCCAACGTCAGCCACGGCTGCCTCAACGTAAATCCGGCTAACGCCCGCTGGTTCTACGACAACACCCGACGCGGTGACATCGTTCAGGTCATCAACACGACCGGAGCCACCCTGTCAGGAACTGACGGCTTGGGCGACTGGAATATCCCGTGGGAGCAATGGAAGGCCGGCAACGCCAACCTCTGACACACGTCGGCAGCGTCGTCTGGGCAGGTGGGAAACAGCGGCAAAGCAACCCGGCGTTCCCGGAGAATTATGCTGCGCCCGACCCATGGGATTGAGGAGCACGTCCCTCGCGAATTGTGGCGAGTTAGGGTTTAGCTCCGGCCTAGTCGCTGACAGGGCTTGACGTTTTCCGAACGGTGTCTTTCCCGCGGATTACACAAAGCAGGCATCCGAATTCGCCTTTCCCGGTTTCTCCAGACTTCGAGCGATTAATTCTGGTGGGTTAGCTGCGATGCGGCAGATCCTGCGCCTGCCGGGCTTCATGGCCGACCGAATTCCAGCGTTGTAATTATGTTGCTGCTGTTACTAATGATGAAACTGTGAGTTAGGCTTTCTACGTATCAACTACGTACATCGTTGTCCCCCAATATGACTGCATAGGTCCAAGCATGTCCCGGGGCGAACAGATGACCGTGGCTCCTACAGCCGAAAGAAGTACGAACATGGGACCGAATGCCCGCCGTGTGCGTCTAGGGGACGACCGCGTCCGTGGGGTGGGCCTTCGACGCTCGACCCGAGTTTTCGCCATAGTGGCTGCGTCGTTCTTCGTCGGGTGCACTCCCGCGGCTTTCGCCGAACCGACATCGGGGCAATGGGATCCGCTACTGCCGAAGGTACCGAGCGCGGGGGCGCCTGGCGATCCAGTTGCTATCGCCAACGCGTCCCTGCAGGCAACGGCCGTTGCCACACAGACAGCAATGAACTTGGGGCGAAACTTTCTCACCAGCCTAGGGATTCTCACCCCGGCGGCTGATCCGAAAACAAGCCTCAGCGGCAACAGGCTCTATGGCGCCCAGGCGATCGAATACGTTATTCGCAGAGCCGGCACGCAGATCGGCGTTCCCTACTCCTGGGGAGGCGGGAGCCTCAACGGCCCGAGTCGCGGTGTCGACCAAGGAGCTGGCACTGTGGGATTCGACTGCTCGGGATTGACACGGTTTGCGTTCGCCGGCGTCGGGATTCTGCTGCCGCGTTGGTCCGGTGACCAGTACAACGCGGGCCGAAAAGTGCCGCCTTCACAAGCCAAGCGCGGCGACCTACTGTTCTGGGGTCCCGGCGGAGGCCAACACGAAGCGATCTACTTGGGGGGCGGCCAGATGATCGAGGCCCAACAAACTGGCGTGCCGATCAAGGTCTCACCCGTGCGTACCGGCGGAATGACACCCTATGTCGTTCGAATTATCGAGAGTTGACAGGTGACGCTTGAGCTTTCGCGCGACTACCCGTGCACTCGGGGGTTTTGACACCGGCATGACCTTGTCAATGTAGATCGCGACTGGGCGTCCGTCATTTCACCTATCCTGCCTAGGCCGGTCTTGCCGCGACACTGGCTGTCTCCGCTTCCGGTTGAAGTCGACCGTGTCGGTTCAGCCAATACAACGCGGCCGTCGAGATCAATCCGATGGCCGAGAGCAGGACCCAAACGAGCTCCGGCCGCCCGAGGTCCTTGGCAGCCTGCATCAGCGAGCCGGTGGCGAGGTTTCCGACGAGTATTCCGACTCCAACGATGGTGTTGTAGAAGCCGTAATGCGTGCCGACCAATCGTTTATTGGCCAGTGAGACCACAGTATCCATCTCGAAGGGGAAGACGGCCGCAGAGCCGACGGCCAGTACCGCCGTAACGATGAGCAGTGCTGCCACCGCGGCAACTCGTCCGGCCCTAGTGTCATCGGGTAGCACGATGAGCGGCAGGAACGACAGGGCGAGGATCAGCATGCCGGTCACCAAGGAGCGGCTGCTGCCCCAACGATCGACGAGAAACCGGGTGATGCGCATTTGACCGATGACGGTCACCAGACCGGAAACGACGAAGATCAGCGCAATGACCACGGAATCGTTGTGCGGGAACAAGCTTCGTGCGTGCAACGGCATAGCCAGGTAAACCTGAAATGACAGCACATATGACCCAATCATGGCAGCTGCAAAAAGTAGAAAAGAGCGGTTCGCCGCGACCGTTCGCCAGTCCTGCAATACCGTTGTCCGCTCCCGAGGAGTAGCCGCACTGCGTTCCGGTAGCGCGAACAATTGAGCCACCGTCAGCCCCGCAAACACGACTGCCGCGGCGGCTGCTGTCGTCTGGAAGTCGACGAACATCAACGCCAGCCCGACAAGCGGTCCAGCAAGAATGCCCGCCTGATAGAAGACGTTGAACAGCGCAAAGGCATCCAACCGCCGCGGGCCTGCATCAGCGGCCAGGTAGGCGCGTACCGCAGGATTGAACAGGGCACCGGCAAAGCCGGTAGCCGCCGACGCGACCAGGACGGCCGGCAGCGAGTCAGCGAAGACCAGAAGACCGAATCCTGCGGTGCGCAGGACACATCCGCTGACGATGAGCGGCTTGAAGCCTACGCGGTCGGCCAGGGTACCGCCGATGATGAACATCCCCTGCTGAGAGAAATTACGGACGCCCAGCACGAGTCCAATGGCCCAGGCGGCGAACCCCAGAGGCCCGGCGAGGTAGCCCGCCAGATATGGCATCAACATGTAGAAGCCGAGGTTTATACCGAATTGGTTCACCATCAGCATGCGGCTGGGCCAGCCAAAGCTGCGGAAGTTCGAGTAAGCGGTCATCGCGACACCACCCCGGCGGGGTTGACGACCGTGGGGCATCGCGTCCACGAAGTGACGGTGTGAGTCAGCGGGTCATCGATGGTGGCGGGCTCACGGGGTGGTCGCCCGTCGAGCAGGTCGTGGTTGCGGCAATAGGCGTCGTTGTAGATGGTGTCGAAGTATCGCTGAGGGCCATCGGGGAAGATCGCTGCGACGGTCGACTCAGGCGAGCTGTTTCGCGCCGCCCACGCCGCGACCAGGGCTACCGCGCCGACACTCCAACCGCCGCTGGCGTAGTGGGTGGCAGCGAGAGTGCGGCATACCCATACAGCCTCTGCCGGCGCGACCCAGTGCACTTCGTTGAACGCCGCGTAGTCCACGTTCGCCGGATAGATGCTTGATCCGAGACCACGCATGAGACGGTGTGCAGCGGGCTGACCGAAGATCGTGGAGCCCACCGTATCGACACCGATCAGGCGCAGGTTCGGGTTTTCTTCGCGAAGCACCCGCGCCACTCCGGCGGAGTGCCCTCCGGTACCGACGGAGCACACCAAAACATCGACGGTGCCGAGCTGTTCGTTAAGTTCGTGGGCAAGCCCGCGGTAGGCCTCGACGTTGTCGGGGTTGCTGTATTGGTCGGGGTGCCATGCGTGCGGATCGCCGGCCAGTATTTCCTGCACGCGGTCTCGCCGGGCTTGCTGCCAGCCTCCGTGCCGGTGCGGCTCGGTCACGAGTTCGATATGTGCACCGAAAGCGGCGAGCATGTTCTGGATGATGGGCTCCATGCCGGGATCAGTGACCAATGTGACGGGATGCCCGTACACTGTTCCAGCAAGCGCAAGCCCTAAACCTAGTGTGCCGCTTGTTGATTCGACTATGCGCGAACCTGGGGCCAACGCACCGCGGGCGCGGGCCCGTTCCACCATATGCAGCGCCGGACGGTCTTTCATTCCGCCGGGGTTGAATCCTTCAAGCTTGGCCCAGAAGCCCCGTTCGGGTGTCGTGAATGGCGCGCCGATCCTCAGGACGGGCGTCTGGCCGACCATTGTGGCCGGTTGCTCATTGCGGCCGAGTTCTGGCTGCTGGGATTTGGCATGGGCAATGCGTGTGCGGTAGATCGGCAGGGCAGGATTCATCAAGGATTGTCGCTTCTGTTTACGCCGCAACGTGGTGCGCGGCTACTGATTCGGGCAGCAGTCACCGGCCACCGTCGATAGCGACGGGACCTGACGCTCACCGATCAGCGGCGCGCGATACAGAACCTGGCAAGCACAGCCCTGCCGGTGCCCATGACGCAAGCATTGCGCGGTGGTCCCCGAATAGGCGCGGCGACCGCCCATCGCCACAACAACGGCAGCACGGCGAAAGGGACGGCCAATCCGAGCGCAATCAGCGAAATGTTGCCCCGCGGCAGGATTGCCTCGGCGAGGGCGTCGGTCGTGAGGTTCGAGTCAGCCTTTGAGGCGTGGGAGTGATCGAGCTCGACGGACGTCGACGTCCCCGCCGCGCTGGTATGCACTGTGTGCGGTCCGTGCGCGGGTGCCGGCTCGATTCCCGGCAGTGCCCATTCGGCTCCGACGACGACGGTCCAGAAGACGATGAACGCCGCGACGACTGCGCGCCGGCGTTGCAGTGAGTTCGCGTCGAAGTACCTCACAATGTTGCTAACTGTAGCAGCGGACCGTGGGATTCAGGGTCGCCGCCCGAGTTGAGACTGTGTCGTAATCAGCCAGCGACGGCCCGCTTCGGGGGTGATCATTGCTGAAGTCCCTCGATCCGCTTCGCCGGATAACACTGCAAATGAGCCTCTTTCGAGACCTCACGCGACGTGTTCACTGGATCGCCCGCACCCTTCGCCGCAGATCATCTACGGTTTTACTACGTAGATAATTTGAAGATTGCCAGCGGTGGCACTTCAGTGTCATCCAGTTTGCTGTTGGCGTGTGACGGTAGTCATCGCGACAGCACGCCGGCACTTCATAGCGGCATCGTCGCCGCGGAGTGAGTCGCGCTGCCTTTGAATCTCTAGTGGTGGCAAAGCACCTGTATCAGAGCGGGCGTCGTGAGCATGCCAGTGATGACGGAAGTCAGGCAGATGCGGTGCGCCCACTGCACATACCAGCGGGTGGGGGTCACCAGCCGCTCCGCTCGGGCGACGACCGCGGTGCCGGCCGCCGCGAGGCCGTCGGGCACAGCAGGATGGCCGGCCAGGGCCGAGAGACCGGCGAGTAGCGGGCGAGTTCCGACGCGACGTGCCGCGGTGTCGTCGGCGCACATCTCTAGCAAGTCAGCCACGGAATGACGCGCCGTCGCAAACAGCGGGATCCGGGGCAGTGTCGCGGCGAGGGCGCGGAGCACCATGAGGATGTGGTGGTGCCGCCCGGCGATGTGCGCATTCTCGTGTGCCAGAACCGCTTTCAACTGGGTCTGATCTAAAGATTCGATGGCGGCTGAGGTGACGATGATGGCGTTCGGACGACCGACCACGCAGTAAGCAGCGGGCCGATCGGCCTCCACCACGACGACGTCGGGGTGAGCGGTGGGCTTGCCAATGATCCGCGCGGCACGGGCATGATCGTGGCTTCGCGCACGCAAGCGGGACAGGCAGCGACCGATTCGAAGCGCTACGAGCCCCGCCGTCAGGGTTGCAACGCCGATCAACGCGATCGACCCGACACGGCCAGCAATGGGCGTGTGCTCAGAGAAACCGAACAACTCCAGACACAGCGTCACAACGTTGCCTTTGAGAACGCTGTCGGTTGTTGCGCCAATGACCATCAGTAGCGCAGCCAGCCACGCAAGCAGCGTGGCAGCGACGGTGGCGAGCCAGGCGGCCACTCCTAACTGCGGGCTAATCCCTTGACTCGTCATCCGCCGAAGGACCGGCGGAGCCAGCCAAGCTAGTGCGCCGCCATAGAGCAGCAACCATAGGGCTGTCGTCATCACCGTCGCCCCTTGCGCAGCGCTGCCTTCAGCGAGGCGGACTGCTCAGCGCTCATCTGATCGACGAAAAATGCCAGCACCGCGTCAGTGTCGCCGCCGGCGTCGAATGCGGCCTTCATCAAACGGGCTGAGCGCTCCTCGCGGCTCATAGACGCCCGGTAGACGTAGGCCTTCCCGTCGCGCTCACGTTTCAGCCAACGCTTGCGATACAGATTGTCCATCGTCGACAGCACAGTGGTGTAAGCGATCTGGCGCTGCCGCGAGATGTGGTCGAACACTTCGCGCACCGTTACGGACTCTGTGCAATCCCATACGCAATCCATCACCACGGCTTCGAGGTCGCCAAAGCCCCGCTGCTCCATACCGCGCCTCTCCTGCCCTCGGCGCCGGGCTGGGCGTACCCGCGCCCAAGTCGCCTTGTCGGCCTCCCAATCTAGCCCCCGAACTGGAAAAGCAGCGATGCGCCGCACGTAGCGACCTGCCGTCACAAACTGCTCTCCCGCCGTGCGCATTCGTATGCGCCAGCCGCGTGCTTCATCGGTCGGTCTCCTTCAGCACGGGGAGTTCGAACGAATCCCGTCTATCACGCCGCATGGAGCATCGAGATCCTGCAGAAGCGTGGAACAGGGCCGTTGCACCAGCGATAGCGGCGGCCCACAGCGCTACGACTGCGGCACACAGGATCAGCCAAGACTCCCACCCGAGATCGTTCGAACAGACGTCCATGAGCCAGGCCATGTCGGTTCCTTCCTCCGCAATCCAGCCTCACCCCGCCGCAGGACGCAAACGATATGAGTCTCGTAAAGATCTGCTCAAGATCGCGCCGCTCCGTCAGACACGTGCCGTCACGGCCGCATGAGCGGGCACCATATGGGACATGGAGCACCACACGGGTACACAATCTGCGCAAGCGAAGGGATACCGCGCTTTGGTCGTCGACGACGAGCTCCCCCTGGCAGAAGTCGTCGCCAGTTATCTCGAACGCGAACAGTTCGAAGCCGTCGTGGCGGGAAACGGCGTCGACGCGATCGCGGTCGCGCGCGATCTCGATCCCGATGTCGTCGTCCTTGATCTCGGTCTGCCTGGCATCGACGGTCTCGAAGTCTGCAGGCAATTGCGAACATTTTCCGACGCCTACGTCGTCATGCTCACGGCTCGCGATACTGAACTCGACACGGTGCTAGGCCTCACTGTCGGCGCCGATGACTACATCACCAAGCCGTTCAGTCCCCGGGAGCTGGTGGCGCGTATTCGGGCGATGCTTCGGCGACCTCGCGTTCTGCAGTCCAGCTCCGGACCCGCCGAGCGTGACGTAGCGCCACCGCGTCGCTTCGGAGCGCTGAGCATTGACGTCGCCGCACGTGAGGTCCGTATCGACCACGAACAGATCCTGTTGACGCGCACTGAATTCGACATTCTCGAAGCACTCTCAGGCCGGCCAGGAATCGTGCTGAGCCGACGGCAGCTGCTCGAGATCGTCCGTGACGGGCCTTGGGTCGGCAACGAGCACCTCGTAGACGTCCACATCGGTCACCTCCGGCGAAAACTCGGTGACGATGCCGCGCGCCCCCGCTACATCACAACGGTGCGCGGCGTGGGATACCGGATGGGGACGGGACAGTGATCCCCCCGCCAACACCAACACCTCGCCGACCTCGGCGGTGGGCTCGTCCCGGGATCGGGCTGCGACTGTTGGCAGCGCAAGCCATTGTCCTGGCAGCCGGTGCCGCGACGACTTCTGTGGTGGCAGCCGTAGTCGGTCCTCCCCTGTTTCGCGAGCACCTCCACCGGGCAGGGGTGCCAATGGACTCCCTGGAGGAAATTCACGCCGAGGAGGCTTACGGATACGCAACGGTGATCTCCATCGGGGGTGCCCTGGCAGTTTCCGCCCTGGCTGCTCTGGCCGTCAGCTTCTACGTCAGTCGTCGGCTGCAGCGGTCCATCACCGAAGTCGCCTCCGCTGCAACTGATGTCGCCCGGGGGAAGTATGACATTCGCGTGTCACCGCCGCGCCTCGGCGATGACTTCGACGCACTTTCGACCGCCTTCAACCAAATGGCATCTCGACTGCAAGCGGTCGATTCAACCAGACAACGGCTGTTCGGAGATTTGGCGCATGAGATCCGAACACCAGTCGCTGTCTTGGAGGCATACATCGAGGCGCTCGAAGACGGCGTGCGGACGCTGACACCGCAGACAACAGCGATGCTGCGTGACCAAACCCGCCGCCTCGTGCGATTTTCCGACGACGTTGCCGCCCTCGCCAAAGCCGAGGAAAGTGCAGTCGCCATGTCATACGCGAACATTGACGTCGGCCGATTGACTCGCCAATGCATCGCTGCCGTGCAGGAACGCTACGACAACAAACACGTAGCTCTCGACGTTCGGCTGCAGGACGGACTCCCCCCACTGTGGGCGGACGAACAGCGACTATCCCAAGTCTTGGGGAACTTGCTGGAGAACGCGTTGCGACACACGCCATCTGGAGGCTCGGTTGAACTGCGCTGTTTCCGCGACGCCGATCAGTTGAGAATCATCGTCGCCGACAACGGCGAGGGCATAGCCTACGAGCACCTCGACCGAGTGTTCGAACGGTTTTATCGCGTCGACGCCGCCCGCGACCGCCAACACGGCGGGGCAGGATTGGGGCTCGCAATCGCCAAGGCGCTGGTCGAGGCCCACGCCGGATCAATCGCGGTAGACAGCGCTGGATACGGACGTGGAGCGACATTCACCGTCGTCTTACCAATCACGGCGGTGAGCAACGACGACTTGCCCGTCGCGGGAGACTCGGCCCGGACCCGACCGGCCCACCTCTGACTGTCTACCCTTTCAACATCGCCTTCATCGTGTCGATCTCAGTCTGCTGAGAGGACACGATGTTTCGTGCCATCTCGACCGCGGCGGGGAACTGGCCGTTGTCGATCTCTTGCTGGGCCATCATGATTGCGCCTTCATGATGGGTGATCATTTGCTCAAGGAAGAGGCGACCAGCCTCGGCGCCCTGGGCATTCTGCAGCGCAGCCATGTCGGCTTCCGACATCATGCCGTGCCCGCCGCCAGCCATACCGGGCATCTCACCCATATCGCCGCCAGCGGGCATCTGGTGACCCGGCATGTTATGGCCAGGCATGCCAGTACTGCTCGGTGCCGGCGTAGCGGACGCCCCCCACTCTTGAAGCCACCCTTGCATCTGTTCGATCTCAGGGCCCTGGGCGTTCTTGATCTCGTTGGCCAGGGCGATGATGTCGGGATCGACACCTTGCTTGCCAAGAAGCATGTCGCTCATCTCTATTGCCTGCTGATGATGAGGGATCATTCCCTGAGCGAACATCACATCAGCATCGTTGTGGGCACTATCGCCACTAGCTGCGCTGGGAGTGGCCGACGCTGCGGCCGATGAGGAGCTGGCCGGCGGCTGGGATTCAGTTCCCGAACTCGAACAGGCACCCACGAACAGGGCCGACGCCGCTAGCGCCGAAAGCCCGATTCCATATCGCTTGTGCTGCATCGCACATCCTTCCTCATACAGATTCTCGTGACGTCACGAGAATACGAGGCAGCAGTCGCGCCGCCTCAATCCAGACTCCGCACCCCACGTATGGGTCGGCTCGTGTTCCGGTGAAGATTTGATGAAGACACCCGCCGGCCCGTCGGCGTGCGTCGTGTTGGGTCGCCACCCGTAACCAACGACCTACTATTGGACTACGTAGATAACGCAGCCGAAAGGGCCAAAGTGAAGCTCTGCAGGATTATCGCCGCAAGTGTGGTCGCAGCGATGACCGCAGCGTGCTCGTCGAACGCTGCCGACAACGCTGCCAGCGACGTGCCTGACGCTACGCCGGCCGTTGTTCCGGGCATGGTGCATATCCACGGGCTGGGCATCAACGCCGCCGATCAAAGTCTCTATGTCGCAACCCATTACGGTCTCTACCGGGTAGTGGACGGTCAGGAGCCAGAACGCGTCGGCGATTTGGTCCAGGACTTCATGGGATTCACGGTCACCGGGCCCGACGAGTTCTTGGCCAGCGGTCACCCTGATCCGGCTGATCGTCAACAGCCGCCGCATCTCGGGCTCATCAAGAGCAACGACGCCGGTCAATCCTGGGAATCTCTATCACTGCAGGGAAGCGCCGACTTCCACGCGCTCGAATATCGTCAAGGACTGATCTACGGGCACGACAGCCAATCGGGGAACGTGATGGTCAGCCCCGATGGCCGATCCTGGGAGCGGCGAGCAAGCATCGGTGCCGCTGACTTGGCAGTATCGCCGGTGAACGTCGACGAGATCCTCGCGACCTCGCGCGAAGGATTGCTTCGAAGCACCGACGGGGCAATGACATTCAGCCCCGTTGGTGGCGCACCGGCACTGGTCTTCGTCAGCTGGCCCGAACGCGGGGCGCTAATCGGAGCCGACCTCGAGGGAACCCTTTACACCAGCATCGACGGAGGGCAAACGTGGGAGCGACGACACGGCCTCAATGAAAGACCTCAGGCTCTCCTCGCTGCTGGCGACACCCAGGCCTACATCGCCACGGATTCCGCCATATATGAGTCCACCGACGACGCTGCGAGCGTGAAAATCATGACCACCGTTGACTGAAGTCGGCACAGGAACGACGGAGCCAAGGCGTCGAGCGGGTCACCCTTTTTCGACTGCCAAGCAGACCCCTCACTCGACTCGGTGCGTCGCGTAAGCAATGCCGAAATCCGTGCGTCGACGGCTATCACCCGAGGGTTCACCGACCGACCCAGTCGCCTGGGGCGGTGGCGAAATCTAGTACCGCCGTACGTTGTGTATCGGTGCGGATGAAATCGGCGCGACCTTGACAGGCGTTCCGTACGTCGACGCGTGCACCATCATTCCGTCGCCAATGTAGATTCCCGCATGGGACACATCGGAATAGAAAGTCACGATGTCGCCGGGCTGAACATCTGAGATTGCGACCGGCTGCCCGCCCTGTGCAAGCGCTTGGCTGGACCGAGGCAGCGACTTGCCATTCTGCAGGAAGGCCCACTTGATCAACCCCGAGCAATCGAACGCATCTGGACCGGTCGCACCCCAGGAGTACGGGGATCCGACCCTGGTGAGCGCGACCTGGACCACTGCGGCTCCGTCGCCGGTGGATCCCCCGCTAGCCGGGTCTGGCGCCGGCATGGCCACGATACTTGGATCGCTTGACGGGGGCACCGGCATCAACGGTGGCGGCGGGCCCGGATCGGCTAAGACGGCCCGCTGGTCCGGCGTTAGCGCGTCGTAGCGAGCTTGAACGCTGGCGATCTGCTCCTCCAGCCGCCGCTGTTTGGCCCCAAGTTCCGTGCGTACTGCAGCAGCCTCGTCGGCCGCAGTCCGCGCTCGCGCCGCGGATTTCGCAGATTGCTCCGCCGCTCCGTCGGCGCGCTCGCTGGCTGTCCGGAAGGCCGCCATCTGCGATGCCGTCTCCGAAGCAACCAGTTTCTGTACCGCCAGCTGGTCGATCAGGCCCTGCGGGGACGTCGCCGTCAAGGTCGCCGCGAGCCCCTCCGTTCGGCCACCCATATATGTAGCGGCCGCCAACCTGTCGACTGCGGCCTGATACCTCACCAGGTCGGAGGAAGCAGCGTCGACGGCGGCGCGGTCTGCAGCCGCCGAATTCTCCGCGAGCTGCTGTGCAGCGAGCTTCTGATCGAGGTCGATCTGCGCGCTGTGAATCTGCTCTGTGGTCTGCTCGGCGAAACGAGATAATTCGGTCAGTTCCGCCAGCGCATCAGCGGCTGGATCAGCACTGACATCGGTCGGCAAAATCGCAGCAAGCATGCTGATTGCCACCAGGAGCGTGGCGAGCCGTTGATACATCACGCGAGACCGCGCGCCAACTGCAGGCAAAGTCACGACGAATAAACCTTCAGCGAGGTAAGAAAGTACGTACCAGGTACGTAGGTCACGGTTAGGTTACGACGTCAGTCGGTCGCTGTCCAGAAGCGTTCGCGCTCGGCAGCGGGGGAAGCTGCTGGCGATCGGCTGAATCGTGGACTAACACGCGGCAGCCGACTACTGGCGAGTCGGCGTGGTGAGCGCGTAATAGGCGTAGCGGCAGTCAAGTCGATTCTCGGGCACCAACGTGATGAGCTGCGGGATGAGTCCGCAAGCGATGGCCAGGTTCCAGAACTCCTCGACGGTGAACGTCGTGGTCGACGCTAAGTTCCGCTCATAAGTGATCCCGGCGCGGCCGAGGGTCCGCCGATCACCGGTGTGGTACTTGATCTGGACGAGCGCCATGCCCCCGGGCACCAGCACAGTGCGCGCGATATTGAGGATGGCGCGTACAGCGTCTGTGCCTGCTGTCAGTTCTATGACATACAGGCACAGGAAGACATCGCAGTTAGCCGCCAAGCCGACAACGGCTTGTTCAGGTTGTGTCAGGTCGATAGGCCGCGCCTCGATAGGCGTCGTACACGTCGCGCGGACTTGTCGGATGCATTCATCGAGGCTGTCCTGCGAAATGTCTGCGGCGATGAAGCGTTGGGCGTGTGGGGCGAACGCGACCGCGTTCGCCCCACCGCCGGCGCCCCACTCCAACACGACGCCCGGACGGGGTAGATCCAAGGCCCGGGCGAATTTTTGGTACATCGTCCAGTGATCATTCCCGACCTCAAGCCACGACTGGTCACCGATCCCACTGCGCCAGTGCGAGTTTGCCTCCCAGGCCGGTCCGGCGGCCGTCGACCAATAGCGGGCGGCTTGACCGGCAATCCGCTGGCGGAATCGTCGCCCTCCCACTGCGGCCAACGCTGCGGCCAGGATTCGCTCTCCTCGCACTGCCACGTCAATTACCTCCGGTCAAAGACTTGCGCTCGCTGGGTTTGACAGTAGCTGTCGCGCATCGGTCGCGCCGCGCGTGGTGCCGTCGATGACCGCTGGAGGAAAGTGCACTTCCGCAGGTCGACGAACGCATAGCGTGAAGTTGAGCCGATTCTGGTGCTGTCCAGACCGAGCGGAACCGTGGCGTCGTTCGACGTGCCCATCAACGATTTCGCTAATTCAATGGCTACCACACGGTTTTCGCCGTTCTCGGTGGCGAAGTATGCGTCAAGTTCGTACTGGGCGGGCAGTGGATCGCGACCGCTCAGTACATCTAGCGCGTCGCCACCACGATCTCAGAGTTCCAAGCTGTCGTCCTAGCCTCGACTGAGGCCGGTGGCGTGTTCGCGAGCCGACCCAGACCGCCCCGAATCGTGGTCCAACGCGGCCTGCCAAGCACTGAAGTTCTCGCGGCGGGATTGGATCGCAGCGGCCCTGTGGTCCAGGAAGTCCGCGACGGTATCAGGCAGCGTCGCGGCGTTCACGCCAGAAGCCACCCCGTGCGCTGTCTGTGTGGTGTCGTCGCGCGCGAGCAGCGATATGGCGCTTTGAGCTGCCTCCATAGGGGTTCCGCGCACTCGGGGCCATAGACCGGATGGCTGTTCGCGGGCCTCAGTGATTCTGTCGTAGAGGTGCGCGGTGTTGGTGTGGCGGCCGCGGGTCATCGCCACGTACAGCAGGTTTCGGGTGGTGTTTTCGCCGAGGACGGCGTGGCTGGTGTCAGCGGTGACCCCTTGAGCGGAGTGCACGGTGACCACGTAACCGAGGTTGATGTGCTCACGCAGATAGTCACCGCTGAACACGGCGCCGGCGCCGTCATCGAGGCGCACCGCGGCGATTCGATAGTTCTCGTTGTCGACCGCAGCGACTCGCCAGCGGTTTCCATTGCGCACCATCGTTGCGGGCTCGGTAGCTCGCGGATCATCGAAAACGGTGACGGCGGCGTCGTTGCGGCGACTGATGATCACGTCTCCGACTGCGATCTGTTGGCCATGTGCGGCGGTGAGGGCGGGCTCCCCGTGCCCGACGTGCTGTTGGTGGAGGCGCTGGTTGAGAGCGCGGGCCATTTCGGTGGTGTCGCAGATCAGCAGGGCGTCATGGCCTTTCGATACATCGACCTGATACGAGGTGAGGGAGTCGTGGGCCATGGTGACGGCGTCCCCGCAGTGCAGCCGGTCATGCATGCGGTACCAAGAAACGGCGCGGGCCGCTTCGGCGGGGCTGCCGTCGCGCAATGCGAGTGACGCCTGGCGCTCGTCCGGGTCGCGCATCCGCCATACCTCGGACAGTTTCTGTGTCCAGGGCAATTCGTTGCAGAGTTGGGCGAACATGCCGCCGCGGGCTTTAACCGGGGCGAGCTGATGTTCATCGCCGACCAACACGGTCTTCGCTCCGGCGCTGGTGGTCGCGGTTAAGAGCTGCCGGAGGTCGTCGGTACCGACCATGGCAGCCTCATCCACCACGACCAACGTCGCTGGACTGAGCTCCAGCTGCTTGTCACGCAACAGCTGTATGGCTTTGGCGACGGTGTGGCCGGTGTCGCCGGCACCTTCGCGCAGGGCGACGTCGACTGCCTTTCCTGTCGGGGCCAGCACAAGGACATGACTGTAAGGGCGGCGGTGCACCGCGGACACAAGGGCACGCATGGTGGTGGTCTTGCCCGCCCCGGCCGGGGCCGACAGCGGCTGCACCAACTACGGCGAGGCGCCGATGTTCGCGACCACCCGACGCTGGTCATCCGATAGTCCCTTAGTGTCCTCGGGTTTGATCCACAACATCGAGCGCGGCTCCTGCGCATCGACCAGATCAAGGAGTGCCTTCTCTTCGGCCAAGATGCGATCCAGCGTGAACCGCTCATGGCCTTCGCGCTGATGTGCGGCGCGCACCCCGGTCAGGCGCACCGCGACTTCATCGACCGCGGCCTCCACCAGCGCGCGCGGTGACTGTGCCCTGTCCACGGGAACTTGTGCGCCGACGATCTCGACCAGGTCGGCGCGGGTGAACGCAGCCTTCTCGATGCGCTCCGCCGCGGCGGCCAGGCGCGCACGATCAAACGGGGTGTGCGCGGCCGCGGTGCGCGCCGCACGCGCCGCGATGTGCGCTGCGCGGTCCAGGTGCTGACCGCGCACGTCGGAGCGCCACTGCTCCAGCAGCTGGCTCCAGGCGAGTTCCTCGGGCTTGTGGGGCCGTGTGGCTTTCTGCGCGGACGCCAGCTGCGCCGCCGAGACCTCCCCGTCGACAACATTGAAGTTTCCTGCGGCCCATTCGCGCAGCGCGGTGGAGCGCCGCGACCACGCGGTGATGCTGTCGCGGCCGATGCCCGCGATCTCGCTCATACCCGTTGAGGTGTCGACGGGTTCCCACTCGAAGCCCAGGGATCGGTGCAGTTCACGCCGCAGGGTGGCCTGATAAATGACCCCGGCGGCTTTGGCTTCGTGATACAGCGACGTCCCATCGATGGAGACGAGCTGTCCGTCGGCGCGGGCCTGTCTGTTCGGGACAATCACGTGGGTGTGCAGGTGCTGATCTCCGCACCGCGACGTCTCATGCTGGTACGCGACGGCCACCAGACCCGGCAGGCGCACCAGATCCTTCTCCCCCGTGACCGGGTTGTGCACCCGGGTGTAGCCGGCGTGCGCGCTCAGGTATTCCATTGCCTCGGCGAGTGCGGTGGTGTGTGCGTCGGTGATCGCTTTGGCGCCCACATCGTCGGCGCGCAGCGCGCGCACCAGCGAGACACTCTTGGGCGCACAGAACGTTAGATCGAATCCGTGCACACCGCGCACCCCGAATGTGCGCCCGTGCGCGCCGTTAGGTGCGGTCCCGTCATCGAGCCAGCGCGCCACCGTCTCCGCATCGGCTTCACCGCCCGCGCGCTGAATATCAGACAGCCCGACAAGTGCGGCCGCAGTGCGCGTGTCCCCGACGGTCAACCACACCGGAGTCCGGGTCTCGTGTTCGGAGTAGTACTCCCCCAACCCGCCACCGGCCCGCGCACGATCAGGGCTCGCGCGCTCGGCGGTCTTGGCGGTGTCGATGTAGTAGTTGATCGACCACCGCTTCAACTTGGCGATCGTCAACATCAGACTGGCCAATCAGAGAACGGGGAGGGTTGGCACTTACTGCGCCACAACCATTCTCGCACCCCTGTGCAAATGTGCCGTGCAGTTCTTGTGGTGGTTTTGAGACTGAGGATGCGGTGTGACTGTGCGATGTGAGTGTAACGGGGACAGGGGTTTTGGGGTGTTTGAGATGGTGTGGGACGTTGTGGATGGTTTAAGACTTGTGGATAGGTTGGCGTGAGGAACTGAAGTTGGCATTTTCGATCGCTAGCCCGGGTGCGCACGAAGCCCGCGATGTCGGTGAGGCTTCTGAGGCGGAGCGAAAAGATTCTGCACACCGTTTCATGCTGGAGTTGACCACCGGCATTCGCCGCGGCCAAATCTGCGGGCTCAAGTGGGCAGCGGTGGACCTGGACGCCGGCGAGATCACCGTGCACGACAACCGCGTGGTCGTCGGAGGACGCGTACGGAACGAGTCGGGCGGCAAGACCAAGAACGCGGATCAGACAATCTCCATCGACCGCGCAACGGTCGCCGCGCTGCGCGAGTGGCGCGGGGTCCAAGACTCCGAGCGGGCGTTCTTCGGAAGCGACTATCACCCGGGCGACTATGTCTTCACCTATCAAGATGGGCGTCCACCGCACCCGGACACCATCTGGCAGCGTTTCGACCACCTAGCCGCCGCGGCGGGGCTCGCGCGCATCACCTTCCATGATCTCCGGCACTCGTACGCCACAGCGGCGTTGAAGGCGGGTGTGAGCCCAAAGGTGGTCAGTGACCGGATCGGTCATGCCAACGTCGGCTTCTTCCTGGAGACCTACGCACATGTGCTCAAGAAGGACGACCGAGAAGCCGCCGAGCAGGCTGCCTCGTTCCTTCTTGGACCTGACCTGTACCCGTCACAAATTGATGAGCATGGCTAGGTTCACAAATCCGTTCACAAATGGCATGAAAACGGCCCCCGGAGAGATCTCCGGAGGCCGTTTTACCTGGTAGCGGGGACAGGATTCGAACCTGCGACCTCTGGGTTATGAGCCCAGCGAGCTACCGAGCTGCTCCACCCCGCGATGGGTGAACGCTAGGTTACCGGGGCCGCAGCCAGCCCTCCAAATCGCCTGCTCAGCGACCCGTTGGGGGCTAAAAACTGTCTAGGACGAATCCCCCATCGCGCGCGTCAGCCGCTCGGTCAGGAGCGCGGCGAACCGCGCTGGATCCTCCAGCACGCCTCCCTCGGCAAGAAGAGCGGTGCCGTAGAGCAACTCGGCGGTACCGGTCAGCTCGTCGTCGGCGCCCCGGCTCAGGTGGGCCTGCCGAAGTCCCACGACCAGCGGGTGGTTCGGATTGAGCTCCAGAATCCGCTTCTCGACCGGGACCGGCTGACCGGACGCCCGGTACATGCGGGCCAACGCCGGTGTGATGCCGAAGGTGTCGGTGATCAGGCACGCCGGCGAATCGGTCAGGCGGGTGGACAACCGCACTTCCTTGACGTGATCACTAAGCGTCTCCTTCAGCCAGGCGGTCAGGTCGGCGAACTCCTTCTCACGCTCCTGGCGTTCGGCTTCCTGGGCGTCTTTGTCGGCCTCGGAGTCAAGGTCCACCTCCCCCTTGGCGACCGACTGCAGCGGCTTGCCATCGAACTCGTGAACCGACTGCACCCACACTTCGTCGACCGGGTCGGTGAGCAACAGCACCTCGTAACCCTTGGCCTTGAACGCCTCCAGATGCGGCGAGTTCAGCAGCTGCTGCCGCGATTCGCCTGCGGCGTAGAAGATTTGGCTCTGCTCCTGCGGCATGCGGGCGACATACTCGGCCAGCGTGGTCGGTTCGTCCTCACTGCGGGTCGAGGCGAACGAACACAGGCGCAGCAGTGTCTCCTGGTTGTCGGTGTCGCTCAACAATCCTTCCTTGAGGACTCGGCCGAACTGGGTCCAGAAGGTGCGGTACTTCTCTGGCTGCTCGTTCTGCATCTCTGCGATCGTGTAGAGCACCTTCTTGGTGAGCCTGCGCCTGATCGCCCGGATCTGCCGATCCTGCTGCAAGATTTCGCGAGACACGTTGAGCGACATGTCTTGTGCATCCACGACACCCTTGACGAACCGCAGATACGGTGGCATCAGCTGGTCGCAGTCGCCCATGATGAAGACACGTTTGACGTAAAGCTGCACCCCGACAGCGGCGTTCTGGTTGAACATGTCGAACGGCGCATGCGAGGGGATGAACAGCAACGCTTGATATTCGAACGTGCCCTCCGCCCTCATCGCGATGATTTCCATCGGCTGGTCCCACGCGTGGGCGATGTGCTTGTAGAACTCCGCGTACTCCTCGTCGGAGACTTCGTCGCGGGGCCGCGCCCACAGCGCCTTCATCGAGTTCAAGGTCTGGGTCTCCACGGTGACCGACTCCTCGCCACCGTCCTCGGCCGCCGGCGTCCGACGCTCGACCTCCATGCGGACGGGCCATGCGATGAAGTCCGAGTACTGCTTGACGAGCTCCCGGATCTTCCACTCCGAGGTGTAGTCGTGCAGCTCGTTCTCTCGGTCTTCGGGTTTGAGGTGAAGCGTGACCGAAGTGCCCTGCGGCACTGCGCCTCCGGTCGCCTCGACTGTCTCGATGGTGTAGCTGCCCTCGCCGGTGGACTCCCATCGGGTCGCCTCGCTCTCACCGGCCTTGCGGGTGAGCAGCTCCACGCGATCGGCCACCATGAAGCTTGCATAGAAGCCGATCCCGAACTGACCGATGAGTGCCTCGGAGGCATTTTCCTTGGCGTCCCGCAGCTGTTGGCGCAGCTCGGCCGTTCCCGACTTCGCCAGCGTCCCGATCAGCCCCACCACCTCGTCACGGGACATGCCGATGCCGTTGTCGCGCACGGTCAGAGTGCGCGCCTGCTTGTCGACATCGATCTCGATGTGCAGATCGGAAGTGTCGACGTCGAGCTCTTTGTTCCGGAACGCTTCAAGCCGCAGCTTGTCCAACGCATCGGAGGCATTCGAGATGAGCTCCCGCAGGAAGGAATCCTTGTTGCTGTAGACGGAGTGGATCATCAGATCCAGCAGTTGGCGTGCCTCCGCCTGGAATTCGAGCTGCTCGACGTGTGCGGCCATGCGCGTCTCCCCTTCGACAAAACGACCTCGGATGTCGGGAGAAAAATAGTAACCAGTGGCCTCGCCGAGTTGTACCGGCGGCTACGCAGGCGTCCGGATGACCTGCCCGGTCGCCAGCACCCGCGCAGGGTCGTAACGATCGGCGAGTGCGGCCAGCCAATGCAGCGTGTCCTCGGTGTAGACCCGCGACGGGCGTGCCGGATCGTAGGAGGGTGCGAAGTTCGGCATCTGACCGCCCGTCGACCACTGCGCCACGGCCTGCGTCACCGCCCTCGCGTGCTCGACCACCATTGTCACGATCTCGGGTGCCGACACCCCGATGACCGTGAGCGCGAACGCCGCCTTCCGGTGGCAGAACGCGCTGCGGTGCCGCGGTTCGCGTGCCATCGCTCCCCCGAGCATCCGAAGTTCGACGATCACCTGCGGCGACTGCGATCCGGGCCCCGCGGCCGCGAGGATCGCGTCGAGCGCCTCGGCGGGCAACTCGGACAGCAGCGCCTGGTCTTCGTTGACCGGCATCGGGTCCGGCGGATCGGCATGGACCGCACCGATCGCCGCGTACGGCAGCACGCCGACCGTATCCATCAGCGGAGCGGCCGCATTTCGGATCGGGGCAAGCAACCGCTCTGCTTCGGCGAAATCGCCGACAGCGGTGTAGCGCACCGACACCGTCATCCGGCCCGCCAGCGGCTCAGGCACGCCCGGCAGCGGCGGCAACTGCTGGATCGCGATCGACGTGTTCACCGTCTCGGGCAGATCCGCACACCATTCGCGCCAGACGTGCAGCACCGCCGCAGCGTCGGGGCCGTCGAAAAACACAGCCCCACCGTAGAACTCGGCGACCGGCGGCAAGTCGATCACGACTGACGTCACGATGCCGAGCGTCGCCTTGCCCCCGCGCAGACCCCAGAACAGGTCGGCGTTCTCGTCGGGCGCCGCCCGCAGCAGGCGGCCCTCTCCGGTCACCACCTCGAACGAGCGCACGTGATCCGACGAGACCCCGAACGTCCGGACCAGGGGACCGATTCCACCGCCGGTCAGGAATCCCACCACGCCGACATTGGGTGCCGACCCACACAACGGTGCCAAGCCATGCGGCGCGGCGGCGTCGAGGACGTCCTGCCAGCGGGCACCCGCGCCCACCCGCGCTGTGCGATTCAGCGGGTCCACATCGACGTGCTTCATCGCCGAGGTCTGCACCAGGATCGTGTCCGGGCCGACACCGACAGCTCCGTGTCCGGTGGCCTGCACCGTGACGGTGAAGCCGTGGGCGGCGGCGAACCTCACCGTGCCGGCCACGTCTTCGGGGGACGTCGCGAGCACCACCGCCGCGGGGTTCACAGGTGCCGCCACGTTCCACGGCATGCAGCGCTCATAGCCGGGTTCACCGGGCAGCGCCACGAGCGTGGCGACCTGGTCGCGCAGCGTGCGCAGCGCCTCGTCGCGCCGCAGGTCGGCCGTCATCGTCATGGGAGTCCTTTCTCGGATGCCTTGTGTCGGCGTGCAGCATCGCCGACCAAGCTTGGCAGCGCCTTGAGCAGGCGAACCAAGAAAAATCCAAGCGGACGCTACCGCGCGTTCACGAACGTCGCGCGGCAGACCAGGACGTGTCTTCTAAACCAGTTCAGGCACCCGCAGATGGGCCAACACCAGGTCGAAGTCGCACTTGTCGAGCAACTGCACGCCATCGCGTATCGAGGCGGCCTCCAGCTCGTCGAGGGCGCCGCGGCTTCTTCTCATGGCGTCAGCGCTGTCGAACGTCACCGACACGACGCCGAAGCCCGAATCGCGATCGGCCAGCAGGCTGGCACTGCAGAATCCGTCGAGTTCTTCGAGCGCCGGAATCGTGGCCAGCCGGAAGCCGTCGATCGCCCGGTCGGCCTCGTTGGCATCGACCCGGGCCCAGGTCACCCGCACGCATGCGCCGGGCAATGAGCGGTGGTCGCGGTGCAGCGCGGCGATCTCCCACTCGTCGACTGTGGGGCGCCCACCGAGGATCTCTGCCGCCCGGTCGCGGTAGTCCTTGGTGGCGGGCCGGCTGGCGGTCATCGTTTCCTCGGAGTCCCATGCGGTGGTCGCGATGCACCGCCCGCTGAGCCGGTCGACGAGGAGCGAAAGCCCGATATAGCCGTCCAGACCCGTCAGCGCGGGCCAGACCGAGTCGTGGATGTAGGCGATTCCGGCGTCTATCGCCGAGGACCGCGCGTGGATGGTGGAACTGCGCGCATACATATCTGCCTCCGTCGAACGCGGCAGCGTCCCAGCGGCGCCGCCGGACCTTTCGATCGTCCTCCTGCGAGGGACTCGGGGCAATGGTCGGTGCGGGCGCTCGATCGCGGCGAGCGTGCGCAGAATGCCGCCGATCGGCGGCGTGTCGCCGTGCAGACCCGCGCGCTCGCGGTGCAACAGACCCGCGCGCTCGCAGTCAGGTCAAGCTGCGGGCGGCCGCAGCGACCGCAGCCATGCCGACCGCCGCCGCTTCCGATGCCAATGCCGATGCCGCCACAGCGCGTTCGGCTGTCGGTTCGGCCAGTTGCAGCTCGAGCAGCCGGCACCGCAGAAGCGCCGGGACCCCTGCAGTGCGCTCGGCGATATTGCGCGCCACAGCGATGTCCGCGAGGGCATGCCAAGCATCCCCCCGCAACGCGTGCAGCCGCGCCGTCGCCAACGCCACGGGCCCTGCCAACCCGACCTGGCCGATGACCGCGATCCGGTCGCGAAACGGCTCCAGGACCTCAAGCAGCGGGTCGACGAAATCCGGCAGATCATGGTCGGCGGCAAGATGGGCCAGCAGCGTGTGATGGCCCAGCGTCGTCCAGATGTGAGCGCGGTCGCCGCTCTCCTCCCAACGGCGCAAGGTGGCAAGCGCCTCGGCCCGCGCCTCGGGCCCGTCCAGCAAGGTGAGCACCGCGGTCCGCACCACACCGACCATGCCCATCCCGCCGGTCTCCTCGTTGGCGCGCAGGCTGTTCCAGCTGGGATCGACGGGGCCGCCTCTCTCACGCAGCAGCGTCGCCGTGGCCAGCAAGCCACTTCCGGCCTCGTAGAGTTCGGTCTGCTCGTGGACGTGGGCGGCGATGGCGTGGTGGCGTTCGGCCTCGGCGAAGTCACCGATCCAGACGGCCAGCACCGCCTCCATCCACCGCAGCTGCGCGCGCAAGACCGGCAACTGGAGCTCTTCGCTACCCGCGATCCCGTCCTGCACGTGTCGGCGTGCCCCGTCGACGTCCCCGAGGTTCATCGCCGCCATCGTCGCGACGGAATGCGCAATCACCGCGTCTTCACGAGACCTGTTGTGGTGCAACGATTTCAGACGCTCAACCCACGACAGAGTCTCTGCGCTCAGCGTCGACACGCCGGAGAACGTGATGAGCCGGCCGATCAGAACGTCGGCGATGACGTCCGGATCGCCCGTCCCGGTCGCGAGAACCTCGGCCCGATCCAGCAGACCGGGCGCAATGGTCGCATCGGGGTGATAGCAGTGTCCTACTGCGAGTGCGGGCAGCACCCGCGCCGCCGACGCCGGCTCTGCTTCCGAAAGCGCCGCGGCGCGCTCGAGCAGCCCCAGCAGCTCACCGGGGTCGTGACCCGGCGCGAGCCACGGCCATCCGCCGCTGGCCCGCAGCAGTGCACTGGCCACCCGGCCGGCCGATGCGACCCGCCCGCTACGCAACGCCTCACCGAGGTAGCGCTGCACGCTGTCGAGCACCAATTGCCCACGGCCCGCACGCGAGTGGGCTTCCAGAAGCTCCACCGTCAGCGCGTCGCGCTCCCCGTCGTCACGCAGCGAGGCGGGCTGGCTGTCGTAGGCGTCCAGCGCGGCCTGCCACCATCGCGCGGCGATGTCTGAACTCCATTGCGCCGTCGCGTGCTCGGCCGCAAGACGGCATGCCTGCACCACCAGCGCCGGTTCCACGAGCGGCTGGGCGGCGACGAGATGTTGCGCCCGGCGCGTCGGCGCATCCTGGGCCGTGCTGTCGGCCAAGACCTCGGCCACCTTGGCGTGAATCCGCTGACGTCGCAACGCAGGCATGCTTGCCAGCAGTTGCTCCCGGAGTAGTCCGTGGGCGAACTCGTAGCCGCCGCCCGCATGCGCCGCGACGATGATGCGCTCATCGGCCGCTTCGTCGAGATAGTCGGCGAGGGTGTCCAGGTCAAGTCTGGTCGCAGCGGCCAGCACCGGGACGGCACCAGCATCGATCTCGTCCCCGATCACCGCGGCCACCCGCAGCACCTGCACCACCGCCGGGTCCAGCACGGCGAGCCGGCGGTCGAGGACCGAGCGCACGGCATGCGGAATGTCGTTGCCTGCCCGCTCTTCTCGCGGCAAACGCGCATACTCGGAGACGAAGAACGGGTTTCCGCCGGTGCGGGCGGCCAGCTCCGCGGCCTCGGCCGCGGTGACGGCTTCCTCGGCCACCTCGTTCGCCAGGACAGCGACATCGGCCGATGACAGTGCAGGCACCTCGATGTGGCGGTTGTGTTCGCCGCGGGCAACCGTGCTGAGCAGCCGGGCGACCTCCGGCGAGTGCTCCCCGTCGCGGACGGTGACGATGACCAGGACACGATGGTCGCGCAGCGAGCCGCAGATGTAGGACAGACAACTCGCGGATGCGGTGTCAGACCACTGGACGTCATCGACGACGACGGCCAACAATCGCGGCACCGATTCGAGGAGTGTCTGAATACGTTCGTAGACAAGGAATCTGGCGGTGTCGGGATCTGCGTGCGGCGGCACCTCAAGCACCTCGTCGGCGTCGGCACCGAGCGCCCTGACGAGGTGTCGCATCGGCCACCAGGGTGGCGTACCGCGTTCATCGGGGCAGTTGACCCACAGCACGTCACCGCCACCCTCGGCAACGAGGCCGGTGATCTCCTCGGCCAGCCGGGTCTTGCCGATCCCCGGCGGTCCCGACAGGACCAGCCAGCGCGCTGCGCCGGCCGCGACACCGGCCAGAACCTCTGCAGCCCGTGCCAGTTCCCGGTCACGTCCCACCAGCGGGGCACGGTGCGTAGTGGCGTCCACGACCATCGCCGGTGGCGGCACCGGGTCGGGCTCCGGTAGCGCACCCGCGCCCGTCCACTCCGGAGAACGCGGCCACCCGGCCAGCTCGGGGGCCTGTCGAAGCACAGCGGTCTGCAGACCGCGCAGCTCCGTGCCCGGCTCGAGCCCGAGCTCGTCGTCCAGCATCCGCGCATGACGCGTGTAGGCGTCCAACGCGTCGGCGGCCCGCCCCGCCTGATAGAGCGCCAGCATGTGCAGCCGACAGCCCCTGTCGGCCAGTGGCTCGAGTTCACGCAGCCGGGACACCTCGGTCACCGCGTCCGCCGACTTTCCCAGCGCCAGCAGCGCGATCACCTTGTTGGCAAGGCATTCCGTGCGCATCTCGGTCAGCCGCGCGGCGTCCTCGCGCAGCCAGTCGACATCCCCCATGTCCTCGAGCAGGTCGCCCCGCACCAGGCCCAGCGCCGCGTCGGCATCGCGGAGCGCCTCATCCCACCGCTCGCCGTCGATGGCCGCGGCCGCGCGAGCACAGCGGGCCGCAAACACCGAGACATCCACATCGTCGCTCGCGACGTCGAGGTAGTAGCCCGGTGACTGACGCACGATCGGCGACGCCATCTGCGACTCGCCGCGCAGCGCGCGCCTCAGGTTCGAGATGTACACCTGCAGACTGGCAGTCGCACTGGCCGGGACGTCGTCACCCCACACCGCGTCGATCAGCCGATCCGTCGACACCACCCGACCCTGCGCCAGCAGCAGAGCGGCCAGCACCGCCCGCTGCTTGCGCGGGCCGACGTCGACCGGCACCTCCCCGTCGACCACCTGCAGCGGCCCGAGCAACCGATAGCGCACCGACGTCGGCGACTAGTCGGTTGACTGGTACTTGGTCACAGCGTCGTCGAGGCGTTGCAGCGCTTCGCCGTACTGCGCGAAATCGCCACTTTCCTGGGCACCCTTCAGCGCGTCCAGCGCCGCATTGACATCCTGCAGCGCAGCCGCTTTCGCCGCCGACAGCTGCGTCGGACCCGCCCCAGGAACCGCCACCGGAACCTCCGGTTGTGCCGCGGGCGGCGTCTGTCCCTGGCGGGTCGGCGGCTGTGCCGCCGGCGGCTGGTTGTTCCCGGGCGGACGCTGCTGCGGGGCCTGGCCGGCCGGCGGCTCGGCGGCCGCAGGCCCCGTGGCGGTGGCGTCCGCACCCGGACCGAACAAATCGGTCAGCGCGTCGCGCACCGTCGGACCGTAACCGATCTGGTCGTTGTACATCATCGCCACGCGGATGAGGCGGGGATATGACGACGCGGCGTCGCTGGCGCCCGGTGACGCGTACACCGGTGCGACGTACAACAATCCACCCTGGCCCAGCGGCAACGTCAACAGGTTGCCCCACCTGATCCGGTTCTGGTTGTCGCGGCCGATGACACCGAGGTCCTGGCTGACCGCCGTGTCGGTGCTGATCGCGTTGAACGCCAGTTTGGGACCGTTCACCTGACCCGGGATCGTCAACACCGTGATCCGGCCGTACGTCTCAGGATCGGAACTGGCGCTGATATACGCCGCCAGGAAGTCTCGCCGGAAGCGGTTCATCGCACTGGTCAACTGGAACGACGTCGAATTGTTGTTCTCAGCAAGGTCTTTGGCGACGATGTAGTAAGGCGGCTGAAAGCTGCTGGCCGTCGGGTTCGGATCCAGCGGGACATCCCAGAAGTCCGACGTCGAGAAGAACGTCACCGGGTCGTCGACGTGGTACTTGGCGAGCAGGGCGCGCTGCACCTTGAACAGATCTTCGGGGTAACGCAGATGCTCCTGCAGTTCCGGGGTGATGTCGCTCTTGGGCTTGACGGTGTCCGGGAACACCTTCATCCACGCCTGCAACACCGGGTCCTGCTCGTCCTGTGCGTACAACGTGACCGTGCCGTCATACGCGTCCACCGTGGCCTTGACCGAGTTGCGGATGTAGGACACCTGTTTGTCGATCTGCAGCCGGTTCTGGGCGACCTCGTTGGAGTCGGTGGTGGCCGACGACAACGTCATCAATTCCGAATACGGGTAGTTGTCCAGCGTCGTGTACCCGTCGACGATCCACACGATCCGCTCGTTGACGATCGCCGGATACACCGCGGTGTCGGTGGTCAGCCACGGCGCGACCGCCTCGACGCGTGCCGCCGGGTCGCGGTTGAACAGGATCTTGCTGTTCTCGTTGATGACGTTGGAGAACAGGAAGTTCCGCTCGGCGTACTTGGCGGCGAACACGCTGCGCGTCAGCCAGTTGCCGATCGGGACGCCACCGCTGCCCGTGTACGTGTAGTTCCTGGTGTCGGTGTTGGTTTCGTAGTCGTACTCACGCGGGGTGCCGCTCTCACCGACGATCGCGTAATCGTCGGCGGCGCTGGCGATCACCGGGCCGAAGTAGATGCGTGGCTGCGCAAGCGGTGCGGGCCCGGGTGAGACGACCTCACCGTTGGCGCCGACGACGCTGGCGAGGAACTCCGGATAGCCACCGTTCTGGTTGGGATCGTTGGCGATTCCGCGCACGGTGTTGGCCGGAGAGGCGATGAACCCGTTGCCGTGGGTGTAGACCGTGTGGCGGTTGATCCAGTCGCGCTGGTTGTCGATCAGCCGATCGGGGTTCAGCTCGCGGGCGGCGACCACGTAGTCGCGCAGGTTGCCCTGTGCGTCGCGGTAGCGGTCCATGTTGAGCTGCTCGGGGAAGAAGTAGAAGTTCTTGCCCTGCTGGAACTGTGTGAACGCCGGGCTGACGATGTTGGGGTCCAGCACGCGGATGTTCGAGGTGGTGGCCCGATCCGCGGCTACCTGCTGCGCCGTCGCCGTCGCGTTGCCCGGGTAATCGCGATACGTGACCGCGTCCTCGGTGAGACCGTAGGCCTGCCTCGTGGCGGCGATGCTGCGGCTGATGTACTCGCTTTCCTTCTGTGCGGCGTTGGGGCGCACGCTGATCTGCTCGACCACCAGCGGCCAGCCCGCGCCGATCACCAGCGACGACAACAGCAGCAGCACGACACCGATCGCCGGAATCCGCAAGTCCCGCAAGACGATCGCGGAGAACACGGCAACAGCGCAGATCACCGCGATCGCCATCAGGATCAGTTTGGCCGGGAGCACGGCGTTGATGTCGGTGTAACCCGCGCCCGTGAACGGCTTCCCGCCGCGGGTGTGGCTGAGCAGCTCGTAGCGATCCAGCCAGTACGCAACGGCCTTGAGCAACATCAGGATTCCGACCAGCGTGATCAGCTGGATGCGGGCCGCGCGGCTCAGCGCCCCGCTGCGACCGGCCAGCCTGATACCACCGAAAAGGTAGTGCCCCAGCAGGTTCGCAATGAACGCCAGGAACGTCGCGACGAACAAATACGACAGGATCAGTCGGTAGAACGGCAGGTCGAACGCATAGAACCCCAGGTCGATGCCGAACTGCGGATCGGTCACCCCGAAGCTGCCGCCGTTGAGGAACAGCTGAACCTGCTGCCAGTAACTCTGCGCCACGAAACCGGCGAGCACGCCGATGAAGGCCGGCACCCCGATGCCGACGAGACGCAGCCGCGCCATCACCGCGGTGCGGTAGCGCGCGATCGGATCGTTGGGTCCCGCCGTCGGCACGAACACCGGCCGGGTGCGGTAGGCCAGCGCCAGCGCGGCGAACACGACCGCGCCGAGCAGTATCGCGACGACGAAGAAGATCACCAGGCGGGTGACGATCTGCGTCGTGAAGACCGATCGGTAGCCGAGCTCGCCGAACCACAGCCAGTCGACATAGGTGTCGACGAACCGTGGTCCCAACAGCAGCAGCACCACGACGGCCAGGGCGACCGCGATCAGAACCCGGCTTCGTTGCGTCAGCTTCGGCATTCTCGCCGCGGGCCGCATACCCACTCGACTACTCCACTCTCAGAAATTCCCAGCAGATCTACAGGTGCGATAACTCAGCCATAACTTTACGCATCCGACCAGTGCCGCCGACTCAGCAGCGTGGAGGTTCGCCACCAGCCGAAAGCGTCCTCAGCCCGTCGATCGCATGTTCCAGTGTGTCGACCTTGAGCAGCTCGATTCCGGACACCTCCGCGGTCTTGGCCTCCGCGCAGTTGTCCGCCGGCACCAGGAACGCCGTGGCGCCCGCCTCCTGAGCCGCCACGATCTTGTGGGTGATGCCACCGATCGAACCGACGACACCGTCGCCGGTGATCGTGCCGGTCCCCGCGACGAACTTGCCACCGTTGATGTCGCCGGTGGTCAGCTTGTCCACGACGGCCAGGCTGAACATCAGGCCTGCCGACGGGCCACCGATGTTGGCGAGGTTGAAGTCGATGGTGAACGGCGCCCACGGGGCGTCGAGGACGTTGACACCGAGCAGGCCTTGGTCCTTGTCGGGATGCTTACCGAGCGTGATCTCGGTGGTGCCCGCCGGCTCGTTCTTGCGGCGGTAGTCGACGATGATCCGCTCGCCGGGCTTGGTCGATTTGAGCAGTTCCTGGAACTCCTCGAGCGTCGCGACCGGCTTGTTGTTGACCGCGTCGATCGCATCGCCGGCCTGCAGCTTGCCCTTGGACGCGCCGTCCTCGTCGATGCTCTCCACCGTCACCGCCATCGGATACTTCAGGTAGTGAAGCGCGGCGTACTCGGCGCTGTCCTCGGACTGCCGGAAGTCGGCGCTGTTGGCCTCGTCGATCTCTTCTCGCGTCTTGTCCGGCGGATACACCAGGTCCCGCGGCAGCAGCTGGTCACGGCCCGAGGCCCAGAAGATGAGCGCCTGTCCCAGCGTGAGCCCGTCGCGCTGCGACACCGTCGTCATGTTCAAGTGCCCGGACGTCTTGTGCAGGTCGGCACCCTCGATGTCGACGACCTCCTTGCCGTCGACCTCACCCAGCGTGTCGAACGTCGGTCCCGGCCCCAAAGCCACGTAGGGCACGGTCACCGCGGACAGCAGCAGCCCGAAGATCAGGATCGGCGCCATCGCGACGATCAGGGTCGACATCCGCCTGTTCACGCCGCCCACAGTAAAGGGCAATGACGCAGGCGGGCCGCGAAGACCATCCAGGTTCACTCTCAGCGTGACCCGCGCAGGCGCACGACGAGCCCACCATGAGTACCGTTGGGGACATGGCTGACCTGCCCTTCGGCTTCTCCGCCGGGGACGACCCCGACCGCGACAAGCCCAAGAAAGACCAGGATCCGTTCGGTATGGGGATGCCGGGCGGTGAATTCGACATGTCTCAGCTCGGTCAGATCTTCTCCAAGCTCGGCGAGATGTTCAGCGGGGCAGGCACGTCGATGGCCGGCGGCTCGTCCGGGGGTCCGGTGAACTACGACCTGGCGCGCCAGCTCGCGTCCAGCTCGATCGGCTTCGTCGCCCCGGTGCCCCAACAGACCGCGACGGCGATCTCCGACGCGGTGCGTCTCGCCGAGACGTGGCTCGACGGCGTGACCCCACTGCCTGCGGGCACCACCCGGACGGCGGCGTGGACGCCGACCGACTGGATCGACAACACCATGGACACGTGGAAGCGGCTCTGCGATCCGGTCGCCGAGCAGATCTCGACGGTGTGGGCGCAAGCTCTGCCCGAGGAGGCCAAGGCGATGGCCGGCCCGCTGCTGGCGATGATGTCGCAGATGGGCGGCATGGCGTTCGGCTCGCAGCTGGGCCAGGCTCTCGGCACGCTGTCCAAGGAAGTGCTCACGTCCACCGACATCGGACTTCCGCTGGGCCCCAAGGGGGTTGCGGCGCTCATGCCCGAAGCGGTCGAATCGCTGGCCGAAGGACTCGAGCAGCCCCGCAGCGAGATCGTCACATTCCTGGCGGCCCGCGAAGCCGCCCACCACCGCCTGTTCAGCCATGTGCCGTGGTTGTCGAGCCAACTGCTCAGCGCTGTGGAGGCGTTCGCCAAGGGCACCAAGATCGACATGTCGGGCATCGAGGAGTTCGCGCGCGGTTTCAATCCTGCGTCGCTGACCGATCCGTCCGAAATGGAGCAGCTGCTCAACCAGGGCATCTTCGAGCCCAAGGCCACTCCTGAGCAGACCGCTGCGCTGGAACGCCTGGAGACGATGCTGGCGCTGATCGAAGGCTGGGTGCACACCGTGGTGTCCGATGCGTTGGGTGAGCGCATCCCCGGCACGGCGGCATTGAGTGAGATGCTGCGCAGGCGGCGCGCCACCGGCGGCCCCGCAGAGCAGACATTCGCGACGCTGGTGGGGCTGGAGCTGCGTCCCCGCAAGATGCGCGAGGCCGCCGATCTGTGGGCGAAGCTGACCGAGGCTGTCGGCGCCGATGCCCGCGACGGCGTCTGGCAGCACCCCGACCTGCTGCCGAGTGCGGCGGACCTCGACGAGCCGGCAGGTTTCATCGACCGGATGATCGGCGGCGACACCAGTGGTATCGAGGAGGCGCTCGCCGATTTGGAACGCGACATCCAGCGCGGAGACGACGAGGACGACCAGCCCAAGGCGTAGGGGCAGGCTTCGACGTTTTGCCGAAGAAGTGCGAGTAAGCAGCTGCAAAACGTTGGAGTGTGGGCGTCGAAAAGACCGCAGGCCCTGTGGATAACTCCCTGCGACGTCGGTGCGCCGTGACAGGGTCGACGCATGACGCGATACGCGCTCAGCCCGAGCACCCCCGTGCTTTCGCGGCCCGACGGCACCGTCCAGGTCGGGTGGGATCCGCGTCGTGCCGTCGTCGTCCGCCCGCCTGACGGGCTGTCGCGCACCGTCCTCGTCGAACTGCTCCGCATACTTCAGAACGCCGCGACCACAACCGAACTCCAGACGGTGGCGGCGGGCCACGGCGTCGATGCCGCCGTCGTCGACGGTCTCGTCACCCACCTGCTGAGCAACGGTGTCCTCACGTCCGCCCCGCGCACCCACGTCCCGGCGCTCTCGGTGCGCGTCCACGGCGACGGTCCGCTGACCGACCTGCTGATGGCGTCGTTGCGCTGCTCCAACATGCGGATCAGTCACAGCACACGGACGAACGCGTCCACCGGACGGGCCGATCTCGTGGTCTTGACCGACTACCTGGTGGCCGATCCGCGGCTCGTCCGCGACTTGCACGAGGCCGGCGTGCCCCACCTTCCCGTCCGGGTCCGGGACGGCACCGGCCTCGTCGGTCCTCTGGTGATCCCGGGCGTGACCAGCTGTCTACGGTGTGGCGATCTGCACCGCAGCGATCGCGATGCGGCCTGGCCTGCGGTCGCAGCGCAACTGTGCCGCACCGTCGGCAGCGCGGACCGGGCGACCCTACTGGCCACCGCGGCGCTCGCGCTGCACGAGATCGAATCGATCGGTCGCGGAATCCGCGCTGACGGCGCCGGATCCGCGGCACGCTCCCCGTCGACACTGGACACCACATTGGAATTCGACGTCGCGAGCGGTTCGATCGAGGCCCGGCGATGGTCACGTCACCGCGAGTGCACATGTTGAGAGCAAGGGTTCCCAACTGGTTGGTGGAAGTTCATCGGAGTCGTGGATGATGGACTCGTGAGTGAGATCAAGCGGGGGCGCGCAGCGAGGAACGCGAAGTTGGCGTCGTTGCCCGTCGGCATGGCCGGGCGTGCCGCCCTCGGCTTCGGGAAGCGACTGACCGGCAAATCGAAAGACGAGGTCAACGCCGAACTGCTGGACAAGGCTGCGCAACAGCTGTTCACCGTGCTCGGCGAACTCAAGGGCGGCGCGATGAAGGTCGGCCAGGCCCTGTCGGTGATGGAAGCCGCAATTCCCGAGCAGTACGGCAAGCCCTACCGCGAGGCGCTGACCAAGCTGCAGCGCGAAGCTCCCCCGCTGCCCGCCGCCAAAGTGCACCGCGTCCTCGACCAGCAGCTCGGCACGAAATGGCGTGACCGGTTCCGGTCGTTCGACGACAAGTCGGTGGCATCAGCCAGCATCGGTCAGGTCCACAAAGCCGTATGGTCCGACGGCCGCGAGGTCGCCGTGAAGATCCAGTATCCCGGCGCGGACGAAGCGCTACGCGCGGACCTGAAGACGATGCAGCGCATGGTCAGCGTGCTCAAACAGCTCTCCCCCGGCGCCGACGTCCAGGGCGTGGTCGACGAGCTGATCGAACGCACCGAGATGGAGCTGGACTACCGCCTGGAGGCCGACAACCAGCGGGCCTTCGCGAAGGCCTACGAGGGCGACCCGCACTTCGTTGTTCCCCACGTGGTGGCCAGTGCGCCCAAGGTCGTCATCCAGGAATGGATCGAAGGCATCCCGCTGTCTCAGATCATCCGTGAGGGTGACCAGGCGACCCGCGACCTGATGGCCACCCGGCTGTTCGAATTCTGTGACGATGCGCCGACCCGACTCGAGATGGTGCACGGGGACGCCCACCCGGGGAACTTCATGCTGCTACCGGGCGACAAGATGGGTGTCATCGATTTCGGCGCCGTGGCGCCGATGCCGGGCGGCTGGCCGATCGAATTGGGCCAGATCTTGCGCTATGCCGTCGACAAGAACTACGACAAGCTGCTGCCCACCATGGAAAAGGTTGGATTCATCCAGAAGGGCCAGAAGGTTTCGACGCGGGACATCGACGACATGCTCAAGCAGTACGTCGAACCGCTCGAGGTGCCCGTTTTCCATTACACGCGCAAGTGGCTGCAGAAGATGACGGCGCTCGACCTCGAGAAAGCCCCCGGACAGATCAAAACCGCACGGCAGATGGACATCCCGCCGAAGTTGATCATTCCGATGCGAGTACTCGCATCGATCGTCGCCATCTCCTGCCAGCTCGACGCCCACGTTGACACGCGGCGCATCGCGATGGAAAAGGTGCCGGGGTTCGCCAACCCCGATGAGGTCTGACGGCTGCAGACCCTGTCGCCGCGTGAAACTTACGCGGCGACAGGGTCTTTCGCGTCTTTGCGCGGCCGGCCACGCGGCCGCTTGCGAGCGATGACCGTACCCCGGTCGAGGATCTCGCCACCCCACACGCCCCACGGCTCCTGACGCTCCAGCGCCGCGTTCAGGCACTCCCGCCGGATGGGGCACTGCGCGCACAACGCCTTGGCGCGTTCGAGATCACGCGGATCCTCGGCGAACCACAGGTCGGGTTCCTCGACATGGCACGGCACGATCACCTTCGGCTGCGTGGTCATCTCGCATGTCGGCGAAGACATGTCCGGTCCTCTGCTTCCTGGTCGTTGATTCTCGTCGGTTGGTTTTGCGAACTCTTTTCAATGGATCTGGGACCAGTTGCTCTGAGAAACAAGAAGGCCACGGATCCGGCGATTGCGGGTCCGTGGCCTTGGGTGGCGGTCGGGGCTGTAGCTAGACGAAGCCCCTCACGGACGCGGCAACCGTGCCGGCGGCACGACGCTTGCGCGGTGCGGCGACAGCAGCTGCGATGGCAGCGGGATGCGCGGGATGCCCAGCGACATGGAGGGTCCGCACACCGGCAGCGCTTACGCCGGAGAACATTCTGTTGCTCAACATGATCGGACACCCCTCCTTTCGCACATGGCAGCCGTCTGTGTGTCTTCGAGGCTAGACGCTATCAGGAAAAACCCACAACTCATTTTTGACCAGCACTTCTGGCATTATCTTTGTCATTTTTGGCGGCCTTTGACCAATGCGAGGACGTCGGGGCCGTACTGCTCGAGCTTGCGCGCGCCGATTCCGGGGATCGCGACGAGCGCGGCATCATCGGACGGCAGCGATTCGGCGATCGCGATCAACGTGTTGTCGGAGAACACCACGAAGGCGGGCACGCTCATCTCCTTGGAGATCCGCAGCCGCCACTCCTTGAGCTCGGCGAGCAGTTCCTCGTCGATATCGGAGGGACAGGTCTCGCAGCGGCGCAACATGATCGCCGGTGGTGAATCCAACGCCGCGTTGCAGACGCGGCAGCGCGGCTGAGGCCCGCGCTGTTTGCGTGGCTTGCTGGGTCCGTCGTCCCGCTGGGACTGCGGGGCGATGCCGTTGAGAAACCGTGACGGACGCCTGCCCTGACGACCCCCGGGATTGCGGGCCAGCGCCCAGCTCAGGGTCAGATGCACACGTGCCCGGGTGACGCCGACATACAGCAGCCGGCGCTCCTCCTCGACCGGCTCGCTGTCGGGTCCGTGGGAGAGCGCGTGGGAGATCGGGAGGGTGCCGTCGGCGAGCCCGACCAGGTACACCGCATCCCACTCCAGTCCCTTCGCGGCATGCAACGAGGCGAGCGTGACGCCCTGCACCACCGGTGGGTGACGTGCGTCGGCGCGCTGGCGTAACTCGGTGAGCAGTGCGCGCAGATCCAGCTGCGGACGTTGCGCGACTTCGTCGTCCACCAGTTCGGCGAGCGCGACGAGCGCCTCCCAGCGGTCCCGTGCGCGGGTGCCCGGCGGTGGTTGCGCAGTCAATCCGAGCGGGTCCAGGGTGGCGCGCACGATGTCCGGCAGCGACCCCGCCGTATCGCCTTCGGCGCGTTCGGCCACGCGCTGCAGCGCCAGCAGTGCCTGCCGGATTTCCTGGCGACTGAAGAACCCCTCGCCGCCGCGCACCTGAAACGGGATACCGGCCTCGGTGAGCGCTTCCTCGTACACCTCCGACTGCGCGTTGATGCGGTAGAGCACCGCGACTTCCGAAGCGGGAGTGCCGGATTCGATGAGCTTCTGAACACTCTTGGCGACGGCCGTCGCCTCGGCGACTTCGTCGGGGTACTCCTTGAACACCGGATTAGGTCCCGGCGGGCGCTGGCCCACCAGATGCAGCTTGCTGCCCGCCATCCGGCCTCGCGCCGCCGCGATGACTCGGTTGGCCAGCGACACCACCTGGGGGGTCGAGCGATAGTCGCGCTCCAGCCGAACGACCGCTGCGTCGGGGTAGCGGCGCGAGAAATCCAGCAGGTAGCGCGGCGAGGCGCCCGTGAACGAGTAGATGGTCTGGTTCGCGTCGCCGACGACGGTCAGGTCGTCGCGGCCACCGAGCCAGGCATCGAGGACGCGCTGTTGCAACGGGGTGACGTCCTGGTATTCGTCGACCACGAAGCAGCGGTACCGGTCGCGAAATTCCTGGGCCACCGCGGCGTCGTTCTCGATCGCAGCAGCGGTGTGCAGCAGCAGATCGTCAAAATCGAGCAGCGTCATGCCTTCGCGCCGGGTCTTGAGCGCCTCGTAGTTGGCGTAGACGGTGGCGATCTTGGCGGCGTCGAACGGAATGTCGCGGCCCACGTCGGCGACGGCTGCGGCGTACTGCTCGGGACTGATCAACGAGGCTTTCGCCCATTCGATCTCGCCGGCCAGGTCGCGGACGTTATCGGTGCCGGTGGGTAGCCCGGCGCGGTTGGCGGCTTGCGCGACGACGGCGAACTTGCTGTCCATCAGCTGCCAGTCGGTGTTGCCGACGACCCGCGGCCAGAAATAGGCGAGCTGGCGCCGCGCGGCGGCGTGGAACGTCTGCGCCTGCACCGAACCCGTCCCCGCGCCCTCGTCGAGCGCACGCAGCCGGCCGCGCATCTCGCCTGCGGCGCGCTGGGTGAACGTGACCGCCAGCACCTGGCTCGGGGCCACGTGCCCGGCCGTCACCAAGTGCGCGATGCGGCGGGTGATGGTGCGCGTCTTACCGGTGCCGGCACCGGCGAGCACGCAGACCGGACCGCGGGGTGCGAGCACCGCGTCCCGCTGTTCCTCGTCGAGATCACCCAGCAGCCGGTCGCGGGAGGCCGTGGGAGACATGGCGACCATCATGTCAGCGGGGCCTGACAAGCGCGTACCTCCGGCCGGGCATGTCGGGGCGGTCGGCTACGTTGATGGTCTTATGAGCACTGATGGCGCAGCCCTGACCATGTACACGACGACGTGGTGCGGCTACTGTTCGCGCCTGAAGATGGCCTTGAAGTCCGAGGGCATCACCTGGACCGAGGTCGACATCGAGGCCGACCCTGCCGCCGCGGAGTTCGTCGGATCGGTCAACAACGGCAACCATGTGGTGCCGACGGTCAAGTTCGCCGACGGGTCGACCCTGACGAACCCCAGCATCAAACAGGTGAAAGCCAAGCTCGCCGGCTAGATCGCCACCTGCTCGTCACCGTCGCCGCGCCAGACCTCGACAGCCTGCTGCAGCGGAAGTCCCAGTGCGTCGCACAGCCCGACGACCGTTCCGAAGCTAGGGCTGGGCAGCCGGCCGACCTCGATCTTGCGCAACGTCTCCGGTGAGATTCCCGCCTCACGGGCGATCGCGTCGGCGGGGCGGCCGGCGCGCGCGGTTCTGATCAACGCGCCGAGACGCTGCCCGGCGCGGATCTGCTCAGGGCTCAGGGGAACGCGGACCATGGAAGGATCCTAACCGAGCTCGGTATTAAAGTACCGACACTGGTAGTGTCGGGAACGGTATAAAAATACCAAGCTGACCGGACTTGATGGGGCTGCCCGACATGATCGAACTCAAGACCGCCGCCGAAATCGACAAGATGGCTGCCACAGGCGAGTTCGTGGCGCGAACGCTCGGCACTCTGGCGGGCGAAGCCGAGCCCGGCGTGGACCTGATGCAGCTCGAGCACCGCGCCAGGGCATTGATAGCCGACCGCGGCGCGGTGTCGTGCTACTGGGACTACTCCCCGTCGTTCGGCCGCGGCCCGTTTCGCAACGTCATCTGCCTGTCGGTCAATGATGGTGTGCTGCACGGACTTCCGCGTTCGTACGTGTTGCGCGACGGCGACGTGCTCACCATGGACTTCGCGGTGACCATCGACGGCTGGGCCGCCGACTCCGCGGTCACGGTGGTCGTCGGTGACAGCAGGGACCCCGCCGACACGGCGTTGGTCGAGTCCACCCGACGAGCCCTGGCCGCGGGCATCGCGGCCGCAGTTCCCGGCAGTCACCTCGGCGACATCTCGGCAGCCATCGGCGCCGTCGCCGCCGCCGACGGATACGCCGTCAACACCGATTTCGGCGGGCACGGCATCGGCAGGACCATGCACGAAGACCCCCACGTCCCCAACCGCGGGAAGCCGGGCCGCGGACTGCTCCTACAGCCAGGGATGACACTGGCATTGGAGCCGTGGTGGGGGCGGGGTACGAACAAGTTGGTCGTCGACGCCGACGGCTGGACCCTGCGCTCAGCGGACGGCTCCAACACCGCGCACTCCGAGCACACCATCGCGGTCACCGAGGACGGTCCGCGCGTGCTGACCGCTGTTGCGGATTAGTCCAGGGCCGCCCACGACTCGATGATCTCGCGGGCAATCGAGATCGAGCCGGGAAGAAGCAGCCGGGAGTCACTCGTCGAACCCCAGTCGCCCAGTGCGAGTGCCTCGCGGATCTCGGCGCGGGTGAACCAGTGGGCCTCCTCGATCTCGCCGTCGTTGAATGCGAACGGCTGCTCGGGATCGCCGAGCGCGTGGAAACCCACCATCAGCGACCGCGGGAACGGCCACGGCTGAGACCCGAGGTATTGGACATCGGTGACCGTCAGGCCGATCTCCTCGGCGATCTCGCGCACCACGCACGACTCGAACGACTCCCCCGCCTCGACGAACCCGGCGAGGATCGAGAACCGGCGCTGCGGCCACACCGCCTGCCGGGCCAACACCGCGCGGTCGTGGCCGTCGTGCACCAGGCAGATGACCGCAGGATCGATGCGCGGAAATTCTTCGCGGCCGGTCACGGGGTCGATGCGCGACCAACCGCTTTTGATGGGTGTGGTCGGCGCTCCGTTGACGGGGCTGAATCGAGCGCTGGCATGCCAGTTCAGCAGCGCAGTCGCCGTCGCGACAAGCTGGGCGCTGACATCGTCGAAGATGTCGCCGGTGCCACGCAGGTCGAGCACCTCGGTCTTGACCGTCGGATCCTCGGGCGGCTCCAGGTCGGAACGGAGTGCCCACACGTGACGGCCGTCGTTGAGCTTGCCGAGAAACACGGCATCCTCCGGCGGCGCGTCACCGACCTTGCTGGCCTTGTTGAGGACGACGCTGCCCTCGGCGATCAGGACCTGATTGCGGCGATCCACCCGCAAAAGCAGCGCATCGCTCCAACCGGCCACCGCGGCGTCGATGTCGGTGCGCAGCGTGTCGGCGCGGTCGGCGCCGACACGGGACAGCAGCGGGATGTTGCGCAGTCGAAACGGCGTCATCGCTCCTCATCCGCGCTGCGGATGTAAAGCAGCCTGTCCCCCAACTCGAGTGCGTCGACCTCGGGATCGTCGACGCGGATGAGCTGGTTGTTGCGCACCACGCCCAGCACGATGTCGGTCTGATGCCGCGGCGACCCGCCCGCCTCCTTGGGTGTGACCTCCCGTTCGGCGATGGCAAATCCTCGATCCGGGGTCAACAGGTCTTCCATCATCTCCACCACGCTCGGTGTCTGCACGGCGATGCCGAGCAGCCGGCCAGCCGTCTCGGAGGTGACCACGGTGGAGTCCGCGCCGGATTGTTCGAGCAGGTGCTGGTTCTCGGCCTCGCGGACGGCGGCGATGATCTTGGCATTGGGCGCGAGTTCTCGTGCGGTGAGCGTGACCAGCACAGCGGTGTCGTCACGATTGGTGGCGACGATGATCGACTTGGCGTGCTGGGCACCCGCGAGCCGGAGCACCTCGGAGTCGGTCGCGCTGCCGCGGACGGTGACCAGCCCGGCGCTCTTGGCTCGCTCAAGGGACGCTGCGTCTTCGTCCACCACGACGATGTCGGCGGGGGCGACCTCGTCGCCGACCATCGCCGCGGCGGCAGTGCGGCCCTTGGTGCCGTAGCCGACGATGATGATGTGGTTGCGCAATCTGTTCCTCCAGCGCTGGATTTGATAGACCTGCCGCGACTGCGTGGTGAGGGTCTCGACCGTCGTACCGATGAGCACGATCAGGAACGCCACCCGCAGCGGCGTGATCACCAGGACGTTCACCAGCCTGGCTGACGGGGTGACGGGCGTGATGTCTCCGTAGCCGGTGGTCGACAGCGACACCGTGGCGTAGTAGAAGCAGTCGAGGAATGACAGCGGATCGTCGGCGTTTGGCGCGCTATCGATGTCGCGATAGCCGTGCCGGTCCAGATACACGATGATGACCGCCGCGAACAGCGCCGACAACGCGTAGATCACGCGGACCGTTATTCGTCGCGCGGGGCTGACGAGCGTGGTCGGAATCTGAACGCGGTCGGTGAGCGCATGGTCTGGCATGTCTGCCAGTGATTGGTCGAACCGGCGCAACCGGCGGCGCAGGCGTCCCTTAGCCACGAGGCCCGGTCAGTTTGTGAGGCAGCCGCACCAGCACAATGTACTCATGTCCGCTTCCTCGTCTGCACTGCAGCAGATCTCCAAGTCCTCGCGTGGCGCCAGGATGGGCGCCTGGCTCGTCGGAATGGGGGTACTGCACTTCGCCGCCCCCAAGCCGTTCGACACCATCGTCCCTGAGGAGCTGCCCGGCACGCAGCGCTTCTACACCTACGCCTCCGGTGTCGCCGAGATCGGTGTCGGGGCCCTGCTGCTCGCGCCGCGGACTCGGCGGGCCGGCGCACTCTCGGCCATCGCCCTGTTCCTCGGGGTGCTGCCCGGGAACGTCAACATGGTGCGGCTGTGGTCCAGGGAGCCAGTCAAGCCGCTGCCCATGCGTATCGCCGCCTGGGCCCGCCTTCCGTTGCAGATCCCGATGATCACGCAGGCCTGGAAGGTCTACAAGGAGAGTTAGGCAGCCTCCTCCCCCGCCTGATCGCTCAGCAGAGCGATCAGGTCGTCCTCATCGGGGATCACCTCGGGAGCCACGGTCTGGCCGGACCGCACATAGTGGAACACCGCCCGCACCGACGACAGCGGGCATTCATGTAGCCGTGCCCATGCCAGCCGATACACTGACAACTGAATGGCGTTGTGCTGCAATTCTTCTGAAGAGGACGGCACCTCACCGGTCTTCCAGTCCACCACGGTGACCGTGCCGTCCTCGCCGGCGAAGACCGCGTCGATGCGGCCTCGCACCACGTGGCCCGCGATCATCATGTCGAACGGCACCTCGACGTCGACCGGCGTTCGGGCAGCCCACGGCGACAATGCGAATGCGGACTGCAGTTCCTCCAGTTCGCCCCTGTCCTGCCGATCGGCGTCGGCCGCACCAGGAAGATCGTCCAGATCGAAGAGCTTCTCTGCCTGGAAGTACCGCTGCACCCATTCGTGAAACGCTGTGCCCAGCAGCGCCTGCGAGTCAGGCCGACGGGGCAGCCGCCGCTGCAGCCGCTGGGCGACCGCACCGGGATCCTTGCCGAGTTCGACCATCGCGCTGACCGACAGCTGCACCGGCAACGCCGGAGCGGGTCGTTGTGCGGCCAGTTCCCGCTCCGCGAGAAGCGCGTCGACGTCTGCGGCCCAGCCGTGTACGTCGGCCTGCGCACCGGTTGTGCCGTCCCCCGCGATGGCGGTGGCGACGAGCTTCGCACCGCGGTCGGTGGGTTCACGGCGGCCGCCCATCGGATCCACCGGCCACATCGCCTCGATCTCGCGTTCCCGCAACGGGTTGGCCTCGCCGTCGGCGGGTGCGTCGGCCCAGACGTCGACCGTTCCGCACGGTGCGCCTGCCTCCGTCGACGCGTCGATGACATCTTTCAGCCCGCAGAGGAAGTCCGAAGGGCCGCGCGGCTTGGACTCCGTCGCTCCCCAATGATGACCCGACACCAGCAGCGTGTGCTCGGCGCGGGTGATCGCCACATACAACAGCCGCCGCTCCTCGTCGGTGCGCCGCTGCTCGAGACTGCGCTTGTGATCGGAGATCTTGTCGGACAGCCCTTTCCGGTCGCTGACATCGGAGGTGTCGAGAACAGGGACACCGTGTGCCGATACGGTGGCGCAGTCTCCGCGCAGCAGCGGCGGAAGGTCGGCGGCGTCGGTCAGCCAGGTTCGAGGTGATGCGGTCGACGGGAACACCCGCTTCGACAGGTGCGGCACAGCAACGATCTGCCATTCGAGGCCCTTGGCTGCGTGAACGGTCAGGATCTGGATTCGATCGGCGGACACGGTGACCTCGGCGGGCGCCAGACCGTTCTCCACCTGCTCGGCGGTGTCCAGATAGGCCAACAGATTTGAGGCCGTCGCCGACCCGCGTGACGAGAAGTCAGCGACCACGTCACCGAAAGCGTCGAGATGTTCGGTGCCCGACCATCCCGCCGAAACCGGTTGAGCAGCACGGACTTCGGCGTCAACCCCAAGGACGCGCCGTATTTCGGCGACAAGCTCGGGCAGCGGGCTCTCCAGGTGGGCGCGCAGCGCGGTCAGCTCCCGGCCCAAAGCGACGATCCTGGCATGGCCTGCCGCGGAGTACGCCGCAGCCGGGCCCGGATCGCAGATGGCGTCGGCCAGACATGCGATGTCGGCGTCCGGGCCCAGCCCTGCAACGATGTCCGCAGGCGCCGACGAAACATCGGGAGAGCCCGGATCGACCAACGCTGCGGCGCGTCGCCACAACGCGGCGAGATCATGGGCGCCCAGCCGCCACCGCGGTCCGGTCAGCACCCGCACGGCGGCCGAGCCCGCTGTCGGGTCGACGCACAGCCGCAGCATCGCCACCACGTCGGCGACCTCGGACACAGCGAGCAGACCGGCGAGCCCGACCACCTCGACAGGAATCCCTCGCCGGCTCAGAGCTTCGGCCATCGGCGCCGCATCGGCGTTCCGGCGGACCAGCACCGCGGCGGTGGGAACTGCCGTGGATCGACCGTTTTCGTCATGCCAACGAGCAGCGATCTGGTCGGCAACCCACTCACGTTCGGCCTCGACGTCGGAAAGCAGCGCACAGTGCACAGCACCCGGTTCGGCGCCGGGCCGTGACTGCAGCGACCGCACCGAGACCGAGCGGCGTCGGGCATCGACGGACATCTCGTTCGCGAGGTGCAGCACCTCCGGCGGGTTGCGCCAACTGGTGCGCAGCTCCAGTGTGGGCGCCGGCGTTCCGTCCGAACGCGGGAAATCTGTCGTGAAGCGCGGGAGATTGGTCGCCGATGCACCACGCCAGCCGTAGATGGACTGGATGGGGTCACCGACGGCCGTCAGGGCGAGATCGTCGTCGGCGCCACCGCCGAACAGCGCCGACAGCGCGACACGCTGCGCGTGACCGGTGTCCTGGTACTCGTCGAGAAGCACGACGCGGTATCGCTGCCGCAATTGGTCACCGACGGAGGGGAATTGCGAGGCCAGCCGGGCCGCCGAGGCCATCTGCATGCCGAAATCCATCACGCGTTCCTCGCGCATCCTGCGGTGCAGCTCGTCGATCAGCGGGACGAGCATCGTGCGCTCGGTTTGGGTGGCCAGCATGCGTAGCAGCCATTGGCTGGGGCCGCCGTCGCGCTGATACCTGCCCGCGGGCAGGGTATGGACCAGCCGGTCGAGTTCGACGTGGGTGTCGTTGAGTTGCGCCGTGTCGACGAGGTGCTCGGAGAGCTGCCCGGCCAGCCGCAACACCATGCCGGTGATGGAGGCCGGGGACTTGTCGGTGTCCAGCACTGCCGGATGTTCGCACACCACACGAAAGGCCAACTGCCACAACTCCGTCTCGCTGAGCAGCCGGGTGTCAGGCTCCACGGGAAGCATCAGCCCGTATTCACGTAACAGGTTTCCCGCAAAGGCGTGGTACGTGCCGACGGTGACGGGGTCTTCGGTGAAGCCTGCCCCGGTCGCCGAGGGCACCACGAGGCCCGTGCCGGCGAGACGCGCAAGCCGGGCGCGCACCCGCCGTAGAAGCTGACCGGCGGCCTTCCGGGTGAACGTCAAGCCCAAGACCTCTCCGGGATGCGCGTAGCCGTTGGCGACGAGCCACACCACTCGCGCCGCCATCGTCTCGGTCTTACCGGCACCGGCCCCCGCGATGACGACGAGCGGCCCCGGTGGCGCGGCGATCACGGCCGCCTGCTCGGCGGTCGGCTCGAAAATCCCCAAGGCTCTTGACAACTCAGCGGGACTGTATCGGGGTGTGGTCATTCCTTGCTCCTGGAATCCTGTGCCGGGCACATCGCGCGAACCGGGCAGTGGGCACAGCCGTCGTTGACCCGCGCGAGGAAATCCGGACCCTGGGTCGCCGCGGCCGCCTGCCGGACCCGCGATTGCCAGTCGGAATGCCCATCGGAGGTCAAGGCGTCCTGATGGCGTTCGGTGGCCCCGCCGCCCGTGGCCTTGCCGAGATAGACGAGCCGCCCGCCTCCGGGCTTGTCGCCGTCGTCGAGCAGACCGGCGGCCACCGCCAGCTGATACATCGCCAGCTGCGCGTGGGACTGGGCGTCGTCCTTGGTCACAGGACTTTTGCCGGTCTTGATGTCCACGACGACGAGCCGGCCCTCGCTGTCGCGCTCCAGCCGGTCGAGCCGGCCCCGGATCCGCACCGCGGGGCCGTCGGAATCTGGGTCGCCGATCCGACCGTCGACGTCGACCTCGGTGCCGACCTCGGTCAATTCGGAGCGGGTGTCGGTACGCCACCGCAGGAAGGTCGAAAGCATCTCCAGGTGCCGTGTCAGCTCGTTGTCCGAATACCACTGTGCATCGAAAGGCAATTGCTTCCATACTTTTTCGAGTTCATTGACAAGTTGACTTTCGGACTTCCCCGACTCCGAGACCAGGGCGTGCACCAGCGACCCCAGCGCCGAGCGGACATCGCGGCCGCGCGAGCCTCCATGCCGTTCCAGTAGCCAGCGCAGCGGGCAGTCCGCGAGCATCTGCAGCGTCGACGGCGACAAGGTGACGACATGGTCGTCGCCGTCCCACAAAGGCTGGTCGGTCGACAGTTCGCGCGTGCCATACCACGAACCGGGATCCGCCCCATGCACGCCTGCTTCGGCCAGTCGCGCCAATTGCGCTGCCGCACAGTGCCTTTCCGTTTCGTCCACCGCACCGGGTGGCGCGCACACCACGGCACGGAGCCGTCCGACCAACGCGGCCGGTGCCAGCAGCCGCGGGGCCCTGATCGGCGCGGCGGGCTCGGCCGCCGGTTCGGTGGCCAGCGCGGCGAGCTCGTGACAGAACGACGACGGCAGCATGGCGGAGTCACCGCAATCACTGTCGACCGCCGTCACGAGCAGCCGGCTGCGTGCCCGGCCCATCGCGGCGATCAGCAACCGCCGTTCCTCGGCCAGCAGCGGCGCACGGCTCGACAACCGTTGCCCTGCTTCGACCACGCCATCGATGACGTCGACGAGATGCTGGGTGCCCAATACGCCACCACGGGGAGATACGTTGGGCCACAGGCCTTCCTGCAGACCGGCGATCACCACGAACTCCCATTCGCGGTTCAGTGCCGAATGTGCGCTGACCAGCGAGACGCCAGTGCCGGCCTGGTCGTCACCGCGGGGTGGAAGGGACAGAGACCGGATGTGATCGATCAGGCCGCGAATCGACGCTCCAGCCGTGCGGTCGACGTACTGCTCGGCGAGGTCGAACATCGCGGTGACAGCGTCGAGGTCGCGCTCCGCCTGGGCGGCCGCGGGGCCACCGCGCTCGCTCGCCGCCAGCCACCGCCGTTGCAAGCCCGAGCGGTACCACGCCTGCCACAAGGTGTGTCGCGGATCGCTGCCCTTTTCGGCGCTGCGGCGCGCGGCGGCCAGCACCGAGCGGACCCGTCGCAGGGCACGGGCCTGCTCGTCGGGCAGCGTCACGGAGTCGGTGTGCAGCGCGTCCACCAGGAGCTCGCCGAAACCGTCGGGTGAGCCCGGCGACGCGCGGCGCAGTGCGCGACGCAGCTGCCGCAGCGACACCGGGTCGATGCGTCCGATGGGCCCGGTGACCAAGGCCATCGCGCGGTCGCCATCGAGGTGATCGGCCGTCGCTTCCAAGATCGTGAGCAGCGTCCGCACTGCCGGTTGTTCGGCGAGGGGCGCATCGGTGTGCGGCTGGTCCACGGGAACACCAGCCGCCGACAGCGCACGCGCCAGAGCCGTGCCCGAACGGGGAACCGACCGGACGATCACAGCCATCTGGTCCCACGGCACGCCGTCGACGAGGTGGGCGCGGCGCAGAGCGTCGGCGATGAGAGCTGACTCCGCGTGTGGCGACGCAGCGATGCGCACCGTCAGCGAACCGTGCCCTTCTCTGCCGGTGAACTCACGCGCAGCCTCCGCGCCGGGCAGCCGCCGTGTCACAGCACCGATCGCCTCCGCGAGCGGTGCCGCGCAACGGTGAGACCGGTTGAGCGTCAGCGTATGACCGTCACCGCGTAGTAACGACGGGTCGGCGCCGCGATACCCGAACACCGTCTGGTGCGGATCGCCGGCGATCACGGTGAGTTCCGCTCCCGCGGCCAGTATCTCGACCAGCCGGGCCGTCTGCGGGTCGAGGTGTTGCGCATCGTCGACCAACAGCAATTGAATGCGTGCCCGTTCGGCGGCCAGCAGATCGGCGTCGACGGCGAAAGCCTCCAGCGCCGCGCCCACCAGCTCCGCCGCGCCCAACGCCGGAACGGTGGCCTGAGGGGCGGCCATACCGACAGCGGAACGGAGAAGCATGATCTGCTCATAGGCCTGCGCGAACCGGCCGGCGGCCTGCCACTCGGGGCGGCCGCTGAGACGACCGATGCGTTGCAGCGCAAGCGGATCGACGCCCCGCTCACTGCAGCGAGCCATCAGGTCCCGCAGTTCGGTGGCGAAGCCGACGGTGCTCAGTGCCGGGCGCAGCTGCCCCGGCCAGCGCACCGGCGACGTGTCGCCGTCCTCGACGTCGCCGGCGAGCAGCTCGCGGATGATCCCGTCCTGCTCTGCGCTGGTGATCAGCCGCGGCTGCGGACTTCCGTTGCGCTGCGCGGCGAGCCGCAACACCGCGAACGCATACGAGTGGACGGTGCGCACCAGCGGCTCACGCACCGCGTCACGCCCACCCGCACCCAGCAGCCGCGATGTGATGGACGCCCGGGCTAGGGCGCTGAGTCTCGCCGAACCCGTCAGCAAGAGAACCGATTCCGGATCGCACCCGGCCGCGATGTGGGCCACCGCGGTGTCGACGAGCAGCGTGCTCTTTCCCGTGCCCGGCCCGCCCAGCACTCGGACGGTGCCACGGGTGTCCCGGCGACCCAAGGCGTCGAGTGTCAGTTCGGTGTGCGGGGCGGACATGCACGCATGACACCACGAGGGTCCGACAACCCCCCTCACCTGGTCTGCGCCGCGCGCGCCTGGCACCATCGGCAAGGTGACCGACCCGTTGTGCACCTACCGATTCGGACCGACCGGGCCCGCCACGGTCCTTGCCATCCATGGATTGACCGGGCACGGCAAGCGCTGGGAGACGCTGTTCACCCGCCATCTACCCGACGTGACGGCGGTCGCCCCCGACCTCCTCGGACACGGGCGCTCGTCGTGGGATGCGCCGTGGACGATCGACGCCAACGTCGCGGCACTCGCTGCCCTTGTGGACGCAGAGGCCGATGGCCCGGTCGTCGTGGTGGGCCACTCGTTCGGCGGTGCGGTCGCGCTGAACCTCGCTGCGGCGCGGCCGGATCTGATCGCCGGCCTGGTGCTTCTCGATCCGGCGGTGGCGCTGGATGGACGATGGATGCGCGAAGTGGCCGACGACATGTACAGCTCGCCCGACTACACCGACCGCGCCGAAGCCCGTCAGGAGAAGGTCGGCGGTTCGTGGGGCGAGGTGCCCGACGATGAGCTCGAACGCGAACTCGACGAGCACCTCGTGGATTCAGCAGGTGGCCGCGTGGCGTGGCGCATCAGCATTCCGGCCATGTTGTCGTACTGGAGCGAGCTGACCCGGCCTGTGCCCGTGCCGCGCGACGGCACACCCACCACGCTGGTACGCGCCGCGCGCACCGACCCGCCCTACGCGAGCGACGAGCTGATCACCGCGCTGGACACCGGTCTCGGACCGCATTTCACCCTGCTGGAATGGGACTGCGACCACATGGTTCCGCTCGCGAGGCCGGCCGAGACCGCGGCCGCGATCCGGGACCGGCTGGCCTGACGATGGCCGAGATCACCGAGGAGCAAGTGGAGACGGTGCGCGGCCTGGTGGCCTCCATTCCGTCCGGCCGCGTGTCCACCTACGGTGACATCGCCGACGCCGCAGGGCTTTCCAGTCCCCGGATCGTCGCATGGATCATGCGGACCGACTCGTCCGATCTGCCGTGGCACCGGGTGATCAGGGCATCGGGACGGCCCGCACCGCATCTGGAGACGCGCCAGCTGGAGCGTTTGCGTGCCGAGGGAGTGCTCGCCGATGACGGCCGGGTAGCGCTGCGAGAGTACCGCCACACGTTCTGAGGATCGCGAGAGCAAAGCCACGGCTGTGCATTCGGGTCCGACCACAGCCGGGAATGCTATTCCGCGAAACTCATAGGGCAAGCCGCACCAGCGCCGCCGTGCGCGCCAGACCGGGGAACGCGGCGGCCGTCGACCTGGGGTGCAGCGCATGCACACTCAGCCGGAACATCAACGCACGCAACAGCATCTGTGGCCATTCCGGCAGCGCCGACCAGCGCTCGATCAACGCGTCGTCCGCCTCACCCCAGGCGAGAGCATCCACGACGACGACGCCCGCGGCCCACGCGGGCGGGCGCCAGTACGGCGTGATGTCGGTGATCCCCGGCGCTGCGGTGCCCGCGAAAAGCACTGTGCCGTACAGATCTCCGTGCACCAGCTGGCTGGGGCTCTTGGTCGGGCGACGCAGCGTGGCGAGCTGGTTGATCAGCTCGATCGACTTCTGCCCATCAGCGGTTCCCGGCCCGACTCGCGCGCCCGGCGGCAGGGAATGAAGTGGGCGCTCCTCCCACGCCGCACGGTCGGCGGCGATGAACACGTCGACATCACCCCAGGGAGCGATCGGCGGCTGGGTCAGGAAGCGGGGACGCTCCAACTTGGCCGTCGCCTCGTGCAACCGCACTGCGGCGGAGACGACTTCGTCGTGACGCGGCTCCGGCGTCCCCGCGACGTAGGTGTCCGCCCGCCAGCCCGCGACGACGTAGCGCCCGTCCGTCGAACGGACGGGCCGGGCCAGCCGCACCCCGTCGACGAACAGCGTCTCCCTGACCTTCGCCGACCAGGCGGCGCGGGCATGGTCGGCGACCATCGACAACACGACCTCGCCGCACCGCCAGCCGCCCTCCCAGCTGGAACCCAGTGGCGCCGGCTGCACCCCGGACAGCCCGAAAGCTGCAAGTACATGCTCAGGCGGGCGCTCTGCGGTCACCGCAACAGCGTAAGCGCAGCGACGGCCAACCCAGCGTTAGTACATGACCATGTCGGGTTCGAGTTGCTTGCCCCAGGCCACGATTCCGCCCTGCACGTGCAGCGCGTCGGAGAAACCCGCCTTCTTCACGATGGCAAGCACCTCGGCTGAACGGACCCCGGTCTTGCAGTAGAACACCGGCGTCTGATCGACCTTGAGTTTGGACAGCGCCTCGCCGGTCTCGAAGGACCCCTTCGGGATCAGCTCCGCACCCTGGATGTGGTTGATGTCCCACTCGACCGGCTCGCGGACGTCGATCAGCGCCAGCGGCTTGCCTGAGTCGAGGAGCTCCCGCAACTCTCGGGGCGTGATCGTCGACTCGGCGGCAGCCTCCGCGGCCTCATCGGAGACGACGCCGCAGAACTCCTCGTAATCGATGAGCTCGGTGATCTTCGGCGTCGACGGATCCTTCCGGATCTTGATCGTCCGATAGGTCATGTCGAGTGCGTCGTAGACCATCAGGCGGCCCAGCAGCGGCTCGCCGATACCGGTGAGCAGCTTGATGGCCTCGGTGCCCATCACCGACGCGATCGACGCGCAGAGGATGCCCAGCACGCCGCCCTCGGCGCAGGACGGCACCATTCCGGGTGGCGGAGGCTCGGGATACAGGTCGCGATAGTTCAGACCCAGGCCGTCGGGCGCGTCCTCCCAGAACACCGACACCTGGCCCTCGAAGCGGTAGATCGAGCCCCACACATAAGGCTTGCCCGCCAGCACGGCGGCATCGTTGACCAGGTAGCGCGTCGCGAAGTTGTCGGTGCCGTCGAGGATGAGGTCGTATTGGGCGAACAGGTCGACCGCATTGTCCGGTTCGAGGCGGAACTCGTGCAGGTTGACCGTGACGAGCGGGTTGACCTCGAGGATCGAATCCTTGGCGCTCTGCGCCTTCGACCGGCCGATGTCGGACTGGCCGTGGATGATCTGACGCTGCAGGTTGGACTCGTCGACGACGTCGAACTCGACGATGCCGATCGTGCCGACGCCCGCGGCGGCCAGGTAGAGCAGCGTGGGTGATCCCAGCCCGCCGGCCCCGATGACGAGGACCCTGGCGTTCTTCAACCGTTTCTGCCCGTCCAGGCCGAGGTCGGGAATGATGAGGTGGCGGCTGTAGCGCGCGACCTCTTCGCGAGTCAGTTCAGCCGCTGGCTCTACCAGCGGCGGCAACGGTGAGGACACCGACTTCTCCTTGGTTGGCTGTATGACCCATCTCAGCAGGTACGGAGTTCAACAGCAACGAGCCCCCATCGCTTCCCGCACGGTCGCGAACGACGAGCGTGCGTGAATGCACAGAAATGCCGGCGCGGCGGCGTGCAGACACGCACGCTCGCGGTGCAGATGGGGCCGAGGATCAGGCGATCGGATAGGGCCAGGGATTGAAGCGGCACGTCAGCCCGTCGGCCGTGACCGTGCCGGGGTCGAACTTGGCCGCATCGTTGTTACTCGTGGAGAACGTCTGCTGCATCATGATCGGCGCGAGGGCACCGTTCTCCAGACACTGTTCGTGGCGCGCGTAGCCCATCGCGTGCCCGACCTCGTGATTGATGACGTACTGCCGGTAAGACCCGATGTCACCCTGGAACGGCACCGCTCCGCGTACCCACCGCGCCTCGTTGATGAATACCCGGGACTGACCCTCGAAGGCGGGGTTGTAGCAGGACGCTTCCAAGGGGATGTCGTACCCGCAGCCGTCCCGAATGGTCATCGGCGAAGTCAACGACACCCGGAAGTCCGGCACCACACCGGCGGCGGCGTCGACCCTGGTGAAGGCGAACTCCGGGTTGTGCGTCCAACTCTTCGGGTTGGCCAGCGTTTCGGTGACCATGCGTGCGAAGCCTTCGTCACCGCCGAAGGTGGTGGTGTCCACGCCGTCTTCGACCTCGACGGTGTAGGTGAAGACCTTGGTGGTGCCCTGCCCGACCTGCGGAGTCGTACCCGGGACGACGTGCCATGTGCGGGCGCCGGCCTCGGTGAACGGGCCACCCTGGGGCAGGATCCCGGTGGGCAGGCTGGCGTCGAATTCGGTCAGCCCCTTCGGCGGGGCGCCGACGATGGCGGTGCTCGCCATCCCAATTGTCGGCGGACCTTGCACGGGCCCTTCCTCTTCCACCACCTGGGGGGCGCTCGTGCCGGTGATGGTCTGGTACACGACGACCACGGTGAGAACGACCAACAGCGGCAGCGCATAGGCGCGCCACCCGTAGGTGGAGACGAAGCGCCCGATCCAGGACTGCTTGCGCCAGCGTGCATGCTCGTCCCGGTTCGCCCGCGGCCTACCCGACTGCTCGGCCAGCGGGTCGCGCTGCGCGCGAAGCGGCTCCCGCCACTCGTCGCGCAACACCGGCACGCGACCGCCCCCGCGACGCCCTGGGTCGTAGGTCACCGAAACAGAATGACACAGCTCAGCGGACTTGCTGGTCCGGCGCGCCACCGAAGGGCTGCCCACCCGGCTTCACCTGCAGCACGACCGACCCACTGTCCTGAGGCGTAGGGTCGGCCAACGGTAGTACTGTCATTCGAAGCCATTTCTCAGACGCCGGTCGCGCCGGCTCGATTTTTCGAGGTTTTGATGAGCGAACTCGCCAGGGCGGCGCAGCGACGCGGAGGTCAGCCGGCCAACGGCACCGGTTCCCCCGTCACAGCGCGGCGCGGCAATCGTCTGCCGCGCGACGAGCGCCGCGGGCAACTGCTGGCTGCGGCCAGCGAGGTGTTCGTCGACCGCGGCTACCACGCCGCGGGCATGGACGAGATCGCCGACCGGGCCGGGGTCAGCAAACCGGTGTTGTATCAACACTTCTCGTCGAAGGTCGAGCTGTACCTGGCGGTGCTGCAACGTCACGTCGACAACCTGGTCTCCGGGGTGCGGCAGGCGCTGCGGACCACTACCGACAACCGTCAGCGAGTCCGTGCCGCGGTGCAGGCCTTCTTCGATTTCATCGAGCACGACAGCCAGGGGTACCGGCTGATCTTCGAGAACGATTACGTGACCGAGCCGCAGGTCGCCGCGCAAGTCAAGGTTGCGACCGAATCATGCACCGACGCCGTGTTCGACCTCATCAGCCACGATTCCGGACTCGAACCGCACCGGGCGCGGATGATTGCCGTCGGACTGGTCAGCATCAGCGTCGACTCCGCGCGGTACTGGCTCAACAACGAGCGCCCCATCGAGAAGGACGACGCCGTCGAAGGCACCGTCGCGTTCATCTGGGGCGGGCTGTCGCACGTTCCCTTGACGCGGTCCTAGGGGCCGGGCCCGAAACCGCGCTCCCGCAACGGTTCTCGCGCCAGGCGGAACCGCGGGAGCGCGTTCTCGATCGCGTTACTGACTCTTGGTCACTTCCGCGCCGAGGGCGTTCACACCGAAGCCGACTCGCCGCGAATCCGCGGCGCCGATCTCGACGTAGGCGATCCGCGCGGACTGGACGAGGAAACGCCGACCCTTCTCGTCGGTGAGGGCGAGCACGGCCGGGTCGCCGCTCAATGCGTCGGTGACCAACTTCTCCACCTCGGCCGGCGTCTGCGCGCTGGCGAAAATCAGCTCGCGCGGGCTGTCGGTGACACCGATCTTGACCTCCACGGTGAGAACCCTTCTGTTCGTGTGCTCGGCTACTCCAAGGAGGCTAGTGGACGTCGGCGCGGTGAGCCGCCGCTGGGCGTGTGCGTACGCGAGGAGCGAAAAAAACGGGGCGTACGTGAGGAGCGAAACACCCGCTCCGCGAAACGCTGCCGCGGCCATAACACCGCGGCGACCGAACCGAGTCCCGACCGTGACCGCAGCCAAGGCCGCGTCAGCCCCATTGGTCACTTCTGCCTCAGTAGCATCGGCCCCGAAAACGGATAGAGCTGACTGGGAAAGTGGCATGAACAGGCCTTACACCGCACAATCGCCGTATTCTCTGACGCCGACGGAGCGCATCCGCAGCCCACGCGGCGGCGGGCGTCGCAGCGGCCGATACGGCGGCTACGGAACGGACACCGACGATCCGGGTCGTTACGACGACCTGGACACCGACGCGCTGCCGCCCTATCACGGCAGCGACTACGACGCCGAGGACGACTACGACGCCGAGAACTACGACGAATACCTCGACGAAGCCAGGCTCGACCGGCGGTGGATGTGGATCGCCGGCGTCGCAGGCGCGATCCTGTTCGTCGCGGTGATCACCGCCAGCATGATCCTGGGTGGCGGTGACAGCGGTTCGGTCTCCGCGACCGTCGCATCCCCGCTGCCGACGTCCAGCGCTCCCGAGCCGTCGGCGGCGCCGACCCCGCGTGTCGCGGTCCCGGCTGCTCCGTCGCTTCCCGCCGAGACGGTGACCACCGTCAGCCCGACGGCCGAGACGCCGGTGCCCGAACCCACGACCCCGGCACCGTTACTGCCAGCACCCCAGGCCGCACCGCCGCCCGCGGCGGCTGCCCCCGGCACCGTGACCTACCGGATCACGGGCAACCGCGCGCTCCTCGACCTCGTGACAGTGATCTACACCGACGCCCAAGGCGCGCTGCAGACCGATGTGAACGCGGCCCTGCCGTGGTCGAAGACGATCGTGCTGAACCCGGGCGTCACGCTGAGCTCGGTGACCGCGACCAGCGTGTCCGGTCAGCTCAACTGCGCGATCCTCGACGCCAACGGATCGCCGATCGCCGTCCAGAACAACAACTCGATCATCACCAACTGCACCCGCTAGCACCCGCCGGAATTGCATTCCGGCAGGAAAGTGTCGAGTGACGGCCTGCTGGAATGCAATTCCGGCAGAGCTGATGCCTGGCCGTCAGGCCAGGCCGAGCTCCTGCATGCGGGTGCTGTGCGTGCGCTGAAGCCGGTCGAAGAAGCCCGTCATCTGGGACAGGCCGCCGCCCGCCATCACGAGGTCGACGAGTTCGTCGTGGTCGGCCATCACGAACTGGGCCTGGGTGATCGCCTCGCCGAGCAGCCGGCGCGACCACAGCGCCAGCCGATGCCGCTGCCGATCGCTGGCGGTGACCGCCGCGCGGACCTCGGCGACGACGAACTGCGAGTGCCCGGTCTCCGACAGCACCGAGCGGACCACCTCGGCGACCTCGTCGGGCATCACGTCGGCGATCTCCAGATAGAAATCGGCGGCGAGAGCATCCCCGACATACGTCTTGACCAGCGCCTCGAGCCATGTGCTCGGAGTGGTCAGCCGGTGGTAGTTCTCCAGCGCGGACGCGTACTTCGTCATCGCGGGGACGACGTCCACGCCGCGACGTTCCAGTGCGTCGCGGAGCACCTCGTAGTGGTTCATCTCGGCCGCCGCCATGCTGGCCATGTTGATGCGGCCGCTGAGATTCGGCGCCATTCTCGCCTCTTCGGTGAGGCGGTAGAAGGCGGCCACTTCGCCGTAGGCGAGCAGCGCGAAAAGCTCGTTGATGCCGGAATGGTCGAGTGACACGCGCGGCGCGTCCGGGCCGTTCGGCTCTCCTGCAGAGGCAGATGTAGCGGCCGCGGGCGGCGTCGAAGTCATGTCCCAACTCTAAACGCCGCCGGCGTCAATGCCGCCTGAGCGCAGTCGACCGGCTACCATGGAGAAAGTGTCGGCGCGCAAGCCGACGGATCGCTGATGTGGAACGACATTGAAACACCGCGGTCACGCCGGTTTTTTCGCCGCAGACACTAGGAAATGTGCGTGCACGCGGCGGCCCGCCCCCTCAAGCGCAGGGCCCGGCGAAGTTCTCTTCACAACTCGTGCGCGCGTGGAAACGCCATGAGGACAACGTGAAAGGCTTCGTTTACCGAGCATGACCCCAGTAACCACACACACCACACCGACATTCGCCGAACTCGGCGTCCGCGACGAGATCGTGCGCGCCCTCGCCGAGAACGGCATCGAGCACGCCTTTGCTATCCAGGAGCTGACCCTTCCGCTCGCGCTGGCCGGCGACGATCTGATCGGCCAGGCCCGCACCGGTATGGGCAAGACGTTCGCCTTCGGTGTTCCGCTGTTGCACCGGATCAGCACCGACACCGACCGCCCACTGACCGGCATCCCGCGGGCACTGGTCGTCGTCCCCACTCGTGAACTGTGCATTCAGGTACACGGCGACCTGGTCGCCGCGTCCAAGTACCTGAGCGCCGGCGACTCCCGCAAGCTGACGGTCACCGCGATCTATGGCGGCCGCCCGTACGAACCGCAGATCGAGGCGCTGCAGAAGGGCGTCGACGTCGTCGTCGGCACGCCGGGTCGCCTCCTCGACCTCGCACAGCAGGGGCACCTTCAGCTCGGTGGACTCAGCGTGCTGGTCCTCGACGAGGCCGACGAAATGCTCGACCTGGGCTTCCTGCCCGATATCGAGCGCATCCTCAAGCAGATCCCGGACAAGCGCCAGGCCATGCTGTTCTCGGCGACCATGCCTGATCCGATCATCACGCTGGCCCGTACGTTCATGACGCAGCCGACGCACATCCGCGCCGAGGCCCCGCACTCGTCGGCCACCCACGACAGCACCGAACAGTTCGCCTACCGCGCGCACGCGCTCGACAAGGTCGAGATGGTCGCACGCATCCTGCAGGCCGAGGGCCGCGGGGCGACGATGATCTTCACCCGCACCAAGCGCACCGCGCAGAAGGTCGCCGACGAACTCGGCGAGCGCGGCTTCAAGGTCGGCGCCGTGCACGGTGATCTCGGCCAGGGCGCGCGTGAGAAGGCGCTCAAAGCGTTCCGTACCGGCGCTGTCGACGTCCTGGTGGCGACCGACGTGGCCGCACGCGGCATCGACATCGACGACATCACCCACGTCATCAACTTCCAGATCCCCGAGGACGAGCAGTCCTATGTGCACCGCATCGGCCGCACCGGCCGCGCGGGTAAAACAGGCATCGCCGTGACGCTGGTGGACTGGGACGAGCTGCCCCGCTGGGCGATGATCGACAAGGCGTTGGGCCTCGACACCCCCGAGCCGGCCGAGACGTACTCCAGCTCGCCGCACCTTTACGAAGAGCTCAACATCCCGACCGACGCAGGCGGCTCCATCGCCAAGCCCGCGCGCACCGCCGAGAGGGAACCGCGCGAACCGCGGGAGCCTCGCGAGAGGCCCGCGCGCAACCGTAACCGGCGCCGCACGCGCGGCGGCAAGTCCGTGACGGGACATCCCGAAGGCGCGCCCGAGCAGACCGCCACCGACGATGCCGGCGCTGCCGGCCCGGACGCCGGCGACGGTGAGGCACGGCCGGCTCGCAGGCGCCGTCGCCGCCGGCCGAGCAAGGCGACGGCTGCAGGTCCGGCCGCGGGCACCAACTAACCGACTGCGTTGGTCAAACCCGAACGCCGCACTCGGGCGGATCTGATCGTCGCGGCCGCGATCGCCGGCGTGGTCATTCTCGTCGCGGCATTCGTGTGGTGGACCAGCGACGCAAGGGCGACGATCAGCAAGCCCGCCGCCGAGCCGGTGCCGAGCCTCAAACCTGCTGTCGCCGTACCGGATTCACTGAAACAGCTGTGGACCGCGCCCAGTGCGAAGACCACACAACCGCTCGTGGTCACCGGCGCCGTCGTCACCGGGGACGGGCGCGGCATGGAGGGGCGCGACCCCGCGACCGGCAAGACTCTGTGGAGCTATGCCCGCGACCTCGAGCTGTGCGGTGTCACGTGGGTCTACAACTACGCCGTGGCCGTCTATCCCGACGTACGCGGCTGTGGTCAGGTCAGCACCGTCGACGCCAAAACCGGTTTGCGCGGCCCCTCGCGGACAAGCTATTCCGACCGCCACGTCACACTCTCCGCCGACGGCACCACCGTGCTGTCGGCCGGGGAGACGCGGCTGGAGATGTGGCGCTCGGACATGGTCCGGATGCTGAGCTACGGCGCCCTCGACGCGCCGATCAAACCCGGTGTCCCGGCAACGCCGCTGTGCCGCTTCGTCTCTGCGGGTGCGAGCTCCAGCTCGGTGTCGGTGCTGGAGGCATGCAACAACCAGGACCTGCGCCTGACGCTGCTGCGCCCATCCGACGAGGAGGACACCCCCGAAGTCAAATACGCCCAGCAGAAAGGCGTAGCCGACGGTTCAGGCGCTCGCGTGGTCGCAGTGACGGACTCGTTCACCGCACTCTATGTGCCCACCCCGAAGCCGCGTCTCGACGTCATCGACGACACCGGCGCCACTGTCGACACTACGATCGTCGACGGACCGCCGGCCCCTGACGCGGTTGCCTCGCGGGCGGGTGACCTGATCACGTGGTGGACCGGCAAGGTCCTGATGGTGTTCGACGCCGACAACCTGCAGTACAAATACACCGTCGCCCCGTCGGGAGACGACGCCCCGATCGGTCCGGCGACGGTGATGGCGGGCAAGTTGCTTGTGCCCGTCACCACGGGTTACGACGTCTTCGATCCGGCTACCGGTGCGGGCGACAAACACATTCCGCTACAACGCCCGGCCGTCGACGGCCCCGTCGTGCCCGCCGTCGCAGGCGCGACACTGCTGGAGCAGCGGGGCGGCGAACTCGTCGCGCTCGGGGCGTAGCCCTGGGCTACACCTCCGGGGTGAACGTCGCCAGCGCTTTGCCGCTCTTCCAGTGCTTGAGCAGTGCCGACGCGAACTCCCGGTAGGCCACCGCGCCCTTGTTCTTGCGGCCGGTCAGCACCGACGCCCCGGAGGCGCTGGCCTCGGCGAAGCGCACGGTCCGCGGGATCGGCGGGGCGAGCACCGGCAGGTTGTAGCGATCGACCACGTCGAACAACACATCCCTGCTGTGGGTGGTGCGCGAATCGTAGAGTGTCGGCAGCGCACCCAGAAGTTTCAGATTCGGATTCGTGATCGCCTGCACGTCGGAGACCGTGCGCAAGAACTGCCCGACGCCTCGGTGTGCGAGCGTCTCGCACTGCAGCGGCACGACGACCTCATCGGCGGCGGTCAGCCCGTTGAGCGTCAGAACGCCCAGTGACGGCGGGCAGTCGATGATCACGACGTCGAAGTCGGCGCTCACCTTGTCGAGCGCGCGCTTGAGCGCATGCTCGCGGCCGGCGCGCATCAGCAGCATCGCCTCGGCCCCCGCCAGGTCGATGTTGGCGGGCAGCAACGTCATGCCCTCGGGTGTCTGCACGAGGGCGGCGTCGGGCTCCACGTCACCCAGCAGTACTTCGTGCACCGAGACCGGCAGTTTGTCCGGGTCGTGACCCAGGGAGAACGTCAACGAGCCCTGCGGGTCGAGGTCGACGAGCAACACCTTCTTGCCCTGCTCGACCATCGCCGCACCCAACGACGCCACCGTCGTCGTCTTGGCGACCCCACCCTTCTGATTGGCGACCGCCAGTACTCGCGTCACATTTCCCATTCTGAAGCCCGTTCTGCCATCGTGTTGTCCTCCCCTGGTCATCTTCGCCCGCGAACGCCGCGGGAACCGAGGCGTACGGCAGAATCGACTGTTGTGGGCCTCCTGCAGCACCGACTGATCCTGCTTCGGCACGGCGAAACAGAATGGTCGAAGTCGGGCAAGCATACGAGCCGTACCGAACTCGAGCTCACCGAGCATGGCCGGGTTCAAGCCGAAGCCGCGGCAGACACGCTCAAGCAGATGCAACTCGACGACCCCTACGTGATCAGCAGCCCTCGTGTACGCGCCTCGACCACCGCCGAGCTGGCGGGCTTGACCGTCGACGAGGTCAGTCCGTTGATCAGCGAATGGGACTACGGCGACTACGAAGGCACCACCACGGAGGAGATCCGCAAGGCCGTACCCAACTGGCTGGTGTGGACCCACGGCTGCCCCGGCGGCGAGACCTCCGCCCAAGTCTGCGAGCGCGCCGACCGCGCCATCGAGGTGGCGTTGCAGCACATGCAATCCCGCGACGTGGTGTTCGTCGGGCACGGTCACTTCTCTCGCGCGGTGATCACCCGGTGGATCGAGCAGCCGGTTTACGAGGGAATCCGCTTCGCGATGCCGGCCGCGTCCCTCGCAGTCTGCGGCTTCGAACACGGCGTTCGTCAGCTCAGCGCGCTGGCGCAGACCGGCCATCCCAATCCCGCCGTGTCGACGTGACCCGCGAGCCGACCTTCGTCCTGGACGGCCCCGACGGGGTGATCGTCGGCGAGGGTGTACACACTGCGTTCCCACACATCGCCGATGCGCGCGCCGCGCTCGCCTCGCACAGCACCCCGATCATTGTGGGCGCCTTGCCTTTCGACCTCGCCAAGCCGGCAGCCCTGATCCGGCCCCAGGCGGTGCGGTTCGCCGATGGGCTACCCGATTGGCCGCTGCGCGAGATGCCGGCGGTCCAGATCGCGGCGACCACGCCGGACGCCGACGAACATCGTCGCCGTATCGGCGCGGCGTTGGCCCGGCTACGCGATCCGGCTGATGACCTGCACAAGGTGGTGCTGGCCCGCGCCCTACGGCTGGCGGCCGACGGGCGCCTGGATGCGCGGACCCTACTGCACCGGCTCGCAGCGAAGGACGCCCAGGCCACCAAGTACCTCGTCGATCTGTCGGCGGCCGGCGACGGTTACTCCGGCACCATCCTGGTGGGGGCGAGCCCCGAACTTCTGGTGGCCCGGCACGGTCAGCAGGTCCTCTGCCGCCCGTTCGCAGGCTCGGCCCCCCGGCTGGCCGACCCCGAGGCCGACGCGGCGAGCGGTGCCGCCCTCGCCGAATCGCAGAAGAACCGCCACGAACATCAGTTGGTGGTCGACGCGCTGCGGACCGCTCTCGAACCGTTGTGCACCGAGCTGCAGGTTGCCGAAAATCCGCAGCTCACCAAGACGGCAGCCGTCTGGCATCTCTACACCCCGATCACCGGGCAGCTCCGCGAAAAATCCATCACCGCACTGGATCTGGCCGTCGCGCTGCATCCGACCCCCGCGGTGGGCGGCTCACCGACCGATCAGGCCGTCGCGGTGATCGAGGACATCGAGGGCGACCGCGGGTTCTATGCGGGCACCGTCGGCTGGTGCGACCAGCGCGGCGACGGCCGGTGGGTGGTGTCGATCCGGTGCGCGCAGCTTTCCGCCGACCGGCGCACCGCCACGGCCCATTCCGGCGGTGGCATCGTGGCCGAATCCGACCCCGGCGAGGAAGTCGATGAGACCACGACGAAGTTCCGCACGATCCTGTCGGCCCTGGGAGTGGAGGGATGAGCGTGCAGGGTGAGCGAAGCGACGGGGAAGGCATCCTGATCCGTCCCGTCCGTCGCGGGGACGAAGCCGAATTGACGGCCATGATCCACGAGCTGGCCGAATTCGAGAACGCCTCCGCCGAATGCACCGTCACCGAAAGCCAATTGGGCAAAGCACTTTTCGGACCAGAGCCCGCCGTGTTCGGACACCTCGTGGAGGTCGACGGACGCCCGGCCGCAGCGGCCCTGTGGTTCCGCAACTTCTCGACCTGGGACGGCGTGGCGGGCATCTATCTGGAAGATTTGTTCGTCCGCCCGCAGTTTCGGAGGCGTGGCCTGGCCCGCAAGCTGCTCGCGACGCTGGCCGCCGAATGCGTCGAGCGTGGCTATTCGCGCCTGAGCTGGGCCGTCCTGGACTGGAACGTCAATGCGATCGCCCTGTACGACGGTGTCGGCGGAAAGCAGCAGAGCGAATGGATCACCTATCGGGTGTCAGGACCGGACTTGTCCGAGTTGGCGTCCGAACTCGCGTCCGGTACCTGAGTCAGCCAGTGCAGCCCTGACGGGCTGAACAAGAGTGCGAGCACCGTAACGGCCGTCGCGGCCACCACCACGGCGATGCCCAGCCAGCCGGAGCCGAAGACGTACCAGGCGACGCCCAGCAGCACCAGGTTGGCGAAAACGGCGATACCCCTGCCCCATCGGCGACCGGTCCACAGCGCCCACCCTGCCGCGGCCACACCGGAGCCCATGATCGCGAACCAGCCTGCCGTGCCGTATCCACTGATCGCGATCTCGCGATGCCCCGCCGCTTCGCGCACGACGAGGACCACCGCCATCGCGATCGCCAGAAGCCCCTCCACCGCCGCGATCCCGCCTGCGATCCGCACCGGGCGGGGCGCCATCGGGTGAGACGTCACTGCGAGAGCCTGTCCGCCAGGTATCGCACCGCCATCTCATAACCCAGTGGGCCTGCGCCGGCCACCACCATCTCCGCGACCGCCGACACATACGAGTGGTGCCGAAACTGTTCGCGGGCATGGATATTGCTCAGATGCACCTCGGCGACCGGCAGGGCGACCGAACGCAGCGCATCCGCGATCGCCACCGAGGTGTGGCTGTAGGCGGCCGGGTTGATGACGATGCCCACGCAGTCGGTGCGTGCCTCGTGGATGGCGTCGACCAGCACACCCTCGTGATTGCTCTGCACCGCGCGGACCTTCAGGCCCACCTCTGCGGCGACCTGCTCCACGCGCTTGTCGATCTCGGGCAGCGTCGTGGACCCGTACACCTCGGGCTGCCGGGTGCCGAGCAGGTTCAGGTTGGGCCCGTTGAGGATGAGCAATCGGCGTTCGGTCACCGTTGTAACCTACCGGCTGCGACCGGCACAGCTCCTCTGCGCAGCCAACCGGATCGGGGCGTTGTCCACGCCGTAGCCGTCGTAGTGCCCGAAGCGCTGCACGAACTCGAAGAAGACCGACCCGACTGTGCGGGTGTAGAAGTGGACGAAGTGGCCGTCGGGACTGCGGTCGTAGAGCAGGTTGAGCGCGCGCAGTTCGGCGACTTCCTCGACGCCCAGACCGAATCGACCGTGCAGATAGTCGTAGTAGTTGTCCGAAACGGGCAGGAAGTGCAGGCCGCGCGCGGCGGCGGCGCGTGCCAGACCGACCACATCCGAGCAGGCGAACGCGACGTGTTGAGCCATGCCGCGCCCGTCCAGGACATGGGGGGCGACGTTGAGCGGCAACCGGATCGCGCCGTCGGCGGTGCGCATCACCTGACTGCGCACCAGGCCAGTCGGCCCTGGCACCTCGGCGGGCGCGTCGGGGGTCAGGCCGAAGACGCTCGTCAGAAACAGAACCGCATCCTCGGCGGTCTGCCATGGCTGGGTCAGGTTGACGTGGTCGATCACCTCGACAGGTGAGTGGGCGTTGGGCATCCCGGACTCGAATTCGCTCACCCACGCCGGAGCATCGTGTGTCTCGGTGATCCAGAAGAACTCGGTGCCGTCGGGCGCGACAGCGGCGCCGAAAGGTTGTTCGGAGGCGTACGTGCGACGGAACGCCGTCGGAGCCATCAATTCGGCAGCACGAGCCGATGTGGCCGCGGCGTCAGGCACCTGCAATCCGACGGCCGCGACGTGAGGCTCGCGGTCACGGGCCTGCTGTTCGTTCAGGACGACGCGGGCACTGCCGGCCGACCACAACGACACCGGCTTGGTGCGGTGGCGGCCACGCATCGCAAAACCCAGCTGGCTCAACAGAACCTCGACTTCGCTGGTGTCCTCGGCTTTGAGTTCGACGAAGTCGAAGGCCGTCGCCGGCTTGGCTGCCGCGAGCGTCGTCAGTTCGGGCCGCCACCCTTCTGGATTGGCTGCTGCCACCTTGTCCTGTAGCCACAGCAGCGAACGCAGGGCGTGCACGGCAGTGTGGCTGGGGTCGGTCTGACGGAACGTGTCGTTGAAGACCTCCAGTGACAGCGGTCCGTCGTACCCCGTCTCGAGGACGCAGGTGACGAAGCGTGTCAGGTCGAAAGCGCCTTCGCCGGGGAACAGGCGGTGGTGGCGGCTCCAGGACAGTACGTCCATCGACACGGCGGCGGCGTCGGCCAGCTGCAGGTAGAAGATCTTGTCTGCCGGGATGTCGGCGATGGCCGACGGGTCGTGAGCCCGGGAGAGCACATGGAAGCTGTCCAGGCAGACCCCGACGGCAGGATGGTCGGCGAGTTCGGCGATACGCCACGCCCGCCGGTAGTCGTCGACGAATCGGCCCCAGGCCAGTGCCTCGAACGCAATGCGGATGCCGTAGCTCTGCGCAAGTTCACCGATGCGACGGAGTTGATCCGCGGATACCTCGTCGGAGTCGACGGTGGCGGTCGCGACGTTGCTGCACACGAGGACGGTGCCGATGCCGAGGCGCGCAGCGGTGGCGAACGTGGCGGCCGCGCGCCGAAGATTGTCATCGAAAACGTCTTCGTCGACGCCTTCGAGATCTCGCAGCGGTTGGTAGAGGTCCAATGTGAGCCCGAGGCGGGCAGCCAGGGCGCGGATCTCTTCGGGCGAGTGGTCTCCGGCGATCAGATCGGGCTCGAAAATCTCGACCCCGTCGAAGCCCGCTGCCGCGCAGGCGTGCAGCTTCTCCGCCAGTGAGCCGGACAGTGAAACGGTCGCGATCGAGGTCTTCATCACAGCAATGTACCAATTAGTTCATTATGACGGAAGGGTGCGATCCGGATCGGGGGCCGGACAGTAAGCTCTGCCAACGTGGCCGCCAAGCCGAAAGCCGAACTCCTCCGCGATGCCGAGCGCACCCGCGCCGAGCTGCTCGCCGTGGCCACCGAGGTGTTCGCCGAGTCGGGATACTCCGGGGCGCGCGTGGACGAGATCGCCGAGCGGACCCGCACCACGAAGCGGATGATCTACTACTACTTCGGCGGCAAAGAGCAGCTCTACCTGGCCGTGCTGGAGAATGCCTACCGCGGGATCCGCGATGCCGAGCAGAAGCTCACGGTGGATCACTCCAATCCGGTCGAGGCGATCCGCCGTCTCGCCGAGGTCACGTTCGACCACCACATCGCGCATGACGCCTTCATCCGCCTGGTGTCGATCGAGAACATCCACCGCGGGGAGTTCATCAGCCGCCTGTCCTCGCTGCGCGAACTGTCGGCACCGGCCACCTCGTTGCTCGACACGATCCTGCGCGACGGCAGGGAAGCCGGCGTATTCCGTGCCGACGTCGCACCGCTTGACGTACATATCGTGATCAGCTCGTTCTGCGTGTTCCAGGTCGCCAACCGCTACACCTTCGGCTTCCTCTTCGACATCGACCTCGCCGACATCTCGCAGCGCGCTCACCTGCGCCGGATGATCGGCGACGTGGTCGTCGGCTGGCTGACCACCCCCGCTCGCTGACCCCTGGCGTCCGGCCCGTCCATATGGGGCCGGTCACACCCACCCCTTGACGCGACGCAGGACACAGTGCTCTACTTTGCGTACTAACCAGTTAGTACATTACGGAGAGCCCACGCATGACCCAGCGCCCCTTCCTCGTCGGATTAGTCGGAACCGGTGTAGGACCGTCTCTGACGCCCGCCTTGCACATGACCGAGGCACGCGCCCAGGGCATCGACTACGTGTACCGCACCTTCGACCTCACCGAGCTCGGCATCGCGCCGAGCCGCATCGGCGACGTCCTGTCGTGGGCCCGCGCGATGGGTTACGACGCGCTCAACATCACCCATCCGTGCAAGCAGTCGGTCCTCACACACCTCGACGACATCGACCCGACCGCCGCCGCGCTCGGCGCCGTCAACACCGTCCTCTTCCGACCCGACGGCCGCGCCGTCGGCTACAACACCGACACCACCGGATTCGCTCACGGATTCGCCGAAGGCCTGCCCGATGCGACGGTCGACTCGGTCGTGCTCGTCGGGGCCGGAGGTGCCGGAGCTGCGGTCGCGGACGCACTCATGCGGCTGGGCACCGGGCACCTGACGGTTGTCGACCTCGACCTCGACAGGGCCGCCGCGGTCGGCAACGACCTTGCGGCGCGATACCCGCACGCCGACATCGACGCCTGCGCCTTCGACAAGCTCGCCGTCCTGCTTCCCGACAGCGACGGCGTCGTCCACGCCACCCCGACCGGGATGGCGGCACACCCCGGCATGGCCTTCTCCCCCGAGCTACTGCACTCGGGTCTGTGGGTCGCCGACATCGTCTACCGGCCACTGGACACCGCGCTGCTGCAGGCCGCTCGCGCCGCCGGTTGCCGCACCCTCGACGGCGGACACATGGCCGTCTATCAGGCCACCGACGCCTTCGAGCTCATCACCGGAATCGCCCCCGACGCCGAACGGATGTCCAAGCACTTCCGCTCGCTGGTCGTCGAGTCAGAACAACCCTGAGATGTCCAACAATCCGGCACAATTCGCCCGAAGGAGTCACCGATGACCACGACACAACACGCGGGAGCACTGCCCGAGAAAACCCCCAAGAAGGCGGCGCTGGCCAGCTTCATGGGCAGCGCCGTCGAATACTACGACTTCTTCCTGTTCGGGTCCGCCGCGGCGCTGATCTTCCCGCACGTCTTCTTCCCGTCGGATGACGAAGCGGCACTGGTGATGTCGTTCGCCACCTTCGGTTTCGCCTACATCGCCCGACCGTTCGGCGCGGTGATCCTCGGACACTTCGGCGACCGCATCGGGCGTCAGCGCGTCCTGATGTTCACTCTGGTGTTGATGGGCCTGTCCACGTTCCTGATCGGCTGTCTGCCCGGTTTCGAGACCATCGGCTGGGCCGCACCGGCGCTGCTGGTCATCTGCCGCCTGATGCAAGGCCTGTCGGCTGCCGGTGAGCAGGCGGGCGCCAGCTCACTGACCTTGGAGCACTCCCCCGACGATCGGCGTGCGTTCTTCACATCGTGGACGTTGACCGGCACACAGGGCGGATTGATCCTGGCATCGCTGGTGATGATCCCGTTCATGGCGCTGCCGGACGAAGCAAAGTACTCCTGGGGCTGGCGTGTCCCGTTCTGGCTGTCGGCTGTCATCATCGTGGTCGCCTACTTCATCCGTCGTCAGTTGCACGAGACTCCTCAGTTCACCGAGGCAAAGAACGCGGGCACCATCGCACGGATGCCGCTGGTGCCGCTGCTCAAGAACCATTGGAAGGATGTGCTGCGCGTCATCCTGTGCGCCTTCATCGCAGCAGTGTCAACGGTTTTCGGCAATCTGGCGCTGGCCTACGGCAAGAAGGTCGGGCTGGCAGAAGATCTGACGCTCTGGCTCGTCGTCGTCGCGAACGTCGGCGCGCTCATCACACAACCCCTTTTCGGCCGGCTGGCCGACCGCATCGGACGCAAGCCGGTGTTCGTCTACGGCGCGCTGTCCTCGGCTGCACTGATGCCGCTCTACATGCTCTCGATGAGTCAGGACAATCATCTTCTGACCTTCGCGCTGGCCGTTGCGACGTTCTCGTGCGGCTACGCCGCCGCCAACGCAGTGTGGCCGTCGTTCTACGGCGAGATGTTCTCGACGCAGGTGCGGTTCTCCGGCATGGCCATCGGCACCCAGCTCGGCTTCCTGCTCGCAGGATTCGCGCCGTCGATCGTCACCGCGCTCGGCGGTGTGCGCGAGGGTGGCTGGGTCGTGATCAGCGTGTTCACCGCGGTGGTCTGCGTCGTCTCCGCCGCCGCGGCCATGACCGCCCGCGAGACCAAGGACGTTCCGACCGACATGCTCGGGAAGTACTCACCGGCCACGCCGCGAGAGCTCGCCATCCACTGACCGCCGTTGGCCGACACGGCATTTCACGCGCAGGGTCCTGCGGGTGAAATGCCGTGTCGGCGTCTACAGGAGGCGCCCGATTCCCCCCGCCGCGACCTGAAGCGCTCCGATCAGCCGCTGGCGGTCGCGCTTGAGGGTGGGCACCACCACCCCGATCGCGGCCGCCACGGCATTGTCGGAGGACTGCACCACCGGAACCGCCAGCGAACACGCTCCCGCTGACATCTCCTCGGCCGTCGAGGCGATCCCTTCCCGCCGCACGCGCTCCAGTTGGACGCTCAGGATCCGAGGCGAGGTAATGGTCTTGGGGGTCACCTTGAGCAAACTCCTGAACACACGGTCCTGCACATCGCGCGGCGCATGGGCGAGCAGCACCTTACCTACCCCGGTGCAGTGCATCGGCAGGCGCGAGCCCACCGTCGACACGATCGGCACCGAGGCACGGCCCGCTATCCGCTGCAGATAGAGCACCTGGTCGCCGTCGCGAACCGCCAGGTGCACGGTTGCCAGCGTCGCGGCGTACACATCGTTGAGGAATGGCTCTGCCACCTGGGTGAGCCTTCCCCGCACCGGAGCCAGCAGTCCCGCCGACCACAGCAGCCGTCCCACCACATAGCGGCCGTCCGGCCGACGCTCCAGCGCGCCGCCGGCGACCATCTCGCCGACGAGCCGGTGCGCCGTCGGCACCGCCAGCCCGGACCGCTGCGCAAGTTCGGTCAGTGTGAGTGCACGATGACGGTCGTCGAATGCGCCGACCACCGACAGCAAACGCTGTGCCACGGTGACACCCGGGGTCGACGCATTGCCCGCCATTGTGCTGATTCCTTCCGCTCAGTGAAAGTCTAGGCTTCCACGTCTCTGCGCTGCGGCATACCGTCACTTCCATGCGAGCAATCTTTGACACCGACCCCGACAGCGCGTCGGCGAGCCAGGCGGAAATCAACGCCGAGATGGCCGCGATCGAGTCCGCGTACGTCCAGTCGGGCGTCGAGGAGACCCAGCCGCGTTTGGACTATCCGCCCTATCGCAGCAGTTTGTTGCGCCACCCCACCAAGGACCTCATGCACGCCGACCCCGAGGGCATCGAGCTCTGGACTCCGGCCTTCGGCCATCAGGACGTGCACCCGCTGGAGTCGGATCTGACCATCCAGCACAGCGGTGCGCCCATCGGCGAGCGGATGGTGCTCACCGGCAAGATCCTGGACGGAGAGGGCAGGCCGGTGCGGCGCCAGCTGGTCGAGATCTGGCAGGCCAATGCGGCGGGGCGCTACATCCACAAGCGCGATCAGCACGCCGCGCCGCTGGACCCGAACTTCACCGGTGTGGGCCGGTGCCTGACCGACGACGCGGGCAACTACTCGTTCACCACGATCAAACCGGGTCCGTATCCGTGGAAGAACCACCGCAACGCATGGCGGCCTGCGCACATCCATTTCTCGCTATTCGGAACCGATTTCACCCAGCGGATGATCACCCAGATGTACTTTCCTGCAGACCCGCTGTTCAAGCTCGACCCGATCTATCAATCGATCACCGACCAAAAGGCGCGGGAACGGCTGATCGCGACCTACGACCATGACGTCTCGACCCACGAATGGTGTACCGGCTACCGCTGGGACATCGTCCTGACCGGCGCGCAGCGCACAGTGTTCGACACGGATGAGGAGGACCAGCCATGAGCACTCTGTTGACGGCCACGCCCGGTCAGACGATCGGGCCGTTCTTCGGCTATGCACTGCCCTACGACCACGGTCACGAACTCGTACCCCCACAGGCGCCGGGCGCGATCAGGTTTCACGGCACCGTTCGCGACGGCGACGGTCAGCCGGTACGCGACGCGATGCTGGAGATCTGGCAGGCCGACGCCGACGGCGAGATTCCGAGGTCGGGTGGCTCGCTGCACCGCGACGGCTGGACGTTCACCGGATGGGGCCGCGCCTCCACCGATGACGACGGCCACTTCAGCTTCTCGACACTGGAGCCGGGTGCCACCGTCCCCGGCAGGGCATCGTTCATCCTCGTGACGGTCTTCGGCCGCGGCCTGATGAACCGGCTGTTCACCCGCGCCTATGTCCCCGGCCCCGCGCTTGCCGACGATCCGCTGCTCAATTCCCTGCCCGCAGAACGTCGTCGGACGCTGGTCGCCGCCCGCGATGCCGACGGGCTGCGGTTCGACATATCCCTTCAAGGTCCCGACGAGACGGTCTTCCTGCGCTACCCGGGCCACTGATCGTGACAGATCTGTTCTGGCCGGGTGACCACCGCGCCGGTGGGCTCATGAGCGACGGCGCCTTCCTGAAAGCTCTCGTTGCCGTCGAGAACTCCTGGCTGGCAACCCTTGTGGAACGCGGCGTGGCCCCGGCGTCAGCGCAAGCCGACCTGAGCGCTCTCGTCGGGGAAGCCGATGCCGCCGAACTCGCGATCACTGCCGAGCGCGACGGCAATCCGGTGACCGGCCTGGTGGCCCTTTTGCGTTCACGCACCGCAAGAGACGCGGCCCGATGGCTGCACCGCGGTCTGACCAGCCAGGACGTCGTCGACACGGCGCTGGCTCTCTGCCTGCGCGACGTCATCGCCGCTATCGAGACACACCTGGACCGGCAGGTGCGGCGCTTGGGTGAGCTCACCGTGAAGCATCGGCACGATCCGATGCTCGCCCGCACGCTGACCCAGCCGGCGCTGCCCGGCACCGCAGGACTCAAGTTCGCGGTGTGGCTCGGTGCAGTGCTTGACGCCGCCGACACGTTGCGCAGCCTGCCCGCGGCGGCACCGCAGTGCGGTGGTGCAGCCGGGACGCTGGCGGCGGCCGTCGAGCTGACCGGATCGGTCGAGGACGCCCTCGCGCTGACCACCACGATGGCTGCGAAACTCGCTCTCGCGCCGACCCTTTCATGGCATACCTCCCGGTCCCGTGTCACGCGGGCCGGCGATGCCCTCGTCACGTGCTGCGACGCGTGGGGCCATATCGCCAACGATGTGTCGCTCGGCGGGCGCGCCGAGATCGGCGAGTTCTCCGAGGGCACCGGCGGCGGTTCGTCGACGATGCCGCATAAGAACAATCCGGTGCTGACGATCCTGCTGCGTCGCAACGCATTGGCCGCCCCCTCGTTGTCGGCTGCCCTGCACGCTGCATCCGCGGCATCGGTCGATGAGCGCTCCGACGGGGGTTGGCACGCCGAATGGGCGTCGCTTCGAACGCTGGCGCGGCGCACCGTCGTCGCAGCATCGCAGGCCACCGATCTGCTGACGGGGCTGCGGTTCGACGTTGGCCGCGCTTCGGCGAACATGACTGCGGCAGAAGGCATCGACGCCGAGCAGCAGACGATGGCCCACCTTGTCGGGGGCAGCGCCGACGGCTCTTACCTAGGAGCCACCCAACGCATCATCGACGCCACGATGTCCCGTGCCACCGCCTATCTGAAGGAGACAAGTTGAGCAGCCACGACGACGGGATGGCCGTGCGCAGGCAGGTCCTCGGCGATGCGCACGTCGACCGGGCCGTCGCGAGCACCACCGACTTCACCGCCGAATTTCAGGATTTCATCACCCGCTACGCGTGGGGCGAGATCTGGACCAGGCCGGGGCTGGACCGCAAGTCACGCTCGATGATCACACTGACCGCGCTCGTCGCGCGCGGCCACCACGAGGAACTCGCGATGCACGTGCGGGCCGCGCTGCGCAACGGGTTGACCGCCGAGGAGATCAAGGAAGTGCTTCTGCAGTCCGCGATCTACTGCGGGGTACCTGACGCGAACTCGGCGTTCCGGATCGCCTCGGGTGTAATAGCAGAAGAAACCTGATCCGACGGGCGCGATCCTGCTGTCCGTCAGCGGTACCGGTGCATACCCGGAATCCGGTGGCAGGCGGCCCGATAGGCTCAAGCCCCGTGCGCGCCGTGCTGATCGTCAACCCGAATGCGACCTCGACGACGCCGGCAGGCCGTGATCTGTTGGCCCATGCGCTGGAGAGCCGCGTCCAGCTGAGTGTGGTTCACACCGACCACCGCGGCCACGCCATCGAGATCGCCCAGGACGCCACGCGCAGCGGTGTCGAGGTCTTGATCGTGCACGGCGGCGACGGCACGGTGAATGAAGTCGTCAACGGCATCCTCGGCGAGGGGGGACCCGGCGGTGCCGGACCGGCGGTCGGGGTGGTGCCCGGCGGGTCGGCCAACGTCTTCGCCCGCGCATTGGGAATCAGCCCGGACCCGATCGAAGCCACCAATCAGCTTGTCGATCTGCTGGGCGATTACCGCCGTGGACGGACGTGGCGGCGGATCGGCCTGATGGACTGCGGCGAGCGTTGGGGTGTGTTCACGGCGGGGATGGGCGTCGACGGCGACGTCGTCGCCGCGGTGGAGCAGCAACGCGCGAAAGGCCGAAAGGTGACCGCGTCCCGCTATGTCCGGGTCGCGATCCGGGAGGTGCTCGCCAGCGCACGCAGGGAGCCGCGTCTGACACTTCACCTGCCGGGCCAGGAGCCCGTCACGGGAGTGCATTTCGCGTTCGTGTCGAACTCCAGCCCATGGACCTACGCCAACTCCCGACCGGTATGGACGAACCCGGACACCACATTCGAAACCGGGCTGGGCGTCTTCGCCACCACGAGCATGAACGTGTGGGCCAATCTGCGCCTGGTACGGCAGATGAACTCGCGCAGGCCGCGGCTGGAAGCCCGGCACCTCATCCGCGACGACGACCTCCCATGGCTCAAGGTGACGAGCGACGGACCCGTTGCCTGCCAGATCGACGGTGATTACGTCGGCATGCGCGAAATGATGGAATTCACTTCGGTACCCGACGCTCTCGCGGTGGTGGCGCCTGCCCCGAAGATGGGGAGATAAGTGGTTTGATCTGCGCGGATGCCGGCAATCAGGATGTTGCCAGGGCCGAATTAAAGCGCAGGTGGATTGAGTGTAGTACAACGGAGTTAGGGCTTCGGTAACGGTCCTGGGTAGTGACATTGACCACGTGTTAACGGACTGCTATTGACATCTGTTCAGCCTGTGAAAGCATCGGATGCAACAGCGCAGAAACATTTGGTGCGCTTGCGTTAACAGCCGAAGCGAAGTTCGTGCGCATTTGTTGCGTGCACACATGATGATTACGAGGAGTTAGACCATGGATTGGCGCCATAAGGCGGTCTGTCGTGACGAGGATCCGGAGCTGTTCTTCCCGGTGGGAAACAGCGGCCCGGCCCTTGCCCAGATCGCTGACGCGAAGCTCGTCTGCAACCGCTGTCCGGTGACTGCGGAGTGCCTGAGCTGGGCCTTGGAGTCCGGCCAGGATGCGGGCGTGTGGGGCGGAATGAGTGAAGACGAGCGTCGAGCCCTCAAGCGCCGCAACGCGCGCACGAAGGCTCGCACCGGCGTCTGAGTTACGTACCGACTCAACGAGCGACGGCCCCGACAAAATCGGGGCCGTCGCTTTGTGAATTCAATTACGTGACGTCTCGTCCCATTAACGGAATTCGCCGGGAAAGGTCAGTATTGGCTGACGCGCACGCGTCTGCCGATCGGGACTCGCAGAATCACATCGGTGCCGCCCGCGGCCCCGTCGTGCATCCCCAGTGAACCGTCGAGTTCCGCCGAGACCAGGGTCCGCACGATCTGCAGGCCGAGCCGGTCCGATTTCTCCAGGCTGAATCCCTCGGGAAGACCGCGCCCGTCGTCGTGGACGATGACGTCGAGCCACCTCGCGGACCGCTGCGCGCGAATGGTGACGCAACCCTGCGGTGCGGTCGCGTCGAACGCGTGCTCGATGGCGTTCTGCACGAGCTCGGTGATGACCATGATCAGCGCCGTCGCCCGGTCGGCATCCAGCACGCCCAGGTCGCCGACCCGGTTGATCCGGATCGGTGAATCGACGGTCGCGACGTCGTTCATGATCGGCAGGATGCGGTCGATGACCTCGTCGAGGTTGACCTCTTCGTCGACCGACATCGACAGCGCATCGTGTACCAGCGCAATCGAGGATACCCGGCGCACGGATTCCATCAGCGCTTCGCGCCCCTCGGGATTCGTGGTCCTGCGGGCCTGCAACCGCAGCAGCGCCGCGACGGTCTGAAGGTTGTTCTTCACGCGGTGATGGATTTCACGGATCGTCGCGTCCTTCGACAGCAGGGCGCGATCGCGACGCTTCACCTCGGTGACGTCGCGGATCAACACCGCGGCGCCGACGCCCACCCCGTGCACCCCCAGCGGCAACGTGCGCAGCAGAACCGTGGCTCCGCCTGCGTCCACCTCCATGCGCATGCTCGAGCCGCCAGCGAGCGAATCACGGATGTGGTTCGCCATCTCCTGGGCTTCGAAGGTGTCGGCGATCAGCGGCCGGGTCACGCTGACCAGATTGTGGCCTTCGAGCTCCGCCGACAAGCCCATCCGGTGGTAGGCGGAGATGGCGTTCGGGCTGGCGAAGGTCACGACGCCCGCCTCGTTGAGCCGGATGAACCCGTCACCCACGCGGGGGCTAGACCGCGACATGGCCAGATCGCCGACGTTCGGGAAGGTCCCTTCGGAGAGCATGTGGAGCAGGTCGCCCGCGCAGTCGACATACGCGGCCTCCAGCGGGCTGGCCTGCCGCGGAGCCAGCGACGTCTGGTGGGTCAGCACCGCGACCACGTCGCTCCGATACCGCACGGGCACGGCTTCGACGTTGAGTCCGGGCGCGCCGCGCTCACCCTCGACGGTTGCCCGGCCGATTGCGCCCGACCGGAATGCCGCAGCGACGATCGGGATGTCGTCGGACTCCGTCAGGGTCCCGACCGCGTCGGCGAGCAACACGGTCGGCGCGGTGTTGGGCCGCACCTGCGCGACGCAGACCACCTTGCCGTCGTCGCGCTGCACCCACATCAGGTAGTCCGCGAACGACAGATCGGCAAGCAGCTGCCACTCGCCGACCACGGCATGCAGGTGGTCCACGGCGTTGCCGGGCAGGACGGTGTGCTCGGCGAGCAGATCACCGAGGGTCGACATGGCTTACCGCGAAGACGCGCTGTGCCGTAACGACGGCGCTAGCTGATGACGGCGATGAGGTCGCCGGCCTGGATGACATCGCCGACGGACACGCTGACCTGGCTGACCGTGCCGGCGACCTCGGCGAGGACCGGGATCTCCATCTTCATCGACTCGAGCAGCACCAGGGTGTCGCCTTCACCGATCTGATCGCCCTCGTGAACCACGACCTCGAGCACACTGGCCACGATTTCCGCGCGAACATCCTCGGCCATCTTCACCCCACTCCACGTACTGCTGGTGCCTGACGCGTCTATCGAACCACACCGCCACCACCGCTGTCGCCGGTCGCGGGCTGCGGCGAACTCGGTGTCGGCAAAGCATGCGACAATGGGAGCAACTCACCCCGCATCGACGGGGAGTCACCCGATCACCACCTGGAGGTACATCATGGCCAAGCGTGGCCGCAAGAAGCGCGACCGCAAGCACTCGAAGGCCAACCACGGCAAGCGCCCCAATGCAGGGTCGAAGTCCATAGGTCGCTGACCCTACGCTCGAAACACAACCGCCCGGCACTCCCTCGGAGGCCGGGCGGATCTGTGTCTGCGGAGGAGGTCAGCCGCCGCGGATGATCGTGGTCTGACTGATCTGGATGCGCAGCCGCTCACGCAGACCCTCGGGGGCCCGCTCACCGCTGCACTTCGTCGCGATCAGCCGCTTGATCTTCTCCTCGATGCCGTAGTGACGCAGGCAGGTCGGGCACTCCTCGAGGTGCTGCTTGAGCTTGTCGCGGGTCTCGACGGTGCACTCGCCGTCGAGCAGCGTCCACACCTCGGCGATCACCGCGGCACATTCGGGGTGCTCGGGATCGATCGGGCCGATCGGCGGGGTCCAGCGATCTTCATCTGGGGTGTTCACGCCGCTCATGACGTGACCTCCTCGGCGGTATCGAGCTGTTCGCCGCGAATGAAGCCACGATCGCGGGCCACACCGGCCAATAATTCGCGCAGTTGACGTCGGCCGCGATGTAGCCGCGACATCACCGTTCCGATCGGCGTCTCCATGATTTCCGCGATCTCCTTGTACGGGAAGCCCTCGACGTCGGCGTAGTACACCGCCATCCGGAACTCTTCCGGTAACGCCTGCAGCGCTTCCTTGATCTCACTGTCGGGTAGCAGCTCCAGTGCCTCGACCTCCGCGGACCGCAATCCCGTCGAAGAGTGCTCGGCGTTGGCCGCAAGCTGCCAGTCGGTGATCTCCTCGGTCGGATACTCCGACGGCTGGCGCTGCTTCTTGCGATAGCTGTTGATGTAGGTGTTGGTCAGGATCCGGTACAGCCACGCCTTCAGGTTGGTTCCCTCGCGGAACGAGCGGAACCCCGAATAGGCCTTGACCATCGTCTCCTGCAGAAGATCCTCGGCGTCGGCCGGATTGCGCGTCATCCGCAACGCACCACCGTAGAGCTGGTCGAGCATGGGGATGGCATCGCGTTCGAACCGGGCGGTCAGCTCGGCGTCGGTTTCCTGCCGGGCGGCGGGAACCGCATCACCGTCCAGGGTGGCCTCGGCGGCCGACCCGTTGGTGTCGGTCATCGTGGGCAACACCGTCCCTTCTGTAGCGGCACCACGGATCACGTCCAGCAACTGCACCGGACGCGACGGGGCCTCCATGGCCATGACTGGCGCCATCAATACCCCTTCTGTTGATCCTAAAGGCTGACACCGACTACATGCTCTGACCGGCGACGGGGCCATCAGAGCTGCACTGAACAACAGCGAGGCCCGGGGATGTTGTTCCCGCCCCTTTACGCTGTGCCTGTGGCACGCGCAGCGACCCCGGCGATCGCGGCACTCGTCGCCGCGGGCGTCCCGCACGAGGTCGTGCAGTACCACCACGATGCACGCACCGATTCGTACGGTGACGAGGCGGTCGCCGCGCTGGCTCAGGCCGGCGGCCTTGCGCCCGAACAGATCTTCAAGACGCTCGTCGTCGCACTGCCCAAAGGTCTCGGCGTCGCGGTGCTCCCGGTGCCGTCGAAGCTGTCGCTGAAAGCCACGGCCGCTGCACTGGGTGCGGCGAAGGCCACGATGGCCGACCCCGCCGATGCGCAGCGCTCGTCGGGGTACGTCGTCGGCGGCATCTCCCCTCTAGGACAGCGCAGGGCGCTGCCCACGGTCGTCGACGCGTCGGCTCTGCGGTGGGACCGCGTTCTGTGCAGCGCAGGCAAGCGCGGCTGGGACGTCGCAATGGACCCGCGAGATCTGGTACGGCTCACCAATGCCGTCACCGCCGACATCCGCGCTGTCTAGTGTTGGGCCATGTCATTAGCGGGAAAGACCATGTTCATCTCGGGTGCCAGCCGCGGTATCGGGCTGGCGATCGCCAAGCGGGCCGCCGCCGACGGAGCCAACATCGCGCTGGTCGCCAAGACCGCCGAACCTCACCCCAAGCTTCCCGGCACCGTCTACACGGCGGCCAAGGAGATCGAGGAAGCCGGCGGCCAGGCTCTGCCCATCGTCGGTGACGTCCGCGACGGGGACTCCGTGTCCGCCGCGGTCGTCGCGGCCGTCGAACAATTCGGCGGCATCGACATCTGCGTCAACAACGCCTCGGCGATCAACCTCGGTTCGATCGAGGACGTCCCGCTCAAGCGCTTCGACCTCATGAACGGAATCCAGGTGCGCGGCACCTACGCGGTGTCACAGGCCTGCATTCCACACATGAAAGGCCGGGAGAACCCGCACATCCTGACGCTCTCACCGCCGATCCTGCTGGAACCCAAGTGGCTCAAGCCGACGCCGTACATGATGGCGAAGTTCGGAATGACGCTGTGCGCGTTGGGCATTGCCGAGGAGCTGAGGGACGCGGGCATCGCATCGAACACGCTGTGGCCGCGCACGATGGTGGCCACCGCCGCGGTGCAGAACCTGCTGGGCGGTGACGAGTCGATGGCGCGCTCCCGCAAACCCGAGGTGTATGCCGACGCCGCCTATGCGATTCTGACCAAGCCGTCGAGCTATACCGGCCATACGCTGCTGTGCGAAGACGTGCTCCTGGAGGCCGGTGTCACAGACCTCTCGGTCTACGACTGCATCCCAGGATCCGATCTCGGCGTCGACTTCTGGGTCGAGTCGGCCAATCCGCCCGGCTACACCGGCCCCTAGTTTTCCGCGGAATAGCATTCCGGGTCGCGGTCCGGGCCCGGATCACAACCAGGAATGCTATTCCGTGGCTAGCGGCGCGGCTTGATCCCGAACCGGCGCGCACCCTTGGCCGCGGCCAGCCGGATGACGCCGGAGAAGACTTTGGTCTTGCCACGCGAGTACGGGTACCAGTTGATCTCCCGTTTCTGCGTGGGGACGCGCGGCGCCGTGATCGCTTGCGGGCGACAGTATTTCAGGATGCCGTCGGCTCCGCCGTGACGAGATCCGATGCCTGAGTCCTTCCACCCCGGCATCGGTAGGGCGAAGCTGAATCCGTTGGACAGCACGTCGTTGATGTTGACGGCGCCGGCATCGAGACGGCGCGCGATGCGCTCCGCGCGTGCCAGGTCCGCGGTCCACACCGTCGCCGACAGCCCGTAGCGAGAGTCGTTGGCCAGCCGGATCGCTTCCTCGTCGTCGGCGACCTTGACCACCGGCAGCGTCGGGCCGAACGTCTCCTCGGTGATGCATGTCATCGACTGGTCGACATCGGCGAGGACGGTCGGCTCGAAGAAGGTCCCGACGCCGGTGGGCTTGCCTCCGGTCGTGACGCGCGCTCCCGAGGCGATCGCGGCATCGACGTGGCGCGCCACGATGTCGCGCTGGGCGGGCGTGGCCATCGCCCCGACGTCGAAGCGATAGTGATCGTCGTCGCGGCCCTGCCGCAGCCGCGCGACCTCGTCGGTGAGCTTGGCGACGAACTCGTCGTACACCGGCGCCTCGACATAGACCCGTTCGACGGAGACACACACCTGCCCGGAGTTGAACATGCCGCCCCAGGCGATGCCCGCCGCGGCACGGTCGAGGTCCGCGTCGGCGAGCACGATCGCGGGATCCTTGCCTCCCAGTTCCAGCGTGCACGGAATGAGCCGCTCGGCACACGCGACCGCGACCTTGCGACCCGTTGCCGTCGACCCCGTGAAGTGCACGCAGTCGGAGTTCGCGATCACCGCCGCGCCGGTCTCGGCGTAGCCGGTGGTCAGTGAAAGTACCGGCGGTGCACCGATTTCCGCCCAGCCGCGAGCGAACTCCACGGCACTCAGGGGCGTCACCTCCGACGGCTTCAGCAGCACCGCCGCACCAGCCGCCAGCGGCGCGACGCCGTCGAGCGCGACGTTGAGCAGCGGGAAGTTCCACGGGATGATCAGTCCGACGACCGGGTAGGGCCGATAGACGGTGGTCAGGCGTTTGACCTTCATCAGCGGACTGTGCGCCGCAGGATGCCGGTCGGCGAGGAACTTCTTCGCATGACCGGCCCAATACTTGATCAGGTCCGCGCACAGCGGCGCTTCGATGGTCGCTTCGGTGCGCGGCTTGCCCGTTTCGGACTGCAACACCGTCGCCAGGTGCTCGGCGTTGTCGAGGATCCAGTCCTGCATGGCCAGCAGCCAGGGTTTGCGGCCGTCGGGACCGAGCGCTTCCCATTCGGGTTGCGCCGCGCGCAGCGCGCGCGCCTTGGCGGCCACGGTGTGGGCGTCGTCGATCGGAACAGAGCCGACGACGGAGCCGTCGGCGGGGTTGCGCACGGTGATGGTCGTGAGAGCAGGGGCTGCCTGCACGTCGGTCATCTCCGCAGTATCGGCCCCTCGACGGCGCACATCAGCGTTTTGACCGGATGCGGCTGGGCCGACCGAAGCGAGCGGGGACTCCGGGCGTGAATAGCGGGCGCAGCATCGGCCCCGAGGCGGAAATGGTTGCCGCGGCAACGAGTTCGTCGTCGAGCTCGGTGACCTCGGCGTTGCGCAGCGGCCAGGTCGGGTGTTCGTTGGGCAGCCACCAGGTGTATCCGGCCTTCGTGGTGTGTGCGCCCCAGCGGGCGGTCAGCCAGATCTCCAGGGGTGTCGGCGCGACCGGTGCGCCGATGTCCACGCTCACGTGGCACCGCAGCCCGCGCCGCGGCCACCGGCGGGCGCTGACGTACGACACCCGCCCGGCAGAGTGGTTGACCGACATCTTCGCCCAGGTGTAGGGGATGCCCATCGCCGCGCGGATGACCGGCACCACCGCCAGGCGCTGCGTCTCCAGCGAGCAGAACAGCACCCCGTGCCTGCCTGCGTCGTCGACGGAGTAGAGACGGACGTTGGTTTCGGCGAACGTCCCGAAGTACGGCAGCGGCACCGCCGAACCGACGGTGGTGTGCCGCATGACGAACGGAACGAGGCCGACATAGGTGTGGCCGTCGAAGACGTCGGGGCGCGTTCCCCGGGGGAAGAGGGGCGCCACCGCGGCCGGGTCGACCGGCCAGTGCAGGAACGTCAGGTCGGCCCAGAACTGCGTGAAGATGACCGGCCGCGGCAGGGGCGGGGCGTCGACCACGAAGGCCGGATCGAGCTCACCGTTCACATCTCCATCGTGGCACGCTGGAGCCATGGGCTCGCCGACCATCTGGTCCTCAGGACGCTATGACGCCGTCGGCGAGCGCATCGCCCCCATCGCATCCCAACTGGTCGACGCGGCCGAACGGCGGCGCGCACTCGGTGGAACCGACGTCATCGACCTCGCCTGCGGCACGGGAAGTGCCGCACTCGCTGCCGCCGCCCGCGGCGCCCGGGTGACGGGGGTCGACTACACACCGCAACTCATCGCCATCGCGCAAGACCGAGACGGCGCGGACGCGGTCACCTGGCGCATCGGTGACGCGTCGGACACCGGACTGCCTGCGGGCACGTTCGACGTGGCGGTCTCGAACATGGGCATCATCTTCGTCGACCCCGGCCGGCAGGTCCCCGAGCTCGTCCGCTTGCTCAAACCGGCTGGGGTGCTTGCTTTCTCGGCATGGGTGCGCAATGTCGACAATCCACTGTTCGATCCGGTGGTCGCCGTGCTCGGCGCTCCGGCCAAGGCGGCCTTCTCCCCCGATCAGTGGGGTGACACCGCGACTCTCACGGAGCGTTTGGACGCCTATTTCGACGAAATCGACGTCCAGCGCGGCGAGCATCGCTGGGAGTTCGAATCGATGGACGCGGCCCTGCACTGGCTGCGCGCCGAATCACCCGTGCACGTTGCGACGTTCAGTCGCGCCGACGCGGCCCAACAGGAGCTTCTGACAACGGAATTCGAGAAGGCCTTGCGGCCGCATCGGCAGCGCTCCGGCGCGATCGCGTTCACCAGTCCCTACGTCGTGGTGAGCGCCCGCAAGTCTCATTCCGCCTGATAGAGGATCCCGCGGCCGATGGCCTCCCGCACCACAGGCATCGCCGCGACTGCCAGCGCGTCGGCGTCGACGCCGTGGTGGGCGGCGAGCAGCTCGACGAGCGTGCCCAACGGCACCTCGCCGCGGCAACCGGCGAGCAGCGCGCGGGACACCTCGTCGACGCCGATCACGGCAGCCGGTCCGCCCGGGCGCCGCACGGCGGCGCCCACGACCTGCCACCCCTGCTCTCCGGGAAGCGACTGCTCTTCGAGGAACACCGGCGCGGTCGACAGTTTGGCGGCGAGCAGCTGCCCGTCGGTGGTGTCGTGCAGGTATTCGCGACGGGCGAAGAAGGCGTCGACCTCGGGGCCGGTCAGCGCCTCGTCGGCCCCTGTGATGGATTCGAGAACGTGCTCGGGCGGGCGCTTTTCGCCGGCCCGCGGTGCGCGCAACGTGACCATGCCCATGCCGACGCCGGCAATGCCTTCGGCGTCGAACCAGTCCAGCCACTGGCCGCCGCGCTCGGCCGCCTGCTCCGGCGTCTCCCCCGCGTCCGAGGTCCACAGCGAGACGTAGCTGACGGGATCGGCGAATTCGCGCTGCACCACCCAGGCGTGCAGGCCACTGCCTGCCAGCCAGCCGGCGACGCGGTCCTGCCAGTTCTCCGGGTCACGGACGATCCAGTTCGCCATGATCTGCGCGGTGCCGCCGGGTTCGAGATGGTCGGCAGCGTGCTCGATCAGGTTCTGGCACAACGCATCCCCGGCCATCCCCGAGTCGCGGTAGATGTAGTCCAGCGCGCCGGTGCCCACCACGAACGGCGGGTTGGAGACGATGAGGTCGAATCGCTGGCCCGCGACGGGCTCGAACATGCTGCCACACCGCAGATCCCAGGTCATGCCGTTGAGGCGGGCGGTCGCCGCGGCGAGTGTCAGCGCGCGCGGGTTGGTGTCGGTGGCGACGATCTCCTCGCAGTGCGCGTTCAGGTGCAGCGCTTGGATGCCACACCCGGTGCCGAGGTCCAGCGCCCGCCCGACCTGCGTGCGCACGACGGCGTGGGCCAGTGAGACCGAGGCGCCGCCGATGCCCAGGACGTGGTCGTGCCGCACCGGCCCGGCACGCAGCGCGGAGTCCTGATCGGAGACGACCAGAAAGTCGTTGACGCCGTCACTGGTCGGGCGGACATCGAGGGCGGCCCGCACTGTGCCGTCGTGGGCGTGTTCGAGGACGCCGTTGTCCACGAGACGGTCGACGGTGGTGCCAGGCAGGGCCGGTCCGACTCGGTCCCATGGTTCGTCGGTGCCGAGCAGGAACAACCGAACCAGTACGGCGAGGCGCTGGTGTTCGGGTGCGGCGCGCTCGGTGGCGCGCAGCGCCGACCACCACAGTCCCCGGCTGAACGCGGCGCCGGCATCGGCCCCGAGCAGCTCGGCCACCCCGTCTGTGGTGTAACCGGCGGACCGAAGATCGGCCCCGATGGCGTCGACAACCCCAACCGAGTGGAGCGGACCGGTCAAAGCAGGGTGCCTTGCTCGGCTTGAGGCTCAGCGGGCTCGATGAGTTCGGGGCCGTTGTTGCGGATGCTGTTCACCAGAGTCGACACCTCGCGGATCTCGATGCGATCCAGATCGCCGTGGCCGCGCAACAGACCCTCGTCGATCGGGGCGTCCGGATCGAGCCAGCGGTCCCAGTCGGGGGCGCTGATCGTCAGCGGCATCCGGTCGTGGATGTCGGCGAGCTGGGCGGCCGCGTCGGTGGTGATGATCGTGCAACTCAGCAGCGGTTTCGCGTCCTTGGGCGCCTCTCTGGGTCGCCACGTGGTCCACAGCCCTGCCATGAACAGCGGCTCGCCGTCACCGGCGTACAAGTAGTAGGGCGTCTTGGCGCCCTTGGTGCCCTTCCACTCGTACCAACCGTCCATCGGTACCAGGCATCGCTTCGCCTTGGCCGAACTCCGGAACGCCGGCGACGACGTCACCTTGTCCGCGCGGGCGTTGATCAGCAGCGGACCGCTCTTGGTGTCCGGCCCGCCGTCCTCGGCCGTCTTCGCCCACGGCGGCACCAGGCCCCAGCGCATCAGCCGCACCCGTCGCGTCGACTCGTCATCGGGATCGGTATGGCGCTTGACCACCGTGGCCACGGTCGTCGTCGGAGCCACGTTGTAATTCGCCGTCGGCGGATCCTTCTTATCCGATGTCGCTTCGTCGATGGCTTTGATCTTCTCGGCCAGCAGCGCCGGATCGGTCGTCACCGCGAATCGCCCGCACATGATCCCCATGGTGGCAGAAAGTCCCGACAGGCCAGAATGGACGCCGTGAGCAACTGGCCGGCCCCGTCGACCGCAACCCCTGTCCACGCCACTGTCACGGTGCCCGGCTCGAAGTCTCAGACCAACCGGGCGCTGATCCTCGCCGCGCTCGCGGCACCGCACGGCACCTCGACAGTTTCCGGCGCGCTGCGCAGCCGCGACACGGACCTGATGATCAGCGCCTTGCAGGCGCTCGGCATCACCGTCGATGCATCCGCCACCGACGGCACCGAGCTGACCATCAGCGGCACTCTGACCCCGAAGCCGGGCACCCACATCGACTGCGGCCTCGCCGGAACCGTGCTGCGCTTTGTGCCGCCGCTCGCCGCGCTGAGTACCGAGACCGTCGTCTTCGACGGTGACGAGCAGGCCCGGGCGCGGCCGATCGCTCCGCTGCTCGACGGGCTGCGCTCCCTCGGGGTGCCCGTCGCCGGTGACAGCCTGCCGTTCACGGTCCGCGGCGCAGGGTCGGTGCGCGGCGGCACCGTCGAAATCGACGCTTCGGGCTCGTCGCAGTTCGTGTCCGGGCTGCTGCTGTCCGGTGCGGCGTTCACCGAGGGGCTGACGATCGTGCACACCGGCGAGTCGGTGCCGTCGGCGCCGCACATCGCGATGACGGTCTCGATGCTGCGCGACGCGGGCGTCGAGGTCGACGACTCGCACGCCGACGTCTGGCGGGTCGCACCCGGCCCCATCGCGGCCCGGCACTGGGCCATCGAGCCGGACCTGTCCAACTCCGTGCCGTTCCTCGCGGCCGCCGTCGTCAGTGGTGGCGCCGTGCGCATCACAGGCTGGCCCGGCGTCAGCACGCAGCCCGCCGACACCATCCTGTCGATCCTGGAGAGCCTGGGATCGCAAGTGCGCCACGGGAATTCATACCTGGAAGTCCAGGGCGCCACAGCCTACAACGGTATCGATGTCGACCTCCGCGACGTCGGCGAACTCGCCCCGTCGGTCGCCGCGATGGCCGCGCTGGCCACCCCGGGCTCGGTGTCGCGGCTGCGTGGGATCGCGCATCTGCGCGGGCACGAGACCGACAGGCTGGCCGCGCTGAGCACCGAGATCAACGGCATCGGCGGCCAGTGCCAGGAGACCGAGGACGGCCTGGTCATCACCGCCACGCAGATGCACGGCGGCACCTGGTCGTCCTACGCCGACCACCGGATGGCGACGGCGGGCGCGATCGTGGGCCTGCGCGTCCCCGGCATCGAGGTCGAGGACATCGGCACCACCGCGAAGACGCTGCCCGACTTTCCGCAGCTGTGGGCCGCGATGCTGGACGGACAGACCGACCCGCAGGGCAACGCTTGAGCACACGCGAGTACGACGAGTCCGATGTTCGGGTGCGCCCCGGGCGCGGCTCGCGTCCGCGGACCAAGACCCGGCCCGAACATGCCGATGCCCAGCAGGCGATGATCGTCACCGTCGACCGTGGGCGATGGGGTTGCGTCCTCGGAGGCGACCCGCATCGCCGTGTCACTGCGATGCGGGCGCGCGAACTCGGACGGACACCGATCGTCGTCGGCGACGACGTCGACGTTGTCGGCGACCTGTCCGGTCGCACCGACACGCTGGCGCGCATCGTGCGCCGCGGCGAGCGGCGAACAGTGTTGCGCCGCACCGCCGATGACACCGACCCGACGGAGCGCGTCGTCGTCGCCAACGCCGACCAGTTGCTGATCGTGGTGGCGCTGGCCGACCCGCCGCCGCGCACCGGCCTGGTCGAGCGCGCGCTGATCGCCGCGTACGCCGGCGGGCTGGTGCCGATCCTGTGCCTGACCAAAACCGATCTGGCACCCGCGGAACCGTTCGCGGCCCAGTTCCGCGATCTCGACCTGACCATCATCACCGCCGGTCGCGATGACCCGCTCGAAGCAGTCGGAACCCTGCTTGCCGACAAGGTCACCGCACTGCTGGGGCATTCCGGTGTCGGAAAGTCAACGTTGGTGAATCGTCTTGTCCCAGAGGCGGAACGGGCCACCGGCGCAGTGACCGACGTCGGCAGGGGCCGGCACACCTCGACCCAGTCGGTGGCGTTGCCGCTGGCGCTGGGTGGCTGGGTGGTCGACACCCCGGGCATCCGGTCGTTCGGGCTGGCACATATCGAACCTGACGATGTGGTGCTGGCGTTCTCTGATCTCGCGGGCGCGATCGACGACTGTCCGCGCGGATGCGGACATATGGGCCCGCCCGCCGATCCCGAGTGTGCACTGGATGCGCTGACCGGAGCCGCCGAAGGCCGTGTCCGGGCGGCCCGCAGGTTGTTGGCGGCGCTGCGGGAAGGCGCAGGCCCGCGCTCGACGTTGTGACGGTGGAATTACCAGGCCAATGTTGCGTTTGCGGCGAGTGTCCGACGGGCACGCTGCCCGCGAGAAGGAGGATTGCATGACTGAAGTACCGACCATCGAACTCAATGACGGCTCACGGATCCCGCAGCTCGGCTTCGGGGTGTTCCAGATCGAGCCCGACGAGACCGCCGATGCCGTGAAGCAGGCACTGGAAATCGGCTACCGCCACATCGACACCGCGGAGATGTACCAGAACGAGAAAGGCGTCGGCGAGGGCGTCCGCAACTCGGGCCTGCGCCGCGGGGACGTCTTCATCACCAGCAAGCTCAACAACGGCTACCACACGCCCGAGGATGCACGTCGTGCGTTCGAGGAGACGTTGAAGGCGCTGGCCTTCGAGGGCGACGACAACTACGTCGACCTTTTCCTCATTCACTGGCCCCTGCCGACGCTCTATGACGGCGACTTCGTCTCGACGTGGAAAACGTTAGAGGAGTTCAAGAAAGACGGCCGCGCCCGCAGCATCGGGGTGTCCAACTTCCAGGTCGCGCACTTGCAGCGGCTGGCCGAAGAGACGGACACCGTGCCCGCGGTCAACCAGATCGAGGTGCACCCGTACTTCGCCAACAACGAGGTCCGCGCCTACGGCAAGGAGCACGGCATCGCGACCGAGGCGTGGTCGCCGATCGCTCAGGGCAAGGTTCTCGACGATCCCGTCGTCACCCGCATCGCCGAATCGACCGGCAAGTCGCCGGCGCAGGTGGTGTTGCGCTGGCATATTCAGCGTGGCGACATCGTCTTTCCGAAATCGGTGACGCCGCAGCGCATCAAGGACAACTTCGAATTGTTCGACTTCAAGCTCGGCGCCGAGGATTTCGATGCCATCTCGGGCCTGGACAAGGGCGAGGACGGCCGGATCGGGCCGAACCCGGATACCTTCGACTACATCCCGAGCTGACAACGGATTCGGGTGTAGTTGGTCATGCCGAAGCCGACCAGCTACACCCGAATCGCCGTCAGGCCGCCAGTTGCTGGCGCTTGATCGCGGCCTTGTGCGCGCGCTTGTCGCGACGGCGCGTTCGCACGGCCGCGATCGCCGACCTCAGACCCGTGCGTTCCGTCTCGTCCAGCCCGTCGAACATCCGCTCGCTGCGCGTCTCCGGCGCATCGTCGCGGGTGTCGGTGAGGAAACGGTCGGGAAGGGACAGTTTGGCGATCGTGCGCCACGACTTGCCGTACTGAACCAGGAAATTGCCTGTGGTGTAGGGCAAGTCGTACTTGTCACAGATCTCGCGCACCCGCAGCGAGATCTCGTAGTAGCGGTTGCTGGGCAGATCCGGGAACAGATGGTGCTCGATCTGGTGGCACAGGTTGCCGCTCATGAACCGCAGCACCGGGCCGTTCTCGAAGTTCGCGCTGCCGAGCATCTGCCGCAGGTACCACTCACCGCGGGTCTCGCCGACCATGTCGGTCTTGGTGAACTTCTCGGCGCCGTCCGGGAAGTGACCGCAGAAGATGACGGCGTTGGCCCACACGTTGCGGATGATGTTGGCGACCACGTTGGCCTTCAACGTCGACTTGAACGTGGCGCCCGGTGACAGCGAGGTCAACGCGGGATAGGCGATGTAGTCCTTGGCGACCTGGTGACCGGCCTTGATACCGAACTCCTTGACGCGCACCATCGTCGCCTTGCGGTCGTCGCGGCCCTTGAAGATCTTGCCGAGCTCCAGGTGCTGGAGGCCGACGCCCCATTCGAAAGCCACGCACAGCAGCGTGTTGAAGAACAGGTTGCCCAGGTTCATCGGCGTCCAGCGCTGGTCGCGCGTCACGCGGATGACGCCGTAGCCCACGTCGTCGTCCATGCCGAGGATGTTCGTGTACTTGTGATGCATGAAGTTGTGGGTGAAGCGCCAGTGCTTGGACGCCCCGCTCATGTCCCATTCCCACGACGAGGAGTGGATTTCGGGATCGTTCATCCAGTCCCACTGGCCGTGCATGACGTTGTGGCCGATCTCCATGTTCTCGATGATCTTGGCCACGCCCAGTGTGGTGCTGCCCGCCCACCAGAATTTCCGTTTGGAGCTGCCCGCCAGCATCAGCCTGCCGGCTACCTCCAGCGCGCGCTGAAGCGCGATGGTGCAGCGGATGTAGCGCGCGTCGCGCGCGCCGCGGGAGTCCTCGATGTCCTGGCGGATCGCATCGAGTTCGCGTCCCAAACCCTCGATGTCCGCGTCTGTCAGGTGCGCGAACTCGGGAACGTCTGTAATCGCCATGGTTCAGCCTCCTCTCGCTTACCTACGCTACCGTAACCTACGTATTCGTAGGTTACTACCCAGTAAAGTCTAGACGTCGAGCACGCAGTCGCCCGACGCTGCGGAAACGCACGTCTGCACCCGGGTGCCCGGTTCGTGCTCGACGCCGGTCCGCAGGTCGCGCACATGCCCTTCCACGAGTCCGACGACGCAGGACTGGCAGATGCCCATGCGGCAGCCGAACGGCATGCGTACCCCGGCATCTTCGCCGGCATCCATCAGCGACGTCGCGGCGTCGACCGTGGCCGACCGCCCCGACCGCCTGAACTCCACCGTGCCGCCGCTGCCGTGCACCGGGGCCCGCGACACCGCGAAACGCTCGAGATGCAACCGCTCGCCGGCACCCGCGGCCTTCCACGTCCGCTCGGCGGCCTCCAGCATCGCCTCCGGGCCGCAGGCCCACGTCTGACGTCCGCGCCAGTCGGGCACGATCTCGTCGAGTCGGCCGAAGTCGAGTCTGCCGTCGGTCCGCGTCGCCCGAATGTGCAGTTGATACCCCTTGTTGCGATACGCCAGTTGCGACAGCTCCGAGGCGAACATCACATCCGACTCGGTGGGCGCCGAGTGCAGGTGCACGATGTCGTTGATCTGGGAGCGCCGAGCCAGCGTGCGCAGCATGGACATGACCGGAGTGATACCCGAACCTGCGGTCACAAACAGCACCGATGCCGGCGCCGGGTCGGGCATGACGAAATTGCCCTGCGGCGCCGCCAGTCTCACGATGGTGCCGGGTTCGACACCGCCGACCAGGTGGGTCGACAGGAAGCCTTCCGGCATCGCCTTGACGGTGATGGTGATGGTGCGCGAGCCCTTGCTGGTGACAGGACTGCTGGTGAGCGAATACGACCGCCAGCGCCAGCGCCCGTCGACAAGCAGGCCGATGCCGACGTACTGGCCGGCCTCATAGTCGAACGAGAAACCCCAGCCCGGTTTGATGACGAGCGTGGCCGAGTCCTCGGTCTCGCGGCGCACCTCGATCACGCGGCCGCGCAGTTCCCGCGCCGACCACAACGGGTTGGCGAGCTTGAGATAGTCATCGGGCAACAGCGGGGTGGTGATGCGGCCTGCGATCGTGCGCAGAACATGCCAGCCCGGCCGCTGCTTGGCACCGGCGACGGTGGGCCGGACGGTGTCGGCCACCTTCGCGGTGGTCTTGATTGTCGTCTTGGCCATGACGGCTCCTGCCCGGATTGCACGTGGTTGGCGACGCGGCCCCAGCCTAGCGAGGCGCCTACCTACGGTACCGTAACTTACGCTACCGTATCCACCTCTCAGAGCAGGTCGAGCAGGAACGGCAGCTCTTGTGGCGCATACCACGCGAGGTCGTGATCTTGGGCGTCGCCGACCGTGAGCTCGGAATCCTCGTCACCCAGATCGGCCGCGTCGATCACCTCGACGGCTGCGACGACCGCCGACTCGGCGGCCGCGTTGTCGACATACGCAGCGATCACGCGGGCCATGGGCAACTCCCCCGCCACCCGTACGACGGCGTCGTCGAGATCGGGCCGCAGCGTCACGTCCTCGGCGTCGGCTTCGACCACCACCCGCCGAGCGGGCAGCCCCTCGGAGTTGTCATCACCGAGCAGACGCAGCGATGCCATCGCGGCCTCCCGGAGTGCGACGTCGGCGAGTTCGTCCTCGTCCCCTTCCGCGTAGGCCTCGCGCAGCGTCGGCGTCACCGCGAACGCCGTTCCGTTGACGGGACGGAGCGAGCCGTCGGCGACCAACTGCTGCAGCATGGCCAGGGTTGCGGGAACGTAGACGCGCACCAGGTGAGGCTAGCGGGCAGAGCTCGCAGAACCACGGACCGCGGCACAAACGGTCAGGACAGTGCGGGCGCGTCGGTCAGCTCCAGGCGGACACCCGCACGACGGTGGCTCCCGGTCGCCTTCGTCTCCTTCCGTCCCGCTACTCACAACGGCGTCGAAGCGCTGCGTGATCACCTGGTGCAGAACCTGGCGCGGTACAAGCTGCCGGTTTCCATTGTCGAGCTGGCGCAAGTTCCGAAGAACCCGGTGGGCAAGATGGACAAGCCGGCTCTGCGCCGGCGGCTCGCCGAGACACGAACACAGGAAACGCTGTGAACCTCCGACCCCTTGGTCGACCCGCCGGGTCAGTGGCTCAAGATCTTGATGGCGACCACGAGGGCCCCGACACCCGTCAGCATTGCGATCGTCGCAACCTTCTGCCCTAGCGACAACTGCGCGCGGCGTACGGCCAGCAGCGCGATGAACCCCAACTCCGCGACCAGGATCCACATCGCGACCCACATCGCGGTATCGACGTCGAGCGCACCGAAACCGGCGGCAACCAATGTCAGGACGGGCAGTACCGCGGCGGCCACGATCTGACCCGACGCCTGCAACAAACGCAGACCGATCCGGCCGCGAGGCGCCGACCGGTGGACCCCCAGATGAGCGACCCAGTCGGCCAGCGGGCTTGCCGCCCACAGACCGCCGGTCGCCATCAGCACATCGACCACCCGGAGCCATGCGCTGGTCTCGGGGGTCGTGTAACGCGCCAGTGCGGCCAGCGTCGCCAGGCAGGTCATGGCACCGTAGATCCGCTCCCTCAGCAAGGTGACCGCATGGTCGCCGACGCCCGCGTGCTGCGCGGGAAGCGCGGCCCGACGGTGCGGGCCACGCTCGGTGCGCGGATCAGTTGCGCTCGGCAATCTTCTTCGCCTCATCCAGATACCCGGCGTCGACCTGAACGACATACTTGGTAGCGGCCAGCACTCCGGCACTGCTGAAGTCCCGCTCGCCGCCGGTGGCCCAGTGCGCGGTGAATCCGAACAGTGCGCCCCAGAATGCGCCGATCAGCAGGCTGCCCGCGAGCGCAAGCAGCACGCCCGACCCGCCGGCGAAGATAGCCATGAGCGCGCCGACGAGCAACCCGAACCAGGCGCCGGTTCCTGCACCGTACAGCGCGGCACGGCCCTTGGTCATGCGCCCGGTAACCTGCTCGATCGTGTGCAGCCCCTCTCCGACAATGCGAATATGCTGTACCGGAAAACCGTTGTCGGACAACCGGTCCACCAAACGCTGCGCGTCGGCGTAGCTCTTGTACTCGCGGAGCACCAGCGTCTCCAACGCCCGAGGCTCGACTGTGTGGGTCATTTTCGACTCCCATCGTATAGTTGGTTTGTACAATCAAACTATAAATGTGAATAGTTGGTTGGTACAAACCAAATAGAGGTGGGAGTGATCACAGTGCCGACAGAAGAGGCAACGGGCCGCCAACTTCAAGCGGCAATGGCCGGCATCGTATGGCTGTTGGGCCGTGCCGAGTCGCGCGCCGTGGTGTTCGGCGACGCGGGCGCAGACCTGTCCCCGGTCGACGAGCAGCTGGTACGCACGGTGAAGGCCCGAGGCCCAGTGCGGGTCACCGATCTGGCGGCGTGGCAAGGGGTCGACAAGTCAACAATCACCCCGCAAGTGCGTCGGCTGGAACAACGCGGCCTCATCAAGCGCAGTTCTGATCCCGGGGATGGCCGGGCGGCACTGCTCACGGTCACCGCGAAGGGTCGACGGACGTGTGAGCGGATGGACGCCTCTGCCGTCGAGTTCATCGCCGACGCACTCACCGGGTGGACCGAGAAAGATCGCACCACCCTGGCCGACCTGTTCGATCGGTTTGCCGACGACTTGACTCGCGCACTCAGGGACCGATGAGACGCACGCGTAGAAGTGCTACTCGCGGTCGCCGATCAGCGTCGCCACGTGATCGTCGACGTAGGTGGACAGTTCACGCGGCGGTCTCTGGTAGTCGCCGCTGAGCACCGGACGCTTCGGCAGTTTCACCTTGGGGATGTCGACGTCGTAGTAGTCGATGGTCGACAACAGATGGGCGATCATGTTGAGCCGGGCGTGCTTCTTGATGTCGGATTCCACGACGTACCAGGGGCTCAGCGGGGTGTCGGTGTGCACCATCATCTGATCCTTGGCGCGGGAGTAATCCTCCCACCGGTAAACCGACTCCAGATCCATCGGTGACAGTTTCCACCGTCGCACCGGATCGTTGAGCCTGGACTTGAAACGGCGCAACTGTTCCTCGTCGGACACCGAGAACCAGTACTTGCGCAGAATCACACCGTCCTCGATCAGCATCTGCTCGAAAATCGGCGTCTGGCGCAGGAACAGTGCATGCTCGGCCGGGGTGCAGAACCCCATCACCTTCTCCACCCCTGCGCGGTTGTACCAAGACCGGTCGAACAACACGATCTCACCTTTGGCGGGCAGGTGGGCGATGTAGCGTTGGAAATACCATTGCCCACGTTCACGATCCGACGGAGCCGGCAGTGCCGCGATGGTCGCGATACGCGGGCTCAGATATTCGGTGATCCGCTTGATCGCGCCGCCCTTACCCGCCGCGTCGCGGCCCTCGAAGACGATGACGACGCGGGAACCGGTGGCCTTCACCCACTCCTGGAGCTTCACCAATTCCGTTTGGAGCCGGAATAATTCGGCTTCATAGACATCGTCGGGCAGCTTGTTATTCTTGCCCGACTTCTTGTTCGCCACCTACCGGGCCTTGTCGTCGTCGCAGTGGGGATCTTTCTCCACCGAGATGATGAAGTCGTCGCCGTGTTGGGTGACTCCGGAGATCACCGCGCTGTTGACCGCCTCGGCCGCGTACTCGCGACGCACGATCTTGGGGTCGTGGCGCAGATCTTTGACCAGAGAGACTGCGAGCCCCACCATGACGAGCAGGAACGGCAGGGCGGCGATGATTGTGATGGTCTGAAGACCGGTGAGGGCGTCCTCACCCCCGACGAGCAGCATCACCGCAGCCACCGCCCCGGTCGCGACGCCCCAGAACACGACGGTGCCGCGACTGGGATGGATGGTGCCCCTCTGCGACAGCGACCCCATGACGATCGACGCCGCATCCGCCCCGGAGACGAAGAAGATCGCGACCAGCACCATCACGATGATGCTGGCGATGGTCGCGATCGGATACTGATCGAGCAGCGTGAACAGCTGCTCCTCCACGCCGCCTTCGCCGGCGAGGTCAGTCCCGTTCTGTTGCAGATTGATCGCCGCGCCGCCGAAGATGGCGAACCAGACCAGCGAGACGATGCTGGGAACCAGCAGCACGCCGCCGACGAATTGCCGGATGGTGCGTCCCCGCGAGATCCGGGCGATGAACATCCCCACGAACGGGGTCCAGGACACCCACCAGGCCCAGTAGAAGATCGTCCACGACTGCAGCCAGGCGTTGACGTCGGCACCTTCGGCACCGGTGCGCGCCGACATCATGTTCAGGTCGGCAAAGTAGCTACCCAGCGATGTCGGCAGCAGGTTCAGAATGAAAACCGTTGGGCCGACTATGAATACGAACAGGGCCAGCAGCAGGGCCAGCACCATGTTGATGTTGGACAGCCACTGGATGCCGCGTGCGATGCCCGACACCGCCGACAGTACGAAACAGACGGTCAGCACCGTGATGATGACGACCAGGATCGCGTTGCCGGCCTCGCCGATGCCGGCGACGATCTGCAGACCGCTGCGGATCTGAAGGGCGCCGAGGCCGAGGGAGGCGGCCGAACCGAACAGCGTGGCGAAGATCGCCAGCATGTCGATGACCTTGCCCCACGGGCCATTGGCTCGTGATCCCAGCAGCGGCTCGAATGCCGCGCTGATCAGCTGCAGGCGACCTTTGCGGTAGACGCCGTAGGCGATGGCCAGGCCGACGACGGCGTAAATGGCCCACGGATGAAGGGTCCAGTGGAACAACGTCGTGGCCATCGCGTTCTGGACGGACTCGGGGTTGCCTGCGGCCCCGGTTCCCGGTGGCGGCGTCGCGAAATGCGACAACGGTTCTGCGACACCGAAGAACATCAACCCGATGCCCATCCCGGCGCTGAACATCATCGCCACCCAGGACACGCCGTTGAACTCGGGCTCTTCGTCGTCACGGCCCAGGGGAATGGTGCCGTACCGGCCGAGCGCCAGGTACAGGACGAAGACGACGAAACCGGTGCTGGTGAGTGCAAACAACCAACCGGTGTTGTCCATCACCCGCGTCAGCGCGGAGCTCGACGCGGTGGCCAAGGTCTCGGTGCTCAAGAACCCCCACACCAAGAACGCCGCAGCGAGAACCGAGGTGACGCCGAACACCACCCAGTCGATGCCACGCGAACGCGAGAACTCGTGCTCAGCCACCGGGACGTCCAACACAGGGTGCAGCCGGGGCTCGTCGGCGTCGGACTTGGGGACCGCAGTGATCTCGCGGTCGGAAATGTCGGCCATCCAAATCATTCGACGCCTGTTGCGGGCACCCGTCAAATCACATCGCGTCACAAACCGGTTACTGTGCGGCTTCCACCAGTTCATCGAGCGCTTCGCGCAGCAGGCTCGGCAGCATGTCCACATCGCTCATCGCGTCACGGTCGGCGTTGATGCCGAAGTAGAGCATGCCGTTGTAGGACGTGACACCGATCGCCAGCGTCTGGTTGTGCAGCAGCGGCGGCACCGCATAGGTCTCCAGCAGCTTGGTGCCCGCGATGTACATCTGACTCTGGGCGCCGGGCACATTGGTGATGAGCAGATTGAACTGCCGCGCCGAGAAGCTGGTGGCCACACGAATTCCCATGGCGTGCAGGGTCGGTGGCGCAAAACCCGACAGCGTGACGATGGTGCGGGCGTCGACCAGGCTGGTCGCCGTCGGATGGGTTTCGGTCGCGTGCGATATCTGCGACAACCGGACGACGGCGTTGGCCTCGCCGACAGGGAGGTCGACCAGGAACGGCGCCACCTCGCTGATGGCCTGGCCCGGACCCGACGAGTCGATCTCGGCATCCGGATACACCGACATCGGCGCCATCGCCCGCACGGTGGTGGTCGAGGTCACCGGCTCCCCGCGGGAGAGCAGCCAGTTCCGCAGCGCGCCGGCCACCATCGCGAGCACGACGTCGTTGATGTCGCAGTCGTAGCGGGCGCGCACGACGCGGAACTCGTCGAGGCTCCCGGAGGCCACGGAGAACCGCCGGTTACGGGAGACGGTGGTGTTCAGCGGACTGCTCGGCGCGGTGCCGCGAGCGACCGTGCGGGCCACATCCGCCACGCGCCGGCCGAGATCGACGATCTGCGCGGTACTGGTCACGGTCTCCGTCACGGCATGGCGGAGCGCGGAGGCCTGCGCGGTCGGCCGCATGATCCATTCACCGAGCGCGCCCATCAACAGCTGCCGGTCGCTGGGCTCGCGGCCTGGAATCCAGATGTCCTCGCCGAACGCGGGCGGCTTCTGCGTGCGATCGGCGATGACGTGGCCGATCTCCAGGGCCGTCATGCCGTTGACGAGTGCCTGATGCGATTTGGTGTAGATCGCGACGCGGTTCTTCGCGAGCCCCTCGACGAGGTACATCTCCCACAGCGGACGGGTCTTGTCGAGCGGGCGCGAACCCAGCCGGGCGATGAGGTCGTGCAGCTGAACGTCACTGCCCGGGGACGGCAACGCCGAGCGCCTGACGTGGTAGGTGATGTCGAAATCGCGGTCGTCGACCCAGACGGGCCGGGCGAGGCCCAGGGTGACCTCCCGGACCTTCTGCCGGTACCGCGGGATCTGCGGGAGGCGCTGCTCGACGGTGGCAAGGAGCGTCTCGTAGCTCAGCCCGTTGCGTGGTTTGCGCAGAATCTGCAGCGAGCCGACGTACATCGGCGTCGACGAGTTCTCCAGCCGGTAGAAGGATGCGTCCGACGCCGACAATCTGGTCACCATGCGCGGCGCAGCCTCCCTCGCTCCGTCAACGATCGTCAGACACGTTATCCGCAGAATGTGAGCCGGCGCCGAATGGGTGCTCTCCGCCCTCTGACATGCGTGCGATCATGGGATGGCCTGCCACTCTCCAGCAGCTGTCCGTCGAACGCTGGAGAACGCTCATGCCCTCATTGCCTGCCCCATCTGTCTGGGTGACCGCGCCGGTCATCGACTACGAACCGGTCCCCGAGCCGTTCACGTCGGCGTCGTGTCCAACCCCGTCGGGCGCGGCGCTGCACCGTCCCTCACCGCGTCCCCTGCCCTCCCCGCGGCCCGCCCACCGCGAGGTCCCGCCACCGCGATCTGCGGTGACCTTCGCCGAAACCGCACTGCGGCAGGTGATCGAGGTGATCGACCGACGCAGACCCATCGCCCAGCTGCGTCCGCTGATGACGCCGTTGCTCATCGACTGCGTCATCGCCCGCTCCGGGGCGCCCCGCGCGGGCAGCGCCACGTTGCGCCGTGTCAGGGTCCGCTCGGCAGGCCCGGACACCCCCGACGAGGTGAGCGCCGCCGAGGTGTTCGCATCGTTCACCCGAAGCGGTCGCGTCCACGCCATCGCGGGCCGCATCGAACGCTATCGGGACGGCTGGCGGCTGGTGGCGCTGCAGATCGGCTGAGTCAGCCGCGCTTGGAGTGCCTGCCGGCCTTCTGCGCCTGACGGGCGGCCTCACGCCGCTCCTTGCGGGTGGTCCCGGCCGTCGACGGGGCACCGGTGCGCTTGACCTCCACCCCACCGTCCTCGGACGGTCCGGAGTAGGTGAGCCGCTGCTGCTGGTCGTCGATTCCCTTGGCGCGCAGTGCAGCCGGGCGCTCCTTGGTGGCCACCGCACCCGCCTGCTGTGCCGCCGCCGCCGCGAACTCGGCCAGCCCGGCCGGGGTCGCCTGCGCCGAAACGGCCGGGGCGGGCGCACGCTCGACCTGGACGTTGAACAGGAACCCGACGGACTCCTCCTTCATGCCCTCGAGCATGCCGACGAACATGTCGTATCCCTCGCGGGCGTACTCCACCTCGGGGCGCTGCTGGGCCAGCCCACGCAGGCCGATGCCCTCGCGCAGATAGTCCATCTCGTAGAGATGCTCCCGCCACTTGCGGTCCAGCACGTTGAGCAGAACATTGCGTTCGAGCTGACGCATCGCGCCTTCGCCGGCGATCTCCTCGATCTCGGCCTCCCGCGCCGCGTACGCACGTTTGGCGTCGGTGATGAGCGCGTCGAGCAGCTCTTCGCGGGTCAGCTCCCCCGGCTCGCCGACGGCGTCGGAGTCGATCAGATCATGGTGATCGATGCTGACCGGGTAGAGCTGCTTGAGGCCCTCCCACAGCTTCTCCAGATCCCAGTCCTCGGAGTAGCCCTCCGCAGTGGCGCCGTTGACGTACGCGGTGACGACGTCGACGAGGATCTTCTCCGCCTGTTCGGCGAGGTTCTCCCCTTCGAGGATGCGGCGGCGCTCGGCGTAGATGACCTTGCGCTGCTGGTTCATCACCTCGTCGTACTTCAGGACTTCCTTGCGGATGTCGAAGTTCTGCTGCTCGACCTGGGTCTGCGCGCTCTTGATGGCGCGCGAGACCATCTTGGCCTCGATCGGCACATCGTCGGGCAGGTTCAGGCGGGTGAGCAGCGTCTCCAGCGTCGCGCCGTTGAATCGGCGCATCAGCTCGTCGGCCAGCGACAGGTAGAACCGCGACTCGCCGGGGTCGCCCTGACGGCCCGAGCGGCCGCGCAGCTGGTTGTCGATGCGGCGCGACTCGTGACGTTCGGTGCCCAGCACGTAGAGCCCGCCCGCGGCGATGACGTCCTTGGCCTCGGCCGCGACCTGTTCCTTGACGTGCGGGAGCTCTTCGTGCCAGCCCTGCTCGTACTCCTCGGGCGTCTCGATCGGGTCGAGTCCGCGCTGGCGCAGGCGCCGGTCGAGCAGGTAGTCGACGTTGCCGCCGAGCACGATGTCGGTGCCGCGGCCGGCCATGTTGGTGGCGACGGTGACCGCGCCGAGGCGGCCGGCCTCGGCGATGATGCCGGCCTCCTGCTCGTGGTACTTGGCGTTGAGAACGTTGTGAGGGATGCGGCGCTTCTCGAACTGGCGCGACAGGAATTCGGAGCGCTCGACGCTCGTCGTGCCGATCAGCACCGGCTGGCCCTTCTCATAGCGCTCGGAGACGTCGTCGACGACCGCGATGAACTTGGCTTCCTCGGTCTTGTAGATCAGGTCTGACTGGTCGGTGCGGATCATCGGCCGGTTCGTCGGGATCGGCACGACGCCCAGCTTGTAGATCTCGTGGAGCTCGGCGGCTTCCGTCTCGGCGGTACCGGTCATGCCGGCGAGCTTGTCGTAGAGGCGGAAGTAGTTCTGCAGCGTGATCGTGGCGACCGTCTGGTTCTCGGCCTTGATCTCGACGTGCTCCTTGGCCTCGATGGCCTGGTGCAGGCCTTCGTTGTAGCGACGGCCGATCAGGACGCGCCCGGTGAAATCGTCGACGATGAGGACTTCGCCGTTGCGGACGATGTAGTGCTTGTCGCGCTCGAAGAGCTCCTTGGCCTTGATCGAGTTGTTCAGGTAGCTGATCAGCGGCGAGTTGGCAGCCTCGTAGAGGTTCTCGATGCCCAGCTGGTCTTCGACGAACTCGACACCGACCTCGTTGATGCCGATGACGCGCTTCTTGATGTCGACCTCGTAGTGGACGTCCTTCTCCATCAGGGGTGCCAGGCGCGCGAACTCGGTGTACCAGTTGGAGCCGCCGTCGGCGGGACCGGAGATGATCAGCGGCGTCCTGGCCTCGTCGATCAGGATCGAGTCGACCTCGTCGACGATCGCGAAGTTGTGTCCCCGCTGGACGCAGTCTTCGAGCCGCAGCGCCATGTTGTCGCGCAGATAGTCGAAGCCGAATTCGTTGTTGGTGCCGTAGGTGATGTCCGCGGCGTAGGCGGCCCGGCGCTGGTCGGGCGTCAGCTGGGACAGGATGACGCCGACCTCGAGGCCGAGGAAGCGATGCACGCGGCCCATCTGCTCGGCGTCGCGCTTGGCCAGGTAGTCGTTGACCGTGACGATGTGCATGCCCTTGCCGGCGAGCGCGTTGAGGTACGCGGGCAGCACGGCGGTCAGGGTCTTGCCCTCACCGGTCTTCATCTCGGCGACGTTGCCGAAGTGCAGCGCGGCGCCACCCATGACCTGGACGTCGAAGTGCCGCTGGTTGAGCACGCGCCACGCGGCCTCGCGCGCGACGGCGAACGCTTCGGGCATCAGGTCGTCGAGGTCTTCCTTGCCGCCTTCGAGGCGGCCGCGGAACTCCGCGGTCTTGGCGCGCAGTTCGGCGTCGGAGAGCTTCTCCATGTCGTCGGACAGGGTGTTGACGTAGTCAGCCACCCCCTTGAGGCGCTTGACCATGCGGCCCTCGCCGATACGGAGCAACTTCCCAAGCACGCTGATAACCCTTTTTCGTCGTCTGATTTCCATCGGATACGGCATCGCGACAGACCGACACCATCGTAGGCGACGCGCCTTGACAGAAGCCTGTGCATCGGTCCGCACAGCAAGAATCCCCCGGAACTGTGTTCACGAGGGATTCCTGCTCGGTCAGGCGTTCAGGCGAGCTTGATCAACCCGTAGTCGTAAGCGTGCCTGCGATAGACGACGCAGGGCCGGTCGGACTCCTTGTCGTGGAAGAGGAAGAAGTCGTGACCCACGAGTTCCATCTCGTAGAGGGCGTCGTCGACCGTCATCGGCTCGGCGGGGTGCTCCTTGACACGCACGATGCGGCCGGGCTCGTGGTCCTCGACGGCGGCCTCGGGTGGGGCCGCGGCTTCCGGTATCGGCGCGAAAGCCGCTTCCAGCCGATCCAGTGCTGTGGCTTCGTGCAGCGAGACGGGCGTCTTGTCGCCGTAGTGGATCTTCCGGCGGTCCTTGCTCTTGCGCAGCCTGGCTTCGAGTTTGCTCACAGCGCCTTCGAATGCGCCGTAGAAGCTGTCGGCGCACGCTTCGCCGCGCACGACGGGCCCGCGGCCCCTGGCGGTGATCTCCACATGCTGACAGTTCTTGCGCTGGCGACGGTTCTTCTCGTGGTCGAGTTCGACGTCGAAGAGGTAGATCGAGCGGTCGAAACGTTCCAGCCGGGACAGTTTCTCGGCGACGTACACCCGGAAATGGTCGGGTACCTCGACGTTGCGGCCTTTGACCACGACCTCGGCGTTGGGTTGGTCTGAAACGTCGCTCGTGCTTTCGGAATCCATGACCATCGTGCTGTCGGACCTGACGGAATGACTTGACATACTTGGCAACTCGATTCTCTTTCGCATTCGCACGCAGTCGCGTGCCGGCCGGGAAGAAATCGCGCCGACGGGGCATAGATGATCGCGCCGCTCGCCGGAGCAAGGTGTCGACTGATCACCTCCTACCGCTGACGCGATACCGGCGCTGTCGCTCTGAGCGCCGCCGTGAAGTGTTCACGGATGATTGGTGCCGACGGTAGTCGCTGTTCACCTACCGTGCCACTAAATCAGCCGACCTGTTTTCAGTTCTTCACGCTTGATTGATGCCGGGGTAATACCGGCTCGCCGTTCAGGCGTTCGCCAGCGTCAAGACGGCGACGACGCCGGCGCCCGCGGTTTGCAGAACGCGGACGGACTCGGTGGCGGTGGCGCCGGTCGTCACGACGTCGTCGACCACGACGACGGTCCCGCGGACGGGCGTGACGACCCGGACGCGACCGGCGACGTTGCGTTGCCGCGCTGCGCTCGACAATCCGACGGAGTCGCGGGTGAATGCTCTGAAGCGCAGCGCCGGCGCGACGGTGACGCCCGGACCGGCGGCGGCTTTCGCGATTCGGGTGACGGGGTCCCCGCCGCGGCGCCGGGCGGCCGAGCGTCGGGTGGGCGCGGGGACGAGCGTCAGTGGCAGCTGCAGGACTCCCCAGGCCAGCAGGTGGTCGATCGCGTCGTGCAGCGCCGCGGAGAGCGGGACCTGGAGGTCGGTGCGGCCGTGTTCCTTAAGCGCGACGATGGCCCGGCGGCGCGCGCCTGCATAGCGCCCGAGCGACAGCACGGGCACGCCGGGATCGAGCCGTGGCGTGATGAGGTGGGGTTCGTCGTCGCGGACGGCGAGGTCTTTCGCGCATTCGGCACACCACGCGGTCGCGGCGGCGTCGCAGCCGCCGCACTGCAGTGGAAGAACCAGATCGAGCATGGGCTCAGTCTCGGGCCGGCCTCCGACAACTCCCGCCGCTCTCCCGCGAAATAGCATTCCTGGCTGTGGAAAACGGGCGATTCACAGCCCTGGCTTCTCACTCAGCGCGCTTCCACGAAAGCGCCGACACGGTAGTGAAAACGTGGCTGCAACTACCGTGGGTGCGCTTTCGCGAGACGGCACCTACTCCGCGACGATCGAATCCCCCTCCACGCGAATCGCCACCGGCTCCAACGGCTTGCTGGCAGGTCCGTTCACGACCGCGCCGTCGAGGCTGAACTTGCTACCGTGGCACGGGCAGTTGATCGTGCCGTCGGCGACCTCGTTGAGCAGGCAGCCCGTGTGTGTGCAGACCGCCGAAAATCCTTTGAAATCTCCGGCGGCGGCCTGGGTCAACACCACCTCGCCGACGATGACCCCGGAGCCGACGGGCACCTCCGCCGTGGTGGCGAGCGCCTCGCCCGCCGGCTTCGACGATTTCGGCGCCGACGACCCGTCCGCAGACGTCTCGGGAGCCGACGACTCCGAACCACTCGAGCACGCCGCGACCGCAGCCGCCGCCAAGCCGATTCCCGCGCCCGCGAGCACCGTCTTCCTGGGAACTACCACCATGCCGATCACACCTCTTTCGTCGAGCCCACCGCCGGAGGGCTGTTCCGGCAGCACGTTCCGTGTCAGCCGGGCAGGACCGGCAGCGCGCCGGCAGCCATCAGCGGGCGCACTTCGACCCAACCCGGGTCTTCGGCTGCCGAGCCGGACAGCTGCACCACACCCCGCCCGTCGGCGACGTACACCGCCGAAGGGTTGGCGGCGACCGTCTTCACAGGCATCAGCAGGTTGCGACTGGGCCCGTCGGAGTTGACCCCGTCGAGATTGACGTACGACACCGGATGCTGCGGATCGGTGCGGGTCACCACGATGTCGTCGCCGGTCCGCCACGACAGCGACACCGCCGTCTCACCGAGGCCGTAGCCGAGTCGACGCGGATACGTCAGCGCGAAGCCGCCATTCGGGGTCTGCTCGATGCCGGCGAGGATCACCTTGCCGTCGATGACCATGGCCGCGCGCGTGCCGTCGCGCGACAGCTGCAACTCGGCGATGGTGCCGGGGAAGCGGGTCAGGACGGCAGTGGCATCGACGGGGATGCGGGCGGGCTGTCCGGACGCGTCCTGGATGACCCGCACGACGTTGTTGCCGTCGACGACGACCCAGATCGCGTCGTCGAGCGACCAGCTCGGCCGGCTCAGCATGCGGCCGTCCATGGTTTGAGAAGCGTTGCCGCCCAACGGTCCCACCCACAGCGACGACGCCATGTCGGGGGCGCCGGGCCGCAGCGTGACGATCGAGGCGACCTCCTGGCCCGATCGCGACAGCGACGCCGCGGTCTGGCTCGGCATCTGTCCGAACGGCCCCGACACACGCGGCGCACGCTGCCCGTCGAGCCGCACCAGCGATCCGCCGACCAACGCGTGCAGCCCTGCCGCCGCGCCGTCGAGGGCGCCCGGGTCGGTCGCCGCTACATCGCCGGTGTCCCAGCCCTCGGCGAAACGGTCGTCGAGCGCGGCACCGTCGGCGTTGATCACGTACGGACCGTTGATCCCTGACCGCGACAGCGTCCAGATGAGCTGCGCGGCAAGCAATTGTCTGCTGTGCGGATCGGTCGTCGACAGGTTCTCCAGGTCGATCCGAGCGCCGCCGTACCCGCGGCCGATGCCGGTCTTGCCGCCGTCGGCGCGTGTCACCGGGCCGCGCAGCCGCAGTGGCGGGCCCAGCAGATTGCGCACCGTCTTGTCCATCTCCGGGCGCGGCCCCGCGATCAGCTTGCTGACCAATTCGGTGGCCAGCTGGTCGGGTTCGGACACCGCGACATAGCGCGGATCGGGCACAACCGTCTTGCCGGTGGGGTCGGCGAAGTACAGCGTGTGCCGTTTGTAGGTGGCCTGAAACTGCTGCCAGTCCAGGAAGACACCGTTGGGCAGCCGGTCGATTCGCCAGCCGCCGGTCGTCTTCACCAGCTCGATCGGGCCGGGGTCGGGCAGGGCGCCGGCGCCGGTCTCGAACACGCCCATGTCCGAAAGCGACCCGAGGATGTCGGCGCGCATGGTGACCGAAACCCGTTCGGGTGAGCGGGTCTCGACGAACACCACGTTGTCGATCAGCAGTGCGCTACCGGCGTCGTCCCAGGAACTCGACGCCGATTCGGTCAGGAACTGCCGCGCGGCGAGATGCCGGTTCGCGGGATCGGCGGTGGCCTTGAGGAATTCGCGCAGGAGGACGTCGGGGTCCATGCCCGGTGTCGGCTTGGGCAGACTGGGCGGCGCGGGTCGGTCGACGGTGCCGATCGCCTGCGGCGAAGAGGAACTGGGGACGCCGGCACAGCCGGCCAGGACGAGCACCAGCGCGCTGAGCAGCGCCGCGAGCGAGCGTGTCACACGCTTTCCCCTGCCGGCTCGCGAACCCGGCGACCGGCCGGCGCGCCTGAACGTTCGATCGGCTTCACCGGCAGCGGGCTGCTCGTCACCTTGTGCCCGCGCACCAGCGGAAGCGTCAACCGGAAGCAGGCGCCCTTGCCCGGTTCCCCCCAGGCTTCGAGCCGACCCTGGTGCAGCCGGGCGTCCTCGATGCTGATGGCCAGACCCAGGCCGGTGCCGCCGGAACGTCGCACGCGCGACGGGTCGGCGCGCCAGAACCTGCTGAACACCAGCTTCTCCTCGCCCGGACGCAGGCCGACGCCGTAGTCGCGCACGGTGACCGCGACGGTGTCGACGTCGGCGGCCATCCGGATCCGCACCGGCTTGTGCTCGGCGTGGTCGATGGCGTTGGCGATGAGGTTGCGCAGGATCCGCTCGACGCGGCGCGGGTCCACTTCGGCGATGACGTCCTCGGCGGGCACGTCGACGATCATCTCCACATTCGCCGCGTCGGCGAGGTGCCCGACATTGTCCAGCGCGCTCTGCACGATCGACCGCAGATCGACTGCCTCAACGGCCAGTTCGGCGACGCCGGCGTCGTGGCGCGAGATCTCCAGCAGATCGTTGAGCAGGGACTCGAAGCGGTCGAGTTCGTTGACCATCAGCTCGGTCGAACGCTGCAGCGCGGGGTCGAGGTCCTCGGCATGGTCGTGGATCAGGTCCGCGGCCATCCGCACGGTCGTCAGCGGCGTCCGCAGCTCGTGGCTGACGTCGGAGGTGAAGCGCCGCTGCAGGTTTCCGAACTCTTCGAGCTGGGTGATCTGACGCTGCAGGCTTTCGGCCATGTCGTTGAACGACACGGCCAGCCGGGCCATGTCGTCCTCGCCGCGCACCGGCATGCGCTCGGACAGGTGGCCTTCGGCGAAACGCTCGGCGATCCGCGACGCGGAGCGCACCGGCAGCACGATCTGCCGGGCGACGAGCAGGGCGATGGCGGCGAGCAAACCGAGTAGCACCACCCCACCGGTGGCCATCGTCCCGCGCACCAGCGCGATCGTCGAGTCTTCGTTGTTGAGCGGGAAGATCAGGTAGAGCTCAAGATTCGTGACCGGGGACGAGGTCGGGCTGCCGATGATGAGGGCGGGCCCGGAGAACCCGTCGGTGTGCACGGTGGCGTACTGGTAGCTGACCTGGCCGGCTTTGACGAACTCGCGCAACGTGTTCGGGACTTGATCGATCGGCCCTGCCGCGGTGGCCGCGCGGGGTCCGTCGCCGGGGACGACGAGCACCGCGTCGAACGTGCCTGCCAGCACCGGTCCGCTGTCGGCCTTGCGGTCGATCAGGGTGTTGCGCGCCAACTGCAGGCTGCTGTCGAGCGAGCGGGTTTCCTCACCGCCGACGATGCCGCTGACGGTGGTGCGGGCCCGCTCGATCTCTTCGGTGGCGGCGCCGACCTTGACTTCGAGGATGCGGTCGGTGATCTGGCTGGTCAGCACGAAACCCAGGACCATGATGACGACCAACGACAGACCGAGGGTGAGCGTGACGACGCGCAGCTGCAGCGACCGCCGCCACGCAAGGCTCAACGCACGGCCAAGCGCACCCAAGCCGCGGATCAGCGGTGCTGATCGACGGTGGATGCGCCGCCTCGAACCGAAGATCATCCGCCAGTGCCTATGGGGGTCCGGCCTTGTATCCCACTCCTCGAACGGTCAGCACCACCTGCGGGTTCTCCGGGTCCTTCTCGACCTTGGCCCGCAGACGCTGGACATGCACGTTCACCAAACGGGTGTCGGCGGGGTGGCGATAACCCCACACCTGTTCGAGCAGCACATCACGAGTAAACACCTGGCGCGGTTTGCGTGCCAGCGCCACCAGCAGGTCGAACTCCAGCGGCGTGAGTGAGATCTGCTCGCCCTGGCGGGTGACCTTGTGCGCCGGGACGTCGATGTCGACGTCGGCGATCGAGAGCAGTTCGGCGGGTTCGTCCTCGTTGCGGCGCAACCGGGCGCGCACACGGGCGACGAGCTCCTTGGGCTTGAACGGCTTCATGACGTAGTCGTCGGCGCCGGACTCCAGGCCGAGCACCACGTCCACGGTGTCGGTCTTGGCGGTCAGCATGACGATCGGCACACCCGAGTCGGCGCGCAGCACACGGCACACGTCGATGCCGTTCATGCCGGGCAGCATGAGGTCCAGCAGGACCAGATCGGGTCGTAGTTCGCGCACGGCGGTCAGCGCCTGGGTGCCGTCACCGATGACCGCGGTGTCGAAACCCTCCCCCCGCAGCACGATGGTGAGCATCTCGGCGAGCGAAGGGTCGTCGTCGACTACCAGGATCCTTTGCCTCATGGTGTCCATGGTGTCACCAGATGGCGATAAACCGCCGCTACCACACTGGGCGTTTTGCGTCTTTACCGGTATTCGTTGCGAATTAGCCCGGCGGATCTAGCCGTGGGCCTCGATGACGTCGCGCTGTTCGGCGACCGACTGGATCACCTCGTAGCCGATCTGGCGGACACTGGCGATGACGGGACTTCCGCAGAGCGGCCTGTCGGCGGCGACAGTGTCGGGCACGACCCAGCCGAGGGACGAATTGCCCGCCAACGCGTCGCGGGCAGCCGCGGATTCGGCATCGCGGGCACCGCCGAGCGCGAGCACAAGCTGCTTGCGTGAGTACTGGGCCCCGTCCCCGTCCTTGACGACCGGGTTGGTCCACCAATCGTCGAACGGGATGCGTGAGCCGCTGAATATCTGCTCGCCGCTTCTCGTGCGGATGGGCACCGGCGGATACACGGCCAGCTTGGGCACGAACTCCCCCGCGCCGTGGTGGCGGCTGCGGATCCGCATCAACGTCAGGCCCGCCGTCGAGCACGTGGTCTTCGGGTTGGGCACCCCGGCGGTGTCGACCCACGTCAGTGCGTCGCGCAGACCAAGCCGCCCGATCGGCGCATCGGGGCCGTGCAGCAACGCACAGAGGTGAACTGCCAGGGACCTGGCCTCGGTATGCCGGCCCTGGTCGAAGCGCTCGCAGGCGGACCCGATGGCCGACAGCAGGTCGTCCATCATCGGCAGCGACCCGGCCGGTGTGTGCATTGAAACGAGCAACGAATCCCCCTCGTCGTAACCCGTCGCCGATGCGACGTCCCCCTACGGCCGGAGCTTAACTGCCCGTCCGGCAGTTCGCTCGGCTACGGAACTTTCAGCTGACGGGCCAGCTCGGCCGCGTCGACCTCGGGCGGGACCACCGCCCACCGGCCGCCCCACTGCGCCGCCGCCAACTCGGCGTAGACCGCCCCCGTGCGGCGCTGCAGCCCGTCGTCGCGCTCGTAGGCGTCGCGGGCACGGTCTGCCTCCTCGGCGGCGCGGCTGACCGCGCGCTGCGCCGCGAGTTCGGTCGGAACGTCCAGCAGCACCTGCCAATCCGGGACGGGTAGGTGCAATCGCCCGTACTCGAGGTCGCGCACCCAGGCGACGACCTCACCGTCGGCGCCCTGGTGCAGACGGGCCGCGCTGTACGCGGCGTTGGAGGCGACGTAGCGGTCCAGGATGACGGCCGAATGCATCGCCGCCAGCTGTTGGATCTCCTCGCGGGCGCCCGCGCGGTCCATCGCGAACATCACCGCCATCCCGTAGACCGAGTCGGCAAGGTCGCCGTGCTTGCCGTGCAGGGCTTCGGCGGCGACGTCGGCGTGCACCGACACGCCGTAGCGCGGAAAGGCCAGCGTCGCGACGGAGCCGCCGTCGGCCTCGAATGCGGCACGAAGTCCATTGGTCAGAGTGCGCTTGCCTGCGCCGTCCACACCCTCGATGACGATGAGCACCCGGCGAGCCTAATCCAGCCGCGTCGGCGGGCCTCAGGCAAAACTTTGACTGTCGTCACAGCGCGGCGCATAGTTCTCAAAATGCGGGGGTGTCAGAGGTTGGGCAAAGGTGCCGATTTTGCCGTGGCGGCGGGGGTGGGCGCGGCGGTCTTCATGGGGTGGGGCTGCGCGGTGGCGTCCGCCGACGACTCCGGACAGGCCGACTCGTCCGAGCAGCGCGACGCGGGTCCGGTGCGCGAGAAGCACGCCGTCGACCGTGGCGACGGCGGTTCCGACGCCCGGGACGACGACGCTGCCGAGAGCGAGGGAGCCCAGGACGTCACCGACGACGAGGTGACCGCGGATGAGGGCGTCTCCGAAGCGGAGGTGACCGAGGACGCCGAACAGGAGAAGCGCAGCGACGCCACCGTCGTCGACCTCGACGACGACGCACCCGAGCCGGCCGTACAGCAGCCCGAGGAGCCCGAACCCGAGCCCGAGCCCGCGCCCGCCGTCGTCGCGCACGTGGTGACCGCGACGGCCGCGCCGCGGCGCGAACTCGGCACCGAGACCGCGACAACCGCCGCCCACGTGACGCAGAACGCGGTCGTCTACACCGACGAGCCGAGCTTCGTCGATCAGGTCATCGTCGCGAGTCTGTATGTGATGCGCGGCATCTCCAGCTTCATCGGTGTCGACATCTACGGCCTCATCGGCAAGGTGCTGGAGAACGACGATCCGCCGTGGTTCGTCAGGGGCGGTCTCGACGTTCGGCGCACGGAGTTCGAGGCGTCCGAGGACAGCACGTGGGACGTGTGGGAGTTCCGTCCGCCGAATCCGACGGGCAAGACGGTCATCGCCGTGCACGGCGGCGGGTTCATCGTCGAACCACTTGTCACCCATTGGCTTTCGTACGCCAACATGGCGCGCGAGACCGGAGCGACGGTGATCGTGCCGATGTACCCGCTTGCCAAGACCGACGCCGGCACGGCCGTCACGGTCGTCCCCGCGATGGCGGATTTCCTCTCCGACCAGATCGCCGCCTACGGCGCGGAGAACGTCAGCATCTACTCGGATTCGGCGGGGCCCACCCTGGCGATGGCCGCGGTGCGTGAGCTGGTTCTCGACGGCAAGCCGGTGCCTGCGAGCATGGTGCTGCTGTCGTTCGCGCCCGACCTGTCGCTGTCGAACCCGGACATCTACGACATAGACGACCCGATCATCGATGTGCGCAACCTCGATTTCTATACCCGCGAAAACCATTGGGGCGACGGCCTCGACCCGAAGGATCCGTTGCTGAGCCCGCTGTTCTTCGAAGACGAGGTACTGGCGGCACTGCCACCGACGACCATCTACGTCGGCGAGCTCGAGTACCTGCTGCCGGACACACTGCTGCTGCACGACAAGTGGTCGGGCGCCGGCGGCATCGTCTCCACCGTGATCGGCACAGGTCAGTTCCACGACTGGGCGCTCGGCGGACTCTCCTTCAACTCGGCGGGACCGAAGGTTCGGCAGGACATCTACCGTCAGCTGGCACTCAATGATGTTGCGCCAGGGCCGAAGACGATCACGACCGACCCGCCGACCTACAGCGACCGGCTCGTCGCGGACATCCTGCGCACCCTGCGATGGCTCAACGAGGAGACGGGCATCAAGCTGCTCAGCGGGTTCGCCTCGGGTGCCACCTACGACTCGCCGCCGCGGCTGCTGACCCTGGGCCTCGACGTCACCGAACGCGAGTACAACGGCTGGACGGTATGGGAGCTGGCGTCACCCGAGCCGACGGGCGAGGTGGTGGTCGCGTTGCACGGCGGCGGTTTCGCCACGGAAGCCAATGTGCTGCAGTGGTCCGACTACGCGCAGATGGTGCGGGACACGGGCGCGACCGTCCTCGTGCCGATCTATCCGCTGGCTCCGCCGAAAGGCACCGGCACCGTGACCACGCTGGTACCGCCGATGGCCGACTACCTGTCGATGCTGATCGATGAGCACGGCGTGGACAACGTCAGCCTGTACGGGGACTCATCCGGCGGCTCCTACGCCGTGCTGGTGGTCCAGGAGATGCTGCGCCGCTGCCGATCCGATGTGCAGTGCGTGATTTCGGAGGCCCAGCCGTCACGGATGGTCCTGGTCTCCCCCGCCCTCCACATCACGCTGTCGGGCCCGGAGATCGACGCGATCGACGATCCGGTCCTGCCCCGCAACAAGCCCGGCGAAGGTCCGCGCTACAACGGTGACCTGGACCTGAACGACCCGCTGGTGAACCCGTTTTCGAGCGCAGACCTGACCGGCCTGCCACCGACGGCGATCTACATCGGCACGCAGGAGAAGCTGTATCCGGGTGCTCTCGCGTTCCGCGACAAGTTGCTGTCTCAGGATCCTGCCGCCGACCTGACGGTCATCATCGGTGACGGGCAGTTGCACGGCTGGGCGCTGGGCGGCATCGTCGTGAACTCGCAGGCGCAGCTCTGGCGGCCCAACGTGTACCGGCAGCTGGGCCTGCTGCCGACCGACCGGCATGTCACGCTGCAGGTTGCCTAGTCCCCGACTGCGTTGAGCACCAACAGGTTTCGGGCATCGTCCAGATAGCCGGTCGCCGCCCACCCCGGCGTGCTCAACGCTCCGTTCAACGCCGTGCCGGTCACGAACGGTCCGCCCGACACCTCAGCGCGAACCTCCTCGGCAACCTCGGGGGTGGAAACGTGAGTGGCGGGCGCGAGGTCGGCGAGCGCGCGTGCGGTCTGCGGTTGCAGTGTGATGACGGCGTCGATCCAGTACGTCGTCGGCCCTGGGACGCGCGGGTCGGCGTTGTTCCACGTCACCCAGGTGGCCGAAACCGGTGTGCCGATCGCGGGAAACCGGCTCGTCAACGGCTCTGTGTCGGTGCGGAGTTCACGCTCGGCCTGCTCCACCGACGACGGTGAGCAGGCTGCCAGCACACCGCACAGCAGCAGTGCGGCGAGCCGTTCAGCCCGCGACGCTGGATTGCAGGACAACGGTGTTGACCGGCGGGTCTAGGAACACCCGTGTGCTCCTGCGTGGGCCGCCGAAGAAGATGTTGAGCTCGACGCCGGTCAGGAACGGGCCGGGCGGCAGCTCGGGCTCGAGAACCTTCTGCACCGCCGGGCGATGGCCTAGGTCCTCGGCGCCGTACTTGTCGACCAGGCCGGTCATGGTCTCCCGCGTCACCTCCACGACCGCGTCGATCCACTGAAGACTCAGCTTGGTCGTCTGGTCGTCGGAGTTGTCCCACGCGATCCATGACGCCGACACCGGAGTCCCCAACGCGGGAAATGTCGTGGCGAGCTCTTCGGTGTCGTGACGGACGTCGGCCGCCGGACCGGAGGCGGCGACCTCGGACTCGCCGGCCTCTTCGGAGGCCGGCTGGCCCTGACATGCCGTCAGGGCCAGCACGAGTCCGAGCGTCGCCGCTCTCAGAAATCTCGCCACGTCAGTAGCGGTAGTGCTCCGGCTTGTACGGGCCTTCGACGTCGACGCCGATGTACTCGGCCTGATCCTTGGTCAGCTTGGTCAGCGTGCCGCCGAGCGCCTCGACGTGGATCTTGGCGACCTTCTCGTCGAGGTGCTTCGCCAGCCGGTAGACCTCGTTGTCGTATTCGTCGTTCTTGGTCCACAGCTCGATCTGGGCGATGACCTGGTTCGAGAAGCTGTTGCTCATCACGAACGACGGGTGGCCGGTCGCGTTGCCCAGGTTCAGCAGGCGTCCCTCGGACAGCAGAATGATCGACTTGCCCGTATCGCCGAAGGTCCACTCATCGACCTGCGGCTTGATGTTGATGCGGGTCGCGCCCGACCTCTCCAGGGCAGCGATATCGATCTCGTTGTCGAAGTGGCCGATGTTGCCGAGGATGGCGTGATCCTTCATCGACTTCATGTGGTCGAGGGTGATGATGTCCTTGTTGCCGGTCGAGGTGATCACGATGTCGGCGTCGCCGATCGCCTGCTCGACGGTGACCACGTCGTAGCCGTCCATCAGCGCCTGCAGCGCGTTGATCGGGTCGATCTCGGTGACCTGGACGCGGGCGCCCTGGCCGGCCATCGACTCGGCGCAGCCCTTGCCCACGTCGCCGTAGCCGCAGATCAACACCTTCTTGCCGCCGATGAGGGCGTCGGTGCCGCGGTTGATGCCGTCGATGAGCGAGTGGCGGGTGCCGTACTTGTTGTCGAACTTGCTCTTGGTGACCGAGTCGTTGACGTTGATGGCCGGGAACGCGAGCTCGCCGGCGGCGGCGAACTGGTAGAGGCGCAGCACGCCGGTGGTGGTCTCCTCGGTGACACCCTTGACCGACTCGGCGATCTTGGTCCACTTGTCCTTGTCGGTCTCGAACCGCTCGCGCAGCAGATTCAGGAACACTTTGTACTCGGCCGAATCGTCCTCCTCGGCGGGGGGAACCACGCCGGCCTTCTCGAACTGCGCGCCGCGCAGCACGAGCATCGTGGCGTCACCGCCGTCGTCGAGGATCATGTTCGCCGGCTCGCCCTCCCAGGTGAGCATCTGCTCGGCGGCCCACCAGTACTCCTCCAGCGTCTCGCCCTTCCACGCGAACACCGGGGTGCCCTTGGGCTCCTCGGGAGTGCCGTTGGGTCCGACGACGACGGCCGCGGCCGCGTGGTCCTGGGTGGAGAAGATGTTGCAGCTCGCCCAGCGCACCTCGGCGCCGAGGCTGACCAGCGTTTCGATCAAGACGGCGGTCTGCACGGTCATGTGCAGTGAGCCGGAGATGCGCGCGCCCTTGAGCGGCTGGACGTCGGCGTACTCCCGGCGCAGCGCCATCAGGCCGGGCATCTCGTGTTCGGCGAGTCGGATCTCCTTGCGCCCGAAGTCGGCCAGCGACAGGTCAGCGACCTTGAAGTCGATCCCGTTGCGGACATCGGCGGTCAGAGCAGTCATGTAGAGCCCCTCTTTGTGGTTCGTCAATTGCCTATGAGCGCACAGATGTGCAGCGACAACATCTGCGCAGACGCCCGTGGGCCTGCGGGCTCGCGGGACAGGCGGTTGAAGCGCTCTGCCAGCCAGGGGCGTCTATGACACCGTAACGCCTCGAGCTGCGCGAAGGCACGCCGCGTCCTGTCAGTGCAGGTCGTCACCGAGTCACAGCACCACCCGAGGCGGACATCCGTTTGCCAGACGTGCGCCCGCGGGTGTTGGTGCGGTCGTCGTCTTCTTGCGCCCGCGGACGTCGCTGCCGCGGCTACGGCGTTTCGATGACCCCGTAGCGCTCCGCGAACGGCGTCATCAACCGGGCGAGGTCACGCGCCACATCGTGGTCAGCTTCCGGCGGCATCGAGATGTAGCTCATGGCCAGCCGCACGATGGCCCTGGCCAGCACACCGGCGTCCTCTTCGCTGCAGCGCACCCAGCTGCTCATGAACGATTCGGTGAGCCGCGTCGAGCAATGGTTGATGATCGGCGCGCTGTCGGTGGTGATCAGCTGGAGCAGATCGGGCTTGGATGTCCCGGTCAGCAGCGAGATGACCAGCGGATCGGCCGCGGACTCGACGAAGAAGTCGCGGAAACCCTGCAGGAACGCGGCGTAGACGTCGCCGACGTTGTTGTTGATCGCGGCGTGGATCTGGTCGACCAGACGATCGGCCAGACGCATTGCGTAGCCCTGCGCCAGACCTTGGCGTGACCCGAACTCGTTGTAGATGGTCTGGCGACTGATGCCGGCGGCCTTGGCGACGTCGGACAGGGTGATCTGCGACCAGTCGCGGGTGAGCAGCATCTCGCGCATGCCGTCGAGGATCGAATCTCGCAGCAGGACGCGCGACGCCTCGGCGTAGGTGATGCGCTTGTCGTTGGGGCCGCCCACAGGCGCGACAATAACGGTTGCGCGCAGACCTTCCGGCGTTGCACCGCGAGCGTGCGTGTCTGCACGTCTCCAGTCGGCGTGTCGCGCGCTTTCGCGCACGCTCGCCGCGATCGGGTGTGCGTTCACGGCCGGGCGACCTCGACCATCTCGAAGTCTGACTTGGCCGCACCGCAGTCGGGGCAGCTCCAGTCGTCGGGGATGTCGTCCCAGCGGGTGCCCGGCGCGATGCCGTCCTCAGGCCAGCCCTTGGCTTCGTCGTACTCGAAACCGCATTGCACACACACGAACAGCTTGTAGTCGCTCATATCTTCACTCCCATTTCCTCGAAGTCGGGTTTCTCGCGTACCGCGCAGTCGGGGCAGCACCAGTCGTCCGGTACGTCGCTCCACGCTGTTCCGGCTGGAAAGCCCTCGCGCGGTTCGCCGTTTGTTTCGTCGTAGACGTAATCGCAACCGGGGCAGCGATAGACGGTCACGACTGTCCCCCGTACTGCGCCAGAACCTTGTCACGCATCCGCGGGTGGATGTTCACCCTGGTGATGTCGCCGTCGTAGTGATCGAGTACGCGATGGTCCATCACCTTGCGCCACAGCGGTGGAAAGTAGGTCAGGCCGATCATCGATGCATAGCCACTGGGCAGGTTCGGCGCACCGTCCATGCTGCGCAGCGTCTGGTAGCGGCGAGTCGGGTTCGCATGGTGATCGCTGTGACGCTGCAGGTGATACAGGAACAGGTTCGTCACGATGTGATCGGAGTTCCAGCTGTGCACCGGGGCGCACCGCTCGTAGCGGCCGTTGTCGAGCTTCTTACGCAGCAGGCCGTAGTGCTCAAGGTAATTCACGGTTTCCAGCAGGGTGAAGCCGAAGATCGCCGAGATCAGGATGTACGGGATCAGCGCCCAGCCGAATACTGCGACGAGCGCGCCGTAGAGCACCACCGACATCGCCCACGCATTGAGCACATCATTGGACCAGTGCCACTTGCTCTTCCCTGCCCGCTCCAGACGCTTGGACTCCAGCTCCCACGAGGACTTCAAACTGCCGAACACGCTGCGCGGCAGGAATTCCCAGAACGTCTCGCCGAAGCGCGCCGAGGCGGGATCCTCCGGAGTCGCGACGCGGACGTGATGACCGCGGTTGTGCTCGATGTAGAAGTGGCCGTAAAGCGTCTGCGCCAGCGTGATTTTGGCCAGCCAGCGCTCCAGCGAGTCCTTCTTGTGGCCCATTTCGTGCGCGGTGTTGATCCCGACGCCGCCGAGCAGGCCGACCGACAGAGCCAACCCGATCTTGGCCGGCCACGGCAGCGCACCGTCGAAGCCCAGCCAGCTCAGGTCGGACGCGGTGAACAGGTACGCGCCGAAGACGACGCTGGCGTACTGGAACGGGATGTAGATGTAGGTGCAGTAGCGGTAGTACTTGTCGTTCTCCAGCCGCTCCATCACCTCTTCGGGCGGGTTCTGGCCGTCGGGACCGAAGAATCGGTCGAGCGCCGGGAGCAGGATGTAGAGCAGGATCGGGCCGATCCACAGCGGGACCTGCGCGGCCGCGTGCCAGCCGACCTGATTGAACGCCCACACCAGCGGCAGCATCACGAACAGTGCCGTGGGGGCGATGAGGCCCATCAGCCAGAGGTAGCGCTTTTTGTCGCGCCACTGCTCGACGTTGGGAGCCTCGGACATTTCTTGCGTGGTCACTCGATGCCTCCTTGCTGTGAGTGCGATCACCTGCTGCGTTTGACTATAGAGGCATTTTTGTCGGGTGTCTAGACACGAACGGCACGTTTGTAAATCAGAAGGCTCCGCGAGCGCGCGTGTCTGTCCGCCATCGCACGGTGTGTCGCGGGCTTTCGCGCGCCGTCACCCGCCACCAGGGCGCGCAAAAGCACGACTTAGAGAGGGATGGCGAAAAGCGCGGCGGCCAGGGACCGCATACGGCAGCGCTCGCGGACGACGAGCGCGCGTCTTATGCCAAGTTGTGCGGCGCGCCGCCGAGCAGACACGCGCGCTCGCGGTGCAAATCCCGCGGCGTCTTTAGACCTGGGAGCGCTTGCCTACCAGTGAGTGCCTGCGTCCGTAGATGAAGTACACGACCACGCCGATCGCCATCCAGATCGAGAAGCGGACCCATGTCAGGCCGGTCAGGTTCAGCATGAGCCACACACACGCCAGGATCGACAGGATCGGCAGCAGCGGAACCCACGGCGTGCGGAAGCCGCGCTTGAGGTCCGGGCGCGTGCGTCGCAGCACGATGACACCGGCGGACACCAGCACGAACGCGAACAGCGTGCCGATGTTCACCATTTCTTCGAGCTTGTCGATCGGGAACACCGTCGCCGTCACCGCCACGACGAATCCGACGATCAGCGTGATCCGCACCGGCGTGCCGTGCTCGTTGGTCTTCGCCAGCTGGCGCGGCAACAACCCATCACGCGACATCGCGAACAACACCCGCGTCTGACCGAGCACCAGCACGATGACGACGGTCGTCAACCCGGCCAGCGCGCCGATCGAGATGACCTTCGCGGCCCAGTCGACTCCGTTGAGCGCGAAGGCCGTTGCAAGGTTTGCGGTCTCGGCCTCGCGCAGTTCCTTGTAGCTGACCATGCCCGTCAGCACCACGGCCACCGCGACGTAGAGCACGGTGACGATCCCCAGCGAGGCGAGGATTCCGCGCGGCACATTGCGCTGCGGGTCCTTGGTTTCCTCGGCCGTGGTCGCGACGATGTCGAACCCGATGAACGCGAAGAACACGATCGAGGCGCCGGCCAGCACGCCGTACCAGCCGTATGCGCTGCCCTCGGCGCCGGTGATCAGTGAGAACAACGACTGCTCCGTTCCCGAGCCACCCTGACCGGGTTCGGGTGACGGAACGAACGGCGTGAAGTTGGCCGCTTTGATGTAGAACGCCCCGACGACGACGACGAGCAGCACGACCGCCACCTTCAGCGCGGTGATGGCCAGGCTGACGCCTGCCGAGAGTTTGGTGCCCATCGCCAAGATGGTCGTCACGAACGCGATGATGATCAACGCGCCCCAATCCACTTGCAGACCAGCCACTTCCACCGTGCCACCGGCAAACCCGAAAACGGTGCCGAGATAGCTGGACCAGCCTTTCGCGACGACGGCGGCTGCGACGGCGAATTCCAGGATCAGATCCCAGCCGATGATCCATGCGACGAACTCACCGAACGTCGCATACGAAAAGGTGTAGGCGCTGCCCGCGACCGGGACGGTCGAGGCGAACTCGGCGTAGCAGAGCGCCGCCAGCCCGCACGCGATCGCGGCGATGATGAACGACACCGATATCGCCGGCCCCGTCAGGTTGGCCGCCGTCGACGCGGTGATCGTGAAAATGCCCGCGCCGATCACCACCGAGACCCCGAAGACGGTCAGGTCCCACCAGTTCAGGTCCCTGCGCAATTTGGTGTCGGGTTCGTCGGTGTCGGCGATCGACTGTTCCACCGACTTCAACCGCAACTTGCCAGCTGTCTGCGCACCGGGCTGCTGAGCCATCAACCGTCCTCGTTTCGTCATTCCTTGAGCGGAATGTACCCACTACCGTGGCTAGCAATGGGCCAAAAACACGCGATCGTGATCGGCGCGAGTCTCGGTGGGTTGTGCGCCGCCCGTGTTCTGTCGAACTTCTACGGTCAGGTAACGCTTTACGAGCGTGATCCGCTACCCGCCGAGCCGGCACACCGGACGGCGACACCGCAGAGCAGGCACGTGCACCTGCTGATGGCGCGCGGCGCCATGACGTTCGAACAACTCTTCCCGGGCATTCTCGAAGAGATGGTGGCAGCCGGCGTTCCGATCTTGGAGAACCGACCCGACTGCATCCACTTCGGCGCGGCCGGCCACGTGCTGGGCACCCAGCACCGCCTGCAGGACGAGTTCACCGCCTACGTGCCGAGCCGCAAGCATCTGGAATGGCAGATTCGGCGCCGGGTCACCGGAATCGACAACGTGACGCTGTTGCACGGTGACGTCGACGAGCCGGTTTTCGACGGCCGCAGGGTCACCGGCGTGCGCACCTCCGACGGGGCGACGGTCGATGCCGACCTGGTGATCGACGCGACCGGACGCGGCACCCGGTTGCCGACGTGGTTGGCGCAGTGGGGTTTTGAGAAGCCCGACGAAGACACCGTCGATGTCGGCATCAGCTATGCCACCCACCAGCTGCGGATCCCGGAGGGTCTCATCGCCGAGAAGGTCGTGGTCGCCGGTGCGTCGCACGATCAGCCGGTCGGTATCGGCATGCTCTATTACGAGGACGGCACCTGGGGCATGACGACGTTCGGTGTCGGGAAGGTCCCGGCGCCGGCCAACTTCGACGAGATGTGCGCGCTGGCCGACGAGATCCTGCCCGCCCATGTGGCTGCTGCCGTCCGCCAGGCCGAGGTGCTGGGAGACATTGCGCTGCACAAGTATCCGACGAGCAGATGGCGCCGCTTCGACAAGATGACACGCTATCCCGCGGGCATCCTGCCGTTCGGTGACGCGGTGGTCAGCTTCAACCCCACGTTCGGCCAGGGCATGACGATGACGTCACTGCAGGCAGGCCATCTGCGTCACGCACTGCTGAGCACCGAACCCGAGAAGACGTTCCTGAAAGCCACGACCAAGACCACGTGGCCGGTGTGGACGATGAATGCCATCGGCGACCTCACGCTGCACCGCGCCGAAGGTCGCATGCCGTGGTGGTACGGTCCGGTGGGCTCGTTGTTCGATCAGTTCCTCGGCGCTGCCGAGACGGATCCTGTACTCGCAGAATGGTTTCTACGACGGTTCAGCCTGCTGGACAGCCTGTACATGGTGCCGTCGCCGCGGCTGGTCGGCCGTACGATCCGGCACAACATGACGCTGTGGGCTAGATCCCGACGCTCACCCGGAAAAGCCGCGTAGGTTCCTGCGCCACAAGCCTGATCGGCCCGTCGTCGGCGGCCACCCACGCGGCAGCGCCGCGGCCGACGACCACCGCGCTGGACTTCGCGTGCACCGTGGCGCTGCCCTGGGTGCAGAGCAGAATCTGCGGACCGTCGTGCAGGCTCGGCGCATCGATCTCGTGCCCGAGCTGTTCGCCGTCGATACCGAGAACCGACACGGCGAACTCGGGTGCCGGTGTCGGGTAGATGATTTCGCTGCCGTCGCGAATCGCCTGCGGTTCGACGAGGACGTCCTCGGCGGGGGTGAAGTCGAGCACCCGCAGCAGTTCGGGGACGTCGACGTGCTTGGGGGTCAGACCGCCACGGAGCACGTTGTCGGAGTTGGCCATCACCTCGACCCCCACGCCGTGCAGGTAGGCGTGCAGATTCCCGGCGGGCAGGTACAGCGCCTCCCCCGGAGCCAGCGAGAGCCGGTTCAGCAGCATGGACGCCAACACCCCCGCATCGCCGGGATAGCGCTCCCCCAGCTCGAGCACCGTCTTGGCCTCGCGTGCGAATTCCCTTTCCCCCGAACGCACATACGTGATCGCGCCGTCGAGGACTGCGGGCACCAGCACGTCGAGGTCAGGCTGCGGGCAGGTGATCCACGTCGTGAACAACGCGCGCAGGCCGTCCTCGTCGCGCTGCCCTGACAGCAGGCTGATATAGGGATCGAGGTCCGCGACACCGAGGGCCCGCATCAGCTCGACGGTGCGTGCGGCGGGTCGGAAGCCGGCCAGCGCCTCGAATTGGCTGAGCGCGATGATGATCTCCGGCTTGTGACTGCGGTCGCGGTAGTTCCGGTTCGGGGCGTTGACGGGGATGCCCATCCGGTCCTCACGGGCGAAACCCTCGCGGGCCTGCTCGGTGCTGGGGTGGGCCTGCAGCGACAACGGCTCGTCTGCGGCAAGCACTTTCAGCAGGAACGGCAGGGTGTCGCCGAAGCGGCCCCGCACAGCCGGTCCGAGCTCACCCTCGGGATCCGCACGTAGCGCGTCGAGCAGCGAGCGCTCGCCGTCGTCGGTCTGTAGCCACGCGGGATCTCCCGGATGGGCACCGAACCACAGTTCCGCCTCGGGGTGTGCCGTGGGGCTCGGCGCTCCCACGAAATCGGCAATCGCGGTCCTCGAACCCCATGCATAGGTCCGCACCGCACCTCTGAGCAGATGCACTTCGTCTCAACCTCGAACCAGCCGTTGGTAGACCGCCGCCATCTCGAGGCGGACCGCCAACAGCGCCAATTGTTGTTCGGGACGCGTAGATCCGGGCATCGTGGCTGAGCCCAGCTCGCTGTTCCCCCCTTGGTCCCGGACCTCTGGGGCGTCCGGTACGTCGTTGGCATTGACGACGTGAACGTCGTCGAATCCACGCAGCCGGGCCGATACGGCCGGCCGCTCGGCGTCGGTGGTCAACACGATGGTGCGGGTGCGCGGGGGCAGCGGCCCGTCGATCTCCTCGTCATGGAAGATCGATGCCGCATCCGATCCCGTGTCGCGTCCCCACCCCGATCCGATGGCCACCAGCGCGTCGGTCAGCCCGACCGCGGCCACCGCCTGATGGGCGATGCGCAGCATCACGGTGCACGCGTGCCGCGCCAGGGCAAGTGTGGCGGCGGAGTCGCCGGCGAAAACCACCTGCCGGCCCTGCATCCGCTCCGCAAGCCCCTTGGCGGGATTGGTGAAAAGGTCACGCCCCGCGCTGTTTCGGAGCGCCTCGGCGTCCAGTTCGTCGGCCAAGGCCGCCAGGTCCACCGAGAAACCCGGCGCGATCGCTTGCAGCACAGCCAGTCCCGCGGCCAGATAGCGGGCCAGCGTGAAGTCGTCGGGCACAGGCAGGCGCGGCGGCAAGGCCACCGACCGTCCGGCGGTGGCGTCGCGCAGCGGCCCCTCGTAGGGAGCCACCACGATGACACGGGCGCCGCGACGGACCGCGGTGGCCGCGGCCGTCACCAGCGCGGGATGTCCCGGGTCGTCACCGGCGACGACCAGCACGTCCAAGGCGCCGATCCACGGAGGCGCCTCGGAGGCGACGACGATCGGCGCCCCGATCGTCTGACCGAGCTGTACTGCGAGCATCGTCCCCGCGGTCTCGGCAGTGCCGTGTCCGGCGACCCACACGATCGTGCGGGGTGGAGTGTCCGAGCGGACCGAGTCGAGGTCACCCTCGTTCAAGGCCGCGGCGGTGGCACGCACCTGCGCACCCGCCATCGAGGCCGCACGGAGCAAACCAAGACGGTCGGCGGCCAACAGGCCGTCAGGATCGTCGAGGTCGACTTCGGCAGCCGACAGCGGGCGTGCACTCACGTCGATTCCTTTGCTCCTGAGGTGATGTGGTCGCCGATCTCGTCGACAAGCTCCTTGACTTCTTCGGCGCTGCGCGCCTCCACGTTCAGCCGCAGCAACGGTTCGGTGTTGGACATACGCAGGTTGAACCAGCGGCCGTCGCCGAGGTCGACGGTCACCCCGTCGAGGTGGTCGATCGCATGTACCCGGGATCCGAACGCCTGCAGGACCGCGTCGACGATCGCGGGCGCGTTGGCCACGGTGTAGTTGATCTCGCCGGACGCTTCGTAGCGCTGGTAATCGGCCATCATCTCCGACAGCGGCCGGTCCTGTTCGGCGAGCGCGGCGAGCACATGCAGGGCGGCCAGCATTCCGGAGTCGGCGCCCCAGAAGTCGCGGAAGTAGTAGTGCGCCGAGTGCTCGCCGCCGAAGATCGCACCGGTCTCGGCCATCAGGCCCTTGATGTAGGAGTGGCCGACGCGTGACCGCACCGGTGTCCCGCCGCGTTCTGCGACCAACTCCGGCACAGCGCGGGAGGTGATGAGGTTGTGGATGATCGTCGCGCCGATCTCGCGCTGCAATTCACGCGCGGCGACCAGCGCGGTGACGGCCGACGGGGAAACGGCCTGGCCCTTTTCGTCGACGACAAAGCATCTGTCGGCATCGCCGTCGAAGGCCAGCCCGATGTCGGCACCGGTCTGCAGCACGAACGCCTGCAGGTCGACGAGGTTGGCCGGGTCGAGCGGGTTGGCTTCGTGATTGGGGAAGTTGCCGTCGAGTTCGAAGAACAGCGGCGACAGCGTGATCGACGGGATGGGCCCCAGCACACCGGGCGTGGTGTGGCCTGCCATGCCGTTGCCCGCATCGACGGCGACGTGCAGCGGCCGCTGGCCACCGATGTCGACGAGGGAGCGCAGGAAGTCGCCGTAGTCGGCGAGCACGTCGCGATCACTGCTGGTGCCCCGCGGACCGTCGTAACCGGGGACGCCGGCGATGACCTCGTCACTGATGACGGACAGGCCGGTGTCCTTTCCGACCGGCTTGGCACCGGCGCGGCACAGTTTGATGCCGTTGTAGGCCGCCGGATTGTGACTCGCGGTGAACATCGCGCCCGGGCAGTCGAGCAGGCCGGAGGCGAAATACAGCTGATCGGTCGATGCGAGCCCGATCCGAACCACGTCGAGACCTTGGGCAAGCACCCCGTCGGCGAACGCCTCGGAGAGCGCCGGCGAACTCTCGCGCATGTCGTGGCCGATGACGACCTGCGCCGCGCCGTCGCGGACAAGGCGCGCGAATGCGGCGCCGACGTCGCGCACGAACGCCTCGTCGATCTCCTCGCCGACAAGTCCGCGCACGTCATACGCTTTGATGACACGCTGTACCGCCTCGGCGGGACGAGACATGGGACTCCTAGGACGAAGAGACTGTTCTACAGAATCAGCCTAGCCGTCGGGAACGGTCTGCATGGCGAGTCACCCTGCCCGTTATCGCGTTGAAATCGCCGATCCGCGAAAAGCGCGAGCCGCTGCCGGCAAAGACGCGGATGTCCTCACTCTGTGGGGTCGGGTAGCACGCGCAGGTGTCCGCGGCGGCGGCCGTTCGTCTCCGGCCTGCGGGTCGGCGGAGCCATCAGCGCACCGCCGTGGGCCCCGCTGACGGGATCGGTGAATCCCGTCGTAAAGCCTGGGACGGGCGCGGCGTTCTCGCGACCTTCTCGGACTGCATCGGCAAGCGCCACCAAATCGTCGTCGTCGGGATGCGAAGGCAGCGGCCCGGCGTGGCGGACGAGCTCCCAACCGCGGGGAGCGGTGATGCGGCCGGCGTGCATGACACACAGATCCCACGAATGCGGCTCGGACACGGTGGCCAGCGGGCCGACGACAGCCGTCGAGTCTGAGTAGACGAAGGTGAGCGTCGCGACCGCATAGTGCGGGCACCCAGGCCGGCAGCAGCGACGGGGAACATTCACAGCGGAAGGTTATCGTGCAGGATCCCCCGTGAGGGCGCGGACACGCGCAGCCGCAAGCCGCCCGAAGCCCAACCGTTACGATCTTTTTCGTGACGAGGCGCCAGCATCGCGGGTCGCGGCGCGGCCGGGAGATGCGCGGCCCGTTGCTCCCGCCCACAGTGCCTGGTTGGCGCAGCCGCGCGGAACGCTTCGACATGGCGGTGCTGGAAGCCTACGAGCCCATCGAGCGGCGCTGGCATGATCGGGTGTCGACCCTGGATGTGGCTGTGGATGAGATCCCGCGGATTTCGCCGAAGGATCCCGAGAGCGTGCAGTGGCCGCCGGAAGTCGTGGCGGACGGTCCGATCGCGTTGGCCCGTCTGATCCCTGCGGGGGTGGACGTGCGCGGCAATTCCACCCGTGCGCGAATTGTGTTGTTCCGCAAGCCGATCGAGCGTCGGGCTAAAGACACCGACGAGCTGACCGACCTGCTGCACGAATTGTTGGTGGCTCAGGTAGCCACATATCTGGGCGTTGAGCCCTCCGTCATCGACCCGACCCTGGACGACGACTAGCGGCTCGTTCGGTGCGGACTAGATGATGCCGCGCTTGAGGCGCCGGCGCTCACGCTCGGACAGGCCGCCCCAGATACCGAAACGCTCGTCATTGGCGAGTGCGTATTCAAGGCACATGTCCTTGACTTCGCATCCCTGGCAGATCCGCTTCGCCTCGCGGGTCGAGCCGCCCTTCTCGGGGAAGAACGCCTCGGGATCGGTCTGAGCGCACAGAGCGCGCTCCTGCCACTGATCCTCATCGGCGACGTCGGAACCGTCGCTGAAAGGATCTCCATAATCTGGGCGTTCGGGCACCAAACTCAGTTGAGGACGCCCGTTCGCGCCACTCGGTGCCGGTCCGGTCTGGATGTGCGGCGCACTTCCTACCGAGCCTAGGAGCCTGCTGTCGAACCGTACTGAATCGCCGAAATCGGACTGTTCAAATGCCATTTCCCCTCCTCCATGGGTCTCGTAGTTTCGTATATGCCAGCCCCACTGTCGAACGTGCGGCCATCCCAATTCGAACAAGTGATCGAATCTTGGTCTGCGACACCGAAACCGGCCGGAGAACCGCGAAATGACACTGCTGTGATTACACACGCGTTAGCTGCCACGGTCAAGCGCTAGAACAGGAATTCATACCATTCCGTGACTTGATTTCGGCGCGTCGCGCTGTGGCGTGTCTGTCACGCTCCCCTCGACGTCGGCTTCGGCCTCGCCAACGCCTAGTCTCGTTCGTTGTGAAGGTCACGGTTCTGGTCGGCGGCGTCGGCGGTGCACGCTTCCTACTCGGTGTCCAACATCTGTTGGGCTTGGGGCAGTTCAAGACTCACGATACCAATGAGCATGAAGTGACTGCTGTGGTCAACGTCGGCGACGACGCGTGGATGTTCGGGGTGCGCATCTGCCCCGATCTTGATACGTGCATGTACACCCTCGGCGGCGGAATCGACCCTGAGCGGGGCTGGGGCCATCGCAACGAAACCTGGAATGCCAAAGAAGAACTCGCGGCCTACGGCGTCCAACCGGATTGGTTCGGCCTCGGCGACCGCGATCTCGCCACCCATCTGGTGCGCAGCCAGATGCTGCGCGCGGGTTATCCGCTGTCGGAGGTGACCGAGGCCCTGTGCGCGAGGTGGTCCCCCGGCGCACGGCTGCTGCCCGCCACCGACGACCGCTGCGAAACCCATGTGGTCGTCACCGATCCCGAGGACGGCGAGAAGCGCGCCATCCACTTTCAGGAGTGGTGGGTGCGGCACCGCGCGCAGGTGCCCACCCACAGCTTCGCGTTCGTCGGCGCCGACAAGGCCGCGGCGGCACCCGGTGTCACCGACGCGATCGAGAACGCCGACGTCGTGCTGATCGCGCCGTCCAACCCGGTCGTCAGCGTCGGCGCGATCCTCAACGTCGGCGGCATCCGCGGGGCGTTGCGATCGACAGCGGCACCCGTGATCGGCTACTCCCCGATCATCGCCGGAAAGCCGTTGCGCGGCATGGCCGACGCCTGCCTGACCGTCATCGGCCTGCCGAGCACGTCCGAGGCCGTCGGCAGTTACTACGGCGCACGGTCGGCAACCGGCATCCTCGATGGCTGGCTGGTGCACGAAGGGGACGCCGCCGACATCGACGGCGTCACGGTGCGGTCGGTACCGCTGCTGATGACCGACCCGGCCGCGACAGCCGAGATGGTGCGCGCCGGAATGGAAATGGCCGGGGTGGCGCCATGAGTGATCACGGGACGTCGGCCCGCGTCGAGTTGCTGCCTGTCTCCGGTTTGCCGGAGTTCCGCCCCGGCGACGACCTCGCCGCTGCCATCGCCGAGGCGGCCCCGTGGCTGCAGGACAACGACGTACTGGTCGTGACGAGCAAGGTGCTGTCCAAGACCGAGGGACGGATGGTCCCCGCACCGGCGGATCCCGAGGAGCGGGACGCGCTGCGGCGCAGACTGATCGACGGCGAGGCAGTGCGCGTGCTCGCGCGTAAAGGCCGCACGCTGATCACCGAGAACGCGTTGGGGTTGGTGCAGGCCGCCGCCGGCGTGGACGGCTCCAACGTCGAATCCCACGAATTGGCGCTGCTGCCCGTGGATCCCGACGGTAGTGCGGCTCGTCTGGTCGACGCGCTACGGGAGCGACTCGGCGTGACTGTCGGCGTCGTCGTCACCGACACGATGGGGCGCGCCTGGCGCACGGGTCAGACCGACGTCGCGATCGGTGCTGCGGGGCTCGAAGTGCTCCATGCCTACGCAGGCGAACACGATCGGCACGGCAACGAATTGATCGTCACCGAGATCGCCGTCGCCGACGAGATCGCAGCGGCTGCCGACCTCGTGAAAGGCAAGCTGACCGCAGTGCCCGTCGCGGTGGTGCGCGGGCTCGAGCTCCGCCCCGACGGCTCGTCGGCACGAAATCTGGTGCGGGCCGGCGAGGAAGATCTGTTCTGGCTCGGCACCGAAGAGGCCATCACGCTCGGCCGCTCACAAGCTCAGCTGCTGCGGCGGTCGGTGCGCACATTCAGTGCAGAACCTGTGGACGGGGCTCTGATCGAGGCCGCGGTCGGTGAGGCGCTGACAGCGCCGGCGCCACACCACACCCGGCCGGTGCGGTTTGTGTGGATACAGGATCCGACGCGCAGGGTCGGGTTGCTCGACGCGATGAAGGACCGGTGGCGCGCTGATCTCGGTGCCGACGGCCGGGACAGCGATTCCGTGGAGCGCCGGGTCAGCCGCGGCCAGATCCTCTACGACGCACCGGAACTGATGATCCCGTTCATGGTGCCCGATGGTGCTCACACGTATCCTGACGAGCGGCGCACTGCGGCCGAGCACACGATGTTCACAGTCGCCGTCGGTGCTGCGGTGCAAGGATTGCTGGTCGCGCTCGCCGTCCGCGGCGTCGGCAGCTGCTGGATAGGTTCGACCATCTTCGCGCCCGACCTGGTGCGCGCACAGCTCGATCTGCCGCAGGACTGGGAGCCGCTGGGGGCCATCGCCATCGGCTATCCCGACGAACCGCTGGTGCCCAGAAGCCCCGTCCCCACAGACGGTCTGCTGGTTCGCAAGTGAGCCTGCACCAGTCAGCGGTGGAGGTGCTCACCGAGTGGAATGCGCTTGATCCCGAGCAAGATTCGCTGCGCCACGCGTACCTGGCCTTCCTCGCCGCCCGCGAGGACGCCTGCCTGCGGGCATGCGTCCCGGGCCACCTCACGGGCTCGGCGTTGGTGCTCGACCACACCGGCACGCAGGCGCTGCTGACGCTGCATCCGCGATTCGGGCGCTGGCTGCAACTCGGCGGTCACTGCGAGCCCGAGGACGAGACGATCATTGCGGCGGCCTTGCGCGAGGCGACCGAGGAGTCAGGTATCGAAGGCCTGACCATTGCCCCGGAACCGGCTGCGCTGCATGTGCATCCGGTGACCTGCTCGCTGGGCGTGCCCACGCGTCATCTCGACGTGCAGTTCGTTGTGCATGCTCCGGAGGGCGCGCAGATCGTGCGCAGCGACGAGTCGCTGGAACTGCGGTGGTGGCCGTTGGACCGTCTGCCCGACGATCTCGACTTCGGGCTCTCCCAACTGGCCGCAGCCGCAGCCGCCCGCCGCCTCGCAACCCTGCCGCCTACTGCCGCGGAATAGCATTCCTGGCTGTTGAATCCGAGTTATCCACAGCCCTGAGTTCTCACTCGCGGTGGGCGCGGCTTCGCGGTGCATGCTCATCGATATGGGGAAGGTAATCGTCGGCTCGGAGGCAATACGGTCAGGGGCGGTGACCAGAGGCCAGCTGCGATGGAACTACCGCTCGATATTTCCCGACGTGTATGTCCGCAAAGACCTCGAAGTCACTGTCGCCGTACGCAGCAGAGGTGCCTATTTCTGGTCCAGGCGCCGAGGGGTGATCACCGGTCGCGCTGCGGCTGCGCTCCACGGTGCCCGATGGATAGCTGACACCGTGCCCGTCGAAGTCATTTGGGCGAACAATCACTCGCCCACCGGCATCGTCAGCCGCCGGGAACCTATCGCGCCCGGTGAAATCACCTGGCACCGAGGCATACCCATCGCTAACCCCGCCCGCGCCGCGCTGAACATCGGACGCCACCTTCCTCGTGATGAAGCGGTCGCGCACCTCGACGCGCTCGCTCGTGCCACCGGAGTCCAGGCAGCCGACATCCTCGAGCTTGCTCAGCGGTATAAGGGCAGCAGGGGCGTGCGACGGTGTCGCGGAGCGGTCGAGCTGATGGATGCGGGAGCGGAGTCGCCGCAGGAGAGCCGGCTGCGCCTCATCCTTATCGACCAGGGCTTCCCGCGTCCGCAGACTCAGATACCTGTAGTCGACGCAGACGATTACGTGTTCGCCAGACTCGATATGGGCTGGCAAGACTTGAAGATCGCGGTCGAATACGACGGAGAACATCACCGCACTGATGACACGCAGTATCGCAAAGACGCCCGGCGTATACGAGGTATCACCGCGATGGGTTGGATCGTCATCCGAGTCATGAAGGGTGACCGAGCGCGTGAAATTGCGGCATGGGTACGGGGAGCCATCGCGCAACGCGAGCGAGAAGCCATGGCTGTGAAGATGTCGGCTTGAACAGCCAGGAATGCTATTCCGCGGGCAATCAAAGGTCCGTCGAGAACCTGATGCCGCCGTCGGGGATCGTGATGCCCGGCCACACCCGCGCGCCGCGCAGCAGCTCGCACCGCGCGCCGATGTCGGCGCCGTCGCCGATCACGCCGTCGCGGATCAACGCCCGCGGACCGATATGCGCACCGAAGCCGATGATCGAGCGCTCGATCACCGCTCCCGCACCGATTTTCACACCGTCGAAGATCACCGCGCCGTCGAGACGGGCACCGCCGGCGACCTCGGCGCCGCGACCGACAACCGTGCCGCCGATCAGCAGTGCGCCGGGCGCCACGGAAGCGCCGTCGTGCACGAGCTTTTCGCCGCGCTGATGCGTCAGCGCGGGCGAGGGCGCGATGCCGCGCACCAAATCCGCCGACCCGCGCACGAAGTCCTCGGGGGTTCCCATGTCGCGCCAGTACGTGGCGTCGACGTAGCCGCACACGCGTTTGCCCTCAGACAGTAGCCCCGGGAAGATCTCGCGTTCCACCGACAGCGCGCGGCCCTTCGGAATCTCGTCGATCACCGCACGTTTGAAGACATAGCAGCCGGCGTTGATCTGGTCGGTGGGCGGGTCCTGCGTCTTCTCCAGGAAGGCCGTCACCACTCCGTCGGAATCCGTTGGCACACAGCCGAATGCGCGTGGATCGCCGACACGCACGAGGTGCAGCGTGACGTCGGCGCCGCTGTTGCCGTGCGATTCGAGCAGTGCGCCCAGATCGCACCCCGACAGCACGTCGCCGTTGAAAACCACTGCGGTGTCGTGGCGCAACTTCGACGCGACGTTTGCGATGCCACCGCCGGTGCCCAGTGGCTCGTCCTCGACGACGTAGTCGATCTGCAAGCCCAGTTTGGAGCCGTCACCGAATTCCTGCTCGAACACCGCCGCCTTGTAGGAGGTGCCCATCACCACGTGCTCGATGCCGGCATCGGCGATGCGCGACAGCAGGTGGGTCAGGAACGGCAGCCCGGCCGTGGGAAGCATCGGTTTGGGGGCAGACAGCGTCAGGGGGCGTAGTCGCGTGCCCATCCCACCGACGAGAACGACAGCATCGACTTCGCCTGGATTGACCATCAGCCCCGCCCTTTCGCCCGCTTCCTACGTGAATTCCGGACGACGAGATTGGCCCGTGCCCCCAGTGCCCCCCGGAACGCCAAGCGTAGCGGCGCCTGCCACCACTTCGGGTACCGATCGGCGAGAAAAGTGTACGTGCTGACGTGGTGGGCAGCGAGGTTGCGGGCTGGATCGCGACCGGTGGCGTGCCCCTTCGCGTGCAAAACCTCCGCCGAGGGCACGTATACGTTCTGCCATCCGGCTCTGCCGAGCCGATCTCCCAGGTCGACGTCTTCCATATACATGAAGTAACGCTCGTCGAATCCCGCGATGTCGGAGTAGGCCGATCCGCGCAGCAACAGGCAGGATCCGGATAGCCAGCCGACGACGCGTTCGCTGGGGTCGGTGCGCTCCTGGCGGTAGGCCGCCGTCCACGGATTGGACTTCCACACCGGTCCGACGACGGCGTGCATGCCGCCGCGAACGATCGACGGCAGGTGCCGAGCGGACGGGTAGATCGTGCCGTCGGGGTCGCGGATCAGCGGTCCCAGTGAGCCTGCGCGTGGCCACCGCGCCGCGGCCTCCACGAGGAGATCGATGCTGCGGGGACCCCATTGGACGTCGGGGTTGGCGACGACGAAGAAGTCTTCGGAACCCAACCCGTATTCCGAGACCGCGCGGTTGACGGCGGTGCCGTATCCGAGGTTGCCGCCGGTGCGGAACAGTGTGGCGTTCGGGTAACGCTCGGCGGCTTCTTCGGGTGCGCCGTCGGTCGAACCGTTGTCGGCCATGATGACGGTCACCGGTCGGTCGGTCGCGTGCGCCAGTGTGGCGAGGAACCGATCCAGGTGCGGCCCCGGCGAGTACGTCACCGTCACGACAAACAGTTCGTCGCTCACGTAGGCATCACCGTCACGGCGTAGAGAGTAACTACCCGCGTGCTGTGGCGAGCGCCTCAGCCAAGGCTTCGCGCCATGGACGCAACGGCGTCAGGCCCGCGGCCGCCGATTTGACCGACGACAGCACCGAATAGGACGGGCGCGGCGCGGGGCGCGGATGTTTGTCGCTGCCGACGGGACGTACCCGGTCGGGGTCTTCTCCGAGCTCGGCGAAGATTGCCTGGGCCTGCTCGAAGCGGCTCGCGCCGCCTTCGTTGGCCGCGTGCAGCACCGGTCCACGGACCGACCCGTCGGCAATCTGTAGCAGCGCGCCGCACAGGTCGCGGACATAGGTCGGGGTGCCGATCTGGTCGGCGACCACCTCGACGTTGCCGGTCTCCGATGCGGCACGCCGCATCGCCGCGGCGAAGTCGGAGCCGTCGGCGCCCTCGTAGATCCAGGCGGTGCGCACGACGTAGGCGTCGGGCATCACGGCCAACACCGCCAGTTCGCCGGCGAGCTTCGTGCGCCCGTACACCGACAGCGGCGCGGTCGGATCGTCGATTTCATATGGGTGGGGTTCGCCGTCGAAGACTCCGTTGAAGACGTAGTCGGTGGAGATATGGATCAGCGAGGCGCCGGCGCGGACGCAGGCCTTCGCGACGTTCTCCGCGCCGGTGACGTTGACGGCGTGGGCGCGGTCGGGCTCGGCCTCGGCGGCGTCGACCTTGGTGAAGGCGGCGCAGTTGACGACGACGTCGCCGGCGGAAAGCTCAGGCCCGGCCGCCGGATCGGTGATGTCCCACTCCGACGATGTGAGCGCCACCACGTCCCGTCCGGCGGCATGCGCCTGACCTGCCAACACGCGCCCGACCAGCCCGCCGGCGCCGGAAATCACGATTCGGACGCTCACATAACGAGTTTGGCACGCCGGTCCGGGCTCCTCGGATTGCGGGCCGGTCGCAAGTAGCCTGGGCAAATGCCTGCTGCTCACGTGATCCGCGCTGTCTCCATGGCGTTGGCAGTGGCCGTCGTCATCGGCACCGGTGTGGCGTGGGGCAAGATCCGCTCGTTCGAAGCCGGCATCAATCACATCAACCCGATCGCTCTCGGGGGCGGCGGCGAGGACGGCGCGATCGACATCCTGCTGGTCGGCGCCGACAGTCGCACCGATGCGCACGGCAACCCGCTGACCGACGAGGAGCGCGCGATGCTGCGCGCCGGCGACGAGGTGTCCACCAACACCGACACGATCATCTTGATCCGCATCCCGAACAACGGGAGGTCGGCCACCGCCATCTCGATCCCCCGCGACTCCTACGTCGAGGCGCCGGGCATCGGGAAGATGAAGATCAACGGCGTGTACGGCTCGGTGCATCTCGAGGAGATGAAGGAGCTCGTCGAACAACAGGGTGTCGACCCGGCGGAGGCGGAGCCGGAGGCGCAGGCGGCCGGTCGCGAAGAGCTGATCAAGACGGTCGCCAACCTGACCGGTGTCACCGTCGATCATTACGCCGAGATCGGGCTGCTCGGCTTCGCGTTGATCACCGACGCCCTGGGCGGCGTCAACGTCTGCCTCAATAATCCTGTCTACGAACCACTTTCGGGCGCCGATTTCCCGGCCGGCTGGCAGAAGCTGAACGGTGCACAGGCGTTGAGCTTCGTGCGTCAGCGTCACGACCTGCCGCGCGGCGACCTCGATCGCGTGACGCGTCAGCAGGCGGTGATGGCATCGATGGCGCACGAGGTGATCTCCAGCAAGACGCTGTCGAGCCCCACCACGCTGGGCAATCTCGAAGCGGCGGTGCAGCGTTCGGTGGTGCTCTCCGAGGGCTGGGACATCATGGATTTCGTCGAGCAGCTGCAGAAGCTGGCGGCGGGCAACGTCGCATTCGCGACCATCCCGATCCTGGAAGAGGCGGGCTGGAGTGACGACGGGATGCAGAGCGTGGTGCGCGTCGACCCGACCGAGGTCAAGGACTGGGTGACGAGCCTGCTGCACGACCAGGACGAGGGTAAGACCGAGGAGCTGACGTACAGCAACGACAAGACCACGGTCGAGGTCATCAACGACAGCGATGTCAACGGTTTGGCCGCCGCAGTGGCACATGTGTTGACGGGCAAGGGTTTCGCGCAGGGCAACGTCGGCAACAACGAAGGCCCTAAGGTGACCAGCAGCCAGGTCCAGGCCGCCCGCACCGACGATCTGGGCGCCCAGGCGGTCGCCCTGGAATTGGGCGGACTGCAGGTCGTCGAGAACAAGACGCTGCCCGAGGGCACGGTGCGGGTCGTGCTGTCCGCGGACTACACGGGTCCGGGCGCCGGCCTGGACGGGACGGACGTGACGCTGATGGGGGCGGACCCGAACACCACCGGCGTCGTGACCGATACGGGTGAGACGGTGCCTCCGCCGTCACCGATCATCACGGCCGGCTCGAACGACCCCGAGTGCGTCAACTGACGTGACGAACGTCAGCTCCGCGATCCTGGATCCGCTGATGGCCACCAATCCGGCCGGACCGCGCATCACCTACTACGACGACGCCACCGGCGAGCGCATCGAGTTGTCGACGGCGACCTTGGCGAACTGGGCAGCCAAGACCGGAAACCTGTTGCGCGACGAACTGGGTGCCACGCCGGCAAGCCGCGTGGCGGTCTTGCTGCCCGCGCATTGGCAGACGGTTGCGGTCCTGTTCGGCATCTGGTGGATCGGCGCCGAGGTGGTGTTCGGCGGAGAGGCCGACATCGCGTTGTGCACGGCCGAGCGTCTCGACGACGCGGACGCCGCGGTCGGTATGGGTGAGATCGCCGTGCTGTCGCTGGATCCGTTCGGCAAGCCGGTCCCCGACCTCGCGGTGGGGCTGACGGACTATGCGACGGCCGTGCGGGTGCACGGCGACCAGATCGTGCCGGAGCGTCAGCCGGGTCCCGCACTGGAGGGCCGATCGGCGGACGACGTCCTCGCCGCGGCGCGGGCGTCTGCCGAGAATCAGGGCATCACCGGCGCGGATCGCGTGATGTCGTCGGCACCGTGGGACAGCGCCGACGACGTGATCGAACGGCTCCTCGCGCTGTACGTTGTCGGCGCGTCCTTGGTGCAGGTGGCAAATCCTGACCCCGCCTTGGTCGAGCGTAGGCGCGAGAGCGAGAAATTGACGCGCACGGCACTGTGACCAGATCGTTTCCGTGGTCACACGCTGTTCTAAGGATTATCGCGCAGACTGCTACCTACGGGTAACTGCCCGTTTGGCGAAGTCGGGTCGGGGTGCAAGGAGGGTCCGCGAATGACCGTAGTCATCGCGATCGCACTCACCGCTGGTTTGTGGGCACTGCACCTTCGTGTACGTCGGCACGCGGGGTGGACGACCTGTGCGGCGGGCCGGACCTACATCCTGTCGGCGTATCCGCTTGCGGCCATCGCGGCGTATTGGTTGGCCGCGAGCGACTGGGTGCTCGGCTCGACGTTGTCGCTGGCAGCGGCAGCAGCGTTCGCTGCTGGATCGAGCGCGCTGAAGCGCGTGGCCGCCGACCATGCCAGGCTCGCTGCCCAATGGGAGACCATCGAACCCGCCACCGGCAGCCTTCAGGTTTAGATCACAAACGTCACATCAGTCCCGCAAGACAAAAAGCGACACGAATGTGACGCTTTAGCGAACGATTCTCGGCGAAAACTCCGAACACACGCATAGCTCGATATTGACGATTTTGTCGCCGTGACCTTATCGTTTATCCACCAGGCCGTTCTTGTCGTCACTGCACGCTTTCGTTCTTGTGTCAGGTGGCTCCAGTTCTGGCAAAGCACAGCCCCCGAACCGGGGGCCTGTACCCAAAGGGCCGTCAATGGGGTCGACCTTCCTCGCCGTGGTGATCGTCGCCGCGCTCGGCGCGTGGCATACGCGTAACCGTCGGCACCCGGGGTGGCATGCGAGCGATGCCGGCCGCTTCTCCATTTATTGCGGATACTCGCTCGTGGCGATTGCTGCGTACTGGCTTTACTCCGCACCACACACCACAACCTGGGAGTGGGCGTTCGGAAACCTGTGGACGCTCGCTGCGATGGTGTCGCTCGTCTGGGGTTTCGAATCCTTGAACCGCGCTGCGTTGCGCCTCGCCGAGATCGCGCAGGACATCGAATCGATCGCCCCCACTGAAGCTGCCGCCCGGAACTGACCTAACCTCGGCGACGTGCCCTTACCCAGTCGCCCAGCACTCGACGTCGCCGCTCTACGCGCCGCCATCTCAGGTACCGAGTGGCGTCATCTTGAGGTCGTCGAGGAAACCGGGTCGACGAATGCCGACCTCATCGGGCGGGCGGCCGCAGGCGAGGACATCGCGGGAGCTGTGCTGCTCGCCGAGTTCCAGACCGCAGGACGAGGCCGTCACGGCCGCAGCTGGTCAGCGCCGCCCGGGTCTCAGATCGCGATGTCGGTCGGTGTCGACACCACCGGCATCCCGGCCGCCAGGTGGGGCTGGTTGCCGCTGCTGACCGGCCTCGCCGTCGCAAGCACCGTGCGCGAGCAGCTCGGGGTCGACGCGGGAGTCAAGTGGCCGAACGACGTTCTTGTCGGGACGGGAAAACTCGCAGGAATCCTCGCCGAGGTGTCCGCACCGGTCATCGTCGTCGGCCTGGGCCTCAACGTGACCCTGACCGCCGACGAACTCCCCGATCCGAACGCGGTGTCGCTGTCGATGTTGGGCCACGACACCGATCGGACGGTGCTGGCCGGCTCGCTCCTGCGCGCATTGAGTGAGCGCCTCGCGAGATGGCGGGCCGGCGACGCCGGGCTGGCCGCGGAGTACCGCAGCGTCAGCACGACCATCGGAACGCGCGTGCGCGCGCTGCTGCCCGGTGACTCCGAAATCGTCGGCTTCGCAACGGATATCGACGAAGCCGGCCGGCTGCTCATCGACGACGCCGGGACGACGGTGACGGTGTCGGCAGGCGACATCACGCACCTGCGGCCCGCCGAGGCTTAGCTCATCGGCTTTTCAATGATCGTGTGAAGCAGGTCGACGATCTGATGCTGACCGGCTGCGGTGGCGTCGAGCTTGCCCCGCATCTCGGCGAAGCCACGGTCTACGTGATCACGCAGTTCACCGAACTCGGCGCGCAGTTCCAGGAAGCCCTGGCGCATCGCGTTCAAACTCGTCATCGTCGACTGTCGGAAATGGCGGAGTTCGCCCCGGATCTCGCCGACGTCGCGATCGGCGCCGCCTGCGAGGACACGGGCCGCTGCCGCATCGTGCTCCGTCGCCCGGACTCGTGCAGTCAGGTCACGCACCTGATCTTCGAGGGCCTCAACCCGCGGTTCGAGATCGTCGGACGGCATGCGCCCTACATTATCGCCGCGAGTCGATAGGCACAGGCGGTCAATTTCTCGCCCTGTCCACGACCGAGAAGCCACGGCTGTGATCACCCCCGCGATCACAGCCCGGAATGCTATTCCCCGCGGCGACCCTACTTCAGCAGGGCGCGGCTCATCACGACGCGCTGAATCTGGTTGGTGCCCTCATAGATCTGAGTGATCTTGGCGTCGCGCATCATCCGCTCGACGGGGAAGTCCACGGTGTAGCCGGCGCCGCCGAAGAGCTGCACCGCGTCGGTGGTGACCTCCATCGCAACGTCGGAGGCCAGACACTTCGAGGCCGCCGAGATGAAGCCCAGATTGCCCTCGCCGCGCTCGGCCCGGGCCGCCGCCGAGTACACCATCAACCGTGCGGCTTCGACCTTCATCGCCATGTCGGCGAGCATGAACTGCACCGCCTGGAAGTCGCTGATCGACTTGCCGAACTGCTTGCGGTCTTTGGTGTATTCGATCGCCGCGTCGAGTGCGCCCTGGGCAATGCCGACAGCCTGGGCGCCGATGGTCGGGCGGGTGTGGTCGAGCGTGGCGAGCGCGGTCTTGAAGCCCGTGCCGGGCTCACCGATGATGCGGTCACCGGGGATGCGGCAATTCTCGAAGTACAGCTCCGTGGTCGGGGAGCCCTTGATCCCGAGCTTGCGCTCCTTGGGCCCGATCGTGAATCCCTCGTCGTCGAGGTGCACCATGAACGCGGAGATGCCGTTGGCGCCCTTGTCGGGATCGGTGACGGCCATGACGGTGTACCACGCAGACTTGCCGCCATTGGTGATCCAGCACTTGGCGCCGTTGAGAATCCAGTCGTCACCGTCGGCCTTGGCGCGGGTGCGCATCGAGGCGGCGTCGCTGCCCGCCTCGCGCTCGGACAGCGCGTAGGAGGCCATCGCCTCGCCGGAGGCCAGCGACGGGAGCACCTTCTTCTTCAGTTCGTCAGAACCGCGCAGGATCAGCCCCATCGTGCCGAGCTTGTTGACCGCGGGGATGAGTGATGCCGACGCGTCGACGCGGGCGACCTCTTCGATGACGATGCACGCTGCGACCGAGTCAGCCCCCTGGCCGTCGTACTCTTCGGGCACGTGCACGGCGTTGAAGCCGTTGGCGACCAGCGCGTCGAGCGCTTCTTGTGGGAAGCGTGCGTTCTCGTCGACGTCGGCGGCGTGCGGCGCGATCTCCTTCTCCGCGAGCGCACGGATCGCTGCGCGCAGTTCCTGATGCTCCTCCGGCAACTGGAAGAGATCGAACGACGGATTTCCGGCCCAACTAGCCATCTTCATCTCCTTGCTACTCGTCGGTAACTTTAGCGCGATCGAGGCCCTGCGCGAAGTCCGGGGTCGGCCGCATCTCAGCCAAACCTCAGCATGGATGGTGGTTCGCGCTCAGGCTGTATGGGCAATTTCACAAGCATGCAGGTGTACATCGAGGGCAAGGCCTTCCGCCGTACCGCGCAGTGCGAGTGTGGTTGGCACGCTACTCCGCGCTTTTCACGTGGAGCAGCGGTTGTCGATGCAGGCATTCACTCGGCACAGACCGGCCACATCCAAGCCGCGGCGCCCGTGCAACATTCCGCTCCTGTTGTAGTGCTCAAAGCGTCCTGAATCCCAGCGCGCTCGGTCCATGTGACCGATTGCACACTGTCTTCTCGTTCTCCCGGGAACGCCGAATTATCGTGCACGTCACCGAGTTTGCCAGGCAAAGCCGCATTCCAGTGCCGCCCCGCATTTGCATTCGCCATGCCGACTAACAGCCGATCCTCAATTTCGGGGACGAGCCTGGCAGACGGCTGATAACCCTCTCGCGATTTCCAGCCGGGTTCACAGAAAACAACTCTGAACTGCGGTTATACGCTGAAATCGGCTTTCCGTGCACCATTGTGGACAAGTTCACGAAGCCGCGGAAGTTTGAACGCGAAGGCGTCGATACGCCGTTTATCCGGGCATGACTGATACATCATTTTTCGCCCCTCAACAACGAACTCCCTTGCGCCGTCCCGGTGCGCCGCACATCGCGGGCACCGCGGTGGCATTCACCGACCACCAGTACAGCCAGGAGGAGGTTGCCGACGCTCTGACGGGATTCACCGAACCGGCATTCGCGCGGTTCGCACTCAGCAGCGGCGTCGAGCACCGCAACCTGGCGCTTCCGGTCGACCGTTATCCGGAGCTCACCGGGTTCACCGAGGCGAACACGGCGTACCTGGAGGTGGCAGGTCAGTTGGGCGAGCAGGCGGTGCGATCCGCGTTGTCCGCCGCACACCTCGAGGCTGCCGACGTCGACGCGATCTTCACGGTGTCCAGCACCGGGGTGGCGGTGCCGACCCTCGACGCAAGAATCGCGGGCCAGTTGGGTCTGCGGCCGGACGTGAAGCGCATCCCCATCTTCGGGCTCGGATGCGTGGCCGGCGCCGCGGGTCTGGCGCGGGTGCACGACTATCTGCGGGGATTTCCCGACCACGTCGCGGTGCTGCTGTCCGTCGAGCTGTGTTCGTTGACTCTGCAGCGGCATGACACCTCGATACCGGCACTGATCGGGCTGTGCCTGTTCGGCGACGGCGCTGCCGCGGTGACGGTGGTCGGCTCCGAGCGCAGTCCCGCCACGCCGCATCCGGGACCTCGTATCGTCGCCACTCACAGCACCCTGTTCCCCGACACCGTCGACGTCATGGGATGGAACGTCGGGTCCACCGGCTTCCAGCTCGTGATGTCACGGGACGTCCCACGGATGGCCGAAGAGCATCTCGCCGCAGCCGTTGACGGGTTCCTCGCAGACCATGGGCTCAGCACAGCGGACATCTCGACGTGGGTGTGCCACCCGGGCGGGCCCAAGGTGCTCGACGCCATCGGCGCCGCGGTGCACCTGCCCGACGACGCGCTGCGCCACAGTTGGCAGTCGATGCGGGACCACGGAAACATCTCGTCGGCCTCGGTGCTCGACGTTCTCGCCAGGACGGCGGCCGACCCGCCTCCTTCCGGGTCGCACGGTGTCATGCTGGCGATGGGGCCGGGCTTCAGCTTCGAGTTGCTCCTGCTGAGTTGGTAGGCGGTGCGCGATGTACTACCTCTTCATTGTCGCGATCGCCGTCGAGCGGCTCGTCGAGTTGGTTGTTTCGCGCCGAAATGCGCAGTGGTCGTTCGCCAACGGAGGCGAGGAGTTCGGTCGGGGCCATTACCCGGTGATGGTGAGTATGCATGCGCTGCTTCTGGTTTCGTGTGCTGCCGAGGTCGCGCTCCTGCATCGACCGTTCATCCCATGGCTGGGTTGGCCGATGGTGGCCCTGGTCGGCGCCGGCACTGTCGCCCGCTGGTGGTGTGCCGCGACGTTGGGTAAGCACTGGAATCCGCGGGTGATTGTGGTTCCGGGTGCGCCTCTGGTGACGCGCGGCCCGTACCGCTGGCTGCATCATCCGAACTACACAGCGGTGACGGTTGAAGTGGCTGCCCTTCCGCTGGTGCACTCGGCGTGGTTGACGGCAATCGTGTTCAGCCTTGCGAACGCTGCAATGCTCAACGTCAGGATCCGCACGGAGAACCGCGCTCTCGGCTACGTGACGTGAAAGTTGTTGCGCTGAAGGGATTTCAGCGGCTGAAGATTCGGGACGTCACGGCTGCGGCGAGATCGTCGAGGATCTGGATGTGGCCCCGGCTCCACTCGCGCGGCGAGCCGTCGGACACATGCAGCGCGCCCACGGTGTTTCCGGCGCGGTCGGTGAGCGGCACCCCGAGGTAGGCGGTGACGTGGCCCTGGCCGACGACGGAGTACGTCTTGAACAGTGGGTGATGGCGCGCATCGTCGACACGGACCAGCGAACCGTTGGCAACGACGTACTTGTCGAAGGACTCGTCGAGAGCGCTGAGGTGTGGCGGGAGCGAAGTCAGTTCGTATCCGAAGGCGCTTTTCACCGATTGACGATCGGCACCGATCAGCACGAGAGCCGCTGCGGGAGCGCCGAGGGCGTCGGCGGCGGTGGTGGTGATACGCGCGAAAGCCGGGTCCGGGGCCGAGTCGACCAGGCCGGTGGCATGTAAAGCCTGGAGCCGGCGCGCGTTGGTCAGCACCGATGTGATGCCGTCAGCGACAGTTTCCCCTGACAGTCCCGACTGGGACAGGTGTGCCTTCAACTTGCCGGCCGACTCGCCATTGGTGCGCTCGTAGTCGCTGATCATCTGCGCGGCGACTGCGCGGGCTACGTACATGTCGACGCGCTCGCCCGAATCGTCGGCGCACTCTTCGAGCCGCTCGGTCAGCCAGTTGTCGAAGCCTGGCAGCGAGATGGACACAAAGGTACGGTAGCCAATCTTCGCCAGGAATACACACGGACGACCTAAAACACAGCTCAAAGCTACTTTTATTGACGCAGCGGTCTACGCCAGAAGCGCAGTGTGGCGCTACTTCCCCAGCAGGCGCCGGCGCAGTGCCTCGTCTTTTTCCAGCACCATCTGCTCAAGCGAGGCCTGGAAGGCCACCATGCGGTCCCGCAGCCCAGTGTCCGATGCGCCGAGGATGCGCACCGCCAGCAGCCCCGCGTTGCGGGCACCCCCGATCGACACGGTCGCCACCGGCACCCCGGCGGGCATCTGCACGATCGACAGCAGCGAGTCCATCCCATCCAGGCGCGCCAACGGCACCGGCACGCCGATCACAGGCAGCGGAGTCGCCGACGCGACCATGCCGGGCAGGTGGGCGGCGCCGCCCGCGCCGGCGATGATCACCTCGATGCCGCGGCCGGCGGCGTCCTGGGCATAGGTCAGCATCCGGCCCGGCGTGCGGTGTGCTGACACGACACCGACCTCGAACGGAACGTCGAACTCCGCCAACGCCTCCGCGGCCTCGGACATCACCGGCCAATCGCTGTCGCTGCCCATGATCAAGCCAACCCGTGCGGTCATGCGTGAGGGTCCCATCCGTCCGTCCACTGTGCGTGCGACAACCAGTGTGCCGCCCTCTCCGCCCGCTCCCGCAGGGACTCCACCGACTCCGATGTGCCGCCGACTTCACCAGAATTTGTCGGCCCGCCGACGATGTTGACGTGCCCGATCTTTCGGCCCGGCCGCTCCTCTTTGCCGTAGAGGTGCACCTTGGCATCGGGCATCCGCGCGAACAGGTGGTGCACGCGCTCGTCCATCGACATCGTCGGCGTCTCAGGTGCGCCAAGCACGTTGCCCATGACGGTCTGGGCGAGCGCCGACGTGTCGCCGAGCGGGTAGTCGAGGACGGCGCGTAGATGCTGCTCGAACTGACTGGTGCGCGCGCCGTCCATCGTCCAGTGCCCGGAGTTGTGCGGCCGCATCGCGAGTTCGTTGACGACCAGTCCCCCGTCGACCGTCTCGAACAGTTCGACGGCAAGGACCCCGACGACCCCGAGAGCGGAGGCCACGCGGAGCGCCAATTCCGAAGCAGCAGAACCGATTTCCTCCGAGAGGTCGGGCGCGGGCGCGATCACCGTGACACAGATCCCGTCGCTCTGCACCGTCTCGACCACCGGCCACGCCGCGCCCTGCCCGAACGGCGAGCGGGCCACCAGCGCGGCCAACTCGCGGCGCATCGCGACCCGCTCTTCGATCATCACCGGCACTCCGTCGGCCAGGTACCGTTCGACAACCGAGCGCGCCTCGTCGGCGTCGTCGGCCATCATCACGCCGCGGCCGTCGTACCCGCCGCGGACGGTTTTGATCACCACCGGTCCCCGGAGGTCACGAGCGAACGCCACCGCATCCTCGACGGAAGTCACGTCCGAGAAGCGCGGCACGGGCGCTCCGAGCTCGGACAGACGGCGACGCATGACGAGCTTGTCCTGGGCATGCACCAGCGCCTCCGGAGGGGGCAAAACATTGACCCCGTCGGCGACCAGCTTGTCCAACAGCTCGGTGGGGACGTGCTCGTGGTCGAAGGTGAACGCCGTCGCACCGTCGGCGACGCGACGCAGTGCGTCCAGGTCGGTATGCGAACCGATCACGACGTCAGGGGTGACCTGGGCCGCCGATTCATCGCTTTTGACCGCAAGGACGCGCAGGGTCTGGCCGAGCGCGACGGCGGCTTGGGCGGTCATGCGGGCGAGTTGTCCGCCGCCGATCATTGCGACCGTCGGTTTGGGGCGGGCGAGCGAAGAGCGTCTTGACACGGCTTACATCGTGTCATGACCTACACCACACTGTTGACCTGCGGTTACTAGCGGATGCGGCATCCGGGACAACCGTTACGTAGACTCGCTCCTTGTGTCCTTTGCCGATGCGACGATCGCCCGCCTGCCGCGGCCGATCCGTCCCTACGCCGAACGGCACCACGAGCTCATCAAGTTCGCGATCGTCGGTGCCACGACGTTCGTCATCGACTCGGCGATCTTCTTCACGCTCAAGTTGACGATTCTGGAACCCAAGCCGGTGACGGCGAAGATCATCGCCGGCATCGTCGCGGTGATCGCGTCCTACATCCTGAACCGGGAGTGGAGCTTCCGCGACCGCGGAGGCCGTGAACGGCATCACGAAGCGCTGCTGTTCTTCGGGGTCAGCGCAGTCGGCGTGCTGCTGAGCATGGCCCCGCTGTGGATTTCGAGCTACGTGTTCATGTTGCGCGTGCCGATGGTGTCGCTGGCCGTCGAGAACGTCGCCGACTTCATCTCCGCCTACATCATCGGCAATCTGCTGCAGATGGCGTTCCGGTTCTGGGCGTTCCGCCGCTTTGTGTTCCCCGACGAGTTCGCACGCAACCCGGAGAAGGCGCTGGAGTCGACGCTGACCGGCGGAGGCATCGCCGAGGCGCTGGAGGACGAATACGAACTCCGGCACCCGCACGGCCCGATCGAGGGCACGGACGGCAACGTCACTCCGATGCGGTCGCGCCGGCGCACACGGCGGCTGTTGAGCGACGCCGACGATCCGAGGGTGTCGAAGACCTCCTAGTCCGGCGCTGCCGGTGTGACGTTCTTTTGTGTACTTCGAACCTGCGTAAGCGAGCTGCGTCTTCCCGCCCGCTGTCCCGCGGTCTGAGATGATCGTTTGTGCGGCTCAGCAATTTGCTCCGGTAGGACATGTGCGGTACTCCCCCTGTCGTCCGATCGTATGATTTTTGGGCGACCGCAACGAAACCCCAGCTCAGAAGTTGCACTGAATTGACGCGCTAGTTGGTGTTTTCCTATTTGATGACGCCGAGTGGGGTTGCCAACTGTTAGCATTCGCGTCAGTTTCGGCCATCTTGGGCCGGTCGACGGGGGGCTGTTCAGTGGGTTATGCCAAGTACATCGGTCATGTCGGAGCACTGGCCGTCGCCCTGGGCATCGGGACCGTGGTCGTACCTTTTCCAGCTACAGCCGACCCTGGCAACGCCAATGGTGGGAGCACTTCTGACGCACCACGCAGTGGGTCGAAGTCCGACTCTCCCCGCCCAAGCTCCAGAACACGCACCCACAATGCCGGGTCTTCCACGGACGATGGCGACGGCGGGACCAAGGCCGACCGCGAGCCGTCAGAGTCTGATTCATCGGACCAGGACATGGAATATAAGGACCCAGAGCAAGCCTCAGACGACGATCCGGTAGGCGACCCACCCCGAGGGACAGGCGACGAAAATTCCGAGGACAACAGCCCGGAGGAGGACGGTGAGCCACCCACGTCTCGGCGCGCGTCCCCGGCTGCCCCGCAAAGAAACGTCGCCGAAGGCAGTTCTGCGTCTGCGACAGATCCGGCCTCGGAAGCTGAATCTGTTTTCGCGCCAGTTGATAAAGCGCCTAGCGCACCCGGACAGTTGGGTGCGGTCGAGAGCCTCAGCCTGCCGACTGTCGACAACTCGGCTCTTCCGGCGGCGATAGCTGCTCCTACTGAAACACCGTCGACTACCCCTACTCAGGTAGGCGTTACCAGTGGTCTCGTCCAGGCGCTGGTGGCGCCGTTCGCAGCCGGAGACGGACCAGGCGCGCCCGCAGAATCGCCAATTCTTCTCGCAATGTTGGCGTGGGCGCGGCGAGAAAGCACCCGCAGTCAGGAGAGCTCACCAGAAGCCCGCACGCTCGCAGTCACGCAGTCATCGGCGTTCGCGATCGAAAGCACCAATACGCCGCCGGTCGCGGTCGATGACACCAAGACTCTGTCCGAAGACACCCCCCGCACCTTCACCGTCGCCGACCTGCTCTGGAACGACACCGA
>NZ_JAQGCZ010000015.1 GCF_027706845.1 Mycolicibacterium sp. BiH015
GACGGGAGGCCTTCGCCAATCAACGACCGCTACAGCGAGTCGTCACACTTCTTCAACCAACCTGCCTGGGTAGTACATCTAGCCTCACTCCGCCGGAATTGCATTCGAGCAGGAAAAGTGCGAGAAGCGGCCTGCTGGAATGCAATTCCGGCGACTGGGGGGGGTCCGCGCTTTCGGCGACTGGGGAGTCAGCGCTTTCGCGAGGTGGCCTTGCGTGCCGGTTTCTTGTTCTTCTCGATGAGACGCGTCGCGTGCTCGAGAATGCACTCAAGGCCGAACTCGAAATTGCGATCGTCGGAGGCGCTGAGATGGTGTCCCTTCTGCGTGACGGCGGCCAGCAGCGGGGCGGTCTCGGGGTCGATGTTCATCGTGTCGTCGATGTCGCCGTGGCCGTCTTCACCGGCCAGGTTCTTGTCGCGTAACCGCTGCAACACGACCGAGCCGCGGACATGAACGGACATTGCCGAGTAGGTGTCGAATGCGTCTTCAGGGGACAGGCCCGCCTCGACCAGGCTGCCGATGGCTCGTTCCACCTCTTGTACCCCGACCTTTGCCGCACGTGGACTCAGCGCTGAGCGGATGAGGATGAGGTCGCACAGGATCGGATTGCCCATGAACGTCTTTCGCATGGACCTGGCGTGGATCGCGAGCGTCTCACGCCAGTCCTTGGCCTCGACGTAGGGGGTGGCGAACGCGTATTGGCGCAGTGCGCGGTCGGTCATCGCGTTGAGCAGGTCGTCCTTCTTGCGGAAGTACCAGTAGATGCTGGTGACCCCGACGCCGAGGTGCTTGCCGAGCAGCGGCATGCTGAGGTTGTCGATGCCGACCTGTTCGGCCAGTTCGAAGGCGCCCTTGATGATGTCGTCGGGATTGATGGACCCGCGTTCGCGGCGCTGCCGCTTCTCCGCGGTCGCTTGCTTGGCCACTCGGGGCTACCTCCATCAATTCGTGATCGCGAACCTGTCGACAGCTACTAGTCTGAACTGCGCCTTTACGTGCGTGCCGCCAGCCTGTCGCGCAGGCGACTCTACCGCCGGCTGCAGGATCGGTTTCTGGTGCCGATCTTCTCCTCTTTTACTGTAAGGCCTATAGTAAGCTTTTCCAGCACTCCCGGTGGTAACCCACGCGAAAGGTGAAGGGCGACAAGTGTCAGACGAGGTTCTCCTGGAACGGCAGGGTCGGGTACTGATCATCACCATCAACCGGCCGGAGGCGCGCAATGCGTTCAACCTCGCGGTGGCCCAGGGGCTGGCTGACGCGGTGGACGAACTCGACGACTCGCCGGAGCTTTCGGTTGCGATCGTCACCGGCGCGGGGGGCAATTTCTGCGCGGGGATGGACCTCAAAGCCTTCATGGCCGGTGAGGTGCCGGCGATCGAAGGCCGTGGCATCGGCTTCACCGAGCGTCCGCCACGCAAGCCCCTCATCGCCGCGGTCGAGGGTTACGCCCTGGCCGGCGGCACCGAGATCGTGTTGGCTACCGACCTGATCGTGGCCGCCAAGAATGCCAAGTTCGGAATCCCCGAAGTGAAACGAGGTCTGGTGGCCGCGGGCGGCGGGCTTCTGCGCCTGCAGAGGCGGATCCCGTACCAGAAGGCCCTTGAGCTCGCCCTCACCGGCGACAGCTTCACCGCCGAAGAGGCCTCGCAGTGGGGCTTCGTCAACGTGCTGACCGAGCCGGGAGGGGCGCTCGACGGTGCGCTGGCCTTGGCCGAGCGCATCACCGCCAACGGTCCACTTGCCGTGGCGGCGACCAAGGAGATCATCGTCAAGTCCTCCGAATGGAGCGAGGCCGAGATGTGGAAGAAGCAGGGCGAGATCGCCTTCCCGGTGTTCGGCTCCAAGGACGCGATGGAGGGCGCCACGGCGTTTGCCGAGAAGCGCAAGCCGAACTGGACGGGAACCTAGACACCCGCTGATGGATCTCGGTCTTCGGGACGCCACCGCCGTCGTCGTCGGTGGCGGCCGGGGGATGGGCCTGGCGACTGCGCACTGCTTCGCCGAAGACGGCGCGCGAGTGGCGGTGGTGGGCCGCAGCCGGGCGTCGCTCGACGGCGCGGCCGCCCAGCTGCGGGAGCGGGGCAGCCCCGACGCGTTCGGCGTCGTCGCCGACACCACCGACGGCGCTCAGGTCCGCGAAGCCTTTTCGGCGGTGAGCGACCGCTGGGGCGGTCAGCTCAACATCCTCGTCAACGCCGTCGGCCCCAGCGTGCGGGGCACCTTCGACGAACTCGACGACGCAGACTGGCGTCAGGCCGTCGAGGAGGGGGCGATGGGAATGGTGCGTTGCGTGCGCGCGGCCCTGCCGTTGCTCCGCGCCGCGGACTGGGCTCGCATCGTCAACTTCTCGGCTCACTCGACGCAGCGCCAGAGCGAGATCCTGCCCGCCTACACGGCGGCCAAATCGATGGTGACCAGCGTCTCGAAGAACCTCTCGCTGTTCCTGGCGCGCGACGAAATTCTTGTGAACGTGGTTTCGCCGGGCAGCATCGCCTCGGAAGCGCTTGTCGGCTGGGCAAATTCGGTAGACGTCGACGGCGGCGATCCCTATGCGCTGATGGCCGCCATCGACGAGCACTTCGGTCATCCGGCGCATCTTCCGCGCGCCGGTCTGCCCACCGAGATCGGACCCGTCGTGGCATTCCTGGCGTCGCGGCGCAACTCCTACATGACCGGCGCGAACATCAATGTCGACGGCGGTAGCGACTTCACCTAGAGCGGGGCGAATGTGGGGCGGCGCGGTCAAATTCGCGGCCCCCTCGGAAGGCCTCCTGCGTTGGTGCAGAACGAGATTCGCCCCGCCAATCAAACGGTGGGACTTGACGACGGACAATCAGTCCAAGCGTTTGCGGAAGCCTCTACCGATAGGTGTACAGTATCAGCATCTGTCCACCTGAGGAGGTACGTCGGTGAGCGCTGTCGATCGCGTGGCGGAGCCCGCCGCCGGCGCTGCGCCGGTGCTCTACGAGATCCTCGACAGCGGTGTCGCGGTACTCACCCTCAACCGGCCGGATCGAATGAATGCCTGGGGAGGCGGCCTCGCGCGCGCGTTCTATCAGTGCATCGACCGCGCCGAGGCCGACCCCGCTGTCCGCGTCATCGTGCTCACCGGCAATGGCCGGGCGTTCTGCGCGGGCGCCGACATGGGCGACCTCGACGCGATCGGGGGCGCAAGCACTTACGGAGACACCGACGTCACGGCGCTCGTCGGCGAGCGTCACCCGCACTTTGTCACCGAGCTCCGCAAGCCGTTGATCGCAGCGATCAACGGCGCGTGTGCCGGCATCGGTCTCACGCAGGCCCTGATGTGCGACGTGCGGTTCGCCGCGGCGGGCGCGAAATTCACCACCGCGTTCTCCCGGCGCGGCCTCATCGCCGAGTACGGAATCTCGTGGATTCTGCCGCGGGTGGTCGGCTGGGGCGCGGCGCTTGACCTACTGCTGACCGGCCGCACGTTCCATGCCGAGGAGGCCAAGGAACTCGGACTCGTCAAGGACGTCTTCGCGCCCGAGGATCTGCTGGCGCAGGCTCTCGCGTACGCGGAAGACATGGCGCGCAACTGCGCGCCGAGCTCGCTGGCAGTGATCAAGGGCCAGATCTACCGGGATGCTTTGCGAAACGTGCACGAGGCCAGTGCCGATGCAGAGAAACTGATGCACGAGTCGATGCTGCGGCCGGACTTCATCGAAGGCATCACCGCATTCTTCGAAAAGCGACCGCCCAGCTTCCCACCGCTCGAGGAGGAGACGTCATGACCACCACGCCACAGCCCTTGGACTACCGGGCAATCGACGTCGACAACCACTACTACGAACCACTCGATGCCTTCACCAGACATCTGCCGAAGGAATTCAGGAGTCGCGGCGTGCAGATGGTTCAGGACGGCAAGCGCACGCTGGCGCTGTTCGGTGGCGTGGTCAACCACTTCATTCCCAATCCGACGTTCGATCCCATCATCGAGCCGGGTTGTCTGGATCTGTTGTTCCGCGGAGAGATCCCCGAAGGAGTGAACCCGGCGTCGTTGTTCAAGGTGGACCGCCTCGGAGATCACCCCGAGTACCAGAACCGCGATGCCCGGGTGAAGATCTTGGACAAGCAGAACCTCGAAACGGTGTTCATGCTGCCCACATTCGCCTGTGGTGTCGAGGAGGGGCTCAAGCATGACATCGACGCCACGATGGCCTCGGTGCACGCGTTCAACCTGTGGCTCGACGAGGACTGGGGTTTCGACCGTCCGGACCATCGTTTCCTGTCGGCCCCGATCATCTCGCTGGCCGATCCGGACAAGGCGGTCGAAGAGGTCGAATTCGTGCACAGTCGCGGCGCGAAGATCGTCTGTGTACGTCCCGCGCCGGTGCCGGGCGAAGTGCGGCCGCGGTCACTGGGCGACCCGGTCCATGACCCGGTGTGGGCCCGGCTGGCCGAAGCGGGCACCGTAGTCGTCTTCCATTTGTCCGATTCGGGGTACATGGCCGTGCCGGCCCTGTGGGGCGGCAGTGGGGTGTTCAAGGGCTTCGGGAAGCGCGATCCGTTGGACATGGTGCTGATGGACGACCGCGCCATCCATGACAGCATCGCCTCGATGATCGTTCACCAGGTCTTCACCCGGCATCCGAAACTCAAGGTGGCCAGTATCGAGAACGGCTCGTACTTCGTGTACCGGCTGATCAAACGGCTCAAGAAGTCCGCCAACAATGCGCCGTACCACTATCGGGAAGATCCGGTCGAGCAGCTGAAGAACAACGTGTGGATCGCTCCGTACTACGAGGACGATGTCAAGCTGCTCGCCGAGACCATCGGGGTCGACAAGATCCTGTTCGGTTCGGACTGGCCGCACGGCGAAGGCTTGGCGGACCCGACGTCGTTCACCGCAGACATCCCGCAGTTCCCCGAGTTCAGCTACGAGGACACCCGAAAAGTGATGCGGGACAACGCTCTCACGCTCATCGGCGCGCACGTCACAGCCTGAAATGGGCGAGTGGACGATAGGCGATGTCGTCGACGCCATCGCCGACGTCATACCGGACCGCACGATGCTGGTGTGTGGGGAGCGCAGGACCACCTACGGCGAGATGGCGCAGCGCACCCGCCGGTTCGCGAACTTCCTGGCCGGCCGCGGATTCGGCGTGCACAGGGAACGGCACGAGTTGCACAACTGGGAGTGCGGCCAGGATCGCGTCGCGCTGATCATGTACAACGACCGGTACCCGGAGGTTGTGGTGGGCGCCCTGAAGGCCCGCACGGTGCCGGTCAACGTGAACCACCACTACACGCCGCGCGAGGTGGCCGAACTGCTCGACTACGTCAAGCCCCGCGCGGTCGTCTACCACAGGGCGCTGGGCGCGAGATTTGCCGACGTTCTGCCGCGGTCGGGGTGCGAACTGCTGATCGAGGTCGACGACGGCAGTGACCCGGCCGGTCTCGGCGGTGCGGTCCGGTTGGACGACGCTGTGGCGCAGGGTGATCCGGACCGGCGGATCGCCGGTTCGCCGGACGATCTGATCATGTACTGCACCGGAGGCACGACCGGCCGGCCCAAGGGAGTGCTCTGGCGCCAGAGCGACACCTATGTGTCCTCGATGGTGGGGGCCGACCACGAGTCAGCGGCCGAAATCCACGCGAAGGTGGCCGGCAACACCGGCGCCCCGTGGTTCGCGGTGTCGCCTCTGATGCACGCCGCCGGGCTGTGGACGGTCTTCTCGGGCGCACTCGCGGGCCTGCCCGTCGTCGTCTACGACGATCGGGCGAGGTTTGACCCGCAGCGGGTGTGGCAGACCGCCGAACGGGAGAAGGCAGGCTTGATGACGATGGTCGGCGACGCGTATGCCGTGCCGCTGATCGCCGAGCTCCAGCGACGGGACTACGAGCTCGACGCACTGTATGCCATCGGAACCGGCGGCGCCGCAACGAATCCCAAGCATGTCGCGGCATTGCTGGAGAAGCTTCCGCAAGTGACCATCATCAACGGGTACGGCTCCTCGGAGACCGGGAACATGGGCTTCGGGCACAACCAGCGCGGATCGCACCGCGAGACGTTCGACCTGCGTGAGGGCGGCACGGTGGTGTCGGAGGATCTGAGCCGGTTCGTCGCACCGGGGGAGACCGAGGTGGGCTGGGTGGTTCGTAAAGGCCGGATTCCTCTGGGCTACTTCGACGATCGAGTTGCGACTCAGAAGACCTTCCCAGTGGTCGACGGTGTGCGCGTCGTGGTGTCCGGGGACCGTGCATCGCTGGAATCCGACGGGACGTTGCGGCTGTTCGGGCGAGACTCGCTGGTGATCAACACCGGCGGGGAGAAGGTTTTCGTCGAGGAGGTCGAGGCGGTGTTGCGGGCACAAGCCGGGGTTGTCGACGCGCTGGTCGTCGGCCGCGAGAGCGAGCGCTGGGGTCAGGAGATCGTGGCGCTCGTTCAGAAGGCCCCCGAGGCAGTGATCGATGCCGAGACGCTGCGGGCGGCGTGCACCGACGAACTGGCACGCTTCAAGGCGCCGAAAGAGTTCGTCTTCGTCGAACAGGTACGGCGGCTGGGCAACGGCAAGGCCGATTACCGATGGGCGAAAAGCTATGTGGCGCAGCAGAGTACTTTGGCGGTGCGGCCGTGACGCAGAAAGTCAACCGTGTCATCGATTGCCTGGTCAATGTGCACTTCGGCGAGACGGTCTCGCAGCCGGAGTTCATGCGCAAGGTCCGCGACGACTACTTCAAGGGACCGAAATCGCTCTATGACCAGGTCGAGCTCCCTGCGCTGCTCGACGAGATGGCCGAACACGGCGTCGAGAAGGCCATCCTGATGGACAACCTCGTGAAGCCGTCGGTGACCGCGCGCAAGTTCGTCGAGGAGAGGCCCGACAAGTTCGCGTTGGCGATCGGCGGGGTGAATCTGCTGCGCCCGATGCCGTCGCTGCGTGAACTGACGTCCGTCGTCGCTGGTCTCCCCGTCGCCTACGTCGCGGTGGGGCCGAGCTTCTGGGGGGACGGCATGTATCCGCCGAGTGACGCGGTGTACTACCCGCTCTATACCAAGTGCGCGGAACTCGAACTGCCCCTGTGCATCAACACCGGGCTGCCCGGACCGCCGATCCCCGGCGAAGTGCAGAACCCCATCCACCTCGACCGGGTGTGTGTGCGGTTCCCCGAGCTGAAGTTATGCATGATCCACGGTGCCGACCCGTGGTGGGATGTGGCGATCCGGCTACTGATCAAGTACGCCAACCTGCGCATCATGACTTCGGCATGGTCTCCGAAACGGTTGCCGGACAGCCTGCTCCACTACATGCGGACGCGCGGCAAGAACAAGGTCATCTTCGCCTCCGATTGGCCGGTGCTTCGGCAGAGCCGCGTGGTGCCTGAGGCCCTCGCGCTGGATCTGCCGCCCGATGTGCGCGACAACTATCTGTACAACAACGCCGACGAATTCTTCTTCGGACCGAAGGGATCCTGATGGACCGTTACGAGCTGCGCAGGCTTGATTACAGCCTGTCCGAGGACCACCAGGCGTTGCAGGCTGCCTACAAAGACTTCTTCTCGACCCGCTGCACCATCGAGACAGTGCGCGCGGCAGAGGAATCCGGATTCGACAAGAACCTGTGGGAGCGCCTGTGCGCGATGGGTGCCTCGACGATGGCGCTGCCGGAGGGTGTCGGCGGTGACGGGGCGACACTGGTCGACCTCACGCTGGTGGCCGAGGAAATCGGGCGATCACTGGCACCGGTGCCGTGGATCGACCATGTCGTGGGCGCCCGTCTCATGGCGCGGCTGGGTTCGGCGGAGCCCGATGTCGTCAACGGTACGAAGTTGGTCGCGCTCGACCCCGCCCAGGACGCTTCACACGGTGCCCGCTTGATTCCCGCAGGCTCGATCGCCGATCACGTGATCGTGCGCGACGGTGCAGACGTCGTGCTAGTGCAATTCTCGTCTCGGCCTGCGCGCGTCGACAACATCGGCAAGCTGCCCATGGCGTGGATCGAGCCTGCTGCCGCCGACAGCCGCACTGTGCTGGCCAGCGGCCCCGCCGCACTGGCCGAATATCAACGGGCGCTCGATGAATGGCGCCTACTCGTCGGCGCCGCGTTGGTCGGTCTCGTCGAGGAGACGATGACGATCGCCGCCGAGTTCTCCAAGACCCGATACACCCTCGGCGTCCCGATCTCGACCCTGCAGGCCATCTCGCATCCGCTGGCCAACATCGCGATCACGGTACAGGCGGGACGCAACCTGGCGCGCCGCGCCGCATGGTTCCTCGACAACGAACCCGACGAGCGACGGGAGCTGGCGCCGTCAGTGTTCGTTTTCATGGCCGAAGAGGCCGCCAAGGCCGCGACGATGTCCGTCCACGTTCAGGGTGGGCTCGGCGTCTCCGCCGAAGCAGCCGCCACGGCGTACCTGGTGCGGGCCAGGGGATGGGCGGTCGCGGGCGGAGATCCGGGCGTGACGGCCAAGTACATCGCAGGGATCGTCGCCGATCGCGAAGGGCGGAGCTAGGTCATGGATTTCTCACGGGTCGAGCTCTCCGATGACGAGCAGACGTTCCAGGACGAGCTCCGGTCGTTCCTGAGCGAGATCGTCACCGAGGACGTCATCCGGCGTGACCGGGAGACCGGCGACAACTTCGACGAGGGAGTGCATCTGGCGCTCGGCGCGGCGGGCTACCTGGAGCGTGACTGGAAGGCGGGCTCCGAGCGGGCGTTCACCCGGGTGGAGCGGCGAATCTGGGAGCTGGAGAAGCGACGCGCTCACGTGCCGTGGGTGACCTCGGGCACCACAGCGATGATCGCCAAGTCCGTGGAGAAGTTCGGATCGCCCGAGCTCAAGGACGAGGTGCTGCCCCGGGTGTACAGCGGGCACGTCCGGATGTGCCTCGGCTACACCGAGCCCGAGGGAGGATCCGACGTCGCGACCTGCAAGACCCGCGCCGTGCGGGATGCGGATGGATCGACGTGGATCATCAATGGCTCCAAGATGTTCACCACCGGTGCGCACAATTGCCAATACGTCTTCCTCATCACCAACACCGATCCGAGCGCCCCGAAACACAAGAGCCTCACCATGTTTCTGGTACCACTCGACACACCTGGCATCGAGATTCAGGGCATCCGCACCGTCGACGGAGACCGCACCAACATCGTGTATTACAGCGACGTGCGGATCGACGACCGGTACCGCCTCGGCGAGGTCAACGGCGGCTGGACTGTGGTGCGCGAGCCACTCAACGCCGAGCACGGTGACGTGGCCGCCGCCGACGACGGTCTGGCGGATGTGTCGATCATGATGCACCAGGCGATGTTCATGGCGCACGCGGTCGACAAGGCCGCGGAGAAATCGGCCATCCCGGACGCGCAGGGGCGCAGGCTCATCGACGACGGTGCCGTCGCCTATCGTCTGGGTCGCAGCGTGGCACGGCTGGAGGCGTCGCTGTCGGCGCCGAGCATTTTCGGTCGCGTCGCGCTCGCACAGACCATGCGCGACATCTCGCCGGACCTGATGGACGTGCTCGGCGCCGCGGCGGCACTGCCGGTCGGTACCGACGGTGCCGCCGACGACGGCGCGGCGGAATACATCTACCGCTTCGCGCCGCTGGTCGGCATCTACGGCGGCACGCTCGAGGTGTTCCGCAACATGATCGCGCAATACGTCCTCGGCCTCGGCAAGCCCAGTTATCGGTGATTTCGGCGTGCGCGGTTGCGGCGAACGCAACCCGGCACGCCGAAATCGCTAGGTGGTGAGCAGCGTGGCGCCGGCGGTGCCCGGTGCGCCGTACAGCTGGGCGAAACCGACCTTCGGTTCCCCGGCAATCTGCCGGTCGCCGGCCTCGCCGCGCAGCTGGCGCACGATCTCATGCAGCTGGCGCAACCCGGAGGCCCCGATCGGTTCACCGTTGGCGAGCAGGCCGCCATCGGTGTTGACCGGCATCGTCCCGCCGATCTCGGTGGCGCCGTCGGCGATCAGCCTTTCCTGCTCGCCGTCGGCGCAGAAGCCGGCCTCGGCCATATGGATGATCTCGGCACCGGCGTCGGTGTCCTGCAACTGGATCACGTCGACCTCCGACGGCTCGATGCCCGCCTTCTCGAAAGCCGCGCGTGACGCGTAAACCGTCGGTGCCACGTCCTCGTCGACCGGCGCGAAGGTGGTGTTGACCTCGTAGGCACCGTACTTGCGGGTGCGCACCTCGACGGCGCGGACGAACACCGGCTTGTTCGTGTACTTGTGCGCCAGGTCGGCGCGGCACATCACGACAGCGGCGGCGCCCTCGTCGGGGGAGCAGAACATGTACTGCGTCAGAGGGTAATTGAGCATGGGAGAGTCGAGGATGGCGTCCTCGTCCATCGGCTTGCGCCGGAATGCGTTGGGGTTCAGTGCCCCGTTGCGCAGGTTCTTGTTGACCACCTTGGCCAGCGTCCGATGGCTGATGCCGTGCTCGTGAAGGTAGCGGTTGGCCTTCATCCCGAAGAACTGGGTGGTCAGATACTGGCCGTTCTCGGCGTACCAACTCGGCATGCCTACCAACCCCGGATCCTCGGTGAACGCGCCGCGGGGATGCTTGTCCAGGCCGACGGCGATCCCGATGTCGTATTCTCCCAAGCGGATTCCGTCCGCACATGCCTTCGTGGCACTTGCCGCGGTGGCGCACGCGTTGAAGACATTCGTGAACGGGATCCCCGAGAGCCCGACCATGCCGACGATCGCGTCCGGGTTGGCGACCGTCCAACTGCCGCCCACACCGAACTGGATGTCGTTCCAGGACACGCCTGCGTCGGCGACAGCCGCGGTGATCGCGTCGACGCCCATCTGCATCGCGGTCTTGCCCTCGAACCTGCCGAACGGGTGCAGGCCCACCCCGATGATCGCGACGTCGTGCATGGTGCCAATCCTTTCGATCTACGCTCGGGAGCGCACGAGTTGCGCCTGCTGGATGGCGGCGACGGGTCCGCACTCGTCGAAGAGCATGCCCCGAGACATGCCGACTCCGTCAGCGCCATAGTGGCTTTCGGATCGGACACCGATCCAGGTGCCCTCCGGCATGCGGTGGATGTGTACGGCGAGGTCGGTGTTGAGGAAGGTGTACTGGCTCGGGTCCAGGCGGCTACCCATGCCGTTGGCGACGTCGGCGACCGAGAACAGCCGCTGCGCCGGCGTCATCGTCTCCCCGGCCACCAGATCGACCAGCGGCATCGCCCAGCACTCGGCCTGCACGCTGTGCAGGATGTCGTTGAGCCAGCGCCAATCCAGGCTCTGGATGTACGTGCGGTCGCTTCCGTCGTCGGGGAGGCGTCGATGGCCTTCGGTCACGGGCCGCATGGGCTCGACCGGAGTGTCGGGAAGCGACACCGCCTCCGAACGCTGGAACCGCCACGCCGACGCCGAGGCCACCCGCCGGGGCGTGCCGTCGGGTCCGGGCGCGGTCATGTCGGCGCTGAGTAGTTCGATCCGCCGGCCCGGCCGCTCGACACGGGCCTGCACCCACAATTCGTCGCCCACCGGAACCGCCCCGAGCAGGTCGATGACGACACGGCTGAGACGGGCATCGTCGCGCGGCGCGCAGTGCTCGATCGCGCGCACCAACAGTGCCGACACCGGTGCGGCGTTCTGCATGGACGATCCCCATGTGCTGATCACGTGCTCGGAGGCGGAGAACCGTTCCCCACGGGGATCGTCACGCTCGACGAGCTCGTAGTAGGCGTCGGTCACGTCCCGTCCTGTCTTGTGCCGCTGTGGCCACCAGCAGGATATGGTGACACTTATCGAAAGCACAACCGGATGGCTTACAGGAGTTGGGGTGGGCATCACCGACGCACAGCACGGCACCGAGGTGCACTTCGACCCGTTCTCGGCAGACTTCTACGGTGACCCGCACGCCTTTTATCCGCGGCTGAGAGCCGAGGCTCCGGTGTACTACAACGACACCTACGAGTTCTATGCACTGAGCAGGCACGCCGATGTCGCCGCAGGGCTCAGGGATTTCGCCACCTTCTCTTCGGCCTACGGCGTCGACCTCGGCATGGTCCGTCGGGGCGAGAAGGTTCCGGCGAAAATGCTCATCTCCATCGATCCCCCGGAACACCGTGCGATGCGAAGCCTCGTGAACAAGGTGTTCACCCCGCGGGCGATCGAGGCGCTGCGCGCCATGGTGGATCAGACCGTCGACCGATTCCTGTCGGTTGCCCGCGACGGCGAATGCTCCACATTCGACGTCGTCCAGGATTTCTCCGTCTACTTCCCGGTCGACGTCATCACCCAGATGCTCGGTGTGCCAGAGGAATACCGCCAGCAGGTCAGGTTGTGGATCGACGAGTCCCTGCACCGTGAGCCCGGCCAGATCGACATGTCGGAGTCCGGGATGCAGGCGATGGCCGACATGTGGCTGATGTACTACCAGCTGATCCAGGAGCGCCGCGAGAGGCCACGTGAGGACATGATCAGCGCGCTCATCGCCGCGGAGGTCGAACGCGAAGACGGCACCATCGAACGGCTCAGGGATTCCGAGATCGCCGGCTTCGCCACGCTGCTCGGCGGCGCCGGGGCTGAGACGGTGACGAAGCTGATCGGCAGTGCCGCCGTCGCCTTCGCGCGCCACCCCGATCAATGGCGGCAGCTTCTCGCCGACCGCAGCAAGATCGGTGTCGCGATCGAGGAGCTGCTGCGCTACGACGCCCCGGTGCAGTACAACGTTCGCCGGTCCAACGTCGACGTCACGGTGCACGGGGTGACGATCCCTGCGGGGGCGCCGGTGTTTCTCCTCGGCGCCTCGGCCAACCGCGATCCCGAGGCGTGGACGGCGCCCGACGTGTTCGACATCCACCGTGACCGTTCCGAGGCGCCGAACCTGGCGTTCGGCTATGGCATCCACAGCTGTCTCGGTGCCGCGTTGGCGCGACTGGAGGGGGCCATCGCCCTCGACAAGCTGCTCGACCTCATGCCGCGGTACGAGGTGCAGTGGGACGGCTGCCGCAGGGTCAGCATGCAGAACGTGTCCGGCTGGTCCCACGTCCCGGTGCGGATTCTGCGGTGAGACTCATCGCGGCTCGATCAACTGGCGGAAACGCTCGGCCGGCCAGACCGATGCGTTCAACGACCGGACGCGCTCGGCGAGTGCCAGGTCCGACGTCGCGACCCGGACCTGCTCCGGATGTGGACCGGCGGCGATGAGCCTGACGATCTCGTCGTCTGCAGAATTCCGGCCCCCGACCGGCGCATGGGCGACGGTGACCGCGGTGGACTCGATCGGGGGTGACGGTGGGCGCTCGAAAACCACTGTCACATCGACCTCTTCGGCGGCCGCCCAACGTTCGAGGCGCTTCACCAGCTTCGCCATCGCCCCGTGCCGGTCTCGCCACCAACCGTCGGGCCGTGAGCCGATCACGTTCATTCCGTCGACAATCCAGTGCATCCGCCGCAGACTATCGAAGAACCGCAGCCCAGAAGAGGACCGATATGGCGACCCACGTCGAGCACAAAGTCACGTTCTGCCGGATCTGTGAGCCGCTGTGCGGCATGATCGCGACCGTCGAAGACGGCAAGCTCGTCGCGCTGCGCCCCGACAAGGAGCACCCGCTGTCGGCAGGTTTCGCCTGCCAGAAAGGCATCGCCTTCACCGAAGTCGTCAACGATCCCGATCGCGTCACCACGCCTCTGCGGCGCACATCGGACGGTTTCGAGCCCGTGAGTTGGGACGAGGCACTGGGCGACATCGCCGGCCGCCTCTCGGCGGTGCTGCGCGACCATGGGGCCGGCACCGTCGGCTGGTACATGGGCAACCCCGGAGCGTTCAGCTACGCACACGTGCTCTCGATCATGGCTTTCATCAAGGGCATCGGTCGCGGAACTCATTTCTACACCGCGTCGTCGCAGGACACGAACAGCCGGCTCATGGCCAGTCAGCTGCTCTACCGAACGCCGACCTCCGTGCCGATCCCGGATCTCACCCGCACAGACCTCCTCGTGCTCATGGGCGCCAATCCCGTGGTCTCACACGGCAGTTTCCTCACCGCGCCACGCATCAAGGACCGGATGCACGACATCGTCAAACGTGGCGGTCGCGTTGTCGTGGTCGACCCACGCAGAACCGAGACTGCAGCCCAATTCGAGTGGTGCGGCATCGTGCCCGACACCGACGCGCTGATGCTGCTGTCGCTGCTGCAGGTGATGTTCGCTGAGGGACTGGCTCATTCTGGCGACATCGCCCCCGTCGTCGATGATGTGGACTGGCTGCGGGCGCAGGTCGCGCCGTTCACCCCGGAGGTGACGGCACCGCAGACCGGGGTCGATCCCGACATCGTGCGCAGTCTTGCCCGCGACCTCGCGGCCACCCCGCGCGCCGCCGTCTACGGGCGGCTGGGCACCTGTGTGGGCCGCTACGGGACGTTGACCTCCTACCTCATCGACGTCGTCAACCTCGTCGCCGGGAACCTGGACAAACCCGGTGGCTCCGTCATCAGCGGGCTGGGCATGCCCGCTCAGCGAGTGGTCAACATCGGCATGGGCGCACTGCTGCGCCGCACCTACCGGCGCAGGCGTTCACGCATCGGTGGGTTCCGCGCGATCATCGGCTCGGAGCCCGCCGCGTTGATGGCCAAGGAGATGACGACACCCGGTCGGCGACAGATCCGGGCCATGTTCATCAGTGCAGGCAATCCGGTGCTGTCGGTACCCAATGGGGACGAGCTGGAGACGGCGCTTGACGGGCTCGATCTCTCTGTGGCTCTTGACTTCTATCTGACCGAGACGACGTCACACTGCGACTACGTCCTGCCGGTGACGACGATGTACGAACGCGACGATTTCCCGTTGACGTTCCAGCCCTTTCAGGCGACGCCCTTCCGGCAGGCGACCGAGGCCGTCGTGGCGCCGGTGGGCCAGGCGCGCCAGGAGTGGGAGATCGTCGGCGATCTGATCGGCAGGCTGTCCGGGCAGTCGCGGGTATTCGGCGCGTTGACGGCAGCTGGTCGGGCACTGAGGAAGCTCGGTGCTCCCTTCACTCCACGGATGTTCGCCGACGGCGTCATCCGGGTCGCCGCGGGTGGTGACCGGTTCGGGCTGCGCCGGGGCGGACTCAGCTTCGGCCGGCTGTCACGAGATCACGCGCACGGCCAAGTCCTCTCCCCGAACCTTCGGACGGGCGTGCTCAAAGAGGCGATCTCCTACCTGGACGGCCGAATTCACCTGAAGCATCACGACATCGGCGCTGAGATCGCGGTGTTGGGGACGCCGGAGCATGCGCAGGACTACCCGCTCCGATTGATCGGGATGCGCGAACCTCGTTCGGAGAACTCGTGGATGCACAACGCGCCGCTGCTGATGCGCGGCGATCGCGGTCAGCGCGGGCTGATGAATGCCGATGACGCCGCCGAGCTGGAGATCGGGGACGGCAGTGAGATCCAGGTCAGCTCGGCGTACGGCACCATCACGATCCCGGTCACGCTGACGAAGGACATCATGCCCGGGGTGATCGCGGTACCGCATGGCTGGGGGCACAAAGGGACGGGCGGCTGGCGCGTGGCCAACAAGGCCGGTGGGACCAACGTCAACCTGCTCACCTCGAGCGAGCCGGAGGACGTCGAGTCGCTGTCGGGCATGGCCTGGCTGACAGGTGTCCCCGTCCGCGTCGCCAAGGTCTGACCTGCGCCGGAATTGCATTCCAGCAGGCGCCTACTCGACTTCTCTCTGCCGGAACGCAGTTCCGGCAGAAGGTGGGCCTAGGCGATCGCGCCCTTGTCCTTGAGCTCTTCGATGCGATCCCAATCGAGACCGAGTTCCATCAGCACGATCTCCGTGTGCTCGGAGGCCTGCGGCGCGCGCGTCGTCTCCAGCGGCTCGTGGTTGAACTGCACCGGCCCGCGGACCACCTTGAACGGCTTTCCGCCGTCGCCGGCCTCCACCTCGACGATCATGTCGTTGGCGATGGCCTGCTCGTCGGTGGCGAGATCGACGAGGCTCTGGAAAGGCGCCCACTGGCCCCTCATCGTCTTGAGATGTCGGCGCCAGTATTCGAACGGCTTCGCCGCGATGGCTTCGGCGATGAGTTCCACACCGGCTTCGGCATTCTGGATCAGCGGCATCACATCGCTGAAGCGTGGATCGTCGGCCAGCTCGGGCAGGCCCAGGTGCTCGAAGGTGTCGCGGATGTAGCCCGTCGGGCTCACGATGCACAGATTGATGGTGCCGCCGTCGGAGGTCTGATAGTTGGCCATGAACGGATTGACCGAGGTCGTGGTGCCGGGCATGAGTGAGCGCATCGTCTCGCCCGTCTCCATGCCCTGGGTGACGCTCGCGCCCGCCGCCCACCACGCGGTGCTCAGCAGCGACACGTCGAGCTCGACCGCCTCACCGGTACGTTCCCGATGAAACAGTGCTGCTGAGATGCCGCCGGCGATGTTCATGCCGCCGATCGAGTCGCCGAAGGCCGGGATACCTTGTGGCAGTGCGCCGCCGAGCTCTTCGGGGGTCAAGGCATGCCCGACGCCGCTGCGGGTCCAGAACGCCGTTCCGTCGAATCCGCCCACGAGGCGTTCGGGCCCCTTGTCGCCGTAGGCGCTTCCCCGCGCGTAGATGATGTTCGGGTTCACCGCACGGATGTGCTCAATGTCGAACTTGTTCTTCTGGCGTGCCTGCGGCATGTAGTTGGTCAAAAAGACGTCGGCAGTCTTGGCGATCTCGTAGAGCACGTCCTGGCCCTCGGGCGTGGACACGTCGATCCCGACGCTGCGCTTACCGCGGTTGGGGTGCTCGATCAGGGGATGGCGGTTGGGGTCCAACTGGAAGCCGCCCATGTTGACGAAGCCGCGCTGAGTGTCGCCGCGCACCGGATGTTCGATTTTGATGACGTCAGCGCCCCAGTCGGCGAGTATCGCCCCCGCCGCGGGGACGAACGTGAACTGCGCAACCTCGAGGACCCGCACGCCGTCCATCACCTTGATCAAATTCGTCCCCTTTGACTGTGTCCGCACGACGATGTCGAGTGGCTCGTGACCGGAAGTCTAGCGGAGCGTCAATACTGTAATCTTTACCGTTGATCATCCGAGACATGGTGACCGGAGGTGTCAGGTGAGCTCGATCCCCGCCGAAGATACCGAGACCAGCGTCAACTGGGGCAGACGGGCCGCCGCCGGCGCCGAGAGTCGCATGCTCATCGCCGGTGAACTGGTGGATGCCGCGTCCGGTGCGCGATTCACCAACGCCAGTCCGGCCACCGGCGCGGCCCTCGGTGACACCGCCGCGGCCGAGCCCCAGGACATGGAGCGCGCGATCGCCGCGGCCCGGTCGGCGTTCGACACCACTGACTGGTCGACCAACCGGGCGCTGCGCAAGCGCTGCCTGAACCAGTTGCAGGCCGCGATCGAAGACAAGAAAGAGGCGCTGCGAACAGAACTCGTCGCTGAGGTCGGTTGCCCGGTGATGACGACGGAGTCGGCACAACTGGACTGGCCGCTCGCCGAATCATTGCGCTACCCGGCGCGGCTCATCGACGAATTCGCGTGGGAGCGCGTTCTCGAGGGCGGTGGCCTGTTCGGTGACCGCAACATCCGCACCGTCGTCAAGGAGGCCGCCGGTGTGGTGGCGGCGGTGACGCCGTCGAACTTCCCGATCGAGGTCATCCTCAACAAGCTCGGTCCCGCGCTCGCGGCGGGCAACACCGTGGTCCTCAAACCCGACCCGCACACCCCGTGGAACGCGACCCGGCTGGGCCGGCTCATCGTCGAGAAGACCGACATCCCGCCTGGTGTCGTCAACGTGGTCACCACGCCGTCCAACCACGTCGCCGGTCTTCTCGGCACCGACCCGCGCGTCGACCTCGTCTCGTTCACCGGGTCGACGGCCGTCGGCAAGCTGCTCATGCGTCAGGGCGCGGACACCATGAAGCGGATGTTCCTGGAGCTCGGCGGAAAGTCCGCAGCGATCGTGCTCGACGACGCCAACCCGGCCGTCATCGTCCCGACCGCGATCGGAGTGTGTGTACATGCCGGGCAGGCGTGCGCGGCCACCAGTCGCATGCTGATCCACCGATCGCTCTACGAACAGGCGGTCGCCGACATCACCCTGGCGTATCAGTATGTGCCCGTGGGCGATCCGGTGGACCCCGGCACGCTCGTGGGACCGGTGATCAGTGCCGCGCAGAAGGAGCGGGTGCTCGCCGCCATCGACGGGGCGCGCCGCGACGGTGCCCAGATCACCGTCGGCGGCGGGACGGTCGAGGGACTGCCCGACTACCTGGCCGACGGACATTTCATCGCACCGACGGTCATCACGGGCGTCGACAACGGCGCCGCGATCGCCCAGGACGAGATCTTCGGGCCCGTACTGGTGCTGCTGCCGTTCGACGATGACGACGACGCCGTGCGCCTGGCCAACGACAGCGCGTTCGGTCTTGCCGGAGCGGTGATGTCGCGGTCGACCGAACGGGGGATGAGCATCGCACGACGTATCCGGACGGGTTCCTTCGGTGTCAACGGCGGCATGTTCTACGGTGCCGACGCACCCTTCGGCGGCTACAAGAACAGTGGTGTCGGCCGCCAGTGCGGTATCGAAGGTTTCCAGCAGTACCTCGAAACCAAGACCATTGCCCGCAGGGAGCGCAAGCAGGCCTGACTGTCCCGTCGCGAGAGTGAAGCCAGGGCTGCGATTTGCGGCCGATCCACAGCCAGGAATGCTATTCCGCGGGGGACGGGGTGAAGGTCACCGGGAGCGCAGTCGGCGAGCGGAACGGCTGACCGTGGATGTGCGGATCGTCGTCGGTGATCAGCTCGATGTCGGACAACCGGGCCAGCAACGTCTCCACGGCCACCCGCGTTTCCATGCGTGCCAGGTGCAGTCCCATACAGGTGTGCTCACCCGCCGCAAAGGAGATGTGCGGCAACCTTTTCCGGAAGATGTCGAATTCCTCGGCTCGCTCCCAGCGGGCTCCGTCACGGTTCGCCGACCCGATGCAGACGTCGATGACCGATCCCGCAGGAATAGGTACGCCGTCGATCTCGGTGTCCTCGGACGCGAATCGCTGCACGGTGGTCAGCGGCGTCTCGTAGCGCAGCCCTTCCTCGATCGCCGCGCCGATCAGTTCGTGGTCGGCGTTGACGGCATCGAACTGCTCCCGGTGGGTCAACAGTAGGTAGAGGAGATTGCCCGACGACCGGTAGGTCGTTTCCAGCCCGGCGGGCAGCAGCAGCCGCAGGAACGAGTAGATCGCCTCGTCGGTGAGCCGCTCGCCGTCGATCTCGGCGGAGACCAGATCGCCGATGATGTCCTCGGTCGGTGCCGAGCGACGCTGCTCGATCTGGGTGAGGAAGTAGTCCTTGAGCGCCGCCGATGCCTCGAACGCGCGCTTGTATTTCACCGTGTAGCTGATCAATTCGACGGCGCGCTTGCGGAACCACGGGAGGTCTTCCTGCGGGAGGCCGAGCAGCCGGGAGATCACCCGGGTGGGGAACTCGAACGTGAAGTCGGCTACCAGGTCCGCCCGGCCCGCCTCGATGAACTCGTCGATGAGTTCGTTGACGACCGGCCGCACGATCTCGGGTTCCCAACGCGCCAGGGATCGGGATTTGAAGGCTGCGGAGACGAGATTTCGGTGCTCCCAGTGCGGCTTGCCCTCCATCGCCAGGATGGTCGGACCGATGAACAGTCCGATGGTCGCGTCGTAGATTTTCGAGTTGAACACCTTGCCGTCGCGGAACGCCCGGTTGACCGCATCGAATGACACTGCCGCGTAGAGGTTCTCGGGTTTGAGCGAGTCGGGGGTCTTCGACCAGTCCATCACCGAACCCCGGAACACTCCGCCCTCGCCGCGCCGGCGCGCGAACATCGGATAGGGGTCGCGCAGGTCGATGGGTTCATCGCTTGCGACGTCCTGGACGGGGGCTTCCACGCAAATACTGTAACGCTTACAGTATTGACATGTACAGCGTGTCGGGCAGCGATGAGGTCGCTGGCGGCCATCGGTCTGATGGGAACGGCTCGACGCTGCCACCTGAAGGCGCGAACACCCGCACGCGGGAGCCGATGGCGGCCATTCTCGAACGTCAGCGCGCGGCGTTCCTGGCGGACGGGCCGCCCGATCTGGCGCTTCGGCGGAACCGGATCGACAGACTGCTGGCGCTGGTCCTCGACAACGCCGACGACTTCGTCGACGCGATGGCCGCCGACTTCGGCACCCGGCCCCGGACGGGATCGTTGTTCACCGAGATCGTAGGCATGATCTCGGTGATCGAGCACACCAGAACCCATGTGGGCCAGTGGATGAGGCCAAGCAGGCTGATGCGGTCCGCCCGGGCGTTCGGGCTGCGGGCCGAGGTGCAGCCGTCCCCGCTCGGGGTGGTCGGCATCATCGGGCCGTGGAACTTCCCCCTCAACCTCGTCGTCCTTCCGGCCTCGGCGGCCTTCGCGGCCGGCAACCGCGTGATGATCAAGATGTCGGAGGTGACCGCGCGTACCGCCGAACTCATGCGGACGCTCTCGGCCGCCTATTTCAGCGCGGACGAACTTGCTGTAGTCACCGGAGACGCCGATGTCGCAGCGGATTTCGCGGCGCTGCCCTTCGACCACCTGTTCTTCACCGGCTCACCATCGGTGGGGGCTCTCGTAGCACGCACGGCCGCAACCAGTCTCGTGCCCGTCACGTTGGAGCTGGGCGGCAAGAACCCCGCCGTCGTGGGCCCCGAGGCCGACATCGCCCGCGCCGCCGCCCGAATCGCCCAGGGACGCATGATCAACGGCGGGCAGGTCTGCGTATGCCCCGACTATGTGTTCGTCCCCGTCGAACGGACCGACGAATTCGTCCACATGGTGCGCGAAACCTTCGTTCGCATGTTCCCGGCGATCGCGGCCAACACAGACTATTGTTCGTCGGTCAACGAGGCCAACTTCGACCGTGTCGTCGGGCTCATCGAGGATGCCCGCGCCAAGGGTGCGCGCGTCGACTCGATGGTGCCGCCGGGAGAGGCGCTGCCCGACCGGCGCAGCCGCAAGATCGCGCCGACGATCCTGCAGGACGTCGACCACAGCATGCGGATCTCCTCGGAGGAGACCTTCGGTCCCGTTCTGACCGTTGAACCCTACGAGCGGCTCTCCGACGTCGTCGACTACATCAACAGCCGCCCCTCGCCGTTGGTCGCGTATTGGTTCGGTCCCGACGACGCCGACTTCCGGTCCTTCGTCAGGCGCACCAGAAGCGGCGGTGTCGCGCGCAACGACTTTGCCGCACAGATGATCCCGTCAGCGGCACCCTTCGGCGGCGTCGGGCGCAGCGGCATGGGCGCCTACCACGGCAAGGCGGGTTTCGACGCGTTCAGCCACCACCGCACGGTGGTCGGCAGCGATCTGCCGTTCACCATCACCGGTCGCGCCGCCCCGCCGTTCACCCGATCGACGCGGATGACGACCGCGCTCGCACTGCGGATGGCGCGTAGCCGGACGCAGAAAAGGCTCAGGACCCGCTGATCGCCTGCTCGCGGGCCCAGCGATAGTCGGCCTTGCCCGCCGGGCTGCGTTCGATGCTGGGGCGGAAGACCACGGCCTTGGGCAGCTTGTAGCGGGCGATCACCGACGAGGCGTGCTCGATGAGCTCCTCGGCCGTGGCGGACGCACCGTCGGCCAGCGCAACCACCGCGACCACTTCCTGCCCCCACCGCTCGCTGGGCCGTCCGGCGACCACGACGTCGGCCACCGAAGGATGCGAGGCGATCGCCGACTCCACTTCCTCGGCGAAGATCTTCTCGCCCCCGGAATTGATGGTCACCGAATCGCGGCCGAGCAGCTCGACCGCCCCGCCGGCGAGATGGCGTGCGCGGTCGCCCGGCACCGAGTAACGCACTCCTGCGATGACGGGAAAAGTGGCGGCGGTCTTGGTGGCGTCGTTCTTGTATCCGAGCGGGACATAGCCGCGCTGGGCGAGCCATCCCATCCCGTCGTGTCCGGGCTCGAGGATGGAGCCGAGATCCTCTGCGGCGACAAACGTGTCGGGGCCCGCGGTGAACGTGCCCGTGGACACCGCACCGGGAGCGGACATGTGCGTCATCTGCGCTCCGGTCTCCGACGAGCCGACGCCGTCGACCACCATCAGATTCTCTTTGACGTCGATGAGGCGCTGTTTGGCCGTCGGCGTGAGCTGGGCGCCGCCGTTGGCCACCACCGCCAGCGACGACAGGTCGGCGCTGGTGCGTTCGATGGCGTCGGCCAGTGGGCGGGCCATCGCGTCGCCGACGACGGTGACGGCCAGGATCTTCTCGCGCTCGATGGTCGAGACGACGTCGTCGACGTCGAGGTGGTCGACCACCGGTGAAAAGACCACGGTCTGACCGGTGTTCATCGCGGTGAGCACCGCCCACTGGGCGGCGCCGTGCATCAGGGGCGGCAACACCATCAGCTTGGTGCCGGGATTCTCGGCGCAGCGCTTGGCGATGTCGTCGTAGGACGTCGCAAGTTCGCCGGTGTAGAGGCTGCGCCCGCCGAACGAGGTCATGAAGATGTCGTGTTGGCGCCACAGCACGCCCTTGGGCATGCCCGTGGTGCCGCCGGTGTACAGCACATAGAGATCGTCGGGTGACGGTTCGACCGGGGGCGCCTCAGCCGGGCCGTCGGCGACGATCGACTCGTAATCGACGGCGCCGGGCAGCAATTCGTTGCCGGAGTTATCGGCGATCTGGATCAGAACTTTCAGAGCAGGCAGGTCCGCGCGCACCTCGGCGAGGCGCGGTGCGAAGGCCGCGTGATAGAGCAGCGCCGTCGCGCCGGAGTCGGACAGCAGGTACTGCAGCTCGCTCTTGACGTACCGGTAGTTGACGTTGAACGGCGCGACCCTGGCCCGCCACGCGCCCAGCATGCCCTCGACGTACTCGGGCCCGTTGTAGGCGTAGATGCCGAGCAGATCCTGACCGACCTCATGGCCTGCCAACTCCGACCGCTCGGTGTGGCAGCCCAGTCCCTGCGAGTGCAGGAAGGTTGCGAGTCTATTGGAACGCTCGACGATCTGTGCATAGGTGTACCGCCGGTCGCCCTGGACGATGAACTCGCGGTCGCCGATGACCGCCGCGACGGCGTCGGCGGCTGCCGGGACGGTGAACTGAATCGACTCGGTCATGCGATGGACTCTAGACGGGCCCGCCACACGGGTGGACAGTTGGTCGAAGGTTGTCTACTCATGACTCTCTACGGACCATGCCGCGATCAGGGCGTCGGTGGTGGTGATCGTGGCCAGCAAGGACAGGGTGTTGTCGATGACCGCCGTGGCGTACTCGGTGGGAACTCCCGCGACCGCGTCGCGCGCCACGACCACCCGGTAGCCGGCGTTGACGGCGTCCATCACGAGGTTGGGGATCGCGACGTTGACCGACACGCCGACCGCGACGATCGTCGTCACCCCCAGGTTGCGAAGGATCGCGTCCAGATCGGTGCCGCCCATCGGCCCGAGCCCGTGCCATCGGTACAGTACGAGATCGCTTGGCTGCTGGTCGATTTCGCGAACAAGCTGCGTGCCGGGGCTGCCGGGCGTGATGTCTACGCCCGACGCGCCGATGGCGAAGACCCTGGCGTTGTGGTTGGCGCCTCGACCGTCGGCGCGGCGCTGTACGAGGCAGTGCACGACGTCCACGCCGCACCCGCGCGCGACCGGGATTAACCTGGCGATGTTCGGCAGGGCATCCCGACGCGTCTCCTCCGCCAGCGCCGCGAGGCCCGCATCGGGCCCGACGACCGCCCCCTGGCATTCCTGCGTCACCAGTGCGGTGTGCCCCGGCGCCACGAGTTCGGCGAGGGGGATCTTCATCGGTGGGCGGCCGGCTCACCCACCGGGGGGACCTCGTAGAACTGCTGTGCCCACGCGCGCAACGCCATGTACGGCTTGGCGTCGATCTTCGCCAGCGCCGGATGCTCGATGTACTTCTGATAGCGCCAGATGTCGCAGTCCTCCCACACCGTCTTGAGGAACTGCCGTTCCACCTTCTCGATGACCGCGGGTGGCGGCGCGTCGGAGGTCTCGCCGGGGAGCTTCGGCCACCAGATCGAATAGAACATGTCGGACACCTCGTCGTCGACGGGTGTACAGGCGAAGATCAGCCGGTGATTCGACGATCCTTCGAATGCGCTCATCGCGAAGCCCAGGCCCGAGAAGTGGCTGTGGATGCGCAGCGCCATCTTGTCCGGGTCGTCGCTGCGGGCATCGGGCCAGCCGGTCAGGAATCGCCATTCTTCGTCGACGTTCTCCCAGTGCAGGCAGACCGGTGTCACCGACGCGCCGTGCACGTAGCGGAAATGCGAGCTGTCCGGCCCGTTCTCGGCGACGATCTGCGGATGCACCGGGATGGCGTCGGCGCGCCGGGAGAACTCGGGGTAGGGCCGGTAGTAGGCGTTGGCGTCGGTCTCGAACTGTGGGAATTTGTGAAAGATGTCGGGCAGTTCCCACTGCGGCTCCTTGCCGTGCGGCTGGTACCACATGAAGATGCAGCCGTACTGCTCCTTGACCGGATACGACCGAAGCTTCAGTCCGCGGTTGGGGCGGTCGGGTTGGTACGGGATGTAGGTGTTCGAGCCGTCGGGACCCCACCGCCATCCGTGGAACGGGCATTCGACGCACTCGCCGACAACGGTGCCGCCGTGGCCGATATGGGCGCCGAGGTGTTTGCAATGTGCCTCCAGGACGTGGAGTGCGCCCGAGTCGTCCCGGTAGGCGGCGAGGTCTTCGCCGAAGTATCTGAGCGCCTTCACGTCGCCTGTCGCGAACTCCGCCGACCACCCGATCATGAACCAGCCGGTGACCTTCCAGGTGAACGGAACTTTCATGACGTCTCCTCGGATCTGGCCGCACAGCCCTGTGGGCATCGATACTGTAACAGCGACAGTATGGCGAGCCCGGAGGAACAGTGACGATCGAACATGACCTCACGCGCTATGACGCGATCGTCGTCGGGGCGGGGTTCTCCGGGCTCTACGCGCTGCACCACCTCCGCGAACTCGGGCTTCGGGTGCGCGTTCTGGAGAGGGCGCACAATGTCGGGGGGACGTGGCTGTTCAACCGATATCCGGGTGCGCGATGCGACATCGAGAGCATCGAGTACTCGTACAGCTTCTCCGACGACATCCAGCAGGAGTGGGTGTGGACCGAGACCATGCCCGCCCAGCCCGAGATCGAGGCCTACCTCAACTTCGTCGCCGACCGACTGGACCTGCGCCGCGACATCTCGTTCGGGACGAACGTCGCCGCGATGTCCTTCGACGAGGACGCATCGGAATGGACCGTGACGACAGATGCCGGCGGATCGTTCGTCGCGCCGTTCGTCGTCGCGGCCACCGGGATCCTGTCGGTGCCGCTCGAGCCGACGATCCCCGGTATGGACGCGTTCACCGGCACCTCGCTGTTCACCAGCCGATGGCCCGAAGGTGGTGTCGACCTGACCGGTCGACGGGTCGGCGTGATCGGGACGGGGTCCACCGGTGTCCAATTGATCCCGGTCGTCGCCCGGGAGGCCGCCCACCTCACGGTGTTCCAGCGGTCACCGGCCTACACGTTGCCGTGGAAAGTCCGCCGGTTCGAGCCGGGGGAGCTCGACGAACTCAAGGCCCGCTATCCCGAGATCCGCGCCGCGCAGCGTGAACACCCTGTCGGCGCGGCACGGCTGAGCGCGTTCTCCGTGTTGCTGGAGATGCTCGTCAAACCACCGCTGAAGTCGGCCTCGCAGGAACAACGGACCCGCGCCGTCGAAGAGAGTGGCGTCATGGGTGCGCTCAACTGGGGTGACCTGTTCTTCGACATCGAAGCCAACCGGATGGCGGCCGAACTCTACGGCGAGGCGATCGCACGGATCGTCGAAAACCCCGACACGGCACGGGCGCTGACACCGACCCACCCGTTCGCGTGCAAACGGCCGATCATCGATCAGGGCTATTACGAGACCTACAACCGCGACAACGTGACCCTGGTCGATCTGCGCTCCGACCCGATCGTCTCCGTGCGCGCGGCGGGTATCGAGACTCAGGCGGCCGTGCGTGAACTCGACGTGATCGTGTACGCCACAGGATTCGACGCGATGACCGGAGCGTTGAGCCGCATCGACGTCCGCGGTCGCGACAGTCTGTCGTTGGGTGACTTCTGGTCGGAGGAGGGGCCGTTGAGCTACCTCGGCATGGCCGTGGCCGGCTTTCCGAACCTGTTCACCATCCAGGGTCCCGGAAGCCCCTCTGCCGCCTCCAATTTCGTTGCCGCACTGGAACAGAATGTGGAATGGATCGGCGCCTGCGTCGATTATCTCCGTCAACACGGTTACCGGACCATCGAAGCCCTGCCGGAGGCGCAGCGCGAATGGATCGAGCAGGCCACCGCCCTGGTGGCGCCCACCGTCCTGGTCCATCCGTCGTGCAACTCCTGGTACAACGGCGGTAACGTGCCCGGCAAGAAGCGCATGTACATGGGCTATACCGCGGGCATCCCCGAATATCGGCGGCGGTGTGACGAGATTGCCGCGGGCGGCTACACGGGGTTCAAGCTCGCGTGAGAACCGCCGAGCGAGTCTGGCGGATAGGCACCGATTTCGCGGGTGTGCTGCCACGTGCGCACCGCGCGGTCGCAGTACCGGGGGATTGGAATGCGTTCTCATGGCGCGACCTTTGCCGGCTGGGTGAGGTCACGCTTGACGAACTCGCGCTGACGGGCATGACGCTGACAGCGCCCCCGCCGATGCTGGAGCGTTCGGCGGGCTCGTGTGCGCCGGCGGCATCCGAGCTGTCCGCCCTCGGCATCGCGGGCGCGAATGCCGCCCCCGAACCCCTGCGGGTGAACTCGGTGCAGCGGCGTCGGCTGGGGCGCCGCAGCTACGAACAGATGACGTTCGACCACGACCCCCACCTCCCGGATTCGCTGGCCCGCGCGGGATTCGGGGGACAAGCCACCGCCGTCGTTCACCTGTGCCGGGCAGGTGACGATCGGCGCCCCTGGCTGGTGTGGGTGCACGGCGCGGGACAGGGGCAGCCCATCGACCTGCTTTTCTCCCGCGCGCGACGCATCCAGGAAGATCTCGAATTCAACGTCGCCCTTCCGGTCCAGCCGGGCTGCGGGGTCAGGGGCCAGGCGTGGCCTGCGTACCCCACGATGGACCCGATGGCCAACGTCGCCGCGATGTTGCGCGTCGTGTCGGAGGTTCGGGCGCTCGTGCAGTGGTTGCGGCCACAGGCAGCGGCGATCGCTGTTGCCGGGGTGTCCATGGGAAGCCCTGTCGCGGGGTTGGTTTCGCATCTGGAGCCGGTCGACGCCGTCGCGGTGTTCACGCCGATTTTCGGGCTCAATGCCATGATCGCCGCCCACCTGGGCCGCTGGGGCCCGTCGGTCGACGAGACCATCGCACTGCTGCGCTCCGAAGTCGTCGAACAGATGATGTCCGCGCTCGACTACCAGTCGGTCGAACCGACGGCGCCGACGGGGCGGCGGCTGATCGTCGGCGCGTCGCACGACCAGATGGCGGGCCCCGAACCGGCGGAGGTGCTTCACGAGCGCTGGGGCGGCGAGTTGCACTGGCATCGCGGCAGCCACGTCGGGCATCTGTTCGCCCCGTCCGTGCAGAAAGCCTCCGAGCGGCTTCTCAGGTCGGTGGCTCCCGATCGGGACCGCAGTCGCTGATGAGCGCGGCGGCCGTGATCCACTGGTACGCGAACGACCCGACGGAGGTGTTCTCGTGACCCGTTCCGCCCGCGAGGTGGTGGAGCAGTACAACCTGGTCGTGTGGAACAAGCGTGACTTCGCCCTTGCCGACGAACTGCTCGGCGAGCGCGTCATCCGCCACGACGTGGGGGAGTCGACGACGCTGACGCACCAACAGGCTGTTGCACGCGTGGTCGAGCACTGGGACATGTTCGAGTCCATTCGCTTCGACCTCAACCTCGTGGTCGCCGGCGACGACGGAGAACACGTGGCGATCGTGTACCAGTCACCGATGAGACTCAAGGACGGCACCGAGACGACAGTGGGGAGCATGGAGATCTTCCGGGTGGTCGATGGCAGGATCACCGAAGTCTGGAATTGCGGCTACAAGCAAGGGATCTGGTCATGACGCGCACCTTGGACGAACTGGGTTACTACCTGCTGGCGGGCGCCGGCGGTGAGGGACCCGCCACCCTGATGGACGAAGCCCGCCGCGGCGAGGAGCTCGGATTCGGCACCGGATTCATCTCCGAGCGGTGGAACGTCAAGGAGGCCTCGTCGCTGACCGGGGCGGCGTTGGCGGTGACGAGCCGCATGCAGATCGCGACCGCGGCGACCAACCACAACACGCGCCACCCGCTGATCACCGGATCGTGGGCGACCACGATGCACCGGCTCTCCGGGGGCCGTTTCACGTTGGGGCTGGGGCGCGGAATCGCCGCGATGTATCACGCCTTCGGCGTGCCCGCGGTGACCACCGCGCAGATGGAGGATTTCGCGCAGGTGATGCGCAAGCTCTGGCACGGCGAGCTGATCTTCAACCACGACGGGCCGATCGGCAAGTATCAGGTGCTGTTCCTCGACCCCGAGTTCCGCGAGGACATCCGGCTGGCGATCGTCGCGTTCGGTCCCCAGACGCTCGCGCTGGGCGGGCGTGAGTTCGACGACGTCATCCTGCACACCTACTTCACACCGGAGACCCTTCAGCGCGCGGTCAAGACGGTCAAGGATGCTGCCGAACAGGCGGGACGCGATCCGGCGTCGGTTCGGGTGTGGTCGTGCTTTGCGACGGTCGGCGATCATCTGCCCGAAGAGCTGCGGCTGAAGAAGACCGTCGCCCGGTTGGCTACCTACCTGCAGGGTTACGGCGACCTGCTGGTAAACACCAACGGCTGGGATCCTGCTGTCCTGCAACGGTTTCGGGATGACGCTGTGGTGCAGTCGATTCCCGGCGGCATCGACCACAAGGCCACGGCCGAGCAGATCGAGCACATCGCGACGCTGATCCCCGACGAGTGGCTGGAGCCCTCGGCGACCGGCTCGGCGCAGCAGTGCGTGGACCGCGTGCGCAAGGAATTCGACTACGGCGCCGACGCAGTCATCATGCACGGCGCCACACCCGACGAGCTCGCGCCGATCGTCACCGCCTACCGCGCGAGCGAGTGATTTCGGCGTGCTGGGTTGCGCTGAGCACGATGCGCTGAGCACGACCAGGCACGCCGAAATCGCAACGGTCAGGGGGTGATGACGGTCCGGGCCACCGGCTGTGCCGCCGCCTGCCGGCTGTGCAGGCCACGCTCGAGCGCATCGAGGAGGACGTCGCGGGTCTCCTCCGGGTGGATGAGGTCGTCGAAGCCGAGGTGCCCGGCCGAGCGGAACGACGCGTCGACCTCGGCCTGGCGCAGCTTGGCCTCGATATCCTCGGTGGCATGCGAGGCCCTGCTCAGCGCCGCCGCACTCATGGCGCCCATCGTGGCGCCCGGAAAGGCGAACGTCGCGCTCTGATTGTCGAATCCCAGCAGCGACATCACCATCGAGCCGAACCCGTACGCCTTGCGTAGCGTCACATGCAATTTCAAAGTCGTGGCCGCGGTCTGGGCCGCGAACATCCGTGCACCGCTGCGCAACACGCCGGTCTTCTCTGAGCGGCTGCCCGGCAGCATTCCCGGGTTGTCGGCGAGGAACACGATCGGCAGGTGGAACGCGTCGGCGACCATGATGAAATGCGCCGCCTTGTCCGCGGCGTCGGCGTCGATGGAGCCCGCGAGCACCTTGGGCTGATTGGCCACCACGGCGACGGGGTGGCCGCCAAGATGTGCGAGCGCGGTGATCATCGCAGGCCCGAACTTCGGTTGCACCTCGAACCAGTCGCTGTCGTCGAACACGACGTCGAGGACCGCGCGCATGTCGTACACCTGGCGGTTGCCTCGAGGCACGATCTCCAGCAGCTCCGGGGTCGACCGGCGTCCCGTGGCCTCGCTTGCCGGCGCCGACGCCGGATACGACCACGCGCTGAGCGGGAAGTAGGACAGGTAGCGACGGATGTCGTCGAGCGCCGCGGCGTCGTCCTGGCCGAGGTTGTGGATGACGCCGCTGGCCAGCGCGACCGCGGGCCCGCCGAGGTCCTCTTTCGAAATCTCCTCGCCGGTGGACTCTTTGACCACGGGTGGCCCTGCCGTGAAGATCGCGCCCTGGGTCGTCATGATCGTCCAGTCGCAGACCGGGGCGACGAGTGCGCCGTGCCCGGCCGAGGGCCCGAACAGCCCGCTGACGGTCGGGACCTTACCCGAGCACCGGGCCTGGGCCAGAAGGTCGGTGGGAGTGCGGCCGTAATGCTCTCCGCTGGGCCGGAACCCCGCGCCCTCCAACAGCATCACCATAGGAACACGGTCCCGCAGCGCGAGTTCGGCAAGCCGGTACCGCTTGGCGTTGCCGCCCGGGCCGATGCTGCCCGCGAGTGTGGTGAAGTCCTCCGCGCCGACCATCACCGGCCTGCCGTCGATCAGGCCCGAGCCGGCGACGATCCCGTCGGCCGCGATGTCGCCGCCGACAAGGGTGCCGAATTCGCGGAACGAGCCCTTGTCCAGGAGGTGGGCGATCCGCGCGCGCGCGTCGAGCTTGCCCTTGGCGTGATGCTTGGCGAGCCGTTCGTCGCCTCCCATGCTTCGGGAACGGTCACGACGCCGCTTCAACTCGTCGAGTGTTTCCGCCCAGTCCTCGGCCTCGGCCATGCTCAGACTCCTGTCCTCAACGACGCGCGCCACGTGCGACGTTGACCATACTGAATTGCTTACTGTAGCTTCATCAACCATGGGTTCGGACGGCGGCCTCAAGGTCGACGCTGCCGTCGTCAGTCAACTGTCACACGTCCCCGCCGCGGCGGAGATGCTCGAACGCCGGGGCTACGACGGTTGCTGGACGGCGGAGATCAATCACGACCCGTTCCTGCCGCTGACCCTGGCCGCGGAGCACACCGACCGCGTCGAGCTGGGCACCAGCATCGCGGTGGCCTTCGCGCGCAACCCGATGACAGTGGCGCAGATCGGCTGGGATCTGCAGGAGTACTCCCAGGGCCGGCTGCTGCTCGGGCTGGGCTCGCAGATCAAACCGCACATCGAGAAGCGGTTCAGCATGCCGTGGAGCAAGCCTGTCGCCCGCATGCGGGAGTTCGTGGTTGCGCTGCACGATATCTGGGCGTGTTGGCGCGACGGTACGCGTCTGGCATTCGACGGCGAGTTCTACACGCACACTCTGATGACGCCGATGTTCGTGCCGCAGCCGCACCCCCACGGCGATCCCAGGGTCTTCCTCGCAGCGGTGGGCGACCGGATGACCGAGATGTGTGGTGAGGTAGCCGACGGCCTTATCGTGCATGCCTTCTCGACCCACCGATACTTCCGAGAGGTCACCATCCCGACCCTGACGCGAGGGATCGAACGGGCCGGCAGGCAACGGTGCGACCTCGAGGTGGCCAGTCCGCTGTTCGTTGTGACGGGTCGCGACGAGGCCGAGCTTGCGCAGAATGCCGTTGCAGCCCGCAAGCAGATCGCGTTCTACGCGTCGACACCTGCCTATCGCGGCGTCCTCGAACTGCACGGCTGGGGCGACCTGCAGACCGAGTTGCACCGGCTTTCGCGTGAGGGCGAATGGGACGCGATGGGCTCGTTGATCGACGACACGATGCTCGCCGAGTTTGCCGTCGTGGCCCCGCTCGACAATGTCGTCCGCGCCATCCGGAGCCGGTGCGACGGACTGATCGACCGAGTCCTGGTGGGCTTCCCACCGTCCCTCGACGAAGCGACGGTGATGCATCTGGTTTCCGAGTTGCAAGGTGAGGAGAGCAACCCATGACCGTCCGAGTAGCCGACGAGGCGGGCAAGGTGTTCGCCGACCCGACCGCATACGCCGACGAAGAGCGACTGCACGCGGCGATGACACACCTGCGGGCCCACGCGCCCGTGTCATGGGTCGACGCCGAGGGGTACAACCCGTTCTGGGCCATCACCAAGCACGCTGACATCATGGCCATCGAGCGCGACAATGCGGTCTTCACGAACTCGCCGAGGCCGGTCTTGACCACGGCCGAGGGCGATGCACAGCACGCGGCCATGGCGATCAGCACCCTGATCCACATGGACGACCCGCAGCACCGCAAGATCCGGGCCATCGGCGCCGACTGGTTCCGGCCGAAGGCGATGCGCGCGTTGCAAGTTCGCGTTGACGAGCTGGCCAAGTCGTTCGTCGACCAGATGGCCGACCGCGGCGGGCAGTGCGACTTCGTGCAGGAGGTAGCGGTCAACTTCCCGCTGTACGTCATCATGTCGCTGCTCGGCATCCCCGAGTGCGACTTCCCCCGCATGCTGACCTACACCCAGGAACTGTTCGGCAACGACGACGCCGAGCTACAGCGCGGTGTGACCATGGAAGAGCGCGGGCTTGCGCTGTTCGACATGTTCACCTACTTCAACGACATCACCGCCGCACGGCGCGCGCAGCCCACCGAGGACCTCGCGTCGGCGATCGCCAACGCCCGCATCGACGGCGAACCGTTGTCCGACATCGACACGGTGTCCTACTACCTGATCGTGGCGACTGCAGGGCACGACACCACCAGCGCGACGATCTCGGGCGGGCTGCAGGCGCTCTGCGAGAACCCCGAACAGTTGCAGCGGCTGCAGCAGAATCCGGAGCTGCTGCCACTGGCGGTCGAGGAGATGATCCGGTGGGTCACTCCGGTCAAAGAATTCATGCGAACGGCACAGCGGGACACCGTCGTTCGAGGGGTCCCCATCGCGGCGGGGGAGTCGGTGCTGCTGTCCTATCCGTCGGGAAATCGCGACGAGGACATTTTCGCCGACCCGTTCCGGTTCGACGTCGGCAGAGATCCCAACAGACACGTGGCGTTCGGCTACGGCGTGCACTTCTGCTTGGGTGCGGCACTCGCGCGCATGGAGATCAACAGCTTCTACTCGGAGTTGCTGCCCCGGCTGGACTCGGTGGAGTTGGCAGGCACGCCCGAGCACACTGCGACGATCTTCGTCGGTGGGCTCAAGCATCTGCCGATCAGGTACTCGCTGAGGACGTAATTCGCCGGAATTGCATTCCAGCAGAGGATGTTCGAGTGAACGCCTGCTGGAATGCAATTCCGCGACGAGCTAGTCGCCGGAGTTGCCCCGCGCCGCGGCATGAAGCGCATCTCCGCGGGCGCCCTTCTCGTGGTGTGACAAAGCCCTGATCGAAACATCGTGGCCTTGGGCGGCTTTGCGCAGGGCCCCGACGGTCGCCTGGTCCTTGGGAATGTGGGTGAAGGGATCCCAGTGGTACCAGCGCATCGCGTTCTCGTACGTCATCTTGTTGATCTCGTCGTCGGTGACGTCGTGGGCCTTCAGTACCGCATCGAGTTCCTCAGGGGCATTCGGCCACATCGAATCCGAATGCGGATAGTCGGCTTCCCAGCAGATGTTGTCGATGCCGATGTCGTTGCGCAGTGCGACTCCTACCGGGTCGGAGATGAAGCAGGTCAGAAAGTGTTCCCGGAACACCTCCGACGGCTTGCGCTTTCCGAAGTCCTGCCCCGTCCACGTCGAGTGCATCTCATAGGTGCGGTCGGCGCGTTCCAGGAAGTAGGGGATCCACCCCGTGCCTCCTTCGGATAGCGCGATCTTGAGATCCGGATACTTCTTCACCGGCGCCGACCACAACAGATCCGCTGCGGCTTGCACGATATTCATCGGCTGCAGGGTGATCATCACGTCCATCGGCGCGTCGGGCGCAGTGATCGCGAGCTTGCCCGAGGAACCGATGTGGACGTTCATGACCGTGTCGGTGTCGACGAGCGCTTCCCACACCGGCGTCCAGTAGTCGTCGTGGAAGCTCGGATATCCCATCGCGGCGGGGTTTTCGGAGAATGTCAGCGCGTGGACCCCGCGCTCGGCGTTGCGCCGGATTTCCTTTCCGCAGGCTTCCGCGTCCCAGATCACGGGGAGCGTCATCGGGATGAAGCGCGCCGGGTAGGCGCCGCACCATTCCTCGACATGCCAGTCGTTGTAGGCCTGAAGCAGGGCCAACGAGAACTCCGGATCCTCGGTGGCGAACAGGCGTCCCGCGAAGCCGGGGAACGACGGGAAACAGATCGAACCGAGGATGCCTCCGGCGTTCATGTCTTTGACCCGCTCGTCGACCTTCCAACAGCCGGGCCGGATCTCGTCGAGCCCCTGAGGTTCGAGGCCGTATTCCTCCTTGGGCCGGCCCGCCACCGCGTTCAAGGCGACATTGGGGATGACCACGTCGCGGAACTGCCATGTGTCCGAGCCGTCTTCGTTGTGCACCAGCCGCGGAGCCTCGTCGAGGTACTTCTTCGGGAGGTGGTTGGCGAACATGTCGGGCGGCTCGACGACGTGGTCGTCAACGCTGATCAGGATCATGTCGTCTTTGTTCATGGCCCGTCCCGTCGTGTAGGTGCTTACCGTATGGGCAACAGTTTAGCGCGACGGTCAGCAGCAGCGTGCGCCCGGATCGGCGTCGGCGGCGGCGTGACGGTGCCGCCAGTACTCGCGCTCTGACATGGCTTCCCCGCCGGGGTGTGTCCGGGCGTGGTGGTCCAAATAGCGCTCGTAGTGGTTGTCGCCCATCAGTGACTTCCAGTACCACCCGATCTGACCGAGGGCCTGGCGTGCGCGTCCGGTCGTGCGTCCCATTGTCTCTGCACCTCCTTCTCCGCTTCGGTCATGAACATGCCCGACGGGGCGAACATGCGCGACGGCACCGGGGCGTCTTCGCTGAGCGGATTACCGGTGCCACGAATGGCTCTGAGCGCCACCATGACTCCGGCCACGAACACGATGACGACGAGTACGGCGAAGATGATCGACAGCGTGCCCTGGATGAAGGTGTTGCGGATGACGGCGTCGAGCTGGCCGGCATCCTTGGCCGCCCCGAAGCTGGTCTGGCCCGCGTCCCTGGCGTTGCGGTACTGGAAGTGCTGAGTCCAGTACCCGACCTTCGGGTCCCCGGAGAAGATCTTCTGCCATGACGCCGTCATCGTGACGACGAGATCCCACAGCAGCGGAATCCCCGGTATCCAAGCCCATTTCAGAAGTCCGCGTTTGATGATCACCACGGTCACCACCGTGAGTGCGATCGCGGCCAGCAGCTGGTTGGCGATGCCGAACAGCGGGAAGAGGGTGTTGATGCCCCCGAGCGGGTCGGTGACGCCCATCAGCAGAATGGACCCCCACGCGGCGACGACGATGACGCTGCAGATCCACGCGCCGACGCGCCAGCTGGGGTTCTGCAACTTCTTGAGCGGTCCGCCGAGATTGCCGAGACCGTCGGACAGCATGAAGCGGGCGACGCGGGTGCCCGCGTCGACGGTGGTCAGGATGAACAGGGCCTCGAACATGATCGCGAAGTGGTACCAGAACGCTTTGAGAGCTTCACCCCCGAACACCTTGTGCAGGACCTCAGACATGCCGAAGGCCAGCGTCGGAGCACCGCCGGTTCGGGACACAATGGAACTCTCGCCGACGCTCTTTGCGGCATCGTCGATCTCCTGGGCGGTGATCGGGTCACCCGAGAGGCCGAGTCCGTTGACGTATTCGGCGGCGGTCTGAGCGGTGGTGCCGGTGGACGCCGCCGGAGCGTTCATCGCGAAGTACAGGTGCTGGTTGAGGATTGCCGCGGTGATCAGCGCCATGATCGCGACGAACGACTCGGTCAGCATGCCGCCATAGCCGATCAGCCGCATCTGGCTTTCTTTTTCGAGCAGCTTCGGGGTGGTGCCCGACGAGATCAGGGAGTGGAAACCCGAGAGCGCGCCGCAGGCGATCGTGATGAACAGGAACGGAAACAGCGAACCCGCGAAGACCGGCCCTGTGCCGCTGCTGGCGAACGACGAGATCGCGGGCGCTTCCATCACGGGGCGGGCCAACAGGATGCCGACAGCGAGCAACGCGATGGTGCCGACCTTCATGAACGTCGACAGGTAGTCGCGCGGGGCGAGCAGCAGCCACACCGGCAGCACCGATGCCGCGAGACCGTAGATGATGATGCACCACGACAGTGCCACCTTCGACAGCGTGAACCATTCGGTACCCCAGGACGTTTCGGCCACCCAGCCGCCCGCCACGACCGCGAGCAGCAGCAGGACCACGCCGATCAGTGAGACCTCGGAGACGCGGCCGGGCCGCAGGAACCGCAGATAAAGGCCCATGAAGATCGCGATCGGGATCGTCATCGCGATCGAGAAGACGCCCCACGGGCTCTCAGAGAGCGCGTTGACGACGACGAGCGCGAGCACCGCGAGCAGAATCACCATGATCACCAGGACGCCGACGATCGCCGCGACGCCGCCGACGACACCGAGCTCGTCGCGCGCCATCTGGCCCAGGGAGCGGCCCCTGCGCCGCACCGAGATGGACAGCACCAGGTAGTCCTGCACGCATCCGGCGACGACGGCGCCGATGATGATCCAGATCGCGCCCGGCAGATAACCCATCTGCGTCGCCAGCACCGGACCGACGAGCGGTCCCGCCCCGGCGATCGCGGCGAAGTGGTGCCCGTAGAGCACCCGCCGGTCGGTGGGCATGTAGTCGGTGCCGTTCTCGAAAACCTCTGCCGGCGTGGCAACGTCGTCGCGCGGTTTGACGACCTTCATCTCGATCAACCGGGCATAGAACCGGAATCCGATGACGTACGTGCAGATCGCGGCGATGACGAACCAGACCGCGTTGACCGTCTCGCCGCGGAACAACGCGATCATCGCCCACGCGATCGCGCCGAACACCGCGACGACCGCGAAGACGATCTTGTGTTTGGTGGTGATCGGCGAGCGGTCGATGATCGCGACCGGCGGCAGGTCTTTGTCCGTGCGGATGTAGGTGATGTCGCCGTCGACCTCTTCGAATCGTTCCGATGACGCGGCGGTGGGTGTGGCCATGATCGCTCAGTCTCTCCCTCGTCGGCTCGACTGTGTTTTCTGCCTTGTCCGATACTGTCACCGGTCGTTCACAGGATGTGCAGAAACCCCGTACTAAACCTCAGTTGGCCCGTTCATAGTGGGCGCGCACGGTGTCGATGGTGTCGGCTTCGGCGGCCGTCTTGTCGTCGCGGTAGCGCAGCACCCTGGCGAAACGCAGCGCCATACCGCCGGGGTAGCGGGTTGAGGTCTGCAGTCCGTCGAACGCGATCTCGACCACCTGCTCCGGTCGGACCTTGACGACGTAATTGTCGGTCGGCCCGTCCGCGATCGCGAGAAACCTGTCGGTCTGCCAGGCCAGCATTTCGTCGGTCATCCCCTTGAATGTCTTGCCCAGCATGACGAAACCGCCAGTCGCAGGGTCGCGGGCGCCCAGGTGGATGTTGGAGAGCTTGCCGGTGCGCCGGCCCGAACCCCACTCGACGGCGAGCACAACGAGATCGAGCGTGTGGACTGGTTTGACCTTGAGCCATCCGGCACCGCGCCGTCCCGCCTCGTACGGGGCGGTGAGCGACTTCGCCATCACCCCTTCGTGGCCGGCGGCCAGCGTGGTGTCGAGAAACGCCCGCGCGCCTTCGGGATCGGAGGTCACCAGCCGGTCCACGCGCTGTGTGGGAGGCACGATCGCGTCGAGTTTGGCGATGCGGTCGGCGGCGGGGAGATCGAGCAGGTCGACCCCGTCGACGTGCAGGAGGTCGAAGAAGAACACCGAGAGTTTCTGGCCGTGTTCTGCGGCATTTCCGCCCCGGCGCCCGAATCGACTCGCGGTGATCTGGAAGCGGTGCGGACGCCCGTCCGCCCGCAGAGCGATCGCCTCGGCGTCGGCGATCAGATCGGTGACCGCAAGAGCCAGTGTCGCCTCGACCACCTCGGGCAGGCGCGCGGTGACGTCGTCGAGGCTGCGAGTGAGGACCGACACCGTGTCGCCGCGACGATGGATCTGCACTCGGGCCCCGTCCAGCTTCGCCTCGAACATCGCGGTGCCGCCGAGCCGTTCGAGCGCGTCGGCGACGCCGGTCGCGGTCTGCGCCAACATCGGCCCGACCGGATTCCCCGCCTGCAGCGTGAAGCGGTCGAGCGCGTTGTCGCCTTCGGCCAGCGCGGCGGCGGCCACCGCGGGCAGATCACCGCCCAGCATCGCCGCCCGGCGCACAGCGGCGGCCGGCAACTCGGCCGCTTTGGCGACGGCGTCGGCCATCACGCCGATCAGCGCGCCCTGCCGCAGCTCCCCGGTGAGCAGCCGGCGCAGGAAGGTCTGCTCGACCTCGGTGGCCGCGGCGAACAGGGCGCCGAGTAGTTCCGTGCGACGTGCCTGCGAGCCCTTGCCCGCGGTGGCGCCGATCCCGCCGAACCTGGCGTCGACGTCAGCGACCGTCAGAGATGGTTCGGCAGCAGGCTCCGGTACGGAGCGCAACGATGCCCAGCCGACCCCGATCTGGCGCTGCGTGAGCTCGCCCGACAGCCACGACACGACCACTCGTACGTCGTCCCCGTCGTCGGCGAGCCGCAGTACGTCGGCGATCCGGGTGATCTTCGCCAGGCGCGCTGACGTGGCCGCGACCTCGGCGGACGCGCGGGCGACATCGATCAGCAGCACGTCACCACCCTGGCATGGGCCACCGACACGTCACCTGACGGCGAAGGTGATGGAATGCCAGCCGGTCGCGCCGTCGGGGATGGGTTCGACCCGGTCCGGGGTCTGCGTGTAGCCCGAATTGTCGGTGGCGCGGACCGTGATCTTGTGGAATCCGGTCTCGCGGGCTTCCCACGGGAAGCTCCACAGCCGCCAGGTGTCCCCGGAGTAGCTGTCTCCGAGCAACGCCTGCTCCCACGGGCCGTCATCGATCTGCACCTCCACGCTGCGCACGCCGCGGTTCTGCGCCCACGCGACACCGCCGAAGGTGACCGGTCCGATGGCGACGTCCTCGCCGCTGCGGGGGACGTCGATGCGCGACTCTGTCTTGATCGGGCCTCGCGGCGACCAGCCCAGCCGCGTCCAATAGGCCTCTGCGCGGTCGAACCGCGTCAGCTCGAGGTCGGTCACCCATTTGGTCGCCGAGACGTATCCGTACAGGCCGGGCACCACCAGCCGGGCGGGGTAGCCGTGTTCGATCGGCAGTGGCTCGCCGTTCATGCCGACGGCGAGCAGCGCGTCCTCGCCGGTGAGCGCCTCAACCGGCGTGCCCGCGGTCCACCCGTCGACCGACATCGAGAGCACCATGTCGGCATCGGACCGCACGCCGGCCTCGGCCAGAATGTCCCTGACCCGGTAACCGGTCCAGACGGCATTCGAGATCAGCTCGCCCCCAACAGGATTGGAGACACACGTCAGGGTCACGACCTTCTCGACGACCTCGAACCGGTCCAGGTCCTCGTAGCGGAGGGTGACCTCTCGGTCGACCATGCCGTGGATCCGCAACTGCCAATCCGTGCGGCTGAGCTGCGGTACCGACAGCGCCGTGTCGATACGGTAGAAATCGTCGTTGCTTGTGACGAACGAGGGCAGCGCGACGCCTTGCGGCTGTACCGAATCCGGGATGGGCGGTGCGGGCTTGTCGATCCGGGGAAGAGCGAACGCGTCGCGGTCGCCTGCCACCGAAGACGTCAGGCGGCTGATCACAACGCCGACCACGCCGCTGGCCACCCCCACGCCGAGCAACCCGAGCGTCACCAGAGACAGTCGTCTCCCCGGGTCCGTGTCGCGTTCGTCTCGCTCCTCGTCGAAGCGGCCCGAGACCAGGAAGCGCAGAACCGCCACCCCACACGCGGCGCCGAGCAGCGTGGGCACGATGTCGAGCAGGGTGGCCCCGGCGCGCGACAGCACTGCGGCGCACCCCACGCCGCCGGCCGCCACGATCGCGGTGCTGCCGATCGGTCTGCGTTTGGACTCCGCCATCCCGGCCAGCGCGGCGATGACGGCGATGGTCAGGAGGATCATGACCGACAGGAAGAGCTTGTCCGCGGTGCCGAACGTGTCGATGGCCCACTCTTTGACGGGGCCCGGGGTCAGTTCGATCACCGATGAGCCGACCGCGGTTCGCACGTCGGCTTCGGGACCGAAGGCGGCGCCGACCAGCTGGGCCACGCCCACGGCCACCGCTGCAGCCGCGACGCCGCCCATCGCCTTGGCGCCCAGAGTCGTCATACCGCCCAAGTTACCGGTGTGGATAACCCGAAATCCTTACCGAAAGGTGTCATCGGCTAGGTTGCAGGTGGGCTTTACAGATCGTCCATGTATTGGAAAGTTGGCGAAAGGGAGTAGATGGAGATCGAGGGCAAGAAGGCCATCGTCGTCGGCGGCGCGTCAGGCTTCGGGCGGGCCACCGCGGAGGCTTTGGCCAAGCGCGGTGCAAGCGTGGCGATTCTGGATCGGCCGCAGTCCAAGGGCAAGGAAGTCGCCGATCAGATCGGTGGTGCGTTCCACGAGGTGGACGTCACGGACTTCGACGGCACCGAGGCGGTGATCAGCGCTGCGGTCGAGGGTCTCGGTGGGCTGCACATCGCGGTCACCACGGCCGGCGGTGGCGTCGGCGAACGCACCGTCAAGAAGGACGGCCCGCACAGTCTGGATTCCTTCCGAAAGACGGTGGACCTCAACCTGATCGGCACGTTCAACGTCAGCCGTCTGGCCGCATGGCACATGTCGAAGAACGATCCCGTCGACGATGAGGCCGAGGAGCGCGGCGTCATCATCAACACATCCTCGATCGCGGCCTTCGAAGGCCAGATCGGTCAGGTGGCCTACACCGCAACCAAAGCCGCGGTCGCCGGCATGTGCTTGACCATGGCTCGCGATCTGGGCAGCCTCGGCATCCGCGCCCTCGCGATCGCCCCGAGTCTGTTCGCGACAGGACTCACCGAAGGTATCCCGGACGAGTTCGCGACCGTGCTCACCAAGGACGCGGCCTTCCCGAAGCGTCTCGGCAAGCCTGAGGAATACGCCAAGCTGGCGATCGCGATCGTCGAGAACCCGATGCTCAACGGCCAATGCCTGCGGCTGGACGCCGGGCAGCGTTTCGCACCCAAGTAATGGTGGATCGGGCGCGCAGAGCGAGCCGCAGCGTCCGGGAGCGCGCCCGATTCATTCTTTGCCGGTAGCGCACCGGCGCGTGTGCTTTTGCGTTTCTGAACTGTTTACAAGCATTCCCCGCCGAATTGGCGACAGGCCGCTAATGTTTGCCCATGCGAATCAGTGTCTGCTCGGCGCTCGCCGCTGTCGCGGTCCTTCTCACCTCGTGCGGCGGCGCTCCGGCGCCTGTGGCCGAGACCGCGAGCCCCGAATCCCAACCCGCGGGCTCGAAGTCGGGGCTCACCGCACCTGACACGTCGAACGTCAAGATCCGCGGAGATGAGGACGACCCGGTCAATCAACTCGTCATGCAGGCAATAGCGGACCTGGAAACATACTGGGGCACACTGTATCCCGAGCTCTATGGCACCGAGTTCACGCCCGTGGGCGGTGGCTACTATGCGGTGTATCCCTCGAATGGGGAGCTGCCGCCGTGTGCGACCAGTGCCGACGACATCTCCGGCAACGCGTTCTACTGCTCCACCGAGGACGTCATCGCCTGGGATGCCGAAGGACTCTTGCCGGACTTGCAGTCCAAGTTCGGCGACTTCGTCATCCCGGTCGTGTTGGCCCACGAATTCGGTCACGCCGTGCAGACGCGGGCCGACGTCCAGGGGATGACCGTCACCAGGGAGCTGCAGGCGGACTGCTTCGCCGGCGCCTGGTCGAAGCATGTGTTCGACGACAACGTCTTCGACGTCAACGCCGCGCAGCTCGACACCGCGCTGGCCGGCATCCTGAACCTGCGCGACAGTCTGGGAACCGCCGCCGACGATCCGAACGCCCACGGCAGCGGGTTCGACCGCGTCGGCGCGTTCCAGGACGGCTTCTACAACGGAGCAAGCCGGTGCAAGGAGTACCGCGACAACGACCCGATGGTGCTCGCGCTGCCGTTCAACAACGCCGAGGACGAAGCCCGCGGTGGCGACATGGACTACGACTATGTGGTCAACACCGTGCCCTACGACCTCGAGGACTACTGGACGCAGGTGTACCCGCTCGTCTCCGGAGGGCAGCCCTGGGTGCCGGTGCGCGGACTGGAGGTGTACCACCCTGCCGACCCGCCGATGTGCGGTGATCAGTCCGCCGAGGGTTACGTGTTGTTCTATTGCGTGCCAGACGATTACGTGGGTTGGGACAACGAGGTCGCGATGCCTGAGATCGCGCGCCAGGGCGGCGACTACGCCGTCGCCACGCTGCTGGCCACCCAGTACGGACTCGCAGTGCTCCACCGGCTGGGCGACACGTCGGACGAGAAGACCGCGACATTGCGGGGAGACTGCTTCGCCGGCGCGTACACCGCCAGCGTCATCCTGCAGAACCGGCCGGAGACCAGCACCTTCGGCATCTCCCCGGGCGATCTCGACGAGGGCATCAAGGCGCTTCTGGTGTTCCGCGGTGACGGCGACGTGGAGCGTCAGGGAGCCGGCGATGCCCGCGTGCGGGCGTTCCGCACCGGCGTCCTCGAAGGTGCGGAGCCCTGCGTGACGCTGGAGCCGTAATTGCGAACCGGCGGTCGCAGAACCTGACACGATGGCGGGATGCCAGTGGAGGTGATGCTGTCCGATGCCGACCAGGATGCGCTGCAGAATTGGATCCGCCGGGCCGGAATCGGGACGGCGGTCGCGGATGTTGAGCCGCTGACCGGCGGATCGCAGAACATCGTCGTGCGCCTGAATGTCGACGGGAGACCCATGGTCTTGCGTCGGCCGCCGCCGCACCCCCGCCCGACGAGCGACAACACCATGCGACGTGAGATCGCGGTGCTGCAGACCCTGAACGGCACGGACGTTCCGCACCCGCGACTGATCGCCGGATGTGAAGATCTCGACGTGCTCGGCGTGGTCTTCTACCTGATGGAGGCGATCGACGGATTCAACCCGGGCACCGAGACCGACGAGGCCTACGTACGCGACGCTGGTATGCGCCACCGCGTCGGCCTGTCGTATGCAGGTAGCCTCGCCAGGCTGGGCAGGGTGCCGTGGGAGGGCAGTCCGCTGGCGGCCATTAAACGTCCGGGATCCTTTCTCGCACGGCAGGTTCCGCAGTTCATGCGGCTGCTGGAGAGTTACCGCCACGACAACTACGCACCCGAATCGTTCCCCTCGGTCCATGTCCTTGCCGAGTGGCTGGATTCGCAACGCCCCGACGACACCGAACCCGGAATCATGCACGGCGACTGTCATCTGAACAATGTGTTGCTGCGGCGCGAGGTCCCGGAGTTGGCGGCCTTCATCGACTGGGAAATGTGCACCGTCGGCGATCCGCTGCTCGACGTCGGCTGGATGCTGGTCTGCTGGCCCGACGGGCCCAACCCGATCGATGCGGGCTCTGCGCTTGCTGCTCTCGGCGGGCTGGCGACACGGTCGGAACTCATCGACGCCTATCTGGCGGCCGACGGCCGTCGCACCTCGCGGCTCGACTGGTACATCGCAATGGCCTGCTTCAAACTCGCGATCGTCATCGAAGGGACGTGGTCGCGCTACCTTGCCGGGCAAGCCAGCGCCGAAGCGGGCGAACGCCTGCACGCGTCGGCGGAGAACCTCATCGAGCTCGGTACCCGCGTCTCCAAAGGCGACAACCCGTTTGTATGACCGGTCTCTCGTGATCAGCGGTAGGCGTCGTATCCGAGCCTGACGGCGAGCGCGATTCCCGCGATGCCGATCGCGATCCGCATCGGCTTGTCGGGCGTGTGCCGCACAACGATCGGGCCGAGCCTGCCGCCCACCAGGCAGCCGAGGCCGAGCGCGATGACGGCGGGCCATTGCACGGGCGCCACCACGGCGAAGATCAGCGCGGCAACGCCGTTGGCGGCGCCGAGCACGACGTTCTTCGCGGCATTGGCATGCGCGAGCGTCTCACCGCCGATACGTAGAAACAGTGCGAGCAGCAGGACACCCGCGGCCGCACCGAAGTAGCCGCCGTAAATGCAGATCGCGAAAACCGCGATGCCCTGCAGGGCGAGCGCTCGTCGGGGTTCGGTGATCCGTCCGGCTCGGTTCGGCCGCACCGGCAGCACAATGGCCAGTGACGCGAACCCCAGCAGGATGGGGACGACCTTTTCGAATCCTTCGTCCGGTGTGGACAGCAGCAGGACCGCGCCCGCGATGCCGCCGACGGCCGCGAACGGCAGGATCCGCTTGAGGAAAGCGCCCTGCCCTCGGAGCTCAGGCCGCGAGCCCCAGATCGACCCGACCCCGGTGAAGACCAGCGACACGGTGTTGGTGACGTTCGCGGTCACCGGCGGCATACCCGTCAGCAGCAGAGCCGGATACGTGGCCACCGACGCCAGCCCCGCGATGCTGCCGCAGAGTCCGCCCAGGATTCCGGCCGCGAACAGCAGCACCGCATGCGACCAAGACACTCGGCACAGTCTGCACCCCGGCGCCCGCGAGGGTGCACCCGGCAGACCGCGCGAACCCCGCCGGCGCCGGGCCGACGGGGTTCGCGTGTGGCGACGGTCTAGACGCGCGGCGGGTTGATCGTGCCGGCGTTGGGTGTCGCGCGGAGGTCTGCCTCCCTGCGGCGCTTCAGGCCCGCGAGGCCGACCAGGCCGAGCAGCCCCGCCAAGCCCCACAGTCCGGTGTTGTCGCTGTCCTCTTGCTCAACCTCCTGAGCGACGACGGTGGTCGTCGCGGCAGGAACGGCCGTGTCCGTGGCGCCGGCGATACCGGTGCCTCCGAACAGCAGGGCCAGCGCTGTAGTGGAGATGATGAGTGGTTTATGCATGGTTTCCTCCCGTACTGCGGAGCGGCTGCTTCCGCGAGCAATCGATAGCCCGCTGGGATCCGGAAAAACCTGATTTGCCGAGATTCGACAGAACTTGCAGTTCATCGGCGTTGGACTGTGTCGACAGGCGGGCCGGGCCGGACCATACAACCGAATTGCCGCCAAATACGTTCCCCCGCTGGGCACTCCGAGATCGCCTCGCGACAGCAGGAGGGCGGTGTGCCAACAGCCCGCAGTGGGGGTGGCTGTTGCATTGCGCAAGAGTGTCTTTGCTGGGCTAACAACTGTCGCCGATCAGGCAAAACAGAGATTGCCCGCTGAATCGCAGACGGCGCGCATAAATATTTGCGTGTGGACCCGAACGCGGTCTAGCATCGCTGTCGTGCCGAGGCGACTCGTAGTAGCAACCCGCAGCGGGGTCTGATCCTGACCGACCCCCCGCTGTGGGTCGTCGCTACCTCGTCGGTCGATTCTCTTCGGATCAGAAGGCCGGCACATGAACTCCCCAGTCGCCACCACCTCTTCGTCGATACCCACGTCATCGATGCCGTTCGCCAGCTACGTTGACGGGCGGATGCCGAGCGCGCTGCGCGAACCGGCCGAAACCAAGACGTTCGACGAGTTCGTCGACGAATACGCGCCGTCGGCCGGGCCGCTGAGGCTGGGGCAGTGGGCATGCACCGACGGCGCGCGGCCGTCGGGTCGGCTGGGGCCGCAGGCACGCAACTATCAGGCGACGCTGGCGCTGGGCGACACCATCGGCACCTCGCGTGCGGCGGCATGCGGGCCCGTCGCCGCGCTGACAGAGATGCTTCACGCGCGAGGCGTCGCCGTCGAGATGATCGCATTCCACCAGCTGCCCGCCGGCGAGCACACAGCGACCTTCATCCGCGGCAGCCGCGACGGCAGCGAGAGGTGGGCGATGGGATGGTCCGACGACCCGACTGACTCGGCGCTGCGCGCGGTCATCGCGTGTGCCAACCGGTTACTGGCCGACTAGGTGCGGCGTCCCAGCGCCCACGAGCCGAACGCAACGGCGGCAGCGGGCACACCGATCATTGCGGCGGCGCTCACCGGTTTGACGTCGTCACGACCGAGCACGCCTGCCGCGCCGTCGGCGACGTCGCACAGCAGACCGATGCGCGCCCAGTCGCGGCGCCTCGGGCCCGAAGACGCCACGGTGCCCAGCCCGACCAGGACGTCGCGCACACCGAACAGACGCCACACATAGCGTGCCTGCCCGTCAGGGTGTGAGAACCCGAACAACCTGGCCGTCACATCCGGGCGCGCCCACGCCAGCGCGCCGATGCCTATGCGCATCGCGGCAAGCGCGACGAACCCGGTGTCGGCGACACGATTGCGTTCTTCGGTCACGAGCTCAGTGCAGCGGCCGCAGCATGATCGGCATGCCGTCGATCGGCACCGCCATACCGCCGTGGTCGTAGCGCGGCGTGTAGTTCGGGTCGACGAGTTCCAGCCGGTACTTGCGCAGCAGCCTGTGCATGACCGTCTTGATCTCCAGCTGGCCGAACACCATGCCGATGCACTTGTGCGCACCGCCTCCGAACGGCGCGAACGCGTACCGGTGCTTCTTGTGCTCGTTACGCGGCTCGGCGAAGCGTGCCGGGTCGAACTTCTCCGGATCGGTCCACAACTCGGGCAGCCGGTGATTCAGCGCAGGCCACGTCATGATCGCGGTGCCTGCCGGGATGTAGTAGCCCAGCAGATCCGTATCGCGCACGGCCTGGCGGAAGTTGAACGGCAGTGGGGTCACCATCCGCAGCGCCTCGTTGATCACCAGGTCGTAGGTCTCGAGCTTTTCGAGCGCCTCGATGTCCAGCGGGCCGTCGCCGATCCGCTCGGATTCTTCGCGGCAGCGCTCCTGCCACTCCGGGTTGGCAGCGAGGTGGTAGGCCATGGTGGTCAGGGTCGACGTGGAGGTGTCGTGTGCGGCCATCATCAGGAAGATCATGTGGCTGACGACGTCCTGGTCGGTGAAGCTCTGACCGTCCTCGTCCTGCGCATGGCACAGGACGCTGAACATGTCGGTGCTCTCGGAGCGGCGCTTATCGGCGATCCCGGCGTTGAAGTAGTCCTCGAGCGTCTTGCGGGCGCGGATACCTCTCCACCAGCTCAGCGGCGGCACCGGCTTGCGCACGATCGCATTGCCCGCGCGAGTGGTGGTGGTGAACGCCTCGTTGACAGTGGTCACCAGCTGCTTGTCGGTGCCCGCCTGGTGGCCCATGAACACGACCGAGGCGATGTCGAGCGTCAGTTCCTTGACCGCCGGATAGAACAGAAAACGCCGATCGTTGGCCACCCAGTCGTTGGCGATCACCGAGGAAGCGACCTGATCGATGTGAGTGACGTACCCGGTGAGCCGGCTGCGGGTGAACGCCTCCTGCATGATCCGGCGGTGATACATGTGGTCCTCGAAGTCCCGCAGCATCAGGCCGCCCTCGAAGAACGGCCCGATCACCGGATCCCACGCCCGCTGCGAGAAATCCTTGTTGCGGTTGGAGAACACCGCCTGTGTCGCGTCGGGACCCAAGGCCCCGACGGCGGGAAGCACCTGCGAGCCGGAGTAGTAGATGGGTCCGTACTTGCGGTACTGGTGCAGGATGAAGTCCGGCCCGCCTCGGAACATCTCGATCATGTGCGCCACCACCGGCAGACCGTTGTCGCCCTTGACGGCCTTGAGGCCACTTCCGGCGGGCGGCTCGGCCAGGATGATCTCGTCCCACTCCTTGTTGAGCAGCCGCTTCTCGATCGCCCCCATCCCAGGAATGGTCACCGGCGTCGGCTTGAGACGTCGTTTCGCCTGGTCGAGCAGATAATCCACCGTCGAGATCGTCGCCATCCAAGCACTCCTCAAACTAAGGGCTGTGGTCGATGTCACTGTGGGGTTATCCTGGTAGACGCACTTGACGCCTGTCAAGTTTCGAGGAGTTTGTGTCGGAGGTGCCGCGGTGCCAAGGTTGACAGCCATGACGGCCGAACCCACCGACCTCCGCCGTAGCAGAGGTGACAGGCAGCGGGACGCCATCGTCACCGCGGTCCGCGAACTGCTCCAGGAGAAGTCGTTCGCCGATCTGTCAGTGAGCACCATCAGCGAGCGCGCCGGAGTGGCCCGCTCAGGTTTTTACTTCTACTTCGACTCGAAATACGCCGTCCTCGCTGTGATCGTCGCCGAGGCGATGGCCGAGTTGGACCAGCTGACTCACCACTACACCCCGCGCGAGGCAGGGGAGTCGCCGTCGGACTTCGCCAAGCGCATGGTCGGCTATGCCGCAACCGTCTTCGCCCTCAACGACCCGATCATGAGCGCCTGCAATCTGGCCCGCAGCACCGATGCCCAGATTCGCGAGATCATGGACGACTTCCAGCAGTCGGTCGTCGAGAAGATCGTCGGCCTCGTCCAACAGGACACCGGCGCGCGCCCCATCACCACGGATCTCACCGCGCTGGTGCGGACGCTCACCGCCGTCACGTCGATGTCGCTGTCGCACGACAGCGCCTTCGTGGGGCGCGACGACCCGGCGCGTGCCATCGAGATCGTCGAGCGCCTCTGGCTGAGCGCACTGTGGGGCGGCGACAACCTGCGTTAGTCACTTGCGGGAAGCGGCTTGGCCTCCTTGAGCGACAGCGGAGTGGTTCCGACCGACAGCGTCCCCGCGCCGGCCTTGGTCACCAGCACTTCCGCGCCGTCGTCGCCGACGTAGCGCTTACCCATCGCGTTGCCTGCCGACAGATCGGGATCCAACGACAGGGACCCGTCCTTGTCGGCGTCGAGGGCGATCATCGGCGCACCGCCGGCACGGAGATCATCGAGGCTGTCGGCACTGCGCACGACAATGACCTGCGTATCGCACACCTGGCTCTGCAATCTGGTGCCGTTCTTGATCATCAGCGAATCGTATTGCGCCCGATCGCGTGGCCGGGGTTCATTGGGCGCCGATGTCGCGCCGGTAATGTCACGGCATATGGCACGGAACGGATCTGACGGTTTTGCCGGCAAGCGGTGCTTCCTGACCGGGGCTGCCAGTGGGATCGGTCGCGCGACGGCGTTGAAACTCGCCGCCCGCGGCGCCGAGCTCTACCTCACCGACCGGGACGCCGACGGTCTCGCGCTGACGGTGGCCGACGCACGCGCACTCGGTGGCGTGGTGGCCGAACATCGCGTCATCGACATCTCCGACTACGACGCGGTGACCGCATTCGCCGACGACATCCACGCGGCGCATCCGGCGATGGATGTGGTGATGAACATCGCCGGGATCTCAGCGTGGGGCACCGTGGACACGCTGACCCACCGGGATTGGAAATCGCTCATCGACATCAACCTGATGGGTCCGATCCACGTCATCGAAGCCTTCGTGCCGCCGATGATGAAGGCGCGGCGCGGCGGCCACCTCGTCAACGTGTCCTCGGCCGCAGGCATCGTGGCGCTGCCCTGGCACGCGGCCTACAGCGCCAGCAAGTACGGTCTGCGCGGGCTTTCCGAGGTGCTGCGATTCGACCTCGCCCGGTACCGGATCGGCGTCTCGGTCGTCGTGCCCGGAGCGGTGCGGACCCCGCTGGTCGACACCGTCCACATCGCCGGCGTCGACCGCGAACATCCGCGGGTGCAGAAATGGATCGGCCGATTCTCGGGGCACGCGGTTTCAGCGGAGTTCGCCGCCGACAAGATCCTGCAGGGCGTCACCAAGAATCGCTACCTGATCTACACCTCGCCCGACATTCGCGCGCTGTACCTGTTCAAACGCACCATGTGGGGGCCTTACAGCCTGGCGATGAAGCAGGTGAACCCGATCTTCACGCGTGTGCTGCGGCCGAAATCGAAGGGCCGCTGAAGGTCACCGCTTGCCCCAGTCCCACGGCGGAGTGGTCAGCAGCCCCTGATCGGCGACCCTGGTCTCGCCCCAGTCCTTGAAAAGCTCGATCTCCCAGGCGTCGCCATCGGATCCCATCGGTTCTGCGCCCAGTCGTTCCCGCAGCGTCCGGGAATGCGTGACCACCACGACCTGCGTGCGGGTGGCCGCACCAGCGATCAGTTCGGCCAGCGGTGGCACCAGGTCAGGATGCAGTGAGGTCTCCGGTTCGTTGAGAACCATCAGCGACGGAGGTTGCGGGCTCAGCAGGGCGGCCGCCCACAGCAAGAAACGCAATGTGCCGTCCGAGATCTCGGCGCTGCGCAGGGAACGCAGCATGCCGCGCTGGTGCAGGTGCAGGTCGAACAGCCCATCGGTGACCGACACCGAGACCGTCGCCCCGTCGAAGGCGGCGGCGACGGCTCGGGCCAGATCGTCTGTCCCGGTCTCCAGGATCGTCTGGACCGCAGCGGCCAGGTCGGCGCCGTCGTTGGCCAACACCGGTGTCCTGGTCCCGACCTGCGGGAGGCGGGCGGGTGCGTGGCTGTCGGCGCGAAAGCCGTCGTAGAACCGCCAGTCCCGCAGCCGTTGCCGGACCATCACCAGCTCGGGTGCAGCGCCCGCCCAGTCGGCGAGAACGCTGTGGTGCGCCGGCAGATTGCGCGCGAGCTCGTCGAAGCCATGTCCGGACGCGCTCCCGGATTCTGAGGCCACCTCGACCAGCCCGCGGACCCGGCGCACCAGCGTCGTGGCGGGCCGAGCCACCGGACCGGTGAACACCAGCTCCCGTTTGACCTCGGGGTCGCGCGCGAACGCGGTCTCTCGCGCCTGGGGTAGCCCCAGGTCGATCAGGTAGCCGAAATCCTCGGAGGCATAACCGAGTTCGATCGACACCGATCTGGTGCGCGGTCCGCCCTGCGCAGTGCCGGTGCGCCGCGCCCCCGTGAGGTGCTCGGGGCCCGCCCACATCGCCGATTCGACACCGCCTTCGCGCGCGAACGACGCGATCACCTCGCCGCTGCCGCAGTCGGCGAGCAGGCGCAGCGCGCGGTACAGCGACGATTTCCCGGTGCCGTTCGCGCCGGTGATGACGGTCAGCCTCCGCAGCGGGAGAACGATGTCGCGCAGCGAGCGGTATCCGCGGATCGCGACTGTCTGCAGCATGGCTCCGACGCTAACCGTCGGCAGCGACAACCGGGCGCTCGACGTCCTCCATCGCCAATTCCAGGCGTACTCCGAGCAGCCGAATGGGACGGTCCAGCTCGAACTGGCCGAGGAGGTCGAGGGCCGTCGCGGCAATCGGCCCGAAGTCGGTGGTGGGCGAGGCGAGTTTGCGGATCTTGGTCCTGGTGAAGAACGTCTTCGTGCGCACCGTGACCGCGACACGGGTGACGACGCGCTGCTGTTCCACGACCTCGGCAAGGGTGCGCCGTGCGAGATCGGCCACGGCCGAGTCCATCTCGGCACGGTCGGTCAGATCTTGCGGGAAGGTGATGACGTGGCTGCGTGACCGCGGAACCCATGGCTTCGCGCTCACGGTGGTGTCCCCGCCTCCCTTGGCGAGCAGCAGGATCCACAATCCCGTGGTCGGCCCGAATGCCGAGGTGAGCACTGCCGGGTCTGTCGCGGCGAGGTCGGCGACCGTCGTGATACCCATCGCGGCAAGCTTTTTCGCTGTCTTGGGCCCCACTCCCCACAGGGCGTCGACCGGACGATCGCCCATCATCGTCATCCAGTTGTCCTCGGTGAGTGCGTACACCCCGGCGGGTTTGCCGAAGCCTGTTGCCACCTTGGCCCGCTGTTTGTTGTCGCTGATGCCCACCGAACACGACAGGCCCGTTTCGGATGCGACGACGTCCTGGACACGACGCGCGAGCTCGACCGGATCATCCACGCGCGCACCGATATAGGCCTCGTCCCAACCCCACACCTCCACGGGATGACCGAAATCGCGCAGCAAGGCCATCACCTCCTCGGATGCGGCGTCATAGGCCGCGGCATCAGAGGCCAGGAAGGTCGCGTCGGGGCAGCGGCGCGCCGCGGTGCGCAACGGCATCCCGGCATGGACCCCGAACTCCCTGGCTTCGTAGGAGGCGCAGGTGACCACTTTGCGCGGCTCGGTCGGATCGCCGTTGCCGCCCACGATGACGGGCATGCCGACCAACTCGGGATGACGCCGGAGTTCGACCGAGGCGAGGAACTGGTCCAGGTCGACGTGCAGAATCCACTGGGGCCGGGCCGCGGTCCCAGATCCGGTCATGAGCCGCAGAGCTTGCGTGCCACCGTCTCCCAGGCGTCGCCGAGCTCCTGCAGGGTGCGGCCCCGGTCGGTGAGCTCGTGATGGACGTAGTCGGCGTCGAGCAGCGACAACAGCGCGGTGGCCTGGGTGTCGAGGTCTCCTGTGGTTCCCGCGGTTTCGAGCAGCAGGCGGATGTGGCTGTGGTGCAACATCATCGGCGCGTTATAGCGCATCTGCGGGTCGCGGCCGACGTCGGAGAGCAGTGCGCGATGGGTGTCGACGAATTTCAGTCGCTCCCGGCCGTAGGCGAGCAGGCGCTCCAGCGGAGGAGCGCCCGGCCCCAGCGGCGGCGGGCCGAACAGAAAAGCCTGCTGTTGGACCTTCTCGTCCTCGTCGAGGAGCACGATCATCAGCCCGGCGCGGCTGCCGAAGCGGCGGAACAGCGTGCCCTTGCCAACGCCTGCTGCGACCGCGATGTCGTCGGTGGTGACCGAGTCGGCCCCACGCTCGTCGACCAGGCGGCGCGCTGCATCGAGCAGCAGGGCACGATTGCGGGCCGCGTCACCGCGTTCGGGAGGCCCGGGATCGCCCGCCGGCAACACCGGCAGGTCACTCCGATTCCCCACCACGCTCACCTCGCAACTTTAACTCAGCGGGAATGTAACGGACCGTGGTCCGGTTACTCCGTGGGAGAGTGTCCAGAAAACGATGAGGAGGAAGCGATGTCGGACACCGTGAGCGGCAACACGGTACTGGTTCTGCTGGGAAGCCTGCGTGCGGCTTCGGTCAACCGTCAGCTGGCGGAATTGGCCATCGAGTCGGCACCCGAGGGCGTCACGCTCGAGCTGTTCGACCGGCTCGGCGAGCTGCCCCACTACAACGAAGACATCGACACCGACAATGTCCCGGAATCGGTGGTCGCGCTGCGCGAGGCCGCCGCCCGCTCGGGAGCGGCCCTCGTCGTCACCCCGGAGTACAACGGCAGCATTCCCGGAGTGTTGAAGAATGCCATCGACTGGCTGTCTCGTCCGTACGGCAACAGTGCCCTCAAGGACAAGCCGCTTGCGGTCGTCGGCGCCGCTCTCGGTCAGTACGGCGGCGTGTGGGCGCACGACGAAACTCGCAAGTCCTTCGGGATCGCCGGTCCGCGGGTGGTCGAGGGCCTCGACCTCTCGGTGGCGACGCCAACGTTCGACGGCAAGCATCCTCGGGAACACGCCGAGGTTGCGGCCCGCGTGCGAGAGATCGTCGGCAAGTTGGCCGCCGAAATCGGCTGAGCCGGACCTTCTCGTCGACGCCGCGTTCCGGTTCACCGGGACGCGGCGTTTTCGTGGTCGCGAATGGCGTTTGCTGATCCCATCGGCCCGCGAGGCCCGTGTCGCTGTCGATGTCGGTGGGCACTGGTAGACCCGAGACCTCTTCGGGCCGCTGGAAGGCGACACGCCGATGTGACGCGTGACACGCCGGTCCGATGCGGCCTGAAGGGCTTACGACCTGGGAATTTCAAAAATGTTATTCAGAACATCTTGTATCTCTACGGATTGTCGGACACTAGGTGTAGTGTTTCGAACACCGACGGACCCCCTAGATGTAGGGGTAAGCCGGAGCCAGATTTTCCGCCAGGGCCAAGGTTTCACTCGATCGGCTCACACCACGGAAGGCCTGGAATTTCAGCGGCCTGCTGCCCGCTGAAATGTAGCGAGATGCACGATCCCAGCAGTTGCCAGCACATCCCGTCCTTCCCGATTGGAGCCGTACCGCAGATGACTCAGTCCGCAACCGTCACCGTGTACACCAAGCCGGCCTGCGTGCAGTGCAATGCCACTTACAAGGCGCTCGACAAGCAGGGCATCGCCTACGAGGTCGTCGACATCAGCCTCGACAGCGAGGCCCGTGACTACGTCATGGCTCTCGGCTACCTCCAGGCTCCCGTCGTGGTGGCCGGTAACGACCACTGGTCGGGCTTCCGTCCTGACCGGATCAAGGCGCTGGCGGCGGTCGCCGCGACGGCATAGCTCGGTACGGGTCAACCAGGTCGCATCGGAGAGGGGACTATGAGCAATCTCGTCTACTTCTCCAGCGTGTCGGAAAACACCCATCGCTTCGTGCAGAAGCTCGCGCTTCCTGCCATCCGGATTCCGCTGAAGGAACGGATTCAGGTCGATGAGCCTTATGTCCTGGTGTTGCCCACCTACGGCGGCGGACACGCCAACGGTCCCGATCCCGCGCAGATGGAACGGGCTGGGGGATACGTCCCCAAGCAGGTGATCGCCTTCCTCAACAATGAACACAACCGGTCGTTGATCCGCGGCGTCATCGCGGCGGGCAACACCAACTTCGGCGCCGAATTCGGCTACGCGGGGGTCGTCGTGTCTCGTAAGTGCGGCGTTCCATTTCTCTATCGGTTCGAACTCATGGGAACGACGGACGACGTCTTCGCCGTCCGCGCAGGATTACAAGACTTCTGGAAGGACCAGACGTGCCACCAACCGTCACAGCTGCAGAACCTGTAACCACCGGAGCGCACGCGCTCCCGGGGGAGATGGATTACCACGCGCTGAACGCGATGCTGAATCTGTACGACGCCGACGGCAAGATTCAGTTCGACAAAGACGTTCAGGCGGCGCGGGAGTACTTCCTGCAGCACGTGAACCAGAACACGGTCTTCTTCCACAACCAGGACGAGAAGCTGGACTACCTCGTCCAGAAGAATTACTACGAGCGCGAGGTGCTCGATCAGTACTCGCGCAACTTCGTCAAGACGCTGCTGGATCGCGCGTACGCCAAAAAATTCCGCTTCCCCACCTTCGTCGGTGCGTTCAAGTACTACACCTCCTACACGCTGAAGACCTTCGACGGAAAGCGGTACCTGGAACGGTTTGAGGACCGCGTCGTGATGGTCGCGCTGACGCTGGCGGCCGGCGACACCACGCTGGCCGAGCAGCTGGTCGACGAGATCATGGACGGCCGCTTCCAGCCGGCCACGCCGACCTTCCTGAACTCCGGGAAGAAGCAGCGTGGGGAGCCGGTGTCGTGCTTCCTGCTGCGCATCGAAGACAACATGGAGTCCATCGGGCGGTCCATCAACTCGGCCCTGCAGCTGTCCAAGCGCGGTGGCGGAGTGGCGTTGCTGCTGACCAACATTCGCGAACACGGCGCCCCGATCAAGAACATCGAGAACCAGAGCTCCGGCGTCATCCCGATCATGAAGCTGCTGGAGGATTCCTTCTCCTACGCCAACCAGCTCGGTGCCCGGCAGGGTGCGGGGGCGGTGTATCTGCATGCGCACCACCCCGACATCTACCGCTTCCTCGACACCAAGCGCGAGAACGCCGACGAGAAGATCCGTATCAAGACGCTGTCGCTGGGTGTGGTGATCCCGGATATCACCTTCGAGCTGGCGAAGAACAACGAGGACATGTATCTGTTCTCGCCGTACGACGTCGAGCGCGTGTACGGCGTGGCATTCGCCGACATCTCGGTCACCGAGAAGTACTACGAGATGGTCGACGACGCGCGCATCCGCAAGACCAAGATCAAGGCGCGCGAGTTCTTCCAGACGTTGGCCGAGCTGCAGTTCGAGTCGGGCTACCCGTACATCATGTTCGAGGACACGGTGAACCGGGCCAACCCGATCGAGGGCAAGATCACGCACAGCAATCTGTGCTCGGAGATCCTGCAGGTGTCGACGCCGTCGGAGTTCAACGAGGACCTGTCGTATGCCAAGGTGGGCAAAGACATCTCGTGCAACCTCGGCTCGCTCAACATCGCGAAGGCGATGGACTCGCCGGACTTCGCGCAGACCATCGAGGTGGCCATCCGCGCGCTGACTGCGGTGAGCGACCAGACCCACATCTGGTCGGTGCCCTCGATCGAGCAGGGCAACAACAGCTCCCACGCCATCGGCCTGGGGCAGATGAACCTGCACGGCTACCTGGCCCGCGAGCGGATCTTCTACGGCTCCGAAGAGGGCGTGGACTTCACCAACATCTACTTCTACTGCGTGCTCTACCACGCGCTGCGCGCCTCGAATCGCATTGCGATCGAACGGGGTACGGCTTTCGGTGGGTTCGAGAAGTCGAAGTACAAGTCGGGTGAGTTCTTCGACAAGTACACCGAACAGGTGTGGGAGCCCAAGACCGACAAGGTGCGCGCGCTGTTCGCCGACGCGGGCATCCGCATCCCGAACCAGGACGACTGGAAGCGGTTGAAGGAGTCGGTGCAGCAGCACGGTATCTACAACCAGAACCTGCAGGCCGTTCCGCCGACCGGGTCGATCTCCTACATCAACCACTCGACGAGCTCGATCCACCCGATCGCCAGCAAGGTCGAGATTCGCAAAGAAGGAAAGATCGGGCGCGTCTACTACCCGGCGCCCTATATGACCAACGAGAACCTGGAGTACTACCAGGACGCCTACGAGATCGGCTACGAGAAGGTCATCGATACCTACGCCGCGGCCACGCAGCACGTAGACCAAGGCCTGAGCCTGACGCTGTTCTTCAAGGACACCGCGACCACGCGCGATGTGAACAAGGCGCAGATCTACGCGTGGCGCAAGGGAATCAAGACGCTGTACTACATCCGCCTACGCCAGATGGCTCTGGAGGGCACGGAGGTGGAGGGTTGCGTCAGCTGCATGTTGTGAGCTGAAACGTCCAGCGCCGCCGGTGGTTTTCCCGGCGGCGCTGTGCGTTCGGCGTGTTCTCGGAGGTCAGCCGGGGGCCTGCGTGCACATCGTGCCGCGTGCGGCGCCCACCAGCGCGGTGGCCTGCTGTGGGCTCGCACCGTACGGACCGGTCACCGCAGCCACGGCGGCGCCCTGGCCTTGGCCGGTGTAGAGGATCCGGCAGGCCTGTAGCCCTGCCGTCATGATCGCGTCGTCGTTGCCGGGGAAGCCCGCTGCGCGTGATTGATTGATGAAGTTCTGCTGTCCGGCGGTGAGCGGTATCGGCCATGCCGATGCCGGGGCGATGCTCACCGTCAGTGCGGCCCCGGCGGCGAGTGCCGCGGCCGCGGTGGTGAGGAAACCGATCTTCTTCGGAGCCATGCCGGTCTCGCTTTCTCGTGGCGATCCACCCGATTCCGGGCATATTCCAGCCTATGGCCGCGACCGTGCACCCCGTTACACCAATTGCGGGCCGGCGGATCAGCCCTCGCGCGCCTGATCCGCCCGCAGCGCCTTCAGGCGGCGCTCCTCGCGCAGCACATTCTGGTAGCTCTCGCGTTCTGCGACCAACCAGTTTGGCTTCTCCTCGAGCAGGGCATCGATCTGTTCGGTCGTCAGCGCTTCGGTGATGCCGCCGCGGCCGAGGCCGGCGATCGAGACGCCCAACTTCGCGGCAACCAGGTTCTTCGGATGCGGCCCGTTCTTGCGGAGATCTTTGAGCCATTGCGGCGGGTCCGACTGCAACGCAGCCAATTCGTCGCGGGTGATCGGAGTGGCTTGAAACTCCCCGGGCGTCGCGGGCAGATACACGTCCAGCTTCTTGGCCGCCGTGGCGGGCTTCATGGACTGCGCGTTCGGCCTGCTCATGGGATCAGCGTATCGGTAGCCTGATGCCGTGGCTCCGCCCTCGCAGCCCTCGCTCACCCTCGGGTACGTGCCTGGCGGGACGCCGGCGAAGTGGGCCCGGATCTGGGCGGACCGGCACCCCGACATCCGGCTGGAGCTGCGCACGGTCCCCGCGGCGCGTGCAGCCGACGAAATCAGGGCAGGCAACCTCGACCTGGCGCTGCTTCGGTTGCCCACCGACACGTCGGGCCTGGCCGTCATTCCTCTGTACGAAGAGAGGACCGTGGCCGTGGTGCCGACCGACCACCTGCTCACCGCCGGCGACGACATCACGGCCGACGATCTGGTCGGCGAACCGACGCTGATACCGCTCGATGACGTCGTCGGCTGGGCAGACGCTCCAGGCGCACGGGTTGAGCACCGTCCCGAAAGCACCGAGAGCGCTGTTGAACTCGTCGCCGCGGGGATGGGTGCGCTCATCGTCCCGCAGTCGCTGGCTCGGCTGCACCACCGCAAGGACCTCACCTACCGCCCGATCGTCGATGCACCCACGTGTCAGGTGGCTCTGGCCCTCCTGGACGGACCGCAGTCGGAGTCCGTCGAGGAGTTCATCGGCATTGTCCGAGGGCGTAGACCCGGCTCGTCGCGTGCGCAGACGCAGCCGGCGCCCAAACGCACCGCTCGTGAGAAAACCCTCGCCAAGCAAGCGGCGCGCGCGGCTGCGGGCAAGACCGCCCGCAAGCCGGGCCGACGTAAACGATGAACCTGCGCCGAAACTGAAGTGACGCAGGGGTCTTCTCGCACTTCTGCTGCACAGATTCAGTCTCGGCGAGCTCACAGTGTCAGCGTGCCGTCGGCGTTGATGGTCCACTCCGGGTTCAGCGCGACTTCCCAGACGTGACCGTCCAGATCCGCGAAGTATCCGGAATAGCCGCCCCAGAACACCTTTTTGGCCGGCTTGAGAATCGTGGCGCCCGCCGCTTCCGCCTGTGCGAGCACCGCGTCGACGTCCGCCTCGGTGCGTTGGTTGATCGCGATTGTGATTCCGCTGAATGTGCCGTCGACCGGGTGGTGAGCGTCCTCGGCGAGATCCGCGCGACCGAACAGTGCCAGCGCTATGCCGGGCAGCTGGTAGAAGACGACGCCCTCCGGCGCGGCGTGGGCAATCCAGCCGAGACCGTCTTCGTAGAAGCGACGTGCACGGGCGAGGTCGTCGACGCCGAGGGTGATCAAACTGATGCGCTGCTCCACCGTGTTCACCCCCGTCCGTTGTGCGACAGCTTTATTCCGCCACGGGTGGGGGAGGCGGTCCAACGACCTGAATGGAGAATTGACTGCACACCTGCGCAACATGCACGGGGTCGATCTCCTCCGGTGCCGGGAGCGCTGGTTCGTCAGAGGGGCGCCCGAGCGCTGCCACAAAGCGCTCGAACTGTCCCGGACACGACACCTGCAGGACTCTGGCGGTCTCGGATCGAACCTGGAAAGTGTGAGCTAGGCCGCGGGGAAGCCAGACCATTGCGCCGGTACCGTGCACCGCTTCGACGTCCCCGCACGAAAACCAGACCTCGCCGTCCAGTACATAGAGAAGTTCGTCCTCGGCATCATGGCGATGCAGCGGAGGTGCGAAGTTCTTGAAGCCGAGGAACTCCATCACGGTGAGAGCACCATTTGTTTGATCACTTCTGATCTTCGACGTGTACAGGATGTTGAGAAAATGGAAATGCTCACCCTCGTCGCCAGCGACCATCGCCGGGACCTGCATCGTCATGGCTAGACGGTACCCCTTATCGGCTGCCCCACCTGCACTTATCGGCAATTTGCAGTTGCGGCCCTGGCCCCACCGGGTGAACTGCGGAGTCGGCACGTGCGCTGTCCCCGTCCGCGCTCCACCGGATCCTCAGTCTGTAGGTCGGGAACGGCTGAACTGGGCTACAGCTTACCTCCAGGTACGTTGCCTGCCAGTACATCTCGTACCTGTTCCGGCGTGAACGGCTCGCTGAACAGGCCGGGATCGAGGTGTCGCGAACGAAAGAGGTCAACGATGTAGTTCATCCGGTCTTTGATGTTCGACCAGTCGGCCGCCCTACTGCCGGTCAGATCGTTTGGTGTGCGGTCCCACCCGTCCTTGCCTGACAGGAAATCGACGAGATCGCCGTCGGCGAGATGCATCAGAGTGTCGGGGTACGGAGTACCCCACAGCGGTTCGACATCCTCGCCCACCTCGTGCTGATAGGCGCCCAGCTCGAACTCGAGGAGGTGGGTAGTGACCAGCTTCCGGATCGGGCCCGGCATGGCATTGCTGATGTGTGGCTGCAGGCGGATGTGCTCATGGAGAATGGCCGAGTAATTTGCCAACAACATGTGCTCATGCCGGGCGTCGCGATCGGTTTCGTAACGGGCGTGGTAGTAGTGCGTGTAGGCGCTTCTCAACAGATCTTGGCCACCGTCGGCGGTGGCGCCCGGACGCAGCGTCGTCAGAAACGTCGACAGCCGGTCCGAGTCCGGTTGTGTTTGATCGAGGAACGTCGAAACGAAGCGTGCAGTCGCACGGCCGATGTCGTCCAGAACGGTGATGTTGCCTTCCAGGATCCGGCGGGCGGTGTCGGCGAGCAGACGCTGCCCGAGAGCGGTGGCGACCGTTGCGCCGGCGGCACCGGCAAGAATTGCGGGAGCGCGGCGTTCCGGTCCACCGAAGGAACGTGCACGGTAGGCAAGCCATCCCAGTCCGGCGCCCAGTGCGGCGGTCAGTGGTGTAACGAAGGGGATATCTTCCCGGCGAATCGTCTTCCCAGCCTTTTTCGACCCCCACACCGCCCAGGTGTGAAAGTTCGCTCCGGTGTCCGGTCCCGTCACTGCGCTCAGCGCCTTCGAGAGTTCGTAGTGTGTCTGGGTGATGCGCAGATTGCAGACGACCGGCACCGACGTGTTGATGGCGGTGTCGATCGCGGACTCCCACCAGGTGTGATCAGACCAGTGGCTCGTGTCGAGCATTTTGAACCCCATTGCGCACGCGATCTGGGTGGCAGAACTCATCGGTGAGGCGTATGCCGTTACTGTGCTTTCATTTCGACGACACCCGCATCGACGAAGCCGCCTCCCGCGGGATCGAGCTTCGTGAAGTCGACACCGTCGTAGAGTGAATTTTCATAGCCTTCGGCTATCACACCGACTGAATACACCTGGTCTGTGGGAAAAGCGATGCTGCTCTGGTAAGCGCCTCGGGCGTTGGTTTGCGTGACATCGAGAATGTGGTCAGGATTGTCGAGATCTGCTTCGGCCCAAGTGATTCCGGGGGCCAGCACCGCGAAGTAAGCATCCGGGATCGGCCGACCTGTGTCGGCGGAGATCACAACTCCCCGGACCGAGACCTGGGCTGCGGCGGCATCGGTGCCGCCCACCTTGATCTCGGGGGAGGTGCCGTTGCCGTCGCCGGCCGTGATTCGCACAGAGTACCGGCCGTCGGCCAAACCGCCGGCATTGGTCGTACTCACGGTCAACATGCCGTCACCGGCCTCGACGGGCCACTGCTCATGCTCCTCGCGGTCGCCGATCGGCTGGCCATTACGCAACCACTCGAACGCAAAGGGAGTATTGGCTGGAACAGCGTAATAGCTGAAATGTGCGTAGAGCTCCGTCGATCCGCTCGGCACCGATTCGACGGCTTCGTCGGCGTCCGGGGTCGCGGTGTAACCCACGAAGGCGACGTCGATGGGGCCATAGGCGCCGGTCGACGGTACGGGTCCCAGCGAAGAACCACCCTTGCAGCCCGGGACGCCCAATTGGGCTACATCGTTGGTGATTTCGGAACTGGAAGCGATAGGGCGGATGAAGCCGATCTTGCCCTGCATGCTCGCGTCGCCGGACGTCATGATCTGGGTGGGCACGCCGATCAACTTCCCCTCGGCATCGATGGCGCTGCCCCCCGAGTTCCCGGGGTTGATCTCGGTGTCGGTTTTGATCCAGGGGCCTGACTTGTCGAAGCCGCTGATCGTTCCCTCCGTATAGGTCACCGAGTTACCGCCGATGCTGGGGAAGCCTATGACTGCTACTTCGTCACCGGCGAGAAGCGCTTCGGAGTCACCGATCGGGTGCGTGGGCAATGTCAGGCAGTCCGTGAGGTCGCGACCGCTGATGTCCGAAACGACCGTGACGAGTGCGAGATCCAGTGCCGCGTCGGAGCGCACGACCTTGCCCAGGTAAGTCGGATTCGGAGGATCGCGGGGATCGGTGGTGATCGAGATCAGCACGATGCCATCGGCATTGGCAAGATCTCCGGTCTCTGAGTCGGCGACGACATGGTGATTGGTGAGTATCTGACCGGTCTGCACGAGGATCGAACCGGACCCCGTTCCTATGGGAACCAGGTCATTGTCGAGTGCATAGACCTTGACGGTTGCGGGGATGGCCTTTTCGCGGGTTTCGCGCGGGATTGCCTCGGTGCTCGGAACGACCAGCCCGGAGGTGAGCATGAGCGCCGAAAGCACCGACAGAGAGAACCTGAGTCGCCGCGGCGTGTCCATGGTCGTTCAACCTCCCAGGCTGACGCTGGATTGAATCTTGGGCCACATCGCTTCCAGTTCGGCGCGTCGCTCCGATGGCCCTTCGAGTGCCACCGCGTAAAAGAACTGATCGTCGGGCACGAGCAGCTCGTTCCCGATGATGACGCGAAGCCCTGTCGCGAAGGCCTGAGAACTCTTGTCCACGTACTGATAACTGAGCAGTTCGGCATCTCGACCGCTCACCTCTACCGCCTGGGTCCCGGTCACCTGGTACAGCGTTCTGCGCTGAGCCTGTTGCAGGGCGCGAGAAGCCGCCAGATCTCCGCTTTCGCCGGCGGGGCCGGCGGGAATGGTGAGCTTCTCCACGCGCACCGCCATGCCGAGCGCGGTGGCAACGTAGGCGTCGGTTGTGGACTCGACGATTGCCCTCCTCGGTACCTCGAAGGCCACGTCTTCGAAGGAGGCGGATTGTGTTGCGTTGACGTTGATCTGTCGCAGGGCCACGGCAGATATCAACGCCACAATCACGAGGAACAGTACTGACAGGTCGGCCGCGCGCCACTGCCGAGCGCCGGGCATGTAAGCGTTCTCGGAAGCAGCCTCGTTGACACTCATGCCGACGCACTCTTCACGGTCGCCGAGCGCCCGACGCTACCGCGGATGAGCAGGAAAACGATGGCGAAGACCAGGCCCGCGAAGATCGTCGTGGAGATCAACGTAGGCCAGGCGTTGTAGGAAAGAGTGGTCGAGGACTTACCGAAAAGGCCTGATAGGTAGAGGTACAAACCGTGAACGACCGCTGTGACGAGAACCCCCAGGCCTGCGTACCATGGCGGCGCACCACCGGGTTTGACCAGGCCGAGGAAGTAACCGACGAGAGCGCCGAAAGTCGCGTAGGCCAGGCTTGTGACGATCACCTGCATGGTGCCGACCCCGATGCTCACCGTGCCGTTGTCGAACAGGTAGGCCAGGTTCGCGGCGATCCCCAATCCCAGCGCCACCGACGTGCCGTAGATGATGCCGTCGACGCGTTCATCGAATTCCGGCGTGGGTAGCACCGTGAAGCGCACAGCGACGTACACCAGAGCCGCAGTCAACAGGCCGTGGACGAGTATGTTCGCCAGGAGTTCTGTGGCGATGCCCGTCGGTGTCCATAGCTGCACCTGGAGAAGATCGCGCAACAGCGGCTGCTCAACGGCCCCGCCCAGCAGCGCACCCAAAACGAATAATCCCACCACATAGTGATGTGGCTCGGGCTCGAGATGGTCCTGCGCATAGAACAATCCGAGCCACAGAATGGCGGGCACGAAGGCCAGGACCAGACCCACGATCAGCCGTGCTGTCTCTGACAGGTCGAACAGGGTGCCCCCGAATGCGGTCAGGATCGCCCCGACGAGAGTCAGCACGATCAACAGAGAGACCGTGGCGCGCACCAAACCGCTTCGCAAGAGCGTGGAGCGAGCAGTTTCCGTGGTCAACGCGTGTCCCCCCGAGATGACGATGCGAACAACCCGCAAGGCTGTCAGTCAAACGATCACGATACTTCGAGATGGCGGACATTGCTGTGAAATGACGAGAGTGCGCCCGACGTCGTGGGACGGCGTGCATCCGACTGTGCTGATTTCGCACTGTCGGGTGTTTTTCGCGAAGAACTCCTTCATGACGGAGGGTCGCCGGCAAGCACGCACCGCGAATTGTCGACCCGCGACTGCATCGGCCATAGCGCGTTCCTGACAATGTGACCGTCGTGGGTGGCTTTTGTAGCGGACCCAAGCCGGATCTGGCCTTAGCTGACTGGTGCTGCCATCTCCTCGTTGGTAAGCCCCGGCTCGACCATCGGCAGATCAGAAGCTGTGCAGCGGGCCCTGGGCCTTCTTGTACAGCGCCTTGAGCATGCGATCGCGGAACGCCGCGTTGTCGATCAGCTTCACGCCCGCGTTAGCGAGTTTCGGCTGCCCGATCAGCTTGTGCATGTAGCGGCCACGCTTGTACTCCCTGCCCCACGCGGCTTCCATCTTCTGCGCGTAGTTGGTGAAGTCGTCAGGGCCGCCGTTGGTCAGCGCCGCAACCGCACATTCGCCTGCGGCCAAACCGGATTCGAGTGCCTTGGAGATGCCCGCACCCGAAGCCGGCTTGCCGGCCCCCAGCGAGTCGCCGGTGAACAGCACACCCGGACGCCAGGGCGGCCACGCCGTGAATCCCATGGGCAGACGCCAGGCCCGGACACTCTTGTTCTTCTTCAGCTCCTCGATGGGGGGCAGCTCCCATTCACGAGGCAGGGTGCGCAGGAACTCGCCGAGGAACTGGGTGGCGTTGATCGACTGCCAGTTCTTGTAGCTGTTCACGTACCCGAGCCCGATGTTGAAGATGCCGTTCCCCATCGGGAACACCCAGCCGTAGCCGGGCAGCTGGTCGCCCTCGAACAGCAACTTCAGGTAGATGTCGAGCGAGTCGGAATCCGCACGGTTGGCCGGCATCTCCGAACGGATCGCAATCGCTGAATAGCCGTTGTACTCGGAGTCGATCTTCAGTGCGCGCTTGATGGGGGAGTAGGCGCCGTCGGCCGCGATCACCGCGTCGCCGTACACCTTTTCGCCGCCCTTGAGGACGACGCCGATGACGCGGCCGTTCGCGTCGAACTCGGGCCCGGACACCTCGGCGCCCTGACGGATCTCGGCGCCGGCTGACTCGGCGTGCTTGAGCAACACCGTGTCGAGGTGTTCGCGGCTGACGGTGTGGCCGTGGTCAGGCATGCCCGGGCGCTTGGGGAACGACAGCTCCCAGCGGCTCGGGCTGAACACGGTGACCCGGTTCACGCGGTGGTAGGTGGCCACTTCGTCGGCCAGGCCCATCTTCTGCAGATAGCTGACCGCGCGGGCCGTCAACCCGTCACCGCAGGGCTTGGCGCGTGGGAACTGTGCCTTGTCGCAGACCACGACTCGGGCGCCGGTTTGCGCGGCCTGCCATGCAGCGGCGGAGCCCGAGGGGCCCCCGCCTGCGATGACCACGTCGTATCGCTGCGTCATAGATCTCTCTCGTCGAGCGGATGTCGCAGCGATAGTACCGAAAGTCGCTGTGCCCATCGCGCCGAGGGATGACGCCGTCACAGACCTGTGAGATGCGCCCGCCTGAGACGGTCTGAGCAGGTCAGCGGGGCCTGAACGGGTACAGTGATCGGGTGCGGCGAGGGTCGAGGGCACGTGCAGGCCAAGAAGCGGGCGTCAAGGTGGACGCCCGCAGCGAGCGCTGGCGCGAGCACCGCAAGAAGGTGCGCTCCGAGATCGTCGACGCTGCGTTCCGCGCGATCGACCGACTGGGCCCCGAGGTTTCGCTGCGCGAAATCGCCGAGGAGGCCGGCACCGCCAAGCCCAAGATCTATCGCCACTTCACCGACAAGTCGGACCTGTTCCAGGCGATCGGTCAGCGCATGCGCGACATGCTGTGGTCGGCGATCTTCCCGTCGATCAACCTGTCCACCGATCCGGCGCGCACCGTCATCCTGCGCGCCGTCGAGCAGTACGTGCGCCTCGTCGACGAGCATCCCAACGTGGTGCGGTTCCTGATGCAGGGACGTTTCGCCGAGCAGAGTGAATCGGCGATGCGAGCCCTCAACGAGGGTCGCCACATCACGTTGGCGATGGCCGACATGTTCAACAACGAGCTCAAAGACATGGAACTCGACTACGCCGCGTTCGAGCTGGCCGGGTTCGCGACGTTCGGGGCTGCGGCCTCGGCGACCGATTGGTGGCTCGGTAGCGAGCAGGACAGCCCGCGCCGGCTGCCGTTGGAGAAGTTCGTCGACTACCTGACCACGATCATGGTCGGTTCCATCAACGGCACGTGTGAAGTCCTCGGTATCAACATCGACCCCGAGGTGCCGCTGCACGAGGGCGTCAAGCGGCGCGAAGAGGTCGCCTGAGCCTGGCGGCGTCGGCGGGTCGGGTGAGTCGTCCCGACACGCAGCTCAGAAGTCTCCGGAGACTGGGACGGTGTATGCGCGCAGATCGCCCGCGCCGCCGCCCTGAACGAAACGCGCGGACGCGTAGATCTCGTCGGTGCCGTCGTCTTCGTCGAGGGCTGACCTGGGCACGCTGATGGTGCGCATGTAGGCGATGCCGTTCGGTGTGGCGATGACCAGTCCGCCTGCGGGCCCGGGTGCTCCGATATAGCCGTGAGGCGAACCGATCATGGCGTCGCCCTCTCCGGGATCGTCGGCGTAGATGACGTAGTCCATGCCACCGCCGGCAGCGATGTGGTTGAGACGGTCGTAGGCTGCGCCCTCGCTCATCGGGAACAGGCCGCGGATGGTGACGATGTAGTGCGCGGTATTGTCCGGGTCGGCGGTGACACCCAGTGTCGTGCCCGGACTGTGCTGCGGCGCGGCGGTTGCCGGCGCGGGACCGGCGATGAATGTGGCCGTGGCCACGATCGCGGTAGCCGTGCCGATCAGGGAACGGGCCTGCAGTGTGTTCATCTTCTCTCCTCGAAGTTTCGTCAACAATTGGTCAGCAATGCGGTGACCGCGGCCACCTCAGTGGCTCCCCGTCGTCGCTTCAATAGCTGAAGGTTGTTGCCCCGTCCCCGATCCATTCCCAGAGCTGAACAGTCCCGCCCATGTCCGCGCCTGCGATGAACGTCGACGGGTCGAGCTTCTTCGCGTTGACACACAGCGGACAGACCAGATAGCGGCCGCCGGCCTGGCGGTAGCGTTCGACAAGGTCCTGAAGGGGCGGGCAGTTCTCGCATGCTGTCGCGACCGCGACACCCGAAACAGCCAGGCGCACAGCCTCTTTCGCCAGAAACATCATCGTGGGCCGGCCCGCCTCGGCGGCGCCGAGGGCTACCAGGAAGGCCACGGTGACCTTCTCGGGGTCCTCAAGGCCCGTGGTCAGGCTGATCGCGGCTTTGCGTTCGCTGTTCATTGGTGTCCTCCGTGTGAGTGGTGGTGCTGACACGAAGGACGCTATTGAGGAAAGGCGACCGCGAAATCGGTGCTGACCGCCGTCTTCGGCCCCGCGGAAGGCCCCGCGATGGCGGCCGGCACGCAGGTCAGCCGCTGAGGAGGCGGGCGACCGCCGCGGCCCGCGCTGACCGCCCCGTCAGGCCCAGCTTGGTGTAGATGCTTGTCAGATGACGTTCTACTGTGCGCACCGATAGCGCGAGTTCTGTTGCCACTTCGGCGTTGTCGCGCCCCTGGCCGACCAGCCGCAGCACGTCGCGTTCCCTGTCGGTGAGCGTTCGAAGCGCGGCCGGCGTACTCGGAGCGGTGACGCCTTCGCCGGCGAGGAACGCGCCGACCTCGTCGACGAACACGCGCCAGGCCGGTTCGTCGGCCAGCGTGATGTGGTTGTCGCTGTCGAGTGTCACGAGCCTGGCGTTCGGTATGCGTGAGGCGAGTTCGCGGCCGTCGGCGAAGTCGTTCATCCGGTCGCCGCGCGCATGCACCACCAGGGTGGGCATGGCGACGCGGGACAGCAGTGCGCCGACATCGGCCTCGGCGCGGGCGGCCCGCGAGCGCATCGCGTTCTCCGTCGACGTCGCGCGGGCTTGCAGCGCGTCGAGCCAGCCGGCCTGTTCCTCGGACGCCCCGGGGATCATCAGATCGGTGAAGACGCGCCGGAACGTGCTGTCGGGGCGCTGCCAACCCACCTTGATCATCTGTTGGAAGAGGCGCTCCAGTTCGGCGCCCTCCTCGCTGTGGTCGGTGATCCCGTAGGTGCCGTAGAGGATCAGCCGGGAGACGCGGTCGGGGTTCTCGACGGCGTAGGTGATCGCGACCGGGCCGCCCTGCGACATCCCCACCATCGCGCAGCGGTCCAGCTGTGCCGCGTCGATCACTGCGGCCAGGTCGGCCACCCGGGCGGGCAGGCTGAAATCGGAGACGTCCCAGTCGGACATGCCGAAGCCGCGTTCGTCATAGCGGATGACCGTGGCGATCCGGCCCAGGTCGCGCAGAAAGTGCTGCCACACCGGGCTTTCCCAGTCGTATTCCAGATGGCTGAGCCAGCACGTGGTGAGCAGCAGGGGAGGGCCGGACCCGTGCACGGCGAACGCGATCCGGGTGCCGTCGGCGCTACGGCAGAAACGGACCTCCTGCGGAGGTGCGTCGGACGCCATGCCTGGCAGAGTAGCCGCCCGGGCCGCGTTTGCCTGGTGAGTTGGGCGGCACGGTGCGACACGCCAGACACAACATCTCGTGTTCCCGCCTGACGTCAGGCACCAGGGGTAGTGTCGGTGCTGCCGGTACGGGGCCGGCCCGGTGTGACAACTTTTCGCAGGTGAAATGGGGTTCTTGTGAGCGATGGCATGAAACTGATCGACCGTGTCTCGGCCATCAACTGGAATCGCCTTCAGGACGACAAAGACGCCGAGGTGTGGGAGCGGCTGACGGGTAACTTCTGGCTGCCCGAGAAAGTGCCGGTCTCCAACGACATCCCGTCCTGGAACACGCTGACCCCCCACGAGAAGCAACTCACGATGCGGGTCTTCACCGGCTTGACGCTGCTGGACACCATCCAGGGGACCGTCGGTGCTGTCAGCCTCATCCCGGACGCGCTGACCCCGCACGAGGAAGCGGTCTACACGAACATCGCCTTCATGGAGTCCGTGCACGCGCGCAGCTACTCCAACATCTTCTCGACGTTGTGCTCCACGTCGGAGATCGACGACGCGTTCCGCTGGTCGGAGGAGAACTCCAACCTCCAGCGCAAAGCCGAGATCGTCATGCAGTACTACAAGGGCGACGAGCCGTTGAAGCGCAAGGTGGCCTCCACTCTGCTGGAGAGCTTTCTGTTCTACTCGGGCTTCTACCTCCCGATGTACTGGAGCAGCCGCGCCAAGCTCACCAACACCGCGGACATGATCCGGCTGATCATTCGCGACGAGGCGGTGCACGGTTACTACATCGGTTACAAGTTCCAGAAGGGTCTCGCGCTCACCGATGACGCGACCCGCCAGGAGCTCAAGGACTACACCTACGAGCTGCTCTTCGAGCTCTACGACAACGAGGTCGAATACACGCAGGATCTCTACGACGAGGTCGGGCTGACCGAGGACGTCAAGAAGTTCCTGCGCTACAACGCCAACAAGGCGCTGATGAACCTCGGCTACGAGGCGCTGTTCCCGCGCGACGAGACCGACGTCAACCCGGCGATCCTGTCGGCGCTGAGCCCCAACGCCGATGAGAACCACGACTTCTTCTCCGGGTCCGGGTCGAGCTACGTGATCGGCAAGGCCGTCGTCACCGAAGACGAGGACTGGGACTTCTAACTGGACTGTTCCTAGGAGAACTGCACCCTGCCACCACGTCGTCGGCGCTCCTACCTTCGGTGTCATGGCCAAGAGGACGTCGCGCTGGGGCGCGAGGATGGCATCGTCGGTGATCGGCGCCGTGGTCACCATGACCGTCGGCTGCGCCACGACGGCTACCTCGGATGAAGCGGGCTCCACCGCCCGTGAGCAGCGCAATGCCGAGTTGGTGCGCGACGCGTTCGCACTCGGCGTCGGGGGCGAGAACAGCTTCTATTCGATCCTCGCCGACGACGTGCACTGGACCGTGGCGCGCGCCGCCGAACCGTCGACGTACACCAGCCGCGCGCAATTCCTGCGGGACGGCGCCGGCCCGATCGTGTCCCGGCTCGACGGCGAGATCCAGGCCGACGTGCACGCGCTCCATACCGACGGCGACACGGTGGTGGCCCTGTGGCGGGGTACCGCGACCGCCCGCGACGGCAGACCTTACGTCAACGAGTACGCCTGGGTCATGACGATGCGCGAGGAGCGAATAGCTCGCGTCACGGCCTACCTCGACCTCGTGGCGCTCGACGATCTGCTGACCCGAGTGCCCACCGAGCCGGCAGCCGACCACCCGTATGTGGGGATGTGGGCAACCGCAGACGGGCGGGTCCGACAGGAGCTGCTGCCCGACGGCCGCTACGACGAGGCGCGAGGCGACCGGCAGAGCGCGTACACCGGCCGCTACGAGGTGCGCGGGAACCGCATCGAGTACTGGGACGACACCGGCTTCACGGCGTCAGGAACGTTCGTCACCGCCGACGAACTGCACCACGGCGGCATGATCTTCTACCGTCAGCAGTCGTGATCGGCAAGCCACCGGAAACGGAGAGCCCCGCGCTGTTGCGGTCGACCACGGATGTCCTGATCAATTGTGCGGCAATGGAATACGGGCGCTGATCCGCGTGCCGTCACCGGGGGCACTGGTCATCGTCAGCTCGCCCGACAAAGCCTCCACCCGATCGCGCAGACCCACCAGGCCTGAACCCACGGCTGTCGAGGCGCCGCCCCTGCCGTCGTCGGCGACCGACAGCCGCAGCACGCTGTCCCGGTCCTCGAGTGCGACCCGTACTGTCACCGAATCAGCGTCCGCATGCTTGGCAACATTCGTCAACGCCTCGGCGACAACGTAATACGCCGCGACTTCCACCGGCTCCGGCAGGCGCTGTTCCACGTCGACGTGCAATTCGACCGGCACAGGGGACCGGCGCGCCAGGTTGCGCATGGCCGGTCGCAGACCGCCCCGGGACAGGACCGCGGGGTGCAGACCCCGCGACAACTCCTGCAGATCGGAGTGCAGTCCCGCCAATCCCTCAACCACGGTCGACAACTGTGCGCGCAGCTCCTCGTCACCCTCGGCGGCCGCTTCGGCTGCGCGCAACTGCAGGCTCAACGAGACGATGCGTTGCTGGGCTCCATCGTGGAGGTCGCGCTCGAAACCGCGCCTGGCCTCGTCGGCGGCCGCCACGATGCGCGCCCGTGACGCGGTGAGTTCGGCACGCGTCTCGGCGTTGCCGATGGCCGTCGAGATGAGGTCGGCGAAATCAAGGATGTGTGCCTCGGCGGTCTCCGGAATGCCATGAGACACATACCATCCTACGAGCAGCACACCGCGGGTCATGCCGTCGACGACCAACGGTGCGCCTGCGCCTGCGCGGACCCCGAAACCGCGCAGACGGGTGGCGATCGGCGTGGATACCGCATCGTAGTCGTCGATGCGCGCGGGTGCGCCGGTGGCGCGTACCCGGCTGCTGATACTGCCGCTTTCAATCGGAAACCGTTCGCCGACAAGCCATCCCGGATCGTCACCGCGGTTGAGACCGGCCAGGACGACGCCGACGTCGTCCGGCTCGAATGCGGCCAGTGTCACGTGCTCGACGCCGAGGCTGCCCGCCAGCTCGGCGACGGCGACCTCGTAGACGTCCCCCAGCGGGGCGCCGCGTGCGACGAGCGTCGCGACCCTCCGCAGCGCGGCCTGCTGCGTGCGTGCCGCACGGAGCCGGTCCTGCTCCTGCCTGCGTTCGGTGACGTCGCGCGCACCGCCGAGAAGCACTCCGTGGTCGAACACGACGTTCCATTCGAGCCACCGCACCTCGCCGTCGCGACGCCGGCACCGGTTCTCGAACTTGATCGCGCCGTCGGTCTGCGGCACCGTCGCCAGCGCGGCACGGGTGCTGTCCTGATCATCGGGGTGGATGAATTCGATCAGGGGACGCGAGATCAGTTCGGCTGCCGAGTAACCCAAGGCCCGTTCGAAAGCCGGGTTGACGCGCGTGAGCCGCGCCGAGCCACCCTCACTCACGCCCATGAACAGCAGATCGGTCGCGACAGCGAAGAACCGTTCCAGCTCGCGGCGGCTGGCCTCCAGCTCTGCCGTGATGCCCTCCCGATCGCACGCTGCGGCCAGCAGCGCCTGCAGCGACGGCACCATGCGATGGACACGCCGCACCGAGGCGACCGGCAGGTTTCTGGGAACGAGCAGCGTTCCGGTGTCCTCAGTTCCGTCGCGCAATGCGATGGCCATCTGATCGCCGCTCGGGTCGGCGCTGCCGACCGACAGCCTCGCATAGGGCAGCCCGAGCACGTGAGCCAGGCGCCCGCCCGCATCGCCGAGTGCCGGACCCAGCGCGGGCGCCCGCAACATCACGCGCGCCAGATCCGCGGACAGATCAGCTTCCAGTCGCCTCTGCTCGGCCTCGGCAGCGCGCAACCGGGCCTGTCCCACAAGGCCGTTGGTCAAGAACGCGAGGGTAAGGAAGACCGCGAGGGCCGGCGCGAGGCTGTCGCGACCCTCGAGATGGAGGTAGGCGTACACGGCGGCGCTGGCCAGCGACGTGGCAATGGAGAGGCCGAACCCCCAACCCGCGGAGACCACCAGCACACCGAGCAGCAGGATGGCTCCGAAGGCGTTCTCGGGCGCTATCGTCTTGAGCGCGAAGACGGCGAGCACTTCCACGGCAAGAAAGGCCGCTGCCACGACGATCCCCAGACCGAGAGGGCGCGCGGGGGAACGCACCACCTGCTCGAGGAAGCGCGCGGGCGCTGATTGCCAGGTCACCGGCCGATGGTAGTCGCAGAAGTTCCCGTTAACAGGAATGCCATCGGTGGCCCCGCCTGACAAGCTGGAGGCATGAGTGGTCCGCGCTGCCTGATCGTCGACGACAGTGCCGACTTCCGGGATGCGGCCCGCGCCATGCTTGAGCGGGGCGGAATCGAGGTGGTCGGCACCGCCTGCGACGGCGACGAGGCGATGCGCCAGGCCGCTGCGCTGCGGCCCGATGTGGCCTTGGTCGATGTGGATCTGGGCGCCGAGAGCGGCTTCGACGTCGCCGAGCGCTTGTGCGACGTCCCGGTGATCCTGACGTCAACGCATGACGAACAAGATTTCGCCGATCTGATCGCCGCCAGCCCGGCGCTGGGTTTCCTCCCGAAGTTGGCGTTGTCGCCCGCCGCGGTCAGGCAGCTTCTGGGCGGGGTCTCCTAGCGCGTCTCCAGGTACATGATCACCGCGCGCACCCGGCGGTGGTCGTCACCGGTCTCGGGCAGGTTCAGCTTCGTCAAGATGCTGCGTACATGCTTTTCCACCGTGCCCTCGGTGACCCAGAGCCGTCGGCCGATCCCGGCGTTCGACAGCCCCTCGGCCATCAGCGTCAGGACCTCGCGTTCGCGTGTACTGAGCGCGCCGAGAGGGTCGTCTCGCTTGCGCGCGGACACCAGCTCGGCCACCAGGGCGGGGTCGACGACCGACGCGCCATTGGCGATGCGCTGCAACGTGTCGACGAAATCCGCGACGTCGGTCACCCGCGTCTTCAACAGGTAGCCGATCGCATGGCCACCGGCCAGAAGCTCCATGGCGTGGTCGACGTCGACATGGGCGGACAGCACGACGATGCCGACCTTCGGCGACTCGTCACGGATCACCCGCGCCGCGTCGAGACCCTCGCTCGTGTGTGACGGCGGCATGCGGATGTCGACGAGAGCCAGATCGGGTTGCTGTTCGCGGACCAGCGCCAGCAGCGCTTCACCATCTCCGGCCTGCCCGACGATCTCGAACCCCGAGCGCTCGAGCAGGCTGGCCAGCCCCTCGCGCAACAGCACGTCGTCGTCGGCTACGACGACCCTAAGCGAACACATAGCGTCACATTCTGTATCACAGATAAGCGACGTGTACCCGGCCGATATGGCCCTCGAAGGGGAACGGTGCGCGGTCGCGGTAGTCACGGGAGACCGGTGAGCCGAGGCAGGTCCCGATGTCGAGGCAGTCGTTGGCGGTGAACAGCAGCGGAGCGCTGACCGGAACCAGACCCGATGCGACCTCGCGGCCGTCGACGGCCAGCGTGATGTCCAGCGGTCCAGCCGGGCGTTGTTCGGCGTAGGTCGTCGTGACGGTGACGGTCGCCGTTCCCGCGGGGACCTTGTCGGCGGAACGGATTGTGGTGCGCGACAGGATGAACAGGTTGTACTCGAAGCACAGATGCCCGTCGTCGAAGTAGCACGTCAGTCCGCCTGCCGCTCCACCGAGGGCATAGAGCACACCGCTGGCGTCGGCCGGGATGTCCGCTTCGATGGTCACGACGTTGTTCTTGTTCCCCAGTGCAGGCGCGCAGAATTCGGGCATCCGCACCATGTCGCCGGAAAACTCCCACTCGCGGTACGGCGGCGCGATGCGAAGCTCAGGGTGATAGACCGGAACCCAGAGACCGCCGCCGATGGGCAGTACGGCATTGCGCGCTGCTTCGATGGCGAACAGTTCCCGCATCTGCGTCAGCTTGTCGGGATGTTCTCCGGCGAGATCGTCGGCCTGTGACCAATCCTCATCGAGGTGGTAGAGCTCCCACCGATCGTTGTCGGGTGTCCATGTCGCGATCCCTTCCGGCTGGCCGGGTACCCACGGCAACCGGGGTCCGCGCGCGCAGGCCAGCCACCCGTCGTGATAGATCGATCGGCTCCCCATGATCTCGAAGTACTGGGTCTTCTTGCCGCCCGGGGCATCCCGGTCGGCCAACGTGCGTGCGAAACTGGAGCCCGCGATCCTCATCTGCGGCTCCCCGTTGACGACGCGCGGCGCTTCGATGCCGACGATGTCGTAGATGGTCGGGACGACGTCGGTGCAGTGCAGGAACACCTTGCGGGGCACAGGGTCTGGGGTGACCTTCTTGGGCCACCGGATCGCCATCGGGTTGCGCGTGCCGCCCAAGTGTGACGCCAACAGCTTCATGCCCTTGTACGGCGTCGACCCCGCCCACGCCCAGCCGGCGTGGTACTGGTTGTCGACAGCGGGTGTTCCGAGCGCATCCAGACCGCCCAGCTCGTCGAGGGCGTCGATGTGTTGACGGACCGTGGTCGGAATACCGTTCTGTGCCAAGAGTTCTGCGATGGTGCCGTTCTGGCCCTCGCCGGACGAGCCGTTGTCTCCCCAGATGTAGACGAATAGGGTGTTCTCACCATAGCCGAGTCGGTCGAGTTCGTCGGCGATCCGGCCGACCTGGACGTCGACGTGTTCGGCGTATCCGGCCGCAACCTCCATCAGGCGTCGCTGGAACGGCTTTTCGTCCTCGGGGATGTCGTCCCATGCAGCCAGCGTCTCGTCACGCTCGGTCAGTTTGCAGTCCTGCGGCAGCCAGCCCGTGTCCTTGGCTCGCTCGAACACCCGCTGCCGGTACGCATCCCATCCGTCATCGAACTTGCCGGCGTACCTGTCCGCCCACTCCTTCATGATGTGGTGCGGACCGTGCAGACAGCCGCTGGCCCAGTACATGAAGAACGGTTTGTCGGCGTTGAACGCACGGTGTCTGCGCAGCCACGCGATCGCATCGTCGGCGAGGTCCTCGGACAGGTGATAGCCCTCTTCAGGGGTGCGCGGCGGTGCGACGACGGTCGTGTTGCGCACCAGATGCGGTTCGTATTGGGACGCCTCGCCGGCGAGGAACCCGTAGAAGTACTCGAAGCCCAAGCCGGTGGGCCAGTTGTCGAACGGTCCTGCGGCGGTCGTCTCCTCGGCGGGGGTGTTGTGCCACTTGCCGAAGGCCGATGTGGCGTACCCGTACTGTTTGAGAACCTCGGCGACGGTGGCGCTGCTGCGAGGGATCTTGCCGGCGTAGCCGTCCCAGTCGTTGGCCAACTCGGCGATCTGGCCGTTGCCGATCTCGTGATGGTTGCGCCCGGTCAGTAGCGATGCCCGCGTCGGCGAGCACATCGCGGTCGTGTGGAACCGGTTGTATGTCACGCCTTCTGCGCAGATCCGGTCCAACGTCGCGGTGGTGACCTCGCCGCCCAACGTCGATGGCAGGCCCGGACCCGCGTCGTCGATCAGCACGATCACGATGTTCGGGCTGTCGCCGTGGAGTCGCCGCGGGATGTCCCGCTTGGCGTATGTCGACTCCGCCAGAGTGCGGCCGGCCACACTGGCCGACGAAACGGGCGGGAACGGCAGGACACCCCCGTTGGGGAGGACGGGAGCGACGATCTCGTTGCTTGCTTGGCGCGACACGGCGAGTCCTTTCGTCGGCGATGTCTTCACCGGCTAGCACAGCTTGCAACACCCACTGCGGAGGCGCACCCTCTTCCAGCTAGCAGGTACCGGCGATGGTGGCCAGCGTCGTCGACGCCACCGACGATGTGCGCGAAGCTGTTCACCATGGCCACCTCCGTCGGGCGTCCCGTCAATCGCGTCGAGGGCGTCGACAAGGTGACGGGCCGGGCGCGCTACACCGCTGAGAGTGCTGTCGGCGACGTGCGCTACGCGGCCCTCGTGCAGGCCGAGATCACCCACGGCCGGGTGACGCCCGAGTCGCTCGCCGCGGCCGCGACGCGTGCCGGCGCGTCTGCGGGGGTGGACTACGTTCTGACACCACTGAACTGCCCACCGCTGCAGGTCCTTCCGAAGGATCTGACCTGGGACCTCCCGCTGGAGCGGCGACCGCCGCTGTCCGACCTGAGCGTGCAGTACGCCGGCCAACATATGGCGCTGGTGGTCGCGGACTCTCTCGAAAATGCGGCGCAGGCCGCCTCCCTGATGACGTTCGAGTATGTCGAGTCGACTCCCCAGTTGAGCGCCGCCGATGTGCTGAGCGGCCCCGCCGTGGACGACGGACCGCAGGATCTGATCCGGCACGGGGCCTACCGTCCGGATCATTTCGTGAAGTTGACCGGCGAGTTGCTGCAGGACCGTCGCGGTGCCCCCGTAGCGCCGCGGGGCACCACCGTCGATGCGACGTTCCGGACCCCTGTCAACAGCCACTATCCGATCGAGCTGTCGGCGACGATCGCGCAGTGGGACCGTGACCACCTGACGGTGCATGACACCACCCGGTGGATCACCGGGGAACGCCGCGTGCTCGCCGCGTATCTGGGGATACCTGAAGACCGCGTGCGGATCGTATCGCCCTTGGTGGGAGGTGCTTTCGGTTCGAAGAGCTTCTTGTGGATGCACGTGGTGCTGTGCGCAGTAGCGGCGCGGGAGGTGGGCCGGGCGGTGAAACTCGTCTTGACCCGCGACCAGATGTTCACCTCGACGGGCCATCGGCCACGCACCGAGCAACGCGTCTCACTCGTCGCGGACCCCACCGGGTTGATCGCGAGCACCGAACAACACACGCTGACCGAGACCTCCACCGTGGCGCACTTCTGCGAACCGGCCGGGTTGTCGGCACGATTCCTTTACCACTCGCCGCGGTTGGATGTGACGCATACGGTGGCCCGGATCCACGCGCCCACACCATGTTTCATGAGGGGCCCGGGGGAGGCGCCCGGACTGTTCGCCCTCGAGGTCGCCATGGACGAACTGGCGTGTGCCACCGGGCTGGACCCGGTGGCGCTGCGAATGAGGAACGTGGTGGACCACGACCAGACCAACGGGCGGGCCTGGTCGGGCGCACACTTGCGGCAGTGCTACACGACCGGTGCACAGCGCTTCGGCTGGGAGCATCGCCCCGCTGCACCGCGGTCTCTACGACGCGACGGCGTCCTCGTCGGCTTCGGTATGGCGACGGCTACGTATCCGGGCCGCAGGATGGCCGCCGGCTGCCGCGTCGAGACCGGCGCTGACGGCCGGGTCCGGTTCAGCGCCGCGACCCATGAGATCGGCACGGGCGTGCGCACGGTGATGGCACAGCTGGCCGCCGACGCCACCGGGCTACCGCTGTCGCAGGTGACGTTCGACTCCGGAGACTCCTCATTCCCGGATGCGCCCTACAGCGGAGCGTCGCAGACCACCGCATCCGTCGGGTCGGCGGTCCACGCCGCCGCCCTGGAGTGGAAGCGAAGGCGCGATGCACACGAATCACTGGATTTCACGGTGACCAGTGGAGGCGTGCCCGACGACGGTGGGCCCGTCTCGCAGTCGTTCGGCGCGCACTTCTGCGAGGTCGAGGTCGACGAGCAGATCGGGCGCGCGACCGTCACGCGGTGGGTCGCGGTGGTGGACTGCGGCCGGGTGATCAATCCGAAGCTGGCGACCAACCAGGTGATCGGCGGCATCACCTTCGGTGTCGGCATGGCCCTCCTTGAGCAGGTGCCCCACGATCCCCGCTCCGGGAAGCTCATCGGCGAGTACTACGTGCCGACCCACGCCGATGTGCCCGACTTCGACATCACCTTCATCGACCGACCGGACCCGTCGCTCGACCCGATGGGCGTTCGCGGTATCGGCGAGATCGGTGCCTGCGGGGTACCTGCGGCCATAGCCAACGCGATCCACCACGCCACCGGAAAGCGGCTGCGCGAACTTCCGATAACGCTGGAATCCCTACTGGAGGAGCACAAATGACCCACCCGTGCCACCCTGTACGCCTCGTGGTCAACGGTGTCGGGCACGAGCTGGACGTGGACGTCCGCTCGACGCTGCTCGACGTGCTGCGCGAGCGGCTCGCGCTGACGGGCACCAAGAAGGGATGTGATCACGGTCTGTGCGGGGCATGCACGGTCGACGTGGACGGCGAGCGGGTGTTGAGTTGCCTGACGCTGGCGGTCTGCGCCGACGGTGCCGACGTAGGTACCGTCGAAGGATTCGCAGACGACGACGACCTCCATCCGTTGCAGCAGGCCTTCGTCGACCACGACGGCTTCCAGTGTGGATACTGCACGTCCGGTCAGCTCTGCTCGGCGCGCGCGGTGCTGCGCGAGTATGCCAGGGGAGACCTGTCCGCCGCGTCGTTCGACGACGCCGCCGACGTCAGCTGCCCGCCTGAAGCGCTGTCACGCAATGAGATTCGTGAACGCATGGCCGGAAACATCTGCCGGTGCGGTGCCTACCCGAACATCGTCGGCGCCATCTCGTCGGTGCACGAGGCGACATGTTGACCTTCGACTACCAGCGCGCGGGCAGCGTCGCCGATGCGATCAGCCGGGTGTCGGCAGAAGGTGCACGCTTCTATGCGGGCGGGACAAATCTGCTCGATCTGATGAAGTCAGGCGTGGAAAGCCCGGCTGTGCTCGTCGACGTAAGGGGATTGGGGCTCAACGAGATCGAAGAAACCGCGGCGGGCGGAATCACGATCGGCGCCGGGGCCACGAACTCGGCGGTCGCGAACCACGCGCTGGTGCGCAATCGATATCCTGTGCTCTCGCAAGCCATCTTGTCAGGGGCAACTACGCAGATCCGCAACATGGCGACCGTCGGTGGCAACCTGATGCAGCGGACCCGGTGCCCGTACTTCATGAACCCGGCGACGGGTCCGTGCCACAAACGGGTGCCCGGGTCGGGCTGCGCGGCCCGGGACGGCTTCCACCGCGAGCACGCCGTGTTCGGAACCAGCTTGCCCTGCGTCGCCGTCCACCCGTCGGACATGGTCGTAGCCCTGGCGGCGCTGGACGCGGTGGTCCACGTGACCGGCCCCGACGGCGCGCGTGCGATAGGGATCCGCGACTTCTATGTGTCGCCCGCCGCGCCCTCGGACCCCGACACCTGCCTGCGCCCTGGCGAACTCATCGTGGCCGTGGAGTTGCCGCCCTCGCCGTTCAAGTCGCACAGCTGGTATCTGAAGGTCCGTGACCGGCACAGCTACGCCTTCGCGCTGGTATCGGTGGCCGCAGCGGTGCATCTGGACGACGGTGTGATCGTTTCGGCCGCCGTGGCGCTGGGGGGTGTGGCCGCAACGCCATGGCGGGTGCCGGCTGCCGAGGCTGCGCTGACCGGTCAGGCTCCCCACCGGCAGGCCTTCGAAGCCGCGGCCGAGGTCGTCCTCGCTGGGGCTTCTCCACTGCAGCACAACGGTTTCAAGGTCACTCTCGCGAAGAACAGTGTCGTTCGAGCGCTGAGCGAAGCTACCGCGAGGACGTCCTAGCTAGCGCTCGTGACTGTCCTCGATGACGGTGCGCCCCACCGCGGCGTACACCTCCGGCCTGGCGACCCGCAACCACAACGCGTAGGCCAGACCGATGAGGAACACCGCGAGAATCATGAACGGGCCGACCTTGAACACCTGGGAGTTGGCGGCCAGACCGGCGGCGAAAGCACGGTTGTCCCACAGCAGCCACACCACGTACAGCATCGCGACACCTCCGATCGCCGGGCAGATCAGCGTGGTGACGACATTGCCGGGGTGCGTCTTGCGCGCCCAGAAGTACGAGATGACCGCCGCCGAACAGATCGCCTGCACCAACAGAATCGCCGCGGTGCCGATCAAGGCCAGCAGTCCGTAGATGTTCACGTACGGGACGAGGGCCGGCGTGTCCACCGGGACTCCGTTCTCATCCGGGACCTGCACTGCGGTGAAGCCGGCGAACAGCAGCACGATCACCAACGTCACAGCGCTCTGCAGCGTGGACGCGATATGCGGCGAGCCGTGCTTGGGGTGAGCGCCGCCGAGGGTCTTCTGCACTCTGGCTGAGGGAATCTCGCGACCGAGGGCGAACAGGTATCGCGACGCGGCGTTGTGAAAGGCGAGCGCGCACGCAAACGATCCGATGACGAGCAGGATCTTGTAGACGTCAAGAAGGAACCCGCCCAAATTGGTCTCTACCAGGCCGAAGAACAGGTCAAGCGGCGAGGCGCTGATCGAGGCCTCCACGGACGCCTTCGCGCCGTTGCCCGCCAGCACCATCGCGGAGATGAAGGTGTAGAACAGCCCCAGGCCGATGACCGCGATCAAGGTGGCCCTCGGGATGATCTTCTTCGGGTTGCGCGACTCCTCGCCGTACACCGCGGTGGTCTCGAATCCCACCCAGGACCAGAACGCGAAGAACAGGCCGATCGCCATCGAACCGGCTGCAGCCGCCGTTCCGAACGCACCTTCGGGCAGTCCTTCGAACGCGTTGTTCAGCAGCACCGTCTGATCGAGCATGAACCCGTCCGGGCCCCCGCCTTTGACAATCACCGACAGCGCCAGGCCGAACAGGATCAGCACCTCGGCCACCAGCGTCACGCCGAGAATGGCCGCGGTGAAGCTGATGTGGAAGTAGCACAGCACGGCGATCAGCAGGGTCGCGCCGACTGCGAACACCAGCCACGGGATGTCCACTCCCACAATGGTGTTGACCGCGTCGTTGGCGAAGTATGCGCAGCCGCCGATCAGCGATCCCTCGAACACCACGTAGGCGAAGGTGGCCAGGAAGCCACTGGCCATACCCCAGACCTGACCCAGACCGTGGGAGATGAACCCGTAGAAGGCGCCGGTGGTGGTGATGTGCTTGGCCATCGCGACGTATCCGAGTGCGAACAGCGTCAGGATTATCGTCGCGAAGAGGAAGCCGGCGGGAGCGCCGAGTCCGTTGCCGTAACCCACTGCGATCGGGGTGTTGCCGGTCATCGCGGTGATGGGGGCGGCATTCGCGACGGCCATGAAGATGACCGCGACAATGCCCACCGCGCCCTTCTTCAGTCCTGCCGGCGCGGCGGGTTCCACGGCCGTGGACGCCGAAACGGAATCGCTCGCCATACGGCGTTTCTCCTTCGGATTGCAATCAAATGATCGCCTGCGGCACTGCAGACCGAAGAGAGCGTCGCACTGTATAGACCATCCAACAACCGGGGTCATCCACATTTAACATGGCTCCCAGTCAATTCCCAGCCTCGCCGTTTTCCCAGGCTGCCGGTGAATGCGCGGCGACGCGACGAAGAACAATGAATCGCGGTCGTGGCGGCGGGAATGGTCTCGGACGACACTACGGAGGTGACCGCGACCTCGTTGCTGCACTCGATCCTGGACTGGCTACGCGCCGGCTACCCCGATGGCGTTCCCGGGCCGGACCGCGTCCCGTTGTTGTCGCTGTTGCGGGCCACTCCGCTGACCGAGGAGCAGATCAGAGAAGTCATCGGCCACCTGACCGAAGAGGGCTCGCCGGCGGTCCTTGACGGAACCATCGATGTCGACGAGATCGAGGCGTTCGTCAAGGACGTCACTCATCACGACGCCGGTCCCGAGAATGTCCAGCGGGTGGCGGCCAGGCTCGCAGCGGCCGGTTGGCCGCTGGCCGGCGTCGACCATGACACGGCCACCGGCCGACCTTCCTGAGTGGCAGAACCGTTGGCCGACATTCCGGCCCGCAGCCACGACGTGGATGCGGGCCGAATCGCCTGTCAGCGCAGCGTCTCGGTGTCGATCACGAAGCGGTAGCGCACGTCACTGGCCAGGACGCGCTCGTAGGCCTCGTTGATGTAATCGGGCGCCACCACTTCGATTTCGGGTGTCACGTCGTGCTCGGCGCAGAAGTCCAGCATCTCCTGGGTCTCTGCGATACCGCCGATCAGCGATCCGGAGATCCGGCGGCGACCGAAGATCAGCGCCGAAGCGGGGACCTCCATGGGATGCTCCGGCATGCCGAGCTCGACGAGTGTGCCGTCAAGAGTCAGCAGTCCGAGGTAGTCCTCGAGGTTGAGGTTGGCCGACACGGTGTTCAGGATCAGGTCGAAGGAACCCCTGAGCTTCTTGAAGGTGTCCCGGTCGCTGGTCGCGTAGTACTCGGAGGCGCCCAACCGCAGGCCGTCCTCCATTTTCTTCAACGACTGGCTCAGCACCGTCACGTCTGCGCCCAACGCGACGGCGAGTTTGACGGCCAGGTGACCGAGGCCGCCGAGACCGATGACCGCGACGCGGGTGCCGGGCCCGGCGTTCCAGTGGCGCAACGGGGAGTACGTCGTGATCCCGGCGCACAGCAGCGGCGCTGCCTTGTCCAGCGCAATGGAGTCGGGGATGTTCAGGACATAGTTCTCGTCGACCACGATGGCGCCGCTGTAGCCGCCCTGGGTCGGCTGCCCGTCGCGGCCGGTGCCGTTGTAGGTCCCGACCATGCCGGGATTGTTGCAGTACTGCTCCTCGCCGGCGAGGCAGTACTCGCACTCGCGACAGGAGTCGACGAAGCAGCCGACGCCGACGCGGTCTCCGACCTTGAACTTGGTCACCTCGGCTCCGACCTCGGTGACCAGACCTGCGATCTCATGACCGGGCACCATGGGGTACTCGACCTGCCCCCATTCACCGCGCACGGTATGGATGTCCGAATGGCAGATCCCGGCGAAGTGGATTTCGATCGACACGTCGTTCGGGCCGATGTCGCGGCGGGTGATCGTGGTCTTGCTCAGCGGCTCGGTCGCGGAGGTGGCTGCATAGGCGGTTACGGTGCTCATCTGGAACCTTTCGGTCATCGTCAAGGGTGTTCGCCTACCCCTTCGCAGGGCGCGACAAAACGGGCCCGCAGCGTTGCGGACAAGAATCACAACATGCGGGCTGCCGGGGTTTAGTCCCGCCCCGGCCCGTCATACATAGTTGCGGTCGTCACTGCGAGGCACGATGCAGCTGGTGCGCTCCCGCAGTGCAGCGGTGTCGGCGTCTGGGACGCCGAGCACGCGAAGGCAGGCGTCGGCGACGTGCATCGGGAGCTCGGCACGCTGGGCGCCGCGGGCGGTCGACCACATGTTCACCAACGATTCCACCAGGCGGAACGGGAGGTCGGCGGCTGCCTGGTCGACTCCTGTATCGCCGACGATGACGAGGCTCAGTCGCAGATAGTGCAGCCGGAGTTGCTCGCGGTCGGAGAAGAACGGCTCCAGCCGCGCGTCTCGCAACTCGGGCAGCAGGTACAACGCGCCGAGGTTCCAGCGTCCGCTGAGCAGTTGCTGTCCGTCGAACGAGGCCAGCGCATGCAGCTGCTGGGCGGCTGTCAGCGAGGGCCGCGCATCCAGCAACACGGGAAGGAATGCCAGCGTGGGGGTGACGGTCTGGCTCAGCAGCGCGCACAGGATGTCGTCCTTGGTCTTGAAGTAGTGATACAGCGACGCCTGGCGGATGCCGACGGACTCGGCGATGGTGCGGGTGGACGTCGCCGCGTACCCAAGGGTGGTGAAGAGTTCGCCTGCGGCATCGAGGATTTCGTCGCGCGCCGTGCTGCCCGGACGTCGCTGCGCCTGAATCCGGGGACGGCCGGCGCGGGTGAGCGGCATGGCACCATCGTCGCGCACGGAGCCGGTCGGTGGCAGGGTCCCAGATATCTGTCACACGATAGAAACGTCGGACACGCACCGGTTACCCGCGGCGTCAATTGGTTACGCCAGCGACACCCACCGGTGTTGCCCCTCGGCAAAACTGTCACTCGATAGGGAAGCGGCGCAACGACGGGTCGTAAGAGTGACTGGTACCCCTGGAGTGCTCTGATGGGAATCACGGTATCCGCGGTCGACGCGCGTGCGGTGGCTCCTGCGGTCTCCGCGGCCGACCACGATCCGGTGGCGACGGTCGGCGATCTCCACGTGACGTTCTCCAGGGGCGGACGCGACATCCATGCCCTTCGTGGCGTCTCGCTGTCCGTCGCCCGGTCGGAGATCCTCGGCCTTGTCGGCGAATCCGGCTCCGGTAAAAGCGTTTTGGGATTCAGTCTGCTCGGGTTGTTGCCGGAGCAAGCCCGTACCCGCGGCGCCGTCCGGGTCGCGGGATCCGACATGCTGACGGGGATGGCCGGTTTCGACGAAAAGACCTTGCGCAAGGTGCGGCGTCTCGACCTCGGAGCGGTGTTCCAGGACCCGATGACGTCGCTCAATCCGACCATGCGGATCGGCAGACAGGTTGCCGAGGCCGCCGGTGGCGAAGACGAGGCGCTCCGTCTGCTGAATGCAGTCGGCATTCCCGAACCCAAACGGCGGATGCGGTCCTACCCGCACGAGTTGTCCGGCGGGCTGCGGCAGCGCGTCATGATCGCGATCGCGATCGCGGGCGATCCCGAACTGATCGTCGCCGACGAACCGACGACCGCGCTCGACGTCACCGTCCAAGCCCAGGTACTTCGGCTTCTGCAGCGCCTACGCGACGAAATCGGCTGCAGTATCGTGCTGATCACCCATGACCTCGGCGTGGCGGCGCAGATCGCCGACCGGATCGCAGTGTTGTATGCGGGCCGGATCGCCGAGATCGGCCCCACTGCACAGCTTCTCGGTAGCCCGGCGCACCCGTACACGCACGGCCTGCTTCGGTCGCGCCTGACGCTGGAGACTGCGCGGGACCGCCGACTGGCCGCCCTGCCAGGATCGGTGCCCAGCGCCGCGGCCCCCCTTCCCGGCTGCGCCTTCGAACCACGGTGCGTGCTCGCCACCGACGAATGTGTCAAGGCGCCACCGGAACCCATCTCGGTCGGGGTCGACCGGGTCAGCGCCTGCATCCTGCCCTCAGCCGCGGTCGCCTCACAGTTGGGTGCCGCGTCGACCACCACCGACGAACCCGTTGCGTCCGGGCCCGTCGAAGACGGTCAACCCCATCCGCCTGCGGTGGTGCTGCGTGACGTGACGAAGGCGTTCTCGGTGTCACGACGCTGGCTGGACCGCTCCGCCGACAACCACGGCAAGCTGCACGCGCTGCGCGGGGTCTCGCTGCGCGTGGAACACGGCGAGTCGGTGGCCCTCGTCGGTGAGAGCGGGTCCGGCAAGTCGACACTGCTACGGATCATCGCGGGGCTGGAGAAGGCGACGGCCGGGGACGTCGCGCTGGCCGGCGCCGGCCGGCCGCAAATGGTGTTCCAGGACGCGGGCGCGTCGTTGACGCCGTGGCTGTCGGTCGGCGAGCTCATCGGGGAGCGCCTGCGAGGCGGTGGGATGTCGCGTACCGAGCGTGCCCGTGCGGTCGCGGAGGTACTGGAACGAGTCGGCCTGCCCGCCGACGTCGCGAAGTCCAGGGCGGGCCAGCTGTCGGGAGGTCAGCGTCAGAGGGTCGCGCTGGCACGCGCCACCGTGGTGCCGCCGTCGGTGCTTCTGTGTGACGAACCGACGAGTGCGCTCGACGTCTCACTGGCCGCCTCGGTGCTCAACCTCATCAGCGATCTAAGCAGAACCCTCGATATGTCAGTCGTTTTCGTGACCCACGACCTGTCCGTCGCCCGGGTGATCGCCGACCGTATCGCAGTCATGTACCTGGGACGCATCGTTGAACTCGGCCCCGCCGAACAGGTGATCGGCGACCCCACGCACCCGTACACCCGGGCGCTGGTCGACTCGATCCCCGACCTCGGCCGTGAAACCCATGTTCTGGCAGGCGAACCCGCGAGCCCGCTGTCCCCACCAGACGGCTGCGCCTTCCATCCCCGATGCCCGATCTCCGTCGAAGCATGCGGCAACGCCGAACTCGACGTGCGGCTGGAGGGCTTCCCGGGCCATCCGCATCAGGTGGCCTGCATCGAACGGAAGGCGATCTGATGGCAGTGGCGCTTCCTGCCGCGCCCGCGGTGCCCAGCCGCGAGCGGCGCCTGCCAGCGCTGCCACAATCGCGGGCCACGGTGATCAACTGGATCGGTTTCTCTCTGGTGATCGTCGTGACGCTGATATGCGTCGCCGTTCCCGTTCTCGCGCCGCATGATCCGCTCACCCCTGCGGCTATGCCGTTGCAGCCGCCGGGCACCGACGGCTTCCTGCTGGGTACCGACAGCATCGGACGCGACATCCTGTCCCGCGTTCTCTACGGCGCACGGTCGAGTTGGTTCGCCGCTCTGGCCGTCGTCGCGATCGGCGTCGCGATCGGGGGGCTCGTCGGGCTGGTCGCCGGCACCGCGGGAGGCTGGCTCGACACGGTGCTGATGCGCATCACCGATGCGTTCCTCTCGATTCCCGCTCCCGTGCTGGCAATCGCCGTCGTGGCCGCGCTGGGGCCGGGTTTCCTGCACACGCTCTTGGCCGTGTCGATCGTCTGGTGGCCGTTCTACGCCCGGCTCGTGCGTGGTGAAGTGGCCAGGCTCGCGGCCCGGCCGCACGTCGAGGCGGCCAAGCTCGCGGGCGTGAGTCCGTTCCGGTTGGCGGGCAGACACCTGCTCCCGGGCGCGGTGCCCAACACGCTGGTCGCCGCCAGCCTCGATATCGGGACGTTGATCCTGACGCTGGCCGCACTGTCTTTCCTGGGCCTCGGCCAGGCCGCTCCCGCCGCGGAACTGGGCGCCGACGCGGCTCGCAATCTGAGCTACTTCCTGCAGCAGTGGTGGATTCCGGTGATGCCGGGCCTCGGTGTGCTCGTGCTGGCGCTGATCGCCAACATCGCGGGGGATTGTCTGCGCAACCTGATGAAGACGAGCTGACGGCCATGAAGACGTTCGTGGCGACCCGTCTTGGTGCGATGGTTCTGATCCTGATCGCGCTGACCGGCGTGATGTTCCTACTGCAGAACATCTCACCGCTGGATCCGGTCAAAGCACAACTGGGAGCACAAGCCTCGCAGGAGGCCGTCGCGGCGAGGCGCGAGGCCCTGGGCCTCAATGAACCTGTGCTGGTGCAGTTCTGGAACTACCTGACCGGAGCCGTCACCGGCGACCTCGGCACGTCGTACCGCACCCGGCATCCTGTGCTCTCCGACCTGGGTGACTTCTTCCCCGCCACGCTCGAACTCGCGCTGTACGGAATCGCCGTCGCCATCCTTCTGGCCATCCTGCTGGCCTTCAGCACAACCTTGAAGTGGCGAGGCTCGGCGGTGCTGCGGGCAGTGTTGTTCACGGGTTCGTCGGCGCCGATGTTCCTGCTGGGGATCCTGGGCCTGCTGGTGTTCTACAAGACGCTCGGCTGGGTGCCGGCCAACGGCCGTACCGGCATTGCCGACCTGCCGGACGGACCGACGGGGCTGCTGACGGTCGACGGGCTGATCCGCGGCCGGTTCGACGTCGTGGGGGACGCCCTGCACCACCTGATCCTGCCCGCGCTCGTCATCGCGCTCGGTCCTGCGGTCGCGATCGGGCGGGTCCTGCGTAGCAGCCTCCTCGGCGACATCGACAGCGACTACGCGAGAACCGCTCGGGCCAAGGGCCTTTCCGAATCGCAGATCATGGCGCGTCACGTCCTGCGCAACTGCGTCGGCTCCGCGCTGTCGATGACCGGGTTGCAGATCGGGTTGATGTTCTCCGGAGTGCTGGTGATCGAGCAGGTGTTCGGCTGGCCCGGCATCGGCCAGTACATCGCGCAGAGCATCCCCGTCGCGGACTTCCCGGCGATCGCCGGCGTGACGCTCATGCTCGGCGCGCTCTATGTCGTGATCAACACGGCGGTGGACCTGCTCCAGGCCGTCGCCGACCCCCGTATTGCACTCACAGGAGGCTAGGTGCCGAAACAACCACTGATCGTGGGCAATCCCGTTCTCGTCGTCGTCGACATCCAGGAAGGCGGCGGGATGTCCGCCGACGATGCGGGCATTCCGGTGATGCCCGGCCACGCCGAGCGTGTCGAACGGGCCGAGCGGCTGGTCGCCGCTGCCCGAGCAGCGAACGTGCCCATCGCGTTCTTCCAAGAGGTGCACCGCCCCAGCGGCATCGACTTCGGCAGGGAACTCGACGGCACCGAGGGCGTGCACTGCGTAGAGGGTGGTCCCGGAACCGACCTGGAGCCCACCCTGCGTCCCAACCTCGACGGGCCCAACCACGAGTTCCACATCGTCAAACGACGCTACTCCGGGTTCATCGGAACAGATTTCGAGATCGTCCTGTCCGGATTGAAGGCATCGACGCTGATCCTGATCGGCGGCCTCACCGACGTGTGCGTGCACTACACCTTCGCCGATGCGCACCAGCGCGACTTCTACGTCCGCGTGGTGACCGACTGTGTGGGGGGCTCGTCGCGGTACCGCCACGACGCGGCACTCGACGCGATGGAGTACCTACAGACCGGTGCCATGCGCACCACCGACGAGATCCTCGACGCTTTCGCTGCGATCGCTTCCGCCACCCCCGCCCTAGAAGGAGCCGCCCGATGACCAGATTCCGTCTCCTTGCGGCAGTCGGCGCCGTGGCAGCGCTGACGCTGAGCGCATGTGGTGGTTCGGATTCGACGACGACCACACCGAATGCAGCCCCGACCGACAAGGTGCTGCACCTGTCGTTCCTGCAGGATCCGGGACAACCGCCGGATCCCGACATCTTCTACGCCGGTCAGGGTCTGCTACTGACCACCAACACCTACGAGGGACTGCTGCAGTACAAAGCAGGCACTGAGACACCGGAACTCGAACCGCTGCTGGCCACCGAGTGGACGGCGTCACCGGACAACAGGGTGTTCACGTTCAAGTTGCGGGAAGGCGTGACATTCCACGACGGCACACCGTTCACGTCGGCAGCGGTCAAGGCGTCGTTCGACCGGCGGTTGGCCGTCAACCAGGGCCCCGCGTACATGGTCACAGACGTGGAATCGGTGACCACGCAGGGAGATTACGACGTCACCATCACCCTGAAGGCACCCAACTCGGCGTTCCTGGACTATCTGGCATGCCCGTACGGTCCGAGGATGCTGAGCCCGGAGGGATTGGCCAAGAACGCGGGGACCGACAACGCCCAGACCTACCTGACCAATCACGACCTCGGCACGGGACCCTACACATTGACCGCGGCCGAGGTGGGATCGCTGTACTCGCTCGAGGCCTACCCCGGGTACTGGGGTGACAAGCCGTATTTCGAGAAGATCGAAATCCCGGTCATCACCGATGTTTCCGCCCAGCAGTTGCAGTTCAACAACGGTCAGCTCGCGGCGATCCTGCATGATCTACCGTCGTCAGCCGTGCAGTCGTACCTCGACAACGACGCATTCGCGAAATACTCGCTGCCGACGATGATGTCGAACTACCTCTACCTCAATCCGCACAAGGGCATGCTCACCGACGCGTCGAACCGCAAGGCGGTGCTGCAGGCGATCAACGTCGACGAGCTCGTCAAGCAGACCTACTTCGGTCGCGGTGAAGTGGCCGACCAGCTCTACCCGGCCAACATGATCGCCAGCGACCTCGCGGTCCAGAACGTCACCCACGATCCCTCGGTGCTGTCGGGCATCGTCGGGGGGCTGCCCGCCGACCAGAAAACCGTGACCATCGGCTATGACTCGAGCAACCCGGACAACCAACTGGTCAGCAACCTGATCCAGACACAGCTGGCAGCCGCCGGATTGACCGCCACCGTGCAGAGTTACCCGACGTCGCAGATCTACGAGTGGATCGGGGGAGACGGAATGGATGCGCCCGATGTGCTCACACTGCTGGCGTGGCCGGACGCTCCGTCCCCCTACACATGGGGACATATCTCGTGGGATCCCGACGGCGGCCTGAACTACCTCGGATGCTCGGCGCCTCCCATCACCGCAGCATTGGCACGGGGTCTGGAAACCGGCGATGCACAGGCCTTCTCGGAGGCGGCGGCCGCTGCCGCGGACACCGGATGCTGGCTCAACGTCGCCAACGTCGACGACTTCGTGGTGGCCCAGCCCTGGCTCAAGGGCGTGGAGGAAGGTCACGTGGTGACGAACCCGAACTCACTGCGGCTGGCGGGACTTTCGGTCGGCTGATGGCGACGCTGGTCCGCAAGAGCGGAGTACGCCGGATCGTCCTGCTGACGCTGGGTTGGGAGGACTTGCCGAAATCTGTTTCCGTGCACGGCGCCTCCGCCGAACAGCGGATGCGGGAACCAGTACCCGGTGTGCTGCTGCAGACCGACGGCGGCTGGGTGCTGCTCGATACGGGCTTCAACACCGCGCTCATCCGCGACCCGTATTTGCGCCGCCGGTACTTCCCGAGTGTGGAATACCAGCCCGTCCTGCCGGGGCCGGGGGAGCCGATCGAGGAGTCGCTGTCCGAGATCGGAGTCGACGTCGACGACATCCACCTCGTGGCGGTGTCCCATCTGCACGTCGACCATGCGGGCGGGCTGAAGCTGTTCGCCGGCAGAGTCCCGGTGCACGCCCAGCGCAGGGAGCTCGAATTCGGTCTGTCGAACCATCCGGAGCCGGAGCGGCATGCGATCTTTCGTGTCGACTTCGACGATCCGAGGATCGACTGGCGACTCGCCGACGGCGAAGCCGAAGTGGCACCGGGGATCATCGCCGTTCCCACCTACGGTCACACGCCGGGCCACCAGAGTTTCATAGTCGAACTCGACGAATCCGTCGCCGGTAGTGGAGTGCCCGGATACGTGTTCGCCTTCGACGCCGCCGACCTCACCGAGAACATCGAGCAGGAGCTCGCGATCGGGGGGTTCATCGACGTCGAGCCCGAGGAGACGATCGAGCCGATTCGGCGCCTGAAGAAATTGGCGCACGACAAAGGCTTTCCGCTGATCCCCGGCCACGACCCGCACGTCTGGCCGGAGATGACTCAGCATTTCCGCGATCGGTTCACCGAGTGACGGAGCTCGTGCTGCGTGGTGATCGTGTGTTGGTCGACGGGCAACTGCGTCCGGCGTCGGTTGCTGTCGTCGATGGTGTCATCGCCGCACTCGGTGCGCGCGACGCCGATCACGGTGACACCGAGGAGATCGACCTGCCGCCGCAGGCAGTTCTGCTGCCGGGGTTCGTCGACAGCCACGTCCACATCAACGAACCGGGCACCGACTGGGAAGGATTCGCGACAGCCACCGCCGCCGCCGCCGCGGCCGGAATCACGACGCTGGTCGACATGCCTCTCGACTGTGTCCCCGTGACGACCAGCGTCTCGGCGCTGAAGGCGAAGACCGCGGCAGCGCAGAATCAATGCCTGGTCGACGTGGCCTACTGGGCCGGCGTGGTACCCGGCAACATCGGTAAGCTCACGGAGCTTGCCGCAGCCGGCGTCGCGGGGTTCAAGTGTTTCCTCACCGATTCGGGCAACCCCGACTTCGCTCACCTGTCCCCTGACGAGCTGCGCATCGCGATGGCCGAGATCGCGGAGCTCCGATCCGTACTTCTGGTTCACGCCGAGTGTCACGACGTCATCGCGGACAGCCCACCGCCGGATGGTTCCGGCTACGCCTCGTTCCTTGCTTCACGCCCGGACGAGGCCGAAGTGGAGGCGGTGCGTCTGGTCGTGGACTCGGCGCGTGAGTCCGGGGTGCGCGTGCACATCGTGCACGTCTCGAGTGCCCGCGCACTGCCGATCATCGCGGATGCCAGAGCATCCGGCGTCACCGTCACCGCCGAGACCTGTCCTCACTACCTCACGTTCACCGCGGAGGACGTCCCCGACGGTGGCACCGAGTTCGCGTCGTGCCCGCCGATTCGTCCCGCGCCCAACCGCGAACTGCTGTGGGCCGGGCTGTCCGAGGGGACGCTCGACATGGTGGTGTCCGACCACTCGCCGTGCGCACCCGAATGCAAAGGCGGCGGCGACTTCGCCGCCGCGTTCGGCGGCATCAGCTCGCTGCAACTGGGCCCTCGCGTGCTGTGGACTCAGGCGCAGGCCCGCGGGTTCGGCCTGCCCGATCTCAGCCGCTGGATGTCAGCGCGGCCTGCTGCACTGGCGGGTTTCGCCGACCGCGGCGCCATCCGCCCCGGGATGCGCGCCGACCTGTGCACCTTCGAGCCCGACACGCGCGAGACGGTGCGGGGGTCCGACCTGCTCCACCGGCACGGCGTCACGCCTTACGAGGGAATGCCGTTGCGCGGCAAAGTTGTTCAGACCTGGGTGGCGGGTCGGACCGTGTACGAACACCAGGGGGCCGCGGCATGAGAATTCTGGTCCTCAACCCGAACACGTCATCGGTGATGACCTCACAGATCGGTGATTCGGCGCAGGCGGCTGCGCACCCCGGCACCGAGGTCGTCTGCAGGAAGCCGGCATTCGGTGCGGAGGCGATCGATTCGGCGGCCGAGAGCTACCTGTCGGCGGTGGGAGTGATGGACTTCGTCGCGGTGGCGCTCGCCGACGGCACGTTCGACTTCGATGCGGTGGTGCTCGCCGGCTTCGGTGAGCACGGCAGGGATGCGCTGGCCGAGATGCTCACCGTGCCGGTCTTCGACATCGCCGAATGTGCCGCCCAGGTCGCCTGTCTGATCGGTCGCAGATACTCCGTGGTGACGACGCTGGCCAGATCGATCGCACCGATCAAGGACCGGCTGCTGCTCGCCGGTCTGGACGCGCGGTGCGCATCGGTGCGTGCGTGCGGGATAGGTACGGCTGACGTCGATGCCGATCCCCGCCGTGCGATCGATGCGATCGTCGCGGAAGCGGAGCGAGCCGTGGCAGAGGACGGCGCCGACGTCATCTGTCTGGGCTGCGCCGGCATGGCCGGTGTCGAGGAGACGGTCTCGGCGAAGGTCGGTGTACCCGCCGTCGACGGGGTCCGGGCGGCGATCGCGCTGGCGCAGGCGGTCGTCGGGCTCGGCCTACAGACCAGCAAGGCGGGCGTGTACGCCCCCGGACCGGCCAACCCTCGCAGCCACTGGCCGCTCTCGCGCGCGCTGGGACCGATCCCATGACGCCGACACCCGGCGTCGATCTCGCGTCCCGCATGCTCGGCGGCAGCGTCGTCGCCGCAAGCGATGAATCGTTCGGATTCAAGGAGCGACTCATCGACCCGGCCGAACCGGCGTTCGTTCCCGGTACCTATGACCTCCGCGGCGAGGTCGTCGACGGGTGGGAGACCCGCAGACATGCCGGGCCCGACGGTGACTGGGTCATCGTGCGCCTGGGCGCGCCCGGACGGATCTCCGCCGTAGACGTCGACACCCGATTCTTCTCGGGCAACCACCCGACGGCGTGCTGCGTGGAGGCGTGCGTCCTCGACCGCACCTCAGAACCCTGCGGGCCGGGTGTCGCATGGACCGAGCTCGTCGGTGACGTGGTGTTGAAGGACAACGCGCACAATGTGTTCGGGGTCGACGACAGGCGCCGCTGGACCCACGTCCGGTTGCGGCTGGCGTCCGACGGCGGTGTCGCGCGCCTGCGCGTCTACGGCACGGTGGTCCCCGACCCGGCGGACTGGGAGGACGTCACCGTCGAGGTGTCCGGGGTGGAACAGGGCGGCCGGGTCGAATGGTGCAGTGACAGCTTCTATTCGCACGCGTGCTCGGTGATCTCGCCCGACCGGCCGCGCAACATGGGCGATGGCTGGGAGACACGCAGGCGCCGTGACATCGGCCCGGACACCCACGATGCGGTCATCATCTCCTTCGGCGTGCCCGCCGACCTGCTGCGGATCGAGGTCGACACGTCCTGCTTCGTGTTCAACTCCTCGCTCGCGGTGTCTGTTCTGGGCAGCAGATGCCGTCCCGACGGCCGACACGGCTGGGCGATGGTGCCGTTCGACGTCCCGATCCTGCAGAAGACAGCACTGGCGGCCGATGCCCGCCAACTGTTCCGGGTGAACGCCACCGACATCACGGCGCTGAGGGTGGCGGCGTATCCGGACGGGGGCATCGCGCGGATACGGGCGCTGGGCAGACCGACGGCCGAGGGTGTCGCGTTGATGCAACACCGCTGGAGGCGGTCCACATGACGGTGCGAGCGTCGGACTGCGTCGGTGTGTGGCGCCGCACCCTCCTGGTGGAGGCGGACGGCTCCCGGGACACCGGAACCGATGTGACGTGGTTGCAGGGCGTCACGGCGTTCGTCGACTCACGCGGCTTCGCCGGGACGTTGCACGACGAGGACGGCATCTTCGAGTGGCGACGCACCATCGACCTCACACCTACCGCCGAGCCGGACGTCGGCGAGATGCGTTGGGAAGAAGGCACTCTGGTGGAGACAGGGGTGCACGCCGACTATGTCGAGCACTGGGTCCGCGACGACGCGGCATCCGGGCCCTGCTGGGCGATGTTCTTGACCGGGCCTGATGGCGGGCCCGGCCTGTTGTTGCGCATGGGTACGCGATTCGGGTTCGCCGGTGCGGGCGCGGTGGTGGTGGGAGAGGTCGGCGGACGCGAATGGGAGGGCATCGACGCCGCAGCCCACACAGTGCGGGCCAACGGCGCACTCTGGACAATCGACAAACGCGAGGGAGTCACGCAACCATGAGTGGCGCAACATCTTTCACCTCCATTCCGGTCATCGACATCAGCGGTCTGCGCTCGCCGGGGGCCGCCGACCGTGATCGGGTCGCCGAAGAGATCGGACGTGCGGCGCGCAACGTCGGCTTCTTCTACGTCAGCGGCACCGGGATCGACGACGGTCTGTTCGAACAGCTGCTGGACGCGACGAAGCGGTTCTTCGCATTGCCGCTCGAGGAGAAGATGCGGACTTACATCGGGCTGTCGCGGTGCCACCGAGGATACGTACCCGTCGGTGAGGAAGGTGTCGAGACGGGGACCCCGGACGTCAAAGAGGCATTCGACACGGCGCTGGACCTGCCTGCCGACGACCCCGACCATCTCGCGGGCAATCCGATGCTGGGCCCGAACACCTGGCCGGACGTACCAGGTTTCGCCGAGGCGGTCACCGCCTACTACCACGCCGTGCTGGCCGTCGGGCATCAGCTGCTGCGGGCGTTCGGGGTGGCGCTCGGCGAGGACCCCGACCTGTTCTCCCGGCACGCCACCAAGACACCGAGCCAACTTCGGCTCGTCCACTATCCGTACAACCCCGACGCCGAAGACGTCCTGGGCATCGGCGCGCACACCGATTACGAGTGCTTCACGTTGCTCAAACCGACTGCCCCCGGATTGGAGGTGCTCAATGGAGCGGGGCAGTGGATCGACGTGCCGCCCATCGAGGGCACCTACGTCGTCAACATCGGCGACCTTCTCGAACTGTGGACCAACGGGACGTTCGTCGCGACCAGCCACCGCGTCCGCAAGGTCGTCGAGGAGCGATACTCGTTCCCGCTGTTCTTCAACGTCGACTACGACACCGAGGTCAGACCGCTGCCGCAGTTCGTTCCCGCCGGGACGCCGCAACGTCCCGCCTTGCGTGCCGGGGAGCACCTGTTCGCCCAGACCGCGCAGACGTTTCGGTATCTGCGCGATCGCGTCGAATCCGGCGAGCTGGTCCTGCCCGACGGCTCGCTGCAGACCGGTCAGTTCGGTCAGCAGGCCATCCACGGTGCTCTGGGTGCGGACCGCGTCAGTTGATCGGCGAGTTCAGCCATCGAAGGTCGGCGAGAACGCCCCTGCCGGCGATGATTCCCTCGCCGGTCTGCCACACCTCGTTGTTCACCGCGAACACGCGATCGTCACGGGTGGCCGACAACTTCTTCCACGCATCGCTGTCCATCACCTTGGGCGCGCGCTCGCGTGCCGCCGCGCTCGCGAACGACACGTACACGATGTCCCCCTCGGCCGCCGAGAAATCGGGGGAGTCGCCCAGGTCCTCGTCGGAGATGCCGATCTCGATGTAGGGCTTGTCGGTGAACCGTTGTGCGACAGGACGATCGACGCCCACATCGGCGAGCACACTGCCGGCGAAGTTGTCGGCTCCGAACACCCGCATCGTGGTGTCGGTCAGTTGCACGACCGACGCCTGGAAGTGTGTCGCGTCGTTGTCCACCCCGGTGCGGTCGGCCGCGCGGTCGAAATCCTCGATCAGCGCCTCGGCGGCCTCCCGCCGGCCGGTGGCATCGCCGACTGTGCGCAGGTTGTCTTTCCACGCGGCCCCCGGCGCGCCGCCGAACACGGTAGGGGCGATCTCGGACAGCGCCGGATACTGCTCGGGCGTCAGCGTCACCGAGCCAAGGATGAGGTCGGGGCCGGATTCGCGGATCGCCGCGAGGTCAGGGTCGGTTCGGCTGCCGGCCACCGGCAGTTCGTGTACCACGCTGCCCAGATAGGACGGCTGCGCATCGGAGCCGTCGGGGACTGCCGCGGCGACGATGCGCGACTGCAGGCCGAGCGCACACAGGGCGTCCACCTGGTCGCCGGACAGCGCCACGATCCGTTGCGGATCGGCGCGGACCGTCGTCGTCTCCGGGATGGGCGGCGAGACCCCGTGTCCGGTCGCATTGCGCACGGTCCGGTCGGCTGGTCCGTCATCGAGACGCGCCGGCTCGGGCGCACACGATTCGTCGGGCCTGCGGTCGTTGCCGAGCACGCCGGCGCCTGCGATGCGCGTCGTACTGGTGATGACCGAACCGCCGGGGACTGCACCGGGGGCGTCCGTAGAGGAGCCACAGCCATTGAGGGCGACGACGACGACAGCGGTGCCGAGTGCCGCCAATCCTGCGGACCGGGAGATTCCATGGCGCGCCCGCGCTCCCGTGAACAGCACGCGCAGACCGTAACATCCTGGCGCTTCGCAGCAGCTCAGCCTGTGTCGCGACATCGGGCGGGCATCAATTACGACAGTTTGTAGGACCACCGCGACCGCAGGCAGGCCAGGGGGCTAGGATTCAAAGGAATTCGTCGGCTCGCCGACGGCTCAATCCGGGTAACCGGTCAGTGTCACGGAAGGTTGGAGGACCAGTTGGTAGCCGAAGCGCCCCCAATCGGTGAGCTCGAAGCCCGTCGCCCCTTCCCGGCGCGGATCGGCCCCAAGGGCAACCTGATCTACAAGCTGATCACCACGACCGATCACAAGCTGATCGGCATCATGTACTGCGTCGCCTGCTTCGCCTTCTTCCTCATCGGCGGGCTGATGGCGCTGTTCATCAGAACCGAGCTGGCCGCGCCGGGGCTGCAGTTCCTGTCGAACGAGCAGTACAACCAGCTGTTCACCATGCACGGCACGGTGATGCTGCTGTTCTACGCCACCCCCATCGTGTTCGGCTTCGCCAACCTGGTGCTGCCGCTGCAGATCGGCGCCCCTGACGTCGCGTTCCCGCGGCTCAACGCGTTCTCCTTCTGGCTGTTCCTGTTCGGTGCGCTGATCGCCACCGCCGGCTTCATCACCCCGGGTGGCGCCGCCGACTTCGGCTGGACCGCCTACTCGCCGCTGACCGACGCGATCCACTCGCCCGGCCCCGGCGGCGACCTGTGGATCATGGGTCTGGCCGTCGGCGGTCTGGGCACCATCCTCGGCGGCGTCAACATGATCACCACGGTGGTCTGCATGCGCGCACCCGGTATGACGATGTTCCGGATGCCGATCTTCACCTGGAACATCCTCGTGACCTCGATCCTGGTGCTGCTGGCCTTCCCGCTGCTGACCGCCGCGCTGTTCGGCCTGGCCGCCGACCGCCACCTCGGCGCCCACGTTTACGACCCCGCCAACGGCGGTGTGCTGCTCTGGCAGCACCTGTTCTGGTTCTTCGGGCACCCCGAGGTGTACATCATCGCGCTGCCGTTCTTCGGCATCGTCTCGGAGATCTTCCCGGTGTTCAGCCGCAAACCGATCTTCGGCTACACCACACTGATCTACGCCACGCTGGGTATCGCTGCGCTATCGGTCGCGGTGTGGGCGCACCACATGTACGCCACCGGTGCGGTGTTGCTGCCCTTCTTCAGTTTCATGACGTTCCTGATCGCCGTCCCGACGGGCATCAAGTTCTTCAACTGGATCGGCACGATGTGGAAAGGCCAGTTGACGTTCGAGACACCGATGCTGTTCTCGGTCGGCTTCATCGCGACGTTCCTGCTCGGCGGCCTCTCGGGCGTGCTGCTGGCCAGCCCGCCGCTGGACTTCCACGTCACCGACAGCTACTTCGTCATCGCACACTTCCACTACGTGCTGTTCGGCACCATCGTGTTCGCCACCTACGCGGGCATCTACTTCTGGTTCCCGAAGATGACCGGACGGCTGCTCGACGAGCGCCTGGGCAAGGTGCATTTCTGGCTGACCTTCATCGGCTTCCACACCACCTTCCTGGTGCAGCACTGGCTCGGTGACGAGGGCATGCCACGGCGCTACGCGGACTACCTGCCCAGCGACGGATTCACCACGCTGAACGTCATCTCCACGATCGGTGCGTTCATCCTCGGCGCGTCGACGCTGCCGTTCCTGTGGAACGTGTTCAAGAGCTGGCGCTACGGCGAGGTCGTCACGGTGGACGATCCGTGGGGCTACGGCAACTCCCTGGAGTGGGCCACCAGCTGCCCGCCGCCGCGGCACAACTTCACCGAGCTGCCCCGCATCCGTTCGGAGCGTCCGGCCTTCGAGCTGCACTACCCCCACATGGTCGAGCGGATGCGCCGCGAGGCCCACGTGGGTCGTGCGCACGGTCCCGAAGACGGCGACGTGACACGGCTCGAAGACGCAGACGTCCGTACCTGACGCGGGGCGGTTCACGGGGGTGACAACGTCGAGGGTGTCGGTTCTGATCACCGTCACCGGTCGCGATAAACCAGGTGTCACGTCGGCCCTCTTCGAGGTGCTCGCGGGCCACGACGTGGAACTGCTCAACGTCGAACAGGTCGTCGTCCGCGGGCGGCTGACCCTCGGAGTCCTCGTCGCCGGGCCGGCCGGCGTCGCAGGCGGCACCGCACTGCGCGACGAAGTGCAGAAAGCGATCTGGAACGTCGGCCTCGACGTGACCATCGAGGGCAGCGATCATCTGCCGGTGCTGCGGGATCCGTCCACGCACACCATCGTCGTGCTGGGCAGGCCGATCACCGCCGGAGCGTTCGGGGTGGTCGCGCGGGAAGCTGCGAAGCTGGGCGTGAACATCGACACCATCCGGGGGGTCTCCGACTACCCGGTGACGGGCCTGGAGCTCCGAGTGTCCGTGCCCCCGGGTGTCTACGGCGAGCTGCAGGCGGTACTCGCCCGCGTCGCCGTCGAGGAAAGCGTCGACATCGCGGTCGAGGACTACAGCCTGTCACGACGGGCCAAACGGCTCATCGTGTTCGACGTCGACTCCACGCTGATCCAGGGCGAGGTGATCGAGATGCTGGCCGCGCACGCCGGCGCCGAGGCCGCCGTCGCCGAGGTGACCGAGGCGGCGATGCGCGGCGAACTGGACTTCGCCGAGTCGCTGCACCGCCGCGTGGCAACCCTCGAAGGTCTGCCCGCCGAGGTCGTCGACGAAGTGGCCGACCAGTTGGAGCTGACCCCGGGTGCGCGCACGACCATCCGGACCCTGCGGCGTCTCGGCTATCACTGCGGCGTGGTCTCCGGCGGTTTCCGCCAGGTGATCCAGCCGCTGGCCGAAGATCTCATGCTCGACTACGTCGCCGCCAACCACCTCGAGATCGTCGACGGCAAGCTGACGGGACGCGTGGTCGGACCGATCATCGACCGGCCCGGAAAAGCCAAGGCCCTCCGCGATTTCGCGGCTCAGGTGGGGGTACCGATGGAGCAGACGGTGGCCGTCGGCGACGGGGCCAACGACATCGACATGCTGGCCGCGGCCGGACTGGGTGTGGCGTTCAACGCCAAGCCCGCGTTGCGCGAAGTTGCGGATGCCTCGCTGAGCCACCCGTACCTGGACACCGTGCTGTTCATCCTCGGGGTGACCCGTGGCGAGATCGAAGCCGCCGACGCGCTCGACGGTGTGGTGCGTCGCGTCGACATCCCCGACTGATTCATCGCCGGAATTGCATTCCAACAGGCCGCTTCTCGCGTTTTCTGTGCGGGAATGCAATTCCGGCTGTCGGCTACACGACGACGGCGGTCGGTTCGGGGGCGGTGAGCCCGGTGACGCTGCGCCATGCGCGCGCGAGCAGTTGGATCGCGTCGACGAGTTGATCGTCGGGCAGCGTGAACGGCACCCGGATGAAGCGCTCCAGCGTGCCGTCGAGTCCGAACCGCGGGCCGGGCGGGATCTCCAAACCCATGCGTGACGCAGCCGCCGACAACGCCGAGCTCATCGGTGCGGGCAGCCGTACCCACAGCGAGAGCCCGCCCTTGCCGGGCACCGGCTCCCAGTCGGGCAGATGCTGGTCCAACAGGCGCAGCAGCAGGGCGCGTCGCGATCGCAGAATGTCGCGCCGCTCGGGCAGTACCTCGTCTTCGGCGGCCAGAAGGCTTGCGGCAGCGATCTGTTCGACGATGGGGGTGCCCATGTCGATCGCCGGTCGCAGGGCGCCGATGGTCGCCAGTGTGCTGCGGTCCGCACGGATCCAGCCGATCCGCAACCCGCCCCAGAAGGACTTCGACATCGAGCCGACGGTCATCACCAGATCCTGGCGGGACGTCACGACTGACGCGAAGGGCGGTGGCACCTGCTCGTCGAGCCACATGTCGGTGATGGTCTCGTCGACAATGGTGCGGGTGCGGGTCTCACTGATGATCTGCGCCAACCGTTTCCGGTCCGAAGCCGGCATCGTCATTCCGGTCGGGTTGTGGTTGTCCGGGATGAGGTAGGCCAGAGTCGGCGTGAGCTGACGGATGGCGGCTTCCACCGCGTCGATCTCCCAGCCGTCGGGAGCCAGTGCCACCGGTACGGGGCGCACCCCGCGGGTGGCCATCGCGGCGAGGGCGCCGTGATAGGTGGGCTGTTCGACGAGCACCCTGTCGTCGGGTTGGGTGTAGGTCGCCAGGATCAGCCCGATCGCGTGCAGCGCGCCCGTCGTCACCATGACCTCGTCAGGATCCGTGGGAAGACCACGCGCACAATATCTTTCGGCGATAGCCGAGCGTAGCGCGGGAACGCCGGTCAGCTCGATGCCGATGTCGTGCAGATACGGGGTGACCTGTTCGGCGGCGTCGGCGAACGACCGCGCCAGCACCGCCGCGGGGCCGGCCAATGTCGCGGCCGCGAGATTCGCCGCCGTGGACGTGCTGCGAACGGGCGGTGTCGGCGCGACGGGCAGCGCGGTCGTGCTGCGTGCGCCGCGGCGGGCGTTGAGGTATCCGTCGTCGCGCAACTGTGTGTACGCGGCGGTCACGGTGGTGCGGGACACCCGCAGTGCGTCGGCGAGCGCGCGCTCGCTCGGTAGCCGCGCGCCCACGGGCAGCCGTCCGTCGATGATCAACAGACGGATCGCGTCGGAGAGGCCGATATAGGCCGACCCGCTGCGACTGGACGTCCGCCAGTTGCCCAGTTCGCGAACCATGAGGTCCACATCAAGCGATCGTGTAGCCAGTGCTTCAGTCATTGAGGCCAGTATTGCCCAACTGGATATTGAAGATCAAGCCAGTTCGAGGAGATTATGGCTGCATGAACCACTGGATATCTCGACTGGCACAACGGCTGGCTGATCTCTACTACATGCCACCGGTGGGAGGCATGCTCGACGAACGCGACGCGGACGCTCGCCGCGTGCGTAGCGAGCTCGACGCCATCCGCATGCACTTCCCGGACCACGCGTAATTGTCCGCAGCAACACGCGCGCTGGCCCTACTAGTCGGACTGTCGGGTTATGGCCTCTCAATGGCGATGATGGTCCGAAGTGGCCTCGGACTGGACCCATGGGACGTCTTCCACCAGGGCCTGGCGCTGCGAACCGGGATGACGATCGGACTGGCCTCCGCGGTGGTCGGCGTGGCGGTGCTGCTGGCCTGGATTCCGTTGCGGAACCGGCCCGGCATCGGCACTGTCGCCAACGTCGTCGTCATCGCGGTCACCGTCGACCTCGCGCTGTGGCTCATCCCCGCGCCGACATCCACGACGGTGCGGATCGCGCTGATGCTCGGCGCGGTGGTACTCAACGCGTTCAGCACCGTCCTCTACATCGGCGCCGGGCTCGGCCCCGGCCCTCGCGACGGGCTGATGACCGGGCTGGTCGTTCGCACCGGCAGGTCGGTTCGGTTGGTGCGCACCACGATCGAGGTCTTGGTACTCACCGTCGGCTGGCTCCTCGGCGGGACGGTCGGCATCGGCACGGTCGTGTACGCGTTCGGTATCGGGCCACTGGTGCAGTTGTTCGTTCGGCTGACGCCTGACCGCGTGCTCGCGGTGAGTGGCTGGGCGCCCGTGGATTCAGCCCGGCGAGGCGTCGATGATGGCAAAGATGAGCAGTGCACGGGTGTTGGAGTCGTTGGCCGGTGACGCCGTCGCTCTGGGGCAGAGCGCACCGCGCGCCGTACTCGGGATCGCGGGCAATCCCGGAGCCGGCAAGTCGACCCTGGCGACGGCCCTGCTCACAGCCATCGAGGAACGCCGCGGGCCGGGGTGGGCCGCACATGTTCCGATGGACGGCTTCCATCTCGCCGACGTGCAGCTGACCCGGCTCGGAATGTCCGACCGCAAGGGAGCGCCCGAGACGTTCGACGCCGCGGGCTATGCCCACCTACTCGAGCGTGTCCGTCAGAACACCGACGGTGACATCTACGCGCCCGGGTTCGACCGCAATCTCGAGCAGCCGCTGGCTGCGGCGGTGGTCGTGCCCTCGTCGGCGCGACTCGTCATCACAGAGGGCAACTACCTGCTCCTGAATCGTCCGGAATGGCGGCGCGCACGACAGGCGATGGACCGCGTGTGGTTCATCGTCACCGACGACCAAATCAGGATCGACCGGCTCGTCGCGCGTCATGTCGAATTCGGCAAGCTGCCCGACGCAGCCCGCGCCTGGGTGACCGACGTCGACGAGCGTAACGCCGAACTGGTGTCGTCCACCGCCGGTGACGCAGACCGCGTCGTCGTCAACGGCACGATGGGGTGGGCGCTTTCGGCCTGACTACGATGGGCGGGTGCCTGTCGAGGAAGAAGAAGCAGCCGACCCCGATCTGCTGATCGACTTCGCGAAGGTCAGTCTGCGCCGCAACGGCCGGATCCTTGTCGGACCTGTGACGTGGTCGGTCGAACTCGACGAGCGCTGGGTGGTGATCGGTCCCAACGGGGCAGGCAAGACCTCGCTGCTGCGCATGGCCGCGGCCATGGAACATCCGTCCTCGGGCACCGCCTACGTGCTCGGTGAACGGCTCGGCCGGGTCGACATGTCCGAGTTGCGGTCGCGCGTCGGCCTCAGCAGCGCCGCCCTGTCGCAGCGCGTCCCCGACGACGAGGTGGTGCGCGACCTCGTCGTGTCCGCCGGCTACGCCGTGATGGGGCGCTGGCGGGAGCAGTACGACGATGTCGACTACGCGCAGGCGATCGACATGCTGGAAAGCGTCGGAGCCGAACACCTTGCCGAGCGCACCTACGGCACCCTGTCCGAGGGTGAACGCAAACGGGTGCTGATCGCACGATCCCTGATGACCGATCCCGAACTGCTGCTGCTCGACGAACCCGCAGCCGGCCTCGACCTGGGTGGCCGCGAAGAGCTCGTCGCCCGCATGAGCGACCTCGCCGCGGACCCGGACGCGCCGGCGCTGGTTCTGGTCACCCACCACGTCGAAGAGATTCCGCCGGGGTTCTCCCACTGCCTGATCCTGTCGGAGGGGACGGTGGTCGACGCCGGACTACTGACCGATGTGCTCACCGCCGAGAACCTGTCCGCGGCGTTCGGACAGTCGATCGCGCTCGATGTTCTCGACGGGCGCTACTTCGCGCGGCGGGTCCGAAGCCGCGCGGCGCACAGGAGGCGTGCATGAGCACCGACGAGCGCTTGCGCGAGGAGCAGACATGACCGACGAGCGCTTGCGCGAGGAGCAGACATGACCGACGAGCGCTTGCGCGAGGAGCAGACATGACCGCTGATCCCTTGGTTCCCCGGCCCGCTGCGACGGTGATGCTGGTGCGCGATACGCCAGAGGGCATCAAGATCTTCCTGATGCGCAGGCATTCGGCGATGGACTTCGTCGCCGGTGTCATGGTTTTCCCCGGCGGAGGTGTCGACAACCGTGACCGCAACGCCGACGTCGCGTGGCATGGACCGAACCGCACGTGGTGGGCGCAGCGCTTCGGTGTCGACGAAGAACTCGCCGAGGCGCTGGTGTGCGCCGCCGCACGGGAGACCTTCGAAGAGTCTGGTGTGTTGTTCGCCGGCCCGGCCGACGATCCCGACCTGCTGGTCGACGACGCATCGGTCTACCGCGAGCAGAGGGCGGCACTGGAGAACAAGTCGCTGTCCTTCGGGGAATTCCTGCATTCGGAGAAGCTCGTGTTGCGGGCGGACCTGCTACGGCCATGGGCGAACTGGGTGACCCCGAAGGAGGAGCGCACCCGCCGCTACGACACCTACTTTTTCGTGGGTGCTATGCCGCAGGGGCAGCGTGCTGACGGCGACAACACCGAGACCGACAAGGCGGACTGGGTGACACCGCAGGCCGCGCTCGACGACTTCGCCGAGGGGCGCAGCTTCCTGCTGCCCCCGACCTGGACCCAGCTCGACGCACTCAACGGCCGCACCGTCGCCGAGGTTCTGGCGGTGGAACGCAAGATCGTGGCGATCGAACCGTCCCTGGAGGCCAAGAAAGGCGGTAACTGGGAGATCGAGTTCTTCAACAGCGACCGCTACAACGAGGCGCGCAACCGGCGCGCACCGCAGGGATACACCGACGGGGCCCCGCTCGCGTGAGGGAGTTCGTCGGGATTGTCTACCCCGAGGATGGTGCCGAACGCGGTGTCGCGACACTGCTCCTGTCCCGACCGCCCACCAACACGCTGACCCGGCAGGTTCACCGCGAGCTCGCCGAGGCGGCGGGCGAGATCGGCGAGCGCGACGACATCGCAGCCGTCATCGTGTTCGGTGGTCACGAGATCTTCTCGGCAGGCGAGGACATGCCTGAGCTACAGACGCTCACACCCGAGGAGGCTGCGGTGGCCGCGCGCGTCTGCCAGGAAGCGATCGCAGCGCTGACGGATCTTCCCAAACCGACTGTCGCCGCGATCACCGGCTACGCGCTCGGAGCCGGCCTGACGCTGGCCCTGTCAGCCGACTGGCGGATCAGCGGCGACAACGTCAAGTTCGGCGCGACGGAGATCCTGGCGGGTCTGGCGCCGGTCGGCGACGGGGCGGGTCGGCTGGCCGACACCATCGGCAAGAGCAAAGCCAAGGACCTGGTGTTCAGCGGACGGTTCGTCGACGCACGGGAGGCCCTTGCACTCGGCCTGATCGACGAGATGGTGGCGCCCGACGGTGTGTACGACGCCGCGCTCGCCTGGGCGAGGCGCTACGTGGACTATCCACCGCAGGTGCTGGCTGCGGCGAAAGCATCCTTCGCAAGACGTTAGGCTGCCCTGATGACGGAAACGAAGGAACCAGGCGTCCACCCTGATGTCGCCGTCCCGGCTCCCCAGCCTGATGTCGCCGTCCCGGCTCCCCAGCCTGATGTCGCCGTCCCGGCTCCGACGCCGCACGCGACCAAGGAGCAGGTCGAAGCCGCGATGCACGACACGAAGCTGGCCCAGGTCCTCTACCACGACTGGGAGGCCGAAACCTACGACGAGAAGTGGTCGATCTCCTACGATCAGCGCTGCGTCGACTACGCCCGTGGACGATTCGACGCCGCGGTGCCCGACGAGGTCCAGCGTGAACTGCCCTACGATCGGGCGCTGGAGCTCGGCTGCGGCACCGGCTTCTTCCTGCTCAATCTCATCCAGGCCGGCGTTGCCCGACGGGGTTCGGTGACCGACCTGTCGCCCGGCATGGTCAAGGTGGCCACCCGCAACGGTCAATCGCTGGGACTGGACATCGACGGTCGCGTCGCCGACGCCGAGGGCATCCCCTACGAGGACAACACGTTCGACCTGGTGGTCGGCCATGCGGTCCTGCATCACATCCCCGACGTGGAACTGTCCCTGCGTGAGGTCGTACGGGTGCTCAAGCCAGGCGGTCGATTCGTGTTCGCCGGTGAACCCACCACGGTCGGAAACCGTTACGCGCGCGAGCTTTCCACGCTGACGTGGCATGCGGCGACCAACATCGCCAAACTTCCGATGCTGGCCGACTGGCGCCGCCCTCAAGCCGAGCTCGACGAATCGTCGCGCGCCGCCGCGCTGGAGGCAGTCGTCGATCTGCACACGTTCGATCCCGCCGACCTGGAGAAGATGGCGACCAACGCGGGCGCTATCGAGGTGCGCACCGCCAGCGAGGAATTCACCGCGGCGATGCTGGGCTGGCCGATCCGCACGTTCGAGGCGGCCGTCCCGCCGGGGCGATTGGGTTGGGGCTGGGCAAAATTCGCGTTCGGCAGCTGGATGACGCTGTCGTGGGTGGATGCCAACGTCCTCCGCCGGGTGGTCCCCAAGGGCTGGTTTTACAACGTCATGGTGACGGGGGTCAAGCCGGGGGCTGAGAAGTCGTAGCCTTCGGCCTCGACGATGTCAGGTACCTACGCAGCGATGCGGGCCGCCTGGCATTGGCCGAGGTCGCGCGCTACGGCCTGACCGACTCCTCGCTGATTTCGGACATCGCCTCGGCGAGAACGCATTTCGGCGATCGGACCGCGGTCCTGGTGGAGACCGTGAAGCTGCGCCGCAAGGCCGCGGCGAAATTCGTCGACGCTGCGGACTGGCTGTTCACCGATGACGCGCTGCAGCAGGCGACAGCCGAACCGGTCGCCAGGCATCGCGCCAGACGTCTCGCCGGTGCCGTCGTCCATGACGCAACGTGTTCCATCGGCACCGAGCTTGCAGCTCTTCGTCATTCGGCGAGTTTTACCGTGGGTAGCGATATCGACCCGGTGCGTCTGGCGATGGCCGGTCACAACCTCGGGCTCGACGGCCCTGTCGTTGCGCTCTGCCGCGCCGACGCGCTGCGGCCGGTGACCGACCACGCGGTCGTCCTCGTCGATCCCGCGCGCCGCAGCGGAACTCGTCGCCGTTTCGATCCGCGCGCCTACCTACCGCCGCTCGACGAGCTCCTCGAGGTACTGCGTCACCGCGACTTCGCCGTGAAGTGCGCTCCCGGAATCGATTTCACGATCGTCGGGCAGATGGGTTTTGACGGCGAGATCGAGGTGACGTCGCTGGGTGGCAGCGTCCGGGAGGCGTGCCTGTGGTCGCGCGGACTCGGAGGCGGGGGAGTGCGGCGCCGAGCGACCATGCTCGACACCGGCGAACAGATCGACGACACCGCACCCGACGACTGCGACGTCACCGCCGCCGGTCGCTGGATCGTCGACCCAGACGGGGCTGTCGTACGCGCCGGTCTGGTCCGGCACTATGCCGTCCGGCACGGTCTGTGGCAGCTCGACCGCGACATCGCATATCTGTCCGGCAATCAGCTGCCCGACGGCGTGCGGGGCTTCGAGGTACTGGAAACCCTGGCCTTCAGCGAACGTCACCTCCGCCAGGCGCTTTCGGACCGCGATGTCGGGGCGGTGGAAATTCTGGTCCGCGGTGTCGACGTCGACCCCGACGCCCTGCGCGCCCGGATGCGCCTGCGCGGCTCGGCGCAGGCGGCGGTCATCATCACGCGGCTGGGCTCCGGGGCGTCAAGCCGGGCAACGGCATTCCTATGTCGTCCGTCACGGTGAAAGCTCACGTACCCTGGCGGTAACGGCGCTGACACCAGCACCGAAATCTCCTGTGAAGCCCCCCAATCCTGAGGACGTCGACGATGCGCATTCTCGCTGCTGCTCTGACAGTGGCCGGTCTCTCGGTCGGTCTGGCGACCGCGCCGACAGCGCCCGCCCAGCCCGTCGTCGCCGCGGCGCCGTCAGCGTGTGTCGAGCTGGGTGGTCTGATCGACGCCGACCAGGTCTGCCGCGTACATGCCGAAAACCCCACCTATCGGCTCGATTACACGTTCCCCGCGGACTATCCCGACCAACAGGCGCTCACCGCGTATCTGAAGCAGACCCGGGACGGTTTCGTCAATGTCTCCGAGATGCCCGGCTCGTGGAACCTTCCCTATGTTCTCGACGGCCGAGGCACCGGATACCGCACGGGCCCCGATGACGGCGGAACCCGCAGCGTGGTGTTCGAGATGTACGAGAACGTGGGCGGTGCGCATCCGCAGACGTGGTTCAAATCGTTCAACTGGGACGTCGCCAAGAAGGCGCCCATCACGTTCGACACGCTGTTCGCCCCCGGCACCGAGCCGTTGAACGTCATCTTCCCGATCGTGCAGGCCGACATCTCCCGCCAACTCGGCGTCGACGCCCCGATCTCACCGTCTGCAGGCCTCGACCCTGCCAAGTACACGGAGTTCGCGATCACCGACGATTCGGTGATCTTCTACTTCGGCCAGGGCGAGATCATGGCCGGGGCGGGCGGTGCGCTGCAGGCCACCGTCCCGCGCTCGGCCATCGCGTCGATGCTGACGCTGCCCCCGGCTACGCCTTAGCCCGTTCGCGGTCTTTGCCCGTCGCAGGGTCATAGTTCTCCCAGAAGGTCGCATTCTCGATCCCGAGCGCCAGCGGATCGAACACCGGATCCAGGCCGGCCTTCTTCTGCCTCTCGTAGTCCCACAACGCCTTGTAGGCGGGCTGCTGCAGGATCAGGATGCCGATGATGTTCAGCCACGCCATCAAGCCGACCCCGATGTCGCCGAGAGTCCACGCCTCCGAAGCGGTCGACACCGCACCCAACGTGACCGACACCAGGATCAGCGCCTGCAGCAGCATCGTCATCGTGGTGCCCAACGAGCCGGGCAGGAAGCGGGCATTCACCGTCGCGAAGCGGCCCAGGATGAAGCGCAGGTTGGTTTCTGCCATGTAGTAGTACGCCACGATCGTCGTGAAGCAGAAGAAGGCCAGCGAGACCGCGATGAAGCTGGATCCCGCGCCGCTCCACAACGTGTCGAAACCGGTCTGAGCGAACGCGGGCCCGACTTCGGCGTCAGCGGGCAGGATGGTGCCGCCCTCGCGGATCACTGCGCCGTCGGCTGTTCCGCCTTCGAAAACCCGGTAGGCGCCGGTGGACAGAATGAGAAAGCCCGTTGCCGAACACACGAACAGCGTGTCGACGTACACCGCGAACGCCTGGACCAGCCCCTGCTTGGCAGGATGCGAAACCTCGGCGGCCGCGGCCGCGTGCGGGCCGGTGCCCTGGCCGGCCTCGTTGGAGTAGATCCCCCGCTTGACCCCCCACATCACCGCGAGGCCGATGATGGCCCCGAAGGCCGAATCGATACCGAAGGCGCTGGAGAAGATCAACGAGAGGACCGCCGGGATCTCCGAGGCGTTGAACAAGACGACCACCAGCGACAAGGCGATATAGACGACCGCCATGAACGGCACCACGATCGAGGCGAACGTCGCGATGCGCTTGACCCCACCGATGATCACGAAGGCCAGGACGATGACCGTGCCGACCGCCACCCACCATTTCGAGAAGCCCCACGCCGAGCTCATTGCCGAAGCCATCGAATTCGACTGCACGCCCGGCAGCAGCAAACCCATCGCCAGCAGGGTGACAGCGGCGAACGCGTACCCGTAGATCTTCATGGCCCCGGCCGCCGCCGTGTGGGAGAGCGCAGTGCTGAAGTAGTACGCCGGCCCACCGCGATACTCGCCGGTCAGTTTGTCGCGGTCCTTGTAGATCTGACCGAGGGTGCATTCCACAAAGGACGTCGACGCTCCGAGGAAAGCCACCGTCCACATCCAGAACAGCGCGCCCGGTCCGCCGAACGCGATGGCCGTCGCCACACCGGCGATGTTGCCGGTGCCGACCCGTCCGGCCAGCGACATCGAAAGCGCCTGAAAGCTGGAGACTCCCGAAGGAGACTTCTCGCCCTTGAGCATGAGCCGCACCATTTCGGGGATTTGGCGCACCTGGACGAAACGAGACCGAATGGAGAAATACACCCCTGCGGCCAAGCAGAGGTACACCAAGGTCTCGTGCCAAACCAGGCCGTTGACGGTAGTGAGGAAGTCAGACAATTCGCATCCTTCGTCATCGCATTGAGTGGAACTACCGCACGCATGCTCGCAGAGTCGGGCATGGCCGGTGTTGCATTACTGTGAATTCGCTGTTAGTAGACCGGTCATTTTCCGGTCATTCCGGCGCGAAGCCGTAAACCTGACCGTCGCTGGTCGCCGCGACCACCCGCCGGTCGTGCCCGATCGACACCCCGACCGGCCACCCGCTCGCATTCGGAAGCCGGTAGGTGTTCATCGTGGTGCCGTCTCCGAGGCTGAACACCAGGAGCGCCAAGCCGGCCGCGTCACCCTCCCCGGCGCGCACCACGGTGTACCCGACCTCGGCCAGACTCGAGGTCGTCAGCGGAGACGTGTCCTCGCGTGTCCAGACCTCTTCGCCCCCCTCGGCGGTGTCGCGGACGGCGGTCAACCGCGCACCGGGTCCGCCGCCGGCGATGATCAAGCCGTCCGGGGTCACCGACGGGGGAGTCTGCGCGAGATAGTTCAGCGGCACCGCCCACTTCTCGGTGCCGTCGGCGCTGTTGATCGCCCACAGGTGTTCGTCACGCCCGTTGACGTAGACCGTCGTTCCGTCTGCCGACAGGACCGGACTGGCCAGCGGCCCGCCACCGACCACGTCGCTGGTCCACTCGCGCGTCAGCTCCGGGGTCTGCCCCTGCCGATAGCGCAGTCCGACCAGTATTGGCTTCTCGGCTCTGGGTTCCCACAGCGTCAGCACGACCATGCCGGTGGCTTCCGAATAGGCCGGAGCAGCCGCCACCGGGCACCCTGGCCGGGCCAGCCGGCAGTCTGCCAGTCCGCGTTCGGAATCGGTCGGGTCGAGCCCCTCGACCAGATCGAGCGAGGTGCCGCTCACCGTGCCGCGATGCGCGTCGAACACCAGCACCTGGCCGAGGTGGGTCACCACGAGCAGCCGGCCGGGGGCCACCATCCGCGTCGTCAACGGCAGCCCGATCACCGGGGTGCGCCACCGCACCCACTGCGTCGGCGGGAAGGACTGCAGCAGGCCCGGCTGACCGATGTAGAGATTGTCGAAACCGTCGAACAGCGGGCTGGCGATGCCACCGCCCTGTACGAGCCGGGTGCACCAGCGCTGGCGGGCCCGGTTGTTGACCTCCCAGACCATCAGCGAGCAGCCGGCTTCGGTCTGGCCGTTGACGGCAAGGTAGTTCCCCGACCCGAGCGCCGCCTGAGCGCCGAGGCTGCCCTTGACCGATCGTCCCCACTCCAGCCGCAGGTTCTGTGCGCCGGCGACCGGGGCGGAACTCGTGTTCGCGGCGTCGGCGTATTGCGCCGACCATCCTGTCGCCGCGCGGGCGTCGACCCAGGAATCGGTGTCGCCGCAGCCGGCGAGCACACCGGTTGTCAGTGCCGTGACAGCCACCGCGGTGATTCGCCGGAGCACGAGATCCCTTCTGATCGCGTTGTAGTTCGAGCCCACGTGAGGGTAACCGCTGCACCGTGCCGGGAGCGCGTAGGCTGTCCGGCCATGACGACGATGTGGGGCGCACCGCTGCACAAGCGCTGGCGAGGCTCGCGCTTGAAGGATCCGCGTCAAGCCAAGTTCCTGACGATCGCGTCGTTGAAATGGGTTATCGCCAACCGCGCCTACACGCCGTGGTACCTCGTGCGCTACTTCCGTCTGCTCAAGTTCAAGCTCGCGAATCCGCACATCATCACCCGCGGCATGGTTTTCCTCGGCAAGGGCGTCGAGATCCAGGCGACCCCCGAGCTGTCCCAGATGGAGATCGGGCGGTGGGTGCACATCGGTGACAAGAACACGATCCGCTGCCACGAGGGCTCCCTGCGCATCGGGGACAAGGTGGTGCTCGGCCGCGACAACGTCATCAACACCTATCTCGACATCGAGCTCGGCGATTCGGTGCTGATGGCCGACTGGTGCTACATCTGCGACTTCGACCACAAGATGGACAGCATCGAGTTGCCGATCAAGGACCAGGGGATCGTCAAGGGCCCGGTGCGGATCGGCCCCGACACCTGGGTCGGGGTGAAGGTCAGCGTGCTGCGCAACACGACGATCGGCCGCGGCTGCGTGTTGGGATCTCACGCGGTGGTCCGCGGCGACATCCCGGACTACTCGATCGCCGTTGGCGCCCCGGCCAAGGTTGTTAAGAACCGCAAGCTGTCATGGGAGACGTCGGCTACAGAGCGCGCCGAACTGGCTGCGGCGCTGGCTGACATCGAACGCAAGAAGGCGGCGCGCTGACGACTCGGCCGAGGGACGAGGCCGACAAGGAAGAAACAGGCGCTGACGACTCGGCCGAGGGACGAGGCCGACAAGGAAGAAACAGGCGCTGACGACTCGGCCGAGGGACGAGGCCG
>NZ_JAQGCZ010000016.1 GCF_027706845.1 Mycolicibacterium sp. BiH015
ACACTCAACGCCGTCACACCGCACTCGGCGGCCTCCCACCGACCAGCCGACTGACACCAACGTCATGACCCGGTACAGCTAGGCGGCCTTGAGGCGGATGCGCCACCTCACCAGCGCGAGGTAGCCGATGCTGATCGCCACCAGCATGCCCATGTCGAAAAGCCAGGCGCTCGAGGTGTGTTCCCAGTGCCGGTCCTGCGGAGTCAACGGACCCGGTACCAGCCTGATGAGATCGACGGTCGACGCCGACGCGGCGAATCCCCAACGCGCCGGGGTGAACCAGGACATCTGATCGAGGACGATGCGATCGGTGACCGGGATCATGCCGCCGGAGAACACCAGCTGCGACATGATCGCCACCACCAGCAGCGGCATGATCTGCTCGGCGGACTTGGCCAGCGCCGACAGGGCCAGGCCGACCATCGCGGCCGCCACACACGTCACCGCGATGTCGGCGAACAGTTCGACGCTCCGGTTGCCGATCACGGTGCCGCGCTCGACCGCGCCTGGGCCCCAACCTTTTCCGAGGATCGCGATCGAGGTGACGATCGCCGCCTGGATGACGGCGAACGCCGTGAACACGACGACCTTCGCCAGCAGGTACGCCGACGTGGACAACCCGACCGCCTGCTCACGCTTGAAGATCGCGCGTTCGCCGATCAGCGCGCGGATGGTGAGCGCCGTACCCATGAATATCGCGCCCACGTTGAGCATGACGAGGATCTGACCCGGTTCGTTGGGCGCCTCACCGCCTTCGAGCGCGGTCTTCGGGACGCCGAACCCGACGTCGCCGGGAACCGACAGCGACAGCACACCCATGATGAACGGCAGCAACATCAAGAACAGGAAGTAGCCGCGGTCGGACACCACGAGCCGGATCTGGCGCCGCGCGATCGTGGACAGCTGGCGTCGCAGACTCGTGCGTGTCGGGTTGCCGAGTTCCGACGGCGTGAGCGCCGGTGGTTGGGGTGGCGGCGGCCCGTGCTGGGCGAGGTAGCGCTGCGCCGCGGCGTCGGGATCGCCCGCCACGGAGCTGAAGATGTCGGCCCAGTTCGTTGTGCCCATCGACGGGCCGATCTGACTCGGCGGCCCGTAGAAGGCGGTCTTGCCGCCGGGCGCCAGCAGGAGCACCTGATCGCAGACGTCGAGGTAGGTCAGTGAGTGGGTCACAACGAGCACGACGCGGCCGGCGTCGGCCAGCTGGCGCAGCATCGTCATGACCTGGCGGTCCAGTGCCGGGTCCAGACCCGAGGTGGGCTCGTCGAGGATCAGCAGCGACGGTCCGGTGAGCAGTTCGAGGGCGACGGATGCGCGTTTGCGCTGTCCGCCCGACAGCTTGTCGACGCGGGTGTCGAGATGCTTGGTCATCTCGAGCTCCTCGAGCACCTCGCTGACGACCTGCTCGCGGTCGGCCTTGGTGGTGTCGGGCGGCAATCGGAGCTCCGCGGCGTACATCAGCGCCTGGCGGACGGTCAGCTGGCCGTGCACCACGTCGTCCTGCGGCACCATGCCGATTCGGGAGCGCAGCGAGGCGTATTCGGCGTGCACGTCGTGGCCCTCGAACGACACCTGGCCCGTGGTCGGGCTGGTGTACCCCGCGACGAGTCGCGCGAACGTCGACTTGCCTGCACCGGACGGGCCGATCACCGCGGTCAACGTGCCGGGTCGCGCGGAGATCGAGATGTTGTCCAGCAGTGTCTTGTTGTTCTCGATCGTCCAGGTGACGCCGTGGACCTCGAGGCCGCCGGTCGCGGTCGCCGCCGCGGTCTCGGTGCGGCGGACCAGCGTGCCGTCGCGGAACAGCAGGTCGACGTTGCCGATGGTGACCGTGTCACCTTCGTTGAGCTGTGCGCTGTCGACGCGGGCGCCGTTGACGAATGTGCCGTTGATGCTGCGGTTGTCGCGGATCTCGGCTCCGCCGGGGGTCGGCACGAGAGTCGCGTGGTGACGTGAGGCCAGCACGTCGGGGATGACGATGTCGTTGTCGCTCGACCGGCCGATCGTGATCGACCCAGGCGGCGCCTTCGGCGGGCTGCCAGGCCGCAGGATCTTGAGCATGCTGGTGGCGAGGTTGCCGTCGCCGCCGGACCGCGGTGCGGCGGCGGGGCCCATGACGGTCACCGGATCCATCGCGGGTGCGGAGATGGGGTGCTGGACCGGAGCGGAATGGGATTGCGCCGCCGGACGGGGCTGGCTCGGCGGCGGGGGCGGCACGTACTGCGGTTGACTGGGCGGGTGGGGGCCCTGCGCCGGCGGACGGTACGCCGGCGGACGACCCGTCGGCGGTGGCTGATGCGGCGGTTGGTGTGACGGCCAGGTGGTGCTGGGTCGGCCCGGTGAGGCCACCGGCACCGCGGCCGTCGGCGGCGGCGTGCCCGCTGAACCCTGATGCCGGCCGACCTCGAAGGTCAGCAGCGGGCCGTCGGGGTTGCCGACGTGGATCTGGCCGCCGTCGGCGATGTCGGCGGCGGGAACGCGTCTGCCGCCCACGAACATGCCGTTGAGGCTGCCGTTGTCGATGGCGACCCACCGGCCCTGGTCGAATCGCAGCACCAGGTGTGCGCGTGAGATCAGAGGGTGGGCGATCCGCACGTCGGCGCGCAGGTCCCGGCCGACGACGACGTCGTTGCCCGCGGCGAAGGTGCGGGTGGATCCGTCGTACCGAACGGTCAGCGCGGGGGATGCTGGTCGGCTCACAGAGCCGCTCCGGCGGCGACAATAGACATCGCGGACAACTGTATCGGTATCGGCCTATGCGGGGATGTGCCACCTGGCGGTGTCGGTGATCTGTTGCAGCGCTGTTATCTGGCCGTTCTTCACCGTGATGACGTGTGCGAACGCCGCGTCGACGCGCTCGTCCGTCTCGCGTGCCGATCCTCGATAGGTGCCGAGAACGACAACCTGGTCCCGATGCTCGGTCGTCAGGTAGTCGCGAGGCACTACTTCGATGTCGTATGCCGCGTCGATGCGCCCCCACACCTCGGTGATCATCGCGACACGCCCATGATGTTCACCACCTACGCCGCGAGGCATGCCTGCGCTGACCACTCCTTCGAAATCCGCTGAGAGCAAACCGAATAACGCGTTTGCGTCACCGTCGGACAGTGCGCGATAAAGGCGTCCTGCGACGTCGTGAGCCGTTGCCATGCCGTCTCCTCTCTTTTTAGAGATTAACCTCTATTTTAAGGTGGAGCAATGCCGCGGCCCGCCAGATACACCGCTGACGTCCTGCTCGACGCAGCCGCGGCATTGCTCGCCGCCGAAGGGCCTGCGGCCGTGACGATGTCGGCAGTGGCCCGTAGCACCGGCGCGCCCAGCGGCTCGGTCTACCACCGTTTCCCGACGAGAGCGGCGCTGTGCGGCGAGCTGTGGGTGCGCACCGAGGAGCGCTTCCAGGAAGGACTGCTCGAGGCGCTTTCCGGCGATGACGACCCCCAGCAGCGCTGCGTGGCCGGCGCGCTGCGAATCGTGCAATGGTGCCGAGACCATCCCGTCGAGGCGCAGGTGTTGCTCGCCGGGCCCAACGACCTCGGCATCGGTGAGTGGCCCGAAACGGTGGCTGGGCGGCGGAAACGCTTGCAGCGCAAGCTGCGAAAGGTACTCGCCGAGATTCCCGACGAGGGCGGCCGCGTCACCGCCGCGATCATGGACGTACCGGCGGCGGTGGTGCGGCGCCACTTGCGCGCGCGTCAGGCGATTCCGCCGAGCGCGGACGAGATCGTCGCGACCTGCGCCCGCGCGCTCATACCCCCGAATTGACCGGGGACGGCGAGCCCGTCACGACACAGTGGGTGTGGCTGTAGATCGTCGCCATGCACTGGTTGCAGTGATTGCAGATCGAGCGCGCCGCGCCGTCGGCCCGAATGCGGCTGATCAGGTCCGGCTCGGCCAGCAGCGCGCGCCCCATCGCGACGAAGTCGAAGCCCTCGGCCATCGCAAGATCCATCGTCTCGCGGTTGGTGATACCGCCGAGCAGGATCAGCGGCATCTTCAATTCGGCGCGAAACAGCTTGGCGTCACGCAGAAGATACGCCTCACGGTACGGGTACTCGTGCAGAAACTTCGTCCCCGTCATCCGAATGCCCCACCGCAGCGGTGGCTTGAACGCGCCGGCGAACTGCTTGATCGGGGCGTCACCGCGGAACAGATACATCGGGTTGACCAGTGAGCTGCCGGCGGTGAGCTCGATGGCGTCGAGACCGCCGTCGGACTCCAGCCACTTCGCCGTCTGCAGGGACTCCTCGGTCGAGATGCCGCCGCGCACTCCGTCGGACATGTTCAACTTGGCCGTCACCGCGATCGGCGTGCCCGCCTTCTCGACCGCCCGCCGCACCGCGAGCACCATGCCGCGCGCCACCTTGGCCCGGTTCTCCAGCGATCCGCCGAACTCGTCGGTGCGACGGTTGATCAGCGGGGACAGGAACGAACTCGCGAAGTAGTTGTGCCCGAGGTGAACCTCGACCGCGTCGAATCCGGCCTCGATGGCCATCCTCGCCGCGTTGGCATGGGCTTCGATGATGTCGTCGATGTCGTCGCGGGTGGCGTGCTTGGCGAACCGCATCGACAGCGGGTTGAAGAAGCGCACCGGTGCGTAGGCCCTGGCCTTGTTGGACTTGGCGTTGGCGACCGGCCCTGCGTGGCCGATCTGCGCGGAGATCGCAGCACCCTCGGAGTGGATCGCGTCGGTCAGCCGGCGCAGCCCCGGCATCGCCTCCCGACGCCAATAGATCTGCTTGCCCTCGGTGCGGCCTCCCGGTGACACGGCGAGGTAGGCGACGGTGGTCATGCCGACGCCGCCGGCCGCCGGCAGCCGGTGATAGGTGATCAGATCGTCGGTGACCAGCGCGTCCGGTGTGGACGCTTCAAACGTGGCGGCTTTGATGATGCGGTTGCGCAGCGTCACCGGGCCGAGCTTGGCGGCAGTGAACACGTCACGGGGGGCTGTCATGTCAGGGAGCCTGTCACAATGATCGCCGTGGGTGCGATCACTTTGGACGGCAAGGCCACGCGCGACGAGATATTCGTCGACCTGAAGGAGCGTGTCGAAGAATTGACCGCGGCGGGGCGGACGCCCGGGCTCGGCACCGTGCTGGTGGGAGACGATCCCGGCTCGCAGGCCTATGTGCGGGGCAAGCACGCCGACTGCGCCAAGGTCGGCATCACCTCGATCCGCCGCGATCTGCCCGCCGATATCAGCCAGGCCACCCTCGAAGAGACCATCGACGAGCTCAACGCCAACCCCGACTGCACCGGCTACATCGTGCAGCTGCCTCTTCCGAAGCATCTCAACGAGAACGCCGCGTTGGAGCGCATCGACCCGTCGAAGGACGCCGACGGACTGCACCCGACCAACCTGGGCAGGCTGGTGCTCAACGAACCCGCGCCGCTGCCCTGCACGCCGCGCGGCATCGTGCACCTGCTGCGCCGCTTCGAAGTGGAAGTCGCCGGTGCCCATGTGGTGGTGATCGGGCGCGGTGTCACCGTTGGCCGGCCCCTCGGCCTGCTGCTGACCCGGCGCTCGGAGAATGCGACCGTCACGTTGTGCCATACCGCGACCCGGCACCTGCCCGAGATCGCCAGGGAAGCCGACATCATCGTCGCCGCCGCGGGCGTGCCCCACATGGTGACCGCCGAGATGGTGCGGCCCGGCGCGGCCGTCGTCGACGTCGGGGTGAGCCGCGACGCTGCCGGCAAGCTCGTCGGAGACGTCCACCCCGGCGTGTGGGACGTGGCGGGTCACGTGTCGCCCAACCCCGGTGGCGTCGGCCCGTTGACGCGGGCGTTCCTGCTGACCAACGTCGTGGAACGGGCCGAAGCGGGCCGATGAGATTGGCCCGCAAGGTGTTCGCGGGCCAGTGGCCCATCCTGGTGGTGGCGCTGTTTCTGGTGGCGGCGTTCGCACTGGTGGCTGCGGGCTACTGGCGACGCGGCGCGCTCGTGATGGCCATCGGGGTCGCGGTGGCCGCAGCGCTGCGGCTCACGCTGTCCGAGGACCGCGTGGGTCTGCTTGCGGTGCGCACGCGCACGGTCGATGTCGTCACCACCGCGTCGGTCAGCGCTGCGATGCTCTACATCGCGTGGACGATCGATCCGCTCGGCACCAGCTGAGTCGCCGTCTCGCGAAACCGCCAGCATGGGTCGGCCGCCGACGCAGCTCAGGCCAGGGTCGCGCGGATGCACACCGTGACGTAGGGCAGTGCCAACCCGCTGCTGTTGGCCAGCGCCGGATGGGTGGCGAGCAGTTCGCGCACCCGGTCCAACGTGCGGGTGCGCACCTTTTCGGGCGAGGTGATGCAGTAGCTGCGCGAGGCCACCAGATCGATGAGCGCCTGCGGTGTCAGGTAGCTCGTCCATTCGACGAGATGCCGCCCTGAATCCACGAAGGGTGGAGCGAACTCGACCATCTGGCTGAACGGGTCCACCTCGTGGCCGATCACCTTGCCCAGATCCTTGACCCAGCCGAGCCGTTCGTCGCGGTTGTTCCACACCAATCCCAGGCGTCCGCCGGGGCGCAGCACGCGCGCGATCTCCTTGACCGCACGCTCCTCGTCGAACCAATGCCAGGCCTGGGCCACGAGGACGGCGTCGACGCTGTCGTCGGGCAGCGGGATCTCCTCGGCGGTGCCCAGCAGCGCCGGGGTCTCGGGCAACGACGAGGTCAGCAGCTCAAGCATCTCCGGGATCGGGTCGACGGCAAAGACATTGAGTCCGCGCTCGACGAGGCGGGTGGTCAGCTTGCCGGTCCCGGCGCCGAGATCGAGCACGTCGCGGACCCCGTCGGGAAGCAGCCAGTCGATGGCCTCCGGCGGGTACGACGGCCGGCCCCGCTCGTACGCGGCCGCCTCTGCTCCGAACGACAGCGGGCGGGGGTCACGTGAGCGACTCACCGTGACGCCAGCTCCAGCGTCCGCCGGATCAGTGCGTAGACGGCGTCGGTCTCCACCAGGAACCCGTCGTGCCCGTACACCGACTCGACCACGTCGAGGCCGTCGCAACCGGGGAGCAGCTCGGCGATCTCGGCCTGTAAACGCAACGGGTACAACCGATCCGAGGTGATGCCCCCGACAACAGTCGGAACGGGGCAGCCGCGCAGTGCGGCTTCGATCCCGCCGCGGCCCCGTCCCACGTCATGGCTCGACAACGCATCGGTGAGTGTGACGTAGGTGCCTGCGTCGAAGCGCGCCAACAGCTTTCGGCCCTGGTACTCCAGATAGCTCTGCACGCAGTAGCGGCCGCCGCGGCCCGGGTCTTCCCCCGGCTGGGCGTCGTTGCCGAAACGCTCGTCGAGCTCGGCCTCCCCGCGGTAGGTCAGATGCGCGAAACGGCGGGCAATCTCGAGGCCGGCGTCGGGGGACCGGCCGGTGTCGTGGTAGTCGCCACCGTTCCAGTTCGGGTCGGACTTGATGGCCGCCACCTGGGTGCTCTGCGTACCGATCTGGTCGGCCGTCGCACGGGCCCCGACCGCCAGCACCAGCGCGGCGCGGACGCTCGCGGGATAGGTGATGGCCCATTCCAGAGCTCGCGCACCGCCCATCGATCCGCCGATCACCGCGGCGACCTCGGTGATGCCCAGGCGCTCGAGCGCGGCCACGTCGGCAGCCACCTGGTCGCGCACCGAGATCACCGGGAAACGTGAGCCCCAGGCTTTTCCGTCGGGTGCGACAGAGCTCGGGCCGACCGAACCACGGCAGCCGCCGAGGACGTTGGTCGAGATCGCACACCACCTGTCGGTGTCGATCGGCGCCCCGGGGCCTGCGACACCGTCCCACCAGCCCGGCGTCGGATGGTCGGCGCCGGCGGGGCCGGTGATGTGTGAATCGCCGGTCAGTGCGTGCAGGACGACGACGACGTTGTCTCTGCTGGGGGAGAGCTCGCCCCATCGCTGCACCGCGATGAACGCGTCTTCGATGACCTCGCCGTTCTCCAGCGTCAGGGTGCCGATTTCGACGATGCCGATTTCACCTTCCGGCGGCAAGGTCACGAGATCTGTTGTCAGATCCACAATTGTCACGTCACCGAATCCCTAGAACGACGCCACGGTGTGTGGGTCCGTCTTCGCTGCGAACGGCTTGGCGGCCGCGAAACCCTGCTCGAGGTCGGCGAGGATGTCGTCGATGCCTTCGATGCCGACGGCGAGGCGGACCAGGCCGGGTGTCACGCCGGTGGCGAGCTGCTCTTCGGGGGACAGCTGCTGGTGGGTCGTCGATGCCGGGTGGATCACCAGCGACCGTACGTCGCCGATGTTGGCGACGTGGCTGTGCAAGGTCAGCGCGTTCACGAACGCCTTGCCCGCCTCGATGCCACCGGCCAGCTCGAAGGCCAGCACCGCCCCGGTTCCCTTGGGCGCCAACTTCTTCCCGAGTTCGTACCACGGCGACGACGGCAGGCCGGCGTAGTTCACCGATGTCACGTCGGGGTGCGCTTCCAGGAATTCCGCGACCTTCTGCGCGTTCTCCACGTGACGCTCGATGCGCAGGCTCAGCGTCTCCAGGCCCTGCGCGATGAGGAATGCGTTGAACGGGGACGAGGCCGAGCCCAGATCGCGCAGCAGTTGCACGCGGGCCTTCAATGCGTATGCGGGCGGGCCGAGTTCGGCGAACACGACGCCGTGGTAGCTCGGGTCGGGTTCGGTAAACCCAGGGAACCGGCCGCTTGTCCAGTCGAACGTGCCGCCGTCGACGATGACGCCTGCGATGGCCGAACCGTGTCCGCCCAGATACTTGGTCGCCGAGTGCACGACGATGTCGGCGCCGTGGCTCAGGGGCTGGATCAGATACGGCGTGGCGATCGTGTTGTCGACGATCAACGGGACGCCGACCTCGTGGGCGACGCCTGAGACACCGGGGATGTCGAGGATGTCTATCTGCGGGTTGGAGATCGTCTCGGCGAAGAACGCCTTGGTGTTCGGCTGCGCGGCGGCCCGCCACGACTCCAGGTCGTCGGGGTTCTCCACGAACGTGACCTCGATGCCGAGCTTGGGCAGCGTGTAGTGGAAGAGGTTGTAGGTGCCGCCGTAGAGCCGCGCGCTCGACACGATGTGGTCACCGTTGTTGGCGATGTTGAGGATCGCGAACGTCTCCGCCGCCTGGCCGGACGCCAGAAACAGCGCCGCGACCCCGCCTTCCAGCGCGGCGATGCGCTGTTCGACGGTGTCCTGCGTCGGATTCATGATGCGGGTGTAGATGTTGCCGGTCTCGGCGAGCCCGAACAGTGCCGCGGCGTGTTCGGTGCTGTTGAACGTGTAGCTCGTGGTCTGGTAGATCGGCAGGGCCCGCGCATTGGTCGCGATGTCGGGGGTCTGCCCCGCGTGCACCTGCTTGGTCTCGAACGCCCAATTCGCGGCGGGATCGGGATCGGGTTCGGTCATCGACGTACTCCTCCATGAAACCGGGGGGCCCGTTTCACGGCGGACCCGCGCTTGCCTTATAGCCGGGATCGGCTACTCAACCTGGTCGTCTCCCGGGGCACCCCACCGCGGTTGGAGGGTTGCCGGCCAGCAAGCCGGGGCTATTCGCTGGCACTCATGACCGAGACGAACTCTAGCGCACGCGGCGCGGACCGTGCCACCAGGTGGCTCGGTCGTCAGCTGATGGCTTTGGAGTCCGGGGTGGTGTGCTCGTCGACGAAGCTCGCGATCAGTTCGGTGACGATGTCGGGGGCCTCCAGCATCGGGATGTGGCCGACCCCGTCGAGGCGCACCACGCGGGCGTGGTCGGGCATGTGGGTGAGGAAGTAGCGGTTGCCGCGCGGGGTCGGGAACACCCGGTCCTTCTCGCAGAGCACCAGCTGGGTGGGTGCGCCGAGGCTGGCCAGCTCAAGGAGGCCGGGCAGCCGCAGCGTCTTGACCAGCAGCTGGATGTAGGCGCTGCAGTGCGTGGCGTCCTCGACGAGTGCCAGCAGGTCGGCCTCGGACGGACCGTATGCCGGCCCGCTGACCGGAAGCGTCGCGAGCCTGCGGGCACCGGGCAGTTTCAGGATCCGGGGGCCGAGCAGGCGGGCGGCGATCAGTGCGGGACCGCCGGCGATGAACTTCAGCACGGTCTCGTACTTAGTGAGTGAGTGCTGTGACCACCCGCCGGCCGGGGCGATCGCGGTCAGGGTGCGGGCGCGTCCGCGGCGCTCCAGCTCGAAGCCGACCCAGCCGCCCAGCGAGTTCCCGACGATGTGGGCGGTTTCCCACCCCAGCTGGTCGAGGCGCCGTTCGATGTCGTCGACGAGCATTTCGGTGTGGAGCATCCACGTCGGCGACTTGGGGCCGCCGTGGTGGCCCAGCATGGTCGGCGCGAACACCTCGAAGCGGCCGGTGTCGGCGAGCTGCCCGCCGACCGTGCGCCAGACGTTCTGGGAGCACAGGAAGGGATGCAGCAAAAGAATCGGTTCGCCGGAACCCTGGTGGATCGGCTCTCGTGGTGCCATGGGGCGACGATAAGGTGATACCGCCGGTACCGCAAGAACCAGTGGCGCGGTTCGGTTAGGGTCTGCGGACGTGACGCGTCCCATCACGGTGAGCACGATCAACGTCAACGGCATCCGCGCCGCGGTCAAGGAGCGGTCCACCGAGAACCTCGGGATGCTGTCCTGGTTCAAAGAGACCACGGCCGACGTCGTGTGCCTGCAGGAGACGCGCGCCGACGACGAGCAGCTGGCTGACGCGTTGGCGCCGGTGCTCGCAGACGGCTGGCATCTGGCGTCGGCCGAGCCGTCCGTCAAAGGTCGCAACGGTGTGGCGGTGCTCTCGCGCACCCCGATCAGTGACATCAGGATCGGTTGCGGCGCAGAGGAATTCGCGACGCACGGACGCTACGTCGAGGCGGATACGGCCAGGCTGACGGTGGGCAGCGTGTACTTCCCGACCGGCGAGGCAGAAACGGATCGGCAGCGGGAGAAGGAACGGTTCATGGCGGCGGTGGCGGCGCGGATGGCTGTGCTGCTGGCGGCGGGGGAAGACGCGGTGCTCTGCGGCGATTGGAACATCGCCCATACCGAGAACGACATCAAGAACTGGAAGGGCAACATCAAGAAGGCGGGTTTCCTGCCGCAGGAGCGGCAGTGGCTCACCGACCTGCTGGGCACCGGGTGGGTGGACGTGGTGCGCGCGGCGCATCCCGGCGTCGCGGGGCCCTACGCGTGGTGGTCATGGCGCGGCAAGGCGTTCGACAACGACGCCGGCTGGCGCATCGACTATCACCTGGCAACGCCCGCGCTGGCGGGTCGCGTCGTGTCCGTGACCACCGAACGGCCGTCGGCCTATGCGCTGCGGTGGTCGGACCACTGCCCGGTGACAGTCGTCTACGGCTGACCCCTCGCACCGCGAGCGCGCGCGTCTGCTCGCCGACGCGCCGCAATTTCCGGCATTTCGCGCGCGCTCACGCGGCGTCGATCGCCCCTCGAACCACGTCGAACACCCGCGGATCCCACGTCAGGCCCGTCTCCCAGGGCAGGCCCGCCTCGTTGGACACGTAGATGCTGTGCGTGTCGTCGAACGTGAACATCCGCCGGTTCGGGAGCACGCGCGCGCTGATGTCGGTGGCCAGGGCACTGCGCTGCGCCACGATGCCGTCGTTGGGCCACACGGTCGGATTCGCCGGGCTCGACGGCGCGGCGAAGCGGTTCCCGGCGATCAGCGTGACCGGTATCCGGTCCAGCACGCCGGCCTGGTACTCGTTCCACCCGTCGGGGCCCATCAGGAAGGCCTGATTGACCTCGCGCCCCGATCCGGCCATCAACCGCTGCACTTCGGCTTTCATGCCGTCCATCGCGACCTCGCAGAACCGGTCGCCGAGGCAGTCCGCTTTGGCAGTGATGCCGTTGGCGTAGTCCGACAGGTACGAGCCCTGCCACGGCGTGCCGATCGTCGTCAGCGATCTGATCCGGATCGGCGAGCCGAGGCCCTGCAGGACGCGGAACGCCGCCCGCGAGTACAGCCCGCCCATGGAATGGCCGACGACGTCGATCTCGTCGACGCCGTAGTTGTCGCGCAGGTGGGTGAAGAACCGGGCGAGATGTTCGCCCGCCGTGTCGATGCTGCCGGTGGAGTTGACGGTCATGTTCTCGGGCAACGTGATCGGGCAGTCCCCGAAGGCACCGAAACCGCCCTGGTCGACGACAGGGCCGCGGCCGGCCATCGCGGGCGAGGTGAAGACCCGGTAGCCGTGGGCCAGCAGATCCTGTCGCAGAGCCGTGTCGGTGTTGCCCGCCGCCAACCCGGACGCGCACGCCTGGTCGGGGGTGGTGAACGGGGTCGTCGCGTCGCCGCCTGACACGATGACGACGGCGCGGGTCGCGGGCCGCGGTGTGGCGGAGGCGGTTCCGGCGCCGATCAGGGAAGCGAGCGTGACGGCGGCGATAGCGGCCGCGAGCGAGGATTGACGCACGGGTCAACGGTATTGGGGGCGGCGGCCCAAATGGCGCAGAATGCGCGCAGCCGCCGTCGGTGTCGTCCCCCGGGATGGCCCGGGCGAACGGTGCGTGACTCCTGAGGAGCGCACGGTCTTTCTGCCGCCTGACCCCGGGATGACGGCGCGGATGCGAGTGGAAAGATGGTCTCACCATGAGCAACACACCCAGGCCCGTCGTCTTCTCGGGCGCACAACCGACGTCTGACTCGCTGCATCTGGGAAATGCGCTGGGCGCGGTGAGCCAGTGGGTGAGCCTGCAGGACGGCTACGACGCCTACTTCTGCGTCGTCGACCTACACGCCATCACGGTTCCGCAGGATCCCGCGACGCTGCGCAAGCGCACCCTCGTCACCGCGGCGCAGTACCTCGCGCTGGGCATCGACCCGGCGCGCGCGACGGTCTTCGTGCAGAGCCACGTGCCCAGCCACTCCGAATTGGCTTGGGTGTTGGGGTGTTTCACCGGTTTCGGCCAGGCCTCGCGGATGACGCAGTTCAAGGACAAGTCGCAGAAGCAGGGTGCCGACGCCACCACGGTCGGGCTGTTCACCTATCCCGTCCTGATGGCGGCCGACGTTCTGCTCTACGACACCGAGCTCGTGCCTGTCGGCGAGGACCAGCGCCAGCACCTCGAGCTGGCCCGCGACGTCGCGCAGCGCATCAACGCACGGTTCCCCGACACCTTCGTGGTGCCCGAGGCCATGATTCCCAAGGCCACCGCCAAGATTTTCGACCTGCAGGATCCGACGGCGAAGATGAGCAAGTCCGCCGAATCCGACGCGGGCCTGATCAGCCTGCTCGACGATCCGGCCAAAACGGCCAAGAAGATCCGCTCGGCGGTCACCGACAGCGAGCGCGAGATCCGGTTCGACCGCGATGCCAAGCCCGGCGTGTCCAATCTGCTCACCATTCAGTCCGCGGTGACGGGCGCCGAGATCGACAAGCTCGTCGACGGGTATGTGGGCCGCGGCTACGGAGACCTGAAGAAGGAGACGGCCGAAGCTGTCGTCGAATTCGTCACACCGATCAAGGCCAGGGTCGACGAGTTTCTCAGTGACCCCGCGGAACTCGAGGGCGTGCTGGCCCGGGGAGCGCAGCGGGCCCGCGAGGTGTCTGGGGAAACGTTGCGCCGGGTATATGACCGGCTAGGGTTCCTAGCGTCTCAATAGCCACACAGGGGGTCGGATGACAGCGCAACCCGCGACGACCGACCCCGAAGACAAGCCGGGCATCCTCGACAGGTTGCGGGCGCGCATGCCGTGGTTCGACCACGTCATGCGCGCGCAGGGGCGCTACAACGACTGCAAGGGCGACTTCTACGCCGCGGGCATCACGTACTACACGATTTTCGCGCTGTTCCCTTTGCTGATGGTCGGATTCGCGATCGCGGGTTTCGTGCTGGCCAGCCAGCCCGAACTGCTCGACGACGTGGAGGGGCGGATCCGCGCGACGTTCAGCGGAGATCTCGGCCAGCAGATCATCACCCTGATGGATTCGGCGATCGAATCTCGCAGCACCGTCGGCATCATCGGGCTGGCGACCGCGGCGTGGGCCGGCCTCGGTTGGATGGCGAATCTCCGTGAGGCACTGAGCCAGATGTGGGGCATGTTCCGCGACGAGGCCCCCGGCTTCATCCGAACGAAGCTCTCGGATCTGGGCGCGCTGCTGTCGACCTTCGTGGCCATCGTGGTCACGCTCGCGCTGTCCGCACTGGGAAACTCGTCGGTGATGGAAAACGTGTTGAACTGGTTGGGTTTTCCGGACTCGCCGGTGCTGTCGGTGGTGCTGCGGATGGCCTCGATCGCGGTGTCGATTCTGGTGTCGTGGCTGTTGTTCACATGGATCATCGCCAGGCTGCCCAGGGAGTCGATCAGCTTTCGCAGCAGCGTGCGTGCGGGGTTGCTGGCCGCTGTCGCGTTCGAGGTGTTCAAATTGGTTGCGTCGATCTACCTGCGGTCGGTGCTGACCGGGCCCGCCGGTGCGACGTTCGGCCCGGTGCTCGGCCTGATGGTCTTCGCCTACATCACTTCTCGGCTCATCCTGTTCTCGACGTGCTGGGCGGCGACGACGCCGGAGAACATGCGCGAGGACGAGGTTCCCGCGCCGCCGCCCGCGATCATCAACAACCGCGTCGTCGCCCGGCCGGGTCTGCAGATCTGGCAGGCTGCCGCTGCAGCCGCTGTGGGAGCGCTTGGTGCGCTGAGCTTTTCGCGACGGAGACGCTAGCGGGCCGGGCGTCGGTTGAGTGCCCGTGCGCCCATGATGAGGCTGAACACGATCACTGCGCCGATCACGCCGACGCCGATCCGGACCGGCATGGCGTCGACGTCGGGAAGGACGGCGTTGGCATTCGTCTTGGTTGCCGATGCCGCAGTGGCGGCGTCCGCGTCGGTGCCGCCCAGCGACGGGTCCGGTTCGACCAACGTGCCCACCTTGGTGCCCGGAGGGGACGCGAAGCCGTAGTCGAGCAGGCGCGCCGCCTGCTCCCACGGGGCGATCGGCTGCCGCGTGCCGCGCATCAGGACCGCGACCAGGCGGCGGCCGTCACGGTTGGCCGCGCCGACGAATGTCTGGCCGGCGTCGTCGGTGTAGCCCGTCTTGCCGCCCATGGCGCCCGGATAGTTCGCCAGCAGCTTGTTGTCGTTCTCGATCGGATAGCCGGCGCCGTCGCGGCCGGGGAACTCCGATGCGCGCGTGGCGACGATGTCGGTGAAGACCGGGTTCTGCCAGGCATACCGGTAGAAGAGTGCGATGTCGTAGGCCGAGGTGCTCATGCCGGGACCGTCGAGCCCCGACGGGGTGGCGACCCTGGTGTCTTTCGCGCCCAACTTGCCCGCCAGCACGTTGAGCTTGTTGAGGGTGGTCTGCATGCCGCCCATCTGCATGGCCAGCGCGTGGGCGGCGTCGTTGCCGGAGTACATGAGCAGGCCGTGCAACAGGTCGTTGACGGTGTACATGCCGCCTTCGCCGACACCGACCTTGGTGCCTTCCTGGGCGGCGTCTTCTGCGGTGCCGGGGACGGTCTTCATCAGCGGTAGATCCGTGATCGCCTGCATTGCGGTCAGCACCTTGATGATGCTGGCGGGGCGGTGCCTCCCGTGCGGGTCGCGGGCGGCGATGACGTCGCCGGTGTCGAGGTCGGCGACCAGCCATGCTTCGGCGGAGACGTCGCCGGGCACGGGCGGTGCTCCCGGTGCGGTGATGACACCGCAGCCGGCCAGTGCGTCGCCGCCCATCGGCGTGGCGGGAACCGGAAGCGGCCCGGGAGTCGGGTCGCCGGGCTTGGGAACTTCGGACGCGTCGACCGCCGGCGGCGTCGACACCCGGTACGGGCACGTGTTGGCGTCGACCGCGGGGTCGGGTTGGCCCGCGGCGACCGGCGCCATGGCCAGCATCGACGCCATGACCAGCGCGGATGCCCGCGTCAAGACAGTCCGTGTGGTGCCCATCGTCTGCGCACAGTAGGCGATCGGCGCCCGTGAGTCCGGGAGCCACGCGGTGACTGCTGGGGTCAGAGTTTCAAATGTGACTCGCTGGGGTAGCGGAGCCACGCGCCGGAATTGCGTTCCGTCAGACGTTCACTCGCAAAACCCCTGCCGGAATGCAATTCCGGCGCAGGTGGTTAGCCCAACTAGGCTGGTGGTTTCCTGTGAGCCGCGTAAAGGGCGTGCATGTTCATTCTTGTTCTCGGTTCGGTCCTTCTGCTCATGCACGCCTACGTCTGGAAACGAATGGTCAGGGACACCACGCGTCCCGGCCGGGCCCGCCGGCTGCTGTCCGCGCTCGTCGTCGCACTGATGGTGCTGCTGATCGCCACGCTGTTCGTGCCCCGCGTGTTCGGTGTCCAGGGATGGGGGTGGTTCGCGTGGCCGGGGTATCTGTGGTTCGGGTTGCTGGCCTATCTGTTCCTCGCCTCGCTCGTTCTGGAACCGGTGCGGCTGGCATTGCGCCGATGGGTGACGCGCGGCTCGGCGGCGACCGCTCTTGAGGCACCCGAGACCTCCGATGCGGCCGAGCGGCCCGCCGTGGACCGGCGGATGTTCCTGGCCCGCACCGCTGCGGTGACTGCCGGCGTGGCCGCTGTCGGAGTGACCGGGTTCGGCGCGGCCCGCGCACTCGGGCCCCCCGACGTCCTTCGCATCCCGGTGCGGCTGAGCCGCCTCGATCCCGCCTTCGACAACTTCCGCATCGCGGTGGTGTCCGATATCCACCTGGGTCCGCTGCTGGGGCGTGCCCACACCGAACGGATCGTGCGGATGATCAACGAGACCGACCCCGACCTGGTGGCCGTGGTCGGCGACCTGGTCGACGGCACCGTGGAGGAACTCGGGCCCGCGGCGCAGCCGCTGCAGGATCTGGTGACACGGGAAGGCGCGTTCTTCGTCACAGGCAACCACGAGTACTTCGTCGACGACACCGCCTCGTGGATCCGGGAGCTCGAACGGTTCGGCCTGGACGTGCTGCGCAACGAGAACACGCGGATCTCGCGGGGTGCCGCCGCTTTCGACCTGGCGGGCGTCAACGACATCGCCGGCAAGGAACGAAACGATCCGCCGGACTTCGACCGTGCGCTCGACGGCGTGAGCCCGACAGGTCCGACCGTCCTGCTGGCTCATCAACCGATCCAGGTGACCGAGGCCGCCGCGCGCGGTGTCGACCTGCAACTGTCCGGTCACACCCACGGCGGCCAGATGTGGCCCTTCCACTACGCCGTCGAGCTGGCGCAACCGTCGCTGGCCGGACTGTCGACGGTCCAGGACACCCAGCTCTACGTCTCCCGCGGAGCCGGGTTCTGGGGGCCGCCCGTGCGGGTCGGGGCACCGCCGGACATCAGCGTCATCGAACTTGTCGGTGGCTGAGGTTTACATGTGCGTTCGAGGGGGCATTTCTAAGCAACTTCACGGCCAATCCCGATCATGACGCTCAGGAGCGGCCAGCACCCTTGAAGAACACAACGTTGCATCAACACAGCGTTCAATGAGAGGGGCTTGGATGATGACGGAAACAGGCGCCGTTGTTGTTCGACTCGACAGCCATCCCGCGTGGAAAGCCGCAGACCGGCGTTCCCGCGAACGTGAAGAAGCGATGCGCCGGCATCCTGCTTTTCAGTCCCGCACGCTGAACCCACCGCTCAAGGTGGTGTAACCGCGCGGGAGGGGCGCCCCTGGTGGTGGGGGCGCCCCTCTTCGTGTCTACAGGCCGAGCAGGCGCGCGCTCACCTCCCGCATCTCGACCTTGCGGATCTTGCCCGTCACCGTCATCGGGAACTCGTCGACCACGTGCACGTAACGGGGGATCTTGTAGTGGGCGAGCTTGCCCTGGGCGAATTCGCGGAGCGCGGCGGCGTCAACCGCGGCGCGGCCCGGGCGCATCCGGATCCAGGCACACAGCTCCTCGCCGTACTTCTCGTCGGGCACACCGATCACCTGGGCGTCCTCGATGTCGGGATGGGTGTAGAGGAACTCCTCGATTTCCCGCGGATAGATGTTCTCGCCGCCTCTGATCACCAGATCCTTGATGCGGCCGACGATGTTGCAGTAACCGTCGGGGCGCATCACCGCAAGGTCCCCGGTGTGCATCCAGCCGTCGGCGTCGATGGCCTCGGCGGTCTTCTCCTCGTCGCGCCAGTACCCCAGCATCACCGAATAGCCGCGCGTACAGAACTCACCCGGGTTGCCCCGTTCCACGATGTCCCCGGTGTCCGGGTCGACGATCTTGATCTCCACGTGGGGGTGGACGCGGCCGATCGACGACGTCCGCCGCTCCAGGTCGTCGTCGAACAGGGTCTGGCACGACACCGGCGACGTCTCGGTCATCCCGTACGCGATCGACATCTCGGTCAGGTGCATCTCCTCGATGCAGCGCTTCATCACCTCGACAGGGCACACGGCGCCCGCCATGATGCCGGTGCGCAGCGACGACAGGTCGCGCTGGGGGAAGTCGACGTGGTTCTGCATCGCGATGAACATCGTCGGAACGCCGTAAACCCCTGTACACCTTTCCTTTTCGATGGTCTGCAAGGTCAGTCCGGGATCGAAGGCCTGGGCCGGGATCACCATGGTCGCGCCGTGCGTCGTGCAACCCAGGTTGCCCATCACCATGCCGAAGCAGTGATAGAAGGGCACCGGGATGCACAGCCGGTCGCCGGGGCCGAAGCGGATCTGTTCGGTGACGAAGAAGCCGTTGTTGAGGATGTTGCGGTGTGACAGCGTGGCACCCTTGGGGAATCCCGTGGTACCCGAGGTGTACTGGATGTTGATCGGGTCGGTGTTGGACAGCTCGGCACTGCGCGCACGCAGCGCCCGGTCGTCGACCGCGTCAGCCGCGGTGCGCAACATCGCCCAGTCGTCGGTGCCGATGAACAGGACGCGTTGCAGCGCCACGGAATCGGATCGCACCTCGTCGACCATCGCGACGTAGTCGGACGTCTTGAACTGCGTGGCTGAGATGAGGGTCGAGACCCCGGACTGGTCGAGGACGTATCGAAGTTCGTGCGTCCGGTACGCGGGGTTGATGTTCACCAGGATCGCGCCGATCTTCGCGGTCGCGTACTGGACGATCGTCCACTCCGGGCAGTTCGGCGCCCAGATCCCCACCCGGTCGCCGCGCTCGACCCCCAGCGCCATCAAACCCTTTGCCACGGTGTCGATCTCGGCATCGAGTTCGGCGTAGGTCCAGCGCCTACCGCTCGGGGCGTCGACCAGTGCCTCGTGGTCGGGATAGGTGGCGGCGATCCGCTCGAAGTTTGCCCCGATGGTCTCCTCCAGGATCGGGGTCTCGGTCGGGCCCGCGTCGTAGGAGTCGGTCGTACGTTCCATCACTGCACCAGGTCCTCGTATCGGTATTCGGTGTCGATCGGCTGACCGTCGCGATGCGCCTCCTCTTCGCGGCGGCGCAACTCCATCCTGCGGATCTTGCCCGAGATCGTCTTCGGCAAGTCCGAAAACTCGACACGGCGCACCTTCAGATACGGCGCGAGGTGATCCCGTGAGTGCTCGAGGATCGCCCTGGCGGTCTCGACGTCGGCGGCCCATCCCTCGGCCAGTGCGATGTAGGCCTTCGGCACCGCCAGCCGCGTGTCGTCGGGTTGGGGCACCACGGCGGCCTCCACGACAGCCGGATGCTCGATCAGCACGCTCTCGAGTTCGAACGGGGACACCTTGTAGTCCGAGGACTTGAAGACGTCGTCGGTGCGGCCGATGTAGGTGATGTAGCCGTCGGCATCACGGCCGGCGACGTCACCGGTGTGGTAGTAGCCGTCCCGCATCACCAGCGCATTGCGGTCGTCGTCACCCAGATATCCGGTCATCAGGTTCAGCGGCTTCTGCGCGAGGTCGAGGCAGATCTCGCCCTCGTCGGCGAGGTCACCGGTCAGCGGATCCACCAGAACCACGGGCACCCCCGGCATCGGCCGGCCCATCGATCCCGCCTTCACCCGCTGGCCCGGCGTGTTGCCGATCTGCAGTGTGGTCTCGGTCTGGCCGAACCCGTCGCGGATCGTCAACCCCCAGGCGCGCTCCACCGCGCCGATCACCTCCGGGTTCAACGGCTCGCCGGCGCCGAGCACCTCACGAAGGCCGGCGGGACGCTCGCCGAGGTCGGACTGGATGAGCATGCGCCACACCGTGGGCGGTGCGCAGAACGTGCTGACGCCCGCCCGCCGGATCTGTCCGAGCAGCTCTCCCGCGTGGAAGCGGCCGTAGTTGTAGACGAAGATTGTCGCCTCGGCGATCCACGGCGCGAAAAAGCAGCTCCATGCGTGCTTGGCCCAGCCGGGGGAGCTGATCGCCAGATGCACGTCGCCGGGCTTCACGCCGATCCACGCCATCGTCGTCAGATGGCCGACGGGATAGCTGATCTGGGAGTGCTCCACGAGCTTGGGCTTGCTGGTGGTGCCGGACGTAAAGTACACCAGCAGCGGATCGTCGACCGTCGTGTTCGGGTCGTGCGCCGCGGGCTCGACGGCGGCGGCGTCGCTGTAGGAGTGCCAGCCGGGCACCGCGCCACCGACGGCGATGCGCACATAGTCGCCCGGGACGTCCTCGAACTTGGGGGCGTCCCCGGTGTTGGCGATGACGAAGCCCGCCCCGCCCCGCTGGATGCGGTCGGCGAGATCGGCGGGGCCCAGTGCGCCCGTGGTCGGCATGATGACAGCGCCCAGCTTGGCCACGGCCAGCATGGACTCCCAGAGTTCGGTCTGGTTGCCGAGCATCAGGATGACGCGGTCACCCTTCCCGACCCCAAGTTCGGCGAGCCACGTCGCCACCTGGTCGGAGCGCCGGGCCATCTCGTCGAACGTCACCTTCGCCTCGGTGCCGTCCTCTTCGACGATCCACAGCGCGATCCGGTTGTTGTCGCGCGCGATCGCGTCGAACCAGTCCGTGGCCCAGTTGAAGGTGCCCGTCAGCTCGGGCCACGAGAAGGTGGCGACAGCCTTGTCGTAGTCGGCCATGACGTCGACCAGGTGGTCGCGGGCGGAGCGAAAAAGATCGGTGTTGGTGGCCATGCCTAATAGGATCCAGGTCACACTCGTCCGTCCACTACCCCCGAAAGTGGGTATCGGCTCCGTGGCTCTCCTTCGGCCCCGCGACGGCGACGCGCTGCGCGCTGAGCTGCGGCGAGTCGCGGTCCTCGGCGACGTGCCGGTGATGTTCGGCGGGGAGGTGCACGGGGACACGCTGTTGATCTCCGAGTACCACGGGGTGCGCACCGGCGGGCTGCGTGGACTGGCGGTCCGGTCGAACTCCGGCCTCGGCGGGGCCAGCATGGTCGCCGGCCGCCCACTCGCGGTGGCCGATTACCGCACCGCGTCGTCGATCACCCACGACTACGACGGCCCGGTGCTCTCCGAAGGCATCCGGTCGGTGCTCGCCGTCCCGGTCCTCGTCGACGGGCGGGCCCGCGCGATGCTCTACGGCGCGTACCGGACCGGGGCCCCGTTCGGCGGACGTGCGGCAGATCTGGTGGTGGAATCAGCGCAATGGCTCAGCGACGAGATCCGCATTCGCGACGAGGTCGACCGGCGGCTGCGATGGCGGGAGGCGCATCTGGCCAACAACGCCGCGGTGAGCGCCGAGCAGATCCGCGAGGTGCACGCCGAATTACGGCTGCTGGCCGTCTCCGCGCCCGCCGCACTGCAGGAGCGGTTGCGAGTGCTGGCCGACAAACTGTCCGGGGCCGACGACACGCACCCGGACGGCCCGGGTCTGACACCGCGAGAGCTCGATGTCCTTGCCCAAGTGGCGCTCGGCTGCACCAATTCCGAAGCGGCCCGGCGACTCTCGTTGAAACCCGAAACAGTCAAGAGCTATTTGCGCAGCGCCGCAACCAAACTCGGAGCGCATACGCGATACGAATCGGTGTCCAGGGCCAGACGCCTGCGGTTGATCCCCTAGACATGGCAAAGGGGCGCCTCCAGCGGGGGAGTAGGAGGCGCCCCTTTGAGTCTTCGGCTACTGCACGTTCACGTAGTAGATCTTGCCGGTGATCGTGTTCTGCTGGGCGCTGCTGTCGCCCTGTCCCGCAACGGTTCCGCGGATGTCGGCGCCCGGGTTGACGCCGACCACCGTGGCCTGCGACAACGGGGTGTCGGACAGGCGGTTGACGATGACGCGGTTGCCCTCGGCCTCGAGCCGGCTGATGGTCTCTTGGGCGTCGCCGCCCGAGGGTGCGGCTGCGGCCGGGGCGGCCAGCGCGAACAGTCCTGCGGTGAGGGCGGCTCCGGCTGCGGTGGCGATTGCGAAGTTCTTCATTTCGGCTCCTGCTCTTCCCTGTGTGATCGGTTCTGCAGTGTTAAACCCGTGGCCCCCCGGGTTCATTTCACGTGGCAGGATTTGAATGTCGGTTGGCAGTAATCGATCTGGGGGTTATCCGGTAGATGTGATGGTGGGCGGACTCTAGGGGAGCGGCACGCTCCCGAGGTAGGGCCCGCCGATGCTCCCGAGCCAGAGCCGGCCGTTCGCCTCTACCAGTCCCGTCGCCATGCTGAACTCGGGGTGGGTCATCCTGATTCCCGCGACCGCTTGCCCGCCGTTGGGATCGAACGCGACCGCCCACACCACGGCCTCCGGCTTCGGCTGAAGACGTTCGGGCAGGCGCCAGATCAGCTTGCGCAGCAGGGGCGGCCCCGCGGCGAGCCGGTCGGCCAGCGGATTGGCCGGTGTCACCATCGCGCACCAGATCCGGCCCTCGGCGCCCGTCGACAGGTTGTCGGGCATCGCGGGCAGGTGCACGGCCAACGGGGTCACTGTTCCGGCCTGAGGTCCGGTGAGCCAGTACTTCGACAACCGGCGGCCCTGCGTCTCGGCGAAGACCAGCGCCGAGCCGTCAGCCGTCGGTGTCACGCCGTTCGCGAAGTACAGGCCGTCGACGACCGTGGTGACGCTGCCGTCGGGATCGAGGCGGTGCAGCGCTCCGCGGCCCCGCGCCTCCAGGATCGCAGCCATGTACCGGTCGATGGTGAACGCACTCGTCGACTCGGTGAAATACACTGTGCTGTCTGCTGTTTCGGTGACATTGGAGCAGAAGATCAGCCGGCGTCCCGCGACAGACGTCACCAGTGTGTCGATACGGCCAGTCGTCGGATCGAGGGCGAGCAGCCCGCGCGGGCTGTCGCAGATCAGCAGTCGGCCGTCGCGCGTGAAGCTGAGACCCAGTGGACGGCCGCCGGTGTTGGCGATGACCTCGGGTGCGGTGCCGTCGGGAGCAAACCGAACGATGTTGCCGTTGCGAGCACCCACCCACAGGCGGCCGTCGCCGTCGACGACCACGTCCTCGGGGTCGCCGCCCGGCACCTCCACCAGGGTCAGGTCGGCGCCGGGGAATTCGGGAAGCGGTGCTACCGGTGGTGCCTGCCAGCGCACCGGATCGATCGGTGGTTTCGGTGAGCTCACCACACCGACGTTAGACCCGGTCACCCGGCCATGGCACGCTCGCCCGCCGGAATTGCATTCCCGCAGGCCGTCACTCGGACTTCCTCTGCTGGAATGCAATTCCGACGAAAGAGGCTACATCCGGGCGGACGCTTCGGTGAGGACGTTGCGCAGGATGTCGTAGATGGCGTCGAATTCGGCTTGCCCGCTGATCAGCGGCGGCGCAAGCTGCACCACTGGGTCGCCCCGGTCATCGGCACGGCAGTACAGGCCCGCCTCGAACAGGGCCGGGGTCAAGAAGCCGCGCAGCAGCCGCTCGCACTCGTCGTCGTTGAAGGTCTCCTTGGTGGCCTTGTCCTTGACGAGCTCGATGCCGTAGAAGAAGCCTTCACCGCGGACGTCGCCGACGATCGGCACGTCGTAGAGCTTCTCCAGGGTGGCCCGGAAGGCTGGAGCGTTCTCCTTCACATGGGCGTTGATGCCCTCGCGCTCGAAGATGTCGAGGTTGGCTAGTGCCACCGCCGCCGAGACCGGGTGCCCGCCGAACGTGTAGCCGTGCCCGAACACCGTCTGCCCGTCGTCGAACGGCTCGAACAGCCTGTCGCTGGCGATCATCGCACCGATCGGTGAGTACCCCGACGTCAGACCTTTCGCGCAGGTGATGATGTCCGGTACGTAACCGAAGTCGTTGCACGCGAACATCGATCCGATGCGGCCGTAGGCGCAGATCACCTCGTCGGAGACCAGCAGCACGTCGTACTCGTCGCAGATCTCGCGGACCCGCTCGAAGTATCCCGGCGGCGGCGGGAAGCAGCCGCCCGCGTTCTGCACGGGCTCGAGGAAGACCGCCGCGACGGTGTCGGGGCCTTCAAATTCGATCGCCTCGGCGATCCGGTCGGCGCAGTAGCGGCCGAACGCCTTGGGGTCGGTGCTGAACTGCTCCGGCGCCCGGTAGAAATTGGTGTTGGGCACGCGGAAACCGCCGGGGGTGGGCGGATCGAACGGCGCCTTGAACGCCGGGATGCCGGTGATCGCGAGCGCGCCCTGCGGGGTGCCGTGATAGGCGATGGACCGCGACAACACCTTGTACTTGCCAGGCCTGCCGGTCAGCTTGAAGTACTGCTTGGCCAGCTTCCAGGCGCTCTCGACGGCCTCGCCGCCGCCGGTGGTGAAGAAGACGCGGTTGAGATCACCCGGCGCGTAGTTGGCGATTCGCTCGGCGAGCTCGATGGCGGGCGGCGTCGCGAACGACCAGAGCGGAAAGAACGCCAAGGTTTCGGCCTGCTTGGCTGCGACCTCGGCCAGTTCGGCGCGGCCGTGCCCGACCTGGACGACGAACAGGCCGGACAGCCCGTCGATGTATCTGTTGCCTTCGCTGTCCCAGATGTGGACGCCCTCGCCGCGGGTGATGATCGTCGGCGTGATGCCCGCGCCGTGGCGTGCGAAGTGACCCCACAGATGGCGATTGGCTGTAGCGCCCATGGCGGAGGTCGTGGACTGATCGGTTTCGGAAATGATGGTCATCGTGTGCCCCAATTGTATTGCTGCTTAACGAGTTTCAAATAGACGAGGGTTTCGGTGGATATCACTCCCGGTAGCGCGCGGATCTGGGTGTTGAGAAGTTCGAGCAAGCTGTCGTCGTCTTCGCAGACGACCTCGACGATGGCGTCGAACGAGCCCGCGGTCAGCACGACGTAGTCGACGGATTCGAGCTCGGCGAGTTTCTGGGCGACCTTGGTGGTGTCGCCGGTGCACTTGATGCCGATCATGGCCTGGCGCGCGAAGCCGAGTTGCAGAGGATCGGTGACCGCCACGATCTGCATGACACCGGCGTCGACCATGCGCTGGACGCGCTGACGCACCGCGGCCTCCGAGAGGCCGACGGCTTTGCCGATACCTGCGTAGGAGCGCCGGCCGTCCTGCTGCAGCTTCTCGATGATTGCCTTGGACAGTTCGTCGAGCTGAAAAGCGGCGCCCGGGCGAGACTGATTGACACGGAACGAGACGGGTCCGACGGCATGCGGTAACCCGGGGTTAGCCATGCCTGAGATTGTGCACGGAATTCGTCGTGACAAGCAACCACGACGGCGAAATCAATCGTTCCGGCTAGGTGCCAATGCCGTAATGCGTAGCTCGGGTGGCCCCGGCGCGATAGCGTTGCCCCATGACTGTCGCTCACACTGTCACGATGGCCGGAAGCTGGATCGACGGAGCTCCCGTCCAGACTTCGGGCCCGGTTCATCAGGTGATCAATCCGGCGACCGGGGACGCGGTCGCCGAGTACGCGCTGGCCCAACCGGCCGATGTGGACGCGGCCGTGGCGTCGGCTCGCGCTGCTTTGGGTGAGTGGGCCGGGGCGACCCCGGCCGAGCGGTCCGCTGTGCTGGCCAAGCTCGCCAAACTGGCCGACGAGGCGTCGGAGGCGCTGGTGGACGAGGAGGTGAGCCAGACCGGTAAGCCGGTGCGGCTGGCCACTGAGTTCGACGTGCCGGGCAGCGTCGACAACATCGATTTCTTCGCCGGCGCCGCACGGCACCTGGAAGGCAAGGCCTCGGCGGAGTATTCGGGCGACCACACGTCGTCGATTCGCCGCGAGGCCGTCGGCGTCGTCGCCACCATCACGCCGTGGAACTATCCGCTGCAGATGGCGGTGTGGAAGGTGCTGCCGGCACTGGCCGCCGGATGCTCCGTGGTGATCAAGCCCGCCGAGATCACGCCGCTCACGACGCTGACGCTGGCCCGGCTGGCATCGGAGGCAGGGCTGCCCGACGGGGTGTTCAACGTGGTGACCGGGGCCGGGGTGGACGTCGGAACCGCGCTGGCCGGGCATGCCGACGTCGACATGGTGACATTCACCGGGTCGACGCCTGTGGGCCGCAAGGTCATGCTGGCCGCCGCGGCTCATGGGCACCGGACACAGCTGGAGCTCGGCGGCAAGGCGCCGTTCGTCGTATTCGACGACGCCGACCTGGACGCGGCGATCCAGGGTGCGGTGGCCGGGGCGCTGATCAACACTGGCCAGGACTGCACGGCGGCGACGCGCGCCATCGTGGCGCGGGATCTGTACGACGACTTCGTGGCCGGGGTCGGGGAGGTGATGTCGTCGATCGTCATCGGGGATCCGGCGGATCCGGACACCGATCTGGGTCCGCTGATTTCGATGGCGCACCGGGCCAAGGTGGCCGGCATGGTGGAGCGCGCGCCCGGTGAGGGTGGACGGATCGTCACCGGCGGGGTCGCGCCCGACGGACCGGGGTCGTTCTACCGGCCGACGCTGATCGCCGACGTGGCGGAGTCCTCGGAGGTATGGCGGGACGAGATCTTCGGGCCGGTGCTCGTGGCACGGTCGTTCACCGATGACGACGACGCGATCCGGCAGGCGAACGACACCAAATACGGGCTGGCGGCGTCGGCGTGGACGCGGGATGTGTATCGCGCACAAAGGGCTTCACGCGAGATCCACGCCGGCTGTGTGTGGATCAACGACCACATCCCGATCATCTCCGAGATGCCGCACGGTGGTTTCGGTGCGTCGGGCTTCGGCAAGGACATGAGCCAGTACTCACTCGAGGAGTACCTGTCGATCAAGCACGTGATGAGCGACATCACCGGCACGGTCGACAAGTCTTGGCACCGAACCATTTTCACCAAGCGGTAGGCCGCCGCGGAATAGCATTCCTGGTCGTGGTTGGCCGCGAAATCGCAGCCCGGAATGATATTTCGCGAACGGCAAACGCTATTCCTCGTCGCGCGGCACCACGATCACCGGCACGTCGACGCCGGCGAGAATGCGCGACGCCGTCGACCCCAGAAAGATCCGCTTCGGCGCCGCGAAGCGTGACGAGCCCACCACAAGCAGGTCGCCGTCGTCCCACTTCAGCTTCTTGAGCGCCGATTCCAGCGTCATGCCGTCGGCGACCAGCGACTCGATCTCCGGGGCGTCAGGCAGCGCGCGGGCGGCCACGGCGAGGTTCTCCTCGGCGGCCTCACGCTGCAACGCCCGCACCTCCTTGGCGCTGCCCGCCTCGGCGAGGTTCTCGGCCGACACCAGCGACAGCATCCGGACCCGGAGGCCCGCGGCGCTGGCGAGCGTGATCGTGAACGGAAGAGGATTGTCGTCACCCGGTCGCGTCGGCACGGCCGCCGTCACCGCAGTGATGGATTCGTCCGGGTCCTCGGCGTAGCCGCGCGGCGCCAACGCCACCGGGATCGACGAGATGTGCAGCAGGGCGCCCGTGACCGGGCCGATGGTGTGCCTGCCGAAGAACCCGTCGCGCGCGCCTCCGACCACGATAAGGTCGGAGGACTTGCCTTCGGCGAACTCGACGAGTTCCTGTGCGAAAGACTCGCCGACAATTACCGACGAACCAGCCGTGACGCCGTCGGCCTGAAGTGACGCAACGGCTTTGGACACCCACTGCTCGCCGCGCGCGACGAGCATCCGCTGGTACTCCGCGCGGCCGGGATGGCCGTCGGGCAGTTCTTCGCGGACCACGATCACGACGTCGACTGTCGCGTCGAAGGTCCTGGCGAGCGCGCTCGCCAACGCGATGCCGTCGTCTCCGGTGGGTGTGGCGAGATAGCCGACTGTCAAATGCATTGCGGGACTCTCTCTTTAGAAGTTGTCCAGTACTTTGACCTCGGTCGACGCATCGAGCGTCTCGCCGCGGAAGAATCGTTTGGTCCCGAAGGCGAAGCAGGCCAGCATCAGCGGGACGCCCAGCACCAGCATGCCCACTCCGAGGACGAATACGCCGCCGATAGGGCCGAAAGCGGTGTAGCCGTAATCCGGCGAGAGCATGTCCTTGGCGCTGATACCGAACGCGGTGGCCATCGCGATGCCGCCGAGCAGCGGAAAGATGCCGCGGAAGAACAGGTTCCGCACGGAGGTGAACAGCGTCCTGCGGAAGTACCAGACGCACGCGAAAGCGGTGATGCCGTAGTAGAACGCGACGGCCAGGCCCAGTGAGGCGACCGAATCCAGAAGCGCGTTCTCCGACAGCAGCTTCAGCACGAGGTAGAAGAACAGCGCCGAGATGCCCATGACGATGGTGCCGAATGCGGGGGTCATGTAGCGCGGATGCACGCTGGCGAACCGCTTCGGGATCGCCTCGTAGACCGCCATCGACAGCATGCCGCGGGCGGTGGGCAGGATCGTCGTCTGCGTCGAGGACAACGCCGACACCGACACCGTCAGCAGCAGCGCCGACGCCGCGATCTGTCCGGCGACGGGTTCCCCGAGCACGGTCAGTACGTCGTCGGTGTTGTTCGGGTTGTTCAGGCCTATGCCGACTTCGCTGAATCCGGCGAATGACTGCAGCGCGTAGGCCACCAGCACGTAGGTGCAGACCAGGATCAGCGTGGTGATGACTGCGGCGATTCCCGGCGTCTTCCCGGGATCCTTGGTCTCCTCGCCGACAGCCAGGCACGCGTCCCACCCCCAATAGATGAAGATGCACAGGATGACGGCGGCGGCGATCTGCGAGACGTCGAGACCGCTGGGCCACAGCCACGACCATTCGGGGCTGATGGCCTGTTCTCCGGCGCTACCGCTGAACACCCGGACCAGAGCGATCACGCTGACAACGATGAGCACGCCGAACTGGATTGCGATAAGCACGTTCTGAACGCGTTCGCTCACCACGATCCCGCGCGCGGACAGCAGCGTCATCGCGATGATGAAGAAGCATCCCAAACCGACCGTCGCCGGAACGCTCTCGGCGAGGGAGTCGAGCCCGAGGAACGCGTACAGGTAGATGGCGGCCACCTCGGCGACGTTGGCCAGCACGATGATCGCCGACACCGCCAGGCCCCACCCGCCGATCCAGCCGATCCACGGCCCGAAGGCTTTCGTGCCCCAGGTGAACGTCGTGCCGCAGTCGGGGGTGTCCTGCGACAGCTCCTTGTAGGCGAAGGCGACGAGCAGCATCGGGATGAACGCCAGGACGAACATGGACGGAGCCTTTTCGCCGACTCCGAGGACGACGTAGCCCAGGGTCGCCGCCAGGCTGTAGGCCGGTGCGACGGCCGCCAATCCGATGACGACGTTGCCGACCAGACCCAGGGCGCCCGCCTGCAACCCTTTGGCGCCGACCGCGGGAGTCGACGGATCCTCCGTGATAGCCATGGGCCGAAGAATACGGTTCCGGTGGTGGCTGTGCGCCGCGTACGCGGAAATCGTTGCATGGAGGAAACTTGACGACGGATTCCGTCGTCGGGGCAGCGCGAATCCGTCGGTTCTAGACTCGACACATGACCGCGACCGCGCGCGTCGGCGAGTTCGAGCAGATGCGACCGCACCTGCTGTCGGTCGCCTATCGACTCACGGGCACCGTCGCCGACGCTGAAGACATTGTCCAGGATGCGTGGCTGAGATGGGCGGCGAATTCGGGCGCCGCGGTCGAGGATCTGAAGGCGTGGTTGACGACGGTGGTGAGCCGGCTCGCGCTGGACCGTCTGCGGTCGGCGTCGCACCGCCGCGAAACCTATGTGGGTGAGTGGTTGCCTGAACCCGTCGTGACGGGCTTCGGCAGAGACGACCCGTTGGATGCGGTGGTGGCGGGCGAGGACGCACGCTTCGCGGCGATGGTGGTGCTGGAGAACCTGACCCCGGATCAGCGCGTCGCGTTCGTCTTACACGACGGTTTCGCGGTGCCGTTCACCGAGATCGCCGAGATTCTCGGCTCGACGCCGGAGTCCGCCCGTCAGCTGGCTTCGCGGGCGCGGCGGGCCGTGTCGTCGGCGCCGCCTCCTGCTGCTGAGCATGCCGAGGTCGTCGGCAAGCTGCTGGCGGCGATGGCGTCGGGGGATTTGGATGTCGTGGTGTCGCTGCTGCATCCCGATGTGACCTTCACCGGCGATGCGAATCGCAAAGCACCGACGGCGGCCCGTGTCATCCATGGGCGGGACAAGGTGGCCCGCTTCCTGCTGGGCCTCGGCGCGAAGTACGGAGCGGAACGCCTGCTGGCCAACAGCGTGCTTGGGCTGGTCAACGGCGAACTGGGGGTCTATTCGCCGGGCGCGGACGCCACCGACGACGCGCCGGCCATCACGCCGCGCATTCAGGCGCTCACCGTGCACGACGGGCGGGTGGTCGCGATCTACGACGTCGCCAACCCCGACAAGTTCACCGGGTCACCGTTGCGCTAGCACGCAATGCGTGCCGCTGTAGACGGTCGGCATGCATTTCATGCAGTGAATGCACAGTCCTTCCTCGGCCACGTCGTCGCGGAATCGGTTGACGAGGTCGGGCTCGCGCAGCAATGCGCGCGCCATCGCCACGAACTCGAAGCCCTCGGTGAGTGCCTGCGCAGCGGTGTCGAGCCGATTGATGCCACCGAGGAGCATCAGCGGCATCGATAGCTGCGCGCGGAACTGCCGGGCCAGCGGCAGGAAGAACGCCTCCTGGAAGGGATATGAGCGGAACAGTCGCTTGCCGATGACGCGTAGACCGAGCCCGACGGCTCGGGGTTGCGAAGCGATGAACTCGTCCATCGGTACGTCCCCGCGGAAGTAGTACATCGGATTCTGAAGGGAACTTCCGCCGGTCAGCTGTAGGGCGTCGAGGTGCCCGTCGGCCTCCAGCAGCTGAGCGGTCGGCACACTGTCGGTCAGCCAGAAGCCCCCGCGCACACCGTCGTCCATGTTGAATTTTGCTGTGACAGCCACACTTTCGCCGACGGAGCGCCGCACCCGCTCGGCGACACGGCGGGCCAGCTCGGCGCGGCGGGTGACGTCGCCGCCGTAGCGGTCCGTGCGCTTGTTGAGCTTCGGGCTGAAGAACGAGCTGAGCAGATAACCGTGGCCCATGTGGATTTCGATCGCGTCGAAGCCCGCGTCGACGGCGTGGGCGGCCGCCGCTCCGAAGTCGTCGACCACCGCTTCCAGTTGCTCGCCGGTGGCGCCTCGGACCAGGCCCATGGCCGGTGCGCTCAGACGGGTGGAGGGTGCGAGCGTCGGCGTTCGGTTCGACAGCGTGTTGGCGACAAGTCCGGCGTGGCCGATCTGCGCGCACGCCAACGCGCCCGCATCGTGCACGGCGCTCGTCACTCTCCGTAGCTGCGCTGCGCGGTCGGCGTCGAGGACGACGGTGTCCCGGTGCACCCGTCCGCCGGGGGAGACGGCGCAGTAGGCGACGGTCGTCATCGCCGCCCCGCCTCGGGCCACCGCTTCGTGGAAGTCGACGAGGGCCTCGCTGACCTGTCCCCGCGGCATGACTCCCTCGAATGTCGCGGCTTTGACGAACCGGTTCTTCAGGGTGAGGGGACCCAGCCGTGCGGGCGTGAATGCTTGTTTCGATACCATTGGCATCGTAACCTACCACCACAGGAGGCCGCCCCGTGCACGTCGCAATGACAGGCGCGACCGGATATCTCGGCGCCCATACCGCTCGTGCGCTGCTGACGGCCGGGCATGACATCCGTCTGCTGGTTCCGCCGGGCGAGGACGCCGCACCCGTCATCGGCGCGTTGCGCGTGCTCGGATCCGTGACCATCGTCGTCGGAGACGTCCGACGGGATGCCGATATCGGCAGGCTGATCACAGGTGCCGACGCCGTGGTGCACGCGGCAGGGGTGGTGGGCACCGACGAACGCCGCAGTCGATTGATGTGGGACGTCAATGCGTATGCGGCAGAATCGATCATGCGCCGCGCCGTCGAGGCCGGGCTCGATCCGGTGGTGTCCGTGAGCAGTTACAGCGCGCTGTTCCCGCCGCTCAACGGCGTCATCACCCCGGACACCCCTCCGGCCGCCGGGCGCAGTGCCTACGCCAAGACCAAGGCCTATGCCGATCGTGTGGCGCGCGAATTGCAGTGCGGCGGTGCGCCTGTGGTGGTCACCTACCCGTCGAGTGTTGTCGGCGCCCCGTTCCACACCGGCGCAGGGGTCACCGAACGCGGTTGGGCGCCGCTGGTACGCCACGCCGTGGCACCGAGGCTGCGTGGCGGCATGCAGATGATCGACGTTCGCGATGTCGCCGAGGTGCATGCCCGGGTCATGCGGCCCGGCCAGGGGCCGCGCCGCTATGTCTGCGGAGGGGTGATGCTGACGTTCGACGAGATGATCGACGCGCTCGAGCGTGGCCTGGGTCGGCGGATCCGCCGCGTCCCCGTCCCCGTGGGCGCTCTGCTCACCGCTGCCCGCGCCGCCGATCTGGTGTCGCGGTTCATCGCGCTGCCTGACGGACTGAGCTACGAGGCCATGACACTGCTGACCGCGGCGACGCCCACCGATGACAGTGCCGCGCTGCGCGACCTCGACCTGGCATGGCGACCCCCGCAAGCCGCCATCGTCGAGTCATTCGCGTCGCACGCCGGCCTGCAATAGTTCGGTGATGCGCGTGCGCAGGGCGTCGGAGTCGTCCTCCACTGCCACGCTGGTCATGAAAAGCGCTGCGCCCGCTGCCATCACGAGTAGAGCCTTCGCATCCACGGCGGCCCGTCTGCGCTGGGCAGGTGTGTCGGACTCGACGTGCTCGGTGAACAGTTGCACGGCGGGCCCGCTGAAATCGGCCCACAGAGCGTTGCGCAGGTCGGCGTTCTCCCGTAGCGCGAGCAGCAGGCCGGGGACTGCTTCGCGCACGTCGGGTGCGCTGAACAACTCGTGGCTGCCTCGCACGACCCAGTCGATCCAGCCGGAGAGGTCGGTTCCCGAGAACGGTGAGAGGTCTGGCGATTCACCGAGGATCGCGTGCAGCACCAGTTCGGCCTTCGAGCCCCAGCGCCGGGCGAGGCTCGCGCGGCCCACACCTGCCCGCGTGGCGACCATGCGGACGCTGAGCTCGTCCCAGCCGACCTCCATGAGCAGGTCGCGCGTCGCGGACAGCACCTTCTGATCGATCGAGGCGTCGCGCGGCCGTCCACCCGTGCGGGGTTCGTCCTCACTCATCAGGTCGATTCAACCGCATTTGCCCGGAATCGAGGCGCCGGCGTCAGGTAGCCCAGGGCACCCGGCAGGAGTCACCCGAATTGAACCCCTGCTCCGTGATCCCGAGCGCGGCGTTCATCCGGGCCCGCATGTTCTCCACGCCGATCTGGTAGGTCAGCTCCATCACGCCCTTGTCGCCGAACCGGCGGCGAAGATCGTCGACCTGTTCGTCGGTCACGGTGTGCGGGTCTGCCGTCACCGCCGCCGCGTAGGCGATGGCGGCACGCTCGTCGTCGGAGAAGTTCGGCGAGGTCGCGTAGTCGTCAATGTCCCTGAGCCGGGCCATGTCCAGGCCGTCCAGACGCATCAGCATCGCACCGAAGTCGACGCACCACGAGCAGCCGATCTGCCGGGCGACCCAGTAGACGGCCAGCTCGCGCACGCTGGCCGGCAGCTCGGTGCAGGCCCGCTCCAGCATGCCCTCGTGCATGGCGCCCGCCATCATGAGACCGGGATGGTGGGCATAGATCGCGAACGGTTCCGGCACCTCCCCGAAGCGGCGCTTGGCGTAGCGCCACATCAGGCGGGTCATCAACGATGCGCGTTGCGGGGGCACGGGTGCGATGCGTGTTGGCGTCATACCGATGAGACGGCGCAGCGCGGCCAGATGTGACAGCCGCGGGGCCCGGCTCTGTCAGCGTTCGCGGACTGCGTGCACCGCCGACCGTGCGACCCGGACGGCCGGATGGCGCTTCGCCGACGCCTTGGCCACCCGATAGGCGATCCAGACAGCTCCAACCGCGAGGGCCGCGGCCCCGATGCCGAACGCGACACCCTTGCCGTTGACGCTGTCGGCCTTGGCGGCGAGATCGTCGGCGGTGTTGCTGATGGTCTGCTTGACATCCTGCGCCGTGTCGGCGGCCACGTCCTTGGCTTCGTCGATTGCCTTGGTGACATCGGACTTGACCTGATCGGCTTTGCCCTCGGTCTGCAGCTGGTCGTCCTGGAGTGCTTTGCCTGCGGCTTCCTTGGCGACTCCGGTCAGCTTCTCGGCGCCGTTGGTCGGTTCACCCATCGTCGTGTCTCCTTCGCCCCGTCCCAGGTATGCGGGACGGATGGTGGTCGGTTGTATGTACCGACGTCGCGTACGGCCGAAACCGAACGTGGCGCAGCTGTGACCTGTCACACGGCAGGGTCAGGCATTTCACCCCATGGTGCGGCGGCTGGCTCTGGTCATCAGTCGCACCATCAGGCCGCGCGGCAGCGGGCTGATCAGTCGCGCTCCCGTTCGAATTCGCCTGTCGCCGAAACATGTCGGGCCTCGTCCCAGGTGCGCGAACGCCGCAGCGACGACCTCGTCGACGGTGGCGGCATGACCGACGGGATCGTCCGGTCCGGCCAGTCCTCGGGCATGGCGCGTGCGGCGCAACGAGGGGGTGTCGGTCTCACCCATGACCACGCCGAGCACGTCGACTCCGTCGCCGCGCAACTCACTCCACAACGCTTCCGCGAAGATCATGTCGAACGCCTTGGTCGCGCCGTAGACGGCGATGTTGCTCGTCCCGGCGAACGCCGCCCCCGAGCTGAGGATCATGATCCCGCCGCGCCCTCGGTCCACCATGGCCCGCGCATAGTGGTGGGTCAGCTGCATCGGGGTCCGGCAGTTGCGGTCGAGCAGCCCTTCGGCGGCCTCGATGGTCTTGTCCAGGAACGGCGTGAAGTCCGGGTCGCCGCCCGCGCAGTACACGAGCAGCCCGACGTCCAGGTCCGCCGTGGCGGCGACGATCTCTGACGTAGCCGACGCCGTGGTCAGATCCGCTGTGATGCATCGGGTGTCGACGGCGGTGCGGTCGCGGATGCTCGCTGCGACCTGTTCGAGCGTTTCCGGTCGACGCGCCACCAGCACCGTATTCAGTCCTCGCTCGGCCGCCCCGTGCGCGAAGGCGGCTCCGATACCTTCGGATGCGCCCGCGATCACCGCCCAGGGGCCGTATGTCGCCCGTAGGTCGTTTCGCGGCATGCCCTTGTTTACCCCTGCTGTGTGTTTCCGTCCGTAGCGCCCTACAGATCGGCCAGTTTTGGGCGCGCGGTGCATACGTGAAACGGCCGTGGCGGGGTACGAAGGGAGCGTGAACGACAGATCGGGCACATCGCCCACCCGTGGGGCGGTCTACGCCGGCCATCTTCGGTCCAGTGCAGTGGTGGCCGTTCAGTTCATCGCGGTGGCCGCCGCGCTGTGGGTCCTGGCCTGGGTAGTGGGCAAGACGTGGGTCATCTTGTTGCCAGTAGTGCTCGCATTGATCGTGTGCACCGTGCTGTGGTCGCCCGTGCGCTGGCTCCGGAACAAGGGCTTGCCGCCGGCGGCCGCAGCCTTGGTCGTGCTCCTGCTGGCGGTCGCGGTCGTCGCCGGCGTGATCGCCGCGGTGGCGCCTGCGATCGTCGGCCAGTCCGCTGAACTCGCCGAGCAGGCCACCGCGGGCGTCGTGCAGGTGCGGGATTGGTTGAGCGGGCCGCCGCTGAGAATCAGTGAGGAGCAACTCGATTCGGCAGTCGAAGCGATCACCGATCGATTGAATTCGAGCAGCGCGCAGATTGCGTCTGGTGTCTTCACCGGAGTCAGTGCGGCGACGTCGGCACTGGTCACGCTTTTTACCGCCGTCGTCGTGACCTTTTTCTTCCTCAAAGACGGGCCGAGGTTCATTCCATGGCTGCGGCGCACCGTCGGCAAGCCCGCGGCGCCTCACCTCACCGAGGTTCTTCACCGGATCTGGGCGACCCTCGGAGGGTTCATCCGCACCCAGGCCCTTGTCAGCCTCGTCGACGCGGTGCTGATCGGGCTCGGCTTGGTCATCCTCGGGGTTCCGCTGGCCTACGCCTTGGCGATCATCACGTTCATTGCCGGCTTCATTCCCATCGTCGGCGCTTTCGTGGCCGGCGGATTGGCGGTACTGATCGCTCTGGTCGCCAACGGTCCGGTCACGGCGCTCATCGTGCTGGCGATCATCGTGGTCGTGCAGCAACTCGAGGGAAACGTGCTGCAGCCGTGGCTGCAGTCGAGGTCGATGAAGCTCCACGCGGTAATCGTGCTACTGGCTGTCACCTTGGGTGCCTCGCTCTTCGGTGTGAGCGGCGCGTTCCTGGCGGTTCCGGTGGCGGCGACGCTTGCGGTGATCTTGCGGTACTACCTGGAGCAGGTGCGTGAGCGGGCCGGTGACGAAGACGGCGATGACGACGAAGGTGAGGTGCCGGCGGACGCTGCCGGGCAAGAATCATCACCTGCGTGATCGCTGATAGTGGCGGCGCGCCTTCATTCTGTTGCCGCAGATCGCCATCGAGCACCACCGTGCCGTGTTCGGCTTGCTGCGATCGATCAGGAACAGTCGGCATTCGGTGTTCGCGCACGGCCTGAGCCGCCCCGGGCCGGTGAGGCGCAGACCGTCCCATGCCAGGACCGCTCGCGCCGCGCCGCTGGCGCCCTCAAGATGCCAGTTCACGCCGTCCTTGCCGACGCGTGCCGCGAGCCGGACACCGGAGAGGAACGGTTGCAGGACCGCAGGTGACGCGTCGCCGCGAACCACCGCCTGCAATGCCCCTCTGGCTTCGACCAGGGCCGTCCACTCCTGGGTGCGCACAGGCACCTCGTGTGCGGCCAACCACTCGGCGGAGGTCGCGAGGTCGGGTAGTGCATCGGTCGGCACGCCGTCCACCACCGGCGTGGTGTTGAGCAGATCGAGCAGGAATGCCTCGTCGGACGCGGTCGTGACGCGCAGCTCCATAACTAACCTCCAAAAGACTATTGACAGGTTACACAAGGCCATGTTGACTGTCTATAACCATCAAAACTACTTATGGGAGTTAGCCGTGTCCGAGGTCCATCATCGTTATGCCAGTGTCGACGGTCGCCAGATCTTCTACCGGGAGGCAGGCGCCGTCGATGCGCCCGTCGTCGTGCTCCTGCACGGGTTTCCGACCAGCTCGTTCATGTTCCGCAACCTGATCCCGGCGCTGGCCGACCGTTACCGCGTGATCGCACCCGACTATCTCGGCTTCGGCTACTCCGACGCTCCCTCCGCCGATGAGTTCGACTACACCTTCGACGCCCTGGCCGCGCATGTCGCGGGCCTGCTCGACCAGCTCGGGGTGTCGCGCTACGCGATCTACGTCCAGGACTATGGGGCGCCGGTCGGCTGGCGACTGGCACTGCGGGACCCGGAGGCGATCACGGCGATCATCACCCAGAACGGGAACGGGTACGACGCGGGATTCGTCGCCGACGGCTGGCAGCCGGCCTGGGATTACCAGCGGGAGCAGACGCCGGCGACCGAGGCGGCGCTGCGGCAGATCCTGACCTTCGAGACGACGAAGATGCAATACGTCGCCGGTGTTCCCGACGAGTCGGTCGTCAGTCCCGACACGTGGCATCACGACTATGCGCTGCTGTCGCGGCCGGGGAACGACAAGATCCAGTTGAAGCTGTTCCTGGACTACGCCACCAACCCGAAGCTCTATCCCGCCCTGCACGACTATCTGCGTGCCAGTGGCGTTCCGCTGCTGGCCGTCTGGGGCGACAAGGACCCGTTCTTCGGGCCCGACGGTGCGCGAGCCTTCGCCAAGGACGCGGTGGACGCGGAGATCCACCTTCGCGACGGCGGTCATTTCCTGCTGGAGAGCGACTTCTCCGCGGTCACGGAACTGATTCGCGACTTCCTGGCACGCCGCAACCGTTAACCGGTGGCCGCGACGACGTCGGCTACCAGTGCGTCGTACATCCGGCGCGTGGTGTCGACGTCGTCGGTCATGATGTTGTAGCCGTGGTCGACGCCCGCCACGTCGTAGTGGCGCATCAGCGAGCCCGCCTGGTCGAGCTTCGCCGCGTAGCGCACGCCTTCGTCGCGCAGCCGGTCGTACTCGGTGGTGACGACGATCGCAGGCGCGATCCCGGAGATGTCGCCAGCATTCGATCCCCAGACGGGCGAGGCGAATCGGTGCTTTCGGTCCTCGCGCCGCGGAATGTATGCGGTGTCGAAGACCTCACCCATCCATGGCGTCAGGATGGCTGGCGAACCTATCGGAGATGTCTTCTCCGATGTCGGCGTCACCAAATCCAAAGGGGCATAGTGCAACACCTGCGCACAGATGCGCGGTCCGCCGGCTTCCAACGCCATCCGCGAGACCGCCGCTGACAGGTTGCCGCCTGCGCTCTGGCCACCGACGCACAGTCGGCCACCGTCCCAGTCGCGTTCGGCGGCGCCGGCCCAGCGGACCACGTCGAACACCTGCTCCGCCGCGTCCGGAAAACGGCGAGCGGGGGCCAGGACATAGTCGACGTTGACGACGACCACGCCTGCGCGGGCGGCCAGATACCGGCACCACGGGTCGTCCTGCTCGGGATGACCGACGACGAAGCCGCCGCCGTGAGCGTTGACGTAGACGGCGGGACGGTCGGTGGACTCGGGCGGACGATAGATCGTGACCCGGGCGGGTCCGTGCCGGGTGGCGACGGTGTCGCTCTCGACGATGCCTTCGATCTCAGGAAACCGAACGGCCTGTTTCGGCGCCGGGTTCACGGTCAGTGCGAACAGTCGCGCCGCCGTGTCGGCGACGGGTTGCCAGGACAACAGCGACACGGAATTCCTTTCTTGGAGCGGACCTATGGCGAACTAGCGCGTGAAGACGGTTTCGGCGAGCATGCGCCGCGCCCACCGGCGATAAGTCTCGATGCTCCAGCCTTGAGATGTCAGGCGCAGGTACATCTCGAAGCCCCCCAGCGCCGAGGAGCTTTCGACGAGTTCGTCGAACGGGACGTCGTCACGGATCCAGCCTCGTTCGCGATAGGTGGTGCAGATTCGGCGCCATTGCAGTGTCACACTCGCAACGAGCTCGCGGCGGTAGCGGTCCAGTTCGGGGTCGGCATTCGCCGCCCCGATGAGTGCCTCGGCCAACTTGGCGCTCCTGAGGTGCACGTCAGACTGCGTCGCGACGAGCATGTCGATTGCCTCGTCTGGACTCTGCGCCGCGACGAGGTCGCGCCCGAGGTCGAGGTTGAGGATGTTGCCCTCGCCGGATACGCCGACTGCAACCGTTTCGACGGCGGCGATCAAGAGGGCGGCCTTGGGACCGTGACCCTGCACGGTTTCGGCGGAAACGCCGGCTTTCGCCGCGATCTTGGCCAGCGTCGTGCCCGCGTAGCCCTCCGCGGCGAAGAGTTCCACCGCGGCGTCGACGATCCGCTGCCGGGTCGCTCGGGCCTGCTGTCGGCGCAGATCGGAGCGGTAGCGGCGGGGCGAAGATATTGACTTGGGTGGCACAGTAATCAATACTACAGGGGACAACTGGGGGAGCTATGTCGTCGATCGTGTTGTGCAGCATTCCTGCCCACGGCCATGTCGCGCCGCTGCTCGCCGTGGCCGAGAACTTTGTCAAGCGCGGTGACGACGTCCGGTTCATCACCGGGTCCCGCTTCGCAGACAAGATCGCAGCGACGGGTGCCGTGCATGTCCCGCTACCGCCGGAAGCCGATTACGACGAGTCGGTCTTCGACCAGCTCCCGGCGCGCAAGCACCTCAAAGGTGTTCGGGCGGCTGCCTTCGACGTCGAGCACGTGTTCGCCAGGCCGGCCGAGGCGCAGTACGACATCCTGCGGGCGACGCTCGCATCGCGGCCCGCTCACGTGGTCATCACAGAACCTGTGTTCCTCGGCGCCGCGATGCTGTTGGCGCACGAACGGCCCCTCCGGCCTGCCGTCGTCATGTGCAGTGTGGTCCCGCTCTGTATCGACAGTCTGGACAAGGCGCCGTTCGGTATGGGGCTGCCGCCGGCGCGGGTGCTCAACCGGCCCCGCAATGCGCTGCTCACCGCGGTCCAGCGTCGGCTGCTTCGCCGACCGTATCGCATCATCGACGATATCCACCGCCAAATACATGGCACTGCAATGCCTTTCAGTATGGTCGATGCCGGTCGGCACACGGATGCTCTGGTCCAGCTCGGCGTCGCCTCCTTCGAGTATCCGTTGTCGGACGCGCCGTCGGGACTGCGCTTCATCGGTCCGCTGGCAATTGCCGGATCGCCTGTGCCGCTGCCGCAGTGGTGGCCGGATCTCGACGGTAGCCGTCCGGTCGTGCACGTCACTCAAGGCACCGTGGCCAACGCCGACTATCGCCAGACGATCGCGCCCACGCTCGAAGCGCTCGCCGAGGAGGATGTCCTCGTGGTCGTCACGACGGGCGGACGGCCCCTGGACACCCTGCCCCCGCTGCCCCGCAACGCGCGAGCGGCGACGTTCCTGCCGTACCACGAATTGCTTCCCCGCACTGCTGTTTACGTGACCAATGGCGGATTCGGCGGTGTTCAATACGCGCTGCGCTACGGCGTGCCGATCGTGGCGACCGGAGGCAAGGAGGACAAGCCGGAAGTGGGCGCGCGCGTCGCATGGTCGGGCGCCGGCCGTCGGATCAGATCGGAACGACCGTCGTCGCGCGCCTTGAGGCGCGAGATCCTGACGGTCCTTCGTGACCCTCGCTATCGGCAGGCAAGCCGGCGCATCGCCGAGGACATCGCCGCAGCGCCCGGGTTCGCCGGGCTGGCGGCAGTCGTCGACGAGCTGATCGACGGGCCTACCGCGCGAACATCAACGCGCGCTTGACTTCCTGGATAGCCTTGGTCACCTGAATGCCGCGGGGGCAGGCTTCGGTGCAGTTGAACGTCGTGCGGCAGCGCCAGACGCCGTCGACCTCGTTGAGAATGTCGAGCCGCTCCGCGGCGCCTTCGTCACGCGAGTCGAAGATGAATCGATGCGCATTCACGATCGCCGCGGGGCCGAAGTAGGACCCTTCGCTCCAGTAGACCGGGCACGACGTCGTGCAGCACGCGCACAGAATGCACTTCGTGGTGTCGTCGTAACGGGCACGGTCGGTCTGGCTCTGAATTCGTTCGCGCGTGGGCTGATTGCCCGACGTGATCAGGTACGGCTTGATGGCGCGGAACGCGTCGAAGAACGGCTCCATGTCGACGACGAGGTCCTTCTCCACGGGCAGTCCGCGGATCGGCTCGATCGTGATCGTCAACTGCTTCTTCGGGTTCTTCGGCAGCATGTCGCGCATCAGCACCTTGCACGCCAGCCGGTTGACGCCGTTGATGCGCATCGCATCCGACCCGCACACGCCGTGTGCGCAGGACCGGCGGAACGTCAAGGTCCCGTCCAGGTACCACTTCACATAGTGCAGCAAGTTCAGCAGGCGGTCCGATGGCAGGCACGGCACGCGGAAGCTCTGCCACCCGGCGTCGTCAGGCGACTCAGGGTTGAAGCGGGCGATCTTCAGGGTCACCATCACCGCGCCCTCGGGTACCGGCGGCAGCTCGGAATCGCCGGTGCCGGGCTTCTCCAAAACGCTGGTCATAAGATCAGTACTTCCGTTCCATCGGCTCGTACCGCGTTTGGACCACGGGCTTGTAGTCCAACCGGATGTCGCTCAGAAGGTCGGAGCCTTCCTTGTAGGCCATCGTGTGGCGCATGTAGTTGGTGTCGTCGCGGTTGGGGTAGTCCTCGCGAGCGTGTCCGCCGCGAGACTCCTTGCGGTTGAGCGCACCGACGACGGTGACCTCGGCGAGCTCAAGCAAGAAGCCGAGTTCGATCGCCTCCAGGAGATCACTGTTGTAGCGCTTCCCCTTGTCCTGCACCGTGATTCGCGAGTACCGCTCTTTGAGGGCGTGGATGTCGGTCAACGCCTGCTTGAGCGTCTCCTCGGTGCGGAACACCGCGGCGTTGTTGTCCATCGACTGCTGCAGCGCGCCGCGGATGTCGGCCACCCGCTCGTTGCCGTGCTCGGAGAGGATGTCGCCGACCCAGCCGACCACCATCTCGGCGGGGTTCTCCGGGAGGTCCACGAAGTCGTGTCCGAGTGCGTAGTTCGCGGCCGCGATACCCGCGCGACGTCCGAAGACGTTGATGTCCAGCAGCGAGTTGGTGCCAAGCCGGTTCGCCCCGTGCACCGACACGCACGCGCATTCGCCTGCGGCGTAGAGACCGGGGATGACGGTGGTGTTGTCGCGCAGAACCTGGCCGTTGACGGTCGTCGGGATTCCGCCCATGACGTAGTGGCACGTCGGGTAGACGGGCACGAGCTCCTTGACCGGATCGACGCCGAGGTAGGTGCGGGCGAACTCGGTGATGTCCGGCAGCTTGGCTTCCAGCACGTCCTCGCCGAGGTGCCGCACGTCGATGTAGACGTAGTCCTTGTTGGGGCCGGCGCCGCGGCCTTCGAGCACCTCGAGCACCATCGAGCGGGCGACGATGTCGCGGGGTGCTAGGTCGACGATGGTGGGCGCGTACCGCTCCATGAACCGCTCGCCCTCGCCGTTGAGCAGTCGCCCGCCCTCGCCGCGCACGGCCTCGGAGATCAGGATGCCCAGGCCGGCCAGGCCCGTCGGGTGGAATTGGTGAAACTCCATGTCCTCCAGGGGGAGTCCCTTGCGGAAGATGATGCCAAGCCCGTCGCCGGTCAGCGTGTGCGCGTTCGAGGTCGTCTTGTACATCCGGCCCGAACCGCCGGTGGCGAACACGATCGCCTTGGCGTGGAAGACGTGGATGTCACCCGTCGCGAGCTCATAGGCGATCACACCCGTGGCCACCGGACCCGATGACGTCTCGGTCAGCGCGATGTCGAGGGCGTAGTACTCGTTGAAGAACTCGACGTCGTGCTTGACGCAGTTCTGGTACAGCGTCTGCAGGATCATGTGGCCGGTGCGGTCGGCGGCGTAGCAGGCGCGGCGCACGGGCGCTTTACCGTGGTCGCGGGTGTGGCCACCGAAACGACGCTGATCGATGCGGCCCTCGGGGGTGCGGTTGAACGGCATCCCCATCTTCTCCAGGTCGAGCACCGCGTCGATGGCTTCCTTGGCCATGATCTCGACGGCGTCCTGGTCGGCGAGGTAGTCACCACCCTTGACGGTGTCGAAGGTGTGCCACTCCCAGTTGTCTTCCTCGACGTTGGCCAGCGCGGCACACATGCCACCCTGGGCGGCGCCGGTGTGAGAGCGGGTCGGGTAGAGCTTTGTCAGCACCGCGGTCCGGGCGCGCGGCCCGGATTCGACGGCCGCTCGCATGCCCGCTCCACCGGCGCCGACGATCACGACGTCGTAGCGGTGTTCAACAATCATTGGGCTTCTCCTTCTCAGGAAATCGACGCGTCGAACGTCAGCAGGACGTAGGTCCCGAGCACCAGCGTGAACGCCATGGACAGCGCCAGCAGAGTGTTCAGCCAGAACTTGGTGGAGTCCTTGCGGGTGTAGTCGGCGATGATCGTGCGCATCCCGTTGCCGCCGTGCAATTGGGCCAGCCACAGCAGCAGCAGATCCCAGGTCTGCCAGAACGGCGAGGACCACCGCTCGGCGACGTAGTTGAAGTCGATGCGGTACACACCGTCTTCCCACAGCAACATGATGAAGAGGTGCCCGAGGGCGAGAAAAACAAGGACGATGCCCGAGAACCGCATGAACAGCCAGGCGTACTTCTCGAAGTTCGGCATTCCGCCGGCGCGACGCGGTGCGCGCGGGTTGTCCAGTCCGGGCGGACGATCGTAACTGCGCTGCATCACGGGCGCCGGACCACCGCGGTCGGAGATGTGGTCGTACGGATTCTCAGGCATCTACAGGAACCTCTCCGCCATGTGCATGCCGATGATCCCCAACGAGGTGATGAACACCGCGAGGAACACGCCCGCGACGACCCACAGCATCGTGCGCTGGTGCCGGGGACCCTCGGACCAGAAGTCGACGAGGATGATCCGGATGCCGTTGAGCGCGTGGTAGAGAACGGCGGCGACGAGTCCGATCTCCATGAGCCCGATGATCGGCGTCTTGTAGGTCTCGATGATCTCGTTGTAGGCCTGCGGGCTCACCCGCACGAGAGCGGTGTCGAGCACGTGCACGAAGAGAAAGAAGAAGATCGTCGCGCCCGAGATGCGGTGCAGTACCCACGACCACATGCCCGGGTCGCCTCGGTAGAACGTGCGGCGGCGAGCCGGCTTCGAGCGCGGTGCCGGCACATCGGTATCGGCTGGTGTTGCCGTACTCATAGGTCCCTCCAACGGCATCGGTGGAGGCTTGCGAACTCGGTGTTGCTTACCGGCCCCCAAACCTCGGGGCGACTCTAATCCCCTTCGTACTCCTCAACGAACTAGCGTGTGGCGATATGTCACCGAATGAACACCGACTTAGGGTGCCCTATCTGCGACTTCGCCGTTCGTCGGGGGACGTTCGGAATGCATTCAGAATCCTGTCGGGCGGTACGTCATGACGGCCAACATCGACTGGAAAATGTTGCGTCGCAAAGCAATCGACGTTTCAGCCAACGCCTATGCGCCGTACTCGCGCTTTCGGGTCGGGGCGGCGGCTCTGGTCGACGATGACCGGATCGTGGCCGGATGCAATGTGGAAAATGTCTCATATGGCGTAGGTCTCTGTGCCGAGTGCGCAGTGGTTTGCGCCCTACATTCCGGCGGTGGCGGTCGCCTGGTCGCGCTGTCCTGCGTCGGCCCCGACGGTGAGGTTCTGATGCCGTGCGGCCGGTGCCGGCAGGTGCTCCTCGAGCACGGCGGAGGCGACCTTCTGATCGACCACCCGCGCGGCCCGACACCGCTGCGCGAGCTTCTGCCCGACGCGTTCGGGCCCGACGATCTCAGCCGGGTCCGTCCGCCGGTCGACGAGGCGCCATGACCTTCGACGCCGCGGCGCCTGTGTCGCATCTCGATGCTCCGTCCGTCATCCGGACCAAGCGCGACGGCGGGGTGTTGTCGGACGCAGCGATCGACTGGGTCATCGACGCCTACACCCACGGTCGGGTGGCAGACGCCCAGATGTCGGCGTTGCTCATGGCGATCTTCCTGCGCGGCATGACCAACGGGGAGATCGCGCGCTGGACGGCGGCGATGATCGCGTCGGGGGAGCGGCTCGACTTCAGCGACCTTCGGCGCGGCGGCAAACCCTTGGCGCTGGTCGACAAGCACTCCACCGGCGGGGTCGGCGACAAGATCACGATCCCCCTGGTGCCAGTCGTGATGGCCTGCGGAGGCGCGGTGCCGCAGGCCGCCGGGCGCGGGCTCGGTCACACCGGCGGCACACTCGACAAACTGGAATCCATCCCGGGCTTCACCGCAGAAATCGCGAAATCGCAGATACGCCAACAACTCTGCGACCTCGGCGCAGCCATTTTTGCCGCCGGTGAGCTAGCGCCGGCCGACCGCAAGATCTATGCCTTGCGCGACGTCACCGCGACCACGGAGTCGTTGCCGTTGATCGCGAGTTCGGTGATGAGCAAGAAGATCGCCGAAGGCACACGGGCGCTGGTGCTCGACTCGAAGGTCGGGTCGGGAGCATTCCTCGACACCGAGGCGGAGTCGCGCGAACTCGCGCGCACCATGGTCGAACTCGGCACCGAGCACGGTGTCGACACGCGGGCATTGCTCACCGACATGCACGTACCCCTGGGTCGAACGGTGGGCAACGCCATCGAGGTCGTCGAATCCCTGGAGGTGCTCGCCGGTGGCGGGCCGGCCGACGTGGTGGAGCTGACGCTGGCCCTGGCGCGGGAGATGTGCGCCGCCGCCGGTCTGGACGGGGTCGACCCCGCGGCCACGCTTCTCGATGGGACCGCGATGGACCGCTTCCGCGAGCTGGTCGCCGCGCAGGGCGGCGACGCGACCGCTCCGCTGCCTTTGGGTTCGCACACCGAAACCGTCAACGCCGCTCACGGTGGCACGATGGGAGACATCGACGCGATGGCGGTGGGACTGGCGGTGTGGCGGCTCGGAGCAGGCCGCTCGGTCCCTGGCGAGCAGGTGCAATTCGGCGCGGGGATCCGCATCCACCGCAGGCCCGGCGAACCCGTCACCGCAGGAGAACCGCTGTTCACGCTGTACACCGACACACCGGAGCGTTTGCTGCCCGCGCTGCGCGAACTCGACGGCGCGTGGAGTGTGGGTCCGACGGCGCCGCCGGTGCGGCCGCTCATCATCGACCGGATCACCATCTGAGGGGGATCAGTGAAGACACCGCTCACTCTCGACAACATCAAACGGGCGCCCAAGGCGTTGCTCCACGACCACCTGGACGGGGGGCTGCGGCCGGCGACGGTTCTCGACCTTGCCGAGCAGTACGGCTACCGCGACCTGCCCGCCAGTGACGTGGACGGTCTGGCGACGTTCTTCCGCACCGCCGCGCACAGCGGGTCGCTGGTGCGTTACCTGGAGCCGTTCGCACACACCGTCGGCGTCATGCAGACCCCGGATGCGCTGCACCGCGTCGCGCGGGAGTGCGTCGAAGACCTGGCCGCCGACAACGTCGTGTACGCCGAGGTCCGGTTCGCACCCGAGCTGCACATCGACGGCGGACTGTCGCTCGATGCGGTCGTCGATGCGGTCCTGGCCGGCTTCGCCGACGGGGAGAAGGCCGCCGCATCGGAGGGGCGCACCATCACGGTCCGTTGTCTGGTGACGGCCATGCGGCACGCAGCGCGGTCCCGGGAGATCGCCGAGCTGGCGATCAAGTTCCGCGACAAGGGCGTTGTGGGATTCGACATCGCGGGCGCCGAGGCGGGGTACCCGCCCACCCGTCACCTTGACGCCTTCGAGTACATGCGAGGCAACAACGCGCGCTTCACCATTCACGCGGGCGAGGCGTTCGGCCTGCCGTCCATCCATGAGGCGATCGCGTTCTGCGGCGCCGACCGGCTCGGCCACGGTGTGCGCATCGTCGACGACATCGTCGTGCACTCCGCTGACGATGCGACGCTGGGCAGGCTGGCGTCTCTGTTGCGCGACAAGAGGATTCCGCTGGAGCTGTGCCCGAGCTCGAATGTCCAGACGGGCGCCGTCGCGAGCATCGCCGAGCATCCGTTCGCGTTGTTGGCGCGGCTGCGCTTCCGGGTGACGGTCAACACCGACAACCGGCTGATGAGCGACACCACGATGAGCCAGGAGATGCTGCGCCTGGTCGAGGCGTTCGGGTACGGGTGGAGCGACCTGGAGCGTTTCACCATCAATGCGATGAAGTCGGCCTTCATCTCCTTCAATGAACGGCTGGCGATCATCGACGAGGTGATCAAGCCCCGCTACGCCGTGCTGGTGGGATAGTCCGTCACCCCCCGGCACCGCGCACCGCGAGCGCGCGTGTCTGCACAAAGACACGCCGCAATTCGTGGCAGTCGGCGCGCCCTCATCGGTGACGAGCGCGCGCTGACTACTCGCTACGCAGACGGGACTCGACGAAGCGCTCCAGAGACTCCCACTGCGTCACCGCATCGGCGTAGGGTGCGCTCGGTCGCCTGACCTTGTCGGGGTTGAGGACGTGCCCGATCACCCGGCCCAGTGCGGTGTCGGGGTCCAGCTTGGCGTCGACCGTCGTCTCCTCGGAGTAGTCGCCGATGTCGCGCAGCAACTCCACGGCCAGCTCGATCTGGTCGCGGTCCAGCGCATCAGGGCCCTCGGCGAGATCATCGACGATGTCGGTCAGAACGTAGACGTTGTCGTCGGTCACGTCCACGCGCAGAGAGCCGTCGGTCGCGGCCGTCCGGATGTCGTCGTAGGTGGCGAGGTCTGCCAGGTCATGGTCGTGCTCATCGGCGAGGTAGCGGGCCAGCGCGCGCTCCGAGGGAAAGACGCTGATCCGGCCGTTACGGCCCAGGAAGATCGGCCGGTCGTCGAAATAGCAGCGCAGTGTGAAGTAGGTACCGCCGGTCATCATCACTCGGATGGGGTCGATGCCCACCCGCTCCCAGAAGTCCTTGTCGCTGCCGAGCACCTTGGTCTCCGCTTCCGCGGCGAGGTCGTCGGCTTCCTCTTCGGTGTCGACGATGTCATCGATCACCAACTCGTCCTCGTCTGGCTCGGGCGCGTCTGCGTCGAGTTCGGCCTGCGCCTTCTCGGCGGCCGCGCTGTCGACCTCGGGGGTCGTGATGACCGCGTCGAGCGCCTCGATGACGTTGTCCCATCCTTTGGCGACGATCTTCTCGATCTCGGCCCACCGCTTCCGCCCTGCGCGGCCGGAGAACGCCTCGACGCCCCCGCCGACGGTCCCCAGCACGGGGTTGCCGTTGAAGAACTTCGTCACCGCGGGCAGCTCACACACCGACCCCATCGACGACACCACGGCCAAAGCGCCGTGTAGTGCGCGGACGCTCTCCTCGGTGGGCTTCTGCGACAGCAGCTCTTCCAGAACGACCAGGTCGTGGGTGTGCTCGTCGGTGGGATTGAGCCGGTGGGCGTTGGCCTGGGTCAGCTTTTCCCACGCCGGATGATCGACCAGGTCGTTGTCGCTGTTGGTGCGCACGAATGCGACGAGGTCGGCGACCGACTCGAGGACGTAGAGATCCTCGTCCTTGCCGAGGAAGGCCTCCCACTCGTCGCCGTCGGCGCGCCACCTCGGTGCCCACAGGGTGTACACGTCGCCCTTGGTCAGCTTCAGCCCGATCGGCACGATGTCAGCAGCCATGCGGCACAGCCTAACCAGTGGTCCCAGCCGTACAGCGGGCCTGGTTGGGGTAAGGCGTCGCTCGTCGGAAGGTCGGCTCACTGTTGCCGTACCGCAACCCGTTCGTCGCTTGGAGTGTTCGTCAGGCCTGCCATGATCGCCGAATGATCAGACTCGGCCTCCACGGCCTCGGCATAGCCGCGGGTGCCCAACGCACCGTGATCGATGCTGTGGCCGCGACCGCCGAGCGTTGTGGTTTCGCGACACTGTGGGTGGGCGAGCACGTCGTCATGGTGGACGAATCCGATTCGCACTACCCCTACAGCGACGACGGCCGCATCGCGATCTCCGCCGACGTCGACTGGCTGGACCCCCTGATCACACTGAGCTTCGCGGCGGCGGCCACCAACCGTATCGAGCTTGCGACGGGCGTGCTGCTGCTGCCTGAACACAATCCGGTGATCATGGCCAAGCAGGCCGCGTCGCTGGACCGGATGACGGGTGGGCGGCTGTCCCTGGGCGTGGGTGTTGGCTGGTCGAAGGAGGAGTACGACGCGCTCGGGGTGCCGTTCGAGGGTCGCGGACGACGCCTGACCGAGTATGTCGGCGCGATGCGGACCCTCTGGCATGACGACGTCGCGTCGTTCTCCGGTGAGTTCATCTCGTTCGATCGGGTTCGGGTCAATCCCAAGCCACACGGTCGCTCGATCCCCATCGTGCTCGGAGGTAACTCGGACGCCGCGTTGCGTCGCGTCGCTGAATGGGGTGACGGCTGGTATGGCTTCAACCTCGCCGACGTCGAGGAGGCGGCTTTCCGTGCGTCCAAGCTGCGTTCCCTGTGCCGGGAGGTCGGCCGCGACCCGACGGATGTGAGACTGGCGGTGTCACTGCAGGACCCCGTGCCCACCGACGCGACAAGACTGGCCGACGCAGGCATCGACGAACTGGTGCTCGTCGCCGGACCGCCCGCGGACCCGATCGCGGCCGAGGCGTGGATCTCTGATCTCGCCGGAAAGTGGATGCGGGTCCGCGCTTAGCCCGTCGGCCGCCAGAAGCCCTGAAACCCCTGACCGGCATTGGCTGTCCTGATCGGTGACAGCTTCACCGGGTCGCCCGCTTCGACCATGAGTCCATCCCCGACGATCATCGCGACGTGGCCGTCCCACACCGCCAGGTCGCCCGGCAGCAGCGCACCGGCCGATACCGATGCGCCGACGTCCTGCTCCTGCGCGAGCCGCGGAAGGTTCAGTCCCGCCTCCTGGTACGCCCATTGCGTGAGCCCGCTGCAATCCAGGCCGACGCCCGGCGTGGTACCGCCCCACTGGTAGGGCACGCCCAGCTGGGTGAGGGCATGCCGAACAGCGCTGGCGGCCGTCGCATTCGGGGCCATGACGACGCTTCCGTCGGGAAGACGAATGGCGACGCCTTCGCCGAACTCCGCCGCGTCCGGTGTGTCGGTTCCGTCGGGACGGGTGAGTGAGGCCAGTTCGGCGGGCAATCCCGCACTGCCTCCGAAGGTTCCGAGACCAGGACCGCTGCCTGGACCGACGCCGCCGGCGGGCGGGCCCACCGGCGGCGACCCTGCGGCGCCGCCCGAGAATCCCGACGGTGTCGTCGGCGCGGCTGCAGCAGCATGCCCATCCAGCGCCTCCGCATGGCCGTCGAGCTCGGCCTGCAGTTCTTCGACGATCGCGATGGCCTGGGCGAGCGCGTCGCGTGCCGCGGCCAGCAGATCCCGCGCAGTGCCCGGTGAATCGAGGTGTGGTTCCAGGACGGCGGCTTTCGCCTCGAATTCGTCGACGAGATCCTGCAGGCGCCGGTGCGCGCGGGCCACGGCCTGCGCGGCTCCGTCGGCCACGCCGCCCAACCGGCCGGCGCGGTCGGCAGCCCCGTCGATCGCAGCGGCGGTGGTCGTCGCGAAGTCCGCAGCGGCGTCGGCTCCTGCGCCCGACCATCCCTCGCCGGTACGCCGCCATGCCTGACCGGACGCCTCGGCGACGCCCTCCAGCACATCGCGCACTCTGCCGAGCTCCGCAGCCGGATCCGCCAACGGATCGGCGTTCCATCCCGGGCCCACGAGCGCCTGCACACGCCGCAGCGGCGCCGCCAGTGCCTCGACCGTCATCCGCGGGCGATCCGGGCTGCCGCGGCGTCATCGGCGACGGTGTAGGCGTGCACAGTTCCGGTTGCCGCATCGGATCCCGCCGCGAGCACCCGGCTCAGCTGGGTGATCCCGTCGGCGTCGTCCCTCGCGGCCCTGGCCAGTGAGGCGAGGAACCGCGCGCCGACGGGACCGAACATTGCGCCCGATCCCGCGCCCGCCGAACAGAGGGTCGCCGCCGCCTGCTTCAGTTCGGCAGCGTGGGCGGCGCAGGCGGCGGCGTAGTCATCGATGAGGCCGGCATCTGCCGACAGGCGCGCGTACATATGGTTATGACGCAGCACATCCTCCGTCGGTTCCCTAAGGTCGTGACCCATGGATGTCCGCGTCGTCGATCACCCGCTGGCTGCAGCTCGGCTGACCACTCTGCGCGACGAGCGCACCGACAACGCGGGGTTCCGCGCAGCGCTGCGTGATCTCACGCTGATGCTGGTCTACGAGGCCACCCGTGAGCTGGTCACCGAGACCCTCTCGGTACGTACTCCGCTGGCCGAGACCGCAGGAGCCAAGATCGCGGTGCCGCCGCTTCTGGTTCCGGTGCTGCGGGCCGGGCTGGGCATGGTCGACCAGGCGCACGAGCTCATTCCCGAGGCGCGGGTCGGTTTCGTTGGGGTGGCTCGCAACGAGGAGACCCACCAGCCCACGCCCTACCTTGAGTCGTTGCCGGACGACCTGAGCCGCCAGCCGGTGATCGTGCTCGACCCGATGCTCGCCACCGGTGGGTCGATGGTGCACACTCTGGAGCTTCTCTTCGCGCGTGATGCCGTCGATGTCACCGTGATCTGCGTGGTCGCCGCTCCGGAAGGGCTTGCGGCCTTGGAGAAGGTCGCGCCGGAGCTACGCCTGTTCACTGCCTCGATCGACTCGGGTCTCAACGAGATCGCCTACATTGTCCCCGGATTGGGTGATGCCGGCGACCGCCAGTTCGGTCCTCGATAGCAGTTCGGCGGCCCCCCGGCGTGCCTGCTCCAGATCTCCGCTGCAGCGAATCTCGATGTAGGACTTCAGTTTCGGCTCGGTTCCAGACGGGCGCACCACCACGCGCAGGGATGTCGCACCGTCACCGCCGGCCAGAATCACGGCGTCGGTGCGTGGCGCCAGATCCGTTGCCGTCACTGTGAACCCGGCCACGTGTCCGGGTGGATGTGAGCGAAGTCGTGTCATCAGTGCCGCGGCGTCTTCGGGGGACGCAACGCGTCGCGTGACGGCGGCCGTCATGTGCACACCGTGGCGCCGGGCTAGGTCGTCGAGCGCGTCGAGAACGGTGCGGCCCTGGTGTCGTAGCGCGACCACCAGATCGCACGCCAGCACCGCGGCGCTGATGCCGTCCTTGTCGCGCACGGCGGCGGGATCCACACAGTGCCCGATGGCCTCCTCGTAGGCGTACACCAGGGGTGCATCGAGTCCTTTGTCGGCGCGTGCCAGCCACTTGAACCCCGTCAGGGTCTCGACGTGCCGGGCGCCGTGAGCGGCGGCGATGCCGGCCAGCATCCGCGACGACACCACGGTGCTGGCGACAACCGCAGCCTCGTGAACCTGGGACAGGATGTATTCGCCGAGCAGCCAACCGGTTTCGTCACCGGTGAGCATTCGCCAGCCGGTGGGAGTCGGCACTCCGATCGCACAGCGGTCGGCGTCGGGGTCGAGGGCGACCGCGATCTCCGCATCGACCTGGGCGGCGAGTGCGAGCAACTGGTCCGATGCGCCGGGTTCCTCCGGGTTGGGGAACCTGATGGTGGGGAAGTCGGGGTCCGGCGCGAATTGGCGTTGGACGACGTGCACGTCGTCGAAGCCGGCCAAAGCCAAGGCATCGAGAGCGAATTCACCGCCGACACCGTGCATCGGGGTCAGCGCGATACGTGCCGAACCGGTGGTGCGACGGACCGAGGCGGCGCGTTCCAGGTATGCGCGCAGGTGGTCGGAACCGGAGGCTACGACCGGGGTGCGGGGTATTTCGTCGGCGGGCGGCGCCGCGGCGATGGCGGTCTCGATGTCGCGGTCGGTGGGGGAGACGATCTGCATACCGCCGGGGAAGTAGACCTTGTATCCGTTGTCGGTGGGTGGATTGTGCGAGGCGGTGATCTGCACACCGGCAGCCGCTTCCGTGTTCCTCACGGCGTAGGCGACCGCGGGGGTTGGCACGTGTCCTGGCATCAAGGTCACGGAGAATCTTTGTGCGGCAAACACTTCCGCAGCAGCGTGACCGAACTCGGCGGAGCGGTGCCTGGCGTCATAGCCCACCACCACCCGCGACCCCCGCAATCCCTGATCGGCGAGCACCCGTGCAACGCCCCAGGTCGCGCGAATGACGACCGCGAGATTCATCCCGTTGGGCCCCGCGCGCAGGGGGCCGCGAAGGCCGGCGGTGCCGAACGTCAGCGGCCGGGAGAACCTGTCGGCGAGCTCTTCTGCGTCGCAGGCGGCCAATTCGGCTGCCGCGCGCGGGTCGGGATCGTGCGCGATCCACTCCTGCACAACGTCTGCGGTCGCCACGGCCTCAGCCCGCCGGATTCGCGTCCGCGGATGCCAGCTTGCGCAGAATTGGCGCCACCAACATCAGCAGGTCGAACTCGAGCTCGGACAGAGTGTCGCGCATGGTCTGGTGCAGCCACGCGTCGCGCTCACCGCGGTCGGCCTCCAGCACCGTCAGGCCGGCGGGGGTGATCTCCACGAGTTGGCGCCGCCGGTCCGTCTCGTCGGGGCGACGCGCGATCAGTCCCCGTGTCTCGAGTTCGTTGAACGAGTCCGTCAGCGACTGAACGCGCACCTGCAACCGGACCCCGAGCTCGGCCGGAGTCGTCACGCCCGCACGGCTGATCTCGCCGAGCAGTTGCAGCTGGCTGAGCGTGAGCCCGGTGTCCGGGCGGTGCCGGCGCAACTGGCGCGTCACCGCCATCATCGACTCGCGCAGTTCGGTCGCCGCAGAAAGGCTGGACCCCGCAACCATTACCAAGCCATACCTTGGTATCTAGTGTGCTTCACGGAACATCGCCCCTTATTGAGATCTTGAATTGATAAGAGCATACTTGCTACCAGTATGAAGTGGTGGCAACAGACCCTCAGGTGGACGATTCTGCTCGCGGTGACCGTAGCGGTCACCGTTCCGCTGACAAAACTTGGTGTTCCGTCGGCCGCGCTGTTCGCCGCCCTCGCGGTGGGTATCGCACTGGCGCTGATGGCGGCGGGTCCGCAGCGGGTTCCGCGCAAAGTCGGCGTGGCCGCGCAGGGTGTCCTCGGCGTCTACATCGGCACCATGGTCCAGCAGGACGCCCTTTCCACCCTCAAGGGTGACTGGCTGATCGTCGTCGCGGTCGCCGTCGGGACGCTGCTGCTCAGCATCATCGCGGGTGCCCTCCTCGGCCTTCGCCGCGACGTCACGCCCCTGACCGGATCGCTCGCCCTCGTCGCGGGCGGGGCTTCGGGTCTGGTGGCGATCGCACGGGAGCTCGGCGGTGACGACCGCGTCGTCGCCGTGGTGCAGTACCTGCGGGTCGCGCTCGTGACGGCGTCGATGCCCGTCGTCGTCACGCTGATCTACCACGCCGATCGGTCTCACAACGCGGTCCCCGTCGCCGAAACAACCATGGCACCTTGGTATCTCAGCATCGGCATCATGGCCGCGCTGATCGTGGTCGGATCCGTGGGCGGTCGGCTGATCCGGTTGCCGGGTGCCGGTCTGCTCGGTCCTCTCGCGCTGACGGTCGTGCTCGAGGTCTGCGGGTGGTCGTTCGGACTGTCGGTGCCGATGGTGCTGGTCCAGGCCGGCTACATGCTGATCGGTTGGCAGGCCGGTCTGGCCTTCACCCGGGAGTCGCTGCGCAGCGTGGGCAGGCTGCTGCCGGCCGCAATCGCCTTGATCGTGTTCATCGGTGTCGCGACGGCGGGTCTGGGCATTCTGTTGGCCCACGTCGCCGGGCTGACTCCGCTGGAGGGCTACCTGGCGACCAGCCCCGGCGGCGTGTACGCGGTCCTCGCCACGGCGGTGGAAACCGGTTCGAATGTCACGTTCGTCATCGCCGCGCAGGTGGTGCGGATTCTGCTGATGTTGTTCGCGGCGCCGCTGATGGCGCGTGCCGTGGTGTGGGCGAGCCGCAAGCTCACCCGGAATCAGAGCCTCGCGATGACCGCCGACAATAGGGAACCCATCCGCGTCGCCGACTGACGGCCCGCCTCCAGCACCTCGTCGTGACTCAGCGGCAGGCCCGTCATCCCGGCGGCGAGGTTGGTGACCAGCGACACCCCGAGCACCTCCGCACCGGCCGCCCGCGCCGCGATCGTCTCGTGCACCGTGGACATGCCCACCAGATCGGCACCCAGCGTCCGCAGCATCCGGATCTCGGCGGGTGTCTCGTAGTGCGGACCAGGCAGCCCTGCGTACACGCCTTCGGTCAGCGACGGATCGATCTCGCGCGCGAGAGCGCGCATCCGCGGTGAGTACGCGTCCACCAGATCGACGAACTGCGCACCCTGCAGCGGCGAGCGCGCCGTCAAGTTGAGGTGGTCACTGATGAGCACTGGCTGGCCGACGGTGAAGTCCGTGCGCAGACCGCCCGCGGCGTTCGTGAGAACGACGGTGCGGACGCCGCCCGCGCAGGCCGTCCGAACCGGATGCACGACGTGCCGCAGATCGTGGCCTTCGTAGGCGTGGATGCGACCGACGAGCACCAGAACCCGGCGCTGTCCCACACTCATCGACAGCACCTGGCCGCCGTGCCCCTGGGCGCTGGGTGGGGTGAACCCAGGGAGTTCGGCCATCGCCACGACGGCTGTCGGTTCGCCGATCTGCGCCGCGGCGGGTGCCCAGCCTGATCCGAGGACGACCGCGACATCGTGTGCATCGACGCCGGTCCGCTCGCTCAGTGCACTCGCTGCCAGTTGAGCGGCCGCTGTCGGATCCTCCACAGGCGGCAGCTTAGTGGGGCTTCGCGCAGTGAGATACTGGCCTGCATGCCCATTGCCACCGCGTCGACGTGCGTCGAAGACGCAGTCAACGGTCGCCGCGGTGACCTGGTCGAGTTGTCGCACGCCATTCACGCCGAGCCTGAGCTCGCGTTTGCCGAGCATCGCAGCTGTGCCAAGACCAAGGCGCTGGTCGCAGAGCGGGGTTTCGAGATTTCCGGCGTGGCAGAGCTGGACACCGCGTTCCGGGCGGTCTTCGGGAGCGGTCCGCTCGTCGTCGGGATCTGCGCTGAGTACGACGCGCTGCCCGGTATCGGGCACGCCTGCGGGCACAACATCATCGCCGCATCGGCGGTCGGCACGGCGCTCGCCCTCGCCGAGGTCGCCGACGCTCTCGGGCTGACGGTCGTGCTGCTCGGCACCCCGGCCGAGGAACTGGGTGGCGGAAAGGCCCTGATGCTCGACGCGGGAGCCTTCGACGACATCGCCGCGACCGTCATGTTGCACCCCGGCCCGATCGACATCGCGGCAGCGCGTTCGCTTGCGCTGTCGGAGGTCACCGTCGGCTACACCGGTCGGGAGTCGCACGCCGCGGTCGCGCCGTACCTCGGCATCAATGCCGCCGACGCGGTCACGGTGACACAGGTGGCGATCGGGCTGCTGCGCCAGCAGTTGGTGCCCGGGCAGATGGTGCACGGCATCGTGACCGACGGCGGCCAAGCCTCCAACGTCATTCCGGCGCACACCGAGTTGCGGTACACGATGCGGGCGACGCACTCGGAGTCGTTGCGAGAGTTGGAGTCCCGGATGGCCGGATGCTTCGCCGCGGGCGCGGTCGCGACGGGGTGCGAACATGTGGTGACCGAGACGGCGCCCGCCTACGCCGAGCTGACGCCCGATCCGTGGCTGGCGGAGACGATCCGCGCCGAGATGGTGCGCATCGGTCGGGAGCCGGTGCCTGCAGAGCTGGAAGCGACGCTGCCCCTGGGTAGTACGGACATGGGCAACGTGACGCAGGTGATGCCGGGGATCCACCCGATTGTCGGCATCGACGCCGGAGGCGCCTCCATCCATCAGCCGGAGTTCACCGCGGCCGCCGTGAGTGCGAGCGCGGACGTCGCTGTGGTCGAAGGGGCGATCATGCTCGCCCGTACTGTCGTGGCGCTGGCTGAGTCCGACGTAGAGAGGGGCCGGGTGCTGGAGCAGTGGCAGAGGCGGGCGTCATGAGCGTGCTCAAGCATGCGGCCGCCCGTTGGCTGAGTGAGCACTACGACGACCTCGTCGAGTGGCGCAGGCACATCCACCGGCATCCCGAGTTGGGCAGGCAGGAGTTCGGGACGACGCAGTTCGTCGCCTCGCTGCTGGCCGACGCCGGGTTGAACCCGAAGGTGCTGCCCGGTGGGACGGGGTTGACGTGCGACTTCGGGCCCGAAGACGGGCCGCGGGTGGCGTTGCGTGCGGACATGGACGCGCTGCCGATGGCCGAGCGCACCGGTTTGCCGTTCTCGTCGGAGGTGCCGAATGTCGCGCATGCGTGCGGCCACGACGCGCACACCGCCGTGCTGCTCGGCGCGGCGCTCGCGATGGCGTCGGACGTCGAACTCCCGGTCGGTGTGCGGTTGATCTTCCAGGCCGCCGAGGAGTTGATGCCCGGTGGCGCGATCGACGCCATTGCCGCCGGCGCGCTGAGCGGGGTGTCGCGCATCTACGCGTTGCACTGTGATCCGCACCTGGCGGTGGGCCGGGTGGCGGTGAAGCCAGGACCGATCACGTCGGCGGCCGACCACGTCGAGGTGACGTTGCATTCGCCGGGCGGGCACACATCCCGTCCGCATCTGACCGGCGATCTCGTCTATGGTCTGGGCACGCTGATCACCGGGGTGCCGGGGATCCTGTCGCGCCGTATCGATCCACGCCACAGCACGGTCATGGTGTGGGGCGCGGTGCATGCCGGCGTTGCCGCCAATGCGATTCCGCAAACCGGCACAATGGCGGGCACCATCCGCACGGCCAGCCGCGAGACCTGGCTGACGCTGGAAGACGTTGTGCAGGAAGCGATTGCGTCACTGCTCGCGCCGCTGGGCATCGAGTACGTGGTGCAGTACCGCCGTGGGGTGCCGCCGGTGGTCAACGAAGAGATCGCCACGCGCATCATGACCCACGCGATCGAGGCGATCGGTCCTGACGTGCTCGCCGACACCCAGCAGTCCGGCGGCGGTGAGGACTTCTCCTGGTACCTGGAGGAGGTGCCCGGCGCGATGGCCCGCCTCGGGGTGTGGAGCGGTCGCGGCCCGCAGCTGGATCTGCACCAGCCCACCTTCGATCTCGACGAACGGGCGCTCGGTGTGGGTGTGCGGCTGCTGGTCAACCTGGTCGAAAACAGCGCCTCAGTCTCCTGACCTTCGCACCGCGAGCGTGCGTGTCTGCACGCCGGCGCGCCGCAATCTTTGGTATTTCGGGCGCGCTCGCGAGCGGCGAGTCAGCCCTGCGGCACGCAGACGTCGAGGAACTTCTTCGTCAGGTCCAGCAATATCTCCTGAAGTTCGGCGTCGTCCAGCTCGCTGATCATGGGGTCGGTGACGCAGCCGTGCACCCCGGCGCTGAACATCGAGATGGCCACCCGGGTCGCATTGTCGGGATTCGGGCCGAGGAGCACCTCGGCCAGCCGGTCGCCGACGACGCGGAACTCATCGGTGCCTTCGAGGAGATGGTGCACCGTGGGGTCGCCGTAGAAAACGCTGGAGATGCGTCGGTGCCGGATGATCAGCTCGACCATGCCGCCCATCGTCACGCTGCGCCTCGCCTCCGTCGTCGGCAACGTGTCGGCGATCCGTAGCAGGTGTTCGATGTCGTCGAATACCGGCTTCACCACCGCCAGCGCGATGTCGTCCTTGGAGTGGAACTGGTAGTAGACAGCGGCCTTCGTCACGCCGAGGCGGTCGGCGATCATCTGCAGTGAGGTACCGCTGACACCGTGGTCGGAGAACAACTCAAGGGCGGCCTCGAGCACGCGCTCGCGAGCGAAGCCCCGCACCGCGACCGGCTTGGCCATCGTCACCCCCTCGCGCTCCGGTTCGGCGGAACTGTATCCCAGGTCACCCCCGCTATTCACTGGGAGGCAGATCACTACTTAGTCGACCGGCTTGTGCGAACTTAGCCGATTGGTTAGGTTAGCCCTGCTAACCGGATAATTCCTGTCGAACGCGGCCGCGCCGTAACGACTTTCAAATGGAGGAGTCGCGACGGTGCACGGGGCTTCGACCACCGAGAAGCAAACGAAGCCGCACTTCTACGGCATCGCCCGGTTCATTCGGCGGGCGTCGGTGCCCATCATCGTGATCTGGGTCGCCGTCGCCGCATACCTCAACATCGCCGTGCCCCAGCTCGAAGCGGTCGGCAAGTTGCGGTCGGTGTCGATGAGCCCGGACGAAGCGCCGGCCGTCATCTCGATGGAACGCATCGGCGAGGTCTTCGAAGAGTACGAGTCGAGCAGCTCGGCGATGATCGTGCTCGAGGGTGAGCAGCCGCTCGGCGACGAGGCACGCGCCTACTACGCGACGCTGATCGAGGCGCTCGAGGCCGATCCCGTCCACGTCGAGCACGTCCAGGATCTGTGGGGTGATCCGCTGACCGCCGCCGGCGCGCAGAGCGGTGACGGTAAGTCGATGTACTTCCAGGTCAATCTCGCCGGCAACCAGGGCGAGGCGCTGGCCAACGAATCCGTGGCCGCGGTGCAGAAATTGGTCGCCGACAGCCAGCCGCCCGCGGGAGTGCAGGCCTATGTGACGGGCGCGTCGGTGCTCGCCGCCGAACAGGAGACCGCGGGCACCGAGAGCCTGCGGATGGTCGAGGCGCTGACCTTCCTCGTCATCACCATCATGCTGGTGCTCTTCTTCCGCTCGATCGTGACGACGCTGCTGATCCTGGTCATGGTGGGCCTGAGCTTGATGACGGTTCGCGGCGCCGTGGCGTTCCTTGGATTCCACGACATCATCGGACTTTCGACGTTCGCGACGAGCCTGCTCGTCACCTTGGCCATCGCGATCGCCGTCGACTACGCCATCTTCCTCATCGGGCGCTACCAGGAGGCCCGGGGCAGCGGCCAGACGCGAGAAGACGCGTACTACACGATGTTCGGCGGCAATGCGCACGTCATCGTCGGCTCCGGCCTGACCATCGCCGGCGCGACGTTCTGCCTGAGCTTTACGCGACTGCCGTACTTCCAAACACTCGGCGTCCCGCTGGCGCTGGGCATGCTGGTGCTGATCTGCGTCGCGATGACGTTCGGGCCGGCGGTGGTGGTGGTCGCGAGCCGATTCGGACTGCTGGAACCCAAGCGCGCCATGCGCGTTCGCGGGTGGCGCAAGATCGGTGCGGCGACGGTGCGCTGGCCCGGCGCGATCCTGGTGGCCAGCGTCGCCGTGTCGCTGATCGGCCTTCTTGCGCTGCCCGGCTATCAGACCAGCTACAACGACCGCAACTACCTGCCGCCTGACATCCAGTCCAACGTCGGCTATGCCGCCGCCGAGCGGCACTTCTCGCCGGCGAGGCTCAATCCCGAGATGTTGATGGTGGAAACCGATCGGGATCTTCGTAATTCGGCCGACTTCATCGTCATCGACAAGATCGCCAAGGCGCTGTTCGCCGTCGAGGGGATCGGCCGCGTTCAGACCATCACCCGGCCCGACGGCACGCCCATCGAGGGCACCACCATTCCGTACATCATGAGCCGGCAGAGCGGCACGCAGAAGCTCAATGAGAAGTACATGCTGGACCGGATGGACGACATGTCCGTCCAGGCTGCTTCGTTGGACAACACCATCGCGACGATGGAAAAGATGATGTCGCTGATGGGCCAGATGTCGGAGGTCACCACCAGCATGGTGGCCAAGACGAAGACGATGGCTGCCGACATCACCGAATTGCGGGACCACATCGCCGATCTCGACGATTTCCTGCGCCCGGTGCGGAACTACTTCTACTGGGAACCGCACTGCTACAACATCCCGGTGTGCTGGTCGATGCGGTCGATCTTCGACCTGATCGACGGCACGAATCTGTTGACCGACAACGTCCAGGACCTCGTCCCCGAGCTGGAGCGGCTCGCGGCGCTCATGCCTGAGCTGATCAAGCTGATGCCGTCGCAGATCGAATCGATGAAGTCGCAGCGCGACATGATGCTGACCATGCAGCAGACCCAGGGTGGGCAGCTCAAGGCCGCAGCCGAGATGGGCGGCGACGCCACCGACATGGGCGATGCGTTCAACGACGCCATGAACGCCGACACCTTCTATCTGCCGCCGGAAGCTTTCCAGAACAAGGACTTCCAAAGCGGCATGGAGCAGTTCATCTCACCCAACGGGCATGCGGTGCGGTTCATCATCGCTCACGAGGGCGACCCCCTCAGTCCCGACGGCATCGAGAAGATCGAGGCCCTCAAGACCGCAGCGAAGGAAGCCATCAAGGGCACACCCCTGGAGGGCTCGACGATCTATCTCGGTGGCACTGCGGCAACGTTCAAGGACATGGCCGACGGCACGCAATACGACCTGCTGATCGCCGGAATCGCCGCTATAGGACTGATTTTCATCATCATGCTGATCCTGACGCGAGCGATTGTCGCAGCGGCGGTGATCGTCGGAACCGTGGTGCTGTCGTTGGGCGCCTCGTTCGGGCTGTCAGTGTTGGTGTGGCAGCACATCATCGGCATCGAGCTGCACTGGATGGTGTTGCCGATGGCGGTGATCATCCTGCTGGCCGTCGGCGCGGACTACAACCTGCTCGTGGTGTCGCGACTCAAGGAAGAGATCGGTGCCGGCCTGCACACCGGACTGATCCGCACGATGGGCGGTAGCGGTTCGGTGGTCACTGCCGCGGGCATGGTGTTCGCCCTGACGATGATGACGATGGCGGTCAGCGACCTGACCATCATGGGGCAGGTCGGCACGACGATCGGCATGGGTCTGATCTTCGACACCCTGGTGATCCGGTCCTTCATGACGCCGTCGATCGCGGCGCTGTTGGGCCGGTGGTTCTGGTGGCCGCAGAAGGTCCGCACCCGCCCCCGCCCGGTCGCGTGGGGAAGCGGGGACCCTCGCACCGCGAGCGCGCGTGTCTGAACAGTGCCACGCCGCTGCGGCTGGCATTTGGGGCGCGCTCGCCGCGAGCGAGTATGCACAAACACTCGTTCATCCCCAGATCTGCCACGACGTCCATCTAGCCGATCGGCCGGCGCCGAAGCATGGGCGTCATGAATGACGAACTTCTGGCCCTCTTCGACGCCCAGCACGGTGTGGCAACAACCGGGCAGATCCTCAACCACGTCCCTCGTCGCCGCTTCGAGAAGCTCGTGGAAACCGGTGTGCTGGAACGCCTTTGGCACGGCATCTATTGCCGGGGAGAGCCTGACGACGAGATCCGCCTTCGTGGTCTCGACTTGTCCGCGGACAGGCGCGTCGCAGTATGTCTCGGGACAGCGGCCGCGATGTACGGATTCGACACCGAGCAGGCGCCCGACCTTCACGTACTCAATCCGCCCGGATGCGCGCTGCGCGACGCCGACGGCCTCGTCGTACATCGCCGTGACGGCGCACCTTTGGTGACGATCGACGGCCGACGAGCGACCTCGCCGGCGTGGACTGCCATAGAAGTTGCTCGCAGCCTTCGACGTCCGCGCGCGTTGGCAACCCTCGACGCTGCTCTACGCAGCGGCGCGTGCACACGTCCTGACATGTGCCGAGCTGCGATCGAGCAGAAGGGGCGCCGCGGCATCGTCGCGGTCCGCAACCTGCTGCCGTTGGCCGACGCGCGAGCCGAATCGCCGGGGGAGAGCGCGGCGCGGTTGGCCATGATCGACGGCGGCCTGCCTACTCCGGAACTCCAGTACGAGATCGTCGACGGCAACGGCGATCTGCGCCGGCTCGACTTCGCCTGGCCGGAAGCAGGTGTCGCCGCGGAGTACGACGGCATGGATTGGCATTCGGAGCCAGAGGCGATGCAGCGCGACCGGCGTCGTCAGGCGGCGCTGCTGGCCGTCGGGCTGACAGTCATCCCTATCGTGTCCGAGGATTTGCGGGACGGCGGATGGGAGATGGTCGTTCGCGTCGGTGAGCAGTTGCGGCGCGCTCGCGCGGCGTGAACGCGCGCCAACGGCCAGAAATCCCGGCGCGTCGGCGCGCAGACACGCGCGCTCGCGGAGCAACGCCCTACGAGCCCGGGCCGACGTTACCGGCCGGGCGGGTTCGCAGGTCGTGCACGTATTCGGCTGGGGCGCCGGCGATTTCGGCGGCATCGGCCATCACTCCCAGATATCGCGCGGACGGTATGCCGCCCTCCCAGGCGTCCAGCACGTACAGCCACGCCAACACGGGATCGGTGTCGGTGTCCGACGAGGTGCGCTCCACGCGGCAGCGGATCTTCTTGTGGAAGCCGAGCTCGGAGCCCTCCCAGCGGTCGAGGTTCTCCTCGTCCTCCTTCGTCACGTCGTAGAGCACGACGAACACCTTCGACGTCGGGTCCTCGACGATCGTCGCGAGCGCGCCTTCCCACGCGATGTCGGCGCCGCCGAAGGTCAGCCGCCACCCGTGGAGCCAGCCCGTTCCCGCCATCGGAGAATGCGGAGCGCGCTCAAGCATCTGCTCGGGATGCATATTCGATCCGTAGGCGGCGTAGATCGGCACGCGAGAAGCTTAAACGCATTGTGTTGAGACGGCTGCCAACCTTCGTTACCTCAGTGGCCTAGGTTGGAACCGTGGTAACGCGCATCGTGATCATCGGTGGAGGGCCGGCGGGCTACGAAGCGGCGTTGGTGGCCGCGGCACGGGGGCGCGACGTCACGCAAGTGACGGTCGTCGACGAGGACGGCCTGGGCGGCGCCTGCGTGCTGTACGACTGCGTACCGTCGAAGACGCTGATTGCGTCCACGGGAGTGCGTACCGAGCTACGCCGCGCCGGGGGCATGGGCTTCGACATCGACATCGAAGCCGCCAAGATCGAGTTGCCGAAGATCAACAACCGCGCCAAGACGCTGGCGGCGTCGCAGTCGGCCGACATCGGAAGCAGTCTGCTCAGCCAGGGCGTGACGATCATCGGTGGTCGCGGTGAGCTGGTGGACGACGTCGCGGGCATGGCCCACCACCGCGTCAAGGTCACCACCTCCGACGGCAAGGTCGGCGTGCTGAAAGCGGACGTGGTGCTCATCGCCACCGGAGCGCAGCCCCGCGTGCTGCCCAACGCGGTACCCGACGGGGAGCGCATCCTGACGTGGCGTCAGCTCTACGAACTCGACGAGCTGCCCACACACCTCATCATCGTCGGATCCGGTGTCACCGGCGCCGAGTTCTGCAACGCCTACACCGAGCTCGGCGTGACGGTGACGGTCGTGGCGAGCCGCGACCAGATCCTGCCGCACGAGGACTCCGACGCGGCGGCCGTCCTGGAACAGGTCTTCCAACAGCGTGGTGTGACGCTCGTCAAGAACGCGCGCGCGGACTCGGTGACACGCACCGAAACGGGGGTCAGGGTCGCCATCGCCGACGGTCGCGTCATCGAGGGCAGCCACGCACTGATGACGGTCGGCTCGGTTCCCAACACCTCGGGCCTCGGTCTGGAGCGCGTCGGCGTCGAGCTCAAGCCCGGGGGCTACATCCCGGTCGACCGGGTGTCGCGGACCCCAGCGTCGGGCATCTACGCCGCGGGCGATTGCACGGGGCTGCTGCCGCTGGCCTCCGTTGCCGCCATGCAGGGCCGCATCGCGATGTATCACGCGCTCGGTGAGGGGGTGTCGCCGATCCGGCTGCGCACAGTCGCAGCGGCGACGTTCACCCGGCCCGAGATCGGTGCTGTCGGTATCCCGCAGTCGGCAATCGACGACGGCAGTGTGCCCGCCCGCACTCTGATGCTGCCGCTGAGCACCAACGCCCGCGCGAAGATGTCGCTGCTGCAGCACGGCTTTGTCAAAATCTTCTGCCGACCCGCCACAGGCGTGGTGATCGGCGGGGTCGTGGTGGCGCCGATCGCGTCGGAGCTGATCCTTCCGATCGCGCTGGCGGTGCAGAACAACCTTTCGGTGACAGATCTGGCGCAAACACTGTCGGTGTACCCGTCACTGTCGGGATCGATCGTGGAGGCCGCGCGGCGCCTGATGGCCCACGACGACCTCGACTGATCTTCGACCGGCTCGTTGCTCGCCGCGTGATCGTCATCCGACTAGCCTGGGGTTCGACAACGCGTACTGACGAGTAACCGAGGAGTCGGCCAGCGTGAGTGACCCGATCCCAGCACCGGGGGCGAGCGAAGCGACGGGGAATGCACCGGGCAATGGGCAGACGTTCCTAGGCCCTGATCAGCGACGGGGTGCCTGGCAGCGGCTCGGCAGCGAACAATTCGACGTCATCGTCATCGGCGGGGGGATCGTCGGCGCCGGTGCCGCACTCGACGCGGCGACCCGCGGCTTGAAGGTGGCGCTGGTCGAGGCGCGCGATTTCGCGTCGGGAACGTCGAGTCGCAGCAGCAAGATGTTCCACGGCGGTCTGCGCTACCTGGAGCAGCTCGAGTTCGGTCTGGTGCGCGAGGCGCTGCACGAGCGCGAACTGTCGTTGACGACCCTGGCGCCGCATCTGGTCAAACCGCTGCCATTCCTGTTCCCGCTCACCAATCGCTGGTGGGAGCGGCCCTACATCGCCGCCGGCATCTTCCTCTATGACCAGCTGGGCGGCGCGAAATCCGTTCCTGCGCAGAAACATCTGACCCGTGCCGGTGCTCTGCGGCTTTCGCCCGGATTGAAGCGGTCCTCGCTCGTCGGCGGAATCCGTTACTACGACACCGTCGTCGACGACGCTCGTCACACGATGACCGTCGCTCGGACCGCGGCACACTATGGCGCCGTCGTGCGGACGTCGACACAGGTCGTTGCCTTGCTCCGCGAGGGGGACCGGGTCACCGGCGTGCGTGTGCGTGACTCCGAAGATGGCGAGGTCACCGAGGTTCGCGGCCATGTGGTTGTCAATGCCACCGGGGTGTGGACCGACGAGATCCAGGCATTGTCGAAGCAGCGCGGTCGTTTTCGGGTGCGGGCTTCCAAGGGTGTGCACATCGTGGTGCCGCGTGACCGCATCGTCAGCGAGGTCGCGATCATTCTGCGCACCGAGAAGTCGGTGCTGTTCGTCATCCCCTGGGGCACACACTGGATCATCGGAACCACCGACACCGACTGGAATCTCGATCTCGCCCACCCCGCCGCGACGAAGGCCGATATCGACTACATCCTCGGTCACGTCAACAAGGTGCTGGCGACGCCGCTGACCCACGACGACATCGACGGGGTCTACGCCGGGTTGCGGCCGCTGCTGGCCGGGGAGAGTGAAGAGACCTCGAAGCTCTCGCGTGAACATGCGGTAGCGGTGCCCTCGCCCGGTCTGGTGGCGATCGCGGGCGGCAAGTACACCACCTACCGGGTGATGGCCGAGGATGCGATTGACGCTGCCGCCGAGTTCATTCCGACCCGTGTGGCGCCGTCGATCACCGAGAAGGTGCCGTTGATGGGCGCCGACGGGTACTTCGCGCTGGTCAATCAAACCGGCAGTGTCGGTTCGCATTACGGCTTGCATCCGTATCGGGTGCGGCATCTGCTGGACCGGTACGGCTCTCTGATCGGCGAGGTTCTCAAGCTCGCCGAGGGTAAACCGGAGCTGCTGGGCCCCATCACCGATGCGCCGGTGTATCTCAAAGTGGAAGCCGCTTATGCCGCTGCCGCCGAGGGTGCTCTACACCTCGAAGACATCCTCGCAAGACGGATGCGGATCTCCATCGAGTACCCGCACCGTGGCGTCGACTGTGCCCGCGAGGTCGCCGAGGTCGTCGCACCCGTTTTGGGGTGGAGTGCGCAGGACGTCGACCGTGAGGTGCAGACGTATCAGGCCCGGGTCGAGGCCGAGGTCCGATCCCAGACCCAGCCCGACGATGCGTCCGCCGACGCGTTGCGTGCCGCGGCCCCCGAGGCGCGTGCGGAGATCCTTGAGCCGGTGCCGCTGAATTGAGTCGTCTGCCGCCGCTACCTGTGCGTGACGGCCTGGGGCCGGCGCGGGTGCGGGTGCAGGGCGGTCTGCTCGTCGACGAGTTTCAGCGTCGCTGGGGGTCCGGCGCGAAAGTCGTTGCGGGGGAGGTCTTCTGCGCAGACGGCACGGTAGCCGACGAGACGACGGTGCTGCCCGCCGGGGCGGTGGTGTATCTGTACCGGGACCTGCCCGATGAAGTGCCGGTGCCCTTCGATGTGCCGATCCTGTTTCGCAACGACGACATCGTGGTGGTGGACAAGCCGCACTTCCTCGCCACCATGCCGCGCGGCCGTCATGTGGTCGAGACGGCGCTGGTCCGGTTGCGTCGTGACTTGGCGCTGCCGGAACTCAGTCCGGCTCATCGGCTCGACCGTCTGACCGCGGGCGTGCTGTTGTTCACGACTCGGCGCGAGATCCGCGGCGCGTATCAGAGCATGTTCGCCCGCGGGGAGGTGACGAAGACCTACCTCGCGCATTCGTCGGTAAAGACCGAGCGGGATTTTCCCGTCACCGTGCGAAGCCGAATAGTCAAGCGGCGCGGTCATTTACAGGCAGTAGAGGTAGCAGGCGAGCCGAACGCCGAGACGTTCGTCGAGCAATTGGACGACGGGCGATACCGGTTGTCGCCGCGAACAGGGCGTACCCACCAGCTGCGGCTGCACATGTCGGGCTTGGGTGTGCCCATCACCGGTGACCCGTTGTATCCCGCAGTCGTCGATGTCGACCCGGCGGACTTCTCCACGCCGTTGGCGCTGCTCGCGCAACTGCTCGAGTTCGAGGACCCGGTGTCGGGCGTACATCGCCGATTCACCAGTGAGCGACAGGTGGGCGAAAAGCAGTGTGCGCCCAGATCGCGACTCCCCTCGGTCGATCACGCATGATCGCGATCTGAGCGCACGCCGGAAGTGCAGAGACATTCCGTTCTCGTGCCTGCGCGGCCCCGACTCCGCGCAAAGGAAAATCTACTGCATCCGCAAATAGTTCGCTGGCTAATTCGTCACAGTCGTCAATCTTGCTCTGACTAGGAGAAGCGCATGCAAGTCAGTTGTATAGGACATTTGCGCACTGATGCAAGTTCGGCTACCGACCGTCGATAGTCAGACCGGATTGGGAAAGCCGTAGATGCTGTGCGGATGCACGAAAATGTGTCCCGATCGTGCAAGTGCGGCAAAGATCGCCTGTCCGTGAATGCGACGGGCCGGCAACCGGAACGGCGTCACCACGTTGTGCGAGTTGAAGCCCGGAAGCACCCCGCGACTGCCACAATCTTCAACACATCGGCGGCGACGGTCGCCGCGAGCCGAAGGAGTGGCCTTGCATAGAAGCTGGCTGGTTGCGGTGGCGACAACGTTCGTCGGGATGTGGGTAACCCCCGCCCCCGCTGGGGCCGCCGTCTGTGGATCGGTCGGCGGTGTGCATGTCGACGTCACCGGGTGCGCGGATCCGCTGTCCGAACTCGACGGCGTCCTCGAATACCCGCCCCCTCCGCCGCCACCGCCGCCCCCACCGCCACCGCCGCCGGGGTCCTCGACGAGCGCGCCTCCACCGCCACCGCCGCCCCCTCCACCTCCGCCGCCCCCGCCGGTGTATATCCCGCCTGCACCGAACGTCAGCGTCTGCGCCGACGTCGGGCGCCGGATCAACGTCAGTGGGTGTATCTGATGGACCGTTCCGCTTTCGACCGGCTCTTCGACATGTCGGACCGCACCGTCATCGTCACCGGAGGTACGCGCGGGATCGGGCTGGCCCTGGCGCAGGGTTACGTTCTGGCCGGCGCACGGGTGGTGGTCGCGAGCCGCAAGGCCGACGCCTGCGAGCAGGCCGCGCAGCACCTCCGGGAATTGGGAGGTCATGCCATCGGGGTGCCGACGCACCTGGGCGAGGTCGACGACCTCGGCGCCCTCGTCGAGCGAACAGTGTCGGAGTTCGGCGGCGTGGATGTCCTTGTGAACAATGCCGCTAATCCACTCGCGATGCCGCTGGGGGACATCACTGTCGATGCATTGACGAAGTCGTTCGAGGTCAACCTCCGCGGGCCCGTCATGCTGGTGCAGGAGGCGCTGCCGCACCTGAAGTCCAGCGAGCATGCCGCCATCTTGAACATGGTGTCGATCGGCGCGTTCATCTTTGCGCCGGTCCTGTCGATCTACGCCTCCATGAAGGCGGCGATGATGTCGTTCACCCGGTCGATGGCTGCCGAGTTCGTCCACCACGGCGTCCGCGTCAACGCGTTGGCGCCGGGGCCTGTGGACACCGACATGATGCGGAAGAACCCGCAGGAGGCCATCGACGGCATGGTCGGCGGCACGTTGCTCGGTCGGCTGGCGTCCGCGGACGAAATGGTGGGTGCGGCGCTGCTGTTGACCTCCGACGCGGGCAGCTACATGACCGGGCAGGTCATCATGGTCGACGGCGGAGGCACGCCCAGATAGGACCGCGCCGAACTGCATTCCGCGCGGCCTCCGGAGCCGGATTCGCGCACGGAATGCAGTTTCGGCGACAGATTATGACCATACGATCTTGTCTATGTGTATGGTGACTGTCGTGACGATCGACCGTACGCTGACCGAGCGCGGCCTCGCCCTGGTGAACGGAAAGACCACCGACATGGCGGACACGGTGCTGCGGGTTCCGCTGCACTACTACCGCGATCCGAAGATCACCGAGATCGAGGAGTCGTCGATCCTGCGGCGCACTCCGCTCGCCATCGTGCCGAGCGCGCAGATCCCGAAGAGCCACGACTATGTGGTCCGCTCGGTGCTCGGTGATTCACTGCTGGTGACCCGGGATGCATCGGGGTGTGCACACGTGTTCCTCAACTACTGTCGGCACCGCGGCGCGATGCCTGCCTGTGGCAGTGGGAATTCCCGTCGATTCGTATGCCCCTACCACGCTTGGAATTACGACACCGCCGGCAAGCTGGTGAGCGTTCCCGGACGTGCCGGATTCGCCGGTGTGGATCACGACTCCTACGGGTTGGTCGAGCTACCCAACGAGGAACGCTTCGGCTTCGTATGGGCAGTGTTGTCGGCCGGGGCCGACATCGATCTGGATGCGCACCTGGGCGATTTCGCGCCGGAGCTTGAACAGTGGAACTACGGGGCCTTCGGTTACCACGATCAGCGTGAGTTCGAGTCGGAGACCAGCTGGAAGGGAGCGCTCGAAGCGTTCGCCGAGGGCTACCACTTTCCCTTCGTGCACGGGCAGAGCGTCATCGGTCAGAACACCGTCGCCAACACCCACGTCTACGACGAGTGGGGGCGCCATCATCGAATCGGCTTCCCGTTCAAGAACATCACCGACCTGAACGACAACCCGGCCCAGGACTGGGATCCCATACTCCGTATGGGCGTCATCTACTGGATCTACCCGAACCTGATCCTGGCCAACAGCCCGGTGGGGGTGGAGATCATCGACATCCTGCCTGCCGGGGAGCCGACGCGATGCACCGTCCGGCACAGTTGGATGGCGCGCTACCCGGCCACCGACGACGCGCAGCGTGCCTTTTACGACCAGATCTACGACCAGGTGCACGCTGCGGTTCGGGACGAGGACTTCGTCATGCTCCCGCAGTGCGGTGAAGGCGTACGCCACGGCCAGCATGACCACATGCTCATCGGGCGCAACGAAATTGGCGTCCAGCACATGATCCGGGTGCTCGCAGGCGACCTGGGTGTCGCGCTGGACTAGCCCCCCTCTCCTGCCGGAATTGCATTCCAGCAGAACGTCACTCGCATATCCACTGCCGGAATGCAATTCCGGCGAGTTTCAGCTCTTGCGCAGCACCTTGGCGGCCGCCTCGCGCATCTCACCGCTCGTCGAGGCCAGGATCTGGCTGCGATTCTCCAGGTGCAGTGCCGCTTCCAAGCTCGATGCTTCGAGGTTCGCCCACAACACCTGCTTCGTCGACTCGACACCGAATTTCCCATATTCGCAGAGGGTTTCGGCAATGCTCATCGCCGCGTCGACCGGGGTTTCCGTCACGCGAGAAACGAGGCCGATCCGCAGTGCCTCCTCGGCGTCCACGGCACGTGCCGTCAGGATGAGGTCGAATGCGGTTCCCGCGCCGACGATCCGGGGCAGCGTGTAGCTCACCCCGATATCGCAGCCGCCCAACCCGAGCTTGATGAACTGGGTGCAGAACCGCGCGGACGGCGATGCGAGGCGGATGTCGCACGCCGCGGCGATACCCAAACCACCGCCATAGGCGACGCCGTTGACGGCCGCGATCACCGGCTGACGCAGCCGGTGGATCTTCGCGGTGAGCTCGGCGATGCGTTCCTGCCACCGCATCCCCGATCTGGGGAACTCGGTTCCGCCGCCCGCCTCGTCAGGATTGGGGGTGCTCAGATCCAGGCCGGAGCAGAAGCCACGTCCCGCCCCGGTCAGCACCACGACGCGCACGGTGTTGTCGTTGCCGGCCGCATCGAGTGCATCGTGCAACGCCTCGACCAGTTCATAGGTCAGTGCGTTGAGCTTGTCCGGCCTGTTCAGAGTGAGGACGGCGATCTCAGGACGAGGAAGTGTCACTTCGAGTGTCGACGACATCCCGTCACGTTAACTGCTGCGCCACCCCGCCACGCCGACGGTGATCATCCGGAGTTGTTTGACCGCGATACGCCGTATCTCCTCGATGCTCGCGGGGTCCGTGGCGTCTTCCAGGGATTCGGCGATCACGATCATGGAGTTGACGAAGACACTGGCCAGGATGTTGAGGTCCTCGCTGCTCCATGTGTTGAGGTTTGGGAAGCGCGCCAGGTCGATGGCCAACTCCGAAGTGATCAAACGGATCTCGGTGCGGATTGCGTAGCGCAGCACCGTGACGCCGGTGGAGCGTTCGCGTCCGATGAAGCGCCAGTGCTCGCGCCGCTGCTGCACGCTGTCGATGAGAATGTCGACCGACGACTCGATGACGCGGTTCGGATCCAGCTTGCCGGCGCGTGCGCCACGCAGCATCTCGCGCAAGGCGCGAAACGACTCGTCGATCAGGACCCGGCCGAGGGCTTCCATCGATTCGAAGTGGCGATAGAACGCGGCAGGCACGATCCCGGCTTCACGGGTGACTTCGCGCAGGCTCAGTGCGCTGAAGCTTCGTTCGGCGAGGAGATGTAGCGCAGCGGAAACGATCGCGCGGCGGGTGGCCTCTTTGCGTTCCTCCCGCGACAGGGTGTCCCTGCTCTTTTCCTTCGACCGGGAGCGGCTGGAATGCTCCGATCGTGAGCTGGGAGTACGACTGTTCACTATGTGAAACCTACCACAAGCTGCAGTGATCTCTTGACGGGACCAGCGCCGAGCGCGCACGGTGTACACATGTTCACTCAAACTTTGACCAAGCGGGTCAAGCGGTCCGCCCTGCTGGACCTTCTGACCGGTCCGCACGGCGTCGACCGCTACACCGAGCTGGTCGACCCCACCTGGACGCGCGGGCAGGGCCGCGCCAGGGTTGTCGAGGTGCGGCGGACCACCCCGCGAAGCGTGACCCTGACGTTGGCGCCCAACCGGGCCTTCACCGGCTTCCGGGCCGGGCAGCACATCAACGTCTCCGTCGACATCGACGGGCGACGCCGCACCCGTCCCTACTCGCCGGCCAACGGCGAGGGCGACCGTCACATCGAGCTGACCATCGGTCGCCATGACGGCGGACTGGTGTCGAACTATTTGTACGAACACGCGCGCCGCGGCATGGTCGTCGGCCTCGATTCGGTGGGCGGTGACTTCACGCTTTCCGACCGTCCGGGCGGCAAGATCCTTTTCGTCTCCGGCGGAAGCGGCATCACCCCCGTCATGTCGATGTTGCGCACACTGCGATCTCGGCGGCATACGGGCGAGGTGGTCTTCATCCACTACGCACGGTCTGTGCATGAGGCCTGCTACCGCGCCGAACTGGCCGAGATAGCCCGGGCGATGCCGAATGTCACCGTCTTGCACGGGTACACGCGGGACACGACCGGTTCGGATCTCGAGGGGCGCTTCTGCGCGGCGCACACCGCGATGGAAGACCCCGATGCGGTGTACGCGTGTGGCCCGCCTGTGCTTGTCGACGCGGTTCGCGAGGTGTTTCCACATGCCGAATCGGAGAGCTTCGTACCGCCGGAATTCACGATCACCGAATCATCCGGTGGGAACGTGAGTTTCACCGGAGCCGGCATCGACGTCGTCGACGACGGTCAGCCGATTCTCAACCAGGCCGAGAACGCAGGCCTGACCCCGGAGAGCGGATGCCGCATGGGGATCTGCTTCTCCTGCACGCGGCGCAAAACAAGCGGCGCCGTGCGCAACGTCATCACTGGCGCGATCTCGTCGACCGAGGAAGAAGACGTGCAGATCTGCGTCTCGGCCCCCGTCGGCGATGTCGTCATCGACCTATAAGCCAACCCGCCGAAACTGCATTCCGCGCGGTGTTTCCGCCCGAATTCGCACCGTAGATGCAGTCTCGGCAACAACTGAGAGGTAGGAATCATGACCGACACTCTGGACACCACCACTCCCGATACGACCGCGCAGGCGCGGACGCTCAGCAAGACCGTCGCCGGCAAGACCGTCACCCTTACCCCCGAGCAGGCCGAGGCCTTCGGTCGCGAGCTCGACGCGCTGAAAGAGAGCGTCATCGCCGACCTCGGGGAGCGCGACGCTACCTACATTCGGCGAATGATCAAGGTGCAGCGCGGACTTGAGATCGGCGGCCGCGCCCTGCTGTTCGGTGGGATCTTCCCGCCGTTCTGGCTGGCGGGCACGGCGATGCTGGGCCTGTCCAAGATCATCGACAACATGGAGATCGGCCACAACGTCATGCACGGTCAGTACGACTGGATGGGCGATCCGGCGATCTCGAGCCGCAACTTCGAATGGGACACCGCGTGCCCGGCCGACCAGTGGCGACACTCGCACAATTACATGCACCACACCTACACCAACATCGTCGGGCTGGACCGCGACATCGGCTACGGCATCCTGCGGATGAGCACCGATCAGAAATGGCGGCCGTACTATCTCGGCAACCCGGTGTACGCGTTCCTGCTGATGGTGCTGTTCCAGTACGGGGTGGCGCTGCACGAGCTGGAAAGCGAGAAAATCGCCGCCGGCGAGATCACCCTGACCGACAAGCGGGAAATTCTCGAAGGCATCTGGCGCAAGACCAAGCGGCAGACGCTGAAGGATTACGTCGCCTTCCCGCTGTTGGCAGGGCCCTTCGCGCCGTGGGTGTTCGCCGGCAACCTGACCGCGAACCTGATGCGCAACGTGTGGGCCTACATGATCATCTTCTGCGGACACTTCCCGGAGGACGTTCAGGAGTTCTCGATCGAGGAGACCAAGGCCGAGACGCGGGGCCAGTGGTACTTCCGCCAGGTGCTGGGGTCGGCGAATCTGACCGGCGGCAAGCTGTTCCACATTTTGAGTGGCAACCTGTCCTTCCAGATCGAGCATCACCTGTTCCCGGACATCCCGGCGTTCCGGCACGCGGAGATCGCACCCAAGGTGCGTGAGATCTGTGAACGCTACGGCGTGCCGTACAACACCGGCCCGCTGCCGCGGCAGTTCGCGACGGTGGTTCGCAAGATCTTCAAGTACGCGCTGCCGTTCTGATTTGTCGCCGGAATTGCATTCCAGCAGGCGCCAACTCGCGCTTTTGCTGCTGGAATGCAATTCCGGCTTCGTGGTGTCCGTGGACGTAGGCCTTGTGGGGCCGCCGTCCGCGTGGTGAGGTGTGCCAGGGTCGGCTCATCTTTGCGGAAGGAAGCGTTCATGCGTGCTGCGATCGCGGCGGTGTCGGTGTTGGCGGCGGGTGCCCTGAGTGGGATGGGTGTCGCGTACGCACAACCGCCGGTGCCGTCCGCGGGTGAGCTGACATCTGAATTGCAGCAGGTGCTGAATACCGGAACGCCGAGCGAGGTCCGCGCATCCAAGCTGGCTGGGGGAGAGGCTGCGATCCCCACCGCCGACAACATCGCCAACCGGTTGAACACCTACGGCGGCATGGTGAACTGGCAGGTGCAGAATCCGGTCCTCAATGGTAATCAACTCGATGCACAGATTGCGGTCACGATCCCGATCTTCGGTACCAAGACACACAACATCTACTGGATCGACCAGGACGGCACGTGGAAGCTGTCCAACCCGTCGGCATGCGTGATCGCCCGCGACGTCGCGGGCGTCGACTGCACCGTCTAGGCCCCGTCGCCGGAATTGCATTCCAACAGGCAAGTATTCGCGCTTTCGCTGCGTAGATGCAATCTAGGCCCAGTGCCGACGCTGGTAGGCGTAGGCGGGGATCTGGACTTGGCCGCGCCAACCCCGGCTCCACATGGCGCGACTGATGCGCTGCAGGACGGCGACCGGATCATCCTCCCTGACGACGGTGACGACCTTCCAACGAAGCTGCTCCAACAGCGGCATGACGCGACGGTCCTTGAGGTACTGCTTGCGATCCGATTGATGCTGCTCGCCGTCATACTCGACGGCGACTTGGAACTCTTCCCACCCGAAATCAAGCAAGCGAAGGATTTCACCGCTTTCGCCTGCTACGGGGATCTGCGTCGCAGGCACCGGGAAACCGGAGTCAATTACCAGTTTTCGCCACCAGGACTCGCGCGGCGATTCGGCGTGGCCGTCGATGAACGGAAGAACCGCTTTCAGGCGTGCCACTCCATGCCGGCCCTTGTAGCGCTTGGCCAGCACAAGAACATCTTCGACGGAAAACGGCCGTGCTCGCATCAGTGCGTCGAGTCGTGCCAGTGCATCGTGGGTCGGCTGAAACCGGCCAAGATCGAAAGCGGCTCGCGATGGAGTGGCCACTGGCAGCCCTGCGAGCATTTGCCACTCGTCGTCGGCAAGCCGCTCATTTCGAGCGATGACGCCGACCGGCGGGCGGGGGCAGTTGTAGATCAGCTCGATGTCGACGCCGGCGTCGATCCAGAGCGAGCCGTGTGCCGCGGCTGCGGCCAAGCCTGTGATGACACCGCGACGCCGAGACCACAGCCACGCCGCCTCGGTGCGATCGTTCAACGTCAAGGCGTGATCGCGCAGTGCATGAACATTGGGCAAGATCGGGTGATACCAACGTTGTAGCTCATGTCTGGTGATGACGCCGTTCGCAACAGCTTCGGTGCCGATGATGATGTTTCCCATGTCCGGATGATCTCCGTGTTCTCTGACGAAAACCGGGCTCTGGCGGGAAGTTATCCACAGCGTCCGCGTAGACTGTGCACGCGCAGAGATCTACTCGTACTTTCGCTGCTGGAATGCAACTCCGGCGAGATCAGCGTTGGCAGTTGGGGCACCAGTAGGTGACTCGCTCGGTGTCCTTGTCGGTCTCGATTGGCGTGCCGCAGCGGCGGCAGGGCAGACCCGCCCTGCCGTACACCCACACGTCTTGACCGGGTCGCGTGTTTCCGGTGGTGGTGCGGTTGAGGCGTAACCTGTTGAGCCACAACATCTGCTGGGCCCGGTTCACCAGACGGAGTGGGTCGGTGACTTCTTTGACGGCCGTGCCGGGCAGCAGCCCGAACACGAAACAGATCTCATTGGCGAATACGTTGCCCACGCCTGCCATCACCCGCTGATCCAGCAGCACTTCGGACAATGGCCGATCGGGATCGGCGACCAGGTTCGCTGCGGCGGTTTGAGCCGACCAGTCGGGCCCGAGCAGGTCCGGCCCAAGGTGGGCGACGGCCTCCATGTCGGTCGCGCGGTCCAGGATTTCCAGCACTCCGAGATCGATGCCGGACGCACGAGAAGACGCCGTCTCCAGCACGATTCGGATCTTGTATGCCGGTTGCCGAACCCGACCGATCACCCAGGCGCCGTCCATCTTCAGATGCGAATGAATGCTGGCCTGGCCCACCCGGATGAAGAGGTGCTTGCCCCGGCTGAGCACTTCGTCGACGACCTGACCGGACAGGTCCACCGCCGCGTAGCGTGGAACGCGGACGTCGCACCGCGTCAGCTCTCTGCCCTCCAGCGCTTCACGCAGTTTGGCTGCGGTGCGGAAGACGGTGTCCCCTTCGGGCATCAGCGCAACCGCAGCCCGCGTGGCGTCCGCGAGAAGCCCGCCGTCGTCAGCGCCTCGACGACGAGCGAGTCGCGTGCTTCCAGCACCGGGACGCCGTCAACACGTTCCACCAGCAGTGCGGGAACCCGTCGCCGCGTGACCAATTCGGCCAATGCGGCGGCTGCCGCGTTCGCCGTCTCCTGGTCGATGCCGAAGCTCAGCAGCGAGCGGCCTCCTCGCTCCACATACCACGCCAGCTCGCCGTCCACGAGCACGACGAGAGCGCCGGCTTTACGACCTGGGCGATGCGCAGTGTCACCCTCGGCCCCGCGGGTCGGCCAGGGTAGCGCCGCGCCGTACGGGTTGGCAGGATCGGTGGCCGCCAGCGCGACCGCGCGCAGGCTCTGCTGCTTATCGTCGATGCTGTCGGCGTGGCTACGCAGCCTGTCGACTGTGCTCGCCGTCGCGAACTGCGCACCGCCGAGCGATTCGACGAAGTAGCCGCGTTGGCACCGTCCGGCCTCCTCCATGGTGGTGAGCACCTTGTACATCGACGCGAAACCGCCCACGATGTTCTCGCTGGCCACCGCGCCCTTGGTGAGTACGCCGTGACGCGCCAGCAGCTGGTCGGCCTGGTAGTGCGCGCGCACCGTGGAATCGACTTCCGGGACGGGCAGCGCCGACCACCGTCCCGCCACCGTCGGGTCGGAATCGCGGTGTGCGCTGAGGCTCGTCGTACTGAGGCTGTAGCGGCTCAGCCGCGGAGCCCTCCGGTGCCGGTGCGACGGCGCAGCGGCACGCCGCGAGCCCGGTCCTTTGGTGCCCGCCAGCAGCGCCCGCACGGGAGCGAAGGTGTCGCCGCCAACGTATCCGGCCCAGATCAATTGCCACAAAGCTTCTTTCAACGACTCCGTCGACACTCCGTCGATGGCCAACTGGCGGAAGAAGTACGCGCCGCCACCCGACAGTGCCGCCAGAATCTGATGATGAACGTCGGTCATCTCCAGCTCGCCGGGTGGGGCGAGCGACAGCGGCGCAGTGTCCGACGGATGGAAGGACACCCAGCCGTCGGCGGCCGACAGCGCGCCCGACCCCGACCACAGCACTTCACCCGAGGCCAGCAGTTCGTCCAGCATCCCCGGCTGGTAGTCGCGGACCCGCTGCCCGAAGATCAACGGCTCGACCGCGGACGCCGGCATCGGCACGCCTGCCAGCTGATCGATCACCGCCGCGAGCCCGTCCACACCTGATACCGAATCGGTGCCCAGCATCTGCCAGGCGGGAAGGAACCGCCCGAACGCCGCCGTGCTGACAGGTTCGATCTGCGCGCGTAGTGCCGCCAGCGAACGCCGCCGCAGGATACGCAGCACCTCGGCGTCACACCATTGTTCGACGCCTCCGGAATCTGGTGGGACGTCGCTGAACTCACCGCGGACGACCTTGCGATCGGCGGCCAGCCGGCCCAGCACGTCGGCTGTGACCCGCAGCCCGAGCCCGAAGCGGGATGCCGCCTCCGCCGTGGTGAACGGGCCTCGTGTGCGCGCGTACCGGGAGAGTAGTTCGCCCAGCGGATCGACGATCGGTTCCAGGAACGCGATCGGCACACCGACGGGAACCGCAACGCCGACACCGTCGCGCAGACGTCCGATGTCTTCGACGGCAGCCCACCAGGTCTGGCCGGCGTACGACACCGGGAGAAGGCGCTTGGCCGTCAGCAGTCCTTCGAGCCAGCCGCCGACCTCCGACTGCACACACCGCTCGGCGATCTCGTCGGCGGTCAAGGGGCCGAGCAGTCGCAACAGGTCGGCAATGCCCTCGGCGTCGCGAACCAGGCGCTCGGGGGTGAGGTGCTGCAGCTGACGCGTCGTGGTGGCGATGACGTCGGCGTCGAGAAGCTCGCGCAGTTCGACGCGTCCGAGCAGTTCGGCCAGCAGGGTCGGGTCCAGAGCCAGTGCTGCCGCGCGCCGTTCGGCGAGTGGACTGTCCCCTTCGTACATGAATGCGCCGACATAGCCGAACAACAGCGATGCGGCGAACGGGGACGGCGTCTGGGTTTCCACTTCGAGGATGCGAACCCGGCGCTGGGCGATGCGACCCATCAGCGCCGTCAGTGTCGGCACGTCGTAGACGTCCTGCAGGCACTCGCGCACGGCTTCGAGCACGATGGGGAAGTCGGGGTAGTTGCGTGCGACGTCGAGAAGCTGCGCGGCACGTTGGCGTTGATGCCACAGCGGCGACCGCTTGCCGGGATGGCGGCGGGGCAACAGCAAGGCCCTGGCCGCGCACTCGCGGAATCGCGATGCGAACAGAGCCGAGCTGCTGACCTCGGTGGTGACCAGCGGCTCGATCTCGTCGGCGTCGAACACGAAGATGTCGGCACCGGGCGCCGCGTCGTCGGTGTCAGGGAGCCGCACGATGATGCCGTCGTCGGACGCCGTCGGCTTTTCGTCGATGCCGTAGCGCTCGTAGAGCCGCTTGCCCACCGCCAAGGCCAGTGGTCCGTGCACCCGAAGGCCGTAAGGGGAGTGCAGAATGACCCGCCAGTCGCCGAGTTCGTCACGGAAGCGTTCGACGATCAGCGTCGTGTCCGACGGTACCGCCGACGTCGCCGAGCGCTGTTCGTCGATGAGCTGCCACAGGTTGTCGGTCGCGTAGTCGTCGAATCCGACTTCCTGGCAACGTGATTCGAACTCGGGGCGGTCCAGCCGGGCTAGCTCGCCGTTGAAGGCGCCGATGGCCGCGCCCAGTTCGGCGGGACGACCGACGCCGTCGCCTCGCCAGAACGGCAGCCGCGCCGGTTCACCCGGCGCGGGAATGACCAGCACCCGGTCGTGGGTGATCTCGGTGATGCGCCAGCTCGTCGCGCCCAGTGAGATGACGTCGCCGGGCCGGGACTCGTAGACCATCTCCTCGTCGAGTTCACCCACCCGGGAGGGCTTTTCGGAGTCCGCGCTGGAGGCCAGGAACACGGTGAACAGCCCGCGATCGGGAATCGCTCCTCCGGATGTGACCGCCAGCCGTTGGGCTCCGGGGCGCGATGTCAGCGTGCCGGTGTCGCGGTCGTAGACGATGCGCGGCCGCAGCTCGGCGAACTCGGTGGACGGATACTTCCCCGATAGCAGGTCCAGCGTCGCCTCGAAGGCGCTGCGTGGCAGGGTCGCGAACGGCGCACTGCGTCGCACGGTGTCGAACCAGGCATCGGCGCTGATCGGCTCGAGCGCGGCGGCCGCCACGGTGTGCTGGGCCAGCACGTCGAGCGGATTGGCCGGCACACGCATGGTCTCGATCTGCCCGGCCAGCATCCGCTGCACGCTGACCGCGCACCCGATCAGGTCGGTGCGGTGCTTCGGGAACAGCACGCCCTGGCTGATCTCGCCGACCTGATGCCCGGCGCGACCGACGCGCTGCAGACCACTGGCGACCGACGGCGGGGTCTCGACCTGGATCACCAGATCAACCGAGCCCATGTCGATGCCGAGCTCGAGACTGGACGTGGCGACCACCGCCTTGAGTCGGCCGCTCTTGAGGGCGTCTTCGACGTCGGCGCGCGCTTCCTTGCTGACCGAGCCGTGGTGGGCCCGCGCCAGCAGCGGCTCGGCACCGTAGGTCTGCCCGCTGCCCATAAGGTGCGCGGGCGCCCCGCCTGCCACGCCCGGGTTGTGGGCACCCAGGTCAATACCGGCACGTTCGGCGTGAATCTCGTTCAGCCGTGCGGTCAGCCGCTCGGCGAGGCGACGCGAGTTGGTGAACACGATCGACGAGTTGTGCGCCTCGACCAGATCGACGATGCGTTCCTCGACGTCGGGCCAGATCGAGTTGTCTTCGAGGTTGGCCATGTCGGGGACGGGCACCTGCACCGTCAGGTCGAACGTCTTGGCGGCAGGGGGCGCCACGATGGTCGTGGGCGCGGCGCCGGACAGGAACCGTGCCACCTCTTCGGGCGGGCGGACCGTTGCCGAGAGACCGATGCGCTGCGCGGGCTTGTCCAACATTGCGTCGAGCCGTTCCAGCGACACCGCCAGGTGGGCGCCCCGCTTGGTGCCCGCCACGGCATGCACCTCGTCGACGATCACGGTCTCGACGTCGGCCAACGTTTCGCGAGCCGCGGACGTGAGCATCAAGAACAACGACTCGGGCGTGGTGATCAGGATGTCGGGCGGTTTGGTGATCAGCTCGCGGCGCTTACTGGGAGTGGTGTCGCCGGAGCGCACTCCGACGCTGATCGCCGGCGGTGCCTCTCCGGTGCGCTCCGCAATACGCGAGATGCCGGTCAGCGGTGTCCGTAGATTACGTTCGACGTCGACGGCGAGAGCCTTGAGCGGGGAAACGTAGAGGACCCGGGTACCCCGCTTGGCCTGCGGTTTGCGGGCCAGACCATCGATAGCCCACAAGAACGCCGCCAGCGTCTTGCCTGATCCGGTCGGCGCGATGACCAGCGTGTTCTCCCCGGCGGCGATGGCCTGCCATGCCTCGGCCTGCGCCGGGGTCGGCTCGACGAACGTGCCCGCGAACCACTCGCGCGTCAACGCGGAAAAGCGTGACAGTGGATCGGTCGCGGTGGGCATGGGTCCATGGTGCCCTCTCCCACCGACAACGTGCCCCGGGGCGAACTGTGATCAGCAAAAGCTATCCGTATTGCGAAGTCAGATGCCTAAGATCCGGTTGTGGTGGCGGGGGACTGGCGGCCGTATATTCCGGCTGCCACGATGGGCCGGCCGAGGATCGCCGACCGCGTCGTGCGGCGCCCCGATCTGACCCGATTTCTGCGGTCAGCCGCCGGGGGCGACCTCGTGGTCGTGACGGCACCGGCGGGATACGGCAAGACGACCGCGGCCGCCCTGTGGGATGCCGACGACGACCGGCCGTTCGCCTGGGCGCGTATCGACCATCTCGACGACGACCCCGCCCACCTGCTGCTGCACCTCGCGACAGCGGTCGTCGAACTCAGGCAGACCGATCACGACCTGCTGCACTATCTGCGGGGGCCGGGACGGCCCCCGGTCACCCACCTGTTGCCGACGGTCGTGCAGGTGCTGGAGGAGTGCGGGCCCGTCGTACTGGTCGTCGACGATGTCCACAAGCTCTCAGCTCCCGACGCCGTCACCGCGCTGCATCTGCTCATCGATGCTGCGCCGCTGACGACGACGATCGCCCTCCTCGGGCGGTACCTGCTCCCGCTGGATATCGCGCGCCGCCGCTTGCAGAAGACCGTGGTCGAAGTCGGCCAGGAGATGTTGAGGTTCTCCCGGGAGGAGGCGATGGCCGCCCTGGAGATGGTCAGCGGACCCCGGACCCACGCGACCGCGACCGCCGTCGTGGACCTCTGCGAGGGGTGGGCGGCCGGAATCGTCCTGACCGCGATGGCGTTGCGCGACGGGGCGCCACTCGACGCGCTGAGCGGTCGGAACAACCTGGTTGTCGAGTACGTCGTCGAAGAAGTCCTCGACCGCCTCGACGCACACATCGCCACCTTCCTCGTCGAATCGGCGGTCCTCGACCGCTTCAACGCAGAACAGCTCGACGTCGTCTTGGGCCGCCACGATTCCGCGCGCATCTTGGAATCCATGGCCACCACGGGTAATCCGTTCCTCATTGCCCTGGACTATCGGCATCGCTGGTACCGCTACCACCACCTGTTCGGTGACGTGCTGCGGGACAGATTGCGGGCCGACAACACGGCACGCTTTCGTGAATTGGCGGTGCGCGCAGCAGATCTGCTCGAACGGGAAGGCGACATCGACGGCGCGCTGCTGCTGGCATTGGACGCCGGAGACCGGGAGCGCGCGGCGTCCCTGGTAAACCGGGAAGCGGTCCGGCTCAGCTTCGACGGACGCACCGGGGTGCTCGCGCGCCGCCTGGGCATGCTCGATGCACGCACATTCGCCGAGCATCCAGATGCCGCGGTGGCCCGGGCATGGCTCGGAGTCACGACGGCAGATGCCGAATTGATCCAGCGTTCGCTGATGCTGGCGCACCGCTGCGACGACGGGCAACCGCTGTCGGACGGCACCCCGTCGGTGAAAGTGGCTGTGGCACTGATCAGCTCGATGCTGGGGGCCGGTGGTGTGGCCGACGTGATCCGCCACGCCGACGTGGTGCGCGCGGCAGGCGACAGCCTGGTGAACCCGTGGTGGGGGGCGGCCACCGTCATGAAGGGTGCGGCGGAGGCCATGAGGGGCCAGGTGAACCGGGCCCGCGTGCTGCTCGAATCTGCCCTCCCGGTCACCGAGGATCTTCCGGGTTTCCAGGCGGCAGCCCTTGCGCACCTGGCATTACTCGACCTGGGCAGCGGGGATGACGAGAGCGCTGTCCAGCGCAGCGACGCTGCGCGCACCCTCGTCGACAAATACGACCTGTGCGACGTGGTGCCGATGATTGTCGTATACGCCACAAGTGCGGTCATGGGTGCACGCGTCGGCGATGTGGCGTCGGCCCGGGAGGCCGTCGGTATGACGGAGGTTCTACTGGACCGGCTGGGTCAGTTGGCGGCGCGCACCGCGTTGATGGGCCACGGGCTGCTGGCATGGACGGGCGCCGTCATCGGGGACCCGGACCTGCTCGCCAAGCACCTCGCCGCGGCGGAGCGCCTCCGTCATCGCGAACCCGACGCGGTGGCACTCCTGCAACGCATCGAACGCGTCAAGTCGTTGGCCACGGGCGCTGCCCGCCCGCTGACCGCAGCCGAGCTGCGGCTACTGCCGCATTTGGCGACGCACCTTTCGCTGCAGAGCATTTCGGAGGTGCTGATGGTCGGTCGGGAGACGGCGAAGAGCCAGGCGACGTCGATCTACCGCAAGCTGGGGGTTTCGTCGCGCGCCGAGGCGGTCGCGGAAGCCAAACGGGTCGGTCTGATCCCGGAGTGAGAGCTCTCACGCTCCCTTCGACCAGCTCCACGCCGCGATCAGCCATGCGCCGCCCCTGCGTTGCAGAGCGACCGTGAACGTCGATCCCGTCTGCGTCCGACGGTCACCTCGGAGATCGAACGTCATCGTCGCCGGCACCACGACGTAGGCGCAGTCACCGGTGACGTCGACGTGTCGCGGTTCCTCGAGCGAGATCTGGTAGCCGGAAGCACCCAGATGCTCGCCTTCGGTCAGCACGTCACGCCACCAGTCACGGGTCGCCGTCGGGCCTACCCACACGTGGGGCGCCATGCCGTCGAGAATCTGCATCACGTCGGCGCACTCGGACGCCATCGCGTCGACGTCGGCGCCGTTGAACGCATCGACGTAACGCACCACGGTGTCGAACGGGGCCTGTGTCATAGAGCCATTCTCGCCAGGTTCCGCCAGAGGTTGCGCAGACTGTCCGTGCCGCCGAACAGAGTGGTGAAGTGCGTCGAATCGATGAGCACGATGTCGGCGGCGCGTTCGCCGTCGGGTGGCATCCAGATGACCGCGTTGAAAGCGGTGTTGCCGGCTGCGGTGAAGGGGTGGGGTCGTTTGAGGTCGACGGGCTGGCGCGCCAGCACTCGCAGGTTCGCGCCCTCGGGTGCGGTCAACTCGTAGTGCGGAAGGTGCTGATGGAAGCTCAGCGTCGGTACGTCGGCGAGCAACCCCAGCTCGTCGAACTCACGGAAAGTGTTCAGCGGCAGGGGGTCCCGCGTTCCCTCGACCACATCGGGTCGCAGTCCCCAGATGTTGTGCACGGGAACGGAGAGTGCGCGCATCAACGACCTTGTGTAGCGGCTGAAGCGTTGTTTGCGCGGCACGAGTCGGTCACCGTGGTGCTCGTACTCGACCTGTCGTTGTGCGAGGTCGTCGGTGAACCCGACGTCATGGTGTGGCGCAAGTAGAAGGCAATTGCCCTCCTGCCGCAGCCATTCGCGGATCGCTTCCACTTCTTCCCGAGTGGCCTCCAGGCCGGAGTTGAGGTGATCGAGCCCGAACACCATCAGCGTGTCGGTATCGGCCAGGATCCTCTCGTCGATCGGTTGGGGGTAACCGGCCTGGTCGACACGCTGGAACACCGCAACCGGGTGGCCGGTGACCTCGCCGACGAGGTCCTGGAAGGACAGGGTGGAGCGATGGAACAGTTCGAGGGTCCCGGCGATGCCCTGCAGGAAGTTGCCGGCCTCGAACTCGGTAGTCTCATACGCCGGGTAGACCACGTTGCGTACCTCGGTCAGTGTCGAGAACCGGTTCGACATCGCTGCCGGATCCCGTTGCGCCTCCCAGGGATAACTCCATGTCCAGTAGATGCTGATGCGTCGACGGCCGTCGCGCGGGCGGGCGACGTGCTGCTGGTTGTAGGTGCGGGCCGCTCGGACAGTCATCGGCTTCCCTCCGCCAGATACCGCAGAGCCCTGATTCCGGGCAAGAAGAAGTACGCGCCTCCCCGCAGCGTGGTGAACGCGGGAATACCTTTGTGTACTTTGCGGATCGGTCGCTTGGGCACGGTGAAGTCCAGTGTGCCGTCCTGCATTCCGCAGATCGGATCGTGCTCGTTGCCGAGTTCGTGGAAGCTCTTGTCGTTGATCCACACGTTCTGCGCGAATTCGAACTGCCGGACCAGGCTCGCACAAATGATGAACGCGGCGATTCCGCGGTCCACGCCGTCCTCCGGCGCGCCATCCGGGAGTGCCGGACCGTAGGTGGCGCCGCGGCGAATCATGCGGCGCCGGTTCATGTTGTGGGCCGTGTCGCGCGGATTGAGCCGACGTGCATGGGATCCCAGCGGGCACGCGTAACCGAAAGGATCCATTTCCTTGTAGTTGAAGTCGTTGTTACGCATCGGGTCTGCACCGAGTTCGGGATCGTCGGCATCGGGTGCCAGGACCAGGGGAGCGCCGCTGCGCCAGCGACCCATGAACTTGGCGGCCAGCAGCTCCTGCTCCTGCGGGCTTTCGGCGTTGTCGGCCAGATACGCGCGGAAGGCGCCGACGTGCTCCTGGAGTCGGCGGTAGGCCATGTAACTGCCATTGCGGGACAACGCTTCTGGCGCCGGAATCTCCGGAGAGGGACTGAACTCGTCGGGGTAGCCCAGGATGAACTCTCCGGGCTCCAGCGCCAGGCCGGAACCCGGTGTCGGCTCTTCACCCGACCCCTTCATCACGGGTTGGGAAAGCCGATCCCGGAATCCGAAATGATCATGGGCATAGTTGAACGGCGGGTGCGCGTTGAGGTCGAGGTAGGACACGGTGCGCACCCCGTCGCAGCGTGCGACGAGCTTGTCGTGTTCGCCCACGCACCGCCGGTGTTCGTCGTCGTCGCGGGCGAACAGGATGGCGATGGTGTGGATGTCGTCACCGGCCAGACCGTCCACCCAGTGCTCCGGCGCGTTCGGGCCGGTGTCGCCGAGAATGTCGGCCCGGGCGGCCATGCCTTCCCTGAACTCTTCGGGAAAGGTGGCCAGCGAATCCTCGGGGACGCCGAGGGCCCGTAGCCCATTCCAGGTGAATGCCAACGTGATCCAACGCTTCGACGCATCCATCGTGGCGACGGCGTCTGATGCCGACTGCACCCGGTCGAGCAGTTCGGACAGCCAGGCCCGGCCGCCGGCGGCGGTGTCGAACGTGAGGAACTCGTACCTGCCGGTCATGGCGGGCGTCCTGGTCAACAGAATGTGCTGGATGTCGTCGAGTTCGAGCGTCACTGCATCTGGTCGAGCATGTCGGAGAATGCCGCCTTGAGCCGCAAGGCTTTCTTGATCTCGTCGGCGGTCACGTAGGGGTATTCGCCGTACTCCAGGAAGCTCGGTACCTGGTGCTCCCGCACGAACGTGATGAAGGCGTCGGGGTTGGTCTTCCAGTCCTCGGGAAAACCCTCGAGATTGGTGAACACCGTGGTGATGCCGGTGGCACTGAACAGCCGCACGGCGTCTTCGGTGTACTTGTCGAAATCGGTGTCGAAGATTCCCTGGTATTGGAAGTGCAGCCCCGACCCCACGTCGAACAGGATCCAGCGCAGATAGTGCAGGCGCAGCGGGGCGAGCACGTCGGGACTCGCCGCAATCGCCTCCTCGATCTGCTTGCCGTAGGCGCGCACGGCGTCCTCGCGCCCTTCCTTCACCTTCGCGATGATCGAGAAACCGTGACAGGCGGGTGTTCGCGGGAAGACGGGCCCATAGCGGCCCCGCTCCAGTTCGTGATAGCCCTCCGGTGGAATGGCCATCGCTGCGGGCTGCGCCCATCTGTTGTCCGCCATGGCAAGCCTCTCGATCGCGTCGATCGGATGCTAAGGCGGCCCGCGACCGGGTGTCCTCCCCCTAACTGGGGGAAGGTCGTCGGTTCTCACCGAACGGTTGACGGCGCGTGCTGCCACGGCGCACCGAGCCGGCGCTGGTTGCAGGGTGAGGCCTGGGGTCACGCCTGGCGTGACTGCTAGGGACAGCCGAAAGAGCCTGACCCCAGGCGAATTGGACGCTACCCCGTCAGCGCCCGGGGATGACGGCTTTGAGCAAACTTTCCCCCGTTGTGGGGGATGTCGCGGTGACCGCACCTGCTTAACGTCAGGCTGACCTACGGCCGAGGAGTGTGCAATGCGGTTCGTGACCTTCTTGGTCGCGCCTGTCGTGGTGTCGACCGCGGTGGCGGTGGCGCCCCCCGCCGCGGCCGATTGCACCAGCTCCGGCGGCACGACCATCTGCTCCCAGGGCACAGTCCGAGGCTCCAACACAGGTGACGGGCCCAGCGGATCGTCCGGTCCCTACGCTCCGTATCCCTGCGACATCGACTGGTACGACTGCGACGAGTGGTGGAACGTCGATTTCGACGTCGACGTCGACTGGAATCCCGGAGGCCCCGGTGGGCCGGGAGGCCCCGGCGGACCGGGAGGCATCGGCGGGCCCGGCGGACCGGGAGGACCCGGATTCGGCGGGGGTGGCGGTTTCGGAGGCGGCGGCCGCGGTGGAGGCGGACGACGGTGACCAACGCAAACAAGGAGAAACACATGTCGTCTCGAACCCTTGTCCGCGCGGTGGCGGTCATCGCCTGCCTCGGCGGGCTCGGTGCGGCGCCGGCGCATGCTCAGCCGCCTGCGCCGCCCAACTGCACCTCAGCCGACCTCACCGGAACGATGACCGGGGTCATGGCTGCGACGACGGCCTATCTGTACACCCATCCGCCGGTGAACGATTTCTTCTCCACCCTGAAGGGCAAGTCCCCGGAGGAGCGCAAGGCGGCTCTCGAGGCGTTCCTCACCGCGAACCCGCAAGTGCGCGGTGAGCTGCAGGCCATTCGCCAGCCCATGACGGATTTCCGGAACCGCTGCGGCTGACGCGGCCTACGATCCCTTACGTGCGTTCCTTCTTCGCGCGGTGTCTTCTCGCCGCGACTCTCGGTACCGGCGCAGCCCTGAGCGCTGTCGCGGTTCCCGCGCCCGCGCAGCCCGTGCCGAATTGCACGGCGGCCGACGTGGCCGGCATCGCCACCGGGGTCAGTGCCGCCACGTCGGCGTACTTATTCACCCACCCGCCGGTCAACGACTTTTTCAGTTCCCTGCTCAGGATGAACGCCGACGAGAAGAAGGCCGCGGTGACCCAATACATGGATGCGAACCCCCAGGTGGCGACTGAACTCCGCGGCATCCGCGCGCCGCTGGTCGAGTTTCGGCAGCGCTGCGGCCACCTGCAGGGCTGACCTCAGCGCCGGTCGGGAGCCACTGCTTCGGCGAGCGCAGAAGGGATTCCCGGTACCCGTCCCACGGCATCCATCAAGCCGTGCGCGCACTGGTCGGCGATGAAGTCGGCATCCAGTGACGAGTCGAGCAACCGCTGGCGGCACATCTCGAAGGTGAAGGCGAGCCAGCCGTAGACGGTTGCGCGCAGGTCTCGTTCGACCTTGTGGTCGATGCCGCCGACTGCGCCGACGATGCGGTCGATGATGCGGTTGGCCTGGCGGTCGTTGTCGATGTCTTCGATTCCGCGCAACACCGGGTCGGCACGGCCCATCCCCATGTATGCCGCCCACGCGCCGTGGGGGTGGTGTTCGTCGTACTGCAGATAGGCCAGCACGCCGGCGCGCACCTGGCCGAACAGTGTCTGCCCCGGTTGGGGTGGGGTGTTGGTCGCCTCGAACAGTCGCTCGCCCTCGGCGCGCACGACGGCGGCGAAGAACGCTCGTTTGTCGGGAAAGTAGTGGTACATCAGGGCGCGGGACACTCCTGCGCGCTCGGCGATCTCGTCGATTCGCACCTCGTCGTAGGGCCGTTGACCGAAGACCTCGGCGCCGAGCGCGAGGAGTTCGTTGCGGCGATCGTCGGGCGAGAGCCTTCGCCGTGATTCAGCCATGATCCGATCCTACTTGACACATGTACAACAGCGGCGCAGTCTGGCCACATGGCCATCGTCGACGACAGGCGGTCGTTGCCCGAACTCCCGCATCCGCCGCGCCGGGTTCCCGTCCTCGGTGACGTGCTGGGCATCAGCCCCGACATCCTCACCCAGCCGTCGCGAGAGCTCGCCGAGCTCGGGCCTGTTTTCGAATTTCGTTTTCTGGGGGCACGATACGTGGTCGCAGCCGGTGCCGACGCGGTGGCCGAGCTGAACGACGAAAGTCGCTTCTGCAAGCACGTCGGCCCCGATATCGATGCGCTTCGAATGTTGGGCGGGGACGGACTTTTCACCGCCTACAACCACGAACCCAACTGGCAGCGAGCGCATGACGTACTGATGCCGGCATTCAGCCAACAGGCCATGCGGCGTTATCACTCGATCATGTTCGACGTGGCCGACGAGCTGGTCGCGCGGTGGGACGAGCGGGCGGCAACGGGCGAGACCGTCGACGTGTCGGCAGACACCACGCGCGTGACGCTGGAAACGATCGGGCGGTGCGCCGCCGGGTATCCGTTCGGCTGCTTTGACTCCGAGGAGGTGCATCCGTTCGTCGAGCACATGGTTGCGGGGCTGCAAGGATCGGACAGAGTGGGGGTGCTGCGGGAGACGTTCCTGCCGACGTACTTCGCGCGCCGTGCCGAGCGGCCGGTCCGCCACCACGCCGCGCAGATGCACGCCCTCGCCGACGAGATCATCGCCGAGCGGGTTCGGGGAGGCCTGGGTCACCATGACGACCTTCTCGAGCTGATGCTGGCGTCCGATCTGGACCGATCCAACATCCGATATCAGTTGATCAACTTCCTGGTCGCCGGTCATGAGACCACCTCGGGCGCCTTGTCTTTCGCGCTCTACTTCCTGTCGCAGCATCCCGATGCGGCAGAGCGGGTCCGAGCTGAGGTCGCGGACGTGTGGGGTGACGATGTCCGTCCGGACTTCGAGTTGATCGCCAAACTGCGCTATGTGCGACGGGTCTTCGACGAGGCGCTGCGGTTGCAGCCGACGGTGCCGGCGTACTACCGCGCCGCGCGTGAGGACACTGTGCTCGCCGGCGTCCATCCGATGCGTAAGGGCGATTGGGTGCTGACGCTGCTGAGCGTGTTGCACCGCGATCCGCGATGGGGCGACGATCCCGACGCGTTCGATCCGGATCGCTTCGAACCGGAACGCGTCAGGGCCCGGCCCGCCGGGCTGTACAAGCCGTTCGGTACCGGTCCACGGTCCTGCATCGGTCGACAGTTCGCGCTTCATGAGGCCGTGCTGCTGCTCGCCGTGCTTCTGCGGCGCTACGAGCTGGTCGCCGATCCGGACTATCGGTTGCAGGTGACGCAGAGATTGACGTTGCTGCCCAGAGGGTTTCACCTCACCCTGGTCCAGCGGTAGCACCCCCGTTGCACCGCGAGCACCCCCCTTTGCACCGCGAGCGCGCGTGTCTGCTCGCCGACACGCCGTCGGCACCCGTGCTTCTGCGCGCGCTCGTCGCCCGTCAGTGCGCTCGCAGTGTCCGCTGATACCGGCGCATCCCACTCACCCAGCGGTCGTAGTCGCCGCCCTTGTGCCGGTACATCTCGAGCAGTTCGGCATGCGGCAGCACCATGAAGCGGTTCTGCTGGATCGCCTCGACCGTCACCGACGCGACGTCTGCTGCGCTGATCACGCTCGCCGACTGCACGATCGACGAAGCCGAGAGCTTCACCTCCGGATCGTCCATGTCCCGGATCGTCTGCAGCAGCGGCGTCTCGACCCCCAGCGGGCATACGCAGCTGACCCCGATGCCGTCGTCCCCGTAGGTGATCGCGAGCCACTCGGCAAATCCGACCGCGGCATGCTTGCTCACCGCATAGCCCGCTGCACCGAGTTGGGTCAGGAGACCCGCCGCCGAGGCCACGGACACGAAGTGCCCTGAGCCCAGCGCCTGCCAGTGCGGCACCAGCAGCCGCGCCGCCCGGATGTGGGCGCGAAGGTTGACATCGAGAATCACATCCCAGTCGGATTCTGTTCCGAGACCGGGCTTTCCGATGACTCCGGCATTGGCCACGTAGATGTCGACGGGCGAGAACTCTTGTCCGGCGAGCGTGACGAGGGCTTCGATGTCGGCGATGTCGGCGGCGTCGGCGCGCAGCGCCGCAGCGGAACCGCCTGCGTCGCGGATCGAGGCGGCGGTGGCGTGGGCACCGGATTCGTCGAGATCGCCGACGACGACGCTGACGTTGTTGGAGGCGAGTTCGGCGGCCAGTGCGGCGCCGATTCCCGACGCTCCGCCGGTCACGATGGCTGTCTTGCCTGTTAAGTCCATGACCCGATTCTCGGCCGTGAGGGTGCGCAAAATGTACGCGGGGTGCGGCGTGTCCGCGGACAGACACGCGCGCTCGCGGTGCCGAGGCTCGGACTGCCCGAAAGGACTACCCGAAATGGACGCCTTGGGCCAGCGGGAGTTCCGACGAGTAGTTCACCGTGTTCGTCGCGCGCCGCATGTAGGCCTTCCACGCATCGGACCCGGACTCCCGACCGCCTCCGGTTTCCTTCTCGCCCCCGAAGGCGCCGCCGATCTCGGCCCCGGATGTGCCGATGTTGACGTTCGCGATGCCGCAGTCCGACCCGTCGGCAGCCAGGAACCGCTCGGCCTCGCGTACGTCCAGTGTGAAGATCGACGACGAAAGACCCTGTGGCACAGCGTTGTTCAACGCTATGGCTTCGTCCAACGTCTCATAGGTCATCACGTAGAGGATCGGCGCGAACGTCTCCTGATGCACGACCCCGGTCTGCGACGGCATCCGCACCACGGCGGGCGTCACGTAGAACGCGCCTTCGTCCCCGACATCGACGCGCTGACCACCCGACACCGAACCGCCTTCGGCTTCAGCCTGCTGCAACGCGCCGACCATGTCGCGGTAGGACCGCGCGTGGATCAGGGGCCCCACCAGTGTGCCGTCGGCGAAGGGATCGCCGACCGGCAGCTGCTGGTAGGCCGCTTCGATCCGCGACACCAACTCGTCGGCCACCGACGAGTGCACGATCAGCCGCCGCAGCGTCGTGCAGCGCTGACCGGCCGTTCCCGCCGCCGAGAACACGATCCCTCGCACCGCGAGGTCGAGGTCGGCCGCGGGTGTCACGATGGCTGCGTTGTTGCCGCCGAGCTCCAGCAGTGATCGTCCGAACCGCGCAGCCACCCGGGGCCCCACTTCACGCCCCATCCGCACCGATCCGGTCGCCGAGACCAGCGCCACCCGCGGGTCGTCGACCAGCTTCTCGCCGATCTCGCGCTCCCCGAGCACCAGCTTCGAAACGTCCACCGGCGCACCGACGTCGGCGCAGGCGCGCTCGATGAGCGCCTGGCACGCCACCGCGGTCAACGGCGTCAGCTCCGATGGTTTCCACACCACCGTGTCGCCGCACACCAGCGCGACCGCAGTGTTCCAGGCCCACACCGCGACCGGGAAATTGAACGCCGTGATGACACCGACGACGCCGAGTGGGTGCCAGGTCTCCATCAGGCGGTGCCCGGGCCGCTCGGAGGCGATCGTGCGTCCGTAGAGTTGTCGGGACAAGCCGACGGCGAACTCGCAGATGTCGATCATCTCCTGCACCTCGCCGAGCGCCTCGGAGTTGATCTTGCCCGCTTCGACCGTGACGAGCGCCGCGAGATCGGCCTTGTGCTCGACGAGCAGCTGACCGAGGCGGGCCACCAACGCCCCGCGCACCGGAGCCGGCGTCGTGCGCCACACCGAAAACGCCTCGGCTGCCGAGGCAATCGCGGCGTCGGTCGCAGCGACCGAGGACGCGGGAACCGAGAACAGCACGTCCCCGGTGATCGGCGTGCTCGCGGGCATCCCGTCACCGGGCTCACCTAACGAGACGGAGGCGCCGACGGCCGCGAGCGCGTCACGGACCCGGGTGCGCAGCGCGTCGGCGGTGGGCAGTGGTGAGGTCATCACGGTGGTCATGAGGATGCGACTTTCTCGTAGAGGTCATAGGGATCGTGGATGTGGTGTCCGATCTGGCCGGCCATCCATTCCTGGCTGTAGTCGGTGGTATCTCCACCCTGCGCTGCGGCGGCGTCACTGTCGAGGTTGGACCTGAAGATCCCTGCCGCCGACGCCGGAAGGAAGTCCTCGTACACGACAGGTCTCGCGGGATCGCCACCGATGTAGTACGCAAGGCCGGCAGCGGCCATCTCGACGTCGGTGGTGGGGAAGTGAAGGTGCCATGCCGCACCGGGATCGGGCTCCGACATGGCGAGGTCGTACCGTTCGCGGCCCGCCCGCGTCAGCGCGACTCCGCGTTGCTCGACTTCGCCGAAGCGGACGCGAAGCGTACCGTCGGTGACCGTCCCGGAGGCCGTTCGGAACCGCCGTGGTTCGGCAAGAGCGCGAAATGACGTCTGGCGCAACAACACCTGAGGTCCGCCCACGCGGGGCGGGCCCTGGATGTGGTCGATCATCGTGATTCCGCGCGCCTCCATGGACCGTTGCAGCGCGTCGATGTCGAGGACGCGCGGTGTCAGATGGTTGATGTGGGTTGACGTGACGCCGGCGATGTCGGCGGCGACGGCCGACACCGCGGATAGCTCCTCGTACCATGATCGGTCGATGGGCTCGCGGGACAGCGCAAACGCCGACACCGCGGCGTCGACGAACTCCTCGGCCTCCCGTGCGGGACATCCGCCGGCGGCCGCGATCCGGCGGGCCTGCTCGATCAGCGACGGATCGAACAGTTGCCGCCTGCCCACGAAACGCTCGACGCGGGCGCGAAGGTCGGCGCTGAAGAACCGCTCGTCAGCGCTGGCCAGCATGGACGTGAAGACCCGAAACGGGTTGCGGGCCAACTCATCCTGATCGATCGGACGAAATGCGGTCGACACCACGGGGACGGGGGAGGCGGCCTCCCTCAGGTCGTAGTAGCCGACGGGGTACATGCCGAACGCCGAGAACAGGTCGGCGACCTGGGCCAGCTCGAGGGCGCTGCCCACGCGGATCGCGCCGTGCCGTTCGGCGGTGACGCGCGCCAGCGACCCGAGACGTCGGGCGGCGTCGTGCGCCGCCGCGTAGTCGGCGTTGACCGCGGCGCTGACCTCGACCAGCGTGTCGTAGGCCGGTACTTCCGAGCCGTACATCCGGGACAGCCCCGCCGCGAATTGCGCCCGCAGCTGCCAAGTTTGAGTGTTCACCCCCAGGCCCTCCGATACAGTGCGGCCATGACCGATCCCGTCGAAACACCGCCGCACGCGCCGCTCGACGAGATCGACCGCGTGCTGGCACGCGAGCTCGTCGCCGACGGGCGCGCGACGCTGGCGCACTTGGCGGCCATGGCCGGTTTGTCGGTGTCCGCGGTGCAGTCGAGGGTGCGCCGATTGGAGTCGCGCGGCGTGGTCAGCGGATACACCGCCCGCATCGACCCCGAGGCTGTCGGCAGCATGCTCTCGGCGTTCGTCGCCATCACTCCTCTCGATCCCTCTCAACCTGATGATGCACCCGCGCGGCTGGAACACATCCCCGAAATCGAGGCGTGCTACTCCGTCGCCGGTGAGGACAGCTATGTGCTGCTCGTCCACGTCGAGTCGGCGCGAGCACTGGAAGGACTACTGCAACAGATCCGTACCGCCGCCGATGTGAAGACGCGAAGCACGATCATCCTACATAAATTTTACAGTGACCGCCGCTATGTGCCGGACCAATTACAGCTGAGGCGCGCTAGGTAGTAAAAAATCCGTTAAGATGGCGGCTATGACCGCAGTTCTGCCGGAAAGGCGCCAGCTCTCGTCCGACACGGTGACTCCGAACGATGTCCGCTCGGTGCTGGCGCGCAGCATCCTGGCCGACGGCCTCGACCTGGTGCTCGACCTCGATCGTTCACGTGGTTCGCACCTCGTCGACGCCCGATCGGGACGTGTCTATCTCGACATGTTCACGTTCTTCGCCTCCTCGGCGCTCGGCATGAACCATCCCGGGCTCGCGGACGACGAAGCGTTCCGCGCTGAGCTCGCCGCCGCCGCGTTGAACAAGCCCAGCAACTCCGACGTCTACAGCGTTCCGATGGCCCGATTCGTCGACACCTTCGCCCGGGTGCTCGGCGATCCGAAGTTGCCGCACCTGTTCTTCGTCGACGGGGGTGCGTTGGCGGTGGAGAACGCCCTGAAGGTCGCGTTCGACTGGAAGAGCCGTCTCAACGAGGCGAAGGGTCTCGACCCGGAGCTGGGCACCAAGGTTCTTCATCTGCGGGGCGCGTTCCACGGCCGCAGCGGTTACACCATGTCGCTGACCAACACCGATCCGAACAAGGTCGCGCGGTTCCCGAAATTCGACTGGCCGCGCATCGACTCTCCGTATGCGCGGCACGGCGCGAGCATCGACGCACTGGAGGCCGAGTCGTTACGTCAGGCTCGCGCCGCTTTCGAGGCCAGCCCGCACGACATCGCATGCTTCATCGCCGAGCCGATCCAAGGTGAGGGCGGTGACCGGCACCTGCGTCCCGAATTCTTCGCCGCGATGCGGGAGCTGTGCGACGAGTTCGACGCGCTGCTGATTTTCGACGAGGTGCAGACCGGCTGCGGGATCACCGGCAGCGCTTGGGCCTACCAGCAACTGGGAGTTCAGCCCGACGTTGTCGCATTCGGCAAGAAAACCCAGGTCTGCGGCGTCATGGCAGGCGGCCGCGTCGACGAGATCGCCCACAACGTGTTCGCGGTCAGCTCACGGATCAACTCGACGTGGGGCGGCAACCTTGTGGACATGGTCCGCTCCCGCCGCATCCTCGAGATCATCGAGACCGACGGCCTCTTCGACCGAGCCGGCGAATCAGGGCGTCACCTTCTCGGGGGCCTGGCGGAGCTGGCCGCGGAGTTCCCCGCCCTGGTGCGCGATGTGCGCGGACGCGGATTGATGTGCGCGTTCAGCATGCCGTCGGGAGCGCTGCGCGACGATCTGGTGGCCGGGTTGTGGGAGCGCGGTGTGATCATGCTGGGCTGCGGCTCGGACAGTGTGCGGTTCCGGCCGGCGTTGACGGTGTCGCGCGACGAGCTCGACACCGCGCTTGACGCCGTTCGCGCGGTGCTCAGGACGATGTCGGCTGGGTGAGCCGCCGGATCGTCGACCGCAGCCGCGGCAGCTCGGCACCCCCGACCAGTTCGCAACCGTGCAGCTCGGCCAGTTTCCTTGCTGCTGGCGTGAATTCGTGATTGGTGACGACCATGGTCCTGGTGCAGTCCTGCATGGGGGCGCCGGCAACGACCTCTTGGACGGCGCCCGCGCCGACGGGCCGTGACCGCCGTTTGCACTGCACCGCGAGCCGGTGGGGGCGATGGCCGATGATGAGGTCGACGCCCCAGTCTCCGGTGAGCGACGTCATGATTACCGGCACACCGCAGGTCCGGGCGATCCTCGCCACGTAATCCTCGAACTCGGTGCCGGACATGTCCGTCTGCGGGTCGCGCTCACGGGCGCTCGGCGTGGCCGCGCCGGAGATCGCGGCGCGCATGAAGCGGGGGGCGGCAAGCACAATCGCGGGCACCAGCAACGCCGAGAGCGCACTGACGGGCAGGCCTACGCCGGTGAGATGAGCCGTCGCGCCCGCAGCTGCCCCCAGCGCCGCATACAGCTTCCACCTGAGGGTTCTCACGGCCGCATCGTAGAGGCCGGTGCCGACATCACAGGTTTATCACGATCGTCGCCCGGGAATTCGTCGCAAACCGATCACGTGAAACCGGAGACCGCAGAATGGCCGACCTGTCACAGCGCACCCGCCGCGGCGCCTCGTTCGGCGTGCCCGAGGTGCGCGACGCCATCCGCACCGGTTTGGGGTTCGCGGTGGCCGGTCTGCTCTTCCTGTTCGTCGCGGACATGTGGATCGGGACGTGCACCGGATCTTTGGCCCAGGCGGCGGGCTGCGGGGTACCGCAGAAGGCGATGCTGGCGCTCGGATCGCCGGCCCTCATGCTGATCGGCGGGGTGTGGTCGCTGATGCGCGCTTTCCGGGTCAAGCATGGGCAGCCCGCCTGGTGGGCGTGGCAGGGTGCCGGTTGGGCGCTGCTGGTCCTGACGGTGATCTGCGCGGTTTTGAGTCTTCCTTCTCTGCCTGGGCGGTAGCACACTGGGACAGGTAGTTCTAAGGAGTTACCGATGAAGGGTCCCCGAGATCCCGTCGACCATGCGCGCACGACACGACCGCACGCAGGTGAGTCGATGACGGACAACAAGATCATGCCGGGGCTCGTGGTGATCGGCCTGTCGCTGGTCAGTTTCGTCGCCGCGCTGTCGGCGTTCGCCACCTCCCATCACGATGTCGGCCTCATGCTCGGCGCCACCGCGCTGGCCGGCTTCGTCCTCGGCGGAGGGTGGCTGATCGTCGAGCATCAGCGTGTGCGGCGGCTCGAACAGCGTTGGTACGCCGACCATCCGGGCTCGGTGCGGCAGCGGCCGAACAGCTGAGCGCTGCGCGCCGAGATGGCGCTCAGGGTTGTGGAATGCGGTGTATCCACAGCCCTGGCTGCAGTCTGGGCGGCTACGCAACCACCAAAGACCAATGGGCCCAACCAGTTTCCTGGTCGGGCCCATCGGGGGAGTTGCTACTGGTTGGCTTCCTGACGCTTCTCAGCTGCCTTCGCGCCGGCCCGGGCCGACTCGGCCTCGGCTTCCTTCTCGGCAACCTCACGCTGAGCATCTGCCTTGTCCTGCTGGGCTTTACCTTCGCGGACCATGTCGTCGCGGCCGGTGACGGTACCGACGGTCTCCTTGGCCTTGCCCTTCACGTCTTCGACGACGCCCTTGATGCCTTCTTCGGGTCCACTGTTCTTCTCGGTCATATTCGCCTCCTGCTCGTGGAATGGATGGGCTCCGACGCCCATTTCTGAGCCATCGCAAGGCTTCCCGGGACCCCGGCCGCTAAAACGCGTGACGACGGTCTCATTCCGGTATGCGCCGCTGCTGCGGTGTCGCCGCGGTTTGACCAGGAGGGCCGAGGGTACGGGGCTGCCATGCCTTACGCAGCTAGCCGGGTTTGGCCGGCACACGTCTCGGGGTATGGCTTCCGCACCATGAACACGAAGTCGCCGAGCGTCGTCTCACTGCATCATCGGCGCGAGCATCAGGAACGCACCGGCGTAGACGGCCACACCGATCAAGATAAGGATCGCGAGAACCGTCGCGGCGATCACCAGAATGCGGCGCAGTGGCTTGGTGTTCTGGTCCATCCTGACCGGTTACCCGGCACAGGTTGGCCACTAACAAATGCACTAGTGAATGCCCGGAGCGCCCATGGATAACGGCGATGGAGCCTGGGGTAATCTCGCTTGGAAGTTTCCGGGAGGTCACATGGCCGATGTTGCGAGCCACATCAATGGACAGCGCTACAGCCCGCACTCGGTAGAACTCCGAGTGGCGGCGACGCTGGAGAACTTGGCGGTGCTGCGCACCTTGGTGGCCGCGATCGGCACATTCGAGGACCTCGACTTCGACGCCGTCGCCGACCTGCGGCTGGCGGTCGACGAAGCGTGCACCCGCCTCATCCGATCAGCGGTGCCGGAGTCGACGCTGCTGGTGGTTGTCGACCCGCAGCCCGAAGCGCTCGTCGTTCATGCTTCGACGACATGTGACAGCACCGATATCCTGGCGCCAGGTAGCTTCAGCTGGCATGTGCTGAGCTCTCTGACCGATGAAGTCACCACATTCTCGGATGGACAATCGGCCGGCGACGGGGAGGTATTCGGCATCTCGATGACGACAAGGCGAGCGAGTTCGTTGCAGTGACACGGCCTTCGTCGCAGGGCTCGTCATCTCGATCGAGCTCTGAATACTCCGACGTTGCCGACATGTTCCGCGAGTTGGCGAAACTTGAGGAGGGGTCGGCACCGTTTCAACGGCAGCGCGACCGCATCGTCGAGCGCTGCCTTCCGCTGGCCGACCACATCGCCCGCCGCTTCGACGGCCGCGGCGAGCCCCGCGACGACCTGGTTCAGGTGGCGCGCGTCGGTCTGGTCAACGCGGTGATCCGGTTCGATGTCGAGGCGGGATCGGATTTCGTGTCGTTCGCGGTGCCCACCATCATGGGTGAGGTTCGCAGGCACTTCCGCGACAACAGCTGGTCGGTGAAGGTTCCGCGCCGCCTCAAGGAACTGCATCTCCGCCTCGGCGCCGCGACCGCCGAATTGTCTCAACGTCTGGGCCGTGCGCCGACCGCCACCGAACTGGCCGCGGAGTTGGAAATGGACCGCGACGAGGTGGTCGAGGGCCTGGTCGCCGGCAGCTCCTACAACACCCTCTCGATCGACAGTGGTGGAGGAAGCGGTAACGAGGACGCTCCCGCGATCGCCGACACGCTCGGCGATGTAGACCTCACGCTGGATCAGATCGAGAATCGGGAAGCATTGCGGCCGCTGCTGGCGGCGTTGCCGGAGCGGGAACGCACCGTGCTGGTGCTGAGGTTCTTCGAGTCGATGACGCAGACGCAGATCGCCGAGCGCGTCGGCATCTCGCAGATGCACGTTTCGCGATTGCTCGCGAAGTCGCTAACTCGTCTTCGGGATCAGCTGGAATGAGTGCGGCGGATCCCGCTGCACATCTTCGAGCGCTGTGGGAATGTCGAGGCTGGTCGGCAGTGCCGAGTCGGGGTCGCAGATGCGCAGGACGCGGTTGACGGCTCGGCCCGGAACCAGCGCCCACCGGATGTCTTTTCCGACGCATTGCACGTTGAGTGTGTGCAGGGCCGAAAACCCCGCGGTCGAGAAGAAGCTCAACCCCGAGAAATCGACAACAAGCCACTGCGTGGTGGCGGAGTGCCGCAGCGCGTAGTCGACGAATTTGATGCCGTTGGCGGCGTCGAGTTCGCCGTGTCCCGCGACGATGGCTGTGGCCGGCCGTGGCCATGTCGTGTCGAAGAGGGCCGTGCGGCAGACGACGCGGTCAGAATCCGGGGGGGCCTGTGGTTGGCCTGGGACGTGAGGCACGGTGACTCCGTTCGAAGAGCTCCAAGATCGTGCTGTGACTTCACGCCAAGGTTGGGCCCTAGTGCTCAAAGCCTGCGCAGAACCGAGCCTTCTGTCCCACGTGACGATGACGTATCCAGACGGCTGTGAGTTCAACCTTGACTTGACCATACGCCTGGTAAGGGCTATTGGACAATGGATATGAAATGTTGTCACAAATGGTCGGCATCCGCGTCGTGGCCGCGATGACGAGAGCTCGGAAAGCACTGTGACACAAGAGGTTTGGGTCGCCGGGGTGGTTCTGGCTGCGGGTGCGGGTACGCGCTTCGGGATGCCGAAGGTGCTTGCCGCTGACGGTGAGTGGCTGCGCGCGAGCGTCGCGGCGCTGCGCGGTGGCGGGTGCCGGGAGGTGATCGTCGTGCTGGGTGCGGCCGTTGTCGACGTGCCCGCGGCGGCTCGAGCCGTCGTCGCCGGCGACTGGGCGGACGGTCTCAGCGCGTCGGTGCGAGCCGGGGTGCTCGCTGCGCATGACTCCGCCGACTTCGTCGCTCTGACGACCGTGGACACTCCTGATGTGGGGGCTGCGGCCGTGCGGCGCGTGATTGCGGCTGCGGGGGAATCGGGGCTGGCCCGGGCGCGCTACCACGGGCGACCGGGACATCCGGTGGTGCTGGCGCGCAGGCACTGGCCGGCGCTGCTCGCCGCGCTGACCGGGGATGACGGCGCCGGTCCGTTCCTGAGGGGACGTCCCGACGTCGTGTCTGTCGAATGCGGGGATCTGAGTACCGGCCGCGACATCGACGAGCGTTAGTCGAGCATGGCGTCGGCGAAGCGCTGGACAGCTTCTGCGCCGGTCTGGGTCGCTCGTTCGCACCCCGGCCGGCTGCGGGTGCCGATCGCCCGGGTCGAGGGGTCGAGGGTCACCTCGCCCAGCAGTTCGCCGGTCGTCGGCTCGCAGACCGCCCACGTGTAGAGCGCGTCCGAATGCCAAAGTGCTGCAGCGCTTTCCACGTAGTCGTCGCCATTCTCGCCCAGGTCCGACAAGGCGGGACGGTCGTCGACGCGGTCATCGGCGCGCAGCGCGCGCAAGTACCAGGCGCCGGCATTGATCTCGACAGGCTGCACCCGCCCAGCCTGCCACGCGACCGCGATATGGGATCGGCCCCGCCCTCCGCGGCCTTCGCGCCGCGGAAAACGGGGCCGTTCACCCCTCGGTCCTCCTCGTCGGAGCGTCACGCTCCGGCGGGCCGCTTCCGCCCCTCGGCAAACCGATGATCTTGCGAGGGCAAACGCTATCGGATCAGGAAGCGCTCCACAGTCCGTTCGCAAAATTTGGTGCGAACTTTGCAAACGAAAAGGCAACTCGGCAAGGCGATCTGGAGGCCTGAGGCAACGATGCGGCCTTCGTCGAGCTAACTCGATGGATGAAACTCAGGTGCTACCTGTTCGTGAAAATGCGGTGAAATGCTGGACCGGCAATCAACGAACACGGGGTGCCATCACGCGATGACACCCCGCACTCGTCGGTGAAACTATTCGGCGCTCTTGAGCTCGCAGACGACGGTGCCCTGGGTGACGGCTGCGCCCGGCTCGACGGCCAGGCCGGTGACCACGCCGTCCTTGTGGGCGGTGACCGGGTTTTCCATCTTCATCGCTTCGAGCACCACCACCAGATCGCCGGCAGAAACCGTCTGGCCTTCTTCGACGGCGACCTTGACCACGGTGCCCTGCATCGGGGCAGTCACGGCGTCACCGGATGCGGCCGCACCGCCCCCGCCGCCACGCTTGCGCGGCTTGGGCTTCTTGCGGATCGCGCCGTGCGGCTGAGCTCCGCCACCGCCGCCGAGGGCGAGATCGCCGGGCAGCGAGACTTCGAGGCGACGGCCACCGACCTCGACTACCACGGTCTGGCGCGGGATGGTGTCTTCCTCGTCGATCGGGTCTCCACCGGTGAACGGCTCGACGGTGTTGTTCCACTCGGTTTCGATCCAGCGGGTGTGGACGTCGAATTTCTCGCCGTCACCGATGAACGCCGGGTCGGAGACGACGGCGCGGTGGAACGGAATGACGGTGGCGAGGCCCTCGACATGGAACTCGGCCAGCGCGCGGCGCGAGCGGGCGAGGGCCTCTTCGCGGGTGGCGCCGGTGACGATCAGCTTGGACAGCATCGAGTCGAACTGGCCGCCGATGACCGACCCGGCCTCGACGCCGGAATCCAGGCGAACGCCGGGGCCGGTGGGGATGTCGTAGCGGGTGACGGGCCCGGGGGCGGGCAGGAAGCCGCGGCCCGCGTCCTCGCCGTTGATGCGGAACTCGAACGAGTGGCCGCGCGGCGTCGGATCCTCGGTGATGTCAAGGACTTCACCGTTGGCGATCTTGAACTGCTGCTGCACCAGGTCGATGCCCGAGGTCTCCTCGGTGACGGGGTGTTCGACCTGCAGGCGCGTGTTGACCTCCAGGAACGAGATGAGGCCGTCCTGGCCGACGAGGTACTCGACGGTGCCCGCCCCGTAGTAGCCGGCCTCTTTGCAGATGCGCTTGGCGGACTCGTGGATCTCCTTGCGCTGCGCGTCGGTCAGGAACGGCGCGGGCGCCTCCTCGACGAGCTTCTGGAACCGGCGCTGCAGGGAGCAGTCGCGGGTGCCCGCAACGACGACGTTGCCGTGGGTGTCGGCGATGACCTGGGCTTCGACGTGGCGCGGCTTGTCGAGGTAGCGCTCGACGAAGCACTCACCGCGGCCGAACGCCGCGACGGCCTCGCGGGTCGCCGAATCGAACAGCTCGGGGATCTCTTCGAGGGTGCGGGCGACCTTCATACCGCGGCCACCACCACCGAAGGCGGCCTTGATCGCGATCGGTAGGCCGTGCTCCTTGGCGAAAGCCAGGATCTCGTCGGCGTCCTTGACCGGGTCGGGCGTGCCCGGAACGAGCGGGGCCTGCGCACGGGCGGCGATGTGGCGCGCGGTGACCTTGTCGCCGAGGTCGCGGATGGACTGCGGGCTGGGGCCGATCCAGATCAGGCCGGCGTCGAGCACGGCCTGCGCGAAGTCGGCGTTCTCCGACAGGAAGCCGTACCCGGGGTGGACCGCGTTGGCGCCGGACTTCGCGGCCGCATCGAGCAGCTTCTCGAACACCAGGTAGGACTCGGCCGAGGTCTGCCCGCCGAGAGCGAAGGCCTCGTCGGCCAGCCGCACATGGGGTGCGTCGGCGTCGGGTTCGGCGTAGACCGCCACGCTCTGCAGCCCGGCGTCCTTGGCGGCACGGATCACTCGGACGGCAATCTCTCCGCGGTTGGCGACGAGCACCTTGGAGATCTTTGAGCTGGCATGACTGGCCACTGCGCCTCCTGATGGCAAGGTTTTCGGCCGTAAACGGCCTTCTCTAAGAAACGTCTTTAAGAATCTATCGGGCAGTTTAAGCGGGAGCCCTGTGCCCCCGCCAAGCCGGTATCGGTTACTCCTCGGTAGGTTCCGGGGCCACGCCTGCGGCGCCGCGATACGGCGCCCGCCCGTCGGGGTCGAGCTCCAGATGAAAGACGCGATTTCCGCCGGCTCGCTTCGCCCGGTACATCGCGACGTCGGCCTGGGCGGTCAACCAGCGCAACGTCTTGGCGATCTGGGAGCCCTCGATGGCTGACACCTCGACGCAGGCGGTGCCGACGCTGCCGGTCAAGCGGTACTCGGTGGTGGTGATCGCATACCTGGCCCGCTCACCGAGCGCAGGGATGTCGCCGGAAGCGACGATGTCGGCCGCCAGGAATTCCTCGCCTCCGACGCGGCCGAGAATTGTGGTGCGGGGCAGGTGCTCGGTCAGTGCCTCGCCCGCTGCGACGAGTGCCGCGTCACCGGTGTCGTGGCCGTGTGTGTCGTTGAGGGCTTTGAAGCGGTCGAGGTCGATCATGGTCAGCACCAGGTGGCTGCCTCGGCGTTGGCCGTCGAGGACGGCCGCGATGGTTTCGCGTTCGAAGGAACGGCGGTTGAGCAGCCCGGTCAACGGATCTCTGTCGGACTGGACGAGATCGAAACCGAGCGCATGGACGACGAGCTGGACGGCCAGCGGAACGCCGGCGTTGAGTTCGATGACGAGGAAGATCATCGACGCGATCAGCACCGTGTTCTGCGGCGGCGGGATCGAGGCCGCGTGCAGGGCCGCGATCACGAGCGCGAGGGCGAAGTTCGCCGCCACCAGCCGGCTGGTGTGAAAGAACGCCAGGTATGCCCCCGAGAGGGCGAGCGCGGTACATCCGACCACCCCGACCGAGGGATCTCCGGACAGCCATGTCGTCAGGGCGATACTGGCCGCGAACGTCATCCCGTACGCGACGGACTGCCCGCGGCTCGGCCACCGCGTCAGCCACACAGCGCTCCAGTAGAAATGGATTGCCGCTATCGCAACGCTGAGGACGATGAAGGCGGTGCGATGGGGCGTGTCCGGTAACAACAGCGCGTTGGCGGGGAACAAGACGGCGGCCCCGGAGATCATGGCCATGCCGACCTGCACAGGGCGGGTCGAATTGCGGGCATGCAGGTAACTCGACAGCCAGTCGTAGTGGTCGGGCAGTCGCCACCACCGCAGTACCGCACTCAACTGCTACCCCGCCGCCCCCACCTTGCTCAGAGAGTTGATCGGTCAGAGCGTACGGCGACTTGCTGGAAATGCCGTGAGATTGAGGTGGACCCGCGCGGGTCAGATCACCATCCGCCGATGCCGGGACCGCCGGCCCAGCTCGGGAGGAACCCTCGGGCCCGGGTGCCGGGGACACGTCCGGGGACCGCGATCATCGAATCGCGGACCTCACCCTGGGCATGCAGGGAATCTTCGGCTCCGCGGACCTCGCCGAAGGTGGCGTCCCGCGACACGGTGCCCTGTCCGCTGGTGACGGTGTGGCCAGGGCTGATCTCTTCGGCGGATGCGATCCCGCTGGACATCGCCAGGAGGGCTGCTGGTGCCGCGAGGACGGCGCTCACGGCAATCGTGCGCCTGCTGATTTTCGGCATGTATCTCCTCCGGGCGAATGTGTGTCGTCGACTGGATATCGGCCGCGGCGAGCGGGTGTTACGGAGAGCGGTGTCTATTTGAGGCGCTTCTTGATGCGCGCGAGCATCGCCGACATGCCACGCAGGCGAAGCGGGCTGATCAGCTTCGCCAGCCCGAGTTCGGTGTAGAAGTCGTCGGGCACGGCCAGGATGTCCTCGGCTGCCAGACCGTCGAGGCCGGTGGCGAGGATCGCCGCAAAGCCACGGGTGGTCGGTGCTTCGGCAGGGGCGCTGAAGAACAACCGCACGTGGTCACGGTCGTCGGCGTCGACATGCAGGAACAACGGCGACTGGCACTCCGGCACCGGCTCCATCGCGGCCTCTTCGAGGTCGGCGGGCAGCGGCGGAAGCTCGTCGGCGAATTCGAGGAGGAGGGCCAATTTGTCTTGTCCCTCAACGTCTTTGAAGTCTGACACCACTTCGGCCAGCGCGGCCGGCATGCTCATGGCTTACCCGGTGCCTCACCGGGCTGTTCTCCGACCGCCACCGGAACCCGCACCGCGTTGCCCCACTCGGTCCAGGAGCCGTCATAATTGCGGACATTGGGCAGGCCGAGCAGGTGGGTGAGCACGAACCAGGTGTGGCTGGAGCGCTCGCCGATGCGGCAGTACACCACCGTTTCGTCGTCCGGCGAGAGGAAGCCGTACAGCTCGTCAAGTTCGGCGCGGCTGCGGAAGCGTCCGCTTTCGTTGGCGGCCTTGCCCCACGGGATCGACACGGCGGTGGGGATGTGGCCACCGCGCAGCGCGCCCTCTTCGGGGTAGTCGGGCATGTGGGTGCGCTCGCCGGTGTACTCCTGCGGGGAACGGACGTCGATGAGCGGCTGGGAGCCGAGCACGCCGAGGACGCCCTCTCTGAACGCGCGGATCGGGGCGTCGTTGCGCTCGACGACGGGGTAGCCGGTGGTCTGCTTCGACGGCACGTCCAGCGTGGTGTCACGGCCGTCGGAGATCCACAGGGTGCGACCGCCGTCGAGAAGTCGCACGTCCGGGTGGCCGAACAGCGTGAACACCCACAGCGCGTAGGCGGCCCACCAGTTGCTCTTGTCGCCGTAGATGACGACGGTGTCGTCACGCGAGATGCCCTTGCGGTTCATCAGGTCGGCGAACTGCTCGCCGGTGATGTAGTCGCGAACGTGCGCGTCGTTGAGGTCGGTGTGCCAGTCGATCTTGACGGCGCCGGGAATGTGGCCGGTGTCGTAGAGCAGCACGTCCTCGTCTGACTCGACGATGGCCAGGCCCGGCCTGCCGAGGTTGCCGGACAGCCAGTCGGCAGTGACGAGACGCTCGGGGTGGGCGTAGGACTGCAGGGCAGGGCTGGGATCAGCAGGTAGCGGCACGTGTTTGAGCCTACCGGGGCCTCACCCGGAGTTTTGGGCGCAAGCGTGCCCAATTGGGCGCTATGTGATGGCGCCGGGGCTCATCGCGAAGCTGATGATGCTGACCGTGATGAGGATGAGTCCGCCGACGCCTCCGACTTTGGTCGACAAGTCGACGTGGAACAGGCCATGCCGCATATCGCTTCGTGCTTGGCGCAGCGCTTCCGGGCTGGCGTAGCGGAGGGGAGTCTCGACGAAGTGGTAGGTCAGCAGAGCCAGCCCGAGCGTGAGCGCGATAGCGCTGGCGTAGTAGTAGACGTTGCGTTCCATCGCGGCGGCGAGAAGCACGAACACCGGCCAGTGCACCAGGTATAGCGAGTACGAGATGTCGCCGATATAGGTGCTGACGCGGTTGCGCAGGAACCCCTGAAGGTCCGGCTCGTCTCCGATGCCGGCGGCGATGACGAGCGCTGCCCCGGCCACGGGAAGGAGCGCCCACGGCGCAGGGAAGCCGGCGGACCCGTCGATCACCACAAACGAAGTGCCGATGAGCGTCAGACCCGCCCACGACATGATCGGGCGGACGGGGTGGGGGAGGCGTGTGAAGAGCCCGGTCGCGGTGGTCAGGAGAGCGCCGACGCCCAGTTCCCACATGCGCGATGCGGTACTGAAGAAGGCCCACGTCGGTGCTGAAGCGGATTCGTAGATCGCCCAAGCCAGGGACAGGGCGGTGAGGGCACCGACTGCGGTGGCGAGGAATTTTCGCCACCTCGCACCGTCCCACGCGCGGCGAGCGGCGATCACCAGGATCCCGAGGATCAGCAGCGGCCACAGGACGAAGAACTGTTCTTCAAGGGACAGTGGCCAGTAATGCAGCAGTGGCGATGCGGAATCAGTGGCTGAGTGAAGCTGGCCGCCATCTGCAGCGAAATGCCAGTTGGCGACGAAGAAGAAGGCGAACAAGGCATCGATGCCAATGTCGTGGACGTGCGAGGGCAGCACGATGGTCGACGCGGCAAAGGTCAGGATGAGGATGAAAGTCGCGGCGGGAACGATGCGCTGGAGGCGGTCGAGATAGAACGTGCCCACCGAGACGGTTCCGGTGCCGGTCGCCGCTCGCAGCAAACTCTCAGTGACGAGGTAGCCGGCAACGACGAAGAAGATGTCGATGCCGACGAATCCGCCCCGCGGCCACCCGACCAAGGCGTACGCAAGAACCGCAAGCACGGCGACCATGCGCAATCCCTGGATATCCAGGCGATAGTTTGCTCGTTTTGCACGTCGACGTCGGCGCGCTGAGGATTCGCGCCATTGATCGAGCTTTGTAACCATGCGGTGCCCCCCGGCGGAGAATAGTCGTGATCGTCAGTACTTCGCTCTTACCCGCGATACTCGACAGATGCAACTGTAACGTGTGTCAGATCACTCGCGCTGCGCTGCGCTTTTCGGATAGCTATTCCTGGTATGACGCTGCGCGATGACTGGGGTGTTTCTGTCAGGTTGCTGAGGCGCAACGCGCTTGCGGTCATGGCGATTTACAGTCAGCTGTACGCAATGACGGAAGAGCAGCAAAGCCGCTTCTCCCGATGCCGCCCGCGGGTTTCTTTTTGAACTTCGAACTTCGGTGGGCCCATTCCACACGGATGCAAGGAAATGACAGTGAACAAAATGATCTTGATAGCAACGGCGACGGGCCTGGTCGCCGGCGGCGCGATCGCGACGGCGGGTCCGGCTGGTGCCCACGCCGATGACGGCCTGATTCAGTACAAAGAGCCCAACGCGATGTGGGTGATGCCGGATCTGAAGGACGAGATCCTGTTCACGGCCGAGGCTGACGTCGAAGACGTGGTCGAGCAGATGCCGCTGACGTTCAACACCCAGGCGCCCAATCACGCTCCGGTGTACAACCTCGAGGACTGGGTCGTCTGTGGTGAATCGCCCAAGGCGGGCACAGCGCTGACGCAGAAGACGAAGTCTGTGACTCTGCTGCTCGAGCGGCCCGGCGCGGAGCACTGCGGCGCGTAAAACCGTCAGCTCGCCAGCCGCCGTGAGCAAATTGTTATCGAACAACTGGCAGGAAAGAGGCAGGCCCCATTAGGGTTTCCGTCATGGAGCTCAAGGGGTTGGCGAAGCAGGGGCGCGTAGTCGCCATCGCGATGGCATCGTGCGGGATGGCGCTCGGCATGACGGCACCGGTCGCGGCTGCGCAAGAAGGTGAGACGTGGGAAATGCCGGCGGTGAAGGAAGAGCTCCTACAGGACGCGGTGGACAGTATTATTTCTGCTGCGGGCGAGGAAAACGTAAAGCTGGCCCCGTACGACTCCGAGCTCAATCAGGTGATCTACAACTACACGAATTGGATCGTGTGCGCGCAGTCGCCGGCTGCGGAAAAGGAAGTGACCATCAACCCCGCGAAGCCGCAGGCAGTGTATCTCGCCCTCAAGCGCCCGGCGGCCGGATGCTAATCCAGCCCTGCCCAGAGATCAGAGATTGACAGGCCGGTGCTGCGCACCAGCCTGTGAAGCAATGGCAAGCTCAGCCCAATGACGTTGGACGGGTCGCCCTCGATGCTTTCGATGAACCATCCCCCAAGTCCGTCCAATGTGAAGGCGCCCGCGACGTTGATCGGCTCGCCGCTGTCGATATAGCGGCTTAGGTCGACGACTGAGGGCTCTCCGAAATGCACCGTGGTGCTGCCGGTGTCGCCCTCTGTATGGGTGATGACGCCGGCGGTCAGGCGCAGGAGCGCGTGTCCCGTCAGCAGATGGCCGGTTGCGCCTACCATCGAATCCCATTGCTGCAGAGCCGCCTCCGCCGATCCCGGCTTTCCGCGCAGTGCGCCGTCGAGATACAGCATGGAGTCGCAGCCGATCACCAGACAGTCAGAGATCAGCTCGTCGGACAAGGCGGCTGCGACGCTGAGGGCCTTGGCGTTGGCCAGCTTGGCCACTACCGACTCCGGGGGCGTTTCCGGGTGCAGCGAAGCGATGAGCGCGTCCTCGTCCACGTCGGAGACGATGACCACGGGTTCGATGCCGGCCTGCCGCAGGACGCGCAGTCGACCCTGGGATGCCGAGGCGAGGACGACTCGGGTGGTCACTTGCGCATGTGCATGCGTTCAAGCAGGGTGACGCGCTGCCAGCTGGTCACGTCATAGCGCAGTTTGTCGACGGGGTGGCCCCACATGTTGAGTTCCTGCGGGCCCGGGTCGCCGGCCGCCCCACCACCGGCGCCGGCCAGCACGGTCACCAGCGCGGCAAGCTCTTCAAGCGAGGGATCGCCTTTGACGATGTGGAAGTGCGGGTCGGCCGCGGGCGGATCGTCGATGGTCATGTCCCGCGGGTCGGACACCTCGACGATGTCGGCGTCGTGATTCAAAGCTGAAACTCCTTGTCTGAGAACACGATCAGAGCGGGATGTTGCCGTGCTTCTTCGGTGGGGTCTGAACGACCTTGCGCTCCAACAGTTTCAGCGCGGTGGCGACGTAGCCGCGGGTGTGCGAAGGCGGGATGACGGCGTCGACATAGCCGCGTTCGGCGGCGATGTAGGGGTTGACGAGGGTGTCCTCGTACTCCTGCTGCAGCTGCAGACGTAGTGCGTCGACATCCTGGCCCTCTGCTGCAGCCTGCTTGAGCTGCTGGCGGTAGACGAAGCCCACCGCGCCGGAGGCACCCATCACGGCGATCTGGGCGGTCGGCCAGGCGACGACGACGTCGGCGCCCATGTCTTTGGAGCCCATGACGCAGTACGCGCCGCCGTACGACTTGCGCGTGATCACAGTGACTTTCGCGACCGTGGCCTCGCCGTAGGCATAGAGCAGCTTGGCGCCGCGACGGATGATGCCGTTGTACTCCTGGTCGGTGCCGGGCAGAAAGCCCGGGACGTCGACCAGCAGCACGATCGGGATGTTGTAGCAGTCGCAGGTCCGGATGAAGCGGGCAGCCTTCTCGGAGGCGTTGATGTCCAAGCAGCCGGCGAACTGGGTCGGTTGGTTAGCCACGATGCCCACTGGGCGGCCGTCGACGCGGCCGAATCCGACGATGATGTTGCCCGCGTATCCGGCCTGGACTTCCAGGAATTCGTCGTCGTCGAGGATGCGGGTGATGACCTCGTGCATGTCGTAGGGCTGGTTCGGGGAGTCCGGGATCAGCGTGTCGAGCTCGAGGTCTTCGTCGGTGAGGCTTTCCTCGATAGGGGCGTCCGAATGCGGGGCCGGGTAGCGCGGTGGTTCGGCGTAGTTGTTCGGGGGCAGGTAGGACAGCAGGTCGCGGACGTAGTCGAGGGCGTCCTGCTCGCCGGAGGCGACGTAGTGGACGGTGCCGGACTTGGCCATGTGGGTGTGGGCGCCGCCGAGTTCTTCCATGGTGACGTCTTCGCCGGTGACGGTTTTGATGACGTCGGGTCCGGTGATGAACATCTGGCTGGTCTGGTCGACCATGATGACGAAGTCAGTCAGCGCGGGGGAGTAGACGTGCCCGCCGGCGGCGGCGCCCATGATCAGTGAGATCTGCGGGATGACGCCGGAGGCCTTGATGTTGTTGTGGAAGATGCGGCTGTAGAGGCCGAGGGAGACCACACCCTCCTGGATGCGGGCGCCGGCGCCGTCGTTGATCCCGATCAGGGGGCGCCCGGTTTTGATGGCCAACTCCTGGACCTTGACGATTTTCTCGCCGTAGACCTCACCGAGGCTGCCGCCGAACACGGTGGCGTCCTGGCTGAAGATGCAGACGTCGCGGCCGTCGATGGTGCCGTAACCGGTGACCACTCCATCGCCGGTGGGGCGGTTCTTCTCCAGCCCGAAATTCTTGGAGCGGTGTTTGGCCAGCGCGTCGAGCTCGACAAAAGACCCCTGGTCCAGCAGCGCCAGAATCCGCTCGCGCGCAGTCAGCTTGCCTTTGGCGTGAACCTTCTCGATGGCGGTCTCGCCCACCGGGTGCAGGGCTTCTTCTGCGCGCTTGCGCAGATCGGCGAGCTTGCCCGCGGTGGTGTGGATGTCGATCTCGTGCTCGGCGTCAGGCTCAGTCACGCTGGTCATGAGTTTCTCCTATGTCAAGCCGCTGCTGTTTGGCAAGCGGGTTGACGGTTTTGGTGGTCGGTGTGCAGATGTCCGAATG
>NZ_JAQGCZ010000017.1 GCF_027706845.1 Mycolicibacterium sp. BiH015
ATCCACACCTCACCCGGAGGTTCTCTTCATATCAACCCAACACGCCTGCTACCAACGTCCAGTCTCGGTACACCTAGCCCCGCGCGAGAACCCCGACGCGTCGACCGGTTGGCCCACCCGTCGCTGTCAGATGCTGCGTCCAACGAAAATGGTTGAAATGAGCAGCTTGTCCGTCGCATTCCGTACGCTTTGCTCGGGCAAGGGGGATGGCATGTCGGACACCGAGACCACACAGAGAGCGGCAGCGCTGGAGGCTGCCCTCGCAGAAGTGCAGCAGTGGGGTGTCGACCGATTCCGGCTCGAAGGGGTGGCACACCGCGCCCGGCTCGATCTCGACTATGTGCGGCAAACATGGGCCACCGAGCACGAACTCATCGCCGACGCGCTCTTGAACTACAGCCAGACGATGATGAAGCTGCCCGACACCGGTTCCCTGCACGGCGACCTGACCGAGCTCGCCCTGGCACTGGCCAGATACCTCAACGAACCGGTCGGACGCAGAATCTCGCGCATGCTGGTCATCGACAGCAAGTCCGAGGCTATCGATCCCAACACCCGGGGTTATTTCTGGACGATCAGGCGCGAGATGGTCGAAGGCATCTTCCGGCGAGCCGCTGAGCGAGGCGAACTGCGTCGCGACGTCAAACCGATTGTCGCGCTGCAACTGCTGACATCGCCGCTGCACACCTTCGCGCTGTACTCCGACAGCCCCATCGGCGAGGACTACTGCCGCACGATCGCGACCCTGGTGAGCCGGGCGATCAGCGAAAACTGACTGCTAGCCGCCGATGTCGAGGCCGTGAGCCGCAGCGAACGAGATCGCCTGTTCGATGTCGACCCTGGCGCCACGCAGCTTGGCGGTCGTCCAGAACGTCGGGTCGACGCGGGCGCCGCGCAGATCGGCCTGCTCCAGCCGGGCGTCCTGCACGCGGGCCCCGGTCAGGTCGGCGCGCTCCAGCGTCGCTTCCCGCAAATCCGCTCCCACCAGACTGGTTTCACGCAGCCGGCAGTCCGACAAATCTGTCTTGCGCAGGTCCGTGCCGGCGAGCACGGCGAGGGTGAAATCGGACTCGATGATCGTCAGCGGTCGCATTCGGCATTCCGTGAACGTCGAACCCAGGAAACTGCAGTGACGAAATATGCTGTGCCACAGAGAAGTACGGCGAAAGGTGCAATTGCGGAACGCGGATCCGGTGTGATCGGAATCCGACAGGTCGGCGCCGGTGAAGTCGCACTCGGTGAACACCACCCGTTCGGTGCGCAGCCGGCTGAGATCTTCGTCGCGGAAGTTCTGCCCCTCGAACTCGCGATCGGCCTCGCGTGCATCCATCGGCTCAGCCTGTGGCCGCGAGCCGGCTCAACGCGTATTCCGCGACCGCGATCAACGCCGCTTTGGCCGATTCACGGTTGCGGGCATCGACGGAGATCACCGGGATGTGCTCGGGCAGTGCGAGCGCTGCGCGGACCGCGGACAACGCATGACGGGGTGCGTCGTCGAACTCGTTGACGGCCACCAGGAAAGGCAACTTGCGAGCCTCGAAGAAGTCCACCGCCGCGAAGCTGTCCTCGAGCCGTCGGACGTCCACCAGGATGATGGCGCCGATCGCGCCCCGGACCAAGTCGTCCCACATGAACCAGAATCGGCGCTGCCCGGGCGTGCCGAACAGGTACAGCACGAGATCGTCGCCGAGGCTGATGCGCCCGAAATCCATCGCGACCGTCGTCGTCGACTTGTCGGGCGTCGCGTCGAGACCGTCGAACCCCTGCGACGCGTCGGTCACCAGCGCCTCGGTCCGCAACGGGACGATCTCCGACACCGCGCCGACGAACGTCGTCTTGCCCGCGCCGAAGCCACCAGAGACGACGATCTTGGTCGACGCCGATCTAGAGTGCCCTGAGGCCACGCAACGTCCTTCCGATCAGTTCTCGCCGTTCGTCGGCCGTCGTGGCCTCACCCAGGGTGGCGTGTACCCGCAGATGACCCTGCACCACCAGATCCCCCACCAGCACCCGCGCCACGCCGAGCGGCAGATAGAGACGGGCGGCGATCTCGGCGACCGACGGACGCTCGGCACACAGTTCGACGATCTGGCTCCTGACGTCGCCGGCCGGCCAATTCGTGAGCCCGGCCGGGGTCACGATACCCACCGGAGCCTCCAGTGGAAGCTGCACGCCCGCATCGGTGCGGCCCGCCGTCAGTGTGTACGGACGTACCAGATTGGGCGATGCATGCGCCTGCTCCGGCCTGTCGTGCGCACCCATCGACCACTCACCGGTGTTGCGGGCGGCGCCGCTGCGACTGGACGACCGCGCCGACACGCTCCACGAGAATTGCCATCTCGTAACCGATCTGGCCGATGTCGCAGTGCCGGGCGGCCAGCGTCGCGAGATTGGACCCGTCACCGACGCGCATCAGCAACAGGTAGCCGTTCTCCATCTCGACCACCGACTGCAGTACGTATCCGCCGTCGAACAACTGCGCGGCACCCGTCGACAAGCTGGCCAGGCCCGACGCGACGGCTGCGAGCTGATCTGCGCGCTCCCCCGGGATGTGTTCGCTGGCAGCCACCAGCAGACCGTCCGCCGAAACCAGGATCGCGTGCGACACCCCTGGCACCTCGCGCGCGAACCTGGCGACGAGCCAGTCCAGCGAGGATTCCGAGTTTGGGGGCGCCGGCTGAGCAGTCACTGGTTGTCGGTTCCTCCCGCTTCCTGGGCCCGGCGGCGTCCGGCGTGCACGCCACCGAAGTGACTACCGATGCTGGTTCGCACGGCATCCGGATTCCGGGTGGGCAGCGCATGCCCGTTCTCCGACCCGTCAGCCGATGCTAGCGGCCGCTCGTCGGCGTGACCGGGAACCAGACGGGCACCCGGCTGCCGAACGGGTAGCCCGTCGGCGGTCCGGTCGCGCACCGGGGTGGCCTCGGCGGCCTGCGCCGCTGACCATCCGTTGTCCCATACCGACTTCCAGTTGAGGTCGGAGCTGTGGGACAACTCGTGCGGGTCGACCAGCCATTCCGACAGCATCTTCTGGTAGATCGCGTCGTCGTCATCGCCGAGGGCGGCGTGCCCCGCGCGCGGCGCTTCGGGCTCGGGTGGGGCCGGCGGCTGCGGACGCACCGAAAAGTACGAGGCGACGCTCGGCCGGGGCGGTTCAGTTTGGCGGGGCGCGGGCGGCGAGGGTGTCGGAGCTGGGGACGGCTCGACGATCCCGCTCGCGCCGGGTCGTCGCTGAGGCAGCGCGACGTCAGCGGGCGCGGCAGCCGGGGCCGCAGCGGGTCCAGATACGACGGGCTGGACGGGTGCGCGGTGGGCACCCTCCAGCGAGGGCGCGGTGACCAAGCCGGCGGGTGCGTCGGCTGGGGTCTGCTCGCCGGCGCTGCGCGCAACGGGGCGGGTGTCGGTGAGCAGACGGCTCGGGATGTACACGCCCGCGGTGGTACCGGAGTCCGCCTGCCCCGCGACGGTGCTGCGCAGCCGAACGACGAGTCCGTGCGTGGCCGCCAGGCGCCCCACCACGAACAGGCCCATGTGGCGTGCCGTGTACGGGTTGACCTCGCCGCCGGATTCCAGCCGGGTGTTGGCGACACGCAGGTCGGACTCGGTCATGCCCAACCCGGTGTCGCTGACCTCGATCACCAGCCCGTTGTTGCCCGTCGGGACCGCCGAGACCTGGACCTTCGTGCTCGGCGGCGAGTACCGCAGCGCGTTGTCGATCAGTTCAGCCAGCAGATGCGCGAGGTCTCCGGCGACCGCACCGTCGATCTCGCTGTCGGGCAGGCTCGCGGTGACAACCCTGGTGTACTCCTCGACCTCGGAGGCGGCGGCGTTGACGAGGGCGGCGACGCGCACGGGGTCGGATTGTTCCCGCGACATCTGCGCCCCCGCGAGCACCATCAGGTTCGCGCCGTTGCGACGCATGCGCGCCGCGAGGTGGTCGAGCCGGAAGAGGCTCTCCAACCGGCCGGGGTCCTCTTCGTCACGTTCGAGCTGATCGATGAGCGAGAGCTGTTGGTCCACCAGCGAGCGGTTACGTCGCGACAACGTCTCGAACATGTCGGTCACCTGGAGCGCAAGGCGGGCCTGCTCGCCGGCGAGCATGAGCGCCTGCTGGTGCAACTCGTCGACCGCGTGGGCGACCTGGCCCACCTCCTCGGTGGTGTGCACCGGAATCGGCTGCACCGGGAACTCCTTGCCGTCGCTGCGCACGTGCTCGACCTCGCGGGCCAGATCTTCGTGGGCCACTTTGAGCGCGCTGTCGCGCAGTGTCCGCAGCGGCCGCACCAGCGAGCGGGCGACGAGGGTGACAAGGATCAGCGCAACGAGGATCGCGGCGCCGACGAGTGCCGCGTCCCGGATGGCGGCCGTGCGGGCGTCGTCTGCCTGCCGTGACACCGTAGCCGGAATGGCATCGGCGGTCCTGGCGATGACGCCGTCGGCGATGTTCGCCGTGACCTGTTGTGACGCCAACAGATCGGTGTTGCCGACGAGAACCGAGGCCGGGTCGGAGATGACCGCCAGCCGCTTGACCATCTCCGAGCGCAGCGACGCGGCCTGGTCGGAGGCACCGCCGAGAAAAGCGCCGATCGCCGAGACGGTCGCGGGTTCGGTGCCTGCGATCGTCACGATCGCCGAGCGCAGCACAGGTTCGGGAAGGTCCCCGCCGCGGGTGACCAACATGCGCTGCATCGCCATCTGCCCGCGGGCTCCGACCGCGCGCGACAGCACGTCCCCTTCGGCGCGCACCGCGGCGTCGTCGCCGACGAGGCCGGTGATCGCCGTCTCGGCCGTGATCAACAGCGGGGCATAGGTCATCACCCGTGTCCTCAGGTCCACCGACCCGGCGGTGATCTTGTCGATCAGGTCCTGCCCGTAGTCGATCAGGGTGTTCGTGGCCAGCCGCACGCTGTCGTCGACTTCGGTGGCGCCGAGCAGATGCTGCAGCTCAGATTTACCGGCGTCGAACTCGCGCAGCGCCGTCGCGGTGTCGCCACCCTCGGTGGCCGTCACCATCGCCCCCTCCAGTGCGGCCATGTAGTCGACGACGGCGGGCACCATCTCGGCACGATCGGCGGCGCGGCGCAAATCCAGCGCCTCCGAGCTACTCGCCCAGACGCGCAGCCCTCCGAATGCACACGCCAAGAGCAGCGGGACGACGACGATGGCGAGCACCTTCGCCCGGACGGGCCAGTTGGACGGCGCCCACCGCGCGGGTCGCTTGTCCAGGCTCACCGGGCGCTCGCGGTGTGAGTCGGGCGCGCGCAGATCATTGATCGAGCGTCGTTCATATGGCTTCCTGCGGATGGGCCGACGAAAGGGCCTGGCAATTTGACGAGTATGCCAGCCCTTCGACGTGCCTTCCACAGCTGGCACGCAGCGCCAACAGTCTGCAAACGTGCTGACGCGGCCTGATTTTCGGCCGGCAGCAAACACCCCGAACCGGTAGAGGATCGTTACCGCTTCGACGTTGAGGGCATCGAACCATAAGGAAGAATTAAGAGGGACACGCCGGTTTCGGCGGCGTTGCTACGGGAAACCAAGTTGCACAATGGAGGTGCGATGATGGTCCGAAATGGTGTTGAGGTGGCCATGCTGGCCGATGCCTCGGAGATCGGCGACTCGCCCATGATGCGGGCGATGAGCAGTGAAGTGGTCGACATCGACACGCTTGACAGCCTGGTGGCGATCGCCAGCTACGAAACCTGCCTCGACTGAAACACAGTTCCGCCCCGACGTACCCTGCCTAAGTGTTCAGGGTGCTCTTCTATTCGCCGCGCATCGCACCCAACACCGGCAATGCGATCCGCATGGTGGCGGGCACCGGTTGCGAGTTGCACCTCGTTGAGCCGCTCGGATTCGACCTCTCCGAACCCAAGCTGCGCCGCGCGGGCCTGGACTACCACGATCTCGCCTCGGTGACGGTGCACCCAGACCTGGCGGCGGCGTGGTCGGCGCTCATGCCCGCCCGGGTGTTCGCATTCACCGCACACGCCAGCACGTCGTTCGCCGACATCGCCTACCAGCCCGGCGACGTCCTGATGTTCGGCCCGGAACCGACCGGCCTCGACCAGGCCACCCTTGCCGACCCGCACGTCACGTCGCGGGTGCGGATCCCGATGCTGAGCGGTCGGCGCTCGCTGAACCTGTCGAACGCCGCCGCGGTTGCCGTCTACGAGGCGTGGCGCCAGCAGGGGTTCGGTGGTTCCTGACTACCACGCATTCCAGTGCGTCAACTGCTCGGCGGGCAGACGCTTGGCTTTCTTGAAGTCGGTTCCCACCGTGTAGGCGATGGGGAACAGCCCGCCTTGGGAGTACTTGTCGAACGGGATACCGAGGACGTCGGCGGCCTGCTTCTCTCCGTCGCCCAGCAGGTGCAGCGTCGTCCACGCCGAGCCCAGACCCCGCGAGCGCAGCGCGAGCATAAAGCTCCACGCGGCCGGTAACAGCGACCCCCAGAATCCTGCGCTCATGCCGGCCGGTGCGCCGTCGGGGCGACCCTCCAGGCACGGGATCAACATGACGGGCACCTCGTGCAGACGGTCGTTGAGGTACTTGGCGGAGTCGACAACCAGGGGCGTGCGCTCGTCCCGGATGTCGCCGTAGGTGGGCTTCTCCTGCTCGAGATAGGGGGTCGCGTTGGTCCGGTAGATGTCGGCGAGCGCCTTCTTCTTCTCGGGGTCGTCGACGAACACGAACTGCCAGCCTTGTGCGTTCGATCCCGTCGGCGCCTGCAGCGCGATGTCGAGGCACTCCATCAGCACCTCACGCGGCACGGGCTTGTCGAAATCGAGACGCTTGCGCACCGAGCGGGTCGTCGTCAGAACTTCATCAGCGGACAGGTTGAGCGTCATTGTCCCGAGACTACATTCGGCTGATGGCAATCGATTTCCCGCACGACGTCACGCAACGTCTCGAGACCGATCACTTCGGCTGGCTCACCACGGTGGCCAAGTCCGGCCAGCCCGTGCCTCGGCTGGTGTGGTTCTACTTCGACGGTGCCGACATCACCGTCTACACCGAACCGGAGGCCGCCAAGGTCCGCCACATCCGCAACCATTCGCGCGTCAGCCTGAACCTCGACTCCGACGGACAGGGGTCGGGCATCATCGTCGTCGGCGGCGTCGCGACCGTCGACGCCGAGGGTGCCGACCCTCGCGACGACGCGCCTTACTGGGAGAAGTACGCCGCCGATGCCGCCCAGATCGGGCTGACCGATGCGATGGGGAACTACAACCTGCGACTGCGGATCAGCATCGACAAGGTGTGGACGACGCCGACACCGGACTAGCGGAAGTCACGAGACTTCGACGTCACCCGCAGGTTGATCGGACCCATCCGGTCGGCCACCACGGTGACCGCCCCGGTGGCGTTCTGCACGATGCCGCGGACCACCAGCGCTGAAGCGGTCTGGGCCAGCTTGCGGTGACGGCCCCACACCCCTCGGGAGCACAGCACATTGACCATTCCGGTCTCGTCCTCGAGGTTCATGAACGTCACTCCCTGCGCGGTGGCAGGCCGCTGCCGGTGCGTCACCGCCCCCGCCACCAGCACCCGGGTTCCGTCGCGCACCGACAGCAGCTGATCAGCGGGCACCACCCCCATCGCGTCGAGATCCTCGCGGAGGAACTCCGTCGGATAGCGGTCCGGTGACACCCCGGTCGCCCACACGTCCGCGGCCGTCAGCTCGAGTTCGGTCATGCCGGGCAGCGACGGCACATGCGACGCCGACCCGACGCCGGGCAGCCGGTCGGGCCGTTCCGTGGCTGCCGCCCCTGCCGCCCACAGGCCTTCGCGTCTGGTGATCCCGAAACACCCCAGCGCACCCGCCGTCGCCAGCGCCTCGGTCTGCGGCACCGACAGCTGCACTCTTCTGGTCAGGTCGGTGAGAGTGCTGAAGGGGCCGTTGGCTTTTCGTTCCTCGACCAGGAGCTCCGCGAGGTCGGTGCCGATATGGCGGACGTTGCCCAGCCCCAGTCGCACATCCAGGCCCGCGTTTTCCAGCGTGGCATGCGGGAGGCTGGCGTTCACGTCGGGCCCGTGCACCACGACACCGTGCCTGCGGGCATCGGCAACCAGTGTCTGCGGTGAATAGAAACCCATCGGCTGGGCCCGCAGAAGCGCCGCGCAGAACGCCGCGGGGTGGTGCAGCTTGAACCACGACGAATAGAACACCAGCGACGCGAAGCTCAGCGAATGGCTCTCCGGGAATCCGAAGTTGGCGAATGCCTCCAGTTTCTCGTAGATCCGCCTGGCCACGTCTCCGGTGATGCCGTGAAGTTCGGCCATGCCGTCGAAGAACCTGCTGCGCAACCGGCGCATCTTCTCGGTCGAGCGTTTCGAGCCCATCGCGCGGCGAAGCTGGTCGGCCTCCGACGCCGAGAATCCGGCGCAGTCGACGGCCAGCTGCATCAACTGTTCCTGGAACAGCGGCACTCCCAACGTTTTTCGCAGTGCCGATTCCATCGACGGGTGATCGTAGGTGACCTCTTCCTGCCCGTTTCGCCGCTTGATGTACGGGTGCACCGATCCGCCCTGGATCGGCCCGGGCCGGATCAGGGCGACCTCGACCACGAGATCGTAGAACTGCCGCGGCTTGAGCCGGGGCAGCGTGGCCATCTGGGCGCGCGATTCCACCTGGAACACCCCGACGGAGTCGGCCCGCTGCAGCATCTCGTAGACCGCGGGCTCCGACAGGTCGAGCTTGGCCAGGTCGACCTCGAGGCCCTTGTGCTCGGCGACCAGGTCGATGCAGTAGTGCAGCGCCGAGAGCATCCCGAGGCCGAGCAGGTCGAACTTCACCAAACCGATTGCCGCGCAGTCGTCTTTGTCCCACTGCAGAACACTTCGGTTCTCCATCCGGGCCCATTCGACGGGGCACACGTCGGCGATCGGACGGTCGCAGATCACCATGCCGCCGGAGTGGATACCCATGTGCCGCGGCAGATTCGAGATCTGTTTGGCCAGGTCCACCACCTGCTCGGGGATGTCCTCTACGTGGGTGGCGTCGGCGAGGTTGCCCCACTGGCTGATCTGCTTGCTCCAGGCGTCCTGCTGCCCCTGTGAGAATCCCAGCGCGCGTGCCATGTCGCGTACGGCGCTGCGGCCCCGGTAGGTGATCACGTTGGCCACCTGCGCGGCGTACTCCCGCCCGTACCGCTGATAGACATACTGGATAGCCTCCTCGCGCAAATCGGATTCGATGTCGATGTCGATGTCGGGTGGCCCGTCGCGGGCAGGCGACAGAAAGCGTTCGAACAGCAACTCGTTGGCGATCGGGTCGACATTGGTGACCTTGAGCGCGTAGCAGACCGCCGAGTTGGCGGCCGAACCCCTGCCCTGGGACAGGATGTCGTTCTCCCGGCAGAACCGGGTGATGTCGTGCACCACCAGGAAGTAGCCGGGAAAGTTCAGCTGCTCGATGACCCTGAGCTCGTGCTCGATCTGGGTGTACGCGCGGGGGGCATGCTCCGGCGGCCCGTACCGCTCGCGGGCACCCTGCATCACCAGGTGGCGCAGCCAGCTGTTCTCGGTGTGCCCCTCGGGAACGTCGAACGGCGGTAGCTGCGGAGCGATCAGGGCAAGGCCGAACGCGCACTGCTCCCCCAGCTCGGCGGCCGCCGAGACCACCTCGGGACAGTGCGCGAACACCCGGGCCATCTCCTCCCCCGACCGAAGGTGCGAACCACCCAGCGGCGCAAGATAACCCGCAGCTTCGTCGACCGAGTTCCTGGCCCGGATGGCTCCCATCGCCATCGCGAGCCTGCCCCGCCCCGGTTCGGCGAAGTGAGCCGCGGTGGTGGCGATGACGCCAAGACCGAACCGAGGCGCGAGTGCCGCCAGTGCGGCATTGCGTTCGCCGTCGAGGGGGTGCCCGTGATGGGTGAGCTCGACGGTGACACGGTCGCGGCCGAACCGGTCGACAAGGTCGGCAAGTGCCGCCTCGGCAGCCTCGGGCCCTCCCCGCGATAGTGCTTGACGGACATGACCTTTGCGACACCCGGTCAAGATCTGCCAGTGCCCGCCCGCCGCTTCGGTCAGCGCGTCGTAGTCATAGCGCAACACCCCCTTCTCACCCCCGGCCAGATGCGCAGCGGCCAGCTGCCGCGACAGCCGCCGGTAGCCTTCGGGCCCGCGAGCGAGCACGAGAAGGTGGGGCCCGGGGGGATCGGAAACGTCGGTGCGGGTGCCGCCACCCAGCGACAGTTCGGCACCGAACACCGTGGCCATGTCGAGCTCCCTGGCCGCCTCGGCGAACCGCACCACCCCGTAGAGCCCGTCGTGGTCGGTGAGCGCGATGGCCTTCAGATCCAGCCGGGCCGCCTCCTCCACCAGCTCCTCGGGGGTGCTGGCACCGTCGAGAAAGCTGTAGGCCGAGTGTGCGTGCAGTTCGGCGTAGGGCACCGAGCCCCGCGTGGAACCCCGCACCTCCGGAGCCTCGTACTCTCCCCGCTTGCTCGACCAGGCCGGGCTGTCCCCGCCATCACCGACCTGCACGTCGATGGGCCAGCCGGCGCGGCGCGGCTTGCCTTCCAACACCCGCCGCATTTCACCCCAGCTCGGGGGACCGGTATGCCAACCCACCCACGCAGTCTATCGAACAAATGTTCGAAAGTCAGGCGGTCCTTCCGGTGCCATCGATCCCGGTGTCGCCCGGGTCTTCCTCGTCGAGGTTGGGTCGCAGCACGTAGCGGACCTGATTGCCGCCCGTCATCCGCGCCTGCTCGATGGCCTGCCTGGCGATGCCGATCAACTTGTCGAGGACCTCGTCCGGCGGCTCGGCGGCCAGCGGAGGTAGTGGGGTGACGACGACTCCGATGCTGGCGGTGAGGCGTTGCGGCGTCGCGGCGATGGACCCGCGGATACGTTCCACCAGAGGAGAGGCGTCCGCGGTGGTGAAGGTGTCGGCGATCAGGAAGTCGTCGTCGGCGACGTGCGCGACGATCGCGTTGTGCCGCACCGTCTCGCGCAGCGCCTGCCCGACCGTGACGCGGGCGCGGTTGCCGCCTCCCGAGCCGGACAGCCCGAGTAGCAGCGAGAAGCTGTCGATGTTGACCGCGAGGACGACCAGATATTTGTCGTCACTACGACTGCGCGACGCCAGCAGCGTCGCGACGGAGCTGTAGAACGCGTCGCGGTGCAGCAGGCCGGTCAGTTGCTCGATGTCGCCGTGATGGGCGTTGGGTTGCAGCAGCTTGATCACCGCGCGGCACGAGATCGCCACGAACACGTTGAGCAACACAACGATGACCAACGCGCAGATCGCCACCGCAAGGTCGGTCGTCATCAGCTCCACGAACAGGATTCCGAGCACGACCGCGGCGATCGCCCACGCCAGGGTGAGGAGCCGGACTGCGTGGAAACACACGACGAACACGGTGATCACCACGTAGGTCGCGGTTCCGAGGAATCCGATGACGGGGTTGTCGACCATCAGCGAGGAGACGCCGATCCCGACGGAGACGGCGATGACCGACGTCAGGGACTGCAGCCGGGTCGGCCAGCTGTCGCGCAACCACATTACAGCCAGTGCCAGCGAACCGACGGCGATGACTGACGCGGCGATCCAGGCGCCTCGCGAATCGGGACCGTACGCGCTCGCCATCAGACCTACGGGCAACAGTCCCAGCACGGTGATACATAGCGCTACCAGGCGACATGTCGCGGTCTGCAAACCGCGCGCCGCGAGAACGGCGGTGAACCAGTAGTACTGGTCAAAGCGCCACAACGCAGGGCCGAGTGCGGCAGCGGACGAATTCCGCAAACCCTCGAACATCGGCCCACCCCTGTCGCACGTGTTCCAGGTCCAGATCAAAACCCCCGCGCATCGCGAAGGCTACCAGCCCAGCAAACATTTGCCCAGCGTCAATATTTGCTGACGGGTTCCACTATTCGGCGGAGAATTCCGCTTCCCCGTCTTCGAGCACCACGCGGGCGTTCGACCCGTCGGGATTGGCCGCCTCGGTGCGGAAAACCGCCCGGCCGGAAGCCAGGCGCCAGATCGATGTCGTCAGGGTTTCGCCGGGAAAAACCGGCGAGGTGAAGCGGGCCGCGATCGCAGTCACCTTGGTGGCGTCGCCGCCCGCGAGTTCGGTGACCAGCGCCCGACCGGCGACACCGTAGGTACACAGCCCGTGCAGGATCGGCTTCGGGAAGCCGGCGAGCTGGGCGAACCACGGGTCGCTGTGCAGCGGGTTGCGATCACCGGACAGGCGGTAGATCAGCGCCTGATCCTCCCGCGTCGGTAGCGCGAGCTGGGCGTCCGGCGCCCGATCGGGGACCTCCGGTGCGGGCGGGCGCCGGCCCGGTTGGCCGCCGAAGCCACCCTCTCCACGGATCACCAGGGTCGTCAGCGTCTCGGCGACGGCTTGTCCGGATTCGGGATCACTGCCCGTCGCCTTGAGCACGACGACCGCGTTCTTACCCTCTCCCTTGTCCTGGATGTCGGCCACCTCGCAGACCACGCTGAGTTTGCCGGCAGCAGGCAGCGGCGCGAAAACACGGATGCTCTGAGAGCCGTGCAGCAGTCTGCTGAAGTCGAACGATCCGATCTTGGCTGCGGCCGCGAACGGCGAGCACGCGATGACGGCGTAGGTCGGAAGGACTTGCTGAGTCACCTCGTGGCTGTTCTCGGTGGTCAACGCGAGATCGTCGGTGCCCGCCCCGACGCCCAGGGCGTACAGGAGCGTGTCGCGGTCACTCCAGCTGAACAGCTGCGCCTGCGTGGTCTCGCCAATGGCGTTGGGATCGATCGGCATGAGCAGACATTAACCGCAGTGCCGGACTCCTCGTTGACACTCGGTCGGGTGCGGGTGACCATGTCTCGCATGCGCTATGTCGTTACCGGCGGTACCGGGTTTATCGGCCGCCGATTGATCACCCGGTTGCTCGCACTCCCCGACACCGAGTCGGTGCATGTGCTGGTGCGCCGCGGGTCGCTCGGCCGGTTCGAACGGCTCGCGCAGCAGTGGGGCGAACGGGCCCGCCCCCTCGTCGGTGATCTCGTCGAACCCGATCTGGGACTTCCGGATGCCACCGTGGCCGACCTCGGAACCGTCGACCATGTCGTGCACTGCGGGGCGATCTACGACATAACCGCCCCCGAGGAGCGACAACGCACCGCCAACGTGGACGGCACCAAATCCGTCATCGCCTTGGCGAAGCGATTGGACGCGACGTTGCACCACGTGTCCTCGATCGCGGTGGCGGGCACTTTCCGCGGGGTGTTCAGCGAGGACGACTTCGACGTCGCGCAGAACCTTCCCACCCCGTATCACCGAACCAAATTCGAGGCGGAGCTGCTGGTGCGCTCGGCAGAGCGGCTCCGGTTCCGCATCTATCGCCCCGCCGTGGTTGTCGGCGACTCGCGCACCGGCGAGATCGACAAGATCGACGGGCCTTACTACTTCTTCGGAATCCTGTCGACGCTGGCGAGTCTCCCCCGATTCACACCGATAATGCTGCCCGACACCGGGCGAACCAACATCGTGCCGGTGGATTTCGTGGTTGAAGCCATGGTGGCACTCATGCACCTCGACGGGCGGGACGGGCAGACGTTCCACCTGACCGCACCGAAGACGATCGGCCTTCGGGGCATCTACCGAGGCGTCGCGCCGGCAGCAGGTCTGCCACCACTGGTCGGGTCGTTGCCCCGAGCTGCCGCGACTCCACTTCTGCAGGCGACCGGCCGCGCCAGGGTGTTGCGCAACATGGCTGCCACCCAGCTCGGTGTACCCGGTGAGATCCTCGACGTCGTGGAGCTCGCACCGACGTTCACCTGCGAGCGCACCGAGGCCGCGCTGCGCGGGACCGGGATCCGCGTGCCCGAATTCGCGTCCTACGCCCCGCAGCTCTGGCGTTACTGGGCTGCGCATCTCGATCCGAACCGTGCGCGTCGTGACGATCCGGCCGGGCCGCTGGTGGGCAAGCACGTGATCATCACCGGCGCCTCCAGCGGGATCGGCCGCGCGTCGGCGATCGCGGTGGCCGCGCGCGGGGCGACGGTGTTCGCCCTGGCCCGCAACGCCGAAGCACTCGACGGCCTCGTCGAGGAGATCCGCGAGGCCGGTGGTGACGCGCACGCCTTCACCTGTGATGTCACCGATTCGGCGGCCGTCGAGCACACGGTCAAGGACATCCTCGGCCGCTTCGGGCACGTCGACTATCTGGTCAACAATGCGGGCCGCTCGATCCGGCGCTCGGTGACGGCATCCACCGACCGGCTGCACGACTACGAGCGGGTGATGGCGGTCAACTACTTCGGCCCCGTGCGCATGGTGCTGGCGCTGCTGCCCCACTGGCGCGAGCGCCGATTCGGTCATGTGGTCAATGTGTCCAGCGCCGGGGTTCAAGCCGCCAGCCCGAAGTACAGCGCCTACGTCCCCAGCAAGGCAGCTCTGGACGCCTTCTCCGAAGTTGTTGGCACCGAGACGCTTTCGGATCACATCACGTTCACCAACATCCACATGCCGCTGGTCGAGACGCCGATGATCGCCCCGTCGCGTAGGCTCAACCCGATGCCGCCGATCACCGCAGAACACGCCGCCGCGATGGTGGTCCGCGGTCTGGTCGAGAAGCCGGCGCGTATCGACACACCGATCGGCACGCTGGCCGACCTCGGGATGTACTTCACTCCGCGACTGTCCCGTCGCGTACTGCACCAGGTGTATCTGGGATACCCGGATTCCGCTGCGGCGCGCGGCATCTCCGAGACACCCACCCGCGCGCCCAGGCGCCCCCGACACCCGGGCCGGCCGGCGCCGTCGCTGCGCGTTCCCGGTCCCGTCAAGCGTGCGGTGCGACTGGTGCCCGGCGTGCATTGGTGAGCCCGGCTCCGGTCTTCATCGACGTCGACACCGGCGTCGACGACGCGATGGCGCTGGTCTACCTGTTCGCCAGCGCGGAGGCCGAGCTGGTCGGCATCGCCTCTACGGCGGGCAACGTTGACGTGCATGCCGTCTGCCGCAACAACCTGGCACTGCTGGAGTTGTGCGGGATCACCGGTGTCCCCGTTTCCCGGGGATCCGAGACGCCGCTGACGGCTCCGCTGTGCACCGCCGAGGACACCCACGGGCCGGAGGGTCTCGGCTACGCACACCTGCCAGAGCCGACCACCGAGCTGACCGACTACGACGCCGCGCAAGCCTGGGTACGCGCCGCCCGCGCCCATCCCGGAGAGCTGATCGGCATCGCGACCGGCCCACTGACCAACCTCGCACTGGCGGTGCGCGCCGAACCCGGTTTACCCGGCTTGCTGAAACGGCTCGTGATCATGGGTGGCGCCTTCGACTATCGCGGCAACACCACGCCGGTGGCGGAGTGGAACACCCATGTCGACCCCGAGTCGGCCGCCGAGGTGTTCGCGGCGTGGGGCGGACGAGGCGCCGACCACCTCCCGATCGTATTGGGGCTCAACCTCACCGAGCACGCTGCGATGACCCCGGAGCTGATGGGCCGGCTGGCGGCCGCCGCTGGGTCGACGTCGCGTCCGATGTCGATCGCCGACGCACGCGGTACCGCGTCGACGGCGTCCAACCCGCTGATCCGGGCGCTCGAGGATGCGATGCGGTTCTATTTCGAGTTCCACTACGACCAGGGCGAGGGCTATCTGGCCCATCTGCACGATCCGCTGGCCGCCGCGGTCGCACTCGACCCGGAGCTGGTGCGGTATCGCGCCGCGGCGGTGGACGTCGAACTGACCGGTACGTTGACCCGCGGCATGACGATCGCCGACTGGAGCAAGCACTGGGGCCGAGAACCCAACGCGCTCATCGGTGTCGAGGTCGACCCCACGATGTTCTTCGACCGTTTCATCGAGCGAGTCGGTGCGTTCGCACGGCAGCTCGATCACTCGTAGACACCCTCCAGATACCACCTCCTCTGCCGGTAGCACAGCAGTAGGGCGTGCGTCGCATCGAGCAGCACCTGCACCCGCGCCGTCCTGCTGCTCGTCGCGTGCACCGGATCCCACCACCGTTCGTCGACAGGCCACGGGCCAGCCCACCACGACAACCGGCCGGACCGCCCCGGCGCGTGCAGCCGGAACGGATCGGCGGAGAACAATCCGCGGCTGGTGACCCGCACTGGTGCACCTTCGGCGTCGAGTAGTTCGACCGGATCGTCGAGGAGCACCGTCGGGGACGGCTCCGGCAACCGCCCCGGCCACGGCTGTTCGGGATTCGCCTGTGGCACAAGCTCATCACCCAGGGAAATGAAGGTGATGCGTTCAGCGGGACCACGACCCCCGCTGAGCACCGGAACCTTGACGGCATCAGGGCCCAGCAGCCCCTGGACCCGTACCAGCGCGCGACGCGCCCGCAGCCGGTCCTCCTCCCCCACCCCGCCCCACAGCGGCAACTGCAGCGCCTCGGCCGAGACCACCTCGACCGGGCGCAGGCGCAGCACCGTGATCGGCGCGGCAGGACGGTCGCCTGCGTTGCGCCGGTTCAGCCATCCGTCCAGCTGCCAGCGCACCCGGTCGGCGGTGGCATCCTCGGTCAGCGGCTCCGCACACCGCCAGACACGTTCCAGTTCCTGACCGTTGGCGGTCACAGCATGGATGGCCAGCCGGGTGCAGCCCACACCCGCCGCCTCGAGACTGCGATGCAGCACGCTGGCCAGCGACCGCCCGGCGAAGGCGGCGGCGTCGACCCGGTCGACGGGCGGATCGCAGTCCATCACGGCGTCGAGCTCGGCTTCGGGCTCCAGCCCGGACGGACCGCGGGTGGGTTCCCCGCGGGCCACCTGGTGCGCGGCGACGGCGTCAGCCCCGAACCGGGAGGCCACGTCGCTGCGGGACAGTTCGGCGAACTGGCCAACTGTACGAATCCCCATGCGCCACAGCAGGTCTACCAGGTCCGCACGGGCGGCAGGGGCGAGGCTGGGTTCGGTGGCCAGCTGCTTGATGGACAGTCCTGACAGAAAGGACGCGTCGTCACCGGCATCGATGATCCTGCCCGCCCTGGCGGCGAAGACGGCCGTTGGCAGTTGATCGGCGACCCCGACCTGGCATTCGGCGCCTGCCGCGGCCACCGCGTCGACCAACCGTTCCGCCGCGGCCTGCTCGGAACCGAAGTACCTGGCAGGACCGCGGACCGACAGTGCCAACAGTCCGGGTCGCAGTACCTCGGCGCGGGGTACCAGTTCGTCGACGGCGAGCGTGATGTTCTCGAAATGCCGGGCGTCGCGGGCGGGATCGGCGGCGACGACATGCAACTCCGGGCAGCGGGCCTGCGACTCCCGCCGCCTCAGCCCCCGCCGCACCCCCACCGCCCTGGCCGCCGCCGAGCATGCGATGACCCGATTGGCCAGTGTGACCGCGACCGGCACTGTCGGCGGCAGGCCTGCCGCCGACGCGGCGGCGACCGCAGGCCAGTCCATGCACCAGAGCGCCAGAACCCTGCCCGCCATCTCATCCGCCCACCGCACGCGCCGGATGCCCGACGGAACGTCCCCTGGCGCGCATGGCCAGCCGCACCCTGCTGATCCGCCCGCACCCCGGGGTGGGCACCCCGTCCCGCCCACCCGCGATCTCATAGCCGCTGACGTGAGCGTCCAGCCGCGCGGAGGCCCCCTGCCAGTCACCGTCGGTGACGAGCAACGTGCATCCCCGCTGCCGGGCGCGGGCCACCACCGCCCTGGCCCGAGTCGCAGGCACCGCCCGACCGCCAAGGCCGAGAACCACCAGGTCCATTCCGTCCATCAGGACCGCGGCCACCTCGACCGGATCGGCCCCCGGTTGCGGGATCACCGCGATCCTGCTCAGATCGGCACCCATCTCCGCCGCGGCCAGCAGCCCCACGTCGGGCTGGCCGATGATCGCCACATGGCCGCCCGCCGATGTCACCGCCGCGACCATGCTCAACTGCAGCGAACGAGCCCCGGAAACCACCGCCACAGTTCCGCGCGGCAACGAATCCGGAAGCACATCAGACAGCGAATCCGGGACCGGCAGCAAAGAATCCGGAGTGGTTGACAGCTCGGGGACAGGGGCGACGGCCCGTCGACTGCCGCCCACCTTGCTGGAGACCGACGCCATCTGCTTGCGTAGCTGTTCTACCTGCTCAGCCCGCGTGACGGCACACCGGTTCAGGCTGTTGGGCGTCGTCACAGCAGTACCTTTCACACCATCTGACACATCCGTTTTTCGAAACTTTGTTCGATGCGGCCAGTAAACACCTCCCCACCGACAGCGTCAACCAAGAGCAGTGGCGATCGACGATGACACTGCAAAATAGCGACATTGACAAATGTCATCATTGCGAGTTGTATCCATCGCGTGCTCAACGAAGAGACGTGCGGTCCGGCGGACGAGATCCTGCCCCGCGGTTCGTTCCGTTCACGCGGCGCCGCATTCGTCAGCAGCCTGACCCTGCGCCAGATCAGCAGCGTCCTCCCACCCGACCAGGCCTGGGGCCTGTGGGCGTCCCGGCAGATCGTCGCCCGGATCATGGACACCTTCGGGCCGCCCCTGACACAGACCAAGGCCGTGCGGGTCGACACCACCACTCCCGACCGCCGCCGCGTCGTCGGCGAATGGGTCTACGGAGCGGGCGTGCCGCGCGGGGGTGCGACGCAGGCGATCTACTTCGTCCACGGCAGCGGCTTCGCGCTGTGCTCTCCCCGTACGCACCGGCGCCTCACCGCGTGGCTGTCCCAGATGACCGGGCTCCCCGTCTTCTGCGTCGACTACCGGCTGGCACCGCGTCACCGGTTCCCCACCGCCGCAGACGATGTGCGCAACGGCTGGGACTGGCTCACCGACAGATGCGGCATTGCACCGGAACAGATCGTGATCGCCGGCGACTCGGCGGGAGGTCATCTCGCCGTCGACCTTCTGCTGCAATCCGATGTCAGCCACCCGGCGGGCCTCGTGCTGATGTCGCCGCTGGTGGACCTGACCTTCGGCCTCGCCCGCACCCGCGAACTCGATCGCCCCGACCCCGCCATCCGATCCCGCGACGCGGTACGTCTGGTCGAGTTGTACTGCACCGGAATCGAATCCGGGCACCCCAGACTCCGGCTCGATGTGGCGGGCGGGCGCCCGCTGCCGCCGACGCTGATTCAGGCCGGTGGCGCCGAGATGCTCGCCGCCGACGCCATCGCGCTCGCCCAGGATCTCCGTCAATCCGGAACTCGGTGCGAGCTGCAGATCTGGCCGGACCAGGTGCACGTCTTCCAGGCACTGCCGCGGCTCACTCCCGAAGCCACGCCCGCAATGCGGACGATCGCCGCGTTTATCGCTGACGCATTGTGCGGCAACAGCATGGAACAGGCGGGTTGACCATGTGGCCGTTCGGGACCAAACGCACCCACCACGCCGACGCCGTGATCACCGGTGCCGGTAGCGGCATCGGTGCCGCATTCGCCAGGGAGCTCGCCCACCGCGGCGGACGGGTGGTGTGCAGCGACATCGACCTCGCCGCGGCGCAGGCGATCGCCGAAGAGATCGGAGCGGCAGCGCTGCCCGTGCCGTGTGACGTCGCCGACATCGATGCGGTGTATCGCCTTGCCGAGGAAGCACAGTCGTGGTTCGGCGGTGCGCCGACACTCGTGATCAACAACGCGGGCGTCGGTGCTGGCGGGGCAGTCATCGGCGAATCTGCACTCTCCGACTGGGAGTGGGTGCTCAACATCAACCTGTGGGGCCCGATCCACGGCTGCCACGTGTTCGCGCCGATTCTGCGGGAGGGCGGTCGCCCCGCGGGGATCATCAACGTTGCCTCGGCCGCTGCATTCGGCGCCGCCCCCGGGATGGCCGCCTACAACGTCAGCAAGGCCGGCACGCTGTCGTTGTCGGAAACGCTGGCCGCCGAACTCGCCGGCACCGGCATCAACGTCACGGTGCTGTGTCCCACGTTCGTCAAGACCAACATTGTCAACGCCGGCCGCATCCCCGAGGAAACGACTCAACTGGCCGATCGGCTGATGCGGATCACGGGCTTCTCGCCCGAGCGCGTCGCCCGCACCTGCCTGGACACCCTCGACCGAGGCGGTCTGTACTGCATGCCGAACCCGGAAGCCCGGATCGGCTGGGGCATCAAACGTTTCACCCCGACGGTGTACACCCGCGCCGCCGGACTGGCAACCCGCGTGACAACCTGAGGGAGGACCAATGGCGATCGACATGGATGCGATGCTGGCGAAGATCAAGGACCGCCAGTGGGCGCTCGCCGACATCGATTGGGCGGCACCAGGAGCCGAGCAGATCACCGACGAGCAACGACCGAAGCTCAAGGCGTTCATGGCCGACCTGTGCTGGATCGAGAACATCGGTGCTCGTGGCTTCGCGGCGCTGGCCAAGAAGGCACCCAACCCGACGATCGCGGAGATCTACCGATATTTCCACGCCGAAGAGCAGCGGCACGCCAATGCCGAACTGGCGCTGATGAAGCGGTGGGGGATGCTCGACGACGGGGAGATGCCCGAGCCCAACGTCAACATCCGGATGGCGATGGACTGGCTGGACACCTACGCCGACGACATGTCGTTGTCGATCCTGGGTACCGTCATCCCGATGCTCGAGGTGGCCCTCGACGGCGCGCTGCTGAAGTTCCTCCTCGAAGAGGTCGACGACCCGGTCTGCCATCAAGTGTTCGAGAAGATCAACAACGACGAATCCCGGCACATCGCCGTCGACTTCGAGGTGCTGAACATGATCGGCCACGCCGACATCAGAAGGCTCGCCATCGAATTCGTCGGCAATGTCGCCACCCCCGGCCTGATCATCGGCGCGATCATGTACATCCCCCTGCTCAACCGGATCCGCAACGAGATCGTGGGCATGGGACTGGAGCCCGAGCGACTCTACAACGCCGTCAAGCGCTTTCAGACACTCGGAGAGCGTGGCGAATACACTCACCGGGTGCCCACCTACCGGGTGCTCCGACGACATGCGTCGATGGTGGTCCGACCGCGTCACCCTTACCACCTGCTGGCCAACTCGATGGTATGGGTGTCCGACCTCTACCCCAAGGCGTTACTCAAGCCGATTCCCAGCTGGTTCAAGGAACTGACCCACGAGCCGGCGGCCTGACACATGCCTGCTGCCAACAGCGTTCACGAGGCCCTCATCGTCGGTGCGGGTTTCACCGGGCTGGGAACCGCGATCAAACTCCGACAGGCCGGTGTCGAGGACATCGTCATCGTCGAGCGCGGCGACAGCGTCGGCGGCACCTGGCGCGACAACACCTACCCCGGTGTCGCGTGCGACATCCCGTCGCTGCTGTATTCGTTCTCGTTCGTCAAGAACCCGTCGTGGTCGCGGGCCTACCCCTCGGGCACCGAGATCTGCGAGCACATCGAGGCGATGACCGATCAGCACGGTCTCCGGCCGCTGATCAGGTTCAACACCGAGATCACCGCGCTGAGGTTCAACGAACAGACGGGTGTGTGGACAGCGACCACGCAGGGGCGCAAGCGGTTTCAGGCGCGCACGGTCGTGCTGGCGTCCGGACCACTGGCGGATCACAAGTTCCCCGACATCCGTGGCATCGACTCCTACCAGGGACACAAGATTCACAGCGCATCCTGGGATCACGATTACGACTTCACCGGGAAACGGGTGGCCGTGATCGGGACCGGCGCCACTGCGGTGCAGATCATCCCCGAGCTCGTCAAGACCGCCGAGTTCGTCAAGGTGTTACAGCGCACGCCGGGCTGGGTGCTGCCTCGTCTCGATGTGCCGATGCCGGCGGCGGTCCAGTCACTGTTCGCGAAACTGCCTGTGACACAGCAGATCGCACGCCAGGCGCTCTACTGGGGACATGAGGCCGCGGCGACAGCGCTGGTGTGGGACACGCCGATGAGCCGTCTTGTCGCACAACTCGGCAAAGCGCATCTGCGCCAACAGGTCAAGGATCCGTGGATGCGCCGCCAGCTCACCCCGGAGTTCACCCCGGGCTGCAAGCGCATGCTGATGTCCAGCGACTACTACCCCGCGCTGCAGCGCGAGAACTGCAAGCTGATCGATTGGCCCATCGCCACGCTGAGCCCGGTCGGGATCCGCACCAGCGACGGCATCGAGCACCACTTGGACGCGATCGTGTTCGCCACCGGGTACGACGTGCACCTGTCCGGCCCTCCGTTCCCCGTCACCGGAGTGGGAGGCAGGTCGCTACAACAGGAATGGGCCGACCACGCCGAGGCCTACAAGAGCGCCAGTGTCCACGGCTACCCGAACCTCTTCTTCATGACGGGGCCGAACTCGGGGCCCGGACACAACTCCCTGCTGGTGTACGTCGAAGGGCAGATCGACTACGCGGTTTCCGGTATCACGACGATCCTGAACCAGAACCTGCGTTATCTCGACGTGCGGGCCGACGTCCAGCGCCGATTCAACGAGCGCATCCAGCGGCGACTCACGAAGACCACGTGGATGTCGGGCTGCAACAGCTGGTATCTGACGGCCGACGGTTTCAACGCCTCGATGTACCCCGGATTCGCCACCCAGTATCTTCGACAGATGCGGACTATCCAGTTCGAGGACTACGAATCAGTGGCAGTGCACGCGAGGAGCGAATCAGATCCAGCGCACACCGCATCACCGCCTGTCGCGACCTCGACGGCCTGAGCATGTCTGGTCCGATCCCGACCATCCTGCGACGGATTCGTCGCGGTTCGCGCGATGTGATCGAAAACGCGGTGTCGCAGTTGTTCGATGCCGCGGTACAGCCCCACGGCATCGCCGAATCCGGCGAGTACCGCATCGACGAGCTTGCCCAGCTGGCCGGGACCACGACCCGAAACATCCGCGTGTATCGGGATCGGGGGCTGCTGCATCCACCCCTTCGGGTGGGCCGTATCGCGCTGTTCAACGACACGCATCTGACCCGGTTGCGCCTGATCACGTCGATGTTGGATCGCGGATACAACATCGCCCACGTCAACGAGATGCTGTCGGCGTGGGAGCAGGGCAAAGATCTCGGCGACATGCTGGGCCTGGAATCGGCGATCGCCGGCAGCTGGGCGACCGAGAAACCGCAGCGGATGCTGTTGGCACAAGCCCGCAAGCTGATCGACGATCCGGCCGGCTTCGACCGTTTGGTCAGCCTCGGCATCATCCGCGTCGACGAAGATCACGCCACCATCGTGCGGCCCACCCTGGTCGAGGCGTTCACCGAGATCCGCAAGCACGGCGTCGCTCTCGACAAACTCATCGACGTCCATGTCCAGGTGAGCCCACTGCTCGACCAGATCAGCGCGATCCTGGTTCAGGCCGGCCTCGACGAAGTGGTCGACAAGATCAACCCCGGTGCGGCCATGCCCGACGACGTCGAAGTCGCCGAGCTGATAACGACTTTGGTGCGGTTCCGCACGCAGGCGGTGTCGGCGGTAGGCGCGACGCTGGCGTTTTCCATAGAGACGGCTGTCGAGTCCGTGGTGGCCCAGCTTCTCGGCGACCTCATAACCAAGAACGCCGACGCCTCCGGCGACCCCGCGTGAACTAGTCTTTGCGCGTGCTCGACGACCTGTGGGCTGCGGCCACCCGACATCGCTTCCTGCTCTCGGTGCGCGACGGCACCATCACCCCCTCGGACTTTCACCGGTGGCTGGCGCAGGACGCCGTGTTCGTCACCGACCTTCTCGCGTTCCAGGCGCGGTTGCTGGCCCGTGCGCACCGCGATGCCCAATCCATACTCGCCGCAGGGTGTGTCGCGCTGGTCGCCGAACTGGACTGGTTCGACGATCAGGCCGCCGCCGCCGGCATCGACATGAACCAGGCTCCGCTGCCTGCGACGCTCGCCTACCGCGACCTGCTCGCGCGACTCGACACCGAGGACTACCCCACCGCGATCACGGCGCTGTGGGTCGTCGAAGAGGTCTATCTGCGCGCCTGGACCACCGCGGCGTCGGACTCGTCCCCGTACCGCGGATTCGTCGAGCACTGGACCGATCCCGGCTTTGCCGAGTACGTCCGGGCACTGCGCGAACTAGCCTCGCCGGCAGCTCACGAGCAGGTGATCGCCGAGGTCCTGTCTCACGAAATCGCCTTCTGGGACATGGCTTCGACGAATACCTGACCGACGCCGGCTAACTCGCGAGCGCGGGTCCGATCGTGGTGTTCCACGACTCCTGCATCTCCGACTCGAACAGGCCCCACGTGTGGGAGCCGTCGGGCCGGACCACGTAGGTCACAGGCACACCGGCGGCAGCAGCACGGTCGGCGAAAACCCTGGTGCTGTCGGCGACGATGCGCTCGATGAAGCCGCCGGTGATGTTGGGTCCGAAGCCCGGGGGCAGCCGGTCGACATTACCGACATTGCCCGATCCGGACGCTCCGACCCAGACCGCGACACCGCGCAGCTTTTCGACGTTCTTCGACGGGTCGTGTTCCACCCACAGCGGCCCGCCCGGTGGGCCCCACATCGCGTCGGCGCTGGCGCCACCGCTGCCGAGCGTCAAAGCCACCTGCTGCGCGTTGTCCGACGGGGTCAGGAAGCCGCTGTAGGAGCCGACACCCTGATACAGGCCGGGCACCTGGACGGCGTAGTCGAGGGCGGTACCACCGGTGCTCGACAGCCCGCCGACACCGTTGCGGCCGTTGGTGTCGTACTCGGCGTTGATCAGCGGGGGCAGTTCCTGGGTCATGTAGGTCTGGTACTGCCTGCTGGGATCAGCGATCCAGTTTGTGTACCAACTGAATTGGCCACCCAGCGGGGAGACCACGTTGACGTTCTTGTCGGCGAAGAAGCCCTGGATGTCGGTCATTCCGAACCAGCTCTTCATGCCGGGGGCGATGCCACCGCCTGCGATGTCGTCGCCGCCGTCGATGCCCGGCAGCAGGTAGAACGTGGGTGCGCCCGATTTGCCCGCTTTGAACACGTCATTGACGACGACCTTGTTCATCGACGGCGAAAAAACCGACACCTTGTCCCAGCGCTCGTTGACGTGCTCGATTCCGGTGATGTGCGCGCCCTGCGGCTGCGCAGAGGCGGCCGGAAGTACGGGCACTACCAGGAAAGTCAGTACAGACGCCAACACAATGGCTAGCGCGCGTCTCCGGCGCGTCGGGCTGATCATCGGCTGATTATGTAGTCAGCCTCCAAATTCAGCAAGCCTTTGCACCTGAATGCCAGTTCGTGTTCACTCCCACTCGATCGTGCCCGGAGGCTTGCTTGTGATGTCGAGGACGACGCGGTTGACCTCGCGGACCTCGTTGGTGATTCGCGTCGAGATGCGTTCCAGCACTTCATAGGGCACTCTTGTCCAGTCGGCCGTCATCGCATCTTCGCTGGACACGGGGCGCAACACGATGGGATGACCATAGGTGCGGCCGTCCCCCTGCACGCCCACCGATCGGACGTCGGCGAGCAGCACCACCGGGCATTGCCAGATCTGGTGATCCAGGCCGGCCGACGTGAGTTCCTCCCGGGCGATGGCGTCTGCGCGACGCAGCGTGTCCAAACGCTCCGCGGTGACCTCGCCGACGATCCGGATCCCCAAGCCGGGACCTGGGAATGGTTGGCGCGCAACAATTTCCTCCGGTAGACCCAGCTCGCGCCCGACCGCGCGGACCTCGTCTTTGAACAGCAGCCGCAGCGGTTCGACGAGCGTGAACTTCAGGTCGTCGGGCAGACCGCCGACGTTGTGGTGGCTCTTGATGTTCGCCGTGCCTGAGCCGCCCCCGGATTCGACCACGTCCGGGTACAGGGTGCCCTGCACGAGGAAGTCGACCTCGCCGCCGGACACGTCGACCGCATCGCGCACCGCGCCCTCGAACGCGCGGATGAACTCGCGGCCGATGATCTTGCGCTTGCCCTCGGGATTGGTCACCCCGGACAACGCCTCCAGGAAGCGGTCGGCCACGTCGACGGTCACGAGATTGGCGCCGGTCGCGGCGACGAAATCGCGCTGCACTTGCGCGCGTTCACCGGACCGGAGCAGGCCGTGGTCGACGAAGACGCAGGTGAGCCGGTCGCCGATGGCACGCTGCACCAGCGCGGCGGCCACCGCGGAGTCCACGCCACCTGAAAGCCCGCAGATCGCCCGTCCGTCGCCGATCTGGTTGCGGACCTGCTCGACAAGGGCATCGGCGATGTTGGCCGGTGTCCATGCGGCGTCGATACCGGCGAACTCGTGCAGGAAGCGGCTCAAGACCTGCTGTCCGTGTGGGCTGTGCATCACTTCGGGGTGGTACTGCACACCGGCCAACCGGCGGCCCCGGTTCTCGAACGCCGCGACGGGCGCGCCTGTGCTGCTGGCCACCACGTCGAATCCCTCTGGAGCCTCGGTGACGGCATCGCCGTGACTCATCCACACTGGCTGAGTGCCGGGGAGGTCGGAATGCAGCTCTCCGCCAGTCACTTTCAACTCGGTGCGGCCGTACTCGCTGGTGCCCGTATGGGCGACGGTGCCGCCGAGCGCCTGCGCCATCGCCTGAAAGCCGTAGCAGATGCCGAACACGGGCACGTCGAGGTCGAACAGTGCGGGATCGAGCTGGGGCGCCCCTTCTGCATAGACGCTCGCGGGCCCACCGGAAAGCACGACCGCCCGCGGGTTGCGGGCCTTGATCTCTTCGACGGTCGCGGTGTGCGGGATGACCTCCGAGAACACCCGCGCTTCACGCACCCGCCGGGCGATCAGCTGCGCGTACTGCGCGCCGAAGTCGACGACCAACACGGGACGGGGAGCTGCTGATTCCACCGGGACAGTCTAGTTTGGCCGTTCGGGGATCGTGATCGCCGGAGCGCCTGGCGATTCGGCGCACCCCCTGCCGCCGATTCGATGCCCGCCGCGCTGCCGGCGACCACGTCCCGGTCCCCCGCACCGGAAACGCTAGTGACCCACCCGGATCGCTGTCAGTCGACCGAACGGACGATTCTGACTAGTACAGGTCTTTCAAGCTGAGAATTCCGTCCTCGACAGCGCGCGCAAGCAGGGCGGACTTCGTCGATGCCGGCCTGCCCACACCGGCGTACTTCGCGCGCGCCCGTTGCAGGTGGGTCCGCACCGTGGTCGGCGCGATGAACAACCTCTTGGCCACGAGATCCTTGCTCTCGGTCTGAAACCAGGCGATCAGCACCTGCTTCTCGCGCTCGGTCAGCTTGATGCGGCCCATGGTGCCGTCGTTGAGCATGGCCTTGCCCATCCGCGGACCCACATAGGGGGTGGCCGTGTGCGCGGAGTGAATCGCCTCGATCAGGTGACGCTTTCCCTCCGACTTGACCAGATAGGTCACTGCGCCGAGCTCCAGGCATTTCAGGATCACTTCATCGGCGGTGATGTGGGAGTAGACGATCACCCGCTGCCCCCGGTCGCTGAGGTGCGACAAGGTCTCGAAGTCGGGCCGGTTGCCCTCGATCTGGAGGTCGAGGAGCACGACGTCGACATCATCGGATGGCCCGGGATACTTGGCGAAGTATTCGGCGGGACGGGTGAAACTGTCCGCCAGTGCGATCGGCGGATCGGCATCCGCGCACCACGCCTGGATCCCTGCATGCACGACATCGTGATCATCGATGATCGCGATCCGCACCGAAGTCCGCGCATCCCCCTCGCGGGACATCCCCCCACACACCCCCACCTGGTAGACACTTTGCGACAGATGTCTGCCTCGCTTGCCGATATTTAAGCGCAGCCTCGTACCGCTGCGATGGAAACTCCGTGGAGTTGCCCAGCCGTCGGTTCGTGACAACAGTGCTGCTCGAGATTAGGAAGCTCGCTGCTCGGGAGGAAAGCCGACATCGGCGAATCGCGCTGAATTGATACGTTCGACCGACACGTGAGCTGGGGAGGACCGTGGCGACGTTCGGGGAACCTGCCGCCCGACTTCAGTTGATGAACCGGGCGGCGATGGTTGGGCTGCTGATGCGCTGCACCGTCAATCTCGGGGTGTCGTTGATCGCGCTGGCGGATCCGAACTCGCTCGCACTGCCCTCCGGCAGGTGGCTCCTCGGGACGCTGGGTGCGTGGTCGCTCTACCGTCTGCTCACACGGTCGCAGGGCACCGGGTGGCTGGCCGTCGATTACGCCGCAGCGCTCGTCGTGTGCCTGGCCATCCCGGTACTCGTGCCCGCCTCCGACTTCTACACCTCCAACTCCGCGCCGCAGGCGATCGCGGGGACCGCCGTCATCAGCATCTCCGTGTCGGTGTCGATGCTCGCCGCCGTGCCGATGACCGTAGGTATCGCCGTCGCTTACGCCGTGGGCGCGGCATCCGTCATCGGCTGGGAGAACCTCACGTCCGTCACTGCGCTGTACTACTTCGCCGTCCAGTGCGCGACCGCGTCGATCATCCGCCTGATGCTGCTGCACGTGGCAGGAGCGATCGACAAGGCGCGCAGCGACCGCGCAGAGGCCGAGGTCGCCAAACGCGTCACCGACGCCGTACGCGATTACGAGCACGAACAGCTCGCGCTGCTCCACGACACCGCCGCGTCGACCTTGCTCATGGTGGGGCAAGGCACCGACCTTCCCTCCGGGCGGTTGGCCGCCCAAGCCCGTCGCGACCTTCGTCTTCTCAGCGCGAGCAGCTGGGAGGCGCCGCCGCCACGCGTGGAATTGGTTGCCGCACTTCGTGACTGCGCCACCCATCTCACGACGCCGGTCGTGTTCGAGGGTCGCGACGAGCTGTGGCTGCCAGGCAAGACAGCACATCCGGTTATCGCCGCCTCGCGGGAGGCGATGAACAACGTCGAACGGCACGCCGGGGCGGCGTTGTTGCGCGTCACCATCTCCGACACGTCGGTCCGCCTGTCCGACGACGGGAACGGCTTCGACCCGGACAACCGCCGCCATGGGCACGGCATCGACGACTCCATCCTCGGGCGGATGATGCGCGCCGACGGCGAGGCCAGGGTCAGCTCGGCGCCGGGTGCGGGCACAACCGTCGAATTGCGTTGGACTTCAACGCGAACCGAGTCGGAGACGCCGTTGATCGATCCCGACCGGTTGATCGAACGGACCAGGGCCCGATACGGCCTTGCGCTCACCGTGTACGCGTTGGTGAACCTCGCGATCACCGTGAAACCGGATGATGCTGCGCTGGGGCTGCTCGCCGCGGTGGCGACGCTCGCGGCGGTGCCCGGAATCCTGCGGCAGCGTTACACATTCGCCCGGCCCGCAGCCCTCGCGGTGCTGGTCGTCGCGATCGCCCAACCCGCGCTGCTACCCCTCGACGCGCTTCTGGGCTACCAGCACTGGGCACAGGGCGCGATCGGCTGGTGTCTGGTTCCGCTGATGCTCGCCGCACCGACGCGGATCGGCGCCGCCGTGGTCATCGGCTACTGGGTGCTCAACAGCGCCGTCGTCGTGATACGCGATCCGTCGTCGTCGATTCTGGTCAACATCGGCCTGGGCAGCGCAAGCATTCTCGGGGTGCAGTTGTTCGCCCTCATGTTCAACGGGCTCATGCGGGAAGCCGCCGAAGTCGTGGAATCGGAAAACGCGGCCCGTCAGCGCCTGCTCACCCGCGACCGGGTCGCGCAGGCGCTCCGCGGTGAGTACCAGCTTCGCTACGCGACCATCGTCGCCAACGTCGTTCCGCTGCTCGAGGAACTGAGCCGAGGGCAGCATCTGGATCCGGCGATGCAGCAGCGGGCCCGCGCTGAATGCCGAAGGCTGCGCACTCTGTTCGACCAGGCCAGTACGTTCGACCACCCGCTCATGCAACGCATCCGGCCTTTGATCGACACGGCCGAGGCCAGACTTGTCGACGTGGTCATCGACGTCGACGGTGAGCTCCCCGACGTCGCCGACCCGGAGATCAACCGCCTCGTGGCAATCCTGTCCGACGTCCTCGATCTGTGCGCGACGTCGGCGCGCATCGTGGTCACCCGCGCCGACGCAGTGGTCAAGATCAGCGTGGTGGTCGACACCCACGACGAGGACGTGTCCGTCGCGTGGGACGGGACCGAGGTCGTCGCCGCCGGACGCGAACTGTGGTGTGTGATCAGCCCGCCGAGCTGACCGGTTCGATCGGGATCCTGCGCAGTGCCGCGGGCGCGTCCGCCGGGACGACGGGGTTCTTCGGTTCGATCGGCGACATACGCCGGTAGGGTTCGCCCTGCGCTGGCCGCAGGTCTTCTTCGCCCTTGTTGGGCCACAGCGACGCCGCCCGCTCGGCCTGGGCGGTGATCGAAAGCGACGGGTTGACACCGAGGTTCGCCGAGATCGCGGCACCGTCCATCACCGACAGGGTCGGGTAGTTCCACACCCGGTGGTAGGGGTCGATGACGCCCTTCTCGGGGCTGTCCCCGATGGCTGCGCCGCCCAGGAAATGTGCGGTCAGCGGGATGTTGAACAACTCGCCCCAGGTTCCGCCCGCCACGCCGTCGATCTTCTCGGCGATGCGGCGGGTTACCTCGTTGCCGGCAGGGATCCAGCTCGGGTTCGGTTCGCCGTGGCCCTGCTTGCTGTCGAGCATGCGGAACCCGAGCCGGGTCTTGCGGGTGAACGTCGTGATCGAGTTGTCGAGGTTCTGCATGACGAGCGCGATCATCGTGCGCTCACTCCATCGGCGCGGATTCAGCAGGCGCAGTGTGCCTCTCGGATCGTTACGCGCGGTGTGCACCAGCTGACGCCAGCGCGGCACGTCGGTGCCCTCGGGGCCCGCGCCGTCGGTCATCAGTGTCTGGAGCAGCCCCATCGCATTGGAGCCTTTGCCGTAGCGGCAGGGTTCGACGTGGGTGTCCGACGTCGGGTGGATCGACGACGTGATCGCCACGCCGTGCGTGAGGTCGAGGTCGTCGCCGACCGTCAACCGGCCTGCGCCGACGATCGACTCGGAGTTCGTTCGGGTAAGCACGCCCAATCTGTCGGACAGTTTCGGCAACCGACCCGTGTCCCGCATCTTGAACAGCAACTTCTGGGTGCCGTACGTGCCTGCCGCCAGGATCACGTGGCTGGCGGTGAAGGTCTTGCGGCGGCGGCGCAGCTTGCCTCCGGTGCGTGCGGTCCGCACTTCCCACAACCCGTCGGGACGCTGCTCGAAGCTCGTCACCATGGTCAGCGGGTGTACGTGTGCCCCTGCTTTTTCCGCCAGCCCCAGGTAGTTCTTCAGCAGGGTGTTCTTGGCGCCGAAACGGCAGCCCGTCATGCAGGATCCGCACTCGATGCAGCCGGTGCGCGCCGGACCGGCCCCGCCGAAGTACGGGTCGGGCACGGTCTTGCCCGGAGTCTTCTCGCCATCGGGTCCGAAGAACACGCCGACCGGCGTCGGCACGAAGGTGTCGCCGACACCCATGTCCTCGGCGACCTCTTTCATGATGCGGTCGGCGTCGGTGAACGTCGGGTTGGTGACGACGCCGAGCATCCGCTGTGCCTGGTCGTAATGCGACATCAACTCGGCACGCCAATCGGTGATGTCTCGCCACTGCGGGTCGTTGAAGAACGGCTCCGGTGGCACGTAGAGCGTGTTGGCGTAGTTCAGGGAGCCGCCGCCGACGCCGGCGCCCGCCAGGATCATGACGTTGCGCAGCAGGTGGATGCGCTGGATTCCGTACATGCCGAACTGCGGGGCCCAGAGGAATTTGCGTAGGTTCCATGAGGTCTTCGCGAACTCGTCGTCGGCATAGCGCCGGCCCGCCTCCAGCACGCCGACGCGGTAGCCCTTCTCGGTCAGCCGCAGCGCGCTGACGCTGCCGCCGAACCCCGAGCCGATGATCAGCACGTCATAGTCAGGCTTCATCGCAACATTATGAACTTACCCATCGGTAACTTGCCAGGGAGGTGACCCTAAGTTCTGCAATTCGTCAGCAACTACTGTTCGGGGCGTGGCGGACGGCATCACAGCTCGCGAGGCGAAGCGCCTGCAGACCAGGGAGCGGTTGCTGGGTGCGGCGATCGCGGAGTTCAAGCGCGCCGGCATGGCCGAGGCGGATGTGGGCGCGATCGTGGCAGCCGCCGGCGTCGCGCACGGCACCTTCTTCTTCCACTTCCCCACCAAGGAACATGTTCTGCTCGAGTTGGAACGCCGCGAGGAGGGCCGCATGGCCAAACGCTTCGCCACCTACGCCAAGACCCACCCCGATCTGCCGTCACAGCTGCGTGAGGCGGCCGATCTGGTGTTGAGCCTGGAACGCCGGCTGGGCGCCCTGTTGTTCAAAGACTTTCTCGCACTGCACTTTTCACCGACCCGACCACTGGCCGAAGATGGCGACGACCATCCTCTGGTCGTACTGGTGGCCGACCAGATAGCGGAAGCGCGCGACCGTGGCCAGACCGCCGAGGACGTGACGCCGATGAACAGCGCCATCTATTTCCTGCTCGGCCTCTACGCACTGCTGATCACCACCGGCGAGTCCAGCAACCGCGCCGCGATGGTCGACGACTACCTGATCCGCACGCTGCGCAGCATGCAGTGAGCGTCAGCTTCCTACGGTCAGCCCGACCTTCTGGAACTCCTTGAGGTCGCAGTAGCCCGCCTTGGCCATCGAGCGGGCCAGCCCGCCGACGAGGTTCAGCGAGCCGAACGGATCGTCCGAAGGCCCGTCGAGCACCTGCGCCAGCGAGGGTCGCTCGTCGTCGGCCACCTGAAGAAGGGCGCCGCGCGGCAGCGACGGGTGCGCCGCCGCGGCGGGCCAGAACCACCCTCCGCCAAGGGCTTCCGCCGAGATGGCCAACGGCGTGCCGAGCACCACCGCGTCGGCGCCGCAGGCGATCGCCTTGGCCAGATCTCCCGAGGTGTGGATGTCGCCGTCGGCGAGCACGTGGACGTACCGACCCCCGGTCTCGTCGAGGTACTCGCGGCGCGCCGCTGCCGCATCGGCGATCGCGGTGGCCATCGGCACGCTGATGCCGAGCACCTCGTCCGACGTTGTCACCCCGGAGGTCGAGCCGTAGCCGACGATCACGCCCGCGGCACCGGTCCGCATCAGGTGCAGGGCGGTGCGGTGATCCAGCACGCCACCGGCGACGACGGGCACGTCGAGCTCGGAGATGAAGGTCTTGAGATTGAGCGGCTCGTGATCCTTGGCGACCCGCTCGGCCGAGATGATGGTGCCCTGGATGACGAGCAGGTCGATGCCCGCGGCCACCAGCGTCGGCGTCAGCGCCTGTGCGTTCTGCGGGCTGACACGCACGGCCGTGGTGACCCCGGCCTCCCGGATACGCGCGACGGCCGACCCCAACAGGTCGGGATCCAAAGGCGCGGAATGCAATTGCTGCAGCAGCCGGGTGGCCGCCGAGGGGTCGGGATCTTTTTCGGCGACCGAGATCACCTCGGCGATCTTGTCGGCGACATCGGCGTGCCGTCCGATCAGCCCCTCGCCGTTGAGCACGCCGAGCCCACCCAGACGGCCGAGCTCGATCGCGAACTCCACCGACACCAGGGCATCGGTCGGGTGCGCCAACACCGGGATCTCGAACCGGTAGGCGTCGAGCTGCCACGCGGTGGAGACGTCCTTCGACGACCGTGTGCGCCGCGACGGCACGATGTTGATGTCACTGAGCTCGTAGGTGCGACGGGCGGTCCGGCCCATGCCGATTTCCACCATGTCTCGCATGTTCACTCCCCTGTTAGGCCCCCAGCAGACCCTAGCGGGTGGTGTAGTTGGGGGCCTCGACGGTCATCGTGATGTCGTGAGGGTGGCTCTCCTTGAGGCCGGCCGCCGTGATCTGGACGAACTGCGCCTGCTGCAATGCCTCGATGGTGGGCGAACCGGTGTATCCCATCGCGGCGCGCAACCCGCCGGTGAGCTGGTGGATGACGGTCGAGAGCGGTCCCCGGAACGGCACCCGGCCCTCGATGCCCTCGGGCACCAGCTTGTCCTCGGAGAGCACGTCGTCCTGGAAATAGCGGTCCTTGGAGTAGCTGCCGCGCAGATTGCCTGTCGCACCCCGGCCCTGCATGGCTCCCAGCGAGCCCATGCCCCGGTAGCTCTTGAACTGCTTGCCGTTGACGAAGATCAGGTCACCCGGGGATTCGGCGGTGCCCGCGAGCAGCGAACCCAGCATGGCCGTCGACGCGCCCGCGGCCAACGCCTTGGCGATGTCACCGGAGTACTGCAGCCCACCGTCGGCGATCACCGGCACGCCGTGCGGCGCGCAGGCGGCCACGGCTTCCAGGATTGCGGTGATCTGCGGTGCGCCGACGCCGGCGACCACGCGCGTCGTGCAGATCGAACCGGGTCCGACGCCGACCTTCACCGCGTCTGCGCCCGCATCGACCAGCGCGGCGGCCGCGGCGCGCGTCGCGACATTGCCGCCGACGACGTCGACGCGCTCGCCGACGGCCATCTTCAGCCGGTGCACCATGTCGAGCACGCCGCGGTTGTGGGCGTGCGCGGTGTCGACGATCAGCACGTCGGCCCCCGCGTCGGCCAGCGTCATCGCGCGCGTCCACGCGTCCTCGCCGACACCGACCGCGGCTCCGACCAGCAGGCGGCCGTCGCTGTCCTTGGTGGCGAGCGGGAACTGTTCGGTCTTGACGAAGTCCTTGACGGTGATGAGCCCGGTCAGCTTTCCGTGGCCGTCGACGATGGGCAGCTTCTCGATCTTGTTGCGGCGCAACAGTCCCAGCGCCGCCTCGGCCGACACGCCTTCCTGCGCGGTGATCAGCGGGGCCTTGGTCATCACCTCGGAGACCGGCTTGGACTGGTCGACCTCGAACCGCATGTCCCGGTTGGTGATGATCCCGACGAGCTGGCCGTCCTTGTCGACCACGGGCAGACCCGAAATGCGGAACCTCGCGCACATGGCGTCGACCTCGGCGAGGGTGTTGTCCGGCGAGCATGTCACCGGGTCGGTGACCATGCCGGCCTCCGAGCGCTTCACCGTCTCGACCTGACCCGCCTGTTCGGCGACCGGCAGGTTGCGGTGCAGTACACCCATGCCGCCCGCGCGGGCCATCGCGATCGCCATCCGCGACTCGGTGACGGTGTCCATCGCCGAGCTGACTAGCGGCACCTTCAGCCGAATTCTGCGCGTTAGCTGACTGGACGTATCCGCTGTGGCCGGAATCACATCCGACGCGGCGGGCAGCAGCAGGACGTCGTCGAACGTGAGCCCCAGCATCGCGATCTTGGTGGGGTCGTCGCCGCCGGTAGGGACCGGAACGGCGATGGGGATGCTGGTTTCGGTGATCGACATATATGTAGCCTCCCGGGACGCCTGAAAGAAACATCTTATCGGCATCCAGCCTGTGGTTTAGGTTCCCCACGACGTGCCGCGCGACCGCTGGCGGGATACCTGGGCGGTTGCGTAGTCTGGGGGCGTGCGAGACCACCTGCCACCAGGATTGCCGCCCGACCCGTTCGCCGACGACCCGAGCGATCCGTCGGCGGCGCTCGATGCCCTGGAGCCGGGCCAGCCGCTGGACCCGCAGGAACGCACCGCAGTCGAAGCCGATCTCGCAGACCTCGCCGTCTACGAAGCACTGTTGGCGCACAAGGGAATTCGTGGTCTCGTCGTGTGCTGCGACGAGTGCCAGCAGGACCACTATCACGACTGGGACATGCTGCGCGCCAACCTGCTGCAGCTCCTGGTGGACGGAACGGTCCGCCCGCACGAGCCCGCCTACGATCCCGAACCCGATTCCTACGTCACGTGGGACTACTGCCGCGGGTACGCCGACGCGTCACTGAATGAGGCGACGTCGGAGTCCGACGGTTATCGCTGACAGCGCAATTTCGCCCGGCTGATCAGTTCGGCTGATCCGGCGCCGCGGGCACAGCCGCGGCGGGCGCTTCCACCGCGGGTAGCGCGGGAACAGGCAACAGCACCACCGGCGTCGTCGTCGTCGGAAGAATCAGCGTCGGTTGCGGCTCCTCCTCGACGGTCGGCTGCGGCGTTGTCCTGGGTGCCTGCGTCGTCGGTGACGGCGCAGCCGCTGACGTCGAGGTCGGCAGCGGCGCGCGCGTCGTGGTCGTCGACTGGACCACCACGGTCGTCGACGTCGGCAACGGCGCGCTGGACGTCGTGGTCGGCCGCGGGACGGTCGTCGGTGACGTGGTCGACGCGCGTGGTGGCGTCGTCGACGTCGGTGCCGGGACAGTCGACGACGGGGTCGTCACCGGCGGCGAGCTGGACGGCGAAGTGGGGGTCTGCGATGGCGCGGTGGTGGTCTCCGACGACGGGGACGTCGCGCCACTGGTGTCCGACGGCAGAGTCTCACTGCCCGACGGCAGCGTCACCGTTCCGGGATCGAGCAGCTCGGTGGGGATGTCCGGGAACGTGGGCAGCGGAGCCCCCGGCGGCACGGTGGCCACGGGGTCCTGAGCCTCGACCTTGACGGTCAGCTCCTGCCATTGGGCGATCAGTTCCTGCTTCTGCTCGACATCGCCGACGGTCGCGACCGTCGTGGTCACCGCCTGCAGTTTCTCCTGCGCACCCTGCCAGTCGCCCTGCTCGATGAGCTGCTGCACCTGCTGCATCTCCGTCTGGGCAGCCAGAATCACGGCGTCGTCGCGGGTCTGCGCCTGCTCACCGAACAGCGCAGTGCGCAGCCCGTAGAGCGCATCGCCGGGTCCGGACCCCGCGATCACGGCGCCGAAGCCACCGATCGCGAGCATCGCCGCGGCCGCCGAACCGACGACCGCCAGCGAGATGCGCCGTTTCGGCGCGGGGCGGGTCACCCGGTCGAGTGCGGCCGCCGCCTCCTGCTGGGTGAGCACATGACCCATCGGGGTCTCGCGCACGTCGTCGCGCCAACCGGCGAGCAACTGCGCCAGCTCGGCCTCTTCCCGGTCCGTCACATACGGCTGCTGCTGCGCGGCGAGGGCGTCGAGGAATTGGTCGGTGCGGTTGATCTCGTTCAGCGAAGGATCACCGCCGTTGGCATTCCATCGTCCGAAATCAGGCATAGTCGCGCCCCTGCCCCGCCGACGTGATCTCCGCCTTCAGCCGCGACAGCGCACGATGCTGCGCCACCCGCACCGCCCCCGCGGTGCTTCCGACGGCCTCCGCGGTCTCCTCCGCGCTCATGCCGACGACGACACGCAGGATGATGATCTCGCGCTGCTTCTCGGGCAGAACCTGAAGGAGCGCGGCCATGCGCGCCGACGATTCCGAATCGATCGCCATCTGCTCGGGGCCGGCCTCGCCGGAGAAACGCTCCGGAACCACATCCATCGGATCGGCCCGGTTGCGACCAGCTGCCCGGTGCGCGTCAGCAACCTTGTGCGCTGCAATCCCGTATACGAAAGCCAGGAATGGTCGTCCCTGATCCTTGTAACGCGGCAGCGCCGTGATGGCGGCCAAGCACACCTCCTGAGCTACGTCATCAGCTGAGAGACCACTGCGTTCCGCAGTGCCCACCCTTGCCCGGCAGTACCTGACAACGAGGGGGCGGATGATCTCCAGCACCTCCCGGAGTGCGTTCCGATCGCCGGCTACTGCTTCAGCAACGACAGCATCGAGACGTTCTCCCGAAATTGTCATCGTGAACAGGCTCTCCAGCGTTACGTCGGGACCCATATCCCGGGGGGTGGTGGCAGCTTCAGTTGGTACCGGGGTCGGCATGAATTTGGTGTGGCTGAGCTAAACAATAACGACCAACAGGGGCGCAACCCGGTTACCGAGGGCGCCACACGCCGCCCCATCTGATCACCGTCTCTGCGGACTCATCTCGCAGAGCCTGATATCGCGACGCTGAAGTCGCGTCGTCGGCGATATCGGCGAGCAGACTCGCGGCCGCCCATTGCAGTGGCCCGAGGCCCGATCCGTGGGCCTGATTCAGCGCTGCTTCGCCTTCCCTGCGGGCGGATGGGAGGTCGCCGGCACTGCACAGGGCGGCCGCCAGCACCACCCGCGACTTGACCGCGTGCCGCACCGATCCGAAATCCGTCGACAGCGACACTGCCCTCTCCGCAGGGGCGACGGCGGCCGCGCCGTCGCCGCGGAACATCGCGAGTTCGGCCGACACCCAGGCCAGTCGGATGGGCAGCCGATCGGATCCGGAGTCGCCGACCCGTTCGGCGGCGAGTTCCAGCGCTCGCGCCGATGCCGCGAAGCGGCCGACCCCGAGCGCATCGGCGGCCAGGCCGATCATCGCGTCAGACAGCGCCTCGTCGGTGTCCGCGAGTGCGGCAGCACGGCCGTCCCACACCCGGGCGACCTCGTGCCAGCCGAGTTGACGCAGAAAGGAGGCCCTGGTGCTCAAGGCAAGGGAGGCCAGGGCATCGGGACCCGCGCAATGGCGCAGTCGATCCAGATCGGCGAGTGCGCTGGCGTAGCGCCCTTGCCCGCCCGCGACGACGGCGCGCAACCAGACTTCGTAGGCGGTGTCGGCGGGCGGCAGAGGCCACACGTCGGGATTGCTGCCGAAGGCCGCCCGCCTCAGGACGTTTGCGGTATTCGCAGGCAGCGTGCTCATCGGACCGCGACCGTATCAATTGCGTGCTGTTTTGAAAATCACGTTAGTTAACAGTTGATGGACCGCCCGTTACAACGAGATCAACCAGCGACCGGACAAACTTCGGAGATTGTCAGTTCGAGAAAACAGCAAACGGCCGAAACCACGGCGTTTTCCGAGGGCGATCGCGCCCACTTAGCACCAGTTCCGTTGGGAAAACATTCCTTCGATGAACGTGATGTAAATTTTGCGCCTGCTCTTATGTGGTTCAGCACACCGGAAGGCTATTGACGAGAATTCGGAAGCCCTTCTACGTTGTGTGCACGAGTGGTCATCGGCGACTGTGCTCGGATTTTGTTCCACGACTCACGCATCCATTGCGATGCGTATCGGGTCTGAGGGAGGGGTTTCCATTGCCACAGCCGCAACAGCTTCCGGGACCGAATGCTGACATCTGGGATTGGCAGATGCAGGGAGTTTGCCGGGGCGTAGATTCGTCGATGTTCTTCCACCCCGACGGTGAACGTGGCCGCGCCCGTGCTCAGCGCGAGATGCGTGCCAAGGAGATGTGCCGTCGCTGCCCCGTGATCGCCCAATGCCGTTCACATGCGCTGGCAGTCGGCGAGCCCTACGGTATCTGGGGCGGGCTGAGCGAGTCCGAGCGCGAGCTTCTTCTCAAGCGCGGGATCCGCCGCACCGCCTGACCGCCCGGCCGAGTTCACGTATCAGTTGTGGCGTCGGCTTCGACTTCCGCGTCATCCGCCGCGGCGGCCGGGGCCGTTCGCCGTTGTGTCCACCGGACGACGGCGTAGACGATCAGGCCGAGCACTGCCAGCAGGCCTAGCCACGGCAGCATCAGCCCCAGCAGCAGCACCGCGCCGCTGGCCACCGCGACCAGCGCGTCCCAGCCCCTTTCGATCTGACCCACGAACCCTTCGTATTCTTCCGGCGCAGGCCCACCGACGTTCTCGGCGTAGAAGCTGACGTCGACCGTGCTGTAAGCGACCTGGTCGCCGAGCTCCTCGCGCTGCGCCCGCAGGCTGTCGAGCTCGGCCTGCCGCTGCGACAGAGCGTTCTCGGCGGCGATCAGCGCTTCGGGATCCCGGGCGTCGCGCATGATGCCCAGCAGGCGATCCACCGATGTCTGCAGGGCTTTGATCCGGGCGTCGAGATCGACCCGCTGTGCCGTCACGTCCTCGGCAGTGGTCGATGCGGTCTCGACGGTGCCGAGGGTTTTGAGCTCCCGCACCACCTCGTCGAGTTTGGCCGCAGGCACCCGCAGCACGACCGAGGTGACCGCCCGTCCGCTGCCCGACCCTGCGTCCTCGCTGCGGCTGTCGACCCGGCCGTCGGCCCTTTCCACCATGACGGCGGCCTCGTCGGCAGCTTTGGACGGATCAGGCACGGTCATGGTGACCGATGCCGTCCTGACGACATCCCGTTTCTCCTCGGGCGGCGCCTGGGGCGGTCCGAATTCCGGCGCGGTTCCGGTTACCGAATCGGCCACGCCCCCTTCGTTATTCGACGGCATCACGGGGGCGGCAGGCGCCTCATTGCGCGGCGCATCTATTCCGGCGCAGCCGGTCACGATTCCCAGCGCCGCTACACCGGCGACCGTCAACGCCATCGGGCGAGATACCTGGTTCATGATCAAAATGTACTGAACGGCAACCGTGGCGAGGCGCGAACAGAAGTGTCCGTTTGCTGATCGCGTCAATAACACTGCGTGACGCCGCCTGCCAATCTGTGCAGATTCTATTGATGACCACCATGAACTGGTGTTAATCTGACGCTCTCCCGGACAGTGCACGATGCCCGAAAGCGTGTCAGAACCGTTGCTGCGCAGGTCGTTTCGCAGCATCCAAAAGGAGCGTCATGAGCACAGCAGCCGAGCGGGCAGCCCAGCTCGACCTGGTGGCACGACTGAAGTCCGCCTATCCCGAACTTCCCGACGCACCCACCCCGGACCTGCTCGACTCTGCCCGGATCAAGGCGTACCTGAAACCGGTCCACGACGTCGGCGGCGAACCTGACGCGCCGATGAAGTACGAGAACAAGCAGTACGAAGCGTGGGAAGAGCTGACGTACGTCATGTGCGAGGTGCTGGCGTGGCGCGGCATCTGGCTCTCGGAGGAACGACGCCGGATCGGCAACGTCGACGTGGGCCGGGCCGAGTATCTCGGTCTGCCGTATTACGGTCGCTGGTTACTGGCCGTCGCCCGGGTTCTTGTCGAGAAGCATCTCGTCGCGCTGGGCGAGCTCAGCGAACGCATGGCCGAGGTCCAGGAGCGTTACGCCGCCGGTTTGAACGGCAAAAGACCTGAGGCACAACCGAAATCCGAGGGTGACGGGTCCGGTGTGCGGCGCAACGCCCACCACAAGCACGCCGTCGGCAAGGGCGATCCGCAGGTCTATGCCGGACAGGCGGGCGAACCGAAGTTCCGCGTCGGCGACACGGTGACCGTGCGGGATCTTCCGGTCGTCTTCTACACCCGCACCCCCGAATACGTGCGCGGCGCGACGGGCACGATCGCCACCGTCGCCTACGAGAGTCCCGCCGCCGAGGACGAGACCTGGGATCGCCCCGACGCCAAGCCGGAATGGTTCTACGTCGTCGAGTTCAACATGTCAGAGCTCTGGCACGGCTACACCGGCACGAAGACCGACACCTTGCGCACGGAACTTCCGGAGCGCTGGCTGCAATCCTGAGGAGATCCCTTGTCACACGACCACGACCATGACCACGACCGGACGGTCAAACCGATGGTGGACGAGATCACCGATTTCGAGGTCCTGGAGATCGCGTTGCGGGAACTCTGCATCGAGAAGGGCATCTTCACCGCCGAAGACCATCGCCGCTTCACCGAGTTCGCCGAACAGATCGGCCCCACCCCCGCGGCCACTCTCGTCGCCAGGGCGTGGCTGGATCCGGAGTTCAAGGCGCTGGCGCTGGCAGAGCCGATGACCGCCAGCAAGGAGGTGGGTGTCGACTGGATGGAGCCCACCGGCTTCGGCACGCCCAGCGATTTCACCGCATTCGAGATCCTCGCGGACACCCCGACGCTGCACCACGTGATCGTGTGCGCGCTCTGCTCCTGTTATCCGCGCCCTATTCTCGGCAATTCGCCCGAGTGGTATCGCACGCCGAACTATCGCCGCCGGCTCGTCCGCTGGCCCCGGCAGGTGCTCGCCGAGTTCGGGTTGTACCTGCCCGACGATGTCGAGGTCCGGATACAGGATTCCAACCAGAAGCACCGATTCATGGTGATGCCGATGCGTCCGGACGGAACCGAGGATTGGACGCAAGAGCAGCTGGCCGAGATCGTGACACGGGACTGCCTCATCGGCGTCGCGTTGCCCAAACCCGGCGTGACGACCAACGCCATCGTCGACACCCGGCCGGCGGTGCACCCGTGATGCCGCGCCGAATCCCTGTTCTCGATCAGATTGTCGAACGGGATCAGGTGTGGAGCCGAATGGCTGCCAAGTACGGGGTGGAGAACCCGACCCCGCCGTGGAAGACCAGCCTCGACGGGCTCTGCGACGCTCTGGACCGTGCCGCCTGCGATGCCGACGTGCCGGATTTCAAGCAGCGCCGCGACGAGGAGGACGAGCTGTCGGCGACGCTGTATGCCGAATTGCCTTATCCCGAAAGCCAACTCGTGGCGCTCGCGCACTCGCTGCTGGCGCGCGGGGTCATCGACGAGGCGACCCTGCAGGAACGGTTACGCAGCGTGCGGGCCCGTCTGGAGGCTTAGCCGGCGGGGGTGCCTGCCGTGGTCTTCGCGATGAGCATCACGTCGGTCTGGCCCAGTATCAACGCGCTCCGGCGGCGAGCCACTGCTCGAAGGTTGTGGGCATGATCCGTGCGTTTGCACCGGGGAGCAGAACGTTGCCGGCCATCTCCGGGCCGAGCGGACCAGCCCAGGTCGGGATCAACGTGACATCGCGGCCGAGGACTTGGTTGGTCCGGCGCGCCATATCGACTAGATCCTGCGTCTGCGGACCTGCAACGTCGACGTAGCGTCCCAGCGCGGGGCCAACGGCGATTTCGGCCAGTACCGCGGCTATGTCATCCGGGGCGATCGGCTGCACCAGCAGCGGCGCAATGGTCGCAACCCCGTCGTGCTCGGTCCATCCGGCGGCCAGCCCGGCGAAGTCGTGGAACTGGGTGGCCGGCACGATCGTCCACGGCACCCGACCGGCCTCGATCAACCGCTCCTGCTCCCGCTTGCCGACGTAGTGATCTGTTCCGCCGGCGATCCGGTGGATGCCAACGATCGACAGCAGCACGTGGTGGCCGACGCCGGCCCGCTCCTCGGCGGCCAACAGGTTCGATGTCGCGGTGGCGAAATAGCGCTTGGTCTCCTCCTGGCTGACCGGCGGCGAACTCATCGCGTCGACGACTGCCTCGACGCCGTCGAGCGCCGCGTCGAGGCCGTCACCGGTGAGCAGGTCCACTCCGAGCGAGCGACTGATGCGCACGGTCTCATGGCCCTGCCGCTCGAGAGTTGCCGACGTGCGGGAACCGATGTTGCCGGTGGCACCCGCCACCGCGACTCGCATCAAACAATCATGATCGATTGCTCATCGTTGCGCCAGGTTTCGCAGAACCAGATCGGTTGCGCCCCAGTCCATGCACTTGTCGGTCACCGACTGGCCGTAGACCAGCGGACGGGCTTCGGGCGCCTGCGCCCCGGCGACGAGAAAACTCTCCAGCATCACGCCACTGATCGGCATTCCGTCGCGCACCAGCTGTGCGACGTCCAGCGCGACCTGCGCCTGGCGGATGTGGTCCTTGCCCGAATTGGCGTGGCTGCAATCGATGACCACGCGACCGGGCAGACCCGCCCCGGTCAGCTTCGCCGCCGCCGCGGTTACCGACTCGGAGTCATAGTTGGGTCCGTCGGTGCCCCCGCGCAGGATGACATGGCAGTCCCCGTTTCCGGTGGTGCTCACGAGAGCGCCGCGGCCGAGGTCGTTCATCCCGAAGAAGACGTGCGGCGCGGCAGCCGCTTTGACGCCGTCGACGGCCACCTGGATGTTGCCGTCGGTGCCGTTCTTGAATCCGACGGGCATCGACAGACCCGACGCCAGCTGACGGTGCACCTGGGACTCGGTGGTGCGGGCTCCGATCGCGCCCCACGCCACCGCGTCGGCGATGTATTGCGGGCTGGTTGGTTCGAGGAATTCGCACCCGACGGGCAGGCCGATGTCGATGATGTCGAGCAGCAGCTGGCGGGCGATGCGCAGGCCGCGGGCGACGTCGAACGTACCGTCCATGTCCGGGTCGTTGATGAGCCCCTTCCAGCCGATCGTGGTGCGCGGCTTCTCGAAGTACACCCGCATGACGACTTTCAGCCTGTCGCTGAGCTCGTCGGCGAGCTTGACGAGGCGGCTGGCGTAGTCGAGCGCTGCCGCCGGATCGTGCACCGAGCACGGTCCGACGACGACCAGTAGCCGGTCGTCGCGGCCGGCGAGAATATCGGCGATCTCGTCGCGGTCGCGGGCCACCCGCTCCGAGCGACGCGCGCCCAGCGGGAACTCGGCCATCACCGCGTGGGGGCTCGGAATGTCGCTGAAGCTGCGGATACGCCGGTCGGACGTGGTTTCCGGGGTGGCGATCTGCGCCATGTTCACGAAGGTGCCTTTCTGGTTCGGGCACCTGCCTGTGGATCCGGTGCCCCTTGAATGACGAAAGGCAGCGACCTGATGGTCACTGCCTGGGCTCCGGGTGGATGCGTTGCTTAGCGCTGCGCTTTATCGGCTCCGCCCGGAGCCTCGATAAAGCGCCAATAGCCGGCGCACACGCGGATGTTCACGCGGTCGAGGTTATACCGGGGCGCGCGGGCGCACCAAACCGGGTCAGGTGACCCGGATCCACGGCTGACAGTTGCGCGACTCGAACGCCTTCACCGTCTCGTTGATGGTGGTGTACATCGGCCCGATCGACATGTTGGTGGCGACGACGTTGTTCTTGTCCGCATCCGGCGTGCTGTAGGTGAACCACAGGCACATCGAATCCTGGGTGGGCACGTCGTTGATCCAGACGCCGAACACCGAGCCCGACCCGTCGGTCCGGTAGAGGCCCGGCTCGATGTCCTGCCCGACGACGAAGAACCCGTTGCCGGGAATGGGGTTCATCGGTTGGGCGGTGGCTGGAGACGCGCACGCGATCGCGGCTACCGAAGCCACGATGCCGGTGATCACGCGTCGCATGAGGCAGCGTAACTCTTGGGCGGAGTGTGCCGATTAGCTTTTGTGAGGTCATATCGCGCCCTTGTGGCGGCTCTGGCGGCGCCGGCCGTCCTGGGCATCGCGCCGGCCCATGCCGCGCCGCTGCCCGACGTCTGCGTGCCTGCCGCGGTGGTCGATGGCGTGTGCACGTCGCGTCTGGTGTCGGTGACCGCCGACGCCGTCAACGGGACGTTCACCGGGACGCCGGTCGGCGGCGGGGCGGCCATCACTCTCGCCGGGCAGGCAGACGCGTACCTGAAATCCGAGGGCTTCGGTGCGGCGCCGCCCGAGGCCGTCAAGAACTGGGACACCTCCATCGAGCAGACGGCCGGCCTCTCGACCGATCCCTCCGATCCCAACTGGTACGGCAATGCGAAGGCCAAAGTCTTCCTGCCCCGGACGCTGAATGGCCTGGCCACCCAGTTCCCGCCGAACACCCTCGTGGTCCGCTTCGCATCAGACGAGACGCAACCTGACGTGTTCCGCCTGATTTCCGTTCAGCCGGTGGCCTGACACGAATCCGGCTCGGCGCGGTCACGAGAAGACGTATTCGATGTCGGTGAAGGCGTCGGCGGCAAGGACGTAGAAGAACCGCAGTGTGTGCGGGCCCGTGTTGGCGATGCCGTGCTCGCACGAACCGGGGATGAAGACGTTGGAGCCTGCGTGTACCGGATGCTCGATGCCGTCGAGGGTGACGACACCGCTGCCCGACAACACGAAGTAGGTTTCTGCCTGCACGTGGCGATGAAGGGCGAGGTACCCGCCCTCGGCAAGTTCCGCCACTCCCGTCACGAGGTGCTCGGTCTCTGTCGAGTCGGACGAGAAGACGGTGTGAAACGTGAGGCGACCACGGTGGTCGTTCCAGCTCGTGATCTGACATTCGCTTTCCTGGAGCACCAGATTTCCCGGGATGGGAGCGGGGTCGTTGTCCATGCCGTCAGTACACCTCAACCGAGCGGGCGCCGCTTCACCGCGGCTGCCATTCAACGAAAGCACCCCCGGCCCAACGGGACCGGGGGTGTTTCATCGTGCGCCGACTAGCGGGGACTAGCGGTGTCAGTGGTGGTGGTGACCGTGTCCGTGGCCGTGTCCGTGGCCGTCGTCCTCCGGCTCAGCCGGCTTGTCGACAACCGCGGTCTCGGTGGTGAGCACCATGCGCGCCACCGATGCCGCGTTGACCACCGCGGAGCGGGTGACCTTCACCGGGTCGATGACGCCGTCGGCGATCAGATCGCCGTACTCCAGCGTCGCGGCGTTGAAGCCTTGCCCCGCAGGCAGTTCCGCGACCTTGTTCACGACGACGGCGCCGTCGAGACCGGCGTTGGTCGCGATCCAGAACAGCGGCGAGGACAGACCGGAGGCGAACACCTCGAGGCCGAGCAGCTCGTCACCCTTGAGCTCCGAGCGGAGCTTGTCCAGAGCGCTGCGCGCCTGCACGAGTGCTGCACCGCCGCCGACGACGATGCCCTCTTCGACCGCGGCCTTGGCCGCAGCCACCGCATCCTCCACGGCTTCCTTGCGCTTCTTCAGATCCGTCTCGGTGGCCGCGCCGACCTTGATGACGGCGACGCCGCCTGCCAGCTTCGCCAGCCGCTCTTCGAGCTTCTCGCGATCCCAATCGGAGTCGGACGCCTCGATCTCGGAACGCAACTGAGCCTTACGGCCTTCGATGGCGTCCTGGGTTCCGCCGCCGTCGACGATCACGGTGCTGTCCTTGTCGACCACCACGCGGCGCGCGGTGCCGAGCACCTCGAGGCCGACCTCGCGCAGGACCAGGCCCACGTCGGGGTTGACAACCTGACCACCGGTGACGATCGCGAGGTCGTCGAGGAACGCCTTCCGCCGGTCGCCGAAGAACGGCGCCTTGACCGCGACAGCCTTGAGCGTCTTGCGGATCGCGTTGACCACCAGCGTTGAAAGCGCTTCGCCCTCAACATCTTCGGCCACGATCAGCAGCGGCTTGCCGGCTTCGGCGACCTTCTCCAACAGCGGGAGCAGGTCGGGCAGCGAGCTGATCTTCTCGCGGTGCAACAGCACCAGCGCGTCTTCGAGAACGGCTTCCTGTGAATCGAAGTCGGTGACGAAGTACGCCGAGATGAAGCCCTTGTCGAAGCCGACGCCCTCGGTGACCTCAAGCTCGGTGTTCAGCGTCGAGGACTCCTCGACCGTGACGACACCATCGGTGCCGACCTTGGTCATCGCCTCGCCGACCAGCTCGCCGACCAGCTCATCACGCGACGAGACGGTCGCGACCTGGCCGATCGACTTGGCATCCTTGACCGGGGTGGCGGCGGCCAGCAGTGCCTCCGAGACGGCCTCGGCAGCCTTGGAGATACCGGCGCCGAGTGCGATGGGGTTGGCACCGGCGGCGACGTTGCGCAGACCGGCCTTCACCAGCGCCTGGGCCAGCACGGTCGCGGTGGTGGTGCCGTCGCCTGCGACGTCGTTGGTCTTGGTGGCCACCGACTTGACCAGCTGGGCGCCGAGGTTCTCGAACGGATCCTCGAGGTCGATGTCGCGGGCGATGGTCACGCCGTCGTTGGTGACGGTCGGTCCGCCCCAAGCCTTGGCAAGCACCACGTGGCGTCCGCGCGGCCCCAGCGTCACCTTTACCGCGTCGGCGAGCTTGTCGACGCCGACCTCCATGGCGCGACGCGCAGTTTCGTTGAATTCAATCTGCTTACTCATAAGTGTCTTTCCCTAGGGACGGGGTGGAAAGCGCACCGCCCCGGACATCACCCGTCGATGCGGGAAGTCCGGGGCGGAACACAATTCGTTTTACTTGGAGACGACAGCCAGCACGTCGCGAGCCGACAGGATCAGGTACTCCTCGCCGTTGTACTTGATCTCGGTGCCGCCGTACTTGCTGTAGATGACCACGTCGCCCTCCGACACGTCCAGAGGAATCCGCTTCTCGCCTTCGTCATCCCAGCGGCCGGGGCCAACTGCGACGACGGTGCCTTCCTGCGGCTTCTCCTTGGCGGTGTCGGGGATGACCAGACCGGAAGCGGTCGTGGTCTCGGCCTCGTTGGCCTGAACGAGGATCTTGTCCTCGAGTGGCTTGATGTTCACGCTCGCCACGATGGAGCCCCTTCACTCTGTTGTTTCTCGGGTGTCTGCTTACTCGGTGGCCGGTGCCTTCCCTTGCGCCGTCGTCGCGGGTGCCGACACAGGGGTGAACCGACCTGCCGCCTAGCACTCTATACACGAGAGTGCTAGCACTCAAGATCAGGGGCGAACACTTCATCCCTGAGCGAACAATTCGGGGATCAACGACTTGTCATAGGGTGGGGGCATAATCGAACACATGTTCGACAAATTGGCCTCGGAGCCCGCTCAGCTGGCCGAGCTGACCGCGGCGCAGCTCGTCGACGCCGCCAGGGCGAGCACCCGCGCCGAGAACGCCGCCTGTGCCCGCAAGCTGGCAGGCATGGCCGAACTGTTCATGCGCCGCACCGGGCTCCCGACGGAGGACCGCCTGGACTGGTGGATCGACCCGGAAGCCGCCGTCACCGCGGAAATCGCCGCCGCCTACAACATCACCCAGGGGTTGGCGCTCCACCAGACCTACCGCGCTGTGGTGCTGCGCGACCGCCTTCCCAGAATCAACGCTCTGTTCCTGCAAGGGTTGATCAGCGACCTCCTGGTGCGGGCCATCGTCAGCCGGACCTCGATGATCGTCGACGCCGACCTGATCGCCGCCGTCGACGCCGACCTGGAAGCCGAGATCCTGGGCTGGGGAGCGTTGTCGGTGAAGAAGACGAACGCCGCCATCGACTCCATCGTCGCGCGCCACGATCCCGATGCACTCCGCAAACCCCGGGATTGCGAGACCACACGCGGCATCGAATTCGGCATGCCGGGCGACGCCCCCGGTTTCACCAGCGTGCAGGCTCGCATGTTCTCCTGCGACGCCGCCGCCGGCGAGCGCACCCTGCTGGCGATGGCCTACAGCGTCTGCGAGGCCGATCCGCGCAGCCTCGACGACCGGCGCAATGACGCATTCACCGCACTGATGTCGGGCATCAGCACCTTGGCGTGCCAGTGCGGCATCCCCGATTGCGAGGCGGCCGCGAACCCCCGGCCGCTCCGCGACATCACCGTCTTCGCCGTCGCCGATCAGACCACGCCGGCTGATCACACACCGGCGCCGGAAGAGCCGCCATCGCGCCGCACCCCGCCCACAGTGCGCCACAGCCGCCCCGGCTACATCTTCGGCTCAGGGTTCATGCCTGCGCCGCTATTCGAGGCAATACTCGACGACGCAAAAGTGCGCGGGGTCATCCACCCCGGGCAAGCAGGGCCCGAACCGCGCCGGTTCCCATCGCGCGCCCTGGCCGACTTCGTCCGCTGCCGCGACCTCACCTGCCGCTTCCCGGGTTGCGACAGACCCGCCACCGAGGCCGACATCGACCACACCGTGCCCAACCCCGTCGGCCCGACACACGCCTCAAACTTGAAGTGCCTCTGCCGTTTTCACCATCTTCTGAAAACCTTCTGGGGCGGTCCCAACGGGTGGCGCGACCGTCAACACCCCGACGGCACCGTCGTGTGGACCGCACCCACGGGCCACACATACACCACTCACCCCGGCAGCCGCCTGCTGTTCCCGATGCTGTGCCTGCCCACCGCCACGCTCTGGAGCGGGGATCCGCCCGAGATTGCGCCCTCGGAACATCGGGACATGAAGATGCCCAGACGCCGACGCACCCGGGCAGAGAACCGCGCCGCCTACATCGCTGCCGAACGCCGCCGCAACGCCGAGGAGCAAGCATCCGAGACTGTGCGCGATGTCGCCGCCGAGTACGGCAACGACCCACCGCCGTTCTAGGCGACCTGCCCCTGTACGACGGGCAGCCCGGGGTCGCTCGCGGCATCCAGCGGCGACGGCTCGGCACCGGCGGCGATCAGGTGTGCCGCGAACGACGCGATCATCGCGCCGTTGTCCGTGCACAACCGCGGCCGCGGAATCCGCAATGTCATGCCCGCCTCTTCACACCTCTGCGCCGCCAATTCCCGCAGCCGAGAGTTCGCCGCCACTCCCCCGGCAATCAGCAGCGTGGACACGCCGAGGTCCTTCGCCGCCCGCACCGCCTTCGTGGTCAGCACGTCGGCGACCGCCTCCTGGAAGCCTGCCGCCACATCAGCCTGCGACGCCTCCGGATGGCTCTCGACATACCGTGCGACGGCCGTCTTCAGCCCCGAGAAGCTGAACGCGTACGGGTCATCGCGTGGCCCCGTCATCCCTCGCGGAAACGTGATCGCCGACGGATCACCCTCGCGCGCAAGCTCGTCGAGCACCCGGCCGCCGGGATAGCCCAGCCCCAGTAGACGCGCGATCTTGTCGTACGCCTCCCCCGCGGCGTCATCGACGGTCGAACCCAACTCGACGATGGGCTCGCCCAGCGACCGCACGTGCAGCAGGTTGGTATGCCCGCCCGACACCAGCAAACCGATGCTCTCCGGCAACGACCCATGGTCGAACACATCGGCGGCCAGGTGCCCGCCGAGGTGGTTGACCGCATAGAACGGCACCTGCCATGCAGCCGAATATGCCTTCGCCGCAGCCACTCCGACGAGCAGCGCGCCCGCCAGGCCCGGCCCGATGGTGGCCGCCACCACGTCGGGCTTCTCCACCCCCGCTGCCGCCAGCGCCCTTCGCATCGTCGGCCCCAGCGCTTCCAGATGCGCGCGGGAGGCGATCTCGGGCACGACGCCGCCGAACCGTGCGTGCTCGTCGACGCTGGAGGCGACCTCGTCGGCCAGCAGCGTCACCGATCCGTCGTCACCGAGTTCGGCGATGCCGACGCCTGTCTCGTCACACGAACTCTCGATGGCCAGAATGATCATGGCAGCTCTCGCTTCTCGCGTTTCATGGTGTAGGCGTCCGCGCCACTCACGCGGTAATACCGCTTGCGCACGCCGATCTTGGCAAATCCTTCGCTCTCGTACAGTGCGATCGCGGCGTCGTTGTCGGTACGGACCTCAAGGAAAACCGTTGCCCCGTCGGCGTACTCGAACAACCGATGCAGCATCTGCCGCCCGATTCCCTGGCCCTGGAACGCGGGGTCGACGCCGATGGTGTGGATCTCGTACTCGAACGGCTTGAACCGGCCCAGCCGTGCGATTCCCGCATATCCGACGAGTTTGTCGTCGACGCGTGCACCCACGTAGTAGTTGTGCTTGGCCGCGAGCTCGGCCAGGAACGCGCGCTCCGGCCACGGGTCATCCCCGTCGAACAGCTGAGCCTCCAGCTCGGCGCACCGTGCCGCGTCGGTCGGCTTCAGCGGGCCGTACTCCGCGGTCACCGTGTTCGCCCTGTGTCCGCCTGCGGCTTCGCGTCGGGTCTGCGCAGATACAGCGGTATCAGCGGCGTAGGCTCGGCATTCCAATCAGCCACCGCCGCAACCAGTCCCGCCGCGGTCGGATACACCGCCGCCAGCCGCGGAAGCTCGAACAGCGCGACGTGATCGGGAGATCCGGCGACAGCCTGGGCACCCGTCGGCACGTCGGCGGCGGTGTTCACGGCGGGGCCGTCGAACCGGACACCGTCTCGGTAGCGCGCCCAGTACACCTCGCGGCGCCGCGCGTCGGTGACCACGAGCACATCGCCGGAAGTCCCCACCGCGATCGCGTCCAGACTGCACACACCGTGCACCGGGCGGCCCAGCGCATGCCCGAACGCCGCTGCCGTCGCCATCCCGACCCTCAGCCCGGTGAACGGCCCTGGACCGCATCCCACGACCACGGCATCGAGCTGATTCGTCGACACCTCGGCGTCAGCGAGCGCACCGACGATGTTGGGCGTCAACTGTTCTGCGTGCGCACGGGGATCGACCGTCACCTGTTCGGCCAGCACCTCGACGGTGTCACCGTCGACCCGGACCACGCCTGCGGTCACCGCGGGCGTCGCGGTGTCGACTGCCAGCACCAGCCTGCTCATGGTCGGCTCCACGTCCACATTGCGGTTCGCGCATCGCTGTCCGCGGACCGCTCCAGCCTGATGTCGAGGTGGCTCTCGGATAGCCGTTCGGCGATACCCTCGCCCCACTCCACCACGACGACGGCGTCGTCGAGATCGGCGTCGAGGTCGAGGGAATCCAGTTCCGCCAGTAGGTCCACCGAGGCCTGGTCCAGCAACCGGTAGAGATCCACGTGCACCATCGCGGGCGCACCATCCACGCGTGGGCGATGCACCCGGGCCAGCACGAACGTCGGCGAGATCACCGCGCCCTCGACATCCATCGCCTGCGCAATCCCTTTGGCCAGCACCGTCTTTCCGGCGCCCAGCGGCCCGGAGAGCACCACGACGTCACCGGCGCGGAGCTCCCGGCCGAGCGACGCACCGAACGCGATCGTGTCCGCGGCGGTCAACAGCTCCGCAGTCCCCGAGGCGCCCCGGGTTGACGATTCAGCCATGGGACCGAACCCGGTCCTTGACACGCCGGGTCAGCGCGACCAGCTTCGACGGTGTCGCCCGCTCGACAAGCCGCACCAGTGCATCGTCGATCACCTCGGGTTGCTCCAGCTGGACGAGATGGCCTGCGCCGTCGACGATCACGAGCTCGGACTTCGCCAGCACATCCGCCATCTCCTGCGAGTACTCCATCGGTGTGAGCAGGTCGCTGTCACCGCACGCCACCAGGGTCGGAATCTTGTTCAGCGTCTCCAGTCCCGCCGTCTCGTCGTGCACCTCGAGGGCGTGCAAGAACTCCACCAGCGTGGTGATCGACGTGTCGTGCATCATCCGCTCGGAGAACGCGACGACGCTCGGACTGACCTTCTCGTCGCCGTAGGACGCCGCCCGCAGAATCGGGCCGATGATCGAGCGGGCCGCGCCGCGACCCCGATGCACCGTCTTGGGCGCGTACCGGGCGGCGAACCGCACCGCCTCCAGCGCGGGATTCTTCAGGATCTCGCCCAGCGGCGACCGCGAAACGCCCTCTGCCGCTGAAGAGATCAGCGCCGCACCGACGATTCGCGTCGGATAGCGCTGCGGGAACTGCCGGGCATGCGACAGCACCGTCATGCCACCCATCGAATGCCCGACCAGCACAACGGGTCCGCGGGGCGCCATGACAGCAAGGACGCTTTCGAGGTCTTGTCCGAGCTGCTCGACCGTGTACGTCTCAGGAGGCGCCTCGCCCGACTGTCCATGGCCGCGCTGGTCGTAGAACACCATGCGTACCTGATCGCCCCACTGCTCGGTCAGCCGGGCGCGCTGAAAGTGGAACGAGCCCATCCGCAGGCAGAAGCCGTGCGCGAACACGACGGTCAGCGGCGCACTCGCAGGACCCACCTCGCGCGCCACCAGCGGGACGCCGTCGGGGGTGGTCACCACGCAGCCGCGGTCGGCGTCGAGCAGCTCGAAATCCTCATCGCGGTAGGGATCTTCGTTGGTGAGGCGCCGACGCAGCGACCTCGCGACCGTGACGCCCGCCGCCGAACCGACTGCAGCCACACCCGCCGCGCCGGCGAGCCAGCCCGCGCCCGCGCGGCTCACAGTGCACCCCCGATGTAGGTTCGTCCGATCCGCCGGCGCGGACTCGTCACCACCTCGTAGTTGATGGTGTCCAACAATTCCGCCCACTCCTGTGCCGTCGGCTCGCCGTCGTCGCCCGGGCCGAACAGGATCGCGTCGTCGCCCTCGGCAACCTCCACCGGGCCCGGCCCCAGATCCACTACGAACTGATCCATGCACACCCGGCCCACGTTCGGATAGCGGCGGCCGTTGATCGACACCTCGAAGCGGTTGCTCAGCGTCCGGAAAACCCCGTCGGCGTATCCGGCGGGCACCAGCGCCAGCGTGGTGTCGCGTGGCGCGGTCCACGTGTGGCCGTAGGACACCCCGTCGCCGGCTTGCACCGAACGGACATGCGCGACAGGACATTTCACAGTCATCGCGCCGCGCAACCCGAAGTCGCCCAACGACGGGATAGGGCTCTGCCCATACACGGCAATGCCCGGGCGCACCATGTCGAAGGCCAGGTCGGGCCGGGTCAGGGCAGCCGGCGAATTGCTCAGGTGAACCACGTCGAAACGGACACCGACCGCGCCCGCTTGGCCCACGAGGTCCTTCAGCCTGCGGGCCTGCTCGTCGTTGAACGGGTGGTCCGGATCGTCGCCGTGCGCGAGGTGCGACATCAGTCCGCGAATGCGGACCGCGTCGCCGGCCCTCTGCAGCGCGGCCAGGACCTCGGGATAGTCCTTCGGGCTGACACCGTTGCGGCTCAGGCCGGTGTCGGCCTTGATGGTCACGACCGCCGTCTGCCCCGTGCGTATCGCCGCGTTGAGCACCTCGGCCACCTGGCGCGGCGAGGACACCGCCACCTCGACGCCGCACTGCAGGGCGGGCGCGAAGTCGGTGCCCGGTGAATGTAACCAGGCCAGCACCGGCTCGGTGACACCGTCGCGCCGCAGCGCGAGCGCCTCGTCGATGGTGGCCACCCCGAGCTCGGCAGCCCCCGCCGCCACGGCGGCACGGGCCACCTGCGTGGCGCCGTGCCCGTAGCCGTCGGCCTTGACGACGACCATCACCGCCGCCGATCCGGCACGTTCGCGCAGGACACCCACGTTGTGGGCGATGGCGGCGAGGTCGACCACGGCAAGCGGGCCGGCGTTGGGCGTGTTCATCGCCCTCGATTCTCCCAGGCGCGGGTTCAGTGGGCGAAATGCTCCTCGTCGGCGAAGCCGCCGATCCCCGCCTTGTCGAGCTTGCCGAGCACCTCGACCAGGTCGTCTCGCAGGGCCCGGGCCAGGTTCGCCGAGAAGCCCTCACGCACCACGATGCGCAGCACCGCCACGTCGCTGGCGTTGTCGGGCATCGTGTACGCGGGCACCTGCCACCCATAGCTGCGCAGCAACGCCGAGACGTCGAACACGGTGTAGCTGGTGCCCTCGACGAGCTTGAACGCGACCACGGGGATCGCAGAGCCGTCGGTGATCACGTCGAACACCGGCTTGTTGTTCGCTCCCGTCATCCCGGCCAGCTCGCGCGCGAGCCAGGTCGCGGTTTCGGAGAGGCATTTCATGACCTGCGTGTAGCCGTCGCGGCCCAGCCGCAGGAAGTTGTAGTACTGCCCCACCACCTGATTACCGGGACGCGAGAAGTTGAGCGTGAACGTCGGCATGTCCCCGCCCAGGTAGTTCACCCGGAACACCAGGTCCTCGGGCAGGTGGTCCTTGTTCCGCCACACCACGAACCCGATGCCCGGGTAGGTCAGGCCGTACTTGTGGCCGCTGACGTTGATCGACACCACCCGGGGCAGCCGGAAATCCCACACCAGCATCGGGTGCAGGAACGGCACCACGAAGCCGCCGCTGGCGGCGTCCACGTGCACGGGAACGTCGGGCCCCTTGTTCTTCGCGAGCCTGTCGAGCGCAGCGCAGATCTCACCGACAGGCTCGAGCTCGCCGGTGAACGTGGTGCCCAGGATCGCCACCACGCCGATGGTGTCCTCGTCGACGGCGTCGAGCACCTGCTCCGGGGTGATGACGTAGCGCCCCTCCTCCATCGGCAGATAGCGCGCCTCGACGTCGAAGTAGCGGCAGAACTTCTCCCACACCACCTGCACGTTGGACCCCATCACCAGGTTCGGCGTGCGGTTCTTCCACCCATCACCGACCCGATCGCGCCACCGCCACTTCAGCGCCAGGCCCGCCAGCATCACCGCCTCGCTGGATCCGACGGTCGACACGCCGATCGCGGTGGACGGGTCGTCGTCGCGCAGATCCTCGGCGTGGAACAGGTCGGCCACCATGCACACGCACCGCTGCTCGATCGCGGCGGTCACCGGGTACTCGTCCTTGTCGATCATGTTCTTGTCGAACGTCTCCGACATCAGCTGGCCCGCCTCGGGATCCATCCACGTCGTGACGAACGTCGCCAGGTTGAGCCGGGAACTGCCGTCGAGCATCAGCTCGTCGTGGATGAACCGGTAGGTCTGCTCGGGTTCCATCGACTCGTCGGGCAGCCGTAGGGCCGGGACGGGCGACGTCGACATCCGTCCGCAGTAGGCGGGAGTCAGCGACGAGTGGTGCGAAATGTTGGGCATGGCCTCATTTCTAGAGGATGGAAGCCAGCGCCGTCCGTAGATGCGCGAGGATGCGCGACGCGGATGTCGGTGCGGCCGCCGGGCCGGGGTCACCGGCGGACAGATCGGCGGCGCGCGCGTGCACGTAGGCAGCGGCCGCGGCTGCCTCCCCCGGTGGAACTCCCGCGGCGAGCAGGGCGCCGATGACGCCCGAGAGCACGTCACCCGAGCCTGCGGTGGCGGCCCACGAGTTGCCCGCCACGTTGAGATGGACCGGACCTGCGCCCGGCTCCGCAACGACGGTGACATTGCCCTTCAACAGCACCGTGACGCCGAGCTGGTCGGCGAGCCTGCGGGTGTCTGCGATGCGATCGTCGCCCGGCGCGGAGCCGGCCAAGCGCTTGAACTCTCCTGCATGGGGTGTCAGCACCGTCGGGGCCTGACGTCCTGCGACGAGCTCGGGGTGCGCGGACAGGATCGTCAGGGCATCGGCGTCGACGATGACCGGCAGATCGGTCTCAAGCGCGAACACCAGTGCCGCCGCGGCGCTTTCGTCGGTGCCGAGCCCGGGGCCGATGACCCAGGACTGCACCCGGCCCGCGGTCGCGTGGCTGGATGTGGCGATGACCTCGGGCCAGTGCGAAACCACCTCGGCCGCTGCGCTTCCTGCGTAGCGCACCATGCCGGACGTGGCCGCGACGGCAGCGCCGGTGCACAGGATGGCTGCGCCCGGATAGGTCGCCGAGCCTGCCATCACACCGGTGACACCCTGGGTGTACTTGTCATCTTTGGGCCCCGGCACCGGCCAGCGCCGGGCGACATCGACGGCTTCCATGGCACGGACGTCGCTGGGCGGGAGATCGAGGCCGATGTCGACGAGCTCCACACGGCCGCAGTTGCCCAGTGCATGGACGGGTTTGAGCCCGCCGAAGGTGACGGTCACGGCGGGCCGGACGTGCGGCCCTTCCGCGGCGCCGGTGCCGACGTCGACCCCGCTGGGCAGGTCGACGGCGACGACCGGGACGCCGAGACTTTCCGCAGACTCGAACACCGCTGCCGCATCGGGCCGCAGCGGCCCGGATCCCGAGATACCGACGACGCCGTCGATCGCCAGATCCGTTGCGCTCGGTACGTTTTCGACGATTCGGCCACCGGCGCGCAGAAATGCGTGCAACCCGGCTCGGTGCGCCTTCTCCGGCTTCAGCAGAATCGCCACGGCGCGAGCGCCGCGCCGCCGCAGCAACGTCGCTGCCCACAACGCGTCACCGCCGTTGTCTCCGGAACCGACCACCGCACAAACGGTCTTGCCGGGGACGGAACCCAACTCGCGGGCGATCGCGGTGGCGAGCCCGAACGCCGCGCGCCGCATCAGCTTTCCCTCGGGAAGCGACGCGAGCAACGGTGCTTCCGCATCGCGGATCGCGTCGGCGCTGTAGAAGTACCGCATAGTGCCCACGGTACGTGGGTACCTGCACTCCATGACCGTCATCGACGACCTCCTCGAGCTCGAACACGCCGGCTGGAAGTCCCTGTGCGACGGCAGCGGCGATCAGTTCTACGGAAATCTGATGACCGACGACGCCGTGATGGTGCTGGCGAACGGCATGGTGATGGACCGAGCGACGGTCACCTCCGCGCTCGGCGAATCACCGCCGTGGGCACGCTACGAGATCACCGACGTCCGACTCGTAGCGGTCGCGGACGACGCCGCCGCGCTCGTCTACACAGGCTCGGGGTGGCGTGACGGCGACGACCAGCCGTTCGTGGGCGCGATGTCGTCGGTCTATCGTCGAACCGCCGACGGCTGGAAGCTCGCGCTGTATCAGCAGTCGGCGAAGAGCTGACTAGACCTGCCGCCCCTGTCTGGCCTCCGCCAGCGTGGGATAGAGGTCGATGACTTCGTCGATGCGCATCATGCGCAGGACGCGACTGGTGGCGGGGCCGTCGGCGACGACGCGCAACGAGATGCCGCCGCGCTCGGTGAGGCGGTGCGTTTCCACCAGCAGGGAGATCCCGGCCGACGACAGAAAGCTCACGTCGGTGATATCCACGATCAACACCGGTGGTGAAGTGGTGAACGCCACGTCGAGGTGGGTTCCCAGAGTGGGTGCGGTCAGGACATCCAGGTCGCCGTAGACGTGCAACACCAAGAAATCCTCATCGCGGCGCGGCGTGACAGTGAATCTGCCACTACGCGCTTGTCCAGCCGAAATCATCGCCAACCCCCGGGGTGGTCTTAGGCAGCAAGGCACAACACGTGCACAACCTGGTCCCGCTGCTGGAACCCTGCATCCACAGCCGCTCAGGCGGCCGTTGCTGCACAACGGTTCATTTCACTATTTATCGCTTGCGAAACCCAAAGCGTTATCAATCCGGCGAAAATTCCGACCAGAATGCCCCCGCTGCTGCAGCGATCGCGTCCGGATATCCTCCGGTGATGGCGTGACGCGTCCTGCCATAATTCGACTCGGCCCTGCGGCAACAACTTCCGCGCCGCCACAGCTGCCCGTCTGGCATCGTAAATCACACTGCGTCCCGCCAGCACCACGAGTACCGGTAGACCCGCACGGTGCCGAAACTCGTTAATACATCGATTGTCTCGTCGAGAAAGCGTCCACGCGCCGCCTGGTCGCGGAAATGACCGACCTGCGGGGTGGGCACTACTCGACGGTGACCGACTTCGCCAAGTTGCGTGGCTTGTCGACGTCGTAGCCGCGCGCCTGGGCCACTCCCGCCGAGAACAGCTGCATCGGGATAGTCGACAGCAGCGGCTGGAAAAGCGTTGACACCGCCGGGATTTCGATCAGATGATCGGCATAGGGACGTACGGTCTCGTCGCCCTCCTCGGCGATGACGATCGTGACTGCGCCGCGAGCCTGAATCTCCCTGATGTTCGACAGCAGCTTCGAATGAAGCGTGGCCGAGTTCTTCGGCGACGGCATCACCACGATCACCGGCAGGTCGTCCTCGATCAGCGCGATCGGACCGTGTTTGAGCTCTCCCGCGGCGAAGCCCTCGGCGTGCATGTACGCCAATTCCTTGAGTTTCAAGGCACCTTCGAGTGCCACCGGGTAGCCAACGTGGCGGCCGAGGAAGAGCACGGTCTGCGACGTGGCGAACTGCTTGGCCAATTGCACCACCGGTTCGGACGTCGCCAGCACGCGGGAGATCAGCTCTGGCATGGCCTCCAGGTCGTGGTACTCGCGGGCGACCTCGTCGGGGTACTTGGTGCCGCGCGCCTGCGCAAGCGCAAGGCCGACAAGGTAATTGGCGGCCACCTGAGCCAGGAACGTCTTGGTCGAGGCGACACCGATCTCGGGCCCGGCGCGGGTGTAGAGCACCGCGTCGCATTCGCGCGGGATCTGGCTGCCGTTGGTGTTGCAGATGGCCAGCACCTTGGCTTTCTGCTCCTTGGCGTGCCGCACCGCCTCCAGCGTGTCGGCAGTCTCCCCCGACTGCGAGATCGCCACGACCAGCGTGTGACTGTCCAGGACCGGATCCCGGTACCGGAATTCGCTGGCAAGCTCGACCTCGACGGGCAGCCGCGTCCAGTGCTCGATCGCGTACTTGGCCAGCAGCCCGGAGTGGTAGGCGGTACCGCACGCGACGACGAAGACCTTGTCGATGTCACGCAGTTCCTGATCGGAGAGACGCTGCTCGTCGAGCACGATGCGGTTGTTGGCGAAATGGCCGAGCAGCGTATCGGATACCGCGGCGGGCTGCTCGGCGATCTCTTTGAGCATGAAGTACTCGTAGCCGCCCTTCTCGGCGGCCGACATGTCCCAGTCGATGTGGAACTCACGGTAATCGTGGGTGTCGTGGCCGCGGAAGTCTGTGACCCGATAGCCGTTCGCGGTGACGACGACGGCCTGGTCCTGACCGAGCTCGACGGCGTCGCGGGTGTGCTCGATGAACGCCGCGACGTCGGATCCGACGAACATCTCCCCGTCGCCGACGCCGAGCACGAGCGGAGTGGAGCGGCGAGCGGCCATGATCGTGCCGGGGTCGTCGGCATGGGCGAATACCAACGTGAAATGGCCTTCCAGCCGCGGCAGGACGGCAAAGACCGACGCGGGGAAATCCCCTGCCGCCTCCCCGTACAGGTACTCACGGGAAACCATGTGCACGGCGACCTCGGTGTCGGTGTCGCTGGCGAATTCGACGCCGGCGGCCTCGAGCTCGGCGCGCAGCACCGCGAAGTTCTCGATGATGCCGTTGTGGACGACGGCGACCTTGCCGGACGCGTCGCGGTGGGGGTGGGCGTTGCGGTCGGTGGGCCTGCCGTGGGTCGCCCAGCGCGTATGCCCGAGGCCGGTCGCGCCCGCGGGACTCTCCGCACCCGCCTCGGCGAGCGCCGCCTCCAGGTTGGCCAGCCTGCCTGCCTTGCGGCGGACCGTCAGCCCACCGTGTCCGTCGAGCAGCGCAACGCCGGACGAGTCGTAACCTCGGTACTCCATGCGGCGAAGCGCGTCGACGACGATGTCGCAGGCAGGACGTTGCCCGACATAGCCGACGATTCCACACATAGCCATCCAGGGTACGGCAGGAGACGCCTCGCACCCGGTTGGGCTACGGTCATCAGGTGGCCAGCACGAAGAAGCTCTTTGCCGCGTTGACCCGCCGCGGACCGCACCGCGTTTTGCGCGGTGACCTCGCCTTTGCCGGCCAGCCGGGTGTCGTCTACACCCCCGCGGAAGGCAAGAATCTGCCTGGCGTCGCATTCGCTCACGATTGGATCACATCGGCGGATCGCTACCGCGGAACGCTGGAGCACCTCGCCTCATGGGGCATCGTCGCCGCCGCGCCCAACACGGAAACCGGCCTTGCGCCGTCGGTGCTCAATTTCGCCTACGACCTGGGCACGACGCTGGACATCATCACCGGGGTGCGCCTGGGCGACGGCGATATCAGCGTGCATCCCGCCAAGCTCGGCATCGCCGGTCACGGGTTCGGCGGCTCTGCGGCGGTGTTCGCGGCGGCGGGCTTACCCGTCAGGCCAAAAGCGGTGGTCGCGGCATATCCGACGATCTCCAGCCCGCCAGCCGAAGCTCCTGCGTCCGGGCTGGCGGTGCCGGGCATGATCCTGTCCGATCCCGGGGATCCGATGACGCTGCGGTCCAATGCCGTCGAACTGGCTCGCTCGTGGAAGGCCGCGACGTTGCGCGCGACCTCGGGGACCAAGTCGGGCGGATTGGTCGAGGGCCGCACCCTCGCCAAGGTCGTGGGGCTGCCCGGCGCCGACAGGGGCACTCAGAAGATCGTGCGCGCGCTCATGACGGGCTACCTGCTGCACCTGCTGGCCGGCGACAAGACGTACCGCGACTTCGCCGACGCCGAAGTCGAACTCCCCAAGGCGCCGATCATCGACCCCTTTGCCGACGACCCGGTCTCGCTGGAGAACAAGGTCGTCGCGCTCCTGAAGCCGTAGCCCTCGGCACCGCACAAACTTCCCAACCAACTGGTTGGCCGTGTATACCTGGTTCATGCGTACCGGGATTTTCCTCAGTTATGCGGGTGGGTTCCTCGAGGCGGTCGACGAGGTCGTCGAGTGCGAGAAGCTCGGCGTCGACCTCGCACTGGTGGCCGAGGCGTACTCCTACGATGCCGTCAGCCAGCTCGGCTACCTGGCCGCCAAGACGTCGCGCATCGAACTCGGCACCGGCGTGGTGCCGATCTACACCCGGACCCCGGCACTGATGGCGATGACGGCCGCGGGCATCGACTACGTATCTGACGGCCGGTTCCGGTTGGGCTTGGGCACGTCGGGACCCCAGGTGGTGGAGGGCTTTCACGGGCTGCCGTTCGACGCACCGCTGGGCCGCACCCGCGAAGTCGTCGAGATCTGCAGGCAGGTGTGGCGGCGCGAACGTCTGAGCTACGAAGGCAAACACTACCAGTTGCCGCTGCCCGCCGATCGCGGCACCGGCCTCGGCAAGCCGCTCAAGCTCATCAACCATCCTGTGCGCGAACAGATTCCGATCACCATTGCCGCGCTCGGACCCAAGAATGTCGAGCTGACCGCCGAGATCGCCGAGGGCTGGCAGCCCGTCTTCTTCTATCCCGAGAAGGCCGACGACGTCTGGGGTGACGCACTGCGCGCCGGCGCCTCTCGGCGCGATCCGACGCTGGGCCCCCTCGACGTCATGGTCAGCGCAAGCCTCGCGATCGGCGATGACGTCGAGGACCGATTGGCTTGGGCCAAACCACAATTGGCGCTTTACATCGGCGGCATGGGCGCGCGGGGAAAGAACTTCTACCACAACCTCGCGACCCGGTACGGCTTCGGCGAGGTCGCCGACCGTATCCAGGACCTCTATCTCGCCGGCAAGAAGGCCGAAGCCATCGACGCCGTACCCGACGAGCTGGTGCGCCAGGTATCCCTGGTCGGCCCGGCGGGATTCGTCAAGGAACGCCTCGCCGCCTACGCCGAAGCGGGCGTCACGACGATGCTCGTGCACCCGCTTGCGGCCGATCGCCGTGAGACGGTGAGGTTCGTGGAGCAACTACAGTCGCTGGTATGACGGAACTGACCGACGACGTCACCGCCTTCCTGTCCCACGGAACCCGCACCGCCAAGCTGGGCTATCTCGCCAAAGACGGCAGACCGCTGATCGCGCCGGTGTGGTTCGTCGTCGACGGCCGGCAGCTGGTCTTCAACACCGGTAAGGACACCGCCAAGGGCCGGGCACTGGCCCGTGATCCGCGCGTGGTCATCTGCGTCGACGACGAGCAACCGCCGTTCTCGTTCGTGCAGATCCAGGGCACGGTCACCTTCAGTGAGGACGCCGGCGAGCTGTTGGACACCGCAACACGTATCGGCGGCCGCTACATGGGTGCCGACCGCGCCGAGGAATTCGGCCGCCGCAACGGCGTCCCCGGCGAACTGGTGGTCCGCGTGACGCCGACCAAGGTAATCGCGGCGTTCGACATCGCGAACTGAACCGAGGGAGGCGGTCGGATCCGTCAGCTACCCGACAGCGTGTCCTCCCAAAACAGCAGGCGCGCACGGACTCTCGGGTTGCTCAGGTTGTCGAGCACCTTCAGGCCCGCTGTCGTCAACGCAGGAATTCCGACCAGGCGGTGGAACAGCCGTCCGCGCCGGTACTCCCTGCCCCAGATCCCGTCGACCTGCTGCTGGTAGTTGGTGAAGTCGTCGGGTCCGCCGTTGGTCAGCGCCGCGACGGCGCACTCTCCCGCAGCGAGCCCCGACTGCAGGGCCTTCGAGATGCCCGCACCCGAGACCGGCCGCGCGGCGCCCATCGCGTCGCCGGCGAACAGCACTCCCGGCCGCCACGGCGGCCAGGCCGTGAATCCCATCGGCAGGCGCCACGCCTGCAGCGCCTTGGAGCTCTGCAGCTCGGCGACGGAGGGCAGCTCCCAGTCGCGTGGCAGCCCGTCCATGAAGTCGCCCAGAAGCCGGGCGGCATTGATGTCATGCCAGCGCTTGAAGCTGTTCACATAGCCGACGCCGATGTTGACCCGGCCGTCGCCGAGCGGGAACACCCAGCCATAGCCGGGCAGTTGCCGACCCTCGTGAGAGATCTTGAGGTGGATGTCCAACGAGTCGGAGTCAGGCCGGTTCGCCGACATCTCGGCGCGTATCGCGATCGCCGAATAGCCGTTGTACTTGGACGTCAGCTTCAGCGACCGCCGCACCGGTGAGTACGTTCCGTCCGCGGCGATCACCGCGTCCGCGTGGATGACCTCTCCACCCCGGAGCGTGAGGCCGTTCACCCGCCCGTAGTCGTCGACGGAGGCGCCGGTGACCTCGGCGCCCTGCCGGACTTCGGCACCCGCGGCCTCGGCGTGCTTGAGCAGCATGGTGTCCAGTTGGGTGCGGCGGATGCCATGCCCGTGGTCGGGCATGCCCGGTCGGCGCGGAAACGACAGCTCCCATTCGGTGGGGCTGTAGATCGTCGCGCGGTTGAGCCGGTGGAACTTGGCGACCTCGTCGGCCAAGCCCATCTTCTGCATGAAGCTGACAGCGCGCGGCGTCAGACCGTCACCGCAGGGCTTGTCACGGGGGAATTCGGCCTTGTCCAACAAGATCACTCGGGCGCCTGTTCGCACGGCCTGCCATGCCGCCGCGGAGCCCGCGGGCCCTCCCCCGGAAATTGCCACGTCGTATCGCTGCGCCATAGTTCCTATTCGGAACCGTGCCCGCGACGGATGGGTGCGGGCGGAAATTGGTCAGGCTCGGATACCGCCGGTGAGGATCGCCGCCAGCTCACGGTAGGCGGCTGCGTCGTCCAAACCCGTGTTGTCGCGCACCACACGCTGCTGGATGCGCACCATCATCGTCGCCACCAGGTCGGCCGCGAACGCGGCGTGCACGTCGCGAAACTCTCGTGCCGCGACACCGTCGGCGATCAGTTCCCGCACCCGTCGCGCGGCGATCCGGGTGTTCTTCTCGTAGATGGCGCGGGCGGGTGCGAAACCGTCCAGGTCGGCCATGAACCGATCCGATGCAGGATCGAGTGCCGTGCCGACGGCTTCCAAGTAGGCGGCGATGCGCTCGCGAGCGCCTGTGACGACCTCGACTCGGGCCTCGACCGCCTCGGTCGCCGCGCGGAAGAAGTGCACGGTCGCTGCCTGGACCAGCTGCTCCTTGCTGCCCGCCAGGGTGTACAGCGTGGACTTCGAGCAGCGCAGACGCGCCGCGATGTCGTCGAGGGTCAGGTGTGCGAAGCCCTCTGCCAGGAACAGGGCGACGAGCGCGTCGAACAGCTCGGTCTGACGCGCAGTCGCGAAGGCAGGCTTGGCCATCGACCCATAGTACTGTGGAAAGTCCTGTAGTACTGTCCTGAGTATGGCCGTGGATCGCCTGCTCCCCACCGACGAGTCCCGCGAATTGGTCGACCTCGCCCGCCAGATCGCCGACAAGGTGCTCGCACCGATCGTCGACCAGCACGAGAAAGAGGAGACCTATCCCGAGGGCGTTTTCGCGACCCTCGGCGAGGCCGGGCTGTTGAGCCTGCCGTATCCCGAGGAATGGGGCGGCGGCGGCCAGCCCTACGAGGTGTACCTACAGGTGCTCGAAGAACTCGCCGCACGGTGGGCCGCCGTCGCAGTGGCCGTCAGCGTGCACAGCCTGTCGTGCCATCCGCTGATGAGCTTCGGATCCGACGAGCAGAGGCAGCGCTGGCTCCCCGACATGCTGGGCGGGTCCACCATCGGGGCCTACAGCCTGTCGGAACCGCAGGCCGGTTCGGACGCCGCGGCACTGGCCTGCAAAGCGACCGCAGTCGACGGCGGCTACCGCGTCACCGGGTCCAAGGCGTGGATCACCCACGGTGGGATCGCCGACTTCTACAACCTGTTTGCCCGCACCGGCGAAGGCTCACAGGGCATTTCATGCTTCCTCGTGCCCGGGGACACCCCCGGGCTGACGTTCGGCAAGCCCGAGGAGAAGATGGGCCTGCACGCGGTGCCGACGACCGCCGCACACTACGACGACGCATTCCTGGACGCCGACCGGCGCATCGGCGCCGAGGGACAGGGGCTCCAGATCGCCTTCAGCGCCTTGGATTCCGGCCGTCTGGGCATTGCCGCAGTGGCCGTGGGCCTGGCCCAAGCGGCCCTCGACGATGCCGTGAACTACAGCCAGGAGCGAACGACGTTCGGCCGCAAAATCATCGATCATCAGGGTTTGGCGTTTCTGCTCGCCGACATGGCAGCCGCGGTGGATTCGGCGCGGGCCACCTACCTCGATGCGGCCCGCCGCCGGGACGCGGGACTGCCGTACTCGCGGCAGGCCTCGGTGGCCAAGCTCGTGGCGACCGACGCGGCGATGAAGGTGACGACCGACGCCGTGCAGGTCCTCGGGGGCGCCGGCTACACCAGGGACTACCGCGTCGAGCGGTACATGCGGGAAGCCAAGATCACGCAGATCTTCGAGGGCACCAACCAGATTCAGCGGCTGGTCATCAGTCGGCACCTGGCGCGCGGCTGACGGTGTCGCACACCGGGACTGCGACCTCGGGCCGCCGCGCCACCGCCAGTTCGCCGAGCAGCGCCACCACGACACCGAATGCGAAGTACAGCGGGACGAGAAACGGTCCGACCCCGAACAGTCCGTCGGAGCCGGGGTTGTAGGCGAACACCCCGACCTCGACGAGCCCGATCTCGACGGCGGGCCCGACGACGGCGATCACCGCGCCGCACACCGCGCCTGCGGTGTCACCCAGGATGCTCCACGTCACCACAGCTGCGACGACCAGCAGCGCGGTGGCGGGGACGACCGGCGCGCCGTGCAGCAGCGCGGTCGTCACGTACATGCCGACGACGGTCGCTACCCCGGCGAGAGCCTGCCTGGCGGTGACGCCGGCGCGGATCGCGGGCAGGTGCAGCCGGAGTTCGGCCAGCGACACCGTGGCCGCGCCGACCAGCAGCGGGAACCAGAACGGGCTGCTCCAGACGAACGGGACGGCGTCGGTGTAGTACACGGTGGTGCCGGTGACGACATGGCTGTGGTCGCCGATCAGCGCGGCCACCCCGCCGACGACGAAGAGCACCACCGCTTCCGGGATTCGGAGCCTCACGCCGCGTGACGCTACTCCTCGCTATTTCTGCGGCTCGCCGACCTGCGGAACTTCGTCGGCGGCAATCTCGCACGGCGTCTGTTCTGCTGCAGCCGGCTCGGCGGGCGGCAGTGGTTCTGCCGGCGGAGGCGCAGGCGTCGGCGCTGGCGCCCCCACCGGCCCGGCAGGAGGTTCGCATGGCTCTTCCACCGGTTCGACCGGCTCAGCCACGGGTTCCTCCTCCCCGTCGAGCTCGGACTCCTCCTCGTCGAGCTCTTCCTCGTCAGGCTCTTCCTCCTCGGGCTCGGGCTCCTCGGGCTCGGGCTCCGCGGGCTCGGGCAGCTCCGGCTCCTCCAGGTCGGGCTCGGCAAGCTCAGGGATCTCACCGCCGAGACCACCGAGAAGGCCACTCAGCGAGTCGGCGAACTGCTGGCCGAGACCCGACATGCCACCCCCCAAATCGGGCAGTGCCGAGCCCATCGATCCCAGCGGCGGCGCCGGCGCCGCGGCCGACGCCGGCGCGGGAAGCGCCGCAGGCGCGACGGGCTCGGCCGGCGCGATGGGCGCGGCAGGCGCGGTGGGCGCGGCGGGCGCGGCCGTTACCGGCGCGGAGGTCGCAGGCGCGCTCCAGGCGGCGGGTGCAGTAACGGCGGGGGGCGGCGCGGAGTCTTGAACCACCGCGGTGACCGGGGCACAACGGGATTCGTCGTCGCACTCGGTCCGGTCGGGGGTCCGCGGCGGGCCGAAGTCACCGGGGACACCGAATACCGGTGACGGCTCGGCGGTGATCTCGGCGATCGCGCGATCGTAGGAAGCGGTCACCGAACCCACCGCGGTCCGCATCGCAGTGAGCCACTCCGAGCTGATCGCGGTGTGCACGAACGGTTTCACCGCTTGGTCGATCAGTTCGCTGGCCGCCGCCTGATCCCCCACCCCGGTCGTCACGGTGTGTGCGGCCGCCGTCCATTCGTCGCGCGCTCCCGCGGCACGTGCCTCGATGGCGACGACCGCATCGACCTTCGCACACACTGCCCGCCACAGCTCCTCGCGCAGAGCGGCCAGCGCTTCCGCGGCGGTCTGTACTGCCGTGGCGACACCGGCCGACGCGTCGCCGTGCCGCCTCAGGAATCCGTGCGCGGCCTGCCCGCCGAGGCCGTGCCACACCGTGGGCAACCGATCGAGCTGCCGCGACTGCACGTCGAGCGCCTCCTGCGACGACCTCACCGCGGCCTCGAGCGCCAGGCACCCCCGCTGCAGCGCAGCCAGGTCCATTCCCCCCTCTGTGGAGTACCAGTCGTCGACCTGTGACGCGTTGAGCGTGAGGTCCTGATGGTCAAACCCCAACTGATGGCAGGCCCAGACATAACCCTGCACCGTCTGCACTGCTGGGCGCCCCTGCGCCAAACACGATGCGGTGTCGTAGTTTTCAGTCACGCCGGCTACCCCAACCGGCTGGCCGCAACGGCGTCGGCGTCCTCGTAGCGATCGGCGGACACGTTCAGCGCCGCGGCGATCTCCGCCGCCGCACGGGACCATTCCCGCAATGAGGACGCCACCTCGAACAGGGCGTCGCGCAGTGCGTCACCACGGCCGGCATACGCACGACCTGCCGCGGCACCTCCGAAGTCGAAGTGTGCCATGTGTTTTCGCGCAGCCTCGGCGATAATGGCCGCCGTCGTCGTAAACTCCTGCGCCATCGCGCGCACCGCGACCGTATCGACGCGTGCCACTGCCGTTCCCATATGAGATAGGACGCAGGCGGGCGCCGTGCGGTTCCCGCGAATCAGCTTTGGGCGCTGACCGACTGCGCGACGCGCACGGCCATCTGCCGCGCAGTGTCCTCGTCGGCGGCCTCGACCATGACGCGAACCACCTGCTCGGTGCCCGACGGCCGCAACAAAATTCGGCCGGTGTCGCCGAGCTCCTCCTCGACCTGGGCGACCGCATCGCGCACCGACGGCGCATCGGCCACGGTCGCCTTGTCGGCGACCTCGACGTTGATGAGCACCTGCGGAAGGGTTTGCATCGGCTCGGCGAGGCTCGCCAGGCTGCGTCCTGTCTGCGCCATCCGTGCCATCAACCGCAGACCCGTCACGATGCCGTCGCCCGTGGTGCCGAAGTTCGGGAGCACGATGTGGCCGGACTGCTCACCGCCGAGCGAGAAGTTTCCCGCACGGAGTTCCTCGAGGACATACCGGTCACCTACACCGGTGGTTCGGATGTCGATGCCTGCTGCCCGCATCGCCAGGTGCAGGCCCATGTTGCTCATCACCGTGGTGACCAGCGTGTCGGATGCCAGTTCGCCGGCCTCCTTCATGGCCAGCGCGAGCACGACCATGATCGCGTCGCCGTCGATGACACGTCCGTGCGCATCCACGGCGAGGCAGCGGTCGGCGTCACCGTCATGGGCGAGCCCCAGATCGGCACCGTAGGAAACGACCGCGGCGCGCAATGCCTCCATGTGCGTAGAGCCGCAGCGGTCGTTGATGTTCAGGCCGTCGGGATCGGCATGGATGGGGATGACGTTGGCTCCTGCAGCCCGATAGGCCAGCGGTCCTGCCACCGAGGCGGCACCGTGGGCGCAGTCGACGACGACGGTCAGCGCGTCGAGTCTGGTCGTGGCCGCCTTGCCGACGTGACGCAGATAGCGCTCGAGGGCGTCGTCGGCGCTGACGACGCGGCCGATGCCCGCACCGGTCGGACGGTCACCGGGGCCCTGCTGGACCAGTTCCTCGATGCGGTCCTCGGTGTCGTCGTCGAGTTTGTGTCCCCCAGGGCCGAAGATCTTGATGCCGTTGTCGGGCATCGGGTTGTGCGAAGCGGAGATCATGACGCCGAAGTCGGCGTCGTAGGCGCCGGCGAGATACGCCACGGCGGGCGTCGGCAGAATCCCGACCCGCAGCGTGTCGACACCTTCGCTGGTGATCCCGGCGATGACCGCGGCTTCGAGCATTTCGCCGCTGGCCCGGGGGTCACGTCCTACCACTGCGACGCGGCGGCGGGTCTCACCCGGCCTGCCGAGCCGGCGGGCCGCCGCCGAACCCAGAGCCATCGCCAATTCGGCGGAAAGTTCCTGGTTGGCGACACCACGTACGCCGTCGGTGCCGAACAGTCGAGCCATCGTGACAACCTCTCACACGTGGGGGCTCGCGAGCCAATTGCTCGCCCCGCGTGAATTATCGCCCGTGAAGGCCTGGAAACGGCTCACCGCCCGCACCCGGGCGTGGATGCGGGCGGTGAAGGTGGCTCGATTACCCGGCGTCGCTGGGCAGCGGAACGAATCCACCGTCGGCTTCGGCCGTGCCGGCGGGAGCCCCGAGGCCTTCGCCGGTGCCTGTCTCGGCGCTGGCGCCGTCGGCCGGAATCTCCACTGCCGGTGCTTCCTCGGCGACCGGGGCGGGCGCGGTCGGCGCCGCCGCGGTGGCCGCGGCGTTCTGGGCGACGATCAGGTCGCCACCCGGCAGACCGGAGCACAGCGTCTGTGGCGTGCCCTCGCCGTCAACCTGCGTCACGAGCTCGTTCACATCTGCGGGCACCTGGGTGCACAGCGCGCTCGCCGCCGTCGCGGCGGTGTCGGCGGTCACGCCTTCCAGCAGCGTCACGTCACCGACAGAAAGATTCACGAGGCCATCCGGAGCATCCACAGGCTGCGCCTGCGCCATTCCGAGTCCGGCGGTGAAGAGCAGCGATCCACCGAGGACAGCACCCGCTGCGGCGTTCTTGACGAAGCTCATCAATCACTCCTTTGCAGTCACGAAACCAGGAGGCAGGAACGGCCTGCCGACGCCCATGGGCGTCCTGATTTCGGATACGAGCGTTGCCCAGCCCGCCGGCGAATTTCAAATCGCCTCCCTATCTGAATGCGGGAAGGCATGAGCAGCTAAGTAACTATTTCGTCGTCGATGCAGGACAGGCGGCGGCAAACATTTCCTGACACTGCGGGTGTGGGACGGACCACCGCGATACGCCTCACCTCGACCGCATAGGCCAGCATCTCTGCACTACCGGCCGCGGCGCGTGAAACTAGCGCCCGTGGCGCACAGTCGTAACCGATCTGAGACTGTGACAGACGTTCCTCCTGATACCAAAGTGATGTACGTTCCGACTGAGTACTATCGTGCTACGTACTCAGCTCGATAGTAGAAGTGCCGCGGGCGCCGTTCGGCTTAGGTGCGCGGCTCGACAACGCTCACCCCAGCTGAGGAGATTCGATGCTGCGCCTCACTTCTTTTCTGAGTCTCTGCGCACTGACGCCGGCACTGGTAATCAGCGCCCCGGGTACCGCTGTTGCCGGTCACGACGGCACCCCCGACCGCGACGACGTTCCCTCATTGGTTGCAGCGGTCGCCGACGCGAACCAGCGGATGGCCGACGTCGGTAGCGACATTCAGATCAAGCAGGAGGGCGTCAACCGTGCCCTGGTCGAGGTCGCGGCCGCCCGCGACACCCTCGCGCAGGCCCGGCGCGACGTTGTTGCCAGCGACCAAGCCCTGACCGACAGCCAACACGCAATCGAGGCCGCGCAAGAGCGCTTCGACCGCTTCGCCGCGTCGACCTATATGAACGGGCCGTCGGGTGCGTTGCCGCTGGCGCAAAGTCCCGAGGAGATCCTGGCCGGGGCATCGACCCAGCAGACCCTCACTATCAGCTTTCAGCGGGTCCGCAACAACCTCCTGCGCCGGCAGACCGATCAGGCCAACAAGCTTTCTGCTGCGACGGCAGCGCGGGCGCGCGCCGAGAGCGCCGCCGCGGACGCCCAACGCCGCCAAGACGACGCGGTAGCCGCACTCCGGGACGCCCAACAGACGTTTACCGCACAGCAACGCGAGGTCGAACGGCTCGCTACCGAACGCGACTCCGCTCAAGCTCGACTGGAAGCCGCCCGACCGGTGGCGGCGACAGCCGCCGCGCCCAGTGCCGCGCAACCCGGCACTGTGCCGGCATCCGGTGCTCCGTGGGACCGCGGCACCACGTCGCCGGGGGGCGCCACCAAGGGGGGCCTGTGGGACACCACGTTGCCGATGGTGCCCAGCGCTAACGTGGCCGGCGACCCGGTGGCCATCATCAATGCCGTCCTCAAGATCATGGCGACCTCGGCGCAGCTGACGGCCGACATGGGCCGCAAGTTCCTCACCAAACTCGGCATTCTGTCTCCTGTCACCGCCGCCGCAGATCCCGGCATCACCAACGGACGCATCCCCCGCCTCTACGGCCGCCAGGCCTCAGAGTTCGTGATTCGCCGCGCCATGTCACAACTGGGGGTGCCTTACTCCTGGGGCGGCGGCAACGCCAACGGCCCGTCACGAGGCATCGACCAGGGCGCCAACACCGTGGGTTTCGACTGTTCGGGCCTGATGCTGTATGCCTTCGCCGGCGTCGGCATCAAACTCGACCACTACTCCGGGTCGCAATACAACGCAGGCCGCAAAATTCCCTCGTCACAGATGCAGCGCGGTGACCTTATCTTTTATGGCCCCAACGCCAGCCAGCACGAAGCGATGTATCTGGGCGACGGCATGATGATCGAAGCCCCCTACACCGGGTCGGTCGTCAAGATCTCGCCCGTGCGCACCTCCGGCATGACGCCCTACGTCACCCGCTTGATCGAATATTGACATCGCCGCGATGTCGAGCCGGTGGACCGGTCAGTGCGCCGCGGTGCGGCCGCTGCGGATCGGCCTCCTCGGGCACGTCAGGCCGCCCCGAACGACGCGGCCAGCGAGACGCATTGAATAGCGCCGTCGCGCCGGCGATCGCAGCCGCCCACAGCACCACGACCACGGCACACAGGATCAGCCACGCTTGCCACCCGAGACCGTTCGGGCACACGTCCATCAGCCAACGCATGTCAGGCCCTCCTCCACAGTGAGCCTCACCCCACCGCAGGAGGAAAACGGTATGAGTCCTGTGAAGATCTGCTGAAGATCGAGCCGCTCGGGCAGCCACGCCTCGTTACGGGCGCACCAGCAGGCACCATATGGGACATGCAGCACCACCACCTGGGCGCGCCTGAGAGCGCGAAGGGATACCGCGCGCTGGTCGTCGACGACGAACTCCCCCTAGCCGAAGTGGTAGCCAGCTACCTCGAACGCGAGCAGTTCGAAGCCGTCGTCGCCGGCAACGGTGTCGACGCAATCGCCGTCGCACGCGACCTGGATCCCGATGTCGTCATCCTCGACCTCGGCCTACCCGGCATCGACGGACTCGAGGTCTGCCGGCAATTGCGGAACTTCTCCGACGCCTACGTCGTCATGCTCACCGCCCGTGACACCGAACTCGATACCGTGCTCGGCCTCACCATCGGCGCCGACGACTACATCACCAAACCCTTCAGTCCCCGCGAGCTGGTAGCGCGCATCCGCGCCATGCTGCGGCGACCCCGCATCCTGCAAACAGCCGCCGCACCCGCCGAACGAGAGACAGCCCCGCCGCGCCGCTTCGGCGCACTGAGCATCGACGTCGCCGCCCGTGAGGTACATATCGACGACGAACTAATCCTGTTGACCCGCACCGAATTCGACATTCTCGAAGCCCTGTCCGCGCGGCCAGGAATCGTGCTGAGCCGCCGACAACTTCTCGAAATAATCCGCGACGAACCCTGGGTCGGCAACGAACACCTCGTCGACGTCCACATCGGACACTTACGACGCAAACTCGGCGACGACGCCGCACGCCCCCGCTACATCGCCACGGTTCGAGGTGTCGGATACCGGATGGGAACCGGACAGTGACTCCCCCACCTACGTCGACCCCTCGCCGGCGTCGACGGCCGGGCCGTCCCGGTATCGGCCTGCGACTCCTGGCGGCCCAAGCCATCGTGCTGGCGGCCGGAACGGCGACGACCGCGGTGGTCGCTGCCGTGGTCGGCCCACCGCTGTTCCGCGAACACCTCCACCGCGCCGGTGTCCCGATGGACTCCCTGGAAGAAGTCCACGCCGAAGAGGCCTACGGCTACGCAACGGTCATCTCCATCGGAGGCGCCCTAGCGGTGTCAGCACTGGCCGCCCTCGCGGTCAGCTTCTACGTCAGTCGACGCCTCCAACGCTCCGTCACCGAAGTCGCCGCCGCGGCCACCGATGTCGCTGAAGGGAACTACGACATCCGCGTGTCACCGCCGCGCCTCGGCGATGACTTCGACGCCCTCGCAACCGCATTCAACCAAATGGCCTCCCGGCTTCAAGCCGTCGATTCGACACGGCAGCAACTGTTCGGAGACCTCGCGCACGAGATCCGCACACCCGTGGCAGTACTCGAGGCCTACATCGAGGCACTCGAAGACGGTGTGCGCTCCTTGACACCCCAGACAGCAGCCATGCTGCGCGACCAAACCCGTCGGCTGGTGCGATTCTCCGATGACGTCGCCGCGCTGGCGAAGGCGGAGGAAAGTGCGGTGTCTATGTCCTACGCCTCCCTCGACGTGGACCGCCTAACCCGCCAGTGCGTCGCAGCAGCACAAGAACGCTATGACACCAAGGGGGTCAGACTGCACGTACACCTCCAGCAACCGCTGCCGCCGCTGTGGGCCGACGAACAACGACTGTCTCAAGTGTTGGGGAACCTGTTGGAGAACGCGCTACGGCACACACCGCCCGGCGGGTCGGTACACCTTCATTGTCTTCGTGACGGCGACCGAGTAAAAATCGCTGTCGCTGACACCGGAGAAGGGATCCCCGCCAAGCACGTCACCCGAGTGTTCGAACGGTTCTACCGGGCAGACACCGCCCGCGACCGCGAGCACGGCGGCGCCGGATTAGGTCTCGCCATCGCCAAAGCGCTCATCGAAGCCCACGGCGGATCCATCTCGGTAGCCAGCGCTGGACCCGGCGCCGGCGCAACATTCACCATCGCCCTGCCCATCACCCCGATACGCAGCGAGCACCACCCTGCGACGGCTGACTCAACGCGTCCCTGACGAGTGCCCCCTCCGCGCTACTTGTCCAACATTCCCTGCATCGTGTCGATCTCCGCTTGCTGAGAAGACACGATGTTGCGCGCCATCTCGACCGCCGCCGGGAACTTGCCGTTGTCAACTTCCTGCTGCGCCATCATGATCGCGCCCTTGTGATGCTCGATCATCTGCGTCAAAAAGAGTCGGCTTGCCTCAGCGCCTTGCGCGTTCTGAAGTGCAGCCATATCGGCCTCCGACATCATGCCCATACCCCCGCCGCTCATGCCCGGCATGTCACCCGCGTCTCCGCTGGGCATTTGATGGCCGGGCATGTCATGGCCGGGCATTGCGGCGGTGGTGGAAGCAGTTGTCGACGAGGAGGCTCCCCAGTCCTGCAGCCAGCCCTGCATCTGTTCGATCTCAGGACCCTGAGCGTTCTTAATCTCGTTGGCGAGTGACACTACGGCAGGATCAACTCCCTGCTTGCCGAGCAGCATGTCGCTCATCTCGATCGCCTGCTGATGGTGCGGGATCATGCCCTGAGCGAACGTCACGTCAGCATCGTTATGGGCAGCGTCGCGGCTAGCAGTACTGGGCGAAGCCGACGCCGACGCTGCTGCCGAGGTGCTGCTCATCGATGACGGAGACTCGTTTCCCGCATTCGAACAGCCGCTGATAAACAGGGCCGACACCGCAAGCGCCGCAACCCCGAATCCAAAACGCTTGTGCTGCATCGCACATCCTTCCTCGAACATCGTCGTGACACCGTGCCTCAACGGCACGCCCTCGCGCCGCCGCACTCAAGCGTCGGCAAGCCGGGTATGGGTCGGCTCGTGATCCGATGAAGATTTGATGAAGACGTTTCCAGCTGCGAAGAAGTGTTCGAGCTACCCACTGCCGCGTCACGCGGTAGCCGAAAACCGCCCCTCTATTATTGACTTACGTAGCCTGAACCTCGGGTTGTTACTGGAATGGTGCACATCCACGGCCTTGACATCAACCCGTCGAACGGCAGCTTTACGTGGCAACTCAATACTGCCCCTACACCCCTGAGCAAAATAAGGCGCCGCAGCTACTGCACCAGGCGGATCTTCCTCAATTACCGACAGACGGACGTCAGCGGGTCGACGGTCGTCATCCCTAGGAGGCTGCGCAGCGCCGGGCATGCTAGCTCTCTAAGCGTCGCGGCATCAGAAAGGTGTTCCACGGCATTCCCACGGTGGCGCGGACCAGCTGATCACGCGTGAACTGCATCCCGAGCTGGTTCTATTTAGAGAGTGCCTCCTTGATCGCGGTGCCGAGGTCTGCATAAGTTTGGATCTGCAGTTGCTCGCCGTTGAGGAAGAAGGTGGGTGTGCCCTGGACGCCGAGTGCCGTGCCGTCTGCGACATCCTCTTGGATCCGATCGAGCGTGGCCTGCGCGTTGTAGGCTTCGTCCCACGCGGCCATGTCGAGGCCGAGTTCCGTTGCGAATCCGCGAAATACGTCGTCAGCCGGTACCTGCTTCTCGCCCCACTGGTCTTGCGTCTCGAACATCTTCTTGTACATAGCCTCAAACTGGCCCTGCTGGGCGGCCGCCTCGACTGCGCGGGCTGCTCGCTCTCCGTTGAAATGGCCGGGCATCGGGAAGTAGCGCGCAACGAAGTTGACTTGCTGGCCATATTGGGTGCGCAGTTGTTCAACGGCAGGGAAGGCTGCGCGGCAGCCTTCACACTCGAAGTCGAGGAACTCGACAAACGTCACATCGCTGTCCGGAGCCGAGCTCAGGCGATGGCTATTCTCGCGGACCACCTGCGGCCCGCCTTCTGCCTGCGACGTCGGTGCAGATCCCCCGTCCCGGGTCGAGAAGTACACACCCGCGCCAATGGCGACCGTTATGGCGAGGAAGGCGGTCAGCAAAATTCGCGTCATTGGGTTCATGGTGCGTTTCCTTTCGCTCCGTAGCACTTCGCACGCGGAGCGATCTACGGTGTATCTACGTAGATAGTTCTACCATGGTGACGATCATCGGCGTCCGAGCGCCAGTCGCTTCATGCCCCACCAAGCGACCGGAGCAAGCACGATTACCGTCCACATGCCAGGAACATAGGCGAACACGCGATCGTTCAACCACGGAAAGACGAGGTAATGGGCCAACTCGGTGATGCCCATGGAAGTGAAGAACGTCCACGCGAGATAAGTTCCGAATGGGCTCTCGCGCTTCATCAACGGCGGGATCAATGACCACGCGCCGACCGAAACGATCACCAACGCAAGGACCGTCGGCGACAGTGTCGAAGGTTTGCTGGCCCCAGTGACATTCGATAGGAAGTCGAAGAAGCCGAACTGTTTCTCCTCGACGCGGTGGAGGACAAACAAGAACAACGCGATCCAGTATGGCGCCTTCACATCGGCCCAGTTTCCGTTGGATGGTGTCACCAGCCATAACACCAACCCGCCGGCGAATCCCACAGTGAAGATCAGCATGGTCAATGGTCCGAATGCCACCAAACCCAGCACCAGCGTTCCGGCACTGAGGCAGACCGCGAATAGAACCGAACTCAAAGACGCCTTACCTAACGGTTGCTTGGCGGCTCCAACGCCGTTGCCGGATGGCGGTTCGTCGCTCGTCCCGATAGTTCCGCCATCAGGTCGGGCGGAATCGCCATGGGAGTCATCAGGCCGACGGTGGCCCGGCCGGTGTTTCCCGGAGGATAGCGCCCGCTCAGCGAGCCTGGCGCCGCCACGGTCACCCGGAGCAGTTGTCCGAGTGCTTCGCGCCTATCCCGCTGGCACACCGCGAGATACAGCATCGCAGCGTGGTTGCGCGTGTGAAGCCAGGGGTAGGGCTGCGACACGATGTGAGCACGTTCTAGGTGCAGCCAGCGGTCATCGGTTGAAGCCGCTGCTCTGGCCGAGCCCATCTCTCGGTCATACAGTTCACGAACGTGAGCTGAGGGTCGAATCATGGTGTCTGCCGCCTTTCGGTGAAAGTCGCTTGCTTGCCATTCCTCTGTACGACTCAATTCATTCGCGGGTCGCGAAGTTCGGCGCGGACGATCTGAAACGGCACGGACCAGCTGCTGGCAGGGTGATGGTTAGTGACGACGAGGCGATGGTCGACGAACAGATCCGCAAGGCCGCTCCCCAGAACCTCTCGCGCATGCGCGCGCTCAATCAGTCCGATGTACGCCCGATAAGCCCGGCCAAGTTTGGGCGGCGCGTCGTGATCGATCGCGATAATGGCGCCACCGGGTCGAAGCACCCGAACGGACTCCTTGACTGCCTCGCGGCGGGTATCCGTGGGTAATTCATGCCAGCCGAAGACACTCATCACCACGTCGAAGGTGTTGTCGGGGAATGGGAGTATCGCAGCATCTCCTCGGTGAAGTGTGACGTTGCCAACTCCGCTGCGCCGCAGTTGAGAGCGGCCGACGGCGAGCATTTCCGGCGAGATGTCAATCGAATCAATTCTTGTATTGGGCCTGAGCTCGGCGACCAACCGTGACGCGTAGCCGGTACCGCCACAAAGCTCGAGCACTCTGCGCGGCCGCTCGGCCGCGACCTCCTGGGCGAGGCGCTGGTGCGGGCGACCGAGCATGAACCGATTGCCGGCCTCCAGCAATGGCCCGGCGAGGAGAAACTTCAGTCTGTTCCGCGTCCACCGTGACGACGTGCTCATGCTGTTTTGCCCTTCCGTGTTCACCACACCATACATAGTGACATTCGCATATGTCTATATGTTTCTACGTCAGCGAGCGTCGCTCAGCGACTGCAGGAGTGCGGGTATCCGCCGGCATGGCCGTCACCCGTTCCACGAGTCGATCGAATTCCTCGCCCCAGCCCGCGTTGTCGGTGCGCGCCAATCCCCCCATCTCGACCTCGGCGTGCTCCGAATCCAGTCCCTGCCGGATCTTGATCCACAATCGTCGGCGTCTGACGACCAGCGACACCAGAAGTCCCCCCATCATCGTGATGGCGAAGACCAGCACCCAAACCTGCGCCGGGTCGTAGGAGACCTGGAGGCTCACGAAATCTGTGACGGCGTCGAATCTGATGATGGTGCCATCGTCGAGTCGCGTTTGCTCTCCGAGACTCAGATTGACGCGCGCCATCCGGACGAGGCGGCCCTGGTCGATCATGCGTCTGTCGAGCGCGAAGATTGATTGCGGCCTACCGGTGTCGAGCCCCGTGTCACCTTTGTAAATGTCGATAGCCACTGCGGGGTCATTCGCGGCCGGGAATGCTGACGACAAGAGCGTGCCGTCGCGCTGCTGCGTAGGCGCGAGAAGCCCTTCAATCGCGATCTGGTTCTTGCGTCGCTCGCCAGGATCAGGGAACGTACCGGCCGGAGGATCGAATCTCAGTGCGCCCGCGGACAACAGCGTCTGCAGCTCTTCGGGCTGCCATTGCAATGTCTGGGTTCGTTCTTGCCCGTCGGGGAAGACGACCGTGAAGGTTGGCGCGTAGCCATGCCCCAGGAGGTAGACACGAACGTCGCCGACCCGAAGGGGGTAGTTGACCCGTAGCGGGTAGGACCGCCAGGTGCCGTTGATAAGGTCTTCGTCCGCCTGATACTCGACGTCCGCGGAAAATGAGGTCGCCTGACCGCTGGGTTGAAACTCGGCGTCGAAGTTGTTGACTCTCAGACAGATCGGATAGAGCGATGTGCCGTCAACGGTAGTTCCTGGCCGGAACGCGTCGAACGCGGCGGGCGACGCTGAGCACAACCCGGGCCGTCCGTCAGCGATCACGATGGCGTTTCCCTCGTAGGCAAAGAGTTTGCCCGCTGCCATCGCGACCAGGAGGCCGATCAGCGAGAAATGAAAGACGAGGTTCCCCGCTTCGCGCAGATAGCCGCGTTCCGCGGATAGCTCTAGAACATCGCCGTCTCTGCGTAAGACGGTGCGCCACCCGCGGAGTCGGCGCGACATCTCGTCGGCGACCGTCTGCGGATCCCCTATAACAGCGGGGTTCTGATGTTTGGGGAGTCGGCTGAGGTTGCGCGGAGCGCGCACGGGCGTGGCGCGAAGACTGCGCGCGTGATCGATTAACCGCGGCACCAGGCAGCCGATTAGCGATACGAAGAGCAGGACATAGATCGAGGTGAACCACACGCTGGAGAACACGTCGAAGATCTGCAAGCGGTCAAGCCATGGGGCGAGATTCGGATTGTCAGCGATGTAGCGGTCTACGGTCGTCGGGCTGACGGGGCGCTGCGGCCACAACGCCCCGGGAATCGCTGCAAGAGCCAACAAAAACAGCAGGGCCAGTGCGGTACCCATCGAGGTGAGTGTGCGCCACGTATTACGCACCAAGGCGCGAGCGCGTTTCATATCGGCAACGTCGTGTTCGTGACGAATGCGTCTCGGACCCACGTGACGAATTCATTCCACAGTCCGGTCACCAACGCGGCACCGACCGCGACGAGCATCACTCCCCCGACGATCTGGATGGTGCGCGTGTGGTCGCGCAGCCAACTCAGAGCGTGTATTGCACTCGCAGAACCCAAGGCGAGCAAGAGAAATGGGATGCCGAGCCCCATGCAGTAGGCGATGACGAGCACCATTCCGCGAGCAATGTTCGCGCCTTGGGTCGCCGACGCTACGGCGATGACACCGGTGAGCGTCGGCCCCAGACAGGGTGTCCACCCCAAACCGAAGACTGCTCCGAGCAGAGGGGCACCGCCGACCGTGGACAAGGATCGAGGGGTGAATCTGATGTCCCGTTGGAAAGTGGGGACGAACCCCATGAACACCAATCCCATGAGGATGGTGACGACGCCGCCGATACGTTGCAGCAGAATCTGATTGGCGATGACGGACGTCGTCAGCCCGAGAATCGCGATCGTTCCGAGCAGGAAGACGGCGGTGAATCCCGCAACGAACAGCGCGGCCGCCCCCGCCACGCGGAGTCGAGCGCTTCTGGACGCGCGGTCGGCCGACCGGTCATCGACGCCGACCACCGCGGCCAAGTACGAGAGGTAGCCCGGCACCAACGGCACGACACACGGCGATGCGAACGACACTAACCCCGCCAATACAGACACCAGGAGGGCGAGCGCCACCGGCCCAGTGGTGGCGATCTCGGTGAAATCGTTCACTGCCGCCTCCAACACGTCACGCCGTGACTGCGAACGCCCAAAGAGTGTCCTCACCAGAATGTCTACGTATCTACTACGTAGGTTAGTAACATTACGAACACTGGCAAGTTCTTGTCCAACACCGCAGTGCGACATCCCAGCGCAGACAGGTACCGTCTGTCCTACGTACTTCGTTAGTAGATTGCGATCGGGAGGCTGCAGCGTGGCCGATTCCACGTCCTCCGGCTTCGCCGCGCATGTTTGACGGCCTTGGCACGCTCCCGTTAGAGCCGCCCACACTCGGCACGTTGATCGGTTGGTACCCGACCGCCGTCCCGCTGTTCCCGGCGCTGGCCGCCCTGGCAGCCACCCTTTACCTTGTTGGTGTACTTCGCTTGCACAGGCTGGAGCGGCCGTGGCCCTGGCCGCGCACGGTGAGCTTCCTCTGCGGATGCCTCGCCCTGGCGGCGGTCACCGGGCTGGCGATCGAGGGATACGGATTTCGGCTTTTCAGCGCCTTCATGTTTCAGCACCTGACGCTGTCGATCCTGGTGCCGCCGCTGCTCGTGCTGGGCAGCCCGGGGGCCTTGCTGCTCAGGTCGACGCCCCATCACGGTGTTGGCCGGTTCGCACTCATCGTCGCCCTCGGCGCATTGCGCAGCCGAGCTGCGCGGATCCTGCTACACCCCGGCGTCACGATCCCGCTATTCCTGTTCAGCTACTACGGCCTGTACTTATCGAGCCTTTTCGACGTCGTGGCGTCGTCGTGGATCGGCCACACTGCCCTGGAAGCGTTCTTCCTCGCTTCCGGAATCTTGTTCATCGTGCCAATCCTGTCTGCGGATCCACTTCCGGTGCGGCAGTCGAACCTGGGCAGATTTTTCGACATCTTCCTGGAGATGCCGCTGCACGTGTTCATCGGCGTGATCTTGATGATGGCGCCACGGGCATTGACGACTACCTTCGCTTCGCCGCCTCCGGAATGGGGCATCGATCCCGTCGCAGACCAGGCCGTCGCCGGGGCCCTCGCCTGGTCATACGGGGAGCCCATCGCACTGTTGACGGTCCTGATCTTCGCCATTCGATGGCGGCGGGACGAGGAGAAGACGGCAGTGCGGCACGACATCGAAGGCGGAACCCATGATGAAGACCTGGCGGCGTACAACGCCTTTCTGCAACGTCTGCACAATCCTTCAGCCACTGACCCGGATTCCTCGTCGGACCGCACACCCTAGAAAGTCATTACAACGTCCGTTAGTATGTCGAGATGACCGAGTCAATGGACAGTTGCGATCTCCTCTGCCTCGATCTGCCTCACGCGGAATCAATCCGCGCATCACTCCCCAACCTGGCGGCGGTCGAGTCCGCCGCCGCGGCGTCCCGCGCCCTGGGCGATCCCACACGTCTGTCCATTGCGACCGCGTTGAGCAACGGGGACGAGCTGTGCGTCTGCGACATGGCATGGGTAGTCGGGTTGGCACAGAATCTCGTCTCCCACCATCTGAGGCAGTTGAAGATCGCCGGCCTGGTCTCCTCGCGGCGCAGCGGCAAGCTGGTGATGTACCGGCTGACCGAACGTGGCCGCCAGCTCGCCGCGGCAGTACTGGCTCCGATACGCGCCGAGGAGGTTGATCATGTCTGATGCATGCTGCGCGACCGACGTGAAGGATCCAGAGTCAGGGCCCGAACGGCTCTGGCGGGTCCGCGAACTGCAAATGTCAGCCGCCGCGGCGGCGCTGCTCGCCGTCGGCTGGCTGATCGGGCCCGCCGGCTATGAGCGCATAGCGTTGGCGACCGAGCTGATCGCCGCGGTCGTCGCGGCATCGACGTTTGTCCCCGACGCGATTCGAAACGCATGGCACCGCCGCATCGGGGTCGGGACACTGATGACCATTGCCGCGATCGGCGCCATTGCTCTCGGCCAGATTGCAGAAGCGGCCCTCTTGGGCATCTTGTTCTCGATCGCCGAGGGGCTGGAGCACTACGCCGTTACCCGTACCCGCCGGGGTCTTCGCGCGCTGTTGTCACTAGTGCCTCCGCAGGCCTCTGTCATCCGCGACGGTCACGAAGTGGTGGTGTCGCCGGAGGACCTCGTCGTTGGTGATGTCATGGTCCTGCGTCCGGGCGAACGCGCCGCCACCGACGGAACGATCACTACAGGCCGGACCAGCCTCGATCTGTCAGCCATCACCGGTGAATCCGTCCCTGTGGAGGCTGGCCCGGGCAGCGATGTCTACGCAGGTGCGATCAACGGAGGTGGAGCGATCGAGGTCAAGGTCACCGCCTTGGCCGCCGACAGTTCTCTTGCCCGCATCGTTCATATCGTCGAGGAAGCGCAGGAGCGCAAGGGCGTCGGGCAACGACTGGCGGATCGGATCGCACGCCCCCTGGTTCCGGCCATCATGGCGCTGGCCGCAGCCATCGCGGCCCTCGGGGCGCTACTGGGTGACCCGATGCTGTGGATCGAGCGGGCGCTGGTGGTTCTGGTCGCCGCCTCACCGTGTGCGCTCGCCATTGCGGTTCCTCTCACGGTGGTGGCGGCCATCGGTGCCGCCAGCCGCCAGGGGGCCCTTGTCAAGGGTGGCGCCGCGGTCGAAGAACTTGGGCGCATCAAAGTCGTCGCCCTGGACAAAACCGGGACGTTGACGCGGAACAAGCCTCAAGTGGTGGAGGTCGTCACCGTCGAAGGGACGACCGCATCGGAGGCTTTGCGGGCAGCTGCAGCCCTCGAATCACGCAGCGAACACCCTCTCGCACAAGCGATTTTGGCTGCCACAACCAACGTGCCGCCCGCTTCCGACGTCACCGCGATCGCCGGCCACGGCATCGAGGGCCGCATCGACGGAGCGCAACTGCGACTCGGTAAACCCAGCTGGGTAGCCCCGCTCTCCCTCGCCGATGACGTCGCCCGCATGCAGGGTGCCGGCGCGACCGTGGTGGTGCTCGAACGGGACGGCCGAACGCAGGCTGCGATCGCCGTACGCGACGAGCTTCGCCCCGAAGCTCCCGAGGCGGTGAGACTGCTGAGCAAGATCGGTATCGAGGTGGCGATGCTCACCGGCGACAATGCGCTGACCGCCAAGGCGCTTGCGAGGGATGCGGGGATCACGAGAGTCGAGTCTGAGCTCCTGCCGGAGGACAAGGCGCGAATGCTCGGCGAATTGTCGCGCGGTCGCCCCATCGCCATGGTCGGAGATGGCGTCAATGACGCCCCAGCTTTGGCCACTGCCGATATCGGGATCGCGATGGGGGCGATGGGCACTGACGTCGCCATCGAGACCGCTGATGTCGCGCTGATGGGTGAGGACCTGCGCCACCTCCCGCAGGTCCTGGCCCATTCCCGCCGTGCACGGCGAATCATGGTGCAGAACATCGGCTTTTCGATGGCAATCATCGGGTCTTTGATTCCGTTGGCGGCGTTCGGCGTGCTCGGACTAGCAACCGTGGTGTTCATCCATGAGGCTGCCGAAATTCTGGTGATCCTAAACGCAATTCGAGCTGCACGCACCCCATCATTGCCCGGGTTGACAGCGGCGCCCGTTAACAACTCGGCAGCGCATCACCTCAATATCGGTCAGGCGCCTACCCCCATTGACGCGTGCTGCGGTCCTGCCGTCGTCGCACCGCAACGCTCATCGCTGCCGTTGACCCTGATCGAACCTGCCCCTCAGGGCTCGCCAGATGACGGGTGTGACTGCTGCTCCGCGGTTGAATCCTCAGCGCCACAACAGCTAGAGATCAGCAACAGCGAACGGCGCGATCAGCGTTGACGAAAAAATGCCGACGTTGACGCCGTGAACGATCCCGACCCCGATCGCGCTAACCTTCCTTCCTCTGCGGCACTACCCGGCATCGGTGCGCGGACTGCGGCGGTCCTTGTATTCGCCTCGTCGGCCGCGGTGCTCGTCGTCGAGATCACCGCGCTGCGGTTGCTGGCGCCCTACCTGGGGCTGACGCTGGAGACCAGCACACTGGTTATCGGGATCGCTTTGGCAGCAATTGCTCTCGGCTCCTGGGCAGGAGGACGGCTTGCTGACCGCGGCGATCCTCGCCGCTACCTCGGGTTGTCTCTGGGAGTATCCGGCGCCGTGGTGGCGTTCACGCCGGCCGGAATTCGGATGGCGGCCGAATGGGCGCCTCCGACGCTGCTGCTCGTCGCTGCGCTGGCGATCCTGGTGCCCGGCGCTCTGCTGTCCGCGGTGACTCCGATGGTGACCAAGATGCGCCTGCTCACCCTGGCGCAGACCGGGACCGTCGTGGGACAACTCTCCGGACTAGGCACGATGGGCGCTATCGCGGGCACCGTCCTCACGGGGTTCGTGTTCATTTCGCGAGTGCCAGTCAGTGTCATTCTCATCGGGCTCGGCCTCCTGCTGGTTCTCGGTGGCATTCTCATCGAATGGCGCCTACGCCGCTGGAACACCAGGACCGCCATCGTGCTCACCATCGCTGTCTTCGGCGCCGGACTGGCCGGCTATACGGCTCCTGGCGGATGCGATGTGGAGACCAAATACCATTGCGCCCGGGTTCTTTCCGACTCCGAACGAAACACTGGCCGCACGCTCGTCCTCGACGGTGCGCGTCACTCCTACGTCGATGTACTGGACCCGACACTGTTGAAGTTCCTGTACATCCGCGCCTTCGCAGCGGTTGTCGACGGGGCCTTCCCGGCAGGCGAGCCGCTTCAGGCCCACCACCTCGGTGGGGGCGGGTTAACATTCCCGCGGTACCTCGCCGACTCACGGCCGGGAACCCAGAGCCTCGTCTCGGAAATCGACGGTGGTGTGGTGAACATCGATCGCGAACAGCTGGGATTGGTTTCCGACTCGGGTATTGAGGTCCGCGTCGAGGACGGTAGGCGCGGGCTGGCACAACTTGCCGACGACAGCCGCGATCTGATCGTCGGTGACGCCTTCGGCGGCGTCAGTGTGCCGTGGCATCTGACTACTGTGGAGGCGCTTGCCGACGTACGCCGGGTCCTCAAGCAGGATGGCATCTACGTCGCAAACCTTATCGACTACGGCAGCATGGCATTCGCCCGCGCTGAAGTTGCCACACTCACAGAGGTTTTCGACCATGTCGTCCTCAGCGGTGAACCCAACGACATCGGCATGAATTCGGCGGAACCCAACGGCGGGAATGTGGTCGTAGTGGCCTCTGATCGCCCCGTGGACCGTCGCGCGATACAGAGCATCTTGGACACCCGCCAGACGCAGTGGATCACGACAGCTGGTGCCGAACTCTCGACGTGGATCGGTAATGCCCGGGTGCTCACCGATGACTATGCGCCAGTAGACCAACTCCTTGATCCCTATCGGCGGGAACTGAGCGGGTCGTAGTCGGCGCTATGGCGGCGCCCGTCTGATCCGTTTAAAGACTCAAGAGAATTCGGCTGAGTTCGGTGGTCGTAGTGACCCCGTCCTCGTATCCGCCCTCGCCGCCGAGTGAGTTCATGATGGCCAACGTGTATCGCTGCTGTGGTCCGGCGAAGCCAACGGAGTTGACGACCCATCCACCTTCCTCCTGGGACCAGCCGTTCTTACTCCCGGGATTCATGGCCTTTCCCGCTCCCCACACTCCCCACTGCTGATCACCGACGACGCGTTGCATCTCGGCGACGACGGCGGCTGCGTTCGCCGGTGTGAGCTTGGTCAGGACGTAGTTCATCAGTCCGTCGAAATCGTCGGCAGTTGCCTTCTGATATCCCCAGTACGGATAGACATCACCAAAACCAGGCTGTGGTCGCACGTTTGGCATGCCATAGCGCGCGAAATTGGTGTTGAACACCTGTATCGAACCACCGTAGCGAGACCACAGCGCGTCAGCCGCAGCGTTATCAGAACTGCGCAGCATGTCGGCCATCTGCTGCCGGTCGGCGGCGGGCAGGCGAAGGGCACCAGCCTGTTCGCGCGAAAGAAGGTCAGCGACCATCGCAAGCTTGATCGTCGACGCGGTCCAGATCGGCGTGCCGGCCTCGGCATTGCGATATCGAGCCCCCGTCGCGCGATCCCGGAGGACAAATCCTACTGTTCCTGGCCGGGTGGCGATGTATCGCTCAGCGGCGGCGAAGCGATCACGCAACACACATTGGACATCAACGGAGGCACAGGACGAGCTCGTGTCGGGCTGAGCCTGGACACCGGCGGTCACGGTCAGGGATCCACTCACGGCGACGACGGTCGCCAACAACCTCCAGCAGAACGATTGAGCCACTACACCACTCGATTCCAGCCGCGACGCCACCGACCTGTCATCGCTTCTACTGCTTCAGTACGTAGGTAGGTGTAGCACGGACAACACCGTGAGCGGCGGCGCAACCGCGGTGTGTCGATAAGATCAGCGGTGTTTCAGCAACACGGAGATTCGGCGTTGTCACGCAGGGCCGAGACGGCAGCTCCCTCGGGCACATACGTTTGCGGCCGCCGGACAAACTGCTCAGCACAGAGCGGGGAACAGAACCAGTACAAGCGGTCCTCATGCGTCGCCGCTGAATGCCTGGCGTCAGCCGAAAGGTGTACGCGGCAGACCGGGTCGACGTGATCTTGGTGGCTGGACCCTGAGTCGATGATGACGACATCGACGGGCGCACGCACATTACGGATGGTGGTCGAGCCGATGTCCCTCACGAGGTCAGCAGGCACACAGGCACGCGAGGCGACGTCGCGTGTCGTCGCGACTTGTCCGCCGTGGGCGAGTCCAGCCAAGCGCGCTGCGGTATTCACCGTGGCACCAAAGATGTCACCGCGGCGCCAAATCACCGGGCCTTCGCTGAGGCCGGCACGTACCAACGGGAAGCCGGGAGTGCGACGGGCCGCCTCGCCGAGACGAGTGAGATAGGCAAGAGCCGCGTGGGCATCCGGCGCTGTCACCATGACGGCATCGCCGATGGTTTTGATGAGAGCATCGCCAGGGCCCAGGACTTCCGTCGCGATGGAGCCGAATTGATCTGCCAGTTCCGCAGCGCGGTGATCCCCATGGACCTCGGTTGAGTGCGGTGTAGCCTGACATGTCGGCGAAAATGACGACGGCCTTCGCGTCTGCATGCTCGAAGCCGCTCACCCGACACCTCCCGTCACGGTCACCGAACCCACAATACATGCATATATGCGCATATGTCTATGCGCTCGTTAGCGGGGCACACGCCTGTTTGTCCGACCCGGTCAGCTTCGGACTTCGACGTCGTCGATCCTCGTCACGTCGCCGTCTTCGGGTCCGTGGGCACGGCCGACGTGCGCTTCTCGACGCATCCGCTCGATCATGTGCGGGTAGTGCAGCTCAAATGCCGGACGCTCCGAACGGATCCGGGGCAGCTCGGTGAAGTTGTGCCGCGGCGGTGGGCAGCTGGTGGCCCACTCCAGCGAGTTGCCGAAGCCCCAGGGGTCGTCGACCGTGACGACCTCGCCGTAGCGCCAGCTCTTGAACACATTCCACAGGAACGGCAGCGTCGACGCACCCAGGATGAAAGCACCGATCGTCGAGATGATGTTCAGCGTGGTGAACCCATCGGTGGGCAGGTAGTCCGCATAGCGCCGGGGCATCCCCTCATTGCCGAGCCAGTGCTGCACCAGGAACGTGGTGTGGAAGCCGATGAACGTCAGCCAGAAGTGCACCTTGCCCAGGCGTTCGTCGAGCAGCCGGCCCGTCATCTTCGGGAACCAGAAGTAGATGCCCGCATAGGTGGCGAACACGATGGTGCCGAAGAGCACGTAATGAAAATGGGCCACAACGAAATACGAATCCGTCACCTGGAAATCCAACGGCGGACTCGCCAGCAGCACGCCGGACAGACCGCCCAACAAGAAGGTGATGATGAAGCCGACCGAGAACAGCATCGGTGTCTCGAACGTCAACTGCCCCTTCCACATCGTGCCTATCCAGTTAAAGAACTTGATACCCGTGGGCACGGCGATCAGGAACGTCATGAACGAAAAGAACGGCAACAGCACCGCACCGGTGGCGTACATGTGGTGCGCCCACACCGCCACCGACAGCGCCGCGATGCCCAGCGTCGCGTAGATCAGCGTCGTGTAGCCGAAGATCGGCTTGCGGCTGAACACCGGGAAGATCTCACTCACGATGCCGAAGAACGGCAACGCGATGATGTACACCTCGGGGTGCCCGAAGAACCAGAACAAGTGCTGCCACAACAGCACACCGCCATTGGCGGGGTCATAGACGTGGGCGCCGAGATGGCGGTCGGCGGCCAGGCCAAATAAGGCCGCCGTCAAGATGGGAAAGGCCAACAGCACCAGGATCGACGTCACCAGGATGTTCCAGGTGAAGATCGGCATCCGGAACATCGTCATACCGGGAGCCCGCATGCAGACCACGGTCGTGATCATGTTCACCGCCCCGAGGATGGTGCCCAGACCACCGACGGCCAGACCCATGATCCACAGGTCAGCACCCGCACCCGGCGAGTGGATCGCGTCCGTCAGCGGCGAGTAGGCGGTCCAGCCGAAGTCGGCAGCACCACCAGGGGTGACGAAGCCCGCGGTGGCGATCAACGCACCGAACAGGAACAGCCAGAACGAGAAGGCGTTCAGCCGCGGGAACGCCACGTCCGGAGCGCCGATCTGCAGCGGCAACACCAGGTTCGCGAACCCGAACACGATCGGGGTGGCATAGAACAGCAGCATCACCGTGCCGTGCATCGTGAACAACTGGTTGAACTGCTCGTTCGACAAGAACTGCAAGCCGGGAGAAGCGAGCTCCGTGCGCATGAACAGCGCCATCAACCCACCGATGAGGAAGAACGCAAAGCACGCGACGCAATACATCATGCCGATCAGCTTGTGATCGGTGGTCGTGATCAGCTTGTAGATCAAGTTGCCCTTGGGGCCGATCCGCGCCGGGAACGGACGCCGGGCCTCAAGCTCACCGATAGCGGAGACATCCAGTGCCACACCGACCTCCAGAGCTACGGGCCGGGTATTCACAGCCCGTCCATCTACTATCGAGCTTAGTAGATAAACGTCTGGGGTTGAAAGCCCCTATCGTCAGATGGATACAGGAGATGGATGCTCTCGCTTCCACGCCCATTCCGAACCCTCTTCGCCGCGGCTGTCACCACCGTGGTGCTTGCCGCGTGCACGGAGTCCGGACAGACATCGCCGGGTAGCGGAAGCTTCGACTTCGTCTCGCCCGGCGGAAAAACCGTGTTGTTCTACGACCCGCCGACGGACCGTGGATCCATTGGCGCAATGTCCGGTCCCGACTTGATGAACGACGCCACTGTCAGCGTGGCCGACTTCGCCGGCGACATCGTCGTGATCAACGTGTGGGGGTCGTGGTGCGCACCCTGCCGCACGGAGACACCGGAACTGGAGACCGTCCACGCCGAGTTCCAGAGACGTGGCGTTCAATTTCTCGGGATCAATGTTCGCGACAACCGTGAATCGGCACGCGATTTCGTCACCGATCGCAATGTGACGTACCCATCGATATTCGATCCCGAGATGCGCTCACTCATCGCGTTTGGGCGCCGCTATCCGACCAGCGTCGTGCCGACCACCGTCGTCCTCGACAGACAACATCGGGTGGCTGCGGTGTACTTGACGGCGGTACTTGCCGAGGATCTGCGGCCCTTACTCCAACGCCTCACCGCGGAGTCCTGAGTCGTCCGAAGATGGCCTGCGCCAGCCGTCGAGCAGATATCCAAATCCACTAGAAACGAGATCGGCGCGCAGTGCCGGACTTGGCCTGTGAGCACCAAGCCATTGACGTAAGACCTCTGCCTGCTTGCCGTGCGGCGCGTCCGCGGCGCCGGCGTCATCGAGGATGAAATAGCACAACGTTTCCCGCCCATAGCCCCCGAGTTCCATCGTGTAGTCGGCACAGCGCAGGTCCATTGCGGCCAGGTGGAGCTCCAACCACACGGGCATCCACGGGTCGCACGGATCCAATGGCGGCGAAGTAACGAACCACTCGTGAAACTCGTCAAATAGATTCCGCGGCAGCGGTATCCGACACCGCACCAAGGCGCGCACTGACGCGAGAATGACATGGACCGACTCCGAAGCGTTGAGTGCCACACACATCGTTGAACGCTCGGTATCCGATAGACATGAGTCAGCGACCTCCCACATCAATTCGGCGAGTGCAAACTCCTCGCGCATTCAGCCTCCGGCAGACCCGCTAGCACCAATGCCTTACTATCTCAGATAGTACTGAGTTAGTACGTAGATAAGCTGATCGAGCAAGAGGCGGACGATGGCAACTGGTACTGCGATCACCTCGCGGGTGCACTCGCTCAATCGTCCCAACATGGTGAGCATCGGCACCATCGTGTGGCTTTCGAGCGAGTTGATGTTCTTTGCCGGCTTGTTCGCGATGTACTTCACCGCCAGGGCTCAGGCCGAGGAGTGGCCACCGCCTCCGACTGAGTTGAACCTCACTCTGGCAGTGCCGGTGACTCTCGTTCTGATCGCCTCGTCGTTCACCTGTCAGATGGGGGTATTCGCAGCCGAGCGAGGCGACGTCTTCGGATTACGCCGGTGGTACACGGTCACATTCTTCATGGGCCTGTTCTTCGTGCTCGGCCAAGGCTACGAGTACTTCAAGCTCGTCGAAGAGGGCACGACAATCGCGAGCAGCGCCTACGGGTCAGTCTTTTATCTGACCACCGGTTTCCACGGTCTCCACGTCATCGGCGGTCTGATCGCCTTCGTCATGCTGCTGGCGCGCACCAAGATGAGCAAATTCACGCCCGCCCAGGCGACGTCAGCGATCGTCGTGTCCTACTACTGGCATTTCGTGGACGTCGTGTGGATCGCCCTTTTCGCTGTCATCTACTTCGTGAGATGAGATTCCAGCGTTGGCTGGCGGCCGCCGCCGCAGTCGCATGCCTAGCCATCAGCGTGCCATCAATCGCAGTAGCGCAGACCTCGCAGCCCGCCGCTCCGACAACTCATTCCTACGACGACTCCCATACGTCGGAGAACCGCAGCGAATCGCTGCCGGCGTTGTGGATCTTCGTCGGCGCCGTCGGGGGGCTCGCGCTCATCGCCACACTCCTCATTCGGCATAACGCCTCTGGCGGGCGCCATTCGACCACTCAGGAATGACAGATGACGGCGATGAGCACTGGGGCGAGGACCACCGCCGCCAGGGCTGAGATCGTTGCGATTCGCTCGCGCAGGAGGGCGCCGGCTACGGCCGGCACGGCGAGACGCTCAGCCCTGGCTAGCACGGCAGTGTCGGCCGCTCCGAGCGCGCCGTCTGCAGTTCGAGGGGCTCCCGCGAGAGCAATCAAGCCATCCAGAACAGTCTCACGTCCGTGACGGCGCGCCGCCGTATCGTCGGCACACATCTCGAGCAACCGACCTACCACTGCAACGGCGTTGGGAAGCAACGGGAATCTCGGCATCGAGGTTGCCAATGCTCGTAATGCCATCATGAGCTGAGGATGACGGCCCGCCAGGTGGGCACGCTCGTGGGCCAGCACTGCCGCCAGCTCTGCCTCGTTCAGTGTCGACATCGCTGCGCTGGTCACTACGATCGCGTCCGGACGTCCCACGACGCAATATGCGGCCGCGCTTCGCTCCTGGAGCACGACAACTCCCGGATGTGTCGACGGCGACCCGAGGATGTGCGCGGCGTGCGCATGCTCCCGGCTGCGCCGCCAGAATCGACGGACCGCGACCAGCGACCGGCGCGCCACCACTGACGTCGCGATCAATGCGGCAGCGCAGGCCACGATGATGGCAACGTGGCCGGCCCACCCCAGATGGTTGAGCGCCAGCAGTGCGTCCATGCAATAGCGCAAAGGGCCGGCGGGGTGGGGGCCAAAAACTTCAGCAAGCATGCCGACCGCGCCAACGAGCCACGCGGCAATAGCGATCACAATGGTCACCAACCACAGCACGACCGACAACCGAGGCGCTCCACCACCGCGTGACAGCCAGGAAAGAAGTCGCGGCCCCATCCACACCAGTGCTGCCCCATAGACCAGCAGGCAGAGTGCCGCGCTCATGATTTACGAGAGCGACGACTGACTTTGCGCAACGCCGCACGGAGTCGCTCCGACTCGTCGTCGTTCATCTGGCGCAGAAAGTAGCTCAAGACGACGTCGACGTCTCCCCCGTGCTGAAACGCGTCACGCATGAGTTGAGCGGACCGTTCTTCGCGGGTCATTGCCGCCCAGTAGCTATAAGCTTTGCCAACCCGTCGACGCTCCAACCAGCCTTTACGGTGGAGGTTGTCCATGGTGGACATCACGGTTGTGTAAGCGATATCCCGTTCAGCAGCCATGTCATCGAAGATCTCCCGTACGGTGACCTCTTCGCCGTAGCCCCACACGTGATCCATCACCGCCGACTCCAGGTCGCCGAATCCCCGCTGCTGCACCGCCCTGGCTCCTACCCGTCGGACAATATCTGCACCTTATGTTAGCTGCCAGCCTCGTCGAAGTGCGTCAAGCGACAAGCCGCCAAAGGCGGAGTCCCCGCGCATGCCAACGACCGAGCGCCTGATCCACCTGCACAACGCGGCTGCACGAGCGATCGATCCCCGACGGGAGCACCTTGCCCCGCCCACAGCATCATCTACTATCCGCCTACGTACTATTGTACTTAGTAGCCGGTGGCCTCGGCCACGACCCATTGCGCGCGGACATCAAGAGGAGACTTGCGGAGTGTCACTTTCGCATCGAATGCTCGGCAGCCAACCCGGACATCACGCGGGGATAATCCACAACCCACGCACGTACGAGATGCTCGCCAACCTGCAATTCCTCGGCAAGCGGCGACGGATATGGAGACAGTTCGCAACAGCATCTCGCGCCACCCTCGGCGAGAAAGTCATCGACATCGGTTGCGGGACCGGCTACTTCGCCGCGACACTCGCACCCATCGTGGGTAGCGGCGGTTTCGTCGTCGGTATTGATCCGTCCGCGCAGCTCATCCAGTACGCCGACGATCACACTCCCGTGAACTGCGGCTTCACCGTGACGGGCGCTGAGAATCTACCGTTCCCGGACGCAGCTTTCGACCTGGCCGTGTCAAGCCTCGCATTCCACCACATTCCCGAAGAACTCTGGCCCCAGGCCCTCAGTGAGATATTTCGCGTTCTACGACCAAGTGGCCGACTGTTCCTGGCCGACTACCGTCCGCCCGAGCGCCGCTGGGCGCAGAAGTTATTGAAATCTGTCGGAGGCGAGCAAGCCACGCACGACCCTCGGCCAGACCTCAAATCCGCGATTTTGACAGCCGCTTTCGCCATTTCCGACGTAGGCACATATCCTCGCATGCACCACATCGTGGCCTTCAAGACACAGACGGCTGCATGAGGTAGCACTCACGCCACCTCCACCCACCCACTTTCACGTTTGGCAGAGCGCGATGACCACGGCTGGTGCCGAGATGATGAGCGCCATCAATGCCAGCAGCACAACACGGTTGAGGGTTTCGCCGACTCCTCCGCCAGAGGTGCTGAGTCGGCTGGCACGCAAGGTAAACCCCTGGTCGGCGACTCCCAGAGCGCCGCCGGGCGACAGTCGATACGGCGCGGTGAAAACCAGCAGACTGTCCAACAGAGCATCGCGACCATGGCTACGGGCGGCGCGGTCGTCGGCACACATTTCGACCAAGAACTCGACGGTAGCCGCAGCAGCCCGGAATAGCGGTACTCGCGGCACTGATGACGCCAGTGCACGCAGAGTCATCTTGATTTGAGGGTGACGGCTCGATAGATGAGCACTTTCGTGAGCCAAGACAGCGGCAAGCTCGGTCTCCTTCAAACGCGCCACCGCGCCGGTGCTGACCACCACGGCATGCGGGGGCCCTGCTACGCAATATGCCGCGGGCTGATCGGCCTGGATGAGAAAGACTCCCGGATGCTCGGTTACTGATCCGAGAATCCTTGCTTCTCTAGAGATCTCACTGCTTCGCTCCCGAAATCGCCGTAACGTCAGGAAGACACGTTTGGCGATCAAGATGGACACTCCCAGGACAAGAAGCGCGGAAGCGACAAAGACGACGTGCCCACGCCAACCGAAGTGATTGAGCGCGAGAAACATATCCACACAGAGTTGCGCGGGCAGTGCCGCGTGTTTGATCAGGAGCTCGGCCATGACATTGACGCTGGCCGCCATCCAGGCGGCGAGGGCACAACCCACGGCAGTGAGCCAGACCGCCACGGACAGGCGCGGATTGCGTCCACTACGAGTCACCTTCTCAAGGACCGGCGGCAATAGCCAGGCCAGAACGAAGCCGTAGAGCAGAATGCAGAGGGCGAAATTCATGACGCCCGGTGCCGAGGCGCCTTGCGCACCGCAACCCGAAGTCGTTCCGACTCCTCGTCATTCATCTGACGCAGAAAGAAATTCAACACCTGATCGGCGTCGCCTCCGGAATGCAGCGCATGCGCCATCAGGTGAGCCGACCTCTCCTCGCGCGTCATCGTCGGCCAATAGCTATAGGCCTTCCCGATCCGCTTCCGCGCGAGCCACCCTTTCCGATGCAGGTTGTCCATCGTCGACATCACCGTGGTATACGCGATGTCTCGGCTCGCGACCAAATCATCGAACACTGTGCGGACCAACACGGGGCCCCCCGTTGCCCAGACCCGATCCATCACCGCCGACTCCAGGTCTCCAAAGCCCCGCTCCTGCACCGTCACTCCTACCGCGAATGTCGTCACAACGATGATTCCTTCAATATGCCCGCCGCTAACAAGTTAACCGCACGGGGACCACTTACGTACAGCGTCACCGCATTCAATTGGCCACTAAACCCCCGCGTCGAGGTCCCAGGTCTGTGACAAACGTGAATTGAGAGACCAAAGTGATATACGTTGCGTCCACGTACGTAGCTGCGTAGTAGATTGGCTCACCGCGGAGGCGAAAGGTATATCCCAATGGATCCGGCGCAAAGACCGGCACGATGGGTGCTAGCGCTGTCCATGGCTTCAAAGCTGGCGTTCAATTGGGTCGGCACCGCCACTGCAGAACCCGGCTCAGCGCAGGACAATTCCATCGCGCGACTGGGCGGAGATGTTGCGCGCGCCGATCAACGCCTCGCCGATCTGCAGGCCTCTGTCCACAGCCAGTCATGAGAGCGCTCGTCCAGGTCGAAAGCGCCCGCGCCGACAAGACTTCTGTCCAGACTGCCCGCAGCCGGGCCCAAGACGCCACCACCCGGATGGAAGACGCCCAGCGTCGGTCGACGAGTTCACCGCCACGCAGTACATGAGTGGACCCGCGGAGAACACGATCTGGGCCCCAAGCCGAGAAGAGGTCGTTTCCGTCGCGCGAACACAGCAGACGCTCGCGTTGGCCTTCACTCGAAGCCCGTAACGAGCTGAAAGCAGCGAGAACCGAACACACGAATCTCGAATCCGCGGCTCGTCGAGCTCAATCCGACGCGAGATCGCAGAACGTCTGGCGCAGAGTCGCTACGACGAAGCTGTCGACGCTGTGCGCGCCTCCGAGGATGCCTTTATCGCGCCACGGAGCGAAATCGACTCTGCCACCGACGAAGCGCGGACGGCGCGGGGGCGACTCGAGAAGGCCCGCAGTACCCCACCACCGTCCGAGCCGGGTAGCTGGGATTCTGCGCCCGACACCCAGGTCACTGGCACAGAGTGGGACACCGCCGTGCCGGCGGTTCCCGCCGCGGACCTCTCGGATCCGGTGGCGATTGTCAACTCGGTGCTGCAGATCTCGGCAGCGTCCGCACAAGTCACAGCCAGCCTCGGGCGGCAGTTCCTTGTCAAGCTTGGCTTGATAGCCGAACCCTCGCCCTCTGTTGCCGCCGTTCCTGGGCAGATTCCGCGCGTATACGGCCAGCAGGCAGTGGAATTCGTCATTCGCCGAGGCATGACCCAGCTCGGTGTCCCGTATTCCTGGGGCGGCGGGAACGCCAGCGGGGCCACCCGTGGCGTCGATCGAGGTGCTGGCACAGTCGGTTTCGACTGTTCCGGGCTCATGGTCTTCGCCTTTGCCGGGGTTGGCATCAGCCTTCCGAAATACTCTGGCGCGCAGTATGAAAAGGACCGCCGGGTGCCTGTGGGAGAAATGCGTCGAGGTGATCTGATTTTCTACGGCCCCAACGGCAGTCAGCACGTTGCGATCTATCTGGGTCAGGGCCAGATGCTGGAGTCACCGTTCACAGGCTCCCAAGTGCGGATCGCTCCTGTCCGCACCAGCGGGATGACCTCGCACGTCGTGCGACTCATCGACTACTGACAGTCGGTCAGCGCAGGGCGCTTCCGCTGATCCACTTCTCCCAAGGCACGGACCAGTCTCCGTTCTGCCACTGTTCCAGCGGTGCGCCGCCGGTATTGCGAATCTCCACCACGTCACCCGGGTTGGCAAACTCGTAGTACCACTCGGCGTTCTCTGCACTGAGATTCAGGCAGCCCGCTGACACGTTTGTGTTGCCCTGCGCCCAGACTGTTGCCTCACGCTCGTGGAGGTAGATGCCGTCGGGGCTGATCCGAACCGCGTGCGGGACGCTGATCTTGTATCCGGACGCGGAATCCACCGGTAGCCCGTACGTCGACGAGTCCATCAGGACGGGATTCTGCTTCTCCATCACGGTGTACACACCGGGTTGCGTCCAGAACGCAATAGTCTTGCCGCCGACGGTTTCCGTGCCGCCCCTGCCCATCGACGTCGGCATCGTCCGTATGAGGACGCCGTCTTCGTAGACGCTCACCTGCTTGGTGGTGTCGTCGGCGATCGCGATCCGCGATTGCCCGATCCGGAAACTGACCTGCTTGTCCTCTTCACCGAAAAGGCCATCCCCCAGGGGGGTGCCGTAGAGACCGGCCTTGACCGTCACTTCGGTGCCGGAGGGGAAGTATTCGCGCGGGCGCCAGTGTGCCTTTCGGTCGTTGATCCACGTCCAGGCACCCTCGATCTTGGGCGCCGTGGTGACCTGAAGTCGACGCTCGGCGGCAGCCTTGTCCGATATTGCCCTGTCGAATGTCGCCACGATGACAGTTCCGACGCCATAGACGCCGCCCTCCGAAAGGGAAGCGCCATTGGTCATCCCGAGTGTGACGCCGACTTGCGCCTGTGGCGAGACGGTGGAGAACTCCGAGACAGTGGTCACTGTGGTGGCGCCGCTGCCCTGGCCGGTTGCGCTGAGGGTGTATGTCCGTCCATACCCAAGCGGCTCGTCGGGCTGCCAGGCGCGGCCGCCCGCCGTCAACCGACCCGTGACTACTCGACCGTGTTCGTTCTGCATGCGCACGTCGGTCAGCGTGCCTGATGTCGCGGTCACCTTTACCGCGCCGACAGGCACAACATCGCTCGCGCCAGTTCGCGGAAGAATGTCGACCGCGGGCGGTTCGGGCACGGCCTTGGGCTTCTGTTCAGCCTCCAGAGCGCTGGGAGCCACCACTGCGTCAGACAGCCGAGACTTGAGCGCGCTTGTCTGCGATGCGGTCACAAGCACGCCGACCACGGCGAATACGCTCAGCGCAACTATCTTTCGGTGTCCAGCCAACACTTTCATCACAACTATCCGTCGGGGTGGTACCTCGTCAAATTACGTATCCACATAGTAGTTGGTCGATGCGGTGAAGGTGCGACGGCGCGACGACCAGCGGAACGAGTCGCCACACAGGTTCAGTACCGACGCGCGTTGTAGATCGGCGCCATCGTGATAGGGGCGACTTTGACAGGAGTCCCGTAGGTGGATGCGTGCACCATCATGCCGTCGCCGATGTAGATGCCGGCGTGGGAGGCGTCGCTGTAGAAGGTCACGATGTCGCCTGGAAGCAGGGCTTCCAGCGCCACAGGCTGGCCGCCACTGGCCAATGCCTGGCTGGAGCGGGGTAACGATTTGCCTTGCTGCAGGAATGACCACTTGATGAGTCCCGAGCAGTCGAATGCGTTGGGCCCATTCCCGCCCCACACATACGGGGAGCCCACTCGACTCAAGGCCGTCTGCACTACTGCAGCTCCGCCGCCGGTTCCTGCCGGCGGCCCCGGGACGGCGCCGTCAGGGTTCGGCATCGCGACGATATCGGACGGCGGTGGCGGTGCGGCCCCAGAAGGCGGGGGCGGTCCGGGCGCAGCGAGAACGGCGCGCTGCTCCGTGGTCAGAGCCGCATATTGTGCTTCGACACTTGAGATCTGAGTGCGCAGATCACCCTGCCGACGTTGAATGTCGGCGCGCACTTTCGCGGTGGCATCGGTCGCTGCACGCGCCTGCGCGGCAGCGACACGAGACTCGTCTTCGGCCGCGGCAGCACGGGTGCGCGCTGCGCTGAACTGAGTCATCGCGTCTCTCATCTGCCCGGACATCACTCGCTGCACAGACAGCCGGTCGAGCAGCTCCTGGGGTGAGCCGGCACCCAGCGTCGCAGAGATATTTCCGGAAGGTCCACTGACGTACTCGGCGACAGCGACGCGGTCAACAGCAGCTTGATAACTACGCAGATCCGCCGAGGCGGCCTCCGCTCGACCAAGATCCTCCGCCAGTTTCTCCTCAGCGGCTCGCTGCGCCTCGACTTTGAGGTCGAGATCCAATTCAGCCGAATACAACTCTTCGCTGGCTTGTTCGGCTTGTCGCGAGAGCTCCGCCATTCGCGCGAGCGCGTCCGCGGCAGGGTCTGCGCTGACCACGCCCGCGACGCTGGAGGCACCCACCGTCAAGACTGCAAGGGTAAGTAGAGCGATGACGCTTCGCAAAATCTGCGGCGGGCGCCCGTGTCTCAAAGCGACTGTCCTCCGGTGACCTTGATCTACGTAGTTGGTACGTAGATAACGGATCACACTAGAGAACGCTCACACTTTTGTCCAAACAATCAGCCCGCAGAGCATAGGCAAGGCCCGACCCGGGATGACTATGGCGGAATCCCCCGACAGGATTCCGCCATAGCGCCTTCGCCGGGATCAGCCCATACGCGGCGCCGCTCCCGACGTCTGGATAATCTACTATTCAACTTAGTAGATGGTTTGACGTTCTGCTTACGGACGCGTGATCCTCAACCGCCGAAGAGCAGGTACAACCCTGCGAACGTGTAGCCGACCATTGTCAGCATCATCGCCACTTGGCCGGTGATCTGATGATCCCGCGGCAACAGTCGCAGAGCGCGATCATGTGCAGACACCACCGCAACCATGTGTCCCACGACCACGCACGAGACCTTGATCGTCCAGAGCACCGAGGGATGCTGAGACAAGATGTAGCTGACGTCGTCCTGCGTAAGCCCGAGGAGCTGCCAGCCCAGCCCGAAAGGATCTGCTAGGCGCACGATCGTCTCTTGCCCGCGTTCAACGAGGTACGACAAGTAATGGGCGAAGATGTAGCCGACGACGATCGGAATAAGTGAATGCGCCAACTGTCCCGGAAGTTGCTGTCGCTGCTGTGGATTGATGCCCCCCGTCGCCCGAGCGGCGCCACAGAACGTCAGTCCGACGACGGCGACGAACACGAACAGTATCGCCGTCCGCAACGCTGTCGCGCCGCCGGCATCCCCCACGAGTGGAACTGCCGCCGCCGCGCGATCGACGAAGTTCCGAAATGTCGGGGACTGGGAGAAGCTGTCGAACGCCGTGGAGCCCAGCAATACCGCCAGAACTGCCACCGTTCCAGGTCGGACCGGCAGCGTCGGCAGGTGGTCGAGCGGATTGACCCACTCCACGCGTCCGGTGCCTCGGGCACGTCGGAAAGGCGACATCCGCGACACGGCCATGCTGTACACCTCGAAGGGGTCAGCGCGTGCGAACCACCGAGCGCCGAAGACCCAGGCACCGATCCCCACCACCGCCGCGTAGATCAATAGCCACAGCTTGATGGCCGTCAGCGAACCGGGGTCCGGGCTTGCTAGCTGTACTGACCACGGACGTTGGTGACGGCGTGGTGAGGTGACAAGACGAAGACCTCCGAGTGAAGTGCGAA
>NZ_JAQGCZ010000018.1 GCF_027706845.1 Mycolicibacterium sp. BiH015
ACAAACGGGAAAATCCGGGGCACGACAAAAACAACAAACAAAAACCACCAAACACACTATTGAGTTCTCAAACAACAGAGCCCGGTTTCGGGCAACCCTGCCAGCTTACTTCATGTTGGCAAGGTGGTCAAGCCTGGCAATTCAGTCCGCTCGTTGTCCGATCGGACTGGCCTTCCGGCTTCTGGCGGAAATACTACGCCGTGTCCGCCGATGGCCCAAATGCCCTGCATAGAGGCGGTTTAGCCTCCCAACGCTACGCCACCCGCTCGATCTCCGCGCCCAATGCGACGAGATTTTCCACGAACTTCGGATACCCGCGGTCGATGTGAAAGACGTCGTGCACCTCGGTGTCGCCATCGGCGACGAGCCCGGCGAGCACCAGCCCGGCGCCCGCACGAATATCCGAGGACCACACGGGCGCACTCGACAGCTGTGGGATACCACGGACCACCGCGTGATGACCGTCGGTTCGGGCGTCCGCGCCGAGCCTGATCATCTCCTCGACGAACCGGAAGCGCGCTTCGAACACGTTCTCGGTGATCATCGACGTCCCGTCCGCGATCGCCGCCAAACCGATCGCCATCGGCTGCAGGTCCGTCGGAAACCCGGGGAAGGGCAGCGTCGCCACATTGACGGCCTTGGGTCGTTCGTATTGCACAACGCGGAACCCGTCATCGGTCTGCGTCACGGTCGCGCCGGCGTCGTGCAGCTTGTGCAACACCAACTGCAGATGTGCCGGATCCACCCCGGTTACCGAGATGTCGCCGCGCGTCATCGCAGCGGCTATGCCCCACGTGGCGGCGACGATCCGGTCCCCGATCACCCGATGCTCCGTCGGATACAGGCGATCGACCCCGGTGATCGTCATCGTCGAGGACCCGGCCCCGGTGATCTGCGCGCCCATCTGGTTGAGCATCGTGCAGAGGTCGACGACATCCGGCTCTCTGGCGGCATTGTGGATCGTGGTGACCCCGTCGGCCAGCACCGCGGCCATCAGGATGTTCTCTGTGGCACCCACCGACGGGAATTCGAGCTGGATTTCTGCACCGTGCAGGTGATCGGCTTCGGCGACCACGCAGCCGTGCTCGATGTTGCACCGGGCACCCAACTGTCGGAGGCCGGCCTGATGCATGTCGAGGGGCCGCGATCCGATCGCGTCGCCGCCGGGCAAGGCCACCTTGGCTTTCTTGCATCGGCCTACCAGCGGGCCGAGGACGCAGACCGAAGCACGGAACTGCCGCACCGCGGCGAAGTCGGCGTCGTACTTGGGTTCATCAGGCGACGTGATGCGGACGGTGTCGCCGTCGAGTTCGACCGTCGCGCCGAGGCCGCGCAGAACCTCGGCCATCAACGGGACGTCCAAAATGTCGGGGCAGTTGGTGATCGTGCTGGTGCCTTCGGCGAGCAGCGCGGCGGCCATCAGCTTGAGCACGCTGTTCTTGGCGCCCCCAACAGCAACTTCACCCGACAACCGGCCACCACCGGTCACCACGAATCGGTCGCTCACGCCGGTTAGTGTAAACAGCGCGGTGGACCATGTCAGGCTGCCAAGCCGCGGGCCTGCGGCACGTCCCGGTACCGTTTCGACCATGGCAGTCCACCTGACGCGAATCTATACGCGGACCGGCGACGATGGCACGACGGGCCTGAGCGATTTCAGCCGCGTCTCAAAGAACGATGCACGCCTGGCGGCCTACGCTGACTGTGACGAAGTCAACGCCGCGATCGGCGTCGCAGTCGCGTTGGGAAACCCTGACGAGCGAATTCTTCCGGTCCTGCGGCAGATTCAGAACGACCTGTTCGACGCGGGCGCCGACCTGTCGACGCCGGTGGTAGAGAATCCGGAGTATCCCCCGCTGAGGATTCAGCAGAGCTACATCAACAGGCTCGAGACGTGGTGCGACGAGTTCAACGAGCCGCTCACGGCGCTGAATTCGTTCATCCTGCCCGGCGGCACGCCTCTGTCAGCACTTCTGCACGTCGCACGAACCGTCGCCCGGCGAGCGGAACGGTCTGCCTGGCTGGCAATCGACACCTATGGCGACTCGGTGAGCGTGCTTCCCGCGAAGTACCTCAACAGACTCTCTGATCTGCTGTTCATCCTGTCCCGAGTAGCGAATCCCGATGGGGACGTCCTCTGGCAGCCGGGAGGAAAACGCCAGTAGTGGTTGGCGGAACTAATAGGATCGGCGCCGAGTCCGCGGCGACGGCCGTGATTCCAGCCATGAGGTGAAGGCTGTCAACGCCCCCCGATCCAGCGCGATTTCGTAGCCGCGGCCCCGCTCCGGCCCGGTGTCGCGCAACTCGAGAACGACGATTTCGTCGGTCATGATGTCGAACTCGTCGCCGCGCGGTGGCCTTCGGGAAACCACCTCGAGGCCGCGCCGGGTCAATGTGCGATCGGGCCACCAACGCAAACTGGAAAGACGGTAGAAGCCGGCTTCACCGCCCCGATAGCGCATCACGCCGTGGCGCCATCCGTGACCGCCGACAGCAGGGACATCCCGCAGGATTGCCGCCGTCCCGCCCACCTGACGCAGCTTCCACAGCCGGTAACTCAGGGCGACGACGACGAGCAGGAGCACACCGACGAGCGCGACCATGAACAGCATGGACGCGCTCATCGGCGGTCAGTCCAGTTGGCCGAGGGCGCGCAGACGCGCCCGACCCCATGCCGCGGTCCGCTCGTCGTCGGACTCCGAGTCCTGCTTGGCGCTGTCGGCGTTGATCTCCGATTCGAATTCGGCGTTCTCCACGAGGATCCGGACAGCCTCCTCGGTCACCGAGAGGAATCCCCCGTCAACCGCGATGCGCAGGTCGTCTTCGCCTTCGCGCTCGACGCGCACCATTGCGTCTTCGACGAGCTGTGCGACGAGCGGGATGTGCCTCGGCAAGATCCCGATCTCGCCGGCGGTGGTGCGGGTGAACACGAACGTCGCGTCACCCGACCACAACTCGCGCTCCACGGCGACGATTTCGACGTGCAATTCCGCCATGTCACACCACCTTCGAGGCCAAGCACAAGGGCTCAACCCATCTGCTCTTCGCGCGAGCGCTCATCACAGCTTGGCGCCGAGGCTCTCGGCCTTCTTCGCCAGGTCGTCGAGACCACCGATGAGGAAGAACGCCTGCTCGGGGAGATGATCGAATTCGCCCTTGGTGAGCTTGTCGAAGGCCTCGATGGTCTCCTTCAGCGGCACTGTCGAACCCGGCTGACCGGTGAACTGCTCGGCCGCCATCATGTTCTGGCTCAGGAAGCGCTCCAGACGACGCGCACGCTGCACCAGCTGCTTGTCCTCTTCGGCAAGCTCGTCGATACCGAGAATCGCGATGATGTCCTGGAGATCCTTGTAACGCTGCAGGATTCGGATGACTTCCTGGGCGACGCGATAGTGCTCGTCACCGACCACGGCCGGGTCCAGGATCGTCGAGGACGACGCCAGCGGATCCACCGCGGGGAAGATGCCCTTCGAGAACACCGTACGAGAAAGCTCGGTCGTGGCGTCGAGGTGCGCGAACGTGGTGGCCGGAGCCGGGTCGGTGTAGTCGTCGGCGGGCACGTACACGGCCTGCATCGAGGTGATGGACTTGCCGCGGGTCGACGTGATGCGCTCCTGCAGCTCGCCCATCTCGTCGGCCAGCGTGGGCTGGTAGCCCACCGCGGACGGCATACGACCGAGAAGCGTCGAGACCTCGGAACCGGCCTGCGTGAACCGGAAGATGTTGTCGATGAACAGCAGCACGTCCTGGCCCTGTTCGTCACGGAAGAACTCGGCCATCGTCAGCGCCGACAGGGCCACACGCATACGCGTGCCGGGCGGCTCGTCCATCTGACCGAACACCAGCGCGGTGTCCTTGAGCACGTTGGCGTCCTCGAGCTCGACCCAGAGGTCGTTGCCCTCACGGGTGCGCTCACCGACACCGGCGAACACCGAGGTACCGCCGAAGTTACGGGCGATACGGTTGATCATCTCCTGGATGAGGACCGTCTTGCCCACGCCGGCACCGCCGAACAGGGCGATCTTTCCGCCACGCACGTACGGGGTGAGCAGGTCGACGACCTTGAGGCCCGTCTCCAGCATTTCGGTGCGAGGCTCGAGCTCGGCGAAGGCCGGGGGCTTGCGGTGAATCGACCAGTGCTCGAAGTCCTTGCCGTAGCCGGGCTCGTCGAGGCAGTCGCCGAGTGCGTTGAACACGTGGCCTTTGACACCGTCACCGACCGGAACCGAGATCGAGGTGCCGGTGTCGGTCACCTCGACACCGCGGACCAGACCGTCGGTGGGCTGCATGGAGATGGTGCGCACCAGGTTGTCCCCGAGGTGCTGTGCGACCTCCAGCGTCAGGGTCTTCGACAGCTCCTTGTAGGAGATGTCGGCGTGCAGCGCGTTGAACAATTCAGGCACGGAGCCGCGCGGGAACTCCACGTCGACCACGGGGCCCGTGATGCGGACGACCCGGCCTGCGGTCTTCTCTGCGGTAGCAGTCATTTTCTCTTCGCTTCCTACGGGGCTTCTACTTGCTCGCATCGGCGAGCGCGTTGGCGCCACCGACGATCTCGCTGATTTCTTGGGTGATCTGCGCCTGACGTTCCCGGTTCGCCGCCAGCGTCAGCGCCTTGATCAGGTCGTCCGCGTTGTCGGTCGCCGACTTCATGGCGCGACGTCGGGACGCCGACTCCGACGCCGCGGCCTCCAGTAGCGCGGCGTACACACGGGTCGCCACGTAGCGAGGCAGCAGAGCGTCGAACAGCGTCTCGGCGTCCGGCTCGAACGAGAACAGCGTCTGCGGGCCGTCCTCGGGCTCGTCGTCGCCGACGTACTCGACCACCATCGGGGCGATGCGCCGCGCCACCGACGACTGCGACAGCATCGACCGGAACTCGGTGAAAACGATGTGCAGTTCGTCGACGCCGAGGATGCCGTCCTCGCCGGCGTCGTCACCTTCGTCGTCGGCACCGGACATGAACGCCGCCACCAGGGTTTCGGCAATCTCCTTCGCGTTCTCGTAGGTGGGGCGCTCAGAGAACCCGGCCCACGACTCGACGACCTCGCGCTGACGGAAGCTGAAGTACCCCAGCGCCTTTCGCCCGACCGTATAGAGAACCGGCTCCTTGCCCTCTTCTCGCAGCAGCGAGAACAGCTCCTCGGACTGACGCAGCACGTTGGCGTTGTACGCACCGCACAGCCCGCGATCGGACGAGACCACCAGCACCGCTGCGCGCCGCGGGTTCTCCCGCGGAACGAGCAGCGGATGGTCGAGCGCGCTGGCGCTCGCGAGCTCGGTGAGCATGTTGGTGATCTCGGTGCTGTAGGGCCGAGCCGCCTCGACTCGGGCCTGCGCCTTGGCGATTCGCGATGTGGCGATCAGTTCCTGGGCCTTGGTGATCTTCTTGATCGACCCGGCGGAACGGATGCGCCCGCGTAGCTCGCGCAGTGTTGCAGCCATCTAGCTCTCCAGACCCTCTCGGTCCTACTTCTTGGGCGCCGGCTTGCGGACCTTCACGGATTCCTTTTCGACGTCCGCTTCGTCCATGGCCTCGGCCTCGGCCTCGTTGACCACGACCGAGCTGCCGTCAGACGCCGAGAAGCCCTTCTTGAACTCGTTGATGACGTTCGTCAGCTTCTCTTCGGTGTCCTCCGAGAGCTTCTTGGTCTCGCGGATCTCCTTGAGGATGTCGTCGTGCGACGCCTTGACGTGCTCGAGCACTTCCTGCTCGAAACGGGAGACGTCTTCGACGGGAACCGAATCCAGGTGGCCCTTGGTGCCGAGGAAGATCGCGACGACCTGGTCCTCGACCGCGTACGGGGTGTACTGCGGCTGCTTGAGCAGCTCCACCAGACGTGCGCCGCGATCCAGCTGAGCCTTCGAGGCCGCATCCAGATCCGACGCGAAGGCCGCGAAGGATTCCAGCTCGCGGTACTGCGAAAGCTCCAGACGCAGCGAGCCCGCAACCTCTTTCATGGCCTTGATCTGTGCGGCGCCACCGACTCGCGACACCGACACACCCACGTTGATGGCCGGGCGCACACCCTGGTTGAACAGGTCGGACTCCAGGAAGCACTGACCGTCGGTGATCGAGATGACGTTGGTCGGGATGAACGCCGAGATGTCGTTGGCCTTGGTCTCGATGATCGGCAGACCCGTCATCGAACCGCCGCCGAGCTCGTCGGACAGCTTCGCGCAGCGTTCAAGCAGACGCGAATGCAGGTAGAACACGTCGCCGGGGAACGCCTCGCGGCCCGGCGGGCGACGCAGCAGCAGCGAGATCGCGCGGTAGGCGTCGGCCTGCTTGGACAGGTCGTCGAAGACGATCAGGACGTGCTTGCCGTCGTACATCCAGTGCTGACCGATGGCCGAACCGGTATAAGGGGCAAGCCATTTGAAACCGGCGGCGTCGGAAGCCGGGGCCGCGACGATGGTGGTGTACTCCATCGCGCCGCCCTCTTCGAGGGCGCGCTTCACCGAGGCGATCGTGGTGCCCTTCTGGCCGATCGCGACGTACACGCACCGCACCTGCTGCTTGGGGTCACCCGTCTCCCACGCCTCGCGCTGGTTGAGGATGGTGTCAACTGCGACGGCGGTCTTGCCGGTCTTACGGTCGCCGATGATCAGCTGGCGCTGGCCGCGGCCGATCGGGGTCTGGCTGTCGATGGCCTTGATGCCGGTCTGTAGCGGCTCCGAGACGCCTTGGCGCTGAACGACCGACGGCGCCTGCAGCTCGAGGGCGCGGCGGGTGTCGGATTCGATGTCGCCCTGGCCGTCGATGGGCTGGCCGAGCGGGTTGATGACGCGACCCAGGAACGCGTCGCCCACGGGCACCGAGAGCACCTCGCCGGTCCGCTTGACCTGCTGGCCTTCTTCGATCTTCTCGAACTCGCCCAGGATGACCGCGCCGACGCTGTGCTCGTCGAGGTTCAGCGCGACGCCGAGGACGCCGCCGGGGAACTCGAGCAGCTCCTGGGTCATCACGGAGGGCAGGCCCTCCACGTGGGCGATGCCGTCACCGGCATCGATCACGGTGCCGATCTCTTCGCGATCGGAGTCAGCGGTGAAGGAGGAGACGTAGTCCTCGATCGCCCCTTCGATGTCGGAAGCGGAGATTGTCAACTCTGCCATGGGTTTTCGTCTTCCTGCCTTGTGTTTGTTTCTGCTCGAGTTCTGGGGGTCAGTCCGGCAGCCCTGCGCGGGCCGCGGCCAACCGCGATGAGATGGAGCCGTCGATGACCTCGTCGCCGACGGTGATCAGCAGACCGCCGAGAACCTCGGGGTTCACTTCGAGCTGGACCGAAACCGGGGTGCCGTAGATCCGGCTCAGCACCTCGGTGAGTCGGGTGCGCTGCTCAGCGGTCAGCTCCGCGGCCGCGGTGACCTGTGCGACGGCTTCACCGCGGCGGGTGACCGCCAGCTCGGCCAAGTCGCTGATCGCGTCGTCGGCGGGCTCGCCGCGAAGAAGTTCCACGGTCTGCGTCAACAGGGCCGCCGCGGTGGCGTTCACCCCGCCGCTACCGTCAAGCACCTTCTTCAGCAGCTCGACGCGCTTCTCGGTGGGCACCACGGTGTCGGAGAGGAGTCGGCTCAACTCCGATTCGGCGTCCAGCACGCGGCCGAAGCGGAACAGCTGATCCTCGACCTCTTCGCTCTGCCCGTCACGCTCTGCGCGCACCAGCAGTGCCAGTCGCGACACATGTTCGATGGCGTCCACGAGGTTCGCCTCGACCGACCAGCGTTGCGCCGCCGCCGTCTTCAGGATTTCCAGGGTGCTGCCGTCCACCTTGCCGTCGAAGAGACGCTCGACCACGCGCACCTTGGGTGCGGCATCGTCGGCCGGCTCGGCGAGGTGCTTGTTGAGCGTGGGCTCCTTCAGCAGAAGCTTTGCCACGGAAGCGAGTTCATCGGCCAGCGTGGTCAGTGCTGCACTGTCGGCACCTTCGGCGACCGACTCGAACTTCTTGACCACCTCGGCGAGTGCTTCGCGGCTTGCCGCCCGCAGGTTCAACGACGCCCCGGCTTCCAACACCACCGGACTCGGCGCCATCGCGTCGAGTTCCTCCAGGAAGCGGTCGACGGTGGAGGCCTGCGCGGCCGGATCGGCGACGTAGTTACGCACGATTTCTTCGGCCTTCTGCACCGACTCGACGCCCAGGCCCGAGCGCAGCTGGCGGATCAGCTGCTGGCGCATCAACTGAACCTGTTGAGCGCCCTGGGCCTTGATGCGTTCCGCTTCGGCGTCGGCCTGCTCGGCGAGCTGAGCGGCGATTCGTTCGGAATCCTGCCGCGCCTCGTCGGTGACCTTCTGACCGTCGGACTTGGCATCCGCGACCGCCTTCTCGTGCATCGCGTCGGCCTCAGCCAGCTTCTTGGCGGCTTCCGCACTCTCGGCCAGGGCGATGCGTACCGCCTCCTGCTGCTTCTGCATCAGGTTGCGTACGGGCGGCACCACCCATTTCACGATGATGAACACGATGACGGCGAAGCCGATCAGCTGTCCGATGAATGTCGACATCTACTGGCTCCCACCTGATTTCACGTCGACACCCAGGATCCGGCTCGCGAGCGTGGCCGACAGTCCGTCCACCGACGACTGCAGTTCCGACTGCGCGGCCGAACCCTGTTGCGAAAGTTGCTCGTCGGCTGTCTTCACGGTCTCGGCGACCTCACCACTGGCCGTCGCACGCTTCTCGTCGACGACCTGACGGCCGGCCACTCGAGCCTCGTCGCGGATCGACGAGGCCTCGCCCCGCGCCTCGGCCAACGTCTTGTCGTAGTCCTCCCGGGCCGCCGCCACCTGTTCTGCCGACTTGCGGTTGTCAGCGGCGGTCTTGGCCAGCATCGCCTCACGCTCGGCCAGCACCTTGCTGATCGGTGGCACAACCCATTTCGCGATCACGCCGAGCACGATCAGGAAGATGAGCAGCACGGCGAAAAAGGTGCCGTTGGGAAGCAGGAAGTTGCTCGTCCCGCCCCCCTCCTCCGCCGCAAGCGTGGCGGAGGCGAGGATCGTCGATGTCACTTCACCCATGTCGCTGAATTAGCCGACCGGCGTAGCGAAGACGAACAGTGCCATGAAGGCCAGGTTGATGAAGTAGGCGGCCTCGACCAGACCCACCGTGATGAAGAACGGTGTGAAGAGACGACCCTGGGCCTCCGGCTGCCGGGCGATGCCTGCGATCAGAGCGTTACCGGCGATACCGTCACCGATACCGGCGCCGATAGCACCGCCGGCCATGATCAGACCACCGCCGATGAGTGCGCCGGCAGCGATTGTGGGATCCATTTCCTATCCTCCTTGATATCTGGCAGAGGGTCTCTGCCAGGGGTTTCTGTGGTCCTAACGGCAAGTGGTCATGCGTGTGTCAGTGCGCTCAATGGTCTTCGTGGTCGAGCTCCATCGACTGGCTGAAGTACAAGATCGTCAACAGCGAGAAGATGAACGCCTGGATGAGGCCGACGAACAGGTCGAAGGTCTTCCAGATCGCGTTCGGCGCCCACTGGATGTACCAGGGGAACATCGCGATCAGGGCGACGAGGATGCCGCCGGCGAAGATGTTGCCGAAAAGTCGGAGTGCCAGCGAGATCGGCTTCGCCAGCTCTTCGACGATGTTGATGGGCGCGAGGAACGCGACGTGCCCCTTCACGACCTTGACGGGGTGGCCGATGAGGCCGCGGCGCCAGAAACCGGCGGCGTGGTAGGCCAAGAACACGAACAGCGCCAGGGCGAGCACGAAGTTGATGTCCGAGGCGGGCGGCTTGTAGAGCTCGCCGGCGGCACCGTCGGATCCCCCGTACTGCAGCGGAAGGACGGCCAGCCAGTTCGAGATCAGGATGAAGACGAAGATCGCCACGGCCAGCGGGAGGACGAACGGCGCCACCTTCATGCCGATGGCTTGCTCGATCTGACCGCGCATCTGGATGGTCAGCGCCTCCCAGAACAGCTGCACCCCACCCGGCACACCGGTCGAGGTCACCTTGGACTTGAGGTAGAAGGCAAGGGCGATGACGATCACCGCGGTGATGGCGGTCGCGAGGATGGTGTCCCCGTTGAACGTCATGCCGAAAAGTTCGAACACCAGCGTGTGATGCCCGACGTGGATGGGTGCTCCACCTTCCTCAGCGGCGAGGACAGTCATCTGCGTCATGGGGGTTAGCTCAATCCTTCGCTTCCGTGTCTGCCACGTTGAGCCCCTCGCTACGAATCTTGCGCAGCACCGGGATGCTGGTGCTCATGACCAGCAATGCCTGGAAGATCGCGAGCCCGAACAACACCGCGATACCACCGTTGGTCCTGAAGATGAAGGCGACGGTCAGCGCGATCGCCGTGATGACGAGCAGTCGCGTCGCCGAGTTGAGTGCCATCTTCTTCTTGAGCGGATGGTCTTCGGCGGTGATGCTCTCGACCGCCCGGCGCACCAGGAGTGCGTTGATCAGGCCGAGACCGAGGCCGACTCCGAAGAACACGCCGTAAAAAATGTTGCCCCCGAATCCGGCGGCCACCAGAGCCAGCGCAGTCAGGGCCGCACAGATGATCGCCAGGCGCACTGGCCTGAAAGCAACGGACGGAAACACCAACGGCGCGTCTTGCGCTGGCGTCGTCACTGCTTCACCTCAATCCCGCGGTCGTCAACGGAGCGTGTCCCGATGATCCTGTGCGTGGCGCCCGTAGCGTATCGGAGGGCGACAAGCGCGCTGGAATCACCCAAGGGGCAGCTCCCTGTTTCGGTCAAAATGTCGGTCGTTGTTCCGTTCCGGCCGGTGCAAGAACGATTGCTCCGAACGGCACGGGGGCCGGCAACCCGCGAGGTCTTTTCGGGTTCTGCCTGAACCTTAACACATGGTGAGAGCCACAAAAGAGGGCCTACTACTTTTTGTCGTATAACCCGTCGGCGGGGTCGTTACCACGCCTCAGCAGCGGTATCAGCGTCACTACGACCGCGACCACGATGGCGCACACCATGACGATCGCGGTGTGCCGCGGATCGAAGAAGATCGTGCTCGCCGCGCCGAGCGCGACGATGCCGACCCAGAGGTAGATCAGCAGTACCACTCGCCGGTGTGAATGGCCGATCTCCAGCAGGCGGTGGTGCAGGTGCATCTTGTCCGGGCTGAACGGGCTGAGGCCTTTGCGGGTGCGCCTGATGATCGCCAGAAGCATGTCGAGCGCAGGCACGAACACCACGGCGACGACGAGCAGGAACGGCGACAACAGCGCGAACACGTCGCGTGCCCCGTAGGCGGTCTGGGAGATCGGGCCGGCTGCGGTGGTGGCCGCCGCGGCCAGCATCAGACCGATCAGCATCGACCCCGAGTCCCCCATGAAGATCCGGGCCTTGTGGAAATTGTGCGGGAGGAATCCGAGACAGGCGCCCGCGAGGACGACCGAGATCACCGCGGGCGGATAGAACAGCACGTCTCCGCCGTGATCGCGCAGCAGCCCAACCGAGAAGATGCAGATGGCCGACGCGGTGATCAGACCCAGTCCGGCTGCCAGGCCGTCGAGGCCGTCGACGAAGTTCATCGCGTTCACGAGGGCGACCGTGAATGCCAGGGTCAACAGGATCGACGCGACCTGGTCGAGGACGATCGTGCCGACGCCGCCGAGGGGAATGTAGAGAACGCTCCAGGCGACACCCATGGTGACGAGCACGCTCGCCGCGGTGATCTGCCCGGCGAACTTGGTCAGTGCGTCGAGGCCCCACCGGTCGTCGATCAGCCCCACGACCATGATCAATCCGCCCGCGACGACGACGGCCGGTAGCCCCGAGGAGTAGACGAACCCGCGGGTCAGCGCGGGCAGCTGCGATGCGAGAAGCACAGCCGCTGCCACCCCGAGGTACATCGCGAGGCCCCCCATGCGCGGGATCGGCTGCAGGTGCACGTCCCGCGCGCGCGGATTGGCAACCGCTCCCCAGCGGGTCGCAAGCACCCTGACCCAACCCGTTGCGAGGTAAGTGATGATCGCCGCGGTCAGCCCGACGAGGGCGAGCTCGCGCAACGGCACACCCGCGCCGCGGTCGGAGAGCGCCATCAGGCTCTCCCCCGCCTGCGTGACGGTGATCGTCGCTGGACCCAGGTGCACAGAACTCCAGATCACTCGGTCTGGTCGGTGAGGGTCTCCGTCTCGACACCCAGCACTTCTGCGATGGCCTCGAGTGTTACCGGCCCCTGCCGCAACACCCTCGGGTGAGCGCCGGTCAGATCGACGATCGTGGACGCGGCCTGCTGTTCGGCCGGCCCGCCGTCGAGGTAGACCTCGACGAGGTCACCGAGTTGGTCGCGGGCCTGCTCGGCGGTCACCGCTGCGGGCCTGCCCGAGATGTTGGCACTCGAGACGGCCATCGGGCCGACCTCGCGCAGCAGCTCGATGGCCACCGGGTGCAGTGGCATCCGCAGCATCACGGTGCCGTTCGCGTCGCCGAGATCCCACTGCAGGGACGGAGCCTGGCGCACGACCAGGCTCAGCGCACCGGGCCAGAAGGCGCGGATCAGCTCTTTGGCGCTGTTGGGGACGGAGTAGACGAGCCCCTGGATGGTGTGCCAGGAACCGACCAGCACGGGGACCGGCATGTCACGTCCCCGGCCCTTGGCCGCCAGCAGCGACGCCACCGCCTCTCCGTCGAACGCGTCGGCGCCGATGCCGTAGACGGTGTCGGTGGGCATCACGACGAGTCGGCCCCCTTTGAGGGCGCTGATCGCCGACGCGATTCCCGCCTCCCGCTGCGCCGGATCGGTGCAGTCGAACAACGCTGCGCTCATGCCAGCCAGCCTCTCACCCGGCCCGCACCGCGGTCACGAAACGCGGCCTGCCTGCCAGGTCGTGTCGCGCCGTGACGTCGACGAAGTCGCCGGTGCGGACGAAAGCGTCGACCGTGCGCTGCGATGTCGTGTCGTCGTGTTCGACCGCACAGATGCCACCGGGCCTCAGCAGGCGCGCCGCCAGACCGGCGAGGCTGTCGATGATGACCATCCCGTCCGGCCCGCCGAACAGTGCGTGTGCGGGATCATGCTGCGCCACTTCGGGTTCCAGCTCGCTGCCGTCCGGGATGTAGGGCGGGTTGGAGACCAGCACGTCGACGGCGGCATCGAGATCGCCGAGCACGCCGGCACTCGTCACGTCGGCGCGGCGCACTTCGACGGTGGTGCCCGCAGTGTTGCGTCGCGCGTAGGCGAGGGCCTCGTCGGAGTCGTCGACGGCGACGACGCGCGCGTTCGTCACGCTGTGAGCCAGCGCGAGCGCCAGCGCACCGGATCCGGTGCACAGGTCGACGATCACAGGTGAGGCCGAAAGCGATTGCGCGAGAACCCATTCCAGGAGAGCCTCGGTTTCCGGCCGCGGCACGAACACCCCGGGCCCCACGTGTACTTCGATGGGCCCGAAGGCCGCGGTGCCCGTGAGGTGCTGCAGGGGAACGCGTTGCGCCCGCTGCGCGACGAGTTCCCGATAGCGGGTTGCGAATTCGGTGTCGGGCTCAAGGAAAGCGACTCGCCACCGGTCGACGCCCGCCACGTAGGCCGCCAGCAGTTCCGCGTCGACCCGTGGCGATCCGACACCGGCGGCGGATAGCGCGTCCGCGGCGTCGGCGATCACCCGGCGCATCGTTACCGGCCGTTCGGCGATGCTCACGTGTTCTGCAGCCGGGCTTGCTTGTCGGCTTCGGCCAGCGCGTCGAACAACGGATCCAGGTCACCGTCGAGAACCTGATCGAGGTTGTGTGACTTGTAGTTGATGCGGTGGTCGGCGATCCGGTTCTCGGGGAAGTTGTAGGTGCGGATCCGCTCGCTGCGGTCCACGGTGCGGATCTGGCTCGCACGGTCTGCGGACGCGTCGGCCTGCGCCTGCTCCTCGGCAAGCAGCTGCAGTCTCGCGGCGAGAACCTGCATCGCACGCGCCTTGTTCTGCAGCTGCGAGCGTTCGTTCTGGCACGTCACCACGATGCCCGTCGGCAGGTGGGTGATGCGCACGGCGGAGTCGGTGGTGTTCACGCCCTGACCGCCCTTCCCTGAACTTCGGTAGACGTCGATGCGCAGATCCGACTCGTCGATCTGCACCTGCTCGACTTCTTCCGGTTCGGGATAGACGAGCACGCCCGCGGCCGAGGTGTGTACGCGGCCCTGGGATTCGGTGACGGGCACCCGCTGCACGCGGTGTACTCCGCCCTCGAATTTCAGCCGCGCCCATACGCCGTCGGCTGAATCGCCCTTGCTGCGGATGGACAGCGTCGCATCCTTGTAGCCGCCGAGATCCGAGCCCGTCTCACCGAGCATGGTGACGGTCCAGCCGTGCCGCTCGGCGTAGCGGGTGTACATGCGGGCCAGGTCGGCGGCGAACAACGCCGATTCCTCGCCGCCTTCGCCGGACTTGACTTCGAGAACGATGTCGTCGGCGTCGTGAGGGTCGCGGGGTGCCAGCAGGTCGGTGAGATGCCTGTCGAGCTCGGCGACCTTGTCGGACAGTTCGTCGACTTCCTCGGCGAAGGACGAGTCGTCGGCGGCCAGTTCGCGCGCAGCTTCGAGGTCGCCGCGCGCGGCTTCGAGCTTGTGGTAGGTGGCGACGATCGGCGACACCTGCGCGAAGCGGCGGCCCACCTTGCGAGCCGCAGCGGCATCGGCGTGCAGTTCGGGCTCTGCGAGGCGTTGTTCCAGCTCGGCGTACTCAGCGAGTATCGCCTCGATCGCCGGTGCGGTCTCGGTCATCTCGCCTCCTGCCTAGGTCGAACCTGAATGCGCGAAACGGCGCCCGGCCTGCGCGTAGAGCGGCAGAGCGGGCGCCGTTGTGGCGGCTATTTGTCGGCAGCAGCCTTGCGCTTGCCGTAGCGCTTCTCGAAGCGGGCCACCCGGCCGCCGCTGTCGAGGATCTTCTGCTTGCCGGTGTAGAACGGGTGGCACTGCGAGCAGACCTCGACGGTAATGTTGCCGCTCTTCTTCGTGCTGCGGGTGGTGAAGCTGGCACCGCAACCACACAGCACGGTGGTCTCGACGTAGTCAGGGTGAATGCCTGATTTCATGGTTTCCTCTTCAATCGTGGGACCCGGGTCGCCCTACCCGCACCGACCATTTTCGGGCTGGGAGGCTGCGGCGTGAACCGGAACCGAGGTGACGGCGGTCCATTATGCCAAATCAACCGCCAGCAGCCTAAACGTCCATTCGGAGGCTGCTATTCCTGGCTCGGGACTGCTCGGTAGACGCGGCCGTCGCGCTTCCACAACGTCCGTCCGGCCGGGTCGGTGCCCATCGCGACAAGCTCACGTTTGATCACTTTGTTGGTAGCCGTGCTGGGCAGATTGTCGGCGATCCAGACATGTCGCGGCCACGCCTTCGGGGACAGATCCGGCTGCTCGGCGAGGAACTCGCCAAACTCGTCCGGGGTGAGCGTGGCCTCGTCCTGCAGCACGATCGCAGCCATCACCTGGTCGCCGACATGGTCGTCGGGAACGGGATACACAGCCACTCTGCTGATGGCGGGGAGTCGGATCAAGATGCGCTCGATCGGCGCGGATGTCATGTTCTCGCCGTCGACGCGCATCCAGTCGGCGGTGCGGCCTGCGAGGTAGATCCAGCCGTCGGCGTCGCGGTAGGCCAGGTCGCCGGACCAGAACATCCCGTGCCGCATTCGCTCGTCGGTCGCGCCTTCGTCGTTGTAGTAGCCGGCGAACATGCCGGCGCCTCGCGTGTTGACCAGTTCCCCGATCGCGTCGTCGCCGTTGACCAGCGCCCCGTGTTCGTCGAACTCGGCGACCTCGCACTCGGTGAGGGTCTCCGCGTTGTAGATGGCCACGCCCGGAAATCCCTTGCCGATCGAGCCGGGCGGGCAGCCATCCTCGCGCGTCACCGTCACCGCGTTCTCCGTCGACCCGAACCCGTCCCATACCTCGCAGCCGAAACGACGTGCGAACTCTGCGATGTCCCTGTCGCTGGCTTCGTTGCCGAACGCGACCCGCAGCGGGTTGTCGATGTCGTCGGGTTTCTCGGGGGTGGCGAGGATATAGGCCAGCGGCTTACCCACGTAGTTCATGTATGTGGCGCCGTATCGGCGGATGTCGTCGATGAACCCGGACGCGGTGAACTGCGCGGGCGCCATCGCGGCGCCCGAATTCAGGCCGACAGACCACCCGGCGAGCACGGCGTTGCTGTGGAACAGCGGCATGGAGAGGTAGCAGACGTCCTCGGGGGAGAGCTCGTAGCGGCCTGCCAGCGCTGCGCCGGCGAGCAGCACCATCGCGTGCATCATCTTGACGGCCTTGGGGTCGCCGCTGGTTCCCGATGTGAAGATCAGCATGTAGGTGTCGGTCGCGGCCACCTCGCGATGCGGAACGAGTTCGCCGGCGCGGCCGATGAGCTGAGCCCACTCGGGGCTGCCTGCGACGAGCACTCGCACGCCGGTCAGGTCCAGTCCGTCGAGCAGGTCGCGATGGGCCTCGTCGGTGACGAGAATCTGGCAATCGGCTTTGCGGATGTCGCGGGCCAACGCTTCGCCGCGGCGGGTGTTGTTGATGCCGCACACGACGTAACCGCCGAGCCCCGCTGCCGCCATCGCGGTCAGCATGTCCGGGGTGTTGCCCAGCAGAACGCCGACGTGCAGCGGACGCCCAGGATCGGCGAGGGCGATCAGCGCGGCAGCCTGCGCCGCGGCCTCGGCGAGGTGCTCCCGCCACGTCCATGTCCGGCTGCCGTACTTCATCGCGACACCGTCGTCGGCCGCACGTTCCCGCAGCAGTTGCTGAACTGTCTCGGCCAATCCGCCCTCCGCACTGTGAACAGTTTCAAATTTCTGTCTACATTCCGACCGCGCGCAGCCTACCTCAGCCACGACGCGGCGTTCATTTGCGAAGATATGTCGATGAGCTTGGGCGCCGTAGCCAATCCAGTGCCGGGTCGCGAAACCGATCCGGCGGTCAAACCCGAGACGCGGCCCGTCCGGGATCGGCTGATCGATGCCGCCGAACAGTGCCTGATGGCCAAGGGGATTCGCGCAACGACCGTATCCGAGGTGGCCGAGGTCGCAGGCGTGAGTCGCGGTTGGCTCTACCGCCACTTTCCCGACAAGGCCGAACTGCTCGGCGCCGCGATCGTGCGACTCAACGACGCGTTCTGGACCGGCTCGCGCACCCGCCTCGACGAGGTCGAAGGCCTCGACGAGCAGATCGCGGTCGGGGTCGGACTGGCGCGCAAAGAGTCCGAGACGCCAGGCGCCCTCGTGCTCAAGCTGCGCCAGGAGGAGCCCGAGGCGTTCACCGCGTGCGTCGGACTCGGCGTCCGGGGACTCATCCCGGAGATCGCCGCGTTCTGGGAGTCCTATGTCCAGGCAGCGATCGACCGAGGCGAGATCCATCCCGACACCGACAAGGCCGAAGCGGCCGAGTGGATCGCGCGGATCATGATGAGCCTGGCGACCGTGCCCGGCGAGCAGTGCAACGTCGATGACCACGACTCGGTCCTGCGGCACGCTCGCCGCTACATCGTCGCGGCGTTGCGCAGCGACCCTGCGGCGAGCTGACCCCCCGGCCTCGTCGCCGAACTGAGATTCCTGGTTGTGGTTACGGCTGCATTAGCGACCCGGAACCTCAGTTCGGCGCGATCGTGCCTGCGACGGGACGGCCGGTCATCACCATGAGCAGATCTGCGACGGGCGCGGAAACCGTGCGCCCGTCGCCGACGGCGAAATCGGCGTCCGTGGCGACGAGCCTCACGCCGGCCAACCGCTTTCGCGCGCGGAATGGAAACCCCATAGCCCACACGCGCTGCGCGGCCGCGACCGCGGCGTCAGTGGGCATCGGTCGCTCGATGCCCAGCGGCACGCAGATGTCCTGACCGTGGACGAGCACGTCGATGAGCGGCTCCAGTTCCGTCGTACCCGGCGGATGCCTGCGCGATCCCGCCGATTCGCGCAGGCTGGCCGCGAGCTCTTCAGGTGAGCGGTTGTCGGTTGTCGCCAGCCGATCGACGACCAGGTTGAAACGAAATCCGCTGCGCAACGCCTCGAGCAGCATTCGCGGCCCGCTCAGTGTGGAGTGAGTGAGATGGGCGGCGACATTGCGGACAGTCCAGCCGGCACAGAGCGACGGCGTGTCCCAGGACGCCGGGTCACCGGCGTCGATGGCCTGGAAGAGATCGGCCAACTCCAGTCGCTGCCGCCGAACGTGCTGCCACACGCTGTCACGGTCCATGCCGTCCCCCGTTTCAATTAGTCAGGAACACTGACGAATATAGTCAGGAACCCGTACTAAAGTCAACGCATGGCCGACCAGCCGAGCGTCCCGACATTGATGTTCATCGCCCATCGCGACGCGGAGAACACCGTGATGGCGGCGTTGGCGCGGTCCGGCATCGACAACCTGACCATCGCCCAGTCGCGACTCATGCAGCGGCTGGATCCGGCCGGAATCCGGCTCACAGATCTCGCCGAGCAGGCCCGCGTCACCAAACAAACGGCCGGCGCGTTGGTTGACGAGCTCGAAAAGGCCGGCTACGTCACCCGGCGACCGGACCCTACGGACGCGCGGGCGCGACTGGTCACCCTGAGCGACAAGGGTGCCGCGGTGTGTCGACAAGCCGCCGACGAGGTTGCGCGCGTCGAGCACCTATGGCGAAAACACCTGGGCAACAGTGCCTTTGAAGCCATGCGAGCCTCGTTGATCAGACTGCGGGAGATCACCGACCCGTACGCGTGAGCGATCCCACCACTGGGGTTCCCGAAGCGAGCAGGTCCCCGAGAATCTTGGCCAGGGTCTGCAGCTCGGCAGACGTGTACCGCAGCAGGAAATTGCGCAGTGCCTCGAACCTCTCTTCATGCATGCGTCGATGGACCCGGTCGAGTTCGACACCGTCGGCGGTGAGACTGAGGTGGATTTCCTTGCGATTGCCGGGGACCGGGCTCCGCTGCACCAGCCCGGCCTCGACGAGGCGCTGCACATGCTTGGACACCGTCCCTTTGGGATGTCCGGAAAGCGCCGAGAGTCCGACGATATTGGTGGCACCATCCCCGATCCCCGCGAGGAGGTGCATGGCGATGGTCGGCAACTCGCGGATCAGTGGCGCGAGCGGCGGCGGACTCGCCGCGACCATGTAATCGCGTTCGCGGTCGGCCCCGTCGTCGGAATCGGCCAACCCAGTGAGCAGTCGACCGATCTCGTCCACGGCCTCCGCTTTAGTTTTCACGGAAACCATCTTGGCATACGCTCGCCCCGTAGATATGGTTTCTATAGAAACCATATCTACGGAAACCAAAGGAGACGTCATGAAAGCCGCCGTGGTCGCAGAGTTCGGACAAACGCCGCGCTACACAGATCGTGCCGAGCCTCGGGCTCACGACAATATGGTTGTGGCCCGGGTGGCCGCCGCCTCGATCAAGAACCTCGACCGGGGGCTGGTCGCCGGAACGCATTACGGAAGCCGCGCGCTGCATCCGCCCTTCACGCCCGGCGTCGACGGCATCGTCTATCTGGACGACGGCCGGCTGGCCTACAGCTCGGCGAGGGTCCCCTACGGGATGATGGCCGAACGAACGATCGTCGACCCGAACCAGGCCGTCCTCCTACCCGACGGCATAGACGCCACATTCGCCGCTGCGATTCCCAATCCCGGTCTGTCTGCCTGGTTTTCGCTGGAGTACGCCGCAGGGATCACGGCTGGTCAGTCGATTCTGATCCTCGGCGCGACCGGTGTGACGGGCTCGGTGGCGACTCAGCTAGCGAAGAAGAAGTTCGGCGCCCGCCGGGTCGTCGTAGCCGGTCGCAACGCCGAGCGCCTGCAGAATCTTCGCGATCTCGGCGCTGACGAGGTCGTCCAGATCGACGACGACCTCCCCGAGCGAATCTCGTCGCTGCACGACGCGGCGCCGTTCGACGCCGTCCTCGACTATTTGTGGGGAGTGCCTGCGGAGCAGACCCTCGCAGCGCTGGGAAACACCGGCATGAGCGCCGGCTTTCACCGGACGCGCTACGTACAGATCGGATCCATGGCCCGGGCGACGATCACGCTGCCGTCGGAAATTCTCCGCAGCGCGGGAGTCGAGATCGTGGGCGTGGGCCTCGGCAGTGTGCCCGCCGAGGCGCACGCGCGGGCCAACAGCGAGATCCTGCCCACGCTGTTCGCGATGGGCGCCGACGGCACCCTCACCATCGACGTCACGGCTCGGCCGCTCGCGGAGGTCGAGACCGCCTGGGACGATCCAGAGCCGGCGGGCACGCGCGTCGTACTGGTGCCCTGACCGCAAGATCAGTCGTCGCCGTTGCCGCCCGGGGTGTTCTTCGAGACCTGGACCAGGAACTCGTAGTTGTTCTTGGTCTTGCGCAACTGGCTCATCAGCAGGTCGATGGCCTGGTGCGGATCGAGACCCGACAGCACACGGCGCAGCTTGTGCACGATCGCGAACTCGTCGGGCGAGAGCAGCAGCTCGTCCTTGCGGGTGCCCGACGGGTTGACGTCGACGGCCGGGAACACCCGGCGCTCGGCGATCTTGCGGTCGAGCTTGAGCTCGGCGTTGCCGGTGCCCTTGAACTCTTCGAAGATCACCGTGTCACCGGTGGAGCCGGTCTCGACCATCGCCGTGGCGATGATGGTCAGCGAGCCACCCTCTTCGATGTTGCGCGCCGCGCCGAGGAACCGCTTGGGCGGGTACAGCGCGGTGGAATCGACACCGCCGGACAGGATGCGGCCCGACGCGGGCGAGGCGTTGTTGTAGGCGCGACCCAGTCGGGTGATCGAGTCGAGCAACACGACGACGTCCTTGCCCTGCTCGACGAGACGCTTCGCGCGTTCGATCGCGAGCTCGGCGGCCTGGGTGTGGTCTGACGGCGGGCGATCGAAGGTGGAGGCAATGACCTCACCTTTGACCGAACGCTGCATGTCGGTGACCTCTTCGGGACGCTCGTCGACGAGCACCACCATCAGATGGCATTCGGGGTTGTTGCGGGTGATCGCGTTCGCGATGTCCTGCATGATCGTCGTCTTGCCGGCCTTCGGCGGGGACACAATCAGGGCACGCTGACCCTTGCCGATCGGCATGATCAGGTCGATCACACGCGTGGTCAGCTTGTCGCCGCTGGTCTCAAGACGCAGACGCTGGTTCGGGTACAGCGGCGTGAGCTTGGTGAACTCAGGCCGCTTCTTGGCTTCCTCGACGGGCTTGCCGTTGACGGTATCGAGGCGCACCAGCGGGTTGAACTTCTGACGCTGATTCGCCTGCTCCCCCTCTTTGGCGACGCGGACGGCTCCGGTCACGGCATCGCCGCGACGCAGACCGTTCTTGCGCACCATGTTCATGGAGACGTAGACGTCGTTGGGGCCCGCCAGGTATCCCGACGTGCGGACGAACGCGTAGTTGTCGAGTACGTCGAGGATGCCGGCCACCGGCTGGACGACGTCGTCCTCGCGCAACTCGGTGTCGCGGTCACCGCCACCACCACCGCCGCCGTCACCCCCACGCTCGCGGCGGCGGCGATCGCGGAACCGGCGGCCGCGCCGGCCCTGCCGACCGTCGCCCTCGTCGTCGTTGTCGTTGCCGCGGTTGTTGTCGCCACCGCGGTTGCGGTTCTGGCCACCCTGCTGGTCGTTGTCGCCGCGGTTGTCGGACTCGGAGTCCGCCTTGGCGTCCTGGTTGCCCTGGTTGGCCCTGGTGTCCCGGTTGTCCTCGCGGCCGCGCTCGTCCTGCCCGGCCTTCTTGTCCCGGCTGTGCTGCTCACCGGTTTCGGGCTGCTGGGCGTCGGCATTTGCCCCGGCCTGCTCGGCAGGCTGATCCTTGGCGGACTGCTCGCCGCCGCTGGGGCCGCCCTGCTCGCGGGATGCCCCGCGGCGTTCGCGGCGCCGCGGCTGCGACTCGGCCGCCTGCTCGGACTGCGACTCGGCGGGAGCACTCGCCGTATCGGCGGTGCCGTTCTTGGGCGCGGACGTCCCGTTCGAGTCGCCGCGACGCTCCTTGATGGCAGCGATCAGTTCGCCCTTCCGCATACCGGAGGCGCCTTCGATGCCGATCTCCTTGGCGAGAGCGCGCAGCTCAGGCAGGACGAGGCTGGTCAGCGCTCCACGTCGGGCGGGGGCAGCTGCAACCGCGGAAGCGTCCGCCGCGGGCGCGCCACCTTCTGCGGGAGTCGTGATGTCTGCAGTCACGGTGTTCGGCAGCACGCCGTTTTCGGTGCTGTCACCAGCCGTGATGAGGTCCGTATCAGTCACGGATTTCCTTTCTTCCCTCGCTGATCGAGTCACGCGGGGGTTCAGTGCGCTCAGCCAATCCGCTGAGCGCCTAGGTCACACCATTGCCACTGCAACGGTGATCGCCGGGCTTCGCCGGGATACGGCGAACCGTCAGTCCACAAATTTGAACACCTGAAAGAAGAGTCGTCCTAGTGTCGGCGCAGGTGAAGAAGCTGCGATTGCTGGACGACAGCGAGAATAACCTGCATCCGATTCGGAAGCAAGAAACGACGTGATTCGCATGTTGCCGGTGTTACTCGCAGAACTAGCTGCCGACAGCAACACCCGACGTCCATGTCACGCCCTGGCCGATCGACCTTCTGCCCACCGAGAACCCGTTCTCCTTGCCGTATTCGACGGCTTCTGCGGGCAACTGCGGTGCGGTGCTCAATGCCAGCACTGCAGGTCCAGCACCTGACAGCACTGCCGACACACCACAACGACGCAGCACCGCCAGGTATTCCGCTGACGCCGGCATCGCCGCGGCCCGCTGCGGCTGATGCAGCACGTCCTCGGTCGCGACCATCAGCAGATCGGGCCGTTCGGTCAACGCCACGACCAGCAGCGCTGCCCGGCTCAGATTGAAGCGCGCATCGGTGTGCGCGACCTGGTCGGGCAGCAGGACGCGGGTTTCGGCGGTCGACGAACGCTCCTGCGGGATCGCGGTGAACACGGTGATGTCCGGGTGCACGCGAATCGATGCCGCGGCATACCGCGCCTCGCCGCCGTGGCCCTCGGTCCACGCCACCACCGCGCCTCCGAGAACGGCGGCGGCAGCGTTGTCCGGGTGCCCTTCGAACTCCGACGAGACCTGCACCAACCTGTCCGTCGACATGGTGGACGAATCCGCCTGTGCAGCAAGCCCATTGGCAGCTGCGAGACCGCCGACCACCGCGGCAGCCGAGGAACCCAGCCCACGGGAGTGAGGGATGTTGTTGCGGCAGCGCACGATCAAGCCGGGAGCCGCCACCCCGTTTTCGCGGAGTCCTCGTTCGATGGCGCGCACCACCAGATGAGATCCGTCGAGCGGAACCTGACCCGCACCTTCGCCCTCGACCTCGACGGTGAGACCGGATTCAGTTGTCTCCACCACGATTTCGTCGTACAGACTGACTGCCAACCCCATGCTGTCGAAACCGGGTCCGAGATTCGCGCTGGAGGCGGGCACCTCGGCGGTCGCCGTCAGACCGGGCGGCAGGATGCGGGTCACGTCGTTCCGTCCTAGACGAGGCCGAGCTTGGCGACGACGGCGACCGGGTCGACGGGGACGGGGATGACCGCGGGCATGCCCTTCAGCGCGGTATCGGGATCCTTCAGGCCGTTACCGGTGACGGTGCACACGACAGTGGAACCCTTGGTCACCCAACCGTCTTCGATCGCCTTCAGCAGCCCGGCGATGCTGGCGGCCGAAGCGGGCTCGACGAACACACCTTCTGCGCGTGCGACGAGGTGGTACGCGGCGAGGATCTCTTCGTCGGTGGCAGCCAGGAAGCGACCGTCCGACTGCTGCTGGGCTTCGACTGCCGAGGTCCACGACGCCGGCGAGCCGATGCGGATCGCGGTGGCAATCGTCTCGGGATCGCTGACGGGCTCACCGAGCACCAGTGGCGCCGCGCCCGCGGCCTGGGTGCCGAGCATGCGGGGCAACCGTGTGGCCAGGCCGTCGCGGTGGTACTCGGTGTAGCCCTTCCAGTAGGCCGTGATGTTGCCTGCGTTGCCGACCGGCAGTGCATGGATGTCGGGGGCGTCACCGAGTGCGTCGACGATCTCGAAGGCGGCCGTCTTCTGACCTTCGATCCGGAATGGGTTGACGGAGTTGACAAGTGACACCGTCGGAAAGTCGGAAGTGAGCTTGCGGGCAAGCTCGAGGCAGTCGTCGAAGTTGCCGTCGATCTGGATGATTTTGGCACCGTGCATAACGGCCTGCGCCAGCTTGCCCATCGCGATCTTGCCCTGCGGCACGAGCACCGCGCAGGTTATGCCCGCGCGCGCGGCGTACGCGGCCGCCGATGCCGACGTGTTGCCGGTGGACGCGCACAGCACGGCCTGCTGCCCACGCGAGACGGCCTCAGTGACAGCCATGGTCATGCCGCGGTCCTTGAATGACCCGGTCGGGTTGAGCCCTTCGACCTTCAGATGCACGGTGCAGCCGGTGTATTCGGAGAGCCGCGGCGCGGGCAGCAGCGGGGTCCCCCCCTCGCGCAATGTGATCGGCGTCCAGGTGTCTTCGACCGGGAGCCGGTCCCGGTAGGCCTCGATCAGCCCCGGCCAGGGCTGGTGTACGGCACGGGTGGTACTCACTCTGTGGTCCCTTCCAGGCGCAGGACACTGTTGATGTTCTGCACGACGTCGAGATCGGCCAGTGCGGCAACGGTTTCCGAGAGAGCAGCGTCGGTGGCCTGATGGGTCACCACGACGATGCGGGCGCCGCAACGCTGCCCTTCCTCGTCGACCATCCCTTCCTGGCGTACCTCGGCGATGCTGACCTCTCGCTTGGAGAACTGCGCGGCCACCGCCGACAGCACACCGGGCCGGTCTGCCACGTTCATGTTGACGTAGTAGCGGGTGGGGATGAAGCCGATCGGCGCAACCGGGAGCTTGGCGTACTTGGACTCACGAGGTCCGCGGCCGCCCTGCACGCGGTTGCGCGCTGCCATCACCACGTCACCCAGCACCGCCGACGCCGTGGGCGCGCCGCCGGCACCCTGTCCGTAGAACATCAGCCGACCCGCCGCCTCGGCCTCGACGACCACCGCGTTGAAGGCGCCGTTGACCGACGCCAGCGGGTGCTCCAACGGCACCAGAGCCGGGTAGACACGGGCTGAAACCCGTTCCCGCCCTTCGTCGTCGACGAGTCGCTCACAGATCGCAAGCAGCTTGATGGTGCACCCGAGGGCGCGGGCGGACGCGAAGTCTGCCGCCGACACCTTCGTCATACCCTCCCGGTAGACGTCGTCGGCGGTGACACGGGTGTGGAACGCGATCGACGCGAGGATCGCCGCTTTGGCCGCGGCGTCGTAGCCCTCGACGTCGGCGGTCGGATCAGCCTCGGCGTATCCGAGCGCGCTGGCGTCGGCGAGCGCGCTCGCGTAGTCGGCGCCAGTGCTGTCCATCTCGGAAAGGATGTAGTTCGTTGTGCCGTTGACGATTCCGGCCACCCGCAGGACGGTGTCGCCGGCCAGTGACTGGGTAAGCGGGCGGATGACGGGGATGGCCCCGGCGACGGCGGCCTCGAAGTACAGGTCGACGTGGGCGCTCTCGGCTGCCTGGGCGAGCTCGCCGGCCGACACGGCCATCAAGGCCTTGTTGGCCGTGACGACCGACTTGCCCTGTTCGAGCGCGGCGAGGATCGCCTTGCGGGCGGGCTCCACCGGTCCCATCACCTCGACGACGATGTCGACATCGTCGCGGGAGACCAGTTCTTCGATGTTGTCGGTCAGGAGGTCCGCCGGGACACCACGGTCCTCGGCCACGCGGCGAACACCGATGCCGCGCACGACCAGCGGGGCGCCGATGCGGGCGGTCAGGTCGGCCGCGCTCTCCTCGATGATGCGCACCACCTGGCTGCCGACATTGCCCAGCCCCAGGACGGCTACTCCTATCGGCTTCTCTGCCACGTCACTCACCGCTTTACCTCACTTACTTCCAGACTCAGTAGATCGTCGACCGTCTCCCGGCGCAGGATCAGGCGGGCCCGCCCGTCGCGCACGGCCACCACAGCGGGCCGCCCGATCAGGTTGTAGCGGCTCGACATCGAGTAGCAGTATGCGCCGGTCGCGGCGACGCCGAGCAGGTCCCCCGGGTTTACGTCGTCGGGAAGCCACGCGTCGCGCACCACGATGTCCCCGCTCTCACAGTGCTTGCCGACCACCCGGGACAACGTCGGGGTCGCGTCGCTGGTCCGCGACAGCAACCGGACGTCGTACTCGGCGCCATAGAGCGAGGTGCGGATGTTGTCGCTCATCCCGCCGTCCACGCTGACATACCGCCGGTGTGCGGTCGGGCTGACGGCAACGTCTTTGACGGTGCCGACCTCGTAGAGCGTGATGGTGCCGGGACCGGCGATGGCGCGGCCGGGCTCGACCACCAGTTTCGGTGCGGGCAGGCCGACGGCCTCGGACTCGCTGCGCACGATCTCTTTGAGCTTGCTCGCGAGTTCGCTCATCGGCGGGGGGTTGTCGTGCGGCAGGTAGGAAATGCCCAGTCCACCGCCGAGGTCGACGATGTCCATCTGCGAGGTCTTCTCGACACCGAACTCGGCCACCACGTCGCGCAGCAGGCCGATCACCCGGTGGGCGGCGATCTCGAAGCCAGCGACATCGAAGATCTGCGATCCGATGTGGCTGTGCAGGCCGACGAGTCGTAGGTTGTCGGTCTCGAACACCCGGCGTACCGCGGCCATTGCAGCACCGGAAGCCAGCGAAAGGCCGAACTTCTGGTCCTCGTGCGCGGTGGAGATGAACTCGTGCGTGTGGGCTTCGACGCCGACGGTGACACGCACCAGGACGTCTTGTACGACACCGTTTTCCGCCGCGATCCGGTCGAGGCGTTCGATCTCCACCATGGAGTCGACCACCACGTGGCCGACGCGGTTCTTGACCGCCGCTGTCAGCTCGACGACGGATTTGTTGTTGCCGTGCAACGTGATTCGCTCGGCAGGGAATCCGGCGTGCAGCGCGACGGCGAGCTCGCCTCCGGTCGCCACGTCGAGCGACAACCCCTCTTCGTCGACCCATCGTGCGATCTCTGAGCACAGGAACGCCTTGGCCGCGTAGTGGACGTGCTCACCTCCGCCGAACGCCGACGCGATGTCGCGGCAGCGAGCACGGAAGTCGGCTTCGTCGATGACGAAGACCGGAGTTCCGAACTCGGCGGCGATGTCGGTGACGGACACGCCCGCGATGGAGACGCTACCTCCGTCGCTGTCACGAACAGTGTTCTGCGGCCACACGTTCCGCGCGAGCTGCAGCACCTCGGCGGCAGTCTGCGGACGCTCCGGCGCCGTGGCAGCCTGGATTTCTTCGGCGTGCCTCGGCCCGGCCGGGTGCGCGATCACATCCGCTCCGGGGCGCTGACACCGAGGATGCCAAGCCCGTTGGCGATCACCTGCCGGGTCGCAGCGCACAGGGCGAGCCGTGCGGCGTGCAGCTCCCCGGGCTCTTCGTCACCCTGCGGCAGCACCCGGCACGCGTCGTAGAACCGGTGGTAGTCCCCGGCGAGATCTTCGAGATAGCGCGAGACACGATGCGGCTCACGCAAACTCGCCGCGGTCTTGAGGATCCGCGGGAATTCCCCCAGGTTGCGGATCAGGGTGCCTTCCTTGTCATGGGTCAGCAGATCCACATGCGTGGTGTCAGGGGTGATTCCGAGCTCGGCGGCGTTGCGTGCCAGTGCGGACAACCGTGCGTGCGCGTATTGCACGTAGTAGACCGGGTTCTCAGCCGACGCCGACGACCACAGCGCGAGGTCGATGTCGATGGGGGTGTCGACCGAACTGCGGATCAGTGAATAACGGGCGGCGTCGACACCGATGGCCTCGACGAGGTCGTCGAGGGTGATGACGGTGCCGGCACGCTTGCTCATCCGGACCGGCTGGCCGTCACGAACCAGGTTGACCATCTGGCCGATCAGCACCTCGACGGTGTCGGGATCGTCACCGAGCGCCGCCGCCGAGGCTTTGAGCCGGGCGATGTAGCCGTGATGGTCGGCCCCGAGCATGTAGATGCACAGGTCGAAACCACGCTTGCGCTTGTCGAGGAAGTACGCGAGGTCACCGGCGATGTAGGCGGGCTTGCCGTCGCTCTTGATGACGACGCGGTCCTTGTCGTCGCCGAAGTCCGTGGTGCGCAACCAGACGGCGCCGTCCTTCTCATAGGCGAACCCGGTCTCGCGCAGCTTGGCGATGGCCTGTTCCACACGGCCCGAGGTGTGCATCGAGTCTTCGTGGGTGTAGACGTCGAAGTCGGTGCCGAACTCGTGCAGCGATTGCTTGATGTGGTCGAACATCAAGTTAACGCCGATGGCCCGGAACGTCTCCCGCATCTCGGTGTCGGGCAGGTCGAGCGCATCGGGCTCCTTCGCGAGAACCTGTCCCGCGATGTCGGCGATGTAGGTGCCTGCGTACCCGTCCTCCGGTGTCGGCTCCCCTTTCGCGGAGGCGATCAGCGAGTTGGTGAACCGGTCGATCTGGGCGCCGTGGTCGTTGAAGTAGTACTCGCGGACAACCTCGGCCCCCTGGGTGGCCAACAACCGCCCCAGGGCGTCGCCGACCGCGGCCCACCGGGTGCCACCGATATGGATGGGGCCGGTCGGATTGGCAGAAACGAACTCGAGGTTCACTTTCTTGCCACCGAGATCGGCCGAGTGTCCGTATGCGGCTCCGGCGGCGATGACGTCACCGACGATCACGTTCTGCGCCGAGGCCTCAATGCGGAGGTTGACAAAGCCCGGACCTGCGACGTCGGCGGTAGCGATGCCATTTTTCGCCAGGAGCGCCTCGGCCAGCCAGCCGGCCAGCTCGCGAGGATTTACGCCCACCTTCTTGCCGAGCTGCAGCGCCAGGTTGGTCGCGTAGTCCCCGTGCTCGGGGTTGCGCGGACGCTCGACGGTGACGACGTCGGGCAGAGCAGCTGAGTCGAGGGCGTGCTCGGCCAGCACCGCGGCGGCGGTCACCTTGAGCAGTTCGGCCAGATCGGCGGGGGTCACGAGGGTCCATCCTATGGTCTGACCTGTTCCGGGCCGAATCCGTTTCCCCGCCGCGGCCCCGGGGTGCACGGCGGGTGCAGATCGCCGCTACGACGAGGCGGTGATTGATCTTTTCGTCGATGCGTTAGTCTGTTCAGGCCCGACCGGCGCAGCTGTCACAGCACGCGCCCCCGTAGCTCAGGGGATAGAGCGTCTGCCTCCGGAGCAGAAGGCCGCAGGTTCGAATCCTGCCGGGGGCACCCTTTGACCAGGGGCGTTCCGAGGGACCCGTAGGACCAGCCGCAGATGCCCTGCGATCTTCGCCTCGTCTACCGATCGCACTGAGTGGCAACCGCGTTGCAGGTCATGGTCTGCCGCGGAGCGTTGTCACCGAACTCGGCGGGACTCTCGTCTTCAGTCGTGGGTTGACCGCGGGGGGATGCCTCAGGCGACCTTGGCCGCGAGTACGTCGCACTTGTCCATGTCGGGAAGTGACCCCAGCAGGCCCAGCGCGTGCTTAGCCAGCTCGCGGGGGACTCCGCCGGTCAGGTGCTTCAATCGGGACTTGTTGTCGCTGAAGACGTCAAAGATGCCGAAGCCGCCGTCGAATTGGAGCGCGAACCAAGCAAGGGTCCCGGGCTCGTCCTCGACGATCGTGCGGGCATCCCGTAAGAACTGGGCCACCTGCGCCTCATGTCCCGGCTTCGGAGCGAAAGTCAGCAAGAGGCCTTTGCGGATGTCGGGGGCATCGCCGTGGGGCAGTTTGTCAGCCAGAACCCCGAGCCGCTGCATTTGTGGCTCGTCGGTCAGGAACTCCCGCCCTTGTCCGGTCAGCGCCTGCGCAACGGGTCCGTTCAGATGGGCGTTGCGACCGTTCTCGTCCGGAAAGAAGTCCACGATGCCGTATTCATCGTGCCCGAATCGCACAGCGAACCAGGCGACGGTGTCAGGCTCCTGGTTCACCAAATCGCGGCCGCTGTTGAGGAAATTCTCGACTTGGTCGGCGTGGTCGCGCTGCGTCTCCAGCCGCACATAGAGGCCGTTTGTTACCGGTTTGTGGGTGTTGCTGTGAGCGGTCATGGGCGACCTGTACCCGTAGGTTCGCCTATCACGCGAGGCGTCACAGATTGAGCCCTGTGGTGTCGAAAAAGCCTCTTCGATCTAGCACCTTCAGACCGAGTCGACCCCGGGTGGCGGGCATAGGGCCCCCGGCGGGATCCGACGCGGGCATCAACGCGCCGCAATCTTCGGTGGTGCAGCGCAGGCCGCAAACACCAGTGCACATGCGGTGGCGAGCCTGTGTGGCTGAAGGAGGATTCGGCTCGCGAATCACACCTTCCGGATGGTCCCGTAGTAGCCCAGGATCGAGTCCGACTGGTCGGTCGCATGCGTCAGCACGGCGTAGGACCTGATGAACGACTCCCCCACGCAGCCATCGATCTTCACCTGGAAACCACTGATCGACACCCACGGGTCGTTACCGGTGAACTCCTTGCGCCCGACAGGAACGGTGTTGATGAGACCCGGCCTGAGACCGACCGCGATGCCACCCGTGATTGGTGCAGACAGCACCGGCGCGATGCCGTCGATGAACTCGCCCTCCCCATCGAGTCCCACCAGACCCAGAGACGGCGTGAGTCCGGCAGAACCCGTGATGGTGACGCCGTTGGCGCCCATGTCGATGCCACAACCTATCTGGTAACCCACCTCCAACACCCCTCGCGGCGGCACGGAGCCCTCCGGCCCGACCAGCGAACCGTTGAACACGCCACTGACGACGTAACTTCGCGAAGACAACGCGGTGGTCAGGGGGTTGACGTTGCGTATCACCTCGTCCTTGGCGCCAACGGTCAACGTCCAGCCGTTAGGTGCCGTGGTCGTCGACGGTGGAGCGGAAATGATCAGGGCGTCCGCGCCCGGCGCGATAACGCCTGCTGCGTGGGCGACAGGAGCCGGGCCACCGACGGTCGGGTCGAGCACCGGGGCGACGACATCGGGTGCAGGATCGGCGGCCGCGGAAAACGCGGTCGTCGGCAGAAGCACCCAGACGATGCTGAGTGCACCGAGCCACCTCAGCTTCACGAGCGGAAACCTACTATCGGATTCGGTTAGAACGCCTCACCAATATCAACTTGTGATGCGCTGCAAGCATATTGTGATGTGCAGCGCCGGGCAGCCTTCGCCTCGGCCGGATTGATCCTCACCAGCGCCGACAGGATGACGCACTGATGAAGCCGAGCACCGCGTGCAAGGGCGGCGGGAAGACGTGGTCGGTGAACAAGGATGGCAAGCCGATCTGCCCCGGTTGCCACAGAGCGTTCAGCACGGTGGCCGGTTACGGAAAGACTGTGCGCGACATGCCAACCGTCCCGCCCCACCCCCGTCCGGGCCGCCACGATGCGCTGAAATTCCGGCGTGTCCGGCCCGCCGAATGACATCGGTCAACGCTGCTGTCTGGCAACGGTTAATCATTCCGGGACCGTCGGCCCGGTCTCGCCGAGCCCGAAGCGATTCCGTGTCCTTCAGCGCCTGACCTGGTCTTCTGTTTAGGGTGTGCCTGTGGAAGGCACGGTGTTCGGGCGCTACCGCCTCGTCGAACTCATGGGGCGCGGCGGCATGGGCGAGGTCTGGCGGGCCCACGACACCGAGACGAACAACCGGGTCGTCGCGATCAAGGTCCTGCCGTCCCACCTGGCTGCCGACGAAACATATGCGCGCAGGTTCCGCCGGGAGGCCGACGCCGCGGCGCGCCTGAACAATCCGCACATCGTTCCCATCCACAACTACGGCGAGATCGACGGGCGCCTCTACGTCGACATGCGGTTGATCGAGGGCCGCGACCTCCAGGAGGTGTTGTCCGCCGGCCCACTGGATCCCGCCCGCGCTGTGCGAATCGTCGAGCAAGTTGCCAAAGCACTCCACGCAGCCCACAAGATCGGCCTGGTGCACCGGGATGTCAAGCCCTCGAACATCTTGGTCGACGAGGACGACTTCGCCTACCTCATCGATTTCGGAATCGCCCGCGCGACCGACGAAACAGCACTGACGAGTACCGGCGCAGTGATCGGCACATACCACTACATGGCGCCGGAGAGGTTGGGCGCCGGCGAGGCTGATGCCCGGTCCGACATCTATGCGCTGGCGTGCGTCCTGTTCGAATGCCTCACCGGAAATCGCCCGTTTCCCGGCGCCTCGGTGGAAAGTCAGGTGGCCGGCCACCTCACTGCTCCGCCGCCTCAACCTTCGGCCGCATCCCCCGGCGTGCCCGCCGACCTCGATGCGGTCATCCGTGACGGCATGGCCAAGAATCCGGACGACCGCTTTCAGTCCACGGTGGAGCTGGCCCGTGCCGCACGCGAGGCGATCACCGTTCCGACGTCTCGCCCGGCACCGGCAGTTCCCCCGGTCACCTGGAATTCCGACGCGTCGCCTTTCGCCGCGACCCAACCGGGTTGGGTGCCACTGCCTCCGGCGACGACACCGACCCCGTGGTGGCGACGCAGAAAGATCGTCATCCCCGTCGCTGCCGTCTCGACACTGGCGATTGCCGCCGCGATCATCGGTACGACGATGGTTCTCGGGGACAACGGCACCGCCGAGATCATCCCGACCGCCCAGCCGCCGTCGGCACCCCTCAAGTCTTTGGCGCCTCCCCCCACGGTGCCGACTCCGTCCGTGGCGTCTCCAGCACCTGGACCGACGCTCATCGGCGGCACGGATTTCGCTGGTACCTATATGAATTCACCGTCCGGCAGCACGTGGGTCGCGACACCGTGCGGGCCCGGCTGCGCCACCGTGTCGTCCAGCGCCGGCTGGAGCGGCCAAGCGCGCCTGGAAAACGGCCAGTGGCGAATGCAGGTTCCAAGAGCTGACGCGGTGACGTGCAACACCGGCGAAATCCATTCTGGAACGACAGATTTCACATTCGACCCGGAGAATTTCAGAGGCATTGCCATCGGCACGACGGACGGCCCGGCGTGCGGTTTCGCACCTCAGTACACCGGCTTGCCCACGAACTTCAGTCTGACCAAGGTCAATTGACCTGAGCCGGGACGCGCGTCAGGCCGGGACGAGAACGAAGGTTGTCGATCCGACAGGACCGTTGTTGCCGCAGGGATTCGGCCCGTTCAGCGTGTAGAGCCCGTTCGTGCCGTCGAGGTTGAACGTGTACCGGGCGAGCACATCGACGGCGCGACCGTCGGGACAGAACGCTCCGCCGGGCACGAACTGGTCCAGCACGTACTGCGCGCCTTGGATGCGGGCCTGGCCCTGATCCCTGTTGTTCTCGAGGTTGAACAGGCTGATGCAGCCAGGACCGCAACTGTCGACACGCATGCTGATGTCCTCGGTGGCACCGGTGGCCATGACGGACCGGTACTCATACAGGCCCGGGGCGAGATCGGCATGCGCGGGTGCCGCCAGCGCAACGGCGGTGGCACAGACACCGGCGGCCACCGCACTCGCGGTCAGGTTTCTCATGCTGCCTCCTTCGCGCTGATCGGCGCTTTACCGAGAGTCTAGGAAGCCGTCGCTGGGCCCCGGATCGTTTTCGTCGAAGGGCGGCCGGCGCGAGCTTGTCAGATACCCGTACACAGCGACACGAACGGAATCGGCGCGCAGATTCCGATCGAGAAGCCCGGCGTGGGGTCTCCGTTCCACGGCGGCGGCGGTGGGGGCGGGGGCGGCGGCGGAGCCGGGGGAAGCGGCGCAACGACACAGGTATTCGACGGTGCGTCGTACACCGTGCCGGCGCCGCATTCGGCGGCCTGAGCACTTCCCGCCGCGAGCGCCAACAACGAAGCCGGAAGCGCCACCACCGCGGCGACCGGCAACGCCACTCGTATCGATCTTGTCCGCATCCGGGCCTCCTGCGATGAACCCCGACCCACACTGCGTACTCGCATCGTAGTCCTGCGGCGCGATGCGTTCATCCCACTTCGCGAGTCGCTACGACCACTCCGCCAGGATGCGCATCTTGCCCGCCTTCACCGCGGCGTCCTTGCGGCGCTTCTTCAGGATCGGTGCGAACGCATTGTGGTCGTTGTTCTGAATATTCAAAGGCAGATCCAGTGCGCCGATCAGCTTGGCCTCCAGGTACCAGGGCTCCGGATGCAGAACCCAGGACACCGCGACATTCTCGGCCATCCACCGGGTCAGGATCGCTTCCCCGCCTGCGAAGGTCTGTCGCTTGCCCGAGCCGATCCGGCGTAGCGCGAAACCCAGTTGGTCGCCGAGAAGGACACCGAGCGACTTACGCAGCGTCGACCCGTCTGCGCTGGCGTTGCCGGCACCGAAGTGGTAGCGGATGCGCTTGCGCAGATCCTGTGGCGCCTGGGGCTTGCCGTCGGCGCGGGGCGGCCCGGGACTTGTTCCGACGTACAGCAGCGTCCAGCCGTCGCGCTGCGCACAGCCGGAGACATCGATGTCACCTGGAATCTGACGGAACCACCACCCGTGAGCGCCCGCGGCCGCCGGCACGGGGTCGGCGTCGCCGAACACTTCGTCCCGCGTATATCGTTGCGCTGCAAGGAAGTTCGCGACAGCTTGGGCGTTGCGCCTCGCAGACATCGACTCGGCCATGGGATGCAGCGTAGCCGGGATCGGCCGGGGTTCACTGCGGGTGGTGCTTCAGGTACTCCTCCACGGGAATGGGCGAGGTCGAGGAATAGCCGACCGGCAGAACCACGTCACCGGCCACCGTGTTGTAGTACACGTCCCACCGGTGGTAGCCCGCGAAAACGGCTGGGTCGGCTCCGATCAGCGTGGCGTACTGGTTGATCGCGCGCACGTACTGGCGTGAATTGTTGTATTGATAGAGCGCGTGGTCGCGGTCGCGCACGAAGCCGTGTGCGGCGAGGAACCGTCCGGCCGCCATGATGCTGTCGTGCGGGTCGAGGATGTCGGTCCCCGCACCATGCGTCGCGAAGGTCGACGGCATGAATTGCATCGGTCCCTGCGCTCCGGCAGTGCTGACACCTGAGATGCGGCCGTACGCGGTCTCCACGAAATTGATGGCCGCCAGGTAGTTCCAACCGACACCCGAAGCCGACTCGGCTTTGCGGTAGTAGCTCAGCAGTTCGTCGGCGGGTCGCGGCGGGTTGATCCGCCAGGCCGGCAACGTCGGTTTGCCGCGGCCCATCGCACCCAGTTGCCTACGCGCGTCGATGTTGCGGTCGTACACATCGAGAAGCGTTCGGGGTACGCGGGCACGCGCAACCGGATCCCACTCGGGGTGCCTGGCGAGCACGCGGTAGGCCTTCTGCTGCCTGCGTGCAGCGGCGGTCAGCGTCTCCTCCGAGGACTGTCGATCGCGCAGGGCATGCTCGTCGGCGACGAGGTCGTCGACGATTCGTGCCGGATCCGAGGCGAGCACCGGTTGTGCGGCCCTCAGCACGGGCGGCTGAGCCGCCTGTGTACCGGCCGTGTCGGGTGGCGCAGTGTCGCCGCTCGGAGGCGCAGGCACGGAGCATCCGACGAGCACAGATGCGGCCAACGCCGCGACGCCAACCCGATTGCCGCTCAATGCCTTCTCCTCGACGAGGCTTCACCGTGATCCAACTAGTCTGACCGATCCGGGTGGACTAGCGACGTACAGTGGCCCAATGCTGCGGTGCATCAAGACCCTCTGCCGACTTGCCTGTGTCGGCGTGGTGCTCACGACCCTCGCCGGCGCAGCGACGGTGTCCGCCGCGGCGGCGCCGGGAGTTCGCATCACCGACGGCAGCGATCAGAACCTGCAATCGATGCTCGCCGCGATCGCCGACGCCCCGAATGCCGATCGGGGTGCGCACGCGGAATACATCTCCCGGCTTTTCCTGGGAACGCCCTACGGCGCACACACTCTCATCGGTTCGGCGACCGAACCCGAGCAGCATGTCGTGGAGCTCGAACGCGTCGACTGCTTCACCTACGCCGATTACGTCGAAGCACTCAAACGGTCCGACAGCCGCGACGAGTTCATCGCAAACCTGGTCGGCGTCCGGTACAAGAACGGCGATGTCTCGTTCGAGAACCGAAAGCACTTCTTCACGGACTGGTCTGCATCTGCGCCCGCGCTCGCCACCGACGTCACCGCAGGCCTGAGCGACAACGCGGTGCAAACATCCAAGCGTCTCAACAGCAAGGACGACGGCGGCGTGTACCTACCGGGATTGCCGGTCGTCCCGCGAACCGTCACCTACGTTCCCAGTGAGCAGGTGGACGACGATGTTGTGAGTCGGCTCGCCACGGGCGATTACCTCGGGGCGTACGCCCAGGACGGCGGGCTCGACGTCACCCACGTCGGCATGTTCATCGACGCGCCGGACGGCCCGGTGTTCCGACATGCGTCGTCACAGAGCGGTCGTGTGATCGACACTCCGCTGTCGGCATATCTGGGCACCATCGACGGGATCGTGGTGCTCCGACCGGTGATGTGAGGCACCTAGATACCCAGCGTTGTGCCCGTCTCGCGCTCGGCGAACTCCCACAGCTTCTGCGCGTCCGCGTAGTCGCAGGCGGCCGGCGCCCGGCCGCTGAGGGTCGGCGGGCCCTGTAGGCCGAACCTGCCCGCGATTCCCACATAGCTCCCCGGCGGGATCGGTTCGGTGATGCAGTACAGCGTCGGGGCCGCGCCGGCGTGGATGTCGTTGCCGACGACACCGGCTATTCGGTTCACCGTCGAATGGAATGCGGTCATGATCCGTGTGTCGGACATCTTGGCCAGGTTCGACGACACCCAGCCCGGGTGAGTCAGGTAGGTGGTGACCGGCGAGCCCGCTGCGCGCAGTCGGCGGTCGAGTTCGAGGCCCCACAACATCACGGCCAGCTTCGAGCGTGCGTAAGCCGGGAAGGCCGACCATTTGTGCGTCCGCAGATGGGGGTCGTCGAACGCGATTGCCGCCGACTTGTGGGCGTCGGATCCCACGTTGATGATCTTCGATCGCACCCGTTCGAAGAGCAGATTGGTCAGAGCGAACGGGCCGAGGAAGTTTGTGCCCATGGTCGTCTCGAAGCCGTCCACGGTGTCGCCGCGGTGTTGAGCCACGAGTCCGGCGTTGTTGATCAGGATGTCGACGTAACCGTCGAACAGTCCGGGAAAAGCTCTGACGGACGATAGGTCGGCGAGGTCGAGTTTGACGACGGAGGTGTCGCCGCCCATCTCCGTTGCGCGCTGTGCGCCGAGGTCGAGGTTTCGGACGGCGAGGATGACGTGGGCTCCGGCTCGGGCGAGCGCCGTCGCGGTTCCCAGGCCGACCCCGTTCGTCGAACCTGTGACGATGACGCGTGTACCGGTCATGTCGCCGAGCCGCTTTTCCGACCATGTCGTTGCCACGCCCCGAGGTTAGCTGCGCCGACGAACAACACAACCGTTGACATGACAGTTTCTGACTGGTTGTCTACCGGCGATGAGCGACGCCGCCCGCGAGATCGAGAACTTGGTGTACACGTACGCCGAGCGGATCGATGCGGGCGACCTGGACGGAGTGGCCGCGTTGTTCGCGCACGGTCGGATCTGCGGCATGGAGGACGGTCCGCCGGAGACAGTCTTCGAAGGCACGACACGGGTGCGGCAGATGTACGACATGGCGACGCGCCTCTACGAGGACGGGACCCCGAAGACCAAACACTTCACCACCAACGTGATCCTGCGAGTCGACGAGGATGCCGGTACCGCCAGCGGCAGCGCGTACTACTGCGTCACGCAGGCGACTCCGGACCTGCCGCTGCAGGTGATCGTGACCGGAAGGTACCGGGACACCTTCCACCGCATCGACGGCGCCTGGTGGTTCGACACCCGCATCATGTTCGTCGACCAGGTCGGCGACACCAGCCATCACCTGAAGTTCTGACAGATTCCGAGCCGCCGCAACCGCATAGGAGGACACGGTGTCTGACTTCTCCGGCCACCCCGTCGCCACCGTGTCACAACACGAGCAGGAACTCGCCGCGCTGGAACTGACGAGCCATCCGACGGTCAGAGCCGCCTATCGAACCGTCGCCGAGAACTGGTTGGGACGGGCGAAACCCTCCGCGGCCATGCGCGAGGTGTTCGACGCGGCGTTCGCCGAGGTGATGTTCTCGGCCGCGATCTGGTCGTCGAACCAGGACGCGTTGCGGCCCAAGGTCAGCTGCATCACCCGGCTGGGGCATCCGGTCGAGGGCCGGACCATACCCGGATCACGCTGGGGCATCGACAATCCGGACAGCATCTACCGCGTCATCCCCATCTCGGGTGACGAACGCTACGAGATCCGCGGCCAGGTCGGTGCACATCGGATGACGGAGAACTACTTCACTCTGTGGGACGCCAACATGGGTACGGTCGCGGTGCTCAACGGCCGCACCATGGACGTCGAGCCCGACGGATCGTTCACCATCACCGTCGACTCCGATCCCGCCGACGGACGCCCCAACCATGTGCAGTCCACGCCGGAGGCGCATGAGTTCTACATCCGCGACGTGTTGCTCAACTGGGACCGCGACGACCCCAATCACCTTGCCGTGCAACGTCTCGGCGGGCAGCCTTCGGTTCCGGCGCGAACGCTCGACGAGCAGGCCGAGGCGACCGCTGACATGATGGCCCATTTCGCCAACTTCACCGGCAAGCTCAGCCACGGCATCTACAAGATGCCGGCGAACCATTTCAATCTCGCCTGGTCTGCCGACAAGGTCGGCGCGATGCGCAACCAGGTCTATGTCATGGGCCGTTTCGACCTGGAACCGGGCGAAGCCTTCGTCGTGGAGGTGGGCGACGGTGGCGCAGAGTATTTCACCGTCCCGCTGAGCAACATCTGGGGAACCACCTTGAATCTCGTGGACCGCACGGGCAGCCTGAACAAGGCGCAATCCACTCAGAACGAGGATGGCACCTACACCTACGTCATCTCCCCCTCCGACCCAGGCACCGCCAACTGGATCGACTCCGACGGACTTCGGGAGGGCATTCTGACCCTGCGGATGGCCGAATTCGGCCCGGAGGGGCCGAAAGAGGATCTGGGCGCCCGGGGACGCGTCGTGAAACTCGACGACCTCGACAAGGAGGTGCCGTCGCTGCCGCGGGTGTCCGAGCAGGAGCGAGCGATCGAGCTCGCCGAGCGCCGCGCCTCGTATCTTCGGCGCCTGCCCGAGGGAACGATCTGACATGGCTCGCTGGTTGATCACGGGTTGCTCCACGGGAATCGGCCGCGAAATCGCCCGCGCTGCACTCGAAGACGGCCAATCGGTGGTGGTGACTGCCCGCCGGGCCGAATCGGTGGCAGATTTCGTCGACGACTTCGGGGACCGCGCGGCGATCGTCGAACTCGACGTCACCAACAGGGACCAGATCACCGCGGCGGTGCAAGCCGCCGACGAACGGTTCGGAGGCATCGACGTCCTGGTCAACAACGCAGGCAACGGGTACCTGTCCGCCGTCGAGGAGGGTGAGGACGAGCAGATCCGGAAACTGTTCGACACGAACTACTTCGGCGTCGTCGACACCATCAAGGCGGTGTTGCCGCAGATGCGTGCCCGCCGCCGCGGTCATATCGTGAACATCTCGTCGATGACGGGACTGGTCGCCAATCCGCCCAACGCCTACTACTCGTCGACCAAGTTCGCCCTCGAAGCGCTGACCGAGGCGTTGGCGCAGGAGGTCGCGCCGTTCGGCATCAAGGTCAGTGCGATCGAGCCCGGCGCGTTCCGTACCGACTGGGCGGCCCGGTCGATGTGGGAATCGTCCTCTCCGATCGGCGATTACGACGAGAACGTCGGGGCCCGCAAATCGCTGATCAAAGAGTTCGCCCATCACCTTCCCGGCGACCCGCGCAAAGTCGCCGAGGCAGTGCTGATGATCACCAAACTCGACGACCCGCCGCTGCGACTGCTGCTCGGTCGTGACGTGCTCAAGGCGGTGCGGGAGAAGTTGGCCGCATTCTCGGCGTCGATCGACGAGTGGGAAGCGGTGACCAAAGACGTCAACTTTCCGGCCGCTGACGCGAAGAACGAAAGTACCGGAGACTGAAATGGAGACGCTCGCGGGCCGCGTCGCCTTCGTCACCGGTGCGGCCAGGGGCATGGGCCGTGCCCACGCGGTGAAACTCGCCAGTGAGGGCGCCGACATCCTCGCGCTCGACATCTGCGAAGGCTTCCCCTTCACCGGCTACCCCGGCGCCTCCCCCGACGATCTGAACGAAACAGTGAGGCTGGTCGAGGCCGAGGGCCGTCGAATAGTGGCGCGCCAGGCCGACGTTCGTGACCCCGACGCCGTGGCCGGCGTCGTTGCCGACGGGCTCGGCGCATTCGGTCGGCTCGACATCGTCATCGCGAACGCCGGCGTGATCCGGGTGACCGACAGCGACGACCGAGCCGGCGACTTCCGGTCGATCGTCGAGGTGAACCTGATCGGCGCATGGAATACCGTCGACGCCGCCATTCCCGCGCTGACCGCCGGGGATCGAGGGGGCTCCGTCGTGCTGACCAGCTCGACCCAGGGCATCAAGGCGTCCGGCACCGACCGCGCCGGACTTCAGGCCTACGCCGCGTCCAAGCGCGCTCTGGTCGCACTGATGCAGGGTTGGGCCCAACAGCTCGCCCCCCATTCGATACGCGTCAACGCCATCCACCCCAGCGGTGTCGCCACGGACATGATTCTCAACGAGGCGACGATGGCACTGGCCGCGGACAACGACCCGTGGCTGCTGTCGCAGCAGAACGCGCTACCGATCGCGCTCGTCCAACCCGAGGAGATCGCGGCGGCGGTTGCGTGGCTGGTCTCCGACGCCGGGGCTTTCATCACCGGCACGTCGTGGCCGCTCGACGCCGGGTTCGCTGCGCAACTAGCGCCGCACAACGGTCAACCGGGTCGGCATTGTGACAGAACACCGGGCACCCTGTTTGGCTCCCAACCAAGCGGTTAGTCTGGCCGTTGGTACGCCGACGAACCAGGAGGCCGCACATGCAGCTGGCGCTCACGCCCGAGGAAGCCGAGTTCCGCGACGAGCTTCGCGAGTTCTACCGGACCAAGATTCCGGCCGAGATCCGCGAGCGCACCCGCACCGGCTCCGAGGCCAACCGCGACGACATCGTCACGGCCAACAAGATCCTCAACGACCACGGGCTGATGGTCCCCAACTGGCCGGTCGAGTGGGGCGGCAAGGACTGGACGCCGATCCAGCAGCAGATCTGGCTCGACGAGATGCAACTGGCCAGCGTGCCCGAACCGCTGACATTCAATGCCAACATGGTCGGTCCGGTGATTGCCGAGTTCGGCTCCCAAGAACTCAAGGAACGCTTCCTACCGCCGACGGCCGCGGTGGACATCTGGTGGTGCCAGGGCTTCTCCGAGCCCGAGGCCGGCTCGGACCTGGCATCGCTGCGCACGACCGCGCTGCGGGACGGTGACACCTACGTCGTCAACGGCCAGAAGACGTGGACGACGCTCGGGCAGTACGCCGATTGGATCTTCTGCCTGGTGCGCACCGACCCGAATGCCCCGAAGAAGCAGGCCGGTATCTCGTTCCTGCTCATCGACATGAACACCCCGGGCATCACGCTGCGGCCGATCAAGCTCATCGACGGCAGTTACGAGGTCAACGAGGTCTTCTTCGAAGACGTCCGGGTGCCCGCCGATCAGCTCGTCGGCGAGGAGAACCAGGGCTGGGGTTACGCGAAGTATCTCCTGGGCAACGAACGCAACGGCATTGCGCAGGTGGGCCGCACCAAACTGCGGATCTCCGAGGTCAAGGAACGCGCGCAGAGCAGTGGCCTGATCGACGATCCGTTGTTCGCGGCCCGGCTCGCCGAATTGGAGAACGACATCCTGGCACTCGAGTTGACGCAGATGCGGGTGGCGTCGGGCTCCAAGGACGGAAAGCCCAATCCCGCTTCGTCCGTGCTGAAACTGCGGGGCAGCCAGTTACAGCAGGTCGCCACCGAGCTGTTGATGGAGGTCGCCGGACCCGACGCGCTGCCGTTCGACGGCGAGGGCATCGCCTCGGCCGGCTGGGCCCAGCACAGCGCCCCGCGCTACCTCAACTACCGCAAGACCTCGATCTACGGCGGCAGCAACGAGGTCCAGCGCACGATCATCGCGTCGACCATCCTCGGACTGTGAGATAGGGCCACAAACTATGGACTTTCAACTCAGCGAAGAGCAGGTTCTGCTGCGCGACACCACACGCGACATGCTGTCGCGCAAGTACGACCCCGAGAGCCGACTCAAGACCATCGACAACGATCCCGGCTGGAGTCGCGACGTCTGGACTCAGCTCGCCGAAGTCGGCGTCCTGGGGCTCGGATTCGACGAAGATGCCGGCGGCCAGATCGAGGTCCAGGTGGTGCTGACCGAGATCGGAAGACGGCTGGCACCCGAGCCCGTGCTGCATGCCGCCCTGGGCCCCGGCGCGATCATCGCCGATATCGGCAGCGACGAGCAGCGGGCCCTGTTGGACGAGGTGGCTGCCGGCGAGCGCCTGCTGGCGTTCGCCCACCTCGAGCCCGGAATGCGACAGCCGATCGCGGCAGTCGCCACCAAGGCTGTGCGCGAGGGGGATTCGTGGACCATCTCGGGCCGGAAGAACCCCGTCCTGGCCGGCGACTGCGCTGACACGCTGATCGTCAGTGCCGCACTGCCCGATGGCGGTACCGGGCTTTTCCTCGTCGACGCAGGTGCGGTGCAACGGAAGAACTACCGCACATTCGACGGTCAGCGCGGTGCCGAGATCGACTTGGACACAGTGCCCGCCGAACCGCTGGGGGAGCCGACAGACGCATCGGGCGCGATCTCCCGCGCCGTGGTGCGGATCCTGTCCGGCCTGTGCGCCGAAGCCCTCGGGGCCATGGAGGAGGCACTGCGCCTGACATCCGAATACCTCACGCAGCGCAAACAGTTCGGCGTCACTCTGAGCAAATTCCAGACGCTGACCCAGCGCGCCGCCGACATGTACGTCTCGCTCGAGCTCGCGCGAAGCATGGCGCTCTACTCCGCGATGTCAGTGGCCGACGGGGACCTCGACCCGAGCAAGGCCGCCAGAGCGAAGCTGCAGATCGGCCGTTCTGGTCGCCACATCGCCCAGGAGTCCATCCAGCTCCACGGCGGTATCGGCGTGACCGCGGAGTACCCGATCGCCCACTACGCGGCACGGCTCACCGCGATCGAGAACACCTTCGGCTCGACGCAGGACCAACTCCATGTCCTGATCGGTCAGCTCGGCGAATACGAGGTCGTCTCCGTGTAGTTACGGCCCGCCTCACGGCGACTCGGTGGAGCCCGTCGAGGCGGCGCCGTCCGACGTGGTGCCGGTGTCGGCGGTGTTGTCGACCGTGGTGTCCGTCGATGTGCCCGAGTCCGTTGTCGCGGTTTCCTCCGGGGCGGGCGGCGCCGACGTAGCCGTCTGTGTCGGCTCGGCCACGACGGTGCTCGCTCCCGACGTGGTCGGCACGCTGGATTCCGCGCTGGTGGTGGGCGCGCTTGTCGGTGCCGACGTCGTGGCCACCGTCGACGTGGGTGAACTGGTGGTCGTGGGCACGCCGCTGGTCGTGGTCGTTGGCGCCGTAGACGATTCCGTCTGCGACGCAACAGCTTCCGGCTGCTCGGCGGCGACGATGCCGAGAATCTGCTCGGTGTATTCGCCGAGTCGCGTCTCGATGTCCTCGGGACGCACAAGGCCGAGTTCGATCTGCAACTGGAACATCTTCATCTCCGACCACACCTTGTCGAGCTGACGCATGGCGTCCTCGGACAGCGGCTCGTCGAGTGTGACGAACACCTGGCGCGCCAGCGCGTAGGTCAGACAGTTCACGCACTCGTAGTTCAAGGCTCCGGCGAGATTCTGTGGAGCCACCACGTTGTCGTCGGTGTCGTCATTGTCGACGACGAAGAGCACCTGGTAAGCGATTGCGACTGCGGCACAGGAATTGCAGGATGCATAGGCCTGCGCCTCGTTGACGTTCATCGCGTCGGAGTCGTCGGTCACCCATACCATGGCGAAGGCTGCTTCATACTCGGCGGTGCCGTCGGTGGTGTTGATCGCGAGCGCCTGGACATCCCCCGGCTCGGGGGCCAGTGGTTTGTCGACCGGAAAGACCCAGCCCTGGGGCGCGGTTGCCGTTGACCCGACGCCGCTTCCGCCGCGCATCTCGGGCCCCGTTTTGGGCGTGAGCACCAGCGCGAGCTGAGGTGACTGTTTCGTCGGCATCGCAGAACTGGTGTCCCACACCGCCTGCATGACGCCCTGCTGTCCGTTGACCAACGTACGGGACGATGCCACGGGACGCGGATCTGCTCCTCCGCCAGCAGGATTGGACAGACGGCCGACGTCCAGTGCGTAGACGATGTCGCCGATCGTTCCGCGTTCCCACGGCTGGATCGGCCGGTAGTTGGCTTCGCCCGGCCACCAGGCATAGGCGACACCGCACCCGATGGCCATGCCGGCAGCCACCGCGACCATGCGCATCAGCGGCTTGTCCGCGGTCGATTTCCAGACCCCGGCCGTGCTGCGGCGCACCAGCCGGGCCAGCATGTAGAGGACTCCGGCGACCGGGATGACGATGGCGATCATCGCCAGAACGCGGGCCACCATCTGGATGACGTCGCCGTCGCCCCACGCCGTCGACAACACGTCCTGCTGCTTCTGCAGACCAGCCCACGCGCTGCCCAACACTCGCGGTAGCGCCCACACGGCGATCGCCAGGGTCGCGAGCAGCAACGGCACCACGAGAATCACCCACAGCGTCACGACGATTCGCGCCCACGGCTTCAGCAGGCGGGCGTGCGGATCGCCCCACCGCCACGGCAGCGCACCCAGCAGCGTCGGCTTGATGCGGGAGTACAGGTCGGGAACCCCGGTGACATCGGCAAGGACGTGATAGCCATCGAAGCGCACCAGCGGCGCGAGTTGGCGCAGCATCTGCAGAATCTGCGTGGCCACCACCAGCAGGAGCGCGTCGTATCCGAGCCACAACCACAGCCCGGTGATCGCCACGGCGACAAGGGCATTGAAATACAAGCCGCCCAAATCCGTTCGGATTCGGCCCCACCGGCCGAGCCGATAGGAATCGGTGACGTCGGTGTAGAAAGCCGGCCACACAAGATAGACACCGAAGCCCATGACGCCGGGGGTCGCGCCGCCGTAGCGGGCGGCCGCGGCGTGCCCGAACTCATGAAATCCTGCGGAGACGATCGTGACCGCGAAGACGAGGATGAGAAGTCCTGGACGTTCGAACGCGTCATGCGCGGCCGATGCCAGGCCCTTTTCGAAGAACACCCACCAGCAGACCACCGCGAACGCCGCGAGCGCGGGGATCGTCACCCACGGCCGGAACAGGATTCGGAAAGGATCCGTCAACCCGTTCGTGCGCTCAGGATCGGTGACCGCATAGCGGAACCGCAAGCCCAGCAGAGGATCCCGCTTGCGGACAGCGGGCTGACTCCCGTCGGACAGCGTCAGCAACCCGAGGGGACGCAGCTTCTCGTCGATGAGTTGAGAGACGTTGTCTTCACTGATCCCTCGCCCGGTCGACTCGGACACCGCAGAAGCCACCTCGGCGGCGGTCTTCTCGCCGTCGATCTCGTGCAGCACGGCGTACAGAAGCGGCGTCAACTGCACCGTCTGACCGTCGCCGCGGCGGGCCAGGGATGGTGGGACCCGGTATCCGGATCCCACCATCTCGCCCATGAGCTCGACACCCTCGGCGCGCCGGAGCACCACCTGAGTCGGTTCGGCGCCCATGGTGGTCATGGGTGTCCTCCAGTTCGGTCAGGCAGGTCAGCCGGCGGAGCTGTCGCTGCCGGCATCCGACGTTCCGGAAGCCGACACCGTGTCCGTGCCGGCGTCGGCGTCTCCGTCACCCTGCGAGATCGTGGAGTCCTGATCGGCTTCGGCCACGGCTTCGCCGACGACGGTCTGCTTGATGATCGCGTCCTGCTCGGCAACAGAGATCGCATCGGAGTCGATCGAACCGATGTTCGCGGACACACCGGCGTTGATCGGCGCGGCGACGTTCGCGTTGGCCGCGACAGCACCGCTGATGGGCGCCGCGAGGTCGGCATCGAGGTCCACATTGACGTTGACGTTGAGCAGGTTGCCGTCCAGGAGTCCGCCGGCGCTCGTGTCGACGGACGTGTCGGTCACGTCGGTTCCGTACGTTGTCCCGTCGCCATCGGTGTCAGTACCGCCGACGGGCACCTCGTCGCCATCGGTGTCCATGCCGCCCTGGTCGATACCGCTGGCCTGCGTGGAGGTCGCATAGGCATCGGCGTCCAACATCTGCTCGATCGACGTGCCTTGATCGACAGTGGCCTGAGCGCCCGAGCCGTAGGCCAGGACATTGGCGCCCGCGGCAGCGTCGATCGGAGCGGCGACGTTCAAGTTCGCCGCGGCGGCCAGGTCGATGGGCGACGCGGCGTCGAGGGCCACGTCCACATCGGCGTTGAGGTCGAGGATCGACACCACTTCTTTGTCCGGCAGGGCGATCGCGCTCTCTGCCATCAACTCTTCGGGACTCAGTCCTTGTGTGCTCATCTGACTCTCGCTTTCCTACCTCGACGGCGTTGCTGTGGCTCGCCAGTCGTGCCCTACATCGTGTGCTGCCGGGGTTACCCCAGATTTCTCAAGATCAAATCACCAAAATTGACGAACTTGATCAGCAAGAACGCTGATGAGCTAACTAGAGCGCCTCACCAGCGAAATTTGCGGACTTACTTCGTGTCAGATTTGCTGGACTGGATCCAGAATTTGTCGTCGCCGTCAGAGTTGGCCTCCCGGGACTTTCTCTGCGACCGTGACGGTTAACGACTTAGACGGGGTGCGCGATATAACGGAAGAGAACCCTGAACGAGCATCCAACAGGCAAGGAGTGCACGATGCAGGCGAAGAAGTATGTGGTGGCAGCGATAGCTGCGGGTGGGCTGAGCGTTGGAGTTCTGGCCGGCGCCGGTCAGGCAGCGGCGGATCCGCACTGGTGGCCCGCACCTCCTCCTCCGGGGCATGTCGGCCAGGTCGTCAACGTTCCGCCGGGACACATTGGTCAGTGGGTCGGAGTTCCTCCGGGTCACTGGGACAAGCCATGGAAGTGGTTGCGCTAGCTTTCATACGCGTCGTGGAGTCGCATCCACTCGTAGGGTGGCCTCTGAGGCCAACCCGTCGGTGAATCCTCCCATGTCTCCTGGCGGCCGTACGCGGTGATGTCCAGCAGATCGAACACCAGCATGAAGGGTTCCTCACCGCGGTCGAACGTCTGCCAGGTGTGGAAGACAGTGTCGCCGTCGCGCAGGAACGCGCTGATCGCATGACGTTCCTCGCCGTCGACGGTGACGTGGAAGTCTTCGTTGAAGGTGCTGCGCCCAGACGACACCCACGGCAGGTCCCATTCCATCCGGTCCTTGAATGCAACGATCTTGCCGACCGGTGCACGGGACACGAGCACGAGCGACGTGTCCTTGGCGTAGAGATGTGACAGCGGACCGATGTGGTCGGCCATCATGGAACAGCCGGCACATCCTTCGTCCCAATCGGATCCGAACATGAAGTGCTGCACGATCAGCTGGCTGCGGCCGTCGAACAAGTCGAGCAGGGTGAGCGGACCCGACTCGGTGTCGAAAATGTAGGGTTCGTCGATTCGCACCATCGGCAATCTGCGGCGCGCAGCGCTGACCGCGTCTTTGAGGCGGAACAGTTCCTTCTCCCGAACCAGGAGTTCGGCGCGCGCGACTTCCCACTCAGCGCGCGACACGATTCGCGGCAACGCTTTGGCGATGTCCATGCGAGAAGCTTGCCGTCGGTCAGCCCAGGTCGGCAACCACCTCGGCAGCTTGGCGCACCTGATCGATGTCCGAGCTCGTCGGGATCAGATGAACCTCGTCGGTGCCGATCTCGGCGAAGCGCTGCAGCACGCCGCGCAAGTCGTCGACGGTGCCCGCGAAGCCGGTGGTCGGTGCCATGGCGTCGACGATCTCCGCAGGGATCCAATTCATGTACCGGAGCAGATGGCGGTGCACCCGCTCGCGCGGCGCGTCGCCGTCGCCGAGTGCGAACCAGAAGGACGTGGCAAGGTGCGGGGTCGCCTTTCCCGCCTGCCGCCACGCGTCACGAGCGACGTCGAACAGTTCGTTCTGCTTGTCGAGCGCCAGATCCAGCGTCATCCCCGCGACACCGTCCGCCCAGGCGGCGGCATTGCGAATCGTCTTTGGCCCCAACGTGCCGACCTGTAACTCGGGGCCGCCCGGCTGTACCGGCGGCGGGCCCACGGGCTGCGTCGAATCGGTGACCTTCTCCCCCGCCCATACGCGCTTCATGACGGCCACGCGCTCGGCCATCTGACCCATCGTCTGCGTGGACGGGTCCGCACCCACGGCGAGGTAGTCCTCGTGGCGCCCACCGACGCCGATACCGACTGTCAGCCGCCCGCCGCACAGGAGGTCGCCGGTCGCCAGCTGTTTGGCCAGCATCACCGGGTCGTGCAACTGCGGGATCACCACCGTCGTCACCAACCGCACCCGGTCCGTCCACGCCGCGAGCGCACCGAGCAGCGTCAGGCTCTCCGGATTGTCGAACGCGATGCGCTCGCCCCAGCACAGCGAGGAGAAGGGACCGCCATCGACCAGTTGCGCCCACGACTTCAACGTCGCCCTGTCGAGGTTGGGCTCCATCACCGGCATCGTCATCCCGATACGCACGCCCGCGATTCTGACACGACGCCTGAATGTGTCTAGGCCGGCGGGTCTTTATGGGCGCGGACCGGATCGGCACCCGGCGGTGTGAAGAGCCCGCGCCGTACGCCGACACGAAAGGTGCGGACCGCGACCAGCATCCACGTGCACAGAAGTCCGACATAGGCGACCGCTGCCGCAAAGCGGAACGCGGGCAGCGAAGTGTGGACGGCGAGCTGTGTCGTGCCGGTGACGAACGTGCCGACCGGGAACGTCAGGCTCCACCATGTCAGCGCGAAGGGCATCCCGCGACGTAGCGTGCGCGTAGTCAGCGCGGTGGCCAGCGCGACCCACAAGACCGCGAAACCCCACACCGGCACGCCGTAGAGAACCGCGAACACCCGCATTCCTTCGGCGAGCTCACCGTCGACAGCCAGGGCCGCGTCGGCGCCGAGAAGCCCTGCGACGGTGATGGATTGACCCAGGGGGCCCAACACGATCCACAGCGTGGGGACGCGCGCGGTGCCGGAGGTACCGAAGTGCGCGAGGCGACTCCACACCATCGTGATGATGATGAGCGAGGCCACCAGCGACAGACCGAACATCGCGTAACAGCCGTAGAGCATCGTCGCGCGGCCCGGACCGTCGGCCATGTGCGGGATGAGGAGGCTGCCCGTGGCGGCCGCGACCATCGGTGGCACGACGGGCATCAGCCAGCCGCCGAACGCGGCGTCGGGTTCGACGCGGTATCGGGTGAACATGAGGTACGGGATGCTCATCGCGGTGAACAGCCCGCCGAGCGTGCCCGCCGTCCACAGCACCCAGGCGAGGTCGATGGCGATCCGGGCTCCGATCAGGTCATGCCCGACCACCAGGGCTCCGGTGGCGACGGTCAGCAAGGCCATCGGAGCGGCACCGTAGAAGTGGGCCATGGTGGGGTTGCGGTGATGACTGCGCGCCACCGTCGGGTTACGCAGCCAGTGCGCGAGCATCGCCAAGACCACGACCACGAGCCACAGTGCCGACGCCACCCACACCACGAGTGCGAACGTGCGCAATCCGGGCACATGCACCGGGAGCGTGGCGCCGGCGTTGGCGACGATTCCGGTACCCATCACCGACGCGAACCAGTTGGGACCGAGATACCCGAGGATCGCGGGGCGCTCGTTGGCCGTTTCGGCGGTCATGCCGCCAGTATGGCGACCGCGAGCGCGCCCAAAATGCCAAGATTGACGGCGTGTCGACGCGCAGACGCGCGCGCTCGCGGTGCCGGGGCGCCGGAAGGGGTGGTTATCCCCCGGGGGAATCTCGGGAAAACGCTGTGTCGCCGCCGTGTGCAGGTCCATAGGTTGGTGTCATGTCCGCAGTCACCGACACAGACACCATCCCGACGGCCCCGGTGGACGTGTACGACCAGGCCGAACCGCCCGCCCCACCTCGCACCCGACCGTTGTCCGCCGCGGCGAGCGCGTCCCTGCTCGTCGGCGGCGCCGTCGCGGTGGTGTGGTTCTGGATTCCGTTGGCGATTCTGGTGATCGGCCTCTCGTCGATTCCGAGCGTCATCGGCTTCGCGGTGGCCGCGGTCGTCTTCATCTATCTGATCCGCGGCGTGGACTACCTCGAGCGGATGCGCAGTGAGGCCGTCTTCGGCTTCGGCATCGGGGTTCCGCCGCGCCGGCTCTCGCACCACACCGGCTTCCAGGGCTGGGCACACCAACTCTGGCTGGATGTCAGCAGCGGCCGGTTCTGGAAGGCGTTCGCCCACCACTACCTGCGGATGCTCTACGACGCGTTCGCGACCGGGCTGGTGTTCGCGCTGCTGGTGTTCGCCTTTCTGGCACCTGCGGCGGCGATCGCGATCGGTCACAGCGACCCCGACGCCGGACTGTCGTTCATGCCGACCCCACTCGCCGTGGTGTTGGCGGTGGTGGCCGTCGCCGCTGCGGTCGCTCTGGTGATCTTCGCACCCGCCGTCGACGCCAGGATCGACCGGTGGCTGCTGCCTCCGTCACCTACCGCCGCTCTCCAACACGAGGTGACTGCGCTTGCCGACGCACGGGAGGGCGCGGTCACCTCCGCACAGACCGAACGGCACCGCATCGAACGCGATCTGCATGACAGTGTCCAGCCGCGCCTGGTGTCCCTGGCGATGACGATCGGGCTCGCACAGACCAAGCTCGACTCCGATCTGCCCGCGGCCAAGGCACTGATCGCCGAGGCCCACGACGACGCCAAGAACGCCCTGGTGGAATTGCGGAATGTGGTGCGCGGCATCGCACCGACGATTCTGTCCGACCGCGGACTCGACGCGGCGCTGTCGTCGGTGGTGCAGCGCGCCGTCAACTCCGGCGTGCCGACCACGCTGAGCGTGCACCTACCGCGCCGGCTGCCCGAGGAGGTCGAAGCGTGCGCCTACTTCGTCGTCGCCGAAGCCCTCACCAACGTCAGTCGCCACTCCGGGGCGTCGAACGCCGCGGTCACCGTCCGCCTGGACGAGAGCACAAATCAACTGCACGTCAGCGTGTTCGACGACGGCCGCGGCGGCGCACGCGTCGTCGAGGACGACGTCGACAGGGAAGCGACGGGCCTGCGCGGGCTCGACGAACGCGTGCGTGCCGCTCGCGGGACGTTCACCGTGTCCAGCCCGGCCACGGGCCCGACCATCATCACGGCGGTGCTGCCATGCGGATCGTGATCGCCGAGGACTCGGCTCTGCTGCGGGCAGGCATCGAGCGGATCCTCACCGACGCCGGACACGAGCTGATCGCCGGGGTGCCCGACGCGACCAACCTGCTGCGTCTGGTCAACGAGACGCGGCCCGATCTCGCCATCCTGGATGTCCGGATGCCTCCCACGTTCACCGACGAGGGCATCCGCGCCGCGGCGCTGTTGCGCAGCCAGAACCCTGAGTCACCCGTGCTGGTGCTCTCGCACTACGTCGAGGAGCGCTACGCTGCCGACCTGATCGCCTCGGACACACGGGGTTTCGGCTATCTACTCAAGGACAGGGTTGCCGATGTGCCCGCATTCCTCGATGCGGTGGACGTCGTCGGCTCCGGTGGAACGGTCCTCGACCCCGAGGTGGTCTCACAGATCCTGGTCCGCTCGCACCGCCGCAACGTGCTCGACGCGCTGACACCGCGCGAACACGAGGTGCTGCAGCTGATGGCCGAGGGCAAGACGAACTCCGCCATCGCCACGGGCCTGCACATGTCGGTCGGCTCTGCTGAGAAGCACATCGCCTCCATCTTCACCAAGCTGAACCTCGCCCCCGACGAGAGCGAGAACCGCCGCGTCCTCGCGGTGCTGCGCTACCTCGAATCCTGAAGTGCTGAAAGGACTCCCGTGACCTCCACGTTCTCCCCCTCACCCGTGCCCGCTCCGCCGCCCGCGCTGCCACCCCCTCCGCTGTCTCCCGGTGGCCGAAGCGCATTCCGGGTGCTGCTCATCATCGCCGCCACCGCGCTGGTGATCGCCGTCGTGGTGGCGCTGGGCGCGGCCGCGGTCGGGGTCAGCACGTTCCGGGTTGTCAAGGACTCGATGCCGCTGCCGAACTCGCTCACCTCGGTGACCGTCGACACGGGGTCGGTACCCGCCGCCGTGCGTATCACCACCGACCGTGAGGTCCGGGAACCTCGGGTGGACATGCGCATGGTGAATTCCACCAGGGCAGGCTCCCACCCGCTGGCGGTCACCGCTGACGGCACCGCAGCGAGGGTGACCATCGACGGCGAAGCCTCGGAATTTCTGCGATGGGGCAGGGCCGGCGAGATCACCGTGGTGTTGCCGCCCGAGCTGGCCCGCCGAGTCTCGGTGACCACCCAGCAGGAAATGGGCGTTCTGTTCGCGCAGGCCGACATCGACCAGCTGACGGCGCGAACGGTCGAGGGGGCCGTCGTTCTCAGCGGCTCGGCCCGACGAGTCGAGATCAGTAGCGAGCACGGCGACGTCACCACGCGAGAGCCCATCGCGGTGACCGAGTCATTCCGTGCGGCCACCACCACCGGCGACGTCAGCGTCGACTTCGTCGAACCACCGCAGACCGTCGATGCCACAACCGAACACGGCGACGTCGTGATCTCACTACCGCCGCCGGGGCCCTACTTCGTCGACGCCACGACGGCAACGCCTGGCAACTCGGCGGTCATCGAGGTGCCCCAGACAAGGGATAGCAAGAATGCCGCAGCGGTGATCGCGGGCCGGACCGAAACCGGCGATGTCGTCGTCACCGAGTTGGGCTGACACACCCGCCGCCGAAACTGCATTCCGCGCGCACATTTCGCCGAAAGGTGCGCACGGAATGCAGTTTCGGCGAGTTATGCGTCGAGGATTCGGTCGGCTTCCCGCAATCCACTGAGGTAGGCCCCGTGCACGGTGGCGAAGTACTCGGGATCGGTCGCCTCACCGGCGAAGCCGAGCCGTTCGCCGACAGGCTCGGCCAGCGCCGCCTGATCGTCGGGACTCGACCCCACGGCCAGGAAGCTGTAGGAGCCGCGGGCGAACGGGTCGGCGGCCCAGCGGGTCACGAGGAAGCCCGCCGGCTGGGGCGCCCGCAATGCTGAGACGAGTTGAGCCACCGACTCCTCGTCCGAATCCGCCTCGCGGGCAAGAGCATTCGCTCCCCCACGCAAACCGATCAGCACCGGCGCATCGGCGAACCGCATCCCGTCGACCAGATCCGACGCCGGCTGATCCGCACCGGCGAGGCTGATCATGTCGGTTCGCGCACCGAACTGCTCGATCCAGAAGGGCTCGTCGAAGTTGAGCACCACCTTGTCCAGCACACCGAAACCCAGCCGTCGGATCGCGTCGACTTTGGCCGCCGGCAGCGGGGGGTCGAACACGATGGTGCCCGCTTTCAACACACCCAGCGGGACGGTGACGATCACGCGGTCACCCTCGAAGCTCCCCTGCATCGTTTCGACCGTGACTCCCGAATCGCCGTAGGCGATCCTGGTCACCTCGGCGCCCAGCGTGATCGTCAGATCTCGGGCGACGTGGTCGACGATCTGCCGGTATCCGCCGGGCAGGATCAGATCACCGCCACCGAATTCGCCTTCGTTACCGAACCAGCGCAACGACAGTTGGTCGGGGTCGGCGGCGTACTCGGCACCGATCGCCCCAGCCACGATCCATTGCATCAGCGGGTCGTCGAAGTCTGCGCCGGTCCGGGCCAGCCCATCGGCCAGCGACGCATCGGGGGCTGCCGTCGCGGTCATACCGTCGACGTCGTCGAGTATCCGCAACCACTCCTGGCCTGCAGCGTCAACCGATGCCGGATCGACCACGGCCCCGTCCTGAAGAACGACGGTGTCGTCGAAGTCGGTCTCGACGGTGCGCGCTCCGACCTGCTCGGCGAGCTCTGTCAGCGGGTTGCCTTCGGGGCCGTGAATCCACGCGCCGCCCAGGTCGATCGGCAGTCCGAGCGAGGTGTCCGTCCACGTGCGTCCGCCGATCCGTCGACGAGCTTCGAGCACGGTGACCCTCACCCCGGCGTCCGCCAGACGCCGCGCGGCGCTCAGCCCCGAAATCCCGGCGCCCACCACCAGGACATGCCGGTTGGACGTATCGCCCCTACCGCCCTCACCACAGGACGCGAGCAGGGGTGCGGCGGCCACCGCGCCGAGTCCCAGCGCGAACTGCCGCCGCGTCATGGGGATCATCAATCCGCGCCGGCCAAGGTGGCGATGATGTCGGCCGCCGAACCGGTCCTCGCTTTCCGGAAGCCGGTTCCCGCCCACACATTCACCGCATGCGGATCGCCGGCACGCACCGATGCCGCTCGCACCGGGCTCGTCATGTAGTGCACCTCGGGGTAGCCAAACGGAGCGTCGGTTTCATGCTCGACGATGAACCGGTTGCGCAGACCGCGCGCGTACCGACCGGAAAACGCCCGGGTGACAACGGTTTCGGTGAACTGGGGATCCTGGAGCGCGCCGCGGTGGACGGGGCTGCTCCCCGCCTCGTCGGCCAGCAGGAACGCCGTTCCCAGTTGCGCAGCCACCGCTCCGGCCCGCCGGACACGGCTGACATCGCCGGCGGTCATCAACCCACCGGCGGCGACGACCGGCAGGTCCAGATTGGCGGTGAGCGCAGCGAGCAGATCGTCCAACGGCTCCTCCGACGGCTGCGCGGTGGCGTCGAAGGTGCCGCGATGTCCCCCCGCCGAGGGACCCTGCGCAACAAGGATGTCGACGCCGACGTCCGCTGCGGCCTGCGCCTCGGACAGCGTGGTGACGGTGGCTGCGGTCGCGACGCCGGCCGCGCTGAGGCGGCGTCGCTCGTCGGCGCTGGGCAGGCCGAAGGTGAAAGAGACCACCGCAGGCCGCAGGTCGATGAGAACGTCGAGCTTGCCGGCCCAGTCGTCGTCATCGAAGCGTGGTGCGCCCAGACTCACCCCGTAGTGCCGGGCTTCTGATTCCAGCGTCGCGGCGTATGCCGTGATTGCGTCCGGTGTGGCCGCACTTGGTTGGGGCACAAAGAGGTTCGCCCCAACGGGTGCCGAGGTGAGCTTCTGCGCGGCGAGCAGTCGCTCAGCGAACGCGTCCGCGGTGAGGTACCCGGCTGCGACGAAACCAAGCCCGCCGGCGTTCGACACCGCCGCGGCGAGCTCGGGTGTCGACGGCCCGCCGGCCATCGGGGCCGCGAGCAGCGGTGTGCTGAGTTCGCGCAGGTCGAACATCACGTGCCTTTCGTATCATGATCGACGCCGAATTCTCGCTGGAACGGCAGCCGTCGCCGGTTCTATTCTCGAAGGAATGGTCACCCTCAACCACACCATCGTGGCGGCCCGGGACAAGACGGAGTCGGCGACCTTTCTCGCCGAGCTGTTCGGCCTGCCGAGTCCCACGCCGTTCGGTCACTTCCTGGTCGTCCCCATCGGAGACGTCAGCCTCGACTATGCCGAGGTGGGTCCGGACGCACCGATACCGCCGCAGCACTATGCGTTCCTGGTCTCCGAGGACGAGTTCGACGCCATCTACCGCAAGATCCGCGAACGGGGACTGCAGCACTGGGCCGATCCGAGGGGAGCGAGGCCGGGCGAGATCAATCACAACGACGGCGGCCGCGGCGTGTACTTCCAGGATCCCGGCGGGCACTACCTGGAGATCCTGACCCGCCCGTACGGATCCGGGCCCTAGCTGATCGAGTGACCGCGCGCGTCTTCTTGCCTGCGGTAGTCATCGGCCATGGCGCGGACGTGACCGGGCAGCACACCCGACGCGACGTCGGCGAGGCTCGTCTCCTCCAGTACCGAGCGCATGCTCGCTCGCAGGGCCCGCCACACGTCGGTCAGCGCGGCGGTCGGGCCGGAGTACGGAAGATCGCCGAGACCGATGTCGCGCACACTGGCCAGCGGGCCGTCGATGCAGCGCAGCACGTCGGCGACGCTGATGTCAGCCGCGGGCCGGGCCAGTTCGTAGCCACCCTCGCGGCCACGGTGACTGCGAACCAGCCGGTCGGTGCGTAGGTCGGAGAGGATGTCGACAAGGAACTGCGGCGGTATGCCCTGAGCTTTGGCGAGGTCATCGGTCTTGACCAGCGCGCCGTCGACCACCGTCGCCAGCTGGACCATCGCGCGGACGGCGTACTCCGCCTTCGCCGACATCCGCATGGGGCAACCCTAGTCGGACGACGTCTTGGATGGGTGTCCGGTCGCGGGCACGCCGAAATCCACCTTGTGCGGCAGAAGTGCGAGAGAACGCCTGCACAAGGCGGATATCGAGGGCAAGCTCAGTCGGGGATGTCGCTCCCGTTCGGGACTACGACGGCGAACAGGTCGGCGACCGCGGCGAGGCTCGCCGTGTGCAACGCCTGAGCGGGCACCGAGGCGCCGTCGACACCCGGCAGTGTGCGCGTCGCGGTCGCTGCCGCAACCACCGTCGGCGCGTAACCGAGGTTGAACGCGCCGCGCGCCGTCGAATTCACGCACATGTGCGTCATGAAGCCGGCCAGAACCAGGTTGGACGCCTCGAACGACTTGAGGATGTCGTCGAGATCGGTCTGCACGAACGAGTTCGGGTAGTTCTTGACGACGACGGATTCGCCGTTGCGTGGCGCGACCCGGTCGACGATCGCGCCGCTCTCACCCTCGATGTCGTAGAGCGATCCCGGTCCGTCGTCGTGCTGGATGTGCACGACGGGAACGCCTGCCGTCCTGGCCCTGTCGAGCAGTGCGGCGGCTTCGTCGAGCGCAGGCTCAACGCCGTCGAGTTGCATCACGCCTCGGGTGTAGGTGTTCTGACAATCGATCAGCACCAGCACAGAGTCTGCAAGGCTCGCCGGGGCAAGGGGCAGTCCTGCCAGCGCACGCAGGGTTTGAGGTTCAGACACCCGTCGCAGCCTACTGGCGGCCGTTCTGCGCGTCAGGCCCCCGACGGAATTGCGTTCCAGCAGAAATAGTGCGAGTGCGGGCCTGCTGGAATGCCATTCCGGCGGGAAGAAAGTCAGCCCGCCGTGACCGCCAGCACCGCGTCGGCAAGTTCCGGGCGGCACACGATCAGGTCAGGCAGCTTCGAGTCGCGCTGGTTGTAGACCAACGGGGTTCCGTCGAGACGGGATGTGAACAGACCGGCTGCGCGCGCGACGGCAACCGGCGCGGCGGAATCCCATTCATACTGGCCACCGGCGTGCACGTAGACATCCGATAGTCCCTGCACCACCGATGCGACTTTCGCTCCGGCCGAACCCATTTCGACAAGCGTGCCGCCCAGCGCGTCCCTGACCTCCAGCGCGATCGCCGGCGGACGGGTACGCGACACCACCACCCGCGGTGCGTCCGGACCGGCGGGAGGTGCGACGACGGTGGGGGTCGCGAGCGTGACGCCTTGCGCGGGCAATGCGACAGCGCCGGCGACCAGCTCGCCCGCCTCCCAGAGCGCGACGTGCACGGCCCAGTCGGTCCGCCCCGGTTCGGAGAACTCCCGCGTCCCGTCGAGAGGGTCGACGATCCACACCCGGCGCGCCGACAGCCGCACCGGGTCGTCGACACCTTCCTCCGACAGCACGGCGTCATCCGGCCGCTCCGTGGCCAGCGCGGCCATCAAGAAGTCGTGGGAACGCTTGTCCCCCGCGGCTTTCCGCTCCTCGACGGTCGCCTGGGCGAGCTCGGCGCGAACGTCGAGCAGCAGCGCGCCCGCATCGGTGGCCAGCCGTCCCGCCAGTTCATGATCGGTCATGATCGTCTGCTCTTCGCGTAGGCGCTCATCATTCGGCGCGGCTTTCCAGCAGCGCGATCACAGCTTCGGCATGCTCGTCAGGCGTGCGATCCGGCGTCAACCGCAGGTCCGGGTTCTTCGGCCGCTGGTACGGGCTGTCGATCCCGGTGAAGTGGGTGATCTCGCCAGCTCGGGCTTTGGCGTATAGCCCCTTGGGATCCCGGCGCTCGCAGTCTTCCAGTGGTGTGTCGCAAAAGACCTCGAAAAAGTCCAGACCCTGCTCGGTGGCCACCTTCCGCGCCAGCGCCCGATGCTCGGTGAGCGGACTGATCGCGGGCACCAGCACCACCTGACCGGAATCGGCGAGGATGGCGGCGACGTGGGCCAGCCGGCGCTGATTCTCGGCGCGGTCAGCCATCGAGAAACCGAGGTCGGCGTTGAGACCGTGCCGCAAGTTGTCTCCGTCGAGAACGTAAGCAGGGATCCCCTTTTCGAGCAGCTTCTGCTCGACGAGCACCGCCACGGACGATTTGCCCGAACCCGACAGGCCGGTGAACCACACCGTGCGGCCCTTGGTGAGCCGGTCCTCCGGCTTGCACAGCGATTCGTGGCGAACCGTGTTCGGTGTCGACGTCCGCCCTGCCACATGGGGCAGGATCATGCCCGCCGCGACCGTGCCGTTGGTGTTGGGATCGATCAGGATGAAAGAGCCGGTCGCCGAGTTGCGGCTGTACTCGTCGAGCAGCAGCGGAACCTGACTGCGTAGCGAGATGCGGCCCAGCTCATTGAGTTTCAGCGCAGTCGCCGTCTTGTCGCGATGCAGGGTATTGACGTCCAGGCGGTAGTCGAGGCCGGTGACCTTGACCCTCGTCGTGCGGGTGGTGTGCTTGATGACGTAGTCCCGGCCCGGCTCGAGCGAATCGGCGTCGGCCATCCAGCACACCGTCGCATCGAAGTCCTGCGCGACACGGGGTTGGTTGTTCGGCCGGGCGATCATGTCGCCGCGGGAGATGTCGATGTCGTCGGCCAGGCTGACCGACACTGCCATCGGTGGGAACGCTTCGCTGACCGGGCCACCCGGACCCTCGATCTCGGTGATCCGCGACGTCTTGCCGGTGGGCAGCACGACGACCTCGTCACCCGGACGCATCACGCCACTGGCGACGGTGCCCGCGTAGCTGCGGTGGTCGGCGTGCTCGCGGGTCTGCGGCCGGATGACGTACTGGACCGGGAAGCGGACGTCGGTGAGATTGCGGTCGCCGGCGATATACACCTCCTCGAGGTGTGCGAGCAGCGACGGCCCCTCGTACCAGGGCGTGACATCCGACTTGGTGACCACGTTGTCGCCGTTGAGTGCCGAGAGCGGAATGGTGGTGACGTCGTGGACGTCGAGGCGCGCGGCGAAATCATGAAAGTCGTCCCGGATCTTCTCGAAACGCTCCCTGTCCCAGTCGATCAGGTCCATCTTGTTGACGGCGAGCACGATGTGCTGGATGCCGAGCAGCGAGGCGAGGAACGCATGCCGGCGGGATTGCTCCAGTAGTCCGTGCCGGGCGTCGACGAGCACGATCGCCAGCTGCGCGGTCGACGTGCCGGTGACCATGTTGCGGGTGTACTGGATGTGGCCCGGGGTGTCGGCGATGATGAATTTCCGCTTGGCCGTGGCGAAGTAGCGGTAGGCGACGTCGATCGTGATGCCCTGCTCGCGCTCGGCGCGCAACCCGTCGGTGACCAGCGCCAGGTCCGTGTAGTCGTTTCCACGTTCCTTGGAGGTGCGCTCGACGGCGGCAAGCTGATCCTCCATGACCGCCTTGGAGTCGTACAGCAACCGGCCGATCAGGGTGGACTTTCCGTCGTCGACCGAACCCGCGGTCGCGATACGCAGAAGTGTGGTGGACGAACCCATGTCAAATATCCCGTCGCTTCGCTCGCCCCGGCTCAATATCCCGTCGCTTCGCTCGCCTCATGTCAGAAATACCCCTCGCGCTTGCGGTCTTCCATGCCTGCCTCCGAGATGCGGTCGTCGGCGCGGGTGGCCCCGCGCTCGGTGAGCCGCGAGATCGCGGTCTCGGCGATCACCTCGGAAACCGTTGCCGCCGTGGACTCCACGCAACCGGTGCATGTCACGTCGCCGACGGTGCGGAAGCGCACCGTCTTCTCGACGATTTTCTCGTCCCTGCGCGGCTGCAGGTACTTGTGCACCGCGAGCAGCATGCCGTCGCGCTCGAAGACCTGACGCTGATGGGCGTAATAGATCGAAGGCAGCTTGATCTTCTCGGCGCCGATATAGGACCAGATGTCGAACTCGGTCCAGTTCGACAGCGGGAACGCCCTGATGTGCTCCCCCTTGCGGTGCCTGCCGTTGTACAGGTTCCACAGCTCGGGGCGTTGGTTCTTCGGGTCCCACTGTCCGAACTCGTCGCGGAAGCTGAACACCCGCTCCTTGGCGCGCGCCTTCTCCTCGTCACGCCGGGCGCCACCGAAGGCGGCGTCGAACTTGTTCTCACGGATCGCCCGCAGCAGCGTGAAGGTCTGCATCGGGTTGCGCGACGGGATGGTCTCGACCACCCGCCCGGCGTCGATGTCGTCCTGCACCTTGGCGACCACGAGGCGCACACCCGACTCCGCGACGAGCTCGTCGCGTGCCTGCAGCACCTCCTCGAAGTTGTGGCCGGTGTCGACATGCATCACCGGGAACGGCAGCCGGCCCGGCCGGAACGCCTTGAGGGCAAGGTGAAGCATCACGATGGAATCCTTGCCGCCGGAGAACAGCAGCACCGGCCGCTCGAACTCGGCGGCCACCTCCCTGATGATGTGGATCGCCTCGGCCTCCAGCGCGCGTAGGTGGCTCAGTTCGTAGCGGCCCGCATTCTGGGTGAGCTCATCGGTCGCGGTCATCATTCCCCGTAAAGTTGGTAGATTTGACCATATTTATGGTCATAACCAGATATGAAACCAGTGCCGCGGGACACTGTCAACAATGGTGATCGATGACCTCCGAGGTCAGTGACCGGATGCAGGCACCGGCTACACGGTCGCCTGGACCGTCACCTCGTTCAGCCGTCCCGTTGCCACGTCGAAGACGAATCCGCGCAGGGACTCGTGCTTGGTGACGAAGGGGCTCGCCTCGATCCGCCGCAACGACTGACGCACGTCCTCCTCCACGTCCGGGAACGCCTCGGCCGCCCATTGCGGCTTGAGGCCCGTCTCGTCCTGGATGGCGCGCTTGAAGGCGTCGTCGGTGAACGTCAGCATTCCGCAATCGGTGTGGTGGATCAGGATGATCTCCTTGGTGCCGAGCAACCGCTGGCTGATCGCGAGCGAGCGGATCTCGTCATCGGTGATGACGCCTCCGGCGTTGCGGATGACGTGTGCCTCACCGTCGCCGAGCCCGAGGATCCGGTAGACGTCGAGTCGCGCGTCCATGCACGCCACCACGGCGACATGCTTGCTCGGCGGCAGCGGCAAGGGGCCGGAAAAAGATTCTGCGTACTTCTCGTTGTTCTTCAGGTACTCGTCGGTGACCGTCATGGCCGCAAGCTAGCGGCGCGGGCCGACGAAGTCACGGGTTCAAATCGCCGGAATTGCATTCCAGCGGTAAAAAGCCGAGTGCGGGTCTGCTGGAATGCAATTCCGGCGGGTTAGTCCTGCAGGTCGTAGACGGTGGCCCCACCGACGTCCATGGCCTCGAAATTCTGCTCGACCCATGAGGTGATCTGGCTCGACGAGCCGGAGTCGCCTCCCAGGCGGTGATGTTCGCCCGCGATGAAATAGCGGACTTGACCGTCGGCGACATAGTCCTGGAACTGCTGCAGGGTCGGCGAGTTGTCGCTGCCGGTGAAACCGCCGATCGCCATCACCGACGCACCGGTCTGCAGTTCCAGCTCAGCCGCCGTCATCGATCCGATACTTGCTGCTGCCCAACGGTTCCCAGCCGACTCGACGAGCTGCTGCAGTTCGATGTTGTCCGCCACGGATGCACCAGGACCACCCGGGCCGCCGGGACCGCCGAAGCCACCGGGACCGGCGTCGGGCCTGGCCGGGCCCGACATGGCCATCGGGCCGTCGTGAGCGTGCAGGACGGTCTCGACGGCGTACGCCGCTGGTGCGGCGCCGGCGAGCAGTATCGCCGCCGCAACCACCGGTGCGATGCCACGGCCGAGCCGATGTACACCCACCGCGATGACCACGGCCACCGCGATCGAGCCGATCAGGACCACCCACCGCAGCCACGGCTGCCAGTCCGGTGTCCGGTTCAGCAGCACGAATCCCCAGACCCCGGTGACCGCCGACATCGTCCCCAGGATCACGCGCGGCGCCATATTCGTCCTCCCGCGCCATAATTCGGCAACGGCGATGCCGACCAACGCCGCGATGCCCGGTGCGAGCGCCACCGTGTAATAGGGATGGATGATGCCGTCCATGAAGCTGAACACGAGGCCGGAGACGAGCACCCAGCCACCCCACAGCAGCAGGCTCGCGCGGACCGCGTTGGTGCGCGCTGCGCGACGGGTGAACCACAGACCCGCCACGAGAGCGATCAGCGCGGCGGGAAGCAGCCACGACGCCTCGGTACCCATCGACGCTCCGAACAACCGGCTTATACCGGGATCACCGCCGAAGAACAGATTGGCGCCGCCGCCGGGGCCACCCGGGCCACCACCCGGAGGAGGGCCGCCGTGGCCGGGCGTTCCCTCACCGCCCACGACCCGCTGAATCCCGTTGTAGCCCAGCGCGAGCTGCAGCAGACTGTTGTCGGTCGAGCCACCGATGTAGGGCCGCGAGCCCGCGGGCCACAGGCTGACCAGCGCCAGGAACGACCCCGCCGTGACGACCATGGCGAGCGCCCCGGCGAGCAGCCGCCAGATGCGCGACCACATCCCGATCGGCGCGGCGACCAGGAGCGCCAACCCCAGGCCCGGCATGACCAGGAACGCCTGCAGCAGCTTGGTCAGGAAGGCGAAGCCGAGGACCACACCCACCAGCACCACCCATCGGGCGCCGCCGGTCTGGATCGCCCGAACCATCAGGTAGGCCGCGACCACGAGCAGCAGCACCAGCAGTGCGTCCGGATTGTTGTAGCGGAACATCAGTGCCGCCACCGGCGTCACCGCAAGGGCTGAGCCCGCGATCAGACCGGCCCCCGGGCCGCTGACCCGGCGCACCGCGGCGAAGAGCACTGCGACCGACGCCACGCCCATCAGCGCTTGAGGAAGCAGCATCGTGAACGGGCTGAAGCCGAACAACCTGCCCGACAACACCATCACCCACAGTGCGGCCGGAGGTTTGTCGACCGTGATCGCGTTGCCGGCATCAAGGGAGCCGAACAGCCACGCCTTCCAATCCTGGGTGCCCGCCTGGACGGCTGCCGCGTAGTACGTATTGGCCCATCCTGACGATCCCAGTCCCCACAAATAGAGCAGTGCGGTGGCGGCCAGCAGGGCGGACAACGCCGGCCACACCCACCGCGGCTGTGGCAGTGCGCCGGGATCGGTTGCCGCGTGGGCACTGACGGCCGGAGGCGCGGTGATGGTCATCGGGCGGTTCCTTCGGTGTCGATGCGGCGGGGGTGGAACACCCAGCCGCGCAGGAGGACGAAACGCACCGCGGTGGCGAGCAGATTCGCCGCGACCAGAACCGCGAGCTCGACCAGGTGGTGCGGGGATGTGATGGTGGCGTGCAAGAGTGCGAGGGCGCCGCTGGTGATGGTCAGGGCCACGCCGAACACGAACAGCCCTTCGACGTGGTGGCGGGCCAACTGTGAGCGCTTCCTGACACCGAAGGTGAAGCGCCGGTTGGCTGCCGTGTTGCCGACCGCGGTGACCAGGAGGGCTGTCAGGTTCGCCAACTGCGCACCGGCCCACGGCTGCAGCAGGATGAACAGCAGAATGTATGCGGCGGTGGACGCGACGCCGACGGCGCCGAATCGGACCACCTGCCGCAACAGGGATCTCGGCGCGGCGGAGTTCCCGGACTCGCCGAGCTGCGCGGCGATGGTGTTGACCGGAATCGTCCCGGTGGCGAACCCGCGCAGAAGTCTGCCGATCCCCCTGAGGTCGGCCGCGGCGGTGGCGACGATGTCGACCCGGCTGTCCGGATCATCGACCCAGTCCACGGGGACTTCGTGGATCCGCAGCCCACTTCGTTCGGCCAGGACGAGCAATTCCGTGTCGAAGAACCAGCCGGTGTCCTCGACGTAGGGAAGCAGTTGGGCGGCGACGTCGGAGCGGATCGCTTTGAATCCACACTGCGCATCCGAGAAACCGGCCGACAACGTGGATTTCAGGATGAAGTTGTAGCAGCGCGAGATGAACTCGCGTTTCGGCCCGCGCTGCACACGGGCGCCGCGGGCCAGCCGGGTACCGATCGCGAGATCCGAATGACCGGAGATCAGCGGAGCGACGAGCGGGGCGAACGCGGCGAGGCCGGTCGACAGGTCGACGTCCATGTAGACGAGCACCGCGGCGTCGGACTGCGACCACACATGGTGCAGCGCGCGGCCGCGGCCCTTGTCTTCCAACCGGATCACCCGCACGTCGTCAAGCTCGTCGGCGAGCTCGGCCGCGATGCGGGGGGTGTCATCGACGCTGGCATTGTCGGCGATCGTGATCCGCGCGGGGAACGGTACCGACTCGTGGAGGTAGCGGTGCAGGCGGTGCACCGAATCCGCCAACGCCGCCTGCTCGTTGAAGACCGGGACCACGACGTCGAGCACCGGAGCACCCATGGCCCGGGCGGCGATCGCGGCGTTGGGCCGGGGCTCGAAACGGCCTCGCCGACGAGGTATCTCAAGGAGGGTGTCTGTCATGTCAGCCATGCTCGTGCGCGGATGTGTGCTCTACGTGGGCCGGAGCTATGCTCCGGCTGTGAGATGACGGGCGGCTGGGTCAGGTCGTACACGGCGGTCCCGTCCACCGTCAGCTCCGGATAGCGGACCTCGACCCACTCGCGGATCGCCGTGGATTCGTGGGTGTCGCTCCCCGTGCGGTGGCCCATCATCGTCGTCGGGCCGACGATGAAGTAGTGGATTCGCCCCTCGTCGACGTAGCGAATGAATTCGTGGAGCCTCGGCGAGGGGTCGGTGCCGTTGAACCCTCCGATCGCCATCACGGGCGCACCGGTGGCCAGCTGATATCCGGCGGCGTTGTTGGATCCCACAACTGCTGCGGCCCAGGTGAACTCGTCGGAGTCCTCGGCCAACATTCTGAGCAGATCGGGGTGTGGCTGCGGAGAGCTCAGCAGTCCGCCACCGGTGAAGTTGCCGTGGCCGCCCCGTGACGGTCCGACCGACGGGATCGCGCCGCTGTGCGGGGACGCCGCCGTCGCTACCGAGAACGCGGCGGGGCCCGCGAGACATGACACGATTGCGAGACCCGCGACCCCCACCGCCACACGCGCGCGCAGTCTGCCGACCACGAGGAGGAGCACCGCGGCCCCGACTCCCCCGACCGCGACGGCGACCCGCAGCCACGGCATCCAGTCGCTGTGGCGTCCCAACAGGACCGTGGCGAGAACGGCGGTGACGGCCACGGCACCGGCCAGCGCGGTGGCCGACCTGATGTCGTGGCGGCGCTCCCACAACAGCGTCGCGCCGATTGCGATCACCGCGGCAATGGCCGGAGCAAGCGCCACCGTGTAGTAAGGGTGGACGATGCCGTTCATGTAGCTGAACACCACGGCCGTCACCAGAAGCCAACCACCCCAGAGGATCAGCACAGCGCGAGTAGCATCGGTGCGCGGTCGCCGCCAGGTGATGAGGAGACCCGCGGTGAGCGTGATCAGCGCGGCGGGCAGCAGCCATCCGATGTCGGCACCCATGCCGAACCCGAACAGCCGGCCCCAGCCGACGTCGTGGTTGAGATTCCCGAGGCCCCCCGGCTCGTCACCGGTGAGCCTGCCGATCCCGTTGTATCCCAGGGTGAGTTCGAGAATGCTGTTGGTCTGCGAACCACCGATATAGGGCCGCATCTTTTCCGGCCACAGGTCGACGACGAGCAGGTACCACCCGGCCGAAACGCCGACGGCGAGGGCCGCCAGCAGCGCGTCGACGATACGGCGCCGCAGCGGCCTCTGTGCCGCAACCAGATACGTCCCTGCCAACGCCGGCAATACCAGGAATGCCTGCAGCATCTTGGTCAGGAATCCGAACCCGACCGCCACCCCGGCGGCGATCAGCCACCACCGGCTGGCATCCTTCTCGCACGCGCGCTGCGTGCAGTACGCGGCGAGCACCAGAAGCAGCACCAGCAGCGCGTCGGGGTTGTTGAACCGGAACATCAACGCCGCCACGGGTGTCAGGGCCATGACGGCGCCCGCGAGCAGGCCGGCGCCGGGCCCGCTGACCCGGCGTACCGCCGAATAGAGGACCGCGACGGCTGCCACCCCCATCAGGGCCTGCGGGACGAGCACACTCCACGGGTTCATCCCGAACAATCGCACCGAGATGTCCATCACCCACAGTGCGGCGGGTGGCTTGTCGACGGTGATCGAGTTCGCAGCGTCACTGGACCCGAAGAACATCGCCGTCCAGCTCTGCGAGCCCGCCTGCGCGGCCGCCGAGTAGTACGCATTCGCCCACCTGCTGGCGCCGAGTCCCCACAGATAGAGGCCTGCGGTCGCGATGAGCAGCACCGCTAGGCCGGCCCGTGGCGAGCAGACGCGAACTCGCACGGATGGGCGCTCGTGCGCGCGAGTTTGCGTCTGCTCGTCCGGGATCAGCAGGGTCACCGGACGATCATCGGTGGCCCGGCTAGGCGCCCGATGGGGGCGAACTGTGCCGCAGCTGTGAATCACCGGGCAGTCTGACGGTGAATTCTGTTCTGCCCTCGACACTCTGCACGTCGATCGTGCCGTGGTGCGCGCGCACGACGGCAGCCACGATGGCCAGCCCCAGACCGGTGCTGCCGCCGATCCGGGAGCGCGAGGTGTCCCCGCGGGCGAAGCGTTCGAACACGTTCGGTTGCAGCCAGTGCGGGATACCCGGGCCGTCGTCGAGGACGGTCAGGACCACGTCGCCGCGATCTCCAGCCCCGAGCGAGGTCTTTACCGTCGTCCCCGGTGGAGTGTGGGTGCGCGCATTGGCGAGCAGGTTCGCCAGCACCTGATGCAGGCGGGCTTCATCACCCGCGACGACGACCGGCTCGTCGGGAAGGTCGAGTTCCCAGTTGTGTTCGGGCCCCGCGATGTGGGCGTCGCTGACGGCGTCGACGACCAGCCGGGTGAGGTCCACGCTGTCGCGCTGAAGTGGTCGGCCGGTGTCGAGACGCGCGAGCAGCAGCATGTCCTCGACGAGGCGCGTCATGCGGGCCGTCTCGGATTCGACGCGATTCACCGCGTGGGCGACATCGTCGGGCAGCTGTGCCTGTTTGCGTTGCGCCAGTTCGGTGTAGCCGCGGATGGCAGCCAGCGGGGTGCGCAACTCGTGGCTGGCGTCGGCGACGAACTGGCGCACCCGGGTCTCACTCGCGTGCCGCGCCGACAGCGCGCCGGCGATCCGGTCGAGCATCCGGTTCAAAGCTGCGCCCAGTTGTCCGACCTCGGTCTGTGCAGCCACCGGGTCGACGTCGACGATCGGGGTCGGCAACCTCACCTCGCCACGGTCGAGCTCCAGATCGGCGACCTGCTGGGCGGCTGCGGAAACCCTTGTCAGCGGCGCAAGTTGGCGCCGGACGATGACGACACCGGCAGTGCCGGCACCGACGAGAGCGACGGCCGCGACGACGCAGAAGATCACCACCACCCAGAACAGCGTGTCGTCGACGTCGGACGTCGGCAGTCCGGCGACCACGGCTTCCCCGGGTATATGGGACGGGAAGGCGACGACACGATAACGGCCGAGCCCCTCGAGATTGACCGTCTGCGGCCGCTCGTCTACCGGGACCGCCGCCAGTTCCTGTGCTGCAGCAGAGGATATTTCGGCGCGGGAGCCGTCGGAGGCGATCATCCCGGCTTCCTGTGGGCGGCCGTCGGCCACCACGGCGCCCACGGTGAGGATGGCCTGGCCGGGGGCATTGAGAAACGCCGGTCCGGGCCCCTGGTCGTCACGGATCATGACGCGCGGGCCGTGCCCCGGACGCGGCGGGAGCGGGAAAGCCGTCATCTCCGCGGGCCGCATGCCGGGCGGCATCGGTGGCATTCCGGGTGGCATCGGCGCCATGCCGGGCGGTGGCGGCGGGCCGAACTCGAAGATCACCGAGGACCGCCGGCCCGCCTCGATGACCTGTTCGTCGAGCTGATTCATCAGAAACCGTTGCAGCGCAAACTCTGTGGCGATACCGATGCCCGCGCAGACCACGGCGAGCAAGACCACCTGGGTGACGATGAGCCGAGTCCGCAGTGTCCAGCCGCGCGGCGAGAACCGCGGGCGCTCAGCGCGCCGGCTTGAGGACATACCCCGCACCGCGCAGTGTGTGGATCATCGGCTCGCGCCCGCTGTCGATCTTCTTTCTGAGATACGACACGTACAGCTCGACGATGTTGGAGCGTCCGCCGAAGTCATAACTCCAGACGCGGTCGAGAATCTGCGCCTTGCTCAGCACGCGCTTGGAGTTGCGCATCATGAACCGAAGCAGTTCGAATTCCGTTGCGGTGAGGGTGATGACCTCACCGGCGCGGGTCACTTCATGGCTGTCCTCGTCAAGCACCAGATCACCGACGACGATCTTGGCGCCGCCTTCTTCGGTCGTCACGCCGGTCCGCCGCAGCAGCGCCCGCAGCCGCAGCACGACCTCCTCGATGCTGAACGGTTTGGTCACGTAGTCGTCGCCGCCTGCGGTCAGGCCGGCGATACGGTCCTCGACCGAATCCTTCGCGGTCAGCAACAGCAGGGGCAGGCCGGGCACCTGCTCGCGCAGCTTGCGCAGCACCTCCAGCCCGCTCATGTCGGGCAGCATCACGTCGAGCACGACGACGTCGGGCGGGTTCTCGCGGGCGATCGCTATCGCCGACGCGCCGTCGCCGGCGGTGGAGATGTCCCAGCCCTCGTAGCGCAGCGCCATCGACACCAGCTCGGCCAGCACCGCCTCGTCGTCGACGACGAGGACGTGGATCGGGCTGCCGTCGGCACGCCGCATGACGACCCGTCCGGAGCCGTCTGAGGGAGCGCTGTGCGGGGTGGCCACCGACCCATTATCGGACGCCCCGCTAGGCGCGCACTGTGCCGTTCCTATGTGCGCGCTGTGAGGCCGCCGTCATAGAGGATGCTGATCGCCCACACAGCTCCCCCACATCAACAGTGGCCAGTCTGGTGCCATGACCACCGAGTATGACCCCGCCGACACAGTGTGGGGCACCCCGTATGCCCGGCCGAAACCCTGGGGACTGCGGCAGTCGCTGATGGCCGTCGCCATCGCCGCGGCGATCGCCGGGCTGGGCGGTGCCGCCGTCTACGCGGCAACCGGAAACACGTCGTCGCAGTTCATGGGGCCGCCACCGCATCCACCGGGAACCGACGGCGGTCCCCAGCCCGGCGCGTTCGGTCCTGGTGGCGCGGGCCACGGCGCGCAGCACGGCCCACCTGTGCACGGCCAAGTCGTCGTCGCCGACGGCGCGGGCGGCTTCGTCACCATGATGAGCCAGTCCGGCATCATCACCGCCACGACACCGAATTCCATCACCGTGCGCAGCGAAGACGGGTTCACCCAAACATGGTCGACAGCGGCCGGCCAGGGGGCGCGGTTCGACGTGGACGACAGCGTGATGGTTCAGGGTGAGCAGTCCGGCACGGCGGTCACGCCGACCGTCACCGAAGTGCTCGATCCGCTGCGTATGCCTCGATCGGCCGCGCCTGGCGGGCTGTAGCAACACACATCTCCTAACCTGGGGCGCATGCAGCCCCATGGCGGAAGCACCGGATGACCCGCTTCCTCGCGCGCCGGCTGCTGAACTATGTAGTCCTGCTGGGGCTGGCATCCTTTGTGGCGTTCGCTCTGACGTCGCTCACGTTCTCTCCGCTGGACAGCCTGCTGGAGCGCAACCCCCGCCCGCCCCAGGCCGTGATCGACGCCAAGGCCGCCGAGCTCAACCTCGACAAACCCATCCCGATCCGATATGCCGACTGGGTGTCCGGCGCCGTCCGGGGCGACTTCGGGACCACCGTCGCGGGCCAGCCCGTCTCCGATGAACTGTGGCGACGGATCGGGGTGAGCCTGCGGCTGGTGATCATCGGCTCGATCGTCGGCACCGTCGTCGGAGTCCTGGCCGGGGCATGGGGCGCGATCCGGCAGTACCGGCTCTCCGACCGCGTCATCACCACGTTGGCGCTGCTGATCCTGAGCACGCCGACGTTCGTGATCGCCAATCTGCTGATCCTCGCGGCCCTTCGGGGTAATTCGATCCTCGGGATGCAGGTGTTCGAGTACACCGGTGAAACGTCCACCGACGCCGTGGGCGGGGCGTTCGACCAGTTCGTCGACCGGCTGCAGCACCTGGTGCTTCCGACACTGACGCTTGCGCTCGTGTCGATCGCCGGATTCAGCCGCTACCAGCGCAATGCGATGCTCGACGTGCTCGGCCAGGATTTCATCCGCACGGCCCGGGCCAAAGGACTCACCCGACGGCAGGCGCTTCTCAAGCACGGACTGCGGACAGCGCTGATCCCGATGGCGACCCTGTTCGCCTACGGGGTCGGCGGGCTGTTCACCGGCGCGGTGTTCGTGGAGAAGATCTTCGGCTGGCACGGGATCGGGGAATGGTTCATCCAGGGCATCTCCACGCAGGACACCAACATCATCGTCGCCATCACGGTGTTCACCGGCGCGACGGTGCTGCTGGCCGGACTGCTCTCGGATGTGCTGTACGCGGCGCTGGACCCGCGGGTGAGGGTGTCGTGACACGCGATCAGCGTTTCGTGTCCCGCCGCACGCTGGTGTGGCGCAGGTTCCTGCGCAACCGGCCCGCGGTGGTGTCGCTGTGCGTACTCGCCGCGCTCTTCATCGCCTGCTATGCGCTGCCGCCCCTGCTGCCCTACACCCACACCGATCTGGACTACTACGCGCTGCAGCAGCCGCCGAGCACGACGCACTGGTTCGGCACCAACGCCCTCGGCCAGGACGTGCTGGCGCAGACCTTGCGCGGAATGCAGAAGTCGATGTTGATCGGTGTCTGCGTGGCTTTCCTGTCCACGTTGATCGCCGCAACGGTGGGTGCGGTGGCGGGGTACTTCGGGGCCTGGCGCAACGCCGCACTGATGTGGCTCGTCGATCTGCTGCTGGTGGTTCCCGGCTTTCTCCTCATCGCGATCGTCACCCCCCGCATCCAGGACTCCGGGACCGAGCTGTGGCTGATCCTGTTGCTCGCGGCGTTCAGCTGGATGATCAGCGCCCGCATCGTGCGAGGTCTGACGATGAGCCTGCGCGAACGCGAGTTCGTCACCGCCGCACGATATATGGGTGTCAGTAACTGGCGCATCATCGTCCGGCACATCATCCCGAACACGGCCTCGATCCTGATCATCGACACCACGCTCAACGTCGGCCTGGCGATACTGGCCGAAACCAGCTTGAGCTTCCTCGGATTCGGTGTCCAACCACCCGACGTGTCGTTGGGCACGCTGATCGCCGACGGCACCCGCTCGGTGACGACGTTCCCGTGGGTGTTCCTGTTTCCGGCGGGCGTCCTTGTGCTGATCGTGTTCTGCGCCAACCTCGTCGGCGACGGACTCCGCGACGCGCTCGACCCTGGAGTGCGGCCGGCACGCCGGCGCCGGAGGGCGCCCGCATGAGCCTTCTCGAGGTGCGCGACCTGCACGTCGCCTTCCCCACCGAAACAGGACAGATCCCCGCGGTGCGTGGCCTCAACTACCACGTCGACTCCGGCGAGGTCGTCGCGCTCGTCGGGGAATCCGGTGCGGGCAAGTCCGCAGGCGCCATGGCCGTCATCGGGTTGCTACCCGAGTACGCGGAGGTGACGGGTTCGGTCCGCCTGCACGACGACGAGCTGCTGGGCCTGTCCGACAAGCAGATGTCCCGCATCCGCGGCGCCAAGATCGGCACGGTGTTCCAGGACCCGATGTCGGCGCTCACGCCGGTCTACACCGTCGGCGACCAGATTGCCGAGGCCATCAGGATCCACCGCAGCGGGGTCGACGCACGCGCCGCGCGTACCCGGGCCATCGAGCTGCTGGAGCTCGTCGGCATCGCACAGCCGCAACAGCGCGCACGAGCGTTTCCACACGAATTGTCCGGTGGCGAGCGGCAACGCGTCGTGATCGCCATCGCGATCGCCAACGACCCCGACCTGCTGATCTGCGACGAGCCGACGACCGCGCTGGATGTGACGGTGCAGGCCCAGATCCTCGACGTGCTCCGCACAGCTCGCGACGTCACCGGCGCCGGGGTGTTGGTCATCACCCACGACCTCGGCGTGGTGGCCGAATTCGCCGACCGCGCGCTGGTGATGTACGCGGGCCGGGCAGTCGAGACCGCGCCGGTCGCCGACCTCTACCAAGCTCGCCGAATGCCCTACACCGCTGGGCTTCTCGGATCGGTGCCGAGACTTGACGCGCAGCAGGGCGCGCGGCTGGTGCCCATCCCCGGTGCTCCACCGTCGGTGTCCGCGCTTCCGCCCGGCTGCCCGTTCACCCCGCGCTGCCCGCTCGCCATCGACGAATGCAGCACGGCCGAACCGGAATTGGCGCTCGTCGCCCCGAACCATCACGTCGCGTGCATTCGCAGCGAGCACGTCGCGGGCCGAAGTGCAGCCGACATCTACGGAGTGTCGACGGCGGCACCGCCGGAGCCGGCCGCTCGCGACGACTCCGTCGTACTGCGCGTCACCGACCTGACGAAGACCTACCAGCTGACCAAGGGCGTGGTCCTGCGGCGCCGTATCGGCGAGGTGCGCGCGGTGGACGGCATCAGTTTCGAGCTGCCCGCCGGCCGGACGCTGGGCATCGTGGGCGAATCGGGTTCGGGCAAATCGACGACGCTGCATCAAATTCTGGAGTTGACGGCCCCGCAGTCCGGCAGCATCGAAGTCCTGGGCCGCGACGTCGCAGCCCTCGACCGCGCTGGACGCAGGGCTCTTCGTGGTGATTTGCAGGTGGTGTTCCAGGATCCGGTGGCGTCGCTGGACCCTCGTCTGCCTGTGTTCGACGTGCTGGCAGAGCCGTTGCAGGCCAGTGGTTCCGGTCGAGAAGCCACCCGCGAGCGGGTCGGCGAACTCCTGACCGTGGTGGGTTTGCGCCGCGAGGACGCCAGCCGGTATCCGGCGGAGTTCTCCGGTGGTCAGAAGCAGCGCATCGGCATCGCGCGGGCACTTGCGCTGCGGCCGAAGATCCTTGCGCTCGACGAGCCCGTATCCGCGCTCGACGTGTCCATCCAGGCGGGCATCATCAATCTGCTACTGGATCTGCAGGACCGCTTCGGGCTCGCGTACCTGTTCGTGTCGCATGACCTGTCCGTGGTACGTCACCTCGCCCACCGGGTGGCGGTGATGCACAGGGGCGTCATCGTCGAGCAGGGCGACAGCGAGCAGGTGTTCGAGAACCCCCAGCACGAATACACCCGGCGGTTGCTCGCCGCGGTTCCCCGCCCGCACCCCGATCCCGATTAGAGTCGACGTCTATGAATTCGCGAGCAGACACAAAGTCGCATGGTTTGGCCCTCAGAGGTGCGATTGTGCGTCTGCTCGCGGTAGGGACGGTAGCGGCGCTGGTCCTGACCGGCTGCTCCAGCGGCACGAACGACGTCCCCTCGGCCGGCGGCAACGCCGAGTTGGGTGCGACCGCCGACATCAATCCGCAGGACCCGGCGACGCTGCAGCAGGGCGGCAACCTGCGGCTGGCCCTGCCCGGCTTTCCGCCCAACTTCAACTATCTCCACGTCGACAGCCCCGGTGAGTACAACAGGATTCTTCGGGCGACGATGCCGCGCGCGTTCTTCATCAAGCCCGACGGGGAGATGACGGTCAACACCGACTACTTCACCGATGTCGAGCTGACGAGCGAGGACCCCCAGGTCGTCACGTACACGATCAACCCGAAGGCGGTCTGGTCGGACGGGACTCCGATCACGTGGGAGGACCTCGCGGCTCAGATCAACGCCACCAGCGGCAAGGACAAGCGCTTCCTGTTCGCCTCGCCCAACGGCAGCGAGCGCGTGGCGTCGGTCACCAAGGGTGTCGACGACCGGCAGGCGGTCATCACGTTCGCGAGCCATTTCGCCGACTGGCGAGGCATGTTCGCAGGCAACGCGATGTTGGCGCCGAAGTCGATGACCTCTGATCCCGAGGTGTTCAACAAGGGCTTCCTCAACGGACCCTCGGCATCGGCGGGACCGTTCATCATCTCGACGGTCGATCGCGGCGCGCAGCGAATCGTGTTGAGCCGCAACCCGAAATGGTGGGGCACGCCGCCGCTGCTCGACACCATCACCTACAGCGTCCTCGATGACGCTGCGGTGATTCCCGCGCTGGAGAACAACGCGCTCGACGTCGCGGGGCTGTTGACGCTGGACGATCTCGAGCGTGCCCGCCGCGCCCAGGGCGTGTCGATCCGCCGTGCACCTGCGCCCAGCTGGAGCCACATGACGTTCAACGGCGCCGAGGGCGCGCTGCTGTCGGACCCCGCGCTGCGCGCCGCGATCGCGAAAGGCATTGACCGCCAAGCCATCGCCGCGGTGACGCAACGTGGGCTGACCGACAACCCCGTTCCGCTGAACAACCACATCTACCTGGCCGGCCAGGAGGGTTACCAGGACAACAGCGTCGGCTTCGATCCGGAAGCCGCCAAGAGCGAGCTCGATGCGCTCGGATGGCGACTCAACGGCCAGTTCCGCGAGAAGGACGGAAAGCAGTTGACACTCCGCGACGTCTTCTACGACGGGCAGAGCACCCGCGCCACCGGTCAGATCACGCAGAATCAGCTCGCACAGATCGGCGTCAACGTCCAGCTCATGCCGGTCGCGGGCGGTTCGCTGTTCACCGATTACGTGATTCCGGGTAATTTCGACATCGCCCAGTTCGCTTGGGGCGGTGACGCGTTTCCGCTGGCCAGCCTCACGCAGATCTACGCCGACGGCGGAGAGAGCAACTTCGGCAAGATCGGCAGCCCGCAGATCGACGCCAAGATCGAGGAGACCCTGTCGGAGCTGGACCCGGCCAAGGCCCGCGAGCTGGCCAACGAATTGGACAAGATGATCTGGGCGGAGAATCACAGCCTGCCGCTGGTGCAGTCCGCCGGGAACGCGGCGGTCCGAAGCAATCTCGCGAACTACGGCCCAGCGGGAATCGGCGACATCAACTTCTCGGCGATCGGATTTATGAAGTAGTCGAGTTGGCGATCTCCCGCACAGCCTTGGGCACCGCACCCGGTACCGCCGACTCGGCGCGGGCTGCCACGGCGATGGCACGTACCAGCAGCCGGACGGTGAGGTTTGCAGGCAGCGCGTCCAGCTCTGCAGATCGGGAGCCGAGTTCGTGGATCGTGCCGGCATGAATCGCCTTGCAGATCTCCAACGCCGCATGCTCGCGGGTGTCGAGGATGCTGTGGCCCGCGGTCGGCAGGTCGACGAGCACCGAGTCGGGAATGAGGTCGGCGATGCGACGCGCCACTTCCGGCGGGGTGGTCAGGTCGCGCCCTCCTGAGATCACTGCCGCCGGCCACGTGAAGCTGGGCATCGCCGAGGGCAGATCGTAGGGTTCCGCCACGAATTCCACATCCCCGGTGGCCATTTCACGAAAAGCGATTGCAGGGTCGAGCGGTCCCCCGTCTGGCACGGCGCCGTAGTTCAACTCGCGGTAGGCGATCCGCTCGACGAGGTCCGGCTCGTGGTGGTAGGGCGTCTTGCGCTCCAACAGCTTGCGGGTTCCGAGTCCGACCGCCGCCCACAGGAGATCGCGACCGGCCAACAGCAGGTCGAGCTGCCGCCGTAGAACGTCGGGACCCGCTGCGCCGTACATGTCGCCGATCAACTGAACATCCTTGGACGACAACACACCATCAGCGGCCAACCGTCGCACCCGACACGCCAGGTCGGCGCTGCCGGGAGCGGCACCGTCCCACAGCACCTTGCGGGTCTGCGTGCGGACCACGTCGATGTCCCCGGCCGACAGCAGCGGTGAATCCAACACCATCGCGTGCACACGGCCCGGGTGCCGCACCCCCATGCCTGCGGCCAGATACGACCCGTAGGAGGTGCCGTACACGACGGCCTTGTCCACCTTGGCGTCGTCGAGCACAGCGGCGATGTCGTCCACCGCGGCATCGATGGTCAGCGCCTCGGGCGGCAGGTCTGCCCCGGCGTCATCGTGACGTGACAGCCCCACTCCGCGGTGTTCGACCATGATGACGTCGAGTCCCGCGACGGCGGCGCGCCGACGGAAGGCCCGGTAGAGCGCGATCGACGCGGCGCCCGGCCCGCCGGGGATGACGACGAACGGGTGTGCCGATTTCCGGCCGGTTCGCACGTAGAACACGTCGAATCGCTCATCCCGGCCGGCTCGGACCGGCCTGCGCACCGGACGCACCCCCGGCAGCGCCGCGAGCTTGTCGTGCGCCCGGCGACGCCTGGCATTCATCGTCATCAAGGCACATTGTGCCTTGCGCTTCGCGGGGGCGGCACCCGACGCCGTCAGCCTGCGATGAGCTCGATGTGCTGCGCGCTGCGAACGTCGGCATAGCGCTGTGGGCTGCACGTCAGGATGATGACCTGACCGTCACCGGCGACGGCGTCGAATACCTCTGCCATCTTCGTCAGCCGATCGGCGTCGGTGAAACCCAGCGCGTCGTCGATGACGACGGGCACTTTGTCCTCCTTGGCGACCAGCGCTGCGCTCGCAAGACGGGCCACGATCCCCAGCTGTTCCTTGGCACCCCCGGACAGGGACTCGTAGGGCACCGTGCGGCCCGACAGCGTGCGGTGCCCGATGCGCAATGCGCTGTCGACGTCCACCTCGAACGTCTCCCCGAAAACGATGCGCCCCAACCGTTGCACTTCGCTGCGGTACGGATCGACGTAGCGCTGCCGCATCGCGTCACGATGCCTGCCCATGACCGACCTGAGCAGCTGCGCGGCCCGCGCCCGGCGCTGCACCCGGACGAACTCGGCCTCGGCGCGCTCGCGTTCGGTTTCGGCGGCATCGAGGCTGCCCTTGCGTCCCTCTGTGCCGAACACCTTCAGCTGCGCGGAAACCTCCCGCAGCGCGTCCGCGACCGCCTCCCGCCGAACATCGACGACCCGCATACTGCGCTCGGCGTCGGCCAGGGCGGCCGCGACGGCCGCGGGCTGGTGACGGGCCAACTCCTCGCCGAGCTGTGCGACGAGGGCTGCGGCTTTGCCCGTGGCCTCCGCGTCGGCTTCGGTCTTCACGGCGAGCTCATCGTCGCCGATCACCTCGCGCTGCTCGGCAAGTCGCCTACTGCAGGCAGCCAACTCGTTCTGCGCGGACTGCAGCTTCTCCATCAGACGTGCCGTGTGCAGTTCGCGCTTCGCCAGGAGCTTGCCGGCTTGTTCGGCGACCTTCGCCTGGGTCTCGCAGTCACGGATGGCCTCCTGGTTCTTGGCGATCGCTTCGATGAGTTCGAGACGCTGAGCACCAGGGTCCAGCGCTTCACCGGTGGCCGGATCGAACAGACCGTCCTCTGCGGGCAGCCTTGCCCCCACGACATCGAGCCGCGCGCGCAGGTCCTCTGCGGAGCCATCGACGGTCAGCGCCTCAAGAACGGCACGCACCTGCTGATGGGTTGCGCGCAGTTCCTGCCTGCGACGATCGAGCGTCCTCGCGGCCGCGACATCGGCGACGCCGGCCCGATGCAGGGCCTCGGCCAGAATGTCTGTCGCGGCGTCGAGCTTTGCCTTGGTGGCGGCGGCCGACGCGCCGGGCACGACCCGTATCGACAACACGCCCGGGACGTCGAACCCGGTCTCCGAGGAAATGCCCGCAGCCCATCGCTGTCCTGCGCTCACCGTCGCGACCTCGTCGCCGGTTCGGACCTTCACGTCGGCAGTCGCGACCACCTCGATGTGCGCCGACGTCTGCTCGACGGCAGCTGCGGCGCGGTCGACAACGACGGCGGCTTCCTCGATGGCGGCCATCAGCGTGTCGGTCAACGTCATCGAGTCGAGTTCGCGAGCTACGGCTTGCAATTCGCGTTGATGCCGTTCGAGGGTGGCGATCCTGCCGGTGAGGCGATCCACTTCTTCGCGATCGGAAAGGCGTTGCACCGCAGTACGCGCCGCATCGACGCGCGCCTGGCTGGCAGCGACCACCGTCTTCGCGTGCGCTGCCGTCTCGTCGGCAGCCACCTTCATCTCGCGGGCGGTGTCGAGATCGTCGGCGGCGGCAGCGCATTCGCCGTGCAGCCGCTCGACCGCCGCGGTCCGCTCGTCGATGTCGGCACGTGTTCGGCGCCGCTCGGTGAGCGCGGTCTGGGACGCCGCGTGGGTGGACGCGGCGGCCTCGGCACGCACGGTCGCATGGTCGAGCTCACCCTGCAGTTCGGCGACCTTCTGCGCGGCCTCGGATGCAGCCGCCAGTCGCTGTGCGGCAGCGGCACTTTCGGCGGCGACGACGGCCAGATCAGCGGTCAGCGTCGCGTGCCTGCGGGCGGCGTCCTCGACTTCGGCCACGGCAGCCGCGCACCGAGCGACCTCCTGATCGGCGTTCTGCAGGCGCGTGGTAGCGGCTGCCCATTCGCCGGTGGAGCGCCCTGTCGATGTGAAATAGCGCCGGTATTCGCCGTCGATGCGATCGACGAGAAGGCTGTCCGCCGCACCGCCGGGAGCGGGGTCATCGTCGTCGACGTCGCCGGCGACAACGTCGAGCGCCCGCGACAGCGCGTCACAGCTGGAGAGGTCCGCGGCGGTGGTCGGTGCGGATTGCAGCACCCGTTGCGCCTGCCACAGGTCGAGGTCGACCGTTTCGGCGAGCATTGCCCGCACCCGTTCGTGTGCCTCGTCTCCGGTGAGCTGCTCGCGGCGCGGCGCGACGACCGTCAGCTCAGTTTCGGGCTTCTTGTGGAACCGTTTGCGATACACGAAACGGTAGGGACCCGCGGAGATCTCGGCCGTCACCTCGGCCCCCACGTCGGCGTGGGTGGGCTTGACCTGCTTGACCTCCTTCTTGGACGAGCGGTCCTTGGATTCCAGCAGCAAGTCGAGCGCTTCGAGCATCGACGATTTGCCGATCTCGTTCGCACCGCTGACGACCACCACACCGCGATCGGGAAACTCGATGTCGCGGTGCGTGATTCCGCGGTAGTTCGTGAGCACCAGACGATGTAGTTTCACGCCGCCCCTCCCTGCGCGAGCCGTAGCAGCAGGGCGAGCGCGGCGCGTGCGTCCTCGGCATCGTCGCCGGCCGCGCGGGCCGTGCTCACCAACTCTTCGACAGCGGCCGCCGCGAATCCTCCGATACCGAGATCGTCGAACTCCCCATCGGCGGGTATCACGGCGATGTCGGTCTCCTTGTCCCACGGCAGGAGAGCCGCGAACAACCGCGCATAGCGGTCCAGGCAGGTGTCGAGCGCGGCGCGGTCGGTGACGGTGAGTGAGCCGGTGAGCCCCAGCCTGATCACCGTACGCTCCTTGTCGGGCATCTGGTCGAGGTTGATGTCGAGATCGGCCACGTCGCGGCTGCTGTCCACCGAGTGCTTCAGAGACATGAAGCGCCAGGCGCCGACCCGGTGCGCGTCGGCCTGCACCGGCCGTGCGTCGTCTGATTCGTCGATATGCACCGTGAGCACATGGCCGGGGTCGGGTTCGATGTCGTCGTAGTTGGTCACCTCGGGTGAGCCCGAATACCAGATGCGCCCCGTGGAGCCCACACTCATGCGAGAGTGCTTGTCCCCCAAAGCGACATAGTGCACAGCACCGCGCGCGATAGCGGCCTCCACGGCGGCGAGTCCGATCAGCGACGGCCTGTCCTTGTCCGGAACCAGGATGTCGACGGCGCCGTGGCCGACGACGATGCGGGTCACTCCATCCGCCGGCAGACCCTCGAGCACCTCGGCGACCAGGTCGGTGGTGGGCGCCTTGGAAAACCAAGGCGCGGCAACCAGTTGCACGCCCGGGCGCACCTCGTGAACACCCGGGGTGTCGAGCACGATCACGTTCTCCGGCTTCTCGGACGTGAACAGTGCACTGGTGTACACCGACGATGCGTCCAGCGGATCGTGGTTGCCGGGCAGCAGGTACACCGGCACCGTGATGCCACGCATCACCTCCAGCGCCGTGCTGACCTCACGCGGGGCGAGCTGGTTGTGCTCGAAGACGTCGCCGGAGACGACCACGAACTCCGCGGCCAGGTCGGTGGCCAGCGGCCCGAGAGCAGCCACAGCACCTCGCCTAGCGGCCGAATAGCGCGGCTGCGCATCCCCGTTGAGGTAGTGGCGGGTCATTCCGAGCTGCCAGTCAGCCGTGTGGAGAAAACGCATCTCAGCCCATCCTTTCCCGTCAGGTGCCCTGGGCGCCCTCGTTTTCTTGAAGGGCATCGCTACTGTAGGTCCGGCCCCCGACAAGTCCGTGGACGCGCACCGGCATGCCTTACGGTTGATGAGATGAGCGACCGATATCGCACCCTGCTGTTGCTGCGCCACGCCAAGTCGGATTACCCCGACGGGGTGCCCGACCACGACCGTCCGCTGGCGCCGAGAGGTGTCAGAGAGGCCGCGCTTGCCGGCGATTGGATCAGGGCCGCCGGGAACGACGTCGACGCCGTGCTGTGCTCCACCGCCACCCGCACACGACAGACTCTGGAGCGCACAGGCATCACCGCCGCGGTCGAGTACGTCGACCGGATCTACGACGCCACGCCCGGCATCGTCATCGAGGAGATCAACGGCGTGCAGTCGCGCTTCGGGGACGGGGTGTCCACGCTGCTGGTGGTCGGGCACGAGCCGGTGATGTCGTCGGTCGCGCTCGGCCTCGCAGACGAGGAGTCCAGCAACGGGCCTGTCGCTGCCCAGCTTTCAGCCAAATTCCCCACCTCGTCGATCGCGGTGCTGCGCGCTGCGGCGCCGTGGGATCAGTGGGCTCTGCGCGGCGCCGAACTCGTGGACTTCCATACCGCGCGCTGAGCGCGCAATCCCATCGCAGCGCGCTGAGCCGCAATCCAATCGGAGCGCGCTAAGCGCGGGTGGCGAGCGTCAACTCCATCAGCTTGATCGCCATACCGCAGGCATCCATGCCGGGCGTCTGTGGGTTGACCCACCATCCGACGACGCCGGCGGCATCGCTGGCGACGCCGCACGCGCCGTTGGGATCGTTGGGCCGCATCACGATCGATTCGATACCGGCGACCGAGCGATTCTCGATCTGATACTGCAACTGTTCGGCGACGCTGCGCTCATTGTCGAGGCTGCCGGTCTCGAACCAGAAGCGGGTGATATCCACCAGTCCGGCCGGGTTGGCGGCCTGCCACCGGCAGATCGCGCCGACGAAGGTGCTCTGAATGTCGAGCGGATCGGCACCGACTGTCTCGGCGAGGATGTCCTCGGTGAGGACCTCGCACTCTTTGAGCAGGTTCGGGTACTTGCGTTCCGAGTTGTCGTTGCGGGGAACGTCTCCGGAGCTCGACTTGGCTGCGGTGCCTTCGACCGTCTGCGTACAGCCGGTCAGCAGCGCCAGGCCGGCCATCGCAGCGATCGCCCCGGTGAGCAGGCGGCGGGTCATTTGGAGTTCACAATCGACTGACGGGTGAGTTCCTTGGCCACTTCGCAGGCGTCCGGATAGGGCGGCTGTGAGTAGCTGATCGACCATTCGATGAAGTCGTCGTTGAACTGGATGCCCACCTCGCAGAGGTTGACGCCGATCTTCGGGTCGGGGTCTTCGTTGATGCCGATGAAGCCGTCGTGGCCCTCGATGTTGATGTCTTCGACGCTGGTGCGCGACAACTCCATGGTCTTGCGCTCACGGCCGATGGGGCTTCCGCGGAACCACGAGAACGAGAAGTGGGGTCCCAGGATGGATCCACCGGACAGCCACTGGCATCCGACCGAGGTCTTCGCGGTGTTCACCAGGCCGGGGACCTCGGTCAACTGGGCGATCGTCTCATCGCTGACTCCGCCGCACTCGGGGAAGAACGGACCGTGCGACACGTTCTGCTGCGGCGCCTCCGTCGACGGCACGGCCGGGCCCTGCGGTTCGGAGTCCGAACATGCTGCGAGCACCGGGATCACAGCTGCGAGAGAAACAGCCAGCGCCCGGCGCACGCGAGGAGCAGAAACCGACGCCGACGGCCGGCGATGCGCGCGGTAGCTCGGGGTCACGCCATGCACTGTAGCGGCAGCCCCAGGCGTCAACCACCGACATGCCGATTGACCTGCCCATTTATCCGATTCTCAGGTGCGTCAACCGCACAGCCGCAGCGGCCGCCGGGTGTGCGACAGTAGCGGGATGCTCTGGGGCCTGCTCCGGCGGTACGCGCGACCGTATCGCTCACTGTTGGCGGTGGTCGCAGCGCTTCAGGCGGTGAGCACGCTGGCAACGCTCTATCTGCCCACGGTCAATGCGTCGATCATCGACGACGGCGTTTCGCAGGGCGACCTGCGCCGCATCGTCGAGCTCGGCGGGGTGATGCTCGCGGTGACCGCGCTGCAGGTCCTGTGTGCGGTCGGCGCGGTCTACTTCGGTTCACGAGCGAGCATGGGCGTAGGCCGCGATCTGCGCTCGGACCTGTTCCACCACATCACGGGGTTCTCGGCGGAGGAGACCGCCCGCTTCGGTGCGCCGTCGCTGCTCACGCGGACCACGAACGACGTTCAGCAGATCCAGCTTCTTGTGCAGCTGACAGCGACGATGCTGATCACCGCGCCGATCATGTGCGTCGGGGGCATCGTCATGGCGGTGCACGAAGATGCGGGACTGTCGTGGTTGTTGGTGGTCAGCGTGCCGCTGCTCGCGGGGACCAACTACTGGATCGTCACGCGTCTCCTGCCGATCTTCCGGCGGGTGCAGGGCCAGATCGACGGGATCAACCGCGTGATGAGAGAGCAGCTGACGGGCCTGCGGGTGGTGCGGGCGTTTGCGCGGGAACCGTTCGAGCGCAACCGCTTTGCCGAAGCCAACACCGGTCTGGCCGACAGCGCCCTGGAAGCCGGGCGCTGGCAGGCGCTGATGCTTCCGGTGACCACGCTGGTGATCAACGTGTCGAGCGTGGCGCTGATCTGGTTCGGAGGCATGCGCATCGACGCCGGACAGATGCAGGTCGGCTCGCTCATCGCATTCCTGTCCTATTTCATGCAGATCCTCGTCGCGGTGCTGATGGCCACCTTCATCCTGGTCATCATCCCGCGCGCCTCCGTGTGCGCGGAACGGATCACCGAGGTGTTCACCACCGAACCGGCCATCACCACCTCCCTCTCTGCCGTATCTCCGGAGACGGTCGCGGGCGAGATCCGTTTCACCGGTGCGACGTTCAGCTACGCCGGCGCCGACCGACCCGTGCTGCGGGATGTCTCGTTCACGGCGCGGCCCGGGACGACGACGGCGATCGTCGGATCGACCGGCTCCGGCAAATCCACGCTGATATCGCTGATCTGCCGGCTCTACGACGTCACCGCCGGTTCGGTGAGCGTCGACGGCATCGATGTCCGCGAGTTCGACATCGAGAAGCTGTGGGGAGCCATCGGGCTGGTTCCGCAGCGCGGCTACCTGTTCTCGGGCACCGTCGCCGACAATCTGCAATTCGGCGCGGCCCCAGGAAAGGTTGTCACCGAAGAGGAAATGTGGGAGGCGCTGCGGGTGGCGTGCGCCGACGACTTCGTCGCGGGACACCCTGACGGTCTGTCGATCCGGGTGGCACAGGGCGGGACGAACTTCTCCGGCGGACAGCGCCAGCGGCTGGCCATCGCGCGCGCCGTGATCCGCCGTCCGGTGATCTACCTGTTCGACGACTCCTTCTCCGCGCTCGACGTCCACACCGACGCGCGCGTGCGCGAACGTCTGCGGGCGGCATCGGCATCTGCGACGGTGGTGATCGTTTCGCAACGGATCTCGACGGTGTCGGCCGCGGATCAGATCGTGGTGGTCGACGACGGCCGGGTGGTCGGGACGGGAACCCACGATCACCTGCTCGGCACGTGTGAGGCCTACCGCGAGTTCGCGGACTCCCAGTCGGTGTCGGCCGGAGAACGATGACCGGGCCGATGGCGCGTGGGATACGGATGGCCGAGCCGCCGCAGGTTCGGTCCCGTGACTTCAGGGGCTCGGCCATCCGGCTCCTGAAGCGACTCATGCCGCAGCGGGCCATGGCGATCGCGGTGATGGTGCTCGGCATCGGCGGCATCGCGATCGGCGTCGTGGGACCGCGGATTCTCGGCCACGCGACGGACCTGCTGTTCAACGGCGTCATCGGCCGCCAGCTGCCTGCGGGCCTGACCAAGGAGCAGGCAGTGGAGGCGGCTCGGGCACGGGGCGACGGCACATTCGCCGACCTGCTGTCGGGCATGAACGTCGTCCCCGGCCAGGGGGTCGATTTCGGCGCCGTCGCGCGCACGCTGCTGCTGGCACTGGGACTCTATCTTGTTGCCGCTGCGATGGTCTGGTTGCAGGCCCGGTTGCTCAACGTCGTCGTGCAGCGCACCATGGTGTCGCTGCGCGCTGATGTCGAAGACAAGGTGCATCGGCTTCCGTTGCGGTACTTCGACTCCCGGCAGCGCGGTGAGGTTCTCAGCCGGGTGACCAACGATGTCGACAACCTGCAGCAGTCGCTGTCCATGTCGATCACGCAGCTGCTCACCTCGGTGCTGACCGTGGTGGCGGTGCTGGTGATGATGCTGACGATCTCGCCACTGCTGACACTACTCACGGTGGTGACGGTGCCCTTGTCGCTGTGGGTGACCCGCTCGATCGCGAAGCGGTCCCGCAAGCTGTTCGTCGCGCAGTGGACGAACACCGGGAAACTCAACGCACACATCGAGGAGACCTACAGCGGATTCACGGTCGTCAAGACGTTCGGGCATCGCGCCCGCGCCGAAGAGGAGTTCCGAGAGCTCAACGACGACGTCTACCACGCCAGCTTCGGAGCCCAGTTCCTGTCCGGGCTCGTCTCTCCGGCAACGGTTTTCATCGGGAACCTGAGCTATGTCGCCGTGGCCGTGGTCGGCGGTCTGCAGGTTGCGACGGGCCAGATCACGCTCGGCAGCATCCAGGCGTTCATCCAGTACGTGCGACAGTTCAACCAACCGTTGACCCAGATCGCGGGCATGTACAACACGATGCAGTCCGGGATCGCGAGTGCCGAGCGGGTCTTCGACCTCCTCGATGCCGAGGAAGAGCCCGCCGACCCATCCCTGGATCTCGACGCCGCGCTGGCCGCGGGAAACACCCGACGAGGCGGGCGTGTCGAATTCGACCGGGTGTCGTTCGGCTATCAGCCGGGCGCCCCGGTGTTCGAGGACCTCTCGCTGATGGTCGAACCCGGGACAACCGTCGCGATCGTCGGTCCCACAGGGGCGGGTAAGACGACGCTGGTGAACCTGCTGATGCGGTTCTACGACGTCGACTCGGGACGGATACTGCTCGACGGCGTCGACATCTCGACGGTCAGCCGCAGCTCGCTGCGTTCCCGGATCGGGATGGTGTTGCAGGACACCTGGCTGTTCGCCGGGACTGTCTACGAGAACATCGCCTACGGCCGCCCGGATGCCGAACGCGACGAGGTCATCGAGGCGGCCACCGCAGCATTCGTCGACCGGTTCGTGCACACCCTGCCGGACGGTTACGACACCCGCCTCAACGACGGCGGCACGAACATCAGCACAGGCGAGAAGCAGCTCATCACGATCGCGCGCGCCGTGCTGGCCCGGCCGCAGCTGCTGATCCTCGACGAGGCCACCAGCTCGGTCGATACCCGGACCGAGGTGCTCATCCAGCAGGCGATGCGCACGCTGCGCAGCGACCGCACGAGTTTCATCATCGCCCACCGACTTTCGACGATTCGGGACGCCGACACGATCCTGGTGATGGAGGCCGGCAAGATCGTGGAGCGCGGCACACACGACGAGTTGCTGGAGCGCCGAGGCGAGTACTGGACGATGGTCAACCGCTGACGGGTCAAGCACCCTGCTCAATTGAATTTCGGGGACGTTCCCCCGTTGCGCGGGAGACCATGGCGACATGACCCGGACGGTGCACACCTTCTGCCGCTACTGCCTGGCGTCGTGTGGTGTCGAGGTGACGGTCGAGGACAACCGCGTCGTCAAGATCTCGGCCGACAAGCAGAACCCGCACACCTGGCGCGACTTCTGCGCCAAGGGCCGCACCGCGGGGCAGCTCGTCGAGCACCCGCGGCGCATCGTCGCCCCGATGCGCCGCGTCGGCGACACCTACGTCGAGGCCACCTGGGAAGAGGCGATCGCCGATATCGCGGCCAGGCTGAACGCGGTCATCGACGCCGACACCCCTGACGCGGTCGGCCTCTACTACGGCAACCCGGCGGGATTCTCGTCGTCGAACATCATGTTCATGAACGGCTGGCTGGATGCCATCGGCACCCGCAGCCGCTACTCGGTCGGCTCGATCGACCAGAACGCGATGCATGTGGTCGCGGCGGCGATGTACGGGTCGATACTGATGGCGCCCGTCTCCGATATCGACAATTGCGACTACTTCCTGCTCGTCGGGACCAATCCGGCGGTGAGCGCTTGGAACTGGCTGGAGACGGTGCCGGGAGGTTGGCGACGCGCCCTTGCGCGGCAGGCGCAGGGCGCCACGATCGTCGTGGTCGATCCGCTCCGCACGGAGTCGGCGGCGAAGGCCGATGTGCACCTTGCGGTGCGGCCGGCCCAGGACTGGGCGCTGCTGCTGGCGATGGTGAAGGTGATCCTCGACGAAGGCTTGGAGCATGTTCAGGACTGCGCCGAACTCGCTGACGGCCTGCAGAGCCTGCGAGAGCTCGTCGCTGATGCCGACCTGGACGACCTCGCCCGCCGCTGCGAACTCGATCGGCCCCGAATCGAGACGGTGGCAAGAGATTTCGCCAATGCGCGGGGAGCGATGGTGGTCACCCGCACCGGCGTCTCGATGCACCTGACGGGCACTGTCGCGGAGTGGCTGGGCCACGTGCTGAACGTCATCACGGGACGAATGGACCGGCCCGGCGGCCGCCGGTACGAACCGGGGTACGTGGACGCCATCCGCCTGTCGGGCATGGTCAAGGCCAGCCCGCACCGCAACCGGCTCTCGGGCCGGACGATGGTCGCCGGCGCCCATTCGCTGTCGGAGCTTCCCGACGAGATCACGACGCCGGGTGCGGGCCAGATCCGGGCCCTGGTGATCAACTGCGGCAACCCGGTGGTGTCGGGACCCGACGGCGCCCGGCTCGACACGGCGCTGGCCCAACTCGATCTGCTGGTGGCCATCGACTTCGTGCAGCGGGAGAGCCACCGGCACGCGCACTGGCTGCTGCCCGCCGTGCACTGGCTGGAACGCGACGATCTGCTGGCGTTCACCAGCAATATGCACGACGAGACGTACCTGCACTACGGCGCCAAGGCTGTCGACCCGCCGCCGGGTGCGCGGCAGGAATGGCGGATCTTCGTCGACCTCGCGATCGCGATGGGTAAGCCGATGTTCCGCGCGAAGGGTCTGAACGGTTTCATCGAGACCACCCGGCGGGCAGCGCGGCTGACCCGCAGGCCCGGCCTCGAGTTCACCCCGCACTGGATCGACCGCCTGATCGTCGCGACGGGCCGGAAATTCAACGGCCGCAGGATCTCCTGGCGCGAGGTGATGGCGCATCCGCACGGCTGGGTGCTGGGCCCGCGCGAGTTCGGCCACTTCCGGGCCGCACTACGCACACCCGACAGGAAGGTTCACGTTGCACCGCCCGAATTCGTGGCGCGCGCAAGGGAACTTCTGGCCGAGCCGGCCCCATGTCCGCCCGCCGACTTTCCGTTCCTGCTCGCCAACCGCAGGCACCGGCATTCCATGAACTCGTGGCTCAACGATCTGCCCAGCCTGCACCCGTCCGGGAAGGGCACCGAGGTCGTCATCCACCCCGACGACGCGGCGCGGCTGGGCATCGGCGACGGCGACCGGGTGAGGGTGCATTCCCCTGTAGGGGCCGTCGAGTTGACGGCGACGATCTCGGATCAGCCCCGTCCAGGCGTCGTCGTCATCGACCACGGCTGGGGCTCAAGGGTTTTCGATCCGCGCGGTGGGTCGGCTCCCGAATCTTTCGGCATCAACCGCAACCTGCTCGTCGACGCAGAGCCTGTCGATCCACTGTCGCAGACCGCAGCGCTGAACTCCTCCTACGTCGCCGTCGCCCGGGTCTAGAGTTTCGGCCCCTCGCTGCGCAGGTCGTCGACCTCGCGCATCGCGTCGCGCAGCTTGCCGAGCCACTCGTCGGCATGCTCGGCGACGAGCCGCACCGACCACACGAGAGCGTCCGACCGGGAGCGCGCCACGCCGGCATCGACAAGAGTGTCGAGCACTCGCCTTTCGGGCTGACGCAGCCGCGTCATGACCGGAACAGCCAAGTGGGTGAACAGGATTCGCTCGGTGGCGTCACCCTCACCGGCAATGTCGATCCCCCAGGAGACCTTGCGGCCGTAGCGTGCCTCCGCCTCGTCGGCGATCTGCATGCGCTCGGTGCGGGTCTGCTCGCGGAAGCGGGCAGCCCGACCCGAAGCGCGCGCTTCACTCTCGGGGTTCTCGGGTTCGGGAAGCCTGCCGATCACGGTGATCTCTTCGCGATCGACGATGACCTCGGGGTCACCGGCGAACCAGTGATCGGGGAGACGCCCACCGAACCACTCGGGGGCATCAGTGGCATCGGGTTGGTCGGCTTGCTGCCAGCCGCCGGAGCGGCCTGACCGTCGGCTATGAGGATGGTGTCGCATGATTACATACTTACACTGTTACAGCCGTAGCGGGGCAACGTTCGCCGCGAGCAGAATCACCGCCATCAGTTGCGCTTGAGCAGCACCGCAGCGCCGCCGCCGAGCACGGCCGCGACCAGCAACACCATCGCCCATCCCGGACCCAACAACCACCACACGACCCCGATCCCGAGCAGGATGGGCGAGAGCGCGAACAACACCATGCCGGGGTGCTGCCTGATGACCGCGAGCGCGCCCTGGGCACGCTGTCGGTCGATTTCTTTGGCCATTTCCCCAGAATGCCAGCTGACCGGCGGCCCGGCGCCGCATAGGGTGAACCCCGACAAACTCGCTAAAGGAGGCGGCGATGACAGGACCTGCGCAAGGCAGTTGGCAGCCCGATCCGGAGGGACGCTTCGACTACCGGTGGCACGACGGACAGCAGTGGACCGATCAGGTGTCCCACCAAGGACAGGTGCAGCGCTCACCGCTCGGCGGGCCGCCCCCGCAGGCACAGGGGTACGGCGGACCACCGCAAGCCCAGCCACATCAGCAGGCCCAGCCGCTCGGTGGCGCCGATGGATTCTCCGGCATCAGTGGGGATCTCGTCGACGGACGCTTCAGCGAGAAAGAAGCCAAACCGATCGCCAACCAGAACGCGAAGCTTCTCCGTGTGCGACTGGGCGAACCGTTCATGGCTCGTCAAGGTTCGATGGTCGCCTATCAGGGCAACGTCGACTTCGCCTACGAGGGCAGCGGCGCGTCGAAGTTCATCAAGAAAGCGCTCACCGGCGAAGGATTGCCGCTGATGCGGTGCTCCGGCCAGGGTGATGTGTTCCTCGCGGAGCGGGCCTTCGACGTCCACTTGCTGAACCTCAACAACTCCGGCCTGTCAATCAGCGGCAAAAACGTGCTGGCATTCTCGTCGAGCCTGGACTGGAACGTCGAACGGGTCAGAGGTGGCAGCATGGTCGCCGGCGGCTTGTTCAATACCACCCTGCGCGGCACCGGCTGGGTGGCTCTGACCACCGACGGCGCCCCCGTCGTCCTCAATGCCGCCGAGGCGCCGACCTTCGCCGACACCAACGCGATCGTGGCATGGTCGGCGAACCTGCAGACGCAGCTGAAGACCAGCTTCAAGGCCGGCGCCTTGATCGGCCGCGGTTCGGGTGAAGCGATGCAGGTGGCATTCCACGGCAACGGGTTCGTGATCGTGCAACCGTCCGAAGGAATTCCCGTCACGCCCACCGCGTGAGCCGCGGGCCCGTAGGAGCGCATCAGAGCTCCAACAGGACCGTGACCGGGCCGTCGTTGACGAGCTCGACCTGCATGTCAGCTCCGAAGACTCCGGTCTGCACCTGCGCGCCGAGGTTGGTCAGCGACGCGGCGAATGCGTCGACAAGAGGTTCGGCGATCGCCCTGGGAGCCGCGGCATTCCACGTGGGACGGCGACCTTTGGCGGTGTTGCCGTAAAGCGTGAACTGACTGACCACCAGAATCGGCGCGGCGATGTCGCTCGCGGACTTCTCGTCGTCGAGAATGCGCAGCGCCCAGAGCTTTTCGGCCAGGCGCTGGGCCCTGTCAGGGTCGTCGTCGTGGGTGACACCGACGAGGGCGACCAGGCCCTGCGTGTGCGGTCTGATCTCACCTACGGTGTCACCGGCGACGGTCACGCGCGCGAAGGTGACGCGCTGCACGAGGATTCGCATGCCGCGAACCTACAGCGAGCCGAGAATGCCCTTCATCGTGTCTATCTCCCGCTGCTGGGTCTCGATGATGTCGCGCGCGAGCTGAATGGCCTCCGGCGCCTGCCCGGTGTCGACCTCCGTCTGAGCCATGGTCACCGCACCTTCATGGTGCGCGATCATGCCGGTGAGGAACTGCTTACTGGCGTCGACGCCCTGGGCTCGGCGCAGCTGTTCGAGTTGTGCATCGCTCATCATTCCCATCGCCGCGTGGTCGGCTCCCATGTCGTGGCCTTCGTGCCCGGACGGTGCCTGCGCGCCCCACTGCGTCAGCCACTGCTGCATCGTCGCAATCTCGGGCCCCTGCGCGGCTTTGATCTGGTTCGCCAGATCGGTCACCCGCGGATCGATGTCCTGCTTGGCCAGGATGATGTCACTCATCACGATGGCCTGCTCGTGGTGCGGAATCATGTCGCGGGCGAAGGTCGCGTCTGCTTCATTGTTGTGCGCCTGGGCACCGTCGGCCGCCTGCGAGGTCGGCTCGTGCTCGTGCGTCGCGTGGTCGTGCTCGGCGGATTCGGTTCCGACGTCGCTGCACCCCGACAGCAGCAGCGTGAGGGTGGACCCCACAGCGGCCGCCCCGACGACAAGCAGACTGCGCTTCGACAACAACTTCAACTCCCTTCAAGTGGTATGTGAAATAAATACCCTAGGGGGGTATGGTACACAGTAGGCACCCGCCCCCGAAAGGAGCCCGATGACCACCACCATCACTGTCGAGGGTATGAGCTGCGGTGGATGCGCCAATTCGGTGCGCGCCGAACTCACCCACATTCCCGGCGTCCTCGGCGTCGACGTCGATGTTTCGAATGGCACGGTGACGATTGCCAGCGAGAGCCCCGTCGATGACGAGGCGATCCGCGCAGCCGTCGAAGAAGCCGGCTACACGCTGGCCGGCTGACTACGATGAGCGCCCCGGCCAAGATCGCCGCATTTGTCGCGATGCTCGCCGTCGTGTTCGCCGGCGCGCTGTGGCTGGGCACCCAGTTCGGCCCAGATGCGGACGTCGCGATCCCCCACCCCGCGACAAGTGAACACCCCCATCCACCCTTGGACGGCGGCTGATGAGCACCGTCGAACTGACGATCGGCGGTATGACGTGCGCGTCGTGCGCCGCACGCGTCGAGAAGAAGCTGAACAAGCTCGACGGCGTCATCGCGACGGTGAACTTCGCGACGGAGAAGGCGCGCGTCGAGTTCGGCGACACCGTCTCCCCCGATCAACTGGTCGCCGCCGTCGAGTCTGCCGGTTACCGAGCCGAGCTACCCGCGGCCGCCGAGGACGCCGCGCCCGAGGTTGATCCGACCGCTGCGCTGCGTCAGCGTCTGCTGATCTGCGTGGCGCTCTCGGTGCCGGTGATCGCGATGGCAATGGCACCTGCGCTGCAGTTCACGTACTGGCAGTGGCTTTCGCTGACTTTGGCTGCGCCCGTTGTGGTCTGGGGCGCCTGGCCGTTCCACCGAGCGGCGCTGACGAACCTGCGCCACGGCGCCGCGACGATGGACACGTTGATCTCGATCGGCACGCTGGCCGCATTCGGCTGGTCGATCTACGCGCTGTTCTGGGGCACCGCAGGGGTGCCGGGGATGACCCACCCGTTCGAGTTGACGATCGCCCGCACCGACGGCAGCGGCAACATCTACTTGGAAGCGGCCGCCGGGGTGACGACGTTCATCCTGGCCGGTCGGTATTTCGAGGCAAGAGCCAAGCGACGGGCCGGCGCCGCGCTGCGAGCACTCCTGGAGTTGGGGGCGAAACAGGTCACGGTTCGCAGAGGTGCTGCAGAACAACGCATTCCGATCGAACAGCTCGCAGCCGGTGACGAATTCGTCGTGCGGCCGGGAGAGAAGATCGCCGCCGACGGTGTGGTCGTGGAGGGCGCGTCCGCCGTCGATGCATCGATGCTGACCGGCGAGTCGATGCCCGTCGAGGTTGCGCCCGGCGCCCAGGTGGTGGGTGCGACGGTGAACGTAGACGGACGATTGGTGGTGCGTGCCGAACGGATCGGCTCCGATACGCAGCTGGCGCAGATGGCGCGCCTGGTCGAAGACGCCCAGAACGGAAAGGCGCAGGCGCAGAGGCTTGCCGACCGCATTTCCGGGGTGTTCGTGCCGATCGTGATCGCACTGTCGGTGGCGACGCTGGGATTCTGGATCGGCAGTGGACTTTCCGCCGCCGCGGCGTTCACGGCGGCTGTCGCGGTGCTGATCATCGCATGCCCGTGCGCGTTGGGGTTGGCGACGCCGATGGCGCTGATGGTCGGGACGGGCCGCGGTGCGCAGTTGGGCATCGTCATCAAGGGACCCGAAGTGCTGGAGTCGACGCGGCGGGTGGACACCATGATCGTCGACAAGACGGGCACAGTGACGACGGGCCGCATGACACTGGTGGATGTGTTCGCCGTCGAGGGTGTGCAGCCGGACGAGGTGCTGCGGGTCGCGGGTGCTGTCGAGAGTCCGTCGGAGCATCCGATCGCGGCGGCGATCGCGACGGGGGCGCGCGAGAAGCTCGGCGAACTGCCCACGGTCGAGGCCTTCGCGAATCTGCGGGGCCTGGGGGTCCAGGGATCGGTCGACGGCCGTCGGGTGCTGCTGGGTCGGTTGCGTCTGATGTCCGACCGGTCGTTCGGCATTCCCGACGAGCTGCGCCAGGCGGTGCAGCGAGCGGAGTCCGACGGCCGGACCGCGGTTGTCGTGGGATGGGACGGCAGCGCGCGCGGCGTCCTGATGGTGGCCGATACAGTGAAACCGAGTTCTGCGGAGGCCATTTCACTGCTGAAAAGGCTGGGGTTGACACCGATCATGGTGACCGGCGACAACGAGGCGGTGGCCCGCTCAGTGGCGGGTCAGGTCGGCATCGACGAGGTCATCGCGGGGGCGCTGCCGCAGGACAAGGTCGACACGGTGACGCGACTGCAGGGCGAGGGCAAGGTCGTGGCGATGGTCGGCGACGGTGTCAATGATGCGGCTGCGCTGGCACAGGCGGATCTCGGATTGGCGATGGGCGGCGGCACCGATATCGCGATCGAAGCCAGTGATCTGACACTGGTCAGCAACGATCTGCGGGCGGTGCCCGACGCTATTCGTCTGTCGCGCAAGACATTGAGCACCATCAAGAGCAACTTGTTCTGGGCGTTCGCATACAACATCGCCGCTCTGCCGCTGGCAGCGGCCGGGCTTCTCAACCCGATGATCGCCGGCGCGGCGATGGCTTTCAGCTCGGTGTTCGTGGTGACGAACAGCCTGCGGCTACGCGCATTCACACCTGCCAGAAGGTCAACTGATCGTCGTCGAGCCAGCCGTCGACAACTGCATCGTTGAATTCCACCGTGAATCGCCGGTCGGGAAAGTCATGGGCCAGCTTGACCTCGTAGATCTCCTTGAGGATGCGGCCGAGATAGCGTAGTTGGTCACCACTCCCATCGGCCGAGTAGTGAATGTCACCGAGATGGATGTGGTTCACCAAGGCTTCGAGACTCCACCTGGGCGCGCTGCCTTCGTAGCCACGGAGCAGTTCGAGGTCGAAGTCTTCCCGCAGAACATAATTCTCAAATTCGACGAACCGCGGCCAGAAGATGAGGCTGTAGCCAAGGGCAAGCTCGTAGCTCCCCACCCCTCCGATCCATACGTCGGGGTCAACCCCGTCGTATCGCTTCTCCACCGGAATCAGGCGTGAGAGTTCGCGAATGGCTGACTCGTTCATGGGCGCAGACGCTAGCGCGCCGAGTCGCCTCGCATCAAAGGGTTTTCACACCACGCCGGCCGTTCATGGACCGTCGTCGTCTTCAGGCGGCAGTAGGTAGCGTTCGGGGTGGTGGTAGCCGTTGGTGCGGTGTTGGCCGGTGTCGAGGTCGGGTGGTGGGAGCCATTC
>NZ_JAQGCZ010000019.1 GCF_027706845.1 Mycolicibacterium sp. BiH015
GAGGGCGGCTGCACCAAACCCGGCTGCACCATCGGCGCCTACGGCTGCCAGGTCCATCACGTCACCGCCGACTGGGTCGACGGCGGCAACACCAACGTCAACGACCTCGGCCTGGCGTGTGGACCCGACAACCGCGCCGTCAGCGACGGCGGCTGGGCCACCCAGATGAACCAACGCTGCGAAGTCGAATGGACCCCGCCGCCACCCCTGGACACCGGCCAAGCCCGGGTCAACACCTACCACCGACCCGAACTACTCCTGCGCCCAGAACCCGAGCCAGACAACGACACCGCGACAGCAACGGACGCTGCAGCATCGATGGAATCCGCGGCAACCGACACCGACACCGCCGACCAAGCCACCGAACCCGGCGGACCCGCACCACCGGACAACCAAGCCGCCTGACCGGCGAAAATCAGCCACCTGCGGGCCCGGCGGTGAAACCATGCATTCTGTGGGCGACAGCCAGGAGAACCGCCGCGGAACGACCGCGACGATGTGTGGCGTCTGCGGCGCGTCATCGGGCTTGACGGGCAGATTTTGCACGGAGTGCGGCGCACGTATCGCGGCCGCAGCTCCAGCTGCCGAGTACAAACAAGTCACCGTTCTTTTCGCCGATGTCGTCCAATCGATGGAGCTTGCGGCTGCACTGGACATGGAACGACTGCGGGACATCATGACCGATGTGATTGAGCGGACGGCCGCCGTCGCGCGAAATCACGGCGGGGGCGTCGTGGAGTACAGCGGCGATGGGCTGATGGTGTTGTTCGGCGCTCCGATCGCGTTGGAAGATCACGCTTTCCGCGCCTGCCTTGCTGCCCTCGCCATCCAGGAAGAAGTGCGACGCCTGGCAACGAAGGTGCTCGACAGCGACGGCGTGACCGTGAGAGTGCGAGTGGGCCTGAACTCAGGTCGGGTGATCGCCGGCGTGGCCGGCGAGGGCGCACTTCGGTATGCCGCGACGGGCGAAACGGTCGGATATGCGCAACGGATGGAATCCGTCGCTCCCCCGGGCGCGGTGATGGTCTCGCAGGCGACAGCCCGCCTGGTGGAACACGCGGTGACGTTGGCGGAACCAGAACCCGTGCACATCAAAGGCGCCGACGGTCCTGTTCGCGCGCAGCGGCTGCTGTCGATCAACCCGCGCAATCACCCTGTCAGGCGGACCGAGGCGAGGCTGGTCGGCCGCGGCGAGGAGATCGCGGCCCTCGGCGCGATGCTGGAGCGCACGGTGAGGCGGCGCGGCGGGGTGGTGAATGTGCTCGGATCCCCTGGCATAGGCAAGAGCCGCTTAGCCCGGGAGGTCGCATCCCTGGCCACCGACCACGGAATCGAGGTGGTGTGGGGATTCTGCGAGTCGCACGCCCGCGAGATTCCGCTCCATGCCGCCACCAACATGCTCCGAGCAGCCACCGGCGTGGCCAACCTCGACAATGACGCCGCCCGCGCCATAGTGCGGCAGCAATTTTCGCCGAACGACCCCGAGGATCTGCTCCTGCTCGATGAGATGCTGGGCATCGCCGCTCCGGATGTGCCGCTACCTCCGATCGACCCTCCCGCACGGCGACGGCGTCTCACCGCACTGATCAACAACAGGACGTTGACCCGCAGCGCGCCGACCTTATTCATCATCGAGGATGTTCACTGGATCGACGCGGTCAGCGAGTCGCTGTTGGCCGACTTCCTGGCGGTGATCCCCCGCACGGCTTCGACAGTGCTGATCACGTGCCGTCCGGAATACTCCGGTCGTCTTCTACAGGCGGACGGCGCGCAAACTCTCGTACTCGATCCTCTGGACAATTCGGCTATCAGCGCCGTGCTGTCGGATCTGATCGGATCTGATCCGTCGGTTGCGGAATTGTCATCAGCCATCTCCCGTCAGGCGGGCGGGAATCCATTCTTCGCCGAGGAGATGGTTCGCGAGATGGCTCAGCGCGGCGTGCTGATCGGCAAGCACGGTGAATACACGTGTCGCGCGGACGCGACACAAATCACTGTGCCTGCGACCGTAGAAGCCGCCATCGAAGCACGTATCGACAGGTTGAGCGCGCCGGCCAAGCGCACGTTGACCGCGGCGTCGGTGATCGGCGCGCGATTCGACGCCGATCTTCTCGGTGCTCTGGTATCGGACCAGGCAATGGGCGAGCTGCTGAGCACCGAGCTCATCGATAAGGTCGAATACACACCGAGACCCGCCTACGCGTTTCGACACCCGCTCATCCGCGCGGTGGCCTACGAGTCACAACTGAAATCTGTTCGGGCGCAGTGGCATCAGCGCCTCGCCACGACCATCGAACAACGTGCGTCGGGGTCGGTGGACGAGTGCGCCGCACTGATCGCCGAGCACCTCGAGGCAGCGGGAGATACAGGCGCGTACGAGTGGCACATGCGCGCCGGGGAATGGTCGGCAAACCGGGATCTCGAAGCGGCGCGGGCGAACTGGCGGCGTGCGTGCCGACTCGCAGATCAACTACCCTCGGACCACCCCGAACTGATGAGAAAGCGAACCGCGCCGCGCACCATGCTCTGCGCCACCGATATTCAAGCTCGCGACGTCAAGGAGAGCCGGGCGCGCTTTGCGGAACTCCAGAGCTTGTGCGATGCCACTGGGGACAAACTTTCGCTGGCCATCGGCATGAGCGCGGTCGCCACCGAGGCGCTGTACTCCGGGCGGGCGCGTGAGGGGGCGCGACTGTCCTCCCAGCAGGTGGCACTGCTCGAGACGATCGACGATCCCACCCCGATCATGGGCTTGGCGCCTGTGACGTTCTGCAATTGGCATGGCGTCCTTGAATTCGGCGAAGTGTTGAGGTGGTCGCAGACGCTCATTGACATGGCAGCCGGTGATCCCGTCAAGGGCGCGGGATACGGCGTCGGGTCGCCGCTGGCCATCGCGTTGGGTTGGCGCGGCACAGCACGCTGGTGTCTGGGTCGCCCTGGATGGCGCCGGGATCTGCACGACGCCGTGGCGATGGCCCGGCGCAGCAATCCCGAGACCTTTTCGGGCGCAATCGCATGGACATACGGATTCGCTCTGCAATGCGGGGTACTACCCTCTACCGCCCCCGTGGTTCAGGCCAGCGAAGATGCGGTTCAGGCTGCTCGCAGGGCGAGCAGTGACCGCGCCGTCGGCTTAGCCGCATACACGTTGGGCGTCGCCCTGCTCGTTCAGGACGGCGAATCTGAGCGTCACCGCGGACTCGAACTCATGTGTGAGGCTCGCGAGCTGTGGTCGCGCAGGGGGGCACTATTCCTCATTCCGGCCACCGACGTCTGGATCGCGCGCGAGACGGCCAGACGGGGCGACCGGGACAAGGCGGTCGAAAGCATGCGACGCGCAGTATCGGACCTTCGTCACGGCTACCCCTTCTACGGGGTTTGGGCCACCGGAGTTCTGGCGGAGACGCTGCTCGAGCGCAAGGCCCGTGGGGATGTGCCCGAAGCCCACAACGCGATGGTCTGGTTGGAAGAGCTGGCGACCAGTCATCATTCTGCGATGGTCGAGATGACGCTGCTGCGGGTGCAGGCGTTGCTCGCCCACGCCCGCGACGACCCCGCTCACCCGCACTTGGCAGGTCGATATCACGCAAGGGCCGCGTTGCTGGAATTCGAGCGCCACACGTTGTGGGCCGAGGAGATGATCCACGGCCGCTGACTCATTCGCCACCCTTGGTCTCGTCACGGTCAGCAGCCCGATCCGGCGAGTTATTCGCCGGCGATTCGTCGTCGGGGGAAGGATCCGCTGCCGGGTCGGTGGCCGTCGACTCGATCGCCGCGTCCGTCACCTCGCTGTCGCCATCGTTCAGCTGCTCTACCTCCATGTCGGACGGGTCACCGGGCTCGGAGGTCTCCTCGAACTCAGAGGTGGGATTGTCTCCGGACGCGGGTTCCGACGGATCCACCGTGGCACCCGGGTCTGTCGCGTCCTCGTCTTCCACGGGGGCAGCGTCAGCGTCCACGACCTCGGCGGGTATTGCCTGCGTCTCTTCGGTAGTCGGCGCGGGCGTGTCCCGCCGCGGCGGCAGCCCGACGATCGCCAATGCATTGTCGAAGCCTTCCCCGATCGCTGCGCCTAGATCTGTCAACACTTTCGCCGGATCCAGCCTAGGGAACAGTCGCGCCGGGGTGGGCTCCCATTGCGGGATGGTGCGGTCGTAACCAAGTTCGACGAGAACGCGGACAACGGGTTCCACCACGTCGATCAGCGGCTCCGGAAACCCGAACATGCGCAGTGGTGCGAACAACGGCAGATCCTGCGTCTCGAAGAAGTAGTAACTGCTGTCTCCATGGCTGCCGCGATAGGCGGGAGATTTCGACGGCTCCTCGGCGGGCAGGCTGACATCGAAGAAATTCGTGTGGAGGTAGACGATGCCCAACACCGCGTTCAGGTCTGCCAGGAGGTTGATCGGATAGAGCGGGAAGTCGGTGAATCCGTCGTACTGCCTCGTGATCTCGACCGTATCGAACGGGGTGTCGGTCGCCGCGGCCCCGTTGAACAGGAGGTCCAAGATCGGGACGTAGAGGCCGGGGAAGCGGGACATCAGCCCGCCGTTGGGCAGATTGGGGTCGCCGGTCAGCACGAAGTCGATGTCGGGGGTCTCGCTCTCGGGGCCTGTCGCATACTGCTCAGCGAGTCTGCGCTTCACCACGTTCGCTACTCCTGCGCCCTGTGAGAGGCCGTAGATCACCGTGTGGTCGTTCTCGTTAGCCTCAACCGCCAACGACAGCGCAGCCGCTCCGCCCTCCAGTGACTGCGAGGCAGTTGGGTCGAAGAGCCCGGATAGTTCCCACCACGGCTGGTCGGGCCACGCCGGCCCGTCCTTGCCGAAGATCCGCCGATCCCCGAACAACAACCCCACCAGCCGCAGCACTCCGGTGAACGGCCACATCGTTTGGGGCGTCGTCACCTTGACGTAGTCGATGTCCCCCGGGTGCGTCGGACGGATGTACTGATTCCCGACGATATCGACGAACACGTCATCCGGTGTGGGACACGTGGTCCCGCATAAGACAAGCGCGGTCGTGTCCGCGGACAGGGTCACAGCGGGCGCGATCCGTGCCGGCGGCGCCACCGACGCCGTCACCCCCAGCAGCGCTGCGGCGGCCAGCGGCACTGACATCCCGGCGACTGTGCGGCGGCAACTCGTACCGACCTTGCCCGACCGTTTTCTGATGCTCATCGTTGGCCTCCATCCCTCGTCAGGGAGGGCGCTCCCGCCCCTGGCGGGAATGGTGGCTCCTCGATGCTGCGACGGATGCAGTAACTCGGTACTGCACTCCGAGCACAGCCCTCAGCCGGCGGGTTCGACGACCAGTGTCGTCTGCTGGAAGAGGCTGTCACCGCTACCGATCGTCGCCACTCGCGTTCTCACGACTGTGCCGACCAGCACGGAGTGGACGGCGAGGGACGTGTCGTGCTCCACCGGTAGATCTTGGACGGTTCCCGGGCGGTACCCGGTGAGTGCTCGGAAGTGCCAGTCGGTGCCGTAGGTGATACCGGTGTCGAGATCGGTGATCAGCGGCTCGTCGGGCCGCATCTCAGTCCTTCCCCTGCCCTTGTCGCGCAGAAGGGTTCGCACTTCGACGCGATGGCCAACCGGGATACCCACCGTCCCGAGCAGGTGGACGGTAACAGCTGTTGTTTCGATGTTGAGAGCCTAACGGTCGTATGGTGCTGCAGGCTCAGGTCGACGCGCGTTCGCGGGCTCTTTCCAGCTCCGCGATCAGAGTGTCCACGTCGGCGCGCCGCTCGGCAGGAACATTGAGAGAAAAGAACGTACCGACGCTGACAATGACCTGAAGCAGGTCCTCGCGCTCGCCACCGAAGAGCTTGGTGCGCCTGCTGAACTCCTTGATGTCGGTGCCGGTGTATTGGCTGGCCGGGTTACGGCCGCGGGATGTGCCGGCGCGGAGCTTCTCGACCCAGTTGCCGTCGACAACGATGCTCTCGCCGCCGACGCCGTCGATCCCGAACATCGAACCTCCCTCGATTCCCGCGGCTGACCCGCAAAGCCCGATAGGCACTGTGCCGGACCAGCGCTGCTGGGCGCATGAGGCGTTCACCCCATCTTTGTGCTGGACGGAACGACGTCGATGAGCGCGGATGCGCATTGGTTCGGATGCGGTCGGGCGCGAACGCGCGCGTGCAGGAACCGTCTACCGCAATGACCGTGCCGCGACGCGCCTGTAACGTTCGGTTGCGCGGTGCTTGGCGCAGCAGCAAGGGGGTGAGGCGATCACCTCATCTCCTGACGAGAAGCCATGGGACGAGGGTGGAGGTGGGACCGTGTCCGACGGGGGCCGTCTTCTCGAGCGCGACGTCGTTCTTGCGGAGATGAGGCGAGCGCATGATGCGATCGCTCTGGGTGGTCGGATCATTCTGGTTCGCGGAGAAGCAGGTGTCGGGAAGTCCGCTGCGATAGCCGCTTTCATCGAGCAGGTCAGTGGGCACAGCAAGGTCCTGCGCGGGTGGTGCGACCCCCTGCTGACCCCTCGCCCACTCGGGGCGCTGGTCGACATGGTGACTGCGTTGCCCCGTCAGCAGGCTGACGGTTTACGGCAAGCCGTCGATACCGGGGACATCGCCGCGATCTATGAAGCGCTTGTCGACGTCTTCGATCCCGAGAGCTCATGGGTATGCGTCGTCGAAGATGCACATTGGGCCGACGGAGCCACCCTCGACTTGCTTCGCTTCCTGTGCCGCCGCATCTCAACGCTGCCCGTGCTGGTCGTGGTGTCCTATCGTGACGACGAAATCGGCGGACAGCATCCGCTGGCGGTGTTACTGGGCGACCTTGCGACGTCATCTGCGGTCAGTCGTGTCGAAGTCGAACCGCTGAGCGTGGCTGCGGTCGCCCGGCTCGCCCAGGGGCAGCGGGTCAGCGCCCGCGAGTTACATGCCGTCACGGGCGGCAACCCGTTCTATGTCACCGAAGTCCTCGCATCCGACAATGCGACCACCCTGCCCCGCAGCGTGTCCGAGGCGGTCTGGGGTCGGCTGGCCCGTCTGTCAGACGCCGGCCGGGCGACGGCCTATGCCGCCGCAGTATGCGGTCCACGCGCGAAGTACACACTGGTGCAACGTATCTGCGACAACAGTGGCGATGGATTCGCAGACTGCTTGAATGCCGGTGTCTTGGTCACCGACGCGGACACAGTCGGCTTCCGGCACGAACTGGCGCGCCGCGCGACGTTGGAGACAATCCCGGGTCATCATCGGCGGCTGCTGCACGAACGCGCTGCCGCGGCGCTCTCTGAACCACCGGTCGATCCGAATAGCCTTGCAGCGCTGGCTGGACACGCCGCCGAGGCCGGCGATCGGCACTCGGTGATCCGTCACGCCCCGGCCGCTGCGAACCGCGCCGCAATGCTCGGCGCTAACCGTGAGGCCGCCGACCTCTTTGCCTTGACACTCCGACATGCTGTCGGCGTACCCGATCGGCAGCGTGTGGAGTGGGTGGAAAAGTTCGCACTGACAAGCCATCTCAGTGGCCGCCCGGACAACGCGATCGCCGCATTCCGTGAGGCGGCTGCACTGCGCAACTCCTTGGACGACCGTCTGAACGAATCTGAGAACCTCAGATCCGTGTCCTACATTCTGTGGCTTCTCGGCCGCCGAGCCGAGGCGATCGAGGCTGGTCACGCGTCCTTGCACCTGCTCGACAACGTCGAGCCCTGTTCCGAGCTGGCATGGTCGCTGACGAATCTGGCCGAGCTTGCTTCCGGCGCCTACGATCCGCGTGCCGTCGAGTACGCGAGGAAGGCGATCTCGGTAGGCACCGAGATCGGCGACGCCGCCGCCGTTGCGCGGGCACGGTGCGTAATCGGGCTGTCGCGCGTGCAGGACGACAACACCGGTTGGAAGGAAATGGAGCGAGCGTTTCGAGACGCCATGGCCGCGCCCGACGGTCCCCTGCACGGCGGACCGATCGCTGCGGCACTGTGCTGGTTCGCTGCTCTGCATTGTCAGCTCGACCGTGCCGAGGCCTACATCCAGCAGGCGCAAAAGATGTGCGCCGACTACGACCTCGAAGCATTCCGACCTTTCGCCGCAGGAGCTTCCACATTCGTCCGCCTGCACCGCGGCGACTGGGAGGCCGCGCTGGCCGACGCCGAAGATGTGCTGACACGTCCAACTCCCGCAGCGATGCACCGCACCCTGCCGTTGATCACCGTGGCACTGGTGCACGCACGCCGCGGCGATGGTCCCGTGGATGCGTGGCTTGACGAGGCGGCCGGCGAAGGGGATCCGGCAGATCTCTTTCGACTAGGTGCGGTGTGGGCGGCTCGCGCTGAAGTGGCGTGGTTGGCAGGCGACGACGAAACGGCGATGCTGCAGGCTCGAACCGGCCTGGCCGCAGCCTCAGCGCACGCCGACCCCTGGCTGGTCGGGCGCCTCAGGCGGTGGGCGCATCTTGTGGGAGGCGAGTTCGACGATGCTCCGACTGACGACACCACAACCCCCTATCGCCACGAAGTTGCCGGCGATTGGGAGGCCGCTGCGCAGGAATGGCTCCGCCTCGGCTGCCCGTATGAGGCGGCGGTGGCCAACATGAGCGGCGATGCCGCGGCGGTGTCGGCCGCCGTCGAGACTCTTCACGCAATGGGCGCGCGTGCCGCCGCAGACAGCGCACGACGGAGATTGGACATCCTCCGGGGCGGCACGTCAGACGGGCGCCGCAAAGCCACCATCGCCGACCCGTTCGGCCTGACCCAGCGGGAACGAGAAGTGCTTGCACTCATTGCCACCGGCAGCAGCGATGCCGAGATCGCCGCATCCCTCTACATCAGTCCCAAGACGGCGAACCGGCACGTCGGGGCGGTCCTTTCCAAGCTGGGAGTGCGAAACCGCACCCAGGCCGCTGCTCATTTCCATCTTCATAAGACCAACGGCGACGGCCACCACCTGGCACGATGATGCTCGCGGACGAAACCTGTTGTCGGCCTTAGCGATCGAGCGTCCAGGGCTCGGCGATCATGTCGGTCATCGCCTCCACCCATTCGTCGTCGAGAGCAGCGTCACGCCGGATCAGGATCCGGAAGATCGCACTGCCCGCGACGACTTCGGCGAGCAACGGCAACTCGTCCCCGCCGCGGCGCTGCTGACCGAATCGGGCTTCGAACGCGGACAGATCACGGGCCAAACGGCTGATCATCATGCTATGCAACTCGGGATCGGCGATGGTGTCTGCGATCAAGCCGGGCAACGCCACCCGCACCTCCGGCCTGTCGAACATCGCGCGGATGTTCTCCACCAACGATGCGATGTTCTGACGGACGTCACCCACGGTGTCGATTTCGGGCATCTCACGATCCGTCAACACCGCTTCGTGGACGAGATGCACTTTGCCCGACCATCGCCGGTAGATGGCCGCTGTCGTGGTGCCCGCCCGCGCGGCGATCGCCGACAGCGACAACGCGGGATAGCCCGTTTCCAGTATCAACTCGCGGGTGGCCGTGATGATGGCGGAGTCGATCCGCCCGTCGCGAGGCCGGCCGGCTGGAGAGCGCGTCTTGCCATCCTCAGCCTGATCTGCTGTCATGTTGCGAGTATATTCCGATACAAGTCGTATCGTATTTGATGGAGAGCCATGAATCTCAGCTCGCTCGACGAGTACCCGATCCATCAGGTGGCGGCACCCGTCGGCTCCCCGGCCACCTCCGATCGGAACTTCTACGATCGGTCGTACTTCAACGTGCTCGACCGGGGCGGCGCGTTCATGGCGCTGACAGGTATCGGCTACTACCCGAGGCTCGGCGTCAAAGATGCGTACTTTCTGGTCCGCAGGGGCGACACTCAGACGGCGGTGCATTTCAGCGATGCGATCGACGACGATCGGCTGCACCAGAATGTCAACGGCTACCGCCTGGACGTCGTGGAACCGCTCCACGAGCTCCATCTGACAGTGGCTGAGACTGAGGGAGTTTCGGCGGATCTGACCTGGCGAGGGTTGTTCCCGGCCGCACTCGAACATCCCCACGAAATGCTCACCGAGCGCCGAGTGACGTTGCAGGCGTGCAGGTTCGCCCAGGTAGGTACCTGGGAGGGTTGGATCGAGGTGGACGGCGACCGGATGGCGGTCGAGCCCGCAGGCACGGTCGGCTCTCGTGATCGGTCGTGGGGCATCAGGCCTGTCGGCGAGCCGGAACCCGCAGGCCGTCCCGACACCGCATTCCAAGGCATGTGGTGGCTGTACCTACCGTTGGCCTTCGACGACTTTCAGCTGTTCCTCATCCTGCAGGAGGATCCGGACGGTCGCCGAAGCCTCTACGATTGCACGCGGCGCTGGAAAAACGGCAGAGTCGAACAGCTCGACGGGGTGAGGGCCACGATCCAATACACGTCCGGAACCCGCATTCCTCACGGCGCACACGTCGAGTTCATGAACCGAGCCGGGGACCACATCCATCTCGACGTCACGTCGAAGCTGTTCGCCCCCATTACTTTCGGATCGGGATACGGCGGCGACACCTCCTGGGCGCACGGCACCTGGAAAGGCGGCCCGTTCACCGAACGCGTCAGCTTCGACCTTACCGACCCGACCGTGATGGCCCGGGCACCGTTCAGCCTCATCGACCACGTCGGCGATGCGGTGTGTACGGAGCCTGACGGCACCACCCGTCACGGTGCGGGGCTGTTCGAGCACGCGGTCATAGGCCCGCACCACCCGTCGGGATTCCGCGACTGGACCGACGTGGCCGGGTAGCGGCGGGATAAATCTCGACATGCATTCGCAGACAATAGATTTCGACGATATCACTGATCACACCTTTGGCGGCAAGGCCGCCGGCCTGGCGGAGCTGCAACGAATCGGGCTTGCCGTGCCGGCCGGCTTCGTCATCGTCGACCCCGGCAGCCACGCCGCTCTCGACGACGCCGTCGTCAGATTCAACGCGATGGCCGCCATCGGTATGACCCCGGTGGCGGTGCGCTCCTCAGCCGTCGGCGAAGACGGTGACGAGCACTCCTTTGCAGGGCAGTACGACACCGTGCTGGGAGTTGACTCCCTCGACAGCTTCCTCTCTGCCGTTGAGCACTGCGTCGCATCGGTGAGCTCGGAGCGCGCCTCCTCGTACAGCGGAGAGTCAACGGCCACCATGCATCTGGTCGTTCAGCACATGGTCGAGGCACGCGCGGCAGGCGTGGTGTTCACCGCCGATCCCGCCACAGGGCGACGCGATCTGACGGTGATCGATGCCATCGCCGGGCTCGGCGAATCGCTTGTCGACGGGTCGGCTTCCCCGGATCACATCGTGCTCGACGCCGCAGGCGGCACCGTCGTCGCCGATGTCGGTTCTGCTCCGGTGTTGTCGGCCGGCGACATCGCCGAAATCCGATCCGGGGCTTTGCGGGCTGCGCAGCACTGGGACAAGCCGATGGATCTCGAATGGGCCATCGACCGATCCGGAAAGCTGTGGTGGCTGCAGGCTCGGCCGATCACCACTCTGCCCGGAGATCTCAACGAGATGGACTCGCCGGTGGCCGGGCCCGATCACGTCTACACCCGCTGCAACATCGGCGAGATGATGCCCGGGGCGTTCTGCCCACTCACCGCGTCCGTTTCGGGATTTGCCATCGACTACGCGATGCAGATGACGCAGGTGGTGGCGCGAGCCCAGCCGCGCTATGAGAAGCCCTGGCTGCAGGTGGGCTATTTCTACGGTCACATGTTCTTGAACATGACCGAGGGAACCGCTTTGAGTGCCGGAATCCTAGGCAACTCCCGTGAGCAGTTCTCGATGTCCATCTGCGGGCGGGTGGTCGACGAGCTCAAACCTGGCCCACCACAGAGGTTTACCCGCAAACTGGTCAATACCGTGCGCCTGGTGTCGTATTCGTTGTCGGTCGGCCCTGCGATCCGTCGACTCGACAGCCGGATTGCCGACTTCCCGGTTCCGCACAGTAGCGACGCACGACTGGTGTTGCGACAGCTGGAGTTCGGCGTCGATCTGTACTGCGACGTCACGCTCGTCCATGTGCGCTCGTCGTCACGCGCGGCGGTGGCTGCCAACATCCTGGAAAGCACGCTGATCAAGCGGGCGATCGCATCGGGGCGCACCGAGGAGGATGGGCGTGCGGATGCGATGCGGTTGATGGCCGGGGCGAGCGACGTCGAGAGTGCGATGATGCTGGACCACTTGCAGGCCGTGGTGAAGACGCTCGCCGCGGACCGCGAAGCGTCCGAGCAGTTTCTCGCCGATACGCCGCAGAAGGCCGTCACCGACCTGCGCCGAGCCGACAGTCGTAGCGGAACAGCGTTGCGGGAGTTCCTCCACCGTCACGGCCACCGCGGATACCGAGAGCTGTGTATGCGTGACCCGTCATGGGCAGACGATCCCGCCGGCCTGGGCTCCATGATGCAGGTCATGCTTCGGGCGACGCGCACCGCCACCAGCCCGGCACCTGAGCTCGCCCGTCGTGCAGACGGCGAGGCGATGCCGCGGGCCATCAGATCTCTCGCCCGCCTTGCCCAGGGCGGGGCGCGGGGACGCGAGAAAACGAAGGCCAAGATGGCGCTCATGGCGCATACGCTCAAGCGCGGCTACCGCCACCTGGGTGAAGTGTTGGCCCGCACCAACCGGCTGCCCGATGCCGATCTGGTGTTCTTCTTCGACCGCGGCGAGCTTCGAGACGTCGTGGGAGACGGCGACATCACAGAGCTCGTGCAGAGGGCGCTGGCGCGTAGAGAGGCTCTCGCCTTTCAGGATGCGCTCGAATTCGAAGACGTTTCGGTGGGACGCCCCACTCCGGCGATCGCCCCACCGCAGGTGTCAGACGCCGGCTCCCTCGTCGGCCGACCAGCCGGTCGCGGTTCCGTCGAAGGGATTGTGCGCGTGGCGAAGTCGGTGCACGAAGCGTGTGCGGTCCAGCCCGGGGAGATCCTCGTCGCACCGGTCACCGATGTCGGGTGGACGCCCTACTTCACCGTGATCGCTGCGTTGGTCACCGATATCGGTAGCTCGGTGTCCCATGGCGCTGTGGTGGCGCGCGAGTACGGCTTGCCCTGTGTCGTGAACACTTTGGTGGGCACTCAGGTTCTGCGGACGGGCGACCGGGTGCGGGTCGACGGTGATCGAGGGCTGGTCACGCGTCTCGGTTAGCGGGCGCCGTGGCTCACTGTTGGGGCGCTTGGCCAGTGGCTTCGAAGATGACCCGGCGTCCGATTTCCACGGCGTGGTCGGCGAATCGTTCGTAGAAACGGCCCAACAGGGTGATGTCGACAGCCGACTCCACTCCGTGGACCCACTTCTTGTCCATCAGCACGGTGAACAGGTGGCGGTGGAGCTCATCCATCACATCGTCGTCACGCCGAATCTTGGCAGCTTCCTCGGGATCGCGGGAGAGCACGACCTCCTTGGCACTGTTGCCGAGTTCGACGGCCACGCGCCCCATCTCGGCGAAAAAACCGTTGACCTCTTCCGGCACAGCGTAGGCAGGGTGGCGTCGGCGCGCGATCTTCGCCACGTGTAGCGCGAGCGCGCCCATCCGTTCGGCGTCGGCGACATTCTGCATGGAACCGACCACGATGCGCAGATCGCCGGCGACCGGCGCTTGCCGCGCGAGGAGAACAAATGCCGACTGTTCGGCGCCGGCCTGCATCCGGGTGAGGTGTTCATGGTCGGTGATGACCTGTTCGGCCATGACCAGATCCGCTTGCAGAAGGCCGTGCGTGGCACGCTCCATCGCCAATCCAGCAAGCCCGCACATCTGACTCAGCGTCTCGATCAGCGAGTCCAGCTGTTCGTGAAACTCGGTGCGCATCGTCCCAGCTTAAAGGGACTCAGCCCGAAACCCGGGTTCCGCCGCCAATTGACACCGACATCAAATGGATGCACGATCTATTCGAAATATCGACCAATGCGTTCCATTATTGGACCGCAAGACCGAGGTGTGCAATGTACGTCGACGGGTTCCTGGATCACATTGCCGCGGCCGAGACATTGGTCCAGAAGGCTCCGCACGTGGAGAACGAAGCCGACTTGCTGGAGGGATTGCAGTACCTGGCCGGCTGCATCGCGGCGTGTACTCGCCTCGCCTTCGACTGCGACCGTCCATTCCTGCACTCCGGCACAGGACCTTTCACGAAGATGGCGCTCGGCAATCCCGACACGCTGTACTTCGGTACCTGGCTCCGGGCAGGGCACGAGTATGTGCTGACGGGACGCCGCGGCACGACGACGGACCTCAGCTTTCAGGTGCTCGGCGGCGAGTACACCGACGACAATGTGCCGGACAGCCACTTCGCATTCGACGATCGCGAACTCGATCTCGACGCCGACGGCCGTTTCGAATGGCGATTCACGCCGGACACCGACGCGCAGCTGGTGGTTCGTGAGGTCTACAACGACTGGTCAGCTCAACGGGGCACGATCGCGATTGCGTGTCCGGACAGCACCGTCACACCGCGTCGCGCGCTTACCCCGGAGCTGATCGCAACCCGCTACGCGGCCGCGGGCACGTACCTCACGAGACGGATCAAGACATGGCTTGCGTTCCCGCAGTGGTTCTACCTCAACGTCCCTGTGAATACGTTGACCGCGCCGCGAGTGACGCCTGGCGGCCTGGCAACCCAGTACTCCTCGGTGGGGCACTTCGACCTCGGCCCTGAACAGGCCATGGTGATCACGCTGCCGGCTTCTGACGCTCCCTACGTCGGCTTCCAACTCGGCAGCATGTGGTACATCTCGCTGGACTACATCAACCACCAGACATCGCTCAACGGCACTCAGGCACAGGTGGACCCCGACGGGATGGTCAGGATCGTCGTCGCCCATCAAAACCCGGGCGTCACGAATTGGGTCGAGACACTGGGCCGTCGACGCGGTTACCTCCAGTTCCGGTGGCAACGAACGTCACGCGCGCTCACCGGAGCCGACGGTCCGACCACCGAGGTCATCGGCTTCGATGACATCGCGGACAGACTCCCCTACTTCGCCCGCGACACGATCAGCAGTGCCGGCTTTCGGAATCGGATTGCGCTGCGACAGAAACAAGTCGGTCTACGAATGGTGGGGTGAGATGGATGGAGCCTCGACGCGATCCACTCGCCGTCTTCGAGGTGGTCTGCCCGGCTGACCAGGGGCGGGCGGCCCTAACACCACAGCACAGCAGATTCTTTGGTCGTTGCCACACGAGGCGCCGATATTCCACGACGCGCAGTCCCCTGCTGGGGATCCTGCAGACTGGCGGCGAGGGACCGTCTGTGAGACGAAAATTGACACTGAGACATATTTTGCATCTATGTATAGCGGAGACGCTTGGCCAGCACAGACCATGATGAGGACCGCTTGCCTCCCCGATAGGGCAGTACTCGTCTGACATAAGCCCACTTCGCGGAGGGAATGAGGCTTTCAGCCACATCGGACATGGTTCGACGCGCGGAAGAGAGTGCCGCTGGCCGCGTTGTCAATCGAACACAAGTTGCTATATTGTTCAATAGCGCGTAGGTGATCCAGGTCACGGACATTGGTCCGACTATCGGAACTGGCACTACCGCCGCATCCCCACGTCGTCACGCGTTCGGAAAGGTCCACACTTTGCTGAGAAGCATGGTCAGGCGATTGAAGGCCGTGTGAGGTGAACGCCGGCGCGCAAATCGGTACGGCCGAGTTACCCGTAGTTGAGCGTTGGACGACGGGTATTTCGTTGCCGAATGGGTTGTCGGGTGCGATGCAGGCGGTGGGTGGGTTTTTCTCGATGTCGTTGGATGCGGTGCTGTATGTGTTCCGCAGGCCTTTTCAGTGGCGTGAGTTTTTGGAGCAGTGCTGGTTTGTGGCGAAGGTGTCGATGGCGCCGACGTTGTTGGTGGCGATTCCGTTCACGGTGTTGGTGTCGTTCACGTTGAACATTCTGCTGCGTGAGTTGGGTGCTGCTGATCTGTCGGGTGCGGGTGCGGCGTTCGGTGCGGTCACCCAGGTGGGGCCGTTGGTGACGGTGTTGATCGTGGCCGGTGCCGGTGCCACGGCGATGTGTGCTGATCTGGGGTCGCGCACCATCCGCGAGGAGATCGACGCGATGGAGGTGTTGGGTATCAACCCGGTGCAGCGTCTGGTCACCCCGCGGATGCTGGCGGCGGGGCTGGTGGCGCTGCTGCTCAACAGCTTGGTGGTGATCATCGGGATCCTGGGTGGTTATTTCTTCTCGGTGTTTGTCCAGGATGTCAACCCGGGTGCGTTCGCCGCGGGGATCACGCTGTTGACCGGGGTGCCCGAGGTCATCATCTCCTGTGTCAAGGCGGCGTTGTTCGGGTTGATCGCGGGTTTGGTGGCCTGCTATCGCGGGCTGACGATCACCGGCGGCGGCGCCAAAGCGGTGGGGAATGCGGTCAACGAGACGGTGGTGTATGCGTTCATGGCGTTGTTCGTGATCAATGTGGTGGTCACTGCCATCGGTATCCGGATGACGACGGGATAGCGGTCATGGGGACTTCTACGGTGATCCGGTCGCGGTTCCCGCGGCTGGTCAATTACCTGGGCCGGCCGGTGTCGGTGCTGGGCCGTCTGGGTGATCATGTGTTGTTCTACGGCCGTGCACTGGGCGGGGTTCCGCATGCGGCGGTGCATTTCCGCAAGGAGATCATCCGGTTGATCGCCGAGATCTCCATGGGTGCAGGCACGTTGGCGATGATCGGCGGCACCGTGGTGATCGTCGGGTTTTTGACCCTGGCCGCCGGTGGCACGCTGGCCATCCAGGGCTACAGCTCGCTGGGCAACATCGGGATCGAGGCGTTGACCGGGTTTTTAGCGGCGTTCATCAACGTGCGCATCGCCGCACCGGTGGTGGCCGGGATCGGGTTGGCCGCCACGTTCGGGGCCGGGGTGACCGCCCAGTTGGGGGCGATGCGGATCAACGAGGAGATCGACGCGCTGGAGTCGATGGGGATCCGGCCGGTCGAATACCTTGTCTCGACAAGGATCGTCGCGGGCATGGTCGCGATCACCCCGCTGTACTCGATCGCGGTGATCCTGTCGTTTCTGGCCTCCCAGTTCACCACCGTGGTGCTGTTCGGCCAATCCGGCGGCCTCTATGACCACTACTTCGACACCTTCCTCAACCCGATCGATCTGTTGTGGTCGTTCCTGCAGGCCGTGCTGATGGCGATCGCAATCCTGCTCGTGCACACCTACTTCGGCTACTTCGCCTCCGGCGGACCCTCCGGCGTGGGCGCAGCCGTGGGTAACGCGGTACGCACCTCCCTGGTCGTCGTCGTATCAGTGACACTGCTGGTCTCACTATCGATCTACGGCTCCAACGGCAACTTCAACCTGTCAGGCTAGGGAAAAACGTTGAGCAGCAATCGCGTCCGCGTCGCAGCTGGACTGGCGCTGGTTACCGTCGTGATGTTCGCGGCTGCGATGTCCGTGGTGCTGTTTCGCGGAGACCTCACCAGGACGGTCGTGGTCACCGTACTTTCCCAACGCGCCGGTCTCGTCATGAACCCCGACGCCAAAGTGAAAATGCAGGGCATCACCGTGGGGAAGGTTGGATCCATAGAACTGCTGCCGAACGGACGTGCAGCGCTACATCTCGAGATGAATCCTGACCAGATAACGATGATCCCTTCAAATGTCGGCGTGGACATCACGTCATCGACGGTCTTCGGCGCGAAGTTCGTCGATTTGATTCCACCATCACGGCCGGCGTCGTCGGCACTGTCTGCCGGTCAGGTGCTCGAGGGCGATCACGTCACCGTAGAGATCAACACCGTATTCGAACGATTGACCAATCTCCTCGACACCATCGATCCCGTCAAGCTCAACGAAACACTCGGTCAACTGTCCCGCGCCTTGGATGGCAGAGGACAGAAGATCAACCAGATGCTTGCCGACCTTGATGCCTTTCTCACCCGCTTCGGGCCCAGCGTCCCGAACCTGCGCCGGGATCTCGCGGCGCTACCCGCCGTGGTTTCTGCATACGCCGACGCCGCGCCTGATTTCATGGAGGTGTTAGAACGTTCGACTCGCATCGGTGAGACGCTCGTCGAACAGCAGACAAACCTCGACGCACTCCTGGTCAGCACCATCGGTCTCGGCGAGATCGGGAACGCAGTTCTGACCGAAAACCGAGGCCCACTCGACGATCTGCTGCAGATCTTGGCACCGACTACAGATCTTCTCAGTGAGTACCGCCAGAACGTCGACTGCACCTTGAAGGGATTGGTTCCGTTCACCCAGGGAGTTCCCCTACCGGAACCGGGAATCATGGTGTCGATCGGTTTCACCTGGGGCATCGAACGTTACCGCTATCCCGGTGACCTTCCGAAAGTAGCTGCCAGCGGCGGCTCCAACTGCGAGAAGGTCGGCATGCCCGAATTGCAACCGCAGCAGATCTCACCGTTCTTGGTCACCGATATCGGCGGAAATCGTTGGCAGTACGGCAACGACGGCATTGTGTTGAACTCAGATGGACTCAAACAACTGCTGTTCGGGCCGATCGACGGACCGCCGCGCAACTCTTCCCAAATCGGAATGCCGGGGTAGGGCATGCGTCGACCTGGTGTCAAGTTCGTGGCCTTCGCCTCCGTGATGAGCCTACTCACGGCTTTTTTGGTGTTGATGTTCGCCGATTACCGCGGCGGCGACACCAACTCCTACTCAGCAGTGTTCGACGACGTCGCGCGCCTCAGTCCGGGCGACTCGGTCCGCGTTGCCGGTGTCCGCGTCGGCACAGTCGCAGACGTCCAGTTGCGCCAGGACAAGTCTGTCCTGGTGTCCTTCGACGCGGATCGCAAGGTCGTGTTGACGGATGGCACAAGGGCCGAGGTCCGGTACCTCAATCTCGTCGGCGATCGCTACCTCGAACTGGTCGATTCACCGGGCTCGACACAGCGCCTCCCGGTGGGTACCCAAATACCCGCTGACCGCACGGCGCCCGCCCTCGACCTCGACCTGCTCCTGGGCGGACTGCGACCGCTCACCCAGGGACTCGAAGCCGAAGACATCAACGTACTCACTTCGTCTCTACTGCAAGCACTTCAGGGACAGGGCGGTGTCATGGAATCGCTGCTGTCCAGAACCTCGACGTTCACCTCGACGCTTGCCGATCACAGCGACGTGATTCAGCAGGTCATCGACAACCTTCGCGCCCTCACCGCTGTCCTGGCCAAAGACGGTCGCCAGTTCTCAGAAACCATCGAGCGTCTCGACTCTCTCGTCGCCGGCCTTGCCGCCGACCGCGATCCGATCGGCGCGTCGATCGAATCGCTGGAAAAAGGCACGGCATCGCTGACCGATCTACTCACCAACGGACGGCCGCCGTTGGCCGACACAGTCGACCAACTGAGTCGCCTCTCGGCGCCTCTCGACGCTGACAAAGACAAAGTCGATATCGCACTGCAGAAGGCGCCGGGCAACTTCAGAAAGCTGGTCAGACTCGGCGCGTACGGCAGTTGGATCAATTACTACCTGTGTGGCATCACCCTGCGCGTGAGCGATTTGCAAGGACAAACCGCAGTATTCCCGTGGGTCAAGAACCAGGGCGCCGGAAGGTGTGCAGACTCCTGATGCTTAAATACAAAGGTAGGCAACTGATCCGAGCCGGTGTCATCGGCATCGTCGTCGTCGCTCTCGTCATTGTGGTCGGCCTGCAACCGGAACGGTTGCTGTCCCTGGCCACGGACGTGCGCTATCAGGCCCTCTTTGCCGAAGCCGGCGGTTTACAGACCGGGAACGACGTCGTCGTCTCCGGTATCAAAGTCGGCCATGTCACGAGCGTCGCCCTCGACAGGGATCGGGTCAGAGTCGGCTTCACCGCCGATGCCAGGGTGACCTTCGGTCGCGACTCCACCGCTCACATCCGTACGGGTTCTCTGCTCGGTGAGCGGACACTGACAGTGGAATCGATCGGGCCCGGCGTACTGGATCCATCGACAGAGATCCCGTTAACGCGCACCTCATCGCCCTACTCCCTCAATGACGCAGTCGGCGACCTGTCGACGCAGATCGCCGGAACCAATACCGCCGACGTCAACCAGTCCCTGGACGTCCTGGCCCAAACGCTTGACCAGATCGCTCCGCAGCTGGGACCCACATTCGAGGGTCTCACCCGAGTGTCGCGGATGCTCAACGAGCGCAACGACGACATCGGCCAGCTGCTGGCGAACTCGGCCGATGTCACGCAGGTGCTATCGGACCGGAGCGCGCGGGTGAACTCCCTGATCCTCAACGCCAACGACCTGATGGCAGTGCTCGTGGATCGACGGATGGCCATTGCCAACCTCCTGGCGAATACATCGGCAGTGTCACAACAGATTTCCGGATTGGTGGACGACAACGAAGCCGAGCTGGCGCCAATGTTGACCAAACTGAACTCGGTCAACGCCATGCTGCAGAAAAATCGCGACAACATTGCGGCAGCGCTCCCCGGACTGGAGAAGTTTCAGCGTACGCAGGGCGAAACGATCGCCTCCGGCGCGTATTACAACGCGTTCGTGGCCAACCTGATCCCCTCGCAGTTCCTCCAACCCTTCCTCGACTACGCCTTCGGGTTCCGAAGGGGAGTCAACGCCGGCCAGCCACCGGACAACGCCGGTCCCCGCGCAGAGCTTCCGTTCCCAGTCAACGGCATTCCACAACCAGGAGATCTCCCCGATGACGGCAACCCGTAGACGCTTGATGGCCGGTGTCGCAGCCATCTTCGTCGTGCTGATGGTTGCGTCCTCGGCCTTTCTGGTCCGGCAGACGTTCTTCGCACCGTCGACGATCTATGCGTACTTCTCCTCCGCCACTGCTATCTATCCCGGCGATCAAGTCCGAGTCCTCGGGGTCGAGGTGGGGACGATCTCCTCGATCGAGTCGGAGGGAACGCAAGCCAAAATCGCCATGAGCGTCGACCGAGGCGTGCCGATACCTGCCGATGCCCGGGCCATCATCGTTGCCCCCAATCTCGTTGCAGCTCGCTACATTCAGCTGGCACCGGCCTACGACTCCGACGGCCCGACAATGCCAGACGGTGGTGTCATTCCCCAGGACCGCACGGCTATCCCGGTCGAATGGGACGAGGTCAAAGAGCAATTGGCGCGGATCTCCGAAGACCTTGGCCCAACCTCGCCCGACGACCAGACCTCGGTAGCGCGCTTCATCGACAGCGCTGCAAATGCCATGGACGGTAACGGTGCCAAACTTCGCGAGACGCTCGCTCAGCTGTCCGCGGCGGGTCGAATCTTCGCCGAGGGAAGCGGTGATCTCGTCGATATAGTCACCAATCTGCAGCGCTTCGTCTCGGCGTTGAGAGACAGCAACATTCAGATCGTTCAGTTCCAAAACCGCTTCGCGGCACTTTCCTCCGTCGTCAACGACAGCAGGAGCGACCTCGATACCGCCCTGACCACACTCTCCGGCGCCATCGATGATGCGAGAAGGTTCATTGCGGGAAGCCGCGCTCAGACCAGTGAACAGGTGGAACGCCTCGCCGACCTCACCAAAGTGCTTGTTGAACAGCGAAAATCGGTTGAGAATATTCTGCACGCAGCGCCCACAGCGCTGGCCAACACCTATAACATGTATAACCCGGACGCCGGAACCTTCGTCGGCTCCTTCGTCTTCCAGAACTTCTCGAATCCTGTCCAGTTCCTCTGCTCTGGAATCGGTGCCGTGGAGAATGCCACGGCACCAGAGACCGCGCGTTTGTGTGCCGAGTACCTCGGCCCGGCGTTGCGGCTGGCGAACTTCAACTATCTGCCAATCCCCTTCAATCCCCTTCTCAGCGCGGTCGCCCAACCTCAGAACCTGGTGTACTCGGATCCACGCCTGGCGCCTGGAGGTGGAGGCACCCCGCCAGGGTTGCCTGAGGTTCCCCCTGCTGTATCGGCGTACACGGGTAGCGGGGACGTGCCGCCTCCTCCGGGGTACGGTCCCCCACCCGGTCCTCCCCCTGCCCCGCCGGCGACTGTCGACACCCTGATACTGCCGCACTCTGAACCAGCGGGCGCCGCCGAAGTCCCACTCCCGCCCACGTCCTCGACAGCCCCGGGGGCGCCGACCCCATGAGTTCCATGGCTCTCTGTCGCGCTGCAGTCTGTGCGCTTGTCGTCAGTGTCTCCGGCGGCTGCGCCTTTCAGGGGCTCAATTCCCTGCCACTGCCCGGGACGGTAGGTCGAGACGCCGGCGCTGTGACCTACATCGTCGAGATCGCGAATGTCGGTACACTGGAGCCCAATTCACCCGTCCTGATCTCGGACGTGACAGTCGGCAGTGTCGACGAGCTCGACGTCGACAATTGGCATGCCACAGTGAAAGTGTCTGTCGAGCCCGACGTCGTGGTGCCCGAGAACGCCGTGGCCACCATCGGTCAGACCAGCCTGCTGGGATCGATGCATTTGGCGCTGAACCCGCCCCTCGGCGAGCCGCCCCGCGGCCGCCTGGCCCCCAACGCGACCCTACCGCTGAACAAGTCGTCGACCTTTCCGTCGACTGAGCGCACCCTGTCCTCGCTGTCCACCATCGTCAACGGTGGCGGCCTGGGCCAGATCAGTGACATCATCGGCGAATCGAGTGCTGCTCTGTCCGGACGCGAGGAACAGGTCCGCAATCTGCTCACTCGCTTGGACGAGATCGCCGGTGTGCTCGCAGACCAGCGTGAGGATGTCGTTGTCACCCTGGAAGAACTGAACAATCTCAGCGGCACTCTGTCGCAGAGTTCGCACGTCATCGACGCGGCGATTCGAAAGATCCCCGCTGCGCTCGACGTCCTGGTGCGCGAAAGACCGCAGATCACCGCAGCTTTGGACCGACTTCGCACCTTCAGCGACACCGCCACCGGGGTGATCAACGACACGCAGGATGACCTGATCCGGAATCTGCAGAATCTGGAACCAATCCTGCGTTCAGTTGCTGATCTCGGGCCGGACCTCGCCACGGTGCTCGCCTACCTGACGACGTTCCCTTTCACCCAGAACGTCATCGACCGTGGAATGAAGGGCGACTTCATGAATTTGTTCGTGACGTTGGATCTGACGTATCCCCGTATCAAGCGGACGTTGGCACTCGGTACCAGATTCGCCGAACCTCATGCCCGGTTGGTGCCCGCTCCAGGCGACCCGTGGTTCGAGAACTACACCTACGATCCACTCGGCAGCACAGTCATCCCGCCGGCCCCGGCGGCGTCGCCGACGCCCTCAACGCAACCCGACCCCGGTGCGGAACCTCCGCCGGGGCTCTCGGGCCCGATCCTGCCGATCGCGCCACCGACTCCATGGCAATCAGAAAATGCTGCAGCGCCGCAAGATCAGATCTTTGCGGGCCCCTACCCGGGCGCACGCTGATGCTCACCCGTCTGGTCCGGGTCCAGCTGGTCCTGTTCTCCATCGCGTCGGTTCTGGGCATCACTGCAATGGTGGTCGGCTACATTCAGGCGCCCACGCTCTTGGGAATCGGCCGCTACACGGTGACGATGGAACTTCCTGAGGGCGGGGGGCTCTATCGCTTCAGCAATGTGACGGTGCGTGGCGTGCAAGTCGGCAAGGTCACAGAGCTGGCGCTGACCCCCGGGGGCCCGCGAGCGACGCTCAGTCTGCAGACCTCCCCCAGAGTCCCCGCCGACCTCACCGCCGAGATACGAAGCGTGTCGGCGGTGGGCGAACAGTACGTCGATCTTCGGCCGCATACCGACACAGGCCCGTATCTCGGCGAGGGATCGGTCATCCGAGCCGTTGACGTCAATGTTCCGCAGAAGGTTGGGCCGATGCTCGACCAGATGAGTGCGCTACTGGGCAGCATTCCCAAGGACCGGATTGCCGACCTACTCGACGAGACCTCGCAGGCTCTCGACGGAGCCGACTTCGACCTCGGATCACTCGTCGACTCGTCGTCCACGCTCAGTGAGGCACTGAGGGCCAACGGCGAGGCGGCCAGCGCGCTCACCGACGACAGTATCCCGCTGCTCGATGCCCAACGGCAGACAACGGATTCCCTGCGTCAGTGGGCGAGCAATCTCGCCGGAATCACCCGCCAGATCGACGAGAACGACGCCGCCGTACAGGACATCCTGGAACTCGGCCCAGGAGCCGCTGACGAGGCGGCGCGTCTGCTCAGTGATGTCAGACCCACGCTCCCGCTGCTGCTGGCCAATCTGACCACCGTCGGTCAAATCGCCGTGACCTACCGGCCGGGCGTCGAGCAACTACTGGTTCTCTTTCCTCCGTATATCGCCGCGCTGCAGGGGTTTGCACTTCCATGGAACAATCCGACCGGCTGGCCTCTCGGCGACTTCACCGCCACCAGCGGAGATCCGCCCGCCTGCACTGTCGGCTTCTTGCCGCCGTCGCAGTGGCGTTCCCCGGCCGACCTGACCGACATCGACACGCCCGACAACCTGTTCTGCAAGCTTCCCCAGGACTCACCGATCGCCGTCCGGGGGGCCCGCAACACCCCCTGTGCCGAAAACCCGGGAAAGCGGGCCCCGACGGTTGAAATATGCCGAAGCGACCAGTCGTATCAGCCGTTGGCCCTGCGGCAGCATGCCCTGGGGCCGAACCCGATCGACCCAAGCGCCATTGCCCAGGGAATCCCGCCGGACGACCGCATTCTGCCGGGGGACGGTCTCTACGGCCCCATCGAGGGCACACCGCCACCGCCTGGCGCTGTGACCTCCCCGCCCGGTTCGCTGCCGGCGCCTCCCCCGCCGGGCCCATCGATGCCGTCGGCGCAACCCGCAGCTCCACAGACGAACGCGATACCGCAGGCCGCAGCGTCGGGCCCGGTGGCCTTTGCGCAATACGATCCGGCATCCGGGCGCTACGTGACGCCCGATGGTCAAACTCATGAGCAGTCCGACTTGGTGACTGTCGGGTCTCCGAAAACGTGGCAAGATCTGATGCCCAACTAGGTTGAGGCTCAGCTGATCTTGTCCAGTCTGAACGGCATTCGGATGACGAGCGGTTGCCCAACGCCGCACGCACCGGCGGGCCCAGCCGTCACGTCCTCCCCAGCCAGGACGGGCGAACCCACCACTCGACGCCCTCCTGGGCCGGCCGGTGCGAAGCGAAATAGTTGCCGGCCAGGATATGCCGTGCCGTCTGGGCATGGAATCCAGTTCGGGATGTCGCGGCGCACACTCCACATGTTGGCCTGCATGCTGATTTCGGCGTCCCAGCCTTGATCACTGTGCACGTGGCCGACGCAACTGTCGGGGTCCGAGCACGACGACGAGATGGTCCAAATGCTGCGTACGACCTGTTCGTCGATGTAGACCTCATTGGTCTTGGACCAGTTGCCTACGGACACAGCGGCATAGGAACCGTTCAGCGCCAATTCGGGGTTCACGCCGTGGGCGAGCGGAGCGTTCCATGATGCCAGCAGGCACACGCTGATCACCGTCGCTGTCCGGAATCCCTTGCTTGCGGAGCAGCATCGGAGACGGGCATGGAGCCCTCGTGGAGGCCCTATAACCATGGTGGTAACGGTAGAACAGATTGTGCATATTTGTCATACCGATTACCGCATCCGCTAGGCTGATATGCATGCAGTGGCCGGCCACAAGTGTTGCGGTGGTCGTCGCGATAATCAGCGCAGCAATTGCCGCCGGTCCCGCAGGAGAGGCGCAAGCGCAGGACTGCAACGACGCCTACTGCACCCCAGGGATCAAAGGGGGGGTCACCCTGGGTGCGCCGTGCAGCGACACCCAGTACTACGTCTTCGGAACAACCTCATGGGGTCGACTGGTGTTCTGCGGTTCCCCGCGGCGCTACGAACCCCGATACTTCCGGTCGCTGCCCATGAGGGGCGTCAAAGCGGAGAATTCTCTGTGTCAGGGGCTGGAAAATTCTGTTGCTCAAGGCCTTGACGGCCGCTACCTGTTCTGTCAGGCGCTTGACGGCCAACCGCTGTGGCGCGCCAAGACCGACTGAGCGACTCACTTTGGGCAAAGAGCAGTTCGCGGACGGGGTGCGAGAGCTATGACAGGAGAACCAATGTCTGGAACCGAACCGCCACACCATCGGACGACAGGCGATCGGGAAAAGCTGGATCAAGACGACCACGACCTTCTCACCTTTGGTGAGGTCGGTGAACGCCTACGCCTAGAGATCAACGCCGCAGCGCATGAGGTTGCTCAACTGGCCGAAACAGGCTCGCCGTCAGAGCTCGAGCGCGCAGAGCTTCGCCTTCGCGATTTGCGTGCAGCGGCTCGGCGCAACGCGGCGCAACCCATCAACGACGCGAACTTTGAAGACTTCTTCGGCTATCGCGGCAAGGCCCGTCGAAACCTGCCCGGGCCAGACGCAACAACATAGATAAACACATAGTCAGTGTGTGTTTCCCTGTCTTCTCCTTTGTTAAGCTGACATTCGGCCGCGGCCCACGGACGATTCCAGATTCGAGGAAACCGACATGCCACTGCAGGACGAGCACCAGATCGTCTCGGTCGACGATCACCTTGTAGAGCACCCCAGAGTCTGGCAGGACAGGCTTCCCGCCAAATACCGCGAGTCCGGTCCGCGCATCATCGAACTTGATGGCAAGCACCTGTGGTCCTATGAGGACGTCACCTACCCGACCATCGGATTGAATGCCGTCGCGGGTAAACCGAAGCAGGACTGGGGAATGGATCCGGTTCGATACGAGGACATGATCCCCGGCTGCTATGACCCGGTCGCTCGAATCGCCGACATGGACCTCGACGGCACCCAGGCGGCGTTGTGCTTCCCCTCTTTTCCCGGCTTTGCAGGCGGAACTTTCCAACGCGCGCACGACAAGGAACTCGCCTTGCTGTGCGTGCAGGCGTGGAACGATTTCTACATCGACGAATGGTGTGCAACGGCGCCTGATCGCTATATTCCCTTGGCACTGCTACCCATCTGGGATATCGACGCGTGTGTGGCCGAGGTCGAACGCACTGCGGCGATGGGTGCGCGGACGGTGTCGTTCCCCGACAGCCCCGTGCCGCTGGGCCTTCCGTCATTTCACTCCGATCACTGGGATCTCCTGTGGCAGGTGTGCTCGGAGAACAGGATCCCGGTCTCGATGCACTTCGGATCCGGTGGATACGTCCCCGGCTTTTCCTTCTCGTCAATGGCAAAGTACTCGACACTTGAGGCGGTCAATGGCGAGCGGCCCATGCCCGACTCGCCTTTCGCCGTGGCGATCACCCTCTTCGCGACCAACCTCATGTGGTCCACCGTTGATCTGCTGTTCTCGGGCAAGCTGCAGAAGTTCCCTGATCTGCAATTCTCACTTGCAGAGGGCGGAATCGGCTGGGTGCCCTATATCCTCGAACGCTCGGACTATGTTTGGGAGCGCCACCGCTACTACCAGCCGATCGATTTCGACGTGCGGCCGTCGGAATTGTTTCGCAGGCACTTCTACGGCTGCTTCATCGACGACGAACACGGATTGGCGAATCGGCACACGATCGGTGTAGACCGCATCATGCTCGAGACCGACTTCCCGCACTCCGATTCGACCTGGCCCAATTCGCGCAAGCGCGCCGCCGAGGTTCTCGCCGATGTGCCCGACGACGAATGCTCGATGATCGTGGAGACGAATGCGCGACGGATGCTCAACTTTCCTCGAACGGTGTCCACTTAGCGCCACCTCACAACGTGGACACTGCAGCCCCGCGCCAGTTCGGCGGTGTCAAGCAGTTCGGGCTCGGCGCCGAGAACGGGCTGGCGGCATCGTGGAGTACCTCGACACGGAGACGACGTTCATCGCGTGAGTGAAATCAGCTGCGGCGCAGCAGCATCATTGTCGTGCCGCTGTTGGCGCCGCCGACGCCACAGGCCGCGAGGGCGGCATCGGGAACCTGGCGCGCACCTCCGTCACCGCGCACCTGCACACAGGCCTCGTGCAGATGGCCGAAGCCGTGCAGCCTGCCGCCCGACAGTTGCCCGCCGGCAGTGTTGATCGGCAGCTCACCGCCCAGCGAGAATCGCGTGGGATCAGACACCCACTCCCCCGATTCACCGAACTCGCAGAAGCCGAAGTCTTCGAGGAAGCACAGCACGAAGACGCTGAAACCGTCGTACAGCGACGCGTAGTCGACATCACCTGCAGTGAAGTCCGTTCGTTCCCAAATGGTCGACCACCGCGAGTTCAATCGCGCAATGTCCTGCCCACCCTCCCACAGGAACCGGTCGTGGTGCGCACAGTCGAGTGACTCCACCACGATGGCTGGGTGATCCAGTGCGGCCGCATGCTCGGCACGTGACACGACGAACGCCGTCGCGCCGTCGCAAGCGATGTCGCAGTCGTACATGCACAGCGGATCCGACACCATGCGTGCGTTCATGTACTCCGCCGCATCGATCGGATCGGTGTACACCGCCTTGGGGTTCAACGCGGCGTGCGAGCGCTGCACGATGGCAATCTGACCGAGCTGCTCCCTGGTCAGACCGAACCGCTCCATGCGCGAGCGTATCTGCAGTGCAGCAAGATTCGCCGCTGACGCTCCGTACGGCAGTTGCCAGCTCAGCTGTCCGGTTGCTCGTGAACCTGTCGGCACGCCGTAGCCTCGACGCCGGTCACTGCCCTGCGCGGTGCCCTCCCAGATGCTGCGCCAGCACAGCACGTGGTTGGCCATTCCGCCGGCGACGGCGAGCATGGCGTCGACCACCGCCCCCAGCTGGCCCGGGTACTCCACGCCGCCGGCCACCCAGTTGGGCCGGATACCCAAAGCGTCGTGGAGCTCCCGCAATCCGGCACCGGAGAACCCCCTACCGGCCATGGAGGCGCCGGGATAGGTTGTCAGCCCATCGATGTCAGCGAGCGCAAGACCGGCGTCCTCGACCGCGGCGACACAGGCGTCGACGGTGAGTTGCAGCGGGTCGCGGCCCAGCCGCCGCCCGATGTCCGACTGACCGATGCCACTGATGATCACGTCGTCGGTGAGGCGACCGGCCATCAATGCTCCGCGGTGAACAGCGGCAGGTACACGTCGTCGTCGATGTCATCTGAGCCCGCCGCGAACGTCACGCGCACAGACATGCCGACATGGATCCGGTCGGGTTCCACATCAACGAGATTCGTGAGCACTCGGACTCGTGGATCCTCGACGGGGTTCACGAAGGCGATGACATACGGGGTCGGTATTCCGGGATAGAAGGGGTGGTGGTTCACCGTCCACGACTCCACGGTGCCGCGACCGGACAGCGCCTCCCACTCCGGGGCGGCGTGGTCGAATTGGCATCGCAGCGTAGGTGGATGGATCAAGCGCCGGCAGTCAGGACAGCGCTGCAGCCGCCATACGCCATCGGCGCCCGCGGTCCAGTACGGTCGAGTGGTTGTGGTCAGTGCCGGCAGCGGGCGGCCGCCCGCTCCATCAGCCATCGCCCTGATTCTCGTCGTCGACCCCGAAGATGAAGCGGTCGGCGATCGCATGCTCGTTGCGGATCGACATCTCCTGCGCGGTGTTCAACCAGAGCCCCTCGAATCCTCGGGAGTGCATTCCCGCGTGAATGGCGTCGATGTTCTTGAGGTCCTGGGTGGGCAGCTCACCCCAACCGTCGTGGTCCTGCCAGCGCTCCACTTCCAGCCAGTTGGTCTGCGGCACTTCGCCGGGCGCGAAGTGCTCCAGCGAGAACATTTCGAACACACAGCGGTTGGGGTCCTCGGCGTCGGGCAGCATTCGGTATCCCAGCACACACGACTTCTCCACCAGGATTACGAGCGTCGGGAAGACGTGCCAATCACCGTTACCCGCGAAATACTGCTCCATCGACATTTTTGGGAAGTCGACGCCCTCGGCGAGCGCCAGCTCCTCGCACATCTGGTGGTAGAGGACGAACGGCGGGATGTCGCCGGGCTCCAGGGTGGCCAGCTGCTGCGCGGCGCGGTAGTCCCGTTCGGTGACCAGCGAACCGACCTCGAGGTAGTTGTACTGCATCGAGTTCGCGAAAACCTCGGGCCGCGCTGCCTGCTTCTTCCTGGCACTGTCGCGATCGCCACTGTCCGGCCGGGCGGTGTACACGAAGCGGGAGTGATTCCGGTAAGGGATTGTCGGCGTGTATGGCGCGTAGACGAACTCCTGCGGCGGCGCGGGTTCGGCCGACGGCCGTGGTCCTTGTGCGGCTCGCAGCGTCTGCGGGTGCGTTCCGGGGGTGTGGTAGCCCTCGATGAAGGCGTCGATGACCGTCTTGTAGTTGGCGGCCAACCTGGTGCGCTTACGCCACCGGAAGCGCATGTCCTGCAACCGGAACGGCTCCAGCGCCGTGGGCAGGGGATCCAGCCATTCCAGCAGCTCCGGCGGGTCGTCGGCCATGCTGATGAAAACCCAACCACCCCACGTGCCCACCGCGACCTCACGCAGCGACCACTGTTCCCTCGGACGGTTCAGAAATTCGTCGCGAGACGGGACGAACGACGACCGGCCGTCGAAGGCGAATCGCCATCCGTGGAACGCGCAGCGCAGATCACCGTCGACCGCGCACCCCGCGCCGCGTACCACCTTCATGCCACGGTGCGTGCACGCGTTGTAGAAGGCCTTGATCGTGCCGTTTTTTTGGCGGACCACCATGATGGACTGCCTGCCGATGATGTACTCGTAGTAGCTTCCCGGGTCGGGGATCTCCTCTTCCCGACAGGCCGGTTGCCACACCTGGGTGAACAGCCGGTCGAGTTCGAGCTGCAGGAACTCGGGATCGATGTAGCGACTCTTCGGCACGAAGGTCTCGCCGCACGCGTAGCGGGGCGGCACCTTTCCGGTCGCCGATTCGATCGGTTCGCCCTTCTCCTCCATGGCGGTCATCTCGCACCCCTTCCGGTGCTTCAGCTGGCGGGTGGCTTGTCGAAGATGTTGGGGTAGAGCACCGCTTCCTTGAACGACGTCTCGATCTCGGTGAAAGCGGTCGGGATGTCCCAGGCTCCCGACGATGAGACGATCTCGCGTTCGACGACGGGGTTGGACATGAGGCTGATGCGTCCGTTTCCAGCGAAGATCACCCGGCGATTGAGCCACTCCGACTGCTCGCTGGCGAGGTACACCACCGGCGGCACGACGTTCTCGGGTGCCAGCCGCTTGTTCTCCGGCGAGTAGTCCATGCTGCCACCGCCTTTGATGCCCTGAGTCATTCGCGTGCCGGCGATAGGGGCGATGGCGTTGGAGCGCACTCCGTAACCTTTCAGCGCATTCGCACAGGAGAACGTCAACCCGACGATTCCCATCTTGGCGGCCGCGTAGTTGGGCTGACTCGGCGCGCCCTGCAGACCCGACATCGACGTGAAGTTGATCAGGCGGTACTGACCACCCCGATTCTCGCGCCACCAGGCGGCAGCGTGCCGCGTCAGATTGAACGTTCCCTTGAGGTGCACAGCCACGACCGTGTCGAAGTCCTGCTCGCTCATCTTGAAGACCATGCCGTCGCGCAGGATGCCCGCAGCATTCACCATGATGTCGAAGCCACCCAGGGTCGCTGCCGTGCGAGTGATCAAGTCCTCGCATGCGGCGAAGTCGGTGATGTCGGTCGCATCGGAGAACGCCTTGCCGCCGCGCTCGTTGATGGCGGCGGCAACCGTCTCGGCAGGACCTGCGTCGTGCCCGCTGCCGTCAACGGCGACACCGGCGTCGGACACCATGACCGTCGCACCTTCGGCCGCGAGACCCTCGGCGACGGCAGCACCGATACCCCGACCCGCACCCGTCACCAGGGCCTTGCGCCCGTCGAGTACACCCATCACCACTCCTCTACCGCCGGCTTCGCCTCAGCATACAGAACACCTACACATGATTTGTATATCTGATTACTACTCGAAGCCCCATTCGGCATAGCGGCGCTCGAGTTCGGCCATCGCCTCGCGGCCCCCGCGCGATGTCCGCTCTTTCATGAAGTTGAACTCATCCTCTCGCCACGACAGGTTGCTGAACACGCTGTGCCCCATCGGGACCCAATCCGCGAACTGCGCCATCCCCACCGCGTTCCAGAACGTGATCAGCGCGTGCTTGCCAACCATCAGACCGTCGGCCGAGTGGTGCGCGATCGCGCGCGCATACCGAAGCGCTTCGTCACGCAACCCGTCGGCGGGCACGACCGATGCGGCTACCCCCCACTCCTTGAGCTCGGCCGCGCGCACCTTCCGGCCGGTGATCATGGCCTCGTAGCCACGGTTGGGGCCCAGCTTGAGCAGCGCGAGCGGCATCGCCGTGGAGAATCCGGCGAACCCGATCCGCGCCTGCGGCCGAGCCAGGTACATATCCTCCGACACGACGAGTATGTCCGCCGCCAGGGCCAAGTTCATCCCTGCTCCGAGGGTGGCACCCTGGCAGGCGGCGATGACGGTCTTGGGAAACTCCAGCCAGTTCGTCAGGTGGCGGTGAAGACGCCGCGCGTTGGCCAGCCGCGCCGTTTGCGGGAGCTTTTTACCCTTGGTCAGGCCCGCCTGTTCGACGGGTAGCCTGCGCACGTCGTCGCCACTGGAGAAGGCTTTGCCCTCGGCGGCCAGGACCACGACCTTCACCTCGTCGTCGGCTTCGGCACGATCGAGTCGCTCTTTGAACAGGACGTGCATATCCGGGGAGAGAATCGCGTTGCGGCGAGCGGGCCGGTTGATCGTGATCACCGCGATGTGCGGCTCCACCACCTCGTAGCGCACCCAATCCTCGTCGACCTCGAAGTCGTCGCCACTCTGCGGCGTTTCACTCATCCTGCTGGCCTTCCGTCATACACGGAGCTGTACATCGGAACACTATCCGATTAGTTGTTCATTAAGCTGCTAATGTCTGGCCATGCCTCGCATCGCGATCGTCAAGGAGGTCGGCGCACCCGTCGCTTCCGTGTGGGCACTGCTCGCCGACTTTGCCGACGTCAGTTGGATTCCCGTCGCAAGGCGTGTCGAAATCGCCGGCGAGGGTATCGGGATGAGCAGGTCGATCTACGGCGGCGGCGACGTTCCCGCAGTCGAGACGCTGACGCTGCTCGACCACGACGGCATGCGACTCGGCTACTCGATCGCCGACGTTCCGCTACCGGTCTCTCGGTTCGAGGCGCTCGTCAGCGTTGCACCTGTGCAGTCGGGTGCCGCGATCACATTCGACGTGGATTACGAACCCCTCGGCCCTACCGAGGTCGACGCCGATGCAGCCGCAGAGGCGGTCGAAGCCGTCTACGGGATGATCGCGGGTTGGCTCGCAGACGCCTGCACCGTGCGAGGACGACCGTGACCGAGCGCGATTTCGGTGTGCCTCTGTCGGCGGCGGACCGCGACTTTCACGATGAGGTCAGGGCCTTCCTCGCAGCGGCGCTGACGCCGGATGTCCGTGCCGTCGGCGGTACCGAGACTGATCGCCTAGATCGTATGCGGCTGTGGCAGAAACGACTCCACGAGGCCGGGCTCGCTGCCATCTCCTGGCCGACGGAGTTCGGCGGCCGCAGTGCGACGCCGTTGCAGCAGCTGATATTCAACGCGGAGATGGCGGCCGCCCGCACCCCGGAGCCCATCAACCGCAGCGCCATCAACCAGCTCGGCCCGACGATCATCCAGTGGGGCACCGACGATCAGCGCGCCTACTACCTCCCGCGCATTCTGTCGGCCGAGGACGTGTGGTGCCAGGGGTTCAGCGAACCCGGTGCGGGCAGCGATCTGGCCTCTCTCAAAACACAGGCCGTCATCGACGGCGATGAGCTGGTCATCACCGGCCAGAAGGTGTGGACATCGAAGGCGCACTATGCCAATCGGATCTATCTGCTCGCACGCACTGATCCGGATGCCGAACCGCGCAAAGGTATCAGCTACGTGCTCGCCGATCTCGACACCGAGGGGATCGACGTGCGCCCGATTCGCCAGATTTCGGGCGACGCCGAATTCAGCGAGGTGTTCTTCGACGCGGCGCGGGTTCCGATCCGCAACGTGCTGGGGCCGCTGCACGACGGCTGGCGGGTCGCCAAATCGACGCTCGGCTACGAACGGGTCGGCCAAAGCCGCACGCACCGAATCGAACGTCGCCTGCACATACTCCTCGACATGGCGCGCAGAGGTGACGACTTTGGCGACAACGGATTCGAAGACGACTACGTCGCGGATCACCTGGTGCGCTTCACCGCCCAGGTAGAGGCGCTGCGGCAGATCGCGGCCCAGGCTACAGCCGCAGGCGTTCGCGGCGTCAGCCCCGGACCCGAGGCGTCGATGGCGAAGCTGTTGACCTCGGAGGTCGATCAGGCCATGGCCACCTTTGGCCTCGACTTGGCCGGAGCCGCCGGTGTTCTCGAACGCGGTTCACCGTCGGCTGCGAAGAATGGAAACGTAGCCAAGAGTTACCTGCTGATGCGCGCCGCGACGTTCGGAGCCGGCACGTCCGAGATCCAGCGCAACGTGGTGGCCGAAAGACTGTTGGGGCTGCCCCGTGACCCGTGAACTCCGACTGTCCTTGCACGACATCGCTGATGTGACAGAGCAACTCGCTGAACTGCGCACGACGGCGGATGACATCCTCACCCGGATGTGGTCGGTCGGCGACACTCGCGCGCTGCTCGATTCGTCGGGTCCGGCCTACGACGCCGACCTCTGGAAAGAGGTCGTCGCACTGGGCTGGGCGGACGTCCTCGTTGACGAATCGCAAGGTGGCGGCGGTGGCGGCATGCGCGAGCTGTGCGTACTCGCCGAGGCCTCCGGAGCGGCTGCGCTCCCCGTGCCACTGGCGGCTACCGCGGCGGCGAACTGGTGCGAGGCGCGGTGTGTGAGTGGCGTGGCCGCCATTCTCGGCGAAGCCGACGCCGTGCTGAGCGGCGACGAGGTGACCGGCCGGTGGTCATCCGTTCCCTTCGCCGGCGTGGCGGACAGACTGCTCGTGATCGCCCGAGGGAGGGGTGAGACCGTGCTCGGGATCGTCGACGCTGACGGTCCGGGCGTGCGCAGAGAACTCGAGCGGCCACTCGATCACAGCCCCGCGGCGACCGTGACGCTCGACGGGGCGCCGTTGCGCCTACTGGCTTCCGGCGCCGATGCCGTGCGCCGCCATCACGACGCTATGAGCAGGGCGCGGCTTGCGACCGTGGCGGAGTTGATCGGGATCGCCTCCGCGGCCAACGATGCTGCTGTCGAATACGCGAAGATGCGCGTGACATTCGGACAACCGATCGGAGCACGGCAGGCTGTCAAGCACCGCCTCGTCGATCAGCGCTGCTCGATCGAGGTCGCTCGCGCTTTGGCGAACCGAGCCGCCGACGCGTGCGAACTGGAACATCCCGACCGCGATGCCCTGGTGTCACTTGCCGTCTTCTGGGCCATCGACTCGTTACGTCGAGTACCTGAAGGGGCCACCCAGGTTTTCGGCGGGATCGCCTACACCTGGGAGCACGATGCCCACGTGCATCTTCGGCGCGCAGCGACCGCGGTGTCGACGCTCGGTTCTCGGGCCGAGCACCGCGCTGTGGTTAAGGAGTGGATTCGCACTCTTTGACGGATCGCGTCAGGCGGGATCGGCCTCACCGAACTCCATGATGAGGTGCGTGAGGCGCAGTTCGGCGATACGCCAGGCCCCGTCGGCGCGCACCCACCTGTCGTGGTAATGGCCGAACGCCGTCAACGACGTCCCGTTCTCCCAGACCACTCTCTCCTGCACCGCCCAGATCGCCCGCACCTCATCTGCGGATACGATCTCGAACTCCGGTGAGTGCACCTGGTGCACCGTGACCGCGTCTGCGACCGATGATCTGACTGCTGCCAGAACATCGTCACGGCCCACGATGGCCACAGATGACGGATCATCTCCGGCGAGATCGAACGCGACGTCCTCGGTGAGCAGGTCACCGAGAGTTGACCACGCTTTGGTGTCCATCAACCGGCAGTAGCGCGCCTTGGCTTGTTCCAGTTGCGAGTACACGATCAGCGCTTGAAGGCCACGCTCCGAGCCGGTCACGTCAACTCGAGTTCGAGGTGGTCGAGCCGTCGCACCAAGATGCTGGGCAGCCAACAACCTACCTCAACGGCCCTGATCCAGTCGGTGCGCTCCAAAGTCGTCCGCAACACTGTCGTCGCCTCCAGCCGAGCGAGCGCGGCACCGACGCAGAAATGCGCGCCCTTGCCGAAAGTCATGTGGCTCTTGCCGCGTGGGCGGTCCAGTCGGAACTCGTTCGGGTCATCGAACTGGCTAGGATCGCGATTGACGGCACCCCACAGCAGAAGGAGCCGCGACCCGGCCGACAGCGACACTCCCCCGAGAGTGGTGTCGGACACGACGTGCCGGTAATGCCCACGAAACGGGGGTTCGAACCGCAGCGCCTCCTCGATGAAGGCGGGGAGCAGTTCGGGCTCGCGCCTCAGCCTGCGCTGCAGATCCGGGCGGGTGGACAGCAGCCACATCGCTGTGCCGAGAAGTGAGGCAGTCGATTCGCCGCCCGCACTGAACAGGGTCAGCATGATCACGCGCGCAGACGTGTCATCGAGCCGACCTGACTCGCATGCTGTCGCGAGATCGCCCAGCAGGTTGTCACCGGGATCCGCTGCGGCGCAGTCGAAGTGCTCGCTGATGTAGCCACTGAGTTCCATCGCGGCCATAGCTGCCGCGTTCAGCTGCTCTGCGGAGACCAGTCCGTCGAACAGTTGCGTGGTGGCGTATCCGGACGCGATGAGCATGTCGACATCCTCGGCGGGCAAGCCGATGATCCGCGCCACCACCATCATCGGGAGCCGATTCGCGACCGCGCTCATCCATTCGATGCGACTGCCCTCGACACCGTCGGTCAGCAGCCCGTCAGCGGTCTCGCCGACGAATTCCTCAGCCGCCTTGATGCGCTTGGCTGCGAGCTGCGGAACGAGCATCTTGCGGTGCTGCGCGTGCGCGGGGCCGTCGGCCGTCGCCAAGACGTGTGACGCGCCGCCCAGCCCCTCCATCTCCGCCGCCCTGACCCCGCCCTGTGCCGAATACGTCATGGCGGCAGTCAGATTCGATGAGAAAATCTCGGGTCGTGCGATGACCTCGTTGACTTCGTCCCAGCCACACACGACATGGAAGGACGAATCTCCGATGCGGTGCACTGGCCCCAACGCACGCATCCGCTCGTACAGTGGGTAGGGATCCTGAATGCTGGCGTCGTCGAAGAACTCGATCGTGCCGCGGTCGCCCCTCCGGGTGTGCCTCACCGGAGGTCAGCGGTAGTCCAGGGTGACAGGCAGGCGATCGTAGGTGTGAACGAGAGACGATGGCCGGAGTACACCCTCACCGGTGACGCGCAGCCCCTTCGTCCGCTTGATCAACTCGTCGAGAACCACGCGCGCTTCCCGTCGGGCCAGCGCGGCGCCCATGCAGAAGTGCTCCCCGACCCCGAAGCCGAGATGCCCCGCGGCGTCGGCGCGATGGACGTCGAACTGCTCTGCGGTCGGTCCCCAGTGCTCGGCGTCGCGATTGGCCGACGCGTAGGCCAGCAGCAGCCCGTCGCCCTCCCGAATCGTCACTCCGCGGACCTCGACGTCGTGAGCGGCTTGCCGCGCCATACTCATCACGGGCGTCCACCAACGCAGCACCTCCTCCACCGCGTTATTGCCCACCTCGGGATCAGCGAGTGCTTGCTGGGCTTGGTCGGGGTGCATGTCGAAACAGGCTGCGATGCCGGCAATCAGGCTCTGCGTGGTCTCGCTGCCGGCCGCCAAGAGGGTGAGCGCGTACGTCATCACCTGGATCTCGTTCAACGGCTCACCGTCGATGCGCACCTGGGACAGCATCGACAGCAGATCGTCGGTGGGTGCGCTCGCGCGTTCGGCGACGAGCGCCATCAGATAGGGCGCCACCTCCCCGAAGATCAATTCCATGTCGCCGTCGTCCGCGACGCCGCTGCCCACCTTCGCGATCGTGGTGGCCCAGCCCGCCACCTTCGCCCAGTCCTCTTCCGGCACACCGAGCAGATGGGCGAAGACGTACACCGGGAACGGCTCGGCGACTCGTTCTATCCAGTCGAACTCCCCGTCGGGGAGGCCGTCGAAGATGGTGGCGATCACCTCGCGTACCCGGTCCTCGATCTTGGCCACAGCTGCAGGAGTGAAGCGCACGCCGATCGCTTTGCGGTGTGCGCGATGCTCCGGCGGGTCCATGAAGAGGATTCCGCGGCCGCCGTACCCCTGGGGGTCGCGGCCCTCACGATGCGCGATCAGGTCCATCATGATGCCGATGCGTTCGGACTTGAACTTCTCGGGCCGCGCGGAGATCGTCTTGATGTCGGCGTATTTCGTGACGACCCAGAACTTGCCCTGCTCGTACCAGTGCACCGGATCCGTGTCACGCAGGTGCAGGAACGTCGCGTTGGGGTCACCGAGGTAAAACGAAGCGTCGTCGAAACGGGCTTCGGACAGGGCTGTGGTCGTCACCATTCCTGAACAATAGAACATCATATGTGAATGTGTGAAGCGCGTCTCTCTGCCGTGAAGTTGGACAACAATCGAACGAATACTGTTCAATTGTTATGTTCAAAAGATTCGACCACGGCAGGAGCTGACGCGAGGTGACCGACGCAGTGCCGACCTCGGAGTTTCTGTCGGGAATCCGGGTGCTGCAAGCCGGCAGCGGCGTGACCGGATCTGCGGCCGCTGCGTTGCTCGCATTCCTCGGCGCCGATGTCACCAGAACTGCACCGACGCGCAATTGCCGAGCTGGGCCGCTCATCGCCACGGCCAACGGGACGGCGGCGGCCGTAGACCTCGTACTGGACCGCGGAAAGAACGTCCTGGCCGACGGAATCGACGCGGACCCCGCCGACTACGACATCGTCATCACGGACGGCGCCGCATCGGCTGTCGCCCCGCGCGACGGACTCGTACTCGTCACGGTGTCACCCTTCGGTGCGACCGGCCCGCTGAGCCACAGACCGGGGGGCGAGATCACCATGCAGGCCAGCGGCGGCCTGCTGGCCACCATCGAGGACGCCGCCGGCGTCCCTGTGCCGGCGCCCGGCTACGTCGCATCGAAGGCCGCGGGCGCGGTGACGGCACTGGCCGCCCTGCACGGGTTGGACCGCCGCAACCGCGACGGCGGCGCGGTCGTGGTCGACGTGTCAGCTCAAGAGGCCGTCATCTTCACGGCGGCTCTACCGGAGTGTGCGCACGTCCTGTATCGATGCCCTGGCCGGGCGGGCAGCGGACGCTACCTGGCGCCGTCCGGCGTATTCCCTTGCCGCGACGGCCTCGTCCGCATCACCGCTGTGGAGAACCATCAATGGAAGGGACTTCGGGCCGCCCTCGGCAACCCGGAATGGGCGGCCGGGCTGGACGAGCGGCCCGCCCGCATCGAGAACGCTGACCTCATCAACGCTCGGGTGACCGAGTGGACGTCCGAACAGCACAAGGCCCACTGTGCAGACCTGCTGCAAGCCCATGGCGTGCCGTCCACTCCGGTCAATCACCCATCAGAACTCCTCGCATCGCCACAGTTCGCGCACCGAGGGTCGTTGCATTCCGTTCGACTCGCCGGAACCGACACAGTGGTTCTCGGTCCGCCGTGGTCGGTCAATCGGGGGTTCCCTACCGCGCAGGCGCGGCGGAAAGGGCTCGCCGGCTTGCGCATCGCCGAACTGACCCATGTGCTGGCCGGCCCGATCGTGGGTGCTCTGCTCGGAGCCATGGGCGCTACCGTCGCGCGCATCGAGGATCCCGAACGACTCGACATATACCGCCGCAGCGGGCCGTTCGCCGACGGTGTCGCAGGCCCGGAGCGGGGCGCCTACTACGCGGTGGCCAATCATTCCAAGCGCAGCGTGTTGCTTGATCCGGCCCACCCCCGTGAAGACGTGGCCGCGATCCTTGCGGATTCGGACGTGCTGATCGAGAACGTGGGCTCCTCTCGACTGCAGCGGCTCGGGGTTGATCCGGGCCAGCTCGGCGAATCAGGGCGGTTGACGCTGCGCGTTTCAGGCTTCGGCTCAGATGGCCCACTGGCGGGATACCGTGTGTACGCCAACAACGTTCAGTCCTACGGCGGGCTCGCAGGCCTGACCACGACACCCGACGGGACCCCCGCGCGCTTGGGCACCGTCCTCGCGGACCCACTTTCGTCGGTGGTCGGCGCCGTGGTGGTCGCCGCGTGGGCGATCGGGCCGTGTCGAACCACCGGAGCGGTTGTCGATCTCTCGATGGCCGAGGTGGTCGCGTCGACCGTGTCCGAGTTCGTGGCGGCCGCGCTGACCGAACACCAGCCGGCCAACGACGCCGTAGCCCGCGGTGTCCACCGTGCAACTGACAATCGTTGGGTAGCAGTCGAACTGCGCGATGAGAAGACCCACGCCGAGCAGGCGGAGCTCGTGGCGATGCTCATCGCCACGAACCGCGCCGACGACGCGGCATTCAAACTGCAGGGTGCAGGCATCGAAGCCGCGGTCATCCGCCGCGCCGACGAACTGGTCACCGACCCGCACCTGGCAGCTCGCGGATTCTTCCCCGAGATCGCACATCCCGACCCGGATCTTGGTATCGGCCGGCTGGTCGGGCTGCCGTGGCGATTTTCCGGGGAGGGCCCGGTGCCACTCGCACCGCCGCCCGCACTCGGGAGTTCGACCGCCCACTACACGAGGACATCGCATGCCGACACCACCATCTGACCGCGTCGCCACTGTGTGGTCATCGACGTTCATTCCGTCGAAGTCGCCGTTTTCGGATTTCGGGGCCGACGGCTACAGCGTCGCGTGGGTCGACACGGCCGAGGGACGCATCCAGGTGCTGGTCGAAGGCGACCGGCCGGCTTCGGGCACCGTCGGCGCGGTGGTCGTGAGGACCCTCGACGAGCAGGCGGTCGACGTCTTCACCGCGGGTCACGCGTGAACACGACATATCTCACCGGAGTCGGGCTCACCGAGTTCGGCAGACACGGTGAGATCCCGCTGTCGGACCTCGGTGTCGCTGCGGCTCGAAAAGCTCTGGCGGACGCCGAAATCGACTATGCCGACGTCGGCGAGGTCTTCACCGCGTCGGCGCTGGCCCCACCCCAGACAGGCTTGAGGGTCGCCCTCGCTCTGGGGCGCACGGGGATTCCCGTGACCGCGATTGAAAGCGCCTCGGCAGGTGGTCTTGTCGCGCTTCGCCACGCTGTGTGGGCGGTCGCGTCCGGACGCTGTCGAACAGCCTTGGCGATCGGCTATGAGAAGACAACCGCTTTGGAACCGGGCGGCGTCGTTCCCGCTGCGGTCGGCTTCTGGGATCGCTTCCCCCCGCAAACCCACTATGCCATCGAAGCGGCACGGTGGCTGTACGACTCAGGCTGCGGCCCCGATGTCATCGCGGCGGTTGCGGCCAAGTCGCACAACCACGCCCGGCTCAATCCGCTGGCGGCCAGGCGAAGCGTCGAACCGGTCACCGTCGCCGACGTCCTCGGTGCGCGCATGGTGGCCGAGCCCCTGACCAAGATGATGTGCCACGCATCCGTCGACGGAGGTGCGGCGGTGGTCGTCACCGCGGACCCACGCCCCCGATCGGTGTCGGTCCTCTCGATCGAACAGACAAGCTGGCCGGCAGATCCGGCATGGCCGCTCGTCGGGCCCGTCGTGGGGCCACCGTCGCAGTTGACCCTGACCGCTCAACGGGCGTACGCGGCCGCCGGCGTGACGCCTTCCGACATCGACGTGGTGTCCCTGCACGACATGTGCGCCAGCGAGGAGATCACGGCCCTGGTGGCGATGGGACTGGCCGACTCATCCGACATCGCGAAGCTGGTCGAGGCCGGCGGCCTCGCCTACGACGGGGCACTCCCGGTGAACACCGACGGCGGCTGCATCGCACGTGGCCACCCGATCGGAGCCACCGGCCTGGCGCAAGCCGCGGAGGTGGTCGTCCAACTGCGCGGTGAGGCGCAGCACCGACAGGTGCGCAGTCCCCGCATCGGGTTGGTTCAGGCGGTGGGAGGCGGTGGCTCGTGCGCCGCCGCCGTGCTCAGAGCCTGATCATGCAATCGCGCCGCTCTCCTTGAGTGCCATCACCCGGTCCCAGTCGCCGCCGAGTTCGAGAATGAGTTCCTCGGTGTGCGCGGCGAACTCCGGCATGGGACTCAGTGACAACGGCGTCTCGTCGTAGAGCACCGGGCTCGCCACCAGATCGAAGGTCTGTCCGCCCTGTTCCACCGCTACGACATTGCCGTTGGCGCGGACCTGCGGGTCTATCGCCACCTCGGCGGTGTTCTGCACCGGCGCCCACTGCCCGTCGAAACCGTCGAGGACTGTCCGCCAGTGCTCCAACGGCTGAGCGCCGATTGTCGCGCGCAGCACCTCGATCGCGGCAGGCGCATTGGCGGCAAGCAAGGCGTGACTTGCAAATCGCTCGTCGGTGGCGAGCTCGGGCACCCCGACCCGGCGACAGAACTCGGCGAAATAGCGGAACCCCTGCAGCATGGACACCCCGAGGAACCTGCCGTCCGATGTGCGGTAGAACCCGACCAGTGGGTTGTTCGGCGTGACGTTCGCGCCGCCCGGATTGGTCTGCCACGGTGTTCCGCTCGCCAGTGCCGCGTTGATCGCGACCCCTGAGGCCCACACACCCACCCCTAACAGCGAGATGTCCACCACCCGAGCCGTTCCCGTGCGCTCGCGTTCGAACAGCGCTGCCGCGATTCCACCGGCGATGGTCATGCCGCCGATCGAATCGCCATATGCCGGGCCCGGCTGGGGCACCACGCCGTCCAGATCGCACGGCGTCGACCCGAGCGCTCCGGCGGCGCGGCTCCAGAACCCGGTCATGTCGTAGCCGCCTTTGCCCGCGTCCGGACCCAATGGCCCGTAGGCGCTGCCGCGGGCATAGACGATGTCGGGGTTCTCGGCTCGAACATCGTCGACGTCGATTCGTAGCTTCTTACGCGCATCCGGCAGGAAGTTGGTCAGAAAAACGTCGCTGGAGCGCGCGATCTCCATGAGCAGTTCATGCCCGTCGGGTGTCGACATGTCCAGAGCCACGGACCGTTTGCCGCGATTGGCGTGCTCCATCACGGGGTTGCGTTCGCCCTCGACGGTGATGTGCCCGAGCTGCTTGAGACCGCGCTGCGAGTCACCCGTTCGGGGGTGCTCGATCTTGATGACGTCTGCCCCCCAGTCCGCCAGAACCGCACCTGCTGCAGGTACAAAGGTCCACTGAGCCACTTCGAGGACACGCACTCCGGACATCGGCCCGCTCATCGACCATCCACTCCGTTCGCTCTACACGTCCCATGGGTCATGAACGCCATCACTGACCACCGCCATAACTGTACAAAAGAACACAGAGTGTTTATTTGCGATATGGTAGCGGTCGTGGCAAGTGCGTTGTCACACCTTCGGGTGTGCGATCTCAGTGGACAGTTGGCGGGCGCAGGCGCGACCAAGATCCTCGCCGCGTTCGGAGCCCAGGTCATCCGTGTCGAGGATCCGGTGACCCGCGGCATGTGGGACGCATTGCGTGGGGTGGGGCCGTATGTCGACGACCGCCGCGGCGTCGACTTGGGCGCCGGATTCAACAATCACAACGTCGGCAAACAGGGCGTCACGATCAACCTGCGCACTGACGAGGGCGTGCGGTTACTCCGCGAACTCGTCGCCGTCAGCGATGTCGTCTGCGAAAACTTCGCCGCGGGCGTGATGGAGAAACGCGGCTTCGGATACGAGGCACTCAAGAGCATCAAGCCCGACATCGTCTACGTGTCGAACTGCGGATTCGGCCACACAGGACCGTATCGCGACTTCAAGACGTGGGGCCCGATCGTCCAGGCGGTCAGTGGACTGACCGCCACGTCCGGACTGCCCGACACCGAGCCGGCCGGCTGGGGCTTCTCGTATATGGACCATGGGTCCGCGTTCTACATGACGGTGGCGATCCTGGCCGCGTTGCACCATCGCGAACGTACGGGCGAGGGTCAGCACGTCGACTTGGCCACGGTGCCCGCCGGGATTGCGATGCTACCGACCGAAATTCTGGAGTGGACCGTGAATGGGCGCGCCACGGGGCCGGGCGGAAACCGCGCCGACTTCGGCGAGTGCGCGCCCCACGGCGTCTATCCGTGTCGCGGAGACGATCGGTGGATCGCGGTTGCCTGCCGTGACGACCGAGAGGTCGCCCTGCTGGCGAAGGTGCTGGACGAGCCGGCATTGACCGCCGACAGGTTCGCCTCCCTCGCGCAACGACTGGCGGCGGCCGATGAACTCGACGCGATCATCGGCGCCGCCACCGCGACGAGAGTGGCCGGTAGCCTCGCCGACGACCTCATCGGCGCCGGTATCCCTGCCAGTGTTGTCAAGAGTCCACCGGAGCGAATCGACGGCGATCCGGATCTCGCGCGAGATGGCTTGTTTCCCACGGTGACCCATCCCGACATCGGCAATGTCCGGGTGGAGGGGATCCCCATGACGTTCTCGGCGACACCGTGGAGCATCGACAGGAGCGCGCCCAAACTCGGTCAGCACAACCGCGAGATCTTTGGCGGGCTCCTCGGCCACGATGACCAGACCCTCGACGACTGGGCCGGAAGAGGTGTGATCTGAGCGCGCTGGCTGATCTTCGTGTCGTCGAGATCAGCGATCAATACACGCCGATCGCGGGCCGCGTATTGGCTGAGCTCGGTGCCGAAGTGATCGTCGTCGAGCCCCCCACCGGTTCGCCGCACCGGAGACGTCCCCCGTTCGTCGACGACGAACCCGGCATCGGCCGTAGCCTGCGCTGGTGGGGCGGTAACTCCGGAAAGCGAAGCGTAACAATAGATCTTGATTCAACCCCTGGAGGGGACACACTGCGGCGCCTGATCGCGAGTGCCGACATCGTGTTCGCGGGAGGTGACCTGCTGGCAGGCGGAACGCTCACCTACCCCGACATCGCCGCCCGACACCCGCAGCTGATCTGGGTGTCCATCACCCCGTTCGGCATCGGAAGTGCGCGCGCCGACGACCCCGTCACGGACCTGACCGTCTTGGCCGGCGGTGGGCCGATGTGGAACTGCGGGTACGACGACCACTCGATCCCTCCGATGCGCGGATCCGGCGACCAGTCCGCGAACATCGGCGGAATGTACGGCGCCATCGGCGCACTGATCGCGCTTTCCCACCGTGATCACACCGGCGTCGGTCAGTTCGTCGATGTCAACGTCACGGCCGCCTGTAACGTGACGTGCGAGCAGACCACCTACCACTGGTTGGTCAACCAAGCGGTGTGCGTTCGGCAGACCGGGCGGCACGCCTTCCCTACCCCGAGTTCCCCCGTGCAAGTGCGTTGCGCCGACGGGTCTTACGCAACGACCGGGGTCCTGCCGCGCAAGCCTGCGGAGTACGCGCGCCTTGTCGATTGGCTCAACGAACTTGGGCTGACCGAGGAGCTCCCCGAAACCTACTTCCTGGAGCTGGCTGCCTCGCGTGATCGGCCCGTCGATCTCGCCGCCATCGGAGAAGACGACGAGACGACGGCGATTCTCAGTGCAGCGCGCGAGGCCGTCAACTTGATCGCCTCACGACTGCCTGCCAAGGAGTTCTTCATCCAGAGCCAGCGACGAGGCTTCGCCGCTGGCGCGGTTCTGCTACCGCACGAGGCCTTCGACGACGAGCACACCGTCGCACGCGGCATGCATGTGCCGGTGGAACATCCCGAACTCGCTCGCACCGTGGTGTATCCAGGGGCGCCATATGTGTTCAGCGCCAGTCCGGTTCCGCCCATCACCCGCGCACCACTGCTCGGTGAGCACAACTCGATACTCGACGACATCGTGCGATGACCGCAGGAATCCGCCTCACCCATGTGGGCTTGTGTGTGCGCGACATCGTCTACTCCACCGAGTTCTACTGCGCTGCATTTGGTTTCGAGAAAATGGGCGAGATGCAAGTCAGCGATTCCGCAACGGCCCGGCTGCTCGACGTCGCCGGCCTCGTGCTCGACCTGGTCTATCTGCAGCGCGACGGCTTTCGACTAGAACTGCTCGGGTATGCCGAGCCCGGTACCACGGGCCGCGCCGAACCACGCGCCATGAACGCGCTCGGGTTCACGCACCTGTCCTTCCGGGTGGACGACGTCGATGCAGTGACCAGGGTCGTCGTTCAGCACGGCGGCCACCTGCTGGCAGATCGATCCGTTGCTTTCGACGGCGGAAACCGCGGCGTGATGCTTACAGATCCAGACGGCAATCTTTTGGAACTCATTGAACGCGTCCAACGAATGACAGGCGACTGATCCATGGTGTCCTCAACCGACGAATTGATGTACTCACCGTTCTCCAAGGCGATCTTCGACGATCCCTACCCCGTGTACCGCCGATTGCGTTCGGAAGCGCCGGTGTACCGCGACCCCGAGGACCGGTGGTGGGTCTTGTCCCGCTTCGACGATGTCGCCACCGCGCTGCGCGATTGGGAGACATACTCGTCCAAGCTCGGCCCAGCACCTGAGAACCCGGATGACAATGGCCGCAAGTATTCGGTCATCTCGATGGACCCGCCCCGGCACGACCGCATCCGCGGAGTTCTGAAGGGATTCTTCACGCCACGCGCCGTTGCGGCACTGGAGAATTCGCTGCAGTCGGTGGTGAATCACCACTTGGATCGGTTGACGCCGGGCACCACCGTCGACGCCATGGAGGCGTTCGCCTTCTCGGTACCCACCGACGTCATCGGTGACCTGCTCGGCGTACCCCGCGCGGATCGCGAACAACTACGTGTGTGGTGGGAGGAGTTCCTCACCCGCCACGAGGGCGAGGTCATGATGCCGCGCAGCGCGATCGAGGCGAGCCGCAAGATCAGTTCCTACATCGGCGACCTCATCGAGGCTCGACGCACCCATCCTGGGGACGATCTGATCAGCATCGTGCTACAGGCGACATTCCACGACCCGGAGATCTCGGCGGATCGCGCGCTCACACCGCACGAGGTGCTCATGTTCTGCAACCTGCTGTCGGCAGCCGGTTCCGAGACCACGCAGAAGTTGATTTCGAACGGCCTGGTAGCCATGCACAATCACCCCGATCAGTGGCGGCGCATCGTCAACGATCCCAGCCTCGTTCCGGACGCGGTGAACGAGGCTCTGCGCTACGACACTCCCAGCCACTGGGTGGCACGCACTCTCACCAGGCCGGTGCAGCTGCACGGTGTGACGATGGAGGCCGGTGACTGGGTACTGCTGCTCCTGGGCAGCGCGAATCGGGACGAGCGTCGTTATGACGACCCTGATCGCTTCATCCTCCAGAGGCCGCGCGGCACCGACGTCTACTTCGGGTGGGGTATCCACATCTGTCTGGGGCAGTGGCTGGCCCGCCGTGAGGCCCAGATGGTATTCGAATATGTGGCAAAGAAATTCCCCGATTACGCGATCGGTGCGCACGAGCGTGTACTCACCGCGACGGTGCGCGGTTACACCAGAGTCGAGATGACGCTGCGCTGACATGCCGCCGCGTGCGCGGAGCGACTGTGCTCACACCACCTCGGAAACGTCGTATTCCACCGTGCTACCCCGGGCACTTCCCTTGGCGACGCCGAGAACGCGAGTCAACCACTCGTAGCGGTCATCACCGGTCTCGAAGTACATCGACGAATAGACGACTCCGGTGCGCGCATCCATTCTCCCGAGATAGTTGACGAGAATGACGGCGCCGTCATCGGTCTCGATTGTCAGGCGCGCGTCGACGAGGACGCGCCCGCTCGGTTCGACGAACGCCCAGTCTGCGGCAGCCACCCCCTTGAGCGAAGCGCGCAGACGCTCACCCTCGAATCGAGCGCTGGTGATCTCGCCGACGGTGCGATCGCCCGTGGCGCCAGAGGACACCGAGATGGGCTCGCCGATCTCGTATACGACCCGACACAGTGGCCGCAACTCGGCGGAGAACTCAGGCACAGCCGACGAATTCGATGACGGCACCGTGACAGGTCTTCGGATCGGCGGTCAGTCGCCGATCGTCTCGTTCGGCGATCCCGATCCCGTGCTCCAGAAGATGCGACTCCGCAGCGGAGAGGTCGGCCGTCTCGAACACGCACGCGTGCATGATTTCGCCATTCGCCGCGAGGTCCCGCGCGGCGACGGTGTCCTCAGACAGTGGTGTGATCAGCTCCACCAGCGTGTTGGTCCCTAAGGTGAGCAGGCGGCGGTGTGCGGCTGTGGATCGCTCGTCCCCCGCCACATGAGCGCCGAGCGCGCTGTACACGTCCGTCGCGCGCTCCAGCTCGCGGACCACCACGCCCACCCGCCATCCGGTAAGGGCGAGCGGATGTGCGCGCCACGGCTCGTTCGACCAGCCGGGAAGAAATCGCGGGTCTTCCCATTTGCCAGGCACTCCCAGCGGTCCGGGCTTGGATTCGGTGAACGGCATGAATTCAAGCTGACCCGCTGTGTCCTTGGGATGCGTGAACACGGGGCTCATCGGCTTCGCCGCCAACGCGTCCCGGCCGGAACCCGCGAGACCGAAGCACCGGACTCCCGTCGCGGTCAGCGCGTCGTACACGTCAACGGGCGGGCTGTTCACGAAGTACGCGGCTGCGTGCAGGTGAGGTCCGAAGCGCTTGAGGAACTTGCCCAGCGGAAGATCGGCGCCCTCGATGGTCGGTGCCATGACGTCGACGGCAAGGTCGGCGATCGTCACCATCGACGCCCACCGCTTCTCGGGCACGAGCCAGTCGTCGGTGAAGACGTCGACCGCGCCGAAAACGTCGCGGTACCAATCCGTGACGAGGCGATAGTCTTCGACAACGTGGTTGACATGCCACTGACGGCCGATCTCGATCACGATACTCCCATCACACTATGCTCGACACACTATGACAGATACTGTTTAGTTGTTGTAATTGCGAGCCGCTTACGGGTTGTCGGCCTGACGGAGGGACGAGGAGTGTCCACATCTGTGGCCAGCGACGCCGAAGTCGAGTTGTGGGTGTCCACCACGAAAGCCTTCCTCGATCGCGAGGCGCCGCTGACGCGTGTCCGCGAGTTGCACGAGCTCGGCATCCCGTTCGAACGCGACTGGTGGCGGCGAGGAGCCGCGTTCGGCTGGACCGCTCTGCTCGTACCCGAGCAACTCGGCGGCGGGTCCTTGTCCGGCGACGGAGTGTCGGAGTTGGCGATGATCGCCGAGCTGTTCGGCCGCAGTGCTGCACCGGGACCGCTTCTTCCGGTCAGTGCAGTCGCCGCGGCGCTGGCCGAGTCGAGCACCGCCACTGCGCACGCCGACACTCTCGATGCGTTGATAGACGGCACCCGCGTCGCCGCCTGGGCCGTCGACGAACCAGGAGCGCAATTCGGGGACGCCCCGACCACCCGGGCCACGACGACTCCGGAAGGGTTCCGGATCGAAGGGATCAAAGACCGCGTTGAGGCGGGTAGCACCGCCGATGTGTTCCTGGTGATGGCGCGTGCGGACGACGGTTGCCGGCAGTTTCTGGTGCCGTCGGATTCGCCGGGCGTCTCGGTTCGTCCGCTCGCGGGGGTGGACCTCGTTCGCGACTACGCCGCAGTCGAGTTCGACGGCGTAGAGGTCGGCTCTCACGCTGCTGTCGGAACCTCCCTTGAGACAGCGGAACTGGTGGCCCGTCAGACAATGATCGTGCAGCTGCTGCAGTGTGCGGAGATGGTCGGCGCTCTGGACACCGTCTTCGACATGACTGTCGCGTGGGCCGTTGATCGGCATAGCTTCGGTCGGCCGCTGGCGTCGTACCAGGCGCTCAAGCATCGCTTCGCCGACATGAAGACACAATTCGAGGCGTGCCGCGCCATAGTGAGGCAGGCGACCGGCGATGTCGCGGCGCGAGCGGGAGCAGCCGCTCTATCGGTCAGCGCGGCGAAGGCTTACGTCGGCGAGTACTCGGTCAAAATCATCCAGGACTGCGTCCAACTCCACGGCGGGATCGGCGTGACGTGGGAGCACGACTTGCACGTATTGCTACGGCGTGTCGAAGTCGACCGCGCCCTGTTCGGTAGCACCGAAGAGCATTGGGAACGGCTGTTTGCGCTTGCAAAGGCTCGGGAGGAATGTCAATGACCGAAACCGTTGCCGCATTCCGCAAGCGCGCGGAGTTGTGGCTTGCTGCGAACATGCCGATGCTCGGAGCCGACACCCCGTTTGCCGACCGCGCGGATGAGGCCACGTGGCGACGCGCCAGGGAACTTCAACGTCGGCTCCACGACGGCGGTTTCGCGGGAATCTGCTACCCCAGCGAGTATGGCGGGTTGGGACTCGACTACGCGTATCAGATCGCGTTCAACGAGGTCGCCGAGCCCTACGAAATGCCACTCGCACTTAACATTCCGAGCCTGACGATATGCGGCCCCACGCTCCTGGACGCCGGAAGCGAAGAACAGAAGCGCACCCACATCGCGGCGGCCCTGCGCGGTGACGAGGTGTTGTGCCAATTGCTGTCCGAACCCAGCGGTGGGTCCGATCTCGCCGGCGTCATCACCCGCGCGGAACGCCGTGCCGATACGTGGGTGCTCAACGGCGCCAAGACGTGGAGCAGCAGCGCCTTCGCAGCGGACTTCGGACTCTGCCTGGCCCGCACGGACTGGAGCGTGCCGAAGCACGAGGGCCTGACGATGTTCCTGGTGCCGCTGGACGCGCCGGGCCTGTCGCTGCGCCGAATTCGGCAGGTTAACGGCTCCGCGGAATTCTGCGAGGAGTTCCTCGACGACGTCGAGCTCCGCGACGAGCACGTCGTCGGCGCGGTCGGAGCTGGGTGGGCGGTGGCATCACGGCAGCTGTTCCACGAACGCCGCGCGGTGGCCAAGGGCTCGGAGTACGCCAACTGCGGGGCGGCGGAATTCGGCCGTGGTGGGCCGATAGACCTGGTCAAGCTGGTCGAAACCACGGGACAATCGGGTGACCGATGGGCGCGCCGACTCGCCGGACGCGCCTTGACGCACCGAATGGTCGAAAAAGCGTTGGGCGAGCACGTGTTCCACGGCGTATCAAGCGGACGTATGCCGCCGGCCTCCGGGTCCATGACGCGGCTCTACTACGCCGAATGCGAGAATCTGGTACTCGATACCGCCGTAGCGTTGCTCGGTTCCGAAAGCGTCGTCGGCGGCGATGACTCACCGTTCATCTCGATCGGCGAGAAGTTTCTGTCCCGTCAGGCGGTCAATATCGGTGGAGGCACCACCGAAATCGCCAGGAACATCATCGCCGAACGGGTTCTGGAGTTTCCCCGCGAGCACGCCGCCGACCGCGGCGTCCCGTTCAAAGAGGTTCGCCGCAACAGGAGTGGAGCGTGACCGAAGCCCTCATCACCGATCGGCTCGCCGCCGTCGTCGGCGTCTGGCACGACCAGGATGCGGCGTCCTTTCCCATCGATCGGTCCGACATCCGGCGGTGGGCGATCGCGACCCACTGGCCCGAGCAGCCACCCCGGCTCTTCTGGGACGAGGACTACGCGCGCACCACCCGCTGGGGCGGCATCATCGCACCTGACGACTTCAATCCCTTCGCCTGGCCGATCGAACCGCTCGACGCGGGTCCGGCCGCCTACGCACTCCCCCGGCCGGGCGAGCCGGGACAGCGAATGCTCAACGGCGGAGTCGAATTCACCTTCGGCCAGCCGATGCGCCCCGGCGACGTGATCCGCAGTCGGTGGCGCATCAGGGAGGCGACCGAGCGTGACGGCAAGCTGGGCCGGATGCTCTACCTGAAGCTGGAGCGCGAGCTGCGCAACCAACACGGCGAGGTGGTCCGCACTCGCATCGACACGGTCATTCGGTACTGACCCCGGAGGAGGACCAGGTTGTACATCAACGGCGAATGGCGACCGGCAAAGTCGGGCAATAGTTTCCAAAGCATAAACCCCGCCACCGGCGACTTGTTGGGCACCGCGCCCGACGGTGGCCGCGCCGATGCCAGGGAGGCGATCGACGCCGCGGTCGCCGCGCTCCCCGCCTGGCGCGCGACAACCGCGTACGAGCGTGCGGAGATCTTGGCCACGGCGTATCGGCTGATGATCGAACGTCAGGACGAATTGGCCACGCTGATGACCAGGGAGCAGGGCAAGCCGCTGCGCATGGCCCGCACCGAAGTCGGCTACGCCGCCGATTTCCTGCTGTGGTTCGCCGAGGAGGCGAAACGCGTTTACGGGGAGGTCATTCCGTCGGCACGGGCCGACCAGCGCTTCCTGGTCCTGCAGCAGCCCGTCGGCGTGTGCGCGGCAATTACGCCATGGAACTACCCGATCTCGATGATCACCCGCAAGGTGGCACCCGCGCTCGCCGCGGGATGTACGTCGGTACTCAAGCCCGCCGAACAGACACCGCTGTGCGCGATCGAGACCTTTCGCCTGTTCGCCGACGCCGGCGTACCGCCCGGCGTGGTCAACCTCGTCACCTGCGCGGACCCCGAGCCCGTGGCCGACGAGATCCTCGCCGATGCCGGCGTGCGCAAGGTCAGCTTCACTGGGTCCACCGAGATCGGCAAGATGATCGCCTCCCGGGCGGGCGGCGCCATGAAGCGGGTGTCGATGGAGCTCGGCGGCCACGCGCCGTTCCTGGTGTTCGCCGACGCGGACCCGGAGCACGCGGCCAAGGGTGCGGCACTGGTGAAGTTCCTCAACACCGGACAGGCGTGTATCTGCCCGAACAGGTTCATCGTCCACCGGTCGATCGCCGGGCCGTTCCTCGCGACGCTGCGCGCCAGAGTGGAGAAGCTCACGCCCGGTGACGGTCTGGTGAAAGGGACGACGGTGGGCCCGCTGATCGACGATGTCGCCGTCAAGAAGATGGAACGTCAGGTCGCCGATGCCACCGCCAAGGGCGCCGAGGTCGTCACCGGTGGAAACCGCCTGAGCGGCCCCGGTTTCGACGACGGGTCCTTCTTCGCACCGACGATCTTGTCAGACGTCACCCCGGACATGCTGATCTGTTCCGAGGAGACGTTCGGCCCCATTGCACCGGTCATGGTGTTCGACGATGAGGACGAGGCCATCCGCATGGCCAACTCGACGAGTTACGGTCTGGCCGGGTACATCTACACCCGTGACATCAGCCGCGCCATCCGGGTTGCCGAAGCGCTGGACTTCGGGATGATCGGCATCAACGACATCAATCCGACGTCGGCGGCAGTGCCGTTCGGCGGGATCAAGAACAGCGGGCTCGGTCGCGAGGGCGCCAGAGCGGGGATCGCCGAATATCTTGATACCAAGGTTTTGGGAATCGCCCTGTGAGCATCCATTTCGACACGATCGCCGTCGGCGACAAGCTTCCCGAATTCGTCAGGACAACCGGTTTCGCGGAGTGGAACCGCTACGCCGCAGTCAACGACGAGTTCATCCCCATCCACATGGACGACGACGCGGGCCGGGCCGCGGGCAACGAGGGCGGCGCCTTCGGTATGGGCAACCTACGACTGGCGTACTTGACCAATATGCTGCGGGCTTGGATGGGCGACAACGGGCAAATCTGTTCGTTGAGCGCTAAGTACAAGAGCTTGAACCAGAAGGGTGACGTTCTGCGGGCTGTCGGCGAGGTAGTCGGCAAGGAGATCATCGACGGAGCCGCCCTCGTGCACCTCACTGTCGACATCGTCAATCAGGACGGAACGAGCACGACGCCGGGTACGGCGACGGTCATGCTTGCGTGAAGACCCCCGGCGACTTCGAATAGTCGACGGTCGACAGCTCTGTCATCCCACCGTCGATGTGCAGCACCGTCCCGGTGACGAAGGCCGCGTCGTCACTGGCGAGAAAGGCCACGGCGGGCGCGATCTCGGTGTCGGGGTCGGCGCCCCTCTTCATCGGCGAAGCGTCCGCGGTTCTGGTGTAGTTGTCCCACTCCGTGCCGATCATGTCGCGCTGCACATCGGTCAGAGCGAAGGGGCATACCGCGTTCACCCGGATACCGTGGGGCGCCCACTCGTTGGCAGCAACCTTCGTCAGAGCGCCGATTGCACCCTTGGCCGCGGAATATGGTCCCGTATAGGCGATTCCACCAAGCGCGGAGCCCGAGACGAAGTTGATCACGGACGCCTTGCCGGTCGACTTGAGATACGGGTGTGCAATCTGCATGAATCGGAAGGTCGCTTTGGGGCCTGTCGCCTCCGACAGCTCCCAGTCCTTGTCCGAGACCAGTTCCAGCGCTTTGGGCATCGCGAAGTACTGCGCCGCGTTCACCAGCACGTGCAGTGCGCCGTCGGAAGCGGCTGCTTCGACCGCCGCTGCGATGTCGTCACGCTTGGCGACGTTGGCCTTCACGAACCGCGCGGCACCGCCGGCCTGCTCGATGAGGCCGACACACTCTGCGGCCTTGTCCTCGTTGAGATCGACGATGGTGACGGCGGCGCCTTCAGCCGCCAACCGCCGGGAGATCGCCCTGCCGAGCCCCTGGGCTCCACCGGTGACCAAAGCGCTGCGCTCGTCGAGACGGCCCATACGATCCTCCATGGATGTAACAGTTGAACAAATATCGTCCTATCATTCATTATCATGGCAGACCGCCGACGCTCGGCATGTGGAAGGGGTATCGGATGCGGGTAGAGGTGGATCGGGATCTCTGCGAGTCGAACGCGGTGTGCGTGGGAATCGCCCCGGACGTTTTCGACCTCGACGACGAAGACCTGGCGGTGGTTATCGGCGATGATGTTCCCCCCGACCGCGAAGGGGCGGTGCGTGAGGCCGTGGCGCTGTGCCCCAAGATCGCCCTGACAGTGCACGAAGACGATTAGGCGCAGTCGACGTGTACATCGGTCTTACCGACGAACAGGACATGTTGCGCCAGACCACGGCCAAGCTCGCCGACGCGATCGCGACGAACAACGCCGACGACATCGCATCCGGCGATGACCTCGATCGCCAGTGGGAGCGCATTGTGGAGCTTGGTCTTCCCGCGTTACGCGCACCGTCGAGCTGGGGTCTGGACGCAAGCGGCGTCGAGACCGTGGTCGCGCTCGAGGAGCTGGCACGCCGGCTGACGGCGGTACCCGTGCTCGGCCAAGCCGCTTTGGCCACCGAGCTGCTGCATGCAGCGGGCGCCGAAAAGGAGGTTGAACTCGTCGCGGAGGGCGCCCTGCGTATCGCGCCGGTTCTGTCTGAGGATCTGATGGACTTCGCCCAGACGGCGGAAAGCGGCGTCGCTGTCGATGCGGCGGGAGCAACTCACGTGCTGTTCGCCGTTCGTGAGGACGGCGCTCGACGGCTGGTCCTCGCCACAGTCTCCGACGACGCCGCGGCGGCCGACACCGGACTCGACCTCACCCGCGCGATGCGCGAGGTCGTCTCCGCGGACATGGAGTCGCCCACCCCGGTCGGTGATCCGATCACGCCCCAGAGGTGGACCTCGGTTCAGGCGATGGCGTTGACTGCCGTAGCCGCCGACCTGGTCGGTGTCATGGCCGGTGCCCTCGACGACGCCGTCCGCTATGCGGGCGAGCGCGTTCAGTTCGGCACGAAGATCGGTAGCTTCCAGGCGATCCAGCATCTGCTCGCCGATTCGCTCGTTCGGCTGGAGGGCGCACGCAGCTGTCTGTGGCACGCGGCCTGGGCGGTCGATCGCCTTCCCGCCGATCAGGCTCTTCTCGCCGGACGCACGGCCAAGGCGTACGCGTCAGCAGCAGGCCGTGACGTCGTCGAGAATGCCATGCAGGTGCTCGGCGGAATCTCGATCACGTGGGAGCACGCAGCGCATCTACGGTTGCGCCGAATGCTGGTGAACCGTCGCCTTTTCGGAGACGAAACCACGCAGTATGCGGCCATCGCCGACATGCGACTTTCCGATAGAGAGCTGGGCTGACGAGAATATGGACTTCACCGATACACCCGAGGAAGCCGAGTTCCGCATTCGCCTCCGCGCCTGGTTGGCTGAGCACGCCGCGGAAGCGGTTGTTCCCGACGACCCCGGTGAGCGGGCCGATGCCGCGAACGCCTGGCACCACACACTGTACGAAGCCGGATACATCGGGTTGTCCTTTCCGACCGAGTACGGCGGCCACGGGCTGTCGCCGATCTACGAGGCGATCCTCAACGACGAACTCGGCCGAGCGGGTGCCCCGCCCATCGAGGGTGTGGGACACCTGTCGAACGCGCTGCGGCTCTTCGGTTCCGAGCGCCAGCGCGCTGAGCTGCTGCAGGGACTGCTGTCGGGGGCGGTGCGGTGGTGTCAGGGATTCAGCGAGCCCGAGGCGGGTTCGGACCTGGCCAGCCTGAAAACCAGGGCCGACACCGTCGAGGTCGACGGGAGGACGATCTTCCGGATCAACGGCGGGAAGATATGGACGAGCTTCGCCGCCGTCGCGGACTGGTGTTTCCTGTTGTGCCGCACCGAACCCGACGCCGCCAAGCACGCGGGCATATCGGTTCTCCTGGTGCCGATGTCGACGCCGGGCATCGAGGTGTCGCCCATCGTCAACGCCGCTCGCAATCGCGAGTTCGCCGAGGTGACGTTCACCGACGTCGACGTGCCCGCGGAGAACCTCCTCGGCGAACGGGGTCAGGGCTGGTCGATTGCCAACCAGCTGCTGGCATACGAACGCGGACCGAGTGACATCAACTGGATCAGCCGTCTCGCCGTGCAGTTGCGCGCGCTCGAAGACGACGTCCGTTCGGGCCGGCTTCCTGACACGCCGTCGGTGAGAACACGCTTGGGCGAGGCCTACGCCGAACTGCGCGCGTTGCAGGTGAAGGTGCAGCGCTCCCTGACCGACCGTGTCAACGGCGCACTACCCGGAGCCGAGGGGTCGGTGGACAAGCTGCTGATGGCGAGGGCCGACCAGACGTTCGGGCATACGATGATGGACCTGCGCGGGAGCGCACCGGTACTCGCCGAGGGTCTGGAATGGGACGTCTACGTGTGGTCGCGAGCGGCGGGCATCTACGGCGGCACCGCGCAGATCCAGCGCAACATCGTCGCGCAGCGAGTGCTGGGACTGCCGCGAAGCTGACGCCTCAGCTCTCGCGGTAGTGCTTGAGCGCCTCTTTCATCCCCGCTAACCGACGCTCCATGATCTCGTCGCCCTGGCCCGCCTCGATTGCGCGGGTCACCTCGGCGATCTCGTCGATGAGGCGACCGGCCGCCTCCTCGCGGGTGAGCAGGTCCTGGTCCACCCAGTCGTCGTGCGGGATGCGTTCGCTGGGGTCCATACTCGCCCTTCATGTTCGGCCACGCTATAGTCAAATAAGCAAATGCTGTTCAATTGTTCCGTTGATGCCGTAAGCCTATCAGCAGTCACCCAGAAGGATCGACGATGCCGCTGCAACCGTCCATGAAGCTACTGTCCGTCGACGATCACCTGATCGAGCCCCCTCATGTCTGGACCGACCGACTGCCAAAGAAGTACATCGAGGACGGGCCACGGATCGTCGAATTCCCTCGTGACGGTAAACCTCCGATGCACCAGTGGGTGTACGAGGGGCGCAGCTACCCGAATATCGGCTTGAACGCCGTCGCCGGAAAGTCGCCCGAAGAGTTCGGAGTCGACCCGGTCCGATACGACGACATGATCCCCGGCTGCTATGACCCCAAGGCGCGCCTGGCCGACATGGACATCGATGGGGTGCACGCGATGCTGTGCTTCCCCTCCTTCCCGAGGTTCTGCGGCACGGTGTTCCTGGAGGGAACAGATAAGGACCTGGCACTGCTCAGCGTGCAGGCCTGGAACGACTTCTCGCTGGACGAGTGGTGCTCCACCGATCCCGCGCGTTTCATTCCGATGATGATCAGCCCGCTGTGGGACGTCGAGTTGATGGTCGCCGAGATCGAGCGCAATGCCGCGAAGGGCTGCCGCGCCGTCGGACTGCCCGATAACCCGATGAACCTCGGGTTGCCCAGCTTCCACACCCCTCACTGGGATCCGGTCTGGTCCGCGCTGGAGGAGACCAACATGACGGCCGTCATGCACTTCGGTTCGGGTGGCATGCCGCCGTCGACGGCACCGGAAGCGCCGTTCGCGGTGATGGTCACGCTGATGGGAACGACGTCGATGGCGGCGGCGATCGAACTGGTCTTCTCCCCCGTGTTCCACAAGCACCCGAACCTCAAGGTCGCGTTCTCCGAGGGTGGCATCGGTTGGATGCCCTACCTGGTCGAGCGCGCGGACTACGTGTGGCGCAAGCACAAGTACTACCAGAACATCCACCCGACGATCGCTCCGTCGGAGTTGTTCCGCCGCAACATCACCGGGTGCTTCATCGAAGACGAGGTCGGCGTCGCGATGCGGCACCAGATCGGCGTCGAGAACATCACCTGGGAGTGCGACTATCCGCATTCGGACTCGTTCTGGCCCAAGAGCCGAGCTCGCGCGGAGGAGATGCTGGCGCCCGTTCCCGACGAGGAGGCCCACAAGATCGTCGAGCTGAACGCCCGCAAGTGGTACGCCTTCCCCGAGGAGGGCTTCAAGGCGTCCACCGCCGACACCGGCTGGCGGCCCAATAACGGTGAGCCGCCGGAGTACGACTACGACGCGGTGATGTCCGACCACGGCGGCGTCGGCTACGGGGCCTTCATCGAGAACCTCGCCAACCAGATGGCAAACAAGGAGATCAAGAACTGAGCGCAGGCAGGGGAGTCGCCGTCGCCGATCCGCGCCATCCCGTCGCGCACCTCGTCTACGGCGAATTGACGAGGTGCACACCTCTCACGACCGCGGCGTCGTGAGAGCGGACCGCCAACCGTCTATCGCGACCAGGCGACCCGAGGACGCGAGGGTGAGGTAGAGCGTGCGTTCGTCGACACTCAGCGCCAGGTTCGTCGTCATCGGGTCGTCGAGAGGCAGCGCCCCGAGCATGTCCCCCGAGGATGTGAATGCGGTGACGCCACCCGCGCCGAGCGTCGCGACGAGAACGGTTCCATCGGCGGCAACGCACAGGCCGTCCGCCCCACCGATGTTGAGCGGACCACCGCTAGGCACCGTCGCCAGGCCGCGTCCGCCTGCGATACGTCCAGACGCGGAGAGCCCGAACACCCAGACCCGACGTGTGCGCGTCTCGGCGACGTAGACGCGGTCGCCGTCCGGTGACATCGCGACCCCGTTGGGCATCTCGAGCGGATAGACGATCTCCTCGAGCTGACCGTCTGGCCTGCCGTAGAGCAGTCCGGTCATGATGCGCTGGCGATCGTGGGTGGTGCCGCCGTCGGTCACGTAGAAGCCGCCGTCGGCGTCGACACAAATATCACTGGGTCGCACCAGCGGCATCATGCGGCCGCCGCGGGAACGGAATTCAGTGGCCAGTGTGTGCACCGACCCGTCGACGTCGACTACTTGCAGCTGCGGCGTGACCGGATGTGCCGCAGCCCCTACCGGACGGAACAGCTGCGCGCAGCCCTCGAAGTCGTAGGGCCAGAACCCGATGCCGAACGTGGAGCCCCCGTTCTGGCAGACAACCAGCCGCCCGTCGGGTAGCAGCCCGACGCCGTTCGGCCCGCCACCGACGTCGGCCACGGTCTCGGTAGCGCCGTCGCTGCGCACGCGGGTGATCCGCCCAGCCGCCATCTCGGACACCACAACGGAGCCGTCCGGGTACACTACCGGGCTCTCAGGGAACGCGAGACCATCTGCCAGACAACGGATATCAGTCACTGCTGCGAACTCCACCAGGCGTTGAACTCGGGGTCGGCCAGCGGGATGTCACCGACGCCGATCTGGCTGCGGGGCCAGTTGGCGGGCGGTTGATTCAGCGGCGATCGCTCGTGCGCCGCCCCGTACCACAGCCGATGTCTTCGACGGGCGAACAACCAGCGGCCGTCGACTTTGGCGTAGGTGTCGTCGTACCGGATCAGCTGATCAACAAAGCCGTCCGCACGCGTCTGCGCATAGCAGTGCGCCCACACCTGACCGGTCGCATGCGTGTCGTCGTGGACGTCGATGAGATGGTTCGCGACCAGGATGACGGCGAAGAGGCTGTCGCCGAGGCTGTCCGCCATGAGGGCGCGCAGTCCGTCGGGGCCGTCGCCAAAGTCACCGAATCGCGCTCGGGGAGAGAATAACTCGGCCATCGCATCGACGTCGCGCGACTCGACCGCCGCGGCGTATCGCAGCGGCAGCGCGCGGATCTCGTCTCGCGCCAGCAGATCGTCGAGCGCGTTCGACACTCATCCTCCCGTCACGTTGACGTCCTGGCCGGTGATCGACGACGCGGCATCCGACGCCAGCCACATCGACACCTCCGCGACCTCGTCCGGTTGCACCAGCCGACCGATCTTGTTGAGGGCGGCGAGACGCCGACGCAAATCGCCGGGATCGACGCCGTCCTCGCGGGCGCGGCGCGCCACGTAGGTGTCGAACAGTTCGCCGGCAACGCTTCCTACCACCACCGTGTTGACTCGGATGCCGAGCGTGCCCACCTCAAGCGCCAGCGTCTGCGCGAGGGCCGATAGCCCCAGCTTCGCCGCCGCATAGTGCGCTTTGCGCGGCTGCACGTTGCGCGCGGCAGCCGACGACATGAACTGGACGTTGCCCCGGCCGGCCGGAATCATGGCTTTGGACAGGGCTTCCCGCGTCAGCACCATCGGCGCCAGCAGGTTGGTGGCGAACACGTCCTGCCAGTTGGCGACGGTCGCGGTGCTGACGGTCTGGTCCACCCCCGGCACGGCCGCGTTGTTGATGAGCACGTCGAGACGCCCCCATCGTGACACGATGGCGGAGACGACGTCCCCGCACTGATCCTCGTCGCGGATGTCGGCGACGTGCACGGAGGCGGCACCGCCCTCGGCGGCAATCACGTCCGCGGTGATCGCGAGTTCGTCCGGCCGCCGGGCGACCAACGCGACCGTCGCGCCACGGCGCGCGTACCGCCGCGCGATCACACGACCGATACCACCGCTCGCGCCCGTCACGACGACGACTCTGTCGGTGAAGTCGGCAGTCACGGTCGCTACCCGTCCAGCAGCATCTTCGCCATCGGCGTGCCCGCGGGGAACACCTCGGTGATGCCCGCGCTGAGGTAACCGGAGTCCGTCACCATCGTGATGCCGTTGACGACACTCGCCGCGTCACTGCACAGGAACAGAAGCGGATACGCCTGCTCCATTGGCGTGGCCGCCTCGACGCCGACCTTGGCGCGGTAGTCGGCGCCGAAGTCCAGCCAGAGTTCCGCATTCGCCTGCGCCAGCGGTGTGTCGGTGGGGCCGGGACAGATGGCGTTGATCCGGATGCCGTCGGAGATGAGAGCCATGGCCTCGCGGGCCACGTACGCGCACACCGCCTGTTTGGTGAACATGTAGTGCGCGCACCCGTGGTCGACCGCCCACGCCGTCGCGGTGTCGAAGTCCACGATGTCGAGGAACTCGTTGAGCTGCGCGAGGTTCGACCGCCAAGCGAGGCCGGCCGCCGAGGAGATGAAGCCGATGGCGGACCCGCGGCCGAGCATTCCCTCAGCGCGCAAACGTTCGATGAGGTGTCGGTGGCCGATGAAGTTGATGCGCTCGATGCCGGGGCCGTCCGCGACGCCGGCACACGCGAAGAGGGCGTGCACGGTGCCCCCGCACTCCGCCGCCGCCGCGTCGATGCTGGCCCTGTCGGCGAGGTTCACGTGGATCGTCGTGACGCCCGGCAGGTCGCACGGGGCGTAGTCCATGACGACGACGTCGGCGCCCGCGTCCTGAGCGAGTCGCGCTGTGGCGTTGCCCATTCCCGTCGCGCCGCCGACGACGAGGACGCGCTTACCCCGATAGGAGAACGCGTCGAACAGGCTCATGGTGCCTCCAGTTCACTCGCCACCACCCACCGGCGGCCGATTCCAAGGCTATAACAAGAGCACACCATCTGTAATATTGTCCAGCAATGACAGCCGGAATCGACACCGTCGTCGAATCGTGGATTTCCGAGCACATCGGGCCGGTCCGCACCTTCGAACGCCAACAGCGTTGGCGGCCAGCCTGGTTCGTCACCGCTGAACGCGGGGGCCGGAACATCGGTCTCTACGTTCGTGGTGAACGCGAGGGATTCGGCTTCGCCACCGTCGCCTCGGAGGCGGAGATCCTGCGGGTGATGGAAACCCACGACATCCCGGTCCCGCACGTCCACGGTGAAATCGTCGAGGCCTCGGCGGTCGTGATGGACCTCCTGCCGGGTGCGCCGAACCCCTGCGACGTCGCCGATCCCCGCGATCGCGACGCCGTCATGGACGACTACGTCGACGCTCTCGTACGGGCGCACGCCATCGATCCGGAGGCGTTCGCCGCTGCGGGCCTGCGCGTCCCCGTCGATCCGCGCGCCCTCGCCCTCGACTACTTCGAGACCTTCGTCAGCCGCTACCGGGAGTTCAAGCAGCGCCCGGAACCGCTACTGGAGTTCGCGATCGGATGGCTGCGCCGCAACGTACCGAGTCATCGGCCGACCCCGCGGTTCGTCCTCGGCGACACCGGACAGTACATGTACGCCGACGGTCGGATCACCGGCCTCATCGACGTCGAACTGGCCCACATCGGCGACCCGGCACACGATCTTGCGGGTCTGCGCCTGCGCAACGTGACCGAACCGATGGGCGACCTCGGCCGGCTGCTGCGCCGGTACGAGGACGCCTCTGGGACGCCGCTGGACCGCGCCGCAATCGAGTTCCACACCGCCAAGTTCGCCCTGTGCACGCCACTCGGCGTCGCCATCGTCCTGCATATGGACCTACCGCTGACCGACATCGTGCAGTACATCGAGTGGTTCCAGCTGCTGTCGCTGCACGCGATCGAGTCGATCGCCCGGCAGGCCGGTGTCCCGCTGTCGGCGGTGTCGTCACCCGAGCCCGCACCTCCTGCCTACTCCGGCGCGGTCGCCGGTCTGGCGTCGATGGTGGAGTCACTCGACGTGCCTGCCGGTATGGCCGAGTACCAGAGATCCTCGGTGGCCGATGTGGCGCGGTTCTGCCACCGGGTGAGCGAGTACGGACCCGCCATCGACGCCGCCGACCTCGACGACGTCGAGCAGCTACTCGGAACTCGGCCCGCCGACCGCTCGGCGGGCGACCGGGCCCTCGAAGAGTTCGTCTGCGCGGCAGGGGCAGACCACGATGATGCTCTCATCCCGCTGCTGCACCGCCGGGTGACACGGCAACTGATGCTCATCGAGCCACTCCTGACCGGGGGAGGCATCGGCCACGTGACGCCATTGGACGAACTGTTGGACGGAACGACAACGTACAGAAGGGAGTGAGTAGTGGACATCACCCCCACGGAAAATGACGGGACGTTCGCCGGTTCCGCCGCCGTCGTCGCGATCGGTCTGATGCACTTCGTGTTTCCCACGGCGTTCGAGCCGCTCAACCGATGGCTGGGATTCACCGAGAACACGCGGAGATACGTGTATGCGAACGGTGCGGTCGAGACAGCAATTGGACTGCTGTTGGCGCGTCCGGGGACCCGTCCGATCTCTGCGTCGCTGGGCGCAGCCTACGGGCTGTATCTCGCCGTCCACGCGCTACCAGCTGCCCTCAGGAGGGCGTCAGCGTGATCGGCAGATGGGTCGGCCCCCGCAGCGACGTGTTCGCGGACCACGTCGTCGGCCCTGCAGGTGCAATAGCGCAAGCCTGTTTCACCAGCTCGCGAAGAACCGCCTGTGCCTCCATGCGGGCTAACGGCGCCCCGATGCACATGTGGGCGCCATAGCCGAAGGCGATGTGACTGCGGGGATTTCGATCAGCGCGGTACTGGTCAGGATCATCGAACACCAGCGGGTCACGATTTGCGGCTGCGAAGTTGAGCATGACCCGGGATCCAGAGGGAATGGTCACTTCCCCGACCCGGTAGTCCTCTCTCGTGTATCTGTACAGGTTCTGAATGGGCGTAGTTATGCGCAGCTGCTCTTCGACCGCCATCGGTATCAAATCCGGGTTCTCCCGGATCATTTCGAATTGATCAGGATTGTGCGCCAATGTGTCGAACATGCCGCCGAGCAGATTCGTCGTGGTCTCGTTGCCCGCGATCAGCAACAGCACAGCGATGAGGAAGAGCTGATCGTCGGTGAGCGATCCGTCGTCGGCCTGAGTCAGCAACCGGCCGAGAACAGTGTCCGAGCCCTTCAGTCCCCCTGAGGAGAACTGCCTCATGAAGTAGCGCTGCAGGGCAGCCATGGAGGCGACGGCTTTCCCGAAGCGGATGACCCCGTGGCGACTCGCCTCGAAGTCCACGATGTGCATGCCGGCCTCCGACCACGCACGGAACTTGTCGACGTCTGCATCGGGAACACCCAGGATGTGGGCGATCATCCGCATCGGCATGGGAATCGTGAGCCGTCGAACGACATCGCAACCCGGTTCGGCCAACACCTCAGACACGAGCTGTTTCGCAAGTTCGTCGGTCATCTTCTGCCAGCTGGCCATTGCGCCTTTGCTGAAGCCCGGCTGCACCTGCTTGCGCAGCCGCGCGTGTTCCGCCCCGTCCGAGAGCACCAGAACCGGCGCCGAGATACGCATCCGGGTGACGCCTTCGGTACTGGTAACGGCATCGGTGTCGCGAAGCGCGGCACGCACGTCCTCATTTCTACAGAGAATCCACGTAGCCCGTTTCGGGTTGTAGTGCACCCGCCCTTGCTGGTGAAGCCTCCGGAAGGCGTTGAACGGCTGCGCGGCCGTGGCCCGGTCGAGCGGGTCGTAGTCGGTATTGACCGCCCCCGCCCATCCCCGGTGGCCTCGCCGCCGGTCGCGCAGTGCGGCAGCGGAATTCAATCGGATGGCGGATGTGAAGGCGGCCGAGATCGCGCCGCGCTCACCCAATCTGGCCACGAGGCTCACGGCGTATCCCTTTCGCGTGGTCGTCTGCGACGGTCTTGCCGAATCGGTGCATCGGGCAGGTCAGTACGAAGCGCACGCTGTACTCGTCAGCGGCCCTGGAAACGGGGATCGCGCTTCTCGGCGAACGCGGCGACCCCCTCGGCGACGTCGTCGGTCCCCGCGACCTGCTCGACGAGCAGCGCCTCGGCGTGGAACGCCGCGGCGCGGTCGACGTCGAGGGCCTGGTTGAGCATCGCCTTCGCGGCCGCGATGGCGCGCGTCGGGCCGTTTGCCAGGCGCGTCGCCCACTCGAGGGCCAGCGCATCGAGCCCGACGCGGTCGGGCACAATCTCGTTCACCAGGCCGATACGGTGCGCCTCAGCGGCACTGAGTTCCTCGCCGAACAAGATGAGCCGCTTGGCGACGTTGAAGGGCACCTTGCGGGTGAGCAGGTAAGCGGCCCCGCCGTCAGGCGCGAGGCCACGACGCACGAAGAGCTCGATGAGGCGAGCACTCTCCACCGCGATGACGAGGTCGCACGCCAGCACCATGCTCGCGCCCACACCCGCGGCGACGCCGTTGAGCGCGCAGATCACCGGCTTGTCGCAGTCGAGCAGAGCCGACACCACCGCCTGGGATCCCGTGCGCAGGATCCGCGCCGCATCACCCGCGATGCGGTCCTGACTTGGACGCATGTTCGGGTCGCGCAGGTTGGGACCCGTGCAGAAGTGCCGATCACCGCTGGCGGTGAATACGACCGCGCGTATCGCCGGATCATTCGACGCGGCGGCGAGGTTGTCGATGAGGTCGCGCTGCATTGCTCGCGTGACCGAGTTGCCGACCTCAGGTCGGTCGAGCACCAGCCATCGCACACCGCCCTCGGTACGGGCCGCCAGTCCCGTGCTCACAGCGCGATGGGCACGCTGGCCGGCCCGCGGACGGAGTTGGTGTGGACGTAGGTCACGTTGGCCTCGTCCACCGACCAGTCCGGGAACCGCTTGACGGTCTCCTCCAAAGCCACTCGCGCCTCCAACCGCGCAAGGGCCGCCCCCAGGCAGAAGTGCGAGCCGTGCCCGAAGCTGATGTGCCGGATGCCCGTCCGTGTGACGTCGAAGGTATCGGCGCGCTCGTACTGCCGTTCATCGCGGCCTGCCGAACCGGTGAGTAGCGCCACCTTCGACCCACGCGGGATCACGGTGTCGTGGTAGGTGGTGTCGCGCAGCGCGAACCGTCCCTGGATGGGAGAGGGCGCGTCGTAGCGGAGTAGTTCCTCCACGGCGCCGCCGATCAGACCCGGATCCGCCACCAGCTTCGCGCGCTCATCGGGATTGCGGGCCAACGTCAGTGCGGCCCAGCCCAGCAACCGCGCGACGGTCTCATTGCCCGCGACATTGACCATCGCGATGAAGACCAGCAATTCGCCGTCGTCCAGTCGGCGCGGATCGACGTCGGGCATGACCAGTTCGGAGTCCATGAGATCACTGACGATGTCGGCGGTGCGGTGCTGTCGGCGTAGTTCGATCTGCTGCCGGTAGTAGTCGAACAGGTTCGCCGAAGCCTCGTCACCCGCGGCGCTGCGCTCGGGATTGCCCTCATCGCGGTGCACCTGAGCGTCCGACCACTCCCGCAGGTTGTCGTGGTCCTCCTCAGGGAAGCCCAACAGCGAGCTGATCACCATGACGGGCAGCTTGGCCGAGAAATCGCGGACGAAGTCGAAGCCGTCAGCGCCGACATACTGGTCCAAATAGCCCCGGCACAACTGTCGAATATGCTCTTCGAGCTTGGCGATGCGACTGCGGAAGAACGTGCGGTTGACCATTTTTCGCAGGTACGTGTGATCCGGCGGATCCATCATGATCATCGCCTTCGGAGCCCCCCAGGGCTCGTCGGTGATCATGTCGAGCGTGATGCCGTGCTCCGACGAAAAGGACTCCGTGTCCAGCGAGGCGGCCATGACGTCGTCGAACCGGCTCAATGCATAGAAGTCGAACTCCGGGTTGTAGTACACCGGCGCTTCGTCCCGCATCCGCTTCCACACCGAGTACGGTTCGGCGTGAAGCGCGCGGTCGAAGGGATCCCACCGCAACTCCGTCGTTGTCATCAGCACCGTCCTTCCACATGGAACACTATTACAGTCAATGTTCGATTGCACTACCATGCGCTAGCATCCACACAAGCGACCAATCAACGCCGCAGGAGGACAGTCAGGTGGAAACGCGCGACCTCGACCACGTCGTGTACGAAAAGGACGGAGCGATCGCGCGCATCATCCTGAACAACCCCGATCGCGCCAACGCCCAGACATCCGAAATGGTGCACAGCGTCAACGCCGCCCTCGACGACGCCCAATACGACTACGACATCAAGGTCGTCATCATCAAGGCCAACGGCAAAGGATTCTGCTCAGGCCACGTGCCCGACGGTAGCTATCCGGAGTTCAAGGCCGAACTCGACGCCTCGGGCAAGGTGTGGCGCTCGGCGGCACAGCTGTTCCTGTGGCCGGTGCTGAAGTTGTGGGAGTTCCCCAAACCCGTCATCTCCCAGGTTCACGGGTACGCGATCGGAGGCGGCACCACGTGGGCGCTCATCCCTGAGATCACTGTGTGCAGCGACGACGCGTGGTTCCAAATGCCGCTTGTTCCGGGCTTCGGGCTGCCTGGCTCGGAGACCATGTTCGAGCCGTGGGTGTTCATGAATTACAAACGTGCCGCCGAGTACCTCTACACCGCTCAGAAAATCACCGCCGAGCAGGCTCTCGAGTTCGGTTTGGTGAACCGGGTCGTGCCTCGCGATCGACTCGAAGCGGAGGTGGAAGAGCTCGCCGCCCGGATCGCGAAGGCACCGTTGATCACCCTGCAGGCGACCAAGGCCGGCATCCTGCGCGCATGGGAGAACATGGGCTTCCGCACCCACCAACAGGCCAGCAACGACCTGCAGGCAGTCGTGACCGGATCTAAGGAATTTCAGGCCTACGTGGCAGAGTTGATGAAGAAGTCGGCCAAGCCGTCCGACCGAGTCTGACCGTGCCGCTGCGTCAGATCGTGCGCTTCGGCGGCGGCCCGCACGTCGACCGGCTCCGAGCCGAGCTGCGCTCCTGGCTCGACGAGAATCTACCCGGCGAATTTCGTCGCACTGCAGCCAATCCCGACTACCTACCCCGCGACAGCCATGACCGCGCCGTCCAGTTCTGCCAAGCCCTGCACCAGCGCGGGTGGTTCGTTCCGCACTGGCCGGTGGAGTTCGGCGGTGGCGGGCTCGGTGTGGTCGAGCAGGTGGTCATCCGCGAGGAGCTGGCCTACGCCGGCGCACCGATGGTCAACACCAACGGCGTCAACATGCTCGCCCCCGTCCTGTTCCGGTACGGGACCCGTGAGCAACAGGAGGAGCATCTACCGAAAATCGCTTCTTCCGAACGTATGTGGGCACAGGGGTACTCCGAACCCGAAGCTGGATCCGATCTCGCGGCCCTGCGTATGACGGCCCGCAGGGACGGCGACGACTACATCCTCGACGGACAGAAGACGTGGACCAGCAACGGTGTTCTGGCCGACTGGATCTTCGTCCTGGCCCGCACGTCGCCCCTCGGGGACAAGCGCCAGGCCGGAATCTCCTTCTTCCTCGTCGATCTCGATACGCCGGGAATCACCCGTAGGCCGATCCGCTCCATGACGGGATACCCGACGTTCGCCGAGGAGTTCTTCGACGGCGTCCGGGTCCCTGCGGCGAACCTGGTGGGCGGTGAGGGTGAGGGCTGGCAGGTCGCCAAGGCCCTCCTGGTCGCGGAGCGGTCCAATGTGACCAGGGCCGCCCAGGCCCAGCGCTATCTCGACGAGTTGGTCGACTGGTGCCGGGATCAGCGCGGCACCTCACACGATCCCCTCGCCGATCCCGTCACCCGGCTCGCACTTGCGCGAGCCGTAGAGCGTGTGGAGGTCGGCCGGGCGCTGTCGTATCGGGTGGCACATCAGCAGGCTGCCGGTCAGCTGGATCCCGCGCTACCGTCGCTGTCGAAGCTGTACCACTCCGAGCTCACCGCTGAGCTGCGCGAGTTGGGCTCCACGATTCTGGGCCCGGCCGGGGCTTTGCTCCCCGAGGATCCCGACGCGCTGCTGCATGGCCACTTTTCCGAGGGTCTCCTGTTGTCTCTGCTCCATACGATCGGCGGTGGAACCAGCGAGATCCAGCGTGACCTGATTTCGACTGCAGGCCTGGGACTTCCGCGCTAGAACTGCGCGCGTCCCATCGAGGCCGCCGAGCGCTGCTGCGCGACCGTGGCCACCGCCAGTTCCACCGGATGAAAGGACGCCAGCCCGACGGCCTCGACGGACGCGATGAGCCGCTTGGTCAGCTCGCAGGCACCGGGATCCGCGCCTTCGAGCTCACGGGCGATCGCCACGGCGTCATCGACGGCCGCCCCCGGCTCCGCCAGATCGGTGACGAGACCCAGCCGATGGGCGTCGTCGGCAGACAGTCGGTTGCCGCGCAACAACAGCGACGATGCGCGGTGCCTTCCCAACTGCTGGGTCAACCGCCACGCGAGGCCACCGTCGGGCACCACCGCACGTGCGACGAACGGTGCGGAGAAAAAGGCATCCCGAGCCGCGACCACCAGGTCACACGACAGCGCAAGACTCCAACCCAGACCGACGGCGGCGCCCTCGACCGCCGCGATCGTCGGTACCGGGACCTCGCGCAGGCGCGCCATCACCTGCTGCGCATGCTCGACGCGCCCCGCCGGCCCCATCGGTCCGTCACCGTGCGCAGGTCCCGTTTTCAAATCACCGCCCGCGCTGAAAAAGCCGCCATTGCCGGCCAGCACGACCCCGCGAGCGTCGTGCACCTGGGCGAGAGCGTCTGACAACTCCGTCCAGGACTCGTAACGCAGCGAGTTTCTCTGATCTGGGCGGTTCAGCAGGATCAGCGCGATACCGCCTCGGCGCTCGAGCAGAACCAACGGTTCGTCGGAAGCGGCGGACACTAGCGGTTGAGGAACGCGTCGATGGCCGCGCGGTGTTCCGGCGTGGTGAAGCACTCCGTTTCCGCCGAGATACCGAACTCGAGAATGGCGGTGACAGCCCGTTCGGCGTGCAGGTTGAGCGTGCGTTTCGTGTCCTGCACCGCGCGCGCCGGCAGCGCCGCGAGCCGGTGCGCGAGCGCGAGACCTTCGGCCTTGATGTCGTCGTGCGGCACCACCCGGTTGGCGAGACCCAGCTCGACGGCCTTGTCGGCCTTGATCTTCTCCCCGAGCAGCAGGTACTCCTTGGCCTTCAGCAGGCTCATCAGCAGCGGCCAGAGCACCGATCCCCCGTCTCCTGCCACCAGGCCGCTGGCTACGTGAGTATCGGCGAAGAACGCGCGGTCCGACATCAGGACGATGTCGCACAGCACGGCGATGCTGCACCCGAACCCCACGGCCGGCCCGTTAACAGCGGCCACGATCGGCAGCGGAAAGTCGATCATGTCGCGCACGATGCGCCGAGCGTCGCGCATCCCCTCGCGGCGAGTCACCGGATTCTCGACGTGGGTGTGCAGCCACTCGACGAGATCGCCTCCAGCGGAGAAGAAATCACCCGTTCCGGTCAGCAGGACCGCACGGGCGTCGGCGTCCTCCCCCAGCGTGGTCCACAGTCGGGCGAACGCGCCGTGCATGCGGTTGTTGACCGCGTTGGCGTTGCCGGGATTGTTCAGCGTGACGATCCGGACGGGACCGTCACTCGCCACCAATATCTCGTCGCACCCCGTGACCTCAGCGGTGCCCTGCGGAAGGTTGGTCATCGCATCGCACCCGCCAATCGGTCACCGATGATGCTCTCGGCGTCTGCGACGATGCGGCGCACGACCTCTCCGGCCGTGGGAATGTCGTCGATCAGCCCCATCGCGGTGCCGATCCACCAGACGCCGGCCTCGAGGTCGCCCGTCTCGTATACTTTCACGCCGCGCTTACCGGCGACGAGATGCGCGATGTCCTCGAATTGTCCACCCTTGTTGAGGATTTCGACGACTTCGCGCGAGATGGTGTTGCTCGCCACCCGTCCGGTGTTGCGTAACGTGCGGAAGATCAATTCCGTGCCCAGCTCGTCACCGGCGACGATCGCCTCCTTCACGTTCTGGTGAATCGGCGACTCGACGGTGCACATGAATCGCGAACCCATGTTGATGCCGTCGGCGCCGAGCGCGAGAGCGGCCACCAGGCCGCGCCCGTCGGCGAAACCGCCCGAGGCGATCATCGGGATCTCGATCTCCTTGGCAGCGGCCGGAATCAGCACCAGGCCGGGGATGTCGTCCTCCCCTGGGTGACCCGCGCACTCGAACCCGTCGATGCTGATGCCGTCGACGCCCAGGCTCTGCGCCTTGACCGCGTGCCGCACCGAGGTGCACTTGTGCAGCACTTTGACGCCGTTGTCGTGGAAGATCGGCAGGTGCGGACCAGGGTTGGAACCGGCCGTCTCGACGATCTTGATGCCCGCGTCGACGATCACCTGGCGGTACTCCTCATACGGCGGCGGGTTGATCGTCGGCAGGATGGTCAGGTTGACGCCGAACGGCTTGTCGGTGAGGTCCCTGGCCCGTGCGATCTCGTTGGCCAGATCAGCGGGCGTCGGCTGTGTCAGCGCCGTGATGAGCCCCAGTCCGCCGGCCTCCGATACCGCTGCAGCGAGCTCAGCCCTACCCACCCACTGCATACCGCCTTGGACAATAGGCGCCTCGATACCGAAGGATTCGGTGAACTTGGTCGACAACAAGGTATTTGAGTCCTTTCACGAGTCCCGCGGCGCCCATGCGGGCCTGCGGGTGGAGACGAACGCATCACGCTCGGATGTCGTGGGCCAGATCGGCGACCGCTTCTGGAGGAACGCCGTGAACGCCTCGATCTGCTCAGCGGTACCCATCGACGCCCAGTATCCCGAGACATCGACCGGTGGCAGCGCGCGCGACATCTCACGTTTCATCGCAGCGCGAGCGGCCGGCCCTGTATTGCGCACCCGGTCCAGCAGTGCCGCGGTCTGCACCCGCAAATCGTCGTGTGCAACCACCTTGCCCACGAGCCCGAGCCGCTCGGCCTCAGCGGCATCAATCCAATCATTGCCGTAGATAAGGTGATTGGCCCGCAATGTGCCGATTCGTTGTGGAATGCGCGCGGCGATGAACGCCTCGTACACCCCGCGGGTCAGATCGGGTATGCGTAGCCGAGCCCGGTCCGACGCGATGACCAGGTCGGCGTACAGCGTCATGACCAGCCCTCCGCCGAGCGCCAGGCCATTGACGGCGCATACGACAATCTTGGGGATCTTGCCGAGCGTCTCGAACGGTGTCGCGTCGTAGGCCTCGGTGAACGAATCCCACCGCCTATCGGGGTTGCCGACCGCGTTCATGTCGCCCCCCGCGCAGAAGACGTCACCCGCGCCGGTGATCACCAGGAAGTTCAGTGCGGGTTCGTCGGCCACGATCATCGCGGCGCGTTTGATCCCGTGATAACCGTCCGCGGTCAGTGCGTTTCGCTTCTCGGGTCTGTCGATGGTCACCGTGAGCGTGTCGCCGTCGATGACGGCGGTCAGTTCCTCGGCCGCCAGATCGACGTGCGCAGGTAGACCCGTCATGGAATGCCCAGCATCGTTCGTCATGAACTGCGCAGCATCATCGGTCACGAAATGACGGCGACGAGGGCGCCGATGTCGTAGGTTTCGCCCTCCGAGACCTTCCAGGACACCGTGCCCGACGCCGGCGCTTCGATGTCCATCTCCACCTTGTCGGTGGCGATGGAGTACAACGGCTCACCCTCGCTGACCGTCGCACCGTCCTCGACGAAGAACTCGGTCACCTCGGCTTCGGTGATCGCGTCGCCGGGCTTGGGAATCCGAACCTCCGTCATGCGATCCTCCTGATGGCGTCGACAAGCGCAGCGGCACTGGGACGGCACGCGGCCTCCAGCGTGGCCGCCCGAGGCACCGGGGTATAAGTCCCGGCGACACGTTGAATCGGTGCACTCAGCGCACCGAAGAGTTCAGTTCCGACGGACGCCGCGATCTCGGCACCCGGCCCGCAGAATCCGACCGACTCGTGCGCCACGACCAGACGTGTCGTCTTGCGCACTGAGGCGAGCACCGTCGCCATGTCGAGCGGCACCAATGTCCGCAAGTCCACGATCTCGACGGAAATACCGTCGGCGGCAAGCTCGTCGGCTGCCTGCAGCGCGGCGTGAACCATCACGCCGTAGGTGACCACCGAAACGTCGGATCCCTCGCGCTTCACATCTGCCTGACCGAGCGGGATCGCGTAGTCCGCCACGGGAACAGGGCCCTTGCCGCCGCCGTAATACAGCTTCATGGACTCGATGAACAGACACGGGTCGTCGTCGGCGAGGCACGTGTTGAGCAGTCCCACCGCATCGGCGGCGGTACTCGGCCACACCACCTTCAAACCCGGAGTGTGCATGGCCCACGCCTCGAACGCCTGCGAATGTTGCGCTCCCGCAGCCATTCCCACCATCGTGCGGATCACCAGCGGCGCACCGGTGCGCCCACCCGACATGTACCGCACTTTCGCGGCGTGGTTGGCGATCTGATCCATTGCCACCCCGAGGAAGTCCATGAACATCAGCTCGGCCACCGGCCGCAATCCGCCGAGCGACGCGCCGATCGCAGCGCCGATGATCGAAGACTCGGCGATAGGCGTGTCGAGAACGCGATCTTCCCCGTACTTCGCGGACAGCCCGGCGGTGACCTTGAACATGCCGCCGCCGGAGGGGTCGCCGATGTCCTCGCCCAACAGGACGATCGTGTCGTCCGCCGCCATCGCCCGGTCCAGCGTGCGGTTCACCGCCTGCACCAGCCCGAGTTCCTCGGTTTCGCCGCCGGGCATCACGACGCGCGAATGATCCTCGGACGTAATCTCGGATCCGTTGTCGGAGAACACGTCCCGCTTAAGTTCCTCGATTCCCGGCGGCGACGACGCCACCGCGGCGGTGAACGCCTCCTCCAGCTCAGCGGACACCTCCGCGTCGATGGCGTCGAGATCGGCAGCGCTGGCGACATCCTCGTCGATCAGGCGACGCCGGTAGCGGTCGAACGGCGGGTCCGCCCGCTTGGCGGCCAGTTCGTCCTGATCCGCATACCCCATGGCGTCACCGAAGTAGTGACCCTGCAGCCGGTACGCGACGGCCTCGACGAACGTCGGTCCGTTGCCGCCCCTGGCTCGCTCGGCGGCCACGGTGACGGCCTCGTACACCGCGTGCGGGTCGGTGCCGTCGACCGTGACGCCCGGCATGCCGTAGCCGGCGGCACGATCCGACAGCCGGTCGGAGCGGGTGTAACGACCGTAGGCCGTTCCTTCGGCCCAGGAGTTGTTCTGACAGAAGAAAATCACCGGAAGGCGCCATACCGCGGCCATGTTCATGGCCTCGTGGACGTATCCGATGCTGGTGGCGCCATCGCCAAAGCTCACCAGGACCACCTGACCGGAGTGTCGCCGCGTTGCGGCCAGGGCGATGCCGTTCGCGATGAGCGGGCCCGCACCCACGATGCCGGTGGTCCATGCGACCCCGTGTTCGGGATCGTAGATTCCCATCGCGCCGGCTTTGCCTCTCGACAATCCGGCCTCGCGGCCCAGGATTTCGGCGAAGTATCCACGTAGGTCGATGCCCTTGGCGAGGACGTCGCCCAGTCCGCGGTAGGTCGTCACGAGCTGGTCGCCGTCCGCCAGCGCGAGCATTGCGCCCGCCGACATCGCCTCGTGGCCGTCGACCGGCCAGTAACTCATGGCCGCCTCTCCCGAGGACAGCGCCTTGCGGACCCGTTTGTCGCCGTGATGGACCTTGCTCATCAATCGGTACAGCGCCAGAGCGCGTTCCCCCGTCGGCACTGACGGTTCGGTGTCCAACTGCGTTGACATCAAGACTCCTCGACGGTCTGGCGTGTCAGTCTACAATATGACGAATTTTGTTCAATCGTGCAGTTTGGTGAGCTTCTCCAGTTCGGCGGCGAACAGCATCCGGTCGAAGTAGCACCGCTCCAAGATGAGGCCGTCACCGTCGAACCCGAACAGGTTGATGCTCAACATGTCGATGGTCGTTCCCGCACACGTCGTCCTGGTCTCGACGATCAGGCCGGTGTCGGAGTGGAAGACCTCCTCCGCGGAGTAGTGCATACGTGGCAGTTCCTCCCACTGCGTGAGGATCATCTGCCGAACCGACGCGTCACCGTCGAAAACCATCCCACTGGGCACGATCTCGTAACGGGGATGGGTGAACGTCGCCATGATCGCGTCGAGGTCGCGGTCGTTCTCGGCCTCGACGTGCCGGAGCACCAGGGCCTCGCGGCGACGCTGGAGATCCGCCGCCGCGCTCACGCGGACTCGAACGCCGGCAGGTTCCGACCGTCCGGAAGCGACGTCCACACCACGCGGACGGCGTCTCCGACGGCGGGTGGTGGCCCGAAGACGTTCGACATGATCCTGGCGCCCTCGTCGAGGTCCACGAGCACCACCGAATAGGGCACCTTGTCGGCGAGCGCAGGCAGCGCAGGCCGGTGATGCACGCTCACCGCATACAACACACCCCGTCCCGACAACCGCTCCCAACGCAACTCGTCGTGCCCGCAGAGGGGGCACGCGAAGCGCGGATACCACACCAGGCGCGCACACCCGGCGCAGCGCTGCATGTGCAGTTCACGTTCACGAGTCGCGGCCCAGAAAGGCTCGGACACCGCAGAGGGCTCGGGCACCGGGATGGCGGCGTCGGTCGCGCTCACAGGGTCGCCTCCGTTCCGAGGATCACGGTCGAGGTCGCCGACAGAACGCCGCCCGTGCCATGCGCCAGCGCCACGTTCGCATCCGCGACCTGGCGGTCCTCGCCCTCGCCGCGCAACTGCCGCGTCGCCTCCACCAGCAAGAAGGCGCCGAATGTGCCGGGGTGGGTGTACGCGAGGCCACCACCGGTCGTCTGCCCGGGCAGCACACCACCCGGCGCGAGTGCGCCACTGCCGGCGAACGGACCACCCTCACCCTTCTTGCAGAACCCGAGGTCCTCCAGTGCCAACAGCACAGTGATGGTGAACGAGTCGTACAGCTGCACGACGTCGACGTCGTCGGGCGTCAGACCGGCAATGGCGAACGCCGCGGGACCCGACACCGCGCCCGGTGTGACCGTGAGGTCGGGCATCTGCGAGATCATCGCGTGCGACGTGGCGGATGCGGCCCCGAGCACGTAAACCGGAGGCTTAGCCAGCGACTTTGCTTTCTCAGCGCTGGTCACCACGATCGCCCCGGCCCCGTCGGTGACGAGACAGCATTCGAGCCTGTGCATCGGCTCGGCCAGGAAGCCGGAGCTCAGGACATCCTCGACAGTGATCGCGTTGCGCAGGTGGGCTCGCGGATTGCGGGTGGCCCACGTTCGGGTGTCGACGGCGATCTGCGCGAGTTGTTCCGGAGTGGTGCCGAATTGGGCCATGTGCCGGTTGGCCGCCAGCGCGTAAGCGCTGATCGGCAGCATTACACCGAACGGCGTTTCCCACTCGAGGCGCTCCGGAGTGGCGAATACGCCCAGCCCCTTCTCCCCCCGCTTGCGCGCAGCGCGCGGCGTGGACGCGTACACGATCACGACGGTTTCGGCCTGTCCCGCCGCGATTGCTGCGGCGGCGTGCTCGACGTAGAGCCCGTAGCTCGCGCCACCGGTCTGTGTGGCATCGGTGAATCGCGGTGCAATGCCCAGGTATTCGGCCAGCTCCACGGAGTGCATGAGCGTGCCGCCGGTGCACGTGCACAAGCCGTCGACGTCGCGCAGAGTCAAACCGGCATCGGCGAGTGCAGCCCGGATGACGCGAGCCTCCAGCTCACGCAGTGGGACGTCGATGATCCCGTCGGGTGACACCTCGTCGGCGGCGCCGACGACGGCCGCCGCCCCTCTCACGCTCGTCACGCCCTGACCTCCTCGTCGAACAACTCGCGCAGCCCGGGTTGGCTGACCTTCAATGACGGGGTGCGCGGGAGTTCGTCGACCACGATCAGGCGCGCAGGCACCTGGTATCGCGTCACCCGCTCGCGCAGGAACGCCAGCAGTTCGTCAGCGTCGGCCGAGGCACCGGCGCTCAATTCCACCGCCGCCACCGGGACGGCGCCGAGGCGTTCGTCGGGCAGACCTGTGACCCCGGCATCACGAACCGCTGGATGACGGCGCAGGGCGTCGACGATGTCCGAGGGCGTCACCTTGAAACCACCACGGATGATCACGTCGTCGGTGCGCCCCTCGACATAGAGGAACCCGTCGGCGTCGATCCGCCCGAGGTCGGTGGTGCGCACCCATTCACCGCCGCCGCTCCGCACCTCGATGCGTCCCTGCTCGTCCGGACCCAGCACCCGGCCGTCGTCGAGCGACGCGATGCGGACTTCACGTCCGCGCTGAGGTCTCCCGACGCTGCCCCGCTTCGACTTCGCCCACTGTCGATGGAGTTCGAGGTTCCAGCCGGCGACGCCGCCCGCGAACTCGGTGGCGCCGTATGACGGAAGAACCGCGACGTCGAAGCGCTGCTCGAAAGCCTCCTGGACGGCGACCGGCAGGTGCGCGGTGCCCGACGTCACCACCTGGACGCTTGCGAACACGCCAGGATCGACGTCCGCGTCGAGGACCATCGCCAGCGCCGAGGGAACCAGGCTCACCGCGCGCGGCTCGTGCCGCTGGACCAGGTCGACGAAGTCGGCCACTCGGAACCGCTCGAGCAGGGCGATCTTGCGACCCTCGCAGATGTTCAGCAGCGTTCGGAACAGGCCGGACATGTGCACGAGCGGAGAACTCACGATTGCGACGCCGGACCGTAGCCGAGGCGCATTGTCGGATGCGGCCGAGTAGTGCGCACCCGCCGCCGCAAGCGTGTTACCGAAAGCGTGATACGACAGTGGGATTCGCTTCGGCGGCCCGGTGGTCCCGCTGGTCAGCATCTCCACTGCGATGCCGTCGGGTTCGACGCGAAATGGGCCTGGCCCGGGCACCTCGAAGCCCGGTCGCAGCGCGACCGTAGGCGGAGCATGACCCACCACGAGGCCGAGCGCACCTGCGGCTGCATCGCCGAATCCCGTTCTCTTCCAGTCAGACTCAAGCGCCACGACGGCGGCGAGATTGAGATCGGCGACGTCGGCCGCCAGACCCGTGTCCCCGTGCGCGGCGTTGATCGTCACGACCGTCGCACCCGCGAGCAGAACCCCGATCAGTGCGCCCACCATGGCCGGCTGATTGCGTAGCACCAGACCAATCGGCGCACCAGGGCCCAAGCCGGCCGAATCGAGCCGCTGCTCCACGCCGGTGGCGATCGTGTTCAACGCCGCCCAGTCCGTCCAGACACCGTCGGATTCGATGGCGGGCGCCGCCGGATCGAGAGACAGAACCGTTCGGAGGCGTTCGGCGAGTTGGTCGCTCAAGCCGGTGCTGCCACGAGTCCGGCCGCCGCCGGGATCACTTCTTGGGAGAAGAGCTTCATTGACTCGTACACCTTGGCCCGGTCCATCGCGCCGCCGCGCGACATGCGCAACATGATGTTGCGCCAGCCCATGTCGATGACCGTCTGCATCTTGCCGATGATGCGGTCGGGATCACCCATCAAGGTCAGATGGGAGTTCAGTACCTGTTCGTAGCTCTGCTTGTCGTGTTTCTCGAACCAGTCGGAGTAGGCCTTGTAATCCGCGGGGATTTCGGCCCCGCGCTCGAACGGATTCGAGTACGCGCGATGCCGCTCGATGGACAGCTCCACGCTTTCCCGCGGATACGTGCGGGCGAAAGCGTCGTCGTTGTGGCAGAACGCGTTCAGTAGCGCCCACACGTTCTCGGTGGCGGCGTCGAGACCCTTCTTGGACTGCGTCTCCAGGTAGATGTCCAGGGCGCCCTGCAGATCGGGATCGACGGTATACGGATTGCCGATGATGGCGCCAAAGCCCTTGTCTGCCAACCATTCGAAGCTCGACGGTGTCTTCATCACGGTGCCCCACACCGGAACGGGGTGCTGCACCGGCCGCGGATAGATCGTGACATCCTCGATCTGGAAGTATTTGCCCTCGTAGCTCACGTTCTCCTGGGTGAGGAGCAGGTTCACGATCTCCAGGCACTCCTGATAGCGACCCGTCGCCTCGTCCATCGGGATACCGAAGCCCTTGAACTCGTGCGCCTGATACCCGCGGCCGAATCCGGCGTCGAAGCGGCCGCCCGACAAGACGTCCACCATGGCAATGCGTTCCGCGAGCTGGATCGGGTCGTGAAACGGGCTGACCATGCACGCGGTACCGATGCGGATGCGCTCGGTCTGCGCGGCGATGGCGGCGGCGACCAAGGGCAGATCGGCCAGCATGCCGTACGGCGAGAAGTGGTGCTCGGCGAGCCACACTTCGTCGTAACCCAATTCCTCGGCCCAGCGCGCTTCCTCGAGCACGTTGGCGAACACTTCCTGGTCCGTCAGGTGGTTGGGCTTGTCGCCGAGGATGAAGACACCGAACTTCATGTCGATCGCTCCTAGAAACTAGTTGCAGTTACTGCGACTATATTGCACGATCGAACATATATCGTCAATCCGTTCAACACGATGACTTGGGAGGTTGCGTTGACTCTGACCGCGCAGGCCGTGGGCACCACGCTCGATCCGACGACATTCGCGTGGACGGAGATCGACGTCATCCTCTACGCCCTGGGCGTGGGCGCTCGCCCGCCGGCCGAGCTCCGATTGCTGGACGAGGCAGGCGGCCCCGCCGTGCTCCCCACCTTCGCGCTTCTCGCCAACTGGTGGGCGGTGAAGGACCTGCGCGCCGTTCTGCACCTCGGAACGAACCCGATCGTGCATGCAGGACAGTCGCTGACGATCACGCGACCGCTGGCACCTGTCGGCGAGCTGAAGGTGACCGGTGAGGTGACCGCCATCTGGGACAAGGGCAAGCACGCCTCGATCGAGGTGACGACGCGGGGCTCCGACGACGACGGCGAGGTGTTCGTTGCCGTGGGCCAGACGATGGTGCTGGGCGGCGGGGGTTTCGGCGGCGAGCGCGGCCCCGCGACGCCGGCCGAACCCGACCGTGCTCCCGACATCGTCGTGGACGACGAGGTGCGGTCCGAACAAGCGGCGATCTACCGCCTCAGCGGTGATCGCAACCCCCTGCACATAGACCCGGCAGCGGCACGAAAAGCCGGCTTCGACGACGTCTTTCTCCACGGCCTGTGCACGTTCGGTTTCGCCGCCCGCGCACTGGTGAACGGTGCGGGAGGAGGTGACCCTGACACGCTGCAGGCGATCAGCTGCCGCTTCGCCAAACCGGTGATGTTGGGCCAACCACTGCGCACCGAGGTGTGGCGCGAGGGCGACCGGGTGCGGTTCCGTACCAGCCAGGGCTCCGTTGTCGCCCTGTCGGCAGGTACCGCCACGCTGCGAGGATGACGATCGTGGACCAGCGAAGAGCACGAGGACAACGAAACCGGCAGGCCCTGATAGCGGCGGCCATCGAGCTGTTCGACGGCAACGGCTACGAGTCCACCACCGTGGAGCAGATTTCCGCGCTCGCCGGGGTCGCGCCGCGGACGTTCTTCCATCACTTCGCGGCCAAGGAGGACATCCTGTTCGACGGATACGCCGAGCGCCTCGGCGAGGCCACTCGTCGATTTCGCGCGTCGACGTCGAATTCCCTCTGGCGAGCGTTGGCTGATGCCTCAGCCGCGGTGGCGGAAGCGATCAGCGCACAGCCCGAGATGTTCCTGGTGCGAGCACAGCTCTACTCCCGCCATCCCGCGCTACGCGCCGCCCGGCTTCGCATCAACGACGACTGGATCGACCAGATGACGAACGAGGTGGCCCGGCGGCTCGATGCCGACCCGGACACCGACCTGCGGCCGCGACTTGCGGTCAGCGTCGTCAACGGCGCCAACCGCGCCGCGATCGACACCTGGGTGGCAACCAACGGGAGCGGCGATCTTGTCGCGTCGATGGCGCAGGCGGTCGACCTCCTTCGCCCGTCGATCACCAGGATCGAGCGTCTCATCCGAGCCGAAAAGGACCGCCGTGTCGGATGAGCCGAAATTCGCCGTCGTGACCGGCGGCGCGCGGGGCATCGGTGAAGCCATCGTCGCCGAGCTCGTCGCGGCGAACTACCGCGTCGCGGTCATCGACGTGAACGCCAAGGCCATCGCGCGAACGCGCGAGACCGACTTCGCGCGTGCGGGCTCCGTAGTGCCGGTCGAGTTGTCGATCACCGACCGCGCCGCAGTGGAGACGGAGCTCGCGCGACTGGCCGGCGAACACGGACTGATCAGCGCACTGATCAACAATGCCGGAATGACCCTTCCCGCAACGTTTCTCGACCAGACAGATGACGACTGGGACCGCATCCTAGCGGTCAACCTGACAGGCACGTTCATCATGGCCCAGGTCGCGGCGCGCCAGATGGTTGACGCCGGCAGTGGTGCGATCGTGAACATCAGCTCCGTATCCGCACACGGCGTGCGCACCGGCCCGCCCGCATACGCCGCGGCGAAAGCCGGCGTCGAAGGCCTCAGCCGCCTGATGGCCGTTCAGCTCGGGCCCCTCGGCGTGCGAGTGAACACCGTGGTCGTCGGGACGACCGCGACACCCTGGCTACTGTCGAAGAAGTCCGACGCCGAACTCGACACCATGCGCGAATCCACGCTCACCGGGACGATCGGCGACCCCGAAGACATCGCCAAAACCGTAGCGTTCCTATGCTCGGATGCCGCCAAACACGTCACCGGGCAGCTGATCTCGGTATCGGGCGGGCAATGGATGCCATGACCGGACCTAGCAGTACGATGAGACACTTCCTGATAATGTGTTTAACGCGCAGTGGAGGAAGGGGTTCGGAGTGGAGCTAGAACGGATTTTGTTCGACGTCAGCGACCACGTCGCGACGATCACCATCAACCGGCCCGAGCGACTCAACGCCACCGACGACCTCACCCGAAGCGAGCTCGGCTGGGCATGGGGTCGGGTACGCGACGACCCCGAGATTCGCGTAGCCATCATCACCGGGGCCGGGGACCGCGCGTTCAGCGCCGGCCAGGACATCCGGGCCACCGCGGCGAGCGGAATCCGCAACAAGGTGCCGGGCTCGCGACTGCATCACAACGTCTGGAAACCCGTCATCTGCGCACTCAACGGCATGGTGGTCGGCGGCGGCCTGCACCAGGTTGCCGATTCGGACCTGATCATCGCGGCCGAGCACGCGGAGCTGATCGACACGCACCTCAAGGTGGGCAACGTCTTTGCCTTGGAACCGGCGGTCCTGCTACGCCGCATGCCGATGTCGATGGTGATGCAATTGGCGCTGATGAGCAAGGAGGGCAGGATCAGCGCCCAACGCGGATACGAGATCGGGCTCATCAACGAGGTCGTGCCCGGCGATCGGCTGCAGGCCCGTGCCCGGGAGATCGCGCTCGCGATCGCGGCGCTGTCGCCGGCAACCACGCAGGCCTCGATCAAGGCCATGTGGACGAGCCTGGACGTCGGCCTGCACGCAGCCAATGATGTCGCCTACCGCTACGTGCTGCAGCACCAGATGACTCATCCCGACTATCGGGAGGGAATGGTCGCGTTCGCCGAAAAACGCGAACCGCAGTGGGTCGTCGAATGACGTCATCGGTGGGCTCGGCTGCACGCACTTTCCACTACGGGACACTTCCCTACGAACCGACCATGCCCGCCACGCTCGCGTCGGTGGTCGCCGAGCACGGTCCTTCAGATCTCGTCGTTACATGTCTCGACGACGGCACCGTCGAGCGGATCAGCTATTCCCAGGCCGATGCCGGTTCCGCGGCGATGGCGGCGCGATTGATCAACGCCGGTGTCACGAAGGGCCTCAGGGTCGGCATCCTCGCCCCGAACGGCCCCGAATTCATCGTCGCGTTCCTCGCCATCACCAGAATCGGCGCAGTCGCAGTGCCGCTCAATACCTTCCTGCAGCCAGTTGAACTGGCCTGGGTGCTCCGCGACGCCGACGTGCACACCGTGCTGTCAGTGCAGTCGATTCTCGGCAAGAACATGCTGACCCGTATCACGGCCGCCGCCGACGGTCTAAACGTGCCATTGCGGTCCGCGGCACTGCCCCAGCTACGCAACGTGCTGCCACTCGGAGCCGTCACGGAGACATGGCCCGTCGAGTGGCCCGAGCCGGCCACACCAGGATTCCTCGCCGCATGCGAGCAGACCGTGCGCCCTACCGACGATCTGCTGGTCATCTACACCTCGGGCAGCACGTCGAACCCCAAAGGCATTGTGCACACCCACGGCACCGCCATCACCCACTCCCGCTTCATCGCCGAAGAGCACGGCTGGAACGCCGACGACAGAATCTATGTACCCATGGTGTTCTTCTGGGTGGCGGGCCTGGTGTTCGGCTTCCTCGGCCCCCTGCAGCACGGCGCAACGGTTTTGACCGAGCACAAGTTCGACGCCGGCCACACCCTTCGTCTGCTTGAGCGTGAGAAGGCCACTTACACAACGGGGTTTCCGCATGTGGGACCCGCGCTTCTCAATCATCCGGACTTCGCGACGACGGACCTGTCTCGGCTGCGCGAGGGCTATCAGCAGGTGCTGCTCAGCCCCGAACGACGCACTCCAGATCCGTCTTTGCGCGTCGCCCAACTCGGGATGACGGAGACATGCAGTAGCCACACCTGGTGGCCACCGCACGAGGAGGTGCCGGAAGCCAAGCGCGGTTCACTCGGCGTCTCCGCGCCCGGCTACGAGCACAAGATTGTGGACGACGAAGGCGTCGAGGTACCCAACGGCGTGACGGGCGAGATCTGCGTCCGCGGAACGGCGTTGCTGCGCGGCATGATCGGCAAGCATTGGTACGAGATCGTGGACCGCGACGGGTGGCTTCACACCAAGGATGCCGGCTACCGCGACGACGACGGCCACCTGTACTTCGCGGGCCGCACCGACGAGATGATCAAGACGTCGGGCACCAACGTCGCACCGATGGAGGTGGAAGCCGCCCTGCGGCATCTGCCCGAGGTTCGTGTCGCCTATGTCGTCGGCGTCCCTGACACCGAGCGCGGGGCCATCGTCAGTGCCGCGGTGGTGCTCAACACCGGCCATCACGTCACCGCAGACTCCCTCGTGGCCGCGTGCCGTACCCGGCTCGCCGCCTATAAAGTGCCGAAGAGGTGGGCCATCCTCACCGACGCAAAACAGTTGCCCTACACCACCACCGACAAGATCGACAAACGCAGGCTGGCAGCCCTCATGGCAGAGGATGCGCTGAGGTGAGCCTTTCGGACTCCGACGGCTTGACCGCGCTCGCGGCACGTCTCGATCGACTCGAGGCGCTCGACGAGATCCGCCAGCTAGCAGCGAAATACGCAGTCGCGCTCGATATGCGCGACCTCGATTCGCTGGTGAACCTCTTTGTCGACGACGTACGGGTTCCGGGTCGGCTGCGCGGGCGGGCAGCACTGCGCCGCTGGTACGACGTCGAACTGCGCCACGACCTGCTCGGAAGCGCACACGGTGTACTCGGCCATGTCATCGATGTTCACGACGCCACTCACGCAACGGGACTTGTCTACTCCCGCAACGACCTGGAAACCGCGACGGTGTGGGTCATCGAGCTGCTCGCCTACCTCGACTCCTACGAGCGCCGCGATGGCAGATGGTTCTTCGTCCGGCGCAGGCCACTGTTCTGGTACGAAAGCGATATCCGCGATCCACCCGTCGGTCCGCACAAGATGCGATGGCCAGGAACGACCTCGCACGATGGCGCTTTTCACGACAGCTTTCCCAGCTGGGACGCGTTCCAGAGCGCCGACCCCGGTCGGCTCGATGCTCCTGTCCCGCCACCCGCCGACATCGGGGACTGGATTCGCACCCTGCGGCGCGACGGCGCTCTGCCGAGGGGCAGTTCGACCGGACGCGCCGCCGACGACCCGAGGAACCTTTCGAGATGACCGTTCAATCCGATGCGTTCACCGACAGCGACGAGCAGCGGGAGTTCCGCTCGGCAGTGCGCGCCTTCTTGGTTCATCACTGCCCTGAGAACGAGGTTCGACGGGTCATGGAATCGCCCGACGGATACGACCCCGCCGTCTGGCGAGCGATGGCCGACCAACTCACGCTGCAAGGACTGGCCATTCCCGAGGAGTACGGCGGGGAGGGCTTCAGCTACCGCGAGTTGGCACTGGTACTCGAGGAGATGGGGGCGGCCCTGCTACCGGGGCCGTTCTTTGCGTCGGCAGTGCTGGCCGCCGGCGTGTTAATGGCTTCCGACGACGAGCCCGTGAAGCGGCAGTACCTGCCGGGAATCGCCAGCGCCGACACGATCGCCACGCTCGCCCTCACCGAACGCAATGGAATCTGGTCTGTCGACGCACCAGACGCGATCGCGACACGGGCGCACGGCGGCGCCGAAGGTTGGGCCCTCAGCGGTACCAAACACTATGTGCTCGACGGTGTTATCGCCGATCTGGTCCTCGTCGTCGCGCGCACGGACTCCGACGTCGGCGTGTTCATCGTCGACGATGCGACGCAACTCGAACGTCGGCCGCAGAAGTCATTGGATCCCACCCGTCGTCAGTCCGTCATCGAACTCTCTTCGACTCCCGCATCGCGCCTCGACATCTCCGCGGCCGGATTGGAGCACGCTCTCTCACGGGCTGCCGCCGCTTTGGCCAACGAGCAGGTGGGCGGCGCCCAGCGGTGCCTCGACCAGGCCGTCGGCTACGCCAAGGTACGTCATCAGTTCGGCAAGCCGATCGGATCGTTCCAAGCGATCCGCCACAGGTGCGCGGACCTGATGCTCGACATCGAATGTGCGCGCGGCGCAGCGCAGTACGCCGCCTACGCCGCCGACACGCTTCCGGCGGAGTTCCCGGCGGCCGCGGCTCTGGCCAAGGCGCGGTGTTCGGAGGTTTACGCCCGCACCGCGGCAGCCAACATCCAATTGCACGGGGGCATCGGCTTTACGTGGGAGCATCCCGCGCACATGTACTTCAAACGAGCCAAGTCCTCGGGGTTACTTCTCGGCGACGCCTATCACCACCGCCGACTGCTCGCCGACCGGGTCGGCATCTAGATGCGCTAGAAGTCGGTTCCGCCGTCGATGTTGATTACCGCGCCGGTCATGTAGGCCGCCCGGTCGCTGAGCAGGAACGCCACCAGTTCGCCTGCTTCATGGGGGAATCCGCCGCGTCCGAGCGCAACCCGCATGTTCCAATCCGGGTTGCTCGACAGATGCGTGTAGATTGCATCCGCCAGGGGCACACCGTACTGTTCTGCCCGCTTCTCGCGGATGTGATCGTTGGTCTCCGTGTCGAAGAGCCCCGGACACATGACATTCACCCGGATCCCGTCAGGCCCGTGAGTCTTCGCCAGGATCTTCGACAGCGTCAGGACCGCGGCCTTCAGCGCGTTGTAGGGCGGAATCAGTATTTTCGGCGCGCGCACCGAGTACGCGGCAGTATTGACAATCGTCCCTCCGCCATTGCGCTGCAGATGCGGAATGATCGCTCGGCACGACCGGACCGTGGCCATCAGGATGATTTGGTAGTACCAGTCCCACGAGTCGTCGCCATGTTCGACGAACGGCCCCTGCTGTTTCATCGGACCCGCCGTCACCGCGAGCCCGCGCAGTGGTCCGAGTTCTTCAGCTGCTCGGTCGATCGCCCGGTCGACCCCGTCACCGGGCGCCGCTGCGTCGACAGCGATACCCACCGCGTGTACCCCGTAGGTGTCGCTGAGTAGCTTCGCCCGCTCGACCGCTCGCCGCTCATCACGCGCCAGCAGCGCGACGTTCGCACCATCGCCTGCAAGCTGATGAGCCGCGCCGAATCCCATCCCGGTGGTGCCACCGACCAACACGAAATTCCGACCGCTGACTCCGAGGTCCACGGCCTCAAGCTGTCACAGAAAACAACTAGACGCAATATGTTGAATTGTTCACATCGTTCGTGTCGGCCGTGCGCTCGGAGGAGCACTGTCGCGTACCATGATGAACTTGGCGGGCGGCTCCGGGGAATTCTTCCCTCTTGGCCTCCGAACAGGTAAGGAGCGTCATGGCAACCTCACGCGTTGCGGCAGAGGTCGAAGAGCAGGACGAGTTGGACCGACGGGATCAGATCCTTGAGGCCGCGAATCAGTGCTTCACACAGTTGGGCATCCAGCGTACGAGCGTGCAGGATGTGGCACGCATGGCGAACGTGTCGCGCGGTACGGTCTACCGCTACTTCGAGGACCGCACCGTCCTCATCGACGCGGCAATCGAGTTCGGAGCACAGAAGTTCTACCGCTTGGTCGCAGAGGCCATGGCTGACAGGCCGACACTGGCCGAGAAGCTCGGTGCGATGGCTGAGACGCACGCAAGGATCCTGCTCGATCATCGGACACGGAACCGCCTGATGGCTGACGACGCCGAACTCATGCGCCACATGATTTCCGATGGCGATTCCGCGGTTCGCCGCTCCACCGAATTCTTGGTGCCGTACGTCCGTGAGGCGCAGAAGCGCGGCGAAGTCGGCTCCGGAGTCGACGTTACGGCTGCCAGCGAGTGGCTTGCCCGCATCATCTACTCGTTCTCGACGGTCAACGAGGCTCAGACATTCGACATGTCCAAGCCTGAAACCGTCCGCAAGTACGTCGAGAAGTTCGCGGTGAACGGCTTGCGCTGACTCGACACCGCGACCTCCTTCTATTCAACTGAACAACTTCTGTACTACTGTTCTTTGTCATGGCAGAGGTCTGGCGCGAAGAGCGCATGTTGATCGACGGACGACTGGTCGCATCGTCCAGTGGTGAGACGTACGACAACATCAATCCCGCAACGGAGCGTGTGATCGGGGTGGCTGCGAACGCAACGGCCACCGATATGGACACCGCCATCGCAGCGGCGCGGCGCGCCTTCGACCACACCGAATGGGCAGAGTCGCCGGAGTTCCGCGTGCGCTGCATCCGCCAGTTGCATGAAGCCCTCACCAAGTACGCCGACGACTTTCGGGCGACAACGGTCGCCGAAGTCGGGTGCCCGTTGGCGCTGACCCTCGGACCCCAATTCGACGCGCCCGTGGCCGGCCTTCCCTGGGTGGCCGACCTCACCGAGAATTATCAGTGGGAAACCAGCCTCGGACTCGCCGAGCCGTTCGGCATGAAGACGCATCGCACGGTGCGCCGCGAGCCGGTGGGTGTCGTCGCAGCGATCACACCGTGGAACTACCCCGTGCAGATCAACCTCGCCAAGGTCGTGCCCGCGCTTGCGGCCGGCAATACCGTGGTGCTCAAACCTGCGCCCGACACACCCTATAGCGCGACGCTGCTGGGACGGCTCATCGCGGAGCACACCGATATCCCACCCGGCGTCGTGAACGTGGTGACATCCGCCGAACACTCTGTGGGACAACAACTCTGCGAAGATGCCCGTGTCGACATGGTCTCCTTCACCGGGTCGACCGCGACCGGTACGCGCATAATGATCGCCGCTGCTCCCACCATCAAGAAGGTATTCCTCGAGCTCGGCGGTAAGTCCGCACTCGTGGCTCTCGATGACGCCGACATTGGATCCGTGGTGACCTCGGCAGCCTTCGCCGCCACCACCCACGCCGGCCAGGGATGTGCCAACACCACCCGGCTCCTGCTCCCCCGCGCGAAGTATCGCGAAGGCGTCGAAGCTCTGGCCGAGACGCTGAAGGGCTGGCCGTACGGCGATCCCACCGACTCGTCGGTACTCATGGGCCCGCTGATCCGCGAAGAGCAGCGTCAGCGCGTGCTCGGCTACATCCGTAAGGGCCTCGACGAAGGCGCCACCGTCGCGGTGGGCGGCGGCATCCCAGCGCACCTGCCGACCGGCTACTTCGTGGAGCCGACCGTCCTGGCGGATGTGGATCCGGATTCCACCGTCGCCCAGGATGAGATCTTCGGACCCGTGCTGGTGGCGATACCGCACGACGGCGACGACCACGCCGTCGAGATCGCCAACAACTCGCGGTACGGGCTGTCAGGAGGCGTGGTGAGCGCATCGAACGAGCGGGCGCGAGCGGTCGCGAACCGAATGCGTACCGGTACCGTCAACGTCAACGGCGGGGTCTTCTATGGCGTCGACGTGCCGTTCGGTGGCTACAAGCAGAGCGGGATCGGACGCGAGATGGGTGTCACCGGGTTCGAGGAGTATTTGGAGATCAAGTCGATCGCCGAGGGGGCGCGGTGACCGACCGGACCCTCAAGGACAAGCGTGTGGTGGTCGTCGGCGGCTCGGCCGGCATCGGAAGAGCATTCGCCGTCAAGGCTATCGCCGAGGGTGCACACATGGTCGTCGTGGCACGCCGGGAGTTGCCACCCGAGGTGCTCAACGGTGCGGCGGCGGCGACATCGATCTCTGCCGACATCCGCATACCAGCCGACTGCATCCGCATCGGTGAAACGGCCGCCGGCGCGCTCGGAGAGGTCGACCTGCTGGTCATCAGCGCCGGCTACGCGCCGCTGAAGCCGCTGTCGGACGTAGACGCCGGCGACTGGTTGAAAGTGCTGGAGACCAATGTGATCGGCGTGCATCAGGTCATCCAAGCGCACCTGCCGGTACTTGCGCCCTCGGCCATCGTGGCGGTGCTGTCGTCAGACTCCGTGCGCCATCCGCACCGCGCGCTCGGCGCCTACTCAGCCAGTAAGGCGGCAATGGAGCGCAGCCTGGTGTCGTGGCGGCTGGAGCACCCGGGATACCGATTCAGCTGCATCGAAGTAGGTGCGACGGTTCCCACGGACTTCATCTCGGATTTTGATCCCGACCTCCTCGGTGTCGTTGCCGGGGAATGGATTTCTCGCGGGCTGGTTCCGGCGACACACATGACGCCCGAGACCGTGGCCGACACCATGGCCGGCATTTTTGCCGGCGCGCTCGACAACCCCAACGTGGGCCTTGACCACGTAACCCTCAAGTCCCCGGCTGCCCCCATGACGCTATGAGCATCTCGCTGTTGTTGGAGATGGCGCAGGGGTCCGCCCTGGCGATCGCCGGCGATGCCGCGTTGGTTTCGGGTGAAACACGCTGGACGCTTGCAGAATTGAACGCCCTTGCCGACGGTGGTGCCGGCGTGATCGCCGCGTCGGGGGCCCAGCACGTCGCCTACGTCGGCACCGGCGGCGCGATGCT
>NZ_JAQGCZ010000020.1 GCF_027706845.1 Mycolicibacterium sp. BiH015
CGGCTCTACACCAGCGACGCGCAACGCTGCGACGAATACCCGCGCTGGTTGCACACCTATAATCACCACCGCGGCCACACAGCACTCGGCGGTCAAGCACCAGCCAGCCGCGTACCTAACCTCTCAGGTCAGTACATCTAGCCGGACACCTGACCGGTGTACGGATCGACTGGAGCCTGGCAGCGATGGTCACGGCCGCTGCAGTGGTGGGCGGTTTGATCGGCGGACGGCTAACTGGCAGGGTCGACCCCGAAACGCTGCGCAAGCTGTTCGGCTGGTTCGTTTTGCTGATGGCGGCGATGATCCTCGCGCTGGAGACAACACCAGTGGTCGGTGCCGCGTCGTTAGCCCTGACCGTCATCGGCGTAGGCGTCTATTTCACCTGCAGCCGTACCAGGTACTGCCCGTTGCGTTGGATCCTCCTCGCTCACATGAAGCCGGCTGCGGCGCGGTGACCGCTATGAGCGCGCGGGAAGCATACCCCCACGGGTACTGTTGAAATTGGTGAAACCGCAGGAAAGGAAGCCACGATGGTTGGCGACGAAGACAGCATCGCCGCAGTATTAAATCGGCTGCGACGCGCTCAAGGACAGCTCGCCGGCGTGATTGCGATGATCGAGCAGGGACGCGACTGCAAAGACGTTGTTACCCAACTCGCCGCTGTCTCGCGAGCCCTCGACCGGGCGGGATTCAAGATTGTTGCGACCGGCCTGCGCGAATGCATCACCGGCGACGGCAGCGAGAGCGCCAAGCCGATGACCGAAGCCGAACTCGAGAAGCTCTTCTTGGCACTCGCCTGACCTCCCAAGTCCACTTACGTCACCGATCCCTTAATGCTGCTTGCCGAACCACGGTGGGGGTCAGATTGGGCCGATCCGAGGTGGCAGCCGCCGGAACCGGTGAACGGGTAGAGCAGTTGGGCAAGGTATCCGGTGGGATAGTCGGGTTTGGCGGCCATGCCGAGCTGGGTGGAGTCGAAGCGGCGGGCGGGGTCATAGGAGAAGGTACGCATCAGGTGGTCCCACACCAGGGTGAACAACCCGAAGTTGACGTCACCGATGCCGGCCCATTTGAGGTGGTGGAAGCGGTGTCCTTCATTGAGGGCCAGGACGTATTTGGCGGGGCCGATGCGGTAGTCGGCGTTGGAGTGCTGCAGCAGCAGCTGTATCGCCACCGCCAGGGCCAGCGCTGAGGCCACGTTGACGGGCAGCCCGATCAGGATCAGGGGTGCGACCCCGGCGGCCATCTCCACGGTTTGGTGCAGCGGGTGTTTCATCAGGCCGTTGAGGCCATAGAAGCGGCTGATGCTGTGGTGCACCGCGTGAAAGCGCCAGAGCACCCCGATCTTGTGACTGGCCAAATGAACCACGGTGATCCCGAAGTCCGCGACCAGGATCGCGGCGAGGACCTGTGCGACGAATGGCCAGCTGTGCGGCCACAACTGGGGCGCGGGGACGATCGCGGCCAGCAGCGGGATGGCGGCGACGCTGGCCAGGATGAGGGTTTCGTTGACCGCGACGTGGATGCGGTCGCGGGTGCTGTCGGCGCGGTCGTGGTTCCACTGCGGGTCATAGGGGATGATCCGCTCCACCACGAACGCCGTCGCGATCGCGGCCGCCAGAATGATCAGCAGCCAGTACTTGGGTGCGCCTGCGGCGGCGACGGCGATGCCCGCACCGTTGAGGCCGATCAGCATGAACGGCACGTAGCCGTAGCGGGCCACCGCCTGGACCGCAGTTATCACCCTCGTCGAAGGCGGAGAAGAAGTCGTACTCATGCCCTGAATCGTCGCGGTCACCGCCGCGACGAGGCTTGAATGATTCGGCTACCCGCTGTCGAGATCCCAGGAGACGTGGCGGCTGAGCACCGAGGGTGGCAGGCCGAACATCTCACGGGTGGTACGGGTCAGGTGAGCGCTATCGGCGAACCCCGCACCGTGCGCCGCGCCGGTCAGATCATCTCCGGCCTGCACCCGGGTGATCGCGGCCCGCAGCCGTGACCACAACACGTACCGCCGCAGCGGGATGCCTACCTGCTCGGTGAACAGATGCGTCAGTCGGCTCGCCGAAAGGCCGACCAGCCCCGCGAGTTCGGTGCCGCTGACCGGTCCCGCCGCCACCAGGTCGGGCAGCAGCCGCAGTGCGTCATCGATGGCGGGATGCCGCCCCCCGGTGGCGTTGTCGGCCGTGGCGGGCGCCAGGTGCGCGATCAGCTCGTCGACCACCGCGGCCAAGGCTCGTCGCCGGGTGAAGGTCAGGACTGGGGAGACGGTCCACCCGGAGCGGACGGCGCGGGAGTGTGCGGCGTGCCCCGGCGCGGATTCCGGCTCCAGGAACACCACCGTGCCCTCCTGGGCGCCGACCTCGATCCGGTGCGGCGCGTCGGCGGGCACGACGACCTTCGTGCCCCGATGCCGGTCGCCGTGCTCGTCGAGCACCGTCAAGGCCGTCGTCGCGGTGACGATCTGAACGGCGTGATGCGCGTGGACATCAGTGGGGCCGATCGATCCGGTGAAGGCCAACACCCCCGGCCGCAGCAGCGCCGCCCCGCCCCAGCGCGACGCGGCAGCGGCATCGCCGCCAGGACTATCGTTCGCCACAAGCGATGATAGCGTTTGGCATCGATCGTTGCCTGGTGCTGCCTCCCCGGAACACGCTGCACTGGTCACCGCGCGCCTGTTTGGGTGGGTGCGCAAACCCATCTTCTCCGCGAGGCTGGTGGCTTGCCTCGCCCCTAGCGCTCATGGTCCCCAATCTCCTCGCTCTCATCGGCTGGGGCCGCCCGTAGCCAGCATCCAGACGTAGACACGGCTGACCGAAGAGCCCACCTGTGCAGTGTTCACGGCGAACCAAAGACCGCTCCGTCGCTACGATCGGACGCTTACCGCTTGGGACGACTGCGCGCCCTGGCGCCCCACGAGCGCGAAGACGTGCCATCGACCAAGCCGGTGAAACTCACCCAGTCGGGCTTTATCGAATCTTCATAGAAGGACTACGAAAGCCAAACGACTGACGAGAAGACTTCACGTCGTGAACGGTCCACCGTCGCCCGCGTCCGGCCGGTGCGGCGCGCACACCGCGGTGCTCAGCCCGTTAGCCGGTCACAACAAACCGATTCGGAGAATCTCATACATGCCGCAGACAGGCCGCCTACCCATGTTTCGAGCCACGGCGCAGTGGCTGCGGACGGCCGTCCTGGCGATGGCGGTGCTGCTGATCGCGGCCGCGTGCAGCTCGTCGCCGGCCGCCGCGCCCCAGCCCGAGGTCATCACTGATAAAGGCACCCCATTCGCCGACCTGCTAGTCCCCAAATTGCAGGCGTCGGTGACCGACGGAGCGATCGGCGTCGCGGTGGACTCCCCTGTTACCGTGTCCGCCGGTGACGGCGTTCTCGGCCAAGTCTCGTTGACCAACGAAGCCGGCGAACTCGTCGACGGACAGCTCAGCCCCGATGGCGTGTCCTGGTCGTCTGCCGAGCCGCTGGGCTACAACAAGCAGTACACCCTTGATGCCCAGGCCCTTGGACTGGGCGGCGCGACCACTACGACAGCGACCTTCGAAACCCACTCGCCCGACAACTTAACGATGCCCTACGTCCTGCCCAACGACGGGGAGACGGTTGGCGTCGGCCAACCCATCGCGATCCGCTTCGATGAAAACATCACCGACCGGATTGCGGCGCAGCAAGCGATCAACGTGACCACCAACCCCCCGGTCGAGGGAGCCTTCTACTGGCTCACAATCGCGAAGTACGTTGGCGCCCAGCCGAATACTGGAAACCGGGAACAACAGTAGAGGTGTCGGTCAACGCCTACGGCGTCAACTTCGGTGACGGGCTATTCGGTCAGGATGACGTCACTACCCAGTTCACCATCGGTGACGAGGTCATCGCCACCGCCGATGACGCCACCAAAACGATGACTGTGCGGCGCAATGGTCAGACCGTCAAGACCATGCCCATCTCCATGGGCAAAGCCAAGACCCCGACCGATAACGGCGCCTACATCATCGGAGATCGTTACTCGTTTCTGGTGATGGATTCGTCCACCTACGGAGTTCCAGTCAACTCTCCCGACGGATACCGCACCGAGGTGGAGTGGGCGACCCAGATGTCCTACAGCGGGATCTACGTGCACTCTGCACCGTGGTCGGTGGGCAGCCAAGGCATCGCCAATGTCAGCCACGGATGCCTCAACGTCAATCCGGCCAACGCCCGATGGTTCTACGACAACACCCGACGCGGCGACATCGTTGAGGTCATCAACACCACCGGCCCCACGCTGTCGGGAACAGACGGTTTAGGTGACTGGAACATCCCTTGGGATCAGTGGAAAGTCGGCAACGCCAACCTCTGAAATCAGATCAGAAGCGGAGACTCACAACCGCCGCCTCCCAGTCACCTCGTGGCACCAGTTACGCGTGTCAGCAGGACGTTCGCATCCACCGAACCGGGTTTCGCATGCCGAGTGTCACCCAAGCATCGCGCGCCGTGGGGCCCACGCCGCACAGGTAGCGCAGCCCTTTCCGCTACGACACCTTTGGTTTGCCGCCCCCAGGTAACGGCGTTTTCACATGTCCGGACCACCGCTACTTCGTAGTCCCGCCATCGACGATCGACTCTTTCAGGCACCCATCGCAAAACACCATTCGCAATTTCAGCCGAAATTCCAGCATTGTAATTATGTTGCTGATGTTACTAATGAGGCATATGTGAGTTAGGCTGATCTACGTATTTGCTACGTATATCGTTGCTGCGCAGTATGGAACGCTCTGTTTCGCCTTTGTTGGCGAAACCAATCACCGGCGCTCCGACAGCCGAAAGAAAGAACGCCATATGGAACCGATGGCCCGATGCGTCCGCCCGGAGGAAGGCCGCGTATCTGCGTTCGGCTTTCGCCTGACTGGGGTGATCGTTGCCGTCGTCGCGACGGTACTTCTGGCGTGCACGCCAGCAGCCTCCGCCGAGCCGACAGGCGGTCCGTGGGATCCACTCCTGCCCAAGATCCCGAGTGCGGGAGCGCCCGGCGATCCGGTTGCCATCGCCAACGCGTCCTTGCAGGCGACGGCCGTTGCCACCCAGACTGCGATGGATTTGGGGCGTAGCTTCCTGAGCAGTCTCGGACTCGTCAGTCCCGCGGCAAGCCCCCAAACGAGCGTCCGCGGCAACCGCCTCTACGGTGCCCAGGCGATCGAATACGTTATCCGCAGGGCAGGAACGCAGATCGGCGTTCCCTACTCCTGGGGAGGGGGCAGCCTCACCGGCCCTAGTCGCGGTGTCGACCAAGGCGCAGGCACCGTCGGTTTCGACTGCTCAGGACTGACACGATTCGCCTTCGCCGGCGTCGGAGTACTGTTGCCGCGATGGTCCGGCGACCAGTACAACGCTGGCCGCAAGGTACCTCCCGCGCAAGCTAAACGCGGTGACCTCCTGTTCTGGGGGCCCGGCGGAAGCCAACACGAAGCGATCTACCTGGGCAACGGAAAAATGATCGAAGCGCAACAAACCGGCGTTCCCATCAAGGTTTCACCGGTGCGTACCGCCGGGATGACACCCTACGTCGTACGGATTATCGAGACCTGACCGAACGCTTTCGCCACAGCTCCTCCCACCAAAAGCCTTGTCCGCACCGGGTAACGGTTCAGCCGGCCAGACAGTAGCCGATGCCGCGGACCGTCCGGACATAGCGCGGACAAGACGGGGCGTCACCGAGCTTGCGACGAAGATTGCCGATGTGCACACCCAGTGCCGACCGCCCGCCGGGCTGCGTTGCCCCCCAAAGGGCTTCCTGAAGTCGTCGGCACGTAACGGGCTCCCCTGGATCATCGGACAAAACCCGGAGGATCGCGAACTCCGTTCGAGTCAGCGATATGACGTTGCCGCGCTGATAGACCCGCCGGACCCCCACGTCGATCACCAGATCGTCGACGTGGCGTCGCTGCGCGCCGCCGTCCTCGCTGCGTTGGTGAGAATGCCTGAGTGTCCGCCGTATTCGCGTGCTGAGCATGTCGCGGGAGCCGATGGGAACCACTCCGACGCGCGATACCAGAGGCGCCACCTCTGTGTCGGCGAGCGCGACGACGCCGCACTGGGCAGCCTGGCGAACACGGTCAAGGACGACGGCGCCGTGCGCGGATGATCCCAGGCACACCACCACCACGTCGGGGTCATCGTCGCGCACCGCGGTGAGCGCTGCAGCGTGTGAGCGTGCGACGTCGACGGCGAACTCTTCGGCGCGCAGGGTGCGGGCCAACATGTCGGCGTAGATGCGCCGAGGTTCAACCAGCAGAACGCGAATGCGCCCAGCAGCTATCGCCGGAGAGGCAACGCTGCCCGAAGCGGGGTGCGGCTCGATGGTCGTGGCAGTCTCCTTGCCAGCGTGGGCCATTCACGGCGTGAAGGTGTTCGCGCGGATGCTGGAACCAGCATATCGCCATCTACGTAGTTATTACGTAGATGGCGATATGGGGTGTCGGGCATGTTCGCGTCTTCGGGTGTTCAGCGGGGGGTTTGCGGGCCAGAGGATGTCAGCTGTTCGGGTTGAAGTCGGCCGCGTCGGTCCAGCCGGAACAAGGCCGCTGCGGAGGCCAGCCCGATTGCCGACAGCAGAACCCACAGCAGCCAGGGTTGCCCGAGATCTCGGGCGGCCTGCATCAGCGAGCCGGTGGCCAGATTGCCGACAAGAATGCCGACTCCGACGATAGTGTTGTAGAAGCCATAGTGCGTTCCGATGAGACGGTTGTTGGCCAATGAGACGACGGTGTCCATCTCGAACGGGAAGACGGCCGCCGACCCGACCGCCAGCACCGCCGTGGCGACGAGTAGCGCGGTCGCGGCGGCGACTCTGCCTGCCCTGGTGTCATCGGGCAGCACGATCAGCGGCAAAAACGACGCCGCGAGGATCAGCATGCCGATCACCAGGGAGCGGCCGGCGCCCCAGCGGTGGGCGAACCATCGGGTGATCCGCATCTGGCCGAGGACGGCAACCAGACCCGAGACCACGAAGATCATGGCGGTGACAACGGAATCGTTGCGCGGAAACAGGTCTCGCGCCTGAAGCGGCAATGCCAGATAGACCTGGAATGACAAAACATACGACCCGATCATGGCCGCGGCGAAGAGCAGAAAGGAGCGGTTGGCCGCTACTGTTCGCCAGTCCTGCAGCACCGATGTCTTCTCATCAGGCGTCCCCGCGGCGCGGTGGGGCAATGCTAAGAGTTGGGCCACGGTCAGCGCTGCGAACACGACCGCTGCGGCGGCTGCTGTCATTCGGAAATCGACGAACATCAAGGCCAGCCCGACAAGGGGTCCGGCCAGGATGCCCGCCTGATAGAACACGTTGAACACCGCGAAGGCTTCCACGCGCCGTGGGCCCGCGTCGGCCGCCAGATAGGCGCGCACCGCAGGATTGAACAGGGCGCCGGCGAAGCCGGTTGCTGCCGAGGCGATCAGGACCGCCGGCAGCGATTCGGCGAAGACGAGCAGGCCGAATCCTGCTGTCCGTAGGACACATCCGCAAACGATGAGCGGTTTGTAGCCCAGCCGGTCTGCCAGAGTGCCGCCGATGAGAAACATGCCTTGCTGGGAGAAGTTACGTACACCCAGCACCAGGCCGATGGCCCACGCGGCCAGCCCCAACGGGCCGGCGAGGTAGCCGGCCAGGTAAGGCATGAGCATGTAGAAGCCCAGGTTGATGCCGAATTGGTTGATCATCAGCATCCGGCTGGGCCAACCAAAACTGCGGAAGGCTGACAGCAGGGTCATCGTGGCTGCACCTCGGTGGGGTCGACAACGGTGGTGCATCGCGTCCACGCCGTGACTGTCTGGGTCATCGGGTCCTCAATGGTGGCGGGATGCCGTGGGGGCGCTGCGTCGAGCAGGCCGTGGGCGCGGCAGTAGTCGTCGTTGTAGATGGTGTCGAAGTAGCGTTGCGGACCGTCCGGGAAGATCGCTGCGACAGTGGCTCCGGCAGGGCTATTGCGTGCGACCCAGCCTGCAACCAGGGCGACCGCACCGACGCTCCAGCCGCCACTGGCGTAGTGGGTGGCCGCCAGGGTGCGGCATGCCCACACCGACTCCGCGGGGGCAACCCAATGCACTTCGTTGAACGCTTGGTAGTCGACGTTGCCGGGATAGATGCTCGATCCCAGGCCGCGCATGAGCCGAGAAGCCGCGGGCTGGCCGAAGATCGTCGAGCCCACCGTGTCGACGCCGATCAGCCGCAGCTGCGGGTTGAATTCACGAAGGACGCGTGCGACGCCGGCCGAGTGGCCTCCGGTGCCCACCGAGCACACCAGGACATCAACGGCGCCGAGTTGTTCGTTCAGTTCCACTGCCAGGCCGCGGTAGGCCTCGACGTTATCGGGGTTGCTGTATTGATCGGGATGCCAGGCGCGTGGGTCGGTGGCCAAGATCTTCTGCACGCGGTCACGGCGGGCCTGCTGCCAGCCTCCCTGTGGGTGCGGTTCAGTGACCAATTCGATGTCGGCGCCGAACGCGGCGAGCATATTCTGGATGATCGGCTCCATCCCGGGGTCGGTGACCAACGTGACGGGGTGCCCGTAGACCGTTCCGGCTAGTGCGAGACCCAATCCCAGTGTGCCGCTCGTGGATTCGACGATGCGGGCGCCGGGGGCAAGTGCCCCGCGGGAGCGGGCGCGTTCGACCATGTGTAGCGCGGGTCGGTCTTTCATTCCTCCCGGGTTGAAGCCTTCGAGTTTGGCCCAAAAGCCCCGCTCTTCTGACGTGAACGGTGCGCTGATTCTCAAGACAGGGGTCTGGCCGACCATGGTGGCCGGCCGCTCGTTGCGGCCGCGTTGTGGCTGTGCCGATCGGGTGTGGGAAGTGCGTGCATGGCGGATTGGCAGGGCAGGATTCATCGATGAATGTCGCTTCTGTGAGGCCGCGACGATGCGCGGCGACTGACGGCAGGTAGCGGTCACCGGCCACCGTCGAAGACGACGGGGCCTGACGCTAGCCGATCAGCGGCGCGCGATACACAGGTGGGCGAGCACGTCGCGGCCGGTGCGCAGGGCGCGGGCGTTCCGTGGTGGACCGCGGATAGGCGCCTTCGCCGCCTGGCACCACAGCAGCGGAAGCACAGCCACGACGAGGCCCAACGCGAGCGCGATCAGGGAGACCGTTCCCCGCGGCAGGATCGCTTCGGCCAGGGTGTCGGGCGTGCACTCGGCGTCGGGTTGGGAGACGTGGGGGTGGTCGAGCTCGACAGACATCGGCGCGCCGACCGCACTGGCGGCCAGTGTGTGCGGTCCGTGCGCAGGTGCCGCATTCACGCCGGGCAGTGCCCACTCGGCTCCGACGATGACGGTCCAGAACGCGATCAACGCCGCGACGATGGCGCGGCGGCGTTGCTCAGAGTTCGCGTCGAAGTACTTCACGATGTTGCCGACTGTAGCAGCGGATCGGCGAATTCAGGCTCGGCCCCTGAGCCGATGCCGGGTTGTGATCAGACAGCGACCGCCGTTGCGCCGAGCCAACCGGCCGTTCCGTCGCATGATCGACTTCGCCCGATGCCCCTGCGAATACGCCCTTTTGAGGTTCCGCGAAGGAGATGCAATAGACCAGTGCGCTGCCTGTACCGCAGATCATCTACGGTTTTACTACGTAGATAATCTGCTCTCTATCGGCCCGCGCGCCAAGCGGTGTTTCCTTTGCTGACGGCCTACGCGCATTGGCTTCACCTGCGGAACGTGCGGCGGGCGTTGAGGCGCTAGTGGTGGCAGAGCACCTGAATGAGAGCGGGTGTGGCGAGCATGGCGGTGATCGCGGCTGTCAGGCAGATGCGGTGGCGCCATCGCACGTGCCGACGTGTCGGGGTGAGCAGGCGCTGCGCTCGCGCGATGACCGCTGTTCCCGCCGCGGCGAGGCCTTCCCGTGCAGGCGGGTGTTCTCCGGCCAGAGCAGATAATCCAGCCAACAGCGGATGCGTGCCGACGCGGCGCACGGCGGTGTCGTCAGCGCACATCTCCAGCAGTTCACCCACACGATGAGGGGCCGTCGCGAAAAGCGGAAGCCACGGCAGTGTGCCCCCCAAAGCGCGGAGCGCCATGAGGATGTGGTGGTGGCGCCCCGAGATGTGCGCGTTTTCATGCGCCAGAACCGCTTTGAGCTGTGATCGGTTCAACGACTTCATCGCCGCGGAGGTAACGATGATGGCGTTCGGGCGTCCGACCACGCAGTAGGCAGCAGGCCGGTCGGCCTCCACGACCACCACATTGGGATGGTCGGTGGGTCGGCCGACGATCCGCGCGGCATGCGCGTGCTCGTGACTTCGCGCCCGCAGCCGCGACAAGCAGCGACCGATCCGCATGACGACGAACCCTGATGTCAGGGTTCCTACCGCGATGAGAACAACAGAACCGATTCGTCCGGCCATGGGTGTGTGCTCGGAGAAGCCAAACAGCTCCAGGCACAGCGTCACGACCGCGCCCGTACGAATACTATCCGTCGTTGCGCCGATGACCAAGATCAGCGCGACGAGCCACGCCGCCAACGTCGCGGCGACGGTGGCCAGCCAGGCGGCCACTCCCATATGGGGGCTGATGCCGTGACTGGTCATCCGCCTCAGAACCGGTGGCGCCCACCAGGCCAGCGCGCTGCCATAGACGAGCAGCCACAGCGCGGCGGTCATCACCGACGCCCCTTGCGCAGAGCCGCCTTCAATTGAGCGGACTGCTCGGCGTTCATCTGCTCAACAAAGAAGGCCAGCACCGCATCGGTATCCCCGCCGGCGTCGAACGCGGCCTTCATCAAACGCGCGGAACGCTCCTCGCGGCTCATGGACGCCTGATACACGTACGCTTTCCCATCGCGCTGACGTTGCAACCAGCGCTTGCGGTACAGGTTGTCCATCGTCGACATCACGGTGGTGTACGCGATCTGGCGCCGTTGAGAGATCTCGTCGAAAACCTCACGCACCGTGACAGGCTCGGCGTAATCCCACACGCAATCCATGACCACCGCTTCGAGGTCGCCGAATCCTCGCTGTTCCATTTGCGCCTCTCCCGCTCTCCGCGACGAGCTGGCCTCCTCGCGCCCCGAGCCCCTTCAGCCCCCAATGTAGCCGCCGAGCTGGCAAAAGCAATTCTCGTGAGCTCCCGGGCAACCGGCGCAATGACAAACGCCCGGCCGCTCGCAGTGCGAGCAGACCGGGCGTCTGTCGTAGGTCGTATCAGCGCTTGCTGTACTGAGGCGCCTTGCGCGCCTTCTTGAGGCCGTACTTCTTGCGCTCGATGGCGCGGGGGTCACGGGTGAGGAACCCGGCACGCTTGAGTGCGGGCCGGTCCTCCGGCTGCACCAGGATCAGCGCGCGGGCGATGGCCAGACGCAGCGCGCCGGCCTGCCCGGACGGGCCGCCACCATCGAGGTGGGCGTAGATGTCGAACTGCTCGAGGCGGTCGACAGTCACCAGCGGCGCCTTGATGAGCTGCTGGTGCACCTTGTTGGGGAAGTAGTTCTCCAACGTGCGGCCGTCCAGGTGGAACTGGCCGGTGCCGGGCACCAGGCGAACGCGCACGACAGCTTCCTTGCGGCGGCCGACGGTCTGGATCGGGCGGTCGATGATGACGGGCTCGCGCGGAGCCGCCTCGGTGTCGGCAGCGGTCTCGACGACGGCATCGGTCTCGACGGCGTCGACGACCTCGGGTGCCTCCGTGCCCTCGACGTCGGTGATGTCAGTTTCGCTCATTGCGCCACCTGCTTGATCTCGAACGGAACCGGCTGCTGCGCGGCATGCGGATGCTCGGGGCCGGCGTAGACCTTCAGCTTCTTCTGCACCTGGCGCGACAGCTTGGTGTGCGGGAGCATGCCGACGATCGCGTTCTCGACGACGCGCGTGGGGTGCTTCTGCAAAAGCTCGCCGATGGTGCGCTTGCGCAGACCGCCGGGATAACCCGAGTGGCTGTAAGCGAACTTGGTGGTGAGCTTGTCGCCGCTGACGGCGACCTTCTCGGCATTGATGATGATGACGAAATCGCCACCGTCGACATTCGGCGTGAATGTCGGCTTGTGCTTGCCGCGCAGCAGCTTGGCTGCTTCGACGGCGAGCCGGCCGAGCACCACGTCGGTGGCGTCGATGACATACCACGAACGCGTGGTGTCACCCGCCTTCGGCGTGTACGTAGACACAGCGCTACCTTCTCTTTTCTCGGGTTGGATCCCGGGTGACCCGGGGGCCGGTCCGGCGCGCGCTGTTGGAACTGCCTCGGCGACCGGCAGGGACCCAAGGTTCCGGCAAGCCAGCGCACGCCAACGTCGCAGCTTACGCGCGGATATCCACGCCGGTCAAAACGCGGTTCACCCTTGCACAAACAGGTAGTCGGCTACGCGTGCGGCAGGCGACGCCGGGGGTGACGCTTACTCCCGTAAGGGGGGGCGTCATGAACACTTCAACCGGATACCGCCGATCACTGAGTGTCGTCCTGGCGGCAGTCGCCGCGACGGGCGCCCTGGCAGGGTGTCGAACGGCGGCGTCGCCGTCGGCGTACGACGACATCGCGCGCAACCTGCTCACGATGCGCAGCAGCGCCGGCGCCGTCGACGAGGGTGCGGTCGTCCGCAGGCTCGAAACCGAACTGAACCCGTCGATCTCCACTGTCGCGCGCGAAGAACAGCCCTCGGTGTACGACGAGGCATGTGAGGTGAAGAACCTGTACGACGCCGGGCGGATCAGCTCGGCGGCCGAGGGCGTCGAATGGCTACAGACGCAGGGCGCGACGTCGTACGCCCGGGCCACCTCGGTACGTCAGCTCGCAGCCAAGCTGATCGCGCTGGACGAGGATCCGTCACTGGTCGACGGATTGGAGATCTCCGGCGACGCGCTGTGCCTGGCGTCCTGAGACGCCAGGCACAGCAAGCGCTCGTCAGAAAAAGCCCAGCGCCTGGTCGCTGTAGCTCACCAGCAGGTTCTTGGTCTGCTGGTAGTGGTCGAGCATCATCTTGTGGTTCTCGCGGCCGATGCCGGACTGCTTGTATCCACCGAACGCTGCGTGCGCCGGGTACTGGTGATAGCAGTTCGTCCACACCCGGCCCGCCTTGATGTCCCGCCCTGCGCGGTAGGCGGTGTTGCCGTTGCGGCTCCAGACGCCTGCACCCAGGCCGTAGAGGGTGTCGTTGGCGATGCTGATGGCGTCGTCGTAGTCGGTGAACGACGTGACCGCCACGACCGGGCCGAAGATCTCCTCCTGGAACACGCGCATCTTGTTGTTGCCGGTGAAGATCGTCGGCGCGACGTAGTAGCCGCCGTTGAGATCGCCGCCGAGCTGGGCACGCTCGCCGCCGGTGACGACCTGCGCGCCTTCGCTCTTGCCGATCTCGATGTAGGACAGGATCTTCTCGAGCTGATCGTTGGACGCCTGCGCGCCGATCATCGTCTCGGTGTCGAGCGGGTCGCCCTGTCGGACCGCCTTGGTGCGGATGGCGGCCAGAGCCAGGAACTCGTCGTAGATGTCGGCCTGGATCAGTGACCGCGACGGACACGTGCAGACCTCGCCCTGGTTGAGGGCGAACATCGTGAAGCCCTCGAGCGCCTTGTCCTGGTAGTTGTCGTTGGCCGCCAGGACGTCGTTGAAGAAGATGTTGGGGCTCTTGCCGCCGAGTTCCAGCGTGACCGGGATCAGGTTCTGCGATGCGTACTGCATGATCAGCCGGCCGGTGGTGGTCTCGCCGGTGAACGCGATCTTGGCGATGCGGTTGCTCGACGCCAGCGGCTTGCCCGCCTCGACGCCGAATCCGTTGACCACGTTGACCACACCCGCGGGCAGCAGGTCGGCGATCAGCTCGACGAGGTACAGGATCGACGCCGGGGTCTGCTCGGCGGGCTTGAGTACGACGGCATTGCCCGCCGCCAGTGCCGGGGCCAGCTTCCAGACCGCCATCAGGATCGGGAAGTTCCACGGGATGATCTGGCCGACGACGCCGAGCGGCTCGTGGAAGTGGTACGCGACGGTGTCGTCGTCGATCTCCGAGAGCGAACCTTCTTGCGCGCGGATCGCGCCTGCGAAGTAGCGGAAGTGGTCGACGGCCAGCGGGATGTCGGCGTTCAGCGTCTCGCGGATCGGCTTGCCGTTGTCCCACGATTCGGCCAGCGCGATCGATTCGAGGTTCTCCTCGATGCGGTCGGCGATCTTGTTCAGGATCACCGCGCGCTCGGCGGCTGAGGTCTTGCCCCAGGCGGGCGCCGCCGCGTGCGCGGCGTCGAGAGCCTTCTCGATGTCACCTTCGTCGGAGCGAGCCACCTCGGTGAACGGCTGACCGGTGACGGGCGTCGGGTTCTCGAAGTAGCGGCCGGCGTTCGGCGCGACCCACTCGCCGCCGATGAAGTTGTCGTAGCGGGGCTTGAACGACATCAGGGAGCCGTCAGCCCCGGGACGGGCATACACAGTCATGGTGAGTCTCCTGCTCGTGTGGTGTGCGTCACTGAAACTACGCGGACGACCGTTGCACCACAGTTGCATCGATCGGCGAGATCCCCGCAGAATCTGAGGCATCACCGAACCACGCCGCAAGCCCCGCCAGCAGCGCGCCCGCGAGACCGTGAACACGCTGGTGGAGGCGGCCGCGCAGGTGTTCTCCCGCGAAGGCGCCGACGCCACGACCAACCGGATCGCCGAGCGTGCCGGGCTTTCGATCGGCACGTTGTATCAGTACTTCCCCGACAAGCTCTCGGTGCTGCAGGCGGTGGCCGAGCGGCACCTGCGCGACGCTGACGGGCGGCTGACGGCCGTGTTCGCGCGGCTTCGCGAAGACACTCCCCCGTTCGACACGACCATGCAGGGGTTGCTTGAGGCGCTGGTGGAGCTGCACGGGGACCGGCCCCGGCTGCACGCGCTGATGCACCGGCTTGCGCAGCCGACGCTCGGGCAACTCGACGAGCTGCGCGGCTTCGAGGACCGGATCTGCGACGAGGTCGCGTTTCACCTGAAGCGCTGCGACCGCGGCGGCGACGATGTGGAGCTGACCGCGCAGACGCTCGTGCACGCCATCGACGCTCAACTGCACCGCGTGATGACCCGCACCGGGTTCGATGTCCGGGAAGTCGTGGCCGCGCTGATGGTCACAGTCGATCGGCTTGCACCCGGCTGAGCACGTCGCGCATCGCGCCGCGCAGCTGGGTCAGGCCGGGTTCCTCGATCGGGTAGTGACCGCAGTTCTCCAGCATCACCCGTTCTGTGTGGCCCGAAATACGTTGCAGGAAGCGGACACTCAGCTCAGGCGGGGTCCACCTGTCGGCAGTGGGGGCGACGAGCGTCACGGGCGCGCCGCGGTAGTCCTCGGGGGCGGTGTGCCGGTAGTTCATCCAGCTCGCCACAAAACCCAGCGGAACGGAGACGCCACCGCCGCGGGGATCCGACGCGCACAGCTTCGACAGGCGAGGATCGGTGCTCATGTTGTCCATGTCGGCCAGCCATCGGATCGGCACTGCGACACGGCCGAGGAACGGTTCGACGGCACGCAGCACGGCCGGCGCGGGTCGGCCCATCCAGGCGAAGCGGGTGGCGGCCGCGCGCGCCCTCGGGTCGGACACGTCCAGCAGACACGTCGCGACGACTGCGGCTACCTCCCTGGTGCGGGCTGCAACCTCATAGGCCAGCATGCCGCCCATGCTCGCGCCGAACAGCACGAGCGGGCGCGGGTCCTGCGCCCGTTCCGCATGGACGAGATCGCACAGCAAGTCGACCCAGTCGTCGTAGCGGACGCGGGACCGATGGGGTTCGACGGTGTCGCCGTAGAGCGGAAGATCGGGCGCGAGGACGTCGATGCCGTCGCCTACTGCCGCGGCCGCCGCGGGCCAGAGCGCGCCGCTGTATCCCCCGCCGCCGTGGATGATCATGGCACGCACCGCCGCCGCGCCCACCACGCCGCGGGCGATGTGCACGGTGCGGCCGCGCCACGGCCACCAGGTGCTCACCGGCGGGTTCAGCGCGGCGGTGTAGGCGACGGGGACGAATTGCGCGTACGAGCGGAAATCCATGCCTCTAGCGTGAAAGTGATTGCCGTCGTTGACAACTCGCGTTCGGAGCGGGGTTGAGCTGGGGTTTTGCCGGGTTACTCAGGTTTCAGCCGAGTTCGTAGTCGAGGCCCGCGAGGTGACCGCGTGCCTGCGCCCGGGCCACCGGGGTGATCGCGCTGTCGCGCAGCGCCTGCCAGCCGTCGCGGTCGTCGCGCCCCTCGGGGAGATCGAGCCAGCGGCGCAGCAGATCGGTGCGGCCCTGGGCGTTCTCGGCGAGCACGGCGTCGCGCAGTGTCGCCGACAGCTGGGTGCGTAGCCGCGCGATCGCCGGTGACACCGACTGCGTGAGCAGCGGCCCGGAGTACCGGGTCAGCGCGGTTTCGACGTCGCCCGCGTCCAGCGCCTCGAACACCTCGCCGATGTCGCTCGTGATCGAGGTCAGCAGCCGGTACGGCCGCGAACCCAGGTTCTCGGCCCCGATCACCTTGCGCAGCCGCGACATCTCGGCCCGCACCGTGACGACGTCGAGGTCTTTGTCGTCGAGCAGCACGGCGAGATGGTCGGCGGACAGGCCCTCCGGGTGACGGCTGAGCAGCACGAGAATGTCGGCGTGCCTGCCGGTGAGGTGGGTGGCCTGCAGGTGCCCGTAGCTGTCCGTCGTCATCCACCGCGGCCGGTCCCCGCCGAGCACGACGAGATGTGGCTTGCGGGCGGCCGGTTCGGCGTCGATGCCGGCGAGCCGAAGCAGCGCGAGGTGGTTCTCGACGGCGACGGCGGTGGCCCGCACCAGGGCGAGCGTCTGCGACGTCGCGACGGGAGTGCCGCCGGTGAGGTCGATGGCGCCGAGCAGCGCACCGGTGGTCGGATCGTGCACCGGCGCGGCGGTGCAGCTCCAGGTCTGCACGACGCGGGAGAAGTGTTCGGAACCGTGGATCTGCAGCTCACGGTCGAGCGCCAGCGCGGTGCCGGGGGCGTTGGTTCCCGCGCCCCGTTCGCTCCAGTCGGCGCCGGGTACGAAGTTCATCGCCTCGGCCCTGCGGCACGCGGTCGGGTCACCTTCGACCCACAGCAAGGTGCCGTCGGCGGCGCTGACCGCGACGACCACGCCCGAGTCGACGGCGTCGGCGACGAGGAGCCTGCGGATCACCGGCAGCGCCGGAGCGAGCGGATGCGTCTCCCTCAACCGCTCGACCGCCGTGATGGCGGCCGCCGCGCGGGCCGCGTCCTGATCGGGATCGACCCCGCCCGCGAGGCTTCGTTCCCAGCTCTGCGCGACGATGGGACGGACCTCGTTCGAGTTCAGGTAGGTGGCGTCGACCTCGCCGCTGATGAACAACTCGTGGACCGCGCGCAGCCGCGACGGCGACGGGCGGGCCGATGCCCGTCCGGCTGAGGTGTTCGAAGCTGCCACCGGCGTTGTCCCTTTGTCCGCGTGGTGTCCGCCATCACACGTGGTGCCAGACTATCGCGATCGGCGCCATGTTTGGCCGGCGTGCCGAGAGTACTGTGCGGCCCCCGCTCGGCTCCCCTCCTCCCGGGGGCCGCACAGACTCGGGGTGGGGCCCTCAGAAGCCCCAGGCGTTGGCAGCCCTCCGGTCGGTGTCGGCCACGTCGTCGGAGCCGTCACGCACCGCGTTGCCGAGGCTGACGAGGATCTCATTGAGCGCACCGGCGGACTGCTCCCACCGGGCCTGCTCGACGCGATAGGCGTCAGCGGCCTCGCGGGTCCACGTCGCCTGCAGGGGCGCGATCTGTGCGCGCAGGTCCTCGAGCGCGGCGTTGAATCGTGCCGATGTCGAGTGGATCTCCTGGCGGACCGTGTACTCGATCTCGCCGAAGTCGTAGGACAGCGTCTCGGTCACCGGTGCCTCCTACAGGCTCGCCGCGACGGACCCGATGCGCTGAGAATGCCCGTCGGCCACCTCGCGCAGCACGCGCTCGTTGTCGCGGATGGTCTCCGCGATGCGCTGCAGGGCGGAGTTCAGCTTCAGCGACTCGGCGTTCCAGCGTTCCACGACCTCGCGGAAACGAACGGCAGCGACGCCTCCCCACACCGAGGGCGGCACGTTGGCCATGGCGCCGATGAAGGACTGCAACATCGCGCGGATCTCGTCGTTGCGGCTGTCGGTCCTGCTCGCCACCGACACCATGAGGTCGAAGTCGGTGGCCAGTGCGGTCCCGGGCGGACCTGATGGTGTCGGCATGAGAAGCCTTTCTCGATATGTTCCGAGGATGTTCAAACGATCTGTAGATAGGACGCAGCGGAGCTGAATTCGGTTCCACCAATCGACATTTCATTTCAGCGCTCGGGCCGAGTGCACTGCCTCGGCGCAGACGTCCTCGATGTGCTCGGGGTGACCGCTTGGATGCTGGCAACCGATCGCGATGCGGGTCGCACCGTCGACCAGGACCGCCCACCGAGTCTCTGTGTCGCCTCGCCGCTCGACATAGGTCACGGCGGACCTCCCGCCGCGCTGCCCCGCCGGACGGAAGTCGACGAACACCCCGCCCGGCTCGGATCCGATGGCGGCTCGCAACGTTTCGGCCACATGCGCCAGGGACGCCTCCTCGCCGACGGACTGCGTGATGTGCAGCGCGGGCATGCCTGCCGGCGGAGCCACCCGCACCCGCTCCGATCCTGCCCCGGACGTGACCCGTTCGGCAGCCCACGCGGCGGGAACCCTGACCTCGACGCGGCCTTCGGTGAGCAACCGGGTCGCATCACCTCCGACCGGTGGCGCGGTGAACGCCTGCGCCGCCCAGCTTCCACCGGCGGTGGCTGCGGTCAGCGCGATGCCCGCCAGCACCGCGGCCGTCCCCCGGCCCGGACGCGCGCGGCCGACGCGCGGCGGCTCCGGAGTCATGGCGGCCACGGCAGCGCTCATCTGCGCGTGACTGCTGTGCGAGAACGGAATTCGCCAGTGCCGCAGGGCTGCGACCACATCGATCGACAACGGCTGCACACCGGCCGGTGCGTCGATGATCACCGAACTGCACCCCGCCAGATGAGCTTCGACGCCGAGTGAACCGCGGGAGAGGACCAACGGCTCCGACGACTTCGGGGTGACCACGATCCAGTCCGCGGACAGCTCGACGACCGTCGCCTCGCCGCGCAGGACCACCGACCGTGGCATCACCGTGGCATCGGCGAACACGGCCCGGGCAGCCGTGCCGACCACGTCGAATCGACCCGCAGACCACCATGTCGGGACCACGATCACCACGCGGCTTTCGTCGCCATGGGTCGCGGCACGGAGAACGTCACGCCACAGGTCGTCGACGGTGACCGCGCTACCGTCCAGTAGCGCGAGCCGATCGTCGATATACTCCAAGGCCGCGCGAACCTGTTGCGGTGGAGCACAACCCGGGCCACGCACCTGCTCGGGGCCGACTTCGACGACGCACACGGTCATGGTGGCGGGTCTACCCAGCCGATCTGGATCAGCTCGTCGGGCCTGCCACGCAGGACCAGTGTTCCTCGCCCGGCAGGCAATGGAGCCGGCCTGACGGTGCCCAGCAGCACGCCGTCGTCGGGCGCCGCGCTCATCATCAGACCCGCGCAGCCCATGTCCCGCATCCTTGCCGGCAGGGGGTCGAACATTGCGCGTGCCGCGCCGCCCGAGCGCCGCGCCACGATGACATGCAGTCCGAGATCCTTGGCGTGCGGCAGGAAGTCGGCCAGCGGAGCCAACGGATTTCCGGTGCCGCCTGCGACCAGGTCGTAGTCGTCGACGATGACGAAGATGTCGGGTCCTGACCACCAGGAGCGGTCGCGCAGCTGACGCTGGGTGACGAACTCGCCGGGCATCCTGGCGTCGAGTGTCTCGGCCAGTGCCGCGATCCGGGACGTGACCGCAGGTGCGGATACCGAATAACCTGTGCGGCCGCTGGTTTCGACGACGCCGAGCAGGGTGCGCCGATAGTCGACGATCTCCAGCCGGAGGTCTCGGCTCGCCTCGGCGAGCTCGGTGCACAGCAGTCGCAGGACGGCCGTCTTCCCGCACTCGTTGTCGCCGAGCACCAGCAGGTGTGAGTGCTCGGCGAAATCGATGGCGATGGGCGCAAGATCGCGTTCCCGCAGTCCGAGAACGACCTCGCTGCGGCCGCGGGCGCAGGTGAGTGTGCGGCGCTCGACGCGACCGGGCAAAAGTTCGACGGGCGGTGCGGCGCCTCCGCTTCGGACGGCCTCGACACTGGGCAACGCGATCGCGGTCTCCCGGCCGTCCCGCGTGAGGCTCCGCCCGGGCGGGCGGTCGGCCAGTTCACGTGCACGTCTGCGATCCATCTCCGAGTCGGCAGGATCTCCGAGCCTCAGCTCGATGCGCGTACCGATCTGGTCCTTGAGCGCCGGCCGCAGGTCGGCCCACCGCGAAGCAGCGATCATCACGTGGATCCCATACGAAAGTCCCTGCGCCGCCATGGCGGTGATCTTGGGCTCCAAACCCTCGAAATCCTGGCGGAGGGTGGCCCACCCGTCGACCACGAGGAACACGTCGCCATAGGAATCCGGCGCCGAAGACTCCCGGCTGTGAAGCAGCGATTCGAGCTGGGCCACTGTGCGGCGGCACAGGTCGGCGTCGCGCCTGCTCGCCACCGACCCAACGTGGGGCAGGTTCTGCAGGGTTGCGAGGTCGCCGCCGCCGAAGTCCAGACAGTAGAACTGCACTGCTGCCGCGTCGTGCGCGGCGGCCAGCGAGCAGATGATCGTTCGCAGCGCCGTCGATTTGCCCGAACGGGGCGCGCCGACGACCGCGACATTGCCTGACGGGCCGGACAGGTCGACGACGTGCGGATCCCTCCGCTGCTCGAAGGGACGGTCGACCACGCCGATCGATACCCGCAGCGGGCGCATCGGCTCGGACGGCAGGATGTCGGCCAAGATCGGCGACGCTCCCAGCGGCGGCAGCCAGACGCGATGAGCGGGTGTGCCGCGGCCGGCCAGCCGGCCGAGCACCGTGTCGAGAAGTGTTCGGTGAGCGGCTTGTTCAGTCTTCGGCTCGAAGGGTTCGGGCGGCGCGGTGAGCGTGAAAGGCCGCACAGCGCAGGGCTGTTCGGATCGGCGGGGACGTGGCGTGTAACTCCCCGAGACGAACGCCGTCTGGAATCGGGTCAGGTCGCCCGCGGCGGTCTTCAGATAGCCCGCCCCGGGCTGGGACGGCAGATGGTAGGCGTCCGGCACTCCGAGAACAGCACGTGATTCGCTGGCCGAGAACGTCTTGAGGCAAATTCGGTAGGACAGGTGTGTCTCCAGCCCGCGCAGTCTGCCCTCGTCGAGACGCTGGGTCGCCAGCAGCAGGTGCATGCCGAGGGAACGGCCCAGCCGTCCGATCGCGACGAAGAGTTCGGCGAAATCAGGATGCTGGCTGAGCATTTCGGAGAACTCGTCGACGATGATGAGCAGCGCAGGCAGCGGGGCAGGGGCGCGCCCCTGCGCGCGGGACCGCGCATACTCGGCGATGTTGGTGGCATTGCCCGCCGCCCGCAACAACTCCTGACGCCGGGTGACCTCGCCGGAGAGCGCCTCGCGCATCCGGGACACCAGCGGGGCCTCGTCGGCGAGGTTGGTGATCACCGCCGAGACATGGCGGACGTTCTCCAGGCCGAGGAACGTCGCACCGCCCTTGAAGTCGACCAACACGAGGTTCAGCGCCTCCGGGGAGTGCGCGGCGACCATCCCGAGAACCAGCGTACGGAGAAACTCCGACTTGCCCGATCCTGTTGCCCCGACGCACAAGCCGTGCGGGCCCATCCCCTCAGCTGCGGCCTCCTTGATGTCGAGTTCGACGACGGATCCGTCCTCGGCCACCCCGATCGGCGCTCGAAGCGACGCGTACCCGGCACCGCGCGACCACAGTTGATCGGGGTCGATCGTGTCAGGATCGTCGATCCCCATCAGCGCCAACCAGTCCCGCGCGCGGTGGGACGTGGAGGCCCCGTCCGGCCCGTACCGCGCGATCCGGCGTGCGCATGCCACCGCGTCGGCGCGCATCAGTTCGTCGCCGGACTCAGCGCTCTCGGCGCCGATGACGATGAACGTCGTCGACGCCCGCGGCGCCGGCGGAGCCCCACCGTCGACGATCTCGATCCGGTGGACCGCTCGCGAACTGGTGCGGTGTGGAAGCCATTTCACCCATTCCCACTCCGGCTTCGGCGGAGCCGAGATCGCCACGAGATCGGGGTGGTGCAGCATCGCGACCTGGCACACCAGTGCACGGGCGGTGGACCGCGAAACGGTGACGCGCGGCGACGAGCGCAGCGACACCGTCAGTGGCACGCCGTCGACCACGCCGCGATGGGCCACCAACCGCCGGAGCGCTCCGACGGTGACCGGGTCCGCGTCGGTGTCGGAGCCGACGTCGGGTGCGATGACCTCGACGGCAGATGGGCGCGACCCGACTCCGACGCGCACGACGAGGAAGTCAGGGTGGTCCTCACCTCGTTCCCACATGCCGCCGCGGCCCGCCAGCAGCCACAGGGACGACGGGTCGGGATGCGCCGTGTACAGGTCGAGATGCTGTTGTTCGGCCGAGGTTGCAAGTGAGGTGTCGAGAGCTTCGAGATACCGCAGATACTCGGCGCGCTGGGTGCTGAGCTCCCCGGTGCGGCCCGCACCGCCGCGCGATCCGTACGCGAGTGTGCCGATCAGGGATACCAGCATCATGACGGGGAAGAACAGGAACATCGGGCTGCGCGTCGCGGTGTCCGTCGATGTCAGATACAGCGCTGTCATCCCGCCCATCGCGACGATCATGGCCACCGGCATCAAGCGGGCCAACGGACTGACCGGCGTCGGAACAGGCGGTTCCGGCGGCGCCTCGACGACGATCCGACCGCTTTCCATGTGTGAGTAGACGCACGGGATGCCCATCGCGTTCCATCCACAGGGCAACAAACTGGTGCGCCCTGCCCCGGGGAGGCCGAGTTAGGTTCAGACGGTGCCGGATACCTTGTGCCGATTGGTCGTCGAGGTGACGGGTGCAGATCAGTCGGGCAGCGTCGATCTGGTTCTGCCGTCGCAGTGTCCGCTCGGTGAGCTGATGCCCGCGATCGTGTGCGCGATCTTTGGCGACACCGCCGACGCAGCGCAATGCTGGTACCTGGCAGGCGCCGCAGGTGCACCTTTGGATACTTCATTGTCGCTGTGGGACAACGCTGTTCGAAATGGTGACATCGTCGTCCTTTCGACGGCTCCGCTGCCCCGTCCGCGGCTGACACCCGCCGAGCCGTGCGGTGTGGTGGCGCGAACAGCGGCCACGCATCCGCTGAGTCGCAGCGTCCTGCTGTCCGGCGCAGCGGCGGGCATCGTGCTGTCGGCCGTCGCCGTGGTCTGGGCGGGGTTGCACGCCACGACCACCTGGAATCTGGGTGCGGCGGGGACGCTCTCGGCAGCAGCGGCGACGGCGGCGGTCGCGGTCGGCCGCTCGGACCGGGAGTCGACCGTTCTGTTGAGTCTCGGCGCCATAGTGTTCTCCGCTGCTACAGGCGTTCTCGCGGTTCCGGGTGCGGGATGGGCGGCCTCTTCGTTGCTTGCGGCAGCCTCGGCATTGGCGATGTCCACGCTGCTGATGAGGGCGACCGCCGACCACGGGTTGACGACGGCGTGCGCAGCGGCGGCGGCGGGCGCGGTGTCCGCCGCGGCGGCGCTGTGCATTGCCGTCGGGCCGCGACTCGTCGTGGCGGGCGCCGCGCTGGCGGTCATCTCCCTTGTGGCGCTGTCGGCGGCGCCGCGAATCGCGGCACTCGCCACGCGCCTCGGGCCCGCACACCTCGACGTCGACGAAGAGCGCGCCGCCGCGGCGCACCGAACCCTGTCCGCACTGGTGGCGGGGTGGTCGGCATCGGCGATGCTGGGCGCCCTCCTCGTCGCGGTGGGCGCGGTGCTCCACGGCTCGCCGACGATTCTCGCCGCATGCTTCGGCACCGATCTCGGCGTCCTGCTGATCCTGCGTCAGCGCTCGCACGTCGACCGGTGCAGACGCGGGTGGTTGTTCACCGCGGGATCCGTTGCTCTGCTCTCGGCCTTCGCCGTGGCGATCGCCGCGGCTCCTGCAATGGCGCATTGGGTGTGCACGGCCACCGCGGTCGGATGCGTCGCCTGCGTCCGGTGCGCTCGCCGTCCGATCGAGCCCAATCCGTGGCTGCGTAACGCTGTCCAGGTGGCCGAGTATGCGGCGCTGGTGGCGGTGATTCCGCTGGCGTTCTGGCTCGCCGGCCTGTACGAGTTTGTGCGTGGGTCGAGCTTGTCATGAGCGGTCGACTATGCAGAGTGCTTGCGGCATCGGCCATCCTGGTCGTGCAATCCGCGCCGACGGCCCACGCGGTGAGCCCACCCGCTGTGGATGAACGTCGGCTTCCCGACGCGGGCCCGCCCGCGCCGGCCCATCCGACCGCCCAGCACGACGAGTGCGCCACCGCACCGCCGGCGGCCACCGCCGAACCCGGACAGCTCGGCGGAATGGACCTATCCAGCGTGTGGGCCCTGACACGGGGGGCGGGCCAGACCGTCGCGGTGATCGACACCGGCGTCACCCGCCACCGCAGGCTTCCCCACCTCGTTCCCGGTGGCGACTACGTTTCACGGCACGACGGGACCAACGACTGCGACGGCCACGGCACGATCGTCGCCGGCATCATCGGAGCCACGCCGGACGCCGCCGACCCCGAGGGTTTCACCGGCATCGCACCGGATGCTTCGGTGTTGTCGATCAGGCAGTCCAGCAACAAGTTTCATGCGATCGACGACCCCGGCGGCACCGGCGTCGGTGACGTCGCGACACTCGCGGCGGCGGTGCGTACCGCCGCCGATCTGGGTGCGACGGTGATCAACATCTCCACGGTCGCCTGCGTGCCCGTCGACGCCGTCGTCGCGGATGAGGCGCTGGGTGCCGCGCTGTCGTATGCCGTCGACGTCAAGAACGTCGTGGTGATCACGGCGGCAGGCAATGTGGGAGGACCGGGTCAGTGCCGGGACCACAATCCCCGTGACGCCGCGCGTGCCGAGCAGGTGAGCACGGTCGCGAGCCCGGCGTGGTACGACGACCTTGTGCTGACCGTCGGTTCGGTCGCCGCAAATGGGACTCCGTCAGACTTCAGCCTCGCGGGACCGTGGGTGGACGTCGCGGCACCCGGTGAGGGCGTCGTCTCGCTGGCATCGGCGGGTGACGGTCTTGTCGATGTGTCCCCCTCCGGTGCCCCGCTGTCCGGGACCAGCTACGCCGTCCCTGTCGTCAGCGCGGTCGCCGCGCTGGTTCGGGCCCGATCACCGGAATTGACGGCACGCCAGGTCATGCAGCGCATCGAGGACACCGCACACGCCGCCTCGTCGGGATGGAACCCGGCGATCGGACACGGTGTGGTCGACCCACTTGCCGCGGTCAGCGGCCCCGGTGTCAGCCCGTCGACACCCCGGGCCGCCGCACCGATCGACGCCGGCCAACCCGTAAGAGACCCGGCACCGGCACGCACGGCCCTTCGCGGCGCAGCCCTCTGTTTCGCGCTCACCGCGTGCGTGGCCGCGCTGTCGGGGACTATCGGGCGACTGACGCGGCGTCTCGACTCAACTCGGGTCCCCGGGGCAGCGTCGCGAGAATAGGCCACGGCGCCGAGGCAGCGGGCTGCGTCAGACCGAGGACGGCGGCCGTCTCGTCGTCACGCACCCCGTGCAACAGACCCGAATCGGTGAGCAGGAACAGCGATCCCGCACTACGCCCGTTACCGGTCAAGCCGACCGACCGGACGAACACACTGCTGCCCGCGGGCACGGATACCCCGGCGATGGGCGGCGCAGCACCCGGCAGCTGGGTACCGACGAGAAGCTCGGTGTGCGAACCTGTTCCGCTACTCGCCGGCGTCCACTGCGCGCAGACGACGGGGTCCGCGACGACACCGCCCTGCCGCGGATAGGTGCTCACGGGAAGCGAGGTGACCACGGGCAGCGCGCCGACGGCGGCGCTGGACACGGTCGGGATCTCGGCGCCGGTACGAGCGTCGGTGTAGCGGATCAGATCCGCGGTGACCTCGCCGATGCGCTGCAATCCATCGGCGAGCACGACGAAGTGGTCCTCGCCCGAGGCCAGCACGCTGCCCACGGGGTGATGCCGCAGGATGCCGGGCCCCGGCCGGCCCGCGTCGGCGATGCGCGGCGGCACAATCGCGGGGGCCTCGGGGATCGCAGCCAGCACCTCCGGCGAGACCGCTTGTGGCACAACGTCATCGATGTGCAGAGCCCGGACCACGGCAGCATGGCGAAGGTCGACCCGTGCTCGCCAACCGCCGTGCAGCAGGTAGGTGAGCGCGGCACTTGCACCACGCGGTGTCACCAGCACGCTGCGACCCGGCTCGACGCCGCCGCCGGACACAGGCCCGGCGAAGACCGTGGTGCTGCGCTGGTGGTCGCACACTGTCCAGCGGGACTCCTCGGCACTCAGCGGCGGCGAAATCTGGTCAGGCGCTTCGGGTATCCCGACCCGAGCTCCGAGCTCGGCACGTTCGACCGCCCGCGCAGACACCACGCGCGGTTCGACGGCGTCGCCGACGATCAGGCGGGCCGAGGCCAGGTTGAACACCGGGTGCAGGACGTCGTCGATGCGCACGTACATCGCTCCGGATTCCCGGACGACGACGACGGGCGCGTCGCCGAGACTTGCGCCCGGACGGACGAACGCGAGCACGGCGCAGACGGCGACGCCGATGACAGCCAGTATGGCGCCGGAGACCAACGAAAGTTTCTGTCCGCGAAGCGGATCGTCGATCATGCGGGTGTCACCGCGCACGAGCGCATGCTCCATGCGGCGCGCCATGAACCGGTGTCCGCTGACCTGCAGCCGTGTCGTCGGTTGGCCCATCACTCCCCCGTGCCAGTCACCCGTGGCCAGCGTAACCACGTGGCGGCAGGGGTTAGATCACCTGTTGGAGCGCCGGTTCCGGTAGGCGGCGACGTGCTGGCGGTTGCCACAGTTGCCGGTGTCGCAGAACTTGCCCGAGCGGTTGCGCGACAGATCGACCAGCGTCGCCTCGCAGTCGGGTGCCGCGCAGATCTTGAGCCGCCGCAGCTCACCCCCGCGGATCAGGTCCGCCAGCGCCATCGCGATCTCGGCGCCCATCCGCTGCCAGAGCGGGTCGTGGATCGACGCGAGGTGCAGATGCCATTCCGGCATCTCGGGGTGGCGGGTCAGCCACGGCGACGCCTTGGTATCCGACAGCAGCGCATTGACCTGCTCAACCGCGCGGACCTCGTCGCCGGCTGTTGCCCAGATCCGGCCCAGCCGGTCGCGCAACTGGTGCACCGCGGCGAGCTCGGCGGCGTCGTGGTCGCGCCTGCCCGTCCAGCCGAACCCGTCCAGGTACTCGTCGAGGGCGGCGAGATCGGGCATCTGTTCCCCGTCCACCCGATTGCTGTTGATGAGGACACTGGCGGCCCGCAATGTGAGCTCGGTGTCATGAGTAAAAAGCATTTGACTCATGACTCCTCCTTCGGCTAGCGTCATGACCAAAGCTGATTTTACTCATGACATTCCTGTCTGAACCCCGGAGGTGTTCCTATGGCTGCGCTCGAGACGACCCGGCAGCAGGTCGATCACTTCCGTACAGGTCTACTCTTCGCGATCGGCTCCGCGTTCGCGTTCGGATCGTCGGGTCCGTTCGCGAAATCTCTGATGGAGGCGGGTTGGAGCCCGACCGCGGCGGTCACGGCACGCCTTGCCGGCGGCGCGTTGGCGATGGCGGTCTTCGCATTCGTGGTCCGTCCCGGCTGGTTGCGCGAAGCCACCACACACGCCAAGACCGTTGTCCTGTACGGGCTGGTGCCGATCGCCGGCGCACAGCTCTTCTACTACAACGCGGTCTCGCATCTGACGGTCGGTGTCGCACTGCTGCTCGAATACACCGCCCCGATCCTGGTGGTGGGCTGGCTGTGGGCAACCACCCGCAAGCGCCCCACCAACCTGACCCTGGCCGGAGTGGTGCTCGCGGTGGCCGGAATCATGCTGGTACTCGGCATCTTCGGACCCCACGGGCTGGCCGGCGCACACATCAATCTGGTCGGCGTCGGCTGGGGACTGGCTGCCGCCGTCTGCGCCGCGTGCTACTTCCTGATGTCCGACAAAGCCGGCGCCGAGGGACCCGACGGGCAGGCGCCCGTCCACCCGATCACGCTGGCCGCGGGCGGCCTCATCGTCGGTGCCCTCACGGTGGCCGCACTGGGCGCCTCTGGCGTCATGCCGCTGACCTTCACGTCGGGAGATACGGTCATCGCGGGCTGGACCACCTCGTGGATCGTCCCGGTGGTGGCACTGGCCCTGATCCCGACGGCCATTGCGTACACGCTCGGCATCGTCGGCGTTGCGCGGCTGCGTCCGCGGTTCGCCTCGCTGGTCGGATTGTCCGAGGTGATGTTCGCCGTGCTCGCGGCGTGGGTGCTGCTCGGCGAGGCGATGACCGCGATGCAGGCCGTCGGCGGCGCGATCGTACTGGTCGGACTGGCATTGGCCCGCCAGGGTGACCGCAGCGAACTCGACCAGAACCACTTGGTGACGTGGACTGAAAACGCACCGGCAACCACCCGATAGTCCCGCTAACATCGGGCGGGTGAAGATCGATCTTGAAGTCGGCCGCAGGCTCTCGGCGCTCGTCGCCGCCGCCATCACCGCTGCCGCCCTGCTCATCGCCCCCACCGCCACGGCGCCGGTCGCCAATGCGCAGGGCTGCCCCGACATCGAGGTCATCTTCGCCCGCGGCACCGACGAGCCGCCGGGCCTCGGCCGCGTGGGGTCGGCATTCGTCGACTCGCTGCAGGGTCGGGTCGGGGGCCGCTCGGTCGGCTCCTACGCCGTGGTCTACCCGGCGACCTTCGATTTCCTCGCGGCGGCGGGCGGTGCCAACGATGCCAGCGCACGCGTCCAGTACATGATGGCCAACTGCCCCAACACCCGGCTGGTGCTCGGCGGCTACTCGCAGGGCGCCGCGGTCATCGACATCATCGCCGCCGTGCCGTTCCCGGCGGTCGGGTTCAACAACCCGCTGCCGCCGAACGCCCCGGACTTCGTCAAGGCCATCGCGCTGTTCGGCAACCCGACCACCAAGGTCGGTCTGCCGATCACGGCGAGCCCGGTGTGGGGTTCGCGCTCGATCGATCTGTGCAACGGCGCCGACCCGGTCTGCTCCGGCGGCGACGACATCGCCGCCCACAGCAACTACGGACCCGCAGGCTTCACCGACCAGGCCGCGGCCTTCGTCGCCGGTCTCGTCTAGCTCAGCTATGCGTTACGGTGTCTTGTGCCTTTTGATCGCCTGAGCCGCCGGATCCTCGCGACCACCGCTGCCGCGATGGCGCCGATGTCGTTGATGGCGTCCGCCGCCATCATGACCGCCGCCACGGCGAACGCCCAGCCCTGCCCTGACGTCGAGGTGGTCTTCGCCCGCGGAACCGGTGAGCCGCCCGGCGTCGGCCGCGTCGGCCTGGCGCTCGCGGACCAACTCAGGAACCAGTTGGGCGGCCGTACCGTCACCACCTACGGCGTGAACTACCCCGCCAGCTACGACTTCTTCACCTCCGCCGACGGCGCGAACGACGCTTCCGCCCGCATCGCCACCATGGCCGCGCAATGCCCGAACACCAGCATCGTGCTCGGTGGCTACTCGCAGGGCGCTGCCGTCGTCGACATGCTGGCCGGGGTGCCGCCGCTGGGCAACCGCATCGGCGACATCGGCTCCGCACCGCCGCTGCCCGGCAGCCTCAACGGGAACGTGGCGGCAGTGGCGGTGTTCGGCAACCCGGCCACCAAGTTCGGCAACCCGATCTCGGCCCGCGGCTCCTTCACCGGCAAGGCGATCGACCTGTGCGCCGACGGTGACCCGATCTGCTCGGACGGCCGAAACCCATTTGCGCATACCAGCTACGAACGTTCCCCTTTCATCGGTCAAGCGGCCAGCTTCGCCGCAGGACGGGTCTGAACGCTCACAGGCAGTTAAGATCGGCACGGTGATTCGTCAGCTGCGAAAATTTCGCTTACCGACGCTGGTCGCCGCGCTCGTTCTGGGCGCGGCGTCGCTGATCCTGCCGCCGGCCGCCTCGGCACAGTCGTGCCCCGAGGCCGAGCTGATCTTCGCCCGTGGCCGCGTCGAGGCACCCGGCGCAGGCCAGATCGGCAACGCGCTGATCAGTGCCCTGCGATCCAAGACCGGCCAGAATGTCGGCCTCTACGCGGTGAAGTATCCCGCCGACACCGAGATCGACATCGGCGCCAACGACATGAGCAACCGCGTCCAGTGGAACATGGCCAACTGTCCCGACACCCGGTTGGTGCTCGGCGGCTACTCCCTGGGTGCCGCGGTGACCGACGTGGTGCTCGCCGTACCGTTCGCCGCATTCGGTTTCAACAGGCCGCTGCCGCCGGGCGCGGACCGGCACATCGCCGCGGTCGCGCTGTTCGGCAACGGCATCGCATGGGTCGCGCCGATCGCCAACTTCAACCCCGTGTACCGGGAGCGGACCATCGAGCTCTGCCACGGCGACGACCCGATCTGCAGCCCGACCGATCCGGAGAACTGGCAGGACTACTGGCCCGACCATCTTGCCCCCGCGTACATCAACGCGGGAATGGTCAACCAGGCGGCGGATTTCGTCGCGCCCAGGATCTAGTCCCCTTCGGGGTCTTTCATGACGGCCGTCCGCAGGTCCCGCGTCACCGCGTTGCGGGCTTCGAGGTCATCGTCGGCCGGATAGTCCACGCCGACGAGCGTCAGCCCGCGCGCCGGTGCGGCGGCGAAGTCGCTCGAACGGTGCGTCGCCTCGAGCAGCCCGGCGCACCATGCCGCGTCACGACGATGCTCACCGACCGCGAGCAGCGCGCCCACCAGGGAGCGCACCATGTTCCAGCAGAACGCGTCGGCACTGACGTGCACGAAGACGCGGTCGGCCTCGCGGACACAATCCAATCGCTGCAGGTCCCGGATCGTCGTGGCACCGGCCCGGGGCCGGCAGAACGCAGCGAAATCCCTCAGGCCCAAGAGATTTCGCGCGGCGTCGGCCATCGCATCCACGTCGAGGTGGCGTGGCCACGCCGTGACGTAGCGCGCCTCGGCGGGTTCCGCACCGTACGGCGCCGTCGTCAGCCGGTACACGTAGTGCCGTCGTAGCGCCGAGAATCGGGCGTCGAAACCTGGTGCGGCACGCTGGATTCCACGGACGCGGACGTCCTCGGTGAGCATCCTCCCGAGACGGCGGACGAGCGGTCCGAACTCCGCCTCCCCCGCGCGCACCGTGCGCGGATAGGCATGCGCGAGCGCATCGGCGGGCACGTCGACGTGGGCGACCTGCCCGGTGGCATGCACCCCGGAGTCCGTGCGTCCTGCCGCCCGGGTCATTACAGACGTCCGGAACACCGTCGAGAGTGCGTCGTCGACCGCCCCGGCCACGGTGCGCTGCCCGGCCTGGGTGGCCCAGCCCGCGAAGTGCGTTCCGTCGTAGGCGATGTCGAGCCGCAAACGAACAAACCCGCCACCGGAATTGGTGGCGGGTTCGTTCACAGCACTGCTACTTATCGTCGGCCTTGTCCTCGGCGGCCTCTTCGGCGGCGTCAGCTTCCTGAGCCTCCTCGATGGCCTCGTCTTCGGCCTTGGCCTCGGACACGGTGCCGGGGGTCTCCACCTCGGCCTCGTCGGCGATCGGGGTCTCTTCGACTGCCTCGGCCTCGGCAGCTGTCGGACCTTCGGCGGCCTCAGGCTCCACGGCGGCCTGCGGCGCAGCGGCAGCAGCGACCTTCTGCGAGCTGGCCGCGCGGCGTGCGCGGTTGGCCTCAGAGGTCACGGTCTTCTCCCGCACCAGCTCGATGACCGCCATGGGGGCGTTGTCGCCCTTGCGGTTCTCGACCTTGATGATGCGGGTGTAGCCACCATTGCGGTCGGCGAAGAACGGCCCGATCTCGGCGAACAGGACATGGACGATGTCCTTGTCGCGGATCTTCTTCATCACCTCACGCCGGTTGTGCAGCGTGCCCTTCTTGGCGTGGGTGATGAGCTTCTCCGCGTACGGACGCAACGCCCGTGCCTTCGGCTCGGTCGTCTTGATGCGGCCGTGCTCGAACAGCGAGGTGGCCAGGTTGGCCAGCAGCGCCTTCTGGTGCGAGGACGACCCGCCGAGACGGGGACCCTTGGTGGGCTTGGGCATTGCGACTATCTCCTTGTGGGGCCGACCCCCGTATCAGGTAGGGCCGGGACGGACTTCTTGTTTAGAGCTGTTCGGTTTCGGCGTAGTCCTGGTTGTCGTCCAGGTCGTAGCCGGCATCGCTGTTCCAGGTGCCGGTGGCGACGTCGTAGCCGGCGACCTCGGACGGATCGAAGCTGGCCGGGCTGTCCTTGAGCGAGAGACCGAGCTGATGCAGCTTGATCTTCACCTCGTCGATGGACTTCTGGCCGAAGTTACGGATGTCCAGCAGGTCGGACTCCGTGCGGGCCACGAGCTCGCCCACGGTGTGCACACCCTCGCGCTTGAGGCAGTTGTACGACCGCACCGTCAGGTCCAGGTCGTCGATCGGCAGCGCGAAGTGCGCGGCCTGATCGGCCTCGGCCGGCGACGGGCCGATCTCGATGCCCTCGGCTTCGACGTTGAGTTCCCGTGCCAGACCAAACAATTCGACCAGCGTCTTGCCAGCCGAGGCCAGCGCGTCACGTGGGCTGATCGAGTTCTTGGTCTCGACGTCGAGGATCAGTTTGTCGAAGTCGGTGCGCTGCTCGACACGGGTGGCCTCCACCTTGTAGGTGACCTTGAGGACCGGCGAGTAGATGGAATCGACCGGGATGCGGCCGATTTCGGCGCCGGAGGCCTTGTTCTGCACGGCGGGCACGTAGCCGCGGCCCCGCTCGACGACGAGTTCGACCTCGAGCTTGCCCTTGTCGTTCAGCGTGGCGATGTGCATGTCGGGGTTGTGCACCGTGACATTGGCCGGCGGGACGATGTCACCCGCGGTGACCGCACCCGGGCCCTGCTTGCGCAGGTACATGGTGACGGGCTCGTCCTCCTCGGAGGAAACGACCAGACCCTTGAGGTTCAGGATGATGTCGGTGACATCTTCCTTCACCCCGGGAACAGTGGTGAACTCGTGCAGCACACCGTCGATCCGGATGCTCGTGACGGCTGCGCCGGGGATCGACGACAGCAGCGTGCGACGCAGCGAGTTGCCGAGGGTGTAACCGAAGCCGGGCTCCAGCGGTTCGATGACGAACTGGGACCGGTTCTCGGCGATGACCTCTTCGCTGAGTGTGGGGCGCTGAGAAATCAGCATTGTTTTCTTCTCCTTCTCGGCAACCGCTATTTGATGCCGTTAGGTGATCTGCGAAACCGGTTGGCCCGCAGACGCTTACTTCGAGTAGAGCTCGACGATCAGCTGCTCGGTGAGCGGGACGTCGATCTGCGCGCGCTCGGGCAGCTGGTGCACGAGGATGCGCTGACGCTCGCCGACGACCTGCAGCCAGCCCGGGATCGGACGCTCGCCGGCGGTCTGGCGGGCGATCTCGAAGGGCAGGGTGTTGATCGACTTGTCCTTGATGTCGATGATGTCGTACTGCGACACCCGGTAGCTGGGCACGTCGACCTTCACACCGTTGACGGTGAAGTGGCCGTGGCTGACCAGCTGACGCGCCATGCGGCGGGTGCGGGCCAGGCCTGCGCGGTACACGACGTTGTCCAGCCGGCTCTCCAGGATGCGGAGCAGGTTGTCACCGGTCTTGCCGGGAAGCCGGTTGGCCTCCTCGTAGTAGCGGCGGAACTGCTTCTCCATGACGCCGTAGGTGAAGCGGGCCTTCTGCTTCTCCTGCAGCTGGGTGCGGTATTCGCTCTCCTTGATCCGCGCGCGGCCGTGCTGGCCGGGCGGGTAGGGGCGCTTCTCGAAGGACTGATCTCCACCGACGAGGTCGACGCCGAGACGGCGCGACTTGCGGGTGACAGGTCCGGTGTAACGAGCCATTTTCTAGATCCTCCCTAGACCCGGCGCCGCTTGGGCGGACGGCAGCCGTTGTGCGGCTGCGGCGTGACGTCGGAAATCGCGCCCACCTCGAGGCCGGCGGCCTGCAGCGAGCGGATGGCGGTCTCGCGACCCGAGCCCGGGCCCTTCACGAACACGTCGACCTTCTTGACACCGTGCTCCTGTGCCTTGCGGGCGGCGTTCTCGGCAGCCAGCTGCGCAGCGAACGGGGTGGACTTACGCGACCCCTTGAAGCCGACATGTCCCGACGATGCCCAGGCGATCACGTTGCCCTGGGGATCGGTGATCGACACGATCGTGTTGTTGAACGTGCTCTTGATGTGAGCGGCGCCGTGCGGGACGTTCTTCTTTTCCCTGCGGCGGGTCTTCTGGCCCTTCTTGGGGGCCCCTGCCTTCTTAGCCTGTGCCATCCGGGGTTACCTGGCCTTCTTCTTGCCGGCGATGGTGCGCTTGGGTCCCTTACGGGTGCGCGCGTTGGTCTTGGTCCGCTGGCCGCGCACCGGCAGACCGCGGCGGTGCCGCAGGCCCTGGTAGCAGCCGATCTCGATCTTGCGGCGGATGTCAGCCTGCACCTCGCGGCGCAGATCGCCTTCCACCTTGAGGTTGCCCTCGATGTAGTCGCGAAGCTGGGTCACCTGATCGTCGGTCAGGTCCTTGGTGCGCAATTCCCGGCTGATGCCGGTGGCTTCCAGGATCTCCTGGGAGCGGGTACGGCCGATGCCGTAGATGTAGGTCAGTGCGATCTCCATGCGCTTGTCGCGCGGGAGGTCCACACCCATGAGACGGGCCACGTGTGCCATTCCTTCTTTTCTGCGGAGGTCTTGTCCCAGCCCGTTCCCGAAACTCGTGTCGGGGCCCGGCCTCCGTGCCGGGCGTGTTAGAGGGCCGAATGCCCTCAGTGGTGCTGGGAGTTCATCATTCAGTTGTCGTTATTGCGTGGCTGTCGATCAGCCTTGCCGCTGCTTGTGGCGGGGATCGGAGCAGATCACCATGACCCGCCCGTGCCGGCGGATCACCCTGCACTTGTCGCAGATCGGCTTGACGCTCGGGTTCACCTTCACGGCTGTGTCGATCCTTCTTCTCGGAGTTGGTGCTGGTAATGATTATTTGTAGCGGTAGACGATGCGCCCGCGAGACAGGTCGTAGGGCGAGAGCTCCACCACCACGCGATCCTCGGGGAGGATGCGGATGTAGTGCTGCCGCATCTTTCCGCTGATATGGGCGAGGACCTTGTGTCCGTTCTCCAGCTCAATGCGGAACATCGCATTGGGCAGGGGTTCGACGACACGACCCTCGACCTCTATGGCACCGTCTTTTTTGGCCATACTCTGTAACGATCCTTGCTTTCGTTTCGTACCCGGCTTGCTGGCCTGCTCGGAGCAGCCTTCGATCCGACTTGAAAACGTGGGCCGGGTCCGGGGAATTCCCCTGGATACGGGGCTCGGAGATGGGGCACGCAAAAAGTCGGCGCGGAAGCCGCACCGTTGATCGATCATACTCTTTCCGCGGGCAGCCCCAAAATCGCCGAACGTGCTGGTTAATCCGCCCCGGCGATCTTGGCACCGGGAACGCGGACTGACGGCCGCATCGACCCGATCTCCCGAGTTCCTCCGGACCCTCCCCGGACGGGGCCGGCGCGACCGTCAATCCAACCCTTGCGACGTTAATGCCGGTACGCGTGACGGGATAGGGACCAAAGTCCCCGCTTGTCTCCGTCGGCTTTTCCGCTGGACAACGTGCGCATACTTAAAGCGATGACTGGACCTGAGCACCAGCCCCGCAAACCCGTGATCTTGACCGTCGACGACGACCCCGCGGTGTCGCGCGCCGTGGCCCGCGATCTGCGCCGCCACTACGGCGACAAGCACCGCATCGTCCGCGCGGAATCGGGCCCCGACGCGCTGGAGACGCTGAACGAATTGAAGTTGCGCGGGGAGACGGTCGCGGTGTTCGTCGCCGACTACCGGATGCCGCAGATGAGCGGAATCGAGTTCCTCGAAGCCGCCATGGACATCTTCCCGATGGCCCGCCGCGTCCTGCTCACCGCATATGCCGACACCCACGCCGCGATCGACGCGATCAACGTCGTCGACCTGGATCACTATCTGCTCAAGCCGTGGGATCCGCCCGAGGAGAAGCTCTACCCCGTCATCGACGCGTTGCTGGAGGCGTGGCGCTCCACAGGGGACCGGGCGATCCCGCACACGAAGGTCATCGGGCACCCGTGGAACGCCCGCTCCTCCGAGGTGCGCGAGTTCCTGGCCCGAAACCGCCTCTACTACACGTGGTTCCGCTCCGACGAGCCCAAGGGCGCTCAGCTGCTGGACGCGGCGGGCCTCGACGGGCTGACGCTGCCGGTCATCATCACCGAGCAGGGCGAGACGTTGGTCGACCCGACCGACGCCGAGCTGGGCGCGACGCTGGGCCTGACCACCACGCCGTCGGACGACTTCTACGACCTCGTCGTGATCGGCGGCGGACCCGCCGGGCTGGCCGCCGCCGTATACGGCGCCTCCGAGGGTCTCAAGACCGTGCTCATCGAGCGCACGGCCACCGGCGGGCAGGCCGGGCAGAGCTCCCGCATCGAGAACTACCTGGGCTTCCCGGACGGATTGTCGGGAGCACAGCTGGCCGAGCGGGCCCGCAGGCAGGCCGAGAAATTCGAGGCCGAACTGATCACCGCCGCCGAGGTCACCAAGCTCGAGGTCGACGGCAGCGCCCGCACCATTCACCTGTCCGACGGGCGCACGATCGGCACCCGTGCGGTGATCCTCGCGATGGGCGTCGAGTATCGGCAGCTGGAGGCCGAGGGCTGTGACGGACTGACCGGCGCCGGGGTCTACTACGGCGCCACCGCGTCGGTGGCGTCGGACTGCGAAGACGACGAGGTCTACGTGATCGGCGGCGCGAACTCGGCAGGGCAGGCCGCCATGTATCTGGCGCGCACGGCCAAGACGGTCAACATCGTCATCCGTCGCACCCTCGAAGACTCGATGTCGCACTATTTGATCCAGCAGATCAGAGCCCAGGACAACATCAGGGAGCTCCCGCACACCGTCGTGCACGCGGTCAAGGGCGACGGTCACCTCGAGGGCATCTGCCTGGAGAACACGCAGACCGGTGAGCGCCAGGAGCACAACTGCGGGCGGATGTTCATCTTCATCGGCGCCGAGCCTCGCACCGAATGGCTCGACGGCGTCGTCGTCCGTGACGACCACGGCTTCATCCTGTCCGGGCCGGACCTGCGCGACGTCAGCGGCTGGACGCTGGAGCGGCCGCCGCACCACCTGGAGTCCAGCGTTCCCGGGGTGTTCGTCGCCGGGGACGTGCGGGCGGAGTCCGCCAAGCGGGTGGCCGCGGCGGTCGGCGAGGGCTCGATGGCGGTGATGCTCGTGCACAGGTACCTGGCCGAGACATGAGCACATGCGACCTGTCCGAACTGCGTGGGCTCTTCATCTTCGAGGGCCTGACCGACGCGCAGCTGTCGACGCTGTGCGCGGATGGATGGGTCCAGACCTACCCCGCCGGCGAGCTGTGCCGCGAAGGTGAGCCGGCGGACTACTTCTATGTGCTGCTCGACGGCGAGGTCGCGCTGTCGAAGCGGTCCGGTACGAGGGACATCGACATCTGGAGGGCGGGAACGCCCGGCTCGTACTTCGGCGCCTGGTCGGCGTTCCTTCTCGACGAGGACACCACCTACGAGAACACCGCCACCCTGACCCGGCCGTCGCGTGTGCTCGCCATCCCGGCGACCACGCTCGGAAACCTACTGGTCAACGAGTTCCAGATGGCGACGCACCTTCTCGTCGGGCACTCCCACGGCCGGTTCCACCAGCGGCGGATCCTCGGCCCCCACGACCGGTTGGTACAGCTCGGCCAGATGACCGCAGGGCTCACCCATGAGCTGAACAACCCGGCGGCCGCCGCGGTGAGGGCAGCCAACGGGCTGCGCACCCAGATCGCCGGCATGCGACACCGCCGCGCCGAGCTGCCCGCCGCGGTGGCGCCGGAGGCGATGGACTCGCTGGTCGAGCTTCAGGACCGGGTCGCCGAAATCGCGGGCAAGCCCAAGGACCTCAGCGCCGTGGAGAAGTCCGACCTGGAGGAGGCGCTCGGTCAATGGCTGGAGGGCCACGGCGTCGAGGGCGCGTGGGACCACGCGGCGATCTTCGCCGAGGCCGGCCTCGACATCGACTGGATGGAACGGATCTCGACGTCGCCGTGCTGCGGTGACGGCACCCAAGCTCTGACTGCTGTGATCCGTTGGCTCTCCAGCACGGCCGAGACCGAGCTGCTGCTCACCGAGATCACCGACGCGACCAAACGCATCTCCACACTCGTCGACCAGGCCAAGCAGTACACCCAGCTCGACCGTGCGCCGTCCGACATGGCCGACGTCCACGAGCTGCTGGAATCGACGCTGGCCATGCTGTCGCACCGGCTCGGTCCGGCGGTCTCGGTGGTCCGCGACTTCGATCTCGGACTGCCCCAGCTGCCCTGCTATCCGGCCGAACTGAACCAGGTCTGGACGAACCTGATCGACAACGCCCTCGACGCGATGGGCGCCCCGGATGGGTCGGCGGGAGTGCTGACCCTGCGCACCCGCCGCGAACGCGACATGGTGCGCGTCGAGGTGTGTGACACCGGGCCCGGGATTCCCGACGATGTGCTGGCCCGCATCTTCGACCCATTCTTCACCACCAAGCCGTTCGGGGAGGGCACCGGGCTCGGCCTCGACATCGCCGCGCGGATCGTGGACCGCCACCTCGGCAGCCTCTGGGCGGAATCAATCCCCGGCGATACGCGTTTCATCACTGCGCTGCCGTTACAGGCCGCCCAGAACCTCAGAGCGTCCGCCGACGACAGGCCATAGGAAGGATCCCGCCATGGGCGAAAAGTGCCTGCCCGACGAACTACGGACGTTGTTTCTCTTCGAGAAACTGACCGACGACCAATTGCAGACGCTGTGCGAGAACGGCCACATCGCGACCTACGAGCCCGGTCCGATCTGCGCCGAAGGCGACCCGGCGACGTGCTTCTACGTGCTCATCGACGGTGAGCTGGTCATGTCGAAGCGCTCCGGAGGCGTCGACCTCGAGACCAACCGGACCTCGCAGCGCGGCGTGTACTGCGGTGCGTGGTCGGCCTACGTTCCCGGCGAGGACAGGACCTACCAGGCCTCGGTACGGGTCACCCGTCCGTCGAGGTTCTTCGTGCTCGACGCCGCGGCATTCGCCGAATTCATGCGCAAAGAGTTCCCGATGGCGGTGCATCTGCTGGAGGGCCACATGGTCGGCGGCATGCGGCAGCGCCAGATCATCGACACCCGGGAGAAGCTGCTCGCCCTCGGCCAGCTGTCGGCGGGTTTGACCCACCAGCTCAACAATCCGGCCGGTGCCACGGCCCGCGCCGTCGCCGACCTTCGCGAGAGCGTCGGCAAGATGCGGCACAAGCTCGCGATGCTGGCCGACGGCAAGTTCACCCCCGAGGCGCTGCGCGTACTGGTCAGCATTCAGGACGAAGTCGCCGAGCAGGTGGCCAAATCCAAGGGCCAGGAGCTCACCGCGCTGGAGACCTCCGACCGCGAAGACCAGATCGGCGACTGGCTCGAAGACCACGGGATCTCGTCCGCGTGGGATTACGCGCCGACGTTCGTGGAGGCCGGTCTCGACGTCGACTGGCTCGAGCGGGTCGAGGCCTCGGTGGACGACGTCGACTGCTCGGCGACGCTGCCCGGCGCGATCGGCTGGCTGAAGTACACGATCGACAACGAGTTGTTGATGAACCAGATCGCCGAGGCGTCCAAGCGCATCTCGGCACTTCTGGCCGGCGCCAAGCAGTACTCCCAGATGGACCGCGCGCCCTACCAGAGCGCCGACGTGCACGAGCTGCTGCACAGCACGCTGATGATGTTCGGCGACAAGATCGGCAAGAACAACCCGATCAAACTGGTCAAGGACTGCGACAAGAGCCTGCCCGAATTGCTCTGCTACCCAGGCGATCTCAATCAGGTGTGGACCAACATCATCGACAACGCGATCCAGGCGATGAACGGTGAGGGCACGCTGACGCTGCGCACCATGCGCGAGAACGAGGACACGATCCGAGTCGAGATCGAGGACGACGGGCCCGGCATCCCCGAGGACATCATCGAGCGCATCTTCACGCCGTTCTTCACGACCAAACCCTTCGGCGAGGGCACCGGGCTCGGCCTGGACCTCGCGTGGCGCATCGTCGTCGAGAAGCACCGCGGCAACCTGTCGGTGCAGTCGCAGCCGGGCCGCACGACGTTCTCCATCTGCCTGCCGCTGCAGGCGCCGGCACCGGAGAACTACGTCGCGGAATAGTGTGCGCCCGGTCACGGGTTGCACCGTCGGTGACTCCACCTGAATCGCTCCTCACGTCCGCAGCCGCGAAGCTCGACCTGGGCACATTCGGATCGTTCGGTCGCGGGGTGACCCCGCAGCAGGCCAGGGACATCGAAGCGCTGGGCTACGGCGCCGTGTGGGTCGGCGGTTCGCCGCCCGCGGAGCTCGACTGGGTGGAACCGCTTCTCGACGCGACCACCACGCTCAAGGTGGCTACCGGCATCGTGAACATCTGGACCGCCGCTGCCGGCCCGGTCGCCGAGTCATTCCACCGGATCGAGGCCGCCCACCCGGGCCGTTTCCTGCTCGGCATCGGCGTCGGACACCCCGAAGCCCACCAGGAGTACCGCAAGCCCATCGACGCGCTGCGTGACTATCTGGACAAGCTCGACGAGTATGGCGTTCCCCGCGGACGTCGCGTGGTGGCCGCACTCGGCCCACAGGTCCTCAAACTGTCAGCCGCCCGGTCTGCCGGTGCGCATCCCTACCTGACGACACCGGAACACACCGCGCAGGCGCGCGAACTCATCGGACCCGAAGCGTTCCTCGCCCCCGAACACAAGGTCGTCCTGACGACAGACGCCGAGCGGGCCCGCAACGCCGGGCGCAAGGCTCTCGACGTCTATCTCACCCTGACCAACTACCTGAACTCCTGGAAACGTCTCGGCTTCGGTGATCAAGACGTGGCAAAACCGGGTAGTGACCGTCTGGTGGACGCCGTCGTGGCCTACGGCACCGTCGACACCATCGCGGCTCGGCTGCGGGAACACCTCGACGCCGGCGCCGACCACGTGCCCGTGCAGGTGCTCACCAGCGCCGACAAGCTGGTGCCCGCGCTCGCCGAACTGTCAGGGCCGCTGGGACTGAAGGGACTGAAAGGGTAGACAACGATGACCGAAGCCGACAACAACTCCGAGGGCCCGTCGCTGAAGCCCGCACAGGGCCGGTTCGGGGTGTGGACCGGGGCGCCGGTTTCGCCGGAGCAGGCTGTCGAGATTGAGAAGCTCGGTTACGGCACGGTGTGGGTCGGGGCATCTCCGGCCGCCGATCTGGCGTTCGTCGAGCCGATTCTGGAGAAGACCGAGACGCTGCAGGTGGCCACCGGCATCGTCAACATCTGGACTGCCGACGCCGACGAGGTGTCGGAGTCCTATCACCGCATCGAGAAGGCGTTCCCCGGCCGGTTCCTGCTCGGCGTCGGCGTGGGGCATCCGGAGCACACCCAGGAGTACACGAAGCCCTATCAGGCACTGGTCGACTACCTCGACAAGCTCGACGCGCAGAAGGTTCCGACCAGCAGGCGGGTCCTGGCGGCACTGGGTCCGAAGGTGCTGCAGCTGGCCGCGCAGCGCAGCGCGGGCGCGCACCCCTACCTGACGACCCCGGTGCACACGGGTCAGGCGCGCGAACTTCTCGGACCGACGGTCTTCATCGCGCCCGAGCACAAGGTGGTGCTCACCAATGACGCGGACAAAGCCCGCGAGATCGGCCGCGCGGCCGTCGACTTCTACCTCGGCCTGTCGAACTACGTGAACAACTGGAAGCGTCTCGGGTTCACCGATGAGGACCTGGCGCGGCCGGGCAGCGACCGGTTCATCGACGCGGTCGTGGCCTACGGGTCACCGGAGGAGATCGCGGCGCGTCTGTCCGAACATCTCGCCGCGGGTGCGGACCACGTCGCGATCCAGGTGCTGGGCGGGGAGGACGAACTACTCTCCACGCTGGAGGAGCTGGCGGGCCCGCTCACGGCGTGATCGTGGTGCCCTCGTCGATGGCAGCCATGGCATCCAGCAGCGCCTGCTGCTGATCGGCGGGACCCTGGGCGTCGAGCGCCAGCACGAAGGTGTTCTCCTGACCGTCGATCACGACGGTCTTGCGCGCCACGAACCCGGGCGCGCCCTCGACGGTCGCGTTGCCAGCGATCGCCATCGCCTCGCTGCCGCCGAGCTCACTGGGGGTGCCTGCGGTCGGCCCCTCCCACCCCGGCAGCTTGATCACAGCGTTCGGGGACAGTTCCAGGATCTTGGCGACCTCGAAGTTGTCACCGTCCAGGCGGGCCATCCGGGCGATGATCGCCGGCGGGTTGGGCGTGCCCTTCGCGGCGGACAGGAAGATCGCGCCGTACGCGTCCTGCGGTAGGTCGGCATCCGGGATCGACTCCCAACCGTCGGGCATCGGCAGGTCGACTTTCGGCACGCCCGGCTCGTTGGCCTTGACGATCGTCTGGGTGACGCCGTTGGCGGTCAGGTAATCCCCGACCGTCTGGGCGTCGGTGGGTGCGGCTGCGCTGGTCGCGGCCGCGGAGGTCGAGGATGTCGTCTCGCCCGCCGAGGTCGCCGAGCTCGACGACGCCGAGGACGATTCGGCCGTCTCCGCGCTGTCGCCGGTCGATCCACATCCGGTGACAGCCAGCCCGATCGCCACGGTCACCGCTGCGAGGGCGCCGATGGTCGCCGAAGATCGCATGTGTATCCCCCTTTACTCGACGGATTCGCACATAGGAGAACACAGGGCACGCGCTTCCAGACCGGATTCCACTAGATAGGGTCAGTTCTCATGCGGTTGCTGGTCACCGGCGGTGCCGGCTTCATCGGGGCGAACTTCGTCCGGAATGCGGTCCGTCAACGTCCCGACGTGACCGTGACGGTGCTGGATTCGCTGACCTATGCGGGTAGCCGTGAAGCGCTCGCCGACGTCGATTCGGTGATCCGGCTGGTGCAGGGCGACATCACCGACGGTGCCGTCGTGGGAAAGCTCGTCGCCGAGTCCGATGCGGTCATGCACTTTGCCGCCGAGACGCACGTCGACAATGCACTGGCCGACCCGCAGCCGTTCGTCCACTCGAATGTGCTGGGAACGTTCACGGTCCTGGAAGCCGTGCGGAACGCTTCGATATCGAAACCTGTTCGTTTACACCATATTTCGACCGATGAGGTGTACGGCGACCTTCCTCTCGAGAGTTGCCGACGGTTCACCGAGTCGACGCCGTACAACCCCTCCAGCCCGTATTCGTCGACGAAGGCGGCTGCCGACATGCTGGTGCGCGCGTGGGTGCGGTCTTACAAGGTGGCGGCCACGTTGTCGAACTGCTCCAACAACTACGGCCCGTTCCAGCACGTCGAGAAGTTCATCCCTCGCCAGATCACGAACATCCTCACGGGAAGACGGCCCAAGCTGTACGGCTCCGGCGCGAACGTGCGCGACTGGATCCATGTCGACGACCACAACAGCGCGGTGTGGCGGATCCTGACCCACGGCACGATCGGCCGCACCTACCTCATCGGCGCCGACGGCGAACGGGACAATCTTTCGGTGATGCAGACGATCCTGCGGCTGATGGACCGCTCCCCCGACGACTTCGATCACGTCGCCGACCGGGCCGGCCACGATCTGCGGTACGCCATCGATGCCACCGCGCTGCGTGACGAGCTGGGCTGGCGGCCGGAGCACACCGATTTCGAAGCCGGGCTGCGCGACACGATTGCGTGGTATCGAGCCAACGAATCCTGGTGGGGGCCACTCAAAGACGCGGTGGAAGCCACGTATGAGGAGAGGCGTCAGTGAGGTCGCGTGAGCTTGCCGTCGCGGGCGCCTGGGAGATCACCCCTGTGGTGCACACGGATTCGCGAGGCGCCTTCTTCGAATGGTTCACCGACGAGTCGTTCGTCTCGGTCACCGGGCACCGACTGGACCTCCGGCAGGCCAACTGCTCGGTGTCGAAGGCAGGGGTGCTGCGCGGCGTGCATTTCGCCCAGCTGCCGCCGAGCCAGGCCAAATACGTGACGTGCGTGCGCGGTTCGGTTCTCGACGTCGTCGTCGACATCCGGGTGGGCTCCCCGACGTTCGGCGCCTGGGATGCCGTCACGCTGGACGACAGCACGCATCGGGCGGTGTATCTCTCCGAAGGGCTCGGACACGCGTTCCTCGCGCTGCGCGACGATTCGACGGTCGCCTACCTGTGCTCGGCCGCCTACAACCCGACGCGCGAACACACCGTCAGCCCGCTGGACCCGGCGCTCGGCATCGACTGGACGTCGTGGCTTCCGGGACGCGAGCTGATCCTGTCCGACCGCGACCGTCTCGCCCCCACCCTGGACGAAGCGCGTGCGCGCGGCCTGCTGCCCACGTGGGAGCAGACACAGGCATTCGTCGACGCACTACGCCGCTGAGAGTTCCGCAACAGCCTGGCCACACCCTTGACATTTCGTTAGGCACCTAACATCATTGTTAGGTGCCTAACAAAGACGAGGCTCCGCAGAAGACATCAGTGGGGACGTGGGCGAAACGGTGCTACATGGCGGCACGGGCGGCGATGGATCATGCGCTGCGTCCGTACGGTCTCGGGTCGACCCAGTGGTACGTCCTCTATCACCTGGCGCACGACGGGCCGACTCTGCAGCGAGACCTACAGCGGTCACTGCAGGTGGAGCGTGCCACGCTGAGCGTCGTTGTCAGCACACTGGCGCGCAAGGGTCTCGTCGAGCAACTGCCCGATCGCGTCGACGCACGACAGAAGCTTCTCCAGATGACGCCGGCCGGGACGCGAGTGTGGGACAAGCTACCGGACCTATCCCAGATCGAACACATCGCGTTCGGCGGCATGGACCCCGCCGACCTCGCCACGACGGAACGGATTCTGCGTGCCGCCACTGAACGTATAGAAGATCACACCCGGGAAGGGATCCAGTGACATGACTGTTTTGCTCACCGGCGCAACGGGACTCGTCGGAGCGCGACTGCTGCCGAGGTTGATCGCCAACGGCCGGCAGTGCCGCGCCCTGCTCCGCAGCGGCAAGCAACTCCCCGCTGGAGCGACAGCCGCCTACGGGGATCTCCTCGACGCCGACACGCTCGGGGCGGCGGTCGACGGTGTCGATGCCATCGTCCATCTGGCGGCGACCTTCCGGACCGCCGACACCGACCTCATCTGGCAGAGCAACCTCGAGGGAACTCGCAACCTCATTGCCGCCGCCCAAAGCCACGCCCCTGGTACGCGTTTCGTGATGGCCAGTACCGCGCTGATCTATGACGAACACGCCGGCCGCCCCGGTCGCGAAGATGATCGCGCCGAGCCGAAACTGGACTACCCGGCAAGCAAGCTGGCCGCGGAGAGTGAATTGCGGAACAGCGGGTTGAATTGGTCGATCATGCGCTACGGCTTCGTCTACGGCGACGGGGACGGGCATCTGGAATCCCTGCCCGAGCTCGCCGCCGGCAGATTTCATCCAGCCCAGCGCATGAGCATGATCCACCACCGCGACATCGCCGCCGCGACCTTGTTGGCCCTCGACGGCAGGTTCGACGGGCGCATCGTCAACATCGCTGACGAAGCCCCCACCACCGTCTACGAACTCGTCGAATTGGTCGGAGGCGAGATGGAACCGTCATCGCAACCGCTGGCCACTCCGTGGTACATCCACATGGACGGCTCTCTCGCGCGCCGCCTCGGCTTCCGGCCCTCCGTACGCACGGTGTATCAAGCCGTACAAGAGGACCTCATGTAGCGGTGAGCGGCATACCCCCGACGGGGTCCGCGCAATGAGGATCCGTCACCATCCGCCGACCCATCCGTCGAACACCGCGTCGGGTTCGTCGGCAGGATTCTGCGACCGCCCGACGAGGAAGTCGAAATCACAGCCCCGGTCCGCCTGCAGCACCCGATCGACATACATGGCCGCATAACCGCGCACTGGTGGCGCCGGGGATGAGTGCCCTGCGGCCCGGCGGTTCGCCCATTCCGCGTCGGTGAGCAGGACATCGAGTGTGCCCTTGTGGGCGTCCAAAGCGATGATGTCCCCGTCGCGCACGAGACCCAGCGGTCCGCCCGCGGCCGACTCGGGGCTCACGTGCAGAACGCATGTCCCGTAGGCGGTTCCGCTCATCCGGGCATCGGAGATTCGGACCATGTCGGTGACGCCCTGTTTGAGAAGCTTGGTGGGAATCGGCAATTGACCCCACTCCGGCATCCCCGGGGCACCACGGGGGCCGGCGTTGCGCAGCACCAGAACGGATTGAGCGCTCACATCCAGATCGGAATCGTCGTAGCGCGCCAGGAGATCCCGCATGTTCTCGAACACCACCGCGGGACCGCGGTGCACCAGGAGTTCGGGAGTGGCCGCGCTGCATTTGATCACGGCCCCGTTCGGCGCCAGGTTGCCCCGCACGACGGCAAGTCCCCCCGGCGGCTGGAACGGTGCGCTCAGCGAGGCGATGACCGAGGCGTCGGCGGCCCGGTCACCAGATGCAGGCAGGTTCTCCGAAACCGTCTTGCCGGTGACGGTGACGGCGCCCCCGTGCAGCAGCGGTTCGACCGCCTTCATGACCGCTGGGATGCCACCCGCATGGAACACCTGCTCGACGAGATGCTGCCCGGCGGGCCGCACGTTGACGACCAGTGGAGTGCAGGCGGCGAGCTCGTGAAAACGGTCCAGGGACAGAGGCACTCCCACCCGGCCGGCGATGGCCAGCAGGTGCACGATCGCGTTGGTGGACCCGCCCACCGCCAGCATCAGAGTGATGGCATTGTCGAACGCCTCGCGAGTGAGCACCTGCGAGGGCCGAAGTTGTTCCAGGGCCAGACCCACAGCCCGCGCCCCGCACTCCTCGGCCACCTGCAGTCGACGTGAGTCCATCGCCGGGACCGCCGCCGCGCCCGGCAGCGTCATGCCGAGCCCTTCGACGATGGTGGCCATCGTCGACGCCGTCCCCATCTCCGGGCAGTGCCCGCGTGACGGTCCGGCAGCTGATTCGAGTCGCTCGTAGTCGGCCATGGACATCCGGCCGGCGCGCACGTCGTCGATGTACTCCCAGAGATCGGTCCCCACCCCGAGTTGCTTGCCATCGAAGACGGCGGGAGCCGCGGGCCCGCCGGTCACCACGATCGCGGGGACGTCCGCGCTGGCGGCCCCCATCAGCTGCGCAGGCACCGTCTTGTCACAACCTCCGAGAAGCACCACGGCGTCGAACGGGTAGGCCCGGATGGACTCTTCGACGTCCATCGCCATCAGGTTTCGGAACAGCATGGTGGTGGGTTTCATCAGCTGTTCCCCGAGCGAGATGGTCGGGAACTCCAGCGGGAAGCCGCCGGCCGCCAGCACTCCGCGGCGCACCGAGTCAGCGAGGCCACGGAAGTGCATGTTGCAGTTGACGACCTCCGACCACGAGTTGCAGATCCCGACGATGGGCCTGCCCTCGAACGCCATCCGCGAGAAACCCGAAGCCCGCATCGCCGAGCGGTGCACGAAGCCCGGAACATTCTGTCCCGCAAACCATTTGGCGCTTCTCAAGCCGCCCGAACGCGGCGTCATCGCACGCGCGCGGCGTATGCGGTGATCTTGCGCAGCGCGGGCTGACGCGCCGCTCGGTAGCTCACCCACCGGCCCGATCTCGTCGACATCAGTGCGCCCACCAGCCGCTGCTGCCACGGATAGGTACGCCGACCGCGCCGCGCGCCGGAGGTGCGTGCCGGCGGAACGACTCCGGCGGCATCCGCGAGGGCGACCTTGGCGGCATTGTGTCCGTTGGCACCCATCACCCCGCCGCCGGGATGTGTTCCCGAGCCGCACAGGTAGTAGTTGCGCACCGGCGTGCGATAGTCGGCGAGCTCCGGAATCGGTCGCGCGCCGAAGAGCTGGTCGAGCATCATCGCGCCGTGGAAGATGTTGCCGTCGGTGATGAGGTACTCATGGTCGAGGTCGTCGGGGGTGATGATCACGCGATCGAGGATGTGATCTCGCAGGTTCGGCGCGTAGGTGAAGAGGTCTTCCAGCACGAGATCGGCCCATTTCTCCTTCTCGGCGGCCCAGGTCGTTCCGGTGAGCTCGGAGGGGAGTTGCTGGATCCCGAGCGTCATCGTATGCAGGCCTTTCGGGGCCAACGTGTCGTCGGTGACCGACTGGGTGACGGCTTCGATGACGAAGGTGCTCGGGAAGGTGCCGCGGCGTTGCGCTTCGTAGGCCTCCTCGAACGCTTCCCGGCTGGGCCCCAGCAGCTGGTGACCGTGGTGCTGCGGTCCGGCCGTCGCGTCGGAGAACGGAAGGTATTGCGGCAGTTCGTCGATGAGCAGGTGGATCCTGGCCATCGAGCCGCGGGTGTCGATGTTCTCGACGTCGCGCACGAGGTCGGCCGGCAGCACTCCGGGCTCGATGAGCCGCAGCAGGGAGCGCTTGGGGTCGGCGTTGGAGAACACCCGGGACGCGGTGACGACCGAGCCGTCGGACAGCCGCACGCCGGTGGCTGTTCCCCGTTCGACGATCACCTTGTCGACGGGGGTCGACGTGCGGATGGTCGCGCCGTAGTGACGGGCGCCCGCCGCGAGTGCCTCGCTGATGGCGCCCATCCCGCCGCGCGCCAAACCGAACTGCCCGAAGTTGCCGTTGAATTCGCCCCAGGAGTGGTGGCCGTAGGTGTACGCGGTTCCCGGCGTGGAGGGACCGCCGAAGATCGACACCATCCCGAAGAAGGTGAGCATGCTCTTGAGACGCTCGTCTTCGAAATATCGGTCGAGCAGGTCGCGGACCGAGAGCAACGTGAACTCGTCGAACAGGGTCTGTTCACCTGCCGCCTCGAAGGCGGCCAGCACCTCCGACCGTTCCGGCGGCGAGGTCAGCAGGTACGGCGTGACCAGGCCCGCGAAACGCTGCAACCGCACCCCGAAATCGAGGAACGACTGCGCGTCGGCCTTGTTGAGCTTCTCGATCTCGCGCAGCGTGCGGTCGGTTTCCTTCCACATCGTGAAGGATGTGCCGTCACGGAACAGACTGAACGACAGCGCATCCCCTTGATAGAGGTCGAGGCCGAACCTTTTCAGCTCGAGGTCGGCGATGATCTCCGGCCGAAGCAGACCCGCGATGAAGGCGCAGGACGACCATTTCGAGCCGGGAATCAACTCCTCGGTCACACAGGCCCCGCCGACGACTGATCGGGCCTCCAGAACCAGGACCCGTTGTCCGGCACGCGCCAGATAGTTGGCGGTGACCAGGCCGTTGTGGCCGGCGCCGATCACGATGGCGTCGTAGTCGGACGTGGCGTCGTTCTGCGGTGATCGGGACATGTCAGATCTCCTGATGCGGAATGGATTTACGGGTGAAGACGGTGGATACGCTGCCCGGCTCGACCAGCTCGTCGAACCGTTCGAGGACGGGCTTGAGCTCCGGTGCCCCATCCCGGACCCGCTCCCACTCCGGCCAGGACGCCACGGTCATCACCTCGACGACATCGGGGCCGGAGGAGTCGGCCCCCTCGACCAAGAAGACCTCGAAGTCGAGCACCACGTCGAAGGCCAGGCACCGGGGCCGGTCGAGTTCGACCGAGAACTGTTCGAATTCCGCGGCGCTGACCCCGGGGCGGAGGCGGAACATGTTGACCGCGCTGACCGCCATGTCAGGCGCTCTCGCGGTTGATCATCACGTGCTTGATCTCGGTGTACTCCTCGAGCGCGTAGACCGACATGTCCTTGCCGTTTCCGGACTGCTTGAATCCGCCGTGCGGCATCTCCGGCGTCACGGGCAGATGGTCGTTGACCCATACCGTGCCGAATTGGAGTTCGGCAGAGGCCGTCATGGCCCGGGCGATGTCGTTCGTGAAAACCGAAGCAGCGAGCCCGTATTCGGTGTCGTTGGCCCACCCGATCACGTCGTCGCTGTCGCTGAACTTCGTCACGGAGGTCACCGGACCGAACACTTCGGTGCTGACGATCTCGTCGCCCTGCCTGGCACCAACCACGACCGTGGGCGCGGTGTAGAAGCCGGTGCCGGGGTTTGCGCCCTGGATCAGCTCGGTGTGACCCGTCGCCTTCGCCCGGGCCACGAAGCCTTCGACGCGGTCGCGGTGCGCAGCCGTGATCACCGGGCCCATGGCGGTGTTCTCGTCGGCGATGTCCCCGAGATCGAGCTCCTTGACCGCTTTTTCGAGGCCGGATACCAGGTCGTCGTGCACCGATTCGTGGACATACAACCGTGATGCCGCCATGCAGTCCTGGCCGGAGTTGCAGAACGCACCCTCCATGATCTTGCCGACAGCCTGCGAGATGTCGGCGTCGGGGTACACCAGCACCGGCGCCTTGCCCCCGAGTTCGAGGTGCAGCCTCTTGAGATTGGAGTCGGCGGAGGCACGCATCAGGGCGCGCCCGGTGTCGACGGAGCCGGTCAGTGAGGACATCCGTACGGCCGGATGCGAGACGAGCCTGGCGCCGACGTCTTCGCCGTCGCCGGTGACCACGTTGAACACCCCGGCGGGGAACAGGTCCTGCGCCAACTCGGCAAGCCGCAGCACCGAGAAGGGTGTGTGCTCAGAAGGCTTGAGCACCAGCGTGTTTCCCGTCAGCAGTGCCGGGGAGATTTTCCAGATCGCCATCAGCAGCGGGTAGTTCCACGGCGCCACCGAGCCGACGACCCCCAGGGGGTCTCGGCGGATGATGCTGGTCTTGCCGCGCACGAACTCTGCGGCGGCACGCCCCTCCATGGTGCGGGCGCCACCGGCGAAGAAGCGCAGATGATCCGGGATCATCTCCATTTCCTCCAGTGCGAGCCCGATCGGCTTGCCGACGTTCTGGGATTCGATCTCGGCAAGGGTGCGCTGGTCGTCTTCGATGCGGTCGGCGAGCTTCAGAAACGCACGGGCCCGTTCGCCCACCGGTGTGCGTGCCCAGTCGGGAAAAGCGGCCCGGGCGGCGGCCACCGCCCGGTCGACGTCCTCGACGGTGCCGTGCGCGATCTCGGCGAACGCTTCCCCGGTGACGGGGGCAGGCACCTGGTCGACTCCGCCGTCGGACGCCTCGGTCCACTTGCCGTCGACGTACATCTTGCGGTGGTAGGTCATTGTCGACTCCTATTCGGTGATTCAGGGGGCTGATCAGGTGTTGGCGGTGCCCGCATTGGCTGCCGTGGTCAGCAGTGCACGCACTGCATCCTTCGAAATCGGTTGTTGGGCAATGGACATGTGCACCATCAGCCCCTCGATGACGACGTCGATGAGGCGTGCGGTGGCCCGGTCGAAGTGTTGGGCCAACGCCTCCTCGGCCCGTTCCATCCAGGCCTGGGTGATGCGCTTGTTGTCGTCCCGGCGAACCGCATCTCCGTAGAGCTCGTAGGTCACGGCGAGCTCGTTCGGATGGGCGGCGAGATCGTCGGTGACGGCCGACGCGATGCATTCGATGAGATCCGCTCCGGGTTCGCACGACGCGAGCCGTTCCTCGAAGCGCGTGGCCAACCGCTCCACGTGCGTCTGGAATGCCAGGTTGACGATGTCGTCGAGCGTTGCGAAGTGATACGTGATCGATCCGAGGGGGACGTCGGCGGCTTCGCCGATCGCACGGTGCGTGATGCCGGCGACGCCGTCTCGGGCCAGGACTTCCAACGCCGACTCCACGATGCGCTCCTTCCTGTCGGGGTCGTGACGGCGTGCACGCCGTGGGGCGGAGGCCATGATCAATCCTTCGTTAGGAACGTTTGTACGTATCGATACGTACAAACGTACCTAACGATCGGGCTGGTGGCCGGCTTATCTCGTTAAAGGTGCGTTACTGCGCCGGGTTACTGCACTGCCTCGGAGGCGGGCTCCGGAACATCGCGCTCGTTGAGCGCCTTGCCGACGAGCGCATACTTCTCGGGGGCCAAGAACCGCAGGTACAGGCCATATACCATCCCCGCGATCAGGGCGAGGAAGACCAGCGAGAGCATCAGCACCGCCGTGGCACCCTGCACGCCGAGCAGAATATCGAGGCTGTTCAACGTCAGGACGAAGAAGACGCCGAGACCGACCACGGCAAGCACCGGCGCGACGACGGTGTTCCACGTGCGCTTGTCGACGTCCGATCTCCGGAAGAAGACGAAGATCGCGATGCCTGCCACCAGTTGCGACAGGATCACCCCGATGGTGCCGACACCGGTGGCCCACGTGAACAACGTGGCGAAGGGGTCCTGCCCAGCGATCGCGAACGCGATCACGACGATTCCCACCATCACGCTCTGCACGATCGAGGCCACCCACGGCGTTTGTCGCCGGGGTAGCGTCCACCCCAGCGGCTTCCACACCAGGCTCTGGCGGCCCAGGGAGAACAGGTACCGCGAGACGTTGTTGTGGAAGGTGACGATGGCCGCGAAAGTCGCTGTGACGATCAGGATCTGGAAGAGCAGCGAGATGTTGTGCCCGATGATGGTGTCGCTGGCGACGAAGATGAAGCTCCCGCCCGTGTCGGTGGCGATGGCGACCACCTTGTCCAGGCCGAGCGCGTTCATGATCAGCCATCCCGACACCGCGTACAAGATGCCCATGAACGCGATCGACAGGTAGGTGGCACGCGGAATGGTCCGAGCGGGATCGCGGGCCTCCTCGCCGTAGATTGCCGAGCCTTCGAAACCGATGAACGATGCGTGCGCGAACATCAGCGCCACGCCCAACGCCCCTCCGAGTACCACGCTCGGCGCGAAGGGCTCAAGCGAGAAGTCGGACACCGGCACGTCGTCGCCGAACAAGCTGAACACGCTCAGCACCGTGATCATCGTGACTTCCAAGGTCATGAACACCCCGAGCACCTTCGCGCCCGAATGCACACCCTGGACTCCGAGGCCCAGACAGAGCAGCAGCGCGACCAGAGCGTAGATCCACCATGGGATGTTCACACCGAGTGCAGGGTTGAGCAATTCGGCCGCATAATAACCGAATCCGCCGTACAGACCGGCTTGAATGGCGTTGTAGGCAAAGATCGCGAGCGACGCCGACCCGAGGCCGGCGACCCGCCCCAGCCCGAGCGTGACGTAGGCGTAGAAGGCGCCGGCGTTGGTCACATGACGGCTCATGGCCACATAACCGACCGCGAAGATCATCAGCACCACCGCCGCGATGACGAATGCGCCGGGCATACCGATACCGTTACCGGCGCCGATGATGATGGGGTAGAGCGCGACCACGACGGTCAGCGGCGATGCGGCGGCGATGATGTAGAAGAAAATGCTCGGTACCCCGAGGGTGTTCTGCTTGAGTCCATGATTGCGCCGCCTGCCAGGCGGGGACGCTCCGGTGGGCGGTGCGGACGGGGTGTTCAACGGCCGTCGGGGGTGCAAGGACTGGGTGACGTTGTCCATAGTTGTTCATCTCTCGTGGATTTGTGTCGATGGTGAGCCAACTGTGTGTCCACGCGCTCGGCAACCGTTGCCAAGCACATAGGCGGAAAGGAACTTCCTCACCTCCCTAAATCGAGTGCGAGATCGGTGAGCAGGTCTTCTTGTCCGCCGACCATCGACCTGCGGCCGGCTTCGACGAGGAGTTCGCGGGGTTGCAGGCCGACCTCTGCAGCGATGCGCTCGGCGTGCAGCAGGAAGCTGGAATAGACGCCGGCGTAGCCCAGGGTGAGGGTCTCCCGGTCGACCCTCACGGGCCGCCGCTGGAGGGGGCGGACGATATCGTCGGCGGCGTCCATCAACGCGAACAGGTCGCAACCGTGCGCCCAACCGTTGAGTTCGGCGACCGCGACGAAGGCCTCAAGCGGGCAGTTTCCGGCGCCGGCACCAAGGCCTGTGAGGGATGCGTCGACGCGTTGGGCCCCCTCCTCGACCGCCGCGATCGAATTGGCCACTCCGAGGGCGAGATTGTGATGAGCGTGCACGCCGATCGAGGTGTCGTGGTGCAGGACCGTCCGGTACGCCTGCACCCGGTCCCGGATACCGGCCATGGTCAGCCGCCCACCTGAATCAGTGACGTAGACGCACCCAGCGCCGGCGTCCTCCATGATCTTCGCCTGTGCGGCAAGCTGATCGGGTTCGACCATATGCGACATCATCAGGAAGCCCGCCACATCGAGGCCGAGCCCGCGGGCGGTGGCGATGTGCTGAGCAGCAATATCGGCCTCGGTGCAGTGGGTGGCGATCCGCACGGAGGTGACGCCCACGTCGACGGCTGCCCGCAGATCTTCCAGTGTGCCGATCCCCGGGATCAAAAGCGTTGTCAGGATGGCATTCTGAACGACATCGGCGACCGCGGCGATCCACTCGGTGTCGCTGTGCGCGCCTGCCCCGTAGGTCAGGCCGCCGCCGGCCAATCCGTCGCCGTGGGCCACTTCGATCGCGGTCACCCCGGCACGGTCGAGAGCCTGCGCGATGCATCTGGCGTCGGAAAGGGACAACGAATGGCCGATGGCGTGCATGCCGTCGCGCAGCGTGACGTCCTGGACATAGATCGCGGGGGTCACCGTGCCACCTCGGCCACCCGGACCGCGGCCGCGGTCATGATGTCGAGATTCCCGGCGTATCTGGGCAGGTAGTCCCCTGCCCCTTCCACCTCGAGGAATACCGTGACCTGCGCGAGCTCCTCCTGGGTGCCTGCGACGAGCCTGCGCCGCTGGTCACCCGGCGGGACGGGGGAGATCAATACGTCCTGCCGAAGTCGGTAGCCCGGAACATATTGTGCGACCTGGGAAACCATCCTGGCGACGGCGGCCGCGATTATCGCCTCATCGGTCACCGACACCAGAGCGGCGACGGTGTCACGCATGATCATCGGCGGTTCTGCGGGGTTGAGCACGATGATGGCCTTGCCGCGGCGCGCTCCCCCGACCGTCTCGATGGCTCTCGCGGTGGTGTCGGTGAATTCGTCGATGTTGGCTCGGGTGCCCGGACCCGCAGAGCGGGACGAGATCGAGGCCACGATCTCCGCGTAGTGCACGCGGGTGACCTCCGACAGCGCCGCGACGATCGGGATCGTGGCCTGCCCACCACAAGTCACCATGTTCAGGTTGCGGCGATCTGACATGGCGGCCATGTTGACCGCCGGCACCACGAACGGCCCCACGGCCGCGGGGGTCAGATCGATGACCAGCTTGCCGGAGGATTCGAGCCTTGCCCAGTTCGCCTGGTGCGCCGCGGCGCTGGTGGCATCGAAGATCACGCCGATGTCGTCGAACTCCGGCATCGCCAGCAGTCCGTCGACCCCGGACGCCGTCACCGCCGCGCCCAGTGCGGCCGCTCTGGCGAGACCGTCGCTGGCGGAATCGATCCCGGCCATGGCGGTGACGTTGAGCACCGCGGACCGACGCAGTTTGTGCAGCAGATCGGTCCCGATGTTGCCGGACCCGATGATGGCTGCCGGCGTCGTGGCGGCCATCAGTTGGTCAGCGCGGGAGTGGATGTGCGCGGCCGTGGCGATACCGCGACGTCGGGAGCGCTCGTGCGGACCAACTCGTTGAGGATGGCAGCGTGACGTACCTTGTGGCGGATGAGTTCTTCGTGAAACTCCGGCCGGACCCATCCGTTGTACATCACGGCTTCGGACTCGCCCGGCTCGATCTTGAAGTAGACCGGGCCTGCCACGCGGGCGATGTCGCCGGCCTCCCAGAGCCGGTTCATACCGCCGAATGATTCGAAGGTCTCGGCCCAGACATCGAGCGGAATGTCGATCGAACGCCGGATGGCGGCGAGCATGGGCCGGCTCAGGTCGCCGACCGGGTTCACGCTGTCGGCACCGAGGTCCTGAAGTATCCGGATGGACGCCGGATTGGCGTGCCCCGCGTACACCGAGATCTTGAATTTCGCGTCGGCGGGAATGTGCCCGGCGTCGCGCGCCTTGTTCAGGATGTCGAGAACGCCTTCGTCCCAGACGAGTACGCCCCGGATGCCGGTAGAGAACACCCGCAGGTAGTCGTCGAGCAGGTACCGCACGTTGTCCAGCCCCCGCACCCGGCGTCCACCCGCCTGCCCCTCGGTGCTGAGTGCCTGGCGTCCGAGATCCCACCCGGTGCGCGGCCCGGGGACAGCGATGAGTTCGATGCCGTGCTCGGCGGCCAGCGCGGCGACCTCGGCAAGCTCACCGGTCGTCAGCAACGTGGTGCCACCGCCGAAAGCGATGATGCGGTGAATGAAGACATCCTGCTTGGTCGCTTCGTCCAGAAGCACTTCCAGCGTCGAAAGGCGTTCCACGCCGGAGATTTCCAGCCGGTAGGCGCCGCCGTCGTCGAAGGCCTTCCTCGATGTCGCGAGGGTGTAGTCGTCGGCCGACAGCAGGCCTTGAGAGGCCAGGATGGCCGCGCCGTCGATCTTCGATGGACGGTTGTCGGCTGCGGTGGGCATTGCATCTCCTTCGTCGGACCATGTTTTTCACTCAGTGACATTTAACTTCGCTGAATGAAAATCTAGGGCGTGACCGCTGCGCTGTCAACAGGAAGCGCGGCGCGCACCGGGGGCGACAGCGTTATCACTGGGTACTGGTAACCTTCACTGGGTGAAAACGGATGCGCGATCCGACAAGGGCTCGAACCTGATCGGAGTCGAACGAACAGCCCGGATTCTCAATGCGGTAGCCGAGGCCGAGAAGGGAAATCTCACCGAAATCGCAAGGCGCACAGAGCTTAACGAGGCCACAGTGTTGCGCTATCTGAACAGCCTGGCAGCGCTGGGGTATGTCGAGCGTTTCAACGCAGGCCAATACCGACTCGGATGGGAGATCTTCCGACTGGGTCAGCGCGCATTCTCCGGCCAGGTGCCTTCCGATGCGGTCCTACCGACCATGGAGCGGCTGATGCTCGAATTCAATGAGACGGTGAACTTCGCGGCACACAAAGAGCGCAGCGTCGTGATCCTGGAGGTCGTCGAAGGCCGCCGCGCGGTCACCAAGGTCAGCGACGTCGGACAGACCGATCCCTGGCACGCATCGGCATTGGGCAAGGCGCTGATGGCGAGCATGCCTGACAGCGTGTGGCGCGACATCGTGGCATCGGCGGGGCTGCCCGCCCTCACGTCGCACACCATCACGTCGATGAAGAAGATGGCCGCCGAGATCAAGGACATCCGCGAACTGGGGTACGCCGTCGACCGGGAAGAAGCTGCCGAAGAACTCACCTGCGTGGCCGCGGCCGTCCCCGCCGCGGGTGGCGGCCCTTCTCGCTACGCATTGAGTATCAGCTTCCTCACTCACCGCTTGACCCCCGAAAACCTGGAACATGCTGGTGCGCAGGTGATTGCGGGTGCCGAGGAGATAGCCCGAAAGCTCCCGTGACCGTCCATGTCTGAGCGCTTGGCCGGCAAGGCGATCGTGGTGACAGGCGCAACGTCGGGGATCGGGTGGGCGACGGCGAAACGACTGCATTTCGAAGGCGCCCGGATCCTGGCCACCGGCCGAGACACGCACCGGGGACGTCTTCTCGCCGACACCCTCGGGGACGGCGTTCGATTCGTCGCGGCGGACTTGGTCGAACCGGGCGCGTCCGACACTGTGGCCCACGCCTGCCGCGAAACCTTCGGGACGCTCGACGCGGTGGTCAACAGCGCAGCGCTCGACCACACCGACGATTTCTCGTCCACACCCATTTCCGATGTGCGGCGGGTATTCGAGGTCAATACGTTCGCCGTGATCGCGATGATCCAAGCAGCCGTCCGGCTCATGGGTGACGGCGGCTCCATCGTCAACATCACGTCGCGATTGGCCTTTGCGGGCGTGCCGACAATGGGCGTTTACGCCGCATCCAAAGGAGCCGTGCAGGCTCTGACCCTGTCAGCGGCCGTCGAACTTGCGCCGCGGGGCATCAGGGTGAACAACGTGGCCCCGGGAATGACGAAGACACCGTTGTACGACGCCTGGCTGGCGGGCACACCGGATCCGGCCGAAACCGAGCGCACTGTGGTGGCCCAAATCCCGTTGGGGCGGGTGGCGACGTCCGAGGACGTCGCATCGGCCGTCGCGTACCTCGTGTCGGACGACGCGCAGTACGTCACCGGAGCCACGATCAAGGTCGACGGCGGATACACCGCCCGGTGAGCAGGGCTCGACCAGGGACAATTCACTCTGCGGGCCGGTCGGCGTTCTTGCGTAGCGGGCGGCCGCGGCTCTGGTAGAGCACTGCGTCGGCTTCGGTCAGCATCCCGGCCACGTCGACGTGACCCGACGCCTGGGCAGCGACGCCGATACTCACCTCGGGGGTCGACGCGCGGATCGCCCGCACGAAGTCGTCGGCGATCTCGGTAGGGCCCGCGATGCACACGGCGAACTCGTCGCCGCCGAGCCGCGCCAGAACTGCTGCGCGAGGTGCGCTCCGCCGCCACGCTCTGGCGTACTCGGTGATGCGCCGGTCGCCGGCGTCGTGACCGTACGTGTCGTTGAGACCTTTGAGGTTGTCGATGTCGAGGGCGATGACGGTGACGGCCTCCGATTGCGACCGACGACCGGCGAGCATCTCGGCCGTCGCGATCTCCCAGCCGGCCCTGTTGAGCAGACCGGTCAGCGGATCCGTGCACGCCGCGGTGAGCAACGCGCGCATCACCATCCCGAACGACTCCGCGGCGCCGACTATCGCCACGGTGATGATCAGGAACGTGATGAACCCGATCCTCGGCGCGGGAGAGACCGACACCGCCGCCAGGACCGCCCCGGTGATCAGCGTGACGAGGACCGCGGCGCGTCGGGGCGGATAGAACGCGCGCACATACATCGCGAGGAACATCGAGGCGGTCATGCAGACGTAGATGGCGGTGAGGGTGACATGGAAGGCAATCACCAGCGGGGTGGCGACGGCGGCGGCCGCCAGCGCGGGACCGGTGTTCGATGGGTTGAACGCGAGGTACCCCAGCGCCGCAAGCCCGAGGACGATCGCGGCGATTCCACCGGCCGGATTGGCGTACAACAGATCCGTGCGCACCGGGAACCACGTGAAGGTGACCCCGTACGCGTACAGGAAGGTCGTGGCCGCCAGGTAGATGCGAAGCAGGCGGACCTTCTGTCTACCGAACACTCGTCCGTCGGCGCGGGCCAGTGAACTGAGCAAGTGCACGACCGACAGCTTGCCTTGTCGAGGGAAAATCATCCTTGCGAAGCACTCAGGCCCATTACTAGGATATCCAAGTATCTCTGCTCAGTAGCTCTTGGAAGGCCGGCTCATGCCCACACGGATCCCCCACTTCATCGACGGCAAGCGCAGCGAGCTGGCGTCCACCCGCACGGCCGATGTGCTGAATCCGAGCACCGGCGAGGTGCAGGCCGAGGTTGTGCTCGCGTCGGCAGCCGACGTCGACACCGCGGTCGCCTCCGCCGTCGAGGCGCAGAAGGAGTGGGCCGCCTGGAACCCGCAGCGCCGCGCCCGCGTGATGATGAAGTTCATCGATCTGGTCAACCGGAACGTCGAGGAGTTAGCGGAACTGCTCAGTTTGGAACACGGCAAGACCATCGCCGACTCCAAGGGCGACATCCAGCGCGGCGTCGAGGTGATCGAGTTCGCGATCGGCATCCCCCACCTGCTCAAGGGTGAGTTCACCGAGGGCGCCGGCGGAGGCATCGACGTGTATTCGATCCGTCAGCCGCTGGGCGTGGTCGCCGGCATCACGCCGTTCAACTTCCCCGCAATGATCCCGCTGTGGAAGGCAGGCCCGGCGCTGGCGTGCGGAAACGCATTCATTCTGAAGCCTTCTGAGCGCGACCCCTCGGTGCCGGTGCGCCTGGCGGAGCTGTTCCTGGAGGCCGGTCTGCCCGCAGGTGTCTTCCAGGTGGTCCAGGGCGACAAGGAAGCCGTCGACGCGATCCTCACCCACCCCGATATCCAGGCGGTCGGCTTCGTCGGCAGCTCCGACATCGCGCAGTACATCTACTCCACGGCCGCGGCCCACGGGAAGCGCTCGCAGTGCTTCGGCGGCGCCAAGAACCACATGATCGTCATGCCCGACGCCGACCTCGACCAGGCCGTCGACGCGCTGATCGGCGCCGGCTACGGCAGCGCCGGCGAACGCTGCATGGCGATCAGCGTCGCGGTTCCCGTCGGCAAAGAAACTGCCGACCGCCTGCGTAATCGGCTGGTGGAGAGGGTCAATCAGCTCCGCGTCGGCCACAGCCTGGACCCGAAGGCCGACTACGGCCCGCTCGTGACCGGTGCCGCGCTGGAACGCGTCAAGAGCTACATCGCGCAGGGCGTCGAGGCCGGTGCGGACCTCGTCGTCGATGGCCGCGAACGAACCACCGACGAGTTGACCTTCGACGACCAGGATCTGTCGAAAGGGTTCTTCATCGGACCCACGCTCTTCGACAACGTCACCACCGACATGTCGATCTACACCGACGAGATCTTCGGGCCGGTGCTGTGCATCGTAAGGGCAGCGAACTACGAAGAAGCAGTGGCGCTGCCGTCTGAACACGAATACGGCAACGGCGTCGCGATCTTCACCCGCGACGGTGACGCCGCCCGCGATTTCGTGTCCCGTGTGCAGGTCGGCATGGTGGGCGTCAACGTGCCGATCCCGGTTCCGGTGGCCTACCACACCTTTGGCGGCTGGAAGCGCTCCGGCTTCGGCGATCTCAACCAGCACGGACCCGCGTCGATCCAGTTCTACACCAAGGTCAAGACCGTCACCGAGCGCTGGCCCTCGGGCATCAAGGATGGCGCGGAGTTCGTCATTCCCACCATGAAGTAGCACCGTGGACTACTTCGGATTGGACGACGACGAGCGAGTCATCGCCGAGACGGCGGCGGCGTTCGCCGAAAAGCGTTTGGCGCCAAACGCGTTGGAGTGGGATGCCACGCACCACTTCCCCACCGACGTGCTGCGTGAGGCCGCCGAGCTCGGAATGGCGGCCGTCTACTGTCGCGACGACGTGGGCGGCAGCGAGCTGCGCCGCATCGACGCGGTACGCATCTTCGAGAAGCTGGCGACCGCCGACCCGACGGTGGCGGCGTTCCTGTCGATCCACAACATGTGTGCGTGGATGGTCGACACGTTCGGCACCGACGAACAACGCAAGGCGTGGGTGCCGAAGCTGGCGTCGATGGACGCGATCGCGAGCTACTGCCTGACCGAGCCGGGCGCAGGGTCCGACGCAGCCGCGTTGCGCACCAAGGCGGTGCGATCCGGCGACGGGTGGGTGCTCGACGGTGTCAAGCAGTTCATCTCGGGCGCAGGCCAATCCGATGTCTACATAGTGATGGCCCGCACGGGCAGCGAGGGACCGAAAGGGATCTCGGCGTTCGTCGTTCCGAAGGACACCCCGGGGCTGAGCTTCGGCGCCAACGAGGAGAAGATGGGCTGGAACGCTCAGCCCACGGCGCAGGTCATCTTCGAGGGTGCCCGGCTGCCGGCCGATGCGCTGCTCGGCGGCGAGGAGGGCACCGGCTTCGGGATCGCGATGAAGGGCCTCAACGGGGGTCGCATCAACATCGCGGCGTGCTCCCTGGGTGGTGCGCAGGCCGCCTTCGACAAGGCGGCGGCGTACCTGGCCGACCGGCAGGCGTTCGGCGGTTCGCTGCTCGACGAGCCGACGATCCGGTTCACCCTGGCCGACATGGCCACCGCCCTGCAGACCTCGCGAGCGCTGTTGTGGCGTGCTGCAACGGCTCTCGACAACGATCACCCCGACCGCGTCGAGCTGTGCGCGATGGCGAAACGCTACGTCACCGACGCGTGCTTCGAGGTCGCCGACCAGGCGCTGCAGCTGCACGGCGGCTACGGATACCTGCGTGAGTACGGCCTGGAGAAGATCGTGCGCGATCTCCGCGTGCACCGGATTCTGGAAGGCAGCAACGAAATCATGCGCGTGGTGATCGGCCGTTCGGCCGCGGGCCGAGCCCGCAATAAGACAGATGCAGCCAAAGCACGCGCATCCTGACTGAGGAGATGTCAATGACGACGATCGCGTTCCTGGGGCTGGGCAACATGGGTGGCCCGATGGCCGCCAACCTGGTGTCGGCCGGTCACACGGTGAACGGTTTCGATCCGGTGGCCGCGCTGAAGGAGGCTGCAGAGGCCAACGGCGCCAAGGTGTTCGACAGTGGTGCGGCGGCGGTGGCCGGGGCCGATGTCGTGATCACGTCGCTGCCCAACGGCGCGATCGTCAAGGCCGCCTACGCCGAGATCCTGCCTGCCGCCAAGGACGGCGCCCTGTTGATCGACACGTCGACGATCTCCGTCGACGACGCCCGTGACATTCACTCCCAGGCCGCCGAGCGCGGGCTGTCGCAGCTCGACGCTCCTGTCTCCGGCGGCATCAAAGGCGCCGCCGCGGGCACCTTGGCGTTCATGGTGGGCGGTGAGGACGACGCGTTCGAGCGCGCCAAGCCGGTGCTGGACCCCATGGCGGGCAAGATCATTCACTGCGGAGCCTCAGGTGCGGGGCAGGCCGCCAAGCTGTGCAACAACATGGTGCTCGCCGTGCAGCAGATCGCGATCGGTGAGGCGTTCGTGCTCGCCGAGAAGCTCGGCCTGCCCGCGCAGTCGCTCTTCGACGTCATCACCGGCGCGACGGGCAACTGCTGGGCGGTGCACACCAATTGCCCTGTGCCAGGCCCTGTTCCGACTTCTCCCGCCAACAACGACTTCAAGCCCGGTTTCGCGACGGCCCTGATGAACAAAGACCTCGGCCTGGCGATGGACGCGGTGAAGTCGACCGGGTCCAACGCGCCGCTGGGCACCCACGCCGCCGACATCTACCGCACGTTCAACGAGAAGCACGCCGACAAGGACTTCAGCGCCGTCATCGAGGCGCTACGCGGCTGACAGACCTCGCCGAATCTGAGCTTATGTACCGGATTTCGGCCGATCTTCGTGCATATCTTCAGATTCGGCATCGCCCGCGGGCGAGATCGGCCCGAACAACAGCTGGATGATCACCGGGCGGGCGAAGCGAATCAGCTCGTCATGGCTGAGGTTCGCGACCGCCGGGTTGGCCATCACGTAACGCGTTGTGGCCAAACCGATCACGAATGCGCCGAGCATTCCTGCCCGCTGGGCCGGATGGTCCGGTGTGACCGAGGCGACCGCGGGCGCCACCTGGGTCGCGAAGACGCGCCGCATGGTGTCGGCGGCCGATTCACTGGTCATCGCCGCGCGCAGCAGCGCAAGGAACGTGGTGTCCTGCTCCCACACCGCGAAGAAGCGCGACAACAGAACGTCGGCCACGTCGTCGTTGTCGACCTCGGTCAGGTCGGGCAGGTCGAGCTTGAACTCGGCGGCCTCGGCGAAGAGGTTCTGCTTGTTGCCGAAGTACCGGATGATCAGCGCCGGATCGACGCCGACGTCGGATGCCACGCCGCGCAGAGTGGTCGCCTGGTAGCCCTCGGACCCGAACCGCCGCCGCGCGGCGTCCAGGATGTCGGCGCGCGTCTGGATCGCGTTGCGCGATCGACCCGGACTCATTCGGGCAAGGATAGGCGCTCACCACCCGATCGGAGCTCAGGCTGCGGTCGGTCTCCGATGCGTCTCGTGCCAGGAGTCGTACACGCGCTGACAGTCGGCGACCCGCAGCGGGGTGTCGCCGTCGCCGTCTCCTTCGACGAGAACCGACGCCAATCCCGCCGCGGTTGCGGTGCGCTGACTTGCCGGCGACCCCGCGAACGCCAGTGAATCGTGGGCCGGGGCCCCGAGCTCGGCCAACGCCGCCGCATACAGCTCCCCGCGGGGCGCATCGTCGACGGTCAGCACCGCTCCGGCGATCCCCTCCCCGATCAGCTGCCGCACCAGCGGCTCCACCCACGTGCGGTTGCCCGTGCTGACAATGCCGATGCCGACGCCCGCGCCGTACGCCTCGGCGATCAGGTCGAGCATCCCCGGGCGCACCGCGATGTCGGCGTCGAGGATCGTCTCGTCGAGGATCATCGCCTTCGTCATGCAGATCTCGTCGACGAGCAGCTCGGCGAGCACGTCGCACTCCGTGCTCACTCCACGTTTGCGCAGCTCGGCGGCTACCCGACGGCGTTCGTCGGTGAGTGCCTGCAGCTGCCGGTACCGGGCGACCGACCACTGGATGTCAAGGCCGAGGGACGCGAAAGCCGCGTTGAACGCGGGCCGGTGACCTGCGCTCTCGACGTCGGCGAGCGCATCGAGGTCGAAGACCACCGCGCTGAGCTTCTTCAAGGGCTGCGGCGGCGTCGGCTCGGATTCTTCTGCCTGCCAGTCCCACCAGAAGCGACCGGCACGCCATGCTTTCTGCTGTGAGGGCTGCACGAGCTAATGGTGGCCCACGTCACACCCCCGGCACCTCCCCCACACGGGGGATTTGATTCGTCATCTCGGCAGGCACCGCTTGGCACGCCTCTAAGGTTGGGCCATGGCAGGCCCCGGACCGGTGCGAATTGTGCTGGTCGACGACCATGAGATGGTCATCGAAGGCCTCAAGGCGATGCTCGCCGCGTTCGGCAGCCGGGTCACCGTCGTCGGCCAGGCGGTGGGCGCGGAGCGGGTGATGAGCGTTGTCGCCGACCTCGACCCCGACATCGTGCTGTGCGATGTCCGTATGCAGGGATCCAGCGGGCTGGACGTGTGCCAGCAGCTTCGCGCCCGCGACCCCGACCGCAAGGTGGTCATGCTGTCGGTCTACGACGACGAGCAGTACCTCTTCCAGGCCCTGCGGGTGGGGGCGGCCGGGTACCTGCTCAAGAGCATCAGCAGCGAGGAGCTGGTCCGGCAGCTGGAGCTGGTGCACGCGGGCCAGACCGCGATCGATCCGACCATGGCGGGCCGCGTCGTGGAATGGCCCGGAGCCCGTCAGGGGCTCACCCAGCGTGAGAGCGAGATCTTGGAACTGGTGGTCAACGGCCTGTCCAACCGGGCGATTGCGGCCAAGCTGGTGATCGGCGACGAGACGGTGAAGACGCACCTCAGCTCGATCTACCGCAAGCTGGCGGTCAGCGACCGGACGGGTGCGGTGGCGACCGCACTGCGCGAGGGGATCTTCCAGTGACGCGGCCGCTGCTGACCGCCGACCGCGAATTGGCGCTGCTGCGCGAGCTCATCCAGGCCGCCTCGAGCGGACCGGGCGTCGAACCGCTCGCGGCCGCGGCGGCCAGGATGATCACCGCGGCCACCGACAGCGACGTCTGCTTCGTCCACGTGCTCGACGACACGGAACGGTCGCTGACGCTGGCGGGGGCGACTCCACCGTTCGACTCGGAAGTGGGAAAGATCAGACTTCCTCTGGGACAAGGAATTTCGGGGTGGGTGGCCAGTCACCGGGAGCCGGTGGTGATCAGGAAGGACAAGGAATCCGATCCGCGCTACCTACCGTTCCGCTCGCTGCGCGGCCGCGATTTCACCTCGATGGTGTCGGTCCCGATGGAGACCGACCCCGGCGGGTTGGTCGGCGTCCTCAACGTCCACACGGTCGCCGAGCGCGACTTCGGTGACCGCGATGTCGAGCTGCTGTTGGTGATCGGCAGGCTGATCGCCGGCGCCATGCATCAGGCCCGGCTGCATCGCCAGTTGGTGGCCCGCGAACGCGCTCACGAGAACTTCGTCGAGCAGGTCATCGAGGCCCAGGAATTGGAGCGGCGCAGGCTTGCCGGCGACATCCACGACGGCATCTCGCAGCGGCTCGTCACGCTGTCCTACCGACTCGATGCGGCTGCGCAGGCCGCGAAGTCCCCCGACGACCGCGCCGCGCTGACCGAACAGCTCGACCGTGCACGCGAACTCGCCGACCTGACGCTGCAGGAGGCGCGCGCCGCAATCAGCGGGCTCCGCCCCCCGGTGCTGGACGACCTGGGACTCTCCGGCGGGCTGGCCAGCCTCGCCCGGTCGATCCCACAGATCGGCATCGAGGTCACGCTGGCCGAGGACCGGGTACCCGACCATATCGAGCTGGCGCTGTACCGCATCGCGCAGGAATGCCTGCAGAACGTCGTCAAACACGCCCGTGCCGACCATGCCCGGCTGACGTTCGCCGTCGAAAGGACCGACAACGGCGATGTCGCACGGTTGGAGATCGTCGACGACGGCATCGGCTTCGACACGCTGGAACGCCCGCTGGGCGGCGACGAGATGGGCGGCTACGGGCTGCTGTCGATGGCCGAGCGCGCCGAGATCGTCGGGGGCAGGCTCCACATCCGCTCGCGCCCCGGCAACGGCACCGCGGTGACGGCGACGATCCCGCTGCCCCCGAATCGGTGACGAGCACCGACAGTCAGAAATCCCCTGCGCTGCGGCGCAACGTCTCGATCGAAGCAGCCAGCGTGCGGGACTGTTCGTCGGAGATACCGATGTCGCCGAAGACGTCCTTGTTCAGCGTCACCGTCGCATCCTCGACGGTCGAGCGGCCGAGCTCGGTGATCCGGACCAGCGTCGTGCGTCCGTCGGTCGGGTGCGGAAGCCGTTCGACCAGACCGTCGGACTCCAATCGCCGGATCGCATGCGTGACGCTGGTGACGTGCACCTGCAGCCGGTCGGAAGCCTTCGTGATGGGTAGCGCCCCCGTGCGGCTGAACGCCAGCAACCGCAGCAGCTCATAGCGCGAAAAACTCAGGTCATAGGGCCGCAAGGCGTTCTCGACGCGGGCCAGCAGGATCTGGTGGGCGCGCATCACCGAGGTCACCGCAACCATGCCGTCGGCGACATCGCCCCACCCCGAGCGCTCCCAGTTGTCGCGCGCGATGGCGATGGGGTCCCGCCGTTCGGATGGCACGCATGTCTTTCTACCGCACCGGCGCGCCCGGGTCACACCTGCTTCTCGAGCAGCACCGAGCCGTCGGCGGCCGAAACCAGTTGCACGGCAGCGATTTCGTCCCTGTTCATCGGGGTGGTTCCGCTCGGCAGTGCCGTCGCACCGGAAACGCCCAGCCACGTGGCGATCTGGTGTCGGCTGCCGTCCTGACCGATCACCACCATGCCGAGATCCTGCGGCTTGTCGCCGTGGGGGCTCTGCCCCCAATCGCCGTACGAGCACTCCATGTCGATGCGGGTGCCCCAGCCGTAGCCGGTCAACGCGACACTCGCGTTGATCGGGGTCTCGGAGACCTTGCTCATCCCGAGCATCTGCGCGGTGCTCTGTTGTGTTGGCGCCGTACGCAATCCGAAGGTCTCCGGCCGCACGGCGACCATCAGTGCGACGGCCGCCAGCACCGCGGCCACCCCGACAGCGGTCATCGTCGCCCAGCGCGCCCGCCGCCTGCGCACACCGACGCGGTCGATCACAGAGGTGAGCACCTCGGGTCGCAGCGGCGGCTCCGGTTCTTCGTCGTCGAGTGCGCGCACCTCACCGAGGTCGAGCATTGCGAGCAGGCCGGGCATGCCGCCGAGTTCCCCGACGGCGGAACGGCATCGGGCACATTCGGCGAGGTGCGCTTCGTACTCGCGGCGATCTTCGCCCGACAGCGCACCCAACACGTAGGCGGCGTCCCACGTCAGGTAGGTGTCGTGGTGGCGGTCTTGCAGAGTCATCGTGTCACCCCCATCTCCTGTAGGCCGAGCCGCAGCGCGCGGACGGCATAGTGCAGCCGGGACTTCACGGTTCCTTCCGGGATCTGCAGATCGGCTGCGATCTGTCCCGTCGTCCAGCCCTGGTAGTAGGCCCGGCGAATCACCGCGCGGTGCTCGTCGGACAGCTGACGCAACGCCGTGCCCAGCAGTATCCGGTCCAGCGCCGTATCGACGTCGTCAGGTGACGCCACGTCGGCGACAAGCTCGGGATCGGGCACCCCCGTCTCGTGCCGGAACCGGGCACTTCGACGCTCGTCGATGATCATGTTGCGCGCCACGGTGAACAGCCACGCCCTGGCGGACCGGTCCAGATCGGCGGTGACATCGGGGTGCCGCCACGCGCGCATCAGCGTCTCCTGAACCACGTCCTCGGCACGCGCCCGGTCCCCGGTGAGCCGCAGCGCATAGCGCCACAGCGCGGCGGCGTGCTCGTTGTAGAGCGCCCGCATCACCGCAGCTTCGGGGTCGTCCCGGTGGTTCACTTGCGCCATCCTCCGCCAGTGACACGACGGCGACGGGCTTTCGGTTCAGCGCGCGGTCAGGATGCGGGGGCCGTCGTCGGTGACCGCGACGGTGTGCTCCCAGTGCGCGGCGCGCGAACCGTCGGTCGTGACGACGGTCCAGTTGTCGTCGAGCACCGCAGTTTTGCGGGTGCCGAGGGTGAGCATGGGCTCGATGGCGAGCACAGAACCGACGGCCAGGTACGGTCCGCGGCCGGGTGAGCCCTCGTTCGGCAGGAACGGGTCCATGTGCATCTCGCGGCCGATACCGTGCCCGCCGTAGCCGGCGACGATGCCGAATCGGCGGCCGTAGCGCGCCTCGGCGGCCCTGGTGCCCTGTTCGATGGCGTGCGAAACGTCGGTCAGCCGGTTCCCGGGGACCATGGCAGCGATACCGGCCTCCATCGAATCCCGTGTCGCGGCGGACAGCATCTCGTCGGCGGGGATCAGCTCGCCGACACCGAAGGTGAACGCCGAGTCGCCGTGCCAGCCGTCGAGGATCGCACCGCAGTCGATCGAGACGAGATCGCCGGCGGCGAGCTTTTCCGCGTCGTTCGGGATGCCGTGCACGACGCGGTCGTTGACCGACGAACAGATGGTCGCGGGGAACCCGTGGTAACCGAGGAACGACGGCGTGCCGCCCCCGTCGCGGATCACCGACTCGGCGACGGCGTCGAGCTCCAGCGTCGACACGCCCGGTGCGGCCGCCGCCTGCACGGCTTTCAGTGCGGCGGCGACCAGCGCGCCGGCCGCTGCCATCGCGTCCAGTTCACCGGCGGTGCGCTGCGGAACGACCTTGCGGCTGCGCAGCCCGGGCAGGGAAACCATCTAGCGGCCGAGCGCCTTCAGCGCGCGGGCGAACACCTCGTCGAGTTCACCGACGGCGTCCACCGTCTTGAGGTCGTCGGAGTAGAAGTCGAGCAGCGGCGCGGTCTCGTCGCGGTAGACCTTGAACCGGTTGCGGATGACGTCCTCGGTGTCGTCGGCGCGGCCGCGGCCCTGCAGGCGAGCGACGAGCTCCTCCTCGGGCACCCGGAATTCGAGCACCGCGTCGAGAGCCAGACCGCGCTTATGGAGCATCTGCGCCAGCGCTTCGGCCTGCTCGACCGAACGTGGGAAGCCGTCGAGGATGAAGCCCTCTTTGGCGTCGTCGTCGTCGAGGCGGTCATCGACCAGCGCATTGGTGAGCGTGGCCGGAACCAGATCGCCGGCGTCCAGGTACTTCTTCGCTTCCACACCCAGCTCGGTGTTGTTGCTGATGTTGTACCGGAACAGATCGCCGGTGGATACGTGCGGCACGCCGAGCTTCTCGGCCAGCTTCTGCGCCTGGGTTCCCTTGCCCGCACCCGGCGGGCCCAACAACACGATTCTCAACGTAGGAAACCCTCTCTCACTTCAAAAAGCCCTCGTAGTTGCGCTGCATCAGCTGGCTTTCGATCTGCTTCACGGTGTCCAGGCCGACGCCGACGGCGATGAGGACCGCGGTGCCGCCGAACGGCAGGTTCTGCACAGAGCCGGTGTTGCCGATCTCCAGGAAGAGGTTCGGCAGGACGGCGATCACGCCCAGATAGATCGAGCCCGGCAAGGTGATCCTCGACAGGACGAAGTTCAGGTAATCGGCGGTCGGCTTGCCCGGGCGGATGCCGGGGATGAAGCCGCCGTACTTCTTCATCTCGTCGGCACGTTCTTCGGGGTTGAAGGTGATGGAGACGTAGAAGTAGGTGAAGAAGATGATCAGGCTGAAGTAGATCGCGATGTAGACCGGGCTACTGGGGTCGGTCAGGTACTCGGCGACGAAGGTCTGCCACCACCCGGTGCTCGGCGTGGAACTGCCGCTGGTGATCAGCTGGGTGATCAGGTGCGGGATGTAGATCAGCGACGACGCGAAGATGACCGGGATGACGCCGGCCTGGTTGACCTTCAGCGGCAGGTAGGTCGACGTGCCGCCGTACATCTTGCGGCCCACCATGCGCTTGGCGTACTGCACCGGGATACGGCGCTGGCCCTGCTCGACGAAGACGACGCCGATGACGATGACCAGGGCCGCCACGCAGACCAGCGCGAAGACCATGCCGCCGCGGCTGTCCAGGATGTTCTTGCCCTCGCCCGGGATCGCCGAGGCGATGCTGGCGAAGATGATCAGCGACATGCCGTTGCCGACGCCGCGCTCGGTGACGAGCTCGCCCATCCACATGACCAGCGCGGCACCGGCGGTCATGACGATGACGATGACCGCCAGCGTCCAGATGTTGAGGCCTTCGCTCTGCCCCTGGATGATGTCGAGCGAGCAGCCCTGCAGCAGGCCGCCGTTGGCGGCCAGCGCGACGATGCTGGTGGCCTGCAGGATGGCCAGCGCGATCGCGAGGTAGCGCGTGTACTGCGTGAGTTTCGTCTGACCCGCTTGGCCCTCTTTGCGCAGCTGCTCGAAGCGAGGGATGACGACGCCGAGCAGCTGCACGATGATGCTGGCGGTGATGTAGGGCATGATGCCCACCGCGAACACCGACAGCTGCAGCAGCGCGCCGCCGGAGAAGAGGTTGATCAGCGAGTAGATCTGCCCCGACTCACCACCGCTGACCTGCGCGATGCACTGCTGGACGTTGGGGTAGTTGACACCCGGGGACGGGATGGAGGCACCGACCCGGTAAAGGATCACGATGCCCAGCGTGAACAGGATCTTCCGTCTCAGATCGACTGTCCGCAAGGACGAGATGAAGGCCGAGAGCACTCTTTCCTCCTGCACGGCCGGGGTGTCGATCGCGGCGTGCTCGTGTAGCTGGCGTCACCAGCGTCGTGGTCAAGTCGTGTGCGCGACGGCATGAGCAGGAGAAATAGCCTGCCCAAGTCACGCGTTCAAACAGTCTACGAGACTAACAGTTGCATCTTGGTTGGCCCGAATCTGAACGTCTCAGACGACCCTCAGATTCGGCGCGTACCGTGGCGACGGTTGTTAATTCATCTAATTAAAAAGGACACGAGATGCCCCGTACCGCAGACGACACCTGGGACCTCGCCTCCAGCGTGGGGGCCACCGCGACGATGGTCGCCGCAGCCCGCGCCGTGGCCACCCGGGCCGAGCAACCCGTGATCGACGATCCGTTCGCCGAGCCGCTCGTGCGCGCCGTCGGCGTCGACTTCTTCACCCGCCTGGCCAGTGGCGAGCTGACCCCGGCCGATCTGGACACCGGGAACTCCGGCGAGTCGCCGGTCGGGATGAGCCGCTTCGCCGACGGCATGGCCGCGCGTACCCGTTTCTTCGACGACTTCTTCGCCGCGGCTGTCGCGTCCGGCGTCCGTCAGGCCGTCATCCTCGCCTCCGGCCTGGACGCCCGCGGCTATCGCCTCACCTGGCCCGACGACATGACGCTGTTCGAGATCGACCAGCCCGAGGTCATCGAGTTCAAGGCCACCACTCTCGCCGGGCTCGGCGCCCGGCCGTCGACCGAGTTGAAGACGGTTCCCGTCGACCTTCGCAACGACTGGCCCGCTGCGCTGGCCGAGGCCGGCTTCGACTCGACCGCACCGACCGCATGGATCGCCGAGGGGCTGCTCGGCTACCTGCCGCCGGATGCGCAGGACCGCCTGCTGGACGCCATCGGTGCGCTCAGCGCGCCCGGGAGCCGGCTCGCCGTCGAGTCCGTGCCGGCGCACCACGATGTGGACCAGGAGGAGATGCGCGAGAAGATGCAGTCCTCCACCGACACCTGGCGCAGCCACGGCTTCGATCTCGACTTCTCCGAGCTGGTGTTCCTCGGCGACCGCAACGACGTTGTCGAGTATCTGCGGGGTCGGGGCTGGACGGTGGAGAGCACCCCGACCAACGATCTGTTGGTGCGCTACGGGCTCCAGCCTCTGGACAGCGACGAAGGCTTCGCCGATGTCGTCTACGTCAGCGCCGCCAAGTAGGCCTGGCCCACGGTTTCAAGCACGGTTTCAGGGAGGCACGGATGGCGCGCACCGAGGGCGACACCTGGGACCTGGCGTCCAGCGTCGGCGCGATGGCGACGATGGTCGCCGCCGCCCGTGCCGTCGCCAGCGGGGAAGCCGACCCGCTGATCGACGACCCGTATGCGGCTCCGCTGGTGCGTGCAGTCGGGATCGACTTCTTCACTAGGGTCGTGGACGGGGAGATCGACTTCTCCTCCGGAGACGAATCCGGGACCGCCGCGCTGATGACGGACGTCATGGCGGTCCGCACGCGGTTCTTCGACGATTTCTTCACCGATGCCATGGCCGCCGGGATCAGGCAGGCCGTCATCCTCGCCTCGGGACTGGACTCGCGCGCCTACCGACTGGACTGGCCGGCGGGTACCACGGTCTTCGAGATCGACCAGCCCGCGGTCATCGAATTCAAGACGGCGACGCTGGCCGCCCTCGGCGCAGCCCCGTCGGCACGGCTGCACACCGTCGCAGCGGACCTGCGGGACGATTGGGCGGCCGCGTTGCGCGGCGCCGGCTTCGACCCGACCATGCCGACCGCGTGGATCGCCGAGGGCTTGCTCGTCTATCTGCCGCCGGACGCGCAAGACCGGCTGTTCGACGTGATCACCCGGCTCAGTGCTGCGGGAAGCAGGCTGGCGACCGAATACCATCCCGATGCGGGAGCGAGCATCGGTCAGCGCAGCCGCGCTCTGCGCGCGCAATGGGAGAGCCAGGGCTTCGACGCCGACATCCCGGATGTGGCGAGCCTGTTCCACACCGGGGAGCGCACACCCGCGGCCGACTACCTCGGCTCGCTGGGCTGGCAGGTCAGCGGCCGGTCGCGGCCCGAGGTCTTCGCGCACTACGGCCGCGAGTTCTCTGTCACCGAAAGCCTTGCCGCACTTCGTGATTCGAGAGCACTGACCGCAGTCTTGGCCGAAGGGAACCCAGATGGCGCGCACTGAGGGCGACACCTGGGACCTGGCGTCCAGCGTCGGGGCGACCGCCACGTCGGTGGCCGCCACGCGAGCACTCGCCAGCCGCGGGCCCGACCCGCTGATCGACGACCCCTACGCCGCAGCACTGGTCGAGGCTGTCGGCCTGCCGCACTTCATCAAGGTGGCCAACGGCGAACTCGGCGACGAGGCCGACCCGCTGTTCGGAGCCCAGCAGATGCGTGAACACATCGCCGTGCGCACCCGGTTCTTCGACGACTTCTTCACCGCCGCAGGAAAACGGGGCATCCGGCAGGCGGTGATCCTCGCGTCGGGCCTCGACACCCGCGCCTACCGGCTGCCGTGGGCCGACGGCTCCGTGGTGTTCGAGATCGACCAGCCGGCGGTGATCGACTTCAAGACGAGGGTGCTTGCCGAGGCTGGTGCCACACCCGCGGCAGACCGTAGAACGGTGAGCATTGATCTGCGCGACGATTGGCCGGAAGCATTGCGTGAGAACGGTTTCGACCCTTCACGGCCGACGGCGTGGATCGCCGAAGGGCTGCTGATTTATCTGCCGCCCGATGCACAGGACCGGCTGCTGGACAACATCACGTCGCTGAGCGCACCGGGCAGCGCACTGGCGACCGAGCACATGGATGCCAAAGCCCTGACCGGCGACTGGGCCAAAGAGCTCAGCGACCGCGGTCGCCGCTACGGCAGCGACATCGACCTGAGTGAGCTGTTCTACAGCGGGCCCAGGACGTCGGCGGGCGACCACCTTCGCGGGCAGGGCTGGCACGTCACCGTGCTTCCCAATGCAGAGGCCTACGCCGCCAACGGTTTCGAGCGACCCAACGACCAGCTGGCCGCGATGGTCGGGGACTCCGGCTACCTGTCGGCGCGGTTAGGATAGCCGGGTGGCGCGCACGGACGACGATTCCTGGGACCCGGCCTCCAGTGTGGGTGCCACGGCGACGTTGGTGGCCGCAGGCCGTGCCGTGGCCAGCGCCGGACCCGACCCTCTGATCAACGACCCTTACGCCGATCCGCTGGTGCGAGCCGTCGGCCTGGAATTCTTCATCAAGCTGCTCGACGGCGAAATCGATCTGGCCCAGTTCCCCGACAGCTCCGCGGAGCGAGCGCAGGCGATGATCGACGGAATGGCGGTCCGTACCAAGTTTTTCGACGACTGCTGCACCGCGGCGACGGCGGCAGGCGTCGCCCAGGTGGTGATCCTGGCGTCCGGGCTCGACGCACGGGCCTACCGACTGGCATGGCCCCCGGGAACGGTCGTCTACGAGCTGGATCAGCCCCAGGTCATCGAATTCAAGACCCGCACGCTGCGCGATATCGGCGCCGAGCCGACGGCAACCCACCGGCCGGTTCCGATCGACCTGCGCGACGACTGGCCCAAGGCGCTGCGGGAGGCCGGGTTCTCGCCCGCCCAACCCACCGCGTGGCTGGCCGAAGGCCTGCTGATCTACCTCCCGCCCGAGGCCCAGGACAGGTTGTTCGACCAGATCACCGAGCTGTCGGCGCCGGGAAGCACCATTGCCACCGAATATGCGCCGGGCATTGTCGACTTCGACGCCGACAAGGCGAGCGCACTGTCGGAACCGCTGCGCGAGCACGGGTTCGACATCGACATGGCCTCGCTCGTATATGCCGGGGCACGCAACCACGTGATGGACTATCTCAGCAGCAAGGGCTGGCAGGTCAGCGGCGCAGCCCGGGAAGAGTTGTTCACGCGCTACGGACGCCCGCAACCCGTTCTGTCCGAGGGCACCGACCCGCTCGGAGAGATCGTCTACGTCAGCGCGAAGCTGGACGCCGGTAGCCCAGGCTAGGAAGCAGCACCTCGTCCACCAGGATTCTGACGGTGTCCTCGGTCGGCGGCCGCGGTGAGACCAGCGACCTGAACACCAGATAGCCCGGCAGCAGATCGTAGATCTCGTCGTTGATCGCCGACGCATCGATCTCGTCACGGGCCACCGCATCGGTGAGCACCGACTCCATCACCAGCTTGCGCTGATCGACGAACTCGTGCTGCATGGCCTCGCGCAAGCGAGGGCTGTGTGACATCTCGTTGAGCACCGCTCGCATCGTGCTTCCGTGCTCACGCGCCTGGCGACACACCGTCCCCCCGAGCGCCAGCAGGTCGGTCCGCAACGAACCGGTGTTCGGCGGACGCCCCGCCAGCCGGGTGCCTTCGATGAAGGCGGCCAGCACCAGGTCGGCCTTCGAGGGCCAGCGCCGGTACACCGTCGCCTTGCTCGCCTTCGCCTGCAGTGCCACCGCGTCGACGGTCAACCGGTCGTAACCGTGCTGCTGCAGCAGTTGCAGCGTGACGGCGAGCAGCTCGGATTCCCTGGCGGTCCACCGCGACGCCGATGGACCGTTGTCGGTCTCCACGGAACGGTTGCGCACCAGAGTACGGTACCGTACCGTTTCGATTCGGCGCGCCAGGACCGGACTTCGAAAGGCATTCGGGTGAGCGGTGTTTCGGCTGGCAAAGTGATGCGACGACACTGGGCCGCCCTGGTGGCGGTCATCGTGGTCGCCGCCGTCGCCTTCGGCATCGTCCGTCTGCACGGGATTTTCGGTTCCGACAACGTGATTCAGAAGACCGGAGCGGAAGCGCTGGAGAACACCGGCTTCGATCCCAAAGAGGTTCTGCTCGAGGTGTTCGGGTCCCCCGGTTCGGTGGCTACCGTCAACTACCTCGACGTGGACGCCCAACCCCAGCGGGTCGACGATGTGAGCCTGCCCTGGACGCAGGAACTGACCACCGATGAACCCACCATGTTCGTCGATCTGCGCGCTCAGGGCGACGGCGACTCCATCGGATGCCGCATCACCGTCAATGGTGTCGTCAAGGACGAAAGGGTCACCTCGAACGTGAACGGCTACATCTCCTGCCTGGACAAGACCGCATGAGCGAGCCGTCGCGCATCTCCCGCCTGATCCGGCAACTCGCCGTCCCGATCTTGCTTCTGTGGATCGCGGTCGCCGCCGTGTCGAACATCGTGGCGCCCCAGCTCGAGGTCGTCGGCGCGGAACGCTCCGTGTCGATGAACGCGGCCGACTCACCGTCCATTCAGGCGATGCGCCACATCGGCCAGGTCTTCGACGAGTTCGACTCCGACAGCGCCGCCATGATCGTCCTCGAAGGCGATCAGCCGCTGGGTGCCGAAGCCCACGCGTACTACGACGACCTCGTCAAGAAGCTCGGTGCTGACACCAAGCACGTCGAGCACATCCAAGACTTCTGGGGCGACCCGCTCACCGCGGGCGGATCCCAGAGCAAAGACGGCAAGGCGGCGCTGGTGCAGCTTTACCTGGCCGGCAACCAGGGCGAGGCACTGGCCAACGAGTCCGTCGACGCCGTCCGCACCATCGTCGCCGACAACCCGCCCCCGCCGGGACTCCGGGCCTACGTCACCGGCGCCGCACCGCTGATCACCGACAACTTCGAGGTCGGCAGCGCGGGCACCCACAAGGTCACCGCCATCACGTTCCTGGTCATCGCGGTCATGCTGCTCGTCGTCTACCGATCGATCGTCACGACGCTGCTCGTGCTGGTCGCCGTGCTCATCGAACTCGCCGCCGCGCGCGGTGTCGTCGCGGCGCTCGCCGACGCAGGCGTCATCGGGCTGACCACCTACGCGACCAACCTGCTGACGCTGCTGGCCATCGCGGCGGGCACCGACTACGCGATCTTCGTCGTCGGCCGCTACCACGAAGCGCGCAACAAGGGTATGGACCGAGAAGCGGCCTACCACGACATGTTTCGCGGCACGGTGCACGTCATCGTCGGCTCAGGACTGACCATCGCCGGTGCAGTCGCGTGCCTGAGCTTCACCCGCCTGCCGTACTTCCAGACCCTCGGCATCCCCGCGGCCATCGGTGTTCTCGTGACGTTGGCCGCTGCTCTCACCCTCGGACCCGCCATCCTCGTCATCGGGAGCCGCTTCGGGCTGATGGAGCCGAAACGCAAAGTGCGCGCCAGTGGTTGGCGACGTATCGGCACCTCCATCGTCCGCTGGCCCGGTCCGATCCTGGTCGTGTCCTGCCTGATCGCCGTCATCGGGCTTGTCGCGCTGCCGGGCTACAAAACGAGCTATGACGCCCGCCCCTACCTTCCCGATTCGGCACCCGCGGTCCAGGGTTACGCCGCCGCCGAACGCCATTTCTCCCAGGCTCGGTTGAATCCCGAGCTGCTGATGATCGAAGCCGACCACGACATGCGCAATCCCGCGGACATGCTCATCCTGGAGCGCATCGCCAAGAGTGTGCTGCACACTCCCGGGGTCAACCTGGTGCAGTCGATCACCCGTCCTCTGGGCACGCCCATCAGCCACAGCTCCATCCCTTTTCAGATCAGCGCCCAAAGTGCCAGCCAGATCATGAATTTGAGCTATCAGCAGGACCGCGGCGCCGACCTGCTCAAGCAGGCCAACGAAATCACCAACACCGTCGACATCCTCCGCCAGCAGCTGACGCTGCAGCAGGCCAGCGCCGCGGCGACGCACGATCAGACCCAGGCGTTCCACGACACCGTGACGATCGTCAACGACCTGCGGGACAAGATCGCCAACTTCGACGACCAGTTCCGGCCGATCCGCAATTACTTCTATTGGGAGCCGCACTGCTTCGACATTCCGATGTGCGCGGCGCTGCGTTCGGTGTTCGACGCCATCGACGGGATCAGCCAGCTCAGTGAGCAGTTCAGCACCATCACGGCGAGCCTCGACAAACTCGACGCTCTCCAGCCGCAGCTGCTGGCGCTGCTGCCGCCGCAGATCGCGATCCAGGAACGAAACCGTGATCTCATCCTGTCCAACTACGCCACCACGACAGGCACCAACGCGCAGAGCCAGGAGGCGCTGCAGAACGCGACCGCGATGGGGCAGGCCTTTGACGCCGCCAAGAACGACGACTCCTTCTATCTGCCTCCGGAGGCGTTCGACAACCCCGACTTCCAGCGCGGCCTGAAGCTGTTCCTGTCCCCTGACGGCAAAGCGGCCCGCATGATCATCACCCACGAGGGCAATCCGGCGACGCCCGAGGGCATCTCGCACATCGATGCGATCAGGAACTCGGCGTTCGACGCGATCAAGGCAACCCCGTTGTCCGACGCGAAGATCTACATCGCCGGCACCGCGGCCACCTACAAGGACATCCAGGACGGCGCGAAATACGACCTGCTGATCGTCGCGATGGCCGCGCTCGCGCTCATCCTGCTGATCATGATCTTCATCACCCGCAGCCTGGTCGCGGCATGCGTCATCGTGGGCACCGTCGCGCTGTCGCTGGGCGCCTCGTTCGGCCTGTCGGTTCTGGTGTGGCAGTACATCTTCGGCATAGAGCTGTACTGGATCGTGCTCGCGCTGGCGATCATCCTTCTGTTGGCGGTGGGCGCCGACTACAACCTGTTGCTGATATCCCGGTTCCAGGAGGAGATCGGGGCGGGGTTGAAAACCGGTGTCATCCGCGCCATGGCAGGTACCGGTGGCGTCGTGACGGCGGCGGGTCTCGTGTTCGCCGCGACGATGTCGTCGTTCATTTTCAGCGATCTGGTGGTGCTCGGCCAGATCGGCACCACGATCGGGCTCGGGCTGCTCTTCGACACCCTGATCGTGCGATCGTTCATGACCCCCTCGATCGCCGCCGCGCTCGGGCGCTGGTTCTGGTGGCCGCTGAACGTCCGCACCCGGCCCGCAAGCCAGATGCTGCGTCCCTACGGGTCGCGCAACGCAGTTCGGGCCTTGCTCGAACCGAGCTCGCCGCGCGACACCAGGCCGGACCCTGTCTAATCGTTCAGATGACCGATGAGCCACGCAGCGCGATAGTCACCGGGGCCTCGGGTGGCATCGGCCTCGCCGTCACATCAGCCCTCCGCGAAGAGGGATTCGCGGTGACCATGGTGGCCCGCGACCCCGAAAAGCTCAGCAGCACAGCAGAATCGATGCGCAAGCTGCCCGGCCCCGAGGTACGCACAATGGCCGGGTCGGTGGCCGACGAGAGCTTCCTCGATGCGATCGCCGAGGAACACCGCCGAGCGTTCGGCGCGCTGAACCTGCTGGTGAACAACGCCGGGATCGCAGGCAACAGCGCCGTCGGCGACATCACCGCCGAGCTGCTCGACGCACAGTTGGCAGTCAATGTCCGCGCGGTCGTCCTGCTCACCAGCAAGTGCCTGCCGCTGCTGAAAGAAGCTGTCCGACTACGAGGTTCGGCCCAGGTCGTCAACACCGCCTCCAATGCCGGCAAGCGGGGCGAGGCTACGCTGTCCACCTACTCGGCGACGAAGTTCGCCGTCGTCGGATTCACCGAGGCTCTCCACGACGAACTGTCCACCTCCGGCATCAAAGCCACCGCCCTGTGTCCCGGGCTGGTGGACACCGCGATGGCCGACGCCTACCGCGACCAGGTCGACGTTTCGACGATGATCAGTCCGCGTGACGTCGCCGAAGTTGTTCGGATGACGACCCGACTCTCGGCGGCATGCATCGTCCCCGAGGTCGTCCTGCTGCGGCCCACCGAGTGGCTGCAGCCCGACGAGGTGCGCGCGCACTAGTTGGTGGTGGGTGGTGGTGGCTCGAAGGGGTGGTACCACTTCCATTGGGCGCGTTCGCCGGTGGGCC
>NZ_JAQGCZ010000021.1 GCF_027706845.1 Mycolicibacterium sp. BiH015
CGGAAGCTAAGCCTACCAGCGCCGATGATACTACCCACCCGGGTGGAAAAGTAGGACACCGCCGAACACACATTAGGTCCTGTGCCCCTCGATTTAATCGGGGGGCACAGGCATTTGTCGGGAATTTCTGTCAGTCGAATAGCGTCGGAGTGGTCGGCGAATGACTTCGTTCCATTCCTAGTAGCATTCTTTTGCGTTCCAATCCGCCGCCATATCCGGTTAGATTTCCATTGGCGCCGATCACCCGATGGCAGGGCACGATAATGCCGATCGGATTATGTCCATTGGCCAATCCGACGGCCCGAAATGCTCCCGGCGCATCGATCTGAACGGCAATTTCTCCGTAGGACCTCGTCTCTCCGTAAGGGATTGTCAACAGCGCTTTCCAGACCTTCTTCTGAAACGCTGTCCCGACCAGATCGAGGTCGAGGTCGAATTCACGCCGTGTGCCGCGGAAATATTCGTCAAGTTGTTCAACGGCATCTGAGAACACAGATTCAGAGCGCTGCCAGCCGGTGCGATTTGGCTCATACGTCTGATCGACCATCCGAAGGTGCTGCAGGCGTCCGCCGTTTCCGGCCAGCGTAAGCAGGCCGACCGGGCTGTCCATCGTGCGGTAGCGCACGGCTTCCATCATTTCTCCTTGGGTGGCCATTGGTTCACGGCATGGTCGAGTGCTGTCCAAAGGTGTTGCGTCGCATAGGAACGCCATGGTCGCCACGATGCGCTGCGCTCGGAGAGCTGGCGCGGCGCCGCAGGCAGACCGAGCTGGTCCGCCGCTGCACACACCCCGAGGTCTGTTGCGGGAAACGCATCGGGATCGCCCAGGCCGCGCATGGCGACCATCTCAGTCGTCCACGGGCCGATGCCCGGGATTGCGAGCAGCTGTGCCCGGGCTGCATCCCAATCGCACCCGGAATCCACCACGACGTCCCCCCGCGCCAACGCCGCTATCAATGCGGTCAGAGTGCGCCGGCGTGACTTCGGAAATGCCAGGTGTTGTGGATCGATGTCAGCGAGCTGGTCCACCGCTGGGAAGACATGTGTCAGCCCGCCGTCCGGGTCGGTGATGGATCTGCCGTAGGCCGCCGCGAGCCGCCCGGCATGCGTGCGCGCCGCGGCAGTCGAAACCTGTTGGCCGAGAACGACGCGCAGCGCTAGCTCGTGTTCGTCGACAGTCCGCGGTATGCGTTGGCCCGGCGCCTTGGCGACGAGCGTGGCGAGCTGCTGGTCGGTATTGAGGGCATCTACGATCGCCTCCGGGTCGGCGTCGAGATCGAGCAGCCGCCGGCTCCGTGCGATCGCCGCAGTCAGGTCCCGAAAGTCGTCGACAACCAGCCGGCACTGGACGTGATCGGGATACGGCCTCAAGCTGACGATTCCAGCGCCATGGGGCAGACGTAGGGTGCGCCGGAACGCGCCGTCGCGCACCTCCTCCACACCGGGGACTGCAGTGGCTGCCAGGTGCCCGAAAATGCCTTCGAACGCGAACGGTGTTCGTACCGGAAGGCGTAGCGACACCACTCCAGTGCCGACGGTGTCGGTACCACCGAATCGTGCCTTCGCCCGACAACGCAGCATCGTCGGCGTCAGGTCGCAAACCGTGCGCACTGTCTCGTTGAACTGCCGAATGCTGGAGAAGCCCGACGCGAAAGCGACCTCACTGAACGGCATTTCGGTCGTCTCGATAAGGACGCGGGCCATTTGGGCACGCTGAGCCCGCGCGAGGGTGAGGGGCGTGGCACCCACCTCGGCCTGCATCAATCGCTCGAGCTGCCGCACCGTGTAACCCACACGCGCAGCGAGCCCCGTGACGCCGTCTCGGTCCACGGTCCCGTCGGCGATGAGACGCATCGTGCGAGCGACGACATCACCGCGCACGTTCCATTCCGGCGAGCCGGGCGAAGCGTCCGGCCTACACCGCTTGCATGACCGGAAGCCGGCCCTCTGCGCCGCCGCCGCTGTCGGATAGAACCGCATGTTGCGCGCGTAGGGCGGACGTACCGGGCAGCTCGGCCGGCAGTAGATCTTTGTTGTGAGCACGGCCGTGACGAACCATCCGTCGAACCGTGCATCCTTGGATTGGACTGCCCGGTAGCAGCGGTCGAAATCGGCGTACATGACTCGACAATTACACGCGACCACCGACATGACTAGCGGAAAAACGACACCGTAGTCACCGTGGCTACTTGACATCCCTGTCACCAAGCGACACTGTGACACTGTCACTAAGTGACAGGCGGGAGGTGAGGGCAATCGCACAGGCCCGGCCGGATACGGCGCAGGCGCGCCTCGAGGTGTCGAGGCATGCCTGTGAACTGTTCTGGGAAAAAGGTGTCGCAGCCACCAGTGGTGACGAAATCGCCGCCGCCGCAGGGCTTTCCACACGCACCATCTGGCGGTACTTCCGATCCAAGGAGAGCTGTGTCGAGCCCGTGCTGGCCAAGTCGGCTGATCGATTTCTCGCTTCGATGCACCGGTGGCCCCCCGAACTGTCCCTGTCCGAGCACTTGGCGGCCGACACGATCGCCTACCCGCTGTCGGAACGCGACATCGTCGACGAGAGAAGCGCGATGCGGATCGCCACCCTCTCGGTATCAGATCCCGTGCTGCGCACGTCATACCTGATGGTGCACGACTACATGGAGAAGGGCTTGATTCCGGTGTTCGCGCAGCGGCTCGAACTGCCGGACTCGGACCTGACGGTCAAGCTGTACGCCGCCGCCGTGACCGCCGCGTTCCGCGTGGTCGACGAGGAGGTCAGCGTCGCGGTGATCGTCCGCAAGGAGAAGTTCACCCAGGAACAGGGCCTCGAATTGATGGATCGGGCAATCAGCGATGCCACCAACGGGCGACTCGGAGGGCCCGCCACGCCGTGACCTGATCCAAAACCTCACAACCGCAACGGATAGCGCCACGGGCAGCCGGCCCGGTAATGGCGCATGCCTGAAAGGAACCTGGAACTCAACGATGGCCAAAACAACGAAGCCGGCGCCGACACTTCTCGAACAGATGGGCGGCACTGCCGGTCTGGTGTACGCAGCACTGCCGAGCATCGCCTTCGTCGTCGGTGACGCGGCTTTCGGCCTCACGGGTGCCATCGTTGTCGCCCTTGGCACCGCATTGGTGATCGCGGCGCTGCGCCTGGTGCGCAGGGAACCGGTGCAGCCAGCCCTCTCCGGAGTCCTCGGCGTCGCCATCGCGGCGTACATCGCCTGGCAGACCGGGGAAGCGAAAGACTATTTCCTGCTGGGTATCTGGATGAGTCTCATCCTCGCGGTCGTCTTCCTCGCGTCGGTGCTGATGCGGTGGCCTCTGGTCGGCGTCATATGGAATGGCCTCAATGGCGCCGGACATGCCTGGCGTGACGACCGACGTTCCCGGTATGCGTATGACATCGCCACACTCACGTTCGTCGTCGTGTTCGTGGCGCGGCTCGTCGTGCAGCGTTGGCTCTATGACGGGGACCAGACAGGCTGGCTGGCCTTCGCCAGGATCGCGATGGGGTACCCGCTGCTCGTGGTGGCGTTGGTGGTCGCCTACTGGGCGGTCCGGTACTCGAAGCGGCGTCTCAGTTCGCGCTGACCGGTGTTGCCAACCGCGTCGGCTCTGCGTGGCCACGCAGCGTCACCGATTCACCCAATTCCCAATGCTGCCTTTCGCTTTCGGTCGCCCTGTTCACGGCTTCCGATGAGGCCACCAGGTGTCCGTCGACCTTCTTGGACAGTTCGCACAGCCGCGCCGCCTCGTTGACGGGCTCGCCGATCACCGTGTACTCGAACCGCTCCTTGGCACCGACGTTGCCCGCGACGACCTGACCTGAGGCGACCCCGATGCCCGCTTCGCACTCTGGAACCTCGGCGCGCAATCGCCGGGCCATCGCGCGTGCGGCGGCGAGCGCCTCGGCTTCGGCGTTCTCCAGCGAGACCGGTGCGCCGAACACCGCCAGGACGGCGTCGCCCTCGAACTTGTTCACCAGCCCGTGATGCTCGTCGACCTCGTCGACCACGACATCGAAGAATCGGTTGAGCAGTTCCACGACCTCGACGGCCGGCCTGCTGGTGACGAGCTCGGTGGAGCCGATGATGTCGACGAAGATCACCGCGGCATGGCGCTCTTCGCCCCCGAGCTTGGGGCGTTCCTTTTCGGCCAGCGCCGCGACCTCCCGGCCGACATGGCGCCCGAACAGATCCCGAAGCCGTTCACGTTCGCGCAGCCCGTGCACCATTGAGTTGAACCCGCGTTGTAACTCACCAAGTTCCGTGCCGTCGAACACCACCAGATTGCAGTCCAGATCCCCGCCCTCGACCTGTTTGAGCGCCGCCCGCACCACCCGGACCGGCGTCGCGATGAGCCACGACAACAGCCACATCAGGACCAAGCCGAAAATCAGTGCGACCAGCGCGATGATCATGACCGCAACGGCGAACTGCGTCGCGCTGAGATTCTGCAGCGACAGCGCAAACACCGCGAGCAGCAGAATGCCCAGGACGGGCACCCCAGAGCTCAGCAACCACACCGTCATGGTCCGACCCATGACGCCGTGCGCCAACCGGCGGGGCGGTCGGCCCGCTTCCAAAGCCTGCGCCGCGATCGGCCGGAGCGAGAACTCGGTGATCATGTAGCACGCGGTGGCAACGACGATCCCCGGGAAACCGACCGCGAACAGGAAGCGAGGAATGAACGCCGAATCCTGCAGGCCGTACAGCAGCGTCAGCAGCGCCGTACCGAAGCCCCAGAGCAGCAGCAATTTCTTCGCGACGCGCGATGGTGCGTGGAACACGTTGCGCTGGTCGTCGCGGGTGGGGCCGCGCTCCTCGATGGCCCAGCGCAGCGAGCCGACCGTGGTGGAGGTGATCCACGCTGTGCCCAAAATAAGTGCGAGGAGCATGTACGCGGGCACGACGCCGAAGGTCAACCACGCAGGCGCGTCAGTGAATACGCTCGGCACCGGGATCGCGACAGTGTTGAGCAGCAGCGACACCCCGATACCGAGGATGTTCGTGAACAGGATGAAGAACGTCAGGATGATCTGGATGCGGATGCGCCGGCGGCTCTGGCTCTCCTCGGGCCGGCCCAGCAACCAGGAGCCGTAATCCGGCGTCTCGAGCCGACCGCTTTGACGCGTCAGTCTTTCCAGCACCCGGCCCAACCGATGCGGCACGCTCTTGGTGGCGTTCATTGGTACGTCAGCCTAGTGATACCGAGTCCGCCATCTATGGTGGTTCGGTGCGGCTCGTCATCGCTCAGTGCACCGTCGACTACGTCGGTAGGCTCACAGCTCATCTCCCGTCGGCCAAACGACTGCTGTTGTTCAAGTCCGACGGATCGGTGAGCGTGCACGCCGACGATCGCGCCTACAAACCCCTGAACTGGATGTCGCCGCCCTGCTGGGTCTCCGAGCAATCCGATGGGGATGTCCCGGTATGGGTGGTCGAGAACAAGGCGGGGGAGCACTTGCGCATCACGGTCGAGGAGATCGAGCACGATTCGAGCCACGAATTGGGCATCGACCCCGGCCTGGTCAAGGACGGCGTGGAAGCTCACCTACAGGCCCTGTTGGCAGAGCACGTCGAACTTCTGGGGGCCGGGTACACCTTGGTGCGGCGCGAATACATGACGCCGATCGGCCCGGTGGATCTGCTGTGCCGCGACGAGCAGGGCCGTTCGGTGGCCGTGGAGATCAAGCGACGCGGCGAGATCGACGGCGTCGAGCAGTTGACGCGCTACCTGGAATTGATGAACAGGGACTCGCTCCTGGCCCCGGTCGCAGGGGTGTTCGCCGCCCAGCAGATCAAGCCCCAGGCCCGCACCCTTGCCACTGATCGCGGAATCCGTTGTTTGACATTGGATTACGACAAGATGCGGGGGATGGACAGCGACGAGTTCCGCCTGTTCTGATGGCGAAGCGTCGCGCCCCGCGCAAACGCAGGCCGGTGCGTGATCCGCTGCCGGGACCCACCCGTATCGAGGTGGGTGCCGACGGTTACGACTACGAGGTCCGGCCGGTGAGTGCTGCCAGGGCGGCGAAGATGTACCGGTGTCCGGGCTGCGATCACGAGATCAGGCCGGGCATCCCGCACGTCGTGGTGTGGCCTGCCGACAGTTCGGGCAGCGTGGACGACCGCAGACACTGGCACACGCCGTGCTGGGCGAACCGCGCGACGCGCGGGCCTACTCGCAAGTGGTCTTAGTGAGCGTCGGCTGCCGGCTCGACGAGCTCGATCAGCACGCCGCCGCCGTCCTTCGGGTGAATGAAGTTGATCCGCGAGTTCGCGGTTCCGCGCCGGGGAGCGTCGTAGATCAGACGGATGCCCTGCTCGCGCAGACGGTCGCTCAGCGCATCCAGGTCACTCACGCGGTAGGCGAACTGCTGCAGGCCCGGGCCGCGCTTGTCGAGGAACTTCGCGATCGTCGAGCTGTCGTCGATCGGTGCCATCAACTGGATCTGGGTGCTGCCGACCGGGGCGCCGCGCACCGAGAGCATCGCCTCGCGGATGCCCTGCTCCTCGTTGACTTCTTCGTGAAGGACGATCATGCCCAGGTGGTCGTGGTACCACTTGATGGCCGCGTCCAGGTCGCCGACGGCGATGCCGACATGGTCGATGGCGGTCACCAGCGCGGTGGCCAGTACCGGACGGGCGTCTGTCTGCTCGGCGGTCATAAAGAAAAAGTAACCTAACAAGATCGATTTCGAATAGGTCGGTGCGCCTGTATAGCCTTTCTCTGAGCTTTCTAAGCCACCAATCTCTACCGTGGAGGTAGCCATGACGACGTCCGTGATTGTTGCTGGAGCCCGTACTCCGGTCGGCAAGCTGATGGGTTCGCTGAAGGATTTCTCGGGCAGCGATCTCGGTGCTGTGGCGATCAAGGGTGCACTCGAGAAGGCCAACCTGCCGGCCTCCGCCGTCGAGTACGTCATCATGGGCCAGGTGCTGTCCGCCGGTGCCGGGCAGATGCCCGCCCGTCAGGCGGCCGTCGCCGCAGGCATCGGCTGGGACGTGGCCTCGCTGACCATCAACAAGATGTGCCTGTCCGGTATCGATGCGATCGCGCTGGCCGATCAGCTGATCCGCGCCGGTGAGTTCGACGTGATCGTCGCCGGTGGCCAGGAGTCGATGACTCAGGCGCCCCACCTGCTGATGAACAGCCGTTCGGGCTACAAGTACGGCGACGTCACGGTGCTCGACCACATGGCCTATGACGGTCTGCACGACGTGTTCACCGATCAGCCCATGGGCGCGCTCACCGAGCAACGCAACGACGTCGACAAATTCACCCGCGCCCAGCAGGACGAGTTCGCCGCGTCGTCGCATCAGAAGGCGGCGCGTGCCTGGAAGGACGGCGTCTACGCCGACGAAGTCGTGCCGGTGAAGATCCCGCAGCGAAAGGGTGACCCGATCGAGTTCACCGAGGACGAGGGCATCCGTGCCGACACCACTGCGGAGTCCTTGGCAGGTTTGCGGCCGGCGTTCCGTAAGGACGGCACGATCACCGCAGGGTCGGCGTCCCAGATCTCCGACGGCGCGTGCGCGGTGGTGGTCATGAACAAGGCGAAGGCTGAGGAACTGGGCCTGACCTGGTTGTGTGAGATCGGGGCGCACGGTGTGGTCGCCGGACCCGATTCGACGCTGCAGAGCCAGCCTGCCAACGCGATCAAGAAGGCTGTCGCCAAGGAGGGCATCTCGCTCGACCAGCTCGACGTCATCGAGATCAACGAGGCGTTCGCCGCGGTCGCGTTGGCGTCCACGCAGGAACTCGGCGTCGATGCCGACAAGGTCAACACCGACGGCGGCGCCATCGCGATCGGCCATCCGATCGGCATGTCCGGAGCGCGGATCACGTTGCACGCAGCGCTGGAACTGGCCCGCCGGGGGTCCGGGTACGCCGTCGCCGCGCTGTGCGGCGCCGGAGGACAGGGCGACGCGCTCATTCTGCGCAGGCCGTGACCTTCGCCGCACTCAACGACGCTGTGTAGTAGTGCGGGGTCCTATTCGGGCACAATGGCGTTATGACTAGCGCCTATGACCTCCGCACCGCCGCGGGATGGTTCCGGTTGATCGCCTTCGCCGAGGCCGTCAGTTGGGCCGGCCTGCTCATCGGGATGTACTTCAAATACCTCGGCACCCCGCAGACCGAAATCGGTGTCAAGGTCTTCGGCCCGATCCACGGCGGCATCTTCATGGCGTTCGTCGTCGCCGCGCTCGTGGTCGGCATCGCCTTCAAGTGGCGCATCGGAACATGGTTGCTGGCGTTGCTGGCCAGCATTGTGCCGCTGGGCAGTGTGATTTTCCTCATATGGGCTGATCGGACGGGTCGGATGGGAACCGCGCCGGTCGCTAACCGGCAGGGTCAGGCAGGAGCGCCGGTACCCGAAACGACGTGACAGACTTGTACACGTGACGCGTCCTGGACCCCGAATTTCACCTGCCCTGGCGGGCGCCGTCGATTTGTCGGCGCTCAAGCAGCGACCTGCCGCCTCGGGCGGCGGGGCCCCGGCGGGCGGACCGGGTGGAGTAGAGGTGACCGAGGCCAACCTGGAAGCTGAGGTGCTGGCTCGCTCCACCGAGGTGCCCGTCGTCGTGCTGTTGTGGTCGCCCCGCAGTGACGCCAGCATCCAACTCGGTGACACGCTCGGCTCATTGGCAGCCGCCGACGGCGGCAAGTGGACCTTCGCGACCATCAACGTCGACACCACGCCCCGCGTCGCGCAGATGTTCGGTGTCCAGGCAGTCCCTACCGTCGTCGCGCTGGCCGCAGGCAGGCCGGTGTCCAGCTTCGAAGGCCCTCAGCCGCCTGAGCAGTTGCGTCGGTGGATCGACTCCCTGCTGAACGCCGTCGCCGGAAAGCTCAGCGGGGCAGGCGAACACGACGGCGCCGAACAGGCCGATCCGCAGGTCGAACAAGCCAGACAATTCCTGGACGCCGGAGACTTCGAGGCGGCGCGCAGTGCGTATCAGGCCATCCTGGACGCCGACCCGAACCATCCTGAGGCCAAGGGCGCCGTCCGGCAGATCGGTTTCCTGCAGCGTGCGACCACGCACCCGCAGAACGCCGTGGCGGTCGCCGATGCAGCACCGGACGACATCGACGCCGCGTTCGCGGCCGCAGACGTCGAGATCCTGCAGCAGGACATCCAGGCCGCTTTCACGCGTCTCACCAACCTCGTAAGGCGCACCGCAGGCGACGACCGCACCAGGGTTCGTACCCGGCTCATCGAGCTTTTCGAGCTGTTCGATCCAGCCGATCCTGAGGTCATCGCCGGTCGGCGAAATCTCGCCAACGCACTGTACTGATCGCGCGTTCCTGCGGGTCGGTCAGGCGGGCTCGAACCAGAGCGCCGACAGCGGCGGAATCACCATCACGGCTGACGCCGGGCGCCCGTGCCACGGCTCGTCCGTCGCCTCGACGGCGCCGTAGTTGCCGATACCTGACCCGTGGTAGGTGTCCGAGTCGGTGTTGAGCACCTCGCGCCAGGTGCCGGCATGCGGAAGGCCCAGCCGGTAGCGCGAATGCTCAGTGCCGGAGAAATTGAACACGCAGGCCATCATCGAGCCGTCGTCACCGAAGCGCAGGAAACTCAGCACGTTGTTCGCCGAGTCGTTGGCGTCGATCCAGGAGTAGCCCTCGGGCTGGGTGTCCCGCGACCAGAGCGCGCGACGGCTGGCATAGATGGCGTTGGCGTCGGACAGCATTCGCAGGATGCCGTCGGAGAAGCCCTGCTCGTCGAGCTGGAACCAGTCGACGCCGCGCTCCTCCGACCATTCGGCGCGCTGGCCGAACTCCTGACCCATGAACAGCAACTGCTTTCCGGGGTGCGCCCACTGGTAGGCGAGCAGGCTGCGGATGCCCGCGGCCTTCATGTGATCGTTGCCGGGCATGCGGCCCCACAGGGTCCCCTTGCCGTGCACCACTTCGTCGTGGCTGATCGGCAACACGAAATTCTCGCTGAACGCGTAGATCATCGAGAACGTGATCTCACCGTGGTGATAGCTGCGGTGAATGGGATCACGCTTGATGAACTCCAGCGTGTCGTTCATCCATCCCATGTTCCACTTCATCGAGAAGCCAAGTCCGCCAAGGTTCGTCGGACGTGTGACGCCGGGCCACGACGTGGACTCCTCGGCGATGGTGACGATGCCGGGGTTGATCTTGTGGACGGTGGCGTTCATCTCCTGGAGGAACTGCACCGCCTCCAGGTTCTCCCGTCCGCCGTAGATGTTCGGCGACCAACCCCCTTCGGGGCGCGAGTAGTCGAGGTAGAGCATGGACGCGACGGCGTCCACGCGCAGCCCGTCGACGTGGTACTCCTGCAGCCAGTACAGCGCATTGGCGACGAGGAAGTTGCGGACCTCCGCGCGGCCAAAGTCGAAAACGTAAGTGCCCCAGTCCAACTGCTCGCCACGGCGTGGATCGCCGTGTTCGTACAGTGCCGTGCCGTCGAAGCGGCCAAGCGCCCAGGCGTCCTTCGGGAAGTGCGCCGGCACCCAGTCGACGATGACGCCGATCCCGGCGCGGTGCAGTGCGTCCACGAGATAACGAAACTCGTCGGGGGACCCGAATCGCGACGACGGCGCGTAGTACGACGTCACCTGATAGCCCCATGACCCGCCGAACGGGTGCTCGGCCACGGGCAGCATCTCGACATGGGTGAATCCGTGCTCGACCACGTACTCGGTGAGCTGCTCGGCCAACTCGGTGTAGCTCAGGCCCGGCCGCCACGATCCCAGGTGCACCTCGTAGGTGCTCATCGGCTCGAAGACGGGGTTGCGCAGGGCCCTTTCGTTCATCCAGTCGGCGTCGTCCCAGGCGTAGCTGCTTTCGAACACCCGCGACGCGGTGTGGGGCGGAACTTCGGTGGCAAAGGCCATCGGGTCGGCGCGGTCGGTGACAGACCCGTCTGCGCCGTGGATGCGGAACTTGTACAGTCCGCCCTCGGGGAAGTTGGGCCAGAAGAGCTCCCACACGCCGGTCGAACCGAGGACACGCATCTGTGCCTCGTTGCCCCAGTGGTTGAAGTCGCCAGTCACGCTGACGCCCTTGGCATTCGGGGCCCACACCGCGAACGACACCCCGGTGACCTCGCCATCGGGGGTGGTGAAGCTGCGTGGGTGCGCGCCCAGGATCTCCCACAGGCGCTCGTGTCGCCCCTCGGCGAACAGGTGCAGGTCGATCTCACCAAGCGTGGGCAGGAAGCGGTACGCGTCAGCGACGTGGTGCACGAACGCCGATTCGTCCTCGCTGTATCTCACCTCGAGGCGGTAGTCGATCAAATTCGTGAACGGCACCGCGACGGCGAACACCCCGGACTCGACGTGCTGCAATGGGTAACGAACGCCTCCGATCACCGCGACAACCTCGGCGGCGTGCGGCCGGTAGGCACGGATGACCGTGTGGTCGTCGTATTCGTGCGCACCCAGAACCGAGTGCGGATCGTGGTGTTCGCCCGACAGCAGGCGGTTGAGATCAGCGGTGTGCGGCCGCAGATGCGGGCTGTCGATCTGATTGTTCAGGTTGGACGCCTTGGTCATCTCGTCACTCCCTACGCAGTAGGTTCAGTCGTTGGTCGGCCGGAACTTGGGGCATGTTCAGCACGTGAGACACGGCCCTGGCCGGATCGATCCGCACGTAATTGCTCTGTCCCCACTGATATTCCTCGCCCGTGATCTCATCGCGTACCCAGAATCGATCGTGTTGATCCATGCCGAGTGCACCCATGTCGAGCCAGAGGGTGCCCTCTTCCGGGCCGAACGCATTCAGCGTCACCACGACCAGCACCTGGTCGCCGGAGACCGGATCGAACTTGCTGTAGGCCAACAGTGCGTCGTTGTCGATGTGGTGGAACGTGATGGTGCGCAGCTGGTGCAGTGCGGGGTGCACCCGCCGAATCTCGTTGAGGCGGGTGAGGAACGGTTCCAGCGACTCGCCGTCGGCGAGAGCGGCCTCGAAATCGCGCGGCCGCAGCTCGTACTTCTCGGAATTCAGATACTCTTCGCTGCCTTCCCGCACAGCGCGGTGCTCGAACAGCTCGAAACCCGAGTACACACCCCACGTCGGGCTCATCGTCGACGCGAGCACGGCACGAATGGCGAACATGCCGGGTCCGCCGTGCTGCAGGCTTTCGTGCAGGATGTCGGGCGTGTTCACCCACAGACTCTGTCGGCTGTAATCGGCGTGCTCGGCAATGGATTCACCGAACTCCGTGAGCTCCCACTTGGCTGTGCGCCACGTGAAATACGTGTAGGACTGCGTGAACCCGAGCTTGGCCAGCCCGAACAGCCGCGCCGGGCGGGTGAACGCCTCGGCGAGAAACAGCACGTCGGGATCGATGTTCTTGACCTCGCCGATCAGCCAGGCCCAGAAGTTCGGCGGTTTGGTGTGCGGATTGTCGACACGGAATACCTTGACGCCGTGGGAAATCCAGAACTTCACCACCCGCAGAACTTCTTCGTACAACCCGGTCGGGTCGTTGTCGAAGTTCAGCGGATAGATGTCCTGATATTTCTTGGGAGGGTTCTCCGCGTACGCGATCGTGCCGTCGGGCAGCACGGTGAACCACTCGGGGTGATCGCGCGCCCACGGGTGATCAGGAGCGCACTGCAGAGCAAGGTCCAGCGCCACCTCGAGACCCTCGTCGCGGGCGGCGCCGACGAAGTCGTCGAAGTCCTCGATCGTTCCAAGGTCGGGGTGTACAGCGTCGTGTCCGCCTTCGTCGCTGCCGATGGCCCACGGCGACCCGACGTCGCCGGGTGCCGCCGTGACGCTGTTGTTGCGCCCCTTGCGGTGCACCTTGCCGATCGGATGGATCGGAGGCAGATAGACGATGTCGAAATTCATCCTCGCGATACGCGGTAGGGCTTTGGTCGCCGTCGCGAAGGTCCCGTGCACGGGGTTTCCGGACTGGTCCCAGCCGCCCGTCGACCGTGGAAAGAACTCATACCAGGAGCTGAAGCGGGCCAGCGGACGATCCACCCAGACGCCGTACTGCTTCCCGCGGGTGATCAGCTCACGCAGCGGATACTGGTCGAGCAGCGCAGTGATCTCGGGCGCCAATGCCGCGCCGGCCCGGTAGAAGGGGTCGCCGGGTTCGCGCAGTCGAGCGGCCGCCTCGGCGAGCGGGTAGCGGTCCTGGCGCGGGACGCCGGTGGCGGCGCGGTCGAGCAGCCGCGCACCGACCAGCAGGTCGTTGTTCAGCTCGCCCTCGCTCTGACCGGCGTCGAGTTTGGCGATCACATGCTTGCGCCACGTGGCGATGGGGTCACCCCACCCGTCGACGCGGAAGGTCCACAGACCTACTTCGTCCGGGCTGAACTGCCCGTGGAACACGTCGGGGGTGCGGCCCATCGCCATCGGATGCGCGGTCGGCTTCCCGCGGCCCTTGGTGCCGACCACGTCCTGGATCGGAACCGGCGCGGGGGCGCTGACGCGTCCCGGTGGTTCTTCGGCCAGGGGCGGGTAGGCGGCACCGTGATAACGCACCACAAGGGTGGCCGCCACGGCGTCATGACCCTCCCGCCACACTGTCGCGGAAACAGGCAACACCTCGCCGACGACCGCTTTGGCGGGGAAGCGCCCGTTGGAAACGACGGGCTGGACGTCATCGATCTCGATACGACCGGCGGTCACTTTCGACTCTCCCTACCACTCGAACATGCTGCGGCATACACCGCACGCGTCGTTGTCTGGTCTCGTCTGCAGCGTCGATCCTGTGGTAATCCGGCACCCACCTCACATCGACGCTGCCCTAGTCGCGCCTATACCCACCGTAGTGTCCGCCTCAACCTTCCGTCGGGCAGCGGAAAGGTTGCACCCCCGAATCAGGTAAGGAATCGGGGGAGGGAACGTGCCACGCGCGCCCTGTCGACAGCAGTAACGTGAAGACGCGTGAAAGCCCTCCGTCGATTCACCGTCCGCGCGCACCTTCCCGGGCAGCTGGCCGCATTAGAGCGCCTGTCCGTCAATTTGCGCTGGTCCTGGGATAAACCGACACAGGATCTGTTCGAGGCCATCGACGCCCCGTTGTGGGCGCACGTCGGCGGCGATCCCGTCGCGCTGCTGGGGCAGGTCGCGCCCGCGCGTCTCGAGGAACTCGCAAACGACGAGTCGTTCGTGCGACGGCTGGACGCACTGGCCGCCGATCTGGACAACTACCTGACCAGGCCGTTGTGGTACCAGCAGCTCGCGGACGATGAGACTGCGGACCTGCCCAGGGGTATCGCGTATTTCTCGATGGAGTTCGGCGTCGCCGAGGTGCTGCCGAATTATTCGGGTGGCCTGGGCATCCTGGCCGGAGATCATCTCAAGTCGGCATCGGATCTGGGTCTGCCGTTGGTCGCAGTGGGTCTGTATTACCGCTCCGGATACTTCCGCCAATCCCTGAGCGCCGACGGGTGGCAGCACGAGAGCTACCCGTCGCTGGATCCGCAGGGTCTGCCGTTGCGGCTGTTGACCGACGCGGAGAACGAACCGGTGCTGATCCAGCTTGCGCTGCCCGGTGGCGCGCAGCTGCACGCTCGCATCTGGATCGCCCAAGTCGGCCGAATTCCGTTGCTGCTGCTGGATTCCGACATTCCCGAGAACGAACATGACCTGCGGTCGGTGACCGATCGGCTCTACGGCGGCGACCAGGAGCACCGGATCCGCCAGGAGATCCTCGCCGGGATCGGCGGGGTCCGGGCGATTCGGGCCTTCACCGAGATCGAGGGGCTGCCTGCCCCTGAGGTGTTCCACATGAACGAAGGGCACGCCGGCTTCCTCGGTGCCGAGCGCATCCGAGAGCTGATCGAGGCGGGCCTCGACTTCGACACGGCTTTGGCCGTTGTGCGGGCATCGACGGTGTTCACCACGCACACCCCGGTGGCGGCGGGCATCGACCGCTTCCCGGTCGAGATGGTGGCGCGCTATTTCGGTCCGGAAGCCGGAGGGGCCTCCGGCGCGTCCCGGCTGCTGCCCGGTGTCTCCCTCGACCGGATCATTGCCTTCGGTGCAGAGGAGGACCCGTCGAAGTTCAACATGGCGCACATGGGGCTGCGGCTGGCTCAACGCGCCAACGGGGTGTCGTTGCTGCACGGCCGGGTCAGCCGCGAGATGTTCAACGAGTTGTGGGAGGGATTCGACCCGCAGGAGGTACCGATCGGATCGGTCACCAACGGTGTGCATGCCCCGACCTGGGCGGCGCCGCAATGGCTGCAACTCGGACGCGAGCTGATCGGCAGCACCGATCTCAGCTCGCTGAGCGAGCCGGAGACCTGGCAGCGCTTGCATGAGGTAGATCCCGGGCACATGTGGTGGATTCGCTCCCAGTTGCGCGAAGAGTTGATCGACGACGTCCGCGCGCGGCTTCGCCGCTCATGGCTCGAGCGCGGCGCATCTGACGCCGAGTTAGGTTGGATAGCAACAGCTTTCGATCCGGACGTGCTGACGATCGGATTCGCGCGAAGGGTGCCGACCTATAAGCGGTTGACGCTGATGCTTCGTGATCCCGAACGGTTGGCCAGGTTGCTGCTCGACGCGGAACGGCCGATCCAGCTGATCGTGGCCGGCAAATCGCACCCCGCCGACGAGGGCGGCAAGGCGCTGATCCAACAGGTCGTGCGCTTCGCCGACCGCGAGGATCTGCGGCATCGCATCGCGTTCCTGCCCGACTATGACATGTCGATGGCACGCAAGCTCTATCACGGCTGCGATGTCTGGCTGAACAACCCGCTGCGTCCCCTCGAGGCCTGCGGCACCTCAGGGATGAAGAGCGCGCTCAACGGAGGCCTGAACCTGTCGATACGCGACGGGTGGTGGGACGAGTGGTACGACGGTGAGAACGGTTGGGAGATCCCGACCGCCGACGGTCTGGCCGATGAGGGTCGGCGCGACGACCTCGAAGCCGCCGCGTTGTACGACCTTCTCGAGCGTGCCGTCGCGCCGAAGTTCTACGACCGCGACGAGCACGGTGTGCCGACCCGCTGGGTCGAGATGGTGCGCCACACGCTGCAGGTGCTGGGACCGAAGGTGCTGGCCTCGCGGATGGTTCGCGATTACACGCAGAAGTACTACCTGCCTGCGGCGCAGGCACTGCGCAAGGTGATCGAACCCGGGGAGCCCGGCGCGGCCCAGTACGCGGTGCCGTTCGGGGCGGCGCGCGAGCTCGCCGAATACCGGCACCGGGTTGCGACGGCGTGGCCACAGGTCAAGATCACCGATGTGGACAGCTACGGGCTGCCCGACGTCCCGCTGCTGGGATCGGAGCTGACGTTGACGGCCATGGTCCAGCTGGGCGGTCTGCGTCCCGACGAGGTGACGGTCCAGGCCGTGCTCGGACGCGTTGACGGCGGGGACGTGCTGGTGGACCCCGCCACCTTGCCGATGGCCCATACCGGCACGGCAGACACCGGCAACGAGATCTTCACCGCGACGACGCCGTTGCCATTCGCCGGGTCAGTCGGTTACACAGTGCGGGTACTGCCGCATCACCGACTTCTGGCCGGCGACAACGAGCTCGGCCTCGTCGCCCTGGCCTAACTCGGCTCTCGCCGCGGAATAGCGTTCCCGGCTGTCGTTTCGGCGCCGGCCACGACCAGGAATGCTATTCCGCGGGCACGGGGGCAGGGTTTCAGGGGAAGCGTTTGAAGCAGCGGTCGGCGTCGCTGAGGACGCCGAGTCGGAACGCGTCGATGCGGGAAAAGCCGGCCGGCACGGAGTCGCCGTTGACGTCGCTGGCGGCCAGGCCGTTGACGAGGATGCCGGATACCGCCTCGTCGACGTCGCCGGCTGTCAGCGCGATCGTGTCGCCATCGGGCGTCTCGACCTCTTTGGTCAGCTTGACCGTGGCCACCCCCGTCAAGCAGGCGGTGCGAAGCGCAGCCTCGGCGTTGTCGAGCGCCACCCCACCATGTTCCTGCTGGATCGCCAGCATGTAGCGGGACACCAGCACCGAGTACGCCGTGTTGTCGCCGGTCGCGAGGCTGGTCCCATCGGAGGGATCCGGCAGCGCGCCCAGCTCCTCCAGCCCCGGCAGGTCGACGATGATCGTGTTGGTCGCAGGGCAGAACGACGCGGGTGGGCTCGGCCTGGCGTCGGCACAGGCCTCGGCCTCCTGCGCGTCGAAGCTCAATGCGGGAGGGTTCTTGGGCGAAAACAGAATTCCCATCGCATCAACGATCGACCGGGCGGAGTTCTCGGTGACCGGCAACTCGCCTGTCTGGTCTTCCGGCAATAGCACGGGCAGGTCGCCGCGTCGCTGACCGATCTCGCGAAGGTCGATGGCAGCACACGCCGTCGGGCCGTCGGCAAAGCCGAACTGGAACGCCGAAAGGCGCTCGAACGCCGAACCGTGCTCGTCGTAGCCGACATCGGGATCGCCTTCGGCGAGAAGCGGATCGCGGAACGAGATGACACCCGCGAGCACGGTGTTGAGGCCCTCGCCGGTGTTCAGCGTGAACCGTTGTGACGAATCCTCGGCGACCCAGCGCATGTAGGCGCCCGAGAAGCAGTCGGCCTGCTGCTCGGCGACCAAAGTCGGGGTGTCGTCCATCGACAGCGCGGCCAGGCGCGCGACAGCGTGCCCGTACTCGTGCGCCAGGACCATGACCACGCCCATCTCTCCGAACGCTCGCCGGAGGCCGGGGAGCAGTTCGCCGCGGTCCCAGCCGATCGTCCTGTCGCCATAGCAGTAACCCGCGTTGACCAGTCCGTACGTGTCCTCGCCGCAGAACTCGCCGTCGAAGCCGTTGGCATCCCAGGAGATCAGTTCGGCCACCGGTTTGAACGGCTCGTCGAAGGCCTCTTCGTAGGCGATCGCCCAGTAGTCCTCGATGTCGCTGACCGCACTCGCGGCCAGCTCGTCGATGTCCCCGCCGTCGGTACCCTCGACATCGCGTGCCGGTGGTTCGGCGGTGGGGCGCAAGCCGGTCGGGCCGTCGGTGGCGGGCATGCCGGCCACGCTGAACGGATCGTCGAACACCGATACGGCGTTGCCCTGCAACGTGGTTGAACATGCGGTGCCCGTCAGTGCGGTGCACGCGGCGACGGCGGCGACCACCAGGCGCCTCGGACTTCTCCACGGGCTCATGGACGCCGCCTTTCGGTAGTGGCGCATCGGCGGATGACCATCCGCGGAAATCGCGCCGAACTTTCCGACAGGATAGTGAATCCTCGTCGCTTGCTGCAGTTATCGGGAGACTCCGGGGTTCAGTCCGCGCCGCGCAGTCGTGCCAGCGCCGCACGCACCGCCGCACTGTCGGTGGTCGCCCAGAACGGCGGCAGGGACGCCCGCAGAAATCCGCTGTAGCGGGCCGTGGCCATGCGCGAATCGAGCACCGCGACGACGCCGCGATCGTCGACCCTACGCAGCAACCGCCCCGCGCCCTGAGCGAGTAGCAGCGCGGCATGACTGGCCGCCACCGCCATGAAACCGTTGCCACCCCTGGACGCGACCGCCCGTTGCCTGGCCGTCAGCAGGGGATCATCGGGACGCGGGAACGGGATCCGGTCGATGAGCACCAGCGACAGTGACGGGCCCGGTACGTCGACTCCCTGCCACAGCGACAACGTGCCGAACAGCGACGTCTGTTCGTCGTCGGCGAATCGAGCGACCAGTGCCGAGGTCGTGTCGTCACCCTGGCACAGCACTGGGGTCGCGAGGCGTTCACGGAGAACCTCCGCTGCTGCCTTGGCCGCACGCATGGAGGAGAACAGACCGAGAGTGCGTCCGCCTGCCGCCTCGATCAACGCGGTGATCTCGTCGAGCTGTTCGGCCGAACCAGTGCCGTCGCGCCCTGGCGGGGGCAGGTGCGCGGCCACGTAGAGGATTCCGGATTTCGCGTGGTCGAAGGGTGAGCCCACGTCGAGCCCACGCCATCCCGCTTCCGGGGCGTCGCCGCCTGCCAGGCCCCACGCCGATGCCATCGCGTCGAAGCTGCCACCGATGATCAGGGTCGCCGACGTGAGTACTGCGGTGCTGTGCCCAAAGAGCCTGGTGCGCAACAACCCTGCGACTGACAGCGGTGCGACACGCAGAATCGTGCGGCTGCCCGACCGGTTGTCCTCGAACTGGTCGATCCAGACGACGTCGGTGCGGTCGGGGATGGTGGGGACGAACGAGTCGAGGATGCGGGCGGCCGTGTCGGCGAGGTCCGACAGCGCGGTGGCAGCTTCGGCGCGCGCCGAAGCCGTCTTCGGATCGTTGCGGGACGTGTCGACCGCCGTGCGTGCGGCGTGCGCCGCGTCGCGGAGCACCGCGAGATAACTGGCCATTTCCTCGTCCAGCACATCGATGCGTCCCGGGCGCGCGTCGAAGATTGCCGACGAGAAGGTGGCTATCGCGGCCTCGAGTCGCTGCGCGAGGTCGGCGGGTATGACGCGGGCGGCGCGACGGTGGGTCGCGCCCATCGAGGTGGCTGACAGTTCGGCCGTGGCGACACTGGTGACGCGGTCGGCCAGCTCGTGCGCTTCGTCGACGATGAGCAGCTCGTGGTCGGGAAGGACGTTGAGGTCGCCGATGGCGTCGATGGCGAGCAGCGCATGGTTGGTCACCACCACATCGGCCTGCCCGGCGCGTTCGCGGGCTCTTTCCGAGAAGCAGTCCGTGCCGAAGGGGCAGCGGGACACCCCGATGCATTCTCGGGATGACACGCTGACCTGCGACCACGACCGGTCCGGGACGCCGGGTTTCAGCTCGTCACGGTCGCCGGTGTCGGTCGACTCCGACCACTCGGTCAAGCGCGCGACGTCGCGCCCGAGAGCGCTGGCGGCCATGGGTGAGAACAGCTCTTCCTGCGGGACGTCGTCGGGTTCACTGCCTGCCGATCCGTTGTGAATCTTGTTCAGGCACAGATAGTTTCCTCGGCCTTTGAGAAGCGCGAAGGTGGGCCGGCGTGGCAGTGACCCCGTCAGCGAATCGACCAACCGGGGCAGATCGCGGTCGACGAGCTGGCGTTGCAATGCGATGGTCGCCGTCGATACGACCACGGGCCGGTTGTCCTGGAGCGCATGCGCGATCGCAGGCACCAGGTAGGCGAGCGATTTGCCGGTACCCGTACCCGCCTGCACCGCGAGGTGCTCGCCGGTGGCGAAGGCGTGCGCCACGGCCTGCGCCATGGCGATCTGGCCTTCCCGTTCGGCGCCACCCAGCGCGGCGACCGCACTGGCCAGCAGATCGGTGACCTCCACGGGTGTCTAGCCTCGGCCGGGCGCAGGCGCGATCATCCGCGTCGGGATCGCCGGGTCGCCTTTCGAGAGAGCCAGACCGTCCCACGGCAGGCTGCGCAACCCCTCCGTGACGGCGTCGCGCGCGGCGTCGAGACCGAGGTCTGCGACGTTTTCGCCGTTGCGGACCAACGGAACGGTGAGCGGTCGCCAGTCGAGGCCAGCCGGGATGTCGGGGGAGTGGCCCGCGGGATGAACCACCTCTTCGACGATGGTGCTGGAGGGCTTGGCCAGCCTCAGCGCCTGCTTGCGGCCGCCGTGCGACTCCTTGTGGCTGCTGCGCTTCTCGACAGGGATGCCGTCGACCTCGACGAGCTTGTACACCATGCTCGCCGTCGGGGCGCCGGACCCGGTGACCACCGACGTCCCGACCCCGTAGAGGTCGACAGGCTCGGCGCGCAGCGCGGCGATGGCGAATTCGTCGAGGTCGCCGGACACGACGATGCGGGTCTTCGTCGCGCCCAGGCTGTCGAGTTGCTCACGGACCTGGCGAGCGAGCACGCCGAGATCGCCGGAGTCGATACGCACCGCGCCCAGTTCGGGGCCGGCAACCTCGATGGCGTTGGCGACACCCGCGGTGATGTCGTAGGTGTCGACCAGCAGCGTGGTGCCGACCCCGAGTCGATCCACCTGAGCGCGGAACGCAGCTTTCTCCCAGTCCGACGGTGTGCCGTCGGAGGTGTGCAGCAACGTGAAGGCGTGCGCGCTGGTGCCCAGTGCGGGGACTCCGTGGCGTCGCTGAGCCTCGAGGTTCGACGAACCGGTGAAGCCGGCGAGGTAGGCCGCTCGCGCGGCGGCAACCGCGGCCTGCTCGTGAGTTCGCCGCGACCCCATCTCGATGAGAGGGCGCCCCGCCGACGCGCTGACCATGCGTGCCGCGGCCGAGGCAACTGCGGTGTCGTAGTTGAAGATCGACAGCACCAGCGTTTCGAGGATCACGCACTCGCCGAACGTGCCATGTACCGACAGCACCGGCGAGCCGGGGAAATACAATTCGCCCTCGCGATAGCCGTCCACGTCGCCGGTGAAGCGGTAGGCGGCCAGGTACTCAAGGGTGTCGGAGTCCAGAAAATCCTCGAGCGACTGAAGTTCGGTGGTGTCGAACCTGAACGCCTGCAACGCTTCCACGAACCGGCCGGTGCCTGCGGTGACGCCGTAGCGTCGGCCTTCGGGGAGACGGCGGGCAAAGACTTCGAACGAGCTTCTGCGATGCGCGGTGCCGTCGCGCAGCGCCGCGGAGAGCATTGTCAGTTCGTACTTGTCTGTCAGCAATGCCGTGGAGGGCGAAGCGGACGGCTTCGGCGTCTCGCGGGGCGAGGGGTTCACAGCCCAACCGTATCGGTTCGGAGGACAGGTGTGGCCCCGGTAGTCTGGCCCCATGGTGACGCCGGCGAAGGCACGACCGGGAACTCGCGAAGAGACTGCTGTCCACGAGGACACCACCGCCGACACCCCCTGGGTGACCATCGTCTGGGACGACCCGGTGAATCTGATGACCTATGTGACGTACGTGTTCCAGAAGCTGTTCGGCTACAGCGAACCGCACGCGACCAAACTGATGATGCAGGTCCACAACGAAGGCAAGGCCGTGGTCTCCGCGGGCAGTCGGGAGTCGATGGAAGTCGACGTGGCCAGGCTGCACGCCGCGGGGCTGTGGGCGACGCTACAACAGGACCGCTGAAGACACTGTGCGTAAATGGAAGCGGGTCGAGACTCCCGGCGGTCCACGGTTCCGATCGGCTCTGGCCGCCCATGAAGCCGAACTGCTGAGCAGTCTGGTCACGTCGCTGCTGGGGATGCTCGACGATCGGGAGTCGTCCGCGCCGGTCGACGAACTCGCCGAGATCACCGGTATGCGAACGGGCAATTCCACTCCACCACAAGACGATACGATGAAGCGGCTACTGCCGGACTTCTACCGTCCGGCCACTGAGCACCCGGCCGGGTCGGGTACCGCGGAAAGCCTCAACAGCGCCTTGCGCAGCCTCCACGAGCCCACCATCCTCGACGCCAAACGCGAAGCGGCGCAACGCTTGTTGGACACTGTGCCGCCGGGTGGTGGCAAGTTCGAACTGGCTGAGGAGGACGCACACGCCTGGGCATCCGCAGTCAACGACGTGCGGCTGGCGCTGGGCACGATGCTCGATATCGGCTCCGAGGGTCCAGACCGCCTGCCCGGTGACCACCCGATGGCCGGTCACCTCGACGTCTATCAATGGCTCACGGTGCTGCAGGAGTATCTGGTGATCTGCCTGATGGGGAGGCAGCGATGAGCGCTTGCGCGAAGAGCCGAGGGAGGCGATGAGCGGATCGATCACCGACGTCGGCGGCATTCGCGTCGGCCACCATCACGCGATCGACCCCGACGCCGAACTCGGCTCGGGGTGGGCCACGGGAACGACCGTCGTGCTGGCCCCGCCGGGAACCGTCGGCGCCGTCGACGGTCGCGGCGGCGCACCGGGCACGCGTGAGACCGACCTGCTGGACCCGAGCAATTCGGTTCGTCATGTCGACGCCGTCGTACTCACCGGCGGTAGCGCGTTCGGGCTGGCGGCAGCGGACGGCGTGATGGCGTGGCTCGAGGAACAGGAGCGCGGCGTGGCCCTGGACGGCGGGGTGGTGCCCATCGTCCCGTCGGCGGTGATCTTCGACCTTCCCGTCGGAGGCTGGAAGTGCCGTCCCGACGCGGCGTTCGGGTATCGCGCCGCGGCTGCGGCGCGCACGGAGGTCGGCATCGGCACTGTCGGGGCGGGCGTGGGCGCTCGGGCCGGAGTCCTCAAAGGCGGCGTCGGCACCGCGTCGGTCACGCTCGACTCGGGCGTCACCGTCGGCGCGCTCGTCGTGGTGAACTCAGCGGGCGATGTCGTCGACCCCGGCACGGGGTTGCCGTGGCTGGCCTCACATGTCGAAGCGTTCGGTCTGGTGGCGCCGCCCGCCCACGAGCGTGCTGCCTACGCCGAGCGGCACGGTGAGCTGAGCCCGCTGAACACGACGGTCGCGGTGGTGGCGACCGACGCCGCACTCAGCAAGGCGGCCTGTCGCCGGGTCGCCGTCGCGGCGCAGGACGGGCTCGCCCGCACGATCAATCCCTGTCACACGCCGCTCGACGGCGACACCGTCTTCGCACTGGCCACCGGTGCTGTGGAGGTCAACCCAGACCCGACCACCCCGGCGTCGATGACCCCCGAACTGCCCCTGGTCACCGCCGTCGGTGCCGCCGCGGCGGAGGTGCTGGCGCGTGCGGTCGTGGTCGGAGTGCTGGCCGCCGAGTCGGTCGCAGGAATACCCACATACCGTGGGCTGTTGCCGGGAGCGTTCGAATGAGAGGGACACCTTGCTGACAATCCGTGCCGACCTGGTCGACGCGATGGTGAAGCATGCGCGCGCCGACCATCCGGACGAGGCGTGCGGCATCATCGCCGGCCCCGAGGGCTCGGACCGCCCTGAGCGGTTCGTCGCCATGGTGAACGCCGAACGATCGCCCACCTTCTACCGATTCGATTCGGGAGAACAATTGAAGGTCTGGCGCTCGATGGACGAAGCCGACGAGGCCCCGATCGTCATCTACCACTCGCACACCGCCACCGAGGCGTACCCCAGCCGCACCGACATCTCGTACGCATCCGAACCTGACGCACACTACGTCCTCGTGTCGACCCGCGACCCCGACCAACACGAGCTGCGCAGCTACCGCATCGTGGACGGGGTGGTCACCGAAGAGCCTGTCACCATCGTCGAGCAGTACTAGAGAAGGAAATCCCCATGTCTGTGACCGTGTCCATCCCGACCATCCTGCGGACCCACACCGGTGGGGAGAAGCGTGTCTCCGCGTCCGGCGATACCTTGCAGGCGGTGATCACCGACCTGGAAGCCAACTACTCGGGCATCTCCGAGCGGCTCGTCGATAACGGCAAGCTGCACCGGTTCGTCAACATCTACGTCAACGACGAGGACGTGCGCTTCTCCGGTGGGCTGGACACCGCGATCTCCGACGGGGACTCGGTGACGATTCTCCCCGCCGTGGCAGGCGGGTGAGTCGGAGGCGATGACCCGGTACGACTCATTGCTGCAGGCGCTCGGCGGCACCCCGCTCGTCGGCCTTCCGCGGTTGTCCCCGCGCTGGGACGGCGGCGCGGACGGCACCCCGCACGTCCGGTTGTGGGCCAAGCTGGAGGACCGCAATCCGACCGGCTCCATCAAGGACCGACCGGCACTTCGCATGATCGAGGACGCCGAGCGCGAAGGCCGGCTGCGGCCGGGAGCAACGATTCTGGAGCCGACCAGCGGGAACACCGGGATCTCGTTGGCGATGGCCGCCCTGATCAAGGGCTACCAGATGATCTGCGTGATGCCCGAGAACACGTCGATCGAGCGCAGGCAGCTCCTTGAGCTCTACGGTGCGCGCATCATCTACTCGCCCGCCGAGGGTGGTTCGAACACGGCCGTCGCGCACGCGAAAGAGCTTGCCGCACAGAACCCTTCGTGGGTGATGCTGTACCAGTACGGCAATCCCTCCAACGCGGCCGCGCACTACGACGGCACGGGCCCGGAGTTGCTGGCCGACCTGCCCGAGATCACGCACTTCGTGGCAGGCCTCGGTACCACGGGGACGCTGATGGGCACCGGACGATTTCTGCGCGAGAACGTGCCCGGCGTGCAGATCGTTGCCGCCGAGCCGCGGTACGGCGAGGGCGTGTACGCGTTGCGCAACATCGACGAGGGCTTCATCCCTGAGCTGTACGACCCCGACGTGCTGACCACCCGGTTCGCGGTCGGCTCCTACGACGCCGTGAAGCGCACCCGCGAACTGGTCCAGGTGGAGGGCATATTCGCGGGCATCTCGACGGGCGCGATCCTGCACGCTGCGCTGGGCATGGCGGCCAAGGCGGTCAAGGCGGGAGAACGCGCCGACATCGCGTTCACAGTGTGTGACGCCGGATGGAAGTATCTGTCGACCGGCGCGTACGCCGGTAGCCTGGACGACGCGGAGGACGCGCTGGAAGGGCAACTTTGGGCATGACGAGCACCGGTGGGTATTCCGCGCTTCCCGCGCAACCGAAGAAGCGCCCCGTGTGGCTGGTCGGCGGTCTCACCATCCTGTCGTTCGTCGCACTGCTCTATGTCATCGAGGCGTACGACTCCGTCACGGGACATCGCCTCGACAGCAACGGGATTCGACCGCTGGAGACGGACGGCCTCACCGGCATCCTGTTCGCGCCGTTGCTGCACTCGAACTGGGAACACCTCGTCGCCAACACCGGTCCTGCCTTGGTGCTCGGGTTTCTGATGACGCTGGCGGGCCTGTCGCGGTTCATCTTCGCGACCGCGATCATCTGGTTCCTCGGCGGCCTGGGCACGTGGCTGATCGGCAACATCGGCGCGCCCACCTATAACGGGATGGTCGTCGAGACCAACCACATCGGAGCCTCCGGACTGATCTTCGGCTGGCTGACGTTCCTGATCGTCTTCGGCTTCTTCACCCGCAAGATCTGGGAGATCGTCACCGGCGTCGTCGTGCTGTTCATCTACGGCAGCATCCTGCTCGGCGTCCTGCCTGGCACGTTCGGTGTCTCATGGCAGGGACACCTGTGCGGCGCCCTGGCCGGTCTGGTGGCGGCATATCTGCTGTCCGGCCCCGAGCGCAAGAGTCGGGCGCTGAGGCGGCCGGTGCGGCCGCCGTCGCTGAACACATGAGTGCCGAGGCGCCGATCGGAATCTTCGATTCCGGTGTGGGGGGGCTGACGGTCGCCCGTGCGGTCATCGACCAACTGCCCGACGAGGACATCATCTATGTCGGGGACACCGGGAACGGTCCGTACGGTCCGCTGACCATCCCCGAGATCCGTGCTCATGCGCTGGCAATCGGGGACGACCTCGCCGAGCGCGGTGTCAAGGCGCTCGTGATCGCGTGCAACTCCGCATCGTCGGCGTGCCTTCGTGACGCCCGAGAGCGCTACGCGCCGATCCCCGTCGTCGAGGTGATCCTTCCTGCGGTGCGTCGGGCGGTCGCCGCCACGCACAACGGCCGTATCGGCGTGATCGGCACTGCGGCGACGATCGCGTCCGGCGCCTATCAGGATTCGTTCGCGGCCGCTCGCGACATCGAGGTCTTCGGGGTGGCGTGCCCACGTTTCGTGGATTTCGTCGAGCGCGGCGTGACGAGCGGACGGCAGGTGCTCGGCCTGGCCGAGGGCTATCTGGAGCCCTTGCAGCGGGCCGAGGTCGACACCCTGGTGCTCGGTTGCACGCACTACCCGATGCTGTCGGGTCTCATCCAACTGGCCATGGGTGATCACGTGACTCTGGTGTCCAGCGCGGAGGAGACGGCCAAGGACCTGCTGCGCGTGCTCACCGAACGAGAGTTGCTGAAACCGCATCCCGGCGATTCCGCGCCCGCGGCGCGACGCCTGTTCGAGGCAACGGGTGACCCGGACGCGTTCACGGCGTTGGCGGCTCGATTTCTCGGACCCACCCTCGACGGCGTCCGGCCTGTTCAGCGTCACGTGGGCATAGGAACATGACGTTCGTCGCCCAAAGCTGCGATGTTTTCGCCATGGCGTTCCTGGGCATGGCAAGCTAGTGAGCGTGCGAATCACCGTACTCGGTTGCTCCGGCAGTGTTGTCGGTCCTGATTCGCCTGCGTCCGGTTATCTCGTCACCGCGCCCGACACGCCACCTCTGGTTCTCGACTTCGGTGGCGGAGTCCTCGGCGCGCTCCAGCGTCACGCCGACCCCAACGCCGTCCATGTGTTGCTGTCGCATCTGCATGCCGATCACTGCCTGGATTTGCCCGGGTTGTTCGTGTGGCGGCGCTACCACCCGACGCCGGCCCAGGAGCGCGGCGTCGTCTACGGACCGGCGAACACGTGGGCGCGGTTGGGCGCGGCATCCTCGCCCGAAGGCGGCGAGATCGACGACTTCACCGACATCTTCGAGATTCGGCACTGGGTGGACAACCAGTCCGTGGAGATCGGAGCGCTGAGCGTGCTGGCCCGTCAGGTGTGCCACCCCACCGAGTCCTACGGCATGCGCATCACCGATCCGTCGGGCGCCACCCTCGTCTACAGCGGCGACACCGGATACTGCGATCAGCTCATCGAGTTGGCGCGCGACGCCGATGTCTTCCTCTGCGAGGCGTCGTGGACGCACTCGCCCTCACGTCCGCCGCGGTTGCACCTGTCGGGCACCGAAGCCGGACGCGCCGCTGCGCGTGCCGGGGTCGGGGAGCTGTTGCTCACCCACATTCCGCCGTGGACGTCGCGCGAAGACGTCATCAGCGAGGCGAAGGCGGAATTCGACGGACCCGTGCACGCGGTGGTGTGCAATGAGACCTTCGAGGTCTCCCGCTCCTGAGGCGTGTCTCAGCGACCGGCTAGGGTTGGCCCGTGTCCAGACGAGAAGACGGCCGCCTCGACGACGAACTGCGCCCGGTCACCCTCACCCGCGGTTTCACCACCCACCCAGCGGGTTCAGTGCTGGTCGAGTTCGGTCAGACGCGGGTCATGTGCACGGCGAGTGTGACGGAGGGCGTGCCACGCTGGCGTAAAGGGTCCGGTCAGGGCTGGCTGACCGCCGAGTACGCGATGCTGCCCGCCGCCACGCACGACCGCTCGGATCGGGAGTCGGTCAAGGGCCGTGTGGGTGGGCGCACCCAGGAGATCAGCCGGCTGGTCGGCCGGTCGCTGCGCGCCTGTATCGACCTGGGCGCACTGGGAGAGAACACCATCGCGATCGACTGCGACGTCCTTCAGGCCGACGGCGGAACTCGCACCGCAGCCATCACGGGCGCGTATGTGGCCCTGTCCGACGCCGTCACCTACCTGGGCGCGGCGGGCAAACTGTCCGACCCGCGGCCGCTGTCCTGCGCGATCGCCGCGGTCAGCGTCGGCGTCGTCGACGGCCGAGTCCGTGTCGACCTGCCCTACACCGAAGACTCGCGCGCCGAGGTGGACATGAACGTCGTCGCCACCGACACCGGCACGCTCGTCGAGATCCAGGGCACCGGCGAAGGGGCGACGTTCCCGCGTTCGACCCTGGACAAGATGCTCGACGCGGCGATGGCGGCGTGCGATCAGCTCTTCGAGATCCAGCGTGCCGCGCTGGAGCTGCCCTACCCGGGAGTGCTGCCGGAGTCCGGCGAGCCTGCGAAGAAGGCGTTCGGAAGCTGACCCGTCTACTGGTCGCGTCGCGCAACCCGAAGAAGCTGGCCGAGCTGCGCCGCGTGCTCGACGCGGCCGGCCTTTCGGGGTTGACGTTGTTGTCGCTCGACGATGTGCCCCCGTTCGACGAGGCACCGGAGACGGGGGCGACTTTCGAGGAGAACGCATTGGCCAAGGCCCGCGACGCGTACACCGCGACTGGCCTGCCGGCTGTTGCCGACGACTCGGGCATCGAGGTGGACGCGCTCAACGGGATGCCGGGCGTACTGAGCGCTCGATGGTCGGGGCGCCACGGCGACGATCCCGCGAACACCGAGTTGCTTCTCGGCCAGTTGCGCGACGTACCGGATGAGCGGCGCGGCGCCGCGTTCGTGTCGGCCTGCGCGTTGGTATTCGGCCCCGGTGAGGCCGAGTCGGCGGTGGTTCGCGGAGCGTGGCCGGGCAGCATCGTCCGCGAACCGCGCGGCGACGGCGGGTTCGGTTACGACCCGGTGTTCCTGCCGGCCGGTTCGGAACGAACTGCCGCCGAGCTGAGCCCCGCGGAAAAGGACGCCGCATCGCACCGGGGCAGGGCGCTTGCGGCGCTGCTGCCTTCGTTGCGCGCTCTCGCCTGAGGTCGCGTCACGCGGTGCAGCAGCCAGGCCACCGGGACGGTGATGGCCATTGTGGCGACGATGAGGCCGGGCATCGATCCGGTGAACAGCGGCCATCGCAGCACCACGTTCATCGTGAGGGCCATGACCACGACGTGCACCAGGAAGATCTCATAGGAGATCTCTCCCAGCCACACCATCGGCCTGCTCGCGAGCACCCGCGCGTAGGAATCCCGGCCCAGCGCGGCGGGGGCGACCGCCAGCGCCGCGATCGCCGCGTACAGCAAAGACTTGACCATCGGAGTCCACACCGGATCCGGTCCGGCCAATGTGCCCCCGAGCGAGGTCGACACCGTCAGGTAGAGGGCGGCAGCAACGGGGATGGCGACGATCGCAGGACAGCGCGCACCCGTCGTTTCAAGAATGGCCAGCGCCATGCCGCCGGCGAACCAGGCCAGATGAGCGGGGAGCCACATGCCAGCCGAGTTCGGCAGGACGTCGAGCACGGGGACGGCGACGATCCAGATCGGTGAAACGGCAGCGAGCATCGCAATGCCGGCCAAGGCCCGGCGGGGGTGCCACTGGCCGCCGCACAGGATGCCCAGGATGAGGAATGCCAGAGCCGGCAGGGCCACGTGGAACGAGACCTCGACCGCGAGGCTCCACATCTACGATAGGCCCGTATGGAGCATCGTGCCCAGGTAGTCGTCTTCGTAGATCTGCGTGAAGGTCAGGTGGCGAAGCAACCCTTGCCAGCTCTGGCCGGGGTTTTCGCCGGGGGTGAAGACGGTGTAGATCTCAAACGCCGCGATCACGGTGACTACGTAGGCAGGCACGATGCGTCGAAACCTGTGCCAGCTGTAGCGGCGGACCGACGGAGAGCGTCCGTCCTGCGCGACCGCACGCACCCACGGGCGGAACAGCAGGAAGCCGGAGAGCACGAAGAAGATGGCGACGCCGATCTCGAGGCGCGCGTACATGGTGCCGAGATAGCCGTGCGTCAGGTATCCGGTCGCGAACGCCGCGTGGGTGCCGACGACGAGAAGTGCCGCGACGGCACGCAGGCCGGTGAGGGCGGGGTCGCGAGGGTGTGCAACGCGGCGCGAGCCTGCCGGGGCGGCGCCGCAGCGCTCGCCGAGGCTGGCTGACATCGGGTTCGAGTGTAGCTACGGACGCGGTGTTCGCCCCTGGCTAGATGCCGAACTGCTCTCTGATGTTCTGAGTCTGAAAGTGCTCGACGATGATGCCGACGAGAGGGATCGTGCCGGCCAACAGCACCCCGACCGTCTTCGCGATGGGCCACCGGACCTTGACGGCCAGATTCGCGGTGAAGAGCAGGTAGACGAAGTAGACCCAGCCATGGACAACGGCGATCCAGCCCAATGAGTCGTCGTTGAAGCCGTACTTCATCACCATCTCGTAGCAGAGCGCGATCAACCACAGGCCGGTTGCCCAGGCCAGGACGCGGTAGCCGGTGAGCGCTTTGCGGATCGATTCGACGGGCGTGATGGGGGCGGGGGATTCGGGTGCGGTCACGTACCGGTTCCTCTGTGTCTACTGGTGCTTGTTGTCTTCGGCGTCGGCTTTGGCCAGGTCGGCCAGGTAGGCGTTGTATTCGCGCAAGGTCGCGTCGGCGTCGTCGGCCGCCTCTGCCCTCGGTCGTTCGGGCAGCAGTCCGGCGGGAATCTCAGTGACACTGTCCTGCGCGTGTGCCTCGGGCGGGGCCTCTTCGTAGCGCACGAACTTGAAGTAGGCATAGAAGCAAAAGCCCGCGAACAGTGGCCACTGCATGGCGTAGCCCAGGTTCTGGAAATCGCCGGAACTGGACTCCCAGCGCGTCCACTGCCACCACGCAAGGGCGAGGCAGCCGAGGGCGGCGGCGGTCACCAACAGGATGAGCGCCGGCCTCCTACGCCTTGTAGTGGACACTCGTCAACGGTACCGCGCGATCTTTCGGTCCGATGAATTCGTCCAGGCGTGCGGTCGCCGCTCTTCGGTAGATGGACACCGTGTGTTTGTCCGATCGCCGCCACGTTATGGCGAGCCGATCGAGTGCGCTGGTGAACAGACCGATGATGTCTTCCGACCGATTGCTGAAGTGATAACGGACGCTCATGACGCCGCGGTCGTTGGCAACGACCCGGCATCCGTCGCTGTGGATCAGCCCGAGGACGAACTCTTCGGTCTCCCGGTCCACGATCTCCTGCTGCCACGGTTCGAGCGCGATCTTGCGGTGATGCTTGCGGCCGGGCCCGTGTTGGGGAAGCAGGCATGGCCAATGCTTTGAGTAGTGATACACGTCAGCACAGCCTGCTCGCCGCCAATAGACACCGGCGCGCTGTCTCGGAAATAGCGCATCAACGGCCTCGCGGCACCGCTGAATGATGGCTGGGTAACGCTTATCGCACGTGATGCGGAGTCTGTAGGTTCTGCCGTCACGGTTGATATAGCCGTCACCGAAGTACAGGCCTAGCAGATATGCGTAAGGGCCCGTCTGTAGCGCTGAGTAATCGTGTTCACCGCCGCAATGGGCAGCGCCGAGGGGCTCGCGGCGGACAGTTCCGGAGTCGTGGCGCCATTGCCAGACCGTCTTGCGGGGGACATGCGTCTTTCTTGCAATCTCGCAATCATTCAGGCCTGCCAGGATTAGTCGCTGTACTTCCTCGAACTCATCCCGCGATCTCGTCATGGCCGCCTCCCCTGCCAAAGGCCAACCTAGGGACGAACCCCGACATATTGCGGTTGGTACGATCGCAACCACTGCGGGCGTGGCGAAATTGGTTTACGCGCGGGCTTTAGGTGCCCGTGTTCGAAAGAACATGTGGGTTCGAGTCCCACCGCCCGCACACCGTTCAGCCACGGTCGCCGGCTATTGCTCCGGGGGCTGTTCTTCTTCATGGCTGCCCTCGACCAAAAATGAGGCAAACGCCCCATTTTCGATGCGTCGTCGATCCTGCAAAGTACAGGGTGTTTTGCGCTCGCCCGGCTACGTCTCTTGCCGGGCCAGGAGCGCGGACGTGGGGATATGAATGCGATCTGGCGTTGAAGGAGTGCTGTGCATACACATGTGAAGGGCCGCTCGAGAGGGCTTCGTCGTCTCGCCGCATTCGTCGTGGCGCTGTTGTTTGCGGCGACGGCACTCCTGCAACCGGCCGCGGGCGCGCAGCCGCCGCAGGGTGCGCACATCACCGGTATCGAACACGTGACGGATCGCTGGGACAAGGTGTCGGTCTTCTCTCCGGCCATGAACAAGGTCGTCGTCAACGACGTATTCAAAGCGGCCGCCAGTGGGGCCCCGACCTTCTATCTACTTCCGGGTATCGACGGCGGCGACAACCTCGATCCTGGCGGCAGCTGGGCGCCGGGTACGAAGAGCTGGTTCGGGATGACGGATATCCAGGGCTTCTTTGCCGACAAGAACGTCAACGTCGTCTCGCCGCTCGGCGGCCAATTCAGTTGGTACACCGACTGGATCGGTGATCCGGGCAAGCAGTATCAGACGTACATGACGCGTGAACTGCCGCCGCTGATCGACGCCGAGTACAACACGAGCGGCAAGAACGCCGTGGGTGGCCTGTCCAGCACCGGTGGCACCGCCGTCGACTACGCGGTTCAGATGCCGGGCCTGTACCAGGCCGTCGGCTCTTACAGTGGGTTCCTCACTCCTGCAGACAATTTCCAGCAGGTGCAGCTGACTCTGATGGGTGGCGGCGCGAGCGCCGAGTCGATGTGGGGGCCGCCCGGCGGTCCGCTGTGGATCGCGCACGACCCTTCGAAGAATGTCGCCAAACTGGCAGGTGTCGCTGTGTGGGTCGGGGCTTCTGCCTCCGGCGGGGTCGGCACTGTCGACCGGCTGCCGCCGAACTTCGGACCGAACATCACCGGTGGTTTCATCGAGCGGATCGTGGCGGACAGCACCAAGGTATTCGCCGACAACGCTGCGGCAGCGGGCATTCCGATCACCTACGTGGTTCGCCCAGACGGATCACACACCTGGGGGCTTTTCGAGTCGGAAATGCAGGAGTCCTGGAACACCACGATCGGTCCCGCCCTGGGAGCCTAGTGCCGGCGGCGTGCGTACGCGGCGGCCTGGGTGCGGTTGCGGACTCCCAGCTTGGACAGGATCGCTCCCACGTGGCGGTTGGCGGTCTTGGGACTGATGAACAGTGCTCGGGCGATCTCGACGTCGCTGTGACCGTCGGCGACCAGTTCCAGCACATCGCGCTCGCGTCTGGTGAGGCCGTCGGGATCGGCAATGGTGGACTTGCGTCGCTGGTCCGAATTGCGTTGGCGTAGTTGAGAAAGGCGCTGATCCGCCCGTCGGGAAGCGGCAGGGGCGCCAAGGCTTTCGAATGTTCTCTGCGCGGCGATGACGGCGGCCGGATCGTCGCTACCGACCTGTGCGAGCGCGGCGTCGTAAGGGCACCCCAGGGTGGTCCACTCAGTCGTGGCGCTCTGCCAGTCCCCGGCGACCTCGAGTCGGTAAGGCGTGACCGCATCGGATGTGGCCGCATCGCCGGGTTCACCGCCGGTCAGGTGTGCCCAGCGTCGCAGAGGTCCGACCAGCCACGGGTCTGTGTGCTGGGTGGCGACGCCCAGGCCGGCGATCGCTTCGGCGGTAGCGGCCTCGTCGTCACCTGCAAGCCAAGCCACCTCGGCTCGGGCGGCCCACACGACACCGAGTCGCGACATGTCACCGGGGTCAGCGGCTTTCACCGCCTCGTCGAGGAGTGCGGTGGCCTCGTTCTGGTTGCCGCGCCGGGCACAGACCAAAGCGCGTGTGACGAGCGGCAGGATGCGCGGGGGAGGCGGCAGGGCCGGTCGGCTCAACACGTCGTCGGCGTGTGCCAGGGCGGCGGTCCAGTTTCCCCGGTGGAGTTCGGTGAGCGCGGCCGCGCCGGTGGTGATGGAGTCGAACATTCCGAGGTCGTGACGGTGACAGAACTCGGTCGTCTCGCTGATGTACCGGTCGGCGCGGTCGAGGTGGTGGTGGACGGCGGCGAACCAGGAGATGAGGCCCCCGTTGAGTCCCCCGAGTTCCGGGAGTCCTTCCAACGCCAACGAATCGCGCCACGCGGATTCCAGTGGCTCCCAGCCGACGTCGTCGCGCAGCACGTCGGACAGCAGTGCGAAGAAGCGTGCCCGTACCACCACGACGGGGTCTCCGAGCGCAGAGCCCACATCGACTGCGCGGTCGGCGTATTCGCGAGACGCCGGATCGAATGCAAACGCTGTGAGCCCGGCCATCGTCGCCAGCGACCACGCCAACTGCGGACATGGCTCCATCTCGTCGAGGAGACGCAGAGACGCCGCAACCGCGTCGATGGCCTCCTGGGTACGGCCCAGTAGATACGACTGGTGGGAAAGCCAGTGCAGATCCGCGCTTTCGTTCAACCGATCGCCCATGGCGTGGCGCAGCGAGATCGCCTCCTGCCAGGACGCGATCGCCGCCTCGCCGAGCCCACTCACATAGCCACTGAAAGCGTGCCTTTCCAGCCATTCGACCTTCTGTTCCGCAGGCACGGCGTTGGCGTGGCGCAGCGTCAGCTCGTAGAGTTCGACTGCCTCACGGTTGGCCCCCAGCGACGACGCTCTCTCTGCCGCTGCAGGGCCGAATTGGATCACGGCCTCGTCGTCTCCGGCAGCGGATGCGTGAATGGCCAATGCGGGCAACATGTTCAGGTCCAGGGGCGGTTCGGACAGGATCTCCAGCGCCCGTTGATGCAATGAGCATCGAAGGTACGCGGGAATCTGCTCGAGAGCTGCCCGACGGGCGAGTTCGTGACGGAATCCGACGGTACTGGCATCAGAGACCAGCACGCCGGATTTCAGGCACTCAGGTAAGCCCTCCGTCGCGGCCGGACATACGCGCTGGATCAACGCGATGTCTGCGCGCTGACCGCACACCGCTGTTGCGTGCGCTGTTTCCCGCCCTGCCGCCGACAGTCGAGCGAGACGACCCCAGACGGCTTCTGAGACACTGCGCGGCAACGCGCCGTCGTGCAGCGCATCCGGGCCGGCGGCCAGAATCTCGGTCACATAGAACGGATTTCCTCCGGTGAGTCGTTGCAACGCAACGGCATTGAAGGCGGTGCCGGCGACCAGCTGCGCGACGGCAGCGGCACTGAGCGGAGCCAGTCCGATGCGCTTGACTGCAGCCGACGTCGCGAGGTCGCCCAGAAGCATGGCGAGCGGATGGTCGTCACCGATCTCGTCGTCGCGGTAGGACACCAGCAACAGGAGGGGGATCGATTCGATGCGGCGGGTGAGGAAGCGCAACAGATCCAGCGTCGCCCCGTCGGCCCAGTGGGCATCTTCGATGATGCAGGTCCAGGGTTCGTCGGTCCCGAAGATCTCGACGAGTCCTGAGTGAATCCCCGGAATGTCGCCGTCGACGATGGCTGCCCGCAAGACAGAAGCTGATCTCGGCGGCATGCCGGCGAGCATGTCCAGCACCGGTCCGAGCGGTCGCAACGCCGACAGCGGATCGCACCACCCTCGGAGTAGACGGGTGCGTCCCCGTAGTGGCGCAGAGAAGCGATCGATCACGGTGGTCTTGCCGACACCAGCCTCACCTCGCAGCAGCACCACCCGGCCGCGCCCGCGCACAGTGTCGCCGTGCCATCGATTCAGCTCGGCAAGCACAGCGTCCCGTTCCAGGAACGCGGTACCAGTGGCCAAGTCTCACCGCCTCGGTTCGCGCTCGGCCTGATCGGAGCCGAGCGTTCTCAACAGTTCAAAATGGATCTTCGCATTTGCTCTAGCGAAACGGTGGCACAAAGTGCCGAGTTCGGGGCGGTGCCGCCCGACCAGACAGCCGTCGCGGTATCGAGCGGCGCATCATCGGGCATCTCGCGAAGCGGACAGCGCTGGTAGCCGGGACGGCGGCCGCCGGCGCGGATGCCGTCACACCGCGAGAGTCTCCTTCGGGAACGCGGTCAAGATCGTGGCAACCAGATAGCGTGCGGCACTGTTTGCCACCAGCGGTTCATGCGCCACCAGCGGATTGTTGGCGATGAACCGGCGGATGTGGTCGATCACGTCGGCGGCCTGCTGCCCGGCGGACGGGGTGATCGGGTCCGAAAACCTTTTCAGCGGCGTGCCGCAGAGGGCCGCGCCGTCGAGCGTCGCCATTTCTTCGAGCAGTGCGGGGGCGAAGGACACCAGGTCGCACCGGGCTTCTTTCATCACCACGGTTATCGGCGTGCCGTCGGCTACGACGGCGACCATGTCTCCGCGTCTGAACGTCCTGTGGAATTCACCGGCGGTGAACTCGACGACGCCCGCGCGGATCCGGCAGAGCAGGATTCCCTGTGGCGCATCCACGTCGTAGCGGACGTCGGAGGTGATATCGGCGTCGTCAAGCGTCATCGGCCCGACCCGGGTACGCCATATCCGGATCCATGGTTGGGCCTCGGGGTTGGCGCGCGTGATGCTCATGTGGCCGTATTCCGGCCCCAGAATCGCGGAGGCGACATCGAGATCGGAGGTGTTGACGAGGTAGGTACCCGCCAGGTCCATGCGCTCCCTCTTCGATTCCGCGCCTGCTCAGCCCGCCTGATATTGACGAAAACGTATATTACGCATAGCTAAGTAGTTGAGCGCGGCGAACGGCGCATCGATTTCGACGGGTGCGGCCGAGCCGGGGTCTGCGTTGCGCTGCGGAGCAGCGCAGACCGCCGGTCGTAAACGACAGTCAGGCCGAGATTTCGTTACCCTGCGGCGTGGACTCAGTTGCCTGTGTCGTGAAACACAAGATGCTTGCCGTGAAGCTCACCAGTGCGACGGCGCCGGCGAACACGGCAATGACAGGCTCTGACAGCCCCCAGCTGGCGAGGGAGAACGCCACCGCGATGATCGCTGTGAAGATGAGGAAAAGCCCGGTGGTGGCGACGGTCTCGTGGAACGGATCGTCAGAGGCGGGGGCTCCTTCGGCCATCTCGGCCATGGCTTCTCCTTCTCGGCGAACGGCGGCTTGCGCTGAAACTGACACCGGTGTTACCCGGCGGCCCCTCGGTGAAACCTGGTCGACTGCGCCACACGCGTCGTGATCTCACTCACTGCGTCGTGACGTGGTGGATCTGGGCACTGGTCCCGCAGAGCCGGCTGGTCTTCTGCCACCATGGCGAGTAATCCGCTGAATACGGGGGACACGATTTTCATGAGCGATCTGCAGTATCTGCATCTGCACGGCGACCGCGTCGCCTACCGAGACGCCGGATCCGGCGGCAAGGGGCGCGAAACGCTGCTGCTACTCCACGGGATGGCCGGAAGCTCGGAAACCTGGCGATCGGTGATTCCGCAATTGTCGAAGCGCTACCGCGTCATTGCCCCTGACCTGCTCGGCCACGGCCAATCCGCCAAGCCCAGGGGCGACTATTCGCTCGGCGCATTCGCCGTGTGGCTGCGCGACCTTCTCGACGAGCTCGGCATCTCGCGGGTCACCGTCGTCGGTCAGTCGCTGGGCGGCGGTGTCGCAATGCAGTTCGTCTATCAACACCCCGATTACTGCAGGCGATTGGTGCTGATCAGCAGTGGCGGGCTCGGTCAGGACGTCGGGTGGACGCTTCGCCTGCTGTCGGCCCCCGGCGCCGAGTTGCTGATGCCCGCGATAGCGCCGCCCCCGGTGGTGCGGCTCGGCAACACACTGCGGTCGTGGTTCTCGGCGGCCAACATCCAGTCGCCGCGCGGCGCCGAGATGTGGAGCGCGTATTCCTCGCTCTCGGACGCCAAGACCCGACACGCGTTCCTGCGCACCCTGCGGTCGGTCGTCGACTATCGCGGGCAGGCGGTGAGTGCACTCAACCGGCTGCACCTGACGTCTGAGTTGCCGCTCCTGGTCATCTGGGGTGACCAGGACCGCATCATTCCGGTCGAGCACGGCCATGCGCTCCGTGAGACGCGGCCTGGCTGCCGGCTCGAGGTACTCCCCGGCGTCGGGCATTTCCCGCATGTGGAGAAGCCGAACGACGTCGTGGACCTCATCGATGACTTCATGGCGACCACGTCGAATGACTCCACCCCTACGGCGATCGGCCGATCACCGATCGTCTGACGGTCACCGCTTCCTGACGGTCAGCCCGTTGCGCTCAGCCAACGACCTCAACTGCTTGAGCGCGAACTGCCGGTTGCGGCCTCCCTCGGGCAGCACGATGCCTGCCCACAACCCCACCGCGCCGGGAGTGACGCAGGCTTCGCGGGCGCATTGCCACCGGCGCGGGCACGCCCGGCACAACGCCTTGGCGCCCTCGTCGGCCGTCGTCATCCAGCGGTCAGGATCCCGCGTGCACGGTGCAGTCCACGGTTCCTCGTCGATCGATAGCGGATACATGGACCCCCGTTCCCCTTCGTAGTTGGCGATACGCTTGTATCGTAAAGGCGATACACGCGTATTGGCTAACGTGCCTGGGAGCAGCGTTGTCTAACGTGGCCACTGTGCTACCTGAGTCAAACCGGTTGCGCGCGGGCGAACCGCGCACCATCGAGCGAATTCGCGCGGCTGCTCTACGGAGCTTCGGCGAGCACGGCGCTGCGGCGACGACGATGAGGGGTGTCGCCGCGGGGGCGGGCGTTTCGCTCGGGCTGGTGCAGCACCACTTCGCCACGAAGGCCGGGCTGACCAAGGCCGTCGACGATTACGTCGTCGACTTGCTCGTCTCAACGATGTCGCGGCCGCTGCCCGAACCCCCCGTCGATTCGGTGGCCGAGATCGGCAATCGAGTGACCTGGCTGTTTTCCGAGTATCCGGACATGGCCGCCTATGTGGGACGCGCGCTCGCCGACGGCAGCGCCGTCGGAGCGCGGATCTTCGACACCCTTCTCGCCGTGGGTATCGCGCGGTGGCAGCAGCGGATCGACCGAGGGGAAGTCCGCCCGGACATCGACATCACCTGGGCTGCGATCAACGGTCTGGTGCTCGCGCTCGGGGCCATCAGCCTCAAGCCCCACCTCGACCGGCATCTCGCCGAACCACTTACTTCACCGGCACAGCTGGAGCGTTGGCAGCGCGCCGTCGACTCATTGCTGCGCGAAGGGCTGTTCCGCCGGCCCGGTGCGGAGTAGCGCTCAATCCCCGCTGCCCGCAACCCTTTTGCGGTACCCCGACGGCGTCTCGCCGCAGAACTGGGCGAAGGCGCGCGTGAAGGAGCTCACGCTGTCGAAGCCGACCGCCGTCGCGGTTTCCTGAACCGACTGAGTGGGTGAGGCGAGCAGTGCCATCGCGCGCAGCATCCGTGCGTGCAGCAGGTACGTCCGCCACGGCAGCCCGAGCGTATCGGCGAAAAGGCGGCGCAGAGTCCGCTCCGACACCGAGACGGAACGGCTGACCTCGTCGGAGGTGACGGTGTCGAGGTGCTGCTTGGTGTAATCCATCGCAGCGGCCACGATCGGGTGGTTGGACGTCGGCAAGCTCAGAGGCGCTTCGTGATCGAGTGCCTCGGACACCAGTGCGGCGAGCGTGCGAAAGAAGCCATCGGAGGTTGCGTCGCCGCGGGCCCTGTCGATCGGCCACCGCAGCGCGTAGATCATCATCTCGCGAATCAGCGGCGAGACTGCGAGGATTCGCGCTCGGTTGCCCCCGTCGGGGATCAGCGTTCTGTCGAACATCACAGCGACGGTCTTCACGTCAGGGTTCATCACGGCCTGGTGCTCGAGTCCCGCCGGTATCCACGCGGCCTGTTGGGGCGGGAGCAGGTAGTGGGCCGAATCCGTCTCGACCTCGACCACCCCGTGCAGTGCGTACTCGATCTGATGGACTTCGTGGGAATGCCATCCCGTGATCAGTGCGTCGCCCTCGTACAGATAGCTGCCCCCGAGCGCGCACCCGCCACGTCGCAGTTCGATCACACGGCGGGTAGGCATCTTGGCCGGTTCGGACAAGAGCTTGTCCGAAGACGCGGAGACGGTCACGCCTTCAGACGGTACTACTGGAGACAGGTTCGCTGCCGACATGAGGAGCAGAAGTGAAGAAGGACGACATGATCCTGGTGAGCATCGACGACCACGTCGTCGAGCCGCCCGACATGTTCCTGCGTCACGTTCCGGCGAAGTACAAGGAGGAGGCTCCGATCGTCGTGACCGACGAGAAGGGCGTCGACCAATGGATGTACCAGGGGCGTCCCCAGGGCGTCAGCGGACTCAACGCAGTGGTGTCCTGGCCTGCTGAGGAGTGGGGCCGCGATCCCGCGGGCTTCGCGGAGATGCGACCCGGCGTCTACGACGTCCACGAGCGCGTCCGCGACATGAATCGCAACGGCATTCTCGCCTCCATGTGCTTCCCGACCTTCACCGGCTTCTCGGCCCGCCATCTGAACATGCACCGCGAAGAAGCCACGCTGGTCATGGTGTCGGCCTACAACGACTGGCACATCGACGAATGGGCCGGCTCCTACCCGGACCGCTTCATCCCGATCGCGATCCTGCCGACGTGGAATCCCGAGGCCATGTGCCGGGAGATCCGCCGGGTCGCCGCCAAGGGATGCCGCGCGGTCACGATGCCGGAACTCCCGCATCTGGAAGGCCTTCCGAGTTATTTCGACGAGACCTACTGGGGCCCGGTGTTCCGGACACTCTCCGAGGAGAGCGTGGTCATGTGTCTGCACATCGGCACGGGCTTCGGCGCGATCTCGATGGCCAAGGACGCGCCGATCGACAACCTGATCATCCTCGCCACACAGGTGTCCGCGATGTGCGCGCAGGATCTCCTGTGGGGCCCTGCCATGCGCAACTACCCGGACCTGAAGTTTGCGTTCTCCGAAGGCGGAATCGGCTGGATCCCTTTCTATCTCGACCGCAGCGACCGCCATTACACCAACCAGAAGTGGCTGCGCCGCGACTTCGGGGACAAGCTGCCCAGCGACGTGTTTCGCGAGCACTCGCTCGCCTGCTACGTGACGGACAAGACATCGCTGAAGTTGCGCCACGACATCGGCATCGACAACATCGCGTGGGAGTGCGACTACCCCCACTCGGACTGCTTCTGGCCGGATGCGCCCGAGCAGGTGCTGGCCGAACTGAATGCCGCGGGCGCTTCGGATTCCGACATCAACAAGATCACTTGGGAGAACTCGTGCCGGTTCTTCGGCTGGGATCCGTTCAAGTTGACCCCGAAGCCTCAGGCCACCGTCGGCGCCTTGCGCGTCAAGGGAGCTGACGTCGACGTCTCGATCCGGCCGCGCGCCGAGTGGGCTCGGCTGTACGACGAAAAGCAATTCGCGCGAGCGTGATTCACTGAATCAGCTCAGGAGCTTGCGTAGCGTGCCCAGCGGCGACCACGGCGTCCGTTGCGGCGGTCGGCGCTGAGCGTAGGGCCACGGAACGTTGCGCTCCGGAATCGATTCTGCCCGAACGTGCTTGAGTTGCGCGCGCAGATGGGTGCGCAACTCCAGCAGTTCGGGGTCGGCCCACCGATTCCGGGATTCGATCGGGTCGTCGGTGAGGTCGTAGAGCTCCCATTGATCGTCGAGCGGATCGCTGCGGTAGGACGGTCCGCCCATCCCGTCGGCGGCGAGGTGCCGTACCCCGGGTTCGGTCCACGTACCAGGATCGTCGAACGAGCGCACCAACTTCCACAGGTGCCCCGCGCCGTTCGGAGCCAGGCTCTCCGCGATCCGCACGACAAGCCCCTCGAAGTTCGCGGCAGTGTGTGCCGGTATCCGGATCTTCAACGGTTTCGGCACCTTCGCGGTGAGGCGCAGCATGCGTGCGAATCCTGATGCGCCCGTGTCGCCTTCGAGGACATTGTCGCGAGTCATCAGATATACCGGTCGGGCGTCGTCGGCCTGCGCGCCGTCGACGATCGGCATGAGGTCACGACCCGGGAGTGGGTGAACCTCGGTGAACGACTCCGCCAATACGGCTGCGACCGCGTCGACGTCGACGCCCGCCGCCGACAGCAACGTCGGGACCAGGTCGACATGTGATGTCGGCGCAGCGACGGTGCGGCGCGTCGTCGCGCGGGCGCCGACGCGTGCGACGACGAACGGAACCCGGGTTGCCTCGTCGTAGAGGTTGAACCACTTCTGATGCAGTCCGCCGTGGGCGCCGAGCAGATCCCCGTGGTCGGCGGTGCGGACCAGGATGGTGTCATGCGGACCCGTGGAACCCGCATTGTCGGTAACCGCGCGGCGGACGCGGTCGATCGGGCCGTCGACCTCGGCGTGCAGTCGGTAGTAGAGGTCGCGGTACTGCTGGGCATTGCGGCGATAGGTGCGTTCGATGGACCAGGCCGGACCGTAGCCGGAGTAGTATGCCTCACGGAAGGCGATCTGTGCGGCCGGTTTGGTGGACAGGTCCTCGTGCGCGGTCGGGGCCGTAGGTACCGGTGGAGGGTCGAGGGGCGAGGGCTGCAACGGATTTCGGCGGGCCCATGCGGGAAACAACACGATGTCGTGGGGGTTGACGAAGCTGGCCACGAGAAGGAAGGGGCGCTGGGCCGCGGAGTCGCCGGCGCGGCGTGCCGCGTACCGGTTCTCAAGCCAGGCGACCACGCGATCGGCGATCAGCGGATCGCGTCGGATGCCTGCGTTCGACAGCTTGGCGCCGTGCGGTTCCGGGCCGACCCAACCCGAGAAGCCGTAGGGGCCGAGCGGGTCCTCGTCCAGGTAGCGCCGAACGGCCGCGGAGTCGACGACTCCGTTTTCGTCGTTGGTGTCCAGTGACTGTCCGGTGCCGGGGTCGACGAGATCGGCATGGGAGATGTGCCACTTGCCGTCGTAATGCGTGTCGTAACCGGCCGCGCGAAACCAGTTGCCGAGCGTGGGTACTTCACCGCGCCGCAGCCACCGCAGCCGTGAATCGTCGTGGGCCTTTCCGATCCCGTCGGTCTGCGTCACGCCGTGCAGATCGGGATACTGTCCGGTGAAGATCGTCGGGCGGCTGGGCACGCACGCCAGTGAGCCCGTGTAGTGCCTCTCGAAGCTCACGCCGTGCTCGTCGAACCACCTTCTGCCGGTGAGCTTTTCGTCACGCCAGGCGCACACGCGGTCGGATTCGTACGGTGGCGTGGCGCGTTCCTCATCGGTCATCACGATGACGATGTCGGGCGGGGCGGATGTCATGATGTGCCTCCGAGGGCTCGGGCCAGTGAAGTCAGCAGTGCTTCCGATCGGCGCGCCATCACTTCCGCGAAGACGCGTTCGCCGATCGGGCGCAGGATGCGTGTTGTCATGGCGACCGTGCTGGTCAACGTCACCGTAGTCCCACGGCTGCCGTGCGGGCACAGATTCCACCGGTTCGACACCGAGAAGCGCCGCGGCACGCCGTGGATGTCGTAGGCGAGGAGCCGAGGAGGATCGAACACCGTGATCGTCTCGACGAAGGTGTCGCGACCGGATTGCACCCGCCGGGTCAGCCCGATCTCGCCGCGGCCGTCGTTGAGCAGACAGGAATGGTCCACACCGTCGGCCCATGCGCCCAGGGAGCCGAAATCGGCGAGGATCGCCCAGACGGCGGCAGGTTCTGCGGCCATCTCACGTGATCGGCTGATGTCGGTCATGATCCCATCCAACTCGGTCGCGGGGGAGACCGCCAGATCATGATCAGTTGCGGGTCTGGATCCCGGAGATGCCCGCGATGACGGTGCGGGTGATGGACTCGGCCCGGTGCGGCGCGAAGGTGCGGCCCTCGCTGAGGATGGCGTAGACGATGCCGCCGACGATCGCATCGGCGGCGTCGCGCGCCGCCGCGTCGCCGAATTCTGCTGACGTCAGACGGTTTCGCACGGTGTCGTGAAGCGGCATGCTGAACCCCGCACGGAGCCGCGCCGCGGTATCCGGATGCTCCATGCCCGCGGTCGTCAGGATGCGCAGCATCGCATTGCCCCGCGACGTCGTCAGCGCGGTGGCCAGGGTCATTGCCCAGGCGCATACATCGGCGGTGACGTCGTCGGTGGACGTGATGGGTCGCAGGATTCGGTCGGCGTCTTCGAGGATGACGTCGGCGACCAGTGCGTGTCTGCTGGGCCACCAGCGGTAGATCGTTTGTTTCCCGACGCCTGCGCGCGCGGCAACGGCCTCGATGGTGAGCTTGTCGAAACCGCGCTCCAGCAGGAGCTTTCGGGTCGCGCCGACGATGGCCATCCGTGATCGCTCGCTGCGCCGCCGCGGCGCAGCGGTCTCGGTGGCCATCAGGGGCTCCCGTCCGGCTTTACACGCTGGGGCATCGCCCGTAGTCTGCCACAAGGCGAGACGTTGCGTCTCGTTAAGTCGCGGAGGCGAGACTGGAGGTCTCTCGATGGCGGGAACGAAGCTGGTGATCGGCGCCAGCGGTTTCCTGGGTTCCCATGTGGTCAAGCAACTGGTCGCCGGCGGCGAGACCGACGTTCGCGTGCTCATCCGCAGTTCAAGCTCGACTCGGGGCATCGAGGGGCTGCCCGTCGATATCCGCTACGGCGACATCTTCGACACCGAGGCCGTGCGCGCCGCCATGATCGGATGCGACATCGTCTACTACTGCGTCGTCGACGCGCGCTCGTGGCTGCGAGACCCGACGCCGTTGTGGCGGACCAACGTCGACGGCCTGCGCAACGTCCTCGACGTCGCCGCCGACGCCGACCTCTTCCGCTTCGTCTTCACCAGTTCCATCGGCACTATCGGTCGCGTGGACGGCGGCCTCGCCGACGAGGAGACCGCGCACAACTGGCTCGACGTCGGAGGGGAGTACATCCGGTCGCGAGTGGCCGCCGAGGAACTCGTGATGCGCTACTGCGCGGAGCGGGCGCTGCCCGGTGTGGCGATGTGCGTGGCGAACACCTACGGACCCGGCGATTTTCTGCCCACCCCGCACGGCGGCATGCTCGCCGCCGCGGTCCGCGGCAAGCTTCCGTTCTCCATCGACGGATACGAGGCCGAGGTGGTCGGTATCGAGGACGCCGCTGCCGCCATGGTCCTCGCCGGCGAACGCGGTCGGGTGGGCGAGCGCTACATCGTCTCCGAACGGTTCATGAGCACCCGCGACATCCACCGAATCGGTTGTGACGCCGTCGGAGTCGCTCCGCCCAGGTACGCGATCCCCATCCGGGTGATGTCGGCGGCCAGCCACGTCAGCGCCGCCGTGGCGCGGATCGGGAACAAGGACACGATGCTGACACCGTTGAACATCCGCCTCATGCACATCATGACGCCACTGGACCACTCCAAGGCCGAGCGCGAACTCGGTTGGAAGCCTCAACCGACATCAGACGCGATCGTGGCCGCCGCCCGCTTTTTCAGCGCACGTCTCGACCGCGCCGCCGAGGGCGTGCGATGACTATCGGACTGACGCCCGAGCAGCTCCAATTGGCCGACGCCGTCGCACAGTTTGCCGCCCGACACGCTCCGATCGACAAGACCCGCCAGTCGTTCGACGCCGTGGCCGCCGGTGAGTTGCCCCCTTGGTGGGACGAGTTCGTGGCCAACGGTTTTCACGCTGTGCACGTCGACGAGGAGGTCGGCGGCCAGGGCGGGACTCTCGTCGACACCGCGTGCGTACTGGAGGCTGCTGCACTCGCCCTGTTGCCAGGGCCGGTACTGCAGAGCGTGACGGCGAGCGCGATAGCCGGGCTCGCCGACGACACACCGGGGCGCAGGGACATCCTCCGACGGCTGGCCGGTGGTGTGCCGGCCACGGTTGTCCTGCCTCAGGACAGCGATTTCCTCGCAACGCCGACGGCGCAGGGCTGGTTGGTCACCGGCACCTGTGGGCCCACTTTGGGAGCGTGTGCGGCGCAGCTGATTCTCGCCGCGGCCCATGCCGACGGCGACACCGTGTGGCTGGTCCTGGATACCGCACAGGACGCCCTCGGTGTCGAAGCGCGCAATGGCACCGACAAGACCGTCGACATCGGTGCCGTGCGTCTCGACGGCTACACCTGCTCCGACGACGCCGTGCTGCAGGGCGTCGACGATGACCATGCGCGCGGCGTGACACTGGCACTGACGGCCAGTGCTGCCGCGGGCACCGTCCGGTGGTGCGTGCAGGCGGTCACCGAGCATCTGCGCACCCGCGAGCAATTCGGCAAACCGATCGGCACCTTCCAGGCTCTGCAGCACCAGGCCGCCATGCTGCTGGTCAGCAGCGAACTCGCGGTCTCGGCGGCCTGGGACGCGGTCCGGTCCCTATCCGAGGATCCGGCGCAGTATCGGATCGCCGGTTCCGGTGCGGCGCTGATGGCCATTGCGCCCGCACCCGACCTGGTCCTGGACACCCTCACCATGTTCGGGGCGATCGGCTACACCTGGGAGCATGACCTCCACCTCTACTGGCGCAAAGCGACGAGCCTGGCCGCATCGATCGGACCCGCGGGACACTTCGCCGAGCAGCTGGGTGAGCTGACCCGCACCGAATCTCGGGACGTGTCGGTGAAACTCGGCGATTTGGACGCCGACTTCCGGAGCCACGTCGCGGCGGTCCTCGATCAAGCACTCACGTTGCGCAACGACCAGCCCGGCCGACAGGGCGATTACCCGAACCTCGCCACCGGACCGCAGCGCACCCTGATCGCCGATGCGGGGCTCATCGCGCCGCACTGGCCGAAACCGTGGGGTGTCGAGGCGACCCAGCTGCAACAACTGATCATCGACGAGGAGTTCGCGAAGCGACCCGACCTCGTCAGGCCGTCGCTGGGTATCTCCGAATGGATTCTGCCGTCGCTCATCAGCTCGGCGCCGCAAGACCTTCAGGAGCGGTTCATTCCGGCGACGCAACGCGGCGAACTCGGTTGGTGTCAGTTGTTCAGCGAGCCAGGCGCCGGTTCCGACCTCGCCTCCCTGACGACGCGCGCCACGAAGGTGGACGGTGGCTGGCGGATCAACGGCCACAAGATCTGGACATCGTCGGCTCACACCGCCGACTACGGGGCGCTGTTGGCCCGCACCGACCCAGAGGCGGCCAAGCATCGCGGCATCGGGTACTTCATCGTGGACATGCGCTCCGAAGGCATTGAACTGCAGCCGATCCGGCAAGCCACCGGCGAGGCACATTTCAACGAGGTGTTCCTGTCCGACGTCTTCGTCCCCGACGAACTTCTGCTCGGCGGTCCGACCGACGGCTGGAATCTCGCGATCGCCACGATGGCCCAGGAGCGGGTCGCGATCAGCGGCTATGTCCACTTCGACCGGGCAAGCATTCTGCGCCGGCTCACCGAGGAGGATCGGCCCGATCGGTCCAGGGTGCTCGCGGCCCTCGGTGAGGCCGACGCCTACGCCAACGCGATCAAGGTGCTCGCCGTGCGCGAGGTGATGCGACTTCTCGACGGACAGGCAGCCGGTCCGGCATCGAGCATCGCCAAGGTGGCGATGAACGTGATGCTGCGGCGCACCTTCAAAGCCACCTTGGAGCTCACTGCCCCGTCCGCGCTCGTCGAGGACTCCGACCCGCCCATCGTCGAACCGTATTTCCATCTGCCCGCCGAACTGATCGGTGGCGGTACCAAAGAGATTCAGCTCAACATCATCGCCCAGATGATTCTCGGATTGCCCCGCAAGTGAGGAGAGCAGCACATGGGTTTGCGCGGTGAGGCCGCCATCGTCGGCTACGTGGAGCTGCCGCCGGAGCGGATGAACAAGGCAGGCATCGCGCCGTTCACGCTCGAGCAGTGGGCCGAGCTCGGTTCCGCGGCGCTCGACGATGCCGGGCTCTCCGGTGAGCTGGTCGACGGCATCGTCACCTCACACCTCGCCGAGTCCGAGATCTTCGTCCCCTCCACCGTCGCCGAATACCTCGGTGTCCGTGCAGGTTTCGCCGAACTCGTCGACCTCGGAGGGGCCAGCGCGGTCGGCATGGTGTGGCGTGCCGCCGCCGCGATCGAGCTCGGCATCTGCGACGTGGTGCTGTGTGCCATTCCTGCGCGCTACCTCACCCCGACGTCGGAGAAGAAGCCCAAGCCGCTCATCGACGCCGTGTACTTCGGCGCATCGAGCAACCAATTCGGTTCACCGCAAGCAGAATTCGAGATTCCCTACGGGAATCTGGGCCAGAACGGGCCCTACGGTCAGGTCGCGCAGCGCTACGCCTCGGTCTACGGCTACGACGAGCGGGCCATGGCGAAGATCGTGGTTGATCAACGCGTCAACGCCAACCACGCCGATGGGGCGATCTGGAAGGACAAGCCGCTCACCATCGACGACGTGCTCGCCAGCCCGGTGATCGCCGACCCGTTGCACATGCTGGAGATCGTGATGCCGTGCCTCGGTGGAGCCGCGGTGGTTGTGGCCAGTGCCGACATTGCCGCCAAGGCCAAGCACAGGCCGGTGTGGATCAAGGGATTCGGCGAGCAGGTGCCCTACAAGACCCCCACCTACGCCGAAGATCTGCTGCACACCCCGATCGTGCGCGCGGCCGACACCGCATTCTCGATGTCCGGCTTGACCCGCGAGCAGATGGACATGGTGTCGATCTACGACTGCTACACGATCACGGTGCTGTTGAGCCTCGAAGACGCCGGCTTCTGCGAGAAGGGCAAGGGGATGGAGTTCGTCGCCGAACACGATCTGACCTTCCGCGGCGACTTCCCGCTCAACACCGCCGGCGGGCAGCTGGGGTTCGGTCAAGCAGGCAACGCAGGTGGAATGCACCATGTCTGCGATGCGGCGAGGCAGATCATGGGTCGCGCGGGCGCCGCCCAGGTCGCCGATTGCCACCGCGCTTTCGTCTCGGGCAACGGCGGAATCTTGTCCGAGCAGACCACGCTCGTTCTGGAAGGGGACTGACCGTGACCGGTCTTGAGCGGCCGATGCCCGTGAAGACGCCGACCACGGCGCCGTTCTGGGATGCGCTGTCCGAACATCGGGTGATGATCCAGTACTCGCCGTCCTCACAGTCGTACGTGTTCTATCCGCGCGTTCGCGCGCCGCGCACCCTTGCGAACGACCTGCAGTGGCGCGAGATCTCCGGAATGGGAAGGCTCTACTCGTTCACCGTGGCCCGGCGTCCCGTCGGTCCCCACTTCGCCGACGCGGTGCCCCAACTGCTCGCCATCGTCGAATGGGACGAGGGGCCGCGGTTTTCGACAGAACTCGTGGACGTCGAACCCGAGGACGTGAAGATTGGTATGCGGGTCAAGCCCGTGTTCTTCGATTATCCCGACCACGACGTGACGATGCTGCGCTACGCCCCTGCTGACCGCTGAGTGACCCGACGACGGAGCTGCCGCGCGGACCCCGACGAGCCACCAGAACGGAGAGGGCTGATGAGCCACCGAGAAGACCGCCAGGACATCAGTGATGTCCTGATCCGGTACGCCACCGGGATCGACCGCCGCGACTGGCCGCTGTTCCGAACCGTATTCACCGACGACTGCGAGCTCGACTACGGCGAGATCGGCCGCTGGCGGGGCATCGACGCCGTCGTCGAATTCATGGTCGCCGCGCACGAGATGGCCGGGCAGACCTTGCACCGGATCACCAACCAAGCTGTCTCGGTCGACGGGGACACCGCCACGGCGCACGCGTACGTCGACGCACTGATCATGTCGCGGGACAACACCTCTGGTGTCAATGCCGCCGGGTTCTACGACGACCAGCTGGTTCGCACCGTCACGGGCTGGCGGATCCGGCGCAGACGGTTCTCGACCGTGATCGTGCGGACGGTGGCGGCGGGCTGACCAACGCTCAGCCCCGACTGTCCGACACCAGCTGCCGCAGCGGCCGCCGAGCCGTCTCCCCCATCGTCAACACCGTCAGCAACGTGACGATCGCCGCGCCGATCACATAGAACGCAGGCGCGATCTCGTTGCCGGTACGGGAGACCAGCCACGTCGCGACATACGGCGCGGTGCCGCCGAAAATGGCCACCGAGATGTTGTAGCCGATCGAGTAGCCGCTGGAACGGACCCGCGTCGCGAACAGCTCCGCACCCGCGGCCAGCGACGCACACACGAACACCGCCTCTATGGCGGCCAGCGCGGCGTGGGCGGCGATCGCCGCCGGCAGCGACCCCGTGTTCAGCAGCAGGAACAGCGGATAGGCGAACACCGCGAAACCGAGCGAGCCGGCGATCAACATCGGTTTGCGCCCGATGCGATCCGACAGCGCTCCCAGAGGGGGGATCAACAGGATTCCGACCAGGCTGGCCACGGTGATGGAGAAGAAGGCGTCGGTCTTGCTGAACTCCAGCGTCTTCGTGAAATAGCTTGGCAAGAATGTGTATACGACGTAGAAGCCGACGTTGTGGACGACGACGAGGCCGATGATCTGCAGGATCGGCCGCCACGACGTCGTGACCGCTTCCTTAAGCGGCGACGTCGACACCTCACCGGCTTCGCGCAGCGAGGTGAACTCCGGAGTGTCGCCCAGCTTGAGGCGTATATAGAGACCGACGGCGCCGAGAAGTCCGGCGATCAGGAACGGGATACGCCACCCGTAGGAGTCCATGGCGCTTTCGGAGAGCAGTGTCTCCAGACCGGTGACGGTGATCGAGCCGAGCAGGAAGCCGACGACGACCGACCACACCAGGAACGACACGACGAACCCGCGGTGCCTGTCCGGGGCGTACTCGGCCAAAAAGCATGCGCCGCTGCCGTATTCGCCGCCGGCCGAGAAGCCCTGCAGGCAACGCAACAGCAGTAGCAGGATCGGTGCGGCTACGCCGATCGCGTCATAACTCGGCACCAGACCGATCGCCAGTGTGGACGCCGACATCAGCAGGATGACGATGGCCAGCACACGCTGCCGCCCGATCCGGTCACCGAGCGGACCGAAGAAGAACCCGCCCAGGGGCCGCATGAAGAACGCAGCGGCGAAGATGGCGAAGGTGTTCAGCAGTGCCGCGGTGTCGTCGCCCGGCGGAAAGAATTTCTCGGCGATGTAGGTGGCGAGGAAGCCGTAGATCGCGAAGTCGAACCACTCGACGGTGTTGCCGATCGCGGCTCCGCGGACGGCTTTGCTGACGGCTCCCGGGGCGGCTGCGGTGGCGCTTCGCGAATCCTGGTCGATGGTCATGGGTGTCCTCCTGGCTGATCGGTGATCTGCTCGCGCCAGGCACTGTCGTAGTGGCCGTGCGGTCGGTCGGTGATGAACATGTGCCCGGGTGCGTGGAAGATCGCCAGCGCAGGCCGCGCCCGTTGGGCAACTACCTGTGGGGTGACGCCGCACGCCCAGAACACCGGGACGTCGGTGTCGTGCACGGGTACCGGATCACCGAAGTCCGGTGTGCGGAGGTCGGAAATGCCCAGCGCGAGGGGATCGCCGACGTGTACCGGGGCGCCGTGCATGGCGGGAAAGCGGGCGGTGATCTCCGTGGCGAGGTCGACAAGCTCTGCGGGCAGCGGGCGCATGGAGACCACCAGGGGGCCATGGAAGGGGCCTGCAGGGACGCATTCCCGGTCGGTGACGTACATCGGAACATTGACGCCGTGCGCCTGATGTGCCAGCGGAACCCCCGCCGCTGCCAGGGCCCACTCGAAGGTGAACGAGCAGCCCAGCAGGAAGGCCACCAGATCGTCGGTCCAGTACCGCGAGACGTCGGTCGGTTCGTCGATGCACTCGCCGTCGCGGAGCACGCGATAACGGGGCAGATCGGTGCGGATGTCCGCGTCCGCGGCCAGTACACCGGGTCGCGGTGAACCCGGATCGGTCACCTCCAGCACAGGGCACGGCACGGGATTGCGCACACAGAATCGCAGAAAATCGAATGCGTACTCCTGCGGCAGAACGACCAGATTGGCCTGTGCATAACCACTGGCAAGTCCGCTGGTCGGCCCAAAATGGGAGCCCGCGCGGATATCGGCGCGGGCCGCAGCAGCGGTCGATGCAGACAATTCCACGGCGGAACGCATATGCCTGCATTCCCGCCCGAAGCGCCGGCCTAACCTACCGAGGGGGTGAAGATGTCGGTGGCCTGCGAGCGTCCCCTCAGGATCGTCCGGCCGTCGGGTGCCCAGCACGCACGTTCGGAGTCACTTGCCTGTGTGTGGGCCGTGCCCGAGCACAGGGTCCGGCCCGGAAATTGCTTGGCGTGGTCGGCGAGTCGCGCGGCCTCGTTGACGGCGTCGCCGACGACTGTGTATTCGTACCGGTTCTCCGCGCCGATGTTCCCGGCGAACACCGGCCCCGCGGACACGCCGATTCCGAAGTCGACTGGCAGCCTCCGTAATTCGACGGCAAGGACCCGTGCTGTTGCCATCGCCGCCGAGGACGGGTCGGCGATGCGCAGTGGTGCACCGAAAACCGCAAGCGCGGCATCGCCCTGGAACTTGTTGACCAGGCCATGTCGCTCGTCGACCTCTGCGACGACGATCCGGAAGAAATCGTTGAGGATCTCCGCCACCTCGTGCGGTTCTCGTTCGACCGCCAACTGTGTCGAGCCCACCAGGTCGATGAAAAGGATCGCCACCTCGCGCTCGTCACCGGTGGCTTCCTGGCCCGAGGTCTCTTCGACCGCCCGGCGGGCGACCTCCTCTCCGACGTGGCGCCCGAAGAGGTCGCGGACCCGGTCCCGTTCCCGCAAGCCGGCAACCATGCGGTTGAAACCGCTTTGCAGACGCCCGATCTCGGACCACTCATAGACGTCGATGGTGCGGTCGATCTTTCCCTTCTCGACATCGGCCATGGCGTCGACCACCTGGTTGACCGGATCGGAGATGGACATCGCCACGAGGATCATCGCGCGCAGGCCCAGGACGACGGCCACCAGTGCCAGGACGAGCAGTGCCAGTTCGATGGGCGACGACGCGTCGAGCAACCATTCCTGGTATCTCATGACCAGCAGCACCGCGATCGCGGATCCAGGCAGAGCTGTGCAGATCACCCACATGATGAGCAGTCGGGCCCGCACTCCCGGTGCGGGCGGTCGTTCGGCATCGGCGGGCACTGCAGCAAGCACCGGGCGGAGCGTCCGCAGCGTGAACAGGAATCCCGTGCACACCGTCGCGATCGCGCCGAACAGCAGTGCCGTCGTCAGCACGACGAAGACCGTGGCTTCGGCGTGCAGATTGAGCGGAACGAGGACCGCCGCAGTCAGAAGCCACGGCGCAAGCGTGATGGCGGCTTGGCGTCGCGTCATCCGTGACGTCGTCCGGATTTCGGCAGGAGTGGGACGCCGGCCTTCGTTGAGCCACCGCAACGACGGACGCAGGATCAGCACCGCGCCGAGGGTGACCGTCGCGACGCCGATCAGTCCGACCACCGAGAGCGTCACGATGTTGCCGAGGGTGACGACGCCGCGGCCCGCCAGAGCGACGACGATTCCCACGACCTCGGCGACGGTCAGCAGGTAGGCAAACGTGAGGCCGGCGGCGTATCTGACGAGCAGGCGGCGTGGCCTCACGGGCCGAACGTATCAGGCGCGGATCGGCCGCAGCCGGCATCGCGACGGCGACCCGCCGTCGCGAAACCGCTGGTGTTCAGTCGCTGGCGGGTAGTGGTTTGGCTTCTTTGAGTGTCAGGGGGGTGGTGCCGATGCTGATGGTGCCTTTGCCGGCTTTGGTGACGAGGATTTCGGCGCCGCCGTCGTCGACGTAGCGTTTGCCCATCAGGTTCCCGTCGGCGAGCGAGTCGTCCAGGGACAGGCCGGAATCGGGCGGATCTCCGACGGGGATGGCGGGTGCCCCGCCGATTCGGAGGTCGTCGAGGCTCTCAGCGCTGCGCACGACGATGATCTGGGTGTCGCAGACCTGGCTTTGCAGGCGGGTGCCGTTCTTGATCATGCGGGCTCC
>NZ_JAQGCZ010000022.1 GCF_027706845.1 Mycolicibacterium sp. BiH015
CGCGGCACCGTCATGGACGACTTCAGCGACCGCACCTACCAGCAGACCGTCACCGGCTACGTCTACTACGTCAACGTGAAGTAACCGCACTTCCCACACGCAGCAGGTGGCGGAAGCCGCTAACCGATCAGGTCCGAAATCGGTGCTCCCGCAGCGATCTTCGCGCGCACTTTCATGACCTTGCCCGGGAATCCGCCGCCCACGACACCGACGACCACCCCGTCGCGCTCGTAGTAGGCCAGGAACTTTCGGCCGTCGTCTTCGACGATGTGCACGGTGTCGGTGGCCTCGGGCTCGCCGAGCGCCTGGATCTTCACGTCGTACTGATCGCTCCAGAAGTAAGGCACCGAGACCGCGGCGGGCGGTTCCTGGCCGAGCATCGTCGGCACCAGCACTCTCGCCTGATCCGCGACGTTGCTCCAATGTTCAACGCGCACTTGGCCTCCGACGTCGTCGCGCCAGGACGCGACGTCACCGATCGCCCATACGTTGGGCGCGCTCGTACGCCCGGCCTCGTCACAGACCACGCCGTTGTCGATCTCCAGCCCGCTGCCTTCGAGCCACTCGGTCGCGGGATGCGACCCGATCCCGACGATGACGATGTCGGCATCGAGTTCGGTTCCGTCGCTAAGCGTCACCTTGCGCACTCGATCGTCTCCGCTGACCTCGGAAACCCCTACGCCGCAACGCACATCCACCCCTTCGGCGCGATGCAGCCGGGTCACCAGATCGCCGATCTGCTGCCCGAGCACGGACGCCAGCGGTGCGGGCTGCGGCTCCACCAGGACGACGTCGACACCCAGCTTGCGCAGGCTCGCCGCGACCTCACAGCCGATGAATCCGGCACCGACCACCACCGCGCGGCTCGCTGAGTCCGCTTCCTTACGCAGCGCCAGGCTCTCGTCGAAGTTGCGCAGCACATGGATGCCCGCCAGGTCGGGGAACGACTTGATGCGCTTGGGCACCAACCCCGTTGCGATGACCAGCTCGTCGTAATGCAGCTGCGAACCGTCGGCCAGCGTCAGCGTCTTGGTTTCGGTGTCGACCGACATCGCGCCGTTGCCGAGCAGCACCGTGATGTTGTTCTCCGCGTAGAACTCGGCCGGCTTCAGGGTGACGTCGTCCGTCTCGGCGCGCAGAACTTCCTTCGACAGCGGCGGCCGGTCGTAGGGGAGGTGATCCTCGTCGGAGACGATCGTGATCGCGCCGGAGTACTCGGAGCGCCGCAACTGCTCGGCGGTGCGTGCCGCGGCAAGCCCGCCACCGACGATGATGACGCCGCCGGAAACCTCTGATGTGCCCACTCGGGTTTTTTACACGATGCCCCTGATCTGATGCGCGCCACCCCACGCGCAGGTGCTCAGCTCGGAGCGCGTTCGATGATGTTCGACAACACGACGATGCTCTCGCTGCGTTCGATGTCCGCGCTGGATCGGATCCGCTCCAGCGCCTCCTCCAGATGTCGCATGTCGCGGGCCAGTACGTGCAGCATCGCGTCCGCTGTGCCCGTCACCGTCGCCGCACCCACCACCTCGGGAATGTCTTTCCACGCCGCACGCAGCTCGGCAGGAGCGATGGTGCCGTGGCAGAACACCTGCACGAACGCCTCCGTGGTCCAGCCGAGCGCGTTGCGGTCGATCACCGTGGTGAACCCCTTGATCACGCCGCTGTCCAGCATGCGGTCGACCCTGCGCTTGACCGCGGGGGCCGACAGGTTCACGCGCTGCCCGATCTCGGCGAAGGTGGCCCGCGCGTTGTCGGCGAGTTCAGCGAGAATTTGCTCGTCCGTTTCGTCCAGACGGTCCACGTTCACCCTCACGCAATAAAACGCCGGAAACACCGGCCTGACGCAACAAACCTAAACCAGACACGCAATATTCGTCGATTGATTGCGTAAACAGGCACTCATATCGTTATCCGTATGACGATGGACATCGCCGCTGTACCTCTCACCGACGTCGAGAACCGCCGTGCCGCGCGCACTCGTCGCTATCTCATGACCACCCCGACGTTCTTCGCCGTCGAATACGTCATCAACCCCTGGATGGATGCGTCCACTCCCGTCGACACGGATCTCGCGCTGGCCCAGTGGGACACGCTCCGCCGGACCTACCTCGACCTCAGCCACAGCGTCGACCTCATCGAACCCATCGCCGGGCTGCCCGACATGGTGTACGCGGCCAACGGAGGCAGCGTCATCAACGGCAAAGCAGTCGTCGCCCGCTTCGCCCATCCCGAGCGCGCTGGCGAGGCCGTCGCCTACGCCCAGTGGATGGCGCGCAACGGCTACGAACCCTTCGAGACGCGGCACGTCAACGAGGGGCAAGGCGACTTCCTGACCGTCGGCTCCGTCATCCTCGCGGGCTTCGGCTTCCGCACCGACCGCCGGGCCCACGACGAGGTGGCCGGACACGTCGGAATGGACGTCGTCAGCCTGGAACTCGTCGACCCACGCTTCTATCACCTCGACACCGCACTCGCCGTTCTCGACGACACGACCGTCGCGTACTACCCGCCCGCGTTCTCCGCGGACTCCCGCGCGGTGCTGGAGCGGATGTTCCCCGACGCCATCGAGGTCACCAGCGCGGACGCCTACGTCCTTGGTCTCAACGTCGTATCCGACGGACTGAACGTGGTGTTACCGGCCGCCGCGACCGGGTTCGCCGAGCACCTTCGGCTGGCCGGATTCCGTCCCGTCGGAGTCGACCTGTCCGAACTGCTCAAGGGCGGCGGATCGGTGAAATGCTGCACGCTGGAAGTGCACCCGTGACAACCATGACATCCAGAACTCAGGAGACGATCGAGCTCGACAGCCGCCACGTCGCGCACAATTACTCTCCGCTGCCGGTCGTCGCCGCCAGCGCCGAAGGCGTGTGGATCACCGACGTCGAAGGTCGCCGCTATCTCGATTGCCTCGCCGCGTATTCGGCCGTGAACTTCGGGCACCGCAACCCCGAGGTGACCGCCGCCGCGCACGCACAGCTGGACGCCGTGACGCTGGTGAGCCGCGCCTTCCACTCGGATCGGCTCGCCCCGTTCTGCGCCGCCCTTGCCGAACTGTGTGGCAAGGACATGGTGCTGCCGATGAACAGCGGCGCCGAAGCCGTCGAGAGCGGCATCAAGGTCGCGCGCAAGTGGGGCACCGACGTCAAAGGCGTCAGACATTCCAACATCGTTGTGGCGCAGAACAACTTCCATGGCCGCACCACCACGATCATCAGCTTCTCCGACGACGAGACCGCACGCCGCGGCTTCGGCCCCTACACCCCCGGTTTCCGGTCGGTGCCGTTCGGGGACGCCGACGCGCTGGCGCGCACGATCGACGAGAACACCGTCGCCGTCCTGCTCGAACCTATCCAGGGCGAGGCCGGGATCATCGTGCCGCCCGACGACTACCTGCCGCGGGTGCGTGCGCTGTGCACCGAACGCAATGTGCTGATGATCGCCGACGAGATCCAATCCGGCTTGGCCAGAACGGGACGCACCTTCGCCTGCGACCACTGGGGCGTCGTCCCCGACATCCATCTACTCGGCAAAGCGCTCGGCGGCGGCGTGCTGCCGCTGTCCGCGGTCGTCGCCGACCGAGAGATTCTCGGCGTGCTGCACCCGGGCGAACACGGCTCCACATTCGGCGGGAACCCGCTGGCGGCGGCGATCGGCTCCACCGTCGTCGCCATGCTGGCGCGGGGCGAATTCCAGCAGCGCTCAACGGAACTGGGCCAGCACCTGCATCGCCGCCTGCGCGACCTGATCGGGCACGGTGTCCTCGCCGTACGCGGCAAAGGGCTCTGGGCCGGCGTCGACATCGACCCGGTGCACGGCACCGGGAAAGAGGTCAGCCTGCGGCTCGCCGAACGCGGTGTGCTCGTCAAGGACACCCACGGCTCGACACTGCGATTCGCACCGCCGCTGGTGATCACCGCCGACGAAATCGACTGGGCCGTGGATCGATTCGCCGAGGTGCTGCGCGGCTAGTATTTCGCGGTGCCGCGATCCACGGCGATCTGGGACCCCGAGATCGTCGCCGACCCGTCGCCGGCCAGCCATGCCACCACGTCGGAAACCTCTTCGGGCGTCATGAATTCCTGCAGGCCCGGCTTGCCATCATGCGCAACGGGTTTGTACGGCATCGGCGAAAAGCTGTGCAGGAAGGCCGGATACTTGCCGAAGATCTTCATCATCTCGTCCGGCTCCACCATCGGGGTGTCGATGGAGTACGGGTGGATGGAGTTGACCCGGATACCGAACTCCCCCGCCTCGATCGCGAGCGCGTTGGTCAGCGCGACGAGGCCGTGTTTGGACGCCGCGTAGTGGGCGTTACCCGGGGTGGCCTTCGTGCCCGCCGACGAGCTGACGATGATGATCGAGCCGCCGTTGCCCGCTTCGATCATCGCGGGCACCGCGGCCTTGATCGTGCGCCAGGTTCCGTTGAGGTTGACGTCGATGACGCTGTCCCACTGTTCCTCGGACATCTCCCAGATGCGGCCCCAGCTCAGGATGCCCGCGTTCGCGACGACGATGTCGAGCCGGCCGAACTGCTCGATCCCGTCGGCGACGAGCTGTTGCTGGGCCGCCAGGTCACGGATGTCGACCTCACGGGAGAGCGCCTTGCGGCCCGTCGCCTCGACGAGACGCACGGTCTCGGCCAGGTCCTCGGCCGTCGGCATCGGGTAGGTGACCGCCTCCGAGACCGGTTTGCAGACGTCGATCGCGATGATGTCGGCGCCGTCGTTGGCCAGGCGGATCGCGTGGGCCCGGCCCTGACCGCGGGCGGCTCCGGTGATGAGCGCGACGCGGCCTTCCAGAGGTGCACCTGAGGACATGGGCATCAGGCTAACAGCAGAACTAGAACGCGTTCTAGAGTCTGGCGATCAGATGTCGGCGATGATCTGCTGACGCTTGGCGGTGTACTCGGCCTCGGTGATGGTCCCGGTCGCGCGCAGCGTCTCCAATTCCTGAAGACGTTGTGCGATGGTCGGTTCGACGGACGGCGCGGCGTAGGGCGCCCCGGCGGGCACCGGGGGCGGCGGGGCTTGCTGCGCGGCCGCACGGCGGACGATGGCCTGCACTTGCTGGCGAGCGGCCGGATTGGAACGAAGGTCGATCATGTTGTTCATGCTGATGCCGTGGGACTTGAGCACCTGCAGGATCTCCATCAACGCCTCGGTCTGACCCGTCAAGTCGTAGGTCCGGTTGTCCTCGGCTACGCTGAACGTGGCGGGCATCAGACCGGCCACCAAAGCGCTGCGCTCCCAGTCGATCTGGTAGTCCCTGGTCGTCGGATCCACCAGGGCGACGAGTTTGCGACTGGTGATCATCGGCAGCCTCCCCACCGAAGCGACCACCTGATCCTGCGTCGAGAACGGCGTGAGCCCGGGCCCCGACACCTGAAGGTCGAGCTTGACCAGCGGCTGCTCGTTGATCCGGGTATTGGTCTCGTGGATGCCGACGACCTGCGCGAGCGCCAGCACCCCGGACGCCTCCAGCGCCTTGGTCTTCGCCGCCGACCTGGCCCCGAAGCCGGTGATGACCACGGCGATCACCACGTCGAGGACGGTGATCAGCAGGCCCGCCCACAACATCCACTCCAGCATCGGACCGGCGCCCGCCGCGAAGTAGATGACGAGGAAGATCGGCCCCACGATGCCGCAGAGCAGCACGAAGAGCTGGACTTTGATGTATCGCCAGAAGGTGGACACGGCGACAGATTATCGCTATTCCGCGGCGATGGAGCCCTACTAGGGAACGGGAGTCACCGCGTTCAGCGGAGTGAGCGGAGCGGGAACCGGTGGATGCGCGGCGGCCAGCTGATACAGCGGAACGGTCCAGGCGTCCATGGTCGCCGTGCTGCGCGCGTAGCTGGTGTGCACCGCGACGGCCGCGGGGCTCATCTCCTCTTCGGAGTCGGGGTCGTAGTCGCAGACCGCGTCGCCGAGATTGCAGACACTGATGGTCCTGGCGCCCATCGTCGGCGGCAGCGGTGCGGGAGCGTGGGCCAGAATCGGCCAGTCCTGCGCGACGCCCTTGCCCGCGTCGGGCACTGAGACCACGGAGCCGATGTTGATCGTCGGGTCCTGCGGCAGGCGATCGCCGTCGGCGACCAGCAGTGCGGCCGCCAGGTTGGGGCTCGCGTCGAGGGCGTGCAGATTGCGGTGCACCACCATCGCGCCCTGGGAGTAGCCGGCGAGCACCACCTTCGACGTCGGGCACTGAGCGACGAACGCCTGGTACTGCTGGCCCAGCGCGGCGGCGCCGGTGTCGACACTACCCATGAAGCCGAGCCAGTCCAGTGCGCCACCGTCTTCGGGGACGGCCGTGGCCGGGTAATTGACCGCTTCGGCGGTGATCGTGCGGCCGCTCTGCTGCACCATGGCGGCGAAGTCGCGGTACGACTTGGACACGACACGGCCCATGCCGGCATACGCGGTCAGGTCGGCGGCTACGCGCTCGCCCGAACCGGCGGCGCCGATCCAATGGACGTCCGGGCACGCCGGCTGTGCGGACGCGATACCGGCGGTCAAACCGACCGTGGCAGCGCCGCCCACGACGACCGAGGCCGCGACGGCGGCGACGCCTGCAGAGATGCTTCTCAAAACCTGAACCTTTACCTCAAACCGGCCGACCCCTCGACAGCCGTCGCCACATACATCGGCGGGTAACGGGCAGGTGTTACACGTCAGAAGCGAGGAAGGATGCGGTCCCAGTGCACGTGCGGGGGCGGGATCTTGGTGATGTCCAGTTCGCGCGGCCACTGCGGCATTTGGGGCGGCGGGATCTTCGTGACGTCGAGCTCCCTCGGCCACTGTGGGGGCGGCGGCAGTTGAGGCGGCGGGATCCTGGTCAGAGCACCGAGAGGATCGGGCGGGCGCTGGTTGTTCATCGCCGACGCGACGAGAGCGTCACCGATGAGGTTCAGCGTGCCACCGCCGATCCATCCCGCGGTGCCCGACACCGCGCCGATGATGGCATCGATGCTGAACCCGGGGTTCACCATGATGTTCGGCGTCAGGTTCACCGGAGGCAGCACCGGCGCATTGCCTGCGAACGGCCAGACCGGCATCCCGGCCTGCGGAGGCGGTGGCGCCCCGTCGGGATTGCGGGGCGGTGCGGTCGCCGCCATTGGGAAGTACTGCTCGAGTGAACGATCCCAGTTCGTCGAATTCGACGTTCTCGCAACCGGTTCCGGTGCGACGGTTTGGGTGACGGTGAGCGGCGCGGGCGCGGGCACCGGCGGCGAGGTCGGCGGTGCCACAGAGGACGTCACTCCAGCGGCCTCGCCGAGACGCTCGGCTGCGGTCGGCTCGTCGTCGGACATCGCGTTGACCGTCCACACGAGCGTCGCGATCGTCGCCACGGAGACTGCCGTCGACACTCCCGCCAGGATCTTCCAGGGGTCGACCTTCCGCCGCGCCGGGACCGAGATCGGTTCTGTCTCTTCCACGTTCATCACAGGCGCCTCGCGTATACCGACATTGCGTCGGCCACGCTATCAACTCCGGCGCCCGTACAGGGGCCTACCTTTCGTCGTCGGCGAGCGAGCGCGAAATGCCAGAGTCCGCGGCGCGTCGGCGTACAAACGCGCGCGCTCGCGGTGCGAGGAGCCGAAAACAAAAGTGGCGCCCACCCTTTCGGGTGGGCGCCACTGATGTTGGCTCGGACTAGATCACTTACTTATGGATCTTCGTCACGCGGCCGGCGCCGACGGTACGGCCGCCCTCGCGGATCGCGAAGCGCAGGCCCTCGTCCATGGCGACGGGCTGGATCAGCTTGACGGAGATGTCGGTGTTGTCACCGGGCATCACCATCTCGGTGCCCTCGGGCAAGGTCACCACGCCGGTCACGTCCGTGGTACGGAAGTAGAACTGCGGACGGTAGTTGTTGAAGAACGGCGTGTGGCGGCCACCCTCGTCCTTGGACAGGATGTAGACGCTGCCGTCGAACTCGGTGTGCGGGGTGGTGGTGCCGGGCTTGACCACAACCTGGCCGCGCTCGACGTCCTCACGCTTGATACCGCGCAGCAGCAGACCGACGTTGTCGCCGGCCTGGCCCTGGTCGAGCAGCTTGCGGAACATTTCCACACCGGTGACCGTGGTCTTGGTGGTGGACGGGCGGATGCCGACGATCTCGACTTCCTCGTTCACGTTGACCACGCCGCGCTCCACACGACCGGTGACCACAGTGCCGCGGCCGGTGATCGTGAAGACGTCCTCGACGGGCATCAGGAACGGCTTCTCGGTCTCGCGAACCGGGTCCGGGATGGACTCGTCCACGGCCTCCATGAGCTCCTCGACGGACTTGACCCACTCCGGGTCACCCTCGAGGGCCTTGAGCGCCGACACCTTGACGACGGGGGCTTCCTCGTCGAAGTCCTGGGCGGCCAGCAGTTCGCGGACCTCCATCTCGACGAGCTCGATGAGCTCTTCGTCGTCGACCATGTCGGCCTTGTTCAGGGCGACCAGGATGTAGGGCACGCCGACCTGGCGGGCCAGCAGCACGTGCTCGCGGGTCTGCGGCATCGGACCGTCGGTGGCGGCGACCACCAGGATCGCGCCGTCCATCTGGGCGGCACCGGTGATCATGTTCTTGATGTAGTCAGCGTGACCGGGGGCGTCCACGTGGGCGTAGTGACGCTTGTCGGTCTGGTACTCCACGTGGGAGATGTTGATCGTGATACCGCGCTGACGCTCCTCGGGCGCATTGTCGATCTGGTCGAATGCGCGCGACTCGTTCAAATCGGGGTACTTGTCGTGCAGAACCTTGGTGATTGCTGCAGTGAGAGTGGTCTTGCCGTGGTCAACGTGACCGATGGTCCCGATGTTGACGTGCGGCTTCGTCCGCTCGAACTTCGCCTTCGCCACTTGTGTGTCCTCCTGGACTTGTTGGTGCTCTTACTAAGCAGATGTTGACTTGTTCAGTTGTGTGGTCCTCGCGAGAGGCTACCGGTTACTGACCGGTGGCCTTCGCGATGATCTCCTTCGACACGTTCGCCGGGACTTCGGCGTACGAGTCGAACACCATGGAGTAGTTGGCTCGGCCCTGGGTCTTCGACCGGAGGTCTCCGACGTAGCCGAACATCTCCGACAGCGGAACCTGCGCCTTGACGACGCGCGCACCGCTGCGCTCTTCCATGGCCTGGATCTGACCACGGCGGGAGTTCAGGTCGCCGATCACGTCACCCATGTAGTCCTCGGGGGTCGTGACCTCGACGGCCATGATGGGCTCGAGGATGACGGGCTGGGCAGCCTGCGCCGCCTTCTTCAGCACCTGCGAGCCGGCCACCTTGAACGCCATTTCCGACGAGTCGACCTCGTGGAAAGCACCGTCGAGCAGGGTGACCTTGATGTTCACCAGCGGGTAGCCGGCGAGCACGCCGTACTGCATCGCGTCCTGCGCACCCGCATCCACCGACGGGATGTACTCGCGCGGGATGCGGCCACCGGTGACCTTGTTCTCGAACTCGTAGGTCGCACCGTCCTCGCCGGAGAACGGCTCGAGATCGATGAGCACCTTGGCGAACTGGCCGGAGCCACCCGTCTGCTTCTTGTGGGTGTACTCGACCTTCTCGACCTTGCGGCGGATCGTCTCACGGTAGGCCACCTGCGGCTTGCCCACGTTGGCCTCGACCTTGAACTCGCGACGCATGCGGTCGACCAGGATGTCCAGGTGGAGCTCGCCCATGCCGCCGATGACGGTCTGGCCGGTCTCCTGGTCCAGGTGCACCTTGAACGTCGGATCTTCTTCGGCGAGCTTCTGGATCGCGGTGCCCAGCTTCTCCTGGTCGCTCTTGGTCTTGGGCTCGATCGCGACCTCGATGACCGGGTCCGGGAACGTCATCGACTCGAGCACGATCTGCTGGTTCGGATCGCTCAGGGTGTCACCGGTGGTGGTGTCCTTGAGGCCGATCACGGCGTAGATGTGGCCGGCGGACGCCGTCTCGACCGGGTTCTCCTTGTTCGAGTGCATCTGGAACAGCTTGCCCAGCCGCTCCTTCTTGCCCTTGGTCGAGTTGACGACCTGCGAACCGGAGTCGACCTTGCCGGAGTAGACGCGCACGTAGGTCAGCTTGCCGAAGAACGGGTGCGTGGCGACCTTGAACGCCAGCCCGGAGAACGGCTCGTCGGCCGACGGCTTGCGCGAGATGATCTCGTCTTCCTTGCCGGGGACGTGTCCCTCGGCGGCCGGCACGTCCAGCGGGTTCGGCAGGTAGTCGATGACCGCGTCGAGCATGGGCTGCACACCCTTGTTCTTGAACGCGGACCCGCACAGCACCGGGTAGCCCTGGCTGGAGATGGTCAGCTTGCGCAGACCGGCCTTGATCTCCTCGGTGGTGAGCTCTTCGCCGCCCAGGTACTTCTCCATGAGATCGTCGTCCGTCTCGGCGACGGCCTCGATCATCGCGGTGCGGTACTCCTCGGCCTTCTCCTGCAGATCGGCCGGGATCTCGACGGTGTCGTACTTCTCGCCGAGCTTCGTCTCGCCCCGCCACACCTTGGCCTTCATCTCGACCAGGTCGACCACGCCCTCGAAGTCGCCTTCGGAGCCGATCGGCAGCTGGATCGGGACGACGTTGGCGCCGAGCCGGTCCTTCATCGTCTGCACCGAGAAGTAGAAGTCGGCGCCCAGCTTGTCCATCTTGTTGACGAAGCAGATGCGCGGCACGTCGTACTTGTCGGCCTGACGCCAGACCTGCTCGGACTGCGGCTCCACGCCCTCTTTGCCGTCGAACACAGCCACGGCGCCGTCGAGCACGCGCAGCGAGCGCTCCACCTCGACGGTGAAGTCGACGTGTCCGGGGGTGTCGATGATGTTGATCTGGTTGTCGTTCCAGAAGCAGGTGGTCGCAGCCGAGGTGATCGTGATACCCCGCTCCTGCTCCTGCTCCATCCAGTCCATCGTGGCGGCGCCGTCGTGCACCTCACCGATCTTGTAGCTGATACCGGTGTAGAAGAGGATGCGCTCGGTTGTCGTCGTCTTGCCGGCATCGATGTGCGCCATGATGCCGATGTTGCGGACCTTCGTGAGGTCGGTCAGCACGTCCTGTGCCACGGCTAAATTCCCACTCTTTCGCTTGCTTGTCGGGTGTTCTGTTGCACCGCGCGATCAGCACTGACCGCGCGGTGTGCAATCACCAGCGGTAGTGCGCGAAGGCGCGGTTGGCCTCGGCCATCTTGTGGGTGTCTTCACGTCGCTTGACGGCGGCACCCAGGCCGTTGCTGGCATCGAGGATCTCGTTGGCCAGGCGCTCGACCATGGTCTTCTCGCGACGAGCCTTGGAGAAGCTGACCAGCCAGCGCAGGGCCAGCGTGACCGAACGGTCGGGGCGGACCTCGACCGGAACCTGGTACGTCGCGCCACCGACACGGCGGCTGCGGACCTCCAGGGCCGGCTTGACGTTGTCGAGGGCGCGCTTGAGGGTCACCACCGGATCGGTGCCGGTCTTGTCGCGAGCCTGCTCCAGCGCACCATAAACAATGCGCTCAGCCAGAGATTTCTTCCCGTCGAGCAGGACTTTGTTGACCAGTTGGGTCACCAGCTGGGATCCGTAGACCGGATCGTTGACCAGCGGACGCTTGGGTGCGGGGCCCTTGCGCGGCATCAGCTCTTCTCCTTCTTGGCGCCGTAACGGCTACGTGCTTGCTTGCGGTTCTTGACGCCCTGGGTGTCCAGCGAGCCGCGGATGATCTTGTAGCGCACGCCGGGGAGGTCCTTCACACGGCCGCCACGCACCAGCACCATCGAGTGCTCCTGCAGGTTGTGACCCTCACCCGGGATGTAGGCGGTGACCTCGACCGCGCTGGTCAGGCGCACGCGTGCCACCTTGCGAAGCGCCGAGTTCGGCTTCTTCGGGGTGGTCGTGTACACGCGAGTGCACACGCCGCGACGCTGCGGGCTGCCCTTGAGGGCCGCGGTCTTCACCTTGGCGACCTTGTCGCGGCGACCCTTACGGACCAGCTGGTTGATGGTTGGCATGTACCGGCTTTCTGTGTTTCTCGTCGTGCTGACGTCGTGTGCTCTTAAGTTCTCTGTACTGCTGTTATGCCCGCGCTGGTTCCCCCGCGGCCGGGCGTGTCGCACGCGTCCGCCGCGGCTTCTCGGATAGTTTCCAAGGCACCCCACGAGGCGGGACATGCGAATTGGCCCGGCGTGCAGGCATGCTTGAACTCGCGGGATAGGCCCCATGAACTCAAGCGCCTTTAACTGCCAGGCACGAACGTCCACAATACCAGGGCGGCATACCTCGACAAAACCCGCTGACCTGCGTTATCTGGACTTCATTCCCGCGGCCAGCCGCATCACCATGTCGGTGAACACCGCATCGGTGTCGATGCCGCTCATCACCCCGGTCATCTCCAGCAGCACGAACCCGTGCATCGCCGACCAGAACTCCAGCGCGGCATAGAACGCAGACTCGTCATCGAGTCCGTAGGACGCCAGCACGGCGATCACGGGCGCGGCCGCAGCGCGGGTGACCTCGGTGAACTCGGGGTCCTCGCCCCCGCCCAGCGGCATCCGGGTGAACGCCGAGTACCGGCCCGGGTGATGGTGGGCATAGCTGCGGTAAGCGCTGGCCATCACGACCACCGCGTCGTCGGGGCTGCGGCCCTGGCCGACGGTGTTCAGCATCTCGATGATGTCACCGACCACGCGCATCCGGACCGTGCGGCGCAGGTCGTCGAGGCTGTGCACGTGGTTGTACAGCGAGGGGCCCTTGGTGCCGAGCTGGTTGGCCAGCGCGTTGATCGTCAGTGCGTCCCAGCCCTCCCGGTCCAGGAACGTCAGCGCGGCGTTGACGATGGAGTCACGGCTCAGCTTCGCCGAACGCGGCGGCCGAGTTGCCATGTCCCGCCCCCTCGGATCGTTCAGGTCACCCAGGGTTGTGCCGGGCCAGCGAGCAACTCTAGTTCACGCGCTGTTGGCTGAGCTCGGCCAGTTGCTCGATGATCGAGCACAGATCGGGCATGGTCTGCGAGTTCATCGTCTGGATCGACCAGGTGATCACGTCGCCGCCCTTGGCCACGTAGATGCTGCAGGCCGTGTCGTCGTAGGCCTTGAAGCCCTTGTTGTCGTCGATCGACAGCTCGGTCAGCGTCCGGCCTGCGAGTTGCTCGAGTTCGCGCTCGGTGTCCATGTCACTGCCGCGGTACCACCACGTCGAGATGCCCATGCCCGCACCGAAGTTGTCGATCATCGAGTCTTCCTGCCAGAAGCAGCCTGCGTCGCTGACCACCGCCGGGACGAACAGGTCGGATCCGGCGGCCGCCGCGACGTCGGCATCGGTGACGCCGTTGCAGTCCACGCTCTGGAAGCCCTCCCCCGGCGGTTGCGCACCGGCGGTCGGGCTCGGTTCGTCGGCCTGGTCCGTGCCGCCGCAGCCGGCGAGCAGCGCGCCCAGGATCAGCGCCGCGCCGAGGCGGGCAGTGGTCTTGGTGCCCATGTCACAGGTCCGACCGCAGCGTGGCCGACAGCAGCTTCTCGGCATCGAGACAGGGGTCACCGGCGGATTGTCCGCGGTACTGGACCCACCAGCTCAGCACACCGCTCCCGGCGGCGGCGGTGGCCGAGCAGGCGGCTCCGGTGGTGTCGCGGCGCGCGAAGAACGCCTTGTGCCGTTCCACCACGACGTCGGTGATCGCGGCGCCCCGAGCGCCGGCGACTGCGCGCTCACGTTCCAGGCTGCCCGCATCGAACCACGAGAAGACGACGTCGATGGTCACGGCCTCGCCGCCGGAACCGCGCATCAAGATGTACTGGCACACCGCCCCGCTGAACGGCCGTGTCACCTCGTCGGCGCCCAGGGTGGCCTGCACCGTCGTGTTGTCGAGAAGACCGCACCGGTCGTCGACGTAGCCGTAGCTGCGGTCCGGATCGGGAACGCCAGGATCGGACCGTTGCGCCGTCCCGGTGACGGTCTGCGCGCAGCCCGCCGCGGCCGCCGTCACCGTGACCGCCGCCATCGAGGAAACTGCCACACGGCCTACACGCTGGAGCATCGCTGCTCACGCTACTCGTCTCCGAGAACCCCGACAGTCCAAGCAGATGACGTCGTAGGCTGCCCCTGTGACTGCAACGGCTGTTGGACGAGTGGTGGCTGTCGGTGTGCTCGCGGTGTCGGCGACGCTGATGTCGACATCCCCTGCGACATCCCCCGTCGCCCGCGCAGAGAACGGCGACACCCACATCACGGGTCAGGGCATCACCCGGACCCTGGACTGCGGTGGCGCCACGCTGTTCGTCATGGGCACCGGCAACCAGGTCTTCGCCCTCGGCAACTGCTATGCGGTGACGGTGCAGGGTTCGTCGAATGTGGTCATCGCCGACAACGTCGTCAACGACATCACCGTTTACGGCTTCGACCAGACCGTCTTCTACAAGAACGGCACGCCGTTCGTCTGGGACCGCGGCCGCGAACTGGGGATGACGAACCGTATCGATCGGGTACCCGCCTAACCATGTCTTCTCCGCGCGTCGCTGTCCTTGGTTGCCTCGGCTTGGTCGTCGCGCTCTCGGCGGGGTGCGGTTCCGGCGGCGACGGCTCCGATCCGACGGTCACGGCGGGGTCCTCGGGCGCCCAGGTCGAGATCGGCAACACGATCAACTACGGGTCGTTCGGCACGACCGCCGACATCGACTGCGCCGACGGTAAAGCGCTCAACGTCGGCGGGTCGAACAACACGCTGACGGTCGCGGGCACGTGCACCAACGTCAATGTCGGCGGCGCCGACAACAAGATCACCTTCGAACGCGTCGAGGCCGAGCTGTCCGTCGTCGGCATCAACAACACCGTCACCTACCGCGACGGCGATCCGACGATCAACGACACGGGCAGCAACAACAGCATCACCAAGGGCTGACCTTCCGCGCCTATTTGGCGTACATTGGCGTGGACATGAAAACGCGCAGGTATGAGATGGCCGCGCGCCAGCAGGCCAAGGACGCGACGCGGGAGGCGATTCTCGCCGCCGCGGTCGACGCAATCATGGCCGCGAAATCCTTCGACATCACGTTGCCCGCCGTCGCACAGCGAGCAGGCGTCACCGTGAAAACCGTGCTGCGACATTTCGGCAACCGCGAGACCATGATCGACGCGGCGTGGTCGCGCGCGTACCAGGACGTCCTCGACGAGCGCACCCCGCCGTCGGGCAACCCCGGTGACGCACTCCGCGTGTTGATCGCCCACTACGAACGCCGCGGTGACCTGGTGCTGGCCATCCTCGCCGACGCCGACGACCCCCGCGCGCAGCAGATGAGCGCCACCGGCCGACTGGCGCATCGGGAGTGGGTCGAGAACGTGTTCGACGCCGCGTTGCCTGCCGATCCGGCGCGACGCACCCGGCTCATCGACGTCCTCGTCGTCGCGACCGACGTCTACGCCTGGAAGCTACTGCGGCGCGATCGCGCCCTGTCCGTCGACGATGTCCACGACAGGATGACGATGATGACCGAATCGGTGCTGCGGTGAAGGTCCTGTTCGCGATCGTCGACGGCGGCGGCAACGTGCCCCCGCAGCTCGCCGTAGCGCGCATGCTGCACTCGCGCGGAGTCGAGGTGCACGCCGTCGGCCACGCCGGGGTGCGCGACCGCGTCGAAGCCGCCGGGCTCCCTTTCGAGACATTCTCCGCCGGACGGCCTTTCGACCCGACCCGGCCACGACCGCTCGCGAAGCTGATGGCCGATTTCGCTCGGATCGCCTCCGACAGGTCGATCGGACGCGGAATCCTCGACGCAGCCACGCGTCATGGTGTCGACGCGATCGTCGTCGACATGATGCTCGTCGGCGCCATCGACGAGATCGCGCGCTCCGAATTCCCCGCGGTGATTTTCACCCATTGCTTCTACCGCGCGGTGCAAGATCTCGCGGCCGGCCCGGTCGGCTGGCTGCTGCGTCTGCGGGGCATCGACCCCCTGCGGGCCGAACACAGCGGGCTCGTCCAGGTGGTCGCCGCGCGAGCCGACCTCGACCCGATACGCGGCAGCCCGCCCGTGTCGCACACCGGGGTGGTATGGCAGGGGACCCCGACACCGATGACACCGGCATCCACGCCTCGAATATTGGTCAGCCTCAGCACCAACGCCTTTGCCGGGCAACGCAGGATGCTGCAGAACATCCTCACCGCGCTCGACGGCCTGCCGGTGGAGACGATCGTCACGGTGGGCCCGAGCATCGACGCGCGTGGACTTGAGGTGCCGTCGAACACCACCGTGCACACGTGGTTGGACCACGACACCGTGTTGGGCACAGCGTCGCTGGTCATCGGGCACGGCGGGCACAGCACCGCGATGCGGGCACTGTCGTTCGGCGTGCCCCAGATCGTGATGCCCGCCAACCCGATGATCGACCAGAAACGGGTCGGCGCGGCATTGCAGAAGGCGGGAGCCGGCTTGTTGCTGCCCAAACACGCTCGCCCGCAACGCATTCGGTCCGCGGTGCAGAAGGTGCTCGACGACGACAGCTACCGCCGGGCAGCCGACGAGCTCGGCGCGAGCATTCGCGAGCAGGACGGCGCAGCCATCGCCGCCGACATGATCTGCGAGTTCCTCGAGACACGCACGCCGCGCGTGACGACCTAGCCGCTCAAGCCTTCGCGCCGTGCCTCCCGGCACCCTTGGCGAAGCGGGCCGCACCGTCCAGCGATTCCGCGGCGACGCGGGACAGACTGCCGAACTCGACATCCATCGCCTCGGCCTCCGACATCCCCCACTGCCCCAGCGCCGACATCCGATCCGACCTCATGCACTGCTGCGGTAGCGCTGCCAGTTCGGCGGCGAGCTCTTCGGCTTTGCGGCGTGCCTCCCCCGTCGGGACGACGCGGTTGGCCAGCCCGATGGCCAGTGCCTCGTCGGCGTCGACAGCGCGCCCGGTCAGGATCAGGTCCATCGCGCGGCTGTGCCCGATGAGCCGCGGCAGCCGTACCGTGCCGCCGTCGATCAGCGGGACGCCCCATCGCCGGCAGAAGACACCCATGACCGCGTCCTGCTCGACCACGCGCAGATCGCACCACAGCGCGAGTTCCAGGCCGCCTGCGACGGCGTATCCACTGATCGCGGCGATCACCGGTTTGGACAGCACCATCCGGCTCGGCCCCATCGGACCGGGCCCGGTCCGATGCACCGGATTCGAATTCGCGGTGCCCATCGCCTTGAGATCGGCTCCCGCGCAGAAGGTTCCGTTGTCGCCCCAGAGCACCGCGACGGCGGCGTTGTCGTCTTTGTCGAAGTCGTCGAACGCCGCGTGCAGCTCCAGCGCGGTGGGACCGTCGACCGCGTTGCGCGCGTGCGGCCGATCCATGATGACCGTTGTCACCGGACCGTTCTTCTCGACCCTGACGCTCATTGCGCCTCCATCAGTTCGATACCGTCGCGCCGCGCGACCAGTTCGGCGGCGAAGTCGTGGTAAGCGCTGCGTAATTCGGCACCTGGCCAGCCCGCCGGGAGCAGCTCGTGGGGCAGTACCGGATCGGTCAGCAGGTGCCGCACCATGGCGGCTGCGACGACGAAGCGGCCGGGGATGTCGTCTGCCTGTGCCATTTCAGCCAGCAGCCCCACCCCGGTTTTCGCCCACCCGTCCAGATCCCAGAGTTCGGCCGCGAGTTCGGCTGGTCTCTCGTCGTGAGCACGGAGGATTCGCACCCTCGGTGAGATGCCGTCGCCCAGGTCGGTGGACACGTTGTCGGGGCGCATCCAAACACCCTCACGCAGTTCGGCAAAGCGCTTGTTCTGCAGCTCGTTTCGCAGGCCGGCCCTCGTCCTGGCGTCGTTGCCGGTGCTGGTGATCACGAGCGTGAGCCAGCTGCCGTCCCACGCGCGCTCGGTCGGCGTAATGGCGTCGTCCTGGCGTCGCTGCCGGGCGAGCAGGCGGTCGGCGAGCCGGTAGCCGTCCCGGGAGCGCACGAGGTCGCCGGCGCTGACCATCCGTGTCAACGCGACCCGTACGGTCGACTCCCTGATCCCGAAATCACCGGTCAGACGCACCAGTTCGGCAGCGGTGGCCCAGGCGGGGTGCGCCCCGAGCAACACGCTCAGCACCACCGAGCGCGCCGTCATCCGCGACAACGTCAGACCCCCGACGTCTTTCGTCCGTGGTCACCGAACGGCTCGTCGCGTTGCCGCACGGCGTCGCGGAAGCCGTGTTCGCGCGCCTGGGCGACGAAGGCGTGCCCCTCGGGCGTGTGCCTCGCGATGCCGTCGAACACCGTGGAGATCATCGCACTGTTGGCCACCCCCTGGTTGTACAGTGCGCTGTTCATCGCGAGCTTGACCATGATCAGCTGGTTGACGGGGACGGCGGCGATCCGTTCGACGAGCCGCTCGACCCGGTCATCCAAGTCGGCGGGGTCGGGTGCCTCGACCGCCAGACCCCATTCGGCGGCCTGCGCCCCGGTGATGCAATCACCGGTCAGCAGAAGGCGTTTGGCGCGCTGGTCGCCGAGGCGGTGCGCCCACATGCCCGCGGCCGGGACACCCCAGACGCGGGTGGGCGGGTAGCCGATCTTGGCGTCGGCGGCGGCGATCACCTGGTCGGCGTGCAGTGCGATGTCGGTACCGCCCGCCACGCAGTAGCCGTGGATCTTGACCACCGTCGGTTTGTCGCAGCGCATCAGGCAGGAGAACCCGCGTACGAAGCGGCTCATCATCTGGTAGTCGATCATCGGATCCCACGGCCGGTCCGGAAGATGATTGACGGCCTGGGTCCGTCCCGACAGAACGGTGTCCTGGTACGGACTGCCCCCGCCTGCCGACGACGATCCTTCGGCATAGGCCGACAGGTCGAAGCCCGCGCAGAAGCCCTCGCCGCGACCCGAGACCAGGATGACGTGCACACCCGGATCGAGATCGGCCCGTTCGACGAGCGCCGAGAGCTCCAACGGGGTGTCGGCGATGATCGCGTTGCCCTTCTCCGGACGGTTGAAGGTGATCCGGGCAATGCGGTCGGTGACCTCGTAGGTCATCGTCTTCAGGTTGTCGAAGTCGACGGGCCTGATGGCGTGCGTCATCAGGCTTTCACCAACGCGCGCTCGATGATCGGCGCGAGATCCAGTCCGGTGGGTAGCGTGCCGAAGGCGCCGCCCCACTGTCCGCCGAGCCTGCTGGCCAAGAACGCCTCGGCGACCGCGGGATGGCCGTGGCGCACGAGCAGCGCGCCCTGCAGCGCCAGCGAGATGTCCTCGGCGACCTGCCTGCCGCGGTACTGGATCGTCTCCAGGTCTTCCAGCTGCGGCCGCAGCCGTGCGACGTGCGCGTCAAGGCGAGGATCCTGACCCGCCGTCGCGGCGAGCTCGTCGAACAGCACATCGATACACTCGGGCCGAGTCGCCATGGCGCGCAACGTGTCCAGTGCACTGACGTTGCCCGAGCCCTCCCAGATTCCCATCAGGGGCGCCTCCCGGTACAGGCGGGCCATCCCGAAGTCCTCGACGTAGCCGTTGCCGCCGAGGCACTCCATCGCCTCGGCGGCGTGCGGCGTGGCGCGCTTGCACACCCAGTATTTGGCGGCTGCCAATCCGATTCTGCGCAACAGGGTTTCACGCTCGTCTCCGCGCACGGCCCGGTCGGTCGCGCCGGCCATGCGCATCGCCAGCATGGTTGCGGCTTCGGCCTCCACGGCAAGGTCGGCGAGCACGTTGCGCATCAGCGGCTGATCGATCAGGTAGGCGCCGAACGCCATCCGGTGCTGGGCGTGGTGGATGGCGCGCATCAGCCCGTTGCGCATGCTCGTCGCGCTGCCGAGGGTGCAGTCGAGCCGCGTCAGGTTGACCATCTCGATGATGGTCGGGACCCCGCGTCCCTCCTCCCCGACCAGCCATGCCGTCGCGCCGTCGTACTCGACTTCACTGGACGCGTTGGCGTGATTGCCGAGCTTGTCCTTGAGGCGTTGCAAGAACATCCGATTGCGCGTGCCGTCAGGCAGGATGCGCGGCAGCAAGAAACAACTCAAGCCTCCTGATCCCCCGTCGCTTCGCTCGCCCCGGCTGGGCGCCTGGGCGAGGACCAGGAAGATGTCGCACATCGGCGCCGAGGTGAACCATTTGTGGCCGCGCAACGAGTAGGTGCCGTCACCGTTGGGGGTTGCCTGAGTTGTTCCGGCGCGGACGTCGGAGCCGCCCTGCTTCTCGGTCATCGACATACCCGCCGTGATGCCGGGCTTCGTGGTGGGCACCGCCAGTACGGGGTCGTAGACGCGGCTGGTCAGGAGCGGCTCGTAGAGCGCGGCCAGTTCGCGGTTGTGACGCAGCGCGGGGACGACGGCGTACGTCATCGAGATCGGGCAGATGTGTCCGGGCTCCGGCGTCCACACGGAGGTCTTGGCCGCCCGCACCACGTGCGCTCCGGGACGGTCGTCAGCCCACGGCGCGGCGTGCAGACCGTGTCCGACGGCGACCGTCATCAACTCGTGGTAGGCGGGGTCGTACTCGACCTCGTCGACGCGGTGACCGTAGCGGTCGTGGGTGTGCAGCACCGGGCGGTGTCGGTCGGCGAGCTCCCCCCAACGCTGTGCCTCTGCCGAGCCACCCAGCGCACCGAGAGACCAGACTTCGTCGACGCCCCATTGGCCGCCTTCGCGGATCAGCGCCTCGGCCAGAACCGGTGAGGCGGCGGGGTTGTAGTTCTCGAGTGAAGGAACCTGGTTCGTGACGACATGCGTGTCCGGCATGCAATCACTGTTACACCAAACCGACGATTGCACAAGAACTGTAATACAGCCCGTCAGGCGCACAGCCGGCTGAGCTCGTTACGGGCCGCCTCGGCGTCCCGAATCCGCCCGGCCTGCAGCTCGTCGGTGTTGGGCACGCCGGCAAGCGCGTTGACGCCGATCATCTGCAGCGTGCCCGCAAACGTGCGCGCGGCCTCGGCCAGCTCGGTCGGAGTATCGGCGCTGATCTGACTGGCCAGATATTCACCTCCGCCGACCATCGCCAGGCGCGCATTGGCGGCCACGGCTTCCACCGCCGCCGGTTCCGGCCCGACGCTGCGGTTGGTCTGGGACTGCACCGCGGTGGCGACGGTGTGCGCGGCCCGGCACACCCGCCCCTTCGCGTCACCGCTGCCCGCCGGAGCGGCGGCCACCTGTGCGGTCGGCACGGACTCAGGAACGCTCACCAGGGCCCACACCGACAGTCCCACTGCAATCAGCGCCAACAACAACGCGATTGGTGTGAGCGGTGACGTCACGCGCGGAATCTTCACCGGCTCCCGCGACACTCGCGCAGGGGTGGAACCTGATGAATGGTCTCGGTCGTCGGCCACGTGGCGATGGTATGGGGATTCGTCCTCGCGTTAAGGCGAAAATGGGAGAGCCAACAGCCACTTGTTTGTCACCGCAACATCCGGCCATTTCAGGAGTCTTGTTGTGTATCCTCAGCCGTCGGGGGAATTTTGAGCATTTAGGGGTACGTGCCACATGTCGATCGATACGGAATATATGCGCGAGGCGATGGCCAAACGGCTGCGCCGCCGCGGTGTTTCCACCGGGCAGATCACTCTTCCCGCCGTCCCTGGAATGCTCGAAGAATACGTGTCGATGTGCGACAAGATCTTCTCCGCACTCGGGCGCAAATTCTCCGTGGCCGAACGCGATCACCTACGCGCGTTGCTCGCCAAAGAATTGGCCAATGCCTTCGCCGGCTCCAACCGGTCCAACATCGTCATCTCCTACGACGCCCCCATCGGCACGGTGTTGAACTACTACATCAAGCCTGAGTGGACCTCGCTCGCCGACACCTATGACAGCTGGGTGGCGACCCGCAAGCCGCCGCTGTTCGGTACGCATCCCGATGCGCGGGTGTGGGCACTGTCCTCGCAGATGACCGACGCCCGAGCGGCGCGGGTGCTCGACATCGGAGCGGGCACCGGGCGCAACGCACTGGCACTCGCCCGCCGCGGCCACCCCGTCGACGCGGTCGAACTGACCCCCAAGTTCGCCGAGATCCTGCGCACCGAGGCGTACAAGCATCTCCTCAACGTCCAGGTGATCGACCGCGACATCTTCGATGCCATGGACGATCTGCAGAAGGACTACCAGATCATCCTGCTGTCGGAGGTGACACCGGATTTCCGGAACGTCCAGCAGCTCCGCGCGGTCTTCGAGCTCGCCGCCGAATGTCTGGCTCCCGGAGGGCATTTGGTGTTCAACGTCTTCATGCCGCGCCCCGGCTACCTGTCCGACGATGCGGTGCGCGAGCTGTCGCAGGCGGTGCGCGAACTGGCCCAGCAGGTGTACAACGGGCTGTTCACCGGCGAGGAGATCGACGGTGCCGCCGCAGGCCTGCCACTGCGGCTGATGACCAACGATTCGGTGTACGACTACGAGAAGGCCAACCTGCCGGCCGGGGTGTGGCCCCCGACGGGCTGGTACGCCGACTGGGTGAGCGGCCTCGACGTCTTCGACCTGCCGAGGGAGCAGTCGCCGATCGAAATGCGCTGGCTGGTTTACCAAAAAACGAGCTGACCATGTCCGAGGTGACGCCCGTGCGCCGTCCGTCGATCTGCCTGAACATGATCGTGCGCAACGAGGCCCACGTCGTCCACGAGACGCTGGATTCGGTCGCGCCGTTCATCACCACCTGGGTCATCGTCGACACCGGGTCCGACGACGGCACCCAGGACACGATCCGCAATCACATGGCGGCGCTCGGCATCCCGGGCGAGCTGCACGAGCGACGATGGCGCAACTTCGGGCACAACCGGTCGGAAGCCATCGCCCTCGCCAGGGGGCACGCGGACTACATCTGGGTGATGGACGCCGACGATCTGTTGGTCGGCACACCGGATTTCAGCGAACTCAGCGCCGACGTCTACCAGTTGCACTACGGCCCCGACGTCTCGTATTGGCGGCGGCAGGTGTTCCGCGACGGGTTGCCGTGGCGCTACATCGGCGTGCTCCACGAATACGCCGACTGCGACCGCCCCTTCGAGGAAGTCCGCCTCGAGGGCGACTACTACATCGAGTCCAGGCGGCTCGGCGGGCGAAATCTGGACCCGGAGAAATACCTGCGTGACGCCGAGGTGCTGCTCGCAGAGGTGCAACGCCACCCCGACGATTCCCGCTCGACGTTCTATCTCGCCCAAAGCTATTACGATTACGGCGATTTCACCAACGCCCGGAAATGGTACGCCCGCCGTGCCGAGATGGCGGGCTTCGACGAAGAATCCTATTACGCGATGGCACGGCTCGCCGACTCCATGTCACGCCTCGGTGAGCCATGGCCCGAGGTGCAGGACGCCTACCTGAAGGCCTGGGAGTACCGGCCGTGGCGGGCAGAGCCGCTCTATGCGATCGCCCGCTGCTATCGACTCGACGAGCGCTACCAGCTGGGCTACCTGTTCGCCGACCGCGCCGCGCAGATCCCGCTGCCCGAACAGGACGTGCTGTTCGTCGGCGCGGAGGTCTACACGTGGCGTGCGCTCGACGAAAAGGCCGTCTGCGCATCCTGGATCGGCAAGCACGGCGAAGCGGTCGAACTCTGCCGCCGCATCCTGGATCGCGATGACGTCTCCGAAGAGGACCGACAGCGCATCATGGGAAACCGCGACTGCTCGGTCCCCCTCGTCTACGACGCGACAACTGCGTACCCGGGCGCTGCAGCAAAAGGTCGCGCCGCCGGTCCTCGCGACAGCGAGGTCACCGCCACGCTGGTCGTCGGCCCCGATCGCACTGCGGCAGAACGAACCTTGAACTCGCTGCTCAACTGTTGCGCCGATGTCGAACGTGTCGGCCGCGTGGTGGCCATCGACATCGGGTTGTCCGTTGACGACAAGGCCGTACTCGGTGATCTCTACCCGTTCCTGGAGTTCCTGCCCTACCCGAACGGGGTCCGTCCCGAAGAGATCCGCGCCGAGATCGGCGGGCGGTTCTGGCTCTACCTCGGTATGGGGTGGCAGTTCTTCACCGTCGACGACTACGTCGGCCGGCTGACCTCGGTGCTGGATGCCGAACCGGACGTTTATCAGGTGGGCATCAATTACGGCGATGCCGACAAGCTCACCGGCGCCATCGCCACGCGGGAAGCATTGCGCCGCAGCGCCGGTACCGGGCACTACGTGCGCAGCGATGCCGCGGCGGTGGGCCCGGCAATGTTCGACTGCACGCGATGGGACGGCGGGCAGACCGGTCTGCGTACGGCAACTCTGGACGAAGTGCTCTGCGTGCTGCACGCCTGACCGAAGGACATCATGGCCGAACAAGGTGGCCCGACACGAGACATCGGCCGGCTGCTGTTGCGATGCCCGGATCGACCCGGACTCGTGGCAGCAGTGAGCAAGTTCCTCGCCGACGCCGACGCCAACATCGTCTCACTCGATCAGCACTCCACCCAGCAGACCGGTGGAATCTTCATGCAGCGCACAATCTTTCATCTCCCCGGGCTGACCGCCGCCCGCGACGGCATCGAGCGCGCGTTCGCCGAGCAGGTGGCCGGGCCCTTCGGCATGGATTTCAGGCTCACCGAGGCGGCCAAGCCCAAGCGGGTTGCGATCATGGCATCCAAGGAGGATCACTGCCTGCTCGATCTGCTGTGGCGCAACCGGCGGGGTGAATTGGACATGTCAGTGGTCATGGTGATCGCCAACCACCCCGACCTCGCCGACCCGGTTCGGCCGTTCGGTGTTCCGTTCATCCACGTGCCGGCCCACAAGGACATTCGCGATGAGGCGGAGCGCCGTCAGCTCGATCTGCTGCGCGGCAACGTCGACCTCGTGGTGCTCGCGCGCTACATGCAGATCTTGACCCCCGCCTTCATCGAGCAGGTCGGGTGCCCACTGATCAACATCCACCACTCGTTCCTGCCCGCGTTCATCGGTGCGTCGCCGTATCGGCGCGCGAAGGAACGCGGCGTGAAACTTGTTGGTGCGACGGCACATTACGTCACCGACGATCTCGACGACGGGCCGATCATCGAGCAGGACGTGGTGCGGGTGGATCACCGCCACAGCGTCGACGATCTGGTTCGGCTCGGCGCCGATGTGGAGCGTGCCGTGCTCTCTCGGGCCGTGCTGTGGCACTGCGAGGATCGCGTCATCCGGTACGGCAACCAAACCGTCTGTCTGTAAAGCGGGAACGGCCCCCTCCCGGAGGAGGGGGCCGACCCGATTGGTTGTCGGACTCCGTCTAACTGCCGCCGCCGGAGCCGCCCGACCCGCCGGACCCGCCGTCACCGCCGGCACCGCCGGAGCCGCCGTCGCCGCCCTTGCCGCCGTCGCCGCCCTTGCCGCCGGTGCTGCCGCCCTTGCCGCCGTCACCACCGGTACCGCCGCCGCCGCCGGTGCCACCGGCGCCGCCCTTGCCACCGTTGATGCCGTCGTTGGGGCTGCCGGCGCTGCCGGACGAACCGGTCGCCCCGATGGAGCCTGTCGCACCGGCGGCGCCGGACGCTCCGGAGGCTCCGGCCTTACCGGTGGCCCCGGCGGCACCGGTGCCACCCTTGCCGCCGGCCTCACCGACTGCACCGGCCTCCCCGGCCTTGCCGCCGGCACCCGCTGCTCCGGTCGAACCGGCAGATCCCGTAGCACCGGTCGCACCTGCGCTACCGGCCTTTCCTGTCGCACCGGTCGCACCGGTCGCACCGGTCGCACCGGTGGCGCCGCTGGCTCCGGTGGCGCCTGTCGCGCCGGCCTTACCTGCGGAGCCGGAGCCACCGAGGAAGCCGCCCTTACCGGCTGTGCCTGCGGAGCCGCCTGCACCGCCCGCGGCGCCGGTGCTGCCACCGGGGCCGCCCTTGCCGCCGGCGCCGCCTGCGCCGCCTGCGCCACCGGCACCACCGTCGCCGCCGAGGCCGCCCGCGCCGCCGGCACCAGGAGCGCCGCCCGTGCCACCGGCACCTGCCGCGCCGCCGGTGCCACCTTGGCCGCCCTGGCCCGCATCTCCGCCGACGCCACCGGTGCCACCTGGACCGCCGGTGCCACCCTTGCCTGCGTCGCCGCCGGCACCGCCGACGCCACCTGCGCCACCCTGGCCGCCGGTGCCACCGGTACCGCCTGTGCCACCGGCACCGTCACCGCCGCCGCCGGTCGCGGTGCCGCCCTGGCCGCCTACGCCGCCCGTGCCGCCGGTGCCACCCGTACCACCGGTGCCACCCTTGCCGCCGTCGCCGCCGACGCCGCCCGTGCCGCCGGTACCACCCGTACCACCGGTGCCACCCTTGCCGCCGTCGCCGCCGGTGCCACCCTTGCCGCCCTGACCGCCGGTGCCACCCGTACCGCCGGTGCCACCCGTGCCGCCCGTGCCACCCGTACCGCCGGTGCCGCCTGTCGCGCCTGCGCCACCGGTGCCGCCGGTGCCGCCGGTACCGCCGGTGCCACCTGCGCCACCTGCGCCACCTGTGCCGCCGTTGCCGCCGTTGCCTGCGTTACCACCTTTGCCGAAGAGGCCGCCGCTACCGCCGTTTCCGCCGTTGCCCGCCTTGCCGCCGGTGCTACCCGCGCCACCCTTGCCGGTCGAGTCGCCACCGACGCCGCCGGTGCCACCCTTTCCGCCTGCACCGCCGGTTCCACCCTTGACGCCTTGGCCGCCGGTACCACCGGTACCACCGATGCCACCGGCGCCGCCGGTGCCGCCTTCGGTGCCGACGCCGCCGGTGCCACCGGTGCCGCCGGTCCCGCCGATACTGCCGGCCTTACCGATTCCGCCTGCGCCGCCGGCCTTTCCGGCCGTGCCGGTGCCGCCCTGGCCGCCGGCCGCGCCCGTGCCGCCCACGCCGCCGGGCCCGCCCGCACCGCCACCGTCACCGCCGGTACCGGTGGCGCCGGTGGTACCGGTCGCGCCGACTTCACCGGCTGCGCCCGTCTCACCGACCGCGCCTGGCGTGCCGTCATCTCCGTCGGTGCCCACGTCACCCGCGCCGCCGGCAGCTCCCGCCCCACCAGCCGCACCGGTGGTGCCGACTGTGCCGGCCTTGCCGTTCGCTCCAACTTCACCGGCCTTGCCGACATCGCCGGCCTTGCCGACCGCGCCTGCCGCACCTGTGGTGCCCGCGACCACGCTGTCTTCACCTGGGCCGCCGACAGCGCCCGCCGATCCCGGTGTGCCGATCGCGCCCGTCGCACCGGCGACACCGTCGCCGCCGTTTCCGCCGTGGCCGCCGCGACCGAATAGCGCCAGCGAGCCGGCGTTTCCGCCGTTACCGCCGTCGGCGCCCAGTCCGCCGTTGCCGCCGTCGCCACCGTTGCCGCCGAACAGGCCGCCGTTGCCGCCGTTGCCGCCGTTCACGCCGGTGACGGTGCTGTTCCAGCCCGCGCCGCCGTTGCCGAACAGGATGCCGCCGGCCTGGCCGTCGGGGTTCTCCTCGGTGCCCGCGGCACCGTTACAGATCAGGCCGCAGGGGCTGTCGTAGTCGATCGCGTTGGCGAGCGCGTTGGGCGTGGGGCTCGCCCCGTCGCCGAAGTTGAGCGTGCTCCAATACAGGTACTGATCGGCCGAGTCCGACGACGTCAGCTGGATGGCGGCGCTAACCGGTCCCGCGCCCCCCGGAGGCGCAAGGAACATCATTCCGGCGCCCACCATGGCGGCGCCGGCAAGGCCGGTGGTGATTACGGGGCGGACCGTACCTCGCGTACCGCCCGACTTTTGCTTACGTCGACTGGACAAGACTTTCAACCCCCTACTGAGAACCCCATCGGAGCCTGCTGGACGCAGACTTCCGGAAGCTAGCACCCCGGATTTACCCCCCCGAAGGTTTTCAGCATGTTAAATCTCGCGGTTATTGCGTGCTCAAGTAGCAATTGCTGAAGATGTGTGATAGTGCAACATCTTTTCGTTATCTGGATTAGATCCTTTTTGCGCAGCGTTTGCTGATCCGCGCAGGTCAGCTCTACCAGTGATGACCGTCACACTTCGGGGCGGCCAGCTTCCGCACGGGTGCGGTGATGCTTGCGGATGCGCCGTATTCTCCAAGCGCTGCTCAAATTGCTTTCGCGCGTCTGGCTCCGACGCGCCGACCGCGCGCGCTCTCGGTCCATGGCAGTGCGCACCCAATGTGCCGGTGCGCGACCGATATTCGCCGACGTGGTGGCCGGGCGGCAAAATAAAAGCGGCGAACACGCCAACAGCGGGTTTACTGGCGCCGTCAGCCGATGTGTTCGCGGAGAAAGGCGATGTCGTCCTTGCGCCCTTCGTCCGACGTCTCACAGATCACCGGGGCGCCGGCGGCGTCGACCACCGCCACCAGCAGCTGCGGATCGATCTGCCCGGTGCCAAAGTTCGCGTGACGGTCAGCGCCCGAGCCAGCGGCGTCCCGCGAATCATTGCAGTGCACGAGGTCGATGCGGCCCGTGATGCCTTTGATCCGCTCGACAGCGTCGACCAGCGCCTCGCCGGCCGCCCAGGCGTGGCAGGTGTCGAGGCAGAAGCCGATGCCCATATCGCCGATGTGATCCCACAAGCGCGCGATGGTGTCGAAGTGTCGCGCCATGGCGTGGTCACCGCCTGCGGTGTTCTCCAGGTAGACGGGCACGTCGGTTTTCAGGCTCGCGAGCGCCTTCACCCAGCGCTCGAAGCCGGCGTCCAGATCTTTGTCGTCGGCATGCCCGCCGTGCACGATGACCGCCGTGGCATCGATGGCCGAGGCCGCGTCGCAGGTGTCCTGGAGAATTTTGCGCGACGGGATGCGCACCCGGTTGTTCGCCGACGCGACGTTGATGAGGTACGGCGCATGCACATAGATCGGCATCGACGAGGCCTTGAGCACCTCGGCGTCCTCACGCGGTGGCGGCTTCTTCCAGCTCTGTGGATTGCCGAGGAAGAACTGCACCACGTCGGCACCGTCGGCTTCCGCCGCCGCCAAGGGGTCGTCACCGTGGACATGCGAACCAATGAGCACGGTGCCCACTGTAGGCGCGCCCGGTGACAGCGACCGGGTCAGCCTCGCAGGGAAACAGTCGTCCTCGGCATGTGGCGGTCGAACAACGCGGTCGCCACCGCCGCGACGTCATCGCTGAGCGGGTACATGTGCCGGTACTGCAAGACCTGCTTGCCGATCAGGCCGAGGCGCTCGGCGAATGTGGGCACCCTGCCCGGATCGAGCAACGGGCTGTTGAACGGGGCGCGATCACCCCGCTGGAACTCGAACGCGGCGCTGATCCGCGCCGCCTTGCCGAGTCTGCTCCCCCTGCTCCCCCAGTGCAGCACGGCCTGGTTCCACGCGAGGAGACTGCCCGCCGTCGCCGGGAGCGCCCGGATGTCCTGCGGGTTGTGCACGACGTTGTTGCCCTCGCCGTCCCAGCGGCGCTCGACGAACCGCGGATCATGATGTGCGGGAAGCACATACATGCATCCGTTGAGCGGCGTGGCATCGGTGAACGGAAGCCACACCGTCAGCGTGTGGGGCGAGTTGTCGGGGTCGAGTGTCGGCTGCACCCGATCGCGGTGCGGCCCCCACCCCGCGGCATTCTCGTTGGGCTGCACATGCCAGACCCAGAAATCGGGAAGCGCTCGATAATCCTCCCCGAGCGCCGTCGTCAGAAACGACGACAGTCCCTGGAAGGCGAGCCACAGCTCGTCGTACACGAACGCGAACGGCAGCGGAATCCCCCGCTGCCAGAGGGTGGTGACGGCATCACGGATCGGCGCCGTGCACTGCTCGCCGTACGCATCCGGGACCTGGATGTATCCCTCGCGCCTGAGGTCTGACATGAGCAACGTCGTGTCGCCCACCGCAGCCGGCGACGACGTGGCGGCCCCCTCGATCGTCATGTGCGGGCACAGGTCGCGCCAGAACTCCTGACGCTCGACCTCGCCGGCGACAAGCGTGCTCAACATGTCGCCACCGTAGCTCAGACGCTTTGCTGCACAGAGCGTTTTGGATCGCCTGCCCTGACGCTGATTGCGCGCGCAACAAGCGGTGCCGGCAAGAAAAAGCCCCCGCTCCCGGTCAAGGGAGTAGGGGCTTCCTCTTTGCGGTCCGTTACCGGTAGTCGCTGTACCCGTAGTCGTCCAGCGGCACCGCGGCACCGGTGGCCTGACCGAAGTCCGGGCTGTAGTACTGATCCTCGTAGGACGGGATCGTGTACGCGGCAGCACGGGCCTCTTCGGTCGGCTGAACCTGGATGTTGCGGTACCGGTTGATGCCGGTGCCGGCCGGGATCAGCTTGCCGATGATCACGTTCTCCTTCAGACCCTGCAGCTTGTCGCTGCGGCAGTTGATCGCCGCATCGGTGAGCACGCGGGTGGTCTCCTGGAACGACGCCGCCGACAGCCACGAATCGGTGGCCAGCGACGCCTTCGTGATACCCATCAGCACCGGACGTCCGGCCGCGGGCTCGCCGCCCTCGGCCACGACGCGACGGTTCTCGGTCTCGAATTCGCCGCGCTCGGTGAGCGAGCCGGGCAGGAACTCCGTGGCGCCCGAGTCGATGATCGTGACGCGACGCAGCATCTGCCGGACGATGACCTCGATGTGCTTGTCGTGGATCGACACACCCTGGGCGCGGTAGACCTCCTGGACCTCCTTGACGAGGTGGATCTGCACCTCGCGGGGGCCCTGGACGCGGAGCACCTCGTGCGGGTCGGCCGAGCCTTCCAGCAGCTGCTGCCCGACCTCGACGTGGTCGCCGTCGGTCAGCAGACGCTCGGAGCCGTCGTCGTGCTTGAACACCTTCAGGCGCTGACGACGCGAGAGCTTGTCGTACACGACCTCCTCGCCCCCGTCGTCGGGAACGATGGTGATCTTGTAGAACTTCTCGCTCTCCTCCAGGCGAACCCGGCCGGAGACGTCGGCGATCGGAGCGCGGTTCCGCGGAACGCGCGCCTCGAACAGCTCCTGGACACGCGGCAGACCACCGACGATGTCGGCGCCACCGGTGACACCACCCTGGTGGAAGGTACGCATGGTCAGCTGCGTGCCGGGCTCACCGATGGACTGCGCGGCCACGATGCCGACGGCCTCGCCGATGTCGACCAGCTTGCCGGTCGCCATTGAACGGCCGTAGCACATCGCGCACACGCCGGTGCCCGTTGCGCAGGTCAGCACGGAGCGGACCTTCACCTCGGTGATGCCGGCGGCCAGCAGCGCGTCGATGGCAGGGTCACCGAGGTCATGACCGCGCTCTACGACAACACGGCCGTTGCCATCAATAGCATCGGTGGCCAGCGTGCGCGCATAGGCCGACGTCTCGATGTGCTGATCGCGCACCAGTTGCTCGCCCTGCAGCTCGGCCAGCGTGACCGTGATGCCACGCTCGGTCTCGCAGTCGGTCTCGCGAACGATGACGTCCTGGCTCACGTCGACCAGACGGCGGGTCAGGTAACCCGAGTCGGCGGTACGAAGCGCCGTGTCGGCCAGACCCTTACGGGCACCGTGGGTGTTGATGAAGTACTCCAGCACCGTCAGGCCCTCGCGGAACGAGGACTTGATCGGACGCGGGATGAACTCACCCTTCGGGTTGGTCACCAGACCCTTCATGCCGGCCAGCGTCCGCGTCTGGGTGAAGTTACCCGTCGCGCCCGAATCCACGATCGTGATGATCGGGTTGTCCTTCGGGTAGTGCGACCGCAGCGCCTGACCGACCTCTTCGGTCGCGTCCTGCCAGATCTTCACCAACGCTTCGTTGCGCTCGTCGTGGTTGAGCTTGCCGCGCTGGTACTGCTTCTCAATGCCGTCGGCTTCCGCCTCGTAGCGCTCGAGGATCTCGGTCTTCTCCGGCGGCACCAGCACGTCGGCCATGGACACCGTGACACCCGAACGGGTGGCCCAGTGGAAGCCGGCGTCCTTGAGCTTGTCGACGGTCTGCGCGACGACGATCATCGGGTAGCGCTCGGCCAGATCGTTGATGATCGCGGCCTGCACCTTCTTGTGCATCTGCTTGTTGACGAACGGATAACCGCGCGGCAGCAGCTCGTTGAACAGCACACGACCCAGGGTGGTCTCGGCCGTCCAAGCATCACCCATCGACCAGCCGTCCGGGAACAGCTCCGCCTCGACCTCGGCAGACGGACGCAGCTGCGTCAGCCGCACCCGGATCTTGGCCCGGACGCTCAGGGCGCCGCGGTCCATCGCCATGATGGCCTCGGCCGGTGAGCTGTAGACACCCGTCTCCGGCTGATCCTTGGAGGCCGGCGTGTACTCGCCGGTGTCGCCCTCGATCTCGGTGGTCAGGTAGTACAGCCCGGTCACCATGTCCAGACGGGGCATGGCCAGCGGGCGGCCCGACGCGGGCGACAGGATGTTGTTCGACGACAGCATCAGGATGCGCGCCTCGGCCTGCGCCTCCGCCGACAGCGGAAGGTGCACGGCCATCTGGTCGCCGTCGAAGTCCGCGTTGAACGCCTCACAGACCAGCGGGTGCAGCTGGATAGCCTTGCCCTCGACCAGCTGCGGCTCGAAGGCCTGGATGCCCAGGCGGTGCAGCGTGGGTGCGCGGTTCAGCAGCACCGGATGCTCGGCGATGACCTCTTCGAGGACATCCCACACCTGGGGACGCTGACGCTCCACCATGCGCTTGGCGCTCTTGATGTTCTGCGCGTGGTTCAGGTCGACAAGCCGCTTCATCACGAACGGCTTGAACAGCTCCAGCGCCATCAGCTTCGGCAGACCGCACTGGTGCAGCTTCAATTGCGGGCCCACGACAATAACTGAGCGACCGGAGTAATCCACGCGCTTACCGAGCAGGTTCTGACGGAAGCGGCCCTGCTTGCCCTTGAGCAGATCGGACAGCGACTTGAGCGGACGGTTGCCCGGCCCGGTGACGGGACGGCCGCGGCGGCCGTTGTCGAACAGCGCGTCCACCGACTCCTGAAGCATGCGCTTCTCGTTGTTGACGATGATCTCGGGCGCGCCCAGATCGATCAGTCGCTTGAGCCGGTTGTTGCGGTTGATGACGCGGCGGTACAGATCGTTGAGGTCAGACGTCGCGAAGCGGCCACCGTCGAGCTGAACCATCGGGCGCAGCTCCGGCGGGATCACCGGAACGGCGTCGAGGACCATGCCCATCGGCGAGTTCGACGACTGCTGGAACGCCGCGACGACCTTCAGTCGCTTGAGCGCGCGCAGCTTCTTCTGGCCCTTGCCGTTCTTGATGGTGTCGCGCAGCGACTCCGCCTCGGCGTCGATGTCGAAGTTCTCGATGAGCTTCTTGATCGACTCGGCACCCATGGCGCCCTCGAAGTACTCGCCGTAGCGGTCCTGCAGCTCGCGGTAGAGCAGCTCGTCGACGATCAGCTGCTTGGGGGCCAGCTTGGTGAACGTCGTCCAGATCTCGTCGAGCCGGTCCAGCTCGCGCTGGGCCCGGTCGCGCAGCTGGCGCATCTCGCGCTCGCCACCGTCGCGCACCTTGCGGCGCACGTCGGACTTGGCGCCCTCTTCCTCGAGCTCCTTCATGTCGGCTTCGAGCTTCTGGGCCCGGGCCTCCAGGTCGGCGTCGCGCTGATCCTCGATCGCCTTGCGCTCCACGGCCATCTCGGCCTCGAGCGTGGACAGCTCGTTGTGACGCATCTCGTCGTCGACGGCGGTGATCACGTAGGCCGCGAAGTAGATAATCTTCTCGAGATCCTTCGGAGCCAGGTCGAGCAGGTAGCCCAGGCGCGACGGGACGCCCTTGAAGTACCAGATGTGCGTGACGGGTGCGGCCAGTTCGATGTGGCCCATCCGCTCACGGCGCACCTTGGCGCGCGTCACCTCGACGCCGCAGCGCTCACAGATGATGCCCTTGAACCGGACGCGCTTGTACTTGCCGCAGTAGCACTCCCAGTCGCGAGTCGGTCCGAAGATCTTCTCGCAGAACAGGCCGTCTTTCTCCGGCTTGAGCGTGCGGTAGTTGATGGTCTCCGGCTTCTTGACCTCGCCGAAGGACCAATTGCGGATGTCGTCCGCGGTCGCCAGACCGATGCGGAGTTCATCGAAGAAGTTGACGTCGAGCACGTAACTCCCTTTCCCCTTGCGGGTGTTGAAACTGTGATGAAGGACGAGGTCTAAGCAAGATCCTCAACGGATGCGGATTCGTTGCGGGACAGGTTGATACCGAGGTTGGCAGCAGCGCGCTCCAGGTCCTCGTCGTCGCCGTCACGCATTTCGATCGCCGCGCCGTCCGAGGACAGCACCTCGACATTCAGGCAGAGCGACTGCAGCTCCTTGAGAAGCACCTTGAACGACTCCGGGATGCCCGGTTCGGGGATGTTCTCGCCCTTGACGATGGCCTCGTACACCTTGACGCGACCGACGGTGTCGTCGGACTTGATGGTCAGCAGCTCCTGCAGCGTGTAGGCCGCGCCGTAGGCCTGCATGGCCCAGCACTCCATCTCGCCGAAACGCTGACCACCGAACTGCGCCTTACCACCCAGCGGCTGCTGCGTGATCATCGAGTACGGACCCGTCGAACGCGCGTGGATCTTGTCGTCGACGAGGTGGTGCAGCTTCAGGATGTACATGTAGCCGACCGTCACCGGGTACGGGAACGGCTCGCCACTGCGTCCGTCGAACAGCACCGCCTTGCCGTCGGCGTTGACCATCGTCTCGCCGTCGCGGTTCGGCAGCGTCGCGCCGAGCAGACCCTGCAGTTCGCCCTCCTGGGCACCGTCGAACACCGGGGTCGCGACGATGCTGTCCGGCGGCGCCGAGAGCATCTCCTCGGGCAGGTTCGCCGCCCATTCCGGTGTCGCGGCCACGTCGATGTTCCACCCGGCCTTGGCGACCCACCCGAGGTGGGTTTCCAGGATCTGGCCGATGTTCATACGACGCGGCACGCCGTGGGTGTTCAGGATGATGTCCACCGGGGTGCCGTCCGGAAGGAACGGCATGTCCTCGACGGGCAGGATCTTGCCGATGACGCCCTTGTTGCCGTGGCGTCCGGCGAGCTTGTCGCCGTCGGAGATCTTGCGCTTCTGGGCCACGTAGACGCGGACCAGCTCGTTGACACCGGCGGGCAGCTCGTCGTCGTCCTCGCGCGAGAAGACGCGAATACCGATGACCTTGCCGGACTCACCGTGGGGCACCTTCAGCGACGTGTCGCGGACCTCGCGGGCCTTCTCACCGAAGATGGCGCGAAGCAGGCGCTCCTCGGGGGTCAGCTCGGTCTCGCCCTTCGGGGTGACCTTGCCGACCAGGATGTCGCCGTCGCGGACCTCGGCGCCGATGCGGATGATGCCGCGCTCGTCGAGGTCGGCGAGCACCTCATCGGAGACGTTCGGGATGTCCCGGGTGATCTCCTCGGCGCCCAGCTTGGTGTCGCGGGCGTCGATCTCGTGCTCTTCGATGTGGATCGAGGTGAGCACGTCCTCTTCGACCAGACGGTTGCTGAGGATGATCGCGTCCTCGTAGTTGTGGCCTTCCCACGGCATGATCGCCACGAGCAGGTTCTTGCCCAGGGCCATCTCACCGTTCTCGGTGCACGGACCGTCGGCGAGGACCTGACCCACCTCGACGCGCTGCCCGGCGTCCACGATCGGGCGCTGGTTGGCGCACGTGCCGTGGTTGGAGCGGGCGAACTTGCGCATCCGGTAGGTGTGCCGGGTGCCGTCGTCGGCCATCACGGTGATGTAGTCGGCGGACACCTCCTCGACCACACCGGCCTTGTCGGTGACGACGACGTCGCCGGCATCGATCGCGGCACGCAGCTCCATACCGGTGCCGACCAGCGGGGCCTCGCTGCGCACCAGCGGAACCGCCTGGCGCTGCATGTTGGCACCCATCAGGGCACGGTTGGCGTCGTCGTGCTCGAGGAACGGGATCATGGCCGTCGCCACCGACACCATCTGGCGCGGCGAGACGTCCATGTAGTCGACCTCGGTCGCGGAGACGAACTCGACCTCGCCGCCCTTACGGCGGACCAGGACGCGCTCCTCGGCGAAGCGGCCCTCGGCGTCGAGCGGCGAGTTGGCCTGCGCCACGACGTGGCGGTCCTCCTCGTCGGCGGTCAGGTAGTCGATCTGGTCGCTGACCTTGCCGTCGATGACCTTGCGGTACGGCGTCTCGATGAAGCCGAACGGGTTGACCCGCGCGTACACCGAGAGCGAACCGATGAGACCGATGTTCGGACCCTCGGGGGTCTCGATCGGGCACATGCGGCCGTAGTGCGACGAGTGCACGTCGCGGACCTCGAGGCCGGCACGCTCACGGGACAGACCGCCGGGGCCCAGCGCCGACAGGCGGCGCTTGTGGGTCAGACCCGACAGCGGGTTGTTCTGGTCCATGAACTGCGACAGCTGCGACGTTCCGAAGAACTCCTTGATCGCGGCCACGACGGGACGGATGTTGATCAGGGTCTGCGGGGTGATCGCCTCGACGTCCTGGGTGGTCATGCGCTCACGCACGACACGCTCCATGCGGGACAGGCCGACCCGGATCTGGTTCTGGATCAGCTCGCCGACGGTGCGCAGGCGGCGATTGCCGAAGTGGTCGATGTCGTCCACCTCGACGGGCACCTCGGTGCCGCCGGGCGCGGTCATCGTCTGGTCACCCTGATGCAGGCGGACCAGGTACTCGATGGTCGCGACGACGTCCTCTTCGGTCAGCGTCGAGCTGGTGATCGGCTGGCCGACGTTGAGCCCGAGCTTCTTGTTGACCTTGTAGCGGCCGACGCGGGCCAGGTCGTAGCGCTTCTCCTTGAAGAACAGGTTCTCCAGCAGGGTCTGCGCGGACTCCTTGGTCGGCGGCTCGCCCGGACGCAGCTTGCGGTAGATGTCGAGCAGCGCCTCGTCGGTGCCTGCGGTGTTGTCCTTCTCCAGCGTGCTCATCATGATCTCGGAGAAGCCGAAGCGCTCCACGATCTGCTCGTTGGTCCAGCCGAGTGCCTTGAGCAGCACGGTGACGGGCTGACGGCGCTTGCGGTCGATGCGCACACCGACGGTGTCGCGCTTGTCGACGTCGAACTCCAGCCACGCGCCGCGGCCGGGGATCACCTTGACGCTGTGCAGCGTCTTCTCGGTGGACTTGTCGATGCTCTCGTCGAAGTACACACCGGGCGAACGGACGAGCTGCGAGACGACCACGCGCTCGGTGCCGTTGATGATGAAGGTGCCCTTTTCGGTCATCATCGGGAAGTCGCCCATGAAGACCGTCTGGCTCTTGATCTCACCGGTGTTGTTGTTGATGAACTCGGCCGTGACGAACAGCGGGGCCGCGTACGTCATGTCCTTGTCTTTGCACTCGTCGACCGGCGCCTTGACTTCGTCGAAGCGCGGGTCCGAGAAGCTCAACGACATGGAGCCGGAGAAGTCCTCGATCGGGGAGAGCTCCTCGAGCACCTCCTGCAGACCGCCCTTGGGGTCGACGTCGCCGCGGTCGACGGCACGCTGGAACCAGTCCTCGGCGCCGATCAGCCATTCGAATGACTCGGTCTGTACGTCGAGAAGCCCCGGAACCTCGAGAGGCTCACGGAGCTTTGCGAAAGAAATTCTGTTTGGTGCTCCGGGAACGGAGTTATTAGTGGTTGACTCGATCTGGCGGGACCCTGCCAAGATGCATCCTTCCAGCACCTCACGCGGCTGTTTGGAGCCCGGGGAGCCGGTTCCGCATGCCGCTTTATCTGCGTCGGTTCGGCCGGCTTCACCAGCCTCCCGAACGCACGGCACGCGTCTAGATCACTGAGCAGGGCTCAGGCTAGGACTACGGCGTCAAGTGCGAGTGAAGGGTGGGCAGGATGCAGCCAGCGCAACGTCCAACGATAGCGCAGGACGGCCTATTCCTCAACCCTCGAGGCAGCACCGTGTGCAACGGAACTCTGGGCGCTGGCTGGCGCACTGATCCTTCGTCATCCGTGTACACATTGCTGGCCAATAGATTGGCCCGCTTTCGTCCTTCCGTCAAGAGATAACGCGGTGTTTGGCGCAACCATTTCTGCGATGACTTCGTCCGGGTCGGCGGCGCAGGTGGCGAAGTCGATGCCGAAGAGGATCGTCGCGCCGAACGTGAACAGCCGGTCGATCAACGTCAACCTCTCCGTCGGGCCCGGCAAAACATCGGCGGTCGCGGTGCCGCTGCTCGTCTCGATGTCGATCGTCTGGTTGGGCGCGCCGTAATAACCGGAGTCCTTGGTACCCGCGAACATGTCGTTCAACCACCCCGCGCTGATCATCTCGGCGGCCTTGACGTTCGCAGGCTTCGGCCAGCCGGTGACCAGGTTCATGGCCACCTGGACGAACAGGTTGCCACCGGTCATCGCGTCACCGTGGGAGCTGTGGGTGAGCTTCACCCCGTTGAAGCCACCGGGCCGCCAGGTCTCCATCGCGGTGTTGGTGACGCCGGACATGTTCCAGTAGTAGGCCCGTGCGGCGAGGTTGTAGATCGGGAAGTCCTGCGGCAGTTCGGCCAGCGCTTCGGGCGTGACGTCTCCGAAGCCCACCCCGTCGAGCATCACGACGCCGGCGAGCTTGTCCAGCGTGCCGTTGCGGGCCATGTGGCCGGCGGCGCCCGCGGACAGGCCGCCGCCCGCAGAGTGCCCGATCAGCGCGACCTTGTCGACACCGTTCAGCAGGGTGGCGCCGTAGCCCGCCGCCAGCGCGCTTTCCGCAAGGGCGGTATTGCCGTCGGCGAAGAGGTCGGCCACCGCCCTGTGCATCGGGGAGCCCCCGACCCAGCAGCCGTCACAGGAGAGGAAGTTCGACGTCAGCGACGTCGCGACGACGATGCTGTGCGTCGCCTCGGCGAGCCGGGCGGCGGTGTAGCTGTAGAACGGGCCGGCCGCCATGAAGCCGTGCTGGAAGTAGATGAGTCGGGTGGGTGTGACGCCTTCGGGGACATACCAGTCGGCGGGAACCTCGTAGCCGTCCCCGCAGTCGATCAGCAGTTTCGAGCTCTTCACCGTGACGGTGCTGTTGGCAGGCAGGATCGGCGGGCCGCCGAGAACGCGGATCGCGACCGAATAGATGTTGAAGATGACCGTGCCGATGAGGCTGAGCAACGTCTGCCGTGGCGGCGTCGCCACCGCTTCCGACGCCGTGTCGAGGGCGCGCACGTTGCTGATCGGCTGGACCGCCGAAGACGGCTCGATCGTCTCCGCCGCGTCCGACGGCGCCTCGGCCTCCGACTCCGGGGCTGCGACGTCGACGGTCACGCGGATGACGGCGTCCTGCACCTCCTCGACGGGGGCTCCCTCGATGTCGTCGACGACGGTCGGCACTTCGGCGGGCGCCTCATCGGCGAGCGGCTCGTCCTCAACGGGGCCCCGGCCGTCGGCGTCGTCGCCCTCCACGACGTCTTCGTCGACGTCATCGGCCTGTCCCGCCGCGTCGGGGACCTCGCTGTCATCGGCCGGCTCATCGGGGTCGGCGTCCTCGGCCGTCTCTGTGCGGTCGTCGCCTTTGGTGGCGTGGTCGTGCCGCTCGGCGTCACCGGATTCCGAGGGTTCCGACGACTCTGCGGTCGTCGTGCCGGCGCCACTTGCTGTCGAGTCCGGCGAAGCGACAGCCACCCCTGCGCCCGCCAGCATCGCGGCCGACACTCCCGCCGTGATCACTCCCGCCCCAACGAGAACCGATAGCCGGTCGACCATTCGACAGCCCCTCTGCTCGAAACCTGGCAAACAGTATCGCGGGGATGAGGGGACGGTGGCGGATTGCCCGGATCTAGACGCGAACGTGGGGCCTACGCACGCGCATCGAAGGATTCACGTACCTAGGCCCCACGGTCGAAATCAGGGCGAAGCGAGGTGTCTGACTCAGCGCTCTTCGGAAACCGGGATGCGGCCGGTCGGCGCGTCGTCCTCGTGGTGGCGCACTCCGTGTCCGGGCTCGTGGCTCGGGTACTTGTGAGTGCCTTCGAGGTCGTCACGGATGGCTTCCTGGGCGGCCGGCGGCAGCGTGTGCATGATCTCGCGGACGCGCGCCTGGCGACGGGCGACGGCCTTGCGCTCCGGCATGCCCGGGGTAGCCGAAACCTGCGGTGGCACGCCCTCGATCTCCTCGACACCGCCGTCGTGGTGGCCGGCGTCGATGAGGGCCTGCTCCTCGGCCATCGTCGACTCGTCCTTCTCCTCCGACATACCGATCGGACCGATACGCCGACCGTTGAGGAACTGCTTGACCACCGGCTCATCGCTGGTGAGCAGCACCTCGCGCGGTCCGAACATCACCAGGTGCTTGCGGAACAGCATGCCCATGTTGTCGGGCACCGTGCGGGCGATGTTGATGTTGTGCGTGACGATCAGGATCGTGCAGTCGATCTGAGCGTTGATGTCGATCAGCAGCTGCGACAGGTAGGCCGTACGCACCGGGTCCAGACCGGAGTCGGGCTCGTCGCAGAGGATGATCTGGGGATCGAGGACCAGCGAGCGGGCCAGACCGGCACGCTTGCGCATACCGCCGGAGATCTCACCGGGGAACTTGTTCTCATCCCCACCCAGACCAACGAGGTCGAGCTTTTCCATCACGATCTGGCGGATCTCGGATTCCTTCTTCTTCGTGTGCTCACGAAGCGGGAACGCCGTGTTGTCGTAGAGGCTCATCGAGCCGAACAGCGCGCCGTCCTGGAACATGACGCCGAACAGTGTGCGGATCTCGTAGAGCTCCTTGGCCGAGCACTCGATGATGTTGGTGCCGTCGACGATGATCTTGCCGCGCTCGGGGCGCAGCAGACCGATCAGCGACTTCAGGAAGACGGACTTGCCGGTACCCGACGGGCCCAGCAGAACGCTGACTTCACCAGCGGGAAGATCGAAGGTGACGTCTTCCCAAATCCGCTGTGAGCCGAAGGACTTGGTCAGCCCCTCAACCTGAATTCCGATGCCCACGCGAATTCCTCTCGCCAATGCCAAACGTGCACGCCACAGGCTCCCCGCCTGTGGTTTGAGTCACTGTAACCTACCGGCCCGCGCCGCCACACACGGTCTGCGAACACTCGCTCGTGCACGTGAGCAGAAACGACTGTGGGGCCGGCCTGTTTGCCAGGCCGGCCCCACAGCTGACGTCGAGCGTCACGCAGGCGTCAATATGACGGCGTGATTTGTCTTACTTGACGGACACCGAAGCGCCGGCGGCCTCGAGCTTGGCCTTGGCGTCGTCGGCGGCTTCCTTGTTGACCTTCTCCAGCAGCGGCTTGGGGGCGCTGTCGACGAGGTCCTTGGCTTCCTTGAGGCCCAGGCCGGAGACGATCTCGCGGACGACCTTGATGACGCCGATCTTCTTGTCGCCGGCGGCTTCGAGGATGACGTCGAACTCGCTCTGCTCCTCGGCGGCCTCGGCGGGGGCACCACCGGCGGCGGGGCCGGCAGCGGCGACCGCAACCGGGGCGGCGGCGGTGACGTCGAAGGTCTCCTCGAACTGCTTCACGAACTCGGAGAGCTCCAGCAGGGTCATTTCCTTGAACGCGTCGAGCAGTTCGTCGGTGGACAGCTTGGCCATGTGAATGGTCCTTTCCTAATTACTTCTCTGGGGTGGTTTGTCGAGCGGCCTACGCAGCGTCTTCGCTGCCGGCCTTCTTCTCTTGCAGAGCTGCGGCCAGACGGGCGATCTGGGACGCGGGCGCCACGAACAGCGCCGCGGTCTGGGACTGCTTCGCCTTCATCGCGCCGGCCAGCTTCGACAGCAGCACCTCGCGCGATTCGAGGTCGGCGATCCTCTCGACCTCGGCGACGGACAGCGCCTTGCCGTCCATGTAGCCGCCCTTGACGACCAGCGCCTTGTTGTCCTTGGCGAACTTCTTCAGCGCCTTGGCGGCGTCGACCGGCTCACCCTCGATGAACGCGATGGCGGTCGGACCGGCGAAGAGCTCGTCGAGCCCCTCGATGCCCGCTTCGGCCGCGGCACGCTTCACCAGGGTGTTCTTGGCGACGGTGTAGGTCGTGGACGATCCCAGCGACCTACGCAGCTCGGCAAGGTTGGACACCGTCAGGCCGCGGTACTCGGTGACGACGGTGGCCGTCGCCTCCTTGAACTTCTCGGCGATGTCGGCGACCGCGGTGGCCTTGTCAGCCTTGGCCATGCTTGCCTCCTCGTGATGGTTGGACGTCCACCAACCGACGGAACGAGGGGCCGGAAATCACAAACGCCCCGACGCAGACAGGTCGGGGCGCGCAAGTTTGCTTCTACCTCGTCCTCCTGCGTGGGCCGCCGGGAAATCCCGGACCTTCAACCAATGACTTGGTGACCGACGGTCTTCGGTGGAACCGAGCCAGGATAGCGTGCCACCCCCCGATCAGCCAAAACGCCCGTGACCCGACCCTCAGCAGATCCGCGGCAGTTGTTCGCCCAGTTCGCGTTCGACGACGCGGGTGGTGCCGAACGCCGTCTTTCCGACGACCATCCCCGGGTGTGCGTCGACGACACGACCGATCCGGACGGCGCCGGTGCCCTGGGGCCGGGCGCGCATCGCCTCGAGCACCGCATCTGCGTGCGCGGGGTCGACGAACGCCACCAGCTTGCCCTCGTTGGCCACCTGCAGCGGGTCGAGTCCGAGAAACGAGCATGCCGAGGCGACCGCATCCGGAACCGGGATGGCGGCCTCGTCCAGTTCGATGCCGACGGCCGCTGTCCGCGCGATCTCGACGACGGCGGCCACCAACCCGCCCCGCGTCGGGTCCCGCAACGCATGGACGGCGGGCCCGGCCGCAGACAGCATCGCGGCGACCATCTCGTGCAGCGGCGCGGAGTCTGTCGTGACGCGGGTCCCGAAGTCGATGCCCTCACGCACGCTCATGATCGCGACGCCGTGCTCACCGATGTTGCCGGACACCAGAACGTGGTCACCGGGCCGCACGCGTTCGGGGCCGACGTCGACGCCGGCCGGAATCACCCCGACTCCCGCGGTGTTCACGAACAACTGGTCGGCTCCACCCTTCTGCACCACCTTGGTGTCTCCGGTGACGATGCGGACGCCGGCGTCGGCTGCGGCCCTGCCCATCGTCTGGGCCACGGCGCCGAGCACTTCGATCTCCAACCCCTCCTCAAGGATGAAGCCTGCAGTCAGAGCCAGCGGCAAGGCGCCGCTGCAGGCCAGATCGTTGACCGTGCCGTTGACCGCGAGGTCACCGATGTTGCCGCCCGGGAAGAACAACGGCTGCACGACGTAGGAGTCGGTGCTGATCGCAAGGCGGCCGGTTTGAGCGGACAGCACCGCGGAGTCGCGGCCCGCGCTCGAGCCGAACGCCGGGACGAAGAGGTTCTCGATGAGCTCCTCGGACAGCACCCCTCCGCCGCCATGTCCCAACACGATCCTCTTGGTCTCCCGCAGCGGCAGCGGGCACACCCAGTCGGCCGGATCGACGGTGGTGGGCGAGTCAGACACCGGCGGGCGTGTCGAGTCGACGGAACTGGTAGTAGGCGGCGCAGGCGCCTTCACTGGACACCATCGTCGCGCCGAGCGGTGACCGCGGGGTGCAGGACGTTCCGAAGGCCGGGCATTCGTTGGGCTTGAGCAGTCCCTGCAACACCTCACCGCTGTGGCATTCCTTGGACTCCTCGACCTGCAGGTGACCGACACCGAAACGGATCTCCGCGTCGAACTCGGCGAAACGCGGCGACAGCGCCCATCCCGACTTCGGGATCATTCCGACACCGCGCCACTGCCGGTCGGTGACCGTGAACACCTCGGCCAACGTCTGCTGCGCGACGAGGTTGCCCTCGGCGGTGACGGCCCGCGGATAGGCGTTGCGCAGTTCGGCCGTCCCGGACTCCAGCAATTCGACCAGCTGCCGCACTCCTTCGAGGAGGTCGAGAGGCTCGAAGCCGGTCACCACTATCGGGACACCGAACTGTTCGACGAGAGGCCCGTATTCCCTCGTGCCCATCACCGAGCAGACATGTCCGGCTGCCAGGAATCCTTCGACCCGGTTGGTCGGCGAGCTCAGGATCGCAGTCATCGCCGGCGGCACCAGCACATGCGAGACGAGAAGCGAGAAATTCTTCAGGCCAAGGCGTTTGGCGTGCACCACCGCCATCGCGTTGGCCGGGGCCGTCGTCTCGAAACCGACTCCGAAGAACACCACCTGCTTGTCCGGGTTGTCGGCGGCAACCCGGGTGGCGTCCAGCGGCGAGTAGACGATGCGCACGTCTCCCCCGCGGGCACGCACCCCGAACAGATCCTGTCTGCTACCGGGCACCCGCAACATGTCACCGAACGAGCAGAAGATGACGTCGTCGCGGGCCGCGATCTCCAGCGCGCGGTCGATCATCTCCAGCGGTGTGACGCACACCGGGCAGCCGGGCCCGTGGATGAACTCGACCGCCCCCTCGAGCAACTGGTCGAGACCGTTGCGGATGATCGAATGCGTCTGTCCGCCACAGACTTCCATGATCGTCCAGCGGCGCGAAGCGCGGCGTCTGATGGCCTCCACCAGCGTGCGCGCGGCGACCGGGTCGCGGAACTCGTCGAGATACTTCATCGCGACCCTCTTCTGCCCTGACCCTCGGTGCCTGCCAATTCCTCGTCGAGCACACCGAGGTCGGCGAACATCCGTAGCGTTTCGTTGGCCGAGTCCTCGTCGAGCCGGGTGATCGCGAAGCCGGCGTGCACGATGGTGTACTCACCCACCTGCATGTCCGGAAGGTAGGCCAGGCACACGGTTTTGGTGGTGCCGCTGAAGTCGACGGTGCACATCCGCGTGCCCGCTTCATCCCAGGTCTCGATGACCTTACCGGGGATCCCTAGGCACATTCGTCACTCCCTTCATCCGCCAGCCGTGCGGCCGCGATCACTGCCTGACCCAATGCCAGTCCGCCGTCGTTGCAGGGCACCAGCCGGTGGGTGAGTACGTCATAGCTTTTGTCCGACAGTCTGTTCCGGATACCGTCGAGGAGCAGGCGGTTGGCGAACACCCCACCCGTCAGACCGATGGTTCCGATGCCTGCCGCGCGCGCCGCCGCGTCGGCCGCGACGACGGTCGCCTCGATCACCGCGTGATGGAAGGACGCGGCGAGGTCGGCGATCGACACGCTCTCCCGTACACCGTCGACCAGCTCGCGGATCACCGGGAGCGGGTCCATGACACCGTCGTGCACCGCGAATCGGAGTTCGCCCGGCCGCCCGCTGCGCGCGATCGCTTCCAGCTCGACAGCGGCCTGCCCCTCATAGGTGACGTCCTGGCACACGCCGAGCAGCGCGGCCACCGCATCGAACAGCCGCCCCATGCTGGTGGTCGGGACGCATCCCACCCCGCGGGGAATCTGCTGGGCGAGGATGCGCAGGCCGTGGACACCCACGGCCGCGAGCGGTGCGGGTGCGAAATCCCATGGCACGCCGGCGCGATGAAGCAGATCGAGGGCGATCCGTGCCGGTTGCCGGACTGCGCCGTCGCCACCCGGTAGCGCGAACGCGGCCAGGTGACCCACCCGGCTGAACCGGTCGGGCGAAGGCACCGCGAGCAACTCTCCACCCCAGATGGTTCCGTCGGTGCCGTAGCCGGTTCCGTCGTAGGTCACCACGAGCGTGGCGGTATCGAGCCGGTCGTGTTCTGTCAGCAGGGCGACGGCGTGCGCGTGGTGGTGCTGGATCGTCATCGTTCGGCCGATTCCACTGCGGGCCGCCCACGCGGTGGTCGCGTAGCCGGGGTGCGCATCGCAGGCCACGACGGCAGGGCGGCGCCCGGTCATGAACGCGAGATGGTCGACTGCCGCCGTGAACGTCGCCTGGGTGCGTACATCGGCCATGTCGCCCATGTGCGACGACATGTGGGCGCGTCCGTCGGCTCCCATCAACGCGAACGTCGTCTTCAGGTCCCCGCCGGTGGCGAGAATCACCGGGCCCGCGCCGCCGCGGGGCACGTCCACGGGCAACGGTGCGTACCCGCGGGAGCGCCGCACCGGCACCGCACCGGAGTCCCCGATGCTGACGACGGAGTCCTCGCACGGCACGTGGATCGGCCGGTCGTGGCCCAGCACGCCGTCAGCGATTCCCTCGATCCAGGACAGGTCCGCGTCGCGGTAGACGATCGGGGATCCGCTCACGTTGGCCGACGTCATGACCAGCGGCACCGCGCCCAGACGGTCGAACAGCAGATGGTGAACCGGCGAGTAGGCGAGCATGACCCCGAGATCCCGCAGCCCGGGTGCGACAGCGTCGACGACACCGCGACCCGTGCGGGGGGCGAGCACGACGGGCGCGGCGGCCGACGTGAGGGCGGCCCCGACGTCAACGGCCATCTCGACGACATCGCCTGCCGCGTCCAGATCGGCGACCATCACCGCGAACGGCTTGGCGGGCCTGTGCTTGCGCTTGCGCAGCGCCGTCACGGCGCCGGCGTCGTCCGCCCGGCAGGCCAGGTGGTAGCCGCCGATTCCTTTCAGCGCGACGATCATTCCGTCGCGCAGTGCCCGCACGGCGGCCTCGAGCGGATCGGGTGCTTCTGCGGGCCCACGCCACCACAGTCGCGGTCCGCACTCCAGACACGCGATCGTCTGGGCGTGATAGCGCCGATCACCGGGATCGGCGTACTCGGCGGCGCACGAGGGACACATCGGGAAGCCCGACATGGTGGTCACCGGCCGGTCGTAGGGCAGATCCATGATGACGGTGAAGCGTGGCCCGCAGTTGGTGCAGGTGATGAACGGATGCCCGAACCTGCGGTCGGCCGGATCGCGCATCTCGCGCAGGCAGTCGGCGCACATCGCGATGTCGGGTGGCACCAGCGTGCGCCCGTCGTCGCCGCCGCGGCTGCCCACGATCTGGAAGCCGCTGGTGTCTTCGCGGGGCGAGATGTCGGCGATTCGGAGGCCGTCGATGCGCGCCATCGGCGGTCCGTCCCGGCGTATCCCGGCGACGACCGCGTCGACGTCGGCCTGCGTCCCCTGCAGTTCGCAGTGCACGGAGCCGGCATCGTTGAACACGAAGCCGCCGACGCCGTGCCGTGTGGCGATCCGCGCGAGCGCCGGACGGAATCCGACACCCTGGACCACGCCGGTGATGTCGAGTCGTACGCGCACCACCTCGGGCGCGCTCGGGGTGCCCTTCATGCTCCTCCTGGGCAGCGGGACCCTCCCGCGCCACGTGGGCTGATGGCGGCGGTCGAGTAGAACAAGGCTAGTGCGAGCCGACGACGCCGACAATCAAGATTTGGCACAGAAATTCTGCGCATTTCCGCGGGGAATCCCGTGCGGCCGCCCCCCTGGGCGCGTCAGCATGGACAGGTGCACGAGTTGTCGCTGTGCCGCGCGATCGCGGGCGTGGTCCAACCGCACGCCGCGGGGCGTCGCGTCGACGTCGTGCATGTCCGGGTGGGCGCATTGCGGCAGGTCGTCCCGGAATCACTGGAATTCTGTTGGTCGATGGTCCGTGACCACGTGGACATGCCGGCCGCGGAATTGAGACTGGAACTCGTTCCCGCCGAGGTGCATTGCACGGAGTGCGGGCGCCGTAGCGAAATTGCGTCTCGCTGGTCGGTGTCCTGTCCGCACTGCCACAGCGCTGACGTCACCGTGGTGTGCGGCGACGAGTTCCTGGTGACGTCGCTGGACCTCACCTGAGGAGAGGAATTCCGATGGGCAGATTCCACCACCACGACGGCGGCGACCACGACCACCACCACGATCACCACCACGACCACGGGGACCACACCGGGTACAGCACGGGGACGGAGCGGGTCGAAATTCTGGAGTCGATCTTCGCCGAGAACGACGTGCGCGCGGCGCACAACAGGAAGGCCTTCGACGACAACGGGGTTCGCGCCCTCAACCTGATGAGCTCCCCGGGTTCGGGCAAGACCACCGTCCTTGCCGCCACCCTGGACGAACTCGCGACCGAGTTCGCAGTCGGTGTCATCGAAGGCGACATCGCCACCGACCTCGACGCGGCGAAACTCTCCGGCCGCGGAGCGCAGGTCTCACTCCTGAACACCAACAACGGTTTCGGCGGCGAGTGCCACCTGGACGCGCCGATGGTCGCCCGCGCGCTGGAGGGCCTGGACCTCCCCGCACTGGATCTGGTGATCATCGAAAACGTCGGGAATCTTGTGTGCCCAGCCGAATTCGACGTCGGCGAACACGCCAAGGTGATGGTCTACTCCGTCACCGAGGGTGAGGACAAACCGTTGAAGTACCCGGTGATGTTCCGATCGGTGGACGTGGTGCTTCTCAACAAGATCGACCTGGTGCCGCACCTCGATGCCGATGTCGGCCTCTATGAGGCACACATCCGCGAGGTGAACCCGACGGCGCAGATCATGCCTGTCAGCGCACGCACCGGCGAAGGCATGTCCGCCTGGTACTCGTGGCTACGAACCTTTGCCGGCGCGGACGCATCGCGCTCACTGCGCGCGCACGCCTGACCCCGCCGGATCCCGCAGGGATCTGCTCACCGCCTCACAGAGGACGAGCGGATCGGTGGGCCACGGTATCGCAGCGTCCGCGTTGGACCACTTCGCAAGCCAGGCATCAACAGGCCTGGCGAGCAGGACGATGAGCGGCGGGCAGGCGGGCAACTCGTCCTTGAGCCGGCGTGCCATCCCGATTCCCCCCGCCGGAGCGGCCTCGCCGTCGAGTATCGCCAAGCCCACCTCTCCGGTGTCGACGCACGCCACCAACGCTGCCGCAGTGGCGATCTCGAGATAGCACAGCCGCGCCGACGCCGGGCCCGGATACCGCCCCACGGTGTCGATCACATACCGGCGTGTCGCCGCGTTACTGCTGTAGACCACCACCTGGATTTCGCTCATCCACCGAGGCTAAGCCCGTCGGAGCCGGGTCCCAAGCAATGTGGGCCTATCCCCCCTGCCGCCCACCCACGTGGGGGATGGAGCGCGAACGGCGAAGACCGAGCATGGATTCGAGCCTGTCCGTCGCGTGTGCGACTCACCAGAGAGGTCACAGCCATGCTCGCCAATCACACGACGCTGGTTCAGTTCCTGATCGAGGAACGCCGCAGACACCCCGATGCCAGCGGCGAGCTGAACGCCCTGATCCTCGACATCGCGTTGGCCTGTAAGGCCATTGCTCATCGGGTGGCCCAGGGCGAACTGGGCGGCGTGCTCGGCGCCGCCGACGTCGTCAACGTTCAGGGCGAGGTTCAGCAGAAACTCGACGTCCTGGCCAACGAGTATTTTCTGCGGGCCAACGAGTGGGGCGGCCAGGTCGCCGGCATGGTCTCGGAGGAGCTGGAGTCGCCCTATCGGCTGCCCGACCGATATCCGCGCGGGAAGTACCTTCTCGTCTTCGATCCACTCGACGGCTCGTCGAACATCGACGTCAACGTCTCCGTGGGCAGCATCTTCTCGATTTTGCGGGCACCGAACCCCGGTGCGGATCCCGCCCCGGACGACTTCCTCCAACCGGGTTCTCAACAGGTGTGCGCGGGATACGCGATCTATGGGCCGTCGACCATGCTGGTGCTCACCGTCGGCACCGGCGTGCACGCGTTCACCCTGGACCCCGGTCTCGGAGAGTTCGTGCTGACCCGGCCGTCCATCACCATCCCCTCGGCAACAACAGAATTCGCCATCAACGCGTCCAATCGCCGATTTTGGGAGCCTGCCGTGGCGCGGTACATCGACGAATGCCTGGCGGGCAACAGCGGGCCGCGACGGAAGGACTTCAACATGAGGTGGGTGGCCTCGCTCGTCGCCGAGACGCACCGCATCCTTACCCGCGGCGGCGTCTTCCTCTACCCGCGAGACTGCAAGGATCCAGCAAAGCCCGGGCGGCTGCGCCTGCTGTACGAGGCCAGTCCGATCGCCTTGCTCATCGAACAGGCCGGCGGCCGGGCCAGCACGGGACGAGGCAATGTGCTCGACGTCCAGCCGACCGGTTTGCACCAACGGGTCCCCTTGATCTTCGGCGCCGCCGACGAGGTGGAGCGTATCGCCGGCTACCACGCCGAGGTGCACGCCGAGGAATCCACGTCACCGCTGTACGGCACTCGCGGACTGTTCCGCGCCGGAATGAGCTGACGACAGGAGATCAACCCATGTCCCGCCGACATCCCATCATCTCGGTCACCGGATCCTCCGGCGCAGGAACGACTTCGGTGATGCGCACCTTCGATCAGATCTTCCGCCGCGAAGGGATCAATGTCGCGTTCGTCGAAGGCGACAGCTTTCACCGCTACGACCGTGCGGAGATGAAGGCTGCGATCGCCGACGCCCATGTCCGCGGCGATCACTCGTTCAGCCACTTCGGCCCGGATGCCAATCTCTTCGAGGAACTGCAGGGCCTGTTCCAGACCTACGGCGAGACGGGGACCGGAAAGGTGCGCAAGTACCTGCACGACGATAAGGAAGCCGAACCCTACGGACAGTCGCCCGGTACCTTCACGCCGTGGGAGGCGATCCCCGCCGATACGGACCTCCTGTTCTACGAGGGGCTGCACGGCGCGGTGGTCACCGACGAGGTGGACATCGCACGGTTTGCGGACCTGCGCATCGGTGTCGTCCCCGTCATCAACCTGGAGTGGATTCAGAAGCTGCATCGCGACAAGGCTTCTCGCGGCTACACCTCCGAGGCCGTCACCGACACCATCCTGCGCAGGATGCCGGACTACGTGAATTACATGTGCACCCAGTTCTCGCACACCGACGTCAACTTTCAGAGAGTCCCCGTCGTGGACACGTCGAATCCGTTCGTCGCGAGGTCGATCCCGACCGCGGACGAGTCGATGCTGATCATCAGATTCCGAAATCCGCACGGGATCGACTTCCCGTATCTGCTGGCGATGCTGCATGATTCGTTCATGTCGCGGGCCAACACCATTGTGTGCCCCGGCGGCAAGATGGATCTGGCGATGCAGCTCATCTTCACACCGATGGTCTTGCGGCTGCTGGAACGCCGCAAGGCCGAACTCGCCGCGCACTAGTTGGTGGTGGGTGGTGGTGGCTCGAAGGGGTGGTACCACTTCCATTGGGCGCGTTCGCCGGTGGGCC
>NZ_JAQGCZ010000023.1 GCF_027706845.1 Mycolicibacterium sp. BiH015
GACGGGAGGCCTTCGCCAATCAACGACCGCTACAGCGAGTCGTCACACTTCTTCAACCAACCTGCCTGGGTAGTACAGCTAGGCGGCGACGGCCGGCTTCAAGTAGGTCACCAGGCTCACGTCGATCGACTCGTCGATGAAGTAGTACTGGCAGCCCTTCAGGTAGCGCATGTACCGGTGGTAGTTCTCCTCGTCGGTCGCCGCGATCGCGGCGTCCTTGTTCTGCTCGAGGCGGTCCGCCCAGATGCCGAGGGTCTTGATGTAGTGGTTGCGCAGGGAGATGGCTTCCGGCACCACGAAGCCGGCCTTCTCGCCGTGCTCGATCATCATCTGCGTCGTCGGGATGCGTCCGCCCGGGAAGATCTCGGTGATCATGAACTTGATGAAGCGGGCCAGTTCGAACGTCAGCTTCTTGCCGCGCTCGGCCAGGTCGTATGGGTGATAGCCGACGCTGCTCTGAATGGTCATCCGGCCGTCCTCGGGCAGGATGTCGTAGCAGGTCTTGAAGAAGTCGTCGTAGCGCTCGAACCCGAAGTGCTCGAAGGCCTCGATCGAGACGATCCGGTCGACGGGGGAGTGGAACTGCTCCCAGCCCTCCAGCCGGACGTCGAAGGTGCGCTCGGAATCCAGCTTGGCCAGCAGCTGATCGCAGTAGGCCTTCTGGTTCTTCGACAGCGTCAGCCCGATGACGTTGACGTCGTACTTCTCCATCGCGCGCTGCAGCGTCAGACCCCAACCGCAACCGACCTCCAGCAGCGTCATCCCCGGCTTCAGGTCGAGCTTGTCGAGGTGCTGGTCCACGTTGGCGATCTGCGCCTCGGACAGTGTGCAGTTCGGCCCGGTGAAGAACCCGGAGCTGTACTTGCGCGTCGGATCCTGAAACACGCCGAAAAAGTCGTCTGACAGGTCGTAATGGGCCTGGATGTCCTCGAAGTGAGGAGTCATATCCTTCGTGCCGCTGGATTGGTCAGACATATTTCCCCTGCTCCGCGCTCTTTCTCGACACCACGTCAATTACCTGTGGAAGACCGTACCGAAGACGCGGCTCGACTCTTCTGCAAACACGCGCCCTAAGCGCATGAGCCTAGCGTTCGACCTGCCGAACGATCCAATCCGTCCCGCCCGACTACTTGGCGAGGGTGAACTGGTTGACGTCGATGTAGCCGACGCGGAAGCCCTTCGCGCAGCCCGTCAGGTAGTGCATATAGCGGTCGTAGACCTCCTCGGACTGCACCGCGATCGCCTCGTCCCGGTGTGTCTCCAGTGCCTCGGCCCAGCAGTCCAGCGTGCGCGCGTAGTGCGGTTGCAGAGACTGCGTGCGTGTCAGCTCGAAGCCCGCCTTGCCTGCGTGCTCACCGACGAGCTCGATGGTCGGCAGGTATCCGCCCGGGAAGATCTCGGTGAGGATGAACTTGACGAACCGCGCGACCGAAAAAGTCAGCGGCATCCCGCGTTCGGTCATCTGCGGCATGGTCAGCGCCGTGATGGTGTGCAGGAGCATCACGCCGTCGTCGGGCAGCACCCGGTGAGCCATCGCGAAGAAGTCGTCCCAGCGGTCCCGACCGAAGTGCTCGAACGCGCCGATCGACACGATCCGGTCGACGGGCCTGTCGAACTGTTCCCAGCCCTGCAGCAGGATCTCTTTGCTCCTGGAGTCGTCCGACGCCGCGAAAACCCTTTCGACATGCGCCTTTTGGTTCTCGCTGAGTGTCAGTCCGATGACGTCGACGTCATACTCCTGCACCGCCCGCATCATCGTGGCGCCCCAACCGCACCCGATGTCGAGCAGCGTCATGCCCGGCTGCAGGCCGAGCTTGCCGAGAGCCAGGTCGACCTTGGCCAGCTGAGCCTCCTCCAGCGTCATGTCCTCGCGCTCGAAGTAGGCACAGCTGTACGTCTGCGACGGGTCGAGAAACAGCCGGAAGAATTCGTCGGACAGGTCGTAATGAGCCTGCACATCGTCGAAATGTGGTGTCAGGTCCCGGGTTTTTCGTGAGGCCATGAGGCGGCCTTCCTGCGGACACAGCCCGAAGAGGATCTCCTGTAGACGGCGCGATCGTGCCCTGCCCGGGATGCTACGCGCAACTCGGCGATTGTGAATTAACGTGTGAGTCAGGGCACTTCGGCGAACGTGGTCTTGAGCTCGCCGACGATGTCGTCCCACAGCGGCTCGGGGAGTTCGTGGCCCATTCCTTCGAAGAGCACTAGCCGCGCATTCGCGATGGCGCGTGCGATCGCCCGGCCGCCCGACGGGCGCATCAACTTGTCCGCCTTGCCGTGGATCACCACCGTCGGCGCCGTGATCTCGCGGTCGTAGCCGCGGAGGCTGCCGCTGCCGAGGATCGCCGCGAACTGACGCCCGACGCCCGCGGGATAGTAGCTGCGGTCGTACCCTTCGATGGCCTCGGCGCGCAGCCTGTCCTCCGCGGCCGGGTAGCCTGGGCTGCCGATGATCTTGGATACGCGAACCGCGTTGTCGATGATCGCGTCGCGGGACGTACCCTTCGGCTTCTGCAGGATGGCCAGCAGTTGCGCAGGCCCCGGTGGCGGCAGCACCGCCTGGTTGTTGCTGGAGAAGATCACGCCGAGCGTCTTGACGCGCCTGCAGTGCCGGGCCGCGAAGACCTGCGCGATCATGCCGCCCATCGAAGCGCCGACCACATGCGCCGTGTCGATGCCGAGGTGGTCGAGCAGCGCCGCGACATCGTCGCTCATGTCTTCGAGCGTGTACGCCGCCGGGCTCGCCAACCCGACGAAAGACCGAGCCATGCGGGGCAGCAGCGGCGCGCCGGAATGTGCGCCCGCAAGCTTGCTCGACAGGCCGACGTCACGATTGTCGAATCGGATCACCCGCAGGCCCTGGTCGACCAGCTTCTCGCAGAATTCGGTACGCCAGAACACCATTTGCGCACCGAGGCCCATGATGAGCACAACGGCGGGGTCACCCGGGTCGCCCATGTCCTCGTAGTAGATCTCCAGTTCGCCGGACGGCGCGGTGCCGCTGCGGATCTCCAACGCGACCTCCGTCTGCGGCTGAACTGACTTACTGAGTTGGGGAATGAAGCATGTCAAGGCTAAAGCGTCTCCTGCGCTGTTCGACGCGCGGTGACGCGCGCACAGAGCAGGGCGCTAAGCGGGACGCTGAACCAGAGCAGCGCATAGGTGGGGTCATCAGGCGTCAGCTCGTCACGGATTGACGAGATCGCAGCGATCGCCGCGACCACCAGCAGCTGCGCTGAAGCGGTAAGGACCACCCCGCTATGGCGATTTACGTCAGCGGCAACGGGCGGCATCGACCACAGGAGGGTGATCAGCGCGGCAGCGACTGCGATGTAGGGGGTCAGGGGCTGTGCGAGGGCGGTGGGGATCCATGCGGTACCAGCAACAATCAGCACTGGAATGATGGCCAAGCGGCTCGCGACACTCGGTGCAAGCCACGTGTTCCGGCCGAGAAGCCCCAAGACCGTCCCGACGCATGCAATGGCCGCAAGACATATGACCACCTGCACCGGACTGGCCCAAAACGTCACCGGGACATCCCATCCCAGCCTGATGACCGTGATCGGGGCAAACACGGGCACGAGGTAAAGCAGCCCCACCCGCGCTACGGCCTGTCCTACTGTGCCTCGCATCGACGCTCGAAGAGCCAGCGGCACGAGTGCAGCGACCGCAACCCAGGTGAAGACGAGGTCCAGTCGGTCGGGCAAGGTCATCATCGGCATCTCGCCCCGCACTGCCCCGAGCACCAGAAAGCCCGCCAACACCACGATGAATAGCAGCTGACCGGCGAGGGCTGCAAAGCCGACGACGACCGTGGCTGCGACGTCGCCGCGTTGTTCGAGGGGTTCCTTCCATGACCGTTGCGCAACGTAGGCGATCGCAGCGGCGACGATGACTGCGTGCGGCCACGACCAGAAGCCCCGAAGGCGCCAGTAACCTTCAAGATAGCCTGACGACAAACCCCACACGCCGGACACCTCAAGGGCGAGAATGCCGATCGCGCACAGGCAGACCAGGGCGGTCCACCTCCAATTAAGTCTGCGGTTATGGAGAACGTCCGCGCGGGAAGACCGACCGTGTGCGGCCTGAGCAACACCGACGGCTGTCAGGACCGCGATAGCTGATGTCGAGATCGTGATCACGAGCGCACCCACGGGCTGTTCGGCGACAACGAGCGTCAAGAGTTCGTTAATGGAGGGCGCATTCGTGGCGCCCAGCGCTGCGGCGAGTCGAATATTCGCGTAAGCCAGCGGAATCCAGGTAAAGCCAATCAGCGCGGCAATAAGCAGCGCAACCCACGGTTGTGGCGCACGCCGCAGCACGAGCACCTGCAGAACTACCACCACCGTTGCGATCAGCCAGGCCACCGCCACGGGAGCAGCCACCCAGCTTCGACTGGTGGCCAGTATCAGTGCCGGAATGAGCGGTACCACAACTCCCGTGCACAGCGCCAGGACCACATGGTGTCGCGGAGCGTCTGTGCGGGTGGCCTTGTATGCGAAACCCGTTGCCAGCGCCCCGGTTCCCACTGCTAGACCACAAATGAACGGCCAAATCGGCGCGAAGGTGATCTGTAATTCACCAGGCAACAGGTCGATTTCCCGCTCCTCGACCACATTTGTAAAAAAGCCGAGGATGAGAACCAGCGTCGTCCCGATCCAGGTCGCGACGGTCAAGATGCGCAGCGGCACAGGAAGCCGGCTCGGGCGCAGCCGACTCGGCCTGGCCTGTGTCTCGTCCCACCAACGTTCGATGCGCTTAGACAGCGTCGACGACTGCAGATTTGCCCCCATCGCGTGATCATGACGCAGGTGCAACCCGTTCGCACACTTTTCGCAAAGGTCGCTCGGGGTTATTGCCGTGGTTATCACCGACGGGCCATCGCGTCAGCTACGCGTCGAGCTGGTCGTCGTGTTCCCGTGCGACGTCGACCATGAAGTTCGCGAAGTATCCGGTCAACGCGGGGTCGCTCATCATCTGCCACTTCGGGGCGAGCAGCTTCATGTAGCGCTCGACATAGAGGAACTGCTTGCCGATGAGGACCAGTTCCCGCGGCAGCTTCACGTCGTACGCGTCGGCGAGGGCGGAGAGCTGCTTGCCGATCTCGGCATAGCTCAAGTCTCCCAACGACTTCAGGGTCAGCGGAGTGGCGAACTTCTCCAGATCCTTGGCCGCCTCCGCCTCGGGCCGCACGGTGCCGACGGCACCCATCAGCACGACGATCTTGCCCGCGGCCGCGTGGTCCTTCTTCACCAGCAGGGCGTAGACGAGTTCGCGCAGCAGCCAGCGGGTCCGCGGATCGATGCGGCCCATGATGCCGAAGTCGAAGAACACGATCTTGCCGTCGTCGTCGACGTAGAGGTTGCCCGCGTGCAGGTCGCCGTGGAACAGGCCGTGCCGCAGACCACCCTCGAAAACGCTGAACAGCAGCGCCTTGACCAGCTCGGTGCCTTCGAAGCCCCTCTTGCGGATCTCGGCGACGTCGTCGATGCGCACGCCGGTGATGCGTTCCATCGTCAGCACCCGCTCGCTGGTCAGATCCCAGTAGACCTGCGGCACGCGGATGTTCTCGCCGAGCGGCGACGCGTGCATGTGGGCCACCCAGGCATCCATCGACTGCGCTTCGAGGCGGAAATCGAGTTCTTCGGCGAGGTTGTCGGCGAAGTCGGCAACGACGTCCTGTGCCGAGAGGCGCCTGCCCATCTTGGCCAGCTCGACGAGTTGGGCGCCCCGCTTGAGGATCTGCAGGTCGGCGGCGACCCGGCGGCGGATTCCCGGCCGCTGGATCTTGACCACGACCTCCTCGCCGGAATGCAGCGTGGCGTAGTGGACCTGCGCGATCGACGCGGACGCGAACGGCTTTTCGTCGAACGACTTGAAGAGGTTCTGCGGCTCGTCGCCGAGTTCCTCGCGGAAGAGTTTGTGGACGGCGTCGGTGTCTGCGGGCGGGACCCGGTCGAGCAGGCCGCGGAACTCCCGGCTCAGCGGTTCGCCGAACGCGCCCGGGCTCGACGCGATGATCTGGCCGAATTTGACGTAGGTCGGTCCGAGGTCGGCAAACGTCTGCGGGATCTGCTTGACGATCTTCTGCTGCAGCGTTCCGCGCCCGGTAATCGAGGACAGGACTCGGGCGCCGGTGCGAGTTATCTGCCAGCCGGTGACTCCGACGCGCGCCGCCTCCACCGGAAGTGGTACGCGGTCCAACCTGGCAACCTCGCGATGTGTCGATTTGCGCGGTGCACTCATCTGGCCAGTGTCTCAAAAGGCGCCGCTCGCGCGAAAAAGCTGTGGATCAGGTCACACAGGCGCGCGGCGGTCACGCGAAGGCGTTTTCCAGCTCGCTGCGGGTCAGCGCCGGGTCGGTTCCGGGCTGATAGGTCGGCACGGTGTGGGGCGCCAGGTCGGGGTCGATGCCGCCGGCGACCCGCGCCTTGGCCTGTTCGTACTCCGGCAACGGCCCCGACGCGGTGTGGATCCCGTTGATCACCGACCACACCACGGCCCGGCGCGCGGTGCGCTCGAGGGGGTTCGGATCGCGATGCTGGATCATTCCCTTGGCCCAGGTCGGCATCGTGTCGCGCACCGCCCAGTTCAGGGCCGCCAACGGCAGGGGCAGGCCGGGGCCGGTCGCCATCGCGGCGCCGTAGGTGACGGCCAGCTTGGGCAGATATGACTTCAGGCAGTCCAGCGTCTCCTGCTTGGTGGTGGGGAGGTCCGTGCCGCCCAGCGCGTGTCCGACGCGGACGAACTCGCCGTAGTAGCGATCAATCTTTCTGCCGCGCAACGGATTCGGATGATAGAGCTCGTGCGCGGTGGCGATACCCCACACGACGGTGGCGTAGTTCCACCGCAGCCACTCCGGGTCGTCGGCGTCATAGCGTGCCCCGTCGGGCCGGGTGCCCTTGATGGTGTGGTGCATGGAGCGCACTGCCAGCGCGAGCCGCTCTGCGGTGGGTGTCGAGCCGTATGCGGTGCCGATGAAGAATGCCACGGAATGGCCGAGCCGCGCCCCGAAGCCCTCGCGGTCGATCTCGGGCATCGGATTGTTCTTCGTCTCAGGCTTGACCAGGCGCGAATGGTGGACGCCCATCCAGTAGATGGACGGGTCGAGCCTTTCGATGAACGCCGCGCACTGCAGCCCGAAGATCAGGGCGTGGACATGGGAGTGCACGTGCCAGACGGCGCTGCCCGGACCGAACCACCCCGGATCGCCCATCGGGCCTGCGAAGTCCATGCCGCGGAAGAAGTGCCTGCGGACTCGGGTGTCGAACTGCCTGTCCAACTCCTTCGCGACGATCTGATGCGGCAGGAACATGGCGCCTCCAGAATGGTCACAGGTGTTACCAGAATAGCCTTTGGCTACGGATGTGGCCAGATCGCACCCGCAATTGCCTACGCTGTAGCGATGTCCGGTGCGACGTCGAGTCCGACCAGATGGGCGGGTGTCCCGCTGACCGACCGACGTGCCGAGCGCCGCGCGCTTCTGATCGACGCCGCCTACCGACTCTTCGGCGACGGCGGTGAAGCGGCGCTGTCGGTGCGTTCGGTGTCGCGGGAATGTGGACTGAACACCCGCTACTTCTACGAGAGCTTCGCCGACACCGACCAGCTGCTCGGCGCGGTGTATGACCGGGTGAGCGTGGAGCTCGGCGAGGCCGTCGAGCACGCGATGGCGCGGGCCGAGGACTCGCTGCGCGCCCGAACCCGCGCCGGGATGGCGGCGGTGCTGCACTTCAGCTCCGTCGATCCCCGCCGCGGCCGCGTGCTGTTCACCGAGGCGCGATCCAACCCCGTGCTGATCGCGCGCCGCGCCGCCACCGCCGACCTGCTCAGGGAAGCGGTCCTCACCGAGGGGTGGCGGCTGCAGCCCGGCTCAGATCCCGTCGCCGCCCTCGTGGGCGCCGCGATGTACACCGGCGCGATGGCCGAGCTGGCGCAGCAGTGGCTGGCGGGCAGCCTCGGTGACGATCTCGAGGCCGTCGTCGACTACGCGCTGCGACTTGTGTTGCGCTGAGGCCGTTCTCAGGTGTTGGCCGGGGTGAACGGCTTGAGCCACTCCGTCTCGGGCCATCCCTCCAGCCCTGCCAGCAACTCGTAGAGGGTCGCTCCGTCGATGGTCTCGCGGATGATGTCACCCTGACCGGCGTGCCTGGCCAGTTCTTCGATCATGTGGAAGAACACCCAGCGCACCGACCAGGCGGGCACGTCTTTGGGGAACCATGGCACGTCCTGCGGAATCGGCACCGCTGCACCGAGATCCGCCGTGTCGACCAGGCGCAGCGTCTCGGCGTTCTGACGGTCGAACGCGGCCAGCACGTCGGCCAGCGTGTCGTCCTCGCGCATCACGAACTGGTCCTCGTAGTCGCTCGCCTGGTCCTCCATCGGCCGCGTGTCACTCGCGTACAGGTCGGGCGCCGCGGCGACCCGCTCCATCCAGCCCTGCTGACAGTGCGTGACGTGCTTGATCAGACCGCCGATCGACAGCGCGCTTGCCGACGGCGTGGAGCGGGCCTGCTCGTCGGTCAGCCCGAATGCGATCGCGTGAAACGCGTACTGCTGCGCCTTCACATACTCCTTGAGTCCGGCGCGCTCGTCGGCAATCGGCGGGGGCATTGCGGCCATGGTTTCAGATTCCTTTCGCAGGGTTGGTGGTGTGAACGTAAAGATCGCGGAGCAAAGCGATTTCGGCCCCGTGGTGGATCATTTCGCGATTGATGTGCAGAACCAGCGTGCTCATCGGTTTGTCGGCGTACGGCCCCTCTGCCGGGCCGCACGGCTTTGCGAGTCCGTCGTCGTCGAGATTGCGGACACCGGTCATCCAGCCGTCGTACGCCTGATCGAGCTGTGCGAGCGCCGCGTCGGCGTCGGTGGCATACGGCCAAGACTGATAGTCCGCGGGCGGCCCGCCGAAGTGCGAGTGGGTTCGCATCGCGAGGACGCCCACGATGACGTGCGCGAGGCGCCACGCGATCGTGGTCACCGGTTCCGGCTGCGGCGCGGGGAACGAGAAGTCGATCCTGCCGTCGCGGTGGACGGTCCAGCACCCGGGTACCGGTTCCCAGAAGTACTCGCCGTCGGTGAGCCCCTCGAATCTCGGCCGCAGCTGGTTGCTCCAGTGCCAGTCGAGCTGCTCTGCCAGCTCGGTTGCCAACTCCTTGCTCATGACGACCACTCTTGCACCTATTTAGGACAGCTTCTGTCCTAAAACTGCGGCAGACTGTTGAACATGTCGGAAACCACCGGGCGGGTGCTGCAACTTCTCGGGCTGCTGCAGTCTCGCCGCGTCTGGAGCGGCGAGGAGCTGGCCGACCGGCTCGGCGTCACCACCCGCAGCGTGCGCCGAGACGTGGACCGGTTGCGGGAACTCGGCTATCCGGTGCATGCCAGCACCGGGCACGGCGGCGGCTACCAGCTCGGGGCCGGTGCCGCGCTGCCGCCGTTGCTGCTCGACCCCGACGAGGCGGTCGCCATGGCGGTCTGCCTGCGGGTAGCCGCCGGCGGCAGCGTCGCGGGCGTCGGGGAGTCGGCGCTGCGCGCACTGAGCAAGCTCGATCAGGTCATGCCCGCCCGGCTGCGCTCGCAGGTGGCGGCACTGCACGACGCGACGGTGACGCTGGGCGCCGCGACGGACACCCCGGTCGAACCGGACCTGCTGATGACGTTGGCCAGGGCCAGCCGGGACCACGAGCACGTGACGGCCGCCTACACCGACATCCGCGGCGCCGTGACGCAGCGCCGCCTCGAGCCATACCAGCTCGTGACGACGGGCCGCCGGTGGTATCTGATGTGTTTCGACCGGGACCGCCACGACTGGCGCAGCCTCCGCCTGGACCGGATGGCGCAGGTCCGGGTGGCGGGAACGACGTTCACGCCGCGCGAGGCACCCGACGCGGCATCGTATGTGCGCCGAGCGATCTCGTCCTCCCCGTACCCCTACGTGGCCCGGGTCCGGTATTTCGCCCCGTCCGACGTTGTCGCGCAGTCCTTTCCGACCGCGTCGGTGCACATCGAACCCGACGGCCCCGATGCCTGCATCGTCACCACCGGCGCGGACGACCCCGAGCGCATGGTGCCGTGGCTGGCCATGCCGGGATGCGACTTCGAAGTGCTGGAGCCGCCCGAGGTCGTCGACGCCGTGCGCACCGTGGCCGGCCGGATCGCCCGCGCGGTGGCCGGCTGAGGCCGTAGGGTGCGGAGGTGTTCATCACCTCCGCCGAGTCAACGGAGCTGTTCACCGGGCCCGCGGATGCGTTGACGCAGGTGGTTCGGGTGGCTTACCGCGGGTGTTCGGCTCCGACGGCGATAAGCGTCGACGGGCCGGGCCTGCACACCGTGGGTGAGCACCTCGCTGCACCGGGCGAGGGCACCGTCGAGGTCGCGGTCCACGTCGTCGATCCTATTCCGGGACAGAGCCGCCCGGCTGTCGCGTTGGCTGGTGAGCGCTCGACCGGGTTCGGCTTCACCGACGCCGAACCCGGTTGGACGATGTTCATGATCAGCCACTTTCACTACGACCCGGTGTGGTGGAACACCCAGGCCGCCTACACCAGTCTGTGGACCGAGGAACCACAGGGCCGCTGCCGCCAGACCAACGGGTTCGAGCTCGTGCGGGCGCACCTCGAAATGGCAAGAAGGGAACCCGAATACAAGTTCGTGCTGGCCGAGGTGGACTATCTCAAACCATTCTGGGACACCCACCCGTGGGAGCGGGCCGACCTGCGCAGGCTGATCGCCGAGGGTCGCGTCGAGGTGATGGGCGGCACCTACAACGAGCCGAACACCAACCTGACGGGCCCGGAGACGGCGATCCGAAACTTCGTGCACGGCATCGGGTTTCAGCGTGACGTGATGGACGCCGACCCGGCCACCGCGTGGCAGCTCGACGTCTTCGGGCACGACCCGCAGTTCCCCGGGATGGCCGCGGATGCCGGCCTGACGTCGAGCTCGTGGGCGCGCGGGCCACACCACCAGTGGGGGCCGATGGCCTCGGAGAACGGGCGGCCCGGCGATCCCGAGCGTATGCAGTTCGCCAGTGAATTCGAGTGGATGGCACCGTCCGGGCGCGGGCTGCTGACGCACTACATGCCCGCCCACTACGCGGCGGGCTGGTGGATGGATTCGTCGGCGTCCCTGGAAGAGGCCGAGCAGCAGACCTACGAGCTGTTCACCAACCTCAAGAAGGTTGCGTTGACCCGCAACGTGCTGCTGCCCGTCGGCACGGATTACACGCCACCGAACAAGTGGGTCACCGACATCCACCGCGACTGGAACGCCCGCTACACGTGGCCGCGCTTCGTCTGTGCGCTGCCGCGCGAGTTCTTCGCAGCGGTGCGCGCCGGGCTCGACGATCGCGGTGGTTCGCCGTCGCCGCAGACCCGGGACATGAACCCGATCTACACCGGTAAGGACGTCTCCTACATCGACACCAAACAGGCCAACCGCGCGGCGGAGAACCTGACCCTGGAGGCCGAGCAGTTCGCGGTGTTCGCCAGCCTGCTCACCGGCGCCACATATCCGGAGGCCGCGCTGGCCAAATCGTGGGTGCAGCTGGCCTACGGCGCCCACCACGACGCGATCACCGGATCGGAGTCCGACCAGGTCTACCTCGACCTGCTCACCGGATGGCGCGACTCCTGGCAGCTCGGCCGCGAGACGCGCGACCGTGCCCTGACGCTGCTGTCGAGCGCGGTGGACGCGTCGGTCGTGGTGTGGAATCCGTTGTCGGACCGCCGGTCCGACGTCGTCACCGTGCATCTGGACGAGCCGTTCACCGGCCGGGTGGTCGACCACGGCGGTCACGAGGTCGCGGTCCTCGCCGAGCACCGAGGACGTTCGCTGACCTGGCTGGCCGCGGACGTGCCGTCGATCGGATGGCAGTCCTACCGGCTGATGCCGGGCGGTCCGGCGTCCACATGGGAGCCGGTGGACGGCGACGAGATCGCCAACGAGCACTACCGCCTGCGGGCCGACGCGGCCCGCGGCGGCGGGGTGAGCTCGCTGTCGGCCGACGGGCGCGAACTGATCGCGGACGGACGGGTCGGCAACGAGCTTGCCGTCTACGAGGAATACCCCGCGCACCCCACCGCGGGTGAAGGGCCCTGGCACCTGCTACCGAAGGGGCCGGTGGTCACCTCGTCGCAGAATGCCGCGACATCGGTGCGCGCGTATCGCAGCGCGCTCGGGGAGCGGCTCGTCGTCACCGGCTCGATCCCCGGCCTGCTGCGATACACCCAGACGCTCACGCTCTGGCGGGGCGTCGACCGGGTGGACTGCCGCACCACCATTGACGACTTCACCGGAGCCGACCGCTTGGTGCGTCTGCGGTGGCCGTGCCCGGTGCCCGGTGCGATGCCCGTCAGCGAGGTCGGCGACGCGGTGATCGGACGGGGCTTTGCGCTGCTGCATCAATCCGACTCACCCGAATCCGTTGACGCCGCTGTCTTTCCCTACACCCTTGACAACCCTGCGTACGGCTGGTTCGGCCTGTCGTCGGCGCTGCGGGTGCGGTTCCGTTCGGGCGGTGCGCGCGCCGTCTCGGTTGCCGAGGTGATCTCGCCGACCGGTGCGGAACCTGCGGTTCGGGACCTCGTCGCCGCACTGGCCCGGGTGGGCGTCACGGCCACCTGTTCGGCGGCGCACGCGCCTCGCTACGGTGATCTGTCCGTAGACTCGAACCTTCCGGACGTGCGGATCAGCGTCGGCGACAATGCCTTCACAGCAACGGTTCTCGCCACTGCCGACCCGCGGACGCGGGCGTGGGTGCCCGCTGCGCGGCCACTTCGGGACGTATGGCGCCCGGGGGCCGATCTTCGCGATCCGGCGGCGTTGCCGGTACTCGTGGTCGGCTCGGATGCCGTCGCTTCGTTGATCGATGACCTCGCCGACGCGGAGATCCACGTCGACCAGGACGTCGACCAGGACGTCGACCAGGATTCCGACGGCTTCGAATCCCGCACGGTGGCGGTGATCAATCGCGGCGTGCCCGGATTCGCCGTCGAAGCCGACGGTACACTGCACATGTCGCTGATGCGGTCGTGCACCGGATGGCCGTCGGGAACCTGGATCGATCCGCCGCGACGCACCCATCCCGATGGGTCCAACTTCCAGTTGCAGCACTGGACCCACGGCTTCGACTACGCCGTCGTGGCCGCGCCCGGCGACTGGCGCGATGCCCAGATGCCGTCGCGCAGTGCCGAATTCAATCAGCCTCTGATTGCTGTCGTCGCAGATCACGATCCGGGGCGCGGCGGACTGCCGCCGTGGGGATCGCTGCTGGAGGTGCAGCCGGAACGGGCCGTGCGGGTGGGAGCGCTCAAAGCCTTCGGCAATCCGACCGCGCGGGGCAGCGCGGGCCACGCCGGTCCCGCAGGCGGCGTCACCGTCCGCGTCGTGGAGACGCTGGGGCGCTCCACGGACGTCTCGGTACAGTCGGGTCTGCGGCACATCTCCGCGCCGCGGCGCCTTGATCTCGTCGAGAACCCGCGCGATGCTGGCTCACCGCACATGAGCCTGGACGGCTACGAGATCGCCACGCTGCGAACGGAACTGAACCTCCCGCGAGTGCTCGATGCGCAACAGGTTGCGCTCGGGCCGGAGGCCGAACCCGTGCAGCCCCTCTATGCGAGGTACTGGCTGCACAACCGCGGCCCCGCCCCGCTGGGCGGCCTGCCCGCGGTGGCACACCTGCATCCGCACCGGCTGGAGAGCAGGGGCGACGAGGTGATCGCACTGCGGCTCACCGCCGCCAGTGACGCCACCGATACCGCGTTGCACGGCAGGGTGCGAATCGTGGCGCCCGCGGGTTGGGATCTCGGCGTGAGCGAGCTGCCGTTCGTGCTCCCGCCGGGGGACCACCTGGAATCGACGGTCGACGTGGGCATCCCGGCATCGACGCCGCCGGGGTTGTATCCGGTGCTCGCAGAACTGGTCGTCACCGGAGGCGCCATTCCGGCGTCATGGCATCAAACGGTCGAGGACGTCGCGGTGATCTCGGTAGGCGTCCACGACGACCAGCTGCTCACACTCGTGCGGGAGCCGGTCGCGGTCGAGGTCGCCGCGGGAGAGATCGCGCAGCTCACCATCGAAGTGGGCACGGACGCGTATGCCGACCTCACCGTCGAAGCTCACCTGATCTCGCCGTGGGGAACGTGGGAGTGGCTGGCCCCCAATATCTCCGGCGCGATCGTCCCCGCGCGAGGCACGGTCGAGCTGACATTCGACGTGGCTCCGCCCGGGTGGACGGAGCCGGGGCGGTGGTGGGCATTGATCCGGGTGGCCTGCGCGGGGGAGCTGGTGTATTCGCCGGCGGTCACGGTCGCGGTGGTGCAGCCATGAATGCTGTGGCCGCCTACGTCGGCACCGACGTCGTCACGGTCGCCGAGGTCGATGCCCGCGATCGCGCGCTTCGGGCCGGCCGGGGGCACGCCCTTCCTCGGCCCGGCACGAGTGAAGCCAGGCAGCTACGCCGTTGGCTCACGCAGGTTCTCGTGGCCGAGCGGGTGGTCGCTGCCACTCACGCTTATGGTGGTCCCGTGCCGACAGAAGCCGAGCTCGTGCCGGATGCCGTCGCGCGCATGGAGATCGGCAGCATCGCGGCGGCCACGCTGACCGACCCGCACGGCCGGGCTGTGTTCGCAGCCGTCACGGCGGACGTCGAGGTCGGCGATGAGCAAGTGGCGGATTATCACGCACGGAACCCGGCCCGGTTCGCGCGGGCCGAGGTGGTCGCGGGGGGCTGGCGGCGCGCTTCGACCTCCCCTGATTTCGAGGACGTGCGGGACGATATCGCCGCGCACCTGCTGGCGGCGGCCCGGCGCCGCCAGTACCGCAGATGGCTCGACGCCCGCTGCGCCGAACTCGTCACGCTGGCAGACGGATTCGAACATCCCGGCGATCCGCGCCAGCCCGACAACACCCACAGGCACTGATGAGCGCTTGCGCGAAGAAGCGAGGGCACTGATGAGCGCTTGCGCGAAGAAGCGAGGGCACTGATGAGCACGCTGACCCTGGCGCTCGACGTCGGCGGCACCAAGATCGCCGCAGGACTCGTCGATGCCGACGGCACCCTCGTACACCGTGCGCAGCAGCCGACCCCCGACGGTGACGCCGAGACGGTCTGGGACGCGACGGCGACGCTGCTGTCTGAAACCCTGGCCGCGGCAGACCGGCCGGTGACCGCCGTCGGCATCGCCTCCGCCGGCCCCATCGACGTCCCGAGCGGGACCGTCAGCCCGATCAACATCACCGAGTGGATGCACTTCCCGATCGCCGACCGGGTGGCCGCCGCCACCGGCCTGCCGGTGCGTCTCGGCGGCGACGGGCTGTGCATGGCGCTCGGGGAGCGCTGGCGGGGTGCGGGCCGCGGTGCCCGCTTCATGCTCGGAATGGTCGTGTCGACCGGCATCGGGGGCGGGCTGGTTCTCGACGGGGCGCCGTTCCACGGCCGCACGGGCAACGCGGGGCACGTCGGTCACGTCGTCGTCGAACCCGACGGTGCGCACTGCACGTGCGGCGGGCGCGGATGCGTCGAGACCGTCTCGTCGGGACCGCATCTGGCGCGGTGGGCCCGCGCGCACGGCTGGGTCGCGCCGCCCGGGGCGGACGCCAAAGAGCTCGCCGAGGCCGCCGCACGCGGCGACGAGCTGGCGGTGCGGGCATTCGTCCGTGGCGCCGATGCGATCGCGCGGATGATCGCGTCGGTGGCCGCGGTCTGCGATCTCGATCTCGTGGTCGTCGGTGGCGGGGTCGCGAAAGCGGGTTCGCTGCTGTTCGATCCGCTGAGGGCGGGGCTTTCGGTGTATGCGGGACTGGACTTCATCCGCGACGTGCGTGTGCTGCCTGCCGAGCTCGGGGGCGACGCCGGTCTGGTGGGCGCCGCCGCGCTCGTGGCGGCGGCCTTCGACGACGGGGGAGCGGCCCCCTAGCCGACGGGGGCACGTGCCGTCCACCAGGTGGCGTGAATGCGCCGCACGTCGTCGACCCGCAACGGGTCCCCGGTGCCGTGGCAGCCGTCGAAGCTTCGATGCACCGCCGCGGCGCGCGAGAAATCCTGGCCTTCGGTGTAGTCGTTGCTCACCACCACGGTCGCGATCCCGGCCGTGGCTGCCGATTGCAGGCCGATCGCCGAATCCTCCACGGCCAGAATTTGTCTCGGCTCCACGCCGAGCTTCCGGAGGGTCCGCAGGTAGACCTCGGGGTCGGGCTTGAGCCGACCCACGTCATCGCCGGTGACGACAACCTCGGCGACCTCACCCCCGAGCACTCCGTCGATCAGCGGGCGCACCCACGCGCGACGCCCCGTGGTGGCCACCGCGATCCGGATTCCCGCAGCGCGAAGGCCGGAGATCAGGTCCAGCACACCGGGTCGCGCCTGGATGGATCCGTCGCGGACAGCTTCGCAGAACAGCTGGGTCTTGGTGGCGTGAATCCGGGGTGCGAGCCGGTCGGCGGCATCGCCGTACCCGCGTGCTCTCAGGTCGTGAGCGATTCGTTCACGACCACCGGCGATCTGCAGGAGACGGCCGTATTCCTCAGTTTTCCAATGAATGTCGAGACCGTGTGCGGCGAATGCCGCGTTGAAGGTGGGGCGGTGCCCGTCGCGTTCGGTATCGGCGAGTGTCCCGTCGACGTCGAAGACGACGGCGCGCAGGTCGGTCACCGCGTATGCCCTCGGATGCACCCCAGTGCCGCGGCGACGACCGCGTCGGTGGTGAGACCGAGGGCAGCGGCGACCTGCGCGCCCGGCCCGCTCTCCCCGAACCTGTTGATACCGATCACTGCGTCGTCGGGCGCGGCGATCGCCCGCCATCCGGCGGGCACCCCGGCCTCTATCCACACCGTCGGCGCCGGGGGCCTGCCGAGTTCGCCGTTGCGCAGCGCCGCGTCGAGACGCTCCCGACACATCACCGACACGACTCGTGCGTCGACGCCGCGCGTCGCAAGCGTGTCGGCGGCGGCAAGAGCCAGCGCGACCTCGGACCCGCTGGCCGCGAGGATGACATCGGGAGCGGCCTCGCCGCCGCGGACGGTGCGGGCACCGAACCGCCGGAGATCGTCCAGACGCGCACCGCCGAGCACCGGCAGATCCTGCCGAGAGAGCACGAGAACCGTTGGCCCACAGGTATTCGCGACGGCCATCTGCCACGCGGCGGCAGTCTCGGAGAAATCTGCGGGCCGCAGCACCGTCACCCCGGGGATCAGGCGGAGCGACTCGAGCTGCTCGACCGGCTGATGGGTCGGGCCGTCCTCACCCACGTGCACCGAATCGTGGGTGAACACGTAGATCACCGGCAGCCTCATCAGCGCCGACAGCCGCAACGCGGGCCGCAGATAGTCGGCGAAGACCAGGAAGGTGCTGCCGAACGGGCGCAGCCCTCCGTGCAGGGCCATCCCGTTCAGCACAGCCGCCATGCCGTGTTCGCGAATGCCGAAATGGATGGTGCGTCCACCGAACCGGCCGGGCCCCACATCGCCGCCGGCGATAGCGGTGTTGGTGGAAGCGGCCAGGTCCGCAGATCCGCCGACGAGGCCCGGGTATTCGGCCGCCAGCGCTTCCAAGACGGCGCCGGACGCTTTGCGGGTGGCGACCATGCCGCCGGGCACAGCCTCATCGGCCAACATCGCGATCCGGTCGAGGTCGTCGGGTGCCGGAACGGCGTCGAGCGGGAACTGCGCCGACAGAGCGGCATGGTCGGCCTGCCACCGGGCGTGTGCGTCCGACCATCGGCGGTGCGCTTCGGCGCCTCGGGCGCCCACGACGGCTGCGGCGGCCGCCACGGCGTCGGGCACGTGGAACGCGCCGTGCGGCCACTGGAGACGGGCACGCATTCTCGCGAGCACATCGGGACCGAGTGGGCTGCCGTGCGCCTTGGGGGTGCCTTCGACACCCGGAGCGCCGAAGCCGATCGTGGTGCGCACGCGCACCAGGGTCGGTCTGCCATCGGGATCGGTGCACTGGCCCAGAGCCCGGTCCAGTTCGGCGACGTCGTTTCCGTCGGCGACGGTGAGCACCCGCCACCCGTAGGCGCCGAAGCGGGCCGCGACGTCGTCTGCGCAGCTGCGCGAAGCCGGGCCGTCGATGGTGATGTCGTTGTCGTCGAAGATCACCGTCAACCTGTCCAGGCCGAGCCGGCCTGCCAGGGAGGCGGCTTCGTGGCTGATGCCTTCCATCAGATCGCCGTCGCCCGCGAGGACCCAGGTGCGGTGATCGACAACGGTATGGCCGTCGATGTTGCAGCGGGCGGCCAACATTCGCTCGGCGAGCGCCATGCCCACCGCGTTGGCGATGCCCTGCCCGAGCGGACCTGTCGTCGTCTCGACGCCCGGTGTGTGGCCGTACTCGGGATGTCCGGGAGTGCGTGAGCCGAGCTGCCGGAAGCGGCGCAACTCCGACATCGGAAGGTCATACCCGAACACGTGCAGCAGCGCATACAGCAGCATCGAGCCGTGCCCCGCCGACAGGACGAATCGGTCGCGGTCAGGCCACGTCGGATCGGCGGGGTCGTGACGCAGATGGCGCGACCACAGCGTCCAGGCGACGGTGCTCGTGCCGAGAGGCAGCCCGGGATGTCCGCTGCCGGCGGCCTGGACGGCGTCGGCAGCGAGGAATCGCACGGTGTTGATCGCCAGGCGATCGAAATCTTCGGTGCGGTAGGCGATGTCATCAGCGGCTTCGGAGGCGCGTGTCATTGCAGGACCCACCTTTCTCCGGCGACGGCGCGCAGCGCGTCGATGCGGTCGGACATGGTGCCGGGACCGCCGAACAGCGCCGAGCCGGCGCAGAAGACGTCCGCACCGGCCGCGGCCGCCGCGGCGATGGTGGAAGGCCCGATCCCGCCGTCCACCTCCAGCTCGACATTGAGTCCGCGGCAATCGATCTCAGCTCGCGCAGCGGCGATCTTGGATTCCATCTCGGCGAGGTAGCGCTGGCCGCCGAAGCCCGGATTCACGGTCATCACCAGCAACAGGTCGGTGATGCCCAGAACGTATTCGACTGCCGCCAACGGGGTGGCGGGGTTGAGAGCGACTCCCGCACGCGCCCCCAGGTCGCGGATTCGACCGAGGGTGCGGTGGAGGTGTCTGCACGCCTCGGCATGCACGATGACGATCCCGCAGCCGGCCTGCACCCACCGCTCCAGCATCGGATCGGGATCCTCGACCATCAGGTGCGCCTCGAAGTCGATCTGCACCAGATCGCGGGTCGCGGCGATCACGTCGGGACCGAACGTGAGGTTCGGCACGAACCGGCCGTCCATGACGTCCCATTGGATGCGGTCTATCCCCGCGGCCTCGAGCGCCGCGACATCGCGACCGAGTTCGGAGAAATCGGCGGGCAGCACCGAGGCCACCACTTGGGGGGTCGAACGCGTCATGACCGAAGACTAAAGAAATTCACATTCGCTCTTTATCCCCGCAGCGGGGGATTATGTGGGGGTTACCGAAATGGCCAGAAAAATTTCGTGACGCGGTCCGAGCTCGCCATTATCGTGAGCCCATGACGGCGGCTATGTCGACAATTCCCGTGCGCGTGGTTCTGGTCGATGACCACGAAATGGTGATCGAAGGTCTCAAGGCGATGCTCGCCGCTTTCCGGAGCAGGATCAGGGTCGTCGGGGTGACGGTGGGCGCGGACAACGCGCTCACGGTGATCGACGGTCTCAAACCCGACATCGTGCTGTGCGATGTGCGGATGCAGGGTGCGAGCGGGCTCGACCTGTGCCGGGCCATCCGTGAACGCGACCCGCAGCGTCGCGTGGTGTTGCTGTCGGTCTACGACGACGAGCAGTACCTGTTTCAGGCGCTGCGGGTGGGGGCGTCGGGCTATCTCCTCAAGGGCATCAGCAGCGACCAGCTGGTCCGGCAGCTCGAGGACGTGCACGCCGGGCGCATCGCCATCGACGCCGGCCTCGCAGCCCGCGCGGTCGAAACCGCGGCCCGGTTGCAGCGCGACGAGTTCTGGCCAGGCGCCCGTCAAGGACTCACGCAGCGCGAGAGCGAGATCCTCTCGTTCGTGGTGGCGGGTCTGTCCAACCGCGGGATCGCCGGCAAACTCGTCATCGGCGACGAGACGGTCAAGAGCCACCTGCGATCGATCTACCGCAAGCTCGGCGTCGGCGACCGGACAGCGGCGGTCGCGATCGCGCTGCGCGAGGGCATCTTCCAGTGATCGGTGCACCTCCCGCGAGCGCCGGGGCGCTCGCGGGAGGGCGGGGATGACGTCAGGCCGGCCGGCTCACGCAGCCCGCAGCCGGACGGCGCCGGCATTGGCGGTGACGTGCCGGGCCAGCGCCTGCTGGCCGGCGACCCATTGCGATTCCTCGCCGCGCCACGCGGCCAACGCCGGAGACACCAGCGCCCGACCGAACGAGAAGGTCAGCGGCCACGGCGTCCGGTGCTTCTGCAGTTCGGCGAGATTGGCCGTCGCGCGTTCGGGGTCCTGACCGCCCGACAGGAAGGCCACCCCGGCCAGATCGGCAGGCCACGCGCGCAGCACGTTCACGGTCGCAGCTGCGACCTCACCCGGGGTCGCGGGTGTGCCGTGGTCTTCGCCCTCGATGACCATGTTCGGTTTGAGCACGATACCGGCCAGGTCCACGCCGAGCGCCGCCAGCTGCTGACGCACCGCGGCGTGCACCGTCGACGTGACATCGAGGCAGCGCTGCAGATCGTGGTCGCCGGTCATCAGCACCTCGGGTTCGACGATCGGCACCAGCCCGGCCTCCTGGCAGGCCGCCGCGTAGCGGGCCAGTGCGTTGGCGTTGCTGATCGTCGCCCCCCAACTGGGCAGGGTGTCCGAGATCGTGAAGACCGCGCGCCACTTCGCGAAGACCGCGCCGATCTCGGCGTAGTGGGCCAATCGCGCGGGCAACCCGTCGAGGCCTTCCGTCACGGTCTCGCCCGGTAGACCCGGGGCGGGTTTGGCGCCGGTGTCGACCTTGACCCCGGGCAGGATGCCGCGCTGCCGGACCGCGTCGGCGAACGGGTTGCCGTCCCGGAAGACCTGGTGCAGCGTCTCGTCGCAGAAGATGATCCCGGAGACGCCGTCGGCCAGGCCGGGTGTGCTGCACAGCAGCTCCCGGTACGTGCGGCGGGCGTCTGCGGACGGCTCGACGCCGGCCTTCTGCAGGCGCGACGACATCGTCGCGACGCTCTCGTCGGCCGCGAGAATCCCTTTGCCGGGCGCCGTCAGCCGGGCGGCGATCTGTCTGCACGTGCTGTGCCGTTCGGTCATGGACTGCTCCTTCGGTCGCTCATGGCAGGGACGCTAGGACCGCGCCGACGACCGACGCCTCACCCAACGGGTTGACGCGACGGGGGATCCCGCAAATCTGAAGTAAATACTTCAGTGTCGGCGCGGAAATCTAGATAGACTGCTTCAGCATTGAGCTGCCACCGTTTCAGGCATGGCAAACAGATGGAACGCGGGAGTGATCCCGTACGCGGAAATGGGTTACTGGCAGCCGGACTACGAGCCGAAGGACACCGACGTGCTGTGTGCCTTCCGGATCACCCCGCAGGAGGGGGTGCCGCCCGAGGAGGCGGGCGCGGCCGTGGCCGGTGAGTCGTCGACGGCGACGTGGACCGTTGTGTGGACGGATCGGCTCACCACCTTCGAGCACTATCAAGCCAAGTGCTATCGGGTGGAGGCGGTCCCCAACACACCCGGGCAGTGGATCGCGTGGATCGCCTACGACCTCGACCTGTTCGAGGAGGGTTCCATCGCCAACCTCACCAGTTCGATCATCGGCAACGTGTTCGGCTTCAAACCGCTCAAAGCGCTTCGCCTTGAAGACATGCGGATCCCCACGCACTACGTCAAGACGTTCCAGGGGCCGGCGCACGGCATCGTCATGGAACGCGAACACCTCGGCAAGTTCGGCAGACCGCTCCTCGGGGCGACGACCAAGCCGAAGCTGGGGCTGTCGGCGCGCAACTACGGTCGCGTCGTCTACGAAGCCCTGCGCGGCGGGCTCGACTTCACGAAGGACGACGAGAACATCAACAGCCAGCCGTTCATGCGGTGGCGTGACCGCTTCCTGTTCTGCATGGAGGCGGTGAATCGGGCGCAGGCCGCGACCGGCGAGATCAAGGGCCACTACCTCAACATCACCGCCGGAACCATGGAACAGATGTACGAGCGTGCCGAGTTCGCCTCCGAGCTCGGATCGGTGATCGTGATGATCGATCTGACCATCGGCTACACCGCGATCCAGTCGATGGCCCGATGGGCCCGCGACAACGGCGTCATCCTGCATCTGCACCGAGCCGGCCACGGCACCTACACCCGGCAGAAGTCGCACGGTGTGAGCTTCCGCGTCATCTCCAAGTGGATGCGGCTGGCCGGTGTGGACCACATTCACGCGGGCACCGTCGTCGGAAAGCTCGAAGGAGACCCGAACACCACCGCAGGTTTCTACGACACGTTGCGGCTCGACAGCGTCGCGGCGGATCCGGTCAAGGGCCTCTACTTCGACCAGCAGTGGGCGTCGATGCCCGGCGTGATGCCGGTGGCTTCCGGCGGCATCCACGCCGGCCAGATGCACCAGCTCATCCATCACCTCGGTGAGGACGTGGTGATGCAGTTCGGCGGCGGAACCATCGGACACCCGATGGGGATTGCCGCGGGCGCGGAGGCGAACCGCGTGGCCCTCGAAGCGATGATCAAGGCCCGCAACGAAGGGCGCGACTACTACGCCGAAGGCCCCGACATCCTCAGGAAGGCGGCCGCCAACAACCGGGCGCTGGACACTGCGCTGGCGACGTGGGGCGACATCACCTTCAACTACGAATCCACCGACACCCCCGACGTCGTCCCGACGCCGACACGGGTCTAGACCGGACGAGGAGACCGACGAGCATGAGGATCACCCAGGGCACGTTCTCGTACCTGCCCGACTTCACCGACGAGGAGATCACGGCGCAGATCGACTACGCGCTGTCGCACGGCTGGCCGCTGTCGGTCGAGTTCACCGACGACCCGCACCCCCGCAACATCTACTGGGAGATGTGGGGTCTGCCGATGTTCGACCTCAAGGATCCGGCGGGCGTGCTGATGGAGGTCAACGCGTGCCGGGCGGCCCACCCGGACCACTACATCCGGCTCAACGCTTATGACGCCGGCCTCGGACGGCAGACGACGGCGCTGTCGTTCATCGTCAACCGGCCCGCGGACGAGCCGGGATTCCGCCTCGACCGCGCCGAACGGGCCAACCGACAGATCGGCTACAGCACCCATGCCTATGCCACCGATGTCCCGTCGGGGCAGCGGTATGCGTCGTCGTGACCAGAAGCGCTTTCGGCATTCGACCCGTCGACGCCGAGCCTGAACCCCAGCCGGAATTGCTGCTGCCCGACGCCAGGGTCGACCTGGCGTCGGAGCGGGCGCGGTCCGGGGTCGACGACGTGCTGGACGCGCTGGATCGCGAACTCATCGGACTGCAACCGGTGAAGACCCGCATCGCCGAGATCGCGGCGCTGCTGCTGGTCGATCGGATGCGGGCCCGGTTCGGGCTGCATGCGCCCCAACCGACGCTGCACATGTGCTTCACCGGTAATCCGGGCACGGGCAAGACCACGGTCGCAGTGCGCATGGCCGACCTGCTGCACCGGCTGGGTTACCTGCGGCGCGGGCATCTGGTCACTGTCACCCGCGATGATCTGGTGGGTGAGTACGTCGGCCATACCGCGCCGAAGACCAAGGACGTCATCAAGCGCGCGATGGGTGGCGTGCTGTTCATCGACGAGGCCTACTACCTCTACAAGGCCGACAACGAGCGCGACTACGGCGGCGAAGCCATCGAGATCCTCCTGCAGGTGATGGAGAACAACCGAGACGACCTCGTGGTGATCCTGGCCGGCTACGCGGACAAGATGGACCACTTCTTCTCCGCCAACCCGGGCATGCAGAGCCGGATCGCCCACCACGTGACGTTCCCCGACTACACCGTCGCCGAGCTCGAGAACATCGCCGTGCTGATGTGCGATGGTCTGGGCTACCGATTTTCCGACGAAGCGCGCGCCCTGTTCGGTGACTACCTGCGCAAGCGCAGGGAACAGCCGTGGTTCGCCAATGCCCGCAGCGTGCGAAACGCGATCGAGCGGGCGCGCCTCCGTCAGGCCCGCCGACTCGTCGACGGAACACGCGCCAGCGTCGGGATGTCGGAGCTGACCACCATCGAAGCCGAGGACCTCCTGGCGAGCCGGGTGTTCGGCACCGACGGTGGTGCGGGATGACGACGAACGCCCGGCTCCGGGTGCTCGTCGAACTCGCCGATGCGGGGTCGGTGCGCGGTGCCGCCGAGCGTCTGGTGGTCACCGAGTCGTCGGTCTCGTCGGCGGTGCGTGCGTTGAGCGCCGACATCGGCATCGCCCTGGTCGACCGGTACGGCCGCGGTGTGCGGTTGACCCCGGCCGGCGAACGATACGTCGAGTACGCCCGAAAGATCCTGGGCCTGCACGACGAGGCGATTCTGGCCGCACGGGGCGAGGCCGACCCGGAGAACGGTTCGATCCGGCTGGCCGCGGTGACGTCGGCCGGGGAGCTGCTCATCCCCGCGGCGCTGGCGACGTTCCGGGCCGATCACCCCGGCGTGGTGTTGCACCTCGAGGTGGCGCCGCGCACGCAGGTATGGCCAATGCTGGCCCGCCATGAGGTCGATCTCGTCGTGGCGGGCCGGCCACCGGAAGACCTGCGTCGCAAGGTGCGGGTGCGGGCAGTCAAACCCAACGACCTCGTGGTGGTCGGGGCACCGGATCTGGCCGGTGAGTTCGGCGTGTCCACCGCTACGTGGTTGCTGCGTGAGACGGGTTCGGGGACGCGGTCGACGTTGTCGGCGCTGCTCGACGACCTCGACGTCACCCCTCCCCAGCTGGTCCTCGGCTCTCACGGAGCGGTCGTGTCGTCGGCTGTCGCCGGACTCGGCGTGACGCTGGTGTCGCGCCAGGCGGTCGGCCGCGAACTCGAAGCCGGTGCGCTCGTGGTCCTCGCGGTGCCGGGAACGCCACTGAACCGGCCCTGGCACGTGGTCACCCAGCAGCGTCCGACGATGTCGACGCAACTGCTCGTCGATCACCTGTTGGCGCAACCCGCACTGGGGTGGACACGGCCGGCACGGCTGCGCGCCGCCGAGCTGTCGACCTCCTCCGACGCGCTACCTGCGTAGCGTCTCCGACGGCGCCTCGCCCCACCGCTTGCGGTATTCGACCGCGAAGCTCCCCAGATGGTGGAATCCCCACCGCTCGGCGACCGCGGTCACCGTGACGCCGTCGGCGGGGATGGCGTCGGTCAGTTCCTCGTGGACACGCTCGAGCCTGCGCTCGCGGACGTAGGTCATCGGGGTGATGCCGAGTTCCTCCCGGAAGCCCTGCTGGATCGACCGCACGCTCATGTGCACCGCCTTGGCGATCGCCTCCATCGTGATGCGTTCGGCGAGATGGTCGTCGATGTAGTTCATCGCGTTCTGCACCACTGCGCGCCGTTGGTCGGGCTGCGGTGGCTGCAGGAACTCCTCGTGATAGTTCGAAGGCTGCAGCTGCAGCAGGCTGCTCATCACCAGCTCCTCGACGGCGCCGATGCCCTGTCCGCGCTGGATCAACGAACCCGGATGGAACACCTCGGTGTGGATCAACTGGACCGCGGTGTGCCACCGCATCGCCGCTTCGGTCGCCAGGTCGAATTCGGGCTCGAAGGCCAGCGGGCGGTTGAGGCTGCGGCCGAGCAACCGTGTGAGGTGTGCAGCCATCGCGCGCTCCTCGATGCGGATCAGCAACTGGGGCGAGTCGTCGTCGAGCGTGATGCGCAGTGGAACCCCGGGAGTGGTCACCAGCGCCCGCAGGGTGTTGGCCTCGAACATCCGTCCGCGGTGCTCGACGATGGCGCGTCCGTTCATCGGCATGTGCACGGCGAAGTACTGACCGAGTGCCGGAATGTCCACGGTCGCAGCCACGTGGAGGTCGAGGTACAGCATGCTGACGTTGCGCAGCCGCACGCCGTGCATCGTTGCAGCAAACCCGCCGGCGCTGCCTGGTTCCACTTTCAGACTCAGTGGGGCCAGCGCCTTGCCCAGCAGACGCGCCGCCTCCGCCGGATTCTCGGTGTAGAAGATCTCGTTGCCCGCCAACGCGGGCGGAACGCCGCGTGACCGCACCTTGCGCCGCACAGGTTTGGTGGTACGGCGAACATCGATGTATCCGAGACGGGTCAGTCGTGACATCGGATCGGGCTGCTCGGAGTGCTCAGACCGGCCCGGAACCACAATGAAGGGTTCACTAAGTAGTCCGCGGCGAACACGCAAGTCTCCTGGTGTCGGTGCGCGCATCAGCGCGCTGAGGTCTTCGCAATCCTGACAGCTGCTGCGCGAAAGCGATAGGCATGCCGCGAACTGGTCGCTAGTTTGTGATTGCGGCCACAGTTTCCGTCAGCCCACTCGGAAGCTCGGACCGTCCCGGGTGCACCCCACCCGTTTCATCGCAGGAGGACCAATGGTGGCAAACGGTCATGTGGTTGAGGTGTCGCCGGCGGACCGCCTGCGTGAGCGCCTCGACGATCCCGCGGTCGCCGGGTCGTTGAATGCCCTGCTCGATCACGCGGATCTGCTCGCCGTACTGGTCGTCGGTCTCGACGGGCTGGTCCGTCGCGGTGACGTCATCAGTGACACCCTGTCCTCGGCAGTCGGCGAGCTGCGTGCACCCGCGGCGTCCCTGTCCGGTCTGGATCAAGCCAGAGCCGAGCTCGGGTCGATCGACGCGTCATCGCTGGCGGTCAGCCTCGCGGGCCTGACCCGGGCGCTGGTCGACGTGATGCCGGTGCTGGACAAACTGCTGCATTCGCCGCTGGCCGACCCCAGGGCGGCCGACGTGCTCGCCGAACTCGGCACCGCGCTCATCGAAGGGAAGGCCGCCGCGGAGGCGGACCCGGGCGGGCCCAAGGGGTTGTTCGGATTGTGGCGGGTCAGTAAAGACAAAGACATCAATCGCGGTCTCGGTTTTCTCATTCAGGTCGCGCGCGCATTCGGGCGTCAACTACCCGAATAATTTCAGTTTTTCCAAATAGCAACAGCCCACCATAAATAAATGCGCGACCGCCACTCACGGCATTTGTCGCTCTTGCGAGAGGAGTCCCGATGGCTTCCGTTCTATGGTTCCAGGGAGGTGCGTGTAGTGGAAACACCATGTCGTTCCTCAACGCCGACGAACCGAACGTCGTCGACCTCATCGTCGACTTCGGCCTCGATCTGCTCTGGCATCCGTCGCTGGGCCTCGAGCTCGGCCAGAACGCCCAGAAGCTCTTCTGGGACTGCGCGCGCGGAGAGCGACCCCTGGACATCTTCGTGTTCGAGGGCACCGTCATCGAAGCCCCCCACGGCACGGGGCGGATGGACATGTTCGCCGACCGGCCGATGAAGGACTGGGTCGATGATCTCGCCGCCGCCGCCCAGATCGTCGTGGCCATCGGCGACTGCGCCTGCTTCGGTGGAATCCCGGCGATGGAGCCCAACCCCTCGGGGTCCACCGGCCTGCAATTCCACCGGCGTGACAGGGGTGGTTACCTCGGCCAGGACTTCCGGTCGAAGATGGGACTGCCGGTCATCAACATCCCCGGATGCCCCGCTCATCCCGATTGGATCACCCAGATCCTGGTCGCACTGGCCACGGGAAGGGCCGGTGACATCACCCTCGACGATCTGCACCGACCTGAGACGTTCTTCAAGACCTTCACCCAAACCGGTTGTACCCGAGTGCAATTTTTCGAGTACAAGCAATCCACGATGTCCTTCGGTGAGGGGACGCGGACCGGTTGCCTGTTCTACGAGTTCGGCTGCCGCGGACCGATGACGCACTCGCCCTGCAACAGAATCCTCTGGAACAGGCAGTCCTCGAAGACCCGCGCGGGCATGCCGTGCCTGGGATGCACCGAGCCGGAGTTCCCGCACTTCGACCTCGCTCCCGGCACCGTGTTCAAAACCCAGAAAGTCAGCGGGATGATCCCGAAGGAAGTGCCCGAAGGATCCGACCACCTGACGTACATGGCGCACGCGGCGGCGGCGCGGATCGCCGCGCCGCAGTGGTCCAAGGAAGACATGTTCGTGGTCTGACGGCACCAGTCCCCGTCAGCACCGTCAATCCCGATCTCCGAGAGGACCATTCATGAGCTCGCTAGACCTCTACGTCAGCCCACTGGGCCGCGTCGAGGGTGACCTCGACGTCCGTGTCACCATCGACGACGGCGTCGTCACCTCGGCCTGGACCGAGGCGGCGATGTTCCGCGGCTTCGAGATAATCCTTCGTGGCAAGGACCCTCAGGCCGGCCTCATCGTCTGCCCGCGCATCTGTGGAATCTGCGGCGGCAGCCACCTGTACAAGTCGGCGTACGCCCTCGACACCGCCTGGCGCACCCATATGCCGCAGAATGCCACGTTGATCCGCAACATCTGTCAGGCGGCGGAGACACTGCAGTCGATCCCGCGGTACTTCTACGCGCTGTTCGCGATCGACCTGACCAACAAGAACTACGCGAAGTCGTCGCTCTACGATGAGGCGGTGCGCCGGTTTGCGCCGTACGTCGGGACGAGTTACCAACCCGGCGTGGTGCTTTCGGCCAAACCGGTCGAGGTGTATGCGATCTTCGGTGGTCAGTGGCCGCATTCCAGCTTCATGGTGCCCGGCGGGGTGATGAGCGCCCCCACGCTGTCCGACGTCACCCGCGCGATCGCCATCCTCGAGCACTGGAAGGACAACTGGCTCGAAAAGCACTGGCTGGGTTGCAGTGTCGAACGCTGGCTGGAGAACAAGACCTGGGATGACGTCCTGGAGTGGATCGACGAGAACGAGTCGCAGTACAACAGCGACTGCGGCTTCTTCATCCGCTACTGCCTCGACGTCGGCCTGGACAAGTACGGGCAGGGCGTCGGCAATTACCTCGCCACGGGCACCTATTTCGACCCGTCGCTGTACGAGAACCCGACCATCGAGGGGCGCAACGCCGCGCTCATCGGCCGGTCCGGCGTGTACGCGCAAGGGCAGTGGTACGAGTTCGATCAGGCGAATGTGCGTGAGGACACCACTCATTCGTTCTACGAAGGCTCGCGGCCCCTGCACCCGTTCGAAGGGGAGACCATCCCGATCGACCCGGAGGACGGCAGAAAGCAGGGCAAGTACAGCTGGGCGAAATCCCCCCGGTACACGGTGGGCGATCTGGGCCACATTCCCCTGGAGGCCGGCCCGCTGGCCCGCCGGATCGCCGCGGCGGGCCCCGACGCCGCACCACATCAGGACAACGATCCGCTGTTCGCCGACATCCTGGCCAAGATCGGACCCAGTGTGCTTGTGCGCCAACTGGCCCGGATGCACGAAGGTCCGAAGTATTACCAGTGGGCGCGTAAGTGGCTCGACCAGCTCGACCTCAAGGAGAGCTTCTACACCAAGCCCACCGAGTATGCGGAGGGTAGGGGCTTCGGCGCCACCGAGGCGGCCCGAGGTGCGCTGGCCGACTGGATCGTCATCGAGGACAACAAGATCAAGAACTATCAGGTGGTCACCCCGACAGCGTGGAACATCGGTCCGCGCGACGGTGAGGACGTTCTCGGCCCGATCGAAAGGGCGCTCGTCGGTTCACCCATCGTCGACCCCGAGGACCCCGTTGAGCTCGGCCACGTCGCGCGCAGCTTCGACTCCTGCCTGGTCTGTACGGTGCACGCCTACGACGGGAGAACCGGAAAACAGTTGTCGCAGTTCGTGATCAACGGAATGGTGTGACCCTTGGACGTCAGCCCCGCCCCGCAGCCGGTCGACCTCGAATCGCCCGGCTGCGAGGTTCTGGTGGTGGGCTGCGGCAGCCTGCTCCGGGGCGACGACGGTGTCGGCCCGGTGCTGGTGCGCCACCTGTGGGAGCGCGGCGTCCCTGACGGGGCTCGTCTCGTCGACGGTGGGACCGCCGGCATGGACGTCGCCTTCCAGATGCGCGGCGCACGGCGTGTGGTGATCATCGACGCCGCGGCCACGGGCGCACAGCCCGGCACGATCTTCAAGGTTCCCGGTGACGAGCTGGCGGAGTTACCCCCGCTTCAAGGCCTGCATACGCACTCGTTCCGCTGGGACAATGCGATTGCGTTCGCACGGTGGGCGCTGGGCGACCAGTGTCCATCCGACATCACCGTGTTCCTGATCGAGGTTCTCGACGTGGAGTTCGGTGCCGAGCTCTCCGAGCCGGTGCGGACCGCGATGAACGAGGTGATCGATCATGTCGAATCCGGATACCTGAAGCCGCTGAGGCCGCGCCCCGCCGCCGAGGTCACCGTCGAGTTCACCGGCGACGGGTATGTCCGCCTCGACGCCGATCTGGCGGCGGGCCGGTTCCCGTCCGACGCGGTCGTCGCGGCGGTGCGGGGCGACGAGCTGTGGCTGATCCCGCTTCAGGGCCCCCGCAGCGGCGGCTTGCTTCTCAAACAACGCAACCCCGCCGGCGACCGGTCACTGCTGGTCCGCGAAGTTCTCTCTGACCGGCCCCTGGCCGGCCGATATGCGGCATTCTGGGACGATGCGCAGGCTGCATTGCGGATACCCCTGGGAGCCGAGCGGTGATGCTGATGACTGAGGAACCGCGGCCCGGCACGTCACGACCCAAAACCACCGTTCGGCAGCACAGCTCCGCCGACGAGGCCCTCGGTGTGGAGACCGTCGTGGTGCCCGAGCGTGGGCGCTGGGCGGTCGAGATCGTCGTCGTGTTCGCCGACGGCGTGGTTCGCAAGCGGATCGACACCCACGCCACCAAAGCCCGGGCCGAACTGTCGGCCCGCCTCATCAAGCGCGCCGCCGAACGCGACCTGCGCGGACCACTGAACGGATGACCGAATGACCGCACTGGACACCGAAGCCGACGTGACACTCGCAGTCCGGCCCCAGCCGCTCAGCGCGTTTCCGCTCCCGGTGGGCTACCTGTTGATCCCGGCCGGCGACCACACCGAGGATGCCCGCCAGGCTCTGCTCGCGGGTAAGTCTTTGGAGCAGTGGCCTCCTGCACTGCTGGCACATGCGTACGCCCTCGCCGGTGACCGGGATGCGGCTTTGGGCGAGCTCACGGGCACCGATCCGGTCACCCGGTACAACCGCTTCGTGTTGGACCCCGACGGCGACGATGCCGACGACCTGCGGAACGTGCTGGGTGAGTTCGGCGTGCTCGTCGATGTGATCCTGTTCGTGGTCGGCCGCAGCGACATCCCGCCCGAACTCGGCACGTGCGACGGCGAGCTGGCGGCGACGGTGCTGGCGCTGCAGGCCAGCCATGCGCTGGCCGAGGGAGATCCGGACGCGGCGATCAACCTCCTGGACCGGGGCGCGCGTGAGGCCGGCGACGAATCACCCGCACTCAGGGGAGTCCTGACGGGGGCGGCCGCTTCCATCTGCCGGGACCGCAACGACCCGTCGGCAGAGGAACGCTTCGACGCAGCGCTCACCCTGCTCAAGGATGCCGACGGCTTGCGGATCGGCCGAGCCGAGCTGCACCTCAATCTCGCCGGACTGCTGCACGAGGGTGCCGGTGACCACCCGGACATGCTGAACAAGTCGGTGCCGCACTATCATTCGGCGCTTCAACTGATTCTGCGTGATGAGGCGCCGCTGCTGTGGGCGGCCGCGCACGCCAACCTCGCAGCCGCCTATCTCACGATGCCGATGACGGAGGCCTCCGGACAGCTGCGGCTCGGCGTCGCGGCGCAATCCCTGCGATCGGCGCTCAAGGTCTACACCCGCGAACAGTTCCCGGAGCAGTGGGCCAGCGTGCAGTTGAATCTGGCGAACTCTCTGGTCTACACGCCGTCCAAACATCAAGCTGACAACCTCGTCGAAGCCGTCGAGCTCTACGAGGCGGTGCTGGAGACCCGTGATCGCGACGCCGACCCGCTCGGCCGCGCGCGGGTGCTGGCCAACCAGGGCAACGCGCTGGCCCACCTCGGAATGTTCGACCAGGCGAAGGGAAAACTCTACGAGGCGCGCTACCTGTTCGAAGAGCAGCACGACCACGACTCGGTGCGTGCCGTGCGAGGTGTGCTCGACGAAATCGCCCGCCAGGTAACGCTGTTGCGCACCAGCGAGGACGGCCTGCAGCCGTGACCGCCGTGGTACCGGGATCGGTCGACACCGGTGGCGAATTCGAAGAGCTGGCTCGACGCGTCGACGCCGCGGTCACCGCCCTCGATTCCCTCGACCCGGCGTCGCGGGCGATCGCCGAGGAAGTGAAAGCCGCGGTCGAGGCGGTACACAGGGTCGGACTGGTGACCATCGTCCGGCGTCTCCGAGAAGATCCGGCCACGCGCGCCGCACTGTACGACCTCGTCGACGACCCCGTGGTGCATCTGCTGCTCTCGATTCACGAGATCGTCCGGCCGGACCCGGTGACACATGCCAATCGTGTGCTGGCGGCGGTGCGCCCGCAGTTGCAGAGCCACGGCGGTGACGTCACCCTGGTACGCGTCGAGGACGGCACCGCCTACGTGCGCCTCGAAGGTGCCTGCAACGGCTGCTCGATGTCTTCGGCGACCCTGCGCCATCTGGTCGAGGGAGCGCTCATCGAGGGGGTGCCCGCGATCACCGCGGTCGAAGTGATGCCGAATGAGCCCACACCGACGCTGATTCCGATCGAGTCGCTGAAAATCGGACGCGACCCCGCCGCCGACGGCTGGGTGCGGGTCGGGCCGGCCGCGGAGATCGCCGACGGTGAACTGACGCCGGCCCAACTCGATACGGGCCGGGCTCTCGTCGACGTGATCGTCGTGAGCATCGAGCACCGTCTGGCGGCTTATCGCAACGAATGTGCCCACCAGGCATTGCCGTTGGACAACGCGATCCTCGACGTGGGCACCGGCACGCTGACGTGTCCGTGGCATGGATTCTCCTACGACGCCGCCTCGGGCGAATGCCTCAGCGCGCCCGGCGCCCAGTTGGAACAACTGCCGCTGCGAGTCGACCGCGGCGACGTGTGGGTGCGAGTGCAGACATGAGCCGGTATACCGTCCGACACCATGTCGGCGGGGCATTGCTCTCCCGCGAGCGCGAACCGGCCCTGGTGGCCGGCGATCTGACCGGCGGATGGTCACCAGAGGTCTGGATCGGCGCGCCCGCCCCGGGCGGTCTCGCGTTGCCGCCCGCCGCCCCCACCATGGCGTGGATGTACTCGCCGCGCGGCGTCTTCCTCGATGACCGCCACCTCGTCGTCGCTGACTCCGGCAATCACCGAGTGTTGTTGTGGCACGGCATCCCTGACCGCGATGAACAGCCCGCCGACGTGGTTCTCGGACAGCCCGACGGCACCAGCGAGGGCCGTGCGGCCGGTGGTCGCGGACCCGAGCGCGGCATGAATCTGCCGACCGGCGTGTTGATCCATGACGGCCGGCTGATCGTCGCCGATGCGTGGCATCACCGAATCCTGGTCTGGAATTCGGTGCCGACCGAAAGCGACATCGCGCCCGACCTCGTCCTCGGGCAAGCGAATGCGTCGGCCATCGAGCCCAACGCCGGAATCGAATGCCACGCCGCGTCGCTCTACTGGCCCTTCGGTATCGCCGTCATCGCTTCGGCCTTCTGGGTCACCGACACCGGAAACCGTCGGGTCCTGGGTTGGCGCAACGGGATTCCCGACCCCGGGCAGCCTGCCGATGTCGTCCTCGGCCAGCCCGACGCCGCGCACCGTGAAGAGAACCGTGGTGGCCCCCCTGGCCCGGCAAGCTTCCGGTGGCCACACGGGCTCGCCGGCCATGACGATCTGCTGCTGGTCGCCGACGCCGGCGATCACCGTGTCCTGGGCTGGTCACCGCAACCGGACCGGGACGGCCCGGCGACCATCCTGCTCGGGCAGCCCGACTTCCACACCGCCCAGGAGTGGCCCTACGGACCACACACCGCGGACCGGTTCCGGTTCCCCTACGCCATCGGGATGGACGAAGGCCGGGTGGCGATCGCCGACACGGCCAACAACCGAGTCCTGTTGTGGGACAGCGTTGCAATAGACGGCCGTGGTGCCGACCACGTACTGGCCCAGCCGACGTTCGCCACCAACGGTGAGAACCGCTGGAGTTCCGTCGAACACGACACACTGTGCTGGCCCTACGGTCTGTCGCTGCATGGCGACCGGCTGGCGGTCGCAGACTCGGGCAACAACCGCGTCGTGATCTGGCGGCGCCTACCGTGAGACCGCGAATCATCCAGGCGGACGCACAGATCGGATTCTTCTGGACCACTCCCGACGGCGCCGCGACATCACTGCAGGCGTTGGTTCCCGGAGACGACGAACCCGACCGGCTGGTCGCCACGCACCTCGAGGCGCTCGACGATGCGCTGATCATTGCCGCCGCCCGTTTCGGGGACATCCTCGGCGGTGGCCGACGTCCCGACGGGACGGACGAGCGTGACGATCTTCTGGAGCTGCACCGCACACTGGACCGCTGCTGCTTCGAATACGCGGCAGCAGTCGATCTCACGGATTTCAAGCCCGACCTACGGGCGGGCAAGATCATCGGGACCGCCGTGCTCTTCTCGATCCTGGCCAGGCAACCTCTCGGCCTGCTCGGGCCCGCCCCCCTCGACGGTGCACTCGACGAGCCGACGATCGGGGTGGTCGGCGGATTCGGCGAGATGTGTGAGGTCGATCCGGCGAAACCGTGGCTCGGCGGGCGCTGGGTGGTGCGAACCGAACAGGGACAACGGTTTCCGCTGACTCTTCCGATGCTGATGTTCGACAGTTCCGGCGTGAACAAGGAAGCGGCCCGGCAAGAGCACATGGACGCGTTGCAGCGCGTCCTCGACGCGTCGCGCCGGCCGGACGCCGAACCCGCCGGTGTCGCCTGTGCGCTGGACTGGTTGATGTACGACTGGTTGATGGCCCATCGCGACGGCCCGGACAGCGCCGAGATCGTATTCCCGAAAGGCCACGAAGGCAGCGCCGCGATCCTCGTCGCAGCCGCTGCCGCGTCGGTGTCCGCGCGGGCCACGTTCGACCCGGGGCTCCTCGGCATCTGCGCCCCGTGATCTCCGTGCCGCACCGTTCCTGACCCCGCGCCACAGCCGGCTACCCCGTCGGCATCCCCCGTCGTTTCCCCCATGACGGGGTGATCGTGGGCACCGCGCACCCGTAAACATGTCAGTGGCCGCAGAGTCGAGAAGCTCTGCATCGCAACGCTGACCCTCGACGAACGGAGCGCACCGATGGGGGTGTACCTGCCCGTTCTGGTCATGGGTGCCGTCGCAGCGGCTTTCGCGCTGGGTTCGGTGGCGATCGCGCGCCTGATCGGTCCGCGCCGCGACAACCGGGCCAAGCTTCAAGCCTACGAGTGCGGCATCGAGCCTGCGCGCCTGCCGATCGGTTCGGCACGGTTCCCGATGAAGTTCTACGTGACGGCAATGCTCTTCATCGTCTTCGACATCGAGATCGTGTTCCTCTACCCGTGGGCGGTCGCGTTCGACTCGCTGGGGGTTTTCGCCCTCGTGGAAATGCTGTTGTTCATGAGCACCGTTGCGGTGGCGTACGGCTACGTCTGGCGGCGTGGAGGATTGGCATGGGACTAGAGGAGAAGCTGCCGGGCGGAATCCTGCTGTCGACTCTGGAGAAGGTCGCCGGCTATGTGCGCAAGGGTTCGCTGTGGCCGGCGACGTTCGGTCTGGCGTGCTGCGCCATCGAGATGATGGCCACTGCGGGGCCGCGGTTCGACATTGCGCGGTTCGGTATGGAGCGGTTCTCCGCCACCCCGCGGCAGGCAGACCTGATGATCGTGGCCGGGCGGGTGAGCCAGAAGATGGCACCCGTGCTACGGCAGGTCTACGACCAGATGGCTGAGCCGAAATGGGTTCTGGCCATGGGCGTCTGCGCATCGACGGGCGGGATGTTCAACAACTATGCCGTGGTGCAGGGCGTCGACCACGTGGTTCCGGTGGACATCTACCTGCCGGGATGCCCTCCGCGGCCAGAGATGTTGCTCAACGCCATCTTGGCGTTGCACGCGAAGATCGCGGAGATGCCGCTGGGTGTCCACCGCGCCGAGGCCATCGCCGCTGCCGAGCAGGCCGCGCTCGGCGCCACGCCCACCATCGAGCTCACCGGGCTCCTGCGGTGACCGGGATGTTCGGGGTTCGCGGATCGGGCGACACGTCCGGATATGGACGTCTGAGAACGCCCACCGTGGCAAACGTCAGCAGCAGGCCCTACGGCGGATACTTCGACGCGGTCGTCGATGTCCTGGAACAGGCACTGGGGGCCGTCGCCGAGGCGGCCATCGAAGATGTGACGGTGCACTGCGGTCAGTTGACGCTCACCGTCAGGCGAACGCATCTCGTGGAGGTGGCCCGGACACTCCGCGACGAGCCGGGCTTGCGTTTCGAACTGTGTGCAGGTGCCTCGGGTGTGCACCGACCCGACGATGCGGGTCGCGAGTTGCAGACGGTGTATCCGCTGATGTCGATCACCTACAACCGGCGAGTGCAGCTGAAGGTTTCCTGCCCCCAATCGGATCCCGTTGTCCCTTCGCTGTTCTCGGTGTATCCCACCTGCGACTGGCACGAGCGGGAGACCTACGACTTCTTCGGGATCGTCTTCGTCGGGCACCCGGCATTGACCCGGATCGCAATGCCCGACGACTGGGAGGGACACCCTCAGCGTAAGGACTACCCGTTGGGCGGGGTGCCGGTGGAGTTTCACGGTGCCACGATCGCGCCCCCGGATCAGCGGAGGACCTATCACTGATGACCGACACCGTGATCGACCTGGCAGGTCAGGACTGGGACGACGTCGTCGGCTGCGTCGACCCGGCAGGAGACGGCGCCGACCGCCTCGTGCTCAACATGGGCCCACAACACCCCTCCACGCACGGCGTCCTGCGGTTGATTCTGGAAATCGACGGAGAGACCGTCACCCGGGCGCGCTGTGGGATCGGCTACCTCCACACCGGGATCGAGAAAAGCCTCGAATACCGGACATGGACGCAGGGCGTCACCCTCGTCACCCGAATGGACTACCTTTCACCGTTTTTCAACGAGACGGCGTACTGCCTCGCAGTGGAGCAACTGCTCGGTGTGACCGCCGACATACCGGAGCGGGCCAGCGTCATCCGGGTGCTGTTGATGGAGCTGAACAGGATATCGAGCCACCTGGTGGCGCTGGCGACGACGGGTATGGAGCTCGGCGCGATGAGCGCGATGTTCTTCGGGTTCAAGGAACGCGAGGAGATCCTGTCGGTCTTCGAGGCCATCACGGGGCTGAGGATGAACCACGGCTATGTGCGTCCCGGCGGCGTCGCCGTCGATCTGCCCGGCGACGGTCTCGACCGGGTGCGCAGGTTGCTCGACATCCTTCCCGAGGGTCTGGGAAAACTCCGGAAGCTGCTGCAGCACAACGCTATCTGGAAGGCCCGCACCGTCGGCATCGGATATCTGGATCTCGTCGGCGCCATGGCGCTGGGAGTGACCGGCCCGGTGCTGCGATCCACCGGCCTAGCACACGACCTTCGCAAGGCCCAACCCTATTGCGGCTATGAGGGCTACACGTTCGACGTGATCACCGACGACGCGTGCGACTGCTACGGCCGCTACCTGATCCGGGTCGAGGAGATGAACGAGTCGATGCGAATCGTCGAACAGTGTGTGCGTCGTCTCGAGAAGTCCACTGGCGCACCGGTGATGATCGAGGACGAGAAGCTGGCCTGGCCGGCCGATCTCACCGTCGGCGCCGACGGTCTGGGCAACTCACCCGCTCACGTCGACAGGATCATGGGCCGCTCGATGGAGGGGCTCATCCATCATTTCAAGATCGTCACCGAGGGCTTCCGGGTGCCCGCCGGCGAGTGCTATGTGGCCGTCGAATCCCCGCGCGGGGAACTGGGCGTCCACATGGTGTCCGACGGTGGGACCCGGCCCTATCGTGTGCACTTCCGCGACCCCTCGTTCACCAACCTTCAAGCGGTGGCCGCCATGTGTGAGGGCGGGATGATCGCCGATGTCATCTCGGCGGTGGCGTCGATCGACCCGGTCATGGGCGGGGTGGACCGATGAGCGCTTGCGCGAAGAGGAGACTGCCCCGATGAGCGCGGTCGAGCTGCCCCTGGGGCGCCGTCCGCCGGAACCCACCCCCAGGATCGGAGGGCGCACAACGTATCCCGGCGACGTCGCAGAACGGCTCACGCGGGACGCGGAGGTCGTCGTGGACCGGTATCCGCACGCCAGGTCGGCCCTGCTGCCGCTGCTGCACCTCGTGCAGTCCGAGGACGGCTGCCTGACCAGGGCGGGTATCGGTTTCTGCGCCGGGCGTCTGGGGCTGACCGAGGCCGAGGTGGCCTCCGTGGCGACGTTCTACTCGATGTTCCGGCGCACGCCCACGGGGCGGTACCTGGTCGGTGTGTGTACCAACACATTGTGTGCCGTGATGGGAGGCGACGCCATCCTCGATTCGCTGCGGGGATATCTGGGGATCGAGCCGGGACAGACCACGCCCGACGGGATGGTGACGTTGGAGCGTGTCGAATGCAATGCCGCGTGCGATTACGCGCCCGTCGTGATGGTCAATTGGACCTGCTACGACAACCAGAACTCCGACAGCGCACGGGAACTCGTCGACGGCCTGAGCGCCGGAGCTCCGGCGCCACCGGCGCGCAGCGCCGCGCCGCGGTCCTTCACCGAGACCTCGCGGATTCTCGCCGGTCTGCCCGAAGGGGTGTGTTGACATGCCGCTCACCTCGGTGCTGACCCGTTGTTGGGGCGAGCCGGAGTCGTGGACGCTGGCGTCGTACGTGCGACACGGCGGCTACCGGGCATTGGACAACGCGCTGACGATGGCGCCGCATGAGGTCACCGAACTGGTCAAGAATTCCGGTTTGCGGGGGCGGGGCGGAGCCGGGTTCCCCACAGGCGTCAAGTGGTCCTGCATCCCCGATGACGGCGGCGTGCACTACCTTGTCGTCAACGCCGACGAATCCGAACCCGGTACCTGCAAGGACATTCCGCTGCTGTACGCCTCACCGCACGCGCTCATCGAAGGCGCGGTGATCGCGGCCTATGCGATCGGCGCCCGCCAGGTGTTCGTCTACCTGCGCGGAGAGGTGGTGCCGGTGCTGCAGCGGTTGCGCGGCGCGGTCGCGGAGGCCTACGCCGCGGGATACCTGGGCTCCGGGTTCGACCTGGTGGTCCACGCCGGAGCGGGGGCCTACATCTGCGGCGAGGAGACGGCGCTGCTGGACTCTTTGGAGGGCCGGCGTGGCCAGCCGCGGCTGCGGCCGCCCTTCCCGGCGGTGGCCGGGCTCTACGGGCGCCCGACCGTGATCAACAACGTCGAGTCGCTGGCCAGCGTGCCGCCGATCCTGCTCCACGGTGTGGAGTGGTTCCGGTCGATGGGCACCGAGGACAGCCCGGGTTTCACGCTGTACTCGCTGTCGGGCCACGTGACGCGACCGGGACAGTACGAGGCAGAGCTCGGCATCACCCTGCGCGAACTCCTCGACCATGCCGGCGGCATCCGGGCCGGCCACGAGCTGAAGTTCTGGACGCCGGGTGGGTCCTCGACACCATTGCTGACAGCCGAACACCTCGATGTGGCACTGGATTACGAGGGTGTGGCTGCCGCAGGCTCCATGCTGGGAACGAAGGCGCTGCAGATCTTCGACGAGACCACCTGTGTCGTGCGAGCCGTGCGTCGGTGGACGCAGTTCTACGCACACGAGTCGTGCGGCAAGTGCACGCCCTGTCGTGAGGGCACCTACTGGCTGACCCAGATCTATGCGGGGCTGGAGGAGGGCACCGCCACCACCGATGATCTGAGCAGGCTCGAAGACATCGCCCGTGCCATGCTCGGTAATTCGTTCTGCGCGTTGGGCGATGGGGCGACCAGCCCCATCACGTCCTCACTCCGATACTTCCGCGCCGAGTACGAGGCGCACCTTGGCGGCGGATGCCCCTTCGATCCTCGTGCCTGCGTGCTGTCCCCGCCGCAGGGGGTGCCCGCATGAGGGGCGTTGATCTCGACCTGGTGTCGCTGACCATCGACGGCCGCCGAGTCGCGGTGCCCAGGGACACCTTGGTGATCCGCGCCGCCGAAACGATCGGCGTGCAAATTCCGCGGTTCTGCGACCATCCGCTACTCGATCCCGTCGGTGCCTGCCGGCAGTGCCTCGTGGAGATCGAGGGGCAGCGCAAACCGGTCGCGTCATGCACCACCGTCGTGAGCCCCGACATGGTGGTGCGCACGCAGTTCACCAGCGTCGATGCCGACTCCGCCCAGCGGGGCGTGATGGAACTGCTGTTGATCAACCATCCGCTGGACTGCCCGGTGTGCGACAAGGGGGGAGAGTGCCCGTTGCAGAACCAGGCGATGTCGTCGGGGCGGGCGGAGTCCCGGTTCGACAAGGTCAAACGGACCTATCCCAAGCCGATTCCGCTGTCCACGCAGGTGTTGTTGGATCGTGAGCGCTGCGTGCTGTGCGCCCGGTGCACGCGGTTCTCCGAACAGATCGCCGGCGACCCGTTCATCGAACTCATGGAACGTGGTGCGCTGCAACAGGTCGGCGCTGCAGAGGGCGAGCCCTTCGATTCGTACTTTTCCGGGAACACCGTGCAGATCTGTCCGGTCGGTGCGCTCACCGGATCTGCGTACCGGTTCAGGGCACGCCCGTTCGACCTGATCTCCTCACCGAGCGTGTGCGAGCATTGCGCGTGCGGATGCGCCCAGCGAACAGATCACCGGCGCGGCAGGGTTCTGCGCCGGCTCGCAGGCGACGATCCGGACGTCAACGAGGAATGGAACTGCGACAAGGGGCGATGGGCGTTCGGCTACCCCGACGTCGGCGACCGAATCTGCACGCCACTGATCCGTCGCCACGGTGAGCTGACCACGGCGTCCTGGCCCGAGGCGCTCGCCGTGGCAGCTGCGGGCCTGCATGCCGCCGCGGGACGCGCAGGGGTGATCGTCGGTGGCAGGGTGACGGTCGACGACGCCGAGGCCTACGCCGAGTTCGCTCGGAAGACGTTGTGCACCAACGATATCGACTTCCGTGTCCGTACCCATTCGGCGGAGGAGGCGGACTTCCTGGCCGCCCGTGTCGCCGGGGTGTCGACGACGCCCACCTATGCCGAGCTGGAGTCCGCGTCGCTGGTCGTGCTGGCGGGACTGGATCCCGAAGAGGAAGCGCCACTGGTGTTCCTGCGCCTTCGTAAGGCTGTGCGCCGCAGGGGGCTGGAGGTGCTGGCGGTGGCGCCGTGGGTGACCCGCGGTCTGGAGAAACTGCAGGCGCGGCTGGTGATGACGCGTCCAGGAGACGAGGCAGACGTGCTCGCGCGGCTGGACCTTCTCCAGGGTGCGATAGTCATGGTGGGTGAACGGTTGGCAGGGTCGGCAGGAGCGCTGACCGCGGCCGCACACCTGGTCGACCGCGCAGGCGCGCGGTTGGCCTGGATTCCGCGTCGTGCGGGTGACCGTGGTGCGCTGGAGGCGGGATGTCTACCCGGCCTCCTACCGGGTGGCCGCCCGGTGACCAATCCCCGTGCGCGCGAGCAGGTCGCAGCCGCGTGGCGGACGAACGTTCCGGCCGCTGCGGGCCGCGACACATCGGCGATGGTGGCCGCCGCAGGGGATGGCCTGCTCGACGCGATCGTGGTCGGTGGAGTCGATCTCGCCGATCTGCCGGATCCGGTGGCCGCGGAGAGGTGCCTCGAGCGAACCGGCTTCATCGTGAGCCTCGAGCTGCGCCACAGCACTGTCACCGCTGCGGCCGACGTCGTGTTGCCGGTGGCCTCCGTTGCGGAGAAGTCAGGCGCATTCCTGAACTGGGAGGGGCGTCTCCGGCCGTTCGCGTCGGCGATGCCTTCCCCGGCGATGTCGGATGCCGCTGTCCTGCAGGCATTGTCGACGGCGATGGGCCGCCCGCTGTGCGGATCTGTTGCACTGAGGACGGGCTGGAACGGCAGACGTGCCGATCTCGCGCCTGTGCCCGATGCGATGGAGCCGCTGCCGCGCAGCGGAGAGGCGATCCTCGCAACGTGGAAAACCCTGTTGGACAACGGACGGATGCAGGACGGCAGCGCCGCTCTCGCGGGAACCGCCCGAACAGTGGTGGCCCGGATCTCGGCGGCGACAGCTGCCGAGATCGGGGTTGCCGACGGCGATCCGATCGTGGTGTTCAGCTCGGCGGGGGAGATCACCGCACCGGTGCGCATCACCGCGATGCCCGACCGTGTGGTCTGGCTGCCGGAGTATTCGGCGGGCTGTGCAGTGCACCGCACCCTGCGTGTGGGCGCGGGGGCGTTGGTGGGAGTGCGTGCGTGACCGCCCCCGACCTCGGGTCGTTCGGCCACGACCCGCTGTGGCTGGTAGTTGCCAAAGTAGTTGCCGTCTTCGTCTTTCTCCTGCTCACCGTCCTGGTCGCGATCCTGGTGGAGCGGAAACTCCTCGGCCGCATGCAGATGCGGTTCGGACCCAACCGGGTCGGACCGTTCGGCCTCCTGCAGAGCCTCGTCGACGGTGTGAAGCTGGCCCTCAAGGAGGGGCTGATACCGGCGGGCGTGGACAGGCCGATCTATCTGCTGGCCCCCGTCACCGCCGTTGTTCCCGCGTTCCTGGCGTTCGCGGTGATACCGATGGGTCCGATGGTGTCCGTTCTGGGACATCCGACGCCGTTGCAGTTGACCGACTTTCCGGTGGCGGTGCTGTTCGTGCTGGCGGTCACCTCCGTCGGTGTCTACGGAATCGTGCTGGCCGGCTGGGCATCCGGATCGGTGTACCCGCTGCTCGGTGGTCTGCGCTCGTCGGCACAGGTGGTGTCCTATGAGATCGCGATGGCGTTGTCCTTCGTCTCGGTTTTCCTGTGCGCAGGCACCATGTCGACCTCGGGAATCGTTGCGGCGCAAAGTCAGACGTGGTTCGTCGTCGTGTTGCTGCCGTCGTTTGTGGTCTACGTCACGGCCATGGTGGGGGAGACCAACCGCGCACCCTTCGACCTGCCCGAGGCAGAGGGAGAACTCGTGGGCGGATTCCACACCGAGTACGCGTCTCTGAAGTTCGCCATGTTCATGCTCGCCGAGTACGTCAACATGACGACGGTGTCGGCACTGGCGACCACCATGTTCCTCGGCGGCTGGCGCGCGCCGTTCCCGTTCAGCGCGATCGACGGCATCAACTCCGGATGGTGGCCGCTGCTGTGGTTCGTCGCGAAGGTGTGGGCGTTCCTCTTCCTCTACATCTGGCTGCGCGCGACGCTGCCCCGGTTGCGTTACGACCAGTTCATGTCGTTGGGCTGGAAGGTGCTCATGCCGGTGTCTTTGGTGTGGATCGTCGCCGTCGCGGTGCTGCGCAGCGCCGGTGTCGACGGTGTGGTCCCGGGCCTGATCGCGGGCGTGCTGCTGATCGCCGTGCTGGGCACCGTGCGTGCTCGCCTCGGCCGCGGGCGCAGCGCACCCCCGACGCCACAGCTGAACTCCACCGAAGGACATCCGGTCCCTCTGATCGGTGCGTCACGGAAGGTTGTCGATGTCTAGGTTTCTCGATGAGGTCGCCGGTTTCGGCGTCACATTCGCGGCGATGTTCAAGAAGCCGATCACCGAACAGTACCCCGAGAAGCCTGGGCTGCCGGCCGCGCGCTATCACGGTCGCCATCAACTCAATCGGCACCCGGACGGGCTGGAGAAATGCATCGGGTGCGAGCTGTGCGCGTGGGCCTGCCCGGCGGACGCGATCTTCGTCGAGGGCGCCGACAACACTGAGGACGAACGCTTCTCGCCCGGTGAGCGCTACGGCCGGGTGTATCAGATCAACTATCTGCGCTGCATCGGGTGCGGACTGTGCGTCGAGGCGTGCCCGACCCGCGCGTTGACGATGACCAATCACTATGAGATGGCCGAGGACAATCGCGCCGACCTCGTCTACGACAAGGACGCGTTGCTGGTGCCGGAAGCATCCACAGCCCTCGCGGCCCAGAACGGTCAGGTGCGCAGATGACAGCACAGGCGGTGGTGACGGCGGCGGTGGGGGTGCTCACGGTGGCCTGTGCAGTGGGGGTGGTCGTGTCTGCGAAGGCCGTCTACTCGGCGCTGTTTCTGGCTGCCACGATGATTGCGCTGGCCGTCCTGTACGTGGCGCAGGGTGCGCTGTTCCTCGGCATCGTTCAGGTGGTGGTGTACACGGGCGCGGTGATGATGCTGTTCCTGTTCGTGCTGATGCTGATCGGGGTGGATTCCGCCGACTCGCTGGTGGAAACCCTTCGGGGACATCGGATCACCGCAGGGCTCGCCGGGGTCCCGTTCGGGCTTCTGCTCGTTGCCGCCATCGGGCATGTCACGGTCGCCGGTGTCGGTGCATCGTCGGACTCAGACCAGGTCGAGGACCTGGCGCACCTGATCTTCGTGCGCTATCTGTGGGCATTCGAGCTGACGAGTGCGCTGCTGATCACCGCGGCGCTCGGTGCGATGGTCCTGGCGCACCGGGAGCACCTCACCCCGCGCATGTCTCAGCGCGAGCTGGCAATCGAGCGATTCCGGTCGGACGCATACCCGGGAACGCCTCCCGGATCGGGTGTCTACGCGTTGCACAACTCGGTGGACACCCCGGCGATGCTGCCTGACGGCAGGTTCTGCGAACTGTCGGTCATCCGCACTCGGGAGCGTGACGGATTGGTGCTCACACTGCTCGCGGGCGACGACCGTACGGCGAAAGGGCGGGCGCAGCAGTGAACCCCGATCACTACCTCTATCTGTCGGCGCTGCTGTTCACCATCGGTGCGGCCGGTGTGCTGTTGCGCCGCAACGCCATCGTCATGTTCATGTGCATCGAGCTGATGCTCAATGCGTGCAACCTCGCGTTCGTCGCCTTTTCGGTGGTCCATGCCCATCTCGACGGCCAGGTGGTGGCATTCTTCGTCATGGTCGTCGCCGCCTGCGAGGTCGTGGTGGGCCTGGCGGTCATCATGACGATCTTCCGTGCCAGGCGCTCGGCTTCGGTCGACACGGCGAACCTGTTGAGGCACTAGCGATGACATCGCCCGTCTGGCCGGTGATCGTTCTTCCGCTGGTGAGTTCTGCGGTCTTGCTGCTGTGTGGCAGTCGGACCGACCGCTGGGGTCATCTGCTCGGTACTGCTGCGTCGTTGGCCTCGTTCGGGTGCGCCGCGGTGCTGTTCGTGGGGATGCTCGGGCGCGGGGGCGAGGAGCGGGCTGTTCACGAGAGGTTGTTCAGTTGGGTGCCGGTCGGGGATCTGCGGGTGGACTTCGGCCTGCAGCTCGATCAGCTGTCGATGTGTTTCGTGCTTCTGATCACCGGGGTGGGGTCGCTGATCCACATCTACTCGATCGGGTACATGAAGGAGGACGCAGGGCGCAGGAGGTTTTACGCCTATCTGAACCTGTTCCTGGCGGCGATGCTGCTGCTGGTGCTCGCCGACAACTACCTCGGGCTGTACATGGGCTGGGAGGGTGTGGGTCTTGCGTCCTATCTGCTGATCGGATTCTGGTCGCACAAGCCCTCGGCCGCCACCGCCGCCACAAAGGCGTTCGTCGTCAACAGAGTTGGCGATGTCGGGCTGGTACTCGCCGTCATCCTGATGCTCACGCACGTAGGGACTGTCGATTACGACGGCGTCTTCCAGGCTGCACCGCGCCTTGGCGAGGGCACACTGACCGCGATCGGGTTGATGTTGCTGCTGGCCGCGTGCGGGAAGTCCGCGCAGGTGCCGCTGCAGTCGTGGCTCGGTGATGCGATGGAGGGCCCGACGCCGGTGTCGGCGCTCATCCATGCGGCCACGATGGTCACCGCCGGGGTGTATCTGATCGTGCGGTCGGGTCCGGTCTTCGACCTCGCACCGCACGCCCAGACCGCTGTGGTGGTCGTCGGCGCGGTCACGCTGCTCTTCGGCGCGGTGATCGGCTGCGCCAAGGACGACATCAAGAAAGCACTCGCCGCCTCGACGATGAGTCAGATCGGGTACATGGTGCTGGCCGCGGGTCTGGGGCCCGCTGGCTATGGGTTCGCGATCATGCACCTGCTGACTCACGGCTTCTTCAAGGCCGGCCTGTTCCTCGGTGCGGGCTCGGTGATGCACGCAATGGACGACGAAGTGAACATGCGCCGCTACGGCGGGCTGCGCAAAGCCCTGCCGGTCACGTTCGTCACCTTCGGCCTGGGCTATCTGGCGATCATCGGGATCCCGCCCCTGGCGGGGTTTTTCTCCAAGGACGGCATCATCGAGGTCGCCCTCGGCGCGGGCGGGGTCAAAGGCGTCATCCTGGGAGCGGCCACCATTGTCGGGGCGGGGATCACCGCGTTCTACATGACGCGGGTGATGCTGATGACATTCTTCGGCGAGAAACGTTGGGCCGCATCGGCTCATCCCCACGAGGCGCCCGCGGTGATGACGTGGCCGATGATCCTGCTCGCGGTCGGTTCGGTGACCGCAGGCGGCGCCCTGGCCATCGGCGGCACGCTGCAACACTGGCTGGAGCCGGTGGTCGGCGCCGACGAGATCCACCACGTGCTGCCGGTATGGGCCGTCACTGCCATCGTGCTGGCCGTCGTCGCCGTCGGCATCGCCGTCGCCCACCGGATGTATCGCACGGAGCGGATCAGGACCGTCGCCTCGGAATGGGTCTCGCCGATGACCCACGCCGCCAGAAGGGACCTCTACGGCGACGCCGTCAACGAGGCATTGATCGCGCGGCCCGGCCACCGGGTCACGGTATTGCTGACCGAGCTGGATCGGCGCGGAGTCGACGGCACCGTCGAAGGTGTCGCTCGCGTCATCGCGGCCTTCTCGCATCGAATTCGACCTCTGCAGAACGGATTTGCCCGTTCCTACGCACTGTCCATATTGGTCGGCGCCGCAGCGGTGCTGGCGTCGCTGATCGTGATGAGGTCGTCGTGAGTGGTCTTCCCGTCTTGAGCGCACTGTGGATCGCGCCGATGGTCGGTGCCGGGGTGGTGGCTGCCTTGCCCGCCGGGAGACCGAAGCCGGCCAAATGGGCGGCGATGACGGTGACGCTGAGTGTGCTCGGCTTGTCGCTGAGCCTCGCCGTCGCGTTCGATCCAGCGGGTGAGCGCTTTCAGTTCGTCGAAAAGCACAGTTGGATACCGTCTTTCGGTGCCGGCTACCTGCTGGGCGTGGACGGCATCGCGCTGGTGCTGATCCTGTTGACGACGGCGCTGATGCCCATCATCGTGCTCGCAGGCTGGAACGACGCTGCCGATCCGCGGGCATATCTTGCGCTGATGCTCGTGGTTGAGTCCATGGTGATCGTCTCGTTCGCCGCCTTGGACGTGTTGCTGTTCTTCGTCTTCTTCGAAGCCATGCTGATCCCGATGTATTTCCTGATCGGCCGCTACGGCGGGAGCGGCGCGGCCCGCGCGGCACTGAAATTCCTTTTGTTCAGCCTGTTCGGTGGTCTGCTGATGCTGGCGGCGCTGGTGGGCCTGTACATCGCTGCCGGTGCGACGTTCGACTTCGTCGACATCGTCGGCAGGGTGGCCAGCGGTGAGCTGGCTGTCGACCCGGTCGTTGCCTACCTGTTGTTCCTCGGGTTCATGGCCGCGTTCGCGATCAAGGCCCCGATGTGGCCGTTCCACACCTGGCTGCCGGGTGTCGCAGCGGAGGCCACTCCGGCCACCGCCGTGCTGATGATGGCGGTCGTCGACAAGATCGGCACGTTCGGCATGCTGAGGTACTGTCTGCAACTCTTTCCGGACGCGTCGACGACGTTGCGGCCGTGGGTGATCACGCTTGCCGTGATCGGCATCGTCTACGCGGCGGTTCTGGCGATCGGTCAGACCGATGTCATGCGGCTCATCGCGTACACCTCGATCAGCCACTTCGGCTTCATCATTCTCGGGATCTTCGTCATGACGAGTCAGGGGCAGGCCGGTGCGACGCTGTACATGGTCAACCACGGATTCTCGACCGCCGCCCTGTTTCTCATCGCGGGATTCTTGGTGTCCCGTAGAGGCACCCGCGTCATCGCCGACTACGGCGGTGTCCAGAAGGTCGCTCCGGTGCTGGCTGGTACCTTCCTGGTCGCGGGAATGGCGACGCTGGCGTTGCCCGGCCTGGCGACCTTCGTGAGTGAGTTCCTGGTCCTTCTGGGAACTTTCGAGCGTTACCCGGTCTTCACCGTCATTGCCGCAACGGCGCTGGTGCTCTCTGCGGTGTATGTCCTGCTGCTCTACCAAAGGCTGATGACCGGACCGGCTCGCGGCGCGGGCGACGTATCCGACCTGATACCTCGCGAGGTCGCCGTGGTGACCCCGCTGCTGGCGCTGCTGATCGTGCTGGGCGTGTACCCGAAGGTCGCGCTGGACGTGATCGACCCGGCCGTGGCACATACGCTCACCACCCTCACGCAGGGGCACCGCCCGTGACCGCGCCCACCGTCGAATACAGCGTCGTGGCACCACTGTTGGTGGTGTTCGGAGGCGCGGTGGCCGGAGTGGCCGTCGAGGCATTGGTGAGCAGGCGCCGTCGATACCCGGTGCAGCTCGCGCTGTCTGCCGGATCGCTGATGGCGGCGTTCGTAGCGGTCCTTAGCGTGGCGGGTGCCCGGCAGGTCGCGGTGATGGGTGCTGTCGCGATCGACGGGCCGGCCCTGTTTGCTCAGGGACTTCTGCTCGTGCTGGCACTGCTGGCGTTGCTGGTCATCGCAGACCGTGGAGTCGACAGCCTCACACCGCTGGGCGCCGGTGCGGTGCAGACGGCGGTGTTCCCGCTGGCGCTGTTCGCTGTCGGTGGCATGATGCTGTTCGCCTCGGCGGCTGATCTACTGACGATGTTCATTGCACTGGAGGTGCTTTCGCTTCCGCTGTACCTGCTGTGCGGACTGGCTCGCCACAGGCGGATCCTGTCCCGGGAAGCAGCGCTCAAGTACTTCCTGCTCGGCGCGTTCTCGTCGGCGCTCTTCCTGTACGGCATCGCGCTGCTCTACGGCGCCACCGCAACGCTGTCGTTGCGGCACATCGCGCAGCATTCTGCGCACACCCCTACGGTGCTTGTCGGGTCCGGTCTACTCGTGGTCGGCGTGCTGTTCAAAGTCGGTGTCATTCCGTTCCACTCGTGGGTTCCCGACGTGTATCAGGGCGCCCCCGCATCTGTGGTGGCGTTGATGGCCGGCGCCACCAAGGTCGCCGCGTTCTGCGCGATGCTGAGGATCTTCTCGTCGGCCTTGCCGAACCTGGTGTCCGACTGGAGACCGTTACTGTCCACCGCTGCAGCGCTGAGCATGGTGCTCGGGGCGGTACTTGCGGTGACCCAAAGAGACGTCAAGCGAATGCTCGGATACTCGGCGGTCGCGCAGGCCGGCTTCCTGTTGCTCGGTGTCGTCGCCGCCGGTGCGGCCGGGGTGTCGTCGACACTGTTCTACCTCGCCGCGTACGGGTTCAGTGTCGTCGGAGCCTTCGCCGTGGTGGGCCTGGTGCGCAGCGGCGCGACCGAGGGTGCCCCTGAGGCCACCGACCTCGATCAGTGGGCGGGTCTCGGACGTCGATCCCCGGTCGTGGCAACGGTGTTCGCCGTGTTCCTGCTTGCGTTCGCCGGTATTCCGCTGACGAGCGGTTTCGTGGGGAAATTCGCTGTCTTCGAGGCCGCGGCCGCGGAAGGCCTGTGGTCCCTCGTCGTCGTCGGCGTGCTGGCCAGTGCCGTGGCAGCCTTCGTGTACGCGCGCATCATCGTCGTGATGTTCTTCGCCGAGGCGACCGCGCAGCAGCCGGCGGTGGCGCAGCCGGGGCGGCTGACGGAGATCGCGGTGACCGCCGCGGCAGCGGTGACTGTAGGCGTCGGAGTGTTGCCGCAGCCGCTGCTGGATGTGGCCGGCCAGGTCGGTGGATTCGTCGGCTAGCGCGGTCGAGTTTGCGCGTTCGAGACTCGAACGTCACCTCGTCCATCATTGTTGTCGGACCCTCCTGGCGTGGTGGTGTTATGTCCTTGACGGCAGCGTCTTTCGTTCCCAGTCCGCCTCGGATGGCGCGGCTGGAGGAGTTGTTCG
>NZ_JAQGCZ010000024.1 GCF_027706845.1 Mycolicibacterium sp. BiH015
ACCCCGTTACCGGTGGGCACCGACACCGCCCGCGTAGATCTGTCGCTGTCCCTGGCTGAAACCTTCACCGCGGCAGGTGAACCCGACGGCATCACCGGCACCATCGAATACCGCACCGACATCTACAACCCCGACACAGTCGAAGCCCTCCTCCAACGATTCCAACGAGTACTGGCCACCATCACCACCCACCCGACACACCCCATCTCCACCATCGACCTCCTCGACGAAACCGACCACGCCCACCTCGACCGCCTCGGCAACCGCCCCGCACTGACCACACCCACCCCCGCCACCTCCATCCCACAACTATTCGCCACACACGTCGCACGCACCCCAGACGCAGTCGCACTGCGGTGCGGCAACAAGTCGCTGACCTACCGGGAACTCGACGATGCTTCAAACCGACTGGGCCATCATCTGATCGAGGCAGGCGCCCGACCAGGTTCCCGGGTTGCTCTGCTGCTCAACCGCTCGGCCGAAGCCGTCGTCGCGATCACCGCCGTCCTCAAAACCGGCGCGGCCTACATGGCCATCGATCCGGCATTACCCGATCAGCGGATCGGGTTCGTCCTCGCCGATGCCGCGCCCATTGCCGCAATCACCAGCGCCGAGCATGTCGCCCGTCTGCAGGACGTCGACCTGACGATCGTCGACATCGACGACCCGCGCATCGCCACTGCGCCCAGCCGACCGATAGCGCCACCGCACCCCGACGATGTCGCGTATCTGATCTACACCTCGGGCACCACCGGCGTCCCGAAAGGTGTTGCGGTCACCCACCGCAACGTCACGCGATTGTTCGACTCGCTGGATGTCGGAATCGAACTGGGCCCCGAGCAGGTCTGGACCCAATGTCACTCACTGGCTTTCGACTTCTCGGTGTGGGAGATCTGGGGCGCGCTGCTCTACGGCGGACGACTCGTGGTCGTTCCGGACGATGTGGTTCGCTCGCCGGAGAACCTGCACGCCCTATTGCTTGCCGAACACGTCACCGTACTCAGCCAGACGCCGTCGGCCCTGCGGACGCTCTCACCTGAGGGGCTCGATTCGGTGGCACTGATGGCGGCGGGCGAAGCATGCCCGGCCGAGGTGGTGGATACGTGGGCGCCCCGGCGGGTGATGATCAACGGGTACGGCCCCACCGAAACCACCGTGTACGCGTCGATCAGCGCACCGCTGACGGCTGGTTCGGTAGGTACGACCGCCGCCCCCATCGGCCTGCCTGTGCCCGGCGCCGCTCTGTTGGTGCTCGATGAATGGTTGCGTCCGGTTCCCGCTGGTGTGGTGGGGGAGTTGTATGTGGCGGGCAGTGGTGTCACGGTCGGTTATCTCGGCCGCCCAGGTCTGACCGGTTCGCGGTTTGTCGCCTGCCCGTTCGGGGCACCGGGAACCCGGATGTATCGCACCGGAGACCTGGTGTGGTGGCGCCCCGACGGACAACTGCACTATGTTGGGCGCGCCGACGAACAAGTCAAAATCCGGGGCTACCGCATCGAACTCGGCGAAATCCAAACCGCCCTGGCCACCCTCGAGGGCGTCGACCACGCCGTGGTCATCGCCCGCGAAGACCGCCCCGGCGACAAACGACTCGTCGGCTACATCACCGGCACCACCGACCCGGCACAGGCACGCACACAACTAGCCCAACACCTACCCGCCTACATGGTGCCCACCGCCATCGTGCCCATCGACGCACTGCCCTTGACCGTCAACGGCAAACTCGACATCAAAGCCCTCCCCACACCCGATCACCAAGGCGGGCAACACTATCGGGCACCACGAAATGAGCGCGAGACCATGCTTGCAGGACTGTTCGCCGAGGCATTGGAGTTGGACCGGGTCGGCATCGACGACTCCTTCTTCGAACTCGGCGGCCATTCACTGTCGGCGGCGCAGTTCATGGCACGGGCACAGACCGTGCTCGGCCGCGAACTTCCGCTCCGGGCGCTCTTCGAAGCACCCACGGTGGCCGGGCTGTCCGAATGGCTCTCCCAGAACCACCAATCCGAGTCGGTGGACCCCCTCGGCGTCGTCCTTCCCCTTCGTCTCGGCGGTTCCAAACCTCCGCTGTGGTGCGTTCACCCCGGAGGTGGGTTGAGTTGGAGCTACTGGGGGCTCATCGACCAAGTTCACGATCGTGCCGTCTACGGAATTCAGGCGCGAGGACTTGACGGAACCACACCGCTTGCCACGTCCGTTCCCGTCATGGTCGACGACTATGTGGAGCAAATACTCGCCACGCAACCTGAGGGACCGTATGTGCTGTTGGGCTGGTCGTTCGGTGGCGTCGTCGCCCACGCGATGGCAGTGGAGCTCACATGCCGCGGATACGACGTGGAACTGCTGGCGTTGGTCGCGAGTGCGCCCGCTCCGGCGGCCGAGGCCGTCGCGCCGGAATCCGTGACCGATACGGAGGTAGTGGCCACCCTGTCCGCGCTTGCCCGAGAGCGGTACGGGCTTTCGGTGGGGGATCCTGCGTTCGCCGGATCCATCGCGGCCATCGCCGCCGTCATGAGAAACAACGCCGAGATCATGCAGGCTTTCGAGTCGCCCGTCTACGACGGACCGGCCGTCCTGTTCATACCGACGGTCGACGATCCGTGGCCGCCGGAACGGCATGTCTCCGAATGGGAGTCACATCTGCGCGGTCCGGTGTCGGCACATCTCATCAACGACACGCATGCGGGCATGGACCGGCCGGAGTCGCTGGCCGAGATCGGACGAATCCTTGAGCGAATGGTCGGTGACTGATGCCACGATCCTTCGATTTCACCATCGAATCGACAGCCAAAGTCGACGACATCCGCTGGGCATACTCCGAGGAGAACTACTGGCGCGCAAGACTGGCCGCCTCGGGCGGTACGGGGCGGCTCGACTCCTTCCTGGTCGACGTAGACGAGTCGGTGGCCGTGGTCATCGTCCAGGATCTACGCAAAGACCTGCTGCCCGGCATCGCTGCGAAGTTCTACCCCCGCATGTGGCGGATGGAACACAACGAGACCTGGCGTCCGATTGACAGCGGCCTCGTGCGCGGGGACATCAGCATCGTGGCGCACGGGGCGCCGGGATCAGGGATGGGCACAGCTGTCTTGAGCCCGGCGCGAAACGGTTCCTGCCTCACCGGCACCGCGACCGTGGAGTTCAACGTCCCGTTCGTCGGAGGTCAGGTCGAATCACTGATCGGTCGTCAACTAGTCCAGGAACTCGCTGATCTCCAGCGATTCACAGCGGAATGGATATCGGAAAATGCGTGAAAAGACCTGTGTGGCAGTGAGATACCAGTCCGCGGCGGTGACCCCATGAGCACGGGCAAGCCGTTCCTTCCTGCCCAGCTGCGTGAACGAGCGAGTCTTCAGCCAGACGATACGGCCTTCACGTTCATCGATTACGAGCAGAGCTGGGACGGCGTCGCCGAGAGTCTGACGTGGCCGCAACTGTATCGCCGGGTGCGCAATCTCGCCGTCGAACTCAGGCGCCGCGCATCGCCAGGCGATCGTGCCGTGATATCCGCGCCGCAGGGACTCGACTACGTCGTCGGCTTCCTGGCAGCGCTGGAGGCCGGGCTCATCGCGGTCCCGCTCTCGGTGCCCTTCGGTGGTGTCACCGATGCACGATTCGATTCGGTGCTGCAAGATTCGGCACCGGCCGTGGTTCTCACGACCTCGGCTGTCGCCGGCGCCGTCACCATGCACGTCGCCTGCCAACCGGGCGGATCCAGCGGTTCGGTGATCGAAGTGGACCTTCTGGATCTCGATACGCCGGTACGGTCCACCAACGCCGACGAATACCATGAGATCGCTTATCTGCAATACACTTCCGGCTCGACGCGGGAACCTGCCGGAGTGGTGATCACGCACACCAACCTGAAGGTCAACTTCGACCAGTTGATGCGCGGCTACTTTCCGCGAACCGGCGGTGTTGGCCCCCACGACATGACGGTGGCGTCGTGGCTGCCGTTCTACCACGACCTCGGTCTGCTGCTCGGTATCTGCGCGCCGCTGATCGTCGACAGCCCTGCAGCGCTCATCAGTCCCGTCGCATTCCTCCAGAGGCCCGCCCGGTGGATGCAGCTGCTCGCCACGGGAACCTCGGTTTTCTCTGCTGCGCCCAACTTCGCGTTCGACCTCGCAGCACGCAAGACCTCGGACGAAGATATGGCGGGCCTCGACCTCGGCGGCGTCTCCCGAATCGTCAGTGGGGCCGAGCGCGTGCAGCCCGCGACCCTCAAGAGGTTCGCAGAGCGGTTCGCGCGCTTCAATCTCGACAGCAGCGCGCTACAGCCGGCGTACGGTCTCGCCGAGGCGACCCTGTATGTGGCGACCTGCGATGCAGATCGGCCACCGCAGATCGTCGCGTTCGATTCGGAGAAGCTGGTGGCCGGCCGCGCGATGCGCTGCGACACGGGCGGCACACCACTTGTCAGCTATCCGACGCTCGAATCACCCGCGGTCCGAATTGTCGATCCGGAAACCCGGACGGAATGCGCCGAGGGCGCGACCGGCGAGATCTGGGTGCACGGCGACAACGTCGGCGACGGTTACTGGCGACGGCCGGAAGAAACCCGGCACACCTTCCAAGCCAGGCTTGTCGAACCGTCGGCGGGTACGCCTGAGGGCCCGTGGCTGCGGACGGGCGATCTGGGCTTCCTTTCGGAGCAGACGCTGTTCATCGTCGGCCGGATCAAGGACCTTCTGATCGTCTATGGCCAGAATCACGCGCCGGACGACATCGAAGCGACGATCTCGGAACTGACCAGAGGACGGGTGGCGGCGATCGCCGTTCCGGAGTACGGCGCGGAGAAGCTCGTCGCAGTGATCGAACTGAAGACGAGCGGCGATTCGCCGACGGAGCTGATGGACAGGGTTACCGCGATCAAGCGCGAGGTGACGTCGGCAATCTTGAACTCGCACGGCATCGGGGTCGCGGATCTGGTGTTGGTCCCGCCGGGTTCGATTCCCATCACCACCAGCGGCAAGATCCGCCGTTCGGCGTGCATCGATCTGTACCGGCAACACCTCTTCGTGCGCCTGGACACCTTTGATCCTTCGGGAATTCCCGCAGATTCCTGACCCTGACAGGGTGGTCCTCGGAGCGCTGATGAGAAGTCCCGGTGCTCCTGTGGGACGATCACTTTCCGCCCTATCCACAGAATGGTCAGGTATGCCTCCGCACTTGCTCGACGGTCAGCCTCATGGCCACACCGACCGTCCCCGCCGTACCCGTCAGCCGGGAGAGCCTCTGCGGATCGGCATCGGCGGTCCCGTCGGATCGGGCAAGACGGCACTGGTCGCCGCGCTGTGCAGACAGCTGCGGGACGAGCTGTCGCTGGCTGTGCTGACCAATGACATCTACACCACCGAAGACGCGGACTTCCTGCGCCGCAACGCGGTTCTGCCCGACGACCGCATCGCCGCGGTGCAGACCGGTGGATGTCCGCACACCGCGATTCGCGACGACATCACCGCCAACCTGGACGCCATCGACGATCTTGTTGCGGGGCACGACAATCTGGAGTTGATTCTCGTCGAATCCGGTGGGGACAACCTGACGGCAACGTTCTCCTCCGGCCTGGTGGACGTCCAGATCTTCGTCATCGACGTGGCGGGCGGAGACAAAGTGCCGCGCAAGGGCGGACCCGGTGTCACGTTCTCGGATCTGCTGGTGATCAACAAGACCGACCTGGCGCCACTGGTGGGAGCGGACCTGGATGTCATGCGGCGCGACGCCGCGGCGGTTCGCGGCGACCGGCCGTTCGAGTTGATCTCGCTGACAGCCGACCCAGCGGCCACGCCGGTGCTGCGCTGGGTCCGCGAACAACTGCGGATCGCGCAGGCCGTCTAGGTGCGTTCCGACGTCGTCATCGTCGCCCGACCGAGGCGCTCACCTCACATCGAATGCAACGGAGGGATCGCGGCGCGTCTGACAGACACCGACACCGTGCATCTGGTGTCCTCGGTCGCGACACCGCTGGGCGGCGACGCGATTTCGATGCGTGTCGTGGTCGAGGCAGGCGCGCGCCTGACGCTACGCACCGTCGCAGCGACGGTCGCCCTCCCCGGCGCGACCACCACAGAGTCCCACGCGACCTGGTGCCTCGAGATTGCGGGGGAGCTCGACCTGGACCCGGAACCAACGATCGTCGCGGGGACCTCCCGGCACTTCAGCACAACCACGGTCACACTGCACGAGGCCGGTGCACTGCGTCTGCGCGAGCGGGTTCAGATCGGCAGAACCGGTGAACGGCAGGGATTCTGGTCAGGCTCGCTGCACGCCGACGTCGATTCCAAACCTCTGCTGCGGCACCGCGTCGAGTTGGGCAACGGCTCGGTGGCCGATGACGAGATCGCCGCGCCCCGCGCGTGCGTCAGCGAATTGCACTATCCCCGTAGCGATATCGACGCCGCCGGAGTGACGCTCGCTCTGGCCGCGGGAGGATGCTTGGCCACCTGGCAGGGTGACCGCCTCTAGCTCGCGGCTTTCTCCGTCTCCTGCACCGACGCCGCGATCTCCTCGAGTTCCTCGATGCGTATTCGCGCGTAGGCCTGCTGTTCGGTGATCGTCAGCTGGCCGCGGTTGCGTCCGAGGAAGGTGACCGTCCACGACAGCAGCGTGGCGATCTTGGTCTTGAATCCGACCAGGTACACCAGATGCAGGAGCAACCATGCCAGCCACGCGATGAAACCGCCGAATTCGAGCTTGCCGACCTTGGCGACCGCGTTGAAGCGCGACACCGTGGCCATCGAGCCCTTGTCGAAGTAGCTGAACGGTTCCCGCTGACTGGGGTCGGCGCCTTTGAGTTCGGCGGCGATCGTCTTGGCCGCGTACTTGCCACCCTGGATCGCGCCCTGCGCCATACCGGGAACGTTCTCCACCGCGGCCATGTCGCCGACGACGAACACATTCGGATGGCCCGGGATCGACAGGTCAGGAAGAACCTTCACCCGGCCTGCGCGATCGAGTTCGACACCGGACTGGTTGGCCAGGTCGCGCCCCAGCGGGCTGGCTGACACACCGGCCGACCACACCTTGCACGCCGCTTCGATGCGGCGCATCGTCCCGTCGGGATCCTTGACAGTGATGCCGTTGCGGTCGACGTCGGTGACCATCGCGTTGAGCTGGATCTCGACGCCCATCTTCTCCAGTCGGTCCTGGGCCTTCTTGCCCAGCTTCTCACCCATCGGGGGCAGCACGGCGGGTGCCGCGTCGAGCAGGATGACCCGCGCCTTCGTCGAATCGATATGGCGGAACGCGCCTTTGAGGGTGTGGTCGGCCAATTCGGCGATCTGTCCGGCCATCTCGACGCCGGTCGGGCCTGCGCCGACGACAACGAATGTCAGCAACTTCTCCCGGCGGGCGGGGTCGCTGGAACGTTCGGCTTGTTCGAACGCGCCGAGGATGCGGCCACGCAGTTCCAACGCATCGTCGATCGACTTCATACCCGGCGCCCACTCCGCGAAGTGGTCGTTGCCGAAATACGACTGGCCGGCACCGGCCGCCACGATCAAGCTGTCGAACGGGGTCACGTAGGTGTGGCCGAGCAACTCGGACCGGACGGTCTTGGTCGCCAGGTCGATGTGCGTGACGTCTCCGAGCAGCACCTGAGCGTTCTTCTGATTGCGCAGAATCACGCGGGTGGCGGGAGCGATCTCACCCTCCGAGATGATGCCGGTCGCGACCTGGTATAGAAGCGGCTGGAACAGGTGGTGGGTGGTCCTGGCGATCATCTTGATGTCGACGTCGGCCTTCTTGAGCGCCTTGGCTGCGGTCAACCCACCGAAACCCGATCCGATGATGACCACTTTGTGGCGGTCGGACGCAGTGGCTCCGGGATGGCTCATTGCTGCTCCTTGTCGAGGTCCGTGATTGAAGTGCCTCAGGTACCTTCTTTTACCCATTCAGAACAACAGGAACCTTAGTCGTTGCCCTTCCCGGCGGCGCGGTGAGATGCCCCACCAGGCCGAAAGTTCACCGTTGCGCTTCCTCGACGGCGACGTCAGCCCGAGACCAGCGGTTTGAGCGCCTCACCGAGCGCCGTGATCTGCCCCGGCTGATAGCCGACGGTCTGCGTGGGCACAAAGAGGATCACGCCGTCCACACCCGCGTCGAGCACCTTCGCCTTGACCTGCTCGGCGATCTGTTCCGGGCTCCCGGCGACCATCCGCTGCTTGAAGTCATCCGGGACCATGTCGAGGCCGAGGCCTTCGCCGACGAGGGCGCCGATCAGCATGCTGGTCTCCAGCGTCGCTGGGTCGCGGTCGATCTCCTCGCACTTCTGTTTGACGACGTCGATCTTCCTTGCGAGTTCGTCGAAACCGGCGATGACGTTGAGGTGGTCGAAGTGTCGGGCCGCCAACGGGATGGTCTTCTTCTCACCGCTGCCACCGATCATCAGCGGAATGTGTTCACGGAAACGGGGATTGGCCATGGCGTCTTGCACCCGGTAGTGCTTGCCGGTGAACGTCGGGTGCTCGCCTTTGAGCATCGGCAGGATGATCTGCAGCGCTTCGCCGAGCTTTTCAAACCGGTCGGTGAACGTTCCGAACTCGTAGCCGAGCTGATCGTGTTCGAGCTCGAACCAGCCGGTGCCGATGCCCAGGATGGAGCGGCCCTGACTGATGACGTCCAGTGTGGTGATCGCTTTGGCCAGCAGCGTCGGGTTGCGGTAGGTGTTTCCGGTGACCAGGGTGCCCAGCTGCACGTTGTCGGTCGAGGCGGCCAATGCCCCGAGTGCCGTATAGGCCTCCAGCATGGGCTGATCGGGAGTTCCGATTCCGGGCAGTTGGTAGAAGTGATCCATCACGAAGACGGAGTCGAAGCCCGACGTGTCAGCCTCTTTCGCTTGCGCGACGACAGTGGGGAAGAGGTCGGAAACGCCCGTCCCGTAGGAGAAGTTGTTGATCTGGAGCCCGAGTCGAATGGTCACGGGTTTGACCCTACGCACGGGGGGAGCGGCGGCGTCGGCTGTTTCACTCGACGCGAAGTACGGAACAAATTGCCGCCGAGGGCGGTTTCTCCAGGTTTGCGCTACGCGAAGTTCGCCAGCGCACCGTGGGTGACATGAAGCGTCTGTCCCGTGATGTGCCGAGCTGCCGGGGTGGTGAGGAACAGGGATAGCCGCGAGATTTCGGCGCTGACCGACGGCGGGGTGGCGGTCAGGCCGTCATAGCCCGGTTCGATGCCGCGGCCGACCGCGACGGCGTTGACCGTGATGCCTCGGATCCCGAAATGGTTGGCCTGGCCCGCGGTCCAGTCGGACACCGCGGCCTTGATGGCACTGGCGGCACTGCCTTCGCGCGGAGGATCGGCAATCACGGTGATGATGGATCCACCGGAGCGCATGTGGTCTCCGAGGACCTGCACCGTCAGCATTGCCGAGACCAAATTCGCGTCGAAGAGACCACGCCATTCGGCGGCGTGGTCGTCGAGCGTGTAGGCGCGCGGGTCGCCACCGTTCCACGACGGCGCAGGGACGTTGATGATCGTGTCGAGATGAGCGGGCACCTGGCCGTGCAGTGCGGCAACGGAGGCCGGGTCGGCGTTGTCGAACACCAGAGCGTCCACGTCCAACTCCTTGGCGAGGACTTCGAGATCGTCGCGGCGGCGGCCCCCGATGACCACCCTGTGTCCGGCTTCGCAGAAGCTTTCGGCGATCGTGCGGCCCAGATCGGTGTCGCATCCCGTGATCAGCACATCCATCGACGACCTCCTGTTGTGTTCGACGCTGAACCCAGCGAGCGCCGCCCATGTTACTGGACAGTAGCTAGATCGGGAACCCGGCGCGCCGCCCATCGATGCCGGCCATCGGACGGCCCGGCCGGACGTGCGGTCAGGGCGACGAAGGTCGCACCATCGGCCGTGGGCGCACCACCTCCGTAACGGTGCCCCGGACGTGTTCGATGGAAAGGTAGGACTTCGGTATCGACCAACTTCACACACGACACCCCCCGCACCCCGTGTGGGCGGTGCCGCATGTCAGCTAACACATGAAAGCTGTTGATCTGCTGCGATATTGCTTGCAGCAATATAACAATTGAGCACATTTTGACCACCCCACACTTGCGTCACGGCTGCAACACGGTAGTTTCTTCCCCATGGATCAGCCGGATGTGCATCCTCACCGCACCACGGGCGTGCCGACGCCGTTTCGCCGCTCGGCACTGACAGGCGCCGCCGCCGCACTCGCGGCCGTGCTGGCGCTGCCTGCTGTGGCATACGCCCAGCCGGCGCCACCCCCGTCGCCCACCCCACCGCCGCCCGCGGTCGAGGCTCCCCAAGCGCCACCGCCGCCGGCCGACCCGAACGCTCCGCCGCCTCCGCCGGTGGATCCGAACGCTCCGCCGCCTCCACCGGTGGATCCGAACGCGCCGCCTCCGCCGGCAGATCCCAACGCTCCGGTACCTCCGCCCCCCGAACCCGGCCGCGTCGACAACGCCGCCGGTGGGTTCAGCTATGTCGTACCCGCGGGATGGAAAGTTTCGGATGCCACCCAGATTTCGTACGGTCAGGCTCTGCTGACCAAGCTGCCGCCCGAGGGCTCGCCGCCCGATGCCCAGCCGCCGAACGACACCAGCGTGCTGCTGGGCCGGCTGGACCTGAAGCTGTTCGCCGGTGCGGAGACCGACAACACGAAGGCGGCTCAGCGGCTCGCGTCGGACATGGGCGAGTTCTTCATGCCGTTCCCGGGCACGCGGATCAACCAGCAGACCGTCCCGCTGGACGCCAACGGAATGACGGGCGTCGCGTCGTACTACGAGGTGAAGTTCACCGACACCAACAAGCCGAACGGCCAGATCTGGGCTGGTGTGGTGGGTGCGCCGACCGCTCCCGGTACGCCGCGCGGCCAGCGCACGCCGGAACGGTGGTTCGTGGTCTGGCTGGGCACGGCGACCAACCCGGTGCCGCAGGCCGAGGCCGTCACGTTGGCGAACTCCATCCGGCCCTGGACCCCTCCACCGCCTCCGCCGCCGCCGGATCCGAACGCGCCTCCGCCGCCGCCGGACCCCAACGCGCCCCCGCCCGATCCGAACGCACCGCCGCCGCGGCCCGCCGTGGGCGTCCCGGTTCCGGTCGATCCGAACACCGCGCCGGGAATGCTGCCGCCCGCCTGATCTCAGGCCGGCGCGGCCGGCACATCGTTGCCGTATCTGCTCCCGTTTGCATGGCCGTTTCGTTACCTGAGATCGGTATACCTGGGTGATGGCCCGGGTGCGGCCGCACCGGGGCCGGCTGGCGACAGGAGACCCCCATGGACGTGCTCGCTGCAACTGAAATCCTGGCCCGTTCGACGACGCTGACCAGCGTGGGTTGGATCGGCTACATCATCATCGGCGCGATTGCGGGATGGATCGCGGGCAAGATCGTCAAAGGATCGGGATCCGGCATCCTGATGAACATCGTCATCGGCATCGTCGGCGCCCTGATCGGCGGCTTCCTGCTGAGTTTTTTCCTGGACACCGCAGGCGGTGGCTGGTGGTTCACGCTGTTCACCGCCATCCTCGGATCCGTGATCCTGCTGTGGATCGTCGGCAAAGTGCAGGGCCGGTCGCGCGTCTGACCCGTCCCGTGATGCGCGCGTGGCAGGTGCGCCGGCCCGGCCCCATGTCGACGTCCCCGCTGACACTCGCCCGCGTGCCAGTTCCGGAGCCCGGCCCCGGCGAACTTCTGGTGGCGGTGCGCGCGTGCGGGGTGTGTCGCACCGATCTGCACGTCACCGAAGGCGACCTCCCCGTGCACCGGCCCCACGTCACGCCGGGGCACGAGGTCGTCGGCGAGGTCGTCGGAATAGGGGACGGCGTCACCTCATTCGCCCCGGGCGACCGGGTCGGTGTCGCGTGGCTGCGCCACACATGCGGGTCGTGCCGATTCTGTCTGCGCGGCAGGGAGAACCTGTGTCCGGCATCCCGCTACACCGGTTGGGATGCCGACGGCGGCTACGCTGAATTCACCACGGTGCCAGCGGCTTTCGCGTTGCCGCTACCCGAGGGATACGCCGACGCGGCGCTGGCGCCGTTGCTGTGCGCCGGCATCATCGGATACCGCGCACTGCTGCGCGCCGACCTGCCCGAGAAGGGACGGTTGGGCATCTACGGCTTTGGCGGCAGTGCGCACCTGACCGCTCAGGTGGCCATCGCCCAGGGTGCCGAGGTGCATGTCATGACGCGCGGGCAGCAGGCTCGGGAACTGGCTCTGGCCCTCGGCGCCGTGTCGGCTCAGGGCGCAACGGATATGCCGCCGGTGGCCCTCGACGCCGCGATCCTGTTCGCTCCGGTGGGCGATCTCGTCCTGCCGGCGCTGGAGGCCCTTGATCGCGGCGGCACGCTGTCGATCGCCGGCATACACCTCAGCGACATCCCCGCCCTTAACTATCAGCGCCATCTCTTCCAGGAGCGCCAGGTGCGCTCGGTGACGTCGAACACCCGCGCCGACGCCTACGCGTTCCTCGACTTCGCAGGCCGCCACCGCCTGGAGGTCACCAGCCCGCAGTACCCGCTCGACCGTGCCGATGTCGCCCTTGCCGATCTGAGTGCAGGCCGGATCTCGGGGGCGGCCGTCTTGACCGTCGAGCCCAGCGGCTAGAGCGCGGCAAGGGCGGCGCCCAGTCGGCCCCGGAGATCGCCACGGCCATACCGGTACAGCGGCCCCACGCCGTCGGACAGCAGAAGCCGAAGTCGCGCCATCCCGCGTTCGCCGACGGGTCCGGCTGATTCCAGCCGTCCTGCGATCCGACCCATCAGGTCGGAGGCCGCTCGAATTCCGTCGGCGTCGAGGGCGATGCGCAACGACACTGTGGGTGAGAGAGATTCCTCGACGCAACGGCGCAGTGTGCTCGCGACCGCGCGACGCTCGCGCCGCGAGATCAGCCTGTCGCGATGCGCGCGCAGCGAACTGCCCGGCGCAGACGGCACGCCGACGGAGAGTCGGCGGTCGTAGGCGTGCGCCCGGACCCGGGCGACCAAGCGGGCCGTCAGCGCGGGCCGCCGGTCTCGCGGAAACAAGGAATGTACCGGTTGCCCAGCGGCGAGGACCTCCGGAGGGATTCGGTGGGCGGGCATGGTCTTCACATCCTCTAGTAGTGACTACCGAGAACGCTATACCGGTCACGCATGACTGGTCAAGCGGTTTCAGTAGTCACGGGTGGTACCCTAGTCCGCGTGACCATCCACTGGCCGGGTGACGATGAAGACAAGCCCGCGCCCCCGCCGCTGCGTCGCGTCCAGGCACTCGTCAACACCGTCGAGCGGCCCGATGGGGCAGACCGGCTGGCCGAGGCCGCCGACGCACGGTCCTGGCTCGTCGACAACGAACTGCTGGGCCCGCGGGCCGAGGTGACAGCGGCCGATCTGAAACTGGTGCGGGAGGTTCGGGAGGCTCTGCGGGCATTGCTGGTCCACAACGCCGGCGGCCCCGCTCCGACGCGGGACACTCTGGCCGCCCTGCGGCGTATCACGGCACCGGTTACACCTGCGGTCGGTGAGGACGGTTCGGTGGCCCTGGTGACCGACCGCGGCGACGTGGTCAGCCGCCTCGCGGAACTGCTCGTGGTGGTGCGGGACGCCCAGCGCGACGGCAGCTGGGCACGGCTCAAGGCATGCGGCAACGACGAGTGCCGCTGGGCGTTCTACGATGCCTCGCGCAACCGCGGCGGGACATGGTGCGACATGGCCACCTGCGGCAACAAGCTCAAGAACCGAGAGTTCAGGGCCCGACGACGAGCGGCGCCGCCGATCAGCTCAGATGCCACACCAACGCGGCCGCCAAGGCGCCGAGCCCGTTGAGCGACCAGTGCAGGGCGATCGGCGCGATCAGACTGCCACTGCGGCGGCGCAGCCAGGTGAAGACGAAACCCGCCGCGGCCGTGGCGATGACGGCACCCACGACCCCGGCGACCATGCCGAACACTCCGCCGCCGAGAATCTTGGTGAACCCGACGTTGCTCGCTGTCAAACCCAGCGACGTCGCGATGTGCCACAGCCCGAACAGCAGCGAGCCCGCCGCGGCCACCCCACGCCAGCCCCAGGCTCGGTCCAGCGCTCCGTGCAGCACACCCCGGAACGCCAGCTCCTCGGGGATCACGGTCTGCAGCGGGATGATGATCATCGACGCGAGTAGCGCGCCCGACAGCGTCGCGTAGTTGTCGTTGAGGAACATCGGCCGCGTCCACGGCAGCAGGGCGCCGATCGCGATCACGGTGCCGACGACCGCGACCGCACCCAGCGCGTAGCCGGCTCCGGTTCGCCAGTGCTCGCGGCCGAGGCCGAGTTCGGACCACCCGAGGCCCCGGGAACGGACCAGCATCAGCAGACCCACCGCGGCGGCGGGGACGACGGCCACGTTGGCCCACGGTGTGGTGAAATGCGCGACCAGGTTCGACAACGCCAACACCACGACCACAATCGCGATGTCGACGTAGATCCGGAAGTGGTGCAGCGCCGCCAATTGAGCGACCACGGGGTGGGCCTCTTCGGGCGCGGCGACGGCGTCAGACATAACCGCACCAGGGTACCGGCTGATTCGCTGCGGTCAGCTATTCGTTGTCGCCGCCGGTGGCAGAGGTGGAATCGGCGGCCGACGTGCCGAAGCCGGACTCCCTGGCGGCGGGCCACACCCAGTCCTTGACCTCGGGGACGTCGTCGCCGAATTGACGGGTGTACTCCCGCGCCGCGATGCGCTTGTCGGACATCTGCTGACGCAGCGTGGCGCACCTCGAGCCCAGCGACGGTACGCGGTCGATGACATCCATGACCAGGTGGTAGCGGTCGAGATCGTTGAGCATCACCATGTCGAACGGGGTAGTGGTGGTGCCCTCCTCCTTGTAGCCGCGCACATGGAGGTTGTTGTGACCGGCGCGACGGTACGTCAGCCGGTGGATCAGCCAGGGGTAGCCGTGATAAGCGAAGATGACCGGCTTGTCGGTGGTGAAGATCATGTCGAAATCGCGGTCGGGCAGCCCGTGCGGATGCTCGGTGTCGTCCTGGAGCCGCATCAGGTCGACGACGTTGACGAACCGCACCTTGAGATCGGGCAGGTGCTCGCGCAGGATGTCGGCGGCCGCCAGCGCCTCCAGCGTCGGGATATCGCCCGCGGAGGCCAGGACCACGTCGGGATCTGTGCCGAGCACCTCTGAACCCGCCCACTCCCAGATGCCCAGACCCCGGGTGCAGTGAGCGACGGCCTGGTCCATCGGGAGGAAGTTCGGGGACGGTTGCTTGCCGGAGACGACCACGTTGACGTACTGGCGCGACCGCAGGCAGTGGTCGTAGGTCGACAGCAGCGTGTTGGCGTCCGGCGGCAGATAGACACGCACGACCTTCGCGCTCTTGTTGACGACGTGGTCGATGAAGCCGGGATCCTGATGCGAGAATCCGTTGTGATCCTGCCGCCAGACATGGCTGGACAGAAGGTAGTTGAGGCTCGCGATGGGCCGCCGCCACGGAATGTGGTTGGTCACCTTGAGCCACTTCGCATGCTGGTTCAGCATCGAGTCGACGATGTGGATGAAGGCCTCGTAACAGTTGAAGAGGCCGTGCCGGCCCGTGAGCAGGTAGCCCTCCAGCCAGCCCTGGCACTGATGCTCCGACAGCATCTCCACCACCCTGCCGACCCGCTCGAGGTGCTCGTCGACCTCGGGGCCGACGAATTCGGCGTTCCACTGCTTGCCGGTGGCGTCGTAGACGGCTTGAAGCCGGTTCGACGCGGTCTCGTCAGGCCCGAAGATGCGGAAATTGTCCGGGTTGAGTCGGATCACCTCCGTGAGCCACTGTCCGAGCACGCGCGTCGCTTCGGCGACGGTGGCGCCGGGGGCGGGCACGTCGACGGCGAAGTCACGGAAGTTGGGCAGGCGTAGGTCTCTGAGCAGCAGCCCGCCGTTGGCGTGCGGGTTGTCGCTCATCCGCAGCTGCCCGTCGGGTGCCAGGTCGGCGATGTCGGAGCACAGTTTGCCGTCCTCGTCGAACAACTCGCCGGGTCGGTAGGACGACAGCCAGTCGGCGAGGACCCCGAGGTGCTCGCTCGTATCCCGCGCGCTGGCCAACGGCACCTGGTGCGCGCGCCAGGACCCGGTCGTCTTCTTGCCGTCGATGTAGTCCGGCCCGGTCCAGCCTTTCGGCGTCCGGAACACGATCATCGGCCACGTCGGCCGCGAATCGTCACCCGCGGCGGCCCGTGCCTTGATGTCGGCGATCTCATCGAGGACATCGTCGAGCAGCGTGGCGAACCGGCGGTGTGCATCGAAGCGCGAGTCCTGGTCAGCGGACGAGTCGTCGGGCACCTCGAAGAAGTGAGGTTTGTGGCCGTACCCGACCAGCAGCGCGTGCAATTCCTCGCTCGGTATGCGGGCGAGCAGCGTCGGGTTGGCGATCTTGTAGCCGTTGAGGTGCAGGATCGGCAACACCACGCCGTCCTTGGCCGCGTTGACCAACTTGTTGGAATGCCAGCTGGTGGCCAACGGTCCGGTTTCGGCCTCGCCGTCGCCGACGACGGCCGCGACCAGCAGATCGGGATTGTCGAACGCCGCACCGTAGGCGTGCGACAGTGCGTAGCCGAGCTCGCCACCTTCGTGGATGGAACCGGGGGTCTCCGGAGCGACGTGAGACGGTATGCCGCCGGGGAACGAGAACTGCCGGAACAGGCGGCGGATGCCTTCGGTGTCCTGGGTGATGTCGGAGTAGATCTCGCTGTACGTACCGTCGAGGTAAGCGTTGGCGACGAGCCCGGGTCCGCCGTGACCGGGGCCGGTCAGGTAGATCGTCGACTGCTCCCGCTGCTTGATCGCCCGATTGAGGTGGGCGTAGAGGAAGTTCAACCCCGGCGTGGTGCCCCAGTGGCCGAGCAGGCGCGGCTTGACGTCTTCGCGCGTCAGCGGAGTACGCAGCAACGGGTTGTCGAGCAGATAGATCTGACCCACCGAGAGGTAGTTGGCTGCTCGCCACCAGCGATCGATCTGCTCGATTCCCGCCTCGTCCAGCTCCCCGCGGTCCACGGTCTTCCACGCGGCGGTCGGTGGGGCCTCTGCTGTGGTGGTGCTCGTCATCTCTCCATCCAACTCCGCATCGGGGTGCGGTCAACTCGTACCCGATGGCGCGCACGTTAATCTTTCTCCCGTGATGGCCGAGGGAGCGTTGCTGACGTCCCTGCGAGTACTGGATCTCTCGTCCGGCGAGGGCGATGCCGTGAGCCGGATCCTGGCCGACCTCGGTGCCGATGTCCTGAAGATCGAACCGCCCGGCGGCTCGCCGTCGCGCACCAAGCCCCCCAGGGTGGCCGGGGTCAGCATCCCTTTCGCCCTGGACAACGCGAACAAGCGCTGCGCGCAGCTGGACCCGGCCATGGCCGGCGACCGGTCCCGGCTGCTGGAGCTCGCGGCAACCTGCGACGTCGTGGTGGATTCCGGAAATCCCGGTGGCGCAACGCTGTTCGGCACATCCTGCCAGGAGCTCGCGGCGATGTTCGACCACCTGGTCGTGCTGTCGGTCACCGATTTCGGGATCGCGGGCCCGCGGGCATCGTGGCGCGCCACCGACGCGGTGCTGTACGCGCTGTCCTCGGCACTCTCACGCACCGGCCCGACGTCCGGCACCCCGGTACTGCCGCCCGACGGTGTGGCATCCGCGACGGCTGCCGTTCAGGCCGCATGGGCGGTACTGGTCGCCCATTACGACCAATTGCGCTGCGGCAAGGGAGAATTCATCGACTTCTCACGGTACGAGGCGGTTGTACAGGCGCTGGATCCGCCCTTCGGATCCGAAGGCCAGGCCGCGGTGGGGCTCAAGCCTCCTGCCGAACTGTGGCGGGGTAGGCCGCGTAACCAGCAGATCTACCCGATCTTCGAATGCCTGGACGGGCACGTCCGGATCTGCCTGCTCTCCCCTCGGCAGTGGCGAGGCATGTGGGCCTGGTTGGGGGAGCCGGCACAGTTCGCCGGGCCGGAGTTCGAGACGATCGCCGCGCGTTACGCGGCATCGCGAGAACTCAACGCCGCGATGGCCGAGTTGTTCGCCCCGCAGGCCATGGCGGATCTCGTCGCGCAAGGCCAGACCCGGGGTGTACCCGTCGCTGCCGTGCTTTCGCCGGCCGAGGCGTTGTCGGCCGGCCATTTTCGTGAGGTGGGTGCGCTACGGGACGAGGTGCTCGCGCCGAACACCGCCGTCACGCTGCCTGTCGGACCTCTCACCATCGACGGCGTTCACCACGGATATCGGCAGGCGCCGCCGACCGCCGGTTCGCACCCGCCGGTGTGGATCGACCGCGCATCTACCGAAAGCGTGTCACATCAGGAAGTTTCGTCTTCCTCGCGTCCCTTCGCGGGTTTGCGGATTCTGGATCTCGGCGTCATCGTCGCCGGTGGCGAACTCGGCAGGTTGTTCGCCGACCTCGGCGCCGAAGTCATCAAGATCGAAAGCCCGACGTATCCGGACGGCCTCCGGCAGAGCCCGCCGGGCAAGAAGATCAGCAGATCCTGGGCGCTGACCCACCGCAACGAGGAAAGCCTCGGTATCGACCTGCGCCATCGCGCGGGCGCCGACCTGTTCTGCAGGCTCGTCGAAAGCGCTGACGCGGTGTTCGCCAATTTCAAGCCGGGCACGCTGGCCGCGCTCGGGTTTTCCTACGATCGGTTGCGCAGCCTTAAACCAGGCATCGTCCTTGCCGAGAGCAGCGCGTTCGGCGACCGCGGCCCGTGGAGCGCGCAGATGGGTTACGGCCCCCTAGTGCGGGCGTCCACCGGCGTCACGCGGCTGTGGACGTCACCGGACGCCGAATCGGGGACGTTCTACGACGCGACGACGATCTTCCCCGACCACGTCGTCGCCCGGCTGACGGCGATCGCTGCGCTGGCCGTCTTGATCCGTGGTGAGGGCGGACACGTGCACATCTCGCAGGCGGAGGCCGCCATCAATCAGCTCGCCGCCACCTTCGTCGCCGAATCTGCCCGCGCCGCCGGGGATTCCATCGATACCGGAGACATTGCAGTCGATGCGGTGTTCCCGTGCTCGGGCGACGACGAATGGTGCGTCATCTCGCTGCGGTCACCGTCCCACCGCGCCGCGCTCGCCGGCCTCCTCGGTCGAACCGAGCTGCCCACCTCACGTGCGGAACTGAGAGCGACGGTGTCGCAATGGACCTCCAGCCGGGACAAGGACACCGTTGCCGAATCCCTCCAACAACTCGGGGTGCCCGCCGCACCGATGTACCGCGCCGCCGATGTCGCCGCAGATGCCCAGATCGTGTACCGCAAGTTGTTCACCGACATGGTGCATCCGTTGCTCGACCGGCCGATTCCGACCGAGACGGCGCCAGCCGCGTTCGCACGTATTCCGCGCGCCGATCTGCGCCCAGCTCCGATGCCGGGCGAACACACCTACCAGATCTGCCGGCGAGTGCTCGGGTTGAGCACTGAGCAGATCGACGGTCTCATCACAGATGGCGCGCTGTTCGCCTATCGCCCAGAAAGCTAGGAGGCCCACCCCCACATGCCCATCGACCCCAGGACACCGGTACTCGTCGGCTACGGTCAGGTGAATCAGCGCACCGAGGACCCCTCGGTGGAGCCCGTCGACCTCATGGTCGCGGCCGCCCGCGCTGCTGCCGATCCGCGAGTCCTCGAGGCCGTCGACGCCGTGCGCATCGTCAACCTGCTGTCGTGGCGCTATCGCGATCCCGGACTGCTTCTTGCGCAACAGATCCGGGCCGACAAGGCGGCCACCCGCTACACCGGCATCGGCGGTAACGTGCCGCAAACCCTGGTGAATCTCGCCTGCCGCGACATTGCGCGGGGCCACGCCGACGCGGTCCTCATCGCCGGCGCGGAGACGTGGCGCACCCGCACCCGGATACGCGCGCAAGGACAGAAGTACGTCGGCACCCGACAGGACGAGTCGGTGCCGCTGGCACCGGGTTCGGACGAGAACATGCCCATGGCGGGGCCCGGGGACCTCAAGATCCATCTCGACCGGCCGGCATACGTGTACCCGATGTTCGAGCAGGCGGTGCGCATCGCTGCGGGCGAGTCACCGGATGACCACCGTCGCCGCATCGGTGAACTGTGGGCGCAGTTCTCGGCTGTGGCGGCCGACAATCCGAATGCCTGGAGCCGGGAAAGACTCACCGCCGAGCAGATCTGGCAGCCGTCGGCGAAGAACCGGATGATCAGCTGGCCGTACACCAAACTGATGAACTCCAACAACATGGTCGATCAGGGCGCGGCGCTTGTCCTGACCTCGGCGGAGAAGGCGACGTATCTCCAGATCCCCACAGAGCGTTGGGTTTTCCCGTACGCCGGCGCCGATTCCCACGACACCTACGCCATCGGCGAGCGGGCCGAGTTCCACAGGTCGCCGGCGATCCGCGTCGCGGGTAAGCGAGCGCTGGAGTTGGCGGGCGCCGACATCGACGACATGGCGCTCATCGACGTGTACTCGTGCTTTCCGTCGGCGGTGCAGGTGGCGGCCAACGAACTCGGTCTCCCGATCGGCGACCCCAACCGGCCGCTCACCGTCACCGGCGGCCTGACATTCGCAGGCGGACCGTGGAACAACTATGTGACGCACTCGATTGCGACGATGGCCGAGCGCTTGACCTCCGAGCCCGGCCGGCGCGGTCTCATCACCGCCAACGGCGGATACCTGACCAAACACAGCTTCGGCGTGTACGGGACCGAGCCGCCCAGCCACGAGTTTCGTTGGGAGGATGTGCAATCCGAGGTCGACCGGGAGCCGACGCGCACGGCGATCGTCGACTGGAGCGGTGTGGGAACCGTGGAGTCGTGGACCACGCCGTTCGACCGTGACGGACAGCCGGAGAAGGCATTCCTGGCGGTGCGCACCCCCGAAGACGCTCGCGTGCTTGCCGTCATCCCGGATCCTGACGGCGCGGCGGCGACGGTGCGGGACGACATCGCGGGTGCACGAGTGCGGGTTAACGAAGACGGCACCGCGTCGCTGGTCTGATCACAGCAGGCCCAGCGCAGCGACCGCGGCGCGTTCGGAGCGCAGTTCGTCGACCGATGCGTCGATGCGAGCGCGTGAGAACGGGTTGATGTCGAGGCCTTGCACGATCTCCCAACGGCCGCCGACCGAGCGGCACGGGAACGAACAAACGAGCCCCTCCTCGATGCCGTAGACGCCGGGTGAGGGCAGCGCCACCGAGGTCCAGTCACCGTCGGGTGTTCCGTGCACCCAGTCGTCGATGTGGTCGATCGCGCCGTTGGCCGCCGACGCGGCGGAGCTGGCGCCTCTCGCCTCGATGATCGCTGTGCCTCTGCGGGCCACGGTCGGAATGAAATCGTCGGTAAGCCAACGGGTGTCGGCGGCGTAGTCGGCACCGGCCCGGCCTCCGACGACGGAGTGGAAGATGTCGGGGTACTGCGTCGGGGAGTGATTGCCCCAGATGATGATTTTGCTGATCTCGGTGACCGGCACCTTTGCGTGCCGCGACATCGCAGAGACGGCACGGTTGTGGTCGAGACGAGTGAGGGCGGTGAAGCGGTCGGCGGGAATGTCGGGGGCGTGCGCCGAGGCAACGACGGCGTTGGTGTTGGCGGGGTTTCCGACCACGAGCACCCGCACATCGTTGCTTGCGCCTGCATTGAGCGCCCCACCCGCCGCCGCGAAGATCGTCGCGTTGGCGCTGAGGAGATCGGCGCGTTCCATGCCTTTGGTGCGCGGTTTCGCCCCGATCAGCAATGCGACGTCGACGCCGTCGAACGCCCGCACGGGGTCGTCGTAGATCTCTGTGTTCGCCAGCAGGGGGAACGCCCCGTCGTCGAGTTCCATCACGACGCCTTCGGCGGCGCGCACGGCGTCGGGGAGTTCCACAAGGCGCAGATTCACCGGGGTGTCCCGGCCCAGCATTGCCCCTGTGGCGATGCGGAACAACGCGGCGTACCCGATCTGGCCTGCGGCTCCGGTGACAGCGACGGTGACAGGGGTGGAGGTCATGGCGCCAACCCTAGTCAGGGGGCGTCGGCGGGAACGTCGGTATAGGTGGTGGTGTAGCGCTCGGCAGAGAACGTGAACCCTTCGCCGCTCAGCTCGGAGAGGCATGAAATGCCGCTTACCTCTTGAATATTGCATCGGGGCCCCGGCGACGGCGAGGATCCGGTTGAACGGGAGTTCGGTGGCCGGGCCGGGGTCCAGTGTGAAACCGGGTGCCGGCTGCGCGACGAACCGGGCCTCGCCGGTGCGTTCGACCACGATGGCGTTGGGCGTGGCGGGGTCCCCGTCGGGTCCGGGCACTTCGTCGGGGGCGCCGTCGATCCCGATGCCCGCCGACTGGGCGCTCTGACACCCGGCGATGGTACGAGGGACGATCGCGCATTCCCATCGGCCGCTCGGGGAGGTGAAGTAGTAGCCGGCCTGCCCTGCGACGTCGGCGGCGAAGTCGAACGCGTTGGCCAGGTGGGCATTGCTCGGCCTGGTCGTGGTCGGCGGAGGCGCTGCGGCGGTGCTTTGCGATGGCGAAGCGTCCTCGGTGGTGATCACCCTGGGCGCGCCACATCCGGCGGTCAGGATGACCGCGGCCAGGCCGATAGAGGTCGGGAAACGCATACGCCCATTGGACCATCTGGCTAGGTTGCCATTTTCTTGCGCAACTCCCCGTCGAGCGAGACTCGCACCAAGGCCGCAGCCAGGGGTGCGCACTTGTCACCGGCGAGTTGCCCCAGCTTCGCGGCGTCGTCAGGGAGCTCGAGATCCTTGGCGGCTCCGCGGGCCCGTTCGTCGAAGTACGGGCGGGCCCAGGTCCACACGTCCTGCACCTCGCGCAGGTAGATGTCGGCACCGGTGTCGCCGATGCCCTTGAAGTCCTTCAGCAGTTGCTTGGTCTTCTCGACGTCGTAGTCCGCGCAGGACGCGAGAGTGCGCATGTCACCGCGGTACTCGTCACGGAGGAAGGTGGCGATATCGACGAGCCGGTCGGCCGAGCTCTCGTCGTAGCGGGCGTACCCGGCGCGGCCGAATGCGTCGATCATGGTCTTGCGGTCGGCGTTGAGCACTGCGTCGGGTGTGCGGAGTTTTTCACCGAAGATCTCTTTGGCGGCCTTGGTGGCGATCGTCGCGTCGATCGGCTTGCTGGCCAGCATGCACAACACCAGAAGCTCGAACAGCGGCATGGGTTTGTCGGCGAGGGCGATGCCGGCTTCCTGGGCGTACGTCGTTCCTGCCTCGTCCAGGAGGCGGCGGGTCAATTCATCGGAGCTCATCAGCTCCGGCTACCCGGTGGGAAAGCGCCGAATCCGCTATTTGGCGGGCAGACTCTTGGCGTAGGCGACGCCGCGGGAAACCCAGGGCGAGAGCTGCCGTTTCGTCTTGACCCCGTCGGCGGCGACCCGCAGCCAGCCGCGGGTCTCGCGGCCGGCCATGATCATCGGCTCGACGTGGTCCCGGGCGAGCAGCTTCTCGGTCTCGTCGGGAGGGATGCGCACCAGGATTCCACCGTGGGAGCTGACGGCCACCGACATGTTGCCGTTGATCAGGAATGCCAACCCGCCGAACATCTTCTTCTCTTCGACACCGCGTTCGGCGGCGATGAGTTCGCGAATCCGGTCAGCGAGGTCGGCGTCGTAGGCCACGGCGAAACTCTATCGGCGATCTCGGACGTTGCGCTGCCGTCACAGAACTGTGGGGCGCGGGCCTTGTCTACTGTCCGGGAGCCCAGCCCAGCTTGGGACCCAGTTTTTCGGCCATATCGGTCACGATTTGCACGTAGTCGTCGGCATCGAAGCTGAACGGCAGGGCGAACGCGACCTCGTCGACACGCTGGAATCCGGGGTGCGCATAGAGCGCGTCCGCCAGCTCGCTGGACGTGCCCACCAGGTCGGGGGCGAACATCATGCCCCGCGGCCCATGCGTCTGCGACGTTCGCGGTAGCCGGGCCTCGGCATAGGCCCGATACTTGGCCACTTGTTCCGGTGTCGCCGAATCCGTTGGGATCACGACCAATCCCTGTGACACGCGGGCTGTTTCAGGGTTGTCGTGGTGGGCGCGGAACGCGTCGATCTGTTCGGCCTGGATCGTCGCGAAGTCCCGCGACCGGCTGCCTTCGCTGCTGACGACGTTGCTCGTCAGGTAGTTCAGGCCATGCTTGGCGGCCCAGATCGCCGAGGACAGCCCGCCGCCGTACCAGACGCGCGAGGCAAGCCCGGGGGAGTGCGGCTGTACCCGGCGCGAGAACTGCTCGATGCCGAGCGTGCCCTCGAAATCACTGACGGGTTCGCCGCGCAGATAGTCCAGCAGCCGCTCGGCGCGCTTCTTCGTGAAGTCTTCGATGTCGTATGTGTCCGGGTACAGCGCGGTCTTGTAGTTGTCGTACATCATCGGGGTGCCCACGGACACACCGGGATTGAGTCGCCCGCCGGACAGGATGTCGACGGTCGCCAGGTCTTCGGCCAGGCGCAGCGGGTTCTCCAGACCGAGCGGGATCACCGCGGTGCCCAGTTCGATGCGGTGCGTCCGCTGCGTGGCGGCTGCCAGCATCGCCACCGGCGAGGAGATCCCCGGTTGTAGGTGCCGCTGACGGACCCACACCGTGTCGAATCCCAGCGCCTCCGCCCGCTCGATGGTCTCCAGCGTCTCGTCGTGTCCCGCCTTCGGATCGGCCTCGTCGAAGCGGCCGATCGTCAGAAATCCGAGTTTGCGTAGCGGTCGGCCAGGTTCTGGCACGGCAGTCACCCTTCTTCGCGAGCGTGCGTGTCTGCACGCGACAGGCCGGTATCTGCGTACAGAACGCGCACGCTCGCAGAGAACTTCCCGACGGCGTCGATCTCACCAACGCGGCGAGCGCGCGCATTTGTACGGTGACACGCCGGTCAACTGTGTACAAACACGCGCGCTCGCGGTGCAGGGCGGCGAATCAGGCGGCGGCGGTCACCGCCTCTGCCGCCGGTTCGAGGGCCTGCGCGACGATGTCCGCGACGTCGGTCATCGGCCTGACGTCCAGGGCGTCCAGCACGTCGGTCGGAACATCGTCGAGATCGGCCTCGTTGCGCTGCGGGATGAACACCGTCGAGAGTCCGGCACGCTGGGCGGCGAGCAGCTTCTGCTTCACCCCGCCGATCGGCAGGACCCGGCCGTTCAGCGTCACCTCGCCCGTCATGCCGACATCAGAGCGCACCTGACGTCCGGTCGCCATCGAGACCAGCGCGGTCACCATCGTCACGCCGGCCGACGGGCCGTCCTTCGGCACCGCACCCGCGGGCACGTGCACGTGGATGCGACGGTCGAGTGTCTGCGGTTCGACGCCGAGTTCGGCAGCGTGCGAGCGGACGTAGGACAGCGCGATCTGCGCCGACTCCTTCATCACGTCGCCCAGCTGACCGGTCAACTGCAACCCAGCCTCGCCCTCGGTGGCCCCCGCCTCGATGTAGAGGACGTCACCACCGAGGCCCGTGACGGCCAGCCCGGTCGCCACACCCGGCACCGCCGTGCGTTCCGCCGATTCCGGGGTGAACCGCGGACGGCCTAGGTACTCAACGAGATCCGGCTCGTCGACGACGATGGGCGATGGATCCGCGTCGAGCTTGGTCGTCACCTTCCGCAACGCCTTCGCCAACAGCCGCTCGAACTGGCGCACGCCCGGCTCGCGGGTGTAGTCCGCGGCGATCTTGCGCAGCGCCGCATCCGTCACCGTCACCTCCTCGGACGTCAACGCCGCACGCTCGGACTGCCGGGGCAGCAGGTAATCCCGCGCGATCGCGACCTTGTCGTCCTCGGTGTAGCCGTCGATCGTGACCAGCTCCATCCGGTCCAACAGCGCCGACGGGATATTCTCGATCACGTTGGCGGTGGCCAGGAACACGACGTCGGACAGGTCCAGGTCGAGATCCAGGTAGTGGTCGCGGAACGTGTGGTTCTGCGCCGGATCGAGCACCTCCAGGAGAGCCGCCGACGGGTCACCTCGGTAGTCGGAGCCGACCTTGTCGATCTCGTCGAGCAGCACAACAGGGTTCATCGACCCCGCTTCGCCGATCGCGCGAACGATGCGGCCGGGCAGCGCACCCACGTAGGTACGTCGGTGCCCGCGGATTTCCGCCTCGTCGCGCACACCGCCGAGGGCGACACGCACGAACTTGCGGCCCAACGCGCGCGCGACAGACTCTCCCAGTGAGGTCTTGCCCACACCCGGGGGACCGGCCAGCACCATGACGGCGCCGGAGCCACGACCACCCACGACGGCCATGCCGCGCTGAGCCCGGCGGGCCCGCACCGCCAGGTATTCGACGATGCGGTCCTTCACGTCGTCGAGTCCGTGGTGATCGGTGTCGAGAATTTCCCTGGCGGCCTTCAGGTCGGTCGAGTCCTCGGTGGTGACGTTCCACGGGAGGTCCAGCACGGTGTCAAGCCACGTGCGGATCCAGCCACCTTCGGGGCTCTGATCGCTGGACCGTTCCAGCTTGCCGACCTCGCGCAGTGCCGCCTCGCGCACCTTCTCGGGCAGGTCGGCGGCCTCCACGCGGGCACGGTAGTCAGCTTCACCCTCCTGGCCATCACCACCCAACTCGCCCAGCTCCTTGCGGATCGCATTGAGCTGCTGGCGAAGCAGGAATTCCTTCTGCTGCTTGTCCATTCCGGCGCGGACGTCCTCGGCGATCTTGTCGGTCACCTCGACCTCGGCGAGATGCTCAGCGGTCAGGTCGATCAGCAGACGCAGCCGTGCGGCCACGTCCTCGGTCTCCAGCAGATCGCGCTTCTGGACGTCGGTCAGATACGACGCATAGCCGGCCGTGTCCGCCAAGGCAGACGGGTCGGTGATCTTGTTGACCACATCGATGATCTGCCACGCCTCGCGACGCTGGAGCATCGCCAGCAGCAGCTTCTTGTATTCGGCGGCGAGGGCTCTCGTCTCGTCGGTGACGACCGGGTCGGCGACTTCCTCGATGAGCACCCACAGCGCCGCACCGGGTCCGGTGGTCCCGGATCCGATATGGGCGCGCTTCTCACCCTTGACGACGACGGCAGCCCCACCTCCGGGGACACGACCGACCTGCACGATCGATGCCAGTACACCGTAGGTGGGGTACCGGTCGTCGAGCCGCGGCGCGATCAGCAACTTGCCGGATTCGCTGGCTTGCGCGGCATCGACCGCGGCGCGTGCTGCGTCGTCAAGCTCGATCGGCACCACCATCCCCGGCAGCACGATCGTCTCGCTCGCGAAGAGCACCGGCACAGCGCGCGACGCGATTGTGGGTTCGGGCATCAGACCTCCTGGTTTCATTCAACTAAAAGTTGAACCTGATGCGCTCAACTCTGCGGGAGCGGCCTTTGTTCCCTCAGCCTGTTCGGCTCACAGCGGAATAACCGCCCTCGGTGGACGGTCATAGCCACCGTGACCTCAGATCCGATCACCGGCCAAGTCGTCGCCATCACCGGAGCCAGCAGCGGTATCGGGGAGGCGACGGCGCGCCTGCTGGCCGCTCGCGGTGCGCGCGTGGTGCTGGGCGCCCGCCGGGCTGACCGCCTCGACACGCTCGCCGACGAGTTGGGCACCGCCGACGTGGCGACCGTCGCCACCGATGTCTCCGCCGCCGAGGATTCACAGCGACTCGTCGACACCGCGGTCGAGCGGTTCGGCCGACTCGACGTGCTGGTGGCCAACGCCGGGATCAGCGCGATCGGCCCGCTCGCCGGTCTCGACGTGGCCGGCTGGGACGCGATGATCGACGTCAACCTGCGCGGGGTTCTGTACGGGATCGCCGCGGCCACCCCGGTGTTCCGCCGCCAGGGTAGGGGCCACTTCGTGACGACGGTGTCGACGGCGGGCCTGAAGATCGTTCCCGACATGGGGGTCTACGCGGCCACGAAGAACGCGGTGCGCACCGTGATGGAGGCGTTGCGGCAGGAATCGACCGATGGCGTCATCCGCACCACCTCGATCTCGCCGGGATTCGTCAACACCGAACTCGACGGCTCCATCACTGATCCGGGTCTACGTCAACAGATCCGGTCCTCGATGGACGCGTTCGGCCTCGACCCGGTCGCCGTGGCTCGTGCGATCGCATTCGTCATCGAGCAGCCGCACGACGTGGAGATCGGCGACCTGACCATCCGACCCACCGTCCAGGGCTGACACCTGCCCATCCGGCACCGGAAGACCGGTTCGGTCGAAGCCGTTGCGGGACAGCTGAGGTCAGGCCGCGGCGCCCTCGGAATCGGCGCACTGGACGCAGTCGGCCGAGTCGATGTCGACGCCGCCGCAGGTGGGGCAGATGAAGGGGATCACGGCAGTCTCCAGGGTTGCAGTCCGGCATCGGCGTGGTCGACGCGCCGGTTCGCTCTCTCGGTACCCGGGAGTGGCCCCGCACGAAACGCGGCGCAGCGCCGTGGTCACACTGTGGTCATTCTTTGTGGGGCATCGTTGTCCCACACAGCAGAGGGCCTGCCGCTCGGGGGAAACGGCAGGCTCTCTGAGTGCGGTGGGCTTACGCGGTGGCCTGAGCCCCCAGGACCCGCTGAATGTCCGGCTTCATCTGCTGCAGCTGCTGTCCCCAGTAGCCCCAGCTGTGCGTTCCCGCGGTCGGGAAATTGAAGACGCCGTTCGTGCCGCCGGCCGCGATGTAGTTGTCACGGAAGGCGATGTTGGTCCGTAGCGTGAATCCCTCGAGGAACTGCGCCGCCATCAGGTTCGGGCCGCCACCGGAGTCCAGATCCGACGGGGTGCCGGTGCCGCAGTAGATCCAGATCCGAGTGTTGTTGGCCACCAGCTGATTGATGTTGACCATCGGATCGTTGCGCTTCCATGCCGGGTCCGACGACGGGCCCCACATGCTTTCGGCGTTGAACTTGCCCGCGTCGCTCATCGCCAGACCGATCAGCATCGGCCACCAGCCCTCCGACGGATTCAGGAAGCCCGAAAGCGAAGCGGCGTAGATGAATTGCTGCGGATGATAGATCGCGTAGGTCAGCGAGGCGCTGCCTGCCATCGAGAGACCGACGACGGCGTTGCCCGTCCGCGAGACGCCGCGGTTGGCTTCCAGCCACGTGGGCAATTCCTGGGTCAGGAACGTCTCCCACTTGTAGGTGTAGTTCTGGCCGTTGCCGCGAGAGGGTTGGTACCAGTCGCTGTAAAAGCTGGACTGGCCGCCGACGGGCATGATCGTCGACAGCCCGGACTGGTAGAACCACTCGAACGCCGGGGTGTTGATGTCCCAGCCGTTGTAGTCGTCCTGCGCTCGCAGGCCGTCCAGGAGGTACACCGCGTGCGGGCCGCCGCCTTGGAACTGAATACGGATGTTGCGGTTCATCGAGGGTGAGAACACGTCGAGATACTCGACGGGAAGACCGGGGCGCGAGAACGCCCCGGCAGTCGCCGAACCCCCCGCGAAGCCGATCAGCCCGGGCAGCGTGGCCGCGGCCAGGGCGGCAGCAGCCACCCGCCGAAGCGCCCTCCGCGTCGTGCCCTGAAACTTCTCTTTCCACTTCATAACGGCAATCCACACCTTTCTCGTCAACGTCCGCCTGGTTCGCAAACATGCCGTCTGGTTTCACGGGTAATGGAACACGCTTGGACACCGTGATCAGCGGCCCGACACAGGGATTGGCGGTCGCGGTTGGCTAACGATTGCGACTCGAGGCGGACTCGTCGCCCCCCCGAACCAGCGGTGCTCGGGTGTCGTGGCCGACCGCACCGGCAGTAGCGTGGACACATCGGCTGCGGAAAGGGGGCGGTGGAGATGACTCACGAGCAACCGTTCGACCTCGATCGCTTCGTGGCGGCTCAAGAAGGCGTCTACGCGACCGCGCTGGCTGAAATTCGGGCCGGGTCCAAGCGCAGTCATTGGATCTGGTTCATCTTCCCCCAGCTAAGGGGCCTAGGGCGCAGCCCGACAGCCCAGCGGTTCGGTATCAGATCACTCGACGAGGCACGCGCATACCTCGATCACCCTGTGCTCGGGCCGAGGCTGCGAGAATGCGCCGACGTTCTTGCGACGCACGCCGGGCGGTCGGCAACCGACATCCTCGGCTATCCCGACGATCTGAAGGTTCGCTCGTCGATGACGCTGTTCGCGCGCGCCGCAGACGATGCCGCACCGTTCCGCGCGGTGCTGGACACCTTCTACGGCGGCGACGACGATCCGGTCACGGTGGATCTGCTCAACTGAGTGCTCAGCGCGGCGCCAATATCAGCCAGCCGTGGGGCGGGACTGAGGTCTCGGTGACGATATCGGGAGGCGGGGCGCCCGAACCGGCGACGACTTCAGCGCGCTGCACACCGAGACCGCCGAGGTTCAGCGGGACGATCTCATCTCCGACGTTGAGGGCGACCACCAGGGAGTCGTCGCCGCGACGTGTCGTGTAGACGTACGACGTGTTGGTCACCGCGAGCGGAGCGGTTCTGGCCGAGTGCAGCCACGGATGCCGGCGCCGCAGACCGATCAGGTGTTGGTGGGACCGGAAGACCTGATGTCCGTGTTCGCCGACCCCCTCGAAGGGCGTGCCGAACTCGGGGCGAACCGCGTCGTCACCGCCGAACCGCTCCTCTTTGACCCCGCGGTAGGCCACCTCGTCGCCGGCGTAGATGCTCGGGGTACCACCGGTGGTCAGCAAGATCACGAGTGCGTGCTCGACGTGGTCGGTGTCGGTCAGTTGGCTGGCGATGCGGGTCACATCGTGGTTGCCGATGAAGGTGAGCGGGACGAAGGTGTCGAGAAACTCGTTGTGCCGCTTCAGCGCCCAGTCCAGCTCGTGGAAGTTGGCGTCGTTGATGCTGCTCCAGATGGCCTTCCACAGCTCGTACTGGGTGACGGAGTCAAACCCGGAATCACGAACGCGCGCTTCGTAATCGCCGTGAATCACCTCGCCGACGAACCACGCCTCCGGATGTCTGTCGCGAACTCGCGGGAGCACCTGTGACCAGAATGTGTCGGGAACGGCGTAGGCAGCGTCGAGTCGCCAGCCGTCGGCTCCGCGGCCGAGCCAGTGGCTCATCACGTCGACGGTGTAGTCGACGACCTCCGCGCTGCGGTGATTCAGCGCGATGAGGCCGCCGTGCCCCTCGAATGTCGCGAACTCGTCGCCGCGCCCCCGGAACCACGACCGGTCACCGCCGTCGAGGGCTTCGCGATACCGCGGAAAGCCGGTTCCCACGTGATTGAACACGCCGTCGAGCAGCACCCGAAGGCCGCGGCGGTGCGCCTCGGCGACGAGGTAGTCGAAGTCCGCGTCGTCGCCGAGGCGGGGGTCGATGCGGTAGTGGTCGACGGTGTCGTAGCCGTGCGTTTGCGAGGCGAACACCGGCCCCAATGCCAGACCGGAGGCCCCGAGTTCGACTGCGTAGTCGAGCCAGTCCGCGACGCGGCGCAACCGGTGCTGATCGGCGGTCGGCGCTGGATCGGCAGGAAAGGCTCCGACGAAGCCGAGTGGATAGACCTGCCACCAGATGACGTGTTCGACCCAGCCCGCCGTCATGGACGAAATGCCTTTGCGTACAACGCCTTAATCTCCTCCGTCAGTTCGGGCGCCGGTCCGTCGACGACGATGCCGGGAGCGACGGTCGTGATGGGCAACCCGGCCACGGGGGCGGGCGGGGCATTCCACTCGACAAGCCACTGTGTCAGCTGCGCCGACGAGGCGGCATAGACGACGCGCCCCAGGCCTACCCACGCATGGGCGGCTGCACACATCGGGCAGTGCTCGCCGGAGGTGTAGACGGTGGATTGAGCGCGGTCAGCAGGGGACAGGTGCTCCACGGCCCACTTCGCGATCGCGAACTCCGGGTGGCGGGTGGCGTCGCCGTCCTTGACCCGATTGTGGTCCTCGAAGCGGACTGTGCCCGAGGGGTCGAGCAGCACCGAGCCAAAAGGTTCATCGCCGTCCTCGAGCGCCCGGCCTGCTAGCTGCACACAGCGCCGCAAGTACCGTAGGTCGACATCGGTGACTGCCACACGGCGGAGTCTACGCAGCAGGCAGGAAGGGACATGCGCGAGTTCGTATGGCACTGCAACGAGATCGAGGCTCAGGCCGACTTGTTCGCAGATCATCTGGATGGGGCCGACCTGATGACGCCCGTACCGTCCTGTCCGGGGTGGACCATCGCACAGCTTGCGTGTCACGTCGAGGCCGGGTTGCGTTGGGCGCGGGAGATCGTCGAGACGCGCGCCGAGTCGCCGCCGTCGGACACGGAATTGCGCGACCTGTCGGGGCACGGTGGCGAGGATGCGGCAGCGCTGGCGGCGGCGCTGCGCGCTTCTGCGACCGGCCTGGCGGGCGCACTGCGCGAAGCGGGGCCGGCCGAGCAGGTGTGGTGCCCGGTGCCCGGCGGCGGCAGCGCATTCTTCGCCCGGCGGTTCGCCCACGAGACGGCGGTGCACAGGGCCGATGCCGCCCTGGCGCTCGACATCGACTACACGCTGCCGAACTTCCTCGCCGTCGACGGGGTGCAGGAGTGGCTCGAATTGGGCTGTATGCCCTTTCATTTCGAGGTGCATCCGTGGATGCGGGAGCTGCTGGGGCCCGGACGCACCATCGGTCTGCACACCACCGACACCAACGACGACTGGCTACTGGACTTCACGGGCGACACGCTGGCGTGGCGCCGAGGGCCCGAACAAACCGCTGCGGAGTTACGTGGTCCGGTCACCGATGTGCTGCTTGTGCTTTATCGCCGCAGGCCCGTGTCGACGGTGCAGATCCGTGGCGACGCCGAGCTGGTCGACTTCTGGTTGGAACGGGTCGCGTTCGGCTGATCTCAGTCGCAGCATTCTGCGTGCCCGGCCGCCGACTCCTCGCGCGAGCGCTCGTCGGTCCGGCATGCGCATGACGCCGTGATCGGCACGTCCGCCCGCGCGGACGCGAGTTCGAGCTGCTTGCCGATGATCACCGCCTCGGCGTCGCGGCCCAGCCGCGTGAGGCATTCGTGGTATCCGTGCAGACTCCACACGTTTCCCGGGTGCTGGCACGGTCTGCTCAGCGTGGGGTCGAGTCCGAGGTCGGCTGCATACACCTTCGCCGCGTCTTCGACGTGTCCCTGCTCCAACAACAGCGCGCCGAGCGCGTGCCGGGTCGGTTGCATCCAGCCCCACGGTTCGTCGTACGGCAGGTTGTCGTCGAGCTCGACAGCACGCCGCAGATGGGCGAATGCCTCGTCGAATTTTCCTGCGCGATAGTCGATCTCACCGTCGAGCATCGCGGCAGCCACGGCGAGGATGTCTCGACTGGTGTTGTTGAACAGATATCTGCTGTCCGGGATCCGTTCGTAGGCCGCCGCGAACAGATCCCGTTCCGCCCGGGCCTGGTCAAGATGCCCGCTCGCGGCGTGCGCCACCCCGCGCCCGTAGTGGATGGTCGCCGCTGTCGTGCAGTACAGCTCGGCGTCCTCGGGCTGCGGCGTCGCGATCAGTTCGTCCCATCGGCCGAACCGCACCAACACGTGAATCCGCAACGGGACGAATGCTTCGAGCCAGTCCGCCATCGGTGGCGACTCGATGGCGAGCAGTTCGGGGGTCAGCTGTTCGGCGAGTTCGTCGGCGGCCTGCAGGGCGACGGCCGAATTGCCCTCGAACATCGCCGAATACACCACGAAGTGCAGATTGTGGGCGCGGTACAGCGAGTAGAAGTTCAGCGGGCCTTGGTGTTCCACGAAACGCCGATCGACGCGTACCGCGGACTGATTTGCCACCACCGAGTCGCGGTAGTTGCCGCACAGCACGTCGATGTGGCTGGGCATGTGCTGCAGATGCCCAGCGTCGGGCACCAGGCCGCGCAACAGGTCGGCGGCGGGCAGCGCGGCCTGCGGTGCGGTCGACATCTCCATCGCGTGGATGTAGAGATGCAGGATTCCCGGATGCCGACGTCCGGCATCGGTGGCGAGTGCATCGTCGAGGAGTCGCTTGGCCTCGACGACGCGCGAGCCTGGCGCGGGTTCGCCGGTTCTGCTGTCCCACAACGCCCACGCGGTGACATTGACCAGGGCGTCGGCGGCAAGCGCAACGACGTCGATATCGTCGGGGTAGGCCTTCGCCAGCGCAGCCATCGCATCGGCATACGCGGTGTGGCCTCCGGTCAGAGCCTGTACGTCCTCAGGATCGTCGGTGGGGAAGCGGGCTGCGAGGGCGTCGATCAGCCCGCGCTCCACGGCCGAGGCCCGCCCGCCGGCCGCGAGTCGCAGTTCCATCCGCGCTCGGGCCAGCGACGCGCCGAGGTCCACGGGGTCGAAAGCTTCCCACCCCTTGTTGTAGTTCGGCCCGATGGCGTACGCGACACCCCAACGGGCGAGGGCGAAGTCGGGGTCGAGTTCGAGTGCGCGGTCGAAACAGTGGATCGCTTCTTCGTGGTTGAAGGCATAGGACCACACCATTGCGCGGTCGAACCACACTCGCGCGGCTTCCGACGGTGAGTCAGTCGGTCGGTGATAGGAGCCGAGGTCGTAGTAGGACTCGCTCATAGAGGGGACGATAATTCACCCGGGCGGCGGTGGCGACAACTGCGAGAAAACACCCGGACATCGCCCAGATGGCCAGCGTGGCCAGCGGAGTCGTCGCTCCGTGGCCGTCGAAGTAGGAGATGCTGCGCAGCAACGACACCCCCGAACCCTGCGGCACGATCGCCGTGAAGGTCGAGTAGAACCCTGACAGCAGCGGCCGTCCGACCGGACCGGCGGCCGCGGCGTTGCCGACGACGACCAGGAACAGGCCGAGCACGACCGACGCGGCAGTGCCGAACGCGGCCGCGACTCCGGTGACGGCGCCGCCGACGGCCATCGCGTAGAGCCACAGCACGCCGAATACCTGCCACGGATGGCCTGTAAGCGCGTCCAGCACGGGACCGACGTAGACCGTGACCGCGCCCGCCAGCACTGCGGAGAACGCGGCGAGCGACATCGTGCGCAACGCCAGTGTCGTCGGCGTGCGAACGCTGCCCATCAACCGTCCGAGCAGTGCGGCGCCCAGCGATGCACCGATCGAGATGAAGATGACGGCATAGAACTCGACGGTGCCGGACGGATCGCCCGCTGACGTCGGTGCGACATCCTCGACGACGGGTGCCAGGCCTGCGCGCTCGGCCGCGGTGCGGCCGACCGCCTCGGCGGCCGCCGCCACACTGTGGCCGCCGCCGCCTGCCACGTATACGGTCATGTGGCCGTCCGGTGTCACGGCGAACGCGGTGTCGGCGGTCCGTTCGAGTACCTCCGCCTTTGCCGCGGCGGCGTCACCAACCGCATTGACGGTCAACGAGTTTTGGTCACGCAGCCCGTCGACAAACTGCGTGGGGGCCGACACTGCGACTGTCAGGTGGTGCAGTGTCGGCTTGGCGAAGGCCCCGGAATAGCTGGCGACCATTGCCAGCACGAACACGGTCAGGCCCGCCAGCGCGAGGACCGTGGTGCGGAGGGTCGCGCGGTTCCGAAATGGAGGAATGTCGTGTGTCTGATGTCTACCCACGGGAGGGTCCTTTCTGAGCTGACGTGATGCCGAGCAGCGCGTCGACGGTGTCGAGTGCGACGCCGACTCGGAGGGGCAGGTCGGTGGCGTCCGGGTCCTCCATCCACGACCGCAGGACCTCGGTGAACCCGCCGATCAGAAATCGGGTCACGGCATCTGTGGAAATGGAAGTGACGGTGTCGAGCACAGCCATGCCCTGACGGGCGATCTGCTCGCAGGGCGCGCGCAGCGCGTCGCGGTAGGTGACCAGGACATGCTGGTTGACGGTGCTGGGGACGACGTGCCGGAACAGGGCTGCATGTTCGGCGGCGAATCCGAACAGCTCGAGGATCAGGTCCTTCGCGTCCTTCGCTGACGCGGGTCGTTGCGCGAACAGCTCGCTGAACGCTGCGGCGATCGCGTCGTCACGGTCGCGAAAATGCCGGTAGAAGACCTGACGGCTGACGTCGGCCTGGGACACGAGGTCGGCGACGGAGATCTCGTCGACCGGTCGTTCGTCGGCGAGCACGAGCGCAGCGTGACGGAGACGGCTTCTGACCCGCTCCGCGCGAGGATCCGCGCTACGACCTCTTTCGGACATGGTGTCGAGCCTAGAAGACTTCTTTTACAGTTGTCCACGAAAGATTAGGTTATCTATGACACCTTCGCTCGGGGTTGTGACCACGCAGATATTCAGACCTGGAAGGGCGTTGACCGCCATGTCGTCAGATCGGTGGCCCGCCACTATGGGCAGATCAGTGGCCCGCCACTGTCGTCAGATCAGTGGCCCGCCACTATCGTCAGATCAGTGGCCCGCCACTATGTCCGACTCGTCGATTTCCGCTGGGTCCTTGGCGCCAGGCAGGAACGAGAACGCCACGCACACCAGGCCGAAGAACAGATAGCCCAGCGCAACCGATGGACTCGCCGCCCAAGTGACCTCGGGCGCGTGGATCAGGCCGATGAAAGAGAGCACCGCCGCGACACCCGCCGCGATCGCGGAGTAAAGGAACTTCTTCTCCAAGATGAAGACGACCATCGTGCCAAGCAGCATGCCGCTCAGCACCGCGCCTTCGCCCAGCGTCTTCAGACCCTCGTAGACCACGCCTGCACCGTTGAGCGCCTCGGCTGTCACCTCGGCGGCTGTCGTCCCGGCAGCGGCAAGAGCATTGTCGATCTGAGTCTTGCCCCATTCCGCGAGGTTGGGCAGCAGCGCTGCAACGACGGCGATGGCGTGCAGCCTCGGTACCGCCTGGAACGCCTGCGCGCCGATCAGCAGACCGATGTAGAGCAGAATCGGGACGATCGCAGGCACCGGAAGCAGCGCGGCCAGCACACCGAAAAGACCGACGAAGCAGAAGATCCCGATAATCGCGCCACTCGCGAGCGAGTAACTGGCCCGTCCGCCGGCGTCCTTCCAGCCGGGGTGGCCGATGTACACCGCGGGCGGGAAGGGCGAACCGAACGCCGAACCGATGACCGCTCCCGCACCGTCGGCGAGAAGGACACTGCGCAGGTTGTAGTTGTCGCCGGCCGCCGCGGCGCTCTCGACATTGCTCATTGCTTCGGTGAAGTTGTAGACACCCAGCGGGATCGCAGTGCCGAGCAGTGGCGCGAGATCGGCAAGCCCGTTGAACAGCATGTCGATTCGGAGGTCGGGTATGCCGATGGCGATGTTGCTGACAGCGGCCCCGACGTCGGGTGCCGACATGTAGCCGCCGGCCCAACCGATCGCGGTGCCGACCAGCAACGCCACCAGTCCGATCGGAATGCCGCCGGGCAGTTTCACATTGGTGAAGAAGCCGATCAGGATGATGGCGAGGACGGGCAGACCGATCCAGGCGGCCTCCCACATCTGGGCGGCGGGGCGCATCGAGATGAACGTGATCGAGATACCGGCGAGGGTGCCCAGCATCGCAGCGCGTGGGGTCAGCTTACGAATGTAGGGGCCGACGAATGCGCCGATCATCACGATGACGCCGATCAGGAACGCCCATGCCAGGCCCGCCTGCCACGCCTGCATCGGGTTGTCGGTAGCGAGATAGACCGGCAGCATCACGACAAAGACCACGATGAACATGTGCGGGACGCTCGGGCCGTATGGCAGCGCCGTGACGTCGGTTCGGTTCTCCCGCTTGGCGAGCCGGCGAGCGAGGAACGTGTAATAGAGATTGCCCAGGATCAACGCGACACCGAGTGCCGGGAGCACCGTGCCGAGGACATCGTCGGCCGGGACCGCGATCACGCCGATCATCAGTCCAGTCAGTGTGAGCACATTGACCAGGATGTTGAACCCCAACCCGAAGAACGCGTTGGTGTCGCCTTTCGTCCACCAGGCGAGCGAGACCGGCTTGGAGACGGGCGGTTCGATCGGATCGGCCGGAGGCGGGGTGGTGACGTCAGTGCTCATCGGGATCCTTTCAGGCTGCAGTCGTGGCGAGTTTGGACAGTGCGGGAATCACGGCGGAGGTGTCGGCGACCCAGCCGAAGATGCCGCCTTGCGCTTTGATCATCTCCAGGCCGGCGCGCTGGAACTCGGGGAAATACGAACCGACACAGTCGGATACGACGAGACACTCGTATCCGCGGTCGTTGGCCTCCCGTGTGGTGGTGTGCACACACACCTCGGTGGTCACCCCCGTGACGAGCAGTTGGGTGATACCGGCCTCGGTCAGCACGTCGGACAGCTCGGTGGCATAGAAGGCGCCCTTGCCGGGCTTGTCGATGACGACTTCACCGTCGGTGGGCGCCAGTTCGTCGACGATGTCGTGGCCGTACTCGCCGCGGATCAGGATCCGGCCGTACTTGCCGGGGTCGCCGATGCGCTTCGACGGCGCACCACGATTGAGCTTCGCCGGTGGGCAGTCCGACAGATCCGGTTGGTGACCTTCGCGGGTGTGGATGACCATGATGCCGGCCGCACGGGCCGCCGCGATCAGCGCAGCCAGGGGCGGAACGACTTTCAGCAACTGGTCGACGTCATTGCCGAGACTCTCGCCGAAGCCGCCCGGCAGGAGGAAGTCTCGCTGCATGTCGATGACGATCAGCGCAGTCTTGTCCGCGACGAGCCGAAACGAGGACGGTTCGGCGGGGACCTCGACGATGTGGTTCACAGGCGCTCCTGAACGGGAGAATCAGTGGTTGACGGAGAAACAGCTGCATGAAGGGTTCGCGCGGGACGAGGCTCGTCGAGGAGCTGGGCGGCGAGCTGGAGTACGGTGTCGTCAGTGAGCGCGTTGCCGAGAAGCATTGCGCTGTAGGGCCTTCCGCCCGCGGTGACACCGAGCGGTACCGCGACACCCAGCAGATCGAGCAGATTCCCGAAATGGGTGTAGTGGCCGAGCATCGTGTTGCAGTCGATCGGTGCTGCGAGTACTTCGTCGACGGTGAACGTGGTGCCGATCGTGGGCACCACCAGTACGTCCATCTGTTTCCACAGCCGGCCGACGCGTGCCTTGAGCTTCTGTAGCTTCTGCAACGCCGCGAAGGCGTCGACGGCGGTGTACTTGCGCCCGCCCTCGAAGATCTGGCGCACCACCGGATGGATCGATTCGGGCTGCTCGGCAAGGAAATCGCCGAACTCCACGAGACGTTCGGCGACCCAGGGACCCTGGTAGAGGAGCTCTCCCGCTGCCAGGAACGGTTCAAGGGACACTTCGACAGTCGGGTGGGCGCGGGCCAGGTGCTCGCGAAACGCCATGTGGGCGTGCCGCATGTCGTCGTCGCCGAAGAACTCGAGCTCGGAGGCGGGCGGCAGAGCGACGCGGATGGGGCCGCCGGCGAACCGTGGTCCGCGGTCACGGGACCACGGGTCACCGTCGTCGCGGCCGATCATGATGTCGAGCACGCGGTCGACGTCATCGATGGAACCGGCCATCACGCTGAGGCAGTCGAGGGATTTGCACGCGGGAACGAGGCCGACGGTACTGATGAGACCGCGGGAGGGCTTGAAGCCGACGACACCGTTGAGTGCCGCCGGAACGCGGCCGGATCCCGCCGTGTCGGTGGCCACTGCGAACGGCACCTCACCCAGCGCGACGGCGAGCGCGGAGCCGGAACTCGAACCACCAGAGATCATTTCGCCGCCATACACGCTGCGCGGAATGGTGTGGGGGGTGCGGGTGCCGTTGAGGCCGGTGGCGAATTGGTCCAAGCTCGTCTTGCCGACGTACAACGCACCGGCGTCGATGAGTCTTTGGACCGCGGGTGCCGTGGCGGCGGCGACGTAGGAGTAGTCGGGACAGGAGAGAGTCGTCGGGTGGCCCGCGACGTCGATGCTGTCCTTGACGCCGAACGGCACACCGTAGAGCGGCAGCGTACGGGCCCCTGGGCGGCGTTCGATCTCCTCCGCCGCCTCGATCAGCTGGTCGCGGGGGACTACGGACAGCCACGTTCCGTCGTCACCTCTGGCCGCGATGGCGTCGGCGACGCGGGCGGCGGTCTTGGCGGGCGAACCCGTTCCGCTCGCGTGCGAGGCAAGGATTTCGGACACCGAGGGTCCGATTGCCGGCCCGCGGAGATCATTGACCATATCTGTCGATTGTCGACAGAATCATGGCGAATTCGGGTCAACCGTGTGTCAATTGTGTTAGCGCTGCGGAGGCACCGCTAGTCGAGTCCCAGATAGTCGAGGTGTCCGTGGTCTCGGATCGCCTCAACGACCACGCCGGGGTCGTTGGTTTCCAGCGCGGCGAGAATCGCTTTGTGACGACTGATTCCATCGTCTTCGGCGCGCACGCGGGCCTCTTCGCGGAGGTTCCTGGCCATCGGCAGTTGCAGCTTGAGCAGGATGGGCTCGAGTGCGATGTCGAGCTGGCGGTTGTTGGCGAGACCCACGACGGCGGCGTGAAACCCTCGGTGGGCGTCGTCGCGGTCGAGGGCATCAGTCGCGGCATCCATGCGGTCCAGCGCGATGCGCACCGGCTCAAGGTCGCAGTCGGGGTCGGGCAGGGGTACGGCGGATTCGATGGCGTGACGTTCTAAGACATTGCGCAGTTCGAACAGCTGCAAGATGTCGGTGGGTGACCATTCGGCGACGCGGGAGCCGCGCCGGGGGAGGTGTTCGACAAGGCCCTGCTGTGCGAGCAGCCGGAGGGCTTCCCGCAGCGGCGCTCGGCTGATCCCGATGTCTGCGCACAGCTGCTCTTCGACGATCTTTTCGCCCGGCGCCAGCTCGCCCGAGAGGATGGCATCGCGGAGCCGGTGAGCGGTGACTTCGACCAGAGTCGCGGGCAGCACAAGCCTCGAGGGCTCTTCCGTCGGCGCTGCCATGGGACCCCAGGGTAGGCACTAAAGCCCGCGCGCGCAGCAAGACACCTCGGCGCATTCACCGACAACGCCGCACCTGTAACGGCCTTCCACCGCGTAAGCGATTGTGCACAAATATCTCTCACGGTTCGTCGTCGTCTTCGTCTTCGGGGAGTAGGTAGCGTTCGGGGTGGTGGTAGCCGTTGGTGCGGTGTTGGCCGGTGTCGAGGTCGGGTGGTGGGAGCCATTCGGTCTGGCCTTTGGCGTTTTTGCGGGTGCGCCAGTCGGTGTTGTCGAGCATGCGGTGATCGGCTTCGCAGGCCAGGGTGAAGTCATCGACATTGGACTGGCCGCCGTTCTTCCAGTCCGCGACGGCGTGGTGCAGCTGGCACCAGTAGCCCGGTGCGGTGCAGCCTGGCCGGGTGCAGCCACGATCGCGGGCGTGGGCCACGATCCGCTGTGCGGGGTTGGCGAGTCGTTTCGTGCGACCCAGATACAGGCTCTCGCTGGTGTGCTTGTCGTAGACGTACAGGTAGTGAAACGCGTTGGCGGCCAGCCGGATCAGATCGCGCATCGGAAGCAGGGTGCCGCCGCCGGTGACCGCGACCCCGGCTCCTTTCTCGAGGTCTTGGAGGGTGGTCGAGACGATGATGGTCACCGGCAGGCCGTGGTGGGTGCCCAGGTCACCGGATCGCAGCGCCCGCACGGCCATCGCTTCGAGAGCGTCGTGGTTGCGCTGCTGCTGGGTGCGCGGATCCGAGCCCCGCGCCTCAGGCTGCGGATCATGATCATCGACCGCCGCCTCGCCCTCGGGCGTCTCCTCGGCGGGCTCGTCGGCGACCGCCGCCGCGTCGGGCATGTCGGCGACCGCGGGCTGGTCTGGGGCTACCGCCTCGTGAGCGGTGGGCGTCGTGTCGGCGGGGTCGGTGAGTTCGTAGTCGGGGAGGTGGTGTCCGGGGGCGGCTTCTTTGGCCCAGACCGCTTCCATGGCGGCACGCAAGGTGGCGGTCACCC
>NZ_JAQGCZ010000025.1 GCF_027706845.1 Mycolicibacterium sp. BiH015
AGTTCGCACTTCACTCGGAGGTCTTCGTCTTGTCACCTCACCACGCCGTCACCAACGTCCGTGGTCAGTACAGCTAGACCGGCCAACGATTGCATTGCGACCACCACTAACGAGGTACCGATCGCGGCGGGCATCGGAAGTCCGGCCAGCAGGACCAGCGCAGGTACCAGCAGGAAGCCGCCACCCGCGCCGACGAGACCGCCCAACGCACCGACGACGCCACCGATTACGGCCACCTTGGCCACCTGAACCTGCGGGGCCTCGTCGCCGGAAGTTGTCTTGCGGTCGCGCAGCATCGCGATCCCGGAGGCGATCATGATCACTGCGAAGGTGACTAGCAGCACCGTTTCGGGGATGACGCCGGCCAGTAGGCCGCCGCAGAAAGCCCCGGTCATAGCCGCTGCGCCGAACCGTAGTGCGACGCGCCACCGCACGCGCCCGGCCCGCATATGAGCGATGACGCCGACCATGCTGGTGACGCCGACGACCAGAAGCGAACTTGCGATCGCCTCCTTGACGTCCAGTCCTGCGACGTAGGTCAGTAGCGGGACGGTCAGGATTGAGCCACCCCCGCCCAACAGTCCCAGCGAGACTCCCACGACCACGGCCAGGACGACGGTCAAGGCCGTCACGTCGGCGGCCTCGCAGCGAAACCGCACATCGCGGTGTTCGACACCGTCATGTCGTCCTCCCAGTTGACGTCGTAGCCGCCGCCTGTGCGCGCGATACCACCGGGGGTATATTAGAACCATACTAGAAATACCCCACTAGGTATTGCGATCATGGAATAATATACCCACGGGGGTATTGTTGTGTTGGGATGTGAGGGCCCGAAGTGGAGGCAGCAGGGCCTATCTAGAGAAGGAAAGACGATGATTCTGGAGCAGTACTACATCGAGTGCCTGTCGCACGCGTCGTATCTGATTGGAGACGAAAGCAGCGGGCGCGCAGTGGTTGTCGACCCGCGCCGCGACATCACCGAATACCTCGACGACACCGCCAGGCACGGGTTGACGATCGAAGGCGTCATTAACACCCACTTTCACGCGGACTTCGTCTCGGGCCACCTGGAGCTGGTGGAGGCCACCGGCGGGTGGATCGGCTTCGGCGCGGCCGCCCAGACTGACTATCCGATCCGCCGGTTGTCTGACGGGCAGCACCTCTCGCTCGGCGAGGTCGATCTGGAGATCCTCTCGACCCCGGGGCACACCTGGGAATCGATCAGCGTCCTGGTGCGTGAACGTCCCGACGTAGAGCCCGTCGCGGTGCTGACCGGTGACGCATTGTTCATCGGCGATGTGGGTCGTCCGGACCTGGCCAATCTGGGTGACGGTTCGACTGCCGACCTAGCTCGGGCGATGTATTACAGCATCCACGACAAGCTGCTGGCGCTGCCCGATGATGTCACGGTGATGCCCGTCCACGGCGCGGGTTCATCGTGCGGAAAAAACCTCTCGGCCGAGCTGACCTCCACGATCGGCGAGCAGCGCCGCACCAACCCGTCGGTGCAGCCGATGACCGAGGCCGACTTCGTCGAGCTGGTCACCCACGGCCAGCCCGCGGCACCCGCGTACTTCTCGATGGACGCGGCGATGAACAAGCGGGTTCACCCACTGCTGGATCAGCGCCGCAGGATTCCCCCAATGGCCGCGGCTCAGCTACGGGCCGGTCTGCAGACCAGCGTTCGGGTCGTGGATGCGCGGTCGGTCGACGACTTCGCGGCCGGTCATCTCCGCGGATCGGTCAACGTCGGCTTCGACGGCCGCTTCGCTGAAACCGTCGGCATGGTCGCCGAGGTGGGCGCCAACATCGCGCTGATCACCTACCCCGGTGACGAGCAGACCGCGGCCATGCGGCTGGCCCGCATCGGCTCGGACAACGTGGTGGGTTATCTCACCGTCGGCACTGACGGTGCCTTCCCGGCTGAGCTGACCGATCTCGTTCAACCGGCGCCACGGGTCAGCGCCGCTGAGCTCGACCGGCTGCGGGCCGAGAATGCGGTCACCGTGATCGACATCCGCAATCCCGGCGAACGCGACGTCGGCACGATTCCCGGCGCGGTGCACATCCCACTGGCCCAGCTGCGCACCCAGTGCGCAGAAGTTCCTAGGGGCAAGCCGATCGTGGTGCATTGCGCAGGCGGCTGGCGCTCCAGCGTGGCCGCCTCAATGATGCGGGCCGACGGATTCGCCAACGTTAGTGATCTGATCGGCGGTTACACCGCATGGGCGCAGGCCCAGGACGCTGCGTGAAGGACTACAGCGCCGATCGATTTGAGCCCGCCCGCAGACGACCCCGATCTGTGCTCAGTCCTTGAGTGATTCCCCGCGGGTGGCGAGTGCTGATTGCTTTTGCCTACGCGTACTGCGTTGGTGCGGCGACGAATCGTTGAGCGCACTGCGGTGAGCAGAAATACCAGTCATGACCTGAGTGACGCAGATGGCTGGCCGCCGTGGCGGGATCGACGCGCACCCGGCACACCGGGTCGGTGGGATAGCGGGCCGCCGCCAGTCCCACCGCGTAGACCTTTATCGGTGTCGCAATGTTGCGAAGTCGCTTGACTCCTAATGGCTCTAGCGAGAGGCCGCGCTGCGCGCAGGCCCGGCGAACTTCTTCGGTGAAGAGAGCCTGCCCGGCGCCGGCCAGCGCTGTGAGGCGCGCGGCCACATTCACACCGTGTCCGAAGTAGTCGGTGTCGCGCTGGACCGCACTGCCGCGGTGAATGCCGGCCCGCAGCGCAAGAAATCCGTCCTCCTCGGCGGCGCGGTCAGCGAGTCGTAGGATGGTCGCCACCATCGGCTCGGTCTCGCTGGCTCGCAGCATGACCGCATCACCCATCGTCTTGACGATGGTGACGTCCGGTCCGAGCGACTCACGGGCCACGGCAAGCAGACGGCCCGCCATACTGGCGGCTTGTTCATCCCCGCACATTTCCGTCAGGACGCTGAATCCGGACAGGTCGACGAACGCGAACGTCGCTTGGAAACTTTCACATTCGGTCACTTTGATCGTCCTTTCATTGGCGGCGACGTTGGTCTGTGGGGCCGCAGGTCCGCGATCCCGTCGCGGTGAGGAGTTACGCGACGATCGCCCTCGTCTGCCCGCATCGGTTAGCTCCGGTGCTGGTGCTCGCGTTGTAGGCGTCCGAGCCCAGGCAGAAAGCGACCTATGCGGGAGGCGTATTCGGTGTAGGCCACGCCGTGGGCTCGGCGTAGGTAGGGCTCTTCGGCGAAGCGCACCTGTGCTTGTATGCCGATCACGCAGACCACTAGGCCGGCGATCGCCACCGCGTTGGGCACCATGAGCGCCAGGCCGACGAACGCGACAGTTGCGGCGGTGAAGATCGGGTTGCGAACGACTCGGAAGGCGCCGGCGGTGACCAGAGTCGTACGTTCGGCCTTGTCGATTCCGGTCCGCCAGGACGCGCCCATGGCCATCTGAGCGGTGAAAGCCAACAGCATGCCTAGCACCGCTACCGCGACACCGGCCCCGCGCAGCACCGAATGATCAAGGATCGCCAGCGGCGAAATACCGGCCAGGTCGGCGACGGGGGCGGCGACGCCCACTGTCAGCCAGCCGAGGTCGGTCCCGGCCAGCGCCCACCACTCCAGTGAGCCGTCCGGGCGCAAGGTGCGCCGTGTGCCAATCTCGCCGGTGCGGCGCCGCTGAATCACCGCGCGCAAGGCGCCCAACACCAGCATCATGGCGGCGAACAGCGCCAGCCCAGCAACCGCCATCACCGCTCACCCCCGGTGCGAACCGGCTTGGCCGCAACGCCGAGCAGGTAGTCACCCTGGACTCGGGTGAGCGATCCCAGCACCACCAGGCCGTGGTGGACCAATTCATCGAGGAACTGTTCGGCGCTGAATCGGTCGTCGGTGGGGTGATCGAACAGCCGCCGGTAGGTGGAGCGCGCCAGCGCGTGGGAGGTGACCTCCTCGAAGTAGAACCGACCGCCCGGTGTCAGGACCCTGCCGACTTCGGTGATCGCTTCACGCCAGTCCGGGATGTGGTGCACGATCCCGAAGTCGAAGACCGCGCCGTAGCTGTCGTCGTCGACATCCAGTGCGGTGCGCAAGTCGGTCGCGCTGCCCTGGGCCAGCCGAACCCGATCCCCGTAGCGGGCCAGGCGCCGGGCGGCGCGGCCGATCATCACCGGGTCCAGATCCACCGCGTCCACGGTGGCCGCCCCGAACCGTTCCAAGATCAGCTGCGAGCCGTACCCGGACCCGCAGCCGATCTCCAATACTCGTGTGCAGGGCAACAGGCGGCCGCCCATCCGCAACAGCACCGGCACCTCATAGACGCGTTGCAGCCAGCGCCGCGGCGGCGAATTCACCAGCCAGGTCTCGGCTCGGTTCATCAACACTGCGCATACCACCTTTCTTGGTCGACTACGGCGTTGAGGTCATCCCGTCGCTTGGTTCGCTGACTGCATTGTCTGAGCGCTTTGGTGGCCCGAGGTTGTGTCGTTCCGACCCCTTAAGTAAACGCCTGACAGCGCTATCACCATAATTTGACGATTAATGGTGTCGAAACGCTATCATCGCTCTATGGCGATGACAACGGGGAGATCCTCGATGCAGCCGTCCGCGGACCTCACACCGGCGGTAGCGCTGTTTCACAGCCTGTCCGACCCGACACGACTGGCGATTCTGGAGCGACTCGCTGAAGGCGAAGCGCGCGTGGTCGACCTGACCAGCTTGCTGGGGGGGGCGCAATCCACGGTGTCGGCGCATCTGGCGTGTCTACGCGAGTGCGGCCTGGTGACCGGTCGTCCCGAAGGCCGTCAGGTGTTCTACTCGCTGACTCGACCAGAGCTGATGGATCTGATGGCCGCGGCCGAGACGTTGTTGGCTGCCACCGGCAACCAGGTGGCGCTGTGCCCGACCTACGGGACCCGCGGCCGCACCGACGCGACGACGGATGCGCAGGAGACGCGCCCATGAGCGATGCCTGCGGCTGCGGCAACGAAGAACCCCGCGGCGCCGACGAGCGGGACCGCGAGCCCGAGCGGCTCTGGCAGATCAAAGAACTGCAGTTCGCCGCCCTCTCGGGAGTGTTGCTGCTGGCAGCGGTAACCGCCGGGTTCCTCGACGCCGCCGAGCCGGTAGTCCTGGCGCTGGAAGCGGTGGCGCTGCTGGCCGGCGCCTACACCTTTGTGCCGTCCACCCTGAAGCGGCTGGCGACGGGCAAAATCGGGGTCGGCACGCTGATGACCATCGCCGCGGTGGGCGCGGTGATCCTCGGCGAGGTCGGTGAGGCCGCCATGCTGGCCTTCCTGTTCTCCATCAGCGAGGGACTGGAGGAGTACTCGCTGGCCCGCACCCGCCGCGGACTGCGCGCGCTATTGTCGCTGGTCCCCGACGAGGCGACCGTGCTGCGTGACGGTGCTGAAAAGACCGTCGCGCCTTCGGATTTGCAGATCGGCGACCGGATGCTGATCAAGCCCGGTGAGCGTGTCGCGACCGACGGCATCATCCGCCACGGCCGCACCGCGCTGGATGTCTCGGCCATCACCGGTGAGTCGGTTCCCGTAGAGGCCGGGCCCGGTGATGAGGTGTTCGCCGGGTCGATCAACGGCACCGGGTCACTCGAGGTGGAGGTCAGCACCACCGCCGAGGACAACTCACTGGCCCGCATCGTGCGCATCGTGGAGGCCGAACAGTCCCGCAAGGGCGCCTCCCAACGCCTGGCCGATCACATCGCCAAACCCCTAGTGCCCGGGATCATGATCGTCGCGGCGCTGATCGCGGTGATCGGCAGCCTGCTCGGGGACTCGGCCACCTGGATCGAGCGGGCCCTGGTGGTGCTGGTCGCCGCCTCCCCGTGCGCCCTGGCGATCTCGGTGCCCGTCACCGTCGTGGCCGCCATCGGCGCCGCCAGCAAGTTCGGCGCATTGGTCAAGGGCGGTGCGGCACTGGAAGGGTTGGGCAGGATCCGCGGCGTCGCACTCGACAAGACCGGCACACTCACCGCGAACCGGCCCGCCGTCATCGACGTTGCCACCACCGGTGGTGCCACTCGTGAGCAGGTGCTGGATGTGGCGGCGGCCCTGGAAGCGCGCAGCGAGCACCCGCTGGCCGCGGCGATCCTCGCCGCCGTCGATGACGTCACGGCTGCCACCGATGTGCAGGCCGTCACCGGGGCCGGGCTCACCGGATGCCGCCACGGGGACACCATCCGCCTGGGTCGCCCCGGCTGGCTGGACCCCGGCCCGCTCGCCGGTGACGTCGCCCGCATGCAGCGGACCGGGGCCACCGCGGTCCTCGCCGAAGTCAACGGCCAGGTGATCGGCGCCATCGCGGTGCGCGACGAGCTACGGCCCGAGGCCGCCGAGGCGGTCGCCCGGTTGCGCCGCGACGGCTACCAGGTGGCGATGCTCACCGGCGACAATACGGCTACGGCTGCCGCGCTGGCCCGCGATGTCGGGATCGAAGCGGTGCACGCCGAGCTGCGCCCCGAAGACAAAGCGCGGCTGATCGACCAGCTCCGGGGCCAGCGCCCCACCGCGATGGTCGGTGATGGCGTCAACGACGCTCCCGCGCTGGCCACCGCCGACGTGGGGATCGCAATGGGTGCGATGGGCACCGACGTGGCCATCGAAACCGCCGACGTGGCGTTGATGGGCGAAGACCTGCGCCACCTTCCCCAAGCGTTCAGCCATGCCCGCCGGGCGCGGCAGATCATGCTGCAAAACGTCGCCCTGTCGCTGGGATTGATCGTCGTATTGATGCCGCTGGCCCTGTTCGGTGTGCTCGGGCTGGCCGCCGTCGTGCTCGTCCACGAACTCGCCGAGATCGTGGTCATCGCCAACGGTGTCCGGGCCGGACGCACCACACCGCTGGCCGGCGCGCCGACGGATCCGGCAGCCAGCCCCACCCGCGCAGCGCCGGTCGGCGCGCCATCGTGACCGCCGGCCACACCGGCGTGGTCGCGCCTCGGCAGGCCGGCGTCACCGCACGCAACACGAGGCCAGGCCGGTGATCGTGTCGTCGGTTCTGCCCGCCATCGGCCTGTTCATCGTCACCAACATCGACGACATCGTCGTGCTCTCGCTGTTCTTCGCCCGCGGCGCAGGACAACGCGGCACCACGGCCCGGATCACCGCAGGCCAATACCTCGGCTTTGCAGGCATTCTGGGTGCGGCTGTGCTGGTGACACTGGGTGCCGGAGCGTTCCTTCCCCCAGAGGTCATCCCGTACTTCGGGCTCATACCCCTGGCACTGGGACTGTGGGCGGCCTGGGAAGCCTGGCGAGACAACGACGATGACGACGACGGCAAGATTGCCGGCAAGAACGTCGGTGTCTGGACCGTCGCAGCAGTCACCTTCGCCAACGGCGGGGACAACATCGGCGTCTACGTTCCGGTCTTCTTGAGCGTGGGACCCGCGGCCGTGGTGGCCTACTGCGTCGTCTTCCTCGCCCTCGTCGCGGTCCTGGTCCTTGCCGCCCGATTCGTTGCCACCCGCCGCCCGATCGCCGAAGTCCTCGAACGCTGGGAACACGTCTTGTTTCCGATTGTCTTGATTGGCCTGGGCATCTTCATCCTGGTCAGCGGTCTGGCCTTCGAGAGCTAAGTTGGGCAGCCACGAGCTACGACGGTGGATCCGCGTCAAACGTAATCGTCGAGAGGAATGCTCCAGATGCCTCGTCTCAGGCGAATAGTCGCCGTCGTGGCGACCCTTGTCGTCGCTACCGCCTCGGTCACCGGCTGCACCACGGGTGAGGGTGCTGTCGCTCAGGGCGGCACCTTCGACTTCGTATCGCCCGGAGGTCAAACCGCGATCTTCTACGACCCACCCTCAACACGGGAGACGATCGGCGATCTGACCGGACCCGACCTGTTCACCGACGAACCGATCCGACTGTCGGATTTCACCGGTAAAGTGGTCCTGATCAACGTTTGGGGCTCTTGGTGCGCACCATGCCGCACCGAAACACCGCAACTGGAAACGGTATACGCCGAATACCGCGACCGAGGCGTGCAGTTCCTCGGCATCGACGTCCGCGACAACCGCGACACCGCACGCGACTTCGTCACAGACCGCAACGTGGGATACCCCTCTATTTTCGACCCCTCGCTGCGCAGCCTCATCACCCTGGGACGCAACTACCCGACCAGCGTGGTGCCCACCACCATGGTCCTGGACCGCCAACACAGGGTCGCCGCGGTGTACCTGATGGCACTACTGGCCGAAGACCTACGGCCACTCCTGGATCGGCTCACCACCGAGCGCTGACACCTGCACGAGGGACATAGCGTTGCGTCCCCCGGTCGCCGTAGCGGCGTTCTAGTACTAGCGGCGGCATCGTCCGGAATGGGCGTCGGCGTCATCAGTCCTGGGGTCGCGCGGCCGCGGCCGGTGTCGCCGACGGGAAGGCCGGTGGTATCGCCGCCAGCCCGAGTACTCGCCACAAGGCGGTGCTCACGATCGCTAGTGGGCGTGATTGCTGCGTTCCCAGCAAGGACGCCCCGGGGGCACGGTCCGCTACTGGCAACGAACTCCGCGATAGATCGACACCACCGCTCGACTAACACCGATCGGCAGCGACGAGGTTACTTGCGCGCGCTATCGACGCCCTGCCTTATTGCGATTACAAGAGAATCGCGATCAACAATGGGGACCGACGTTATGTGCTGATACCCCCCAGGGGTAACTTGGGGTTGTACCCGCGCGGGTAACCCCTCGACTGGAAAGGTCTAACGCATGAAGGCGCAAGAGAGATTCCGGCGGCTCCTAGTAAGTTCAACCACGCGGTCGATCGCCAGGTGCATCGCTCGGTGCACGTTTATCAAAGTCATCGGCGGGCGCCAACCTATCAAGGCCGATAAGAGAGTGTCCTGCTGCGGCTGATGGGCTCCGGGCCAGTCGCGCCACCTCGGTGCTCCCTTATGGGCTATGCCATTAGTGCCGATCGCCTTCAGCGTCTGGGTCAGACGCGGCGGCAAGAAACCCTCTGATCTTTGGGCCGAAAGCGTGTGCCATGTCCTCAGCGTCGAGGAATTGGCGGGACATCGAAACTTCGGCGAGGACCCCTCGTGGAAGGACGTCGGCGAGGCTGTGTGCCAAGCACTCGGGGTGACGGGTGTCGTCGCCGGCGATGACGAGTGTCGGAGTGTCGATGCGCCGGAGGTCATCGACCGTTGCAAAGGCGCGGTCATGGCCGATAGCCGCTGCGGCCGCCGCACTGTGGGCGTCAGCGCGCGGAATAGCCTCAGCGACCAGGTTGGCGATCAGCGGCTGAAGATCAGGAATGAACAATTCCCAGGCGGCCTGCAGACCGCGGGAACGGGCACGCTCGGCGTAACGATCCATCAGATCGGTGTCTGCGGCTTTGTCCGCATCGTCCTCTATCGCTTCAGCGCTGATGACCACCGCCGACCGGGCGATACGGGGGTGCTGGAGGCACGTCCGCAAAACGATGGTGCCGCCCAGTCCGGCGCCGACAAGGTGGGCGCAGGTGTCATCGAGCGCGTGAATGATCGCAATGACGTCGCTGACGTACTGATCCCATCGGTGCAACGTCGGGTCGGGACAACGGGATGCTCCGTACCCTCGAATGTCGGGCAACGCAACGCGATACCGGCCAGCGAGCCGGTCAGCAAGCGGTCGCATGCTGTAGTGATCCGGACCCCCACCATGAAGCATGATGATCAGTTCGCCGCGGCCGACGACCTCCCCCATGAGGGGCCAGCCATCATCTCCGACGTGCAACGTGCGCACCAACTGATCCCTCCTGTCGTTCCGGGAAAGCGCTACGCGCGTCGACACCACGCCAGTGACCCCCGGAAAGTGACCCTTGAAGCATACCCCCAAGGGGTATATGCTCTTTTACGTATACCCGGTAGGGGTATCTACACCCGTCGAGGATAGGAGATCGGTGATGAGCACGAGCACGTACGCCGTCACAGGAATGACTTGCGGACATTGCGAGCTCTCGGTGCGCGAAGAGGTCAGCGAGGTCGCCGGAGTTGAAGACGTCGAAGTTAGCGCCAAAACCGGCACCCTGATCGTGACGTCGAGCCGTCCCGTCGACGACGCGCAGATCCTCAACGCCATCGACGAGGCCGGCTACTCGGCGGTGCGTGTCGCATGAACGCCGCGGGACGATTGACAGCGTTTGGCGCCGGACTGGCAGTGGCGTTCACGGCTGCGTACGTCACCGCCGCAGCGGTCGTCCCTGATACCGCGGCGACATCTCCCAAGACCCAAACTTCCGATGCTGCAGCGGATCACAGCGCGCCGCCGACCGAGCAGGCGTCGCCAGTCGTTCCCTTCGCCGACCCGCCGGGGTTGTCGTTGGCCGAAGACGGATACGTCCTGAGCCCGGTGCGGTCCCCCAGCGCACCCAACGATCGGGGAACGATGAGCTTCACCATCGTCGACCCGGGCGGCACGCCGCTGCTGGACTACGCGACCGTGCACGACAAGCAACTGCACCTCATCGTGGTCCGTTCCGACGGCCAGCACTTCGCCCATGTGCACCCAAGGCTGGACGCGGCTACCGGCACGTGGTCAACGCCGTGGACGTGGAATGCCGCCGGTACCTACCGCGTGTTCGCCGACTTCCAACCCGCAGGGGCGGGCAGCGCCAAACTCACCCTCACCCGAACCGTGCAGGTGGCCGGCGCGTTCGTCCCGGCGGTGGCGAGTGCCACACGCACCGTGGATGAAATCGCCGGATACACCGTGAAACTGGACGGTGCACTCACCGCGGGCGTCTCCCACCAACTCACCGCGACAGTCACGCGCGACGGCCGGCCGGTGATGACCTTGCAGCCCTACCTGGGGGCTTACGGCCATCTCGTCGCCTTGCGTGAGGGAGACCTGGCGTATCTACATGTGCACCCTGAGGGGGCCGAGCCGGTACCGGGCGGCACCGGTGGGCCTGCGGTGTCGTTCGCGGCAACCGCACCCACAGCGGGGCGCTACCTGCTCTACCTCGACTTCAAAGTCCAGGACACCGTGCACACCGCCAGCTTCGTCGTCGACGCCGCACCCGGTGGCACCAACGAGCCCGCGCCAGAGCCATCGCGTGACGCCGGCCATGCCGGCGGGCACTGAGCTATCCCGTCCGAATCAGAAACTGAAAGGCAGTGGCTTCATGACGACATCGACACCGGTGTCTGGCCCGAGTGTGGAACTTCGCATCGGGGGAATGACCTGCGCCTCCTGCGCCAACCGCATCGAGCGCAAGCTCAACAAGCTCGACGGCGTGGCCGCGACAGTCAATTACGCGACGGAAAAGGCCACCGTCACGGTGCCTGACGGATACGATCCGGCGCTGCTGATCGCCGAGGTGGAGAAGACGGGCTACACCGCCGCGCTCCCGACACCGCGCACGCCGATGCCCTCCGACGCATCCGGTGACACCCCGCACGCCGCGGACACCGCCGACCCCGAACTGGCCTCGCTGCGGCACCGCCTGAGGGCCTCGGCCGTCCTGACGGTGCCGGTCGTCGCGATGGCGATGATCCCGGCGCTGCAGTTCACGTACTGGCAGTGGGCGTCGCTCACGCTGGCGGCCCCCGTCGTCGTGTGGGCAGCATGGCCATTCCACCGGGCCGCCTGGGCCAACCTGCGACACGGCACCGCGACCATGGACACGCTCATTTCGCTGGGCACCGTGTCGGCGTTCCTGTGGTCGCTGTATGCGCTGTTTCTGGGCAGCGCCGGCACGCCGGGTATGAAGCATCCCTTCGCGTTCACCCTGGCGCCGTCGCATGGCGCCGCCAACATCTACCTCGAAGTCGCCGCCGGCGTAACCACGTTCATCCTGGCCGGACGCTACTTCGAGAAGCGGTCCAAACGGCAGGCCGGAGCGGCACTACGAGCCCTACTCGACCTAGGCGCCAAAGACGTATCCGTCCTGCGCGACGGGACGGAAACCAAGATCGCCATCGAAGAACTCGTGGTTGGCGACGAGTTCATCGTGCGCCCGGGGGAGAAGATCGCCACCGACGGCGTGGTGGTGTCCGGTTCCTCGGCTGTCGACGCCTCGATGCTGACCGGCGAAGCGGTACCCGTGGAAGTCGCTACCGGCGACACCGTGGTCGGTGCCACCGTCAACGCCGGCGGCCGGCTGGTGGTGCAGGCCACTCGCGTCGGCTCGGACACCCAGCTCGCGCAGATGGCCCAGCTAGTCGAACGCGCCCAGACCGGCAAGGCCGAAGTTCAACGCCTGGCCGATCGCATTTCCGGCGTCTTCGTACCGATCGTCATCGCTATCGCCGTGATCACCCTCGGCGCCTGGCTGGGGGCGGGATTCTCAGTCGCCGCCGCGTTCACCGCAGCGGTCGCGGTCCTCGTCATCGCCTGCCCCTGCGCCCTCGGGCTGGCCACGCCCACCGCCCTGCTGGTGGGCACCGGCCGCGGCGCGCAAATCGGCGTGTTGATCAAAGGTCCCGAGGTGCTCGAATCCACCCGCAAGGTCGACACCGTGGTGCTGGACAAGACCGGAACCGTCACCACCGGCAAAATGACGCTGGTCGATGTCATTACAGCGCCGGAAACCCAACGTGCGGAGCTGCTTCGACTGGCCGGCGCCCTGGAGAACGCCTCCGAGCACCCCATCGCCCAAGCCGTCGCCGCCGCGGCGGCCGAGGAACTCCACGCCTTGCCCGTTCCGGAGGACTTCGCGAATGTCGAAGGTAAAGGCGTCCACGGCATCGTGGATGGACACGCCGTCGTCGTTGGGCGCGAATCACTGCTGGCCGACTGGGCGCAACACCTCAGCCCGGATCTGTCCCACGCCAAGTCGCGCGCGCAAGCCCAGGGAAAGACCGTGGTAGCGGTCGGGTGGGACGGGCAGGCGCGCGGTGTACTCGTCATGGCTGACACCGTGAAATCGACGAGCGCACAGGCAATCTCGCAGATGCGTGACATTGGGCTGACCCCCGTGTTGCTCACCGGCGACAACGAAGCCGTCGCTCGACAGATCGCCGTCGAAGTCGGCATCGACGACGTCATCGCCGAAGTCATGCCCGAAGGCAAGGTTGACGTGATCGCACGCCTCCAAGCCGAAGGCAAGACGGTCGCCATGGTCGGCGACGGAGTCAACGACGCGCCCGCCCTCGCCCAAGCCGACCTCGGTCTGGCGATGGGCACCGGCACCGACGTCGCCATCGAGGCCTCCGACATCACCCTGGTGCGCGGTGATCTGCGCAGCGCCGTTGACGCGATCAGGCTGTCCCGCGAAACACTGTCGACGATCAAAACCAACCTGTTCTGGGCGTTCGCCTACAACGTCGCAGCGATCCCCGTCGCAGCACTGGGCATGCTCAATCCGATGCTGGCCGGAGCCGCAATGGCATTCTCCAGCGTCTTCGTGGTGGGCAACAGCCTGCGCCTGCGCCGCTTCACAACCACTTCCGCCGACACCACCAGTTAAATCACCGCCACCTGTGAGGAGAACCAATGTCCGAGAATCAGAACCGCACGTCAGCCTGCTGCTGCAGCGGCGCAGCCGACAAAATCGATACCTCAGCCATCGACCCTACGGCGAGGAACCTGCTTGACTTCGGATCGCAGAACGAGACCACCTGCCCCGTGATGCCCGGCACGCCGGTGAACAAGACGGTCGCCGAAGCGGCGGGACTATTCCGTGACTATCGCGGTCGGCGTTACTGGTTCTGCTGCAAGGGATGCGGACCACGCTTTGACCGCGACCCCGACAAGTATGCCGCCGTCGCATGACCGCGACCCTTGTCGCGCACTCCTCGCCGGGCACCCGAAGTTAGTCACCACCACGCACAAGGAAAGCGTCATGACCCACGCCGACAACACCAGGCACTGCCCCTCAAGAGGCACCACCCACCACGGCTACATCACCGATAAAGACAAATACCTCAAGCGGTTGAAGCGCATCGAAGGCCAAGCCCGCGGCATCAGCAGAATGATCGAAGAGGAGCGGTACTGCATCGACATCCTGACCCAAACTGACGCGCTCACCAAAGCCCTCCAAGGCGTCGCGCTGGCACTGCTTGACGACCATCTTCGCCACTGCGTCCGTGACGCCGCCGCCACCGGCGGACCGGCCGCTGACGCCAAACTCACAGAAGCCTCTGAAGCCATCGCCCGCTTGGTGCGTTCCTAACACCCACATCATCAATGCGCGTCGACTGAAACGCGAAGTCCCCCTAAGGAAAGAACATGACAAACCGCGATGACCACGGCGTAGCAACATCCCACCCTGGCGGGCACGTCCACCACCAATTCCCCGGCGGACACCCTGACACCCACCCACACGGCGAACACCACGGCCATGACAATCACACCGGCCACACGGGCCATAGCGGCCACGGCGGTGACCACGTGGCCCAATTCCGCAAGCTCTTCTGGATCAACCTGATCATCGCCATACCGGTCGTCGCGTTCTCGACCATGTTCGCGATGCTGCTCGGTTACGACGTCCCCGACTTCCCCGGCGCACGCTGGATCGCGCCCCTGCTCGGGACAGTGATGTACGTCGTCGGTGGCCGCCCCTTCCTCACCGGTGCGCTGAACGAGATCCGTTCCCGCAAACCAGGAATGATGCTCCTGATCGGACTGGCGATCACCGTCGCCTTTTTCGCGTCCTGGGGCGCGAGCTTGGGCCTGCTCCACCACGAGCTCGAATTCTGGTGGGAACTCGCCCTTCTCATCGTCATCATGCTGCTCGGCCACTGGGTAGAAATGCGCTCGCTGGCCCAGACCACCTCAGCGCTGGACTCACTGGCCGCACTACTTCCCGACGAAGCCGAGAAGATCGACGGCGATCGCACCGTCACCGTCTCGCCGGCCGACCTGCACGTCGGCGATGTCGTTGTCGTCCGACCCGGCGGCAGCATCCCTGCCGACGGCAAGATCGTCGACGGACGCGCCGACGTGGACGAGTCCATGGTGACCGGCGAATCCCGGCCCGTTACCCGCGGTGTCGGGGATCCCGTCACAGCCGGCACCGTCGCCACCGATTCCGGGCTTCGGGTCGAGATCACCGCCACCGGCGACGACACCGCCCTAGCAGGCATCCAACGCCTAGTCACCGAAGCGCAGAATTCGTCCTCGCGTGCCCAGCGCCTTGCTGACAAGGCCGCCGGCTGGCTGTTCTGGTTCGCCCTGATCACCGCCGCGATCACTGCGGCGGCATGGACAATCGTCGGCAATCCCGATGCCTCGGTGGTACGAGCGATCACCGTGCTGGTCATCGCCTGCCCTCATGCGCTGGGCCTGGCGATACCACTGGTCGTGTCCATCGCCACCGAACGCGCCGCCAGAGGCGGCGTCTTGATCAAAGACCGGCTGGCCCTGGAAGGTATGCGCACTGTCGACGCCGTGCTGTTCGACAAGACCGGCACCCTGACGAAAGGCGAACCCACCGTCACCGCCGTCGAGGCGACCGGAGACGACGACGGCGACACCGTGCTCGCGCTCGCCGCCGCCGCCGAGACCGACAGTGAACACCCCCTGGCGCGGGCCATCGTGAAAGCCGCCGAGGATAGGGGATTAACGGTGCCGCGCGCCAGCGGCTTCTCGTCCTCTCCTGCCGTCGGTGTGACTGCGACGGTCGACGGGCACGAAATCCGAGTGGGCGGCCCCCGACTTCTCGAAGAAGTCGGCGCCCAGGAGGTCCCCGCGGCCACCGCGTGGCGCGGCGAAGGCGCCATCATTCTGCACGTCATCCGCGACGGAGAGGTGCTCGGGGGCCTGCGCTTGGCCGACGAGATCCGCCCCGAATCCCGCGAAGCCGTCGATGCGCTTCACAAGCTTGGCGTGCAAGTCGTCATGATCACCGGCGACGCCGAAGCCGTCGCCAATAGTGTCGGCCACGAACTGGGCATCGACCGGGTGTTCGCGGGGGTGCGCCCCGAAGACAAGGCGTCGAAAGTTGCTGCCCTGCAAGACGAGGGCAAGAAGGTTGCCATGGTCGGCGATGGCGTCAACGATGCCCCCGCCTTGGCGCAGGCCGATGTCGGCATCGCCATCGGTGCCGGCACTGACGTCGCCATCGCTTCCGCCGGTGTCATCCTGGCCAGTTCCGACCCCCGCTCGGTGCTGTCGGTCATTGAGCTGTCCCGCGCCAGCTACCGCAAGATGAAACAGAATCTCTGGTGGGGCGCCGGGTACAACCTCATCTCTGTGCCCCTGGCTGCTGGTGTGCTGGCACCCATCGGCATCGTGCTGCCCATGTCGGTCGGCGCCATCCTCATGTCACTGTCAACGATCGTCGTCGCGCTCAACGCGCAACTTCTGCGCCGCCTCGATTTGACGCCCGAGGCGAGCACCCGCGCCGTTCTCAACCGTTAGGGGACGGCCCACCATGTGGAGCAGCCGGCGACCATGTGAATTCGAATCGCCGCTCCCAACCATGTGGAGCTTCGCACGAAGAAAGCAAATGCAGTCGCCGGTCGAATTCTCAATTATCCGTCGACCGCCGGTACCTTCGGATGCGCCGTAGACGGCGTGTAGCTGAGCGACAAGCCACCCAATCGGAGCCGGGGAAGCGGAGGAAGGAGCACCAGTGACCGACCTCGCCACTGTCGAAAATTCGATTCGACGACGGTCGTTCGGCACCCTGTCGACGCTCGATAGCAGCGGCAACCCCCACGCAACGGCCGTCACGTACGCAGCGGCCGGTGAAGGCACAAACCTGACGTTGTACATCACGACCCGGACTACGAACATCAAGGTGAGAAACATCCGACGACGCCCACAGGTAGCCTTCGTCATTCCCGTGCCGCACCGCTTCCTCCCCATGATGCCGCCGGCAGCTATCCAATTCGCGGGGTCGGCCGAAATACTGAACCACGAAAACGCTGACGCGCGAGGGGCATTCCATGCGGACTGGTTCCTCCGTCGCATTCTCGCCGCCGAGGAGCGCATAGTCTCTCAGAGTGCTGAGCTGTGCTTCATCGCGGTCCGGCCGAGGCGATGGTTATCCACCTACGGCATCGGAATGTCGGCCCTCGACATCCTGCGTCATCCGGGCGACGCCATCGGGCGGGCAGACCTGACGGGCGGAAACTAGCCGTCAGGCCGTGGATTGGCCACACATGCGTAGGTCAATGCACATGGTCGTGGTCTTGGTGGTCGTCTAGCGGCGTCGCTGCTGGAAGCGGCTCGCTGATGGGCACGGGCACAGACGTAGCCTGCTCAGGCGCGCCGCCAGAGCCAGGGGCGGGCGCAGGAGCTTCGACTGGGCGGACGGCAGGCGGGGGAGACGTCGGTTCCGGGTCGTGATTGTGATGGTCGTCGACGTTTTCTGCACTGGTTCCGTGGTCATCGGAGGCGGGCTCCCCAGCGGGCGCTGCAGGGGATGGTTCAGGATGGCTGTGATGGTCGTCAGTCTGCTCTGCACCAGATCCGTGGTGATGAGCCCCTGCTTCCGCGCCGGCTGGGGCGTGGTGGCCGTGCCGTAGACCAGAGGCAGCGCCCACCGTGGACGCCAACGTGACGATCCCAATCGCGCCCAGGAGCACCATGGCACTGCCGACGGCGGGCACCGGTTCTCCTTGAAGGCCGCGGTGCCAGACCCAGCCAGCGCCCATGACGACATAGATCTGAAGCAGCAACGCGCATAGGTCCGCGGCTTGGATCAGTTCGGCTTGACCGGCGTGGGGCCCGAGCGGCGCTCCCGCGGTTCTCGACACGGACCAAAGCGCAATAACGGCAAGGTTGACCATGATGCCAAGAGCTAGCACCGGGGTGGTGGTACGGGTGAGTACTAGCCGCGCCCACAACAGTTGGAACAGCGCGATTGCCGTAAAAAACAGGCCCGCTGGCATCCATTCCTGCCAGTGCGTGGGAACGACGGCGAAGTGGATGACAGAAGCGCCTAGTGAGGCGAGCGCGGCAAGCCGAGCCGCTAACCGGCTGTCGGTCTTCTTCGCTGTCCTAGGCGCCACCGAACAAGGATGACAGCGCCACCCTAGACACCGGCTGCACGAGGCCACATCTCAACCCGACCGAGATTCATTCGTCATCAACTACTGCCGTCCTACGTAGATGGATCGATGCGACCCTTCGTCTGCGAGTCTCAACCACCGCCGTTTGGCGATAACCAACACCGGCTTCTCTTGAGACCTCGCCAATGCGGCAGTAGCGCACGTCGCTGTTCGCGTCCGGAACTGGCTCAGATTGTCGACGGGACTACGCGCGTCACCGGGCGGGGCGCCGAAGGACAGAGGTCACATCTGCCTCATGGCGTTGCGCTGCTTGAGCTGTTCGCGCACCACATCCTCGATACGGCCATCGGGTAGCGACAACACATAGCGCCGCATGATATCCAGCGCAAACTCCTCAATGTCGGCGTAGCTGGCACCGGCAAGCTTGTCGGCGAGGGTGCGCGGCGCCATACCGAGGTTCCCGCCGAGCCGCATACGCAGCTGCTCGAGAAAAGTCGTGGCCTGTATGCGAGACGGGGGATGCAGTGCTAACCGCACCTGAAAGCGGCGCCATGCCGCGCGGTCGAGCAGTTCGCCATGGTTGGTCGCGCAGACGGCGACGACGTGGGAGGGCAAGCGATCGATCTGTAGGAGCAGCGTCGAAACGACGCGCTTGATCTCGCCGGTTTCGTGCGCGTCGGAGCGCTCCTTGGCGATGGTGTCGAACTCGTCGAAAAAGAGCACGCAGCGCCGAGTCCTTGCGAACTCGAAAACGTGATCGATTCGACTCGTTGTCTCTCCAAGAAAGCTAGATACAACTCCCTCGTAACGCACGGCGTAGAACGGCACCATCAACTCCGCTGCCAACACTTCAGCAAGCGAGGTTTTACCGTTACCAGGCGGACCTTCCAAAAGGATGCGGTTACGCGGTTCCAGGCCGTGGCTGCGGAGAAGCTCGCTACGGTGATGCTCCTCGATGATCTCGTTCACCGCCGCCGTGACGGCAGGCGCCAGATGCACCTCTGACAATCGCCGTTTAGGCACAATTTCGGTGACCAGATCAGCGACCTGGCGGGCGGTGTCATCACGGGCGAGCAGGCTGCGAGCACCGGCAGTGGTGATCAATTCGGACAGACGATCAGCCACAAGATGGTGCTGATTGTTGCGCTCCTCGGCGATGATCGCCTCCACCAGCATGCGAAAGCGGGCGACGTCGCCACGCTGCTGCGCCTCGACCAGATCAATCACTAGGTCAGACCTCGCCATGTGGCCCCTCCTTGCGCAATGCGCTCGCTCGATCATTGCAGATGCGTTCACCACCGCGGGTTCGGCGCCGTACTGTGTCGTGCCCGCTAGCAGCGCCAACAGCGCTCAGATAGTTGTCCGAGTTCTGCCGTAGTGTTCTTCGACCGCCCTGCGGCCACTGATCGCACGGGTGGCTTGTCGCCAGCTACCCGGGTGTGTCTCAGAGGCGTATTGGTGCGCCGGGCGGTCACGCTCGTCGGCGTTGGTCTAGTTCCGGACAGCAGGCCCCGCGACGCTCTGCGTGTCGGTGAGGCGAAGCTGCGTTGGCACGGCAGCAGCGCTGAGGTGTCGAGCTGGTCGCGGCCGTGACAGGCCTTCCGGTCACCGGTTTCGTCGTGGTTCACGTCGACAAAGACGCTGATGACCGCCGACATCGACGAAAGTGCATGGAGTTTCTTCTGCCGCACTTGGCGTTGATGCCGTGCCCACCGGCGAGCCGATCTTGGAGCTGGACACTCGGTCACTTCTGAGGACGTCGACCACGCGACATAGCGCGCCGAGGAAGCGAAACAGCGGGCCGAAACGCCCACCTGTCCGCAGCCCATCTCCACGAACACGCCGGCGACGCACATCAGCGGGCAGCCGAGGTTCACGACCAAGCACCGTCAGCAGGCGTCGGAGACGTCACTGCGCACAAGGCCAAAGCTCAACGTCATCGCAGAGCGGCCACTTCCGATCGAGAGGCCGCTTCGCGCGACTACTACGACGCCGAGCAAGAACGTCACTAGTTGACTGTCTCGTTTCTGAAAATTTGAGACCAATCAGTTCCTGTCTTGATTCATCGAGACGAAGATTAGACCCCTGTCGTCTCGAACGGGTCTCGGCTTCACCCGTTGCTTGATGGCGGCGGCGAGGTCGTCTGGGATGGGCATGGGTGTCATGAGGCCCGCGTTGACGCGGCCGGTGTTGCCGACCGGGTAGCGGCCGGTCATCGAGCCGGGGGCGGCGACGATGAGGCGCAGGACTTGGCCGATGGCTTCGCGGCGGTCGTGTTGGCGAAGTGCGAGCGCCAGCATGGCGGCGTGGTTGCAGGTGTGCAACCAGGGACTTGGTTGGGAGGCGATGTGTGCCCGCTCTAAGTGTCGCCACCGGGTCGCGGGGTCTGCGGCGTGTTTCGCGGCGGTCATTTCCGCTCGGTAGACCTTGCGGGCCTGCTCACTGATTCGTGGCATTGAGTTGGCTCCTGTCGTGGGGATGAGCTTGGTGGGGCTATCGGCGGCTGGTCCGCTTGGTGGGTGCGGTCGTGCCGTTGACGGCCGGTGGAGATGCGGTGGGGGCGCAGCAGTCGCACCCGTGCTCATCCTGTGCCGGGGCTGGGGTGATCAGGGAAAGGCTGATGCTGGTGGCGGGGGTCTGCGCGGACTGTAGAGGGCTGCAGCAGGGGTCGTCGAGGACGGGTGCTGGGCCGATGTCGAGGGTGTGGGTTGTGGTTCGCAAGGTTGTCGCTGTGACGCCGGGAAGGGCGGTGATGCGGGCGGAGCGGATGGCGTTGAGGATGACGAATATTTCGGTGGTTTCGTGGATCAGGACCACGGTGGCCAGGCCCAGGACGCCGAAGGCGGCCAGCGGTATCAGGACGGCGACGATGGCCAGCGAGAACGCGATGTTCTGCACCATGATCCGGCGGGCGTGGCGCGAGTGGGCCAGCACCTGGGGTAGGTGCCGAAGGTCCTCGCCCATCAGGGCGACGTCGGCGGTTTCGATGGCGACGTCGGTGCCCATGGCGCCCATGGCGATGCCGATGTCGGCGGTGGCCAGCGCGGGGGCGTCGTTGATGCCGTCGCCGACCATGGCGATGGGTCGGCCCGTGGAGAGGGTCGGCAGCAGGGCTGCCTTGTCTTCGGGTAGCAGCTCGGAGTGCACGGTGGTGATGCCGGCGTCGGCGGCCACCGTGTCCGCGGTGCGGGTGTTGTCGCCGGTGAGCATGGCCACCGTGATGCCCATTCGCTTCAACAGACGGACGGCTTCGGCGGCTTCGGGGCGAAGTTCATCGCGCACGGCGATGGCAGCGACCGGCTGTTCATCGCGGGCGAGCACCACCACGGTGGCGCCGGCGGCCTGCAACCGCTCCACGTCAGCGGCGAGTGGTCCGGGGGCGACCCAGGAGGGTTTCCCCAGCCGCAACCGGTGGCCGTCGAGGTCACCGTGCAGACCGTGGCCAGCCAGTGCGGTCACATCGCTGGCGGCCGGCGAGTCGCCGGCGGCGGTCAGGATCGCTTGGGCCAGTGGGTGTTCGCTGCGCATCTCCAGGGCCGCTGCCCACCGCAGGGCGTCGGCGTCGCTGAGGTCATCGGCGGTGATCACCTCGACGACGCGGGGCTGATTGCGGGTGAGCGTGCCGGTCTTGTCCAGGGCGACGACGGTGATGCGGCCAAGTTCTTCCACCGCCGCGCCACCCTTGATCAGGGCGCCGTGGCGGCTGGCGGCCCCGATGGCCGCGACCACGGTCAACGGGACCGCGATCGCCAGTGCGCACGGTGAGGCGGCCACGAGCACCACCAGTGCCCGTTCCAGCCACAGCATCGGATCACCCAACACCGCGCCCACCGCGGCGATCACCGCGGCCAACGCCATGATCGCCGGCACCAGCGGACGGGCGATCCGATCCGCCATTCGTTGCCCGGCGCCCTTGCGTTCCTGGGCTTGCTCGACGATGTGCACGATCCGCGCCAGGGAACTGTCGGCGGCCGGGGCGGTGACCTCGACCTCGATCGCTCCGCCACCGTTGATGGCACCGGCGAACACGTCGCTGCCGGGCCCGGCTTCCACGGGCACCGATTCGCCGGTGATCGCCGACAGGTCCAGGCTCGTCTGACCGGCTCGGATGGTGCCATCGGTGGCAGCCCGTTCACCGGGACGGATCACCATGACGTCACCGATCACGAGATCCTGGGGGGCAACGGTCGTCTCGATGCCGTCCCGCAGCACCGAGGCCTTCGGCGGCACCAGCGACAACAGGGAGCGCAGCCCGCGACGGGTCCGGCTGACGGCGTAGTGCTCCAAGCCCTCGGCGATCGAGAACAGGATGCCCAGCAAGGCGGCCTCGGCGAACTGACCCAACGCGACTGCGCCGATCGCGGCGATCGTCATCAACGTGCCGACCCCGATACGGCCATGCCGCAGGCCGCGCACCGCATCGGGCACGAACGTGATCGCGCCGGCAGCGACCGCAGCCAGCTCGACGGCGTGTGCGATGCCCTCGTAGCCGACCCGCCCGGCAATCCAGCTCACAGCGAGCAGCACCGCGGCCAGCGCCGCGAACTGCAATTCCCGTATTTGCCAAAGCCTTTCGGGACCCGCGTCGGGTTCGACGTCGTTGCGTGGCCCGCAGCACGCATCAGACACGATTGGCTTCCTTAGCGCTAGTTGCGGCCACGCTCGGCAAAACAGCTGCGGTTAACTCGCGTCCGCGCTCGGTCAGCTGATACATGACCAACTTGCCCTGACGGCGCGACGACACCAGCGCCGCGTTCTTGAGCTGGCGCAGATGGTGGGACACCAAGCCCTGCGGCAATCCGACCACCCAGGCCATATCGCACACGCACAATTCGTCGCCGGCCGCCAGGGCGGCCGCAATGGACAACCGGGTCGCATCGCTGAGGCCGCGCGCCGCCGCGGCGGCGGCCTGGACGGTGGCGCTATCGGGCACCGTGGCGCGAATGGACTCCGCGTGGGGCAGGTCCAAGCAGAGCAGATCGCAGGTATCCACCGGTTCACTCATATCCATATACTAAAGTACGTCGATATGAACATGAAAGGTCTCGGAGCGATCCTGACCAACACCCGCGTTCTGCTGACCGTCTTCGTTATCGCGTTAGCAACGATCGGGACCGCGGTGTTCCTCTCGGTCCGAGGCACCGACTCGGCACCTCCGATCGAACTCGACGGGGCAGCCGGACAGACGGTCCGGGACAACAGTCACCGGCTCAACTCGGTACCCGACAGCGACGTCTACTTCGTGGAATTCCTCGATTTCGAGTGCGAGGGCTGTCGCGCGGTGTATCCCGCCATTGAGCAGCTGCGCGCCGAATACGGCGACCGGGTGAACTTCGTGCTGCGCTACTTCCCGCTGCGCTCGCACTTCAACGCCGAGCGCGCCGCACGCGCAGTCGAGGCCGCCGCCCAACAAGGCCAACTCGAACCCATGTACCGGAAAATGTATGAGACACAAGCAGAATGGGGCGAGCAGCAGACTCCCGCCGACGACGTATTCCGCGGCTTCGCCCAGCAACTCGGCCTGGACATGAGCGCATTCGACGACACTTACAACGACCCGGCCACCCTGGAACGCATCCAGCTCGACATCGCCGACGGCACCGCATTAGGCGTGCAAGGAACCCCGACCTTCTTCCTCAACGGCGAACGCATCCAGCCGCGCAGTTATGAAGACCTCTCCACAGCGCTTGACCAGGCTTTGGTGCGCGGATAGACGTCTGTCTCGAATCTACTGAACGGCATCGGTTGCCTCACGTGGCAAGGGCGTGGAAAGAAGACCCTTAAGAATATTCGGCCTGGTTTATCAGATCCCTGGCTCGCTTTCATCGCAACCTGGCAGACCTGCAGCGCGTGACCCATGGTTTCACCGTCTGGCCCGCCCGCCACACGGGTCGGCCGCCAGACAATGGCTGCTCGTCCCTACATCTTTCCCGCACAGCAGGGGCACGGTTCCTTCATGTTGGCGCAGCAAGGGCATGCGTCCATCGGCATCGCCATCATCGTCTCGCCGCAGCACCACATCAGTGGCCTGGCGCCACCGGCGGTGTACGTGACCGCCATGGGGTTCTCGCTGGTGACGTCAAAGTAGATCTTGCCGGTGGCCGTCTGCCCTTGAGTCAAGGTGGCCGGGGAAATTCCCCGCGGGCTGGCCATCTGCCACAGCGCTGGGTAGCGGGCGCCTACAGAGGTTGCGGCGAAGTTGGGGATTACCGGTGTCGAAGTGCCCAAGATCGCCGTCACCGTCGCGGTCGCTTCCCACAGCTGGCCGGCCACCGGGAAGTCAGGCACATCACCGCTTTTCTTCAGATCCGCGACCGACCAACTCTGAATGCCACCACCGTCCGCTACCTGCTGATGCGCTCCAAAGCGGTGCAAACAGTGCTCCGCCGCCGACGCCGCCCCAGCCGAGCCCAGTCCCGCCATCGGCGCCATCACAGCCAATACCGCCATCAAACAGAACTTGAGCACATCTACTCCCTACCGTGGGGCCCGGCAAAGTAATCGCCTCGCGTCTACAACCTACGTACCGAGATAGTAGATGATGTCAGAAGCCGATCGACATGGCCTTGCCCTGGGCTCCTATGGCGACGGTTGACACCCGCCGCTGAATCGGAAGAGGTCGCCACGCGGTCAAGCACCATCGCCACTTGCCGGTCAACCGTCTGCAACTCTTCCCGCCGCGCCCGAAATCAGGAGCACCTTCGCTATCTGTAATCAGCAAATGCTTCGCCGCCGACACCCAGCTCATCACTGGCGTCGTTAGTGGGCGGCGTCGCGTCGGGCCGGGTCGGTCCGGCGTCGAAGGCGGCCATTTCAACGTAAGGCCGGTTACTGTCAGCGCAACCGGAAACAAGTTTTTGACCGGAGGTATTGACGTGGCAGTGCGAGGGGAGCGAATCCTGGCAGCAGCGCTGGCAGCAGCGGGAAGTCGGCGATTCCGGAACCGGATCGCCGGGCAAGCCGCCCGCTACTGGTCGGCGCCCACAGGATCGGCCTGGGAAGCGAACTCGCACTGGCGCAACGGAATCGGCGATCAAGCCTGGCTGGAGGTTGGTGACGACCATTGGAAGATCTATGAGACCTTCGCCCGAGCCCTTAATTCGCCCAGCCCGAACACGGTGATGGAGTGGGGCGCCGGCGGCGGGGCCAACGCCGTGGCTTTCGCCCCCCATGCGCAGCGCTTCATCGCCGCCGACATCTCCGAAGAAAACCTCGACGAATGCGTCCGACAAGTCCGCGCAACTTGCACGACACCCGTCGAGACACGGCGCATCGACCTCGCCTGCCCCGAACAAGCCACCGTCGGATTGGCGGGCAGCAGCGACGTCTTCCTGTGTCTATACGTGATCGAATTAACGACCGACACCGACGCGGTACGGGCCATCCTTGAAATCGCCCGCACCGTGTTGGCTCCCGAAGGCATGGCGTTGGTCCAGATCAAGTACCACACCAGCGATCGTCGGACCCGCGGCTTCGCCGGGACGGCCTACGACCGAAACCTCGCATCGACCACCACCTTCACCATTGAAGAGTTTTGGAACCTGGCGGCAGAGTGCGGACTCACCCCAAGGCTAATCACTTTGGTGCCGGAAAACCGTCTCGACAGCCGCTACGCCTACTACGCCCTCACAAATCCAGCCGCCGTGCAACCCGCGCCGCCTGACGAGCACCTGCTCGACGTCAAGTACACAGAGTTCGCCGCCACATTCAACGCTGACGTCGCCGACGCAGAGAGGCGCGCGGCGCGCGGCAACTACATAAGCCGCCGTGAGGGCGAACAACCGTCGACGACTGACGGTTAAACGGCTTGCCGCTGATTAGTGTAGTAACCGACTCTCCCTGCGTGGACGGCGCGGTGGCATCGTGGGCAGTTCGGATCATTCCGAGCAGCCAGCCCCTAGTTGCTCGCGAATTTGGCTGTGGTGGTGGACGATAGCGCGCGGCTCGTCCTACGTTTGCGTCTATGAGCGGAAGTGAGAAGTTACGGGCGCGCAAGCGTGCGGTGGAAGCGCAGCGCAGGGCTAACGAGAAACGCGCGAGCCTTGAACGTGCCAATGTAGACGATGCCGCCTCGGTTCGTGTGCTGCTCCAGCGGCTGGGCGCCGTTGACGCTTGGGAGAGTGCGCGCCTCGATCAAGTGAATGAAAACGTGCGCACGGACGCAGCCCGCAAGCGTGTGAGTCATTTCGTCAACCTGCAAACGGTTACTGGGCGGATGAGGGACCGCGGTCAGACGATCGCGTCGATCGCTACTCTCGCTGAGGTCGAGGTTCGCGACCTCCAAAATGTCCTTCGCAGAGCGCGTGCTGACGAGGGCGGCGCGCAGCGTGCAACGGAGTCTCGAAACGCCGCGGCCCTCCGCGCAAACGGCGCAAGTCTGGGGAGCCATAGCGCAGTTGGCGTTGACCATCATCAACCGATCGCAGCGGACAACTACCCGACATCAGATCCGAACCGGTGCGTCCGTTGCGACGCGGTCATGCTAGATCCCGAAGTCACTTCCCGGCGGGGGCGTCCGCGTCGCTATTGCTCTGACACGTGCCGCAGAGACGCCTCGGCCGCGCGTACAGCAGCACAGCGGCACGGAGAACCGATTCGCATCGTCGAGGTTCCTCGTGCTGCCGTCCGAAGTGCATCGGGTACACAGCAACACGGTGCCACCGCTCCGGTAATTCGTTCCGCATGCGACGCGGTAGAATTCGCGCTCCGAAACGCGGATGCCATGAAGATATTATTGTCGAGTGTGGCTGAGCGGGCACGGCGTAAAGAGTTGGACCGCAGCACATTTGAGGCCGCCCGAGAACTTGCCAAAGTGGTTTATCCAAATAGGAATTAACGCGTACGCTGGCTCGGCGCTACCCCGTCAGATGCGACGCATGTCGTGTTCCGCCTTCACTTGATGGGGCATTGCTGGCCATGCAAACAGGCGGCGGCATCAATCCCAGCGTGACTGATCCTGACATATGAGAGTTCGGCTGGAATCAAACGTTCTGGACATGACGCGGCTGCCAGTGTCCTGTTTGCTTGAAATTGCAGATCAGCCCACTGAACTGGGAGTATCCGCTAAACGGATGTGTGCTCAGCTGTGGCGAAGTGTCTGTGCGAAGCGGTACTTTATGGGTCATGGAGCGTCTAGATCTGCAGCCGGCCACCGCGTGGGGCGGAATTGCGGCAGCTGGCGTGGCCGGTTCAGACGCCGCGTCTGTTGAACCGGCCGGTCCAATCGCTAGCGGCAGTCTGTCCATCATCGACGCCGCAGCCGGCCTCGCAGACTTCACTTCTGTCGCTGCCCAGCAGGGTCACGCGGCGGGGCTCCTTCTGCGGGTTGAAGCATTAAGCACTGCAGCGGCCGCAGCAGTGAATTCCCTTGTTGTCGTTGATGAACTGAACGCGACACAGCTTCGATCCGTGGTGGAGTGACTGTGAGCAAGCTGGCGTTCTACCTCGCGGTCGTTAGCACCGTCGTTGCCATCATGTCGCTCGCTGTGAGTCTCAAGATCTTCCCAAGTGGGCAGTCTGAACACGCGATAAGGCCGTCGACCTCGTCCACGTCTGCTGCGGAGCCCTCAGAAAAGCGCGACGCAGCAATTGAGGCGTGTGTTGGCCTGAGGAACTTCAAGAGCGGTGTTGGGATTGCGCGTGGCGCCTTCATCGATCGCGTCGACCGGGCCAATGACTGGGAGTCATCACAAAGCCTGGGGGTGCAGGGCTACTACTTCAGCGCGGTGGGTGCGGAGTTGAACTATATGGCCACCCGGCTAGGTCCAGGCGTACCACGAGAAATTGTTGATGCGCTCGCTGATGTCCGGCGGTCGATCGTGGCTGTGGTCGACGCAGATTTGCGCCGTGAACCCGCATCCGTTTCCAACGACATGGTTGATCAGTACTCGAGTGCCCTGCGGGCCGCTGAAAGTGCCTGCGAAGAAACGGGGGCCGGCTAATGGCCGCTCCACCACCCGCTCGTAGCTATTCACGCTTCATCGTGGCGCCCGATGTATGGCCGGTCACCCGCGAGCAATCTGAAGGACGGGCTGCTGCTCAACGTCGTCTGGCGATGGCGACTGCGGCTGCAGTAGATGCTCACCGGGTCGCCTTGCACGGCTTGCAGGTTGTCGGTGTGGCGCAGTCAAATGGTTTCGAAGCAATGCACGCTGCCTACAGGCGTATTCAGGTTCGGGCCGACGATAAGGCCGACGCGGATAAGGCTGCCGCTGATCTGATGCAGAGTGTTGCGGCGATCCAGATGAGTGCTGAGCTGATGATTGACACGATTGATGCTGAGGCACATCAACAACTGGTACACGTGCCGAGCAGAAGTCCCACCGCTATCAACATCATCACCAGTGCTGCTGCGCGGGCGCGAGGAATCGCAGTAGGGGCAGCCGATGAGATCCGCGCTCTAACTGTGCAATTCGTCCAGGGATTTACGCCTCTGCCGGAGGGACCCCCGAATGGCGATCCGTTTAGTACCGGCGATGACGATCGGTCGACCGATAAGCGATCCGACGAATCGCCTGAGCGTCCACCCGAGGCAGCAGTGGAGACCGGTGATACGCAGCCTCGTCTTTCGGTGCCAGACCCGTCTGATGCCGAATCCAGGTCTGGTAACACTGCGCCGCGGGTCAGCACCGGGCCTACCCCTGGTTCTTCATCGCTGTCACCGCACCCCCCGGCGCAGAGCGCCAGTCCTGCGTCCGTAGCCGCGGTTGGTGACATCGGAAGCAGTGGGGTAGGCCTCGCCGGACCAGGACGTTCCTCATCCATCGGCTCGTTGGCCGCGTTCGGAAGTTCAGCATCTCCGCTATCGGGATCGGGCACTGGAGGAATGTCGCAGTCGGGTTTGGTACGACCGGCAGTATCTGCATCGCCGTCTCCTGCTGTCGCGCTGCAAGGGGTCATGCCTGCAAGTGGTCCTGCGCCGCTGTCATCGGTCACCGGCGCTCAGACGACCAGCTTCCCTGCTGTCGTAGCCACTGCGACGCCGGCGCAGCCGGCGGCATCTCCGAGTGGAATCTGGCATCCGTTAATAGGAGCGACCACGGGTGCCGTGCCAGCGTCTATTGCCGGGCCGCAGGTAGTGTCGAGTACTAATCCCTATCCAGCGGTTTCAGCACCCTTGCTGCCCCCGGGGCCGCTGGGTCCGCCGCCTTCAGTTCCGGCCGCAATTCCACCGGCCGCCGGTGCTGTCCCATTGATTGGCGGCGCTCACACCTCAATGGCGCCTGCCGGCGCATCGGTCGCGACGGCAGCGTTGACAACTCCCGCCGCGACGCTGCCGTCCCGGGTAGCGGCCGCGGCGGCCCGGGACTTGGAACGGCGGCGCAACGAGTCGAGTGATCTACAGACGGTTAAATGGTTGGCGTGGGAACTGTTGTACGCCACCGAATCCTGCCGAACCTTCGCACTGTGGGCCGTCGGCCTGATGTATTCAGCGGCTGGCGATCGGCATGTTGTGGCGCTGACACATCACGGTGCGGGTTACGTCCCCGCGGGGATTGTGGTCCCTAAGGGCGTGCGGATGCTCTGGTCTGACCAAGCTATTGGAGAGGGCTTTCGTAGCCGATGGATCGGAAATCTCGATCCGGCTGCGACACTGATCGCCTTCGCAGAAGTCAAGGCCGCGGAGCCGGCTGGCTGGCGCTTAGCCGCTGCAGCGACCACCTGGTCGGACGTAACAGCGCTCATGACTGCCGCGCAACGCTGGGGCACTGAATGGGCCACCTGCTCCGGTATGTCCATGCCCGCCTCAATCGGAAAACGTGACGCTATCGCCAACGCGAATACTCCGCACCGATTGGAGCGGGAGTACCCCGACCTTTTCGAGCGTGTAGCGCAACTTCGTGCCAGAGGGCTTACCCAGCGAGCCGCCAAACTGGTCACGGAAGCAATCGTTTCCGACGCGCGCCTTGCGATCGTCGCCGACGGTGGCCCCCGAATTCCGCCGAACTTCGACTCGGTGTGGCCGGCTGCAGCTGACGGCAGAGTAGACGCTTCGGATCGCGCCCGTTTCGCCGAAGCGGTTCAGCAGCAATGGTTCAGCATCGGAATGGTGCAGCCGGGTTGGGAAGATGAACGCACTGACACCGTCTGTGCAGAGTACAGGGGGCAATGGCTTATTTGCCGGGCGCTTGAGGTGGTCCTGGGGTGGATAGCTGACGACAACTGCGGGGCAATGCAGGCGGACCTGCCGCTGGAAGACATGATCTACGCCGCAGCACATGCCTACCTCGACAGTCGGGGAACCGGCTGGATCACTGCAATTTTCGACGCTGCAGGCGGTTCATCCTGATAATGGATTCGCTCCCTCAGGAGGTAGATGGTGAAGCTTGGCGCGCCGAGCTCGCGCGGCAGCATACGTATCTGGCGAACGTCGTCGATCAAGCATGTGCCTGGACGCGCGAGTTCCACGTGCAAACTGGGGTTGAGCTGTGCGGCAACTACACCTCACTAAAGAGTTATCCCCTGCTGGACTACGCGAACAGGCTGAGACAGCTCAGCTCAGCACTAAAAAGAGTGTGCGCAATTGCTTCGCTACAGCCTCCGCCGCCGACCTGGGACCGCACGACCCTGCATGCGCCCCCGGCTATAGCGGTGCCCGGGCGAGACCCAGATTGGCGACGGGCCGATTACTCGGAAGGCGGTCGGTACCTGCTGATGCTTCAGCCCACTTCGCCACCCGGATACCCGGCTACCGCTCGTGAACAGTGGAGCGCTGCCCTTCGCCTTGCGAGCCCAAGCATCATCGAACGCGAAATCGGTGTGCCGCAACTAGTTGCCTACGGTTGGATGGCTCGATCGGAGTTCGACAAAGCATATCGAGTGGTGCACAGAGCGTTTCTCGACAGTGCGGCCGCCACGTTTGGTCGTGCGTGGGCTACCGGATCTTCCGAGGATGGAACTCGTTCAATGACCGTGCTGGTGAGTTGGATGAAGGCACTGACCGACCATGGGTGCTCCTTGGGTGATTGTGATTCCGTGCTTCGCGACATCGAGGTCGTAGACCCGCAAGCTGTCGCGGATTGCAGAGCAGTCCAGGAAGTTTGGTGCCCTCCCACGCCCTGACCTGCTCCGCCGGCTGATACAAGACCGACGCAAATGCCAGAGTGGCGCCTGCGGCAGTCTTTGGCCTCACGGTGCTTCACTGCTCTCGGGCATGTAACCGGTGACCTCATACTCTTGGACCAATCGTGAAGATCATTGCAATGCAGGACCTCCTAGAGAACTTCGACGAAGTGCTCTTGAGCGTCGAACGAGGGGATTCATTCGAAATCCGGGCGGAGGATGGTCACGCCATCGCCCTGCTGCTGCCGATTCAGGATGAGCTCTAGGACCCAGCCACCCCACCGAGGCGAGCTGCCACATGTCGACGCTTCGCCGGTGTTGACGCATCATCAGACCGGATGAAACGGTATGCGATCAACTATCTGGGCACCTGTTTCCCTGCACCACAGCGCACGGTCAAGACGCTGCCGCCGTGCGACCCTCGCCAGCCTTCGCGTCGGCATTCAAAACTTTCTGCTGACTCCGGTCGAAGTTCGCGTTCTCGCTGATCTGCGTAAGCGAGAGACGCGAGGGTTGCGAGGCTCGCTGAGCCACAACATCTTTGTACGGCGGATAGATTGTCCACAGCAGTACGTTCCTGCGGTTGCGCGCGCCATCATCTTCGATCACCCATCCGAGGTTGCGTAGAGCGGGTGCGTGCCTACGCAGCAGCCCAGAAACGTCGCGACCGTTCTTCGGCCAGTCCCTCGGTCGTTGCCAGTCGTCGTTGACCGGTGTGAGCAGCATCAGCAAATCACTGCCGGATTGACCAACAGCAGGTTCTAATGTCCGCGAGCGAAGCTGTTCGATAAACGGGTCGACGGACAAACTGTCCTCAGACAACTGATTGGCGCGCGACATGTACCGGCGTACGCCATTAGTCGACAAGATCTCGTCCACGGCCGCCAGCGTGCGACAGAAGTCCGCCATCCTGGGCGAGTCCTCAACTGTGATGGTCTCCAACCGATGGTGAACGGAGGCAGCCAAGTCAAGTAGTCCGCCAAAAATACCTGGTAGAGCTGTTTCCCACCGCTGTCGCATCTCGGCCTCTGACTGTCGCATTCTGGGGTCGATGCGTCGCAGCTCGACGATCGCTAGCCGCTCTGCCAGATCGGGTCGGATGGCGCCGACGTCGATTCCGTTGATAATCACGCATCGACGAAACTTGATGACAGCCAGATCGGCATCGGTATATAGAGACCGTTTCACCATGGCGTCGCCTGTCGCAGCGCGGCATAACGAGTCCGACAGCCACGGCGGGATGGCCGACAGGTTGTCCAGAGCAACGACCCACGATCCAGAAGCGGCAACCGCCCATGAGTCCGCGTCCCGCGGCGCCTGACGAAAGGGGGCGGGCGAAGGATCGATGAGTTCGACCAAGCTCCGTGTCGATGTCGTTTTAGCGCTACCTTGCTCGCCAAACAGGGCTAGTACCGGATGCGGGACGTCGCACTGAACCAAAGCAGCTACTAGGAACGCGAGAAGAACTGGGCGGTCCTCAACGGCGACATTGACGAACTCCCAGAGCTTCGTCACATCCCCGCGGGGGCTTGGTGCCGGCATCGCCCCCGTCAGCTTCGTATTTCGGAGGAACCGCACCGGCGCAGTGGGAGCCATCGACCACCTTCCGTCGCAGACTTTGATTACTTGACCGTTTGGATCTCCAGTGTCGATGTAGATCGTCCCGTGGTGGTCGGCAACGCGTAGGTTCAACTTGTCGGGTGCCTGCGTGGCCGCCAGACCTTCCAAAATCAGTGTGGCGTCGGTAAGTGCTTGGCCCCCGGCGACCGCACCGGTCTCGGTGAAGTAGCGAGCGGCGAGATCTGCCCGTAGGCCAGCCCTCCCACCACGCAGGAGTATCGCGAGGTGGGGTCGACTGCGTTCGGCGCCAAATGGTTCGCCGTCCTTGGAGACTCCGAGAACATAGCGTTCCCGGGCCATATCGACTAAGCGTGCCGCGACTGACTTCTTGTCCCCCTCCCCCCTGCCGCTCAAGGGATTTCCTGCCCGTGGTGCTGTCGATTATGGGCATGCTGCGCTATTCTCATGAGGAACTTCCGTGTGGCGTGATCGGGTGGTTCGAACGAAGGCCTCGGCTAGTCCCCGAGGTCTTTTTCGTGCGCAGGCACTAAGCGGCGTCGCCGCCTCCGCGGCGGGTTGCGCTCTCTCGCTCCGATATCCAGCGCAATACCTCGGCCCTCCGATAAACGACTCGGCGTCCCAAGGTGAAACTCGCCGGCCCAATATTCGAATGCCGCCAGTACCTCAGCGTCCCCATCGGAACTCCAGTGATGTCCGAAACTTCCTTCGCTCCTAGCAAATCCATCAAATTACTCCTCAGCTATGGTCGGTTCGCCTGAGCCAACAGTGACTGGTGACTTGACGGTCTGTCCACGACCACAGCCACATTCGCTTGAAGAAAAGCCTTTCAATGACTCGGGGGTCGTGACGTCTTCGGCGGGCTCATAGTCCGGCCTTCGGACAACGAAGCGGATGAGGGGAGCGGAGCACTGCGGTACTTTCAGCGTATGACGACTCGGAACGAGCGAGCGGGAATTGACGACCGCTGGCACAAACGAGTCAAGGCGCCGGACGGCGCGATGCGCACTGAGCGGTCTGCGGTATATGGCAAGGTGTCGCGATGGCGTGTCAGGTGGGTTGACGCCAGTGGAGCCGAGCGCACCAAGAGTTTCCAGCGTAAGCCGGATGCGCAGGCCTACCTAAATGGGCTGACCGCCGATGTGCAGCGCGGCGAGTATGTCGATCCGCGGAAGAGTGCGGAGACTTTCGGATCGGTGGCCGAGCAGTGGTTCGCCACCAAACAGCACCGCAAGCCGAAAACCGTTGCCGGATATCGCTCGTTGCTCGACACTGTGGTGCTGCCGAAGTGGGAAAGTGTTCAGCTGAAACGGATTGACTATGAATCATATTCAACGTGGCTAGGGGCGCTGTCAGTCGACGGCGGGCAACGCGGAACCGGCCTGTCGGCAAGTCGGATCACCCAAGCTCATCAGCTGGTGGGCGCTGTCCTTAAGTACGCCCAACGGACTGGGAAGGTGGCGAAGAACGTCGCGTTCGAGATCAAGCGGGACGAAGATCTTCCCGAGCAGGGCGAGCGTGAGCGGCGCTACCTGACCCATGCCGAGCTGCTAATGCTGGCGAAGGCTGCTGATCGGTTCGAGACGCTGACGCTCGTTCTCGGGTACTGCGGACTGAGGTTTGGCGAAGCCGTTGCGTTGCGCCGCCGGCATGTGGGGGATCGGATGCTGACGGTGCGCTCGTCCGCAACAGCCGTAACCGGTAAGGGCATCGTGGAGTCGACGACTAAGACGAAGCGAGATCGTCACGTGCCTGTGCCCGAACCGGTTTGGAAAAAGCTCAAGGCCGAGCTGCCCGCCGACCCCAACGCGCTGGTCTTTCCCAGCCGAAAGGGCGGGTTCCTTCCACTCGGCGAATACCGCTGGGCGTTCGACAACGCGTGTGCTGATATCGGCATCGACGGGCTGGTACCGCACGGGCTGAGACACACCACGGCGTCACTGGCGATCAGTGCAGGCGCTAACGTCAAGGTCGTGCAGAGACTGCTTGGGCACGCGACCGCCGCGATGACGCTCGACCGCTACGGCCATCTTCTCAATGACGACTTGAGCGGTGTGGCGGACGCCCTGGGGAAGGCTATCGATAGCACTGCGGTATCTCTGCGGTATTCAGAGCATCTTGACGAGGCGGCAAAGGCCTGAATTACCCTCTAAACTGCAAAGCCCCCATAGCCCAATTGGCAGAGGCAGCGGACTTAAAATCCGCCAAGTGTCGGTTCGAGTCCGACTGGGGGCACCGGAAATAGCCTTATAGATAGGCTTTTGCCGCTGCAGATGCTAACCGTGGCTGAGGTTAGCCCGCAGTCAGCCCGCAACGTCTACACTGCGATCATGTCGACCAGGCGTAACGCGCGCGCAGGCGTCGAGGATCGCTGGCACCGGCCAGCCCGCAACCGGGAGGCTGTCGCGTACCCCTCCGACGCCGGACTCGGTGACGCGGTGTGGTGCATCGATCCCAAGCACGGGGGAGTTGGCACGCTTGTCTGCACCGGTCGCCACGGCCAGGGCCAGCGGTGGCAGGCCCGTTGGGTTGGAGACGGTGTGGAGCGGTCCAAGAGCTTCGCCAGGAAGGCCGACGCGGAACGGCACCTGCGCCGCGTGGTGGCCGATCTGGAGACCGGCGCCTACGCCGATCCACGGCGGTCGGCGGTCACGTTCGGCACCGTGGCCGAGGCGTGGATCGCCGCTAAGGGTGCCAACCGGGAGCCGAAGACGGTTTCGAGCTACCGGGGCCTGCTCGACGTCGTGATCCTGCCCAAGTGGCGAGTCGAGCGCCTGTGCGACATCACCCACCAGGGTCTGCAGGAGTGGGTTACCTGGTTGGCCACCAACCCGGCAGCACGTCAGCAGCCCAAGCGGGCCAAGGATAAGAACGGTGACGATCAGATCATGCAGACCGGCCTATCGGCAGCGCGGGTAATTCATGCTTACCAGGTCGTGCGCCAGGTGCTGGCCTATGCGGTGCGTTCCAAGTACTTGGCCGTGAACGTCGCCGACAACATCGAGCTACCCCGTAAGCCGCAGAGCAAGGACTTGGTACTGACCCACACCCAAGTGCGTCAGCTTGCCGACGAGAGCGGCGACGTTGGTGCGATGGTCCGGTTCCTCGCATACACCGGCCTGCGGTTCGGCGAGTGCATCGCGCTGCGCGTGGGCGATGTCGACACTATGCGTCGCCGAATCATGGTGTCCAAGTCGATTACTCACGCTCAACGCTATGGTCACATGGAAGGCGGGACCAAAACGCATCAGCGGCGAGCGGTGCCCATTTTGACGACCGCGCTCAACACCGAGCTGGCCACGCTGGTCGCGGACCGTGACCCGTCCGAGTACCTGTTTCCCGGTGCTGACGGGGCTGCTATGACGTTGGGCCGGTTCCGCTGGCAATTCGACAAGGCCGCGGCCAAGCTGGGCCTGACGGGCGTCACCCCGCACACTCTGCGTCACTCTGCTGGGTCGCTGGCGCTGGCGGCGGGTGCGTCTGTAGTGACCGTCCAGAAGCTATTGGGACACCGAAACGCGACGACGACGATGAACATTTACTCACACATGCTGCCAGACGACTTCGACAACCTAGCGGCTGCAATGGATTCCGCCATAGTCAACGGTCAGAAAGCGTCAAGGATCTAGTCCGGTTTCTGTAACTCGCGGCCGTAACACTGTGCAGCACAGCTAGATTCACCTACATCGACTGGTGCAAACGCACAACTGGCCGTATACTGGTCTCTGCACGTGCACGGGCCGTATGCCCGGAGCGACCACCCACAGGAAGGCGCGCCACAGGCGCGCAGGTTCTCCGTCCGCATACGTATAGAAAGGCTCGTTCCGTGACCAAATACCACACCTGCACTGTGTGCAGTACCCAGGACGCACCACCACGCATGACCACCGCCGAGGCCGCAACATACCTTGCGGTCGCCGAAAGCACGCTACGCACATGGCGGCACACCGATGTCGGCCCGACCAGCTTCACTCTGGGAACCAAGGTGCTGTACGACCGCACCGACCTGGATCACTGGCTCGCTGACCAGAAGGCCAAGTCTGTGCGTGGAGGCGGAGAGTAATGACGACGACTGGGCTCGATCACCACGCTTCTGCGGTGCAGGAGATTCTTCGGAGAACTGCTCATCACGAGGCCGGTCACGCGGTAGCGGTCGTGCTGCGAGGCGGACGTCTCGACAAATTGTTCGTCGTCAATCCCCAATTCTGCGATCAGGGGGCTCCTCGTACCGGGATCACCCGCCACCGAACCCCCTACGAACATCAGCCATTCGTAACGTTCGCCGGACCGTGGGCTGAGGCGAAGTGGATGATCGAGCACGACGCTGATGTCGACGACATCGATGAAGCTCTCGACTACGCCTGGGAATGGGACATGGCGGACGGGGATCCCGAATGTGATGCGGCGCTGTATATTCGCCGATTCGTTGAGCTCTCCGAGCGCACCGGCTTTTCCGCGGAGAGTCGGCTGTGGGAGATCGCATGGGAGGAGGAGCTGGAGGGCCTTTGGTCTGTCATATGCGAAGTCGGCACCAGCATGCTCAGTGGTCCCGTGACTCACGCCGGGGTCGAAGAACTGATCAGACGCCGGGCGATAGCGGCGGCAGAATGAGGACGGCACCGCTGTATCGACGCTCATGGTTGGATGCGCCAGACGGCGAGACGCGTTATCGACGGCACTGCCGGGCCGCGCACGACGGCAATGGCGCTCGCTCCAACCACCTCGTCAGGACTGCCCCGTGAGTTGCTCTCTGCTGGAACTCATTCGCCCGTTCCAAGGCCGCCACAACCCTCTCAGGGGCGGCTGGAGCGTCGATCAGCTCGAGGCCGTCGCCGAGGCGCTCGGACAGCCCGACCTGGCCACCGCCATGGTTGCCTGCTCCTTGGTGGCCGAGGAGCGCACCGTAGGCATGCCGCTGCGGTACTCCCGCTCGCAGAAAACCTACGGGAATTCTGATCGGTACGAGGGCGATCGGCTGATGACCTACCGCAGGGTCGTCCCTGCCGTGGACTGGCTGATCAACAACGGCTACGCCGATGGTCATAAGGGGATGTGGCACTTCGGCAAGCAGTCCATCGTCGAGGCGACCGACAAGCTGATGAATCTCGTCGGCGACCTGGTCGAGATCGACAACCGCCAGGGCGCAATGCTGCGCGACGAGATCATTCTGCGTGACAAGGACGGCAACGAACTCGGCTTCTGCAACACCGACGAGATCCGGCTGATGCGTCAGCAGATGAAGACCATCAACGCTCATCTGGCCAGTCAGCGGTACCTCTTCCACGGCGCAGAAATCCATATCCCGCCTGCCGTTCGCATCTTCAATCGGAACTTCCGTCGCGGTGGCCGCCTCTACCACAAAGGAAGCTCCTACCAGCAGATGCCAAAGGCGAAACGAGCCCAGATCAAGATGCTTCTCGAAGACGGCACCGTGGCTCCGATGGTGGAGCTGGACTTCGAAAGCCTGCACATGGCTCTGCTGTACCAGGCAGCAGGCAAGCGCCGTCCCGACGGAGACCTGTATGCCATCGAGGGCTTCACTCGCAAGCTGACCAAGCTCGCCACCCTCGTCGCCATCAACGCCGACGGATCTGAGGTCGGTGCAATCACCGGCATCCTCGCCGAGGACGATGACCTCTGCCTGGAGAACAGCATCGACCCCCGAAACAAGGCGGCGATGCGCCACGCCGTTGAGAAGCTGATCACGGCGACCCGTCGGAAGCACTACCGGATCGCCGACTACTTCGGCACCGGAGCCGGGGCAGAGCTGATGCGTGCCGACAGCGACATGGCCGTCCAAATCATGCTGCTGATGACCGAGAAGACCGGCCGTTGCCCTCTCGTGCTGCACGACAGCTTCCTGGTCCCGGTGCAGGATGCGGACCTTCTCGGACAAGTCATGGCTGCTTGCCTCGTTCAGTCCCATCAGGGCAAGCCATCTCCCTTCCCTATCCGCTTGGGGAAACAAGGTATTGACCAGCAAGAACGTGGAGCCACTCAGCCTTGTGACGCCACAGGTAATAGCGCTCGTCCAACAGCACGCGTACTCAGTACACAGAGGTGTGCCCTGGCCGACAGAACATGGGGGCAACGCTGCGGAGAAGCTGCCATACGCATCCCACACGGGAACCAAGGTCTCGGCTTTCGCTGGAGAATAGCTGCGTCAAACAGGGAAACAGCACGTCTACGCATAAGGGGTGGAGCCATACACCTTGGGTCAACCGGCGACGTCATCTTCTAGTTCTGCGAGACGTACACCCAGACGGTCGCTGCCGGGCAGTTCGGGGGTCGACCTGCCGGTGACAGACATTTCCCAATGCTGATCAGACCAGAATGTCCTGGTTCCGGTGCACTGACAATGGCAGAACTAGTACTTGCACGCCAAGTAGCGGCGGATGCAAAACACCTCCGATTGGGCTCGGGACCAGTCCTTTGTCGCGATGCTTAAGAACTTGCATCGGGATCAGTCCGCGGCGCGATCTGCTATTTCAGCTGTCCGGGACGACGGCTCCGGTCGGTGCGTCTGTGGGCGGCGAGGTCCAGACCACGGAGTTGGTCGACACCTTGCGATGAGCGGTTGTCAACAAATGACCGAGGTGAAATCCCAGTAATTGCAGTTGTGGCTCAGCTTGTAAGGCCCCAGTAACCAAGCGCCATGCCGACGAGGGATATCCACAGGCCAAGCATCGCGACTCGGACATCGAGCACCTGCACGCGATTCTCTTTGTGCTGTTCCTCGTCGAGGTGTCGCAGGACTCTCCGGAAGGTCTCCTCGGATTTCTCGTCAGCGTACTCACGGGCCTCGTCGACAGACTTTTCGACCGCTCGTAGCTTCCGATCCGTGTTTTGCGCGCGCGGAGTGATGATGGTGCGGATGTAATCAGCCAATAAATCCACCTGCGCCTGTGTGGTCCTGCCCGCGAGGTCAGGAAGGGGCGAGAGACCATAGGCGTCTGCTTCGAACCTGGCATTTACATTGAGGTTCGTGCTGACCTTGTGGAGTCGCGGTCGCGGTATGCCGAATGCCACGCGTCGCAGAAAGGTCCGGATCTGGTTCGGCACTGGAGCGTTCGGGTTCGAAGCCCGAAGAAACGCCACTAGTAAGCCAATCAACGTCATCGACGACCCGACCAGCTCGCCGCAAGCCGAAGCGAATGACAACGAGGTCAGATCTGCAAGCACAACTAGCGCCACCGGCACCAGTAGGACAGCGAGCACCAGCAGCCTGTTCATTGCGGTCGCATCTACACCTTGTCCCCTCACGCGGGCGACCGTAGCGCGAGGAACCGCGCTCTCTGAAACAGTAGGTGGCGGAAAACAACAACTTCGACCCGGTCTGCGCCTATTCTCGCCGCAACGAGCGTGAGAAGTATGTGCGGGCCAGTCCCCGGCGCGACCTGCTGTCGGAATATTCAGAAGCTTTGTTCAACCGCGGAGTTCGTAAAGGTCGGAATGCTTAGTCGCTTTGGGGTATGTCCTAAGCAGCTAGTACGAGGTCGGACACCAACCTGAAACAAGGTTGGCGTTCAAAAGCTGTAGACGGCATTTAGGCAACAGCAACTTTCACCAAATATTTGCATCTATTTATTCCGCGACCTTAGGAACAGGAAGTCGTTTGGAGATGCATCTGGGGCGTTACAATTACTAAATGCTAACTGCGGGTAATCACCTCGACGATTGCAACCTCAGCGACCAGTGCGATGACGTGCTCTACAAAATGTCCGGCCGCTTCTATACCTACGACGAGCTGGTCGACGCATTGAACGCTGAAGCGGCGACGCTGCCGCCAGATACCTGGCGCGACGGCGTCTGGAATGTCATTGATTACATCATCGAAGCGGGCCAGGTTGGCATCATCGAGACGGTATTCTCCGAATAACATGACACCGATGCCGAACGGGCTTTTTTTCAATGACTGCGAAGTGACGTAATACCACCTGGTCGGACGTCATCGCTTGCAATAATCAGATGCTCCTGCCGTGAAGTGTTGCCCGTCATTGAGCGTGACGATGTTGTCGTCATCGGTGGTGATGATGACGGATCGATGAGAACAGCCCCGCTC
>NZ_JAQGCZ010000026.1 GCF_027706845.1 Mycolicibacterium sp. BiH015
CATGTCGAGTCCGAGCATGTCGGCGGGGTAGCCGGTCTTTTCGGACACGATCGCCAGCACCACGTCTCCGGCGGGCAGGGAGGGGACGGGTGCGGCGGCGGGTGTGGGGGCGGGTGCTGACGTCGGGGTGGCGAAGTCGGCGATGGTGTCGACGACGTCTTGGAGGGTGCGTAGGCCGGAGAGTTCGGAGGCCGGGATTTCGGGTGCGCCGGGGAATTTGGCTTGGAGTGCGGCCAGGATTTCGACTTGTTTGATGGAGTCGATGCCCAGTTCGGCTTCCATTTCCATGTCGAGTCCGAGCATGTCGGCGGGGTAGCCGGTCTTTTCGGACACGATCGCCAGCACCACGTCTCCGGCGGGCACAGACTGCGCCGCGGCAACGGGAACCGGCTGCGGCTGCGTTGCTACCGGCGTCACGACCGGCGCCGGGGCGGGTTGCGGTGACGGTGCCGGGGCATTGACCGGCGCGAGCGGCGCCTGCACCGCGGCGGGCACCGAGGTGAGCACAGGTACGGCTCCGTTGTGGGCCGGACGTTGCGGCTGCGGGACAACGGTGCGGTCGCCGATGATCTCGGCCATCATGTGCGTGGACATGTCCAGGAACGACTGATGACTCTGCATCACGACGTCCAGGTACCGCTGGTGCTGGACCGCCGTCTCGCGCTGGATGCGATCGATGACACTCCATGCATCCGTGGACAATTCGGTGACGGGCACCTGGACCTCGGCGGCGTGAAGGTGCGGCGCAGGGGTCGGAACCGGTGAGGGCGCCGGAGAGTTCTGGAGCGCCGGGACGTCGGTGGGCTGGATCACTGAGGTCAATTGAAGTCCTTCTGGCGCAGGCGGCGGCGTTTCGGGGGCGCTGAGGCGTGCACGCTTCGGTGTGATCGTTACTTGTCCGTCTGACGGCGGATAGGGCTTGCCTACGTTTGCTCCGCCGACGAGGACGGCGTGTGCGGGTGCCGGCACGTGCTTCTCCGGTTGCTCGTAGTCCTCGTAGAGCGACACGAGATCGAGGGCGACACCGTTTGCGGCCAACTCCGCGAGCCCACGATGCCAACCCTGCAGCCCACCGGCCTTCGGATCGTCCAGGGCTACAGCGAGATGCGGTGTCGCGCCGAGGATCTGGGGAACCAGCTTGGTCAGGACCCGACCCGGCCCCACCTCGATGAACCGAGTGACCCCGTCCCGGGCCATCGCCTCGACCATCTCGCGGAAACGCACCGATTGCCGAACCTGGTCGCCGAGCTGATCGGCGACGTCGTGGCCGTACGGCTCCGCTGTGGCGTTGGCATAGACCGGGAACTGCGGTGCTCCGAGGCTCATCGTCTTCAGGTGCTCGGTCAACGGTGCCGAACTCGAGGCCACGATCGCCGAATGGAACGCCGACGCGACCGGCAGGCGTACCGACGTGTAGCCCGCCGCCTTGGCCGCGCCCTGGGCCCAGGAGATCTCGGCTTCGTGTCCGGCCAGCACCACTTGGGTGGGCGCATTGTCGTTGGCGATGACCAGCGTTCCGCCCGACTCGGGACGTGTCTCCAGCAGTGCCCGAACATCCTGCGCGCCCGCGGTGATGGCCAACATCGCGCCGTCCTGGCCGCGGCCGGCTTCGGCCATCAGCACCCCGCGGGTGCGTGCCGTCTCGACGAGTCGTTGCTTCGGCAGCACACCGGCCGCGGCCAGCGCGGTGACCTCCCCGAAGCTGTGGCCCGCGGCAGCGTCGGCGGACACACCGAGCCTGTCGAGGAGCGCGAGCTGCGCGAGACTGGCGGTCGCAATGGCAGGTTGGGCGTTCTGCATTGCCGTCAGTTCGGTCTTCTGGGCATCTCGCGTCGCGGCGTCGAACGCCGGCTCGGGGAAGACGACGCGGTGAAGGTCTGCGAGGTCCTCGGCGAGCGCATCCCACACCGCGAGAGCATCGGGGAAGGCGAGGGCCAGGTCAGCTCCCATCCCTACGTACTGGCTTCCCTGACCGGGGAACAGAAATGCCGTCTTTCCGTCGCAGCCGGGGCCGAAGCCGACGAAGATGTTGGCGTCCTTGATCTGTGACGCGGTGCCGTCTGCCAGCGCAGTGCGCAGTTTCTCGGCGAGCTTCTCCACAGAGTCGGTGTCGGTCGCGACCAGGGCCGCCCTGGCGGGCTGCGACGCATCGAATGCGTGGGCCGACTCGAACGCGATGCGTGCGAGATCCTCACCCGCGCGGACAGCGGCCACCAGGTCGGCGGTCCGTTTCTGCAGTTCGGTGTCCGACGTCGCGCTGAGCACCACCAGCTCGCTGGGCAGTGTCCGCAACCGCTTCGCGCGCTGCTTCCCGCGATATTCCTCCAACGTGACGTGGAAGTTGCTGCCGCCGAAGCCGAACGAGCTGACTCCCGCACGCCGCGGTTGATCACCGGTACGCACCCACGGGCGCGTCTGCGCGTTGATGTAGAACGGTGTGTCGTCCAGTCCGAGCGCCGGGTTCGGCCGGTCCACCTTCATCGTGCCGGGCAATGCCGAATGCTGCAGCGCCAGCACAGCCTTGATCAAACCCGCGGCACCTGCGGCGGCCTTCGTGTGTCCGATCTGGGACTTCACCGAGCCCAGCGCGATGCGAGCCGAATCGTCGGTGAACACGGACTTGAGTCCCGCGAACTCGGCGACGTCGCCCGCCTTCGTCGCGGTGCCGTGCGCCTCGACGAGCTCGACGGTGGCCGGCGCGTATCCCGCGTGCTCATATGCGCGGCGAAGCGCCTTCGCCTGACCTTCCGAACGTGGCGCGTAAACGCTGGAAGCTCTTCCGTCCGAGGACGATCCGAGACCGCGGATCACGGCGTGAATCGGATCCCCGTCCCGCTCGGCGTCGCTGAGGCGCTTGAGCGCCAGCATGCCGACCCCTTCGCCGATGATGGTGCCGTCGGCGGCATCCGAAAAGGGTCTGCAGTCACCCGACTGGGAGAAGGCCGGGGTCTTGGAGAAGCACATGTACATCATGACGTCGTTGAGCGCGTCGACGCCGCCGGTCAGCACCATGTCCGATTCGTGCAGGTAGAGCCGATGCAGCGCGGCCTGCAGCGCGGACAGCGAACTCGCGCAGGCGGCGTCGACCACGAAATTGCTGCCGCCGAGGTCGAGCCGGTTCGCGACGCGTCCGGCGACCACGTTGCCCAGCAGTCCGGGGAATGTGCTCTCCTGCCACGCCGGGTAATGGCCGGCGATGTCGCGGCAGATCTCGTCTGCCTCATCTTCGGCCAGACCGTTCTCCAGCAGCGCTTTCCGCCAGATGGGCCGCTGCATCCGGGATCCCATCTGGACGACGAGCTCGGTCGTCGACGCGACGCCGAGTACCACGTCCACCCGGTCGAGGTCGACCTCCACCCCGGAGCGCATCGCCTCGTCGAGCACTTTTCTCGCCGCGATCAGGGCGAGCAGCTGAGCGGAATCGGTGGCAGGCAACGCGTTGGGCGGCAACCCGAACCGGATGGGGTCGAAGAGCACCGGCTCGATGAAGCCACCGCGTTTGCAATAGGTCTTGTCCGGGGTCTTGGGATCCGGATCGAAGTAGTCCTCGATCAGCCAGTGCGAGGGTGGCACCTCGCTGATGGCGTCCCGGCCGCTGGTGATTGTCCGCCAATAGCCTTCGAGCCCAGGCTCGCCCGGATAGATGGCGGTCACGCCGACGACGGCGACAGGGGTGGCCGTGGGATGTCGCTTCTCTTCGGTCATTGCACCTGTTATCTATGCGGGTCGAAAGGGACGGGAAAGTCACCCCAGGGGGCGGGGCCGGAAGTCGAAGGCGGAAGCCGGCATTGCGACGCCGGCAGCACGAAGCTGTCCGGCGCGCGTCACGGCGGCGGCTCCCTCGAGGAGGTTCAGTGCGATCTGGCGGACGGTCCGTGCCTCGACGGGCTCGAGGAAACTGCCGCGGACCCATTCGTTGAAGGCGCCCATCGCCGGCCCGCACCAGATCTGGTAGTCGGCACGCCGCGCTACGTGCCCTTCACGTGCCCATTGCGCTCCGTTGAACAGATACCACCGGAATATCAGCGCCATCCGATGCTTAGGGTCTTCGGTGGCCCGCTGCACCTGACGGGGGTCCCTGGTCGAGAAGAAGTCCTGCGTTTCGGCCCACACGTCGGCGACGCTGCGGCCGAGCACCGTCTTCTCCAGGTTCTCCAGTTCGTGCGCGGGTGCTTCCTCCAAAGATGAGTAACGGCGGAAGAAGTCGGACAGTCGCTGTCCGCGCTGGGCGAACATGGTGCCACGCTTGAGTACCTGAACCGTCACACCCATCTCGAACATGTCGGCGGCCGGAGCCATCGCGACATCGGTGGACTGCGCGGCGGCGAGAAGGGTCCGCGCGTCGGCGGACAGCCCGCTTTCGACGGCGGACTGATTGACCGAACCGGTGAGGACGTAGGCCGCCCCGACGGCGAAGGCCGCCGCGACACCCGCAGGTGTGCCGAGGCCGCCTGCCGCACCGACGCGCGGCCACACCTCATAGCCCTGTTCGGTGGCGATGGCGTCGCGCAGCGCGATGAGGCGCGGAACCAGCACGGTCAGTGCACGGTTGTCGGTGTGGCCACCCGAATCCGCTTCTGCGGTGATGTCTTCGGCGATCGGGATCCGGGCGGCGAGATCCGCTTCCTCCGGGCTGATCCGCCCCTCGGCGACCAGCGCGGCGACCAAAGCCTGCGGCGCGGGAGACAGGAACAGGCGCGCCACCTCTTCACGGGATACCTTGGCGAAGATGCGTCCGGCCCGCAGGACCTGCCCGTCCGGGCCGCGCCGCAGCCCCTTGACCGCGTACAGCACGATTGCCGGTGTCAGCTTCATGAACGCCGAGGCGGAAACGCACCGCACGCCGAGGCGGTGGAACAGTTCGATTGTCGCCATCTCGAGGCGATCGTCTTGGACGTTATGGATCAGATTGGCACCCCAACTGACGGTGTCGCGTCCGAGCGCATTCTGAATCTCCCGGACGCCGGACTCCACTGCGCTCAGGTCCAGGCCCGCGCTGCCGAAGAATCCCATGCCTCCGGCGCGGACCGCTTCGACCGTCATCCGTGGGGTCGCGATCCCCCGCGCCATCTCGCCGACCACGTAGGGGAAGCGCACCCCGTGGGCGGCGGTGAAGCTGCGTTCGCCCAGCCATTCGGGGTAGATCGCCGGCAGAACCGCCAAGAGGTCCTGGCGCATGATCTCCGGGGTGAGCAGCCTGCCATCGTCCAGCAGCACCGCGCGGGGCCCATGCGCCGACCCCACTACCGCCACCGGTCTGCGAATCGATGCGAGCGCTTCCATCACGTCGGATCGATCGGACAGACCGGTGGAGGCGGCGATCGCATGATCAGGCTCAGTCAGCGCTCCTCGCACGGTCAGGGACTCTAACTCCTTAATTAACGGTAGGGCTGATTTTGAACGAGTAAATCGCAACGAGCAACGAAGTTAACGGTCACCGTCACGCTGCCATCTGGGTGAGCCGCCGCCGTAGGCCTGTTGTAGCAAACGGATCCGAGGCTGTCCGGTGGTCGATGGCTCATACTGAACGTGCTGATCACGCCGCTAAGTGGGTTGTCGACGGTTCGTCGCGCGGCTACACAGTGCCCCGCTCGGTGCATGGTCTGGCCTTCGCCTGCGCGGCGAGACCGGGTAAGCGAGGATCGGCAGCACTTTTGCCCGGGCGCTGTTTGCCTACGTTGCTCGATGCGGCTCATGGCGGGCGCCTGAGGTCAGTAGTTCATGCACGAGTTGGCGACCGCAGCCACCTGTGGGCCGAAGGTTGCGGCCAGCATCTGCTGCAGCGCAGGGTTGGCCGCTTGTTCCTGCGCGATCCGCTGGCGGCGTTGGTCGACCGGTAGCGCGAGGAACGATTGGAGGTTGGCCTGCATGTCGGGCCGAAGCTGGAGCTGGGCGGCCAATTCCGGAGTCTGGGCGCCCATGGCGGCTGTCACCTGCGCATAGTTGCAGGTCGTGGTCGCCAAGGCTTCCGAGATCGGATCGGCAGACGCGGGCGCGACCACAGCTGGCAGCCATATCGCCGCCATTGCCCCGCCAACGATGCAGGCGCGCAACCGCCGTGTACACGTCATGAATGTTCGTCCTTCCGTATGACGAGATCGCCGTGCACATTCGTGCGAGCACTCGATCCACCGAAGATTCACGCGATGGCTGTCTCGCCCTTTCTGGAGCGTATCGAGACAAACGCCGATGGCATAGACGCATGCGTCAATTTTTGCCAGAATCAGCTACTCGGGTCCGGCGTCGGCGTAACATCCGCCTTCGGTGGCACCAGGAATGAACCTGCGGCGAACTGAGGATCTCGATGGATGTGGTTCGGGCCAGACGCGGCGCGCTGAGCGCCGCACTGGTCTCCAGCGCGCTGGCGACCGCGACCCTGCACGGAGCCCCCACCGCCGATGCGACATGCTTCTCGATCTTCGGGATCGGTAACGGGAACGGTTGCACGAGCAACCCGACGAGTTTCGCGCTCGCGATAGGCGAAGGCGCGATAGCGGACGCCTCCACCGGGTTCTTCGGAGGCGCGTTCGCGTTGGGCAACAACGCCCGGGCCACGAGTGCCTACACCGCCTTCACCCTCGCCAACGCCGTCGGCGACAACGCGTCAGCCTCGGCGATGTTCTCCCTTTTCTCGTTGCTCGGGCAGCTGGGGACGGGCAGCACCGCTGTGATCGGCGGTCCCAACCTCGCCCTCGGGATCTCCAACGGCCTCGGATCGCAGACCACGAACATCATCGGCGGGTTCAACGTCGTCGCGCACGTCGGGCCGGGCTCGGCGGCGGCGCTCGGCGGAACCCAACTGCTGCTCGGCTATTCGGGCGGAAGCACGCCGCACACCGTGGGCTCCACCGGACTGGGCAACATCGCGATTCAGCTGGGGCCGGGAACCACCCAGACGATCGGCGGTCTCAATCTGGCGATCGGTGCTTCCCCGTGGGGCAGCGGGGCGCAGAACACGCTCGCCGGTCTGCTCGGCACCGTTGCGCTCAACATCTTCGGCAACGGCAACGCCACAGCGCAAGGCGCCTTCGGCGGCGCCGTCAATCTGTTCGGCACCAGCAGCGCTCAGATGGCCGGCATCTTCGCCACCGCGCTGAACATCCTGGGCGACGGCAACACCGTGAGAGTGCTTCCCGGCGCGCTGCTGAGCGTTGCCTTCGGTCTGTTGAGCAACGACGTCACCGTCGAGGCCGGGCCGGGTCCGCTGTCCTTGCAGGGGGCGATCTTCCAGAACGGCATGGCAGTCGGACAAGCCATCGCCGCCGCGATCGAGAGCGTGTCGGCCCCCGTGGACGGCGCCACCTACGTGGCCTCGCAGACCCTCGGCGACGCCTTGTCAGCGGCGCTGGCCGGCGACATGGGCAGCGCGTTCACCACCCTGGCATCCCTGCCGAAGTCGGTCCTCGACGCCGTCCTGTTCGGATACGACGTCGACGGTGTGGGCCCGGCCGGCCCGGTACCGGGCCTGCTGTCGGCCAAGGATCCCGACTGTACGACTCAGTGCCACGACGGGGGTCCGATCTACCAGCTGCTGGTCGGACTGCCGAAAGCCGTCAGCACGGCACTGGCGAATATCCGTGCCGCCGTTGAAGATTCGAACACCGCCGAGGCCGCCGACGACCAGGGCGCCGACACCGTCTCGGCATCCACACTGCCGGACGCCGACTCTTCGGCGACCGACGAGCCGGTCACCGCACCTGAAGCCGAAGATGCCACCGACGAAGTCGCCGAAGACGACGAAACCGACCGCGCCGCAGTCGATGTCGTCGACGAGGATGACAGCACCGCCCCCGATGCGGAAGAGTCGTCCGACGCTCCGGATTCCCCGTCGACGACCACCGATGCCGAGGACGGTTCCGACGACTCCGACGACTCCGACGACGACACAGGCTCGTCCTCCGATGACGACTCCCGGCCCGAGAGGGCCGGAAAGCACCGCGCCGACGGTCCGCGGCACGCGACCAAATAACGGGAGCACACAGGCGCTGTGAAGGGAATCATCTTGGCGGGCGGCTCCGGGTCGCGCCTGCATCCGATCACGTTCGGGGTCTCCAAACAGCTGATCCCGGTGTACGACAAACCGATGGTCTACTATCCGCTGTCGACGCTCATGCTCGCCGGGATCCGCGACATCCTGGTGATCACCACACCGCACGACGCACGCAGCTTTGAGCGGTTGCTCGGTGACGGATCGAGATTCGGTGTCTCGATCACATTCGCCCAACAGCCGTCGCCGGACGGGCTGGCCCAGGCGTTCACCATCGGTTCGGACTTCATCGGCTCCGACAAGGTCGCCCTGGTGCTCGGCGACAACCTCCTGTACGGCCCAGGTCTGGGCACCCAACTCAAGTCCTTCTCCGACATCGACGGAGGGACGATCTTCGCCTACTGGGTCGCCGAGCCATCCGCCTACGGCGTGGTGGAGTTCGACTCCGGCGGAACCGTGGTGTCGCTGGAAGAGAAGCCGAAACAGCCGAAGAGCAACTACGCGGTACCCGGCCTGTATTTCTACGACAACGACGTGGTGTCGATCGCGCGTGAACTCCGCCCCAGTGATCGTGGCGAGTACGAGATCACCGACGTCAACCGCGCCTATCTGGAGCAGGGCCGGCTGCGGGTCCAGGTGCTGCCCCGCGGCACCGCCTGGCTCGACACCGGGACATTCGACCAGATGACCGACGCCGCCGACTTCGTGCGGACCATGGAGCGGCGTACGGGGCTCAAAATCGGAGTGCCCGAGGAAATCGGCTGGCGTCAAGGCTTTCTCACCGACGACGAGCTGTGCGACCGGGCCACGAGGCTGGTCAAGTCGGGATACGGAAGGTACCTGCTCGATCTGCTCGACAGGGGACGCTAGTGGCCCGGCTCCTGGTCACCGGCGGCGCCGGGTTCATCGGATCCAACTTCGTCCACCACGTCATCGCCCACACCGACCATCACGTCACGGTGCTCGACAAGCTCACCTATGCCGGCAACCGGGCATCACTGACAGACCTGCCCGCTCAGCGGCTGGACTTCGTCCACGGTGACGTCGCCGACGCCGGACTCGTCGACGATCTGGTGGCCGCCTCCGATGCGGTGGTGCACTTTGCGGCCGAATCGCACAACGACAACTCGCTCGATCACCCCGATCCGTTCCTGCACTCGAATGTGGTCGGGACGTTCACGCTCCTCGAAGCAGTCCGGCGCCACGGCAAGCGCTTCCACCACGTCTCCACCGACGAGGTGTACGGCGACCTGCCCCTTGAAGACCCGCGCAGGTTCACCGAATCGAGTCCCTACAACCCGTCCTCGCCGTATTCGTCGACGAAGGCAGGTAGCGACATGCTGGTGCGGGCGTGGGCCCGATCTTTCGGCGTCGCCGCGACGATCTCGAACTGCTCCAACAACTACGGGCCGTATCAACACGTCGAGAAGTTCATCCCGCGCCAGATCACGAACATCCTGTGGGGTATCCGTCCCAAGCTGTACGGCCACGGTCGCAACGTTCGCGACTGGATTCATGCCGACGACCATTCGTCGGCGGTGCTACAAATCCTCGATAAGGGCCGGCTTGGTGAGACCTACCTGATCGGCGCGCACGGCGAGCGCGACAACAGGACCGTCGTCGAACTGATCCTGACTCTGATGGGTCAGGATGCCGACGCATACGACCACGTCCCGGATCGGATGGGCCACGACTTGCGCTACGCCATCGACCCGACGAAGCTTCGCGACGAACTCGGTTGGCGGCCAAGGTATCGCGACTTCGAGCACGGCCTCGCAGCGACGATCCAGTGGTACCGCGACCACGAACAGTGGTGGGCGCCGGCCAAAGAAGCCACCGAAGCCTTCTATGCCCGGCTCGGGCAGTAACGGAAGAACGAGACGATGACCGAACACAGCAGAACGCTGCGTGCCGTCGGCACGCCCATCCCCGGGCTCACAGTGTGGGAGATCCCCGTTCACGGCGACAACCGCGGATGGTTCAAGGAGAACTGGCAACGCGCCAAAATGGTCGCAGCCGGTATGCCGGACTTCGGTCCGGTACAACACAACATCTCGTTCAACGACACCGCGGGTACCACCCGTGGAATCCACGCCGAACCGTGGGACAAGTACATTTCCGTGGGTTTCGGGCGCATCTTCGGCGCCTGGGTCGACCTACGTGCCGGCCCGACTTTCGGGACCGTGTTCACCGCTGAGCTCGACCCGTCGCGCGCGGTGTTCGTCCCGCGGGGAGTCGGTAACGCATTCCAGACCCTCGAGCCCAGGACTGTCTACACCTACCTGGTCAACGAGCACTACTCCCCCGACGTCCAGTACCAGTCAGTGCATCCCGGCGACGAAACCCTGGCGATCCCGTGGCCGATTCCGCTCGAGCGCGCCGAACTCTCGGCCAAGGACCTCGCCCAGGGCCCTATGGCCGACGTCACGCCCATAGCGCCGCGCAGGACGCTGATCGTCGGTGCCGGTGGGCAGCTGGGCCGCGCACTGCGCGAGGCTTATGCCGATGCGACGTACGTCGAATATGCCGATCGCGCCGACCTCGACATCGCCGCGGACGGTCTCGAAAAGGCGCGGCGCTGGCAGGATTACGACACGATCATCAATGCCGCCGCCTACACCGCCGTCGACGCCGCGGAGAGCGCCGAAGGACGCGCCGCGGCATGGGCTGCCAACGTCGCCGGTGTCGCGGCCCTCACGAAAGTGGCAGCCGCCCACGGGATCACGCTTGTGCACGTCTCCAGCGACTATGTGTTCGACGGCACCGCGACTCGGCCGTACCGCGAGGACGACCCGATGGCGCCGCTCGGCGTCTACGGACAGACGAAGGCGGCCGCCGATCAGATCGTATCCACCTTGGCGCGCCACTACATCGTGCGCACGTCATGGGTCATCGGGGACGGCCGAAACTTCGTGCGCACCATGATGTCCCTGGCGGCCGACGGTGTCGACCCATCGGTGGTCGACGACCAGTTGGGCCGGCTGAGCTTCACCTCGGAGCTGGCCCGGGCGATCCGGCACCTCATCACGACCGCGGCGCCGTACGGAACCTACAACGTAACCGGGTCGGGGCCGGTCTGCTCGTGGGCCGATATCGGACGGCGGGTTTTCGGGTTGGCCGGGTACGACCCGGACCGGGTCAACGGTGTGTCCACCGCCGCGTACTTCGCGAAGTCGCACGCGCCGGTCGCGCCGCGCCCGATGCACAGCGCGCTGGATCTGACCAAGATCGAGTCCACCGGTTTCGAACCTGTCGACGCCGAAGAGAGCCTCACGCGGTATGTACGCGCGGAAACGCTCGCGACGATCGCCGGACCGTCGCCGTAGCGCCTACGCCTGGACGATGATCGGGTCGCCCACGCGGACGGTGTCGAAGTACCACGCCGCATTGTCGGGGCTGAGGTTGATGCAGCCGTGGCTGACGTTGGCGTATCCCTGCGAGCCCACCGACCACGGTGCCGAGTGGACGTAGACCCCGCCCCAGGTGACCCGCACGGCGTACTCCCCCTTGATCAGATAACCCTCGGGATCGTCGAGCGGAATACCGATCGTGCGGGAATCGAACGTCACGTTGCGCTGCTTCTCCAGCGCCGTGAACTGCCCGATCGGCGTCGGGAACTTCGCCTTGCCCATCGAGGCCGGCATCTGCCGCGCGACTTCGCCGTCGATGCTGACGGTGAACGTGTATGCGCTCAGATCGGCGACGCTGACCACCGACGAACCCGTCTCGAAACTGGTCGCGAAGCCGCCCACCGACACCGTGATCGGAGTGTGTGCCGGGAAGAACTCCGCAGGCTGCCACTGCACGCTGCGGTCGTCGAGCCAGGTGAACGAACCCTCGCTGGGCTCGGCCGCGCCCGCCGGCAGCACGGCGATGGTGCGCTCGGCTGCGGATCTGTCGGTCACCGCGTCGGTGAACCTGACGGTCACCGGCGCGGCGACACCGACTGTCTGCCCCGGGCCCGGTGACACGCTGGCCACAGTCGATCCGATCGCGGCGGTACCCGCGGGGATCGGCCCGGCCACCGAGAGTCCGGCGGCAAGCACCGCACTGCCGACGACGGCAGCGATGCGCCGCGCGACCGCACGGCCGGATCGAGTTTGCTGCAGAAGCAGTCTCGGCATGGTGTCATCCTAATCGTCGGGCTGTGTGGCGACCCCGAAATGCGCGCCGCAGCACATCCGGGTTGCCCCTGATCAGCTATCGTTTCGCCGCATCGGAACGTTTCACGGAGGGTCGGCACGCACGGTGGACACGCCCCGGTTCACCGCCAGCAACGCGTAGCCGAGCGCGAGCACGCACACAGCCATCGCACTGACGTTGAGCACGACGGCAGTCGCTCCGACACTGCCGGGATCAAGAAAGTAGTAGGGCGCGCGCCTGCCCGCGTTGTTGAGCACGAGCAGCGCCAGCGCAAGATATGCCGCCGGATAGGACAGCCACGCGACCGGCTGCCACCAGGACACCTTGGTCACTCCCCGCCCGACGAGGAACCAGTCGGCCAACGCCAACACGGGGACGACGACGTGCAGAAGGAAGTTGGCGGGCGTGTAGCCCATGCTGTACTCGGTGAGGAAGAGGTTCCAGACGACGCCCGCCATCACCACGTAGAGCACCACCGCACCGCGCAGCCCGGTCCGCGCGTCGGCGCGGGGCGACACGAGCGTCCACAGGCAGTAGCCGGCCGCGAGCAGGTTCGCCTGATACGTGAAGGTGATCAAGCGCCAACCCACCCCGCGGCTAGAGGTCAGCTCGACGAGGATCAGGGCCGCCGCGACACACGCGATGACGGCCATACGCAAGGCGATTCGCAGGACCATCGGTCGGGCGGCAGGCAAGTTCACCACAACGAGGATATGCGTTGTGGCGCATCGGTGTGCTACGGCAGCGGCGCAGGCGGGGGTGCCGGGACGGCCGCGGGCAGCTGCTCGTCATCATTACCGACGCCGGATAGGCGGTCGCGGATGCGTTGCAGGATGCCCGGACGTTCCTGCGGAACAGGCGGAACGGCTGCCGGCGGAGGTGGGATCAGCGGCGGCGCGGCGGCCGGGGGCAGCGCGGCCTCAGGCGGTGGTGCGGCGGGTGGTGCGAGCTCGGGCGGCGCAGCGTCGATGACCGGCACCTCCTCCGGAACGGGTGCCACCTCCACCGGAACCTGTTCGACGATCGGGGCGGGAGCCGCGGGCGCGGGAGCAGCCGGCGCCATCCGCGCCGGCCGCGGCGCCGGGGCGGGGGCCGCCGGCAGGGCTTCGGCGGCGGGACGGGATTGCGGCGCGGCCGGTTCGGGCGCCAGCTGCAGGGTGACGGCGGCCGAAACGGACGCCACGAGACCGATGGCGCCCGCGCCGAGCAGCGCAGCCGGCCAGAAGCGCGTGAAGCGCTTCGCCGGGGTCGCCGGCGCGGCGCCAGGTACGTCCCAGTCGGTGAACTCTCCCGGTTGCGCACAGGCGAGTGCCGCGCCGCGGGCGAGAGCAAGGCGAGCCTGGTCCGGTGAGTACACCGGCACGGCGAGGGCGTCTTCGAGAACGGGCAGGAGGCCGTCGAGATCATCGGCGGAGCCGACGAGCACCAAGGCTTCCGGTTCCCAGTCGGCCCTGGCGAACACGGAGCTGAGCCAACCGACCAGGTCGTCCTCGGTGACCACGGTGTGATTGACCGCCGTCTGTACCGAACCGGCACTGTCCGGGTCGTCGCCCGACGCCACGACCAGAGCGATGAGCTGTTCGGGCTCGATGACGCACACGGCGGTGCTCCGGAAGCCGAGCACCTGGGCGATCCGGCGGGCCAAGGCGTCGGTGGCCTCGGACAATCGCACCGGCACGATGTTGTCGAACCCGGAGTCGCTGAGCGACTTGAGCAGCAGCGAGGCTTCGGTATCCGCGTCGTCGCTCCAGGTCACACCGATGGAATGCACCCGGCGGCCGAGGTCGGCGGCGACGGCCTCGGTACGCAGTACCGCTGCCGCGGCCTGCGCGGACGTCTCCACCGCGTTCGAGCGACCCCGCCTGCGAACCTCGAAACTTTCGCCGTCCAGGGTTACTCCGTCGTCGTCCTGGCCTTCGACCAGGACCACCCCCACCGCGGACGGCGTCACCGACAAGCCGACAACAACGTCCACGCACACACTCCTTCAGATCCCGGGTGACCCTACCTGCCGGGCCCCCGGAATTGCACACCTGTCTAATCCGACCCGCTCAAGATCTCCGCAAGCATCCGCGGTTCGACGTTGCCGCCCGACAGGATCGCGACCGTCTGCCCCGGCGGCGTCTGAGCTTTTCGGTAGGCGGCCAGTGTCACCGCGCCGCTCGGCTCGGCGACCAGGTGCGCGCGTGAGGCGAGTTCGCGCACAGCCGAACGTGTTTCGTCTTCGGTGACCGTGATGATGCCGTCCAGAACCTGCTGCAGGTGGGCGAACGTCAGTGCCGACGGTTGTGAGCGAAGGCCGTCGGCGATGGTCCGGTTGCGGTCGTGGATCGACCAGTCCACCCGGTGACCTACACGCAGGCTCTCGGCGGTGTCGGCGGCGAGTTCGGGTTCGACGCCGAAGACCGCTGCCTGTGGGCACAGCGCGCGTATCGCAGTGCCGATCCCCGAGGCGAGACCCCCGCCGCTGACCGGGATCAGCACGGTGGCCACCGTCGGCAGGTCCTCGGCGATCTCCAAACCGATGGTGCCCTGCCCGGCGATGACGTCGGGATGGTCGAACGGCGGGATCATCACCCCTGCGGTCTGGGTGAGCACCTCCTCGGCGACCTTCTCCCGCTCACCCGCGCCACACAGCACGACCCGCGCTCCGAGGTCACGGGTGGACTGCACCTTGACGTTCGGAGTCTCCTCGGGCATCACGATGTGGGCCCGGAGCCCGAACGTTGCCGCCGCGTAGGCCACCGCCTGTGCATGGTTGCCGCTGGAGTAGGCGACCACATCCGATGCGCTGTCCTTCACCGCGCCGATCGCGTTGAATGCCCCGCGCACTTTGAACGCCCCGATGGGCTGCACGTTTTCGGGCTTGATCCACAACGGTCGCTCGGCATCACCCCAGCGCGCGGGCAGCAGGGGCGTGCGCACCACGTGGGGGCGGATCCGATCCGCCGCCGACCGGACATCGTCGATCGTCACGAGCTCCATGCACCCAAGTCTGGTGCACTACCTCCGGCGGGCGGTGAACCGGTCCGTAGGGTGTTGCGGGTGAGCGAGTTGTCCCACCCTTTCTCGCTGCCGATCGTGCCCCGCTATGCCGAGGTGGATCAGCAGGGCGTGGTCTTCAACGGCCACTACCTCACGTGGTTCGACGAGGCCTGCACCGGTTTGCTCGACGCGCGCGGTGTCGCGTATCCGGACCTGATGGCCGGCGGCTACGACTTCCAGGTCGTGCACAGCGAAATCGATTTCGTCGCATCGGTTCGATGGCGGGACACGGTGCGGGTCACGGCCGATTGCGCGCGGATCGGTACGACGAGCTTCACGATCGACTTCGAGGTTCTGGCTCGCCGTGCCGGGACCCAGGAGCACGTCGCGGTTCGCGGGCACAACGTGTACGTCGTGGTGTCGACCGACGATTGGCTCAAGCGTCCGGTCCCTGAGGCGTTGCGACTCGCGTTAGGGCGGCCGGGAAACCGGTGAGCGCATAGGGTCGTGCGCATGGGCCACGATCACGGACACCAGAGGGATCTCCCGCCGGGAATGCTCGAACAGCTGGAGCTGGCGTACGCCGGCGTCGCGTCCTTCGGGCACCGTCCGTTCCTCACCGAGGCCGAACAGTTGGACGCTTGGAAACCCGACGTTGCGATCGTCGGTGCCCCATTCGACATCGCAACCACCAACCGGCCGGGGGCGCGCTTCGGGCCTCGGGCCATCCGCGCCACGGCCTACGAGCCCGGCACGTATCACATGGACCTAGGGCTGGAGATCTTCGACTGGCTCGAAGTCGTCGACTTCGGTGACGCCTACTGCCCGCACGGGCAGACCGAGGTGTCGCACAACAACATTCGTGAACGGGTACACACCATCGCCTCGCGTGGGATCGTGCCGGTGATCCTGGGCGGAGATCACTCGATCACCTGGCCCGCAGCCACCGCGGTCGCCGATCACCACGGTTACGGCAATGTCGGCATCGTCCATTTCGACGCCCACGCCGACACCGCCGACGAGATCGAGGGCAACCTCGCCAGCCACGGAACGCCGATGCGAAGGCTGATCGAATCCGGCGCCGTCCCGGGTTCGCACTTCGTGCAGGTCGGGTTGCGGGGCTATTGGCCGCCGCAGGACACCTTTGAGTGGATGCTCGAACAGAAGATGACCTGGCACACCATGCAGGAGATCTGGGAGCGCGGGTTCAAGGCGGTGATGACCGACGCGGTCGGCGAGGCGCTGGCCAAGGCGGACAAGCTCTACGTGTCGGTCGACATCGACGTGCTGGATCCTGCGCACGCCCCCGGCACGGGTACCCCGGAACCGGGCGGCATCACCAGTGCCGACCTGCTGAGGATGGTGCGGCAGCTCTGCTACGAGCACGACGTCGCGGGTGTCGACATCGTGGAGGTGGCGCCTGCTTACGACCACGCCGAACTGACGGTCAACGCCGCGCACCGGGTGGCGTTCGAGGCGCTTGCCGGAATGGCGGCACGGCGACGCGACGCGGCCAGGGCGGAGCCGGGTCAGCCCGCCAAGTCCTATCTGGACCGGGGCGTCACTTCTCCAGAGTGAACTGGCAGATGTCGGTGTAGCCCTCACGGAACAGGTCCGCGCAGCCGGTCAGATACTTCATGTACCGGTCGTAGACCTCTTCGGACTGGATGGCGATCGCCTCGTCCTTGTGCTTCTGCAGCGCGTCGGCCCAGATGTCCAATGTCCTGGCATAGTGCTCCCGCAGCCGCTGTTCGCGGGTGAGGCGGAAGCCCGCCTTGCCGGCGTGCTCGGCCACTGTGGTGGGCTTCGGCAAATCTCCGCCGGGGAAGATCTCGTCCATGATGAACTTCGAGAACCGCAGGAGCTTCATCGTCAGCGGCAGCCCGCGTTCGGCGAACTCTTCGTCGCTGGGCTTGATGATGGTGTGCAGCATCATCACGCCGTCATCGGGCAGCACCTGGTAGGCGCGTTTGAAGAATTCGTCGTAGCGGTCGCGGCCGAAGTGCTCGAACGCGCCGATCGAGACGATCCGGTCGACGGGCTCGTCGAACTGCTCCCAGCCCTCCAGCAGCACCTTCTTGCTGCGCTTGCTGTCGCTGGCCTCGAGCGCCTTCTGGACGTGTGCCTGCTGGTTGCGGCTCAACGTCAGGCCGATCACATTCACGTCGTACTTCTCGATGGCGCGTAGCAAAGTCGCGCCCCAGCCGCAGCCGATGTCGAGGAGCGTCATGCCGGGTTCGAGGCCCAGTTTGCCCAGCGACAGGTCGATCTTCGCGCGCTGGGCCTCTTCGAGCGTCATGTCGTCGCGCTCGAAGTATGCGCAGCTGTAGGTCTGCGTCGGATCGAGAAAAAGCCGGTAGAAGTCGTCTGACAAGTCGTAATGCGACTGGATGTCCTCGAAGTGAGGCTGCAGATCCGCAGGGCCGCTCGGAGTTTCTGGCAAAGTACAGACCTTTGGGATTGAAGATTCTGGTCGGTTTACAGGACCCCCGGGTTTGGAGGCCTAGTCAGTCCCGCTGTTCGCGCAGTTTACGCAGCGTACCCGAGAGGTACGTGAATGGGTGAATCCCCGGCTCACGCCCGTAGCAACGACAGGAGACGACAGATGGGACAGGTCGCCCGGCTCTGCGGCAGCGCTGACGGACATGATGGTGCCTATCGTGTGACGTGCCGCCCCAACAACGGAGGTTCCCGATGACGACACCTGACCGCAGCCCGTTCGGCGACGTGCCGGAGGCCTCCGAAGCCGACCTCGCCGAACAGCAGCGCGCAGTCGCCGACGTCGACGAGGATTCGTGGCAGGACGCCCAGCGCGTCGGCCTGGACCGCGACTGGCAGGCCAACGAGGCCGATCTCGTCGAGCAGTCGCTCGTGGTACCCGACGACGACACGGAGTTCGATCGCTGACAGGCAGCGCTCGACCGCTCGTTGGCTGGACGCATCAGGGTCGCGGCCTGGGCCCCGAGATGGAGAGGGCGGAGCCCGAGAGTTAGGTGTCGAGGCGTGATTGCTGCTCTGGCGGGGCGGGTATCTCGCATCGGTGACTGACGCGAGTGATGCCACGGTGGATGCCGTCGGCAAGGTGACCGAAGCACTGGAGTTCGTTGAGCGGGCCCGTGGCCATCTGTATTCGTTCCATCAGCTGATGGGGCACGCCGACCTGTTGCTCGGGGAAGCCTGCGATGCGTTGCGCGAGGCAGGCGACGAGGCTGTCGCCGAGAGGTTGAGCACCGAACTGGTCGGGCGCAACGTGTTGCAGGGCCGGTGGACGTTTCAGGTCGTCGAGGAGTTCGACGATTCCTACTGGTCGGTGTTCCGCGAGCACGAGCGCCGCGTGCGCGAGGAGTTGCTCGGCGGTGCTCGTCATCTGCACGAGGCGCGGATGAAGGAAGACCGTCGGACACACGGCAGAAAGGGGCATGAAGCCCGGCCGTGAGGCCTACGCTTGTGCCGCATGGGTGTTGAATTGGGCGGTGTCACCCGTGTCAACGGGATCGCCCCGCCGGAGGTGCCGCTGGCCGACGTCGATCTGGGCTCTTGGGACTTCTGGGGTCTCGACGACGACATGCGCGACGGCGCGTTCGCGACGCTGCGCCGCGAGGCGCCGATTTCCTTCCACCAGTCCTATGTGGTTGACGCAGAGGCCCAGGTTGCCGGGCATTGGGCGCTGACTCGTTACGACGACGTGTTCTATGCGAGCAGGCATCCCGAGCTGTTCAGCTCGGCGCTCGGTATCACGGTGGGTGATCAAACTCCGGAGCTGGCCGAGTATTTCGGTTCGATGATCGCGATGGACGATCCGCGGCACACCCGGCTCCGCAATATCGTGCGCAGCGCGTTCACACCCAGAGTCCTCGCCCTGATCGAGGACTCGGTGCGTCTGCGTGCTCGCAGCCTGGTCGAGGACATGATCGCCGCGCATCCCGACGGCCGGGGGGAGCTCGTCGCGGAACTGGCAGGACCTCTGCCTCTTCAGATCATCTGCGACATGATGGGCATCCCGGAGCAGGACCACCAGAAGATCTTCCACTGGACGAATGTGATCCTCGGCTTCGGCGATCCCGACATTGCCACCGATTTCGACGAATTCGTTTCCGTGGCAATGGGTATCGGCGCGTACGCCACCGAGCTCGCCGATGACCGCCGAGTCAACCCCGGCGGGGATCTGACCACTGCGTTGGTCGCCGCCGAGCTCGACGGTGAGCGGCTGACGTCGGCCGAGGTGGCCTCGTTCTTCATCCTGTTGGTGGTGGCGGGCAACGAGACGACCCGCAACGCGATCAGCCATGGAGTGCTGGCACTGAGCCGTTATCCCGAGGAGCGGAGTCGGTGGTGGTCGGATTATTCAGGCTTGGCGCCTACGGCGGTGGAAGAGATCGTCCGTTGGGCCTCCCCTGTTGCGTACATGCGCCGCACCGCCACCGAGGACATCGAGATGAGAGGCGTGAAAATCGCTGCTGGGGACAAGGTTTCGCTGTGGTATGGCTCGGCCAACCGTGACGAATCGAAGTTCGCCGATCCGTGGCGGTTCGATGTGAGCCGCCACCCGAATCCCCATGTGGGGTTCGGGGGCGGCGGCGCTCACTTCTGCCTGGGCGCCAATCTCGCGCGCCGAGAGATCACTGTGGCTTTCGAGGAATTGCACCGACGGGTTCCCGACATCCAGGCGACCACCGAGCCGGATCTGCTGCACTCGGCATTCATCCACGGCATCAAGACGCTGCCGGTGACCTGGACGCCGCCGTCCTAGCGGGTGCCGAGGTCGGGACGCATCCGCTCGGCGTCGGCGTTGTGGTAGTTACCCTGTCCTGCAGTGTCGTCGCGGATGCCGTCCCGGACGTCCTTTTGCCCGTTCGTGTCGTCGTGCTTCACCCGGGGGTCGAGCTTGTCGGCGTGCTGACGGCGTTCGTTGAGGTGCTCCTGCGAGCTGGTCAGCGCATCGCGACGGCTGGCCGCGGTGTCGGCGAGCCGGGCGGCCTCGGCCGCCTTCGCTTCGGCTTCAGCCTGAGCTGCACGAGCTTTCGCTTCGGTCTCCTCGACGATGGAGGCCTGACGCTCCACCCGCTGGGTGTCGTGGTGGACCTCTTTCCGGATGCGATCAGCTTCCTGCGCGCGGCGGCGGTTCCGGGTTTTGCGCCCCGCCAGCACGACGGCGGCGATCAGGATGATCGCGACGACAGCGACCACGATCCATACGACATTGGTGGTATCCATGGCGATTCCTTCGCTCGCGGGGGCGGTCGCGGTTGACGACCCCGTCGATCGCCGGATGCCCGGGCGGTGATGTGCCTAAACCGCGGCTGTCACAGGGTGGCGGTGAGCGGTCCGTTCTCGTTGCAGACCGTTTGCGGCGGGTTCCCGGTCGATGCGCATCCGCGACCGGTCGCGGTGTAGGTGGCGCCCGGTCGGTAGGGCTGGAAAAACACCTGCGCGGGCAGGATGCCGCGCCCTTGTGTGCATTGGCCGGGTCCGTCGGCGCCCTGCATCTGGATGCAGGCCGCCGTCTCGAAGGTGGTGGCTCCGTCGCATGCCCCGACGTTGAGGGTGGCGGTGACCATGTCGGTTCCCGAGACGTTCACGACGCTGGGTGCCGACAGCTCGTAATTGCAGCCCGCGCCGGCCGGTGGCGTCGGCTCCGGCTGCGCGCCCGCGACCGCTGAGGCGGGTCCCAGCAGTGACACGGCGGCGACCAGGACGGCGAACGTGCGGAGCATTCCTGGATCGTAGAGCAGTGCCGGGCGCGGGCACCGGCGATCGGCCGGGCTAGCGGACCTGCAGGGCGCTGAGCATTCCCGCGGCCGATCGCGGCCAGGTGAACTGTTCTGCCCGTCGTCTCGCGGAATGGCGCCGCTGAGACTCAGGCCGGGCCATCAGCGTCGTGACGGCGTGCGCGATGGCACGGGGGTCGTTGTCTGCGGTCGCGCCACTGTCGTGGGTGAGGATCTCGGCGAGCGCCGAGGTCCGCGACACCACGGCGGGTGTGCCGCAGGCCAGCGCCTCCAGTGCCGCCAGGCCGAAAGTCTCGTGGGGGCCGGGGGCCAGGGCGATGTCGGCGCTGGCGAGGATGCCCGCAACGGTGTCGCGGCAACCGATGTAGCCGGTGAAGTCGACGGGTAGTCGCCCTGCCTGCCGTTCCAGCCGGGCCCGCAGAGGCCCCTCCCCCACGACCACCAGCCTGGCGTCGACACCTGAATCGCATAGTGCGGCAACGGCATCGATGCTGCGATGGGGATGTTTCTCCACCGAGAGCCTGCCGCAGTGCACCAACAGGAGTTGATCCGGCCCCGCCCACCGTTCGCGTACCGCCGCCGAACGCCAGCGCGGGTGGTATTGGTCGAGGTCGACTCCGAGTGGCACCGTCATGAGGTTGGTCGCGCCGATGCGGTCGAACTCCTCGCGCGCGAATGCGGTGGTGCACACGACGGCGTCGTAATTGGCCGCCGTGCGGCGGTTGGCCACGTCGGCGACCGCACGGGCCACCGGCATCGGAAGTATCTGTGCGGCAAGGCGATCCAGCCGCTCATGGGAAATCATGACGGTGGACACGCCGTGCCGCTGTCCCCACGGTCCCAGCGACCGCAGTGTGAGCCGGTCGGAGACCTCCAGCGCGTCGGGCCGAAGCTGTTCCAGCAGAGTTGTCACCGGCCGTGGATGCACCGCGCGATAGCCGCCCGTGAACGGGATGAGGCGTGCGGGCAGGCTGACGCGAACGACGCCCGACGGAAGTGTGGTCCACTCCTGATGGCGTCCGGGCACGATCAGAAAGACCTTGTGACCTGCGGCGCAGTACTCGGCGCCCAGTCGGTCGACGGCGGTGCGTAGCCCGCCCGAGCGCGGGCCGTAGAAGTTCGCCACCTGAACGACCCGCATGGCTGCATCACAGCCTGTCGGGGTGTTCTGCGGGCAACGGCGGTTCAGCGGGTCGCTGAACAGGAGGTTGCCGGTAACCCCGAGCGCTGGTGAGAAGGGCTGCTAGCCCACGTGGGTGGCCAGCCAATCGAGTGTCCGCGTCCATGCGTCGGCGGCGGCGGTCGGGTCGTAGCGGTCGCCGGTGTCGTTGAAGAACGCGTGGTTGGCGCCGGGCTCGGTGACGAGCTCATGCACGAGCCCGGCCTTCTCGAGCGCGGCTTTGGCGACGGGTTCGGTGGCGTTGACCCGCTGGTCGAGTTCACCGTAGAAGCCGAGTACCGCGACATCCTTGGAGCCGGCGAAATCGGGGTTGTCCGGCGTCGGTCCGTAGAAGGGGAAGGCCGCGGAGAGTTCGGGGGTGCCCGCGGCCAGGAGCCGCCAGACCAGACCGCCGCCCATGCAGAAGCCGATCGCGGCGACTTCGAGGCCGGGCGTGCGGTTGCGCACCTCGGCGATGCCCGACTTCAGGTCCGCGACCATGTCTTCGGGTGCCCGGTTGCCGAGAGCCGCCGTCGCCTCGGCCGGATCGGCGAACGTCGCGGTACCGCCCTGCTCTGACAGAAGGTCGATCGCCAGGCTGGAGTAGCCCGCCCCGGCCAGGCGGCCGGCCACCGACCTCACCCAGTCATTGAGGCCCTTGTTCTCGTGGATGACGAGGATCCCGCCCCGGGGACTCTCCGCTGCACTCCACGCTCCCTGCAGCTCGCCTCGCGGACCCGCCCATGTCACGGGGGCGGTGGGAAGCGCCTTGTCCATGCCGGGCGGCGGTCCGGCGGGCGCCGTTGTCGACGGCGCCGGGGACGGCGGTTGGGTCGAGTCCGCCGTGCTCTGGGTCTGTTCCTTGTTCTGGCTGCACGCGGAGATCAGCGCGGTTGCGGCCGCCGTTCCGACACCGAGCAGCGCCAGCCGGCGCAGGGCTTCCCGCCTGGACAGCAGGCCGTCCACATGGTCGGTGGCGATTTCTTCGGCGATGTAGCGCTGCAGCGGCGTCACGACTCAAAAGTACGCGTCTCTGTCCTACGCGTTGTCCGGAGTAGACAGACACGAAAATCTGTTCACCGATTTCGTTGACACGTGACTTCGTGGACTGTTCGATGATGTTGTGACATACGACACGATCATCCGCAGCGGTCGCTGGTTCGACGGGACGGGCGCGCCGTCCGCGGTGCGCACCATCGGTATTCGAGACGGGCACGTCGCCGCCATCGTCGACGGTGATCTCGACGAGGCCGGCTGCCCGCAGGTGATCGACGCCCACGGTAAGTGGGTGCTGCCCGGCATCCTCGACATCCACACGCATTACGACGTCGAGGTGCTCGGCGGGCCGTCGCTGTCGGAGTCACTGCGCCACGGAGTAACCACGGTGCTCCTCGGGTCGTGCTCGTTGTCGACGGTGTACGTCGACGGCGAGGACGCCGGCGACATTTTCGGCAGGGTCGAGGCGATTCCGCGGGAACACGTCATCGCCGCAGTGGATCAGCACAAGACCTGGTCCAACGGTGAGGAGTACATCGCGGCGCTCGAATCACGTCCGCTCGGCCCCAATGTCGCGGCGTTCATCGGCCACTCCGACATGCGGGCGGCGACAATGGGACTCGATCGCGCCACTCGAAAGGACCAGCGCCCGACCAAGGGTGAGCAGGCGCAGATGGAGCGGATGCTCACCGAGGCGTTGCGGGCCGGATTCGTCGGAATGTCGTCTCAGCAACTGCTTTTCGACAAACTGGACGGCGATGTCTGTCGCTCGCGAACCTTGCCGTCCACCTACGCGAAGCCCCGCGAACTGCGGCGGCTGAAGTCGCTGCTGCGGCGGTCCGGACGCATCCTGCAGTCCGGGCCCGACATCGAGAACCCGTTGAACGTGGCGTCGCAGGTGTTTCAATCCCTGGGCATCATCCGCAATCCGCTCAAGACAAGCCTGCTGTCGGCCGCGGACGTCAAGTCGAATCCGTTCGTGGTGAAACTCATGGGACCCCTTGCGCGACTGGCCAACCGCTTCGGCGGCGACTTCCGGTGGCAGCACCTGCCGGTGCCGTTCGAGGTGTACGCCGACGGCATCGACCTGGTCATCTTCGAGGAGTTCGGGTCGGGTGCGGCCGCGCTGCATCTCAAGGACGAGGTGGAGCGCAACGCCCTGCTGCGCGACGAGAACTACCGCCGCGCCTTCCGCAAGGACTACGACGCAAAGTTCGGGATGCGGGTCTGGCATCGCGACTTCTTCGACGCGACGATCGTCGCCTGCCCCGACACATCGGTCATCGGCAAGTCCTTCGGCGAGGTCGGCCGGCGCCGGGGCGGTGTGCATCCGGTCGACGCGTTCCTCGACCTGGTGCTCGAGCACGGTAAGGAACTGCGTTGGCGCACCACCATTTCCAACCACCGACCGGACGTTCTCAAGAAGCTGGCACGCGATCCCGGCATCCAGATGGGCTTCTCGGACGCCGGCGCCCACCTGCGCAACATGGCCTTCTACAACATGGGCTTGCGCCTGCTGCGTCACGTGCGGGATTCGGGGAGGGCCGGGCAGCCGTTCATGACCGTCGAGCAGGCAGTGCACCGGCTGACCGGTGAGCTGGCCGACTGGTACCGGATCGACGCGGGCCACCTGCGCCTCGGCGATCGCGCCGACATCGTGATTCTCGACCCCGAGCGGCTCGACGCGACGCTCGACGACTACGCCGAGGAACCGGTGGACCAGTACGGCGGACTGTCACGGATGGTGAACCGCAACGATGACACTGTGAAGGCGGTATTCGTCGGCGGCGAGGCGGTGTTCCTGGACGGCGAACTCACACCCGTCGTGGGATCGCAGCGCACCGGACGCTTTTTGCGCGCCGCCCACAAGGCCCCGGCGCTTGCCGCACGGCCGCAGCCGCGGAAAGAGGTTCTCGCACATGTCGGTTGACCAGACGACACGGACCGGTGAGGTCGAAGCCGTCGTCCACGGCATGTGGGAGGCGCTCTCGGCGCGCGACTGGGACGGGCTGAAGACGTTCCTCGCGCCGGAATGCATCTACCTGGACATGCCGGTCGGTCCGTCGGCCGCCGCGCGCGGACCCGAGGACATCGTCAAGCGGCTCAAGATCGGCATCGCGCCGCTGGCCTCCTACCAGAACTTCACGGGACTGATGGTCAGCAACGGCGTCGATGTCATGTACGAGCACCACGAGGAATGGCACTGGACCACCGGCGAATCCGCCGTGCTGCAGTTCGTCACGGTGCATCGCGTCGAGGGCGGCAAGATCACGCTGTGGAAGGACTACTGGGACATGGCGGCTCTGGCCAACCACGCCCCACCCAGCTGGTTGGACGATTTCGCCAACGCTGACATGTCGTGGGTGTTCGACGCGACCGGACTCGTGTGAGGAGAGCTCCATGCTCGACGTGAAGATCACCGGTGGCACCGTGGTGGACGGCACCGGCGCCGACCGGTTCCGCGCGGACATCGGCATCAAGGACGGCCGCATCGTCGAGGTACGCCGGCGCAGTGAATCCGGGGTGGACGACGTCGGCCTGCAGACCGAGGCAGCGCAGGAGATCGACGCGACAGGACGCGTGGTCGCACCCGGATTCGTGGACGTCCACACCCATTACGACGGGCAGGTCAGCTGGGATGCGACGCTGGAACCGTCCAGCCTGCACGGGGTCACCACGGTGGTCAGCGGCAACTGTGGCGTCGGCTTCGCGCCGGTACGGCCTGGCAAGCAACAGTGGCTGATCGAGTTGATGGAGGGGGTCGAGGACATCCCGGGCTCCGCGCTCGCCGAGGGGATCACGTGGGAATGGGAGAGTTTCCCGGAATACCTCGACGCCATTGGCAAGCGCGAACTCGCCATCGACTACGGCACGCAGATCGCCCACAGCGCGGTCCGCGGCTACGTGATGGGTGACCGCGGCGCCCGCAACGAGGACGCCTCGGCTGAGGACATCGACGCGATGGCGCGCCTGGTACGAGAGGGCATCGAGGCTGGGGCTCTGGGCTTCTCGACGTCGCGCACCGAAGCGCACCGTGCCCTCGACGGCACCGTGATGCCGGGAACCTACGCCGTCGAGGCGGAACTGCTGGGTCTCGGCCGCGCGATGGCCGCGGGCGGTCAGGCGGTCTTCGAATGTTCGCCCGCGGGTACCGCCGGAGAGAACGATGCCGCGTCGTTGACCGAACTCGACCTGCTCACGCGCATCGCCGAGGACATCGACCGGCCGGTGTCCTTCACGCTGCTGCAGACCGGTGGGGCTCCGACGCTCTACCGCGAACAGCTCGACCGGATCGGTAAGGCTCACGACAACGGGCTCGCAGTGTGCGGTCAGTTCGCCGCGCGCCCGTTCGGAATGTTGTTCGGCTTCCCGGGCTACCACGCCTTCACCCACCGGCCGACCTACCGGGCGTTGAAGGCGAAGTACGGAACCGACGAGCTCGCCGCGAAGCTGGCCGAACCGGCGGTGCGCGCCGCGATCCTGGCCGAGGACGATCCGCCGCCGCAGCCGGTGCCGATGTTCGACGCGCTGTTCGCGCTGGTGCAGAACGCTCTCGACCGCATCTATCCGATGGGGAATCCGCCCGACTACGAACCGACACCGGACATGACGGTGGCCGCGATCGCAGAACGCACCGGCGGCGACCCCCTGGCGACGCTGTACGACCTGATGCTCGAGGACAACGCGACCGCGATGCTGATGCTGCCGTTCTTCAACTACGCCGACGGCAACCACGACGCCATCTACGAGATGATGTCGCATCCGGGAACGGTGTCGGGGCTGTCCGACGGCGGCGCGCACTGCGGGCTGATCTGCGACGCGTCCTACCCCACGTTCCTGCTCACGCACTGGGCGCGCGACCGCCATCGCGGTCCGAAATTCTCGCTTGAGACCGTGGTACGCAAGCAGACTCTGGACACTGCAACACTTTTCGGGTTGTCCGACCGTGGTGTCATCGCCGTCGGCAAGAAAGCCGACATCAACGTCATCGACATGGAAGCGCTGCGGCTGGAGGTGCCCCGGATGGTGTACGACCTGCCGGCGGGCGGGCGCCGCCTCATCCAGGGCGCCTTCGGCTACGACGCCACCGTGGTCAGCGGCGTGGTCACGCGGCGTCACGGGGTCGACACCGGCGCCAGGCCCGGCCGGCTGCTGCGCGGAGTCCGCTAGCTGTTCTCGCCGGAATTGCATTCCGGCTGGCCTCTTCTCGCGATTGGGCTGCCGGAACGCAATTCCGTCGGAAGTCAGAGCTGGTAGACCCGGCCGGCGTTCCGGTGGGCGATCAGGTCCACCACCCGGATGGCGTCGGCCTCGCTCCACTCACCCGCGTCGACGAAACCTTGCAGTACGCGTCCGATCCCGTTGCGCCACAGGCGGGCTCCGAGATGGTGAAGTTCGGCGGGTCCGTAGCCGTCGGACGAGTACAGAATCTTGCGGAACGGCGCCATCTCCAGCAGCCGACCGATGAAGGCGGTCGAGCGCGCACCGAGGTAGTTGATCGACAGCCCGCCGTCGAGATAGACATTGTTGAAGGCCTGGGCCAGGTAGCCGGCCTCGCGCTCGTAGGGGTAGCAGTGCAGCAGCATCACCGGGGTCTGACCGCTGACGCGCAGGAAGTCCAGCAGATGAAGGGGATTGGCGGTGTGCAGGTCGCAGTCGCGGTCGCCGAAGCCGACGTGGAACTGCAGCGGCTTGCCCAGCTTCAGCGCCCTGTGCAGACCGAAGCGAAGGAGAACGCGGTCCGTCAGGCGGGTGCCACCGGCGTCGCGCCACCGCGCCGCGGCATGCCTCACTTCCGCCGGTGACGGTTCGGACAGATCGCCGGTGAAGCCGCCGCGGTAGGCGAGCACCGACTTGGTGGCGACTGCGGTGCGGGCGCGCCGCCAGAGGGCCTCGTCGAATGCCGCGGCATACTCCCCTGTCGCCGCCGCGGCCTCCTCGGCAACCGTCTCCAGACGGACCACCTCGTGCACCCGGCCGGCGCTGAGCCCGGTGAATTCCTGCAGATCGGCGACTCCCGCCGCGAATCCGGTGTCGACCAACCAATCCGAGACGTTCGCACCGCCGAGCAGCCTGCGCGCCAGGTCCGCCTCCGGGATCGCGGTGCGCGCAGCCCAGTACGCGTCGGGATCGGCGTACCGTTCGAGTCCGATCGCCGGGGCGCAGTGCGCGCGGACCGCGAACCCGAGCTGGGTGTCGAACGCGCTGTCGAAGTCGGCGATCGGTTCGGTGTTGGCCTCGTTGAGCGCATTCTCGAATCGCATGCGGTTCACCGGGTTGAGCCAACAGCCGTGCACATGGTGGTCGATCAGTGACACCGTCTCGACGTGTTCGCGCAGCGCCGTCACTCACACACTCCCGAACATCCGGATGGTTTCGAACATTCAGACACTCCAGGCGAGCCGGAACTTGTCGGCGAGTTCGTCAGGTGGGAGCTCGCCGTAGTTCTCGATCTCGTAGCGGCGCACGGCGAGCACCGCGTCGACGACGGCATCGCCGAGGATGCCACGCATCGTCGTCGACGCGTCGAGGGTGTCCAGAATTGCCGACTGATCGGTGCCGAGCACGGTGATCCCAGCCTCGGCGCGCGCCGCGGCGGTCAGGCTCGACGGGTCCACGGCGACCTCGTCGGGCAGAGTGAGGCCGCTCTCGATGCCGTCGAGCGCCAGCCCGAGAATCGCCGCCGACGCGAGGTAGCTGTTGGCGGACGGATCGATGATCTTGACTTCGACGTTGGCGCCGTAGGGGTTCGCGTCGCCACCGGTCAGGTACCGTACCGCGGCCTCCCGGTTCTCCGTGCCCCAGCAGGCATATGCACCCGCCCAGCTTCCCGGCTGCATGCGAAGACCGGACAGAATGGATCCGCTCAGCACACCCTGCGCATCCTCCAAGCCTGCCAGCACGCCCGCGACCGCGGCCGCGCCTTCCGAGGTCATCCCGGCGGGGCCGTCCCCACCGGAGAACAGCGGCACACCGTCACGCAGGAGCGAAAAGTGTTGGTGGGCACCGGAGCCGACACTTCCGGCGAACGGTACGGGCGACATGCTGACCCGCATCCCGTACTTTCTCGCGACGCGGCCGATGATGATGCGCATCAACGTCAGCTGATCGGCGGCTGCCACCGGCGGCTGCGGTGCGAGTGAGATCTCGAACTGATTCATCCCGTACTCGGGATGGAACTGCTCGATCGCGATCGCCGATGCGGTCGCCGCCGCGGTGACGTCACAGACGAATCCTTCGTGCTCCAGTACGCCGGCCAACCCGTACTGTGCCCACAGGTGCGCGGGCAGCCGCGCGCCGTCGGGTCCGACCAGCACGAACTCGATCTCATGTCCGACCAGGGCGCTGAGTCCGGCCTCGGCCATCCTGTTCTCGACTCTGCGCAGAGCGCCGCGACTGCAATAGGGATCGGGGTTTCCAGCCTGGTCGAAGAACGAGCCTGGCGCCCACGCCAATCCGTCTCCGAGAATGCGCAGGGCACCGAGGTCGATGCGAATCCTCTGGTCACCCACGACGCCGGTGGAGTCGCCGAAGACGATGCCCGTCTGGTCGATGGTGAACACGTGCCACACCGGGCTGGCCCCGAGCCCCGGGTCGGCGAACGACCCCATTCGGCGCAGCGGAACGGTCTTGGCGTGGGTCAATCCCGCCGGATTGACGACGGTGCCGATGAGCGTGGCGACACCGTCGGCCTCGAGTTGGGCGATCGCTGCGGCGGCGAGAGGTTTGGCGGCCATGTCAGCCATTCTGCCGCCGTGCGACTCGGCCTACAGGGTGATCTTGCAGCTCTGCCCGATGTCGAGGGTCCGCAGCATGCGTCCCATGCCGACCCACATCGCGCACGAGATCGCAAGGTCGGTGAGCAGTTCGTCATCGAAATGCACGGCGGCACGCTCCCAGAAGTCCTCGTCGTCGCGCAGCCCGGTGTGGTCGGTGGCGAAACGATGCGCGAACTCCATCGCGATCCGTTCTGCGTCGCTGTACCCCGGCCATGTCCGCCACTGGGTGGCGTAGTCGTAGAACTCTTCGCTGATGCCGTTGGCTTCGCCCTCGGAGTCCCGGGTGTTCTGGCACACCACGCATTCGTTGGCGTAGGCGATGACGATCCGTGCCGCTTCCCGCGTCCGCATCGGCAGGCGGCTCTTCGTGTACACCGCGTTCGTGAACTGGGCCATCGCGGTCCCCAACTCGGGTGATTTCACCGCGAAGCCGGTGACGTCATCGTCCGCGAAATCTCCGATTCGGCTCATGGGAGAAAATTGTAACGTGTTTCACTTTCCCGCCGTGGCCAGTTCTGCGCGGTCATCGTTCCAGTCACGCTGGACCAGGAGGCGCTGCGCTATCCGCTCCAGTGCCGCCTCTACGTCGGAACGATCGGGGCGACCCTCGAACGTCGGTGAGGTGGCCAGCTTTTCGACGATCCTGCTCACCAGCGCCGAGGTCGCGCACGACACCTGCCTGGCACCGGACTGCGTCAGCCACAGCTGGTCGCCGGTGCGCAGCGCGTGGCCGCACTCGACGAGCCTGTCGAACGTCGGTGCGAGCACCTCGGGTGGCACCCTCAGGCGTTCGGCCATCTCGGTCAACCGAGCCGAGCCGAAGACCTGGCTCTGCCGATAGATCTGGATCAGCGCCCACAGCAGCGCGATGTCGGATTCGCAACCATGGGTGCCCGCGATGCTGCGCAGCTTGATCTCCGGCGAGTGCCGCACGAGTCGGCCCACGGCCGTCTCGAGCAGCTTCTCGGGGTCGTCGGAGGAAGGCATGCCGAAACCCTCCCCCATGTCCAGCGCGGTGGTGGTCTCGATGTCGCGCAGTGGCACCTCCTTGAGCGTCAGCGCCACGAGGAAGCCGATCATCGCGACCGGTGCCGCGCACAGGAACACGAGCCCCAGCGAGTCGGAGTAGGCCTCCACGATCGGTGCTGCGGCGGCATCGGGCAACTGGTGGAGCACCTGAGGCGATTGGGCTGCAGCAGGGGGCGCCCCACCAGCGGCCAGCGCGCCCGCGATCCGGCTGTCCAGGAAGTTCGCAAAAAGGGAGCCGAAAATCGCTGCGCCGAAGGAACTTCCGATGGTCCGGAAGAACGTGACGCCCGACGTCGCGACGCCGAGGTCGGAGAAGCTCGCGGTGCTCTGCACGATGAGCACCAGAACCTGCATGCACATACCGATGCCGGTCCCGAGGATGAACAGGTACGCGCTCTGCTGCAACACCGGCGTGGTCGCGTCCATCTGCGACAGCAGGACGAAGCCGAGCGTCATCACCGCGGTGCCGACGACCGGGAAGATCTTGTAGCGACCGGTACGGCTCACCAGCACACCGCTGCCCATCGAGGTCAGCAGCAGCCCTCCGACCATGGGCAGCGTGCGCAGGCCGGACTCGGTGGCCGAGACGCCGTCGACGAACTGCATGAACGTCGGCAGGAACGTCAGCGCGCCGAGCATCGCGAAACCCACGATGAACGACAGCACGCAGCAGACGGTGAACACGGGGCTGGCGAAAAGCCGGATCGGCAGTACCGGCTCCTCGGCGCGCAGCTCCACGCGAACGAACGCGGCCAATGCGATTGCCGATCCGACGAACAATCCGATGATCACCGGCGATGACCAGGCGTAGGTGCTGCCACCCCAGCTGGTCGCCAAAGTCAGGCCGGAGGCGCCGAGACCGATGAGGACGATTCCCGCGTAGTCGATGACCGGCTTTCCGCGCTGGCCCAGTGCCGGGATGGTCGCGAGGGCGACCACGAGTACGACGATGCCGATCGGCACGTTGATCCAGAAGGCCCAACGCCACGTCAGGTGGTCGGTGAAGTAGCCACCCAGCAGCGGACCGATGACCGTCGTGACGCCGAAGACCGCGCCGAGGGCGCCCTGGTAGCGGCCGCGGTCGCGCAGTGGGATCACCTCGCCGATCAGCGCTGCGGCCGTGACCATCAGCGCCCCACCGCCGATTCCCTGCAGGGCACGCGCTGCCACCAGCATTTCCATCGACGACGCGATGCCGCACAGCACAGAGCCGACGAGGAAGAACAGCACCGCCGCGGCGAAGATGGCCTTGCGCCCGAACAGGTCACCGAGCTTGCCGACGATCGCGGTGGCGATCGTCGAGGCGAGCAGGTAACTGGTCACGACCCACGACTGATGCCCGGCACCGCCCAGATCTGCGACGACCGTGGGCAACGCCGTCGCAACGATGGTCTGATCCAGTGCCGCGAGCAGCATGCCGAGCACCACCGCGACGAAGATGACGTTTCGGCGCTGGGCGCTGACGGGTGCCGGCTCGGAACGTGCTGAGGCCTCGCTGGTCTGCGGACCTGCCGTCGGCGACGCTGTCATACCTGCCCTCCCGGTGAACCTTTACTCCCTCTTCAGCATCGTTAGATGACCTATGGAAGTTACGGTACTCGGGGCGGGCATTCCCCCGGCTGCCGAACCTGAACCTCTGTCGGCGCTACTGCGGCGGCCGCGACACGCACTGCGCGAGGTAGAGCTCCTCGCCGAGCTTGCTCATCAGCTCCAGTTGAGTCTCCAGGTAGTCGATGTGGAGTTCCTCGTCGGCAAGGATCTCCTCGAACAGGTTCGCCGAGGTGGCATCGCCCTTCTCGCGGCACATGATGACGCCCGGCTTCAGGCGTCCGACGACCTCGTACTCGATGGCCAGGTCGGCCTCGAACTGCTCCCGGACCGTCTGTCCGACGCGCAGCGAGAACAGACGCTGGTAATTGGGAAGACCGTCGAGAAGAAGGATTCGATCCGTGATCTTCTCCGCGTGAACCATTTCTTCAAACGATTCTTTGCGGGTGTGTTCAGCCAATTCGGTGAAGCCCCAATTGTCCTGCATTTTGGAATGCAGGAAATATTGGTTGATCGCCGTCAATTCGCTCGTCAATTGCTCGTTGAGCAACTTCAGAACTTCGGGATCGCCTTGCATGGCTTGCTCCTAAGAACATCGTTGGCTGATGACGTGCGCTATCTGCACGGACTGCGTGCAGGCTCTCTCAATCTAGTCCATAAAGGGCGGTCGAAGGTCGCCGGTAAGCCTGTTGGAGCCGGGTTTTCAGGAACTCGGCCAACCATGAGTGCCAGATCAGGCCCCTACTCTGGACTGCCTACGCTAAGTAAGGTTAGACTGCGCTAACTGCTTGACCGAGTTAATAGGTAAGGGTAACCAATGGGTGAGTACGACCTCCACTCATTCATCCTTGCCTGTGATTTCCGGGTCGACGATCTCGAGGCCATGTGGGAATGGCTGCAAAAGCACCGCGACGGGCTTTCCTCCATCGGCGCACATCACGTGGTTCTGTACGAATCGATTTGGGAGCCGCGCCGTGTCTTGGTGACCATCGGAATTCGGCAGGCCCGGTCCATCCGGGACGTCTTACGTTCGCCGGCGATTTTCGAATGGTTCAATATTTCCGGCGCGGACGATATTCCACCGATTTTCGGTGGAGAGGTCGTGGAGAAGATCGATCTCTACGGCACCAGCCCGGAGGGCCATGTCGGGCGAGTCGTGGTCGGCGTCATGTCGTCCGTCGAGGACGTCGCCACGCTGATGGAGAAGGTCCACGACGGTCTCGAACGATTCAAGCGCGGCGGTGTCCGCAAGATCTGGGTGTACCGCGCCCTCGATGACGGCCACGAGGTCCTGATCCTGCAGGAGATCGCCGACGAGACCAGCGCGCGGCAGTGGATCGAGCACCCGGACGCCGCCGCGGAGTGGATGACCAACGCGGGGATGGGTGCCTATCCGACCCGCTTCGTCGGCAGGTTCGCACACCTGATGAGTGTCGGCGGGGGTGATTAGCGGTGTTCGTCTGCCTGTGCACCGGCACCACGAGCCACGTGGTCAACGAGGTCGTGGCCAACGGGGCACGCACGTCCAAGGAGATCGCCGAGGCGTGCGGCGCCGGCGGGGACTGCGGTCGGTGCCGCCGCACGCTGCGCGCCATCATCGAAGCGCATTTCAAGGTCGTCGACAGCAGGCGCGAAAGCGTGCGCTGATCCTCGCGCCGTGCGACCGTCAGCTCTTGTCGGTGAATGCCGCCAGAGCGGCCGCATTCGCGGCACCGCCGAGCAACTCCTGGAAGTGCGCGTTCTCCCGTTGGGTGGCTGCGGCAATCTCGGCGCGGTAGGGCGCCACGATCGTCTTCTTCACGGCGATCAGGCTCGGAATCGAGCGCGACGCAAGGATATCGGCGTGCCTGCGCGCTTCCGGCAGCAGATCGTCAGGCTCGCAGACCTTCCATGCCAGACCCATACGCTGAGCTTCCTCGGCATCGATCCACTCCGACGACAACAACAGCCAGGCCGCGTTCTGCCTGCCGATCAGCTGCGGGAGCAGGTATGACGACGCAGCTTCGGGCGCGACGCCGAGACTGGTGAACGGACACTTCAGCCGGGCCGTGGTCGACATGAAGACCAGATCGGCATATCCCAGGATCGTGGTCCCGATGCCGAGGCCGACGCCGTTGACCGCGCAGATCAGCGGCTTCGGCAATTCGGTGAGCGCGTCGATCATGGTCGTGAAATGACTTCCCTCGGAGGTCAGCGAGCCGTCGGCGATGCCCGCCTGCATCTCCTTGAGGTCGTTGCCCGCGCTGAACGCCCGGCCCGCGCCGGTGATGAGCACGACTGCGACCTCGGGGTCGTCGGCCGCCTCACGGATCGCGGTCGCGGTGGCCAGGTAGAGCTCCTGATTGAACGCGTTGAGCGCTTCCGGCCGGTTGAGGACGAGGGTGCGGACCCGATTGTCGTCGCTGATCTGCAGAGTCACGGCTGCACTGTATCGAAGGGATCGCGCAATACGTAGCGGCTCGTCGGCACGGTGTCGACATTCTGGTTGGCGCCGAATGCCGTTGTGCTGGCGACCATCTTGGTCATCCGCTCGCTGAGGTCGGCGTCATCGGCCGCACCGAAGAAGGCGTGCAGATCGGAGATCGCCTCGATGGGGAACAGTTCCTCGACGATGGCGTCCACCCGGGGTGCGTCATCGGTCAGCGCGCGCACCACCGTGTTCTGGACGTAGCCGAAGGTCGACTGTGTGTCGATCGCGACCTGGGTGTGGTCGCGGTGCCAACGACGCAACCACGTCCGCTCGTCGAGATCCTCGGGCCTGCGCAGCAGCGCGACGTTCGCAAACCCGGGGGTGCGTTCTCCCGGTTCGGTGCGCGGGGCTGCAAGCGGCACCGACTCGGTCACCAGATATGCGGCGAGCTGGTCGCACATATCGCCCAGAATCGTTGTGGCCGTGTCAATCTGGCGGCCATAGTACTGCGATGTCCACACACTCACCAACGCGATGACCGGCGGGTCGAGTGTCGTCAGGGTCATCAGGGAGTCGGTGACTGCCGCGTCGCGAACGTTGACCGTCAATCCGGGGACGCCGGCGTCGAGCAGGCCGCGGGCGGCGTCGCTGCGCAGCCGGGTGCACCAGGCGTCGTCGCCGGGGGCGCCCCGCAGAGCGATGATGACTTTCTCCACTCCGCGAACATAGCCGGGTCAGAATGGAGTGATGTTCAAGGGTCTGGCGCTACGGCCGCTGCTGCCGGACCTCGCCGCGCTCGCGCGCAGTCTGGCCGGTGTCGCCATTGTCGCCGCGGTCGCCGTGCAGTGGGGTCCGACGGGATCGGTGCCCGCGGTCGTCGGCACGGCCGCATTCGCGGCTGCGACTGCTTTCCAGGACAGTCCGCGCTCGCGGGTGCCGCTGGTCTACCTTGTGTCGGCGCTGTCCGGCCTGGCGGTGCTGCTGGGCGCGTTGACGTCGGTGTACTCGGTGCTTTTCGTCGTCGTGGCGGCCCTGTGGTGTTTCGGCACGGCGATGCTGTGGGCGCATGGACCCAACGCCGGACTGATCGGCGCGGCGTCGGCGGCACTGCTGGTGGTTGCGCCCCCTGTCGCACCGACGGTCGCCACCGCACTCGTCACGACAGCGCTCGCCGTCACCGGCGGATTGATCCAGGCGCTGGTGATCGCGTTGTGGCCGCCCCAACGATGGCGCAGCCAGCGCGAAGCGCTCGTCGGCGCGTACCGCTCGCTCGCCGCCGACGCCCGAAAACTTGCCGACGGCAGCGCAGGCGACGGATGGGCGGTCGACACCGAACCACTCGTGGCGCTGCGCGAGGCATTCACCACCGGCGACGGCGCCAACCGGCGGCGTTCGGCGGTCTACCGCGGTTGGTATGCGCTGCCGGAGCGGATCGCCGCCACACTGACGGACACCGCCGGGGTGCCTCGATCGGATGCACTCTCTCGTGTGCTGGAGGAAGCCGCAGACACGATGGCCGCGGTGGCCGACACCAGCCGCTCGGGTCGCGTGAGCACCGACGTGGCCATCGGGCGTTTCGACAGCGTCGCCAAGGATGCGGTGGGTTCCGAATCGGGAGTGGTGCAACGGCTCTCGGCGCTGCTGCACGAGGTCGTGGCAATGCGGCTCGGCGACTTCGTGCCGTCGACACCCGACGCCGTCCGGCTGCGCCGCCCCGAGCTCCCCACGTCGGTCCGCTCGGCCATTCGCGGGGTGCGCGGCCATGTGATGTGGCACTCCCCCGTGCTACGCCATGCCGTGCGGCTCTCCGTGGCTGTCGCGCTCGCCTGCGCGATCGACCGCTATTCCGGCGGCCATTACGGCTACTGGATACCGCTGACGGTTCTGATGGTGCTGCGACCCGAGACGGCGCACACCTACACCCGCTGCGTCGGACGGCTGGCGGGCGTTGTTGCCGGGATCGTCGTCGCCTCGACCCTGCTGTTCGTCGTCGACTCGTCCCTTGCGGTGGCGACGCTTCTGGCCGTGGTCGCCATCGGCATGACCTACGTCGTGTCCGGCTTCGGCTACGTCGCGATGTCCGCGGCGGTGACCACCTCGGCGGTACTTGTGCTCGACGCGGGTCACGTCGACGTGCCGCCATCCATGAGCGATCCGCTGCTGGCTGCTCTCGTGGGCGGCGGGTTGGCCGTGATATCCCATGTGGTGCTGCCCGACGACGAACTGACGCGACTCGCCCAGCGGGCGGGTGAGTTGCTCAAGACTGAGATCGACTATGCCGCAGCGGTGATCAAAGGCTACGTGCACGAACTCGACAGCCCGGCCGACGAGGTGGCAGCGGCATGGCAGCGCGCTTACCGGGCGAGGGCGGCGTTCGAGGCGACGACGGGAGCGATGCGGCTGGACTCACGCGAGCTCCGCCACTGGCTGAGGTCTTACCGCACCGCGCTGAACGCGGTCACAAGTTCATGCACGACCCTGGAGGCGCATCTGCCGGTTCGTCCCGCGACTGCCGAGCGCGAATTTGTGCTCAGCGTCGACGAATACGTGGAGGCGCTGTGCGGCGATCCGCCGACGGCCGCGTCTCCGTGGACCGTCGACGCGGCCGAGTTGGGGGCCGCCGAGCAGAGGCTGCGGGAGGCGATGCCTCGGAACGGCTCCGACGACGGGCCGATGCGCGTCCTTGTGGCCGAGGTCGGCGCCATCACGCGCAGCGTGTCGGCGATCTCGGTCAGCCCCGCGCCCAGCGCGGCTCGATGAAGACGGCTTCGGCTTCCACCGTGATGCCGGTGTCGTCGGCGATGTGCCCTGTCGCGTACGTCTTGAACCCGTCGGTGTGGGTGATCCTGGCTTCGGAGTGCAGCCGGCCCAGTGGAGTCAGCCGCCGGTAACGCACTGTGATCGTTCCGGTCAGCCGGTGCACGCCCGGAGTGCTCGCCGCGTCGCCGAGTACGTGGTCGAGAATCTTGGCCGACACACCGCCGTGTATGTGCCCCGGGGGGCCCTCGAACGCGGCACCGAGATAGAAGTCGCTCCAGGCCGATCCGTCGGGTTCCTTGTGGATCACCAGCGGGGGCGCCGTGGGATTGCGGACGCCGATCACCGCGTTCCCCCACGGCATCGACTGTCCCTCCGCGCCGAACTGGATCCCGAAGGAGCCCTCACGCTGTATCGCGCTCAGACGAGCTGTCGCAGATTCGATTTCGGCCTTGGCAGCGGCCACAACATCGGCGTCCACCTCGGTTCGGATCGTCGCATCGATCAGTGCGCGCACCGAGCCGGTCAAAGGTTCATAGACGGCTCGCAGCCGGGCGATGTCCTCGGTGCTCAATCCGTCAACGTGGGTGTAGTCCAGCACCCCTCGACTAGAACACGCGTCGAGTTCTGGGCTTCCCCGGGGGGTGGCTCGACCATGGACAGCATAAGTCACCGGGTGTTGACATAGCCGCCAGAAGGGCTACATTGAAGTCAACAGTTGTTGATTTAGTGGAGGAACCCCCATGAACGATTCCAAGGAAGTCCCGATTCCTGTCCTCATCGTCGGCGCAGGGCCGACGGGCCTGACCGCGGCGCTCGAGCTGTCCCGCCTCGGCGTGGCGGTGCGCATCGTCGACCGAGCGACCGCGGCGTCGCCGGAGTCGCGCGCGTTGGCGGTGCAGGCCCGCACGCTGGAACTCCTGCGTGTGCGCGGCGTCGGTCAAGAGATGCTGCCACTGGGCAACAGGGCCGGCGCCGCGGCGCTCTATGCCGAAGGGCGCAGACTCGCTCCGATCGAACTGCACAGGATGCCAAGCGATTTCAACTACATTCTGATGCTTGCGCAATCGGAGACGGAACGGTTGCTTGCCGAGGGCATGGCGCTCCAGGGCGTCAAGGTCGAACGCGGCGTGGAGGTCGTGGCGGTGCGCGAGGTCGGTAACTGCGCAGAGGCGCGCCTGCGCAGGTCTGACGGTGCAGAGGAGTTGGTGCGCGCGTCCTATGTCATCGCTGCCGACGGCCCACACAGCACGGTGCGGAAGGCGTTGAACCTTCCATTCCCGGGCCGGACCCTCCCTCATCACTACGTGCTTGCCGACCTGCACATCGACGGCGACATACCCGAGGATCAAGTGTCGATCTTCCTGGCACGCAACGGATTCATCGCTTTGTTCCCGATGGGTGAGGGCCGCTTCCGCTTGATGGCCACCGACCCGGAGCGCCTTCCCGGAGCCGGTGAACCGACGGTTGAGCACCTTCAGCGGCTGTACGACCGGGTGGTACACATCCCCGCCCGATTGCATTCGCCGAACTGGAGCTCACGCTTCCGGATCAACAGCAGACACATGAAGTCGCTGCGGTCAGGACGGGTGTTCTTCGGAGGCGATGCCGCCCATGTGCACAGCCCTGCGGGCGGGCAGGGAATGAACCTCGGGATTCAAGACATGATCAATCTGTCGTGGAAGCTCGCGATGGTGCTCGACGGGCGGGCGAGGGCCGAACTGCTCGACACGTATTCGTCGGAGCGTGTGCCGGTGATCCGAAGACTTGTCCGGTTCACCGAGATCGGTACGCGCGTGTTCAACTCCACGAACCCCCTTGTGCACGCCATCAGGATCCGAATGGCTCCAAAGGCTCTAGGACGTAGTCGGATACAGAATGCGGCGGCATCGATGTTCGGACAGCTGTCTGCCGACTATCGGGGCGGCGTCTTCGGTGACGGTGGCCGGGTGCCCGACGCCGACGGGTTGTACGACGCGCTGGACTTGAATGCCTTGACGCTGTTCAGCGACGACGATGCTGCCCTCGACGTGGCGCGGCGGTGGGGCGGCGCGGTGTCGTCGCGGGCCGGCCGCGGCGACAGGTGGCTGCTCGTGCGGCCGGACGGATATCTCGCGGCGGCGGGCGGCTCCGAGGACGTGTCAGCGCTCGAGGGGCTGCTTGAGCGTTGGTTTGTTCGGTCGTCGTGAGCCGCTGAATTTTCTTTTGTCACTTCGGTTTCTTTGGTCACGCGTAGGGCCGGGTTTGTCGGTGGTTCGAACTAATGTTCGATGTGTGGAGGTGGTGTCGGACGCGGTGGCGGTGATAGGTGAGCAGATCGCCATCCTGTCGAAGGCGTGCGACGAGTTGTCCCATCGGGAGTTGATCGGGCTTCTTGCCGACGTGGCGACAGTGACGCGGTCGGTGCCGAGTCTTGAACACAAGGCGTTGGCGCGGCTGCTGGCCGAGACCGAGCCGCACCGACTCGGTGAAGCGTCGTGGAAGAAAGTCCTCACCACGGCGTTGCGGGTCTCGGGT
>NZ_JAQGCZ010000027.1 GCF_027706845.1 Mycolicibacterium sp. BiH015
CAATCACCACCGGCAACACTCAGCAATTGGGAAGGTCCCACCCATCACAAGGTTGACCAACCTGCCTGGGCAGTACAGCTAGACCTCGATGACGACGCCGCCGCCCTGGCCGCCACCGGCGCACATCGCGGCGACACCGATGCCGCCGCCGCGGCGCTGCAACTCGTAGACCAGCGTGGTCACCATTCGCGCGCCCGAGGCGGCGATGGGGTGCCCGAGGCTGCAGCCGCTGCCGGAGAAGTTGACCAGTTCCTCGTCGATGCCGTACTCGCGAACCGCGGCGATCGGCACCGACGCGAACGCCTCGTTGATCTCCCACAGTGCGACGTCGGATGGTTTGAGTCCGGCGCGATCGAGGACCTTGCCGACGACCTTGACGCCACCGAGACCGGTGTCACGCGGGTCGACGCCGACTGCACCCCATGCCCGCACCTTGGCCATCACGCTCAGCCCGTTGGCTGCGGCGTAGTCCGCGTCGACGAGCGCGACACCGGCGGCGGCATCGTTGGTGCCGCTGCTGTTGCCGGCGGTGATCGAGAAGCCCTCGATCTCGGGATGCAGCACCTTCAAGCCGGCCAGCTTCTCGACCGTGGTGTCGCGGCGGGGGTGCTCGTCGACGCTGAAGTCGACGACCGATCCGTCGAACTGCTCGACCTTGAGCGGCACGATCTCGTCGAGGAACTTGCCCGCATCGATCGCCGCGATGGCGCGCTGATGCGACCGCGCGGCCCAGGCATCCATGTCCTCGCGGGTGATACCGGCGGCCTGGGCGGTGTTCCAGCCAACAGTGATGGACATGTCTTTGGCGGGCGCGTCGGGCGTTTCGACGTGGGTCGGCGGCATCCAGCGCTCTTCGAACTTCAGCTCGGGGCCGGGGATGCGCCAGTTGACCAACGGAGTCATGGACAGCGACTGCACGCCACCGGCGATCAGCACGCGCTCCATGCCCGAGCCGATCTGCGCCGACGCATTGCCGATCGCGGTGAGGCTGCCAGCGCAGTGCCGGTTGACCGACTGTCCCGGTACGTGCGAAAGGCCGGTCGCGTCTGCTGCATACCGTGCCAGGTCGCCACCGCCGTAGTGCGATTCAGCGAAGATGATGTCGTCGATGTCGGCGGGGTCGACGCCCGAACGCCGGACGATCTCCGGCAACACCGTGGTGATCAGCGTCTCGGGCGGGGTGTTGACCAGCGTGCCCTTGAACGAGCGGCCGATGGCCGTCCTGGCAGCACCGACGATGACGGGTGTAGGCATGCTCTCGACCTCGGTTTCATGACAGAAGGACGTTACAAAACTAACAGATAATGTAGTGCCGCTAGAAGGTGAGCCGGGTCACTGGGGGTCCGGATCCGGCTCGGGGACGTGGAAATGCTCGTCACGCAGCCGGAACGCTTCTTTGGTCCCGTGCTGTGCCCGCGTCTTGACGAAGTTGAACTCGCCGTCGGCAAATTGCAGATTCGTGCCGTACGCGTGGAAGAGATAGCTGGCGACCTCCTCGCCCTGGTAGGCCTGGCTCTGTTCGACCAGACGGAAGGCCTCCTTGGCGATGACGACGCCGTCGGCGGGCATCTTGGCCGCCTTCTCGGCCCAGTAACGGGCCCGCGCGGTGACCGATTCGGCGGCGCAGGTCTCGGTGAAGACGCCGAGATGCTCGACGTCGGCTGCGCGGATGATGTCGCCGGTGAGCAGCATGCGGCGGGCCAGCACGGGGCCCAGGCGGTGGAAGAACATGTGCAGGCTGCCCAGCGCGGGCCCGAGGAAGCGCGTCGCGGGCATGCCGATCCTGGTGTCGCGGGCGATCACGGAGATGTCGGTCATCAGCGCTATCTCGAAGCCGCCGCCGAGCGCGTAGCCGCTGATCTCGCCGACGGTGACCTTCGGGAAGCCCATCAGATTGTGATAGAAGCCGAACGACTTTCGATCGACGGTCAGGCGCCTGCGCTGGGACGGCCGGCTCTTCTGCTGAGGCTTGTCGCCTCCATACCAGCCGTACGCGTTGTTCATGTCGGCCCCGGTGCTGAAGACACCATCCGCGCCGCGAAGCAGAACCACGGTGATGTCGTCGTCCTCGGCCACCTCGTCGAGGTATCGCCCCAGCAGATTGCGCATCGCGGCGTCATAGGAGTTGCGCTGCTTCGGGTTGTTCAGCGTGATGGTCGCGATGCGCTTGTCGCGGTCGACGTCGAAGAGCACACGGTCGTCTTCGGTGGTGGTCATGTGCTGCCTCTCAGCTTGTGATCAATTTGGCGTCGATGGTCTTGTCCGAATCGGCGGCGAGCGTGCTGCGGCGCGCGACAGCGAGGTGGTCCTGCGCGAGCCGCACTGCACGAGCGGAATTCCCCTCGGCGATGGCGTCGAGCAACTTCTGGTGGGCGCGCAGCGCAGCCCGCATCGCCTTGGGATCCATCGGATCACCGGCGTGATGCTCGTCGCTCCACACCGACGACTCGTGCGCCGACCAGATCACTTCCAGCGACCCGATCAGCAGGATCATCGGCTCGTTGCCGCAGCGGGACACGATTGCCTCGTGGAACCTGCGGGCGTTGGGCACATAGCTTGCCGGACTGTCGAATTCGGCGGTCTGCACATCGAGGGCAGCCTGCAGGTGGGGCACCACTTCGACCATCCGGTCCGAGCGGGCTGCGCACATGCCCGCGCAGATCGGCTCCAGGTGCAGCAGCGCCTCGCTGACGTCTGCGGGCGTGGCTGATCGCGTCTGCAGCACCATGCTGATCATCTGCGCCGTACGCTCCGCCGACGGGAGGTGAACGACGGCACCGCCCACGTTGCCCCGCCGCACAGAGATCAGCCCGTCCGATTCGAGGATGTGTATTGCCTCGCGCACAGCGGGTGGGCTGACCCCGAATTCGGCGAAAAGCGCTTCCTGGGAGGGCAGCACATCCCCCTCCTTGAGTCGACCGGTCAGGATGTCGTCACGCAGACGGGATGCCACGAGTTCTGCGACCCGGGGCTGACGAATTCGTGGTGTTCGCACCTGCGACGACACTGTTCCGCTGACGCCCTTTCCTTGCTAAGTTGTACAGGATAGTAATTGTAGTACCAACTGTATGGCTATCGATATAGCCCTGAGACGGCTTGAAAGGACGGTGGCCCGGTGCGCGACGACGTGGACTCGGGCGCGGTGCGCCTGGCCAGAGAGGGTGCCGTCCTCCGGATCACCCTTGACCGGCCCAGTAGACGTAACTCGTTGAGCCACAGGATGGTCGACGACCTTGTTGCGATCCTCACCGATGCCGCCTCCGACGACACACTCCGCGCCGTCCACATCGGTGGCGCCGGTGCGGATTTCTGCGCGGGCGCCGACTGGGTGGCCACCAACAGCAGCGACGGCAAGCCCCGACCGGGTAACCTCACTCGGCGCATCCCGCACACGGCCAATCGGGTGGTCGAGCTCATTGCGACCATCCAGCTTCCGGTGGTCTGCAGCGTCCAGGGCTGGGCGGTCGGCCTCGGTTGCAATCTCGCCCTCGCCGCCGATTTCACGGTCGCCACTGTTGATGCGAACCTGTGGGAGCCGTTCATCGACCGCGGCTTCAGCCCCGACTCCGGTGCCACCTGGCTGCTCCCCCGCCTCGCCGGCGTGACGCGCGCCAAACGCATGCTGCTCCTGGGCGAGAAGGTCACCGGGATCGATGCGGCCGACTGGGGTCTCATCTACGACGCCGTGCCCGATGGCGACCTTGCCTCCACCGCAGAGGATCTTCTCTTTCGACTGGCCTCCGGCCCCACCGTCGCCATCGGTCTGGCCAAGCAGGCGATCAACTTCGGACATGGCGCATCGCTTCCGGAATCGATGGCCCACGAGCTGAGTGGTCTCGAATTATCCTGCCGGACAGCAGACTTCAAGGAGGGTCTCGCCGCGTTCCGAGCCAGGCGAGCACCCGACTTTCAGGGCAGATAGACGAAAGAAGGAACGTGAGTTCTCCTCAGTACGACACCATCACCTATGACGTCGACGGGCACAAGGCCACCATCACGTTGAATCGCCCCGAGGCGCTGAATGCGCTCTCACCCCATATGGTCACCGAGCTGCGGGCGGCCTATGACGAAGCCGAGGGTGACGACAACATCTGGCTGATGATCGTGACCGGCAACGGGCGGGCGTTCTGCACCGGAGCCGACGTCACGGAGATCCCTGAGGACGGCAGGGTCATCTACGAGCGCCCCTACCTGTCCACCTACGACCAGTGGGAGGCGCCCCAGGAGGGCACTCCCCCGTTCCGCCGGATGGCCAAGCCGGTGCTTGCCGCCATCAACGGCATCTGTTGCGGCGCAGGGCTGGACTGGGTCACCACCGGCGACATCGTGATCGCATCGGACAAGGCGACGTTCTTCGACCCACATGTGAGCATCGGCCTAGTGGCAGCACGCGAGATGGTACGGCTGGCACGCGCGCTACCTCGCTCGGTCGCCCTGCGCATGGCATTGATGGGCAAGCATGAGCGGATGAGCGCAGAGCGGGCCTACGAGCTCGGCATGATCACCGAGGTGGTCGAACACGACAAGCTGCTCGAACGCGCTCACGAGATCGCCGACATCGTGAACTCCAATGCGCCCCTTGCTGTCCGGGGAACGCGGTTGGCCATCCACAAGACTCTTGACCTGCCCTTGCTCGAGGGCGAGATCCTCGCCGAGACGTTCCGTGAGCGCGTCGTCCGCACCGAGGACGCCAAAGAGGGTCCGCTGGCGTTCGTTGAGAAGCGCGCGCCCAACTGGCAGTGCCGCTAGGAATGCCCGTGGAACCGACACAGACCTTCGAGACAATCCTGCTCGATCTTGACCACGACACCCGTGTCGCGACCGTCACGCTGAACCGACCCGAAGCATTGAACTCGTTCAACCGCACGATGTGCGAGGAGATGCGCGACGTCTGGCACGTGATCAAGTCCGACGAGGGCATTAACGCGGTGGTACTGCGCGCTTCAGGCGAGCGAGCGTTCAGCGCCGGCCTGGACGTCAAGTCGAGCTATGGGCAGCCTGACATCGTCTGGAATCACGAGGATCCCGGCGAGCTGTTGAGCCCCAAATGGCAGAAGATGTGGAAGCCGGTGGTCTGCGCCGTGCAGGGTATGTGCACGGCGGGCGCGCTCTACTTCGTCAACGAGGCCGATGTCGTGATCTGCGCCGAAGGCGCGACCTTCTTCGACTCCCATGTGAGCGCGGGCCTGGTCTCCGCGCTCGAGCCGGTCGGCCTGATGCGGCGCGTCGGGCTCGGCGACACGCTGCGCATGGCGTTGATGGGCAACGACGAACGCGTCGGCGCGCAGACCGCGCTGCGGATCGGGCTTGTCACCGAAGTGGTTCCGGACAACGAACTGTGGGACCGCGCGCACGACATTGCGCAGACCATCGCCGCCAAACCGCCCACCGCGACCCAGGGCACGGTCAAGGCGATCTGGGAGTCCCTCGACAAGCCCTACCGGGCCGCGATGGACCAGGGCTTGATCTATACCCGCCTGGGAAATCCGATCGCGACGAGGGAGCTTGCCGAGCGCCCGATCCCCAAATCGGCACCGCGGATTCGCTGATGCACCCGCTCTCACAGCGCATCGTCGATGTTCTGGGCCTCGACCCGGCTGCGCCCGCGATCCAGTTCGAACGACAGTGGTCCACCTGGGGCCAGCTGGGCGCCTACGCGCACAAGATCAGCGCCCTGGTGGGCACCGGACAAGCCGGAATCATGTTACGCAACAGCCCTCGTCATGTCGCCGCCCTTCTTGGTGTGCTGAGTGGTGGCGGCACCGCGGTCGTCATCAACCCTGCGCGCGGCGACGACCGCACCCGGGCCGAGGTCGCGCAGTTGCAGCTCCCTGTGATCATCGGACTCCCCGAGGATTTGGCGGCGCTGACGCCGGGAACGAAGGCCACCACCGTCACCCTCGACGACCTCGATACCGGCCTCGTGATCACACCTGCGGCGTCGTCTGAGAATCGCGGTCGCCCCGGCGTCGCGGTGTGGATGCTGACCAGCGGCACCACCGGGCCGCCGAAGCGCGTCGACATCACCTACGACATGCTCGCCCGCAGCGTGTTGGGCCGCGAACCCGAGAAGTCCCCCGCCCCTCAGAAACTCCGCAACGGTGTGGCGATCGTCAACTCACCGCTGGTACACGTCGGCGGTGTCTTCCGGGTGCTTCTCTGCCTGGTAGAGGCTCGGCCGTTCGTGCTGCTGCCGAAGTTCGATCTGACGCTCTGGGCGGACGCGGTGCGCGAACACCGGCCCAAAGCGGTGTCACTGGTGCCCGCAGCCCTGCGTACTGTGCTCCACTCCGAACTGACCCGCGACGACCTGGCCGGGGTGAAGGTGGTGACGTCGGGAACCGCTCCGCTGTCGGCCGACGATGCCGATGCGTTCACCGCGAAGTTCGGCATCCCCGTGCTAACCTCCTACGCGGCCACCGAGTTCGGTGGCGGGGTGGCCAGCTGGACGCTGTCGGATCACCAGAAGTTCTGGAAGGACAAGCGCGGCAGCGTGGGTCGGGCGAATCCCGGCGCGCGGCTTCGCGTCGTCGACCGCGACGGCGTCCCGGTGGAACCGGGAATCGAGGGTCTCCTCGAAGTCATCCCGGCGCAGATGGATTCCGACGCCGGCTGGATCAGGACCACCGACCTCGCACGCATCGACGCCGACGGGTTCGTGTGGATCCTGGGACGTGCCGACCAGGCCATCATCCGCGGCGGGTTCAAGGTGTTGCCCGACGACGTCAAGAACGCGCTGGAGAGTCATCCTGCCGTCGCCGGCGCCGCGGTGATAGGGCAACCGGACGCCCGCCTCGGCGAAACACCGGTGGCCCTCGTCGAACTCCGCCCGCATGCATCCGCCGATCCCGACGGGTTGATCAGTCACGTTCGAAACCGACTGGCGCGCTACGAAATCCCGACGGAGGTCGTGATCACCGCCGAGATCCCCCGCACCCCCTCGGGCAAGCCCGACCTGACGGCGGTCCGGTCCATCTTTGCGGACCCGTGACCACCCCGCGTGACACCGTTGCAGGCCTGCTGCGCGAACGGCGACGGCGCGCCGACAAGGCCCTGCTGATCTGTGACGACGACCGATTGACCTACGCCGACGCCGATGCGGGATCCCGGGTGCTGGCGCGACGCCTCGTCGCGCTCGGTGCGGGCAAGGGCACGCACGTCGGCCTGTTGTATCCCAACGGATCCGAGTTCGTCGTCGCAATGCTCGCCGCAGCACGCATCGGAGCCGTCGTGGTGCCGTTCTCCACCTTCAGCACCGCTGACGAGCTCCGCAGACAGCTCGTCGACAGCGACGTCAGCATCCTCCTCGCTGCTCGCACCTACCGCAGCCACGACTACCGGGCCGCACTGCACGAGGCGGTAGGCGCGCCGCTGGGGCGCGGACCCCTCTTCAGCGCCACCGTTCCGGTGTTGCGCCACATCGTCTTCGACGACAAATTGGGTGACGCGTCTGCCGGGATCGCCGGTTTGGAGGATGACGTCGACGGCAGCGACGTGCTGTCGATCATCTACACCTCAGGTTCGACAAGCCACCCGAAGGGTGTCGTCCACACGCACGCGTCGCTGATCGGCCATCAGCACAGCCTCAACGAGATTCGCGCACTCACCGAATCCGATCGGCTGTTCTGCAACTCGCCGTTCTTCTGGATCGGGGGGTTCGCGTACGGCCTGCTCGCCACGCTGGTGGCGGGTGCGACGCTCATCTGCTCCAACGCAACTGACGCCGGACGCACCCTCGACCTCATCGAGGCCGAAAGACCTACCATCACGAACGGTTTCGTGGCCGGTATCGCACACCTGACCCGGCACCCGAGCTTCGCGCGCCGCGACCTGTCGTCGATGCGGCGCGGCAACCTGTACCCCATCATGGCTGCCGACGTTCGACCCGCCGATCCCGAACTCCGGCACAACATGCTCGGCATGACCGAGACCGGCAGCGTCGTCCTGCTCAGCGGAGACGAATCGGACCAGCCCGAATCCCGGCGCGGGTCCTATGGTTTCCTCGCCCCCGGTTTCGAGGCGCGCGTCGTCGATGACGAACTCCTTCTCCGCGGACCGTTCCTGATGCAGGGCTACTACGGGCGCAGCCGGGAGGAGGCGTTCGACACCGACGGCTGGTTCCACACCGGCGACTTGGTGAGGCGCGACGACGACGGGGTGTTCTACTTCGTCGGCCGAGCCGGCGCGATGATCAAGACGGCAGGCGCCAACGTCACGCCCGCGGAAGTCGAGAAGGCTCTCGCCACCGTTCTGGAACCGATCGATTCCGGCGCCGTCGTCCACGTCCTCGGTCTGCCCGACGACGAACGGGGACAGATCGTCGCCGCAGCCATCGCCACCGACACCCTGACGGCTCTTGATCAGCAGCAGGTGCGGGAGGCGCTTCGGGCTCAACTGTCCGCCTACAAAATCCCGCGGCGAATGATCACTCTGCGTCACGACGACGTCCCAAGGCTGTCCAGCGGCAAGGTAGACCTTCCCGCGCTGACAAGGCTGTTCGATGCCTGACACCGTCGACGTCCTGCTGCGCGATCAAGCTGAGCGGCACGGGCGCAAGGACGCGATCGTCGATCCCGACAACCGGATCTCCTACCACGAGCTCGACGAGCAGACCTGCGATCTTGGTGCCGCCTTCCTGGCGTCCGGAGTGAACAAGGGAGCGCGCGTGGGCCTCGTGATGCCCAACGGCGTGGCGTGGGCACGAATCGCTCTGGCTCTCATGCGAATCGGCGCCGTCGTCGTACCGCTGAGCACCCTGCTGACCCCACGGGAGCTGACGGCGCAGTTGCGCACCGCCTCGGTACAGCACCTCGTCGCCGTCGAAGAGTTCCGCGGGCACCGTTACCTCGACGGATTCGACGTTCCGCTGCCTGCGCTGCGGACCATATGGACGGCGGACGAAGTGGCCTCACTGCAGAGCCACCCGGCGGCAGCCGACACGGCCGTAGCGATGTCTCGTGGCATCCGGCCGGCCGATCCGATGGCGATCATCTTCACGTCCGGCAGCAGCGGACCCCCGAAGGGTGTCTGTCATTCGCACGGCAACGCGATCGGCGCGGTCCGTGCCGGTCTGGAGTCGCGCTGCATCGACACCGGCACGCGCCTGTACCTTCCGATGCCGTTCTTCTGGGTGGGCGGACTCGGTGGTGGTCTGCTGTCGGCGCTGATCGCCGGGGCGACGCTGATCACCGAGCCTGTCCCCGGGCCTGATTCGACGTTGCGGCTGCTGGCATCCGAACGGGTGACCTTGTTCCGCGGCTGGCCCGACCAGGCGGAGACGCTGGCCCGCCACCTTCCCGGCTCGGGTATCGAGCTGGCGACGCTTCGGCCCGGCAGCCTCGACGCGGTGCTGCCGCCGCAGATGCGTTCGCGGCCGGGGCGTAGGGCCCGTTTGTTCGGGATGACGGAGTCGTTCGGGCCCTACTGCGGCTACCCCGCCGACACCGACATGCCCGAATCAGCCTGGGGCAGCTGCGGTCAACCGTTCGAGGGTGTGCAGGTGCGGATCGCCCATCCCGAGTCCGGCGAGGAGGTGCCGACCGGCGAGATCGGCGTGATTCAGATCAGGGGTCCGCACGTGATGAGGAGCATCTGCGGGCGGAGCCGAGAAGACGTGTTCACTCCGGACGGCTACTACCCGACCGGCGACCTCGGTCATCTCACGGTGGACGGGTTCCTCTTCTATCACGGCCGCTCCGACGACATGTTCAAGATCAAGGGTGCCACCGTCTATCCCAGTGAGGTCGAGGAGGCATTGCGCACCGTGGACGGCGTGCGCGCGGCCTTTGTGACGAATGTGGTTGGTCCCGAGGGCAATCGGGTAGCCGCCGCGATGGTGTCCGACAGCGGTGTCACGGTCGAGCAGTTACGGTCGGCGGCACGCACGGTGCTGAGCAGCTTCAAGGTCCCGACCGTCTGGAAGCTCCTGCACAGCGAGGACGGCGTGCCGCGCGGCCCGACAGGGAAAGTCGATGGGCCACGATTGCGCGCCTTGCTCTCAGACGATTGACCGCGAGCGCAGACTCGTCACCTGATCTGCGCTGTAACCGATCTCGCCCAGGATTTCGTCGGTGTGTTCACCGAGCAGCGGGGCGCGACGGCGGATCGCGCCGGGCGTCTCGGACAGCCGGAACGGGGTCTCGATGATCGGCACGTCCCGAGGCGTTCCAGGGAACGGGATGCGCTGGAGGTAGCCCATCGCCTCGACATGCGGATCGTCGAGCACATCCTGTGTCGAATGCAGCGGCGCGGCAGGAAGTTTGGCAGCCTCGAGGAGGGCGAGCACCTCGGCCTTCGTCTTGTCGGCGCACCATTGCGCCATGATGTCGTTCAGCACGGCGCCGTGTTCCCAGCGCAGGTCGTCATCGGCGAACCGTGGGTCGTCGAACAGTTCCGGTCTGCCGACAAGCCGGCACCAGCGTTTGAACATCGGCGGTCCCGCGATCTGCAGCAGCACCCAGCCACCGTCGGACGTCCGATACAGGTCACACGGGGCGACGGAGGTCCCCTGATTGACCATCCGGGGCTTGTCCGTCCCGAGAAGCTCGCGCTCGATGAGGAACGCGTTCGACAGCATCAACGCCGTGGGCAGCAGGGCGCCTTCGACGTGCTGGCCCAGACCTGTGCGGTCGCGGTGGTACAGAGCCATCATCACCCCGATCGTCAACGTCAGCGCGGTGCCGAAATCCGCATAGGGCACCACAGTCCGGATCGGTGTATCCGGTAGGCCCTGCCGGTACACCGCACCCGACATCACTTGTCCCGCACCGTCGAAGCCGATCCGTTCGCTGTAGGGTCCGCCCTCGCCGTACGCGGTCGCACTCGCCAGGATGATGTCGGGTTTGATCGCGCGCAGGGTGTCGTAGTCAAGGCCGCTGGCCCGCATTCCTGCCGCGGGCATGTTGGCGACCACGACGTCGGCCCCGGCGACCAGCTTGCGGGTGATCTCCCGGCCCTCCTCGGTGGTCGTGTCGAGCGTCAGGGATCGCTTGTTGCGGTTGCATTGGAGAAATGTGCCGCCCTCGCCGCTGTCGGCGACCGACTGCACCCACCGGTCCTCGCCGCCGTCACGCTTCTCCACCCGGATGACATCGGCTCCCATGTCCGCGAGCAGCGCGGAACACCACGGCGCGGCGATGAACCGGCCGTAATCCAGTACGCGAATCCCGTCGAGTACCCGCATGCCTACCGTCCTCTGCGCGAGCAGACACAAACTCGCACGGTTTCACGTCGAAACGTGCGAGTTCGTGTCTGCTCGCGAGTCATGCGATCACGCCCCGTCGGGTGAGGTGGTCGATCAGCGGGCCCGCGGCGGCACACAGGTGTTCCGACATGGCCGCGCGCGCCGCGTCGCCGTCGCGGTCCCTGAGCGCATCCAGTACCACCCGGTGGTCGCGCATCGAGTGCGCGGGCCAGCCTTCGACCGTCGGGTAGACCGATTCCAGCGCAAACCTGGTGATCTGACCCATCAGCTGGGCGAGTTTCGGCGACCCCGCTGCGACGTTGACGCCGCGATGGAACGCGTGGTTGAGCCGCACCGCCGCCTCGTGGTCGTTCTCCCCGTACGCGACCTCAAGTTGCTCCTGGATACGCCCCAGTTCGTGCAATTCGTCATCGGTGATGCGCTCGGCCGCCCGGCTGGCGAGTTCGCCGCCGATGTGGGCCTGAACGTCGGAGACATCCGCGATGTCGCGCTGCGTGATGGGCAGCACCACGAAGCCGCGGCGCGGCAATAGATTGAGCAGGCCCTCGGCGCGCAGCCCGAACAGTGCCTCGCGCACCGGGGTGACGCTGATCCCGAGTTCGGCGGCCAGCTGTTCGAGCCGAATGTACTTGCCCGCCGGATAGATCCCGTCGAAGATACGGCGGCGCACGAATCGCGCCACATCCTCGGCCAGCTGCGGCCTGGCCGCGAATTCGGGGATGCTCATCGTCCTAGACCCGGTAGTCCGCCAGCAGCCGCTTGCTGATGATGTTCTTCTGGATCTCGCTGGTGCCTTCGCCGATCAGCAGGAACGGAGCGTCGCGCATCAGCCGTTCGATCTCGTATTCCTTCGAGTAGCCGTAGCCGCCATGGATCCGGAAACTCTGCTGGGTGACCTCGGCGCACACCTCACTGGCGAAGTATTTCGCCATTCCGGCCGCGACATCGTTGCGTTCGCCGGAGTCCTTGAGCCTGGCCGCGTTGACCATCATCAAGTGTGCGGCCTCGACTTTGGTGGCCATCTCGGCCAACTGGAATGCGATCGCCTGGTGCTCGGCGATGGGCTTGCCGAAGGTGCTGCGCTGCTGGGCGTAACGAACGGCCAGCTCGAAGGCTCGGACGCCGACCCCGCAGGCCCGCGCGGACACGTTGACCCGACCCACCTCGACGCCGTCCATCATCTGGAAGAAGCCCTGCCCCGGCGCCTCTCCCAGGATGTCCCCAGCCTTGGCCTGGTATCCGTCGAAGATCAGCTCGGTGGTGTCGATGCCCTTGTAGCCCAGCTTGTCGAGCTTGCCCGGGATCGTCAGTCCGGGCACGACTTCACCGAAACCGGCGGGCTTTTCGACCAAGAAGGCGGTCAGGTTGCGGTGCGGCTTGTCCGCACCCTCGTCGGTACGCACGAGAGCCGCCACCAGGGTCGAGCTCCCTCCATTGGTGAGCCACATCTTCTGGCCGTCGATGGTGTAGGTGCCGTCGCCGTTGGATTTTGCGCGCGTCCGGATGGCCGCGACGTCGGAACCCAGCTCGGGCTCCGACATCGAGAACGCGCCGCGTGTCTCGCCGGTCGCCATCCGCGGAAGGTAGTGACTCTTCTGCGCTTCGGTGCCGTGCTGACGGACCATGTAGGCGACGATGAAGTGGGTGTTGATGACTCCCGAGACGCTCATCCAGCCGCGGGCCAATTCCTCGACGCACAGCGCGTAGGTGAGCAGCGATTCCCCCAGCCCGCCGTACTCCTCGGGGATCATCAGACCGAACAGTCCCATCTCGCGCATCGCGTCGACGATCGCCTGCGGATAGGTGTCGGCGTGCTCCAACTCCTGCGCGGTCGGGATGACCTCCTTGTCGACGAATTGTCGTACCGTCGAAACGATTTCGGTCTGGAATTCGGTGAGTCCCAGGGTCTGCGCCAGTCTGGTCATCGCTGCACCCTCTCGAAGACCGCCGCCAGGCCCTGACCACCGCCGATACACATCGTCTCCAGGCCGTACCTGCCGTTGCGCCGGTTCAGTTCGCGAGCCAGCGTGGCAAGCATCCGGCCGCCGGTCGCCCCGACGGGGTGCCCGAGCGAGATGCCGGAGCCGTGCACGTTGGTGCGCTCGAGATCGTGGTCGGCGAACTTCCATTCGCGCATGCAGGCCAGGGCTTGCGCAGCGAACGCCTCGTTGAGCTCGATGAGGTCGATGTCGGCGAGGCTGAGCCCGGCTCTGGCGAGCGCGACCTCGGTTGCGGGCACCGGCCCGATCCCCATGATGTTGGGCGCGACGCCGGCCACACCCCACGAGACGATCCGCACCAGTGGCTCCAACCCCAGCTCGGCGGCTTTCTCCGGTGTCGCCACCAGGCACATGGAGGCGGCGTCATTCTGCCCGCTGGAGTTTCCAGCCGTCACCGTCGCCTCCGGATCGGACTTGACGAGAACGGGTTTGAGCTTGGCTAGCGCGTCCACCGAGGTGTCTGCGCGCGGGTGCTCGTCGGTGTCGATCACCCGCTCACCGGATCGGTCCGTGACCGTCACCGGCACGATCGTCTCCGCGAGCAGGCCTTCCTTTTGCGCGGCGACGGCTTTCTGATGGGACCGCACGGCGAGCTCGTCCTGCTCCTGGCGCGGGATGTCGTATTGCCGACGCAAGTTCTCGGCGGTCTCCAACATTCCCCCGGGGACGGGATAGTGCTTGCCGCCCGCGGTCGTTCGTCCCCGGGCCAGTGCGTCGTGCACGGTGACGCCGGTCCTCGCCCCACCCCAGCGCATGTCTGTCGAATGGAACACCACGTTGCTCATCGACTCGGCGCCGCCGGCGACGACGAGATCGTTGCTGCCGCTTGCTACTTGCAGCGAGGCCTGAATGACCGCCTGCAGGCCCGACCCGCAGCGACGGTCGATCTGCATTCCCGGAACGGTCACCGGCAATCCCGCGTCCAGCGCGATGACGCGGCCGATGGCAGGTGCTTCCATGCTCGGATAGCAGTGGCCGACGATGACGTCCTCGACAGCCTCGGGCGCGACACCGGTTCTGGCGAGCAGCCCCTGCAGCGCGACCACCCCGAGTTCGACCGCGGTCAGGGACTTGAACATCCCGTTGTAGCGTCCGATCGGTGTACGCACCGGTTCGCAGATGACCGCGTCACGCATCACAGATGCCGTCCGCCGGTGACCTCGAGAACCGTGCCGGTCATGTACGACGACAGATCGGAGGCCAGGAACAGCGCGACGTTGGCGACCTCGTCGGGCTCACCGGCACGTCCCATCGGAACCTCGGCCACCTTGGAATCCCAGATGCGTTGCGGCATAGCCTCTGTCATGGCCGACCGGATCAGCCCCGGCTGTATCGCGTTGACCCGGACGCCGAGGTAGGCAAGCTCCTTCGAGGCCGCCTTGGTCATCCCCACGATCCCTGCTTTGGCGGCCGAATAGTTGGTCTGTCCGACCATGCCGACCTTTCCTGAGATCGAGGACATGTTCACGATCGCGCCGCGCTTGTTCTCCCGCATGACCGCAGCCGCGGCGCGCAGCCCGTTCCAGGTGCCTTTGAGGTGGACGGCGATCACCTGGTCGAAGTCGTCTTCGGTCATCTTGCGCATCGTCGCGTCGCGGGTGATACCGGCGTTGTTCACCATGATGTCCAGACCGCCGAATCCGTCCACGGCGTCCGCGATCAACGCATCCACCTCTGCGGAGTCGGTCACATCGCAGCGGACCGCGCGGGCGACCTCGGCACCGCCGAGTTTGTCCGCGGCCGCCTGCGTCGCCTTGACGTTCACGTCGCCGAGCACCACCTTGGCGCCCTCATCGACGAAGCGTTGTGCGATCGCGAAGCCCAGCCCCTGCGCCGCCCCGGTGACCACGGCGATCCGGCTCGTCAGCAATGCCATCTCTTCACCCATCCTTGCGCTCTACGAATGACCCCGATAAACCGGACGCTATCGTATTTCATATACGATATTGGCTTCCACTTCCCTCCCACAAGGAGCACGACCGGATGACCACCGCCGAAGTCAGCGACGAGGATTTCCAGGAGATCCTGGCCCAGACCCGCCACTTCGTCCGTAGCGCGGTAGTGCCGCGCGAGCAGGAGATCCTTCGCGACGACCGGGTGCCCGACGATTTGCGCGAGCAGGCCAAAGACATGGGCCTCTTCGGCTACGCGATCCCGCAGGAATGGGGCGGCCTCGGACTGGATCTGGCCCAGGATGTCGAGCTGGCGATGGAGCTGGGATACACATCGTTGGCGCTGAGATCGATGTTCGGTACGAACAACGGCATCGCCGGCCAGGTTCTGGTCGGATACGGCACCGACGAACAGAAGTCGACGTGGCTGGAGGGGATTGCGTCCGGCGACGTCGTCGCCTCCTTCGCCCTGACCGAGCCGGGTGCAGGCTCCAATCCGTCCGGCTTGCGCACCAAGGCCACGCTCGACGGGTCCGACTGGATCATCAACGGCCAGAAGCAATACATCACCAATGCGCCGACGGCTGACCTGTTCGTCACGTTCGCCAGGAGCAGGCCAGCCGACGACAACGGCGCAGGCATCGCAGTTTTTCTCGTGCCCGCGGACACCCCCGGCGTGCAGGTCGGCACCAAGGACAAGAAGATGGGCCAGGAAGGCGCGTGGACCGCCGACGTGAACTTCACCGACGTGCGGGTCCCGACCGCCGCGCTGGTCGGAGGATCCGAAGACGTCGGCTACCGCGCAGCGATGACGTCGCTGGCGCGGGGGCGGGTGCACATCGCTGCGCTGGCGGTCGGCACCGCGCAGCGCGCGCTCGACGAGTCGGTGGCGCACGCGGCCACGGCGACCCAAGGCGGCACGCCGATCGGTGAGTTCCAGCTCGTGCAGGCGATGCTCGCCGATCAGCAGACCGGCGTGCTCGCAGGCCGTGCAATGGTCCGAGACACCGCCAGGCAGTGGATTGCCGGGCAGGATCGACGGATCGCACCGTCGGCGGCCAAGCTCTTCTGCACCGAGATGGTGGGAAGGGTTGCAGATCTCGCGGTGCAGATCCACGGCGGCAGCGGGTACATGCGCGACGTGCCGGTCGAGCGGATCTACCGCGACGTGCGTCTGCTACGGCTGTACGAAGGCACGAGCGAGATCCAAAAGCTGATCATCGGAGGCAATTTGGTGAAGGCGGCGAGCAAGGCGGTGAAGCGATGAGTGGTCGGCTGGAGGGGCGGGTCGCGTTCATCACCGGCGCGGCCCGCGGGCAGGGACGCGCACACGCGGTGCGAATGGCCAACGAGGGTGCCGACGTCATCGCCGTCGACATCGCGGGGCCACTGCCGCCCTGCGTGCCCTATGACCATGCCACACCGGATGATCTCGCGGAGACGGTGAAACTCGTCGAGGCGACGGGCCGTCGGATCCTCGCCTCGGAGGTCGACGTTCGCGACGGTGATCAACTGCGGGCGACGGTGGAGGCGGGCGTGGCCGAACTGGGCCGGCTGGATGTGATCGTCGCCAATGCCGGCGTCTCGGCACCGCAGGCCTGGGATGACATCACCGCCGACGACTTTCGCGACGTGATCGACATCAACGTCACCGGAACGTGGAATTCGGTGATGGCGGGCGCCCACAAGATCATCGACGGCGGCCGCGGCGGATCGATCATCCTGATCAGCTCTGCCGCCGGAATCAAAATGCAGCCGTTCATGATTCACTACACCGCGAGCAAGCACGCGGTGACCGGGATGGCCCGCGCCTTCGCCGCCGAATTGGGCAAACACTCGATCCGGGTCAACAGTGTGCACCCGGGCCCTGTGGTCACCGACATGGGCACCGGCGACATGGTGGCCGCGCTCGGCAAGGCGATGGAGACCAACCCGCAGCTGTCGAACATGATGACGCCGTTCCTGCCGACGTGGGCCGTCGAACCGGAAGACATCGCCGACGCGGTGTGCTGGCTGGCCAGCGACGAGTCCAAATTCGTGACAGCCAGCGCGATCTCGGTCGATCAGGGCTCGACCCACTACTGATCGGCGAGCGTCCTGTTCAGGAACGTCAGCTGATCGGTCGCCGTCTTGTCGAACCAATCGTTGCCGGGCCAGACATCGAAGTGGTTGCACGGGTAGTGGTGCACCTGCGCCCTCCCGTGGGCCGCCGTTGCGGCCACGGCCCCGGCAGGCACGTACTGGTCGAAGTCGGCGATCTGCACCAGTAGCGGGCACCGCAGCTTCTTGGCTGCCGCTGTGGTACGCACGCCGAGCACCTGCAGGCCGATGGAGCTGTCGATCTCATTGCGCCACGTCGGGCCGGCGAGCGCGGTGTAGCTCTCGTAGGCCCCATCGAGGGCGGGGGCGCCGGATTCGCCCACCGGAGACACCAACGGCATCAATGTCGGAGCTCTGCCGCGCCCCACCGCGATCCGACTCCTCACACCGGTTAGCGTCCAGCGCAGTGAGGTGACGATGTTGCGGGACGCAGCGGCGCGGCTGCTGACCGCAAGCCCACTTGTCAACGGCGTCAATGCGATCACTGCGCCGACGTCGTCTCGCTCTGCGGCCACCCGCAGTACGTGACCGCCGGAGAACGATGCGCCCCACAGGGCGATCCGGTTGGTATCGACCCCGGGCAGCTTCTGGGTGGCCGCAATCGCCGCGTGATAGTCGTCGATCTGTCGACGCACCGAGAGCGATTGACGCGGCATACCTCCCGACGCGCCAAATCCGCGGTAGTCGAAGGCCACCACGTCGAACCCGGCGGCGGCGAACCGTCGTGCGAAAGGTTCCAGGCCCGAATCCTTCGTGCCGCCGAAACCGTGGGCCATCACCACCGCCGGGCGGTTCTCCCCCGAGGCGCTGAAATGCCATGCGCTGCAGTCGTCCTCGCCGCTGATGAAGCTGATCTCCGTGTACGACATCACACTGCCTCGGCAACCTTGACCGCCCGTTTGAGCCCCGCCGGGATCTCACGTGTGCGCAGATCGTGTTCGTAGATGAAGTAGTCGACCTGCTGGGTGTGCCGCGGGCGGTCGGTGCAGTGCCCGGCATGCAATTGTTGGTCGGCGTCGATCACCCGCTCCATCTCGTCCCTCGGCGGCAGCGCGTACCGCCCCACGGCGTAGGCGGCGAGCAGCCTGGCTTGGCACTCGACGAACGGGAACAGCGTCGGCACCGCTTGTGCGAACCCCATGAACACCAGGTTGTCGAGGCCGGGCAGGAACATCCGCTTGTAGAGCCGCAGAGTGTTGCCGGGGGCGCTGATGAAGTCGGCGTCGAAGAACGGGAACGTGATGTTGTAGCCGGTGGCGTAGATGATGACGTCGAATTCGCTGCTGCTCCCGTCGACGAAGTGCACGGTGTGACCGTCCAGGCGCGCCACATTCGGCTTGGGCGTGACGTCGCCGGAACCCAGCCGCAGGGGCAGTTCGACGGACTGTGTCGGATGCGCCTCGAACAATTTGTGATCAGCCGGCGGCAGCCCGTACATCGTCGGATCGGTGCCCAGCATCGGTGCGATGAACTGAACCGCCTTGCGCTGCCACGACAGTGGCAGGTACGGCGACGTACGGAACAACGTGTCGCCCGGCCTGCCCGCGATGTATTTGGGCACGATCCACGCTGACGATCTCGTCGACAGGGTCACGTCGTTGCGCAATGCCTTCGAGGACAGTTCGACCGTGATGTCGGCGGCGCTGTTGCCGATGCCGACGACGAGGATGCGCTTGCCGGTGAGCTCCAGAGGTGTGGTCGGATCGATGTAGGCGTGCGAGTGGATCGAGTCGCCGGCGAAGGTACCGGGAAAATCGGGGAGCCGCGGATCCCAATGGTGCCCGTTGCCGACGACGAGTAGATCGAAGCGACGTTCGGCCCCCGCCTGGTCACGGATGAGCCAGCCGCCGTCCTCGGCCCTCGCCGCATGGACCACGCCGTTGCCGAACTCGATGTGATCCAGTAATCCGAAGACGTCGGCATAGTCGTCGAGATAAGCCTTGACCTCGGAGTGATGCGGGAACGACGGATAGTGCGCGGGCATCGGATAGTCCTTGAACGACAACCGATCCTTGGACGTGTCGATGTGCAGCGAGCGGTAGGCACTGCTGTGCCCGTTCGGATTGCCGAACGCCCAGTTGCCGCCGATGCGGTCGGACGTCTCGAAGGTGGTGTACGGGACGCCGTAGTCCTTGAGCATTTTGCCCGCGGTGAGGCCGCTGATGCCGGCCCCGATGACCGCGACCTGTGGGTGTGTTGGGTTCACCGTCGCTCCTCACGCCAAATGGCAATGTAGGAGCGTTTTTGACGAACGTCAATAGATCCTGACGCTTGTCGCGTTCGGGTCTTCCGGCGTCAGCCGATGAACCGGACGATGGACTCGGCGACCGCCGCCGGCTTTTCCGAGCCTTCGATTTCCACAGTGGTGCGCAGCGTCGCCTGCACCGCGTTGTCGAGTTGAGCGACCCCCGCGATTTCGGCCCGTGCACGCAGTTTGGCGCCCACTCGCACCGGCGTGATGAACCGAACCTTGTTGTAGCCATAGTTGATCGCCATCGCGACGTTGTCGACGGAGTACAGCTGATGGGTGAAATGCGGAAGCAGAGACAGCGTCAGCAGTCCGTGCGCGATGGTGCCACCGAACGGCCCGTCGGCAGCGCGCGCGGGATCGACGTGAATCCACTGGTGGTCTTCGGTCGCATCCGCGAACAGATTGACCCGGTCCTGGGTGATCTCCAGCCACTCGGTGGGTCCGAGCTGGGCGCCCTCGGCCGCAACGAACTCGGCCAGGTCCTTGAACTTCTTCACGCCGCGCCTCCTTTGAAGCCTCTCTGCGATGTCGGATCGTGCTCGACCGTACGCGTGCCGATCCGGCGCTCACTGTGCCACAGAGCGCCATCCTGCGATGGCAATCGATCGCTCGTTCTGCGCCATTCCCGTACCCCGGTTGACCGAAATCCGTAAGCGCCCGCACTTGATGAAATCGACATGACGAATGGGGAACTACGAGTCCGGCGGCGCGCCACGCACTCGTCAATTAGATGCCAGTTCTCATAGTGAAGCGGCCACGCAAAGGCGCGTCAGCAAATTTTTTGTCATGCTCATCGACGTCAGAATTAATTCGCTGGGAACGTGCCTCGATAAAGTCATAAAGATCGGTTACCTACCGGTAACCATTCGACATCCTATATTTTTCGATGCCACCGGCCAATGGGTTCCATCGCAGGCCACACGGCCCGCAGCAACAACGCGATTCTGTCTGGCGAAGCGCATTGTTCATCGGCTGCCTGCACACATTGTTCGCTATGCGATCGGTCTGGATATTATGACCTGCAAGGATATCGATCCTATTGATAGCCCGCCAATCGTCTTCGCGCGGGAACCGCCTTCACGACAATCTCGCGATCTCCGGTAATTGCCTCACATTGCTGATCGATAACTAGTAATACCCGTGCTTGCAGCGCGATACTTGACATGCGTGCAGATAACGTCACGTACCCCCACGAAGTCCAGTCGAGTTCGAAGGCTGGCGCAGATGAATGGACGCGTAATGACCACCCCCGAAATTCGCTCTGCCACAGCCGATTGCGCAAACCCAGCGACGACGAGCCCGAGCTACTGGGATCCTGCAATCGAATGCACCATCGTCTATGCCACCCCGACCACCGAGCGCGACCTCTGGAAGGACTACGTCCGAGGCGCCTGTGAGAGTTACCGGAAGCACGGCGTCGCCGCAGCCCTCGATGCCGACGCCCTGCGCTCCGGACGTGACACCGCCCTGTTCGCCGCGTGCGTCGATGCGGCGGGACACGTGATCGGCGGCATCCGCGCGCGAGGCCCGTACCGCTCTGCAGACGAGTGCCACGCCGTCAAGGAGTGGGACGGACAGGTCGGCCAGGATGCCGTCTACAAGATGGTGGCCGACCGCATCCCCTTCGGCGTCGCCGAGATGAAGACAGCATGGGTCACCGACGATCCGGAGGCGGGCCGCCGGGTCACAAACGCCATCGCCCGCACCCCTCTGCACACCATGACCCTGCTCGACATCCAGTTCGTCGTCGCCACCGCAGCGACTTACGTACTCAAGCGATGGCTGACCTCAGGGGGCGTGCTGGCGTCCAAGATTCCGGCCACGTCGTATCCGGATCATCGATATGACACGAAGCTGGCATGGTGGGATCGTACGAGCTTTGCGAAGCACGCTGCGCCCGCGCAGGTTTCGAAGTTCTTCGCCGAACAGCGCCAGATGTCTGCAGCTATGGAACCGAGGAGATCACCAGCCGTGAGCGACGCAGCCACTCGATGACCGCCGCCGATGTGCACGAATCCACCCACCGCGCAGTGCTGCTGGATGCCACCGCAGATGCGCACGAGATCGCCCGGCTCCGCGCAGACGGCCGGATCGAGTTCATCGACCGCTTACCCGAAGACGATCGTGACACGCTGACCGCGCTGTGGGCGTATTACCCGTGGCGTCGGGCTGCCGTGCGGGTGTTGGGCCCCGACGTGTTCCAGCGCGTGCGTCTCGACCGGAATCGCCACCTCATCACCGACGACGAACTGTCGCGCCTCTCGACCCTGCGTGTCGGCGTCGTGGGACTCAGTGTGGGGCATGCGATTGCGCATGCCCTGGCCGCCGAGGGACTCTGCGGCGAACTGCGGCTCGCCGACTTCGACGACCTCGAACTGACCAATCTCAACCGGGTACCTGCCTCGGTCTTCGACATCGGGGTCAACAAGGCCGTCGCGTGTGCCAGGCGAATCGCCGAGCTCAATCCGTATCTCCCGGTGCAGGTTCTGAGTTCTGGCATCACAGCCGAGTCGATCGACGCGTTCCTCGACGACCTCGACGTCGTGATCGAGGAATGCGACTCCCTCGACGTCAAGGTTCGGGTCCGGGAGGGGGCGCGCACACGTCGGCTGCCGGTGTTGATGGCCACCAGCAGCGGCGGCCTGCTCGACGTCGAGCGTTTCGACGAAGAACCGCAGCGTCCGGTCTTCCACGGTCTCCTCGGCGACGTGAACGCCGAGCATCTGGCGAGCCTGAGCAGTAAGGACAAGGTGCCCCATGTGCTCAGGGTCATCGACGCCGCGGTGTTACGACCGCGGATGCAGGCCTCCCTCCTCGAGGTGGGCAAGACGTTGTCGACGTGGCCTCAGCTGTCCTCGGAAGTCGCCATCGGTGCCGCCACGGTGGCCGAGGCGGTGCGGCGCCTCGGGCTCGGCGAGACGCTGCACTCGGGGCGGGTAAAGGTCGACGTCCCCGCAATCCTTGACGACATCAGAGACCCGATGCACGGGCACTTCGCGCCCGGCGGGCAGACCGCCGGCCCACCGGAGGCGGCCCCGCCGGCGACAACACCGCCGACCGGCGACGCGCTCACGGCGATCGCCGCCGCGGCGGCACGCGCACCCTCGGGCGGGAACACCCAGCCGTGGACGTTCGACGTCGGCGACGACACGCTGACGATCCGGGTCGACCCCCATCTCACGTCGGCCATGGACATCGGCTTCCGCGGCAGTGCCGTAGCCGTGGGCGCAGCCACCTTCAACGCCAGGGTGGCTGCTGCCGCCCACGGGTTGACGGCCGATGTCGAATACCGCCGCGGGGACGAGTCCTCGCCGTTGCGCGCCGTCGTACGCATCCGCTCCAACGGGCACAGCGAGCTCGCGAATCAGTTCGACGCGATGCTGCGGCGCGAGACGAACCGCCATCGTGGCGTCCGGGTGGACATCGCAGCGGAGGTCGTCGCTTCCCTGACGCACATCGCCGAGACGGAAGGTGCGCGGCTGCGGCTGATCACCGCAGCCGCGGATATCGACGGCGTGGCATCGGTGCTCGCCGAGGCCGACCGCATCAGGTATCTGACCCCGCTCCTGCATTCGCAGATGATCAGCGAACTTCGCTGGCCCGGGGATCCCAGTCCCGACACGGGGATCGACATCAGGAGTCTCGAGCTCGCCGATGCCGACCTGGCGTTCCTGGACATCCTCCGCAGCGGTGCGGTGATGGGCCATCTCGCCGACTGGAACGCGGGCTCGGCGTTGGGTGAGGCGACGCGCTCGGCGCTGTCGAACGCCGCGGGCGTCGCCCTGCTCTCGGTGCGGGGCAGCGAGCTTGCCGACTACGCGCGCGGGGGATCAGCACTCGAAGCGGTGTGGATCGCCGCGCAAGAAGAAAATTTAGCTGTTCAACCTATCTCACCTGCATTCCTGTACGCCCGGGAGCCTCGGGAACTCGACGCGCTGTCGCGGGCGTACTCACAGCAGCTCGCGGACCTGCAATACTCTCTCGAAACGTTGTTTGACATCGAGTCGGATGAGTCGCCGATCCTGATCCTCAGGCTCTGCCGCGCACCCCGTCCGTCGGTGTCGAGCCGGCGTCGACAACCACCCGGTCGATCCACAGCGACCTGAACCAGGACGGAGGTCAGTGTCCGAAAGCCTGGATCTCGTGGTCACTTCGGTGGCGACGCGCCTGATGGGGGTTGGGGCACAAACATGGGTCGAGGTCAGCCAGCGCGTTCTGGCGGACCTCGTCAAGCACTTCGATGTCGACGTGAGCTTTCTGCGGCGCAACGATCACGAGATCCGAGCGTCCGTGCTCGTGGCCGAGTGGCCCCTGAGGCCCGGAATCCCCGATCCCGATCCGCTGGGCGTGGTCTACTTCGCCGACGCCGATCCCGTCTTTGCCCTCGCTGAGAATCAGAAGGAACCGGTGGTCTTCCGCCCCGAGCCGGCCACCGACGAGTATCAGCAGACGATCAACGAGGGCAGGCAGGTTCCCACCACGTCGATGGCCTGCGTTCCGCTGCTCTCGGAAGACCTCACCACCGGGGTACTCGGCTTCGTCAAGTTCGGCGATCGAGACTGGACCGAGGCCGAACTCAACGCGCTCAAAGCGATCGCCTCGCTCTTCGCCCAAGCCCAGGCCCGGGTGCAGGCCGAGGACAAACTGCGCTATCTGGCCGAACACGACGATCTGACCGGGCTGTACAACCGCCGCGCCCTGCTGGCGCACCTCGATGAGAGGCTCGCCGACGGACAGCCGGGGCCCGTCTCGGCACTGTTCTTCGACCTGGACCGGCTCAAGGCCATCAACGACTATCTCGGCCATACCGCGGGCGATTGGTTCATCCGTGTCCTGGCCGAACGCCTCCGGCGAGGCGCAGAGTGCCCGACCCTGATCGCACGGCTGGGAGGAGATGAGTTCGTCGTCGTCCCCAGCGAGCCCATGGACGGCGACGCAGCCACCGAGCTCGCCGAGCGACTTCAGTCGGCGCTGCGCGAGCGTGTGTCCATCGACGGCGAGATGCTGACTCGCACCGTGAGTATCGGTGTGGCACTGGGCATCCCGGGTCAGGACACCACGTCTGACCTGCTCAGGCGCGCCGACCAGGCTGTGCTCGCGGCGAAAAGCTCCGGCGGGAACAAGATCTCGGTGTTCACCGACGACATGTCCATGCAGAACGACTTCAAGAACGACATCGAGCTGCATCTGCAGAGCGTGATCGAGAACGGTGCGCTGCTGCTGCATTACCTTCCCGAAGTCGACATGCGCACCGGTGACATCCTCGCCGCCGAAGCGCTGGTTCGGTGGCAGCATCCCACCCGCGGACTGCTCACGCCGGATTCGTTCATCGGCGTCGCCGAGTCCATCAACCTCGCCGGCGAACTGGGTCGCTGGGTGATGCGTTCAGCGTGCGCCGATTTCGCCCGTTGGAGATCACGCGGGATCGGCAAGGACGCGATCATTCGGATCAATGTGTCGCCGGTGCAGCTGGTCACCGACGGATTCGTGGAGTCGGTCGCAGGCATCATCGACGAGTTCGACCTCGACCACGGATCGGTCTGCTTGGAGATCACCGAGAGCGTCGTGGTGGACGACATCGAAGCGACCCGCATCACCCTCGACGGTCTCAAGCAGACCGGTGTCCGCATCGCCATCGACGACTTCGGCACGGGCTACAGCGCCCTGTCGCACCTGAAATCACTGCCGGTGGACACACTCAAGATCGATAAGGGATTCGTGCGTGAGCTCGGTTCCGACCCCGGTGATCTCGCGATCGTCCGGGCGATCATCGCTCTGGCAGAGGCGTTCGGCCTTGAGCTCGTCGCCGAGGGGGTGGAAACCGACGCCGCAGCGCTCACCCTGCTCAGGCACGGCTGCCACCGGGCTCAGGGCTTCCTGCTGTCGCGTCCGATCGCCGGCGACGCGATGGAGTCCCTGTTCGCGAAGGGTCGTATCCCCGTCAACTTCTCAAAGGGGTGACGCTGCTCCCCCGCGACGGTTGCGCCATCGCGGCGACCTCCGCATCAGAGGTCAGCAGTTCCACCCGGCCGAAACGGCTTGCCTGCTTCCCGACGAGCGCGACCCGCAGCGGCGGGTCGCCGGGCAGCGGGCGGTCGAAGACGTCATCGGCATCAGTTCTGTTCCGGCAGATTAAAACTCCGTGACGTGCGCGAATCATGCGGGACCCGTACTCCGTTGAGAACTTGGCGCCGCGCACCTCCCCCTCCTCGAACACCAGACCGTCGAAACTCGCCACCGGGTGCGGAATCATCTCGCGGGCAAGCGCTTCTGCGACGAGCCAGTCACGCACCGACCCGTTCGGCCGCGCCGGGTCGATGGTCGTCTCGCCGACTTCGGTGACTGTGAGCAGCTCGTCATCCCCGAAGTCCACCGTCGCCGACGTCCAGTCAGTCACCTGGGTGTAGAGGTAACCCGTCGGGGACGGGATGCACCGCGCCGCCCACTCGCGTAACCGCCAGCCTTCGAAATCGGGGACGGGCCGACGACGGGGTGGCACGACGTCACCCGCGAGGCGCACAGGCACGTCGGCGTCGCACTGCGTCAGCGCCGCGAGATCGATGTCGGCCGTGAGCTCTGCGAGGTACTCGTCGGTGGCAGTGTCTCCGCACAACGCGAACCAGTCGCGCCGCTGGTTTCTCGGCGGCGACGGGCGGCCCGACCGCGGTTCGGCGAGGTATACCTCGCCGTCTTCGTCGACCGCGCAGATCGCCGTCGCCAGACCGGCTACACCGCTGTCGGTGCAGACGACGTCGACTTCGTCGTCCCAGTCGGGATCGCAGGACACGGTGATTCGCCTCGCTATGCGCTGTGGATTAGCCGTAAACCGGAGGTGCTCGGCCGATAAAGGCTATGCCATGGCGAATATGTCGCCAAAACTCGATGCAGCCCCGCGTTGCCACAGCCGCGATGGGTTTCGAGGGGATTTGCCATCGCAGGCTGTGGCAACTGACGCAACCTACCACCGAAGTCCCGGCGGCACTCCGTTCGTGAGCCATCGAAGCCGCCTTGCCATCACGTGACCCGCCTCACAGTCATCCGTCGTCTCTACCGACATTCACCCACAGCGCCGCCACTTAACTAACTAGGTTTACTCTGTCAGGAGCATTCGGCAGAAAGGAGACGTCGATGGACCTGGGATGGTCGGCGACCGACCTTGCATTCCGCGACGAAGTGCGGGCATTCCTCGACGACAAACTGACACCGGAGCTCCGTCGCGCCGGACTTCTGATGACCAGCGTGTATGCCGACCACGATGCGAGCATGCAGTGGCAGCGAATCCTGCACGAGCGGGGCTGGGCGGCGCCGGCGTGGCCGGTCGCCCACGGCGGCTGCGACTGGACCTTGACCCAGCACTACATCTTCAGCCGCGAGTCGACGCTGGCCGGCGCTCCCTCCCTGTCGCCGATGGGAATCAGGATGGTGGCCCACGCGATCATCAGGTTCGGGACCGAGGAGCAAAAGCACTTCTTCTTGCCGCGGATCCTGACCGGCGAGGTGTTCTTCTGCCAGGGGTACTCCGAACCGGAGGCCGGTTCAGACCTGGCTGCACTCACCATGGCCGCCCGCGACGACGGCGAGGATCTCGTCTGCACGGGCAGCAAGATCTGGACCACGCATGCCCGGGAGGCCAACTGGATGTTCGCGCTGGTGCGCACCACCCGCTCGGACAAGAAGCAACGGGGTATCACCTTCATCCTCATCGACATGTCCACACCGGGCATCGAGATCCGGCCGCTTGTCATGACCTCGGGCGAAGAAGTCCAGAACCAGGTCTTCTTCGACGAGGTGAGGGTGCCCAAGGCCAATGTCATCGGCGAGATCGACGACGGCTGGACGGTGGCCAAATACCTGCTGGAATTCGAACGCGGAGGCGGAGCAGTGGCACCGGCGCTGCAGGTGATGGCAGAGAACATCGCGACGGTCGCCGCCGACCAACCGGGCCCGGGCGGCGGAAGACTGCTCGACGACCCGGCCTTCGCACACAAGCTCGCCCGCGTGCGCATCCGTACCGAGGTACTGGAGATCCTGGAGTATCAGGTGCTCGCAGTTGTCTCCGACGGCGCCAACCCCGGCACCAAGGCCTCGATGCTCAAAGTCCTCGGCACCGAGTTGAGTCAGGCCATCACCGAACTCGCGATGGAGGCGGCGGGACCGCGCGGACGCGTGTATCAGCCGCATGCGACGTTCCCCGGCGGGCCCATCGCCGAATTCGAGCCGCCCGCAGATGGTTACGTCAGCGGCGAGCCGTGGCAAGCGGTCGCACCGCTGCGGTACTTCAACGACCGGGCCGGCTCGATCTATGCCGGCAGCAACGAAATTCAACGCAATATCCTCGCCAAAGCCGCCCTCGGACTGTAAATGGACTTCACACTCACTGACGAGCAGACGCTGCTCCGCGACGGCCTCACGCGGTTTCTGTCGACCCGCTACAGTCTCGAAAAGAGCCGCGCCGCAGCAAAAACGGGGGTCGGGTGGCAGCCCGAGATCTGGCGTGCCTTCGCCGACGAACTCGGCATCCTCGGCGCCGCCGTACCCGAGGAGTCCGGCGGTATCGGTGGCGGCGCGGTCGAGATGATGCTGATCGCCGAGGCGCTCGGACACGCCCTGGTGGTCGAACCCTACGTCGACACCGCCATCGTGGCCGCCGGACTGCTTCGCCGCGCCGGCGGTGACATCGCCGGGGCCTTACTGGAACAGGTCGTCTCCGGGACGGCGATCGTGTCGGTTGCCGCCACCGAACCGACCTCAGGAGAGTTCTGGCAGGACATCACCACCAAGGCCGTCCGGGACGGCGACCACTGGATTCTGACCGGCCAGAAGATCGTCTCGGCCAGCACACCGCTGGCCACCCATGTGCTGGCCACCGCGCGCACCTCCGGCGAGCGCGCCGACACCGAGGGCATCTCGCTGTTCCTTCTCGAAATCGGTTCGGCGACAGCAAATATCGAGATGCACCACTACCGCACCGTCGATGACCGTCGGGCTTCAGACATCACGCTCGACGGCCTCCGACTGCCCGGTGCGGCGTTGCTCGGCACCGAAGGCGCGGCGTGGCCCTCACTCGCCCGCGCACGCGACGAGGGCGCGGCGGCGATCAGCGCCGAAGCAGTCGGATGTATGCGTAAGGTGCTCGCCGACACGGTGGAGTACTGCAAGCAACGCCAGCAGTTCGGTCAGCCGATCGGGAGCTTCCAGGTGCTGCAGCACCGCATGGTCGACATGTACATGGATGTCGAACAGTCAGCCGCTGCCGTGCTGCTCGCGATTCTCAAGCTCGACGAAGACGAGCGCACCCGAGCGCGGGCGGTGTCGGCGGCCAAAGCGACTGTGGGGCGGGCCGCGCAGTTCGTCGGCCAGCAAGCGGTGCAGCTGCACGGCGGCATGGGCATGACAGAAGAGCTCGCCATCGGTCACTACTTCAAGAGGCTGACCGCGCTGCAGTTCGAGTTCGGCTCGACGGATCACCACGTCACCCGTTATGGGCAGCTGACCACGCGTTAGCCAGGTCGCCTCGCGACGATCACCGGCACTCGCGCGGATTGCACGACCTGCGAGCCGACGGACCCGAGCAGCATGCCCGCGAACCCACCGCGGCCGCGACTTCCGACCACCAGCAACTGCGCCCCAGCCGCTTCGTGGAGCAGACGGCGAGCCGGTTGGTCGCGACAGACGACGCGCTTGACCGTCACGTCCGGATAGCGTTCCTGCCACCCCGCCAGCCGCTCGGCAAGCAGCATGTCCTCCTCGGGCTGAATTTCGGTCCACGGTGCGTCGGGCAGCTCGTATCCCGCGTCGCTCCACGTGTGGACCGCGATCAGCTCGACTCCCCGCCTCGAGGCTTCGTCGAAAGCGATCGCGGTGGCGTGCTCGGATGCCGGCGAGCCGTCCACGCCGACGACAACGGGCGCCTCGGCCGGGTGCGGAATGAGCGGATCTTCGTCATGGATGACGGCGACCGGACAGTGGGCATGTTGCACGAGGCCGAAACTTATCGAACCGAGGAGTCGGCGCTCCCACTTTCCCAGCCCGCGGCTGCCGACGACGATCAGCTCCGCATCCGTGGACAAATCAGCCAATGTCGGCACCGGCTGCCCGGAGAGCACCTTCTCGGTGATGGTCAACGGGACGTCCTCGGCGGCCGCCTCGGCCACCTTCCTCGCATCGGCGACAACCCTTGCCGCCTCGTCCTTTTCGTACTCGAAAAATGCCGTGGGAAGCGGAGCCTGAATCCAGGCCTGCATTAACGCACTGGGCAGCACGTGCGCCAAGGTCAGCGGGACCCGACGCATTGCAGCATTGCGCGCAGCCCAGTCGACCGCGACACGTGATGCCGGCGAGCCGTCGACACCGACAACGATTCCGAAGGGAGCTGGTCGGGTGGACATCTGATGTTCCTCCTCGGACGGTCATCGACGGCGACTGCGGTGTCTGCCGTCTGACACCTCCACGGTACGCCGGTGGATCGCGAGATCGATGGGCCCGCAGTCACCCGAAGAAAGGACCAAAGTCCTTTGCGAAAAGCGATCTGCAGCGATACCGGGCTTGCGGGCGACAAGTTTTCGGCGAGCCGAGCATCAGGCCAACGCAGTCGGCGCCTCCTGAATCTTGACGAGGGCCACCTCGGGCCGGGCCGGAACCTCGTCGGCGAGGAACCAGCGGAATGCAAGATTGCCTCGTGGATAGGCCAGTGTCGTCAGCGAATTCGGATGACTTGTCATCCCCCGTGACACCACGACCGTCACTGACCCGTCGCTGTTGGGCACAGCTGTGGAGCCGTTGACAGAACTGCGCGCGTCCGACACCCCAGGGACCGCCATGAATTGATTCCAGACGACAAGATTCCAGAACCGGCAGGCCGGGGGGCGGTGGGTGATCACCAGGGCCTCATCCTCGGCGAGATCGAAGCTCCCGTAGGCATAACATGCGTCCCGTGCCGACCACCCGAAGTTGGCGTCGGGCACCTGGTACGGCTCGGCGAAGTCGTTGGCGGACATCGCCGTTTCGTGTCCGAGATTGTGTTCCTCGGTGTTCTTGACTCCCACCGAGAGCGGCAGGATCGCGAACATCGTCCGTAGCCACGTGGCGCTGGCGCGCAGCGCCGCCGCGGTCTCGGCCTCGCCGTGCCGGAACGGGTCCGGCGGATCGAGCGCCTCGATGGTCCATGTGACGGGGCGGCCCACCAGAGGGTCGGCCTGATAGTCGCGCGTCATCAGCACGGCGGCGTCAGGTTGCGGACCGAAGTCGAAGGAAAAGTTTCCGTCCTCGTCGATGTCGAGGTCGTCGTCGCGCAGGATCGCAACGATGCGGTCCGACCAGGCGCCGGGAGATGGCTCGTTGTAGGCGGTTACCGAAAAGTACACGCTGTCACCCCGATTGCCCGTGATGCGATATCGACGGGCCGGGTCGACCGGGCACATGTAGTAGATGGCATCGGTGTTGTCACCACCCCAGCGTCGGTCCGGACGGAATGGCGAGTTGACCTCGAGCCAGCGCGGACGACTGGGGTCGGCGAACAGGTAAACGTCCAGCGCGACGCCGAGTGTGGTCGCGATCATCCGGTATCCGTCGGCGATGTGGCGGTCATCGGTGACGGCCTTGGGGCCCGCCATGAAGGACTCGTCGAGCCCGCGCAAGGTGTCGAGCAGTTCTCGCCACGCGTCGGTGGCCTCGTGGGTCGTCATGCGCTGATTCCTTTCGTGATGAGCTTCGCGGTTCGATCGATCCACACGTCGTCCACGTCTGCGCCGCGGGTGATCAGGGCCAGCAACGCCATTCCCGCAACTGCTTCGGCGAGTTCGGATGGGGTCACACCATCGCGCACGTCACCGCGCCGGATCGCGACTTGCAGGTAGTCGTTGAGACCGCGCACAAGGACATCGCTGAAGCGTTCCAGAAGTGCGCTGTGCAACGTCGGATCCGACGCCATCTCCCCGACGAGCCCAGGGAGAGCGGCGCGTGCCGCCGGCGTGCTGAGCACCGACATTGTGCGCCTGATCATCTCGCGCACATCCGCTTCCAGCGAGCCGGTATCCGGAAGGGTCATCGTCGCGTCGATCGGGAAGACGGCTTCATGCACCAGATGCGCCTTGCCGCGCCACCGACGATAGATCGCCGGCTTACTGGTGCCCGCCCTCGCGGCAATCACGTCCAACGACAGTTCGGCGTACGAGGACTCACCGAGCAGAGCGACCGTCGCGCGCAGGACCGCATCGTCGATCGCCCGGTTTCTGGGACGCCCAATCTCCGTCGTCATTACGATACTTACAGTAACATAAGTCGGTGTGACGGACGCCACAAACGAGGTCATCTACCTCGACGACCTTTCCGAACCTCGTTATAGCGCTGAGGCGCAACAACTCCGGGCAATGATGGCCACCCTTGCCGAGGACTGCCCATTGGACTCCGACGTGCTCCACGCGCGAGCCAGCGAGGCGACCGGCCTCAACGACTTCGGCCCCGACGACTACCGCGAACGGCTCGACCGCTACGTGGCCGAGCTTCGGCAGATCGAGATGCACGGCCCGGGAATCGTGAACTTCCATGCTCAGCTCGTGCAGTGGCTGAAGAACCGTCTGCTTCTCACCGACCTGCTGGCGCGCCATCCCGAGATCGACGACATCGAGCTTGCCCCACCGGTCGTGATCGCCGGCCTCCCGCGGTCAGGCACGACACACCTGCACAACATGCTCGCCGCGGCGCCGACGTTCCGCAGCCTGCCGTACTGGGAGAGCGTCGAACCGTTCCCCCTACCCGCCGAGATCGGCGTCGAACCCGACCCGAGAATCGGCCGCATGGACATCGCAGTGCAAACCATGGATCTGTTGATGCCCTACTTCGCCCTCATGCACGAGATGACCACCGACCATGCGCACGAAGAGATTCAATTGCTGGCCAACGACTTCTCGACGATGTTGATGGAGACATTGGCCCACGTTCCGCGATGGACCGACTACTACTGGAGCCGGGATCAGACGTCCTCCTATCAATATCTGGTCACCCAGCTCAAAGCGCTCCAATTCCTTCGCGGGGGCGGGCGGTGGGTACTCAAATCCCCGCAGCACCTCGGTCAGCTCCCCGTCCTCAACAACGTCATGCCCGATGCCACCGTGGTGTTCACACACCGGGACCCGATACCGGTGGCACTGTCGATGATCGCGATGGTCACCTATTCCGAACGTATGCACCGCGACAGTGTGGATGTTCCCACCCTGGCGACAGCGTGGGTCGATCGCCTTGAGAAACTACTTGGAGCCGTCGTCCGCGACCGCGACACCGTTCCGGCCGCGCGGTCGATCGATGTGCGCTTCGACGACTTCATGGCCGACGAGCTTGCCGTCGCCGAGTCCGTCTACCAGATCACTGGCGAACCGTTCGACGGCGCAGCACAAGCCGCGATCACTGGATACCTGCGGACACACCGTCGAGGCAGGCACGGGAGGGTTCACACGTCAGCGGAGATGTTCGGGCTCGACACCGACGCGCTGCGAGAACGTTTCGCCCCCTACGTATCTCGCTTTCTCACCTAGTTTGAGCGCGCTTCAATTCGACTGCGAGCGGCCGATGATCGGAGACGGGCATCGCGGGTGTCTCGCACGCATATGCCGTCAGCGTGGGATCGTCGGTGAGCACGTGGTCGAGCTGGCGACTGGGCTTATCGGCAGGGAATGTCGGCGCTGAGGCCAATTGCCGCAGCCGCGACCATCGGCGTGCAGGCCCGGCCGACATGTTGAGATCTCCGGTGACGATGTGCGGCGCCGGGAGGCCGCGGACGTCGCGCATCAGCCGGTGCAGTTGAAAACGGTTCCACGCCGGCACGAAAGACAGGTGCGTATTCACCACCGTGATCTCGCCCAACGGTGTGTCGAACTGCCCGATCACCGCAGCCCGGGGCTCTTCGTGGACGACGATGACCTTGCCTGGCTCACGCAGATATAGCGGAAAGCGGAAGGGGATCCTGGGCAGACGCGACACCTGCCAATTCAAGGCCGGATATCGAGACAACAAGGCGACGCCGTAGGCAGCCGTCCCTGGCTGCTCCTCCCCCGTCGCGGCCATCCAGGTGGCGCCGGGCGTGCCTGCGATCGCGGCGACGAACCGGTGACTGCGGGCCCCCATCGCGTCGGCGGCCAGCGCGGTCAGGTCGGCGAGCCCAGACCTCGCCTGAACCGAATCGACTTCCTGAAGCGCCAGGATGTCGGCGTCCAGCCTGGTTACACAGTCGACGAAGCGGTCCAGATCAACCCCGTCGCCGGGCGTGCGGCCGTGCAGGATGTTGAAGGTCACCAACTTCATGGGTACCCCACTACCCACCCTGAGACAGAAACCAACGGCGGTGCGAGTTGTCCCACGAAGATCTGCGCGAGGCGCTGAAGCGGGCTGCATCGGCCCTCAAGGCCGACGGTCCGGCGTTTGCGCTGGCAGGAAGCTATGCCCTATGGGTGCACGGAGCCCCCGAGCCTCACCACGATGTCGATTTCGTCGTGGCCGAGGAGGACGTCGAGGCGGCGGCGGCCACGTTGTCGAAAGCGGGTTTCGACATCCGCCGGCCTCCCGAGGAGTGGCTGTTCAAGGCGGCGTTGTCGGTCGACGGACCCGTCCTGGTGGACGTGCTACATCGGATCAACCGGGTGCCGGTCGATGCATCGCTGATCGAGGGGGCCGACGTCCAGGACGTGCTTGCGCTCGCGATGCCGGTGCTGTCCCCCACGGAAATCCTGACTCAGAAGCTTCGCGCCCTTCACGAACATCACTGCGACTTCGCCAAGCTGCTGCCACTGGTGCGCGCTGTGCGTGAGCAGCTCGACTGGCCCGCCTTGCGGCAGGCGACCTCCGAGAACCCGTTCGCCGTTGCGTTTCTGTCCCTCTGCGAGAGCCTCGGGATCATCGAAAAGCGCTGACAGCCAACCATTTTGTAGCTCTATGGTCGTTCGCGGCGCTTATTCGGTTACACACACGGTGGAGTCAGGCCGACGATGAAGGTGGCCGGGAGACCGTCAACGCGACTGATGCGATGATCCTTCGCCCGGCAGACCAGCAGGGGGGACCGTGGCTCGTTATCGCAAAGGCGACACAGTAAGTGCGCGACGTCCGATCGAGGACTTCGACGTGCCACTGGTACCCGAAGGTACGCAGGGCACAGTGGTGGCCACAACGCTGTTCGGCCAACCCAAACGGGTGGCTTTCGCCGTGTCGGACGGCTGGGGACTCAAGAGGTTCCAGGCCAGGGTGCGGCCGAGCGATGTCCAGCGGGCTCGCTCCGCCGATCAGTAGCTGATGCTTTACGGTTGCTCTTGATCGTGTAAGCGCTTGGCCCGGAACTATTGGGCGAGCGTGAGAGCCGGAAAGGGCAGAGTGAACGACGTATTGGCACGCGCCGCGATTTTTCAGGGCGTGGATCCCGCGGCGGCGAAAGCCCTGTGCAGTCAACTGCAGGAGGTGTCGTTTCGCCGCGGACACAAGGTGTTCAGCGAAGGCGAGCTCGGTGACCGCCTGTACATCATCACGTCGGGCACCGTGAAGGTCGGCTGCACAGCACCTGACGGGCGCGAAAACTTGTTGACGCTGATGGGTCCGGCCGACATGTTCGGCGAGCTCGCGATCTTCGATCCGGGGCCGAGAACGTCGACAGTCACCGCGCTGACCGCGCTCCAGGCCGTCACGATGGACCGGGATGCCCTGCGGTTCTGGATCGCAGAACGGCCGGAAATCGCCGAACAACTTCTCCGTGTGCTGGCGCGGAGGCTGCGTCGCACCAACGATGCGCTGTGCGATCTGATCTTCACCGACGTACCCGGCCGCGTGGCGAAACAACTACTGGATCTCGCTCGTAGATTCGGCACCCAGCAGGGCGCCTCGCTGAGGGTGGAACACGGCCTGACGCAGGAGGAGATCGCTCAGCTCGCGGGCTCGTCTCGCGAGACGATCAACAAGGCGCTCTCGGAGTTCTCGCAGCGCGGCTGGATCGAGCAAGCCGGCAAGACGACGATCATCCACGACCCGGCCCGGCTCGCGCGGCGCGCGCGTCAGTAGTCGATCACGAGGCGACCGGAGGGTCTATCGCCGCTCAGCCCCCGACGATCTAGGCAGTCATCTGCGCACACAAGCCATCCGCCGCCTAATTCGCAAGGGGCACAAACAATTCGGGGTGGATGCGCACTGTGACGAGGCAGCGATAGACAAAGCGCGATACTCCGTCGGCGTAACCTGAAGAGCCAGGGGCAACGCTGACCGCAGGCGATCCGAGGCTCGGAACTCAGTGGTTTTGTCAGTGGTCGAATGTATGTTCGAGGCATGTCTGGGGAGGGGTTGCGGGCCGCGGTGGCGGCGATGCGTGCGGCCTTTGATGCGTTGGCGGCATGCGAGGTCGACCTGCTGACCCGTTCTGATCTGGTGGCGGCGTTGGATGAGCTGGAAACGCTGGGGTGTCAGCTACCGGCGGTGAATTCTCGG
>NZ_JAQGCZ010000028.1 GCF_027706845.1 Mycolicibacterium sp. BiH015
CCGACAGTTCAGCTCCGGTCGGCTGAGCCGACAGTTCAGCTCCGGTCGGCTGAGCCGACAGTTCAGCTCCGGTCGGCGAGCGCGCCGAAAACGTACGGCGAACACCGCGCGTCGCTGCGCAAACACGCGCGCTGGCGGTGCAGGGCCGGAGGTATGGTTGCCGCCATGCGCGTCTACGTTGGGGCCGATCACGCCGGATTCGAGTTCAAGCAGACCATCATCGACCACCTCACACAGGCCGGTCACGAGCCGATCGACTGCGGGGCATACACCTACGATGCCGAGGACGACTATCCGGCGTTCTGCATCGCGGCTGCGGAGAGGACGGTCGCCGACCCCGGCAGCCTCGGCATCGTCCTCGGCGGTTCCGGAAACGGCGAGCAGATCGCCGCGAACAAGGTGCCTGGCGCCCGCTGCGCGTTGGCCTGGAGCACCGAGACCGCGACGCTGGCCCGTGAGCACAACAACGCGCAGCTGGTCGGCATCGGTGGCCGCATGCATACCACTGAAGAGGCGTTGGCGATCGTCGATGCGTTCCTGGCTGCGAAGTGGTCCGAGGCGCCACGCCACCAGCGCCGCATCGACATCCTCGCCGAATACGAGAAAACGCACGTCGCACCGCCGGTGCCCGGCGCCTGAACTCGGGATACAAACTCGTATACACTGCCGGATACACGGCGGTGAGAGGCGGCATGAGCGACACAGAGAGTCTGGTGGAACGCGTTTTCGTGGCGCTGCGCGATGATTTGATGTGGGGCAGGATCAAGCCCACGGAGCGACTTGCCGAGGTCACCCTTGCCGAGCGCTACGAGGTGTCCCGGACCCCGGTGCGCGAGGCGCTGGCCCGGTTGCTGGCTGACGGCCTGATCGAGCGCCGCGAGCGTGGTTTGTACCCGTACCGGCCCCGCGTCGAGGATCTCGAGGATCTTTACGAGTTGCGAATCACCCTGGAATTGCGAGGGATTCAGCGCGCCGCAGAGGGCGGCGGTCGACGCCATGACGTTGCGGAGCTGGAGCTGGAGTTGGAGCGGTGGCGTGAGTTCCGCAAGACCCCGCCGGTACCGGATGCGGGAATCGTCAAGGAGGACGAGCAATTTCACGTGCAGCTGCTGTCGTCGTCGGGAAATCAGGCGTTGGTGACGGCGCTGGAGGCGGTGAACGCGCGGATCCGGCCCATGCGGATGTTGGACTACCTCACCGAGGATAGGGTCGCGGCCACCATCGACGAGCACATCGACATCGCCGAGCGCGTGCTCGACGGCGACCTCGACCGCGCACAGGAGCTGCTGTACGCGCACATCGACGCGTCGCGCCGAGTCGTCGTGGCGCGTGCCCGCGAGGCCATGGCGATGTTCGATGTCGTCATGGCCCTGCGCGACTAGGGATTACTCGTCCTCGTCCTGGTGCTCGATGAGATTGGCAATCCGTCGCCGGTAGTCGTTGAACTCAGCTGAATTGACGTCGCGCGGCCGCTCCAGCTCCACCGACACGACTGCCTCGATGTGGCCGGGTATGCCGTGCGAGATCCCGCCGGCCATGACGATCACCCGGTCAGCGAGGTAGACGGCTTCTTCGACGCTGTGGGTGACGAACATCGTGGTGGTGCCCATGTCGTGGTGGATGCGCTGTAGTTCACGCTGCATTGCGCCACGGGTCAGTGCGTCCAACGCGCCGAACGGCTCATCCATCAGCATCAGCGCCGGCTCGTTGCACAGCACCCTGGCGATCGCAACCCGCTGCTGCATGCCCCCGGAGAGCTGATTCGGGAACCGCTGGGAAACCCTTGTCAGACCGACCAATTCGATGAATCGCTCGGCACGCGCCGCCGCCTCGAGACGGGTCGCGCCGTTTTGGCGCGGTCCGTAGGCGACGTTCTCCAGCACGGTCAACCATGGGAACAGACCGTAATCCTGAAACACCACGCCGCGATCGGGACCCGGTGCGGTGACCCGTTTCCCGCCCACTTCGAGGATCCCGGAGGTGGGCGACTCGAAGCCGGCAAGCATCCGCAGCAAGGTGGATTTGCCGCACCCGCTGGCACCGACGATCGCAATGAATTCCCCGGCGTCGATGTCGAGGTTCACGTCTGCCAGGGCGGTGACCGGTCCCGATTCGGACGGAAAAGCTTTGGTCAGCGCGGAGATCGTGATGGGGGCGCCTAATGATGTGGTGCTGATGGTCATCGTGGTTTCCTTTCGACGTTTTCGGAGTCAGACGAGGCCGGGGCGGCCACGGGTGATTAACCGCAGACACAACGTCAGGAGGCGGTCGCTGAGCAGGCCGGCCACCCCGATCACGATCATCCCGGCGATGATGATGTCGGTTCGGCTCATGTCCCGAGCCTGGGTGATCAGGGCGCCGAGACCTGTTCTGATGCCGACGGTCTCGCCGACGACGAGGACAACCCAGGACAGTCCGAGGCCGACCCGTAGGCCCGACGTGATGGACTGCATCGAGCAGGGCAGCACCACGGTGAAGAAGCTCTTCCAGGTCGGTGTCCCCAGCATCGCGGCCGCCTCCAAGAGCCGCGGCGGCACCGTCGCCGCACCGGCAATGGTGTTGATCAAGATTGGGAAGAATGCCGCGATCAGGATCAGAAAGATCGTCGAGCGGTCACCGAATCCGATGAGCAGTAACGCCAGCGGTGCCCAGGCTGTCACGGGGATGGGTCGCAGCAGACTCACGGTCGAGTCGAACAGTCGCATGATGAACGGGATCCGGCCCATCAGCAGACCCAAGGGGACCGCGAGTGCAGCGGCGAGGACGAATCCGTTGGCCACCCGCAAGGTGCTGGCCGCAGTGTGCCGCCACAGCGATCCACTGGTGGCCTCACCGGATCCGGCCGCCAGGTCCCACACCCTGGTCAGAACCGCCCACGGTGACGGCACGAAGCGCATGTCGATACCGAGCGGCAGATTCCACTGGCCGCGCACGGCGAGCGCCCACAAGCCGATGAGGACGACGGGGAGGCCCAGTGCGTACAGTGCCGTCGTGGCCTGGCGGGTCAACCGTGAGGGAGTGCGTACCTCGAGGGCGGTGGGGTTCGTTGTCGTGGCGGCGACTGGTTCGGCTGTTGCGGTCATTTTTGATCCTCCGGTTTCGGGGAAGTGGCGCTGATGAAGGATTCGTCCACGAACTCGCTCATGTCGGGTTGTGTCGGAAGCTGCCCGAGGGCGTGCATCTCACGGGCCAGCGCATCGACCTGGGACACGTATTCGAGGGAGAGGTCGCTGCGGGGCCAGGTGTTGGCGATCGCGTTCTGCGCCACCAGCGGATCGAGGCCGAACTCGGCGACGACAGTGTCGCGCCAGACGTCGCGATGGGACTCCATGTAGGCGATCGCTTCGGCGTGCGCGTCGACGAGGGACTGAACCAGTTCCGGGTCGTCGTCGATCACCCGCTGCGTGGAGGCCAGGCCGATGTTCACCTTGCCGACCGGTGTGTTGTAGGGGGACACGATGTCATGTGCGCCTTTCTGCTTGGCCACCGACGGGCCGAGCTCGGCGGAGGAGAACGCTTCGATCTGGCCGCTGGCGTAGGCGTTGGCCATGTCGGCGAAGGCGAGGTTCACCAACGTCAGCTCGCGATCGGGGTCGATGCCTGCCTGGGTGAGCGTCGACCGGAGCAGTACCTCTTGGGAGGAGCCGACCGGATAACCCACCCGCCGACCCCGCAGATCCTGCACGCCGCTGATCTCCGGCAGGCCGACAATGGCTGACCCGCCGTCGGCCGACGACGCGATGAGGCGAACATCCTGCTGGGCCGCCGCGCCGGCGAGCATCGCAGGGACGCCCATCACCGCCGCGTCGATCTGGCCGGACACCAGCGCGTTCTTCACGTCGGGCGACGAATCGAAAACCATCACCTCGGCCGTGTTGTCCTCGCTGAGGAACTGCTGGTAGAAGAACGGGGCGAAGAGGTGCGGTTGCCCGCGCAGCGTACCGACCCGGACAACCTGCTGACCGTCGCCGCCGCCGGAGCTGGGCGTGAACGTGGCGTCTATCGACGAGCACCCAGTGAGGGCTACCAGCAACACCGCAGCTATGGCCACGGCGCCATTTGGGTTGCGGCGAAACAACTTTCGTGTCATGGCTTTCCGTCCGATAGTCGGGTACCGTCGTATACAGCTGCGTATACAGTGAGGGATACACGTTTGGTTCGAGCTACGCGTGTGTTGCCAAGTGATGACTTCCGTTACGAGCATGTTTCCGATGCCGCCGTGATGGCGCCACGAATGATGAGGTGGATGCGATGACTGTATGGATCTGCCGGCGTGACGACGCCGATGTCGCCGCCGAGCTCGATGAGAGCTCTGGCGGCACAGGCGTATTGGCCGGGTTGAGACTGGCTGTCAAAGACAATGTGGATGTTGCGGGCCTGCCGACGACCGCGGCGTGTCCCGAGTTCGCCTTCATGCCGGACACCGACTCCGCGGTCGTCGCCGCTCTCCGGGCGCAGGGCGCCGTCGTCGTCGGAAAGACGAATCTCGACCAGTTCGCCACCGGACTGGTCGGTTCCAGATCGCCCTACGGCGTGGTCCGCGACAGTCGTCGACCCGACTACATCAGTGGCGGATCGAGCTCCGGTTCTGCCGTCGCCGTGGCCACCGGCGAAGCTGACATCGCCATCGGCACCGACACCGCCGGGTCGGGCCGCGTGCCGGCCGCTCTGCAAGGCATCGTCGGGATCAAGCCCACCCTTGGCGTCATCAGCACCGAGGGTGTCGTGCCGGCCTGCGAATCCTATGACTGTGTCACCATTTTCGCGCCGACATTGGAGCTCGCCGACGGCGCGATGGGGGTCCTGGCAGCTGGCGCTCGGTCCCGGCCGTGGCCCGAGGACGTCAAACTGGCCGCGCCGCCATCGCCGGTCGTCGCCGTCCCCGACGAATTGCCGCACCTGGACCGTCAGTGGAGTGCTGCGTTCGACGCGGCCGTGAAGCGTCTGACGGCCGCGGGAGTTCGAATCGTCACCGTCGGATTCGCGCCGTTCCTGGCCGCGGCCAAGCTACTCTACGATGGCGCTCTGGTCAGCGAAAGATATTCTGCGGTGGGCGAATTCATCGATTCGCACACCCACGCATCCCTCGACCCGATCGTGCGTGACATCATCACCGCCGCACGCGACATTCCCGCGCACCGACTGGTTCGAGACCGCGCCGAGGTGCAGCGGCTTCGCGAGCTGGCAATGACGTCGCTCGCAGGCGCCGACGCGCTGTTGGTGCCGACGGCGCCGATGCATCCGAGCTTCGCCGAGGTCGCCGCCGATCCGGCGGGCGTCAACTCTCGCCTCGGCACGTACACGAACTTCTGCAACTTGTTCGACATGTGCGGCGTGGCGGTCCCGGCCGGAACAGCAGGCGATGCGCAGTTCGGCGTCACCGTGCTGGCGCGTGCGTTCGACGACGCCGTCGCACTCGACATCGCCGCGCTGTTCACCGACGAGCCGGCGGCCGAGACGCCCTGGCCGCTCGCGGCGGCCGACCACGTCGAGCTGGTGGTGTTCGGGGCACACCTGCGCGGCGGACCCCTGGTCCACCAGCTCAGCGATCGTGGGGCGCGCTTCGCCGGCGAGATCACCACAGCACCCCGTTACCGGATGACGGCGCTGCCGACCACACCGCCCAAACCGGGCGTCACGCGGGTACCCGAGGGCGTCGAGGGCGCAGCGCTGACCGGCCACCGCTGGCTACTCTCACCGGCGGCACTCGGCCGGTTCCTCGCCGAGCTGCCCGCGCCCATGCAACTCGGCAAGGTCGAATTCGCCGACGGCAGCTGGCGGACCGCCTTCGGCTGCGACGCCGCCGTGCCCGGGGAGGACATCAGCAGTCACGGCAGCTGGACCAACGCTCTCGCAGCAGGAGCGGTGCGACAGGCCTGACAGACTGGGCGGATGCCCGAAGGACATACCGTTCACCGACTCGCCCGTCGGCACCAGAAGATCTTCCGGGGGCAGCACGTCGCCGTCAGCAGCCCTCAGGGCCGGTTCATCGACGGGGCCGACGCAGTCAACGGCCGCGTCTTCGATCGGGCGAGCGCATGGGGTAAGCACCTCTTCCACCACTATGCGGGCGGACGAATTGTTCACGTCCACCTCGGTCTCTACGGCAAGTTCACCGAATTCGACGTCGACGCCGGCGTTCCGGAACCGGTCGGGCAGGTACGCATGCGCATCGTCGGCACAGCGAAAGGAACCGACCTGCGGGGCCCGACGGCGTGTGAGGTCGTCGACGAGGCCGAAGTGTCGGAAATCTTGGCGCGGCTGGGCCCCGACCCCTTGCGCAAGGACGCCGACCCGTCTGCGGCATGGGAGCGGATAGTCAAGTCCCGCAGGGTGATTGGCGCGTTGCTGATGGACCAGCGGGTGATCGCCGGCATCGGCAATGTCTATCGCAACGAGCTGCTGTACCGTCATCGCCTCAACCCTCACCGCCCCGGCACGCGGATGCTCGAAGGAGAGTTCCTGGAAGCCTGGACCGACCTGGTCGAGTTGATGAAGGTCGGTGTCCGCCGCGGCCGGATCATCACCCTTCGTCCGGAAGACGACCACGGTATGGCGTCCTACGCGCCGCGGCGGCCTCGCACCTATGTCTACCGGCGCGCCGGAGACCCATGCCGGATCTGCGGCACCACCATCCGTACCGAGGTCCTGGAGGGTCGCAACCTTTTCTGGTGCCCGAGCTGTCAGAGCTAGCCAGGGGTGTCGGCGGGACATCCCGGCGGATAGCCGGGAGAATCTGCGCGTGGAACTGATCCTGGTCGTCGTGGGCGCGATCGTCGTCACCGCGGTGGCGCACCGGCGCGGACTCGAACCGGCACTCATCATCGTCGTCGTCGGCATCGCCGTGTCGTTCCTGCCCGGATTCGAGGCGCCCGAGCTGGATTCACACATCCTGCTGTCGGTGGTGTTGCCGCCGCTGCTGTACTCGGCCGCGCTGGACTTCTCGTTCCCGACATTCCTGCGCAACATCAAACCGATCCTCGGGCTCGGGGTGGCACTGGTGGTCGTCACCGCGTTCGCGGTGGCTGCCGTCTCGTCCTGGCTGGTGTTCGTCCCATTGACGTTCGGTACCGCGCTGGTGCTCGGCGCGATCGTGGCACCGCCGGATGCCGTCACCGCCGTCGCGGTCGGTCGCAAGCTCGGGCTGCCCAAGCGCGTCATGTCGATCTTGACGGGCGAGAGCCTGATCAACGATGCGGCCGCGCTCGCGCTGTTCTCCGTCGCCGTCGCGCACGTAGCCGGTACTGACACCTTCATCGAGAATCCGCTGCTGTTGTTCACCTACAGCGCGGTGCTCGGACCGCTGGTCGGCGCAGCACTGGGCTACGTCACGCTCTGGATCCGTCGGCGCCTGGCCAACCCGGCGCTGGAGACGGTGCAGGGGCTCATGGTGCCGTTCGCGGCGTTCATTCTGGCCGAGGAGATGCACGCCTCGGGCGTCCTGGCCGTCGTGGTGGCGGGGTTCGTCGTCGGCACCGGCACCGTGGATGCCGGCTACCAGACGCGGCTGCAGGAACGCTATGTGTGGAACTCGGTCGACGTTCTGCTCGAGGCGTTCGTGTTCGCCTACATCGGCCTGCACCTGCGTTTCGTGCTGGAGGATCTGCGTGAGGCGCATGAGTCGCTCGCCCAGGTAGCCGTGGCCTCGCTGGTGGTACTGCTCATCGTGCTGGTTGTTCGCCCTGTCTCTGTGTTCGCGATGTTCGGCCGCAAGAAGCTGGCGAACCAGGTCGAAAAGCGGTTGAGCGTACCGATTCCCGAAGGCGGGGGTCGGGGAGCGCTGGGCGTGCGGCGCCGGGACCCGTCACGCACCAGTTGGCGCCCGCGCACCGGCAACCGGGCGTTGAGCTGGCAGGAGAACGTCGTCGTCTCGTGGACGGGCATGCGGGGCGTGGTGACTCTGGCTGCGGCCGCAGCGATTCCGGTGACCACCGCGGCGGGTGAACCGTTCCCCGAGCGCGCGACGATCCAGGCCATCGCATTTGTCGTCAGCGTCGGCACCCTGCTGCTGCAGGGGTGGACCCTGCCGCTGCTCATCCGCAAGCTCAACGTGTCCGGTGACGTCGATCAGGCGGAAGCGTTGCAGGAGACGGAGAAAGCCGAGCGGGTGGTGCACGAGGCGGCCGACGAAGTGCTCGCCGAGTTCCGGGCGAGCCCTCCCGCGGGACTGGACCCGCGGGTGCTCGCCGAGATCCGGGGCATCGTCGCGCGCCACTCCCAGGATGCCGACGAGATGCCGGACCCCGAAGCCCACACCTTGCGCGCCGAGGTGTTCGCGCAGTTGTACCGCGACGTGCTGGCCGCGCAGCGCCTCGCGCTCATCGGTGAACGCGATGCGGGCCGAATCGACGACGAGGCGGTCCGGGCGATGCTGGAGCGGCTCGACCTGCAGGAGGCCGGGGTGTCCGCGCGCCTGGAAAGTCGCTTCTGAGGGCTAGAAGTCGAAGCCGCCGAAGTCGCCGCCCCAGTCGCCGCCACCGAAATCGCCGCCACCGGAATCCCAGCCGCCGCCACCCCAATCGCCGCCGCCGGCGTCCCCGCCGCCCCAGTCTCCGCCGCCGGCATCGCCGGCCCCTTCGAGCTGACCCTGGTCGAGGCCGTCCTGGAACCCGTCGCCGTAGCCGTTCTCGAACGCCTGCGCGTCGTAGCCGACCCCGGCCATGCCGGAGAACATCGTGCTGAACAGCAGTGCAGAACCCAGCCCCCACGCGCCCGCCACCAAGGCCGGCTTCCACCAGGGCTCGGAGTACCAGCCGGCGGGAACGGGACGGCCGGCGACCCGTCCGCCGGGGTAGTAGTTCGGGGTGCGCTCCGACGGCGTCGGCGACGCCTCGATCTCGCGGCCCTCGAACGTGACGCGGCGATCCTCGGTCACGGTGCCTGCCGACCGCTGACCCGACAGCGACTCAAGATCCGGCCCGGGATCCATGCCCATCGCGACGCGGGCAGCCCGCACGTAGTACAGGCCTTCCATCGCACTTTCCTTGGCAAGCTCGGCTTGCTTGGCCGTGGTGGCCTGATCGATCTGTGAGGACGCCGCGGTATAGCGCTCGGACGCATCGGCAAGAGCTTGCTTGGATGCGTCATCGGTGCCCGTGAGGGCGAAAACCTGGCCGCCGAGGCGTTCGATGACGCGGCGGGCGTCGGCCTTCGCGTCGGCCAGGGACGCGGCGGTGCGCTTGCCGGAGGCTTTCGACGAGGCATAGACGGCGATGCCGATCGCCGCGACGACCAGCAGGATGAGGACGATCAAAACGCCATTCATGGTTCACAGCGTACCGACAGAAACCGGGAAAACCCTGGGCGTCGCAACGGGGTTCCATGCCGCCGCGACGGTCGTCGAGAATCCCTCAAGGATCCGGCAAGGGCATCCGGCGAACCTGTCCTCAACGGAGCCGACAACGGCTCGCACGAGAGGAGAAGAGACCATGAAGACCACCGTCGTCCGGACCATCGCCACGGTCGGCCTTGCCGGTTTCGCGGCACTGGGCCTCTCAGGGGTCGCCCACGCCGAGATGTTCGGAGATCCCGACGGCATGGCCGGCTGGACGACGCGCCAGGCCTACAACGACTGCGCCATCATGGCCGCCGCCGACGTCATCGGTCAGATGACCGGAGACGAACCGGCCGAAGACGACATCGTCGCCTACGCGTCGAACACACCGAGCGTCTCCCGGCCGGGCGACTGGATCTACGACAACGAAGACGACGGGCAGGGTCACACCGCCGGGAGCATCTTCGAAGACCTGCCCATCGTGCTCGCGCACTACGGGGTCGCGGGCAAGTACGTCGAAGGCGCCGACCTCACCTCCGTGGAGCAGGTCCTCGGCCGCGGCGGCGCGGTCATCGTGAACCTCAACTCCGAAACGATCTGGGACGTCGACGGTGACCGCTCGGTACCCGACCACGCGCTGGTGGTCACCGGAGTCGACACCGACAACGGCATCGTCCACCTCAACGACAGCGGTACCGACGACGGCGCCGACGAACAGGTGAGCATCGACACCTTCACCGCTGCGTGGCAGACGAGCGGCAACGAGATGATCGCGACGTCCTAGGAACCGAACCCGGTTGCGACGCCCGTGGTCCACTTCCTCTGCGAAGCAACGACATTCGTTGTGCTGCGGCGTCCACCGCGGACCCGGGCCCGGCGCGTCATCGGGTGAAGATGCAGTGCGTACCGGCGCCCGGCGGTTGCTCGACGACGACAGTCCCGTCGACGGTGATGCGGCATCCTTGGGTCCCGGTCTTGGGGACGGAGATGACCTGCAGCAGGAAGGCGTCCGGATCGAGCGGCATCGTCTTCTGCCACGGAACCGTGGTGTTCTCGGGAGCTGTCCCCGCGTCCGGGTCGGTGTTGATGCTGTAGACGGTGCCTGTGCCGGTGATCTCGAAGGTCACGTTGCCCGCGCCGCCTCCCGCACCCGGCTGGTTGCGCTGATAGTTCGCTTGCGCATTCGCGTTGGCCGCCTTGTTCTCGGCCCGGATGTCCGGAGTCACACAGATGGTGTCGCCGTCGAACGCCTCGCGCCAGACGTAGCCCTGAGAGCAGGACTGCGGGCCGGACCCCGCGTTCGGATTCTTGTTCGCGCCGGGAGTCGAATTCTCCATGGCGGTGCGATCCCGGAAAGCCGGTGTGACGCATACGGTGTCACCGGTACGTGCCTCTCTCCACACCAACCCCGAGATGCAGGTGTCCGGGCCGTAGGGCAGCGGCTCGGCAATGGCCGTTGCGGGCATCACGGTGGCGAATGCGGCCACCGCGATCGGAAGTGGAGTCAGTTTCCAGAGGTCGGCCATGGCAGCCATGTGGTTCATCCTTCGAACGTCGGGTTCAGCGGCTGGTCCCCCCAGCTGCGATCAACGTAAGAGCTCTGCAAGCGGTGAGAACGGGTAGCGCACTACCTGTCTTTGACGTGGCAAACGAATGCCGGTTGAAGTAGTCGGTCCGGGGATTCGCTGCATCAGGTGGGTGAGAGACGTTTGGCCTGACATGCAAAAACCGCCCCGAAGGGCGGTCGTTTGGAGCGGGCGACGGGAATCGAACCCGCGTAATCAGTTTGGAAGACTGAGGCTCTACCATTGAGCTACGCCCGCGTGTGCTGCACTACGTGAGAGTACCGGCAGACTGTACCGGTCCCACCTAACTCAAATCCAATTGATGGTTCGGTGAGGCCAGGCCGTAGGATCGCCGGTGGTCTAGTGCTGCGCGCATGCGTGTGGCAGCCATGACCGGGGTGTAGCGCAGCTTGGTAGCGCATCCGCTTTGGGAGCGGAAGGCCGCAGGTTCAAATCCTGTCACCCCGACCAGCACCACCCCACCTGAAACAGAAGCAATAGAGGAGCACCAATCGTGAAGAGCACCGTCGAGAAGTTGAGCCCCACCCGGGTTCGCATCAACGTGGAGGTGCCCTTCGCGGAGCTCGAACCAGACATTGACAAGGCGTTCAAGCAGCTAGCCAAGCAGATCCGGCTCCCCGGCTTCCGCCCCGGCAAGGCGCCCCGCAAGCTGCTTGAGGCTCGTGTCGGCCGTGGTGCGGTGCTCGAGCAGGTCGTCAATGACGCACTGCCCGCCCGCTACAGCGAGGCCATCACCTCCGAATCGCTTCAGCCGATCGGCCAGCCCGAGATCGAGGTCACCAAGCTCGAAGACAACGAGGAGCTGGTCTTCACCGCCGAGGTCGATGTCCGTCCCGAGATCGACCTGCCGGACCTCAAGGCGCTGAAGATCACCGTCGACCCCGTCAAGGTCACCGACGAGGACGTCGACGCCGAGGTCGAGGCGCTGCAGAAGCGCTTCGGCACCCTGACCGGAGTCGACCGTCCCGCAGAGAACGGCGACTTCGTCTCGATCGACCTCTCCGCCACCGTCGACGGCAAGGACGTGCCCGAGGCCAAGACCGAGGGTCTGTCTCACGAGATCGGTTCCGGTCAGCTGATCGAAGGCCTCGACGAGGCGATCATCGGTCTCAGGGCCGACGAGTCCAAGACCTTCACCACCACGCTGGTCGCCGGTGAGCACGCCGGCAGCGAAGCAGAGGTGACGGTCACCGTCAAGTCCGTCAAGGTGCGCGAGCTGCCCGAGCTCGACGACGAGTTCGCCCAGCTGGCAAGCGAATTCGACACCATCGACGAACTCAAGGCCGATCTTCGGGAGAAGGTCAACCGGGTCAAGACCGTGCAGCAGGCCGAGGCGATCCGCGACAAGGCCATCGAGGTGCTGCTGGAGCAGACCGAGATCCCGCTGCCCGAGGCGGTGGTGCAGGCACAGGTCGACGACACACTGCACAACGCGATCGACGGTCTCGACCACGACGAGGACAGGTTCGCCGAGACGCTCAAGGAGCAGGGCAGCAGTCGCGAGGAGTTCGACGCCGACAACCGCACCAACGCGGAGAAGGCGATCAAGACCCAGCTGCTGATGGACGCGATCGCCGACAAGCTCGAGATCCAGGTGGGCCAGAACGACATCACCGAGCGTCTGGTGTTGATGTCGCGTCAGTACGGCCTCGAGCCGCAGCAGCTGCTGCAGATGCTGCAGCAGAACAACCAGCTGCCGGCGATGTTCGCCGACGTGCGCCGCGGCCTGACCGTGGCCGCGGTCGTCTTCGGCGCGACGGTCACCGACACCGACGGCACCGAGATCGACACCACCGAGTTCTTCGGACCGTCCGGCGAGCAGGCTGCCGCGGCCGGTGACGCCGACTCGGACACCGAAGACGACGCCTCCGAAGATGCCGGGCATGAGGCCGGCGAGGAGGCCGGCGACGTGGCCGAAGTCCAGGAAGACGAAGTCAAGACCGACGACAGCAAGTGACGCTCTGAGCGAACGCGCGCCGTCTGGGGACTCCCCGGCGGCGCGGGTTCGTTAGTGTCATTCGTAAGACCGGTCACCGCGTCGGAAGTAAAACAAGAAAGCAGGTATCCAGTCGTGACTGACATGCGTGGCGCCTCTTCGGGCCTCAACCTTGTCGACTCGGTCTATGAGCGGTTGCTGGCCGAGCGGATCATCTTCCTGGGCTCCCAGGTCGACGACGACATCGCCAATCGGCTGTGCGCTCAGATCCTGCTGCTCTCGGCCGAGGATCCGACGAAGGACATCCACCTCTACATCAACTCGCCCGGCGGCTCGATCAGCGCCGGCATGGCGATCTACGACACGATGGTGCTCGCGCCGTGTGACGTCGCGACCTACGCGATGGGCATGGCCGCGTCGATGGGCGAGTTCCTGTTGGCTGCCGGCACCAAGGGCAAGCGCTACGCGTTGCCTCACGCCCGCATCCTGATGCACCAGCCCCTTGGTGGTATCACCGGCGGAGCCGCCGACATCGCCATCCAGGCCGAGCAGTTCGCCTCGATCAAGAAGGAGATGTTCCGGCTGAACGCCGAGTTCACCGGGCAGACCATCGAGCGCATCGAGGCCGACTCGGATCGCGACCGCTGGTTCACCGCTGCCGAAGCCCTGGAGTACGGCTTCGTCGACCACATCATCACCAGCGTCAACTTCAACGGAGCGAACCCCTCATGATCGACCCCCGGACCACCCCGCAGGCTCGCTACATCCTCCCGTCGTTCATCGAACACTCGAGCTTCGGCGTCAAGGAATCCAACCCGTACAACAAGTTGTTCGAGGAACGCATCATCTTCCTCGGCGTGCAGGTGGACGACGCATCGGCCAACGACATCATGGCGCAGCTGCTGGTGCTCGAATCGCTCGATCCCGATCGTGACATCACGATGTACATCAACTCGCCGGGCGGCTCTTTCACGTCGCTGATGGCGATCTACGACACGATGCAGTACGTGCGCGCCGACATCCAGACGGTGTGCCTGGGCCAGGCGGCCTCGGCGGCGGCTGTGCTGCTCGCCGCGGGGACCCCCGGCAAGCGCTTGGCATTGCCGAACGCCCGCGTCCTCATCCACCAGCCGGCGCTGGGTGGTGTGATCCAGGGTCAGTTCTCGGACCTCGAGATCCAGGCCGCCGAGATCGAGCGCATGCGCACGCTGATGGAGGAGACGCTGTCGCGTCACACCGGCAAGCCCGCCGATGTGATCCGTAAGGACACCGACCGCGACAAGATCCTGACCGCGGAAGCGGCCAAGGACTACGGCATCATCGACACCGTTCTCGAATACCGGAAGCTGTCCGCGCAGAAGGGCTGATCGGCTTCAGCCGTTGCTGTAGATCCTCGTCGGCTCGACGAGAACCGCGGCGCGCCGCTGCCGGCGCATCGTCGCGTCGTATTCGTCCCAGTTGTCGTGGGTTCCGCCTGCCGCGGTGAAGATGTCTCGCAGCAGCTGAGCCAGCTCGTCGGACCCCAGCCACGGCTGCGGATCGTCGGGACCGGCCAGTTCGGCGTGACCTTCGACAGTGGCCCACTGCCACCCCTCTCGGAAGGTGAGAGCGATCTGCGGGCGCGCGCGGAGGTTGGCCAGTTTGACCTTTCCGTAGGTGACGAAGCCGAGTACCTCCCGTCCGGTGGACGGATGCCGCAGCGGTCCGGCATTGATGAGCGACGACTGGATGGTGTGGTCTGCGCGCAGCGTCGAGACGACAGCCAGGCCGTTGTCGCCGCTGGCGAGTGCGAACGCGTCCGCGAGGGTGGTCATGCCCGCACATTACGACGTGAACGGTCCGGCAAATGCCGCAAAAGCACGTCCCCTTGGTGTTCGCCCGTGTCACGCTGATATTCCACGCGGTCGTCAGTTTGCGGAGCGACTCTGGACGAGGGAGGGAGCACGCCATGGAAGTACGGAAGACGGCGGCGGCTGCGCTGTTCGCCGCAGCTGCCGGCACAGTGCTGCAGGCAGGAGTGTCACAAGCCCAGGAGCCAGTCTGCCCGGCGGGCACCTATTGGAATCCTGTCGCGGTACGTTGCCTGCCCTACGGCGTGAATCCGGTCGTCGGTCCCGCGGGTCCCGTGGGTGCGGGAGGCGTCGTCGGACCGGTGGGGCCCGGTCCCGTCGGCCCGGGACCGGTTGGTCCTGGTCCGCTCGGCCCTGGACCGCGCTGACAGGTCACGGGCTGACGTCGGCCGCGATCCGGGTGACGTCCGCCGGTCGGACCCGGCAGCAGCCGCCGACGATGCGGGCGCCGGCAGCGACCCACTGCGGTATCAGGCAGGGCGCCCAGGACGAGGCGCCCGTCCACCTGCGGCGCGGACCGTCCCACACCTCGCCGCTGTTCGGATAGACGACGACGGGCTTGCCGCTGACCTCCTTGGCGACCGCGATGGCGGGCAAAACATCATGTGGGGCGCAACAATTCACACCGATTGCGATGATCTCAGGCACGCCTGCGGCGACTGCGAAGGCATCGGACAGCGATTGACCTGCGCCGGTTGCGGACCCGTCGACGGTGTAGGACAGCCACGCCGGCAGTCCGAGGTCGGCAACGAGACCGACGAGCGCCTCGGCTTCGTCGATGTCCGGGACGGTCTCGAGGGCAAGCACGTCCGCTCCGGCGTCGGCGATGACGTCAAGGCGCGGACGGTGCCAGCTCGCGAGCTGTCCGACGGTGAGGCCATAGCGACCTCGATATTCCTCACCATTGGCCAGGGCCGCGCCATACGGACCGATCGATGCCGCCACCCAGCCGGTGCCGTGCTCGTCGCGGGCATCGCGGGCCAGTGCAACGCTCAAGCGCATCAACGCCTCGGCGCGCGCCCGGTCGATTCCGCGAGCAGCGAAACCGTCGAACGACGCCTGATAGGTCGCGGTGGTGGCGATTGCGGCGCCCGCACGGAAGAACGCCGAGTGCACGGCCGCGATCTCGTCGGGGGAATCGATCAGCAACCGCGCCGACCACAGGTCGTCGGTCAGGTCGTGCCCCCGCGCTTCCAGTTCGGTTGCCAGACCGCCATCGCTGACCAGCACTGAATCGAGCGGAATGCGCACGTCCACGCCGTCACAGTACGACGGGAAGGTGTGCTCTGGACGTCGGCCGGACACTTGCCGGTTACGTTTCTGCCGGGCAGGTACTCTCGGTCGGGTAACAGCGGCGACACGCCAGAGACACGGTGGCGCGTTCCGCCGCCGTCGGGGACGAATCAGGCGATATGTTGTCGCAACCACATGTGAATACCACCGACGCTATTCGGCTTTATCGGTCGCACAGCGACGGAAACAGCGGGTAGCGTCGGGGCTACGGACTTCGGCCCCGGTGCCCGGCACTGAACGGCCCTGACTGGCACGCAACGATTAGGTATCGACAGCAACAGGAAGTAGGACCCCAGCACCATGGCACGCATTGGAGATGGCGGCGACCTGTTGAAGTGCTCGTTCTGCGGTAAGAGCCAAAAGCAGGTGAAGAAGCTCATCGCGGGACCGGGCGTCTACATCTGCGACGAGTGCATCGACCTGTGCAACGAGATCATCGAGGAGGAGCTCGCCGACGCTGACGACGTCAAGCTCGACGAGCTGCCCAAACCCGCGGAGATCCGCGACTTCCTCGAGGGGTATGTCATCGGCCAGGACACTGCCAAGCGCACGCTGGCCGTCGCGGTCTACAACCACTACAAGCGCATCCAGGCGGGGGAGAAGTCCCGTGATTCGCGCTCCGAGCCCGTGGAGCTGGCCAAGTCCAACATCCTGATGCTCGGCCCGACCGGCTGCGGCAAGACCTACCTCGCTCAGACGCTGGCCAAAATGCTGAACGTGCCGTTCGCGATCGCCGACGCGACCGCGCTGACCGAAGCCGGCTACGTCGGCGAGGACGTCGAGAACATTCTGCTGAAGCTGATTCAAGCCGCCGACTACGACGTGAAGCGCGCCGAGACGGGCATCATCTACATCGACGAGGTCGACAAGATCGCCCGCAAGAGCGAGAACCCGTCGATCACCCGCGACGTCTCCGGTGAAGGCGTTCAGCAGGCGCTGCTGAAGATCCTGGAAGGCACGCAGGCCTCGGTTCCTCCGCAGGGCGGCCGCAAGCATCCGCACCAGGAGTTCATTCAGATCGACACCACGAACGTGCTGTTCATCGTGGCCGGTGCCTTCGCCGGGCTGGAGAAGATCGTCTCCGACCGCGTCGGCAAGCGTGGTCTGGGCTTCGGCGCCGAGGTGCATTCCAAGGCCGAGATCGACACCCAGGACCATTTCGCCGAGGTCATGCCCGAGGACCTGATCAAGTTCGGTCTGATCCCCGAGTTCATCGGCCGTCTCCCGGTCGTCGCCTCGGTGACCAACCTGGACAAGGAATCGCTGGTGCAGATCCTGTCCAAGCCGAAGAACGCCCTCGTCAAGCAATACACGCGCCTCTTCGAGATGGACGGCGTCGAGCTGGAGTTCGCCGACGACGCGCTCGAAGCCATCGCCGATCAGGCCATCCACCGGGGCACAGGAGCCCGCGGTCTGCGCGCCATCATGGAGGAAGTGCTGCTGCCGGTGATGTACGACATCCCCAGCCGCGACGACGTCGCCAAGGTGGTCGTCACCAAGGAGACCGTCCAGGACAACGTCCTACCGACCATCGTGCCGCGCAAACCGTCGCGCACCGAGCGCCGCGACAAGAGCGCTTAAATCCCGTCACCGGGTGTGCACTGAGGGCTGTTCAGTCTGATCGGACTGACGGCCCTCACTGCATTCTCGCGCGACGTGTGCGTCGTCGGGCACCCAGGCATCGCACACCGCGCTGGCCAGTCCCCACAGTAGAAACGCGGCGACCGCCAGAACCTGCAGTTCGTTGATCATGACTCGAGTTTTCTGCCGACGAGGCTGTGAGTCGTGCGTAGGGGACTACGTGATTGCGCGGATCGTTCGCAGATGACTTCGTCGACGAGGGCGGCGATCTCGGCGATCCCGTCCCTGCGCGCGAACGCCGCCTCCAATCGACGCGCGTTGCGCAGGTACCGTCCGTCGGTGAGGATCCGGCTCACCGCAGACCTCAGTTCGGCCGCCGACGGCGTGCCGGTCCGGAGGTTGATGCCTGCCCCCGACCATTCGACGCGCGCGGCGACTTCAGGTTTGTCCTCGGTGCTGCCTGCGACCACGATCGGTACCCCGGACGCGAGGGCGCGCTGTACGGCGCCGTAGCCGCCGTTGGTGACCATCACGTCGACCTTCGGCAGGAGGCGGTCGTGTGGGATGTATCCGGCGACGTGGGTGTTGGCGGGGATCGGGATGCCGATGGTGTGGGGGTCGCGCCCTCCGGTGCTGACCACGACGACGACGTCGCTGTCGGCCAGCGCGGCGATCGTCGGTTCGATGAGCCGGGTCAGGTCCCGGTTGTCGACGGTGCCCTGGGTGACGTGTACGACGGGGCGACCCGCGTCGAGCCCGTGCCACCACGGCGGCGGTTCGAACGTTTTGCAGGGCCGCGGTCGGACCGCTCCGACGAATCGCACTCCTCGGGGCAGGTCGCTGCGTGGATACTCGAAGCTCGGCACCGTTGGAACGATCAAGCGGTCTGCGAGCACTCCCACGTCGAGCAGCGGAACCGGCAACCGCCCGGCCCCCAGCGTCGTCAACATCCCGTTGGCGACGTGTTGCGCTCGACGCAGCATCACCTTCTGAGAGAACAGGGTGAGTCCGCGGTAGACGGCCCGGCTGGCCACCGATCTGGCCGGCGGCAACGCCATCCCGGTCGGCGCGGTGTCACGGCTCGACAACAGCAGGGGAGTGGGCGTGAAGGACAGCAGCGGCGGGACGCCGCCCCAGTTGCCCAGGATCAGCGGCAGCACTCCGAAGAATCCGTAGTCGACGATCATCGCGTCGTAATGCCGATCTGCGAGCGCATTGCACAGCTCGGTCATCTGGTGGGGCATCGGCCGCAGGAAGAGCCGGATGACGGCTTGGCTCATCGCAGCGATGCCGGAACGGGTGGCCCTCCGACCGGCAACGAGCTGTGCGTCGTCGAAGTCCGCGGCGGGCGGCAGCACGTGGTGTTTCGCTCCGAGTTCACCGACCGCGTCTCCGTGCGCGGGACCGGTCATCACGGTGACGTGGTCGCCTCGGTTCACAAGATCCTCGGCCACCGCGAGCAGCGGTTCGGCATGGCCGATTGGTGAGAGGGCAGCAATCAGGATGGCGGCCATCAGCGTGTCCCCTCAGGCCGTTTGCAGGCGAGGAGTTGCTTCGGCGATGGCCTCGTCGACGACGCCGGCGATCTCGGCGACGCTGTCGCGCGCGGCATAGGCGCTCCGGAGTCGGCGGGCGTTGGTGCGGTACGTCTCATCGGCCAGCACCTGGCGAACAGCGCGGCGCACGTCTTCTGGTGCCGGCGTACCTGTGCGCAGATTGATTCCCGCGCCAAAATAATCGACGCGGGCGGCCACCTCGGGCTTGTCCTCAGTGTCGCCGGCCACCACCATCGGCACGCCGTCCGACAGTGCGCGCTGCACGGCACCGTAGCCGCCGTTGGTGATCATGACGTCCACCAGGGGTAGCAGCACGTCGTGCGGGATGAACTCGGCCACGAAAACATTGGCGGGCAGCGGTGTTGCGATCTGGGACACCGGTCGACCGCCGGTGGTGACGACGACGGTGACGTCTTCGCCGGCAAGCGCCTCGATCGTCGGTCCGACCAGTCGAGTCAGATCGGCGTTGTCGATCGTGCCCTGCGTAACGTGCACGACCGGGCGGTCGTCGTTCAGGTCACCCCACCATGGCGGGGCGATGAAGTTGTCGCTCGGCAGCGGATTGACCGCACCGACGAACCGCACATGGCCGGGCAGGTCCCCGCGGTGGTATTCGAACTGCGGGATCGTCGGGACGATGACCCGGTCGGCCAAGGCCGCGCAATCCAGAACGAACACCGGCAGCTTCGGCAGACCCATCGCTTCGAGCATGCGGTCGGCGGCCCGGTGAGCCGGGCGCAGCAACACCTTCTGCGCGGCGAGGGTCAACAGGCGGTTGCGAAGACGGCCGAGTGCGCCGGGCATCGGGGTGATGCCCGGGCCGCCGGGCGCGGTGTCCCTACTCGACAGGAACAGCGGCGTGGTGGAGTAGGACAGGATCGGCGGCCGCTGCACCGACTTGTCGAGCAGCAGAGGGAGGGTCCCCATGAAGAAGGCGTCGGTGATGACGGCGTCGTAATGGTTGGCTGCCAACAGTTCCTGGAGTGCACTGAACTGATGAGGCAGTGGTCGGACGAAGACGTGCTCGACGTCGAAGTTGATGCGCGCGATGCCCGATGTCTCGGCCCGCCCGGGCAGGTCGGCGTCGAAGCTGGAGTCGTCGTAGTCCGCGCCGTAGGGAAGCGGGCGCGCTTCGGCACCCACGGCCCTTATCTTGTCGGCGTGCCGGGCGCTGGTGAGAACGGTGACACGGTCGCCGCGCGCGACGAGACCGCGGGCGACGTTGAGCAACGGTGCAATGTGCCCGACGGGAGGGCAGGAGGCGATGAGGATCTCTGGCATGGCGTCGATACTCGCCGCCGGTCGGGTGGGGGTGCTTGGAGCTTGTGTGGAGATTGGGTGGAGATCGCAGGTAGATGAGCGCTCGCGCGAAGATCATGGATGTAGACAGTTTTCGGCCCTTGACCCGTGTTTTCGGCGAAGAACGTCTGTTTAAGGTTGTGATCTTGATATTTACGATAACGTCAGTCGGGGCACTGTCATATGTTTGCTGAGCTGTCGATCGCGGGGGGACGCCGTGCCGGGAACCAGGGTAGTGGGACGCTGCGGATTGCTGGCCACATCGCTGGGCGTCGCACTCGCCACCTCGCTGCCCGCGGCAGCGGAGCCGGCGCAGCCGACCCCTGGAAATCTGGCCATAGGTAAAGACGGCCAGGTGCTCGAGCAATATGGGACCGCCTGGGTTCGCGTAGGTGCCGGCGACAAATTTCTGAAAGCCGTCGGGGACAGAGCGCACGCGATTATGGAGTCTGGTTTTGGAAGCGGCACCATCTTGGTGAGCGGCGACCAATCAGGCGCGGCGGCTTCAGGCGGTTACCGAAACTTCCTCGAAGTGAGCGGCTTTGGAAACTTGGTCACTGTGGGCCGCAGTAGCCTCAGCAATAGGGTTGACGTTCAAGGCAATTCGATCAGTGTTACCATCAGGGCCGGCGAGCGGAACGTCGTCACGGTCACCGGTGAGCGTATTGGTTCTTATCCGAACCCCCTCAACGGACTGTTTATCGAGGGCAGTGACAACACGATCGAGTATCGCGATGTCACCGACGTCAGGCTTCGCGTCATAGAAGGCAACAGGCTAAAAATTTGCGTGGGGGCGACCTGCCCGCCGGGTTCGATCGCCCGCTACGGCGGTAGCGATCGCCTTGATTTCGCGGGTGTCCCGACGCGAGCCCTGGGGCCGTTGTTCGGATTGTTCGGTGACGGAGTCGATGCAGCAGCCGACTGCGCGGGAGCTGCGTGCAACGGAGGGCGCGCAGGACTCCTCTGGGGGAACGGCGGTGATGGCGCCAACGGTGGAACCGGAGGTGTGGCAGGGCTTTTCGGTAGCGGCGGGCGCGGTGGCGACGCGTCGACGATTGCCGCGGCGGGTGCGGGTGGACGCGGCGGACTCATCTTCGGCAGCGGCGGGGCCGGCGGGAGGGCGAACGACGCCTTCACCACCGGCGGGCGCGGCGGAAACGCGGTCGGCATCGGGGACGGCGGGGCCGGTGGCGCTGCCCCGATCGCCAACGGGACCGGCGGCGAGGGTGGCACCGGCGGGCGTGTCGCCGGAAACGGTGGTAAGGGCGGCGACGCCCTCGGAGAGAACGGCACCGGCGGTGACGGCGGGAACGCCATCACCACGGGCAACGGCGGCAACGGTGGACATGGAGGATCTGCGGCGGTCGGCGACGGCTTCGGTGGCGACGGCGGCAATGGCGGCTCACGTTCGGGCGACGGTGGACGCGGCGGCGACGGCACCGGAACAGCGACCGGTTGGGGCGGCAACGGCGGCGACGCATTCGGCCGTGGGAATGGCGGTGCCGGCGGGAACGGCATGGCCACGAGCTCACTCAGTGGTGTCGGTGTCGGCGGAAACGGCGGCAACGCGGGACAACACGGCAAGGGTGGCACCGGCGGGATCGGCATCGGCCCCTACGGCGGTATCGGCGGAGACGGTGGCAATGGCGGAAACAAGTCCGGCGACGGTGGGGAAGGCGGCGACGGAATATCCGACCCGGCAATCGGTGTCGGTGACGGCGGCGACGGGGGTGACGCCGGCGACCTCAGCGATGATGACGGCGGTGACGGAGGTGTCGGCAACGGCGGCATCGTCGGCGATGGCGGGGATGGCGGTGACGGAGGCGATCAAGGCGGCGAAGGTGGCGACGGCGGCGACGGCAATACCGAGAACGGCACCGACGGACCCGACGGCTCCGACAGCTAGAAATCCGTGTGTCAGCGCGTGGTGCGCCGCGGCGTGGATTGTGTAAGTAATCGCCGGTGCCCGGGCTGCCCTGCGCATCGACGTGTAGAGGTTTCTGCGCGCCGGTATGGGAACGCAAAGCCGTGGGCAGGCGGGTGGACTGGCTCTTCTATTTCACGCGGTCCGGGCGGGTGTAGACGTTCATCGAGTCGCCGCGCAGAAACGCCACCAGCGTGAGGCCGGACTGGCTGGCTAGATCGACAGCGAGTGATGACGGGGCCGAGACGGCAGCGAGCACCGGGATGCCCGCCATCACCGCTTTCTGAGTGAGTTCGAACGACGCCCGTCCGCTGACCAGAAGTACGGTGCCACTCAACGGAATCCGGCGCTGCTCCAGCGCCCATCCGACTACCTTGTCCACTGCGTTGTGCCTGCCGATGTCTTCGCGGACGACCAGGGTCTCACCCTGGGTGTCGAACAGCGCGGCGGCGTGCAGTCCGCCGGTCGCCGCAAAAACCTTCTGTGCACTGCGCAGCTTGTCGGGCAGCGTCGAGAGCGTGTCGGTGGCGACGGTCGCCGGATCGTCGCCGGGGCCGTGCTTGCTGATCAGTCGGACCGCCTCCAGCGAGGCTTTGCCGCACACGCCGCACGACGAGGTGGTGTAGAAGTTTCGTGTCGGGTCGACGTCCGGCGGAGGGACATCGGAGGCCAGCGTCACGTCGAGGACGTTGTACGTGTTGACCCCGTCTTCCCCAGCGCCGCGGCAGTAGCGCACCGACAGGATGTCCTCGCGGCCGGAAATGATCCCCTCGGTCAGCAGAAAGCCTTGCGCGAGTTCGACATCCGACCCGGGGGTGCGCATGGTGACCGTGGTAGGCGAGCCGTTGACCCGAATCTCCAGCGGCTCCTCGACCACCAGGGTCTCCGGCCGCGCAACAGCATCCTGGGCAGTGACGTGGTGCGCGCGCCGCCGGGCGGTGACTCGTCCCACTAGACCCTTCCCCCGTCGCTTCGCTCGTCCACTAGACCCTTTTCCCGTCGCTTCGCTCGTCCATTGTCAGGCCCGTTCCAGCCGGATCACGACCGCCTTCGACACCGGCGTATTCGACTTGGTGGCCGTGTGATCAAGGGGGACAAGGGGATTGGTCTCAGGGTAGTAGGCCGCCGCATTGCCCGCCGGTGTCGCGTACGCGATGACGGCGAAGTCCTTGGCCCGGCGCTCCTGCAGATGTCCCTCGCCGTCGGTGAACTCCGACACAACGTCCACGCGGTCACCGTCGGACAGCCCGAACCGTTCGAGGTCGGCGGGATTGACGAACACCACCCGGCGTCCGCCCTTGACGCCGCGGTAGCGGTCGTCGAGCCCGTAGATGGTGGTGTTGTACTGGTCGTGGCTGCGCAGCGTCTGCAGCACCAGCCTGCCCTCGGGCACTGGAACCCATTCGACCGGATACGTCATGAAGTTGGCTTTGCCTGTCGCCGTGTGGAATTCGCGGGAATCACGCGGCGGGTGCGGCAGCTGGAAGCCGTCGGGGGCGCGGACCTTGCGGTTGTAGTCCTCACAACCGGGGACCACGGCGGCGATGGCGTCCCGGATGGTGTCGTAGTCGGCGTTGAAGGTCGCCCACGGCACGGGATGGTCGGCGCCGAACACGGTGCGGGCAAGCTGGCAGATGATCGCCACCTCACTGCGCACCTGGTCACTCGGCGGATGAAGGCTGCCGCGGGACAGATGCACCATCGACATCGAATCCTCCACGGACACCATCTGTTTGCCGCCGGCCTGAACGTCGCGGTCGGTGCGACCCAGCGACGGCAGGATCAGCGCGGTGCGCCCGTGTACAAGGTGGCTGCGGTTGAGCTTCGTCGACACCTGCACCGTCAGCGTGCAGTTACGCAGAGCAGCTTCGGTCACCTCGGTGTCCGGGGTCGCCGAGGCGAAGTTGCCGCCCATCGCCATGAACACCTTGGCGTTGCCGTCACGCATCGCGCGGATCGCGCCCACGGTGTCGAGGCCGTGCTCTCGCGGGCTGTGGATGCCGAACCTGTCGTCCAGATTTTTCAGGAAGCGCTCGGGCATCTTCTCCCAGATGCCCATGGTGCGGTCGCCCTGCACGTTGGAGTGGCCGCGCACCGGGCACAGCCCGGCGCCGGGTTTGCCGATCATGCCGCGCATCAGCAGCACGTTGGTGATTTCGGTGATGGTCGGGACCGCGTGCTTGTGCTGGGTCAGTCCCATGGCCCAACACACGACCGTGCGCTGCGATGACGCCATCATCGCGGCGACGCGGTCGAGTTGCTCTCGGTCGATACCAGTCGCCTGCAGCACGGTGTCGAGGTCGACGTCGCGAGTACGGCCCTCGTACTCGGCGAAGCCGGCGGTGTGGTCGGCGACGAACTTGCGGTCGACCACGCTGCCGGGGTCGTGATCGTCGGCCTCCAGCAGCAGCTTGCCCAGCCCTGCGAACAGAGCCATATCGCCCCCGAGGCGGATCTGGACGAACTCGTCGGCAATCGGGACACCGTCGCCGACCACGCCGTGCACCTTCTGGGGGTCCTTGAAGCGGATAAGCCCCGCCTCCCGCAGCGGGTTGATCGCGATGATCTTTGCGCCGTTGGCTTTCGCCTTCTCCAGGATCGACAGCATGCGCGGGTGGTTGGTGCCGGGGTTCTGCCCGGCGATGAGGATGAGATCGGACAGGATCAGGTCCTCGACGGTGACCGATCCCTTGCCGATGCCGATGGTGTCGATCAGCGCGGTACCCGACGACTCGTGGCACATGTTGGAGCAGTCGGGCAGATTGTTGGTGCCCAGGCACCGCACGAACAGTTGGTACAGGAACGCGGCCTCGTTGCTGGTGCGCCCGGACGTGTAGAACACCGCCTCGTTCGGGCTGCCGAGTGCACGGAGTTCCCCGGCGATCAAGCGGTAGGCGTCGTCCCATGCGATCGGCCGGTAGTGGTCGTCCCCGGGCCGCAGCACCATCGGTTCGGTCAGGCGGCCCTGCTGAGACAGCCAGAACTCTGGGTGGGCCTGCAGTTCGGCGACGGTGTGCCGGGCGAAGAACTCGCGGGTGACGACGCGTTTGGTGGCTTCCTCGGCGACGGCCTTGGCGCCGTTCTCGCAGAACTCGGCCAGTTTCCGGCCACCGTGCTCTTCCGGCCACGCGCAGCCCGGACAGTCGAAGCCGTGGCGCTGGTTGAGCCTGGTCAGCGTCGCCGCCGTTCGGAGCAGGCCCATCGATTCCAGTCCCCGCTGGAGCGACACCATGACCGCCTTGACGCCGGCCGCCTCCTGTTTGCGCTGGCTGATGGTCAGGCTGCGCTCGTCGACATCGGCGTCGATGTCTCGGTCTGGGTGACGACGCGTGGACATGTTCTCCATTGTGGTCTCCTGCGCAACCACCCAACCCGACGGCTTGCACCGCGAGCGCGCGTGTCTGCACACCGACGCGCCGCCGCCAAGAGTTTTGAGCGCGCGCTCGCGGGCGTCGAAAGTTACCTGACCGCCGGCCGAAGTGATCGCTGGGTAACCCCCGCATTCTGACGTTGACGCTCACGTAACAAGTTCGGCATCGAGTGTTCCTAGTGTTGGCCGGTCAACTGTCCGTCGAGCCAGGGCGCGGACACAGCAGTGATAGGAAGTCCATTGAGCGGTAATGCGGTACGCCTTCAGGCGATCAACAATGTCGAGGCGTATGTGCCGCCGGCGATCAGCTTCGATCCGACCGAGGCCCCCGGTGCGATCTTCGGATCCAATGTCTTCACCAAAGCCGAGATGCAGCTGCGCCTGCCCAAATCGGTGTACAAGTCCGTGGTGGCGACCATCGAGAAGGGCGCCAAGCTCGATCCGGCGATCGCTGATTCCGTCGCCTCGGCGATGAAGGACTGGGCCCTGTCGAAGGGCGCCACGCACTACGCCCACGTCTTCTATCCGATGACGGGTCTCACGGCGGAGAAGCATGACAGCTTCCTCGAACCGGTTTCCGACGGCGAGACGCTCGCCGAGTTCGCCGGAAAGACGCTGATCCAGGGCGAGCCGGACGCCTCGAGCTTTCCGTCCGGCGGCTTGCGCAGCACCTTCGAAGCCCGCGGCTACACCGGGTGGGACGTCACCAGCCCCGCCTACATTCTGGAAAACCCCAACGGCAACACCTTGTGCATTCCGACGGTGTTCGTGTCGATGACCGGTGAGGCGCTCGACTACAAAACCCCGCTGCTGCGCAGCCAGCAGGCCATGGGCGTGCACGCCGAGCGCATCCTGACGCTGTTCGGCCACAAAGATCTGCAGAAGGTGGTGTCGTTCTGCGGTCCAGAGCAGGAGTACTTCCTCGTCGACCGGCACTTCTTCCTGGCCAGGCCCGACCTCGTCAACGCCGGCCGCACGCTCTTCGGTGCCAAGCCGCCCAAGGGCCAGGAGTTCGACGACCACTACTTCGGTGCGGTGCCCGAGCGCGTCCTCGGCTTCATGATGGACACCGAGCGTGAGCTGTTCAAGCTGGGCATCCCTGCCAAGACCCGGCACAACGAGGTTGCTCCGGCTCAGTTCGAGGTGGCGCCGATGTTCGAGCGCGCCAACATCGCCTCCGACCACCAGCAGCTGTTGATGACGGTGTTCAAGACGATCGCCAAGAAGCACGGCATGGAATGTCTGTTCCACGAGAAGCCGTTCGCCGGCGTCAACGGTTCGGGCAAGCACGTCAACTTCTCGGTCGGCAATTCCGAGCTCGGTTCGCTGCTTGTGCCGGGTGACACCCCGCACGAGAACGCCCAGTTCCTGGTGTTCTGCGCCGCGATCATCCGCGCCGTGCACAAATTCGCTGGGCTGCTGCGTGTTTCGGTTGCCTCGGCGACCAACGACCACCGGCTCGGCGCCAACGAGGCCCCACCTGCCATCATCTCGATCTTCCTGGGCGCCCAGCTGGCCGACGTCTTCGAGCAGATCGCCAAGGGCGCGGCGACGTCTTCAAAGGGCAAGGGCGTGATGCACATCGGCGTCGACACCCTGCCGGCGCTACCGACGGATCCGGGTGACCGTAACCGCACCAGCCCATTCGCCTTCACCGGCAACCGCTTCGAGTTCCGTGCCCCCGGCTCGGGACAGACGGTCGCGGTGCCGATGATCATCCTGAACACGATCATGGCCGATTCGTTCGACTACATGGCGACTGCGTTGGAGAAGGCCGTCGCCGACGGCACCGACTTCGACAGCGCCGTCCAGACGCTGCTCACCGAGATCATCACCGAGCACGGCGCCGTCGTGTTCAACGGCGACGGCTACTCGGAGAACTGGCAGATCGAAGCCGCCGAGCGTGGACTGCCGAACCTCAAGACCACCCTCGACGCGATCCCCGAGCTGATCAAGCCCGAGGCCATCGAGGTGTTCGAACGTTACGGCGTGTTCAACGAGCGGGAGTTGCACAGCCGCTACGAGGTTCGGCTGGAACAGTATGCGTTGACGATCGCGGTCGAGGCGAAGCTGGCGCTGGAGCTGGGTACGACGGTGATCCTGCCGGCCGCGGTTCGCTACCAGACCGAGCTCGCGCAGAATGTCGGTGCCTTGCAGGCCGCCGGGATCGACGCCGACACCACACTGCTGCAGTCGGTTTCGGCCCCGATCGGCGAACTGACCGCGGCGCTCGCCACGTTAAAGGCCGCATTGTCGGACCACTCGGCGGAATCCGCGCTGGACGAGGCAACGCATGCGCAGAAGGCGCTGCTGCCGGCCATGGAGGCCGTGCGCGCTGCGGCGGACACGCTGGAATCTGTGGTGGCCGACGACTTGTGGCCGCTGCCGACGTATCAGGAGATGCTCTACATCCTGTGAGTGGGTGCGCCCCTTGCTGCGCGAGCGCGCGTGTCTGTCCGCCGACACCCCGGTGTCGCACGTACGAATGCGTGCGCTCGCGGAGCGCGAGGGCAACGTTTCGGCTCAGCCCGGGTCGACGATCTGCACCACGCCCGCCGTCACGCCGGCGATGAACAACCGTCCGGTGTTCGGGTCGGCCGCGACGGTGTAGGGGTTCTGCACCGTCGGCACCCGCATCACCTCGCGCGGTGTCTCCTCGGCCATGTCGTAGCCGACGACTTCGTTCGTCCCCGACGATGCCACCCACAGCCGGTCGCGCGTGGCGTCGTAGGTGATGCCGTACGGACCACCCGGCTGCGGAATCTCGGCGAGTTGTGTTGGGCTGGTGTCGAATACGCGTACCGCATCACCGCGGGTGTCGGTGGCGATCAATCGGCCGTGTTTGTCCGCAACAAGATGCGTGGGCCCGGCTCCGGCGGGCGTCGACCCGACAATGGTCAGGTTCGTCGTGTCGTAGATCGTCAGATCGTTCTTGCGCACATCGAGCAGACCCATGCGGTCGCCCACGGGCGCCAGCCCCGCCGGCTGCACGCTGTCGGTGAAGACCTTGATGACACGGCCGTCGCGGACGGCGCTGACTGTGCCGCCGAGTTCGTTGGCCACGAACGTGGTTCCGTCGGGTGCCTGCGACGCATCGTGAGGCACGGTTCCCGTGATGATCTGCGGCTCCGCCGCTCCACCGGGCAACTCGACCCGTACGAGCGCATCGGCGCTTTCCACCGGTACCAGCACCGGGCCGCCGGGCTCGGCAAGCTGCAGGTGACGGACCGCGCCGGGAATCGGCGTCCGTCCGGTGATGTCGCCGGTGTCGGCATTCAACAGGACGAGTTCGAAGGGATCGCGCGTGGCGACGGCGACGGTGCGGGTGACGGGGTCGACGACGATTCCCTCCGGTGAGGCGCCGACTCGCACCTGACGTCCCGGCGGTGGCGTTGCCGGTGTTCCGGCTCTTTGCGGCTCGGCCGCGCCCGGCAGCCCCGCAACAGGCGGGCGGGTGCCCTCCGTCGGCACGCCCGCCGGGATCAGCCCCGTGGTGGTCGCCGGTTCGGTGCCGGTCGCAGGCACTGTTTCCACTGGCGAGTTCCCGCACGCGGACACCAACAAGACGGCGGCGGCGACCGCCGCTCGGACACGCATTGAAGTCGAATACCCGCGCTCCTGGTCACGAAGCTGTTCGGCGCCGCCCGTAAGAAATCACCTCCCGTCAGAGATTGGTCCGTCCAGTTCCGGGAAATCTGCGACGGGTCTGCAGGAAGAGGTGGTTGTGGCCGGTCTGACGTTGTTGCTCGTGCTGGCGGCGGCGACAGTGCTGCTGGCGCCGTTGGCCGAGCGCATCAACCTGCCTTACCCCGTCGTCATGCTGATGTTCGGCTTGGCCGTCGCCTTCGTACCGGGGCTGTCGGTGTCGTCGCTGAACCCCGAGCTCATCCTTCCGTTGGTTCTGCCGCCGCTGCTGTTCGCCGCGGCACGGAGAACGTCCTGGCGGCAGTTCCTCGACAATCGTCGGGCGATCATGCTGCTCGCAGTCGCCCTCGTGGGGGTGACGGCGTTCGTCGTCGGCATCGTGCTGCAGGCGATCATTCCCGGGCTGCCTCTGATCGCCGCGATTGCATTGGGTGCCGCCGTTGCGCCGCCCGACCCGGTGGCGGCGACCGCGGTGGCCCACAAGCTACACCTGCCGCGCCGGTTGCGAACCATCCTCGAAGGCGAGGGACTGTCCAACGATGCGACCTCGCTGGTGCTCTACGAAGTCGCGGTGGCCTCGGCGATGGCCGGCGCATTCGCACCGGTGCGCGCCGGTGCGGCGCTGGCCGCCGCGGTGGCGATCGGCGTGGCCGCCGGCCTGGCCATCGCAGTTGCCACCCGCTGGCTTCTGGGCAAGCTCCCTGCCCACCCGGCCGGTAGCGCTCTGGTCCTCGTGATGCCATTCGCGGCCTATATCGCCGCGGACGCGGCGCATGGCAGTGGTGTGCTCGCGGTCGTCACCGTGGCGCTCGCGCTGAGCAGGTATGCCGATCACGACTCTGCACAAACCAGGCTCGTGACAGTGACAACCTGGGAGATCGTCGAATTGCTGGTCACCGGAGCGGCATTCGCCTTCGTCGGTCTTGAGCTGAGAGCCGTGGCCGAACAAGCATCTGATTCGATCGGCAGGCTCACCGCGCAGGCGCTGCTCATCACCGCCGTTGTGGTGGTTGTCCGGTTTGCTTGGATCTTCCCCGTCGCGGCCCTCGACGAGAAACTTCTGCGCAAAAAGCGCGATATCGCCGAACCTGTCGGCTGGCGTGAGATGACCGTGGCGTCGTGGGCCGGTATGCGCGGGGTGGTGACGTTGGCGGCGGTGCTTGCGTTGCCGCGGGGCTTTCCCGAGCGCGAACGTCTGATCTTCATCGCGTTCGTCGTCATCATCGCGACCATGCTCGTCCAAGGGTTGACGCTCCCGTTGCTGGTTCGCGCCCTCGGGGTCACCACGTCGGGTGATCGGGTAAATGCCGAGGAACGCGACCTGTTGCGCGCGGGTCGTGCAGCGGGTTTCCGCAGGCTCGACGAAATCCGCCGGCGCGGCGACATCAGCGTGGAGGTGCTCGATGAGGCCAGGGAGAACGCGAACCGGATGTGGCACTCCCTCGGTGCCTCTGAACAGTCCGACGACCACGGACCGGTTCATGCTCACGATGCCCGCACTCTGAATGCGCTGAAGGAGGAGATGCTCGAAGCGGCGCGCGATGCTGTCGTGGATCACCGCAGTGAGTCAGGTAGCGATCCACTCGTCGTGGATACGGTGCTGCGCCGCCTCGACGCGCGTGGCTCGACGGATACGTGATCGGGCAATCCGCGTGCGGAACACAGGCCACGCGGCAACGACCAGACCGACATCGGGATGCGCCGTTGCTTTCGTGGCCTGCGAGCATGCGGAAAATGCCACCGCGAGCGGCGTGTCCAGGTACAGACACGCGCGCTCGCGGTGCGCGGTGACTTCTCGGGGACTCAGCCGTTCTGGGGGAAACCGAGGTTGATGCCGCCGTGGCTGGGGTCGAGCCAGCGGGCGGTGACGGCCTTTTGCCGGGTGAAGAATTGCACGCCGTCCATGCCGTGGGCGTGGCTGTCGCCGAACAGCGAAGCCTTCCAGCCGCCGAAGCTGAAGTAGGCCATCGGGACCGGGATCGGAACATTGATCCCGACCATGCCGACCTCGACCTCGTTCTGGAAACGCCGGGCTGCGCCGCCGTCGTTGGTGAAGATGGCGGTCCCGTTGCCATAGGGGTTGGAGTTGATGAGATCCAGTGCCTGGTCGTAGGTTTCGACCCGGAGGACCGACAGCACCGGACCGAAGATCTCGTCGGTGTAGACACTCATCTCGGGGGTGACATTGTCGAGCAATGTCGGGCCGAGCCAGAATCCCTCGGTGCCACCGTCGGCCTGCACATTTCGGCCGTCGACGACGACCTTGGCGCCGTCCTTCTCACCGGCGTCGATGTAGGAGGCCACCTTGTCGCGATGTGCCTTGGTGACCAGCGGTCCCATGTCGGAATCCTTGGTCCCGTCGCCGGTTTTGATGGTCCGCGTGCGCTCGCCGATCTTGGCGACCAGATCGTCGGCGATCGGCCCGACTGCGACGCAGGCGCTGATGGCCATGCACCGCTCACCGGCAGAACCGAATCCGGCGTTGACCATCGCGTCGGCGGCGAGGTCGAGGTCGGCGTCGGGGAGGATGACGGCGTGGTTCTTGGCTCCGCCCAGGGCCTGGACGCGCTTGCCCGCGGCGGTCCCGGTGGCGTACACGTACTGAGCGATCGGCGTCGAGCCGACGAAGGACACCGACTTGATCTTGGGGTTGGTCAGCAGTTCGTCGACGGCGGTCTTGTCGCCTTGGAGGACGTTGAACACACCGTCGGGCAGGCCGGCTTCCTTCCACAGCTTCGCCAGCCACAGCGAGGCGCTGGGATCCTTCTCCGAAGGCTTGAGCACGACGGTATTGCCGGTGGCGATGGCGATGGGGAAGAACCACATCGGGACCATGGCCGGGAAGTTGAAAGGGCTGATGATGCCGACGGGCCCCAGGGGTTGACGGATCGAGTAGACGTCGACCTTCGTCGAGGCGTTCTCGGTGAACCCACCCTTGAGTAGATGCGGTATGCCGCAAGCGAACTCGACGACCTCCTGGCCGCGGCTCACCTCGCCGAGTGCGTCGGAGACGACCTTGCCGTGTTCGCTGGTGATGATCTCGGCCAACTCGCCCTTGCGCGCGTTGAGCAGTTCTCGGAAGTTGAACAGGATCTGGGTTCGCTTGGCCAGCGAGCTGTCGCGCCAGGCGGGGAACGCCGCGGCCGCGGCGTCGATGACCTTCTGCGCGTCCTCGACGCTGGCCAGCGCGACCCGGCCGGTCGTCTCGCCCCTCGCCGGGTTGGTCACCGGTGCAGTCGCATTCGAGCTGCCTTCGAAGACAGCGTTGTCGACCCAGTGCGAAATTGTGTTCGTCATTACTTGTTCTTCCTTCTCGCTTGTGGTGTGAGGTCTCAGGGCCGGTCCGCGAGCTGCACGTCGACGGGCAGGCCGGTTTCCAGTGATTCAACGCCGGCGGCGCACACGGCCGCGGCGGCGTAGCCGTCCCACGCGGTGGGACCGTCGATGTTCGTGCCGGACATGACCGCGTCGACCCAGCGCTGGATCTCCGTGTCGTACGCGCGGCCGAAGCGCTCCCGGAAGCCGGGGGTGATCGTTCCGCCCCAGGTGCCGGGGGCGCTCTTGCGGACCAGGCCGACGTCGAGACCGATCATCGCGCTGCCTTTTTCTCCGACCACCTCGGTACGTACCTCGTAGGCGACACCGGTGGTGACGAACAGCTCGACGTCGACGTGCCGACCGGATACGGTCCGCAGGATCGCGATCTGTGGATCGATGACGCCCTGCGGCGCAGCGGGATTCGAGTTCGGTTTGACGATCTGCACGCTGGCGATCTCCTCGCCGAAGAGGAACCGGGTGACATCGACTTCGTGGACCAGGGAGTCCTTGACGATCAGCGAGCTGTCAAAATACGACGGCACACTGGGGTTGCGGTGCACGCAGTGCATCACCAAGGGCTCACCGAGTTCGCCGCCGTCGAGCAGGGCCTTGAGGCGCATGTATTCGTCGTCGAAGCGGCGCATGAACCCCACCTGGATCAGCGGGCGCTCCAGTTCGGACTCCCGCCTGACGATCTCCAGCGAGGTCGCGACATCCGTCGTCAGCGGCTTTTCGCACATGACCGGCTTGGAGTGTTCCAGGCAGGCGAGCAGCTGCTTCTCGTGTGCGGCGCCCGGGGTGGCGAGCACGACGGCGTCGACGTCCGGGTCGGCGATGGCGTCGAGTGGGTC
>NZ_JAQGCZ010000029.1 GCF_027706845.1 Mycolicibacterium sp. BiH015
GCCACACCTACACCACCCACCCCGGCAGCAGGCTGCTCTTTCCGATGCTGTGCCTACCCACCGCCACCCTCTGGAACGGCGACCCACCGCAAGTGCCTCCCAAAGACATAGGTGACGTCAAGATGCCTCGGCGCCGTCGCACCAGAGCACACAATCGCGCCACCTACATCGCCGCGCAACGACTGCGCAACCGCACCGAACGCCTCACCCGACACGCCCTGGAAAACGGCGAAGTCCCCCCACCCGACTACAACTTCACCACCGACCCCCGCCAATACGGCAACGATCCACCACCGTTCTAGCGCCGAGCCTCAACTCTCCTGGCGAGCAACGCCCTCTCCGCTCAGCGAGGTATTCCTCGTCGCTGATGCGCGCCTCGGGCTAACGGAAGCGGCCAAGCGCTTTCACCCACACGGGACACGCCTGTCGGTCACCTTCGGTCAGTCGCCGAGATCGGCCAAGCCCGACGCGAGCAGATCGAATGCCTCGCCGAGGGACACCGCCAAGGACGCGGACTCATCGGCAAGCCAGTACTCATAGGCCGACAGGGACACCGCCAGCATCGTCCACGCCACCGTCTGGGGGGCCAGATCGGAGTCGGCCACCCCGAGGCGAGAAGCTACGAACGAGGCAACCACCGCCCGCCAGCCCGCATACATCGTCATCGAATATGCCTGCAGCGCTTCGGTTTCCAGTATCAAGCGCATCCGCTGCCGGTGCCGGTCGGCGTCGTCGAAGTCGTTGAACGCCAACAGTGCGGTACGCAGGGCATCCCGGATCGGCACGCTGGGATCGAGCTCGCCCAGCAACCCCCGCATCAGGTCGAGGTGCGCATCGAAGTCGCCCCACGGAAGCGCGCTCTTGGAGGGGTAGTACCGGAACAGTGTCCGTCTGCCGATCCCGGCCGCGGCGGCGACGTCGTCGACGCTGACCTCGTCGAATCCGCGCGCCATGAACAGGTCGATCGCGACGTCGCTGATGTGCTCCCAGCTCGTCGATCGCCGACGACCCACGCGCGGCTTGGTGGCGCCCGTCACGATTCGCCCTTCCGTTTCGGCACTCGGTGCCTTATTGTTAGCGACCTACGTCACAAATGTCGAGACCCTACCGGGGTCCAGCCAACGGAAAGGCGAGTTCACATGGATCAGAACCAGCAGGTGGAGACCGAAGAACTGGTGACCGAGAGCCTCGTCGAAGAGGTCTCCATCGACGGGATGTGCGGGGTCTACTGAGCGTGACCGCGCCGAGCACTTTTGACGCCGACCGGCACTGGCGGTTGCACCCGCAGGTGGCGGTGCGGCCCGAGCCGTTCGGCGCGCTGCTCTACCACTTCGGAACCCGCAAGCTGTCGTTCCTGAAGAACCGGACGATCGTCGAGGTGATCAATTCGCTGTCCGATCACCCCGACGCTCGATCCGCTTGCCGCGCCGCAGGAATCGACGACAACGATCAGGCGCCCTACCTCCACGCGCTGGGCGTGCTCGTCCAGTCCAAGATGCTGATCGCCGATCCAGGAGAGAATTCATGACACTGGCAGCCCCGGTGCCCCGCCTCGTTGACCAGTTCGAGCGCGGCCTCGACGCGCCGATCTGCCTGACCTGGGAGCTGACATACGCGTGCAATCTGTCGTGCGTGCACTGCCTCTCGTCGTCGGGTAAGCGGGATCCGCGCGAGCTGTCCACCGAGCAGTGCAAGGCGATCATCGACGAGCTCGAGCGCATGCAGGTCTTCTATGTGAACATCGGTGGCGGCGAGCCGACGGTGCGCAGCGACTTCTGGGAACTCGTCGACTACGCCACCGAGCATCACGTCGGGGTCAAGTTCTCCACCAACGGCGTCCGCATCACCAAGGAGGTGGCGGCCAAGCTGGCGGCCAGCGACTACGTCGACGTCCAGATCTCCCTGGACGGGGCGACGGCCGAGGTGAATGACGCGGTGCGCGGGCCAGGTTCGTTCGCGATGGCCGTACGCGCACTGGAGAACCTCAAAGAGGCCGGGTTCAAAGACGCCAAGATCTCGGTTGTGGTGACGCGCCACAACATCGACCAGCTCGACGATTTCAAGGCGCTCGCCGACAACTACGGCGCCACGCTGCGCATCACCCGGCTGCGCCCGTCCGGGCGCGGTGCCGACGTGTGGGACGAACTGCACCCGACCCCGGCCCAGCAGGTCCAGCTCTACGACTGGCTGGTCGCCCACGGTGAGCGCGTGCTCACCGGCGACTCGTTCTTTCACCTGTCGGGTCTCGGCGAGCCCGGCGCGCTGGCCGGTCTCAACCTGTGCGGGGCGGGCCGCGTGGTCTGCCTGATCGACCCGGTCGGCGACGTGTATGCCTGCCCGTTCGCCATTCACGACAAGTTCCTCGCTGGAAATATCTTGACCAGCAACGGATTCCAGGACGTCTGGCAGAACTCGCAGTTGTTCCGCGGGCTGCGCGAGCCGCAGTCCGCGGGCGCCTGCAGCGGCTGTAACCATTACGACGCCTGCCGCGGCGGTTGCATGGCCGCCAAGTTCTTCACCGGCCTGCCGATGGACGGCCCGGATCCCGAGTGCGTGCAAGGCTACGGCGAGCCCGCACTGGCTCTCGAACGCGACAAGCCCCGCTCGAGCGTCGACCATTCCCGCGCCGGCGGACGCAACGCGCCGAAGGGCCCGATCCCGCTCACGCTGCTGAGCGCTCCCCCGAAGAAGTTCTGCAACGAAAGTCCAGTCTGACAATGGCACGAGATGAATGGTTCGAAACGGTCGCGATCGCCCAACAGCGGGCCAAGAAGCGGCTCCCCAAGTCCGCCTATTCGTCGCTGATCTCCGCCAGTGAGAAGGGCGTGTCGGTCTCCGACAACGTCGAGGCGTTCGCCGAGCTGGGCTTCGCCCCCCACGTCGTTGGCGCCACCGAGAAGCGTGAGATGGCGACAACCGTGATGGGGCAAGACATTTCGCTGCCGGTCATCATCTCGCCGACGGGTGTGCAGGCCGTCCATCCCGACGGCGAGGTCGCGGTGGCACGGGCGGCCGCGGCGCGCGGCACGGCGATGGGGCTGTCGTCGTTCGCGAGCAAGCCGATGGAAGAAGTCACCGCGGTCAACGACAAGATCTTCTTCCAGATCTATTGGCTGGGCAGTCGGGACGCCATCGCCGCGCGCATGGAGCGCGCCAGGGCCGCGGGCGCCAAGGGCCTGATCCTGACGACCGACTGGAGCTTCTCGCACGGCCGCGACTGGGGCAGCCCGAAGATCCCGGAGCAGATGGATCTCAAGACCATGATCAAGATGAGCCCCGAGGTCATCACCAAACCGCGGTGGTTCTTCAGCTTCGCCAAGCACCTGCGTCCGCCCGACCTGCGCGTTCCGAACCAGGGCAGGCTCGGCGAGCCGGGGCCCACGTTCTTCGAGGCGTACGGCGAGTGGATGGGCACACCACCGCCGACCTGGGAAGACGTGGCCTGGCTGCGGGAGCAGTGGGGTGGCCCGTTCCTGCTGAAGGGCATGGTCCGCGTCGATGACGCCAAACGTGCTGTGGACGCCGGGGTTTCGGCGATCACGGTGTCCAATCACGGCGGGAACAACCTGGACGGCACCCCCGCCGCGATTCGTTGCCTGCCCGCCATCGCCGATGCCGTCGGCAACCAGGTCGAGGTTTTGCTGGACGGTGGTATCCGGCGCGGCAGCGACGTCGTCAAGGCGGTTGCTCTGGGTGCCCGCGCGGTCATGATCGGCCGGGCGTACCTGTGGGGTCTGGCGGCCAACGGGCAGGCGGGCGTGGAGAACGTGCTCGACATTCTCAGCGGCGGCATCGACTCGGCACTGCGGGGCCTCGGCAAATCCTCGATCCACGAGCTGACCCGGGAGGACATCCTGATTCCGGACGGGTTCACGCGCACGCTCGGAGCCTGAACCGGCAGGTTCGTCTCTGGTGCTGGCGTGGCTGTCGGGGCTGCCGTGAACCGGCGGCACGAGGCCTTGGCGGGCTCCGGGAAATCAATTGCCACGCATGCGCCAACATTTGGCGCACGCCAGGTGAATTCGGCCTACCATCGTCGCGTGGTCTTCCCCCGCGAGCTCGGGAACTCGACGTCGAGGCAGCTCCATGACGCATCTGCGGCGCTGATTGTCCCCGTCGGATCGACCGAACAGCACGGACCCCACCTACCCCTGGACACCGACACACGCATCGCGACGGCCGTTGCAGAGGCGATTGTCGCCCTGCTGCACGCCCGGGATGAATCCAAGTGGCTCATCGCCCCCGCGATCGCCTACGGCGCGAGCGGCGAGCACGAGGGCTTTGCCGGCACGGTGTCAATTGGCACACCGGCACTGGCGGAACTTCTGGTGGAGTTCGCCCGCTCTGCATGTCGGTGGTCGTCACGGGTGGTTTTCGTCAACGGGCACGGTGGAAACGTCGAGGCGCTGCGCCGAGCGGTCGCCTTGCTGCGGTACGAGGGCCGCGACGCGGCATGGTGCTCGTGTGTCGCCAGCAACGCCGACGCCCACGCCGGGCATACCGAAACATCCGTATTGCTACATATTTCGCCTAACGTGGTGAGGCAAGATGAACGGGTACCGGGAAACCGGGCTCCGTTGTCGGAGCTGCTGCCAGAGATGCGTCGCGGGGGTGTCGCGGCCGTAAGTTCGCTGGGGGTCTTGGGGGACCCCACGACGGCGACAGCGGACGAGGGGAGGAAGATCTTTGCCGAAATGGTGGACGCGTGTGCTGGCCGCGTGGCCCGATGGGCACCTGATCGTGAGGGGATGTTGACATGACGGGGCCGCGACTGCCGGACGGTTTCGCCGTCCAGGTCGATCGGCGCGTGCGCGTCCTGGGTGAAGGTGCGGCGCTGCTCGGCGGATCGCCCACCCGCCTGCTCCGCTTGGCCCCGGCCGCCCAGACCATGCTTCACGGCGGCAGACTCGAGGTGCACGATGCAGTCAGCGCCCAGCTGGCGCGCACCCTGCTCGACGCGACCGTCGCGCACCCCCGCCCGCTCAGCGGCCCGTCCCACCGCGACGTCACCGTCGTAATCCCGGTGCGCGACAACGCGTCCGGACTCGCCAGGCTGGTGGGGGCGCTGCGTGGCCTCAAGGTCGTCATCGTCGACGACGGTTCGGCGCGGCCGGTGCGGGAATCGGACTTCGCGTCCGTGCACTGCGACGTGCGGATCCTGCGCAACGCCAGGAGCCGGGGGCCGGCGGCGGCCCGAAACGCGGGTCTGGCGGTCTGCAACACCGACTTCGTCGCGTTTCTGGATTCGGACGTGGTGCCGCGTCGCGGCTGGCTGGAAGCCCTGCTCGGCCACTTCTGTGACCCTGCCGTGGCGCTGGTGGCCCCGCGGATCGTCGCGCTGGAGAAGTCCGACAGTGTGGTCGCCCGCTACGAGGCGGTGCGCTCGTCGCTGGATCTCGGACTCCGGGAAGCCCCGGTGATCCCGTTCGGGACGGTGTCGTATGTGCCCAGCGCCGCGATCATCTGCCGGCGCAGCGCCCTGCTCGACGTGGGCGGTTTCGATGAGAGCCTGCCCTCGGGCGAGGACGTCGACCTGTGCTGGCGTCTCAACGAGGCAGGTGCTCGGCTGCGCTACGAACCGATCGCCATGGTCGCTCACGATCACCGTACTGAGTTGCGAAAGTGGTTCGCCCGCAAGTCTTTCTACGGTGGCTCGGCGGCGCCGCTTACGATTCGCCATCCCGGTAAGACGGCTCCGCTGGTGATCTCGGGCTGGACGCTGGTGGTGTGGATGCTCGTCGCGCTCGGCTCCTGCATCGGCTACGTCGCCTCGGTTGCCGTCGCCGCGATCACCGGGCGCCGCATCGCCAAATCGCTCTCCAGCGTGCAGACCGAGCCCATGGAGGTCGCCGTCGTGGCGGCCCACGGGCTGTGGTCGGCTGCGCTTCAGCTGGCATCGGCGATCTGCAGGCACTACTGGCCGATCGCCCTCGTGGCCGCAGTCCTGTCGAAGCGCTGTCGCCGGGTCGTGGTCGTGGCGGCCGTGCTCGACGGCGTGTTCGACTGGGCCACCCGCAACGGCAACGCCGACGAGGACACCAAGCGCGTCGGTCTGCTCACCTACATCCTGCTCAAGAGGATCGACGACATCGCCTACGGCCTCGGCCTGTGGACCGGTGTCGTCCGCGAGCGTCACGCCGGAGCCCTCAAGCCGCAAATCCGGACCTGAGTGGACGTCCTGATCGTCGGGGCGGGAAGCGCGGGATCGGTCCTGGCAGAACGTCTTTCCGCTGACGACAACTGCAACGTCACGGTGGTCGAGGCGGGCCCCGGCCCTGCCGACCCCCTGGTCGCCGGTCAGATCGCCGACGGGCTGCGCCTGCCGATCGGTGTCGCCAGCGCGTTGGTCCGCCGCTATCCGAGCGCACTGACCGACGCGCCGAGGCGCTACACCCAGCTCATGCGCGGCAGGGTCGTCGGCGGTTCCGGAGCGGTCAACGGCGGTTACTTCTGTCGGGCCTTTCCGTCTGACCTCGACGGCTGGGGTGTCAACGGATGGACGTGGAGCGATGTGCTTCCTCACTTCACAGCCATCGAGACCGATCTCGACTTCGCAGGTCCGCTCCACGGCTCAGACGGCCCGATCAGAGTCCGACGGGTTGCTGAATTCGACGGCTGCACAGCAGCATTCGTCGATGCCGCCCGCGAGGCGGGATTCGACTGGATCGCCGATCTCAACGGGTCGACGCCGGAGAACCCGCTGCTGCCGGGTGTTGGCGCGGTGCCGCTCAACATCGACCGCGGCACCCGCGTCGGACCCGGCGGTGCATTTCTGGAGCCGGCACTGCGACGTCCGAACCTGACAGTACGGACCGAAACCCGAGCAGTGCGCCTGCGGATGTCAGCGGGCCGGGCGGTCGGCGTGGACTGTGTCGGTCCGGACGGTGCGGTGTCGCTGACGGCCGACCGGATCGTCGTGTCGGCCGGTGCGATCGCGTCGGCCCAGTTGCTGATGCTGTCCGGGATCGGGCCGGAACACGTGCTGCGCGCCGCGGGGGTGGCGGTCGCACACGACCTTCCCGTCGGTGTCGACACCATCGACCATCCGGAGTGGGTGCTTCCGGTGACGTGGCCGGCGACCCACGGAGTGCCCCCGCTGGAGGCCGTGCTCACGACAGCAGACGGGGTGGAGATCCGTCCCTACACGGCGGGCTTCGGTGCGATGACGACCGGCCGCCGCGACGACCCCACCGACCGGCCGCACATCGGGGTGACGCTGATGCGCCCGCAGTCGCGGGGCAGCATCAGGATCGTCTCGTCCGACCCCGACGCCGATCCCGTCATCGAGCAGCGCTACGACAGCGCCCCGGCCGATGTCGAGTTGCTCCGTGCAGGCGCTCGGTTGGCAAGCGAATTAGCCCGGGCCACAGTGCAATCCGAGGAAACGTGGTCGACATCGCAGCACCTGTGCGGGACGGCCAAGATCGGCGCGGTGGTCGACGAGCGGTGCCGCGTCTACGGGGTGCAGAACCTGTGGGTCGTGGACGGCTCCATCCTGCCGAAGATTCCGAGTCGCGGCCCGCACGCGACCATCGTGATGGCGGGGCACCGCGCCGCCGAGTTCGTCCGTGAAACGCGTTGAGGCCCTCTCAATTGGTGCGCCGTAGCACCCGCCACTGCCGCCCGTTCCGGCCCGGGGCCCATATCGCGATGAACGCCGCGCCGGCGACGAGAACGACCGACAGCACCAGCAGGGCCTGATCGGCGGCCCGCAAGAAGGCTTGCTCTGCCAGGCCGGCCAACTGGCCGCCCTGTGGGCCCAGTTGATCGGACACCGACAGCGCGTAAGCCAGCGAGTCGGTCGCGGTGTCACGAACCTGCTGGGGGAATACCTCCAGCTTCGGGGCCAGCGAGCTGTGATAGACCGCGGCCAGAATGGATCCGGCCACGGCTATCCCCACGGCAGCGCCGACTTCTCGGGTGGCATCGTTGACCGCCGAGGCGACCCCTTGCTTTTCGTCGGGCGTCGCGTTCATGATCGCCGAAGTCGTTGGCGCCGTGCATAACCCAATGCCTGTGGCGGCGATCAGCATCGGCCACATCAGGTCAAGGAACGTCGCATCGGCCTCCAGGTACCGCATGCTGAACAGCCCGGCGGCGATCAGCAGCAGGCCGGCGGTCACCGCGGTGCGCAGACCCACCTTGGGCAGGTAGAGGTGCATGGTGGCGCTGAAGACCAGTACCGGAAGCGCCAACGGCGACAGCGCGAACGCGGTCTGCAATGCGCTGTAGCCCATCACGAGTTGCATGAACTGCATCTCGATGAAGAAGAAGCCGAAGTTCGCGAGAAACAGGAATGTGATGCCGACGGCACCCGTCGTGAAGTCGGGTCTGCGGAACAGCCTGACGTCGAGCAGCGGGTGTGTGCGGCGAAGCTGGACCACGGTGAACAGGGCGGCAAGCGCGATGCCGGCGACCATGCAACCGAGCACCACCGGATTCGTCCAGCCGCGCACGGGCGCCTCGACCAAGCCCAAGACGAACACCGCGATCGCCGAGGCGATCAGCGCGCCGCCGAACAAGTCGACGGGCGCTGCGGTCTCGTCCTTCGACGAGCCGATGGTGTAGGTGAGTACGAACATCAGCAGGGCGGCCCCGGCGAAGGCGTAGAAGATCGACTGCCAAGGGAAGAAGTGCAGCAGAAGGCCGGTGCCCAGGAAGCCCATGATCGCAGCGGAGCCGGCGGCACCGGCCCAGATGCCGACGGCCTTGTTGCGCTCGGATTTCGGGAAAGCGGCGGTCAACAGCGACAGCGTGGCCGGCATGATCAGCGCGGCACCGGCGCCCGCGACAGCGCGGGCGATGATGATCTGCGTGGGGCTGTCGAACCACACCGGTGCCAGGGACGCCAGTGCGAAGATCGCAAGGCCGACGAGCAGCGCCCCACGCCTGCCGTAGCGGTCGCCCAGTGCCCCCGCCGGGAGCAACAGGCAGGCCAGAGCCAAGGTGTACCCGTCGACCACCCAGGTCAGCTGCGTCTGTGTCGCCGACGTCTGCACGGCGATGTCGGGGAGTGCCGCGTTCAGCGCCACCATCGACGAGATCACTATCAGCACGTCACTGCTGGCGACGGTCAGTAGCCAGAAGCGCCGTCGTGCTGAGAGCTTGGCGATACCGGCGTCGATATCCTGTTCAGATCGCGCGAGGGTGTCGACCATGTCGTCCTCTCCAGAGATTTTCGAGACTAACAGTCTCGAACATAGACCGACAGTCTTGTTCCCGCTCGAGTGGTAAAGGAAACGCATGGCCGCAAGTAGCGATCCGAGGCCGGCACGGTCACGGGCTCGACTGCTCGACGCCGCCACATCGCTGTTGCGTGCGGGCGGCCCCGGCGCCGTGACCATCGATGCGGTCACCCGCAAGGCCAACGTCGCACGAGCCACCCTCTACCGGCACTTCCCGAGCGCGAATGACCTTGTGGCAGCCGCATTCACAAGCCTCATCCCGCCACCGCCGATGCCGCCGGAGGAAGGCTCGCTTCGCGACCGGCTCCTCGCGATCGTCGTGAAATGGGCCGACTCGATCGCCGAAGCGCCCACGACGATGACGGCGATGGCGTGGCTGTCGCTCGGCCCCGACATCGGCGAGGTGCCCAGCGCAGGCAGCGAGGGTGTGCGCTCGTTGCGGGAACGGATCGCCGAGCAGTACTCCGCGCCGTTCGACGCCGTGTTCGACAGCCCGCAGGCGGCCGACCAGCTCGGGACCGTCGACCGCACGGTGGCCTTCGCGCTGCTGATCGGCCCGCTCGCGTTCGGCCGCATCAGCACGCTGGCCGATTTCGACTACGGCACGGTCGCGACGGCCGCGGTCGACGGGTTCCTTCAGACCTTTGCGGTCAGCGCAGCGAGTACCGAACCGGAAGGTGCTTGAGACCGCCGACGAACGTCGTCGCCGCCCACTCGGGGTCGCCGGCCAGCTCGATCGATTCCAGCCGGGGCACCAACTCGGTGAACAGGCTGTTCATCTCCATCCGGGCCAGCGCGGCGCCGAGGCAGAAATGCACGCCGTAGCCGAACGACACGTGCCGGTTGGGATCGCGGGAGACGTCGAAGCGGAACGGCTCGTCGAAAATCTCCTCGTCGCGGTTGCCCGACACATAGGCCAGGTACACCGACTCACCCTTGGCGATCGGCACACCGCGCACCTCGGTGTCCTCGGCCGCGGTGCGCATGAACTCCTTGACCGGGGTGGTCCAGCGGATCATCTCCTCGACCGCCGTCGGCATCAGGTCGAGGTTGTCGCGCAGGCGCGCCAGCTCGCCGGGATTCTCGACGAGGGCGTGCAGGCCACCGGAGATCGCGTCCTTGGTGGTGTCGTGGCCCGCGCTGGCGACGATGACGTAGTACGACGCGGTGTCGATGTCCGACATCGGTTCACCGTCGATCTTCCCGTTCGCGATCGCCGACGCGAGGTCGTCGGTCGGGGTCTCGCGCCGCGATGCGGTCAGCTTCGCGAAGTAGGTGAAGAAGTCGAGCAGGACCGCCATCTGCTCTTCGGGGCTCACGCCGCGCTTGTACTCGTCGTCGTCGCCCCCGAACATCTCCTGGGTCAGCGAGTGCATCCGTCCGTAGTCCTCCTCGGGCAGGCCGAGCAGAGACATGATCACGTACAGCGGGAACTGCACCGCGATGTCGGTGACGAAGTCGCACTCCGGGCCGATGTCACGCATCCGGTCCACGTAGCGCTTGGCGAGCTCGTCGACGCGAATCTTCAAGTCGCGCATAGCTTTCGGTCGGAACCAGTCGGCGCCGATGGCCCGCACCTTGCGGTGGTGCGGGTCGTCCATGTGGATCAGGGTGCGCAGGCCCATGCCTGCTTCCATCTGGGCCGCCATGTAGTCGTCGGCGGCCGCGGTCGCGAGCAGCGGGCGCGGTTCGGACAACCACAGATCGTTGGCCCGCTCGATGGCCATGATGTCGGCATGCTTGGTGATCGCCCAGAACGGGCGATAGGGCTTGAGGTCCACCCACGCGACGGGCTCGTTGGCCCGTAGATAGGCGAGCGCCGTGTGCAACCGGTCGTTGTCGGCGTATGCCGTCGGGTCGGCCAGTACCTTGGCGTGCTCATCCATGGTGGGTGTGGTCATGCCATCTCCTCATTGGGCTGAAGGAAATTTGACGGGTGTCAACTACCGACAGTCTATGTGACGGTCGCCACTTCGCCAACGGCGGCTCCGGGTACGTCACCGTAAGCTCGGGACTCGTGCGCGTCGTGCTCGCCGTGGTGGCGCTCCTTCTTGTCGCCGGGTGTGGCGGCTCGCGCGACGCCGACACGTCGGCGTCGGTGTCGACGGACCCCGCGGTCGTGCAGACCGTCTCGGGCACCCTCCGTGGCGTCGTCGCGCCCGATCATCGTCTTTTCGCCGGGATTCCTTATGCCGCACCGCCGGTGGGTCCATTGCGCTGGCAGGATCCGAAGCCCGCCCCGCCGTGGGACGGCGTACGTGACGCCACCGCGTTCGGGCCGCGCTGCATGCAGGACCTCACCGGGGACATCGAACTCGGCAGGCAGACCGACGAGGACTGCCTCAGCCTCAACGTGTGGACGCCCCCGATATCCGAGGACGCCGATCCCAAGCCCGTCATGGTGTGGATCCACGGGGGCTCGTTCGTGGCGGGCAGCGGCGGGATCTACGACTCCCAGCGCCTGGTGTCCCGCGGTGACATCGTCGTGGTCACCCTCAACTACCGGCTCGGCGCGCTCGGATTTCTGGCCCATCCCGCGCTAGGCCCGCCCGGCGCCGTCGGAAACTACGGGCTGGCCGACCAGCAGGCCGCCCTGCGCTGGGTGCGCGACAACATCGCGAACTTCGGCGGCGACCCGGGCAGGGTCACGGTCGCGGGGGAGTCCGCGGGCGGTATGTCGGTGTGCGACCACCTGGTGGCGCCCGGGTCGGAAGGCCTCTTCGGTGCGGCCGTCGTGATGAGCGGTCCCTGTCAGGCGCAGCTCGCGCTGCCCGCGGCGCAGGACCGCAGCATCGCCTACGCGGCCGGCCTCGGATGCGCCGTCCCCGAAGCTGCGGCCGAGTGCCTGCGCGCGCTGCCGGCCGACAAACTGCGCACCCCGATCTGGTACTACGGCATCGGCGACGACCAGCTCAGCGGTCCGGTGACCGGGACGGCGGCCCTGCCGACCGATCCCGTCGCGGCATTCGGCCAGGGCACGGCGGCAAAGGTTCCGGTCCTGATGGGGACGACGCGGGACGAATGGACGCTGTTCGTCGCGCTGCAGCACATCCGCGACGGCAGGGATTACACCCCCGAGGAATATCCGCGCCTGCTGGCCGACACGTTCGGTCCCGACGCGGCCGCGGTGGCGCAGCACTATCCGCTGTCTGCCTTCCCGAACGTCGCGCTCGCCTACGCGGCCACCGTCACCGACGGAGTGCTCGCCTGCGCGGGGGAGCGCTGGGCACGAGAGCTGGGGGCCGAGGAGAACGTCTACTTCTACGAGTTCAACGATCGCAACGCCCCAGCCCCCGATCCGTTGAAGGCTCTGCCGTTCCCCGTGGGGGCCAGCCACTCCCTGGAACTGCGTTACCTGTTCGACGTCGGGGGCGCGTCACCACCGGATCCCGCGCAGGTCGAGCTCGGGAATCAGATGGTCGACTACTGGGCGAACTTCGTGAAGGCGGGAAGCCCCGGCGGCGACTGGTCCGTGGTCGCCGACGGCGTCATGTCGCTGCAACCTGACGGCAGCCGCATGATCGACGACTTCGGCGCGACCCACCAGTGCGAGTTCTGGGACAGCCTGCAGTAGAGCTCGCCGAGCGTGGGGGCTGTGTACGGTTCTTGGCGATTTTGCGTGCGTAAGGCCCACGCTCGACCCTTCAGCAGGGATTTGGAGCACGCCGCGATCTGAGGCATACTGTTCGGGTTGCCTTCAGCCGGGTTCGCCTGGCTGGGCATGCGACTGGCGCCCCTCGCGGGGCGCATCCGGTCCCCACCTCGATCGCGACGAATTTCCGCCGCGGACGAGTGCGCGTACGGGCGACACACCCGACCGCGGGGACCGGTGAACCACAGACAGGTAAACAGCGGCGGCACAGCCAGGCCCGAGAGCGATTCGGGCCCGTTAGTAGTGAGGTAGGAGAAGGCGTGGCGGGACAAAAGATCCGCATCAGGCTCAAGGCCTACGACCATGAGGCGATTGACGCCTCTGCGCGCAAGATCGTCGAGACGGTCACCCGGACGGGCGCGAGCGTGGTCGGCCCGGTGCCGCTGCCGACCGAGAAGAACGTGTACTGCGTCATCCGGTCCCCGCACAAGTACAAGGACTCGCGGGAGCACTTCGAGATGCGCACGCACAAGCGGCTGATCGACATCCTCGACCCCACGCCGAAGACGGTGGACGCACTCATGCGCATCGATCTGCCGGCCAGCGTCGACGTCAACATCCAATAGCTCGGTAGGAGATCTCAGAAGAAATGGCTAGAAAAGGCATTCTGGGCACCAAGCTGGGCATGACGCAGGTGTTCGACGAGAACAACAAGGTCGTGCCGGTGACGGTCGTCAAGGCCGGGCCCAACGTCGTGACGCGCATCCGCACGCCGGAGCGCGACGGTTACAGCGCCGTGCAGCTCGCCTACGGCGAGATCAGCCCCCGCAAGGTGACCAAGCCGGTCACGGGGCAGTACGCCGCCGCAGGTGTGAACCCGCGCCGCCACCTCGCTGAGCTGCGGCTCGACGACGAGGCCGCGGCCGCCGAGTACGAGGTCGGCCAGGAGCTGACGGCGGAGATCTTCGCCGACGGCGCCTATGTCGACGTGACCGGCACCAGCAAGGGCAAGGGCTTCGCGGGCACCATGAAGCGCCACGGCTTCCGCGGTCAAGGGGCCTCTCACGGCGCCCAGGCCGTGCACCGCCGGCCCGGCTCGATCGGTGGCTGCGCCACCCCGGGCCGTGTCTTCAAGGGCACGCGCATGTCGGGCCGTATGGGCAACGACCGCGTCACGACCCAGAACCTGAAGGTGCACAAGGTCGACGCCGAGAACGGCGTGCTGTTGATCAAGGGCGCCATCCCCGGACGCAACGGTGGCCTGGTAGTTGTCCGCACCGCAATCAAGCGAGGCGAGAAGTAATGGCTGACAAAAAGATTGACGTTCTGACGCCGGCAGGCAAGAAGGACGGCAGCGTCGAGCTGCCTGCCGCGCTGTTCGACGTGGAGCCCAACATCGCGTTGATGCACCAGGTCGTCAATGCGCAGCTGGCCGCCAAGCGCCAGGGCACCCACGCGACCAAGACTCGCGGCGAGGTCTCCGGCGGCGGCAAGAAGCCGTACCGCCAGAAGGGCACCGGCCGCGCCCGTCAGGGCTCGACCCGTGCGCCGCAGTTCACCGGCGGCGGCGTCGTGCACGGCCCGCAGCCGCGCGACTACAGCGAGCGGACCCCGAAGAAGATGATCCGCGCCGCACTGCGCAGCGCCCTTTCCGACCGGGCCCGCAACGACCGCATCCACGCCGTCACCGAGATCATCGAGGGGCAGACCCCGTCGACCAAGAGCGCCAAGGCCTTCCTGGCGACGCTGACCGACCGTCGGCAGGTGCTCGTGGTCATCGGCCGCGCCGACGAGACCAGCGCGCTGAGCGTGCGCAATCTGCCTGGCGTGCATGTGATCTCGCCCGACCAGCTCAACACCTACGACGTGCTCAAGGCCGACGACGTGGTGTTCAGCGTCGAGGCGTTGAACGCCTACATCGAAGCGAACACGAAGACCGAGACGACTGAGGAGGTGTCGGCCTGATGGCAACCGTGACCGATCCCCGCGACATCATCCTGTCCCCGGTGATCTCCGAGAAGTCCTACGGACTCATCGAGGACAACGTCTACACGTTCATCGTCCACCCGGACTCGAACAAGACCCAGATCAAGATCGCGATCGAGAAGATCTTCAAGGTCAAGGTCGATTCGGTGAACACGGCCAACCGGCCCGGCAAGCGCAAGCGCACCCGCACCGGCTACGGCCAGCGCAAGGCCACCAAGCGCGCCATCGTCACGCTGGCCGCGGGTAGCAAGCCCATCGATCTGTTCGGAGCGCCGGCCTAGTCCGGCAGGGAGATTTAGAAGATGGCTATTCGCAAGTACAAGCCGACCACCCCGGGCCGCCGCGGCTCGAGCGTGTCCGACTTCGCCGAGATCACCCGTGATCATCCGGAGAAGTCGCTGATCCGCCCGCTGCACGGCAAGGGCGGGCGCAACGCCCACGGCCGCATCACCACCCGCCACAAGGGTGGCGGCCACAAGCGCGCCTACCGCGTCATCGACTTCCGTCGCAACGACAAGGACGGCGTCAACGCCAAGGTCGCCCACATCGAGTACGACCCGAACCGCACCGCGAACATCGCGCTGCTGCACTTCGTCGACGGCGAGAAGCGCTACATCATCGCGCCGCAGGGCCTCAAGCAGGGCGCGGTCGTGGAGTCGGGCGCCAACGCCGACATCAAGCCGGGCAACAACCTGCCGCTGCGCAACATCCCCGCGGGCACGCTCATCCACGCCGTGGAGCTGCGTCCCGGTGGTGGAGCGAAGCTGGCGCGCTCGGCCGGTGCCTCGATCCAGCTGCTGGGCAAGGAAGGCACCTACGCCTCCCTGCGTATGCCCAGCGGTGAGATCCGTCGCGTCGACGTGCGCTGCCGCGCCACCGTCGGCGAGGTCGGCAACGCCGAGCAGGCCAACATCAACTGGGGCAAGGCCGGCCGTATGCGGTGGAAGGGCAAGCGCCCCACCGTCCGTGGTGTCGTGATGAACCCGGTCGACCACCCGCACGGCGGCGGTGAGGGTAAGACCTCCGGCGGCCGTCACCCCGTCAGCCCGTGGGGTAAGCCCGAGGGCCGCACTCGCAAGCCCAACAAGGCCAGCGACAAGCTCATCGTCCGTCGCCGGCGCACCGGCAAGAAGCGCTAGGGAGTCCACCGATGCCACGCAGCCTGAAGAAGGGCCCGTTCGTCGACGACCATCTGCTCAAGAAGGTCGACGTCCAGAACGAGAAGAACACCAAGCAGGTCATCAAGACCTGGTCCCGTCGGTCCACCATCATCCCCGACTTCATCGGGCACACCTTCGCCGTCCACGACGGTCGCAAGCATGTCCCGGTGTTCGTCACCGAGGCGATGGTCGGGCACAAGCTGGGCGAGTTCGCCCCCACCCGCACCTTCAAGGGTCACATCAAGGATGACCGGAAGGCCAAGAGGCGCTAATGACAACCGCGATTGAATATCCCTCCGCGCAGGCGAAGGCGCGTTTCGTGCGCATCTCCGCCACCAAGGCGCGCCGTGTGATCGACCTGGTCCGCGGCAAGACCGTCGAGGAAGCCCTCGACATCCTCCGCTGGGCTCCGCAGTCGGCCAGCGAGCCGGTCGCCAAGGTGATCGCCAGCGCCGCAGCCAACGCCCAGAACAACGAAGGCCTGGACCCGACCACGCTGGTGGTCGCCACCGTCTATGCCGACGAGGGCCCGACCGCCAAGCGCATCCGTCCGCGCGCCCAGGGGCGCGCCTACCGGATCCGCAAGCGCACCAGCCACATCACGGTGATCGTCGAAAGCCGGCCTCCCAAGAACGCGGGGCAGGGCTCCGTCGGTAATGCCAGGGCGCGTCGTGCTCAGGGCAGCAAGGCCGCCACCAAGAAGGGAGGCTCGCAGTAGTGGGCCAGAAGATCAATCCCCACGGCTTCCGTCTCGGCATCACCACCGACTGGAAGTCCCGCTGGTACGCCGACAAGCAGTACGCGGACTACATCAAGGAAGATGTCGCGATCCGCAAGCTGCTGGCCACCGGCCTGGAGCGCGCCGGCATCGCCGACGTGGAGATCGAGCGCACCCGTGACCGCGTGCGGGTGGACATCCACACCGCTCGTCCGGGCATCGTGATCGGTCGCCGCGGCACCGAGGCCGACCGCATCCGCGCCGACCTGGAGAAGCTGACCGGCAAGCAGGTGCAGCTGAACATCCTCGAGGTGAAGAACCCCGAGAGCCAGGCGCAGCTGGTCGCCCAGGGCGTCGCCGAGCAGCTCAGCAACCGTGTGGCGTTCCGCCGTGCGATGCGCAAGGCGATCCAGTCGGCGATGCGTCAGCCGAACGTCAAGGGCATCCGCGTGCAGTGCTCCGGCCGCCTCGGTGGTGCCGAGATGAGCCGCTCGGAGTTCTACCGCGAGGGCCGCGTTCCGCTGCACACGCTGCGCGCCGACATCGACTACGGCCTGTACGAGGCGAAGACGACCTTCGGTCGTATCGGTGTGAAGGTGTGGATCTACAAGGGCGACATCGTCGGTGGCAAGCGCGAGCTGACCGCCGCCGCGCCCGCGGGCGCCGACCGTCCGCGTCGTGAGCGTCCGTCCGGAACCCGGCCGCGCCGCAGCGGTGCCTCGGGCACCACCGCCACGAGCACCGACGCCGGTCGCGCCGCGTCCGAAACCACAGATGCACCTGCCGCCGCCGAGGCCACCGTTGGTACCGAGGCTGCTGCGGGCGAAAGCACGGAGAGCTGAATCATGCTGATTCCCCGCAAGGTCAAGCACCGCAAGCAGCACCACCCCCGGCAGCGTGGCATCGCCAGCGGCGGGACGTCGGTCAGCTTCGGTGACTACGGCATCCAGGCGCTGGGCCATGCCTACATCACCAACCGGCAGATCGAGTCCGCTCGTATCGCCATCAACCGGCACATCAAGCGTGGCGGCAAGGTGTGGATCAACATCTTCCCGGACCGCCCGCTGACCAAGAAGCCCGCCGAGACCCGCATGGGCTCCGGTAAGGGTTCGCCGGAGTGGTGGGTCGCCAACGTCAAGCCCGGACGCGTGCTCTTCGAGCTGAGCTACCCCGACGAGAAGATCGCCAGGGAAGCTCTCACCCGCGCCATCCACAAGCTGCCGATCAAGGCACGCATCGTCACGAGAGAGGAGCAGTTCTGATGGCAGTCGGAGTTTCCACCGGCGAACTGCGCGAGCTCACCGACGACGAACTGACCGACAAGCTCCGCGAGTCGAAGGAAGAGCTGTTCAACCTGCGCTTCCAGATGGCGACCGGCCAGCTTGCCAACAACCGCCGGCTGCGCACTGTCCGGCAGGAGATCGCACGCGTCTACACCGTGCTGCGTGAACGTGAGTTGGGTCTGGCCGCCGGACCCGGAGGTGAGGATTCGTAATGGCAGACGCAAAGACGGAGAAGGGCCCCAAGCACACTCCGCGCACCGAGAAGCCCCGTGGCCGTCGTAAGACCGCCATCGGCTACGTCGTGTCGGACAAGATGCAGAAGACCATCGTGGTCGAGCTCGAAGACCGCAAGATGCATCCGTTGTACGGCAAGATCATTCGGACCACGAAGAAGGTCAAGGCCCACGACGAGAACGAGGATGCCGGCATCGGCGATCGCGTGTCGTTGATGGAGACCCGGCCGACCTCGGCCACCAAGCGCTGGCGCCTCGTCGAGGTGCTCGAGCGGGCCAAGTAAGTCCACTCTCGACGAAACCCCCGCACGCCCCTTGGGCGGCGGGGGTTTTCTCGTCACGGTGTGCCACCGGCTGTTTTGCGGGCTTCCCGTGCTCAGCGGGTGTAATCTCCGGGCGTGGCGACGGAATTCAACGGCAAGATCGAACTCGACATCCGGGATTCCGAACCGGACTGGGGGCCGTTCGCGGCGCCGACGGCGCAACCGGATGCGCCCAACGTCCTCTACCTCGTCTGGGACGACATCGGCATCGCCACCTGGGATTGCTTCGGCGGCCTCGTGGACATGCCCGCGATGAGCCGCATCGCCGAACGAGGAGTTCGGCTTTCGCAGTTCCACACCACCGCGCTGTGCTCGCCGACCCGGGCTGCGCTGCTCACGGGACGCAACCCCACGACCGTCGGCATGGCCACGGTCGAGGAGTTCACCGACGGTTTCCCCAACAGCAACGGGCGAATTCCCTTCGACACCGCGCTGCTGTCGGAGGTGCTCGCCGAAAACGGCTACAACACCTACTGTGTCGGCAAGTGGCACCTGACACCGCTTGAGGAGTCCAATCTCGCGGCGACGAAACGGCACTGGCCGTTGTCGCGCGGCTTCGAGAGGTTCTACGGGTTCATGGGCGGCGAAACCGACCAGTGGTACCCCGATCTGGTCTACGACAACCACCCCGTGGCTCCGCCGGCCACGCCGGAGGAGGGCTACCACCTCTCAAAGGACCTGGCGGACAAGACGATCGAGTTCATCCGCGATGCCAAGGTGATCGCACCCGAGAAACCGTGGTTCTCCTATGTGTGCCCCGGCGCAGGGCACGCGCCGCACCACGTCTTCAAGGAGTGGGCGGACCGCTACGCGGGGCGCTTCGACATGGGCTACGAGGTCTACCGGGAGATCGTGCTGGAGAACCAGAAACGTCTCGGCATCGTCCCGCCGGATACCGAACTCTCGCCGGTCAATCCGTACCTGGACGTCAAGGGTCCCAACGGCGAAGAATGGCCGCCGCAGGACACGGTCCGGCCGTGGGAGTCGCTGAGCGAGGACGAGAAGCGACTGTTCGCGCGGATGGCCGAAGTTTTCGCCGGGTTCCTCTCCTACACCGACGCCCAGATCGGACGCGTCCTCGACTATCTCGAAGAGTCGGGGCAGCTCGACAACACCATCATCGTCGTCATCTCGGACAACGGGGCCAGCGGAGAGGGTGGACCCAACGGGTCGGTCAACGAGGTCAAATTCTTCAACGGATACATCGACTCGGCCGAGGAGAGCCTGAAGGTCTTCGACGAGCTCGGCGGTACGTCCACCTACAACCATTACCCGATCGGCTGGGCAATGGCGTTCAACACCCCCTACAAGCTGTTCAAGCGGTACGCCTCCCACGAAGGTGGCATCGCCGACACGGCAATCATCTCGTGGCCCAACGGAATTGCCGCCCACGGCGAGGTTCGGGACAACTACGTCAACGTCGCCGACATCACGCCGACGGTGTACGACCTGCTGGACATCACCGCGCCGGCCACCGTGCGCGGAGTGGCGCAGAAGCCGCTCGATGGCGTCAGTTTCAAAGTGGCACTGGAAAATCCGACGGCGCCCACCGGCAAGGAAACTCAGTTCTACACGATGCTGGGCACCCGCGGCATCTGGCACAAGGGTTGGTTCGCCAGCGCCGTCCACGCGGCGTCGCCGGCGGGTTGGTCGCACTTCGACGACGACCGGTGGGAACTGTTCCACATCGAGGCCGACCGCAGTCAGTGCCACGACCTGGCTGCCGAGCATCCGGACAAGCTCGAAGAGCTCAAGGCACTGTGGTTCAGCGAGGCCGACAAGTACAACGGGCTCCCCCTTGGCGACCTCAACGTGCTCGAGACGATGTCGAGGTGGCGGCCGTATCTGGCGGGGGAGCGGCAGTCCTACACGTACTACCCGGGAACCGCCGATGTCGGCATGGGCGCGGTCGTCGAGATCAGAGGCCGGTCGTTCGCGGTGCTGGCCGAGGTCTCGATCGACGACGGCGGAGCCGACGGCGTCGTGGTCAAACACGGTGGCGCACATGGTGGTTACGTGATGTACCTGCAGGGCGGTCGCCTGCACTTCTGCTACAACTTCCTCGGCGAGTACGACCAGACCTTGGCGTCCGCAGATCCGGTCACCCCCGGCCACCACACCCTGGGTTTCACCTTCACCCGAACCGGGACCGCCGAGGGAAGCCACACCCCCGTCGGTGACGCCGCGCTCTACGTCGACGAGGTGCAGGTGGCCGGTCTGGCCGAAATGCGGGCCCATCCGGGCACTTTCGGGCTCGCAGGGGCGAGCCTGAGTGTGGGGCGGAACTCCGGATCGGCCACCTCCAACGCTTTCAACGCGCCGTTCCCGTTCACGGGCGGCACCATCGCGCGCGTCAACATCGACGTGTCGGGAGCTCCGTACACCGACCTGGAACGCGATTTCGCGCGGGCGTTCGCAAGGGACTGACGGCCGTGGTCCGCGGCGCAGTCGCGATCGGGTTCGTCGGTGCCGCTCTCGCCGCCCCGGCTTGCACGCGCCTCGAGGACGGCGCCGCGGTGGCCGACGGCAACCCGACAGCGCAGTCGTCGGAACCGACCGAGAGCACGCAGACGACGGAGACGACCCGGCTGACCGAGCCGTCCCCGGTGCCGGCGGGAGCGCCCTGCGCGCCCGCCGAGGTCCCGCCGGTGCGGGTGGCCGCCGAGATTCCGGACACCGGCGCTCCGAAGGCCATCGTCGGTGTGCCCGACGGTTGGTCGATGGCCTCGGCGTCCGGTGGTGCGCGGCTGGAGGGCCCCGACGGCATGTGGGCGACGGTCACCATCGCGCCCACCTCGCCCGAACCGGAGGATGCCTTCGGCACCTACACCGACGACCTCACCGAGGAGACGACGGTCAGCACCGTCAGCATGCTGCCCGCTGATCTGTGCGGGTACCGCGGCCAACGGCTGATGGGGGTGCTGGACAAAACGGGCACCCCGGACACCGTGGAGTACAAGGCGCGGATCGTGCACGTGCCAACGGCGGGCGAGGCTTATCTGATCGCCGTGTACATCGAGGCGCCCAGCGGAACGCCAGGATTCGACGGGGCGGCGACGCTGGTGACCGGTGACTTCGAGATCGACCTACCCTGAAACCATGCTGACCGATCTCGTCGGTCTCGACGGTGGGGTGTTCCGGATGGGCTCCACGCGTTTCTATCCCGAAGAGGCCCCCATCCACACCGTCACGGTCGCGCCGTTCGCGATCGAGCAACACCCCGTGACCAATGCGCAGTTCGCCGCGTTCGTCGAGGACACCGGCTACCGCACCGTCGCCGAACAGCCGCCCGACCCGGCGCTGTATCCCGGAGCCGCACCGGAGGATCTCGTTGCGGGTGCCCTCGTGTTCCGTGCCACCGCAGGGCCGGTCGATCTCAGGGACTGGCGCCAGTGGTGGCAGTGGATGCCCGGCGCGTGCTGGCGCCACCCGTTCGGACCCGACAGTTCCGTCGAGTCCGTTGCAGACAAGCCCGACCATCCCGTGGTCCAGGTCTGCTATGCCGATGCCGCGGCCTACGCGCAGTGGGCGGGTCGGCGCCTGCCGACAGAAGCCGAGTGGGAGTTCGCCGCCCGAGGCGCTTCGACAGCGACGTATGCGTGGGGCGAGGAGCCGACGCCCAGCGGGCAGCTGATGGCCAACACGTGGCAGGGCGCGTTCCCGTACCGCAACGACGGCGCGCTCGGCTGGACCGGGACCTCACCGGTCGGCGCATTTCCCGTCAACGCGTTCGGTGTGGCCGACATGATCGGCAACGTCTGGGAATGGACGACGACGCGCTTCGTCGGGCACCACCGGCCGGACGGTGCGACGCAGTCGTGCTGCCCTCCTCGCGGGCCGGATCCGGCCGTCAACCAGGTGCTCAAGGGTGGCTCGCACCTGTGCGCACCGGAGTACTGTCACCGTTATCGACCCGCCGCGCGGTCGCCGCAGTCGCAGGACAGTGCGACCACGCACATCGGTTTCAGGTGCGTCGCGAGCGTCGTCTGACCTGCGATTTGGAGCATTCCCCGAGCTCACCTAGTATGTAGGGGTTGCCTAGGGCAGACCTCGGTCATCTTCGCATGAGAAGACCCTGCGTGCTCTTGGGTGACAAAGACCGCGCACGACCAGGTCGGTATCTGGCGTGCATAAAAACCCAGGTCGAGGAGATCTAGTGATTCAGCAGGAATCGCGGCTCAAGGTCGCCGACAACACGGGTGCCAAGGAGATCTTGTGCATCCGCGTGCTCGGCGGCTCGTCGCGGCGCTACGCGGGCATCGGTGATGTCATCGTGGCGACGGTGAAGGACGCCATCCCCGGCGGCAACGTCAAGCGTGGCGACGTCGTGAAGGCGGTCGTGGTGCGCACCGTCAAGGAGCGCCGCCGCGCCGACGGCAGCTACATCAAGTTCGACGAGAACGCCGCCGTCATCATCAAGAACGACAACGATCCGCGCGGCACCCGCATCTTCGGGCCCGTCGGCCGCGAGCTGCGCGAGAAGAAGTTCATGAAGATCGTCTCGCTCGCCCCGGAGGTGTTGTAGATGAAGGTCCGCAAGGGCGACACGGTGCTCGTCATCTCGGGCAAGGACAAGGGCGCCAAGGGCAAGGTCCTGGTGGCCTACCCCGACCGCGGCAAGGTCCTGGTCGAGGGCGTCAACCGGATCAAGAAGCACACCCCCGAGTCGCGCACTGAGCGCGGTGCGGCCTCTGGCGGCATCGTCACGCAGGAGGCGCCCATCTCGGTGTCGAACGTGATGCTCCTCGACTCCGACGGCAAGCCGACCCGCGTCGGGTTCCGCGTCGACGATGAGACCGGCAAGAAGGTCCGCATCGCCAAGACCAACGGCAAGGACATCGTCTAATGACCACAGCAGAAAAGACCCTCCCTCGCCTCAAGCAGCGCTACCGCGACGAGATCCGCGACCAGCTGCTCAAGGAATTCGGCTACGCGAACGTCATGCAGATCCCCGGCGTGGTCAAGGTTGTCGTCAACATGGGTGTCGGTGACGCCGCCCGTGACGCCAAGCTGATCAACGGCGCGGTCAACGACCTCGCGCTGATCACCGGCCAGAAGCCCGAGATCCGCAGGGCCCGCAAGTCCATCGCGCAGTTCAAGCTTCGCGAAGGCATGCCCATCGGCGCCCGCGTCACGCTGCGCGGCGACCGCATGTGGGAATTCCTGGACCGTCTGATCTCGATCTCGCTGCCCCGTATCCGCGACTTCCGCGGGCTGAGCGCCAAGCAGTTCGACGGCACCGGCAACTACACCTTCGGTCTGACCGAGCAGTCGGTGTTCCACGAGATCGACGTGGACAGCATCGACCGCCCCCGTGGCATGGACATCACCGTCGTCACCTCGGCGACGAACGACGACGAGGGACGTGCGCTGCTGCGGGCGCTCGGCTTCCCGTTCAAGGAGAACTGAGCACATGGCAAAGAAGGCTCTGGTCAACAAGGCCAACAAGAAGCCCAAGTTCAAGGTGCGTGGCTACACGCGCTGCAACCGTTGCGGCCGTCCGCACGCGGTGTTCCGCAAGTTCGGCCTGTGCCGGATCTGCCTGCGCGAAATGGCACACGCGGGCGAACTGCCCGGTGTGCAGAAGTCCAGCTGGTAAGCCGGAAACCCAAACTTCCATCCACGAAAAATGTTGCGGTAGGCCCGATTACCCGGGAACCGCCGCGAGAAAGGTGAGCCGGCTGTCATGACCATGACGGATCCGATCGCAGACTTCTTGACGCGTCTGCGCAACGCCAACTCGGCGTATCACGACGAAGTGACCTTGCCGCACAGCAAGATCAAGGCGAACATCGCCGAGATCCTGAAGTCCGAGGGTTACATCTCCGACTACCGCACCGAGGACGCCCGCGTGGGCAAGTCCCTCGTGGTGCAGCTCAAGTACGGCCCGAGCCGGGAGCGAAGCATCGCCGGCCTGCGCCGCGTGAGCAAGCCCGGTCTGCGGGTCTACGCCAAGTCCACCAACCTGCCGAAGGTGCTCGGCGGGCTCGGTGTGGCCATCATTTCCACGTCGTCCGGTTTGAGGACCGACCGCCAGGCATCCCGCGAGGGTGTCGGCGGCGAGGTCCTCGCTTACGTGTGGTGAGGGAGGGTTAGAACATGTCTCGCATTGGAAAGCAGCCGGTTCCGGTTCCCGCCGGGGTCGACGTCACCATCACCGGACAGAACGTGTCGGTCAAGGGGCCCAAGGGCACGCTGACCCTCGATGTTGCCGAGCCCATTGAGGTTTCGCGCGACGACGACGGGGCCATCGTGGTGAGCCGGCCGAACGACGAGCGTCGCAACCGCTCGCTGCACGGCCTGTCGCGCACGCTGATCGCCAACCTGGTGGAGGGCGTCACGAAGGGCTACACCACCAAGATGGAGATCTTCGGCGTCGGTTACCGCGTCGTGGCCAAGGGCAGCAACCTGGAGTTCGCCCTGGGCTACAGCCACCCGGTCCTCATCACCGCTCCTGAGGGCGTCACGTTCGCGGTCGAGACCCCCACCAAGTTCTCGATCTCCGGTATCGACAAGCAAGCTGTCGGCCAGATCGCGGCGAACATCCGCCGCCTTCGTAAGAGCGATCCCTACAAGGGCAAGGGAATTCGCTACGAGGGCGAGCAGATCCGTCGCAAGGTCGGAAAGACGGGTAAGTAACACATGGCTACCAAGAGCGCAGAGGCCGCCGGGCACACCCCGGTCGGCAAAAACATCAGTCAAACCCGCCGCACCTCGCGGCTGCGTCGGCACGCACGCCTCCGCAAGAAGGTCTCCGGCACCGCCGAGCGTCCGCGCCTGGTGGTCAACCGCTCCTCGCGGCACATCCATGTGCAGCTGGTCGACGACCTCGCGGGCGTGACGCTGGCCGCGGCGTCCTCCATCGAGGGCGACGTGCGTGCGGTCGAGGGCGACAAGAAGGCCGCGAGCTCGCGGGTCGGTCAGCTGATCGCCGAGCGTGCCAAGGCCGCAGGCATCGACGAGGTCGTGTTCGACCGCGGTGGGTACACCTACGGCGGCCGTATCGCGGCCCTGGCCGACGCCGCTCGCGAAGGCGGGCTGAAGTTCTGATGACTTACAACGAGAGGACTGCATGATGGCCGAGCAGGCTGGCGCCGGTTCGGCGCAGGACAATCGCGGCGGCGGTCGTGACGATCGTGGCGGCCGGGGTCGCCGGGACGACCGTGGCGGCCGCGGCGGGCGCGACGACCGCGAGAAGAGCAATTACCTGGAGCGGGTCGTCACGATCAACCGCGTCTCCAAGGTGGTCAAGGGTGGTCGCCGGTTCAGCTTCACCGCGCTGGTGATCGTCGGCGACGGCAAGGGCATGGTCGGCGTCGGGTACGGCAAGGCCAAAGAAGTTCCCGCGGCGATCGCCAAAGGCGTGGAAGAGGCCCGCAAGAACTTCTTCCGCGTGCCGCTCATCGGCGGCACGGTGACCCACCCGGTCCAGGGTGAGGCCGCGGCCGGCGTCGTGATGCTGCGTCCGGCAAGCCCCGGTACCGGTGTCATCGCCGGTGGCGCCTGCCGTGCGGTGCTGGAATGCGCTGGCGTGCACGACGTCCTGGCCAAGTCGCTGGGCAGCGACAACGCGATCAACGTGGTGCACGCCACCGTTGCCGCGCTGAAGCTCCTGCAGCGTCCCGAAGAGGTCGCGGCGCGCCGCGGCCTGCCGATCGAAGATGTAGCGCCCGCGGGCATGCTCAGGGCTCGCCGTGAGGCAGAGGCCCTGGCCGCCAGCGCTGCGCGTGAGGGAACGGCTTAAGCAATGGCAGAACTCAAGATCACCCAGGTGCGCAGCACCATCGGCGCGCGCTGGAAGCAGCGCGAGTCGCTACGGACACTCGGGCTGCGCAAGATCCGCCAGTCCGTCGTCCGTGAGGACAACGCCCAGACGCGCGGTCTGATCAAGACCGTGCACCACCTCGTCACGGTTGAGGAGGTTTAACCATGGCTCCGATCAAGCTCCACGATCTGCGTCCTGCCCCCGGTGAGAAGACCGCCAAGACCCGCGTCGGTCGCGGTGAAGGCTCCAAGGGTAAGACCGCCGGCCGTGGCACGAAGGGCACCAAGGCCCGCAAGAACGTCCCCGCGACGTTCGAGGGTGGCCAGATGCCGATCCACATGCGGCTGCCGAAGCTGAAGGGCTTCCGCAACCGCTTCCGCACCGAGTACGGCGTCGTCAACGTCGGTGACATCGCCCGGGTCTTCCCGGAGGGTGGCACGGTCGGCGTGGACGAGCTGGTGGCCAAGGGTCTCGTTCGCAAGAACGTCCTGGTCAAGGTTCTCGGCGACGGCAAGCTGAGCGCGAAGGTCGACGTGACCGCGCACAAGTTCAGCGGCAGTGCCCGCGAGGCCATCACGGCCGCAGGTGGCTCCGCCACCGAGCTCTGATCTCAGACGAGAAGACCCCCCGCCTCGGCGGGGGTTTTTTCGTCGCACCGTCCGTAACAGCACAGAGTCGTAAGACGATCTAGAATCTGCATGCCGATAGTTGAGGAGCACGCCATGATTCGCCGCCGCCGGACCGTCGCCGTCGCGATGGTCGCCGCCGGTCTCGCAATGTTCGGGGGAGCTGCGACCGCCAACGCCCAGACGCCCGACGAGCAGTTCGCCAAAGCGATCACGCAACTGGGCATTCCGCACTCTCCCGAGGAGGATCTGTCGCTGGTCGGGCACAAGGTGTGCGACATGCTGGCGACGGCACTGACGGGCAACCCGAATCCGGTTCCCGCGGTGCGTGGAGTGGTGCAAACGCTTGAGAGCAATGCCGACATCACCAAGCAGCAGGCGGTCGGCGTCATGCAGGCCTCCACCTACATCTACTGCCCCCAATGGGCGCGTCTCGTCGGCCGCTGAGCTTTACGACTGCGCCCGGCCACCCAGCACAGTCTCGAAAAGAGCACGTCGTAGCGCCAGTTCGCGCGGATCGCTCCACGGGCTGAATCCCAGCCGGTTTGTCACGTAGGCGAATCCGATGCCGGTGTCCGGGTCGGCGAAGCCGAAGGAGCCGCCCGCGCCCGGCGTCCCGAAAGCGCGGTCTGTCGAGCCGAACTGGAACGCGGGGAACGGTTTCCAGAAGCCCAGCGAGTACACGGTGTCGATGAACATCACCTTGTCCTTGCGTCCATTCGTGGGCAGGGTCGGTTCCGCCATCAGCGCCTCGAGGGCCGACTCCGTCAGGCCGAGCCGTACGTCGGCCGTTGCGGCGGCCCCGTACAGCGCAGCGATGGCGGACGCGGCACCGATGCCGTTGCTCGCCGGAATTTCGACGACCCGTACCTCCTCACGGTTGGCCATCGCGTCGAGACCCGCGACGTCGGTGGGGATCATGAACGCCCGAGACGTCAGGCTGCGGGGGTTCATCAACGCCAGCGTGACCCGAGGGACCATGGTGTCGAGATGTAGGAGCGTCTGCACGGGATGCCACCCGTAGACGTGTGCGACGCGGTCGCGGTCCACGGTGTCGGGGAGGCCGATGTACATTTCGAGGCCGAGCGGACGTGCGATCTCGTCGGCGAAGAAGCGCCCGAGAGTGCGCCCGGCAGGGTCCACGTGGCGAATCAGTTCCGATTCGTACCAGCCCAGAGTCACGGCGTGGTAGCCGTGATATCGGCCCGGCGGCCACGCCGGACGCGCAGCGGCAAGCATCGCCGAGAGTCGTTCTGTGTCGGCGACGTCGGCAAGCGTGGGCGACGGATCCAGCGCCGCGAGTCCCGCCTGGTGTGACAGCAGCTGCCGCACTGTCACCGTGTCCTTGCCGGCCTGGGCGAAGTCGGGCCAGTAGTCGGCTACCCGGGCGTCGTAGTCGAGCCAATCCCGTGACACCGCCACCGCGACAGCGATCGCGGAGACCCCTTTGGTCGTGGAGAACACCGTGACGACGGTGTCATCGCGCCAGGGCGCGCGTGTCTCGCGGTCGCGATAACCGCCCCACAGGTCGACGACCTTGACGCCGTGGCGGTACACCGCCACGGCGCCGCCGACGTCGCCGCGGTAGGCGAAGTTCGCGCGAAAGGCGTCCGCGACCGGGCCATAGCCGTCGTCGACAGCCCCGCCGACAGGCGCCGGCCACGACTTCCCCCCACGTCGCATACGCAGATTCTGCTCCTCGCAGAGGTCGGTACGCTCGTTTTCATGTTCTCTGTGCTGTCCGGTGTTCCCGGGTTCGACGAAGTCCGTCAGATCGCCCGCAAGGTCGACACCGCCCGCCATCAGGGCGTCCCCGACGGTTGCATCCTCGAGCTGGACCTGCAGAGCGCGCCGCCGGAAACTGCCGGCTTCGACCCGATGGCTCTCATCAGTGGCGCCGGACGGCCCCTGCTGCTTCGTGAAGCCGTCTCCGCGCTGCACCGCGCCGCCGACGATCCCCGGGTGGCGGGTCTGATCGCGCGGGTGCAGATCGACGCCGCGCCGCCGGGGCCCGTGCAGGAGTTGCGCGAGGCCATTGTGGCATTCACCGCGAAGAAGCCGTCGCTGGCGTGGGCAGAGACCTACCCGGGCACGTTGTCCTACTACCTGGCCTCCGCATTCGGCGAAGTCTGGATGCAGCCGTCGGGCTCGGTCGGCCTCGTCGGCTTCGCGACCAGCGCGCTGTTCCTGCGCGATGCGCTCGACAAGCTCGGCGTTGAGGCCCAGTTCGTCGCGCGCGGCGAATACAAGTCCGCGGCAAACCTTTTCACGCAGAACCACTACACCGAAGAACATCGCGAAGCCGACACCGCTCTGGTCAACGGACTTCGCGCACAGGTGTGGGCGGCGGTGGCGGCCTCTCGCGGCATCGACATCTCGACGCTGGACGGGCTGGCCGACCGGGCGCCGCTGCTGCGCAATGACGCTGTGACGGCGGGGCTGGTGGATCGTATCGGCTTCCGTGACGAGGCCTACGCGCGGATCGCGGAAAAGATTGGTGCGGACGGTATTTCGCCGGAAACAGGGGACGCCGACAGCGAGGATGCGCCGCCCCGGCTTTACGTTTCCCGGTACGCGCGTGTCAAGAAGCCGGCGGTCCCGACGCTGAAGAATCGCCCGCGGTTCGCGGTGGTGACGGTGGCCGGGCCCATCGTCGGCGGCAAGGGTGGCCGGCAGACGCCGATCGGCGGCTCCAATGCCGGCGGCGACACCATCGCCGCCGCGCTGCGCCAAGCAGTGTCCGATGACGACATCGCGGCGATCGTGCTGCGCGTCGACAGCCCCGGCGGCGCTGTGTCCGCATCGGAGACGATCTGGCGGGAGGTCGTTCGCGCGCGCGAGCGGGGCAAGCCGATCGTCGCCTCGATGGGCTCCGTCGCTGCTTCGGGCGGCTACTACGTGTCGATGGCTGCCGATGCGATCGTCGCCAACCCCGGCACCATCACCGGATCGATCGGCGTCGTCACGGGCAAGTTCATCGCGCGTGGGCTCAAGGAAAGGATCGGTGTCGGCTCGGACTCGGTGCGCACTAATGACAATGCCGATGCGTGGTCGATCGACGCGCCGTTCACCGAGGAGCAGCACGCGCACGTGGTGGCCGGGGCCGACGAGATCTACACCGACTTCGTCGAGCGGGTTGCCGAGGGGCGGAAGATGACCGTCGAAGCCGTCGAGCAGGTGGCGCGAGGGCGGGTGTGGACGGGTGCTGACGCGCTCGAGCGCGGCCTCGTCGACGAACTCGGGGGCCTGCGTACCGCCCTACAGCGAGCCAAGATGCTGGCCGGTATCGACGCCGACGACAAGGTCGAACTTCAGTACCTGCCAGGCTCTTCGCTGCGGGATGTGTTGCGGCCCAAGCCGTCTTCGCAGCCGGCGGCGGCGTCGCTGCCCGATCTGCTTGGCGCGGTGGCGATTCGGTCGCTGATCGGTGTGGTCGACCAGACCCAGCGGTCACTGACCGGCGTCAACGCGCTGTGGCTGGGGGAGACCCGCTACTGAGGTGAGCGATCACCCGTTCCAGGAGCTGGGCTGGGGCGTCTTCCGGTAGCAGGTGGCCGGCATCGTCGATCCATGTCAGCCCTCGGTTGGGAATGCGCGCTGCGATCCATTCCCCGTGAGGCGCAGGGAGAATGCGGTCTTCACGGCCCCACGCCAATGTCACCGGGATGTCGACAGTCGCGAGCAGGTCCTCGTAGTCGGCGGTGTCGCTCTGGCTGAGCTGTCGGTACTGCCGGTAGAAAGCGGCCTGTCCGGCTGCGCCCAGCCACGGTGCCAGGTAGGCGTCGAGGACCCCCGGGCCGTAGTCGGCATGGGTGCCGTTGCGCAGGTGCGCGGTGACAAGCGCCTCGTGCGCGTAGGCGGGTAGCTGGCCGAAGACCTCGTGGTGTTGACGGATGAGTCCGAACAGGCCGTGCTCCCAGGTGCCCCCGGTGACAGCGTCGAACAGGAAAAGGTCTGAGTACTGCGCCCTTTCGAGCAGCAAGGCGCGCAGCACTATCGCGCCGCCGATGTCACAGGCAACGACGCTGGGGCGGTCCGGTTCCCAGTGGCGGAGCAGCTCGGCGAAATTGTGTGCCTGGGCCGCGAGAGTGAGGTTCTGGCCATCGTGTTTGTCGGACTGCCCGTAACCCAGATGGTCGAAGACGTACACACGCCGGCCGGTCCTGGCGAGGGCGGGCGCCACGTCGCGCCACAGGAACGACGAGTACGGCGTGCCGTGGACGAGGACGACAGCAGGGCCGTCGCCGATCGAGTTCCAGCGCACCACCCCGTCGGCAAGCTCGGTTTCTCTCGGCAGGGTCCACGTCGTTCGTGTCAGGTCCATACCCGACGGTGTACCCGCCTTCGGCGGGAACTTGTCGGACCCGCCTGGCATGGTGGTGTTATGTCCTTGACGGCAGCGTCTTTCGTTCCCAGTCCGCCTCGGATGGCGCGGCTGGAGGAGTTGTTCG
>NZ_JAQGCZ010000030.1 GCF_027706845.1 Mycolicibacterium sp. BiH015
GCTGCGGGGGCGTTGGCCACGCCGGTGTTGTTGTTGAATTCTCGGTCGGGTGAGTGGCCGCGTGGCCTGGCCAACGGTTCGGATTGGGTGGGCCGCAACCTGATGCGGCATCTGCTCGACTGGATCGAGGTCTGGCCGCAGTCGGGTTCGAGGATCACCGCGGAGAACAAGGAGATCGGTCTCAACGACTTCTACTTCTGCCAGGGCCAGAAACTCGGCACGGTGCAGTCAGCCGGTGCGATGACGACTTTGGCTCCGATGGAGATGCTGACCAACCACCCTGGCCCTCAGGGCAAGGCGCTTCGCCTACTGAGCCCGGCGGTGCGCCCGATCTACGAACGGTTCTTCAGCGGTGGCTTGATTCTGGCCGCGATCATGGAGGATCTTCCCTACTTGGACAATCGAGTCCAAGCCAGCGAGAAGCCCGGTTCGGACGGCCGCCAACGCGTTCGACTGCGGTATCGCCTGCACCCCAGCGAGATCAGCCGGAGGTCGATGTTCCTGCGGCAGCTCAAAGAGGTGTTGGCGCCATTCCGCAATCTCACCCTCCGAACCGGTGAGAACAACACGGCGCTGGGACACGTGTGCGGCACCTGCCGGTTTGGCACCGATCCGGCCACCAGCGTGCTGGATCCGCAGAACCGTGCGCACGAGGTGGACAACCTCTACGTCGTCGACAGTTCGTTCTTCCCTTCCAGCACCGGGCTGAATCCGAGTCTGACGGTCGCGGCCAACGCGCTACGGGTCGCCTCGCACGTCAACCAAGCGCATTTCGCCAGCTGAGTAGACGACCGAATGTTCTCTGCGCGGACGAAAACTCCGTTGAGCACAGCTGGCGCGCGGACCCAGACGTAGGGTGCCGGGGTGGATCTGTTCGTTCGCGAATGCGGTCCGTCGTCGGGGCCCCCGATCGTCTTCCTGCACGGCGGACGACTGAGCGGTTGGTCCTGGCGTCCCGTGGTCGAGCGGCTGCCCGGCTTCCACTGTCTGGTACCGGACCTGCCTCAGTTCGGGCGCAGCGCCGACAAGGGACCTTTCGCCATGTCCGCCGCCGCGGAGGCGGTGGCAGATGTCATCCGCTCCCGCGCAGGAATGGCCCATGTGGTCGGGTATTCGCTCGGGGCTCAGGTCGGTCTGCAACTGTTGGCGACTCAGCCGGGTCTCGTCGCCCGGGCGGTGCTGTGCGGTGCGATGGTCAACAGGTGGCCGGTGGCAAGGCCGGCGCGGGCGCTGGCAGGCCGGTGCGCTCGTGCCGCAGGGTTTCGGCGGTTGATCAACCGGAGCTTCGCGGCGCGTGACGCACCGGTACCAGTGACCGACGTCGACGATTACCTGGAGGATCTGGCACTGAGTTCAGATGTCGCGCTTGCCCATATCGTGATGGCGTCCGTCGGCTTCACTCGACCCGAGGGCCTGTCGGAATCTGCGGTGCCGACGTTGTTGCTGAGCGGAACCGAGGAGACGCTGCTGGTGCGGCGGACCGCTGGTGTGCTCGCAAAGTCGATGCCGTACGGTATTCGCGCCGATGCAACGGGTATGCGCCACGATTGGCCGCTGCGCTGTCCGGGACTTTTCGCCGCCACCGTCGCGGGATGGCTGGCCGGCGGTGTCCTGCCGGCTGAGATCAGACCGGCTCGCGGTGGGCGAGTCCGGCGGCTCGGTAGATCCCGTCGATGACTGTCATGTTCTCGACGGCCTCCTGTGGCGTCGTCTTCACCAGTTCTCCGCGCAGCACTGCTCCGGCGAAGGCATCGAGTTGGTATGCGTAGGTCGAGCGCGACGTGAAATGCTCGACGCGTTTGCGGTCCCCCACCCGGACCGAGAAGCGTTGGAACGGGATGAGCGGGTTCAGTCGTAGTTCCCCGCGGCTTCCGATCACCCTGGCAGTGAAATGCGGCGGAGCCGATGACCACATTGAGCATCGGACCTGTCCGGTGTGTCCCCCGGCGAACCGCAATTCGGCCGTCATCGCCCGATCCACCTGGCTACCACGGAGTTTCGCCCGGGCAGAAATGACTTCTGGGGTCGAACCGCCGAACGTGCGCACCATGTCGACCGCGTAGCAGCCGAGATCCATCAATGCGCCACCGGCAAGGGAGTAGTCGTAGCGGATGTCGGAGAATCTCGGCAGCCAGAAACACGATGCTGCCTCTACTCGCTCGAGCGTGCCCAGCTCCCCCGAGCCGATGATGTCCTCGACGCGCCCAGCGAAAGGGTGGTAGCGATAGTGGAATCCCTCCATGACGACCCGATCCGAGGAGGCGGCCAGATCCGCGATCTCGCGAGCCTCCGAAGCGTTGGCGGTGAAGGGCTTTTCGCACAGCACATGCTTGCCTGCTTCGAGCGCGGCCCGGGTCCATCTGCCGTGCAACCCATTTGGCAGCGGGTTGTACACCGCGTCGACCTCGGGGTCGGCGATCAAAGCCTCGTAGGTGTCGTGCACCCGGGCAATGCCGTGTTTGCCGGCGAACGCGCGAGCGCGCGCGCCGGCACGGGCGGCTACAGCTGTGACCGCGACCTCTTTGTGGCCCTTGGCCGGCTTGATCACCGCTGCCGGCGCGATGCGTGCCGCTCCGAGGATTCCGATGCGGACCGGAGCCTCTCGGTCAGGCACGGACCGGACGCCGTTGCCTGAGTTGCGAAATCACTTGCGCCACAACACACCGGTGCCGTCGATATCGACGATCTCGGCAGTGATCCCGTGCTTCCTCCGATAGTCGGTGACCGCGAGTTCGCATGCTTTCACCGCGCTGTAGTCATCGATGATGCAGAACCCGCCTGGGGACAGCCGCGGGTAGAGCGCGTCGAGGGCCTGGATCGTCGACTCGTACAGGTCGCCATCGAGTCGCAACACCGAGATCTGCTCTATCGGAGCCTCGGCGAGAGTGTCCTTGAACCAACCGGGGAGGAACCGAACCTGGTTGTCGAGAAGTCCGTAACGTTCGAAGTTGGCTTTGACGTCGTCTTCCGAAACGCCGAGGATTCCTGCGACGAGTTCGGCCCTGATCCCCTTGTCCGCCTTGTAGTTTGCGGGATCAGACTTCGGCACGCCTTGGAACGAGTCGGCGAGCCACACGCTGCGTGTCTCGTCGCCGTAGGCGGCGAGGACCGCGCGCATCAAGATGCACGCTCCGCCACGCCACACTCCGCATTCGATCAGGTCGCCGGGGATGTCTTCGGCCAGGATCGTCTCGACGCACTCCTGCAGACTCTTCAGCCGCTTCATGCCGATCATCGTCTCGGCTTCCGCCGGCCAGTCCAGGCCCAATTCGCGTGCTTGCTGGTTGCGCGCGCTGGAACCCCTCAGCCTCGGCGTCAGCGTGTTGACGGTTTTCAGCAGGGCCCGCCGGTGCAGGGGCCAGTCAGGCGGCGTTCGCTCGTGCATTCCGTACCGGGTGAGGTTGCGCCGGAGCAGGTCGAGGTACAGCGATCGGACGTCGTAGTCGGTGACGGTCAAGGCTGCCCCTATCTCACTTGCCTGCAATCCCGGCGCAGAGTCTAGACATCGTGGACCTGCGTGTTCGGAAGTTGACGCAATCGGTATCGGATACTCTCTGCTGGCAATCGACACATCCCACTGATTGGAGACATATATCCTGTTCGTATCACTTTGGCGCACTGAGCGGCAAATTAACGTATTGGTCAGTTCTGTGCCGCGGATCCCGCTCGTCACGGCCCGGATTCGGCCGCCGCTCGGTACCCCACGACGGCCAGCGGTCCAATCACGGCGGCGAGCCCGACCGCCCACAGCAACCCCACCAGTATCTGCGGCAGCGCCGGATCGCCCAGCGCGAGCGAGCGCATGGCGCCGATGGTCGCCGCCATCGGCTGAAACTCGATGACGGGTCGAATCCAACCGGGCAGCAGTTCCACCGGGGGCGAACCGGAACTCGCGAAGACCGCGCCGATCGCCGGCACGGAGAGCCACATGAGCACCATGCTGTTCGACGTACGCACGGCGATGGCGATCAGGGCCATGGAGAAGATGACCGCGACCGCCGCCGGCACCACCAGGAACATCGCCAGGTCGAGCCACGTGCCCTGGAATCGAAGGCCGAGCCCGACGCCGACCACGGTGATCATCGCGGAAGCCACCAGTGTCCGCGCGGCCTCGGCCACCAGCCTGCCGGTGAGGGCACTGGCGCGATGCACCGGGAGCACCCACATCCTGCTGAGCAGACCGTACTCCCGTTCGACCCGGATGTTGAAGCTGGCGGCGAGCGCCCCGAACATCGCCCCGGCCACCGCGCATGTCGGGACCAGCCCGTAAAGGCTGTCTGTGCCAGTCACTTTCGTGACCGACTCCCCCACCAACAGGTAGTAGGTGATCAGCAGGAAGGTGGGGAAGAGCACCGCCTGGATCGGCACCAGAGGTTCCCGTCGCCAATGGGTGAACAGCCGCCCCGCGAACAGAAACGTCTCGACGGCCAATGAACTCCGCAGCGCAGTGTTGGTCGTCATCGCGACCGCCTCTGCACTCGCGCCGATATCGCGCCGAACACCACGAGCAGCGCGAGGCACCACCCCGCGCTCATTGCCAGATTTTCGGTTTCGACATGGCCCGTCGCGAATCCGCGCAGGGTTTCGGTCACCTGGGAGACGGGCTGGTAGGCCACGAAACTGTGAAGCCAATCGGGGAAAGCGTCCGCTGGGGCCATTCCGGTCGACAACATGACCAGTAACAGCTGCGGAACCATGAGCATCTGACTGGACGCGCCGTTTCTGCCGATCTCCGTGCCCGCGAACCCAGCGCCTGCCGCGTCGGCGCCCAGCGACAGCGCCAGGGTGAACAGCAGGACCAGCCCGACGAAGGCCGCCGCGTAGAAAAGTCCGCCGAAAATCCGGAAGCCGAACACGTAGCCGACGACGATGGCTGTGATCAGCGCGATCGCTCCGCGCAACACGCAGTACACCATCCGGGCGATCAACGGGGTGGCTGCCGAGATGGGCAGCGTACGCAGGCGGACGCCGAACTCCGACTGCTGATCCAACACGGCCCGGTCGACAGTCGTCAGCGCGCCGAGGAACATCACCTGCACGATGATGACCGGGAGCAGGTACTGGGCGTAGCTCGTCTCCCCGGTGTCGATGACGTTGCGCAGCGCGAAGTGAAAGACGACGAAGAACCCGGCGGGCGCCAAGATTGCGAACGGCAGATCGTCGCGGATCTGCCCTCGCACCATCCGCTCGGTCAATGCGGCCAGTGCCGTCACGCGATTCCGCTGTCGGTGGTCACGGCAGCATCGGTGACGTGGAGAAACGCCTCGTCGAGCGACGGCTTGCGCAGCGAGATGTCCGCCAGTTCGACGCCGAGCTGATCGACACGTCGGAACACCTCGCTGAGCGTGCCGACACCGTTGGGTGCCAGCACCGACACGGTGTTCGCTTCGGCGTCGGCCTCGGCGCCCTCGAGGTCGGCGACCGCGTTGAAGATGAGGGACAGGTTGGCCGGATCTACCGGGCTCACCGTGCAATAGCTGTGGCCCACGCGATGTTTGAGGTCCTCTGCGGTTCCGCTGGCGATGACACGGCCGTGATCGATGACGATGACCGAATCACTGAGCAGGTCGGCCTCTTCGAGGTATTGCGTCGTGAGCAGGACGGTCACGCCGTGGGCGGACAAGGAGGAGATCAGGTCCCACACCGCGCGGCGGCTGCGCGGGTCCAGGCCCGTGGTCGGCTCGTCCAGATAGAGGACCTTGGGCGGAACGACGAGCGCGGCCGCGATGTCGATGCGGCGCTGCATGCCGCCCGAATAGTTCAGGACCCGCCGATCGGCAGCGTGCGCCATGTCGAACTGCTCGATCAGCGCATCGGCACGAATCTGCGCATGCTTGCGCCGCATGCCCCGTAATCGGCCGAACAGCACCAGGTTCTCTCGCCCGGTCAGCTGCCAGTCGAGGGCGGCCAGCTGGCCCGTCGTTCCGATGCTGGCCCGCACCAGGGCGGGTTGCTCGACGACGTCGAAACCGGCGACCAATGCCCTGCCGGAGGTTGGTCGCATCAGTGTGGACAGGATCTTGATCGTCGTCGTCTTGCCTGCGCCGTTGTGGCCCAGCAGCGCGCATACCGTGCCCGTCGGGACCGAGAAGCTGACGTCCTGCAGCGCGTGTATCGTCCCGTCGAACGTCTTGGCGATACCGTCCAGCTCGATCACGAATGCAGATGATAAGCGCGTCCGGCGCCGCCCGAACGGTAAATTGACGCAAGCGACGGTAAGTCATTGGCCGCAACGCGCAGGCGACGATTCCGGTGGGTCTTGTTCGCTGTTTCAGCCGACCCGAGCGCGGCCGGCGAAATCCTCGAGCAAATCGGCGGCGCCCGCGACACTGGTGGCGGGCGGGGTCATTCTGGTGGCCACCTCACGGGCCGCACACAGGTATCGGGGCTGGAGGATCCTACGTAGGTCCGCGATCAGAGTCTTCTCGGTGGTCGTTGCGAAACGCCGTGACGTGCCGACCCCGAGCCGCCGGATGGCGGCTCCCCATATCACCTGGACGTCGGCCATCCAGAGAATCAACGTCGGGACGCCGGCGCGCAGACTCGCGGCTGTCGTTCCCGCGCCCCCGTGGTGGACGATCGCCCGGCATGCCGGAAACACGGTCGCGAAGTTCACGGTGCCGACCACCTTGACATGGTCGAAGTGCGGGACGTTCTCGAAGTCGCTCCAACCGGCACCCACCAGTGCCCGTTCGCCCAGACGCGCGCAAGCCGCGGCGATCATCGTGACCGTCGCAGCGGGGGCTTCGACGGGGATGCTGCCGAACCCGAAGAAAATGGGTGGCGAACCGGTGGCGATCCAGGCGGCGACGTCGTCATCCGCGCCCGTCGCTGACTCCAGCGTCAAGGTCCCCACGAACGGCCGCGGCAGATTCTTGTCGGCCCATTCCGCAGCCAGACCGGGAAAGCAGATTTCGTCGTAGGCCTGGATCTCGAGGACTCCCCGTTCGGCGATGCGGTCCGGGGCGGGGCCGATCGCTTTCGGAAGGCCCAGCTCCCTGCGCTGAGTGTCGTCGGCCGACTTCACTCCGTGCCACACCAGCCACTCGTAGAGCCTCATCGCCCTCCGGACCAGTGGCGCGGGAAACGAGGGCAAGAGGTGGCCGTTGACCCGGTTGGGGAACCACAACAACGTGGCCAGGGGCATGTCACGGAACTCCGCGACGTTGGCGGCGAGCTCCTGGTAGCTCATTCCGGAGCACAGCAGGTCGGCATCTTCGGTCAGCGTGACCAGGGTTCGGCTCATGCTCGCCCAGGCGTTGGTGCCAGGCTCACGTGCTTCGTGAAGCAGGCGCTTGATTTCCCCGATCCGCCAGAAGTTCCGAAACACCCGTGCCCAGAGGTTGCGTGTCGCGTCCAGCCACTCCTGGTTGGCGGGCCCGTACGCGACCGCCGTCAGGCCGGCGGATTCGGCGAAACGCGTCAGGTCAGGCGGAACGGCGATGCGGACGTCGTGTCCGCGCCGGGCCAGCTCGCGGCCGACGGCAACACCCGGTTCCACATCGCCGCGAGTTCCATAGAACGCGAGGACAAATCTCACCGTGCCCTTGCCCCCGTCCTGGCCCGGCTCGTCACGGCGACAGAATAGGGGATGTGCGTGCGGAGTCGACGCCGAATTGACGGGTGCGTCACGGTGATGCTCATCCGCTTCTGAAACTTCGCCAAGGTTGCGCGCTCGGGTGCGCTATGGTCAGCGCGATGAAATATTTCGACCGCGTCAATTGCGGCCGTGTTGCGGCACCGCGAGCCGTGGGCGGCTAGTCGGTGGCCATCCGGAACAGCCCCGCGAGTCGGTCCACCGATGCCGGCGCAGCGCAAGGGCAGCCGCAACTTGACAACCGACTTGCGTTGCTGGATCAAGCTTTCTATGCGGGACATCGGGCCGCCGGCCAAAAAGAGATCATGCAAGTCGTCTGGGGCTACGACCGCGACATCGACCTCGATACGTTGAAGCGCTTCCACGGCAATCTCGCGCACGGGTTGCTGGGCCGCCGGATCGAGCGTTCGCCCCTACCCTTCGGTCGCTATCGCTGGGTGTGTGACGGGCTGGCCTCGGAACTCGACATCATCGAGAAGCCGCGTCCGCGCACCGAGTTCAGCGACTGGCTTGACGAGTGCGCCCGACAGCCGCTCGACCCCGAATCCGGGCCCGGCTGGCGCCTGAGCGTCCGTTCGTTCACCGACGGGTCAACCGCGGTAAGCCTTGTCATGTCCCACTACGTCATCGACGGAATCGGGGGTGTCGTCGCGGTCGTCATGGCCATTCTGGGCGACACCAGCGGTCAGGGGTACCCGCCGCCGCGCTCACGCCCCCTCGTACGCGCCGTCCTGGAGGATGCGATCGGCGCCGTGCAGGAGGCGCCCGCCTTGGTGCGCGCACTACGGGCCGCGATCGAGCCGATCAAGCAGGCGCGCCTGCGCCGCGACGGCCCCACCACCGCGCAGCCGATCGCCACGGCCTCCACCGGCGGTGACACGCCGGCCGATGTGCCCGGTGTCTGGGTCCGATTAAACATGGACGAATGGGAAGCTCGCGCAACAGCTCTCGGCGGGTCGGGCAGCACACTGGCCACGGCACTGACCGCCAAGCTCGGTGAACGCCTGGGGCGGGCTCGCGACGGCAACGTCAACATGCTGCTTGTCGTGAACGACCGCAAAGCCGACGACACCCGTGCTGTCGCAGTGTCTTTCGCGCGCTTCAGCATCGACCCGGCCATCGTGACGACAGATCTCCGCGTGGCCCGCGCCTCCATCAAACAGGCGTTGAAGACGTTGCGCGACACACCGGATCCATCGGCTGCTCTCGCTCCCCTGACCCCGTTCACCCCGAAACGGGCCTGGAAGGAGATGGTTGACTCGGGCCTCGACGACCCTGACCCGCCTGCGGTGTGTTCCAGCCTGGGCGAGGTCGGTCCCGTGGTCATCCGTCCTGACGGCAACCCCTGTGACTACGCCTATCTGAGGGGAATCGACCAGCTGCTCACCCAGCGTCGGCTCGAACAGATGGGCAGTCACCTACAGCTGTTCTTCGGGTGCGGAATCGAAGCCAACAAGGTCGGCCTGCATATCCGCGCCTACCAGCCGGGATTGGTGACGACAAAGCGAGAGCTGCACGAGCTCGTCGAACGGACGCTCGCGGAGTTCGAACTCGCCGGCGTGATCGAATAGGCCACACAACGACACGACTCGCATGAGTCGCGGCGTCCGGGTGTTTGCTCCGAGTTCCGGGAACCGGCCGGGCCCGTCATGGCCGCGATCAGTCGTGCGCCGCCGATTGCGACCGGCGACCCGATGAACTGTCGCCCGCGCAAGGCGGGCCGGGAAATCTCCCTTATTTGCCCGCAGCGCGGCGAGGTCGTCGGAGAATCTTCGGGTCCACCTTCGCGGTCGTATTCGGCCGCGGCATCGAGCCAATGGGCGGGCGCGCGGGCCGGGTCGCCATTAATAAATGACGCTCATGTATATTTACGTGGTGCGCGTTTCGTGACATGGCTCGGTCCTGTCCGGAGATCCCATTCACGACAGCGGTCAACGTTGCCAAAGGCGGGTTTTCGAGGGCTCTTCCCGGAGTCCTGCCACACCGGTAGCTGTCCCGATCGAACCCCTACGCCCAGGGTTCGATGATCGTCGTCCTCCGCCGCGGCCTCGGCAAAGTTGCAGGTGGCGAGGCTTTTCGTTGCTGCAGTGCAGACATGTCGGATTTCATTGGCGAGGGTAGCCCTCCAGCGAACCATTACAGGTGCCGCGAATCGCCTGAGGGTTTGCGAAAAGTTCCCGCCTGTGAGTACTGCCATGATTTACTCTGGCGTCAGCGACTGTCGCACCCTGGCAGTTGTCGCCTGCGGCGCGCCCAAAATCTCGCTGTGTGCCGGGGGCCGTGGTCGACGGCGCGGCGTGCGCGTCCGACCGCCCGGCAGGCGTCAGATGGGGAGGCCGGTGGAAAGGTGGAAGGTGGGTCCGGTGGTCGACGGCAGCTTGCCCGAGGTAGAGCCAGCGCCGTCCGATGTGGACAGGGTCAACCATCGGGACATCCCTGCACCTGGGCTGTCTGAAGCTTTGCCGCCGGCAGGACCTCCGAAAAAGCGTAGGCGGCGGCCAGGATCGGTGATCCTGCGACTGCTGAAGAAGCTGTGGATCCCGCTGGTGATCCTGATCGTCGTCGGTGCCGGGGGTTTCACGGTGTCGCGACTGCACGGGATCTTCGGCACGGACGACTCGGTCCCCTACGGCGACACCGCCACCGATGAGGGCCCACCCGTCAACCCGAAGTACCTCAAATACGAGATCTTCGGTCCGCCGGGAACCGTGGCCCAGGTCAGCTTCTTCAACGAGAACGGCGACCCGCAGTTTCTCGAAGCAGTACCGCTGCCGTGGTCGTTGGAGTTCCCGATCACCGGGGCCGCGGGCATCGGAAGCATTGCGGCTCAAGGGGACAGCGACAGCCTCGGGTGCCGAATCCTTGTCGACGGGGTGGTCAAAGACGAGAAGATCGCCGAGCACGAAGCGAGCACCTTCACGTCCTGCATGTTGAAGGCCGCATGAGCAATCACCAACTGGTCAACGCTCGGCCGCTGATAGCCCGCACGATTCACCGGTTCTCGCTGGTGGTCATCCTGGCGTGGCTGGGCATCATCGTCGCCCTCAGTGTTCTCGTCCCATCGCTGGAAGAAGTCGAACAGAAGCACTCCGTCAACCTCAACCCTCTCGACGCGCCGTCGCTGAAGGCATCCGAGCGCATGGCCGATGCTTTCGAATCACCGGAAACGGGCGGCTCGGTGATGATCGTGCTCGAAGGCCAGGAGCCACTCGGCGACGCGGCGCATCAGTACTATGACGAACTGATCCAGAAGTTGCGCGACGATCCCGAACACGTTCAGCACATCCAGGATTTCTGGGGCGATCCCCTCACCCGAGGCGCTGCACAGAGCGGCGATGGCAAAGCCGCTTACGTGCAGGTGGGTATCGTCGGCAATCTCGAGGCGGGGCTGGCCCGTAGTCCTGACCAGGCCACCGCCAACGCGTCGGTCGCCGCGGTGCGGCAGATCATCGAGGACACCCCGGCGCCGCCGGGAATTGAGGCGTATGTGACCGGGCCCTCGGCGCTGGCGGCCGATGTGGGCAAGAGTGGCAACGAAACGGTCATCCTCGTGACGCTGGTGAGCGTCGGGGTCATCCTCGTGATGCTGCTGTTCGTCTACCGCTCGATCGTGACCGTGGTCCTCCTGCTGGTGGTGGTGGGAATCCAACTGCAGGCCGCGCGTGGCATCGTCGCACTGCTGGGCAACTACGACGTGCTCGGACTGACCACCTTCGGCGTAAATCTTCTTGTGGCCCTGTGCATCGCAGCAGGAACCGACTACGGGATCTTCTTCATCGGCCGCTACCAGGAGGCCCGCCAGGCCGGCGAGGACAGGGTGACGGCTTACTTCACCACGTACCGCGGTGTCGCCAAAGTGGTCTTGGCGTCGGGGCTCACCATTGCCGGCGCCCTCTACTGCCTCAGCTTCACCCGGCTCCCCTTCTTCAACGCGCTCGCACTTCCCACCGCCGTCGGCATTCTGGTCGCCGTCGCGGTCGCGCTCACGCTGTATCCCGCAGTCCTTGCCCTTGGCGGCCGTTTTGGCGTATTCGACCCGAAACGCAGCCTGCAGGTGCGGGGGTGGCGGCGCATGGGTACGGCGATCGTGCGTTGGCCCGCACCGATTCTGGTCGCTACGTTGGCCGTGACGCTGCTGGGGCTTCTGGCTCTGCCCGGTTTCAAGCCGAGCTACAACGACCAGGACTATCTCCCCCAGAACATTCCGGCCATGGAGGGAATGGCCGCGGCCGGACGCCATTTCCCCGAGTCCGCCATGATGGCGCCCGAGATCCTGATGATCGAGACCGACCACGATCTGCGTAATCCATCGGATTTCCTGATCCTGAACAAGTTGGCCAAGGCCGTGTTGGCGGTTCCCGGCATTTCCAATGTCCAGGCCGTCACCCGGCCTGAGGGGGCCCCGCTTCGCGGCGCAACCATCCCCTACATGCTGAGCATGCAGCAGGCAGGCCAGCAGCAGTTCATGCAGTTTCAGAAGACGCGCATGGCCGATCTGCTCCAGCAGGCCAACATGCTCACCGAGATGATCGGGATCATGCAGCACATGTACGGGCTGATGCAGCAGATGGTCGCCACCACCCACGACATGGTTGCCACGACTCACGAGATGCAGGAAACCACAGCCGAATTGCGCGATAACGTGGCCAACTTCGAAGACTTCTTCCGGCCGATCCGCAATTACCTGTACTGGGAACCGCACTGCTACAACATCCCGCTGTGCTGGTCGATCAGAAGCATTTTCGACGTGCTCGACGGTGTGGACATCTTGACCGAGAAACTGGACAAGCTGGTGCTCAACCTCGACCAGCTCGATGTGCTGATGCCGCAGATCCTGGCTCAGTTCCCGGAGATGATCGCGATCATGCAGAGCATGCGGACCATGATGCTGACGATGCACAGCACCATGGAGGGCGTGTTCGGTCAGATGGACACAGCGAACGAGAATCCGACCGCCATGGGCAAGGCGTTCGATTCCGCACAGAACGACGATTCGTTCTTCATCCCGCCGGACGTCTTCGAGAACGAGGACTTCAAGCGGATCATGGACATCTTCATCTCGCCCGACGGGAAGTCCACTCGCCTCCTCATCCTCCAGAAGGGCGATCCGGCGTCGCCGGAGGGCATTTCGCGTGTCGACGCGATCAAGACCGCCGCCGAGGAGGCGCTCAAAGGCACGCCGCTGGAGGGTTCGCAGATCTACCTGACCGGCACCGCGGCGATCACCAAGGACATGGTCACCGGCTCGCGGTACGACTTGATGATCGCCGTCGTCGCCGCGATCTGCCTCATCTTCATCGTCATGTTGATCATGACGAGAAGCCTTGTCGCCGCGCTCACGATCGTCGGCACGGTCCTCGTCTCACTGGGCGCAGCCTTCGGCGTGTCGGTGTTCGTGTGGCAGTACGTGGTCGGCGTGCAGATCCATTGGGCGGTCCTCGTCATGACCGTGATCACCTTGCTCGCGGTGGGGTCTGACTACAACCTGCTGCTGGTCGCCCGCATCAAGGATGAACTGCCCGCCGGCATCAACACCGCGATCATCCGCGCCATGGGCGGCACCGGAAAGGTCGTGACGACTGCCGGCCTGGTGTTCGCCGCCACGATGGGCTCGATGGTGGTCAGCGATCTGGTGAGCATCGGTCAGATGGGTACGACGATCGGCCTGGGTCTGCTCTTCGACACGCTGATCGTTCGCGCGTTCATGACGCCGTCCATCGCTGCGCTACTGGGACGTTGGTTCTGGTGGCCGCAACAGGTTCGACCGCGCCCCGCCAGTGCATTGATCCGGCCCACGGGACCCCGTCCGCTGGTTCGTGCCTTGTTGCAGAACCCGCAGCAATAGTGGCCAACCATCAGCTGCGTAACGAGAAGCCGCTGATCGCGCGGTCGATCCGCGCACTGGCGCCCGTCATCATCCTGGGTTGGGCGGCGTTGACCTTGCTCGTCACCTTCGCCGTCCCGTCGCTGGAGCAGGTCGGCAGGGAACAGTCCGTGCCGATGAGTCCCAAGGACGCGCCTTCGGTGCAGGCCATGGCACACATGGGTCAGATCTTCGGTGAATCCAACTCCGACAGCACGGCGATGATCGTGCTCGAAGGACAGGAGCCGCTCGGTGATGACGCGCAGGAGTACTACAACAGGCTGATCGACCGGCTGGCAAGCGAATCGCAGCACGTGGAGCACGTGCAGGATCTGTGGGGCGATCGTCTCACGGCAGCGGGTGCGCAAAGCCCGGACGGCAAGGCGGTGTACGTCCAGCTGAACCTGGTCGGCGACCAAGGTTCGTCCGAAGGGCTGAAGTCGGTGGAGGCGGTCCGCGGGATCGTCGACCGGACGCCGCCGCCGCCCGGTGTCGAGGTCTACGTCACCGGAGCAGCACCACTTCTCGCGGATATGCAGCACAGCGGCGAGAGCTCCATCCTGAAGATGACGTTGATCGGCGCGGTCATCATCTTCGTGGTGCTGATGATCGTGTACCGATCGGTCATCACCGTGGTGCTGCTGCTGGTCACCGTCGGCATCGAACTGTTCGCGGCGCGCGGCATCGTGGCCTTCCTGGGCCACAACGACGTCTTCCTGCTTTCGACGTTCGCCATCAACATGCTGGTCGCGTTGGCGATGGCGGCCGGAACCGATTACGGCATCTTCTTCTTCGGCCGTTATCAGGAAGCGCGTCAGGCGGGTGAGACCAGGGAGGTCGCGTACTACACGACCTACCGCAGTGTCGCACCGGTGGTTCTGGGCTCCGGTCTGACGATCGCCGGGGCGCTGATGTGCCTGAGTTTCACCCGTATGTCGATCTTTCAGACCGTCGGAATTCCCTGCGCCATAGGCATGCTCGTCGCTGTTGTCGTCGCACTCACGCTCGTTCCCGCAACGCTGGCGACCGGGAGCCGCTTCGGATTGTTCGATCCCACACGCGTGATCGCCATGCGACGGTGGCGACGCATCGGCACCGCTATCGTCCGCTGGCCGGGACCCATCCTGATCGCCACACTGGCGATCACACTCGTCGGATTGATCGCACTGCCGGGGTACCGGACCAGCTACGACGACCGGCGTTACATCCCCGACGACGTGCCCGCGAATCTGGGGTACGCCGCCGCCGATCGACATTTCTCCCAGGCGCGCATGATGCCCGACATCCTGATCATCGAGTCGGACCACGACATGCGCAATCCTGCAGACTTCATCGTCCTGCACAAGTTGGCCAAGGCGATTTTCGGGGTGCCCGGGGTGTCGCGGGTTCAGAGCATCACCCGGCCGGAGGGAACGCCGATCGAGCGCACCTCGATACCGTTCCTGATCAGCATGCAGAACGCCGGACAGCAACAAATGATGCGGCACATGCAGGACCGCGTGGACGACATGGGCGCCCAAGCCGACATGCTCACGCGACAGATCGAGTTGACGAAACGGCTGTACGACATCCAGTCGAAGATAACCGACGTGACCCTCGACTCGGTCGCCATCACCAAAGAGGTGACCGTCGTGATGGACGAGATGCGCGACAACGTCGCCAACTTCGACGACTTCTTCAGGCCCATCCGCAACTACCTGTACTGGGAACCGCACTGCTACAACATCCCGCTCTGTTTTGCGATACGGAACATCTTCGACGCACTCGACGGAATCGATCAGCTCGCCGAGAAGATCCACGTGCTCGAGGGGAATCTCGATGACCTGGCCGCGGTACTGCCGCAGCTGCTCGCGCAGTTGCCGCGCACCATCGCCATCATGGAGTCGATGCGCAACATGATGCTGACGATGCACGCCACGATGGAGGGCACGTTCGGCATCATGGACGAAACGTCGCAGGATGCCACGGCAATGGGGCAGGCGTTCGACGCCGCCAAGAACGACGATTCCTTCTACCTGCCGCCGGAAGTGTTCCAGAACGCGGACTTTCAGCGTGCGATGAGTTCTTTCCTGTCCCCCGACGGCAAGGCGGCTCGATTTATCATCTCCCACAAAGGAGATCCGGGATCGGCTGAGGGTATCGACAGTATCGACCAGATCAAGGCGGCGGCCGAGGAGTCGCTGAAGAATACGCCGCTTCGGGGTGCCCAGATCTACATGGCGGGAACGGCCTCGACGTTCAAGGACTTCCAGGAAGGCTCCACCTACGATCTGCTGATCGCCGCGGTGAGTGCGCTGTGCCTGATCTTCTTGATCATGCTGCTCATCACGCGCGGCTTGATCGCCTCCCTCGTCATCGTGGGGACGGTGGCGCTCTCTCTGGGCTCATCGTTCGGGTTGTCGGTGCTCATCTGGCAGTACATCTTCGGTATCGAGTTGCACTGGATGGTGCTGCCGATGGCGGTCATCGTGCTGCTCGGCGTGGGTTCGGACTACAACCTGCTGCTCGTGTCCCGCATGAAGGAAGAGATCGGCGCCGGCATCAACACCGGCATCATCCGGGCGATGGGCGGCACCGGCAAGGTGGTGACGAATGCCGGGCTGGTCTTCGCCTTCACCATGGCGGCAATGGTCTTCAGCGATCTCGCGGTGATCGGTCAGGTCGGCACCACCATCGGCATCGGTCTGCTGTTCGACACCCTGGTCGTGCGTGCGTTCCTGACGCCGGCCATCGCCGCGCTGCTCGGTCGCTGGTTCTGGTGGCCGCTGATCGTGCGCCCGCGGCCCGCCAGGCACTCACCGAGGACCGCAGCGTTACGTCATGATCCGCGCGAAGTCGAGCGGATCGACGATCGCGACGACGCGATCACGGTGCCGTTCGCGAGGCCGCCCCTGTGAGCCGAGGCGCTCAGATCACCCGCACACCCATTGCAGTCGTCGAGTAGATGCACAGGTCGTCGACCCAGAAGTGCCCGTCGAAGACGACCAGCACTCCGTCATGATCCTCAGTGACGGAGACGATCTCGATCTCCGAGCGCGTTCTGCCGTTGGTGGGTATCACCTGACCGCGGAACTTCCAGCTGAAGCTCTGCCCGACGGCGACGGGCTCGAAGGCCGAACGGCCGTCAGCCAATCCCGCGAGCCGCACCGCCGCGCGTGCCGCCTGCTGCATAGCCTCCAGTCCCAGTGAACCGGGTTGTACCGGATCCTGGAAGAAGTGGGCTTTGAAGAACCACGCCTCGGGACGAACGTCGTACTCGGCCACCAGTCGACCGAGACCGTGCTCTCCCCCGCCTGGCCAGAAGTTGACCCGGTCGATCACCTGAAGCCGACCTTGGGTGAGCCAGGGGGCACCCGTCAGATCGTCGGCGCGATATGCCCGCGCGACCGCGGCCGGCTCTGAAAGCGCCTCCAGTGCACCTGGTTTCACCCGGAGGCCCACCTGGTTCCTGAGTGCCTCGGGACTGAAGAAACCGAACGCCGTCTTCATCGTCATGACGACGTCGATGCCCTGCGTGCAGACCACGTCGAAGAACACGATCGTCGATCCGCCGCCCTCGGCGAACCTCTCGAGCCGCGACGTCACCCGCAGCGTGCCGACGGTCGCGGGCCTGTGCAGCACCACCTCGCCGCCGTCGAGGTTGCGGAACACCACATCGTCGGGCCGGTTGGCGGCGAAGCCGTTGTAGGAGGAAAGCCATCCGCACGGTTGCAGGAGTATTTCGATCAGGACCGACAACGGCACGGCATCGGAGTGCGCATCCTCGAAATACCAGGCGTCGGCGGGCACGTCGTATTCGGCGACGACGACGCCGTCCTTGGTCGCCACCCCGGGCGGGCTGTCGACGCGCAGGACGCGCGACATGAAGTGGTACGGCTCATCAGGTAGCCGCGGCGCCCGGCGAGTGCCGTCGAACGGCGCGTAGAGCGCTCCGAAGGCGTCCGACGGCATCCCGCGACCGCAGGCCAGCAGTGCCCCGTGATCGCCGCGAACGTCTCTGGTGCCCTCCAGGATGCGCACTGGTCCGGGCGCTCCGGGCGGCATCGGCCAGTCCGGCACCAGCCGCATACCGAACCGACGGCAGTGGAACACCTTGAATCCGTCGCTGCTGCACAGCAGCGCTGCGATGATCATCGGCGTCGGCCCGTCGATGATCTCCTCCACGAACACCTCGTAGTCGAGGACGTGGTCTCGATCCGGGATGACCTGGCCGCGGCACACGAAGCGCGCCATCTCTTCGGGTACCGGTTCGAAGCGCCAGCCGTCACGCTCGATGGTGAAGCCGTACGCAGCCATCGCGAACGACAATGCCTGGGTCGCCGCATCGGCCATCAGTGTGCCCGGCATGCAGGGGTCGTTCTTGAAGTGCCCATCGTAGAACCACGCATCCGTCGGCACCGCCGCCCTGGCGCGCAGATACCCGCGGCCCCAGGGGCCACCCGCGGGATCGAATTCGGCGATCTCGTCGAACAGCCGCAGTTTGCCGCTCGGAAGCGTCGGGGTGCGCGAGTGCGCGGCGGCCATCTCGAAGCCGGACCCGAAGCAGGAGAACGTATTTCCCGCGACGAAGGCATCGAGGTCCCCGCGGTCGAAGGCGCGCTTTTGCGTCACCCGAGGCGGCTCGTCGCGCCGCGCACCCTCGCGCGGAACGTCGTCGGCGGCGTCCCACAGCACACCGTCGGAGTTCGCGAGCTCCTCGTCGGAGAAGAACCCGGCCTGTCCGTTGCGCACCGAGATCGCCAGGCGGTCGCCGATGTAGCAGTCGTAGTGGAAGAAGAACAACCGGGTGTCACCGGTTTTCGCGTGTCCGTCGATGTGGATCTCGTAGTGCAGTGTTTCGCCGGCCTGCGGCAATCCACCCATGAACGTCAGGTCGCAACCGAGCAGGCGGTAGACGCGTTGACCGCGGTTGGTGAAGTCGGCACCCAGCCACGACGCCAAAAGCAGGTCGGCCTGGCCGGATTCGATCACCACGCCGGGCGACATCCGGCCGTTGTGCATGTACCACGCGTCGGGGTCGACATCGGTCTCGGTGACGATGGTGCCGGTGCCCATCGTGGCGGGTTCGCCGTCGATGCTCATCACGCGGTCGGCCAGCAACAGCGGTGGCTCCGGCATCCGCACCAGCCGCTCGTACTGGTCGAGCTCGGCGAAGATCGGACCCAGGACCTCCGAGATCTTGCCGCCTGCCAGCGTTTCCAGCTGGGATCGATTCCACAACGGCTCGGCGGTCGTGGTCTTGGCAGGTGCCACCGACGGCGCCGGATTCGCCACCGGCGGTGGAATGACCGGTGGGGTCGGAGTCGTCACCACCGGCTGGGGTTGCGGCGGCTCGGTGACCGGTGCGACGGCCACGGTCGCGCTCGGTACGGGAACCGTTGCCACACCACGCCCGCCTGCCGCGAGCCGGAACAGCTCGGCCCGCGACTGCAGGAAGGACGCGTGCGCCTGCGCCTGCCGATCGACGAACACAGCGTGCGTCTCACCCACTGTCGAGATGAGGCTCAGTGCCGCGGCAGTCCTGTCGCTCACCGTTGCCGCAGTACCCTCTGCGACGATCACCGGGTCGGCGTTGCCGTTGCGTACCGTCGTGGTCTGCGGGACAACACTTTCGGCGAGCACTAAGGGTGCGGGATGAGACGGCGCCGGCGGCATGTGCTGGACGCTTGCGGGGTCGGCTTCTGGCATCGGAGTGCTCCCATTCCCGAAGGCCTCGCCAATTGGCACGACGGCGGGCACCGAGACGACAGGTGGCCGGTGCGCGGCCAACGTCAGCGTGCGCGCGCCGGTCGGCGGCGGGGCGAGTTGCTCGCGCAGCATCTGCATGCGCGCATCGAAAGCGTCTGTGCGGACCGGAAGTCCGTGGACCCACATCGTGGAAACGCTCTCGGCGAGCGCCCGCAGCCCGCGCCGTTCCTGCGGGTCCAGCGCCACCGCCAGGTGCGGTCGGTCGCCGAGGATCTTGCCCACCGCCCCGGTGAGAATGCTGCGGGGCCCGTGTTCGACGAAGATACGGACGCCGTCCTCCCAGGCCTGGCGCACCGTGGCAGGGAAGTCGATCGGCTCGAGCGCCTGTCTGGTGATGGCCTCGGCGGCAGCTTCCCGTGTCGGCACATAGGCGCGGTTGACGGCGTTGGTGTAGAAGCGGACGTCCGGTACCTCGTGGGTTTCCCGGGTGTGGATACCGCGCCACACATCGGCGAACGGTGCCATCGCACTGCAGTGGATCACCATGTCCAGGCCGAGGGGCATCGCGCGGGCGCCCTCGACCGCGTCGATCACCCGTCGGCACGCCGCGGGATCGCCCCCGATCACACAGTCGTCGGGGGCCTGCACGATGGTCATGTAGGCGCGCGGTTCTGTGGCCAGCGCCGACTCGACGGCCGCCCGCGGCGCGGTCACGCGCCAGCATTCCCACGGTGCCGGTTGATCACCGAGGCCCCAGTCCGCCGCCGCAACGCGACAGGCGCCGGTCAGCTCGTCGCCGTACATGCCCGACGCCTCGATCTCGTCGAGCATGGGCTCCAGGTCACGCCACACACCGAATGCCATCAAAGCGTTTGTCTCGCCCGAGGAAAGACCCACCGCGGCCGCGGGTGTGAGGCCGAGGACGGTGCGGGAGAACTCCGCCTGCGCCTGGCAGACCAGCGCGCAGCCGGTCAACTGGGTGCGCGGATCCAGCGTGGTGATGCCGGCGCCGTAGAGAGCCCGTGCCAGGTCGCCGACACCGGAGAATCGGGCTGCCAGAGCGTCGCCGAGCTCGGGCCAGGCGAGCAGGAGGTCGCGTCCGGCGCCCGGGTACGCCGCTGCTGCTCCCGTGAACATGAACGCCAGTTCACCGGTGACCGGTGTCTCGGCGAACACGACGCCGATCCCTGCCGGTGCCTCACCGCGTTCCAGGCGCTCCACCGCGGCACGCCGGAGACCGTCCACCGTCGCGGTGGAATCGGACACCAGAGCGCAACGGACAGGACCGTTTCCGCCGGGCTCTCGGCGGCGCATGCGATTCAGCAGATCGCTTCTGCTCTCACCGGCATAGCGCTCGGTCACAGGGACGGCGCCGACGGCGAACGGGGCGACCGAGCCGTTCACGGCGGACAGAGAGATCCCGTCGGTGCGGCCCGACATCGACGTCAGGCGGACCTCCGAACGTGTGTGGCCCGGCATCGGTTGCGCACCAATCTGATCCACCCGCACCCGGGTGCCCACAGCGCAGGCCCGCGCCGCTATTTCGGTCGCCGCGGCCGCGGCATGCGTTCGGCCGAACCGTGCCTCGGCGACGTTGTCGGCATGGAGTCCTTCAGTCCTGGTGTCGGCCGCGTCGATCACCGCGATGATCTCGTCGCCGGCGGCCTCTGCGTCGGTCCGTCGCTTGAGGACGAATGCCACCGCCGAATCGCCGTGCGGCAGAGCTCTGTCGGCAGCGGAGGCAAGTGCATCGGCGGCCCTCTGGTGGGCGGGCTCGCAGCACATGTCGACGGCACCGGCGACGACGGTGTCGAGTTCGCCGCGCCGGAGGGCGCGCACGGCGATCCGCAGCGCGGCGATCCCGGACAGTTCCTCGCTGGAGACGGTGAAGCCGAACCCGCGGAAACCCCGTTGTGCGTGAATGCGGTTGGCCGGAATGTTCGGCATCGCCCCGACAGCGCCGTCCGCGGTCAGCCGCGGAGCCGCCTCTGCGTTGTCGGCAAGCCACCGCTCGTCGTCGGCATGCTGCACCCGCAGCCGATGCCGTGCGGTGGTCGCATCGCATCCCATGCCGATCACCACGCCGGTGCGGTCGGGGTCGGTGCCGACGTGCTCGAGCGCCTGGGCCGCCGCGGCGAGCATCGCCGTCTGCTGGCTCAGGCTGGCCTTGAGCTCGCTGGGTGGAAATCCGAGTCCTGCAAAGTCGAGCGCGACGGTGTCGAGCGGGGCAGGCGCGGCCGGCGGACCCAACGACCGCCGGCGAAACGACCTGGCGTCGGGCGCATCTCCTGTCACCGCGCCCATCCCGCAGATGACGATGTCGCCGGCCGGCGGGGTGTCGCGTCGGGCCGCACGGCCCGGGCCGACATAGTTCTCGACGATGAGGTGCGCGTTGTTACCGCCGAAACCGAAGTTGCTGACCGCGGCACGCTTGACGGGACCCTCCCACGGTGTCGATGTGGTCGACAGGGTGAACGGCGTTTCCTTCAGCGCGGCAGTGGGCTTGTCGCACAGCGTCGGCGGCGTCACCGACGCCTGCATGGCGGACAGCACATTGATCAGGCTCGCCGCACCCGAGACGGTGATGGTGTGGCCCAGATTGCCCTTGAGAGCCCCCAACTTCAGCGGTACGTCGCCGTAGGCGGCGAGCAGGCTCTCCAACTCCGTCGCGTCGCCGAGCGTGGTACCGGTGGCGTGACAGTCGACGAAGTCGATGTCGGCAGGCTGGAGCCCGGCCTGCTCCAGCGCCGCAGACATGGCTTGCGCCTGACCTGACACCGCGGGTGCCAGAAGGCCGCTCTGCCGTCCGTCGTTGGACAGTCCTACACCGGTGACCACCCCGAGGATGCGGTCACCGCAACGCTCCGCATCCTCCAGACGCTTCAACGCGACGAGGGCGGCGCCGGTCGACGGCACCAGTCCGTCGGCCTCGGCATGGAACGGGCGCGACCGCCCCGACGGGCTCAGCGCCTGCAGCGCTGTGAACCCCAGATGCAGGAACAGGTCGTCGGCAGCGTTGACGCCCCCCGCGAGCATCAGGTCGGCGTCGCCGTCCTGCAAGGCATCGCAGGCCAGCTTGATGGCATACAGCGACGACGCACAGGCCGCGTCGAGTGCGAACGCCGGCCCGGAGATCTGCATCGCGTCGGCGACCAGATGCACGGGCAGTCCGGAGGAGAAGCGGTTGCGGGGGTCGACATCCTCGCTGCCGTTCCACACGCTCTCGACGAATGCGGTGCCGAGAGCCGTTGGATACGAGAGGTTTCCGACGATCATTCCGGTCCGTGGAGGGGCCACCGGGCCGGACAGAGCCAGGCGTGCACAGTGCGCAAGCCAATGCACGATCGGGTCCAGCCGTTCGACGTCGGGGATGTTGACTGCGTCGTCCGTGGGGTCGATCGGTGGGTGGATGTATCCGCCCACGGTCGATGCCACCCTCAACCCGGGGACGTCGCTGGCCACCAGCCGGGCGGGATCTACGCCTCGCCAATGCTGACGCGGGGTCGGAGACAGCAGAGAACGTCCGTTCAGGGTGGCCTCGAAGAGCGCTTCCGGCGTGGTCGCGCCGGGAAGCACACAGCTGCGACCGACGATCGCGACGGGGTCGAACCCGCTCACGCCGACGAATCTCCGCCGCTGCCTGCGACATAGAACTCGACCCCGGCAAGCTCGGCCACCGCGACACCGTCGGCGGTTTCGAGCGCGATGTCGAAGTCGACCCGCTTGTCGTTGACGGGGTGGGCGGCGATCCGGCAGCGCAACGTCTCGGCAGTACCGGACAGGTGGTGCAGGACGACCCGCCCGATACGCACCGGTAGCACGAGGGGATGTCCGAGCGCACTGGCCCACACGATGCCCAGTTGGAGCCCGCCGTCGATACCCGCTGCATCGATTGCCCAGTCCGGACCGGGCCACCCGAGGGCAGCCTGCCCCTTCAGTGTGGCTGTGCCGCCGGTGGGCCCGAAGGTGTCGAGGTGGTCGATGACGGCGAACCGCGGACCGTGGAACAGCGGCCCCCGGTAGGCGTCTGCGACACTCATCGGCCATGCCGATCCCGCGACGGCGGGTACTGGAATGCGCTGTGATGCCTTGGTTTCCGAATCCAGGAGCGCACGGTAACGCGGGCGGCCCTCGCAGTCGAGGACTGTCACCGAATAGCACGAGTCTGCCGGTTCGAATTCGATGGTGAGAGCCTGCTGCTCGCAGGCCGCGAACGTCACACCGGAGAGCACCTGGAAGTCGCGCACCGCGACGTCCGCATCGGCGATCAGCCCGCGCGCGGCCCGCAGCATCGCGTCGAGCACGATCACGACGGGCATCACGACCCGGCCTCGGACCTGATGATCCTGGAGTACAGGCAGATTCTCGGTCGACACGTCCCAGTCCAGGCGGGTCTGACGCAGCCGCGGTTCGGCGGGCGCTGCGACGACCACTGAGGTTGCCGGGGACCGGCCCAAGGCGTTCTCGGCGAAGAACTGTGCACCCTCGTCGATCGGGATGAGACCCACTCCGCCTTCCAGGAACCGGCTCCGCAGCGTCGCATCGACCATGCCGCCATCCCACGGTCCCCAGCCGAACGCGCGGACCACACACGCATCTCCGCGGCGCGCGGCTTCGCGTGCCGCGATCGCTTCCAGCGCGGCGTTGGCCGCGGCGTACGCCGATTGGCCCGGATTCCCCGCGCGGGCAGCGATCGAGGAGAACAGCGAGATGAAGCGCAGGTCGTCCGACGACGTCGCATCCAGAAGTGCCTCGGCACCAACCACTTTCGTGCTGAACACCTTCTTGAACTGCTCATCGTCGAGATCTTCGAGACGTTTGTCGGCGAGCACGCCCGCGCCGTGGACGACACCGACGATCGGACCGAAGTGCTGACGCACCTCGTCGAGTACCGAGCCCAGGGCCTCCCGATCGGTGATGCTCGCCGCGAAGTAGCGCGCCGGTGTTCCCTGCCGTTCGGCGGCCGACAGGGTGGCGCGCACCTCCCGCGCGGCCATCACGCTTTCGGCCTGTGCGCGTGCCTGTGGCAGCGTGAGATTCTCCCCGCGAGCCCGTGCAGCCGCCGCCAGTGCAGTGGCGATCTCGGTGACGGTGGTGCCGGCCGGCTCGTCGGCGGCGGCTTCCCGCAGCGGGGTGCGGCCGAGCAGTGCGAGCCGCAGACCGTGACGCTCGGCGAGCTTCAGTGCCGAGGACGCCGTCACACCTCGCGCGCCCCCGGTGACGACGACGACTCCTCCCGCAGGGACGCCGATCGTCTGGGTCGGCGGCGAGGACTCGACGTCCCCGACGACCACCAGCCGGGTGCCGTCGGCGCGCAAACTCACCTCGAGCCCGCTGCCACCCTCGAGCAACTCCGCCGCCAAACGCTCCGCATCGAGGGTGTCGATGTCGATCGCACGCACAGATGCGTTCGGCCACTCCCACGCAGCGGTCTTCGCGATGCTCGCCACACCGACGGGAGTGCCGATGCCCGTCGACGCAACGGTGACGAAGAGCCGCGACCGTGACTTGCTCCTGGCGACGCTGCGCGCCGCATGGAATGCGCGCAGGTGCAGGTCGACGCAATCCTCGGTGGTGCGTGCCGGAGCCAACGCGGCAAGGCAGATGACGGCACCCGCTTCGTCGGGCACAAGGTCCACGGCCCTGGCCTTGACACCCCGCACGGTCAGCGCATGCTCCAGCGCGTCGGCGAGTTCGGGTTCTTCGCGGGTGATGAACACCTCGCCATCGCGTAACCCGGCCATCGCGAAGCCGCTGGGTGGTACCGGTCGTAGCTCTGCCTCCGTGCATGACAGGCCCCCGGAGGGTGATGTCACCGGAGCTGAAATGTTCTGTCCGCCAACGCTTTCACCGGGGGCGGATGTGGGCGCGGCGAAGTCGGCGATGGTGTCGACGACGTCTTGGAGGGTGCGTAGGCCGGAGAGTTCGGAGGCCGGGATTTCGGGTG
>NZ_JAQGCZ010000031.1 GCF_027706845.1 Mycolicibacterium sp. BiH015
TAATCACCACCGCGGCCACACAGCACTCGGCGGTCAAGCACCAGCCAGCCGCGTACCTAACCTCTCAGGTCAGTACAGCTAGCCAGCCCGACGTAGATCGCAGGTTCGTCTGGTAGCCACATTGACATGAGCCGGTCGGACAGCGCTTCTGGCGAGGGTCGCTGCCCGTCTAGGGTCAACTCCTTGCGGATCTCCAACAGCTGTCTGACCGCGGATAGGTCGATGTCCGCGTCGCCTGAAACCTGCCCGGCGGGGTCGGAGACTCTGGCCACGACGTAAACGCCCGGACACACCGATGGCACGGCTGTCTGCCACGGAACGGCGCCGAGGCGCCGAACACCGGCCGCGGCGAACAGAGCGCCGACCGTCGATGCCATTGCTGCACGGTAGCGCGGACTTCTCTGCATTGGCCTGGTCGTTCAACCGCTTTCCGCAGGTCTTAATGATCGGGGCCTCCGAGATGCAATCCGTGCCCTTCGACGAGCGTCGCCGCGGCAGACGTCGGACGTCAGCGAGCCTCGCCATCCTCGCAGCACCGGGGGCCGATCGGCAGCCGTACCCGTTTTCGTCCGTCGATAAGCGGTCCGCTGTACCGGCGCAGGGGTCGTATTCATTCGGGGTGAATACGCCTTCACGCTGGTCGGCATGTAGCGCCGGGTATTGCTCTGTTCGCTTTTCACCTCTCCTGGACCAGCACGTGAGGTGCGTCCTTAATGCCTCCTGGGTTGGTCTGACCGGGTCGCGGGTTTGTTGCTTTGGTGGGCCACCAGCTGGCTTCGCGTAGGAGTGTGGCGATGGCGGGCACGGTGAGGGTGCGCACGAGGAAGGTGTCGAGCAGCAGCCCGAAGCCGATGATGAGGCCGGCTTGGATCATGATGGCGACTGAGCCGACCATGAGGCCGAACATGCTGGCGGCGAATATGAGGCCAGCGGAGGTGATGACGGCTCCGGTGTTTGCCACGGTGCGCAGGACGCCGACGCGGATGTTGGTTCCGGATTCTTCGCGGAGCCGTGAGACGAGCAGCATGTTGTAGTCGGCGCCGACGGCGACGAGGATGATGAACGCCAGCAGCGGTACGGGCCAGGCGATTTCGTGGCCCAGTCCCCATTGGAAGACTACGACGCCGATGCCGAGTGATGCGAGGTAGTTGAGCACGACGGTGCCTAGTAGGTAGAGCGGTGCTAGGAGTGCGCGCAGTAGTAGGACCAGGATGACGCCGACGATGATGATGGTGGCGATGGCTAGTTGTGCGAAGTCGGCCCAGAGGAGTCGTTGGATATCGGAGTTGACGGCGGGGAAGCCGGCTACGGACACGGTGGCGTCGGCGAGTGACGTGTTGGGTCGTGCGGTGTTGGCGGTGTCGGTGATGCGGCTGGCGAGGTCCATGGCTTCAACGCTGTATGGGTCGTGGCTGCTTTCGATCATGAACCGCGCTGTTTTGCCGTCCGGTGAGAGGAATTGTTCGGCGACGTCGGTGAATTGCCGGTTCTCGAATGCGTTGGCGGGCAGGTAGAAACCGCTCGAGGAGTCGGAGTCGGCCGCTGCGCGCGAGGAGTTCTGTAGTTGGGTGGCGATCTGGCTCATGCCGGACAGCATTTCGATGTTGCTGTCGGCGAGGGTGCGGACGCCGGTGGCGAGTGCTTGGGCGCCGGAGGTCAGCTGTCCGATTCCGTCCTGCAATCGGCGGAGATTTGTGGTCAGGTCGGCGGGGTCACCCAGGGCTCCGAATGCCTTGTCCAGTGAGGCGACTGCGTTCTGGACGTTGGCGAGGGTGCCACCAACGGTGGCATTGGTGGCGGGATCGTAGCGGTCCCCGAGGTCGGCGATTTGGTTGAAGAATCCGTTGTCGCGCAGAGTGACCAGGATCTGGACCTGGTTGCGGATTTGGGCGCATTGTGGGGTGGTGGCGCACCAGGGTGAGGTGTTGAGGGCGCCGACGAGTGGGTCGAGTTGAGTGATTGCGTTTTGGGCTTGGTTGGCCAGCGGTCGTAGTCCTGGGCCGGATTGGATGGCTTGGTCGACGGCGGGGGCAGTGGCGGAAAGTTGTTGCAGCAGCGGCCGGAATTGGTTGACCTGAGTTCCTGCGGATTGGGCTTGGGTGAGGATTCCGGCTAGTGGTGTGAAGGCGGTGCGCACGGTGCTGTCGAGTTGGGCGAGGCCGTCGGCGAGCTGGTCGGCGCCGTCGGTGAGTTTGGTGAGGTCGTCTTTGCGGGAGTTGCCCTCGGCGACGGCGCCGGCCATTTTGTCGCCGATCTGGCCGTTCTGCCAGGCCAGTTCTGCTTGGTCGAGGCGCTCTCCGGTGGGGCGGGTGACTCCGGAAACCTTGGTGACGCCGGGGATCTGGGAGACGCGGGAGGCCATCTCGTCAAGATCGGCCAGTCCTTTGCCGGTCCGCATGTCGGTCGGATTTTCCACGACGAGGAATTCGCTGATGACGACGTCTTTGCGGAAGTGGCGGTCCAGCAGGTGGTAGCCCAGGTTGCTGGCCGTGGTGTCTGGTTGGCCCTTGCGGTCGTCGTAGCTGATTTTGATGGTTGCTGCCGCTGCCGACAGGGCGAGCAAGATGACCAGGCTGACGATGAGTAGTGGCACGGGACGGCGGACCACGGCGACGGCGACGCTGTTCCAGTAGCGGCGGGTGCGATCGGGTTTGGGTTCACCGATGCCGCGTTTGGCGGCTAGCGACAGCACCGGTGGCAGCAGGGTTACGGTGGCCAGAAATCCGAACAGTACGGCGATGGCACACGCGGGGCCAAGGGCGGCGAAGACGCTGAGCCGCGCGAAGACCATGGCCAGGAACGCGAGTGCGACGGTGGCGGCGGAGGCGAGGATGACGCGCCCGATGCTGGCGGTGGCGTGGATGACGGCCTGATCGGCGGGTACTTGGGCGCGGCGCTGTTCGTGGTATCGGCTGATCAGAAATACGGTGTAGTCGGTTCCCGCGCCGAGCAGGATCGCAGTCATGAAGGCGACGGTGAACTGGGAGACGGGCATGCCCATCTCGCCGAGGGCGGACAGCACGCCGCGCCCGACTGCCAGGCTCAACCCGATTACTAGCAGCGGTAACAGCGCGGTGAACACCGACCGGTAGACGATCAGCAGGATCAGGGCGATCACGCCCGCGGTAGCGATTGAGATCAGCAGCAGGTCGTGCTCGGCGGATGCGATCATGTCGCTGAAGGTTGCCGGTGGTCCCGTCACTTGCACAGTCGTGGTCGAGCCGGTGAAGACCTCGGCGGCGATGTTGCGCACCGCGTTTACCGATTCGGCGGCCGTGGGGTCTCCGAGGGTGCCGGTGACACCTACGGGCAGGTACCAAGCTTTGCGGTCGGCGCTGACTGCCTGGGCTTCGGTAATCGGATCGGACAGTAGGTCCTGCACCAGCAGGACGTGGTTGCCTTCGCCCTGCAACCGGCGCACGAGTTCGCCGTAGCGCTGCCGTGCAGTCGGAGTCAAGCCATTGGGGTCTTCCATGGCGACGAACACCATGGTTTTTGAGCCTTCTTCGCCGAAAGCGGCGCTCATGCGGTCAACCGTCTGCAAGGACGGCGCATCGCGAGGGATGAGGTCCACCGACTGTTGGCGCACCACGGTTTCTAGCTGGGGGAACAGCAACGCGAGGACGACCGCGGCGCCTAGCCATACCCCGATGACCAGCGCTTTGTGGCGGAGGGTGAATCGGGCTAGCGCTGCCAACCGTTCGCTGTACTCGCGGGTTTCGGCCGGGTTGGGGGATCCGTTGTCCCGCTGGCCACGGCGCGTGGCCTGGCCTGGGGAATCTGCAGTGCCGTCGGTCACTGGGCCTCCACTAGTAGCGAATCGTAGCGATACTATCGGTATCGCTACGCTACCGCATGTAGTGCAAGTGGTGGCGGGGCCGTCGTCGCCAGGCCGCGCAAAGCGCGCGGCTGGCGAAGGGGCCGGCGACCGCTATCGAGTCGGGACCGGGCCGACGGTCGCAGTGGGCAGAGGAATGATCGAACACTCAGTGGGTTTCTGGAAGCCAGGGCTGACGCTGTAAGTCGACGACACTGGCCTTGGATGCCGTTCAGGGTCTTGCTGTTGCTGTTCTCGGACGTTGGTCGTCGGGCGCACGCACGGCCACATCGCGTAGCGGGGCCGCTAGCTCTAGGTTTGCGCTTCGGTTGTGGCCGACTGGCCCGTGTTCTGCAGCAGCACGTAATTGCCTAGGCTGCCCAGGAAACCTGCGCAGTGCTGAACGAGTTCATCTGTGGTGAATTCCAGTTCTCCGTCGAGTCGGCGGCGCAAGACTTCGAATAGCCCTCCCACGCCCAAGGTCGAAGCCAAATGGGCAACCCCCACGGCAGAGTCGGCGATGTCGAGGTGAAGTCTGGCTTCGCGCAAGACAAGGTCGGTGAAACCTGCCATTAGTTCGCTGCGTAGCTCTCGGAGCAGCGGCTCGGTTGCAGATTCCACGAACAGGATCCGACCCAGCCGCGGGTCGTTGTCGATCATGCCGACCAGCCTGCGGATTGGCGCGTACGCCAATACCTCCGGTGGCTCGCCGGCATCGGGGATCGCGTCGACTATCACCTCCTGGAAGGTGGCATAGAGCTGCTGGTAGACAGCCCGCAGGAGTGCGTCTCGGTCGGAGAAGTGCTGGTAGAAGTACCGTGACGTGACACCCGATTCAGCGCAGACGGCAGTCACAGTGGCGGCGGCAACGCCGCGCGTGCCGATCAACTCCGTTGCGGCCTCGATGAGACGGGTGCGCCGGTTCCGGTGACGCTCCTCGGCGGACATTCCGCTATACACCCGCGCCGAAACCACGTGGATAGCTTGCCATCTAATTCTGACAAGGCTTAGAGTCAGATTGACAGCGCGTCCTTGGCGAATGGGAGAACAACATGAGCGACGATTCGTCCACACGGCCCACCGCACGGGTCGTCCCGAAGCCCCGCCGTGTTCGATTCGATATGCCTGCTGGGACCAGTCGGCAGCACTTCGTTGATGGCGACTTGGTGATGAGCCACTTTGTGTCCACCTTGTCGGCCACGTTCCCCGAAGGCGAAGACTTCTTTATCCGGTCAGTCCGCGAGTACCGGGACCACATCAGCGACGCTGACCTCAAGGAGGCGGTCAAGGGGTTTATCGCACAAGAGGCCACCCACCGACACCAGCATCGGCTGCTCAACGATCGGCTTCAAGCAATGGGCTATCCCACCGAGGGGATCGATCGGCATGTCAAGAAGCTGGTTGGCCGACTTGAGAAGCGTTTTTCTCCCAAGATGCGCCTGGCTGTGACGGCCGCCCTCGAGCACTACACGGCGACATTCGCCGAGATCATTCTCACCAGCGACGAAGCTCAAGAACTGATCGGCGACACCGAAGTGCGGCCTATTCTGCTCTGGCACGCACTGGAAGAATGCGAGCATAAGGCCGTTGCTTTCGATGTCTACGAGACGGTCGGTGGAAGCGAACGCACCAGGGTCTGGGGGATGCGGATCGCCAGCCTCCTCTTGTTCAGCGAGTTGGTCATCCAGACCACCCGCTCTCTGGCTGGTGACCGTTCCGCCTACAACCCGGTGCGCTTGCTGCGCAGCCTTCGAGCCTTCCGTCATAACCCGCTATTCAGCCCAGCAGCAATTGCGCGCTTTCGCTCCTACACCCGCGCCGGATTTCATCCCGACGACTGGGACAGCGCAGAAATCCTCGAACGCTGGACCAAGGAACTCTTCGACGCCGATGGTGGCCAGCAAGTGCGTAGTGGCGTCTAGCTCGACCAGAGCCCGGCACAGTTCAAAGTCGGCCTTAACCGAAGAACACTTCATGGGCTCCGCTTCGCGCGCTGTGAAGTCAAGATCGGTTCTGACTACTGGCCGATCGATGGTGCTCGACCAACGTCGCGACCTACAGGAGGTTCCGGCCGAGGAACTCGGTGACGGCGCAGCCGAAGGCGTCGTTGTCGTCGCCGGCGATCATGTGTCCGGTGCCGGATACGTCGACGGTCTCGGCGTGGGGAACCAGTTGCTTGAACTCGTCGACGGTGGCTTGGGAGACCACGTCGGACAAGAGGCCCCTTACGAGAAGTGTTGGGGCATTGACCCGTCGGGCTCCGTCGATCAGCAGGTGGCTGATTGCGTCGAATTGCTCCGTTCCCGTGGTCGATTCGTCGCGGAGAAAGTCGAAGTTGGAGTGAATGAATGCCGGGTCCCACCGCCAGATCCAGCGGCCGTCGTGACGCTGCCGTAGCACCTTGCGCAGGCCGTCGACGTTGGCCGGGCGCGAGCGATGGGGGTTGTACGCGGCGATCACCTCTGCGGCGTCAGAGAGGGTGCTAAAGCCATCGGGATGTGCGGCCATGAACGTCACCACGCGACGGGCGCCCTGGAATTCAAGTCGCGGGGTGACGTCGACCAGGACGACCGCCGCCCACGACGCCCCGGATGTCAACAGATGCGTGCCGAGCACGGTCATGCCCCCAAGGGATGCACCTACGACCGCAGGGGCGGTATAGGCGCTGAAGTGCTCGCGCACGGCGAGAAGATCGGTCGCGAGTCGCTCGATGTCGTACCTGCCGGCTGGGTCCCAGTCGCTGTCGCCGTGACCGCGGGTGTCGTAGGCGACGACTGTGTATCCGCATGCGTGGAGGCGACGCGCTGAAGTGCTCCACGCGTGCCGGTTCTGGCCGCCGCCGTGCAGGAGCAGCACGACGGGACGGGCGTCATCGTGGCCGTAGCAGTCCGCAGCCAGGGCGATCCCGTCCTGGGTTCGGACCCGATGCTGCACGGCGGAGGTCATGACACCTTCCTGGCGAGATCGTCGTCCGCCCGAAGCGTGGGCCCGGCAGCAAGCGCCTTCATAGTGCGTTGCCCGCGGCGTTCACGATCGTGACCGTGCCCTGGGCTACGCAGACGGCTTTGTCGCCGTTGCTAATGTCGATGCGCGCCACTCCACTGCGCTTGCCCAGCGACACGATGTCGGTGACGGCGACACACACACCGGTGGACACGGGTCGCAGCAGGTTTAGCTTGAATTCGGTGGTGGCGACCCATGATCCGGCCGGAATGACGGGGTAGAACACGACTCCGAGACAGTGGTCGACCATCGCCGATAGACATCCGCCGTGCAGGGTGCCGAAGGGTGTGAGCAGTTCGGCACGGGTTTCCATCTCTGCCACCAGCCGACCGGCGGCGAGTTCGGTGTGCCGAAAGCTCAGAAACCTCGACAGTCCACCTGCTGTGTTCGGCGATCTGAGCAGCTGGTCGGCGATCTGCTCATCGAAGTGCGCGAATGTCACTGCCACCACCATGCCCCTTTCTCCTGTCCGGTCATGGGTCGATCACCGTTCGAGCCCGCGAATCGTTTGAGCATGTCGCCGAATGCGCCGAGGTCGCCGTGCGCGGCGGAGTGCTCGATATCGACGGCGATGAAGAACCTGGCCGCGCGGTGATGCACACGACGCGTCGTCGAGGAGGGGCACGGGCTAGACCGGTGTGGTCCAAGTGATGGGCAGCGATGTGTAGCCGCGGATCGGTCCGGACCGCAGCCGCCGCGCCGATTCAAGATCGACCTCCCAGTCGGGCACCTTGTCCAACAGAGCATCCAGAGCGATGCGGGCCTCCATCCGCGCCAGTGCCGCGCCCAGACAGAAGTGGATGCCGCGACCGAAGGCGACCTGGTGCTCACTGGTGCGCTCGATGTCGAACACGTCAGGATCGGGGAAGGCGCGCTCGTCGCGGTTGGCCGACCCGAACAGCAGCAGCACCTTCTCACCTTGACGCATGGTCGTGTCGTGCAGTGTGACGTCGCGGGTCAGGGTTCGTGAAAGTCCCTGTGCCGGTGAGTCGTAGCGCAGCAACTCCTCAACTGCCGGCCCCAATAGTGTTCGATCGGCGGCCAGGCGTCGGCGGGTCTGCCGATGCTGGGCCAGCACGACCGCGGAGTTCCCCAGCAGATTGGTGGTGGTCTCGTAGCCCGCGACGAGCAGCAGCGCGCAGAAGCCGAGGACTTCCTCGTCGGTCAGTCTGATCCCGTCGACTGTGGCGTTCGCCAACGCCGACATCATGTCCTCGCGGGGGGTTTGGCGGCGGTCGGCGAGGAAGTCGGTGAAGTAGGCGTAGATCGAGGTGGCGGCGGTCAGTGCGTCGGTGGTTTGTCCGTGGTTGACGTCGACCTGGACCAGTTGGCTCGACCACAATCGGAACTGATCACGATCGGTGGCGGGAATGCCCAGTAGATCGGCGATCACCGCGGCGGGCAGGATCGCGGCGAAGTCGGTCACGAAGTCCGCCGAACCAGAGCCCTCGTCGAGGCGCTCGAACAACTCCGCGGCCATCTGTGTGATGGCGCCCTGCAGCCCGGCCACCCGCCGGGGAGTGAACGCCCGGCTCACCAGGGCACGCAACTGGTCGTGGCGCGGAGGGTCCATCACGATCATCATCGGCAGGAACGAGCCGATGAAGTCCGATCCCGGTGGGGTGGGGAAGATGCCGTCCACCGAGGAGTACGTGCCGTGATCCAGTGCTGCGGCCTGGACGTCGGCGTGCCGGCTCAACACCCAGGTATGGGATTCCTCGGCGCGGTACACCGGAGCCGTGTCACGCAACGACCGATACGTCGGATAGGGGTCGTTGAGAATCGAGGCGTCGAACGGGTCGTAACGAATTTGCACCGAGACCACCAAGACCTCCGACCACCAAAGTAACGACGGTTTAGACTCGCAGTCTAAACCGGCCGAACGGGACAGGGGGGCAATGCGCAAGATTCCACGTCAGATCTCTGACCGGCTTCCCGCCGCGGCGGACTTGTTCGCCGAGAAGGGGCTCAACGACTCCAAGATCGAAGACGTCGCCGCGGTGACCGGTGTGCCGAAAGCGACGCTGTACTACTACTTCGCCGGTAAAGAGGACATCCTTGCTTTCCTGCTCGAAGACCTCCTCAAGGACATCTTCGATGCTGTGACCGCGATCGTGCACACCGGCGGCACCGGTGCCGAACGCCTCGAACTCGTGATCCGCGCACAACTGCGGGCAATGGCGCAGCGGCCAGCGGTATGCCGTGCACTCATCGGCGAATTGGGACGAGCGGCCCGCATGCCGGCTATCGCCGAGATGATCAATACCGCCTACCAACAACCCGTCGAAACCCTGCTCATCGAAGGGGCCCGCGACGGATCCCTCGTCGCTCAGCCCGATGCGCGATCGACGTCGATTGCGCTGTTCGGCGCGGTCACCATCAATGCACTCATGTACCTGGTCACCGATAACCACCTCGACGAGACGGTGGTCGCCAGCACCCTCAGCGCCGTCATGTTCGACGGGCTGCGCCCGCGCACAGGAGACCAGTCATGAGCACCTACGGCCTGTCGGTTCTCGGCGCGGATCTGAAGTCACTGGCCCAGACCGCCCAGGCCGCTGATGCGGCCGGGTTCGACGCCGTATGGGCCTCGGAGTTCTATTCTCGGTCCGGATCGATCTCCATGGCCGCGATGGCCAACAGCACCCAGAACTGTCGGATCGGTTCCTCCATTCTCTACGGCGTCGGCCGAAGCCCCCTGGTGCTGGCCACCGAGGCGCGCGACCTCGACGAACTCTCCAACGGACGACTGGTACTCGGCATCGGCAACGGCACCAAACGGATGATGGGCGACTGGCACGGCGTGCCCGACACCTCCGCACCCGCCCTGCGGATGGAAGAACTCGTGATGCTGCTGCGCCGGATATGGAACCTGCATGAAGGCCCGATCCATCACGAGGGCCGTTTCTACAGAATGAATCTCACCCCGACCGGCGACGTGGGACCCTCCAGCAGGCCGATCCCGATCGTCACTGCCGGTGTCCGGCCCCGGATGTGCGAGGCGGCCGGGCGGGTGGCCGACGGCCTAGCCGGACATCCGCTGTTCACAACCACCTACGTCGAAGAGGTCGTCCGGCCCGCTATCGCCAGGGGCGCCGCGCACACCGGCCGCGACCCCAATGACGTGGAAATCATTTCCATGGTGATGTGCGCCATCCACGACGACGCCGAGGTCGCCAGGCGCGAACTGGCGCAGCAGATTGCGTTCTACTCCTCGGTCAAATCCTACGAGACGGTACTCGATGTGAACGGCTTCGCCAGCGAAGGCCGAGCCATCCGGCAAGCATTCGCCCAGCGCGATTTCCCGGCGATGTTCGCCGCTGTGTCCGAGGAGATGATCGACGCCATGGGTGTCGCCGGGACGGCGCACGAGGTCCGTGAACAATTGAGACGGTACAACGGCGTCCTCGACCACATCATGCTGTATTCACCATCGGTCGGCATCACTGCCGAACGCGTGCAACAAAACCTCGACAGCATCATCCGGGAATGCTCGCCCGCCTCGATGTCGCCAGGGCGGTCCTGTCCACGTTCAACCTGATCCACGTATTGCCGCCCAAGTCGACCCGTCGCAGTGTCCGCGGCCGGATTAGTGGGTCTGCCGCGCCGACCCCGCCGATGATTGCCTGACGCTGTTGACGATGTTGGCGTCGTCGGTGTCGGGGAGGTCATGGCGGACCACGCGTACCCGTCCTTGAGGTAGACAGGCCATGTAGCCGTGGCGCATGCCATAGAGCTCCCACGCTGTCTGTTCAGCGTCGGGATCGACATCGATGCGATGTCCGCGCGAGAAGCTCAGGTGTAGCCCTCCATCGTCGCTGGACCAGGCCTGGGTGCACAGTGCGCCGGCGAGGTTCAGCAGCGGGCGTTCGTGGGTCGCGATCCTGAGGGGGTCAATACGCACCGCCTCGATGGGGTAGGTGCCGACGGCAGGAAGCGTCAATAGTAGGGGGCAGGAGATGACGATTTCGTTGTAATCATCGAAATCCAGAACCAGGCCGCCGTGCAGCGAGAGGCGTTGTACGACAGGGTTTTCGATCCATTGGGTGTACATGGCAGTCTCTTTTCGACGCATCGTTGAGCCGTATCCCCAAAGAGTACGCAAAGTATCGCTGCGATACCAGCAGTATCGTTACCGGTAGACGGCTGGCCTAGCAGCGCTGGTCACGACGCGCCTGGTGGCTCGGTCAATGCGGTCGCGGGTGTCGGCGGCTGTCGCGCGGTGGCCGCTGAAGGCCACGAGGTTGGCCAGCCAGATGTCGGAGATGATCCCAGCCACGTGCAGATCGGTAGGAGTGGGCTCGCCGCCCCTGAGCGTGCGGGCCAGCAGGATCTGGATCTCATCGGCCGCGCGGTCGAGTTCCGCGGCGGCGCGGGTATCTGCGACTGCGAAGGCCCGTGTCATGGCCGTCGTCAGCCATGGGTCGCGCTGCCAGCGGTCATGCAGATGTGCGGTGAGCCGTTCGAGCCGTTCCAGCGGTGTGCCCTCACCACTCGCCCAGTCCCCGGCCGAGTCGAGTCGACGGAACTCGCGCGTCAGCGCTGCCACCAGCAAGTGGGTTTTCGCCGGGAAATAGCGGTAAAGCGTGCCGACGGCGATGCCGACCCGCTCGGCAACTGTCCGCATCTGAACCGCCTCGTAACCACCCGCCGCGGCCACGACCAAAGCTGCATCAAGAATGGTCTCCCGGCGCCGTGCGGACGCGCGTGAACGCGACGCGTTAGCGGCTCGCTTCTCTGCAGCGACCGAGTTCGCTTCCGAAGGCGGGGTTTTCCCGTGGCTGCGCGCCTGAGGGACAGTCATGACGGCTCCGGGTCGAGGCCGCCGCGGCGCGAGAACTGCTCCAGAAGATCGCCGAAAGCGCTGACATCGCCGTGTGCGGCGAAGTGCTCAGGGCTGACGACAATGAACACTGCACTGGCGGTGAAGCGGGCGATCCCACCCTCACCCGTGCCTGTCGCCGTGACATGCAGCGCCCGCCCTTCACGAGAGACGATGTGGGCAGTAATCCGGTGGGTCTGATGCAGCGGCACCGGCCGCAAATATTCGACCGTCAGGGTGCGGGTCACCGCCGGGGTTCCGGCGATCCACAACGTGAAGCCCAGGACGTCATCACATGCCGCGGCCACTGCCCCGCCATGGGCCAGGCCCGGGGCCCCGATATGGCGCTCATCGAACGTCACATCGGTGTACACCGCGTCGCCGCTACGATGCACCACCAACCGCAGTCCGTGGGGGTTGTCCGGGCCGCAACCCATGCATGTCGTGGTGTGCGAGGGCAGCCGCTCGGGCGGCAACAGGCTTTCGGGCACCGTCACCCTCCAATACGATCGGTTTCGCTGCGCTACCGTTAGTACCACACTGCTAGACTGCCGTGACAGCATCGCGTGAAGATCGACCGCCGAGGTGAACGAGTGAGCGACAGTCAGGCAGTGCCCGTCCCTGACGACGACGTGGACCCTCGGCTCATCCGGTCACGCACCCGGCTGCTGGATGCTGCGGCAACGCTACTGAGCACCGGTGGGGTGGAAGCGGTCACTATCGATGCCGTCACCAAAGCATCCAAAGTGGCCCGAACCACGCTGTACCGCCACTTCCACAGTTCGTCGCATTTACTGGCAGCCACGTTCGAACGCCTACTTCCACAAGTGACCACTCCGGCACCGACCAGCGGACCCCTCCGTGAGCAGCTGATCGAATTGCTCAGCCGCCAAGCCGCCCTTTTCAACGACGCACCGCTGCATGTCACGACACTCGCGTGGCTCTCATTGGGGCCCACCGGCTCCAATGCCCAAGCGGAAGACCGCCACACATCCGGGGCGCTACGGACCCGAGTTGTCGATCAATATCGTCAACCATTTGACGCCGTACTCACCAGCCCAAAAGCTCAAGCCGAACTCAACGACTTCGACCAGGAACTGGCGCTTTGCCAACTCGTCGGACCACTCGCCTTCGCCCGAATGACCGGGCTTCGCACTATCACTCACAATGACTGCGCGAACATCGTCGATGACTTTCTCGCCGCCCACCGCAACACCGACAGCGACGCCATAAAATCGAACATCGCCACCAAGAAGACGGGCCGCCCGGCGCGCTCAGCTCGCTAGGCACAACGAAATCACAATGTCGAGCCGGCTGGTCTTCGGGCCCTTTTCGCCTCTCGCAAATCGCGTCGGTGATGGCATCGAAGGACCATTCGTCGCCATCATCGGCGAGGCCGTACGCTGGTTTCCGTTCCACAGCGAGGTGCGGAGACTCGCAGCAGGGTAGTGAGCTACCCGAAGTGCAGGTCACCCGCGGTTCGGCGTCTCAGACGCTTGAGGGCGCGCAACTGCTTGAACCCGTTTCTCGATTGCTTGACTTGTGGCGAGGAGGATTGACAAAGAACAACTTTGACGAGAGCAGGCGAATCGTGGCCTCGGCGGCATGGAGTGGTTACGACATCGCTGTTGCGAGTTAGCTCCGCCTTCGATGAGGCATTGATCTGCCGCGTTCGGTGACGTAATCGGTCCAGTCGCGGGCGGCGAGTTTGGCCCAGGCGGCTGCGTTCTTGGTGGTGATCGCGAGCAGTTCGGCCAGCACGGGTGCGGGCATGTCGCTGGCGAGCTGGAAGAGCGCGGCTTTGCGATGTTCGTAGGGTTTCACCCCGACCGCGACGAGCTGGGTGCGGATGTTCTCGGTGGACAGGTGGGTGCCGGGAAGTCGGCCGGGGAACAGCCAGCCCGTATGGGATGGGGTGTAGCGGCTTTCGCATTGCTGCTCCAGATGCTCGCGGATGAGGTCGTCGAGTAGGGGAGGCATTTGGATGGGGATGGCGGCGAAGACGACATGCACGGCGTGATCGTCGGAGATCGAGATTTGGCTTGATCGCAGGGCGACGATGCGCGAAAGAGGTTGGGCGAACAACAATGTGAGCAGTCCCGCGATGCGGGTTTTGCGGCGGATTGTGTCGTCGTGCAGCAGCCGCCCGACGGCGGCCCACCGCTGGGAATCCGAGACGGTTACCGAGGGAGGTGACCGTGGCGGATCGGTGACCCTCAGTGTGGTGTTGATGCGGGATTGGCGTAGCCAGACGAGGAAGGCGTACTCGGCAGTGAGCGGCCTCCGGTGGAGCGCCTGGTAGCGCTCCAGCATCTCCTGTGTCGCTGTCGCCGGAGTGGCGTCGTGGGTGTGCAGAAACGCCATGAACTGAATCGCCACGCGGACGCGACGACGGCAGGCATCGGTCATCGATCTCGTCAGCCGGTTCTCGTGGGAGGCCTTGCGCATCTGGCGCAGTACATGCCAATGCGCGAATCGGCGAACGATGGCGGCGTCTTCGGCCGGAAGCTCGGCTACAACGTCCTCGATCCAGGGCAGCATCCGTTCGACGCGGATGTCGATCGGGCCCAGAACGCCGACCGCGACCAGGAGGCTGCGCAAGTAATCGTGGGCTCGGTCCGAGGGAAGATCGCTGAAGGTGTCGTGGCTGATTTCACGCGTTCCGCAGGCCATGTCGCGAAGGAGCTGCGGGCCGGTACCGGGCTTCTTTCGCAGCCACCAGAGCACCGTCTGTGGGCGGTCGGCGTTGATCAGTTCGTCGAACACGGGCCGTAGTCGGTGATGAATCGTGCCGCTGATCGGGTCGGTGAGCAGCTCGGTGAGGCGCTCGCGTAGGAAGCAGCGGGCGCATCGGTAGAACCCGTAGGGGTGTTCTTCGCGGCCGCATTCGCTGCAGGTGAAGATCGATGCGACACCGGCGCAGGAGGCGCACACGATGGCATCGTCGAGCTGCCACGCCAGTGGCCGCACGGTCTCACACCGCGGGCATTTCTCGGGGTGATAGTGCCGTCTGCGACGGCATGCGACACAGATGCGACGCCCGTGCGTCAGTGGGGTTAGCCGGATGGTGCTTGCACACTCCCAGCAGGCCCGCTGAGTCACTGGTTGTCGTGGGGGCGGCGGATGGTGGCGCGGATGGGTCGCAGGTCGCCGATGCCGGGTCCGCTGTCGTTGACCGCGGGCGCCTCACGGACTTGTTCGGCGACGAGCTCGAGCAGGTCGTTGGGCGTGCACGACAAGATGTCGCAGAGGGCGGCGAGCAGGTCGAGATTGATGCGCTGCGGGGGCTTGGTCGCGATCCGGTGCACCATCTGTCGGGAGATCTCCACGCCACGCTCGTGCAGCGGTGCGACAAGGTCGGTGGTGGCGAACATTCCGTTCTGGGCCATCAGCTGACGCAGGTTCCACCGCAGCACGGTCCTAGTGCTCATCTCCGCCTTCACCTGTCGTCGTGGATGATCCGTAGACGCGGCGCAGCGCCGCCTGCAGTGTTTTGGTCTTGAAGTCGTCGGACACCGAGGTATAGATCGCGGTGGTCGAGGCATACGAGTGCCCCACCTGTTCGGTGACGAACCGCTCCGGATAACCGAACTCGATCAGATGGGTGACATAGGAGTGCCGCAGGCAGTGCAAGGTGAGCTCGGCAGGCAGTCCCGCTTGCACCCGTGCGACGGCGAATCGCCTATCCATGGTCTTGGTCGCCACGCGCCGTCGACGCTCGGTCAGCCAGAGCTCTTGACGGTTCCCGGGGCTGAGGAGTGGGCGGCCGTGGTCGACCCATTGGCGCAGTCCGTCGATCACCCAGTCGAACTCCGGAACGGCGAGCACGGTGCGACGCCTGGGAGAGCTGCCGCGACGTGATTTGGCGTAGCGAACGTGGACGGCGCCGAACGTGCCCCAGGCCGGCATCCGCGAGTTCGGACGCAGGTCGGCGAGATCGAGATAGCACAGCTCGCGGCGGCGTAAACCGAAGGCGTAGGCCGTCTTGATCATCTGTGCGTCGCGCAGCGCCGCGAACGCGCCTTTGTTCCTGGACCGAGCGAGAACATCGACGCGATCATCGAGGAAATCGAACAATGTTTCCAGTTCGTCGTAGGTGAACGGGCGACGCGCGGGCTTGCCCTCGTAGTCGACCAGATGCGCGGCGGTGTTGTAGTCGTGACAGACCTGCGATGGGATCCGTCCGAACCTGTTCTCGCATTGCGCGATCCAACCGTAGCGGCTATCGAGTAGGTAGTCGCAGAACATCCGCAACGACATGTGATAGCCGCGAATGGTCGACGGTGCTTTGCGTTCCGGGCCCGACATCAAAGCGGCCGTGAAGTCTTCGACATCGCCGGCAGTCCAGTCCCACGGAGGCGCCCCGGCGAACTCTGCGAACCGCCGCACCAACGCCAGCCGCGGCTCGATCGTGGCCTCAGCAGCGAGTAGCCGAGACGCCTGTTGACGACCCCACCCAGACAGCATCGCTTCGAAGACTGCGCTGGCCTCGTCCAGGTGAACCACGCCCGAGGCAAGAACCAAGTGCGCCGACCCCGGAACGCTCACAAGAGAACCTCCATCTATCGTCAACTTAGAGTTGTCAATGACAACCGCAAGTTACCACACCTGCGAGCGAAATCCGTCTACCAGGAGGAACACGAAAGTGGTTCAATGAAGCGCATCCGGCGCTGGTCCCATGCGCCAGATATACGCGTCAACTTCAGGTTGATTCGCGACCTTCCGACCCATAGTGCAAGAGGTGTGTGGTCTGTCGGCGGGCTGTAAACGGGGTGTGAGGTGGGCGGCTGGCGGTGGGTGCGGTGGTTGGCGAGTGGGGTGGGTGACGGTGGGTTGAGGGTGGCGACGGTGAAGCGGTCAGGAGGGCGGACGAAAAAAGTCGTGGGCGACGAATGTGGCTGTGGTGGTGGCCTGCACGGCCCGAACACTTCTAAGGTCCTCAACCATGACGGCAGCGAGAACATCCAAGGCGGAGGCCCGGCGCCGGGCTGTGGAAGCGGCTCGGCGCGCCAACGAGGAGCTTGCGGCGCGGGAGAAGGCGAACCTTAAGGACGCGACGATCCTGCTTCACGCGATCGACAAACTCGACGCGATTGGCGAGTGGAAGAAGCAGCGGCGCGCGGAGCTGCGCGCGCAGGCCGACGCGCAGTTGGCGCGCGAAGAAGCTAAACGGGTAGGCGACGATCGCGAAGCGGCGGGCGCGGCCGTCGAACGGATGCGTGAGCGGGGTGAGACGCTGACGACGATCGCCACCAAACACGACCTCGGGATCGCAATCGTTCGCGTGATGGCACGGCATGCGCCGAAAGCGGCAAATCCGGTATCGCGGAACGGTTCGCAGGCACTAGGTCGGAATGTGTCCGGAACGGGGGAGGCGGCGGCGGACGGGGAGGTCGGCCCGGACGCGGGCGAACCGCCGGCCGGAGCGGCGCCAGCGTGACGGTTCGGCGGTGGCGCGGCGACGGAAGTCTCAAGGGTGCGCTACGTCCTGAACCCGACGACAGAAGGGCGCTCGGCGCGGCGTTGCGACGGCGCAGGGCAGCGCGCAAGTTGATGCCGTCGCGGGGACGCTGCCGCGGGGCCGCGATCCCGCACTCCCGCCGGCCTGCTGGGCGCACTGAGCGATGCGTCGCCGCAGCGCGGCTGCGGGGTCGCGGTCGTGTCGACGCGGACGCTGTCTGATGGGGCGTGCGGCGTGGTGCGGTGGCCGAATACGCGGGCCGCGGTGAACGTCGGTGCCGGCTGTTAGGTTCACCGGTCCTTGAGGAGCGCGGCGAGGTTATCGTGGACCGGCTGGCGCACGCCTCGGAGATCGCGCGTTTCACCGCCATGTGGTGTGCGGGCCCACGGTGTCGGACTCGACATCTGGGACAGGTGCCATCGGTGCCGATGGCTAGGGCCGGTTTTATCTCAGGTCAGTCTTCGGTGAACGGCCACGCCGGCTTCGGGCTATGGGGTGACGATGTTGCACCAGAACGGGAAGGTGTCGAGTAGGCCAAGGAAATCGTTGAACGACGCTTCTTGGCCATCGATGGTGAGTTTGTTCTGCTTCTTGGCGTCGTCAAGGGTGATGGTGCCCAGCTGAATATCGTCCAGCGTGGCTTTAGCAGTGTCAGGCTGGCGTTGGCGTTCGGTACCGGCTCGGGAGCGTAGTGCAGCACCGCGTTCTCGACGGTGAGGCCGTACTCCTTATTGAGGTCGGTGAACTTGACGTTGAGCGTGAACGGCGATCACGGCCCGGGTGGGCTTGTCCTTGCCGACGGCCAGGCGGGTGCGTTCGGCGAGATCGACGTTCAGTCGTGCAGTGCGTTCGTCGGTGACGTAGAAGTGCGGGGCCGTGACGTGGGTGACGAGCTCCGGGTGCTTCTGCACCGTCAGGTCTACCAGCGCGGCGTGCCGATTGATCCTCGGCAAGGGCATTGATGCCGTAGGGACGGCCGGTCCACGGCAGCTTGTCGAGGCCGAAGCCCTCGTCGGCAAGCCGCTCAGCGGCGGGCTCCCAGTACACCCGCAGGCCCGCCTCCACGGCGGCTGCCGCCGCAGCGGCCTGGTGACGTGCAGCTTTGGTGTCCAGGGTGATGGCGTCGGTGCCAGCGTGCTCACGCGACAGGAAATCTTCGACCTGCTTGTGGTCGTTGGGTCCGAGCCGAAACTGAATGCCCATCGTGTGAAAACGTCCTCTCGACCTCGGGCGTTGTTTCATGACAGAATGCATGACACACACGCAGACAAAAGCAAGACAGGCAGACGATGTGGGAGCTAACGCGCTCGCCTCGACCGTGTCGAGTGCGATCGAGCGCTTGGGATTGACCTACGAAGAGGTCGGCGACATCGTCGACGCGTCGGCGCGCTCGGTGGCGCGCTGGACCTCGGGACAGGTCGTTCCACAACGACTCAACAAACAACGACTCATCGAACTGGCCTACGTCGCCGACGCGCTGGCCGAAGTGCTTCCCCGAGACCAGGCCAACGTCTGGATGTTCTCCCCGAATCGATTACTGGCCCACGCCAAGCCCGCCGACCTGGTGCGTGACGGCGAGTACCAGCGCGTCTTGGCCCTCATCGACGCCATGGCCGAAGGGATCTTCGTGTGAGCGATGCGCTCGACGAGGACCTGGTGCAGCGCATCGACGCGCGCGGCACCAGCCGGTGGTCGGGCACGTGCGCTCGCTACAGGGGCGCCCACCGTGACCCCTTGTCGGGGAAGGGGCGCGCAGATTCGGCGGAAGATGGAAACCCTGCCGGACTCTTCTCGGCGATCTATCTGGCCGACTCCACGCAAGCGTGCATGGTCGAAGTAGAACGCGCCGCGCGGGCGGCGTCGACGACCCGCGAGAAGATGCTCGAAGCTTCGTATCGACTGCACACCATCGAGGCCACCGACCTGGCCGTCCTGGATCTCATCACCTCTGACGCCCGCGAAGCGGTGGGGCTCGAGGACGACGACATCTATGGCGACGACTGGCCGGCGTGCCAAGCGGTGGGCCATGCCGCATGGTTCCTGCATGTGCAAGGCGTACTGGTGCCTGCCGCCGGGGGAATTGGCTGGTCATCACCGCCTACGAACAACGGACCCGCCCCGGTCAGCTCCACGTCAGCCACAGCGAGGATCTGACACCTATCCGCTACGGAGAACTGCGGCACCCTTAACTAGGGGCGGCGGCCTGCTCCCCGCCCCAGGGGAGCGTCTTGCAGCTCGTTCTTGTTGGACGCTCGCTCGGCTGGGGAATGTTTGTTGTCCTGACCGTGCGAGGATGCCAAATTCACCGGATGCAATGAGCAGACTAATACCGGTAAACCTGCATATTCGATTCCCGCATATTGTCGCATCGACTCGATCGGGTCGTGGGGGACAAGTCAACCGCGCTATGGATATCAGTCGTTATCCACGACGCTTCTCTATGGTGCCAACCGCCGGGTGGTGTTCTGGAATGCATCGGTCCGAGCAGGCCTGGACCGGCAAGCCCGTCATGTATTTGTAGCTTTGCCGATCCCCCGTGATGCTCACCCCTCGGCGATGCAGCCGCCCGTGAAAGAGGACATCTTCACTGAACCCTATGTATTGGACAGTCGCCGTCCGCGTCTCGCCGTCGAAGGTACCCCAATGAAATACTCGCATTGCCGCATAAGCACGCTTCTGCAAGGGATTGCACAAGATCGAACACCTTGCAGTCGATCCCCGCTGTCGTGTGCTCCCGGTGACTGCGCTTGGGCATCAGGCTAACTCTCATATCGTTATAGGCGCGTCAGCGTGGCGCCAAACCGTAACGTTATCGTGCATAACAACACGCCCCGGTAGGTGGCGGGACGCCGCACGGCTTATAGCAGCTGGCTGTCGTTACTTCGTTGTCTAATTAGCATTGAACGCCAGCTCTTCGCGATTGAACGGATCTGTTCAAGCGGTGGACATCTTTCTGCGCCGACGCTGTAATCATGGTTACAACGATCGTCCGATACGGCTATGCGCCGATCATGTTGATAGGCGTCAACGGCGCAGCCATCGCGTTGGCGCACGCCGCGTGGGCAGAGGTCTGCATGGCGGGGCTCATTCTGATTGCGATCGGCTTGTCGTTCGCGGCTGAGCGGGTGTTGCCCTACAGCGATGTTTGGAACGAGCCGATCGGTGACAGTCGGCGCGATGTCGCACATGCTCTGATCAACGAAACGTCGTTGCTGTTGACTGTGCTCGTCGTTCCCGTCCTGGCGATGCTTAATCCATTCAGTGCATGGTGGCCTTCGTCGTTGCCGTTTGTTGTTCAGGTTGTCATCGCAATCTTTGTCACCGACCTTGGAGTCACTTTGGTACATCTGGCAAGTCACAGAGTCGGGTGGCTGTGGCGCTTCCATGCTGTCCACCACAGTGTCAAGCGTTTCTACGGCTTCAATGGCCTCATGAAGCACCCGCTGCACGGAGCACTTGAACTGGCGGCAGGCATCACACCCCTGCTGATCCTTGGGTTGACGAAACCCGTTGCAGAGGTACTCACGGTGGCGATCGCGGTACAGCTTCTGCTTCAGCACTCCAACGCCGATTACCGCGTCGGACCTCTACGTAAAGTGCTGGCACTCAACGAAGGCCACCGTTTCCACCACCTCAAGTGGGCTGGTATTGGTGATGTCAACTTCGGACTATTCACGTTGACATGGGATCACGCTTTGCGCACGTTCTCCTTCGATCCTGACCGCCGTTTTCGCTCGGATGATCTCGGCATGGCGGCAAAACCCAACTACCCGGCGGGATATCTCGCGCAGCTGGCGGAACCGTTCCGGGCAAGTGGCGCATGCAAATTCGGTGCCATGAACGACGATGCGACCGTATCACCCGAGGAAGTCGCACGGTAGGCGATACCGAGACGCTCGGGATTGCGCATCTGAACCTAGCGATGGCGGCACACGGCATACTCAAGGACGTGACGTGGGCTGGCGAGGCGCTGATCGAGCCGGGGCGGCTCGTTTTCCGGGGACGGATCGGCTCGGCCCACAAGCACGCGCACGCAGCCCTTCAGATTGTGACTCTCACTGATGGTGCGGTATCCCTGTCCGACGCCGATGGCCAAAGGCTGTCCGCGTCTGCGGCGGTGATCGCCGCGGGCGCTGCGCACTCTATCGACACCGGCACAGGCTCTGGAGTGATGGTGTACCTGGAACCTACGAGCGTCGTCGGCCGGCAAGTGACGCGTCTCTTCGGCAGCACTATCCGCCCTGATGTCCACGAATGGGTGCGCCTCGGTGCCGGCATCCTCAACATCGATGCGAGACAACCTCTTTCCTCAGCTGCGGATGACGTGATTGCGCGACTGGTCGGGCCGAAGGAGCAGGCGAGTGGCGCGCTGCACCCCAGCGTCGAAGCGGTGGTCGGCATGCTGCCCGACATGCTCAGCGGCCCGGTCAAGCTGACCGACGTAGCCAAGGCGGTGCACCTGTCCGCCGACCGACTCGGACGGCTGATGGCGCAGGAGGTCGGTATGTCGTTTCCCGCCTACGTGCGGTGGAGTCGACTCATTCGTGCGATGGCGGTGGCCCGTGATGGTGGAACCATCACCGATGCCGCACACGCCGCCGGCTTTAGTGACAGCTCCCATGCAAACCGGGCTTTTCACGAGATGTTCGGCCTCGCACCCATCGATGCCCGACGAGGCGTTCGACTCACCTAGCGGTACGCGGTACCGGAGGTTCCGGTATGTTTCGTCCACGCGAATTACGGAGACAGTACGTAGGTGCTGATGCATGTCGTGGGGAGTCGCAGATGTTGAAGTTCGCCGCGGTTGATCGGGATGCGATCACGGCGACGAGGGAATCGGCTCGAAGATCATGAAGCCTCCCGTAGTCACATATCTCGCAACCGATGTAGGGCTGTGGATGTCCCTGCCCGCGTTTGCGCCCGCGCTGATCATTGTCGGCGTCGTGTTCTATATCGCGCGCCGAAATCGTCGTCGCGAACCCGCTGTAGATGCGGGTTCCGCCGAGAATCCCGTCGTTGAGAGGAACGAACGCCCATGACCACTGAACAGCCAGATCTGTCGTGACCCTCGCCCCGGTGGCGCTGTTCGTCCTGCTGGCCGGCTGCGGCTCGACGACGACCGATTCGGCATCGACCAGTCCGTCAGCGGCTCCCACGCCTTCTGCGGCCGGCGCTACCCAATCGCCGCGGGCTCATCAGGCGCCACTTCCCGAAGAAGCCACGATCGTCGAAATCGCCATCAGCGGCGGCACGGTTACCCCGACAAACGGGCAGACCCAGGCGACCATCGGGAAACCGATCGTGCTCCAGGTGACCAGCGACGTTGCCGACCAGCTGCACGTGCATTCTGTGCCTGAGCACACGTTCAATGTCGAACCGCGCCCGGACCAGAATTTCGAATTCACCGTCGACGTGCCTGGTCAGGTCGACGTCGAGCTCCACGATGTCAACCGCACTGTCGTCACCATTCAAGTTCGCCCGTGACCCCACGTGTCGACATCCTTGCCCATGGCGTCGGCGGGTCGACAGATCTCCCTGTACCGCTGTCTTTCGCCTTGATCGGCGCGGCGTGGGCGCTTACGGCGACGTTCGCCGTCGTCGCGCTCGCGTGGAAGAACCCGCGCTTCGACCCGGCGAAGCCGGGCCGCGAGTTACCAGAGTGGGTAACCCGGACCGTCGATAACGCGGTGCTGCGTTGGATCGCTGCGCTAGCGGCACTGACTTTCGCCCTCTGGGTGGCGGCGGCCGCCCTATGGGGTCCACAAGGCAGCGACAATGCGCTGGCCGGCGCGTTCTACGTCCTGCTCTGGGTCGGGCTGGTCGCGGTGTCGGTGTGCATCGGACCCGTCTGGCGCCTGCTGTCTCCCCTGCGCACCGTGTATCGGTTCTGCGGAGTCGTCCGCAAAGGGGACCTTGGACCGCTACCCCGCCCGTATCCGCAACGATGGGGTTACTGGCCGGCGGCTATGGGGCTCTTCGCCTTTGTGTGGCTCGAGCTAGCTGTACTGACCTGAGAGGTTAGGTACGCGGCTGGCTGGTGCTTGACCGCCGAGTGCTGTGATGGCCGCGGTGGTGATTATAGGTGTGCAACCAGCGCGGGTATTCGTCGCAGCGTTGCGCGTCGCTGGTGTAGAGCCG
>NZ_JAQGCZ010000032.1 GCF_027706845.1 Mycolicibacterium sp. BiH015
ACACCGCCGGCGCAATATCAGCCAACTCCGCCACCGTCACCCTCAACGTCACCCCCGTCAACGACCCACCCACCGCCAACGGCGATGGCGCCGTCATAGCACCGAATGCCCCCCGCACCTTTACAGCAGAACAACTGCTCGGCAACGACACCGACCCCGACGGCGACGTCCTTTCGATTCATTCCGTGGGTGGCGCGGTCAACGGCACGGTCGTGCTCAACGCCAACGGGACGGTCACCTTCACACCCAACGCGAACTACACCGGCCCGGCCTCGTTCACCTACAAGGTGAAGGACACGGTCGGCGCCGCGAGCCTTAGCTCGGCCACCGTGACTCTGACCGTGACGCCTTCCGGGTTGGGTTCCCACAGCATAGGTTTGGGCGGAACCAGCGCGGCGGTAGTTGCCACGAGCCCCGATGGCACACGTCTCTATGCCGGCGGCGGCTTCCAGGACGCCCCTGCGATCACCGTCATCGATGTCGCGACGAGCACGGTCATCGCCACTGTGGCACTCGGCCCCCAGGTCGCCTACCAGGGCATCATAGGAGTGGCGGTTTCTCCTGACGGCCACCGCGTCTACGCCACAAGCTACTTTGATGATAATCAGGTCCGGCCCACCGTTTTTGTGATCGACACGGTCACCAACACCGTCATCCGCACGATCCCGATCGGCACCGTCCACCAACCCTCGTCCAACCCGGACGGCAACATCCCGGTCGGCTTGTCCTACCTGAGCGTGTCCAACGACGGGCAGCGACTCTACGCCAGCACCACCGTTGACGTTCCCGACGCTGGCAGCCCCACCGGCTACCGCATCCAGACCGCAATCCAGGTCATCAACACAACCACCGGAACGGTCATCGCCACTGTCGCTCTCGGCAGCTCCGACCAGGAGACGGTCACGGCGATGACGGTCACGCCGGCCGGAAATCGTCTGTACGCGACCACGTACGAAACGCTCATCGGCCCTGCGGGAACAACGAACGTTCGCGGGTTCATCTACGCCATCGACACCGCGGCGAACACGGTCGTCGCCACCATCTCGGTGGATAATGCGACCAAGCAAGAGATACTCACCGGAATTGCGGTTTCTCCCAACGGAAATCGTGTCTACGTCAGCGGCTACCTCGTCGACGACACCGCTGCCGTCGCCGGTGTCGAAGGCGTGGTCTACATCATCGACGCCTCGACCAATACCCTTATCACAGAGTTGAGCACGGGCGAGCTGCCCACCGGCATCGTGGTCAGCCCTGATGGTCAGCGCGTTTACACGGCGGCAGTCAAGCTGCCCGGCGCCGACGCCTACCACCTCATCGACGCGCTGGACGACGGCGCTCCCCTCGGCGTGGTGCACATCATCGACACAGCCACCACAACCATCGCAGGCAGAATCGCGGTGGATGCGTTCCTGGCACCCGGACCGTTGTCGAACATCGACATCAGCCCCGACGGCACCCGTCTCTATGTCAGCGGTATCACCCTCGCCGGTGGCGCAGCTCACGGCATCGTCACCGCAATCAACACTGCCACCAACACCGTTCTCACCGAAAATCCCTCGGCGACAGCGGCATCGGGCATTCCGGGACGCCTGGATGACTTCGATGGGATCGGCGATGCCACCGGCCACGCTGGACTCCTCATCGCCAACGGCACCAGGTACAACGCCAATGCCGGCCTGCTCTTCGGCAACGGGTACAGCTACGTCTCGTCCACGTGCACCACGGCGACCGGCTGCGACGGCGGTGATTCCGCACTGATCGGCAACGGCGGCAACGGATCCCAGGGCGGCGACGGTGGAGACGCGAACCTCGTGGGACACGGCGGCAATGGCGGTGACGGCCAACCCGGGCAGAACGGCGGCCAGGGCGGCAACGCCGGACAGTTCAGGGGCAACGGCGGGCACGGCGGGGCAGGCGGCGACGCCACCAGTGTCTCACCTGCCGGTATAGGCGGCAGCGGCGGCGACGCCGGAGCAGTCGGCCGCGGCGGCGATGGCGGCGCGGGCGGCAAGGGCGCCACCGGGCAAGCCGGTCAAAATGCCACCAGCGCAGGCGAACACGGCGGCACAGGCGGCTCGGGCACCGAGGGCGGCAACGGCGGCAACGGCGGCCTGGGCGGCTGGATCGCCGGCAACGGCGGCAACGGCGGCCAGGGCGGTCGCGGTGGTGCGGGCGGTGCAGGCGGCGCTGGCGCACAGGGCTCCAACGGAGTCACCGGCATCAATCTAGGAGCCGGTCAACACGGCGGCAACGGCGGTAACGGCGGCACCGGCGGGTGGGGTGGCAACGGCGGCCACGCCGGTGGAGTCGCCTCCGGCGGAACAGGAACGGCGGGAACTGACGGCGCAGGCGGAGACGGCGGCACCGGCGGCACTGCAGGGCAGGCCGCGAGCGGCGGAGACGGTGCGCAGGGCGCATGGGGTGAGTACGGCTCCAGCTGGTACGACGGGGCAGGCGGCGACGGCGGGAATGCCGGCTATGCCGGCTTCGGCGGAACCGGCGGTGGCGCAGGCTATCCCGGCTACGGCGCCGGCGGAGGCGCACTCGGTCAAACGGGAGCAGTCGGGGCGCAGGCAGCTGGCGACGTCCGCGGCGGAAACGGCGGCGCAGGCGCTGCGGCCGACGCCAACCACTACTGGGGTGGTACCGGCGGAAACGGCGGCCAGGCGATGAACGCAGGGCCCGGGAACGCTTACGGCGGAGATGGCGGAACCGGCGGCGCGGGCCTCGGGAACGGCGCAGGCAAGGGTGGATACGGCGGCTACGCCGAGAACTTCGGCTCCGGAAACGCTTACGGCGGCGACGGCGGCGACGGCGGCGAAGACACCGTCTACGGCTCCGGATATGGCGGAGCCGGCGGAACCGGCGCCGCCGCCACCGCCCACGGCACCGGCCAGGCTGTCGCCGGAACCGGTGGTGATGGCGGCCACGGCACGACTGTCGGAGGGGCTGGCGGGGCCGGCGGTGGCGTTCTCCTCGCGAATAGCACCAACATGCACGACGCGGTCGGCGCTCTCGGAGGTATCGGCGGAAACGGCGAGCGCGGCGGCGACGGCGGCACCGGCGGAGATGCGGTCACTTACGGAACCGGTAACGCTTACGGCGCGGCGGGCCGCGACGGCGTCAGCGGCAGCGCGTACGGCGGTAGCGGTGGCGGGGGCGGCCAAGCTGTCGTCTACAACGAGAACTCGGCGGCGCAAGCTGCAGGCGGCAAGGGCGGAAGCGGCGCGAACCACGGCGGTGTCGGCGGAAATGGCGGCCGTGCAACGAATTACGGATCTGGCGACGCGGACGGTGGCGACGGTGGCGACGGCGGTCACGGTGGGGATTACGCGTACGGCGGCACTGGCGGCGCGGCGCTGGCGCACGGAACCGGAGACGCGACGGGCGGAGACGGTGGAGACGGCGGATACGGCGGAGGTTATGACGCGCACGGAGGGGCGGGCGGCTTCGCCGTAGTCGGCGGAAACGGCTACGTCCACTGGCAGGGCTACGTTAATTCGCCCAGCACCCAAAGCAACGGCGACGCCAACTACATCCACAACAGTTCCTCGACGGCGACAGCAACCGGCGGCGACGGCGGCGACGGCGGCGACGGCGTCCGCGGCAGTGCCGGCGGAAGCGGCGGTGACGCTTTCAACTTCGGCCTAGGCCTCGCCAATGCCGGCGCCGGCGGCGACGGTGGCGCAGGTGTCGAGGCCGGCGGGTCGGGTGGAGGCGGAGGCGGCGCCTACATCTATAACAGCGACTCGGCAGTCAGCGCCGTGGGCGCCGCAGGCGGAGCTGGAGGTGCCGGCGGCAGTCGGCCCAACATTGGCGGCGGAGCGGGAGGTGGTGGTGGAGGCGCGGTCACCTTTGGCTCCGGCGATGCCGTAGCGGCCGACGGGCGCGATGGAAGCAGCGGCGCAAACGGCGGAGACGGAGGTGTCGGCGGCAATGCGGTCTCCTACGGCAGCGGAAACGTGCACGCCGGCGACGGTGGAGACGGTGGCGAGGGCACCGACGGGTACGGCGGCAGCGGAGGAAACGCCGGCACGGCGCAGGTGTCCAACACCGCATCGACCGTCAACGTCGCCGGCGCGGTCGGAGGCGACGGCGGCGATGGCACCCACGATGTCTACGGCTCTTACTTCCGCCGCGGCGCGGGGGGCGACGCCGGCAGCGGCGGCAGCGCCAGCACCAGTGGATCCGGAAACGTCCTCGGCGGCAACGGCGGCCACGGCGGACGCGGCGACAGCACAACAACCAGCATCACCGCCACCGGCGGCAACGGCGGCGACGCCGGGGCCGCCAGCTCCGCAGGTACCGGACATGTGACTGCCGGTGTCGCCGGAGACGGCGGCTACGGCACCAGCTACGGCGGTGACGGAGGCGCAGGCGGCTCGGTCACCATCACCAACGGCGACTCAAACCTCGACGCCGTTGCGGGGGTCGGTGGCGCCGGCGGCAGTAGCGCGTACGCAGGCGGCCGAGGCGGCCACGGCGGTCAAGCCATCACTTACGGCACCGGCAACGCTTACGGTGGCGCCGGCCACGCCGGCACGGCGGGCCCCGCCGGTGGTGACGGCGGCTACGGCGGCAACGCCTTCATCCACCACGACACCTCGACCGGGCAGGCCGTCGGCGGTGCCGGCGGAAAGGGCGGCGCAGCCACCGGAACGGATACCAGCGGTGGTATCGGGGGCCGTGGCGGCAACGCCAACACCGCCGGACTGGGCCAGGTCACCGCCGGCCTCGGCGGCAACGGCGGTAACGCCAACTACCTCGGCGGAGCAGGTGGCCGCGGCGGCGACGTCGTGGTCAACAACACCACCTCAGCGCTGAACGTGGTCGGTGCCCGTGGCGGTGTCGGGGGCGGCGGCCAATACGGCGGCAACGGCGGCAACGGCGGCAGCGCCACCACACACGGCACCGGAAACGCCACCGGCGCGGACGGACGCGACGGCACCACCGGTACCTGGATCGACGGCAGCGGCGGCGCCGGCGGAAACGCCATCATCGCCAACACCACCTCCACCGCCACCGCAGCGGGCGGAGAGGGCGGCAACAGCGCCCGCGGTGGCGGCGGCGGAAACGGCGGCGGCGCAGTTCACTACGGCGCCGGCTTAGCCCACGGAGGCGACGGCGGCAACGGCGGTACGGGAGGAGCCGACACCTACTCAGGTGGAGGCGGCGGCGCCGGCGGCAGCGGCGTGGCGTTCGGCACTGGAAACGCAGACGGCGGCGATGGCGGCGACGGAGGTCATGCCCCCGGCAGCATCGGGGGGAATGGCGGCGCCGGAGGCGGCGCCTACGTCGGCAATGCCAGCTACATCCGGTACGGCTTCGGCAGCTACAACCGATATGTCGTCCAGGGCTACGACTGGACCGCCTACAGCGAGATGGATTACGGCAGCACCTTCGGTGGCAGTGCCGCCGGCAACAACAATGAGGTCTCCCCCTACACTCCTGCAACCCTCTCGAACGGCGACGCCTACTACGTCAACTCCAGCTCATCCGCCGCCGTCGCCATCGGTGGTGACGGCGGCGACGGCGGAAACGGGGATACCGGCGGAAACGGCGGAAACGGCGGAAACGCCTACAACTACGGACTCGGCAACGCCAACCCCGGCACGGGCGGAAACGGCGGCAACGCCACCCGCGGCGTTTCACCGACTTCCACGGCAGCACTCTATGAGCGCCTGCGCGAGGTGGCGGATGTTGACGCGACGGGAACATCCGTCGTCGTCGAGAAGGTCAGGACACAAGACGGCGACAAGCTGATCGTCTACATCGCCGCATCCACGTCCCGCTACTTCGGATCTGATCAATCCGGTTGGTACGCAATGGAACAAGCCATCGCAGGAATTCCGAATGTTGGGGTTACCAACATCATCGACGCCGCGGTGTCCGTCAATCCCAACGTGCCGATACTGCTCGTCGGCTTCAGTAGAGGCGGGGTCGACGCCCAGAACATCGCTGCTTCGGGTCGCTACGACAACCTGACCACCGTCATCACCTTCGGTAGCCCTATCACAGATCGATCGATCCCCAGCAGCATTGAGATCGTTCATCTGGTCGACCCCCACGACCCGATCGCGGCGTACTTCACGGATGCCGACGCACTTGCGGCGGCTCAAACTCGTGACGAGGTGTTCACGTCGAGCGGCGGAGTCGATCCCGACGATCCCGACGGCTACATCACGTGGCCGATCGAGTTCGCATACGGCTACATGAACATCCACTCCGACGAAACAACCTACGAAAATGTCGGCAACAGTTTCGACAGCTCCGCCGGAAGCAACTACGCCGCCGTCCGAACAGACCTGGCGTCTTTCCGGGGCACCGTACTGGCCAAGTGGAGCGATGCATGGAATTCCTACGCCGTCCCCTCGTACGCCACCGGCGGGTCCGGCGGTGGCGGCGGCAACGCCTTTGTGTTCAACAGTGATTCGACCGTCGACGCTGTCGGCGCCTCGGGCGGGTTCGCCGGTAGTGGCGGTTCGATGCCCGGCTACATACACAACGGCGCCGGGGCTGGAGTCGGTGGTGCGGGCGGTAGTGCAGTCACATATGGCACCGGTGATGCGGTCGGGGCCGACGGGCGAAACGGGACCAGCGGCGCGAACGGCGGCGCAGGCGGCGTCGGCGGCAACGCGGTCTCCTATGGCAGCGGCAATGTCTACGCCGGTGACGGAGGTGACGGTGGCGAGGGCATCGACGGGTACGGCGGGCACGGAGGAAGCGCTGGAGTAGCTCAGGTCTCGAACACCACCTCGACAGTCAATGTTGCCGGCGCTGCAGGCGGCGATGGCGGCGACGGCACCCGCGATGTGGCGGGCTACCAGTTCTATCGCAGCGCCGGAGGCGACGGCGGCTACGGCGGCCAGGCCATCACCAGCGGAGCCGGAAATGTCCTCGGCGGCAACGGCGGCCACGGAGGTCGCGGCGACGGTGCCACAGTCAGCATCACCGCCACCGGCGGCGTCGGCGGCGACGCCGGTTCAGCCGCTACTTACGGCATGGGCCAGGTAACCGCCGGTGTCGCCGGCTTTGGCGGCTATGGCACCACGACCGGTGGCAACGGCGGCGTAGGTGGTTCGGTCGTCATCTACAACGACGCGTCCACGCTCGACGCGCTCGCGGGGACCGGCGGCGCCGGGGGCGGCAGCGCGAACGTCAGCGGCCGAGGCGGCCACGGCGGTCAAGCCATGACCTACGGCACCGGCAATGCCTACGGTGGAGCCGGGCACGCCGGCGCAGCAGGCCCCAACGGCGGCGCGGGTGGGTTCGGCGGCAACGCCTTCATCTATCACGAAACATCAACCGGGCAGGCCTTGGGCGGCGTCGGCGGAAAAGGCGGAGCCGGAACTTCCGCCAATGGCGGCGGCGGCGCTGGCGGCCGCGGCGGCAACGCCACCACCGCCGGCCTGGGTCACGTCACCGCCGGCCTCGGCGGCAATGGCGGCAACAGCAGCAATTCCGGCGGAGCGGGAGGCCGCGGCGGCGACGTCGTGATCACCAACGCCACCTCCGGCCTGAATGTGGTCGGCGCCATCGGCGGCATCGGCGGCAGCGGCCAACACGGCGGCAGCGGCGGTGGCGGCGGCAGCGCGACCACCCACGGCACCGGAAATGCGACTGGGGCCAATGGACGCAACGGCACGGCCGGTGCCACCACCGATGGCCAGGGCGGCGCCGGCGGCAACGCCGTCATCGCCAGCACTACCTCAACCGCGACTGCGGCAGGCGGGGACGGCGGCAACAGCGCCCGCGGCAACGGCGGCGGCAGCGGCGGCGGGGCCGTCCACTACGGCGCAGGTCTTGCCCAGGGCGGCGACGGTGGCGACGGCGGCATCGGAACAATGGAGACCCCCGGCGGCGCCGGCGGTAACGGCGGCAACGGCGTGGCATTCGGCACCGGGAACGCCGACGGCGGCGATGGCGGTAATGGAGGCCATGCCCCGGGCACCAACGGCGGCGCGGGTGGTGCCGGTGGCGGCGCGTACGTCGGCAACGGCAGCTACATCCGATACGGGTTCGGCAGCTACAACTACTACACCATCGGCCACTCCTGGACCGCCTACATCGACTCCGACTACGGCAGCACCTTCGGCAACGGCGGCAACGATGTCTGGGCCTACACCCCATCCGCCCTCCCCAACGGCGACGCCTACTACGTCAACTCCAGCTCCTCCACTGCCACAGCCACGGGTGGCCGCGGCGGCAACGGAGGCAATGGAACCGTCGGCGGAAACGGCGGAATCGGCGGCAGCACGTACAACTACGGACTCGGCAACGCCAACCCCGGCATCGGAGGCAACGGTGGCAACGCCACCGAAGCCGGCGGGTCCGGGGGTGCTGGCGGCGGCGGCGGCAGCGCGTCTGTCTTCAACAGTGATTCGACGGTTGGCGCTGTCGGCGCGGCGGGTGGGCTTGCAGGCAAGGGCGGTTCCGGCGGGCCAGGTATGAACAACGGCACCGGAGGTGCCGGCGGTAGCGCCGTGACCTTTGGAACCGGTGACGCGTATGCCGCGGATGGTCGCGACGGAAGCGATGGCGCCACGGGCGGGGCCGGGGGCGCCGGCGGTAGCGCCACCACGTACGGCTCCGGGCGCGTGCACGCCGGAGACGGTGGTGACGGCGGGGACGGCAACGTCGGCCACGGCGGAGACGGCGGCAGTGCCGGTAGTGCATACGTCTCGAACAGCGCGTCGGCAGTCAACGTCGTCGGCGCCGCCGGCGGCCAAGGCGGCCAAGGCGTGAGCGACGTCTATTACCGCTGGAACTCCTGGCACACCGCCGGCGGAACCGGCGGAAGTGGCGGCGCCGCCAGCACCACCGGGTCCGGGACAGTTCTGGGCGGTACCGCCGGACATGGAGGCCGCGGCGACGCCGGCGCGACCAGCAATACGGCCACTGGCGGCGCCGGCGGCATCGGTGGCTCGGCTGGCACCTCCGGTTTGGGTCATGTCACTGCAGGAAAGGCCGGGAACGGCGGATTCGGCAGCACCACAGGCGGAGTCGGCGGTACCGGCGGATCAGCGAGTATCTCGAATGGTTCGTCAAACCTCGACGCAGTCGGCGGCGCAGGCGGCGTCGGCGGTGCTGGGGCGGGATCAACCAGTGGGAAGGGCGGTGCCGGTGGCGATGCCTCCCACTCAGGTAGCGGAGACGCGATCGGCGGCGCAGGGGCGACCGGCGGCAATGGTGTCGGTGTGGGCGCGGGAGCCGGCGGGAATGGCGGCACCGCCTACGCCTACGGAACCGGCAACGCCATCGGTGGTGCGGCCGGAAACGGCGGCAACGATCTCAACGGCGGCAACGGCGGCGCCGGCGGCGACGGCGGGAATGCCGTTGTTGGAGCGGTGTCGTCGACCGGCGTGGCGATCGGAGCTCAGGGTGGACGCGGCGGTAACGGAGCAGCCGGTGGAGCGGGTGGTTCCGGCGGCGACGTGACCTCATACGGCCTGGGAACCCTCACACCAGGTGCCGGTGGAGATGGCGGCACGGGCCTCATCTATGGCGGCGGTGACGGCGGCGCCGGCGGCACGGTCAACATCAGCAACGATGCCTCGACCGCGGACGCGATCGGTGCCCGCGGCGGCAAGGGCGGGACCGGTGTGAGCGGTGGCGGTAGCGGCGGCGCCGGCGGCGATGCAGCGATCGTCAACCCCTGGTCTGATGCTTCCGCGATCGGCGGCGCCGGAGGCGATGGTGCTGACGGTGTGTCCGGCGGCAACGGCGGCAATGGCGGGTCGGCGTCGACAACCGGATACGGCGCCGTTGCACCGGGTGTGGGTGGTCGAGGCGGCCACGCAACCGTCGACAGCGGCGGACACGGCGGCGCCGGCGGCTCGGCGTCGATCCTGAACAGCAGTTCCACCCGCACCGCTGCCGGAGCACGCGGCGGAGACGGCGGCAACGGGCCGCAAGGCGGCAACGGCGGTGTCGGCGGATCGGCGTCGACCATCGGCCTCGGGCAGGTCACTCCCGGCGCGGGAGGGAACGGCGGCAACGGCTCTGTTTACAGCGGTGGCGATGGCGGCGCAGGCGGCGACGCGTCCATCGACAACGGCAACTCCGGCGCCACTGCGGTCGGCGGCACGGGCGGTCGTGGCGGAAACGGCGTCGCGGCAGGCTTTTACGGGTCTGACAAGGGCGGCGGACGCGGCGGTGCGGGAGGCACGGCGTACATCCGCAGCACTGAATCGGGCGCGAATGCGGTTGGCGGGGCCGGCGGCGCGGCGGGCACAGGGGCCGACGCAGAGAGCGGTGACGGTGGCGCGGGCGGCAACGCCTACAACTACGGGCACGGCGATGCAGTCGGCGGCGCCGGAGCCAACGGGGGCAGTGGCACCGGTCACGGCGGAGGCGATGGCGGTCACGGCGGCCAAGGGTATGGCTACGGGACCGGCAACGCTCAAGGTGGCGTCGGCGGTAACGGCGGCCACGACGCGAATAATTTTGGCGGCGAGGGCGGTAACGGCGGTGGCGCGGTTATTGCGCTCGACGACTACTGGTATGGCCACCGACTGACGTCATCGACGGGTATTGCCACAGGTGGCCGAGGAGGAGCAGGCGGTAACGGACGTAGCGGAGGGACGGGCGGCGACGGCGGCGACGCAACCACATTCGGGCTCGGCGCTCTCACTGCAGGCATTGGAGGCAACGGCGGCAACGGAACCCAAGGCGCCGGAGGCGATGGCGGGGCAGGTGGAGGCGCGCACATCGTCCATGAAGGCTCCAGCGTCAGTGCGCACGGCGCCAGCGGCGGCGCAGGCGGCACCGGCACAAGCGGGGGCGGCGACGGCGGCGACGGCGGCGACGCTTCGACAGCAGGTAGCGGCAATGCGATTGGCGCCGCCGGAACTGCGGGCACCGCAGGCAAATTCGGTGGCGACGGAGGTGACGGCGGTTCAGCTTCGACCACCGGATCCGGAAGTGTGACGGGCGGTGCGGGCGGCCGGGGCGCCAACGGCACGGATGGTCACGGCGGATACGGCGGTGATGGCGGCGACGCAACCACCTTCGGCCTCGGCACAGCCACCGCAGGAATCGGCGGCACCGGCGGCAACGGTACGAACGACATTGGCGGAGCTGGCGGTTGGGGTGGATCAGTGTCCATTTCGAATTTCGGGTCGACCCACGATGCTGTGGGGGCTGTCGGTGGCCGCGGGGGCAATGGCACCGGGGGTGGCCTCGGTGGATTCGGTGGAGACGCGTTCACGAATGGCCTCGGTGACGCCACCGGTGGAGCCGGTGGTGCAGGAGGCACCGGCACCGCCGGCGATGGCGGCGACGGCGGCGACGGTGGGAATGCCAGCAACCAGGGCGCCGGAAAGGCAACCGGTGGTGCCGGAGGCGAAGGTGGACAAGGGTCTCTGGAGAACGGCAAGAAGGGCAAGAATGGCTTGGGCGACGGTCCGACCGATATGGCCGCGCTGTATGGCGGAGTAGCGGCCCGCAGCACTGACGACTTCCCGGCCGGTGTAGCGATCAAAATCGTGAAGGGTAGCGATGAGAAGAACCGCATGATCGTCTACATCGGTGGGACGACTGAAAACTGGTCTCTGGATCCCGCCGTCAACCAAGGCATTCTGGAGAACGTCACAAGCCGGCTCGGCATCCCGAAAGCCGATCAGGTTGAGCGGATCAACAGCGCGCTGTCGGCGTGTAGCAACAGTGCATCGTGCGGTTCGATTGACGAAATCATGATGGTCGGGTTCAGCCAAGGTGGGATGGACGCACAGAACCTCGCGTTCTGGAGCCGGATCGCTAATCCGACGAGCGCAAACCCGGTGACAACGGTGGTGACGTTTGGATCACCGATTATCGCGATCAATCCTCTCGTCACGTCGATTCATATTGAGGACACCGACGACAGCGTGGTCAATTTGGTCAACGATGTCCCGAACGCACTTCCGCTGCCTCCGGCTGTGAAAGTGGCACTCGAAGCGCCCACGTTTGCGGCTCGGTTGGCCGGAAATGTCTACACCAGTTCCAGCGACAAAACGAACAACGACGAGAGTCTTTTCGGTGTCCACGGTAACCCCGAAACCTACACCGACCTGAGCAAAGAGTTCTGGGAACAAACAGGCGATCAGTACAGCGGACAGAAGGCGGCCATCAACCGGTTTCTTAATGGCACTGTGATTTACGCGTCGTGAAAGCGCGGCCCGCACTTCTGCCGCGGAGGTGGCGATTGCATAACCTTTGAAGGTGTCTGCCCGTCAACGCCGTCATGAGATGCGGCCGCTCGCGCTCACTGCAGGTGGCGCGGTAGGAGCGGTCCTTCGGTATGCGCTGTCGACCACATGGCCCCTCCCCCATCAAGTGCTGATATCGACCGTCGCGACCGTCGGATTCGCTTTCTTAATAGCCACTTTCGTGCTGGCGTCAGGCGCTACGTCGACGCTCCACGCAGTCGTTCTCGGGCTGTGTGGCAGTGCTGCCAGCCTGAGCGCCTGGGCGGTCCTCACCATCGATGCGCCGATGCGACTGTCGCTGGCGTTCCTGGTCGTCACGCCAGCAATGGCTGTCGTTGGTGTGCTGTGCGGGTTGGTGATGGCGCGTGCGCTGGCTCGGTGATCCCGTGGTGACGTGGCTTCTCGTCGCGGTGTGCGGCGCGGCCGGGTCCGCCCTGGGATGGCTGCTGCTGCGCAAACCGTCGCCACGACGCCTCCTGATCGGGACGGCGTCGGTGTGCGGACTGTTCGGGGTCTTCAGCGCCTACCCGTACTGGCCAGCCCTCACCGCGCCGTTCTCCGTTGGGGTCCTCGGCTCGGCGGCGAGCATGGTGTTCATCAGTACTACGCAGCCGCTCTTTCTGGACACCCAGTCGATCCTGCGCAGCACGTTCGCGGTCGCCAAACGGCTGGCGGTTTATTGCGCGGTGGGTGTCACGTTCGCGTTGTTCGGCTACCTCGCCGTCCGTGGGGGCACGACCTTGTATGTCAAGTTGCGCTAGCAACGCTCGGATCACTGCAGCCGACGATCTCGGCTTTGACCCAGCCGCCGTATTGATACAGATACGTGTATTGCCACTCGGCCACCGAGAACAGGTACACGCGCGGAACGTCGCGCATGATGACGTGGCGTGTGGCGGACGAGAAGCACTCATCGAAGATCTTGCGTGCGCGCGGCAGGTGGTAGCGCCAGCTGATGACGATGACGGTGTTCCACCCAAACCTGTCTGCGAGTTCACGAGTCATCAGCGCCTCGCCGCGGGTCGTCGACGGCACCGGAGGCCGGCAGATCACCCGGATGTCTCCTCGCGGCTCGCAGGCGGCTTTCATGGTCTTGTCCCACGTCGGATACGGGTTGGACAACAGGACCGTATCGGCGTAGCCCTGCTTCGCCAGCTTCAACCCGTACGCCTCGCGTCCGTCATGTTCGCCGCCGAGCACCACGATGGCGTCAGCCCGCTTGAGCGGGTCCGCTTTCGCGCGTGCAAAAAGGATTGTGCCGCTGGCTCCATTGAGGAAAAGCAGCACAACCAGCATGGCCATCGACGCGTAGACGAGGTGGCGGTGTCGGCGCCGCATCTAGTGCACGGTAGGGCACCAGCGCCCCGCCCGCAGAATCAGCTCGGAGACTCCTCGGACCCCAGGGTGTCGAACACTTCGTGATACAGCAGCGAGTGCACGTGTTCGACGCGCGGAATGTCTTGAAACTCCAATGGATCTTGGGATGCCGATTCGATGATCAGCGTGCCTGTCCGAAAGATGCGGTCGAGGAGTCCGTGCCGGAATTCCACGCTGTTGATGCGGGCCAGGGGGATGTCGATACCCGATCTCGTGATGAGACCGTGGCGGTACATCACGCGGCGGTCGGTGATGACGAAATGGGTGGTCCACCAGTTGAGGAACGGCCAGATGGACAGCCACCCGACGAGGACGAGCCAGATTGCGGCGATGACGCCGAAGACGATGTTCTTGGCGTTCTGCTCCCAGGCGAGTGTGTTGACGTAGCCGGCGACGAACGCCGCCGCCGCGGACGCAACGATCAGAATGAATGCCGGGACGGCGAGCCGCCCCCAATGCGGGTGACGGTGCAAGACCACATGCTCATCCTTGGCGAGCACATTTTCCGGGTAGCCCACGGCAGCACTCTACTGGGGAACTGATGCGTCGGCGGGATCTTCGCAAGTCAGCTATGAGTCTTCGCGTCCACGCTGTTAGCCAGCTTGCGATTCGCTGCGGGAATCAGCCGTCCTGCGCGTAGATTCATAGCCGTGCAGACGGGGGTGTGTAGGTGCGGCCACGACCGCTCAGCGCACGAGCATTATCGTGCCGGCACCGATTGCTCCACGTGTGAGTGTCCACGATTTCACGAGGGCAGCAACACCTTTCGCTCCTGGGTTCTCCGACTGCTCTTCCGCTGAGCGGGGCGTATCAGCCGCGCACGATGCCGGATTCGTGGTACTTGAGATTAGTGTTGACCTGCCACGGGTCGACACTTTCACCGAAGTAGCGGGCGACGCTGTGTAGAGCACTGAGCATCGCGTGGTCTTGATTGTCGTACCGGTGCATGCCGTTGCGGCCGATCGGGTGCAGGGTGGGATGGTTCTGCCGGAGGTAATCCCGAATCCGAACGACGTTGCGTTCGCGACCGGCGTCGTAGATCGGATACGCGTGCTGGGAACGGACGACCATCACATGCTCTATGGCTGAGTTGTCGAAGCCCAGTGCTCGAAGATCACTTTCGACCAGGCTGCCCAAGCCCTCGTCGCCAGATGCCCACCAGTCGTCGTCCGGCAAGGTGAAGTACTCGAAGCCCAAGTGGGTTCCGGTGAAGTCCTCGGGGGCAAGCGCTTGCGACCAATTCCCGTAGTTCTGGATGCGACCCACGTGGAACTCCGGGCCGGGCGTGTACACCCAATTGAAGGGGATTTCGTAACGCTGTTTGAGAGCTACAGCGACGGTGATCACCGCTCGGTGCCGCAGCGTCGCAGCGATCGCCTGAACATGTTTGGGGGGATGCGGCTCCAACATCTCGATCAAAAGGTTCAGCGGCATGCTAGAGAACAAGGCATCCCCAGTCTCGATGTCCCCGTTTTGCAGCCGGATCGTCCAGCTGTGGCCGTCGTGATGAATTCCTTCGACCGTCGAGTTCATCGACAATGGCACACCTGCGGCTGTCAGCACCGAGGCTGCAGCCTCCCACAATTGGCCCGGTCCGTGGCGGGGGTAAAGAAACACATCGTGGTCTGTCGCTTTTCTTTGAGCTGCTCTGCGCCAGTCGATCGGCTTGATCCGCTGATTCGCCCAGTCACTGGAGAGGTCGTCGGGATCGGCTAGCCACGTCTTGCGGACGTAGCCGTCGAAGAAGGTCTGATACCAGTGCAGGCCGAACTCTTCGATACCCCATTCGCGAAACGACTGTGGGCGCTCAATGGCGCGCAAGCTTCGACGAAACCGGTGCCACAGCAAGCTGCCGACGCCATGTACGCCGCTTCGAAATCCCAACTGCGACAGCATCTCTCGGCCTTGCAGCGGGTAGGGGACAAGGCGACCGTCCACCAGCATGGCCGAGCGACGGGGCACCGCAATCCACTGGTCCTTAGGTAGCAGAGACTTCCACAAGTCCAGGATGACTTCATGCTGGGTGAAGAATCGGTGGCCTCCCGGATCCACGCGCCAGCCACCGACAATGGGGGTGCGCGCGAGACCGCCGACTTGAGCCGACTCCTCGTGGATGCGGGGCATCACTCCCCGCTTCACCAAGTCCAGCGCGGCGGTGAGACCCGCGGGGCCGGCTCCGATGATGAGAGGATTCTTGGCTGCCATCGCCGGGCTACGTTCCACGCCGCTGCGGGAACTGCCGATGCTCGGCGATCAGATCGTCGATGCGCCCAGGTTCGAGGTCATTGAGCGGCGTCGTCAAGAAGACGAGTTCGGCGTATTGGCTCTGCAGAGGGAGGAATCCACTGAGCAGCGGCTCAGGGGTGGTGCGGATGACGAGGTCGACGTCGGGAATCTCGAACGCTGCGGCGATGTCGCACCCTTCGCGTAGTGCCCGGGCGTGGGCGTCACGTAGCTCGTCGATGGCGTCGTATGCCGCCAGGATGTTGATGCGGAAGCCGCTGTCCGTAGTCGCCTTTTCCAGGGCCTCTGCAGCGGCAACGTATTCGGCCGGGAGCAAGCCGCGGTCACCGTAGAGCCGCATGCTGCAGTCATCCAGGTCGAAATGAGCGGGGATCAACGTGCTGAAGAATTCGATCGAGGCTTCATAAACCGCGTCGAGCTCGGCGTCGGAGCGTCCCAGGTTGGCCCGGCTTAAGTTGTATACCGACACCGCTTGCACATCATTTCGCCGAAGGGCGAGCAGGATGTCAACGACCTTGCGGGCACCCCGCCGGTAAGACTCGGCCAGTGTGGTGCCGTTAGCGTCGGCCCACCGCCGCAAGCCATCCGGTATCAAGCCAACATGAGTTGGTTTCATGACACCCCCAGCCTATGAACGCCCCACAGCAAATGTAGCTCACCAGTTGGTTTCGACAGCAAGCATCGATGAAATCGGTTGCTATCTCGAATTCTGGGTCATAACGTTGTCATTCATCAACGCCATTCGCTAATGGTGTGAAAATTCCTGAAGGGGTCACCGCGCACGTGTGAACTACCCACAGTTCTCCGTCATGCGGGTTTGTTCTCGGCGTTGACAGCGAGGCCGAACTTCGGCTTGACGCAGTGTCTGGCTTCCCAAGTTGGGTGCACAGAATCGAAGCGCAAGCGTCACAAATTCCGGTGGTTATCGATCACGCTTGCCCCCACATCGGCAGACCTGAACGGAGTGGGTTCGGGAATGTCGGGTGCTCAGTAGGCTCCGGAATGCCCGAAGACCGCTTTGACAGTCTTCACGGCGATCAGCAGGTCGGCGATCATGGACCAGTTCTCGACATAGAAGAGGTCGAGACGGACAGAGTCTTCCCACGACAGATCCGACCGTCCACTCACCTGCCACAAACCGGTGATACCAGGCCGGACCAAGAGGCGCCGCTTGGCGTAGTCGTCGTAGGACTTGACCTCGTTGGCCAGCGGAGGCCGAGGCCCAACCACGCTCATATCGCGCTTCAGAACGTTGATGAACTGCGGCAACTCGTCAATACTGTATTTGCGCAACAACTTTCCGAGAGGCGTGACTCGCGGATCCTCGCGAATCTTGAAAAGCACTCCGCCGTCACTCTCGTTCTGCGCGGCGAGCTTCTCAATCATCCTGTCCGCACCGTCAACCATGGTGCGGAACTTGATCATTTCGAACGGGTTGCCGTCCAGACCGATGCGCTCCGAGCGATAAAACACAGGACCGCGGCTGGTGAGCTTGATCGCGATGGCCACAGGAATGAGAAGCGGAAGGCCGCACAACAGCACCGCGCTGGAGAAAGTGACGTCGAACAGACGCTTCTGAAAACGCTTTGCACCGTGATATTGCGGCTTCTCCACATGTATAAGCGGCAGTCCGGCAACCGGACGCATCTGGAGGCGTGGACCGGCAACGTCAACAACGCCAGGCGCCACCAGGAGGTCGATGTCGAGCTTCTCCAACTCCCACGAGAGGTCGCGAATCCCTCGCCCATCGAGCCGTTCGGTTGCCGTGACAGCGACGGCATGGCTGTTGGTGGCCGTAACCGCGCCGACGACGTTCGACTCGTCACCGAAATTCGGGACCGCGCCTACGCCGGGAACCTGGATCTTGGTTCGCGGGTTGTGTCCCGGAATGCACGCCCCCACGACCTCATACTCAGAGCCCGCGTCGCGGGCGAGCGAGGTGGTCAGGTCTCGAACGGCCGAAGGACTTCCGACCACCAAGACGCGCGTGATGCAGCGCCCGAACTTTTCACGAGCACGGATGACCATCCGACGAGCAAGCCAACGGAAAAGCCCCAGAAAGAGCAGCCCCGCCGGGAGGGCAATCATCAGGTAGCCACGCGCAATTTCGAGCTTGAACAGCATTGACAAGATGGCGATGCCGCCGAACACGGACAGCGTGGCCAACCAAACCCGGCGATACTCCTCGGCGCCGGATCCGATGACGCGGGTCGATCGCGAATTGTTGATCGATAGCGCGGCCATCCACAGGACCGCAACACCGACAGACACCACGACATAGTCGAGGCTCCGGAACGACGACACCTCGCCACCGAGGCCTCCGAAGCGGAGCCATTGAGCCAGTCCCACCGCCAGCAGAACGCCGACCAGATCGATCGCTACGAGCCGGCGGGCATAGCCACGCTGCCACGCCGGGACCTTTGTCGGTATCGGGACGATATTTGCTGAGACCTCTACGCGATCATTGACCGCCGTCATTTTCCCCCCCACGCGTTCTCCCCCTTATGCTGGAACTTTAACCCACCAGCGCCAGCCTCTCAACATAATGGACAGGTTCGCCGGACCGTTAGCGCTGAAAATCTGCCATCCCGTCAGAGTGAATTGCTCTAGGGAAGTCCCGTCTAGGGTTGGGCCCGAAGCTCCTTGCCATCTCAGCGGCGTTCCAGACTCGACGTGAAGCCCGCTCACGGCGCTTGTCGACGCCCTGGTGTCCGCCCAATGAACTCGACGAAGCGTCATCCCGCTGAAGCTGTAGCAGCGACGTTGGACGTGCCATCATCTCCTTTACACAACCGGAGCCGTGAATGTCCGCACGGTCAGATTGCTCCCCAGATCGGTCATGACCACTCGGAAGCCGTCATTGCTGGCTACGACCTGTTCGTAATTGCTCGTCGCGTGCGTACCAGCTCCGTTGACATAGGTGACGCCGCTGGTAGCCGAGTTCACCACAAGTACCCCGGGCTGATCCCCGACAACGTAGGCGTAACTGCCGTTCGAATTGGTTGAGACCGAATGCGCGTAGTCGGGAAGATTCACGAAGCTGACAGTCGGACTCGATCCGGTGGTGTCGATGATCCCCAGCGAGTTGGAGAGTCGGTGGCTCGTCACGAAAGCGCGGGTGCCGTCATCACTGATCGCGATGAACCCGTCCTTGGTGTGCGAGTAGAAGGGCCCAGCAACCTCGGAAACGGTAGGAGTGGCTCCGGCGAACCTGATGATGGACACAGAACCGGGCATGATGGCTTCCGCGCCCGAGAACGCCTGATCGGTGTGGTTGGAGTTGTAGACGATAGCAACAGCGCCGTTGTCGCTGACCTTGATTTCGCGTGGTCCGTCGCCGACTGCCACGTGGGTGACCACCGGGGTGGACCCACTGGCGTCGATGATTGACACAGTGTTGCTGTCATAATTGCTGACAAAAGCGCGAGTCCCATCAGCACTGACTTCGACGTCGAAAGGTGAGATGCCGACATTGACGTGGGCGACTGTCGGTGTTGTTCCGGTCCAGTTGATGATGGACACAGTGTTGCTGCCACTGTTAACGACGTAGGCGCGGGTTCCGTCGGCGCTGACGCCTACCGCGGTCGGGTTCGAGCCGACGTTGACCGTGGTGACCACCAGACTCGGTCCGCTGGCGTCGACGATCGACACCGAATTGCTTGCTGAGTTCGCGATGTAGGCGCGCGAGCCGTTGGCGCTTGCGGCAATTGCCGTCGGAGTGTCACCGACCGATACCACTCCCATGCTCGTCGGCGAGGCCCCGCTTGTGTCCACGACCTGAACCTCGTTGCTGCTGGCGAGAAGTACGAAAGTTCTTGTTGCGTCGTCACTGGCGGCAATGTCGTGCGCGGTGCCGGACAGGGTCAATGTCGCGCTTGGAACGAAGTGATACGTAAGAGTTTGGGAGTCACTGTCGCCGTTGCCATCAGACACCGTGATGACAAACGAGTCGGTTCCTGCGGTGTTGTTGAACAGGACCGGGTCAGGGGTGTAGTAGAAGCTGCCTGACCCCCCTTGAGAGACAGACCCCTTGAGCGGCATTGTGGTCACGGAATAGGCGACGATCTCTCCGGGATCAGCATGGGCAATCGAAGCGTTATAGAAAACCGGTTCCGAACCGGTCGCACTCGTTTTGTCGACCACCAACTCCAGAGCGTCGTTCACGGCGGTCACAGTGATCATGACCCGCCCGGCGTCGGAGCTCACACCGTCGTTGACCTGATAGTCGAACCAATCGTCGCCGTTGAAGTCCTGCGGCGGTGTGTACGTGAAGCTGCCATCGGTGTTGAAAGTTATCGCGCCGCCCCGATAGCTGGTGGTCCAGTAACTGGACGCCGTCAGCGGCTCGGCCGGCCCGTCCGGATTCTGGGCGCTGTCGTTGGTCAGTACGTTGCCGGTCAACGGGGTGTCCTCGGCGATGGTGTAGTTGTCATCCCGAGCAACAATGTCCCGCACGATGATGTGCACGTACTGGCCCGACACCGCGTGGGTTCCATCGGTAACGGTGTAGTTGAAGTAGTCGTTGCCCCAGAATCCGACAGCAGCGGTGTAGGTGAAGTCGCCATTGCTGTTCATTACGACCACACCACCGTAAGCAGTCACTATGTGGCCGGTTGAGATAACCGACAGCGGTTCGGAGGGGCCGTCCGGATTTTGAGCCCTGTCATTGGTGAGGACGTTGCCGACCACCGGATTCGTCTTGACGGTCTCATACTCATCCGAGATGAGATGGGGAACATCCTCCACGGCGGTCACGGTGATACTGACGGTACCGACCGCGCTGTTGGTGCCGTCGGTGACGGTGTAGGTGAAGGAATCCGTTCCGTTGAAGTCAACAGCGGGCGCGTAGTTATACGTGCCATCAGTACTTATGTAGACGTAGCCACCTGCTGCGGTAGTGCCGTTGTAGTACTGGATAGACAACTCTTCTGCGGGCCCATCCGGGTTCTGCGCCCGGTCGTTAATCAGGACATTGCCCGTGATGTAACCACCGTCTTCGATCACCGTGTTGGTATCAGCGATCGCGAGGACGCCGCTGTTAGCAAGCACCGTAAGGGTTACCGTGCCCACCGAAGTGCTGGTGCCGTCGGAGACGGTATAGGTGAAGTTGTCGGTGCCTGCGAAATTGACATAAGAGAGATACGTGAACTCGCCATTGCCATTCCAGTACAAAGTGCCGTTGGACGGATAGGTGTAGCCGGTTACGGTCAAGACTTCGTTCACGCCATCCGGGTTCTGGCCGCGGTCGTTCGTCAGTACGTTGAATGGCGGCGTGTACTGGTTCGACAGGACGGTGATTGCGTCGTGACGAGCGACCACTGCGGTGTTGTTTGGCACCGCGGTAATGGTGATGGTGACAGTGCCGATGGCGGTGCTGGTGCCGTCATTCACGGTGTAGGTGAACGTGTCAGTACCGACGAAGTCGGCATTAGGCGCGTAGGTGAACCCCCCGCTGCCGTCGAACGACACGATGTTGCCATGTGATGGCTGCGTGTAGTCGTAAACGTAAATGTGCTCGGCCGAGCCGTCTGGGTTGCTGGCCCTGTCGTTCGTCAGCACGTTGACAGTGCCGGAGTTGTCCTCGTAGACGGCGAGGGTGTCGTTAACCGCGACGACACCGTCTTCAATGCCCACCGTGACGGTGACGGCGCCCAGCGAGTTCGTCGTACCATCGGACACGGTGTAGCCGAACATCTCTGTGCCAGAGAAGCCGCTATTGGGTTGGTACCAGATGCTTGTGCCGTCCCAGTTGAACAGATAACCGTTGGCGGGCGTGTCGAAGTTGACCGACAGGCTCTCCGAAGGACCATCTGGGTTCTGCGCTCGCTCGTTACCCAAAATGTTTATCTGTATGGCTGCACCGTCCAGTGAAGTAGCGGAATCATTCTGTGCCACAATTGGATTCGCGTTGGATACTGTGATCGTGACGTATCCGACCGCGGTGCTATTGGCGTCGGTGACGATGTAATCGAAGTAGTCGGTGCCGGTGAAACCGGCGGCTGGTGTGTACACGTAGTCCCCGTTCGCGTTGAGCGTCACAGTGCCGCCGTTCCACGAGGACTTGGTCGGTGTCGTGATCACCGACAACGTTTCGCTCGGTCCATCGGGATTGTCCGCCCGGTCGTTGGTCAGGACGTTGCCCGAAACCGAAGTGTTACTGACGGTTGTGGCAGTGTCGTATACAGCACCGATCGGAGTATCAGTGGCGTCGTTTTTGGCAGTGACGGTGACCGCGACGGTGCCCACTGCGGAAGTTGCACCGTCCGTCACGGTGTAGGTGAAAGTGTCGATTCCGATGAAATCCGTTGCCGGGTGGTATGTGTAATTTCCATTCGCTGCCATCACGACGCGGCCACCGCCAGAGGTCGCGATGTCGCCTGTGGTAGTAACCGACAGTGCCTCGCCCGGACCGTCCGGATTCTGCGCAACATCATTGGCCAGCACCACGCTCGTGAGGATGGCGGAGTCTTCGATCGTCGAAGCGGTGTCGTTACGGGCCACGACCGCATCATTGACAGCGGTGATCGTCAGCGAGACAGTCGCCGAATTCGCCGACACCGCACCCGCAGTGTCTTTGACCTTGTAGGTGAACGACGCTGGCCCGTTGTAATTGGCAGCAGGAGTGAACGTGATCGTGCCGTCAGCATTGAGCACCGCGACCCCATTGACCGCACCAGCCACCGAATGGAACGACAAGATGTCCCCACCAGCCTTATCGGGATCAGAGTCATTCCACAACAAATCCGCAGCACTGAACGTACGCGGAGTGTCCTCAACCAACGTCTTCGAATC
>NZ_JAQGCZ010000033.1 GCF_027706845.1 Mycolicibacterium sp. BiH015
GCATCATTGACAGCGGTGATCGTCAGCGAGACAGTCGCCGAATTCGCCGACACCGCACCCGCAGTGTCTTTGACCTTATAGGTGAACGACGCTGGCCCGTTGTAATTGGCAGCAGGAGTGAACGTCACAGTGCCGTCGGCATTGAGCACCACGACCCCATTGACCGCCCCGGACACCGAATGGAACGACAAGATGTCCCCGCCAGCCTTGTCAGGATCAGAGTCATTCCACAACAAATCGGTAGTCGTAAAGGTCCGGGGAGTATCCTCGGCCATCGTCTTCGAATCATTGACAGCGACCGGAACATCATTCTCTGAATAGACGTATATCGAGACAGTCCCGACGTCGGTGCTGGTCCCATCGGACAAGGTGTAGGTGAACGAGTCGTCGCCGAAGAAGTTCGCTTTAGGCGTGTAGGCGACGGATCCGGTGGCCCCTATCGTGACGCTGCCTCCGGCCGCGGTAGCGAAAGTTCCAGCGGTGATCGTCAACGGCTCCTCAGCCCCGTCGGGGTTATAGGTCCTGTCGATATCGAGCAGGTTGGGACCGTTCGCAGCGAAGTCTTCGTAGGTGTAGAAGTACGAACCGTTCGCAACAACATCGTCCTCAACGGCCGCGACGGTGATCGTCACCTGGCCGATGTCGTAACTGGTCGTATCGGATACGACGTAGGTAAACGAGTCGACACCGTGGTAGTTCGCCGCAGGCGTGTAGGTGAAGTCGCCATCGGAATCGATGAATACGTTGCCGCCCCCGGTTGTGTTGAAGTATCCGGTCGTGATGACCGTGAGCGGTTCGACCACGCCGTCAGGATTGTCAGCGGCGTCGTTGGACAGCAGGTTTCCGGTCACCGCGATGTCTTCAGTGCCTGCGTATGCGTCGTCGACTGCGACGACAGCATTCCCCTCGATCGTGGTGCCCGTGAGCGTGATCGCCGCGGCATCCAGGTACGTCTGGTCGGCAGCAGCGGTCGTGGTGCCTAAGGCGACGATCAGCCCGCTGACCGAGCTCTGGCCGACCGCGAGATTTCCGTGCATCGTGGCGAGGTTGATTCCGATATCGTCGTACTCCCCGTTGGGATCGACTGTGTTACCGATGATCAGGAACGGATCGACGTTGGAGATACCGTCGGCTTGCGCCGACGCCACTGCGCGAGGATCCGCCGAGCCGAACCCGATTGTCAACCCGTTCGGATATTGCTCGGTCACAACATGCGATCGGACGAAGTTCCCGTCGAGGACCACGTCGTTATAGGTGTTGAAGCTGCCCACCAGGGGGATGCCTTGGTCCGGGTCGGTGTTTTCCAACGTCGCGACATTCGTGAGTGTGGAGGTACCGATATTGGTCACTCGGGTGGCGATAACTGCATGCTCATCGCCGTCATAGAAACCGATGACGCGATCCATGACCAGATCGGTTCCGACGGTGGCGGTCATCTTGTAACCGTGGAACGTGCCACTACTGATGTCCTCGCGGGTGATCGAGCTGAAGGCTCCGTTCGAGCCCTCCTTGGCGTAGTAGTTCTGTCCGTCATAGGCGACGGTGAAGTTCCAGACCGGTACGCCCCACTTGACGAACTCGACATCATCAAAAATCAGCCCCGTTCCAGACTGCCCCCCGACAATCACCGCTCCCGCTTCATTGACTGCGACGGTGAGCTTGTCGCTACTAAGCACCAGTGGCCCGGTGACTGTCGTACCGGTGCGGCCGAGCAGATCCTCCAGGGTCTCTGTCGAAGAGGCAGACATCGCGGGAGGTTCATTCAAGGTCAGCGTCGACATCGACTGTGGCGACGTAGCCGTCTTCGCAGTGCCGCGCTCGGATTCACGCCGCGCCCATGCGAGCAGCGCAAGAAGCATGGGTGACTCTGCAGGGCCCCTTGGGCCGGGCGTCAGGAACGGCGAGACAACCTTCGCCACCAGGGTGTTGGCGAACTCGATGACCGTACTGACGATGTCGGGGTTTGAGCCGGACTCGAGCGCCGACCTTGTTGAGACAGTCGGACCAGCGGCTGGAACGGTCAAGGCGTGCACGGCCGAGTCGGGTGATGCGGAGGCGCTTGCCGGAGAGGCCGGTGCGTCGTCAACGAGGCTGGCAGGGTCTCCTATTGGTTCGTTGCGCGCCGAACTGATTGGCTGGTCAGACGTTTGAGTCCGCGGTTGCGACGGCTGCTGGCCATCGGACTCGAACCGACCCTGGGCAGTCTGCTCGAACTGCGTCGGCGCACCCTGCGAACGGTTCGCCGGCGGGCTTGGAACCTGGGCTTCTGCATCCTCCTCGCCGTTTTCCCGCTCGGCCTCGTTGAGTCCGGTGGTGTCTGACTCCTCGTTACCTGATTCTGGGCCCCCAGAGGATTGCGTGTCGTCGGACTTCTCGTCTTGTGCGTTCGTTTCGACTCCAGCGGTGTCCGAGGGTTCCCCGTGAGTCCGGTTCGCCTTCGTGGTCCTATCCGCGCTGCGGGCCGGCGAGGAATCGCCCTGAGAGCTGCTGCCGTCCTCGGCATGGGCCACGGCCAACCCTGGAAGCGCGGAGGCTGCGGCCATTCCGACCCCTAGCGCCACCGCAAGCGCGCCGACGCGGCCGACATAGCGTGCGCAACTAGTGGTCGACGCGAGCCTGCTTAGCTGATGTGGCTCCGGCGTGCCATTACGGTCGCTGGAAAGTGACAAATTGACGCGCATGGTGACGACCCCCCGGAATAGCAACGCTGCGTTGCGCGCTGACTGCCAGGAGCGTAGACCCGGTTTCCGAACAGGAGCAATAGGGGTAATCCCTAAAATTTGGATTGCCAGTTTCCCACCCTCGGGTCCATAGCCTCTCGATCCTGGGCGGAGTATGCGCTAATGAACTGCATTCTCTGTACCATTCACCCAAAGTCACTAGCAAGGTCGTGCACTATGCAAATTGTTGCTGAGCATTGGCGCGACCATTGGGCGACCTAGTCGGAGGCCGATGCACCTCTCGGTGCCCGACGTAAACACGTGCACTCACAGCAACCAACGCGCCGAAAGCTCAGGCCAAGGGTCAGGGATGAAGCACACTTTGCTGGGGCGCGCGCTCAGCGGCAGAGGAAATGTTGAGTAGGACGGAAGCAGTCGTCTGGCGTGAAGGTGCGCGGCCAAGTCTGTGGCGCCGCAGGATGTGCACCCGCGCAGAGATACCACCTTGACCCGGTCCGCCCACGCGCGGGGTCCGACGTCAATCGTCGCCCCCTCGGCGGGCATGGTTCCGCGTGGCAGCCTGGCCAAGTACCTTCGAAAGTATTGCACGGCAGTGGAATTCCACATGCGGCACCTGAGTGGTAGGAGATGAGATTGCGATCTACCGCGCCGAACCCCGACGGCAGAGCTCCATCACAGGCACCAGCAGTTCGGCGATGTGCGAGCCGATCTCGGCGAACACCTCCGCGCTCTGACCGATCGGATCCGGGACGTCCGCGCTTCCGTCGGAAGTGAGCAGCGGACGAAGATCCACGAGATCCGAGATCGACTGTGCGCCGTGATCGGAAGCCAGACGGGCCGCTTCGCTCAGTGTGAAGGTCCTCTTCAAACGGTTCGGCGCCAACTCCAAGACCCTGTCGCGATGCGCCTTGGTCATGGTGATGACAAGATCGGCAGTTGACGCGATCCTGGTCGTGAGTTGGCGCGCGGCGAAGTTCGAAGCGTCGCCGCCGAGCGATGTCAGAACCAGCGCCGCTTCATGGTGGATCGGATGTGCAATGACTGCGCGCGTCCCTGCGCTAGACACCATGAAATCCGGGATTTCAAGCTGAGCGCCATATGCCGCGGCGAGACGCTCCGCGGTGGGTGATCGGCAGATGTTTCCTGTGCAGACGAACAAGACGTGCAGAGCAGACTCCTCGATTGGTGGTCGAGCACAACTGGGCTTCCTGTTATCCGAGTATGGTCGTGCGCTTCTCTAATCGCCCTCCCGACCTCCTGCGTGTCCCTCTCGGTTCTCGGTGAACCATCCCCGCAGTCGTGCATACACGCTGCGCCTCGTAGTGGCGTCTATGCCACGATTGAGGTGTGAGGGGGATTATCTTGGCGGGCGGGTCCGGGACGCGCCTCCATCCGATCACTCTGGGAGTGTCCAAACAGCTGGTTCCTGTCTACGACAAGCCGATGGTGTATTACCCGTTGTCGACCCTTATGTTGGCGGGCATACGCGATGTCCTCGTCATAACCACCCCGCACGACGCCGAGGGATTCTCACGACTACTCGGCGACGGGTCCCTCTTCGGAATTTCGTTGAGCTATGCGCAGCAGCAGTCCCCAGACGGGCTGGCACAGGCATTCACCATAGGTGCCGACTTCATAGGTGAGGACTCGGTTGCGTTGGTCTTGGGCGACAATCTGCTGTACGGCCCAGGCTTGGGCAGTCAATTGGAGCGATTCACGGACATCGATGGCGGCGCGATATTTGCCTACTGGGTCGGAAACCCTTCGGCGTACGGCGTCATCGAGTTCGACGACGCGGGCAGGGCCATCTCCTTGGAGGAAAAGCCCGCAAAACCGAAGAGCAACTATGCGATACCTGGTCTCTACTTCTACGACAACGAAGTCATCGAGATCGCCCGCGCACTGCGTCCGAGCGACCGGGGCGAGTACGAGATCACGGATGTCAACCGCGCATACCTTGAGCGCAATCGGCTTCAGGTCGAAGTCCTCCCCCGCGGAACCGCCTGGCTGGACACGGGGACGTTCGACCAGATGACCGATGCAGCCGAGTATGTGCGGACAATGGAACGCCGGACCGGTTTGAAAATCGGTGCGCCCGAAGAGATTGCATGGAGGCGGGGATATCTCACCGATGACGAACTGCGTGAGCGCGCGCAGGCCCTGGTGAAATCCGGTTATGGAACCTACCTTCTAAACCTTTTGGATCGGGAGCGCTGATGGCCCGGCTTCTCGTCACAGGCGGGGCGGGATTCATCGGCTCCAACTTCGTCCATCACGTCATCGGGAACACCGACCACCATGTGACGGTGCTCGACAAACTGACGTATGCCGGCAACCCTGCATCTCTGTCCGGCATCCCTTCGGACCGCCTCGAATTCGTGCAGGGCGACATTGCAGATCCTGAAGTCGTCGACCCGCTGGTCGCCGAAAACGATGCGGTCGTGCACTTCGCGGCGGAGTCGCACAACGACAATTCCTTGGCCGATCCCTTTCCGTTCGTGCAAACCAATGTGGTTGGGACCTTCATGCTGCTGGAGGCTGTGCGCAGGCATGGAACTCGGTTTCATCACGTCTCCACCGACGAGGTGTACGGGGATCTGAAGGTCGACGATCCACGTCGCTTCACCGAGTCCACCGCCTACAACCCGTCATCACCCTACTCTTCGACCAAGGCCGGCAGCGATATGTTGGTACGCGCGTGGACGCGGTCATTCGCTGTCGCCGCGACGATCTCGAACTGTTCGAACAACTACGGCCCCTACCAACACGTAGAGAAATTCATTCCACGCCAGATCACCAACGTGCTGCGAGGAGGGCGCCCGAAGCTATACGGCGAAGGCCGAAACATCCGTGATTGGATTCACGCCGACGACCACTCTTCCGCCGTTCTTTTGATCCTGAATGAGGGCAACATCGGCGACACTTACCTGATCGGGGCCGACGGTGAAAGAGACAACAGGACCGTCGTCGAGCTCATCCTGAAATACATGGGGCAGCCGACTGATGCGTACGACAAAGTGACCGATCGTGCGGGGCACGATCTTAGGTACGCCATAGACTCCACCAAACTCCGTACGGAACTCGGCTGGGAGCCGAAGTACGCGGATTTCGAGCTCGGCCTGGCCGCGACGATTGATTGGTATCGCGACAATGAAGACTGGTGGATGCCTGCCAAAGAAGCAACAGAAGCTTTCTACGCCCGGCTCGGCCAGTGACCGGAATCCCGGCGACAGTGCAATACGGTAAGGCGTTGGGCGCCAACACAACCGCTATCCCGGGCTTGACCGTCTGGAAGCTCCCCGTCCACGGTGACAACCGGGGATGGTTCAAGGAGAACTGGCAGCGGGAAAAGATGGCGGCGATGGGCTTGCCGGACTTCGGGCCGGTCCAGAACAACGTGTCCTTCAACGACACCGTCGGAACCACTCGCGGGATCCATGCCGAACCCTGGGACAAGTTCGTCTCGGTAGCGACAGGACGCATCTTCGGGGCGTGGGTCGACCTACGCCAAGGCCCGACGTTCGGGGCAACCTTCAGCGCTGAAGTAGATCCGACGCGTGCGGTTTTCGTACCCAGGGGCGTCGGAAACGCTTTTCAAACCCTCGAGCCGAACACCGCCTATACGTACCTCGTGAATGACCATTACTTGCCCGAGGCCACGTACACGTCGGTGAATGTCGCCGACGAAGAGGTGGCCATCCCCTGGCCCATCCCGCTTCACAGTGCCGAGCTTTCGGCAAAGGACCGCGCACATCCACCGCTGGCCGAGATCACACCTATCGGCCCGCGAAAGATGCTCGTCATCGGCGCAGACGGCCAGGTCGGATGTGCCCTGCGCGAACAGTATTCGGAGGCAGCGCATGTCGAGTTCGTCAGCCGTTCCCAGCTTGATCTGACGTCGAACGGTGTGAGCTCTTCACGAAGGTGGCGCGACTACTCCGCGATCATCAATGCCGCTGCATACACTGCGGTCGACACAGCCGAAACCAGCGAGGGACGCAAAGCAGCATGGGCCGCGAATGTCACGGGGGTGGCTGCGTTGGCGCGTATCGCCACCGAGCACGGGGTCACGCTAGTACATGTCTCGAGTGACTACGTCTTCGACGGCACAACCGATACCGCGTACGCCGAGGACGCTCCGCTGTGTCCGCTAAGTGTTTATGGGCAGACAAAAGCTGCAGGCGACCAGATAGTCTCGACCGTTCCGAGGCACTACATCGTGCGAACCTCCTGGGTTGTCGGCGAGGGTCGCAACTTCGTGAGGACGATGCTCTCGCTCGCTCGGCGCGGCATCGACCCCGCTGTCGTCTCTGACCAGCATGGTCGATTGACCTTCGCATCCGACTTGGCCCGCGCAATCAGGCACCTCCTCGAAATGGAACCCGCCTACGGGACATACAACGTGACCAGTACAGGACCGACGAGTTCCTGGGCTGACGTCGCCCGGCAAGTCTTTGCTGCCGCAGGCCACGATCCCACGAGAGTCGCCTCCGTCAGCAGCGAGGACTACTACGCATCGGCTTCCGGCCCCGTCGCGCCGCGCCCACGCAACAGCTTGCTTGACCTGGGCAAAATCATGAAGACCGGGTTCGTTCCGACCGACGCGACCGCGTCGCTTGCCGCGTTCATCCGAGCCGTCGACGGGGGTCAAACATGACGCGCAGAGCACGGTCAACTCGTACTCAGCGTCAAAGACGTTGCTGAGTCGACTAATACAAGCCTGCTCGCCTGAATGACTCGTCGATCACCGGTGCGATCTTCAGCCCGTAGGCTGGAGTCATATGTGCCCAGTCCATCTTCGTCGGCACCGTCGACACGAATGCAGGGCAGTGCCGATTGGCGCTACAGAACCAGAGCCGAGAATCAATCCACGCACCGTTGATTTCCTCGGCGATGCTTTGCTCGACCTCGGCCATTGACCGCCACTCATTGGTGACCTCACCGACACAGTCCGCCGGCGTGCTCGATCTCTTGCCGAAGCACTCGCTGATCGTCTTGTCAGGTGGTGGCGGTGCCAGGAAGACCACACGCGCGCCACTATCCCGAAACTTGTCGACCAGGCGCCGCATGGAATCGCCCCAGTCCTTGTAGGAAAGTTTCCGTCCGTCCTGGTCGACCTTGTCGTCGCCGTAAACATCGGAGATGAAGACCAACTTCGGACGCGTGGAGTTGATCAGGTCGACCGCGCGAGCTTTGCGGCCCGGGCACGTCGCGGCGACGTCCTCATCAGCGGTGGTGACCGTGTCGTCGACGAACTGGCAACCGTACATCGCCTCGTTGCGAATGAAGAGTTGTCCGTTCGATGTTTCGGCGATGTATTGCAACGGGCCCGCGTACCCCATCGCGATGGAGTCACCGACGAGCACCGCGCTGATCGGCGCATCCGGCGACCCGTATGTGCATTTGGCTTGCCGTGGGATCTGAGGCAACCCGCACCACTGGATCTCCTCGGGCGCTGGCGACCCGTCAATGGCCTGTTCAATGGTTGGTTCCAGCCTAGGCCACTCTTCAGCCCTTAGCGCCGCATTGATTTCGTTGCGCAGAGCAGTCGTGAGGGGACCGAGATCGGGATCTGCTCCGGACGGGTCGGTCTCATCAGGCGACGCAACGGCGAGCGGTGGAGGAGTTGACACTGTGTAAGCGTCGGGACGCACGATATACGCGACGGACGCGACAGCGATCAGTGCCAGCGCCCCTGCCGCGGCGTAATTGCTGGAGAGTTTTGGATGGTATCGACCCCGTCTCAGGTCCCGGACAGCTGCCGCTAAGGTGGCCCGATCCGCACGCCGCAAAGGATTTTCGACGAAGTGGTAGGACAGGATCGCCAACCCGAAGGCCAATCCGATGACGACTAGCGCGTAGCTCGTCCCTCCGTCCATCAGCGCGGCGGTGATCACGATGATCGGCCAGTGCGTCAGATATAGCGAGTACGAAATGTCGCCGATATATCCAGAAACCGGGTTACGAAGGAATGCCTGGTACTGCGGCTCCCCGCCGACTCCAGCGGCGATGACCATGGCTGCCCCGATTACCGGCAGCAGGGCCCACGGTGCCGGAAACCCGGTGGTATCCGAGCTGATGAGGAACAAGCTGGCCACGATCAAGCCCAGTCCGCCCCAGGACAGGATGGGCTTCGCAGCCTGCGGAATCCGTGCCAGTTGCACCGCGGTGGTGGCCAGCAGAGCGCCCGTTCCCAGCTCCCAAACACGGGCGAAAGTATCAAAATACGCCCACGTGGGTGACGTCGCCGATTGCCATATCGCCCAGCCCAACGATGCGGCGACGATAGCCACCATCACTGCTGTGGCGATACGCAGCCGGTGCGAATGCGTCCACGCCCGACGTGTCACGAACACGCCGACGATGAAAATCAGCGCGGGCCAAACAAAGTAGAACTGTTCCTCAATCGATAGCGACCAATAGTGCTGAATCGGAGATACCGCGTTGTCGGCGGTGAAGTAGTCGGTGCCTTGGATACCGAACCACCAGTTCGACAAAAAGACGAACGCCCAAATCGCGTCGATTCCTACTTGTTCCGCGCGGAACGGCAGGAAGACCATATAGGCCGCGGTGCAGGTGAGGATAAGAACCACCGTGGCGGCAGGGACGATACGGCGAACCCGATTCCAATAGAACTGTCTGAAGCTAACGTTGCCCTTCGTTTCTGCAGTTCGAAGCAGGTTGCTTGTGATGAGGAACCCGGAGATAACGAAGAAGACGTCGACACCGATGAATCCGCCACTCGGCCAGCCCCATAGATGGTTGGCGAAAACGGTCAGAACGGCGACCATCCGCAGGCCCTGGATATCGAGTCGTTGTCCCGCGCGAGCAGCCTGTCGTTGCCGCCGCCGCGAGAACCGACCATAGTCCCCCCACGCTGAACCCACAGTCCAAACCTCCACAATCGCCTATAGCCAGAAGCTTATGACTTTGGCCGCCGACGTTGCTGGCGAATCTTCCCAGAAGGCTCAACGAGTGCGTCTCACGCCCGTCCACCGACCGCGGGCCCAGACCGGATGGCGCAATCCGAGCATCCTTATGTGACGAGAAAACCGAAGCGCTAAGTCCTGCCGCTGCGCGGGCTTCGCTCCAAACGCCCACGCAGAGCTCGGAATGCGAACAGAAGTCGGTCTGTCGCGATGGCTCGACACCTAATCAATCGGCAGCGCCGAGAACTTCTTGATACAAGGCGAGGATCTTGGCGGCTATCAAATCGGGATCGCGTTCGCTGAGGACCTTATCTCTCGCCTTGGCCCCGAGCGCGTCCAGTTCTTCGCCCATCTCAATTACGCGCTTCATCTGGTAGGCGAGATCGCTGACAGAGTGAGTTTCGAAATGCAGGCCCAGGCGTCCATTTTCAGTCAGCTCAAGCATCGGCGGCAGATCGCTCGTCAGCACCGCGCGAGCACACGTCGAAGCAGTCATGGCGACCCCGCTGTCGTAAATGTGGCGGTAAGGGAGCACGACAACGTCAGCTGCCCGATAATAGGCGATCGCTTCCTCGTCCGGCACCAGGCCGACATCCATCCTGACGAGGCTTCCAAGTCCCAGAGAGCTGACGAGAGAACGGAAGAAGTCTTCTTCGTCCGGCTTCATCTTCCCTGCTGTCACTAAAAGAACCTGGTCCTCGAAATGCTTGAGCTCCGCCATGGCTTTTAGAGCCAGATCTAGCCCTTTTTCGGGTCGACAATTCCCGAAGAACAAGAAAATCTTTTTATCCTGAGGCAAATTTAGTCGTTGGCGAGCATCTGATCGTCCAGGGAGAAAGCCCAATGATTCGACATGGTTGATATAAGGAACAATGACGACGGGACCATGAGGGTAATACGACGAGGTCAGCTGCCGATAACTGTACTTATTATGCACAATGATTCCGTCGGCTCGATTCATTATCCACTGCGAACCGCGCGCCGCTTGAGCCTCGTTTGCAGACGTCGAAGCACCTTCGAGTTGACCGCCCGAACGCCAACCTCGGGCCTCATGAGCGGTAATGACCACTCGCTTCCGAAGTAAACGGGCGAAACCGACCTGGGCGATTTCCCGGACGTCATGCGCCCAGAGCTGGATGTGCACGATATCTACGTCTTGTCGCGAGATGTAAGCGAAGGTTTGCACCAGACAGCGTAAGAATTGCAGACCCCGAACTGCCCGGGAACGATCGCCGTAGATCTCACTGAACGATTCGACGTAACCGTACGGCCGGTCCGACTCGCGGACGACATCGCCGCTGTGCGCGTACACCGTCACGTCGACTCCCGCGCGTGCCAGTCCACGAGCCATATCGTCGGTGTAGTGATGATTGCCAGCGTATTGACCAAGAGGGTCAATTATCGCTACCCGCAAGTATCCCCCTCGCTAGGAGTGGCAAGTCGCACAGAAAGTTCACTGATCGCGCGATGTCCCCGACATAGGGCAGTCGGCCGTCAATCCGCGATGTAGTTCCTGCCGGCCCGACTACTCTCCGCGCAGGCAATTCACGCCTGCAGAACGCCAATTCCGAATTTTTGCAGATTTGCAGGATCCCGGATTACCTCGGCCTGACCCCCACTGGAAACATGTTCCCACACCCTATCCACTTCGATCGCTTCGGTGGACGGATTGGGAACGACGTCGTGCATACAGATTAATCCGCCAGGACGTACCAGTTGGGAGTACCGGCTGAAATCACTCAGCGCACCATCGTAGGAATGGTCTCCGTCGATGAAAAGCAAATCTATGGGCTCACCCGCCAACTTTGCGCGGACACTTTCCAGGGTGTCGTCACTATGTGAGTCGGCGCGCAGAAATTGGAGTTTCTGGCCGTCCTTGGCAAAAGACTGCAAAATTGGCAGCTTCCATTCCGGATATCCGGCACCGCCAGCCCCCGCCGGTAGGTCAATGCTGACGATCTTTGCGTCATCTGCGGCCATTCTGCAGAGAACGAACAGAGTGCCGCCCCGGGCGGTTCCGATTTCAACCACCACGCGCGGCGCATGCCGCTTGACACGAGTCGCGAACTCAGTCAGCTCCGCTCTCGATTGCAGCGGTGCAAGAGCACCTTGATAACTTTCGAAAACCCAGTCGACCGTTCGCGCAGGATCATCACCCACATGAGCCCATTGCTCCCGGGCGTAATTGCGTAGAGACCAACGCTGCTTCAGCCATTGCGCCTGCGCATCACCCATGGCAAGCGTCTCGGTTAGCCAGGGATATTTGCCTTCGCGTCGCATGGTTGCCAAACGCGCCCTTACCGTTGCAAGCAAATTGTCGCCCCCATCTTCTGCTACTCGCCCCTTCCGGTCCCCCGGCATGAGAGACCTGGACGGCGTATAGGCACTCAGGATAGTGGAGGGAGGTTGATCGTGTGGCTCACCCTCATCCCTGCCGACGAGTTCGCACTGATTCCCTGTCCTGGCGCCGCAGCATCGGACTCACAGGAAGAAAAGTTCAGCGTTTCACGTAGCGGGCAGTGAAAGTCGGGCTCCATGGCGCGCCGGAGACGGTCGCGCCAGCCGGAAGCAAAGCCTTGAATTGCCTCCGCGACAATAGACGCGTGAACTCTTGCTCGTGCCTCCTGCGCCACGAGGGAAGCCAATGCAGGAAGACGGCCGACGTGTGCGATTCGATTGGAAACCACTTGTTGGGGGTTGTTATGACCCACATGCGCGACACGCGGGTCATCTCTTCGACCATCTTGCGCTGTTCAGGCTCCTGGCCGACGTGCTCGATGATCGCATTCGCAAGGGCGAAGTCGACGTAGTCGTCCTCAAAGGGCAAATCGCGGGCATCGGCAATCATGAACGGATAGGACGTCACTGCCGGCTCGATATTGATGCTCATCTTGATTTCGTAGCTGTCCGCGAGCCGCTTCTCCACGATGCCCGCGTTGGCCATATCGCTGTTTCCGGCGTGCTCGTCGCCCATTGTGCCGACGAACAGAATGTCTTTCACATCCTGCTCACGTAGCCAAGCCAGGATGTCGGCCGCTTTGCGGTGGCGGTTACGCACGCTGTATGCGAGCACAGCCTTGCGGACGACCTTCTTGAAGCTATCCCCCACTGACACGGACTCAGTCTAGGGCCGAGTCTCATTTCGTGTGTCGGACACGTCACTGCCGCCGATGCCGACTCCGTGACTATTCCCCTGCGTCCCGAGGATCCGTTAGAGCATCACCGTGATGGTCGACCCCACCTCACGGCCTGTCGCAGCCTGCCAGGACGCAGCGTCCTCGACCGTCTCTGGACGCTGGAATTGCATCTTCTGGCCGGGCCTCAATCGGACTATGTTGTTACGGCTCACATATCCCTCTGGTTCCGCGGCATGGTAGCTGTAGGCGCTGTATGCGTCCTCGAAGACATTGTTCTGAATGATGATGTCGGCGGGAGTCTCCAATGCGTAGGTGTTGAGGTGGACTCGAACATTCTGGTCGGGACGAACATCGGAGAAGACCGAATAGCCTCCCCTCTCACAGTGATTCCCTTCGATCAGAATCCGCTTGTAGCCGCCGGCCGTGCGGCTTCCAGCCGACCAGAACTCGAAAGTCTGGCTACAGTCGTGAATGTAGTTGTTGCGCACTGTCAGATCTTCCCAGCTTCCGGTCGCACCGGCGTATCCCTGCGGGCTGAAAGCGGCGTCGTACACCTGCGCAATCTCATTGTTCTCAATCAACCAACGCTTGACGCCAACCCAGTTTTCGATGGCGTTGCCGTAGCGACGATGTCGGCCGTCGAGCAGGATGGAACCACCGATGTAGTCGATCAGGCAGTTGTGAATATGCACGTCTGGTGCCGTGCCGCCGATACCGCACCCACCGGACCCCGTGACGTGCACGTCGTGAATGTCGTTGGAACCCTTGGCACAGTAGATAACTCGACCGGTCGGGCCGTAGGCGTCGCCGTTCGGGGCAGCCTGAATCTGCGTTGCCAGGTCGGTGGGGTTCGTGGGCGAAACTACATAGAGCGCGTTCTGCTCCAGGTCACAGTAGAAGTCCCAAGGCTTTTCGAGGTCGAAGAGCACCAACTTGCGAGCCGGCTTGACCACTCCATCCACCACCAGATAACCGATATTGGCATCGGACGACGCCGTGTAGCCGTCGTGCGTCTCGGGGGAGCCGACATCGATCTTCCAGATCCCCGGTGAGTGCTCCTTCCACCCTTCGGCGCGGTTCAACAACTTGTACAAAGTGATGATGGGCCTTGCGCCCGTCCCGTAGGCACCAACCTCACAACCGAATGGTGGCGCGAACTCGCCGTAGAACGTGTCCCCTCGGCGGAACAGCACGACCGATCCCGACTTGGGCAGTGACATGTTCGCCTTCTGAATGCTTGCCCACGCAGTGTCTGCGCTCAATCCGTCGGCGCTGTCGTTGCCCGACCGCGACACGTAGTACGTAAGTCGAGCGGCACCGTCCGGGCGGGCCGCTGCCCTAGCACGGTGTGGACCACTGACGGCCGGCGGTGCGATCACCAACGCGACCGCGCCGGCAGCGCCGCTCAGTAGCCTACGGCGAGAGACGCTGCAGTCCATTCCGATGCCACCTCAGCGCGAGTTAAAGAATCAGCGCGCGTAGCGCTTGCTCGTAATCTCTGCACACCTGCGTCCATGAGTAGTGTTCCTTGGCGCGCTCCGTGTTAAACCGTCCGGCTTCGTCCAGCCGATCCGCGCTGTCCATCATGTCAAGCACAGCGGAGACGATCCCGTCTACATCGGCACCGACGAAGGATCCGGTCGGTCCGAGAACTTCGCGGTTGTAGACCGTGTCCCTTGCCAAGATCGGAGCTCCTGCCGCCATCGCCTGTACTAGCGCCGGATTGGTCCCACCCACGCTGTGGCCATGAAAATAGACCCCGGCATGTTGCCAAAGCGAAAGCAGCAGATGGTCATTGCTGACGTGACCGAGCCACGACACGGACGGATGCACTTCGGCCAACTGCGCTGCGGCATCGTCCCATTCGCCGCCATAGCCCGAGCTGCCGACAATGACGACGGGGTGCCGCTGCGCGATCGCAGGCACCGCACCGAAGAACTCGGGGATGCTGTTCTCCGGAACGAACCGTGCCACCACCAGCACATAGCCGCGATGCTGCAGTCCTTCGGCGACATCCAGTGCAGGTGGCACATCTCCCCCGTAAGGGATGAACGTCCCCCCCACGTGGAATGTCTCTTGCCAGTAGCGTTCGATGGCCCGGGAGTCGAACACCAAACCGTTGGCCCACCGGGCAGTGCATGCGGCACCTGAGCGGAAGACCCGCTTGGCGAGCGGGCTCCACTTCGCCCTCTCCCATTCGATACCGTCCACGTTCACCAGCGAAGGTATTCGTCGCCACCGCAGCGCAGGCAGAAAAAATCCGTTGGCGACGTTCATCACCAGCGCCGCATCGGGACGGTGGGCGGCGGCATCGAGACTGGCCGTCAGACCGTAAGAGAGCGTGCTGAGACTCTTGGTTTCCAGTCCTCTCGTCACCTTGCTGGCAACACGGGGATCGACAGCTACATCGTCGGGACGCGTCGCATTTCGACGTCCGTAAACTGTTACTTCCCAACCCGCATCTGCGAGGTGGGGCACCAGCTTTCGGACTGCCGTCTCAAAACCCCCGTAGTAACTCGGGTAACCGCGCGTTCCGATTATCGCTAGTGACGGCACGGCTTCTCCAAACTCCTAGACCTTCGGAACGAAAGAACAAACCCGCTGATGACCTCGTGGTAACCAAGCCCTGGCCAAGCCTAACCGGACTCGGTGGAGAGCCCTGCCGCCCGACGCTCACGGCACTCAAAAGAAATCAACGCGTGATGGAACGCTTCAGCCGCGAAATACAGCCTGAGGGGCGCCTCGGATCGCGGCTTCCGCTGCAAACACCGCGCCGGCGTTAGGCTCCTCGTCCTTTCGTAGATCTTGGCGGGAGGTCGTGATGTAAAGCGTCTGGAGGCGATCGCCGCCGAAGGCGCACGAGCTGACCTGCCTGACACCCGGGATGGTGATCGTTTCGACCAATCGGCCCGCACTGTCGTAGTGATTGACGGCACCTCCTCCCCACAAGGCGATCCAGAGTCCGTCCTCTTCGTCGATGGCCATGCCGTCAGGAAAGCCCGCAACGTCGTCCAGGTAGATGTGGGGACGCCTGCCTGACCAGGTACCGGACGATGTATCGACATCGAAGACATCCACTCGCCGCGTCGGCGTATCGACGTAGAAGACGCGTGAGCCATCGGCAGACCACTGAATTCCGTTGGAGATCGTCACGGGCGCAAGAAGTTTCACTACTCGAAGATCGGGCCCCACTCGATACACGGCACCCCGGGGCGACTTTCCGTCGTAGCTCATCGTGCCGACGACAAGGCCCCCGCCACGGTCGCAGCCCCCGTCGTTCGTACGCACGGTTGGATCTTCGGTCAATCCGACGATCTGCTCGAAACTACTGAGGTCATCGTCAGCAAACGCGATCCCGCGCTCGGTGGCAATCACGAAGCCGCTTTTCTCCCGATGCCTGATCATCGTAGCGACTCGGCTGTTGGTGGGGTACCTGTGAACCCCGCCGGCTGAGTCAACTTCAGCGACGGTGCCCGCCAGAACGTCCATGCATAGCAGCCGACTGCGGCGGTGGTCCCAGAACGGGCCTTCTCCGTGATATGCGAACGCGGGTGTCAAACGTTCTGCGCTACGCGGCACCGTACAACCGAGCGTTCAATTGATCCTCGTGTTAAGTATTGGTACGGGGGAATCGTATTGGCACATCATGCGCAGCCTCTGAGATAGAAATGTCCCATCCACGAGAGTGTTAGGTTCCTGCTGTGTCGTCGCTACGCTCGGTTCTAGTTTCACGGCTGCCTGGCCCCGTTGCAAGGCGGCTGCGGGCAATCAAGCGGTCCCTCATGCGCGACTGGGTCGAGGAGACCGAGATGGTCGCCGCTCTTGCGCCGTCCGGTTCGACTACTGACGCCGTACTCGTCGACGTCGGCGCCCACAACGGCACCGTAACGGCTCTGTTCCTCGACCGCGGTTGGTCGGTAATCGCCTACGAACCGGACCCGTCGAATCGCGAACAGTTTCTCCGGCGCATCGGCGACAATCCCCGCGTCCAGCTGTCTACGGCTGCTGTATCAGACACAGCTTCGGGCTCTGCTTCTTTTTTCACGTCATCTGTCTCCACGGGAATCAGCAGCCTCGCGGCGTTTCACGAATCTCATGAACCGACCGCAGTGGTCGATGTGGTCACACTCGCCGAAGACTTACGCGCACGTGGGGTCTCACGCGTCGACTTCCTCAAGATCGACATCGAGGGGTTCGACTTCTTCGCGCTGAAGGGATTCGACTGGTCGTATGCGCCGCGATTCGTGCTCTATGAATTTGAGGACCGCAAAACTCTTCCTCTGGGCTATTCGTTGTCGGATAGCAGCGCGTTCGCGACCGAGCACGGCTACCACCTTGTGTATTCGGTATGGGAACCGATCGTCGAATACGGAACCCGGCATCGATGGCGCGGGCTTTTCGACGCGCCACCAACTGACGTAGCTGAGTGTTGGGGAAATGTGCTGTGCTTCCGCGAACAGGCCGATGCTGCGCTGTGCATGAAGAAGTTCGGGCGCCGACGTGGCTGATGCCGCAACGACGCCGCTTGTACAAGGAAATGCTGATCTGCGATGAGCCGGTATTCGGCCCCGCTCCGTATCCGAGCGTTGCGCCTTCTGCGCGACTGGTTCAACACGGCCTGCAGCATTTTGAGAGCGCCCATCCGGCGACCCGACATCCTGTTGGTGACAGGCAGTGCTTCCCCGGCGAAGAGCCAGGAAGTCGAGAACCGACTCATCTACTTGTTCGAGCATCTCGACAAGCCCTTGTCTGTGCAGCAGGTGCGGTCGGCGTCTCCCGCCGACTACTTGAGATTCAGCGCAGTTGCAGTGGTCGATTCCGCGGCAGTCCCCGCAGCGGTCCGGCGCCATGTTTCGTGGGTTGCCGATCTCGACTATGAGACAAACCCGGCTGACGGCTGGTCCTTGATGGATCTGGGCGCCGCGGTCGGCGCTCGGCGGACGGCAGATCCAGGAGCGGCCCGTCGAGTCTTCGTCGAGCGCGTGTACGCCATCCAGCGCCAAGGCCCCCGCCCCGCATACATTTTCGGCACAGGCCCCTCGCTCCAATTGGCTCGCGAGCGTTCGTTCGCCGATGGAACAACTGTTGTGTGCAACACGATCGTCCGCGACCCAGACCTTTGGCACCACCTCTCGCCGGCGTTCCTCACAGCCGGCGATGCGATCTACCACTTCGGCCATACCCCGCACGCCCGCGCCTTTCGTGCCGATGCGCTGCGTCGCCTCTTGGAATCCGACGGCCGCACGTTATTTGTGTATCCGGCGATGTTCGACGCCGTGGTGCGGTCGGAGTTCCGAGAGATCGAACCGCTGTTGGTCCCTGTCCCGTGGGGTACGCACACCGACCTCACGGTCGATCTCACAAGCAATTTCGCAATCCCCCGCTTGGGGAATGTGCTGAACAATCTCCTGCTACCACTGGGGTGCACGCTGAGCACCGACGTGCGACTTTGGGGCTTCGATGGTCGCGCCCCCAGCGACGTCGGCTTCTGGGGGAACTCGGATCGCCACGCCTATCCCGAATTGATGCAGTCCATCAGGGACGCGCATCCGGCGTTCTTCTCGGAACTGACACCCAAAGGAAATGAAGTCCAGTACGTCAACCAGGTGCACGGGGACCTGCTCGACGAGCGGCTTACCGAAGCCGAGGGCCGGGGCTACTCCTTCCAAATGCTGCATCATTCATGGACTCCTACACTGCAAAAGCGCTTTGCAGGACCCGGTGACGAGGATGTGTGAGCTGCAACGTGCGTCCTCATCGCACGACCTGCGCTGACCGCGACAGGCGATGCGACTGATCGCGTATGGTGCGCTGACGTCGAACCGACGACTCCCCTGCTGTCTCACTGACATTGACGCGGCGTTTCGGAGCGCCGTTCGAGTTTGGTTCGCGCCGCCGCTCGACTTAACAATCCCGCGCGTTGCTTTCCGCCCCGACTACCACGAGGTCCTCCGCCCGGTTCTGCGTTAGGTCAACCTGCGGGCGAAAACGATGCGTCACCTCCATGACGAACACGTCAATAGCCGTGCCTTTTCAGCAAAGATGGGCTGTTGCTGCCGCCACATTGATTGCTTCATAGCCTTTCCTGACGAAAGCACTTGTGAAGTCGGTTTGGCGGGTTGCTGCAAGGCTCGACCAAAGATGAGTTGTACGCGATAGTGTGATCACGGCAATTGCCGTCGGTCCGGAGCGTTTTCTCATAGCAGCAGGCGGAGGCCTGGTGGGCACCGCTTACCCGGATGCGGAGGCAGTCAGTCAGGTCCAAGGGGGGGTCCATCATGACTGGGTACGTGAAGAACAGTGCGCTCGAAGGCCGGCGCGAGGCGCAAGGCAACCGCGCGGGAACCGACGCGAACGTGGACAGCGTCGGCATATCGCGGTGTGCACGGCACATCGGGCGCGTGGGAGCGCTGGCAGTCGCATTGGGCATCGGACTTGCTGCCTCGTCGGGCTTGGTCCCGGCGATTGCACATGCCGAGGACGAGAGCACTTCCGCCGACGACACATCGTCAGCCGACGCTGCGGAACAGGAGGGCAACAGCTTCGGCACCGAAGGGGAAACGACATCGGAGCGGGCCCCGGACGAGTCTGACGCCGCCGCCTCGCCCTCCGAATCGGATCGTGATGATGAGGCGCCCAGCGAGCCGACCGGCGCCGACACTTCCGGGATGGAGATGGAGGCCGTAGAGGGCCCGCCGCCGCTCAGCGAGACGGACCAGTTGCCTGCGCCGTCATCGGTCGAGAACGAGAAGGCACCGGCGAGTGCGACTGACTCAAGGCACGCGTCGAAGAAGTCGTCCTCGGCGGAGGCCAGGTACTGGAGCGCGACGCAAGAGTCCGTAGCACGTTCGGCAACAACCGAGTTTGAGGATGAGGCGGCGGGCATCCACCCCACCGAGTCCGCCTCAATCGCTGCATCTATCGAGGCCACTCGCGGCACCGCACCGCTGAGACCATCCAGTGCCGATCTCATGAGTGATGTTGCGCCGGCGCCTCCAGCTGGAGTTCGGATTCCCACGTCGAATCCAGGTCTTGTCGATGCCGTTCGTTTGGTAGCACGTGTCCTTCTGGCGCCGTTCGCAGGAGGCGATACACGTCCCACCGAATCACCGATGCTCATATTGGCGCTGGCTTGGGCGCGGCGCGAAGCGCACCGCAATATCTCCGAGCTGGGTTCGAGCCGAATTCAGTCGGCAGCGCTGGCGCAGGCTGACAACAGCGCCGCTGGATCCGCGCCGCCCGCGGCTCGCGACGATGCATTCAACACTGCTGAAGACATTGCGTTGACCGACAACGTGTTGACCAACGATATTGCCGAAAACCCTGATGGCACAGGAGAACCCCTGACCGTAGTCACCACCGGTCCGATAAGGACCGCCGCCGGAGGCTCCGTGAACCTCACAGCCGACGGCAGCTTCACCTATGTTCCTCGGGCCAACCACAACGGCACCGACTCGTTCCAGTACACAGTTACAGACGGCACCAGCACTGCGACCGGTCAGGTTTCACTCTCTGTCATCCCTGTCAACGACGTTCCCGTCGCCGTCAACGACAACAAAGTCCTCACCGAAGACTTCACCCGCACCTTCACCGCCGCAGACCTGCTGTGGAACGACACCGACCCCGACAAAGCCACCGGCGACACCCTCTCGTTCCACTCCGTCACCGGCGCCACCCACGGCACCGTCATCCTCAACACCGACGGCACCATCACCTTCACCCCCACCGCCAACTACAGCGGCCCCGCCTCCTTCACCTACAAAGTCAAAGACACCACAGGCGCCATCAGCACCAACACCGCCACCGTCTCCCTGACCATCAACCCCGTCAACGACGTCCCCATCGCCGTCAACGACAACAAAGTCCTCACCGAAGACTTCACCCGCACCTTCACCGCCGCAGACCTGCTGTGGAACGAC
>NZ_JAQGCZ010000034.1 GCF_027706845.1 Mycolicibacterium sp. BiH015
CACGGCACCGTCATCCTCAACACCGACGGCACCATCACCTTCACCCCCACCGCCAACTACAGCGGCCCCGCCTCCTTGACCTACAAAGTCAAAGACACCACAGGCGCCATCAGCACCAACACCGCCACTGTTGCACTCACCGTTGTTTCTCTGAACACCGCGCCCGTCATCGAATCCGTCAACTCGGTGCCCGGTACCGGCAACAGTTGGACTGTCACCATCAACGCGACGGATCCCGACAGCGACACCGTCGCAACGACTTTGACAGCCGCCGACACGGACCACATCACCATCACCCATCTCGGAGGCAATCAATACACCGTTGCCGTCACCGATAGCGCCTGGGCGCTGGCCCATCCAAGGGCGCAGATAGTTGTCACGGGTACCGCGGCTGACGCGACCCACGCCCCCGCGGCGACCACGCTGGCCATCGGTACCGTGTCGAATGTCGTCACCCTCGGGTTCGCCGGCACCAATCTTCGTGACATCCCGGCACTCCCAGCCGGAGCTACTTATATCCAGGTGGCCGCCGGACAAGACCACACGGTACTGCTGCGCTCGGACGGGCGAGCTGTCGCGACCGGGTCGAATGGCTGGGGCCAGCTCGACATTCCTCCGTTGCCGAACGGGGTGACGTACACCCGGGTGGCTGCAGCCGGTGCCGTCACCGTGCTGCTGCGGTCGGATGGCGAAGTAGTAGCGGTGGGCGAAAACCTCAGCGGTCAAACGGATATTCCAGACCTTCCCGCAGGTATCACGTATACCGACGTAGAAGCGGGGGTCTATCACACAGTGCTGTTGCGCTCGGACGGCTCGGCGATTGCCACAGGATGGAACAGTAATGGCCAGCTCGACATCCCTGCATTGCCAACGGGTGTCACCTACACCAGTGCAGCCGCCGGCCTACAGCACACGGTGTTGCTGCGCTCCGACGGTAGCGTGATCGCCATTGGCTACGACTACTTCGGCTCCACCCAGATCCCGCCTCTGCCCAGCGGGGTCACGTATGCACAGGTTGCCGCCAGCGACTACGCAACCACGCTGTTGCGCTCCGACGGCACGGTCGTCGCCTTCGGCAACAACGACTACGGACAGACCAACGTTCCGGACCTTCCGGCCGGGCTTACCTACACAGGCATCATCACCGGCACGATTCACACGCTGTTGCTGCGATCCGACGGCGCTGCAATAGGATTCGGTCTAAACAGTGAGCGGCAGACGGATGTGCCCGAGCTGCCCGCGGGGGTCGATTACCTCACAGGGGCGGCCAGCTTCCTGCATTCTGTGTTGCTCACCGGTGGCGACGGAGGGCGACCAGTAGCCGTCGCCGATAGCGCTGGCACCGACGAGGACGTCCCGGTTGTCGTCGACGTTCTCGTCAACGACGCCGACCCGAATGGTGGCACCTTGACCATCGCTGCTGTGGGCACACCCGCGCACGGCTCAGCCGGCATCGGCGCCGGGGGCACGATCGTCTACACGCCGACCGCCAACTGGTCGGGCTCCGACTCGTTCACATACACGATCAGCGACGGATCACTTCTCCACATCTCCACAGTCACCATCACCGTCAACCCCATTGACGACGCACCCACCATCGATTCGGTCATTTCCACCCCCGGTCTCGGCAACAGCTGGACCGTGACGGTCAACGCACCTGACCTCGACGGCGATCTCGTATCCCTATCTCTGACCGCGGAGGACACCGACCACGTCACGATTACTCCCATGGGCAACAACCAGTACACGGTGACCGTGTCCGACGCCGCGTGGGCTCGATCCAATCCCGGCGCCCAGATCGTGGTCTTTGCAACGGTTTCCGACTCTTCTCATAGTCCGATAACCTCGACCATGGCCATCGGAACCGTCAGCAATGCCATCCAGAACGGTTCCGGTGTGACCGCGGGCCTTCCGGCACTACCCGCCGGAGTCACCTACGTCCAGGTAGCGAATACGGCTGCGCACACGGTATTGCTCCGCTCCGACGGCAACGTCGTCACGGCCGGTTACAACGACTACGGCCAGACGGCCATCCCCGCTTTGCCGTCCGGACTCTCGTACACGAAGGTAGCCGCGGCCGGTTCGCACACACTCCTTCTACGTTCCGACGGCACTGTGATCGCCATCGGAGACAATGGTTTCGGCACCAATAACATCCCGGACCTACCGGCCGGCGTCACCTACACCGACATCGCCACCGGCTCGTATCACACTGCCCTCCTTCGGTCCGACGGATCCGCGGTCGCGTTTGGTGACAACAGCAGCGGCGCTACCGACATACCCGATCTCCCCGACGGGGTCACTTATGTCGATGTGGCTCTGGGACTCTCGCATACGGTGCTGCTGCGCTCTGATGGCCAGGTGGTAGTCACCGGCAGCAACTCGAATGGAGAGGCAAACATCCCGGCGCTACCGACCGGTGTCACGTACACCCAGGTCGGCGCAAACCATTTCGGCACCGTGTTGCTGCGCTCTGACGGTACCGCGGTGTCCTTCGGTTACGACATTCACGGCCTGCTAGATCTGCCTGAGCCGCCAGTAGGCGTCACCTATACCAGTATCGCCACTGGCGCGAACAACACTGTGCTCTTCCGCTCAGATGGCACCGCCATCGCCGTCGGATATGACGCCTACGGCGAGGCACAGATCCCCCAGCTCCCGGACGGTGTCGATTACCTTGGCGCCGGAGTCGGCGACTACGACACCGTGCTGCTCGTCGGGCGCAGCAGCACCCGGCCGAGGGCCGTCGCCGACGCAAGCGTGACGAACGAAAATAGCCCGGTCGCCATGAACGTGCTCGCCAACGACACGGACCCCAACGGCGACAATGTGACTGTCACCGCGGTGGGCGCAGCTGCACACGGGACAGCAGTCATCGGAACAAATTACGAGATCGTCTATACACCGACTGATAACTGGTTCGGAACGGACACTTTCACCTATACCGTCACCGACGGCACCCAGTTCGATACAGCGGCCGTAACCGTCACAGTGAACCCATCCGCGGACGCGACTGTCATCTGAGCCGGCGATTCACACGATTGCTCGATCGCCCGGCTTCCATCCCGAAGAAAGCCTCATCTCGGCGGTGCCGCGCATCGGTAAGTAGACTCCGAGCCAGACCGATCCGCTAGGGGGAACCAGTGATATCAATCCGGCAGTTGCCGTCGGCTGTGAAGCGGCGCTTGATCAAGCTACGCCTTCCCCGCGTGGTGACGCTGAGTGATTTCGACAGCTCAGGGGTTCGGTTCGAGGTCAGTAACGTCGTCGAGCATTTTCGTGTCGTAGAGCACGGGGGCGAAACCGAATACACCGCCGCAATGCTCCAAAATCTTCGCGGCGATGACGTACTTTTCGACGTCGGCGCGAACATCGGCATGGTTACCCTCCACGCCGCGAAGATCTGTCGCACCGTTGCTTTCGAGCCCGATCCGTCATTCCGACACCGTCTCGAAGTGAATGCCGCGTTGAACCCTGACCGCTCGTTCGTCCTTGAGCCCATCGCGATCAGCGATGCCGACGCCAGCGTCGATCTCTTCACCGACGGTGACGACGGCAATAGTCCGAGTCTGGTTCACCAGCGCGGCGAAAGCGGAAAGGTGACCGTCTCGGCACGTTCGCTGGACAGTCTTGTTGCCGAAGGCCGACTACCTCACCCGACTGTCGTCAAGCTCGACATTGAGGGTGCTGAGATTCTCGCTCTACGGGGCGCAAAGGGGCTCCTCAGTTCCGAAGACCGTCCAAGAACCCTCTTCGTCGAAGTACACGACACCTTTCTGCCAGGGTTTGGATCGTCGGCTGAAGAGGTGCACTCCTTACTCGAAGATCTCGGCTACATAAACGTTGCCTATCGAGCCGACCGCAACGGTCAGACCCATTTGATACTTCACGCGTCATAGCCTCTTTCGGCCCGGCTGTTTGTGTAGCGACTTAGCGCGCCAGAGGGCCGCGCACGGCGCGAGCGGTCGCATCGGCCTCAAGGTAATCGCCTTGATCTGCGGTCATCCGTGGTGACTGACAACAAACGCCAATAAGCACCACCAAAATCCAGAAGGTTTCCTGGGCGAAGCCCGGAGCGATCGTTACTTGCGTCATCCCGTTAACAAGCAAGGCCGAGAGCGCCAAGATTGCTGCTACTCCCTGGGTGCCCCACAACCGTCGTCGCCGCGAATAGCGCACACCACCCCAGACAATGGCCAGCGTAAGCAGCGCCCAACCTAGGATTCCCGCGTCAAACAACTGCTGAAGAAAAGAATTGTGCAGCGATGCATATTGCGAATTCCGAACGGTTCCCGACAGCGACTCTGCATATGTCATTGAAACGCCGGAGGTGTATTGGCCATTTTGGCCGAATCCGATCAAGTGGTCGAACGTCCCATCAATACTGTTTGACCAGTAGTTCATTGAGCGCGTCCAGATGATGTCGCGGTTGTTTAGAGACGTAATGTCTCCGAGACGGGTATCCCTGTCAGGAGCGATGGCCGTAAGAATAGGAACCGCGACGGACTGGACCGAGGACAGAACAGTCGCAAGGTACAGCGCCGAAATAGAGGCAAAAATTGCCAGCACCTGTACCAACCACCGTGTGATAACCGGAATGCATAGGACGGCTAGCGGTAGAGCAACACTGGTAACGAGCGCCGTCCGGGCGCCAGCCTCGGAAACAACGATAAATGCAGCTATAAAACAAGTGAGCCGAAAGGATCTCCGAATCCAGCCACGCTCGAAGATGAGAAAAGCGGCTGCTGCAATGTACAAAGAGGCGATCGATGGCGCGATGTCGAGCGAGCGGGACAATGGGAAAATTGCCCTCACAAAACCGCTCGTTTCGATGAATCCACCGATCCGGTCAGCAGCTCCGATTGATCGGAATCCAACCACATAGCCAACCACATTGACGGCAAGATATATACCTGCTCCGTCGATGATCGAAGCGATTATCACCTTTGCATCGACGGACACCACCAACCGCAGGACCAAAGCTGTCAGCAACGCTAGGAAAAGCAAGTGGCCACGAGGCTCCGGCCTGACAAGGACCATGAGTGCCGATGCGATCAGTACAACGAAAGGACCACCGCTGATCGAGTGCGCGGCAGGCGCTTTTCGAGTGAACGCCAAGACGGTCAAAACTGCGAGAATGCCGACTGCGGCTGCAGCACTGATGGTGCGGAGCGCCAGGGCGGTAGGCAGCAGCACAACGATCCAGTCCATCCTCACGCCGCCGGCTCGTTGCGTTAGGTCTGAACGAGTCAATGAGGGCAGTTCCGAATTGGACTTCAGCAACTGTTATTCCCCCACTTCAATCGATACTTCGACGCTCACCACGGCCAGAACCTGGTGCGTGGGAGCACCAAGGATGCTACGGGAACAACCACCCAGGCTCTTCATGAACCGGCTATCCGTAGGTAGTCAGGCAAACGACCGCCGTTTCCGGATTGTCGCTGCAGCGCAAACCAGCAAAAAGAGGCTCGCAAGTGCGAGACCGTGGCTAGCTTGCGAGCCCACTGCCTGGGACAGCGCGACAACGCTACATAGGAGCGCGGCCGCCCCCAACGCAATCTCGGGCCAACACATCGCCCACGCCCGCCATGTGATTTCCAGCTTCGCGACCCGTGTCAGGAGGACCGCGACGGCTGCCATCACCACGTAGCCGATAGCCGTTCCGACGGCCACCCCGGTCGCACCGTAAGCCCGGCCGAAAATGAGTATGGAGCCGAAAATGACCAACGCACCGGCACCAGTCGCAATGGCAGTATATTTCGGGATCCCTGCTGTTAAGACAAGGTAATTCGTGACGATCGGGTAAATTCCGAATGCAGCCTGGCCGATAAGTAGAATTCCGGTGAGTGCGAACGATGGCCAAAATGGTTCGGCGAATATCCACTGACCGATCAAGGCTAATCCCGCGCCGACTCCGGCAGGCACGCTCAAAGATAGGATGATCTGCCATTTGACCGGGCCGAAGGTGTGGTGAGTCGGCGCGGGGAATGTTTCCTGCGAATATCGCGGCTGCACCGAGCGGTTGATCTCGGTTATCACCAACGTCACTGTCGAGGCCACATTGAGGCCCAACGACAATAGACCAACCTGACTCAACGTGGATACCAACGCAAGCGCGGGACGGCTCAGAGATGCGATCGCCCAGGACGACACTTTGTGCGGTATCAGAGGTACTGCGAAGGCAGCGACGGCCCGAGCCACGTCTGCACTAATCTGGGCGCGTGGAGGCCGGACCAAAACGATCGCCAGTATTGCGGCGATGGCCGCGCTTATGAGATCCGAGAGAACCCATCCAGTAACACCGAGCTTCCATACGACCACCAACAGCATTTTCGAGATCGCTAGCGTCAGAATGGACGTGCTCGCCAGCCAGACGAATTTCCGGAGGTCCTGCCCGGCTTGAACCATGGGTAGCGCAAACACCGTCATGGCGGGTTGAAAACCGACAGCAAGGATTTCGATGGCCCACACCCAACCGGCCACACCGAGGAACGTGGGCACGAACAACGCAAAACCTGCAGAGATAGCAGCCCCTGTGACGGGGAGAACGATATAGCAATACAGACCGGTGACCCGCAACCTGGGCGGTGCCTCTTCGCCGCCACGCGGAAGAGTGTGGAAGACAAGTGCATCGAGCGGTCCTGCCATGATCGCAACCACTATCACTGCAGACGCGGTCAGCATTGAGGCTGCACCGTACTCCGACGGCGACATGACTCGAGAAATGAACGGCAGAATGAGCAGCGAGACACCGCGCTGAAGACCTGCCAGCAACAGGTAAGTGACTGCAACGCGGCGGGTGCCCCCGAGCGGACTCACCGCCAGCGCGCCGACCGAGCAAGTGGACCGTGTTTCGCAGCCCATGCCCAAGTAGTCATTCCGAGCCCAACCGGGCCGTCGCTCCGCCGTCTACAACGAGGACGGTGCCGGTGACGAATCGGGCATCGTTGCCTATCAGGAAGGAGACTGCGCCCGCGACGTCGCTCGCATCTCCGATACGACGCAGCGCGGTACGCTGCCGGAGAATTGCCTTGCGCTTCTCGGCGGACTCGTCGCCCCACCGTGCAAATCCTTCGCGGAGCTTCGCAGTGTCGATCGCCCCGGGTGCAACGGCGTTTACTCGGATTTCAGGACCTAAGTCCAGAGCGGCCGACCGCACCCAGCCCTCTAACGCCGCTTTTGTTGTGGCGTATGCCGCCACACCTCCTGTGGTGGCCCGACCGTGCACGCTACCGATCGCAACGATCGAACCGTCGTTTGCAGCCAGGCTTTCCCGCGTGCCCGCTGCGAGCGCATCGATAGCTACGACGTTGACGCTGAGAGCATTCGTCCACTCTTCGACGGTCGTAGCGCCGGCGCCTGCGATCGGTTGAACCGCCGCATTGTGAACGACAGCCTTGACGTCGTACTCTCCGGCCAATTCGCGCGCCACATCGATCAGTTGTGCTGAATCACTCACGTCGATCTGAAGTGCAGCGTCCGCCGCAGGGGCGGCGCTGATGTCCATCCCGATTGTGAAATACCCATCAAGACGCAGGCGCTCGCAGAGCGCCACACCTATGCCGCCACCGGCCCCGGTAATAATGACCGCCTGGGTCACCGACCGAGTTCCTCTATCAGGAAATCGACGGCAGCCTGGCTGGCGCGCGCCACGCCCTCCCGAGTATTCGACGCGTTGTGCGCCCCGAGCACGACGTTCGGCAACGTCCTGAGTTCGCTGTCAAGCGGCAGCGGCTCGACCTCGAAGACATCGAGCGCGGCACCGGTGAGACGTCCACTCTTCAGAGCCTCGGCCAACGCTGCTTCTGCGATGACCGGCCCGCGCGCCACGTTGACGAGAAACGCATCCTTCCGCATTAATTTCAGCCTCTCGGCATCGATCAGATGGAAAGTCTCGGGCGTGAGTGGGCACGCGAGTACGACGAATCGGCTTGTGGTCAATAGCAACTCGAGATCGACCATGGCGACGCCGGCAGGCTCGCCGTTGACGAAGGGATCGAACGCGACCACGTCCATGCCGAAGCCCGCGCCACGCTTGCCGATCTCCCTGCCGATGGCACCAAAACCGACGATGCCGAGCCGGGAGCCGGCAAGCGTGATCCCTTCCACTTTCGGCCATTCACCGCGTCGTACGGCCGCGTCGATGTCGATGAAGCCGCGAACGAGATTCAGTATGTAACCGAAGGCGGAGTCGGCGACCTCGTAACCAAAAACACCCGGAGTGTTGCGGACCACGACACCACGCTCGCGTGCCGCATCGCGATCGACTGAGTCCATTCCGATGCCCCACCGAATTACGGTCTTCAGTTTCGGTGCGCCCTCGAAAAACTCTCGGCTGAGCTCGTCATCACCCGCGATAATCCCCACCAGGTCATCTCGGTGCTGAAGCAATTCGGCAGCAGTGAATTGTTGACGACCGCCAAGCTCCGGCGCAACGACCTCGTATCCTAGGTCTTCGATCCGCGAACGATGGCGGGGTAGTTCTACCTGCATCTGGCGGCAGGTTACGAGAATCAGCGGATCGCTCATGAAACGGGTCCCCCGCCCTCGGCAATAGCTGCCGCCAAAGCGAAATCCTCCTCGATGTCGATGTCTATCGCCTCCAAAGGTGCCATCTCGACCATCCGCGGACGTCTGCCGATTCGATTCCCGTACTTCCGAAGCACATCTGGCGTGAAGATGAAAAAGCATGAATTCTCGATGAAAAGCGGCGCCAGATCCTGGGTCCGCAACAAGACAGCGGGATTGTGATTGACCGGCCGCATGTCGGCGTCCCAGAGACGAGCCTGCAAACGAGTCACACTGAAGATCGAGTCAAAAACTCGCGCTGGATCTTCAAAAAGTCTGAGGGCCCTCGACACTGTCTCCGCTTTGAGAAAAGGATTGGTGGAGTGAGTTTGCAACACGGTGGTTGCATCCACCTGATCGAGCGTATTCGAGAGCACGTCATTCATGGCTATCGCGCCGTCACGGAGATGCTCCGGTCGCAATAGAACTTGTACGTCGGGGAAAGTCTGGGCACAGTCGTCGATGATGAAGTCACTGTCCGTATCGATAACAACGTGATCTATCTCGGGTACGGCGCGAAGCATCCCGACGACATGGTGATAGAGCGGCTGCCCGGCCAGCGGACGGTAGTTCTTTCCCGGTACGCGCTCGCTGGTATGACGCATAGGGACGATGGCTACGGTGCGGGTCATGTGTCCCTACTGTTGTGTTATCGCAGTGTCGTCGGTATATACGATCCTTCGACCCGGGGCTGGAGGCAGTTCTCGACTCTGCGCATCCGCTGGGTAGTAGAACCGCTCGAGTAGCCGCGCTGAGATATTGTCCGGCTGCCGGAACCCTTCCCAAGCACCGATGAATTGGGCGAAGCGAAAAAGCGGAATGCCAACAGCGTTGTTGCGCAGACGCTGAGCCTTTGCAGCGTCCACATAATCACCGGCGATATTCGACACAGCCAGTCCGAGCGCTCTTGGCAGGGACATTTTCGATCCCTCCACTATGCGGGCGTAAGCAATCGCCTCACGCCGGTATCTGTTCCGTGTGACGTTCCAACTCTCCTCATGTACATGAACCACAGGCGCGTCTGCCACGTAAGCAATTTTGTGTCCGCGTTCGATTGCCCTCTGGGCAAAATCGAGATCTTCGAGACCCGTCAGGCTCTCGTCGTAGGGTGACTCTTGCCAAACGCTTTTCAGTACCGCTGCGTTGGCGTTGTTACTAAAAGGGTGACCTTGGTCCCAGATATTCTCGGCCGGAAACCACTTCAGCATCACTCGCGACTCTGAAAATTTTGTTCGCTCATCGCCGACTTGTCGCCCATACGCGATTGCTACGCCTTCGCGGTCGAACGCGCTGACAATGTGCTCTACGTAAGTGTCGTACACGGGATACACGTGAGCCGAAGCGAACAATAAGATATCCCCGGTTGCCGCCGCACATCCACGGTTCAAGGCTCGCCCGAAGGAGAATTCATTCTTAGCGATGTGCACGATCGAGCAGCCAGCAGCCTCTGCGATAGCGACCGTGTCGTCTGTCGAACCGGAGTCGACCAGAATAACCTCGTCGATTTTAACTGTTTGCTGATCAAGGCCTTTCAACAGCCGACCTATGTGCTGGCCTTCGTTGTAAGCACGAATCACCGCCGACACTCGGCGCGCCTTTTCGATGTCGGTCATGATCTATGAGCCCACCCCGTGTGAATTATTTGCCGATTTCGCGACACGCCGTGCTTCGAAATCGAAACCTCGGATGACGGCCGAATCGGACGTTACCGAAGACCACCCGGCCGCGCATCCGCGGTACCTCAATCACCTATCGGCCGGCATGAATAGAGGGCCGCGTCAACGCCTTGCTGTTCACTCTGCCCTCCGACGTCTTCGGCCTGACTCCGCAATACCGGTCGAGGGCAGCGACGCATCCGCATCCGTATCAATGGGTGGCGCTTTGGGCGGTGAAGGATTGATTGCCGGGGGTTCCGCCGGCGCCGGTCGCCGCGCACCTCGTTCCGCCCCTTCTGTTCCGTAGTAGGTGTAGCTGTAGCTGTACGCGGATCCACCACGCGTCGGCATCAAGGTGAAGACCGCGCCGAGCAATGGCGCCCCGACACCTTCAAGGCTGCCTACCGCGTGAGCCAGCTGATCACGGCGCGTCTGCCCGAACCGCGCCATGATCAGCACGCCATCTGCCCCAGCTGCAAGGATCGCAGCGTCCGTCACCGCAAGTAACGGGGTTGAATCAACAATCACATAATCGAACTGTGAACGCAGCTCTATCAGCAACTTTCGCGCGGAAAGTGACCCCAGAAGTTCGCTGGGATTCGGTGGGATCGCGCCAGAAGTCAGCACGCTCAACCCCGGGAAACGCGTCTTTTGCAGAGCCTCGGACAGTGTCGCCCCGCCGCTGAGGACTGTGCTGAAACCCACCGCTCCTACCAGGTCCAGATATTTGTGCAGTGTCGGGCGCCGCATGTCGCCGTCGACGAGCACCACGCTGTGTTCGGCTTCGGCGAGGGCGAGGGCGATATTGATGGCAGTCGTCGACTTGCCCTCACTGGGCATCGAGCTGGTGACAACGATTACTCGCGGTGGATTGTCGACCGCCAGGAATTGCAGATTGGTTCGAAGCTTTCGAAAAGCTTCGGCGATCGCCGAGTTATCGCTGTCGAACGAGATTGCCGGCTGCTTTCGGCGGTCTTTGTCCAAGGGAATGCTGCCCACTACGCCGGCGCCGGTAATACTCTCAAGCGTCTCGCGATCCTTGACCGTGTTGTCGAGTAGGTCGCGAACAACTGCCAACCCAATGCCGAGCAGCAGTCCGAGCGCGGCACCCATGGCCAAATTTCGCCCAGTTTTGGGCACCACCGGATGGTCCGGAATCGATGCGCGCTGCTCGACTATCACACGAGCATCCGGGCTCGCCCCATCCTCAGGAGTTTCGAGCTCCCGAACCATGGATACGAACTCGTCCGACAGCGTGTTGGCAATATCGCGTGCGCGCACCGGAGATTTATCCAGTACATGCACGTTTATCAGCACAGTATCGAGTTTCGAATTCGCAGTGACGTTCTCTTGCAGTTCTTCTGCCGTCATGTCGAGGCCGAGCTTATCGATGGTCCGCTGCGCCAGTGTTTCCCCCATCAAAAGCTCCGAATAGGAGATGACCCGTTCCTGAGAGAAGCGATTTCCTTGATAGATCTCGGACACTGATGATCCCGATGATGTCGACACGAAAAGCCTGGTAGAGGCTTGGTAGAGCGGCGTCGTCAGCAATGTCACAGCGACGGAGGCCAGCACGGCGATGAGTAGCGTCACGCATACAGTGATCCACCGCGAACGCAGCAATTTGACGAAGTCCTGCAGATTCATCGCCATCCCTCCTCTGAGGCTAGGTGGCCGTCAAAGCTGGAGCCGATCATCGTGCGCATTCCGGCACCATCACTTTCGGAACAACGGTCTCGACCAGCGGTTGTCCTGGCGAACGCGGCACACCCGGAACCGTTGGCTCCGAGAGTTGGAACATGATGTCGGCGGTTTGGCCCGGGGTGATGATGACCTGGACCTCGAATACTGGATGTCCACGTTCGGTGTATTTGATTACCGGCACGCGCTCGCCGTTGAGGATCGCGCTGGATATCTCCGCTCCCGCGGTAGCGAAGAGGCGCACAGAGGTAATGCTCGTGCCTCTCGGTAGGTCCTTCAGTCCCAATTCCGGCGAGAGGCCCGCGGCGCCAGCGACGTAATCGGGTAGCGGCTCATCCGGTACCGCGTTGGTCAGCTTTACAGTCACGGTTGACGCACGAGTGGTGCCCCGGCATTCGTCTGCGGCGTACTCGATCTGAGTTTTCAGGTAGTAGTCGAGCTTGTTTCCACCGAGATTGTTGAGAACTACCGCGGCGTACGGTGCCGGGTCGTCTGGAAGCAAGTGCGCCAGGGGCGTCTGTTCGAGGAGCTTCTGGTCCTCCGGCACCGCACTCCAGATGGCGATGCGACGCTCGCCGACGGCCTTACCCAGCGCATCAAGCAGCTGCCGGGGTGAACCGACCGGCCCCGTCATCTTGGTGACGACCGCACTCGCAATGTCTTGTAAGTACTGCTTACGAGCAATCTGATCCGTGGGAAACCGCAAATAGGCAGTCGATTCAGTCAGTTCCACAACGTTGTCTTTGGTAACAACTTCACCGTCAGGCATGGTCACCGGACCGACGGCACCGAGGATGTAACTCAGGGCGACGGGATCAATGGCAATGACGCCGTCGACGTTCATCCCTGTCCGTTCGAGCCACATCCCTTGCCAGATCTGCGCGGCGTACGGGAAATGTGGGCTGATGTTGCTATTGCGGTAGTCGAAAAAGGGCTGCTGGAACCCGTATTGCTTGTCGTATTCCGGCCCAAGGTCGACAGGCGCCACAGCTCCGGTCAGGTCGGTGTTGGGGGCCAGCGTGTCAACACTCGGAGCACCGTTGTCGAAACGTAGGATTCCGTACCCGCCTAGAAGACCTCCGGTGCCGCGGACCTCGGCGTTTGTTTGGAACCCCATGAAGTAGGTGCGCGGACCATCTACACCCATCATCGACGGCGCCAACCGGGCAGCCAAAGCGACATTTTCGATAACTGAGGTGATGCTGGCAATCTGGCTCTGCAGTTCGGTACGTGCGTCGCTCATCAGCGATATATATCGGGGATCCGTTATCGCGGCGGCTTCTCCGTTGAGACGCGTCGCGCTGGTCGACAATTCACGAAGATCGGGCTCTTGGCTGCGGAGAAGTTCGACGTCGACCCGGCCGTCTCGGTATAGCCGTTCGGGAGAGATCGTCAATCCAACATCGGCCGCGGGGCGCAGAATGTCGGCGGCGAGGCCTAGAACGACCTCGGTGACCTGCTGACCAGTCTTGAACGGGCTACCGAGCCACGGTAGCGCCGACACAACGTTCCACGCCAGGGAATGGGTTGCGTCCCTTGCTGTCTGCGCATTGGCCAGGGCGTCGTTGGAAGCCTTCGAAGCAGCTTCGGTGTCGCCTTCGAGCAGAGCATCCTTGGCGCTTTGGGCGCTTGCGCGCGCTTGCTCCAGACTCGACTTCGCCTTGAAGGCTCCGATCGCAACCCAGCAACCCAAGGCGAGCACAACGAACACCAGCAGGGCCGATCCCCAGATGAGGCCGCGGCGGCGACTGATGAAACCTGGCCGGCCGCTGCGCTGGTCGGTGTCTTCTCGCGTGTCGTCACCGTCGCCGGAGCTTGCATTTTGGTCAGATTGGCGTCGCGGAAAAAATCGCACTCAGCATTTCCTGTGAAAGATTGAAGCCCGCACGCCGGGCGACGTGCAGGCTTCAATACTTAGCATTTATAGGGCGTGGCCGGGGTTAAGACGTGCAGCTGCCCCGTGTCACAGCACCATACGATCCGGCGACGATGCTGTAGGAGGTGCCACCGAAGCACGCCGACGCCTCGACCTCACCGTAGCTCGCCAGCTGCTGATTCAGCCGATCGATCCGCGCCTGCCAAAAATCGGCAAAGATCGAGTCGGGACGAGCCTCCAGCAGCGACTGGTAGTTCAGGATCGTGAAACGGGTCCAGTAGGTGGAGGTCCGGGTCACGGCACCCGTGAACTGCACCACGAAGACACCGAACAGGCCCTGCGGCTGCGCTGCGATGTCCCCCATGACCTGGACCGGGGCGGCCGGAATCTCCACGGCGGGAGCGGCATTCGCGGCAACCGGAACCAAAGCAGTCCCCGCGGCGATCGCCGCGGCTGCGGCCGTCACCTGAAACTTGGTTGCGATGGCATTCATTATCTATTCCCCCCAAAAGGTTCGAGTCCTTTGTGTGTTGCTGGAAGCATCCCAGACACCGCCCACCCTGTCAACCGGAATGGAAGAACTGCCCGAATGCATCTCGCAATCTTGAAAAATGCCTCTCACCTGCAGCTCGCCCGTTCGAGCAACGCTCTGCAAGCTCGTTGACACGCCCCTGTAACGGCTGACGCACATAGATGTCATTAAAGGCTTGAGCCCACTCATATTGTTTGCAGCGCGGATCCCCGTCGCCAAGGCGGAACCTTTTCAATTTCAACAACGGCCGGCGCTGATTTAGCAACGCACTGCGATCCTCAATACGGACGATGACCAGTTGTGGGAGCCCCGCGGCGGCAATGGCCGCGAAGTCGTGACACTCGACGTCACCCAGAGCGGTCAAAATCCTAAGGGACTACTAAGACCCACCCGCGACACCGCGATAGCCCGCCGTTAGCATCAGGAGTCAGTGTCAGGGTGAGGTCACCGCTTCTTGCGGTGGTTGGGATCCTTTACATCTGGTGTCTGGCTCATAGCATCGGT
>NZ_JAQGCZ010000035.1 GCF_027706845.1 Mycolicibacterium sp. BiH015
GCCGAGGACCCACCGGTGCCACTACCGATGAACGGCACGAACCTCTTCGAGAACCGCCCGCTGACATCTTCGACCTCATCGGTCGAGCGCCCCCCTCGGGCCAACGCATCGAAGTAGGCATCTGTTGATCGACTCGCCCGCGGCTCCGCCACCTCGGGCATGGCCGAGCGAATCGTCCCGGGCGACGTGGGCAGAGTCGATCGCCCTTTCTCGACGAACAGCACCCTGCGGCCCGACTGTGACAGCTGACGACCCAGCATGCCGCCGCCCATGCCTGCGCCGACGACGATGACGTCCCACGGTGTCCGCGTGGCTTCACGGGCATTCAACTGGCCGTCAGCCACAAACGATCTCCTCAGCACGATGATCCGGAAACGTCTGGTCCGGGCGATTCGGGATCGTATCAACCAACACTTACGCTAACGTCAAAAAATTGGCATTATGGGCGCGGTCGCGGCAGAGTCGCCGGGACTTTCCAAGCAAGGAGGCTGCGGATGCGCGTAGCGCTTCGCGCATCCGTCGTGGCCGTGTCCGCTCTCGTGGTCGCCGTGGCCGTCGGTATCGCGGCGACGATGCCTTCGATCGTCGCCGCCGTCGCGCTCGCGAGCACCACGGTCCTCATCATGGGCGGCACCGGACATCCGCTGTCCACTGCGGCCGATACGATTTCCTACGTCAAGCAGTACATGGGCACGGCTGTCGCCAACTTCGTGTCACCCTCGTCGACAGCCTCGGCCGGGATTGCCGGGGGTCCGTACAACAGCGTCGCGGTGATCACCCCCGAGGAACACGCTCCGAATTACGGGACGCTGACCTTGCGCCAATCGGTGATGAAAGGCGTGGCGGCGCTCCACAGCTGCATCACCTCCGAAATCTGCGACCACAATCCCGACGTCGGCTCCACCGCTCCGTCACCTGCCGACACCTTCGTGGTGTTCGGATACTCGCAGAGCGCCGCCGTGGCGATGCTGGAAAAGACCTGGCTCGCTGCCCTATTCGACGAGGGCGAGGGTCCCGATATCTCGTTCGTGACCATTGGTGGATCACGACCCAATGGCGGGCTCGTCGCTCGCGACACCACGGGATTCGTCACCACGTTGCTCCTGGGCGTCACCCGCGAAGAGCTCATCACCGATCCTGCGCCAACTGACACGCACTATTCGAGCGTCGACATCGCGCTCCAGTACGACGGTTTCGTAGATTTCCCACTGAATCCTCTGAACCTGCTGGCGAGCCTGAATGCTTACATGGGTATCTCCCTGCTCCACCCCACCTACAACGAGCACCGCGTCGATGAACCCGGCGTGATCGACCAAGGCCGATACGGAGACACCCGGTACTACATGATCCCCGCCGAGAGCCTTCCGCTGCTGGTGCCGATTGCGAACATTCCGCTCATCGGCCCTGCGCTGGCCGATTCATGGGATCCGGTACTGCGGGTGCTCGTCGAATCCGCTTACGATCGCGGCACCAGCCCGGGAGTGCCGACCGCGTTCGACCTGTCGTACTCGGAGAACCTCTTTCAGCTGGCGCGGAACGTGATCGCAGCCATCCCCATCGGGATGGACAACGGAGTGGAAAGCCTTTTCGGAGTTCGCCCCCTCGGAACCCAGCGGCCCGGCGCCTACGGTGTCGGTGGTCACGACTTCGATTCCATGGCAGCAGAACCCGTGGTATCGAACTTCTCGACATCTGCGGAACCGGCGACGTCGTCCGACCACGAGGCACATGCCGCCGGGATTCCCGATGAGCAGATGTCGGTCGGACCTTCGGCGGAGTCCTCCGAACCCGAGCAGTCCGAACTTTCCACAGGGACGGACGTCGATTTCTCTCTCTCGGCGTCGCAGGACGAAACTACCGCAGAGCATGAGAACGTCGACGTCTCGACGGCCGCAGAACACGAGTCGACAAGTGCCGAGCAGTCGAACGACACCGATTCAGAGCAGGACTCGCAGGACTGTGGTTCGCAGGATCCTTCGGACAGCGGCGCTGAGGCGACGACGTCACCCTAAGCCCAGGATGGCGACGAACTGTTCGTCATGACGATCACGTCCAAACCGTTGCGACCGTTGCACAGCGCACAGCGCGAGCCGATGACGCAACCCCTCGTCGGCCTCGAGCGTCATCAGGTTGGCCGCAAGCGCGCGCGCGTCTCCGGCGGGGCTGAGCAGTCCGGCGACTCCCGGGTCGATGATCTCGGGCGTTCCTCCGGAATCGGTGCCGCACACGGGAAGTCCCGCTCTCATCGCCTCGACGGTGACGCGCCCGAACGCCTCGCACTCGCTGCACATGAGACCGACATGTGCAGCGGCCCAGTGGGGCCCGAGGTTGCGGGTCGGCTCGTGGAAGGTCACCAGATCTTCGACGTCCAGGTCGCGTGCCAGCTTCGTCAGCGGCTTGCGGTTTCCTGATCCGATCAACGTCAAGGCGATGTCGACGCCGGCCCCGCGCGCGATGGATATCGCCTCGATCGCGAGGGTTTGGCCTTTGGAGGGCGAAAAATATCCTACGAGGATCGCGCGCATGCGCTCTCCGGGTCTCCTACGGGACGGCGTTCCGACCGGCGTGTCGACCGCCGGGTAGAGGACATGCGTCGTCAGTGTCGGGTCCTGGGTGAGCAGGGCCTGCTCGACGGCGCGCGAATTGCAGATGACCGCCTCCGATAACCGTCCGACGAGCCGGACCGTCGCGCGGTAGCCGAAGAGAAACCACAGGCGATGGTCTTGTCTGCCGAATTCGCGGACCATCCAGTAGTGCGGGATTCCGAGCAGTTTCGCAGCGATGGCGTGTGACGGGATGGTGATCGTGTTGCTCACCACGACCTCGGGGCGTAACCGACTGAGGAGCAAGAGTGCCTGCACGATGCCCGGAATGAGGAAGAGCGCATAGGGGAGGCCGCCGATCACCGCGTGGGCGTCGAGATGTCGCGACCGAGACCACTTGCCGAACGCCCACCACGGCGTCCACGCGACCGTTGTCGTCACTCCGTTCCGCGCGTTTTCCACCGCTTGGTCTCCGCGCTGCGGATACACCGCCACCACGTCGAGGTCCGGCCGCAGGGTCCGGATCGCCATCAGCATCTCTCGAAACCCCACCACGCCGCCGCCGCCGAAGTTACTGACATTGGAGACCATCACCACGCGTGCGACCGACCTCTGTTTCGGCCCGTCCTTGTCTGCCCGGCGTCGCGCCCTGCTCCACCTGTCGACGGCAAACATGCGCCAGAGTGTAGGTGACACCCCCAACGATGTTGATCTTTATTGGTAGTACGCGATGTTGGGTTGGCGTACTGTTCATGACGGTCACTCAGCGTTCGACGAAGGCGAATGCCGCCCGGCGTCCGAGAGCGGCGAACGACCAGAGCGTAAGGCGAGGAGCATCCGTTCGATGACGAGCGTCATGGAGTTGCCCGACACCGCATTGGTCACCTTGTGGTGCCGCGCCAACGAAGCACGGCGCCCCGACGGCATCATCGACGATCCGATGGCGATCAGGCTCCTCGATTCGCTCGACGACGACTTTGACCGGTTCGCGTTGACGAGTGGTCGCCAGGATCTCGCGTTGCGGGCACTGGCGTTCGACCAGAGCACGCGCCGTTATCTCGCCGAGCACCCCCACGCCACCGTGGTGGCATTGGGCGAAGGCTTGCAGACCAGCTTCTGGCGCCTCGACGCTGCCGACGTCGGGCATGACTTCCGTTGGCTGACAGTCGATCTACCACCCAACATCGCATTGCGGGAGCAACTTCTTCCACCTTCGCCGCGAATCGCCGCGCGTGCGCAGTCGGTGCTCGACTTCAGTTGGATGGACGAGCTGAAACCGGAGGACGGCGTCTTCGTGAGCGCGGAGGGCCTGCTCCCGTACCTCGAGGTGACCGAGGCGCTGAGTGTGATCCGGGAGTGCGCGCGCCGGTTCCCGGGCGGTCAGATGATGTTCGACCTGCCGCCGAAATTGCAGGCACAGTTGGCCGCCCGGCCGCGCCTGTGGAAAGCCCTACGGGGAGAGTGGCCGCGGACGCCCTTCAGCTTGACGCCCGATGAGCTTGCCAATCTGAACGACCTGGTGCCACGAGTTCGGGCGACGCACAATCTGCCGATACCCCGCGGCAGGGGCTCGCTGCTCAGTTGGCTGTGGAGGGCGCGCGATCTTCGCGTCTATCCGCACCTCCGCCGGATGATAGGTATGAATCTGCACACCGTTGCCCTCTTGGCTCTCCTTGAGTTCGACGAGTAGTGTCAGAATACTTACGCTTGCGTTAAAAAAGCGGCATGATGACCGGTGCCCCACCCTCACCCGGGCCGGTGGGGCTGAAAGGCCGGATCCGCATGAAGTTCGTGCTGGCATGTCACGGCGTCCGTGGCGATGTCGAGCCCTCCGTCGTCGTCGGCCGAGAGCTGCTTCGCCGGGGTCACGACGTGAGCATCGCGGTCCCTCCGAACGTGGTCGGGTTCGCCGAATCCGCCGGGCTTTCGGCGTTCGCCTGGGGCCTGGACTCGCAGATCATGATGGACGCGCAGCGCGACTACTGGACCTGCTTCTTTCAATTCCCATGGAAAACAAATAAATTGGAGAGGTTGGGACGCGAGATCGGCGACATCGTCACCGCGTGCTGGACCGAGGAGGCGACCTCGAGGCTGACGACACTGGCCGACGGAGCCGACCTCGTGGTCGCCGGCTACGGATTCGAGCAACTCTCCGCGAACGTCGCCGAGTACTTCCGCATCCCCCTAGCGACGGTGCATTTCTTCCCGACACGCGCCAATGGTCAGGTCCTGCCGCTAGTGCCCGCACCCGTGGGCCACGGTGTGATGAAAGCCTATGAGCGGGTGTCGTGGAGCGGCCCGGTGAAACAGGTCGAGGATGCGCAGCGGCGGATGCTGGGTCTACCCAAGGCGACGGCACCTTGGCCGGAGCGCATCGCACTTCGCCGCTCGCTGGAGATCCAGGCCTACGACCCAGTGGTCGTTCCCGGACTGGCGGCCGAATGGGCGGACTGGGGCGACCAACGACCTTTCGTCGGCACACTGACCTTGGAGTCACCGACCGATTCCGATGATGAGGTGGCGCGGTGGATCGACGGCGGACCCCCGCCGATCTTCTTCGGGTTCGGCAGTGTGCCGGTCGGGTCTCCCGCCGACACCATCGCCATGATCGCCGCCGTCTGCGATCGGCTGGGGGAACGAGCACTGGTGGGCGCCGGCTCCACCGACTTCAGCGGCACCCCACACCACGAGCGGCTGAAGCTCGTCGGGCAGGTGAACTACGCAGAGATCTTCCCTGCCTGCCGCGCGGTGGTGCACCACAGCGGCGCGGGCACCATCGCCGCATGCCTGCGGGCGGGCGTTCCGCAGGTCGGTCTCTGGACGCTGCCGGACCAGTGGCTGCGGACCGCCCAGCTCAAAAAGCTCAAAGTGGGCACCGGCCGCCGCTTTTCGACCACGACAGAGAATACGTTGACGGCAGACCTGCGCCGGGTGCTGACACACGACTACCGGGCCCGGGCCCGCGACCTGGCGGTCAGGGTGACCACACCCGCCGAAAGCGCGGCGGCGGCCGCCGACTTCGTCGAGAATTTCGTCCGTCTCGGACGAGTCGGCTGACCAACGCCGGCACGATCAGATGAGCGCGAACCCCGACGTTGCCGGTGAGGACGAGAACATCGGACGACGGACGAACCCGCTTGCGAAGGCACGACGAACGCTCGCAGAGGAATTCGATCCCCGCGGCAACGCGCTGAACGCGTGGCGCCTCGCCATGGCCACAGGTGTCATCCTCTGGCATTCCTGGCTGATCACCGGTCGCCAGATCTCCTTCGAGCCCGCCCACCAACTCCTCAGGGACGTATGGGTGGACGGATTCTTCGCGATATCCGGCTTTCTCATCACGGCCAGTTGGATCAACAGACCGCGATTGCGCGAGTACTTCATCGCTCGCGGACTGCGCCTGCTGCCGGCGTTCTGGGTGTGTCTCGTCGTGGTCGCATTCGTCATCGCGCCGGTGTCCGTGGCAATCCAGGGCGGGTCGCCGGGCAGGCTCTTGCTCTCATCGGGGCCGATCGACTACGTGCTTCAGAACAGCGCGCTGATGATCAAGCTCAACGATGTCGACGGCACCCCACTGGGGGTTCCGCGCCCCGGCGAGTGGAACAGTTCTCTATGGACCCTGTACTGGGAAGCACTGTGCTACGTGGGGATTGCGACTCTGGGGGTTCTCGGTCTGCTACGACGCCGGTGGGTGATCCCCGTGCTTCTGACGCTGGCCGTGCTCTGGTCGACGCAGGCGCCGTCGATGAGCGCGATCGTGGAAGCGCCACCAGGCCAAGGCCCGCCCATCGACGCGGCAACCCAAGCCCTGATCGCCCAGGAAGCCGCTGCGCGCTTCGCATTGATGTTCTTGGCGGGTGCGCTGCTGTATCAACTGCGAAACGTGTTTCCGGCCAGTTGGTCTCTGGTCGCGCTGAGTGTGGCCATCGTTCTGGCCGCGAGCGTACTTCCCAACTATCGCGTAGTCGCAGCCTTCCCACTGGCGTACGCGCTCGTCGTATCCGGTGCCCTGATTCACAACCCGCGCCTGCGATTGCAGACCGACCTGTCCTACGGCGTCTACATTTACGCCTTCCCGATGCAACAGCTGCTGACCATCTGCGGGCTGGCTTTCCTTGCACCGCCTGTGTTCGCCATCGTCGCCACTGCGGTGACGTTGCCGTTGGCCGCCATGAGCTGGTTCCTCGTCGAGAAGCCTGCGATGTCGCTGAAGAAACGCCTCGCGCGAAGAAGCTCTGGTGGCGGCTAACTTTGCACTGCCAGTGCGCGGTTCGCCAGCGTCGCCATGACAGGCGCCAACGCGCGAGCGTACTCGTGCGACAGATGGTTCCAATCGAAGTAGACCAAAGTGTTGCCGACGATTACCGGGCAGCGCTCGGCGGCGCAGAACAGATCCGTGAGTTTGGCGTACTGTCCGCCGCCGGCCTCGGTGGCGACCGCTTCGGCGGCGATCCCCGGACCGTTCATCGCCGAAGACCGTTCGGGTGCGCATGCCGAGGCATTGTCGAGGTGTGCGGAAAGACACACAGGTACTACGGAATGCGGATCCGGGATCGGGCCCAGTACCAGTACCGCGCTACCCATGGCCCGCAGCTGACGAACCAGCAGCTTCACGCTGTCGGTCCAGGCGGAGTCGTAGGATCGGAAACCCGTCTGCCAGATGCCTGTACCGTAACCGCGCCACATGCTCAGCACGACCAGGTCGGGCGGCTCGGCCCGCAACCGGTCGATGATCCGAGTGCGCCATTGTCGGCATGCGGTGTATTCCCCTCGGACGAACGGGCTCGCGGCGGGCAGGTCGAGCAGCGGACAGCCCATCTTCGCGAACGTCTGCAATCGCCATGCCTGGTCGGTCGCGGCCTGCGCGAAGGCGGGCCCCCACATCGCAGCGTGGGAGTCTCCGACCAGGGTCACCGTCGTCGTCGACGTGGTAACGCCTGTCACGCATTCAGGCTGGTCGCTTTCGATGAGATTGCGCATGCACCCGTCGAGGTAAACGGTGTCCTCTTCGGCGGCGGCGTCGGCAAGCGGGGGTGCAAGATTCGACGGAACGGGACCGATGTCGGCGGAATCCCTGACCAATGCTTTGACGGTGCCGATGGCCTGGCGCACCGCGGCGTCATATGCGTTCATGCCGTTGTCCGTCGATACGGGCGCTGCGGTGACGGCGAGGGTCGGCGCAGGCGGGCCGTTTCCGATCGAAGTCGGCACGGCCTTGAAGAGCGCGGCCCCGACCGCGACGGCGATGGCGGTCACCGTCGCGCCGACCATGAGGCTCCTGCGCGGCGATGTTCGCACAGCGGGGGAGAAGCGCACGGGATTCTCCAGGCATCGTAGCGTCAGCCAGGCCAGCCCGGCGGAGAGCAGGGCTGCGCCCAGCCTGGCTGTGAGACCGAGAGATTGCCCCAGCGCGACCGGGAGGATCACCAGTACGGGCCAGTGCCATAGATACCAGGAGTAGGAGATCCGGCCGAGCGCGCGCAGAGGTGGCAGTCCCAGCAGCTGTCCGCTGCTGACGGTCGGAGTTAAGCAACCGGCAGCGATGACGAGGACAGCACCGAGCGCGGGCAGCAGCGCGGCGGTGCCGGGGTATACCGTCGCCGGACTCAGCATCACGCAGGACAGTAAGATCAGCGCCAACCCCATCCAACCGGCGATTGCCGCGGCCAACGGATTGAGGCCGTGCCATCGGCGGGTGCTGAGCGCAAGCAGACCGCCGAGCACGAGCTGCCAGGCGCGGGTTGGCAACGAATAGAAGGCCACGGCGGTCACGGTGTAGGTGGCTGCGTATGACAGCGCGAACGACGAAACGCCAATCAGCACAAGGACTACCACGTAAGGCCGAACCGACGAGCGTTCCTCGTGGGCTCGGCGACGGCCGAACCGGCGGGCGAGCCACGTCGCACCGAGGATCATCGGCGCCCATCCGAGGTAGAACTGTTCCTCGACACCGAGCGACCAGTAGTGCAGAAACGGCGAGGGCGGAAGAAGTGGAGCGGCGTTGAAGTAGTCGACGCCGTCGAGCATGAACCGGTAGTTGCTGACGTACATCGCACTCGCGATGCCGTCCCACAGGACGGTCGGCACCAGCAGCGGCGGCAACACGATCACCGAGGCGATCATTGTGATGACGCCGACAGCGGCCGACGCCGGAAGTAGCCGACGCGCTCGCGCTCCGTAGAAGGCGGCCAGTCGCACTGTCCCCGTGGTGCTGACCTCACGCCACAGCAACCCCGTGATCAAGAACCCAGAGATGACGAAGAACACGTCGACCCCGATGAAACCGCCTGAGAAACCGGGTATCTCGGCGTGGAACAGGACTACAGCCAGCACCGCAACTGCTCGCAGACCTTCGATGTCGGCACGGAAGCCGGCGCCGTCGTTTCGTCTGTCCCGTCGCATATCGACGGCGCGGCACCTCTCACCCGAGGGCACGGTGACCCGCTCGGCTGGAGTCCATGAGTGGGCGGCGTCAGTTCCGGATCAGGAATCCGTGAGGCGCGAACGACCAGCCGAACTTGTCGGCACGTGCCGTGTCGTGCGTGTAGTCACCAGGGAATTCCTTGTCATACGCTTCGATTGCCTCGTAGGGGCCCGGCCCCCACTCGGGCGCGACCGGGTGCCCGTTCAGCAACGAATCCTCGACCACCAGGTAGTCGCCGGCCGACAGCAACGGCCGTAGGAGCTTCATTTCGGCGAGCACATGACCCATGGAGTGGTCGCTGTCGAGGATCGCGAAGACTTTCCCGGGATGATCCTGCCGCAGGAGGCGGATACGCTCCGCGACTTCGGGAGCAGTAGAGGAGGATTCGACGAACAACACATCGGGATCCCGTCGCGCTTCGGGGCGAAGGAGTTCGTGGCTGATATCCACCGATAGCACTCTGAACGGTGTACCGATCTGACGCATGACGCCCGCCCAGAACAGCGCCGAGCCACCGAACGCCGAACCGAACTCGATGATCAGCGAGGGCTTCAACTCAGACAGGATCTCCTGGTAGTTCCACATGTCACACGGGGACTTATAGGTCGGAATCCCCATCCATGTGGTGTCCTGCCACACCAGATTGTTGAAGTACCACTTCGAGTATTCTTCGGGTTCCGAGCCCGTGGAACGATAGAAGAGCTGGGAGAAAAGGCGCGTGTTGCGCCGGTCGAACGCGATCTGGTTGAGGATCCGCGCTTTCGTCGCCAATCCGGATCGCTTTGTCGCCGAGGGCTTCCGGCTGTTCATGACATTGTCCTGTTCTCGAAGTTCGATGGGGTCTCAACTGGCGAAACACTCATGGTCGATATGGGCTGCGACACGGAGCGCGTTGGCTGCCACCGTCAAGCTCGGATTGAGGCCGGCGCTGGACGGGAAGAACGAACTGTCGACGACGTAGAGGTTGTCCACCTCGTGCGCACGGTTCTGCGGATCCAGCACGCTGGTGGCCGGATCGGTGCCGAACCGGCAGGTGCCGCACACGTGCCCGAGGTTCGCATTGTTCCTTCCGCTTCCCAGGATGCGAGTTCGGAAGGGGCCGAGCACCTCTCTGAAGAGCCGCAAGAATGTCCTGTGTCGTTCGATCTCGTTGCGGTGCAACCGGTATCGGATGCGGATTCGCTGGCGTCCGTCGGAATCCGAGGTATCCGACAGCTGCACCCTGTTGTCCAGGTAGGGCAAATCCTCCATCATCGCGGCCAGAATCAAGCCACCGGTGAAGAATCGTTCGTACACCTTGCGGACAGCAGGGCTCAGCAGACGAAGCGCCTTGCCCTGAGGGCCAGGACGATTCGTCACCCACTCCATAGGTGGGATCGCGCCGAACGACTGCACGGTTCCATACTTCTGGCCCTGGAAGAAGTAGAAGTCGTTGAGGCCGATCTCCTTGTTCGCAGCCACTATGCCGGAGTCGGGTTCCGGCCAGACCTCGATCGGATCGAGCAGGTGCCGCATCAGGTTGCGGCCCACCCAATCCGAGCCGTTGGCCAGGCCACGCGGCCACTCACCCGACCGAGAATTCAACAACAACACCGGCGTGGCCAACGCCCCCGCAGC
>NZ_JAQGCZ010000036.1 GCF_027706845.1 Mycolicibacterium sp. BiH015
ACACTCAACGCCGTCACACCGCACTCGGCGGCCTCCCACCGACCAGCCGACTGACACCAACGTCATGACCCGGTACATCTAGGCGGTGGTCAGTGCCGGAGGCTGTGTCGCGGTCGGGTCGGGGTTGGCGATCGGCAGCCCCATGAAGCGGCGCGCGTTATCGCCCATGAAGTCGAACGTGCGGCGCACGTCCATGCCTTCGGCGTACTTCCAGAAGCCTTTCGGCTCGGCGAGGCCTTCGGGATGCGGATAGTCCGAGCCGAACATCACCTTGTCCCAGCCGACGGTGTTGACGACGTCGGACACGCACCCCTCCCAGAACGGGCTGACCCAGATGTTGCGTCGGAACACCTCGAGGGGATGCTCGGGGAAGTTCTGTGGCATCTTCTTGGCGAGTTCTTCGAAGTCGTTGAGGAGAGGGAAGATCCACGAGCTGCCGTTCTCCACGCTGGCGATGCGCAGCTTCGGGAACCGGGACAGTGTGCCATGGCAGATCAGGCTGGTGATCATATCGGCGATCTCGCGGTGTCCCAGGACCATCCAACGGAACGCGCTCATCGCCATGAAGTTCTGGGTGTGGGGCGGCTCCCATCTGCCGACGTAGTCGTCGAGCGGTGGATAGCTCGCGTGCAGCACGATGGGCAGTCCGCTGGCCTCGACGTCGCGCCAGAACGGATCGAATTCGGGCAGTGCCGGCGAGCGCCAGCCGCGCAGGCCGTTGACCGGACCGGGCTTGATCAGCGCCACCTTGGCGCCGTTGGCAAGGAGGAACTCCAGCTCACGCTGGGCGCCGTCGACCTCGGACAGGTTGATGATCGGGGTGGAGAACACCCGGCCCTGGTAGTCGTAGGTCCAGTGCTCGGCCATCCACTGGTTGAGCGCATGGACGACGGCGAGCGTCAACTCGGGATCGTCGGCGGTCGCATGCTCGATCAGGCTGGCCAGCGTGGGGTAGTTGAGCGCCTCCCGAACGCCCTGGCGGTCGAGTTCGACGACGCGGTCGGCAGGGTTGCGGGTGGCCTCGGGCGCTGCGATGGGCGGGCCCTGCATCTCACGCAGGGTCAGGCCCTCGGCGTTCTCACCGGCGAAGAACTTCTCGTGGGCGCCGGGCGCGGCGACGCGTTCGAAGGTCGGGTTGGGGATGAAGTCGGACACCCGGTTGTTGATCACGATGCGGGTGTGTCTTCCGAACTGTCCGTACTGGACGGCACGGTTGTACTTGTCCGGCAGGTATTTGGTCAGCGCCTCGGCTGTCTCGTACATGTGCTGATCGGCGTCAAAGATCGGCGCATCCCGGAATTGCTGGGCGGAATCGGTCATCAAGCTACCTTACTGTAATAGCAACGGTAGCGGGCTCGGGAGTGCGTTAGGCGGGCAGTCCCTTGTCGAGCACGTCCAGCGCAGTCAGGACTGCGTCTCCCGACAGCGGTGATTCGTCGGCGGTCGCCATGAGCACCCCCGTGATCGCGCCGGCGACGACCGGGACCACCGGATCTTCACGGGGCCGGTTCAGGCGGACCGCCACCGCATCGGCAAGCGCACGCACGGTGCGGAGGTACTCGTCGTGTAGCGCGCCTTTGACCTCCGGCAGCGTGTACATCAGGTACTGGCGGGAAGCCATGAAGTCGAACTCGTCGCGAGGCATGGTTCCGAACACCTCGGTCAGTGCGTGTCGGTACGCGGCCACGGGGGACAGGTCAGCGGGCGCCCGCAGGAAGGCTTCGATGATCGGCTCGACACAGTCGTCGGAGCTAAGGAGGGACTCCTTGGACGGGAAGTAGCGGAAGAAGGTTCGCGGAGACACTTCGGCGGCTCGCGCGATCTGTTCGACGGTCGTATTCGCATAGCCGTTGCGCTCGAACAGTCGGAAGGCTTCCCGCAGCACCGCCTCCCGGGTGCGCATCTTTTTGCGTTCCCGCAGGCTGGGTTGGGCGCCGCCGTCCATGTTCACGATTGTTGCAGTCTCGGCAGCCGAGACGGCCCGTCATTCGCCAGTACGTTTGTGACGTTCTGTTAAGTATGTGAACTGCCGTGTTCACGGGACCGGAAGCGACAGGCCGCGCTCCAAGATCTCCAGGGTTTTGAGGATGGCCTCCGAGGACATCGGCGCATCGTCGGCTGTCGCCATCAGGACCCCGGTGATGGCGCCCGCGAGCACCATCATCTCGTCGTCGTCCTTGTCGCGGTCCAGTCGCGTTGCCATCGCGTGCGTGAGCATTCGAATCGTGCGGATGTATTCGTCATAGAGACCGCCCTTGGCCTCGGGCAGCGTGTACATCAAACGCTGACGGGCCAGTGCATAGTCGTACGCGGAGCCGGCCATGTTCGTGAATACCGTGTCCACAGCATGGCGATACGCCGCCACCGGCGACAGTTCTGCGGGCGCCGCCAGGAACGCGTCGATGATCGGCTCGATGAACTCGTCGGTGATCAGCACCGATTCCTTGGTCGGGAAGTAGCGGAAGAACGTCCTGGGCGAGACGTCGGCTGCTTCGGCGATCTGGTCGATGGTCGTCTGCGCATAGCCGTGGAGTTCGAACAACCGGAATGCCTCGCGGCGCACAGTTTCGCGAGTGCGCTGCTTCTTGCGCTCCCGCAGGCTCGACTCCTCGTCGCCGGTCATCGTTCAATTGTGCGGGAGTACGGTGACGGCGCAGCTCGTAGCCCTGGCAGAGGGCAACACTAGGGTCTGCCGCGCTTTCGGGGCGGCTTGCGGTTCGGGTCGACGACGATGCCTGCCGCCACCTCGAGGTCGTGCAGCGCCGGCTCGACCTGGTCGGCCAGATCCGTGATGTCGGCCGCGATCTCGGGTGTGGTGATGAACCCGAAATCGATCCAGCCGCAATAGCTGAAGCACGTCACATTGAGGGCGACGTCGAACAGCAGCGGCCCGAGCGGCATCAGATGCTCGACCCGCGCACCGCCGAGGTAGAGCGGGAAAGTAGGACCAGGGACGTTGCTGATCACCACGTTCATCGGCGCGATGTTCTTGCCGATCCCACTTGCGGCGTACGCCCGCGACGCGAGTGCGAGCAGTCCCGGCGGTGTCGTCTCCGTGTATCCCATGATCTGATGTGCGGTAAGGGCTTTCGTCATCTCCTTGGCGCCCTGCGTGTAGGAGTAGATCGCCCTGATCCGCTCGGCCGGGTCGGCGACGTCGGTGGCGAGCACCACGGTCATCGCGTTGACCTGATTGCCGACGGTGTCGTCGTTGTCGGAGCGGGTCGAGACCGGCACTTGTGACACAAGTGATTTGGTGGGCAGCTCATCTCGCGCTGTGAGGTAGTTCCGGAGTGCGCCCGACACCAGCGCGAGGACGACGTCGTTGATCTTCACGTCGAACGCCTGCTTGACGGCCTTGACCCGGTCCAGCGACACGCTCGCGCCCGCAACCCTCCGATGGGGCGAAATCGGACCGTTGAAGCGAACTTTCGGCGCATCGAAGTAGCGGGGCGGCTTGTTGTCGATGTTGCGGACAGCGATCTGCTGGCGCACCGCCTGCTCGACCAGCCGGGCGATGCGGTACGGCGTCTTGACCCAGACGTTGATCAGGCCGTTGACGGCCTGCACCTCGCGGCGTGGGGGTTTCACGCCGACCAGCGAGCGCTCCACGTCGACGGCCGCCTGCCGCGGCTCCGGGGTGATGTCGAGCAGGATCTCACTCAGGCCGGCGCCCGAGACTCCGTCGACGATCGCATGGTGCATCTTCGTGACGACGGCGACCCGGCCGTTCTCCAGACCTTCGATGAACCACAGCTCCCACAGCGGCTTCGACCGGTCCAGCTTGTACGACATGAGGCGTCCGACCAGCTCGTCGAACTCGGTACGCCCGCCGGGGGATGGCACCCCGATGCGCCGGATATGGAAGTCGACGTCGATGTCGTCGTCCTCGACGAAATAAGGCCTGTCGAGTCCGAGTGGTGCGCCCTCGACCCGCCACCGCAACTGCGGCAGTTCGGGCAATCTGCTCACGATCAGATCGCGAACCAGGTCGAAACTGAACGCCGGCGCCTCTGACGGGTCGCACACGGCGATCGCGCCGATGTGCATGTGCCATTTCAGGTTTTCAGCGAACCAGAAGGCGGCATCGACGCTGGACAGTCGCATCTGCAAGAGCGTACGGCTGCGTGGCTGACTGCGACGTGGATTGGGGTTATTGTCAGCCTTCGGTCACGGGAGCGACAGCGGGTCACAGTTCTGTGCGCAGCTACCGTGCGATGACAGCAAAGCCGCCGTGCTTCAGCTCCTCGGCGGGGCAGTGGTTCCGCGCACGATCAGCCTGGGCTCGAGGACCACGTCGGCAGCCCGGCCAGGTCCGTCGACGAGCATGTTCACCGCGAGCTCGACGGCGTTGAGCGCCATGTCGTATGCGTCCTGGTGGATAGTCGTCAGGTCGATGCGGGGGTTCTCTGACAGCCTGCTGTCGTCGTATCCCATGAGTGAAACCTGGCCTGGGACATCGATTCCCGCGCGCGTGAACACATCGAGGATGCCGAGCGCACACCGGTCGTTGCCTGCCAGGACGGCCGTCGGTAGCGTCGGCGCAGCCAGGATCACGCGCGCGGCTGCCGCGCCGGCGTCCTCATTGTGAGCGCCCGGAATCACCGTGATCTCGTCGGCCAGGCCCTGCGCGCGCATCGCGGCCTTGTAGGCGCGGAGCCGGTCGGCTGAGCCCGGATCCGTGCCGCCGTCGACATGGTGGATGCTGCGATGACCGAGGCCCACCAGGTAGTCGATGGCTTGGCGAATGCCCTTGGAGTCGTTGGTGCGTACCGCGGCCAGCGGGGTCTGGCCCGTCAAGCCCGAGAGCCGCCGGCCTGCGACGACGACGGGGACACGGCTCGCGACCTGCGCCAGGAAGTCCTGGTCGGATCGCGGGCCGAGGAGGAGAAGGGCCCCGCAGCGGTGGCTGAGCAGCGAGTCGACCACGGTCGTCTCGGTGCGATCGGGCAGGTTGGCCGACAGCAGCACCTCGTAGCCCAGTTGCTCGGCGGCGGGGTAGATGTGGGTCACCAGTTCCGCCTGGAACAGCTGGCGGACGTCCATCATCACGCCCAAGGTCCTGCTGCGTCCCTGGGCGAGCAGCCGTGCCGCCGAGTCGGGGCGATAGCCGATCTCATCGGCGATTGCGAGAACCCGTTGACGAGTCTCGTCGCTGGCGCCCGGTTTCCCGTCGAGGATGAACGACACCAGGGTGCGTGACACCCCCGCTTGCTGGGCGACGTCGGCCATCGTGGGCCTGCGCGGCGCCTCGTTGGGGCGGCGCCGACGGGGAGCGTTCACGGTGTTCCCTCCTCACAGTGACGGTTGACACATTCGACAGGCGCGGTTCATAGTAGACCTCACGCGCGTTACTAACGCGCGTTAGTCGGAGAAACGAGGTACCGATGACAGCCCAAAGCTCGCCTGACCAGTCGGGGCGATTCCTGACGAAGCTCACCGTGATCGCGACGCTCGGCGGGCTGCTGTTCGGCTACGACACCGGCGTCATCTCCGGTGCGTTGCTGTACATGAAGGACGACCTCGCGCTGTCAGCCTTCGGCGAGGCGACCGTCGTGAGCTCGCTGCTCTTCCCGGGAGCGGCGTTCGGAGCGTTGTTCGGCGGACGGGTCGCCGACCGCATCGGCCGTAAGCGCTCCCTGCTTGTATGCGCAGGCCTGTTCCTGGTCGGCGCGATCGGATGCGCCCTCGCTCCCAACGTCCAGATCATGGTCGCGGCCCGCATCGTCCTCGGGCTCGGTGTCGGCGCCGCGGCAGTGACGTGCCCCCTGTACCTCGCCGAGATGGCGCCCGCCGAGCGGCGCGGACGCATGGTGACGATCAACGAGCTGATGATCGTCACCGGCCAGATGCTCGCGTTCGCGACCAACGCACTGCTCGACCGACTGATCCACGACCCGCATGTGTGGCGCACGATGCTGGCCGTCGCCGCGGTGCCGGCGATCGCGCTGATGATCGGGATGCTCGTGCTGCCCGACTCGCCCCGGTGGTATGCGCTCAAGGGCAGGCTCCCCGAAGCCCGAAACGTGCTGTCGCTGAGCCGGAATGCACACGAGGCGCAGGCCGAGTACGCGGTGGTGGTCGAGCACACCAACCATATGCTCAAGACCACCCGCACGCCGTTCTCGGTGATCCGCGACGTGCCGTGGATCCGCCGCGTCGTGTTGATCGGGTGCGGACTCGCGATCGTGCAGCAGGCGACCGGCATCAACACGGTGAACTACTACGCCCCGACGATCCTCGAGGAAAGCGGACTCGGTGTCAGCGCCGCACTCGTCGCGACCATCGCCGTCGGCGTCACCTCGGTGGTCACCACGATCATCGGCATCATCCTGCTCGGGTTCGTCGGACGGCGCACGATGCTGCTCATCGGATTCGCCGGCGTCGCCGCGTCGCAAGCAACTCTCGCCGCGGCATTCCTTCTACCGGAGAACACGGCCCGCAGCTACATCATCCTCGGGTGCATGGTCCTGTTCGTCGCCTTCGTGCAGATGTTCATCGGAACCTGTGTGTGGCTTCTGCTTTCGGAGATCTTCCCGCTCTCGGTGCGTGGGTTTGCCATGGGGATCGCGGTTTTCGTGCTGTGGTGCACCAACGCGATCATCTCGTTCCTCTTCCCCCTGCTGAACAACGCGCTCGGTTCCACCGGCACGTTCGCGCTCTTCGTCGTCATCAACATCGTCTCGTTCGTCTTCGTGCACCGCGCGGTGCCAGAGACCAAGGGCACCTCGCTCGAACAGCTCGAAGAACGCCTCGAAGCCGAGGGCACCTCGGCACGCACCGAAAGGACGCCTGTATGAGCACCATTCGCGTTGGTTCTGCGCCGGATTCGTGGGGGGTGTGGTTTCCCGATGATCCGCAGCAGACGCCCTACACGCGGTTTTTGGATGAGGTGGCCGCGGCGGGGTATGAGTGGATCGAGCTGGGGCCCTACGGGTATCTGCCGACCGACCCGGCGCAGCTGTCCGATGAGCTGGGTTCGCGCGACC
>NZ_JAQGCZ010000037.1 GCF_027706845.1 Mycolicibacterium sp. BiH015
CCTAATGTGTGTTCGGCGGTGTCCTACTTTTCCACCCGGGTGGGTAGTATCATCGGCGCTGGTAGGCTTAGCTTCCGGGTTCGGGATGGGTCCGGGCGTTTCCCTGCCGCTATTACCGCCGTAACTTTATTCACTCGTTTTTGAGTGTCCCCACTATGGGTGGGGAAGTTTATAGCCCCTGTTTTTTGGTGGTGGGGGTGGTGTGTGGTGTGGTTGCGAGGTTTTGTTGTGTTTGTTGTAAGTTTTCGGCCGGTTAGTGCCAGTTCCCTGCGACCATTGCTGGTCTTGTAGGTCTGGTCTATCGATCCCGTGGTCTGCGGGGGGCCTTATCCCACTGAATGGGTGAGAAGCCTGGTCTTGGAGGGGGTTTCCCGCTTAGATGCTTTCAGCGGTTATCCTGTCCGAACGTGGCTATCCAGCGGTGCCCCTGGTGGGACAACTGGTAGACCAGAGGTTCGTCCGTCCCGGTCCTCTCGTACTAGGGACAGGTTTCCTCAAGCTTCTGACGCGCGCGGCGGATAGAGACCGAACTGTCTCACGACGTTCTAAACCCAGCTCGCGTGCCGCTTTAATGGGCGAACAGCCCAACCCTTGGGACCTGCTCCAGCCCCAGGATGCGACGAGCCGACATCGAGGTGCCAAACCATCCCGTCGATATGGACTCTTGGGGAAGATCAGCCTGTTATCCCCGGGGTACCTTTTATCCGTTGAGCGACACCCCTTCCACTCAGAGGTGCCGGATCACTAGTCCCGACTTTCGTCCCTGCTTGACATGTCCGTCTCGCAGTCAAGCTCCCTTGTGCACTTACACTCAACACCTGATTGCCGTCCAGGTTGAGGGAACCTTTGGGCGCCTCCGTTACATTTTAGGAGGCAACCGCCCCAGTTAAACTACCCACCAGGCACTGTCCCTGAACCGGATAGACGGTTCGAGGTTAGAGGCCCAATACGATCAGAGTGGTATTTCAACAATGACTCCACCAAAACTGGCGTCTTGGTTTCACAGTCTCCCACCTATCCTACACAAACCGTATCGAGCACCAATACCAAGTTGTAGTGAAGGTCCCGGGGTCTTTTCGTCCTGCCGCGCGTAACGAGCATCTTTACTCGTAATGCAATTTCGCCGAGTCTATGGTTGAGACAGTTGAGAAGTCGTTACGCCATTCGTGCAGGTCGGAACTTACCCGACAAGGAATTTCGCTACCTTAGGATGGTTATAGTTACCACCGCCGTTTACTGGGGCTTAAATTCTCCGCTTCACCCTGACGGGTTAACGGGTCCTCTTAACCTTCCAGCACCGGGCAGGCGTCAGTCCGTATACATCGTCTTGCGACTTCGCACGGACCTGTGTTTTTAGTAAACAGTCGCTTCTCACTGGTTTGTGCCACCCCCTCCCGCTGCCCACCGCGAAGGTGTTGACGGTATGGGGGTCCCCCTTCTCCCGAAGTTACGGGGGCATTTTGCCGAGTTCCTTAACCATAGTTCACTCGTACGCCTCGGTATTCTCTACCTGACCACCTGTGTTGGTTTGGGGTACGGGCCGTGTGTGCGCTCGCTAGAGGCTTTTCTCGACAGCATAGGATCACCGAATTCGCCTCACTCGGCTATGCATCACCTCTCAGGATTGATGAACGACGGATTTGCCTATCGTTCTCCCTACAGGTTTACCCCGGTATTACCACTGACCGGTACGGCTACCTTCCTGCGTCACCCCATCGCTTGACTACTACCACCGAAGGTCCCGCGCAGCCGGCGACGGTCACTCCCCGAAGGGAATGATCTGTCGCCTTTTGGGCGGTTAGTACCGGTGATTCATCAGGGACGCTCACACACGGGTACGGGAATATCAACCCGTTGTCCATCGACTACGCCTGTCGGCCTCGCCTTAGGTCCCGACTCACCCTGGGCGGACTGGCCTGGCCCAGGAACCCTTGGTCTTTCGGCGGGCAAGGTTCTCACTTGCCTTATCGCTACTCATGCCTGCATTCTCACTCCCACACCCTCCACAGCTCCATTACCAGGCTGCTTCACCGGAGTGCAGGACGCTCCCCTACCCAGCACACAAAAGTATGCTGCCGCGGCTTCGGCGGTGTGCTTGAGCCCCGCTACATTATCGGCGCACAATCACTTGACCAGTGAGCTATTACGCACTCTTTCAAGGGTGGCTGCTTCTAAGCCAACCTCCTGGTTGTCTTCGCGACTGCACATCCTTTTCCACTTAGCACACGCTTAGGGGCCTTAGCCGGCGATCTGGGCTGTTTCCCTCTCGACGCACGGAGCTTATCCCCCGCCGTCTCACTGCCGCATTACACCGTGTCGGCATTCGGAGTTTGGCTGACGTCAGTAACCTAGTAGGGCCCATCGGCCATCCAGTAGCTCTACCTCCAACACGAACACTGCGACGCTGCACCTAAATGCATTTCGGGGAGAACCAGCTATCACGGAGTTTGATTGGCCTTTCACCCCTACCCACAACTCATCCCCTCAGTCTTCAACCTAAGTGGGTTCGGGCCTCCACGCGGTCTTACCCGCGCTTCACCCTGGCCATGGGTAGATCACTCCGCTTCGGGTCCAGAACACACCACTACACCAACCCCTACGGATTGGATACGCCCTATTCAGACTCGCTTTCGCTACGGCTACCCCACCCGGGTTAACCTCGCGACATGTCCCTGACTCGCAGGCTCATTCTTCAAAAGGCACGCCATCACCCCACGTAAAACGAGGGCTCTGACGGATTGTAAGCGCACGGTTTCAGGTACTATTTCACTCCCCTCCCGGGGTACTTTTCACCATTCCCTCACGGTACTCATCCGCTATCGGTCACTGGGAAGTATTCAGGCTTACCGGGTGGTCCCGGCAGATTCACAGCAGATTCCACGGGCCCGCTGCTACTCGGGAAACATTCCACGAAAGCTATCGAGTTTTCGGTTACGGGGCTCTCACCCTCTCCGACAGGCCATCCCAGACCACTTCACCTAACCCAATAGTTGATCACTTTCGCTCCCCTCGGCGGAGGAGAGAAGAAACGTCCCACAACACCGCACACACAACCCCCGCCGGGTATCACATGCACACGGTTTAGCCATCCTCCGCGTTCGCTCGCCACTACTAACGGAATCACTTTTGTTTTCTCTTCCTACGGGTACTGAGATGTTTCACTTCCCCGCGTTCCCCCCCAACGCCTATATATTCAGCGTTGGGTGACACGACATCACTCGTGCCGGGTTTCCCCATTCGGACATCCTCGGATCCACGCTCGGTTGACAGCTCCCCGAGGCATATCGCAGCCTCCCACGTCCTTCATCGGCTCCCAGTGCCAAGGCATCCACCATGCGCCCTTAAACACTTACAACACAAAACCAAAAAATGAGTCACCCAACCCATACAGGTTGGGATTTATCAGAAATTTGCATTACACCGAACACACCAGCCCACAAACGACCAGCATGCTCAGATGCTCGCAACCACTATCCACAAATCAAACACCACACCCCACCACCAAAGCAGGGCAACAACAGCACCTCCCACCCCACACAGGGGCCAGGGAAAAGCGGGCCTGTTGTCTCAAAGCCCAATAGTGTGTCCGGTGATTTAGCCCCACCCCCAAACGGGAGCGGACCGAAAGTTTGTTGCTTGCACCAGAACCCGGTCCACTACAGACACGGGCCCATCCAACGAATCGACCAAAGGACACCGAAACCCCACACCATGTGGGCGGGCCTGGTTCTCGTGGTGCTCCTTAGAAAGGAGGTGATCCAGCCGCACCTTCCGGTACGGCTACCTTGTTACGACTTCGTCCCAATCGCCGATCCCACCTTCGACGGCTCCCTCCACAAGGGTTAGGCCACCGGCTTCGGGTGTTACCGACTTTCATGACGTGACGGGCGGTGTGTACAAGGCCCGGGAACGTATTCACCGCAGCGTTGCTGATCTGCGATTACTAGCGACTCCGACTTCACGGGGTCGAGTTGCAGACCCCGATCCGAACTGAGACCGGCTTTGAAAGGATTCGCTCCACCTCACGGCATCGCAGCCCTTTGTACCGGCCATTGTAGCATGTGTGAAGCCCTGGACATAAGGGGCATGATGACTTGACGTCATCCCCACCTTCCTCCGAGTTGACCCCGGCAGTCTCTCACGAGTCCCCACCATTACGTGCTGGCAACATGAGACAAGGGTTGCGCTCGTTGCGGGACTTAACCCAACATCTCACGACACGAGCTGACGACAGCCATGCACCACCTGCACACAGGCCACAAGGGAACCGACATCTCTGCCGGCGTCCTGTGCATGTCAAACCCAGGTAAGGTTCTTCGCGTTGCATCGAATTAATCCACATGCTCCGCCGCTTGTGCGGGCCCCCGTCAATTCCTTTGAGTTTTAGCCTTGCGGCCGTACTCCCCAGGCGGGGTACTTAATGCGTTAGCTACGGCACGGATCCCAAGGAAGGAAACCCACACCTAGTACCCACCGTTTACGGCGTGGACTACCAGGGTATCTAATCCTGTTCGCTCCCCACGCTTTCGCTCCTCAGCGTCAGTTACTGCCCAGAGACCCGCCTTCGCCACCGGTGTTCCTCCTGATATCTGCGCATTCCACCGCTACACCAGGAATTCCAGTCTCCCCTGCAGTACTCCAGTCTGCCCGTATCGCCCGCACGCCCACAGTTAAGCTGTGAGTTTTCACGAACAACGCGACAAACCACCTACGAGCTCTTTACGCCCAGTAATTCCGGACAACGCTCGGACCCTACGTATTACCGCGGCTGCTGGCACGTAGTTGGCCGGTCCTTCTTCTCCAGGTACCGTCACTTGCGCTTCGTCCCTGGCGAAAGAGGTTTACAACCCGAAGGCCGTCATCCCTCACGCGGCGTCGCTGCATCAGGCTTGCGCCCATTGTGCAATATTCCCCACTGCTGCCTCCCGTAGGAGTCTGGGCCGTATCTCAGTCCCAGTGTGGCCGGTCACCCTCTCAGGCCGGCTACCCGTCGTCGCCTTGGTAGGCCATCACCCCACCAACAAGCTGATAGGCCGCGGGCCCATCCCACACCGCAAAAGCTTTCCACCACACACCATGCAGTGCGTAGTCCTATCCGGTATTAGACCCAGTTTCCCAGGCTTATCCCAAAGTGCAGGGCAGATCACCCACGTGTTACTCACCCGTTCGCCACTAACCCCCAAAGGGGTCCGTTCGACTTGCATGTGTTAAGCACGCCGCCAGCGTTCGTCCTGAGCCAGGATCAAACTCTCCAAACAAAAACCCCGGGAACAAAACCCGGCAGAATTCGAATCAGAAAAATCCGATCACAAACAACAGACACCAACAACAGGCATCCAAAAAAACACGCCGCACCCCACAAACGGGAAAATCCGGGGCACGACAAAAACAACAAACAAAAACCACCAAACACACTATTGAGTTCTCAAACAACA
>NZ_JAQGCZ010000038.1 GCF_027706845.1 Mycolicibacterium sp. BiH015
AACTCCCCCACCACACCCACCGGCACCGGACGCAACCAGCTATCGAGCACCACCAACCCCGCCCCGGGCACCGGCGCACCAATCGGCACCCCCGAACCCACGGTTGCGGCGGTCAACGGAGCTGTCATCGACGCATAGATGGTGGTCTCGGTGGGACCGTAGGCATTGATCATCACCCGCCCCGGCGCCCACTGCTGCACCACCTCCACCGGACACGCCTCACCGCCCACGATCAGCGTCACCGACTCCAAATCATCGGCTGGCAAGGCCTTTACCGCGGTGGGTGTCTGGCAGAGGACAGTGACCTGCTCGGCGAGCAGCACGTTGCGAAGATCCTCCGGTGAGCGCACCACCTCGTCGGGAACCACCACCAGCCGGCCGCCGTAGAGCAGCGCAGCCCAGATCTCCCACACCGAGAAGTCAAAAGCCAGCGAATGACATTGCGTCCACACCTGCCCGGGTGTCAGTTCGACGCCCACTTCCACCGACTCCAACAGCTGGGTGACGTTGTGGTGGGTGATCGCCACCCCCTTCGGCGTGCCGGTCGTGCCCGAGGTGTAGATCAGATACGCGACATCGTCGGGCTGCGGCGGCGCTATCGCCGCATCGGTCGCAGTGGCGATTCGGGGGTCAGCGATGTCGATCACCGTCACGCCTGCTCCGGCAAGCCGCGGGCTCAGTGCGCTGGTGGTGACGACGGCGATCGGTGCCGCGTCGCCGAGCATGAATTCGACGCGGGTCGTCGGCATCGCGGGATCGATGGCCACATACGCCGCACCGGTTTTCAGTACGGCAATGATCGCAACCACCGCCTCGGCGGAGCGGTTGAGCAGCAGTGCCACATACCGTCCCGGGCCGGCCCCATGTGCGATCAGAAAGTGCGCCAGAGGGTTCGAGGCTTCGTCGAGCTCGCGGTAGGACAGCGAGTAGTTGCCGCAGCGCAGTGCAACCGCGTCAGGAGTACGCATTACCTGAGCGGCGAACAGCTCCGGAATCGACGACGGTGCCGCGGCGGGCGACGTCAGGACTGCGCGGTTGCCGATCACGTCCAGTCGGGCGTGTTCAGCGTCGTCCATCACGTCGATTGACGAGACGCGACTGTTCGGGTCGCCGGCCATCGCGACCAACACCCGCTGCAGCCGCTCGACAAGGGTTTCGACGGTGACCGCGTCGAACACATCCGTACGAAACTCCACCGTGCCGCCGATGCCTGCGGGCTCGCCCGCGGCGGTGAAGCGCTCGGCCAGCGAGAACGACAGATCTGTGCGCGCGGTCTGGGTCTCCGTGGACAGCGGGGTGACCCGCACATCGCCCAGCGCCGCGGCTGCGACGCGCTCACCGTCTTGCTGGGCGAAGTTCTGCCACGCCAACATCACCTGCACCAACGGATGATGGGTCAACGAGCGAGTTGGGTTGAGCCGGTCTACCAGAACTTCGAACGGCACATCCTGATGCTCGAAAGCGGCGAGGCTGCGCGTACGGACCTGGGACAGAAGTTCCGAAATCGTAGGATTCCCATCCACATTCACCCGCAACACCAAGGTGTTGACGAAGAAACCGACGAGATCATCGAGTGACGGATCGTTGCGTCCGGCGATCGCGAACCCCACGGCGACATCGGTGGTGTCGCTCACCGCGGCCAACAGCACCGCCAGGGCGGCCTGAACGACCATGAATCCTGTCGCGTTGTGATCGCCGGCCAGTTGTGCCACCTGCTGCTGCAACTCGACCGGCCAGTCCACCGCCACACTGGCGCCACGATGATCGGCCACCGGAGGATAGGGACGGTCGGTGGGCAGCGCCAGGCGCTCCGGCAACGCCGCGAGCGTCTGCTCCCAGTACGCCAGCTGCGCGGAGATCCTGCTGTCGCCGTCAGCGAGATCCCCGAGTTGCTCGCGTTGCCAGAGGGTGTAATCGACGTACTGCACCGGCAACGGCGCCCACTCCGGGTTTCGGCCCGCGCAGCGGCTTTCGTAGGCGGCGCCGAGATCGGCGACCAGCGGAGCGATCGACCAGCCGTCGGCAGCGATGTGATGCACCACCGCCACCAACACGTGCTCATCCTCGGCGAGACGGAACAGCTTGACGCGCAGGGGTACCTGAGTCGCCAGGTCGAAGCAGTGACCGACCACCGCGCCGACGGCTTCACCAACTCGCTGCTCCGACCACCCACAGGCATCAACGACCTCCCAACCGAAATCGGCCTGCTCGGCCGGCAACACCACCTGCTGGGGCACGCCGTCGACCGACGTGAACACCGTCCGCAGAGTCTCCTGCCGACCCACCACATCACCCATCGCCGCGCCCAACGCCGCAGCGTCGAGATTGCCCTGCAGCCGCAACGCCACCGGCATGTTGTAGGTAGCCGAGGGACCCTGCAGCTGATCGATGAACCACAGCCGATTCTGGGCGAACGACAACGGCAGCACCGCCGGTCGTACCCGTGCTGTCAGCGGCTCCAAGCTCGTCGATCCCTCACCGATCCGTGGCGCCAACCGGGCGACCGTCGGGGCCTCGAACAACGCTCGGATCGGTACCTCCACCCCCAATTCCGCCCGGATGCGTGCCATCAGCCGCGTCGCCGACAGGGAATGGCCGCCCAGATCGAAAAACGACTCGTCCAACCCGACCTGCGCGACTCCGAGAACCTCACCGAACAGTCGGGCCAGTACGTGCTCGCGGTGATCGCGAGGGGCTCGATAGCTCACCCCGGTGACGAACTCCGGAGCGGGCAACGCGCGCCGATCCAGTTTGCCGTTGACCGTCAACGGAAGAGCGTCCACCGGCATGATCGCCGCCGGCACCATGTACTCAGGCAACTGCTCAGCCGCGAGAACACGTAGCCTATTCACGAATTCCGCAGTCGCGGAGGCATCCTCACCAGGCTCGTCGGTGACGACATAACCCACCAGCTGCTTGGTGCCGGAACGATCCTCGCGAGCGATCACCGCTGCCTGGGACACCCCGGTCAGCCCGGCCAGCACCGTCTGCACCTCACCGAGTTCGATGCGGTGTCCGCGGATCTTGACCTGGTCATCAGCGCGTCCCAAGAAGTCCAGTTGCCCGTCGGCTCCCCATCGAACCATGTCGCCGGTGCGATACATCCGCGTCCCCGACGGCCCGAAAGGGCAAGCGACATAGCGGGATCCAGTCAGACCAGCCCGCCGCCAGTACCCCACGCCCACCCCGGCACCTGCCACATACAGCTCCCCTACCACACCAATGGGAACCGGACGGAGCCAAACGTCGAGGACAAAGAACGCGGCCGTCGGCAACGGCAGGCCGATGGGCACTCCCGGGGTTGCCGAACCCGCCTGCACGGGTGCGCTCATCGACGTATACATCGTGGTTTCGGTGGGGCCGTACTCGTTGATCATCGCCCGCCCGGGCGCCCATCGGTCCACTATTTCGGCCGGGCACGCCTCACCGCCGACCAGCAGGGTTACCGAATCCAGACCTTCGTGTGGCAGCGCCCTCAACGCCGTCGGTGTCTGGCAGAGCACCGTGACCTTCTCGTCGCAAAGCAACGTGTGGAAGTCGTCCGGCGAACTGGCAACCGCATCGGGCACCACCACCACCCGACCACCTCGCAGCAGTGCGCCGAACATCTCCCATCCGGACACGTCGAAGGCCAACGAATGCCACTGCGACCACACACTCGTGGGGCCCGGGGGCAACCTGTCGTCCAACGATTCGATGACGCGGGTGACGTTATGATGGCTAATGGCAACGCCTTTCGGCGTGCCGGTGGTGCCCGACGTGTAGATCAGATACGCGATGTCGTCGGCGGCCGGACCGGTCAGAGCGCTGTTCGGGTAGGCGTCGACACGAGGGTCGTCGATGTCGACGACCGTCAGGTTGAGATCCCCAAGCTGGCCGGCCAACGTCGAGGTGGCGAGCGCGGCAATGGGCGCCACATCGTCGACCACGAACCTGACCCTGGCCGCTGGATGGGCCGGATCGATCGGCACGTAGGCCGCTCCGGTCTTGAGCACCGCCAGGATCGCGGTCACCGTCTGTGCAGACCGGTTGAGCAGCAGGGCAATTCGCTCTCCGGGCCCCGACCCACAATCGAGCAGGTAACGCGCCATCCTGTTTGACGCCTCGTCCAATTGGCGGTAGGTCAGGCGCTCGTTCCCGAATGTCACGGCGACCGCGTCTGGGGTGCGTGCGACGTGTGTGGCGAATAGTTGTGGGATGGAGGTGGCGGGGGTGGGTGTGGTCAGTGCGGG
>NZ_JAQGCZ010000039.1 GCF_027706845.1 Mycolicibacterium sp. BiH015
CCGATGCTATGAGCCAGACACCAGATGTAAAGGATCCCAACCACCGCAAGAAGCGGTGACCTCACCCTGACACTGACGAGATGCTAGCTGCTGTGCTCGGCTAACACTGTCTGTTCTGGTCGCGTCCGTGTGCTGAATGGTGCACCTCGGTATCGTCACGACATGTCATCGGTGGCGACTGCCTCAGGGGATTTCCGCAGCGTTGTCCTTCGCGGACGCAATGTGGCCTCCTTTAAGTTCGCCCTGGCGAAGTCAATCTTGTCGTTGGCGGAGGTCGGGAGAACCGCGGTGCCGCTGGAGGAGCTGGCGGTGCCGTTCAGCCGCGAGTTGTGCACGCACATCAAAGACGTGGACACCCAGTCGACCTCGGCGGGCAGCCGATTCCTTGACGCGTGCCGCCACTACAACCAGGGCATCATCGCCCACGACGAACTCGTCACCGCCACCGCGCTGCTGGGGTTTAACAACGTCATCGACGCCTTCCACGTCGTCGGTACCGGGGACGTCGAGACACACTTCTTCCACGACGAGCGTCAGCAGTCCCTGCGCGGCATCCGCTTCACAGACGAGCTGTTGGCCCTGGCCTCCGACGCCGACGTGAAGAAGCCGCTGGAGGCCGAGGCGGAGTCCCGGTGGCGACTGGTCGAAAGCACCTGGCACGAGAAACGATCGACCGGCTCGATCCTCCGAGTAGTTTACGACCGGCCCTCCGAGATGATCGTGCGCGGAATGCTCGGCCACCGCAGGTCGATCACCTGGGTACGTCCAGGCTTGAGCGGTTACCAGTCCAGTGCCCGCTTCTACTGCGGTACGCCCGTCACGCCCCTTCTCGGCCTTGAACACTCCGCCGACGTCGACCACTTCTTCCCGCACTCGCTGATGGCGCGTGGCGTGTTCATCGACCTCGACGACGTCTGGAACTTGGTCCTGGCGTGCGCTGCATGTAACCGAGGACCGGCAGGCAAGTTCCACAGACTCCCGCACGGCGACTTCCTCGATCGACTGTGGAGGCGCAACGAGACGTTGATCGCCAGTCACCACCCGTTGCGGGAGGCCGTGATCGCCGTGACGGGTAAGTCACCGCAGGCGCGGCTGGCGTTCCTGCGGTCGGTCCAGACCCGTGCCACCGAGTACGCACGAGCGGACTGGAAGCCATCACGGTGACGGACGGCAAGCTCGTCCGCGATCGGATACCGGAGATCATTCGTGAGGCCGGCAGGAATCCAGATGTTCGGTACGTGTCGGGTAACGACCTGGTGACTGCCCTCGCGGCAAAGCTGCAGGAGGAGGCAGCGGAAGCGGCTGACGCAGTTGCCGACCGTGAAGCCCTCATCGAGGAGTTGGCCGACGTCGCCGAAGTGGTCTCGGCGCTCATGAGCCTGCACCACATCGCCGCGCAAGAGATTATTGAGGTCGCAGCGGCAAAGGCAGCTTCCCGTGGGCGCTTCAGTACCGGAGCATGGCTTGTTAGTGCCGTTCCCGACGCGATCCGCCGGTACAGCGCCGCCGACGTCGAAGCCCAGCGCGTTCAGTGGATTCCCGACCGCTGGACCGCCACATTCAAAGGTCGTGAGCACGCCCACGCCGACCTGCGAGCGCACTCGGCGGAAGCGGGCGGCATTGCACGAAACTTCATCCACGCCCGTGCCGGAGGCGATCCGGTCGAACTGTTCCTGATAGCGATGGCCTGGGGCTACCGACCGAAGGACTACGGCCCGGCACGCACCCAGGCAGTGCTGCAGGCCGACGGTGCCGAGGAGAAGATCGCGGCGATCGTGCAAGCAACGCGAGAAGACGGCGCAGCGGCTGGGTGGCACGCGTTACTGGTGAAGCACAAGATCACCGGGTTGAACATGGCGTTTGGCACCAAGCTGCTCTACTTCGCCGGGTACGCCACCGAGCACAGACCCCGCCCGCTCATTCTGGACGCACGTGTGCGTGCCTCGCTGCAAAATTTCGCCCCCGGCACCGTGCCTGCGCGAGGACTGGTGCGTCAAGCTGACTACCTGCGGTACCTCGACTTGGCAGAACAGTGGGCATCCGACCCCGGTTGGAAGCAGGCCCCGGACGTCGTTGAGTACGGTCTATTCGCCCAGTGAATCCGCCGGCTCAGTCGCCGGTAAGTCAACGCCTGCGCTAATCCATGAACCCAATTAATCTCGGCGACGCAGCTACCACTGGTGGCCCCTGGAAAGCCTCACACACTTTGATTAACAGGCGTACGTTGTTGGAGTCGCTGCGCGAACTGTGAATTGCAACCGGTACGGGTCGCAGGGGGGTTTCATATCTTGAAAGTTGCCGCCGCGGCTCTTGCCGTCGCCTCGACGCTGCTTGTCTGCGCCCCACCAGCCTGGGCTGACCTTGAACAGGACTCTCAATTCATTAAGTCAATGCAGAGCGCTGGGTTGAAGATCACCAACCCAGCGTCGCTGATCTCGCACGCCAACATGGTTTGTAACGAGGGATTGGCTCACGGTGTGTCGGTGTCGGAGATGCATACAACGCTCATCAGCTGGGGATATTCATCGCGAGATGCGTCCATTTTGATCGACAAAGCGATCAGCGTGTACTGCCCAAAGTACGCCGGTGCCCAAGAAGGAGCGGCGGCTCCCACAGCGTCGGCGGGGCCGACCTATGCGGACGGGGACGAGTTCACGGAGGAGGTGTACAACCATGGAATTCTTCAGAACCTCAATCCGACCCACCTCGATCAGATCCTTGCCAACATCTGCTACCACAAGCGCGAGGGCCTCTCCAGAAACCTGATAGTCAGCTTCTACATGGATGGTTACGGCCTCTCCGGGACGAATGCGGGTTGGCTGGTTGACACTGCGCAGAAAAAGTGCGACTAGCTCGCTCGGCCTGCCCAATGTCGGACCCAAGCAGCCAACCGTCGACTGCCGGACAGCTGCGAAAGACTTCGTGAAGGCTGGTCACTTGTCCTCCGGACGCGCTACGCGACGTCCTTGATGCCCTGGCGACAGCCAGCGATGAAGTCGCGTTGGTTCAGGCCCGCTGAGTTTTCGACCATCTCCATGCCCAGCAGTCGCTCGCAGATATCGGCATCGCTGCTGTTCAGGCTTCTCATCATCTCAACGAACTTTTTGCTCGCCGCGCGGTCGTAGCCCGCTTCCCACGATTCGCTGTGTCCGCCGCATGCGGCGACTGACAACATCACCAGGCCGAGTAACAACGTATGTCGCGCTGCGACAACCTTCTCCGCGATACCTACCGCCGCCGTCCCTCGCCTCGTACGCAATCGCACACATCCAGTAAAGCACTACTAGTAGGGCAGACATCACGCCCATTCGAACAAGTAATGAATCGGTGCCGACGCGCCCGAGTCAGAACGACCCCGAGCGCGTCGCTGCGTGGGAACAGCGTCGACGGCAAGTTGGTGGGCGAATTCGCGAGGCACGGGTTGAGCGGGGTCTGACCCAGGAACAGCTCGCGCTCCGCTCAGGGGTAACTCGGAACCTGATCATCGACGTTGAACACGGCAGCAGGGGGCTGCTTTACGAGCGCCTCTTCGACATCGCTGAGGCCCTCGGCATCCCTGTCGCCGAATTGCTCAATGAATAGGCTCCCCCACACATAGTCGTCGGTATCGGCTTCACGGTGTTGACCGTCTCTCAGCATGACGACCACGGGGTAGTTATTCGTCATTGAGGTTGCTGATGTGAGGCGCCGGATTCT
>NZ_JAQGCZ010000040.1 GCF_027706845.1 Mycolicibacterium sp. BiH015
TGTTGCCCGTCATTGAGCGTGACGATGTTGTCGTCATCGGTGGTGATGATGACGGATCGATGAGAACAGCCCCGCTCGGTGTTTTGAGCGGGGCTGTGGTGGTCTCGGTGACGGGATCGTCGCCGCGGTGATGCAGTGGTGGTCTCGGTGGTGGGAGTCTGGTTCAGTCTGAGGCTGTTTCGCTGATGGCGATGCGGGCAGCTTTCTCACCGACGATGGAATGACCGGCAGCGAACGCGGCAGTCAGCGCGTGCAAGGCGAGGTTGTTGACCGCTCGTGGGTGTCCGCGTGAGGCGTTGTGAATCAGGGTGACGGCATCCTCGGCGAACAGGGTGTCGGAGCGGCCGGCGATCTTGGTGTGATGGCTGATGTAGTCGGCGGTGTCAGCTGGACTCATGCCGGGCAGGGTGTAGCGCACGGCGATGCGCTGATCCAACGCGGCAAGGACACCGAGGCGTAGCCGGTGCCGCAGGGTGGGTTGGCCGACCAGCACGACGGCGAACGGTGACCCGGAGTCCATGTCGTGATTGGTCAACAATCGGATCGCTTCGAGCTGATGGTTGTCGAGCAGATGGGCTTCATCGACGACGAGCACGGGGTTGCGGCCGCGTTCGGCGTGTTCAGCGGCCAGGGCGTCCGCGGCCTGGGGTGCGAGGCGGGCGGTGTGAAATACCGGGGTGTGTCCGAGGGCGGCCACGATGTGGGTGAGCATGCCGCGGACTCCGATGGTGGGGTTGGCCAGGTAGATGATGACGTGCCGGGCGGGGTCCAGGGCGGTCGCGGCGGCGCGGATGGCCACGGTTTTGCCGGCGCCGACTTCACCGGTGATGACCCCGATCGCGCACTGATTGACACACCAGCCGATGCGGGCGATCGCTTCGCTGTGGCCGGGGTGGCGGTGCAGCATCGACGGAGCTAGATTCCGCCCGAACGGCATCCGGGAGAAACCCCAATGCGATTGCAGCCGTTCAATACTCATGCCGACACCCCATCTTCATGAGCAGCGTTGCCGGGGTCGAGGTCGGTGATGGAGAGCTGGCCAGGAATCTGAGCATGGTCGCTGACGGCGTCGATAGTGCGGTCAGTGCGAGGGCCGTAGAGGGCGTGATAGCCGATACGTTCATCCTGGCGCAGCTGCTCATGATGGGCAGCGGCAGTCAACGCCAGATAGTCGATCCCCGTCACCGCCGGCGCAGGTCCTGAGTCAACGGTCTCGGGCCGGGCTTTCGGATGGGCATGGCGGGTGATGGTGTGAGCGATCGCGGCGCCGAAACTCTGATCCCGGTAGCGGACCTCGATCGTTTCCAGATCGAACGGGGAGAACACCAACTCCACCCGGCGCCCGGCCAGGGCCGGGTCGACCCGGTAGGTGTTGGCATGCAGCGAGACCGTGGCGGTTTTGGTCACCGTGCGGAACTCCGACCACAAGAACGCCTCAGTCAAATCCGCAGCAGTCGGCAACGCCGGCAGCCCGCCGAGCCGATCCCAGCCGTCCTCCCACCGAGCCAGCGGCGGCGCTTCGGTCTCGGAGTGGGTGCGGCGATGGTATTCGGTCTCGACCCAGGCCATGAACAGCCGGTTGAGCTCCAACAACGCCCCGCGGTGATCCACCCCGGCCGCGGCGAGGTCCTCGCTGCTGGTGTCGGTGACCTCGACGAGGAACTGTTCACGCACGGTGCGGAAGAACCGTTCGATCTTGCCGCGGCCCTGCGGGCGACCGGGCGCGGAATGCACCAGCCGGATCCCGAGTTTCGCGCACGCCCGCAGCAGCCACGCATCCACGAACGCGGACCCGTTGTCGACATAGATCGAGGCGGGAACTCCGCGGGCGGCCAACGCCGGTTTGAGCGCGGCGGCCAGGCGCACGGTGTCTTCGGCGAACCCGAAGCGGTGCCCGACCACCAGCCGAGAGTGGTCGTCGAGGAACGCGAACAGGTAGGTTTTGCGGTCCCCGACCCGCGGGCCGTGCAGGGCATCGCCGACCCACAGTTCATTCGGGTCGGGGGCTTCGAACCGGCCGAACACCTCACCTGCCTGCCCGGTGGCCGGGCCCATCAGTTCGCTGCGGTGGAAGTGGCGCAGCAGGGTCGACTCCGAGGGTGCCCACCCGGTCGCGGTGCGCAGGATCCGGGCCACCTGGGCGGCGGTGCGGGCCGGGTTCTCCCGTTTCAGCGAGGCGGCCAGCTCCAACACCTGCTCATCGGTGCGGGTGGCCAACCGCCGCGGCTCAGGGACCAGTGCCTCGAAGCCGCCAGCCCGGTAACGGCGGATCCAGCGATCCAAGGTCGCCCGCGCCACCTGCACCTGACTGCCGAACGGGTCGATATGGCGGCGCTCGGCGATCTCGCGGACCAGCCTGCCGCGCTGCTTGGTCGACAACCCCGCCTCCAGTGCAGGGCAGATCAACTGATAGCGGAACAACCCGATCGCGTGGGCCCGCTCCCGACGCTTGTGCTCTTCCAATGACACCGCAGTGTCCTCCTCGCATGCTCGGCGGCCCTGCCCGAAACCGTTGCCGGGCAGGTTCCTTGGCGAGGATCACCGATCACGGCGCGTCGCGTCAGGGGCAACTGGTGTTGCGTGCACCCCGCGTCATGCCGGTGACCAGTCCGGCGCCAGCAGCCGCCCGCCGCTGACCGCCACCATCACCAGGTGCGGCGTCACCACGCCCAGCACCCCCGCCGGGCCGAACCTCTGACCGATCGCCGCAGCGGCGGTGATTATCGCGGCCACCAGATCACGCCAGCCGCAGCCGAACCCCTGCGGGACCGGCACGTCTATTCCGGTGCGCATCGCGACCTGGATGAACCACGCCCGCACTGACTCCACACGCCCGGCCACCCGGCGCAGCCATCCGCGCACCGTGGTCGCTGGCACCCTCAGATTCTCCGCGATTCGGCGATGCCCAAAGCCGTCGGCTCGCTGCACCAACGCATTCCAAATCGTCTGTGCGCCATACCCTCTACGCGCAAACATCATCACCGGCAGCAGCACATGCGTCACCAGACACGACCGGCAACGCCCCCGTCGCGGACGCACCGCGCCAGCTACGCCGCGGATGCGGCGGGGCCGGGCAAATCCCCAGCCGCCCAGCACACCGTCGGCGCAGGACGGGCACCCGATCTCGCCGGCAGCCAGCCGGGACTCGACGGAAACCAGATCAGCCTCTACCGTCACCACGAGTGCCTCCGTGCACTACAGCGCGGCACCCTGCGAGCCCGCCAAGACTTCAGCGGGGTGCCGCGCGACCCATCAGTACGTCCTCACCCTGACGGTGCACACCAACACCAGCAACCGCACGAGAATCCGGCGCCTCACATCAGCAACCTCAATGACGAATAACTACCCCGTGGTCGTCATGCTGAGAGACGGTCAACA
>NZ_JAQGCZ010000041.1 GCF_027706845.1 Mycolicibacterium sp. BiH015
AGCGGGGCTGTTCTCATCGATCCGTCATCATCACCACCGATGACGACAACATCGTCACGCTCAATGACGGGCAACACACACCCTGGAACACTGCAGCTGTGTCTGCCAAGCGCGGTTCGCTTGATCGGGCGTCGGCATTCAGCATGAACGTAGTTGTCGTATCCGGTGGCAGGATGAGCTTCCTACGTCGGGTCACCTTGCCCACATAGAGCTCCAATGTGGCATTAATGGTGGGAAATAAGGCGTTCGGAGGTGTAACTACAGTGATGTTGGCGCCGATCTTTTGTTCGGTATCGAATGTGTCAGCAGCCGACCACCCGCGGCCCCAGTTGATCGATTGGCTCGTGCCCATTCCCAGACCAGGACTAGCGAAACTGGCAGGCGGAAACTCCGTCGCCTTGCCCTCCATCTTTGGCCCGCTCAAGTTATCGGTCGACCCTTTCGGGTACCACGTCAGCAGACATTCAGCGGTCAGGCCGTATTCCATGAACGCGGTCACATGCTCACCCCCGTTTTCAAGCTCAATGTAAGCATTCGCCATGGCGCCTTACGTGTCGCGAGTACCGCGCTACCTGACTTCGACGCTGACGCTCGGCCGGCCACCGCATCGATACGAGCCTGGGTAGGCCCGTTCTCCTCAGGTGTAAGCAATCAGATGGCCCGCTTCGGAGTTGGGCTCGTTCGTGTCGAACCACGTGTCGCTCGGCCAGTTCGGATGGGCGCCGAGTACTAGGAATTGGCCGGCCGTGGTTCTACCGATCACGAACAGCGACGAGGGAAGCCAGCCATCAACGCTGTTGAGCATCGTCATGTAGATCTGCAAGCTCCTGCTGGTGTCGACGCCCTTGCCGGACACGTTGAACCGGTAGTAGTCCGTTCGACCTCGTTCTCGTTCGTTGTGCGCAAGGTCCGGGAACGGAAGCGTTAGGGACACCCGCCCGCCATCGTCAACCCATGTGAGGTACAGATGGAACGCCGCGTCCGTGCCGGCGTCGGCGACGTTTCTCGTCGTGTGCACTACGAATATGGTGGTGAGTTTGGCCATCATCCGCTCCTGTCTCGCGTGGGCGGCCCTTCCGACGCGGACCGAGCCCCCGCTAGGCAAGTCTGACTCTCAAGTGGAGCCCGCGACCTGAGTAGTGCACTACCTAAATTTGACGATGCGGGGACGTCTACGCCGACTCGCGTCCACCCGGGGCAATCCGGAGACGCTACCCGAGCAAGAAGCGCGTGCCCGTGCGCTGTGTCGAACACCGCAACCTGTCGCTGCTGGCGGCAAGCCAGGGCTAAATCGCAAACAGGTCAAGCTCAGCCCACACCGCTGCGTGGTCCGAGGCTTGATGGACTTCTCCCGTCAGTGAGTCATGAATCGCCCATGGATGCCTGGTCCGCGGCCCACGCCAAACGCCCTTGCGGAACACTCCACCTCTGATACGCGATCAAACAGTGCGGGCGACAGCAGCACGTGGTCGATCTTGTCGGTGTTCGAGCCCTTGTATGTCCCTTTGCGATTTTGCCACCAAAGTCGTTGTGCTCAATAACATCCCGCAGATCGGTGTCCTGAACTAACGCTTTGAGGGGCTGACTTTCCGGCGTGTCATTGAGGTCGCCGAGGACTGCGATGTACTTCTGGAAGGACGCCACCGAGCGAGCCGAACCCTTAAGCCACGAGCGACTTATAGATCTCAGCCACTGGCTCGGCTTGCCGAGTGCGCTTCTTGGCACCGCCGCGATCATCCGGCGTCAAAACCCCCGTGGACTTGAAGTGGTTCATCAGCACGACCAGGGTCACGCCGCCGGGTGTCGACAGGTGGTATTCACAGCAATCCCGTGAGAAGATCGGGCCCCTATCGTCTTCGTCGAACAAATGCGTCCTGATGCTGTGCAGATCAAAGCCGTCGCGCCACAGCAATCCGATGTCGATAACGGGCGGATTGTTGCCTTCCACCAGCATGCAGTGCTCGAATGGTTTTCCTCCCGGAATGTTCTCCAACATTGCGGTCGAGAACATTTAGAGTGTTGGGCGGCTCTCTGCTTCGACTACGCCCAGCGCATCGGCTTGCAGCTCGCGCATCACCACGGCAGTGTGCTAAATCGCGAGGTCGTCAACTGCCTCGGTCCGAAGCTCCACCCAGCCAATCCAGTCGCCCACGGCCGGATGCGACGACATCGACCGTGCCATTCTGTCGCCGGGTGACCAGTCCGCCCCGGATCCTGCGCAGCACTACGAATTCGGAGGCGTCGCCCTTTAGAAGTCCGAGTTCCTCCAGCAGAGCGAGGATGCGTGCCGTGGTTGGCCCGTCGTATTCGTTCTTATTGAACAGGATGTTAATCCCGGCATGGGCGGCCAATATGTCCGGGGGGGGGGGGGGGGGGGGGGGGTGGGG
>NZ_JAQGCZ010000042.1 GCF_027706845.1 Mycolicibacterium sp. BiH015
TGCAGTTGTCCGTCGGGGCGCCACCACACCAGGTCTCCGGTGCGATACATCCGGGTTCCCGGTGCCCCGAACGGGCAAGCGACAAACCGCGAACCGGTCAAACCGGGGCGGCCCCAGTACCCCGCCGCCACACCACGGCCGGCCACATACAACTCCCCCACCACACCCACCGGCACCGGACGCAACCACCCGTCCAGCACGAAGAAGGCCGCTCCGGTGATCGGTGTGCCGATCGGCGGGACATTCGATCCGGCCGTCAGAGGAGCGCTCTTGGCCACCCACATCGTGGTTTCCGTGGGGCCATAGATGTTGACCATCACGCGTCCGGGAGCCCACCGCTGCACCATCTCCGGCGGGCACGCCTCGGCGCCGATCAGCAATGCCATGGCCTCCAACCCCTCCGGGGAGAGCGCCGCCACGGCGGACGGGGTGTGGCTGAGCACGCTGACTCTCTCGCTGGACAGCAGCGCATGGAAGTCGCGGGGTGAGCGGACCACCTCGTCGGGCACCACCACCAGCCGGCCACCGAACAGAAGCGCAGCCCAGATCTCCCACACCGAGAAGTCGAAAGCCAGTGAATGGCATTGCGGCCAGACACGTCCAGGTGCCAAATCAACTCCGGCATCGAGTGATTCGAACATCTGAGCAACGTTGTACTGGGTGACCGCTACGCCTTTCGGGATGCCGGTGGTCCCCGACGTGTAAATGATGTGCGCGAGGTCGTCCGGTGACGGTGACGGCACGGGGGTGTCGGGTTGCGTATCGATGCGGGGATCGTCGATGTCGACGACGGTCAGATCGAATGCTCCCAGTCGGCTGCGGTATTCGGCGCTGGTGACCACCGCGACGGGCCTCGCGTCGCTGAGAATGAACTCGGTGCGGCCCACCGGATGGACAGGGTCGATGGGCACATACGCTGCGCCGGTTTTCAGCACGGCGGTGATCGCCACGACAGCTTCGGCCGAACGGCTCAACAACAGCGCTACAGACAGCCCCGGGCCGGCTCCATGAGCGATCAGCCTGTGCGCCAGTCGGTTCGAGGCTTCGTCGAGCTCACGATAGGTCAGGGTGCGGCCACCGCAGGTGATCGCCACTGCGTCCGGAGTACGGGTGACCTGTGCGGTGAACACCTCGGTCACGGTCACCGGTGTCACCGGTGTGGTCAGTGCGGGGCGGTTGCCGAGGCGGTCGAGGTGGGCGTGGTCTGTTTCGTCGAGGAGGTCGATGGTGGAGATGGGGTGTGTCGGGTGGGTGGTGATGGTGGCCAGCACGTGGTGCAGTCGGTGGAGGAGGGTGTGGATGGTGTCGGGGTTGTAGATGTCGGTGCGGTATTCGATGGTGCCGGTGATGCCGTCGGGTTCGCCTGCCGCGGTGAAGGTTTCAGCCAGGGACAGCGACAGATCTACGCGGGCGGTGTCGGTGCCCACCGGTAACGGGGT
>NZ_JAQGCZ010000043.1 GCF_027706845.1 Mycolicibacterium sp. BiH015
GTTTCTCCTATGTCAAGCCGCTGCTGTTTGGCAAGCGGGTTGACGGTTTTGGTGGTCGGTGTGCAGATGTCCGAATGCGACGCGGGCCAGGCGTCGTTTGAGGCAGCGCAGGGCTTCGGTGGTGGAGTCTCCTTCGGCGAGGCGGTGTCGATAGTAGGTCCGCCCGAGGCCATCGAGACGGATCTGGGTGACCGCGATGCGGTGCAGCGCGGCGTTGAGTTGGCGGTTGCCGGAGCGGGTCATGCGGACCCGTCCGCGAGTGTTGCCCGACCAGACCGGAATTGGTGCCACCCCGCTGTGGCGAGCGAAAGCGGCCTCGCTTTTGAACCGGGTGATCCCAGCGGCCTCGCCGACAATCTTGGCCGCGGTCAGTTCCCCGCAGCCGGGCATCGACAACAGTGCCGGGGCGGCCAGGCGTACGCGATCGCCGATACGTGCGGCGAGGGCGTTGATCTGTTCGGTGAGGCGGGTGATGTCGGCCAGCTCGTCACGGGCTAGTTCGGCGACCAGGCCGGGCTGGGTGGCCAACCATGCCCCGAGCAACTGGCGATGCTTGGCACGATCGAGTGAGCCGGCTTTGGGTGCGTGCGCGGGGTCGAGCTCATGAACTCGCCACAGTAGGCGATTGATCGTCGAAGTGCGCTGTCCGACAAGGTCTTCACGGCGATCCACCAGCAGCTTTAACTCCCGGGAGACCTCGTCGTGGGAGGCGACCGGAAGGTCGGGTTCGCGCAGCACCGCCCGCGCCACGGCCAACGCATCGATGGGATCAGACTTGCCCCGGGTGCGTGCGCAGGCTCGGGTTTGGGCCATTAACTTGGGCGGGACTCGTACCACCTGTTGGCCGCAGGTCAGCAGGTCGCGCTCCAGCCGGGCCGACAGGTGACGGCAGTCCTCGATGCCCCACCGCACGTCGCTGCCGAACTGGGTGCGCACCCACACCACTGCGTCATGGTGTCCGGCCGTGGTGGCCGGCACGACCTTCTCGCCGAGCTTGCGTCCGACTTCGTCGACGGCGACGAAGGTGTGAGTGCGCTTGTGCACGTCGGCTCCAACAACAACCATGGTGGTTGCCTCCTTCACTGTGAGGTGACGGTTGGGCCGGTCGGCGGACACATCTCAGTGGGGGCGATGCCACGCTCCTATCAAGTCACGCCGGCCGGTCCTTCACACCTGGTGCCGACAAAACCCATGGTTGCCAACCCGGAGGCGGCACCGATGCTATGAGCCAGACACCAGATGTAAAGGATCCCAACCACCGCAAGAAGCGGTGACCTCACCCTGACACTGA
>NZ_JAQGCZ010000044.1 GCF_027706845.1 Mycolicibacterium sp. BiH015
CGCGCACTAGTTGGTGGTGGGTGGTGGTGGCTCGAAGGGGTGGTACCACTTCCATTGGGCGCGTTCGCCGGTGGGCCCGGGGCAGGGCGGGACCGCCGGAGGTGGTGTGGTCGGTGGGCGGGCCAGTGATCCCCCGGTCAGTGGGTCACCGTCGCGGTCGGTGACCACAAGCCGGTCGGCGGTTCCGGTGAGGGTGATCAGGCCGCGGTGATGGGCGCGGTGATGAAACGGACACACCAGCACCAGGTTCCACACCTCGGTGGGGCCACCATCCTCCCAATGGCGGAGGTGATGAGCGTGCAAACCCCGGGTGGCCCCGCAGCCGGGAACCACACACGTGCCGTGGTCCCGATGCTCCAACGCGCGACGCAGCCGCCGGCTGACCGAGCGGGTGGCCCGCCCCACGCCCAGGGGTTGACCGTCGCGTTCGAACCACACCTCGCACGTGGCATCACAGCTCAGATACTGGCGCTCGGCGTCGGTGAGCAGCGGACCCAGATGCACCGACCCGATCGGCTTCTCGATGTCGACGTGTACGACCACGGTGGTGTGCTGGCCGTGCGGGCGGCGTGCGGCGTCGGCGTCCCAGCCGGCCTCGACCAACCCCATGAAGGCATCCACCGCATCAGGAAACGGCGGCACCTGATCCGAATCGGGGGCTTCGGGGTCGTGGTCGCGCTTGCAGTCCGCGACCAGCGCGTCGCGATGCGACGCCAAGGCCGCCTCGAGTTTCGCGGCGTCGAGGTGGGGCAGCCGGATGCGCCACGTGGTGTACTCGGCACCCGCGGTTTTGGACAGCGAGCGGGTCTGTTCGGGACGCGGCTCGGGCTCCCGGCGCGGTTCGAGCCGCACCGCGGTGCGCAGCTGATTGACCGTGGCCACCAACGCCAGCTGCGCGTAGTGGGCATCGGAGCCGTCGGCCGCGCGTTCGGCGATCACCCCGACCTGATCCACCGACAGCCGGCCCTCACGGATGCCCTGCACGCACCGCGGGAACTGTTCGACACGATCCGCGATCGCAACGACACTCTTGGCGTGGTGCGCCGCGCTGCCCAACTTCCAAGCCACCAACCCCGCCAACGTGCGCGCCCCGGTAGCCCCCCACAACCGGTCACGATCAATCTCGGCGACGATATCGACAATGCGCCCATCGATGGCGTTGCGCTGCCCGGCCAGCTCCGACAGCTCATCGAACAACTCCTCCAGCCGCGCCATCCGAGGCGGACTGGGAACGAAAGACGCTGCCGTCAAGGACATAACACCACCA
>NZ_JAQGCZ010000045.1 GCF_027706845.1 Mycolicibacterium sp. BiH015
AACTCCCCCACCACACCCACCGGCACCGGACGCAACCAGCTATCGAGCACCACCAACCCCGCCCCGGGCACCGGCGCCCCGATCGGCACCCCCGAACCCACGGTTGCGGCGGTCAACGGAGCTGTCATCGACGCATAGATGGTGGTCTCGGTCGGACCGTAGGCATTGATCATCACCCGCCCCGGCGCCCACTGCTGCACCACCTCCACCGGACACAGCTCACCACCGAGCAGCAGGGCGGCCGACTCCAGGCCCTGGGGACGTAGCGCTGTCACCGCCGACGGGGTTTGTGTCAGCACGGTGACGTGCTCGGCGACCAGGAGGGCGTGGAAGTCCTCCGGTGAGTGCACCACCTCGTCGGGAACCACCACCAGCCGGCCGCCGCCCAGCAGCGCAGCCCAGATCTCCCACACCGAAAAGTCGAACGCATACGAATGGCATTGCGTCCAAACCTGTTCCACTGGAAGGCCGGTCGGCGAGGAGTCGACGAGATGTGCAAGGTTTCGGTGGGCGATCGCCACCCCCTTCGGCATGCCGGTCGTGCCCGAGGTGTAGATCAGATACGCCAGATCGTCCGGTTCGGGGTGCGCCAACGCTGTCTGAGGTGAGGTGTCGATGGCCGGATCGTCGACGTCGACAACCGAAACACCGAATCCCGCCACGCGACAACGGTGTTCAGAATTGCTGATCACGATGTCCGGGCCGGCGTCTGTGAGCATGAACGTGATGCGTTCGTCGGGCAGCGCGGGATCGATCGCCAGATAAGGTGCCCCGGCCTTGAGCGCCGCCAGCATCCCCACCACCGCAGCGGCGGAGCGCTCCATCAACAGCGCCACCGGCACACCCCGACTGGCGCCCGCGCCGATCAGGCGATGCGCGAGCCGATTCGAGGCATCATCGAGTTCACGATAGGTCAGGTTGTGGCCTCCGAAGGTCACCGCGATCGCGTGCGGAGCGGCCGCGACCTGGATCGCGAATAGCTCCGTAACTGTTGCCACTCGCGCCGGTTCGGGTGCGACCAGAACCGCCTGGTTACCGATCTCGGCCAGGTGAGCGCGTTCCTCGAGATCGACGATGTCCAGGGACGAGAGTCGCCTTTCGGGTCCGGCGGTGATGGCGGCCAGCACGTGGTGCAGTCGACGAACGAACGTGTGGATGGTGTCGGGGTTGTAGATGTCGGTGCGGTATTCGATGGTGCCGGTGATGCCGTCGGGTTCACCTGCCGCGGTGAAGGT
>NZ_JAQGCZ010000046.1 GCF_027706845.1 Mycolicibacterium sp. BiH015
TGTACTGCCCAGGCAGGTTGGTCAACCTTGTGATGGGTGGGACCTTCCCAATTGCTGAGTGTTGCCGGTGGTGATTGTAGGTGTGCAGCCATGCCGGTAGCGCGGATCGCCTCGCCCGTTCGTTGGGGTAGAAGCGGGCGAAGGCCCATTCGGCGGTCATGCTGCGGTGAAAGCGCTCGATCTTCCCGTTGGTTTGGGGTCTGTACGGTCGGGTCCGGCGGTGTCTTATGCCGAGGTCGTGGCATGCGTGGCGCCATGCGTGGGAGCGGTAGCAGCCGCCGTTGTCCGACAGCACCGCTTCAACGGTGATCCCGCGCTCGGCGAACCACGCCACCGCTCGGTGTAGGACCGCGACGGCGGTATCGGCTGTTTCGTCGTCATGAATCTCGGCGTAGGCCACGCGAGAGTGATCATCGATGACGGTGTGTACGAAGGCATGCCCAAGGAACGGCTGGCGGTGTCGGCTGCGGTTGACCCCGGTGGTCAGGTGTCGATTCTTCTTGCCCTGAGAGCGGCCGACGAACCGCCAGCCGCCGCCGGTAGGGATGTTCCCCAGCTTTTTGACGTCGACATGGATCAAAGCACCAGGGCGATCGTGTTCGTATCGCCGGATCGGCTCACCGGTGCGTACGTCGATATAGGACAGACGATTCAGTCGACACCGCACCAGCACTGCATGCACGGTCGAGGCCGGCATCGACAACCTCGACGCGATCGCCAGCGGCGAGAGGCGGTGACGCCAACGCAGATGAACGATCTTGCGCACGAGCACCTGCGGTGTGCGATTCGGGCTGTGATGAGGCCGGCTGGAGCGGTCGTTCATCCCGGCGGCACCCATCGCCGAGTAGCGGGTTGCCCATCGTTTGGCCGTCGGCCAGGACACGTGGAAGTGTTCGGCAGCCCGAGCTACTGGCCAGCCTTCATCGACGATCAGACGCGCAAGCAACAACCGGCCGCGCGGAGTCAACACAGCGTTAGCGTGGACCATGAAGGTCTCCCGTTCGTTGAAGTGAAGTGGTAGCAGCTCCACTCCACGACGGGAGGCCTTCGCCAATCAACGACCGCTACAGCGAGTCGTCACACTTCTTCAACCAACCTGCCTGGGTAGTACA
>NZ_JAQGCZ010000047.1 GCF_027706845.1 Mycolicibacterium sp. BiH015
CTAGGTGTACCGAGACTGGACGTTGGTAGCAGGCGTGTTGGGTTGATATGAAGAGAACCTCCGGGTGAGGTGTGGATTGTCTAGGTCCCACCCGCTCCGGAGGTTCTCGTGTCCCACCGTAATGCCCGCACGACGTTCCACGGCCGCCTGTTGATGGTGCGCCGCTATCAGGCCGGCTGGCCCAAAGCCCATATCGCCGCAGCGATGGGGGTGTCGCGCAAGTGCGTCCACACCTGGATCAGCCGGTTCGAGGCCGAGGGTGAAGCCGGTCTTGTGGACCGGTCCTCGCGACCGCACACCACGCCGACCCGCACCGCGCGCAGCGTGGAGAACCAAATCGTGGCGTGGCGACGGCGTCATCGATGCGGCCCGGAGGAGATCGCCGCCAAGCTGGGCCTCTGTGCTCGCACGGTCTCGCGGGTGCTCATCCGGCGCCAGGTCCCGCATCTGCGTGACTGCGACCCGATGACCGGTCAGGTTATCCGCGCCTCGAAGTCCACCGCGGTCCGTTATGAACGAAACCGGCCCGGCGAGCTGGTGCACATGGATGTCAAGAAGCTGGGCCGTATCCCTGACGGCGGGGGTTGGCGAGCGCACGGTCGAGGCAGGGCGCCCGATCGAAACCGGCGGTCAAGCAATGGCTTTGACTACATTCATTCGATGGTCGATGACCACTCTCGGCTGGCCTACTCTGAGATCCTGCCTGATGAGAAAGGCCCGACCTGCGCGGCGTTCCTGCACCGCGCCGCTGAGCACTTCCGGGCCCACGGCATCACCGTCATCGAGCAGATCATGACTGATAACGCCTGGGCCTACCGCTACTCCATTCGCGGCGTCTGCGCCCAGCTCGGCGCCCGACAGATCTTCATCAAACCGCATTGTCCGTGGCAGAACGGCAAGGTAGAACGCCTCAACCGAACGCTGCAGACCGAATGGGCCTACAAGCGGGTCTTCACCTCAAACGCCCACCGCGCCGCAGCCCTTGCACCCTGGCTGCACTACTACAACACTCAACGCCGTCACACCGCACTCGGCGGCCTCCCACCGACCAGCCGACTGACACCAACGTCATGACCCGGTACA
>NZ_JAQGCZ010000048.1 GCF_027706845.1 Mycolicibacterium sp. BiH015
ACCCAGTCGGCGGTGACGTGATGGACCTGGCAGCCGTAGGCGCCGATGGTGCAGCCGGGTTTGGTGCAGCCGCCCTCGCGGGCGATGAGCATGATCCGCTGCGCGGGGGAGGCGATGCGTTTGGTGCGCAACAACTCCAGCGCTGAGCCGGTGGCCCGGTCGAACACCGCCAGGTAGTGGTGGGCGTGGGCGCCCATGCGGACGACGTCTGTGATCGGCAGCCGGGTACCGCCCCCGGTAACCCCGACCCCGGCCCGGGATTCCAGATCTTGCAGGGTGGTGCGAATGATCACCGACACCGGTAGCCCGTTGAGCGTGCCCAGTTCCCCACTCATCAACGCGATGCGTCCGATGGCGAGCATCGCGTCGTGTTGGCGTTGGGCCAGGCTGCGGTGATCGTTGTCGATCTGGTCCTGGGTGGGGGTGCCCGAGGTGCAGGGCTGCGCATCATCGGGATTACACATCCCCGGCGCGGCGTACTTGGCGAAAATCGGTTCCCACACCGCCCACGCCTGCGGAGTCAACGTCGCCGAGATGTCGACCATGCCGTCAGCGCGCTGCTTGTGCTTGGTGAGGCCACGCTTGCGGCCTCGTTCGAGGTCATCGGGTTCGGGGCCGTCCTGATCGAGCAGAAACAGCATCAACTCCGCGGCCTCACGCAGTTCTTTCGGCCCGGCACCCACCGCGGCGCGGACCAGGGCGGCTTCGAACTGCTCACGCGTGGTGTGATCGACGAACCCGGGCAGTTTGTGGACCGCCTTGCCGATGACCGAGACGTGTTCGGCGTTGATCACCCCCTGCGCTTGGGCGGCGGCGGTCGCAGGTAGCACCGGGGCCAGCGCGGGCCCGGTGATCGGTTGGCGCGGCGCCACCCACGCAGCCTCGGTCAGCCGGCGATGCGCCTCACCGGTGGAGATCCGCCACCGCACCGAGAGCACCTCTTTCCACGATTTGGCGCCCAGCTGCTGCGGGGTGGCCTCGGTCTGCAACCGAGCCAACAACCGAGAATTCACCGCCGGTAGCTGACACCCCAGCGTTTCCAGCTCATCCAACGCCGCCACCAGATCAGAACGGGTCA
>NZ_JAQGCZ010000049.1 GCF_027706845.1 Mycolicibacterium sp. BiH015
CGGTGGGACCGTAGGCATTGATCATCACCCGCCCCGGCGCCCACTGCTGCACCACCTCCACCGGACACGCCTCACCGACCACGATCAGCGTCACCGACTCCAATCCGCCGACAGACAATGCTCGAACCGCTGACGGTGTCTGCGTCAGGACGGTGACCTCTTCGTCGATCAACAGTGCCCGGAAGTCCGCCGGCGAACCGACCACGTCATCGGGAACCACGACCAGCCGGCCGCCGTAGAGCAGCGCGCCCCAGATCTCCCACACCGAGACGTCGAAAGCCAGTGAATGACAATGAGTCCAGGTTCTCGTCTTCGGCAAACCGGCGTCCAGTGACTCCAACAGTTGGGTGACGTTGTGGTGGGTGATCGCCACCCCCTTCGGCCTGCCGGTCGTGCCCGAGGTGTAGATCAGATACGCGACATCGCCAGCGGTCGGCCCGACGACGGCACCGCTCGACTGGGCAGCGATACGCGGGTCACCGACGTCGACAACGCTGATGTCGAAACCCGCCAGGCGGACGGCGAACTCGGCACTGGTGACTGCGGCCATCGGGGCCGCGTCGGCGAGGATGAAGCCGATCCGCTCGTCAGGTATAGCTGGATCCATCGGCACATAGGCCGCGCCGGTTTTGAGGACGGCGGTGATCGCGACGACGGCTTCGGCCGAGCGGTTGAGCAGCAGAGCAACCCGACCACCCGGCCCCGCGCCGAGCTCGATCAGCCGGTGTGCCAACCGGTTCGAGGCTTCGTCGAGCTCACGATAGGTCACATGGCGTCCCCGAAAGGTCACCGCGACCGCATGAGGCGCCCGCGCCACCTGTGCGGCGAGCAACTCCGGAACCGATCGCGGTGTCGTCGCGGTCCTTTCCAGTATCCCGAGGTTGCCAACGCTTTCGATGCGCGCATGCTCGGCGTCGTCGAGCAGGTCGATCGAGGACACGCGCATTGTCGGGTCGGTGGTCATCGCCGTGACAACTTGTTGGAATCGTTGGAGGAGGGCTTCGACTGTGTCGGGGTTGTAGATGTCGGTGCGGTATTCGATGGTGCCGGTGATG
>NZ_JAQGCZ010000050.1 GCF_027706845.1 Mycolicibacterium sp. BiH015
CTAGCTGTACTGACCACGGACGTTGGTGACGGCGTGGTGAGGTGACAAGACGAAGACCTCCGAGTGAAGTGCGAACTGCCTAGGAACGCACCAACTCACTTCGGAGGTCTTCGTGTCTCACCGTAATGCCCCTTTGTCCGAAACCGGTCGCCTGCGGCTGGCTCGTTGCGTCGTCGATGATGGCTGGTCTTTGCGTCGGGCTGCCGAACGTTTCCAGGTGTCGGTGTCCACGGCCTCGCGGTGGGCGGGCCGCTATCGCGAGCAGGGTGAGTCGGGGATGGCCGACCGCAGCTCACGCCCACACCACAGCCCCAATCGCACACCTACACGCACTGAGCGGCGCATCATTGGCGTGCGCGTCACCCGGCGGTGGGGGCCAGCCCGTATCGGCTATCTGCTCGGGATTCATCCCTCAACGGTGCATCGGGTGCTGAGCCGCTACCGGATCGCCAAGCTGCGCTGGCTCGACCGCGCGACCGGACGCGTCGTTCGCCGAATGGAGTCCGCAGGCTGCGGCGACCTGGTGCACGTCGATGTCAAGAAACTCGGCAAGATCCCCGCCGGCGGCGGCTGGCGCATGGTGGGCCGTACGAAGGGCAACCGCAACGCCAGGGCCGACAAGAGCAGCGGGGTGACCAACAAGTACGGCAACCCGGTCCGCGGTTACCACTTCATCCACACCGCCATCGACGCGCATTCGCGGCTGGCCTACTCCGAATTACTCGCCGACGAGGGCAAGGACACCGCCGCCGGCTTCTGGCGGCGTGCCAACGCGTGGTTCACCGATTGCGGCATCACCGTTCGAAAGGTGTTGACCGACAACGGGAACTGTTATCGATCGCACGTCTTCCGCGATGCCCTCGGCGATATCGAGCATCGTCGCACTCGGCCCTACCGGCCGCAGACCAACGGCAAGGTGGAGCGCTTCCATCGCACTCTGGCCGACGAGTGGGCCTATGCGCGGCTCTACACCAGCGACGCGCAACGCTGCGACGAATACCCGCGCTGGTTGCACACCTATAATCACCACCGCGGCCA
>NZ_JAQGCZ010000051.1 GCF_027706845.1 Mycolicibacterium sp. BiH015
GTCGATGACACCAAGACTCTGTCCGAAGACACCCCCCGCACCTTCACCGTCGCCGACCTGCTCTGGAACGACACCGACCCCGACAAGCCCGGCGGCGATGTTCTGTCCTTCCACTCGGTCAGCGCTGCCGTCAACGGCACCGTCACCCTCAACACCGACGGCACCATCACCTTCACCCCCACCACCAACTACAACGGCACCGCATCCTTCACCTACAAAGTCAAAGACACCGCCGGCGCAATATCAGCCAACTCCGCCACCGTCACCCTCAACGTCACCCCCGTCAACGACCCACCCACCGCGGTCAACGACAGCAAAACCATCAACTCGAATTCTGCTTACACATTCACCGCCGCCGAACTGGTCAGCAACGACACCGATGTCGAAAACTCTTCGCTGTCAGTGCATTCCGTATCGGGCGCCACCAATGGCACCGTCGTTCTCAACGCCAACGGCACGGTTACCTTCACCCCGACGGCGGGTTACCGCGGGTCGGCCTCGTTCACCTACAAAGTCAAAGACACCGCTGGCGCAGTATCCAACGCGGCCATTGTGGCGATCACGGTCAACGCGGTACCGGTCGCGGTCAACGACACCAAAACTCTGTCCGAAGACACCCCCCGCACCTTCACCGTCGCCGACCTGCTCTGGAACGACACTGACCCCGACAAGCCCGGCGGCGATGTTCTGTCCTTCCACTCGGTCAGCGCTGCCGTCAACGGCACCGTCACCCTCAACACCGACGGCACCATCACCTTCACCCCCACCACCAACTACAACGGCACCGCATCCTTCACCTACAAAGTCAAAGACACCGCCGGCGCAATATCAGCCAACTCCGCCACCGTCACCCTCAACGTCACCCCCGTCAACGACCCACCCACCGCC
>NZ_JAQGCZ010000052.1 GCF_027706845.1 Mycolicibacterium sp. BiH015
CCTGCCGCGGTGAAGGTTTCAGCCAGGGACAGCGACAGATCTACGCGGGCGGTGTCGGTGCCCACCGGTAACGGGGTCACCTCCACGTCCCCCAGCCCGAAGGCGAACTCGTTGCCCGCCCAACCTGGGACGTTGTTCCAGCCGAGCATGATTTGGATGAGGGGGTGGTGGGTGAGGTTGCGGGTGGGGTTGAGGTGTTCGACGAGGGCTTCGAAGGGGATGTCTTGGTGTTCGTAGGCGGCGAGGGCGCGGGTGCGGGTTTGGGTGAGCAGGTCGGTGGTGGTGGGGTTGGTGCTGGTGTCGGTGCGCAGGATGAGGGTGTTGACGAAGAAGCCGACGAGGTGGTCGAGGGTGGGGTCGCGGCGGCCGGCGATGGGGAAGCCGATGGGGATGTCGGTGGTGGCTGACAGTTTGGACAGCAGGATGGCCAGGGCGGTGTGGACGACCATGAAGGGGGTGGCGTTGTGGTTGCGGGCGAGTTGGGTGATGGCCTGGTGGAGGTGGGGGGGCCAGCTGATGGGCAGGGTGGCGCCGTGGTGGTTGGCGGTGGGTGGGTAGGGGCGGTCGGTGGGGAGGGTGAGGTGTTCGGGGAGGTCGGCCAGTGCGTGTTCCCAGTAGTGCAGTTGGGCGGTGATGGCGCTGGTGGGGTCGGTGAGTTCGCCGAGGAGTTGGCGTTGCCAGAGGGTGTAGTCGGCGTATTGGACTGGTAGTGGTGCCCAGGTGGGTGGGTGGCCGGTGGTGCGGGCGGTGTAGGCGGTGCTCAGGTCGGTGACCAGGGGGGTGATTGACCAGCCGTCGGCGGCGATGTGATGGACCACTGCGACCAGGATGTGTTCGTC
>NZ_JAQGCZ010000053.1 GCF_027706845.1 Mycolicibacterium sp. BiH015
GCGCTGCGCACGACGATGATCTGGGTGTCGCAGACCTGGCTTTGCAGGCGGGTGCCGTTCTTGATCATGCGGGCTCCTTTGATGTCACGGTGAGTTCGTTGACGAGTTCGCGGCGCAGCACCTTGCCGGTCGCGTTGGTGGGCAGCTCTTCGCGGAACACCACCCGATCGGGGGTTCGGGACCCGCGCAGCTGGGATCGGACGTAGGAGCGTAGGTCCTCGACGTCGGGTTCGGTGCCGGGTTGGGGGACGACGACGGCGACGATGATCTGGCCCCACTGGGGGTCGTCGGCGCCGATGACGGCGCAGTCGTGCACGTGGGGATGCTCGACGAGGACGTCTTCGATCTCGGCGGGGGCGATGTTCTCGCCGCCGCGGATGATGGTGTCGTCGGATCGGCCGCCGATGAACAGGTAGCCCGCCTCGTCGAGGTGGGCGATGTCTTTGGTGGGGAACCAGCCGTTGTCGTCGAGGACGGAGCCGATGTCGGTGTATTTGCCCGAGACCTGTTCTCCGCGCACGAACAGTTCACCGGTCTGGCCCGGCCCCAGGACGGTGCCGTCCTCGGCGCGGATTTCGACTTCGATGCCCGGGACGGGTTGTCCCACCGATCCGAGGCGCCGGATCGCCGACTCGTCGGTGGCCGCCAGCGCGGCGCGGTGGTCGTCGGGGGTGAGCACGGCGATCGTCGAGCTGGTCTCGGTGAGCCCGTAGGCGTTGACGAACCCGACGGCGGGCAGCAGTGACAACGCTTTGCGCACCAGCGGCAGCGGTACTTTGGACCCGCCGTAGGCCAGGGTGCGCAGCGTCGGCAGGGTGGTGTTCTGCG
>NZ_JAQGCZ010000054.1 GCF_027706845.1 Mycolicibacterium sp. BiH015
TGGTCGGTGCTGGTGGTCTGGTCGGTGATGGCGAAGACGGTGATGTCGCGTAGGGGTCGGGGGTGGGCTGCGGCGTGGCAGTCGGAGGTACCGCATTGGCAGGCCAGCGTGGTGATGCCGTGCATCAGGGCGCTGAAGGCGTCGTGGCGGCGTTCGTCGGGGGTGCGGGGGTCTGCGTCGCAGACGCTGTAGGCCATCGCGGTGACGGTGCGCTCTGCGGCGGCGGTGTCGCAGGCGAACAGTCGGGCGACGATGGTGCTGAATCCCGGGGCATCGCCGGGTTGGCCGAACTCCACCGTGCGGTCGAGGTCCTCGGGTCGGGTCCGGTGCACACCGTCGGGGTCGTGGCGCTCGACGATGGCGTCGATGGCGGCGTCGGTCTTCTTGATCGACAGTGGTCCCCACCCGAGGATCTCGGCGGCCAGATCGGCATCGACAGCGGCGATCAGGTCGGTGTCGAGCAGGAAGGCGGTGCGGTTGACGATGGCCCGCACCAGCAGGTCGCTGATCAACCCCGCCAGGAACAGGGCCCCGACTTGGGGGAGGCGCTCGCGCAGCACCACGGCGCGGTAAGCCTGGTGCAACGCCAGGCCTTGGGTGATGTGGTGGGCGGCGGCCAGTTCGGCGGTCACCGCGGCATCCGGGTCCACCCACCAGGTGAGGCGGTCCTCGGGAGCCAGCGCGGTGCGGCGGATGAAGTGTTCGGCCATCACGGCGAGTTTGCGGGCACACGCGGCGTTCTCCGCGCGCCCGGTCGCGGTGGCGGCATCGATGAGTTCAGCAGCGGTCAACCCGGCCAACTG
>NZ_JAQGCZ010000055.1 GCF_027706845.1 Mycolicibacterium sp. BiH015
GTGATTGACCAGCCGTCGGCGGCGATGTGATGGACCACTGCGACCAGGATGTGTTCGTCGTGGGTGAGGCGGAACAGTTTGGCGCGTAATGGGATGTCGGTGGCGAGGTCGAAGGCGTGGTGTGCGGTGTGGTCGATGGCGGTGTGGAGTTGGGTTTCTGACCAGGTGGCGGCGTCGATGACTTCCCATCCGAGGTCGGCCTGCTCGGCGGGCAGTATCACCTGTTGGGGGATGCCGTCGGTGGCGGTGAAGATGGTGCGCAGGCTTTCGTGGCGGGCGATCACGTCACCCAGTGCCGACCTCAACGCCGCCGCATCAACGTGCCCGGACAACCGCAGGGCAACGGGCATGTTGTACATCGCGGAGGGGCCTTGGAACTGTTCGAGGAACCACAAGCGACTCTGCGCGAACGACAACGGCAGCACCGCGGGGCGCTGCTGAGGCGTCAACGGCGGCACGGCCCCGGCACTGTCTCCGACGCGTGTCGCGAGCTGAGCCACCGTCGGGGCTTCGAAGAGGGTGCGTACCGCGAGGTCGATGTCGAACTCGGCGCTGACCGCAGCGACCAACCGCATTGCTGACAACGAGTCCCCACCCAGATCGAAGAACGAATCGTCGATACCGATGCGTTCCGACCCCAGAACATCGGCAAAGATGCGCGCCAGGGCCGCTTCCACCGCACCTGTCGGAGCGCGGTAGCGCCCGGCATCGGAATAGTCGGGTGCGGGGAGGGCTTTGATGTCGAGTTTGCCGTTGACGGTCAAGGGCAGTGCGTCGATGGGCACGATGGCGGTGGGCACCA
>NZ_JAQGCZ010000056.1 GCF_027706845.1 Mycolicibacterium sp. BiH015
GAGGTCGAAGATGTCAGCGGGCGGTTCTCGAAGAGGTTCGTGCCGTTCATCGGTAGTGGCACCGGTGGGTCCTCGGCGCTGTATGGGATGGTCTGCGAGCGGTTTTTCGTCCAGGATTTCACGCCCAGGCAGAATTTCGTCGATCCCGGGGATTCGTCGGTGCCGGAGGCGTGGCCGGTCAGTTATGAGCAGATGGCGCCGTGGTATGCCGAGGCTGAGCAGTTGTTGGGGGTGCGGGGTCAGCCTGATCCGTTGCGTCCGGAGTCGGCGTGGGTGAGTTTGCCTGCGGCGCCGCCTTTTTCGAGGGATAATCAGCCGCTGGTCGATTATTTGACGGGGCGGGGTCTGCATCCCTACCACCTGCCGATGGCGTGTGACTACACCGACGATTGCACCACGTGTCAGACATATCTCTGCGGACGTTCGTGCAAGAACGACGCGGCCCGCAACTGCGTTCAGCCGGCGGTCAAGGAGCATGGTGCGGGGTTGTTGGCCGGGTGTCGGGTGGTGGGGCTGGAGGCTGATCGTCGGCGGGTGCAGAGGGTGATCTGTGAGTACCGCGGTGAGCGGTTGGCGTTGCAGGGCTCTGTGGTGGTGTTGGCTGCGGGGGCGTTGGCCACGCCGGTGTTGTTGTTGAATTCTCGGTCGGGTGAGTGGCCGCGTGGCCTGGCCAACGG
>NZ_JAQGCZ010000057.1 GCF_027706845.1 Mycolicibacterium sp. BiH015
TGCTTCTCGTGTGCGGCGCCCGGGGTGGCGAGCACGACGGCGTCGACGTCCGGGTCGGCGATGGCGTCGAGTGGGTCGGCGATGGCGCGGCAGCCCTCGATCTCCGAGGCGATCTGCTCGGCCTTCTCGGTGACGTAGTCGTTGACCACCGCGATGCGAGCGCCGGAGATTCTCGACGTGATGCGGGCGACGTGATCGGCGCCCATCAGTCCGACGCCCAGGACGGCAATTCTCAGATCAGACATCGATACTCCTAGTTGAACGTGACGGCTGGGACGCCGCAGGACCCGAGGTAGGTGCGGGTGCGTCGGGCGATGGGCAGCGGGGTGTCGACCTCGCAGGGGTACATGTCCTGCTCGACGATGGCGAACACATCGACACCGAAGCGCTCGATCTCGGCCAGCAGCGGCGGCATCTCCGGAATCCCCAACGGCGGTTCGGTCATCGCACCGAGCCTGACCGCCTCACCGAAGGGCAGATCCTCGGCCTCGACCTTGGCCCGCACCACCGGATCGACCTGCTTGAGATGCAGATACCCGATGCGCTCGGGCGCCCGGCGGATGATCGCGATGTTGTCCCCACCGCAATAGGAGATGTGCCCGGTGTC
>NZ_JAQGCZ010000058.1 GCF_027706845.1 Mycolicibacterium sp. BiH015
TGGCCGAGACCGAGCCGCACCGACTCGGTGAAGCGTCGTGGAAGAAAGTCCTCACCACGGCGTTGCGGGTCTCGGGTCGTGAGGCGACACGGCGGCTGGTGCGGGCCAAAACGCTGGGCCCGCGCCGCGCGATCAGTGGGGAACCGTTGGCGCCGTTGTGGGAGGCCACCGCCACCGCTCAAGCCCAGGGGCGCCTCGACGAGGAACACGTGAGCGTGATCGCGAAGTTCCACAAGGCGCTGCCCAGGTGGGTCGACGCCGGAACCCGGGCGCAGGCCGATGCGGAGTTGGCGCGTCAGGGTGCGGGGCTGGATCCGGAGAATCTGGCGGCAGCGGCGCGGTATCTGTTGATCAGGATCGACCAGGATGGACCGGAGCCCTCCGAGAAGGACCGTAAACGCAGCCGCGGGCTCAGGTTCGGACGCCAACAAGCCGATGGCTCCAGCTTTCTCAGCGGCTGGGTGACCGCCACCTTGCGTGCCGCCATGGAAGCGGTCTGGGCCAAAGAAGCCGCCCCCGGACACCACCTCCCCGAC
>NZ_JAQGCZ010000059.1 GCF_027706845.1 Mycolicibacterium sp. BiH015
ACCGCCATCGTGCCCATCGACGCACTGCCCTTGACCGTCAACGGCAAACTCGACATCAAAGCCCTCCCCACACCCGACTACTCCGATGCCGGGCACTACCGCGCCCCCACCGACCCGGTCCAAGAAATCCTGGCCACCCTCTTCACCGACATCCTGGGCCTACCACGCATCGGCATCGACGACTCCTTCTTCGACCACGGCGGAGACTCCCTATCGGCCATGCGACTCATCGCCGCCATCAACACCACCCTCAGCCTCGACCTACCCGTACGCACCCTCTTCGAAGCCCCCACCATCGCCGCACTCACACCACGCCTCGACGACAGTGCCGGGGCCATGCCGCCGTTAACGCCTCAGCAACGCCCCGACCAACTCCCACTGTCGTTCGCCCAAAACCGGCTCTGGTTCATCGACCAACTCCAAGGCCCCTCCGCGACCTACAACATGCCCCTCGCCGTACAACTCCAAGGCCACCTCGACACCACCGCCCTAGCCACCGCACTCGCCGACGT
>NZ_JAQGCZ010000060.1 GCF_027706845.1 Mycolicibacterium sp. BiH015
GGATCAGAGTCATTCCACAACAAATCCGCAGCACTGAACGTACGCGGAGTGTCCTCAACCAACGTCTTCGAATCATTGACCGCCGTCGGGGCCGTGTTGACCACCTGCACCGTGATCGCCACGGTCGCCGCCGCGGCCGAGACGGCACCCACACTGTCTTTGACCTTGTAGGCAAACGACGCCGCACCGGTATAGCCGGCGCTGGGAGTGAAGGTCACCGAACCATTGGCATTGAGCACAACGGTCCCGTTGACCGCCCCCGACACCGAATGCACGCTCAGAGCGTTGTTTTCGACGTCGGTGTCGTTACCGACCAACTCCGCGGCAGTGAAGGTATAGGCCGTGTCCTTGCCGATGATCTTGCTGTCATTGACCGCCACCGGCGCATCATTGACAGCGGTGATCGTCAGCGAGACAGTCGCCGAATTCGCCGACACCGCACCCGCAGTGTCTTTGACCT
>NZ_JAQGCZ010000061.1 GCF_027706845.1 Mycolicibacterium sp. BiH015
CCCGATGGTGTCGGGGTGGTGCTGTTCACCTCGGGGACGACGTCGAAACCCAAAGCCGTTGAACTCACTCACAGCAACTTGACCAGCTACATCATGGGCACCGTCGAGTTCGCCTCCGCCGAACCCGACGACGCCGCGCTGATCTGTGTCCCGCCCTACCACATCGCCGGGGTCAGCGCCGCCCTGTCCAACCTCTACGCGGGACGAAAAATGGTGTACCTGACCACCTTCGACGCACAGAAGTGGGTGCAACTGGTCAACGACGAGGGCGTCACCTCGGCGACGGTGGTGCCCACCATGCTCGACCGCATCGTGGGCGTCCTCGAAACGCAGAACACCACCCTGCCGACGCTGCGCACCCTGGCCTACGGCGGGTCCAAAGTACCGCTGCCGCTGGTGCGCAAA
>NZ_JAQGCZ010000062.1 GCF_027706845.1 Mycolicibacterium sp. BiH015
CCGTGGTGGGTGCCCAGGTCACCGGATCGCAGCGCCTCCACGGCCAGTGCTTCGAGGGCGTCGTGGTTGCGCTGCTGCTGGGTGCGCGGATCCGAGCCCCGCGCCTCAGGCTGCGGATCATGATCATCGACTGCCGCGTCGCCCTCGGGCGTCTCGTCGCCCGGAATGTTGGCATCGACGGTCTCGCCCTCGAGCGTCTCGTCGGCGGGCTCGTCGGCGACCGCCGTCGTGTCGGGCTTGTCGGCGACCGGGGGCTTATCTGGGGCTACCGCCTCGTGAGCGGTGGGCGTCGTGTCGGCGGGGTCGGTGAGTTCGTCGTCGGGGAGGTGGTGTCCGGGGGCGGCTTCTTTGGCCCAGACCGCTTCCATGGCGGCACGCAAGGTG
>NZ_JAQGCZ010000063.1 GCF_027706845.1 Mycolicibacterium sp. BiH015
AGGTCGGTGACCAGGGGGGTGATTGACCAGCCGTCGGCGGCGATGTGATGGACCACTGCGACCAGGATGTGTTCGTCCTCGGCACGGCGGAACAGCCTGGCCCGCAACGGAATCTCGGCGGAAAGATCGAAGGCGTGGCCGGCTACCTCGTCGATGGCCTCGCTGAGCTGCTTCGGCGTCCAAGCGCACGCATCCACGACTTCCCATCCGAGGTCGGCCTGCTGTGCAGGCAACACGACCTGCTGGGGCACGCCGTCCACCGACGTGAACACCGTCCGCAAAGTCTCCTGCCGATTCACTACGTCGGCGAGTGCGGTGGCTAGGGCGGTGGTGTCGAGGTGGCCTTGGAGTTGTACGGCGAGGGGCATGTTGTAGGT
>NZ_JAQGCZ010000064.1 GCF_027706845.1 Mycolicibacterium sp. BiH015
GGAACGCGGCGGAGAAGGTGGCGGCTGCGGCGGTGGCGATGGTGAGGTTCTTCATTGTTCTGCTCTTCCCTGAGTTGGGTCGGAGCCGTGGAGCGAGTCGCGCGGTTTCGACGGTCTTTCTCTGTTCGCCCGATGATTCGAGCGATCTGATCGGTTAAACCGGCAGTTCAGCGGCTTCATTTCGGCTGGCAGAGATTGACCGGTCGGTGGCACAAACCAGTGCATCGACCTGTCGGTGACACCTGGCATAATCGAACACATGTTCGACAGTTCGGTGCCGGAGCCTGGTCAGTTGGCCGGGTTGACCGCTGCTGAACTCATCGATGCCGCCACCGCGACCGGGCGCGCGGAGAACGCCGCGTGTGC
>NZ_JAQGCZ010000065.1 GCF_027706845.1 Mycolicibacterium sp. BiH015
CCAAGCTGACCGCCGCGGTCGGGGGCAGCCATGTGGTGGTGATCCCGGAGATGTGGCGCGATCCGTCCACCGGCGCGCCGCTCGAAGAGCGCACCCTGACCGTCGAGCAGTGGGCGGCAAAGACCGAGGGCATGAATGCACTCGGCAAGGCGATGTTCGAGACCTACGGGGTGCGGGCGCAGTACCACCCGCACGCCGATTCCCATGTCGACACCGAAGACAACGTCTACCGGTTCCTCGAGGGCACCGACGGGCGGTTTGTGAACCTGTGCCTAGACACCGGGCACATCTCCTATTGCGGTGGGGACAACATCGCGATCATCCGCCGGGCGCCCGAGCGCATCGGGTATCT
>NZ_JAQGCZ010000066.1 GCF_027706845.1 Mycolicibacterium sp. BiH015
AGTAGCCCGGTGCGGTGCAGCCTGGCCGGGTGCAGCCACGATCGCGGGCGTGGGCCACGATCCGCTGCGCGGGGTTGGCGAGTCGTTTCGTGCGACCCAGATACAGGCTCTCGCTGGTGTGCTTGTCATAGACGTACAGGTAGTGAAACGCGTTGGCGGCCAGCCGGATCAGATCCCGCATCGGCAACAGCGTGCCGCCGCCGGTGACCGCAACCCCGGCACCTTTCTCGAGGTCTTGGAGGGTGGTCGAGACGATGATGGTGACCGGTAGGCCGTGGTGGGTGCCCAGGTCACCGGATCGCAGCGCCTCCACGGCCAGTGCTTCGAGGGCGTCGTGGTTGCGCTGCTG
>NZ_JAQGCZ010000067.1 GCF_027706845.1 Mycolicibacterium sp. BiH015
GCGATGACCACGGCGTGGTCGACGCCCTCGAGGGTGGCCAGGGCGGTTTGGATTTCGCCGAGTTCGATGCGGTAGCCTCGGATTTTGACTTGTTCGTCGGCGCGCCCAACGTAGTGCAGTTGTCCGTCGTCTGCCCACCAGACCAGGTCGCCGGTGCGATACATCCGGGTGCCCGGTGCCCCGAACGGGCACGCGACAAAACGTGATCCGGTCAGACCGGGGCGGCCGAGGTAACCGACTCCCACCCCACGGCCGGCCACATACAACTCCCCCACCACACCCACCGGCACCGGACGCAACCAGCTATCGAGCACCACCAACCCCGCCCCGGGCACCGGCGC
>NZ_JAQGCZ010000068.1 GCF_027706845.1 Mycolicibacterium sp. BiH015
AACAAGGGTGCGGGCATGAATCCCGAGCCGAAGAGGTAACCGGCACGGCCGCGCGCTGCGGCCTTCTTCTCCCGCGCTGAGCCCGCCTCTTCCCGCGCCTCGGTGACGGTCTCGGCCTCGGTTACGTCCTTGGTCGGCGCCTCCGGCGGCGCTTCCGGCTCCGGCGCCTCCGGCGGCGCTTCCGGCTCCGGCGCCTCCGGCGGCGCTTCCGGCTTCGCCTCCGGCGCCGCTTGCTCCCGTGGTTCGGTGGTGGGTGCGGGTTGGTCGGTGCTGGTGGTCTGGTCGGTGATGGCGAAGACGGTGATGTCGCGTAGGGGTCGGGGGTGGGCTGCGGCGTG
>NZ_JAQGCZ010000069.1 GCF_027706845.1 Mycolicibacterium sp. BiH015
CCGTGGTGGGTGCCCAGGTCACCGGATCGCAGCGCCTCCACGGCCAGTGCTTCGAGGGCGTCGTGGTTGCGCTGCTGTTGCGTGCGCGGATCCGAGCCCCGCGCCTCGGGCTGCGGATCGTGATCATCGACTGCCGCGTCGCCCTCGGGCGTGCCGGAGGGCGCCGTCGTGTCGGCGGGGTCGTTGAGTTCGTCGTCGGGGAGGTGGTGTCCGGGGGCGGCTTCTTTGGCCCAGACCGCTTCCATGGCGGCACGCAAGGTGGCGGTCACCC